>NZ_CP150340.1:5570000-10240000 GCF_051474675.1 Sorangium sp. So ce406 | reverse complement strand
CACGGCACGCCGGAGAAAGAACGTCGATCGGGCTCAGACGTCGGCGCCGCCGGGAGAACATAGCGCGGGGCGGCAAGGCCTCCGGCAGGGAGTCGGCGTCAGTGCGTGTGCTCGGCGGCTCGCCTCGGGCCGTAGCTCCGCAGGAAGATGAGGCCGACGAGGATGACCAGGGCGGCGATCCGGAGCGCAACCGGGATCTGCTGTACCCACTCCTCCTCATCGATCCCGGTCGTCGCGAGAACCAGACCGAGCAGGCCGCCCATGGCCTCGCCCGCTCGGCCCACGGACGTCGCGGGGCCGCTGGCGATCGCCTCGTGCGAGAGCGCGTGCAGGAGAAGGCCCGCCACCGCGGAGAGCACCCAGGGCTCGACCGCCTCGAAGCGCTCCGCGTCGACGAGGCGCGTCGCGAAGGCGCCGATCACCGTGGCGAGCGCGATGCCGGCGAGGGCCGCGCTCATGGCGCGCTTGCCGCCGGTCCCGGCCCTCACCTCGAGGACCTGGAGCGCCACCACCATCGCGAGCGGCACCGTGTGCGCCGCGAGCGCCAGCACGATGGGCAAGGAGAGCTGCCCGACCCGCGAGAGCGAGGCGACGGCCGCGCCCTCGCCGAACTGATGCGCGAGCACCGCGGCGTACCCCATCGCGAGCGCCGTCGTCGGCGTCCGGTGGACGCCGGCCTCTCCGAGCACGAGGCGCTCGAGCACCGCCGGCGCCAGGAAGCCAGCCGCCGCCGCGGCCAGCCCGAGCCAGCCGATCTCACCGAGCGCCTCCGGCAGCAGATGCAGCAGCGCGATCGACGCCGCTCCGACGAGCGCGAAGGTCCGAAGCGCCGACATCGCGCCCTCGTTCCGGTGACGGAACAACGCCGCGAGGCCGCCGAGCATGACGGCCAGCGCGAGCAACGAAACGCCGAGCGCCAGCGACACAGGCGCCCTCCTAGCACGAATTCACGAGAACCGGCGCTGCACCGAACGACCTGTGTGGCGAACTACGAATGGGGGAGGCTGTGCCGCCCGGCGCGGAGGATCAGATCGCCCACGAGCGCGGTCCAGCCGGTCTGGTGAGAAGCGCCGAGCCCCGCGCCGGTGTCGCCGTGGAAGTACTCGAAGAAGAACAGGCGATCTCGGAAGCCGGGATCGCGCTGGAAGACGGGGTGCTCGCCATAGACCGGGCGGTGACCGTCGCGGTCGCGCTCGAAGATCGCGATCAGCCGGCGCGCGAGCTCGTGCGCTCCGTCGCGGAGCGTGCGAGGGCCACGGCCGCCGACCGGCGGGATCGCGAGCACGTCGCCGAAGCCGTGATCGAGCCGCAGGAGCGAACGGTAGAGGAGGTATCCGAGCGGGAACCAGATCGGGCCGCGCCAGTTCGAGTTGCCGCCCTTCATGCGCGTGATCGACTCGCCGGGCTCGTAACCGACGGTGTACTGCGCATCGCAGCGCTCCAGCCCGAGCGAGACGGGTGAGGCCGCGTGCTCCTTCGAGAGCGAGCGCGGGCCGAAGGGCGAGAGGAACTTGTCCTCGTCGAAGAGGTGCGCGAGCACCCGCTCGAGGCGCCCGGGCGTCACCGCGGAGAGCACCTGCCGCCCGTCCGGACGCACCGTGATCGCCTCGGCCAGCGCCGGGTTCTTGCGGAGGAACCACTCGGTTCGGCGCCGGAAGTTCGCGAGCTTGCCGTAGATCTCCGGCGTGATCACGTGCACGGCGCAGAGCGGGATGAGGCCGACGGCCGAGCGGGTCTTCACGTGCCGCGGCTTCCCGCCCTCGATCAGGATGTCGAAGTAGAAGCCATCCTCCTCGGACCAGAGCGGTAGCCGACCGTCCGCGGTGTGGTGGAGCGCGTGCGCGATCCGCAGGAAGTGCTCGAAGAACTTGCTGGCGAGATCCTCGTACGCGGAGTTCTCGAGCGCGAGCTCCAGCGCGATGCGCATGAGGTCGAGGCAGTACATCGCCATCCACGCGGTGGCGTCCGCCTGCTCCAGCCGAACCCCGGGCGCGATCCGCTCGCTGCGGTCGAAGAGCGAGATGTTGTCGAGGCCGAGAAACCCGCCTTCGAAGACGTTGTGCCCCTCGGCGTCGCGCTTGTTGACCCACCAGGCGAAGTTGATGAGCAGCTTGTGGAACACCCGCTCGAGGAAGACCCGATCGCCCTCGCCCCGCTGCTTCCGCTCGATCTTGTAGATCTGGTACGTCGCCCAGGCGTGCACCGGAGGGTTCAGGTCCGAGAACTCCCACTCGTAGGCAGGGAGCTGCCCGTTCGGGTGCTGGTACCACTCCTTGACCATCATCTTGAGCTGGGCCTTCGCGAGATCGATGTCGAGCGGGGCCAGCGCGAGCGCATGGAAGGCGAGATCCCACGCCGCGAACCAGGGGTACTCCCACTTGTCGGGCATCGAGATGACGTCGGCGACCGAGACGTGTCGCCACTGGCTGTTGCGGCCCTTCTGGCGCTCCGGCGGCGGCGCCTGCGCGTCGCCGCGGAGCCAGGTGTCGACGTCGTAGTGGTAGAACTGCATCGTCCAGAACAACCCCGCCGCCGCTTGCCGCTGGATGGCGCGGCGATCGTCGGAGAGGTCAGGGCCCTGGACGGCGAGGTAGTACTCGTCCGCTTCCCTGCGCCGCGTCTGCAGGAGCTCGTCCGCGCCGTCAAAGGGCCTCTCCACCGGCTCCGGCGCGAGGCGGAGCAGGAGCCGCCGGCGCTCGCCGGCCGGCACCTCGAGGCGATGCCAGCTCGCGGCCTTGGTGCCGCGCAGCTCGGCGTTCACCCGCTCCTTGTCGCCGTGGATGACCCGGTGATGGAACGCGTCCTTGACGTACGGCGTCCGCGACGGGGTGCCATAGAGCCGCTCGCGGTTCGTCTCGTTGTTGGTGAAGAGCAGCTCCGGGCTGCCCTCGACGTACAGGTACTGCGCGCCGTGCTCGGGGTGCGCCGCGCGCAGCATCACGTGTCCGGCGCTGGGTTCCATGGCCCGGATCTCCGGGATCTCGCCGAGAGGCTCGCTCCAGGACCAGGTGTTGCGAAACCAGAGGTGCGGCAGCACGTGGATCGGCGCGGCCTCCGGGCCGCGGTTCACCACCGTGATCACCATGAGGATGTCGTTCGGGCTCCGCTTCGCGTACTCGACGAACACATCGAAGTAACGGTCGCCGTCGAAGGCGCCGAGATCGGGGAGATCCACCTCGCTGTCCGAGAGGCCGCCCCGGCGTCCGGCGGCGACGAGCTCCTCGTAAGGAAACGGCCGCTGCGGGTAGCGGTAGAGGTAACGCAGGTAGCTGGAGGTCGGCGTCGCGTCCTCGTAGTAGTAGATCTCCTTGACGTCCTCGCCGTGGTTGCCCTCCGGGCCGGTCAGGCCGAAGGCCCGCTCCTTCAGGATCGGATCCCGCTCGTTCCAGACGGCGACGGCGAGACACACGATCTGGTGTCGGTCGCAGATGCCGCCGAGCCCGTCCTCGTTCCATCGATAGGCGCGGCTCCGGGCGTGATCGTGGGGGAAGTGCGCCCAGGCATCCCCGCTCGCGCTGTAGTCCTCGCGCACCGTCCCCCAGGCCCGCTCCGAGAGGTAAGGGCCCCAGTGCTTCCAGCGGAGGAGGCGCTCGCGCTCCTCCTCGAGGCGGCGGTGCTCGGCGGTCTGCGCGGCGCGGGCGGTCCTCGTCATGCGCGAACGCTAGGCGACTCGGGCCGACGCGTCGAGCCCGCGGCCAGCGCGCGGCGGGCCGCGGCCGGCGCTACTCGGTGCGCTTGATGATGTGAAACCCGAACGGCGTCTCGACGATCTCGCTCACCTCGCCGACCTTCAGGGCGAAGGCGACGTCGGAGAAGCCCTTGACCATCACGCCGCGCTCGAACACCCCGAGGTCTCCGCCGCGCTCCGCGGCGCCCGGCTCGTCGCTGTACTCGGTGACCGCCTGCTCGAAGCTCGCCCCGCCGCGGATCTTGAGGAGCGCCTCCTGGGCCCGCGCGCGCGCCTGCTCGCGCGTGCGCTGGACGCCCTCGGGCCTGCTCTTCGAGCCGTCGTGCATGACGAGGATGTGCCGCGCGCCGATCTGCTTCGGCTGGCTCGCGACGAGCGCGCGCTCCCGCTCGAGCGCCGCGTCCTCCTCGGCCGCCCGGATCGGCGCGGCGACGGCGAGGCCGCCGCCGACCCAGGACGGCGAGGTGGCCAGCGTCCCGCAGGCGGTCGCGAAGAGGAGCGCGAGGGGAGAGCACGCCGAGAGCGCACGGACAAGCACGGCGCGAACGTCAGGGCTACGCATCGGCGCGGAGACTGCCGCGGGAGGAATGCGCCCGCAACCCCCCGCGCCCGCGGCGCTCAGCGGAGCACCATCACCGGGACGAACGCCCACCCGCCGGCGGCCACGCTCACCCGCGCGCGCCGCACCTCGCCCCGGGCGCCCACGACGACGTCGTGCGTGCCCGCGGGGACGCGGAGCCGCGCGATGGCGATGCGCGCGGGGAGCGTCGACCAGCCGCGCGTGTCCGGCGTGTCGAGCACGGTCAGCGTCGCGCTCGTGAGCAGGCCGACGAGCAAGCCCAGCGGCCCGGAGTCCTCCGCGGCGGCCTCCGTCGCGCCCTGCGCGGCCTCGCCCGCCGCGATGCGGGCGACGGTCCTCGTGATGGCCGACAGGATGAGCGTCCCCTCGTTCTTCTTCCAGGCCGAGCGCACCTGCGCCTCGACGTCGAGCGCCTGCTCCAGGGGCCGGACGCGCCCGTCGATCTTCAGGGTCGGGATCGAGTAGCCGCCCTTGCCGCGGGCGAGCGTCGGGTAGTTGACCCACGTCACGAGTCCCTTCGCCGCGAGCTCGTCGGCCCGCGCGCGATCCGTGGGGCTGATGTCGCTGGCCACGAGGGTCAGCGCGAGGCCGATCGGCAGGCGCTGCGGCACCTTTTGCGGCACGCGCCCGAACCCGACGACGACGACGAGCTCCGCCTCGCCGGCCTCGGCGAGGGGCGGCGGCGGCTCCACGCCCTCGAGCAGGGCGGCGATGCGGGGCGATCGCGGCTCGCCGCGCGTGAGCGCGCGGAGCGGGAGGCGGAGCGACGGATACGGGCCATAGCGGAGCGCGTCGTCGTAGTGGAGGAGCGCCTCCTCGGGCTGGCCGCTCTTCTCGAACGCGAAGCCGGCGAGGTAGCTCCCGAGGCCGAGGAGCGCCGTCTCGCCCTCGTGATCGCGCAGGTATTTCTGCATGACCGCGAGGCGTCGGGCCTCGACCTTGGCCCCGTCGAGATCGCGCTGGGCCAGGTAGTTCATCATGTTGACGGTGTTGATGAGCAGCTTCTCGTGAGCAGGGGCCTTGTACGGGCCCGCGTCGTCCGAGAAGAGGTACTTCCCGAGCTCGTCGGCGGCGCCGCGGGACATGTCGAGCAGGTCGATCGACTTGTCCGCGGTCCCGAGATCGCGCGCCGACAGCTTGTAGCGGTCCATGCTGAGGAGGACGTTGCCGCGGTCGAGCAGGAGGAGCGCGTTGTCGCCCTGGAGCGCCGGGAGCTCGTCCGCGGTCTCGACCTCGAGCTCGTCGTTCAGCGCGGCGACCGCCTCGGCGGGGGCTCCCCGATCGAGCGCGTCGAGCGCGGTGCGCACGCGATCCTCGTGGCCGCCGCAGGCCGCCTGTCCGAGGCCGAGCAGCACCGCGAGGGGCGCCAGGACCGCGCGCCCGCGCCCCCAGAGGCTCGCGTGCCGCGAGAGCATCACTCCTGGATGAGCGCCTTGGTGAAGGCGGCCCTGTTCTGCCAGACCACCGCGCTCGTCGCGACCTCGATGACCTGCATGAACATGAAGTACTGGACGCGGCGCTCGTCCTCGGTGCGCTCGTCGGAGGTGAAGACCTTGCCGGTGATGTAGTACTTCGCGCCGAGCTGGCGGTTGTACTCGGCGATGTGGTTCGGGTCGAAGCCGCCGCCGTGCTGCTTCTCGACCTCCGCGATCATCTGCTGCTGGCGCTCGACGCTCACCACGGTGACGAGGCCCGTGTTGACCATGTACGTCTCGATATCGGACAGGAGGGCCTGGAGCTGGCTATCGATGTGCTCGCTCGTCTGGTTCGACAGCGGGTAGATGGCGAGCGTGGGCCGAGAGCCGTCGTTCGCCCACGCCTTGGCGATCGGAGACGCCATGAGCGACTTCAGGTTCTCGTGAAGGAGCTGCTCGATGTCGCGCTTGTCGATCCCCGTGCTCATCGCCGCGTCGTCGAGCCCCTCGACCTGATTGCCGCGCACATAGGTCGGTCCGCAGCCGACGGACATCGATGCGAGCGCGAGCGCCGCGAGCAGCGCGGCCGGACGGATGGTGGGCGAACTGAACATGGACACTCCGCAGGGTCAGGACGGCCGCATCCTAGCAGGCGAGGTGTGCGCTGGAGCGGTGATCCGGCGGAAATCGTGCTCCGCCACGCGTGCTACGTGGGTGGCGTGGCCTTCCTGGCGCGCTTCAGCGCGAGCATCGCGAGCAGCGTGAGCAGCGCGGGAGCGGCCTCGACACCGCCCGTGATGGGGCCCTGCGCGCACGAGAGCCAGCGCTCGTCGAGCGGTCGTCGCGAAGGCAAGCGCTCCGCCGCGCCGGCGCCGGTGGCCCACCAGGGCGCATCGTAATCGCCGACCTCCGCGGCGCGCCTCGCCTCGGCGACGAGCCAGTCGCGATGGGCGATCAGCCCTCCGTAGATGGGGTCGGAGCAGCCGGCCGGCCCGCGCGACGTGACGCCGATGATCCGCCCCGCGACGTCGAGCGCGGGCCCGCCCGAGTCGCCGCTGCAGATGCCGCTCTCTCCGCGCCACTCGCTCCCCGTGACGCGCTCCTGCGTTCCGCACCCGTACCCCACGCACTCGACGTGGAGGCCATCGCGGCGCCGGCGGGCGCCGCCGTCGCGCGCTCGGCCCTCGGTGTCGCCGAAGCCCACCGCCGAGTAAACCTCGCCTTCCTCCGGCGGCCGGCCGAGGCGGGGCGCGAGGGGGGTGACCTCGCTGCCGCGGACCGGAGAGGAAAGAACCACCAGCGCGAGATCGCGCCCGCATACGGCGTTGCCGTCAGGCGGGCTGAGCAGCGCGCGGGCGGCGATCCACGGCGCATCCGCGGCCCACAGGGCGCTGCCGAGGGTGGCGAAGACCTGCGAGGCATCGACCGGCTCACCGAACGTCGCCGTCTTGCAGGCGATGAGCTTCGGGGCCTCAGCGATGCAGTGCTGCGCCGTGAGCACCAGGTTGGGCGCGATCAGCGTGCTCGAGCAGGTCCGCGAGACCCGCCCGCGTCGATCCGTGATGAGCAGCCCGGCGACCGCGCGATCTCCAGCGTCGGGGTACCCTCCCTTGATCTCCAGCGCGATCTCCGCCGCCTCTTCCTCGTCCAGACCAGGCTCCCACGCGTCCCCCGCGCAGCCGGCCAGCGCGGCGGCGGCGGCGAGGAGGCCTCCAGCTCGGATGCTCCGCGCGGTGTTGTTCCGGCACACCGCCAGCCGCCATTGCACGCCACCTGCCAGCCTGGGCTGTGCACTGCCGTGTTCCTCGAGGGGAGGAGAGAGCCGCTTCGGAGGAAGCTCACGCGCTCGCGGAGCAACGCCGCTGCGCTGCGGTGACGCATGCGGGCAGCGCGCCGGGCGGGCTCACGCGCACGGCGAGCGCCCGACCTCGGCGACCGCACGGCACAGCGCGCTCCTCGGTGAGGGGGCAGCGGGAGAGCGCGCCCTCGTCGCGCTCCGGGAGAAAGCCCCCGCGCCGCCTGTGCCGAGCATCCGCTCGGGACGTCGCCGCGCAGCGGATGCTCGTTGTCGCCCGGCGGCGCCGGAGCGTCGCCAGGGCGGTCAGCCGACCACGATGTTCACGATCTTCCCGGCGACGTAGATGAACTTCTTCACCTGCTTGCCCGCGGAGAAGGTGGCCACGCTCTCCAGGCCGAGCGCGGCGGCGCGGGCGTCCTCCTCCGATGCCGCCTTCGCCAGCATCACCCGGCCGCGGACCTTGCCGTTCACCTGCACCGGGATCTCCAGGACGTCATCGACGCAGAGCGCCTCGTCGTACGTGGGCCACGGCTCATGGCTCAGCGAACGCTCGTGGCCGGTGAGCCGCCACAGCTCCTCCGCGAGGTGCGGCGCGAAGGGCGACACGAGGAGGATCAGGCGGAGGACCGCCTCGCGCGGCGGCGAGGGCAGCGAGCTCAGGTGGTTCACGAAGACCATCATCGCGGAGATCGCGGTGTTGAACGCCATCGCCTCGATATCGCCGGTCACCTTCTTGATCGTCCGGTGGAGCTGCCGGCTCGTCGCGTCGTCCATCGCGTCCGAGAGCGGCCGCGTGCACGTCGCGAACACGCGATCCCGGAACCGGACCACCCCCTGGATCTGCCCTGATTGCCAGGGCTTCACCGCCTCGAGCGGGCCCATGAACATCTCGTACAGCCGCAGCACGTCGGCGCCGTAGGACCGCACGATGTCGTCGGGGTTGATCACGTTACCCCGCGACTTCGACATCTTCTCGTTGTCTTCGCCGAGGATCATCCCCTGATGCACGAGCTTCACGAACGGCTCGGGGTGCTTCACGCGGCCGAGATCGTAGAGCACCTTGTGCCAGAAGCGCGCGTAGAGGAGGTGCAGCACGGCGTGCTCCGCCCCGCCGACGTAGAGGTCGACGGGCATCCACGCGTCGTAGGAGGCCTCCGAGAACGGCTCGGCGTCGTTGTGCGGGTCGAGGAAGCGCAGGTAGTACCAGCACGAGCCCGCCCACTGCGGCATCGTGTTCGTCTCGCGCGCGTACCACGTGCCGTCCTTCTGGAAGAAGCGCCAGTCCACCGCGCGCGCCAGCGGGCCCGCCGGGTCGTCGCCGGGACGGAAGTCGGCGAGCGGCGGCAGATCGAGCGGCAGGTCGGCCTCGTCGACCGCGATCGGCTGATCGTAGCGGATGGTGTGCGCGTCGCCCTTCCTGGGGTCGCCGTCCGGAGCGGCGAGATCGACGGGGAAGTAGATGGGGATCGGCTCGCCCCAGTAGCGCTGGCGCGAGAAGACCCAGTCGCGCAGCTTGTAGTTCACCTCGCGCCGGCCGCGACCGAGCGCCTCGAGGCGGGCGATGACCGCGCGCTTGCAGTCCTCGGTCTTGAGCCCGTCGAACTCGCCGCTGCGGACCGCGACGCCCGGGTCGACGTGGGCGGCCTCGAGCTGGTCGCGCAGGGCGCCGTCGGGGCTCACGACCTCGACGATCGGCAGCCCGTAGGTCCTGGCGAAGGAGAAGTCGCGCTCGTCATGACCGGGCACCGCCATCACCGCGCCCGTGCCGTAGCCGCCGAGCACGTAGTCCGCGACCCAGACCGGCACCTCGGCGCCGGTGATCGGGTGGACGGCGACGAGGCCCGTGTCGACGCCGGTCTTCTCCTTCGCGGCCCCGGCGACCCGCTCGCGATCGCTCTTGCTCGCCGCGGCGGCGACGTAGGCGCGCACCGCCTCGCGGCGCGCCTCGGACGCGCCGCCCTCGGCGCCCATGAGCCAGGCAGTGAGCGGGTGCTCGGGCGCGAGCACGACGTAGGTGACGCCCATCAGCGTGTCGGGGCGGGTCGTGAACACGCTGAGCGACCCCTTGCTCCACCCCTTGACCTCGAACGTAATGAGCGCGCCCTCCGAGCGGCCGATCCAGGCGCGCTGCATGGCCAGCGTCCCTTCGGGCCAGTCGACGAGGCGGAGATCGTCCGCCAGGCGGTCGGCGTAGGCGGTGATGCGCAGCATCCACTGGCGGAGCGGCGTCCGGTAGACGGGGTGCGAGCCGCGCTCGCTCTTGCCGTCGATCACCTCCTCGTTCGCGAGGACGGTGCCGAGCGCCGGGCACCAGTTGACGCTCACCTCGTCCTGGTAAGCGAGGCCCTTCTTGAAGAGCTGGAGGAAGATCCACTGCGTCCAGCGCACGTAGCGCGGATCGGTCGTGGACAGCTCGCGAGACCAGTCGTAGCTGAAGCCCAGCATCTTGAGCTGGCGCTTGAAGGTCGCGATGTTCCGCGCCGTCGTGTCGGCCGGGTGCGTGCCGGTCTCGATGGCGTGCTGCTCCGCCGGCAGGCCGAAGGCGTCCCAGCCCATGACATGCAGCACGTCGATGCCGCGCATGCGGTGGTAGCGGGACACGATGTCGGTCGCCGTGTACCCCTCGGGGTGTCCGACGTGTAGCCCCGCCCCGGAGGGGTAGGGGAACATGTCGAGCACGTAACGCTTCCCGCGGGCGTTGCCCGCGCTGCGGACGGCGCGGAACGTCTCGCCCTGCTCCCAGGCGCGCTGCCAGCGCGGCTCGACCTCGGCGTGATCGTAGCGCGCGGGCTCGCGCGGCTCGTTGGAGGAAGGTTCGGTGGTACGGGGGCCCATCGTCTCGGCGGCCATATCGCGACGAGCCATAGCACTGTGCTGCCGCGGTCGACAGCCGCCCCGCGGCGGGAGGAGCCCGCGTCCCCGCGGGAGCGCCGTCGCCCGTCCACGGCGCGCGCCCTGGTCATGTCGAGAGTTCCCGGCAAGCGTGGACAGCGCCTCGGTGCGAGCTCTGCCGTCCGATGTTCCCGCGCGCGCTCACCCGCGGCGGCGCGCGCGCCGTCTCGCGCGTTCGCTGGCGGGCACTCGCGTGCCGTCTCGCGCGTTCGCTGGCCCGCGCGCGGCTCGCGCGTCGTCCACGCTCGCGCACGCCGCGGGGGACCGCGCGCGGCGCGGCGGCGGTCCGAGCTCGCGGCGCTGCGAGGCGAGCGCGGGGCTCGCTGCGCCTTCGTCCGCAACGGGCGGCTGGGTCGTCGCCGTGCTGAGCGCCCCGGCGCAGCGGAGCCTCACGGGGCGGGGCGACGCGTCAGAAGGATGGCCGGACACCAAGACTTGGAGGTAGATTGAAACCGCTGTTCCGCTTCAGTGTGAGGCAGGGGGTCCGCTGGGCGGTTCCTCCGAGGCGCGCGGATGACCGACAAACACGTTCCATGGGGAGCCCCGGAGAGTGAGATGGCGGCGCAGCCAGGCCGGCCGATCTTGTCCGCGCAAGGCGCGGGGATCCCGTTCCGGCCGCTGCCCGTACCGCCGCTCATGGCGCCCGGGGCCTTGCGCCCGCTCGCCGCGCAGTACGCGCTGAGCCCTCACGTTCAGCAGCACAGCCCGGCCGGATACTCCGCGCTGGCGCCGTCGGCGCCCGGTTTCGCCGGGGCGGCGCCGGGGTTCGCCGGGTCAGCCCCAACCGGGACGCCGCTTCCGGGGCCGGCGCCGCCAGCGCCGGCGTTCCCGGGAGCGGCGCCGTCAGCGCCGGCGTTCCCGGGAGCAGCGCCGTCAGCGCCGGCGTTCTCTGCGCCAGCGCCGTCCGGGACTGCTTTCCCCGCACACACGCAGCCGCCGACCGCGAACCTCTCCGCGCGCGGCGGGACCCTCCCGCCCGGGCTCGTCTCGCAGCAGGACGTGCTGTCTGCCAGCGGCGTCTTCTCTCCGAGCGCGCTCCCGTTCGTCTCGGCGCCGCCGCCGTCGGATCCTGCGCCCCCGAGCCAGATGTCCTTCATGCCGGCGCCGACCACGGAGCGGATGGGCGCGAACGCGGCGCAGCCGCCTCCACCGGCACCTCCGCCAGCGTTCGGAGGTCCCGGCTACGGCTCCGCTGGCGGTCCCCCTCTGTCAGAGCCTGCGCGTCCGCCCATGGCGTCGATGCACGCCGGCGTGCCGGAACAGGCAGGCCCGCCATCCGCCGTTGCGCCTGCGTCCACCATGGGCGCAGCGCCCAGCGCTGCGGCTCACAGCTCGCCGCAGATGGGTGGCAGGTGGGACAACGCTGCGGCGCCCGGCGCGCCGCAGGCGGGTGGCAGATGGGACGGCGCGGCGTCGCACAGCGCGCCCCAGGCGGCCGCCGGCGGATGGGACGGCGCGGCGTCGCACAGCGCGCCCCAGGCGGCTGCCGGCGGGTGGGACGGCGCAGCCATGGCCGCCGAGAGCCCCTGGGCCACCACGTCCGCGCGGCTCGAGATGCCGGTGCTCCCGTCGAACTTCGTACAGGAGCGCCCGGAGCCGCAGAAGCCCGCGGCCGTCACGGCGCCGCGGCGCGAGGGCGGCAGGACGCTCATCATCGCGCTCAGCGTGCTCCTGGCCGTCGCCCTGCTGGCGCTCGTCGGCATCACCCTGTGGCAGAGCATGGGCGGCGGAGGGCCGATCTCGATCGACTACACCGAGCCTCCTCCGTCGACCGCCGAGACGGCGTCCGCGCCGGTCGTGAGCGAGCCGGCAGCCCCCAGCGCGACCGCCGCGCCGCGCCCGGCCGCGCGCCCGCGGCCGAAGACCGAGGACATCTACGACGAGGTCGAGAAGGAGAAGCCGCGGCGCTGACAGCGCGCGCCGCAGGCGATTCGTTGGCCCTGCGCCCTGTTCCATGCTGGTGATCGCCCGCCATGGCGACGCCCATCCCGCAGAACCTCGCCCCCTTCACCCTCGACGAGCTGGCGCGCGCGACCGGCGGGCGCGTGCTGCGGGCCGGGCCGGACGCGCGGGGTATCTCGACCGACAGCCGCACGATCGCGCCCGGAGCCGCGTTCGTCGCGCTCGCCGGTGAGAGCTTCGACGGCCACCGGTTCCTCGACGTCGCGGCGCGGCGAGGGGCGGCTGCGTTCGTCGTCTCCCGCGAGGTGGACCTGCCGTCAGAAGGAGGCGTGGTGCTCGTGGAGGACGGGCTCGCTGCCCTCGGGGCGCTGGCCAGGGCGCACCGCGAGCGGTGGCGGAGGGGCGCCCACCCCGATGGGCCGCGCGCGGTCGTCGCGATCGGCGGCTCTGCCGGCAAGACGACCACGACGCGGGCCATCGCGGCGCTGCTCGCGGGCGTGGGCCGCGGCGACGTGCACGCGACCGCGGGCAACCTCAACAACGCCATCGGCCTGCCGATGACGTTGCTCGGGCTCGAGGAGCGCCACCGCTTCGGCGTCGTCGAGATCGGCACGAACCAGCGCGGCGAGGTCGCGGCCCTCGCGCGGATCGCGGGGCCGGACCTCGCCGTGCTCACGTCGATCGGCGTCGAGCACACCGAGGGGCTCGGCACCCTGGAGGACGTCGCTGCAGAGGAGGGCGATCTGCTCGCCGCCCTGCCGACCGAGGGGACCGCCCTCGGGAACGGCGACGACGCAATGGTGGTCGAGCAGCTCGCCCGCGCCGGCGCCGCGCGGCGGATCACCTACGGCTTCGGCGGGCGCGCGCAGATCCGGATCGCGGCGCGACGGCCGGTCGGGGTCCGTGGCACCGCGGTGAGGCTCGAGCGGGGAGGCGAGCCGCTGGAGATCGTCGTCCCGCTGCTCGGAGAGGCGGGCGCACTCGCCGCGGCGGCCGCGGTCGCCGCGGTGGAAGAGGCGCTCGGCGAGCGGCTCTCGACGGAGCGGGCGGCCCAGGCCGCCGCGGGGCTCATGCCGCCGGGGGACGGGCGCCTGTCCGTCCGCGAGCTGCCGGACGGCACCGTGATCATCGACGACAGCTACAACGCCAACCCGCTGTCGATGCGATCGTCGCTCAAGACAGCCGTGGAGCTGGCCGGCGCGCTCGGGAAGCGGCTGGTCCTGCTGCTCGGCGAGATGCGCGAGCTCGGCGCGCTCGCGGCGGCGGAGCACGACGCGCTCGGCGCGCAGGTCGGGGCCGCGCGCCCCGCCGCGCTGATCGCCGTCGGCGGCGAGGCGTCGCGGATCGCGCGCGCCGCAGAGGCGGCCGGCGTACCGGCGTGGTTCGCCGGCGACGCGGGCGCCGCCGCGGCCCGCGCGATCGAGGTCGTCGAGCGAGGCGATCTGGTGCTCGTGAAGGGCTCGCGCGGGATCAGGATGGAGCGGATCGTGGAAGCGCTCGCCGGGCGGGGCGCAGGCAGCGGCGGCTCGCCCGCTCCGTGAGCGCGCTTCCGCAGGTCGAGCGCGATCGCCCGTCGCCGCGCCGCGCCTCCGTCACGCGCCGAGCGCGGCCCGCACCGCGGCGACGGACTGGCTGAGCAGCGCCGGCGCCTCCTCGTTGCTGCAGAAGGAGCGCGCGATCATGCGATCGACGTACAGCGTGCCGCGGAGGTGATCCACCTCATGCTGGAGGATCCGGGCGGGCCAGCCGGTCGCCTCCCAGCGAACCTCCTTGCCCTCCTCGTCCACGCCGCTCACCTCGACCGAGAGATCGCGCTCGACCAGCGCCATGTAGCCGGGGACGCTGAGGCAGCCCTCGAAGAACGTCGCCCACCCCGCGCCGGCCGCGCCCGGGGGCGGCGGCGCGAGGACCTTCAGCGTCGGGTTGATGATCACCTTGAGCGGGAAGGGCACGCGGCCGCGCTCGGCGCGCTGGCCCGGCGTGAGGCGCGACATCAGCTCCTCGCTGTCCTCGAGCACGATGATCTGCTGGCCGACGCCGATCTGCGGCGCCGCGAGCCCCACGCCGGGCGCCTTGCGCATGACGGAGACCATCGTCGAGATGAGGTGCTTGAGCTGCCTCGTCCCGATCTCCTCGGGCGGGACGGGCGCGGCGGGCTTCCGCAGGACGGCTCTGCCTGCGAGGACGATCGGGGGGAGCTCCATGCCGCCGGGGATGAACCAGCGCCCCCGCGGGCGCAAGGGCGGCCGGCCCGGGACCGCGGCCCGCGTGGAGGCCCTCGCGGCGAGGCGGGGGTGAGGGTAGAGGTGCGGCGCCGGTCCCGCCCGGCCTCGCCATGGCAGCGCCCCCTCCGCCTCCGCCGGCCCGCGCAGACGCTCCGCGCCGGCCGCTCCGTCTCGTCGTCGCGCTCGCCCTCGCGGCGCTGACGATCGCCGCCTTCGCCGCCGTGACGCTGCGGCTGAAGCTCGAGCCGAACGTCGCCTCGCTGCTGCCCGAGCGCGGGGACGCCGCGGCGCTGCGCCGGTACGTGCGCGGGTTCGGGGGCGGCGACCTCGGCGTCGTGATGGTCAAGGGCGACGACCCCGACGAGAACGCCGCCGTGGCCGCGGAGATCGCGCGGGCCCTCGCGGCGCGCCCGACCGTGCAGCGCGCCGCTGACCGGATCGACGTCTCGCGCGCGCTCGATCCGTGGCTCGCCTTCCGGCACGCGGACGCGCGCGTGCGAGAGCGGCTCGCCGCGGCGCTCTCGCCCGAAGGCATGCGGGAGCGCCTCGCCGAGACGCGCGCGATGTTGCTCGCGCCGGGCGGCGGCGCCGCCGCCGAGACGATCGCGGCCGATCCGCTGCGGCTCTCACAGCTCGTCTTCGCGTCCGCGGACATCGGCTCCGGGGTGCGCACGCAGGCGGACGGCGCCTTCGCGACGGACGACGGCAAGGTGCACCTCGTCCTCGTGCAGCCGGCCGGGCAGGCGCTCCGCGGCGCCGACGCGCGCGCGTTCGTCGCCGACGCGAACGCCGCGCTCGCCCCCATCCGCGCGGCGCACCCGGGCATCACGCTCGGGCTCACCGGCGGGCACGCCATCGCCGCGGCCACCGAGGAGATGCTCACGCGCGACCTCGCCGTCTCGGGCTCGCTCTCGATGCTGCTCGCCTCCGTCGTGTTCGCGCTGCTCTTCCGCCGCCTGCGCGCGCTCGCCGCGGTGATGCCGCCGCTGGTGCTCGGCACCGTCTGGACCGCCGGGCTCGCGACGGCGCTCCCGGGCGGGCTCAGCGCGATCGCGGTCGCCTTCATGTCGGTGGTCGTCGGCGTCGGCGTCGACACCGGCGTCCATGTCTACGCCGCGCTGCTGGAGGCGCGGCGCGAGGGCCTCGATCCCGAGGCGGCCGCGCGCGCCGCGCGGGCGCGGACCTCGCGCGCGGTGCTCGTCGCCGCGGTCACCGCGGCCGCGGCGTTCGGCGCCCTCGCGCTGTCGGACATCAACGCGCTCCGGCAGCTCGGGCTCCTGTGCGCCGCGGGCGAGGTGCTCACGGCGATCGCGATCGTCCTCGTGACGCCCGCCGTCGGCGCCTGGCTCGAGCGGGGCGCGCCGCCGCCCGAGGCGCCGGCGCGCTGGCCCGACGGCCTCTACCGGCTCACCCGGACGCGGGGCCGCGCGCTCGCGGCCGCGGCGGTCGCGGCGCTCCCCGTCGCGGCCGTGGCGCTCGGCGCGGCGCCGCCGCTCGCCGAGGCGATCGTCGCGATCCGGCCCGCCGAGCTCGAGCCGCTCAAGGTCCAGCAGGCGATCTTCGACGCCTTCGGCGGGCGGCGCGGGCAATGGGTGGTGCTCCTCGCGGACGGCGAGCAGGAGCGCGCCCGCGCGAGGGCCGACCGGATCGCGGAGCGCCTCGCGTCGATGAAGGCCGACGTGGAGGCCGTCGACGCGCTCACCGCGCTCGCGCCCGCCGCCGCGACCCAGGCCGCGAGGTTCGCCGCGCGCGACGCGCTCGACCTGCCCGGGAAGGCCGACGAGCTCGCGCGGGCGCTCCGCGACACGGGCTTCGCCCCCGAGCGCTTCTCGGCGGTGCTCGACGGGATGCGCGCGCCGCCGCGGCAGGAGGTGACGCTCGCCGATCTCGAGCGCGGCCCCGCGTCCATCCTGCTCTCGCGCTACCTCGGGCAGGACGCGGGCGAGGCGCTCGTCGCGCTGTACGTTCGGCCGCGCGACACCGGGTCGGTCGAGCGGATCGAGCGCGCCATCCGCGAGGAGGATCCGAGGGCCATGCTCACCGGCTACACCCGGCTCGAGGCGTCGCTCCGCGAGACGCTCGCGCACGACCTGCCGCGGATCGCGATCGTCGCCGGTGGGCTCGTGCTGCTGGCGCTCTCGGCCTCGCTCCGGAGCGCGCGCGACATCGCGCTGGCCGCGCTCGTCGTCGCGTCCGAGATCTCCCTCGTCCTCCTGCTGATCCGGGCGCTCGGCATCCCCCTGCACGCGTACGACGCGCTCGTCATCCCGGTGCTGCTCGGGATCACCGTGGACGAGGGCATGTTCCTGCTCCACCGCGCCCGCGACATCGAGGCGGCGGGCGGCGGCGACGCGGTGATCCGCGAGACGCTGCGCCACGAGGGGCCGGCCATCGCCGCCACCGCCCTGACCACGGCCGCGGGCTTCTCCGCGCTCGCGTTCTGCAGGTTCGACGGCCTCCGCGATCTCGGCCGCGTCGGCGCGCTCGGCAGCGCGGTCGGCCTCGTGGTCGCGCTCCTCGTGGTGCCGGCGGGGCTGCGGCTCTGGCCTCGGGGCCACCGACGCGCGTAACATCACGGCGTTGTCGCCCCGGCGCATCCTCCTCCTCGCTCTCCTCGCGCTCGCGCGCCCGGCCGCGGCGCAGCCGTCGCCCGCCGCGCCGCAGCGCCCCGCGGCTGCGCAGGCGCGCCCTGCCGCGCCGCCGCGCCCGGCCGTCGCCCGCGTCGTGGACGCGCTCGCGCGCTCGCTCGGCCCCGTGTCCGGCCGCGCGCTCGTCGCCGCCGCGCCGCTCGTCTCCGACGCGCCGGCGCCGCGCGGCGCCCAGCTCGCGGCGTCGCTCGCCGCGCAGCTCGCGGGCAAGCTCGGCGAGGGCGCGCGGGCGCAGAAGGACCCGATCCCGCTGCCGCTCGCGCGCGAGGCCGCGCGCGACGGCGCGGCGCTCGTCCACCTCGCCGTCGAGATCGGGGCGGGGCGGCTGCGCGTCACCGCCGACGTGTACCCGGTGCCGCGCACCGTCTGGGCGCGCATCCGCGATCCGGAGCCGGGGCCCATCGCCCACGCCTACGCCGAGGCGCCCCTCGACGCGGAGATCCGCAGCTTCCTCGCGCCGGTCCCGCTCGTCGCCGCCAGGGTCGACCGCGCGAAGAACTTCGAGGGCGACGTGGTCGCGCTCGCGTGCGGCGATCTCGACGCCGACGGCTCGCTCGAGATCGTGAGCGTGAGCCGCCGGCGCGTGACGACGCTCCGCCTGCGCGGCGGCCGCGTCGTGCCGCTCTCGTCGCGCTCGTGGCCGGACGTCGTCGCCGTGCACCCGTCGCCGCTGCGCGAGCCGCTCGCGTTCGCCACGCTCGTCGAGCGCGAGCGCGACGGCGAGCTCCTGCCGCCGTTCGCCGACGTCGGGCTCACCGATCGCGCGCGCAGCGTCCGCTTCGACGGCAAGCTCCAGGCGGTCGCCGAGCTCCCCGGGCTCGCGGTCCCGGACGCGGGCGGCTCGGCCTGCACGACCACGTGGGGCCCGCTCCTCACCGGCCCGCTCGGGCCGTGCGCCCCGGCGGATCCGCCGCCGGCGACCTCGGCGCTCGAAGGCCGGTACGACGCGCTCGCGTCGGCGCGGCTGCTGTCCGCGCGGGGCGAGCCCTTCACGGTCTGGGCGACGCGCGAGCGCGGCGCGGTCGAGCTCCGGGACAGCGCGGGCCGCCGCAAGGTCGTGGGCAGCGCCGGGGCGCAGCTCGCGCTCGGCGATCTCGATCAGGACGGCGAGCCCGAGCTGCTCGCCGCCCTCGATGTGCTCGATCCGCTCGAGGACGCTGTCGTGGTCTGGTCGTGGCGGCGCCGCGAGGGCGGTCCGGATCGCGCGGCGCTCCAGGAGATCCTGCGCCTGCCGGCGCCGGCGGGGGTGCGCGCGCTCGCGGTGTGCCCGCCCGACGGCCCCGGGCGCGCCGCGTTCGCCGTCGCGACGGCCGACGAGATCTGGGTGGTGCGGTGAGCCGGTCGCTCCCGCGCCGCGCCTTCCTCGGCGGCGCCGGCGCGCTGCTGGGCGCGGCGGCCCTCCCGGACCGCGCCCTCGCCATGGGGCGCACGCCGCTCGGCGGCCGCATCTCGATGCACCTGCCGTGGCCGACGAGCTCGCTCGACCCGCACGACCTGAGCGACCCGGCCGCTGCGCTGTTCGCGTCGGCGATCGCCGACAGCCTCTACGGGGCCGACGCGTCCTGGAACCCGTACCCGACGCTCGCGTCCGCGCTGCCGTCCCGCGAGGGGGACGCCGCGATCGTGCGCCTGCGCGAGGGCCTGCGCACCGCGCGGCTGCTCAAGCTCGACGGCCGCGACATCGTGAGCTCCGTCGAGCGCGCCCGCGCTCGCGGCGCGGCCGCGGCGCTCGCCGACGTCCCGAGGCCCGAGCGCCACCCGAAAGACCCGCTCGCCGCCGTGTTCCCGCGCGCCGACCCCGGCCGCGTCGCCCGCGCGCTCGCGTCGCCGATGGTCGCGCTCCTGCCGCGCAGCTTCGACCCCGCGGCCCCGGACGGCACCGGCGCGTTCCGCGCCGACCTCGGCCCGCGGCAGATCACGCTCACGCGCAACGACGTCGCCGCGCGCGGCGCCGCCTTCCTCGACGCCATCGAGGTGATCCGCTCCGAGGATCTCACGACCTCGCTGCGCGCGTTCGAGGCCGAGCGCGACGACCTCGGCTGGCTCGGCGCCGGGCTTCACACGAACCGCCGCGGCGCCGTCCGCTTCGATCTGGGCGTCGCCGGGTGGATCGTGCTCACCACGGGCCCCGACGCCGGGCTCTTCGGCCAGCCCGGCGTCGCGCAGCGGCTCGTCGACGCGCTGCCGCCCGAGCGCCTCGCGCACCTCGGCCTGGTCGGCCTCCCGAAGGCGCACGGCGATCCCGCGTGGGGCGGTCCTCCGGCGGAGCTCCTCGTGGATGAGTCTGCCGCGCACCTCGTCGAGGTCGCCGAGGCGGTCGCGCCGATCCTCTCCCGGCCCGGGCATGAGGTCACGGCCGAGCCCGTCTCGCGGACGGAGCTCGGGCGCCGCCGCGCCCGGGGCAAGGCGACGCTCGCGATCGAGCTGGTGCGCCCGCTCGGCCCGGGTCCCCTCAACGCGCTGCTCGCGCTCGCGACCGCCGACAACCGTGGCCGCGCCCTCGACCTCGCCCGCCACCCGCCCCGGCTCGCGCCCAGCGCCGCGCCGCGCTCGCTCACCGCGACGCTTCGCCTCGGCGTGGTCGCCGAGGTCCGGATCGCGGGCGGCGTGATGCCGGAAATCGCGCTCGCGCGCGGCGTGAGCGGCGAGGGCTGGGATCTCGGCGCCACGTTCCGCCGCTCTCCCAGGCGCTGACGCGAGCCTACGTGGAACCCGGGGCGACGGACAGGGCGGACGCGGCGGCCATGACGGACGCGACCGCATCGCGCTGTTCCGGACGTCCGGGCGGGCGGCGCGACGATGGGGCCTGCTTCGAGCGCTTGCGCCGAGGGGACATTTGGTTACTATCGGCTGGTCACGAACGTCACTGGCACTCGACACGACGCTTCTCTTCTCGGGGATCGCGGATTGATCGCGGACTGGACGACGCAACGTGTGGCGCATCGGGGGCTCCTCCCCAGCGCCGCCCTCCCTCGATCCCCCACGGCTCCATCGGGGCGGCAGGGCAATTGTTCGGCACCGAAGCTGACATCTCGCAGAGCCGTGAAGTGAATCAGTGTCATGGGTACTCGCCTCTACGTTGGTAATCTCCCCTTCTCCGCCACCAAGGCCTCCGTGCAGGCTGCGTTCGCCCAGAGCGGCGAGGTGACGGACGTGCACATCGTGACCGACCGCGAGAGCGGGCAGTCGCGGGGTTTCGGGTTCGTCACGATGGGCACGCCTGAGCAGGCCCAGCAGGCGATCGAGCAGATGAACGGCGCCATGATGGACGGCCGTCCGCTTCGCGTGAACGAGGCGGAGGAGCGGGTCCAGCGCGGCGGCGGTGGTGGCGGCGGCGGTTACGGCGGCGGCGGCGGCGGCGGTTACGGCGGCGGCGGCGGCGGCGGTGGTCGCGGCGGCCGCGGCGGTGGCGGCGGCGGTTACGGCGGCGGCGGCGGCGGTGGTCGCGGCGGCGGCCGTGGCGGTCGCGGCGGCGATCGGTACTGAGCTCAGCCAGGTAGGTCGATGTTGATGCGGCGGCGCCTCTCCCCAGAGGCGCCGCCGTTTTCATTGGTGCGCCGCCGCTCCGCGGCGCGCTTCGCCGCGCGTCTCGTGGTCCTCCGTACCGGTTGACCCCTCCGCCCTGTCGGCCGTCGCCTTGATGCGACGATGATCCCGAGCGGCTTGCCGATCATCGGGCCGCGCCGCGCCTGCCCGAGCAGCGCGGGCGGCCCGGCTCCGTGAGCGGGGGAGCTTGCCTGTGCGTCGCGCGAGGGTCAGAGACCGTCACGCTGGCCGGACCTCGCGCTCGGGCCGCGTCAGCCCACCGCCGATGCCATCGTCTCTTCCTTTGCAGCTCAAACCATCTCCGCGGGCGATCTCGCTCTACTACTTCGGCATCTTTGCCGTCCTCGGCGTGTACCTGCCGCTCTTCCCGAGCTGGCTACAGGCGCAGGAGGTCCGGGGCCTCGCCATGGGGGCGATCGCGGCGACGCTCCCCGCGATGGGCCTCATCGCCCCGCCGGTGTTCGGCTTCATCGCCGACTCGCTCGGCGTGCGGGTATGGCTGATCCGCGCGGCCTGCGCCGGCGCTCTCGTCGCGTTCGCGCTGCTCGCCCTCTCGTCGGCGCTGGGCGTCGCGCTCGGCTTTGGCGGCCTCTTCGTCGCGGCGCTCGCGTTCGCGTTCTTCCGAGCGCCGATGTTCACGATGGCCGACGTGGTCGCCATCGAGACGTCGCTGAGCTCCGGGATCGCCTACGGCAGGCTCAGGCTCTGGGGGTCGATCAGCTTCGCGCTGATGGCGATCGTCGGCGGGGCGCTCATCGACACGGCGCGGCCGGCGGCGTTCCCCGCCACGATGACCGCCGCGCTGCTCGCCGCGTTCGCCGTCTCATGGACGCTGCCGGCGGGCGACGAGGCCCCCTTCCAGCGGCCCCGCCAGCAGCGCGGCGCGCGCGACGCCGCGGACGCGGCGAGCGCGCCGGCCGCTGAGGATTCCGTGCAGCAGCGCGCCCGCGCCCTCCTCCGGAGCCGCGACTTCCGCCTCTTCCTCGCGGCATCGTTCCTGGCCCAGAGCGCGAACTCTTCCTATGACCTCTGCTACACGCTGCACCTGCGCGACGTCGGCTTCCCCGAGTCCCTGGTGGGGGTCGCGTGGGCCGTGGGTGTCTCCGGCGAGATCGCGCTGATGGCGTTCTCCGGCCCCCTGCTCCGGCGCTTCGCGCCGCCGACGCTGCTCGCGGTCGCCTTCGCCGGCGCCGCGCTCCGGTGGGCGCTGCTCTCGAGTGTGCAGTGGTGGCCCGCTCTGCTCGCCATCCAGCCGCTCCACGCCATCTCGTTCGCGATGATGTGGGTCGCCTCGCTCGCGTACACGAGAGATCGCGCCCACCCGCAGATCCTCGCCACGGCGCAGGGGCTCTTCTCCGCGAGCGCCGGGGCGGGATCCGTCATCGGGATGCTCGTATGGGGCGAGCTCTACAAGCGCGGGGGCGGCTCCCTGACGTTCGGCGTCGCCTCGATCACGGCATCGAGCGCATTCGTCCTCGCTGTGACCTTCGCGCGGTCGACGCGACGTTCCTTGTCAGGGAGCTCAGTTTTTTCTGTCAGCTCTCGGTACCAGGAGTAACGTTAGCTGTTCCGCAGCACGCGGTGGCGCGCGCGGGCATTACCTGAACGAGGCGAGCATGTGCGGGATCGTCGGATACGTTGGGTCAAAAAAGGCGGCGCCGATCATCGTCGAAGGGCTGCGCAAGCTGGAGTACCGGGGCTACGACTCGGCCGGCATCGCCATTCATGACGGCAAGGGCATCGAGATCGTCCGGACGCTCGGCAAGCTGGTCAAGCTCAGCGAGGCGCTCGAGAAGCGGACGCTCGACGGCACCACCGGCATCGGCCACACGCGATGGGCGACGCACGGCCGCCCCAGCGAGGTGAACGCACACCCGCACTCCGCGGGCCCGGTGGCCGTCGTTCACAACGGCATCATCGAGAACCACGTCGCCATCCGGCAGCAGCTCGAGGGCCAAGGGGTCAAGTTCCTCTCCGACACGGACACCGAGATCGTCGCTCACCTCGTCCACCGCGAGCTCCAGAAGGGCGCGAAGTCGCTCTTCGAGGCGGTGCGCGGGTCGCTCCGGCAGGTCCACGGCGCCTACGCGATCGCGGTCGTCTCGCGCGACGAGCCCGGCGTCATCGTCGTCGCCCGCTACGGCTCGCCGCTCGTCGTCGGTACCGGCGAGGACGAGATGCTGTGCGGCAGCGACATCCCGGCGCTCCTCTCGCACACCCGCGACATGATCTTCCTCGAGGACGGCGACATCGCCGAGCTGCGCGCGAGCGGCGTCCGCATCGAGACCGTGGCCAGCAGCGACAAGGTCGAGCGGCGCGTGAAGCGCATCGACTGGAGCCCCGTCCAGGCGGAGCGCGGCGGTTACAAGCACTTCATGCTGAAGGAGATCCACGAGCAGCCTGACGTCGTCGAGGCGACGCTGCGCGGCAGGATCGATCTCGCCGCCGGCGACGTGCACGCGACCGAGATCGGGGTCACGCCCGAGTTCGCGAAGGAGCTGCGCCGCGTCTACATCGTCGCCTGCGGCACGAGCCACCACGCCGGGATCGCCGGGCGCTACTGGATCGAGCAGCTCTCCCGCGTCCCCACGGTGGTCGAGCTCGCGAGCGAGGTGCGCTACCGCGAGCCGATCTTCTTCCCCGACGACCTCGTGATCGCCATCAGCCAGTCGGGCGAGACCGCCGACACGATCGCGGCCCTCAAGGCGGCGAAGGCGCAGGGCGCCAAGGTGCTGGCGCTCTGCAACGTGCTCGACAGCGCGATCCCGCGCCTCTCCGACGGCGCCCTCTACACGCACGCGGGCCCCGAGATCGGCGTCGCCTCGACCAAGGCGTTCACCACGCAGCTCGCCGCGCTGCTCCTGCTCGCGGTCTACCTCGGCCGCCGCCGCGACGCGCTCTCGGCGGATCGCGGGCGCGAGATCCTCCAGGCCCTCTGGGAGATCCCGAGCCACATGCGCGAGGTGCTCGGCGACGCCGACTACGTGCACGCGATCGCGAAGCGCCTCGTGCACGCGAAGGACGTCCTCTTCCTCGGGCGCGGCCTCGGCTTCCCCATCGCGCTCGAGGGCGCGCTCAAGCTCAAGGAGATCTCGTACGCCCACGCCGAGGGCTACGCGGCCGGCGAGATGAAGCACGGGCCGATCGCCCTCATCGACGAGAACCTCCCCGTGATCGTCGTCTGCCCGCGCGACGCGCACTACGACAAGACCTTCTCCAACCTGCAGGAGGTCCGGGCGCGCGAGGGGCAGGTCGTCGCGATCGCCACGAAGGGCGACGAGTCGATCCTGGAGATCGCGCAGCACCACGTCTGGATCCCCAAGGTGCCGGACGAGGTGGGGCCGCTCCTCACGGTGCTCCCGCTCCAGCTCATCGCCTATTACGTCGCGAACCTGAAGGGCAACGACGTCGACCAGCCGCGCAACCTCGCGAAGACGGTCACGGTCGAGTAACGGCGCCTCCCGTGGGGGCTGCTCCGGCGTGGAGAGCGGCCCTCCTGACCTTCACGGGCGCGCCCGGATCCGCGGGCGAGCCCGCGCCGCGCGCCCGATCCGGGCCGCGGCTATGCTGCGCGCATGCGCATCCCCGGCAGAACAGAGCGGCGGGTCGTCGCGGCCATCCTCGTGACCGCGCTGATCCCGCTGGTCGCGAGCATCGTCGTCGCCAGGACGGTGATCGCGCGGGTGTCGGCGACCGCGTTCCAGCCCGAGTTCGGCGTCCACCTCGATCGGGCGCTCGGCGTGTACGCGGAGCTCGCCGCCGCCATCAAGCAGGGCATGCGCTTCGAGGCCGAGGCGATCGCCGCGGCGGACCCGCTGCGCCAGAGCGCCTTCGCCGGCGACCCGCTGCGCCTCGACGCCGAGCTCGCGCGCGTCGTCGCGGCCCACCCCGCGCTGGTCTCCCTGCGCGTCGAGCGCTGCGGGGGAGAGGTCGCCGGCGCGCGCGAGCGCGGCCGTCCGGTCGATCCGACGCGCGAGAAGACGCTCACGGTCCGCAAGCCGATCGAGCGCGCGCCCGGCGCCCCCGTCGCGCCCGCCGAGCCCGCGCCCGACGACGGCGCGTGCGACGGCGACGTCGACGCGCGTACCCTCGTCGCGACGTTCGCCACGCCGAGCGCCCGCTTCGACGAGCTCCAGGAGGCGCAGGCGTTCGCGCAGGCGTACCGCGCGATCGAGCGGGAGCACCGGAAGGAGTACCTGGACGAGAGCTACGGCGACGCCTTCGCCGCGCTGCTCGGCGCGACGATCGTCCTCGCCGTCCTCGCCGGCGTGCTCGTGGCCCGCCCCGTGGTCGATCGCATCGCGCGCCTCGCCGCGGCGACCCGGCCCGTCGCGGAGGGCGATCTCTCGGTGCGCGTGGCGCTGCAGGGCAACGACGAGGTAGCCGATCTCGGCCGCGCCTTCGATCGCATGCTCGAGGAGCTCGAGGGCAGCCGCGCGCGCATCGAGTTCCTCAAGCGGATGGGCGAGTGGCAGAAGATGGCGCGGCACCTCGCGCACGAGATCAAGAACCCGCTGACCCCCATCCAGCTCGCCGTCGAGGAGTGCCACCGCCGGTACTCGGGCAGCGACCCGGCCTACCAGCGCCTGCTCCAGACGACGCTCGAGGTCGTCGAGGAGGAGGTCGGCACGCTGCGCCGCCTCGTCGGCGAGTTCTCGAGCTTCGCGCGGCTGCCGCAGGCAGAGCTCGAGCCCTCGGATCTCGCGGAGTTCCTGCGCGAGCAGGGCGAGCGCTTCGCGGCGGTCGAGGAGGCGGGGCGCGAGCACGCGTCGGACGAGGCCCTGCTCGGCCGTGTCGATCTCGAGTTCGACGTGCCGGACGCCCCGATGCCGGCCGCGCTCGATCGGGAGATGCTCCGGCGCGCGCTCGGCAACATCGTGCGCAACGCGGCGCAGGCGCTGCGCGACGCGCAGCGGGCCGCGCCGGGCGGCGCAGCGGCGGAGCGCGCGGGCGCTGGCCTGTGGGGCAGGGTCCGCGTCTCGGCGCGGAGCGAGGGGCAGAGCTACCTCATCGCGGTCGACGACGACGGCCCCGGCATCGATCCCGCCGTGCGCGACTCGGTGTTCGATCCGTACGTCACGACGCGCTACGACGGCACCGGGCTCGGTCTGAGCATCGTGAAGAAGATCGTCGTCGACCACGGCGGCACCATCGACGTGCTCGAGTCGCCGCTCGGGGGCGCGCGCTTCGTCATCCGGCTCCCGCGCGCGGGCACGCCGGCGGCGCGCGCCGCGCTCACGGCCGAGGGCGAGGGCGCACCGCGCGAGCCCCCGCCCGCCGCGGGAGCGCCGGAAAGCCCGGCATCACGCGGGCGCGAGCCCCTCTCCGTCGCCGGTCGCGCCGATCGCGAGGCGGGGGCGGGGGAGGCCCCGACAGCGAAAGCGCACCTCCGGAGCGGTCGATGGTCAGGAGATGCTTGACCGACCGCCCCCACTTTGACATGTTCGCCCGCGGAGAGGTGACCGAGAGGCCGAAGGTGCCTGATTCGAAATCAGGTGTACCCGCAAGGGTACCGCGGGTTCGAATCCCGCTCTCTCCGCTACGCTTGGCTGCTTGCCCCAGGTGAACCCGATGGGCTCTGACCGCCCGCTCCCACGTGAGCGGCTCGGGTCCAGCAGAAGCGAGGCGCGCGTCGAAGAAGTATCGGGAGAGGTGACCGAGTGGTCGAAGGTGCACGACTGGAAATCGTGTGTACGGCAACGTACCGCGGGTTCGAATCCCGCCCTCTCCGCTGGACCGAAGAGTCCGTCGATTCCTGATCGTGAGCTCCTCGAGGGGAGCCCGCAGGACATCTTCGCTTGATGAGCCCGCCTGCCAGCGACGTTCGCGCCCTGCAGCAGGTGGCCCGGATCGATGCCGGACCTCTGGGAGCGTCGCTTCGGCCCGACGTCCACGCGAATCGCCCTTCCTCGGCCGGCGATGCGGCTGAGGCTGCGGTATGCCCCGAGCGGCGAGCAGAGCGGCACAGCGCTGCGAAACGACGCGAACCAAGCGAACGAGACCGGCGCCAGGTTGCGGACCGGCGCGCTTGACCAACCTCCCCGACGGGACGATGGTCCATCAGAAACCAGAGACGCTTGACAGGCGGAGGGCCGCCTTGTAGAAGTGGCGCCCCTTTTTGGCAGGCGCCCTTCCGGAGTTTTTCGCCCAATGAATCCTCAGCCCAAGTCCTTTTCCGCCAAGCCTGCGGAGGCCCGCAACGAGCGCACGTGGTGGGTGATCGACGCGGAAGGCAAGCCCCTCGGCCGCCTTGCCAGCCGCATCGCCATGGTGCTGCGCGGCAAGACCAAGCCCACGTTCACGCCGCACGTCGACACCGGCGACTTCGTGATCGTCGTGAACGCCAAGAAGGTCCTTCTGACGGGTCGCAAGCTCCAGCAGAAGAACTACGTGCGGCACAGCGGTGAGCCGGGCGGCTTCCGTTCCGAGTCGTACGGTCACCTGCTTGAGCGCAAGCCGGAGCTCCCCATCCAGAAGGCCGTGAAGGGCATGCTCCCGAAGAACGTGCTCGGGCGCGAGCTCCTCACCAAGCTCAAGGTCTACGCCGGTCCCGATCACCCCCACGCGGCGCAGAAGCCGCAGCCTCTTAGCTACAGCTGAGCAAAGCCATGACGGAAACGAGAACGTACGCCACTGGGAAGCGTAAGACCGCGGTCGCGCGCGTCTTCCTCTCGCCGGGCACCGGCAACATCAAGGTGAACAAGAGGCCCGCTGACGAGTACTTCGTCCGCGAGACCTCGCGGATGGTGATGAGGCAGTCGCTGGAGCTGCTCGAGCTGCTCGAGCAGTTCGACGTCAACGCGACCGTGGTCGGTGGCGGCCACAGCGCGCAGGCCGAGGCGATGCGGCACGGCATCGCGCGCGCCCTGTGCGAGCTCGATCCGGAGCGCAGGTCGTCGCTCAAGCGCGCTGGCTTCCTCACGCGCGACGCGCGCAAGAAGGAGCGCAAGAAGTACGGCCAGCCCGGCGCCCGCAAGCGCTTCCAGTACTCGAAGCGCTAGCCGTCGCGGCTGCTGCCCCCCGGGGCGGACGCCATGGCAAGGACACCGAGGACGCGAGGGGTCATCCCCTGGCGTCCTCGATGTTTTTGTTCCTCTGGTGTCTGCACACAGACCGGAGGCGCGAAGGCTGATGTCTCGACGCCTTCGACGTGCCTGGCGTCCGCAGGCAGGCCGGCGACGCAAAGGCTGGTGCCTCGGCGTTCTCGCGCCCCCGACTCCTTCGAGCGGACCTCGCGGACCGCTCGGTGTCACATCGTTTCCGGTGGGTTCTTGAGATCGGGGCCTTCGATGAGCTCGCCCTCATCGTCCCCGGCGCCCTGGGGCGGCTGCGCTTCGGGCTCGGTCGGTCCGCTCGGGCCGACCGAGGGCGCGGCAGACACCGTGGCGTCGCTGCCGGCGGCCGCGGGCGGCGGCGCGCTCGGCTCCGCGGCCTCGGGCTTCACCGGCTCGGGCGGCGGCTCGGGCAGCGGGATCGCGTCGAGCCGCTTGTCGAGCGCCTCCTTGGTCGCGGCGAACGCCGCGCGATCGACGCCGGGCATCACGCGCTCTCCGTCGAGCTGGAGCGTCTCGGCGTCGAAGTACTTGCCGTCCTTCTTCGCGCTGAAGTGAAGGTGCGGGCCCGTCGAGCGGCCTGTCGATCCCACGTAGCCGACGAGCTGGTGGGTGCCCACCTTCATGCCGGCCTTGATGCCGGGGGCATACCTCGACAGGTGGGCGTAGCCGGTGCTGATGCCGTTCGGGTGCAAGACCGTGACGAGGTTGCCGCTCGGACCCGCAGGGCCGACCCACTCGACCACCCCGCGGTACGCCGCGTACACCGGCGTCCCGGTCGGCGCGCCGAGGTCCGTCCCGTTGTGGGGCATCCTCTTCTTCAGCACCGGGTGCATCCGCTGCGGGTTGAACTTCGACGTCACGGGCGCGCCCGGGACCGGCGAGCGCCAGCCGCCCGCGTAGGGTTGCCGACCGCGCTCATCGAAGTAGCCGCGGGCCTCCTGCCCCTTGAAATCGTAGATGCGCACCGGCTTCTCGGCCGGATCCGCGGGCCGGTACTCGAGCGCGATGATCTTCTTGTACCGGGAGAACATCCCGAGCGCCGTCTCCTCCACGGCGATCAGCCGGACGGTGCTCCCTTCCTCGAACGTCTCTGTCGACATGCGCCCGCTGAGCGCCTCGTCAATCACGTCGAGCACGCCGGGCTCCAGGCCGCCGGCCTGGTACGCGCTGGTCAGGTCCTTGCCGACGTAGAAGGCCGCGACGACCTCCTCCTCGGCGATCTTCATGTCGAGCGTGGTGCCCGCGAGCAGCCCGGCCCCGTCCTCCCTCGCCTGATAGATCTCGCTCGCCGAGACCTCGTACTCGAAGGCGCGTACGCGGCGCGTGGAGCGGTCCATCGCCACCGTGTACCGGTCCTTGCGGCCGCACTTGTCGAACTTCCGCAGCCCGTCAAAGGCCTTCATGATCCGGTAGATCTGCGCCTTCGGGACGCCCTTGTCGGCGAGGGCCGTGATGAACGAGCGGCGGTCCATCACGTCGCTCGCCATGATCACGGACGGATCCTTCGCGAGCTCGGAGACGCGCCAAGGTCCAGGCACCGGGGTGCGCTTCTTGGCCTTCACCTCGGGCGACGAGGGGAGCTTTTCGGCCTCCTCGGCGGCCGAGCTCGCCGGGCTGGTCGCGACCAGCGCGCGCTCGTCGCGCACCGGGACGCCCTGGATCAGCAGGGCGATCAGCGAGGTGAGCGTCGCGAGGCCGAAGATGCCGCCGAAGACCGCGGTCATGCGCGGCGAGAGGTGCGGCCCCGCCGGGGGCCGGCCGAGGCCAGGGGGCAGGCGCGGACCGTCGACCGAGCCGGGGCCCGCGTAGGAACCATCGACGAGCGACGGCGTCCGCGGGGGCTGCGCGCGCGGATCGCCGCCGCGCAGCCAGGGCGCCGACGCGCGCCCGTGAGAAGAAGGAGGAGGGAGCTGCGCCCGGGTCAGCGCCGCGCGCCCGCGCGGATCGCCGCTCCGCGCCCAGGGGGCGGCCGGCGACCTCTCGCCGCGGCGAGGGCTCGGCACCGGCGCGGCGAGCGGCGGCGTGGCGGGACGGCTGGACGCGTCGGGCGCGTCGTCCGTCACGTCCTCGACGGCGTTGCTGCGCTCGATGTCCGCGCGCGGCGCGTCCTGCGAGGCGGCGGCGCCGGGCTCGGCCGCGCTCCTGTCGGCTCCGTCACGCTCCTCGGAGCGCTCCGCGGCGTCCGGTGCCCCGGATGCCTCGAGCGGGTTCTGGGGTACTGCACTCGGCACGCCGACGTGCGTACCAAGGCATCGTCGGGGTTGCAACCGCGCGAACCCGGAACCCCGCAAGAGTTGCGCGGAAGACGGACCGCGTCGTACGCCGGTCGCGTAAGCTGACGGTCCTCATGGACGACCGGCTGAAGCAGCTTCTGGTTCTCGGCAGGGAGCACTACGAACGGCGCGAGTACGATCTCGCCGAGCATGCTCTGCGGCAGATCCTCGAGAAGACCGACCGATTCGCCGACGTCTTTAACATGCTCGGTGTCGTCCTCCACGAGCGAGGGGACTTCCTCGCGGCCGAGGCCCACTTCGAACGCGCGGTGCAGTTGAACGAGCACTACACGGAAGCGCTGCTGAACCTCGCCGTCACCTACAACGACCTCGGTAAATACGAGGCCGCGCGACAGGTCTATTCCCGCATCCGCCGCGGGGAAGGGGAGGGCGGCGTCCTCGATCCATTCGCGCGCGGCAAGATCGCCAACATGCACGCCGACCTCGCCCAGGCCTATGCCGACGTGGGATGCGTGCAGGAGGCGATCGCCGAGCTCAAGCGGGCCGTGGCGCTGTGCCCGACGTTCACGGATCTCCAGCTGCGCCTCGGGACGATGTACCGCGACGCTGGCAATCTGGCGCTCGCCCGCGAGCACTACGTGGCGGCGCGCGACGCGAACCCGAAGTACGCGCCTGCCCGCGTGCTCCTCGGCGTCGCGCTGCACTCCCTCGGCGCGTCCGATCAGGCGATCGCCGAGTGGCGCGAGGCGCTCGCGATCGATCCCGACAACATGACGGCGAAGATGTACCTTCGCATGGTGGAGGCGCGGCGGAACGCGCGCGCCAAGGACGCCGCTCCGCGCGAGTCGACGCCGCCGTCCACGGAGAGGGGCGCGACATGGCAAGCGCTCGACGAGGCGACGCCCACGGAGGTGACCGACCTGCTGTCCACGACGACAGCCGACGCAGCCGATGATACGGAGCACGCTTCACGGGAAGGCAGATCCTGAACGTTGGCGAAATACTCTCCGCTCCGGGAGGAGGCGCGCCGCGCGTGGCGTGAGCTCCGTGGCAGCGAGCTGTCCGCCGGGCGGACGGCCGTGGCCGTGGCGATCGGGCTGTTCATCGGCTCGCAGCCGATCTTTGGTTGCCACACGCCGCTCGTGCTCCTCCTCTGCCTGTGGTTCCGTCTGGATGCAGCGATTGCCTGGGTCGCTGCGAACATCTCCAACCCCTTGTTCGCGCCAGCGCTGCTCACGGCCGAGGTCCAGGTCGGTGCGTACCTCCGCACGGGGAGCTGGCTGCGCCTCCACGAGAAGATGAGCTGGGCGCAAGCACTGTCCGATTTCCCCGAGTACATGTTCCTCGGCGCGCCCGTGGTCGGGCTCGCGCTCGCCGCGCTCGGCGGCGGCCTGATCTTCGCCGTGGTCGCGCTGAAGCGGCGCCGCGCCCCCTCGCTGCAGGGCAGCAAGATCGAGCCCTATCGGCTCCCCGAGAGCGCGCCGCCGTGGGTCCACGCGGTCGAGCGGGTCGCCGCGAGGTACAGCCCGCCTGACGCCGCCACGCCGGCGCAGCGCACCCGGTTTCACTATGTTCGCTTCAAGCTCCTCGGCGATCCGGTCGCGCGGCTGATTGCTGACATCGCCGGCGACCGCCCCCGCGCGCTGGGCGAGGTCCTCGACATCGGGACCGGGGCTGGCCAGCTCCCGATTCTCCTGCTCGAGCTGGACAGGGCCGCGCGCGTGCGCGGGTTCGACTGGGACCGAGCCAAGATAGAGGACGCCGTCCGCGCGAGCGGCGCAGCGCCGCCGCGGTCATCCGGCTCGCCCGACCACGCGCGCGCTGTCCACGCAGCGCCCGCGTTGCCCGCGGAGTTCTGGTGTGCCGACGCGCGCGACGCGGAGCTGGGAGAGGCAGACACGGTGCTGCTCATCGACCTGCTCCACTACTTCCGCGTGGAGGAGCAGGACGCGATCCTGCGGCGGGCGGCGATCGCGGTTCGCCCGGGAGGGCGCCTGCTCGTCCGCGAGGCGGACACCGAGCGCGGCTTGAGGAGCTCGATCACCCTCCTCGAGGAGCGCATCTTCACCGCGCTCCGGTTCAACCGGGGCGAGCGCGTGCGCTTCCGCCCTGCCCGGGAGATCGTGGCGCTCCTCGAGCAGCTCGGCTTCTCCTGCGAAACCAGGCCGGCCTGGGGGAAAACGCCGTTCTCGAATGTCCTCATCGTCGGGACCCGCGCCCAGCCCTGAACCCAAGTCGCGCTTCCTCGAGATCGGACCCTCCAGCGCGAAGCCCTCGGCGGCCGTCGTCCGGACCGCAAACCCAGCGTGCGGGCTCTACCGAGGGTGTTGCCCTGTCGGTCGAGCAGCACGGATGGTCAGAACCTGTCCAGCGCAGCAACGGTCCGGTCTCGCGGGGCCTCATGCGTCGACAAGCCGCGCTATCGGCGGAGCGAATCGATGATGGCATGCACCGTGCTTGGCCCACGGGGGCTCTGGCGACGGACCCGGCTGTCTGCGCTCCCCACTTCATGAAGAGGCTGAGTGCCCTCGAGGATCTCGTTGGAGACTCCCCTGGGGCACCTCGGAGATGTCCGGCTCGCCGACATTCAGACCAGCAATATCCGCCTGGGGCGGCCTGGCGCGATGTCCGCGGAGGTGCGTTGGACGCCAGGCCGGACTGAGCGCGCAGCCTCGAGCGCCCACTCGCTCTGAGGATACGCCGGGTGGACATGGCGCGAGCCAGGCGCTCACGGCAGCCACACTCGCTCAGCGTCGAACGTGCTCTGCCGAGTTGGCGTACCCGCCCCCGCCACGGCACGACGAGACTAGATGTGGTGGTTCCTGGACGTCAGCCCACGAGATGTTGGGGGCTATGGGGTACATGACGCCGCTCGTCCTGCCGATCCGAGGACGACAGGAGCACGGGCGAGCGGCTAGGTGAGGCAGCGTCCTGGGCGCCGGAGCAGACCTGTATGCCCAGAGACCCTCAGGAGCAGACGGCGCCCTGTCGTCGGGATCGAGTCGCTCAGCAGCGAACGGGAAGAGGCCAACGGGCCGCACGAGCTGATGTCTCCACCGCGTTACGCGGAGGAGACATTGCTGGAGAAGTCTGCCTGAGGGGTATCCTGAGGCGTGTACGGCAGCGGAGCTTGCTCCGCTCCGATGTGCGACGTATCCGCGCCTGCCTGGAAGGCGCCTGGCGCGCCTCGCTCTCCCCTGCTGGGCGGGAGGGGCTGGACGTCGACCTCGGTTGGCGCGGCCGCACCCGCCGGGGGGGAGACGGCGCCGGCTCTAGCGGGAAAAGTACTTGGTAGCCCGCTTCTCTCCTTTCGACGTGATCTTCTTCTCGACGAGCAGCTTCCGGATCGGGAGGGTCAGCTCCTTGGTGGTGGTGCCCAGATCCTTGGCGATCTGCTCCACGCCCTGGCCGCTGTTGGCCCGGATGTGCTCCAGGACCTTCTGCGTCATGGCGGCGAGCTCTTCCTTCGAGCGCTTCTCGCCCTTCTTGCGGGTCGGCTTCGCGGCGCGCGCAGGGCGACCCGCGGCCTTCTTGACCTCCACAGGCTGCTGAGGAGCCGCCTTGGCCCGACCTGCTTTGCGCGGCGCGGCAGCGGCGGCGGCCGGCTGGCCCTCCCCCCGCAGCGCGTCGGCGACAGCCTCGAGAGCCGCTTTGCGGACAAGTCCGCTCAGCTGGGAGACAAATGCATCAACGTGGCTTTTGATTTCTTGTTCGACGTTGCTCATTGGATCTCGCGTCCCATGAATAGCTAGAGTTGTCAACTGCTGATCAGCGTCTTGCTTGAAAATAATTCGAGAGGTGTCCTCTCACCATGCGTCGGGAACCCGCTCGTGAGCTCCCGTCGGGTCATGGTCTGCTGGGGCGACCGGTCGAGCCGGACTCGAGCCACCACGTGCCTGTGGCTCCGCTCCGCGAAGCCAGGCCCGCGGCCACACCCGGCCCAGCCAGGCGCGGTGGTTAAGCTCGGCGCCGTCAGGCCAGGTAGCTTCGCGCCGCGAAGCCAGGCTCTGCCCAACCCAGGAGGGGTGCGATGGACAGCGCCGTGCTCCGCTCTGCGCGGCTCTGCGGCCCCTTGATGCCGCGCGCCGCGGCCAGCCCCGTAACCGAGGGAAGCCAGCGACATTCCCACGAAGATTTGCTTTCCTGTGCTCCGGACACAAGCGCCGCAGCGCGCCCCGGCCGAGCCGCGCGCCTGACCCGGGGGCGCGTGGAGGAGCCTGGCTCCCCCGGCGAGTCGGCCCCCATGAGGAAAGGTGTCATGGCCGAGGTCGTCGTTCCGGTCCACCCCCCGTGGGCTGGGCCGGCGGCGCGAACCTTTCACTTCTGCATTCCGCCATGCCCCGGCGGTGTATCCGTATGCCCGAGCTTTCGTCTCCTGGCCGAGGTGCTCTCCGGGATCGACCGCAACGTGTCGGCCGCCGCTCCGCCCTCCGGCGCAGTTCGGATCATGAGGGCTGCCGCACCCACCTGCCAGGACATCCGCTTGGCTGATCGGCGCGACGGACCGAGGCGTCCGCGCGCAGTCCATCCGCGCGCAGTCCTTCCACGCCGAGACACATTGCACCCCGCAGGCCACATCGCCTTGGGCCTGGCTGCATCTTTTTGCGGCTGTGCTGGAGCTGCCCAGCCTCCGGGGGTGTCTCCCAAACCCTTCGTCGCGCCCGAGCTCCGGCCGCCGCCCTGCCAGGCCGGAAGCAGGCCGGGAGGTCGCGAGGCCGCCGTTCCTGCTCAGCCGCCGATCCTGATTCGGGCGGTGACACTCCTGCTGGGCACGAGGGTGACGCTCGTCCGCGGCTCGCACCCACGGGCGAAGCTCGCCGCGGCCGCCGGAGGCGACATCGATCCCCCGAGCGGGGCGGTGGTGGTGGACGCTGCTGGACAGTTCGTCACTCCTCGGCTGTTCGACGCGCACTCCCACCTCGGGGTCTACCCGACACCAGGCGCGGTGGCCCACCTGGACGGCAGCGAACGGCAGCGAACGGGAACCAGATACGGGGCCGGTGCGCCGCAGGCTCAGTTCGCCGATGCCTTCTGGCCACAGGACCCGGGTATCGAACGGGCAGTCGCTGGTGGTGTTACGACCATACAAGTCCTTTCGGGTTCAGGCAACCTGATTAGAGGGTGCGAGGTAACGATGGAGGTCCGGCCGGTTCCCAGCCAGATGCTCGTCACCGTGGCGCCCGGCGGGCTGAAAGTGGCTAGCGGGGAGAACCCGAACCGCAGCTACGGCGAGGACAAGCGGGGCACCGGCGGCCGGCATGGGCAGCGTCGCTCTCCAGCGGGCGACCTTTCTCATGGCCAAGAAGCTCCAGACGGACTGGGCGCGATGCCGCGACGAGGAGTCGGCGCCGGATTGCGACCGAGGCGAAGAAGCGGTCGCTCACGAGACCACGACGCGGGGCCGCGCGACACCGCAGCCCCGGTCTCGCTCCTCTCGGAGAAAACCGCGCTGCGCCTCGCGGGCGCGCGCGGCCAGTGGAGCTCGATGATCTCGGCGGCGCGCCCCTCGCGCTGCCCACCGCTGCTTCGGGCGCTCGCGCGCTCGCACGTTGACGCGTTGGCGCGTCCGCACCGTTCTCGCCACACCTCGATGTCGTGACGAGCGCTGGTCACGAGCGCAGCGCGGCTCACGAGCGCAGCGCCTCCGCGCTCCGCGTGGTGGGACGAGTCCAACCTGCGTCCGGTGATCGCCTCGGACGCCGCGGCGGCGGGCGAGCTCGCCAGGGGTGAGTCCCGCTCGTCGTGTCTCCGCGTCGGGCGACCTGCCCGAGATCTCGACCTGGGCGTTCCGCCCCTGCCCTGGCGGCGAGCGGCGCCGCCACATCCGTGAAGGAGCGCCGGCGCCGGCCGCGTCTGCCCTCTGCGTCGACGGGCCGTGATCGGGGCGCTTGCTGCCGGCGCGCGCGACTTCTAGATCGTTCCGGCCGTGGTCAACCCGAGCGCCAAGCAGGATCCCGAAGCCCTCGTCGCAGCCAAGCTCGCGTCGCTCCCGACGAAGCCGGGCTGCTACCTGTTCATCGACAAGACCGGCGCCGTCGTCTACGTCGGCAAGGCGAAGAGCCTGCGCTCCCGCGTCCGCAGCTACTTTCAGGAGAGCGGGAGCGACGCCCGCTACTTCATCCCGATACTCCGGAAAATCGTGGCCGATCTGGAGACGGTGGTGACGGCCACCGAGAAGGAAGCGGCCGTACTCGAGAACGAGCTCGTCAAGCAGCACAAGCCCCGCTTCAACGTCAAGCTGCGCGACGACAAGGACTTCCTCTGCCTCAAGCTCGACCCCCAGAAGGAGTGGCCGATGCTCGAGACGGTCCGCCGTCCCGCCCCGGACAAGGCCCGGTATTTCGGTCCGTACCACTCGGCGACGAGCGCGCGGCGGACGCTCCACCTGGTCAACAAGCACTTCCAGCTCCGCACCTGCTCCGATGCCGAGATGGCGTCGCGCCGTCGCCCCTGCCTGCAGTACCAGATCAAGCGTTGCCTCGCGCCCTGCGTGATGGATGTGGACCGGGAGCTCTATACGGAGATGGTCCGCTCGGTCGCGCTCTTCCTCGAAGGCCGCCACGACGAGCTCACGGGCGAGCTCACCGCGCGAATGCGGGACGCGTCGCGGGAGCTCGAGTTCGAGCGCGCCGCCATCTACCGCGATCAGCTCCGTGCAGTCGAGGCGGTGCGGGAGGCCCAGCGCGTCGTCTATGTGAAGGACGTCGATCAAGACGTCGTGGGCATCTACCGCGAGGGGACGCTGGTGGAGGTCGAGGTGATCCTCGTGCGCCAGGGGCGCGTGACAGACACGCTGTCCTTCTCGCTCCGCAACATGGAGCTGCCGGACGACGAGGTGCTCGGCGGTTTTCTGAACGAGTACTATGGCGTCGCGTCCACCACGATCCCCGATGAGGTCCTCGTGCCGGTGTTGCCCGACGGCGCAGAGGGCGTCGCGGAGTGGCTCAGCGATCGGCGCGGCCGCAAGGTGGCGCTCTTCGTGCCTCAGCGCGGGCCCCGCGTCGATCTGCTCAAGATGGCGAGCGAGAACGCAGCTCACGCGTTCCGGGAAAAGCAGAGGAGCTCCGACGATCTCGAGGCCCGTCTCGAGGAGCTCAGGGAGCGCCTCCGCCTCCCGACGCTCCCGCGTCGCATCGAGTGCTGCGACATCTCTCATCTCGGCGGGGGCGACACCGTGGGATCGATCGTGGCGCTCCTCGACGGCCAGCCGGACAAGAAGCGCTACCGCAGCTTCAACGTGAAGAGCGTGGCCGACGGCGACGACTACGCCGCCATGTACGAGGTGCTCGCGCGCCGGTTCCGCCGCGGCAAGGCCGCTCGGCCGGCGAGCCCGCAGCCCGCCGCAGACAGCGAGGCGGCCGCGCTCGGCACCTCCGAGGCGGCCGCGGGCGACGAGGGAGAGCGCGTGCAGGCAGAGCGCGGCGCGACAGAGAGTGACGCGGCAGAGCGCGACACGACAGCGCGCGAGGTGCCCGAGCTCGACGAGGCCGAGAGCGATCTCGCAGGGAGCGACGAGGCCGAGAGCGATCTCGCAGGGAGCGACGAGGCCGAGAGCGATCTCGCAGGGAGCGACGAGGCCGAGAGCGATCTCGCAGAGATCGACGAGGCCGAGAGCGACGTGGCTGACGAGGAAATTGGCCTGGTTGCTGCGAGCGACGCTCCGGTGGAGGCGGAGACTGCCGAGGTGCCCGCGACCGCGGAGCGGCAGGCCGCAGGCTCGGCAGAGGACGCGCCGAAGAGCGCGCAGTCCGGCGGAGCCGAGTGGGATCTGCCCGATCTGCTCGTGGTCGATGGCGGCCGCGGGCAGCTCCAGGTCGCGCTGTCGGCGGCGCGCGATCTCGGCCTCCACGGCCTCCCGATCGTGGGCCTCGCCAAGGAGCGGGAGACGCAGGCCGGCGAGAAGCTCGTCGACCGCGTCTATCTGCCTGGCCAGAAGAACGGTATCCCGCTCCGCTCCACGAGCTCCGCCCTCTTCTTCCTCGCGCGCGCCCGAGATGAAGCGCACCGCTTCGCAAACCACGCACGCAAGCGGCTCGGCAAGGCGCGGCGCCTTCGCTCCGAGATCGAGGACATCCCGGGCCTCGGCGGCGCCGTGAGGACGGCGCTCCTCCGGGAGCTCGGCTCGCTGGAGGCAGTGCGTCGCGCGACCGACGCGCAGATCCTGGCGGTGACAGGCGTCACCAAGCGCCACCTGTCCGCGCTGCGCAAGGTCATCCCGTCTCCCGAGGTCCCGCAGCCCGATGCGCCGGCCGAGGGAGGCGGCGCGCCCTCCAGGCCCCGGGGCTCGCGCGGTGAGCGCGAGCGGTCCCGCCGATCCGGGGCGGACCGGTGAATTATCACGCTCTTGCTGAATAACGTTCCCGGTTGAGCGCCAGGTCGTTCTCTGCGACGATCCGGAGAGCGGGCGCCCGGCCGCGAGCTTGGCGCCCGCTGTCGATCGTCGATCAAGAGCATCACCCGGCACACCGAGCGCTTCTTGCGGACCCGATCTCATGGAGGCCGCGCTCGGCGGGCCCGATTCCCGGGGGGGATTGCCGCCTTCGCCGGGGTTAGCGGCACGTGAGCACCATGGGAGAAGTACGCGCTGGCCACACGCTCGGTCGCTATGAGCTCCTCGTCCCGATCGCGCTCGGGGGCATGGCCTCGGTGTGGGCCGCTCGGACGAGCGGCCAGCTGCCGAGGATCGTCGCCGTCAAGCTGCTGCGCGCCGAGCTGAGCGACGACCCGGACTTCGAGGCGATGTTCCTGGATGAGGCCACCCTGGTCTCGCAGATCCACCACCCGAACGTCGCCGAGACCATCGATGTGGGCGAGGAGGACGGCGTCCTTTATCAGGTGATGGAGCTCATCGACGGTGAGCCGCTCAACCTGGTTCTGCGGGAGAGCAAGGCGCGCGGCGGCGTGCCGCTCCCCGTCGCGCTGCGCATCGTGGGCGAGGCGGCCCTCGGCCTGCACGCGGCGCACGAGCTGCGCGGCCGCGACGGCAAGCTCGTCGGCCTCGTCCACCGCGACGTCTCGCCGCAAAACATCCTGGTCGGCTACGACGGGACGGTGAAGATCCTCGACTTCGGCGTCGCCAAGGCCGCCTCGAACCTGCAGCGCACCCAGGTCGGGCAGGTGAAGGGCAAGTTCGCGTACATGTCGCCGGAGCAGGCGGGCAGCGAGCCGATCGATCGGCGCACCGACGTGTTCACGCTCGGGATCGTCTTCTACCAGCTCGTCACGGGCAAGCACCCCTTCCTCGCCGAGAACGAGCCCGCGACGGTGCGCCGCATCTGTGACAAGGCCGCGGCCGAGCCGGCGCGGACCCTCGTCCCCTCGCTCCCCGAGAGCGTCGACCGCATCATCATGAGGGCGCTCGCGAAGCCGAGGGACGAGCGCTTCGCCACGATGGCCGACCTGCGTCGCGCCATCGAGCAGGTGTCGCCGGCGACGCCGCTCGCCACGACCGATGAGCTCGCCACGCTGATGCAGCAGATGCTCGGCCCGCGCGGCGAGCGGCGGCGCGTCGCGATCCAGGAGGCCATGCAGATCGCGCGCGAGCGCTCGATCGACCACGACGAGCCGCCTCCCCAGCCGAGCTCGCCGCAGGCGGCCGCCCGTCCCGGGCGCGCGATCGTCGAGCGCGACGCGAGCCCGCCGCAGGTCTCGTCGCCGCCCGTGGGCCGGGCGCGGCGCTGGGTCGTCCCCGTCGCCGCGGTCTGCCTGGCGGTCCTCGCGGCGCTCGCGGGCGCGTACCTGCTCGGGTCGTCGGTGCGCCGGGGCGCGCCGCACCCGCGGGGCCCGGAGCTCGCGCCGAGGGCGGGCTCGATCAAGGAGCCGCTCCTCAGGGCCGCGCGCGCAGCGTCGGCCGCTGCGAAGGCGCCGCGCCGTCCCGGCAGCGCCGGCCCGTAGCCGCCTCGCGCGCTCGCAGCCGCTCGCCCGCGCCGCCCTCCGCGGCGGCGTTTGCTTGACGGTTCGGGGAAGGCTTTTCAAGATGGCCGCCCTCCCATGGATCTTCGCCGCTCGCCGGAGCTCTGGCGGTTCGCCGCGCTGGTGGCGATCTTCGTCACGAGCGGCCTGGTCATCACGTACCTCGTGCTGCCGCCGCCGCCGGACGACGGCCCCAAGCCGCCGCCGGTGCTCCGCGTGGCGCAGGTGCCGGTGCCGACGGGCGGCGACGTCGTGGCGAACGCGCTCGACCTCGTGCGCCGCTACGCTACCGGGGAGATCCGGATCGTGCTCCCCGACGGCTCTGCGCGCGCGCTCCGCCGCAACGACCTCGGCGTCGAGATCAACCGGGTCCGACTCGCCGAGTTCATCCGCGAGGCGCTCCGCCCCGAGAGCGCGCTCCGCCGCGCGCACGAGCGGAAGGACGAGGATGCCCCGCTCGACATCCCGATCCCGCTCCTGCTCGACTCCGAGCGGGCGATCAGCATGCTGCTCGATCTGAAGGTCGAGCTCGACGCGCCGGCGGTCGACGCCTATGTCGATCTCGAGGCGCGGCAGCTCAAGCCCGAGAAGATCGGGTATCGGCTGGACGTCTACGGCACGCTCGCGCGCATCGACGCTGCCCTGAGGGCCGGCGAGGACACGGCGCTGGCGAGCGTCGAGACGATCGCGCCGAAGCTCGTCGCCGAGCAGCTCGGCAACGTCAAGTTCGATCAGGTGCTCGGCTATTTCGAGACGCGCTACGCGACCGGGGCGAAGTCCAAGGAGAGGACGTACAACCTCAGGCTCGCCGCCTCGAAGCTCGACGGCGTCGTCGTCATGCCGGGGGAGATATTCGACTTCAACGAGACGGTCGGCCCGCGCGACGAGGCGCACGGGTACCGCGTCGCGCCCGTCATCGCGCAAGGAGAGCTCGTCGACGGGCTCGGCGGCGGGACGTGCCAGATCTCGGGCACGCTCCACGGCGCCGCGTTCTTCGCGGGGCTCGAGATCGTCGAGCGTTACCCGCACTCCCGCCCGAGCTACTACATCAAGCTCGGCCTCGACGCGACCGTCGTCTATCCGACGATCAACTACCGCTTCAGGAACCCGTTCGACTTCCCGATCGTGCTCCACGAGACGGTGTCGGGCGGCGTCGTGCGCGCCGAGATCCTCGGGCCCTCACGCAAGCTCACGGTCACGTACTTTCGCCGCGTCGACGCGGTCATCCCGTTCGAGGAGCTCGAGCGCCCGACGCCGAAGCTGCCTGACGGTACACGGGTGCTGGCTCAGCGCGGCATCCCCGGCTTCAGGACGACGAGCTCGCGGGTCGTGCGCGACGGCGCCTATGCGGTGCGGGAGAAGTGGAGCGACAGCTACCCGCCGACCACGCAGATCGTCCATGTCGGGAGCGGCCCGCGCGACCCGGAGTTCAAGGCGGCCGACGACAATCACCCCGAGTACGTGGCGGACGAGTACCTCGTCGTCACGCAGGGCCCGGACGTCCGCACGCCCGGCGCGACCGGCCCCGAGCCGGGCGGCGGCACGGTCGAGAGCCGGGAGCCGGGTCTCACCGGCGAGCGCGGCTGGACCGACCGCGCGGGGTTCGGCACCTTCCGCGCCAAGGACGAGAAGAAGGACGCGCGCGGGGAATCGGAGAGGGACAGGGAAGGCGGCCGCCCGCGCGGCGAGGACGCCCTGCCCGCCGAGGGCGCCGACATCGTGCAGCGCGCGAGCGAGCCTGCGCCCGACGGCAAGGCGCGGCGAGAGTCCCGTGGCCAGAAAGGCCCCGCGGCCGACGAGACGAAGGACGACGGCAAGAGCAAGAAGCGGCGCCGGAACAAGGGCGAGGACAAGGCCGAGGACGGCTGATGAGCGGGCGAAGATCGCCCGTCGCCGGTCCCTTCAGCGCGCCTCTGGCCGCCGTCTCCGCGCGTCAGCGCCGGAGGCGCCGCGCGAGCGGCGTTAGCTCTTCGCCCGCAGCGCCGTCCCGCGCGGCGCCCGGTAGGGGTTCCCGGCCCTCGGCGCGGCCGGCGCCGGCGCCCAGTAGGCGTCGCACTTGCGGCAGTGCCATCGCTTCTTCAGCACGAGGAGCGGCAACCCGAGCAGCGCGATGATGACGAGGACCTGGCCGGGCGTCCACTCGCGGTAAGCGTAGCGCGCCTCGCACGCCGGGCACTTCGGCCCGTCGAGCTCGGCCGCGTCGTCGTCGTCGAGCTCGCGATCGTCGTCGACGGCCGGCGGCCTCAGGATCTCGGCCGCCCGCTCCAGGTCCGCGCGCGGCACCTGGAGCCGGATCCCGAGGGAGCTGCCGATGTAATGAGGGGTCAGCGTCGCCACGTGCTCATCGGCGATGAAGGCGCGGACGCCGTGAGCGTTCAGCGCCGAGCGCCCCATCTGCGCCTCGACGGACTCGCTGTAGGTCGCCACGGTGACGAGCTGCTCGGAGCCCGCCTGGGAGCGGCCGCGAAGCCGATCGGAGGAGCGCACCTCCCGAGGCTAGCATCCGGCCGCGGCGCAGCGTGTACGGCTGCCCGTTTTCGTGCCAGGGTGGGCGCCGGATCCCCGACCCACGTTGGCTCCCGGATCCCCGACCCACGCTGGCTCCTGCGCCATGTCCGGCCGAACGCCGTCCTCTCCCGCGCCCTCTCCGGGCCGTGCGTCTCCCCCGAGCGCCCCCGCTCCGCCGGCCGCCGGCCGCGCCGCCGCAGGCGCGCGGCCGACCGTCGCGCTCGCCGTCTCCGGCAGCATCGCCGCCTACAAGGCCGCCGAGGTCGCCCGCCTCCTGATCCAGGGCGGCGCGCGCGTGCTGCCGCTCATGACCCGCGCCGCGCAGCAGTTCCTGGGGCCGATGACGCTGAGCGGGCTCTGCGGCGAGCCGGTGCGCGACACGATGTGGGACCCGGGCTTCGCGGGCGAGCTGCACGTCGCGCTCGCCGCCGAGGCGGATCTCGTGCTCCTCGTGCCCGCGACCGCCGACCTGCTCGCCCGCCTCGCCGCGGGGCGCGCCGACGACCTCGTGACGGCGGTCGCCCTGTGCGCGAAGGGGCCGGTGCTCGCCGCGCCGGCCATGCACCCCCGCATGTGGGCTCACCCCGCGACGGCGCGGAACGTCGCCGCGCTCGCGGCCGACGGCCGCGTCGAGCTCGTGGGCCCCGTCTTCGGCGAGGTCGCCTCCGGTGAGCGCGGCCTCGGTCGCATGGCCGATCCCGCGGCGATCGCGGCCGCGGCCTTCGCGCAGCTCGCCCCGCGCGATCTCGCGGGGCTCCGCGTCGTCGTCACCGCGGGCCCGACGCTCGAGGACCTCGATCCCGTGCGCTTCCTCGGCAACCGGTCGACCGGCAAGATGGGCTTCGCCGTCGCCGAGCGCGCCGCAGCCCGCGGCGCGGAGGTCACGCTCATCGCCGGCCCCGTGTCGCTCTCCACGCCGCCGGGCGCGCGGCGCGTCGACGTGCGCGGCGCGCTCTCGATGCGCGCCGCGCTCTGGGAGGCGCTCGGCGAGGATCTGCGCGGCGCGGACGCGCTGATCATGACGGCCGCGGTGTCCGACTACCGGCCCGCCGAGCAGCACGCGACCAAGCTGAAGCGCACCCCCGATCTCGCCGCGCTGCCGCTCGTGCCGAACCCCGATCTGCTCGCCGAGGTCGGCGCCGCGCGCGCCGGCCTCGCCGGCGCGGCGCCGCCCGACGGATCGCGGCCGCCGGTGCTCGTCGGGTTCGCCGTCGAGACCGCCGCGGACGAGGGGGTGATCGCCTATGCCCGGCACAAGCTCGCGAGCAAGCGCGTCGACATGATCGTCGCCAACCACGCGGCGGACTCGTTCGGCCGGGACGACAACCGCGCGACGCTCGTGACCCGCGACGCCGCCGACGCCCTCGGCGTCTTGCCCAAGCCCGTGCTCGCGGACCGCATCCTCGACCGCGTCTCCCGGATGTGCGCGCGATGATCCCCGTCGACGCCGCCGCCCCTCCCTCGGCCGCTCCTCCGTCCGCGGCCCCGCCGCCTGCCCCGGCCTCTTCGCAAGATCCGCGGTCGACCGATCCGCGCGAGCCGCCGCGCGCCTCGCGCCGCGAGGCCGCGCTCGTCGCCGCCACGGTCACCGCCGTCGTCGCGGTCGCCGTCTCGATCGCGTTCGACCCGGAGCGCGCGGGCGCGGCCAGCATGCTCGCGGCGGTCGGCGCGCCCTACGCTGTCCTCGGCGCGGCCACGGTGATGTGGCTCCGCCGCCGCGGCGAGCTCCGCGCCGCCCTCCGCCCGCTGTCGGGCGACCTCGCGCGCGGCGCGCTCGTCGCGGCGGTGCTCTACGGCGTCGCCATGGCGGTGCAGATGGCGATCTCCCCGCGGGGCTCGCCGCGTGAGGCGTGGCTCCTCCGCCTGTACCTCCAGCTCGGCGACCCGTCGGCCGACGCGCGCGTGTTCGTCGGCGCGCTGGTGTTCGTCGTGGCCGCGCTCGAGGAGCTCGTCTGGCGCGGCCTCGTGATGCGCGCGCTCGAGGGGCCGCTCGGCCAGGGGGCCGCCTGGCTGCTGTCGAGCGCGCTCTTCGCCGTCGCGCACCTCCCCACGCTCTTCCTGCTCGGCGATCCGGTCGCCGGGCCGAACCCGCTGCTCGTCGCGGCGGGCTTCGGCTGCTCGATCGTGTGGGGGCGCGTGGTGCACCGGACCGGGCGGCTGCCCCCGGCGCTCTTCGCCCACGCGTTCTTCTCGTGGGCGATCGTGAGCTTCCCGATCTGGCGCCCCTGACGGCGGCGCCGGGCGGCCTTCGGCGGCGACGCGCGGGGGCCTGCCCCGGCGCCGCGCGTCAGCCCTCGAGCTTCGCGAGCTCCTCGTCGGGGACGTCGAAGTCGGCGTAGACGTTCTGCACGTCGTCGTGGTCGTCGAGCGAGTCGACGAGGTTGAGGCAGACCTCGGCGTCGCGGCCCGCGACCTCTTTCTTGTTCTTGGGGACGTAGCCCGCGGAGTTCGACTTCACCGCGATCTTCGCGTCCTCGAGGGCCTTCACGACCGTGTCCATCACGTCGACGCTGGAGAGCACCTGCCAGTCCTCTCCCTGGTCGCTGTAGTCATCGGCGCCCGCGCCGACGGCGATGTCCATGAGCTGATCCTCGGTCGCCCCGTCCTTCGCGATGAGGATGATCCCCTTGCGCTCGAAGGCCCACTGCGCGGAGCCGCCGGCGCCGAGCTGCCCGTTGTTCTTCTCGAAGATCTTCCGGATCTCGGCGACGGTGCGGTTCCGGTTGTCGGTCATCGCCTCGCAGAGGAAGAGCGTGCCGCCGGGGCCCGTGCCTTCGTAGAGGATCTCCTCGTAGTTCGCGCCCTCGATCTCGCCGGTGCCGCGCTGGATGGCGCGCTTGATCGTGTCGGCGGGCATCGCCTGGCCCTTGGCGTCGTTGATCGCCTTGCGGAGGCGCGGGTTGCCGTTCGGGTCCCCGCCGCCCATGCGCGACGCGACGGTGATCTCCTTGATGAGCTTCGTGAAGAGCTTGCCGCGCTTCGCGTCGAGCGCGCCCTTCTTCCGCTTGATGGTGGCCCACTTAGAATGGCCGCTCATGCCTGTCTGCTCCGTGATGACGGGGCGCTCGCGCGCGGCGCGCGCCCAGGGGAAAGGTTCGGCGCAAGCTGGAGCACCGATCGGTTCGAAGAGAGAAACCGCCAGGACGCCGAGAGCGCCAAGAGATGTTCGACGTCTCTTGGCGCTTTTGGCGCCCTGGCGGTTCGAACCGTCTGTCGCTCTAGCGGTGCGCCCGGGTGGAGGCAACTACGACGGCGCCCCGGACCGCGCTTGCCCCTCCTGACCAGGAGGGCGAACGCGGCCGGAGCCCTGATCGACCTGGGGGATCCGGGGCTGCCCGCCGTGTCGCTACAGCGCGTAGCCGGTCTCGCCGTGCTCGGTGGCGTCGAGGCCCTCGCGCTCGTCGCTCTCGGCCACGCGGAGGCCGATCAGCTTGTCGACCAGCTTGAGGAGCAGGAAGGTCGCGATCGCGGCGTACAGCCCGACCGCGATGATGCCGGCGAGCTGCGGGACCATCTGGCCGGGGTTGCCGGCGATCACGCCGTCGCGGCCGCCCTCGTTCAGGGCCTTCTCGGCGAAGACGCCGGTGAGGACCGCGCCGAGGAGCCCGCCCACGCCGTGCACGCCGAACGCGTCGAGCGAGTCGTCGTAGCGGAGGCGCTCCTTCGAGACGACCGCGAAGTAGCAGACCACGCCCGCGAGCAGGCCGATCACGACGGCGGCCCACGGCGCCACGAACCCGGCCGCCGGCGTGATGCCGACGAGCCCGGCCACGATGCCGGAGGCGACGCCGAGCGCGGTCGGCTTGCCCCGCTGCGCCCACTCCACGAAGAGCCACGCCGCGCCGCCCGCCGCCGCCGCGAGGTGCGTGTCGAGCATCGCCAGCGCGGCGAGCCCGCCCGAGGTGAGCGCGCTGCCGGCGTTGAAGCCGAACCAGCCGAACCAGAGGATGCCCGTGCCCGTCAGGGTCATCGTCAGGTTGTGCGGCACGTGCCGCTCGTGCGGGTACCCCGAGCGCCGGCCCAGCACGACCGCGCACACGAGCGCCGAGATGCCCGCCGCGAGGTGCACCACGGTGCCGCCCGCGAAGTCGAGCGCCCCCATCTCGAAGAGCCAGCCCTTCTCGGCCCACACCCAGTGGGCGACAGGATCATAGACGAGCGTCGACCAGAGCAGGATGAAGACCAGGTACGCCGGGAACCGCATGCGCTCCGCGAACGCCCCCGCGATGAGCGCGGGCGTGATCACCGCGAACATCATCTGGAACGCCGCGAACGCGAGGTGCGGCACGGTGCCCCGCTCAACCCCCGCGAGCCCGCGCATGCCGACATAATCGAGCCCGCCGATGAGCCCGCCCTGCGACGTGCCGAACGCGAGCGAGTACCCGATCGCCACCCACTGCACCGAGATCACCGCGAGCGCGGCGAACGAGTGCATGAGCGTCGCGAGCACGTTCTTGCGGCGCACCATGCCGCCGTAGAACAGGGCAAGGCCCGGCGTCATGAAAAGGACGAGGGCTGTTGATGCGAGGAGCCAGGCCGTATCCCCAGTGTCGATCTTCATGGCACGGGGGTAACGTGCCCGAAGTTTCAACGAGGTTTCGTCTCCGCGGCTGGACGCATTTGGCAGCGGATCAGGAAATTTCCAGGGTATCCCAGGGAATTCCTGGTGATGCGGACAACGTGCCGGCGGCGCCGCGTCAGCCCTCGGGCTTCGGGCCGCGGACCGTCAGGACGGGGACGGTCGCCGCGCGCACCACCCGCTGCGCGACGCTGCCGATCAGGACCCGTGCGAAGGCCCCGCGCGCGTGCGTCCCGATCACGATCATCTCGGCGCCGATCTCGCCCGCGAGGCGGCAGATCTCCTCGTCGGGGACGCCGGCGCGGAGCACGCCCGAGATCTCGACGTCGGGCGTGGCGCGGCGGCGCTCGAGCACCTGATCGAGGCTCCGCTGCGCCGCCTCGGCGAGGCGCGCGGCGTCCTCCGCCGAGGGGATCAGCGACGAGCCTTCCGGGAAGCTGTAGACGGGCACGCTGTACACGTGCGCCACGACGACCTTCGCGGAGAGCTTGCGGGCGAGCTCGATCGCCGTGTCGAGGGCGAGCTCGGAGGTCTCGTCGAAGTCATGGGCCAGGAGGAGGGTCTTCATCTTGCTCCGCGGTGCTGGTGGTGCCGGGCGGCGGGCTGCCCGGCTTGTTCTTCAGCTTTCGTAGCTCCGGGCGCGGCTCGCGGGTAGTGGGCTCGTCGGGCTCTTCTGGCGACTGCGGCGGCTGCGGCGGCTCCTTCGTCGCCGGCTTCACGCGCTTGAACAGCGCCATCTTCTTCAGCCGGCCGAGCTCCATGAGCTCGCCGCGCTTCACCGCCGCGTTGTGGCGATCGAGGTCCTTGGCCTTGAGCTCCCCCTCGTCGAGCAGCACGTACTGGACGAGCGCGGCGCGGTCCCCTGGATAGAAATAGGCTTCCTTCCGGTTCGAGATGTGCGGCCCCATCTTGCTCGTCGCGCCGACGACCGCGCCGGGCGGGATCGCCTCGACCTGCTGCCGCACCCACGCGTAGGTCGCCTCCTGGTCGGGCGTCAACCTGCGCGCGACGCGGGAGAAGCCGCCCCGGAACGAGGCGTTCTCGACGAGGCCGCCGAACTTCCACGACACGAGCGCGCTCGCCACGAGCGTCGCCGCGAGCAGCGCGCGCGACAGGCGCCGCCCGTCGAGCCCGAAGTAGGCGGCCGGCGCGGAGTCCGCGGCCCGCTTGAGCCCGATCGGCGCCAGCGCGAAGGCGATCGGGAAGAGGACCGCCGAGTACTGGAAGTGGATCGAGAAGACCGCGTCGCGCGAGGCGAGGAGGCAGAACATGAGCCCGTAGGCGAGCATCCACCGCCCGGGCTTCGCGAGGAAGGGCAGGAAGCAGAGGGGGACGAAGAGCTGGAGCAGGAAGAGGATCTTCGGCTCCTCCAGCATGACCTTGAGGGCGAAGACGGGGTTCGTGAGGAGCGAGACGACGAGGCCGCCGAGCCCGCTCCGGTTCGGCATGAGCTCCTGGTAGTAGTAGGCGAACGAGTACGCGTCCTTGCCCGACATGATGATGCCGGCCGACGTCATGAAGAACAGCTTGACGACGACGAAGTAGACGAGGCTCGTCGCGATGGTCACCCAGCCGAGGCGCGTCCTGCCCGGGCGCCGGTCGAGGATGGCGTAGAGCCCGATGAAGCACATCAGGAGGGAGACGTCCTCCCGGCAGAGCAGCAGCGCGGCGAGGGCGACCCAGTACAGCCTGTCCCTGCCGGTCTCGTAGAAGTAGAGCAGCCAGACGACCAGCGGCGAGATCAGCGTGAGCGAGTGGAACTCGTACATGTTCGTGCCGTGCAGGGCCGGGTAGATGGCCCACACGGCGGCGAGCAGGATCGCCTTGCCGCGGTGCTCGAGCTTCTCGCGCGCGAGCAGGTACACGGGGATGACGCCGGCGCCGAGCCACACGGACTGGAGCACGAGGAGGAACTCCGCCCTCGGATAGATGAGGTAGAGCGGCGAGAGCAGGACGAGGATCGGGTCGAAGTGCGCAGAGCCGTGGTAGCCGGCCTTGATCCAGGAGCAGCCGAGCGGCCGGCCGTGGATCGACTGGTAGAAGATGTTGTCGTAGTACCCGAGGTCGGGCGTCCGCGTGTGCAGCGCGTGGTGGTTGGTGATCGCGAGCCGGGAGAAGAAGAAGGCGTAGCCCGCCCACAGCGCGGCCACGGCGAGCGGCGCGAGCCATCGCCCGGCCTTCGCGAGCGCGCCGGCGCGGTCGCCGTCGAGCTCGCGGTCGCCGTCGAGCTCGCGGGCGTCGCCGCGCGCGCCGCGGCCCCAGGCGTAGAGGCCCACGCCGACCGCCGCCGCGGCGAGGGCGGCGAAGAAGATCGCCGTCTTCGGGCTGTCCTTCTCGATGTTCGGGACCTTGAGCGCGGCGACGAACGGGAGCGCGAGCAGCGGGACCAGGGCCCGGTTGAGGCGGCCCACCGTGTTCACGAACGCCCACGAGGGGGTCAGCGCCCGCCGCGCCAGCATCACCAGGAAGTAGGCGAGCCCGACCCCGATGATCGCCACGACGGCGCCGCCGGCCATCCAGCGGCGCTCCAGCTCGGTCAGCTTGTTCGTGTCGAGCTGGGCCAGGCGGCTCGGGTGGGTGAGGACCCAGGCCGTCACGGCGATGCTCATGCCGTAGAGGATCGGCCACGGCGCCAGGGTCAAGGCGGCGCGCGCGAGCCGCGCGATGGCGCCGTCGAGCTTCGCGAGCGCGCTGTTCAGCCTGGTGCGGTGGTCGTCTAGCATGGATGAGGCGGTGTCTCGGCTACTTGACCCTACCCCCCGCTGTCAAGGAACGGCGCGGGGGGCGCGGGAAGGGCAGGGCGGAGCGCGCGGGGCGCGGTAGAATGGCGGCATGTCGCACTACCGGGATCATCTCGATGCGGCTCGCGCGCGCATCGAAACCCTCGAAGCCAAGCTGAAGGAGCGGGACGCGGCGCTGGCCGCCCGGGACGCGGAGATCGCCGAGATCCGCGCGGAGGTCGAGCGCCTGCGCGGCGGGCCGGGCGACGACGGCCCGCTCGACGGGCCGCACGGACGGAGCGGAGGGCAGCGCGCGCTCCTGGTGGCCCTCGCGGTGTGCGGCTTCGCCACCGCGACCGGCTACGCGATGGTGCGCCCCGCGCACTGCCCCAGCCGCAGCGCCTCGTACCCGGCCTTCGTCGAGGTGTCGTCGCTCTCCCACGACGGGATCGAGCCCGGGGGGAGCCGGCTCCTCTCGGAGCACCTCCGCCTGTCCACGGACGCGGCCGCGGCGCTCGAGCGCGGCGGCCGCCGCGCGCAGCGCTGCTGGCAGCCGGACGGCCCGACCGGCGAGGCGACCGTGACCGTGACCTTCCTGCGGAGCGGCAACGCCGCGGTGCAGCTGGACGGCGCGCCCTACGAGGGGACCGAGGTCGGCGCGTGCGTGGCCGACGCCTTCCGCGCGGCCGCCGCGCGGGTTCGTCCCTTCGAGCCCATGACGATGAAGACGCAGTTCTCGATGAGCGCCGGCCGGTGATCCGCGCGCGCGTCGGGGGGGCAGGGGGAGCACCCTAGGGCTGCGCGGTGCCCGCCGGCGCGGCCTCGGGGGCGCTCGGCGGGGGGGCGATCTGCCAGCTCACGAAGCCGAGCGCGACGACGACGAGGTAGACGACGGCGAAGACGAGCAGGCCGAAGCTCACGCCGTGCTCGGCGCTGAAGCCGAGCGAGGGGAACACGAGGGCGAAGAAGAACTCGCGCACGCCGACGCCGGCGATCGAGATCGGCAGGAGGCCGAGCAGGTTCGCGATGGCGAGCAGGCAGGTGACGTCGAACAGCGAGAGCGACAGCCCGAGCGCCCGCGCGATCAGGTAGCCCTGCAGGAAGTTGACGATGAACGTCGCCACCGTGACGGGCAGCGTGAAGAGGAGCCCCCGCCCGACGTGGGCCCGCAGCGCCACGAGGAAGCGGCTCGCCGCGCCCGGCTCCGCGCCCGCCGCCGGCGCCTTCGCGAGCTTGCGGGACAGCGCGAGCATCAGCCGCTCGGCGAGCCCGGGGATGAGCAGCACGAGCGGCGCGAAGACCGTGATTGCGATGCCGCCCCACGTCACCCAGGCCAGGCGGCCGGCGATGACCGCGCTGTAGTGCGCGACGCCGACGGCGACGAACGCGGCCAGCACGTAGAGGTCGCACAGCCGGTCCATCACGACGGAGGCCAGCCCCTCCGCGTAGGGCACGCCGAGATCGTGGCGCAGGTAGCGGATCCGCAGGAGGTCGCCGACGCGCCCCGGGGTCAGCATGCCGACGTAGAGCGACGTCATGAACGACGCCCACGCACGCCCGAGGGGGTAACGGATGCCCCGGGCGCGGAGCAGCGCGTCCCAGCGCACCACCTTGAGGTGGATGTTGAGGAGGTTCAGCGCCGCCGCGAGCGCGAGCGGGCCGGCCGACGCCGAGGCGAGCGCGGCGAGCACCGCGTCGCGGTCGTCGATGCGCAGGATCACGGCCGCGAGCAGGAGCGGCCCGACGAGGCGGACGATCGCGCGGACGACCGTGCGGCGCATGCTCAGCGCGGGGCTGCGAGGCAGAGGATCCAGGGGTAAGAGGTCGTCATCCGCAGGACGTCGAAGCGCGGCTCGATGAGCCGGCGGAACGACGCCGGGTTCCAGTGGTTGACGTGATCGCTGTCGTTGCCGAGGCGGAGCACGTTGTTCCCTGCGAGCAGGTTCGACAGCTTGAAGAACGGCTCGTGCGGCACGGAGAGGATGACGCGCCGGGGCGAGAGCCGCTGGATCTCGGCCAGCGCCCGGTCGGGCGTGTCGAGGTGCTCGAGCACCTCGGCGCAGATCACGAGATCGAAGCTGGGCGAGATCTCGCAGAGGTCGCCGAGATCGTAAGCGCTCCCGACGCGCGCCTGGATCCGGGGGAAGAGCCGCTGCAGCCGCTCGATATCGGCGGGGTTGAGGTCCACGCCGGTGAACTGCTTCTCGGGGAACTTCTCGGAGAGGTAGCCGGAGAGGAACCCCTCCCCGACGCCGACCTCGAGCACGCGCTCGACCGGATTCGCCTCGATGAAGAGATCGTGGATCGCGGACGCGAAGCGCTGGATGAGCTTCCGCTTCAGCGCCCCTGCTTTCCGGTATTTGACGGTCTCGAAGCGGCCGAAGTAAGCGTCAGATATCACTCGAACTCCTCGCGGACGGGCGGGTCGTCGGTCAGGTGTCGCTGCTGCATCTGGAAGGTGAGGAACTCGCCGATGAAGCCCATCGAGAAGAACTGGATGCCGAGGAGGATCATCAGCACGCCGAGGAGGAGCAGCGGGCGATCGCCGATCTTGTGCCCGAGGAACCAGAGCAGCGTCAGGTACGCGTTGATGGTCACCCCGATCGCCGCGAACACGAGGCCGATGAGGCCGAAGAGGTGCATCGGCTTCTTCGAGTAGCGGGTCAGGAACATGACGCTGAGGAGGTCGAAGAAGCCACGCAGGATGCGCTCCAGGCCGTAGCGGGAGCTGCCGTACTTGCGGGCGTGGTGGCGCACCGGGATCTCGGCGACGCGGAAGCCCTGCCACGCGGCGAGCGCTGGGATGAACCGGAAGAGATCGCCGTAGATCGGGATGGTGCGCAGCACCTCGCTCCGGTACGCCTTGAAGCCGCAGTTCATGTCGTGGAGCTTCACGCCCGTGACCCTGCGGACCGTCCCGTTGAAGATGCGGGACAGGACGAGGCGGTTCTTGGGGTCGAGCCGGTTGACCTTCCAGCCGACCACGACGTCGAGCCCCTCCTCGACCTTGGCGATGAAGCTCGGCAGATCGGCCGGATCGTCCTGGAGATCGGCGTCCATGGTGACGACCACGGCGCCCCTCGCCTTGCGGAAGCCGGCCGTCAGCGCCGTCGCCTTGCCGAAGTTCTTCCGCAGCTGGATGCCCTTCACGACCGGGTTCTCCGCGCGGATCCTGGAGATGACGTTCCAGGTGTCGTCGGTGCTCCCGTCGTCGACGAAGATGAGCTCGTAGGTGAAGCGCCCTTTCAGGGCCTGATCCACGCGCTGCGCGAGCTCGGCCAGGCTGTCTGCCTCGTTCAGCCCCGGGACGACCACGGAGACGTGCGGCGCCGGCTGGGGGGCCGGGGCGATGGAGGGCGCCATCAGGCTCGGGCGAGGCTCGAAGGCGGAGAGCCCGAACGTCACCCGGTCCTCCGGAGCCTCGTTGGGGGCAGGTGTGGGGGGCTGGTCCACAATCACGGCGGCGGAGGATAGCAGATCGTTCCGGGAGCGCGCGGTTCCGTGCCGTCGTTCGACGATCGCGCGGCGCGGGCGCGAGGTGACGGCGGATACGTGGAAGCGGAATCGCGCGATCCTCCAGGGATCGTCGCCGCTGCGGCAGACGGCTGTCGGCGCGCGCCGCGCTCCCGCGTCGTCGCGCCGCGCGAGGGCGCGGCGCTCCGCTACCGGGAGAGCCCGAGCATCCTCGTTTGCCAGGTCACCTGGGCCGCGAGCCCCTCGCGCAGCGGCACCCGGGGCGCGTACCCGAGCGCCGCGCGCGCCGCCGCGGTGTCGGCCAGGGTGTGCCGCACGTCCCCGGCCTGCGGCTCTCCCCGGTCCACGCGCACGGGCCCCGCGAGCTCCCCGAGGAGCCTGAGCGCGTCGTTGAGGCTCACCCGCGAGCCGCCGCCGATGTTGAACACGCCGACCGCGGTGCCCTCCATGGCCTCGACGTTGGCCTGCACCGCGTCGCCCACGTAGGTGAAATCGCGCGTCTGCTCGCCGTCGCCATGCACGCGGACCGGCTCGCCCTTCAGCACCGCCGAGATGAACCGGTGAAACGCCATGTCGGGGCGCTGCCTCGGGCCGTACACCGTGAAGTACCGGAGCGAGATCGTCGGCAGGCCGAAGTTGCGCCGGTACAGCTCGCAGAGCTGCTCGGCGGCGAGCTTGGTCACCCCGTAAGGCGAGTGCGGTGCAGTCCGGCTGGATTCGTGCATGGGTACATTCTCGGCGTCGCCGTAGACGGAGGAGGACGAGGCGTAGACGAGCTTGCGCACCTGGCCGTGCGTCCTCGCCGCCTCCAGCAGCCGCTGCGTCGCGAGCACGTTGTCGTGCAGGTAGCCCTCGAAGCTCTGCCCCCAGCTCGGGCGCACGCCGGCCTGCGCCGCCTGGTGGAAGATCACCTCGCGACCCGCGAGCAGCGGGCGCAGGTCGGCGGTCGCGAGATCGAGCGTCGCCAGCGAAAAGCGGGGCTCGCCGCGCAGCCGGCCCAGGTTCCCCTCCTTGATCTCGCGGGCGTAGTACTCGGTGAAGCGGTCCACCCCGAGCACCTCATGCCCGAGCTCGATCAGCCGCTCCGCGAGGTGCGAGCCGATGAACCCGGCCACCCCAGTCACCAGACAACGCATCCGCCTCCCGTCCTGGTCCCGCCGCGCCGCGGCCCGGCGCCCTCGTCCTGCCGCCCTGCGGCCTCCCGTCCCGGTCCCGCCGCGTCGCGGCGCGGCGATGCTAGCACCTCGAGCCGTCCATGGGTCGGGCAGCGGCCGGCGGCGCGAGGCGGGCGCTCGCCCTCGCGCCCGAGCGGAGGCGGACGATGAAGCGCGAGAAGCGCGCTTCTTGCAACTTGCAAATTGACCCACCTTTCCGATGTGTCTTTCTGAATCTGGTTGCGCCTCCCCGTCCGGCGGGCGACTCTGGGGCACGCTTGAGCGCCTTGGTTTCTTCTGTCCGGGGCGCGCGCGGGACGGGCAGAAGGCTAGCTGTCGCTTATGGGAATTGTTGTCCAGCAGCTCACGAAGCGGTTCGGTCCGAACAAGGTGGTCGACGACGTCTCGTTCGAGATCGAGAGCGGCGCCCTGGTTGCGCTGCTGGGGCCGAGCGGGGGCGGCAAGAGCACCGTCCTCCGGATCATCGCCGGGCTCGAGAGCCCCGACGCCGGCGACGTGATCTTGAACGGCAAGGTCTCGACGCACACGCGGGTGCAGGACCGGAACATCGGCTTCGTGTTCCAGAGCTACGCCCTGTTCAGGCACATGACCGTGCGCGACAACATCGGCTTCGGCCTCTCCATCCGGAAGCGGCCCCGGAAGGAGATCGCGGCCACCGTCGAGGAGCTCCTCAGCCTCGTGCAGCTCGACGGGCTCGGGGGCAGGTACCCGCACGAGCTGTCCGGCGGCCAGCGGCAGCGCGTCGCGCTGGCACGCGCGCTCGCCCCGGGCTCGTCGCTGCTGCTGCTCGACGAGCCGTTCGGGGCGCTCGACGCCAAGGTGCGCCTCGAGCTGCGCGAGTGGATCCGGCGGCTGCACAAGGAGCGGGGGATCACGAGCGTCTTCGTGACCCACGACCAGGAAGAGGCGATGGACCTCGCCGACCGGGTCATCGTGCTGCACAAGGGGCGGGTCGAGCAGATCGGCACGCCCGAGGAGATCTACGACCGGCCGGCGACCGAGTTCGTGGCGAGCTTCGTCGGGTCGATCAACGTGCTCAAGGGGGAGGTGCGCGACGGCCAGGCGGCGCTCGGGACGCTCGCGGTGCACGCGCCCCCCGGGACCGGCGACGGCGCGAGCGTGCGCGCCTTCGTGCGGCCGCACGACATCGAGCTCCACGCCCGGGTCGACTCGTCGGACCCCCCCGGATCGGACGACGCCAGCATGGCGCGCGTCGAGCGCCTGTCGCGGGTCGGGTGGATGGTGAAGGCGGAGCTCCGCCTCTCCGACGGCCAGCCGCTCTCCGTCGAGATGACCAAGGACCGCGTCGCCGAGCTCGGGCTGTCCGAGGGGGACAGGGTTCTTGTAAATCTGCGCGACGCGAAGATCTTCGTGCAAGACTACTCCATCTAGCCACCGGGCCGGCGCTCCGTCTGGCCGGGTGCCATCACGGAGGGCGGCCAGGTGGGTGCAATCTTCGACAACATCGCGGCGACGATCGGGCGCACGCCCCTCGTTCGCCTGAGCTCTGCGGGCAAGGGGCTGCGCGCCACGCTCCTCGGCAAGGTCGAGAGCCGGAACCCTGGCGGCAGCGTCAAGGATCGCATCGGCCTCGCGATGATCGAGGACGCCGAGCGGCGGGGGAAGCTGAGCCGCGGGAGCGTCCTCGTCGAGCCGACGAGCGGCAACACGGGCCTCGCGCTGGCGATGATCGCCGCGGCCAAGGGCTACCGGCTGATCCTCACGATGCCCGAGACGATGAGCCCCGAGCGGGTCGCGCTGCTCCGGGCGTTCGGGGTGGAGGTGCTGCAGACGCCCGGGTCGTTGATGGTGCAGGCGGTCGCGCGGGCGCGGCAGATCGTCGAGGAGACGCCCGGCGCGGTGATGCTGCAGCAGTTCGAGAACCCGGCGAACCCGGCCGCGCACCGCGCGACGACCGCGCGCGAGATCTGGGACGACACGGACGGCGCGGTCGACGTCGTGATCGCCGGCGTGGGGACGGGCGGGACGATCACCGGCGTGGGCGAGGTGCTCAAGGAGAAGAAGCCCGGCGTGAAGATGATCGCGGTCGAGCCGCGGAACGCCGCCGTGCTGAGCGGCGGGCGCGCTGGGGCGCACCTCATCCAGGGCATCGGCGCGGGCTTCGTCCCGAAGATCCTGCGGCGCGAGCTCATCGACGAGGTGGTGCCCGTGTCCGAGGACGAGTCGTTCGAGGCCGCGCGCCGGCTCGCGAAGGCCGAGGGGATCCTCGTCGGCATCTCCGGCGGCGCGGCCATGGCGGCGGCGCTCTCGGTCGCGGCGCGCGACGAGATGCAGGGCAAGAACATCGTGGTGATCCTGCCCGACGGCGGGGAGCGGTACGTCACCTCGCCGCTCTTCAAGGAGCTCGTCGGCTGCGCGCGGGGGCCCGCTTCCCGCTAGTCGTCAGGGCAGAGGAAGGGCGTCGCGGTGGTCAGGTCACTCGATGCTCACCGAGACGATGACCTTCATCCACACGCCTTCCGGCGGGATCGTCTTCGTCAGATCGATCTCGCCCTTCCAGTCGACGTGCACCGTGTAGCCGCCGTTCTCGTCGTCCTTGTAGAAGAATTTCCGGATGTCGTCGTGATAGACCCGATCCAGCGGGACGATGCGCTCCCCGGTGGGCATCTTCGCCTTCCTGGCGACCACGGTCGGGACGTCGTCGACCACGGCCGAGGCGGTGATGCTCTTGATGAACGTCAGGTCGGGCACGTTGTTGTCGCGCGCCTCGAGCCGGATGAACCTGAGCTTGGCCCCGTCGACGGAGTTCGGATCCTGCGAGACAGAGACCTCGCTCCATCCTGAAAAGGTCGACTGCGAGGTCGGCTTGACGAGGAACTTCGTCTCGGCCTCATGGTCGCCGACCACCGAGGCGCAGGCGCTCGCGCCGAGCGCGAGAGACGCGGTGAGCGCCGCACGGGCGTGCGCGGAAACGAGGAGCGAACCGAGCACGCTGCGACAGGTCCGGATAAGCACGTTCATCCGCGAAAGATAGCATGGTGATGTGCGCCGCCGAGCAGATTGGACGGGATGTCTCGCTGTGCGTCCGCGGTGTGTCCGGCGACGCGTCGGGATCCGGCGGCCCGTCGATCTCGAGTCTCGACTCGAGATGTCGAGTCCTCGCGGCGGCGCCGGCGCTGAAGGCCGCCGCGCCTCGCGGCGCGGGCGCGAACGACGCGCCGCGGCCGTGATCGACGCGCGGCGCGCGGCCGGCTATGGTCGTCGCCCGAGGGCGACCAGATGGCGGCGGAATCAGGCGCGGGTATTGACGGAGGCCAGGGCGATGCCCCTGCCTCCTTCGAGGCGAGGCTCGAGCTCGCGCAGCAGACGAGCGCTCGGCTGCGCGAGGCGATCGGGCAGGCCGTCGTCGGCCAAGGCGACGTCATCGAGCAGACGCTCTGGGGCATCATCGCCGGAGGGCACGTCCTGCTCGAGGGGGCGCCCGGGCTGGGCAAGACGCTCCTCGTCAGGACCATCGCGAGCTGCCTCGATCTCAGGTTCTCGCGCATCCAGTTCACCCCGGATCTCATGCCGAGCGACGTGACCGGGACCAACGTGCTCGTCTCGGCCGCGGACGGCTCGCGCCACTTCTCGCTGCACAGGGGGCCGATCTTCGGGCAGGTGATCCTGGCCGACGAGATCAACCGGGCGACGCCGAAGACGCAGAGCGCGCTGCTCGAGGCGATGCAGGAGCACGCGTGCACCATCGCGGGCACGCGGTACGCGATGGAGGAGCCGTTCTTCGTGCTGGCCACCGAGAACCCGATCGAGATGGAGGGGACCTACCCGCTGCCGGAGGCGCAGCTCGATCGGTTCCTGCTCAAGGTGCTCGTGCCGAGCCCGACCGAGGACGAGCTGACCGAGATCCTCGCGCGGACCACGGGCCACGATCGCGGGCCGCCGCCGCGGGTGCTCACCCGCGACGACGTGCTGTCGCTCCGCTCGCTCTGCCGCGACGTCGCGGTCGCCGAGCCGGTCATGCGGTACGCGTCGCGGCTCACGCGGGCGAGCGATCCTTCCGCCGAGGGGGCGCCCGAGATCGTGCGCAGGGCGCTCCGGTTCGGCGCCGGGGTGCGCGGCGCGCAGTCGCTGGTGCTGGCCGCGAAGGCCGTGGCGCTGCTCCAGGGCAGGGCGCACGTCGCCTTCGCCGACGTGCAGCGGGTCGCGAAGCCGGTGCTCCGCCATCGCATGATCCGTTCCTTCGAGGGCGAGGCGGAGGGGATCACGACCGATCAGGTGATCTCCGCGCTCCTCGCGGCGGTCGAGGCGCGGCCCGAGGCCGTGGCGCAGGCGATCCGCCGATGAGGCGCGGCGCTGACGCGCGGGGGAGGGCGCGCCGGGTCGCTCGCGCGGCGCGGACCGCGGCCGGCGCGGCGTGGCTCGCGGCGCTCTCGGCGGCGGGGCCCGCGCTCGCGCAGGCGCCGGCGCCGGGCGCGCCGGAGCTCGCCGTCGACGCCGCGCCCGTGTTCGGGACGAGCGGCGCGGTGCCCTGGGGGTGGAACCAGGTCGTCGTGCGCATCCAGAACAACGGCGGCAAGGCGGCTCGAGGGGACGTCGAGGTCTCGTCGACGCGCTACGGCGAGCACCGCGTCTTCGTCGCGACGGCGCCGTACACCGTGGCGGCGGGCGCGTCGGTCAACGTGCGCGTGCCGTTGCAGGTGTCGCCCTTCGCCGACGTGCAGGTGCGGGCGCTCGACGAGCGCGGCGCGCAGGTCTCGTCGCACGCGCTCTCGTCGACCATGCAGCACGGCGTGGTGCTGTTCGACGTCAGCGAGACGTCGCTCGTCCGGGGCGGCCTCCACGAGGCGCCGGTCGCGCCGCTGTACCTTCCGACCGGCCGCGGCTCCGGGTCGTCGAGCCCTGTCCTGTGGGTCGGGCAGCCGCGCTACGACAGCGCGACGGGCGATCCGCTGCTGCCCGACCGGGCGGCCCTGTACAGCGCGGCGGACGCCGTGCTCATGCGCACCGACACGCTCTCGAGGTTGCACGGCGCCGAGCTCGAGGCGCTCGCCGGCTACGTGCTCTCCGGCGGCACGCTGGCGCTGGCCGTGGCGCGCCCCGAGGATCTGCGGCACCCGACGCTCGCGGCGCTCGTCGGCGGCCAGGTGGCGAAGGCGGGCGTCGCGCCGCCCACGCTCGTGGAGCTCGCGCCGCCGGCCGCGCCGAGCGGCCTCGGCAAGCAGGGCAACGTGCTCCTGCCCGCGCCGAGCGCGAGCCCCGCGTTGACCGAGGCGCTCTCCGGCTGGTCGGGCGGCAACCTGCGCGCGAGCGCGTACGGCAGCTCGGCGTCCTACGGCCTCGGCGAGGTGCACCTGCTCGCGTTCGACCCGACGCGCCCGCCCGCGTCCAACGACCCGTGGGCGAAGATCCGGGTGGCCGATCTCGCGCGCCGCGCCCACGATCGTCGCTCCACGATCGCCTTCCGCCCGGGGGAGGAGGCGATGGGGCTCGATCTGGATCCGGTGCGGCGGGAGCTCGATCCGAACGAGAGCTCGCGCTGGGCGATCGGGGTCTCCGCGGTGCTGCTCTGCATCTACGCGGTGCTCGCCGGCCCGATCAACTTCGCGCGCGCCGCGCGGCAGGGGAGGCCGCTGCGCGCGCTCCGGCGCCTGCCCGTGTACGCGGCGGTCGCGTTCGCGACGATCGTCGGCGTGGGCCTGATCGCGAAGGGGGTGCGCGGCAGGGCGCGCCACCTCACGCTGATCGAGGCGGGGGCGGGCATCTCGAAGGGCGCGGTGCGGCGGTTCCGCGGCTTCTTCGTCCCGCGCGCGGAGGAGCTCACCGTCCGCACGACCGACGCGAGCGGCGTCATCAGCACGGCGGTGCTGGCCGAGCTCTCGGAGCGGCGCGATCGGCTCCTCGTGGACCGCGACGGGGCCCGTCTGACGAAGGTCGCTGCGCTCCCGTGGCAGACGGTGATCGTCCGCGAGGACGGCGTCGCGCCGCTCGGCGACGGCATCGCGATCGTCGAGGAGCCGAGCGGGGACGTCGTCGTGACCAACCGGAGCGGCCGCGATCTCCGCGGCGGCGTCCTGTGGATCTCGACGGGGGTGGCCCGCTACTTCGCCCGCATCCGGGACGGCGAGCAGGTCTCGTCGCGCGCCGGGCTCGACCTCGGGGCGCACAGCAAGGCGCAGTACTGGCTGTCGCACGTGAGCCTCGGGCGGCGGGTCGGCGGGCTGGATGTCCACGACCTCGGCGGCAGCCTGCTCGGCCCCCTCCTCGAGCCCGACGCCCCGGGGCTCGGCGCCGCGTGGCTGGCGGTCGAGGAGGCGGCCGGGACCGCCGTCGACTGGTTCCCGGCCGGCGTGCCCGTCCTGCTCGGCCAGCTCGACGGCGGCGAGGGGCGCGCGAGCGACTCGGGGCTGCGGATCGAGAGCGACCGCGTGCTCGTGCGGATCGTCGGCTACGGAGGTCGGCCGTGAGCGCCGCGCCGCCCCTCGCGCCGCGGATCGAGCGGCCCGCGCCGACGATCCGCGTCCGTCACCTCTCGCACCGCTTCGGCTCGCTCGACGTGCTCCGGGACGTCACCTTCGACGTGGGCCCCGGCGAGATCTTCGGCTTCATCGGGCCGAACGGCGCGGGCAAGACGACGACGATCCGGGTCATGGCGACCCTGCTCGAGCCGATGGCGGGGCGGGTCGAGATCGACGGCGTCGACGTCACGATCGACCCGGCGGCGGTCCGCCGCAGCATCGGGTACATGCCGGATCACGCCGGCGTCTACGACCGGATCACGGTGCGCGAGTACCTCGAGTTCTTCGCGGACGCGTTCCGGGTGCCGTCGCTCGAGGTGGTCGACGCCGTCCTGGAGCTGACCGATCTCGGCAAGATCCAGGACCGGATCGTCGCCACCATGTCGAAGGGGATGAAGCAGCGCCTCCAGCTCGGGAGGATCCTGCTGCACGACCCCAAGGTCCTCATCCTGGACGAGCCGGCGAGCGATCTCGATCCGCGCGCGCGCATCGAGATCCGCGACCTCTTGCTCGAGCTCCGGAGCCTGGGGAAGACGATCTTCCTCTCCTCGCATATCCTCACGGAGCTCTCCGACGTGTGCACGTCGATCGGGATCCTCGAGAAGGGCCGCCTCGTCGTCGCCGGTCCGATCGGGGAGATCGCGGCGCGCCTCGAGGCGCTGCGCGCCGCGCAGGCGCACGGGCACGCGCCGCCCCGCCACGCCGGCGCGCCCGCGGCGCACGCGTACCCCGCGCCGCCGCCGCCGTACGGCCTCGAGGCAGCTCCGCCTGCGGGCGCGCCGGGGGCTCCGGCCGCGGGCGATCTTGCGCCGGCGGCCGGTCCGCCGCCCGGGTACGGCCCGCACCCGCCCCACGGCGCGGCGCCGGGGGGCGCGGCGCAGGCGGCGGCGTACGCCGGGCTGTCGCCGCTGTCGCGGCGCAAGCTCAAGGTGCGCGTCCTCGGCGAGCCCGAGGCCGCGGCCTACCTGCTCCGGGGCGGGCCGGGGATCACCGACGTCGACATCATCGCGGGCGCCGTGCACGTCGGCTACGTGGGCAACGACGTGAAGATCGCCGAGATCGTGCACCACCTCGTCCGGAGCGGGATCGGCGTGATCGGGGTCGAGCCGGAGCGCAACGAGCTCGAGCGGATCTTCCTCGAGGTCACGCAAGGAGAGGTGCAGTGAGCGTGCAGACTGGCTCCGTGTCGCCCGGCGGTCCGGCGTCGCAGCGGCTCGTCGATCGGGCGAGGCACCGCGCCGCGCGCCTCGTCGGCGAGCCGAACCCGATCTGGATCCGCGAGCTCAAGCAGGCGGCGCGCCTCGCCCGCACGCCGGTGATCCTCCTCGTGTTCGCCGTGCTGATGACGCTGCTCATCGCGTCGATCGGCGGTATCGCCTCGAGGGACGTCGCGCCCGCGAAGACGGGGGTGATCCTGTTCCAGGTCTTCTTCTCGGTGGCGTACTTCGTGGTCGCGCTGGTTGGGCCGGCGGTCGCCGCGAACAGCATCGCCTCGGAGCGCGAGGGCCGCACCTGGGAGGCGGTGCTCCTGACGGGCATCCCGCCCGGCGAGATCGCGCGCGGCAAATTCCTCGCGGCCTACACGGCGATCTCGATGTACGTGGTGATGCTCGCGCCGGTCGGGGCGATGCCGTTCCTGTTCGGCGGGATCACCGCGACCGAGGTGGTGATCGCGTTCGCGTTCCTCTTCCTGCTCGCGCTGCTCAGCGTCGCGTTCGGGCTCGCGATCAGCTCGACCATGGCGAGCCTCCGCGCGGCGATCCTCGTCACGCTGCTGCTCGCGTTCCCCCTGTCGATCTGCCTGTTCATGGCGGGCGGCGCCGGGCTCTCGTACGCGGCGCACCTGGCCTGGCCGGAGGTGCCCGAGGGCCCTCCGATCTGGCTCCCCGTCGCCTACCAGCGCGCGCCCTTCGGCCTCGATTACGCGCTGTTCCTCGTCCTCCTGCCGGTCGCGGCGATCGCCGTCCCGGCCTGGTTCCTGTACCAGGTGACCGTCGCGAACCTCACGAGCGAGAGCGACGATCGCTCCTCCGGCCTGAAGACGTGGTTCGCGGTCTGCACGCCCGTGGTCGCCGCCGCCGCGTCGGTGCCAGCGTTCTCGGTGGATCCGACCGACCGCCTGCCCGCGATCATCGCGGGCATGTGCGCGATGTTCGCGCACCTGACGTTCTGCGTGTTCCTCTTCGCCGGCGAGCCGATCGGCCCGTCGCGCCGCGTCGAGGTGCACTGGGCCCGCAGCCGCGTAAGCCCGCTGCGCCGGTTCCTCGGCCCCGGCGTGGCGCGCTCGGCGTACCTCCTGCTCGCGGTGGGCGTCCCGGCGGTCGTCGCGCTCTGGGCCGTCGGCCACCGGCTCGTCGCCGGCGTGGCCATCGCGTCGCCGGAGATCCAGACGCGGCAGCTCGAGTACTTCGCCGTCTACGCGCTCGCCTTCTACGTGTTCCTCGTCGGGCTCGGCGCCTTCCTCCGCGCGCGGACCGCCTCGCCCATGATCGCGCGCGTGCTGCTGCTGACGCTGCTCTTCGCGATCGCGGTCGGCCCGTGGATCATCGCGGCCATCGCCGGCCTCGTCGCGGAGCTCAGCACCAGCGACAGGGCTCTCCTCGTCGCGGCGCCCTCGCCGTTCTACGCGTTCGCGATGATCTCCAAGGCCACCGAGGGCGATCCGGGGCCCGTCGTGATCGCCGGGTACGCGGCCTCCGTCGGCTGGGTCGCCGCCGGCCTCGGCCTGCTCGCCTCGGCGCGCTCGCGGTGCGCCGCCGTCATCGCGCGGCGCGAGGCAGCCTTCGCCGAGACGAGCGCGCTCCTCGCCCAGGAGGACGAGGCGGCCCTCGCGGCCGAGCAGGCGACTCTGGAGCGCGCCGCCGCGCAAGGGAGCGACGAACCCGCGAGCGCCGCGGGCACCGTCGCTTGAGCACCGGATCTCCCGCGCGCCGTGATTTGAAATCGGACGTGTTCGTGATGTTGTGTGGAAATTTGGATCTCGTCGCGGGAATGCTTCAGGATGCGCTCGCGCGCGGATCTGTCGAAATCTTGAGCGCTCCGGGAGGGCGTGTGAAAAGAGCGCTCGCGCGCTCGAGGTCCGGGAGCGAGAGGGGAATTCGATCCTCGCGTCGCGTCACGACGGCGGCACCACCTCGGCCCGCGGAGGATCGCCTTGCCTTCGCACGAAGACCGCCGATGCGTGGCGCCAGAGCTGAGCGATACCCTGCTGTACGGCACGCCGTACCGGCCTGTGCGCTGGCTCGGGCGAGGCGGGATGGGGGAGGTGATCGAGGCCGCGCACGTGGGCCTCGACAAGCCGGTGGTGGTGAAGCTGCTGCACCGCGATCTCAACCGCGAGCCGCGGCTGGTGGAGCGGATGCGCGTCGAGGCGCAGTCGCTGGCGCGGCTCGCTCACCCCAACCTGGTGACGGTCACCGATTTCGGGCGGACGGCCGAGGGGCGGACGTTCCTCGTCATGGAGCGGCTCCACGGCCGGACGATGCGCGAGGAACTGGGGGCGCGCGGCGCGCTGCCGGCGCTGGAGGCGCTCGACCTGGTGACGCAGACGCTCGCCGGCCTGGCCGCGGCGCATGGCGCGGGCATCGTGCACCGCGACGTGAAGCTCGAGAACCTGTTCGTGTGCGACGCGGACGCGCAGGGGCGGCGTGTGGTGAAGGTGCTCGATTTCGGCATCGCCAAGGTGGTGGCCCCGGGCGGCGACGGTCGCGCGCCGGCGCCGTCGCTCTACCAGACCGAGGAGGGGGTGCTCGTCGGTACGCCGCGCTACCTCTCGCCCGAGCAGGCCTGCGGGCTCGCCGTCGACGCCCGCACCGACGTGTATGCGGCGGGCGTGGTGCTCTACACGCTGCTCGCTGGCCGCGGGCCGTTCGAGCATGTGAGGCCCGTTCACGAGCTGGTGCGCGCGCACGCCAGCGAGGTCCCGGCGCCGCCGTCGTGCTACGCGCCGCGGCCGGTGCCGCCGGAGCTCGACCGCGCCGTGATGCGGGCGCTGGAGAAGCGCCCGGAGCTCCGCTTCCCGGATGCCCCGGCGTTCGCGGCGGAGCTGTCGCGCATCGCCGCGGCGCTGGGCAGCGGGGCGGGGATGGCGTCAGCGGTGGCGCCGGTCGTGCCACCGGGGTTGGGCTGGCAGAGCACGGCGCCGCTGACGGTGCCGCCGGTGCGCGCGGTCGTCGCACCGACGTTGAGCGCGACCGTGGAGGCGTTCGGCCTCACGGCGCCGGGTGGTACGGGGCAGCCCACAGCGCGACCTGCGCAGCTACAGCCCCTGGCGGCGTACGGGGCCGGGGCGAGGCGCGCGCGGCGGCGGGCGGAGCCGAGCCGCGCGGTCATGGCGATGCTGGTGGTGAGCGTGGTGCTGTTTGGCTTCGCCCTGGCGTTCCTGGTGAGCGTCCTGGGTTCACGGCGGCCTTGACGTCGCCGCCGCGTTCGCGGGGAATCTCACCGGGCGCGACGAAGTCGTTACCCTGCGGGCTGTGGGTGGACGGGCAGCGCTGGGTGGAGCGCTCAACCTGGGTGCTGGCGGCCCGGTGGGGTGGAGCGCTCAACCTGGGTGCTGGCGGCCCGGGGAGGTCCCCAACTTGGCGCGGACGGCGGCCGGCTCAACCTGGGTGCGGCGTGGCGCGGACGGCGGCCGGCTCAACCTGGGTCGGCGTGGCGCGGACGGCGGCCGGCTCAACCTGGGTGCGGGTACAGATGCAGGGCGGATGCAAAAGATCGCAACCGCTGCATCCATCCAGAGCCGACGGCGTAGCCATGGACATCACCCGCTTCTTCCAGGAACGCGGCACGATGGCGGGCAGGGTCGATTTCATGCCGGGTCGGCCCGCCGGGCCACGCCGCGCTCGCGGCCATGGTCCGGGCCGCCGGCGCGTGCAGGCATCGCCAGGTCCCGTCACGCCCCTGACGGCAGAGGGACCCGATGTCGGTGATTCCTGGCGCCCGCCGTTGTATCGCTGCGGAGGGGTCGTGATGCTTGGGTGCGTGGTGGCGACGGCTGGGTGGGGTATCTTCGGGGCTATGCCGTGGCCCCGCCCCCGAGTGAGCTCCGAGGTGCCGCGCGCCCGCCAGCGCGCCTTCAACGCTGGGCCGCGGCGCGCTCGCCGGAGCGCTGCCACGGCGTCCGCCGCGCCGTCTTCACAGCAGCGGTCGAGGCAGGTCGCCTCGGGAGCGCGCCCATGACAATGCGGAGCCTTGGACCGGGTGCTCGATGCGCTCCTGCCCACGCGGGGCAGCAGCGCGGCTTTTGCGCGTGGCGAGAGGGGCAGGCATGACCAACAGGAACGCGAACAAGAGCTCGCCAGGGCAGCCGGCGGGTCAGGGCGCTGCGGGCGACGCCGCTCCGCAGCAGCATCCGCCGCCGCTGCCGCAGCAGCCGTCGCGCGGGTACGACGCGCCGAACTTCGCACCGCAGGAGCACCCTCTGCTCGCGCAGCAACGCGCGCTCTCGCAGGATCCACGCCGCAGGCCTGACGAGGGGGTGCCTGGCCCCGCCGCAGCGCCGCCCGCCGAGCGAGCGATGCCGTGGGGCGATCCCAGGCCGCGTCGCCGGCAGGATCGCGAGGCGGGGCCGAGCGACAAGCAGGTGTACGTCCCTCCGGTCACCCTGCCCCCGAACCGAGAGCACCAGGCCATGGATCTGCAAAAGATCCAGGTGGCGCCGTCGCTGTTGAAGGGCGTTGACGAACGGAACCGCCCGACGATGCGCCGGATCCCGGTGCATGGCATGCCCCCCCCGCCCGGCGCTCCCGATGGGCAGGGCGGCGTGCGCCCCGGCGGCGTGCGCACGGCGCGCGTCGGCGTGGGTAGCGGCGTCTGGCCACCGCCCGAGGAGCCCCGGAAGCAGCGACCGCTCGCGGCGCCGGCCCCCCAGCCCGTCGCCGCCGCGCCTCGGCCGGGGGTGCCTCCGAACGCGGGGGTGCCTCCGAACGCCGCGCGGCCCGATCCCGCCACCGCTGCCGCCGCCGCTGCCCTCGCGGTGCGCCGCCGCGGCGCGCCGCTCGGCCTGTTCGCGCTGCTCGTGTTCCTGGGGAGCGCGACCGTCGCGGGCTTCTGGGTGCTGTGGCGCGCCGCCAATCCGCCGAGCGGCCAAGACGCGGCGCGGGTCGACGAGGTCCGCGGGCCGGCGCCCGAGCCAGGCGTCGCGACGCCCGCGCCGAGCGCGTTGCCCGAGCAGCAGCCGCCCGCGACGGCGCCGCCTCCGGTGGCGACCGTCGAGCAGCCGCCGCCGGTCGCGGAGCCGCCGCCTCCCGCCGCGACGGAGGCGCCATCGGCCGTGCCGTCGCCCAGCGCGTCGCCCGCGCCCCCCAGGCCGGTGGCCGCCGCCCGTCCGCCTTCGACGCGTCCCGCGGTGCAGGCGAAGCGCCCCCCCAAGGCTCCCCCGACGCCGGAAGACGTCTACGAACCGACCGTGAGCACGCCGAACCCACCACAGGCCCTGCCGTCCGCGCCCGCTGCGTTGCCCTCAGCGCCCCCGGGGACAACCGCTCCCCCGCGTCCATTCCCCTGAGGAATCGCCTCTCCGGATCGCAATCCCGCGGCAGCCATCATGCGAAAGTCATTCTTGAAATTCCCTCCTCTGTTCCTGATGTGCGCCGCGGTCCTCCTGGGGTCCAGCGCCGCGAGCGCGACCGGCAAGGTGCGGCTGATGCCCAGCTCTCCGACCGATGGCGTGCCTGCGACCTCGCCCGCGGGCGAGCGCGCCGCGCAGCTCTACCGGGAGGGGAACCAGTTCTACGACGAGGGGAGGTTCGCCGAGGCCGAGGCGCGGTATCAGGCGGCGTGGGATCTCCAGCAGAGCTTCGATGTCGCGGGCAATCTCGGGAACGTCGAGCTGGAGGTGAATCAGCCTCGCGAGGCGGCCGAGCACCTCCTGTACGCCCTCGACACGTTTCCGCTCGGCGAGAAGCTAGAGAAGAGGAGCTTTCTCCAGAAGCGGCTCGCCGAGGCCAAGTCGCAGGTCGGTACGCTCCGGATCAGCGTGAACGTCGATGACGCCGAGGTGCTCATCGACGGCAAGCTCATCGGGCACTCGCCCCTGGATACCCAGGTGTTCGTCGACCCTGGCAAGCGCACCCTCGAGGCGCGCCGCGCCGGCGCGAGGACGTCGACGTCGCTGTTCGTGGCGCGGGGCTCGGACCAGCGCATCGCGCTGAGCCTCGACACGGGCCCGAACATCCCGCTGGTGGTCGCGGGCGGAGCGGTCGGGCTGCTCGGGGTCGCCTCAGGCGTGACCTTCGCGATCCTCTCCACGGCGAAGGCCAGGTCCGCGGACGGGGAGCCATCCGGCAGCGCGAGTCGCCTCGACCTGCGCGACTCCCAGACCACGCTCGCCAACGTCTCCTTCTGGAGCTTCATCGGCGGCGGCGTGGTTCTCGCCGGGACCGCCGTGTACGCGCTCACCACCTCGAGCCGCACGGCGAGCCCGAACACGGGGCTCGCCCGCTTTCACGCCGCGCCCCTCGTGACCTCCGAGGCGAAGGGCTTGCTGCTCGGCGCGAGCTTCTAGACGGCGCCGCGCGCGCCGGAGATCGCGCTGACCTCCACGGCGCTGTCGGCTACAGCCCGGTCATCGGAGCGCGTGGCACGCTCCGCCACGCGCTTCCCGCTCGTCGCCTCACCGTGGTTGAAAGTAGCGTCCTACCTGCTCGCGGTACTCCTCGGGGACATCGCTTCGTTCGACACCGCCGATCTCCTGAGGACCCACGACGCCGAGCGCGCCCTCGCCCTGCACGTTGGCGGTGTCCCCGGCGCGCCCTGCGGTCCGGCCCATCACGATCCCCGGCATCGGTCGTCCCGGGTTGAGCCTCGCGCTGGCGCGTGAGCGCAGCTCGCCCCCGGCGATCGCGCCGGTCTGCCCGTCGTGGCTGCCCGGCCCACCCCCCTCCGAGTGGCCTGGCTGCGCGGGCCCTCGGTTGCCGGAGCCGCCAGCCGGCGAGCCCTGCTGCCCGCCCTGGCCGGGACCTCCGCTGCCGCGGCCCGAGGGGCTCGATCCGCCCGCGACCGGCATCGGAAGAGGCGTCCCCCCGAGCTGCCCCTCGGCCTCGTCCGCGCCGCGCTGCGCATCGTCGAGGGCGCGCTGGCGCTCCGACTCCTCGCTCCTCGGGCCTCCTTCCTGGGCCATCCGGCGCAGATGCTCCTCGAGCAGCCGCTGGCCCTCGGGCGTCGCGAGCTGCCGCGCGAGCTGGCGCATCTGCTCGTCCGACGTGGGCTCCCCCGGCGCGCCGTCAGGGGACCTCGCGATCTGCTGCTTCAAGCGGTCGGCGAGCTGCTTGCGCTCCTCGGGGCTCAGCTTCTCCAGCGCCTTCTCGAGGCTGTCTGCGAGCCGCCGCGCGTCCCTGTCGCTCCCGGTCCGGCCGAGGTCGCCGAGCGCCTCGCGCCCCTCGTCGCCGAGGGACTCGCCGAGCGCCTCGGCCAGCTCCCGCAGCTTGTCGGCCTGCTCCCCGCGCTGATCCAGCAGCTTGCGTTGCTCCTCGAGCGCCTTCGCCACGCCGGGGGCGCCGGCCCTCTTCGCGGCCTCGGCGGCCTCCTCGAGCGTCTTCCTGGCGCGCGCGCGGTCGTCTTTTTCGAGCCTGTTCGCGAGCCGCTCCATCTCCTCGTCGAACGCCACGAGGTCGCGGTCGCCGAGCGCCTTCGCGGCGCGCCTCAGCTCGGGATCCTCTCCGAGCTTGCCGAGCGCCGATTCCATTCCCTGGCGCTGCTCGCCCTCGCCGAGCGACAGGCGCTCGGCCGTGATCGCGTCGCGGAGCCTGCCGATGTCGGCCTGCGCCTCGCGGCGCTCGACGCCGCTCCGGAGCTTTTGCCGGAGCGCGTTCGCGTCCTCGGCGAGCTTCTTGAGCCGCTCGCGCTGCGCTGCGTCCCGGGCGTCGATCTCGGCGAGCTGGATCACCCGTTCCAGCCCGGCGATCTCGGCGAGGCGCACCTGCTCGGCCCCCGGAGGGGGCGCGGCTGCCGCTGGGGCAGGCGGCAGCGGCAGCCAGCTGAGGTAACCGATGACGGCCGCGGCGAGCGGCGCGCCGGCGTGCCAGGGGCGCCACAGGGGCGCGCGGACCTGCTGCGCGGTCGCGCCCTCGAGCGCCGCTGCGGCGTGGGCGAGCACGACCTCCTGCGCCGCCGAGGCGCTGCCCCGGGGCGCGCCAACCTGGGTGCGCTCCGCCGCCGCGCCCCGGGGCGCGCCAACCTGGGTGCGCTCCGCCGCCGTGAGCTCCACGGCCGTCGAGATCGACTCGGAGGAGCCGAGCTTGCCATCCAGGAACAACGCCACGTTCGGGTCAGACCACCGCCGCCGCCGCGCCGCTGCTGCGCCGGCCGCCGCACCGAGCAGCCCGCCCGCCGCCATCCAGGGGCGAAGCGCGCCGTGCCGCGCCTGCCACGCCGCCGCTGCCCCTGCCGCGCCGAGCACCATTCCGGCGGCGGCGCCGGTGAGGATCAGCTCCAGCGCGAGGCGCCGCCGGACGCGCCGAGACCAGCGAGCGAACGCGGCGCTGAACCTTCGCCGGGGAGACGTATCCGCCATGCTCTCGATGTGTACCCGTGGGCCGACGCGCCGGCCAGCGCCGCCTCGGGATCGATCCCCGCGTCGTCGTCGCGCCCAGGCCTGGCCCGGCGCCCGCAGTGAGCGCCTCGCGCCGTGGCGGGCAACCCGCGCGCGCGGGGCGGCGTCGCTCGGGCGAGCGGCGCCGCCCTGCCAGCGGAGCTCACCTCGCGCACATCGCGAGCGAGCCACTCACTGGACGAAGCACCATTTCAAGTGAAATGACGCGAGCTCGAGGCGCGCCGGGACAACGTCCTGGGCACTCCCGAGCAGATGCAATCCGCAGTCGGAGAAAGAGAAATCGCATTCGTGGGGCTCTTGCTGAGACGTCCGGAGCGTGGCCGGACAAGAGCCATAGAAAAGATCATCGTCGACGTACATTCGCATGTTCACGACAGCAGCGTCGCCGCCTTTGCGCTTGCTGCCGAGCAGGTGGAGATCGAGGTAGTAGAAGCCCCTCCTGCCCTTCGAGTGGTCGACCAGCTCCAGATTGGTTTCTCCATTGAGGAGAGAGCAGTCGACGTCCCAGCCGTCGTCGAATCTGGGCACAGGCTGCTTGCCGTCATCGCCCGTGTCAAGGACCAACGCCTCGCCGTCCACGGTCACGACCGCCTTGCCGTAGGCCTCGGGGAGCTTCGGGCTGGTGGAGCACCCGAACGGCGAGAGCGAGAGCACAAGGCCTTGGGCGAGGAGGGTTCGGTGCATGGAAGGTCTCCAGCAGCATGGCGGGCGAGAGCATCGCACGAGATCGACAACCATGAACGCGCGCAATGTGGTTGATCCATGTGCCGTGCCAGATGTCAACCGGAAACGGCGGGCCCACGGTGAGGGCCTTGTTGGACCTGACCCAGGTTGCCTGAAGACCTGACCTACGTTGCGTACAAATCGGTCGCTCCCGTGGGGACGCCACCGCCCTTCGCGGTGTCACTCGACCGGGGGAGACTGCCGTCCTGCCGTCCCGGTGCGCCTGCCTGCCCCACAACCCTTCTCAGCAGCGGGCGGCGAGCGCACCGTCGAGACGTTGCTCGCTCTCCACCCGCTCTGCGGGGGGGCTCACTGGCGGAAGTGGCGGAAAGGGGTGGCGGCCGCCAGATCCTCTCAGCGCCAACCATGCGAAATGATTCGCGCGAGACCCCGGCACGCCCTTGGCACTATGGGCGGCCATGAGCCAGCCTCGCCCTGTTGTCGCCGGTGCCACGTATCTCCTCACGCGACGCGCGCTGCGTCGGCATCTGCTCTTCCGACCTGACGCGGCGATGACTCAGTTGATCGTCTATGCGCTCGCGGTTTCGGCCAAGCGTTATGGCATTCGCGTGCACGCGTTATGCGCCATGTCCACGCACCTGCACATCGTCGTCACAGACGTAGATGGCGTGCTCCCGCGTTTCCTGCAGTTTTTTCACCGCCTCGTGGCGCTGGGAACCAAGGCGATCCGAGCATGGGAGGGCCCGGTATGGGGGCACGAAGCGACGAGCGCGGTCCGGCTTATAACACGAGCGGCCCTCGTGGAGAAGATCTCCTATACCCTGGCGAATCCGGTGGGGGCGGGACTCGTGCGACGTGCGCGGGAGTGGCCGGGGGCGAAGGTCCTCGTCGGCGAGCTCGGTCGCGGCGTGCTGCGGGCGAAGCGACCCGACGTCTACTTCGACCCGAGCAACCCAGCATGGCCCGAGGACGCTGCCATCGCGCTCACGCTTCCGCCTTCCGTAGCGGAGGATGACGCGGACGTCTTCCGCCGCGAGGTGGGTGCAGAGCTCGGGCGGCAGGAAGCGGAGGCACGCGCCGCGATGCACCGCAAGGGGCATCGATTCCTCGGACCGGACCGCGTATGCATGATCTCGCCTGACGATCGAGCTGCGTCCTTCGAGCCGTCACGCGGCTTCAATCCCACGTTCGCGGTGGGAAGAGGACATGCCGACGTACGAAGAATCGCGTCTGCTGCTGTACGAGCGTTTCGCACGGCGTATCGCGAAGCGCTCGAGCGATGGCGCGCCGGTCTGCGTGGCGCGGTATTCCCGGCAGAGACGTGGTGGATGCGCGTATTCCACGGCGCGACCGTCGGCGACGCCGTGCTTGTTCTCTAAATCGGTCGAGCTGGCACGCCGCGAGGCGAGCGAATGCCGATCTGAACACTGGAGCGCGATTCGAGTGCGAGCGTCGCGGCGCGCTGCGTTCGTGTGCACGGTTGTGACCTGAGAATGGCGTGCAGCCGCCTCGGTTGCGCGTCATGCAGCTGCCTGGCTGCGTGTGCGCGATGTGCCGGAGAATGAGCGTCGCCCTCCCGGCTCCTCGCGCGTCTCTGTTGTGCTCGATCAGGGCTTGAGCACGACCTTCACGCAACCTTCCTTCTTCGCATTGAAGAGGTCGTACCCCCGGGCTGCCTCCGCGAGCGGCAGCCGATGCGTTATGATGTTGTCGGCGCGGAGCTTGCCCTCCTTGATCCATCCGAGGAGCTTATCCACGTGCTTGTGGACAGGAGCCTGGCCGAAGCGCAGGGTCACGCCTTTGTCAAAGAGCTGCCCGCGTGGAAAGTTGTCATATGGCATGCCGTACACGCCGACGACGCTGACGATCCCGCCCCGGCGGACCGCGCTCACGGCCAGCTTGAGCGCGACAAATGAGCCGATCTGACCGTGAACGACGTTGGAGATCTTCTCGAGCGGCGTCCGGTGTGCCTCCATCGCCACAGCATCGATGCAGATGTCCGCGCCGCGACCGTTCGTCGCCGTCCGGATGAACTCGAGCGCGACGCGCGATTCCACGTTGACCGTCTGGGCCGAGGCGACGTCGCGCGCCTTCTCCAGCCCGTACTCCTCCCGATCGACACCGATCACGCGCGCCGCGCCGCGGAGCCAGGCGCACTTCATCGCCATGATGCCCGCCGGTCCGCAGCCGATCACGGCCACCGTCTCTCCGCCCTGCATTCCAGCCCAATCCACGGCCGTGTAGCCGGTAGGGAGGATATCGGTCAGGAACAGGACCTGCTCGTCCGTCACGTTGGCGTCGATCTTGCGCGGCCCCACGTCCGCGAACGGCACACGGACATACTCTGCCTGACCGCCGGCGTATCCGCCATAAAGCTCGGTATAGCCGAAGAGCCCGCCCCCTTTCGAGTCCTGCGGAAAGACCCCATTGTAATATGCAGATCCGAGCCGCAGATGGCCGTGCTCGTCACCCGCACGATCGCATCGGTCGCCCGCACGAGGACCGGGTTGTCGACGGTGTCCACGCTGACACGCTTCGGGCTGTGAAATACCAGCGCCTTCATTCGCCCTCCTGACCTACGCCGTGGGACCGGGGCGAGGTGTCTGCAACCGGTATGCCTCTATGCGGCATCGGCCCACGTAATCGCTCGCAACGCGCCGAGCCGCAGGACCTGGAAGCCCATAACCGGGGCGAACGCCTGGCTGACGGGGGAGCCTCGTGCTCGGTGCCGGGGCGCGTGCCCCGGTTCGGTGGATTCAGGAGAGGCCCGCGCGCGAGATGCGCCGCGCCGCCGAGCAGGGCTGCCCGCCGCAGCGGGCGGGCGCATTCACGGGAACAGCGGCGTGCAGAGCGGATAGAAGGCGGAGAAATCAGGCCGCTGCAGAAAGACCGTGACGACCTCGTCGTAGCGGGTCATCCCGGACTTGCCCGCCATGACGGTCGTCGGGGCCTGACAGCCCCCGTAACCCTCGAGGGAGACGTCCTTGCACACGCTGGTCTTCAAGTTCGTCAGGTCGCGACACGGGCCGAGGAAGCTGAGGCTGCAGTCGGCCTTCGACGCGCACGTCCGCTCCGGTGCGAAGGCGCTCGCGTCGTCAGCGCACGAAAGCTGGAGCAAGGAGCCGCCGCACGAATACATCCGCGAGCCGATGTCGCCAAGCTCGTCGCGCTTGCCGAGCGGCTGGAACACGTTGCCGAAGAAGGAGATCTCTTCCTGCTGATAGGCGCGCCGCTCCGCGCTGTCCGTGGCCAGCGCTGGATTCCTTCCGCGCAATGAGATGGCCACCTCGACGCCGTACCCGTTCACGTGCGCGAGCAGGCACGCCGTCACCCAGCGCTGCGCCTTCTCGGGGAGCGGGCCGCGCAACCAGTCGGGCGCGAGGCCGATCCTCCCGTCGAAACGATACGTCGTCGAGTTCACCGTGCCGACCAGCGACTGCCCCTCGGGAAGCGCGCAGCCGATGGTGTAGCGAAGGAGCTCACGACCATCCTCGTCCAGCAGCAGGTCTGTCGTGGCCAGCTTCCTGCCGTCGGCCGAGAGGCGGTTCATCGAGAGGCCGTTCATCGAGAGGCGGTTCATCGAGAGGCGGTTCATCGAGAGGCGGTTCGTCGAGACAATCGCCTCCTCCGAGGTGCCCACGGCCTCCTCGGAGCTTGGATCGGCGCTGGACGCACAGCCGAACAAGGCAAGGCAGGGAATCGCAAGGACAGCTCGTCGCGCGCTGAAGTTCATGGGGTCGCCTCTCTTTTCGAGTGCCGAGGGGTTTTCCGCGATTCCTGCAATCGTCGGGCCACGCCTGACGACGCCCGCCCCTTCCCACCCGACCGAGGTTGAACGCCGCCGGCCCAGAACTGCCGGTCCGCCGCCAGGCTCGGCGCACCCAGGTTGCGCCCGCTCCGCACCCAGGTTGCGCCCGCTGGACCGAGGCCGATCCGGGTACACCCAGGTTGAGCTCGGCAACCTCGGCAAGGCTGAGCTCGGTTCAGCGCCGCAGAGGCATCTCCCCCGCCCTCCTCCCCAGCATTGAGGCGAAATGCCTCAGCCTGAACGCCGGCCGATCCACCCCCCGTCCCATTGCGTGATTTCGCCGCGCATTCTCCCCCTGGATCACCCAAACGGAACTTTTACGCCGCGACACGCTCCCGCCACGCTGAGGCGATTTGCACCGTCCTCCAGACGCTCACCCGCGCGCAGCTTTCGTCACTCGCTCTGCGTCAGCGCGCCGTCCTGCGCATCGCCGTCCGCCGGCTCAGGCAATCGCGGCAGCAGCGCCGCCACCGCCTCGAAGCGCGGCTGCCACATGCGGCACGCGACCAGCACGGGCCTGGCCTTGCCGAGCGCCGCCGACGCCTCCTGGTGGCGCCCGGCCGAGGCGGCCGTGCGCGCGTGGAAGTACAGCACCTCGAGCAGCTCCTCCACCGGCAAGGTGCGCTCCGCGAAGCCCGTGAGCGCGTCCCAGCCGTCCTCCAGGTCCTCCTCCGCCACGCCCCAGCGCGCCTCCGCCGCGAGCACCAGCTTCAGCATGCGGAACAGCGCATACGGCGCCGGCGCCGACGCGTCGGGGCTGCACCGGTCGGCGACCCAGGCGACGAGGCGCGCCGCCTCCCCGAGCTCGCCGCGCGCCGCCTGGATGCGCGCGATGAGCAGCGCGTCGTCCGGGGCCGCGCGCTCCCCGAAGCGCTCGTCGAGCACGCGCGAGCGGCGCGCCAGCGCCAGCGCCTCGTCCTCGCGCCCGCACCAGTGCAGCAGCTCGGCGAGGTTGTGCGTCGCCACGTGCTCCGGCCCAGGGTTGCCGATCTCGCGCGCGAGCTCCACGGCGCGGCTCAGGTCCTGGAGCCCGCGCTCCGGCGCGCTCAGGGCGGCCCACAGGTACGCGCGGTTCGCGTACGCCGAGCAGAGGTGCAGCCGGTCCTTCATCTCCTTGGACAGCGCGATCACCTCGCAGAAGCGCGCCTCCGCGTCGCCGAGCCGGCCCGCGATCACCAGCGCCATCGCCAGCAGCAAGAGCGCGATGACCCGCGTCTCCTGGTCGCCCTCCGCCGCGGCCCCGGCCGAGGCGCGGTCCAGGAGCTCGATCGCCTCCGCCACCCGCTGCTGCCGCCAGCACGAGCGCCCGAGCGCCATGAGCAGGCGGTTCTCCAGCGTCCGATCGCCGAGGCGCTCGACGATCGCCTGGGCCTCCGACGCGCGCGCCGCCGACGTCGCGTAGTCGGTCGCGTGATCGAGCGCCGTCGCCTCCTCGAACAGGAGCTCCGCGGTGAGCCGCCCGTCGCCGAGCTCCCGCGCGAGCTCCCGCGCCAGCGCGAGATCCGCGAGCGCCTCGGGGATCCGGTGCAGGCAGTAGCGCGCCTTGCCGCGGCCGGCGAGCGCGTGCGCGCGCCGTCGCGCGTCGCCCTCCTCGAGCAGCGCGAGCGCGGCCGTGTAGCGCTGGTCGGCCTCGACGTTGTCGTGGCTCGCCGTCGCCCGATCGCCGAGCGCCAGGTGGGCCGCGGCCGCCGGCGCGCGCTCGCCGCACGCCGCCGCGTGCCGCGCCAGGTGCGCGAGCCCCCGCCGGTCCGGCGCGCGGGGATCCACGCGCGCCCGCCACCACGCGAACGCGTGCGCGTGGATCGCCTGGCGCTGCGCGGGCGCGAGCCCGTCGTAGACCGCATCCCGGAACGTCGCGCTCTCGAACGCGTGGATGCCGCGCTCGCCGCGCACGAGCAGGCCCAGCCCGCACAGCGCGCCCAGGCCGACCCCGGCGTCCATCGGCGTGCTCGCCCCGCCCGCCTGGTCGATCGCGTCCTGGATCTCCTCCACCTCCTCGCGCGTGAAGTCGGGCCCGAGCGCGGAGCAGAGCCGTACGCACGCCGAGAGCTCGGGCGAGAGCGCGTCGAGCCGGCGCGCGGCGAGCCACTGCCACACCGGCAGCGGCGGGAGCTGATCGAGCGCGGCGGTCGCCACGTAGAAGGCCCCGGTCGGGCGCTGCTGGACCACGCCCGCGCGCTTCAGCGCGCGGACGAGCTCCGTCAGGCTGGAGGGGTTGTACCCGGACCAGCGCGCGAGCTGCCGGAGCGCGGCCTCGGGCGGGTACTCGGCGGGCAAGAGGAGCGCGGCGGCGAGCCTCATCGCGTCCTGCTCCGAGAGCCGCCCGAGCGCCGCGCGATCGTGCCGCTCGGCGCGCGCGCCCCAGCTCCGGCGCATGTCCTCGAACCTCGGGTGCGCCGCCACGACCACCCAGAGAGGGCAGCCCGGCGCGTCGAGCGTCGCGAACTCGAGCGCGTCGAGCGCCGCGTCGTCGGCCCAGTGCGCGTCGTCGAGGAGGACCGCGACCGGCGCCTCGCGCGCGCGGCGCCGGAGCCCCTCGGCGATCGCCCGCATCGTGCTCTGCCGCAGCGACCAGGAGGACGCGCCGGTCTGCTCCGGCGGCATCCACCCGAGCGCCGCGGCCACCGCCTTCCACGCCTCCTCGGCGAGCTCCTCGCCGAGCCGCTCCGCGCAGAACGCCCGCGGATCCGCGGGCGGCGCGCCCACGTCCGCCTCGAGCACGCGGGCGAGCAGCTCGCTCGACGCGCGCACGCCCGCGAGCGGCTGCGCCGCGCGCAGCGCGATGACCTGCGCCCGCTCCTGCATGCGCAGGACGAGCAGCGCCGCCTCGTCCGTGAGGCGCGATTTGCCGAGGCCCGCCTCGCCGATCAGCGTGAACAGGCCAGGGCTCGCGCTGGACATGCTCGCCTCCATGCTCACCGCCAGCGCGCCGACGATCTCGTCGCGGCCGATGAGCGGCGCGGCGCTCGTCGGGGTCGGCGGGTGCTGCGACCGCGCGGCGAGCCGGTAAAACCCAGCGCCCGTCGCGTGCGAGAGCGCCGGGTCGCGCGAGGCGCCGCGGAGCTCGCCCTCGGGCAGCGCCCGCACGAGATCCGCGGTGAGCACGACACCGCCCCATCCGCCGGGAGGCATCCAGGCGTCCGGCTGCTCGACCGGCGCGCCGTAGACCGCCGGCGGCCCCTGCTCCTTGCGGCGCACGATCAGCCCGGCGATGTGCACGGCCGCGCGCCCCGCGTGCCGCTCCTCGATCTCACGGGCGACCGCGATCGCGGCGCTCACCGGATCGTCCGCGTCGACGCCCGAGAACACGCACACGAGCCGGCCCCCGCGCTGCCGCGCCACGAAGCCCTTGCGCGCCGCGACGGCGCCCATCACGACGGCGGACGCGCTCTTCGCCTCCGCCACGAGCACGACCGCGGGCTGCCGCCCCTCGGTGAGCAGCGCGCCGCGCGCGGGCGGCGCGTTCGGCGCGGGCTGCGCGTCGGCCGGGCAAGCCCGCGCGAGCGCGCCCCGCAGCGCGACGACGTCGCGCGGGCGGCGCTCGGGCTCCTTCGCGAGGCAGGAGAGGACGAGCCTCTCGAGCTCCTCGGGCACCGCCGCGAACTCGTGGGGGCGAGGGGGGCGCAGCGTGAGGTGCCCGTGCTCGATCTCGCCCCGGTCGCCGGCGAACGGGAGCCGCAGCGTCAGCAGCTCGTAGAGGATCACGCCGAACGCGTAGATGTCCGTGCGCTCGTCCTGGACCGGATCGCCGCGGATCTGCTCCGGGGCCATGTACTCCGGGGTGCCGACGATCGTCCCGCGGGCCGTGAGGCCGTCTTCACCGCGCGGCTCCTGCGCGCGCGCGTGCTTCGTCAGGCCGAAGTCGAGGAGCGCGAGGCGCCGTCCGCCCTCGGCGACGAGGAGGTTCTCCGGCTTCAGGTCGCGGTGGATCACGCTCTTCGCGTGCGCCGCCTCGAGCGCCTCGAGGATGGCCGCGGCCGTGGCCACGACGTCGGCGGCGGCCGGCGGGGCCTCGAGGTCCGCGAGCACGTCGGCGAGCGTCCTGCCGCGGACGAGCTCCATCGCGATGAACGGCCGCCCGTCGGCGAGCGCCCCGTGCTCGTGCATCCGGGGCACGTGCGGCGGCCCCACCCGCTCGAGCGCCTCGGCGTCCCGCCGGAACCGCTCCGCCATGGTCGGGCTTGCCCACCGCCCCACCTTGAGCGCCACCGGCTCGCCGCCGCCCGCCCGCGCCGCCTCCCACACCGTCGCGAAGCCGCCGGCGCCGAGGACCCTCAGCGGCGTCAGGCCGGGCAGCGACGGCGCGGGATCCTGCGCCGGGTCGGGGGTGCGGCTCGGCGGGAGCCAGGCGTCGCGCGGGCAGGGCTTCGCGCCGGCAACGCGGCGATGGCAGAGCGGACAGCGGGGCAAGCTGCCTCCTTGGGCAAGAGCTTACCCCGTCCGACGCGCTGGACGAGCACCTCATCCACCCGGACCACCTCGATGGAACGAGGTGTGCTTATTCCGCGAGGGTGTGGCAAGAGACCGTTCGCTCTTTGGTCCTGACGCAGGGCGGTGCGCCTCCGCAAGCCTCGTCGGACGGGAGCGCCGGGCTCAGCAGGGCGTGTGACGACACCGCCGGCGGGCCGTTGTTCTGCGTCGAGACCTGCGGAGCGCCCGCCTCGTCGGGGCGCCCGCAGATGCTCCCCCCCGGCAGCCGGGTAGGCGACTATCTCGTCGAGCAGAGCATCGCTCACGGCAGCTTCGGCGTCGTTTACCGGGCAGCGCACGCGGAGAGCGGCCAGCGCGCGGCGGTCAAGGTGCTCCACCCGGAGCTCGTGTTCACCCGCGAGGCGGTCATGCGCTTCGAGCGCGAGATCCAGGCGATCCGGCGCATCGATCATCCCAACGTGATCCGGATCCTCGATTGCGGCGAGCTCGACGGGGGCCGGCCGTTCTTCGCGATGGAGCTCCTCAGCGGGGTCGATCTCCAGTCGTACATCGTCTCTCGCGGGAGGCTCTCCCCGGAGGACGCTCTCGAGATCCTCGAGCCCGTCTGCGAGGCGCTGTCGGCGGTCCACAAGAGCGCGATCGTTCACCGCGATCTCAAGGCATCGAACGTCTTCATCGCCGAGGAAGGCGGGGCGCCTCGCGTGGTCCTGCTCGACTTCGGCGTGGCCAAGGTCCTCGACGACGCGGGGCCGGGCATCACGACGCCGACCCACCTGCTCGGCACGCCCGCGTGCATGGCGCCGGAGCAGATCCGGGGGCAGCTCGCGGATGCGAGGACGGACGTGTACGCGCTCGGCGCGCTCGCCTATTACATGCTGACAGGCAAGCTCCCGTTCCTCGACTCCACGCTCGCGACGCTCCTGCACATGCACCTCTGGGTGCACCCGCCGAGCCCGAGCCGCGAGGCGCCCGTGGGCCCCGAGCTCGACGCGGTGGTGCTCCGCGCGATGGCGAAGGATCCCGCCATGAGGTACCGGACAGCGGCGGAGTTCATCGAGGGGCTCCGCGACGCCGTGGCCGCGGGGCGGAAGAGCGTCCTGCCGCTGCCCGGGAGCCAGGAGGAGCGGCGGATCGGCGCGATCCACGTCGAGGTGTTCGCCGATCGCGGCGCGATGGAGGACCCCGACGACGCGCTGCTCGCCGACATGGATGACGTCCTGCCGCTCGCGTCGCGCTTCCTCTCCGCGAGGGGCTTTCATGCGGCGCTGGAGACGGGCAATACCCTGCTGTGCTTCCGGGAGCTTGACGCCCCGGAGCTCCCGGACCGGGCGTCGCGGCGGGAGATCGTCGAGGCCGCCTTGCTGCTGGAGCGCGAGCTCTGCCACCGCAAGGGGCGCGACGCGAGGGTGCACGTCAACCTCTGTCTGCACGCGGGCCAGGCGCTGATGCGCTCGTCGGAGGTCGTCGGCGGAGAGCTCATGGACGTCACGGCGTGGGCGCCGGAGAGCAAGCTGCCCGGCGTCACCGCGACGAACGCGATGCTCGATGGCCTGGAGCTCGACGCGGATCTGCTGGAGTGCACGCCGGCGCTCCGCCGCGTGACGCGCCGCGCGGACGCGTCGCGCGCGCGTTGAGGCGGCGCCGGGGCGCGATCGACGGAATCGCCAGGACGCCCGGGGCGATGAGCCAGGAGAGGCGGTTGGCGCTCCTCGCGCCCTGGCGGTCTCCTCGACGCGAGGCAGCGCTCGCCGCTACTCCGGCAAGGGGAGCGCGATATACGGCTCGGTGACCCTGCCGATGACGATATCGCGCACCTGCTTCGCGTAGTACGTCGAGCCCGATTGAGCGCTCCAGGAATATCCCACGATCGAGCCGTTGAGATTCGCATAGAGGCGCATGACGCCCCTCCCGACGCCAGCGTGCCAGGAGCCGTCGGCCTTTCGCCGGGTGTCCGTGAACCCGTGGCCCGTGGTGCTCGAGTCGAGGACGGCAAGATCGTGCTGGATCGTCCCGGCGATGAGCGGATAGGTCGCCGGGCGCGGCACCGCGGCGCCCGCCGCGATGGCGACGTGCCCGGTGGCCGAGCTCCCCGCCGGATATTCGATCGCGATGACATCGCCCGCCTCGATCTGGCCCACCGTCAGGACCTGCTCGAAGCCGACCTCCTCGATGATCCTGTCGTGGTACAGGATGGCGTTGGGGCTCATGCTGCCGAACCACGTATTGATCTGGTACGTGGAGAGCCCATAGGCCTGCCTGAGGACGTGCGTCACGAAGGACGCGCAGAGGCTGCGGCTCCGGTACGCCGTGGCTCCTCCGATGCCTGCCCAGCTCACGTACGTCGTGCCGCCTCCGTATTCGTTGTCCTCTGGTGCGATGTTGTCCACGAGCGTGTCGGCCCAGTAGAAATGGCTGGGCTCCTCGTACGACTGGCCCTGCGCCGGGCGCGGCGCGAGCAGGGCGAGCGCCGCCCCGATGACGGCCGGGAGCGCGTGAACAACGGATCGTGAGCTCATGCGCTTCATTGCATTCATGTTTTCCTCCCGTGTGGAGTCGATGGTTCCGCGAGGGATGGTCACACCGTCAGCCGATGGCTCCGCGGGCGTCGCGGCGGAGCTCCGGCGAAGCGAAGTCGCGCACCAAGCTGCCGAACATACGCCGGTCGTACGAGCTCTACAATCGCTCTCTGACAGCGATACTCGATTTTTACACGGCTCTATTCGAACATGATTCCCTCCATTTCCTCAGCCTGTCTCCTCCGGGCGACATGCGATCACGCCGTCATAGAGCCGCACGCCCGCGCCCACCGCGGGCGCATGGCCCGGCGGCGACCGAGGTGAGCTCGGACGGCGCGGCGGTGGGCGGGGCGGTGTGGTACGGTCGCCGGATGTCGGAAGAACGCGGTCGGCAAAAGCTCCAGGCGCTCGCGAAGACACTTCAGGAGAAGATCTCCCCCTCGGGGGAGGCGCTCTTGAACCGCCAGGGCCTGAAGATGGTCGAGCGGCTGGCCCGCGATCTCACCGGCGAGAACGCGATGCCCGGCCTCCGCGTGTGGCGCGACAGCGCCGGCAAGTTCCGTCTGCAGCGCCCGCCCCGCAACGCCGAGATCGCGGTCGAGTGGCAGCGCGATATCGGCGCGATGGTGATGACGGCAGAGAAGCACGGCCAGCCCCGCACGATCGTGCGCTACGTGTACGACCAGGCGGCAGAACACTTCCGGCGGATGGAGGGAGAGGGCGAGCTCTATGACGACCTCACAGAGGCCCTCGTCGAGCACCTCTACCCGGAGGGCAGGGGGTGAGGCTCGCGCGCGCCTGCCGCGCCGACCGGCGCCGGCTCGCCGGGGCGGAGCTCCGCCGTTTTGTTGACAGATCCGCGCAATTCGATTGGATGGCCGCGTGCCCCCCACGAAGCGCGCATCGACCGACCTCCACCCCGTCCTGACGCTCGGCGACTCGCTGGAGCACTATGCCTCCTGGCCGAGGCCCACGGTCATCGTCTCCGACGGCGCCTACGGCGTCTCCGGGTTTCCCGGCGATCCGCCGACGCACGAGGGGCTGGCCGCGTGGTACGCGCCCCACGTCGCCGCCTGGTCGGAGCGCGCCTTGCCGTCGGCCACCCTCTGGTTCTGGGGGACGGAGATCGGCTGGGCGACGGTGCACCCGCTGCTGGAACAGCACGGCTGGGACTACCGGAGCTGCCATGTCTGGGACAAGGGCATCGCCCACGTGGCGGGCAACGCGAACACGCGGACCCTGCGCAAGTTCCCGGTGGTGAGCGAGGTGTGCGTGCAGTACGTGCGCAAGGTCCTCCTGGAGTCCGGCGGCGCGCGGCTGCCCCTCAAGGCCTGGTTGCGGCGCGAGTGGGAGCGCTCGGGCCTCCCGCTGCGCCACACGAACGAGGCGTGCGGCGTGAAGAACGCCGCCACGAGGAAGTACTTCACGCAGTGCCACCTCTGGTATTACCCGCCGGCCTCGGCGTTCGAGGGGCTCGTCGCGTTCGCCAACGCGCACGGCCGCCCCGAGGGGCGACCCTACTTCTCGATCGACGGCAAGCGGCCGCTGACCGGCCATGAATGGGCGAGCTTGCGCGCGAAGTTCCATTGCGATGTCGGGGTGACCAACGTGTGGCACGAGCCGGCGGTCCGCGGGCCGGAGCGCTTCAAGGAAGAGACCCGATCGGTGCATGGCAACCAGAAGCCGCTCAAGCTGCTCGATCGCATCATCCGCGCGTCCTCCGATCCAGGCGACGTGGTCTGGGAGCCGTTCGGCGGGCTGTGCTCGGTCGCGGTGGCCGCCTTCGGCGCGGGGAGGCGCTGCTACAGCGCCGAGATCGCGCCCCGCTACCACGCGGTCGCGTCGAGCCGCCTCGCGAAGTGCGCGCCGCGCCCGCCTGCCGAGATCTCGGCCGCGTGACGGCCGGTGTCGGCGCCGCTGCTCCGCATGGTAGCCTGCTCCACCATGGCGACGCCGAAGATCGTGACCGTGGGAGGGGGGACGGGCCATTACACGCTCCTCACGGGCCTGCGCGACCTGAGCGCCCGGATCACCGCGATCGTGACCATGATGGACTCGGGCGGGAGCTCCGGCAGGCTCCGGGACGAGTACGGGCTGCTGCCCCCCGGTGACTTCACGCGTTGCCTCGTCGCCCTGTCCGAGCACCCGGACGCGCTGAAGGAGCTGCTCAGCCACCGCTTCCGCTCGGGGAGCCTCGGGGGGCACACGCTGCGGAACCTGATCTTCACCGCGGTGCAGGAGCTCACCGGCTCGCTCCCGCTCACCGTCGAGCGGCTGCACGAGATCTTCTCGGTCAAGAACCGCGTCCTCCCGGTCACGATGGACCAGGTCGATCTCGTGATGCACCTCGAGAACGACCGGACCATCCGCGGGGAAGCGTCGATTGACAACCTCTCCGACATGCTCGATGCGCCCGTGCTCTCGGTCTATCTGGATCCGGAGGCGGCGGCGTATCCAGCGGCGCTCGAGGCGATCGCGGACGCCGATCTCATCATCGTGGGGCCGGGCGATCTCTACACGAGCCTCGTGCCGAACCTCCTCGTCAAAGGGGTGCGCGAGGCGATCGCGGCGAGCCGCGCGCGCGCGCTGTACGTATGCAACCTGATGACGAAGGCCAACGAGACGCCCGGCTACACGGTCGAGGACTTCGTGGGGACGATCGCGATGTACCTCGGCGAGGCCCGCCTCGACGCGGTGCTGTTCAACGACGTCTGGCCCTCCGCGAGCCTCCGGGAGTACGCGTCGACCGGCTCCGAGCCGGTCGTGACCTCGCCGGACAGGCCGCTGCCGTCCGACCTCCTTGTCCCGGCCGATCTGCTGTCGGGCGGGAAGCTGATCCGCCACGATCCGCACAAGCTCTCGGCGGCGATCGTGTCGCTCGCCCGGGAAAGGTCGTGGTGGTGAGGCCCTGAGGGGGCAGGCGCTCGTGAACGAGCCCCGCATCTTCTTCCTCGACCGCGCGCGCCCCGACGCCGGGGAGAGCCCTCGCTACCCTGCTCGATGCTCAGGCCGCCTTCGGCGAATCGTCCAGATGGAAGGGGGTGTTGACGATCACGACACCTTTCCCGCCCCGGAACAGCAGTAGCCACTTGAGGATCGACGCCGTGTGGTTGTGGAGCAGGTAATGGTACCAGCGTGGCTCGACCACCTCCGGCACGACCACCGCCACCTGCCGGTCGGGGTGAGCGCGCGCGATGGTGGTGACGAAGCGGAGCAGCGGCCTGAAGAGCCGTCGGTAGCGGGATCGGACCACCACCAGCCGTGGCGCCGCGACTCCCTTCTTGGCGGCAGGCTCCTCCACGAGGTCGTGCCATTCGCCGCTCAGGTCCTCGATGCGAGGATCGTCGAGGAGCACCTGGAGCGCGTAGACCTCGGGCGAGAGCTGGAGCGCGAAGCGGAGACCCTTCTGCGAGACGAGGTCCCAGCGCCGGATCGGGACCACCACGATCGGCGGCGGAGGCGGGGTGAGGTCGATCGGCTCGTGGACGCCGACCGCCCGGTCGAGCTGCTCGTAGTGCCTCCGCACGCCGCGGAAGATGAGGAAGGCCGCGATCACGAGCAGGGCCGAGACCCACGCTCCCTCGGTGAACTTCGAGACGATGATGACGACGAGCGTGACGGCCGTGGCCGTGGCGCCCGTGGCGTTGACGGCGAGGTGGAGCCGGAAGTGCTTGCCGCGGACCCTGTACCAGTGCGCGATCATCCCCGACTGCGACATCGTGAAGGCGAGGAAGGCTCCGACCGCGAAGAGCGGGATGAGCGCGTCGGTGATCCCCTGGAAGACGACGAGCAGGATCGCCGAGAGCCCGGCGAGCACGCCGATGCCGTAGGAGAAGGCGAGGCGCCGGCCACGGTGGATGAAGGGCTCAGGCAGGAAGCGATCGATCGCGAGGAGCTGACACAAGCGGGGGAAGTCGGCGAAGCTCGTGTTCGCCGAGAGCATCAGCACCGCGACGACGGCCGTCAGGGTCACGTAGTAGAACGGGCCGCGCCCCACGACCGCGCCCACCACCTGCGAGAGGATGCTCTGATAGCCCGTCTTGCCGGGCTCGGTGGCGGTGATGCCATAGGCCTTCGCGAGGATCGCGATCCCGGCGAGCAGGATGCCGAGCGAGGCAACGATGTACGACAGCGTCCGGCGCGCTTGCGCGCTGCTCGGCTTGCGAAAGGCAGGGACGCCGTTGCTCACCGCCTCCACGCCGGTCATCGCGGTGCACCCACTCGCGAAGGCATGGCAGAGCAGCCCGAGGCTCGCGATGCCCAGCGAGTGCGGGAGCGAGGGCGGCGGGACCACGGGCGCCGGGTGACCTCCTTGCAAGATCGTCTTCCCGACGCCGATCGCGATCACCGCGAACAGGCAGCCGAGAAACGCGTACGTCGGCGCCATGAACACGAGGCCCGCGGTGCGGAGCCCGCGAAGGTTGGCCGCGGTGAGCAGGACGAGGACGCCGAGGCAGAGGCCCAGCGTATGGGGCAGGAGCGAGGGCACCGCGGAGACGAGCGCGCCCACGCCCGCGGAGATAGCGACCGCCACGTTGAGCACGTAATCGAGGAGCAGCGCCGCCGCCGCGACGAGGCCCGCGGTGGTGCCGAGGTTCTCCTTCGCGACGATGTACGAGCCGCCTCCGTTCGGGTACGCCTCGATCGTCTGGCGGTACGAGACGTAGACGATCACGAGCAGCGCGATGACGAGGGCGCTGAGCGGCACGATGTAGCGGAGGCCGAACGCGCCGAGCGGGAGAAGAACCGTCAGCGCGGCCTCGGGCCCGTACGACGCGGAGGCGAGCGCATCGAGGCCGAGGACCGGGATTCCGGAGAACGGTCCTATTTGTTCCTTCTCCTCCTCATCCGAAGCCAGCCGCCGACCGAACAGGATCGTCGTGAGGGACATGCGCCCCGCGGTTCAGCAATGCGTGTGCCGTGGCGAGCTCCCCTGCGTGCATGGAACGGAGGCACGGCATGCACACCGCGCCGGCATCGCGCGAGGAAATTTGTTCGACGTCGAAGCAAAGTGGATCGAGCAGCGCGCTACCGCAGGCGAGCGGGCGGCACCGACCGAAAGCGCGGCAACCCCGACGACAGCTTCTCCTGCGCTCCGAGGGGATCGATGCGCGTAGATCGCGCTCGTCCGCGCGTGCGGCGCGTGCACCAGCGCGATCCGCGCGCAGCACCGACACGCGCGGTCGTGCGCGCGGTGTCACGAGTCCACCGACGCGGGAGAGATTCGCTTGCAACCCTCGTCCACCTCGCGGCCTGTCCCTCTCGCCTCCTCGCCGACATCGCGCCCTGTCTCTCCGGCGCTGGCCGACCGCCACGTCCATCTCACGGACTCCGGTCTCCTCACTCTCACGGACGCGGCCTCCAGCTCTCGCGGACACCCGTGTCCACCTCTCACCGACTCCGGCGCCCCAGGAGTATCAAAATGTAATGTTAATTACGTTTTTTGTGTGCGTCCCTTGGGCGCGGCCGCGCCGTCTCAGGCTCCGCATTGTCCGCCCCCGCGCCCGCGGTGACGTCCCCTCCGTCGCCTGTCCGTTGTGCTCGTCGAGCGCAGCAAGGGCGGGCCGGGCGCCTTGAGGCGGGATCATTTGCCACGTATAACCAAGTTGCCCCATCGTCGATGTCGCGGCCGGGCACGCGGTTGCCCTGCTGTCGGAGCGAGCGGCGCGGGATGAGGCCGCTACCGGGCGCCAGCCGGTGCGATCTTCCAGATTGGTATGTGCTTCGCATGAGGCCGGGAGCTATCGCCATCTCAGAGGCCGATCACTTCAGGACGAGGTAGAGCGCTATGACCACCATCGGTAACGACCAGTACACTTCGGGCGAGTACAGGAACGGGATCTACGAGGGCGGCTCGCAGCCGTCCGGCTCGCAGGAGTCCGGCTCGCAGCAGGCGCAGGGCGGTGACGGCGGCATGAGCCTCGACTCGCTGCTCAAGTTCGCCAAGGACATCCAGGGCAAGGTCAAGGACGTCCCGTACATCGTCCCGATCGCGATCGGCGGAGCGGCGTTTGCGATCGGCGTGCTCGCGAGCTCGAGGATCCTGCGCCAGCTCACCCTCCTCGCCGGCGGCTACGTGGTCAAGTACGCGATCCAGAACGCGCCCAAGGATCAGATCATCGACTTCGCGAAGAAGGTCGTGACCGATTCGTTCCGGGCGTCGTCGAGGGCCTGAGCACGCGGGGAACGGCGCGCACGCAGGGTCGATTGCCGGGAGTCGAGGGGCTTCCGGCGGGGCAGCCTGACCCGACCATGCCCTGACCCGGCCTCCGCCGCGCCGACGGCGCACGCGTCTCCGTCCTCTGGTACAGAGACGGGGGTGCGCGCGCCGCCAGCGCACGGGTCAGGAGGGCGCCATGATCATCGGGGAAAGCATCGAAGTCCGCTGGTTCCTGCCCGCCGACGACGCGCGGGCGCAGCGGCTCACGTCGTGGTTCGCGCGCGCGTCCTCCGAGCCGCCGCGGACCGACCGCTACCTGCGCCTCCAGCGCGCCGACCTCGGGGTCAAGGAGCGCGGCGCCAGCGGGGCGACGAGCCTGGAGACCAAGTTCCGGGTGTGCGCCTTCGGCCCCGTCCACTTCTCTCCCACCATCCTCGGCGAGCTGGAGCGGTGGACGAAGGTGTCGCACGGGTCCACGGACGCCGACGACGGCGGGCGCGGGTGGACGCTCCTCAGGAAAGAGCGCCGGGTACGGGTGTTCGAGCTGTCCGGCGGCCGCGTCGCCGAGGTGACGCACGGGACGCGCGCCAGGGCCGGGTGTGCCGTGGAGCTGACCCGCGTCGAGGTCGTGGACGGCAACGGGCGCGCGGCGCCGGCCGCGTGGACGCTGGGGCTCGAGGCGTTCGGTCCGCCCGAGACGCTCCTCGAGGCGCTCTACGGCGTGGGCCGGGCGGTATTCGCGGAGCAGCCCGATCTCCGGCTGGAGGCCTCCATCTCGAAGGGATACCCGGCGTGGCTCGCCGAGCGGGCGGAGGCGGTGTGAGCGCCGCGCCGCAGCTCACCCGGCCGCCCCGGCAGAGACCGGCGCGGGGGTGAGCCGCCGGGCCGCCGCGCCCGCCGCCCACGAGGCCGCTGCGCAGGCCACCATGACGGCCGCCATCGGCCGCATGGTGCCGTCGTTCAGGAGGCCGACCAGCGACGACGCGCCGGCCGCGATCGCGAACTGGGTGGACCCGAGGGCCGCCGAGGCGAGCCCCGCCCGCGCGCCCTGGCCCTCCATCGCCAGCGCCGTCGCGTTGGAGCCGACGAACCCGAGGCTCGCGATGAACGCGAACAGCGACGCGATCACGGCCGCGAGCCCTCCCCAGCCGCTGACCGCGACCGCGAGGAGCACCGCGCCCACCGCGGTCGTCGCGGCCGTCGCCCGCGCGAGCAGCCACGCCGGCGACCAGCGCCCGAGCAGCCGGTGGTTCACCTGGGCGCCGGCGATGAGGCCGAACGCGTTCGCGCCGAAGATCCAGCCGTAGTGCTGCGGCGAGACGTGGAACAGCTCGATGAGCACGAACGGCGACCCCGAGATGTACGCGAACATGCCCGCCTGACCGAAGGCGCCGGCGAGCGTGTACGCGACGAAGCCGTGATCCCGCGCGAGCTCGCGCAGGTGCGCGCCGATCACCCGGAGCTCGAGTCGCGGCGTCCGCGCGACCGCCGTCTCGGGGAGCGCGACGGCCATGAGCGCCAGGCAGCCGAGGCCGAGCGCGGCGAGCAGCGCGAAGATGGCCCGCCAGCCCGCGACGAGGAGCATCCAGCCGCCGAGGGTCGGCGCCAGGATGGGCGCGGCCCCCATGACCAGCATGAGCAGCGACAGCAGCCGCGCGGCCGCGGCCCCGCCGTAGAGATCGCGGACCACGGCGCGCGTCACGACCTGCCCCGCGGCGCCGCCCACGGCCTGCAGGAAGCGAAGCGCGATGAGCGACTGCACGTCCGGCGCGAGCGCGCACCCGATCGACGCGACGACGTAGAGCGCGAGGCCGACGTACAGCGGGCGCTTGCGGCCGAACCGGTCGGTCAGCGGGCCGTAGGCGAGCTGCCCCAGACCGAGCCCCGCGAAGTAGACCGCGAGCGTGAGCTGCACCGCGGACGCGGTGGTGCCGAGCTCCCGCTGCAGCGTCGGCAGGCTCGGCAGGTACATGTCGATCGAGAGCGGGCCCAGCGCCGTGAGCGCGCCGAGGATGAGGGCGAGGAAACCGGGGCTCTTGCGCGTGGAGGGCGGGCTCAACGTCATGGTCGGAGCGGGTGATCTGGGGCCGGCAGCGTCCCTCGGCCAGTGACGCTTCGTCGAGCGCGCCGGCGCCTCACGACCTGCGCAGGAGGCGCCCCTGCCGCGTCCTGCTCGTCAGCGCCCCGTCCTGCGCCTCCACCTCGCCCGTGATCAGGACGGTGCGGATCCCCGAAGGCGGCGCGTCGGCGCGCCCGGGCGTGGTGTTGTCGGCGACCGTGGCCGGATCGAACACGACGAAATCTGCCCTCCAGCGCGCTCAGGAATTCGCCCATCGAGCGCCACGGATAGGCGAGATCTCCGTCCTTCAAGATCTCCGCGGCGTGCTCCACCAGCGGGATCGACGCGTCGGTGACCGGGGCAGGGGAGTGGCCGCAGTTGCCTGCCACGACGGTCGTGATGCCCTGCGCGACCATCGGCGCGAGGATGTCCTCGTGGTACGGCAAGGGAAGGTGCCAGTCGATGTGCGAATGAACATCGATGAAGCCGGGCGCGACGGCGAGCCCGCCGGCGTCGAGCGTCGGACGTCCCCTGAGCGCGCCTGGCCCTGCAATGGCCTCGACCTTGCCATTCTGGATTCCCAGGTCCGCCACGTAACGGGGTTGACCGCTGCCGTCGATAAACGTCCCGCGGGCAATGACGAGATCGAATTCTATCTGGCCCCTGCGGAGGAGAGGATCAAACCATCCTGGATGAGCGCGGGCGCACGGTGAGCGCGGGTACGGGCGCGCCAAGGCGGCTGTTCGCGCCGGAAACTCTGCCTTCGGCGGGTCGGCGGCGGCCTGACCGTCGTCGTTTCAAAATTTTTGCCACAGCGGCACCAGGCGGCGCACGGGCCGGGCGCGGCCTTCGTCATGCGAGGTCGTCCCCGCCGCAGAGCAGCGCGGCGATCTCGCCGGCCCGCTCCGGCGTCGCCAGGTCCTCGGCGGCGAGCGTGATCGCGCGGATCTCCCCCGCCCGCCAGCCGCGCTGGTCGCGCCCGCGCCCCGGGCCGGCCTCGATCCGGACGCGCAGGAGCTCCCCGGACGCGACGACGGCGAGCTCCACGCCACCGCCCGCGCCCCCCTCGCCGCGAGAGACGGGCACCACCACGGCGCCGCGCGCCTCGAGCGCCCGCGCGAGCCGCGCCTCCGGCGCCCCGGCCGCGCCGAGCGAGCCCGGCGCCGCGCCCGGTGTACCCGGCGCCCCGCCGTTCGGGTAGAGCGCCGTCGCGAGCTCCACCGACGCGACCGCCTCGGCGGCGCGCGTGCCGGCGCTGCGCACCGCGCGCCGCAGCCGATCGGCGCGCTCGCCGTCGCGGTCGAGCGCGGCGAGATCCGCCGGGTCGAGCCGCACCACGCAGCGGACCAGCGCGACCCCGCCGCTGCTCGGCACCTGCGCCGCCTCGAGCCGGCCGCGGCGGAGCATCGCCGCGCCGCGCGCGTCGCCCGAGGCCTCGACCAGCGCCGCCGCGCCGCCGAGGACCGCGTCGGGGTGCGGCCGCTCCGGCGCGGCCGGGAGCGCCGCCTCCCGGTACACCTGGTTCCACCCGCGCCCCGCGCCCGGCAGGCGCAGCAGCACCGTCAGATCGGCGAGCTCCGTGTCCGGCGTGCGCACCGCGCTCGCGAACGCCTCCCGCACCGCCGCGAGGCGGGCCGCGTCCGCCGTGAGCGCGGCGAACGCGGGGGCGTCGACGGCGAGCGAGAGGCGCGACGCGCTCACCTCGCGCGCCCCCAGGGTCCACCGCTCCGGCGGCCCCGCCAGCGCGAGCTCGGCGCCGCCGACCAGGGACGACAGCCCGCGCTCGCCGCGCGCCTCGAGCAGCGCCGCGACCGCCGCCTTCAGCGCGGTCAGCGCCGGGACCGGGATCACGCCCCGCCCATGCGCCCGCGCCGCGCGGTCCGCTGCTCCTCGAGCGCGGCGTCCGCCTCGAGCGCCGCCTCGGCCTCGCGCTGCGCCTCGGCGTCGACCGCGCGGTGCCCCTCCTGGACGCGCACTGGCTTCGCCTCGACGGTGGCGGCCGCCTCCGCCATCGCCGCCGCCGTGTGCCGCACGTCGTCGTAGGGCTTCGCGAGGTCGAAGATCACCTTGGTGTTGCCCTGGCTCAGGTTCGCCAGCGCCTCGAAGCGCCGGAGCTCCATCGCCCCGGGCGAGCGCGCGAGGATGCTGGCCGCCTCGGCGAAGTTCTTCGCGCTCTCCACGTCGGCCTCGCTCTTGATGACCACGTAGCGCCGGTCGCGCTCGGCGATCGCCCCCTTCGCGAGCACCTCCTGCATCTGCGGCGGCAGCGCGATGTCCTGGAGGCCGATCATCTCCACGTGCAGGCCCCACGCCGCCGCCACCGCCTCGACCTGCGCGCGCACCTTGGCGGCGACCTCCTCGCGATGCGACAGGAGCTCGTCGAGCCGCGTCTCGCCCACCACGTCGCGCAGCACCACCTTCGCGCGGTCCTTCATCGCCGTCTCGTAGTTCTCGACGGCCAGCGTGGCCTTCTCCGGATCGACGACGCGGTAGTAGACGACCGCGTCGACCATCGTGGTCACGTTGTCGCGCGTGATCACCATCTGCTGGAGCAGATCGCGGTTCTTCATCCGCGTGTCGATGCGCCGGAGCTCCTGGATCCCCGGCAGGTACATCGTCACGCCGGGGGACGCGCGGCCGGTCAGCTTGCCGAACGTGAAGCGCAGCGCGGCCTCCCACTGGTTGATCTGCCGGAGCCCCGACAGGAGGTAGGCGACAGCGAACACGGCGAGCAGGACGAGCACCAGGGACATGGCTGCGACTCTAGCAGAGCGCTTCACGGCGGCCGTGCGGCCGCGCGGGGGCCGTCCTCCGGCTTTGCGCTGGTGCCGCTTCCCGGGCGGTGTACCCTCGCTGCCGCCATGAGTGCCGAGCCGAGCCAGGCGTTGCGCGACGGGCGCTACGTGATCACGCGGGTCCTGGGCGAAGGGGCTCAGGGGCACACCCTCGAGGCCGTCGACAAGCGGGTTGGCAAGCTCGTCGCGATCAAGCGCTTCCAGATCCGCGGCGCCTCGAGCTGGAAGGGCGTGGAGCTCGCGGAGCGCGAGGCGCGGGTGCTCGCGTCGCTCTCGCACCCCAGCCTGCCAGCCTACATCGACCATTTCGAGGAGGACGGCGCGCTCTACCTCGTGATGGAAAAGATCGACGGCGAGAGCCTGGGCGCGGTGCGCCGCCGCCGCGCGGTGCTCGGCCGGGACGAGATCGTCCGTTTCCTGCGGGACGCCTCGGGCGTGCTCGATTACCTGCACGGCCGCGCGCCGCCGGTGATCCACCGCGACATCAAGCCGAACAACGTGATCCGCCGGCCCGACGGCTCGTTCGCGATCGTCGATTTCGGGGCCGTCCGCGATCGCCTGCGCCCCGAGGGCGGGAGCACCGTGGTCGGCACGTTCGGGTACATGGCGCCGGAGCAGTTCCAGGGCCGCGCGCTGCCCGCGTCGGACGTCTACGCCGTCGGCGCGACCGCGCTTTGCCTGCTGACCGGCGAGGAGCCGGAGAACCTGCCGCACCGGGGGCTCGCGATCGACGTGCCCGCGGCCCTAGGCGGCCGCGCGGACCCGCGGCTCGTGCGGGCCCTGTCCGCGATGCTGGAGCCCGATCCGGAGCGCCGCGCCGCGCGCATCGCGCCGCTCCTCGCAGAGCTCGACGCGGGCGGGGCGCCCCCCGAGCGCCCGCGGGCCGGCCATGCCGCCGCGGGCGCCACGGAGCGCGAGGCGCGCAAGGCGTACCGCGACGCGCGCCAGGTGTACCGCGACGCGCGCAAGGCCGAGCGGCGCGCGCGCAAGGAGGAGCAGCGCGCGCGCCGGCAGGAGGGGCGCTCGACGCCCTGGCGCGGCCTCGACGGGCTGCCGCTCGTGGGCGCGATGTTCGGGCTCACCGTCGCGCGCATCGCGGTCGGCCTCGCGCTCGGGGTGATCGTCCCGACGGTGCTCACGCTGCTCTCGCTGGTGTTCGGCCGGGTGCTGCGCGAGGAGGCCGCGCCGAACGTGCGCAGGGCCGGCCGCGTGGCCGAGCTCGCCCTGCTCCGGGCCATGCGCGCGGTCCGCGGGCGCCCCGCGCCGCCCGACGCCGCCGAGCAGGGCCACGGCGCCGGGGCGCGCGTGCGCGTCGACGAGCAGGAGCCCGCCGGGCGCTCGCGCTTCCACGACGACCTGGACGAGGAGTTCGACGAGCTCGACGACGTGCACGCCGACGAGCGGGCCCGGTCGGACGCCGCGTCGCGGCCGTCTCGCACGGCGAAGCGCTGAGCGCCGCCCGCGCCCGCCGCAGCCGTGCGGGGGCGCGAGCGCTCAGATGCGCCCGAGCGCGGCGTCGAGCCGCAGGCGGAAGACCTCGACGATCGCCTCGGCGAAGATCCGCCGGCTCATCTTGGAGTGGCCCGCGCGCCGGTCGACGAACACGATCGGCACCTCGACCACGCGGAGCCCCTTGCGGAGCGCGCGGTAGGTCGTCTCGATCTGGAAGGCGTAGCCGTTCGAGCGCACGCTCCCGAGATCGAGCGCGAGGAGCGCGCGCCGCGTGAACGCCTTGTAGCCGGTCGTGAGGTCGCGGACGCCGACGCCCAGGATCGTGCGCGCGTAGAGCGAGCCGCCCTTCGAGAGCACGTGCCGCCCGAGGCCCCAGCCCTCCACGCCGCCGCCCGGCATGTTGCGCGAGCCGAGGACCACGTCGGCGCCCCGGGCGATCGCGTCGAGGAAGGCGGGCAGGTGGCCCGGGTCGTGCGAGAGGTCGGCGTCCATCTCGAACGCGACGTCGTAGCCGCCGTCCAGCGCGCGCTGGAAGCCCTCCAGGTAGGCCGTGCCGAGGCCGAGCTTCGCCCGGCGGTGGAGCACGCGGACGCGCCCGTCGCGCGCGGCGAGCTCGTCGCCGAGCGCGCCCGTCCCGTCCGGCGACGCGTCGTCCACGACGAGCACGTGCGCGTCCGGGACCGCCGCGAGCACGGAGCTCACGAACTCGGCGAGGTTGTCTCGCTCGTTGTACGTCGGCGTGATGATGAGGGTTCGGGGGGCCATCGTGGCTCGGCGCGGCGCGGGCGGACGCTCGCGCGCGTGATCTACGCCTGGTTCTACGCCTCGTTGCGCCTCGCGCAGCGCCGCGGGCGTCCGTCTGCGCTCAGGCCTCCGCTTCGTCGGCCGGCATCGGCACCGGATCCATCGAGAGCACCGCCGGCACGTAGACCGTGACGGCGAGAGGCTCGCCGGGCGTGCGCGCCTGGCCGTCGGCGAGGCGGCGCGCCCGGTGGAGGAGGTACGGCCGCACGAGGCGCTGCTTCCTGGCGGGGAGGAGGCTCCCGAGCAAGTGGCCGTACAGGCGCGCCAGGTCGTCGAGGCCGCGCGGCGTGGTCGCGGCGAGGTGCATCCCGCCCTCGATGCGCGCGACCGTCACGTCGCCCTCCGAGCTGGCCGCGCCCCGGATCGGGAGCACGGCCTCGTAGGCCCACCGGTGCGGCGGATCCGCGCCGGGATCGCCCTTCAGGCCGAACAGCGGCTCCTCGACGACCGCGAGCCCCTGCCGCTCGGCCACCTCGGACAGCCGCGCGTGCGCGGCGCGCAGCGCGGAGAGCGTGAGGGCGCGATCGAGCGGCACGACGAGCGCTCTGCCCGTCTGCCGCCACGTCTCCTCGACGTCGTAGCCGTCGGTCATCGTCGTGGCCGCCGCCGCGGTAGCGCCGCGGGCCCGCGGGCGCCGGAGGTGCTTCGGGGTGGTCTCGTCCGACGACATCCGCGCCGGGCGATCATCTATCAGAGCGATCGCGCGGGCGGAAGGCTCCGCGCGGCGCGCATCCGGTCGCTTGCCGGAGGCAAGCGCGCCAGTTACTTTCCTTTCCCGACAGGGCGTTCGCTCTGCATCGGGCCGACTGGCTGGAGCAGCCTCGGTCGACGGTGGGGGGGCGGGTTGCGCGCCCGGCGCGCGAGCGCGCGGCCCCGAACCTGAACAGCGCGGCACTGACGGAGACAACCATGGCGAGCCAGAACGTCCACACCTTCACCTCGGAGAACTTCGAGTCCGAGGTCCTCCAATCCCCCATCCCCGTGCTCGTCGATTTCACGGCCACCTGGTGCGGACCCTGCAAGGCGCTCGCGCCGTTCGTCGAGAAGCTCGCGAACGAATTCCAGGGCAAGGTGAAGGTCGGCAAGCTCGACATCGACGCGGCGCCCAAGCTGGCTCAGGACTACGGCGTGCGCTCCGTCCCGACCTGCATCCTGTTCCAGGGCGGCAACAAGGTGAAGCAGCAGGTCGGGCTCACGACCTACGAGAAGCTCGCCCAGCTCGTGAGCGCTCAGTAGTCACGAAGCCGGGGCGCTGCCCCGCCCCGAGGCGCGCGACCATCCGCCAGCGCCTCCTTGCTCGGCCGCGCGCCGCACCCTACCGAACACCTGGCTCGACCGGACGCTTCGCCGCCCGATCGAGCGCCACGCCCAACCAGCCGAATCGCGATGCGCCGGCGCACGACGCCCCCGGCGAGAGGCCCCTCTCATCGCCCGCGGCGCGCGCGCTGAGGCTTTGCTTGACCGTCGCGCGCGAGGTGACTACGTATCGCGCCCGGCCACTTTCCCAGGAGTTCGTGATGGCGACGAAGATCGCAATTAACGGTTTTGGACGCATCGGACGCTGCATTGTCCGCGCGCTCGTCGAGCGCGGCGTGAAGGATCTCGAGCTGGTCGCCATCAACGACCTGACGGATCCGAAGACCCTCGCTCACCTCTTCCAGTACGACTCGATCCACCGCGAGTTCAAGGCGGCGAAGGTCGGCGCCGGCGACAAGTACATCAGCATCGGCGATCAGAAGATCGAGGTCCTCGCGCTGAAGGATCCGGCCGAGCTGCCGTGGAAGAGCCTCGGCGTCGACATCGTCCTCGAGTGCACGGGCCTCTTCACGGACAAGGCGAAGGCCGCCGGCCACCTGAACGCGGGCGCCAAGCGCGTGATCATCAGCGCGCCGGCCAAGGGCCACGACCTCACGGTCGTCATGGGCGTGAACGACGAGCTCTACGACGCGCAGAAGCACACGGTGATCTCGTGCGGCTCCTGCACGACGAACTGCCTCGCCCCCATCGCCAAGGTGATGCTCGACAACTTCGGCATCGTCCGCGGCCTGATGACGACGGTCCACTCGTACACGAACGACCAGCACCTGCTCGACATCCCGCACCGCAAGGGCGACCTGCGCCGCGCCCGCGCCGCCGCGGTCAACATGATCCCCTCGAGCACCGGCGCCGCGAAGGCGCTCTCCGAGGTCATCCCGGCCCTCAAGGGCAAGTTCGACGGGCTCGCGATCCGCGTCCCCACGGTCGACGTCTCGCTCGTGGACCTCACCCTCGAGACCGAGAAGCCGATCACGAAGGAGAGCATCCACGCCGCGATGAAGCAGGCCGCCGACCAGGGCCCGATGAAGGACGTCCTCAACTACACGGAGCGGGAGCTCGTCTCCGGCGACTTCATCGGCTCGCCCGCGTCCAGCACGTTCGACGCCACCATGACGTCGGTCCTGGGCGATCGCTTCGCGAAGATCTTCTCGTGGTACGACAACGAGTGGGGCTTCTCGAACCGCATGATCGACCTCGCGCAGCTCGTGGCGAAGAAGGGCGTGTAGCGCCGTGAAGCTCACCGGAATCCGCTCCGTCGAGGACCTTGCCCAGGCCGGCGACGCCGCCGGCCTCAGCGGCAAGCGCGTCTTCATCCGCGTCGACTTCAACGTCCCGCTCGACAAGAAGACGGGCAAGATCACGGACGACTCGCGCATCCGCGAGGCGATCCCGACGATCAAGCTCGTCATGGAAGCGGGCGCGAAGGTGATCCTCGCGTCGCACCTCGGCCGCCCGAAGCCGGGCAAGACCGAGGGGCTCTCGCTGGAGCCGTGCGGGGGGCGGCTCAGTGAGCTCACCGGCTACGAGGTCCACCTGCCGGACGACTGTGTCGGCGACTCGCCCAAGAAGGTCATCTACGACCTCCGGGCGGGCCAGATCTGCCTGCTCGAGAACCTCCGCTTCCACCCGGAGGAGGAGCAGGACGACGAGATCTTCGCGCGCCAGCTCGCCGAGCTCTGCGACGTCTACGTCGACGACGCCTTCGGCGCCGTGCACCGCGCCCACGCGTCGGTGCACGCGCTGCCGCGCCTCATGCGCGAGCGCGCCGCCGGCCTCCTCCTGCAGAAGGAGCTGAAGGCGCTGAGCCGGCTCGTCGATCGCCCGGAGAAGCCGTACGTCGCCGTCCTCGGCGGCGCCAAGGTCTCCGACAAGATCGACGTCGTTGAGGCGCTCCTCAACGTGGTCGACACCCTGTGCATCGGCGGCGCGATGGCGAACACCTTCCTCGCCGCGCAGGGCAAGAACGTGCAGAAGAGCCGCATCGAGGAGGACAAGCTCCCGCTCGCGCGCACGATCATGAGCAAGGCGCGCGACCGGGGCATCCAGCTCCTCCTGCCGGTCGACGTGGTCGTCGCCTCGGGCATCGACGCGACGCAGGGCGACTCCGCGTCGGTCGACGCGATCCCCGCGGGCACGATGGCGCTCGACATCGGGCCGCGCTCGGTCGAGCTCTTCGGCAAGGCGATCGAGAAGGCGAAGACGGTGTTCTGGAACGGCCCCATGGGCCTCTTCGAGACGCCGGCCTTCTCCAAGGGCACGTTCGACGTCGCGCGCATCATGAGCAACGCGCCCGGCTTCACCGTGGTCGGCGGCGGCGACAGCGCGGCGGCCGTCAAGGTGGCCGGCGAGGAGATCGCCCGCGGCTTCAACCACATCTCGACCGGCGGCGGCGCTTCGCTCGAGCTCATCGAGGGCAAGCGGCTGCCGGGTGTCGAGGCGCTCCGGTTGGCCGAGGTGAGCGAGTGAAGCCCGTGAACGACGGGGGCACGCCCGAAGACACGGGCGCCGCCCCGCGGGCGGCCTCGCGTCGTCCGCTCATCGCCGGCAACTGGAAGATGAACGCCGGGGGGCAGGACGCCTGTCCCCTGGCGGCGGCCGTCGCCAAGGCGACCCGCGAGCTCACCCGGGCCGAGGTGGTGGTCGCCCCGCCGTTCACGGCGATCGCCGCCGTGGCGCACGAGCTCGCGGAGGCGAAGAGCGAGGTCGGCATCGCGGCGCAGAACATGAGCCCGGAGCTCTCCGGGGCGTTCACCGGGGAGATCTCCTCGGGCATGCTCAAGGACGCCGGCGCGACCTGGGTCATCCTCGGCCACAGCGAGCGGCGGCAGCTCTTCGCCGAGACGGACGAGTCGGTCGCCCGGAAGGTCGCCTCGGCGATCGCCGCCGAGCTGCGGCCCATCGTCTGCGTCGGCGAGACGCTCGAGGAGCGCGAGGCGGGCGACACGCTCGCCGTGGTCGAGCGCCAGGTCCGCGCCTTCCTCGACGAGCTCGCGAAGCAGCCCGGCTTCGGCGTCATCGCCTACGAGCCGGTCTGGGCGATCGGCACGGGCAAGGTCGCGCGCGCCGAGGACGCCCAGGAGGTGCACGCGTTCATCCGCGGCCTCCTCGCGAAGGCCTCGGAGGACCTCGCTTCCGTCACGCGCATCCTCTACGGCGGCAGCGTCAAGGCCGACAACGCCGAGGGGCTGCTCGCCCAGGACGACATCGACGGCGCGCTCGTCGGCGGGGCCTCGCTCGACGCCGCCGGCTTCGCCAAGATCGTCGACGCTGCGCACCGACTGGCGGAGCGCGCGGAACAGGGGTAGATCGCGGGCCGCTCCCGCCTCACCGCGGGAGCGCCGGCCTGCTCTCCAGCCGAGGTTGCCCCCCGGGCCCGCCGCGCGGGCCGGAATTTCCCAGCAGAAAGACGCCGATGCTTCACACGCTCCTCAACATCGTGCACGTGTTCGTCTGCCTGTTCCTGATCCTCGTCGTGCTGCTCCAGCAAGGGCGCGGGGGCGGGATGGGCTCGGCCATGGGCGGCGCCACGGCGCAGGTGTTCGGCGGCCGCGGCGCGGGCAACTTCATGACCCGCCTCACGGCCGTCTGCGCCGCCGTCTTCATGGCGACGAGCGTGTCGCTCGCCTACCTCTCCTCGGCGGGCGATCGCGAGCTGCGCGAGTTCGAGCGATCCCAGGAGAAGTAGGCGCGCGTGCTACGGCCCGCTCCCGCGCCGGGGAGGGAAGCGGGCGGGGCGCGCGACGCGGGGTCGTCCATGGGGGGGGCACCGGCCTCCGCCGCCCCCTTCGCGCGCGACCTGGCCCTCGTCGTCCTCGCCAAGGCTGCTGTCTCCGCGCTGGTCCTCGCGCTCGGCTTCCGGGCCGTCAGCGACGACGACTTCGCGCGCGTGGTCCTCGCGCAGGCGTGGGCCCACGCGCCTCAGCTCGACCCGACCGGGACGAGCTGGCTCCCTGTCCCTTTCTGGCTCAACGGCGCGCTCTTCCTCCTCCTCGCGCCGACCCTGGACGTGGCCCGCGCCGTCGCGTTCGCGCTCGGCCTCGCGTCGGCCGCGCTCGTCTACGTCTCCGCGCGCTGGATCACCGGCGACCGCCGCGCCGCGCTCGCCGGCGCGCTGCTCGCCGGCGCGTTCCCCTGGAGCGCGTGCCTCGGCGTGGCGACGGTCCCCGAGCTGCCGGCCGCGGCCCTCTCGCTGTTCGCGGTGGCCTCGCTCGTCACGCCGCCGGCCGGGCCCGCGCCGCCGGCCGGGCGCGCCCTCCTCGGCGCGCTCGCGCTCGTGCTCGCCACGCTGTCCCGGTACGAGCCATGGCCCGTCGCCGTCGCCTTCGCGGCGCTGGCGCTGCTCGCGGCCGCCCGCCTCGGCCAGGGCCGCGCCGCGCAGGCGAAGCTCGCGCTCGCGGCGCTCGTCGCCCTCGCCGGGCCCGCGGCGTGGATCGCGTGGAACCGCGTCGCCCACGGCGAGGCGCTGCACTTCCTGGCCCGCGTCGCTGCCTACCGCAACGCGGTCAGCCCGGGCGGGGATGGCAGCCTGCTGCGGCTCTTCGCGTACCCCGCCGCGATGGTCCGCGAGGAGCCGGAGCTCTTCCTGAGCCCCATCGCCCTCGCCCTCGTCGCCTGGCGCGCCCGCCGCGGCGCCGCGCGCGGGGCGCGGGCGCCCCGCCCATGTCCGCCGCTCCTCCATGCGGCGCTCCCCTACGCGCTCCCCGGCGCGGTCGCCGCCTTCCAGATCGCGGCGCTCTCGCTCGCCCTCGTGCGCGACGGCGCCCCCACGCATCACCCCGAGCGCGCCACCCTCCTCGCGCTGCTCCTGCTCGCGCTCGCCGTCGGGGATCTCACCGCGCGCGCCTTCCGCGGCGCCTCGAGCGGGGCGCGGCGCGCGCTCGGCGGCGCGCTGCTGGTGGTGCTCTTCATCGGGGTCGTTTTCCGGCCCCACCTGCGGCGCGAGCATTTCAACCCGCGCGCCGACGAGGTCGCCATCGGCCGCGCCGCCGCGGAGCTCACGCCCCCCGCCGCGCCGGTCCTCGTCGAGGTCGTCGACTATGGCCACCTCGCCACGCTCGCCGCGCTGGGCCGCCCCGGGGGCGCGCACCCGGATCGCTCGGTCGACCCGCGCGATCCGCCGGTCCGTTCGAGCTTCGACGACCCCGCGTCGCTCGCGCGCCGCGCCGCCGACGTGGGCGCGGCCTACCTCATCGGGCGCGTCAGGCCGTCCGTGAGCGCGTTCGCCGGCCCGCCGCTCGAGACGCGCGGCGCCTGGGGGCTCTGGGCCGCGCCCGCGTCCCCGACGCGGGCCGCGCCGCCGGCCGGGCCGGGAGATGGCGCCCCGGGCCGCGCGCCGTCCGCGGAGGCGGCGCCATGAGCCAGCCCGGGAGGCCGTTCTTCGCGCACGCGTCGGCGTGCATCGACGAGCCGTGCGACATCGGCGAGGGGACGAAGATCTGGCACTTCTGCCATGTCTCCGCGGGCGCGCGGATCGGCCGTGCCTGCGTCCTCGGGCAGAACGTCTTTGTCGCGGGCAGCGCCGTCATCGGGGACGGCGTCCGGATCCAGAACAACGTGTCGGTCTACGATGGCACCCTCGTCGAGGACGATGTGTTCCTCGGCCCGTCCGCCGTGCTCACCAACGTCATCAACCCGCGCGCGCAGATCGACCGCCGTGCCTTCCTCGACACGACGCGCATCCGCCGCGGCGCCACGGTGGGCGCCAACGCCACCGTCGTCTGCGGCGTCACGATCGGGCGCCACGCCTTCATCGGCGCCGGCGCCGTGGTCACCCGCGACGTCCCCGATTACGCGCTCGTCTCCGGCGTACCGGCCCGGCGCACCGGGTGGATGAGCCGCCACGGCCACAAGCTCGTCGCCTCGAGCGACGGCCTGATGCGCTGCCCCGAGAGCGGCTACCGCTACGAGCGCCGCGGCGACGTCGTCCGCTGCCTCGACCTCGACGAGGACGCGCCGCTCCCGGCGCCGCGCGCCGCGGCTTCGCGTCGCTACCGCGACGTCCCCGCGGCGGAGGACATCGACGAATGACGCTGCCGCCCGTCCCCTTCTTCGACCGCGCCCGCGGCGATCTCGCCATGCAGGACGAGCTCTCCGCCGTGTTCCAGTCGGTCATCCGCAGCGGCCAGTACATCCTCGGGGCGGAGGTCGAGGCGTTCGAGTCGGCGTGCGCCGCGTACCTCGGCGTCCGGCACGCCATCGGCGTCTCGTCCGGCACCGACGCGCTGCTGGTCGCGCTGATGGCGCTCGGCATCGGAGCGGGCGACGAGGTGGTGTGCCCCGCGTACACGTTCTTCGCGACCGCGGGCGCCGTCCACCGCACCGGCGCGCGGCCGGTCTTCGCGGACGTGCTCCCCGGCTCGTTCAACGTGGATCCCGCCTCCGTGGCGCGCGCCCTGACCGAACGCACCCGGGCCGTCATCGCGGTCCACCTCTTCGGCGATTGCGCCCCGATGGACGAGCTCCTCGCGGTCGCGCGCGGCCGCGGGCTGCCGGTCATCGAGGACGCGGCCCAGGCCTTCGGCGCCGAGCGCGCGGGCCGCCGCGCGGGCGCGCTCGGGCTCATGGGGTGCTTCTCGTTCTTCCCGACCAAGAACCTCGGCGGCTTCGGCGACGGCGGGCTCGTGACCACCGACCGCGACGACCTGGCCGAGCGCGTCCGGTCGCTGCGCGCCCAGGGGGCTCCGAGGAAGCATCACCACACGCTGGTCGGCGGCAACTTCCGGCTCGACGCGCTCCAGGCGGCGCTCCTCCGGCGCAAGCTCCCGCGGCTCGGCGCGCTCCTCGGGCGGCGGCGCGGCCACGCCGCGCGGTACGCGGCGCTCCTCGGCGGGGCGGGCCTGCCCGTCGTGTTGCCCGGCGCCGGCTCCGCCCGGCACACGTTCAACCAGTACGTCATCCGCCTCGAGGACGGCTCCCGGCGCGACCCGCTGCGCAGCTTCCTCGCCGAGCGGGGCATCGGCGCCGAGGTCTACTACCCGGCGCCGCTGCACCTCCAGCCCTGCTTCGCGCCGCTCGGCCCCCCGGCCGGCTCGCTCCCGGTCGCCGAGGCCGCAGCGCGCGAGACGCTCGCGCTCCCCATCTTCCCCGAGCTCACGGACGAGGAGATCGGACGTGTGGCGGCCGCCGTCCGCTCGTTCTTCGGCTGACCGGCGGCGACTACGCGCGCTTCGGCGGGATGGGGTACAGCTCGGCGAGGTCGTCGTTGCGCCGGAACCCGAGCGCCTCCCGGTGCACGCGCAGCTCCCAGAGCGCCTGCTTCGCCGCCTCCCGCTGCCGGTTGAAGGCCGCGACCCGCGCCGCACGTTCTCCCGGGTCCGCGCCTTCGCTCCGGGCGAGCTCGTCGAGCGCCTTGCCCTGCAGCTCGAGCTCCAGCAGCGCGACGTTGATCTTGTCCTCGGATCTTCCGAGCGCCGAGGCCATCTCCCGGAGGATCTCGCCGGCGAGATCCGCGGGGCCGGAGGCGGGCAGGCGCTGCCGGAGGCGGTCGAGGTAAGGGCTCCTGTGCCCCTCGCTCTTGAGCTGGTCGACGAGCTTCTTCCACGTGGGCTCGGCCATGTACATCGCAAGCGTAGCAGCGCCTCCCGAACGCACAGCCCTCGCCCTCGACGCATCAGGCGCTGCCGGGCGCGATGGGAGGGCGCGGCCGGCGGCGCCTGATGCGCGCCCCCGCTTCGCGGACGCCGCCGCAGACCTCGCGGTCAGCCCCACCCCTCCAGCACGACCTTGCCCACCGCCTGCCCCGACTCGATGCGCGCGTGCGCGGCGCGCAGGTTCGCCGCGTTGATCGGGCCGAGGTGCTCGCGGCGCGTCGTGCGAAGCCGTCCCTCGTCCACCCAGGCGGCCACGCGCGCGAGGATCTCCCGCTGCGCGGCCATGTCCGGCGTCTCGTAGAGGGCTCGCGTGAACATCAGCTCCCACGCGAAGCTCGCGCTCTTCGACTTGAGCTTCCCGAGATCGAGCGGCCCGGACGTCTCGACGATCCCCACGATGCGCCCGAGCGGCGCCACGAGGTCCGCCATCGTGTCCCACCACGCCTCGGTGCTCTGCGTGTTGAAGATCAGCTCCACGTGCTGCAGCCCCGCGGCCTCGAGCTGCGGGCGGAGCGGCGCGCGGTGGTCGACGAGGAGGTCTGCGCCGAGGTCGCGCGCCCACGCCCGGCTCTCCTCGCGCGACGCGGTGGCGACGACGCGCAGCCCTGCGGCCTTCGCGAGCTGCACCACCATCGAGCCCACGCCGCCGGCGCCGCCGATGACGAGCACCGCGCGCCCTGCGTCGCGCCCGTCACGGTCGACGCCGAGGCGCTCGAAGAGCCCTTCCCATGCGGTCAGCGAGGTGAGGGGCAGCGCCGCCGCGTCGGCGAAGCCGAGGGATTGCGGCATCCGCGCCGCCAGCCGCTCGTCGACGAGGTGCACCTCGGCGTTGCTGCCCGGCCGCGCGATGCTCCCCGCGTAGAAGACCTGGTCCCCCGGTCGAAACGCGCTGACGTCCGCGCCCACCGCCTCGACGACGCCGGCGGCGTCCCAGCCGAGCACGCGCGGCGGGTCCTCGACCTTGGGTTTCGGGGCGCGGACCTTCACGTCCACCGGGTTCACGGCCACCGCGCGCACCCGCACGCGCAGGTCGCGCGGCCCCGGCGTCGGCTCCGGGAGCTCGAGGTCGAGCAGGCTCTCGGGGTGGTTGATCGGGAGATAACGGTGGAGTCCTACGGCACGCATGGCGTTCTCCTCTCCGGGACCGGCAGGAGGTCCCGTTGCGCGTCCAGAAGTGCATCCTGTCGTGGCTGGGCACAATCGACGCTGGAAGACGAGGATCTGTGAGTGGTGGTCATCAATTGACCCGACCGAGGTTGAGAGCCCAATCGACCCGACCGAGGTCGGCGGCACCCGACCGAGGTTGAGCTTGAGCTACCGGCGGCCCGACCCGCCGACCGAGGTTGAGCCCGGCACCCGACCGAGGTTGAGCCAGCCCGGCACCCGACCGAGGTTGAGCCAGCCCGGCAGCCCGGCACCCGACCGAGGTTGAGCCAGCCCGGCAGCCCGGCACCCGACCGAGGTTGAGCCAGCCAAGGAAGCCGACCGACGTTGCGCGTACGGGCGGTCGAGTGGCGTGAGCCACGTCCCAGATCGCCGCGCTCACGCCGCCGCGTCTGTCGGGGATGTCCTTAAGGCCGCTCTACCAGGGAGCCGGGCCGCGCGACCCGGCCTGTGCTAGACGTGCGCGCCATGAGCGTCGAGGTCGGCATCGTCGGACTGCCCAACGTGGGCAAGAGCACCCTGTTCAACGCGCTGACGGCCGCCAAGGCCGAGGCGCAGAACTACCCGTTCTGCACGATCGAGCCCAACGTCGGCGCCGTCCCTGTCCCCGACGACCGGCTCACCACGCTCGCGAAGTACATCAAGACCGAGAAGATCATCCCCGCCATGGTGCGGGTGGTCGACATCGCCGGGCTCGTCCGCGGCGCGAGCACGGGCGAGGGCTTGGGAAACAAATTCCTCAGTCATATCCGCGAGGTGGACGCGATTCTCCACGTGGTCCGCTGCTTCACGGTCGCCGACGTCGTGCACGTCGATGGCGGCGTCGACCCGCTTCGCGATATCGACACGATCGAGACCGAGCTCATGCTGGCCGACCTCGCTTCTCTCGAGGGGATGCTGGAGCGCACGCGGAAGCAAGCGAAGGGCGACAAGGAGCTCCTGCCCAAGATCGCGCTCATGGAGCGTTGCCTCGAGGCGCTCCAGGCCGGCAAGCCCGTCCGCGGGCTCTCCTTCGACGACGAGCAGCGGAAGGTCGTGAAGACGTTCGGCCTGATCACGGCGAAGAAGGTCCTCTACGTGGCGAACGTCGACGAGTCCGACGTCTCCGGCACGGGCCCGCTCGCGTCGAAGGTGCGCGAGCGCGCGGCCTCCGAGGGCAGCGGCGTCGTGCCGGTCTGCAGCAAGCTCGAGTCGGAGCTCAACGAGCTCGCGCCCGACGAGCGCAAGGAGATGCTCGAGAGCCTCGGCATGAAGGAGCCGGCGTTGGCGACGCTTGCGCGCGAGGCCTATCGGCTCCTCGGCCTCCAGAGCTACTACACGGCGGGTCCCAAGGAGATCCGCGCCTGGACGATCCCGGTGGGGTCCACGGCGCCGCAGGCGGCGGGGGTCATCCACAGCGACTTCGAGAAGGGCTTCATCCGGGCGGAGGTCTACAAGGTGGACGACCTCGTCGAGCACCGCACCGAGGCCGCCATCCGCGCTGCCGGCAAGCTGCGCGTCGAGGGCAAGACCTACGTCTTCCAGGACGGCGACGTCACGCACTTCCTCTTCAACGTCTGATCAGCCTCCGAGAGCCGGCCGTCCGAGCTGTCCGCCGGGGCGCCCCACCGCGCCGCAATTGCGCGGGCATGGCGGCATCGCGGTTGCTCCTCCCAGGCCGGCGCGCTGGCGATGACCGCCGGCGCCTAGTTACCGTGTGGACGGAGTGTTGCGGTGTCCAGGGCGAGCGGGGGCGCGCTGTCGGGGCTGGTTCTTTTCTGCGCGGTGCAGGTCGCGGCGGGCTGCGACGCGGCCCCGACCGACGTTGCGCCCGGGGAAGCCTCGTCCGCGCCGACCGACGTTGAGGCCAGGGAGGCCTCGTCCGCCCCGACCGACATTGAGGCCACGGAGGCCTCGTCCGCGCCGACCGACGTTGAGGCCACGGAGGCCTCCGACGTTGAGGCCACGGAGGCCTCCGCTCCGGACCCCGGCAGCGCCACGTCCAGACCGCGTCACGCCTTGCCCGCGCCGTGCGCGCTGCCGCGCGGGTTCTCGGCGGGCGCGCCCGCGCTCTTCCCCGTGACATCCAGCCCAGCCATCGGCCACAAGCTCTTCACGGCGTCCGACACCGACGCCTTCGGCCGCTTCTTGCGGTCCACCGTCATGTTCTGCGGGCCCGACGAGCACCCCTATTTCCTCCGCTACCGCTACTACCTCACGGGCCCGCTCTCGGGCCGCTGGCTACGTCCGCCCCTGGCCGAGCCGCTCTGACAGCCCGAACCCCGATCCCGATCGCGCCTCGCCGCGGCCTCTCCAAGGCCCTCCCGGAACCCCGGTCCGCTTTTTTTGACCCCCCGGATCCGCTCGGCTACCTCCGTGCCCTCACGAGACGAAAGGACGATCGTTTGGGCGCACTCAAAGGATCCATCTCATTCTCGAAGTTCTACGTCCGCGGCGACCTGCCGGACGGGTTCCGGGACAGGTTCGTCGAGCGCATCCAGCTCCGCGCGTTCCGGCCGCTCACGGTCGAGGAGGACGCCGAGCAGCGCGCCGGGTGGTGCTCCATCGAGAACCCGCTCGATTGCGAGCTCGATCACGGCAAGATCTTCTTCAACTCCTACCTGAACCTCGGCCTCAGGACCGATCGCTGGCAGGTGCCCTCGGCCCTCTTCAAGGCGCATTTCGCCGAGGCCGAGCGCGAGCACCTCGCCAAGCGCGGGCGCGAGAAGCTCGGGCGGCGCGAGAAGGAAGAGCTCCGCGCGGTCGTGTCGCGCAAGCTCCGCGCGCAGCTCATGCCGGTGATGAAGGTCGTCGACCTCTCCTGGAACCTCGAGGCCGGCGTCGTCCGGTTCTGGAACCAGTCGCCGCGCGCGCACGAGGGGCTCGCCGAGCTCTTCGAGGACACCTTCGAGCTCGATCTCGTACCCGAGAGCCCCTACACGGCCGCCCGGGAGCTCGGCCTCACGAGCGAGCAGCAGACCGCCTTCGAGCTCCTCAAGCCCACCGTCTTTCACGCAGATTCCACCGCTGGAGGTGCCCTGTGGGCCTCGCCGAGCTGATCGAGCAGCGCCGCTTCGTCGGCCGTGAATTCCTGGTCTGGCTCTGGTTCGAGAGCGAGCTCTTCGAGGGCCGCTTCTCCCTGGACGCCCTCGGCGCGTGCGAGCTCTGGCTCGAGGGTCAGATCACGCTCGTCCAGGAGAAGGAGCAGAGCCGGCTCAAGGGCGCGGCGCCGAGCAACGCCCCCGAGGCCCACGAGGCCCTGCGCCAGGGCAAGCTCCCCTCGCAGGCGCGCGTCCGCGTCACCCGCGGCGAGCTCGAGTATGCCTTCCTCTTCAACGCCGACGCGTTCGCGCTCTCCGGCGTCAAGATCCCGAGCGTCGTCAAGGACGCCGCCGACGAGCAGTTCTACGAGCGCATGTACCTCATCGAGGAGCTCGAGACGCTCTTCACCGCGCTGTATGGCGAGTTCCTCGCCCTGCGCCTCTCGACCTCGTGGGAGCCCGCGGTGGCGCCGTTCCTCCGCACCTGGGTCCGGGGCGAGCCGGTCGACGTCGCCGCCTACCAGAAGCTCAAGGCCAGGCTCGCGCCCGTCCGCGGCGCGGCGAGGTCGAGGACGACCCCGCCGCCCGCGGAGGCGCCCCAGCGCGCGGCGCGCGGCGTCGCCTGAGCCCGTCGGCGCCGCGCGCGGCGAAGCCGACGGGCGGCCGGCTCGCCGCGCGCCGCCGGCGCCCTCGCGCCGCTATTTCCCCTTCGCCTTGTCGTGGATCTGCCTCGCCTGCGCGAGGTGCTCCCGGAGCTTCGGGAGCGTCCCGGCGGCGAAGCTCTTCAGGTCGGCGTCCTTCGCCTCCTTCGACGCCTTCTCGAACGCCTTGATGTCATGCTCGTGGTCGTCGACCATCGCGCTCATGTACGCGCGGTCGAAATCGGCCCCTGCCTTCTTGGACAGCTCGTCGACCTTCTCGCGGTGCTTCTGATCGAGCTCCTTGGGCACGAGCACGCCCTTGCGCTGCGCGAGCTCCGCGAGCCGCTTGTTCACGGCCGAGTGGTCGTCGATCATCCGCTGTCCGAAGCTCTTCACGTCCGGGCTCGCGGCCCGCTGCTGCGCGAGCTGCCCGAGCCGCACCTCCACGAGCCCTCCCAGCGCCGCCTCCTCGACGAACTCCCGATCCGCCTTGCTGAGCGTGGCCTTGCCGGCCTGGGTGGTTTGCCCTCCCGTCGCGTCCTGCCCCTGCGCCGCCGTCGCGGCCGACAGGAACGCTGCGAGCATCGTCGTCAATAGAACAGGCTTGACCATGTCACTCCCCTCCTTGTCTCGAGCGGGCGATCACGCCGATCCTGCGGCGGAGTCGGGGCGATCGGCCTCTGCGGCCCGGCGCCTCCAGCCGAACCGCGCGCATCGTTTGTCGTGAGCCCCCGGCGCGCCGGCAAGGGGTGAAGAGCATGGGGCGGTCCGGCCGCGCAGGCGCGCTTGCGGTCCAGCGCGCGCGCTTGAATACCAAGAACTGGGCCCCGGCCGCGCGCACCCTCTACCCTCGGCGGCTGTGGTCGGCGATTTCTTCAAGCGCCTCACGAACGGCGTCGTGTTCCTCCTCGCCGCCCTGACCTTCTTCCTCGTCCCCATCGGCAGGAAGACGGCCGCGCAGCACCTCGTCGCGATCTTCTCGACGCCGCCGGCCAGGGAGGCCGCCTCCGCCTTCGCCCACATCGCCCGCCGCATCACCACGGAGGCGCGCTCCGAGCTCGACAAGCTCCGCAATCCGCCGCCCGCGCCGCGCGAGCCGAAGCCGCCGACGGCGAAGGTGAGGCCGCCGTCCTAGGCCGGCGCGCCCGGCCCGCTCGGCCGGGCGCGCGCACGGCTCAGGCCTTGCGCGGATCCTTCACGTTCGGGTGCTCGTTGTAGAACGCGTCGAGGCTCTCCCGCGAGATCTCCGCCTCGATGTCGCCGTCTCTCAGGATCTTCGCCTGACAGCCGAGGCGGCTGGTCGATCGCACGTCGAAGGCCTTGTCGAGGATGTCCTCCTCGTCCTCCTCGGCCTCGCTGAGGAGCTCGCGCCCCTTGGTGACGTAGACGTGGCACGTGGAGCACGCGCAGACGCCGCCGCACGCGTCGCCCTCGGGGGCGCCCACCGCCTTCGAGGCCTGGAGGACGGTCGAGCCCACCGGGACCTCGCTCTCCCACGCGCGGCCATGCGCCAGAAAACGGACCTTGGCCATCAGCTCCTCCTCGCCTCCACGCCCGCCGATGGCTGGCTCACGCCGCCCGCCTCGGCCGGCGCGCGGCTCGCGTCGTTCCCTGCGTGCTCGGCCAGGTGCGCGTCCACGCCCCTCGCCGCGGCGACCGTCGCCTCGACGTCCTCGACCTGCTTGCCCGCGATCGCCCGTGCCACGGCGCGGTCCATCCGCCGCCCCGCCCACGCGCGCGTCGCCTCGTCGAGCGCCTCCGTGCGCGCCTGGATCAGCCCCGGCCTGTCCCCGCGGATCGCCGCGTCGAGCGCGCTCAGCGCGCCCTCGATCGCCTCGCGCTCGCCCGGCCCGAGCAGGTCGGCGTCGGCGGAGAGCGCCTTGCGCGTCGCCATCGACACGCGCTCGCCCTCGACCCGCGCCTCGACGAGCCGCCGCTTGAGCAGGTCCTCCTCCCCGTGATCCAGCGCCGCGAGGAGCATGTTCTCCACCTCCTCGTCGGTCAGCCCGTAGCTCGGCTTGACCTCGACCTTCTGCTCGACCCCGGTCGTCAGCTCGCGCGCGGTCACCCCGAGCAGGCCGTCGGCGTCGACGCGGAACGTCACCTCGAGCCGCGCCATGCCCGCCGGCATCGGCGGGATCCCCTTCAGCACGAAGCGCGCGAGCGACCGGCAGTCGACGGCGAGCTCCCGCTCGCCCTGCACGATGTGCAGGTCGAACCCGGTCTGGTTGTCCGCGTAGGTCGTGAAGACCTGCCGCGCCCCCGCCGGGATCGTCGTGTTCCGCGGCAAGATCTTCTCGGCGACGCCGCCCATCGTCTCGATGCCGAGCGACAGCGGCAGCACGTCGAGCAGCAGCACCTCGTCCGCGCGCTCCATCGAGCCGGCCAGGATGTCGGCCTGGATGGCCGCGCCCAGCGCGACGACCTCCTCCGGATCGATGTCCTTGAGCGGCTCCTTGCCGAACAGCTTCGCCACGTACTCGCGCACGTACGGCACGCGCGTCGCGCCGCCCACGAGGATCACGCCGTCGACGTCCCGCGCCTCCACGCCCGCGTCGCGCAGCGCGCGGCGGCAGGCGACGCCGGTGCGCTCCAGGAGCGGCGCGATCAGCGCGTTGAGCTCGTCGCGCGTGACGGTGACGACCTTCGACGCCGCGCCGCCCGTCGCCCCGGCCTCGCCATCGCCGCCTGATTGCACCGGCAGCTCGATCTCCACCCGCTCCGCGTCGGTCAGCGCGTGCTTGATGCTGCGGGCCGTGTCGAGCGCGAGCCGCACCACCTCGGGCGTGCGCCGGGTCGCCCCCATCTCCGCGAGCAGCCGCTCCGCGAGCGCCCGGTCCATGTCGTCGCCGCCGAGCGCGCTGTCGCCCCCGGTCGACTTCACCTGGAACACCCCGTTGTCGAGCAGGAGGACGGTGATGTCGAACGTCCCGCCGCCGAGGTCGTACACCGTGAACAGCCCGTTCTGCTGCTTGTCGAGCCCGTACGCGAGCGCCGCGGCCGTCGGCTCGTTGAGCAGGCGCAGCACCTCCAGCCCGGCCAGCCGGCCGGCGTCCTTCGTCGCCTGCCGCTGCGCGTCGTCGAAGTAGGCCGGCACCGTGATCACCGCGCCGCCCACGGACCGGAGCTCGCGCTCGGCCGACGTCCGGAGCTCTCTCAAGATCTCCGCGGACACCTCGACGGGCGTCACGACCTGCTCGCGCACCTTGAAGCGCACGCTCTTCGCGTCCTCGGGGCCCTTCGGCTCCACGAACTCGTACGGCCCGAGCCGCCGCGTCTCCGGGTCGTTCGCGCCGCGGCCCATGAAGCGCTTCACGCTGACGATCGTCTCGCGGGGGTGGCCCTGCGCGAGCCGCCGCGCGCTGTGGCCCACGATGGCGTTGCCGCGCTCGTCGTAGTGCACCACCGAGGGCACGAGGCGCTCTCCGTTGCAGTCGTCGATGACCATCGGGCGGCCGTCACGCACGCGGGCGACGAGCGAGTTCGTCGTCCCGAGATCGATGCCGATCGGGCTTGGCCTGGCCTTGGGGTCGAAAATCTCGAGGAGGGTCATGTCTGAACCGTGAGTTCTTCTTCGATTGCGCTCACTTCGTCGAGGAAGCGCCGGATGTAGCGGAGCTCGCTCAGCGAGGCGAGCACGCCCTTCAGCTTGTCGGGATCGCCCCCTGCGGCCGCGAAGGCGCCCTGGATCGCGGCGAGGCTCGCCTGCTCGCGCGCCCGCATCGCCTCGCCGAGGCGCGCGATCCGCGCGCGGTCGCTCCCCTTCGCCGCCTCCGAGAGCTCCTCGCGCGACTCCATCATCTCCATGAGCAGGGCGGGGGAGGCCTTCTGCCCGGCCTCCTCGCCCCGCGCGAGCCCTGCGCGCTGGAGCAGCGCCTCGGCCCGGCGGATCGGATCCCTGAGCACGCGCAGCGCGTCGTTCGCCTCGATCGCGCGCCCCAGCGCGAGCCGCCGCTCGGCCGCGGGCGCGCCCGCGTAGCGATCCGGGTGGAGCGCGCGCGAGAGATCGCGGTGGCGCTGCTCCAGCGCGCGCAGGTCGAGGTCGAACCGAGGCTCGACGCCCAGGGTATCGAAGGGATCGGTCATGACGTGCTCGAAAGGAGGCGCCTCGGCGGCGGGGGCGGGCGCGAGCGGCGGCCGGCTCAGGCCACCGTGAACGAGTGCCCGCAGCCGCAGCGCGTCGCCTCTTGCGGGTTCTTGAACTTGAAGCCCTGGTACATGAGCGTCTTCTCCCAGTCGAGCACCGAGCCGCTCAGGTAGATGATGCTCTTCTTATCGCAGAGGACGCGCACCGTGGCCTTGCCCGGCTCCGCGAACTCCAGCACGAGGTCGCCGGACCGGGGCGGCCGGTCCTCGAACTCGATGACGTAGGAGAACCCGGAGCAGCCGCCGCCGCGGATGCCGACCCGGATGGCGCCCTCGGGCGTGCCGCGCTTGGCGAGCTGGGCCCGGATGGCCTCGACCGCGGCGTCGCTCACCGCGAGCGTCCGCTTCGCCTTGGCCTCTGCCCCGCCCGGCGCGCCGCCGTCGTGCGCGTGCCCGGCGTCCGCCGTCGCGACCGGCGCGGGGTAGCTCCCGCTGTCCGCCGCCGTGGTCGTGGTCGTCTCCTCGTTGCTCTGCATGGCGTTGCTCCTCTCCGGTGCCGTGGGCGGCCTCCGCCCGGAGGACCGGCGCTGTTACTCCGCGCTCGCCGTCGCGGCGCTCTCCGGGCTCCCCGTGGTCGCCGTCGCGCCGGAGATCGCCTTCTTCGCCTGCTGCTTGGCCCGGAAGTCGGCGATCGCGCTCTTGATGGCGTCCTCGGCGAGGACCGAGCAGTGGATCTTCACCGGCGGCAGGTGGAGCTCCTCGGCGATCATGCTGTTCTTGATCGTCTCCGCCTCATCGATCGTCTTGCCCTTCAGCCACTCCGTGGCGAGCGACGACGACGCGATGGCCGAGCCGCAGCCGAACGTCTTGAACTTCGCGTCCTCGATGACGCCGCCCTCGCCGACCTTGATCTGCAAGCGCATGACGTCGCCGCAGGCCGGAGCGCCGACGAGCCCGGTGCCGACGTGGTCGTCGTTCTTGTCGAGCGTCCCGACGTTCTGCGGGTTCTCGTAGTGCTCGATGACCTTGTTGCTGTATGCCATGGCTCTCTCCTCGACCGTTCCCTTCTTCTCTTGAAACCTTGACCTGACGGAGGGGCGCCTGCGCGCCGCTCGTCAGTGGGCCGCCCACTGCACGCTGTTGAGGTCGATCCCCTCTTTGTGCATCTCGTAGAGCGGCGACATGTCGCGCAGCTTGTTCACCTTCCGGATCACGAGGTCGGCGACGTAGTCGACCTCCTCCTCGGTGGTGAAGCGCCCGAGCCCGAAGCGGATGGAGGAGTGGGCGAGGTCGTCGCCGATCCCCATCGCATGGAGGACGTACGAGGGCTCCAGGCTGGCGCTCGTGCACGCCGAGCCGCTGGAGACCGCCACGTCCTTGATCGCCATCATCATGGCCTCGCCCTCGACGAAGCTGAAGGACACGTTGAGGTTGCCCGGCAGCCGTCGATCGGGCGAGCCGTTGAGCTGGATGGCGTCGAGCTCGCTCCAGAGCCGATTCCGGAGCCGCTCGCGCAGCGAGAGGATGCGCGCCGACTCGGCCTCGCCCTCCTGGAGGAGGATCTCGGCCGCCCTGGCGAACCCGACGATGCCGGGCACGTTGAGCGTCCCGGAGCGCATGCCGAACTCGTGTCCCCCGCCGTCCATCTGCGAGGTGATGCGGACGCGCGGCTTCGACCGGCGCACGTACAGGCAGCCGATGCCCTTCGGGCCGTAGATCTTGTGGGCCGTCACCGACGCGAGGTCGACCCCCATCTGCTCGACGTTGAACGGGATCTTGCCGACCCCCTGCACCGCGTCGCTGTGGAGGAGGATGCCCTTCGATTTCGTGATCTTGCCGATCTCCGCGATGGGCTGGATCGTGCCGACCTCGTTGTTGGCGAGCATGATCGAGACGAGGATCGTCTTGTCGGTGATCGCCCGGGCGACGTCGTCCGGATCGACCATCCCGTACTTGTCGACCTTGAGGTAGGTGATCTCGTAGCCCTGCTTCTCGAGCCGCTTGCAGGTGTCGAGCACCGCCTTGTGCTCGATGACGCTCGTGATGATGTGGTTGCCCTTGTCCTTGTAGAACTCGGCGACCCCCTTGATCGCGATGTTGTCGCTCTCGGTCGCGCCCGACGTGAAGATGATCTCCTTGGGGTTCGAGGCGCCGATGAACCTGGCGAGCGTCTCGCGCGCGTGGGTCACCGCCTCCTCGGCCGTCCACCCGAAGACGTGGCTCCGGCTCGCGGCGTTGCCGAACTTGCTGTTGAAGTACGGCAGCATGGCGTCGAGGACACGCGGATCGACCGGCGTCGTCGCGTGATAATCCATGTAGATCGGAAGTTGGATACCCATGGTGTTCTCGTTCAGCGGTGATTCGAGCCCTGGCGGCAATGCCCATTGCCGCCGCGGATCCCGGCGACGAGCTCAGGCTCGGCCTGGCTCTTGTCGTGGAGGTTACAGTGCGTGCAGGCGGCGACGAGCTCTGCCGGGTCGCACGTCTCGCAGGTGTCGAGGTAGGCCAGGCTCGCGATGAGCTCGTGCTCGAGGGTCTCGAGGTGCGCGATCTGCTCTCGCACCTCCTCGAGCTTCTGCTGGTAGACGTCCCGGATCCGCGACATCGCGCCGGGGGCTGACGAGGACGACTCCCACGTCGAGACGATCTGCTGGATCTGGCTCAGCGACAGGCCGAGGTCGTGGAGCTTGCCGATCCACCGGACCCGGGTGAGGGCCGCGTTGTCGTAGAGGCGGTAGCGCCCCTTGGAGCGGGCGTGCGGCCTGAGCAGCCCGACCTCCTCGTAGTGGTGGATGGCCCGCACCGTCTTCCCGGTCGCCTTCGCGATGTCCCCCACCTGGAGGAGGCGGTCCTCCTCTTCGGCGGGGTCGGGCGCCCCCAGCGGTGCGTCCGCTCGGGACGTGCTGGACGTGCTGGACGCGAAGGGCCCACCGATGCTTTGCTCGCGAGCCTCGTGGGCGACGGGGAGATGGTGCCGGATTGTCATCGCGGGGACCCTGACCCTTACGTATGCGTTAGGGTTGGGGACCTTGTAGGGCGCCGGGCCAAGCCTGTCAACCAGGTTGTACGGGGGCCTGCGTGACACAGCGGAAGGAGGCGGAATCGGACGCGGCTCGACATGCTGGAGGTTCGTCCCGCGACGAGCTCTGCAGTTATCGGGAGCGCTCCCTCCGTCGAGGTGTCATCCAGGTGTCGATGGCGCCGGCCGCGGGTTCCGCAAGCGCTCCGACGTCCGCGGCGACCGGTCGAGCTCGCGTGTCAAGGGCTCGCGTAGGAAGGGGCGCAGCGGTGGGCGCCGGGGGCCCAAGCTTGCTAAAGAGAACTGCGTACACGTATGTTATTGCTTGGAAATGACGGATAAGAAGCGAATCCTGTTCGTCGGCTCGTTCACCCCCCCGGCGGAGGGGAGGATCGGTGGGCAGCACGTGGCTTGTCGCTCTCTGATCGAGGGCGATCCGAGGCACGACTTCGACTTCCTGCCCGTCGACTCCTCGCTCCACGCTGTGGCTCCGGGAGTCCTCGCGCCGCTCGGTCGAGCGGGTGAAGCAGGCCAACCGGCGCTGGACGGCGCGATCACCAGGTTCAGACCGCTGCTGTCGATGCCATGAAGAACCCGTCTGTCTTGCTGTACCGGATCGGTAATTTCTTCTACCGGAACAAGCTGTCCTTCGTGGCCACGCTGATCACGTGGCTGAACCGCTTCCTGTTCTCGGTCTACATCCCGTCGTCGGCCACGATCGGGGCGAATTTCAGGCTGGGTTACTGGGGGCTGGGGGTGGTGATCCATGCCCGGGCGGTCATCGGCGACAACTGCCTCGTCGGACAGAACGTCACGATAGGCAGGAACTTTGGGAGCCGGGGTGTCCCGCGGCTGGGCAGCGACGTCTATGTGGGGGCGGGGAGCGCCGTCTTCGGCGACATCACCATCGGGGACAACGTGATCATCGGCGCGAACAGCGTCGTGAACAAGGACGTGCCCTCCAACACCGTGGTCGCAGGCAATCCGTTCAGGATCCTCGCATCCGGCAGGACGCAGAAGTACTACGAGCTGGATGACCCGACCGCCTGACCCGGACGCGGCCGCGCTCGCGCCGACCCGGCCCCCTCGCGCCCTCGGATCCCGCGCGCTGCCCCGTCCCACCCGAGATGCGCGCGGGCCGGTCCGCCCCCACTGCCTTGCTGTGGGTGCTCGACGCACGCGGTCTGGTCCCCGCGCCGAACCCGTCACGCCCCCCTACATCTTCTGCGTCGCCGAAACAATGGATGTCGCGGACTCGTCACACATGGAATCGACCGTCGGGGGATGTCGCGTCAGGAACAGCATGACTGCTTGAGGAAACTCACTACGTGCGCCACTCGAAGCGCCGGTAGTGACGCTCGGAGGACCGGCGAGGCAGGCCAGATCCCCATGGCTGAGCAGATGAAGCCCACGCCGGTCTCGCGATAGGCCCGCAGGTCCGGATCGGCGGAGTTTGGCAGCCAACGTCCTCGCGTCGGCTTACTGCACTCTCCTAGCAGTGTAATTCTTACAGCTGTGCTGTAAATTGATGGGGACGATGGCGCCGCGCGCGGGTTACAGAGCGGTTTTCCGGCCCGTCCTCAGGTTGTCCGGGGCGCTGACTTGGGGTAGTAGGGACGCACCAACGACGGGCTTGCCTGCATGTTGACGAGCTATGAATGTCGCGCGCCGCGCCGCATCTTAGCCAGGGTGCGGGAGTCCCCGAGGAGGACGAGGAACGAGCGATGGTAAGTACGCTCACGGCGGTAATTCTTGCGCTGGTGATTTCGTGGGCGGCGACGCCATTCGTGCGCCGTCTCGCGGTCACCATCGGCGCGGTCGACGAGCCGACCGCGCGGCGCGTGCACACCCGGCGCATCCCGCGCCTGGGCGGGCTCGCGATCGTGGTCGGCTTCATGCTGCCGCTGTTCATCCTGGTCGCGATGGGGACCCAGATCGGGCTGTTGTGGTTCTCGCAGCACGCGCTCGTGGTGGGGCTGCTCCTGGGCGGGCTGGTCATCGCGGCGGCGGGCGCCTGGGACGACACCCGGGGAATGCGCGCGCGACACAAGCTGCTTGCGCAGATCCTCGCCGCGTCGATCGCCTGGGGCTTCGGGCTTCGCCTCGAGTGCGTGACGCTGCCGTACTTCGGGCACGTGTCGTTCTGGCCGCTCTCGTTCCTGGTCACGATTCCGTGGTTCGTCGCGATCATCAACGCGGTCAACCTGATCGACGGCCTCGACGGGCTCGCCGCGGGCGTGGGCTTCTTCGCCTGCGTCGCCAACTTCATCACCGCGTACCTCGGCGGCTACCCCGGCAACCTGGTGATCTGCCTTCTCGCGGCGACGCTCGCGGGCGCCATCGTGGGGTTCCTGTTCCACAACTTCCACCCCGCGACGATCTTCATGGGCGACACCGGGAGCATGTTCCTCGGGTTCATGCTGGCCGCGATCCCGCTCTTCGGCGTGGGCACGCACAAGGGCGGCACCGCGCTCGCCGTCCTCGTGCCGCTGCTCGCGCTCGGCCTGCCGATCTTCGACATGATCTCGGCGATGGTCCGGCGCTACGTCGCTCGCCGGCCGATCTTCTCGGCCGATCGCTCGCACATCCATCACAAGCTGCTCGACAAGGGCCACTCGCATCGCAGCGCGGTGCTGATCCTGTACGGGCTCAGCCTCGTGTTCACCGTGGTCGCGCTGGTGGCCTATGTCGGCCGCTCGCACGAGATCGGCCTTGCGCTCGTGGCCTGCAGCCTGGTGCTGTTCATCGTGGTGCGCACGGCGGGCTCCTTCCCGTTCTTCGGGGCGCAGCGGAGCGACGCTCGTCGCGTGCGCGAGGCCACGGTGGAGGCGCTGCGCCGCGCCGTGCCGCGAGCGCTGCTCGAGCTCGAGACCGCGAGCGGGACGGAGAGGCTGCGCGTGGTCCTCGAGCGCTTCGCCGAGGAGGCGAAGCTCATCGCCCTCGAGGTGAGCTCCGCGGGCGCCAACGGCAGCGCGCGCGTGAAGCCCTGGAGCTGGATGCACGAGACGGCGACGCCGCAGCGGCTCCGCGAGTCGGTGATCGCGGTGTTCACGTTCCAGCAAGCGAGCGAGACGGTGGAGCTGCGCTTCCGGTGGGACAGCGAGGAGTGCGCGGTCAACCCGCAGGCGGAGATGCTGCTCCAGCTCATCGTGGACTCCGCCGAGCGCCTGCTGCTGCGCCGGCCGCCGGCGCTCACGCTCGAGCGGCGCTCGCAGAGTAGCCTCTCGGTGATGTGAGGCCCTCCTCCCGCCGCTGACGTTCTCGCGCCGCCGGGGGTCACCAAGGAGACATCGTGGGACTTGCCCGCCGGATCGTTGGCTTCAACAAGAAGACAAACGAGTTGTATTCCCGCTTCAGCGGCCACGCGCATTACTGGGAGATCTACCAGGGCATCGTGGACGAGGCGGTCACACCGGCGAAGGTCATCATCCACCTCGGCTGTGGGGCGCTGTGGTTCGGCCAGGTCGCGACGGTGTCGCTCGAGGGCAAGACCATCTACGCGGTGGATCCGGACGAGGAGGCGCTCTCGCGCAACCCGGCGCCGCACCGGCTCTGCGCGTATGGCGAGTCGATCCCGCTGCCGGACGGCTGCGCCGATGTGATCGTCGCGGACCATCTCTTCGAGCACCTGGAGAAGCCCGAGGCGCTGCTGCACGAGGCGCACCGGCTCCTGCGCCCGGGGGGGAGACTCGTGTTCACGTCGCTGAACCTCCTCTCGTATTCGGGGCTCGCGACGCACCTGACGCCCCGTTGGCTTCACACGTTCACCATGGGCCTGCTGCGCGCCTCGTCGGGTAGCAGCGACGCCAGGCCGTGCCCGATCTACTTCCGCATGAACACGCTGTGGACCGTGGAGCGCATCGCCAAGGAGACCGGCTTCCGCGTGGACAGGATCCACACCGGGATGGATCACCCGCGCTCGACGGCGCTCTTGCCGGGGTTGCACCAGGCGTTCATGGCGCTGCACCTGGTGCTCGAGAAGGTCGAGGCGCTCGCGCCCTTCCGCATCACGCTCACCGGCACCCTCGTGCGCGAGTGAGCCGGTCTGGCGAGCGCCGCGCGGGCCGACCGCGCCCGGCGCGGCGACCGGCTACCACCGCAGGCGAAAGCCGCCGCGCCAGCCGTCGCGCACCTCGCCGCGGCCCGAGAACACGACGGCCGCGCGCGGCTGCCGGAAGCAGGGGTGCCAACCGCCCGCGCTCCGCTCCGGCGCGAGCTGGATGCCGTCGATCGAGATCGACCGGCGCTGCGAGGCCGCCTCGTCGAGCCTGAGCCGCGAGCACGCGCTCGTCCTGCCGCCCACGATCTCGTCGCGGATCACGAGCTCCCGCTCGGAGAGCTCGAGCGACCGTCGATGGTGGGGGGCTCCCGGGAGAAAGCGGTATCCATCGTGCTCGGCCTCCACCGCGAGGTGCGAGGGAGCCCGGTCGAGCCGGCGCACCTGGGCGCGAGCTCGGCGGCCGACGCGGAAGGCGCTCCAGACCTCGCTGGAGTCCACGCCGCCGAGCTCGACCGTGTTGTGCGCGCGCGTGGCCCGCGTCTCCTCCCGGTCCCGGTCCGCGATGTAGCTGGATACGCCGTAATCGACGACAGCGCGCTCGCCCTCGATCCACAGCTCGAACGTGAGCGCGTCCGCGTGCACGTGCCCGGGCTGGTACGCGGCGCCGTCCATCCCCGCGTCGAACGCGAGCCACGCGCGCTCGCCGGATCGGAGGATCACCCAGCCGGTCGCGGCGAGGTGCAGGAGCGCCTGCGGGCCGTCCGGCGTCGATCCAGGCGTCTCGCCGGCGTCGTGGAGGCCGAGCGCGGCGCCGAGGGCGAGGACCTGATCGATCTCGGGCGCTGCGTCGAGGGCAGCATCGTTGAAGAGGGGATAGGTCCCGTCCGGCGCGCGGACGGCGGCGGCCCAGGCCAGCGCCTTCTGCGCCGTGACCCGCCAGAGCTCGGGCACCTCGCGCCCCGCCGCCTGCGCGAGCTCGATGGCCTCGAGCAGCCCGGCGGCGAGCGCGAGGTGGTACGAGGCGGAGAGCTCGAAGTGGCCGCCATCCTCGAGGAACTGCTCCGGGAGCTGCCATGACAGGAGCCTCGATCCGAGCCGCCACCAGGCCTCGGCCTCGAGCCCGCGCGCCACCGCGCCGCCGCACACGAGGCCGATCGCGTTCTCGAGCAGGTGGTTGCCGAGGAGGTGCAGCTCGAGCCCGAGCGCGATCGCCCGGCACGCGCGCGCCAGTTCGGCCGCGAGGGCCGGGCGGCCGAGCCGCGCCGCGACCGCGAGCCTGCGGGCGCGCACCGAGGCAGGAAACGGGTGCGACGCGACAGGGCCCTCCCACGCGCCCGGGACGGCGACGGTCGGATCGGCCCCGAGCTCGTAGCCATAGGCGCTCTCGTACGCGTGGAGCAGCGAGCCCTCGGGGATGGCGGCCAGGCGCGCGCGCCCGCGCGCCCGCTCGGCGTCGGCGAAGGCCACGAACGCCGCGCGCGGCGGGGCGAAGTCGGAGTGGACGCGCGGAGGCTGCGCCGCGGTCGGCCCCCGGCCGAGCGCGCGCCCCCCCAGCGCGATCGGCCGGGCGAGCACCTGCAGCGGGTGAAGCTGCGCCAGCGTGCGAGCGACCCGCGGCAGGTTCATCTCGCGCCCCCGCCGCCGTCCCCGCGGGGCGCCGCGCGGCGCAGCACGCGCTCCAGCACCTCGAGATACTCGTGCGCGAGCGTATCGCGGTCGAACGAGCGGATAGCATGGGCACGCCCCGCCTCCCCCATTCGCCTTCGCCTGTCCGGATCGGCGGCGAGATCGAGGATGGCCCGCGTCATGGACGGTACGTCCTCGGGGGGAGCGAACAGGCCGGCGTTCGCCTCCTCGACGATCGACCGCGCCTCGCCGTCGACCGAGATCACGATCGGCCGTTCCATGGCGAGGATCTCGAAGATCTTGGAGGGGATGACCGTCTGGAAGAGCTCTGTCTTGCGCAAGGGAACGAGGCAGATGTCGGCGGTGGCGTAGACCTCGTTCATCGCGTCGCGCGGGCGCGCGCCGAGGAACGTCACGTTGGACAGCCCGAGCTCCCGCGCGCGCGCCTCCAGGCTCGCCCGCTCGGCCCCCTCGCCGACGAACAGGAAGCGGATGTCGTCGCGAGAGAGGAGCCCATGCGCCACGTCGAGCACCGCGGAGAGGCCGTGCGCCATGCCGTGCGTGCCGACGTAGGCCACGACAAGGCGATCCCCGAAGCCGAGCTCCGCCCGCAGCGGCGTGTCGCGCGAGGACGGCTTGAAACGGCCGAGGTCGACGCCGTTGCGGATGACGTCGATCTTGCCTTCGGGCACGCCCCGCTCGACGAGCCGCTCGCGGAAGCTCCGCGTGACGACGACGATCTCGTCGGCCGCACGGTAGAGGTGCTCCTCGACGACCGTGAGCCCTCGTACGACCGCGTGCCCCTCGGGGAGGGCGCCCACCGCCACGATCGACTCGGGCCAGAGATCGCGCACCTCGAACACGAACGGCGTCCCGCGGAGCCTGGCGATGCCGTAGCCGGCGACCGCCGTGAGGAACTGGGGGCTCGTCGCGATGAGCACGTCGGCGGCCGGCAGATCGCGCTGCGCCAGCGTGAGCGCGGACAGGGCGAACGACCCGTACGCGAGCGAGCGGCGCACCTTGCCCCGGTTGGCGGCGGCGTAGATCCAGGTGCGTAGGACGCGCACGCCGTGAAAGTCCTCCTCGATGCGGAGCCGACCCCGGTATTCGGGCGGGATTACCCCCGTCGGGTGGTTCGGCATGCCCGTGAGGACCGTGACCTCGTGTCCGGCGCGCCGCCAGGCTCGGGCGAGCTCGGACACGCGCGCGGCCGGGGCCCCTGGCTCCGGCGGGAAATAAGGAGAGACGTAGAGGATGCGCATGGCCGCGTGGCTCGGGGGGAGTCGCTTGGGCCGGCACAATGGCTGGCTGGCGCGCGACGTCAACTCCTTTCGCCCACCGGGGATCATGGCATTCCCGTCAAGCACCATGCGCTTCCTGGCGAAACACGGGGCGTGTTGCTCCGGGAGCTCGCAGCGATAGGCAACGATCTGCGGGCCTGGGGGCTGCTCGTGCTCTGTGCGGCGCTGGTCCTGGAGCAGCCCCGTGTGTCAAAAGGCCTGCTCGTCGCGCTCACCGCGCTCCTCGAGTGCCTGGCCACCGCGCGGATCGCCTTTTCTTATGTGCCCCTGCTGATCGGCTTCAGCGTGCTCCTCGTGAAGCCGCGACGCGCCCTGGTCGTGGCCGTCGGAGGGACGGCGATGGCCTCGCTCCTTCATGCCGTCTTCTGGGGGATGAACCCGCCATGGTATCCGCCACTTCACCTGATGGGCCAGGCGCGGTGGCTGCTGTCCGGCTCGTCACCGGCCGACCGTGGTTGACCGGTGCTCGTGTGATGTAAGTGGCAAATAACAGCAGCACTGGATCCCGTCGCCGCGGCTCCGCCAGGCGAGCTCAGCCTCAGCGCGGGTGCTCGACCGTCCTCCCACCCCGTCCCGCCCCCGCGCGTGGACCGGTCATGCACGCCGGACGGGAACGACCGACGGTGCGCCGCGCCGGGTTCGGGCCCCGGTGGAGTGACGATCACGCGAGCGCCGCCAAGCGCTCTGCCTCATCATCGAGCGCGCCGCAGCGCAGTCTGGGCGAGGCGCCGGACCGCACGGGGAGGGATAGCTACCCAGCGCGGCGCGAGAGTGGTACGGTCGCCGCGCGCGGAAGTGGACAACATGGCGGAAAAGAAGCGAATTCTGTTCGTGGGCTCATTCAAGCCCCCGGCCGACGGGAGGATAGGCGGCCAGTACTTTGCCTGCCGCTCTCTGATCGACAGTGGCCTGGGAGATGAGTTCGACTTCCTGCTCGTCGACTCCACCATCGACTCGATCCGGGTCCGAACGGCGCTCCACAGGATGCACACCGCCGTGCCGAGGGTGCTCCGGTGCGTCAAGGACCTCCTGTTCTCGCGGGTAGATGCCGTCCTGCTGTTCTCGAGCTCCGGGATGAGCTTCGTGGAGAAGGGCTCGGTCGGGCTCCTGGGCAAGCTGCTCGGGAAGAAGGTCATCATCTTCCCGCGCTCGGGGCCCATCGTCGATAACGTGGCCAGGAACAAACTCTATCGAGAGTATCTGAGCCTCGTCGTCAGGTCCTGCGATGTGGTGATATGCCAGAGCGAGCACTGGCGGAGCTTCTTCTCGAGCTTCGTGCCCGAGGAGAGCGGCGTCGAGCTGCGCGTCATAGAGAACTGGCTGCCCGATTCGTATTTCGCCAGAGGTGCGGCGAAGAGCTATCCCCAGAACATGGATAGGCCCCTGAGGGTCCTCTACTACAACCGTATCGAGAGAGGAAAGGGCATCTATGATTTTCTGGAAGCCATGCTCCTCTTGCAGAGCGAGAATGCTTCGGTCGAGGCCAGGATCTACGGGGACGGGAGCGAGCTGGACAACGTCAAGGCGTTCATCCGTGAGCGCGGCCTCAGGAACACCGAGTACGCGGGCTGGCTCTCCACGGACAAGATAGATGTGATCCCTTCCTTTGACCTGTGCGTGTTCGCCTCCCACAGCGAAGGATTCCCGAACGCGCTGCTGGAGGTCATGGCGCTGGGCGTCCCTGCCGTGGCCAGCAGGGTTGGCGCCGTCAACGACCTGATCGCCTCCGGCGTCAACGGTATCCTGGTGGACGTCGGCCGCCCGGCACAGATCGCCGAGGCCGTCCGTACAGTGCTCCGCGAGCCAGCGTTGCTGGAGCAGTTCTCGCGTCGCTCGCTCGAACGGACCAGCCAGAACAGCGTCAACAATGCTGTGAGCAAATTCATGTCGATGCTGTCGGAGCTATGAAGAGCCCGCCCGTGCTGATGTACGGGATAGAAGGTTCTTCTTGGCGGCGGATTCAGCAGCTCAGGACGAGCGGTCGGATCTCCGTTCCACCATGGATGCTGTCGATGTGCCGGAAGCCGCTCTCCGTGCGCGCGAACAGCGAGGCTTTCTCGATGTCGCGGTTGTCGATCACGAGGAGCAGCCCGTCGGGCGCGAGGGCGCGCCAGAAGTTGCTGATGGCCTGGCGGAGCTGGTCGTCGGAGAAGTAGGCGCGATTCAGCAGGTTCGCCGCCTTGATGACCGTCGGAGCAGGGCCGTCCCATGGCTGGAAGATGTCGTGGGTCCTCAGGACCACGCGCGCGTCGCGGCGCGCGAGCTCCTGGAGGCGCGGCTGGACGAGGGACACCTCCGGGTACGCGGGGTCGTACGGCGGGATGCCGCTCTGCAGCCAGGGGGACGCCCAGCGCGGCAGCCTTCGCAGGCCTTCCGCTGCCGGATAGAACAGCAGTCGCGGGGTGGCCGCGAGGACGCAGGCGCCGTCGGCGTCGTAGAAGAAAGCGCGCCCGCGGTCGTCGGTGCGCACGCGGAGCGAGAGCGCCCTGTCGGTGACGAAGTAGGACGCGAAGGCGTCGCCGAGCGTGGTCAGGAGATCGAGCGCCGTGCTGCCGTCGGAGGCCCCGACGTCGAGGATGACGGGGCGCTGCTGCCCGAGCGCCTTCACGAGGAGAGCATCGCTCTGCCGGTGCCTGCCGGGCCGCGTCGTCTTGCGGGTGCCGCTGAGCAAGAGGATGGAGACCCGCTCCGAGAAGATCTCGGGCGCGGCGATCTGCTCGGGCCGGAGCAGGTCCCGCGGGTCCGGGAAGCAGATCCTGCGCGGCAGCCCCAGCGCGGGCCAGCCTGCTCGGTTCAGACGAAGGGGGATTCTCATGGTGAGGGGGGTCTAGCCTTTCCCGTGGTTGATGGCCTTTTAACGCCGCGCCGCGCCGCGCGGTACATCCTCGACGTCGCTCGGGGGGCTCGGGGCGCCCATCCTCGTGCTGGCGGCGGCGGATCTGCTCCAACGCGGGAGCCTGCCGCGCTGGAAGGGGGTGACGTACCTGGCGACGGGCCTGCCGGTCGTGGCGCATGCGCTCTGCTGGCCCGCATCCGGCGCGACGACCCACACGCAGCTACGGCCGGCGCGACGCCTGCAGGGCCGATCTCGCCGGCGGCCGGCCGAGATGCGCCGCGTGCAGGCTCCGGGCAGGCCGCCCCGGCGCTGGCTGCCGGGCGATGACCCACTGGCGGAGGAGCTTCACCACCGAGGTGAGCAGGACGATCCCGACCACGCCGATCCCCAGGGAGACCGCGATCTTGAGCAGCGCGGTGAGCTCGCCCCGAAACTGGTTGTAGGCAAATGCGGAGAGGGTCGCGCCGGACGCGCGGACGAGGGGGGTCGCGTCGCGCGCGCCCGCCACGAGGAGCGGCAGCATGAAGAAGAGCCCGCTCATGGCCCCGACCTGGATCGCCGCGCCGAGGAGGCCGAGGTTGGCGTAGCCCTCGGCTGCGGCGCTCATCGCGAAGCCGGCGCCGTGGCGCGCCAGATCGGGTGCCTGCCACCACACATACCGCTGTCCAAGGCTGAGCGGCCGCTCGTTCCAGAGCGGCTTGGGAATCAGGATGAGGAACGCGTTGATCCAGCTCTCTCCGGCGTAGCTGACGATGGGCGGCCGCTCGTTCACGACGCTGACGAGGTTGGAGTGAATCCTCCTGAGCTCGCCGATCTCCAGCGGGTTCTCGATCGTCTCGAGGTGGCTCATCGCCGACGTGATCTGCGCGTCGAACCCGCGGCCCTGGCGGGCCCGGGCACCCTCGACGGCGATGCCGTAGAAGAGAACGCACACCATGCCGGCAGCCAGCCACAGGCGCCGGATCTGGATCCCGTAGGCGTGCAGGGTGAGCCCGATGGCGAGGATGGTCCAGACGAGCGGCCCACGCCGCCCCATGACCGTGGTGAGGAGGAGGGTCGCGAGGAAGCATGACCCGGCGATGAGGAGCGTCTTCGGGACGGGAAGGCCTGCCTTGCGGACCGAAGCGAACCTGAGAAAGAGGTACGCGACCACGAGCTTGACCAGATACCACCCGGAGGTCAGCAGGCCCTTGCCGTCCTCCATGAGGTGGTTCGAGGCGTAGTCCATCGTGAAGAACTGCCCCACGCCGATCGAGGCGATCCACGCGATGACGAGCGCGAGCCCGAACAGCCCGACGAGGATCGCCGCCCAGTCCCGGTCCAGCATCGCCTTTGGCCGGTGCACCGGGACCACCCGCTCCACGTTCGGGCTCTCCGGCAGGCGGCTCATCGCGGTGCACACGATGGCGCAGCCGGTCGCGCCGGCATAGCCCACCTCCATGGCTGCCGCATCGTAGCTCGGCAGGTGGAACCCGTAGGACGTCAGCAGCTTCAGGATGGGCGTGTAGCCGACAGTGAGGAAGTAAGTCGCCGGGATGTAGGTCTCCGGATCCAGCGGATGGAAGCGGGGACCGCCGGCGCGCGCGAGCGACGGCGCGACGAGCAGCAGCAGGAGACCGATCGTCCACCCGCGCCCGTCGCCCATCGTGCTCTCCAGGATGGGGCCGACCGTGGCCAGCGTCGCGACGAGGAGCACCGCCACGAGCCGGCCCTGGGGCAACGCCTTCCTCCTCCACGGCGCCGGCTCGGCGGCGCGGCGGGCGCCGCTCGCGCGCGGGAATCTCGGGGACAGCAACGGCGGGGCTCCTCAGTTCGGCAGGGGAGGCGGTGGGGCGTCCGCGTCGTCGGGCGGCGCGACCTCGCTCGTCGCGCGGTAGTACCCGTCCGTCTTGTCGCCGTAATAGCGGTACGCGCCGTACTCACGGCGGTTCAGGTTGGCGGCGTTCAGCACGACGCCCACGGTCTTGCCGCCGACGTCGAGCAGCGCCCGGATCCCATGGCGCGCGAAGTCATGCGTCGTGGCCGAGGCGCGCACGACGAGCACGGTGCCGTCCACCAGCGTGGACAGCACGGCGCCGTCGGTGACGGCGCCGATGGGCGGGCTGTCGATGATCACCCGGTCGAATCGGCCCTGGAGCTTGCGGAGCAGCGCCTTGAAGCGATCGCTGTGCAAGAGCTCCGCCGGGTTCGGCGGGATGGGGCCGGCGGGGATGACATAGAGGTTCTCCACCTCGGTCTTCAGCGCGTTCTCGTCGTCGATCGCGGAGTCGTCGAGCAGCGCGCTCGTCACGCCGACCTCCGGTCCCTTGTCGAAGATGGCGTGGAGGCGCGGCCTGCGGAGGTCGCAATCGATGAGGACGACCCGCTGCCCGGCCTGCGCCATGGCGACGGCGATGCAGCAGCCCACGGTCGTCTTGCCCTCGGCGGGGCCGGCGCTCGCGATGAGGAGCGTCTTGTAGGGCTGGTCGGGCGACATGAAGAGCAGGTTCGTCCGGATCGCCCGGGCCGCCTCCGCGATCCCGCTCTTCGGCTGATCGTGGACGATGAGCTCGGGCCGGACCGACGAGGCCGCGAGCTTGCCCCGGTGGCGCGCCTTGCGCGGGAGGGCCTCGGCCCTCTCCTTCCGGTCGAACTCGGGGAGGAGGCCCAGGATGGGCAGGCCGAGCTCCCGCTCGACCTCGTCCGGCGTCCTCAGCGTGCGATCGAGCATCGCCCGCGCCATCGCCGCGCCGATCCCGAGGAGCAACCCGGCGAGGATGCCGATCGTGATGTTGACCGGGACGCGGGGTCGGATCGCCTCGATCGGGAGGTTCGGCCTGTCGAGGACACGGATGTTGTTCACCCGCATCATCCGCTGGAGATCGCTCTCCTTCGTGCGCTCCAGGACGATCTGATAGAGCTTCTCCGTGTTCTCTTTCGTCCTCCGGAGCCGATCGTACTCGATCTTGAGGGAGTTCAGCTCGAAGGCCTGCTTCTTGGCGCCCTCGAGCAGCCCCGCGAGGCCCGCCTCCTGGCGTCTCACGATGGCGAGATCGCGGTTCACGGCGCCCTGAACATTCTTGATCTCGGCGATCAGCGAGTTCCTGTTGGCGGCCACCCGCTCGGTCGCGGCGCGGACGTCGGGGTGGTTCTCCCCCTTGCCGGAGCCGATGAGCGCGTCGCGCTCACGGACGCACTCCTCATGGCGAGCGCGCAACGTCTGGAGCACCGGGCTCTGGATGAGCTCGGAGGCGGGGAGATCGAGCGGGTTGTTCGGATCGACCTTCGCCAGCTCCTGGCTGCGCGCGGCGAACTCCTCGCGCCGCGTGCGCACGGTGGTGAGGGCGTCGTTGATCTGCTTCATCTCCTCGCGGAGGAGGTTCGTCTTGTCCTCGAAATCGATGTCGAGGATGTTGTTGCTCTTCTTGTATTCGTGGAGCGACGTCTCGCTGGTCTCGAGATCGTTCTTCAGCTTGTCGAGCTGCGTCCGGAGCCAGTCGACGGCAGAGTTCGTCGAGGTGAGCGCGTCGTCGAGGTTCTGCTCGATGTAGACGTCCATCAGCATGGAGAGGACGCGCTGCGCCCGCTCGCGATCGGCGTCGTTGTAGCGGACGATGGCGAGGCGGCTGTCCTTCACCGGCTCGACCACGAGCCGCTCGCGGAGCTCCTCGGCGGCCTCCTCCGGGCTCACGCTCATCGGCGGGGGCGCGGCCGCGTCCCTCGGCAGATCCTTCAGAAAGTACGCGTCGTTATGGAGGTTGAGCTGGGCGACGACCGCCAGCGCCACCCGCATCGACCGCATGACCTTGTACTGGGTCTCGTAGTACTCGCGGTTGTTCCAGTACGAGCCGGCGCCCATGTCGACGACGGTGTCGACGCCGCGGCCGAGGGGCCGCGGGGGGTTCGGGTCGAACTGCAATGTCGACGTCGACTGGTAAATCTTCTTCTGCCCGAGCGTGTAGAACGTGACGCTGAGGGCGACGAAGATCATCGTCGTCAACGCGATGGCCCAGTGCTTGCTGACCGTTCGCCAGGCGGCGACGAGGTCGATGGTGCGCTCGCCAGGAGCGTCGGTGCGGGCGGCGGTCGTGGGAGGAGCTCTCAGTTCGTCAGCCATAAGTCATGCGCTCGAGGCGCTACCATCCAGATAGGGGTGCGGCGGAGGGCTAAGGTGCCCGCCGAGCCCCCAAAATTCAAGCTGCCCCGCCGAACGAGGCGACGGTGTGGTGCGGTGTGGGCTTGCGGTATGGCTGCTCACGGTCCAGGACGCGGTGCGGCCAGGTGCAGCGGGCTGTGCGCGATGCTACCTCGGTGGCGATCGCGTACGCTGCCGCCGAGCGGCTGACCGCGCGCGTCGAGGAGAGCAGCATGGAACGATCGTCCTCCGTAACGCGCCGTGCGGTAGCGAGCGCGGTTTGCTCCGCGCTCCTGCTCCACGGAACCCTGGCTGCCGGCGACTGGGCTTCTGCGCGCCACGATCCGCAGCGCACGGGCGCCACGCAGTCCACGAGCAATATCGTGAAGCCTGCGCCCTACTGGCGGGCATACCTCGGCGGCGTGCTCTCGCCGAACAAGATGCTCGCCGACGACGTGAACCAGGATGGCGAGCTCGACCTTCTCTTCGTGTCCGGCGGCCGCCTTGTGCTGTCCGATCCGCAGGATTTCATCCACTGGAGCACCCCTTCCCTGGGGTTCCAGACGCTGCACGCGCTCGATGATCTCGACGGCGACGGGCGGCTCGAGGCGGTCGTGCTCAGCGGGGCGGGAGCGGCCGTCGTGGCCGGCGACAGCGGGGCCGTCCTCTGGCGCGAGGAGGCCTCGGAGCTCGGGTCGCTCGGCTCCGCGCGCCTCGCCGATCTCGACGGCGACGGCCACCTCGATCTCTTCCTCGACGAGTGCGGCTGCTGCGGCGTGCGCACGGACAGCCCCGGCGTGGTCTACAGCTTCGCGCGCGGGTTCGACGCGGTGGAGAGGCTGCCCGCGCCCCCGCAGCGCTCCCACTGTGGCGCCACGGTCAACACGGTGGGCGACTGGGATGGCAACGGCATCGCGGACCTCATGGTCTCCTCGCACGATCGGCTGTTCTTCGTCTCGGGAACGGGGACCGTGTTCGCGGAGTCGGCGAGCATCGCCGCGCACATCGGCGGCGCGCTGTGCGAGGCGGTGAGCCTGGGCGACCCTTCCACACCCGGTCAGCACGCGCTCTGCTTCCAGAACCGCGTCATCTCCCAGCAGGGCGCGCGCGAGGTCACCCTGCTCGCGTACAGGCCGGGCGAGAGCCCCTCGCTCGCCGTCGTGTGGCGCAAGAGGCTCGCCCCCAACGAGGGCGGAGACGCCCGCGCCCCGACGCAGCTCGCGTGGGATCTCGACGGCGACGGCGCGCTCGAGGTGGTGGTGAGCAGCGGCGTCGGGGACACGTGGACGTCCTTCGTGCTCGACGCGGCCACGGGCGACGAGCTCGCCGTCATCCCCGGCGAGATCGCGCGGGGCGCGGTCGCGGGGAGCTCCGGCGCCGAGCGGTGGATCCTCACGTCGCGCGAGGAGCGCGTGTCGGCCTTCCGGTTCAGCCGCGAGGGCGGCGGAGGGGTCGAGCTGCTCTGGTCGCTCGACGGAGAGCGGATCCGCACGCGCACCGACTGGGCGAGGTCGCGCAGGACGGGCCTCATCTTCTCGCTGGTCACCCCGGATCTCACCGGGGACGGGCGCGACGATCTCGTGCTCGAGTCGACCTCGGAGCCCATGGCGGTCACCGCCTACGAGCTGTTCGAGGGGGGGCCGTCGTCGGCCGCCATCCATCCCATCGAGCGCGGCGTCGACATCGCGGCGTTCGATGTCCTGCCAGAGACGTCTCCGGGGTCGCCGCGGCTCGTCGTCTCCCGCGACGACGGGTTCGTCACGCTGCTCGACGCCTCGCTCGCGCCCACGAACCTCGTGCAGGAGGGGCGCGACATCCTGCCCGGGTTGCGGGTCGGCGGCTACAGCACCGGTCCGGGCGCTTACGTCGACTTCGGCCGGGCTCCGCTCGCGGCGAGGCTCGCCCCCGGCGACACGGCCGACAGCATCGTCGTGGTCGACAGCCGGGGTGACCTCATCCGGATCGACTCCGAGGGGGCGAGCAACGTCGCGCCCGCCAAGGCGGCCTGGCGCGTGATGGACGCGTTCGGCGCCTCCATCGCGCCCGCCGCGGGCGGCGCGCCGGCGACCCTCGCGTGCTTCAGGCGGCAGCACCCGATCACCGAGCCGGCGCGGTACTCGGTCGCGATGCTCGACGAGGGCGGCAGGCAGAGGCTCGAGGTCCCGCTGGGAAAGCCGCCGAAGTGGGACGTGCTGCACGGCGATCTCGACGGCGACGGCGCGCCCGAGCTCGTGGCGATGACGGTCGACCATGACATGCGCACCGACCTCCTCGCCATCGAGCGGAGCGGCGAGGTGCGCTGGACCCAGCGCATCGCCGCCAGGGATGGGACCCAGGCCGCCGCGATCGCGGACTGGAACGGCGACGGGGCGCAGGACGTGGCGCTGGCCATCAACACCGCCCGGGTCTTCTCGGGCCGGGACGGCAGCTCCCTCGGCGAGAACGCCGAGCGGATCTCCTACTTCATGCCGATCCTCGCCGACGTGTCGGGCGATCCGCAGCTCGAAATGACGCTGCAAGGCGGGTTCTACCCTGCGCGGACGTTATCGCACGACCTCCGTGCCCCGCTCTGGAAGGGGACGGAGGACAACCGCCCGTATCCGCACGGCGCGATCGCCGCCTGCGAGGGCCGGTCGATCCTCGTCGAGGGCTCGTTCGTGACGCCGGCCCGCCTCACGTTCACCGAGCTCGACGCCCCCCTGGCCGGGCGGACGACCTCGATCGTCCTCGCGGGCGATGCCGTCTTCGCGGACGAGCAGGCCGCGCGGCAGGCGGACGCCGTCATGGGCCAGCTCGGCGACGTGGCGGTCTCGCGGAGCATCACGGGCCTCCCGTCCGCCGGGAGCTCCGTCGTGGTCGGCTCCACCAACGGCTTCCTCTATGCCGTCGACACGTGCTCGCAACGCCTCCTCTGGTCCCATCATTTCGGCAGCCCCGTCGGCGCGCCGATCCTCGCGGACACGGACGGCGACGGGAACGACGACATCGTCGTGAGCGTCGCGGATGGCTACCTCTACAACCTGCGGCACGAGATCCTGCCGGCGCCCGAGTTCGTGTGGGATGCCGACCCGAGCAGCCCTGGCGCGGGCGAGGACGTCGACGAGATCATCACCAGAGACACGCTCCACGTGAGATGGTCGAAGGTGCCGTCGGCCACCTCGTATCAGGTGGCGGTCGTGGGCCAGGGGGATTACCTCGACTCGCCGGCATGGCGGGACGTCGGCGACGTCTCCGAGGCGTCGATCGGCGGGCTGCCGCTGCTCGACGGGGCGAAGTATCATGTCGGCATACGCGCGGTCTCGGCCGCCGGGCTCTCCCCGGATCGCGCGTCGGACGGCGTGATCGTGAGGATGCCGCAGGGCGAAGGGGGCGGCGGGGCCGGCGGAAGCGGCGGCGGGGCCGGCGGAAGCGGCGGCGGGGCCGGCGGAAGCGGCGGCGGGGCCGGCGGAAGCGGCGGCGGGGCCGGCGGAAGCGGCGGCGGGGCCGGTGGAAGCGGCGGCGGGGCCGGCGGAAGCGGCGGCGGCGCCGGTGGAAGCGGCGGTGGGGCCGGTGGAAGCGGCGGCGGCGCCGGCGATGGTGGAGCCGGCGGCGGATCTGCGCTGGACGACACGCTACTCTACGGCCGTGGCTGCGCTTGCTCCGAGGCACCGGGGCAGCTCGTCGGGGCCCCCTGGCAGGCCGGCCTCGGCGCCGTCGCCGCCGCGCTCCTCGCCCTCGCACGCGCCCGCGGCACCCCGGTCGCTCGGTCGAGCCGCCGGGCCGTGCTGCGCGGGCGCGGCGGGCAGAGCTAGAGGCCCACGCCGCGCCCCAGCGCCAACGTCAGGCACGAGGGGAGAAGGCTACCTAGGGGGCCAGCGGCGACCTAGGGGGCCAGCGGCGACGCCAGCGCCTTCGCCTTCTCGTCGACGACCCGCTTGCGCAGCTCGGGATCGGCGCCGCCGCGCCGCTGCAGGAGGCGCTCCAGCGCGTTCGACGCCTCGACATGCGCGCCCGCCTGGCTCGCGGTGTCGGCCAGCTTGAGGAGGCGCTCCTCGGTGGGCTCGTCCTGCGCCGCGCGGGCGTAGTAGGTCACGGCCGACTGGTAGTCCTTCCGCGCCACGAGCAGGTCGCCGGCCCACGTCGCCGTCGACGCGCACGCCGCGAGCGAGCCGCACGACGCGGAGAGCAGCTCGCGCGCCGCCGGGGGGAACCGCTCGGGAGAGGCCATCTGCGCCGCGGCCTGGACCCGCAGGCGGAGGCAGCCCACCCGGTTGTCCAGCCGCTCGCAGCGCTCCGCGAGGAACTGCTCCGCCTCGGCGATCTTCCCGTGCAGCAGGAGGAGCCGCGCCCGCAGCTGGACCGCGAAGAACGAGCTCTCCTGCTGCTGCTCGATCGCCGCGGCGTGCGCCTGGATCTGCCGCTCGCAGTCGGCGCGCTTCTCTTCGCCGCCCTCCGGGCCGCCGCAGCGCGGTGAGCTCGGATCCTCCAGCAGCGTGAGCAGCACGTCGCCCGCGGCCCAGCGGGCGGCGACGCGCTCGGGGGCGCGCGCGATCGCCTCCTCCGCGCAGCGCAGCCGCAGCTCGAGCGCGTCCCGGCGGTTGCCAGCGGTGGCCATCCGCTCGAGCATCTCGGCGCCGGCCTCGCCGTCCGGCACGGCGCGCGCGATCTCGTCGAAGCGGTCGGTCCACTGCCGCGCGAGGGTGGCCGCGGTGCCGGTGACGCCGCGGTCGTCCTCCACCGCGAGCCGGAGGCTCAGGAACGCCTGCTCCCTGGCGCCGCGCGACGCCAGCACCTCCGCGAGCAGCAGGTGGGCGCGGCCGTGGCGGCGCGAGCGCTCCAGCGTCCGCTGCAGCCACGGGATCGGGCTCTCGCTGCGGCCTTGCAGCGCCACGACCGCGCCGAGCAGCGGGAAATAGGGCTCTCCCGGGTGGCGGAGCATCGCCGCGCGGAGCTCTGCGCGGAAGCTCGGCCAGCCGGCGCCGGTCGCCGCGCCTGCCTCGCTCAGCGCGCGCAGCGACCGGCGGTCGTGATCGACGTCGCGCCAGCCGAAGCGCAGCATCAGGGCGACCAGCGCGAGCCCGGACGCCGCGGCGTACGCGGCGAGCCGCCACGCGCGGCGCCCCTCGGCGCTCGCGCCGTCCGCCGCGGCCTCGTGCAGCGGCCGCTCGTGGTAGGCCTCGCCCCAGAGCGCGCCGAGCGTCGCCGTGAGCGCGATCGCGACGCCGGGCACCTCGATCCCGAGGTCGAACAGGTTCTGGGCGAGGAGCACCACGCAGCCGACCCAGGCGCCGACCGCCACCGTGCTCCCCTTCAGGGCGATCTTGCCGGGCCGGAACGCGACGCCGAGCGCGATGAGCGCCGCCGCCGCCGCCGGGATGCCCCACTCGGCCGCCCACTGGATCACGAAGTTCTCCGCGTGCGTGAACACGATGTTCCCCGGCGACTGGCGGTATGCAGGGAACACCGTCTCGAACGCGCCGCGCCCGACGCCGAGCAGCCAGTGGTCCGCGAGCATCGGGAGCGTCGAGCGGAACAGCGACAGCTTGTCGAGGTTATCGTCCGCGATCTCCGTGAGCGTGCGGTTCGTGGCGGCGAGCGCGGCGAGGAGCGCGCCGCCGCCGATCGCGACCGTGAGCAGCCAGGCCGCCGGGCCCTGGCTGCGGCCGCCCGGGCGGTGCTTGCCGCGCCGCCACCGCGAGAGCAGCGCGAAGAGGGCGAGGCCGAGCGGCAGCACGAGCAGCCCTCCGCGGGACGACGAGATGATGCTGACGCCCACGATCGTGGCGAGCCCGACGCCGGTGACCCAGGACGGCAGGAGCGGCCTGCTCGTGAGCAGCAGACCGACGCCGGAGAGGACCCCGAGGTTCAGGTAGCCGGCGAGGTTGTTCGGGTTGAGCAGCGGCCCGACGTGCCAGGGCGCGACCGAGAACCGCGGCTGATACAGGCCGAAGACCTCCTTCGCGCCGAGCAGCCCGTGGGTGATCGTCGTGAGGGCGGCGAGGAACGCGCTGCTGAAGACGAGGGTGACGACGAGCCTCGCGCCGCGCCGCGCTCCGACGAAGGCGGCTGTGACGAACACGCCGGCATACGTGAGCCATTTCGTGGCCTCGACCAGCGTGGCCCCCGGATCGAGCGAGATGCTGGCGTAGCGCGGCGCCGCCTCGCCGAGCGGCATCAGCGCGCGCGACCAGACGTCGGCGCTCGCCGGCGAGAGGTGCTCGAGCCAGGAGAGCGGGAGCGGCGCGGCCTGCAGCAGCGTGTACGCGGTCAAGCCGAGCAGCGTGAGCATCGGGAGCGATCTCAGGTGAGACTCCCGATCCGCGAGCGCGCTCGCGCGGAGAGCGAGCGCGGCGGCGACCGCCGTGATCGACGACACGAGGGCCAGCGTGGGCGTATGGACCGCGCCGATCGCGAGCACGGACCCGGCGATCGCCGCCGCGAGCAGCCACGGGATCGCGCGCTCGGCGAGCGGCGCGGCCCGCGCTGGGCGGCTCCGCGCCGCGGCGCCCATCGAGCGACGGCGCTCACCCGGCGACCTCGGCTTCAGGCGTGTGTAGTCCCGCTCCACAGCCAGCCAGGGTAGTCGATCTTCGTCGCCCGGGGACGGGATAGCTCACGGCATCAGCGAATCGAGCTGCGCACTCCCGGCGTTGACAGGGGGAGTGTGGGAGGACAAACATCCGGCGATGAAAGCCGCTGCTCGCCGCTTTGCATTAACGGACCTTCCGTTGGTGATCCTCGCGGCGAGCGCGGCGTCGACATGCACGCTCGATCTGCACGGAACGGGCGAGCGGAGCCGCGAGGGCGGGACTCGGTCGGATGGCGATGGCGACGGCGGTTCCGGCGGCGAAGGGGGCGTCGACGGCCTGCCGAACGGGATGCTCACCAGGTGGGCCGCGGGCGCCCCGGCGCAGCCGGGGATCTACGAGCTTCCGCGCTGGCTGACGCTGGAGAGCCCCACGCCGGACAAGACCGTGCAGATCGGCGAGAGCGCCGTCGTGAGCGGGATACCGGCGGACGTTCCCCGGGCGCGCCGGACCGGCGACGACAGGCCCTGGGGGCTCAGCCTCGAGGGCGCGCGCGAGAACCGGATTCCGCTCTCGACGCCGGGGCAGCGGCCCTGGCGCGTGATCTACGACGCCAGCCTCGCAGCGGCGCGCGGGCCGGATGGCGAGATGTCCGCCGGGCGTGTCTCCGATGAAGACGCGGAGCAGGCGTCGGCGGCATATGTCCCGGTCGACCGCAGCGGCGGATCGACCTCGACCATCTCCGGGTGGGTGGGCGACATCGACGGAGAGAAGGGCGATTTCGCGTGGATACGGGCCTTTGCGTTCGACGATGCCGCGCAGGCCGACGCGCGCACCAAGGTGCTCGCGCCGGCGCGCGCGTGGCGCCGCATCGACTTCACCGGCGTCGAGACCGATCGCGCCGGGCAGATCTGGCTCTATCCCGCGGCGGGCGAGGCAGCGAGGCTGAGCGCGGCGAGCTTCGCGTTCCTGAACCTCGAGTCGGCGCGATACCCGTCGTCGGCCATCCCGACCACGGGTAGCGCGCGGCGGCGCGAGGCGGACGTGCTGTACGCGAACAACGCCGAATGGCTGATCTGGAAGGGGTGGTTCAAGGCGCTCATCGAGCTCGCGCCCAACTACGCCTCTGGCGAGCAGCTCGCCGATCACGACCTCCTCTACATCGATCCCGGAAACAGGGTGTTTCTGCGGGCCTCGGACGGCGCGCTCGTGATGACCGCGACGGGCCACCGCGGCGCCGCGACCCTGGCCACAGAGGGCCTCTCGTGGGAGCGCGAGCAGGCCCTCCTCGTCGAGATCTCGAGCTCGCCCGCCGGGCTGTCGCTGCAGGTCGCCATCGACGGGGAGCAGGAGACCTCGGTCGACGCACCGGCGGCCGTGGGCGCCATCTCCGTCCCCGGGTCGGGTCGCATCCACATCCTCGGAGACCCAGGCGGCAGCCAGGAGTGCGCGGATCTACGCCGCGTCGAGTTCTACGAGGTGCACTGACGCCGTCGCGCGGCCCCGCCGGTGGTGTAGAGTGCGCCGCGTGCTCACGATCTCGGCACATCCTCTGCTCGACGCCGCCGCCTTCGTCACCACCTTCCCCGCGCCGCTCGGCGAGCTGCCGGCGAGCGAGGCGCTGCGCGGCCTCCTGTCCGACAAGGCCGCGGCCCCGTTCCGCTCGGACGACGCCGTGCGCGCGGCCGTCCGCGACCTCCTCCGGCACGGCGGGTACAAGCCGACCGGCCGGGGCAAGCCGGCCTCCGAGTACCTCATCCGCGCCGCCGCGGACGGCTCGCTCGGGCCCATCAACGCGGCCGTGGACGCGTGCAACGCCGTGTCGCTGCACTCCGGGCTGCCCATCAGCGTCGTCGACCTCGACCGCGCGATCCCGCCGCTCCGCATCGGCGTGGCGCCCGCGGGCGCCCGCTACGTGTTCAACGCCTCGGGGCAGGAGATCGATCTCGAGGGGCTCCTCTGCGTCTTCGACGCGGAGGGCCCGTGCGCGAACGCCGTGAAGGACTCGCAGCGGACCAAGACGCACGCCGGGACGACGCGCACGCTCTCGGTGCTCTGGGGCAGCCGCGCGCTGCCGGGCCGCGCCGCCGAGGCGGCCGCCTGGTACAGGGAGCTGCTCGCCGGCGTCGGCGCGGCGACCTCGGACGCGCCGATCGCCCCCTGAGCCGCCCGACGCAGCGGCGGCGCGGGACGCCGCTGCGCGCCCGCCGCCGTGCGCCCCGAGCGCGCTGCCGGCGCGACGCGCGTCAGCGCCTCGTCAGAGCGCGGGCCGGTCCGCCACCGTCACGACGCGCACGTCCTCGTCGGTGAGCCACCGCCAGTTGTCGACGAGCCCTGTCGAGTCGAGCTCGTGATCTCCGGCGTCGTACGCTCCCCACCGGATCTTGATCTCCTGGTTCGGCTCCACGGGCGCCGAGGTGAGCAGCCAGCTCGTCCCGGCGCGGTTTTCGAACCCCGTCCCGAGCAGCTCCCGCGTCCCGCGGTCGCAGTCGTACTGCACGCCGTCGAGGTTGCAGGGCCGTTCGCCCTCGCAGGTACAGACGTCGATGAACGCGTTGTTGATGCTCATCGCGTTGTTCTGGGCGTCGAACAGGATGTGGCCATCGATGAGATCAGGCGGCCGCGGCGAGAGCAGGGCGATGAAGTAATCGTTGAAATCGGTGCACGCATACGGCCAGTCGAACGTGGCGTAATTGACGTGGAACGAGAAGCCGTGGACGTTCGACGGGACCCGGATCGTGATCTCGATCGCGGTCGGATCGGACGGCTTCGCGGGCACGAGATCGCCGCACTCCCGGGGGTGCTTCGGGAAGCCGGCGGGAAAGTCGCTCTCGTACTTCTTGTCGAAGCCTTGCGGGCTCTCGTACCCCTCGTCCTGCTGCTGCCGCGCCGCGCCGCTCGAGAGGGCGAGCAGGCGCGCGCCCCCCCTCGGCGTCACGTTGGGCCCGAACCCGGGCAGGAGGCCGTGCCCGCGGTGGAAGTTGGCGCGCAGCTCCTCGCCTTCCGGGGGCGGCGCGCCGTCGACCATGACCCACTTCGCGGAGACCACGCCCCAGTCGCCGGGCCCGGACGACATCTTGCACAGCTCGACCGCCTTGGCGGCGTTGTACGGATCGTCGTCGTCGATCGGGAGCCCGTCGTCGCACATCTCGGGCACGTAGTCGTCGGGGACGCCGTTGCAGTCGTCATCGACGGGCGCCGGATCGGCGCCCCCATCGCCGCTGACGGTCGGAGGGTCGATGGCATTCGGGTTGACCTGCGCGTTGCAGTCGTCGCAGTCGCCCTGGAGCTCCGAGAAGCCGTCGCCATCCGCGTCGTCGTCCGGCAAGCCGCTGCAGTCGACGCTCCCCGTCGCCGTGGACGTGCTGATGGTCGCGTCGGCTGTCGTGGGCGGCACCCCGCCGCCGCTGCCGACGCCGGAGCCGCCGTCCGTGCCGCCGCTTCCGGAATCCCCGCCGACGAGGTCGAGCACCGGTCCGATGTTCCCGGTGCAGGCCACGCCCAGACACCCGGCCGCTGCCATGACGCTCAAGAAATTCAACCAAGCTCTCATCGGTGCTCCTCGAGGTCGCATGGAACCAGGGAGGTTCAGATCGATCCGCGATACGGGAGTCGTCGATGATTTTATCAGCAGAAGCGGCGGCAACAGTCAGCCCATCCCGGCGAAGGGCGGTGCTTTTTTGTGAGTCAGGGGCCCACATCGTGCACCGGCTTCCCGCGCCAGGTCGGCGTCCGCGGCGTTCGAGGCGGGGCGCGCCGCGTCGACAAAGCGCCGAGCGCCGGCGCTTTCACAGCGCCGGCGCTCTCGCCCCCTCGCGGGGGTGCCTGGCTCCGCCCCGATCGCGTCGGGGCGTTCTGGACGATCAGGCCTCGGCGCCCACTTCCTTCTTGCCCTTGCGCTTCGGCTCCTTCTTGGCGGAGCCGTTCACCTTCGCGGGCACCGCGGAGAGCGTCGGGCGCAGCAGGTCCTCGGCCATCTTGGCCGCGCGGTTCGTCTTCTCCCAGCTGAACTCGTCGCGCCCGAAGTGGCCGTACGCGGCCGTCTTGCGGTAGATGGGCTTCAGCAGGTCGAGCTGCTCGATGATCGCCTTCGGCCGCATGTCGAAGTTCTGCATGATGTACTTCTCGAGCACCTCGTCGCCCACGCGGCCCGTGCCGAACGTGTTGACGTGCACGCCGACGGGCTGCGCGACGCCGATGGCGTACGCGATCTGCACCTCGCAGCGCGCGGCGAGCTTCGACGCGACGACGTTCTTCGCGACGTAGCGCGCGTAGTAGCAGGCGGAGCGATCGACCTTCGTCGGGTCCTTGCCGCTGAAGGCGCCGCCGCCGTGCCGGCCCATGCCGCCGTAGGTGTCGACGATGATCTTGCGGCCGGTGAGGCCGGCGTCGCCGAAGGGGCCGCCGACCACGAAGCGGCCGGTGGGGTTCACGTAGATCTTCGTGTTCCGGTCCATCAGCTTGGCCGGGACGCACTTCTCGATGATCATGCTCCGCACCGCGTCGACGATCGTCTTGTGCTTGACCTCGGGGCCGTGCTGCGTCGACACGACGACCGCGCTCACGCGCACGGGCGTGTGCTCCTCGTACTCGATCGTGACCTGGGTCTTGCCGTCGGGGCGCAGCCAATCGAGCTTCTTCGACTTGCGGAGATCGGCGAGCTTGCGCGCGAGGCGGTGGGCAAAGCTGATCGGGGCGGGCATCAGCTCGGGCGTCTCGTCCGTCGCGAAGCCGAACATGAGCCCCTGATCGCCGGCGCCCTGCTCCTTGAAGAGGCCCTCGCCCTCGGTGACGCCGCGGGAGATGTCGGGCGACTGCTTCTCGATCGCCGTGAGCACCGCGCACGTCTCGTAATCGAAGCCCATCGAGGCGTCGGTGTAGCCGATGTCCTTGATCGTGTTGCGCACCACGACCGGCATGTCCACCCATGCCGAGGTCGTGATCTCGCCGGCCACGACGGCCATGCCCGTCTTCACCAGGGTCTCGCAGGCGACGCGGGCCGTCGGGTCCTTCTCGATGATCCCATCGAGGATGGCGTCGGAGATCTGGTCGCACACCTTGTCGGGGTGTCCTTCGGTGACGGACTCGGAAGTGAACTGATAACGGCGCATGAATCGCTCCTTCGGCGGACTCGAAATACGGACCCGTACGCATAGTTCGAGCGCGAGGCACCGTCAACGCGAGCCGCGGCCTCGCGCGGACAAAAGCGCCGGCCGGACGAGCTGCTGTCAGGCCGGGTTCCGCCGCGTGTGTCTCCCTTCGGCGCGCGCGGTCGGCGTTCCTTCTTCCCGCGCTCTTCCCGCGCTTCCCGCGCGCGGGGCGCGACTTCCCGCGTTCCCGCGCGGCCTTCGCGCCTCGCCGCGGGCCGCCCGCCGGACCGGGCGAGCGCGGCGCGCGGTCCCGATCGGGCGCACTCCCGGAGGCGCCTCTTCAGCGGCTATGATGCCGCGCCATGACGTTCGACGAGATCAGGACCTGCCTCGAGCGCGAGGGCTGGGCTGTGGAGGTCGTGTCCAGCGACACGATGCGCAGCGACTTTCAGGGAGCCGAGCGCCTCTTCCCCTTGTTCGTGCGGCTCTCGCCCCCCTTCGTCGTGTTCGCGGTGATCCCGTTCGTGCGGCTCCCGATGGAGCTCGAGGAGGGCGAGGCGATCGTGCGGCGCCTCCTCCGGCTGAACCGCGAGATCAACATGGCCAAGCTCTCGGCCGACGAGGAGGGCGACGTCATCCTGAGTGTCGAGTACCGCCTTGAGGACCTCGACCCCAGCGAGGTGCGCGACGCCGTCGACGTGCTCTCGTTCTATGCGAACAAGCACTATGCCGAGCTGCAGGAGCTCGCCGCGCCGTGAGGCCCGCCTCACGACCGGCCATCAAGGCAGGATCCGCTCTTCTCTCGGCTTGATCCCCTCCTGCGCCTTCAGCGCGCCGCGCACGACCCGGACGCGCCGCACGTCGCGCCCGCGCACGACCGTGAGCTCGACGGCGCTGCCGACGTCCCCGCGGAGCCGATCGCGCACCTCGGCCGAGGAGAGATCGCGGACATAGACGCCATCGATCATGAGGATCTCGTCGCCCGGGATCAGCCCGGCGCGCTCGGCGGCGAGGCCCGGCGGCACGTCGCGCACATAGAGCGCCTCCGACTCGTTGTCTCTCCCCAGGACGGCCCCGATGGAGCCCACGCTCGCGCTGCAACCGGCGGCGATGAGCAGGAGCGCCGCGCTCCAGGACGTGCTTGCCACGGCGTCACCATAGCGCCCCGGGCGCCTGACAGGGGGCGAAGCGTCCTTCTCGGTATGGCGGCGCATTCGACCACGCGGTTCTTCGACGGCCCGCGGCGGACGTCTGCGCCCCGCACGGCGCCGCGCCGGCGGCCAGAGCTTGCATCACGACGGTGCGCCTCGGGAGGCCGCCCGCGCGCTCACGATCCAGTTGGTCTCCGGTGGGAGGCTGCTCTAGATTCCGGGCCGGAACCGCCGATGTCTGCACCGTGCGCTGCCACCGAGAGCTCGACGCCTGCCGCTCAGTCCGGCGGCGTGCCCGGAGGCTGGAAGATGCGCATGGAGGATCCGTTCAATCGCTATTACCGGTACCCGATCGCGCGCTGGATCGTGCGGGCGCTGATGAGGACGCCGGTCACCCCCAACCAGGTGACGCTGGTCCAACCGCTCTTCGCGGCGCTCGCCGGATACCTGGTGACGTTCGATGATCCGCGCGCCCTCGTCGCCGGCGCGCTCGCGTTCGAGCTCCGCTCCATCCTGGACTGCGTGGACGGCGCGCTGGCGCGGGCGAAGAGCATGGTGAGCCCGGCCGGGCACGCCATTGACGCCCTGGCGGACTGGCTCGGTGTGACCTTCCTTTACGCGGGCATCTTCTGGCACTTTCACCTTCACCCGCCGCCTGGGGGCCCGTGGAGCGCCGTCCTGTCCACGAACGCGATCCTGCTGCTCGCGATGCTCCAGGCGGCGCTGCGCTCCTTCGCCGCGGACTACTTCAGGCTCAAGTACTGCTCGATCTTCGAGCGGGGCACCGACGAGACGGTGGAGGCGCTGCGCCGCAAGATCCAGGCGCTCGGCCCCTCGTCCTCGTTCTTCGCCCATGTCGACGTCTTCATCGGGCGGATGGGTCACCTCGCCTTCGCGCGCGCGCGGTTCGACCCCGAGCGGAGCCGGTCGTCGACGAGCGCGGCTCAGGTAAAGCTGTTGATCCGGGAGGAGTCGTCGCCGCTCACGCGCCTCATCGGCGCGCTCTGGGCGATATCGAACGGGGACGCGTTCCTGTCGATGGTGGTGCTGACGCTGCTCGTCGATCAGCTCTGGCTGGGTCAGGTCTTCTTCGCGACGGGCGGGGTCGTCTGGATCGTCGCTGTCATCTTGCTGAACGGCTGGTTCATCCGCAGCGCGTCCCGGCGCGCGAAGCTCGCCGCGGCCTGAGCCCAGCCGCGACGCGGAGGTCAGGCCCGGGTGGGCGTATGGCGATGTGTGTGGAAGTGTGTGCTGGATGAAAGGGTATCAGAGCGAGCTCGCGAGCCGGCGGGCCTTCTCCACGTCTTCCTCGAAGTCGATCTCGGTCCAGGGCAGGTCGTCGACGCGCTCGACGCCGAACGGAACCTCCTGGAAGGCGCGGTCCATCGCGGCCTCGTACTCCTGATCGAGGCGGCCGGCGGAGACCTCTTCCTCGAGGAGGCGCTGCATTACGCGGCCGCCCTGCGCGCCGACCTTGGCGAAGCCGACGCTCTCGCCCGCGACGTCCCAGCCCTTGCCCACGCGGCGCGCGATCTTGACCACGCGGCCGGCGCGGACGCCGACCATCATCTCCTCGCCGGTCTCCTCGGAGCTCGCGTCGACGAGCAGGCAGTTCTCGTGGGGCGAGGTCACGAGGCGCCGCAGCAACGCGGCGGGGTACAGCACGTCGGCGTCCATCCACAGCCCGCCGCCCGACAGCCGTTCGGCCGCGGCGTGGAGCGAGACGATGCTGCCGTGCACGAACCGCGGGTTGTCGATGAGCTCGACCCTCAGCGAGGGGCGGAGCGACGCGAGGGCGTCCTCGATCATCTCGCGCCGGAAGCCGACCACGATCGTGAGATCGGTGACGCCGCTCTCGGCGAGGTTCACGAGGTGCCGCTCGAGCAGCGTCCTGCCCTCGATGGAGATGAGGCACTTGGGCGCGTCCCGGCCGATGCGCCGGCCGCGGCCCGCGGCGAGCAGGATCGCCCTCATCGGCGCGCCTCCGCCGCGAAGCGGGCGGCGAGCTCCGGCGGGGTCTCGGCGACGCGGCCGATGCCCTTCACGGTGCCGCCGTCGACGAGGGCGAGGACCATGACCGGGCCGGGCTGCACGAGCGCGGCGCGCAGCGACGCGTCGAACGCGTCGACGGCGTCGGCGCGGTGCGTGGCGCGGTAGCCGACCGCGCTCGCCACCGACTCGAGCTTCACGTCGCCCGAGATCGTCCGCTGCCCGCCCGTCGAGGCGTGGGACCGGTTGTCGAGGACGACGTGCACGAGGTTCACCGGCCGCTCGCTCCCGACGCTGGCGAGGGCGTTCATGCCCATGAGGACGTTGCCGTCGCCGTCGAGCACGAAGACCCGCTTGCGCGGCTGCGCGAGCGCGAGGCCGAGGCCGATCGACAGGCCGAGCCCCATCGAGCCGATCATGTAGAAGTTCGAGGGCCGGTCCTGCGTCGTGTAGAGCTCGCGGCCGATCATGCCGTTGCAGCAGACCACGAGGTCGCTCTTCCCGACCGCCGCCGTGAACACCTTGAGCGCTTCGAGCTTGTTCATTCGAGCACCCCCGCGGGCACGATGAGCGCCGCCGGCTGCCTTGTGGAGAGCATGACGTCCTTCGCCCAGCCCACCTGCGGCTCCATCGCCTCGCCGGCGCGGAGGACGCGGTGGGGGATCTTCATGAGGTCGAGGAGGGGGATCATGATCTCGCCCATCATGAGGTGCTCCGGGGCGTCGTTGCCGCCCTCGCCGCGCCACGAGATGACGAGCAGCGTGGGCACCTCGTACATCGTGCTCAGCGAGGCCAGCGCGTTGACGGAGACGCCGAGCCCGGAGTTCTGCATCAGCACCATCGGCAGCTTGCCGCCGAGCCAGGCGCCGACGGCCATCCCGATCGCGCTGTCCTCGCGCGTCGCCGAGATGTAGCGGGCGCCCTTGTCGCTCTCGAGCTGCGCGACGAGGCCCTTCAAGAGAGAGCAGGGGACGCCGGCGAAGAAGTCGAACCCCGCGTCCTTGAGCGCGGCGACGAACTCGGGCGCGTACGATTTGCCTGAACCGTGGGACATCGGCTCACTCCTTGATCAGCGCCCAGGCGCGACGGTAGTCCTCGAACGTGTCGATCTCGAGCCAACCCTTGTAGACGTCGATCGCCTGCACGTCCGCGCCGCGATCGATGAGCTCCTGGAGCAGGTCGGTGAACGTCGCGCTGCGGAGCGACTCGGCCTCGTGGAAGCCGCCCTTGGCGCGGGTCTCCTGGAGCTGGTGGTAGCAGTCGGTGAGCAGGCGCGCGCCCCTCGCGGTGAACATGGCCATGCCGGTGAACTCGCCGTGCGCGTCGCGCTCGGCGATCGCGCGGCCGACGCGCGCCACCCGGTGCGGCGCCTCGGCGCCCACGAAGCGGTAACCGGCCTCCTGGGCGTCCTTCAGCACCACGAGGTCGGGCACGCCGCGCGCGTCCTTGGGCCGCTGGCCCTCGGCGTAGGCGCGGTCGACGACGATCGAGACGTCGGCCGGGCTCTTGAGGAGCTTCTCGAGGTGCCCGCGCTCGAACACGATGTCGCCGTAGAGGAAGACGAACGGCCCGTTCAGCTCCTTGGAGGCGCGGAAGAGCGAGACGACCTCGTTCGTCGTCGCGTACTCATCGTTGTCGTAGGTGCGGACGTTCGGGAGCTTGACCGCCTCCTTCTTGTACCCGCGCACGACGGCGACGTCCTTCACGCCGCAGGCGTTGAGCACGTCGATCTGCCGCTCGAGGATGCTCTTGCCCTTCAGGTCGAGCATCGGCTTCGGCAGCTCCTCCGTGAGCGGCAGGAGCCCCTGGCTCTGGCCGGCGGCGAGGATGACCGCGGTCACGCCCGGGCTGCCGGAGGGCAGGAAGCGCGACTCCTCCTGCTTCATCTTGTCGACGCCCACGAGCTCATAGACGCGCTCGAGCGGCACGACCTTGTCGTCGACGCTGCCGGTGTACATCTCGCGCTTCAGCGTCTGGAGCGTCTCCGTCATCGCCTTGATGGAGGATCGGATCGCGTGGTTGGCGAAGATGATCAGCTTGAAGCCGGCCTCGTGCAGCGCGTCGACGCTGGTCGTGCGGTAGATCGTCGGCACGCAGACGAGCGGCGTGCGCGGGCGATCCCACGCGCGGGCGAAGGAGAGCACCTCGTCCGGGTCCTTGCTCTTCGAGTGGATGAGCACCATGTCGGCGCCCGCATCCGCGTAGGCGCGGCCGCGGCGGAGCGCCTCCTCCATGCCCCAGCCGGCGATGAGCGCCTCGGTCCGCGCGATGACGACGAAGTCGCTGTCCTTCTGCGCCGCCTTGGCCGCGCGCACCTTGAGCGCGTGCTCCTCGATCTCGGCGAGCTCGCGCTTCACGCCCGCGTAGAAGCTGCAGCGCTTCGGGAAGATGTTGTCTTCCATGCAGATGGCCGCGATGCCGGCGGCCTCGTACTCCTCGACGCAGCGGACGACGTTGACGGCGTTGCCGTAGCCGTTGTCGCAGTCCGCGACGACGGGGAGCGACGTGTTGTTCATCATCCGGGCGGCCTGGAGGTTCTCCGCCATCGTGAGGATGTTGGCGTCCGGCACCGCGTAGCTCGCGGAGATCTCGAAGCCGGAGGCCCAGAGCCCGTCGAACCCTGCCTCTTCACCGATCTTCGCGGAGAGCCCGTTGTGCGCGCCGATGAGGACGATCGGGCCGGGGCGGGCCATGAGCTCGCGCAGCTTCCTGGCTTTGGTCACGTCTCCCTCCACTCCCCCGCGCGGTCCGGACGCCCTTGCCCGGCGAGGCGCCGCGCGCGCAGCGGAGCGCGGCCTGGCGATGGGCGCCCCGCCGTCGCCGCGCGCGGGCAGCTCCGGGGGGCGCCGGATCTCGCTCTCACCGAAGGAGCCGGGCCTCAGGGCGTGGCGAGCCTTAACACCGTTCTCCAGTGCCGCCAATGACGCCTCGCAGCCGGATCAGCCCGGGGCCGGCGCGGAGCACAGCCTTGCACGCGAGGCGGAGCCGCGGCGGGGCGCCGAAGCGATCGAGCAGATCGAGCTCGTCGCGCGTGGGCGGCTCGAGGAGCTGCTCGCCCTCGAAGACCTCGACGCGGCAGGTGGCGCAGCGCGCGTCGCGGCACGAGAACGCGACCGGCGCGCGCGCGTCGTCGCAGACATCGATGAGCCTGCCAGCCCCGGCCTCCGCGGTGACGGCGGGGCCGAGCGCGCTGGCATCGAACACGACCGTGGGCATCGCCGCTTCCTCCTGGAGCGCATTTTCTCGGGCGTCCTCACGCACTATACGACGGGCTCATGACGGATCGCTGGGACGCAATCATCCTCGGCGGAGGGCCGGGGGGATCCACGCTCGCCGCCTCGCTGGCGAGGCTCGGCCGCAGGGCGCTCGTGCTCGAGCGCGAGACGTTCCCTCGCTTTCACATCGGGGAGTCGCTGCTGCCTCACTCCCGCGAGGTGTTCGCGCGGCTCGGGCTCGAGGAGAAGCTGGACGCGCGCTTCCTTCGCAAATACGGCGCCCGGTTCCTGTGCTCGTCGACGGGGCGGACGCGGACGTACAGCTTCGCCGACGCGTTCGATCCGAGGTTCGAGTTCGCCTACCAGGTGCAGCGCGACGCCTTCGACGAGCTGCTGCTCCGGCACGCGGCGGAGCTCGGCGCGGAGGTGCGCGAGTCGTGGGAGGCCGTCGAGGTGGTGTTCGAGGGCTCCCGCGCGGTCGGGGTGCGCGCGCGGCCTCGCGCGCGGTCCGGCGACGCCGCGCCGGGGGAGGCCGCGCGCGCCGACGGGGGCGACGTCGTCGAGCTCCGCGCGCCGGTGATCGTGGACGCGACGGGGCGGGACACGCTGCTCGCGTCGAGGATGCGGCGCAAGGCGCACCTCGCCGAGCTCGACAAGACCGCGCTCTTCGCCCACTACGAGGGCGTGGTGCGCGAGGAGGGGATCCTCGAGGGCAACATCCAGCTCGTGATCTTCGAGCACGGCTGGTTCTGGTTCATCCCGTTCCGCGGCGCGCTGACGAGCGTCGGGGCGGTGGTCTCCTCGAGCTGGATCCGGGGCCGCAGGAAGGGGGAGAGCCTGGACGAGCTCTTCGATCGCACGGTCGCGCAGAGCGGCTGGGCGCGGGAGTTCCTCGCGAACGCGCGGCGCACCAGGCCCGTGGGGGCGCTCGCCGACTTCTCGTACCGCATCGATCAGCTCGCCGGAGACGGCTGGCTCTTCGTGGGGGACTCCGGCGGCTTCCTCGACCCGCTCTTCTCGACCGGCGCGCACCTCGCCGTCAAGGGCGCCGACCTCGCGGCCACGGCGATCCACCGCGCGCTCGAGTCCGGGGACACCTCGCGCGCCGCGTTCGCGGGCTACGAGGCGGAGGTCCGCTACGCGGTCGACCTGTTCCTCGGCGTCGTGCAGGGCTTCTACAAGGGCCACTTCCGCGAGATCCTCTTCGAACAGAACCAGCGGCCCACGATGCGCAAGCTCATCACGAGCATGCTCGCGGGCGACGTGTTCCATTCCGAGCGGCGGCCGCAGTGGGCGTCGTTCCTGCGGCAGCAGTACCCGCCGGACCTGCCCGACTTCGCGTGACGCGCGCTGCGCGCCCTGGTCGATCCGCCGATCCTCAGCCGCCGCACGGGGCGCGGTCCAGGACCGCGTCCCGCATCTGCTTGCAGGCGGCCTCGAGGGCGCCGCGCGCCTCCGTCCGCGCGTCGCCCTCGAGCGCGTCGTCGTCGGCCTCCGCCCTGGCGGCGAGCGCGTCGCGCGCGATCGAGATGGCGGCATCCTGGCTCTCCCGGGTCCCGGCCGGCAGCTTGCCGGCGCAGGCGACCATAGCGGCCAGGTAGCCGTCACACGCGTCGATCCCTGTGCTCTCGAGGCCAGCTCTCCCTGCTCCGCCGCCGGCCTTGCCGCAGCCGAGCACGGACGAGCCGCACAGCAGCGCGCACAGCAGGAGACGTGGAAGGAGAGCTCTCGCCATTCGTCGTGCGCCCGGGGCGTCGCCGGCGGCCACTGCCGGCCGCCGCGCGCGCCTTGAACGACGTCGTCGACCCTGCCACAGGCCGGCGTCGCAGGGCAATTTTCGGCGGGTCAGCCGCGGATCAGCAGGATGGCGTGCTCGTGGCGCGGGCGGCGCTGGAAGGCGCGCGCGGTGGGGCGGTGGAAGTGGGGGCGCGGCTGCGATGCGACCGCGCGGACCGTGAAGCGCGCGCCGGGCGCGCCGGACGCCGCCGCCCGGACCACGTCGACCGCGTAGACCGGCGCGCCGGCCACCACGCTGTCGGCGATGAGCAGCACGAGCGGCGCGCCGCTGCGGAGGACGCGCGCGAGCGAGCCGAGCACGCCGCCGAGCTCCTCGCGCCAGCGCGCGCGGCCGGCCTCGGGGCCGAGCGGATCGAGGTGCCGGCGGGCGCCGATCTCGTCCTGCTCGAAGCGCGCGCTGCGGAGCCGGAGCCAGCGCAGCCTCGCCTCGTGGTGGGCGAGGTAGTCGTAGACACCCGGGTAGGGCGGCGACGTGACCGCGAGGTGGACCGAGCCGGGCTCGACGCCGCGGAGCACGCGCGCGTCGCCCTCCTCGACGATCGCCGGCGGGCTCGCGGCGAGCGGCGCCGCGACGTCGGCGAGGCGCTGGGCGAGCTCCTCGGCCTTGCGGACGAAGAGCCGCGCCGGGTAGCCGGCGGCGATGCGCCGCGGCAGCTCGTGCTCCGACGTGTCGGACGCGCGGCGGCTGAGCTTCGTGAGGATCGCCGAGAGGACGAGCTCGAGGTCCTCGCGCAGCGCCTCGGCGCCGTGGCCGGTGAGGCGATCGAGACCGACGCGGAGCCCGTCGAGCTCGAGCAGCACGTGCGGCTCGAACAGGGCGACGTCCTCGGGCCCGTACCGGCGGCTCGGACCGGCGCGCGCCTTGCGGCGCTCGTCGGCCGCGGCCGCGACCTCGCGGGCGGCGGCGACGAGCCGCTCGCGCTCGCCCGGGCTGCTGCCCTGCACCTTGAGCCGGGCCAGGCGCACGGCGAGCGGGTTCGCGTCGACGCCGATCGCCGCCCGGCCAGCGAGGCGGGCCTCGACGAGGACGGTGCCGCTGCCGCAGAACGGGTCGAGCACGCGCTCGCCCGGGCGCGAGAGCCCCTCGATGAGACGGCGGGCCGTGTCCGGGTGCATCCGGGCCGGGTAGCTGTGGAACCCGTGCACGTGGGCGCGGGCCGCTTCTTCCGCCGTGCTCGAGCTGGCCACGTCGAGCGCGTGGGCGAGCATCGCGGCGTCGGCCGGATCGCCCTCGAGCACCGTCGCGCCGCCGACGTTGGTCAGGGCGCGGCGCTCCGGTGGAGCGGCCGCGGCGCGGCGCTCCGGCGGCGCAGGCCGGACCGCGTCCGCCTTGTGCCGCGGCCCCTGCTGCGGCGGACCTTGCCGCGGCGGACCCTGCCGCGAGGGGCCCGGCTTCCGCTTGGGATCAGCGCTTCGTGGGGTCGACATGGGCGGTCCGTTGCGCCAGCGGCTCGGCGGCCTGTCCGGCGGCGAAGGCTTCCTCCTCGGCGAGCGCGTGCGCCGCGGCCTCGGTCTCGCCCGCCGGCGCCGCGCCGACGCGCAGCTTCGGCGCGTAGCCGAACTCGCCCGCGGGGCTCACCGCGCCGCGCACGACGTCGTTGACCTCGAGCAGCGCGAGCAGCTCCTCGGCCTGCGACTCGCCGATGCGGAGCGTCGAGGCGAGCCCGCCGGCGGTGAGCGGGCGCTCGGTCTGCCGGGCGACGTCGGACGCGACGGAGACCCAGGCGGCGTCGAGCGCGGGCGCGACGTCCTGGCCCCGCGACTTCGCTCGCCGGAACGCCCAGAGCGCGAAGACGGCGACGGGCGCCATGGTGAGCAGGCCCGCGGTGAACAGCCCCACGCTCGCGCTCAGGATGAGCAGCAGCACGGCGAACAGGAGCAGCTCGAAGCCGAAGAGCGCGCTGGCCGCGATCCCCGCCGCGCGCCAGACCGAGCGCGCCGAGGCCGCCGCGCGCGCCTTCTGGAGCAGCGGCACCTCGCGGCCCGACCGCTTGACGCGCGCGTCGGCGACGGGGACGCGCGGGCCGCCGCAGACGTCGCACCGGAAGCGCAGCTCCGGGTGCGCGGAGACGCCGGCCACGCCGCCGCAGTGCGGGCACGCCTCGGCGCGCTGGTCCGCGCCGCACTGCGGGCAGCGATCGCCCCCCGGCGCGAGCGCCGCGGCGCACACGCGGCAGCGGGCGGCGCCGGACGACGTCTCGCTCACGGCGCGCTCGCGGCGGCGGACGCGGCGCGGGAGCCGCTCACGCTGCGCAGCACGGCGTCGAACAGGGCGCGCCCGTCGGCGCAGCCCTGGAAGGCCTCGCTCATCCGCTCGGGGTGCGGCATCAGCCCGAGCACGTTGCGCCGGGGCCCGCCGTAGATGCCGGCGATGTCCATGGCCGAACCGTTGGGGTTCGCGCCCCCGCCGACCAGCCCCTCCCGGTCGCAGTACTGGAAGGCGATGGCGCGCTCCTCGACGAGCTTCTTGAGCGTCTCCGGATCGGCCTGATACCGCCCCTCGGCGTGGGCGATCGGCAGGCGGAGCACCCGGGGCAGGCCGCTCGTGAACGGCCCGTCCGCGCGCGGCGTCACGAAGATGTCGCGGCACTCGAAGCGGAGGTGCGCGTTGCGGGTGAGGGCGCCGGGCAGGAGCCCCGCCTCGGTGAGGATCTGGAACCCGTTGCAGACGCCGAGCACCAGCCCGCCGCGCTCCGCGTGTCGTCGGATGGCGGGGACGATCTGGCTCGTGCGCGCGATCGCGCCGCAGCGCAGGTAGTCGCCGTAGGAGAACCCGCCGGGGATCGCGACGAGGTCGGTGCCTGCGGGGAGCTCGGCGTCGCGGTGCCAGGCGGTCGACGTGCGCACCTGCAGCACGTCGCGGAGGGTATGGATCATTTCGGCATCGGCGTTGGAGCCCGGGAAGATGACCACGGTCGCGTGCATGGCCGTCCACGTAGTCTGGTTGCCGGCGGTCGGCCAGGGGTCCTGAGGCCGCGCGCCGCTTCACCGGCTTCCGGCGGCGTGCCATCATGGGGCATGGCTTCGCGATGGGCGCGGACCGGCCGAACCGACGCGACGTTGCGGGTCGCGTCCGGCTACCTCGTCCTCGCGGCGCTGGCGACCGCGCTGGCCGTGGGCCTGCAGGATGGATGGCCCTGGATCCACCCGAGCCCCTGGCTCTCCCTGCGCCCGCCGGCCGCGCTGCTGGTGAGCGCCGCGCTCGGCCTGACGCTGGCGGCCGGCGTCGTCGTGATGACGCGCGTCGCCGTGGCCCGGTTCGTCTGGGCGCGCCGCCTGCACGCCGATCTCCGCCCGGTCGCGCGGGAGCTCTCGCTCGGCCAGATCCTGCTCCTCGCCGGCCTCTCGAGCCTCGGCGAGGAGCTGCTCTTCCGCGGGCTGCTGACGCCGCTCCTCGGCGTGGCGCTGAGCGCGCTCGTCTTCGGCCTGGTGCACCAGATGCGCGGCCCGAGCCGCTGGGTGTGGGTGGGCTGGGCCGTGGCCGTCGGCGCGGGCCTCGGCGCCATCTTTGCCGCGACGGGCTCGCTCGTCGGGCCGCTCCTCTCGCACGCCCTCGTGAACGCCGTGAACATGAGCTACCTGCGCGACCACGATCCGGACCACGTGGAAGCCTGATCGCGCGCCGGGCGCCGGCTGTCGGCGCGGCGATCGGCGGCTCGCGCGCCTGCCGCTCAGCGCTTCTTCGTCTCCGGCCGTGGCGGCCTGGGCGGTACCGGCCGTGGCGGCTGCGGGGCGGCGCTCGTCCGCTGCCCGGCGTCCGGGCTCGCCGGCCGGGTCGCCGGGGGGGCGAGGGTCCCCCGGGAGGGCGCTTCCGTCTGGGCCATCTCCGGCTGGCCCCCGCGGCCGGGCGAGGGCGGCGGCGCGGTCGCCCGGCCGGACGGGGGTGGTGAGGGGGAGGCGGAGGTCTGGCCCTGACCGCGTGGCATCGTGGGCGGCTCGCTCTCCGGCCCGCGCCGGCTCGACGGCGGCTTGGCCATGCGGGCCAGCGAGCGCAGCGTGGGCGGCGTCACCGGCGGCGCCGCCTCGAGCTCGAAGCTCAGATCGAGCGACGGCGGCCCGTGCGGCCCGTGCGGCCCGTGCGGCCCGTCAGCGATCGCCACCGCGCCCTCGGACGCCCGCCGCGAAGCGACGCCCGGCCCGAAGCGCAGGCGCTCCTCGAGCGGCGCGCGCGACGACGGTGGCGCCACGTCGTCCAGGATGGACGACGGCCCGCCGAGCGCCGTCGTCCCGATCCGGGGCTCCGTGCGGCGCCGCGACGGCGGGAGCTCCAGCTCGACGCGGGTGCTCTCGTCTTCCAGCCGGGTCGCCTCGAGCAGGTAGGCGGCGATCGATTTTCGCTCCGACGGCACGGGGCGGCTGCCCGGGATGAACGCGAACCGCCCGACCTTCCAGCTCAGCATCGTGCGGAGCGCGGCGAGCGCCGAGACGCGCGTGCCCCCCACGGTCCCCTGGACGATGCACCCCTCGGCGATGTCGAGCTGCGCGCGCCGCTTCTTGCTGGTCACCTCGAACACGCCCGACCGCCGCTCCATCTCCAGGACGGTGAGGACGGTCGCGATCGACATCTGGCTGAGGTCGCCCTCGATCGCGGTCTGGTCGACGGAGGCCGGGATGGACATGAGGCTGTCCCGCCGCTGGCGCAGGCGCGAGGCCATCTGCACGAGCGCGCCGATCTGGGCGACGACCTCGCTGACCCGGAACGGCTTGGTCATGTAGACGTCGGCGCCCACGTGGAAGCCTTCGAGGCGGGACTGCTGGTCGTCGAGCGCGGAGAGGAACAGGAACGGGGTCACCGACACCCGCGACGGCTGGGTGCGCACGTTGCGCGCGACCCAGTAGCCGTCGTGGTCGGGCAGGCCGATGTCGCAGACGATGCACTCGGGCTCCAGGGTGCAGGCGGTCGAGAGCCCGGCCTCCGCGGTGGAGCAGAAGATGACCTCGTAACCCGCCTCGCGGATCGCGGTGGCGAGCAGGTCCGCGACATACTCTTCGTCCTCGATCACGAGCACGACCCCGCTCGGCATCTGGCAGACGGTACACGCGCGCCGCGGGGGTGGCCAAGGGTGAATGGCGGAGAGCCGGTCTGATCATCAGAGCCTGCTTTGCCTCCCGCGCGGCCCCGCCCGCGCTTTCGCCCGCGGCGCCCGACCGCGGCGGGGGATTCACGCTATAAGAACGGAAATGGCAAGTCCTGTCCGAGAGGCCGACGGCATGGTGCGGCCCGGCGAGCGGGCCTCCCCGGGGGCTCGCGTCTTCATCGCGATGAGCGGCGGAGTCGACTCCTCCGTCGCCGCGGCGCGCCTCTGCGACGCTGGCTACGAGGTCGTCGGCGTGACGCTGCACCTCTGGGACTACCCCGACGACGGCAGCGTCAAGAGCCGCTGCTGCGCGCCCGAGGATCAGCACGACGCGCGCAGGGTCGCCGACCACCTCGGGATTCCGCACTACACGTTCGACCGCCGCGCCCTGTTCCGCGAGCACGTCGTCGATCCGTTCGTCGACGCCTACCTCGCGGGCGAGACCCCGAGCCCGTGCGTCGCCTGCAACCGCTCGGTCAAGCTCCGGGAGCTGTTCCCGCTGGCGGAGCGGCTGGGCGTCTCGTGGGTCGCGACGGGCCACTACGCGCGGGTCGTCGTGGAGGAGGGCGACGCCCGCCTCTACCGCGGCCGCGACCGGCACAAGGATCAGAGCTATTTCCTCCACATGCTCCGGTCGGACGAGCTGTCGCGCCTCCTCTTCCCGCTGGGCGACTCGACCAAGGACGAGGTGCGCGCCGAGGCGATCGCCCGCGGGCTCCCGGGCGCCGAGAAGGGGGAGAGCCAGGAGCTCTGCTTCATCCCCTCCGGCCGGTATGCGCCCTTCGTGGCCGAGCGCGCCGCGGACCGGCTCCGGCCCGGCCCCATCGTCGATCGGGACGGCCGCGTCGTCGGCTCGCACGGCGGCGTGCACGGCTTCACGGTGGGCCAGCGCAAGGGCATCGGCGTCTCGCTCGGCCGCCCCGCGTTCGTCGTGGGCCTCGACGCGGCGTCGGGCGCGGTGCGCCTCGGCGACGAGGGCGATCTCTACGCCGCGGGCGCCGAGATCGCCGACGCGGTGTGGTGCGACGACGCGGTCTTCCCGCTGGAGGCCGAGGTCCGGGTGCGCGCGCGGCACGAGGCGGCGCCCGGCGTCATCGAGCGGCGGCGCGACCCTGCGACGGGCGCGGAGCGCTTCGTGGCGCGGTTCGCCAGCCCCGTGCGCGCCGTCTCCCCCGGCCAGATGGCGGTCGTCTACCGGGGCGACCGCGTGCTCGGCGGCGGCCGCATCACGGCCGCCCTTCGCCCGGAGGCGCTGTCGTGAGGGCCCGCGCGCTGGCGCCGCTCGCGTGCGCCGTCACGCTGGGCTGCTCGCTCGGGCAGGGCGAGGGCGAGGTCTACAGCTCGCGGCTGCGCGCGGCGAACTGCTGGGACGACAGCTACGACATGCGCCCCGACTTCTTCGCTGCGGTCCCCTACCGCTCCACGCTCCAGATCCGGGTGCAGCGGGGCAGCGATCTGCAGGAGGTCTCCGACGGCCTCACGGTCCTGATCGACGACGTCAACGCCATCCGCGGCGACGGGGACGTGAACAAGCTCGACGTCGATCTGAGCGTCGGGCTCCCGCCCGGCGTCGAGCTGCCCGGCTCGCCGCCCCCGACGCCGAAGCCGGCGGGGCTCGCGCCGCTCGTGCACATGGCGCTTTACCTCCAGCGGTCCTGCCACAACCAGAATGTCGTGCTCTACGCCGTGGACGGGACCATCAAGTTCCAGGCTCTGTTCAGCGGCGATCCGAACGAGACGGACGCGGCCGACAAGTACACGGACGCGACGTTCGACGTCTGGGTCGGCGATCCGCGCGACGCCGGGCTCGGCAATCCAGCGGACGCCATCCCACAGGAGCTCCTCTCGCGAGTCACCGGGGCTTTCCGCTTCTACTTCGAGCGGGGTCAACCCGGTCAACCGTTCCCTTGAGCTCGCCGCGACTCCGTCCTGGGTCTCTGGTGGTGTCCCACCTGTCAGGACAACAACCTTCAGCGCCCCTGTGGATTGAAGCTGACCATCTGCCCGGTCTCTCGACCGAGACGACATGGCAAAGCGCCGCGAACTCGCGGTAAAGTAGTGACCGCTCATGCCCCAACCGCCGCCTCGACCCGCATCACGAATGGGCGGACCTCCAAGCCCCGGGTCGACCAATTCATCGCCTGACGCACGCGCGAAGGAGCCCGAGAAGCAGCAGGGGACCTACTTCCTGGGCCGTTACCGCGTGGTCGACGAGATCGGGGTGGGCGGAATGGCGAGCGTCCACCTCGCTCGCATGGATGGCCCGGGCGGCTTTCAAAAGTGGGTCGCGATCAAGCGGATCCACCCTCATCTGGTCGAGGACGATCAGTTCGTCGACATGTTCCTCGACGAGGCGCGTATCGCGGCTGGCATCAACCACGCCAACGTCGCGCAGGTGTTCGATCTCGGGAAGGACGACAACACTTACTGGATCGCCATGGAGTACCTCCACGGCGAGCCGCTCCGGGAGGTGATGCGCCGCGCAGAGGAGCGCCGGCTGCGCATCTCGCCCGAGCTCGCTGCGCGCATCTGCTCCGATGCCGCAGAGGGCCTCCACGCTGCCCACGAGCTGCGTGGGAAGAACGGCCAGCTGCTGGGTCTGGTGCACCGCGACGTGACCCCGCACAACCTGTTCCTGACCTACGACGGATACACGAAGGTCGTCGATTTCGGCATCGCCAAGGTGGCCGATCGGCTGTCGTCGACCCGGGCGGGAACGCTGAAAGGCAAGTTGGCCTACATGTCTCCCGAGCAGGTCCGCGGCAACGATGTCGATCGCACGACCGACGTGTTCGCGCTCGGGGTCGTCCTCTGGGAGCTCACGACGAACCAGCGTCTCTTCCGGATGGATACGGATCTCGACACCCTCGAGAAGGTGCAGGCCTGCGTCGTCCCGCCGCCGTCCACGATCGTGCCCGACTATCCGATCGAGCTGGAGAGCGTCGTCATGAAGGCGCTCGCCAAGCACAGGCACGATCGCTTCCAGACAGCGCGCGAGTTCTCCCGGGCGCTGCAGAGCTTCCTGATGAGGAGCGGCGTGTTCGTCGGCTCCGAGGAGGTCGCTCAGTTCGTTCAGCAGGTGTTTGCCGACCGCATCCAGAAGCGCGAGGCCCACCTCGCGTGGGCGGCGGAGGTGACGTCCACCATCAACGTCGAGCAGGTGCGCGGGCGCATGTCGACGACGGCCACGGACAGCGTCGGGCTCCGCAGCCGCGGCCGGGACCCCGAGCCGCAGCGGCTCACGCCGCCGCAGCTCCTGCGGCACCACGCCGCGCCGGCGAGCGGGATCGCGCCGGTCGGGCGCGCCGTGCCGAGGGACGCCGCCGACAAGCAGATGGTGGCCACGTCGCTGATGGACGACGACGAGGACGTCCCGACGACGGTCGCGACGCGCGAGCACGCCGAGCCGGTGCGGCCTCCTTTGCACGAACGCCCGACGGTGCGTCCGGCGGCCGGCATGACGCCCGCGCCGGCGGCCGTGACGCCCCCTCCTCTCGCCGTCCAGCCCGCCCCGGTGGCGCGGCCCGATGCTCCGCCGCCTTACCAGCAGGTCCCGGCGCGCGCGCAGGGCGGTCACAGCCCTCGCGCGCAGGGCGGTCACAGCCCGCCCTCGCTGCCGCAGCCGTCGACCCCGTTCCCGCCTCCGCTCGATCTCGACGCGGGCGAGCGCGCGCCGCTCCCCCCGCGGGGGCTCCTCGACAGGGGGATGGACAGCCCGCTCGCGTCCACGCTCGCGCTGCCGCCGCAGGCCTCGCCCCCGGCCGCTCCGGTCTCCAAGGCGGTGAGCGAGGCTTCGCGTCACGCGCACGCGAACAGGGCGCTCGCCTACGGCGCATCGCCGCACGGGCACGGCGCCGCGCCGTCGTACGCGCTCCCGCGGAACGGCCAGGGTTATGCGCCGGCGCCTCCGCTGCCAGGCCCCCCGCCGGCGCCGGCGTTCCCGCCGCCGCCCTCGACGACCCTGGCGCAGGCTCAGCCGTTCGCGCCCGCCGCGTCGGCGCAGCCACCCCAGTCGCAGATCGAGACAGCGCTCTCGCTGCCGCGCCCCGACCCAGCGGCGATCTGGGCCGCCACGCAGGACGCGGCGTCCAAGGGCAACGGCAGGAACACGCTCGTCCTGGTTGCCGTCATCGCCCTCACCGCGCTGTGCGTCATCGGCATCGGCGCGCTGATCTACATGAAGACGAGGACCGTGCTGCCCTTCCCGGCCCACGGGGGCGACGTGCTCCCCGCGCCGGCCCCGGCGACCGGCGCGGCGACCACGGGCGAGCTGCATTCCGGCGTGCGCACGTGGACCGCGGGACCGCCCCGGCCAGACGAGCCTGCGCGCGTTACGATGTGGGGATGAAGGCTGTTCACCGCCGCTCGAGCGGCCCCAGGGCGCGGCCCCGGGCCGGCGAGCGAGCTCAGCTACGTATCGACGCGCTGGCCGCAGGCGGCGCGGGGGTCGGCAGGATCGCGGGCGAGGTCGTCTTCGTGCCCGCGACGGCGCCGGGAGACCTCGTCGAGGTCGAGCTCGACCGGAGCGCGCGCCCGGCGAGGGGCAGGCTCCTCCGGGTCGTCGAGCCGAGCGCCGACCGCGTCGCTCCGCCCTGCCGCTTCGCGGACACCTGCGGCGGCTGCGACTGGATGCACGTCCGCCTCGAGGCCCAGCAGGCCGCGCACGAGCAGATCCTCCGGCAAGCGATCGCGCGGGCGACCTCGCTCGCCGAGGCCGATCTGCCGCCGATCCGCGTCCATCCGGCGCCCCTGTCGCTCGGCTACCGATCTCGGGCGCGGCTGTTCGCGCGCGCCGAGCGCGGCGAGGTGCGCGTGGGCTACCGCGCGCCGAGGACGCACGCCGTCGTGGCGGTCGATCGCTGCCTCGTGCTGGGCGACGCGATCGCGCCGCTCTCCGGCGAGCTGCCCGGCGTGCTCCGCGGGGCCGTGGGGGAGGGCGATGTCCTGATCTCGCACGGCGCCTCGGGCCGCCCGGTCGTCGAGATCCAGTGGCGCGGCCAGCTCCCGCCGGCCGCATGGAAGCTGCTCGACGAGCGCACGGCGCGCGGCGCGTGGGCCGGCGCCCGGGTCACGCTCGACGGCGCCCGCGAGGCCGCCTCGTTCGGGGATCCGCGGACGACGATCCTGGGCGCGGACGGCGTGCCCCTGCTCCTGCCGCCGGGCGGCTTCGGGCAGCCGTCCGAGGAGGGCGCCGCCGTCCTCGCCCGCCGCGCTGCCGAGCTCGCGCACCTCGACTCCACCCGGCCGCCGCACCTCGTCGAGCTGTTTGCCGGGAGCGGGACGCTCTCGGTGCTCCTCGCGCGCGGCGCGCCGCGCTCTGCCGCGGGGGCCAGCCCCGTCGAGGCCGCCGCCTCGGGGCTCGCGTCGTTCACGGCCGTCGAGCTCTCGCCCGAGGCGGTCGCCTGCCTGCGCCAGAACCTCGCCGCGCGCGGCCTCGCCGGCAAGGTCATCGAGGCGGACGCCGATCAGCACCCGCTCCCGGCGCGCGCCGACGTCGTGGTGCTGGACCCTCCGCGCGGCGGGGCGCCCGGCGCGGCGCGCGCGATCGCGGCCTCGGGCGCGCGCGTGGTCGTCTACGTCTCGTGCGACCCGGCCACGCTGGCGCGCGACCTCGGCGTCATCCTCCGTGGCGGCTTCGAGATCACGGACATCGAGGCGGTCGAGCTCTTCCCTCAGACGAGCCATATCGAGTCGGTCGTCCGCCTCTCGCGCGCCCGGCGGCCTTCGCGCTGAGCGGCCCCGGGCGCGGCCGGAGGACCGCGCGCGCCGTGCGGGATCTCCGCCCGGCGGCTTGCGCTACGCTGCCGCGGATGATTCACCCCCTCGACGATCGTCTCCGCGACGAGGCGCGGCGTTATCGTCTCATGTTCGCCTGCCCCGACTGTGCCTCGTTCGATCCGGCGGACGCGGACGAGGGCTGTGAACGCGACGAGCGCGACGCTCGCGGCGCCGCGCCCCCCGGCCGCGCGCCGCGCTGCTCGCTCGGCTACCCGGTCGCGCCGCACGTGAGCCGGTCCCTCGACGATCGCGACGAGGTCACCTTCTGCAAGGCGTTCGAGCTCCGATGAGCCCTCCCCCCGGGCCCCTCCCGCCGCCCCGGCGGGGCCGGTCGCACCCCCCGTCGCTGATCCGCCTGGCCGAGCGGCTGATCCGGGACGAGCGGCTGCTCTCTCGCGGCGACGTGGTCCTGTGCGCCTGCTCTGGCGGCCCCGACTCGACCGCGCTGCTGCACGTCCTCGCGCTGCTCCGGCGCCGCATCGGCCACGAGGTCGTCGCGCACGGCGTCGATCACGGCCTCCGCGCCGCAGCAGCGGCCGAGCTCTCGCTGGCGCGCGATCTGGCCGAGCGGCTCGGCGTCCCGTTCTCGACGACCCGAGTGGACGTCGCGCCCGGCGCGAACCTCCAGGCGAGGGCGCGCGCCGCCCGGTTCGCCGCGCTGGCGGCGGCCTCGGCGGCGCACGGCGCCCGCGCGATCGCGACCGGCCACACTGCGGACGACCGGGCCGAGACGCTGCTCCTGCGCTTGCTGCGGGGCGCCGGGCCGCGGGGCCTGGCCGTCCTGCCGCCGCGCGCGCCGCTCCCGCGCGCGGCCGCCGCCGCCACGCGCGGCGGAGACGCGCCGGGCCCGGCAGCGCAGATCGAGCTCCTCCGCCCGCTGCTCCTGGCCCGCCGCGTCGACGTCCTGGCCCACCTCGACCGACACCGGCTGGCGTTCGCGGAAGACCCCAGCAACACCGACCCACGCTTCACCCGCGTCCGCGTCCGCCGCGAGCTGCTCCCGCTGCTCGAGGACCTGTCACCGGCGATCGTCGAGCACCTCTGCGCGCTCTCGGACATGCTCGTCGCCGGCCGAGAGCGCCCCTCGGACGACGATCCGGCCGTCCTCGACGGCGACGATGCGCTGTCGATTCCGCTCGGTCGGGCGCAGCGCTTCGCGATCGAGCGGGCTCGCAAGCTCGGGCGTCCGCTGCGCGTCCGCGTTCGCGGCGGCGGGGAGATCGCCCTGGGCTTTCCAGAGGAGTCCAGCGTGCTTATCGAGGACAGGTCCACGCGTCGCGGGGCCTGACCGCATGCACCCCCACCCGCGGCCCCTGTCGAGATCCCCTTTTTTCGCTGTGTCACCGCGGGGAGTACCCGCGGTCGACGACCGAGCTGACGGGTGGCATGCTGACCGGAACACGCGTACAATTTCGGTACACGCCGGCTCGCCGCGCGAGCCTAGAGGGTCCTCGTGAAGCAATCGCACAAGACGCTGCTGCTCTGGGTTCTGCTGATCATGATGTTCTTGGCGATCTGGCAGTTCTTGAGCCCGGATCGCCCGCCCGCCACGCCTGTCGCGTTCAGCGAGTTCATGGCCCAGGTCCAGGTCGAGGCCAAGGACAAGGATCCGCACGTCGAGTCGGTCACGATCAAGGACCGCGAGTACACCTTCTGGGTCAAGGACCCGAAGAGCGGAGCCAAGACCAAGAAGGTCACGATCGGGCCTGACAACGCCGACGAGATCACGAAGACGATCGTCGACAACAAGGTCGCCGTGTACTTCGAGAAGGAGGAGGCGTCGCCCTTCTGGCCGGGGGCGATCATGTACCTCCTGCCGACGATCTTCCTGCTCGTGATGTTCTATCTGTTCATGCGCCAGCTCCAGGCCGGCGGCGGCAAGGCGATGAGCTTCGGCAAGTCGCGCGCCCGGCTGCTCAGCGAGGCGCAGAACAAGGTGACGTTCGCCGACGTCGCGGGCATCGACGAGGCGAAGGACGAGCTCGAGGAGATCATCGCGTTCCTCAAGGACCCGAAGAAGTTCCAGAAGCTCGGCGGCCGGATCCCGAAGGGCGTGCTCATGATGGGCCCCCCCGGGACGGGCAAGACGCTCCTCGCGCGCGCGATCGCCGGCGAGGCGGGCGTGCCGTTCTTCTCGATCTCCGGCTCGGATTTCGTCGAGATGTTCGTCGGCGTCGGCGCGAGCCGGGTGCGCGACCTGTTCGAGCAGGGCAAGAAGCACGCGCCGTGCATCATCTTCATCGATGAGATCGATGCGGTCGGCCGCCACCGCGGCGCGGGCCTCGGCGGTGGTCACGACGAGCGCGAGCAGACGCTGAACCAGCTCCTCGTCGAGATGGACGGCTTCGAGTCGAACGAGGGCGTGATCATCGTCGCCGCGACGAACCGCCCCGACGTCCTCGACCCCGCGATCCTGCGGCCTGGCCGCTTCGACCGCCGCATCGTCGTGAACCGCCCCGACGTGCGCGGCCGCGAGGGCATCCTCCGGGTGCATACGAAGAAGGTCCCGCTCGGCCCCGACGTTGACATGGAGATCCTGGCGCGCGGCACGCCTGGCTTCGTGGGCGCCGACATCGAGAACCTCGTCAACGAGGCGGCCCTGCTCGCGGCGCGTCAGGACAAGGACGTCGTCACGATGGTCGACTTCGAGATGGCCAAGGACAAGGTGCTGATGGGCGCCGAGCGCCGCAGCATGGTCATCAGCGACGAGGAGAAGCGGACCACGGCCTACCACGAGGCCGGGCACGCGCTGGTTGCGAAGCTGCTCGAGAAGTTCTCGGATCCGGTCCACAAGGTGACGATCATCCCGCGCGGGCCGGCGCTGGGCCTCACGCAGCAGCTCCCGAAGGAGGACCGGCTCAGCATGTCGCGCGACTTCGCCAAGGCGCGGCTGTCGGTCCTGATGGGCGGCCGCGTGGCGGAGGAGATCGTGTTCGGCCAGTTCACGACGGGCGCGGGCAACGACATCAAGCAGGCGTCGAACCTGGCGCGGCGCATGGTGACCGAGTTCGGCATGAGCGACGTCATCGGGCCGATCTCGTACGGCGCGGACGAGGAGAGCGTCTTCCTCGGGCGCGACTTCACGAGCCGGCGCCGCGACTATTCGGAGACGATCGCCAACCAGATCGACGACGAGGTGCGGCGGTTCATCCTCGACGCCCACGCCGAGGCGCGGCGGCTCCTCACGGACAACCGCGAGATCCTCGAGCGGCTCGCCACGGCGCTCCTGGAGCGCGAGACGCTGGACGCCGAGGAGGTCGACGCCATCGTCTCCGGCCGCGAGCTGCCGCAGCGCCAGCGCGTCGTGATCCCGAGCTACAGCGATCGCGATCGGGCCGCCAAGGAGAAGCGCCGCGCGGCGAGCATCTTCGGCACCCCGAAGCCCGCCCCGAGCACCTGAGCCCGGGAAGCGCGGGGGCAGCGCCCGGCCTCGGGCAAAGCCCCCGCGCCGCCAGCGCCGCGCGCACAGCGCGGCGCACGAGACGCCTCGAACCCCCATCCCATCAGAGCAGCGACGCGCGCGGCCGGCGCGCCCCCGGTTCGTCTCAGGGGGCGCGCAGGGTCGCCTGCAGGAACGCCCAGTGCTGCAGGTCGGCTGGGCGGCCGTCCTCGTGGGCGCGGTTCGCGCTCCTGAAGATCGCCTGGGCGCCGTCGCCGAAGAGGAACAGGCCGTAGCCGAGCGTGAAGCGCGCCGGCTCCCACGGCTGGAGCGAGAGCGAGACGTCGATCTCGTGGCCCAGCGTCTGGCTCTCGTTGTCCTCGGCGGCGCCGACGGGGAGGAGGCGCGAGGTCACCCACCTGCCCCCCGGCGAGGCGAGGCCGACGAACGCATATCCGGCGGCGACGGTCATCGTGTCGAACGGGGCGGCGCGGACGCCGCCGCCCGCCTCGATCACGTTCGACCATGCGTAGAGCCCCATCGGGCCGTGGTTGTCCTGCGCGTCGGGCAGGATCGGATCGAAGCGGCGCTGCGTCTCGCCCACCTCGAGCGCGCCATCGTCGCCCGTGGCGTAGGCGCCGCGAGCGTTGAAGGTGAGGTGGGCGGGGAGGGCCGTCTCGAGCTCGGCGCGCGCAGCGGCCGCGAACCCGCCGAGCGGGCGGTCGGCCGAGAACGTGGAGACGCGGCCGAGCTCGTAGGCCCCTTCGACCGCGTAGCGAAAACCCCGGCGGTCGCCGGAGACGCGCGCGTCGAGGACGACGGTATCTCCGGGCGTGAGCCAGCTCGGGCGCGGCTCCCGCGCGATGCGCGCGAGCGCCGTGGCCTCGAGGTGGAGCAGGGGAGCGACGTGCCAGATCGCGTTCAGGCCGTAGAGCTGGGTCCCCGTCCCGGCGGAGATGGGCTTGCGCGTCCCGCCCACCTCGGGCGGGGCGCCGCCCGGCGCGGCCAGGAGCACGGCGATCGCCTCGAGGTCGACGTTGCCGAGCTGCACCCCCGCGCGCACCCCGTCGAGCGAGCGCGCGGCGAGGGTCTCGTCGTTCGCCCCGATCAGCCGACCATCGCCCCACTCGATTCGCTGCCGGCCCAGCCGCACGAAGGCGCGGCGTCCGGAGCGCGTGTGCAGATCGATGTAGGCCTCGTAGGGCGCCGTCTCCGGGAGCGCCGGCTCGCCCGCCCCGACGAAGATCGCGTCGTCGCTCCCCCAGAGCCGCGCGTCCTGCAGCGTGAGGACGCCCGTGACGGGCCCGTGATCGACGGCCAGCCCGAGGCGCGCGCGCTGGGCGACGAACCACTGGGTTTTGACGACGTTGCCGGTGTCGAGGAGCGGCGGCATCGCGCCCCCGAAGCCCTCGGCGAGCACCGCGTTCGAGCTGTAGATGTCGCCGCCCGTGTCCACCGGGTACCGGCGGAACTCGCTGCGCAGCCGGAGCTCCACCGACGGACGGAGCGTGAACGCGCCGAGGGGCATGCCCTCCGACTGCGGCGACGCCTGGGCCGCCGCGGTCCGGGGCGCGAGGAGCGCCGATCCCAGAGCGATGGAGGCGAACGGCAGGGATCGGATCATCAGCAGGGAGGGCCGGAGCGCGGGGTCGTCGAACGGCAGGTGTGCGGTCTGGCGCGCGGTGTTCAGGCGCGTCGCGCTCCTGGGTGCGCTCGCGGAGGATAGGCGTCCGGGCGCTCGTCGGACAAGTGGGGAAGCGGCGCTGGTCCTGTCCGACGGCGCCTGATCCTGACGGGGCGACCCTTGCGCCGCGCCGGCGTCAGGGATCGAAATCGTCCCCGCCGTGCGAGGGTGGGGGCGGCGGACTCGGTGGCCTGGGCGCATCCCTGCCGCCGCTCCCGCGCAGCGGCGGCGCCTTCGCGCTGCCGGCGGGCTGCCTCGGCGGTGGTCGGCTGGTCGAGCCGCGCCGCGCGGGCGCGGCGCCCGCGTCGATCGCGAGCACCAGGTCGAGCGCGAGCTTCGACGCCCTGCCGGCGTGCCGCTCTGCGACGGCGCTCGCCTCGGCGAGCACGCGCTCGGCCGCCTCGAGCTCGCGCTTCACCTCGCGGCGCCGCGGGTCGCCCGCGAGCGCCTCGGCCGACCCGGCCGCGAGCGACGCCCGCTTCTTCTCGAGCTCCGCGGCGCGCCTCGACAGCTCGCCGAGCTGCTTCGACGTCGCGACGGAGCTCTTCAAGGAGGCCTCGACGGCCTCGATGAGCTTCCTGTCGTCCGCGTCGAGCGAGCGTCCGCCGCGGGCGCTCACGAGCCGCGCCTCTGGCGCGAGCTCGACCCGGAACAGTACGCCCGACGCGCGGAGCTCGGCGGCGCGCGCGCGCGCCGCTTCGAGCACCGCGTCGTCCGTCGACCTCGGATCGAGCCCCACCGCGCGCGCGAGGTCGGCGCGCGCCGCGCGCGCGAGCTCCTCGGCCTTCAGCGACTCCTCGCGGACCTCGCGCGTGGCCTCGAAGAGCTCGTCATAGGGCTGCTTGCCCGTGCGGAGGGCGCGCCCTTGCTCGATCTGCGACGGCTGCGCGGCGCACGCGGCGAGCAGGGGCGCGTGCGCCGCGACGAGCAGCAGCGCGAGCGCGGCCGCGCGGAGCCGGCCCGCGCGATCCGGGGTCCTCGTCATCCACATTGGAGGATGACCCCCCAGAGCTCGTAGCTCGCGGCGGGCTTCGAGAGGAACACCACGCCCACGTAGCCCGATCGCGGCGCGACGCCGAGCACGCCCTGCCCGAAGTTCCCGGCCGGGGGAGAGAGCGCGATCGGATCCCCGATCGGGGCGAGGCTGGAGGAGAGCGTCTGCGCGCGCATGGCGCGGCTCCCCGGTGGGCCTTCGGTCCACACGAGGAGCCAGCGCCCGTCGCTGAGCCCCGCGATGTCCGGCGCGAACGCGTCGCCCCCGGGGCCCCCGGAGGGCAGCGGGATCACCTGGGTCGACGTGGGGATGGTGCCCGCGGGGGCCTGACCGGCGCGGATCTCCCATCGCCCGTCGGCCGGTCGGTCCGCGAACACGACGGCGAGATCGCGCTCGTTCCAGCCGAGCGACGGCTTGCCGACCGACCCTCCGGAGCCCGCCACCCGGCTGAGCTCACCGACGGGCTTGCGCTCGGCGTCGAGCCAGCCTGCCCACACGGCCTTCTCGCGGCGGAACGCGACCGCGTGACCGCGCGATCCGGCCGCGATCGCGCGCGGCGCCTCGAGCGGCTCGTCGCCCTGCACCGGCCACAGCGTGAGGGGCGCGGCGGCGGGGTTGTCGGCGGCCACGACGGCGCCATCCGCCAGGCCGACGACGAACGGACTTGGCCCCGGGACGTTGACCGGAGAGCGGATGGCCTGCTGCGCTGCCGTGAGCACGGTGAAGCTGTCCTCGACGGGCGAGATGCTCACGATGTCGGCGGCCTCTCGGTTCGAGAAGCGCTCGTTCCGCTCTCCGGTCGTGGGATCGATCTCGAGGCCGACGGCCTCCAGGGAGCTCTTGGCGTAGCCCACCACGAGCTTGCCGCCCTTCGTCGCCGTGACCTCGAACGGGATGCTCTTCGCCACGAGCGGCGCCCATTGCTGCGGCTGGCGCGCCACCCAGCAGGGCTTCGGCGGGGCGGGGATCGCGGCGCGCGCGACGTCCTGCGCGGCCCCGAGCGCGGCGCGCGCGGTGCCGACCGGCGCGCTCCGGGTGGAGGCGACGGAGTGGCGGCCCGCGAAGAAGGCGACGATGCTCATGAGCAACGCGACCCCGCCGAGGCCGACAAGCGAGGAGACCGGCACGGGTACCGCCGCGGAGAACGGCTTGCCGTTGCCCTGCGCGAGCGAGCCCGGACCGCCAGTGCGCGCGGGCTGAGCGCGCCGCGCCGCGAGCGCGCGGGGGTCGAGCGCTCGCGGGCCGTTGCTCGATCCCGTGCCGGAGCTGCGATCGTCTCGCTGGCCCGGCGTCGGGGGGGCATCGGCGCCTGCCGCGCTGCGCTGCGGGCCCTGGAGCCCGGGCAGCGTGCCCGGCCACGATCGCGCCGCCGGGCGCGGCTGCGGTGCGCCTGCGCCGATGCCGGCCGACGGGATGGTCGCGTACTCGCGGCGCCCCTCGGCGCTCTCCGCGGTCACGGGGGCGCCGGGCAGCGGGGAGCGCTTCGTCTCGTCGGGCGCGGGCGCCGCGGGGCGCTCCCTGGTCTCGCCGTGCTGCACCGTGGTCGACGCCGGGCCCGCGCCGAGCGCACGGCTCGCCGACGGATCCCGGCCGTCGTTCGCCGTCGTGTCCTCCGCGCTGCGGGGCAGGGGACCGTCGGCGGGCGGCGCGGGGCTCGCGGGTCGAGGTCCAGGGGACGCGACCGCTGTGGCAGCGGCGCTCGAGGTGTGTGCTGAATCGGAGGGGGGCGCTGGGGCGGCCAGGGGAGGCGCCGGGGCGGGCTGCGGCGTCGTGCGGGGAGCCTCTGCAGGGGGGCGCGGCGGCGGCGCCGGCAGAGCCCCGAGGCGGACGAGGGCCTTTGCGCCGGCCGCCGTCTGTGCCGGGGCTTCGGGCGCGCGCGCGACCGCCGGCTTCTTCGCCGCCACCGCGGGGAACCGGACCGGAACAGGAGGCGGCGGTACCGAGCGCCCCGCCGCGGGCGCGGGTCGTCTCGTGGCCCCGCTGGAGCTGGACGGCGGCGTCGGGAGGGGCTTGCCGGCGCCCTGCTCCGCGCCGCCCGCCGCGCTGTCGCGCCCGAGGTTGCTCGGCGCCGCGCCGGCGGGCGCCGCATCGCGACCGGGGGGGAGGGGCGGGGGCTTCGGTGGTCTCGCCGCGGCGCGCGACGCCAGGCTGCCGGCGGCCCTCGGCGGCGCGCCCGGCCTGCTGGGCGCGGCTGCGCCTGGAGCCCGCGCCGGCGCAGGTCCGTCGTCTGCCGTCGCGCGGGCGCCGCCCGCGGCGATGCCGGTGTCCGCGGCTGGACGATCACCGGCCGAGGTCTCCTCGCGTTCTTCTGACTCCGAGGGGAGCCTCGGCGCGCGGGGGATCACGGGGGCCCCCTGGTCGCCCGCCGAGGTGCTGTCGTAGCGGGGGAGCTGCGTGATCGCGCGGGCGACCCCCGCGTCGAACGTCCCGCCGGCCGACGGCACGACGATCGGCGCGCTCGGTCCGCTGGCCGGCGCGTCGGCCGGCGCATCGACACCCGTGAGCGTCCTCATGGACTCGCGCTTGCGCGGCGGTGGGGGCGGCGGGTGAGGTCGCGACGTTGCCCGGCCCGGCCGCGTCGGCGGCTTCCGCTCGTTCGCGGGCCTGTCCGCGGGGGCTGGGCCGACGCTCGGAGCACCGCGGGCCGGCGCCGGACCCAGGTCCTCGACGAGATCGAGATCCAGCTCCACGCCGCTCTCGCGAGCGGCCTCTCTCAGGGCGGCCGGCTTCTCAGGGGCAGCGGCGGCCGCCTCGGGTCTGCGCCGGAGCTGCGCGGCGTCGGCGAGCTCCGGCTGCCTGGACGCAGGCGCCCACGCTTCCATGCCCTGGCGCCACACCAGCGTGGAGCCCGGGATGACCCCGGCAGCCAGCGCGCTGCGCAGCTCAGCGGTGCTCACGAGCCGCTGGACGCCGCGCTCGTCCGTCCACCTCCACGCGCTCAACGGGGGCCCCTCCTCCAACGGCGGGAGCGCCGGAATTCCAAGACGTGATCCACGACGCGACGATCGTACCGCGCGTCGTTTGCAAAGAGATCTTCTTTCGTCCGCTCACGCAACTGTGCCCCCGCGTCCGACGAAGATCGCGCTTGTAGCCCATGAGCCCCGCCCGCGTCGTCGTCGCCGCAGCCCGCGCCTTGGCCGCCGTCGCTGCGCGCGCGCTCAGCCCGTCGTCCTGCGCTGGTTGTGACGCCCCTGTCGCGGATGCCGCGGTGTTTTGCTCTGACTGCGCGCGTACCGCCGTGCCTTACGCGGAGCGCCCGCCACAGCGGGCGGTGGGCTCTGGCGCCGCCGACGGCCCTCTCATCGCGTTCGCCCCGTTCCGCGGGGCGCTGGCGGACGGAATCCGGCGTTTCAAGTACGGTGATCGCCCGGATCTCGCGCGTCCGTTCGGTCGGCTGTTGCTCTGCGCGGCGCGCGATGCAGGGCTGCGCGCGGATCTCGTGGTCCCGGTCCCGCTTCATCCGCGCCGTCAGGCCGAGCGCGGCTACAATCAGGCTGCATTGCTGGCCGCGCATGTGGCTGACGGACTCACGGCTTCGTTTGCTCCGCGGGCTCTCTGTCGTATCCGATCCACGGCGCAGCAGGCGCAGCTCCCGCGCGACCGTCGCCTGGAGAACGTGGCGGGGGCGTTCCGCGCTCGCGCGCCGGAGCGCGTCCGCCGGCGGAGCGTCGCGCTCATCGACGACGTGGCCACGACGGGCGCCACGCTCGCGGCGTGCCGTGACGCGCTTCTCGGCGCGGGAGCTGCTTCGGTGACCTACCTCGTCTTGGCTGCGGCCGAGAGCGGTGCGGACGAACTCAGAAGCTTTCCTCCGTCAGCGCGCCGCACTTGACGCGCACGCTCCTGCCCTCGACGAGCCACCGCGTGCCGTTGGGCGTCGGCTCGCCGACGCGTACGAAAAAACGTCCGCAGCGCACCTCGATGGGCTGGTTGGTGGGGCCTACCGCAACGCCCATGACATAGACGGTCGCATTTCGAGTGAAGTTGAGCTTGAGAAGGCCGCGTCCGCTCCGCGGGGACGGGGGAGCGGGGGCCGCAGCTTGGGCGACGGGCTGCGGTTGCGGGGGCGGCGGAGCCTCGGCGGGTGGCTGCGCGGGAGGGGGAGCAGCCTCGGCGGGCGGCTGCGCGGGAGGGGGAGCAGCCTCGGCGGGCGGCTGAGCTGGAGGGGGAGCAGCCTCGGGGCCTGACAGCGGGGGGGCGCCTTGCGTCGGTTGCGTTCCGTCCGGGGCCGCACTCGCCGGGGGCGGGGTTGCTGTCTGCACAGAAACGGCCCTTTGCCTCGACATCGCCGCGGCGGTGCTCGTAGGTCCACTGGTCGCCGAAGTCGCTGGCAGAGCCAGTCGGCCGGATGCCGCCAGTCCGGGCAGGGCTGTCTCGACTGTGCGGATCCCCAGTGAAAACACGACGATGGCCGTCGTGAGCGCAATCCCGATGGTGCTCAGCGGCGAGAGCGGCTTCGAAGGAGGGCCCTGCGCCGACCCAGGTTGAGGCGCGGCCGCCGACCCGAGTTGAGGCTCGGGCGGCACCGACCCGGGTTGAGGCTCGGGCGGCACCGACCCGGGTTGAGGCTCGGACGGCACCGACCCGGGTTGAGGCTCGGGCGGCACCGACCCGGGTTGGGGCTCGGGCGGCACCGACCCGGGTTGAGACTCGGGCGGCACCGACCCAGGTTGGGGCTCGGGCGGCACCGACCCAGGTTGAGGCGCGGCCGCCGACCCGGGTTGGGGCGCCGCCGCCGACCCAGGTTGGGGCGGCGCCAACCCAGGTTGAGGCGCGTCCGCGTCCGTCGAGAACATCGGCCGTCAGTCTAGCGGCATCGTCACCCTACTGAAGCGGGCTCTCCCGCTCGGCAGCCCACCAGAGCGTTCCTGCCGGATCCGCGCTCGAAGCAAGCGCAAACGACATCTGTGTGCTGGAATACATTCGTGTACGTCGTCGCACATCCACTGACGTGGATTCGCCGCAGATCGCCGCTCGGTCGTCGTGCGTTGGCCGCCGCCGTGCTCGACACCCTCGGGCTCCTGGACCGGTTCCTGTGGCTGCGCGCGAAGCTCCGGCTGCCCGTGCTCTCGGTGTTCACCTACCACCGCATCGCGGAGCCCTCGGATGTCGCCGAGCTCGATCCCGGCGTCGCCGAGGTGAGCGCCCGCGAGTTCGAGGAGCAACTCGCGGTCATCAAGACGCACTGCACCGTGGTTTCGCTCCGGGACGTGCGCCTCCTCGCCAAGGGCCGCAAGCCCCCGCCGAACCCCGTCATGGTCGCGTTCGACGACGGTTACCGGGACAACCACGACGTCGCGCTGCCCCTGCTGAAGCGCGCAGGCGTCACGGCCACCTTCTTCATCGCCACCGACTACCCCGACAACGGCCGCCTCTACTGGTGGGATCGCGTCGCCCTCCTCATGCACCGGTGCCGGCGCCCGCGCGTCGACATCGCCTACCCCGCGACGCTCCTGCTCGAGCCCGTGCGCGACCCCATCGGCGCGGCGACGCGGGTCTGCCAGGCCATCAAGCGCACCTCCGGCCTCGACCTCGAGCGCCTGTGGGATGAGCTCGAGCGCGCCACCGGGGTGTCGATCGACCTCTGCGAGGAGCGCGCGCTCGCGGCCAGGACGATCATGGACTGGAAGCAGATCGCCGCGCTGCGGCGGGCCGGCATGGACGTGCAGTCGCACTCGCACAGGCACCGTGTCCTTCAGACGCTGTCGCCCGAGGAGGCCACGCGCGATCTCGCGCGCTCCCGCCGCGTGCTCTCCGAAGCCCTGAACGAGGCCGTACACGCGGTTGCGTACCCCGTCGGATACAGCCTGTGCGGCGCGTTCCATCGCGCCGTGAGGGAGGCGGGCTTCGAGCTCGGCTTCACCAACAACTCCGGCCTTTGCATGCTCTCGTCCTTCGACCCCCTGAATTTCCCGCGCGTCGCGATGGACCGCGGGCAGATCGGCGCGCTCTTCAAGCTGAAGCTGCTCATCGGCCAGCGGCCCGGCTCACGGGCCGCCCGCTGACCGAGCAGCGCCCGCGCAGCGCCTGGCGCCGCGCTCGCCGAGCGGCGCCGCTCGCTCGCGGCTGCCCCGCCCGACGCGCGCGTGGCCTGGGCTGTGCACGTGCACCGTCGCTGGGCCGGCTCTGCACGCGCATGGCGTCGATGGGCCCGGAAAACCTGCTCCGCAGCCTGTTCGACGAAGGGAGGCTCTCGTGAAACGCACGATCCGTGGTCCCAGCTTCCGCGCCGCCGCCTCCAGGCTCGGCGTGGCCTCGCTGATCGCCGCCGCCCTCGCCTCCGGATGCGGCGGCTCGCCGCCGCCTGCGGCCTCCGCGAAGGCGCCCGCGCGGCCCGCCCCGGCGGCGCGCGACGGGCAGGGGGCGCGGACGGTGGCCGTCGAGCAGCGCGAGCAACGCGAGGCGCAGCGCGCCTGGTGCGTGTACCTCGAGGAGCTCTACGAGCGGGCCTCCGAGCAGGCGAACGGCTGGCCGAAGTTCGAGGAATGCACCCAGCGGACGACGATGGCCTCGCCGAGGATGCTCCGCGCCACCTCGGAGTGCTCGCTGGCAGCGCTGCGGCGGTTCGAGGGCGATCCCTTCACCCCGGCCTACGCGGAGGAGGTGAGCCGCTGCGGCGCCGAGGCGATGACGGCCACCACGCTCCCCCGCTCCGATCTCGCGCCGTACATGGCCGTCCTCTGCGGCCGCCTCGCCGGCTGCGGAGACCTCGACTACGCCACGTGCCGGCAGAGCCTCGAGGACGGGCTCGGCCCGCAGCTCGAGCGGGCGATCGGCGCGATGAACAGCCGCGGCCGGCAAGAGGTGCGCGCCTGCTTCGGCAAGCTCGAGTGCGGCGGCGACCTCGGGCCTCAGATCTCCGCGTGCCTCGAGCCCATCATGGACGACCTCCTCTGGCTGCCGGGGTGAGCGGCCCGCCCCGCCCCGCGCGGCGATAGACCCGGACGCGGCGCCCAGCCGAGCGCGGCGGGCGACTCGAACGCGGCGTCAGCCCGAGCTGCCCGGCAGGCGGCAGCGCGCGATCAAGGGGACGTGATCCGACAGCCCGGCGAAATCGCCCTTGTGCCCGAACGGGTGCGTGCCCGTGAAGTCGAGCCACTGGAGCCGCTCGGACGAGTACACGTGGTCGAGGTGCATGCGGAGGTTCATGAAGCCGGCCGTCGGGAAGGAGCGCGCCTCGCTCTCGGAGAGGCAGCGCACCTTGGCGAACGCGTCCACGAAGCCGATCTCCTCGCGCAGGAAGCGGTCGACCGGCGAGCCCGGCAGCGAGTTGAAATCGCCGACCACGACGAAGTTGTCGCTCCGCCGCTCGCGGCGCACGAAGTCGGCGAGCACCCTGGCCTCCTCGAGCTGGTTCGGCCCGAACCCCATCCGCGCCTCGCCGGTCCAGAACTCGCGCGAGAACACGCTCGGCAGGCTGAGGTGCGTGTTGAACACATCGAAGCTCTGCCCGCTCTCGTGCTCGAACGACACGTGCGCGCAGATGCGCGTCTGCTTCAGGCTCTTGACCCTCCGCCGGTGGGTGATGTCCTGCGGGCGCTCCGCGTTGTGGTGCCCGATGCGGAACGTGTCGCGCGCGATCACCGCGAGCCCGGTCGTGTAGATGTTCGTCCGCGAGGTGAGCCGGTACGTGTGCGCGGGGAAGTAGTAGGCGACGTAGCGCTCGCGCCGCTCTCGCTGCGCCAGGGCCGCGTGCAGCTCGGTCATCAGGCGATCGAGCTGCGTCTCCTCGGGGTGCCACCGCCGGTTCATCGTCGAGGAGCGCAGCGACTGCGTCTCCACCTCCTGGAGGCACACGAGATCGGGCAGCGGCGACAGCCGCGCCAGCGTCGTCGCGATCCGCGTGATCGCGGCGCTGGTCGACGCGATGCCCCGCGTGCCGTGCCCGAAGTAGCGGACGTTATAGGTGATGATCCGGAGCGGCGTGGCGACGCCGTCCGGCGGCTCCGCGCTCTGGCGAGCGCCCGGCGCCGCGCTCGTGGAGGCGCGTCCGGGCGTCAGATCCTCGGGTGTTGGGCCGTTCGAACCAGGTGGGAGGCGCCGCTCGGTCATGTATCCTCTCGCCCATGGGCAAGAACATCATCGTTTCCGAGGATACCATTCGTGACCTGCTGGAAGCGCATGCCTCCCTCTCCGCCTGGTACTACGAGCTCTGGTCGGCGCTGCGCGTCGCGAAGGCCTCGGCGACCGCCCCGGATGATGCGGCCCGTGCAGCGTTTGTCGAGCGGATGGCCACGAGCTTCCCGGAGGTCGCCTCGATCGCCCGCTCCATCCGCGTACCACGGATGTTCGTCCCACCCCCGCCCGCGGTGAGCGTCCCCCCCGTCGCGACAGCAGAGGCCCTGGAAGAGGCCCCCACAGCGGTCGAGCCCGCTCCCGCCCGCCTCCGGGAGCTCCAGGCGCCCAGGAGCCAGCCGGGCGCGGACCTCGCCGACGAGCCCCCTCCCGCGCCCTCGCAGCCGGCGATCGTTCCTCCACCTCTGGTGGTCCCATCGACGGTGAAATACGACACCTAGCCTGCATCGAGCCGACTCGCGAGCTCAGCAATGAGCTGTATCGCGAGCCGCTCCCCGCGACGCTGGGACGCTGGTCAGCGAGCCGAGCCGAGAGGGCGCTTGCGCCGCGTCAGGAGCTGCTCGGCCTCGGCGGCTCCTGTCATGTCGAACCTGGGGTTCAGCTCCAGCGCGGCCCGCACGAGCCGCTCACCTTCCTTCAGGTCCCCGAGGGCGATGCGGATGGCCCCTGCGTGGTAGAGCAGGCGCGCATCGCGGGTGCCGAGCGCCAGCGCCCTGTCGCTCGCGGCGCGCGCGTCCTTCAGCTTGCCGGCGCGGTACAGGGCCCAGGCGTGCGCGTCCTCGGTGTAGATGTCGGCGCGCAGCGCGCGCTCCTCGGCGGCCAGCCGCAGCGCTTCCTCGCGCTCCAGGCCCTTGGTCGCGTAGAACAGCGCGAGCGTTCCGCGGTCCGACCGGCGCCCCGCGTCGACCACGCCGGCGTACGCCTGCGCCGCGCCGGCGTGATCGCCTGCGGCCTTCCTGGCGTCGCCGAGCAGCCACGCGGTCGTCGGCTCCGGGCTCTGCCGGTGGGCCCGCTCGAGGAGCTCGATCGCGCGCCCCCACGCGCCGCGGGCCAGCGCGACGCGCGCCCTGCCGGCGAGCGCAGGCGGATACTCGCCCACCGCGGCGAGCGCCCGCTCGAAGCCCCGGTCCGCGGCCTCGTGGTTGCCCTCGTGCCAGCGCATCGTGGCCGCCTGCGTCAGCGTCCACGCGAGCGCCTCGGGCTCGCGCGGGTCGCCCGCGCCGATCGCGAGGCCGACGAACCGCTGCGCGGTCGCCGCGTCGCCCTGGAGCCAGCGCAGGTGCGCGGCCCGCGCGTAGGACGGGAGGCCGGGCCGCAGATCGACCATCCGCTGCGCGGCCGCGGCCGCGGCCCGGAAGAGGCCGAGCTCCAGCGCGGCGTCGCTGAGGGTCCCGAGCGCGAGCGGGTCGGCCTCGTCCCGCGCGAGGAGCTGCGCGGCGAGGTCGCGCGCCTCGGCGAACCTGCGATCGTGGAGCAGCACGAGGCCGCGCAGGTTGAGCGACGCGCGATCGCCCTCCGCCAGCGCGAGCGCGATGTCCGCGCACGCGCCCGCGCGGCCGTGGAGCGACGGGTCGCCCGAGGCGCGCGCCTTTCTGATCCACGCGTAGCCCAGCGCGCTCCACAGGTCGGCGCCCCCGGGCGCCTCCTCGATCCGCCGCGACAGCGCCGCGATCTCGCGGTCCACGGCGCCTGCGCCCGCCGGGGCCGCGAGCGCGAGCCGGCGCGCGGCGTCGAGGCTCGACGGCCACGGCGCGGCGGTGGCGCGCGCGGTCGGCGACGGCGCGTTCGGCGACGGCGCGGCGGTGGCGCGCGCGGTCGGCGCGGGCGCGGCCGGGTCGGTCTCGGCGCGCGAGCGCTCCGTGCAGCCGGGGCTTCCGCTCAGGGCAGCGCAGGCGAAGAGACAACCCGTTCGTCGCAGCATCGGAGCGATGACCTCGTGGCGCGCTGGATCTCCGCCCGGGGCGCGCCGCGCTCCTCGCCGAGGCGTCGCGTGCGCGATCCGAGCGCGAAAGAGCTTGCCGCGTCGGTCTGCGCCGGCAAGCTCGCCGCACCAGCGCATCGCTCGAAGAACAGCAGCGCGCAGCGCGGAGGGGATCGCATTGCCTGTCTCGACGGATGGCGACCGCCTGCGGCGGCTCTGCGCCGCGGCGCTGGTGCTGCAGCTCGTCGCCGCGTGCGCGCGCGCGGAGCGAAGCTCGTCGGACGCCGGCGCGGCCGCGGCGTCCGGCGAGGATGCCGGCGCGACCGCGGCGGACGCCGGCGCCACCGTGGCATCCTCCCCGGCATCTGCCGGCGACGGCCGGGCCGGCGACGCGATCGCCCCCGTCTACCCGAAGGCCGACGGCGCCCCGGAGCCGCTCGCGGCGCGGCTGTGCGACGCGCTGCACGCGCTGCCCGCGCGGCGTAAGGCGGCGTGCTGCGGCGGCCGCGCGGGCTTCCACGCCGCGGCGGAGTGCGCGCGCGCGCTGAGCGCCGCGGCGCGCGCGAAGGCGGTGACGCTCGCGCCCGACGACGTCGGCCGCTGCGTCGAGGCCATGGAGCGATCGCTCGAGGGGTGCGACTGGGTCGCTCCGCTCGCCGCCCCGGTCCCGCCCGCGTGCGAGGGGATCGTGCGGGGCGCGCTCGGCGAGGGGGCGCGGTGCCGGTCGTCGCTCGAGTGCGTGGACGGGCTGCGCTGCGACGGCGCCGGCCCCACCGACGCGGGCATCTGCCGCGCGCCGCGCGCCGCGGGCCCCTGCGGCCACTCCGTCGACGCGCTGGCCGCGGTCACCCGCCAGACGCGCCACGCCGACGCGCACCCCGAGTGCCGCGGCCACTGCGCCGGGCGCGCGTGCGCAGATGACGTCCCGCTCGGCGGTCGCTGCGAGGCCCACGCCGCCTGCGGGCGGGACCGCCGCTGCGTCGACGGGCGCTGCAGCGATGCGCCGCTCCCTCCGGCCGGCGCCGCCTGCCTCGGCGGGCTCTGCGCGCCCGGCGCGCGCTGCGTGGACGGGCGCTGCGCGGCCCCGAAGGCCGAGGGCGAGGCCTGCGCGCGCGACGGCGAGTGCCGCGCAGCGTGCGTTCGTCCTGACGGGCGCGCGGTGGCCGCCGGCGGCGCGCCCGGCGTGTGCGGGAAGCGGTGCGCGGCGCCGTGACCGGCGGAGGGCGCGCCGCGCCCCCGCCGCGCCGCGCCCATCCAGCGCCTCAGGGCTTGAAATGGCCCTGCGTCGCGCCCTCCCAGGCCGTCGCCAGGTAGGGAAAGGCCGGGAGGAACCGCGCGTCGTTCGCGGCGACTCCGTCGCCCGCCGTCGCGCCGGCCGCGCCGGTCAGGATCAGCGTCAGCAGGGCATCCGTGACGTCGGTCTGCTCGTGATCCGCGCCGGCGACGAGCGCGCGTCCGTTCGGAAAGCCCGACGGCATGCCCAGATCGATCCGGAGCACGTCGCCCACGGTCTCGAGGTTGTGCCCCCCGAGGCTCGATGGCTTCAGGTTGAACGTGTCGATGAGGTCGGTCCGGCTCTGCTTCAGCGCCTCCGGATCGAAGGCGGCGAGCGGCTGGCCGGCCCGGTAGAGGCCCGCGAACTCGGCGTCGCGCACCAGGATCGGGTTCAGGAAGTAGGCCCCGAAGTTGGCGAGATCGTCGCGCGGGTGCGCGCGGTTGTACTTGTCCTTGTCCTGCAGGCCGATGATCCAGGTGTTGATGAGCGGCAGGCCGACCCGCGACACCTGGACCCAGGGACCGAGGCCGTCCTCCTTGCCGTTCGCGCGCAGGATCCGCACCTTGCGGCGGCTCGCCGAGGCCCAGATGCCGAGCGTCTGCTGGTCGCTCGGCCCCGGCGTCGGCTCCGACCCGCCGTTGACCACGGCGAGCGGGATCTCGAGCGCGAGCGTGTGGACGTTGTAGCCGGCGAGGTTGTCGCGCGCGACGCACGACGGGTTGGGCGCGGAGAGGAGCGGGCACAGCCCCGCGAGATCGAACCCGTGGCCGAGGTCCGCATAGAAGCCGTCGTCGCGCGGCCCGGCCCAGGCGCGCCCCTCGCCGCCGGCCATCTGCTTGAGGAACTTGGAGGACGTCGCGAAGGCCGGGTAGCCGCCGCCGGAGATCTGGTACGCGAGCTGGTTCGTCCTCCTCCCGATGTTCGGCGGCGCGACCGGCGCGTCGGTCAGGATGACGGTCGACGCGCCGCCCTCGACCTTCGTGATCGTGTACGTCTGCTCCGCGCCCGCGAGCTGCGAGAAGAACTCGTTGCCGCCGCTCGGCGCCGGCGTGAGCCCCGCCGGATCCGCCGCCCGGTACGGCGTCGTCGAGAACCGGAACTGGTACGTCAGCGCGTCCTCGAGGCTGGACGGCCCGCGCGCGATGTGCACCTCGTAGAGCACGTCGTCCGAGAAGCCGTGGAAGTTCGGCCCGCCGGCGGGCTCCTCGAGCGGGATGTAGCTCGCGAGGATGACGAGGCTCCCGCCTTGCACCCACGCGTACAGGTCGGTGTTGTCGGCGGCCGGGTCTCTCGCGATGGCCGGCGCCTCGCGGTGGCTCGACGCAGCAGCGAGGCCGGATGCGCTGAGCGCGACGCACGCCGCGAAGGCGGCGGCGGCGCGCGACGGTCGGTGGATCATGCGTGCGGGTCCTCCCATCGCTCCTCTGCGGCTCACTGGCTGAGCAGGAACACCGAGCCCTGCTCCTGGGCTCCGTCATCGACGAACGCATCGACGAACGCGAAGACGTCGGCCGCCTTCGCCCGGTGCAGCCCGCCGGGCTCGCCGTGGCGCGCCGCGCCGGTCGCCACCGTCGAGCGCGCCCCGGTCGCCACCTCGATCCGCACGACCTCCGCCGCGCCCCGGGTCGGGTCGCGCGTGAGCACGAGCAGCGTCGCGTCGTCGCGCGTGAGCGAAAGGCCGCACGGATAGCCGGCGCGGAGCCCGGTCGCGAACGGGCTCACGAAGCCGTCCTCGATCCTGAAGATGGTCGCCGCGCCGTCGGGGCTCGCGAGGGTGTCGCACACGAAGACGTCGCCCCCGCCGGCGACCGCGACGCCGCTCGGATCGACGAGCGGGCTCCCCTTTGCGATCGCGGAGGCCTCGCCGCCGCGCGACGGCAGGGCGAACACGCCGGGCTGGCCGTCCTCGCGATCGCGCCCGGAGAACACGAGCCGCTCCTCGCCGTCCGCGTCGCGGACCACCTCGAGGCCCCGCGCGTGGAGCCCTTCGCCGCCGCGGACCGGCGCGACGGCGCCGCCGGGCAGGTCGATCGCGAAGAGGGCGCCGGCGTCGTCGAGCGCCGAGCTGCCCGCGCCCGGATCGGCCACGAAGACGCGGCCGCCGTCCGCGCTCGCCGCGATCCCGAGCGGCGCGACCAGCGGCGGGCCGCCCGCGATCTCGGCCGCGCTCGCGCCGCCGCGCGCGCTGACCCGGAAGACGCCGGCCCTGCCGCCCGCGTCGACGCCGGTGAAGTACACGTACGCCGCGCCCGCGTCCGGCGTCGCGTCGAGCGCGATCGCCGGGGCGAGGGGCGTGATCGCATAGGAAGCGTCGCCCCCCGCGCCGCCCCCGCCGCCCGTCGTCCCGCCCGCCGCGGTGGCGCCGCCCGTACCGCTGGCGGAGGTCGCGGTCACGGTCTGTCCAGGCGCTTCCTTCGCGCGGCTGCAACCCGGGTTGCCCGCGGCGGCCGCGAGCGACGCGACAGCGCACAGCACACCGGCGCTTCGCCGGAAGTCGCCCCTGGCTTCCGTCATGCCTGCTCCTCCCCGGCGGCGCTCGCGCGGCCCGCGCGGCTCGCTCGCTGGCCGCGCCGGATGAGCCGAGCGCGCGCGCTGCGCCGGACGCGACCCGTTGTGCCATGGCCCTCCCGGATCGAGTAGGTCGCGGCCGCGCCTCGCGCGAAGAAAGCCGCGCGCATCCTGCCTCCCGTGTCCGGCGGAGCCCGCCGGCGCTCGGGCCCTGGAGCAGCGCCGCACGGCAGGGCCGGAAGACCTTCCCCCGTCGACCCGCCGACAGCCCCGTTTTATAAAGACATCCATGTTCGATGTCGCTCGGTCACTGTACGCACGGGCGCTGGAGGACATCCGCGCGGCGGGTCTCTACAAGGAAGAGCGGATCCTCGCGACGCCGCAGGGGCCCGCGATCCGCACCGAGGGCGGCGCCGAGGTCCTCAACTTCTGCGCGAACAACTACCTCGGCCTCTCGTCCAACCTGGCCGTCATCGCCGCCGCGAAGGAGGCGATCGACTCGCACGGCTTCGGCCTCTCGAGCGTCCGGTTCATCTGCGGCACGCAGGACCTACACCGGCGGCTGGAGTCCAGGATCGCCCGCTTCTTCGGTACCGAGGACGCGATCCTCTACTCGTCCTGCTTCGACGCGAACGGCGGTCTGTTCGAGACGCTCCTCGGCGAGGAGGACGCCGTCATCTCGGACGCGCTCAACCACGCCTCGATCATCGACGGCATCCGCCTGTGCAAGGCCGAGCGGCACCGTTACCCGAACGGGGACATGGCCGCGCTCGAGGACATCCTCCGCAAGACGTCCGGCAAGCGGCTCCGGCTCATCGCCACCGACGGCGTGTTCTCGATGGATGGATACCTGGCGAAGCTCGACACCATCTGCGATCTCGCCGACAAGTACCGCGCGATGGTGATGGTCGACGACTCGCACGCGACCGGGTTCATCGGCCCGACGGGGCGCGGGACCGCGGAGCTCTGCGGGGTCATGCACCGCGTCGACGTGATCACCTCCACCCTCGGCAAGGCCCTCGGCGGGGCGAGCGGCGGCTTCACGACCGGCCGGCAGGAGATCGTCGACCTGCTCCGGCAGCGATCGAGGCCGTACCTGTTCTCCAACACCCTCGCCCCCGCGATCGCCGGCGCCTCGATCGCCGTGTTCGACCTCATCGACGCGGAGCCCTCGCTGCGCGAGCGGGTGATGGAGAACGCGCGCCGGTTCCGGCAGGGGATGACGCAGGCCGGGTTCACCATCAAGCCGGGCGTCCACCCGATCGTGCCCATCATGCTGGGCGAGGCGCGGCTCGCGGGCGAGATGGCGAAGGCGCTGCTCGCCGAGGGCATCTACGTCATCGGCTTCTCGTACCCCGTCGTGCCGAAGGGCGAGGCCCGCATCCGGGTCCAGCTCTCCGCCGCGCACGAGCCCGCGCACGTCGATCAGGCGATCGACGCCTTCCGCAAGGTCGGCCGGCAGCTCGGCGTCGTCGGCTGATCGGATCAGTACCGGATGATCACCTTCGGGTGGCTCGAGATCGCCTCCTGGAAGGTCGCCGGATCGTAGTCCTCGAAGTCGAACACCGTCCCCTGGCCCCGGTTCAGGATGACCTCCCAGATGAGGTCGTGGATGTTCGGGTCGCGCGACTCGAGCAGGTGGCGCGTGATGTGCCACGTCTCGAAGATGCGGCGGCCGATCACGCTGTGCAGGCTGATGCCGTCCACGATGAGGCGATCGAAGTTCTCGATCACCGCGTCGCCGCTCTTCAGGCCGAAGAGGATGACGTCGCCCCCGCGCCGCGCCGCGTGGATCGCGTTGTTGACGCTGCTGTTCACGCCGCTCATCTCGAGCACCACGTCGACGCCGACGCCGTCGGTCAGCTTCCGCACGCGCTCCGTCAGCTCGGGATCGCTCGCGTGGGGACGCTCGGGGCTCGTCTGGTGCGGGCGCAGGACGACGTCGGCGCCCAGGCGGCGGGCCATCTCGGCATTCCGTTCCGCCGGCTCGACGCCGATGATGTAGATGGCCCCCATCGCGCGCGCGATCGCGACCGCGAACAGGCCGATGGTGCCGCAGCCGAAGATGGCCACGCGCTTGCCGCGGAGGTTCACCTTGGTGCACGCGTGCACGGCGTTGCCGAACGGCTCCTGCACCGCGGCGACCTCGGGCCGGATCCGGGCGATGTCGGTGCGCCACAGGTTCTTCGCGGGCAGCTTCACGAGCTCGGCGAAGCAGCCGTCCTCGCTGATCCCGATGATCTTGTCGTCGGCGCACACGTGGGTGTCGCCGATGCGGCACTGGTAGCAGGCGCCGCAGGCGATGTGGCTCTCGGTCGAGACGATGTCGCCGATCTCCAGCCCGAAGGTCCGGCGCGCGTCGGTCCCGAGGTCGACGACGCGGCCGAGCAGCTCGTGGCCGATCGTGCGCGTCACCTTCCGGTCGCGATCGAGCGACTTGAAGATCATGTCCTTGAACGCGCTGCGGAACCAGATGCCGCGATCGGAGCCGCAGAACCCCGTCATGATCGGCTTGATGAGGACGCTCGCGCGGTCGTGGTAGTCCTTGGCCTCGTCGATGGCCGGGCGCTCGACCTCATCCTTGGACAGCCCGACGGTGGACTCCCACGGTTGCTTCTCGCGGTTGTACGTCAGCGCCCACATCGCGTCGCTCATGCACCTGGCTCCTGTTCGGGGTTCGAGGCGCACCGAGCTGCCGCACGGGCGCCTCAGGCGCGTGTAGCGTGGCGCGTGAACGGGCGAGCGCCCATCAGAAAATTGCGCTCTCGCTGCTCACTTCTTCTCCAGCAGCTTCTTCAGCTCGATCTTGCGCCGCCCCGTGCCGCCGTCCGCCGCGCCCGCGTCGGCGCCTGCGCCCGTGCCGGTCGTCCCGGCATCGGCGCCTGCGCCCGTGCCGGTCGTCCCCGCGTCAGCGCCCGCGCCCGTGCCGGTCGTCCCGGCGTCGGCGCCTGCGCCCGTGCCGGTCGTTCCCGCGTCAGCGCCGGTCGCGGCCGGGGCGCCCGCGTCGCCGGCCTTGGGTGCAGGGGTCGCCTGACGCGCCTCGGCGTCGGTCGCGAGCGTCGCGCGGCTGTCGTTGGTCTTGAGCTCGATCCACCCCAGCGTGGGCTGGCCTCCGCTCTGGAAGGCGACGAGCATCCAGTCCTGGTAGCTCGCCTTGAGGTCGACGATCGCGCCGTTGTCGAGCCGCGCGAGCTCCTTCGATTTTGCGTCCGCCGCCTGGTAGACGGCGAACTGCTGCAGCAGGCGGCGGCGCCCCGGCTGGGGCTCCATGGTCGGGTACGTGGCCACGTACCCCGCGAGATCCTGCGTGGCCGGCTCCACCGGCGGGGGCGCCGAGGCCGAAGCCGAAGCCGCTGCGTTCGTCGTCGAGGCTTCCTCCCTGCTGCACCCCGCTCCGGCGAGCAAGCTGCCCGCGAGCACCAGGCTCCACATCTCGACCGTACGTGCCATCGTCTCCTCCGTCGCCTCGGGCCGGGGGACTCGCTACGTCGACCGCGAGGCGAGGGCACCGTACACGAGCACCACGGGGAGCGCACCCCGCGTGCGTGCTGGCCAACACAGGCTGCAGCGCAGCCGGTCCGCGCATGGCGAGCTGATCAGCTCATGGCGCGCCGGTCAGCTCATGGCGCGCCGGTCAGCGCGGGGCCCGCCGGTCAGCGCTTCGACGACGCGCGCGCGGGCGCCGGCGGCGGGGTCGTCTCGGAGACGGGCGGCCGCTCGCGCAGGCACTTGTCGAGGCCTTCCTGCAGGGCCGCCTCGTGGGCACCGGGGAGCTTCGGGCGGCCCATCACGTTCACGAAGAGCCGATCGTGCGCGAAGCCGCCGCCCGGCCCGAGGCTCATCCACACGAACATCGCGCGCCCCTTGATGTTCTCGAAGGGCACGCCGGCGCCGAGCTTGCCGCGCCACTCGCGCGAGTCGTGGCTGTTGTCGCGGTTGTCGCCCATCACCCACACCTCGTCGTTGGCCACCTTGAAGGGGCCGCGAGGCACGCCGCACACGCCGCCGCGACAGCTCAGGCCCGGCGTGCAGTCCTCGCTGTCGACGCACATCGTCTTGTCGGGGTTCGCGTCGTAGAGCGTGAAGTACGACCTGTCCCCGAGGTACTCGAGGAACAGCTCCGCCTGGCGCCCCTCGTAGCGGTACGGGCCGACGTGACAGTGGGGGACGAGCCAGCCGTTGAGGATCGGCCTGCCGTTGATCACCTCCAGCGTGTCGCCCGGGACGGCGATCACCCGCTTGATGAAGTCCTGCTCCTTGTTCTCGGGGAACTTGAACACCATCACGTCGCCGCGCGCCGGCGGCAGGCGGGAGAAGAGGCGCTGGTCGGTCCACGGGATGAGCGGGCCGTAGGTGAACTTGCTGACGAAGATGTGGTCGCCGACCATGAGGGTCGGGATCATCGAGCCGCTCGGGATCTTGAACGCCTCGACGACGAAGGCGCGCAGGATGAGCGCCACCGCGACGGCGATGCCGATCGACTCCGCGTACTCGCGCATCTCGCCCTTGCGCCAGCGGCCGAGGTGCTCGCCGACCACGCGATCGGCGCGGCTGTGGGCGGCGTCGAACTCGTCGGCGTCGAACGTCTCCGCGCTCATCGCGCGCTCGAGCGCCGCGATCGCCTGCGTCACCTGCTCGCGCTCGCCGCTCGTCAGCTCGCGCTCGACCTCGCGCTTGCGGCCGCGCAGGATCCGGTGGGCCTCCTCGAGGAGCGCGGCGGCGTCCTCGAAGCGGGCGCGCGCCTTCGGCGGGATGTCCCGGCGGCCGCCGACGCCGATCGCCGACGCGAACGGCAGATCGTGGCGGAACCGCCAGAGGATCATCGCGAAGATCGTGAAGAGCACGATGCCCGCCGGGATCTGCTGCTCGCCGACGAAGACGCGGAGCGGCTGGGTGCTGTCGCCCGGGGACGCCGGCGTGAGCAGCCAGACGTTCAGGACCGCGAGCGCGAACGGCACGAGGCAGATCCACACGAGGTGGAACAGGAAGCGCAGCAGCCGACCGTCCCTGCCTCCCGGCGGAGGAGCGCTGCCGGCCGAGCGCGGGTCCGCGCCGCCGGCCGGCTTGGCCGCGCTGACGCGGGGCTCCGGGTTCGCGCTCCCCCTCATCGAGGATCTGAACTCCGAGCTCGAGGGCCGATTGGCCGCGACCGACGGTACGCTCTGGGGTTGATCATCGGGGCGCGGCGGCAAGAGAGAGCTTATGTATACGTCGACCCCCGCCGCGGCAAGTGCGCAGGCGCGGGGGCCGATTCGCCGTCCGTCGCCGGCATCTACATTGTCCGCGCCGTCCGCGCGGCGTCGTCACGGCGCGTCCCCGATCTCGACCGCGTAGCTCACGAGGGCTGCCCGGTCGTCGCGGGCGTATGTCGTCGGCTGCGTCCGCCCAGCGGCGCTCGTGTTGTCGATGACCAGGTAGTACTGCCCCTCGGGCAGCGGCACCGTCCGCCGCCACGGGGCGCCCGAGTACACCGGCTCGTCCAGGAGCGGCGCCGCCACGAGCGGCGCCGGCGCGGGCTGCGTCAGGTACGCCTGGAGCCACTGCTCCCCGCTGCCTCGCGGCACGAGGATCACGTCCACGCCCGGCGCTCCATCGACGGCGATCGTGAGCGTCATCGCCTCGCCGCTGCCCGTGATCTCCAGCGGGCCGATGTAGTCGCGCTGGTCCTGGTGCACCTCGGTCCGCTCGTTCGCCAGGAGCAGCTTGCCGTTGTCGCGGCGCTGGTACGGGGCGCGGGGCCGCTGGCCCTTCTCGACGATGCCGAGCCCGAACTGCGCCGCGCCGTCGTCGTCGCGGATCACCGTGAAGCCGCGGGCGAGCTCGGTCTTCACGAGCTGCGCGCCGAGCGCGTTCGCGTACGCGCTGCCCTGCGCGAGCGACACCCCGCCGAGCGAGATCGCGGCGGGCTGCTCGATGAGCCTGGTCGTGAAGCTCGCGGCCGTGGTCGAGCGCTGACGGAAGTACACGTACATCGTGTCTCCATCCATCAGGAAGTCGTGCTCGTACTCGACCGCGGCGCTCGCGTCGAAGCTCATGCGCTTCGTCAGGTTCGTCCAGATGACGCCGCTCCCTCCGAACTGGAGGAAGAGGTTCCCGTTCGCGAGCTCCTGGGCGACGCACGAGCCCGGGTAGAACCGACCCGTCACCGGGTCGTCGTCGCGGAGGCGCAGCGGCACGCTCCGCTTCCGCATCTCGCTGCAGAGCTGGCTCGTCGCGAAGGACAGGATGGCCCTGCGGAGGGACAGGTTGCCCGGATCGTTGACGACGCCCGGCATGACGCCGAGCGCGCCCTGGCCGCACGCGCCGCACACCGTCCCGAGCAGGGAGAGGCCGAGCGCGAGGCCGAGCGCGCGCAGCGCGACGGTGCGGAAGAGCATGGGCGCAGCATAATCGAAACACCGGCGGATCGAGCGGCGCGCCGCGTCGCGCCGCGCGGGGCACGTCGCTTTCGGTCCGGCGCGCCGGTGGTGGTAGGGTCGCCGCCATGGCGAACGTCGCGGTGATCGGGGCCGGCGCGTGGGGCACGGCGCTGGCGAAGCTGCTGGCGGACAAGGGAAACCCCACCGCGCTGTGGGCGCACCAGGGGGAGCTCGCGGACCGGATCGGCGCCGAGCGGCAGAACCACCGGTACCTGCCGGGCGTCGAGCTGCCCGCGAGCCTGCGCGCGACGAGCGATCTCGAGGACGCGCTCCGCGGCGCGGAGCTCGCGCTCGTGGTCGTGCCGTCGCACGCGCTGCGCGAGGTGGTCCGCGAGGCCGGCCCCCACATCCCGCGCGGCGCGCTCGTCTGCAGCGCGACGAAGGGGATCGAGAACGACTCGCTGATGCTGATGAGCGAGGTGCTCGTCGACGAGCTCGGGCGCGACGCCGAGCCGCGGCTCACGTACCTGTCGGGCCCGAGCTTCGCGCGGGAGGTCGCGGCCGGCCAGCCGACCACGGTCGTGGTGGCGGGCAGGAGCGAGCGGGAGACGCACGCGGTGCAGCGGATGCTCGCGACCGATCGCTTCCGGGTCTACTCGTCCGACGACGTCGTGGGCGTGGAGGTGGGCGGCGCCCTCAAGAACGTCGTCGCCATCGCGGCCGGCATCTGCGACGGCCTCGGCCTTGGCCACAACGCGCGCGCCGGGCTCATCACGCGGGGCCTCGCGGAGATGGCCCGCATGGCGGCGGCCAAGGGCGCGAACCTGCTCACGCTGGCGGGGCTCTCCGGCATGGGCGACCTCGTGCTCACGTGCACGGGCGAGCTGTCGCGCAACCGCACCGTCGGGATCGAGATGGGCAGGGGACGGAAGCTCGACGAGATCCTCGCGGGCCTCGGCCACGTCGCCGAGGGGGTGAAGACGGCGAAGAGCGCGTACGAGCTCGCGAACAAGCTGGGCGTGAGCGCGCCGATCGCGGTCGAGGTGTACCGGATGCTCTACGAGGGAAAGCCGCCGCAGCAGGCCGTGGTCGACCTGATGACCCGCGCCCTGACGAAAGAGTGAGGCGCGGAGCCCGCTCGCGGGAAGGCGCTTTCTCGCGCGGCGCGCGCGCCGCGACTTTCGCGAGCGTGTAAAGTGGCGGCGCGATGAACACACGACCTCTCGTGAGTCTCCTCTCCGCGTTCCTCGTGTCGAGCGTCGGCTGGACAGCCTCGGCCCAGTACGGCGCGCCGCCCTATGGCGGCTCGTACGGGGGCCAGTACGGCGGCGCGTACGGCCAGCCCCCCGCGCCGTACGGCGGCTACGCGTACCCGCCGAGGAAGACCGAGCCGAAGTCGACGCCGCTCGAGGTCGGCTACCTCTACGCCACGTCCGTGGCCTACGGCGTCGGGACCGGCATCTGGTTCGACGCGCTCGTCGGCATCGACGACCCCGGCGTGCAGTTCATCGCGCCGGCGCTCCTCGGCGTCGCGGCGCCCGTGGGCGTCTATTTCCTCGACTCGCCGCCGATGCCGCGCGGCATGCCCTCCGCGATCGCCACGGGCATGGTGATCGGCGCGGGCGAGGGGCTCGGCATCGCCTCTTACCAGTACGTCTCCGCGCGGGAGGGCAAGGAGTGGGGCTTCCTCGGGCTCGCGACCGCCGAGGTGATCGGCTCCACCGTCGGCGGCGCGGCGGGCTGGGGGTTTTACTACCTGCTCCGGCCGAAGCCGCAGACCAACATGCTCCTCGCCTCGGCCGCGGTGTGGGGCTCGCTCATCGGCAGCGAGTTCGGGGCCGCCGCCAGCAATGGAAGCTGGAGCGAGTCGAACGACGCCATCTCGCTCGGCGGCCTGATCGGGTTCAACGTCGCGACCGCGGGCGCGGTCGGCCTGTCCATCGCCTGGACGCCCTCGTGGAACCAGCTCGCGTGGATGTGGGGCGGCCTCGGCATCGGCACGGTCGTGTCGTTGCCCATCTACCTCGCGTACATCGGCAGCGATCACGACCCGCGCCGCGGCCTCATCGCCCAGGGCGCGGCGGGCACCCTCGGCCTCGTGGCGGGCGCCCTGTTCCTCGGCTCACCGGACCGCAGCGGCGAGCTCGCCGCGGACGAGGAAGACCGCGGCCGCCCCGCGTTCGCGCGCGTGCTCGGCGGCAGCCTCGTACCCTACCGCGGCGGCATGGGCGCGGTCGTCCTCGGAGAGCTCTGGTAGCCGCGGCGCGCCGGGCAACACGGCTGCGTGGGGCCGCGGCGCGCCTGCTATGCTCCTCTCGATGCCGACCCTGAAGTATTTTGTCTCCGAGGGCGCGCCACGCCTGTACAGCGTCCACAAGCCCGTCACGACGATCGGCAAGGCGCTCGGAAACGACGTCGCGGTCACGGGGGCCGGGGTGCTGGAGCATCACGCGCAGATCGTGTTCGACGGTCGCGATTTCGTGCTCGAGGAGTGCGAGCGCGACGGCGAGATCGCGATCAACGGCAAGAAGAAGCGGCGCGCCCGCCTGGTGCACGGCGACCGGCTCCAGCTCGGCGCGGTCGAGATCGGGTTCTCGATGTTCGCCGAGGCGCCGACCGCCCAGGAGCGGCTGCCGGCGGGCGACGACGGGGCGGAGCGGCCCGCGTCGCCGCAGGTCTCCTCGGAGCTCGCCGGCGTCCGCAAGCTGTTCGCCTTCAGCGAGAAGCTCATCAACCGGCGCAGCGTCGACGAGCTCCTCGAGGCGATGCTCGACGACGTCATCGAGCTGACCCACGCCGACAAGGGGTTCCTGCTGCTCCTGGAGGGCGCGGAGGCGGCGGCCGACACGGCGGTGCGCGGCGGCGCGCCGGCCGCGCCGACGGCGGGCGGCGACCGCAAGCTCGCGGTGCGCGCGTCGCGCAACGTCCGCAAGGAGGCGATCACCGACGCGGCCGGGGGCATCTCGGACAGCATCGTGCGGCAGGTGATCGCCTCGGGCCGCCCCGTCATCGTCTCCGACGCGCTCGCCGACACGCTGTTCGGCCGGAGCGACAGCGTCATCGCGATGAAGCTCTCCAGCGTGATGTGCGCGCCGCTGCTGTCGCAGGGCCAGATCATCGGCGCGCTCTACGTCGGCAACGACAAGATCAAGCACCTCTTCGACCGCGCCCAGCTCGATCTGCTCAGCATCTTCGCGTCGCAGGCCTCGCTCATCCTCCAGAACGCGATGCTCCTGAACGCCCTCCGGGCCGACAAGGCGAAGCTCGTCGCCGAGCTGCACGACAAGAAATTCGGCGAGATCATCGGCGCCTGCCCGTCGATGGTCGAGGTGTTCCGCAAGCTCCAGAAGGTCGCGGCGACCGACATCAGCGTGCTCATCACCGGCGAGACGGGCACCGGCAAGGAGCTCATCGCGCGGGAGCTGCACCGGCGCAGCCAGCGCGAGGGCGGCCCGTTCATCACCATCAACTGCGGCGCGATCCCCGAGAACCTCATCGAGAGCGAGCTCTTCGGCCACGTGAAGGGCGCCTTCACCGGCGCCATCGCGAGCCGCCCGGGCAAGTTCCAGATCGCCGACAAGGGCACGCTGTTCCTCGACGAGATCGGCGAGCTCCCGCTGAACCTGCAGGTGAAGCTCCTCCGCGCCCTCCAGGAGCGCGTCGTCTTCCGCGTCGGCGACTCGAAGCCCGAGAAGGTCGACATCCGCATCGTCGCGGCCACGAACCGGAACCTCGAGGAGGAGATCCGCACCGGCAATTTCCGGGAGGACCTCTACTACCGCCTCAACGTCGTGAACCTGTGGCTCCCGCCGCTCCGCGACCGGGGCGACGACGTGCTGATCATCGCCAAGGTGCTGCTCTCGAAGTACGCGGATGAGCTCGGCAGCCCCGTGCGCGGCTTCAGCCCGGCCGCGCTCGCCGCCATCAAGAAGTACTCCTGGCCGGGCAACATCCGGCAGCTCGAGAACCGCATCAAGAAGGCGCTGGTCCTCTGCGATCAGGCGCTCCTCGCCGCGGAGGACCTCGACCTCGGCCCCGGCGCCGAGACGGCCATCATGCCGCTCGAGAAGGCGAAGGAGGAGTTCCAGCGGCGTTACGTGCTCGAGGCGCTCGAGCGCAACAACGGTAACCGCACGCAGACCGCCCGCGACCTCGGCGTCGACCCGCGCACCATCTTCCGCTACCTCGAGAAGGAGCAGAACCCGATGCCGAGCGGGGCCGGCGGCGTGGCCCGCGATCCGACCGAAGCGTGATGGAATACAACCCCCAAGGGCCCTTCGCAGACCCCTGTCCGACCAAGACCCGCGCCGATCTGGAGTGGGACCGCATCCTCGAGGCGCTCGCCGAGCGCTGCGCGTCGCGCGCCGGCAAGCGGCTCGCCCGGGCCCTGCCGTTCGCGTCCACGCGCGCCGAGGCGCTCACCATGCTCGCGGAGGTGCGCGAGGCGTTCGAGCTCGCCCGGGCCGGGGAGCCGCTGCCGTCGCGCGACGTCGCCGAGCTCGAGGACGCGCTCGACCGGGCGCGCATCGGCGCCTCGCTCGCGAACGAGGAGCTCCGCGCCGTGCTCGGCCTGCTCGAGGCCGCGCGCACCTCGCGCCAGTACCTGCAGAGCCGGCGGCAGATCGCGCCCACGCTCTTCGCCGCGTGCGCCACCAACCCGGAGCTCGACGCCGTCGCGCGCGAGCTCGCGGCGGCCTTCGATCCGGACGGCTCGCTCTCGGATCGCGCCTCGCCCCGCCTCGAGGCGCTCCGCGCCGAGCGGCGCGCCGTGCGCGATCGGCTCGTCCGCCGCCTCGAGGACCTGATCCAGAAGCACGAGGACATCCTCCAGGACCGCTACTGGACCGAGCGCGACGGGCGCTACGTGCTCCCGGTGCGCTCCGACGCGCACGAGCGCTTCCCCGGCATCGTCCACGCGACCAGCGCGAGCGGCGCCACCGTGTTCGTCGAGCCCCGGGTGCTCGTCGAGACGGGCAACCGGATGAAGATGGTCGACGCTGAGGTCGCGCGCGAGGAGCAGGCCATCTACGCGGCGCTCACCGCCCGCGTCGCCGAGGACATCGAGAGCGTCGCGGCCGCCGCCCGCGCGCTGGCCCACGCCGACGTGCGGGCCGCCGCAGCGCGCCTCGCGCGGGACCTCGACCTCACCTTCCCGGACGTCCCCGAGGACGCGTTCGCCGATCGCGGCGCCTCGGACGGCGCGCCGCGGCCGACCTCGATCGTCCTCAACGGCGGTCGCCACCCGCTCCTCGCGCTCGACGGCGTGAAGGTGGTCCCGAGCGATCTCGCGATGAGCGCGGGCCGCGCGATGATCGTCTCCGGCCCGAACGCCGGCGGCAAGACGGTGGCCCTGAAGACGCTCGGCCTCGCGGCGCTGATGGTCCGCGCCGGCCTGCCGATCGCCGCGCGCGAGGGCTCGCGCGTCGCGCTCTTCGACGTCGTGCTGACCGACGTCGGCGACGAGCAGAACCTCCACAAGAACCTGTCGACCTTCAGCGCCCACGTGCAGAACCTGGGGCAGATCCTCGGCGAGACGCGCCCCGGCGCCCTCGTCCTGCTCGACGAGCTCGCCGGCGGCACCGACCCGCGCGAGGGCGAGGCGCTCGCCGCGGCCGTGCTCGACTCGCTCTGCGCGCGCGGCGGCACCGTCGTCTGCACCACGCACTACGAGGGCCTCAAGGCGCTCGCGCTCGGCGACCCGCGCTTCGAGAACGCCTCGGTCGGCTTCGATCTCGCCACCATGGCCCCGACCTTCCGGCTCGTGATCGGCGTGCCCGGCGCCTCGAGCGCGCTCGCCGTCGCGCGGCGGTTCGGCATCCCCGGCGCCGTGCTCGAGCGGGCCGAGCGCTTCCTCACGAAGGAGGCGGTCACCTTCGAGCAGATGGTCGAGAAGCTCTCCGCCGAGCGCCGCGCGCTCGAGCTCGCGCGCGAGGACGCCGAGCGCGAAGCGGCCGCCGCCCGCGCGAAGCGGCGGGAGCTCGACAGTGAGATCGGGCGGCTCCGGGAGAAGGAGCGCGGCGTGATCACGCGCGAGGGCGAGGCGCTGCTCGCGAGCCTCCGGCGCGCGCGCGAGGACCTCAAGGCGGCGCAGTCGCGCCTGCGCGGCAAGCCCAGCGAGGAGGACGTGCGGGCGGCCGCGCGCGTCATGGACGCGGTGGGGCAGAAGACGTCGATCGGCGGCGAGCTCGAGCTGCGCCCGAAGGACGAGCCGCCGGCGCGCCCGGCCGTCGATCCGGCCGCGATCCGCGTCGGCAGCCGCGTCTACGTGCCCCGCCTGCGGGCCGAGGCCGAGGTGGTCGAGGTCCTCTCAGGCGGCCAGCTCCGGGTCGCCGCCGGCGCGCTCAAGCTCACGACCTCGATCGCCGAGCTGCGCGGCACCGGCGCGCCGCCGCCCGCCGCGGCGCCGCCGCAGCGCCGCGTCGACCTCGACGCCGCGGCCGATCCGGACGTCCCGATCCAGACGGCGGACAACACCGTCGATCTCCGCGGCCTGCGCGCACACGAGGCGGTCGCGATGGCCGAGCAGTTCCTCGACCGCTCGCTCGGCGCGGGCCGCAGGGTCACGTTCTTCGTCCACGGGCACGGCACGGGCGCACTGCGCGACGCCGTCCGCGAGGCGCTACGCGCGAGCCCCTACGTGGCGCGCCTCCGCCCGGGCGGCCCCAGCGAGGGCGGCGACGGCGTCACGGTCGCGTGGCTGAAGTGGTGAGCGCGCGCGCTGCGCGCGCCGACGCTCAGCGCGCTCAGCGATCCCGATCGACGCGGCCGAGGTTCTCGGCGACCCGGTCGAGCACGCCGTTCACGAAGGCGCCGCTCTCCTCGCTGCCGTAGCGCTTGGCGAGCTCCACCGCCTCATCGAGGATGACCGCGCGCGGCACCTCCGGGTGGTTCATGAGCTCCCACGCGCCGAGCCGGAGGACGTTCCGGTCGACGCGCGCCATCCGCTCGAGGCGCCAGTTCGTGCTCGCCTTGCGGATCGCCTCGTCCACGGCCGCGAGGTCCTTCGCGACGCCGAGCACCACCTCGTCCGCGTAGGCGCGCCCCTCCGGATCACCCGGCGTCTCGCGCCAGAACGTCGCGACCACGCGCGGCGCCGAGTTCCCGCCAGCTTCCACCGCGAACAGCATCTGCAAGGCCGCTTCGCGGCCGGTCGAGCGCGCACCCATCTCTCACAACCTTCGTCTACAGGCCAGCAGCGTCCAGCGACGCACCGAGCGCGAGCATCTCGATCGCGCTGACGGCGGCCTCCCACCCCTTATTGCCATGCTTCGTGCCCGCCCGCTCGACCGCCTGCTCGATCGAGTCGGTCGTCAGCACCCCGAACGTGACCGGCACCCCGGTCTGGAGCGACACGGTCGCGATCCCCTTCGTGACCTCGGCCGCCACGTAGTCGAAATGAGGCGTCGAGCCCCGGATCACGGCGCCCAGCGTGATGATCGCGTCGACGCTCTTCTTGTGCGCGATCCTCCCAACGATGGTGGGCATCTCCCACGCGCCCGGGACGCGCACGATCGACGTCCGCTCCAGCGCGCCGCCGTGCCGCGCGATGGCGTCGAGCGCGCCCTCGACCAGGCGGTCGACGATGAAGTGGTTGAAGCGGCTCGCCACGACCGCGAAGCGCGCCCCCGGCGGGACCACCAGGTTGCCCTCGATCACCCTCGCCTGTGCCTGCCCGACCGCCTGCTCTGCCATCCGCCGTTCCTCTCTCCTGCCGCGCGGGGTGCGCGGTCGCTGCGCCCGCGATCGCGTGCGAGCGTATTTTTACATGCGCACGCGCGCGTCTGCGCGCCCGCGCGTCAGGCTTCGCCCTTCATCGACACGAGCGGCACCCGCTCGGCGACGGTGAGCCCGAACCCGGTGATCCCCGCGATCTTCGGCTGGCTGTTCGTGAGCAGCCGGATCTGGTGCACGCCGAGGTCCGCCAGGACCTGCGCGCCGAGGCCGAACTCCCGCAGCGTCCACGGCTGCTGCGTCTTCACCACGGGGCTGCTGTCGTCGGCGCCTGGGCCCTTCAGCAGCTCCAGCTCGCGGCTCAGGTCCCCTCGCGAGGGGATGTACACGACCACGCCGACGCCGGCGCTCTCGATCGCGAGGAGCGCCTCGCGCAGGTTCGTGCCGCCGTCGAAGGGCGTCGAGCTGAAGAGATCCGCGATCGTCGAGCCCGAGTGCACGCGGCAGAGGATGGGATCCTGCGTCGCGACGGCGCCCCTCGTCAGCGCGAGGAACTGCCTCGGCTCGTTGATGACCTCGTAGACATAGGCGGTCCACTCCGTGCCCGTGAGGTCGAGGCGCAGCGACCGCTCGCTCACGCGGCGGACCAGCCGCTCGGTCTGGAGCCGGTACTGGATGAGGTCCGCGACCGTCACGATCAGCAGGCCGTGCTTCGCGGCGAACACCTCGAGGTCCGGCATGCGGGCCATGCTGCCGTCGTCGTTCATGATCTCGCAGATCACGCCCGCGGGCCGCAGCCCGGCGAGCCGCGCGAGGTCCACGGACCCCTCGGTCTGCCCCGTCCGCACGAGCACGCCCCCGCGGCGCGCTTTCAGCGGGAAGACGTGCCCCGGCGTGACGAGATCCTCGGGCCTGGCGTCGCGCGCGCTCGCGACCCGGATCGTGTGCGCCCGATCGGCGGCGCTGATCCCGGTCGTCACCCCGGCGCGCGCCTCGATGCTCACGGTGAAGGCGGTGCCGAGCGGCGGCCCGTTCCGGCCCGGCGCCGACATCATCGGCAGCTCGAGGCGCGCGACCTGCTCCTCGTCGAGGGCGAGGCAGATGAGGCCGCGCCCGTGCATCGCCATGAAGTTGATCGCCTCGGGGGTCACCGCCTCCGCCGCCATGCAGAGGTCGCCCTCGTTCTCGCGATCCTCGTCGTCGACCAGGATCACCATCTTGCCCGCGCGGATGTGGTCCAGCGCGGTGTTGACCCGGTCGAGCACCGCCTTGTCGATGGTCAGCCGGTGAGGCATCGGACCCCCGGAGATCATGTCCTGGTCGAGCTTGCCGCTCGAGGCTGACAGAGCCTCACCAGAATCCCCCCGCGCGCAGCTTTGCGAGGAGTCGTTCGTCGTGATCCGCATTCTCTCCCGTATTTCCACGCTCGCCGTCGCGCTGGACCGGAGCGTCGCCGTCGCGCGTCTCCGTGCTGGAGAGGCTCCGCAGGCCAGCGAGCGACGCGACCTCGAGCGTTCGCGCCACGTAGCGCGCGAGCACGTCAACTTCAAGGTTGACGGTCGCGCCCGGACGCAGCTCGCCGAGGAGCGTCCGCTCGATGGTGTGCGGGACCAGCATCACCTCGAACCACGTCTCCGCAGAGCTCGCCGCGGACACGGCGTTGAGCGTGAGGCTCGCGCCGTCGATGGCGATCGAGCCCTTCGGAGCCAGGAACCGCGCGAGCTCGGCCGGCGCGCTCACCGCGAGGCGGATCGCGTCGCCCGATCGCGCCTGCTCCTTCACGCGGCCGAGCCCGTCGACGTGCCCCAGGACCACGTGCCCGCCCATGCGCGCGCCGAGCGGCGTCGCCCGCTCGAGGTGGACGCGCGCGCCGACCTGCAGCGCGCCGAGCGTGGTGCGGCCGAGGGTCTCCGAGGACATGTCGCACTCGAAGCCGCCGGGCGCGATGCGGTCGACGGTGAGGCAGGCGCCGTTGACGCTCACGGACTCGCCGAGCGTCAGCGGCCCGAGGCTCGCCTCGATGAGCGCGCGGGCCACGGGGCCGCCGCTGCGGCGGCGGAGGACCCCGATCGTCTCGACAAGCCCGGTGAACATCGCCGAAGCCCCTCTGCCTAGTCCTTCGGGGCGCGGTGACCCTGGCTGGTCAGGAGCTTGTCGATGAGCCCTTGCGAGTAGCTCGACAGCTCGGTGAACACGACCCCCATCCCCTGCGGATCGTCGTGCACGCGCACGACCTCGCCGACGCCCTCGATCGTCTCGATGTCATCCATGATCACGGTGAACCGGAGGTTCACCTTCGTCCCGACGGCGAGCGGCGTCTTCGACCGCACGAACACGCCGGTCCGCGAGATGTTCGTCACGTACTCGTTGATGAACGCGTCATACGACTCGAACTCCTTGTTGATGGTGACGCGCTCTTCCCTGCGTCCCGTCTTCAACGACTCGCCCTCGCTGCTCTCCGGAGAACCCTGATCGTCCGCCATGGCGCCTTACCTGCCTTGCAGATCGAACTGCTCGAGGTGGTACTCCTTCCGGGGTACGAGATCGATCCGGCGCTGGAACAGCCGCTCCGCCTCTTGCACGGCGATGCGCTCGTCGTTCTTCAGGAGGTCGATCACCGCCGGATGCGCGTTCACCACGACCGAGTAGCCGGGCAGGTTCATCCGCTCGCGCCGTATCTGCCTCAGGATCTCGTAGGCGACGGTCTGCTTCGACTGTAGCTGGCCCGTCCCGTCGCAGTAGAAGCACGGCTCGAGGATCGTGCGCCCGAGGCTCTCGCGCGTGCGCTTCCGGGTCATCTCGATCAGGCCCAGATCGGAGATCCGGTTCAACGTGGTCTTCGCCTTGTCCCTGCCGAGCAGCTCCTCGAGGCGGCGCCGCACCTTCTCCCGGTTCTGGGCGCGCTCCATGTCGATGAGGTCGAGGATGATCAGCCCGCCGATGTTGCGGAAGCGGAGCTGATAGGCGATCTCCTCGACCGCCTCCAGGTTCGTGGTCAGGATCGTCTCCTCGAGATCCTTCGAGCCCTTGCCGACGAACCGCCCCGTGTTCACGTCGATCGCGGTGAGCGCCTCGGCCTGATCGATGATCAGGTGGCCGCCCGACGGGAGCGGCACCTTCCGCGACAGCGCGCGCTGGATCTCGTCCTCGATCCCGTACGCGTCGAAGATCGGCTCCGTCCCCTCGTAGAGCTCCACCGCGTCGGCGCGCTCGGGCATGAACATCTCGACGAAGCGCCGCAGGCGGATGTACTCCTCGCGGTCGTCGATCACGATCTTCTCGATGTCGTCGGTGAAGAGGTCGCGCGCGGTCTTCAGCACGAGATCGAGCTCGGTGTAGAGCACCGCCGGCGCCCTCACGCCGCTCTCGCGCTTCTTCGCCACCTCGCCCCAGAGGCGCACGAGGTAGCCGACGTCGGCCTTGAGCTGCTTCTTCGTGAGGCCCTCGGCGAGGGTGCGCACGATGAGCCCGCCCTGGGGGGGCTTCATCGCCTCGATCGCGTCCCGCAGCCGGGAGCGCTCCTTCTCCGAGCCGATGCGCTTGGAGATCCCGATGTGATCGACCGTCGGGAGGTACACGACGTAGCGGCCGGGCAGCGAGATGTGGCTCGTGACCCGGGCGCCCTTGGTCCCGATCGGCTCCTTCGAGATCTGGACGATGACCTCCTGCCCTTCGCGGACGACCTCACGGATCGGGGTCGACTTGGAGATGCGCGGCGGCTCGTTCTGCCAGTTGCGCGAGCCCTGCTGGCCGCGCGCGGCGCCCTTGCCCTTGCCTTCCCGCGGCTGCTCGCGCCCGCGCTCTCGCGCCCGCTGGTCGCGCCCGCCCCGGTCGCGCCCCTCGCGCCCGCCCTGCTGCCCTCGTCCGCCCCGGTCGCGGCCCTCGCGCCCTTCGCGCGGCGCCTCGCGGCCCTCGCGCGGCGTCTCGCGGGCTTCACGCCCTTCGCGCGGCGTCTCGCGGCCCTCGCGCGGCTCGCGGCCTTGGCGCGGCTCGCGGCCCTCGCGCGGCGTCTCGCGTGCTTCCGCGGGAGCCGCCCCCTCGGGCGCGGCGCTGCCGTCCTCCAGGTTGGCGCGCCGATCGCGCGTCCGCCCCGACCGGCGCACCCGCGCGTCCCGCCGCCCGCGCGTGCGCCCGCTGCGCGCCCGCGCCGCCGGCGGCACCTCGTCGCCCGCCGTCGCCGCCGCGGCGGCGCCCTCGGCGGCGACGGCATGCGCGGCAGGCTCGTCCGGCGTGCTTCCCGCCTGCGTCGCCTCCGTCGCGTCGCTGGCCGCGGCGTCGCTCGGCGTCTCCGGGCGCTCTGCGGCGGCGCTCCACACGTCGGCCGCTTCTTCCGGCTGCGGGGAGGCAGGCTCGACGTCGTAGGCGGGCGCGTCGAGCTCGTCGTCCTCCTCGGAGCTCGCTTCGTCCGCCCCCGCCTCGTCGGCGCTCGCCTCGTCGACGTCGCTGCCTCCGCCGGGCGCGACGAGCTCCTCGTCGTCGTCGTCCTCTGCGCTGTCCTGCTCGGGCTCGCCGTCGATCTCCGGCTCCGGGGTGTCGTCGGCCTCATCGAGCGTCACCATCGAGCCCACGCCGGTGAACGCCTGCCCGGAGGGGCTCTCGAGCACGTCGAGCGCCGTGGGCAGGTCGATGGGGACGTCGCTGGTCTCTTCGAGCGAGCCGTCCGCCCCGAGCGCGCCCTCGGCCTCGAGCCCTTCCTCGGCGCCGAAGTCGGCGCCCTCGTGCGCCTCGTGGTGCTCGGCGGCCGCGCCGGGGCTCTCGGGCGCGGCCTCCGCGCCGGCGAGCTCGTGCACCTCGCTTTCTTCGGGTCCTGGCGCCTCGCTGGCGCGCGCGGCGCGACCTCGCGAGGAGGCGCGTTCCTCCTCCGCGGGGCGGCGGTGCCCGGCCAGGTACGCCTCGAAGTCGTCGGGCCGGATGAGATCCTCGACGTGCAGGAAGGCTGCTCGCTCGAGCCCCACGTCGATGAACGCGGCCTGCATCCCGGGCAAAACGCGGCTGACCTTGCCGAGGTAGATGTTTCCGAGCGTCCCCTTGGAGCTCTCCCGCTCGAGATGCAGCTCAGCGATGATCCCGTTTTCGATCAGCGCGACGCGTGTCTCGCGGATGTCCACATTGATGACGAGAAGGTTCTTTCCCATGTCGGATGCCGCACATCGGCGGCGCCGCCAAGCGTTACCACGGGTTGCCCGGGCCATGAAGGCGCAACGCGGCGCGCGCTGCGCGATTGAGGGTGCGGGGCCGGAGGTCGACGAGCCGGGCTGGCCGGCACCTCGTGAGCTACCTCGCGCGTTCGCCGCGCCGCCCCGAGGAACGGCCGCGCCTGCGCCGGGCCGCCCCGGTAGCGGCCCGAGCCGCCGCAGGGCAGGGCGGGGCAGGGACGAGGCGCCTCCGTGGCGCCCCAGGAGCTCGCCGCGGAGCCCCCGGCAGCTCGCCGCGGAGCCCCCGGCGGCGCCCAGCGACCTGCACGGGCACCGCCGAGAGCGCGCCCGCCGAGTGCAGCCACAGCAGATCCCGCGGGGGTGGCGGAGCCCGGACGATAGCCGTCCTGGCAAGGAGCGCACAAAGCGCCGGAGGGGGCGACGCTCCGTCGCCCCCTCCGGGCATGACCCGCGGTGGGCTCAGCGCCTCACTGCTGGCAGAGCGGCTCTTCGGCTGCACCGCAGTTCTCGGGGCACTCCTGGCAAATAGTGCACTTGGCCATCGCGTCGTGGGCCTCCACCACGTCCGCGTTCGCCGTGCGGCACTCCTCGGCGCACGCGGCCGGATCTTCCTGCTCGGAGCAGCGGTCGAGACATCTCACCAGCGCGAAACAGGCGGTGTCCTTCACGCAGGCATCGATGATGTCGTTGCAAGGCCCGTCGGCGGCGCACTTGTAGCAGCCCGTATTCGTGTCGCGGCCGCAGGTATCCTCGGTGTCATCACAGGTCGGGGTCCCGGTCGAGGAAGAGCTCGTGGTGCTCGCGCCACCTTCGCCGCCGTTGCCGCCGTTGCCGCCGTTGCCGCCGTTGCCGCCGCCGTTGCCGCCGTCGCCGCCGGAGCTGCTGCTCCCGCTGGTGGTCGTGGAGCCGTTGCTCGGCGGGTCGGTGCTGTTGTCACCGCATGCCACGAGGGCGCAACCGGAAATCAAAAACGCAGCGAATACCCAAGATTTCATGCTCAATACCTCCACAGAACCCAACCGACCCTTCATTCGTCTACTCGGCGCCCCCCAACGCTCGGCATGCCCGCCAAACCACCCGCTTTCCTGCGCCGGCCCCCGGGTGCACCTGTGCAGATCGTTGGTCAGAGAGAAGCATCGCGCGCGGAGAGAAGAGAGAAAAACAGCCGCGCAAGTGGTTTCTACACGCTTGGGATCGGCCGCGCAACGGCGTCGCTCGCCCCGGCACGCTCCTGCGCACGCGCTCTAAGCCGGTTCGCTGGCCGATCTCTCGCTACGCACGATTCACGCGGGCGTCGCGCCGTCCCAAAATTCTGCTAAAGCGGGATGTTTCCGTGTTTCTTCGGCGGGTTCTTGTCCCGTTTGTCGCGCAGGAGGTCGAGCGCCTGTGCCAGCCGACTGCGGAGCATGCGAGGGTAGATCACCTCGTCAATGAAGCCGAGCCCGGCCGCCTTGTACGGGTTGGCGAATTTCGCCTTGTAGTCCTCGACGAAGCGTGCGCGGGCGGCGGCCGGGTCGGCCGCTTGCTGGATCTCCCGGCGGTACACGATATTCACCGCGCCCTCCGGCGCCATGACGGCGATCTCGGCGGTCGGGAACGCGAGGTTGTAATCGGCGCGGATGTGCTTGGACGCCATGACGTCGTAGGCGCCGCCGTAGGCCTTGCGGGTGATCACCGTCACCTTGGGCACCGTGGCCTCGGCGAAGGCATAGAGGAGCTTCGCGCCGTGAGCGATGATCCCGCCGTATTCTTGGTCGATCCCGGGGAGGAAGCCGGGCACGTCTACGAACGTGACGAGCGGGATATTGAAGCAGTCGCAAAAGCGGACGAACCGCGCCGCCTTGATGCTCGCCTTGATGTCCAGGCAGCCGGCGAGCACCTGAGGCTGGTTCGCGACCACCCCGATGGGCGCGCCCCCGATCCGGGCGAACCCGACCACGATGTTCTGCGCAAAGCGCTCGTGGATCTCGAAGAGATGGCCGTCGTCGACCACGGCGCGCACGACCTGCTTGACGTCGTACGGCTCCGACGACTCCGCGGGGACCATAGCGTCGAGCTCGGGAACTTCGCGGTCCTCGGGATCGGTCGCGGGGCGACGCGGCGGATCCTCGGTGTTGTTCGAGGGCAGGAACGAGAGCAGATCGCGGAGCTGCGCGATCGACGCCCGGTCGTCAGGTGCGATGAGGTGGCATACGCCGCTCCTGGAGGCGTGAGTGCCGGCGCCGCCGAGGTCCTCCTTGGTGACGTCGTCGTCGGTGACCGCCTTGATGACCTCCGGGCCGGTGATGAACATGTAGCTCGTCCGCTCGGTCATCAGGACGAAGTCGGTGATGGCGGGCGAGTAGACGGCCCCGCCCGTGCACGGACCGAGGATCGCGCTGATCTGGGGGACGACGCCGCTCGCGAGCGTGTTGCGGAGGAAGATGTCGGCGTAGCCGGCGAGCGACTCGACCCCCTCCTGGATCCGGGCGCCGCCCGAGTCGTTCAGCCCGATGACCGGGGCGCCGATCTTCATCGCGAGATCCATCACCTTGCAGATCTTCGAGGCGTACGCGCCGGAGAGCGAGCCGCCGATGACGGTGAAGTCCTGCGCGAACACCGCGACCTTGCGCCCGTCGATGAGCCCCCAGCCGGTCACGACGCCGTCGCCGAGGACCTTCTGCTTGTCCATGCCGAAGTCGGCGCACCGGTGGACGATGAACCGGTCGATCTCGACGAACGACCCCGGGTCGAGGAGCAGGTCGATGCGCTCCCGCGCGGAGAGCTTGCCAGCCTCGTGCTGCCTGGCGAGGCGGTCTTTTCCGCCCCCATCGAGCGCGCGGCCGTTCATGGCGTCGAGGCGGGCGAGCGCTGAACGTCTCGGGGCCGTCGGATCCGCCATGCCCGCGCCCTACCACGGACCCCCCCGGGGATCGAAACCCCGCCGCGCGCGGCGCCGCGAGCCCGAGGCCGGCCGATGTCGCGGCCAGCGGGGCGGGCCAGCGACGACAGCGGGGCGCGGTCAGCGGAAACGTGCGAGGCGCGAGGGCGGCGCGAGGCGCGCCAGCGCGCGAAGGGCGCGCGCACGCCCGGGGGCGCGACGAAAAATGACCGCGCTCCGGGGCGGCCTCCACCCTACTCTCTTGCACACGCGAGGGGACACCACGTACCCTGATCGGCGCTCATTGCCGCTAGTAAATGCAGGAATTTCCGACACGTAGACCCTCTGAAGACGGGGACGCCGGGGCTGCCTCCGCCGCTCGGGCCCTGCCGCGCCGCGGCTCCGGCGCGGGCAGCCCGAGCCGGTGTGGCAGCAGCGCGGTCGCCAGCCACGGCACCTGACGTGTGGCGTCTCGTGAGATGCGCAAGGAGCAGCGTCACCGGCAGCCCTGGAGCGCTCGCGGGAGCGTGCTGCCCCTCCGCCTCGCGGCGCCCTGGGGTCGGCGGCCCCAGCGCGGCCTTCCGCCTCGCATCGCAGGGTGAGATCGTTTCGGACGAGAGGTCGCTCGGGTGAAGCTCGCTCAGACGCGTGAGGCTCGTGCCCTGGCCGTCGCCGCCGTGGCGCGAGGGATCATCGAGCCCAACGCTCTTTGGGACATGGCCTGCCGATGGACCCTCGGCGGCGCCTCGACGCCCCAGGAGCTGTTCGAGGGGATCCTCACGCCGGAGCAGCTCGCCGCGCTGCCGGAGCTGCTCGCGCAGGAGGCGCGCCCCCCGCACGTCGCGCGCGCCCTCTCGCCGCAGATCGAGGATCCGGACGCGCTGCGCTTCGACACGCAGCGGGAGATCGACCTGCCCGAAGAGGACGCCGTGGCCGATTTCCCCACGCTCGCGACCTCCGCCACGCGCGCCGTGAACACCGGCGGCAGCCGCTACGAGGTCGGCGAGGCGCTCGGCGCGGGGGGCGCTGGCAAGGTGGTGAAGGCGCGCGACCGGGAGATCGGGCGCGTGGTGGCGCTGAAGACGCTGAAGCCGGGGGCCGAGGCGGACTCCGCGGTCGGCAACCGCTTCCTGACGGAGGCGCGCATCACGGCGCAGCTCGAGCACCCGAACATCATCCCGGTCTACGACCTGGGCACGCTGCCGAACGGGCAGCCCTACTACTCGATGCGGGTCGTCAAGCGGCAGAGCCTGCAGAACGTGCTGACGAACCCCGAGCTCCGCAGGCAGTGGCCCCTCGTCCGGCTCATCGGCGCGTTCGTGCAGATCTCGCGGGCGCTGGCTTACGCGCACCGGCGCGGCGTCGTGCACCGCGACATCAAGCCGGAGAACGTGCTGCTCGGTGACTACGGCGAGGTGTACCTGGGCGACTGGGGCAACGCGAAGCTGCTCTCGAGGACGGAGGTGAGCGAGCCGATCTCCATCGATCCGAGCGGGCAGGACTTCGGCCGGAAGCGGCACGAGGCGCTCGCGAGCGCGCTGTCGGGCACGCCCGGTTACATCGCGCCGGAGCAGATCCGGGGGGATCACAAGCGGATCGATCACCGCGCGGACATCTTCGCGCTCGGCGTGGTGCTCTACGAGATCCTCACCGGCGAGCACCCGTTCGACGCGCCGACGGTGCTCGCCGTGATCCTCGCGACGCAGACGCGCGACCCCAAGCCGCCGCGCTCGATCGCGCCGAGCTGCCCGCTGCTGCTCGAGGATCTCTGCCTGGCGATGCTCGCGAAGGATCCGGACCAGCGGCCGCCGACCGCCGACCGCGTCGCGGCGGAGGCCGAGGCGTTCCTCGAGGGCGCCAAGGAGCGGATGCGCCGGCGCGAGGAGGCGATCAAGCTCTGCGAGCTCGCCAAGGCCCCGCTCGAGCGCGATCGGCGGCTCGACAGCGAGCGCGAGCGGCTCGTCGAGGAGGCGCGCCGGCTGCTCAAGGACGTCAAGGAGTACGAGCCGATCGAGCGCAAGCGCGCGGGCTGGCAGCTCGAGGACAGGGCCGCCGGGGTGGAGCGCGAGCAGGCGCGCGCCGCGGCCGAGGCGATCGATCTCTACACGAAGGCGCTCGCGTACGATCCGGATCTGGTCGAGGCGCGCTCCGGGCTCGCGGATCTCTACTGGTCGCGCGCGGTGCGGGCGGACCAGGAGCACCAGCACGCGGCGCGCATCTACCACGAGGCGCTCGTGGCGGAGTTCGACGTGGGGCGCTACGCCGCGCTGCTCACCGCCGATTCGGTCCTCTCGATCGACTCATCGCCGCCCGGCGCGAGCGTCGTCGCGTACCGCTACGTCGAGAAGGATCGCATCCTCGTGGCCAGCGAGGAGCGCTCGCTCGGCCGCACGCCGCTGCGCGAGGTGCACCTCAAGCCGGGCAGCTACCTCTTCGTCCTGAAGCGCGCCGGCTACCGGGACGTGCGGTACCCGCTGCTGCTCAAGCGGGGCACCCACCACCGCGCCGAGGTGAACCTCTACACCGACGCGGAGATCGGCGAGGGGTTCGTCTACATCCCTGGGGGCTCCTTCATCGCGGGCGGCGACGCGCAGGCCTACGATCCGCTCCGGCGCGCCGAGCTCCACGTCCCCGACTTCGCGATCGCGAAGTTCCCGGTCTCCTTCCGCGAGTACTGCGAGTTCCTGAACGAGCTCGAGGCGCACGATCTCGATCTCGCGCTGAAGCGCGCCCCGCACGGGACGCGCGGCTCCGAGGGCTACGTCGCGCGGCCCGCCAGCAGCGGCGGCTGGGAGCCCTTGCCCACCGTGGTCGAGGGCGACGCGCTGAAGCGGTTCCCGGTGGAGGAGGGGCACCTCTGGAACCTCCCCGTCATCCTCATCGACTGGTTCGACGCCGTGGCCTACTGCCGTTTCCGGAGCGAGCGCGACGGCCTTGATGTCCGCCTCCCCACCGAGCTGGAGTGGGAGAAGGCGGCGCGCGGGACCGACGGCCGGTTCTACCCGTGGGGGGATCATTTCGACCCGACGTTCTGCCTGATGCGCTCGTCGCGCCCCTTCCTGGCGCAGCCGGAGCCGGTGGGGACCTTCCCCATCGACACCTCGCCCTATGGCGTGCGCGACATGGCGGGCGGCGTGCGCGAGTGGGTCGCCGACGTGAGCGGCGAGCGCTCGTGGGCGGAGACGTCGCGCGAGATCGAGTCGGCGGTCGACGCAGGCGGGGACGCGCCGCCGTGGCGCATCGCCCGCTCGGGGAGCTGGTCCGCGGACTCGCAGCAGTGCAGGAGCGCCTCGCGCACCCGCTTCTTCGGGATCACGCGGGCCCTGAACCTGTCGTTCCGGATCGCGAAGCCGCTCTCGCGCGGCCCGGCTCGCTGAGCCGGAAGCTCAGCCGCCGGGCGGCGACGGGGGGTCGACGTACTCGACCTCGACGCCGCGGTGGGTCCGGAGGACGGTCCGCCCTGGCCGGCGATCGACGATGTACTCGGGGCCGACGGGCACCTTGCCCATCCCTCCGGGCGTATCCACGATCAGCTTCGGCAGGGCGATGCCGGTGAGCCGGCCCTGGAGCTGCTCCATGAGCGAGACGCCGGTCGCGAGCGGCGTGCGCAGGTGCGCGGTGCCGCGCACCGGGTCCATCTGGAGCAGGTAGTACGGGCGCACGCGCCAGCGCACGAGCCCCCGGAAGAGCGTCGCCAGCGTCGCGGCGTCGTCGTTGATGCCGCGCAGCAGCACCGTCTGGTTCATCACGGGGAAGCCGTGGTCCACGAGCCGCTTGCACGCGCGCTCGGCGGCGGGCGTGAGCTCCTTCGGGTGGTTGAAGTGCGTCATCACCCAGAGCGGGTGGTGCGGCTTCAGCGCGCGCACGAGCTCCGTGGTGATCCGCTGCGGCAGCGTGACGGGTACGCGCGTGGCGATGCGGATCGTCTCGACGCTCGGCACCTGCCGCAGCCGGGCGATGAGCCGCACGATGCGGTCCGTCGAGACGGCCAGCGGATCGCCGCCGCTCACGATGACGTCGCGCACCTCTGGGTGCGCCTCGAGGTAGGCCATGGCGGGCGCGAGCCGATCGAGCGCCACCGCGCCGCCGCCGTCGCCGACCATGCGCGAGCGGGTGCAGAAGCGGCAGTAGACGGCGCAGCGGTCGGTCGCGAGCAGCAGCGCGCGATCCGGGTAGCGCTGCACCAGGTGCGGCGCGACCTCGTGCGCGACCTCGCCGAGCGGGTCGACCAGATCGCCGGGCACCTCGGCGGCCTCGTCGGCGAGCGGCACGCACTGCCGTCGGATCGGGCATGCCGGATCGCCCTTGTCGCAGAGGCTCAGGTAGTAGGGGGTGACGCGGATGGGCAGCCCGGCCTTCTCGGCGCGCCGCGCGCCTGCGAGCTCCTCCGGCGTCAGCGACAGCGCCCGGTGGAGGTCGTCGGCGCTCGAGAGCGCGCGGCGAAGCTGCCACGTCCAGTCGCGCTTCCGCGTCCTCGCGCGATCCGGCCGCGCCTCCTGCTGCGCGCTCGCTGCGAGCGGCGCCGGGGGCTCCGGCGGCGCGACGGCGCGGACCTCCGCGCCCTCCTTGCCGGGCCGGCGGGCGAGCTGCGCGGCGGCGACGAGCTCGCTACTTGCCCGCATCGCTCGCCGGTGCCGCGACATCTCCAGACTTCTCCGGCCGCGGCGCGCTGGGCTTCGTGGGATCGGGCTGCGGCGCGCTCGCGGGCGCCGCGAGCTGCTCCGGCAGCTTCACCGAGGCGAGCGCCGCGTCGTTGATCTCGACGGGGAACTTCTTTCGCAGCTCCTCCTCGAGGGCGCGCTCCTGGTCCTGCAGTTTCTGCTGGAGGATCGCGACGCGGATGGATCGCTCGGCCTCGGCGAGCTCGCGCCGGTGTCCGCCTGTCAGCCCGCTCAGGCGGACGATGTAGAACCGGCCGTCCGCCTCGACGAGCGTGTCGCTGACGGCGCCGACGCTGCCGATCTGGAACGCGGCTGCGCGGACGGGCTCTGGCACCTGGGGGTGAGCGCCACGCGGATCGCCGGGAGGGCTGACGATCCCGAGCTCCCCCGCGAGGTCGAGCGGCGGGCTCGCGCTCTTGTCCCTGGGCGCCGTGAGCGAGTGCTTGAGGAAGAGCTCTCCCCATGCGCTGCTGCTCCCGGCCTTCTGTGCCTCCTTGAGGACCTTCTCGCCGAGCGCCCTGTCGCCGACCACGATGGCGGCGACGCGCCTCCGCTCGGGCTCGCTGAACTTGTCGGCGTTCGCCTCGTAGTACGCGCGCACCTCGGACGCGGGGATGTCGGCGGGCGCGGGCAGGCCTTTCCGCGCCTGCCCGATCATCGCCTCGCGGAGGAGCTGCCGGATCGCGTCCTCGACCGCGGAGTCGTTGTCGAGGCCCCGGCGCCTGGCCTCCAGCGCGAGCAGCTCCGCGTCGATGATCTCGCTGAGCAGCTCGCGGCGCCGCTCCTTCGTCTGGTACCGGAGCCGATCGAACTGATCCATCCGCTCCAGCGTCCTGCCGAAGTCGCCGAGCGTGATCACCCGGTCGCCGACCTTCGCGAGCACGCGCGCCGACTGCTCGGCGGTCAGCCCGAACACCGGGTCGCCCGCGTCGGCCGGGACCTGGAGGGCGGGTTCATCGCAGCCTGCGACGAGCGCGGCGAGCGAGATGGCGAGCAGGGGTCGGCGCACCGGAGCTCGGGTCATTGCTGGCTCGGGGTGTAGCACGGTTTCCTCGCGGCTCGAGGGCGCGCCGGCCGCGTTCCGGTCGGCGCGCCGGCGGGTGCCCCACCGCGCCGAGCGCACCAGCGCGCTCGCGCTCAGTCGACGATCGTGCCGATCTCCTCGCCCCTGCAGACGCGGAGGATGTTGCCGCGGGTCGTGAGCTTGAACACCCGGATCGGCATCTTGTTCTCGCGGCAGAGCGTGACCGCCGTGGAGTCCATGACGCCGATCCGGTCCGCGAGGAAGCGGTCGTAGCTCAGGTGCGCGAACATCTGCGCGCCCTCGTGGCGCACCGGATCGCGGTCGTAGATGCCCTCGACCTTGGTCGCCTTGAACAGCGCCTGCGCCTGGATCTCCATGGCCCGCAGCGCCGCTGCCGTGTCGGTCGAGAAGAACGGGTTGCCGGTGCCCGCGGCGAAGATGACGATGCTGCCCTTCTCGAGGTGGCGCATCGCCCGGCGGCGGATGTACGGCTCGGCGACCTGCCGGATCTCGATCGCGGTCATCACGCGCGTCGGCACGCCGGTCTTCTCGAGCGCGTCCTGCAGGGCCAGCGCGTTGATCACCGTGGCGAGCATGCCCATGTAGTCGCTCTGGGAGCGGTCCATCCCCGCGCTCGCGCCCTTCAGCCCGCGGAAGATGTTGCCGCCGCCCACGACGATCGCGATCTGCACTCCCATGCGCTGGAGCTCGGCGATCTCGGCGGCCACGTGGTGGAGCGTCTCGGGACGTATGCCGAACCCGCCCTCTTCGCCGCAGAGCGCCTCACCGCTCAGCTTCAGCACGATGCGGCGGTACTTCAGCCCGGGGGCCGGGCGGGGGGGAGGGGGTAGAAGGGAGTCCTGCTCAGCGGCCACGGTCGCATCTCGTAGTCGGGACGTGCGCGGAGGGCAATGTGCAACGCGTCATGTCGACCGGATGAAGCCGCAGCGCCACGCCCCGACGGAACACGCCCAGCCGACGGCAGACCAGCCGACCCGACCGCCGGGCGGCATGCGCCTTGCGGTCTCTGGACGAGGGCGCTACTCTCGGCGCCCCTATGGCACGTGTAACTGTGGAAGACTGCCTCGAGCGCGAGGAAAATCGGTTCGCTCTCGTCGTGCTCGCGGCCAACCGGACGCGGCAGCTCATGAAGGGCGCGGACACCCTCGTGAAGACGAAGAACAAGCCTGCCGTGACGAGCCTTCGAGAGATCGCGGCGGGCAAGGTCCACTTCCACCGGAGCTCCCACGAGGTCGTGTCCGAGTGGCTCCAGCAGATGAACGCTGGCGGCCAGCGTTGATGGCGGATGGCGCGCCGGACGAGCGTGCCCCGGTGATGCACGCGCTCCGTGAGCGCCCCACCCCAGAGCTCGCGCTCGTCGTCGTGCCAGCGCTGAGCTTGAGCCGTCGCTTCGCATGAAAGGGGCAGCCCCGACGAGGTCACGGCGCGCTTCGAGCTCCGTCCAGCGTCGCGATCCGGAGCTCGAGGCGGGGACGTCGGCCCACTACGAGGACCCGGCGTACTACGCGAAGACCTACGCGCGGCGTACGGACGACGTACGTTACTACGTCGACCTGGCCGTGGCGTCCGCGGGGCCGGTGCTCGAGTACGGCTGTGGCAACGGGCGCATCACGCTACCCGTCGCGAGGACGGGGGTCCGGATCACGGGCGTGGATCTGTCGGCGCCGATGCTCGGCGATCTGCGCGCGCAGCTCGGGCGAGAGGCGCGCGACGTTGCCTCCCGCGTGAGCCTCCGGCGCGGCGACATGCGGTCGCTGCGGCTGGGGCGCCGCTTTCCGCTCGTGATCTGCCCGTTCAACGCCTTCCTGCACCTCTACACGCGCGCGGACGTGGAGCGCTTCCTTGCGCGAGCCCGCGAGCACCTGACGCCGCGGGGCGAGCTCGTCTTCGACGTCTCCATGCCCGAGCCGGCCGAGCTCGCGCGCGACCCGGATCGCGCCTACGCCACGCCGCGCTTCCGGTATCCCACGAACGACGGCCCAGGCGAGGTCGTCCGGTACACGGAGCGGTTCGACTACGACAAGGTCCGGCAGATCCTGTTCGTTTCCATGGAGTTCTCGCCCGTCGCCGGAGGCGAGCGCTGGATGACGCCGCTCGCGCACCGGCAGTTCTACCCGCAGGAGCTCGAAGCCTTGCTCCACTACAACGGCTTCGAGCTCACGGAGCTCCGCAGCGATTTTTCCGCAGCGCCGCCTGACAACCAGACGAGCATGCTGCTGTACCACTGCCGCCCGCGGCGAACAGCGCGCGCTGGCCGCCGCCAGGGCTGACCGCACGGCGCGCTGCCGGCTTCCGGGAGCCGCGCAACGAACGCAGGGCTCCGGGCGAAGCTCTGGCGAGCCACACCCGGTCAGCAGCCGAAAAGCCGGCGCGGGATCGTCGCCGAAGCCGCGGCGGAACGAGCCGACCAAGCGCCGCGCTGAGCGCGGCTGCGACGTGGAGGCTCAGACCCCGATGTAGAGCCGGTGGGCGAAGTTGCGCTCGAGCTTGGCGCGCAGCACCTTCTCCGCCGCCGTCTCGATGTCGTACTCGACGCGCTTGAATTCGAAGCGCTTCGTGTCGCTGTCGTAGATCGTGTAGCTCGCGCGGTTGTCGTAGTCCCGCGGCTGTCCCACCGACCCGACGCTCACGATGTACTTGCGGCCCTGCTCGAGCTGGAAGTCCACCGCGGGGAGCTCCTCGACGCTGGTCGGCGTCAGGGCGAACACCTTGCAGAGGTGGGAGTGGCCGATCAGCGTGATGTGACCGAGCTCGTTCCACATGGGGAGGCACTCGCGCGCCTGCTCGGGGGCGAAGATGTACTCGAACTCCTCGAGGCGGACGGGCGAGCCGTGGCAGAGGTCGACGTTGATGTCCGTCAACTTCTCCTGGTACGTCAGGCTCCGAAGCCAGGCTGCGTTCTCCGAGGAGAGCATCGCAGCGTGCGTGTCAAGCGCCTGCCGAGCGGCCTCGTAGTAGTACGAGTAGTCCATCCGCCCTGCGACCGCTGCGTCATGGTTGCCGAGGATCGTCTTCTTGGCGACCTTGCGGACGAGATCGGCGCACTCGTTTGGCGAACCGCCGTAGCCGACCGTGTCCCCGAGGCAGTAGTACACGTCGATGCGTTCGTGGCGGTACGACTCGAGCACAGCGCTAAGCGCCTCGTAGTTGGCGTGGGTATCGCTGAAGATCCCGAGTCTCATTTCGACGCGAGGGCGGAGCTTAGCACGAAGGCCTCGACTTCCGTTAGGAATTCAAATCCGAATCCACAGCCGGGCCGGTCGGGCCGGAGCTGGGAGCTTGTGATCCCGGTTCCCCGGATCCCCGCTCCTCGGAGAACGTCCGGTGGCCCATACTTCCGCTGCACCCGGGACCTCGTTGAGGCCCCGAGCCCGGCCGCTCGTCTTGGCGATCTCGTCGATCTCGTCGATTTCGTCGACCTTGTCGCGCTGGTCGATGTCGCCGAGCTTGCGGAGACGCTCCCAGCACCATCGCGATGATGACGAGCGGCCACCCGCACCGGAGAAGGATAGCGTGGAGCCCATGAATACCAAACAGAACGGTGCAGGTTCCTCTCCGATTTCTGCGGAGCGGTCGGCCACGTCTGCTCTGTCCGCCGCGGCTGTCGCGCCGCCGCCGCCCGTCGTGGAGGATCTCGCCGAGGGGTGCGTGCGGTTTGTGGAGCGCGCGCTGGGCGTACGGCTTGACTATCGGCCGGAGACCTTGCCCGTGCTCGACCACTACCTCGAGCAGGCGCGTAGGGCGACGTCGGAAAAGGTCGAGGCGTTGCCGGTGGTCGCGCACATGGCGGGCGTCTATTTCGGCGAGGTCATCCGACGCCGGTACCCGTCGTGGTGGCGGATGGACGGCGAAGACCCGACGTACTGGCAGGTCGAGTTCGGGTCGGTGTACCTCGCGTTCAGCCCCGTGCTCTTCGTCCGCGAGGCGCTCACGCGGGAGCCTGGCGCCGAGGCCGCGCGGGATCCGGCGGAAGACCCCCTGAGCGGCGATCCTGCGGCGCTCGAGCTGGAGGACGACGACCGCGAGGCGGTCGCGGCCAGGCTGGCCGAGCTGCCGCCGGTCTCGGAGGACGAGTACTACGCGCCGTCGACGCGGCTCGAGGTGATCGACATCGCCGTCGACGCGATCCGCTCGCGCCGGCTCGCCGCCGGGGATGAGACCGACGCCGCGCTCGAGCCGGGCGACTACGAGCGCGACCGCGACTGAGCGGGGGGCCGCTGCGCGCAAGCGCACCGCGCGCTCCGCGGCGCCGCGCGCCACGCACCAGATCGCCGCGCCGCGCGTGGACGTGCTCCGGCGGAGTCGACCGGTGATATCGTCGCCGGCGTGTTGTGGGTCTTCTTCGGGCTACTGCTCCTCATCTCGTGGGCGGCGTACTTCACGTTCGAGCTGTCCACCGCGATCCCGATCGCGGCGACCGTCGTCATCGCGCTCGCCGCGGTCGCGCTCTTCGTGTTCCGCCGCGTCAAGGCGGGCCGCGCCGCGTCTGCGCTCGAGCGGGCGATCGTCCAGCAGGGCGTGCAGCAGGCGCTCAACGCGCGGCCGGAGCGCCGCGCCGAGATCCAGGAGCTTCAGCGGCAGGTCCAGGGCGGCATCAGCGCGCTGAAGACCTCGAAGCTCGGCAAGGGGAAGAAGCACGGCAGCGCGGCGCTCTACTCGCTGCCCTGGTACGTCATCATCGGCCCGCCCGGGGCGGGGAAGACGACCGCGCTGAAGCACTCGGGCCTGGTCTTCCCGTATGCGCACCCGAGCAACGGCGGCGGCGTGCGCGGCGTCGGCGGCACGCGGAACTGCGACTGGTGGTTCACGAACGAGGCGATCCTCCTCGACACCGCGGGGCGCTACACGACCGAGCAGGACGACCACGACGAGTGGATCGCGTTCCTGCAGATGCTCCTCAGGCATCGCGCCCGGCGCCCGCTCAACGGCATCCTCGTCGCCGTGAGCGTGGCGGATCTCATCGACGCGAGCGAGCAGCAGGTCGAGCAGATGGGGAAGAAGCTCCGGGCGCGCATCGACGAGGTGATGACGCAGCTCCACATGGTGCTGCCGGTCTACCTCCTGTTCACGAAGTGCGATCTCATCGCGGGCTTCTCGGAGTTCTTCGGCGACATGCGCCGGAGCGACCGCGCCCAGGCGTGGGGCGCGACGTTCAAGCTGAGCGCAGACAAGACCGATCCGGGCAGGCTGTTCGACGCCGAGTTCGACGCCCTGGCAAAGCAGATCCACGGCCGCGCGCTGAAGCGGCTCGTGATGGAGCGCAGCCGGGAGGTGCGCGAGCGCGTCTACCAGTTCCCGCTCGAGTTCTCGGGCATCCGTCGGAACCTGTCCGATCTCGTCTCGACCGTCTTCATGGTGAACGCGTTCCAGGGGACGCCCATCTTCCGGGGCTTTTACTTCACGAGCGGCACGCAGGAGGGCAGGCCGCTCGACCGTGTCCTCCAGCGCATGGGCCACGCGATGGGGATCCGCACGCACGAGGCGGTGGCTCAGCAGAACGTCGAGTCGAAGAGCTATTTCCTCCACGACGTGTTCATGAACGTCGTCTTCCCTGACGGGGACATCGCCGCGAGGAGCGCGAGCGAGATCCGGCGCCAGCGGATCATGCGCGGCGCGATCAGCGCAGCGGCGGCGACGCTCGGGGTCATCCTTGCGATCCCGAGCTTCGTGTCGTTCAGCAACAACCGCGAGTTCCTCCGCGACGCCGAGGCAGACGCGCGCGCCGTCAGCGCGATCCGATGGGAAGACACGCGACCCGTCTCGGACAAGCTCGCGGCGCTGCGGCCTGCGCTGGGCCGGCTCCTCGAGATCGACAAGGCGCGCGAGGACGGACCGCCGGACGGGATGGGCTGGACGATGTTCCAGGGAGAGACGGTCTACCCTCCGCTGGTGCACGTCTACGTCGCGAGCCTCCAGAACGGCTTCGTGATCCCGTGCAAACAGCGGCTCGAGGATCGCCTCAAGCTCGCGAAGGGAGAGCACTACCTGCGCGAGCGGAACGAGCTCAAGCTGTACTTGATGCTGAGCGACGTCGAGCACCTCGACGTCGACTGGGCCACGGACAGGTTCACCTCGCTCTGGGCCGAGGTGCTCCGGCCGACGTCGAACCTCGGCGAGAGCGAGCTGACGAAGCAGCTCGAGCCGCACGTCGCGTACTACCTGTCGCTCATCAAGCAGAAGCGGGTCACGCCGGTCGGGCGTAAGGAGGACCTGGTCACGACCGTGCGCGCGACGCTCCAGGCGGTGCCGGTGCGAAAGCGCTATTACGACTTCTTCGTCAACTCGATCGTCGAGGAGAAGTACGACCCGACGGGCGACAACAGCCGCGCGAACCGCAAGTATCCTCCGCTCACGCTGGGCGACATGTTCGCCGACCGCCCCGACGTGCTGAAGGTGATCGGCAGCAAGCTGTACGCGAAGGAGAAGCGCTGGAAGGAGGTCGACGGCCCGTACACCGAGAAGGGGCACCTCGCCGTGCTCGAGAAGCTCGAGGAGGGCGCGGAGAGCTTGCTGGCGGAGCGCTGGGTCGTCGATCTAGCGGCCGGCGAGGAGACCTCGATCAACAAGAACCTGGACGGCCTCGCAGCCGATTACGACGCCCGCTACATCGCGCAGTGGACCGACTGGATGGCGGATCTCACCGTGCGGACCCCGGCCAACCTGAAGGAGGCGAAGGAGATCTACATGGAGCTCGCCAAGCCGGACTACCCGTACCTCCGCATCATCCGCGCCCTCGAGGACAACACGCAGTGGAAGCGGGATCGCAGCGCGCTCGAGGACTCGGGCCTGATGAAGCGCGGGAAGGAGCACCTCGAGCGGAAGATCGAGCAGAAGACGAGGTTGAAGATCCCCCTCAACGTGAAGCTCATCAGAAACCGGCCGAGCTCGGTCCCGGACGAGTTCAAGCGGACCGTCGAGTTCGGAGTCCCCGCCGCGCCGAGCGGCTCGGCGCCGGTCACGGACACGCCCCTGGCGAGGTACATCTCGCTGCTCAGCTCCCTGCGCGACGAGATCCAGCGGCTCGAGGACCTGAACCCGAATGTCGACGCGCGCCTCATGGCCGAGCGGCTGATCGAGGCGACACGGCAGGCCGACGCGCTCCTCCAGCCCTTCGACGAGCGAGCCAAGACGCTGCTCCGGCCGCTCTTGCTGACCCCCCTGCAGGTCGTGGCGGCGCGGCTCCCGCCGCTCGCGGCGGTCTCCCGCTTTCCCTCCGCGGCCGCCGCCGGCCCGCGCTGAGCAGCGCGGCGCGGTCAGACCTCGATGCGGATCTCGTCGCGGCCTGGCTGCACCGCGCCCGTCGTCGGATCGAGCGTGAGCACCATCTCCACCGCATCCTCGCCGTTGTCGCTGTAGTACCGGGGGCGTACGCCCATCGCCGTGAAGCCGAGCTTCCGATAGAGCCGGATCGCTGCCCGGTTCGAGCGGCGCACCTCGAGCAGGAGCAGCCGCACCTGCTGTTGCTGCGCGTACTCGAGCGAGCGGCGCATCAGCGCCGTCGCGAGCCCGCGCCGACGCGCGGTTGGGCAGGTGGCGATGTTGAGCACGTGCAGCTCGTCGGCCACGTGCCACGCGATGAGGAAGGCGAGCGCCTGCCGTCCCTCGCGCGCGACCCAGCAGCGCGTCCAGGGGCGGTGCAGCTCTTCTCGCGCGGAGAACTGCGGTACGTCGAAGGCCGCCGCCGCGACTGCGTCGACCTCGTCGAGCGCCGCGTCGTCCGCGGCGTCGGCCGTGAGCTGGATCAGCGAGACCGAGCCCGTCGTCCCTTCTCGCTTCACCGCGCCACCTCCGTGGGGCAGCCGGACACGATCTGGACCTGACCTACCCGCCCGCTCTTCAGCTTCTGGCACGCCTCTCCGAGGAGCTCGACGACGGCGGGAGACTTCCAGCGCCAGCCGTTCTCCGGGTCGTACGGGACCAGCTCCTCATCCAGGTAGACGTTGGTCTGCCCGTCCTCCGGAGGCGGGTCGGCGAGATCGAACTCGCACGAGACGACGATGCTGGCGATCCTCGAGAGCACGTTCCCCAGCGTGTCGAGGTTGTCCACCTTGAAGTAGAAGGGGCTCACGAACTGCGCTGCGCCGCCGGCGAGCGCCATCTGGTCGAGGACATCGCCGTAGAACTCGCTCCCGGGGATGCCGACGACATAGACATCGATGCCGCTCGCCGCGAGCCGCGCGATCGCGGTGACCGTGTCGTCGCGGTCGAGGCACCCACCCGGCCCCGAGGCCCCGGAAGGCGCGCAGCAGTTCTCTTCGGGGCATTGTTGCTCGATGTTGGCGATGCACTCCTCGGCGCTGCACGTCGCGGCGCTGTTGCAGTTTGGACCGCCGTCGGTCGCGAGCACGACGATCGTCTTGCCCGGGAGCTCCACGAGCCTCGGCGTGAGCGCGGTGAGCGTCGCAGCGGTCGGCGTCCCGCCGAGCGGCACCACGCGCGTCGCCGAGCGGAACCTCGAGGTGGTCGGGCGCCCTTCCTGGCCGTCCGAGAAGGGATCTCCCGGCGTGACAGGGAACACCTCGCCGCCGGGCCGGCACGGCGCATCGGCGGTCGCGTCGAGCGGAAACACGGCGGCTCCGACGTTGATCAGAGGACCCAGGTTGCGCACGAGATCGACTGCGGCCTCGTGCACTCGGTCGTAGCGGGTCGCGCTCGAAGACGCGGCGCTGAGCATGCTGCCCGACGCGTCGAGGACGAAGTAGAGGTTCGGCGCCTCGGCGATCTCTACCTGATGGATCTGGTTGCCGCAGAGCCCACCCGCGTCCACGGGCGGTGGTCCGCTCGAGCCTCCGGGCCCCGGGTTGAACCCGTCCTCGGGCTCCTGCGCCCCCTGGCCGACGCCGCTTCGTGGACGCTGCTTCGTGTCGTCGTCCGCGCACGCGGACAGCGCCGCCCCGAGCGCGAGCGCGGCACCGAGGCAGTGAATCATGCCGCAGACGCCGTCCCGCTGCTTCACGGCCGTCTTCATGACGAGCAGCGTACCACGCTCGTTCGCACCGGCGGTCCAGGCGCTGCCGGCGAGCGCCGCCCGCGCGAGCTCAGGGTTCGCGGTAGAACCTGGGCACGCGGCGCGAGATGCTCGTCAGCACTTCCCAGGCGATCGTCCCCGTGAGCCCGGCGATCTCCTCGGCGCTGATCGTCGCGCGCCCGAGCGGCCCGTCCTGTGTTCCAAGGAACACGACCTCGTCGCCCACGCGCGCCCCCGGGATGTCCGTCACGTCGAGCATCGTGAGATCCATCGACACGGCGCCGGCGATCGGCGCCCGCTGGCCGCGCACGAGTCCGGCCCCGCGGTTCGACAGCTGGCGGCTCAGGCCGTCGGCGTACCCCATCGGCACGGTGGCCACGACGCTCTCCCGCGAGGCCTGCCAGGTGTGGCCGTAGCCGATCCTGTCGCCCTTCGCGATCGTGCGCAGCGCGACGATCTCGCTGCGCACGCGGATGACCGGCTTGAGATCGGGCGCGAGCCCTGCGCACGGCGAGATGCCGAAGAGCGCGACCCCGGGTCGAACGACGTCGAGCCACGCGGCCGGCAGGCGCAGCATGGCCGCGCTGTTCGAGGCGTGCCGCACCCGCGGCGTGAGGCCGAAGCGCTTCGCCCGCTGCTCGATCTCCTCGAAGCGCTGCATCTGCTCGATCGTCACGCCGAGATCGTCGGCGTCGGCGCAGGCGAGGTGCGTCATGAGCCCGTCGAGCCTCACCTCCGGGTGCCTGGCGAGCGCCGCGAACACCGCCTCGAGCTCGGAGCTCGCGGCGCCGAGCCGTCCCATGCCGGTGTCGACCTTGAGATGGACGCCGACGCGACCGCGCTGCTCGAGCCGCACCACGGTCGCGAGGCGCTCGATCTGTCCAGCGTCGTAGACGACGGGCACGAGATCGCGCGCGATGATCTCCTCGAACCCCTCGCGGCGCGGGCCGTAGTAGCCGCCCATGACGAGGATGGGCAGGCGGATGCCGGCGTCCCGCAGCTCGATCGCCTCCTCGAGCAGCGCGACGCACAGCCCGGGGATGCCGGTCCGCTCGAGCGTCCGCGCGACCGCCGGCGCGCCGTGCCCGTACGCATCGGCCTTGAGCACGCCCCAGATCTGCGGCCTCTGGGCGCCGGTCATCGCTCGCTCGAGGACGCGCAGGTTGTGCCGCAGGTGCGCGAGGTTCACCTCCGCGCGGGTCGGGCGAACTGCGTCCGCCGGCGCCGCGCGCCGTGGCCGCAGCACCCGCACCGGGCCAGCGCTCGATCCGAGCCCTTCGACGGTCGACGCCGTGCCGTTGCGATCCGAGACCGTGGTGCTGAGCTCAGTGGGCGCGTGCGAGGCGGACATCGTGTACGCGGATAGCCCTACGCTCGATCGCGGGTCAAGATTCCGGGCCATGTTGGTGCGACAAGGTGAGGCATGTCCGCAGCGCGCGGACGTCGGTCAGAAGCAGCGACGCATGCACCGCGTATACTTGTCGGAGCACCCTTTTTCGCACACGGCGGACTTGCAGTCCTGCCGGCACTCGTTCCAGCTCGTCTGGCACGACGCGCTGCACTCCGAGCCCGGCGGTGTCGCGTCCTCGACGTCGTTCAGCGGCGCGTCGGGGGCCCCCGCGTCCGCCTCTCCGGCGGTCGCAGGCGCGTCGGCGTTCAGGAGCATGGGCGGCGGCGCGAGCGCGCTCGTCGGCTCCGGAACGGCAGGCGCTCGGATGCTGGGCGGGCTCCACTCGCCTTCGTCGAAGTCGCTCGCGCGGCTGAGCTGCCTCTCCCGGAGCGTCGCGTACTCCACGCGGTCACGCGTCTGGCCGAACGTGTAGAACTGGAGCCACTCGTCCCAGCACGCGCGCCGCAGCGTCGGCTTGATCTCGGGCATCGAGTCGAGCGCCATGCAGTGCTCGAAGCGTACGTCCCCCTCGTACACCGCGTTGATGCTCGCGCCACATGCGGTCGCGGTCACCGAGGCGGCGGCCAGGAAGAGGAGGGGTCTGAACCGCACGAGATTCCAACACCGATAGCAGAAAAGCTCGACCCTGGTGCCGTACCCGGCTCATCGCCGCGGGAACCTGCCCGAGCGTCCGGTCGAGATGCTCTCCGGTTGAATTTTGCCCTGCGATGCCGTAGGTTGCCGCCCCTTCGCACCGACAGCGGCGGCACGACGCCACCGCGTCGGGCGCCTCAACGGAGCCTGTCCATGTTCCTCATGCTGTCGAAAGGTCCTCGAAAGACCACGCGCTCCAAGTCGAAGCGCCACCGGTCCAAGCTGAAGGCGAAGAACCGGAACCGGCGGAACCGCATCTACCAGCGCACCTGATCGCGGCGGCGGGCGCGAGCGGGTCCTCGGTCCCGCTCGCCGCGCCGCCCTTCGTTCCCGGGCTGCCCCTCGATGCTAGGGGCCGCCCTTCTTCAGCTCGGTCAGCACCAGCTTGGCGACCGCCTTCAGCGTGTCGAACACCCCGACGCCGGTCCGCGCGACGCCCTCGAAATCGGGGACGTTCGTCGGGTTGAGCAGCGACCGGAGCTCCTCGACCGTGCCGATCTCCGGCAGATCCCGCTTATTGTACTGGATGACGTACGGGATCTTGTCGAGCGAGTAGCCCTGCTCGGCCAGGTTCGTGCGGAGGTTCTCCACCGACTCCTGGTTCGCCTCGATGCGGCCGAGCTGTGAGTCCGCCACGAAGACGACGCCGTCGACGCCCTTCAGGATGAGCTTGCGGCTCGCGTCATAGAAGACCTGCCCCGGCACCGTGTACAGGTGGAACCGCGTCTTGAAGCCGCGGATCTCGCCCAGCGCGAGCGGGAGGAAGTCGAAGAAGAGTGTCCGGTCGGTCTCCGTGGCGAGGGAGATCATCTTCCCCTTCGCGTCCGGATTGGTGCGCTCATAGATGTACTGCAGGTTCGTCGTCTTCCCGCAGAGACCCGGGCCGTAATAGACGATCTTGCAGTTGATCTCGCGCGCCATGTAATTGATGAAGCTCATCGACCGCGCTCCTAGTCGTTGAAGAGGTTGTCGATGTCCTCGTCGGTGATCTCGGCGAACGGCGAGTCGGCGCCCGGCTCCTGCACCTTCTTGAGCAGCGCCTCGAAGATGTGGTTGAGCTCCTCGCTCGCCTTTCGCACCCGGAGCCTCACCAACCCGAGGCTCGACTTTGAGTCGAAGATCACCACGAGGATGACGCGGTTCCCGACCAGCTGGATGTGGATGTTCGCCTTCTCACCCTCGTGGAACTGAGTGGCGAACTCGTTCTCCTTGAGGAGCTTCGCCATCCCGCCCGTGGCGGCGATGTTCCCCGCCGTCAGCGAGGCGAGCGAGGTGGTGTCGAGGTTGTCGACGTCTCCGCTCGCGGCGATCAACTGCCCGTTCTTGTCAACGATGAAGACGACCTTCGCATTGGCGTCCTTGACGAGGCGATCCACCACGCTCTGGATCTGGTTGAATTCCTCCTCGTACATCACCATCTGAGGGTTGACCATCGTTCCTCCGCCAGCGCTCTCGCGATGGGGCCCTGGGCATTGCGGGCTCTGTAGCCCTTGTCATCACCGGGCGCCGCACGTGCGGTCCCCGACCATCATCCAACCGGCTCCCCGCTGGTGCGGGCATGCCTTACCACCGGTACCACACGTTCGCGGCGCCACGCTCGCTGCCTGGGGACTTGCATGACCGGTTCGCGGCGCGCAGTGCGACTGCTCCTCGACCGTGCGCCCGTACATCTTGGGACGTTTCTATCCGAAGCAGGTGCGGCGGAGCAAGGCGGCCCTTTCTGGAAGTTGGAGGATCGCGCAGCCGGGGCCCCTCCGACCCCTGCCTGAGCTCGACCGAGGTCGCTCCCACCCCCGACCCCATCGGCCTGGCCCCGGCGCTCCCCAGGCACCGCTCCGCGCCTGTCGGTGAACTGGGTCGTTTCCGTAAGCATCTGTATTTGTTCATAAATTTTGGCTGTTGTTCGTGCCGGCACGCTCAGGCTGGGCCTCCTCGGGGCGCGCAGCTCGGGGAACGCGGCGGGGGCAGCGCCGCTGTGTGCCGGGCAGAAGCTCGACGAGCGCCTGGGCGCATCGCGGGCGACGCGGCGGTCTCATGCGGGACCTGCTCGACGGGCGAGGCCCGGCACCGTCTCTGTGATGCGCGTTTCACCGGCGCCGTGGTGTCACCGCTTGACCTGAGCCGCTGCGTTGATCTTGCGCGCGTGGCTTGCGCTTGACCGAGCGCTTCGGTCACGGGATAGCGCCTTGGATGCATGACGTGCTCAACCGGATCGAGCCCCGTGAGATCGAGCTCAACCCGGGGACGATGAGGAAGCGCTTCGACTGCGTGATCGCCGCGGCGGCTGCGGCGTTCGTGTGCGCCACGTCGATCGCTTCGGATGCCGGCGCCGAGCTCGGCGCGGTTCACCCCGAGGTGCTCTCCGCGCACGCGGCGGTCCGTGCGGCGAGAGGTCCGGAGGTCTACGGCGCGCTGCGAGAGCTCTGGCGCACGTGGGACCGCGCGGATCCGGCGCAGGTCGAGGCGGCGATCGCGGCGGTCGCCGAGGGCGGTGCGGCCAGCGCGCCAGCGCGGGTCTATGCGGAGCTTCTCTCGGCGTACGCGCGCAGGCGGCGAGGCGATCTCGACGGAGCGGTAGCGAAGATCCAGAAGCTCGGGTTCATCGGTCGCTGGGCCACGATCGGGCCGTTCGACAACGAGAACAAGGGGGGCTTCGATCGCGCGTTTGGGCCCGAGGAGGAGCTCGACCAGCCGATCACAGCGGGCAGGACGTACGACGGTAAAGCGCGGGCGGTCCGCTGGCGCGTGCCGCCCGAGGCGCCGCAGTACGGGTGGTTCGATTTCGGCGACTTCATCCGCCCGGTCGAGGGCGTCTGCGGCTACGCGACGACGTTCGTCCGGGCGAAGGCCGGGACGCGCGCGCCTCGGCCGATCTCGCTCTGGGTCGGGGCGGACGGCGCGTTCAAGCTGTTCTGGAACGGCGAGAAGGTCCTGGCCGATCCGGGGTATCGCGAGCTCGACATCGATCGGTTCGCCGCGGCCGTGTCGCTGAAGCCCGGCTACAACCGGCTGACGATCAAGGTCTGCGGCGGTGCATCGGCGCCCAAGTTCGCGCTGCGCATCGGCAACGAGAAGGGGGCTCCGGATCTCGATCTGGACGTGACCTCCGACATCGGCACGCAGGTGACGGCGCCGCAGGGTGAGCCCGCCGGCGCGAAGCGGGCGGGTGAGGCGCGGGCGCAGGCCGGGGGGCCACGCGCAGCCGTGAAGGTCGCCGCGCGCGCGGGAGCCATCGAGGGGCCGATGCAGGCGTTCGAGCGCGCTGCGAGCGCCGAGCGGCCATCTCCAGCCGTCCTGGAGGCGTTCGCGCGCTACCTCGTGCTCACCGGAGGCGATGCGGAGGGCGAGCACAGAGCGCGCGATCTCGCGCGTCGCTCCGCGGAGGCCGAGCCGAGCGTGCGTCGCTACGTGCTCGCCGGCCAGCTCTCCGAGGACAGAAACCAGCAGCGCGGGTGGATCGAGCGCGCCGCTGCGCTCGTAGGCCGTGGCCGCGAGGACATCGACGTGCTGCTCGCCCAGGCGCGGCTCGCGCAGACGAGCCCGAACTGGCGGGAAGCTGCCCCGATCTACGAGCGCATCCTGGCCGCCGACCCCGATCACGTCATCGCTATCCTGGGGCTCGTCGACCTCTACGTCGAGGCGGGGCTGAAGCGCACCGCCCTCGCCACGTTGGAGCGCGCGCTCTCGAGGCAGCCGAACAGCGTCTCGCTGCTCCGCGCTTCAGCGTCGCAGCTCCGCGCCCTTGGCCGCGACACCGAGGCCGCCGAGATGGAGGCGCGGTACGCGGCGCTGCGCTTCGACGACTCGAGCTTCTTGCACCAGCAGGTCGACCTCGCGGTGGCGCGCCGCGACCCTGCCGGCGCCGAGCGCTGGCTCGATCGCTTCCTCCGCAGCGAGCCTGACTCCGTCTGGGCCCGCTCCGTCGCGGCGCGCACGTACCGCGCGCTCGGCCACGGCGATCGCGCCCTCGCGGCGCATCAGCGCGCGCTCGCCATGGCGCCCGAGGACATCGGCACGCTGCGCGCCCTCTCCGATCTCTACGGCGAGGAGGGCAACCGAGAGGCGCAGCTCGAGATGCTGCAGCAGATCCTGGCGATCAGCCCCCAGGTGAAGGACGTGCGCGAGTACATCGAGCACATCGAGCCGCCGAAGCCGCGCGCGGACGAGGCCTACGCCTGGGCGCCCGACCGCTTCCTCCCGATGCGGCGCAGCGCTGACCGACAGTATCCCAAGCGCACGCTCCGCAGCCTGACGGTCACCACCGTGTTCCCGAACGGCCTCGCGAGCCGATTCCGGCAGGTCGTCTTCCAGCCGCTCACGGACGAGGCCGCGGCGAGCGCCCGGCAGTACGCCTTCGAGTACCAGGCCGATCGCCAGACCGTGAGCCTCCGGGCCGCGAAGGTCTACCGGGCAGACGGCAAGGTCGACGGGGCGATCGAGAGCGGGGAAGCGGGGGCGAACAACCCAGCGCTCGCGATGTACACCTCCGGGCGCACGTTCTACGTCAGCTTCCCGCGGCTCAACGCCGGCGACATCGTCGAGCTGCGGTACCGCGTCGACGACGTCAGCCCGCGCAACGAGATCGCCGATCACTTCGGCGAGATCGAGTACCTCCAGGGGGATGAGCCGATCGCCAGCAGCGAGTACGTGCTGATCACCCCCAAGGCGAAGCAGTTCCACATCTTCGCGTCCAATCTGCCTGGCCTCGTGCGCGAGGCGAAGGAGGACGGCGACCGGCGCATCTACCGCTTCGCCGCCGCCTCGGTCCCCCCCGTGGCGCCCGAGCCGGCGATGCCGCCGTGGTCCGAGATCCTGGCGCATGTCCACGTCTCGACCTTCAAGAGCTGGGACGAGGTTGGCTCCTGGTACTGGGGCCTCGCGCGAGAGCAGTTCGATGTCGATGATGAGGTGCGCAAGCGAGTGCGCGAGATCACGAAGAACCTCTCCGACGATCTGAGCAAGGTCCGCGCGATCTACAAGTACGCGACCGAGACGCGCTACGTGGCGCTCGAGTTCGGCATCGAGGGGATCCGCCCGAGGAGGTGCGCCCAGACGCTCGCTCGCGGCTGGGGCGACTGCAAGGACAAGGCGACGCTGATCGTCACGATGCTCCGCGAGCTAGGCATCCCATCGACGATCGTGCTCGTGCGCACCCGCATGCGCGGCGGCATCGAACCGGAGCCCGCGAGCCTCGCGCCGTTCGACCACGCGATCGCGTACGTGCCTTCGCTCGACCTCTACCTCGACGGAACGGCAGAACACTCGGGCTCGACCGAGCTACCCATCATGGATCGCGGCGCGATGGCGCTTCAGATCAACGAGGGCAAGCCGAAGCTGGTTCGCCTCCCCGAGCCCTCGCCGGACGCTTCCATCATGCATCGCACCGTCGACATCGCGCTGAGCGCGGATGGATCAGCTCAGCTCGGGGTCGACATCCAGGTGGCCGGCGCGTTCGCTCCGGAGTGGCGCACCCGCTACATGGCAGAGGGGACGCGCCGGGACCGAGCGGGTCGGGATCTCGCCGCGGACTTCGGCACGGTCGAGCTGGCTGCCGGCAGGGCGGGCGTCGAAGTGAACGACCTCGAGGACCTCGAGCAACCGGTGAAGCTGCGGGCTCGAGGGAAGGCCGTCGCGCTCGCGCGCAAGGAGGGCGAGAGCCTCTCGATCCCCGCGGTGCCCACGCAGCGCCTCGCGACCGACTTCGCCTCCCTCTCGACGCGCACGCGCGACGTGATCATCCCCGCGCTCACGACGCGCCGGGATGAGTGGTCCATCCGCGTCCCGCAGGGGTGGCGCGTGACGAGGGCGCCGCTTCCGCAGGATCTGGACACCCCGTTCGGCAAGTTCTCCATCTCGGTCGAGCAGTCCGCCGGGAAGGTGGTCGTCCGCAGCCAGATCGCGCTCACGAAGTCCCGGATCAAGCCGTCCGAGTACATGGCCTTCAGAACGTTCTGCGAGACGGCGGACCGCGCTTTCGGTCAGCGGGTCGTGCTCGGCAAGTGAGCGAGGGCCTGGGCCCTGGTCCATCCGACCCGTCTCCGACCTTGACAACCCTGCGCCGGCTCGCCATAAAGCGCCCCCTCTACGCATCCCTGCGGCGTGGAACAGCCTCTCCGGTGGTTCGGAGGGTGGCCGCCGGGAGCGTAGGCACCCGGATCGAGGGCGTCATGCCGAAGATGAAAACCAACCGCGCCGCCGCCAAGCGGTTCAAGGTGACCGGTTCCGGCCGGATTCGCCGCAGCAAGAGCGGGCTCAACCACTGCATGCAGGAGAAGAGCAAGAAGCGCCTGCGTCGTCTCCGCAAGAACGACATGGTCGACTCGGCGATGGAGAAGCGGGTCAAGCTGCTTCTTCCTTACGGCTGACCCTGGAACCGGTGAGGTAAAGCTCCGATGCCGCGTGTAAAAAGAGGGTTCAAGGCTCGCCGCCGCCGCAACCGCGTCCTCAACCAGACCGAGGGCTACTTCCTCGGCCGAAAGAATCGCTTCCGCCAGGCGGTCGAGGTTCTGCGCCACGCGTGGGAGTACGGCTACATCAGCCGTAAGCTCAAGAAGCGGGATTTCCGTCGTCTCTGGATTACCCGGATCAACGCTGCCGCGCGCCTCAACGGGACGACGTACTCCCGTCTGGTCAGCGGGCTCAAGAAGGCCGGCGTCGCGCTCGACCGGAAGATCCTCTCCGAGATCGCCATCCACGACCCCGCATCCTTCGGCGCCGTGGCGAAGCTCGTCTCCTCCCCCGCCGTAGCGAAGTGACCGCTCCGGGCGGTCATCACGACCGCTCGGTCATCAGCTCCCTGGCGCGACGAAGTCTGCCGGGACCGCCCGGTACGTATCACCTGGCGAACGATGATCTTCGTTCGAACCCGCCCGCTCTGCGCGTACTAGAGCATGCGTGCGCATGCCAAGCTCCGGACGCGTACGTCCGGGTATGTCGCTGTGAGTCATGGAGGCTGCTCCTCCATCGCTCACCAGGTGCAGCACGACCGATGTGCCCGGTGAGGCGAACGGGTACCAAACAAATGCACAGTGTGCACTTCCTGCACGCTCGGAGCCGCATCTTTGATGGCACCCTATGACCCTGGTGCCAGGGTGAGTTCCGACCCAGCCTGAAGAGCTCGACCGCTCTGCCACCTGGATGCGCCTCCGTTGTGAGACACGAGCGCACATCCGAGGCCTGGCGAGCGTAGGGCCGTTCCTGGTCGGTCTCCACGGAAGCGTCCCCTGCCGCAGCTTCTGTCGAGCCTGAGTTAACGGCTGGAAATACTAAATTTCCAGGCCGATCTCTCGCGAAAAATAACCTTCTCCGCCTTTGGCCGTCGGGTGAGGGCTCGACATCGCCGTCGGGAGGCCCAGGTTCAGGAAACATCGAAGGTCACTGAGAGAGCGACCTCAGCAGTCAGGTTCAGCACCCTACACGCTGGAAAGTATTACGAATTCCCTTGCCCGCGCTGCGAGGGCGGTTCCACCGAGCCGTGGGTGCTGGCGGAATCGAGGTGCTCCCATGGAGGATAGGTTGCCGATGTTGTTGCGTCCACGAAAGCGTACCCAGCCAAGCAGTTCGGCTCGGTCGCAGCGAAGCAGTTCGCTCGACATGACGCGGACCGCGCCTCCTGGTCTACATACCGCACCCAGGTCGAGCTCTCAAACGGGAGAAGCCGGAACGCACGCCAAAAAGGGCACTGTTTTTGCTTCAAGAATCGAGCTGCCACCGGGAGCTGGCTCGAGAACGTTGTTCTGCAAGAGCAAGCCCGCCTCTGGCGGGAAGAGTTCGACCGGAATCAAAAGAAAGCACCAGCGGTTGCCAGTTTCAACAGGAGCTCCTTCGGTCAGCTCCAGCTCCCTGTTTGGCACGAAATCGCCTCGCCTGCCGTCAAAAGATGGCGAGGCATTTCAATCTCGCAAGGTCAGCCGTTTAGAAGTGAACGCCGACACAAAGACCAAGATGAGCACGTCGACCGCCCGCCGTCCAGAAACTGCGCGGAGAAACGCCAAAGCCTCCGCTGTAGGTACCTCTGCGCGGCTCGCGGCATCCAAGAGCTCGCAGGGAGTCGAGACAGCATCGGCTTCCCGGCGGGCGGCATCGCAGACCACCGATTCGGGGGTCTCCGAGGTCGAAGAATTCGGGGACAGCCAGTCGCCGCGCTCGCACTTTCAAGGAGCTACCACCGTGGAGGGAGCCGCCATGAGGTCGACCAAGAGCAACGCCACTGTAGTGAAGGGCGACCCGCTCGCTCAGGGTGGGACGGCCACGCCGGAAATTGCAGCCCTCGGCCTTCTGGAAGACGACCAGGCGGAGGAGACCGTCGTGCGACCCCGCCCGGCGGAGATCCTCGATGAGGATCGAGCCGCTGACTTCATCGATCTGGACCTCGGACCGCTGGAGCGGCTGCCGCAGCCCGAGCGGGCGAGGAGCCAGGATCGGGAGCTGAAGGACGTCGAGGACGGTGGCGGCGACTCGATGCTCGCCCGTTACTTCCGTGACATGGCGCTGCATCCCGTGATGGGGCCCGACGAGGAGCTCGACACCGCTCGGGCGGTCGAACGCACCGAGGTGGAGCACTGGGTGGCCTTGCTCTCGTACCTGCCTGCGGCCGAGCACATCCTCACCGCGCTCGAGGAGGATGTCGCCAAGGCTGGCGAGGATGAGGTGAAGGCTCCGCAGCTCGCGGAGCTGCAGAAGCTCGTCCGCGCAGCGAAGAAGCAGAAGGGGAAGCTTCTGCCCGAGCAGGAAAAGCCGTGGACCCAGCTCTCCGAGGAGCTCGCCGCGGCGGTCCGCCTGCCGGACTCGGATCGCCTCTGGATGGCGCGCGCCTTCACCATCGCGCGCGATCTCGTGCGCGAGCCGGACTTCGAAGACGACGTGAGCGATCCCGAGGAGACCCGCCCCACGCGGCCGAGGCTCCCCATGTCCAGCTCGTACCGCCGCTACCTCGATCGGGTGGAGCGGACCTTCCAGGCGCAGCACGACGCGAAGAACCGCTTCGTGAAGGCCAACCTGCGGCTCGTCGTCTCGATCGCGCGCCGCTACAACCGCGGGCGCCTGCCGCTGATCGACCTGATCCAGGAAGGCAACATCGGGCTGATGAAGGCGGTCGAGCGCTTCGACCACAGCCGTGGCTACCGCTTCTCGACGTACGCGTCCTGGTGGATCAGGCATGCGATCAGCCGCGCCCTGGCGGACAAGGGGCGGGCGGTTCGCATCCCGGTCCACATGCTCGACACGTACAACCGCGTGGCGCGGGCGACGCAGGCGATCATCGCGCGCACGGGGCACGAGCCGACGATCGAGGAGCTCGAGAAGGAGACGGGCGTCCCGCGCGAGAAGCTCGACAAGGTGAAGGACTTCTACGCGGAGACGCCGTTCTCCCTCGATCGGCCGGTCGGTGACGAGGACGGGCGCAAGTTCATCGACTTCCTCCAGGAGGAGAACGCGCTGTCGCCGTTCGATCACCTGGCGAACAGGAAGTGGAGCGACGAGGTCCGCCGGCTTCTGACCACCCTCACGCCGATCGAGTCGCGGATCATCCGCTGGCGCTTCGGCCTCGACGATGAGGACGAGCTCACGCTGAAGGAGATCGGCGACAAGTACAACCTGTCGCGCGAGCGCATCCGTCAGCTCCAGGAGCAGGCGCTCGGCAAGATCCGCAAGCAGATGCGCGACTACTGAGCGACCGACGCAACAGGCGCGATGACGCGGCCGCGCGGCGTAACGCCGCGCGGCCGTGTTGCTTTCTCCTCGTGCGCAATCTCCCGCGGGGCACGAGCAGGAGGATGCTCATCGCGGGCCAGGGCCGTCGCCCCGGGCCGCTCGTGCCCTCAAGGCGAGCGCGCTCCCTTCCAGAGCTCATCAGCGAGCGCACCGACGAAGTCGTCGATGGCCCTTCGTACCGGCTCGACCTTTCCGGGGACGTCGGAGGCCAGCACTGCGAAGGCGATCGGGGACCGGCCGGGCGGCGGGAGGATGTAGCCGGAGAGGGCGGCGACGGAGGCGAGTGTTCCTGTTTTGGCGCGGATGGCGCGCTCCTTCGACCAGCCGCGGAAGCGGCCGCGCAAGGTCCCGTCCACGCCGCCGATCGCGAGTTGCGCGGTGAAATCAGTGCCGAGCGCGGGATCGAGGAGCGCGGCACGGAGCAGCCGGACGATGGCCTCCGGCGATGCGCGAGCCGCGTCGAACAGGCCGGAGCCGTTCCGCAGGACGACGCCCTCCTGGGCGGCGCCGAGCTCGCGGATGGTCTCGCCGACCAGCTCCGCCGCAGCCTCGGCCGTGCCGGGGCGACCGCGCCTCTCTGCGGCGAGCGTCTTGAAGATCGTCTCTGCGTAAAAGTTGTCGCTGTCCTTCCCGAGCGCAGGGAGCAACTCGCCGAGAGGCGCCGAGCGGTGGGCCACGAGCAACCGCTTCTGGTGCTCGCCGCCAAGCCGCACCTCACCGGAGATCTCGACGCCGACCTGCTGAAGCATCTCCCTGAGCGCATATGCAGCGACGAGGCGAGGATCATCGACGCGCCTCGCCAGGCTCACTGCGCGGCCGCCCTCCGGGATGCTGCCGCTGAGGTGCACGACGAGGCGCTGGCCGTTTGGCTCGAGTCGGATCCCGATCTTCTCCGGTGTGCCGCGCTTCGCGGTGACCACCTTCCCACGGAGCACCGTCAAGCCAGGCGGATCGATCGCCACGGATGCGGCCTCGCCCGCCTTCGACGGCCGCACCGTGAGGAGCACCGCGTTCGCGTTCAGCGACGCCGCCGCGACCGGGGCGCGGAAGGCCGCCCACTCCTCCGGCTGCTGCTCGAAGGCTGGAGGCACGTAGCGCGCATCGAAGTAGCCCTGGTCGACCGCGATCGCTGCGACCTTGCGGACGCCACTCGCGCGCAGATCGCGCGCCATCTCCCAGAGATCGCGCGTCCTGAGCGACGGGTCGCCCGAGCCCCGGAGCACGAGCTCGGCGACGGCTCCGTTCGATGCCTCCCCGTAAAGCCCAGTCAGGTACCGGTAGCTCGGCCCGAGCAGGCGCAGCGCGGCCGCGGCCGTGAACAGCTTCGCGTTCGATGCGGGATTGTACAGGCCGCGCTCATCGAAGGCGGCGAGCGTCGCTCCGCTGCCGACATCGAGCGCGAGCACGCCGACCCGCCCTCCCCAGCGATGCACGTCGGCGGTGAGCTTCTCGAGCTGCTCCCGCGCGCGGCCCGGGACGACGCGATGATGTCCGGGAGCGGCGACGGTCGACGGGGGCGCGCTCGCGCCTCCGGGCGATTCCTGCGTCGGTTTCGCGGCGCCGGTCCGCTCCGCGCCACGCGCGTCGCCGTCGCTCGGCTGTGAGCCGCCCGGGCGGGCGAGGGTCGACGAGAGCACAAGCGCGACCACGGAGACGGTCCAGCGGGAGCTGCGGGGCATAACTGCTCTCCGGCTGTACAACGTCTCCGCCGCCGGCGCCTCATCCGGTAGACCGCTCGGCGCCGCTCGCCAGCGCTCCCGGGACGCGCGCTCGGGGTTGTCCTCGCAAAGGAGAGCTTGCTAGGGTGCGCGCAGACACTTTTCACGCTCTGTTCGAAGGGAGGACACCGTGTCCCAGCAGCACTCGACCCGCGCGCTCTTGCCGCTCATCATCCTCGCGGCGGCAGCATGCTCGGGCGCCAAGCCCAAGCAGGCAGGTGAAGACTACAACTTCGAGCAGGCATACTCCGACGAGGCGGCGCCAGCGCCCGCCGAGGCGGACAGCTCCGAAGCGGAGGCGAGCGCGTCGCAGGACAGCGGCGGCGGTCTCAACGCCGATCAGAAGAAGCAGATGGAGATCGCGCTGCGGCGCGGGGGGGACAAGGCGTCGAACTGCGCCGAGGTCGTGCCCAACGCGCCGACCGGCGAGGGAGAGGTCAAGGTCGTCTTCGACGGCCAGAAGGGGCGCGTGACCGACGTGCTGGTGGGATCGCCATTCGCAGGGACGCCCGCCGAGGCCTGCGTCAAGCGCGCCTTCATCGGGGAGATCGTGCTGCCGTTCGACGGCGATCCCCTCGAGGTCCCCTACACCGTGAAGCTGCCGGCCAAGAAGGCCGGCTCCGCGTCGTCCAGCACGAAGAAGCCATGAAGAGCCCGGCTTTCGCTCTCGCCGCTGCGCTTGCGTTGACCGCTGCTTCCGCCGGCGCGGAGGAGCCGCCGGCGCCTCCGCGGTACCCGCCGTCGTCGGTGCGCCCGAAGCTCATCGTCGGCGGGGTGGCCGTGACGGCGCTCGCTTACGGTGCAGGGTTCCTCGCCGCGACCTCGTGGCCTGACGTGCCCGGGTCGAGCGAGCTGAAGATCCCGATCGCGGGCCCCTGGATGGCGCTCGCCAAGAACGGCTGCGCCGCGGATGATCCGGACTGTGGAGCGAAGCTGTACGTGCGCGGAGCGCTCACCGTCGTGGGTGGGCTCGCGCAGCTCGCTGGCCTCGCGCTCGTCGGTGAGGGCATCTTCATGACCACGGAGGGGCGCCCGCCGCAGCCTCCGAGCACGTCGGCGCTGACGGTGCTGGTGGCTCCGGTCATCACCGCGACGGGCACGGGCATCGGCGTCGTCGGCACCTTCTGAGCCGCCGAGGACCACGCGCCCGGGCTCACGCTCACGGTCGGCGCCACGGCAACGAGGCGGGGCCGCGGACCGGTTTGCCTGTCAGGCGCCCGACGCGCTCGATCATCAGCTCCACGCTGGCGCCGTACGGCACGCGCCGGCCAGCGCTCCCGCCGAAGACCCGGCCCGCTCCCACGACGTCGCCTGCGCGCAGCTCGACCTGGTTGCTGATGTACGCGACGGATTCCGGCAGCGAGAAGGTCCACTCGCCGATGCGCGAGCAGGAGCGCGTCTCGGCGTCGACACGGACCTGGGTCCGCAGCACCTCGACGGGGCCGAGCTCGTCAGGCGTGACGAGCACCGGGCCTAGCTGTGTCGCGAAGTCCTTCGCCTCGGAAGGTGGCAGCCCGCGCGCCAGCGACCGCGCCTCCAGGCCGCGCGCCGTCCAGTCGTTCAGCACGGTGTAGCCTGCGATCGATCGCTCCACTTCCTCCGGGGGGGCGCGCCGCAGATCCTCGCAAAGGAGCGCCGCCAGGTTCAGCTCGTAGTCGGGCTCGTCCTCGAGCGCAGGGAAGGGGATCGCTGCGGCGTGTCCGAGCAGCGCGCGGCAGTTGCCGAACCGGTACCACGGGAGCGCTGCGTCGCGCGCGTAGGGGCCGAGCTGGATGTACGCTGCGCGGTCGGTGGCGCAGGGCGGTAGCCACAGGATGGCGTCCAGGTGAAGCTGCGCGGCGGCGGGCCGATCTCCGCTGAGCAGCCGGTCGTCCAGCGCGTGAAGACCGGCACAGCGAAGCGCCACCACGCGCGTGTGAAAGTCCGACACGCCGGGGAGGCCAGCGAGCTTCGTTCCGAACTGGCGTTCGAGCTCCGCGACATCGTACAGCGCGCCGTCGCGTTCCAGCGCGACGATCGGGGTGGACGTCGCGAGCTGAAGAACGTGGGCGATTCTCATGGTGTCGCTGAGCGCTAGCGGAGCGTACCACCCCGGTCCGCCGAAGCTCCCGAGGGGTACGGGAAGGCCCGCGGCGCTCTGCCGCGGCAGCGGTCCGCGGCCAGCGCCCGCTCCCGGACGCCGCCCGGGCTCCCGCGGGACTCGGCCCGGTGCGAGATCGGATTGTCCTTTGCATTGACGCGCCGGGAGAGCGGCCTAGAATGCCGGCGGATTCAGAGCGGCATCACGTCGCGCAGGCTTGCCGTGGGCCCATCCGGTTGCAGACGGGCTCGTACGGCAGGTCAGGTTCTGTTGCCGGTGCGGGACCCCTCCTCGCGGGGGGTCCTCCGGCTTCGGTCCTGTTGACGGGGCCGTGCGGCTTGTAAGCCGGGCAAGGTATTTGCCGTGGACAGCCGAACCTCGGCGGCCTCACCTCTTGAGCGCCGGTCGGGGAACTGGTTACAGGCGCGCACACGGCGCAGCGGAGCGATGGGTCATGAGCAAGCGGACCAAATTCGTCTTCGTCACAGGCGGAGTCGTATCGTCGATCGGCAAGGGACTGGCCGCAGCCTCGATCGGGGCGTTGATGGAGTCCCGTGGGTTGAAGGTCACCCACCTCAAGCTGGACCCGTACATCAATGTCGATCCCGGCACGATGTCCCCGTACCAGCACGGCGAGGTCTTCGTCACCGACGACGGCGCGGAGACCGATCTGGATCTCGGGCACTACGAGCGCTTCACGCTCGCCCGGATGACGAGGCAGAACAACTTCACGACCGGCCGCGTCTACGAGGCGGTCATCTCCAAGGAGCGCCGCGGCGAGTACCTCGGGGCGACGGTGCAGGTGATCCCGCACGTCACGGACGAGATCAAGCTGCGCATCCGCTCTGCCGCGGACGGGGCCGACGTGGCGATCGTCGAGGTCGGCGGCACCGTGGGTGACATCGAGTCGCTCCCGTTCATCGAGGCGATCCGCCAGCTGAAGGTGGAGTCCGGCGCGCAGAACGCGATCTCGGTGCACGTCACGCTCGTGCCGTTCATCGCGACGGCGGGCGAGCTGAAGACGAAGCCCACCCAGCACTCGGTGAAGGAGATGCGCGAGATCGGCATCCAGCCGGACATCCTCCTCTGCCGATGCGATCGGCCGCTCCCGCGCAGCATGAAGGAGAAGATCTCCCTGTTCTCGAACGTCGCCGTCGACTGCGTGATCGCGGCCGTCGACGTCGACTGCATCTACGACCTCCCGCTGGTCCTCCACGCAGAGGGCATCGACGAGAAGATCACGGAGCTGCTCAACATCTGGGCGAGGCAGCCGGACCTGTCGCCCTGGCAACGTATCGTCGAGCGGTTCAAGAAGCCGTCCCGCGGCATCGTGAAGATCGGCGTCGTCGGCAAGTACGTGCACCTGCGCGACTCGTACAAGTCGCTCCATGAGGCGCTCGTCCACGGCGGGCTCCACAACGACGTGCGGGTCGAGCTCGAGTACATCGACTCCGAGCAGATCGAGGCGCGAGGTGCGCCCGAGCTGCTGGCGAACCTCGACGCGATCCTGGTGCCCGGCGGCTTCGGCGATCGTGGGACCGAGGGGAAGATCGAGGCCATCCGCTACGCGCGCGAGGAGAAGATCCCGTTCTTCGGGATCTGCCTGGGCATGCAGCTCGCGGTCGTCGAGTTCGCGCGGCACGTCTGCGGCATGGCGGGGGCGAACTCGGTGGAGTTCGACCGCAACGCCGCCTACCCGGTGATCGATCTGATGCCCGACCAGAAGGGCGTCGTCGAGAAGGGTGGAACGATGCGCCTCGGCGCCTACCCGTGCGTGCTGGAGAAGGGGTCGATCGCCGCCGAGGCGTACGGGCAGACGAGCATCAGCGAGCGTCACCGGCACCGGTACGAGGTGGCGAACAAGTACCGCGAGGCGATGACGCAGAAGGGGCTCGTGCTGTCCGGGACGTCGCCGGATCAGCGGCTCGTCGAGATGATCGAGCTGCGCGAGCATCCGTACTTCGTGGGCTGTCAGTTCCACCCCGAGTTCAAGAGCCGGCCCCATAACGCGCACCCGCTCTTCGCGCGCTTCGTGCGCGCCGGTTTGGAGCGCCAGCGCGAGCGCAACAAGGCCGAGAAGCCGAAGCCCGGCGACTCCGCGGCCGCTCACAGCCAGCAAGCCGCCTCGTCGGTCAACTAGCGTCGCGCGCCAGGCATCCTCAGGGATGCCTGGCTGCCGCCTCGGCGGCGAGACGTGCGCGGGGTTGTCGCCGGTCGTGGAGCTTGCCTGCTGCAAGCGCCTACGGACGAGAGCTGCCCTGCAGCTTCCGTCCGTGGATCATCGCGGTTGAATGCTGCGGGGTCAGACGTCGCCGAGGCTCGGCCGGCCCAGCGGCGGGGCGTCGAGGGGCTCGGCGGGCGCGGCTTGAGGCGCGAGGAGCGGCGAACGCTCGCCGACCTCCTTCAGCAGATTTCGCTGGAGGACGTGCGCCGGTGCAGTCCGAAGGTCCCAGATCAGACCGAGCTTCTCCATGCCGCGCAGGATGTAGAAGCTGACGTCGATCTCCCACCAGAAGAAGCCCTGGTTCGCGCTGCTCATGTAGTGGTGGTGGTTGTTGTGCCAGCCCTCGCCGAGCGTGATCAGCGCCAGCCAGAAATTGTTGCGGCTCGTGTCGGTCGTCGCGTAACGCCGCGAACCAAACACGTGCGCGAGGGAGTTGATCGTGAACGTGCCGTGCATGAGCGCGCACGTCGACACGACGTAGCCCCAGAGGAACGCGTCGTAGCCGCCCAACGCGAAGAGCAGCGCGATCATGCCGAGCGGCCCGATCACGTGGTAGCGGTCCAGCCAGCGGAGCTCGGGGAACCCGGCGAAGTCAGGGATGCGCTTCAGGTCGAGCTCCTCATGCTCGCGGCCGAGCCACCAGCCCATGTGCGCGTACCAGAACCCCTTGCGCAGCGGGCTGTGAACGTCGCGCTCCGTGTCCGAGTACTTGTGATGGACGCGGTGCGTGCCCCCCCACCACAGCGGGCCCTTCTGCGTCGCCGTCGTCCCGAGCAACGCGAGCAGGAACTGAAGGCCGCGGCTCGTCTTGTAGCTCCGGTGCGAGAAGTACCGGTGGTAGACCGCCGTGATCGCGAACATCCGGATGAAGTACGTGGCCGCAGCGAGCGCGGCGAGCTTCCAGGTGGCTCCCCGGAGGAAAGCGACCACCGTACCCACGTGGATGGCGGTGATGCCCAGCACGTTGAAGAGCTGACCCCAGCCCGGGCCAGGCTTCGGTACGACGACTCGTGTAGGACTCGATGGACGGGCTTGCGTCATGGTTTCCAAGGTGGATGGAGCATCGAGCATGCCCGTCACTGGGGTTCACGACGGCCGTCACGATTCGGTCATCCAGCGCAGCGACGTCTCAGGCGCGCGTGACGGACGAGCGCGCGACGTCAGGAGCGCAGGGACAGGACGTCGATGGGAGGCCCGGCGGAGATCCGGATCTCGCTCGCCCGGAGGGGATCTCCGTCGAGGATATAGGGGCCCTCGCCGGGCGAGGTCGCGCTGGCTTCGGCGCCGAATCGGACGGTGAAGTCGCGGACGAGGTCGTCGAAGTGGGCCTCGCCTCCGATCCGGCGGCCCGCGAGGACGAGTGGGGCACGCGGCCCCAGGGATCGCGGCGGCAGGGCGCTCGCGACCAGGTGCGGGCGGTCGAGGTCCTCGCCGGCACGGTAGGCGACCTGCATGTGGAGACCGAGGTCGCGCACCGCGGACGAGCAAATCAGCGACCAGGCGCGAGGAGCGAGCTGCCGCCCCTCTACCTCGATCGTGCACGGTAGCGGGTCGAGGACGCGGCGCGCGCAGGCGCCGCCGTAAAAGGACTCGACGAACACCCGCGCCACGATGCGCGCCGCGGCGCCGTATCCGTCGCCTCCGCGCTCGTAGTAGACATCGAAGAAGCTGGCCACGAGCCCGGTGCCGAAGATGAAGCCGATGCGCTCCTCGACGCCGGTGCGCGTCGTCGCGCGAGCGCGCAAGGTGGGCCGACGGACCGTTCCACGGATGGCGGCGCCGCCGCGGAGATCACGGTTCTCGCCGACGATCCGCGCGAGGAGCACCGCGGGATCGCCGAGCATGCCCCAGTTGCGCGCGACGGTCGCCACGGTTCCGCCTGGCAACAGGGCAAGCGGCGGCAATGAGCCCTCGCCGAACGCGCGGGCGAGGGCGGTGACGCCCGCCATGAAGCTGCCGTCTCCGCCGGAGAGCGCGACGAGCTCCGTGCCCCGCTGCGCGATCCGATCACAGACCTCGGCGAGCTCCGCGACGCTCGTGGTGGGGTGGAGCTCCGCGGCGCCGGCGCAGGCGGCCGCCATGCGATCGATGAGCGAGGGCCTCGCCCGGTACCGGCGCGCTGTGGTGTTGACGATGACGTCGATACGCATGGTGCCGGAACGCGAGCGCGCCGTATAAACCGGATTCCCCGGGTGGTCGAGCTGAAGGGGCTTCGAGCGCGAACATCGGCGCGCTAAGAGGCGCCTCATGTACCGTGTGCTCTCCGGGGCGATCCTCGCCGGCCTCCTCTTGCTCGCCGCGGTCACGGGCTGCGCGAGCTCGGCGTCGGTGCGCGCAGCCGAGGCGGGCAGGTTCGACGAGCTGCGCCGCTCCATGATCGACGAGCTGCGCCGCGGCGCGCTGGACAGCGACGACGCGCGCGCGATCGCCCGCGCCGTCGCCGAGGGGGAGATCGCCCGCGCGACGCCGCCGTCCGGGGTCGATCGGGTGCGCGAGCTCCGGACATGCGCGCGACCGCTGGAAGATGCCCTCGATGAGCGCGCTGCAGGCTCGGATGCCGTCGCGACGGCCGCAGCGATGATCCTCCTCGAGGCAGGGCTCACGGATCCGGAGAGCGCGAAGCGGTACGCGCGCGAGGCCGGGCCGGGGAGAGACCCCGCAAGGAGCGCAGCGCTCCGCGCGGTAGAGACGCGGGCGCTCGTCGCGGCCGAGGATGGCGCGCTACGCCGCGCTCGGATGCTGGATGGTGATCAGGAAGTGCGCCTGGCGGCGCTCCGCGCTGCCATCGCGGCAGCAGACCCGAACGACCGGAGCGCGCTGCTCGAGGCGGCGCGGCTCGACCCGTACCCGCTCGCGCGGACGATCGCGGTCCGCGCCGCCGGCGCGCTCGGCGGGCGAGAGGTCGTGCTGGCCTTGTGGGATCTCTGGGTCCTCTCGGATGAACCGGGGCGCGAAGCGATCGCAGAGGCGTGGGCGGCCCCGCGCGCGATCGACGCCGGGGGCCGTGCGCAGCTCCTCTGGGCGATCTCCACCCAGCGCGGCGCGCCCGCGATCGCCGCCGCGCGGGCCCTGGTGCGCGCCGCAGGCGAGGGGGCCGGGGAAGCGGTCTCCGTCCTCCTCGACGCCATCCGCACCAGCCAGAGCAGGGATCGCGTCTACGCCATCCGCTCCGCGCCGCTCGAGGACCCAGCGGTGCGGACCGCGCTCATCGAGGCGCAGGGTGATCCCGACGAGGCCGTGGTCTTCGCCGTCCATGCCCGCCACCTCGATGCCTCTCCGGGCATCGTCGCGGCGCGCGAGCGCGCCGCCGCGGTCGCATGGCTGATGAAGCTCGCCTCAGGGACCTCGACGCGCGCGGTGCTCGCGCGGGGAGCCCTCGCCCGTGCAGGCGTCCGTGCGGCGGCGGCGCTCCTCGAGCGCGATCTCCGGTCCCACGAGATCCCGGTGCGCGAAGCGGCCGGGACAGGCCTGGTCGAGCTCGGTGATCTCCCTCGCGCCGCCTTGCTCCTCGCCGACGTCGATCCCCAGGTCAGGACCTCGGTGGCCTGCGCCATCCTCGGCGCCTCGTGATCGCAGCCGGTGCCCCGGTCAAGTCGAGGGCGCCAGGTCGATCAGAACCGTGAGACGAGCTCGAGCCGCGCGCCTTCGAACTGCGGGAAGGTGCGGCACACGCCGGAGACGCACCGTAGGCCCCCGCGCCGCTGGCCGACGAAGAGGTTCACCGTGTCGACGACCTGGTCGAGCGTCGTCCTCCTCGACCCGGATTTCCACTGCAACCCGCCGTTGAAGAAGTGGCAAAACTCGCGGTCCTTGCCGGGCCCACATCCGGGCACGGACGTGTATTCGTAGCCGAAAATTGCAGCAAGATGAGGCGACCACTGGAGCGCGAGGTAGTTGTCCCCTTCGAGCCAGGATGATTCGAAGTTTTCCGGCCTGTAGCGGCGACGGCTGTTGCCCTGCACCTGGAGCGAGAACGCGCCCGTGAGGTGCTTCACGACGTCGTAGCGGACGTAGCCTTCGCTGTAGAAGACGTCGCCGGAGTCGGCCTCATCGGATTGTCGGACTCCAGCCCACGCGCGCACGTGCGATCGGCGACCGTCGAAATCGATCTCGGTGCCTGCCGCGGCGTCCCATGTGTCGGTCCGGTACGCTTCATCCGTGTTGCATTCGGGGTTCGCCTGGTGCTCAGAGAAGCTCACATAGTGACCGAGCCAGGCGTAGATGGCCGCGCCCCGGTTGAAGCGGTAGTCGGCCCGCCCGCGCCCCCCTGTCACACAGACGTTGGGGGCTCCGATCGGCTCCACATAGACGGGCTCTGCCGTAGGAGGTTGGTTGTACGCCACCCCTTCGAACTCCGGCGCGTTGAACCCGGGGTTCGACAGCACCGAGACGTCGATGTTGGCCGACAGGGGGAAGAATCGCCGGTAGTGCTTGCCTTCGAGGGAGACCGCGAGCGGCCCGCTGCGTCCGTTCGCTGCCACGTAGACCGCATAGCCGGACAGGTCCTTTGCGGGCACGTTGTCCCGGCTGAGGTGACCGCCGCGGAGCTGCTGGCCGGCGACCTCGACGTACAGGTCACCGCGCTGGGCGATGGACGGCACGCTCACCGAGCCGCTGAACGTCCGGATCGTGTCGTGCTGCCGCGCAGGCGGCGCGCTGACGACGTTGAACTCGGGGAACTGACCGCCGCACAGCCGCGGCGCGGCCTGCGGATCCGCGCCGCCCTCGCTCAAGCACCGGTTGAACTCCTCGGTGTACGACTTGCGCAGCAGCAGCGCGCCGTTCGCCGCGAGCTCGACGCCCTCCACGCCTGCCTCCAGGCGCCCGCCGAGCACGGTGTCCTCCAGGTAGTTCGGACGTGCCGCTTCGACCACATCGCGGGAGCGGGGATTTCCCTCCGCATCCAGCGTCGTTTCTTTCGTGACCAGGTCGTCGGCGCCAGGGAAGCCGAAGAAGAGCGGCGACCCGTCTCCATGAAGCCGCCGGCCGCTCGCGTCGTCCACGCGCAGCGGGTTCATCTGCCCGGCAATGGCGGTGGCCTCGAGCCTGAGCGACCCGAAATCCTTGTCGAGCACGAGCCTGCCGCCCCTCAGGGTCGTGTCGATGGCCAGCTCGTCCATCTTGCGCACGCTGAAGACGAGGCCGCGTCCGAGCTGGGCGTAGAAGTCGCCCACCGTGGCCTCGACACCCGGATAGGTGTAGGTCAGCCAGAGCTTCGCCGGATAGACCGTCGTCCGATACCGCGTGTGGAGCTCCCGTCTGGCGTCGTCCAGCGAGAACGAGACCTCGTCGTTCAGGACCTTTTGTTGCAGGTCGAGGCTCGTCGCCGACGGCCTGGCCACGTAAAAAGAAGCATTGAGCCGCGTGCCGAGCTGCAGGCGCCACCAGTTGATCTGAGCGTCCAGTCGATCGAGGATCTCTCCGTAGTTGTCGTCGAGGTATCGGGAAGGATAACGGGAGTCGTCGTTGCGGTTGTCGAAGTGGTAGGTGGCGGCCGCGGTGTTCACGACGTCGAGCGAGACCGGCTCGCCCCCGATGTTCGGGAGCTCGACCGCCCCTGCCGGGTAGGCCGCGAGGACGAGCGTCGCTATCAGGCAAGGACGGACGACGTGGAGCTGGCTGCGCACCGTCAGGTTCCTACCACGGAGCTCTGGGCCGTGGAGCAGCGATCAAGCAGCCCGTCGATGCGCGAACGCGCGCCGGGCGGTCACCCCGGCGCGACGGCCCGGCGTCACTGGACGAGCGCCTTCTCGACCTGCTCGGTCAGGACGGCCTCGTCGCCGGGCTGGTACCCGCCGCGCTTGTGGAGGATCGAGCCGTCTCGGCCGATGAGCACGGAGAACGGGAGCTCGCGCTTCGGGTTGTACTTGGCGGCCACGGTGGTCTCCTCGTCGAGCAGCACCGGGAAGATCATCTCCCGATCGTGGACCGTGCTGCTCACCTGCGCGCGGGACTCCGGCCCATCGAGCGACACGGCGAGCACGACGAAGCCTTTGTCCTTGTGCTTCTTGTAGAGCTCGACGAGGTGGGGCATCTCCGCCAGGCACGGATCGCAGGTGGTCGACCAGAAATCGATCAAGACGACGCTCTTGCCGGCATAATCCGAGAGCCTGACCGTCTTGCCGTCGAGGGCGGGGAGCGCGAAGTCTGGCGCCGGGCTCGCCGATGAGCCGCCGGAGGCTGCTCCGCACGAGGTGGCCGCGAGGCCGAGGACAGTGAACGCGAGCGAGAGCGCGCAGCGGGTGGTTCGGTTCATCGGGGCTTTCCTGGCGAATGGGCCGGCCTGAGCGGCCGACGGATACGAGGCTCAACGTCGCGGGCGCCTGTCGCGGCGCCCTGACAGGGGTTCCACTCGGCGCGTCGTCCGGCGGCTCGACGACGCGCGCACGGCGATCCGTTCAGATCTCGCCGTTCATGATCTTCTCGAAGGTTCGCCAGAAATTGCTGTCCTCCGCGGGCACGCCGGCGACGACCTCGATGATGGTCATGTCCTGGGTCCTGACGAGCATGTTCGCCGGGAACGCGTCAGCCTGGAAGAGCGCCCCGAGCTTGTATGAGGGGTCGATCGCCGACGGGTACTTCACTTCGTACTGGGTCGTCCAGCGGCGCAGGTCGAGCGCCACCGCCGGCTCGCCCGGATTCCTCCCGTCCGCGAGCTGCATCAGGAACTCGCCGCCCAGCGGCTGATACTTCTCGTAGAGCCCGGGCAGGACTGACTCCGCCTCGATCTTGCAGGGGCCGCACCATACGGACGAGACGTCGATCAGCAGCACCTTCGGCTTCGGCTCGCCAGCGCCGTACTGCGAGCCCTCGGGAAATACCTCCGTCCCGGTCGGGTTGTAGAAGTCGGCGAGCTGAATCGGCTGCATCGTGTCGTTGTTTGCGTCGGCGTTGGCGTACCCGACGAACTGATAGTTCGCGATCACCCGGCCAGGGTTGACCCCGTAGGGACCCGCCGGGTAGCGAGCAGCGTTGGCCGCAGGCTGTCCCGTCCCCTCAGGAAAATCAGGAGCCGGTATGGGATCCTCTTCTCCCGCGCAGCCGACGAGCCCCAGGGCCGCCACGGCGCCAAGGGCCATCCCACCGAGAACTGCGTCCATTCGCATGATGCCACCGCCTGAAGTATGGTGTAGGAGTGCTCATTCTTCTGGGCGGCACGGGGGGCGTCAAGGGCAACCTTGTCGCGCCCGTTCGGCTCGGGGGGGTGCTTTCCGCAATCTCCGGCCAGGCCCGCCGTGCCTGCCCCATCCGCGGGCATTTCCCGCGTTGAGGTCCTATGCAGCAGGTTGTCGCCTCTCAGAGCGCCCATCGGCCCCGCTTCCGTCGTATCCACGCGTTCCTGATGCTCGGCTGCCTGGCGATGGGGGCTGCCAGCGCGAGCGGCGCCTGCTCCTCGTCGAGCACTCCGCGGGATGAATGTTTCGGCGGGGTCGTCGTGAACGGCATCTGCGAGGGCAAGTGCGAGCCCGAGCTCTGCCTGGAGGGCAACACCTGCGTGGGCAACCGCTGCGTGCTCAAGTGCAGCAGCCACCTCGAATGCGTCCCTGGTCTCCAGGACTGTATGCCGGCCGAGGAAGACGACACGAACGCCAAGATTTCCGTTTGTCGGTCGAACGGGAAACTGGTGGGCTTCGGAGCGCCCTGTCCGTTCGGCTCCGAGTGCGGCCAGTTCGGGCGTTGTCCAGACGACTCGCCGTGCAACCCGATGCAGTGCAACGGCAACCCCGGCGAGTGCCAGCGCGACACGGCGGCATGCGGCGACGACCCCGGCTGCAACGCCGGGAAGTGCGCCGACGGCAGCGACTGCTTCATTCCGACGTGCGCTCCCGCCGAGTGCACCTCCCTCGGCCTGGAGTGCCTGGGCAAGGGGGAGGGAGACGCGGAGGCCTACTGCACGCAGCCGCATTGCGCGGGCGACGCGGACTGCCCCGGCGGCTACGAGTGCGCGGTGACCCGCGACCCTCACGCGATCTGCGGCACGGACAAGGGGGATAACAGCTTCTGCGGCGAGACGACCGAGGAGTGCATCGACCCCGCCACGTTCGGCGACGGCAACTCCTATGTCGAGGGGTCCTTGTGCCTGCTGCGCACGAACTGCGTCAAGCGCTCCCAGTGCGCGCCGTGCAGCTCCGATCTCGACTGCTCGCTCGTCCCAGGGCAGCGCTGCGTCACGATCGGCGGCGAGAGCCGGTGCGCCCGGGCGTGCAGCGAGGACTCCGACTGCGACCTCGACTACCAGTGCGAGGGCGAGGTGTGCACGCCGCGGTTCGGCGCCTGCGTCGGGGAGGGCAACTTCTGCGAGCCGTGCCGCAACGACACGGACTGCGGCGACGCAGGCTCCACCATGGAGTGCGCCACCACGTTGCGCGGCCAGCGCGCGTGCCTGGATGCGGCGTTGCCCGTCCGGTGCACCATGGACGACCCGACCACGCCGCTGAACGAGAGCAACGCAGAGGACGTCTGCCCGAAGTCGCCCGGCGGGCTCGCCGGGGAGTGCGTGTGCGTCGAGACGAACGCGAGCAGGGAATGCGTGGACTCGCGCTGCTACCTGCCGTCGCGTCGGCTCGACCCCACGGACAAGGACTCCAAGGTCGCCACCTGCTGGTGACGAGGCCGGCCGGACGCAGGGCAGGGCGCGGTGACGCGCAGGACGACCGCTGTCACCCTGCGCCCGGCCGCCCGAAGAAGCGAGCGGCCGCGAGCCCGCTGCGCTCGCCGGTTGACGGGAATCCGGAGCAGTCCTAACTCCTCCGACCCATGGCCATCACGAAGGACGCCGCGCTCGGTGCGCTGGCAAAGGTCGTCGCTCCGGACCTCCAGCGCCCGCTCACGGAGCTCGATCGCGTCCGGGATCTCTCGGTCGAGAACGGCGCGGTGTCGCTCACCGTCGAGCTGACCAGCTACTTCAAGCAGCGGCTCGCGGCGGACATCGAGGCCGCCCTCAAGGGCGCCGGCGCGAAGGACGTCCGGATCGCCTGGGAGGTCAGCATCCCGACGCGCACCATCCTTCCGGACGATCCGTCGCCGCGCGTGAAGAACATCGTCCTCGTGATGAGCGGCAAGGGCGGCGTCGGCAAGAGCACGGTCGCCGCCAACCTGACCCTGGCGCTCAGCCGCGAGGGGGCGAAGGTCGGCCTGCTCGACGCGGACATGTACGGGCCGAGCGTGCCGACCATGCTCGGCGTGATGGGGCGCCCGACGTCCGCCGACGGACAGAAGTTCCTGCCGCTCGAGCGCTTCGGCGTGAAGCTCATGTCCATCGGCTTCCTGCTGGAAGATCCGAGGTCGGCGGTCGTCTGGCGCGGACCGATGCTCCAGAACGCCCTCATCCAGTTCATGCGCGATGTGGAATGGGGTGAGCTCGACTACCTCGTGCTGGACCTGCCGCCGGGGACCGGGGACATCGCGCTGACGATCTCCCAGAAGATGAGGACCACGGGGGCGATCGTCGTGACGACGCCGCAGGAGGTGGCCCTCCAGGACGTGTACAAATCGGTCTCGATGGCCCAGAAAGTCGGGATCGCCCTGCTCGGCGTGGTCGAGAACGAGAGCTACTTCGTGTGCGACGGGTGCAGCAAGCGGCACGAGCTCTTCGGTGCCGGCGGCGGGCAGAAGATCGCCGAGTTCGCCGAGGCGCCGCTGCTCGGCCAGATCCCCATGGACGCCGCCATCCGGGAGTGGGGCGACGCCGGCACCCCGGTCGTTCAGGCTGCCCCGGGCAGCCCGATCTCGCGGGCCTTCGTGGATGTGGCGGAGCGGCTGGCCGCCCAGGTCAGCGCCCACGACCTCGCGAGCGGGGGCGGCCTGCGCATCGACCGGAGCGGCGGGACGAACAAGCACCTGCCCATCATGCGGTAGGCTCTCGCGTAAACGTCCCGGGTACGATATGGTTCCGGCCCCTTCCCCCCCAATCAAACCGAGGGGGCCGCTGGAGAGAACGCGAGCACGTTTCGCCCCCATCGGCATGCGTTGTCGCGCGAGGCGCGGATGAATACCCACGAAAATACCACCACGCCGGCGGACGCGCCGGCAGCTCCGGCCGACCAGGGCGGCCCGCTCGAGTCGTCGAACGCTGCGCCCGAGCAGGCAGCCCAAGCTCACGAGGCGGGGTCCACCTCCCCGCCGGAAGCGAGCGGCGAATCTGGCGGAGAAACATCGCCGCAGGCGAGCTCGACCCAGTCCGAGGCAACCCCCGCCGCAGCGGCAGCCGCCGCCCAGGCGAGCTCTGCCGACGACGACGACTGGGAAGAGCAGCCGGGCGACAACATCGGCAACCGCGTTCCGGGTCTACCGCGGGATGACATCGGCAACCGCAGGCCGGGTGCTCCTCCGGGCAGGCGGAGCCCTCCGGCGGCCGCGAAGCCCGCGCAAGCCGGGAAGCCTGCGCAGGCCGCGAAGCCGGCGCCGGCCGGCGAGGCTGGCGCGGCCGCGCCGGCGGAGGGGGGCGCTGGAAAGAAGCGCCGCCGTCGCCGCCGTCGCAAGGGCGGGGAGGAGGCGGGCCAACCCGGGGCCGAGGCGGCCGAGGCGGCCGGAGCCGCGGCCGAGGCGGGCGACGCGGAGGCGTCCGACGCTGCAGAGGACGAGGGCGAGGAGGAGCTGGCGGCCGACGAGGCAGGGGGACAGCCCCAGCCCGGAGGCGAGAAACGCAAGCGGCGCAAGGGTCAAGGTGCGCCGCCGCCGCGCGAGCGCCCGGCCTTCAGCATCGGCGAGGAAGTGTTCGGCAAGGTCAGCAAGATCACTGACCATGCCATCTGGATCGACATCGCTGGCAAGGCCACGGGGCTGTTCGACCGGCGCGAGATCCTCGATGAGGAGCCGCCGGTCGATGGCGACCAGTTCATCGCGACGGTGGCGAGCACCGGGGTGCGCGGGGGCATGCTCCTCCTGTCGAGGGCGCCGGTGCAGCTCGACCAGGCGCGCGCGCGCGCCGAGGCGGCGCTCCAGAGCGGCGAGGCGATCGAGGGGTTCGTGACCGGAGCGGTCAAGGGCGGGCTCGAGGTCGACCTCGGCGGCCTCCGCGCGTTCGCGCCGGCGTCGCACGTCGACCTGCGCCACGGGGCGGACCTCAACTACCTCGTGGGCCAGCGGCTCGACTTCATCGTGACGCAGTTCGCGAAGAAGGGGCGCGACATCGTCGTGTCCCGCCGCAAGATGCTCGAGGAGGAGAGCCGGAAGGCGCGGACCGAGGCGCTCACGTCGATCGAGCCCGGCTCGCTGCACAAGGGCGTCGTGCGCAAGGTCGTCGCCTGGGGCGTCTTCGTCGCGCTCCCCGACGCCGGCGGCGTCGAGGGGCTGGTCCACATGAGCGAGGCGAGCCACGACCGCGGCGCCAAGCTGGCCGACCTGTTCAAGCCGGGCGCCGAGATCGACGTGAAGGTCCTGCGCGTCGACGACAAGGGCAAGCTCTGGCTGAGCCGCAAGGCCGCCACGGTCGACCCGTGGGACGCGGTGAAGGACAAGTACGCGGTCGGGACGCGCCACAAGGGCAAGGTCGCTCGTCTGCAGCCGTTCGGCGCTTTCGTCGAGCTCGAGCCGGGCATCGATGGGCTCATCCACACGGCCGACCTGTCGATGAAGCCGATCCAGCACCCGAACGAGGTGGTGAAGGTCGGCGACGACATCGATGTGGTGGTCGCGAGCTGCGACGCCGCGGCTCGGCGGATCGGGCTTCACCCCGCCCCGCCCGAGGGCGAGGAGAGCGAGCCGCGCCAGCGCGTGCAGCAGGGCAGGGCCGTGAAGGTCGCCGTCACGCAGGTGACGGAAGGGGGGCTCGTCGTCCGGGTGCTCGGCGCCACGGGGCGGGCGGCCCGCGGCTTCATCCCGGCCGGCCACACGGGCACGCAGCGCGGCACCGACCTCCGCAAGGAGTTCCCCATCGGGACCCAGCTCGACGCGAAGATCATCGAGGTGGATCCGCGCCGGGGAGAGGCGAAGCTGTCGATCCGCGCCCTCAAGGAGGACGCCGAGAAGCAGGCGTACCAGCAGTACCGCGCCGGCGTCGCGCGCGAAGCCAAGTTCGGCACGTTCGCCGACCTGATGAAGAAGAGCTGAGCGTGGAGATGGAGGCGCGCGCCGCCCGCGCGGCCGCGGCTCCGCCTCCCCGGGTCGCCGCGGCGGCCCGGGGGAACGCGCGCTACTCGCGTCCGAGAGCGTTCACCGGATCCATGCGCGCGGCGCGACGCGCCGGGAAGAACCCGAAGACGATCCCGATCGCCGTGCTCACCCCGAGCGCGACGCCGAGCGCCACGGGCTCGAGCTTCATCGGCCAGCCGAGGGCGCTCGAGAAGCCGAGGATGACGCCGTAGCCGAGCGCGCTGCCGACCAGGCCGCCCAGCGTGGCGAGCACGAGCGCCTCGAGCAGGAACTGCAGCAGGATGTCGATCTCCCGGGCGCCGATGGCCATCCGGATGCCGATCTCCCGGGTGCGCTCCGTGACCGACACGAGCATGATGTTCATGACGCCGATGCCGCCGACGACGAGCGACACCGCCGCGATGCTGACGAGCAACGCGGAGAGCGCCGCGAAGATCGCGTCCTGCATGGCCTGGAACTCCGCCTGGCTCCGGACGGCGAAGTCGTCCTCGTCACCCTCGCCGATGCGGTGCCGCTGCCGGAGGATCGCCTCGGCCTGCTGCCTGGCGCGCTCGGATGTCTCTGCCGACGTCGAGCTCAGCAAGATCGCGTGCACCTCGCCCGGCCGGGTGGCGACGACGTGCGACCGCATCGTGGTGATGGGCATCAGCACGATGTCGTCCTGGCTCTGCCCGAAGGGCGACGCCCCCTTCTCCTCGAGCACGCCGAGCACGCGGTAGGCCTGTCGGCCGACCCGCACCATGCGGCCGATCGGGTCGAGCGATCCGAACAGATCCCGCGCGGTCTGCGCGCCGATCACGACGACCTTCTCGGAGAGGTTCTCCGAGGCGGGGCTCCACGCCTCTCCCTGGGCCACCTTCCAGCTCCGGATCTCGAAGTAGCTGAGGCGCGTGCCGACGAGCGTCGGGCTCGAGTTCTGGCCCTCGTAGATGACCTGGGCGCTCGACCTGAGGAAAGGCGCCGCGAGCCGGATGCTCGTCGACTCGCGCAGGAGCGCCTGGCCGTCGAGCTCCGAGAGCTTCGCGCCCGTGGTGCTGCGGACGCCCGAGGCGCGGGCGGAGCGCGCGAAGACGATGAGCGAGTTGGAGCCGAGGTTCGAGATCTGCGCGTTGACGTTGGCGCGCGCGCCGCTCGCCAGCGCGGTGACGGTGACCACGGCCGCGACGCCGATGGTGATCCCGAGGATCGTGAGCCCCGCGCGGAGCTTGTTCCGGCGGACGGCGCGCAGCGCGATCACGACCGCGGAGAAGACGCGGGTGAGCGCCGCGATCATTCGTGCCTCAGGGCGGTGATGGGATCCTGACGCGCGGCGCGGCGCGCCGGGAAGAACCCGAAGACGACGCCGATCGTGGCGCTCGTCCCCACCGCGACGACGACCGCGCTGACCGGCAACGTCATGCTCCAGCCGAGCGCCGCGGCGAAGATCTGGATGAGGCCGAGCCCGGCGCCGAGCCCCATCAGGCCGCCGATGAGCGACAGGGTGATCGCCTCGACCAGGAACTGGACGAGGATGTCGCCCTCCGAGGCGCCGATCGCCATGCGGATTCCGATCTCGCGCGTCCGCTCGGTGACGCTGACCAGCATGATGTTCATGACGCCGATCCCGCCGACGAGGAGCGAGACCGCTGCGATCGAGGACAGGAGCATCGTCAAGGTGTCGATGATCCGCTCCTGGGAGGCCCGGAACTCCGCCTGCGTGCGGATCACGAAATCCGGTTCGTCGTCGGGCGCGATCTCGCGGCGCTGCCGGAGGATGCGGTCGATCTGCTCCACCGCGCGGTCGACGGTCCGCTCGCTGGTCGCGGCCGCGATGAGCATCTGCACCCTGCCCGGCGCGCTCGGCACGACGCGCGACCGGAAGCTGCCGATCGGCATGAGCAGCCGATCGTCCTGGTCCTCCCCGAACGGGGATTGCCCCTTCTTCGCGAGCACCCCGATCACCCGGAACGGGTGCTTGCCGATCCGGATGTACTGCCCCACCGCCTCGCCCGAGCCGAACAGGTTCTCGCGGACGGTCTCGCCGATGACGCAGACCTTCGTCTTGAGCTGCTCGTCTGCCTCGGTCCAGCCGTCGCCCTCGTCGACGCGGTACGACAGGATCTCGAGGTAGCTCCGGGTAACGCCCATGATCTGCGTCGCGACGTTGGCCTCTCCGGCCACGATCTGCATCGAGGTCGAGCTGAACGGGCTCAGCGCGGCCACGCTGATCGACTCCTTCAGGATCGCGGCGCCGTCCGCCTCCGACATCCGCACGCTGTCGCGGCGCTTCAGCCCCGACGCCTGCGTCGACTGCGGGAAGATGTAGATCGAGCTCGCGCCCAGGCCCGAGATCTCGCCCAGGATGCGGTTGCGCACGCCCGTCCCGAGCGCCACGACGACCACCACGGCCGCGACCCCGATGAGGATGCCGAGCACCGTCAGGGCGGCGCGGAGCTTCGAGCGGACGATGGCGCGCAGCGCAATCCGGATGGCAGCGAAGTACCCCCTCACGGCGCCTGCTCGTGGGCCTCCGCCTCGGGGCGCGGCAGCGCGGCCAGCGCCTCGGCCGCGTCGACGGGGCGGTCGTTCCTGAGATCGCTGCGGACCTCGCCGTCGCGCATCGTGATCACGCGGCTCGCGCAGGCGGCGATGTCCGGCTCGTGCGTGACGAGGACGATGGTGATCCCGTCCAGGTTGAGCCGCTGCAGGAGCCCGAGCACCTCGTAGCTCGTGCGGGTGTCGAGGTTGCCCGTGGGCTCATCGGCGAGGAGCAGCGGCGGCGAGGTGACGAGCGCCCTCGCGATGGCGACGCGCTGCTGCTGGCCGCCCGAGAGCTGGTTCGGCGTGTGGTGCAGGCGCTCGGCCAGCCCCACCGCGCCGAGCGCGTCGAGCGCCCGCTTGCGCCGCTCCGCGGCGCCGATGCCCCGGTAGACGAGCGGCAGCTCCACGTTCTCGAGCGCCGTGGTCCGCGGCAGCAGGTTGAACCCCTGGAAGACGAACCCGATAAGTCGGTTCCTTACGATGGCGCGCGCGTCGTTGCTGCGCCGGGTGACGTCGAGCCCGTCGAGCCGGTACGTGCCCCGCGTCGGCCGGTCCAGGCACCCGATGATGTTCATCAAGGTGCTCTTGCCCGAGCCGCTCTGCCCGACGATCGCGACGAAATCGCCGTGCTGGATCGTCAGATCCACGTGGCGAAGCGCCCTCACGACGACGGCCTCCGTCGTGTAGTCCTTGCCGACGCTCGAGAGCTCGATGAGCGGCTCGTCTCGGAGCACCGCGGCGACGCCCTGGCTCTGCGGCAGCATCGCGCCTCAGAACAGCCGGGGGCCGCGCCCCCTGCCGCCCGACGACGGACCATCGTTCTCGTCGGTGACGACCTTGACTGGCCCGAGATCGGTCGCGAGCGCGGTGAAGATGCCGTCGGTGATCCCGACATCGACGACGCGCGGCTCGATCTTCTCCGCGCCCGGCGTCGCGTCGGTCAGCACGTAGACGCGGCCCTTCTTCGGCGGGAGCGGCTCGAGGGGCGGCCCCTTGATCTCCTTGCCGTCCTTGTCCCGCTCCGGCGCCGGCTTGAACCGGAGCGCCGCGTTCGGCAGCCGCCGCACCCCCCTGGCCTCGGCGGACCGGATGCTCACCGTCGCCGTCATCCCCGGCCGCAGCTTGACGTCGGGGTTGTCGACCTCGACGACCGCCGCGTACGTCACCACGCCGGACTGGTTCAGGGGGCTGTAGCGCACCTGGCTCACCGTCCCCCGGAACGTCTCGCCCGGGAACGCGTCGACGCTGACGTCGGCTTCCATGGCCTCGCGGAGCCGCCCGACGTCCGCCTCGTCGATGTCGGCGAGCACGCGCATCTTGCGGAGATCCTGGGCGATCACGAAGAGCGTGGGCGCCTGGAAGCTCGCCGCCACCGTCTGCCCGGGATCGATCGCGCGGCTGATGACGACGCCGTCGATGGGCGAGAAGATGCGCGTGTACTGGAGGTTCGTCGTGGAGGAGCGGAGCACCGCCCTGAGCTGGGCCACCTGCGCCTTCGAGGCCGCGAGATCGGCGAGCGCCACGTCGTAGGCGCCCTGCGCCGTGTCCAGGTCGGCCTGCGAGCCGACCCCCTCCGTGACCATCTTCTTCGCGCGTTCGAGCCGCTGCTTGGTCGTCCCGAGCGACGCCTCGGCGCGCACGACGCTCGCGTTCGCCGCCTCGAGCTGCGCCTGGTTCGAGTCGATCTGCGCCCCGAACAGCGTCGGATCGATCTCGGCGAGCACGTCACCGGCCTTCACGATGCTGTTGAAGTCCACGTAAACCTTGGTGATTCGCCCGGAGACCTGCGCGCCGACCTGCACCTCGGTGAGCGGCTTCACCTGCCCCGTCGACTGCACCACCTCGACCACGTCGCCCGTGGTGACGTCGCCCGTGACGTAGCGCGGCGGCGGCGGCGGCCTCGTCCGGATGCGCCACACCACGACCGCCGCGACGATCGCGGCGATCGCCGCGAGGACGCCCAGCCGTCCGAGCCAGCGCTTCGTGCCCACCCGGGAGAGCTCCTGCTCCAGGCTCTCTCGCCCGCGTGGTAGGGGCGGCGCCCCCGCGTGCGGGCCCCGGGGCGACGCGCCGCCGTGGGACCCGTGAGGCGCAGGGGCGGCCGAGGTCGGTCGCGCCGTACCCGGCGGTGCATCGCTGGGCCGAGCGCGCTTCGCTTCCGGACCGACCTGCGCGGCCGGGTCCGACGCGTCGAGAGGGTCGCGGCCGGTCGCCCGAGCCATGGAATCGGCCATCGGACGTCCTCATAGCACGCCGTCCGGGCCGGCGCGGCTCGCTTGAAACCGCGGAACCGCCGTGGCACACCAACGCCGCCTATGGAGTCGCTGCCCATCGCAACGGACACGGTCGTCACGCTGTCCTACGTCCTCTTCAACGAGAAAGGCGAGGCGGTCGACCAGGCGCCCGCCGCGGAGCCGCTCATCTACGTGCACGGATACGCTCAGATCGTGCCCGGTCTGGAGCGCGCCCTCGAAGGGCTGCGCGCCGGCGAGCAGCGCGAGATCACCGTCGAGCCTGAAGACGCCTTCGGCGAGCGCGAGGACTCCGGCGTCTTCGAGGTCGACAAGGCCGATTTCCCGGACGCGGGTGAGGTCGAGGTCGGCGACGAGTTCGTCGCCCAGGGGCCGGACGGAGAGCCGGTCGCGCTCCGGGTCGTCGACATCCTCCCCGATGGCTTCCGGGTCGACACGAACCACCCCCTGGCGGGCCAGAAGGTGCGCTTTCAGGTCCAGGTCAGCGACGTGCGCGCCGCCAGCGAGGAGGAGATCGCGCAGGCTCAGGCCGAGCTCGAGGAGCGCATCGAGGAGTCCGAGAGCGGCGGGTGCTGCGGTCACGACCACGATCACGACCATGACCACGGGCACAGCCACGATCACGAGCACGGGGAACCGCTCGTGACGCTCTCGAAGAAGTCGTCATAAGCCCGCCGCGAACTGGCGGGTCTGTCCGAGGAGATCACAACATGACCGTGGGTGAGAAGGGCAAGCTGACGGAGCTGCACCTCGATCGCCGGGTGCGCGAGCGCCTGCTGGCGAGCGGGACGCTCAGCGCCGCGACCATCGAGTCGCACCTCGCGAGCTTGCCGGATATGGAGGAGGAATCCGAGATGATCGCCGTCGATCAGCCGGCGCTCGGCGCGTCATCGCATGGACCGCGGGTCGAGCCTGAGCTCGACGACGAAGGGTCAGAGTGAGCGACGCGACGGATCAGGAGGACCTCCCTCCGCCCGGGAATCCCCCGGAGCTGCCGACGCTCGACTTCTCGACGTTCGTGCTGTCGATCATCGGCTCCGCCTACGTGCACCTGGGCGACGCGCCCAACCCTGAGGGCAACGAAGAGCGGAACCTGGTCCTCGCGCACCAGGACATCGACCTGCTCACCCTGCTCCAGGAGAAGACCAAGGGGAACCTCACGGGCGACGAGGAACGGCTGCTCGAAACGGCGCTCTACGATCTGCGGATGCGCTACCTCGAGGTCTCGAAGCGGTCGTGACCGCCGGCGCCAGGGCTCTCCCGTGGGTCCTGCTCGCCGGGCTGGTCGCCGCGTGCAGCAAGGCCGCCCCTGGCCACACCTCGAGCGCCAGCAGCTCCTCGGTCCCCTCGGGCGCCTTGCCCGTGGTGGCCACCCCGCCGCCACCCCCCGCCCCCCCGTCTCCTCCCATCGTCCGCTCCGAGGGCATGCCGGGCTCCTTCGCGCCGCTCGCGCGCCGGGCCGATCCGGCGGTCGCGACGGTCAAGGCCCGCGTCGAGCGGCAGCAGCCGGGCGGCCGTCGCCGCACGGTCGCCGAGGGCCTCGGGACCGCCTTCGTCTACGACCCCGAGGGCTACCTGCTGACGAACAACCACGTGATCGAGGGCGCGACCGACATCCTCGTGAGCTTCGTCGATGGCCGCGACATCAAGGCCACCGTCGTCGGCCGCGACAAGCACACGGACGTCGCCGTGCTGAAGGTCGATGAAAAGGGGCTTCCGTCGCTTCCTCTGGGCGACTCGGACTTCATCGAGGTCGGCGACTGGGTCGTGGCGATCGGCAATCCCTTCGGCCTCTCCCACACGGTCTCGGCGGGCATCCTCTCCGCCAAGGGCCGCACCCGGGACGACGTGAAGGGGCTCGATCCGAGCGGCTATTTCAATTTCCTCCAGACGGACGCGAGCATCAACCCGGGCAACTCCGGCGGCCCGCTCCTGAACCTCAAGGGCGAGGTGGTCGGCATCAACGCGGCCGTGCGCGCCAACGCGAACAACATCGGCTTCGCGATCCCGATCAACATGGTGCGGCAGCTCCTGCCGATGCTGCTGCGCGACGGGAAGATCCGGCGGAGCCAGGTCGGGGTGATCGTCGACGTCCTCAACTCGATCGAGGCGGGGCGGCTCAAGCGTCCCGATCGCAAGGGGGCCTGGGTGAAGACGGTGGTGGCGGGGGGGCCCGCGGAGCGGGCCGGGATCGCGCCGGACGACGTGATCATCGCCTTCGAGGGCAAGGCGATTTCCGACCCGAACGAGCTGCGGTGGATGGCGAGCATCGCGGGCGTGAACAAGACCGTTACGCTCCGCGTCGCCCGGCTCGAGCGGCTCTTCGATGTGCGCCTCACGCTCGGCGAGCTCCCCGAGATCAACGAAGAGCCCGATGAGCCGTGAGCCGGGCGGTCCCTGTCTCCTGTCGGGCGCGCCCGCCGGCCGCCGCAGGTCCCACGAGGCAACCTGCGTCGCGGTGTTCCTTGTCCCCCGGCCTCCTCAGGTAAGCTGACCCCGTGGCCTCTGCACCTGCCCCCCCGGACGAGATTGAGCGGGTCGCGCTCCCCGGCGACCCCGGCGAAGAGCCGGGAGAACCGGAAGGCGACGACCCGTCCGCGGACGGCGACCGTCGTGACGCAAAGCAGCTTCACGCGCGCCTGAATAGCGCTTCGGCCCGTGCGTCCAATCGCGAGGCACGACGGCGAGAGGCGGAGGAGGATCGTGAGCTCATCGAGCGGGCGCAGCAGGGGGACCAGGCGGCATTCCGCTCGCTCGTGGAACGGCACCAGCGCAGAGCCTTCGCGATCGCCATGGGGCTCGTGCGCGACGAGAACGACGCACGCGAGCTGGTGCAGGACGCCTTTCTCCGGGTCTACAAGGGCCTCGGCTCCTTTCAGGGCGGCTCGTCGTTCTTCACCTGGCTCTACCGGATTGTCACGAACCTGGCGATCGACCTCATGCGGAAGCCGGGGCGCCGCGACCTCGAGCTCCAGGAAAACCAGGCAGCCGAAGAGCAGTCCGATTTCCCGCTCGTCGCTCGGATCGACGGCGCCGACCCCCTCAACGTCGTCCGGCGCCGGGAGATCGCCGGGCGCATTCAGGCCGCGCTCGACGCGCTGCCGCCTTACCACCGGGGGGTCATCCTGATGCGCGAGGTCGAGGGGATGTCCTACGAGGAGATGGCTCAGGCCATGGGGGTCTCGAAGGGGACGATCATGAGCCGCCTGTTCCATGCTCGTCAGAAGCTTCAGCGTGCCCTCGCTGACTGTTACGCGGAGGAAGAGGGCAAGGGCCCCGCAGCGGACCCGGAGGAGATCGCGTGAGTACCGCCAACAGCAGCAAGGCGAACCACGGGGAGGCGAGCGCCCCGCCGACGGACCTGGAGCTGATGCTCTACGTCGACGGTGAGCTCGATGAAGCGAGGCACCGGCAGGTGGAGGACTACGTGCTCCACGACCCGCGCTGCCGCGCGAAGGTCGCAGGGCTCGTCACCGCGTCCGACATGATCCGGGACAGCGCGCTGGCCTCCGGCGCGGCGGACAGCATCGCCGATGCGGTGATGGCGAAGATCGGCGAGGGATCGGGCGCGGCCGCGAAGAACGACGGCGGCGCCGCCGCGCGGCCTCTCGCCGTGTCGCCGTCGGGCGAGCCACCTCGCGGCCCGGCGCGCCTCCGCGGATCGCCGGCCAACGACAACGCGCGCGGGATCTTCGCGCTGACGGCGCTCGCGGTGGCCGCGGCCGCCGCGCTGATGGTCTGGGGCCGGATGGACGTCGAGGCGCCCACCGCGGCGCTGCCGGCGCGGACGGTTCCCGAGGCGCTCGCCCCTGCGCCCGCGGCGCCGCCGAGCGAGCCCGCCGCCGCGCCGAGCGCCGAGGGCGAGATCGAGCCCGGCGTCGAGATCGCCGCGGTCGACTTCGGGGCGCGCATGGGCAGCATCTTCTACGTTCCGCGGGAGGCCGTGGCTTCAGGCCCGACGACCACGGTGGTTTGGCTCTCCGATGACGGTCCGGGAGGACAGTGATGAGATTTCATGCGAGTGCGATCACCGCGATGATGGTCCTGGCGCTCGGCGCGAGCCCTTCCCTTGCCGTCGCGCAAGAGAAGGCGCCGGCCCCCGCTCCGGCGGCGCCGTCCGAGGCCGCGGTGACGTCCGAGGTCGTGGTCCTCCACGCGACGAACGACGGGACCGGCATCGATCCGAAGATCGGCAAGATGCCCGAGCTCGGGAAGCCGCCGTTCTCGGCGTACAACAGCTACAAGCTCCTCGATCGGCTGAAGATCAGCCTGCAGAAGGGCAAGCCGACGACCACCAAGCTGCCGAACGGCAGCGTCCTCATGGTGTCGCTGAAGGACGTCGTGGCCGCGAAGAAGCAGGACGAGCCGAAGCGCTTCGTCATCAGCGCGAGCATCCAGAAGCCCGGCGGCAACACGTTCCTGCCGCTGCTCGAGGTGAACGCCAAGGCCGGAGAGAACTTCTTCGTGGCGGGTCAGCAGCACCTGGGCGGCGTGCTCGTGCTCGGCGTCAAGGTCGCGCCCTGAGCGCGATCTGAGCCCTCGGGGCGCACGGCGCTCAGCGGCGCCCCGAGGACGGCAGCGCGATCGGCAGGTCCAGGTAGAAGACGGTGCCGCGCGGCGCGCGCGGTGCCGCGCGGATGGCGCCGCCGTGCGAGGCGACGATGTTCCGCACGATGCTCAGGCCGAGCCCGGTGCCGGTGCCGTCGGTCTTGGTCGTGAAGAACGGGTCGAAGATCCTCGGCAGGTGCTCGGCCTCGATCCCGTGCCCTTCGTCCTGGATGGTCACCGTGATGTGGCCGTCGTTCGGTGACATCGCGGTCGCGATGTCAAGGCAGCCGCCGCGCTCGTGCATCGCGTGCGCCGCGTTCGTGAACAGGTTCACGAACACCTGCGTCAGCGGGTCGATGACGCCGTGCACGGGCGGTATCTCGCCGAAGCACTTCTCCACGGTGACGCCCGTCTGATCGAGGAGGTGCTCGCAGAAAACGAGCGCGCGCTCGATGATGTCGTGAAGGGAGACGGCGCCCGGCTTCTCCGTGGACGGCCGCGAGTAGGCGATCAGATCGCGCGTGAAGCGGCGGATGCGATCCGCGGCCTCGTTGATCCTCGCGAGCCGCTCGATGTCCGAGGGGTCGAAGCCGCTGCGCTCGCCCTTGCGGCGCAGGTACTCGGAGTAGGCGAGGATCGAGGTGAGCGGGTTGTTGAGCTCGTGCACGACGCCGGCGGCCATCTTCCCGAGGGAGGCCAGCTTCTCGGCCTGGATGATCTGATCGCGCAGCGACTGCTGCGCGCGCGCCTCGCGGATCGTGATCCGCAGGGCGAGCGCGAGCCGGTCGATCAGCGCTCCGATCGGCGCGCTGTCGAGGTACCCGGCGTCGTCGGCCGCGATGTGCACGCTCGAGCGACCCTCGGGCTCGATCGACGCGACGCGCTCGAACGCGAACTCGGGCAGGAGCCGCGCCGGATCGCGGGTGTCGTCGCGGCGCGCGCGCGGCGACACCCGGACGACCACCTGCGCGCCGGCCGCGCCGGGGATGCAGACGCCGAGCCCGCAGCCCGCGAGCGCCCTCTCGGCCGCGCCGAGCAGCGCCGAAGCGCGCTGCTCGACGGAGGCGGAAGGATCGAGCTCGCTGGCCGCGAGCAGCAGGCTGTCGATCCACTCGAGCGGGATGTCTCGGGTGAGCGGCTTCCGGAGCGTGACGGGAGCGTCGGACGACGGCTGCTCCCCCAGGTGCTCCGCGGTCCTTCCGCTCACCCGATCACCCTGCTCGGATCGTCGCCGCTCGACCGATCGAGATCGATGATCTTCGCGGCGCCGACGTAGGACTTCGTCTCGTAGCGGGTGATCTTGCCGATCTTGCGGACGATCTCCGCCATCCGCTCGGCCTCGCTGCGGATCGTCGCCGCCGCGCCCTTGATGGGGGACGCGTCGTCGATCCGACGGCAGATCAGCTCGGCGTAGCCGAGCACGCTGGTGAGCGGCTGGTTCAGCTCGTGCGCGGCGGCGCCCGCCAGCTCGGCGATGAGGGCCTGCTTCTCGCGGGCGCGCAGCTCCTCCTGCGCCTCGGTGAGGCGGGCTTCCATCCGCATCCGCTCGCGCAGGTCCGTGAAGATGCCGACGGAGCCGACGGGCACGCCGTTCTCGAAGATGAGCGCCGCGGAGAGGTGCACCGGGATGCGCGACCCGTCCTTGGCCAGGACCTCGGTCCGGTAGCCCTCGAGCCGGCCGGGGCCGCCGTGCTCCTTCGCGTGGATGAGCCTCATGATCTGCTCGGCGTTGTGGTCGGGGTACAGCGCGCGGACGTTCATCGCGCCGACGACCTCCTTCGCGTCGTAGCCGTAGATCCGCTCGGCGGCGCGGTTGAAGAGCAGGACGACCCCCTCCATGTTGGCCGAGACGATCGCGTCGACGGAGCTCTCGATGACCCGCTCGAGGAACTCTTTCGTCTTGGTGAGCTCCGCCTCGGTGGCGCGCTCCGTGGTGACGTCGCGGAAGCTGACCAGGACGGCGCCGCTCTCCTCTCGGAGGACGCTGCTGAAGCTGAAGCTCAGGATGAGCTTCTCCTGCTCGGGCTCGCCGCGCCGCACGGTGAAGTCCACCATGTGCGGGAACGACCCCTTCGCGAAGCCAGCCCGGATCTCCTCGAGGAGCGGGAGCTCGCGCGCGTCGACGAGGTCGGCGAGGTTGGCCTTCTCGAGGTCCTCGGCGGTGCGCCCGGTGATCGCCTGCGCGCGCGGGTTGGAGAAGAGGATGTGGCCGTCGGGATCGACGACGATGATGCCGTCCGCCGTCGAGTGGAAGAAATCGGCGTAGCGCTGGAGCGCCTTCAGGCGGCGCTCCGCCTCGAACCGGGCGAAGGTGCTCTGCTGCGTCTGATCGCGCAGCGACTGCAGGATGCGCGCGTTGCGCAGGGCGATCGCGGTGGCGCTCGCGACGGTGCGGGCGAGCGAGAGCTCGTGCGCGTGGGGGGCCACCGGCTGCCGGCCGCGCAGGAAGAGCACCCCGAGCGGCTTGTCCTCGAACAGGATGGGCAGGAGCGCGAGCGAGCGGAACGCGTTCTCCGGGAGCTCCGCGCGCACGATGTCGAAGAGCGGGTGCGCCTTCGCGTCGTCGATCACGAGCACGTCGCCCGTGCGCATGACCCGCTGGATCTCCGGGTATTTCCCGAGGTCGATCGGCAGATCCCGGAGCTCCTTGTCGTCGCTCGCGGCGACCACGTAGCCGACGTCGCCCTGATCGCGCACGAGCACGATGCTGCAGCGGTCGACGCGGGCCACCTCGGCGATGCGCCGCACGACCGTGAAGAGGATGTTCCGGAAGTCGAGCGTCGACGAGAGCGCCTGCGTGAGCTCGAGGACCACCTTCGCGTCGTGCTCTTTGCGCGCGAGCGCGTCGACGTAGTCGCGGATCCGGAGCTGCCCGCGGATGCGGGCGATGAGCTCCGCCGGGCGGAACGGCTTGCGGATGAAGTCGTCCGCGCCGAGCTCGAAGGCGCGGGCGACCTCCTCGTCGGCGTCGAGCGCCGTCAGCACGACGACGGGGACGTCCTTCGTCCGGGGGTCGTCCCGCACGGCGCTGAGGACGACGTACCCGTCCGGGGGCGGCATCACGAGGTCGAGCAGCACGAGCGCGGGGACGCTCGCCTTCAGCCAGACGAGCGCCTCCGCGCCGGAGGTGACGGCGATGGTCTCGATGCCCGCGTCGGCCAGCGCGCGCAGCAACATCTGCCGGCTGACGGCATCGTCATCGACGACGAGCACAGGATCGCGGCGAGACACACCGCAAGCTTATCGATTCCGCGCTGCGACGATGAGAGAATTTCCCAGGAGGGCGCGATCGCAGCGCAGACGCTCGACCCCGGCGCATCGACGCCGCGCAGGGCTACGAGAAGAGATCCCCCTGCTTCGCCGCCGGCGCGTCGAGCCCCAGGTGCTCGTACGCGCGGCGGGTCGCGATCCTGCCCCGCGGCGTGCGGCCGAGGAAGCCCTGCTGCAGCAGGAACGGCTCGTAGACGTCCTCGATGGTGTCGCGCGGCTCACTGAGCGCCGCCGCGAGCGTGTCGACGCCCACCGGGCCGCCGTCGTAGTGGTCGATGATGACGCGCAGCAGCCTGCGGTCCATTTCATCGAGGCCGGCCGGGTCGATCTCGAGCCGCTCCGCGGTCTTGCGCGCGATCGCCATCGTGATCGCGCCGTCGCCGAGCACCTCGGCGAAGTCGCGGACTCGGCGCAGGAGGCGGTTGGCGACGCGCGGCGTGCCCCGCGCGCGCGCCGCGATCTCGCGCGCCCCGCCGGCGTCGATCGGCACCTCGAGCAGACCGGCGCTGCGCTGCACGATGCGCTGGAGCTCCTCGACCGGGTAGAAGTCGAGGCGGACGACGTGGCCGAAGCGCGACAGCAGCGGCGCGGTGAGCAGCCCGGTGCGGGTCGTCGCGCCGACGAGCGTGAACGGCTTGAGCGCGAGCTGGATCGTGGTCGCGTACGGGCCGTCGCCGGTCATGATGTCGATCTTGAACGACTCGATCGCGGGGTAGAGGCTCTCCTCGACCGCCGGCGTGAGCCGGTGGATCTCGTCGATGAACAGGACGTCGTTGCGCTCCAGCTTCGTCAGCAGCCCGGCCAGCGCGCCCTTGTGCTCGATCGCCGGCCCGCTCGTGACGTGGAGGGTCACGCCCATCTCGCGGGCGAGGATGTGGGCGAGCGTGGTCTTGCCGAGCCCGGGCGGGCCGCAGAAGAGCATGTGATCCAGCGGCTCGCGCCGCCGGCGCGCGGCCTCCACGAAGACCTTGAGGTTCTCCGTGTGCTTGTCCTGGCCGACGTACTCGGCGAGCGAGGCAGGCCGGAAGAGGCGATCGAAGCGATCGTCGTCGCCTGTCTCGGCAGGAGAGAGCGCCCGTTCAGGCATGCCACGGGAGTACCGCGGGAAGACGGGGAAGGGAAGCGATGGGAGCCGATCCGCGCGGCGGCAGCGCGCCGTTCGCGCGGCCGCGGGCGGGGTCAGCCGAGCGCGGGGACCGACGACAGGCGGGGGCGCCGCGGCGGCGGGACGCGCGGCAGGCGGGCGCGGCAGAGCGGGCGGCCGTCGGGGGCGCCGTCCACCTCGAGCGAGCCGCCGTGGAGCTCGATCACCGAGCGCGCGTGGCTGAGGCCGAGCGTCAGGCCGCGCCCGCGCGCGGTGGTCTGCCGGCTGAACAGGGCCTCCAGCTCCTCCGGCGGCACGTCGCGGCTGCCGTACTCGATGTCGATGCGGACCTCGCTGTTGAACTCACCGGCCATCGTCGCGGTGAGGCGCACGAGGCGCGCGGACGGGTCGGCCGCGCCGGTCCTGAGCGCGTGCGCCACGATGACCGCGAGCGCCCGCGTCGCGTACGCCTGATCGACCGGGATCAGCGGCAGGGTGTCGCCGACCTCCACGACGACCTCTCCGTCGGCGTCGCTCGCGAGCTCGCGCGCCTTGCGGATCGCGCCCGCGATGAGCGAGCCGACGGACGTCGGCTGCGGCTCGAGCGTGAGCTGCCCGGCCTCGACGCGGGCGGCGTCGAGGATCGACTCGATGAGGCCAAGGAGCTCCCGGCCGCGCGTCGAGATGAGCTCGAGGCTCTCGCGCTGCGCGTCGGTCAGGTCCTCCTGGCCCACGAGATCGGCGAACCCGAGGATCGCGTTCAGCGGGCTCTTGAGGTCGTGGCTCACGCTCGCGAACAGGAGGCCGCGCATGCGCTGCGCGGCCTCGCGGGCCTCGAGCGCGCGCTCCTGGGCCGCGGCGAAGACGCGGAAGCGCTCGGCGAGATCCTCGATCGCGTGCCCGAGCCGGGCGACGACGGCGAACCGGGCGGGGCGCGCGATCTGCGTGGCGCCGCGGAGCACGCTGTCCGTCCCGAGCAGGCGCACCTGCTTCGTGGCGTGCACGAGATCCGCCGCGAGCACGCGCCCGAAGAGGTTTCCGAGCGCGCCGGCGACGAGCACCGCGAGCAGCGCGACGAGCGCGCCCCAGATCGCGGCGGAGGGCTCGAGGTCCGCGGAGAACCGGATGTTGACGCACCCCCCCTTGTCGAGCGGCGTGATCACCGCGATCTGCCCGTCGGCCTCGCGGCCAAAGGAGGGCTCTGCGTCCACGCAGTCCTGCTCCACGCGCGCGAGGAACCCGAACTCCGCGGCGGCGGCCACGACGTCGTTACGTTCGGCCTCCTCGATCGCCCTGAGCGCCGGGTCGAGCGCCGTGCGCGCGACGATCGCCGCGGTGGCGCGGCGGCTCCGCTCGATGAACGTCTGGAGGTGCGCGTTCGCGATGAGCACCGCCCCGACGCCGACGAGCAGCACCGGCGCGGCGACGGACAGGAGCAGCTTGTAGGTGACCCGCCGGCGCGGCGTCTGGTACAGCTCGGCCGTCTCCAGCAGGGCGCCGATCGCCTCGGCCGGGCTGATCTCGAAGAGGCTGAACGTCGTGGCGCGCGTCAGCACGTAGTGCGGGATCGCGGACGCGCTGAGGATCGTGATCGCGAGGATGAGCAGGCTCACCGCGCGGCCGTCGTCGAGCTTCTCCGGCCTGATCCCCGGGATCATCATGAGGCTCGAGATCGTCGAGCTCGCCAGCACGAAGCGCACCGCCAGCGACGGCGGCAGCTCGGCGAAGCGCTCGAGCTCCTCGTGATCGATGTCGCGCGCGCCGATCATGAGCGAGCGCAGCAGGTCCCGGTGGGTGCGCAGCCGGAGCAGGGTCAGCAAGGTGGTCGCGCCGATCGCGGCGAGGGCGATCTTCGCGCCGACGGAGAGCACGCTCGTCGCGACGCCCTGCTCCAGGATGAGCAGCTTCGGCGCGAGCGCCGCGATCGCACCGAAGGCGGCTACGCCGACCAGCGCCTGGCGGACGAGCACGCGCCGCGCGAAGTGGATCGCGTCGTTCCTGATGCGCTCCTCCGTCACGCGATCCTCCCCCCTGTACGGCCGCCGCCGGCCTCGCCCGGCGGCGGCGACGCGTCGGGCGCGGGCTGGGCCAGCGAGGGCGCGCGGTTGGGATCCAGCCAGATCGGCAGCGTGATCGTGAAGGTCGAGCCCCGCCCGAGCTCGCTCTCGAGCTGGATCGTCCCGCCGTGCATCAGCACGAGGCGCCGCGCGATCGAGAGCCCGAGCCCCGTCCCGGCCCGGCGCGAGCGCACGTCGCCGGTCTGCCGGTACTCCTCGAAGACCGCCGACGTCTCCTCCGGCGGGATGCCGGGGCCGGTGTCCTGGACGACGATCGCCGCGTAGCGGCCGCGCCCCGCGATGTGGACCGTCACCGAGCCGCGCGCCGTGAACTTGACGGCGTTCGAGACGAGGTTCGTCAGGATCTGCCGCACCCTGCGCGGATCGGCGTGCGCGAGCAGGCCGTGATCGCCGGTGACGCGGAGCTGGACGGGCTTGTCGCGGGCCGCCGCCGACGCCTCCCGCATCACCTGATCGACGAGGGCGCGCAGGTTCACGGCGCGGCGGGAGAGCTGCAGCTTGCCCGTCTCGAGCGCCGAGAGATCGAGGATGTCGTCGATGAGCGTGCGCAGGTGCTCGCCGCTCTGCCGGATGACGGAGAGCGCCTCGCGCGCGTCCTGGCTGAGCGGCCCGTCGACCTCGCTCTCGAGGACGTGCGCGAACCCGAGGATGGCGTTGAGGGGCGTGCGCAGCTCGTGGCTGAGCCCCGCGAGGAACGCCGAGCGCTCGCGGTCCATCGCGGACGCCTGCTGGAGATCCGCCCGGTAGGTGCGCTCCGCCGCGGCGAAGCGGGTGATCAGCAGGTTGAACGCCGCCGTCAGCAGGCCGACCTGATCGAGCGACCTGATCGGCACGGGCTCGACCGGGATCACGTCCGCGTTCGACGCGCCCGGGCCATGACCGCGCGCCATCGCCGTGATGCGCTCGCGCAGGTAGTCGACGTCGTCGCGCGCCGCCTTGGTGAAGGAGAGCGCGACCGCGACCGCCACGCCGAGCAGCAGCGTCGTGAGCGCCGCGACGGCGTTGCCGAGGGCGATCGAGTGGGGCGGCGGGCTCGGCGCCGAGACGAACGTGATCACCGTCAGGTTGGAGAGCGGCGGGTGCAGCGGGCGCGCCGCGAACCGCACGCGGCCGAGCGAGGTCGTCGCCTCGCCCTTGCCCTGGGTGAGCATCTGGAAGATGTCGGCCTTGGCCGGGGCGCCGAAGCTCTCGTTGACCAGCACCTGCCCGCTCTGCTCGACGAGCAGGATCTCCGCCGTCGCCCGCCGCGCCGCCATCCCCAGGAACTCCGCCCGCTCGCCCTCCGGCGTCCCGCGGAGCCGCGCGACGAGCGTCGCAGACAGCACCTCCGCGCGCAGGCTCGCGGCCTGATCGCTCATGCTCGCGAGCTGGCGGATGCCGATCACCGCGATCGCCACCGCTGTGGCGATCCCCACGGCGATCACGATCGCGGGCGCGAGCGGCACCAGCGGCATCGTGCCGCGGGGCCAGCGGAGGAGGCGACGACGGGCCACGGCGAAGGGTGCGATGCTAGCGCGCTTCGGCGGGTGCACGTGCGGCATCCCGCGCCCCGCGCGCGCCGCTCACCTGGGATCGGTCGCCAGGAGCGCGAAGACGGAGTGGTCGAGCCAGCGGCCGTCGCACCACTCGGCCTGCCGGGCGATGCCCTCGAAGCGGAAGCCGAGCCGGCCGATGACCGCGAGCGAGGCGTGGTTGTCCGTCGCGGCCGCAACCCGGACCCGGTGTGCGCCCATGTGGTTGAACGCGAACCCGAGCGCCGCCTTCGCCGCCTCGGTCATGAGCCCGCGTCCGGTCGCCTCCTTGCGCAGCCAGTACCCGAGCTCGCAGGAGCGGTGCAGGTGCACGCACGCCTCGAGCCCGACCACGCCGGCGAGCGAGCGGTGCGCGCGCTCGCGGATGACGAAGCGCAGCGCCCTGCCGTGATCCCAGTCGGCGGCGCACGCCTCGGCGAAGCGGACGCTCGCGGCCGGGTCGGTGTGGAACTGCACCCACGGCAGCCAGCGCTGGAGGGTCGGGCGTGAGCCGCTGACCGCGAGCCAGAGCTCGGGGCCGTCGGACGGGTCGATCGGCACGAGGATCAGCCGCTCGGTCTCGATCGGACGGGCGCGGACCTCGCTTCGAGGTGGGAGGATGAGCATGGGGTCACCGGCACTGGATGCGAGCGGCGTACGGCTCGAGATGACCCGCCTCGTAGTCAAGCCAGGCAATATACCATTCGCCGGGCCTCGCGCCGGGGCTGATCGAGGGCGCCGGCTGGTCGCCGCTGACGCGGGCGAATTTCGTGGGGGCGCCGATGCCGTCACGGTTCATCGACGCGGTGAGGAGGCGGCCCTGCTCGAACCAGACGAGCTGAGCCTGGCCCGTCGGCGCGATCGCGACCGCCGGGCGACCGCCGGTCTTCGAGAACCGCTTGCGCCAGAGCGGCTGGCCCTTGGCGGGGTCGATGTAGGCGGCGGAGGCGCCCCCGATGGGCGGCTCGCCGTGCCAGACGACGAAGCAGCTCCCCGCGCCGCACGCGAGCGACGGGCTGTCGCTGCGCGCACGGTCGCTGTTCACGAGCGACAGCTCGCCGAGCGCGCGGTCGGCGCGCTTGCCAGGGCTGGCCGGCGGGAGCCCCTTGTCCACGCTCGCGAGCGGGAGGCGCATGTACTGGATGATGCGCGTCGGCTCGCGATCGAAGCGGAAGGCGAGGTGCATCACGTCGCTCATCACCGCCACGGACGGGAAGCGGACGCGCGGCTTCGAGGGGCCCGTCGGGGTGACGTCCGTCAGCCGGATGATCTCGCCGACCGGATCGAGGTTCGGCGAGAGGCGGCGCATGAAGAGGTCCTCGGAGGAGGCGTTGTCGCCGTCATCCGACCACGTGATGACGAACCCCTCGGCGGTGCGCGCGAGCGAGGGCCACGAGTTCCCGCCGCGGGGGAAGCGGGAGACCATCATCGCGGGGCCGTCGATCCGGCCGTCGCCGTCGAGCCAGCGCACCTGCACGCCGGCCTCCGGCCCCTTGCCGTCCCAGTACGTGAGCACCAGCCGCTCGCCGGCGGCGGTGAGCTCGGGGCGCCCGATGGCGCGGCCCTCGGGCGTCACGTCGAGCGCCGGCGACGACGGGCGCATCGCGCTGTCGAGCGCCGCCGTGTAGGCGTGCTCGGTGCCCTCGTGCGAGTCGGTCCAGGTGACGACCGCGCCGCGCGGCCCGAGCGCGATCGAGGGACGGCTGGCCCCGATGGCGCGGCCGCCCTCGCGCACGAGATCGTGCGTGCGCGGCCTGGCGAGGCCGGTGAGCTGGCAAGGCGCCTTGCCGCTCGCGTCCTTCAGGGCGACCTGCACGTGCTCGATCAGCGTGCGCGGCACGGGGTGGTTGCCCTTCTCCTGAGCGTCCCTCAGCAGCCTGATCGCGGCCTTGAGATCGCCCGCGGCGATCGACTCCTGCGCCTGCGCGACGAGCGGCGGCCAGGGCAGGCCGGGCTGCTCGACAGGGGCCTCGGCGCGCGCCGGCACGTTGGGGACCGCGGAGGACGACGGCGCGCTGGGCGACGGCGGCCCCGCGGAGCTCGACGAGACGGGCGGCAGGGCCGTCGGCTTGAGGAACTGGCGGTAGCCGGCGTACGCGCCGCCCGCGGCGAGCGCGAGCACGCCGAAGAGGACGAGCGCGCGGCCGGCGCCGCCGCGCCTCGGCGCCGGCCGCTGCGCGAGCGCGTCGGGGAGCGACGCGTCGCCCGAGCCGCCGGAGAACGTGATCTGCTGCCCGATGCCCTGGCTCATGCGCCCGGCCATCGCCGCGCCCGGCGCGCCGGAGAGATCGAGCGCGCCGAGCGGATCTCCCCCGCGCTCCGCCGGGCCCGAGGGCACGGTCCGCCGCGCCTCGTTGGGGGTCACACGGACGACGCCCGGTGGGTCGAACGTCACGTCGGGCGGCGGGTCGCTGTTCATGGGGAGGAGCCCCGCCTGCGACGGCTCCGCGCCGCGCGGCTGCGCGACGCCGAGCGCGACCGAGAGCTCGTCGGCGAACTCCTTCGCGGTCTGGAAGCGCCGGTCGATCGCCCGGTCGAGCGCCTTCTCGAACCACGTGGTGAAGCTCGGCGGCAGGTCGGGACGGAGCGCCGCGGGCTGCGGCAGCGGCGCGTTCGCGATCTGCGCGAACGTCATCGCGACGCCCTGCTCCGTCTGCCAGACGGTGCGGCCGGTGAGGCACTCGTAGGTGATGCAGCCGAGCGCCCAGAGATCCGCGCGGTGATCGACCGCGCCCTGGCCGCGCACCTGCTCCGGGCTCATGTACGCCGGCGTCCCGAAGACCGCGCCCTCGCGCGTGAGGCGCGCCTGCGCGTCGCCGCCGTCGACCGGCGCGTAGAACTTCGCGAGGCCGAAATCGAGGATCTTCGCGCAGAGCCGGCCCTCCTCGTCCTTCGTGAGGAAGATGTTCTCCGGCTTGAGGTCGCGGTGGACGATCGAGGCCGCGTGCGCCTTGGTGAGCCCTCGGCAGACCTGCGACATCACCGCGACGGTGGTCTCGGGGTCGAGGTACCTGACCACCGTCATGCGCTCGTACAGCGACTCGCCTTCGAGGAGCTCGAGCACCAGGAAGGGCCGCCCGTCGTCGAGCTTGCCGGAGTCGTAGACGTCGCAGATGAACGGGCTGCGGATCGACGCCGCGGCCCGGGCCTCGCGGAGGAAGCGCTCGACCACGACCGCCGAGGTCGTCAGCTCCTGGGCGAGCACCTTGATCGCCACCCGCTTGCCGATGTCGATGTGCTCGGCCTCGTACACGGCAGCCATGCCGCCGCGTCCGATCTCGCGTGTGATGCGGTATTTTCCGGCGAGGACCGTGCCTACCGGGATCTTCGCTTTGTTCGGCAAAGCCATCAGGCAGGGCTGTCCCGCGACTGGATTCGCCAGCGCAGACTATTCGAGCCGCGTCACCAGGACAAGGCGAGCGCGCCGTGGTCGTCAGCTTGGGCGGCGCGACCCCCCTCGAAGGCCGGGAAACGGGCTCTTCCGTGCGGGGAGAAACCGGCAGGGCGGGCCCATCCACGGGGGCCCGCGCGCAGGGGGACCTGGTCAAAGCAAGCCCCACCCCCCGGCGGCTCCGGGGAGCGCGGGCTCCACCCCCGGGTCCGGCACCCTGAAAAAAGTAAGCTGGCTCCGATTTTCAGACGCCGGATCCACTTTTCTCACGCACGTACGGTGCGCGAAACATTCCGGAAACATGAGCTTGGGTACACCAGCGTGGACCTCCGGACGCTGCGCCAGCGGCCGGGGCGAGGGGTCGCCGATCCGGCTCTGTCGGACGGGTCCCTGAGTCATTGACAGCGGCGGGGCAATGCCCGGTGGACCGGGCGGACCCCGTCACGGATCGGAGCCGGGCGGCGCCCGGCACATCGACGGGAGGCCGCCGGCGGAGGCGTCCACCCTTTACCGGCTCTGCTCCGGCGGGGCTTTTCGGGTGAGCGTGCGGGTTTTTTACCCCGGCGGTCACCCGGTCACCACAGGCGTGCGCAATGAAAAAGGTCGAGGCGATCATCAAGCCGTTCAAGCTCGACGAGGTCAAGGACGCCCTCGCCGAGGTCGGGATTCAGGGCATGACGGTGACCGAGGTAAAGGGCTTCGGTCGGACCGGCGGCAAGAAGGAAGTCTATCGGGGGTCGGCGTATGTCGTCGACTTCGTCCCGAAGGTGAAGGTCGACATCGTCGTGCCGGACAGCATGGTGAGCGACGTGATCGACGCCATCGAGAAGAGCGCCAAGACGGGCCGGATCGGCGACGGAAAGATCTTCGTCGTCCCCGTCGAGGAAGCCGTGCGGATCCGCACGGGGGAGCGCGGCGAGGACGCCATCTAGGCGAGCCGCGGGCAGAGCGTCACAGGGCATCGCGACGGGTCACAGGCTCGAGAGCCGAGCAAGCAGAAGCGAGAGAGCAGCAGCGAGCACGATCCCGCGCGTCTTCGAATCACATCCAGCGAGAGCAGCGAGTCAGCGAGGTAGAGGAAGAATCATGAAGCCGAAAGATGTCGTCGCGTTTGCGAAGGAAAACGACGTTAAATTTGTCGATCTCAAGTTCATCGACCTGCCCGGCATCTGGCAGCACACGACGATCCCGGCGTCCCGCCTGAACGAGGACATCTTCGAGGAGGGGATCGGCTTCGACGGCTCGTCGGTGCGCGGATGGCAGCCGATCAACGCGAGCGACATGCTGATGACGCCCGACGCGTCGACGGCGAAGCTCGATCCCTTCCACGCCCAGAAGACGCTCAGCATGGTCTGCAAGATCAGCGACCCGGTGACCGGCCAGCCGTACGGCCGCGACCCGCGCTACATCGCGCAGAAGGCCGAGAACCACCTGCGCGCGAGCGGCATCGCGGACACGACCTACTTCGGGCCCGAGGCCGAGTTCTTCGTCTTCGACTCGGTCCGGTACGAGAGCTCCCCGCGCGGCGCTTTCTACGAGATCGACAGCGAGGAGGCGTCCTGGAACTCCGGCAAGGCCGGCGTGAACCTCGGGCACAAGATCCGGCAGAAGGAGGGGTACTTCCCCGTCGCGCCGACCGACACGCTCGGCGACCTGCGCGCGGACATGATGTCGACGCTCATCGAGACCGGCATCGCGGTCGAGGTCGGTCACCACGAGGTGGCGTCGGCCGGCCAGTGTGAGATCGGCATCAAGTTCTCGACGCTGACGTCGATGGCCGACAACCTGATGTGGTTCAAGTACGTCATCAAGAACGTCGGCCGCAAGCACGGCAAGTCGGTGACGTTCATGCCGAAGCCGGTCTTCGGCGACAACGGCAGCGGCATGCACTGCCACCAGTCGCTCTGGAAGGAGGGCAAGCCGCTCTTCGCCGGCGACGGCTACGCGGGCCTCTCCGACACGGGCCTCTGGTACATCGGCGGCATCCTGAAGCACGCGAAGGCGCTCGCCGCGCTCACCAACCCGACGACGAACAGCTACCGCCGGCTCGTCCCGGGCTACGAGGCGCCCGTGAACCTCGCGTACTCGAGCCGCAACCGCTCGGCGTCGATCCGCATCCCGCTGGCCCCAGGCAACAGCCCGAAGGGCCGCCGCATCGAGGTCCGCTTCCCGGACGCGAGCTGCAACCCGTACCTCGCCTTCGCCGCCATGATGATGGCCGGCCTCGACGGCGTCCAGAACCGGATCGACCCGGGCGACCCGCTCGACAAGGACATCTACGCGCTCTCGCCCGAGGAGCTGAAGGAAGTGCCGCACATGCCGGGCTCGCTCGACGAGGCGCTCACCGCCCTCGAGCGCGACCACGAGTTCCTGCTCCGCGGCGACGTCTTCACCCGCGACATCCTCAAGACCTGGATCGACTACAAGCGCGAGCGCGAGGTCGACGCGATCCGGCTCCGCCCGGTCCCGCACGAGTTCTTCCTCTACTACGACGTCTGATCGACCCCACCCGAGCGGCACAGGGTCCAGCGCACGAGAAAATTGCGCTGTGACCCTCGTGCCGCCTTTCCTTCACCCCTCGCTGTCGAGCGCGTGAAGCGCGCGTGGCGCCGGGCGGCGCTGTCGCGCCATGAACTGCTCCACGGCTGGCTTCGCGTTCGCGCCGGCGGCACGGAGGAGGGGAGGCGCGCTGTCGCCGCCCCGGCTCGCGAACTTTTGCTTGCTGCTGGAGATGACGCCGCGCGGTACCGCTCGCCGGTGCGCCGGGTTATCCTCCGCCCCGTCGCAGACGTGGGGCGGGGGTAAGGCATCCTCTTCCCCGCTCCCCCAGAGACACCTCGGCGCAGCAGTGAACCCCGGCGATCTCATCCAGTCTCGCTACCGGCTCGTGAAGCTCCTGGGCCGAGGCGCCAGCGGGTCGGTGTGGGCCGCGAAGAACGAGCTCATCGATCGCGACGTGGCGCTCAAGGTGATGCGCCCCGAGGTGGCCGAGGACGCCGTCGCGCTCCAGCGCTTCTTCAACGAGGCGAAGGCGAGCGGGCGCGTGCGCAGCCCCAGCATCGTCGAGATCCTCGATCTCGGTCAGGCCGAGGACGGCTCGCCGTTCCTCGTGTTCGAGCTGCTCGTCGGCGAGGGGCTCGACGAGTGGCTGCGGCGCGAGGGCACCATCGAGCCGGAGACGCTGGTCGAGATCTTCACCGGCCTCGCGCGGGCGCTCGACATGGCCCATCAGCAGGGGATCATCCACCGCGACCTGAAGCCCGCCAACATCTACGTGCATCGCAACCACCTGGGCGAGCTCGTGGGGAAGATCCTCGATTTCGGGATCAGCAAGGTGCTCGAGAAGGAGCACAACTTCGCGCTGACCCACACGGGTTGCGTCGTCGGATCGCCAGCGTACATGTCGCCGGAGCAGGCCGCGGGGCGCGAGGATCTCGACGGTCGCGCCGACCTCTGGTCGCTGGGCGTCGTCATGTACGAGGCGCTGACCGGGACGCTGCCGCACCAGGCGCCGAACTACAACGCGCTGATGGTCCGCATCCTGAGCAAGGATTGCGATCCGATCGCCTCGCGCCGGCCGGGGTTGCCGCCGCGCCTCTGCCACATCGTCGACGCCTGTCTTCAGCGCGAGCCCGACGCCCGGATCGCATCGGCGGGCCTGCTCGCGAAGGAGCTCGAGGCCGTGCTGCGGGAGCTGCGCGCGGCGCGATTCAGAGGGCAGAAGGGGCGGCGCGCCTCGGACGTCGGCCTCGGCGACAAGCTCCGCCTCGCGCCGGAGAGCGCCGGGCTGCGCGGCGGATCGGTCGGCGCGCTCGGCCGCCTCGTGCAGCACGGGAGGCGGCAGCCGCCGGCCATGCTCGTCGCGGCGGGGCTCGCGGTGGTGTTCTGGGCGATGGTGCTCGTGCTGCTCGGCAGGTACTGGATCCGCTGAGCGACGGTCGCTGCGGGGCGCGCGGCGGCCGCCGCGACGAGCCTCCGAGGCCTGCTGCGTCAGGCGCGCGGCGCGCTGGCGTACGGGACGGGGGTGCGGCCGACGTGATCGATCGGCGCGCCGAGCGGGCGCGCGTGCGCGGCGCACGAAGGCGCGTGCGGCGCCGCCTCCGCCGAGGCGGGGGCGGCGCCATGGCCGCCCATGTGGCCGAACCACGCGCGCGGGCCGAGCCTCATGAAGCTCGCGAGCAGGAGCGCGCCGAGCGCCGCCGCGCAGACCCACTCGACGACCGCGTGCTCGTGCGCCGCGAGCGCGTGGAGCTCCGGGATCGACGCGCCGGGGACGAGGGCGTTCGCGGCGAGGCCGACCGCGACGGCGAGAGCGACGCTGGAGATCGCGAGCGCGGCGGCGGCGCGCCCGCCGAGCGAGCGCTTCAGCACGGCGAGCACCGCGACGTTGGTCGCGGGCCCCGCCAGGAGGAACGCGAGCGCCGCGCCGATCGAGAACCCTTTGTGGATCATCACCGCGGCGAGCGCCGTCGCGCCCTGCGCGCACACGTGGACGGCCACGGCGGCGAGCGCGCTCACCGCGACGTCGGCCGGCGCGCCGATCGCGCGCGCCGCGGCCGGATCGATCGTCGCCTCGAGGACGGCGGCGAGCACGAGGCCCACGAGGTACCAGGCGGCCACCTGGTCGAGCGCCGGCCCGACGGCCTCGGCGACGGCGGCGCGGAGCCGCGTCGCCGGCGGCGCGGCGGCCCCGGCGCCGGCAGGCGGCTCGCTGGATCGCGGCGATGCACCCGAGGCCGGCGCGCTGGCCGTCCCGGCGGCGGATCCGGGCGAGCCAGAGGCCCCGGCAACGGAGCCCGAGGCGCCGACTACCCTGGCGACGACGAGCGCGACCAGCACGGCGAGGAGCGCGCTGCCCGCGAAGCGCGCGGCGGTGAGCGGCAGGCCGAGCAGCCGCAGCGAGAGCAGCGCGCTGCCCACGTCGAGCGCTGACGCGCCGAGGAGGACGGCGACGACCGCGGCGACCGGAGCGCCCGCGCGCAGGAGCCGCCGCAGCAGCGCCGAGACGCCGGCCGAGCCGGCGGGGAGCGGCAGCCCGAGCGCCGCGCCGCGGGCGGCCTGAGAAAGCGCGGCGCCGCCGCGCGGCGATCCTGTGAACCCGGCGAGGTGACGGGGGAGGTACGCGCGCACGAGCCCCGCCGCGGCGAGCCCGGCGAGCACGGCGGGCGCGGTCTCGACGAACAGCGGGCCGATCGACTCGGCGATCGACAGCTCGGTCGGGTGGGCGTGCGAGAAGAAGCTCTCCGGGCTGGGGAGCGCGAGCGCGACGCAGAGCCCGGAGGCGAAGGCGACGGCGCTCGCCGTCCGCGCCGCCCGGCTCCGCGGCGGGGCGTCGTGCGTGTGGACCACGATCCGGAGGAGGACGCCGAGGCCGAAGGCGATGAACACCTCGAACGACTCGTGCGGGAGGCTCTCCATGAGGCGCTGGCCGAGCAGCGCGCCCAGCAGCGTGAGCAACCCGAGGAGCCCGAGGCGCGCGGCGAGCTGCCGCCACCCCCAGGCGGGCAGGAAGCGCGCGGCGAGCGACAGCCCCTCCGGGAGGCGGTGCACGAGGACGGCGACCGCGAAGAGCGCGCCGTCCGCGCTGCCGTCAGCGGCGGCCGCGGCCAGCGCGAGCCCGGCGCCGTCGAGCAGCCCGTGCACGGCGAGCGCCGAGAACGCGACCTCCCGCCCCACCACCTCGCCCGCGCCGCGCCGCCGGTGCTCGGTGAGCCAGAGCGCCGCGTAGCCGAGCGCCGCCCAGAGGACCGCCTGCGCGCCGATCTCCTCGACCGCGTGCGGCAGGTGACGCGAGAGGACCAGGGCGGGGACGAGGCCGAGCGTCAGCCCGTCGAGCGCGGACGTCGGCAGGGTCCGGCGCCGGCCGAGCGCCACGAGGAGCGGCCCGGCGGCGAGACCGGCGAGCGACAGGGCGACGACGAGCGCGAGCATGGGCGCGGGAGGCTATGCCCGAGCGTCCGACCACGATCAACACCAAGTTGAAGCTGCAATCGAGATGCAGGGACGGCCGTGCCTCTCACCCGACGGCGCTTTTTTACACGCGGCTCCAGGCTGGCCGGCGGCGCAACGTCACGGCGGCTCCCGCTGCCTTGTGGCTCAGGGCTGCCCCGTGGCTCAGGGCTGCCCCGTGGCTCAGGGCTGCCCCGTGGCTCAGGGCTGCCCCGTGGCTCAGGGCTGCCCCGTGGCTCAGGGCTGCACGCAGCGGTCGCAGCGGCCCTTGATCTGGATCTGCAGGCCCTTGCGCCGCAGGGCGCGGGGCGCGCCGCGCGCCGGCCTGATCTCGATGCTCTCGTCGGGGAGGCAGAGCACATCACCGCACGTGTCGCACATGAAGTGCGGGTGTTCGTCCGTCGCGTGCTCGCCGGTGCCCTCGCGCAGCTCGAACCGCCAGAGGTGGTCGCCCATGTCGGTGCGGCGCACGAGCCCCGCGTTGGTCAGATCGATGAGGTTCCGGTAGATGGTGGCGCGATCCCAGCCCTTCGGAGCGAGCTCGGCCGCGAGCTCCGCGTGGCTGACGGGCGTCCGCGAGCGGCCGAGGCTCTGCAGCACGGCGATCCGCGGCGAGGTGGCTCGCAGGCCGGCCGCCCTGATCTGCTCGCGGAGCTGCTCCGCGGACTGACCCGCTTTCGAACGCGCCATGCGAGACATCTACCGTCGCCCGGACGGTACTGCAATCAGGATGCACGGAGCTCGCCGGACGCGCGGCGCAGCGCGGTTGCTGGACGCGCCGCGCGCCGGCGTGAGTGAGATCGCTCGAGCGCCGCCGTGCTCGCCGTGCTCGCCATGCTCGCCGCCCGCGGCGGGAACGCCGCCGCGCGGTTGCCGGGCGGGCGCGATGTCGATCTCGCGCGGACGCGGGGCCCGCTTGCGCGGCGCGGCCCCGCGCGACCCGAGGAGAAAGGAGCAGGGCCCACACTCGGAAGGTGGCAGATGGCGAGTCGGGCAACCGAGTGCGCCCTTATTCAAGCGTGGCTCGAACTCCACAAACCAGGCGGATGCGTTCCGCACGGACTCATCAGGAATGGTCCCAGAAACCTGGAGGAGCTCCAGGGGGAGCGTCGGGGATGAGACGCTGAAACATGGAGCCGGCCGAACGGTCGACCCGCGATCGCCGCGTGGATTCGAGTCGAGGGTCGCCCGATAAAAAGCCGAGGCGCGCGTGCTCCATAATGGAGCGATCGCTCCAAGTTGGAGCAGCAAGCGTCTCCGCTTCGCGCACGTCATTGCGCCGCGTCATCGCGCCCGCCGATCCAGCCGGAGGTCGACCGAAAGGCGCAAGACGACCAAGACGTGGAATCTTACCTTGTCGCCTCGAGCGGAATCGGTCTTTTGGAATTGAACCAATTGTCACGGTGGATATATATTCCTGCTTCCTTTGCGGGGCCTGAACCAAGGAGAATGTCCATGCGAGCTCGGACGTGTGCGGAGGTACTTGCCTTAGTCGTGATCGCTGGCTTGAGCGCCGCGTGCAACAGCGACCCCTCGACCCCCGCGGAGGAAGCGCCGGCCGTGGCCGATGTCGATCCCGAGCAGGTGGAGGCGGCCCCAGCTCCCCTGCGGCGCAGCTGCGGGACCCCCGAGCTGAGCGACACGGAGAGGGAGGAGGTCGAGCTGTTTGTCCGCAGCCGGGTGCCGGCCGGGTTCACCGCGGGCACGTCGGTCGTGATCCCCGTGCGCTTCCACGTCATCAACAAGGGATCGGGTCTCTCGAACGGCGACGTGACTGACGAGATGATCACGAAGCAGATCGAGGTGCTCAACGCCGCTTACGCGAGCACCCGCTTCAGCTTCGAACTGGTCTCGGTCGACCGGACCACGAACGCGACCTGGTACACGATGGGGCAGAGCTCCACGGCCGAGCGGAACGCCAAGAATGCGCTCCGCCAGGGTGGTCCCGACCACCTCAATCTCTACACGGCCAACCCGGGCGGCGGTCTACTCGGCTGGGCCACGTTCCCCTCGGACTATGCGAGGAGCCCGAAAATGGACGGGGTCGTGGTGCTCCAATCCTCGCTGCCCGGCGGCAGCGCGGCGCCGTACAACGAAGGGGATACGGCGACGCACGAGGTCGGTCACTGGCTCGGCCTCTACCACACGTTCCAGGGCGGCTGCGTGAAGGACGGGAAGCGCGGGGATGAGGTCGCCGACACGGCGGCCGAGAAGAGCGCCGCGTACGGCTGCCCGGCCAGCCGGGACTCCTGCAAGGGAAATGGGTACAGTGGGGTCGACCCGATCCAGAACTACATGGATTACACCGACGATTACTGCATGGATGAGTTCACTGCAGGGCAGGCCGATCGCATGTCGGCGATGTGGGACTCGTACCGTTGAGGGGCGGCTGACGGAGAGGGGCGGCTGACCGGAGCTCGCTGCCGGCCGGCGGGCGGCGGCGACTCCGCCGCTCGCCAGCGGGCGAGTGCGTCAGTTGTCGACCACGTCGACGATCACGTCGACTTGACCTGCGCGCGGCGCTCGAAGCTCTGGCTCGAGCCGAGGATGCGGGACACGGGCTTGGCCGGGGCCGCCGGGGCATCGCCCGCGTCCCCGTCGCCCTGCGCGAGGCGCTGCTGGCGGCGGGTGCCGGCCTGCACGCCGAAATACACGCCGAGGAATGTCACGAGGCCCCATCCGAGCAGGCCGAGGGCGACGAGGCCGGTCTGGCGCGAGGCGTCGCCCCCGAGCCGGCTCACCTCCTCCATCGGCGCCGACAGCTTGCTCACCTCCTGCATCGGCTCGCGCAGCGTCGCGACCTGCTCCATCGGCTGCTTCAGCCCGGCCACGTCGCGCATCGGGGCGTTCAGGGCGGCCACGTCGCGCATCGGAGCGTTCAGGGCGGCCACGTCGGCGAGCGGACCCCGGATGCCCGCGAGGCTCTCGTTCATCGCGGCGATCGTCGCCTTCATCTCGCTCAGCCGATCCATCGACTGCTCGAGGCTCGCGGTCTCGCGCAGGCTCTGCTGCATCGCGTCCATCGACCCCTTGAGCTCGGCGAGCCGATCCATCGCCTCCTGCATCTCGGCGAGCTTCTCCATCGGCTGCCGCAGCTCGGCGAGGCGCTCGATGCCCCGCTGCGATTCCCGCAGCGTCGCATTCGACTCCTCGATCATCGCGCGCATGCGCCGCATCTCCTCCGTGGTCGCCTGGATGGAGCGCGTGTTCGTGTCCACCATCGTCGCCATGCCGCAGCCCGTCGAGGTGACGACGAGCAGCGCCACCGGCGCAATCTGACGGATCATTTCCCAATGCATGCCCGATCGTTGATGCCTCGAAGGCAATGCGTCAACGTGCATTTGACGCGGTGCGCTGGAATATGACATAGCCGTGTCCGGGGGGTGAGGCGCTGTGGGACGTTTGGGCGCGTCGCACCGCGATCTGCGCGGTGGAGCCCCTGTTCGCACGGCGCTGTGAAATGCCGGTGTCGAACCGGAGGACGTTGACGCGCCGCCCGCGAAATCGAGGCGTCGAATCGGACGCAATGGCCGACGCGATGAACACGGCATCTCCCGGGGCCGCGGCCCGCTCTGTCCACGCGAGGCTGCCGCGCCTGGCGATGACGCGAGGTTCACCGGACGCCGGGGCGGCGGGGGAGGTGGGGGAAGGTGAGGGAGGCGCGGGGCGGCCGCGCGCGGGCGGCGACGCTCAGCGCGCGGGTCGATCGGGACGCGGCGCGCCGGCGCGGAGGACGAGCGCGGCGAGGATCGCGAGCGCCGCGGCGGCGAGCCAGGCCGGCGGGCCGAAGGCGCGGGTGCCGGCGGCGAGCGCGCCGTCGACCCACGTGACGTCGAGCAGGGAGCCGCGCAGGCCCGCGCCCGTGAGCGCGGTGAAGCTCGCGTGGGCGGCGACCGCGGCGAACGCGCCGCGGCCGTGGCGGAACAGCGCCGCGGTGAGCGCGCCGAGCGCGGCGGCGAGGGCGAAGCTCGACGCTGTCGCGCCCGGGGCGAGCCCGAGCGCAGCGCCGTGGGCGAGGACGGAGAAGGCCACCGCCCAGCGGCTCGAGAGCCCGGCGCGCGCCGCGGTGGCGAGCGGGATGCCCGAGAGCAGGAGCTCGTCGCGGACGGCGAGGGCGACCGCGCGCGCCAGGGCGAAGGCGAAGCTCAACGACGGCGCGCCGGCCTCGACGGTCGCCCAGCCGAGGGCCAGGGAGGCGCCGAGCGCGAGCGCCACGGCGAGCGCGCCGAGCGCGGCGCCGAGGCCGACGCGACGGGCCAGGCGCGTGCGGTGGCCCGGGGCCTCCCGCTCCAGCGGATCGGTCCACTGCACGCCGGCCCGTACCGCGACGAGGTCGGCGACGACGGCGCCGGCGAGCGCCGCGGCGAGCGGGCTCGACCCGAGGAGCGCGGAGAGGATCTGCAAGGCCGCGGCGAGGCCGACGAGCCAGGCGGCGCCGAGCGCGAGATCGGTGAGGCGGCGCTGCTGCCGCGCGCGATCGGGCACGGGACCGCCGCCCTCGGCCGCGTTCAGTGGAGCGTGTGCCACTGGCCGTTGTGCTCCACCTTCGGGATGCCCGTGTCGCCGTCCGCCTCGCCGCGGTGGCGCGCGCCCAGGGTGGCCACGAGCTGGGCCGTGGACGCGCGCGCGGGCCGGTGGCGCGTCTCCGGCGCCGCGCGGAGCCGCCGGTGCGGCGCGGGAGGCGCCGTCGGCTTGCGGGCGCGGAGCCGCCGCACGCCGAGCGCGCCCGCGACGATCAGCCCGAACAAGAGCAGCGAGCCGACCAGCACCGGGAGGAAGCCGTAGCGGCGCGCGACGTCGTCGCGCCAGGCGAGCTCGAGGTCGTGGCGGTTCGAGGCGTAGGCGGCGTCGAGCGCGTCCGCGAGGGGCGCGCCGGCGCGCACCGCGTCGAGGGCGAGCGTGAAGCTCTGCCGCCGCTCGCCCTCGATGAGGAAGCGGAGGACGTCGGCCGACTGCGCGTGGGCCACCGACGCGGCTGGATCCGCGGCGCCCGCGAGGCTCGCCTCGAGGTCGTCGAGCGGGAGGAGGTGCCCGCGGAGCGCGGCGACGGAGAGCCGCTGCGCGCGGCGCGCGGCGCGCTCGCCCGCCGCATGGACGGCGAACCCCTCGTGGAACCAGCGCGGGAGCGGGGCGCCGCCCGTGGCCTCGTCGAGCGCGAGGTGCGCGAGCTCGTGGCGGAAGGCGCTCTCGAGATCGGGCGCGTCGACGCCCGGCCGCGGGGAGGCGCTCAGGACAGCGAGCCGCAGCGCGCCGAACGACGCGGCGGTCGTCGGGCCCGCGAGCTCCCCGGGGACGAGGTTGTCGAGCTCGGCGGGGACCGCGGCGATCCGGACCTTCACGGGGGCGACCAGCGCCGGGCGGCCGAGCAGGGCGCTGAGCTCGGCGCGGATGGCGCCGGCATGGACGATCAGGGGGCGGACGCGATCGCGGGTCGACGGGCGGTAGGCGAACTCGATCCAGCCGAGGTCCTCGGTGTGGTACTCCGGCGGGGGCGGCGGGACGGCGAGCGCGGCCTTGCCGTCGAGCGGCGCGGCGGGCGCGTCGTAGATGCGGGGCGCGGCGCCGGCCGGCCCGGGCGCGGCGGCGATCGCGAGGCACAGGAGCGCCGCGAGCCTGTGGCCCAACGCCGCCGGGCCGCGCCGGGTGGGCCGCGTCATGGCGCGATCCGACCGCGAAGGTGAACCGTGCCGCCGTCGTCGCCCCCCGTCTGGGCGAGCACCAGCACCGCGATGCCCGTCACGGCGACGCCCGCGAGCGGCCCCCAGAACCAGGGCGAGCTCCACACCGAGCGCCGCCCGGACGAGCCCTGGTCGCCCTGCGCGGCCTTCGAGGTCAGATCGACGCCCGCGCGCGCGTCGCCGCGGAGGGGCCCGCTGCGCGCCGCTGCGCGCGCGGGCGGCGCCGCCGGGCGAGCCGCGGCGCCTTCGTCTCGCGCGTCGCCGGCGAGCAGCGCGCGGACGGCCGCGGCCGCGCCCGGCCAGTCGAAGGTCGCAGCGGCGGTCGCGCCCTCCTCGGCCCGCTGGATCGTCGCGCCGAGCTCGAGCGGCGCGTAGCTCGCGCCGGCGACGCGGAGCACGCGCGCCACGGGGTGGCCCTGCGCCGTGGTCACCGCCACGACGAGCGCCGCGCCGGCGTCCGCGCCGAGCGACGCGAGCAGCCGGCGCGCGACCGGCTCGGACTCGGCGCGCCCGGCCGAGCGACGCACCACCGCGAGCTCCTTCACGGCGGCCGGCGCGTCCGGCGCCGGGGGCTCGCCGGTGAGCGCCTGCGCCGACGCCTCGTCGATGGGCGGGCGAAGCGCGGGGTCGCGGTAGATCGAGCGGGCGAGCGAGCGAGCCGCCTCGACGCTCGCGTCGTCCACCGCCACCACGACGGCGCCGCGCAGCGCCGATCGGGGCGCGTCGCCGCCCGCGCGCGGGGCGCCTGCCGCGGCGTCGCCGCCCGCGCGTGGGACGTCCGCCGCGGCGTCGCCGTCTGCGCGCGGGGCGTCCGTCGCGGCGGCGTCGCCGCGGGACGGCGCGTCGGCCTGCGCGGGCGCGGACGTCAAGCCGAGCGCTGCCGCAACGAGGGCCGGAGCTGCCGACGTACAGCGGGACATGCGGTTACGGTACGGAGCCCGCGGGCGAGCGTCAAACGGCGCGGCGCCACGCGCGCCACGTCAGAGCCAGCCGTGCTCGCGGTACCAGGCGACCGCGCGGCGCGTCCCCTCGGCCCAGCTCACCTGGGGCTCCCAGCCGAGCTCCCGGCGCGCCTCGCCGGAGTCGCACACCCAGTGCGACGCGGAGAGCTCGTTCAGCTTGTCGCGCGTCAGCATCACGGGCTTGCCGGTGAGGCGGCTCATCCCCTCGCTCGCGAGCGCGGCGCCGCGCACGAGGGAGAAGGGCACGCCGACCCGGACGAACGCCCGCGCGCCGATCGCCGACTCGACGTCCGCCAGCATGTCGCGCCACACGTACACGCGGCCGTCGTCGATGAAATACGCCCGGCCGCTCGGCACGTCGCTCTCGAGCGCCCGGATGCACGCGGCGGCGGCGTCGGAGGCGTAGATGACGCTCAGCGTGTTCTTGCCGTCGCCGAGCATCGGGAGAAAGCGGCGCGCGACGCTCTGGAAGAACGCGAACGACTCCTGATCGCGCGGGCCGTAGATCATCGGGGGGCGCACGACGACCACGGGCAGCGCGTCCTTCTCGGCGAGGACCAGCCGCTCCGCCTCGAGCTTCGAGCGCCCGTAGCGCGTCACCGGGGCCGGGCGCGCGTCGGGCGCGACGGGGCGGCCGTCGAGGCTCGGGCCGATGGCGGCGAGGCTCGAGACGAACACGAAGCGCTTCATGGAAGGCGCCGCCTTCGCCGCGTCGAGCATGTTCCGCGTGCCGCCGACGTTGACCCGGAAGAACTCCGCCTCGTCGCGCGCCTTGACCAGCCCGGCCGAGTGCACGATCGCGTCGACGCCCGCGTCGACCACCGCGCGGCGGACGCTCTCCGCGTCCTCGATGGCGCCGTACGCGAGCTCGACGCCGCGCAGCGACGACAGGAACTTCGTGCTCGACGAGCGCCGCACCAGGGCGACGACGCCGTGCCCCTTCTGCACGAGCTGCTCGGCGACGTGCGAGCCGAGGAACCCGCTCGCGCCCGTGACCAGCACCTTCATTGATCCGCTCCTTCCTCCTGCTCCCCGCCGCGCCGCCCGCGCCCGCTGGCGCCGCCGCCCTCGAGCTTCGCGCGCGCGTCCACGTCGGCCTTCACGTCGGCGCTCACGTCGATCAGAGCGCCCGCTCGTAGACCCGGTACTTCTTGTAGATCCGGCCGCCCATCAGCCGGATGCCCGCGTTGATGGCGGCGTTGTCCTCCAGCGTCCACCCGAGCTCGCCGCCCTTCATGCCGAGCAGGTGCGCCGCCCGGTTCATCTCGACGTAGAGGAACGCGCTGAGCCCGGCGTAGCGCCGCACGTGACGCCACTTCTTGCGGATGCCGAGCACGACGAGGCGCCCGCTCTTCGGGCCGCGCACGCGCAGCCGCCACAGCAGCTTGAGGACGCCGGTCGGGAGGAGCTTGCCGTGCAGGCCCCGGATCAGCTCGTTGAGATCGGGCAGCCCGAGCGACACGGCGGCCGGCTCGCCGTCGATGAACGTGAGCTTCGTCAGCTCGGGCATGAGGATGAGCCGCACGTCCTTCGCCCACTTGACGAGCTCCTTCTCGGTCATCGGGACGAAGCCCCAGTTGTCGCTCCAGGCGTCGTTGAAGACGTCCATGAGGATGCGGATGTCGCGGAGCAGGTTCTTCGGGTCGCCGCAGCGCGTGTGCACCTCCGGCATCGCCAGGATCTCGGCGTGCGCCTTCTGCGCCCGCACGGGGACGTCGCCGACCTCGTAGCGCCACCCGTAGAGGTCCTTCACCTTCTCGAGCCCCGCCTGCTCGATGAGCCGGCCCTGGTGCGGCCGGTGGTAGGGCATCATGATCACCGGCGGGTGATCGAAGCCCTCGACGAGACAGCCCATCTCCTCGTTGATCGAGAGCGAGTAAGGGCCCCGCATGCGCTTCATCCCGCGCGCGCGCAGCCAGCCCGCGGCCTCCGCGAGCAGCGCCTGCGCCGTCTCGGCGTCGTCGATCGTGTCGAGGAAGCCGAACAAGCCTGTCTCGTCGCGGTGGTGTCTCAGGTGCTCGTGATCGACCTGCGCCGTGATCCGACCCGCCGGCCGGCCGTCCTTGTACGCCACCCACGCCGTCCCCTCGGCGTGCTCGAAGAACGGGTTCTTCTTCTTGTCGAGCCGATCGGCGATGTCCAGGTCGAGCGGGCGGATATAGTTGGGCTCACCCTCGTAGATCGTGTCGACCACGTTCACGAAGTCTTTGAAGACCTTCCTGTCGCCGTTCCTAAGCTCGCGGAGCTCGATAGCCATAGGGGGCAAGCCCGTACCTTCCGGGACGCGGCGCCGCAAGGGGCTCGCGCGGCGCGTGGCCCGGCGCTGATCGGGAAACGCGGCGCCCGTGGAGCCGGTAAGCTCTCGCCGAGGGCGGCTGTCCGGCCCCCGGCAAATCAGGTGGACGCAGCATGATGACCCCGAAGGAGTTCCAGAGGCAGTTCAAGCGGCTGCTGATGAGCCGCGTCGATGGCATGGACTGGGAGGACAAGCTCGCCCGGGTCCGCCAGTACCTGCGCCAGCTCGAGCAGCGCCAGAGCCCGGAGGAAGAGTCGGCCGAGCTCTCGCCGTCGCTGGAGCTCATCCCGTTCGAGCCCGGCAAGCGGCCCGTCGACGAGGCGCTCTACCCTGGGCACGGGTGCAGCGAGCGCGTCGGCTGCATCAACACGTCGGGCGACCCGGCGGAGCTCGGCGACGAGGTGTGGCTGCTCTACCGGCTGCGCGACCTCTACGCGTTCGTCGCGCCGTTCGAGCGGCCGTTCGAGGTGACCCTGTCGGCGTGGTTCCTCCCCGCGAGCCCCGGCGACGGCGAGCCGTGCCCGGTGCCCGGCATCCTCGACCTGCCGCTCAGCCCCCAGATCGTCTCGACGTCGTCCTACCCCGTCCCGATGCTCGAGCCCGCCCCGTGGAACTCGTTCCACCAGACGGTCTACGTCGCCACCATCGCGCCGGCGAAGCAGCTCATGCCGCACCCGCCCGGCGAGGAGACCGGCGGCGGCTACCACTGGCTCGACCTGCCCGCGTCGTTCCGCGAGCGCATCCCGGACGGCGCCGATCCCTTCACGTTCGCGAGCCTGTTCCGGCAGCAGCTCCGGATCGAGATCCGGCTCAGCGAGGCGGGCAGGACGGTCTGCTCCGAGTCGACGGACGTCGAGATCTTCGACACCGGCCGCTTCGGCTCGCTCTATACGCGCCTGCTCGACCGGCTCGTCAAGGCGGACACGGAGGTCCAGCAGCGCGCGCTCGGGATCGACGAGCTCCACGTCGGCTACCACCCGTGGTTCCCGGTGCTGACGATCGGCATGGACAAGGCCCTGCTGTACCTCCGCGCCATCCACCAGGACCTCGAGCAGCACCGGCGCAACCTGCCCGATCCCCGCTGGCTGCTCCGGGTGGGGCTCTACCTCGAGCTCCTCACGTGCCTCGGCATCTTCGAGGCCGTGAAGCACGAGTACCCGGACATGCTCTCGCCGGAGGAGCGGGAGGCGTTCGAGGAGGGCGCGTCGTTCGCGCCCATCCGCGCGGCGCTCGACGTCGCGGCGTGGCGCCAGGTCTGGGACATGCGGCACATCGCGCCGCGGGCGGCCGGCTTCTTCGCGGCGGGGCCCGTGAGCCTGACGAACCTGATGCGCAAACAGAAGGCCACGCTCGCGTTCCTGCACGCCCACCACGCGGACCTCCAGCGGGCGATCGAGCTCGCCGGGCCCAACCTGTGGAACGCGCAGGAGACGTGGCACCGGGTGTTCCGCGACGCGGAGCGCGCGGTGCTCAAGAACAGCGCGCTCGCGTTCCCGGAGCTCGCGCACCTCGACCCGCGCTGGCGCGAGTTCGCGCTCTGGCACCAGCGCGGCGACGTGCGCTTCTTCGGGCTGAACCTCATGCCCGAGGCGCTGACGGCGCTGTTCGGCGACCAGGACGGCATCTTCCCCGCGGCGTGCCGGCAGTACCGGAAGTCGATGAACGACGTCGCGCGGTGGGCGTCCGAGCGGCAGCTCATGGACTACACGGGCGACGAGTGCATCCCGCGGAACGCGAGCCTGCTCGAGGCGTACATGGAGAAGAACGCGCAGCTGCTCGCCGCGCTGCAGCGGCGCGACGGCTACGGGGCCGCGCAGTCGATCGATCTCGACGAGCCGAGCAAGGCGCCGCGGGAGGCGAGCGCCGAGGACCTCGTGACGCTGCTCCGGCGGACGCCGGTGTTCAAGCCGCTGCTCGATCGCGAGCTCCGCAAGCTCGCCACGAAGGCGCGCCGGGTCGAGTACGGCCCGCTCGACCGGATCGTGCTGCAGGGGCAGCGGGACTCGTCGATGTTCCTGGTCGCCTCCGGCGCCGTCGAGGTCCTGGTGCGGCACCCCGACGGGCAGGACTCGACGGTCGCCGCGCTCGAGAAGGGCGCCGTCTTCGGCGAGTTCGCGCTGCTCACGGGCGAGGAGCGCACCGCGACGGTGCGCGCCGTCGACGAGGTGGTGCTCTACGAGATCACGAAGGAGGCGCTGCAGCCGATCATCGAGGCGCGCCCGCAGCTCGTGATCGAGCTCAGCCTGCTGATGGCCTCGCGCCAGGCCCACCTGCGCGACGCGGCCGAGCGCTACAACGAGGCCGAGGAGAAGGTGCGGAGCCTCGCCGGGCGCATCCGCCGGTTCGTGCTCGGCTGAGCGCGCCGCGCCCCCCGCGCCCCCCGCGCCCCCCGCGCGCGGCCGCGCTCCCGGGGCGCGGCGGGCGCGCTCAGCCCTTCAGGAGCCACGCGATCGCGTCGGCCTCCGACGTGAAGAACGAGTACTCGGGCAGCCCCATGGCGGCCGACAGGCGCGAGATCTGCATCTTCGACAGCGCGCTGTGCACGAGGTTCGCCGCCCTGCGCATGTCGTGCTCGACAGCGTAGGCCATGGTCTGCCCGACATAGGGGCTCACGTCCGGCTTCTGCGGCGGGAAATCAGCGATGTCCGCGAGCACGTACCAGGGCCTGCCGAGGTGGAGCAGCGCCGAGGCCTTCTGGCGGAAATCATCGAGGTACGCCTTGGCCTCCTCGACGTCCCAGAACCCCCAGACCTTCACGTGGAGGATCCCCGTCGCCAGGTCGGCCCTGATCTGGAACCGCCGCTGCGAGGCGCGCTCGCGCCGCGACGTGGGATCGGTCCTCCTCGACGGCTCGCCCGTGGAGGAGGTCGTCCGGCTGGACGTCTCGAGCGACGACGGCCGGGGCCGCGTCTCCGGGGGCTTCGATGTCGGCGGCAGCGACTCCGGGGAGCGGCGCGACGACGTGGGCGTCTTGCCCAGCTCGGGAGGCGTCCTGCCCGGCTCGGAGGGCGTCCTGCCCGGCTCGGAGGGCGTCCTGCCCGGCTCGGAGGGCGTCCTGCCCGGCTCGGACGTCCTGGCCAGCTCGGGCACGGTGACGGTCGGGATGTCGGCGAAGCCCGGCGACACGCCGGGCCGCGAGGGCTGCGTCGGATCGGTCGGGCTCGGGCTGGGAGGGCCGGGCGGCGACGGGTCCGGCAGCAGCACGACGCGCGACGCCCGCGGCAGCAGGACCCCGAGCGCGTCCGCGAGCGCGCTCACCGCGACGGACGCGCGCTCGAAGCGGTCCTCGGCCTTGAGCGCCGTCGCCTTGAAGAACCACCCGTCGAACGCGTCCGGCAGCGAGGCGGAGCGCCGCCGCGCCGCGCGGGCGCTGGGCGCCTCCGTCGCGCCGCGCAGGAGCTCCGACGCAAGCAGGTAAGGCGACGGGATGACCTCGGCCTCCTGGGACCAGTACGTCTCGCCGACGAGGAGCGCGTACGCGACCTGCCCGAGGGCGTAGATGTCGACGCGCGGGCCGATGTTGCGCTCGGCCCGGATCTGCTCGGGCGCCATGTACACGGGCGTGCCGAGCATCTGCCGCGTCAGCGTCGAGGCGTGGTGCTGCTCGATGACCTTGGCGATGCCGAAGTCGAGGATCTTCACGCACGGCGAGCCGTCGTCGCGGACGGTGACGAACAGGTTGTCCGGCTTGAGGTCGCGGTGGACGATGCCCGCGGCGTGCGTCTTGTCGAGCGCGAGCGCCGCCTGGAACAGGTAGATCGCGACGTCCTCGGCGGGCAGGGCGCCGCGCTTCTTGATGAGGCTGCCGAGCTCCTCGCCGCGGAGCAGCTCCATGACGATGAACGGCGTGCCGGTCTCGTCGTCGACGCCGGCGTCCGAGGTCCTGACGATGTGGTCGCTCTCGATGATGCCGGTGATGCGGGCCTCGAGGGCGAAGCGGGCGCGCAGCTCCTCGCTGTCGAGGAGGCTGGGCAGCATCACCTTGAGCGCGCGGCGCGTCGCGGTGACGTCGTCCATCACCTCGTAGACGGCGCCCATGCCGCCCGCCTTGATGACGCGCAGGACCTGATAGCGGTCGCGGAACCGCGTATTCGGCTGCAGCAGGCCGGGCGAGGTGCTCATCCAGCGGCCCTCGATTCAGACATGGTCCGGAACACGCTATCTCAGCGGCTTCCCGCGTCGCAAGGCGCTCGGGTGGGGGAACGTGCTCAGGGCTGGACTGTGTCGCTCCCGGCGGCGCTTTCGCCCTCGTCTCGTCCTCATCGTCATCATCATCCTACCTACCCGCGCGCGGAGAGGAGCGGCTCCAGCGCGGCCCAGAGCGCGCGGACGTCCTGGAAGCGCTCCTCGGGGGTGACGGCGAGCGCCCGGGCCAACCAGGCGTCCACCTCGGGCGGCAGGTCGGGGCGGAAGGCGTGCAGGCTCGGCCGGGGGCCGCGGGCGGCGGCGATCAGGATGTCGACCCGGCTCGCGCCGGTGAACGGCACGCGCCCCGCGAGCACGCGGAAGAGCACCGCGCCGAGCGAGTAGATGTCGATCCGGTGGTCGATCTCCTGGGGCCGGCCCTTCCAGACCTCGGGCGCGATATAGCTGGGCGACCCGGGGATCGCGCCCTCGCGGGTGAGGGGGTCGGCCTGCATGACCTTGACAAGCCCGAAGTCGAGCAACCGCACGCCGCCGCGCGGCGCGGCGCCGGACGGCGCGCCGGCGTCCGCGAGGCGCGCCGGCTCGCCCGCGGGGCGGGCGCGATCGGCGGGGGCCTGGGGTGGATCATCGCCCGGGTGAGCCGGGGAGGACGGATCCTTCGCGTCGTCCTCGAGGACGAAGATGTTGGCGGGCTTCAGGTCGCGGTGGACGATGCCGCGCGCGTGCGCGGCGTCGAGGGTGTCGATGATCGGACGGAACAGCTCCTGGAGTCGGTCGATCGGGAGCCGCTGGTTCCGCGCCTCCAGGCGGCGCAGCGTCGTCTCGAGATCGCTGCCCTTCAGGAACTCCATCACGATGTAGAGCGTGCCGTCGCGCGCCTCGCTGAAGGCGAAGACCTGCGTCGCGCTGGTGCCGGCCAGCGCGCCCATGGCGCCGGCCTCGCGCCGCATGCGCGCCTTCAAGCCGGCGTCGCTGGCGAACTCGGGGTGGAGGCACTTGACGGCGACGTGGGCGCCGGTCTGCTGGTCGAGGGCGCGGAAGACGCTGCCGTGCCCTCCCCGACCGACCACCTCGAGCAGCGTGTACCGGCCGTCGATCACGTCGTCGATGTCGTGGGCCATCGGCAAGTCCTCGCTGTCCCGAGCGCGCTGCGGCGGCCAGCCCGCGCGAGACGCGCCCTGGTTGTAGCCGCTCCGCCGCCCCGGCGGTAGGGACGGGTGGAGGCTGCGCCGGGCAGGCGGCCGGCCGCGCGGCAAGTCAGAGAGCGAGCCTGCTGCCGGGGGCGAGCGCGGGAGGGAACGGCGAGCTCGCCAGGAGGGCCAGCGCGGGAGAGGGGGAGACGCTGCGGGAGACACCCAGCGCCGGGCTCAGGCGTCATCCTAGGAGTGACGGAAATTACCTGATGATTGCTTACATTTGTTACATCGAGGTGGCGAATTTGGCTGTGTTGCCGGCCTCGTGATCCAGTGTAGAGTGCCGCCCACCTCCCATGAGATCGGTTCGCCAGAACAGCGACCTTCCCGCTGCGAGCAGCACAGTGCCGATAGCGCTCAACGTGCAACAGGCCAGGCCCGTGGGGCAGGCGCAGGAGGTGGATGAGGACGAGGCGTGGACGTACGAGGTCGCTCACCCCGACGCGCCATCGGATCTCACGGCGGTCGTCGGGGAGAACCTCCGGCGGCTCCGCACGCGGCGCGGGCTCTCGCTGGAGCGGCTCTCGAAGGTCTCCGGCGTCAGCCGCGCCATGCTCGGACAGATCGAGCTCGGCCGTAGCGCGCCCACGATCAACGTTGTGTGGAAGATCGCCCGCGCGCTCGACGTGCCGTTCTCGGCGCTCGTCAGCAATCGCGCTTCCGGCGGGCCGATGCTGCTGCGCGGCGACCGCGCGAAGCGGCTGACCTCTCATGACGGAAAGTTCACGTCGCGCGCCCTCTTCCCGTTCGATTCGCCAAGAACGGTCGAGTTCTACGAGCTGCACCTGGCGCCGCTCGGCATCGAGAACGCGGACCCGCATCCGCCCGGCACGTCCGAGAACATCGTGGTGAGCCAGGGGACGGTCGAGATCAGCGTCGACGGACAGCGCTTCCTGCTGGCCACGGGCGACGCGCTCGTGTTTCAGGCGGATGTCCCCCACGTCTACCGCAATCCGGCGAACGTCGACTCGCTGATGTACCTCGTGATGACCTACTCGCTGTCGGCGCCCTGAGGAGGGGCGCGCTCTCCGCGGGGAGCAGGGACAGCGAACCTGGAGGCGAAATGCAAGAACGCCGGCGTTCGCCGGCGTTCTGTCACTCCAAGAAGGCTCTGGGGCGGGCTACTTGGTCATCGTGGACATGCCCATCATCATGGGCATACCGCCGCACATCATCATCATCGGCATCCCGGACGCCATCATCTTCGTCATCATGTCGCAGCGCTCCTTGAGCATGTCCATCGACATGCCCTCGGGCGGCATCATCTTGCAGGTCATCCCGTCCTTGGTCATCTCACAGGACATCTTGCACATCATCGGCATGCCCATGTTCATCATGCTGGGCATCATGCTCATCATGTTCATCATGTTGGGCATCATGCCCATCATGGCGGGCATCATCGGCATGCCCATGCCCATCATGTTGGGCATCATGCCCATGCCCATCATGCCGGGCATCATCGGCATGCCCATGCCCATGCCCATCATGTTGGGCATCATGCCCATCATACCGGGCATCATCGGCATGCCCATGCCCATCATGCCGGGCATCATGCCCATGCCCATGCCGGGCATCATTGATCCGCCGGCGGCCATCTCCGGCGTCATGGTGTTCATCGTCTGCGGCATCATGGGCATCTGCATCGCGGTGGTCATGGGGGGCCTTCCTGTCTTCGGCGCTCGTCGCGTCCGAGAGCGGTTGTAGCCGGTCGGCGCGCGCCAGCAACGCGTTCAGACGGGCGCCTAGCGCTTTGCTCCAGTCTAGCGGAGGCGCCTCCACGCGCTTGGACACGCCGGCGTCCCGAGCGGACGAACGTCCAGCATGGCGACGGCCGCTGCGCAGGGGCGCGCGCTCCCGCGCGGTGTCCAGGCGAGATCGCGACCGTGCAGCGGTCATGGATGCGCGACCGTCGCTGAGCTCGACGACCCCGGGGTCGACCTGTCGGGTCATGGGATCCGGATCAGAGGTGCAGGGGAGCTCCTGAGGAATTCCCAAGATTCTTCGAAAATTCACAGGGAGGCGGGGAGGAAAGTCTTCAAGATACTCCCTGTCTCCCCGCCTCCCTGTTCAATTTCCCGCTGAAAAGGGCGGCTCAATGAGGGGACTCCTCAGGGGGAGCTCTGCACGTCGCGACCAGGTGCGCCCTCGAACGCGTCGTGAGACAGCGCCTCGACCCGCGCGGTGATGGTCAGTTGATCTGCAGGTTCGCCCGGGCCGAGCCGTTCTGCCCGGCGCCGGCGGCGCCGCCGGTGGAGTTCGTGCCGCCCGGGCCGCCGAAGCCGGGCGTGCCGGTCGTGCAGCTGTTCTCCGCGAACGTGAAAACGACGCTCCCGGAACGCGCCAGGCACGCGCTCGGGCCACCCCCGCCGCCCGCGCCGGGGCCGCCGGCACCGCCGTCGCCGCCCTTGCCGCCGGTGCCGCCGCCGCCGGAGTCCTCCCGGCCCACGCCGCCGATGCCCCCGTTCCCTCCGAACTGGCCGACTCCGCCGTTCCCGCCTCGACCGCCGGCGCCGCCCGCGCTCGTCGTGATGGTGTTGCCGGAGACGACCACCCTTCCGGCGGCGGCGAACACGCCGAAGCTCCCGCCGCCGCCGCGGCCGCCCTGCCCGCCGCGACCGCCGATTCCGCCGCACCCGCCGCTGCCGCCGCCGCCGCCGCGATCTTCGTAGCAGAAGCATCCGGTTCCACACGAGCCGCCGCCGCCACCGCCGCCACCGCCGCCGCCGCGGCCGGTCGACCCGGTCTGTCCGTTGGTGCCGCTCGCCGGCTGGTAGCCGCCTGACGCGATGGTGCCCAGGCTCGCTCCCCCCGCGCCGGGCGTCCCCTGCAGCCCGGGCGCGCCCGCCATGCCGGCGCCGCCTGGCGCGCTATCCGGACCGCAGCTCCCTGCCGAAGCGCCTCCCGGTCCGCCGGTCGCCCCGCCGCTGCCCGGTGAGCCCGCGAGGCCGGAGTAGTTATTGTATCCACCCCTGCCGCCCGCGCCGCCGAACTCGGTGCACGTGGTCTGCGCGCCGCCGTATCCCCTGCCGCTGCACGCGTCGCAGCCCTCTTCGCCGGCATTCCCCGCCGCCGCCGTCCCCGTCGAGGGCGCCGCCCCGTGGGTGCCGTCGGCGCCTTTCTGGCCGTCGGCCACGTCGATCTGATTGTACCGCACGAAGAGCTGCGCGAGCCCGCCGCCAAGGCGCACTCCATAGGTGCTCGCCCCCGGCGACGGCGACCGCAGCGCCTCGATCGTGATGCCCTCGATGTGCGTCGGCTGCTCGATCGAGGGCGCGTGGAACACCGTGCCTGTGGCGCGAACGGTGGTGGTCACCGACGGAGTCCTCCGGAACTTGAAGTCAGGGTCATTCTCATCGAACCCGCCATAGATGCTGATGCCGGACACGACAGTGACCGCCTCCTCGTACAGCTCGCCGGAGAGGCACACAGCCGGGACCGCGCCATCCCGCGCCACCTGGATGGCCGTCGCGATCGTCTGCACCGGGGCGTTGCGCGTCCCGGGGTTCGCGTCGTCCCCCGTGGCCGCGGAGACGTACACGCACTGCTCCACGAGCCCGTCGCCGCCATCGCAGTTGTCGTCGACGAAGTCGCCGTCGATCGGATCCTCGCTCGCCGAGGTCGGCGTACACGCGTACTCACAGCCGCACTCGCCCGTGAGCGGGTTGCCATCGACGTCGTGCGTGCCCGGGAGACACCCCATCGCGCAGGGATCGACGACGACCTCGCCGCCGCTGCCGCCCTCCCCGCTGCCTCCTTCGCCCGCGCCCCCCTCGCCGCTGCCCCCGTCTCCACCCGAGCCGCCGTCGCCCCCGGCCGCGCTGCTCGAGCCGCTCGCGCCGGCCCCGCTGCCGCTCGATGACGTCGTCGTGGCGCTGCTCGCGGAGGGCGCGCCGCCCGCTCCGGAGCCTCCTCCCGTGCCCGACACCGGCCCGATGGGGCCGTCGATCGAGCTGCTCTCGGCGCAGCCGAGCGCGGAGAGCATCGCAAACAGAGAAGCCGTTCCGAGGAGCAATCGCACGCGCATGATCAGAATTCTGCACCTTCGCGCGTTCTGCGGAAAGACTTTGTCACGCTGCACGTAATCGTCTCGCACGGCACGCCGCGCCGCCGCATACGACGCGATGATGACGCCGTGCCGCGCTGCGCCGCGCATTCGCGAGCCAGCTCACGCTTCATCGATTCGCCCCTCGCGCCTGCCACCGACTCCGGTAGTCTTCCTCTGCACCCCTTCCCGGCAGCCGCGCCGCCCAGCTGCCCGCCCGTACGTCCATGCGCCTTGACCCGCTCCGCCGCTTCTCGCTCGCCACCCTGCTCGGGCTCGCCGCCGCCGCCGGCTTCCACGGCGCCTGTGCCCCGGATTCGGGGTTCGGCTCCCTTTCGTCCTCATCGGAAGGAGCCTCGGAGGGAGCGGGCTCAGGCGGGAGCTTCGAGCCGGATGGTGGGCTGTTGGGCGACGCGCCCATCGATATTCCCCCCGACCCGGACGCCGCGTGCGGGCTCGTCACGGAGGAGGCGGTCGTCGTCCCGCTCAATCTCTACATCATGATGGATAAATCGTCCTCGATGGCGGGAGACGACCCGACGGTGGAGAGCAAGTGGGAGAGCGCGAAGGCCGGCCTGACGGCGTTCGTCAACAGCGCGCGGTTCGCCGGCGTGCGCGTGGCGCTGCGCTTCTTCCCTCGCGAGGCGGACGGCGTGCCGGCGTGCGACCAGAACGCCTACAAGACGCCGCTCGTCCCGTTCGGCCCGCTCCCGGGGAACGCGGGGGCGATCGTCGAGGCCATCGAGGCCGAGCGGCCGGACGGCCCGAGCACGCCCATCTATCCGGCGTTGGGCGGCGCGCTCCTTCAGGGCATCGAGACGGCGCAGAACCACCCCGGCGAGGCGTCCGCGGTGCTGCTCGTCACCGACGGCAAGCCGCAGGGGCCCGCGGCGCAGTGCGGCGGCGCCAACCCGGAGGACCCGGCGGCCATCGCGGCGCTCGCGGCGGCGGGCGCGCGCTACCGCCCTCCGGTGCGCACCTTCGTCATCGGGCTGCCGGGGGTCGACCAGAGCATCGCCAACCAGATCGCGGCCGCGGGCGGCACGGACGCCGCGGTCCTGGTCGCGTCGACCAACATCGCCCGCGAGTTCGAGCGCGCGCTCGCGAAGGTGACGGGTGAGGCGCTCCCGTGCGAGGTCGAGGTCCCGGCCCAGGTGACCGGCGGGCAGGTCGCGTTCAACGACGTCAACGTCCTGTTCGGGCTCGACGGCGCGCCGCAGGACATCCTGCCGCAGAGCCCCGGCTGCGACGGGCCGGGCTGGCGCTACGACGACCCGAGCGCCCCGAAGGCGCTCGTGCTGTGCCCCGACACCTGCAACGCGGCGAGGGACGCGTCCGTGGCGAAGATCCAGATCCTCCTCGGCTGCGAGACCGTGATCCGCTGATCGCCCCGCGCCCGGCCCGGCCTCGGGCCCACCGTCGCGCGGCTCGGGTCGCGGCTCGCCGGGTCGCGGCTCGCCGGAGCGCGGCTCGCCGGGTCGCGGCGCGCCGGAGCGCGGCGCGCCGGAGCGCGGCGCGCCGGAGCGCGGCTCGCCGGGTCGCGGCGCGCCGGGGCGCGGCTCGCGGGGGTCACGCTGGTGTGCTGGATCTCACGTCGCGAGCGACGAAGGGCATCCTGGCGGGAGACGCAGAGCGTCATCGGCGCGGGACGGGGGCCCGGCGCGGCGGGTGCAGCCTTGCAACTCTGCACTGCGCTTTGTGGACTCCCGGGCCCTCGCGCCGTAAGAGGACGGAACCATGACGACGGAGTCCTCCCTCGCCGCCGCCGGCTCGCCGCGGCACGCCGCCCCCGCCGCGCTGCACCCTGCCCTGGTGCTGAGCGCCTACCTCGAGCCGCTCGTGCGCGGCCGGCGGGTCGCGGTCCTGGGTGACGCCACGATCGGCCTCGCCGACCGGCTGCTCCAGCGCGGAGCCCGCCTCGTCCACGCCTACGACCCCGACGCCGCGCGCGTCGCGGAGATGCTCGCGCGGTCGGCGGCCACGCGGCAGCCGCACCCGAGCTTCGCCGTGTTCGACGGCGACCTCGGCGTGCGCGACGGCGCCTTCGACACCCTCGTCATCCCCGACCTCTCGATCTTCAGCGAGCCGGCCGAGATCCTCCGGCGCGCCCGCCGCCTCACGGCCGCGAGCGGCGCCGCCGTCATCGCGTCGCCGAACCCCGACGTCGGCCGGGGCCTGCTGCCGGCGGGCGCGCGGCGCGGCGGGGCGCCCGGCTACTACGCGCTCTACGACCTCGTCGCGCTTCAGTTCAAGCAGGTGCGGATGATCGGCCAGGCGCCGTTCGTCGGCTACACAGTCGCGGAGTTCGCGCCGAAGGGCGAGCCCGACGTCAGCGTCGACACGTCGATCCTGGACGGCTCCGAGGAGCCGGAGTGGTTCATCGCGGTGGCCGGCGAGCGGCTGCCGCGGCTCGACGCGTTCGCCGTGATCGAGCTGCCGTTCGCCGGCTTCCCGGTCGCGAGCGCGGGCCCGTCGCCCGAGGCGCTCAGCGAGGCCGAGGGCCGCGCCACGCGGCTCGGGGGCGAGCTCGCGGAGCTGCGCACCCGGCACCAGCGCGACCGCGAGGACGCCGGGGCCCGCGCCGAGAGCGCGGTCGCCACGGCCGCGCGCCTCGCCGAGGTCGAGGGCGAGCTCGAGGCGAGGGCGGCGCGCCTCCGCGAGGTCGAGGCCCGGGCGGGCGACACCCACGTCCGCGCCGAGCGCCTGGCGCACCAGATCCGCGACATGGAGGAGGAGCTCCGCAGCCAGCGCGATCGCGCGACCCGGCTCGCGAAGCAGCTCGACGACGAGAAGCGGCTGCGGACCAAGGTCGAGCTCGAGCTCGGCATGATCCGCAACCGGCCGGAGATCGCCGGCGCCCGCGACCGCCTCGACGCCGCGACGGCCGAGCTCGATGCTGCGCGCGCGAGGATCGCCGAGCTCGAGGCGCGGCCCGCGGCGGCGGCGCCCGATCCGGCGCTCGCGGCGCGCGTGGAGGAGCTCGAGGCCGCCGCCGCGGCGACGCGGCGGGAGCTGGCGAAGGCGACGGCGGATCGGGACACGGCGCGGCGGCGCGCGCAGGAGGGCGAGCGCGCGCTGGAGGAGGCGCAGCGCGCGCGGCGCGAGGCGGCGGCGAAGCTCGACGAGCTCGCGCGGGAGCGCGATCGGCTGGAGGAGCGGGCGAGCCGGCTCGATCGGGAGAACCGTGGGCTGGAGGAGGAGCGGAGCGCGCTCGACGCGCGCAGGCTGCTGCTCGAGGCGCGGATCGTGGAGCTCGAGGAGCGCGTCGCCGCGCAGGAGCAGCGGATCGCCGAGCTCGAGAAGCGCGACCTGGGCGAGGCGACGGCCGCGGAGATCGCGGGCCTGGAGGAGGCGCTCCGCGACCGGGGCCACGTCATCGCGGCGCTCAAGGCGCAGCTCCGCGAGAGCGAGCGCGTGGGCAAGGAGCTCGTCGACGAGCTCGGGACGGTCTTCGAGGCGTCGGCCGCCGGGCGCGGCGGTCCGGGCGACGCGGCGGGTGGCGGCGGGCCGGGCGGGGTGCTCCCGGGGTCTGGCGGCCAGGGCGACGCCGCGGAGGCGCTGCGGCAGCAGCTCGACGCGCTGGCGCGGAGCGCCGCCTCGAGCGAGGCCGACGTGCGCGCGGCGGGCTGGAAGATCGCGCAGCTCGAGCGCGAGCTCGCCGAGGCGCGCGCCACGGCTGGATCTCCGCAGGCGCTCCACGACGAGCTCGAACAGGCGCTGATCGCCGCGCAGGCGGAGATCGCGGCGCTGCGCCGGGCGGCGGAGCGCGACGAGGCGCGCGCGCAGCGCGAGGACGCGGGCGCCGAGGGCGAGCAGGTGAGCGCCGAGGGCGAGCAGGTGAGCGCCGAGGGCGAGCAGGTGAGCGCCGAGGGCGAGCAGGTGAGCGCCGAGGGCGAGCAGGTGAGCGCCGAGGGCGAGCAGGTGAGCGCCGAGGGCGAGCAGGTGAGCGCCGAGCGCGAGCACGTCGTCGGTGCGGTTGGCGAGGACGTGGCGGCGGCGCGCGAGGATGTGAGCGCGGCGCGTGACGATCTCGGTGTGCCGCCCGAGGTGATCGAGCAGGCGGTGCTCCTCCAGCAGGTCGCCAGCGCAGTCGAGGTCGGCGTCTGAGCCGTGACCCGGGACCGGGGCCGGCCGGCCCCGGCTCAGGGGGCGATCCGCGAGCGTGAGAGGCCGCGTCATGGCGTCCGGTGGAGGCCGGAGGGCTCTGGTCGCGCGCGCGAAGGGGGCGGTTGCCGGAGAAAGGCTTCCGTTGCCGTCTCCAAGGCTTCCGCCGCTGGCGTGAGGGCTTCCGCCGCCGGCGCGAAGGCTTCCGCCGCCCGCGTGAAGGCTTCCGTCGCGCGCCGGAAGCTTCCGTCGCGGAGCGGGATGCGAAATTTGCCGGGAAATTCGCCCCCCGCCGCGCGTCGGACAGCGCCGGCGGGGCGGGCGACGCCGCCAAGTGCGCGAAATCACGTGCTCCGGCGCGCGCCGGAGGGCTTCGTTTCCGCGACGGAAGCTTCCGGAGCGCGTCGGAAGGTCTCGGGCACCCGCCGGAAGCCGTGCTGTGTGGGCTGGGCTACTCCGCGACGGTGGCGTCGATGTCGTCGACCGGCTCGGTGGGGGTGGCGGGCGCGGACGGAGCCTTGCGCTGGGGCGCCTTGCGGTTCGCGAGGCCGAGGCGGATGAGGTAGCCCCGCTTCTTGACGACCGCGCGCGCAGTGGTCGACCACTCGTCGAACCAGCCGCGCAGCCGGGAGAGCGCCTCGCGCCGGCGCGAGGCCTCCGGGAGCTCGGTCGCCGCGGGCAGGACGGACGTCGGTCCGAGCGCCACGTCGACGAGCCCCTTGAGGCGCTTGCGCTCGGTCTTGTCGAGTCCGCGGGTCGCGAGGAAGGCGACCGCCTTTTTGTCGCTCTGCTTGGTCCCGGCGCGGTCCGGATCGGCGCCGCTCTCGAGGGCGTCGAGCCGCGCGAGGAAGGTGGCCACTCCCTGGACAGCGGCAGTGCCGGTCGAGGGCGAGAGGTCCTTGAAGACGTATGCATGCACGTCGGGGAAACGCCGGCGGAGCGAGGCGCCATGACGGGCGAAGTTGGGTTCATCCCACTGATCGAGCTCCGTGGTCGCGGCGCGCTGCGCCCGCGCGTCGTCGGTATCTGGCGCTGCGCCGATCTTCCGGGGAGCGGCGAGGACGTCGAGGAGGAGCGTGCGGCCCTCCAGGATATCGTCATCGGTCATCCCCGCGTCGGCCATCAACGTGCGAATCGCGGCGACTGCGCCCATCCCCGTGAGGAACTTGGTGGCGCGCTCCGGCGTGGTCTCGAGGACCTCATTCGAATAATCCATCGCTGATCTCCTCCCTGCCGACCGGCAAAGCCGGACGGCGGCAATGAGGCGGGAAGATACAACGGGAGTCGGTGCCGTTGAAAAGGGCTCTCTCGCTGCGGTCGCCGTCGGGTTTTTGCTGCCTCGACCTGGGCGAGACCCATGTTGGGGGCTGGCGTCAGGGGAACCTGTTTCCACCTCCCCCGTCTCCCGTCTCCCGTCTCCGGTCTTGTTCTTCCGTCTGACCTCTTCGTGCGCGTTCCCATGCATCCCTCCGATGCGGCCCCCATTGTCTCTCCTCCAAGAATGGAGCGAAGAGGGCTCGCGGCGTGCTCCTCGGCTGCGCGATGTCCTCGGTGATCGCGGCGCCAGGCGGGCCTCAGCGGCGAGCGCCCGTGGGCCCTGGCTCACGTCGGCATCCAATATTCAATGCTGTGCGCGGCATCCGACGAGGGATGCTGAGCTGACCCCTGCCTCCAGCCGGGGGAGCGGGGGGGACCCCAGCGACCCAAGGAAAACCGCGGCCTCCTGCGCGCTGGGTCGAACCGGAGGGACGCGCGCGCCACCTGTGCGCACGCGGTCGGCCGCGCTAAGGACCGAGCCGATGCGCGCTCCTCGACCCCTCTCGGCGCTCCTCCGGCTCGCCGGCGCCGCCACCCTGGCCCTCGCGCTCGGCGCGTGCAGCGCGGTCACCGCGCAACGCGCGCCCGACCCGATCGCCTCGCTCCGCGACGCCGGCGCGCACTCGACCGACGGCGAGGTGGTCGGCCGATGGCTGCTGGGAGAGCTCCTCGTGCCGGGCGGCACGCCGGCGGGGGTCAAGGCGGCGCGCAAACGCCTCGACGGGCTCGGCGCAAAGTCGATGCTCGCGTCGCTCGGGCGCGCGATCGACGACGAGGAGCACGGCCGCAACGCGCGCGCGGCGGCGGCCTACCTCGAGGCGGTGGACGCCGCGCGCGTGAGCACGCACCCGGACGCGCCGCTCGTGGGCTGGCTCGCCGCGAACCGGCTGCTCGGGCTGCGATCCAGCGTCGCCGGCCTCTGGAAGAAGTCCCGCGAGGTCGTCCTGCGCGCGATCGACCACCCCGGCAACCTCGGGTGGCGCGCGCGCGGCGAGCTCGTCGAGTGGTGGAGCATCGAGGGACTCCCGGACGAGGCCGCCGCCGCGGCGCGCGCCGCCGGGACCGGCAGCGCCGCCAGCGGCCATGCCGGGAGCAGCGCCTCCGGGGCCGCGCCGGCCGTGCCGATCGTCGACCTCGCGGCGCGCCGGTACGGGTGCATCGAGAACGCGCGCTTCGCCGGGCCTTTCGGGCACAACGCGGAGAGCGACCACCGCGTGCGGTACGAGGCGGAGCGCGCCGGGCCGTGGCCGCCCGTGTTCCCGCGCGACCCGCGGCGCGCCGACCCGCCGCGCGTGCTCGGCGCCGAGCGCCGCGGGTGCCAGCTCTCCGCCGTCGCGCCGGAAGGCGCGCCGGGCGCCACGGCGCGGGGGGGCATCTTCTACGTCGAGACGTTCGTCGACCTGCCGGCCGAACGGGAGATGATCGTCGCCGTCCAGGGCGCGTTCGCCATCCTCGTCGACGACGTCGAGGTGCTGACCCGCGACACGAAGCAGTGGGGCATCTGGCCGCGCTTCGGCGCGCGCCTGCGCCTCGGACCCGGCCGGCACCGCATCCTCGCCCGCGTCGGCAGCGGCGACACATCCATCCGGCTGCTCGCGCCGAACGGCACCCCCCTCGGCCTGACCACGTCCGCCGACCCGACGCCGCCGTACGCGCTCTTCCCGCCCGAGGTCCTTCCCGACCCGAACCCGATCGAGCCGTTCCTCAACGCCCTCGGCGTGCCGCCGCAGCCCGCGCCCAGGGTGGCCCGCGCGCGCGGGCTGCGCGGCGCGCCGCAGCCCGAGCGCGACGTGAACGACCCGATCGCCAGGTTCCTCGCCGCCCACATCGCCCACCTCGAGGGGCAGGACGACGTGAGCGCGGTGCTGATCGAGCCGCTCGTGGCCGACCCGGCCCGCGCCACCGGGCCCGCGCTCGCGGCGCAGGCGGTCTTCCTCGAGAAAGACCCGATCTTCCCGGCGTCCGACGGGCGCGACCTCGTGAAGGACGTGCGCGCGCGCGCCGCAGAGAAGGACCCGGAGCTCTGGTACCCTCGCTTCTGGCTCGCCCTCGAGGAGGCCGACAAGGCCGGCCTGCCCGAGGTCACCCGCACGATCGAGGCGCTCGCCGACAGGTTCCGGGAGGTGCCCGACATCCTGAAGACGCTCGCGGCCATGTACTCGCGGCTCGGCTGGCGCGTCGAGCACGTCCGCACCGTGAAGGAGGCCGCCGCGCGCTTCCCGGACGACGTCGAGGTGCTCGGCGCGCTCCTCCGCATCCACGACAGCGACGGGCACATCGCCGAGGCCGACCGGATCGCCGCCCGCATCCGGGAGATCGAGCCCGACGCGGAGATCGAGCTGGAGCGGGCCATCGACCGGCGCGACTACGCGGCGGCCATCAAGGAGCTCGGGCGCATCGGCGCGGTGCGCAGGGACCGCAAGGACATCGCGCTGCGCATCGCCGACCTGCTGACCCGCGCCGGCAAGCGCGCCGAGTCGCTCGAGCAGCTCGAGCGCGCCCTCGCCAAGGCGCCGGACGACGCGGACGCGCGCCTCGCGCTCGCCGACGCGCGCTTCGCGCGGGGGGAGCGCGACGCGCTCCAGAAGGCGCTCATCGAGGCGATCCGCACCGGCGCCGACACCTCGGAGCTGCGCGACGCGATCGAGCTGCTCGACGGGACGACGGAGCTCAGCCCGTACCGGCAGGACTCGAAGAAGGTGATCGCCGAGCACGAGGCGTCGGGCGAGGCCATGCCCGGCACGGCGGCGCGCGTGCTCGACTACGCCGCCCTGTGGGTCCACGAGGACGGCTCGGCGCGGATGCTCCAGCACGAGATCATCCGGATCCAGTCGCGCGAGGCGATCCAGGAGCACGCCGAGCAGCGCGTGCCCGAGGGGCTCGTGCTGAAGCTCCGCACCGTCAAGCGCGACGGGTCGATCCACGAGCCGGAGTTCATCGAGGACAAGCCGACCGTGACGATGCCGCACCTCGAGGTGGGCGACTACATCGAGGTCGAGAACCTGTTCATCCTGCGCGGCGACGGCCAGGGCGGCCTCACGTTCCAGGGGCCGCGCTGGTTCTTCCGCGAGGAGAAGGTCCCCTACTGGCGCAGCGAGTTCATCATCGTCTCGCCGAAGAGCCGCCCGCTCGACGTGGAGACCTCCGGCCCGGTCCCCGCGCCGGAGATCACCGAGTCCGGCGCGCTCGTCACCCGCCGCTACCGCGTCGACAAGAGCCCGGCGCTGCCGGAGGAGCCGGCCAGCGCGCCCGCGGCGGAGTTCCTGCCGAACGTCCGCATCGGCTGGGGCATCCGCCTGGAGAGCACGATCGCGCGCATGGTCGACGCGGCCGCCGACGAGACGCCGCGCGACCCGCGGCTCGTGCGCATCGCGCGGGCGATCGCGCTGAAGCCGGCGCCGGGCGCCGCGGCCGCGGGCGCCGGCAAGGGCGGCGCGGACGGCGACGCGGCCGCGAGCGCCGGCAAGGGGGCGCGCCCCGCGGCGGGCGCGGGCGGCGAGGGCGGCGAGGCGGCGCCGTCGAAGGACGAGCAGGCGCGCCGGATCTACCGGTGGGTGCTCGCCAACGTGGAGGAGGGGCGCGAGAGCGACGGCCGCCGCGTCGTCATCGGCAAGAGCGGCAACCGGACGGAGGCGTTCCTCTACCTGTGCCGCCTGCTCGGGATCGACGCCGGCTACGGCGTGGTGAGCGACCGGCTCACCGCGCCGCCGCGCGGGCCGATGAGCGAGGCGGAGACGTTCAACGCGATCGCCCTGCGCCTCGACACGGGCGACAAGCCCGGCGCGGGCGCGGTGCGCTGGATGTTCGTGCGCGACAAGTTCGCGCCGTACGGCTACCTGCCGAGCTCGCTGCGCGGGCAGCCGGCGATCGTGCTGCGGCCCGGGGCGCCGCGCGAGGTGACGCCCTCGTCCGGCGCGCACGACGGCGTGGTCACCGAGGGCGTCGCCGAGGTGGCCAGGGACGGCTCGGCCTCGCTCGTCATCGAGCAGCGCTACGAGGGCAAGCTCGCCATCGCCCTGCGCTCGGCGCTGGAGTCGCTGCCCGACGCGCAGCTGAGGGACGCCGTCGAGTCGCGCCTGCTGCCGCAGATGGTGCCGGGGGCGCGGCTGCAGGAGATCCAGGTCAAGGAGATGACCGAGATCGACCGGCCGCTCACCCTGAAGATGAAGATCGCGGTCGCGAGCTTCGCGCGCGCGCAGGGGCCGGAGCTCGTGCTGTCGCCGCCCTTCGGCGTGCGCGTGGCGAGCCTCGCGAGCCTGCCGGTCCGGGAGACGCCGCTCTACCTGTCGGAGCAGATCGCGACCCGCTCGGAGGTGCGCCTCCGGATCAAGCTCCCCCAGGGCGCGCGCGTGACAACGAGGCTCGATCCATTCAAGGCGGAGAATGATGGACGCACCGTGCGGGTGAGCGATCGCGTCGACGGGGGCGCGCTGCTCCTCGATCGCTTCCTCGACCTGCCCGCGGGCCGCGTGCAGCCCGACGCCTACCCGCGCTTCCAGCAGTTCGCGCGGGCGGCGGACGGCGCGCTCGACCGGGACATCGTCGTGGCGCTCGATCGCGGCGGGCGCTGATCGCGGCGCCCGGCCGCCCCCCCGGCGCAGGGGCGGTAAGGGTGTTCGTGTGTGCCAACCTACGCAAGATGGATTACGCTCCCGCTCCCTACCGTGAGCGACCTGGACTCGCAGTACGCGCCGGATGCCGGGCGCCCGGCGGCTGATCCCGCGAAGGCGCGGGTGGCGCGCGCCTTCCGGCTCTCCTCGCTGTTCGCGCAGGCGGACCGCCCGGTGCGGGAGGCGGTCACCGAGGCGGCCGTGCTCGAGGTGGTGGCGTCCGACACGGCGATCTTCGAGCAGGGCGCGCCCGCGGACTCGCTCGTGGTGCTCGGCCGGGGGCGGGCGCGCGTCGAGCGGGTGAACGCGGCGGGGGCCTCGTTCCCGCTCAGCTACCGCGGCACGGGCGACGTGCTCGGCGAGTCGTGCCTCGGCGGGCTGGAGACGCGGACCGAGCGCGCTGTCGCGATGGACGAGGCCGAGGTGGTCCGGGTGCCGCTCGCGCTCGTCCGCGAGCTCTGCGCCCAGCACCCGGGGTTCGGGGCCGCGGTGTTCGCGCTGCTCGTCGCGCGGCAGCGGGAGACCGAGGACCGGATCGAGTCGATGCTGTTCAAGAACGTGGGAGGACGGCTGGCCGAGTTCCTCCTGCACGCGGCGGAGCGGTGGGGCGTGCCGACGCCGCGCGGGACGCTGATCTCGGCGCCGATCACGCACGCGGAGATCGCGCAGGTGATCGGCTCGACCCGGGAGACGGTGACGCTGACGCTCGGGGCCTTCCGGAAAGAGGGCCTGCTCGACGCGGCGGGCCGGCGGCTCATCGTGAAGGACCGCGAGGCGCTCGGACGCAAGCGGTAGGAGCCCGCGCGCCGTTCCCTGTTGACGTGACGCACGGAGCGCCGATACGCCTTTCGCGGGTCGACCCGCAGGAAAGGACCGCTCATGCCGAAGCTCAGCTCCGGAACAGCCATCGCCGTCGCGTTTCTCTTCGGTTGCTCCGCGTCGTACGTCGCGCCGCGCTTCCTGGTGCCGCCGGTGCACGCGGGGACCGATCCGCCCCGCTGGGAGGTGCGGTGCGTGGACGCCGAGACGGCGCGCGTGGGCGACAGCCAGGCGCTCGAGGTGACCAACGCCACCGGGTGGAACCCGGTGCTCAAGCGCTTCGGACAGGAAGGGTGGGAGCCGGTGCAGTTCCTGCGCAGCGAGATGACCGCGAAGATCGACGCGGTGTGCTTCAAGCGGCCCCTCCTCTGAGGCGGCGCGCGCGCGGCCGCCGCGGCCGGCGCGCCGGGGAGCGCCGCCGCGAGCGGGCGAGCTGACCAGGCCACCTCCTTGCGGCGGATGCCGGCCGGAAGGCGTGCTACGGGGGCGGCGATGGAGTCTGTGATCCAGAGTTACCGGATCCGCCTCGACGGCATCCGCTTTCGCGCCAAGCACGGCGTTTCCCGCGCCGAGCGCGACCTGCCCCAGGACTTCGTCGTGTGCCTGGAGGTGGAGCTCCCGATCGCCCTGCTGCCCCGCACCGACACGCGGGCGCGGGTGTTCGACTACGACCGGCTCGCGAGCCTCGTGGTCGAGGCGGGCACGAGCGCCTCGTACAAGCTGCTCGAGACGCTCGCCGAGCGGATCATCGGGCGCGTCCTCGAGGACACGCCGGCCCTCTGCGTCACGGTCCAGGTGAAGAAGTTCGGGCCGCCGACCTCGGTGTCGGTGGACGCGGCGTCGGTCGAGCTCTCGGGCAAGAAGCGCGGGTGAGCCCGGGCTTGCAGGCGCGGGGGGCCGCCGCCATGGTCACGCCATGGCCGACGACGGGAGCGTGAAGCGGACCGAGGCCTACGCGAGGGAGCACCTGGCCAACGAGCGGACGCACCTCGCCTACGTGCGCACGGCGATCGCGCTGCTCAGCTTCGGCATCACGCTCAATCGGTTCAGCCTGTACTTCCTCGAGGCGGAGCCCGGGGCCGCGCAGGTCGGGCCGCGGTCGCTGCTGCGCGAGGTCGTGGGCCTGGGCGCGGGGATGGTCCTGCTCGGGATGGCGATGATCGCGTGGGCCGCGGTGCGGTACCTGCGCGCGTACAGCGATATCGAGCGGGGGGCTTACCGGCCCGACCGGACGGCGATCCTGGTGTTCACGGCGGCGCTCTTCGTGTTCGGCGCGGCGAGCATCGCCTGGCTGTTCGCGTCGTGAGCAGAGCTCGACGCAAGGGGGCGCAAGCGCGCCTTCACCGCAGCCGGTGCTCGCGGAGGACCTCGGCCGGCACCGCCTCCCGCGCGAGCTCGCAGAGGCGCGCGTGGTGCGTGAAGAACAGGACCTGCGTCGTCGCCGTCAGCTCGCCGAGCACCGCGAGGGCAGCCCGGGCGCGGTCGTCGTCGAAGTGGATCAGGAGGTCGTCCAGGATGAGCGGCATCGGCTCGCCCGTCCGGGCGTGGTGCTCGAGGCTCGCGAGCCGCAGCGCGAGGTAGAGCTGGTCGCGCGTGCCGTCGCTCAGGCCGCTCACCTCCACCTCGCGCAGCACGGGGGCCTTCGCGGGCTCCGCCGCGGCGCCGTCGTCCGCGGGCGACGGCGCCGCGGCGGAGCCCGCGCCCGCGGCCGGGGGGGCCGCGCGGACGCAGCGGAGGACCGCCTGCTCGCTCTCGTCGTAGCCCACCCGCAGGCCCGCGAAGGCGCCCAGCGTCAGGCGGTGGAAGAGCGCGCTCGCGCGCGCGAGGATCGGGCCCTGGTTGCGCTCGCGGTACCGCTCGATCTCCCGCTCGAGCAGCACCGCGGCGAGGCGCGCCCGCGCGTAGCGGCGCACCTCGCCGCGCAGGTGCGACAGGCAGATCTGCGCCTCGACGGCGGCCTCCGCGGCGCCCACCGTCGCCCGGAGGTGCTCGCGCTCCTGCTCGAGGCTCCCGAGCGCCCGGTCGATCCGGCGTCGCTCGTCCTCGAGCGCCGCGAGGCGCTCCTCCGTGCGGTCGAGCTCCAGCGCGAGCGCGTCCCGCTCCACCCCCGCGGTCTCCTGCTCCAGCGCGGCGACGCCGGCGCCCTCGCCCGCCTCGAGGAGCTTGCCCTCGTTCTCGACGAGCTCGCGATCGAGGCGGCGCGCCTCGCGCGAGCGCTCCTCCGCCACGGAGAGCGCGGCGAGATCGGCCGCGGCGTCGCCGGTGCGGGCGACGGCCGCCGCCTCGAGGAGCTTCGCGAGGCGCGCCTCGGCGGCCGCGCGGCGCGCCTCCTGCTGGTCGAGCTCGCGGCGCTTGTCGGCGAGGCTGCGCGCGATCTCGCCGCGCTCACGGAGGTCGGCGCGCGCCTTGTGGTGGCGCTTGACGAGCTGATCGGCGGCCTGATCGGCCGGCAGCGCGGCGAGGTCCGTCGCGTGCCGGGACGCGAGCTCCGCCACGTCGGCGGCGAACGCGAGGGCGTCGCGCTCCATGCCGCGCACGCGCCGGCGCTCGTGGGCCGCGCTGTCGGCCTTGCGGAACAGCGCGCCGAGCTCGTCGAGGATCGCCGTGGCCTCGTCCGTGGCCGCGTCGCCGGGCAGGCCGAGCAGCCGCACGCTGTCCTCCCACTCGGCCCGCCACGCCTCGAGCGCGCGCGCGTGCTCCGCCCGCTCGCGCTCGAGGTCCTCGAGCTCGCGCTCGAGCTCCTTGCGCTCCCGGAGCAGCTCGCGGCGCTCGCGGGCGGCGAGCTCGATCGCCGCGAGCTCCTGCTCAGCGGCCTCGACGAGCGCCGGGAGGCGCGCGGCCGCGTCGTCCGGCGCGCCGGTCAGGGGCAGGCCGGCGCGCGCGCCCTGGATCGCGGCGTGGAGCTCGGCCGCGTGCGCCTGCATCCGGGCCCGCAGCGCCTCGGCCTCCGCCTCCGCGGCGCGCAGGCGGTCGACCGTGGCGGTCAGGCCCGCGTAGCGGCCGAGCCAGCCGCGCATCTCCTCGGGCGAGCGCGGCGCGACCCCCGCGGGCCGCCACAGCTCGACCCACGCGGCCTCGGCCTCCTCGGCGCGGCGCGCGAGGGCGGCGCGCTCGGCGGCGAGCTGCGCCTGATCGGCCTCGGCCCGCGCCTTGTCCGCGAGCAGCCGCGCGAGGCGCGCGACCCGGTCGGCCTCGCGGCGCAGCCGGTCGGCGAGGGTGTCGGCGACGCGCACCAGCTCGGCGTACTCGTCGGCCTTGCCGCGCGCGGCCGCCGCGGACGGCTCGCCCGGCGCGGCGAGCGGCGGCCGCCGCCCGGCGCCGGGCGAGGCGGGCGCATCCTTGCCGAGGTCGAAGAGCGAGGCGGTGTGGATGGCCGCCGACGCGGCGCGGGCGCTCCCCTTCGACTGGAGGGCGCGCAGCAGCGCCTTGAAGACGGCGTCCCGGCGCTCGCGCGCCTCGGTGAGGTCGGCCTCGGTGGGCACGGCGCCGGCGCGCTGGAGGGCGTCGATCTCGCGCGCGCTCTCGCGCAGGCGCGCCTCGATCTCCGCGGCGCGCTCGCCGAGCCGCTCGCGCTCGCGCTCGCGGGCGCCCCACTGCGCCGCCGCCTGGTCGACGGTCTCGGGCAGCGGGACGGGCAGGGCGCTCGCCTCGGCGGCGGACAGCGGCCGCTGCGCGGGGGAGCCGGCGGCGTCTCCGGCGTCGAGGTGCGCCCGCGGGGCGGCCTCGCCGGCGGCGCCGAGGCCGAGCCGGTCGCGCTGCGCGTCGGCCTCGCGGGCGAGCCGCGCCGCGGCGGCGGTGGCGTCGCGCAGGCGCTGCTCGAGGTCGCCCTGCTTCTGCGCGCGCGAGAGCGCGCCGCGGAGCGGGGCCGGGTCCTCGCCCGGCGGCAGCTCGGCCAGCCGGCGCGCGCAGGCGTCGCGCCGGGCGCGGTGCGCGGCGAGCAGCCGCTCGACCTCGCGCGGCTTGGCCTCGACGGCGCCGCGCTCGCGGGCGAGCCTCTTGATGCGCGCCTCGGTCGCGACGTCGACGCGCATCGCCTCGAGCCGCGCGGGCTCGGCGCCGTCGACGAGCGAGGCGTCGCGCCCGAGCCGGCGGAGGATCGCGCGCGCCTCGTCCTCCAGGCCGTGGAGCTCCGCCCGGACGCGCGGCAGGTCGACGGCGGCCTTGCGGTGGCTCCCGAGCCGGGTGACGAGGCCGTCGATCACGCCCGGATCGAGCTCGGCGAGCGATTCGGGGACGTGCAGCGCGGCGTGGCGGGCCTCGAGCTCCTCGATGTCGGCGCGGAGCCGCTCGGCCTGGGCGGCCGCGTCGGCGGCGCGGTCCTGCGCGTCCTCGCGGTCGCGCTGCGCGCCCTCGGGCAGGAGCACGACGTCGCCGAGCGCGGCGCGCCGGCCGAGGGTCGCGCGCCGCGCCTCCAGCAGCGGGAGCACGCGGAGCGCGCGCCGCAGCCGCTTGTCGGCCGCGCGGAGGGCGCGCAGCTCGGCGTCGACGCGCTCCTGCTCGGCCCGGGCCTCGTCGATCTCCTGCCGCTTGCGCGTCCAGTCCGCGGGCGGCCGCGCGGCGCTCTTCGCCTTGTTGCGCGCCTCCTCGAACGCCTTGATCGCCTCGTTGAGCGGGCGGGTCCTCGCCTGGGGCGTGAAGATCTCGTCCGCCTCCTGGCGCAGCGTGGTGAGGAGCTGCTGGAGCCCCGGCCCGCCGAGGCCGGCGCCGAACAGGCTCTGGCCGACGTCGCCCTTGCCCTGGAGCAGCGCCTCGGCGCCCTGCCGGAGCGTGTCGTGATCCAGGCCGAAGGAGGTGCGGAACAGCTCCTCGGTGACGCCGCCGAGCACCGGCGCGAGCGCGGCGTCGTCGAGGGGGTTGTCGTCCGGATCGCGGAGCGTCTTCACGCGGCCCTTGCGCCGGACGAGCGCGAGCGCCGTGTCGCCCCTGCCCGCGAGCCGGCCGCCGACGCGCAGATCGGTGTTGTGGTGGACGTGGGCGTCCGGGGTGATGTGCGGGATGCCGTAGAGCAGGCCGCGGATCGCCCGCAGCGCGGTGCTCTTCCCGGCCTCGTTGGGGCCGTAGATGAGGTGGAGGCCCGGCGACGGGGCGGAGAAGTCGAGCCGGAGATCCGTGAAGGGACCGAACGCGAGGAGGTGGAGCTCTAGGATCTTCACGAGGTCGCCGGCCGGGCGCAGGGGCGGTGCTCTCCCCTGAACGGATAGCAAGTGCGAAACCTCCGCGCGTTGTCAAGGCGCTCTTCGCAGCGCTGACGCTGTCCGTTCGCTCGAGATGGCAGGCGGGCCGTGCCGGAGACGGCAGGCAGGCCGACGGTGCGTCGGCCTCAGCGGCGCGGCGTCGCCGCGGGGTGCAGGAAGGCGCTCCACGAGCCGCGGCGCGGCGCCTTGCCGAGCAGCACCTCGGCGATCGCTTCGCTGATCGGGAGCCCGGGGGTCCTCTCCAGCCAGAAGAACTCGCCGGAAGGATTGACCTCGAGGAAGACGTGCCGTCCGTCCGGCGTGCGGAGGATGTCGATGGCGCCGTAGTTGAGGCCGAGCTGATCCATGAGCCGGAGCACCCCGGCCTCGACGTCGGGCGGGAGCGCGTCTTTCCGCCACGTGTCGATGAGCTCGATCCCCTGCCGCCGCCAGTCGACCTCGGCGCCGGGCGCCGCCTGCGAGTCGACCGAGGCCGCGAAGACGCGCTCGCCGACGACCGTCACCCGCAGCTCGCGCGCCTTCGGGATCTTCTCCTGGAACGTCATCGGGCAGAGCGAGAGCCCCCGCATGTCCGCGAGGTCCTCGGCCCCGAGGGCGTTCGTGAAGACCACGTGCTCCTCGCCGCCGCGGTAGACGGCGAACGACGAGAGCATCTTGGCGATCACCCCGCCCGGACAGGCGGCGGCGAAGGCCCGCGCCGCGCCTTCGTCGTTGGTGGTGAGCGTGCGCGGCGTGTCGAGCCCGACCTCGCGCGCGATGTCGAGCTGCACCTGCTTGTTCGACGCGAAGCGCACCGCCGGCAGGGGGTCGACCTGCGGGACGCGGAGCGCCGCCAGCATGCCCTCCACGGTCTGCTTCGCCTCCTGGATCGACGCGCTCCGGAGCTGCGGGTCCATCGACGTGGGCAGCCCGCCGCCGTGAGCGACCCGGCGATACCAGACCGCGGTCACGTCGCCGAGATCGAGCTCGCCCGCCCCGGCGCCCGGCGCGCGCAGCGTGGAGCGGCCGGCGCCGGGCCCCGAGGCCAGCGCGAGCCGCGCCCCCTGCGGGAAAGCGTCGGTGTCGAAGCGGAAGGCCCGGCCGCCCAGCTCGGCGATCGCGGCGGCGACGCGGTCGACGCACTCGTTATCCTGGCTGTGCGTGATGATGAGGACCGTCACGGGTTCTCCTTCGGAGCGAGCAGCGCCTCCGCCAGCGCATCGGCGATCGGCAGGCCGAGATCCCGCTCCAGCATGCCCCACTCGCCGGCGGGGTTGACCTCGAGAAAGACGTGCTCCCCGTCCGGCGTCCGGATGAGGTCGACGGCACCGAAGACCAGGCCGAGCGCGCGCAGGAGCGCGCCGAGCTGCGCCTCGACGTCGGGCGGGAGAGCGTCCTGCTCCCACCCGATGCCGGCCTCGCTGACGGAGGGGTGGCGCCAGTCGACCGCGATCGACTCGTAGCGGGAGGCGTCGAGCGCGCCGGGGAAGCACCGGCCGTCGACCCAGACGACGCGCAGCTCGCGCGCCTTGGGGATGCGCTCCTGGAAGACCATGGGGCTCTGGCGCAGGCCCGAGAGGGCGTCGAGATCGGCCGCCGAGACGGCGTGCGTGAACACGAAGGGCGCGCCGCCCGCGAGGCTCATCGAGAACGGCGTGAGCATCTTGGCGACGACGCTCCCGCCGAGGCGCGCGAAGAAGGCGCGGACCTCGGCCGCGTCGTTCGTCACGAGCGTCTCGGGGATGCGCAGGCCGACCGACGCGGCCGCCGCGAGCTGGCGCAGCTTGTCCTGGGCGCGCTCCTCGGCCGCCGGCTCGTTGATCCATCGCCGCGCGGGCAGCCCGCGCAGCCAGCCGATCAGCGCCGCCATCGACTCGCGCACGCAGGCGGCGCGGTACTCCTCGGGGATGCCCTCGCCGAGGCTCGGCGCCCAGAGGCGCCGGAGCCAGACGGCGGAGATCTCGTCTCCACCGACCGCGGCCCCGGCGTCCTCCAGGCGGCGGCGCACGCCGCCTGCCCCGAGCGCCGTCGAGAGGGTGAGGTCGCGAGGGAACCGGTCGACGTTCAGGCGGACGGGGCGAGCGCCGCGCCGTCGCAGCGCGTCCGCCACGCGCCCGATCCCGAAGTCGTCCTGGGAATGCGAGACCAGGAGGACGCTTGCGCCCGCGGTCGTCACGTCAGGATGCCTCTCTCGCAAGGGCGCGGGCGGCTCATGCGACGCTCAGATCTCGTCGCTGTCCGACGGGTACTTCATCGTGGTGGCGATGGGGTCTCCTCCCCCGCCGCCGTCCTCGTTGTCGGAGGGGTACTTCATCGTCTGGGCGGGCTTGCCGGCCTTGACGCCGGTCCGCACGCGCTTCTGATCTTCGAGGAAGCGAGCGAAGAAGGGCACCTCCTCGGCATTCTCTCCCTGCTCCTGCTGCTCGGGTTCACGGCGAACGACATCAGCCATAAGAAACCTCCAGATTGCTTCGGCGGACCTGCCGAAGAGAAGAGATCCTATTTAAATGGCAGCCACGCCACGCGCAAGTCCACGGACACCCTGGGTGCGATCGCGGCGGTATGATTCCGCTGCTGCGGCTGTCTTTCACGACCGTGCACGATCGCGGGGGCCCGCTGTGCTCTTGTTAAGTAGTGTTGAGTAGTGTTGCGCCTGGTCGCGTGTGGGCGAGTGTCGTTTCGTGGGGGCGCGCAGCGTTGCGCGCCGCGCCGATCGCGTGATCCGCGGCGCGCTGCTCGCGGCTCACTTCACGTTCACGTCTTCGTCGCTGTCGGAGGGGTACTTGAGCGTGACGTGACCGCCGTTGCCATCCTCGTTGTCCGAGGGGTACTTCATCGTCACGGGGTCCCCGCCGGCTTTGACGCCGGTCCGGACGCGCTTCTGATCTTCCAGGAAGCGAGCGAAGAAGGGGACCTGCTCGGCTTGTTCGGTCTGCTCGGGATCACGATCGATATCGGACATGGAAACCTCCAGATGAATGGATTGCAATGCGGCGGAGCCGCCGAGGAAGGATTCATCGAGGTGACCCGCATTGCACGTTAAGTTTTGCTATGTTCGATGACGTCACCCGGGCGAGGGGCGTGACTTCCTGAGCCTGCTTCGCCCGTGGTACTTTGCGAGACCACCCATGCCCGCCGGGTTCTCACGCTCGATCCACGCGATCGCAACCGACGGCCACCGCGGCTCGATCGCCGGCGCCGCGCTCGGGGCGCTCCTGCTCGGAGCCTGGCTCGCGTGGTTCTTCCTCGCCCGCGTCGGGCGGTACGAGGCGAGCGTGAGCGCGCGCCTCGAGGTGGGGCAGGCGGCGCACCGGGTCGAGGCGCCGCTCGACGGGAGGGTCGCCGCGGTCCACCTCGACCTCGGGGCCGAGATCGCCGCGGGCGACGTCCTGATCGAGCTCGACGTGGAGCCGCTCCGCCGCGAGATCGACGACAAGCAGGCCCGGCTCGAGGCGATCGCCGGGCAGGTGGGGCCGCTCCGGGCCGAGATCGCGGCGCGGGCGCGGGCGCTGCGCGACGGGGCAGAGGCGGCGCGCGCGCACGTCGACGAGGCGAAGGCGCGGATCCGGGAGGCCGAGGCGGGCGCGCGCTTCCAGGAGCTCGAGGCGGAGCGGGCCGTGCGCCTGCGGCAGGACGGGCTCGTGTCGGAGGCCGACGCGGCGCGGCTCGCGGCCGAGGCGCTGTCGAGGCGCTCGGCGACCGAGGCGCTGGACCGCGCCGCCGCGCGGGCCTACGTCGAGCGGCGCGCCGGGCAAGGCGAGCAGGAGGCCGAGCTCGCGCGGCTCGACCGCGAGGCCGCGTCGCTCGAGGGCGAGCGGCTCGTGCTGGAGGCGGCGATCAAGGGGCTGCTCGCCGAGATCGAGCGGCGCAAGATCCGCTCGCCGATCGCCGGCCGCGTCGGCGAGATCACGGTGCTGCGGGCCGGCTCCTACGTGCGCGAAGGAGACGTCGTGGCCGCCGTCGTGCCGCCCGGCGAGCTCCGGGTGATCGCGGAGTTCCCGCCCTCGTCCGTCGGCCGGATCAGCGCGGGGCAGGAGGGACGCCTGCGCCTCGATGCGTTCCCGTGGACCGAGTACGGCACCCTGTCGACCACGGTCGAGCGCGTCGCCAGCGAGACGCAGGAGGGCCGCATCCGCGTGGAGCTCGGCGTGCGCCCCGATCCGGCGTCGCCGATCCCGATGCAGCACGGGCTCCCCGGCAGCGTCGTCATCGAGACGGAGCGCGTCTCGCCGGCCTCGCTCGTGCTGCGGGCCGCAGGGCAGATCGTGAGGGTCCGCGGCGGAGCGGGCGGGTGAAGGGAGGGACGACGGGCGCCGATCCCCGATCCGCGCCGGCCCAGTCCGCGTCGGAGGCCGCGTCGGAGGCCGCGCCGGAGCGAGCGGCGCGCGCCGAGCCCCATCGCCGAGCGTCGGGCCCGCAGCGGAGGCTCCTCGCGCCGGAGGTCGTGCAGACGTCGGCGATGGATTGCGGGCCGGCCGCGCTCAAGTGCGTGCTCGAGGGCTTCGGCATCGGCGTGAGCTACGGGCGCCTGCGCGAGGCCTGCCAGACGGACGTCGACGGCACATCCATCGACACGCTGGAGGACCTCGCGGAGCAGCTCGGGCTCGTGGCCCAGCAGATCCTCGTCCCGATCGAGCACGTGCTGCTCGACGAGGCCCAGGCGCTGCCGGCGCTGGCGATCGTGCGGCAGTCGACCGGGCCGCTGCACATCGTCGTGATCTGGCGCCGGCACGGCGGCCTGGTGCAGGTCATGGACCCGGGCACGGGGCGGCGCTGGCTCACGCGACGGCAGCTCGAGGGCGAGCTCTACCAGCACGAGCTGCCCATGCCCGCGGCGGACTTCCGCGCCTGGGCGGCGAGCGACGGGTTCACGCGGCCGCTCGGGCGCCGGCTCGCCTGGCTCGGCGCGGGGACGCGGCCGCTCGAGGCGGCGCTCTCGGACCCGGGGTGGCGCGCGATCGCGGCGCTCGACGCCGGCGCGCGCCTGGTGACGTCGCTCGTGCGCTCCGGCGGCCTCGGCCGCGGTCGCGAGGCCGCGCGCGTGCTGGGCGCGCTGCTCGAGCAGGGGCCCGAGGCCGCAGGGGAGGAGAGGATCCCGCCCGCCTTCTGGACGGCGCGCCAAGGGCCGGCCGGCCCGCGCGGAGAGGAGCTCGTCGTCGCGCGGGGCGCCGTGCTCGTGCGGATCCGCGGGCGGCGCCCGGCCATCCACGCCAGCGCCCCGGCAGGGCGCGGCGGCGCGCCGCGGGCCGCCGCCCCCGCGCCGCCGCCCCCCGACGGGGCGACCGCTCACGCCGGCGTGCGCCTCTCCCCCGACCTCGCCGCCGCCCTCGCGGAGCGAAAGGCCAGGCCCGGGCGCGAGCTCCTCCGGATGATCCGCGAGGACGGGCTGCTGACGCCCGCGGTGCTCGCCGGCGCGCTCGCGCTCAGCGTCGCGACGGTGGTGCTGGAGAGCCTCCTCTTCCGTGGGTTGCTCCAGATCTCCAATGATCTCGCGCTGTTCGAGCAGCGCCTCGCCGCCCTCGGCGCCCTCGCCATGTTCCTCGCGGTGGAGCTCGCCATCGATCTCTCGCTGACCACGGGGGTGATCCGGCTCGGGCGCCACCTCGAGGTCCGGCTGCGGATGGCGTTCCTCGCGAAGATCCCGCGCATCGGCGATCGCTACTTCCACAGCCGTCCGGCCTCGGACATGGCGCAGCGCGGTCACAGCCTGCACGTGCTCCGCGGCCTGCCGGCGTTCGGCGGCCAGCTCGCGCGCTCGGCGCTCGATCTCGCGGTCACCACGGCGGCGATCGCCTGGATCGATCCCGCGAGCGCGCGCCTCGCCGTGCCGTGCGCCGCGCTGGCGCTGGCGCTGCCGCTCGCGGGGAGCCGCGTGCTCGTCGAGCGCGACCTGCGCGTCCGCACCCACGCCGGCGCGCTCACGAGCTTCTACCTCGACGCGCTCCTCGGCCTCGTGCCGATCCGGGCGCACGCGGCGGAGCGGGCCGTGCGGCGCCAGCACGCGGGCCTGCTCGGGGAGTGGGCGCTCGCCGGCCGCGCGCTGCTCCGCGCGGCCCTCGCCGTCGACGGGGCGCAGGCGCTGCTCGGCTTCGCGCTCGCCGCGTGGATCCTCGGCGACTTCCTCGCCCGCGGGGGCGCGCTCTCGCGGGCGCTCCTGCTCTTCTACTGGGCCCTCGCGCTGCCGGCCATCGGGCAGGCGCTCGCGAGCACGCTGCTCCAGTACCCGGCGCACCGCAACACGGCGCTGCGCCTGCTCGAGCCGCTCGGCGCGCCGGAGGAGTCGCGCGCGGGCGACGCGCCCGGCGCGGCGCCGCCAGCGCAGGCCGGCGCCGGGGGCGCGGGCTGCGCGATCGCCTTCGAGCGCGTGCGCATCCAGGCCGCCGGGCACGTGATCCTCGACGGGGTGGATCTCGAGATCGCGGCGGGCAGCCACGTGGCGATCGTGGGGGCGTCGGGCGCGGGGAAGTCGAGCCTCGTCGGGGTGCTGCTCGGGTGGCACCGGGCGAGCGAGGGGCGGGTGCTCGTCGACGGCCGCCCGCTCGACGGCGAGCGGCTGCGCGCGCTGCGCGAGGAGACCGCGTGGGTCGATCCGGCGGTCCAGATCTGGAACCGGTCGTTCCTCGACAACCTTCGCTACGGCGCGCCCGACGACGCGGCCGACTTCGGCCCTGTCGTCGAGGAGGCCGAGCTGCGCGAGGTGCTGGAGCGGCTGCCGGAAGGGCAGAAGACCCTGCTCGGCGAGGGCGGAGGGCTCGTCTCCGGCGGCGAGGGGCAGCGCGTGCGCTTCGGTCGGGCGATGATGCGGAGCGAGGCGCGGCTCGCGATCCTCGACGAGCCGTTCCGCGGCCTCGACCGGGAGCGCCGCCGGGCGCTGCTCGCCCGGGCGCGGCGGCGCTTTCGTCGCGCGACGCTCCTGTGCGTCACCCACGACGTCGGCGAGACACGCGCGTTCGAGCGCGTGCTGGTCGTGGACGGCGGGCGCGTCGTCGAGGACGGGGCGCCCGCCGAGCTCGCGGCGCGCCCCGGCTCACGCTACCGGGCGCTGCTGGACGCCGAGGCGGCCGTGCAACGAGGGCTCTGGTCGAGCGGCGGGTGGCGCAGGCTGAAGGTCGTGCGCGGGCGGATCGCCGAGGGGGCGGCGTCGTCGGCCGAGGGCGAGCGGGGATGACGGCGGAGGCGCTGCGCGGGTGGGGCGATCGGCCGGACGAGGCGGTCGACGCGCTCGGCGCGATCGAGTGGCCGGCCGAGCGCCTCGGCGACGCGCTCGAGGCGCTCGCGCTGCAGGGCGGCCTCCGCCCACGCGCCGTCGCGGCGCCCGTCCCGACCGCCGGACACCTCCGCAGCGCGGACGCGCTCGGGGCGTGGATCGAGCAGGCCGCGGGCTACCTCGGCGTCGAGGCGGAGCCGATCGCGGCGCGCTACGACGAGATCGACGCCGCGCTCCTCGGCGTCGCGCCCGCGCTCGTGTGGCTGCGCGGCGGCGAGGCGCCCCGCTTCCTCGCCGTCGCGGGGCGCAGGGGGCGGGACGTCCTGGTGCTCCGGGCCGACCGCTCCACGGCGCGCGTGCCCGTTGCGGCGATCGCCGGCCACGTCTCCCGCCCGCTCGAGGCGCAGGTGCTCCCGGAGATCGATCGCGTCCTCGCGCGCGCCGGCGTGCGGCCGCGCCGGCTCGGGCGCGCGCGGCGGGCCCTGCTCCGCGAGCGCCTCGGGCCGGTGATCCTCGACGGCATCTGGAGCCTGCGCCTGCCGCCGGGCGCGTCGTTCCGGCGGCAGGTCGCGGCCGCGCGGATCCCGCGCCGCCTGCTCGGCCTGCTCGTCGCCCACGGCGCGGCCTACACGCTCTGGATCCTCGTGTGGACGACCGTGGGGCGCAGCATCCTCGACGACCACCTCGACGAGGGGTGGCTCGTCGCCGGCGCGCTGCTGCTCGCGACCGTGGTCCCGCTGCGCCAGCTCATGGCGTGGCTGTCCGGCCTGGCCGCGATCGACTCGAGCGCGCTGATCAAGCAGCGCCTGCTCGCGGGCGCGCTCGCGCTCGACGCCGAGGAGGTGCGCAGCGAGGGCGCAGGCCGCTTCCTCGGCCGCGTGATCGAGTCCGAGGCGATCGAGGCGCTCGCGATGGGCGGCGGCGTCGCGGCCGTCGCCTCGGCGTTCGAGCTCGCCGCGGCGGCGGTCGTGCTCGCCCAGGGGGCGGCCGGCGCGACCCACGCGCTCCTGCTCGTCGCCTGGGCGGCGCTGGTGCTCGCGCTCTGCGTGCGGTTCTACCGGCGGCGCGCGCGCTGGACCGCCGCGCGGCTCGCGATGACCCACGACCTCATCGAGCGCCTTGTCGGCCACCGGACCCGCCTCGCCCAGGAGCGCCACGGCCGCTGGCACCACGGCGAGGACGAGGCGCTCGCGCAGTACCTGCTGCGATCGCGCGAGCTCGACAGGAGCCAGATCGAGATCGGCGCGCTGATGCCGCGGGGCTGGCTCATGGCGGGCATCGTCGGCCTGTTGCCGCCGTTCCTCGCGGGCTCCGGCTCCACCGCGGCGTACGCGGTGGCGCTGGGGGGCGTCCTGCTCGCGAGCCGCTCGCTCCAGGGCCTGTCGGCCGGCCTGTCGAGCCTCGCCAGCGCGGCGATCGCGTGGGAGCAGGTCTCCACGCTCTTCCATGCCGCCTCCCGCGGCGCGGCGCCGCCGCCGCCCCTGCCGCCCGACGCGGGGCGGTCGCCAGCCCGCGCGGCGGAGGTCGCGGCCGGCCCGGACAGCGCGGGAGACGCGGAGGTCCGCGCGCCGGTCCTGGAGGCGCACGAGCTGTCGTTCCGGCACAAGGGCAGGGCGCGCCCCGCCGTGACGGACGTCTCGCTGCGGATCGCGGCGGGCGATCGCGTCTTGCTCGAGGGGCCCTCGGGGGGAGGGAAGTCGACGCTGAGCGCCCTGCTCTCGGGGCTGCGCGCGCCCGACGCGGGGCTGCTCCTGCTGAACGGGCTCGACCGCCACATGCTGGGCGCCGCCGCGTGGCGCCGCCGCGTGGCGGCGGCGCCGCAGTTCCACGAGAACCACGTCCTCGCCGGGACGTTCGCGTACAACCTGCTGATGGGCAGGCGCTGGCCGCCCAGGCCCGTCGACCTCGCGGAGGCGGAGGAGATCTGCCACGAGCTCGGCCTCGGCGAGCTGCTCGAGCGGATGCCGGGAGGGCTGGAGCAGCTCGTCGGCGAGACGGGCTGGCAGCTCTCGCACGGCGAGCGGAGCCGGCTCTACATCGCGCGCGCGCTGCTCCAGGGCGCGGAGGTCGTCGTGCTCGACGAGAGCTTCGCGGCGCTCGACCCCGAGACGCTGGAGCGCGCGCTGCGCTGCGTGCTCCGGCGCGCGCGCACGCTCGTGGTCATCGCCCACCCGTAGCGCGAGCTGGTCGAAGAGGATGCGAAGCCAGCGCGCCTGGCGCGATCGCTACCCGCCTCGCGGCCACCATCCGTTGGGGCAGTCCTCCTCGGCGTCGGCGGCCTTCAATCGCAGAACACACCCGCACGTCGAGCGCCCCTGCTCCCTGTGGATCTCGAGCAGCTTGCCGCACGTGTAGACGTCGTCCCCGCGCATGACCACGAGGCCGCCGGGGCACCTGCGACATACATCCAGCCTGGCCTCGACCGCCCGACGCGGCAAGAGGCCCACTCCGAGAGACGTCCTGAGCGCGGACAGGGCCCCATGCGCCGTGGCCCGACCGCGCTCGATGGCCCGCGCGAACCGGCTCACCTCGACGTCCGTGTCCCACGGGATGCCGTGCGGGCACTCGAATTCGGCGGTGCCTCCCGGCACCTCGAAGTCCTGCAGGACAGCCAGCCGGAACCCGCGCCCCTTCTCCGGATCGCGGCAGAGGCGGCAGTGCCCTCCAGATTGGCATGCTTCGGTATCAGCGTATCTCATGGGCCGTCCTCCGCGTTGGGTTCATGGTGGTGCGAAGGACGAGGACGCGGGGCGTCGTCACGCTCCGGTCCTCGTCCTCCGCGCTGGCGCCGCCGTGCTCCTCGGAAGAAGCGTCAGACGTTGTCCCTGAGACCGACCGAGATCGTGTCCTGGGTCCCGGGCAAGAAGGTCAGATCGACCTTGACCGCCCCCTGGCTTTTCTGGTCGCCCTGGAAGTGATCGTGCGGGATCGCGATCGTCGCGCTGGACGGCCTGTACCGCGGATCCGGCGCGTCGCCTCTCATGACCGTGAACGAGAGCTCGACGTACCCCGTATCGGTGGCGCACAGGTCGCCGCCGGTCGACGTGTTCTTGTTTTCGATGTACCCGGCGCGGGTCTCGCCTTGCGGGAGCCTGACGTTGAAGGCGTCGATCCCCGGCGCGCCGGCGCCACCGGGGCTCTGCGGGTAGATGCAGTGCTTCCGCACCACCTCCACCTGGATGTCGTACTGTGAGAAGTTGTTGATTGTCATGTTGGCGCCATGTCCCATGGTGATCTCCTCGTGGTGAGCAACCGCTCGTGATTGGTCGATCCTCGCTCGTCGCGCGTCGACTCGCGCTGAGGATCGACTTTCGCTGAGAGTCGACTCGCGTTGAGCGTCGACTCGCGCCGAGAGCTGATTGCAGCGGGCGTGCCAGCGCCCTTTCGCGTGCGGCGGAGCCCCGCGTTTCATTTCCTCTCCGCGGCCGCCGCCAGCCCGCTGCTGTGTGCGCCGCACGCGTCACAAAGAGCGCGCTGTGCGCCACAGCGGCCGCACAGTGTGCGCCACAGGGGCCGCACGCTGTGCGCCACAGCGATCTGCTCACGCGATCCTCGCGCCGGACGAGGAACAACAGATGCGAGCGCGGTGTATCCCCTCCTTTCGCGCCGCCTGCTCCGGTGCGCGGCCGCGAACGGCCCCGACTCGGTGCGGCGCTCCCTGGCGCCGAACCAGACGGGATGCTGTCTGCGCCGGTCGTCGGCGCCCCGCTTCCACATCGGTGCACTCCTGATTGTGTTCGGGTCTTCCCGTAAGGCACGTGGCGGTCGACAACCGTGCACCAGCAGCCGTAGTGTGCCGACCCGGCGCTGGGCACTGGACGTCACCTGCGTTGGATCTAGAATTCATCCCAATGCGGGAAATCAAGACAGAGAGGCGGTTGCCTGTGGGCGCGGAGGTGGTCGCCGGCAAAGGGGTGCACTTCCGGGTCTGGGCCCCCGCCCGGCGCAAGGTCGAGGTCGTCCTCGAGGCAGGGCCTGGGAGCGGCGGGGCCGCCGCGCTGCGGGCCGAGGAGGGCGGTTACTTCTCGGGGCTGGTCCCCGCCGCCGCGAGCGGCACCCGCTACCGCTTCCGGCTCGACGACGACGAGAAGCTCTATCCCGACCCCGCGTCGCGCTCTCAGCCGGAAGGGCCGCACGGGCCCTCCGAGGTGGTCGACCCGGGCGTGTTCGCCTGGAGCGACGCCGGCTTCCGGGGCGCCCCGCTGAAGGGGCAAGTCGTCTACGAGATGCACATCGGCACCTTCACCCGGGAGGGCACCTGGGAAGCCGCCACGCGCGAGCTGCCCGAGCTCGCCAGGATCGGCATCTCGTTGATCGAGGTGCTGCCGGTCAACGAGGTCCCCGGCCGATTCAACTGGGGTTACGACGGGGTGAACCTCTTCGCGCCGACGCGCCTCTACGGCAGCCCCGACGACTTCCGCCGCTTCGTCGACGCGGCGCACCGCGCCGGGATCGCCGTGATCCTCGATGTCGTCTACAACCACCTCGGCCCGGACGGCAATTACCTCGGTGAGTTCTCCAAGGATTACTTCAGCGATCGGCACAAGACGGACTGGGGCGCCGCCATCAACTTCGACGGCCCGCGATCCGAGGCGGTGAGGGAGTACTTCGTCGCCAACGCCGGCTACTGGATCGACGAGTTCCACCTCGACGGGCTCCGGATCGACGCGACGCAGAACATCTACGACGGCTCGAAGGACCACATCCTCGCCGCGATCTCCCGCCGCGTCCGGGAGGCCGCGCGGGGCAAGGCGACGTTCATCGTGGCCGAGAACGAGTCGCAGGAAGAGTGGCTGATCCGGGCCGCCGAGCGGGGCGGCTACGGGCTCGACGCCATGTGGAACGACGACTTCCACCACAGCGCCAAGGTGGCGCTCACCGGCCACAACGAGGCTTACTACACGGATCACCAGGGCTCGCCCCAGGAGTTCATCTCCGCCCTGAAATACGGGTTCCTCTTCCAGGGACAGCGCTATGAATGGCAGAAGCAGCGGCGGGGCACGCCGGCGCTCGGCGTGGATCCGGCCCGCTTCGTCCTCTTCCTGGAGAACCACGATCAGGTCGCCAACACCGCGAAGGGGGAGCGGCTCTACCACCTCACGGGAGCGGGCAAATTCCGGGCGATGTCGGCGCTCCTGCTCCTCGCCCCCGGGACGCCCATGCTCTTTCAAGGGCAGGAGTTCGGGTCGTCGGCGCCGTTCCTCTTCTTCGCGGATCACAACAAGGAGCTCGCGCCGCTCGTGCGCAAGGGCAGGGCGGAGTTCCTGGCGCAGTTTCCGTCATGCGCCGCGCCCGAGGTGCGCGCGCGCCTCGACGACCCGGCCGACCCGGCGACGTTCGAGCGCTGCAAGCTCGATTTCTCCGAGCGCGAGCGCAACGCCGGCCTCTATGCCCTCCACGCGGACCTCATCGCGCTGCGCCGGCGCGATCCCGTGATCTCGGCCCAGCGCCCGCGCGGCGTGGACGGGGCGGTGCTCTCCGACCAGGCCTTCCTCCTCCGCTACTTCGGCGACGACGGCGACGACCGCCTGCTCCTCGTCAACCTCGGGCGGGACATCCATCGAGGGTCCTTGCCGGAGCCGCTCTTCGCCCCGCCGCCGGGGCGCCGCTGGGAGACGTTGTGGTCCAGCGAATCCCCCCGTTACGGGGGGCAAGGCAGTCCACCTGTCATCACCGAGGATGGCGTCCACATCCCGGGGGACGCGGCGATCCTCCTCCACCCCGTGGTCGGGAAGCCGGTGCCCGAGAAGACGAGCGCCAACCCTCGCCCTGAGGAGCCCAAGAAGAATGTACGCTGACGAGATCTGCCGGATGATGGTCTGGTCCCGGGGCACCGCCCCCGCCACGCACGACGACGCGGAGCACGGCTCGGACCCGCTCACGCGGGAGTGGCTCGTCACGAACGGCCTCGGCGGTTATGCGTCGGGCACCATCTCCGGCGCGGTGACCCGTCGGTTCCATGGACTGCTGATCTCCGCGCTGCCCGCGCCGCTCGGCCGCACCATGATGCTCAGCGATCTGAGCATCCGCGTCGTCACCTCGGACGGCAAGGTGTACCAGGTGGGCGGGCAGGAGCCGTGGCTCGACGCGACCTCGGCGGAGGTGATCGATCTCGCGGAGTTCCGCCTCGAGGCCGGCCTGCCGGTGTGGCGCTACGAGGGCGCGGGGATGGCCTTCGAGCGGCGGCTGCTCCTGCCCCACGGGCAGAACACGGTCCACGTCACGTACACGCTCCTCAAGGGGGCAGGGCCGGTGCGGATCGAGCTCCAGCCGTGGGTGAACTTCCGCCCGCACGAGGGCGCGCTCGATCGACCGGTGGCGGGGCCCTATGCGCTGACCGTGGTGGAGGACCGCTACGAGCTCGCCTCGCCGAGCGACCTCCCGCCGCTCCGGCTCCAGGTCCAGGGCGCGCGCGCCGAGTTCAGGATCGAGAGCGCCCGGCTGCGCAACGTGCGCTACCGGATCGAGCAGAGCCGCGGGTACGACGCGGTCGGCGAGTTCTACAGCCCGGGTCGATTCAGCCTCGAGCTCCCGGTCTCGGGCAGCGTGACCCTGGTCGCCTCCACCGAGGCGTGGGAGACGATCAACGCCCTCTCCACGGAGGAGGTGCAGCGCGCCGAGCGCAAGCGCCGGACCCGGCTCCTGCTCGCCGCGGCGCCCGAGGTCCGCTCCGGACCGCCGGCGGAGCTCATCTTCGGTGCCGACCAGTTCCTCATCACGCCCGCCGGCCGCGTCGAGGACGCCGCCCGCGCCCGGGCCGGCGGCGACGAGGTGCGCACCGTCATCGCGGGCTACCACTGGTTCACCGACTGGGGCCGCGACACGATGATCAGCCTGGAGGGGCTGACGCTCGTCACCGGGCGTCACACCGAGGCGGGCTATATCCTGCGCACGTTCGCCCATTACGTGAAGCACGGGCTCATCCCCAACATGTTCCCGGAGGGCAAGAACGACGGGCTCTATCACACCGCCGACGCGACCCTCTGGTTCTTCCACGCGCTCGATCGCTACCTGACGTACACCGGCGATCGCGAGACGCTCCGGCTCATCCTCCCCACGCTGACCGATATCGTCGAGCACCACACCCGCGGGACGCGCTTCGGGATCGGCGTCGACCCGAAGGACGGCCTCGTCCGCCAGGGCGAGGAGGGCTACCAGCTCACCTGGATGGACGCGAAGGTCGGCGATTACGTGGTCACGCCCCGCCGGGGAAAGGCGGTGGAGATCAACGCGCTCTGGTACAACGCCCTCCGCCTGATGGAGCGCTGGGTGCGCGAGTCGGAGGATGAGGGCGCGTCGCAGCGCTACAGCGCGGCGGCCGACAGGGCCAAGGAGTCGTTCAACCGGCGCTTCTGGAACGAGGAGAAGGGGTATCTCTACGATCTGATCGACGGTGAGCAGGGCACGGACGACGCTTTCCGGCCGAACCAGATCTTCTCGATCTCGCTGCCGAACCCGGTGCTCGATCCCGCCCGCTGGAGGGGGATCGTCGACCAGGTCAAGGAGCGGCTGTGGACGCCGGTCGGCCTCAGGTCGCTCGCCCCGGGGCACCCGGATTACAAGCCCAAGTATTTCGGCGACCTCCGCGCGCGGGACCTGGCCTATCACCAGGGCACCGTGTGGGGGTGGCTCATGGGGCCGTTCGTCGACGCCTGGCTGAAGGTGTACCCCGCCGATCTCGCGGGGGCGCGGAGCCTGCTCGCGGGGTTCCCGCCGCACCTCGACGAGGCCTGCGCCGGGTCGATCAGCGAGATCTTCGACGCGGAGCCGCCGTTCACGCCCCGCGGGTGCGTCGCCCAGGCGTGGAGCGTGGCCGAGGTGCTGCGCGCCTACGCCCGGACGGCCCGCTCGGCGGGCTGAGCGGGGTCCCCGCCCGCCGGGCGCTCAGGGCGACTCGCCGGCGCCGAGCAGCCGCGAGATCAGCGTGTGCTCCACGTCGTCGAGCGCCTCCCGCAGGAACGCGGGGTCGTCGAGGCGGATCGCGTCGTCGCCCTCGCGCGCCTCGGCGGGGAGCTTGTTCTTGAGGCTCGCGAACTCGCGCAGCAGCGAGGAGAGGCTCGCCTCGTCCTCGCGCAGCGCGCGCAGCGACCGCGTGAGCTGGCCGATGGCGTCGTCCCGCTCCTCGAGCGCGCCCACCTCGAGCGGGGCGAGCGTCCGGGAGAGCACGCGCTCGATCCAGAGCCCGCCGCCGAGGTCGTTGGCGATCGCGCGGATCTGCCCCGTCCAGCGCTCGAAATCGGCGCGCAGCGCGGCATGGGCGGGGGTCGCGCCGCACAGGATCACCCGCGCGGCGAGCGTGCGCCCGTCCGCCTCGGCGAGGCGCTGCTCGAGCTGCTCCCGCGTCAGATCCACGATGTCGTCGGCGCTCGCGGCCGGGGAGAGATCGACCTCGCAGGCGCACCAGCGCACGACGTCGAGGGCGCGGTGCTCGACGGAGGTGATGCGGCCCTCGTCCGTCGTGACGAGGAGGGCGCCCTTCTCGCCGGTCTCGCGGGCGTGGCGGCCCTGGAGGTTGCCGGGAAAGGCGATGTACGGGTCCTCGGAGAGCACCTCTCGGGTGTGCACGTGGCCGAGCGCCCAGTAGTCGTATCGCTTGCCGACCAGGGTGTTCAGGCTGCAAGGAGCGTAGTTGTCGTGGCCCTCGCGGCCGCCCAGGCAGGTGTGGAGCATGCCGATGTTGAAGAGCCCGGTGTGCGCGTCCGGGTAGCCCGCCGCGAGATCGTCGGTGACGGCCTTGGTCGCGAAGCTCTGGCCGTGGACGGCGACGCCGAGCCGGTCGAACACGACCGACTCGGGGCGGCGGGGGTCGAGCCGGCGGGCGTTCTCGGGGAGCTCCAGGTGACGGGTGATGTTGCTCTCGGCGTCGTGGTTGCCGTAGAGGAGCACGACCTCCACCCGGGCGGCGCGCAGGCGGGAGAGCTGCGAGGCGAAGAACAGGCCCGTGCTGTAGTCCTTCCAGTCTCCGTCGTAGATGTCGCCCGCGAGGAGCAGGAGGTCGACCTCCTCGGTGAGGCAGAGGCTCACGAGGTTCTCGAGCGCGCGGCGCGTCGCCCCGCGGATCTGCTCGACGGGAGCGCCCGGATAACGGTCGAGCCCGCGGAGCGGGCTGTCGATGTGGAGGTCGGCGGCGTGGACGAACTTCATGGGCTGGCGCGGCCCGAGCTTAGCCGCTTCTCGCCGGGAGCGCTGCTCATCCGATGAGTATCGCGATCGATGTCCCGCCGGCCGTCGCCGGGCTCGACCGCGCGAGGACAGCTCCGCACAGCGCCACCCGAGCTCGTCCCGCCGGAGGGCGAGCGTCGTGTCGAGCCGCCCGCGCTCTCCCCGGCTCCCGCCGGCGGCGGTCGTCTTGACATGCGCGGCGCGCTGTCATGCAGTGTTCGGCCGATGCCGCGCCCGCCGCCTCGCCTCACGGAGCCCGCCCCGCGCGGCCTCGCCCCGGGAAGAGCGGTATCCCGTTGAGCTCGGCGACCGCGCTGCTCCGGCGGATCTGCGAGGTGAAGGACGGCGAGGCCGCAGCGCTGCTGTGGAGCTTCGCTTACTTCTTCTGTCTCCTGTTCAGCTACTACGTGATGCGCCCCGTGCGCGAGGAGATGGGCATCTCCGGCGGGATGGACAGGCTGCCCTGGCTGTTCACCGCCGTCTTCGCGACGATGCTCGCGGCCGTGCCCGCGTTCTCCGCGCTCGTGGCGCGCTTGCCGCGGCGGCGGTTCATCCCGATCGTCTATCACTTCTTCGCGTCGAACCTGCTCGTCTTCTTCGGGCTGCTCTCGCTCGGCGCGCCGCGCGCGGAGGTGGGCAAGGTCTTCTATGTCTGGCTGAGCGTCTTCAACCTGTTCGCCGTGTCCGTGTTCTGGGGGTTCATGGCGGACCTCTGGCGCAGCGAGCAGGGCAAGCGCCTCTTCGGCTTCATCGCGGCCGGCGGCAGCGCCGGCGCGCTCGCCGGCTCGTTCATCACGGCCGCGCAGGCCAGGCAGATCGGGACAGCGAACCTCCTCCTGCTGTCGGCGGCGCTGCTCGAGCTCGCCGCGCTCTGCGTGGGGCGGCTGAACCGCCTCGCCGGTCAGCTCGGCGACGGCGCGCCGGGGCCCGGCGGGAGCGCGGCGGAGGATCGCATCGGCGGGGGCGCGCTCCGCGGGGTGACGCTCGTCCTGCGGTCGCCGTACCTGCTCGGGATCTGCGCGCAGACGCTCTTCCTGTCCGTGACCGCGACGGTGCTCTACTTCGAGCAGGCGCGGATCGTCTCCGCGCAATCGATGGATCCCGCGCGGCGGACCGCGATGTTCGCGTCGATCGATCTCACCGTGAACGTGATCACGATCCTCGTGCAGGTGCTCGTGACCGGGAGGCTCATGACGCGGGTAGGCCTCGGTGTCGCGCTCGCTGTCGTCCCGGTGGTCACGGGCGTCGGGTTCGCGGCGCTCGCGGCGCAGCCCACGATCTGGATGATCGCCGCGTTCCAGGGGCTCCGGCGGGCGATCCACTACGCGGTGGACCGGCCGGCGCGGGAGATCCTGTTCACGGTGGTCGCGCGCGAGGAGAAGTACAAGGCGAAGAGCTTCATCGACACCGTGGCGTTCCGCGGCGGGGACGCCGCGAGCGCGTGGGTGCTCTCGGGGCTGTCGGCGCTCGGGGTGAAGGCGGCGGGGCTGTCGCTGATGATGCTGCCGGTCGCGGGCGGGTGGGTCCTGCTGAGCCGCTACCTGGCGAGGCGGCAGGCGGAGCGCGCCCGCGGCGACGAGGGCTGACGCGGGCTGACGCGGGCCGGGGCGGCTGCGAAGCGGACGCGGGGTTCGGGGCGGAGCCCCGAGGGAGCTAGCGGACGCACGTGCAGGCGGAGTGCTCGTCGTCGGGCCCGTCTTTGCCCTGCTCGCCCCTGTCGACCACCTTCGCGTCCATGCCGAGCTGCTGCAGGAGCTCGGTGACGAGCGCGATGGCCTCCCGCTTGTCCGCCTGCGTGCGCGGAGAGGACCAGGCGCCGCTCTTCTCGACCAGCGTCCGCACCAGGGCGTCGATCGGCGGGGGGATGGGGGCGTTGCCGTCGAGGGTAGCCGGCGCGTCGGTCAATTGCGCGGGCGCCTCGCGGGGCGTTTCGCCCGTCGCTACCGGCGTCGTGGCCTGTGCTGGCGTCGTGGCGAACCAGCTCCGGGTGGGGGCCGCATCGCTCACCTCGTCCATCAGCGAGCGCGTGCGGAGCTCCCAGAGCTGGCCCTGGATCTGGTTCATGAAGTCGGCATCCCGGACGCCGTCGCTGTAGAGCTGACGGACGATGTCCACGAGCTTCTCGACCGTGCTCGGGTCGCGCGGCATCGTGTAGTCGGCGATCTTGGTCGGGCTGACGATCTCCAGATCGTTCTTCAACGAAGCCAGCGTCTCCCGGTCGCGCGCCGAGAGCTGAGCGCCGGCCAACGCCTCGGTGTGCTCCAGGATCATCAGCCCGAAGCGCTTCGCGTCCTCGTTGATGCGCTGCTGGGCCCCGTCGATGCGCTTGCTCAGCCCGAAATCGGAGACGAGGTATTTCCCGTCCTTGACCAGGACGTTATCGGCCTTGATGTCCTTGTGCAGGATGCCCACCCTGTGCATCTCTGCATAGCTCCCCGCCAGGTCGTGGAAGATGCTGATGAGCTGCGTCCGGCTCGGCGGATTCTTCTGCAGGTGGCTCTCCAGAGACCCCTCGGCGGGATCGAGCACGATGTAGATCGAATCCCTGGCGACGAGCGCCTTCTGGAGCTTGACGACCACCGGCTCGGAGTCTTGATCCATGAGGTACATCTGGATCGCCGACTCGCGGAGGATGTTGTCGACCTGCTCTCTCTCCTTGCCCGGCTCCAGCTTGATCTTCTTGACGACGACCTTCTGCGTCCGTCCCTGGCTCTGGTGCTCGGCCAGCGCGACGTTGCCGGAGATGCCTTTTCCGATGACCTTCTGCAGCGTGTAGTTCTCGAGCGGCAGCTTGCCCGCCTTGACCGGCCTCACGCCGCCGTCGGAGATGCGCACGGGGCCGGACTGCGCCGCATCGGCCACCCGGGACGTTATGCCGCCTTCCTGCAGGCGAGCCTGTTGTGTCCCATCGATGAACTCGTCGATGAAGGCTTGCCTCGTGCTGATAGGCTGGTCGTCTTCCGCTTCCGCTTCCGCGCTGTGCACGGGGGTGGCGGCCGACAGCGCGCCCATGGCCCTGGCCTTGATCGCGGCCGGGGCACGGTCCGATTGCTCGGCGTGCTGCAGGAGCTCCACCTGCATCGGGCTCAACGCGCTCAGCGTGCGCTCGTCACCGAGCCCGCTCTCCACGAGCTGATAAGAGAGGTCCTTGACCTGCTCGAACAGCGCAGCGTAGCCCGGCGGCGCCATCGGTCCAGGCTCCGGCATGGGGCCCACGAAGAACCCGTGCGCCAGCGCTGTCTGCGCGTCCGGCGCCAGCTCCGCTGTGCTGCCTCCCGTCGGCGCGAGCAGCTGCTGCGCCAGCTCCATCGCCCTCGGGATGTCTCTGCCCTTCAGCGCGAGCACGAGCGGCGACGGCTGTGACGCTGCGGGCTGCTGCTGCTCGCCGTGGGGCTGCGGAAGCGCCGGCAACGCCCCCGCGTTGATCCCTTCGCGCAGGGCCCGGCTTCTCGCCTCGATGGCGCTCGCGTCATCATGATGAGCGTAGGCGTCCTTCACCGAAACGGTGTCGTTCTCTGCTGACCGGACCTCCACCTTGGTACCGGGCGCCTGATGCACCCATTGCGAGCCGTCCTTGACGAGCGTCCGCCCGTCCTTGGTGATGGTCACGAGATCGTTACGCCCCGTGATTCGCTCGACGATGATCCCCTGCTTCTGGAGCTCTCCCATCAGGTCGCGCGCGAAGTCCGCGCTCTCGCACCCTTTGAGGCTCAGCGTCCCGAGCGCCTTCGTCCCGCTTTCCTTGAGGTGCGTCGCGAGCTCTGCCGGCGTCATGCCGCCGAAGCGGCCGGTGCTGCCGTGTGCGACGATGGTGAGCTTGTCGTTCGCGCCGAGCTCTCGCAGCTGGTCGCTCGACACCGGCCTGTGCCCATCTTTGCCGGCCAGGTTCCTGGCGTTGTCCAGGACCGCCTTGTCCGAGCCGAGCGCGTAGACGCCGCCCACGTTATCGCCCGTCTCGGCCGACGTCGTGGCCCGCGCCTGCTTTCCGGTGAACCAGCTCCGGGTGGGTGCCGAGTCGCTCAGCTCGTCCAACAGCGAGCGTGTGCGGACGTCCCAGAGCTGGTCCTGGATGCCCTTCATGAAGCTGGCATCCTTGGGAGCCGCCGGGTCATCGCTGTAGAGCTGACGAACGATGTCCACGAACTGGTCGACCGTGCTCGGGTTGCGCGGCATCGTGTAGGCGGCGATCTTGGTCGGGCTGAAGAACCCCATGTCGCTCTTCAACGAATCCAGCGTCTTCAGGTCGCGCGGCGAGAACTCTCGCGCCTTCGGGTCGCGCGCCGAGAGCTGACCGCGCGCCAGCGCCTCGGTGTGCTCCAGGATCATCAGCCCGAAGCGCTTCGCGTCCTCGTTGATGCGCTGCTGGACGCCGTCGATGCGCTTGCTCAGCCCGAAATCGGAGATGAGGTATTTGCCGTCCTTGACCAGGACGTTGTCGGCCTTGATGTCCTTGTGCAGGATGCCCGCCTTGTGCATCTCTGCATAGCTTCCTGCCAGATCATGGAAGATGCTGGCGAGCTGTGTTCGGCTCGGCGGGTCCTTCTGCAGGTGGCTCTCCAGAGAGCCATCGGCAGGCTCGAGCACGATGTAGATGGAGTCCTTCGCGACGAGCGCCTTCTGGAGCTTGACGACCACGGGCTCGTCGCCCTGGTCCATGAGGTACATCTGGATGGCGGACTCGCGGAGGATGTTGTCGACCTGCTCTCTCTCCTTGCCCGGCTCCAGCTTGATCTTCTTGACGACGACCTTCTTCGTCTCTCCCTGGCTCTGGTGTTCGGCCAGCGCGACGTTGCCGGAGACGCCCTTTCCGATGATCTTCTGCAGCGTGTAGTTCTCGAGCGGCAGCTTGCCCGCCTTGACCGGCCTCACGCCGCTGTCGGAGATGCGCACGGGGCCGGACTGCGCTGCATCGGACACCCGGGACGTCATGCCGCCTTCCTGCAGGCGAGCCTGTTGCGTCCCATCGATGAACTCGTCGATGAAGGCCTGCCTCGTGCTGATGGGCTGGTCGTCTTCCGCTTCCGTGCTTTGCACGGGGGTGGCGGCCGACAGCGCGCCCATGGCCCTGGCCTTGACCTCCGCCGGGGCAAGGTCCGACTGCTCGGCGTGCTGCAGGAGCTCGATCTCCACCGGGCTCAACGCCCTCTGCGTGCGCTCGTCGCCGAGCCCGCTCTGCACGAGCTCATAGGAGAGATTCTTCACCTGCTCGAACAGCGCGTCGTAGCCCGGCGGCGCCGTCGGCCCAGGCTCCGGCATGGGGCCCACGAAGAACGCGTGCGCCAGCTGTGTCTGCGCGTCCGGCGCCAGCTCCGCTGTGCCGTCTTCCGCCGACGCGAGCAGCTGCTGCGCCAGCTCCATCGCCCTCGGGATGTCTCTGCCCTTCAGGGCGAGCACGAGCGGAGAGGGCTGTGACGCTGCGGGCTGCTGCTGCTCGCCGTGGGGCTGCGGAAGCGCCGGCAACGCCCCCGCGTTGATCCCTTCGCGCAGGGCCCGGCTTCTCGCCTCGATAGCGCTCGCGTCATCATGATGAGCGTAGGCGTCCTTCACCGAAACAGTGTCGTTCTCTCCTGACCGGACCTCCACCTTGGTACCGGGCGCCTGATGCACCCATTGCGAGCCATCCTTGACGAGCGTCCGCCCGTCCTTGGTGATGGTCACGAGATCGTTGCGCCCCGTGATTCGCTCGACGGAGATCCCCTGCTTCTGGAGCTCTCCCATCAGGTCGCGCGCGAAGTCCGCGCTCTCGCACCCTTTGAGGCTCAGCGTCCCGAGCGCCTTCGCGCCGTTTTCCTTGAGGTGCGCCGCGAGCTCTGCCGGCGTCATGCCGCCGAAGCGGCCGGGGCTGCCGTGTGCCACGATGGTGAGCTTGTCGTTCGCGCCGAGCTCTCGCAGCTGGTCGCTCGACACCGGTCTGTGCCCATCTTTGCCGGCCAGGTTCTTGGCGTTGTCCAGGACCGCCTTGTCCGAGCCGAGCGCGTAGACGCCGCCCGGGCGATCGCCCGTCTCGGTCGACGTTGTGGCTCGCGCTTGCTTTCCGGTGAACCAGCTCCGGGTGGGTGCCGAGTCGCTCAGCTCGTCCATGAGCGAGCGTGTGCGGACGTCCCAGAGCTGCTCCTGGATGCGGTCCATGAAGCCGGCATCCTTGGGGGCCGTCGGGTCCTTGCTGTAGAGTTGACGAACGATGTCCACGAGCTGGTCGACCGTGCTCGGGTTGCGCGGCATCGTGTAGGCGTCGATCTTGGTCAGGCTGAAGAACCCCATGTCGCTCTTCAACGACTCCAGCGTCTTCCGGTCCCGCGCCGAGAGCTGACCGGGCGGCAGCGCCTCGGTGTGCTCCAGGATCATCTGTCCGAAGCGCCTCGTGTCCTCGTCGATGCGCTGGCCATCGCCGTCGATGCGCTTGCTCAATCCGAAATCGGAGACGAGGTATTTCCCGTCCTTCACCAGTACATTGTCGGCCTTGATGTCCTTGTGCAGGATACCTGCCTTGTGCATCTCTGCATAGCTTCCCGCCAGGTCGTGGAAGATGCTGATGAGCTGCGTGCGGCTCGGCGGGTCTTTCTGCAGGTGGCTCTCAAGAGACCCATCGGCAGGCTCGAGCACGATGTAGATGGAGTCCTTCGCGACGAGCGCCTTCTGGAGCTTGACGACCACGGGCTCGTCGCCCCGGTCCATGAGGTACATCTGGATGGCGGACTCGCGGAGGATGTTGTCGACCTGCTCTCTCTCCTTGCCCGGCTCCAGCTTGATCTTCTTGACGACGACCTTTTTATTCTCTCCTTGGCTCTGGTGCTCGGCCAGCGCGACGTTGCCCGAGATGCCCTTTCCGATGATCTTCTGTAGCGTGTAGTTCTCGAGCGGCAGCTTGCCCGCCTTGACCGGCCTCACGCCGCTGTCAGAGATGCGCACAGGGCCGGACTGCGCCGCATCGGCCACCTGGGACGTTATCCCTCCGTCCTGCAGGCGAGCCTGTTGCGTCCCATCGATGAACTCGTCGATGAAGACCTGCCTCGTGCTGATGGGCTGGTCGTCTTCTCCCGCTTCCGCGCTCTGCACGGGGGTGGCGGCCGACAGCGCGCCCATGGCCCTGGCCTTGACCTCCGCCGGGGCAAGGTCCGACTGCTCGGCGTGCTGCAGGAGCTCGATCTCCACCGGGCTCAACGCTCTCTGCGTGCGCTCGTCGCCGAGCCCGCTCTGCACGAGCTCATAGGAGAGATTCTTCACCTGCTCGAACAGCGCCTCGTAGCCCGCTGGCGCCGACGGCCCCGGCGTCGGCATGGGGCCCACGAAGAACCCGTGCGCCAGCTGTATCTGCGCGTCTGAAGCCTGCTCCGCTGTGCCGTCTTCCGCCGACGCGAGCAGCTGCTGCGCCAGCTCCATCGCCCTCGGGACGTCTCTGCCCTTCAGGGCGAGCACGAGGGGAGAGGGCGGTGGCGCTGCGGGCTGCTCGCCGCTGGACGCGCGGGCGTGCTGTCCGCCTTCAAGCGGCGAAGCCGGCAACGACCCCGCGTTGATCCCTTCGCGAAGGGCCCGGCTTCTCGCCTCGATGGCGCTCGCGTCATCATGATGAGCGTAGGCGTCCTTCACCGAAACGGTGTCGTTCTCTCCTGGCCGGACCTCCACCTTGGTACCGGGCGCCTGATGCACCCATTGCGAGCCGTCTTTGACGAGCGTCCGCCCGTCCTTGGTGATGGTCACGAGATCGTTGCGCCCCGTGATTCGCTCGACGAAGATCCCCTGCTTCTGGAGCTCTCCCATGAGCTCGCGCGCGAAGTCCGCGCTCTCGCACCCTTTGAGGCTCAGCGTTCCGAGCGCCTTCGCGCCGTTTTCCTTGAGGTGCTCCGCGAGCTCTGCCGGCGTCATGCCCCCGAAGCGGCCGGTGCTGCCGTGTGCCACGATGGTGAGCTTGTCGTTCGCGTCGAGCTCTCGCAGCTGGTCGCTCGACACCGGCCTGTGCCCATCTTTGCCGGCCAGGTTCCTGGCGTTGTCCAGGACCGCGTTGTCCGAGCCGAGCGCGTAGACGCCGCCCGGGCGATCGCCCGTCTCGGTCGACGTTGTGGCTCGCGCTTGCTTTCCGGTGAACCAGCTCCGGGTGGGTGCCGAGTCGCTCAGCTCGTCCATGAGCGAGCGTGTGCGGACGTCCCAGAGCTGCTCCTGGATGCGGTCCATGAAGCCGGCATCCTTGGGGGCCGTCGGGTCCTTGCTGTAGAGTTGACGAACGATGTCCACGAGCTGGTCGACCGTGCTCGGGTTGCGCGGCATCGTGTAGGCGTCGATCTTGGTCAGGCTGAAGAACCCCATGTCGCTCTTCAACGACTCCAGCGTCTTCCGGTCCCGCGCCGAGAGCTGACCGGGCGGCAGCGCCTCGGTGTGCTCCAGGATCATCTGTCCGAAGCGCCTCGTGTCCTCGTCGATGCGCTGGCCATCGCCGTCGATGCGCTTGCTCAATCCGAAATCGGAGACGAGGTATTTCCCGTCCTTCACCAGTACATTGTCGGCCTTGATGTCCTTGTGCAGGATACCTGCCTTGTGCATCTCTGCATAGCTTCCCGCCAGGTCGTGGAAGATGCTGATGAGCTGCGTGCGGCTCGGCGGGTCTTTCTGCAGGTGGCTCTCAAGAGACCCATCGGCAGGCTCGAGCACGATGTAGATGGAGTCCTTCGCGACGAGCGCCTTCTGGAGCTTGACGACCACGGGCTCGTCGCCCCGGTCCATGAGGTACATCTGGATGGCGGACTCGCGGAGGATGTTGTCGACCTGCTCTCTCTCCTTGCCCGGCTCCAGCTTGATCTTCTTGACGACGACCTTTTTATTCTCTCCTTGGCTCTGGTGCTCGGCCAGCGCGACGTTGCCCGAGATGCCCTTTCCGATGATCTTCTGTAGCGTGTAGTTCTCGAGCGGCAGCTTGCCCGCCTTGACCGGCCTCACGCCGCTGTCAGAGATGCGCACAGGGCCGGACTGCGCCGCATCGGCCACCTGGGACGTTATCCCTCCGTCCTGCAGGCGAGCCTGTTGCGTCCCATCGATGAACTCGTCGATGAAGACCTGCCTCGTGCTGATGGGCTGGTCGTCTTCTCCCGCTTCCGCGCTCTGCACGGGGGTGGCGGCCGACAGCGCGCCCATGGCCCTGGCCTTGACCTCCGCCGGGGCAAGGTCCGACTGCTCGGCGTGCTGCAGGAGCTCGATCTCCACCGGGCTCAACGCTCTCTGCGTGCGCTCGTCGCCGAGCCCGCTCTGCACGAGCTCATAGGAGAGATTCTTCACCTGCTCGAACAGCGCCTCGTAGCCCGCTGGCGCCGACGGCCCCGGCGTCGGCATGGGGCCCACGAAGAACCCGTGCGCCAGCTGTATCTGCGCGTCTGAAGCCTGCTCCGCTGTGCCGTCTTCCGCCGACGCGAGCAGCTGCTGCGCCAGCTCCATCGCCCTCGGGACGTCTCTGCCCTTCAGGGCGAGCACGAGGGGAGAGGGCGGTGGCGCTGCGGGCTGCTCGCCGCTGGACGCGCGGGCGTGCTGTCCGCCTTCAAGCGGCGAAGCCGGCAACGACCCCGCGTTGATCCCTTCGCGAAGGGCCCGGCTTCTCGCCTCGATGGCGCTCGCGTCATCATGATGAGCGTAGGCGTCCTTCACCGAAACGGTGTCGTTCTCTCCTGGCCGGACCTCCACCTTGGTACCGGGCGCCTGATGCACCCATTGCGAGCCGTCTTTGACGAGCGTCCGCCCGTCCTTGGTGATGGTCACGAGATCGTTGCGCCCCGTGATTCGCTCGACGAAGATCCCCTGCTTCTGGAGCTCTCCCATGAGCTCGCGCGCGAAGTCCGCGCTCTCGCACCCTTTGAGGCTCAGCGTTCCGAGCGCCTTCGCGCCGTTTTCCTTGAGGTGCTCCGCGAGCTCTGCCGGCGTCATGCCCCCGAAGCGGCCGGTGCTGCCGTGTGCCACGATGGTGAGCTTGTCGTTCGCGTCGAGCTCTCGCAGCTGGTCGCTCGACACCGGCCTGTGCCCATCTTTGCCGGCCAGGTTCCTGGCGTTGTCCAGGACCGCGTTGTCCGAGCCGAGCGCGTAGACGCCGCCCGGGCGATCGCCCGTCTCGGTCGACGTCGTGGCTCGCGCCTGCTTTCCGGTGAACCAGCTCCGGGTGGGTGCCGAGTCGCTCAGCTCGTCCATGAGCGAGCGTGTGCGGACGTCCCAGAGCTGGTCCTGGATGCGGTCCATGAAGCCGGCATCCTTGGGGGCTGCCGGATCCTTGCTGTAGAGCTGACGAACGATGTCCACGAGCTGGTCGACCGTGCTCGGGTTGCGCGGCATCGTGTAGGCGTCGATCTTGGTCAGGCTGAAGAACCCCATGTCGCTCTTCAACGACTCCAGCGTCTTCCGGTCCCGCGCCGAGAGCTGACCGGGCGGCAGCGCCTCGGTGTGCTCCAGGATCATTTGCCCGAAGCGCCTCGTGTCCTCGTCGATGCGCTGGCCATCGCCGTCGATGCGCTTGCTCAATCCGAAGTCCGAGATGAGGTACTTTTTGTCCTTCACCAGGACGTTGTCCGCCTTGATGTCCTTGTGCAGGATGCCTGCTCTGTGCATCTCTGCATAGCTTCCCGCCAGGTCGTGGAAGATGCTGATGAGCTGCGTGCGGCTCGGCGGATCCTTCTGCAGGTGGCTCTCGAGAGAGCCGTCGGCAGGCTCGAGCACGATGTAGATGGAGTCCTTGGCGACGAGCGCCTTCTGGAGCTTGACGACCACGGGCTCGTCGCCCCGGTCCATGAGGTACATCTGGATGGCGGACTCGCGGAGGATGTTGTCGACCTGCTCTCTCTCCTTGCCCGGCTCCAGCTTGATCTTCTTGACGACGACCTTCTTCGTCTCTCCTTGGCTCTGGTGCTCGGCCAGCGCGACGTTGCCCGAGATGCCTTTTCCGATGACCTTCTTCAGCGTGTAGTTCTCGAGCGGCAGCTTGCCCGCCTTGACCGGCCTCACGCCGCCGTCGGAGATGCGCACGGGGCCGGACTGCGCCGCATCGGCCACCTGGGACGTTATCCCTCCGTCCTGCAGGCGAGCCTGTTGCGTCCCATCGATGAACTCGTCGATGAAGGCCTGCCTCGTGCTGATGGGCTGGTCGTCTTCCGCTTCCGTGCTTTGCACGGGGGTGGCGGCCGACAGCGCGCCCATGGCCCTGGCCTTGATCTCCGCCGGCGCACGGTCCGATTGCTCGGCGTGCTGCAGGAGCTCCACCTGCATCGGGCTCAACGCGCTCGGCGTGCGCTCGTCACCGAGCCCGCTCTCCACGAGTTGATAAGAGAGGTTCTTGACCTGCTCGAACAGCGCCTCGTAGCCCGCTGGCGCCGTCGGCCCAGGCTCCGGCATGGGGCCCACGAAGAACCCGTGCGCCAGCTGTATCTGCGCGTCCGGCGCCAGCTCCGCTGTGCTGCCTCCCGTCGGCGCGAGCAGCTGCTGCGCCAGCTCCATCGCCCTCGGGATGTCTCTGCCCTTCAGCGCGAGCACGAGCGGCGACGGCTGTGACGCTGCGGGCTGCTGCTGCTCGCCGTGGGGCTGCGGAAGCGCCGGCAACGCCCCCGCGTTGATCCCTTCGCGCAGGGCCCGGCTTCTCGCCTCGATGGCGCTCGCGTCATCATGATGAGCGTAGGCGTCCTTCACCGAAACGGTGTCGTTCTCTGCTGACCGGACCTCCACCTTGGTACCGGGCGCCTGATGCACCCATTGCGAGCCGTCCTTGACGAGCGTCCGCCCGTCCTTGGTGATGGTCACGAGATCGTTACGCCCCGTGATTCGCTCGACGATGATCCCCTGCTTCTGGAGCTCTCCCATCAGGTCGCGCGCGAAGTCCGCGCTCTCGCACCCTTTGAGGCTCAGCGTCCCGAGCGCCTTCGTCCCGCTTTCCTTGAGGTGCGTCGCGAGCTCTGCCGGCGTCATGCCGCCGAAGCGGCCGGTGCTGCCGTGTGCGACGATGGTGAGCTTGTCGTTCGCGCCGAGCTCGCCCAGCTGGTCGCTCGACACCGGTCTGTGCCCATCTTTGCCGGCCAGGTTCTTGGCGTTGTCCAGGACCGCCTTGTCCGAGCCGAGCGCGTAGACGCCGCCCGGGCGATCGCCCGTCTCGGTCGACGTTGTGGCTCGCGCTTGCTTTCCGGTGAACCAGCTCCGGGTGGGTGCCGAGTCGCTCAGCTCGTCCATGAGCGAGCGTGTGCGGACGTCCCAGAGCTGCTCCTGGATGCGGTCCATGAAGCCGGCATCCTTGGGGGCCGTCGGGTCCTTGCTGTAGAGTTGACGAACGATGTCCACGAGCTGGTCGACCGTGCTCGGGTTGCGCGGCATCGTGTAGGCGTCGATCTTGGTCAGGCTGAAGAACCCCATGTCGCTCTTCAACGAATCCAGCGTCTTCAGGTCGCGCGGCGAGAACTCTCGCGCCTTCGGGTCGCGCGCCGAGAGCTGACCGCGCGCCAGCGCCTCGGTGTGCTCCAGGATCATCAGCCCGAAGCGCTTCGCGTCCTCGTTGATGCGCTGCTGGACCCCGTCGATGCGCTTGCTCAGCCCGAAATCGGAGATGAGGTATTTGCCGTCCTTGACCAGGACGTTGTCGGCCTTGATGTCCTTGTGCAGGATGCCCGCCTTGTGCATCTCTGCATAGCTTCCTGCCAGATCATGGAAGATGCTGGCGAGCTGTGTTCGGCTCGGCGGGTCCTTCTGCAGGTGGCTCTCCAGAGACCCATCGGCAGGCTCGAGCACGATGTAGATGGAGTCCTTGGCGACGAGCGCCTTCTGGAGCTTGACGACCACGGGCTCGTCGCCCCGGTCCATGAGGTACATCTGGATGGCGGACTCGCGGAGGATGTTGTCGACCTGCTCTCTCTCCTTGCCCGGCTCCAGCTTGATCTTCTTGACGACGACCTTCTTCGTCTCTCCCTGGCTCTGGTGTTCGGCCAGCGCGACGTTGCCCGACACGCCCTTTCCGATGATCTTCTGCAGCGTGTAGTTCTCGAGCGGCAGCTTGCCCGCCTTGACCGGCCTCACGCCGCTGTCGGAGATGCGCACGGGGCCGGACTGCGCTGCATCGGACACCCGGGACGTCATGCCGCCTTCCTGCAGGCGAGCCTCTTGCGTCCCATCGATGAACTCGTCGATGAAGGCCTGCCTCGTGCTGATGGGCTGGTCGTCTTCCGCTTCCGTGCTTTGCACGGGGGTGGCGGCCGACAGCGCGCCCATGGCCCTGGCCTTGACCTCCGCCGGGGCAAGGTCCGACTGCTCGGCGTGCTGCAGGAGCTCGATCTCCACCGGGCTCAACGCCCTCTGCGTGCGCTCGTCGCCGAGCCCGCTCTGCACGAGCTCATAGGAGAGATTCTTCACCTGCTCGAACAGCGCGTCGTAGCCCGGCGGCGCCGTCGGCCCAGGCTCCGGCATGGGGCCCACGAAGAACGCGTGCGCCAGCTGTGTCTGCGCGTCCGGCGCCAGCTCCGCTGTGCCGTCTTCCGCCGACGCGAGCAGCTGCTGCGCCAGCTCCATCGCCCTCGGGATGTCTCTGCCCTTCAGGGCGAGCACGAGCGGAGAGGGCTGTGACGCTGCGGGCTGACGCTGATCGCCGCTGGGCGCGCGGCCTCGCTGTCCGCCGTCAGACGCCGACAGCGTGAGGGCCTCCCCGAACTGAGCGCTCTCGTCCGTCGCATCGTGCGAGACCGCGGACGCCTCGGCCCGCGTTTCGCCCGTCGCTGCCGGCGCCGTGGTGAACCAGCTTCGGGTGGATGCCGCATCGCTCAGCTCGTCCATCAGCGATCGCGTGCGGACGTCCCAGAGCTGGTCCTGAATGGCGTCCATGAAGCCGGCATCCTTGGGGGCCGCCGGGTCATCGCTGTAGAGCTGACGAACGATGTCCACCAGCTGGTCGACCGTGCTCGGGTCCTCCGGCTTCTTGTAGGCGGCGACCTTGGTCGGGCTGAAGAACCCCATGTCGCTCTTCAACGAATCCAGCGTCTTCAGGTCGCGCGCCGAGAGCTGACCGCGCGCCAGCGCCTCGGTGTGCTCCAGGATCATCTGCCCGAAGCGCTTCGTGTCCTCGATGATGCGCTGCTGGACCCCGTCGATGCGCTTGCTCAGCCCGAAATCCGAGATGAGGGACTTCCCGTCCTTGACCAGGACGTTGTCGGCCTTGATGTCCTTGTGCAGGATGCCCGCCTTGTGCATCACTGCATAGCTCCCCGCCAGGTCGTGGAAGATGCTGATGAGCTGCGTGCGGCTCGGCGGATTCTTCTGCAGGTTGCTCTCCAGCGACCCATCGGCAGGCTCGAGCACGATGTAGATGGAGTCCTTGGCGACGAGCGCCTTCTGGAGCTTGACGACCACGGGCTCGTCGCCCTGGTCCATGAGGTACATCTGAATGGCGGACTCCCGGAGGATGTTGTCGAGCTGCTCTCTCTCCTTGCCCGGCTCCAGCTTGATCTTCTTGACGACGGCCTTCTTGGTCTCTCCCTGGCTCTGGTGCTCGGCCAGCGCCACGTTGCCGGAGACGCCTTTCCCGATGATCTTCTGTAGCGTGTAGTTCTCGAGCGGCAGCTTGCCCGCCCTGACCGGCCTCACGCCGCTGTCGGAGATGCGCACGGGCCCGGACTGCGCCGCGTCCGCCACCCGGGACGTCATGCCGTCGTCCTGCAGGCGAGCCTCTTGCGTCCCATCGATGAACTCGTCGATGAAGGCCTGCCTCGTGCTGATGGGCTGGTCGTCTTCCGCTTCCGTGCTTTGCACGGGGGTGGCGGCCGACAGCGCGCCCATGGCCCTGGCCTTGATTTCCGCCGGGGCAAGGTCCGACTGCTCGGCGTGCTGCAGGAGCTCCATCTCCACGGGGCTCAACGTTCTCCGCGTGCGCTCGTCGCCGAGCCCGCTCTGCACGAGCTCATAGGAGAGGTTCTTGACCTGCTCGAACAGCGCGTCGTAGCCCCGTGGCGCCGACGGCCCCGGCGCCGGCATGGGACCCACGAAGAACGCGTGCGCCAGCTGTGTCTGCGCGTCCGGAGCCAGCTCCGCTGTGCCGCCTCCCGTCGGCGCGAGCAGCTGCTGTGCCAGCTGCATGGCTCTCGGGATGTCTTTGCGCTTCAGTGCGAGCACGAGCGGCGGCGCCTCGGTCTGAGGACCGATGGCGCTCGCGTCGCCAGTTCCGGTTCCGTCGCTCGCGGGCGCGGCGACAATGAACCCGCTCTTGCCCGCCGTGGGCGCCTGGCTCGTGGGAGCGACCTGCGAGGGCGACTCCACGGCTGGAGACGTCGGCGGCCGGTGCCAGTTGCCGGTGAGGATGTACGGGAAGTACTCGCCCATCCTATCTTTGGGCACCGGGAGCCGGATGACCTTCCCGTAGGTCGAGAGCGGAACGACGTAGCCGTCCGCTCCGTCGGGGGTCCTGATCGTCTCGATAGGACCGGCGATCCTGACCTGGTGCAGCCCGCCGTCGCCCTTGGACGGGTCCCATGTGCCCCCGTTCGCGGCGGCGTTCACCGGCCCGGCGAGGACGATGCCGTGCACGAACGGCGCGCTGGCGTCGTCGTTGAGCAGGGCGTTGATCGCGTCGATGTCATGGCCGCCTTTCGGAGCGGACATGACGTTGACCGCCGACGCGTCGAAGACATCCTCGAGGATGCCGGTATAGGCCTCCTCGCTCATCGGGAAGTCGCCGCGCTTCAGGCGCGCGCCGGCTCCCTGGAGCTGGTCTCTCCCCTGGGCGAAACCCTTGTCGAACTTCCGCTCGACGTCCTCCCGCCAGGCGTCGTACTTGTCGTTCGATCGGCTCTTCCAGAGCTTCGGCAGGGCACGGGCGAGCATGATATCGAGCCGCTTGTCGCCGTAGTCCTTGCCCGTGTGCCTGGACATGCTCTCGATCTGCTTGATCCTGCCGCCGAGCAGCACGTTGCGCTTCGGGTCCTTGCCTCGGGCCACCTCCTCCGCGCTGGGCGTGACGCCGATGGCTCCGCCGGACTCCAGCGGGAAGGGCGTCGCGTCGAACAGCGATCTGAAGACGTCGATCGCCTTCATGGGGTTGTTGTGGAGGGCCGCCTCGGCGATGGCCGTGAGCCCGCAGAAGGCGAAGTTCTGCTGCTCGATCCGCTCGGGGTGCTCGATCAGCTCCTTGGCCCTCTCCTTGAACTCGGAGGGCATCCCCTTGATGTCGTCCACCAGCGATGTGAGGTAGCTGTTCGGGTCCGGATCGCCGGTCGCGAGCGCGTGGCGCGTGTAGTCGTCGAGGGCGCTCCCCCGCAGCCCGCGCTTCATTCCCCTGTCGGTCAGCTCGGCGAGCGACGGGGCCGGCGCCGCGGCGTCGGTCGGCGCGGACTGGGCGGCGGCGGTGTCTCCGGGCTGGGCGACGATGCCGTCCTTGCCGGGCGCGGGGGATTGAGCCCCGGTGGACGCACCGGCCTCCGGCGCGGTCCACATGCCCCCGTCGTTGGCGGGCGGCGGGGGAGGAGCCTTCTCGACCCGGAGGAGCTCGGTGAAGGCGATCTTCACCTGATCCTTGGTCGCGGACCGCGCCTTGAGCGCATCGAAGTACTTGCTCAGGTTCGAGTCGGGCTTCTGTGTGTCGTTGAGGTATTGCCCGATGAGCCGGTCGGGATCCCTCTCCTGGAGCTTGTTCGAGATGTGCTCCTTGTTCTTCTCGTAGAGCTGGTTGAGCTCGGTCCGCGTGTAAGGCTTGCTTCGGCCCGTGGCCTTGAGCTTGCGTTCGCCCTCGCCCGTCACGATGTCGCCGACGACCTTGAGCGCGACCTTGCGTCCGTCCTCCCTCGGCGACTCCAGCGTGCGGCCCGACTCCAGCTCCGATATCGCCTGGAAGATCGTCAGCCTGTTGTCGTGGTTATAGCTCAGCTTCCAGTTCTCGAGCCCTGCGCGCCCCTGGAGCTGCTGCCCGACGAGCTTGGCCTGCTCCGCCGCCTGGTCCGCTCCGGCCATTCCGTCGAGCTCGTCTGCCCCCGGGAACTTGTTGCTGATATCCTTTCCTACATGGAAATAGGGCTTGTTCTGCCGCTCCTTGTCCATGCCGTTCACGCTCTCGAAGCCGTTGGGCAAGGAGGTCCTGGAGCGGAGGTACTCGAAGACGGGCATCGGGAGGCGGCCCGGCGAGAACTCGACGACGAGCACCTCGTGGGGCCCGACGTTGGCCATGCGGTCGGGCGCGTCCTCGTCCTCGATGTTGATCACCGTCGCGCGCGGCTTGCCGTCCTTGAGGAGCCGTTGATTGAGGCGATCCACGAGCGCTTCCCAGTCGGCTTTCCCGACAGAGTCGTCCTTGTCGACGATGAGCCGGAGCCCCCCCTCCCATGCCCCGCTCAGCATCCTGTCGAGCGTGGCGATCTCCTCCTTGTCCGTCCAGCCCGCCGCGCCGACGATGGCGCCCTTGTCCTTGAGATCTGTTCCGGCGCTCTCATCATCCTGCGCGTACAGGACCCCTGTGATGAGGTTGAACAGCTCGAAGATGGCCGCCTTCGGCTCCATCCCCGTACCGAGCCCGTAGACGACCATGGTGTGGGTCCTGGGGCTCTCGTCCTTGTTCTTCGGGGTCTCGTCCAGGAAGGCGAGCACGCCCGGTGTCTTGCCCGCGGCGCCGCTCTTCTCGAGCTCGTTCACGATCATGGCCTTCGGATCATCAGGCACCGTCGTGTCGTAGATGTAGCCGAGCCCGGCGAGCGCCTCGACCTCGTGGAACTGCTCTTCGCCTTGGCTGTCGCGGTAGGTGACGCCCCGCCTTCCGCTCTCGCTGTTCCAGCCCATGGGCTGGAGCTGGACGAAGGAGCTCACCTTGAGCTCGTTCAATATCTCCTTCGGCTTCTCGTGGTTGTCGACGGCGCCAGTGAGCCCGTACTTGGCCGGCTTCGGGTCGCTCTGGGCCTTGAACGTCTTGAGGCCCATGACGTTGACCTTGAGCCCGCCGGTCTCGAGGCGCTGGATGGGATCGCCGTTCGCCTTGAAACCCGGCAAGAGGCTCTCGAGCTTCGGCCGGTTGAGGCCGTATTTCTTGTCGCCCTCCCCGACATTCTCCTTCGTGGGATCGCCGTCGCTCTCGTTGGAGTCGTCGTAGACGACGTCGAACTCGCCGGAGAAGCCGAGATGGACGAGCCGCTTCATGAGCTGCACCGAGGCGCCCTGATGGCCGTTGCCGGGCGCCCGCGGAATGAAGATCCGGAGCGTCTCCTGCTCCTTCAGCACCTCCATGGCCTCGGCCTCGAGATCCGTGGTGCTCGCGTCGCCGGTCCCGGTGGGATCTGTCTTGGGCGCGGTGGCGAAGAATCCGCTCTTCTTCTCCGCCGGGGGCGCGGTCGTGCCGGTGTCCTGCGCCGGGCCAGCCCCGGGGTCTCCAGGCGGGTCGCGGCGGTCGTCGTCCCGGGGATCCCGCTCGGATCCTCCAGCCCGCTGCTGGGCGTCCTGGAGCTCTTGCGGCGGCTGGGTGCGCGGGCCGAGGAGCTCGGTGAGCGCGTCTTTGCCTCGTTGCTTCAGCTCTTGCTCGAACCTGTCGGCGCGGTCCTTGAGGGTCTTGGCCCAGTTGCTCCCGAGCTTTCCGAGGTCGACGGTGCGGGCGTTCTTGGTGCTCTCGTCGCCGATCTTGTCCTGCTTGAGACCACCGACGCTGGAGATGGGGTTGGCTGTCTTCTCGGTGGAGCGCCAGTTGTGGGGATAGGCAACGGTGCTGGGCGCCCCAGGGCCGGTGGTCTCCATGCCGATCTGGAGCGCGCCGGGCCTACCCGGCTTGGGCGGGCGGTAGCCGATGAACATGTGACCGTGGGCGCCGTCGGGCAGGATCACATCGCCGTTGAAGTCCTTGAGGCCGAGCCCGCCGACGGCGAGGTTGATGCCGTAGAGCTCGGTGTCGTCGAACTTGGCCTTGAGGGCGGCGAGCTGGCCGCCCTGCTCCTTGAACTTGCCATCTGCGAACGAGACGTGGTGGGTGCCGATGAGGCGCTTGAACACGCCGGGCATGGGATTGCCCTTGCTGTCGGTGATGCCGAGGTGCTCGGTGAGCGCGTACGGAGCGGTGCCGGCGGGGATCTGGACGTTGACGCGGCCGCCGTGGGACAGGAGCTTGGCGACGGGCACGTCCTGCAGCGGGACATGGCTCTTGGCGGCGCCGTCGTAGATCTCGGCGCCTTCCTGGAGCAGGTGGAAGATGTTCTTGAGCACCGTGAGCGACTGCCCGTGCCGCTTGACGACCTCGTCCTTCGAGAGCCTCTTGCCGTTGGTGAAGGTCAGCGAATTCAGGAGCGTCTTCGGCGCGAGCACGGCGCCCTTGTTGATGGCCGTGGTCGCCGCGTCGTTGGGCTCGGTGTACTCGAGGGTCTTCGACCATTCCTCGACGATACCCTGGTCGATGAGCCTCTTGAGCTCATCTCGCCTGGCCGGATCGGTGGTGTGCCTGGCCTCCATGGACAGCGCCAACGCCGCGGGCGGGGTGCCCTCGAAGCGCTTGCCGGCTTCGCCGCCCTTCATCTGCCGCGAGACGTAGCTGGCGAGGATGACCTTGCTCGCATTGTGGAGCTTGTGGAAGCCGCGGAACTGCTCGGGGTTGATGCTTCGGTCGTCCGACAGGTACTTCTCGACCTGCTCGTGGGTGAGCATGCCGGAGGCGTTGAGCCAGCTCTGCCCCTGGGGGGTGGACGAGAGCTGCTCGAAGGCGCTCCACTCGGCGTCGCTGAGCAGCGGTCCCCTGGGGAAGCGTCCGTCGAGCTGTTCCTTGGCGGTCGTGGGGTCGGGGGGGAAGCCGCTGGCGCGCAGCGGGCCCTGGATCGCGGAGAGGCCGTGCTTGGCCCTGTCGCGGCTGAGGGGGCCGGTGTCGGTGCGCCAGATGGTGTTCTTGACGGCCTTGTCGACGATCCAGGTCACCTCCTCGACGGGGGTAGACGTCGCCGGGTCCGGCGCTCTCTCCGACGGCGGCTCCGGCTCTTCCTGGATCTCGTCGGCTTGCGCTTGCGGGTCGGCCGCCTCACCCCTGCTGTCCGACGCGGGGTTGTTCCCGGCCAGCCGCTCCGCCGGGTTGTAGCCGCTGGTGACGGCGCTCGCTGCGCTCCCTGTCGGCGGGCGTGTCCCGGCGCTCTGCTCGGCGTTCCGGGTGTTCTCGTTGATGCGTTGCCATCTCTCCCGCCCGCTGGTGACCAGGTCCGGGAGCTCGTTCTCGAAGAAGTCGCGCACCGCCTGGGTCAGTCGCGCCTTCGGGGCGGGGTCGGGGTCGTAGTAGGACGCGTAGGTCTCGGCGAACCACTCCGCGGGCGTGGAGAACTGGTAGTTGGAGACGGCGTTGTTGCGAGCGTCCTGGCGGTAGCTGACCCAGTTGTCGTACTGGTCGACGTGGTAGATACGGCCGTCGACTTCCAGCTCCGACGCGCCGCCGTCGACCAGCGTCCAGGGCTGGGCCATGGCGATCTTGACGGCGCGGACGGCCTTCTCGAGCTTGTCCTTCAGGTCCGGGTTCTCGGAGGCGGCGTCGGCGGGAAACTCCTCCAGGGGAGTCATGTCCTCACGCCGCGAGGGCGCATGGAGGAAGGAGGCGAAGGTCTGGATCAGGGAGACGCCGCCGGTCTCGCTGTTCGCCTCGTCGTCGGTGATGCCCGCCTTGGCGAGGATGGCGCGGGCGACGTCCTCGAAATCGCGCGTGTCGGAGTGCACCCTCCAGCCGCCGAACCGGTCTTCCCCGGCGAGGCTCCTCCAGTCGACCAGCTTGTCGATGGAGTGGGCGACCTCGTGGCGCATCGTCCACTTGACCAGGTTGCCATGGGCGAGCACGTCGGACACGCCGCCCATGACCTTGCGGCGTCCCGTGATACCGAGCGCCTTGTCCTGCTCCTTGCTGATGCCGTCGTAGTCCGCCTTGGCGCCGCGATCCATGAGGTATCGCTGCCAGCTCACGCCCCGGTTGAGCCGGCTGTACAGCCAGCTGGGGACCTCGATGTTCTTGAGCTTGGGATTGACGATGTTGATGGTGTCGGTGAGCTCGTCGTACTCGCTCGCCGATCGCTCCGAGGAGATGTCGCGGATGATGGCCCGCAGCGTCGGATTGCCGGTGACGTGGTCCGACGGCAGCTCACCGAGCACCTTCTCGATGCGGTCGAGCATCTTGTGCGAGAAGTGCTTGCCGCCGCTGTCGTCGCTCGGTCCGACCTGCAGCTCGTACTGGTCCGCCAGCGCCTGCTCGCGCTCGGCGGCGCCCTTGTTGGCGAACAGCCCGCCGAGCCCGTGTCCCCCGGTGCCGAGCGCGTCCTCGCCCCCCGTGGTGAGCTGGGTCAACGCATTGTCCTTCGGCGGCTGGCTCCGGGCGGGGCCGTTCGCCGCCGGCGCTTGCGACGGGAGATAGGTGCCGAAGGTGAAGACCGGCAAGAGCGACGGCAGCAGGTCCTTCTTCACCTTGATGGAGAAGCTCTGCTGCCAGGTGTGCAACGGGACGACATAATGCTCGCCGTCCTCGGTGATCTCGCCATTGATGACGACCTGGTGCGCGCTGGACGTGTCGCTCGTGGCCGCCGTGTCGAACGGCCTGGCGGTGGTGGGATCCTTCGCGAACTCCGCCGCGCGCTCGACGAGCCCCTTGCCGTCGAGGAACGTACCCAGGGCGAAGGGCGCCTGCTCGGGCCTCGCGAGCGCGTCGTTGATGCGGTCGACGTCATGCTTGTCGCCGACGACCATGGTCTGGGCGTGGCCGCCGAGGATGTCGGTGAAGAGCGTCACCAGCGAATTGGCCGAGACCAGCAGATCACCGTGCTTCTTGGACGGGCCGGTCGCGCCCTTCGCCCTCGGGGCCCTCTTGTCGACGTAGCCGGGGACGACGCCGGTGGTGTACTCGACGTCGGCCTTGTACTGCTCGGGGGCGAGCTTGCTCAGCATCTTGCCGAGGCCCCGGGCGAGCAGGTAATCGAGGACGTGCTTGTCGGACCACGCGCGCCCCTTGTTTTCGAGGTCGGCGCGCCTGGCCCCGGCCTTCTTGACGCCGTTCTGGAGCAGCTTGTTGCCGATGGGGGCGTCTGTGAGCGGGAGCTCGCCGCGGATGACGCTCTGGATGGGATCGTCGATCGCCTGGGTGCTCGTCGTCGCGCGACGTTCGCCCTGGTTGTCGAGCGAGAAGTCGGCGATCTGCTTGCCATCGCGATCGAAGAGCTTGCCGGTGAACTCGGCCGCGACCACGCGCGCGAACCCGGACAGGTCGGACGTGAGCTGCGTGCGGAGCACGCTTTGCAGCGCGCAGATGGCGAACTCGTGCTGGGAGAGGGAGTCGGGGTCGTCGATGATCTCCGCGAGCCTGTCGACGAGCGACCTGTCCACGCCCTGGGAACGCAGGATGTCGCCGAGGAGGTTCTTGGCGTCCCGCTTGTTCGTGGGCGAGGCCGGATGAGACCAGCTCTTGCTGGCGTCGATGAGCGCCTGCAAGGCGGCCTGGGTGTTGCCCAGGCTCTCGTGGGTGCCGCCGGTCTCCTGGGGAGCGCCGTCCTGCGGGGCGCGCGTCGCCTCGCGCGGCGGGCTCTGCTGGGGATCACCGTTCGCGTCGCGAGGCGGGCTCGCCGAGCGCGAACCGCTGGGGCGATCTCCGGACGTGAGGTCCGGGGAAAAGCCCACGGTGACCGCGCTGGAGCTCGCTGCGCCGGGGTTCGCTGAGCTCCCCGCGGGCGGCTGGGTCCCGGTGCCCAGCTCGGCATTCCGGGTGTTCTCGTTGATGCGTTGCCACCGCTCCCGCCCCTGGTTGACCAGGTCCGCGAGCTCGTTCTCGAAGAAGTCGCGCACCGCCTGGGTCAGTCGCGCCTTCGGCGCGGGGTTGGGGTCGTAGTAGGACGCGTAGGTCTCGGCGAACCACTCCGCGGGCGTGGAGAACTGGTAGTTGGAGACGGCGTTGTTGCGGGCGTCCTGGCGGTAGCTGACCCAGTTGTTGTCCTGGTCGACGTGGTAGATACGGCCGTCGACTTCCAGCTCCGACGCGCCCCCGTCGTCCAGCGTCCAGGGCTGGGCCATGGCGATCTTGACGGTGCGGACGGCCTTTTCGAGCTTGTCCTTCAGGTCTGGGTTCCCGGAGGCGGCGTCGGCGGGATACTTCTCCAGGGGCTTCATGTCCGCGCGCCGAGAGGGCGCATGGAGGAAGGAGGCGAAGGTCTGGATCAGGGAGACGCCGTCGGTCTCGCTGTTCGCCTCGTCGTCGGTGATGCCCGCCTTGGCGAAGATGGCGCGAGTGACATCCTCGAGATCCCGCGTGTCGGAGTGCACCTTCCAGCCGCCGAACCGGTCTTCCCCGGCGAGGCTCCTCCAGTCGACCAGCTTGTCGATGGAGTGGGCGACCTCGTGGCGCATCGTCCACTTGACCAGGTTGCCATTGGCGAGCACGTCGGACACGCCGCCCATGACGTGGCGCTTTTCGGTGATGCCGAGCGCCCTGTCCTGCTCCTTGTCGACGCCCTTGTAGTCCCGCATGGCGCCGCGATCCATCTGCTTTCGCTGGATGTTCCAGCGCCGGTTGAGGCGGCTGTAGATGAAGGTGGGTACCTTCGGGGGATTGACGATATTGATGGTGTCGGTGAGCTCGTCGTACGCGCTCGCCGCTTCCTCCGAGGAGATGTCGCGGATGATCGCCCGCAGCGTCGGGCTGCCAGTGATGTGCTCGGGCGGCAGATCACCGAGGGCCTTCTCGATATGATCGAGCATCTTGTGCGAGAAGTGCGTGTCGTCGGCGCCGTCGTCGTCCGGTCCGATCTGCAGCTCGTACTGGTCCGCCAGCGCCTGCTCGCGGTCGGCGGCGCCCTTGTTGGAGACCATCCCGGCGAACCCGTGTCCACCGGTGCCGAGCTTCTTGCCGAGCCACCCCGGTCTGGTGGGCGCGGGCGGCGCGACCGGCGCCTGCATTCCCGTGGTGATGGCCGTCGCCGGGGTCGTGGAGCGCTGCGCGGGCGACTGCGAGGTCGTCTCCGGCCGGGGCTGGCCAGGTCTCTCCGGCGCCTTGCCTGGAGCGCTTTGCGTCGTCCCAGCTTCCGGGCCAGGACTCGAGGCCTCTGGCGTCCTGGCCGTCATCTGCTGCGGCGCTTCACCGAGCGTCTCGCTGGGCTCGTTGCCCTTGGGGGCTTGCTCGGCCCCTCGCGTCCGCTGATCCGAGCCCTGCCCGGGATCCTTGGCGCCTCGCTTCGGGTCGGACGCGGTGTCACCCGGCGGATCGCGGCGATCCCCGCGCCGCGAACCTCGCTCGGACCGATCCGACGCGTCGTCCGACTCGTCGGACGACCCATCGGACGATCCATCGGACGACCCATCGGACGGCTCGTCGGCGGCGAGCGGCGCGGTATCCACGGTGTCCTGCGGCGGAATTTCGCGCGGGCCGACGAGGTTCTTGATCGCCTCTGTCGGGTTTTCCTTGACGTCGTGCGCGAACTGGTCCGCTCGGTCCTCGAGGGGTCCTTTCCAGTCGTCCCCGAACTTGCGCAGGTCGACGGTGCGGGCGTTCTTGCCCTTCTCATCGCCGATCTTGTCCTGCTTGAGGCCGCCGACGCTGGAGATGGGGTTGGCTGTCTTCTCGGTGGAGCGCCAGTTGTGGACGTAGCCGACGGTGCTGGGCGCGCCTGGTCCGGTGGTCTCGATGCCGATCTGGAGCGCGCCGTGCCTGTCCGGCCTGGGCGGGCGGTAGCCGATGAAGATGTGCCCGTGGGCGCCGTCGTTCAGGATGATGTCGCCGTTGAAGTCCTTGAGGCCGAAGCCGCCGATGGCGAGGTTGATGCCGTAGAGCTCCGTGTCGTCCAGCTTGGACCTGATCGCGGCGTACTGCCCGCCCTGCTCCTTGAACTTCCCCTTGCTGAGCGACATGTGGTGCGTCCCGAAGTCGCGCTTGAACACGCCGGCCCTGGGTTTACCGTTGCTGTCGGTGATGCCGAGGAACTCTGTCAGCGCGTAGGGCAGCTTGCTCTGGGGGACCCGGATGTTGACGCGGCCGCCGTGCGACAGGAGCTTGGCGACCGGCACGCCCTCGAGCGGGACATGGGTCTTCGAGCCGGCGTCGTAGATCTCGGCGCCGGCCTGGAGCAGGTGGAAGATGTTCTTGAGCACCTCGATCGACTGCCGGTGCCGTTCGAGGGCCTCGTCCCTCGTGAGCGGCCTGGGCTCTGTGAACGTCAAGCTGTCCTTGAGCGTCTTCGGCGCCAGCACGGCGCCGTGGTTCATGGCCGTGTCCGCGTCGTCGTTGGGCTCGGTGTACTCGAGCGTCTTGGCCCATTCGTTGGCGATGAGCTGGTCGATCTGCTTCTTGAGCTCGTCCCTCCTCGCCGGGTCGGTCGTGTGTCTCGCCTCCATGGACAGGGCCACCGCCAAAGGAGGCGTGCCCTCGAAGCGCTTGCCGTCATCGCCGCCTTGCATCTGGCGCGAGACGTAGCTCGCCAGGACGACCTTGCTCGGCTTGTGGAGCAGGTGGAAGCCGCGGAACTTCTCGGCGTTGTCGTTCGAGAGGTACTGCTCGATCTGGTCGTGCGTGAGCATGCCCGAGGCGTTGAGCCAGGTCTGTCCCTCGGGGGTCGAGGAGAGCTCCTTGAAGGCGTTCCACTCGGCATCGCTGAACAGCTCTCCCTTGGGGAAGCGCTTCCCGATCTGCTTCTTCGCGTCCACGGGGTGGGTGGGGAAGCCGCCTTGTGTCAGCGGACCGGCGAGCTTCGGGATGGCTCGCTTCGCCCTTTTGCGCATTCCTCTGCCCGTGGAAGTCCGCCAGTCGCTCTTCTTGACGGCCTTGTCCGCGATCCACGTCACCTCGCCGTCCTGCGGTGGTGCAGTCGTGGACGAGCTTCCCGGCTGCCGTCCCGGGCCTCCACGCCCCGGCTGCTGGGAGCCTTGCCCCGCGGGCGATGACTTCGAGTCCGAGGGGCTGGTGGGCGTGCCCTGCGCGGCGGAGGCGGGCTTTTGCGTGGGGGTGCTCTTCCCGCCGGTGTCGCCGGTCTTGGGGGAGGTCTGAGCGGAGGAGCCATCCTTGGGGGCGGCCTCCTTCGGAGGGGCCTTGGGTGACGTCTCGGCGGGCTTGGGGGAGGTCTGAGCTGAGGAGCCGTCCTTGGCGGCGGCGGCCTCTTTCGGAGGGGCCTTGGGTGACGTCTCTCCGGGCTTGGGGGAGGTCTGAGCCGAGGAGCCGTCCTTGGCGGCCTCCTTGGGAGGGGCCTTGGGTGACGTCTCTCCGGCCTTGGGTGAGGTCTGAGGCGAGGAGCCGTCCTTGGGGGCGGCTTCCTTCGGAGGGGCCTTGGGTGACGCCTCTCCGGGCTTGGGTGAGGTCTGAGCCGAGGAGCCGTCCTTGAGGGCGGCTTCCTTCGGAGGGGCCTTGGGTGACGCCTCTCCGGGCTTGGGTGAGGTCTGAGGCGAGGAGCCGTCCTTGGGGGCGGCTTCCTTCGGAGGGGCCTTGGGTGACGCCTCTCCGGGCTTGGGTGAGGTCTGAGGCGAGGAGCCGTCCTTGGGGGCGGCCTCCTTCGGAGGGGCCTTGGGCGATGTCTCGCCGGACTTGGGTGAGGTCTGAGCTGAAGAGCCGTCCTTGGCGGCAGCCTCCTTCGGAGGAGCCTTGGGTGATGTCTCTCCGGGCTTGGGGGAGGTCTGAGCCGAGGAGCCGTCCTTGGGGGCGGCCTCCTTCGGAGGGGCCTTGGGTGATGTCTCGCCGGACTTGGGTGAGGTCTGAGCTGAGGAGCCGTCCTTGGGGGCGGCCTCCTTGGGAGGTGCCTTGGGTGATGTCTCGGCAGGCTTGGGTGAGGTCTGAGCCGAGGAGCCGTCCTTGGGGGCGGCCTCCTTGGGAGGGGCCTTGGGTGACGTCTCTCCGGCCTTGGGGAGCGTGCTTCCCTGCGAGGTCGCGCTGGTGTTCCCCTGGGAACCATTGCCCGGGAGCTGTGATGATGGGGTTGCGGTCGGCGTGGAGCCCCGGGGAACGCCGCTATTGTTGGAGGGAGCGGACTGAGGCCTGGCCGGGGTCTGGGTGGCCTGAGGCTGGGTGGTAGCATTGCCGAGGGGCTGAGGCGCCGGGTTGGGCCGTGGCGTGGAGCCCTGGGGAATGCCGCTGTTGTTGGAGGGAGCGGATCGAGGCCTGACCGGGGTCTGGGTGGCCTGAGGCTGGGTGGCCGTATTGCCGAGGGTCTGAGGCGCCGGGTCGGGCCGTGGCGTGGGTCCCTGGGGAAGGCCGCCGCCGGAAGGCGCGGACCGAGGCCTGGGCGGGGTCTGCTGGGTCCCAGCGCTGACAGGGGGCGTTCTGGAGCCGGGGAGCCCGGGGGACTGCGACCCGCCGTTGCCCGCTGCCACGTTCTGGTTCGGGGGGACGTTGACCGGAGAGGCCGGCGGCCTGGGCGCCACGGTGGGCGAGCTCGGCGCGGTGGTGGGCGCCTGGCCGACATTGGGGCTGCTGTTGCCGGTCGTCGCGCTGCCGAGTTGACTTCCCGAAGGCGCCGTCGTCGTGGTCGTCGGGCCGGGCGAGCTCGGTCGGCTCACGCTCTTCCGCGTCACGGGATCCCAATCGGAGAAGGCGCTCGGCTTCGGGGTCGGGCTCGGGGCCGCGGCCTGGTTCATGGCGCCGGGCGCGGTCGTGCTGCCGGACGGGCTGCTGGTGCCGGGCGAGGGATGCGCGAAATTGCCCGCGCTCTTTGACTGGGCGCGCAGGTCCGCACGAATCGATCTGGATGGCGACGACGAACGGCTCCGCGACGACCTCATGAACCATGATTGACGCGAAACTCGTGCGTTGCCAAGCGCCTCGCCCGCGCGCCTCGCGGCCGCAACTCCGGTCCCGTGGCGTCCTGCTCCGCCCGCTGCGCACCGCTTCGGAGCCGCCTCTGGACCGGCGATCCCCGCACCTCGGATCCGCGACGGCTCGCCCCATTGCGGCGCTCGCCCGTCGAGACGCCGCCGCGAATCCGAGCATGCGTTCAGCGCGACGCGCGACAGGCGCCGCGATCGCGGCCAACCCACCGCGCAGGTAGCCTATCCCTCGAATGCACGTGCCGGTGCGCCAGTCGTGCTGTAATATTCTCGTGATAATGAATTTTCTTGCCTTTCTCTCACGCGCTGATCGCACGGTCGTGCGTCGGCGCCCTCGGCGGGAATCGACGGCTGCCGGCGCGAATCGAAGGCTGAGCCGGCTCGCTGTGCACCGCCGCCGAGGCGAGTTGTCTCGCGCACCGCTCTTGTGTACGAGGTTGGAGCGGGCAGCGCTGGCCCATCGAGCCGTCGCGCGGGGCCAGGAGAGCGAGGATCCATGAGCGTCACGACCATCGCCGTTACCGACTCCGAGCCTGCGACGGCGCCGCTGCCCGCGTTCGACGAGGAAGCGACGGTGCAGAGCCTGCTCGTCTCCTCCGTCGAGGCGGCCTACCGCCATCGCCTGCCCCTCGTCGGGCGCACGGATGTGCACCCGCTCGTCCAGGGGGCCACCATGGCCTTCACCCAGCGGTATCCCCTCGTCCTCTCGCCCGACGTGCTCTGGTTCTGCCTGGCCCGGGGGTTCACGCTTCACGTCGCCGCGAGCGAGGAGCAGCGGCGCCAGATCCTCCTCGACGACAGCGACTTCGAGCTGACGATCGATCGGCCCGACTTCACGCTGGGCGAGGTGAACCCGTGGCCGGTCGCATTCTCGGATTTCTCCGCCCAGGTCGCCGCGCGGGTCGGCAAGCTGCGGGAGCTCGTGACAGCCGGCTTCTCGACCACGGGACCTGTCGAGCGCGTCGCGTCGGAGCTCACGGTGATGACGCCGTTCGTGCCGCACTTCGAGTGGCAGCCGCCCTTCCTGGCGGACATGAGCTTTCCGAACCCCGGAATCCCGCGCATCTACCTGCTCGGCACGCCGGACGACTGGCGCTGGGTGCGCCACCGCGCGGCGGCGTTCGGCCCGTTCGGAGCGGAGCGCTGGACTCACGCTCTCCTGCCGGTGCTCGACCAGATCGTGGTTTCAGCCGAGGGCCGCCCCGATCCAGCGTTCTGGCGCGCCTTCTTCCGGTACGAGAACGCCGCGGACGAGCTCACCGGGTGGATCCACGTGCTCTTTCCGTACCTGCGCGCCTGGCCTGCCGACCATTTCATTCCGAATGCGTACCTCGACGGCTGGCTCGACCGCTGGAAGGCCGCGGAGGCCCGGCGCAACCCGCTCTCCGCGCTGGCCGAGCCGGAGGGGCCCGGGCTCGCCCGGCTCCCGCCCGGGCTGACCAGCGCGCCCTTGCGGTTCACCGACGCGCAGCGCCGGGACCACGCCATGGAGTTCATCAGCGGTCTCATCGGCGTCACGCAGGACCAGCACTCGCTCGCGCTCATCCCGGAGTTCGTGTGGGCCGTCGTGCACGGGGAGCCCGGATCGGCGGCCGAGCAGCCCGCCGAGGCGCGCTGAGCGGAGCGCCCCTCCGACGGCGCGGCCGAGCTACCCGAACCGCACCTCGATCCCCGCGCCCCCGCCCGCCACCACGACCTCTCGATCCCTGCACCCGGGATCCTCCGCCATCCGCGCCGCGATCGGCGTGATCACCCGCTCCTCGATCACCCGCTTCAGCGGCCGCGCCCCCCGCCTCGGATCGAACCCCGCCTCGGCCAGCCACGCCCGCGCCTCGGGCAGCACCCGGAGCCGCAGGTTGCGCCGCACGAGCCCGGTGCGCGCCTCCGCCTTCGCGAGCTCGAGATCCACGATCCTGAGCACGCTGTCCCGCCCGAGGCTCCGGAACTGCACCACGTGGTCGATGCGGTTCACGAACTCCGGCCGGAAGTGCTCGCGCACGCCCGCCGGCGCCGCGCGTCGGGCGTTGTGCGCGCCCTCCGCGTCCAGCGCGCCCGCCGCGCCGGCCTCGCCGTCGCGCCCGCCGCCGAACCCGACCGGCGGCCGATCGGCGACGCCGAGGTTCGAGGTCATCACGATCAGCACCATCCGGAAGTCGACGTGGCGCCCGTCCTCGTCCGTCAGCCGGCCCTCGCCGAGGATCCCGAGCAGCAGGTCGAACACCTCGCGGTGGGCCTTCTCGATCTCGTCGAGCAGCACCAGCGACAGCGGCTCCTGCCGCACGCGCTGCGCGAGCGTCGTCGCGCCGGGCCCCGCCTCGAGCAGCCGCGCCGACGAGCCGGGGAGCCGGTACTCGCTCATGTCGAGCCGGATCATCCGCCCCTCGTCGCCGAACATGAACCGCGTGAGCTCCTTCGCGAGCTCCGTCTTGCCCACGCCGGTCGGGCCGGCGAACAGCAGCGTGCCGCACGGGCGCTCCGGATCGTTCATCCCGGCCTTGAAGCGCGCGAGCACGCGCGCCGCGGTGTCGCACGCCTCGTCCTGCCCGATCACGCGCCGCTTCAGCCCGCGCGCGATCGTCCCGGCGCTCGCCGGGACCTCGTCGGCGATCAGCTCGATCGGCAGCCCCGAGTGGCGCGCGTAGGCCTCGGAGACGTCCCGCGGATACAGCTCGCGCGCCGCCGCCGCCCCCGCCGCCGGCCGCGCCTCCGCGCCGGCCCGATTGGCGGCCTCCTGCGCGAGCCAGTCGAAGAAGCGGAACGCCTTGCCCGGGAAGAGCACGTCGCGCCGGAACATCGCGAGGTGCTGCACCAGCCGCTTCTTGCCGGCCGGGTGCAGCCGGACGCGCGCGTCCTTCCGCGCCTCGTACTCCGCGAGCAGCGCCGGGACGGCGGCCGCGTCGGGCTCGCGCAGCCGCACGATCTGGAAGCACGCCACCAGCGAGGGCGCGCGCCGCTGGCACGCCTCGAGCTCCGCCTCGGTGCACTCCGCGATGAGGCTCACCTCGCCGCTGCGCAGCGCGGGCAGGAGCACGTCGCCGATCGACGCGCCGTCCGGCTGCGGCCGCAAGAGCGGCAGCAGCGCGCCGACGTGGAGCAGATCCCCCTCGTGCGACAGCTCGCTCACCAGCTTCAAGCACCTCGCCTGCCACATGCCGAGGTACGTCATCCCGGCGAGGAGCCGGTCGGCCGAGGTGCTGAACAGGCCCGGCGACCGCGCGCGCGCCTTGTCCCTCCGCCACGCCGCGAACCGCCGCGCGAGCCGGTGGACCCAGGTCGTCTTGCCCACGCCCGGGCCGCCCACCAGCAGGATCGACGGCAGCGGCGCGCCCGGCGCGAGCTCCGCCACGTCGAACAGCGGCAGCGCCTGCTCCAGCTCCTCCGACTCGCCCACCGCGAGCGGCAGCCGCTGACGCGCGGCCTTCTCGACCAGGTCCTCGGCGACGGCGCCGAGCGTGGGGCGCTCGTCGCCCGCGCGCCGGGCGGAGCGCTCGGCGCGCGCCGCGAGGCGCGGTGACCACGGGCGCACGTGCTCGTCTCCCTCCCGCCGGAAATCGAACAGCGATCGCGGGGACTCGCCCATCAGCGCGCTCGTGACGAGCTGGCGCAGCACCTCGGGCGCGATCGAGAGATCCTCCAGGATCACCGACCAGCCGAAGCGGGGGAGCATCACGCGATAACCCCCCTCCGCGAGCTTGCTCGCGAGGTACGTGAGCCGCAGCGGGATCCGGCCCTGACCGACCACGGCTGTCCGCTTGACCGTGGTCTGCGGGTGAACGTCCACCGCCAGCGTGCGCACCTCGAACGACTCGTCCCAGAGATAACGGTCGAGATCGTCCTCGCCCGTCGCCAGGCGCGCGTGGAGCTCGAGCTCGATCTTGCGCAGCACGTCCTCCTCGGAGGCGCCATAGGCCGACGGCGCCGGCCGGTCGAAGAGGAATGCCCACGTGCGGAGGAGGATGCCGGTGACGCGGCCGTCGTGGTGGGCGATGAGATAGACGCGGAGCGATTTCTTGGTCATACGGCGGCGGTGGCCGGCCGCAGCCGGAGCGCGTCAGCCTACCACACCCCGGCCCCGCGCCCGCGCGCCGGGGAAACGTCGCTCCGACTCCGCCTCAACGGCCCCGCGCCGTGGATAGCAAGAGCATTAACAAAGCCTCTCCCCGCTCACCCCGGCGCGTCGTTGAACCGCCCGCGACGGCCAGCGCAACTCCATGCGCCGTGGTGACAGCATGCGTCAAATCAGGCGCGCGCGACGACGCACAAGCAACCCTGCTGCACAATTACGGCGCTGCGGAGCGCTGGAATCTTATACACCGTGAGCTCGTCGGCAGGTGTAGAGTGGCGGGCATGCCGCAAACGCCTTTCTTCATCATGCCTCGCCGCCGCGCGACGCGAGCCGCGCTCTCTTTGTTCCTCTCCCTCGCGCCGCTCGCGGGGGCCGCGCCCGCCAGCGCTGCGGTCGAGCAGCTCGACGGCACGCGGCTGCCCACGCCGGTGGGAGACGCCGAGCTCGGCCTCGTGACGAGCCGCGGGTTCCCGGAGGACGCCGTCACGCTCGATGGGCTCTTCATGTACCGCGGGGAGGACATCGATCCGGTGGCGGACGCGAGCACGGAGCCAGGCGTCTTCTCGCCGCTCTGCGGGTTCACGGGAGAGCTCGTGCTGCGCGGGGGCGGGTGCAAGGTCGCGTTCGGCTGGTACAACGCGACCGCGAGCGGCATGCGCCCGCCGGACAACCAGATCTACGAGCTGATCCCCGCGGACACGTCGACGGCGTTCAACTGCGACGACAACGACTTCTGCCCGCTGGCCACGATGATGACGACGCAGGCGGGGCAGCACGACTGGACGCCGCGGCAGTTCTCGGCGTCGGACATCCGCAACGATCCGCGGTACCAGGGCGGCCTCGTCGGCTTCGCGCTGATCGGCAAGGCGGGCACCTACTGTACCCAGACGAAGTTCTCGCAGCGCGAGCTGAACACCGTCTGCACGAACTGCACGCCGAACGCGCCGTGGGTGACCACGCTCATCTACACGTCGACCGCCTCGCCCGACGCGTTCTATGTCGCCTTCGAGGACCTGCCCGTGACAGCGACGAGCTGGAAGGGGAACCAGGGCGGGTACACGAACGACGGCGATTTCAACGACTTCGTCTACTACATCACCGGCGTGACCTGTAAGGGCGGCGGCCAGGTCTGTGACACGGGCGAGACAGGCGCGTGCGCCGTGGGCAGGACGGGCTGCGCGACCGACGGCGTGACCGAGTGCCTGCCCGTCCTCGAGCCCGGCGAGCAGAGCGAGCGCTGCGACAACATCGACAACGACTGCAACGGCGAGGTCGACGACGGCGAGGGGCTCTGCGAGGAAGGCCTCGTGTGCAACCGCGGGGCGTGCGTGCCGTACTGCGGCCGCGGCGAGGTCGTCTGCGATCTCGGCTTCGTCTGCGAGGAGGGCCTCTGCGTCGAGCAGGCGTGCGTGGGCGTCGCGTGCGAGGGCGGCCAGGTCTGCGTGGGCGGGACGTGCGTGGGCGGCTGCGACGGCGTCGTCTGCCCCGCGAACCAGGAGTGTCAGCTCGGCCGGTGCGTGGATCTCTGCGCCACCATCGACTGCGGCGAGGACACCGTGTGCGAGCGCGGCATCTGCCAGTCGAACTGCGGTTGCCGCACCTGCCCTGACGGCAAGACGTGCGGGGCCGACGGCCGCTGCGTCGACACCGGCTGCGAGGGCAAGACCTGCGCTCCCGGGCAGGTCTGCGTCGGCGGGAGCTGCGCCGACGCGTGCGCGGGCGTCGTCTGCCCGGGCGGCGCGCCGTGCACGAACGGGTCCTGCGGCGAGCCGCCTGTCGGCGGCCCCACCGCGACGAGCAGCGGGACAGACGGAGGCGGCCTGTTCCTGGATGAGCCGCCGCCGGATCTCACGGCCACCGTCGGGGCCGGCGGCGCCGCGGGCAGCGGCGGGAACGGCGGCGGCATCGGCAAGCCCGACTCGTCCTGCGCCTGCCGCGCCGGCGCTACGTCGGAGGGCTCGCCGGCCAGGCTCGGCGCGCTCGGCCTCGGCCTGCTGCTGCTCGCCGGCCGCAGGCGCCGCGCCCGCGCTGCGCGGTAGTCCTCCCCATCACGCCTCACCACGCGGCGCGCGCCATCACGCCTCACCACGCGGCGCGCGCCGCCATGGCGGCCACGAGGCCCGCCACGACGGCCGCCAGGAACCACGCGAGCTGCGCGCCGGGCGGCTCGCGCGCCGCGGCCGCGCCGGGCAGCGGGAACACGACGGAATGCACCCGCCGCGCCTCCGCGTCGACCAGCAGCACCCCGTCGACGTCGAACGCGAGCCGGTACTCGAGCAGCTGCCGCCGCGTCGCGGGCGTGTCGATGCGCGGCGCGAGCCGGCCTGTCTTCACCTCGGCGACATACCGCCTCGGCCCGTGCGCCACGAGGTAGTCGGCGCGGAGGCCGACCGTCATCGGCTCACCGTCGATCTGGACTCCATACGAGACCGCGACCTGCCGGCCGAGGATCGTGTACCCGAGCTCGCGGAGGAGCGCCTCGGCCCGCGCCTCCCCGGCGGCGCCCTGCTCCCGGATGCGCTCGATCCGGCGTCGCTGCCGGGCGCTCCGCCACGCGAGCCGGACCGTCTGGACGAGCCCGAAGAAGAGCGCCGCGCCGGCCACGGCCAGGAGGAGCTCGGGCGGTGCGTCGCGGAAATCCACGCAGCGCGTGTTTGCGCAAATTTCCGGAGATCGGGCCAAGTTTTCTGCGAGAGGCCGCCCGCGGCGCGGCTGGCGGGCGTGTCCGCGGGCCCTTAGGACACGCTGCACAGCTCCGCATCAGGCATCCCGCGCGCCCGTTCTCCGGGTCGGCGGCGCCGCCGCGCTCCCCGTGCGCGCTCGGCGCTCCCGGTCGGGGAGCATCCTCCGTGGTTCGCTGGCAATCCCTCATTTATGTGCCGAGGCCCGTCGGTCTGTGTTTGATCCCGAGAGGAGACGTTTCCGGAAAATACGCGCGTTGACCGAGGTCGGGCGCGCCCTCGCGCGGGCGTGCTCCGCGTGCGCGATCCACGAGGCCGTCGTCGCCGCGGCGACGGAGCTGAGCGACGCGGACAGGGCCGTGCTGCTCGTGAACGACGAGCAGGAGCGGCCGGTCGTGCGGTCCGCGCAGGGCCTCGACCCGGCGCTGCTCGCCGAGCTCCGGGGCGTCGCTCAGCCGAGCTTCGACGAGGGGATCGCGCGCGCGCTGCGCGGGTCGGCTCATGTCGCCACCGCGCCCTTGATCGTCGAGTACCGCGTCTCCGGCGTGCTCGCGGTCGCGCGCTCGGCCGAGGCCACGGACGACGAGGCCTGCCTGCTGTCGGCGCTCGCCGACCAGGCGGCGGTCGCGCTCGCCGCCGTCGCCCGGAGGGCGCTCCCGGAGGCACCGGCGTCGGAGCGGGGCGCGACAGCGCAGCCGGGCGGGGAGGCCGCGCCCGGGAGCGTCGACGAGCAGGCGGCGCGCCTGCGCCTTGCGGCCGACGTGGAGCGCGAGCGGTACCGCCTCCTCGCGCGCGCCACGAAAGACTCGATCTGGGACTGGGACATCCGGACCGATCACGTCGAGCGCAACGAGAGCTTTCACGAGCTGTTTCGCTACGCTCCCGACCAGACGGATCCCTCTGGTTGGTGGTGGCTCGGGCGCATCGTCCCCGAGGATCGCGACCGCGTGGCGCGCGGCCTGGAGCAGTTCCTCCGTGGCGACGGCGATTGCTGGTCGGCGGAGTACCGCGTGGTTTGCGGGGACGGGTCGATCGCCCGCGTGCTCGATCGCGCCTACGCGCTCCGCGACGCCGCCGGCGAGGCGATCCGCATGGTCGGCTCGGCGGTCGACATGACCGAGCGGTTCCGGATCGAGAGCGCGCTCCGCGACCGGGAGGATCGGCTGCGGCTCGCCACGTGGGCGGCGGACGTGGGCACGTGGCGCATCGACCTGGCGACGTGGTCCGACACGAGGGACGCGAGCCTGAACCGCATCCTGGGCCTCGAGGAGCGCGAGACGACGCAGGCCGTCGACGACTGGATGAGCCGCGTCTACCCGGAGGACCTCGACGCCGTGCGCGCCATGACCGAGCGGTGCGTCCGTGAGCATTGCGTGTACGACATCGTGCATCGCATGGTCCGCGCCGACGGGGCGATCCGGTGGGTGCACGACCGCGGGCGCATCCTTTACGACGAGGCGCGCGCCACGATGTTCCTGACCGGCGCCGTCGTCGACATCACCGGGCTGAAGCTGCTCGAGGAGGAGCGCGCGGATCTGCTCCGCCGCGAGCAGCAGGCGCTCGCCCAGTCGGAGAAGGATCGCCTCCGGGCCGAGGACGCGAACCGCATGAAGGACGAGTTCCTCGCGACCGTCTCTCATGAGCTGCGGACGCCGCTCACCGCGATCCTGGGCTGGGCGCGGCTGATCAAGGAGAAGGAGCTCGCCCCGGAGCGCGTCAAGCAGGGGATCGCGTCCATCGAGCGGAACGCCCACGCGCAGTCGCAGATCGTCGACGACATCCTCACGGTCTCGCGCATCATCACGGGCAAGCTGCGGTTGAACCCGGTCACCGTGGACCTCGCCGGCGTCATCGAGGCCGCCGTGGACACCCTCGCGCCGACCGCGCGGGCGAAGGACATCGAGATCTGCGTCGAGCTCGGCGAGGCGCTGGGCCACCTGAGCGGCGACCCGGATCGCCTCCAGCAGGTCATGTGGAACCTGCTCTCGAACGCGGTGAAGTTCACGCCGAAGCGCGGCCGGGTCACGGTCCGGGCGGCGCGGAGCGAGGCCCAGGTCGTGATCGCGGTCACGGACAACGGCAAGGGCATCGCCCGGGCGTTTCTGCCGTACGTCTTCGAGCGCTTCCGCCAGGGCGACTCGTCGCCGACGCGCGCGTACGGCGGGCTCGGGCTGGGCCTCGCGATCGTCCGCCACCTGGTCGAGCTGCACGGGGGCACGGTGGAGGCGGACAGCCCGGGGGAGGGGTGGGGCGCCACGTTCACGGTGACGCTCCCCGCGCAGGACGCGCCCATCAGCGCGCGCGGCGGGGCGCCGCCTGCGCCGCGGCCCGCCGCGCTCGAGGACGACGGCTCGACGCCGCTGAGCGGGATCCACGTGCTCCTCGTCGAGGACGAGCCGGACGCCCGGGAGATGATCGCGTTCGTGCTGGAGGCGACGGGCGCGCAGGTCACCGCGGCCGGCTCGACGGGCGAGGCCATGGGCCTGCTGGAGCGGCTGAGCCCCGATGTGCTGGTCAGCGACATCGGCATGCCGGGGGAGAGCGGTTACGCGCTGATCAAGCAGGTGCGCGCGACGGGGAGGGACGAGATCCGGGGGATCCCCGCGGTGGCGCTGACGGCCTATGCCCGGATCGAGGACCGGAGGCGGGCGCTCATGGCCGGCTTTCAGAAGCACGTACCGAAGCCGATCGACCCGCCCTGCCTGGTGAAGGTGATCGCGGATCTCGCGGGCCGGCCGTGAGCCGGCGAGGGCTCAGCGGTGGGCGACGTCGTTCGCCATCGGGCGAGACGCGCCTTGCTGCGCGCCCGTCGAGGCCGTCGCGCCGGTTGTCGTGGTCGAGCCGGTGGTCGAGGTCGTCTCGGTGAGTCGTTTGACGCGGATCTGGTTGTGGACGTCCTCGACCCCGCGGACGTTCTCGGTGATCTGCTCGATGAGGCGCCGGTGGTACCGCTCGTTGACGGTGCCTTCCAGCGTGACCTCGCCGTTCTGCACGCGGACGGTCACCTCGCGGACGTCGATGTCGTCGCGGTCCGAGAGCATCTCGCACACGTCCTCGCGGATGCGGTCGTCGGAGCGCTTGTAGCCCTTGGGCCCGCGGCCGAGCGCGCTGCGCACGCGCTCTCCGAGGTGGTTCAGGGCGCCGCTGACGTTCTGCATCGCGGAGCGCCCCGCGTCGCGGACGGTGCGGACGAAGTCATGGCCAGCATCGTGGCCCTGGTCGCGCCCGAAGTCACGGTCCTGCTCGCGTCCCCAACCGCGGCCCTCGTCGCGGCCGTACTGGCCGCCGAAGCTGCGGTCGTAGTCGCCGCTGAAGCCGCGGTTGTAGCCGCGGTAGTCGCCGCCGAAGTCGCGGTTGTAGCCGCGGTAGTCGCCACCGAAGTCGCGGTTGTAGCCGCGGTAGTCGCCGCCGAAGTCGCGGTTGTAGTCGCCGCCGAAGCCGCGGTAGTCGCCGCTGAAGCCGCGGTTGTAGCCGCGGTAGTCGCCGCCGAAGTCGCGGTCGTAGTCGCCGCCGAAGCTGCGGTTGTAGCCGCGGTAATCGCGGTTGTAGTCGCCGCCGAAGCTGCGGTTGTAGTCGCCGAAGTTGCGGTTGTAATCGCGATCGAACCCGCCGGCGAAGCGGCCCTGGTCGAACGTGTGCTCACCGCCGTAGCCGCGCTGCGCCGTGTACCCGTAGTCGCGGTCCTGGTCGTAGCCCGAGGTGCGCTGCTCCTCGCGCCCCCAGCTCCGCTCGGGGAGGTAGCTCCGGGACTGCCCGTAGCGCTCGTCCCAGCGTCCGCCGCTCTGCCCCTGGCGCTCGTCCCAGCTACCGGCTTGTCCCTGGCGCTCGTCCCAGCGTCCGCCGCTCTGCCCCTGGCGCTCGTCCCAGCCGCGCTCGTCGCGCCCGTACTCGGTGTTCCTGTCGAACCTATTTCGCATGGTGGTAACTCCTTCGTCTCGTTGTGAAACAACGTCCCGTGTGTCTCGACCACGCGTCCCGGAGCTTCGCGCCAGCGCTCGACATCCAGCTCGCGTCCAGCTCATTGCGCGGGGTCGTAACAGTGCGGCTCATCGTCCTCACTCGCAATCGGGGAGAACCCTTCGTTACTCCCCGGGACGATCCCGAACGAGAGCTCGGATCATCAGAACCACTCAACCAACTGAAATTGTTCGGGAAAAACCACAGGGAGGCGGGGAGGAAAATCCTCAAAATACTCCCCGCCTCCCCGCCTCCCTGTTCAATTTTCTCCGCTGAAAATGCCTGCAAGAGGAGGGAGTTCCTCCGTCCTCAATCCCCATGAGCTCGCTGCGATCTCACGCAGATCTCGGCCGATCGCACGGTCGTTGCAAACCAGACTCTGGTGGTACGTTCACCAGGAACGCACCACCGGATGCTCTCGAGGTGTGCTGTCGAACAACCAGCCGGCGCCGCCTCACTCCGGATCGCGGGCGCGGAACAGCTCCGGAGCAGCGGGCGGACTCGAGCGCGCGCCCCGGGAGCGCACATCGATGCACGCACGCGCCGCCCGCCGCGTCGGTCTGCTCAGGACCTCTCTCAGGCCGTTGTCATGCCGTCGTCACGCTGCTCTGCTGCACCGCGCGATCCGCAGCGCAAGAGCTCGTCTCGTCTCCTCGAGACGTCCGTCCCAAGGCAGTTCGTGGAGCAGACCGCCGCCGCCGACGGCAGACTCATGAGCCTCGGCGGCGTGGGAGCTACCTGACGAGAGGGCCCGCCCGCCTCAGGCCAGCTCGACGCCGAGCAGCCACAGCATCAGCGCCTTTTGCACGTGCAGCCGGTTCTCGGCCTGGTCCCAGACCCGCGAGCGCGGCCCCTCGAGCGTCTCGTCGTCGATCTCCTCGCCCCGGTGCGCCGGCAGGCAGTGCAGCACGATCGCGTGCGACGCGGCCTTCTCCATCACGCCCGCGTTCACCGTCCAGCCGGCGAACGCGGCGCGGCGCCGCTCCGCCTCGTCCTCCTGGCCCATGCTCGCCCACACGTCGGTGTTCACCACGTCCGCGCCCGCCGCGCCCTCGCGCGGGTCGCTCGTGAGCGTCACGTGGCCTGTCGCCCGCGCCCGCTCGACCTCGTCCGCGGGCGGCATGTACCCCTCGGGCCCCGCGAGCACGAGGTGGAAGTCGAAGAGCGGCGCCGCCTCGAGCCACGAGCGCGCCATGTTGCTCGAGCAGTCGCCGAGGAACGCGACCCGCCGCCCCGCGATCCCGCTCCTGTCCCCGGCCGCCGCGAGCGCCTCCTGGATCGTGAAGATGTCGCTGAGCACTTGCACCGGGTGGCCGTCGTCCGAGAGCGCGTTGATCACCGGCACGGTCGCCTGGGCCATCTCCAGCAGCCGCGCGCTCGACGACGTGCGGAACACGATCGCGTCGCAGTAGCGGGCGAGCACGCGCGCCGTGTCCCGGATCGGCTCGCCGCGCGCGAGCTGGCTGCCCTGGGTGCTGAGCACGACCGGCTGGGCGCCGAATTGCGCGATGCCGACCTCGAACGACACGCGCGTGCGCGTGCTCGCCTTCTCCAGGACGACCGCGATCGAGTGGCCGGCGAGCAGCGTGGCGCGCCGCCCCTTCGGCTCCTCCTTGAGGCGCGTGGCGAGCCTGAGCACGCGGTGCGCCTCGGCCAGCGTCATGTCGGTCATCTTGAGGTAATCGCGCTTCGCCATGGTCCCGCCTTCCGCGCCGCTCCGTCCGGATGCTCGCTGTCGCGCCGCGGTCGTGAGCAGCCGCGACGGTCGGGCGCGCCGTGCGCCCGCCGTGATGTGGCACGACCGGGACGCCGCCGTCAATCCGCCGTCGAGCCCCTCTCGGCACACCGCGCTTGCCCTCTGCAAGGGCCCTCCGAAGACGACCCGAGCAGCTTGACTTGTGCTGCTCATGGTCATCGAATCGTGGTTTGAACGACGCTCCAGCTCCCCCTGGGGTCATCATGGCGGAAACCCCTGCCAGCGCGCTGCGCATTTATCTCATCCACGATCACCCGATCGTTCGCGAAGGCTTCGCTCGAGCGCTCTCGGACGAGCCCGACATCGTCGTCGTGGGCCAGGCCGGGACGGCGGCCGACGCCTTGCGCGAGACGGCGAGCTGCACGCCCGACGTCGTGCTCGTCGACCTCGACATTCCGGACCGGGACGGCATCGAGCTCCTCGGAGCGCTGAGGGCGCAGTTGCCGCAGGCGACGCTCCTCGTGCTGAGCGGCTATGGCGACGAGTCCCGCGTCGCCCAGGCGCTCCGCGCGGGGGCGCGGGGGCATCTCGTCAAGACCTCGAAGCTCGAGGAGGTCATCGACGGCATCCGCCGGATCGCGACGGGCGGCGCGCCGCTGTCCACGAGCATCGCGGCGGCCGCCGTGCGCGCGATGCGCAAGCGCGGCGGCAAGCCCGGTTGACAAGGAAGCCTCTGTCCCGAGCGAGCTTCGGGGCTTCAGGTGCACGCCGCGATCTCTGCCGTCGTGGATCTCGCGGTCGCTGATCGCGATCCTGCCCGTCTGCATGGCGCCGGGACAGGGCACGTCGCGCCGCGGCGACTCACGCGTTCTGTCGAGCCGTCCCGCGCTCAGCGCTCGATCTCGATGTGCCACGCCGCTTCCGAGACCTGCTCGACCGAGGCGCGGATCCCGAGGAGGTCCCGGAGCAATTGCAGGTGGGTCGTCGTGTGCGACGACGGGCGCACGGTCCGGAAGGCGCCGCGCCCCGCGAGGGCGATCGGCAGGAGGAGCTGATCGGCCAGGTATTCGCCCACCGGGACGCCCGCCGCGATGTAGTCGCGCGCCTCCTCGGCGACCTTCGTGGCGACCGTCTCCGCGCGCACGCCCTTCTCGCCGAAGCCGGTGAATACCTCGGTCACGTGCTCGCTCTCGACGGCGATCGTGAGCACGTTCCCCGGCCCGTGCCCGCCCGTCAGCACGCGCGGCTTGAAGCACGCCGGCTCCCAGCCGAGCACCCCCGCCGCCGCCTCGAGCTCGCGCATCGCCACGGAGCTCGGGAGGTTCGACACGGTGGCCACGGCCTTTCGGCCGCGGATCTCTCCGCGCGAGAGCAGCGAGAGCGGCGCGAGCGACGGCGCGGGCGCGACCGAGACCCGGGCCAGCCCGCCGCCGGCCGGGTAGAAGCCGGGCGTCACGAGCGTGGCGGTGATGTCCGGCCCCATCCTGCGCACGAGCGGCAGATAGGCGAGCTCCAGGAAGTCGAACGGCGGCGCCATCGGGTTGTGGGTGCCGCCCTCGAGCGTGAGCGTCGACGGCGCGGGCGCGCGGAGCAGCGCGGGGAGGACTGTCTGCAGCACGAGCATCGTGCTCCCCGCGCTGCCGACCCGGAACGTGTGCTCGCCGGGCGCGATCGCGCTCGGCCGGAACACGATCTCCTGCGACCCGATCGCGGCGCCCGACACCTCGGCGCGGCCGATCTGGGCGGCGGCCTGCACCGAGGTGAGGTGCTGCCGCATCAGGCCGGGGCGCGCGCGGCCCTTGCGGATCGAGGTGATCCGGACGGGCGTCTGCGTGATCAGCGAGAGGCTGAGCGTCGTGCGGAGGATCTGGCCTCCTCCCTCTCCGACGGATCCATCGATGGTCAGCATGGCAGTCGACTCTCCCTCGATGAGCGATACCACGACCGCGGGCCGCGGCTCACCCCTTCACGCAGACGACCTGTCGCAGGGTGTGGACGATCTCCACGAGGTCCTTCTGCGCCCGCATCACGTCGTCGATCGGCTTGTAGGCGGCGGGCGTCTCGTCGATCACATCCTCGTCCTTGCGGCACTCGACGCCCGAGGTCGCGGCCTCGTGCTCCGCGACGGTGAAGCGGCGCCGCGCCTCGGTGCGCGACATGACGCGCCCCGCGCCGTGGCTCGAGCTGCAGAAGCTCTCCGCGTTGCCGAGCCCGCGGACGATGAACGAGCGCGCGCCCATGCTGCCCGGGATGATCCCGAGGTCGCCTGCCCGCGCGCGGACGGCGCCCTTGCGCGTCACGAGGACGTCCTTCCCGTAGTGGTGCTCGCGCGCCACGTAGTTGTGGTGGCAGTTCACCGCCTCCACGGCCGCGTCGAAGGGGGGCAGCTCACCGGACTCGCGGAGCGCCCGCACGACCTGCGCCATCATCAGCTCCCGGTTCACGGCCGCGAAGTCCTGCGCCCACGACACGGCCTGCATGTAGTCGTGGAAGTGCCTCGTCCCGTCGGGCAGGTACGCGAGGTTCGCGTCGGGCAGGTTGACGAAGAAGCGCCGCATCTCCTCCTTGGCGAGCTCGATGAAGTAGCTCCCGACGCGGTTCCCGACGCCGCGCGACCCGCTGTGCAGCATCACCCAGACGCGCTCTTCCTCGTCGAGGCAGAGCTCGATGAAGTGGTTCCCGGTCCCGAGCGTGCCGAGGTGCTCGATGGCCGAGCCGCGTCCGAGGCGCGGGTGCTTCTCGACGATCTGCTTGTACCGCGGCTCGAGCGCGGCCCACGCGTCGAGCTGGGCCTGGGGCGGCGTGCGCCACGCGCCGCGGTCGTTCTTCCCGCCGTTGTCGGTGCGGCCGTGCGGCACCGCGCCCTCGATGGCCGTGCGGAGCCCGCGCAGCGAGTCCGGGAGCTCGGACGCGCGGAGGCTCGTGCGCGCGGCCATCATCCCGCAGCCGATGTCGACGCCGACGGCCGCCGGGATGACAGCGCCGTGGGTCGCGACGACGCTCCCCACGGTCGCGCCGATGCCCTGGTGCGCGTCGGGCATCACGGCGATCCACTTGTGGACGAACGGCAGCGACGCGAGGTTCTTGAGCTGCTTCTCCGCGGCGGCCTCGAACGGCACGCCGACCGTCCACGCCTTGATGGGAACGCCCGAGTCCGTGGGAATGACGTTGTAGCTTCGCTCCATGGCCGGTTCTCCGAGGGGGGGCGAGCCGTCGGGCTCGCGCGCGGTGGTTGCGCTGGTTGCGTTGTGCTTCGGTGTGCCGGGGCGTATCGCACGGCGCGTGCCACCTGGAATCGCGGCGATCTCGGCCGGGTTTTGGCCGGGTCTCGGCGGGGTGGCCATGGGTCTTATCTTCCTGTATAAAGCACCTAGAGAACCATCTATGACCCGCAAACCCACGGTGATCCTCGGCATGCTCGGCCCCACGCTGGACACCGGCAAGACGACGGAGCGCTGGTCGCGCTGGCGTCCGAGCGTGGCGCTCTGCCAGCACGAGGACCTGCTCGTCGACCGGTTCGAGCTGCTCTACCAGCGCCGGTTCGAGCACCTGGCCGAGACGGTGATGAGGGACGTGCGGCACGTGTCGCCGGAGACGGAGATCCGCGGTCATGTCGTCGATGTGGACGATCCGTGGGATTTCGAGGCGGTGTACGGGGCGCTCCACGATTTCGCGAAGGCGTACCCGTTCGCGCCCGACCGGGAGGATTACCTCCTCCACATCACGACGGGCACGCACGTCGCGCAGATCTGCCTGTTCCTGCTCACGGAGTCGCGTTATTTCCCGGGGCGGCTCATCCAGACGTCACCGCCGAAGCGCGACAGGGCGGAGCTCGCGGCCGGGTCGTTCACGATCATCGATCTCGACCTCTCGAAGTACGACCGCATCGCCTCGCGCTTCCAGAAGGAGCAGCGCGAGGGGGTGTCGTTCCTGAAGAGCGGTATCGAGACGCGCAACGCGGCGTACAACAAGCTGATCGAGCGGATCGAGCACGTGGCGATCGCGTCGCGGGCGCCGATCCTGCTCATGGGTCCGACGGGCGCCGGGAAGTCGCAGCTCGCGCGGAAGATCTACGACCTCAAGAAGGGGCGCCGGCAGGTGAGCGGCGACTTCGTGGACCTGAACTGCGCGACGATCCGCGGCGATGGCGCGATGTCGGCGCTGTTCGGCCACGAGAGGGGCTCGTTCACGGGCGCGCTGAAGGACCGCCCTGGGCTGCTCCGCAAGGCGCACGAGGGCGTGCTGTTCCTCGACGAGATCGGCGAGCTCGGCGCGGACGAGCAGGCGATGCTGCTGCGGGCGATCGAGGAGAAGGCGTTTCTGCCGGTCGGTTCGGATCGGGAGGTACGTAGCGAGTTCCTGCTCCTCGCCGGCACGAACCGGGACCTGTCGCTGGAGGTCGCGGCGGGGCGCTTCCGGGAAGACCTGCTGGCGAGGATCAACCTGTGGACCTTCCGGCTGCCGGGGTTGCGCGAGCGGGTCGAGGACATCGAGCCGAACCTCGAGTACGAGCTCGACGCCTCGGCGCGGCTGCTCGGCGTGCGGATCACGATGAGCCGCGACGCGCGTGCGCGGTTCCTCCGGTTCGCGACGTCGCGGGAGGCGGTGTGGCCGGGCAATTTCAGAGACTTCAACGCGGCGGTGACGCGGATGGCGACGCTCGCGCCGGGGGGGCGCATCGGGGTGGAGATCGTGGAGGAGGAGATCGAGCGGCTGAGCGAGGCGTGGCGGCGGGGGCCGGCGGGGGGCGGAGCCGGGGGCGCGGCGGGCGCGGCGGGCGCGGTGGGGGCAGCGGGGGAGGGGAGCGACGGGGAGGATGTCGTCGTCGCCGCGCTCGGCGCGCGGAGGGCCGCGACGCTCGACCAGTTCGACAGGGCGCAGCTCGCCGAGGTGCTGCGGGTGCTGAAGAGCGCGCGGTCGCTGTCGGAGGCGGGAAGGGTGCTGTTCGCGGCGTCGCGGGCGAAGAAGAAGAGCGTCAATGACGCGGACAGGCTGCGGAAGTACCTGGCGCGGTTCGATATCGACTGGAGCGCACTGGTGGGGGAGGGCGGGTAGGCGGGGAGGAAGGGAAGGGGCGCCGAGCTGCCCGGCCGCGGAGAGGGGGTTCATCGCGCGGGGTGGGGGAGCGGGATGACACGATCGGGCGGAGTTCCGTAGGTTTCGAGCAAGTCAAGCCTGACGTGAACCTGCCGATCGTGGGCGCTAACCCCGCGATCTCTGGTCGGCCGGACGATTCGGTGACGCTTCCGGCGGTGCCCTCGGCGCCCACGTATGAGGCAGCGCCGGCGACCTCTCCCCGACCCGAAGCAGCCCTGACCACGCCCCCGGCGACCAGCCCGCGCCAGGTGCTCGTCGCGACCCTCACGCAGACCATCGCCGCTGCCCACGCGGCAGGCGACCTCGCGACCGCGCAGATCGCCGCTCGTACCCTCACAGAGCTCCTCGGCGCCCCGCGCGCGCCCGCGGTGTGCGCGGCTGCGGTGTGCGCGGCTCACGAGGCGCTGGGCCCGGCTCCGCGCCCGGCCTTCCCGCCGTCTGAGCTCCCGCGGTCGCGGCGGTGGACTTGGCCGCCGAGCGGGCGACTTGGCCGCCGAGCGGGCGCGGGAGGGGCGCCGCGTGCCGCTGCGGCGGGAGGCGGTCCGCCCGACCGCTGGACACCGACCAGTCGCTGGGTCGGGCGCTTGACGATCGGGCGCCCCCATGTCAAGCCCCGCCCCTCGTCGAAGGGGCCACCCATGCAGGTCTTTCGCCTAGTCAGCTCCAAATACGATCCAGTTGCCGTGGGGGAACGGCTCACGCGGTTGAGTAATCAAAGCATGCAGAAGCTGGGCCGTGGCATGTACTTCGCTCTCTCGGCCGCCGATGCGCTCGCGTTCGCGCAGAACCGTATTTACGAGTACGACTACATTCTCACATGTGAGTTGCCGTTCGCGGAGAGGGACTTCTACGATCTCCGCGACGACGCGAACGCGGTGAACAAATGGACCACAGCCGAGTTGCAAGCCGGCCGGCTCACGCAGGACGCCTTGAACAAGATGCGTGTGCACGATCGACATATCGCGTTCTGCACCGCCCACAGCACGAAGGGGCTGATCTGGCAGGCGACCGGGCAGTACAAGTGGGCCGAACTGGTGGTGCTGGAGCCGTTCGTTGGCGATGGCGCCTTAATCCTTAGCGCGCAGCAGTTGCCCCCAAGAGCCGCGAACCCCGCAGGCGGCACCGCGCCACCGAGCACCTAGCTCGCGCCAATTGCGTCGAGGTTCACGGGCTCGGCAGCCTTCTGAACGACGGGGGGCCGGTCTGCGACGCAGGCGAAGGCCGCCTCGCCGGGCATCATCCCAGGTCCCCGTACCCTCCTCGTGCCGTGGACCGACGCCGTTCCGCGCCCAGCATGGTCGACCCTGGCGAGAGCCGCAAGGGGCCCTGCCCATGGCGTTGGCTGGACGGTTACCGACCGCCGGCGACGCCGACGCGACCTGACCAACGCGAACCTCGGTCTGCGACGCGGAGGAGACCGCCTCGCCGGGCACCTTCCAGAGCCCACCCGTGCCGGCCCCGAGCCGTGGGCCGACACCGCCCCCGCGCCCAGCATCGTCGACCCCGGCGAGAGCCGCAAGAGGGCATGCCCATGGCGATGGCCGGGCGGTTACTCACAGACGGAGCGCCGTGACCTGGCGTCGGGGCACACCGAAGTTACACGGCTAAGCGTCCGTCAATCCGTTTACTTTCCGGATATATTCGGTGACCTTCATCAGTCTCGCAGCCATATCAAGCGTGCTCTCTAGTTCGTGCTTGGTTATCAGCGGCGTTATGGCCTCCGCGAACATTACCTTCTTCCTGTCAAAAATGGGACCTAGCTCGTGGTTGAGGCTGGACAGGTAATCACCGATCTTCTCATGTTGCTCCAGTGGGCAAGCATCTGGCCTATCAATGAATTTTCTTAGAGAATCTGTGGGAATGTAGTTTTCAACTTCCCTACCGGCGGTCACCCAGCAGTACCCTCCCACGCTGCAAATTTCTTGTTCCAGCCTCTGCTTGCTCGCGTTGATAGTGTCTCCAGCCTCCTTGCGATCGCTGTCCATCAACAGAACTGCATGTCTGTTTACGTGTAGAATTTTTATTCCAGAACATTCTTCATGATCTGGTGATGTGCCAGAAAGATGTGAAAGCAGTCTGCCGCCGTAGAATATGCACTGGTAGTGCAATCCTTCAGATAGTTCTCCATTTGTCCATAGCTCAATCCATCGATTGAAGTATATCCTGTCCGTTGGTCCCTCTACCCACACAACGCAATTCGATTGGAGCAGATCGCTGGCCCTGATGTCGAGATCGTCTAGTATTCCTTGTCTCTCGATGTAGGTTGCAACTCGGCGAGATGTCGCTGTGGTTCGGTTATGCGTGACATGAACTATCTGCGCCTCTGAATCATGTCCGAAATAATCGATTATAGCGCTGGAGTGTGTCGTAATGAAAAAGTAGCACTCATGTTTCAAGGCTATGGTTCGCAGGTAGCGCATGAGGCGCCGCTGCATGGCTGGGTGCAGATTGTTCTCGGGTTCCTCTAAAATGAGCGTGTATTGTGACAGTTTGTGGTTTTTGATTTCTGGTACCAGATGGATGAGCGCTAACGATAGTATTATTGTTTTCAGCCCGCTCCCGGAGTTTGATAGCGATATCCGGCCTTTCCCTTCCTCGTCGAGGAAAATTTCCCAACTTCCTTCGTCGGGTCGACGTGTTGTGATTCGCTCAAACGCTGAGTCCGGATGAAAGATCTTGTTTAAGTCATCGAGTAGCGTCTTCTCCACTAAATCGCCGTTTAGTAGAGAATTTGTGATGAAGTTTGTAATAAGTCCTGTCGCTCCCGCGCCGTTGCGTTCAATGTTTCGGCTTAGCTGCGGCTCTGGTTGTATATCGCGGTCTGCGAGTAGACGAAGAAGTTGCTTTCCGTGTAGCGGGTTCTTTGTTTGTTCGCACAGCCGACGCATATGTTCGTCGGAATCTCGGTGTTTGAAAGGCGGCTCTAGTCGTATTGGTGTATGCTTGTGTTCCATCTCTATCTTCCATTCGAACTTTTTGCCAATCCAAAACCTGCCATAGTCCCAGTGGCTTCCGTGGCTAGGGATTGAGCCTCCGCGAACGTTTTCTGGGAATACAGCGCTAATATCTGTTTCGGTGAGTGGCTTTGATATATACAGCGCTGGCGGGGAGCCCTGGCGGTGTGCATGTCTGCTGATTTTGTTGATGTTCTTCGTGTTGGTTGCCAGTTCGATAAGGTCGAGTAGTGACGATTTGCCCGCATTGTTCCGCCCGATGATGATGTTTATTGGTGATATCTGTTCAAATCCTTGGGGCTCGTTTCCAAAGCATTTGTAATTTGATATTTTAACAGATGAATTGCGGATGGTCATGTTGATTGCTTAGATGGTTCGTGTGCGGTACTGTGGGGTTGCTGTCGGTGGTGAAGCATACCAGGTACACGGAGTGTTCGTCTACACCCGGTGCCGGCGCCAGCCGATTAGTTCGACCGTGCAACCCGCTGCTCGCATCGGTACCCTCGACATCGAGCCGTTGTGGAGCACATTACTTTGGATCCAGCGATCATGAGGGGCGTGGATACGATGATGATCAGAGCGCCCGGCCTCGGCTCCGGCCAGCGCCGCCTCACCGGAAGCGCTGGGGTCGCCGGGTCCTCGGGCGGCGTCGACAAGGCTCCGCCGGCTGCTCCTCCTCCGCGTCGGGCTCGGGGGGCCTCGTCGTCCTGGTCCCTCGCTGTAGAATTTGTCTTGCCTTCGACTATATGGTGCGCCGGGCGCCCGCTGCACCCAGCCCGCGGAGTTCAATCACAGCCGTTGCTGTCGAGCCACGACACGCCGCGGTTCTTCTAGCTCGTGCCGCTGGAGCCTCGGATCTCCCAGGACCATGCTAGATCACGGTGCGCGCTTAACCACTGCATACTGGCGAATGCCCCACTCGTACTCAAGAATGTTGCCGAAGATGCGCAGGCTGGGAATGGGGCCAAGATGCATGTTTATTAGTGCTAACGTTGGGTTCGACGGAATTTTGTAATCGGGTCCAAGGACCTGCTCGAAGCCCCGAGATACCACCTCTCGGAGCGCGCGGGATTGCTTGGCGAGACCTAACACTTCGGGGAGTCTTGGAACGACCTCCTCCGCAGCCTGTTGCGGGGACCGCATACGAGATCCACGTTCCTGAGGTCCTTCAGTTCCGAGGCGCTGCAGGAGTTCAGTAAGGGTCATAATCCGGGGATCTTGTAGTGGCTCTGGATCACTGTGAAAACACACATCGCCTGGAGAGGTGTAGGAGTATTTGTGGTTGGCGTTTGTTACGGGCTTATGCGGTGGGATCGTGATCAGTCTGTGGAACAGCCGTACGCGGCTAATGTCGATCGTGGAGAGCGAATCTGTGATTGAAACGGGTCCGTACGACCAGGCCCATAGGGCATAGTCATTGGGGATGTTCTCGAGCGCCTGCCGACGAAAGAACAGTGGTGCTAAATACGCAGCAGCTTCAGATTGTGCCAGCCGGTGTAGAGCGTTATGTTGGAGTTCTTTTGCGTGCTTCGATGTGCGATGGAGTTTGAAGAAGTATACCCCCTGATCCGTTGGCAGTTTGAGCTTTGTGCGTTCCGTGAGGATTGTGCTGGCGCTACTAGGTGTGTAAAAGTAGGAGCGCTTGAGCTGAACAAAGAATGGGCAGATGGACGTGATGCATGCATCGTATCCAGCGCCATTCTCCTCGGCTTGTGAGATCTGGCAGACTTGGACATCGGGGCGAGATATACGGCACCGTTCTAGAAGGCGAGTGAGGTACGTAGCAAGGTCGGCTTCCAAGAATTCGGGGTCACGGTGTTGGCTCATATGCGATGCCCTCTTGTGTTTCATGGTGCCTGTTGAGATGGGGCGGCGTGGCTAATTCCGTTTTAAATCTTGCATAGCCATCCCAGTTTGTGAGGCCAGCGGAGATGCCGTGCCGTGTCAAGAGGACGTGCCTCCGGCAGGGTGCCGCAGCCAGGAGATGGCCAGGCCCCGCAGCGCAGGGCCCCCACCGCCGCCTACATCTCCACGCGGCCGTGTCTGCTCGCTGGGTCTCGCTGGCGAGCCCCGGGCGTCGCGGACTCAGACCCGGGATCCGCCCCGCCGGCCGGGTGCCCGCCGTGGAGTTCCGTGGAACCCCGTACCCTGGCGTCACCGGCCGCGCTCGCTCCCGGTGGTTCCACCTACATCCGGCCGCGCATCGATCCGTCCCTACTGAAATTTATCAGGTCACACGCCAAAAAAATGACACGGCTCTCGCCGTGTCTTCGTGATGGAGGCACCGGGAATCGAACCCGGTGTTGAGTTGAGGACCCGTACTGACGAGAGCTGAGTTCGACCCTTGATCGCACGGTCGGCGTGTAGCCCGCTAGCCCGCCGCTCGGCTCCGGGACGGCGGACGATGGTAGCCGAGCCAGGACGAGGGGCGCCCGCGAGCAGCAGTAGAAAATGATGAACCGTCCTCGAAAGAGCGTTGGCGAGCAGCCCAGGGGCGGCGTCCTCCCTCTCCTCCGAGAACCTAGGCAGCTAGGTTGTGCGAGCACATCAGAGTGTCGGGTTGTCCTCGTCGCTTGCTGGGCTCACGACCAGCGAGGAATTCGTGTGCAACATGCACGGACAGGCTGGCTCGCCCAGTGACGAAGTCGCTGCACTGCTGCTTCGGCTTGCAGCGGAAGAGCTGCATACAAACTTGCCGGCGGCCACCGTGGACAACTTGACTGCGTTTTGGGAGTCTTCGGCGACCGGCCTCGTTCTCACCTCCGGCATCGTTGCCGAGTTGAGCAAGATTCCTGAGGATATCTCAAATGCATCGGTGAGCTGGGCGAGACCACCAGCGCTCGGCTTCACGCTGCAGGCCTTCAGCGAAACACAGACTATCGTCTGTTAATTCGGCCAGAGCGAGCCGCTAGACGTCGTTCGAACTTCGCGGAACGAGGTCCGACATGGCGAAGCTGCGTCCGTGGCCCGAAAAAGGCCAACAGATCGATCCGTCCATCGACAGCCAAACCCCTCACCCCGATCGCCTTCTTCACCGCTGCTCACAGCGGTACAGCACCGATCGCCCCCGCAGCACGCGGGCCGACCAGCCGCATCTCCCGCCGCCGCATCCCGCAGCCCACCCGACCATCCAGGCGATCCTGGCCGAGCGATCGCTCATCCTCGCCGTGCTCATCTCCAGCGGCGTCCCGGCGCGGGACCGCCCCGACGTGGAGCAGCAGGTGCTCCTCGGCGCATGGCGCTCCGTCGAGCGCGGCATGTACCGGCCCGACCCCTCGGACGAGCCTCGGCGGGCGCTCCGCGCGTGGATCCACGGCGTCGCCTGGAGGAAGGTGTCGCACTACGTCAACAGCGCCTACGTGCGTCACGTGGTCCTCCACGCGCAGCCGCTCGGCGTGCTGCGCGAGCCCGCCGGACCGAGCCTCGAAGCGCAGATCGAGGCGCGCGCCGATCTGGAGGCGCTCGCCCAGCTCACGCCGTGGCAGCGCGAGATGTTGCTCACCGTCGACCGCCCGGAGTCGCTCGTCGCGTTCGCGAAGGCGCGCGGCATGAACCCGTACACCGCAGCGAGCCGGCTCCGCATCGCCCGTGAAGCGCTCGCGCTGAAGCTCCGGAGGCGCCGATGAACCTCGGAAGGCGCGCTGACGTCGGGGAACACGGAAGGCACCAGGCGTGACGACTCCACGAGGCGGCCCGGAATTTCAGGGTGGGAGGCGGCTGCGCGGCCCGTGCGAGAGCCACTGCACGAGCCAGGCACGTCGCCAGGAAATCCAGCATGACTGTACCTGCCAGAGAGACTACCCGATGCCCTCAGTGACCCATGAAGCCCTGGTGGAGCTGTTCAAGAACCGGCCGACGCTGGCCGCCGAGATGCTGCACGACGCGCTCGGCCACCCGGTCCCGGCCTTCACGGAGGCGCGCGTCGATGCCTCCGACCTGACCGAGATCGTGCCCTCGAACCGCCGCGCCGATGTGATCGTTGTGCTGCTCGTGGGCGAGCAGCAGCGGCCCGCGATGGCCATCGTGGTCGAGGTCCAGCTCGGCGTGGACCCGGACAAGCCGTACGTCTGGCCGGTGTACGTCACCCAGACAAGGGCCCGGCACCGCTGTCCGACGTGGCTGCTGGCCGTGACGGTGGACGCGGAGATCGCCCGGTGGTGCGCGCGGTCGATCGACATGGGCCACCCCGGCTTGACGCTGACGCCGCTGGTGCTCGGTCCCGAGGGCGTCCCGGTCGTCACCGACGCCGAGCAGGCGAAGGCGGCGCCCGAGGTGGTCGTGCTCTCGGCCATGGCGCACGGGCAGAGCGAGGCGGCGGAAGGGATCGGCGTGGCGTTCCTGGCGGCGGTCGCCGGGCTCGATGAGGAGCGCCGCACCCTGTACTGGGACCTGGTGCTATCCTCGCTGAACGAAGCGGCGAGGCGGACGTTGGAGGCGATGATGAAGAGCGGGTACGAGTATCAGAGTGAATTCGCGCGCAGCTACGTGGCCAAGGGCATGGAGAAGGGCATCGAGAAGGGCCGGCAGCTGGGGCTCCTCGAAGCCAAGGCGCACGACGTGCTCGCCTTCCTCGAGGCGCGCGGGATGGACATCCCCGCCGAGGTGCGCGAGCGCGTGCTCGCCAGCACCGACATCGCCGAGCTGGACGGCTGGGTCCGCCGGGCCGCGGTCATCAGCGACGCCAGGGAGTTGCTCGTTCTAACCGGCTCCTGAGCAAACGCTTCAGGTTTTCAGTCGTCCAGCGCCGCCCTGGAGGGCGGTGGTTGGCCAGCACGCTCCGCATGCCTGCCGGTACGAACCGTAATTCCCGGTAAAGCGCAACCGGCCGAAGCGCTCGCGGTGCAACGGGTGTTGTCAAGGCGGCCGAGCCCTCTCTCTGACTACCGCTCTCTATCCGGTCTGTCGTGGTCCGTCACGCAGGTCACGCGCCCGCCGGCCTGGTGAGGCCATCAAGGCCATCGCCAGGAACGTCGGTCCCGTCACCCTTCATCTGCTGGCCGCCGAGATGCTGCACGACGCGCTCGGCCACCCGGTCCCGGCGTTCACGGAGGCGCGCGTCGAAGCCTCCGACCTCACCGAGATCGTGCCCTCGACCTGTTGCGCCGATGGGATCGTCGTGCTGCTCGTGGGCGAGCAGCAGCGGCCCGCGATGGCCATCGTGGTCGAGGTCCAGCTCGGCGTGGACCTGGACAAGCCGTATGCCTGGCCGGTGTACGTGACCCAGACGAGGGCCCGGCACCGCTGCCCGACCCGGCTGCTGGTCGTGACGACCGAGCCGGCGATGGTGAGGTGGTGCTCGCGCCCGCTCGACACGGGCCACTCTGGCTGGACGCTGACGCCGCTGGGGCTCGGTCCCGAAGGCGTCCCGGTCGTCACCGACGCCGAGCAGGCGAGGGCAGCGCCCGAGGGGGTCGTGCTCTCGGCCATGGCGCATGGGCAGAGCGACGCGGCGGAGGCGATCGGCGTGGCGTTCCTGGCAGCGGCTGCCGGGCTCGATGAGGAGCGCCGCGCCCTGTACGGGGACCTGGTCCTCTCCTCGATGAACGAAGCGGCGAGACGGACATTGGAGGCGATGATGAAGAGCGGATACGAGTTCCAGAGTGATTTCGCGCGCACCTACGTGGCCCATGGCCGGCGGGAAGGCCGGGAGGAAGGGCTGCGGGCGGGCTATCCCGGAACGCGGGGCTCACGCAGCGGATAGGACGTCACGACGTTCAAACCGCGACGACGTTCAAACCGCGACGACGTTCAAACCGCGACGACCCCGCCGTCCACGAACAGCTCGGCGCCCGCGACGTAGCTGCTGTCGTCCGACGCCAGGTAGAGCACGGCCTTGGCGACCTCCTCCGCGCCCCCGAACCGCCCGAGCGGCACGGACTGACTGAGGCCCGCGATCTGCGCCTCTGCAGCCTCTGTGTGGCCGCCGACGAAGCGGCGCATGCCCGGCGTGTCGATGGCCCCCGCCGAGACCACGTTCACGCGGATGCCGGAGCCTCTCAGGTCGGTCGTCCAGGTCCGCGCGAACGAGCGCACGGCGGCCTTGGTGGCGTTGTAGACCGACTGATTCGGGAAGCCTTTGCTCCCGCTCATCGAGCCGTTGAGGACGACGACGCCTCCGCTCTTCATGAGAGGCAGGGCCTTCTGCACCGTGAAGAGCAGCCCTTTGACGTTCGCGCCGAAAATGCGGTCGAAGTGGTCTTCGTCGATCGCGCCCATCGCCGCGACCCCGGAGATGCCGGCGTTGGCGAACACGACGTCGAGTTTGCCCTGCTCTCGCCCGATCCGCGCGAAGAGCCGGTCGAGGTCGGCCAGGTTGGCGACGTCGCCCTGGACGCCGAAGGCGCCGCCTCCGATCTCCTCGACCGCTTCGTCGAGCCTCTCTTGCCTCCGACCCGTGACGTAGACCGTGGCTCCCTCCGCGACGAAGAGCTTCGCCGTCGCGAGCCCGATGCCGTCGCTCCCACCCGTCACCACCGCGACCTTCCCGTTCAGTTTCGCCATTGGACGCTCGCTCCTTGTGGATGCGCACCCCGGATGTTCACAGAGTGAACATAGGCGCCAGAGTTCACAGTGTCAACATCGCGTCGCACGAGCGCGCGAACGGCGCGGTTCGGGCCGCTCGTCAGGACGCGAGGGTCACGGGCGCCGCCGCTGTCGCCGAGGCCCCTTCGCGCCGGCCTGGCTCGCGCCGAGCCCTCGAAGCGCGAAGTCCAGGAGGCCCTCGAGCACCTCCGCGCGCGAAGCGACCGTGGCGAAGGCGCCGTCGAGCACCAGCGAAGCGAAGCCGTGGACCACGGTCCAGGCGCGGATCTCGCCGTCGATGCGGCTCTCGGGCGGGATCACCCCGCCGCTCACCAGACGGTCGAGCGCCTCACCGAGGATCCGATCCGCCGTGGGATGGTCCGCGGCGTCCGCACGTGGCTCGCGCCTCATCTGACACAGGCCGCTCGGCCCGTGCATGAGACGAAAGAGCTCCGGTTCCTCGGTCGCGGAGGCGACGTACGCGCGACCGATCGCCTTGAAACACTCGATCGCGACCTCCGCGTCGTCTCGTCCATCGAGGGCTCGCTCGGCGTCGGCCATCTTGCGTCGCATCCGCCGCGCGAGCTTGTCCGCTTCCGCGCTCGCGACCGCCGTGAGCAGCGCGGACTTGCTGTCGAAGTGCCGGTAGGTCGCGTTCGCCGAGACCCCGAGCGTCCGGGCGGCGTCGCGGAGGCTGAAGCCCTCCGCGCCGGAGGTGCGCACGAGCTCGGTCGCGGTCTCCACCAGCGCATTGCGCAGATCTCCGTGGTGATAGGCGGCCTTGGCGTCCGTCATCCAGCGGAGGGTGACACCGTGAACCTCGCGCGTAAAGCGCCCCGTGGCTCGCTGACTACGTGCAGGTGGAGGCGTCGAGCAGCCAGCGCGTCGTGCCGGTCGCGTCGTCGTTGCAGCGTTCGGTCACCACGATGTCGACTCGACCGTTGCCGTTCAGGTCCATCAGCATGAACTCGGGACGATCCGCGTCGACGCTGCACGCGAGCGTGCCGCGCGCGCTCCAAGCTGCGCCGCGCCCGCAAGCACTGACCTCCCCGCGTCGTCCTCACCGGGGAAGTTCACCGGCACGAGTCGCGCTTTTCACCGGCGCTCGGCGCGTCTTCATCGGCATCGCCGTGCGTTCTTCACCAGTGAACTTCACCGAACTCCCGCGGGCTCACGCGATCATCAACACCTCGAACTTGCTGCGATCGTGTCGACCCGTCCAGCACGTCCGCAGGCTCGCGCGCCAGCGTACCCATGCCTGTTGCGGCGCCTCGCTCGCCTGGATCGTCGCCGCGTCCGTCGCCATCGTCCCCTCCTCACCACACGCGTCCCACACGGACGAAAGCACGCAGCAGCCGTGCTCAGGCCTCGATCATGCGTTGAGGGAGAAGACGTCGATGAACGCTCCGAAAGGCGTGGGGCGTTTGGTGCCAGGCATCCTCAAGCGGCGGTTGCGACACGGACGGAGCAGCGCTGGCAGCGTTCCACTGGAGCGCGTGACAAAGGTGTTGCTGCGAGGAACTTCCACTCGCACCCCTTGTTGCTATGCTCCGGTCATGGCTGCGCCTGGTCCTCTCGATGTATTCATCTCCTATGCCGAGGCCGACGAGGCGCACCAACACGTGCTCAGGAAGCACCTTGCGCTGCTCAAGCGCGAAGGGAAGATCCGCACACTTCACGCGGGACGTATAGCTGCGGGAGAACACCGCAACGCATCGCTCGTCGCACAGATCGAGGCCGCGCACATCATCATTCTCCTTATCAGTGCCGATTATCTCGCCGCTGACACGCAGTGGCACGAGATGGAGCAAGCCCTGCGTCGACACAAGCTGGGGCAGACACGGGTCACGCCAATTCTACTGGATGACTGTGATTGGAGCTCGGCTCCGTTCTCGCACTTGAAGATGCTGCCGTCGGACGGCCTGCCGGTGCTGAAATGGGAGCGGCAGAACGAAGCTTGGGCGGCCATTGCACGAGGGATAAGACAGTCGATTCGCCAGCAGACAGTGATCATGGAATCGCACGATGGTGCGCCGCGGCAGGCAACCGCGAGGTCGTCTTCCGCGCCAGAGCTTGGATCCACATGCTCCCCTGGTCCAGGTCTCGGCAGGCAAGCTCGCATTGGTGCACGCGGACTGGGCGATTCGCCTTCGGGTGTCCTCGCGGCATTCAAGATCGTCAGCACATTGATAGTCGCCATCATGGCCTCGGTCATCGCCTTCCCGCTGCTGAGCCTGATCGACTTTCGCTGGCCGTCCTCGTGCGGATCGTCGCCCCAGGATGCGGGCAAGGCTCCGATATCCGTCGTCCCCTCTCAACAGCCGGTCGTGCAGCAACCGGCCTTGCAGCGGCCACCTCTGGTATCTGTAGCCGAAGACCCAGTGCCTCCGTCGTCATCTCAAGAACCGGCGAGGCAACCCCCGGAATCCAAGTGCAAACCCTTCGTTTGCGCGCTCCAAGGAGTCCCGCATGCTGCGCTGCCTCCTGAGCCCGATACCGCGTGTCTTTATTTGGCGCAGCGCAATGTCATGGCGTCGTGTGATAATAACAAATCGGCCATCGTTGACGTGCATCCAGATATCAAGCTTGGGCTCGTCGAGTATCTGATCGCCAAGCGCGACGGGTACGGCGCCCATGGTCATCCGATCAAGGCGACAGTAAAGAAACGATCGGATTCGGATCTGTTCTTTCTCGCGTCGTGGGAGCCGTTGCCTCAAGATTCTGATCTGGAGAACGTCCCGGTGGGCGATGTTCTTTGCAGAAGAATCGTGGTGTATAACGCGCAGTATATCCACACGCGGCAAACCTTGAGCGCAATTCTGTCGCTCGGTCCAGGTCGGTTGCCGTCTCGGGATTCTCGTTATGAGTTCGGTGCAAAATGTGGAGATGTGACGTTCACGGTTGAGGCAAAGTCGGGGTTTTCTGAGCTGGCAAAGTTATTGTCCGATGGCGCTGTTCGTCATGTTCGCTTTTCTGCAACGGTAAAAAGTCCCAGTGTTCTGACGTTGGTGTCTCATGAGCCAGTTGGGCAGCCGTGATCGTTGTTCGTTGGCTGAGTCGCTCGGAGAGTGCCAACCGGTCAGAGATAGGCCGGACGAGAATCCTGTGAGTGGATCGCGCTGAGGGGGCGTCCTGGCCCCTGGCGCACGGGCGGTGGATCGCTCGTCATGGATGCAGGACGCATCAGTACAGGACACCCCGCGCATCGCGCGCCTGGATGCTCCAGGTGCCCTCGACGATCTTCACGAGGTTGCCGAGCTTGCGCACATCCGCCCGGACCATCCTCTTGAACCCGTCGTCGTCGCGCGAGCCCTCGAAGTCCTTGACGGCGTAGAGCTTGTGTCCTTCGATGTGGAACGAGCACGGCCCGAAGCAGCCGGACCCTTCCGGGTAGATGATGAGGCGCCTCCGCGGGGGACGGGACTCCTCCCGGAGCGCAACGACGCAGTGAAGCGAGGGATCAGTCGGCTGCGGCGGCGCCGGCTCCCCCATCGACGTCGGGATCGCCGGCAGCCGCTGGCAGCCGAGCCGGACGAGCCGTTCCAGCAGCTCCTCGAGCGCGACGGGCTCGATGGCAACTTCGCCCTCGTACATGTACCGCTCCGGCAGGGCGTCGAGCCCGCTCACCGGCGCTGCGCCTTGCCCTCCACAGCCCACGGCACCGCATCCGGTGAGCAGCGCCGCCGTGACCGCGAATCGCGTCCATCGTGCGAGCATTTCTCGAACTCCCCTGCGAACTCCCGTGCGAACATCGCGCGAGTTCCGAGGTCGAACGCGGGTGCCCCGGTCCACCTTACACCTGGGCACGCGCGACGGCCGCGCCCCCGTAACCGCCCGACCATCGCCATGGGCATGCGTGGCGCGTCGCCGCGGTGATCAGCCCATCCCACCACGCCCGGGGTGCCGCCTGAGCAACTGCTCTGTAATTTTGCCGTGTTGCGCGACAAATCCCCCGCGGCGCAGCGCTCCCCCAGCCTCGCCCTCGCCCCGCCGCGTCCTCAACTTTACCGGTTCACATCGTGGCCCCGATGTCCCAGAGTGCCTCCCCTGGAGGTCAACTGAGATGGCTTTGGGCTCACTTCTTCGAACCGGTTCACTCGTTCTTGCGCTGGGGACGCTCGCTCTCCTCTCCGCCTGCTCCGACGACGGCGACTCCTCTGTCGGCGCCAGCGGCACGGGCGGCGGCTCGTCCGCGAGCAGCGGGAGCGGCTCTCAGGGCTCGGGCGGCAACACGGGCGGCACCGGCGGCGCGGGCGGCGGTACCGGCGGCGCGGGCGGCGACGCCACCGGCACGGGCGGCAGCGGCGCGGGCGGCACCGGCGGCGGTCCCGATGCGCAGGGCATCACGCCCAACCCCATCATCTCCCGCGGCAAGCCCGCCTTCGCCTCGTCGGGGACGGCGTCGGTGATCAACGACGGCAAGTACAGGTCGGCAGGCACCTGGATCGCCGGCAAGCCGACCGCCGCGGCGCCCGCCTGGGTCGCGATCCAGGTCGGCACCGGGTACGAGCGGCTGCTCCTGAGCTGGACGGCCTCGTACAACTACAACTACACGGACGTGCAATACGGGGCGCCGGGCGCTTACCACGTGGAGACGTCGAGCGACTCCACGAACGGCCAGGACGGCACCTGGAAGAGCGTCGCCGAGGTGACCGACAACCCGGTCCGCACGCGCGCCCACAGCTTCGATTTCAGCGGCCAGAGCTGGGTGCGGTTCGTCGTGACCGCGGCCCCGGCGACGACCGCGGACGCCGGCGTCCAGCTCGACGAGATCGACGTGCACGACATCTCGAACGGCGCGGAGGACACGTGGTTCTTCCTCGGCGACAGCATCACCGCGTTCGCCTACGACCGCGACACCCCGGCCACGCAGCCGAGCTTCGCCGAGAACATCCACGCGGCGCACGAGGCCAACTACCCCGCGATGATCAACGGCGGCATCGGCGGCGAGCTCACGAAGACCACGGACGACCGCCCCAGCGCGCTCGATCGCCTCGATGACGTCCTGGAGATGAACCCCGACTTCCACTTCTTCGCCATCGGTTACGGCACCAACGACTCCTGGGACCAGACCGACCCGAGCACCTTCAGGTCGAACCTGCAGGAGCTCATCGACAGGATCCAGGAAGCGGGCCGCGTCCCGGTGCTCGCGCGCATCCCTTTCTCGCCCGACGGCCACCACGACACGCTCGACGTGTTCAACCAGGCGATCGACGAGCTCACGCAGGAGAACGGCCTCGTCCCCGGGCCGGATCTGTATGCGTATTTCGAGGACCACCCCGAGCAGCTCGACGATCAGGTGCACCCCGGTCCCGCCGGGCGGGTCGCCATGAACAAGCTCTGGGCCGAGGCCGTGGACGTCCTCTACACAGGCCAGCCGTAGCGCGCGCCCCCGCGAGGCTGCGCCGCCGGCCGGCGCGCGCGGCCTTGCGCGGTCTTGCCACGCTCCGCGGGAAGCGACACCATGCGCCTCGCGACCGGGTCGAGCGCCACGTGACGCGGCGGCACGCGGGCGCCGGAGCGGAGCCGTGATGGACGACGATCGCGAAGACGAGGACACGAGGAGGGACATCGCTCCCTACGTGCCGCGCCGGCCCGTGATGGCGGTGGTCGGCAACGGCCTCGCGCTGGACGCGGCGACCGAGGCCGTGTGCGTCGAGCTCGGGCGGCGCGCGGTCGAGGCGGGGTTCCGGCTCGTCACCGGCGGGCTCGGGGGCGTCATGGCCGCCGTCTCGCGCGGCGGGCGCGAGGCGGCGACGTGGCGCGACGGCGATATCCTCGGGATCCTGCCGGGGTACGAGGCGTCCGCGGCCAACCCGTACGTGGACATCGTCGTCCCGACCGGCCTGCAGATCGGGCGCAACATCCTCGTCGTCGCGGCGGCCGACGTCGTCGTGGCCGTCGGCGGGGGCGCGGGGACGCTGACCGAGATCGCCGTCGCCTGGCAGCTCGGCAAGCCGCTGCTCGCGCTCGCGCCGACCGGTGGCTGGGCAAGGCAGCTCGCCGGAGGGCGCGTGGACGACAGGCGCTCGGATCGCATCGCGTCCGTCGAGAGCGCGGAAGAGGCCGTCGCGATGGCGTGGGACCTCGCGGGCCGCGGCCGCGCCGGGAGCGGCCGGGTCTGAACGGCGATGCGGGAGAGATCAGGGCCCCGTGAAGAGCGAGGAGACCTGGATCTTCACCAGCGGATCGGTCGCCTCGGTGTAGACGACCTCGCTGGCCCCGCCGATGTGCCGGCGCACGATGACGTCCTCGAGCACGCCAGTACCGCCCCCGAACTGCAGCAAGGCGCCGCACCCGTCGAGCTTCGATGTGTACGCGCTGACCTGCACCGCGCCCGCCGGCAGCGGGGGAAAGGCGCCGAGCCGGGTCGCCGCGCCGTCGCCGTCGACCTGCCAGAGCTCCTGGCTGCTGCCGTCGTCGGTCGGCCGCTCCGACTCGAGCACCAGCAGGAAGCTGTCCGGCGCCCTGGCGCGCACGGTGTGGAGCAGCCGGTCCCCCGGAAGGCCGGTGATCGGCAGCGACGTCGACGTGGCGAGGTGAACCACGCTCCGCGCGGCCAGCGCGAGATCGCCGTGGCCCAGGTGCAGCAGCGGGTCCTCCGGATCGGCGTAGGCGACGCGGCCGCTCTCGTCGTACCACGTCGCGTCGTCCGAGCGGCAGCGGTACAGGACGGCGCCCGTCGGCGAGACGAGGAACCCGGTGACCGGCGCGAGCCCGTCGGAGCACGGCGGCGTGAGCAGGACAGGATCGTTGTCGAGCGGCGCCTCTGGATAGTCGTTGCCGCGAAAGGAGCAGTCGTCGCAGCGGAACTCGCGGAGCAGGTCCTCGAAGACGTTGGTGTAGAGAAGGCGCCCGTCGGAGGGGCGGATCCACGCGCTCCGCTCGTCGACGTGGCAGTCGAACCCCACGACGGCCGACTCCGGCGAGCTCCAGTGCGCCACCGCGTCCCGGCCGCAGCTCCCCTCGGACAGCGTGCCAGCAAGGTAGACTTGGTCGGGGTCGAGCACGTCGCCGGTGACCGCCGCGGACGCTCCGCTGCAGTCCGGCGCGCCGCCTCCAGCGTCACCGCCGCCATCGCCGCCCGCCTCCGCGCCGACTTCCGCGACTCCGCTGCTGTCGCCACCGCCGTCTGCCTCCCCGTCGCCGCCCGCACCTGCGTTGCTGTCGTCGCCGTCGATGAGTGCGCCCACGACGCTGTACTCACCCCCGGCGTCGTCCGCGCCCCCGGAGCTCCCGGGCCCCGCGCTCCCCGTGCCACCCGCCGTCTCGCTTCCCGTGCCGCCGCCGCCCGCGCCGGGGGCGTGCGCGTCGCCGCCGCCGCTCCCGGCGCCGTCGTTCCCGAGCATGGCTTCCCCCGAAGCGCACGCAGATAGCAGGAGGAAGACCGATGCTCTGGCGACAGTGCGCATGACGTGACCTTCTTGAGCAGCGCGACACGCCTCTCATGACATGACGAGAGTTGAAGAGCGGAGATGGCCAGTGGCGATGGCCATCATGGCGTGAGCCGTCGAGCGCGTCGACCTCCACCCATCGATACCGCGGCTCTACTTCGCCGATGAAGCGCGCGAATCTGCCGTGCCCGCAGCGCCGGCGGCGCGCGGCCCTGCGCGCGGGGCGGACCGGCGCGCGCGCAGCGCACCCTCGATGTGCCGTGTCACGGCGCGATGTCCGGCGGGCGCGCGGCGCCGCCCTTGCGCGATCCGACCGGCTGGCACGCCGTGCTAGGCTCCGCGCCGATGTCGGGAGCGGAAGACGAAGAGACGCAGCGGCTCAGGGCCCGTGTCGGGACGACCGTGCGCGGGAAATGGCGCCTCGACGCGCTGATCGGGGCGGGGGGAATGGCGGCCGTGTACGCGGCCACCCATCACGTGGGGCACCGCGTGGCCATCAAGATCCTGCACCCGGAGGGCGCCGTGTCCCGCGACCACCGCGCCCGCTTCGAGCAGGAGGCGCTCGCCGCCGCGCGGCTCGGGCATCCGGCCGCGGTCCAGGTCCTCGACATCGACGTGACCGAGCACGGCGAGCCGTTCCTCGTGATGGAGCTGCTCGACGGCGAGAGCCTCCGCGAGCGCGCGCTGCGGCTCGGGGGGATCGCCTTGCCCGAGCTCCTCGCCCACGTGGACACGCTGGTCGAGGTGCTCCGGGCCGCGCACGACGCCGGCATCGTCCACCGGGACATCAAGCCCGACAACCTCTTCGTGACCCGCGACGGGCGCCTCAAGGTGCTCGATTTCGGGATCGCGCGCATGAAGCAGGGCGGCGCCGGGCTGAAGACGCGCACGGGCGCGGTGCTCGGCACGACGAGCTACATGGCGCCGGAGCAGATCCTGGGCCGGGACGTGGACGGCCGGGCCGACCTGTACGCGGTGGGTGCGACGATGTTCACCCTCCTGACGAGCCGTCGACTCCACGACGCGCTCACCGAGGGAGAGCTCCTCGTGAAGATGAGCACGACGCCGGCCCCGCCGCTCGCGGCCGTCGCGCCCGGCGTGGATCCGCGCGTCGCGCGCGTCGTGGACCGCGCGCTCGCCTTCGCGATCGAGCAGCGGTATCCGGACGCGCAAACGATGCTCGCCGACGTGCACGCCGTGCGCCGCGGCGAGGAGCCCCCCTTCGCGACGGCGGCGATGGCCGGCGGCGACGAGCGCACGCGCCTGCACGGCCGGTCGATCCCCGACGGACCGCCCATCGTGGCGCCCCTGTCCGGCGCGAACCCGCCGGCCATGGCGATGCCGGCCGCGCCCATCGCCGCATCGGCCGTCGCGCCTGCCGTCCCGGCAGCGGCGCCCCCGGGCGCGTTTCACGCGGGCGCGCGCGCCGCGCCGGGGCCGCGCGCGCCGGGGTCGCCGCCGCAGCTCGCCATCGTCGCCGGGGCGGCGGTGCTCCTCTTCTGTGTCGGCCTCGGGGCGGCGCTGCTGCTCTGGCGCTCCCGCGATCAGGGCGACGGCGACGCTCCCGGGGGCGCCGCGGCGACGCCGGTGTCCCTCAAGGACGTCCCCCGCGCCGCGAGCTCCCTGGCGCCCGCGACCGACGCCGGCGGCTGCCGGCCGGGCGTGCCGTGCACCTGCGCGCCCGGCACGCCGGGCAACGTGCCGACGAGCTGCCAGCTCACCTGCGGCGAGGCGCCCGGCTGCAGGCCGAGCTGCTCCGATCGCGACGTCTGCGAGAGCCGCTGCGCCGGCGGCTGCCGGTCCTCCTGCGATCACAGCAAGGCGTGCGACACGCGGTGTACGGACAGCTGCGTTGTCGACTGCCGCCACGTCGAGACGTGCCAGGCGACCTGCGGCGCGGGGTGCAAGTATACCTGCGAGCACGCGGGCAAGTGCGTCCCCGTCGTCGGCGAGGGGAGCGTCGTGACATGCAATCAGGTCGGGCTCTGCGAGGTGACCTGCACGGGCTCGTGCGCGGTGAAGTGCTCCGCCACCGGGCAAGGGTGCCCGATCACGTGTCAGGGCCAGGGGCCGGCGAAGCGGTGCGCCGACGGCCGTAAAGCGTGCGGAGACGGCTGCTCGCTGCCGCAGTGAGGCGAACCCTCTCCGCGCCTCAGAGCCGCGCCTTGCGCAGCGCGAGCAGCCAGTCGTTGAGCTCGTCCTGGTTGCGCGGCTCCTCCGGCAGCACGGCCCGATCGTGGGCCGCCTCGAGGGCCGTGAAGGCCCGGGAGATCTGCTCGGTCCAGCGCGCGGAGGCCTCGGGGGAGAGCGCCGACTTCTCGCCGGCCCGCTTGGCCTCGATCAGCTCGCGCGCGGCGCTGAAGCCGTAGAGATCGAGCAGCGCGGTCACGTCGGTGACGATCTCGCCTGTCCGGAGCGCGTGGGCGCCGGTCAGCGTCGTCCTGAGCACGTAGAGGAGCTTCTTCGCCGACGTGCGCCCGCCCGTCTCCCAGGCGCGGAGCTGGCTCGTGGCGAAGCCGACGTAGTGGCGGAAGATCCGGCGCGAGAGGGCCTCGGCGACGAGCGGGCGGAGCGAGGCGAGATCGGGATCGATGTGGAGCTGCAGGGGGCCGAGGATCCGCTCGATGTAGTTGCCGTTGCCCTGGAGGACGCCGAGGAGGACGGGGTGGATCTCGTTCGAGGTGTAGTCGATCTCGACGCCGTCGATGACCTCCATGCGCGTCGGGCTCGCGCCGCTGCGGAGCAGGCCGAGCAGCTTCTCGGTCGGCTCGACGTGCACCGCCTTGAGGTCGAGATCGCTGTCCGGGGAGGGGAAGCCGTACGCGTGCGCGCCGCTGAGGGTGACGACGAGGTGCGGGCGCTTCGCCTCTTCCTCGGCGATGACGCGGGCCGCGACCTCCTGCTGATGTGCCTCGAGCACCTGGGTGTTCATGCCTCGTCCTTTCTCTCGTCGTCGCCGGCGGCGCGGCCGCGCGCCGGGCCCGCGTCCCCGTCGTCCCAGACGGCGACGGGCGCGGGGGGAGCGTCCTTGCCGAGCGGCCCCGGCGCCGCGGCGACGTGCCGCCGGGCGACCTCCTCGCGGATGCGCCGGAGGAGCGCGTCGGCGCGGGGCACGTCGGGGTGGGGCGGCAGCTTCGTCGCGAGCCGCGCGGCCTCGAGCTCGGGCGTCATCGCCTCGGCGAGCTCGATCGTCCGGTCGAGCGGCCAGGCGCCGGACTTGATGGCGAGGAGCGTCTCGCGCAGCTCGCCCTGCACGACGAGGTCGACCTCGCCGTCGCGCAGCCAGCGGATGGCGGTCGCGATGAGGCGCACGAGGTTGTAGGCGTTCTTGGGGCGGAGGTCGCGGGCGGTGTCGAGCGACGTCCTGCCCTCACGCGCGAAGGCGGCGAGCGAGGCGAAGTCGCGCGCGGGCAGGAGGCCCTGGTCGTGGAGCGAGCGGTAGAGCTGCTTGATGTACTCCTTCGCCTGGAGCTCCCGGTCGGCCTCGGTCGGCGCGGCGCGCGGGCTGATGGCGGCGAGCTTCCGGGCGATGTCGTCGAGCGAGAGCGCGGGGTCGTCCGCGAGCCAGTCGAGCACGCGCTCCCGGTGCTCGGCGAGCCGGTGCGCCTGCGAGAGCCGCTTGAGCTGCGAGAGCGCGTAGCGGCCGAAGCTGCCGTAGATGGCCGACGAGACGAACGCGTCGCGCGCCTCGAGGATCCAGGCGCCGATCTCGTCGCGCGGCTCGGCGGTGTGGACGAAGAGCAGCTCGAGGGTGTTCGGGTCGGCGCGCAGGGCCTGTCGGAGGGCCTTCTCGACCTCCCAGTACGAGGCGCTGCCGTCGGCGCTCACGAGGTCCCGCGGCGGCTCGGCGAGGCCCGTGGTCCACGGGAAGGGGAGGGCGAAGACGCCGCGCCTGTCGGTGTCGGACCCCTCGTGCGCGAGGCCCCACGCGCGCGACCCCACGACGGCCTCGAGGACGACGGCGGGCAGGAGCGCGTCCCAGGCGGCGCTGCGCCGCTCCGCGTGCCGCACCTGTCCGGTCTTGCGCGGGACGAGCTCGTCGCGGCGGTAGCGGACGACGCCGACGCCGACGAGCATGACGTCGAGCTCCGCGCCCGCCGAGCCGACGACGCGCCCGACGGCGCCCTGCGGGACGCGGCGCTCGCCGAGGACGCGGTCGACCCGGGTGGTCACCTCGGTGCCGTGGGGCAGCGGGACGGCGAGCGGATCGAGGTGGGTGAGGCCGCGCAGGCGGAGCTCCATGCGAGGACGCTACCATGCGGGGCGGCGTGCCGAACGGGCGCGTGCGGGACGTACGGTGGGGCTTCGCTTGATTGGCGGAGGTCGCTCGAGAGGGCTCGGGCGTGGTGGGGCGAGGCCGTGGCGCGCGGCGGGTCCTGCTGGGGGCCGGTGCGCCGGGGGGTCGGCTGCGGTACGGTGGCCGACGATGATCACGCGGATCGAGGTCGATGGGTTCAAGTCGCTCCGCGGCTTCGCGCTGGACCTGGAGCCGCTGACGGCGATCGTGGGCGCCAACGGCGCGGGCAAGTCGAACCTGCTCGACGCGCTGCACCTCCTGTCGCGGCTCGCGCAGACCAGCGTCACCGAGGCGCTGAAGGGGGGGCGCGGCGCGATCCGGGATCAGTTCTCGCGGCTGCGGGATGGAGCGGCGGGGAGGATCAGGATAGGTGTGGAGATGCTCCTCGTCGCCGACAGGGATGCTTCACAAGATCAGCTCGCGACGCGGTATTGGTACACGGCGGAAATCGAGCGTGTCGCCCTCTCCTCTGGAATCGAGGACATCACGCTCGAGGAACACAGCGACGTCATCGATGACCCGGCCGCGCCGGACACGTGGATGGCCCGGCATCCGGCGCTGGCACGTCATGGCGACCCGGCCGGTAAGGTCAAGGATCGAGCGCTGAAACTCCGCAGGATTGAGCATGAGCTCAGCGCCATCCGTGTCGTTCAATTCGAGCCTTCCAGGCTTCGCCTCCCCAGCGAGCGCGCTGCAGGCGCGGCCCTCGCAGCGGACGGCTCCAACCTGCCGACGGCGCTCGCTGCGCTTGCTCCCGCGGCGCGCGCGCAGATCCGGGCCGATCTCGCGGAGCTCATCCCGGGTTTTCGCTCGTTCGAGGTGGTGCCAATCGATGAAGAGCTCCGGCTGGAAGTGGAGTTCACGGACGGCGCCCGCGTGCCCGCCCGCGTCCTCTCGGACGGCACGCTGCGCCTCATCGCGTTGCTCACGGTCCTGCGCGGCGCGCCGCCCGGCGCGATGATCGCCGTCGAGGAGCCGGAGAACGGCATCTATCCCGGCCGGCTGCGCGCGCTCATCGACAAGCTCGTCGACGCGACCACGCCCAAGGGCGACGTGCTCCCGCCGCAGGTGCTGCTCACGAGCCACTCGCCGGCGATCCTCGCCGCGCTCCACGGAAGGCCCGAGTCGCTCGTCTTCGCGGATCTCGTCCGGCGGGGCGACGATCTCCGCTCCACGCGCATGCGCCACGTGCGCGCGGGCGACGGCCCGGAGCGCGACCCGAGCACCGTCTCCCGGCGGGAGATCGAGCGAATCCTGGACGCCGCGCGTCCGGAGGACGAGGCGTGAACTGGCTATGTGCAGGGGTTTACGCCGAGGGCCCCACCGATGATCGGTTCCTCTGCAATCTGCTCAACCGGATCTTGCCGCCTCTCGCCGCCGAGATCTGCAAGAGCGTCCCCTATATAGATGACGCCCGGCGCATCAGTGAACCGCGACGATCGCGAGGCGCGAGCCGGGAAGAGCGGATCGCCGCGGCGATCGAGGAGAGCTGGAGCGAGTGCAACCTGTTCGTCGTACACAGCGACGGCGAGGGCGCGCCCGATGAGGTGCGGCGCGAGCGGATCGAGCCGGGCCTCGCTCGCGCGCGGCGCGCGTGCCCCGATCTCGCCGCGGCCGCCTGCGTCCCCGTGCGGGAGACGGAGGCGTGGATGCTGGCCGACCCCGAGGCGTTCTGCAGGATCTTCGAGACCAACCGGACGCCGCCGCTGCCCTCCAACCCAGAAGCGGAGTCCGATCCGAAAAAGGTCCTGGAGACGGCGCTTTGTGCCCTGGGCGCGCGGATGGGTCGAGGCGTGGAGGATTACTATGCCCTGCTCGGGGTCGAGGTGCGCCTCGATTCCCTGCGACGCCTTCCGGCGTTCCAGCAGTTCGAAGAGGAGCTGCGGAAGGCGATCGCCGCCATCGCGGCCCCGTCCGGCGCATGAGCTGATCGCCGGCCGCACACGAACTTCGAGGCACCGCGAGCCGGGTCAGGGTCGCGGCGTCAGGTCGCGACGAGCGTGGCCTTGTGCCGCGCCAGGAAGCTCCGCACGTCCTCGGCGGGCTTGCCGGTGAGCTCCTCCACCGCCTTCGTGGCCACATCCAGCGTGCCGCGCGCGATCGCCGCGTCGAAAGAGGCGAGCAGGGTGGCTGTCGCGGCGGGCATGCCGGCCTGCTGCATGCCCTGCTCCAGCGCCTCGCGCGGGACGGGGACGTAGGCGAGCGGCCTGCCCGTGAGATCCGAGGCGATCCGGGCGATCTCGCCCTGAGAGACGGCGGTCGGGCCGGTGATGTCGAGCACGCGCTTGCCGTCGAAATCGGCCGACAGCGCCGCGGCGGCTGCGCGGGCGCAGTCCTCGCGCGTGACGTAGCCGGCCTTGCCGTCGCCGGCCGCGGCGACGAGCTGGCCCGTCGAGAGCGCGCGCCGCAGCGAGGCCACGAGGAAATCGGCGTAGAGGTTGTTGCGCAGCACGGTGGCGCCGAGCCCGCTCTCGGCGAGCGCGTCCTCGGTGGCCTGGTGGTCGGGCGCGATCGTGATCGGCGACTCCGGCCCGGGGTTGGTCAACGACGTGTAGACCACGTGCCGCACGCCCGCCTTCACCGCGGCCTCGATCGCGCCCCGGTGCTGCGCGACGCGCCGGCCCGGGCGGTCCAGCGCGTCGGTGCTGATGAGCAGCAGCCGCGCCGCGCCGGCGAACGCCTCCGCGAGCGACGCGGGAGCATCGAAGTCGGCGCGCCGCACCTCGACGCCGCGGGCGCGGAGCTCTCCGAGCCTCTCCGGGTGACGGGTCGTGACGATGAGGGGGCCCGCGCCCTGCGCGAGCAGGAGATCGACGACGCGCCGCCCGAGCTGGCCGCCGGCGCCGGTGACGAGGAGAGGCTGAGACATGGTGAGAGCTCCTTGTGACGAGGTTGAATCGATATTGGGTATGTCTCGATCGTGGTTCAATGCGCGAAAATTGGTTACTCTGTTCCGAAATGGGAACAATGGACCTGAACCACCTCGCCGTGTTCGCGGCCGTCGCCGAGACGGCGAGCTTCACGGCGGCGGCGCGCCGGCTCGGGGTGCCCAAGTCGACGGTCAGCCGGGGCATCGCGTCGCTGGAGGCGTCGCTGGGCGTGCGCCTCTTGCAGCGGACGACGCGCAGCGTGGCGCTCACGACGGCGGGGCAGGCGCTCGTCGATCGCCTCGGCTCACGGCTCAGGGCGCTGACGGAGGCGATCGAGGGGCTCCCGGAGCTCGGGGACGAGCCGTCGGGCTCGCTTCGCCTCACCGCGACGGCGGACTTCGGGACCGAGGTGCTGGCGGAGATCCTCGCCGGCTTCTGCCGTCGCTACCCGCGCATCGCGGTGGAGATGCACCTGTCGAGCCGGCCCGTGGATCTGGTGAAGGAGGGGTACGACGCTGCCTTCCGGTTCCTCGGGAAGAAGCCCCGGGACTCGTCGCTTGTCGCGCGCAAGGTGGGCGATCTGGACATGCAGCTCTACGCCTCGCCCGCGTACCTGGCCGCGCGGGGGACGCCGAGGACGCTGGACGACCTCGCGGAGCACGACTGCGTGGCGCTCACGGGGACGAGCCCGTTCGCGCGGGACGAGGCGTCGCGCGCCCGCGCGCGGCTCCGCGTCCGGCTGCTCGCGGACGACGGGTTCTTCGCGCGCGAGGCGGTGCGCCACGGCGTCGGGATCGGCATGTTCCCTGCGTTCCTGGCGCAGCAGGACGTGCTCGCCGGGGCGCTCGTCCGCGTGCTCCCGCGCTGGGCGATGCCGATGGGCGGCGTGTTCCTGGTGTTCCCGAGCGGCCAGCACCTGCCGAAGAAGACCGTCGCCCTGCGGGATCACGTGGTGGAGGCGCTGCGCGTCCGGCTCAAGGCACGTGGGGGGCGCGCGGGCGAGAGCTAGCGCCTCAGTCTCCCGCCAGGGCTGTGCCTCGAGAGCGGAGAAAGAGATTTAACGCAAAGGCGCAAAGGCGCAAAGACGCAAAATACATTAATTCTTGTGTTTTTTGCGCCTTTGCGCCTTTGCGCCTTTGCGCCTTTGCGTTGATCTCTCTCTCCGGATCCCTGGTGCGAGGAACGCGCTGGCGTTGTGAGCCGACCCAGGCTGGGTTGGCGGTTCGCGCCACGTGGCATCGGTCTCGCATGCTGGCATACGCCCAGCGCACGATCCCGCCTGGAAGGAGGCCCCCCCATGGATCACGACCGCTTCGTCGAGGAAGTGCAGCGCCGCGCCGGCTTCGAGACCCGCGACGACGCCGAGCGCGCCATCGCCGTGACCGCGCGGACGCTCGGCGAGCGGCTGCTCGAGGACGAGGCCGCCTCCATCGCGACCGAGCTGCCCGAGCCGGTCGCCGCCGCGCTGCGCGGCGCGACCTACCAGGGCGACTTCGATCGCGACGAGCTCTACGACCGCATCGCCCGCCGCGAGGGCGCGCCGCGCGGCTTCGGCATGGAGCACGCCCAGGCCGTGTGCGCCGTCCTCGGCGAGGCGCTGCCCCAGGCCGCGCGCCTGCGGCTCCAGCGGCACCTGCCGGACTGGGCGGACCTCTTCGCGCCGCGCGCCGCCGGTGCGCCCCCTCCGCGGCCGGTCCACGCGCCGGCGCCGCCCGACCCCGGCCACGGCTCGTCGCTCGCCACCGGGCGGCCCGGCAGCCGCCACCCGCTCAGCGAGGCGCACCCCGAGACGGCGCACGCGCAGTCGGTCGCCCGGGCGGACGACCCGCACGCGGAAACGAGGCTATCGAGCAGCCCGGGGCTGACGCAGGAGCGCCTCCGCGACACCCTGGCCGAGGGGCGCCCCGGCCCCGAGCGCCCCATCAGCGAGACGCAGCGCTGAGCGGCGCGCTCAGGTCCGCGGTAAAATTGCGGCTACGCTGTAATATCAACAATCGACACCGACCCGTGCCCGAACCAGGCCCCTCGCGTTCTATCTAGTCGAAGGGGCCGGCAACGGCGGTTTCTTCCCGGGCGCCGCGCGCCGCGCTGCGAAACGGCGGGCGCCTCGCCATCCATCCAGGAGAGCTCCGGCGACGACGACGACCGCCCCACGGCGGCGACGGCAGCGCTGCGCGCATCGCCCTCCCCCGGATGACTCGCCCGCTCATTCACCATCTCATCATCCGTCAAACATCGTTGTTTGCTTTTCAAGGAGGAATGTCATGCAGCTTCGTTCGATCTTCTCGCTCGCTCTCCCGGTCCTGCTCGCCGCGTGCGGCGACTCCCAGGTGGGCTCCGACTATGAGGGCGAGTCTCTCCTGACGGTCAAGGGCACCATCGTCAATGAGCTCGACGAGGCGCCCGAGGGGCCGGTCGACGCCGTGCTGGTCTGGAACAGCGTGACGACCGACACGGAAAACGAGAACTTCCCCGTCCGCACGACGGTGACCGGGAGCTTTCCCGCGGCCTTCTCGCTGTCGATTCACGAGCCCCCGCCCGAGGAGTCGCTCAACGATCTCACCGAGGTCGGTCTCGTCGACGCCAGGGTCGGCATCGCCACCATCGAAGCGGCGTTGAACGAGGAGTCCGCCGGGGAGGGGCGCGGGCTCGGCGTCGACGAGCACCATGTGATCGTGTACGTGGAGAGCGAGATGGACGAAGACGGCTTCTGGTCGAATTTCTTCGGCGGGCCGCTCGCCCCCGGATTCCATGTCATGGATGTGCTCTCCCAGGAAGGTGAGGTGGACGCAGAGCAGCAGGCGGCCTTCGACGCCTGCAACGCCGCGGCGACCACGGAAGCGGAGCACAACGCCTGCTACGGGTATGACGCGAAGATCAAGATCCGCCCCTCCGCAGGCGGGCCGAGCACGTCGCTCACCGTCCGGATGGCGCCTTCCGAGGATTTGACATACCCGGACTGGCACTGATCGTGGTACACGCTCCGACGTGGATGATCGGCTGGCGCGTGTGGCCCTGATCGAGGCGGCTTACCGCCAGCACGGGCACATCGTGCTGCGACGGGCGCGGCGGCTCCTCGGCAACGAGCAGGAGGCGCGGGAGATCCTTCAGGATGTCTTCGCCTCCCTGCTCGGCGAGCCCGGGCAGCTCGACGGGAAGGGCCCGATGGTGGGCTGGCTCTACGGCGCCACGACGCACGCCTGCCTGAACCGCATCCGCGATCGGAAGAACCGGCTGCGCCTCCTCGACACCCACGTTGCGCCCATGCAAGAGGAGAGCGTGGCGCCGCGCGCCGAGGCGGCGCTCCTGACACGGGAGCTCCTCGCGCAGCTCCCGGGCGACCTCGCGCAGGTCGCCGTCCACTACTTCTCCGACGAGATGACCCACGAGGAGATCGCGCGCGTGATGGGCTGTTCTCGCCGGCACGTCGGCGACCTGCTGGAGCGGTTCAAGGCTGCGGTCTCCGAGCAGACGAGAGAAGGGATTGCGAGTCCATGACGCAAGCGCGACCCGAAGGGTGCCTCTCGGAGCTGAGGCTCGATGAGCTCACGGCGGGCCAGCTCGACCCCGCCGCCGCGCAGGAGGCGCGCGCGCACGTGGCCGGCTGCGCGCGGTGCGCGGCGCGGCTGTCCGAGATCGAGGCGGCGCGGGACGCGTTCGCGGCGTCGGCGCCGCCCCTGCGGCTCGATAGCGGCGCCCCGCCGGACCGCGCCGCGAGCGCCGCGAGCGCCACGACGAAGAAGCGCCCGCCGCGGCGATGGCTGGCGCCCGCCGCAGCCAGCGCGCTCGCGGCCGCGGCGGCCGCGCTGCTCTTGTTCCGCGCGGCGCCGGATCCGGCGGGAGGACCGGCGGAGAGCCCCGGTGAGCGCATCAAGGGAGCGAACCGCATCGGCTTCTATGTGAAGCGCGGCGGGGCCGTCCAGCCCGGCGGGGCAGGCGAGCGGCTCCATCCCGGCGACGCGATCCAGTTCACGTACTCCGCCACGGAGGCGCGGTATCTCGTGATCCTGAGCGTCGACGGGGCGTCGCAGGCCAGCGTCTATTACCCGAGCGGCCCGGTCGCCGCGCGCATCGAGCCCGGCCGGAACGTCCTCCTCCCGCAGAGCACGGTGCTGGACGACACGCTCGGCGCCGAGCGGATCTACGGGCTGTTCTGCGCCGACGCCGTCGCGGTCGAGCCGCTCCGGGCCGCGCTCGCGGCCCACCCCGACGCGCCTCCGGCCCCGCCGGGCTGCGACGTCGACGCGCTCACGGCGGAGAAGGTCGCGGGCTCGCCGTGATCCTCGGCCGCCCCGCCGCGCTCGCCGCGCTCGCCGCGCTCGCGTGCGCCTGGGTCCTCGCCTGGGCGGCGCCGGCCGAGGCCCGGATCGAGCGCTTCGCGGTGCTCATCGGCAACAACGCCGGTGAGCGGGGCGAGGTGGAGCTCCGCTATGCGGAGGACGACGCGGCCAAGATGTACGACGTCCTCAAGGACCTCGGGGGCTTTCCCCCGGCCAACCTGGTGCTCCTGCGGGGCGAGGGCGCGGAGACGGTCCGGCGCACGCTCATCACCATGAACGACCGTGTCCGCGCGGCCGTGTCGAGCCCGGACACCGACGTCCTCTATCTCGTCTACTACTCCGGTCACGCCGACGCGAACGCCCTCCACCTCGGGCCGGCGCCGCTCTCGCTGACGGAGTTCGAGCAGCTCGTCCGCGGCTCGGCGGCCTCGGCGCGGCTCCTGATCGTCGACTCGTGCCGATCCGGGGCGCTGACGCGCGTCAAGGGCGGCACGAGCGCGCCGCCGTTCGTCATCAAGCTCGATCAGCGGCTCGCCGGGCAAGGCATGGTGACGCTCACGTCGAGCTCCGGGAACGAGGACGCCCAGGAGTCCGATGAGCTCAAAGGATCGTTCTTCACCCACGCCCTCGTCTCGGGGCTGCTCGGGACGGCCGACGCCGATCGCGACGGCGCCGTCTCCCTCGAGGAGGCCTATCGCCATGCCTACGAGAGCACCCTGCGCGCCACGAGCCGCACGTGGGCCGGCGCGCAACACCCCACCTTCCGTTACGATCTTCGCGGCCAGGGCAAGCTCATCCTGACGGAGCTACCGGTGCACGCGTCGCTGCGGGGCGTGCTCCGGTTCCCGCTCGGCAGGTCCTACCTGGTGATGCGGGACTCGAGCGAGGGCCCGGTGGCGGCCGAGGTGGGGGCGAGCGACGCGACGCGGACGCTCAGCCTGCGCCCCGGCCGCTACTTCGTGCGCGGCCGAGGCCCCGATTTCCTCCTGGAAGGGACCGTGGAGGCCGAGGCCGGGCAGGCGATCGACGTGGGCGACGAGCGGCTGAGCCGCGTCACGTTCGCGCGGCTGGTGCGCAAGGGCGGCGGCGTCCGCGAGATCGCGCATGGGCCGGTGGCGGGCTATCAGTTCAGGACGCCGATCCTCCAGGGGGGCTCGTCGTGTCACGGAGGCTTCGTCGGGTACGCGGTCGAGCTCCAGCACCTCGGCGTCGCGACCCGGCTCAGCGCGTGTCACAGCGCCTTCCAGAACGAGCACCTGACCGCGAGCAACGATGACCTCGGCCTGGACGTACGCCTGTCCCACGCCTGGGATCTGCCCGTGGTCACCCTCGGCGTCGGCGTGGACCTCGGCCTCGCCGTGATGAGGCAGCGGTTCGAGACGTCCGGCCACGCGCCCGACCGCCACGGTCTGGCAGGGGCGTTCGGCGCCGGCGCCGGGGCGAACGTCGATCTCGTGGGAGGGTTCTACCTCGGCGTCGAGGCTGCCGCACAGACATACGTGTTCAAGCAGCAACGCGCGGGCGGCGAGGAGGGCGAGATTGCCCCGTCCCTGGCGGCACGGCTCCGGGTGGGTGTCGGCATGAGCCTTTGACGTGCGCTGCCTCGGGCAGGGGCCGCGCCGTCATCGCGTGCAGTCGGCCGTCTTCGGGGCGCGATCCGCGATGGCCGCGGCCACGCGCCGCCTCGACGGCCGGGCTTTCGGGCCGTGCCCCAGGGCGATGGCCGCCCGTTCATGCACCGCGCGTGCGTGCCGTGTCCGCTTGACGGTGTTACAACCCGACCGGCGCCGGCGCAGGCGCATGGGAGCGACGATGAAGGCATTCTACATGACGCGATTCGGCGGCCCCGAGGTCATGGAGTACGGCGATCTCCCGGAGCCGACGCCCGGCAAGGGCGAGGTGCTGGTCGACGTCAAGGCATCTTCCATCAACCCGGTGGACTGGAAGCTCAGGAGCGGGATGATGAAATTCATCGGCGGCCGCGGCTTGCCGAAGCCGCTCGGCTCCGATTTCTCGGGCATCGTACGGGCGCTGGGCCCAGGCGTCACCGGCTTTGCCCCCGGCGACAGGGTCTATGGCGCCGTGATCACCATGTTCGGCAAGCCGGGCGCGCACGCGGAGCGCGTCGTCGCGCGCGCCAAGGACACCCGCAGGATGCCCGAGGGGTGGACGTTCGAGCAAGGCGCCGCGCTCCCCGTGGCCGCCCTGACGGCGACCGCCGGTCTGAGGAAGTGCGGCGATATCGCTGGAAAGACGGTGCTCGTCAACGGCGCCACCGGCGGCGTGGGGCACATGGCGTTGCAGATCGCCAAGGCCAAGGGCGCCAGGGTGGTCGCCGTCTGCAGCGCCAGGAACGCCGATCTGGCGCGATCGCTCGGCGCCGACGAGGTGCTCGACTACAACGCGGTGGACGCGACCGCGCCCGACCACACATGGGACGTCTTCTTCGACGCCTTCGGCCAGGTCGGCTTCTCCAGGGCAAGTCGGGCGCTCGCGGCGAGCGGCGTCTATGTCACCACGCTGCCCCGCCCGGACACGGTGCTCCGGTCCGCGCTCGGCGGGCTGCTTGGGGGCAAGCGGGTCGGGCTCGCCAACATGCGGAGCAAGCCCGAGGACCACGCCGAGCTGGAGCGGCTCATCCAGGGTGGCGTCAAGGTCGTGCTGGAGACGTTCCCGCTGGAGCGCGCTGCGGAGGCCTTCGCTGTGTGCGAGGGCGGCAAGGTGCGGGGGAAGGTGGTGCTGACGGTCCCGTGAGCGCGCGCGCCCATCGAGGTGGGCGGGGTCGCCATGTCCAGCCTGGCCTGCCGCTTGCTAACCACCCCGCGCGTACGCTCGGCGCGGCCGCGCACCGCAGGCCTGACAGGTGACGCAGAGGACCCACGTCTCCCGCACAGGGACGCGTCCGATCGTCGCGGCGAGCTCGCGTTCGCATTCGGAGGAAGACCATGACTGATCTGCCCACTCGCTTGCTTGGACGCACCGGCGTCCGCGTCACCACGCTCGGCTTCGGCGCCATGGAGCTGCGGGGCGCCCCGCGCGGCCCGGAGATCTCGGATCAGGAGGCGGAGCGCATCCTGAACGACGTGCTGGACGCCGGGATCAACTTCATCGACACCTCCATCGACTACGGTCGCAGCGAGGAGCGGATCGGGCAGTTCATCTCGCACCGCCGTGGCGAATACTTCCTGGCCTCGAAGTGCGGCTGTGTCGTCGGCGGGGCTCAGGGCGAGCACGTGCACACGGCGCAGAACATCCGGCACGGCGTGGAGAACAGCTTGCGCCTGCTGAAGACGGACCACCTCGATCTGGTGCAGTTCCACCGGAGCCTCACCCGGCAGGAGTTCGAGCAGGACGGCGCGCTCCAGGAGGCGCTGAAGCTCAAGAGCGAGGGCAAGGTGCGCTTCCTCGGCGTCTCGGGCACGCTGCCCAACCTGGTGGAGCAGATCGAGATGGGCGTCTTCGATGCCTTCCAGATCCCGTACTCCGCGCTCCAGCGCGAGCACGAGGACGTGATCACCAGGGCCGCCGAGGCCGGCGCGGGCACCATCATCCGTGGCGGCGTGGCGCGCGGCGCGCCCACCGACTGGCAGCGCACGAACTACATGCTGCCGGGCACCACCATGCAAGACCGCTGGGAGCGCGCCAGGCTCGACGAGCTGCTCGACGGCCTGAGCCGGATCGAGTTCACCCTGCGCTTCACGCTCTCGCACCCGGGCCTGAGCACCACGATCGTCGGGACCCGGAACCCGAAGCACCTCCGCGACAACCTGGAGTTCGCGAGGAAGGGTCCCCTGCCGAGCGACGTGGTCGCCGAGGCGAAGCGGCGTTTGAGCCAGGCGGGCTCGATCCCGGAGCCCCTGCCCACCGCGGACGCGCGCCCGCGCGGCGCGGCGCAGGCGGCGGCGCCTGCCGGCGGCGCGCTCTGAGGAGCCGCTCCGGACAGCGACCTCCTCCGCGCGGCGTGTGCCGCACGGGGAGCGCGCGTGGCCGGGGCGTCTGGCGTCAGGTCCCCCGCGCAGCAGCTCGTGCGACGGGGCCTGTTTCCGCCTTCCAGGAGTCCGGCCATGGCTCCGGAGAGATTTCAACGCAAAGGCGCAAAGACGCCAAGACGCAAAATAATAACAATTGCCATGCCTTTGCGCCTTTGCGCCTTTGCGTTGAATCTCTCCTCTCGCGAGGCAGATCCCTGGCAGGGTTTCTGACCCTGTAGAAACAACTCCCATGCCGCTGCTCCGCCCGCCGGATGGCGTCGCGCCGCGCGTGGGGCTCACGCCCGGCATCGGGATCTCCGCGGTCGCCGTGGGCTGGGTTCTGCCTCCCGCGTTGCTGCTCTGGCAACAGTCGGTGGTGATCTGCTGCTCCTCCACGGGCACGAACGCCCGGCGGGCATCGCCGCTTGACAGCGGCCCCGAGCCAACGAATCCTTCGACGCGCGGGCTGTTCCCGAGCCCGGCCCCTCGCGCCGCCGCCGGCACGGCGCGCGCCAGGGCGAAGAGGGCGCTGCCCTTCGGCGGTCCTGGATCGTGATGCTGCCCCTCTTCCGTCGGTGCCGGCCGGCAAGGATCGAGCTCGGCAGATCACGACGAAAGGGCCGATGACCGGCCATCGGTGATCGTCGCGAGCTCGAGCGCCGCGAGGTCATGATGAGCAATTCAAGTCCAGCGAAAGTCCGGATGGACGCCTTCCGCGCGCACGGCTTCTTCGTCGTGCGCGCTTTCCTCGATGTCGCCGAGCGCGACGAGCTCCGCCGCGCGTGCGACGCCGCGCTCCTCCACGCACGAGCGCGCTCCCTGGAGACGGGTCACTCGACGCCCAGGATCTCGCTCCTCACGGACGGCGCGACCTGCGTGCAGGAACACCCTGGCGCGCTCGAGCGCATCGCCGTGTTCGTCGGCTCCGGGCGCGTCTGCGAGCTCCTCGCCGGCCTCTCCCGCCCGCGAGAAGAGGAGACGCCGCGCCTGAAGGACGCGCACTATTACCACGAGCAGACCCGGCGTGACTGGGATGGGGACTGGCATCGAGACAGCCAGTTCGGCCAGCCCGACCCGCAGATCGAGCGCGCGGTCGTCGCGACGACGACGGCGGTGCACTTCCGGGTGGCGCTGGAGGACGACGACCGCCTCGAGATCGTCCCCGGATCCCACGCTCGCTGGGACACCCCGGACGAGCTCCGGATCCGAAGGGGCGCCGACAGGACCACGCCGGACATGCCGAACGCCGCGCGCGTCGCCTTGCGCGCCGGAGATGCGTGTGTCTTCCACGCGTGGTCCATTCACCGCGCGACCTACCGCAGGGCGCCGCTGCGTCGCACGGTCGACGCCCTCTACGCCTTCGCCCGCCCGGCCGCACGCCGGTGGCCGTCACAGCCGACGTGAGCCTGGTCGGGCAGGCCGGGAGGCTCCAGCCCCCGGCCTGCCGACCGACAGGGCGCGCCCCGTCAGTACTCGGTGTTGTTGGACGTCGTGATCCGCGACGAGGACAGGCCGATGAAGAGCGAGTCGCCGATGTCGCTGTAGCGGGTGTTCGTCATCGTGACGGTGCTGGTGCTGCTGTCCGTCCTGAAGATCGCCTCATCCATGCGCGAGATGTCGCAACGGTCGATGAAGACGTCGACCTTGAACGTGGTCCCGCCGTTCTGCCGGATGAACTTGCCGGCGTTGGACGCCCGGAAGTTGGAGACCCGGAAGGTGCTGGCGGCGTTGATCTGGAACACCTTGTCCTCGCCGTTCACCGCCGAGCCGCCGTTGAGGACGACCGTGCCGGACTCCTTGACCGTCAGCGCGTCCTCGCCGATGTCCTCCCAGACGATGTTCTCCAGCGTGACGTTGCCGTACGTGTGGATGCCGTCCGCGGCCGGCGCGCCGAGGACCACGTTCCTCAGCACCGCGCCGTTCTCGAGCTTGAACACCGGCTTCTGGCTCTCGGACTGGCTGCCGTCGCCGAGCGCGCTGCCGGCGATGAACCGCCTGCCGCCGCCGTCATAGGTCTGGCCGGATCGCACGACGATCGTCGCGTCCACGACCCCGCCGCTCCCGGTGACCGTGCCGCCCCCGCCGCCGCCCGAGCCGCCGCTGCCGCCGCTCCCGCCCGAGCCGCTGGACGAGGAGCTCGACGTCGCGCCGCCGCCGCTGCTCGAGCTGCTCCCCGTCGGCACGAGCTCGATGTAGTCGACCTTGATGTCGTGGTCCGTCGCCGAGGCGCTCTTGCCGGTGCAGACCAGCTTGAACTCGACGCTGCCCGAGAGGCTCCTCGTGCCGAGCGTCACCGTCCTCCAGCTGTCGCCCGTGGACGACGCATAGCCGTCGAGGTTCCCCACGGAGGCGCCGTTCAGCTGGAGCTGGTAGTTCCCGTAGGCGTTCCGCTGGGCATAACGCACGACGACCCGGTACTCACCCGCTGCGACCGATTTCGAGAACTTGAAGTTGTCGCCGCTCGCGTTGGCCTTGAGCCGCACGGTGCTCGAGCTCGCGTCGTACCCGTCCCCCGACGAGTGAGACCAGGACTGCGACTCGGCCTCGAGCCGCGTGGCGCTCACCGCCTCGCTGACGCCATCCATCTCCATGAGGGCTTCCTCCTCCGAGAGGCAGCCGGTCGCGATGAACCCCACGGCGCCGATCGCCAGCAGCACATGACGAGCAAAGGTCGAATGAAGCTTCATGATTCCAGTCCTTGTTCAAGTAAGTTGTCGTACCGTAAAGTCGCCTCGCGAGCGCTCCGACCCGGAGCGTGCAGCGCTGTCGTCAGCCCTGCGCGCACGGCCGAGGTGCTCTGCGCTGCGCTGAACGCAGAGACCCTATCAGCAACACGCGGGCCACACGCGGGCTCGCCCTGAAGCGCAGTAAACGTGCGTTACTGCTGGATATTTCCTCGGAGAACAACGGCCCATGCCCCCTCGGACCCCGGGCGCGTCCGGCGCTGTCACGCAGGGCTGTACACCGTGTTAACCCGGAGTTGACAGGGCAGGCCTGCACAGCAACACCCTGCCGTGCGCGGACGGCCGGCGCACAGGAGTGACAGCCACATCGGGTGTGGGAGAACGAGCATGTTGCGCGACACGGCGCGAGGCGCCCCGCCTCGGCGACCCGTACGTCACCCTCGATCTGTCTGACATGGCGGGCGGGTCGGTGTGGCGTCGCGCCGCGTGGCGCGCGTCTTGATAGCGAGGTCGAAACGGTGAACATGAACAGCAAGTCACGTCGGATCCGCTCGCTGCCTCTCGCCCTCCTCGCGTTCGCCCTCGCCGCGTGCGGCGGCGACGACGCGAGCGACGGAGGCCCGACCGGTGCGTCTTCCTCGAGCGGTGAATCCACCGCGCCGGACGCCTCCAGCGGCTCGACCACCGGGGGAACCTCCGGCTCCGGCGGCTCGCCGTCAGGCGAGGGCGCTGGCACCGCGAGCAGCTCCACGGGCGAGAGCTCGGGATCGGGCGGCTCCGGCGCCGGCGGCTCCGGCGCCGGCGGCTCCGGCACCGGCGGCTCCGGCACCGGAGCCGCCGGCGAGGGGGGCTCGGGTACGGGCGGCTCCGGGCCGGACGGGTCCACCACGGGGACCGAGGCGCGCCCGCAGCTCACGGGCGCGCAGGCGGCCCACCACACCGTCCTGAAGCACCTCGAGAAGGCGGGCGAGCTCGCGTCCGGTCTCGTGACGGACGCGTGGGATCCCACCGCCGGGGCAGGCGACGTCGGCGGATTCACGCCCACGTACACGGTCGCAGCGAGCGGCGGCACCCACAGGACGGTGCAGTCCGCGATCGACGCCGCGGTGGCCGCCGGCGGGGCGCGCCGGGTCTATATCGAGGTCGCGTCGGGCGCTTACCGCGAGGTGGTCTGCGTGCCGTCGTCGGCCCCGCCGATCACGCTCTACAGCAAGAGCCCCGACGCCAGCCGGACGGTCATCGCGTACAACAACTACAACGGCAAGACCAAGGAGACAGGCAAGCCCGCCAATCCCTGCAACCCGAACCTGAGCGGGACCACGTACGGGACCAGCGGCAGCGCGACGTTCGCCGCGTACGCCGACGATTTCCACGCCAAGAACCTCACGATCGCGAACGACACCGACGAGCGCGCCGTGTCCGGCGGGAAGCAGGCCGTCGCGCTGATGACGCAGGCCGACCGGCTGATCTTCGAGAACGTGCGCTTGCTCGGCAACCAGGACACGCTCTATGTGAAGACGCCGAACGCAGGGACTGTGTCGCGCGCGTACTTCAAGGGGTGCCACGTGGAGGGCGACGTGGACTTCATCTTCGGTCGCGGCACCTTCGTGCTCGACGGCTGCACGATCCGGTACCTGACCGCGCGACAGGGCGCCACGGGTGGGTACATCGTCGCCCCCAGCACCGACGCGCGCAACGATCACGGCATCCTCATCATCGACAGCGAGCTCACCGCCGAGGCCGGGACGCCGGACGGGCTCGTCTACCTCGGCCGGGCCTGGGACGAGGGCCAGAACGACCTGGCGACGTACGCCACGAGCGTCGCGAGCGGCGCCTACCCGAACGGTCAAGCGATCATCCGGAACTCCACGCTGGGCCCGCACATTCGCGCGCTGGACCCGTGGCACGCCTCCACCGTCAGCCGCCCCTACAGCTCCACGGCGGGCACGTACCCCGCGAACCGCCTCCACGAGCACGCGAACACAGGGCCGGGCAGCGCGCGGCCCTGAGCGGGCGCCGGTCGCCACCCGCGTCGCCCGCGCCTTATTGCCTGCCCGCAGACGGCGGCGCGCTCTGTCGCCTATCCTCGCCCCCCATGGCGCCGCGCCCGTCCCTGCTCCTCCGCCTCGCCGGCGGGCTGGAGACCCGCCCCGTCAAGCTCGCGCTCTCGCTCCTCATCCTCGTCTCGGTCCTCCCCATCCAGGGCCTCGAGGACGAGCTCCGCCCGTACTTCCTGGGCATCTTCGGCGTCGAGCTCCTCCTCCGGGCCGCCCTCCTCCGCGAGCGCGGGCGCGATCGCTCGCGCCTCGACGTCGTCCTCTTCGCCTTCGACGTCATCGCCTGGCTCAGCTTCCTGCCGCTCGAGCGCATCCTCGACGCGCACGCCGCCCACGCCCTCCCCCTGCTGCGGCTCTCGCGGCTCTTCCTGCTCCTGCGCTTCACGCGCGAGATCGCGATCGACCTCTACGCGATCATGACGCGGCGCGAGCTGCTCGAGCAGTTCGGGCTCGTCACGCTGGCGGTCTGGGGGCTCGCGTTCGGCGCCTCCGTGCTGCTCAGCCACCTCGCGATCCCGCACGACTACGACGGCCGCGGCCCCGTCCCCGACACCGGCTTCCTCGACCGGATCTGGTGGTCCTTCCGCCAGCTCGAGAGCGCCGACAACCTCGTCGCCAACCTCCACGTCCACCCCATCGTCGCCGTCATCTCGCTCGGCCTCACGATGGTCGGGGTCTTCGTGACCTCGTTCATCATCGGCATCGGCGCCAACGTGGTCGATCAGGTCGTGCGCGCGGCCCGGCGGCGGCCTGTCGGCTATGCGGGCCACGCCCTCGTGATCGGCCCGGTGCACGAGGCCGAGATGCTGGTGCAGGAGTTCGTCCGCCTCTACGAGCGCCACCGGTCGCTCCGCAGCATCCGGCTCTCGGAGCTCTGGCTCTGGCTGCTCCGCCGCGGGCCCGCGCCGACCCGGCACGCGCTCCCGCGGATGGCCCTCCTCGGCGCCGAGGACGACCCGCCCGCGTACCTCTACGCCCCGAGCATGCGCTGGGTCGTCTACCGCAAGGGCGACAGCGCGCAGCCCGAGGCGCTCGACCTCGTGGGCGCCGCCGGCGCGAAGCGGGCGCTGATCCTCGCGCGCCACGACGCGGGGCCCGACGCCGATGCGTTGACGGCGATGGCGCTCTCGTCGTTCCGCACGCAGAACCGGCGCGGCCACGTGTTCGTCGAGGTGCAGGAGACCAGGAACCGCGACCTCATCCAGGCGGTGGGCGGGCCGGGGACGTACCCGCTCGACATGCAGCGGTTCCTCGGCCTCTTCCTGTGCCAGCACCTGATCACGCCCGGCGTCGAGTCGCTCTACGCCGACCTCATGACCGCCGACGGCTCGGAGTTCTACACGCACGTCTTCCTCGGCGCGGACGAGGCGCGCGCCGTCGCCGCGCTCGGCGAGGGCCCAGGCGGCGAGATCTCGTTCTCGCGCATGGCGCGCGCGGCCCACGAGAAGAGCGTGATCCTTGCGGGCGTCTTCCTCGGCGACGAGGTGCCGGAGCGCAGGGAGGGCGAGCTCGTGCCGGTGGAGGGGCTCGTGCAGTGGCTCAACCCGCTCCTCGATCCGCCCGAGGGGTCGCCGGCGTGGGCGCTCGGCGCGCGGGCGGGCCGGGTGCCGGCGCGGCGGCTCCGGGGCCTCATCGGCGTGTCGGCCACGTACGCGCCGCTCCGGCGCTACGGGCGCGAGCTGCTCATGGGCCGGGGCGTCGCGGCGGTGAGTGACGCCGCGCGCGCGGCGGACGGCGCCGAGGCGGCGCGCGCGTGGACCGAGGCGTGGGCGGCGACGCTCTCGCGGCGCCGCAGCCACCTCGAGCGGGTGCTGATCGTCGGCTACAGCCCGGCGCTGCCCTCGCTGCTCCACGCGCTCGCGCGGTTCGTCCCTGGGGTCGACGTGACGCTGGTCCTCGGCGAGCGCGGCGACGAGCGGATGCCGCTCGCCGACCGGCTCGCCTCGCTCGGCATGACGCTCGCGCCCGACGGCCCCCCGCCGGGCGCGGAGGGCGCGCCGCTCTCGCTCCCGCGCGGCGGCCGCGCGACCGTGTACACGCAGCGCGGGCACGACCTCGCCTCGCTCGCGGTGCGCTGCGCCGCGCGCGGGGCCCCCCCGTCGGCGGCCGTGTTCCTGAGCGAGCCCGAGGGGCTCGATCGCGACGCGCGCACGGCGATGCGGCTCATCCGCTTCGCGCGGGCGCTGGAGAGCCGGGAGCTCGCGCACGGCGGGCGGCTGCACGTGCTCGCGGAGTTCTCCTCGGTGGCCAAGGGCGAGCACGTCCGCAGCCTCCTCGACGCCGGCCGGTGCGGCTTCGCCGGCCCGGACCGGCTGCGGCTCAGCCTCGTCAGCACCGAGCGCATCAAGAACTACTTCATGGTCCACAGCGCCTTCGTGCCGGGAGTAACGACGCTTTACGAAGAGCTCCTCGGCGAGGGCGGGCAGGATCTCGTGCGCATCGAGGCGCGGCCGCCCGGCGCGGCGGAGCAGGCGCGCGGCGCCATCGGCTTCGACGATCTCCGCGCGGCGCTCGAGCCGAGGGGCGCGGTCCCGGTGGCGCTGGAGCGCGACGACGGGACCGTCCTCCTGAACCCGGAGCCCGGGTCGATGCACGCGACCGCGCGCATCCGCGCCGTGTACGCGCTCGCGCGGAGCCCGGAGCTCGCGGCGCCGGGCGAGCGGCGGGCGAGGGAGAGCGACGGCGGCGGCGCCGCGCGCGCCGAGGGGGCGCCGCCGATCAGCGCGTGATCGGCGCCGGGCGGCCCGCGCCGCGCGCTCCTTTTTTCCGCCTGGCGGGAAAACCGCACGTCGACCTCCGCGGCGAGATGGGTATTCTGGGGTGGTGCCGGAGCGCCCAGACCTGGAGTACGTCGTCCCGATCCTCGCGCGCGAGCTCGCGGGCGCGGCCGTGGTCGGGGTCCGGGCCGACAGCCCGGTGGTGCTGCGCGTCCTCGTGCCGGAGCGGGTCGACGCGCTCTTGCCGGGCGCGCAGATCCGGCGCGTCGCGCGGCGGGCGCACGCGGTGATCTTCGAGCTCGGCGGGCCGCGCGCGCTCGATCTCGTGATCTGCCCGATGCTGGCGGGGCGGTTCTCGATCACGCTGCCCGGCGAGACGCGGATTCCGACCGATCTCGCCTTCTCGCTCGTCCTCTCGGACGGGCGCGAGCTCAGGTATCGGGACGAGGTGCAGATGGGCAAGGTCTACGTGCTCGCGCGGGGCGATCTCGACAAGATCCCCGGCCTCGGTCGCGTGGGCCTCGACGTGCTCGATCCCCGGGTGTTCACGCCCGAGGCGTTCCGCGCCGCCGCGCGCGGCCGGCGCGACCTCGCCAAGGATTTCCTGATGGACAAGGCGGCGCTCGACTCCATGGGGAACGCGTACGCCGACGAGGTGCTGTTCGAGGCGAAGATCCACCCGAAGGCGTCGGTCAAGGGGCTCTCGGACGAGGAGATCGACCACCTGCACGCGGCGATCGTCCGTGTCCTCGGCGACGCGACGCGGACGATCGCGCAGCGGTCGCCGGCGCTCGACGAGAAGCTCCGCGACTTCCTGAAGGTCCGCGGGCGCCCGGGCCATCCGTGCCCGCGCTGCGGCGACAAGCTCCGACGCGCGAGCGTCCACGGCCACGACGCGATCTTCTGCCCGACGTGCCAGCCGGAGGATCGGAAGAGCGCGTCGTTGGGCCTCCGCCGCCCCCGGCGGGAGCCGGGGTGACGCGGGGCCGGCGACTCTTCAGGTCACTGCCGGGCTGAGCGCGCCCCCAGGGGCGCTGCGCCTCATGGGGCGGAGCGATGGTGTCTAGCGCGGCGGGGGCAGGGGCGGCGGCGCGGGCGTGTCGCTCTGCTGTTCCGGCGCGGGGGACTCGGCACCTGGCGAGGCCGCGGGAGCGGGCTCCGGCGCGGCCTCGGAGCCGGGTTGCGGCGCGGGCTCCGGCGCGGTCTCGGGCGCAGGCGCGGCCGGCGGCGGGTAGGTGAGGTCGTCGCACGTGGCGCCGAGGCTCCCGACAGCGTCGTTGTAGTGGTTCATCGCGTCGAACGCGTGCCCGTGGGCGTTCTCCTTGCCTTGCCTGGAGAGCGCGCCCAGCACGACGGCGGTCACGGCGACGGCGACGCCCGTGCCGAGGATCACGCCCATGGCGGCCTCGTTCTTGTCGTGGAAGTAGAGCCCTGAGAACCCGCCGAGGCTCCCGAGCCCGAGCACCACCCCGAGGGTGGAGAGTGTCGTCGCGGAGCGGCCGCTCTCCGACGCCTGGCGCGCGTGCTCGCGCGCCTCGGGGACACAGCGCACGAAGCGCTCCAGGCCGTCGTAATGGTAGCTCTCCGCCACCTTCCGGCCGCCGGCCCACAGCGTGAAGCCCTCGTCGTAGGTCGCCGTGAGCTCGCCCCGCGCCACCACGCGCGGTGTGTACATCGTGTGCCCGCTGGAGCAGCCGAGGAGCGTGGAGCCGAGGACGCTCGCGATCAGGGCGGTGGGGGGGCGCTTCGCCGGCCTCACGGGAGCTGCCCTTCTGTCGCCGGGAGCGCGCACGGCGAGCCGGGGGTGCGCGCGAGGTCGTTGTAGGCGTTGACCTGGTCGAGCGCGAGGGCCGAGTCCTTGTCTCGCTCGGGGCTCCCGACCGAGAGCCCCACCGCGATCGGCGGCAGTGCGGCGAGCGCGAGGACCGCGACCGTGGCCAGCAGGATCGAGGCCGCCGCGTTGCCGCCGTTGGCGCCGCTGCCGCCGTTACCGCCGGAGGCGGAGCTGCCGCCGTGCCCGGGCTTGCCGCCCTTCGAAGGGGACGCGGGGGTCCGCACCACCTCCGGGCCGGGCCTGTGGAGGTGCGGCGGCGGCGGCGCCACGCCGTGCCGTTCGACGACGATGCGCGGTCCGAAGTAGATCGGCACCCAGAAGCCGCCGCTGACGCGCACGGGCGAGGCCGCGGCGGCGCGCGAGGCCGGCGGAGGCAGCGCTGCGCCCGACCCGGGCTCACCGGAGAGGCACTCCGGGATCGCCCCGCCGAGCTCCATCGCGACCGCTCCGTCGCGGTACACCGGGCGGGCCCGCCCGTCCGGCGGCGGAACGTACTCGGAGACGTAGGATCCGCAGCCCGACAGCGCGGCGAGCGCGAGGGCGCCGAGCGCGGCGCGCGTGACGCGGAAAGAAGGTCGACGAGACTTCACGGCAGTGCCCGCGAGAGTATCCGCCCGCAGTTGCCCTGCATAGGGTCTGCCGCGCCGCGAGCGTGCTGCGATGCGGGCCCGGAGAGAGATTGAACCACAGAGGCACAGAGGGCACAGAGGCGAGAGGAAGAGAGGCTGAGGAATCCCTCATTTCGCAGCCGCTTTTCAGCGGGAAGATTGAACAGGGAGGCGGGGAGTATTTGAAGATTTTTCCTCCCCGCCTCCCCGCCTCCCTGTTCAATCTTCCGAAGAATTTTGAGGGGTCGTCAGGAAGAGAGGTGAAGAGAAGCGCGTCTTCATCTCTCTCTCTCTCTCTCTCCCTCTCTCTCTCCGTGGTTCATGTATCCATCTCTCTCTTCTCCCCTCTGTGCCCTCTGTGCCTCTGTGGTTCAATCTCTCTTTCTTCATCCGGCACGCAGGGCACCCGCCACGCGCCCCGCTAGCCCCCTGTGAAGCACATCACCGCAGCAGGCCTCTGACGAGCGCTCGACGGTGTGCGCCCGACCGGCCGAGCCGAGCCCATGCCTCCGCGCAAAGCCGGCCGGCCTCAGCGCCTCACGTCGCCGGCCAGTCCACGCCAGGCGCCAGCCTCATCCGGAGCCGAAGAGGGGCAATCGGACACCCTGTGGCATTTTGCCATGGTGCAGGTCTGACCATCTCGTCGAAACCTGCGTGAAGCGGAGCGAACCCTGCCTGGCCCGGGCGTTGCGAGAGCGCGTGAGCTCCTGGACATGGTCCCCGGTACGAACTTTCCGCGCTTGGTGGCCATCGGCGGCGCCGAGGACAAGGAGGGGGAGCGCACCATCCTTCGCGAGTTCGTGCGCCTCGCCGGCGGCCAGGACGCCTGCCTCGTGGTCATCCCCTCGGCCAGCGAGACGCCCGATGTGGTCGGCGAGCTCTACCAGCGGCTCTTCCACGAGCTCGGCGCCTCCGAGGTCGCCGTGCTCACCATCGCTGCCCGCGACGACGCGCGCAACGAGGCCGCCATGCGGCAGGTCGAGCGGGCGACTGGCACCTTCTTCACGGGGGGCGACCAGCTCCGGATCATGAACCGGCTCGGCGGCACCGGGGTCGATACCATGCTCCACCGGCGGTGCGAGGAGGGGATGGTCGTCGGCGGCACGAGCGCCGGCGCGGCGGTCATGTCGTCGACCATGATCGTCGAGGGCGAGACGAAGTCCCCCCGCGCGGGCGCCGTGCGCACCGGCCCAGGCCTCGAGCTCCTGCCCGGCGTCATCATCGATCAACATTTCGCCCAGCGCGGCCGCATCGGCCGGCTCCTCTCCGTGGTCGGGCTGTTCCCCCATTACCTCGGCGTCGGCATCGACGAGGACACCGCCATCGTCGTCCAGGGACACCGCGCCACCGTGATCGGGAGCGGCGCCGTCACCATCGTCGACGCCGGCGGCGCCTCCTTCAACGACGCCGTGGACACCCCATCGGGAGGCTGCATCACGCTCTGCGGGGTCACCCTGCACTCGCTCCCTCACGGACGGAGCTTCGATCTGCTCGAGAGAAAACCCATCATCGCCGCTGACTGACTCCAACACAGCCGAGCTAGACCCATGCGCATCATCACCATCCGTACGCTTCAGGGCCCGAATGTGTTCGCCAGCTGGCCGGTCCTCCGCATGACCCTCGACCTCGAGGACCTCAACGAGACGAGCAGCGCGCAGGTCCCTGGCTTCGTCGACCGCCTGCTCGGGCTCCTGCCGGGCCTCGCCGAGCACCACTGCTCGCGGGGCAAGCCGGGGGGGTTCGTCGAGCGCCTCCGGGAAGGCACGTACTGGGGCCACATCGTCGAGCACGTCGCGCTCGAGCTCAGCGAGCCGGCGGGGATCGGCGTCACGTACGGCAAGACGGTCTACGCCGGGGCGCCCGGGCTCTACGACGTCGTGGTCGAGTTCGAGAACGAGGCCGCCATGCGCCTCCTGCTCGAGGCCGCCTTCGAGCTCGTCACCGCCGTGCTCGAGGGGAAGCCCTACGACGTGGCGGCGAAGGTCGCCGAGGCCGCGCAGGTCGCCCAGGAGACGGCGCTCGGGCCGAGCACGCGGGCCGTGGTCAAGGCCGCCGAGAAGCGGGGAATCCCCTGGTCGCGCCTCAACGACGAGAGCCTGCTCGTGTTCGGCTACGGAAAGCACCGGCGCTTCGTCCAGGCCACCACCTCGTGCAACACGAGCTGCGTGGCCGTCGAGATCGCCGGCAACAAGCAGCTCACCAAGGAGCTGCTCGAGCGCGCCGGGCTGCCGACGCCGCGAGGGGTCGTGGTGAGGACGGCCGGCGAGGCGGCGCGGGCGCTCGGCGAGCTGCGCGCGCCCGTCGTGGTCAAGCCCCTCGACGGCAACCAGGGAAAGGGCGTGTCGCTGAACCTCTGGACCGAGGCGCAGGTGCGCGAGGCGTTCGACATCGCGCGCGAATACCGCGCTCGGGTCCTCGTCGAGGAGATGGTGAGCGGGCGCAACTACCGCGTTCTGGTCGTGAACGGGCGCGTTGTCGCGGCGAGCGAGCGGCTGCCGGCCCACGTGGTCGGCGACGGACAGCGGACCGTGGCCGAGCTCATCGCGCTGGAGAACCAGAACCCGCTGAGGGCCAACGGGCACAACGGTGTCCTCACGAAGATCGTCGTCGACGACGTGGTCCGCGCCGGCCTCGCCAAGCAGGGGCGCTCGCTCGACGAGGTGCCGGCTGCCGGCGAGCGGTTCTTCCTGCGCGAGAGCGTCAACCTCTCGACCGGGGGCATCGCGCGGGACGTCACCGACGAGATCCACCCCGACACAACCCGCCTGTGCGAGCGCGCGGCGCGCGCCATCGATCTCGACATCTGCGGGATCGACCTCGTGGCCGACGACATCGCGCAGCCCCTCGGCCGCGGCGCGATCATCGAGCTGAACGCCGCGCCGGGCATCCGCATGCACGAGCACCCGAGCGAGGGGAAGCCGCGGGACGTGGGCGGCGCCATCGTCGAGATGCTCTATCCGCCGAGGACGCCGTCGCGCATTCCCATCGTCTCGATCACGGGCACCAACGGCAAGACCACCACCACGCGCATGGTGGGCCACATCCTCGGGGCGACGGGCGCCACCGTGGGAATGACAACGACCGAGGGCATCTACGTCGGCGGGCACTGCGTCGAGTCGGGGGACACGACCGGACCGGGGTCGGCGCGCACGATCCTGTTCGACCCCACGGTGGACATCGCGGTGCTCGAGACGGCGCGCGGCGGCATCGTCCGGCGGGGGCTCGGCTACGACTGGTCCGACGTCGCGATCATGACCAACATCGGGCCGGATCACCTGGGCCAGGACGGGATCGAGAGCGTCGACGACCTGCTCTGGATCAAGATGGTGGTCGCCGAGCGGGTGCGCGAGGGCGGGACGCTGGTGCTCAACGCGGAGGACCCGCTGCTCGCCGCCGTCCCGGAGCACCGCCGCATGAAGAAGCTCTCGCGGAACATCGTGTTCTTCTCGCTCGACCCGTCGAACGCGGTGCTGCGGGACCACGTCGCCCGCGGCGGGACGGGCTACACGCTGAGGGACGGCGCCATCGTGGAGCTCCAGCGCGGCGTCGAGCTGCGCATCATCCGGGCCGCCGACATCCCGGCGACCTTCGCGGGCGCGGCGCTCTTCCAGGTCGCCAACGCCATGGCGGCGATCGCCGCCTGCCGCGCGCAGGGGGTGATGGTCGAGACCATCCAGCGCTCGCTCCGGACCTTCGAGGCGTGCACCAGGAACAGCGGTCGAATGAACCTCTACCAGCTCGAGGACAACTACGTCCTGATCGACTATGGCCACAACCCGGGCGCCTTCCGCGCGACGTGCGCGCTCGCGGCGCAGTGGGAGGGGCGGAGGATCACGGGCATCGTGAGCCTGCCCGGAGACCGCTCGAACGCGCTGCTCGAGGCGTGCGCCTGCGAGATCGCGGAGGGCGGGTTCCACCGCATCATCGCCAAGGACGACGATGAGCGGCGGGGTCGCGCGCCTGGCGAGGTCCCGGCCCTGCTGCAGCGGGTCGTGAAGGAGGTGAGGCCCGGGCAGCTCTGCCAGGTCGTCCCGGAGGAGCGCGAGGCGGTCGAGCACGCGCTCGCCACGGCGGAGCCGGGCGAGGTCATCGTGCTGTTCACCGAGGAGGCGTCCCGGATGGGCGAGATGCTCACCCGGATGGGGGCTGTCGCGGTGAACGAGGTGCCCGAGCTGATGTCCGGTCCCCGGGCCCGCACGCGGCGCCGCCAGGACGCGATCGTGGCGGTCTGATGTTCGTGCTCATCGAGGGCGGGGAGGTCTTCGCGCCCGAGCCGCTCGGCGCCGCGCCGGTGCTCGTGGCCGGCGACCGGATCGCGAAGGTGGGTCCGGTCGACGGCCGCGCGCTCGCCGCCCTCGGGATCGACGTCGACGTGATCGACGCGCGCGGGTGCGCGGTGATTCCCGGGCTGCTCGACCCCCACGAGCACCTGCTCGGCGGCAGCGGCGAGCGCGGCTTCGCGTCGCAGACGCCCGAGATCGCGCTGGGCGAGGTGGTGACGGCGGGCATCACCACGGTGGTGGGGTGCCTCGGCGTCGACACGATGACCAAGACGATGGCGGGTCTGCTGGCGAAGGCCAGGGCGTTCAAGGAAGAGGGGATATCGGCGTACCTCTACTCGGGCGGCTACGACGTGCCGCCCGTCACGCTGACGGGCACGGTGCGCCGCGACATGCTGCTCGTCGAGGAGGTCATCGGGGCCGGCGAGGTGGCGGTCTCCGACCTCCGCAGCGCCGAGCCGTCGCTCGCCGAGCTCGCGCGGCTCGCGAGCGACGCGTACGTGGGGGGTATCCTCACCGGCAAGGCGGGGATCACGCACCTTCACGTGGGCGACGGGCCGAGGCGGCTCGAGCCGGTGCGCCGGCTCATCGCCGAGCATGACGTCGCGCCGGGGTGGCTCTATCCGACGCACGTCGAGCGCAACGAGGCCTTGATGCGCGAGGCCGTCGCGCTCACGCGGCAGGGGGTGACGGTCGATATCGACACCGTCGAGGAGGACCTCGGCCAGTGGCTGCGCTTCTTCTGCGACGAGGGCGGCGACCTCGACCGCCTGACGGTCTCGTCGGACGCCTCGATACCGAGCCCTCGCACCCTCTTCGAGCAGCTCCGGGAGGTGGTGCGCGAGCACGGCTTTCCGCTGGAGCGCGCGCTGCCGCTCGTCACGTCGAACACGGCGCGCACACTGAAGCTCGCGCGCAAGGGGGCATTGCGGCCCGGCCACGACGCGGATGTGGTCGTGCTCGAGAGGGGCTCGCTGGAGATCGTCGAGGTGATCGCGCGGGGGCGGCGGATGGTCAAGGCAGGGCGCCTCGCCGTCACGGAGCGGTTCCTCGAGCAGAGCAATCGAAAGGTCGAGTTGCATGGTCGAAAGCAAAGGGGGCGCTGAAGGGCCGGACAGGGATGCTCCGGCGGGCGCGCCGCGCGGCCGCCCGGGCGGCGCGCTGGTGCTGATCGGGGGGCACGAGGACAAGGAGGGGGCGCGGGAGATCCTGCGCGAGGTCGTGCGCCGCGCCGGCGCGCGGCCGATCGTGGTGGCCACGCTCGCGAGCGAGGTCGCCGGGGAGCTCTGGGTCGAGTACGAGCGGGTCTTCCGGGCGCTCGGCGCGGGCGACGTCAGGCACCTCGACATCGCGCAGCGCGATCAGGCCAGGGAGGCGCGATGGCTGGAGAGCCTCGAGGGCGCGGGGTGCGTGTTCTTCACGGGGGGCGATCAGCTCAAGATCACGAGCAAGCTCGGCGGCAGCCGCCTCGCCGACGCGATCTGCGCCGTGTACCGGCGCGGCGGCACCGTCGCGGGCACCTCGGCCGGCGCCTCGGTGATGAGCGAGACGATGCTCGTGGGCGGGGCAGGCGAGGAGTCCGCGAAGGTGCGCGGCGCCGTGCGCATGGCGCCCGGCCTCGGGCTGGTGCGCGACCTCCTCGTCGATCAGCACTTCGCCCAGCGCGGCAGGCTCGGCCGTTTGCTCGGCGCCGTCGCCCATAACCCCCGCTTGCTCGGGGTCGGCGTCGACGAGGATACGGCCGCCGTGATCGAGCCCGATCGCCGCCTGCGCGCGCTGGGGACAGGCGCAGTCTACATCGTAGACGGACGCAACATCAGCCACACGAACATCGGCGAAGAGGAGGGGGATCGCGTGCTCAGCCTGTTTGACGTGCGGCTCCACGTGCTGAGCGCCGGGGACTCGTTCGACCTCGAGACAGGGCGCCCGGGGTGCGGGCAGCCTCGTTGATCCGAGGCCGGCTGCGGCCCATCGCTGAAGGGTGGCAGACGTGACAGGCGAAGACGGCGCAGAGCGATGAGCGATCTCCGCGCCTCCTTGGTTCATTTTTCTTCTCATGGCATCTGCGCAGGCCAGCGGAGGAGAGCGCGCTGACATCGATCGCATCTTCGCGAGAGGCTCGGTGACAGTGCGCGGCCTCCTGAGCTACGCTGCTCGCAGGAAACACAGGATGCTTGTCTCATCACATCTTTCCACATGCCGCCTGGCCGGCGTGGCCCTCGTGCTGCTGTCCTCGACGGGGTGTGTCCTCGAGGGGGGCGGCACGGCGGCGCCGCGCGGGGCCGAGCAACAGCAGCCGCCCCCTCGGGAAGAGCTCCCCGGGCAGGGGCCTGGCCCTCAAGATGAGCGCCCGGACCAGGAGCCTGGCCCTCAGGGGGAGCTCCCCACGCAGGAGCCTGGGCCTCAGGGGGAGCTCCCCACGCAGGAGCCTGGGCCTCAGGAGGAGCGCCCCGCTGCGCTGTGCGAGGCGGGAGACCCGTCGCTCATCGCGTGCTTCGCGTTCGAGGGAGATCCCAGCGATGGCTCGCAGCACCGCTTCATGCCCGATCGCACGCGCAACCTGGAGTACGCGCCTGGGAAGGGCGGCAAGGCGCTCCGCGTGACGAAGGGGAGCCGCCTCCGCTTTGGCCACGACGCCGCTTGGACCGCCCCCGCGATGACGATCGATGTCTGGATCAACCCGGCTTCCCTCCCGGAGAAGGAGCGATTCACCGTGATCGACAGCGGCGGGAAGCCCTCCCTCTTCCTGATGCCGGACGGCCAGATCCGCTGCACCATGGGTGTCGAGCGAAACGTGCCCTACTCCATCGTACCTGGGGAGTGGACGCACATCGCCTGTCTGTCAGATGGCCAGACGCAGAGCCTCTATGTGAACGGCGTCGAGGTCGACCGGAGCCCCTCCGGGCCGGTGCTCGCCGACGGAGAGCAGCCGATCCACATCGGCTCGGAAGAGCCGACCGACCAGGACGAGTTCCACGGGCTGATCGACAGCCTCCGCCTCTTCGGCCGGACGCTCGCGCCGCAGGAGATCTGCGCCGCCGCCGGCAAGAACGGCTGCTGAGCGAAGGGGCGCTGCCTCCAAGGGGGCTCTGCTCCAGCGCAGCAGGGGTGTGCCTGCGCTGTAGCGATGTGCCGACGCTGTAGCGATGTGCCTGCGCGGCCGAGGGCTCCGTGCTTGCCCTGGCGGAGCTCCACGCGCGCCCGGGCCAGGCCCTGGCGGTGCGCCGCGCCTGCGCGGCGGCAGCCGCACGGCCGGGCCAGGCGCAGGCCGACCGGCGCGCCCAGACGCTCAGGTCCGGGCTGCCGGGGGGACGCGCGCTCGGAGCGCGAAGAATGACGTGAGGGATGAGGGAAGGAGAGGGAAGGGAGACAACGCCCCGGATCGGAGCCGATCAGAAGGCGTTGGCGCGGAGCTCGTCCTTGTACTTCTTCTTGTACATGTCGTGGCAGCTCTTGCAGCTCGCCTTGGCGCCGTCGATGTCGCCCTTCTTGGCCTTCTCCGCGCCCTCCTTCGAGATCGCGGCCCACTTGGCCATCCCCGGCGGCGGCTTGGCCGCGACGTACTCCAGCGCTTCCGCGATCTTCGCGCCGTCGCCGCTGTTGGTCGCCGACTGCATCACCGTCTTCATCCAGCCCTGCATCGGACAGGGCTTCTGTCCTTTTTCACCGCAGCCGAAATCCTTCTTTTCGGCGATGGACGCGGGGACGTCCGTCGTCCCGCCCGCTGCCCACGCGGCCCCAGCAAACCCAATGCCGACGCTCATCAGCACGACACTCATCAACTTGCTCATCGACATCCGACGTCTCCTGTAGGTAAGGGCAAGCTCAGCGAGAGACATCGCAGCTCCGCGGGTGGTTGTCAACTGCCACCTTGAGCATCGAACGCGCTCGCGAACGCCACCCAGGCGCAGACGAGGTCGGGGGCAGAAACTTCATTCGAGCCTCCGTTTTTTGCTCCGTCGCCGGCGGCAGCGCGGTGCACGCGGAAATTTCCATCCACGTTACGCGGCGAGCGCGATCGTCACGATGAAGCCGAGCCGCGTGATCACGAGAACCATGCCGAGGAGCAGCGCCGCGCCGAGCAGGACTGAGTGGATCAGCGCCGCGCCACCGACGTTGATCGCAAGACCGTGGAGGGCGAGGACCCCTGTCGAGGAGCGACGGCCCCTGGCAGGTGCGGATGACGCAAGGCGGCATCCACAGCCCGAGCGTCGCGAGCGTGGCGAGGAGCACGGCGGAGGTGGGTGGGCGTGCGGTCATGGGTGTTCCTCCGGCGAGCCCGGTGGGCTCGGTGGACCCGCCCGGGGCGGCGCGCTTGCCCGAGGCACACGAAGCGGTCCGGCGCGACACCGTGGGTTGTGCCGGCATTCACAAGGGCGGGAACACCGCTCCTCGCCGAACGCACTCTTTCGATCCATGTCACCCGCGACGCATCGCATCGAGCGAATGAGCCGGCCGCATCCGCGATGATGTGAGTCCGCGCACCATCCCAGGACCGGATCCGGACCAGGAGGGCCGCGCGCGTGATATCGCTGGATCCACGGCGGTTGATGCGCGCGGGAGAGATCGTCGACGAGCGGTTCGAGATCGAGGGCCTCGCGGGCTCCGGCGGGATGGGGCACGTCTACCGCGCGCGCGACCGGCGCACCGGCGACACCGTCGCTCTCAAGGTGCTTCGCCGCGCCGGCAAGAGCGAGCTCGGGCGCTTCTCCTGCGAGGTGCAGGCGCTCTCGGCCCTGCGCGTCCCCGGCGTCGTGCGCTACATCGATCACGGCGTCACCGCGGACGGCAAGCCGTATCTCGTCATGGAGTGGCTCTCCGGCGAGACGCTCGCCGAGCGCATGGCCGCGCGGGGGCTCACCCCGGCCGAGAGCGTCGATGTCGTCGCGCGGGTCGCGGGGACGCTCGGCGCCATTCACCGGCAGGGCGTCGTCCACCGCGATCTCAAGCCGAGCAACCTGCTGCTCGTCGAGGGGCGGCTCGATCGGGTGATGGTGCTCGACTTCGGGATCGCGCGCTTCCGGATCGACCAGCAGATCACGACGCCGGGCACCGTCCTCGGGACCCCGGAGTACATGGCGCCCGAGCAGGCGCGCGGCGAGCGGAGCGTCGACGCCCGCGCGGACGTGTTCGCGCTCGGGTGCGTGCTGTTCAAGTGCCTCACCGGGCGCGCCGCCTTCCAGGGCGCAGGGGCGCTCGCCGTGCTGGTCAAGGTGCTCCTCGACGAGCCGCCGCGCCTCCGCGAGCTCCGCCCCGAGCTGTCCGAGGAGCTCGACGCGCTCATCGCCAGGATGCTCGCGAAGCAGCCGGGCGAGCGGCCCCGCGACGGCGAGGCCGTCGCCGAGGCGCTCGGCGCGATCGAGGTGCGCGGCGTCGACGCGGCGGACGGCCGCGCGGCCGCCGCGCCGGTGCGCGTCCTGGAGCTCACGAGCAGCGAGCGGCGCGTCACGTGCCTCGTGCTCGCGCACGAGCGCTCGGCGCCCGAGGAGGAGACGCGATCGCAGGAGGAGGAGCAGGCGCGCGCGCTCGAGCGGACCGAGGAGCTGCGCGCGCTCGCCGCGCGCTACCAGGGGCAGCTCGAGCTCATCGACGCGAGGTCGCCGCTGCTCGTGCTGACGAGCGCCGAGGCGGCCACGGATCTCGCGGCGCAAGCAGCCCGCTGCGCGCTCGCGCTGCGCGCTCTGCTCGGGGGCGCGCCGGTGGCGCTGGTGACGGGGCGGGCGGAGCTCACGCCGCGCATCCCGATGGGCGAGCTCATCGACCGGGCGGTGCAGCTCCTGCCGACGCGCGGCGAGCCGGCCCCCGCGGCCGCGGTCCGGATCGACGAGGTGACGGCGGGGCTGCTCGGCGGCCGGTTCGAGACGAGCTGCGAGGGCGGCGCGAGGTTCCTGCACGGGGCGCGGGACGACCTCAAGGTGGCGACCGCGCCGGCGCTGCTCGGCAAGCCGATGGCGTGCGTGGGACGGGAGCGGGAGCTCGCGGTGCTGAGCGCGGAGCTCGAGCGGAGCATCGAGGAGTCGACCTCGGGCGCGCTGCTGGTCGTCGCCGCCGCGGGGATGGGCAAATCGCGGCTGCGGCAGGAGTTCCTCGAGAAGGTGCCGTCCGTCGCGGCGCGCGGCGTGAACGGCGCGCGCGACGCCGGGGGCGGCGGCGTCGAGGTGTGGGTCGGCCAGGGCGACCCGATGAGCTCCGGCTCGGCGTTCGGGCTCCTGTCGCGCGCGCTGCGCCGCGCGATGGGCATCGTCGACGGCGAGCCGCTCGAGGAGCGGCGGCGCAAGGTGCGGGCGCGGGTCGAGCGCCACCGGGAGCTCGACGTGGGGCGCGTCAGCGCCTTCCTCGGCGAGCTCGTGGGCGCGCCGTTCCCGGACGACGACATCCAGGTCGGCGCCGCGCGGCGCAACCGCCTGCTGATGGGCGATCAGCTCCGGCTGTCGTGGGAGGAGTTCATCCGCGCCGAGTGCGCGAAGCAGCCGGTGCTGCTGATCCTCGAGGACCTGCAGTGGGGCGACCTGCCCACGGTGACGATGGTGGAGGCGGCGCTCCGGAGCCTGAAGGACCTGCCGTTCCTCGTGCTCGGCCTGGGCCGCCCCGAGGTGCACGACATGTTCCCCGGGCTCGCGCAGGGCCGCTTCGGCAACCAGATGATGCTGCCGCCGCTCACGCGCCGCGCGAGCGAGCGGCTGGTGCGCGCGGCGCTCGGCGACGAGGCGAGCGAGGAGCTCGTGGCGACGCTGGTGGACCGGGCCGACGGCAACCCGTTCTACCTCGAAGAGCAGGTGCGGGCGGTGGCGGCCGGCCACGGGGCGGACCTGCCGGAGACGGTGCTCGCGATGGTGCAGGCGCGCATCGAGGCGCTCGACGCGGAGGCGCGGCGCGTGCTGCGGGCGGCGAGCGTGTTCGGCCAGGCGTTCTGGCCGAGCGGGGTGAGCGCGCTGCTCGGCGGGGCGGGGGTGACGCGGTGGCTCTCGGAGCTGGAGCGGCGCGAGGTGATCCACCGGCGCGGCCCGGGGCGGCTGCGGGGCGAGGTCGAGTACCGCTTCCGGCACGCGCTCGTGCGCGAGGCGGCGTACGGCATGCTGACCGAGTCGGACCGGCGGCTCGGCCACGCCCTGGCGGGCGCCTGGCTGGAGGGCGCGGGCGAGCCCGACGCGATGACGCTCGCGGAGCACTTCGAGCGCGGCGTCGTGCCGGCGCGCGCCGCGGCGGCGTACCTGCGCGCCGCGCAGCACGCCCTGGAGGGCAACGACCTCGGCGCCGCGATCGCGCGGGCCGAGCGCGGGCTCGCGTGCGCCCCGGAGCCCGCCGTGGTGGGGGCGCTGCGGCTCGTCCAGGCCGAGGCCCACGTGTGGCGCGGCGACCTCGCGCTCGCCGAGGAGCGGGGGACAGAGGCGGCCCGGCACCTCGCGCGCGGCTCGGCGCCGTGGTTCACGGCCGTCGCGCAGGTGGTCGCCGCCATGGGCAAGCTGGGCGATTTCGAGGGGGTGGAGCGGTGGACGGGCACGGCGGCCGTCCTGCCTGCGTTGCAGGGCGCCGAGGGCGCGAAGAGCACCTGCCTCTCCATGGGGGCCTCGACGCTGGCCTTCACCGGCCGCCTCGCCGTCGTCGACGCGCTGATCGCGGCGGTGGAGCGCGCCCTCGACGGCGGGTCTGCGGCGGGCGCCGAGGTGGTCGCGGGGCTCCACCAGGCGCGCGCCTTCCGCGCCATGAGCGGGGGCGACCCCGGCGCCTGCGTCACCGGCCTGGAGGCCGCGCTGGCGGCGTTCGAGCAGGTCGGCGACCGGCGCAACGCGTGCATCACCCGGGCGAACCTGGGCTATTCGTACGGGGAGCTCGGCGATTTCGAGGGCGCCGAGATGGCGCTCCGCTCCGTGCTGGAGGCCGCCGAGCGGATGGGCCTCCACGAGGTGGCGGCGGCGGCGCAGGCCAGCCTGGGGCAGGTCCTCGCCTACCGCGGTCGGCTCGCGGAGGCGCGGGCGGTCGAGGAGGCGGCGCTCGCGTCGAGCCAGCGGCTCGGCGATCCGCGCGCCGAGGTGGTGTCGCGCTCGTACCTGGCGAAGATCGCCTTGCTGGCCGGCGACTTCGGCGCCGCGGAGCGCGAGGCGCGCCTCGCCGGGGCGCTGGAGAGCGCGTCGCCGCTGCGCGTCGCGGCCACGGCGCTGCGCGCGCGGGCGCTGCTCGGGCTCGGGCGCGCGGGCGAGGCGCTCGCGGCCGCCGGCGAGGCCCTGGCCGCGCTCGAGTCGCTCGGCGGGCTGGAAGAGGGCGAGTCGATGATCCGGCTGGTGTATGCCGAAGCCCTCGCGGCGAACGGCGATCTCGGCAGGGCCTCCGCCGCCATCGCCTCGGCGCGCGACAAGCTGCTCGAGCGGGCGGGCAGCGTCCGTGACGCCGAGTGGCGCAGGCGCTTTCTCTCCCACGTCCCCGACAACGCCCGCACACTGGAGCTCGCGGCGCAGTGGGTCGGAACAGGTCGGAACGGGTCAGAACAGAGCGCCGCTGTCCCACGGGAGAATCTGCACAGGGCGTGCAATTAACAGCTGACAGAGCAGGTGATTCGCCGTACCCTGTCCATAGACGTGGAGAGTTCCCGGCAGCGGTCGCCCTGAGCGAAGCGCCGGAGGGCGTGCTGTGATCGGGGAGCGCGAGCGCTCCTCTTGGCTCGCTACCGAGGTCTCATCACGTGAAAACCAGGGATATGCTTGGATGCGCAGGCATCCTTCTCGCGATCACCGGCTGCATGGCGCCCGAGCTCGCGTCGGACGAGGAGACTGACGGTCTCATCTCGAGCGCCGATGCGCTCGTGAGCGGAAATGCGCTGAGCGCCAACGCGCTGAGCGCCAACGCGCTGAGCGCCAATGCGCTGAGCGCCAATGCGCTGAGCGCCAATGCGCTCAGTCGTGAGGCGGCGTTGACGCTGCAGGATCCGGGCGAGGGGGGAGAGCTCTTCCGGACGCTCGTGAAATACATGGTGAGCTGCGCGCTCGACGCGTCCCAGAGCTTCAGCTTCTCCTGGACCGACGCCGCTGGCAGGACCCACGACGAGGTGTATCACGGGGAGCTCGGGCTCGCCGATGCGTGGGGCGAGGGCCCGCTCGACCCGGCCGGCAAGCAGATCGTCTCTGCCTGCCTGGCGGCGCGCACGAACCGTTATGGCGTGTCGGTCGTCATCTCGATGCGCTCTCACCAGGACCCGCTGCGCCACGAGGTCGGGCGCGAGGAGCGGGAGGCGTACCCTCACGTCGAGGGGGCCTTCTGGGGGAATCTCTTCGCGGAGACGCCGTACCTGCGCGCCTGCTACAACAGGGCGAGCGTCGATCTGTCGCGCGCGGCGCGGCGCGACTGCGCGGCGGGGCACGTCGACGGGGAGGGGGATCTCGAGGCCTGCGGGATGATCGAGATCGTCGGAGACTGCCAGGCTCACTGCAGCAAGCTCCACCCGCCCGGGCAGTACTACAAGGACTGCGTGGATCCGGAGGCGGGCAAGACGCGGTATGTCGTCACGACGGCGCTGCGCTGAGCCCGTCCTTCACGTACGTCTCCGGGCCTCGCGGCAGCGGCCTTTCCCGCCTTGTCGGGCTGCCTCCGTCGACCGTCAGGAGAGCACTTCGGCGGCGGTCTCGGCCCCGAGGACGTTATCGATCCAGCGGTCGAGGGTCGCGATGTCCGTGCATGCCTGGACGCGCGCTCTCTCGTCCTCGGTGAGCACGAGCCCTGCGCGCGCGAGCAGCCGCAACAGCGTGTCCCTTTTGCCTTTGAGCTCGCCCTCGCGCATGCCCTTGAGCTCGCCCTCGCGCATGCCTTTGAGCTCGCCCTCGCGCATGCCGCGATCGATGAGCTTCTGCACGAACGGGGGAAAAGTCGCCTCGCCTTCGATCTGCCGTTCCATGACCAACGCCTCCAGAGCTTGCCGCATCGGCTCACGCAACCCGTTCCAGATGAGCTGAAAGTAGACCATGGCGTGCTCCTGGTCGAGCAGGCCGAGGGCAACGAGCGCCGCCTGGACCACGGTGAGCCCGTTCGGCCCGTTGCCGTGCGCCACCGCCGAGAGCACCGCGAGCTCGGCCTCCTTCTCCGCGTCGGCCGGGTCGGTGATCTCGGGGACGACGGCCGGACCGAGCACCAGCGGCGCGACGTTGCCGAGGCCCAGGCCAAGGTCGATGTTCTCCGCCGCCCAGGCCGCCACGCCCTCGTCCGGCGCGACCACGAGGACGACCGTACCGCAGCGCTTCCTGGCGCGCACGACCGTGACGTACGTCGGCCACGAGAACTTCTTGTCCGGGTCCACGTCGCGCTGGACCTCGACGACGATCGCCAGCACGAGCGTGCCAGTCGCGCCGCGGAGCTCGAGCACCAGGTCAGCGCGGAATTCCACCGGGATGAGCTGGTCGAGCGACGACTCGACCACCGCGACCGAGGCGTGCGGCGGCACCTCGACGTGGAGGAGCGTCGCCAGGAAGTGGGGCGCGAGCGCCGGGTGCTCGCGGAACATCTCGACGAGGGCGTTGTGCTCGAGCGTCGGCATGACGCTCGGCCTCGAGCACGCCGCATGCCGGCACGAAACGCAGGCGAAATGCGAGCAGAGCTCCAGCTCAGGGGGTGGCGGCGCCATGGCGGACGCAGGCGGCCAGCGACGCCGGCTGGGAAGCGAACCGGGCCGGCGACGGCGGCCGGGGCACGCCGGGCCGTCCGTCTCCTCGCACGCCCACCACCCCACGCTTCCGAGGGGCGCCGAGCGCCGCTCACGTCGCGCCGGCGAGCGCGCGCGCGAGCCCGCCCAGGAGGGCGGCGCCGTCCCCCTCGTACGCCCGGCCGTGCATGCAGGCGAGAAGGCGGGGAGATGTGGCCGCGAGCTTCTCGAGGAGTCCGGGCGCGTCGCGGCCGTGCGCGTAGTAATCCATCGCCCGGCGCATGGCCTCGCTCGGCTCGAGGATGTCGTCGCGCGTGAGCGCCGGGTGGACGGCGCCGGGCTGCGTGAAGAGATCGCCGCACAGCAGCGTGGCGGTGGACTCCTCGAACAGGTAGCCGCACTCCCAGCCGTGCGGCAGGTGGGGCGCATCGAGCCAGCGCACCCGGCGCCGGCCCAGCTCGAGGACCTCGCCGTCGTCGAGCGCCCGCGGCGCGCGGTCGAACAGGTCCTCGTCGACCACCGCGGCGATCCGCCCGCACACCGGCGCCGCCTGCGGGGCGGCGGCGAGCAGCTCGTTCATGGAGCCGCACTCGTCCGACTCGCAGTGGGAGAACGCCACGTAGCGTAGCCGCTCGACGGGCATCACCCGCGCGATCGCCGCGCGCACCGCCGGGAAGAGGCGGCGCGGGCCGGTGTGGAAGAGCAGCGGCGCGTCGTCGACCAGGAGATACTGGTTGAACGAGAACCCAGCTTTGCCCTCCCCCACCGGGGTGTGGAGCTGGTAGATGCCATTGGCCACCTCGGTGACCCGAGCCTCCGCCGATGAATTGGTCATCTGTTCCTCCTCTCCAGCCGTACTGGACGCCGCCGCCGGGCCTTGCGGCGCGGGCGGCGACTCACGCAATGTCGCACGGATTCAGCGTCCTCCACCACGGTCGCTCGACGAGCTCGCGACGCGCGGGGGGTCATCCCACCGGCTCTTCGCCGCGGCGCGCCCCGGAGAACAGATGATTTCTGTCGATTGCTCGCGTGGCCTGCGCCCCCGCCGTCGCAGCATCGCAGGGCCGGATCGATGCCGGCGCGACCGGGCGTAGAGGTGCATCCAACGCATTGAATTTGCTCGGTTTATCCGGCCGCAAGCCCCGTCCTCCGGCCCTGGCGAGCTGGGACAATGTCCGTCCGATCGATCCCTTTCCGGACGGGTCGAAGGTGGCCATCCGTGGTAGACGTCAAGCACACGGGGTGACGGACGGCGTGCTCTCGCGAGCCGCGCGCGCTGGACGGCTTCGTTTTGTAGGAGACTTCATGGACAAGATCTCGCTCACGTACTTTGTCGACTTCGTTCTCAAGGCCGGGGCGCCCAAGCTGACCGGCGTCAGGGAGTTCAAGGAGCGGAAGGATGAGCTCCACACGGACTTTTACAGGCAGGTCACAGAGGCGATTGTCGACATGCACAGGAGCGGAAAGCCGACCAGCGTGCTCGACACCTTCCTCGCCGCCCAGCACGACGAGCGGCGCCGCCGCATCTATCCGTCGGTCGTCCACGGATACCGCAAGTTCCTCGCCTCCGGGAAGATGACGTGGTTCGATCCGCCCGTGGCGACATACCGTCTCGGCGATCTCGAGATCAACGTCAACCCGGAGCTCGGGCTCGTCATCGACGGGACGCCTCACGTGATCAAGATGTATTTTCGCGGGGAGCCGCTGTCGTCCAAGCGCGTGTCGGTCGTGCTGAACCTCTTGATGAACGGCCTCGCCGAGAGCACGCCGGGCGGCGCCTTCGCGGTGCTCGACGTGCGCAACGCCAGGATTCACACCTTCAAGGTCCCGAACCCGCGGATCGGCCTGCTGCTCCGCGGCGAGGCCGCCTCCTTCGCCACCATCTACACCGGGCTGTGACCGCCGTCCCGCCGCGCGAGCCCGTCGTCACATCTCCCCGCATGCCATGGGAGCGAGGCAAGCACGCGTTCCTTGTCTCGGTCCGCGGCGACTCGGCCAAGGAGATCACCGAGCTCTGGGAGAAGCTCTCTCTTGGCGCGACCGTCGCGCAGCCTCTGGCGCCGTCGGGATGGACGCCCCTCTACGGGATGCTCGAGGATCGCTTCGGCATCACCTGGGTCCTGGATGTCGTCACGGAGTACAAGGTCCCCTGAAGGCAGAACGCGCGGAATCGCCTCGTCCAGGGGCCGACGCTGGGACTCCCGCGACGATGAAGGCCAAGCGTGGGTGATTGTGCCGCGCTTTGCAGCGTAAGCGCCCAGCCCCGAGAACTTCTTGTCCGGATCCACGTCGCGCTGCACCTCGATGACCATCGCCAGCACCAACGCGTCGTTCTCGTCTCGAAGATCGAGCACCAGATCGGCGCGGAACTCCACCGGGATGGGCTGGTCGAGCGACGACTCGACCACCGCGACCGCCGCGTGCGGCGGCACCTCGACGTGGAGGAGCGTCGCGAGCAAGCGGGGCGCGAGTTCCGGGTCCTCGCGGAACATCTCGACGAGGGCGTTGTGCTCGAGCGTCGGCATGACACGCGGCCTTGAGCACGCCCCATGCCGACGCGAAACGGCGGGGAAACGCGACGAGAGGTCCAGCTCAGGGGTGGCGGCGCCATGGCGGAAGGGGCCGCACGACGCCCCACTCCATGGCGCGCCTTTGGGGCGGTCCGCTATTCGTTGGCATCCACAAACTCGCTCCAGAACCGGATCCTGCGCATCTCTTCGTGGACGGCGTCGATGTGAGATGTCCGATGGAATTCGTGCCGCAGGTACGTCGCGAGATTGCTGCCGTAGTAAATGATGTCGGTCTGATAGACTGAAAACACGGGGTTTCCGGCGAGATCTGGCTCCGCCGGAATGTAGCGGTGGCCCGCGATCGGAATCAGGCGGGGCGCCTCGGCGACGATGGCCCGCGCGATCCGTATCGCTTCCGGCAGCTCCGAGGGCCGAACGCCCCATGCGTCCAACCAGAACGCGTTGTGCTCGATATCGAACGCCAGGCCTTCGAAGGGCCAGTCGAGCTGCCGGCGAATCTCCGTCGAGTCTGGCGCCCGCCAGTCGGGAAAGCGCCCGCCGACAGGGAGCCCTTCCGAAAGGAAGGAGCGCAGATCAGGCGGAAACCTGGCGCCGATGACGGACTCGGCTCGGCCGAGCTCGGCTTCCGTCAAGCCGGGCGCAACCGTGACTCCCGCCTCGGTCAAGATCCGGTGTTCCGCTCGCCAATCCATCCGCGTTCCCCGCCTGTCCCTCCCCGGTTCATCAAGGGGAGGCAGCGTAGCCGGCGCTGATTCTCCTCGTCAACCACCCCGGGGCCATGCCGCCCTCGCGGCGCCCCATCGCGAGGCCGCCGCCCGACGCAACGCTGCCCCTGTGAGCTCGACCTGAACCGGCCACTACGCTGCCCTGCGCGCCGCCCTTGTTGACGCCTCGGGCGGCAATGCGAGGATGACGGTGATGACTCCTCGCCAGCGCCTCGCCCGCTTGCTCCCGCTCCTCCTCACATCGCTGTTCCCGCTGGCTTCCGTGAGCTGCCAGCAGATCCTGGGCATCCACGATGTGGACCTCGAAGCGGACGCGAGCCCGTCCGATGCCGAGACGTCGTCCGGGACCGGCGGCCGCCCCGACGCGCCCGGCTCCGGCGGGGGTGGCGCCGGCGGGGACGGCGCCGGGGGCGGCGAGACGGGAGTGCCTGACTTCTCTCTGGCCATCCTCACGCCCAACATCACGGTCCCCCTCGGCGGGAAGAACGTTCTCGAGATCGAGATCCGGCGCATCGGCGGCTTCAGCGGCGATGTGACGGTCCTGCCGGTAAGCCCTGCCGTAGGCCTGGTGATCGACGCCGTGACGGTGCCGGCAGGGCAGACCAGCGCCGAGGTCACGGTCGGCGCGGAGGCGCCGCTGGCCCTCGGCAACACGGTCTCCTTCACCCTGTCGGGCACCTCCGGCGCCCGGGAGAGGACCGCCTCCGTGACCGGCGCCCTGATCACCGGCCGCCCCGGCGCCCTCGACGATACGTTCGGCGCCGCGGCGACAGGCCTGGCCGCCATCAGCTTCGGGGCCGACGACGGCGGCACCCTGACGGACATCGAGGTGGTCAGCGGGAAGATCCTCGCCACGGGGTGGGGCGCCGGCGGGCTCGGCGGATCCTCCATGAAGGTCGCGCGCCTGACCGGCGAAGGAGCGATGGATCCCACGTTCTCCGACGGAAAGCTCGTGTCGGTGCGGTTCGGCGGCTCCTCGAGCTCCACAGCCGAGGCGCACGCGGTGGGGCACCAGCTCGACGGCAAGATCATCGCGATGGGCTGGCACGAGAGCCCGGAGCCGCGCGACATCGCGCTCGTGCGCCTCGGGGCGAACGGGGCGACAGGCGATGCGCTGTTCGGCAACATCAGCGGTGGCAAGGCGCTGATCGACACGGGCGGGAGCGAGACGGTCACGGACGGGCTCGTGCTGTCGAACAACAAGATCCTCGTCGTCGGCGATCGAAGCGGCGAGCCGCTCGTGGCGCGCGCCTCCCCGGACGGCGCTCCCGACAGCTCCTTCGGCGCGGGGAGCGGCCATGTGGTCCTGAGCCCGTCGTTCGTCGCGCAGGCCATGGCCGTCGACGGCGAGGGTCGGATCCTCGTGGCCGGCCACGTGGAATCGGGCGGCGAGAGCGACGCCGTCGTCGCCCGCCTGCTCGCTGACGGACAACCGGATACGGCGTTCGGGACGGGCGGCCAGCGGGTCATCGCCGTGCCCGGGAGCAGCGAGCGGGCCGCGGCGGTCGCCCTCCTCGCGGACGGCCGCATCCTCGTGGCCGGCGCGTCGAACCAGAACGGCGACGCCGACTTCCAGGTTCGCCGCCTCCTCGAAGACGGCGCCGACGATCCGAGCTTCGGCGCCGGCGGCGTCGTCACGGCGCCGATCACCAGCGGTGACGACGTCGCGGAAGACATGGTCTTGCTGCCCGACAGCCGGATCCTCGTGGTGGGCAACGCGGGCGGCGGCGCCTCGCCGGGGCCGGTGCTCGCGCGCTACACGCGCGACGGGAGGATCGATGCCAATTTCGGTGCCGACGGCGTTGTTCCCTTGTACGTCGGCGATCAGGGCGGGATTCACCGCGCCGCGATCTACTCGGGCCAGAAGGTCGTTGTTTGCGGCGGGAACCAGGGCGGGGTGCCGGGACCCGGGACGTTCGGAGTCGTGGCGCGCCTCTGGATGTGAGCGGCGGGCTGCGCGCCCCCAGCGCGCGCGGCCACGCGTCATCCGCCGTTGTCCGACGCCATGTCCCCGTCGCTCGGAGCGATCAGGAGGGGACCCAGGCTATCCAGCCCCTGGTTCGTCGCGCGGATACGGCTGCGAGCGCGAAGAGGACGACCGCGATCGCCGGAGCGCGCTGCGCCGGCCGGTCCGGGCTGCCCATCTGACATCCCCCGCCGCCTGCGCCCGCCGTGCTGTCGCCGCCGCTGCCCGTGGCGCCGCCGCCTGCGCTCGCCGTGCTATCGCCGCCGCCACCTGCGCCGGCCGTGCTGTCGCCGCCGCCTGCGCTGACGCCGCCACCTGCGCTGTCGCCGCCGCCTGCGCCCGCCGTGCTGTCGCCGCCTGCGCCGCCTGCGCCCGCCGTGCTGTCGCCGCCGCTGCCCGTGGCGCCGCCGCCTGCGCCCGCCGTGCTGTCGCCGCCGCTGCCCGTGGCGCCGCCGCCTGCGCCCGCCGTGCTGTCGCCGCCGCTGCCCGTGACGCCGCCGCCTGCGCCCGCCGTGCTGTCGCCGCCGCTGCCCGTGGCGCCGCCGCCTGCGCCGCTGCCACCTGCGCCCGTCGCGCTGTCACCGCCGCCTGCGCCCGCCCCGCTGCCACCGCCGCCTGCGCCCGCCCCGCTGCCGCCGCCGGGGGCGCACTCGCCCGCCAGGCACGTGCCGCTCAGGCAGTCCTCATCCGCGGCGCAGCTCCCGCCATCGAGGGACGGCAGCGCATAAACATACGCCGCGCCGGCGCGGCTGGGCGACTCGCCCAGGTAGGGCGCCCCGACGATCGCGCTCCCTCCAGCATAACCGGTGCTCAGACCGAAGAAATCAAACGCATGGCCATCCGATGGAACGAGCGTGCGCGCTTCCACCCACGTCGCTCCTCCGCCATGAAAAACCGAGGCGACGCCCTTCTGATCGTTCACGCCGACGAACCCGGCCAGCACCGCGTTGCGCAGGAGCTGCACCCCGGTCGCCGCGGACCCGGTCAGCGCGGGCGTGAGCTTCGCTTGCTGGGTCCACACGCCGTCGTGGCGCGCATAGATGTACACGGCGCTCTTGGCCCCGATCGCCGCGGTGTCGCCCTCGACGGAGACCGACGTGCCGAATGCCAGGTTCACGCCGCTGTCGGGCGGCACGAGCTTCGCCTGCTGCGTCCACGCGCCGCCCTCGCGCACGAACACATAGGCGGATCCGGCGCTGTAGCGCCCCTCGGGGTCGTCCTGGGGCGCGCCCAGGATCGCGGTGTCGCCCGAGAGCGCGACCGACCAGCCGAGGCCGCGAGGGCTGTCGTGCGGCACGAGCTCCACGCGCGGCGACCACGCGCCGCCCGCCCTGGTGAACGCGAACGCCCGGCCCAGGGCGACATCGCCATCCTCGCAGACATCGCTCGCCACGACCGTGTCGCCGTCCACGTCCACGGCCATCGTCGACAGGCCGCCCGTGATCACCTCCGGGATGGTCAGCAGGGCCTGCTCGGACCATCCCTCGTCGCCCCGGCCGAACACATAGATGCGCTCCTCGATCGAGCTCGCCTCGTAGTCGGCGCCGGCCATGACAACGGCGGTGTCGCCGTCGATGGCGACCTGACGGCCGAACCGCATGCCGTCCTCTCCGTCACCCGGCTCGAGCGTGGTGGCGAATGTCGCGACCCCTCCGGCCACCGTGTAGACGTGCACCGCACCTCGGGTCATGCCCGCCTCGCCCGGCGCCCCGATCAGCACCGTGCTCCCGCTCCCGGCGACGGCGAAGCCGAAGAGGCGCAGCGCCTCCGGCGCGGGCTCGGCGAGCCGCTGATCCTCCATGACGGTGAGCGCCGCGCGCGCGGTCGCGGTCGGGCCTTCGTCGGGCGTCGCCGCGGCGCAGCCCGCAGCCGAGAGCGCAGGCGATAGCAGCGCGATCCAGTAGAGTCGCCGGTCGTCCATGGGTCACCTCGACCTGGAGAGTAGTCGAGGCGTCAACCTGTTGAAATCGCGTCGCGCGCGTGAACGCGTGACCGCACAGGGCCGTACACGGGACCAGCGAGCTCGCCGGGGTGGAGGCGCGAGCCTCCGTCGCGCTGCCGATGGAGGAGGCTGCCGCCTCCATCGCCGGACAAGCGGCGGTCGGCTCCATGGCGCGCGTAGCGATCTTGCGCCGCGAGCGCGTTGAACGCCCCGGAGCGCGCAGCGGATCGTCGTGGGCACGCTCCCTGCTCTCTGGTCGGGCGCGGGCCAGAGAGGCCGGCAACTCAAGGGGAGTCGCACCATGAAGATCGCTGCAGTTCATGTCGGTCTCGTTCTTATCACCATCTCGATGGTCACGGGCTGCGTTGTGGCGGATGACGGCAGCTTCGACGATGAAGACACGGCGGAGAGCGCCGAGGCGCTCGGGGGAAACCCGGACCCCTGCGCCACGGGGACCAACCCGAACTTCACCAGCGCGCAGCTCACCGCGGTCGGAGCAAGCGATACGTATGTCCGCTCCTACCAGTGGATCGACAGCATCTGTCCGGCCAGCGGGCAGGATCGAGCGACGACGATCGTGGATTTTCCCGTGCCCAGCTATTACCAGCACCAGACCCCGGAGACGTACAGCTTCGTCGTGCAGCCGTCCTTCTGGGGCTCCTCTTCCACGTCGTGGAGCGACGCGTCGCAGGCGATCAGCGACTGCGAGGACACCAAGATGGCGACGCGCGTGCAGCGCTGGGACTCGGCCACGAGCCAGTTCGTGCAGCTCACGTACAAGGAGCAGGCGGGCGCGTGGGTGTGGGACAACCCGCTCACCGGCCGCGGGCACTGCTCGACTCCGGTGTTCCTCTACTACCACGAGAACTACGGGACCGCGCAGCAGGTCGCCACGAACAAGTACCGCGTCCGCACCTGGGCCACGCAGCCCGACGGCTCCCACGCGACCGTCTGGATCACGGGGAATCATACTGGCCTGTAGCCCCGCGGCGGCTCCTGGCGACGCCGGCCGACGCCGGCCAGGCCCGATGAGCACGGACGGCGTCCGAGGTCAGGCGTCGTTCGTCGACGCCCGGCGCCACAGGTCGTCGCCCCGCCGGGCTCGCCCCTCGCGCTCCAGCTTGATCAGGTGCGCCTCCAGGCTGAGCCGCGCGATCGGCCAGAGCGCCGGCGCCGTGTCGGCGTACACGACCGGCAGGAGACCGTCGAGCGTCGCGCCCCCCTCGCCGGCCCCGTCGAGCGCCGCGGCCACCTTCTGCTCGCGCCCGAGCCGGTGCGCGATGTAGCGCCGGAACAGCGCCTCAGGCGCGTCGATCGGCCCCCCGTGTGCCGGCAGCGCGATCCGCGCCCCGAGCGCCGCGAGCCGCTCGATCTGCGCCAGGTACACCGCCATGTCGCCCTCCCGGGGGTCGATCAGGATGGTCCCCACGCCGGCCACCATGTCGCCGCAGACCAGCACGCCCTGCGCCTCGTCGAGGAAGCAGAGGTGGTCGGGCGCGTGCCCCGGCGTGTGGAGCACGCGGATCTCCATCGGCTCCGGCCCGCCGAGCCGCACGACGTCCCCGTCCGCGAGGCGCCGCGCGAGCGGCACGCCGGGGAGGCGCGGGGCCGCCTCGGCGTGGGCCCAGACCGGCACGCCGAGCTCGGCCGCGAAGAAGCGCGCGCCCCCGACGTGGTCGGCGTGGTGGTGGGTCACCGCGATCGCCACGATCGTCCGCCCCTGGGCGGCGAAGCCGCGCGCCCACGCGAGCCACTCGCGGCGCTCGTCCTCGTACGGCGTGGCCGGCTCGACGAGCAGCACCTCGCGGCCGCCGAGCGCGTAGCTGTTCGTGTGCGTGGCCGGGGGCAAGGTCGGCGTGCGCGCGGCGAAGGTTTCAACGCCGCGCGCGCCGGGACCGACGGGCCGCGGCCGGATCACCGCTCGACGACGACGGCCAGCGCCTCGCCGCCGCCGATGCAGAGCGTCGCCAGGCCGCGCTTCGCGTTCTGGTCCTTCATCGTGAAGAGCAGCGTGGTCAGGATGCGGGCGCCGCTCGCGCCGATCGGGTGGCCGAGCGCGACCGCGCCGCCGCGGACGTTCACCTTCTGGGCGTCGATCCCGGCGAGCTTGTTCACGGCGAGCGCCACCACCGCGAACGCCTCGTTCACCTCGAACAGGTCGATCTGGTCCGCGCTGAGCCCGAGCTTCTTCGTGGTGTTCGCGATCGCCGCGGCCGGCGCCGTCGTGAACCACTCCGGCGCCTGCGCGGCGCCGCCGTAGCCGACGATCCGCGCGAGCGGCGTCAGCTTGTGCTCCTTGACCGCCCGCTCGCTCGCCAGGACGAGCGCGCTCGCGCCGTCGTTGATCGACGAGGCGTTGGCCGCGGTGATCGTCCCGTCCTTCTGGAACGCGGGCTTCAGCGACGCGAACTTCTCGGGCTTGCCGGCCGGCGGGCCCTCGTCGTCCTTCACGACCACGGCGTCGCCCTTCCGCTGCGGTACGGCGACCGGCGCGATCTCCGCGGCGAAGAGCCCCTCGCGCTGCGCGGCGAGCGCCCGGCGGAAGCTCTCCTTCGCATACTCGTCCTGCGCCTCGCGCGAGAAGCCGTGCTCCTTCGCGCACGCCTCGCCCGCGGTGCCCATGTGGAAGTTGCCGTACGGGTCCCAGAGGCCGTCATGGATCATGCCGTCCACGAGCTTGCCGTCGCCCATGCGGTAGCCGGTGCGCGCCTGCGGCAGGTAGTAGGGCACGTTCGACATCGACTCCATGCCGCCGGCGACGACCACGTCCGCGTCGCCGAGCGCCACCGTCTTGGCGCCGAAGATGACAGCCTGGAGCCCCGAGCCGCAGACCTTGCTCACCGTGGTGGCCGGGACCTTGCTCGGGATGCCGGCATAGATGGCGGCCTGCCGGGCAGGGGCCTGCCCGATGCCCGCGGAGAGGACATTGCCGAGGAAGACCTCCTCGACCGCATCCGGAGAGAGCTTTGCCCGCTCGAGGGCCGCCCGGATGGCGACCTCGCCCAGGCGCGGGGCGGGCAAGGGGGAGAGCGCGCCCTGGAACGCGCCGATCGGCGTCCGGGCCGCTGCGACGATGTACACGGGGACAGGTAGGGTCATGATTTCCTCCAGCGGCGCCGGCGCCGTCTCATTCGATGACGCCGTCGAGGGCGTCTCACGAATGTGCCTTTGGTACCTCGGTTGACCGGTGGGGGCAAGCCGGCCCAGGGCGCCCCTCCGCCTGCGCGGCCCCTCACAGTTCACGACAGCTCGCGCCGCTTCACAGGCTCGCCGAGAGAACCCGGAAAGCCTTGAATTCTCCATGGCCAGGCTCGTGCAAAGCCGCCGGGCATGGCTGAGACGGTGTGCTCGGAAGCGCCGGCCCGCGCCGACGTGGCGCGCCTCACGGCGCTGCTCGCCGAGCTCGACGAGCGGAACCTCGACAATGTGACCCGCACGGAGAGCTACCTCGAGCTGTATGCGCTCACCCGCGCCCATCCGCCGGATCTGCCCTGGCTGCTCATGGCGCACCTCGTGTCGCGCAACGCGGGCTCGCTGATGACCGACATCGCGGTCCTCCTCGACCGCGGCGACGGCGCGATCGCCCCGCCCGCGCTGCGAGAGCTCTTCCTCTTCCTGGAGCGCGCCAATCACCTCATCTTCTTCGACGCCTGGTATCATGTGCTCCACCACCTGCTCGGCCGGAGCGCCGATCTCGCGCCCGGCCGGTGCTCGCGCTTCGTCCGCGAGGCGTGGGCCCGGCACGAGGGCGCGCGGCGGGCCGGCCAGCCGCACCGCGCGCACGAGCGCGCGCTCGAGCGCGCGCTCGTGCGCGACCTCGTGACCAACGAGCAGAACTTCATCGAGCGCCGCGTCGTGCACCACCCCCGGTTCCCGATCGCGCGGGCGCTCGTCGCGCTCGCCGAGGCGCTCGGGCAGGAGGCCCCGGTCGTGCTGCCGTGCACGCAGGCGTCGATCCAGGTCGGCGGCTTCGCGATCCTCGAGCGGCGCATCCGCGCCGGGATGCGGATCTACGAGGCCATGGCCGACCGCGCGACGCGCGACGCGATGTACGAGTGGGCGCGGCGGCACCCGCACGACGGCTCGCGGCCGCCCTGCGACGGCGCCCGCGGCCCGGCGCGGCCGAGGCTCACGGACGCGTGGCCCGCCCACGCCGTGCGGGCGCTTTGGGACGGAATTCATGCCCCGCCCGAGCCGGACCCGGGCTGGCCCTGAACGCTCGCCGCCCTGCCGGGCCCGAGGGACGGTCGACTCGCCGGCTCGGGCCTGTGCGCCCGGCCGACGCCTTGTGGTGCGCCGGCGACGGCCCGTGTATCGTGCTCGCCCCGCGGGGGGAGGGGGTCAGTCCTCCTCGCCTCCGGGCGGACAAGGAGCGAGCGAGCGATGTTGAATGCAGGCGACCGTGCCCCGGATTTCTCTCTCGACAGCGACAGCGGCAAGACGGTGAGCCTCGCCGATTTCCCGGGCAAGACGGTCGTCCTTTACTTCTACCCAAAGGACGACACGCCCGGCTGCACGCGGGAGGCGCAGGCGTTCTCCGAGGCCCTCCGTGCGTTCACCGAGGCCGGCGCCGTGGTGCTCGGCGTCTCGCGCGACTCGGTGGAGCGCCACCGGAAGTTCAGGGCCAAATACGATCTCGGGGTGACGCTCCTCAGCGATCCGGATCTCACCGCGCACGACGCTTACGGCGCCTACGGCGAGAAGACGATGTACGGCAAGAAGGTGATGGGCACGATCCGGAGCACCTTCATCATCGGCCCCGACCGCACCGTGAAGCACATCTTCAGCGGCGTGAAGGTCGACGGCCACGCGGACGCGGTGCTCGCGCTCGTGCGCGGCGGCGGCGCGCCCGAGGCCCCGCGCGCGTCGACGTCGGCGGCGAAGACCGCGGCCAAGGCGCCTGCCAAGAGAGGCGCGGTGAAGGCGCCGGCAAAGCCCGTTACGAAGCCCCGATAACGGCCGCCCGGACGGGCGGACAACCACGCAGCCGACTCACGACTCCAGCGCGGCGATCGCCTGATTGAGGCCGTCGCGAGGGCATCCCGCGCGGCCGCCTGCGCGTCCTCCGGGCTGGACGGGCCCCGCGCTTCGTGAAAGAATCTTGCACCGTTCCTTGTAGATCGATGAAATTACCACGACACCAGGGCTCATCCCTCGACTCGCCTCACGTCAGGTGGAGCGATGAGCGCTGGAGCGAGGGAGCCAGATCATGATTCTAAAGCATCCGATGGTAAGGACCTTTACCCTGCTGAGTTGCCTCGGCGCGATCGTCGCCTGCGGCGGGGACGACCCCCCGCCGCCCCCGGCGACCAACAACGACGGCGGCGGCGGGAGCGGCGGCGCCGACGGCGCCGGCGGCGCCGGCGGCGAGGAGGTCGAGGTCTGGGAGCTCGACCGCGACAGGCCGCTGTCGGGGGTCGAGCCGGGCTTCACGGAGGCGCCGCACCCGCTCGAGCCGGGCGACGTCCTGAGCGAGCTGGACACCCCGCTCCCCACGAACGCCACCTGGATGAACTTCGCGCTCGGCGACGGCGACCAGCGGATCAACGCCGCGCCCTACGACCTCAAGGCGCTCGGACAGGGGCTGTCGATCTCCCGGCCGGGCATCGTGGTGAACAGCACGTCCGTCACGTCGGCCGACGCGTCGCAGCTCGGGCTCACCGTGCGCCAGGCGGTCACGGGCCACGTCGTCCGGTCGTCCGACCTCCTCTCGGTCACCGTCGAGTGGTCGGCGCAGGGCGGCTCCATGACGGCGCCCATCGTGTACGGGATGCCGTACGTGACGGCCATGTACGACGGGCTCACCCCCTCCGTGCGCGCCGGCGACGGCGTGGCGTTCACCGCGGTGAACGGCGATTCCACGAGCCCCACCAAGGTCACGGGCGATCGATTCGAGATCTCGCTCAACAACGGCCAGACGTGGGTCCTCTATGCGTCTCCCGCCATCACCCTCGAGTGGGACGCCATCGTGATGAACGCGTCGGAGCCCTATGTTGGGTCGCTCCGCGTCGCGCTCGTGCCCGGGCCGAACGCCGCGGCCGTGCTCGACGAGCACGCCGGCGTCATCCCGGTCGGCGGCGACATCAAGGCGTCGATCATCGAGGACACCGCCTCGCTGCGCTTCGTCTGGAAGACGAAGGGCGAGGGCGATCTCCTCACCATGGCCCTGCCGCACCACCTGGAGCGCCTCGAGAAGGCGCAGACGGCGGACCTCTCGTACCCGACCGTGATCGGCGACATGAAGGCCATCTCCGGGGCGGAGTGGGAGCTCGTGTACCCGCTCAGCGCGATCGGCTGGGACGCGCCGCGCCGCGTCTCGGACCAGTGGGGCGAAGCCGTCGTCGACGCGCTCGAGGACGAGCGGGGGTTCACGCCCGACGCGGATGTCGTCGGTTCAGACCCCTACTTCGGGGGCAAGGAGCTCGCGAAGCTCGCGCGCCTCGCGCAGATCGCCGAGGTGGTCGGCAAGGCGGACCTCGCCGAGGAGCTCAGGGCGCGGCTCAAGTCGCTCATCAACCCGTGGCTCAACGGCGAGAACGACAACCCCTTCGTCTACGACTCGACCTGGGGCGGCATCGTGACGACGAAGGGCATCGCGGACGAGACCGCCGACTTCGGCCAGGCGTATTACAACGATCACCACTTCCACTACGGCTACTTCCTCTACGCGGCGGCCGTGCTGGCGAAGGGGGATGAGAACTGGCGCGACAACTACGCCGACAAGGTGCTGTGGCTCGTCCGCGACATCGCGAACCCGAGCACGAAGGACCAGCACTTCACGCCGTTCCGCAACATGGACTTCTTCCGGGGCCACTCCTGGGCTTCCGGGCTGTTCCCGTTCGCGGACGGCCGCAACCAGGAGTCCACGTCCGAGGCCGTCAACGCCTGGTACAGCCTGCAGCTCCTCGGCGACGCGCTCGGCGACAAGGACGTGATGAACATCGGCCGGCTGCTCCTCGCGGTGGAGACGGCCTCCGCGCAGACCTACTGGCAGATCACCTCGGACAGCACCGTCTATGATGTGCCGTTCAAGGACAACGGCGCTGTCGGCGTCCTCTGGTCGACCAAGGCCGATTTCTCGACCTGGTTCGGGCCGAACCCCGAGTACATCTATGGCATCCAGATGCTCCCGATCACGCCCATCTCGGAGTCGCTGCTCTCCAAGGAGTGGATCCAGGACGCGTGGCCGGCGATGTCGGCCGCCGCCGAGCAGGCGGCGGAGGAGCCCTGGAAGGCCTTCCTGACCGCGGCGCACGCGGTCGTCGACAAGGAGGCGGCCTGGGAGGAGGCGCAGGCGCTGACCGAGCTCGACAACGGGCTCAGCCGCACGGCGCTCCTCTACTGGATCGCCACGCGGCCCTGAGCGGCCCTCCCGCTCAGTCGATCGGCTCGACCCGCACGTCGACCTCGAGGCGCTCTGCCCCGCCCCCCACGAAGATGGTGCCCGAGGTCGGCGTCGCGTCCACGTAGTTGCGGCCGACCGCCACGCGGATGTGATCGGTCTGCGTCAGGATCCCGTTCGTCGGATCGAAGCCCTTCCACCCGATCTCCGGCAGGTACACCTGGACCCAGGCGTGCGAGGCCTCGCTCTGCCGCTGGTTCTCGTGCTTCGGCCCCGTGTAGATGTACCCGCACACGTAGCGTGACGGCACGCCGAGCAGCCGCGTCAGGCAGATGAACAGGTTGGTGAAGTCCTGGCACACGCCGCGGCGGTTCGCGTACACGTCGAACGCCGTCGTGGACAGGTTGGTCGCCCCCTGCTTGTACTCGTACTCCTGGAAGATCGACGCGTTCAGGTCGAGCAGCGTGTCGAGCAGGTCGTAGTCGTTCCGCTCCACGAAGCTCATCGCGTACTCGCTGAGCTCCGCGAGCTCGCTCTCCGCGAGCTCCGGCGGCAGGAGGAACGGCTGCAGGATCTGGCGCTGCCAGGGCATCCACACGAGCGGGATCGTCGACCGGGCGCGCAGCGGGCGGAAGCTCAGCGGGTCGGTGTCGAGCAGCTCCACCTGCGACCTCGACTCGATGACGAGCTCCTTGAACGGCGTGTCGAGCAGCACCCGCCGCGCGCGGTTGCCGAAGACGTCGTCGTACTCGCGCTGCTTGCCCTCGACCGAGATGTCGATCTCGTTGTGCAGCAGCGTCTGCAGCCGGTCGTGCGCGGGCGTCAGCCGCAGCAGGTGCGTGCTGCGCTCCACCGCGGTCGCGTAGTGGTACGCCGTGCGGTGCACCACCTTGAAGCGGCGGATCGAGGCGTGCGTCGGCCGGCGGACCGGGCGCGACGACGTAGGCGGCGTCGAGGGCGACGGCCTGCGCCGGTCGGTGCTCGGCGACGCCGTGGCCCGGAGCGCGCCCTGGCGCAGCACCACGAGGTGGCCCGGCGGGACGCGCGTCCACGTCGCCGGCTGCGCGCCGGCGTGGACCTTGAGCTCCTCCGACGAGACGATGACGCCCTTGCGGCTCTTGACGCCCCGCTTGGTGAGATCGACCTCGAGGTCGTCGTCCCCGAACGCGAGGCGCTCGTAGGGCGGCAGCACCTCCCAGAGGAACGCGTCGCCCTCGCGATCCCGGTCCGCGTAGACGACCAGGTCGCGGCCGTCGGCCAGGACCGACGTGAGCGGGCCGTGCTCGTTCATCTCGTCGAACCAGTCGCGCAGCACCCGCGGATCGATGTCGCCGATGCTCCGGAGGCCCTCGGACGCCATCCAGCGCAGGAGCTCGCACAGGATGAGCTCCGTGTCCGTCGAGCCCACGGGCTGGAAGAGCGACCTCGGGTCGACCTCGATCCGGTCGACCAGGCTGCCGCTGTGCGCGAACAGCCAGTCGCGCCCGCCCCAGCTCCGGCTGAACGGCTGCGTGTTCGCGTCGTTGATGCTCCCCCACGTCGCCGTGCGGATGTGCAGCACGAGCAGCGACGACTCGAGGTGCTCCCACGCCTTCACGAGCTCGCTGCGGATGCTCCCCTGCGGCGGCGCCGGCTCCTTGAGCACCGTGGCGCTCGGCTCCCCCCCCGGGTAGTAGCCGATGCCCCAGCCGTCCGGCAGCCTGCCCCCGGGGCGCAGGCAGGTGAGATCGAAGCACGGGGCGAGCTCGCCCTCGAACGACATCGCGAGGAGGTTCGGCATGGATGGATCTGGCGGGTCCGGCTACTGGCTCGTCGCAGGTGGATTGCTGTCGGGCGGCCCGTAACCGAGCAGCTCGCGGCCAATACCGTCGCAGATCGTCGCTGTCTCGTCGACCACGTGCGTGAGCGCGGCGTGCACCGAGAGGGAATCGAACGGCTCGGCCGCCCTGTCGGCGACCCACTGGTGCAGCAGGTGCAGCCGCTCCAGGCACTCGCCCCCGGGGAGCGTCGCGCTCTCCGGCGGGCGGATCTCGCAGAGCCGCGTGAACGCCGCGTGCACGCAGTGCCGGATCGAGCGCGGGAAGCGCGGCTCGAACAGGAGGAACTGTGCGACCGCCTGCGGGGTCACCTGACCCTGGTTGAGCTTCATGAACGGCTCGAACCCCGAGCAGGCGCGGAGGAGCGAGAGCCAGAGCGCCGTCTCGACGACCCGGTGCCGCCGGCGCACCCCGCCGCCCTGCGCCTGGCCGCCCCGCTCCGAGAGCGGCGGCTCCAGGTGGGTGAGGGCGTGGTGGTGGACGTCGAGCGTGCGCGCCGTCTGCCCGACGCGCTCGAGCAGCACGCCGAGCCAGATGAAGTCGAGCGGCGTGTCGTGGAGCATCGTGCTCTGCGTGACGCCGAGGCAGAGCTGCGTGAGCTGCCGCACGCGCCGGTAGAAGGCGTAGCGGCTCGACCTGAACTCCTCGCGCGCCTGCTCGCTGTTGATCCAGAGGTGGAGCTCGTTGGTGGTCTCCCACGCCTCGAGGCTGACGACCTCGCGGATCGACCGCGCGTTCCAGCGCGCCGCGGAGCTCGACCGGCAGAGGCTCGTCGGGTTGTCCTCGTCGACGCTCATGTAGCGCTGCACGAGCTCGCCGTCGGCCGCGGCCTCCTCGCCGTGCTGGGCGGTGAAGTGCTCCTTCTGCCCGGCCACGATGACGACCGGCATCCAGCACTGGGTGGGCGAGAGCTCGGCGTCGAGCGCGAGGTTCTGCGTGACGGCGAGGATCCGGGCCACGCTCTCGGTCCGCTCGAGGTAGCGGCCGAACCAGAAGCAATGGTCAGCGACGCGGGAGATCACAGCGCCTCCGGGGGTTCAGACGGGGGTGGCGCGCTCGGCACGTCGTTGCGGTCGTTGCGGTCGTGGCTCGCGGCCCCGGGGGCCGGGTCCGCGGCGCCGACCGACGGGACCCGCTGCGCGCCGTCGTGGGGGCCCTTGAGGACCCACGTGTCCTTCGAGCCCCCGCCCTGGCTGGAGTTGACGACGTAGGAGCCGGCCACGAGCGCGACGCGCGTGAGCCCGCCGGGCAGCGCCCACGAGCCGTCGCGGCCGGTGAGCACGTAGGGGCGGAGATCGAGCCGGCGCGGGACAGCCGTCCTGGCGGCGGGGTCCCACGTGGGGCTCGTCGAGAGCTCGACCCGGTGCTGCGCGATGTAGCGGCGCGGCGTCGCCTCGATGCGCGCGCGGAACTCCTCGCGCTGCGCCGCGGTCGACTGCGGCCCCATGAGCATGCCGTAGCCGCCGGCCTCGTCCACCGCCTTGACGACAAGCTCCTCGAGGTGCTCGAGCACGTAGCGGCGGTCGTCGTCGCGCATGCAGAGGTAGGTGGGGACCTGCTCGAGGATCGGCTCCTCGCCGAGGTAGTAGCGGATCATCTCGGGCACGAACGGGTACACGGCCTTGTCGTCGGCCACGCCGTTGCCAGGCGCGTTCGCGAGCGCGACGTTGCCGGCGGCGTACGCGCGCATCAGGCCGCGCACGCCGAGCAGGCTGTCGGGCCGGAAGGCCTCGGGGTCGAGGAACGCCTCGTCGATGCGGCGGTAGATGACGTGGACCCGGCGCGGGCCGCGCGTCGTCCGGACGAAGACCTGGTCCTGATCGACGAAGAGGTCGGGGGCCTGCACGAGCTCGAGCCCCATCGTGCGCGCGAGGAAGCTGTGCTCGAAATACGCCGAGTTGTACGGCCCCGGCGTGAGCACGACGGCGCTCGTGCCGCCCGGCGCCACGGGCGACACCGAGCGCAGCGTCTCGGCGAGCCGGGCAGGATAATGGTCGACGCGCTGGACGCGCGCCTTGTCGAGCAGGTGCGGCAGCACGCGCTTGCTGATGAGGCGGTTCTCGAGGACGTAGGAGACGCCGGACGGCGTGCGGAGGTTGTCCTCGAGCACGCGGAAGGTGCCGGTCGGGTCGCGGATGATGTCGACGCCCGCGATGTGGATGCGCACGCCGCCCGGGGGCCGCAGGCCGTGGATCTGCTTCAGGTACTGGCCCGAGCCGAGCACGAGATCCCGGGGGACGCGCTCGTCCTGGAGGATGCGCTGCTCGCCGTAGACGTCGTCGAGGAACAGGCCGAGCGCGCGGACCCGCTGCTCGAGGCCCCGCTCCATGTGGGCCCAGTCCGCGGCGGAGAGCATCCGGGGCATGAGGCAGAGCGGGAAGATCTTCTCCGCGCCGCGCTGATCCGCGTAGACCGAGAACGTGACGCCCTGGTTGAGCAGGGCGAGCTCCGCGAGCTGCTGCGCGCGCGCGAACTCGTCGGGCGCGAACGCGCCGAGGAGCGTCGCCGTGCGCAGGAACTCGGGTCGAGGGGCGCCGTCTGGACCGAACAGCTCGTCGTAGGCGCCGGGGAGTGGTGTGTAGCCGGCGAAGAGGCCGGCACCCGGGGTCTCTAACAACACTTGAGTGAAGCTACCGCCTTGAGGCCCCGGAGGTCCATGGGCCCGTGGCGGTGAAGGGCGGCGTCACTCGGCGTCGAGGGCCTGACGCTCGCGGCAGCGGGTGAGCTCGTCGACCGCGGCCAGAAACGCGTCGTAGTCGATGGGCTTCGGGAGCACTCGAGCGACACCGAGGCTCGTCGCGTCATGTTTTGAAGACGCGGATGAAACAATAACCGGTATACGCGCCGTCTTCTCGTTGTGCCGGAGCGCCGTGAGCAAGCCCCAGCCGTCCATCACCGGCATCATGATGTCGACGACGAGCAGATCCGGCGGGGCGATCTGGTCGAGGAGCGCGAGCGCCTCCTCGCCGTTCGAGGCGCAGCGCACCTCGTAGCCGCCCTCGCTCTCCAGGATCATGCTCACGACCTCCTGGATGCTTGGCTCGTCGTCGACGACCACCACCAGCTTGGCGCGGCTGTTCGGCGCGCTCGAGCGTGTTCGTACCTCTGCGTTGCGCCGCACCGTCCGACCTCCGAGCGTATCGACCAGCATGAACCTTCTCCCCTGCGCGCTCTCCGGACCGAATTCCAGGGATGAACCAGAGTATCCACCACACCTCTCGTTCCGTCGCTGCGTGGAATCCAAGATTGGTAGCTCAGGAGACTCCCGAAACCGTGCGGCGGCCGCGCGCTCGATCGCTGCGCCCGTTCATGCGGTCGACCGGCGAGACGGCGCGACGCGTGACCGGGACAGCCGAGCGCGTGCATTCGTGAAGCACGGGCGTTCGCGTCCAGGCGCGGGGGCGCGCGGGCCGAAAACTTGCCTTTTTCGAGCGCCGCGCGGCGTCGCGCCGCGTGAGGGCCAGCGGGCGCGCGGCTCCTACTGCGCCGCACCTTCGAGCTGCGCGGTCGCCTCGTGGTAAGCGCGGGTGATGTCGGACTCGTCGAGGATGCCGACGATATGGCCGTCGGCGTCGGTGACGAGGAGCTCGCGCACGCCGTGCTCCAGCAGCACCCGCAGCGCGCCGTGCAGGTCCTCCGTCTCGCTGACCGAGGCGGGGCTCGTCATCATGTCGTGCGCGATCGCGAGCCCCGAGAGCTCGGGGCTCATCGCCGCGGCGCGGAGGATCTCGGCGTCGATGGTGCCGATGACCTTGCCGTCGTCGGAGAGCACGGGGAACGTGTCCTGCCACTCGCAGGCCGCGATGCGCTCGACGACGCTCGTGGCGGGCGCCCGCGCGTCGAACGACACGAACGGGCGGCTGCGGATGACGATGTCGGCGACGCGGATGCTGCGGAGCACGTCGACGATGAGCTCGTCCCGGTGCGCCGGGGACTCGCGCTTCGTCGCGACCTGGGCGCGGTACAGGGTGCTGTGCCGGAGCGCGACGAAGGCGATGCCCTCGCACAGCATGAGCGGCACCAGCAGGTCGTAGCTGCCGGCGAGCTCGCAGACCATGACGAGCGAGGCGATCGGCACGTGCGCGATGCCGCCGTAGAACGTGCCCATCCCGACGAGCGCGAAGGCGCCGGGATCGATGCGCGGGTCGTTGAGGAGCAGCTCCGCCGCGCGCCCGAAGGCCCCGCCCGTGAGCGCGCCGAGCACGAGCGACGGGCCGAAGTCGCCCGCGCAGCCGCCCGAGCCCACGGTGAGCGACGTCGCGACGATCTTCGTGGCGAGCACCACGAGCAGGAGCTGCACGGCCGTCCACCCGCTCGGCATCCACGAGGCGCCGGTGATCGCGATCTGGGCCGCGCCGTAGCCCGCGCCCAGCATCCCGAAGCCCTGCCCCGGCCGGTCGAAGCGCGGCCCGAGGAGCATGAGCAGCGGCGTCACGAGCGCGCCGAGCGCGAGGCCGCCGAGCGCGGGCTTCGCCCAGATCGGCAGCCGGATCTGGTGCGCCGCGTGCTCCACGGCGTGCATCGTCCGGAGGAACACGGTGGCCACCAGCGAGACGACGAGCGCGAGCGCGGCGTAGAGGGGGAGGTGGCTCGGGATGAACGGGTAGCGCGGCGCGTGCGCGAACAGCGTGGACTCGCCGAAGAAATAGATGAAGACGGAGTACGAGACGACGCTCGCGAGGATGGACGGGACGAGCGCGTCGGCCTCGAAGTCGTCGCGGTGCAGCACCTCGACGGCGAGGAGCGCGGCGCCGAGCGGCGTCCGGAACACGGCGGACATGCCCGCGGCCGCGCCCGCGATGAGCAGGATCCGCCGCTCGCGCGCGCCCACGCGCAGGGCGCGCCCGATGATCGAGCCGATCGCGCCGCCGATCTGCATGGTCGGCCCCTCGCGCCCGCCGGAGCCGCCGCAGCCGAGGGTGAAGATGGCGGCGAGCGCCTTCACCACCGGCACGCGCCTGCGCATGTTGCCGGCCTTGTGGTGGAACGCGGCGATGAACGCGTCGCTGCCGCCGCCGCGCGTCTCCGGCGCGAGCTTCGCCGTGAGCAGCCCGCCGACGAGGGCGCCGAGCGCGGGCAGCACGCAGACGAGCCACGGCCGGAACGGCCCGGAGTGCGCGCCCGCGAACACCGACTCGCCCTTCGCGCGGAGCGGCTTGTAGCCGGTGAGCGAGAGGAGGAACTCGTGCTCGGCGAGCTCGAGGGCGGCGAAGAAGAGCGAGCCGACGATGCCGGCCGCCACGCCGACGAGGATCGCGTGGAGGAGCACCCGGCCGACGAGCTGGAAGGCGATCAGCCCTTGCGCGCGGGGTAGCGGGGTGCGCGCGACCCCCATGCGGCTGGGGCGTGCGTGGGAGTCCTCGGGGGACGACATCATGACTTCGGGGCTCAGGGTCCCCCCGGCGGTAGCTTCCCTGATCTCTCCGCCGGTTGCTGCCTGAAATCGCGGCCAGGCGCGACTTCTTCAGCGGCGCCATCACGGGACCGGCTTCCGCCCGGCGCTCCCGCGCTCCATGAGCGTGGGAGGAAGCCCGACGCGGGCGCGGTCTCCAGGCTCGGTCGGAGCGTGGGCGAGGTGAAGGAATGACGAACGATCCGAGCACCGTCGAGTACGGCACCATCATCACCGAGGACGAGAGCGTCGCGATGGGCGACGCGGCGGTCCAGACGACGGACGAGAGCGTCCGGACGACGGACGACGCCGTGTTCACGCCCGTGCTGGCGCTGGATCTGGCGGCCGAGATCCTCGTGGCCACGCTCGGCCCGCTCATCGACGCCGACTACGTGCAGGGCAAGACGCAGTTCCGGGACGTGCTCTGCGGCCGGATCGACATCTCGCAGCTCGAGGCGGAGGAGCTGGTCGACGACATGGAGCGGTCCGGGCGGATCCGCTTCGTCGGCGCGGAGGAGGGCCGCGGGTGGCATGTCCAGCCGAGCACCGGCGTGCGCTGAGCGCAGGGCGCGCGCGCGGGTAGGCAGGCTACGCGCCGTGGTGCTCGGCGAAACAATTCCCTTGCCGGCGTACTCAGGTCATGGCCTACCCTGAGCCGGGTATGGAGGACGGTACGAAGCCGCGCAAGGCCGTGGTCCCGAGCGCTCCGCCCATCCCTCTCGTGATCGTGGCCGGCTGTCCTGCCGAGTTCGTCGCCGTGTGCCGGGAGGTCGGGGCCCGGCTCGGGGTCGCGGTGCGCGAGTGCGATCTGCGCTCGCTCCGGCCGACGATCGCCGCGTCGCAGCCCTACGCCGTCGTCGTCGCGGAGGAGCTGTACCGCTTCGACGCGGCGTCGTTCGACGCGGTCATCCGCCAGGCGCCCGCCTCGCTGGTGCGCCTCGACCGCCGGGAGGCGAGCGACGATGCGGCGCGCCGGCTGATCATCGACGCGATCTTCGAGTCGGCGGCGACCGAGCCGAGCAGCGGTATCCGCTCGATCCTCACGTGAACCTCACGTGACGCGGCGGCCCGGCGCGGGCCGCCGCGCGCGGGCGTCAGGGGCGCCGCTTCATGCCGGGGAGGGTGGCCTTCTCGGTCGGCGGCTCGAGGTACTCGATCTGCTCGACCGACATGATGCCGTACTTCGGGTTGGCGGCCGCGCCGCCAGTCGACTTCGTGAACGTCACGCCGTAGGTGCCGGTGACCTTCACCTTCGCGCCGACGGCCGGGATCGGGTTCGGCATCTCCTGGCCCCAGAACTCGTCCGTGAGCTTGGCCTCGCCCTCCTTGCCGCGCGGCGCCTTGTCGATCGCCTCGATCATGCTGTAGATCTGCGCGAAGTTCGAGGCCCAGCCCATCACCTCGATCACGTCCTTCGTCTCGCCCTTCTCGTCGGCGATCGCGAAGCTCGGGACGGGCGCCTTGCAGTCCGGCGGGTCGGCCTTGCCGGTCTTGTGCACGGCGCAGGCCGGGGCGTCCGCGAGGTTCGTCTTGACGATGTAGCCGATGATCGAGAGCTTCTTGCCGTTCACGTCCTCGAAGTGGACGCGGCTCCGGAGGTCGTGCGTGACGCCCCAGACCGTGTAGGCGTCGCCCTGCTTCTTGTTCTTCGCGGGCAGCGTCGGCACCGCGGGCAGGTTCGGCTTGCTGCCGCTGAACGCGGGCTTGGGCTGGTACGGCTGCTCGTCCGTTCCGCACCCTGAAGTGCCCGCGACGAGGAGGACAGCGGCGGCGAGGGTTCGACCGAATCGGACGTTCATGGCATCTCCAAAGGTCAACGTGACGGGCGCGCCAGCAGGAAAGATCCAGCGCTGGAGTAGCCCTCGGACAGCGGTGCGCCGCGCGCGAATCAGGCGCCTCTCGCATGCGCGCGCGGCGGCAAAAACGGCTAACACGGCCGCGAGCGGATCGTAAAGAGAAACGGAAACGTCCCCTGCGCTTCATCAAGCGGCGAGCGGCCACCTGGTCGACGCGCCCGCCGCCGCGCCGCGGCGAGCGGCCGCGCCGGAGGAGCCCGCTCGCGGCGCTCGCCGACGCGGCGCCCGCGGGGGCCCGCGGGACCTCACGCGCGCAGGTATTCTCGGGTGTGGTGCCGCGCGGCGCCGCGCCCCGCGGCGCGTCGCGCGGCGCCGTGCCCCGCGGCGCGTCGCGCCGGCCTCCGCGACGCTCTCCCGGCGCCCCGGATCGCCTCGAATGCGCGGAGGGCGCGTTTCCGCTCTTCGCGCTGGCAACACCGATCGAGTACCCTCTGCGTCCCATGCGCGAGACGACCCTGCGCGCCGCTTTCGAAGCGTCGAAGGTTTTGGTGATGATCCTCGCTGGCGGTGAAGGCCGCCGGCTCGGCCCGCTCACGCACGATCGGGCGAAGCCAGCCGTGCCGTTCGGCGGCCGCTACCGGATCATCGACATCGTCCTCTCGAACTTCGTCAACTCCGGCCTGCACCGAATCAAGATCCTCACGCAGTACAAGAGCGCGTCGCTAGACGAGCACATCGCCCGAGCCTGGCGCCTGTCGCCGATGCTCGACAGCTTCATCGAGACCGTCCCCGCGCAGCAGCGCACGGGCAAGAGCTGGTTCAAGGGGTCGGCGGACGCCGTCTACCAGACCCAGCACGTCATCACGGACGAGTCGCCCGAGCACCTCTGCATCTTCGGCGGCGATCACGTCTACAAGATGGACGTGCGCCAGATGCTGCACGAGCACCTGTCGCGCGACGCCGAGGTGACGGTGGCGGCCATCCCGGTGACGAAGGAGGAGGCCCGCTCCTTCGGCGTCATCGAGTGCGACGAGGCGGGGCGCATCATCGCCTTCCACGAGAAGGTGCAGGATCCGCCGAGCATGCCGGGCAGGCCGGGCATGTGCCTCGCCTCGATGGGCAACTACATCTTCAAGACCCCGGCGCTGCTCGACGTCCTCGAGCAGGACGCCGCGACGGAGGACAGCGCGCACGACTTCGGGCGCGACATCATCCCGCGGATGGTCCAGAGCGGCAGCCGCGTCTACGTCTACGATTTCCACGAGAACCTCGTCCCCGGCGAGGACGAGGGCGCGGGCTACTGGCGCGACATCGGGACGATCGACGCGTACTGGGCGGCGCAGATGGATCTGGTCAGCATCCAGCCGGCGTTCAACTTCTACAACCCGCGCTGGCCGATCCGGACGGGCATCAGCCACGACCCGCCCGCCAAGTTCGTGTTCCGCGACGAGGCGAACGCGCGCGTCGGCATCGCGACGGACAGCCTCGTCTCGCTCGGGTGCATCATCTCCGGCGGCCGGATCCACCGGAGCGTGCTCTCGAACCGGGTGCGCGTGAACTCGTTCAGCCACATCGAGGAGTGCGTGCTGTTCGAGGACGTGAAGATCGGGCGCCACGTCAAGCTCCGCCGCTGCATCATCGACAAGGACGTCGAGATCCCCGCGGGCGCCGAGATCGGCTTCAACCTCGAGGAGGACCGCAAGAAGTGGTTCGTCAGCGAGGGCGGGATCGTCGTGATCCCGAAGCGCGCGAAGATCGACTCCCCGTAACGTTCCTGACCGGAACCCCGTCGCCGCGCGCCCGCGCGGCGACCGGGCCGCCGGCGGCCGATGAGCCCGACCGCCTGGCGGCGATGCGCTTCCATGTGTCCGGAATTTCAGGAAAAATTGCTGCTCATGGCGTCCGGGCGCGGCGGGCGCTCGCCGGGCGCGGGGCCGCGCGGTCGGGCTGCGCGCGGGAGGCCGGGGCCTCGGGGCCCCCTGGACCGGGCGTCCCTGCTACCTTGGGTGTGAGATGCCGCGCACGATCATCATCGGTGACGTTCACGGCTGCCGGGATGAGCTGGCGCGGCTGATCGAGCACGTCGGCTTCGCGTCGGGCGACCGGGTCGTCATGGTCGGCGATATGATCGTGCGCGGACCGGATCCGTGCGGAACGCTCGACCTGCTCCGGGAGCTCGGCGCGATCTCGGTGCGGGGCAACCACGAGGACCGGCTGCTCCGCTGGCGCGCGGGGCGCAGCGATCCGCGCGGCGAGCCGCTGGGGGAGCTCTCGAAGGAGACCGCGCAGCAGCTCCGCAAGCGCGACTGGGCCTGGCTCGAGACGCTGCCGTACTGGCTGGATCTGCCGGAGCACGGGCTGCGCGTCGTGCACGCGGGCCTGATCCCCGGGCTGCCGATCGAGCGGCAGGACCCGCACACGTTGATGTACGTGCGCTGCCTCGGCCGCTACGGCGAGCCGGTCGAGCGCCGCGGGGGCAAGACGCTGTGGGGCCAGACCTACCAGGGCCCGCCGCACGTGGTGTTCGGGCACAACGCGCGGAGCGAGCCGCAGATGCACGCGTGGGCGACCGGGATCGACACGGGCGCGGTGTACGGCGGCCGCCTCACGGCGATGGTGCTCCACGACGGCGAGCGCGTGCCCCCGCCGGCGGCGCGCGGCGAGGTGCTCGTCTCGGTCCCGTCGCGGCGCCGCTACGTCGGACGCTAAAAATGCTCCGGTTCTTCCAGCGGTTCCGCGCGATCGGCGGCCCCGCCGCGCGGGATTTTCGTTAGGCTCCCGGCCGCGCCGCCGCCGCTCTTCAGGCCGGCGGCCCGTCACGGAGCAAGCCACGTGGAGCCTCGATACCCGTTCGTCGCAGTCGATGTCCCCGAGCCGGAGGCCGACGAGATCGCCGCCGCGCTCTTCGAGCTGGGCGCCACCGGCGTGGAGCAGCGCGACGAGCAGACGCTCGTGCGCGGCGCCCTCTCCGGCCAGGTGACGCTTGTCGCGAGCTTCGAGGATCACGACGAGGCGAACGCCGCGATCGCGACCCTCGCGGAGCTCGATCCGCCGCTCGCCGCGCGGCTCGAGGAGGTGGTGGGCGACGCGTGGCGCGACGCGTGGAAGGAGCACTTCGCGCCGTTCGCGCTGACGCCCACGATCACGGTCGTGCCGCCGTGGGTCGAACACGCGCCGCGGGGCGAGGGCGAGCGGGCGCTCCTGCTCGAGCCCGGGCGGGCGTTCGGCACGGGCCTCCACGCGACGACAGCGCTCGTCGCGGAGCTCCTCGACGAGCACGCCGCGGAGCTCCGCGGCCGCGAGATCCTCGACGTGGGCACGGGCAGCGGCATCCTCGCTCTGGTCGCGCTGCTGCTCGGCGCGGAGCGGGCGGTGGCGATCGACAACGACGACGACGTGATCGAGGTGGTCCGCGAGAACGCGGCGCGCAACGGCCTCGAGGGCCGCGTCGACGCGAGCGCCGGCGTGGTCGAGGCGGTGACGCGGCGGTTCCCGTGGGTCGTCGCGAACATCGAGGCGCGGGTGCTCCGGCCGATGGCGCCGGAGCTCGCGCGCGTGCTCGAGCCGGGCGGCCGGCTGATCCTGTCGGGCATCCTCGAGAGCGAGCGCGACGACCTGGTGGCGCGGTACACGTCGCTCCAGCTCGAGCACGTCGCGACCCGTCCGGATCCGGCGTCGCCGCGCGGCGAGCGGGGCGCGGCGCGGCCGGCGGGGCGCGGCGACGCGGGCGGCGAGGGGTGGGTGGCGCTCCTGTTCCGCGCTCCTGTGCCGCGCGGCGCGGCGCCCTCGTCGGGATGAGCGGCCCGGGGCTCTTGCGGGTGCCGCTCGGATCGATCGCGGCCGGCGTGATCGCGCTGCCGGCGGAGACGGCGAGCTACGTGGTGCGGGTGCACCGGCTGCGCGAGGGCGATCGCTTCGTCGTGTTCGATCCGGAGCTCGGGGTCGAGGCGGACGCGACGCTCGAGTCGGTCGGCCGGCGCAGCGCGGAGGCGCGGATCGAGGCGCCCCGCCCGGCGGCGCTGCGACCCGGGCGGCGGGTGACGTGGATCCAGGCGGTCGGCAAGGGCGACAAGATGGACGCGGTGGTGCGCGACGCGACCGAGCTCGGGGCGACGCGGATCATCCCGGCGATCTCGGCGCGCAGCGTGGCGCGGCCCGCGGAGGACAAGGGGCAGCGCTGGCGCAGGATCGCGGTGGAGGCGGCGCGCCAGTGCGGCCGCGGGGACGCGCCGCGGGTGGACGCGCCGATGAGCCTCGCGGCGGCGCTCGCGGAGGCGCGCGCCGGCGGCGGGGGCGCGCTGGGGATGTGCCTCGACCCGTACGCGGAGACGCCGCTCGGCGCGCGGCTCGCGGCGCTCACGCCGGGCATGGAGGCGGCGTTCGCCGTCGGTCCGGAGGGCGGCTTCACGCCGGAGGAGCTCGGCGTGTGCGCGGCGCTCGGGTTCGAGCGGGTGCGCCTCGGCACGCTGACCTTGCGCACGGAGACGGTGTGCGCGGCGGCGCTCGGGGCGCTGATCGCGGTGAGCGACGCGCGGGCGGGGTGATGGGCCGGCCGGAGCGTCGCCTCGAGGCGCCATGAACGGCGCTGCGCCCGGCGGGCGGATCGCGCGGCGCTTCACCGCGCTCGTGGTCGTTTCCTGCGCGTGCAACAGCGCCGCGGACGCGCCGAGGAGCCGGCCCGCGCTGGCGCGTGACGGCGCCGCGCCTGCTCGAGCAGCGCCCGCCCCGGCGTCGCCGCCGCCCCCGGCCGTGACCGCGTCGACGAGCGCGCAGGCAGCGCTGGCGCCGTGGCCTCGGGCGCGCCCGCCGCGGGTCGAGACGGACTGGTGCATCGACGGCGTCGACGCGCTCGACGAGGAGACCTGCTACGTGCTGCCCGACGCGCCGACGCGCGCGCTGCTCATCTACCTCCACGGGATCGTCCCGCCGGGGAAGGACAGCCAGCAGAAGACCAACTTCGAGACGGTCGTGTCGCGCGCCTCCCGGCGCGCGGGCGTCGCCGCGCTGATGCCGCGCGGCAAGGTCGGCCTCGCGCCGAAGGGGTACGCGCGCTGGTGGGGCTGGCCGACGGGCGCGCCCGCGTACGAGAAGCACGCCGCTGCGTTCGTGGCGACGTTCGCGGAGAAGCGGCGAAAGCTCGAGGAGATCGCCGGCGCCCCGTTCTCGCGCGTGTACGTCGCCGGCTCGTCGTCGGGCGCGTTCTTCGCCGCGGCGCTCGCGCTGCGCGGCGGCATCGTCGCCGACGGCTATGGCGCGATGTCCGGCGGCGGAGGCCAGGCGGCGCCCGAGCTCGCGACGCTCGATCCCAGGCCGTTCTACATCGGCTTCGGCGCCCACGACACGGTCGGCCGCTCGGCCCGCGCCCTCGCCGACGTGCTGCGTGGCGCGGGCTGGCCCGTGCGCGTCGCCGAGCACCCGGTCGGCCACGGCGCCAGGGAGATCTACCTGGACGAGGCGTTCGCCTTCTGGCGCGAGCACGAGCCGCGCTAGGCGGGCCGCGCCGGCCGTCACGGCCGACGCGGCCAGCCGCCTTCACCCGATCACGGCAGGACGGCGCGCGTCGGGCACTCGCCGTCGCCCTGGAAGTCGCCGAGCGTGCGCGCCTGCGCGACGACGTAGTCGTACGCCGTCTCGATCACCCCGAGCGCGCCGCCGAGGTTGTAGTCCTGGCCGAAGACCTCGGCGACCTTCACCTCCCTGAGCTCGTCGATCGTCGTCTCGCCGTCGCCGTCGAGATCGCTGTCGGCGATGTACTGCGCGTAGCGCTTCGTGATCTCCGCGCCCGCGGTGATGTTGTTGAAGAACCAGTGATCGCCGTGGATGGTCGGCTTCACCGCGATCGTCCCGCCGGTCGGCACGCTGAAGCCGGTCAGCTCGTCCTCGGTCGCGCAGTCGTCGAACGACGTCCCGGCCGACAGACCCCAGCTGAAGCGCACCTTCTCCGCGGGGACGCACGCCTCGCCGCGCGGGCACGACTCGCCGCCCTCCTTCTCGATCGACCCCTCGAAGAAGACCGAGTAGCCGTTCTCGACCATCAACGCCACGTCGCCCTCCGAGGTGGGCGACAGCGACTTCACCCCCTCCCGCGCGTTCGGGAGGTCGAACCCGAAGCGGTCCCAGCGCACCGCGCTCACGCCGTCGAACTCCGCGATCACGTACCTCGTGGCCGGCGCGTTCTTGAGGTCGAGCACGAACACCGAGGGATCGCGCAGCGTCTCCTCGGCGTCCGAGCGCGCCGCGCGCACGTTGCCGATCGTCACGAGGAACTTGTCGTACGTGACCCGCCAGCCGTCCGCGATGTTCTCCTCCCCCGTGCCCGGCTCGAGGCCCTCGGGGATGGTGTCCTCCGGCTCGACGAAGATCTGCACGGCGCCGGTCCCGGACCCCGCGCTGTCCTCTCCGCCGCACCCCGCGACCAGCGCGAGCGCGCACGCCGCGACCAGCACCCCTGTCTCTCTCGCTCTCACCATGATCCTGGCTCCTCTGTCGTCGAAAACTCCGGACGAGCGCGCACGCGCGCGCCGCCCGTCACGTGGGCCGAGCGCAGGCCCGCGCCGTCTCGCGCGCCCCGCGCCCGCATCACCCGCTCACCTCGCAGCTCAGGCCGCGGGCGGAGAGCTCTTCGGCGCCAGGATCAGCAAGGGGATCGGCCGGACCTCCGGAGAGGGCCGGAGCGCGGCGAGGCGGAGCACCTCGAGCAGGGTGGCCTCGCCCACGCGGTGAACGGGCGCGCCGAGCTGGCCGCGCAGCGCGAACGCGTCGCAGTGATCGTCGTCGAGGTGGGGCAGCGCGTCCTGCGCTGCGACCCGCTCCCCGGGACCGGGCGCTTCGCCCTCGGCCTGCTGCGGCGCCGCGGCGGCGGCCGGCAGCGCGGCGCGGGCGGCGCCGTGGCCGGCGTGGACAGCGCCGACGAGCGCGCCGACGTGGACCAGCTCGCCGTGCTCGCAGCGCGCGTGCCGCACGAGCAGCGCGTGCGCCAGCCCCGAGAGCTGCGCGAGCAGCGCGAGCAGCGCGATCCACCGCGCGCTCCAGCCCGCGCGCAGCCCGGCCGTGCGCGCGCGCGCAGGCCCGAGGAGCGGCCGCCGCGCCGTCCGCCCGCGCGCGGTCGCGCCGGCGACCGCGCCGCGGCGCCCCCTCACGGCGCCTCCGACCAGACGAACTCCGGCGGGCTCTGCGCCGTCATGGCGATCACCAGCGCGTTGTGCGCGCGCGACCCCGGCGCGATCACCGCCTCGGTCGTCCCGCCCTCGCCCCCGGCGCCCTCGAGCACCGCGTCGAAATCGACCCGCGCGAGCCACGCGCCCACGTCGAAGCGGACCGCGAGGCGCACCGGCTCGGCGCCGACGGTCGCCGCGGCCGCGACGCTCGGGACGGCGCGCTGCCCCTGGAACTGCGGCGCCGCGTCGACGTCGGCCACGAACTCGAGCACGTCGTCGCCGCGCGTCGCGCGCCCGCGCAGGTGGGCCGAGTGCCCCCCGGGCGCCGCGGGCGATCGCGCCGGCGCCGACTCGGTCAGGAACCAGTGGATGCCGTAGTCGAACGACGCGCTCCGGATCTCCCCCTCGAAGCCGCGGACCCGGCCGAGCGGCTGCGGCTCCGGGGCGAGCAGATCGACCTGCGCGATCGAGAGCAGCTCGGCGATCGCGGTGCTGCACAGCGTCGCCGATCCGGACGCGGCCGCGCAGAACTGGACCGGGCCGAACGCCACCGCCGCCTCGTCGAGCGCGACCGTCCAGTCGCCGGCCGCGATCTCCCCGGGCGGCGTGGCCTCGGCGTACGCGAGGTACGAGACCTCCGCCTGGCCGGTGCCGGCGCAGCCGACGAGCGCCGGCAGCGCCATGGAGAACGCCAGCGCGAGCGCGAGCAGGCCGCGCGCGGCGGGGCGGCCTTTCCCATCGTGGCGAGCGCGGCGATCGTTCATAGCGAGAGCGTCACGTTGCCGAGGACCGTGAGCGGCGGCCCCGCGCTGATGTGCCGGGCCGGCAGCGCCGAGGGCAACGGCGTCGTCTGCCAGTTCGAGACGAACGAGTACTCGGTGTCCGCGTGCTCCGCGTCGAGCAGGTTCTGCGCCTCCACGCCGACCTCGATCCAGGGGCCCTCCTGCGCGGGGTCGCCGCCCGCCCGCAGGCTCCGCCGGAGCGACAGCGAGGCGTCCATCACGAGGACCGGCGCGGCGCTCTGCGCGTAGGGCAGCGGCCGCGCCGAGAGGAACGTCGCGCCGTAGCCGAGGCGCCCCTCGATCGGCCGGCCCGCGATCGTGACGATCGGCCGCTTCACCGACAGATCAGCGCGCACCACCACGGGCGGCACGAACGGGAGCTGCTGCCCCTCGACGTACGGCGGCGTCGGGTTCTCGGGCGTCGGCGGGGGCGGCGCGTCCAGCGTGGCGTGGGCCAGGGTCGCGCTGACACCCGCGGTCAGCGCCGGGCTCGGCGCCGCCTGCAGGTAGACGACGACCCCGCGGCGCGTCGTCGGGCCGATGCGCGCGAGCCCGCCCTCGGCCGCGTCGAACGCGAGATCGTAGGAGAGGCGCGTCTCGTACGCGGCCGCCGTCGCGCTGAGGCCCCCGCCGGGGCGCACCGTCGCGCCGACCTCGTAGCTCCTCACGGTCGCGAACGGCGCGTTCTCGCCCTCCTCGAGCTGCCGCGCCTGCGGGGAGCGGTAGCCATGGCCGTACGCGGCGGAGAGGCGCAGCGCGGGCAGCGGGTCGACCTCCAGCGTGGCCCGCGGGCCGAACGCCACGCCCGCCGCCGTGCGCCGGAACCCCTGGATGTGCGTCTCCTTCTGGAACGCCGGGATGAAGTTGCCGAGGCGGTCGTCCACGTTGAAGACGAGCACGTCCGCGCGGGCGCCGCCGCGCAGGCGCGCCCAGCGCGACAGCTCGAGCAGCGCGTCGCCGTGCACGCCGATCCCGGTCAGCCGGATCGACGCGTCGACGCGCCGATCCCAGGTCTCGTTCTGCGGCGGCTGGAGGAGGCTCTGCGCCTGATCGATGCCGTCGGTCTGCACCTCGGCCCCGACGGCCACCTGGCCGTGGAGCCACGACGCGAGCGGGACGCGCGGCGTGCGGTAGGCGAGGCCTCCGCCGAGCGCGGCGTCCTCGTTCGATTGCTCGATGAGATCGCCCCGGCCGGCCCACGTGGGCCGCTCGCGCGAGCGCTGCGTGTAGCCGGTGAAGTTCATCCGGCTCCGGTACCCGGACGTCATCGCCCAGAGCCACGCGCTCTTCTGGGACCCGTCGTCGTCCGCGCGCTCCGCGGAGAGCGCCACCTGGAGCCGGGTCGACGCGGCCGACTGCGAGCGGGCCGACGGGTCGCGGTACGCGTCGTGGAAGCCGACGCGCCCCGCCTCGATGTCGTCCCGCCGGAGCACGCCCGCGAGGTTCGCGCGGCTGCCGTGGGCCGCCACGTGGAGCAGCAGCGAGAACTCGTCCGGCAGCGGCATCCGGTACTGGCCGACCGCGGCGCCCGAGATCGCCCCCCGCGTGCCGTCGCCGAAGCCGTCGGTGGCGCGCACCGCGGCGGCCCCGAACGTGTCCTCCGACTGCGCCTCCGGCGCCCAGATCGCGAGCAGCCGCCGCGTGCCGAACGAGCCGAGCGTCCCCTTGAGCAGGAGCCCGCGATCCTCCACGCCGAGGTCGAAGTACGCGCTGCCCGCGACCGCGAAATCGCCCTGCTGCGGGTCGTACACGCCCTCGACGACGCGGAGCGACCGCACGACCTCGGGGATGATCACGTTGAGGTCCCCGTAGCCCTGGCCGTGCACGTGCGAGCGCTGGTTCAGCGGGATCGGCCCGACCCGGAGCTCGACGTCCTGGCCGTGCTCGGCGTCGAAGCCGCGGAGGAAGATGCGCTGCGCGACCGCCTCGCCCTCGGGGTGCGCCACGTGCACGCCGGGCGCGGTGCGCAGGAGGTCGGCCGCGGTCGCGTGCGGCGCGGCGGAGAGCGCGGCGCGGCCGATCCGGAAGTCGCTCGACGCGCGCCGCGGCGGGTTCGGGCGGCCCTGCACGTGGATCTCGATCGGCTTTCCCGGCTCGGCCACCGCGTGCGGGCCCGCGACGCCCCCGGCGAACTCCACCGGCCTCGGCGCCTCGGGCGCGGGCGCCGGGGACGCCGCCGGCTGCTCGGGCGTCGCCGGCGCCGGCTCGGGCGGCGCCTCGTGCGGGCCCGGCGCGAAGTGGAACGGCACGCGGATCCGCGCCCGCACCGGCGCGCCGTCGCGCATGGCCGGAGAGAAGCGCCACCGCCGCGCGGCGTTCAGGGCGGCCTCGTCGAACCCCGCGCCGCCCGACTCGGCGATGGCCGCGTCGCTGACCGTGCCGTCCTTCTCGACCGTGACGAACAGCGTGACCGTGGTGTCGATGCCCTCGGCGAGCCGCTCGGGCGGGTACACCGGGTCGACGTGCTCGAGGATCTGCGGCGGCGCGGCCGCGCCGGGCTGCGCGAGCGCCGGCGGCGCGGCGAGCGCGGCGACGGCGCTTACCGACAGACAGCAGGCGAACACCCAGCGGCTCCTCGACACGGCAGATCGCTTCGATGCACGAGCAGCGAACTCTGCAGCGCCCTCCGGAGCGGACGCGCGCCGCGCGCCGGCGCGCGGCCTCGCTGTCCTTGCTTCTGCTCCAGACGCGCGCATGGGTAAGAGAGCCCCACGCGACTACCACGGCGCACAGCGGCGCCGCAAGCGCAGCGCCCGCGCTCGCCGGCGACGGAAGCGCGGGCGTCGCGGCGTCGCAGCGGCGTCTTCCCCGCGCGGCGCGGGCCCGTGTATCGTCTCGTCATGGCGAATGAGGCGCTCGTCCAGGCGGTCAAGTCCATCGTCACCCTTGCGCGCGGGGGCGACCTCGACGCCGCCTACCGGGGGTACCGCGATCTCTTCCAGAAGCCCGAGTTTCTCAAGCACCGGCCCGAGGACCAGCGGCAGGTGCTGCGGCTCATGATCCTCGCCAAGGGCGTCCCGTCGACGCCGACCGACGCGATGATCGAGGCCCACCGCGCCGCGGTGCCCGCCCTGACGGAGCTCGTCTCGATCCACGGCGACCCCGGCGACCACGAGCTCCTCGGGCTGTGCCACGTGGTGCTCGGCAACCTCGAGAGCGCCGACAAGATCTTCCGCGCCGGCCTCACCATCGAGCGCGAGCGCAACCCGCAGAGCGACCTGTGCGGCACGCTGATGAAGCGGATCTCGCTGCTGTAGCCCCGCGCGTCGGCGGCCCCGCCCCGGGGCGCCGAGCGCGGCACTAGTTTCCTGCGGCACCCGTCCTGTTAGGATGCGCCCTGGGCGCCGGGGTGTGCGCCGTCAGGGAGTCCATGTACGTCATTGCGGTCGCGAGCCAGAAGGGCGGCGTGGGAAAGACCACGATTTCCCTCAACCTGGGGCTCGCCCTCGCGCGTGCCGGCCATCGCGTGTTGATCCTCGAGGTCGACGCGCAGGGGAGCCTCGGGCTGTCGCTGGGCCTCGCCGACCGCGCGCGCCCGGGCATCGCGGAGCTGCTCACGGGCGCCGAGCGCCTCGAGTCGGTGCTGCTCCGGACGCGCGATCCGCAGCTCCAGGTGCTCACGGTCGGCCGCGTCGACCCCACGACCGTCGCGGGCTTCGAGGACGCGCTCGCCCGCGCGCCCGTGCTCCCCAGCGTGCTCGCGCGGCTCGCGCCGGACTTCGACGTCGTGGTCGTCGACTGCCCCGCGGGGCTCGGCAAGGTCACGACGCGGGCGCTCGAGGTGGCGACGCACGCGCTCATGCCTCTCCAGGCCGAGCCGCTGGCGCTCCGCTCGGTCGGCCAGCTCCTCGCGGTGATCGACCGCGTCCGCGCCGAGAAGAACCCGCGCCTCTCGCTCATCGGCATGGTGCTGTCGATGTTCGACCGGCAGGCGCCCGCGTCGCTCGACGTCGCCGAGGCGCTCTGGACCAGGTTCCCCGACGGGATCATCCTCGACACCGTCATCCCGCGCGACGGCGCGTTCCTCGAGGCGTCGCTCCGCGGGGCGCCGCTCCTGCTGATGCAGAAGCGGCCGCCGCCGCTCGCGCGGGTCTTCGATCAGCTCGCGAACGACGTGCTCGTTCGCCTGGAGCCCACCTCGCCGGACGATGACGATGGCCCGATCTCGCTCCTCCTTTGACATCGACGGCGCCGTCGCCACCGCGGCGGCGCTCGTCAAGCGGCCGAGGCCCCGCAAGGCGCGGGCGCCGTCGATCGCGCCCGCGGCCGCGCCGCTCGTGTCGTTCGAGTCGCGGCCGCCGCCCACGCGGCCGGAGCCGGAGCCGATCTCCTCGCCGCCGATGTCGCCGCTGTCGCCGCTGTCGCCGGCGTTCGAGGAGCTCGCGCCGTCGAGCGATCTCCTGCCCCTGTCGAGCGCGGGCGCGAGCGGCGAGATCGGCCTCCGGAGCGCGCTGCCCCCCTCGGCCGACGACGTCGACTCGCGGCACGGCGCGGCGCTCGATCTACCGTCGCCCGCCTCGTCGGCCTCGTACGCGGCCCTGTCCGGGCCGCGCGCGGAGCGGCTCGACGACGCGATCGCGGCGCTCGCGGCGGGCCGCGCGCCGCGCTTCCCGGACCTCTCCGCCGCCGGGCCGGTCGCGCGCTGCGAGCGGGTGATCGAGTGGATCGCCGAGGCGACCGGCGCGACGGACGTGTTCCTCGCGGACGCGGCCGGGCTCCCGTTCGCCGGCGCGATCCGCGACACGGAGGCGAGGCTCGCCGCCTCGGGCCTCATCGCGTCCGCGATCGGCTCGCTCGTCGCGGCGCTGCCCGGCGCCCCGTCGCAGCGCTTCGAGCTCTGCGCCGGCGACGGGCCGTTCTTCCAGCTCATCGGGTTCCAGGTGCGCTCCGCCGCGTACATCGTCGGCCTGATGCGCCCGAGCCCGCTCATGCCGCGCGAGGCGCACGCCGTCCGGATCGCGTGCCAGCACGCGCTCGACGCCGCGGTCGGGGTCGTCGGGTGAGCGCGGACCACGGCGAGCCCTCGCTCGATCGTGGGCTCACGGCGGTCGCGGGCGCGCTGGACGACGACGATCCGCTCGCCCCGATCGCGCTCGACAGCATCGGCTACGGCGTCGCCGGCCTCGACGCGATCGTGGTGTTCCACCTCAGCGACGCGCGCGTCCACGCCGTGTTCGTCCGCGAGGGCGCGCCGCTCTCGCCCGCGGACGTGGCCGCCGGGCTCCGCGACGCGTACCTCGGCAGCCAGCTCGCCGCCCAGCGGCTCGTCCCGGAGCGCGAGGGGCAGGCCCGATCGAGCCGCGCCCGCGGCGCGCGCGCGTCGAGCAAGCCGCCCGGATCGCAGGGCCGCGCCGAGGAGCTCCCGGACCCGGTGGTCACGCTGGAGCTGAGCGGCAGGACCGTGCTCCTGCGCCGCGTCCGCGCGTGCGTCGTCGCGAGCCTGTTCGACGCCACGATGCCGCTCGGCATGGCGCGGCTCGTGGCGCAGCGGCTCGCCGCGACGCTCGCGCCCGAGCTGCCGCTCGAGGAGCCGCCCGAGGAGATGCTGAGCGACCCGCCGGGGTTCTTCGACGATCCGCTCAGCGCCGACACGGTGGACGATCTCGTGCGCGGGGTCGCGCGCTCGGCGCCGCCGCGCGGCTCGTCCAGCAGCATCCCGTCGCGCCGGAGCAGCGGGACGCCGCCGCCGGTCGAGCCGCCCTCGGCCGAGGTCGCGCGGACCGAGCGGCTGCTCGCGCTGCTCGAGTCCCGCGCGCCGGAGCCGCACGTCGCGCGGCTGCGTCTCGCGCTGCGCGCCGGGCTGACGCCGCTCGCGCTGGAGCACCCGGACGAGCTCGGCGCGGAGGCGGTCTTGCTCATCGAGACGGCGGTGGCGGACATCCTCGGCCTGGAGCGCGCCGCGCTGCGGAGGCTCCTGTGACGTCGCTCCGGCAAGGCCTGCGGGGTCGCATCGAGGGCCCCCTCGACGATCTGCTCGGCCCGATCGAGCCGCACTGCCTGCTCCACGTGGCGGATCAGCTCGTGATCGCGCACTCGCACCACTTCTCGCTCTTCCTGGAGCAGACGATCTTCGACGCGCTGGGCGGGGAGAGCCGCGGCGTGCGCCGGCAGGCGGCGTTCGAGGCGGCGCACGCGCTGCTCGGCCCCCTGTACGCGGAGCGCCACGGCGCCTCGCCGCGGGAGAAGCTCGAGCTTGCGGCCGATCTGTTCGCCGCGATGGGGCAGGGGCGGCTCAGGTTCGAGCTGAGCGCGGAGGGCGGCGCGGTGCACGCCGCGTCGCTCTTCCACGGGACGAGCTTCCTCGCGAAGTACGGCGGTCGGATCCAGAACCGGATGGTCATGGACGCGTTCGCGTCCGGCTACTGCGCGGCGGCGGCGAGCCTCGCGTTCCCGTCCGACTGGGGGCGGCTCGACGCGGACGAGGTGACGTGCGTCGCGCGGGGCGACGCGGTCTGCACGTTCCTGCTCACGCGGCGGTCGGAGCGGCCGCGCTTCGGCGAGGCGCTGACGCGCAAGGTGGTCGAGTCGGCGCGGGTGAGCTGGGCGTTCGAGGGCGGCGCCGCCGCGCGGGCGCGGCGCACGGGGATCGCGATGCTCGAGGAGCTCGGGGCGCTCCGGGCGGACGAGCGCGGCCTCATCTCCGCGTACGGCGTGAACCTGGCGCTCTTGCCGGTGGGGTACGTGCATCAGAAGACGTTCGACACGGTGCACCTCATCGAGCGGCGGTCTCCGGAGCTGGTCCCGGTGTTCGAGGCGCTCGTGCGGGAGGCGGCGCAGACGGGCGCGTTCCACCTGCTCGGGGGGATGCTCGCGTCCGCGTCGTTCGAGGCGGCGTGCGGCCCGGTGGGCCGGGACCAGCACGAGCGCCTGGAGCAGCTCCTCGGGCTGGCCCGCGCGCTCGGCTGGGGGGCGCTCTCTGCGCCGGAGTTCCAGCCGGGCCGGGTGCTGGTGCTGCGCGCGCCGATGACGCACGAGAGCGCGTATTACGCGATGAAGCACGGCCCCACGGCGCGGGGGCGGCTCCTGTTTCAACAGGGGACGGCGCTCGCGATCATGCAGCTCCTGCACCGCGTGGATTTCGAGACGGAGCGGCCCATCGACGCGGAGACGTACGGCGCGCTGTTCAAGCTGGGGACGCGGTTCCGGGTGCAAGAGACGAAGTCGCCGCTCCGGGGCGATGAGGCGTGCGAGGTGAGGGTGGAGGCGGTCGAGGACAGGTGGTGACGACCTCGTCTGAATCCAGCGCCTGGATCTCGTGACGACCTTGCAGGAACACACCGCTGTTGAACAGGACCTCTGCGCCCGGCGGCGCCCTGGATGCGGTGCTCACGGACTGACATCCTCCTGGCTCCCGAGTCGGCGCGCGGGCGCGAGTCGACCCGATCTGCTATATAGCGCCAGTGCGGCCGTCGACGATCGAGCAAAGGAAGAGCGGGCATGGCGCATCCACCGAGCAGGAGGCGATCTCGATGAACATGGCCCCGCAGACGGCATCCTTTCTCCAGGGCTCTCCGACAGCGCTGGCCGTCCTCCTCTCGGCGCTCGCGCTCGCCGGGTGTACCGCGATGCCCGAGTTCATCGGCAGGACGAGCGACGCCGCCGGGACGGGCGGCGGCTCCTCCGGGACCGGCCTGGGCGGCGACCTCCCGCCGGCCGGCGGATCGACCCAGGACGCGTCCTCCTCGAGCGGCGGGCAAGCCGGCTGCGAGCCGCGGCTCGCAGGGGTGGTGCGCGACTTCAAGGCGTACGGCACACCCGGCGGGCACCCGGACTTCGAGCGCTTCGAGGGCGCGGGCTTGACGGGCATCGTCGAGGCGGAGCTCGGCCCTGACCAGAAGCCGGTGTACGCCCACGAGGGCCCGACGGAGTTCACGGAGGGGCCCGAGTACTTCGATCAATGGTTCCGGGACGTCCCGGGGGTCAACCGCTCGAACCAGTTCACCGTCCCGCTCAACGTGAGCGATGACGTGTTTCGTCTCTTCACCAGCAGGGCGTTCTTCCCCGCCGACGGCGAAGGCTGGGGGAACCAGGGCAGGGACCACAACTACGGCTTCACGTTCGAGCTCCACATGAGCTTCCGGTACAGGGGCGGGGACGACTTCACCTTCGGTGGCGATGACGACATCTGGGTCTTCATCAACAACCAGCTCGTGATGGATCTGGGCGGGGTCCACGGCCAGATGTTCGACACCCTCAATCTCGACGCGATGGCCGACGAGCTCGGCCTCGAGGTCGGCAAGGACTACCCGCTCGACATCTTCTTCGCGGAGCGCCGCAGCGGCGGATCGAGCTTCATGATCTCGACGCTCAAATACACGAACTGCGAGCCGATCATCCTGTAGCGGCAGACCCGCCCGCCACTTGCACGGGAGCGCCTTGGCGAGCTCGATCGCGTCGAGCCGGGGTGTCGTGGACCGGAGGCTCCAGGGGCTCTCGGGCGCCTGGACGCGACGCGCCTACCTCGCGGCAGCGCCCCTCGCGCGCCTCGCCGCGCGGCGGGCGGGTTGTCCAGCGAGCCCTCGGCGCAGCGCCGCGAGGTGGTGCTCCGCGCGCGCCCCGAGGACGCCCGCGTCGACCGGCGGCCAGCGGAGGCCCAGGTCGTTCAGCGCCTGCGTGGTCCTCTCCAGGGCGTAGTGGCGCGTCGCGTCCGTGAACAGCGCCGCGAGCGCCTCCCCGGCGCGCCCGTCCCCCGCGCCGAGCGGCGCGGGCAAGAGCGCCGCCAGGCTCGCCAGGCCCTTCTCCGTCGGATAATGCGCGACCCTCTCCGTCAGGGCCTGCCAGAACTCGGCATAGAGCACGTTGCGCAGGCCGAACCCGCGCCGCGCGAAGGTCGCCAGGATGTCGTTGAAGGAGACGCTCTCCGGCTGGAGCACGTGGAAGCAGCCGCCTCGCGCGTCGTTGCTGCGCAGCACCTCGACGACGAAACGGCTCACGTGGTCCACCGGCGTATAGTCGAGCCGGATGGAGCTCTCGAAGGACAGGCCCAGCCGGAGGCAGGCCTGCAGCAGCACGTCGGCGAGCCCCCGCGGGTTCGGGGTGCCCTTGCTCGAGTGCGGCATGACCTCGCCGAGCCGGTAGACGGTGACGGGGATGCCTCGACTGCGGCCCTGAGAAAGGAGCCTCTCGGCCACCCACCTGGACTGGCTGTAACCGTCGGTCGGGAGCGACGCCTCGGACAGCTCTGCGTCCTCGGGGATCTTGCCCGCGGCGCGCGCGCGGGCGGACTCGGGAAAGACGCCGAGCGTCGAGAGGTGATGAACGGTCTTGGGCCGCCCGATGCCGGCGAGCCGGAGGAGCTCGACGGTGCCTCCCACGTTGGCGGCGCGATGGGCCTCGTAGTCGTTCAGCGGGTTCACCAGCGCGCCGCTGTGCACGAGGGTGTCCAGCGTCTGCGCCAGCCCGTCGAGCACCTCCGGCGAGAGGCCGAGCCCCGGCTGGCTCAGGTCGCCCACCACCGGGACAATCCGGGGGACGAAGGACTCGTCCCACAGCCCGTGGTGCCTCAGGTTGGCCTGCACCCGGCTCATGGCCTCCGGCGCGCTGGCGCTGCGGACGAGGCAGAGCACGCGCACGTCGCGGAGCCCCAGCAGATCGTGCAGGAGATGGGCGCCGATGAAGCCGGTCGCCCCGGTGAGCAGCACGTTGCGGGGGCCCCGGTGCCCTGGGCCGGACGGGGCAGAGATGTCCGGAGGGAGCACGAGATCCTCGAACAGGTGGGGGATGGTCCCATCTTCGGGGGAGCGAGCTGGCCGTCCGTTGAGCCCCACGAGCAATTTGCACCTGCTGTCCGGAATGAGCCCTTCGACCGATTGATGCCTCCAGGGGCAGCGGTCCTTCACGCCAATTTGCCTCTCGCGGGGGCGACGGCGCGGCTCAGGGGCCCCCGCGGGCTGGTCGTCGGGCGACGCGACTCGGCCGGGCGCTCTCCTCGTGAACGTGTGGCCCTGGCCTGCTGCGCTGCGCGTCAGTGCGCCGCTGCGTGCCGCTGCGGCCTCGCGTTCCAGACGCGGGTCGCCAGCGCGAAGCCGATGAGGGCGACGGGGAGCATGGCGATGGGCCATGGCATCCAGTTTCCCGGGTCCTTCGCCGCGTCGCCCGAGGGCAGGATGCTCGCGTAGAGGAACGACTGCGCTGCCGTGCCCAGGTAGACGAATCCGTCGATGATGCCGGTCGCGACGCCGGCGTTCTTCTTTCCGCCGAAATCCATGCTCGCGGTCCCGGAGAGCATGCCGTGGACGCCGATCACGCAGAGGGACATGAACACGACGGTCCACCCCGCGATGGGGAGGCTCAGCGTGAAGAGGACGATCACCGCGCCGAGCACGAGGCCCCCGTACAGCACCGAGGCCACCGGTCCGCGGCGCGACTCGAACACGTGATCGGAGATGAAGCCGGCGAAGACGCCGCCGAGGATGCCGGCGATGCAGAGGAGCACGCCCCAGTGCGTCGACACGAACCCCTTGAGCCCCGTCTTGTCCGCGAAGATGAGGTACCACTTCATCACCGCGTTGCGGAGGAAGCCGCTGCAGAACTCGATGGCGACGATGATCCAGATGACCTTTTGCGAGAACATGCGCCTCGCGACCTCGACGGGGCCGAGCTGCTCGCCGGTGTCGCCCGACGAGGCGTCGGCCGTGTCGAAGTCCTTGAATCCGGCGTGGCCTGGCGTGTCGCGGATGAGGGAGAAGTCGAGCGCCGCGAACCCGAGCAGCAGCAGGGCGGGGACGTGGAAGACCCACGGCATCGGCAGGACCTTCGCGATGAACCGGCTCCAGTCGTACGCGAAGTAGAGCCCCAGCGAGATCAGGATACCGAAGACGCCGCCGAGCATCCCGCGCTCGCGGACGTGGAACCACGGCGCGTTCACCTTGACGATGGATACGGCGCCGAAGCTCTGGAAGTACATGTTGCCCGCGAACAGCGCCGTCATCGCGGTGATGGCCGCGTCGTGTCCGAGCTGGCCCTCCTGGGCGAAGCGGACCGCCGTGCCCATGAGCGCGTTCATGAGCGCCGACCCGCCCGCGGCGAGGAGGATGGTGACGCGCCCGCCCCACCGGTCGGTGAGCGGCCCGTTCAGCAGGAAGGCGATCCCGTAGACGGCCGAGCCCCAGCCGTCGATGTTCCCGAACTCCTGCTTGCTGACGAGGTGCATCGCGTCGAGCGCCGACGCGTTGGCGGAGAAGTTGTACCGCCCCATGTAGAGGAAGGCGTAGGTGAGCCCGAGCGGAAACCAGTTGAAGAACCGCCTCCGCCGGAACTCCGCCGAGTGTCCGAGGTCGATCTTCGGCAGCCGCCGCATGACGACCGCGATGGCCGCGAGCAGCAGAAGGATCGGCAGAAGCTGATTGAGCCACGCAGGCATGGATCGCCCTCCGGCCGCCGACGATAACGGCCCTCCGCACCAGCGGCTACGCCTTCGCGAGAATCCAGCCTCGCCCGCTCGCTACCTCGGCGGGCCCCCGCCACCCGGCCCCCCCCGGGTCCGGATCACCCTCCGCGCCCGCGGAAGATCGCGTGGCGGAAGTAGTTGATCTGGCTCTTGGCGAACTCCTTCGCCGCGTCCAGCCGGTCCCCGTCGCGCGACGAGCTGCGGATCAGGAGCTCCCCGTTCTCGTAGAGCTCCCGCGTCTTGCTCCGCTGGAGCTTCCCGCTCGACGTCTTCGGCAGCACGCCCATGCCGACGGCCACCACGTCGTCGACCGTGAGCCCCATGGCCTGCTGCACCACGCGGCGCACCTCGCCCTTCAGCGCCTGCTTCTCCTGCTCGTCCGACGCCCCCGTCTCGAAGGCGATCACCACCCGCTCGCGGTCGTTGTGCGGCTTCATCGTCCCGAACGCGATGACGTTGCCCTTCCGCACCCCGGCGACGCGGCTCGCCTCCCACTCGAGGTCCTGCGGGTAGTAGTTGCGCCCGTTGACGATGATGACCTCCTTCGAGCGCCCGCAGATATAGACCTTGCCCTCCGCGAGATACCCGAGGTCCCCCGTCCGCAGCCACCCGCCCGCGAACGCCTCCTTCGTCATGTCCGGATCATTGAAGTAGCCGGGCATCACGCTCGGGCCCCGCAGCCTGAGCTCACCGACCTCGCGGTCGCCGAGCGGCCGCGCGCTCTCCGCGTCGTCCGACGCGAACACCGCGATCTCGTGCCCCTCGAACGCCGACCCGCACTGCACGAGCGCCGACGCGCCGTCGCTGTCGGCCGGGACGGGCACCGCCTTGCCCTCCTTCCAGAGCGTCTCGCCGTCGACCGAGTCGGTCTGCAGCCCCGTCCCGAGCGCGCTGAACGACACCGCCAGCGTGCTCTCGGCCATCCCGTACGAGCAGACGAACGCCTTCTCGTCGAACCCGACCGACGCGAACTTCTCCGCGAACGCGCGCAGGTTGTCCGCCCGGATCGGCTCGGCGCCGCAGCCGGCCACCCGCCATGTCGACAGATCCAGCCCGGCCATGTCCTGCTCCCGGATCCGCTTCACGCAGAGCGCATAGGCGAAGTTCGGGCCGAACGACACGTTGCCCCGGTGGCGCGTGATCGTCTCCAGCCAGCGCACCGGCCGCTTCAGGAACAGGAGCGGAGGCAGGAACGACACCGTGTTGACGTAGTAGAGCGGCGCGATCACGAAGCCGATGAGCCCCATGTCGTGGTAGAGCGGCAGCCACGACACGCCGGTGTCCACCGACCCGCGCACCCCGAGGCCGAGCTCCACGATCGCCCGCACGTTCGCCGCCAGGTTCGCGTGCGTGAGCACCACGCCCTTCGGGCGCGACGTCGAGCCGCTCGTGAACTGGAGGAAACACACGTCGTCGAGCTCGACCTTCACGGGCCTGAGCTCCTCGCGGGAGCCGCGGATGCCCTCGACCGCCACGACCTGCTGGAGCTCCGGCGCCTGCGCCTGGATCGTGCCGAGCATGCGCTTGATCTCGGCGCTCGTGAGCAGGACCTTGGCGCCGCTCTTCGCGACGATGTGCAGGGTGTTCTCGAGGTAGCCCGTCAGCTTGCCGAGGCCGGTCGGCGGGTAGATGGGCACCGGGACGACGCCGGCGCGGATCGCGCCCAGGAAGGAGAAGATGAAGTCGGCGTTGTCCGGCAGGATCAACGCGACGCGATCGCCCTTCTGGAGCCCGAGCGCCTGGAGCGCGCCGCCGAGGCGCGCGCTCGCCCGCTCGATGCCGCCATGCGTGAAGAACGGCTCGTTTTCGCTCGACTCCTCGATGAAGCGATAGCCCGTCTTCGTGCTCGCCGCTGCGTCCTCGATCGCCTGAGCGACCGTCCGCGCTTTCCAAACAGCCGTCATCCCGAGAGCCTTCCTTCGTTCTTGAGCCTGAGCTCGATGGCCTTGACGACGTCGGCGACCGTGTCGACCTCGCGCAACATGTCGTCGGGGATGGAGAGGTCAAACTTATCCTCCATGTCCGCGACGATCTCCATCACCCCCAGCGAGTCGAGGCTGAGGTCGGCGACCAGATGGCTCGACTCCTCGATCTTCACCTCGCCGGCCGTGTGTCCTTCCAGGAGCTGGATGATCTCTGCCCGCAATGTCTCCCGTGTCCACGTCATCGTACGGTCCTACCCCAACTGCGGCGTGGCGAGGAGGGGCTTGCGGCGGCGGCGCGGCGCTCGAATGCGGCCGCGTACCCCCTGAACAGACGATGGCGCTGCATCAGGGACGGGCGGCATCGATGATCTCGCGGAGCCGACTGAGCCCCTCGAGCGCCCTCGCCCCATACCACATGAGGTCCTTGCCATCGCACCGGATCACGTGGCCGCGGCGGGCGGCGGGGATATCGAGGGAGCGAAATATTGCCGCGTCGGCGTCGGTGAACGCGTGCGGCTCGTCGGGCAGCAGCACGATGTCCGGGGCGCGGGCGATCACCTCCTCGAGGGTCACGCGGGGGTAGCGGAGGTCGCGGCCCTCGACGCGCTCGGGCGGGAGCGCCGGCGCCTTGCCGAGGTCGGCGGCGAGCGGGTAGCGCCGCGGCCGGTCCGCGAAGACGTTCTGCGCGCCGGCGAGGTCGAGCATGTCGGAGATGAACGTGTCGCCGTGCACCGTCATCAGCGGGTCCATCCAGATCGGGATGAAGGCGCGGACCGGCGGGCGCTCGCGGCGCCGCGCCTCGGCCGCGGCGTGGGCGCGGTACGCGGTCGCGACCAGCTCGCGCGCGGCGGCCGACGGCGGCGGCGCGGCCGGGGCGCCGTCCTCCGGCGCCGCCGCCGCGGGGCGCGCGGGCGCCGCGGAGTGGCCGAGCAGGCGCGCCAGCCGGGCGAGGTGCGCGACCCCGTCGGCGACGCGCCGCGGGAACGAGACGAGCACCCGGAGGCCCGCCGCGTCGAGGCGCTCGATGTCGCGCTTGCTGTTCTCCTCCTGGTTCGCGACGACGACCTCGGGGTCGAGCGCGACGATCCGGTCGACGTCGGCGTCCTTGGTGCCGCCGACGGGCTCGATGCTCTCGACGCCCTCCGCGGGCGCGACGCAGTAGCGGGTGCGGCCGACGAGGCGGCCCTTCGCGCCGAGCCGGAGGAGCGAGTAGGTGTCGCTCGGGACGAGCGAGACGATGCGCTGCGGCGGGGTCCGCCACTCGTGCTTGCGCCCCCGGTCGTCGACGATGCGGATGAACGACCCGGCGAACGACGGGCCCCAGCCTGCGCTGAACGTCATGCGCCGGATGTAGCCCGTCGCCGCGCGCGCTGCACGCGGCGCGGCACGGTGAGGGCTGCCGCCGCGCGGGCCGGCGCCGCGCGGGCCGGGCGCCGTCCGGGCCGGGGGTCGGGCGGCTGCTTAGTTGGCCCGTCCGGGCGAAGTCTGCGAACGAGGGCGCGTGCAGATCGATCGCCTCGATGTGCGTCGCGGAGGCACGCTCCCGTACCCGCCTTCTGGCCTGCCGCCGCTCGCCCTCGGCCCCGGGCGCGACGAGCCCGCCCGCAGCGCGTCCCCGTCCGGCGGGGGCCGGGCGGCGCGCGAGCGGGGGATCGGGCGGCTGCTGCCGTGCCGACTGGGCCGCTACACGCTCTTCGACCACATCGGCCAGGGAGGGATGGCCGACCTCTACCTGGCGCGGGTGCGCACCGACCTCGGCGCCGCGCGCCTCGTCGCCATCAAGGAGGTCGCCCCGAGGTTCGCGCACGACCCGCGCTTCGTCGAGATGCTCGCGAGCGAGGCCCGGCTCGCCGCGGGGCTGCGGCACGCGTCCATCGTGCAGGTCGAGGACCTCGGCCGCGAGGACGGCGCGCTGTTCATCGCCATGGAGTACGTCGAGGGCTTCGACCTGCGCGAGCTGCTCCGCCGCTGCGCGCGCCAGAAGGTGAAGCTCCCGGTCGCGTTCTCGCTGCTGATCGTCGTCGAGGCGCTGCAGGCGCTCGCCTACGCCCACCGCAAGGGCGTCGTGCACCGCGACGTCTCGCCGTCGAACGTGCTGCTGAGCTTCGAGGGCGAGATCAAGCTCTGCGACTTCGGCATCGCCCGCGCGCACGAGCGCAGCGGGGGGACGCTGGACGAGGCGCTGCAGGGCAAGGCCGGCTACATGAGCCCCGAGCAGGCCCGCGGCGAGCCGCTCGACGCGCGGTCCGACCTCTTCGCGACCGGCATCCTGCTCTGGGAGCTGCTCGCCGGCCGGCGGATGTACAGCCCGGGCCCCGGCGCGTCGCTCTCGAAGGAGGAGGCGCGCGGCGAGCTGCTCGAGCTCGCCCGGCGCGCGGAGATCCCGCCGCTCGTGGAGCGCGGGCTCCCGGAGGAGGCGGCGCTCCACGCGATCGTGGCGCGGGCGCTCGCGGTGGCGCCCGACGACCGCTACCCGAGCGCGGCGGCGATGCTGCGGGACGTCGCCGCGTACGCGGCCGCGGCCGAGCTGACCGCGAGCCCGCTGCGCTTCGGCGCGTGGCTGCGCGACAACTTCGGCGCGGAGATGGTCGCCGCCCGCCGGGCGCGCGAGCGCGCGGTGCGGGCGCTGGAGCTCGGTCCGCCCGCGGTGCTCGAGCCGGTCGCGACCGCGGCCGCCGCGCCGGGCGCGATGGCGGCGGCCGCCGCGCCGGTGGCCCCGGCGGCCTGCGCGCCGCGCGCCAAGCCCGCCGCGCTGGTCGCGGCAGCGCCGCCATCCCCGTGGGCCAGGGCGCAGCGCCCGGTCGCGCTCCCGCCGCAGCGCGCGCTCGCGCCGCTGCTCCTGCACTGCGCGCTGCTGTTCGCCCTCGTCGCGCTCTGCATCGCCGGCTGCTACTTCGCGGCGCGCTAGCGACCCGTCACGAGGGCTCGGCGATCGGCGCCTCCGGCACGGGGATCTGCGTCTCCGGCCTCCGCTCGCACGCGTCGTTGCTGACGCCCACGCCGTAACGATAGATGAGCTCGCCGCCGAGCCAGCCGCTGGCGCCCGCGAGGCCGAACCCCGCGGTCGAGAGCGCGATGCCGAGGGGCCGCAGCCCGGCCGCCCGCGAGGCCAGCGAGGCGCCGTACAGGCCGGCGATCGCCATGTTCATGGCGCCGTGGACGAAGCCGATCCGCTTCGCCGGCCCGAGCGTCGTGCTCCAGTCGGCGAGCCCGGCGACCGCCGCCACCACCGCCCCGGCGAGGCCGATCGCCGCGGTCGCGTCCGCTCCCCGGTGGAGCTTGCGCCGGCCGATGCCGGCGAAGTCGAGCACGAGCGCGCACGACCAGGCGCCGATGGGGACGGTCACCAGCACCGGGTGCAGCGGGTGCCCGAGGAACTTGCCGTGGAGCACCTTGGCCACCGCGGGCGCTCGCCCGAGGACGGACTGGATGCCGCGCTGCAGCGGGTTCGCGATCCGGTCGATCCAGTCCTGCTCTTCGATGCCCCCCAAGACTGCGGTTCCGATCATGTTCCCTCCTCGAATGCGCGCGTCGCTCGCGCACATTCACAGCTCCTTGCGCCCGCGCCGCCGGCGTCCAGCGGTGAACCTCACCTGACGCACGAGCAATCAGCGGACCCCGCGCGAGCGGCTCGGGTGTTCCCATCGCCGCGCGACGCGCCCTGACCAGGCCGGCGCACTTCGCTTCTGCAAGGATGGGATGCCGAGATTTCAGATCCGAAACGGGAAACACCGTATCTGGAGCGAAATACGTTCCGATCGCGACCATCACGGATGGCATGGACGGTGCTCTCTGTCCGGACAGCGCTGCCGGCGCGGCCTTCCCCCCCCCGAGGCCCCGGCGGCGCTTTTTTTTGCCGCGCTGTCCCGCGCTGCAGGGCGCGCCGGCGCGAGCGCGCCGTGCGTTCCTCGTCCCGCGCGGCGTTCTCTGGTATCTCGCCCGTGCCGCGCCGCGCGCGGCCCTCCCGGAGCGATGCCCCTCCTCGCCGACGTCGCGGTGCCCGTCCCGCTCTCGCAGGCCTTCACCTACGAGGTCCCCGCCGCGCTCGCCGCCGAGGTGCGACCCGGGGCGCGGGTGCTCTGCGAGTTCCACCGGCGCAAGCTGCTCGGCGTCGTGCTCTCGGTGAGCGAGCGCAGCACGGCGATCGATCCGTCCAGGATCAAGCCGCTCGCGGCGCTCGTCGACGCGCGCCCGGCGCTGCCGGCCGAGCTGCTCTCGTTCCTGCAAGAGCTCGCCGCCTACTACTTCGCGCCGATCGGCGAGGTGCTCCGCCTGGCGCTGCCGGCGATCGAGCGCGAGCAGGTGCGGGCGCTCAAGGCCCAGGGGGAGCTCGACGGCGTCCTCGACCTCGGCCGGGCCAAGCAGGTGGGCGGCCGCAAGGTCGCCTTCGCGCGGGCGACGGACGCGATCGAGGAGCCCGGCACGCTCCGCGGGCAGGCCGCCGCCCTGCTCGCGCTGCTCCGGGCGAACGGCGAGCAGCCGGTCGCGCGGCTCGAGGAGCGCTTCGGCAACGCGCGCAGCGCCCTCAAGAAGCTCGCCGAGCGGGGCCTCGTCGCCCTCGACGAGCGCGAGCCGCCGCGCGACCCGTTCTTCCGCCTCGCCGAGGCGCGCGACGTGCCCCCCGAGCTCAACGCGGCGCAGGCCGAGGCCGCCGCGCGCATCGACGCGGCGCTCGCGGCGGCCGCCGGGGAAGGGGAGCCGCGCGCGGGCGCCCCGCACGAGCCGCGGCCCGCCGGGCCGAGCGCGTTCCTCCTCTTCGGCGTGACCGGCTCCGGCAAGACGGAGGTGTACCTGCGCGCCATCAAGAGCTGCCTCGAGCGGGGCCGCGGCGCCCTCGTGATGGTGCCGGAGATCGCCCTCACCCCGCAGCTCGTCGCGCGCTTCCGCGCCCGCTTCGGCGACGAGCTCGCCGTGCTGCACAGCGGCCTCAGCGACGCCGACCGCCACGCGATGTGGTCGAGCCTGCACGGCGGCAAGGTGCGCGTCGCCATCGGGGCGCGCTCCGCCCTGTTCGCGCCGGTGCCGGACCTCGGCCTCATCCTCGTCGACGAGGAGCACGACGGCTCGTTCAAGCAGGAGGAGGGCGTGCGCTACCACGCGCGCGACATGGCGCTGCTCCGCGCCCACCGCGCCGGCGCCGTGTGCGTCCTCGGCTCCGCCACGCCCTCGATCGAGTCGGTCGCGCTGGTGCGCCGCGGCAAGCTCACCGAGCTGCGCCTGCCGGACCGCGCGCACCGCGAGGCCAGCCTCCCCGAGGTCACGCTCGTCGATCTCCGCCGCTTCGGCGCCGGCCCCTCGGGCGACCCGCTGATCTCCCTGCCGCTGCACCGCGCGCTCGAGAAGACGCTCGCGGCGAAGGAGCAGGCGATCCTGTTCCTGAACCGCCGCGGCTTCGCGCCGAGCGTCGTCTGCGGCTCGTGCGGGACGCTGACGACGTGCGACGCCTGCTCGGTCGCGCTGACGTACCACCGCGGCCGGCGCCGCGACGCGCCCGCGGGGGTGAGCGCGGCGGGCGCGGGCGCGCCTCCGCCGGCCGGCGCGACCGCGCCGCCTCCGCCGGCCGGCGCGCCCGGGGCGGGCTCGCTCGAGGAGCGGCCGCAGGGGGGGCGGCTGCGCTGCCATTACTGCGACTACGCGGGGCCGCTGCCGGAGCGCTGCGCGGCGTGCGGCTCGCGGACCCTCTTGCTGGAGGGCCTCGGCACCGAGCGGCTCGAGGCGACGATCGCCGCGTCGTTCCCGGAGGCGCGCGTGGCGCGCCTCGACCGCGACGTCGCGGGCAAGGACCGGTCGCAGGCGATCCTCGCGCGCATGCGCGAGGGCAAGATCGACATCCTGGTCGGCACGCAGATGGTCACCAAGGGCCACGACCTGCCCAACGTGACGCTGGTCGGCGTGGTGAACGCCGACGCCGCGCTGGGGCTGCCCGATTTCCGCGCGGCGGAGCGCGGCTTCCAGCTCCTCGTGCAGGTGGCGGGGCGCGCGGGCCGGCGCGATCGCCCGGGCCGGGTGCTCATCCAGACGCGCAACCCCGAGCACCCGGCGATCGCGTTCGCCGCGGCGCACAACGTGCCCGGCTTCCTCGATCGGGAGATCCGCGATCGCGAGGAGGTGGGTTATCCGCCGGCCACGCGCCTGGCGCTGCTCCGGATCGACGCGGTCGACGAGGGCGTGGGCCGCGGCGCCGCGGCCAAGCTGGCGGCCCACGCCCGCACCTGCCCGGAGGGGCTCGCGCGGCGCGTCGAGGTGCTCGGGCCGTCGGCGGCGCCGATCGCGCGCCTGCGGGGGAGGTACCGGTTCCGGGTGCTCCTCCGCGCGCGCGAGCGCGGCCCGCTCCGGGGGACGCTCGCGGCGCTGGCCGGGCTCATGCGGGACGGCCTCGACCGGAACGCGCGGGTGATCATCGACGTGGATCCCGTCGCGATGCTGTGACCGGCGTCGCGGCGCGCGCTAGCCCGGCGCGGCGAGCGCCGCGAGCTCGCCCGCGCTCGAGAGCCGCTCGAACTCCGCGCCCAGCCAGTCGAGGAACGCCGCGTCCCACGGCGGCCCTTCCGGCCGGCCGGCGACCGCCTCGGCGAGCTCCCGGTCCCAGCGGCCGTAGACCTCGCGGAGGAGGGCGTGCGCCCGGCGGCTCGCGCCGGAGGCCGGGTCTGCCCGGCCGTCCACGCGCTCGGCGAAGGCGTCCTCGCAGAGGAAGTAGTTGCACGTCGCGGCCCGCCGCTCGGCGGGGACGGTGCAGCCGCGCGGGCCGTGATAGACGCACTTCGCGCGCCGCGGGGCCGTGCGCTCCTCCCGCTTCCGGACGCGCCGGAGCTCGAGCCCGCGGCTCACGGGCAGCAGGTTGCCGGCGGCGATCTGCTCGAGCAGCCAGCCGCGACCGCCGAGGGAGACGATGCGACCGATGTCGGTCCAGTCGAGCTCTGGCGGGCTGACGCAGCAGCCCGCCGGGCCTTGCGGGCACTGGCTGCACAGGGTCGAGTGCAGCCGGGTGTGCTCTCCCGAGAGCTCCAGACGGATCATCGATGCCCTCGCCGTGGCTCCAGGGTCCGAGACACGCCATCGAGACAGCGCACGTCGATGTACATGGCTCGCCAGCAATGACAAAAGCGTTGCGCGGTTGCAAGGGTCCAGACCGGACGCGGGGCAGAAGCGACGCGCCCCGCGCGTCCTCCCGTACCAACATGGTGTTCCAGAAGCGCGAGAACTCGCACTCCCGGGCGCTCGTGGAGGAGCTGAATCAGTTATAGTAAGTAACGCACACCGGCGTGCGCGCGCGCCCGCGCGGCGCCGCGCGACGTCGAGAGAAAGGTGCGATCGTCCTTTTCTGGCCGCGGCGGGAGTTGATAGGCTGCGCCGGTCATGGGCGATACGCTTCCCAGGGAGGTCGGCCGGGCCATTCGCGTGCTCCGGCTGCTGCACGGGCTCAGCTACGCCGAATTCGCCGAGAAGGCGCGCCTCTCTGCGACATACCTGCGGCAGGTCGAGCGCGGCGAGCGCGACCTCGGGCTCGGGGCGCTGGCGCTCATCGCACAGGGGCTCAACTGCGATGCTCGACTCCTCCTTCCCGGCGACGGGCGGAGCCCGGTCTCCGCGGTCGTCGCCGATCGCTTCGACCGCGCGCCCGAGGCGCTCCAGGAGGCGCTCCTCTTCCTCCTGATCGAGCCGGACGACTCGCCGAAGAAGCAGGCCATCCTCGCGCTCATCAACGACGATCCGGAGCGCGCCCGGCCGCGCTCCCGGCCGCGGCCGGACGGGTCGCGGAGCGGGGCGCCCTCGTCGTCGAGCCGGCGCCCCGGGCGATGATCCGCTGAGCGCTCACGGGCGCGCCGACAGCGCGGACAGCAAGACGAGCGGCGGCGGGACGCTGGATACCACCGGACGGGCGCCGTTCCGGACCTCGATCCCGTCCATCGACGCGAGCCGCTGCGCGGCGAGGAGCTGAAAGGCGCTGAGCGCCCGCGTCCGCCGCTTGTAGGCCGTCGAGAGCGGGATTCCCGACTGGCTCGCGAAGTCGGCCATCGGGATGCCCTCGATGTCGTGCGCCATGAGGACCGCGCCGAGCTCTCCGTCGATCTCCCGGAGGACCGAGAGCGCAAACAGGCGATCGCACTCCGAGATGATCTGCTCCTCTGCCGATGGCTCCTCGAGCTCCGCCTCGAAGTCGTCCGGCAGCGGCACCTCCACCCGGCGCCGCGCGCGCTCCGCGTAGTGGGACGCGGTGTGGACCGCGATCCTGTTCAGCCAGCGGTCAGGCGGCCCGCGCGCCGGATCGTAGTTCCCGAAGCTCTCGTGCGCCGCGAGCATCACGTTCTGGGCGACGTCCCGGCGATCCCGGCGCGGCACTCCCAGCAGGCGCAGCCAGCGCCGCACGAGCACGATCGTTTTCTTGTTGAAGATCCGCCAAAAAGCCTTTTCCCTGTCGTTCGGCGGCTGTGCACCGTCGCCTCCATGCCCCGTGCCCGGCATCGCGTAACGATCGTTATCACAAGAAACGAAACTTGCAAAACGTGGCCGAAGCGATTGCGGGCAGAATTCCGCTTTGTGGGTGAGATAATGTAGGTGAAGGTGGTTGGTGCCGCCGGTGGCCTCGACGGCGCGTGTTGCGCGCAGGGAGGCTGAATCGTGGGAGAATGCGCCGTTCGACGATCGTGCTGAAGATGTAACGATCGTTCCTCTCCCGGTGCGGGTCGCGGGCGCCTCGGGCACGGCCGTTCGCGGCGCGCCGGGGCGGGGCTCGCCCGCGCGGATGCGGCCGCTTTCCCCGCTGGACGCCACCGCACCGCGCCGGTAGACAGGCCGCGCTCGATGCACACGCTCCCTCGAAGGATGCCGGCCTCCCGTCGGACCGGCGCCGCGCTGGTCCGCAGGGGCCCTGGTGAGGCGGTCACCGCCCATGTCGACTGACGCCGGGGATCCGGGGGCGGCGCGCCGCGACGAGGCGACGGCCGCGGCGGCAGGCGGCGCGGGGGAGGCCGCGGCGCCGCGCCCGCTGGTCGCCTACTTCGGGCGGCCCGGGACGTTCAGCCACGAGGTCGCTTCCCGGCGGTTCGGGCAGAGCGCGGACCTCGCGCCCCGGCGCACCATCTCGGAGGTGTTCGACGCCGTGGCCGCCGGCGCGGCGACCTACGGCGTCGTGCCGATCGAGAACGCGGTGGGCGGCCCGATCTACGACACCGTGGATCAGCTCATCCGCCGCGAGGGCACCGGCGCGGCGCTGGTCGTGTGCGAGGAGCTCTCGCTGCACGTCACGCTGTCGCTGCTCGGCAGGGGGGGCGTGACGCCGAAGCGCATCTATTCGCACTTCGTCCCGCTCAAGCACTGCGGCGACTGGCTCCGGCAGAACTACCCTGACGCGCAGATCCTCGAGGCGGAGAGCACCGCCGAGGCCGTCGAGCGCGCGGCGCAGGACGGCGAGGCCTGGGCGATCGGCAACAGGGGCGCGGCGGCGCTCTACAAGCTCGAGGTCCTCGTGCCGAAGCTCGGGGTGAAGGGCGAGAACATCACGCGGTTCTTCATCGTCGGCCGGGCCGAGGAGCCGCCGCCCTCGGGCGGGCGGACGCTGCTCCTGTTCGGGCTGGACCACCGCCCCGGCGCCCTGGTCTCGGCGCTGTCCGCGCTCGGCAAACACCATATCAACCTCACGCGCATCGTCTCGCGCGCGCTGCCGGACAGCCCGGAGGAGTACCTCTTCCTCGTCGAGTGCGAGGGCAGCACCAGGGAGCCAGCCTTCCAGGACGCGCTCGCGCTCCTCCAGCAGCACGCGACCGGCGTGCGCTCGCTCGGCTCGTTCCGCGTCAGCCAGAAGTACGAGTAGGCGCCCTGCTCGGCCCGGGGCGTCACCTCGGGACGAAGCTGCCCGATGATGATCCTAATGAGTTCATCGTGGCGGACGTGAGCCGGTCTCTCGTCGAGTAGGCACCCCCACCGGCGGACGAAACAACGCCGCTGAGAAGGTGGAAATATGATTGCGCAGGGTATCCTGCGTGACCCTCTGCTCTTTTTCGATCGCCAACACCGCCTCGCCTGGGACTAGAACGCTCGCCGCGTGCGGTCTCGCACCCCTCGACAGGCAAGGTGACATGGAACGACGATGGCGATGGCTCTTCGTGGTTGTGCCGGCGCTCATGGGCTCTCTGGAAGGGTGTGATCACGGCCCATGGCTCTCGGCGTTACCGGTCGACAGCGACCTGCGCGGCGAAGCGGCGGGCCCGAAGGTCAAGCCGAACGGGGCGAGCTGCAGCTGTGACGCGGACTGCGACGGCGCGGGGGCCCTCTGCATGCTCGGCATCTGCATGCAGCGCGCGGAGGGGCCTTGTGCGGCGCCGAACAGCGAAGAGGGGTGCGCGCCCGGATCTCGCTGCTTCAACACGGATATCCTGACGGACACGGGGGTGTGTTATCCCGTCTACGATCCCGCGACCTGCGAGGGCGTGGAGAACCGTCATGGCCTGTGCTCTCCGCGGCGCGGCGAGGGGTGCAACCCCGCCTGCGGCGCGGCGTGCGCGGAGGACACGGTGGGGGCCGGGGACGTGGGCTCGGCCTGCGAGACGGCGGCCGAGTGCTCGCTGCGCGGCGCGACCTGCTACAGCGACGCGAGCACGGCGGAGCCGAACGGCTGGGTCGAGGGCTATTGCCTCGCGTTCGACTGCGCGCGCGACGCCGAGTGCGGCCCGGACGCGGGCTGCTTCCCCGCGGCGGAGGGCGGCGCGCCCGTGTGCATGAACACCTGCGGCAGCGACCTCGACTGCCGGCCTGGCTACGTCTGCCACGTCGTCGACGGCGCGAGCCGCCCTGCCTGCTTCGCGGGCTGCGACGCCGCCGCGACCTGCCCGGTGGGCACGACCTGCCTCGGGGAGCTGTGCGTGTCCGACGACGTCGCGTGCTCACCGGACGTCCCCTCCGGGTGGTGTCCGGAGGGCGAGCGGTGCGACGACGGCGCGTGCCGCAAGGACGGGGCTGCCTGCGAATCCGGGGGTGACGTGCTCGAGCCCAACGATGCTCCGGGGGCCGCGGTGAGCGCGCCCGCGGGCGTCACGGAGGGGCTCACCGTGTGCGAGGGGGACGAGGACTGGTTCAGGATCGTGGTGCCGGAGGGGACGATCGTCCGCGTGGGCATCCGGCTCCGCCACGCCGCCGGGGACCTCGATCTGGTGGCCTACGACGGCGAGGGCCGGCTGCTCGGGTCGCGCTACGGCGAGCAGTACCCGTACTCGTACCGCGATCAGGAGACGGACACGGAGGTGTACGGGTTCTACTCCGAGCGAGGCGGCGCCGAGTACCTCCTCCGGGTCGTCGGCCACGAGGGCGCGCAGAACACCTATCAGCTCGACGTGACCTCGTATCCTTACGTCGACGGCCCGAGCTGCGTGAGCGCCGGCTTCTCGTTCGACGACTGCGCCGGCTTCGGCGACGGCGGCAGCGGGCTCTTGCCGTTCCCGTTCCCCGACCCTGACGATTCGGTCGTCGGCGGCGGTTATGTCTGGGAGACCTTCAGCAACTACCGCTTTGCTCGGCGCGAGCTCATCATGCTCGTCCGCGACGCGCTGTCGGAGACGCTGGGCGCCTTCCCCGGCACGACGCCGCTCTCGCTGATCGACGTCTGCCAGATCGACGGCGTCACGCCCGGGTACGACATCGGCGATCCGCGCCACCCCCAGTCGACGCACGATCAGGGCGGGAACATCGACATCGCATATTTCCAGACGGACGGCTCGAACGACGGAGAGATCATCTGCGGAGACGGGTCGAAGCACGAGGACGGGTACTGCTCCTCGGCGGCGAAGCGAAATCACATCGTCGATCTCGAGCGCCAGGCGTTCTTCATGGCCAGGCTGTTCCGCTCGCCCCGCACGCGCGTCATCGGCGTGGACAAGATCATCGCGCCGTTCCTCTCGAAGACGGCGGCCAGGCTGAACGCCCTTCCGGCGCGCGATCCGCGGAAGATCACCGACGCCGAGCTCGCGAGCTTCTCGGACCGGATGGCCTACGGCTCGGGGTGGCCGTATCACCATCACCACATCCACCTCAGCATGGACTGGTGGCCGAAGCGCGCCTCCGCCGGCGGCGGCCCTGCGGCTGCGTCCTTCGCGTCGTCCCCTGTCATCCACCGCTCGCCCGCGGTCGCGGCGGAGCAGCGGATGACGTGGCCGCCGCGGCCGTAGCGTGGTGACGCGGTGAGCGATTAGAAAGAGAAGAAATTAACCACAGAGGGCACAGAGGGCACAGAGGGAGAGAGAAAGAGAAGAGAGATGAGGACGAGCTGTTCTCTCTCTAAATCTCTCTTTCTATTCCTCTGTGCCCTCTGTGCCTCTGTGGTTCAAATCTCTCTTCTTCCCCGGAGCAACCGAGCCCCGCTCAGGGCACGATCGTGATCCGGTCGAGCGGGGGCGGCGAGACGGGCGAGTTCACCGCGAAGTAGTCCCGCAGGGCGTCGAGATCCAGGGCGCCGCCGAGGCGGTCGGTGCCCTCGTTGAGCACGGTGAAGCCGTCGCCGCCCGACGCCAGGAAGCTGTTCACCGTCACCCGGTACGTGCGCGCCGGCTCGATCGGGACGCCGTTGATCCGGATCGAGGCGATGTCGACCTTCGCGTCGACGGGCGCGCTCTGGCTGTAGGTGTAGGTGAAGCCGTCCGAGACCTGCAGGATCAGGCTCCGCGGCGTTCCCATCGCGTCGACCCGGAACTGCTGCTCCAGCAGCGTATCGATCTGCGCGCCCGTCAGGGTCATCACGACAAGGCTGTTGCCGAACGGCTGCACCGTGAACGCCTCGCCGAACGTCACCACCCCGTCCATGAGCTCCGTCGGCGACGCCGCGTAGGCGAGGTCGGCGCGGACGCCGCCCGGGTTCATGAAGGCGATCTCGGCCCCGCCGGTGCGCGCGTCGCGCGTGGCGGCGAGCTGGCTGTCGGCGATGACCGCGCCCAGCGTGTGCAGCCCGGAGCCCGTGGGCGGGACCGCGCGATCGAGCGTCGCGGTGATCGTGCCGATCTGCACGTTGGCCAGCGGCGCCGCGAGGTCCCTGTAGCGCGTCACCAGGGCGTCCACCCCCGCGTGGACGTCCTCGCGCGCCACGATGACGTTGTTCGCCGTCTTCGCCGTCACCTCGCCCGTGGTCCGGCTGATCTCCAGATCGATGTCGGTGACCAGCCGGCCGAACGACGCCGCGCTCGTCACGACCTTGTCGCCGAGGATGCAGTTGTACGCCTGGTGCGTGTGCCCGCTGACGATGACGTCCACGGCGGGGTCCATGTTCGTGGCGATGTCGACGAGGGGGCCAGAGAGGCCCGGGCACTCGTTGAGATGGCCGGTGGGGAGCCCTCCCTCGTGGAGCACCACCACGATGGCCTCGATACCCTGCGCCTGGAGCTCCGGGACGATGGCGTTCACCGTGTCGACCTCGTCCATGAACGAGAGCCCCGCGACGCCGATGGGCGTCACGATCGACGGCGTGTCCTCGAGCGTCATGCCGATGAAGGCGATCTTCACGCCGTCGAACTCGCGGACGTCGTAGCGGGGGAAGAGCGTCCTGCCGGTCGTCGTGTCCACGACGACGTTGGCGGCGAGGAACTGGAAGCTCGCGCCCGCGAAGAAGGTGCCGTCCGCGCAGCCGTCGACCGGGCTGCACCCGCCGTACTGCATGCGGAGGAGCTCCGCGGTGCCCTTGTCGAACTCGTGGTTACCGACGCCGTTGATGTCGAGGCCGAGGAGGTTCATGGCCTCGATCGTCGGCTCGTCGTGGAAGAGCGCCGACACGAGCGGGCTCGCGCCGATGAGGTCTCCGGCCGAGACCACCACGGTGTTCGGGTTCGTGGCGCGGAGCGCGGCGACGCGCGACGCGAAGTAGGCGACGCCGCCCGCGTTCACCTGCGTCGTGTCGGGCAGCGTGATCCTGCCGCTGCTGCCCGCCGGGGGCTCCAGGTTGCCGTGGAAGTCGTTGAAGGCGAGGATCTGCACGCTCACGGTGTCGCTGCCGCCGCCGCCCGAGCCGCCACCGCCGCCCTGGCCGCCCGTGCCGGCGGCGCCCGAGCCGCCACCGCCGCCCTGGCCGCCCGTGCCGGTGGCGCCCGAGCCGCCGTCGCCGCCCTGGCCGCCCGTGCCGGTGGCGCCGCCGGTGCCACTCGAGGCGGTGCCGGTGGCGCCGCCGGTCCCCTCGACGGGGCTCGGCGCGTCGTCGCCGCAGCCCGCGCTGGCGATCGGCGGCACGAACAGCGCGGCGCCGACCAGCGTCACCCGCCACGCCCGTGCGCACCGCCCCACGACCCCGGAAGCTCCAGTCCTCCTCATCCCTGCTCCTCCACGTCGAAGCGCTCGCCAATCCACGCTCTCACATGCTGGGCCCGCGGCGAAACAGCCACGTGAACGCCCCGCGGCGGCCTCATGGCTGGCCGCGGCCGCGGCTCCAGAACGCCACCACGTCCTCGGGTCGCTCGCGCTCGCGCAGGACGCGGAGCTCGCCGCCGTCGACGCCGAGCACCGCGGGGATGCCGCGGCTGCAGTGGCGGGACCACATGCTCAGCGTGTAAGCCCCCGTGTCGCGGACGAGCACGAGATCCCCGGGCGACAGCGCCGGGAACGGCAGGTCGCGGGCCAGCACGTCGCCGCCGAAGCACAGCGGGCCGCCGAGGGTGCATGGCGAGAGCGGCCCCTCCTTGAGGGCGGCGTCCGCGTCGAGCGCCACGAAATCGTGGTGCCAGTCGGCCGGGTGGTAGGCGCGTCGCAGCAGGAAGTCGGCCCCGAGGTGCAGGATCGCGGTGCGCCCCGCCGGGTCCTCCTTCACGTACTCCACGCGCGAGACGGCGAAGCCGCAGCCCGCCTGGACCCAGCGCCCGAACTCGGTGATCAGCGTGGTCCCCTCCTCGAAGAGCGTCGGCACCTCCAGGCGCAGCGCGGCCGCGTGGTCCTCGAGCAGCGGCGGCCGGTCGGTGCTCCGGTAGGCGACCGGCAGCCCGCCGCCGATATCCATGGTGCGGGCGGCGCCCGGCCCGAGCGCGCGGCGGATCTCCTGGCGCAGCGCCTCGACGCGGCGGATCCCGTCGACGAGCTGCGAGCGCGCGCACCCCTGCGAGCCGACGTGCACGTGCAGGCCGGTGAGCCACCGGTACCGCGCGAAGGCGGCGCGCACGGCGTCGGCCTGCTCGAGCGGGACCCCGAACTTGGAGCGCCGATCCGCGACGCTGGTGAGGGCGATGCTGGACGCCCCGACCTGCGGGTTGATCCGCAGCCCGATGCGGTCGCCCGCCTCCCCGTGCCGGACGAGCGCGTCGATGCGCTCGAGCTCATCGAGGTTGTCGGCGTTGATCCGCACGCCCAGTCGGAGAGCCTCCGCGATGTCGTCGCGCGTCTTCGCGGGGGAGTCGTAGACGATGCGGCCGGGGGGGCAGCCGGCGGCCGCCGCGAGCTTCACCTCCTCGAGCGAGGCGGCCTCGAGCCCCGCGCCGCAGTCGACCGCCGCGCGGAGGACCTCCACGAGGGGGTTCGCCTTGATCGCGACCGCGTGGAGGGCGCCCGGCGGGAACGCCGCGCCGATCCGCCCGATGCGCGCCCGCATGCGCCCGAGGTCGTGGAACAGGACCGCAGGCTCCACATCCATCCCGCGGCGCCGCGCCTCGCGGAACGCGCGCGCCATGCTCTCGGGATCCAGCCGATCCGCGTCGCTCATGGGACCTCCCTACCGCAGTCTGGCCTCCGGGCGGGAGGTTGTCCGCCCCTGCGCGCCGTCGCGGCGCCCCGCGCCGGCGCGATCGTGACCGGGCGGCGCGACCCGTATTTCCAGGATGTCTCGCGCCGGCGCGCTCAGCCGTTGACGATGACGTTGAGCTTGCCGATGACGAGCCCGGGTGTGTACGACATCGTGGGCATCGCAGGGTTGCCGAACCCCGGGGGGTTGAGGCTCGACGCCGGGATGTTCGTGGAGCGGGCCTTGTACGCCGGCTCGTTCTCGTAGATCTGCCTGCTGAAATCGGCCTCGAAGTAGAACTGCGTGGTGATCAGCCGGGTCGTGGCCCCGTTGATGCGTGCGACCAGGTGAACGTGGACGGGGCGCCCCGCGTACCATCCCGGCCAGATCGTCCTGAAGCCGGCGATCCCGTTGCGGTCGGTGAGCTGGACGCCGCGGCAGAAACGCTCGTCGTTCTCGACCGTGCGCTCGCCCGGGCCGCTGTACGGCGTGGAGGGGTCCTGGCCGTCGAAGCCGCTGTAGTAGCCGTCCGCATCGCAGTGCCAGATGTAGATCTCGGCGTCGGGGATGGGCTCGCAGTTGTTCTGGGCGTCGAGCAGGCGGAAATAGAACTGGAACTCGCAGCCGGGATGACCGTCCCGGAGATCGCTGCGGAACAGGCTGATGTCGTTCGGGATCTCGCTGTCGTCGATGAAGAACGGCCCCTCGATGTCCGTGGTCGTCAAGGCGCACCTGACGGCATCCTCGAAGATCGAAGGATCGAGGTTCAGCGAGTCGTCGCCCCACGCGCCGCCCACACCGGCGCCGCCCTCGCCGGCCCCGCCGGTGCCCGAGCCGGTGCTGCTCGTGCTGGCGATGCCTGAGCTGCTGCTGCTGGTCGCCGTGCCCGTGCCTCCACCGCCGCCTCCGGTACCTCCGGCGCTGCCGGTGCTGCTGGAGCCCGGAGCGTCGGTCCCGTCGTCCTCTCCGCAGGACGTGAGCGCGGGCGCGGTGATGGCGAACGCCCCGAGCTTGATGAGGATCTGTCGGCGGTCGAGCACCCAGCCGAGCAGATCACGCGCCAGGGGTCCCTTTCTCTCAGCCATACAAAGATCTCCTTCGATAAGTCATGCCACGACCGTGAATCACGCTGACTGGAACGGGTGGGGATCGGCGCCCCATCCAAGATCCACCGACGAAAGGGCTCGAGCAGATCGGCCGGGATGCCCACGCCGCCCGGCGGCGCCGTGTCGTCGGCTCCGTCGGGGGATCCCCGCTCTCCGCAGTGCACGCCATCACGAGGAGCGATGACGAGCGCGCCGAGGATGCGGCGAAGGGCACCGGCATCGGAGCTGCCTGGCAACGGATCGACTCACCCGCTGTTCACGGGATGACGGTGCTCCGGGGACATGAGGGACTGCCATCCCTAAGAAAGACTCGCGTGACGGGCTGCCGGCGCAGTCGCAGTGCGCCGGAGCCGTCAATGGGAATACCGTCCCACCGTTTTGGTGTCAAACAGAGTTTTGGATCTCGGATCGATGAAAGAAAGTTAAATGGTGTGATGCTGAGGCCAAGTCGGCTCATCGCCGAGCGGGCGAAAGAGGCCAAGTGTCCAGTGAGGATTTCACTCCTCCCGGGCGAGCGCGGAACGATGATGGCCAGTGGGAAGTAACCGTGCGTATCTCGTCTAAGGTCGTCCACGGGGGAGGCCAGGAGATGGCCAGCGGGCGGAGCGCTCGTCGAGCTGTCCACCGACCGGCTCATCGTCCTCACGCTCACGGGAGACGCCGCCGCTGCCGCTCGCGCGGACCGGTCTTACAGTCATGGTGAATAAGTACAATACGCCAGCGCGCACCGTCGTCTCCCGTGTGGCCCAGACGAATTCCCGGAGGGAGGCGATGTGATCACGCCAGGGGCTCGGAAAGTGGCCGAAGATGTCGCTTTCCCGGACGTGGGGGGCGCCCGGCGGCGCAGATCGCGGCTGCGCGCGCCGCGGTGAACGGGGCAGGTCGAGCCTCGGGGAGCTGCTGCGGGGAGCGCGGGCGAGGCCGGCCAGGGGCTCGCGGGCCAGGGAAAGCGGATACCCGGGCATCCGGCATCGAGCGCCGGCGCGAGGTCGCGGGGGAGGGGAGGCCGGGAACGGGCTCGTAGGGTCGGGCCGGGAATGGCGGGGTGGCGTTCACCTCCGGCGGCGCTGTCCCGTGTCACTGTACAGGCGGGCAGGTGCAGGCACGTCGGAAAATTGGTAAATGCTTCAGGTCCTGTGGTTTCTGTTGTAGGAGGCGCTCCCAAACCCTCCGACAGGACCCCCGCATGACCCGCATCCTCCTCATCGATGACTCCGCCGCGATGCGAACGCACATGCGGGCGGCGCTCGCGGGGTCGAAGGAGCTCGGGCCGGCGGTGGAGATCGCGGAGACGGCGAGCGGGTTCGAGGCGCTCCGGCTGATGCACCGGGGCGCGTACGACGCCGTGATCATCGACATCAACCTGCCGGACATCGACGGGCTGGAGCTCATCCGCTTCATCCGTCAGAGCCGGCACCACCGCGACGTCGCGCTCGTCGTCGTCTCGGCGATGTCCTCGGCGCGCGAGCGCGAGCGCGCGTTCCGGCTCGGCGCGCACGCGTTCGTCGCGAAGCCGTTCTCGGCCGACACGCTGGCCTCGGCCGTCCGTCGAGGCGTCTCGTCGAGCCAGCTCGGCCTGCGCGTGGCGACGTAGGCGGGCGCCGCGTCGCCGCGGGGAGGCTTCCGGCGCGCCTCCCCGAGCTGGTAGGGTGCGCGGCCATGAAGCTCCGCCCCAGCCGCCTCCGCCTGGCAGCGCCGCTCGCGCTGGCCGTGGCGACCGCCGCCTGCTCTGGCTCGTCTCCGGCCCCCCGCGCCGAGCCGCCGTCCGGCGCCGCCGCCCCGGCGCCCGCGCCGTCCAGCGCCGCGGACAGCCCGACCGGCCTGCTCTCGGAGGAGGACTTCAAGGCGCTCCACCAGCTCCGGGCGGACAAGGCGCCGCCCGCGCGCGGGCAGTCGGTCGAGGTGGCCGGAACGCGGGCGTACCTGAGCCTGCCGAAGGACGCGAAGCCGCCCATCCCGGGCGTCGTGGTCATCCACGAGTGGTGGGGCCTGAACGAGCACATCAAGCACTGGACCGACCGCCTCGCCGAGGACGGCTACGCCGCGATCGCCGTGGACCTGTACGGCGGCAAGGTCGCGAGCACGCCGGACGACGCGATGACGGCCATGAAGGCGGTCGACGAGGCGAAGGGGATCGAGACGGTGCGCGCCGCGCACCGCTTCCTCGCGACCGACGCGCGCGTCTCGGCCCCGCGGACCGGCTCGATCGGGTGGTGCTTCGGCGGCGCCTGGTCGCTCAAGCTCGCCATGAACGAGCCCGAGCTCGACGCTGCCGTCATCTACTACGGCCGGCTCGTCACCGACCCCGCGAAGCTCACGGCGGTCAAGGCGCCGCTGCTCGGCGTCTTCGGCGACCGGGACGAGGGCATCCCGCCCCAGGTCGTGAACGAGTTCGACAAGGCGCTGCACGAGGCGGGCGTGGAGCACGAGGTGCTCCGGTACGACGCCGAGCACGCCTTCGCGAACCCGTCGGGAGAGCGGTACGACACGAAGGCCGCGGCGGACGCCTGGGAGAAGGTGCGGCGGTTCCTGGCGGCGAAGCTGAAGGAGCAGTGACCCTCAGGGCGCCGCGGCGCTCGCCAGCGCGGCCTCCTGTTCCCCGGCGCGGATCGACCCCGGCGCGCTCGTCACGCGGAACGACGCGCCGTCCCACACGATCGTCGTCACCACGAAGCGCACGTCCCGGCGCGGCGGATCGCTGCGGAACCGCACGCGCCACGCGAGGCGCGCGAGCTCGGACGCGGGGAGCTGCACCGCCGCGAGCCCGACCGCCGGCGCGAACACGCCGTCGCCGAGCGCCGCGTCCACCTCGCCGTCCCGCGCCGCCAGGGCGAGCTCCGCGGCGTGGTCCTCCCAGAGCACGACGCGGAGCGCCCCGGGGCCGCTGAAGAGCTGGAGCTCCTTCAGCTTGCGGGCGAGGCTCTCGGCGTCGACGCTAGCCGGCGCGCCCGGCGCGCCGCCGTCGGCGAGCAGCCGGCCGATGCGCGCCGCCGACAGGAGGCGCGCCCACGCGCGCGGATCGTCCGCCCCCGGCGTGCCCTCGGCCGCGGCGACCTTGCGCTGGATGCGCAGCGCCTCGTCGACGCGCCCGCTGCCCGCGGCCGCCGCGGCGAGCCGCAGCCAGCCCCGGGGCTCGGTCGGCGCGAGGTCCGTGAGCGTCGTGTACTGCCGGTACGCGGCCGCGTACCAGCCGTGCCGGAGGTACACGTCGCCGAGCATCTCGCGCGACGCGGGGCTCGCCGGATCGAACTCGACGATCTCCGAGTACGTGCGGAGCGCGTCCGGCTCGAAGCCGCTCGCGGCGAGCACGTCGCCGAGCTCCAGCGCGAGCCCGGGGCTCATGAAGCCGCGGTCGCGGAGCCGCCGCCCGTAGGCCAGCGCCTCGTCCTTCCGGCCCGCCTCCGCCAGCAGGCGCACCCGCCGGATCTCCCCCTCCGGGTCGTCGGGCCGCTCGGTGAGCATCTGGCGCACCAGCGCGAGCCGCTCGTCCACCGTCGACAGCGCCGCGAGGCGCTCGTCGACGAGCGTCCAGCGCGGCTTCGGATCGGCGCCCCCGAAGAGCGTGCGCCGCACCGCCGCGGAGATCGCGGGATCGACGGTCCGCCGCATGAGCCCGCGCGCGATGAACCGCTGCGCCTCGGGCTCGTCGGCGAAGCGAACGAGCAGCGCCTCGGCGCCGCCCTCGGTGGTCACCTTCGCCTGGAGGAGCGAGAGGAGCGCGGCCTTCGCGCGCCAGTCCGGCAGCTCGCACGTCGACAGCGCGCCCTCGTAGCGCGCGATGAGCTGCTCGGCCGACGTGGCGCGCGCGAGGCGCTTCGACCACACGACGAGGCGCTCGGCGAGGGGGCGCCGCGCGGTGTCGCTGCACGGCGACATCGCCACGGGCCGGGGCCTGGGCGTCCACGCCTGGGCAGCCCTCCGCGCGGCCGCCGCCCCGTCCGCCGCGCCCGGCTTCGCGGCGGCCGCGGTCGACTCGAGCGGACCGCCGCCGCGCGGCGCGGCCTTGAGTCGATCCGCGCCGATCGCGCCAAACGCGCCGGACGTCGGCGCCCCGCCGCCCTCCGAGGCCTTCCGGGGCGCGCGCTCCGACCGAGGGGCGGCCACGTCGTTCGTCGCGGCCGCGGCGCGCTCCTGCGGCGCGAGCTCCTGCTCCGCGTCGCCGGCCGGGGCTGTGGCCGTCGGGGCGGGCGCGGCGGCGGGGGAGGGCATCGCGGGGGCGGGCGGGGCGAGGTCCGCCGCGGCGCCCGGCTCCCGCGCGTCGGCCTGCGCGGGCGCCGCCGCGGCAGCCGGCGCCTGCTTCCTCATGCCGTGGCCGCCTTCCTTGTTCGAGACCTCCTCATCGCCCGCCGCGCTCGGCTCGCTCCTCGAGCAGCCGGCGGCGACCGCCATCGAGGGCGGCGCGAGCAGCGCCGCGAGCTCGCGCTCTCGCTCGGGCGTCAGCGCCGTCAGCCGCTCGCCCCGGAGCGGCGAGCGCCGCCGCCGGATCCCCTGGTTCGCGTAGGCCTGCTCGCTCTCGAGCGCCAGCGTGCTCGTGAACGGCGTGATCAGCCCGTACTCGAGCCCGAGCTCGACCACCTTGCCCCGGTGCGCCTCGATGTCGTCGCCGTCCGCGAGCAGCCGCCGCATCTTCTCGGCCGCCCAGAAGCGCGGCACCAGCGCCGCCCCGACACCCCGATCGATCTCGATCGGGTGCTCGCGCGCGTACTCCTTCCCGGCGAGCCGCCCCTTCACGATCGCCTTCGCGGGCAGCGCGTGGTGCGTGCGCGCGAGCAGCACGACCTCCTCGCCGCGCGACACCTTGCCGCTCGCGGTGAGCATCGGCTCGTCGAGCCCGGCGCCGAGGTCGATCGACAGATCGGTGATGGTCGCCGTCTTGATCGCGCTGGCCAGGCGCAGCACCTCGGACGTCGAGCCCTCGGCCTCGTCGATCCGGAACGCCTGCCCGCCCCCGGCGCGCGCGAGCTCGCGCAGCAGCGCGTGGTTCGCGTTCTCGCCGACGCCGACGGTGAAGAAGCGCGCGCGCGAGGCCGAGAGCGACCGGCGGAGCCGCTCCGAGAGGCGCGCGCCGGTCACCTCGCCGCTCGTCGCGAGCCCGTCGCCGATGTAGATGACCGCCGGCTGCTCCTTGCCGTGCACGCGCCCGAGCGCCGACTCGAAGAGCGCGCCGAGGTCGGTCGCGCCCCCCGTCGCGTGCTCGGCCAGCCGCGTGAGCGCGGCGGAGATCTCCTGCTCCGACGCCTCGGCCAGCCCGTCCCTCGGGTGAAGGACCGCGGGCGCCGAGTCGAGCGCGACCAGCGCGAAGTGGTCCGACGGCGACATCGCCCGGAGGATCGCCTCGGCCGCCGCCGCCTTCTGCTGCCGCGCCGGCTCGTCGGCCGACGCCGACGTGTCGACCACGACGACGAGGTCCGCGGGCAGCTCCTTGAGCTCGGTCCAGTCCACGTCGGGCACGTACCGGGCCATCACGTAGTCGGCGCGGTCCTCGCCCGCGGCGAAGCGCGACACGCGCAGCGGCGGCGCCTTCGCCTTCACGGAGGCCTCGAGCTGGAAGTCCGCGCGCGGCTCGTAGCCGCTCCGCCGCATGCTCACGCGTCGCCCGCCGTCCTCGATGACGGCGTCCGCGAGCGTCGCGATCTGCATGCCCTGGCCGGCCTGGCCGAGGTCGACGGAGAGCGAGAACTCGCCGATCTGGGCCGGCTCGCTCGAGCGCATCGGGTACACGTAGGCGAGCTTGCCGGCCGGCGCGCCGAGCATCTCCACGTACCGCAGCACCACGCGCCGTGAGCCGCTCGCGGGCACCGGGAAGATGCGGGCGCGGTAGCTGTGCCCGTCGACCCACTCGAGCAGCGCCGGCTCGTGGCCGGTCTGCACGGCGGTCTGGTACCGCTGCGCCGCCTCTCTCCGCTCGATCACCTCCCCCTCGACGAGCACGCCGTCGGTCTCCACCGCGAACGAGCTCACGAGGGCCCGCTCGGGCACGGTGAACCAGTACCAGCCCTCGACCTGCCGCCCGCCCGGGTTGGAGAAGGTCTGGTCCACCTCGGTCTCGGCGATGCCGTCGCGCACGACCGCGCGCACGACCTGCCGGCTGATCTCGAGCGTGCGCGCCTGCGCCCCCGGGGCGCCCTGCAGGTCGACGCCGTAGATCCGGCCGGCGCCGCTGCCTTCGCCCGCGAGCGGCCGGTGGTCGCCCATGCCGCCGGTCCAGTCCTCCCAGTAGGCGAGCGGCGCGACCTTCGGCGCGGCGTCTCCGGCGACGGTCGCCTGCTCCCCGGCGTGCACCTCGACGCGCCCTCCGGGCGCCGTGACCACGGCGAGCCCGCGCGCCACGTACACGCTCACCTCCTTGCCCGAGCGCCTCATCGACAGGCCCGCGTCTGCCGCCGAGACCTTGACGTCCCCGAGCGCGTGCGAGAGCTCGCCGCGCTCGGACGGCGGCGCGTCGAGCCACACCTCGCCCTGGCCGAGCGAGAGCCCGCCCGCGCCGAGCGCGATCTCCGAGTCTGCGCGGAGGAACACCGCGGAGCCGTCGGCGAGCCGCACGAGCGCCCGCGCTCCCTTTCCGGTCGCGAGCTCGGCCCCGACCGGGATCGGGGTGCCGGACACCACCGTCGACCGCGTGTCGTCCTGCGCGCCCTCCGTCAGCGTGACGTCTCCCGAGGAGAGCTCCAGCCGCGCGCCGATGGCGCTGGCCCGCGCGGGCGGCGTTTCCCGGGTCAGGACGAGCGCGGTCACGGTCGCCGCGAGCGCGAGCACCCCGGCCGCGAGCCCCACGCGGAGGCTGCGCCTGCGCCGGCGACGCGCCGCCTCGTCTTCCGCCGCTGCTGCGCGTTCCCGTTCCGGTTCCGGCGCTCCGGCCGGCTCTTCGTGTTCAAGCGACGACATCCAGGACCTCCTCGCCGCGGCGGCTCTCGCCCCCGGAGCCCAGCGCGGGGTCACGTGCAGACGTCCCGTGCCCCGCGACGATCTACAGAAGCGATCGCGACGGCCATCGTAACGGGAAAGCGCGAACGGCGCGTAGCCCGACCCGGCGCGGGATGGCGAGGGGCGCTCGTCCGGCGGCGGCCCGCGTGGGGAAAGGAGAGAGAGATGAACCGCGAAGACGCCAGGGACATCATGGGGAGAGGGAGCCGAGGCATTCCCCATCATTCTTCGGAAAATTCACAGGGAGGCGGGGAGGCGGGGAGAAAAATCTTCAAAATACTCTCTGTCTCCCCGCCTCCCTGTCCAATTTTTCTGCTGAAGATGGCTGCAAAATGAGGGTGGTTCTCAGGGGATGGAGAGAACAGGAAGAGTAGAAGAGGGGGCTTCACCGCTCTTTTTCTTATCTCTCCTGGCGTCCTGGCGGCCTCTCTCTCTTCAATCCGCCCATTGATTCAGGCCACCCGCGCACCCCGGGTCAGGGGGGCCGAGCGCTTTCATCGGGCCTGGGCGCGCTCTATAGCGTCATGGAACAGGCCGCCTGGGCAGGAGTGGAGTCCGATCGCCCTGACGAACGGCGGTTTCTGGGGGTTGATCCATCCAAGGAGGGGGCGATGACAGGACTGCTTCCGGGGTTCCGGAGGTTCATCGGCTACGTATCCCTTGTCGCTCGGAGGCGGAGGCTCCGCGAGCCGCCGGATCTGCCGGGCCCACGCTTCCCCGCGACGGTGGTGAGGACGGTCGACGGGGACACGCTCCACGTATCCGACGAGCGGGGCGTGGACCACGCTATCCGCATGCTCTCGATCGATACGCCGGAGACGCACTTCCTCGGCGCCTCGCAGGGCTACTGGGCCGAGATGGCCGCCGCGCGGCTGTCCGAGCTGCTCCCCGAGGGCGCCGCGGTCGAGATCCAGACGGACGAGCAGCCGTGCGACGCGTACGGCCGCGTGCTCGGGTATGTCATCTCGGGAGGACAGCTCATCAACCGGCTGCTCCTCGAGGAGGGCCTGGCGATGACGTATATCGTCGCCCCGAACCTGCTGCACGCCCAGGAGCTCTCCGAGGCCGCGCGGCGGAGCTTCTCCGCGCGGCGCGGCATGTTCAGCGATCCCAGCGTCCTCCTTCCCTACGAGTTCCGGTGGAGCATGAGGGGCCAGTCGAGCGCGAAGCTCGTCGGCAGCCTGTCCCGGGGCGAGGTGTTCGACCTGTCGGAGCGCGAGCGGGTGCCCTGCTGGGATCGGGTGTTCTTCTTCGACGCGCGCGACGTCAAGGAGCCCTTCGTCCGCATCGCTCCGGCGCGGCGCGCGCGCGACGGAGGTTAGCCGCCCAGACCCTCGCTGTCGCCCGTCATCGCGTTGCGCTGGCGGGTCCTCTGAGCGCCGCTGCCACACGCGTGGCACTTTGCCACATCCCCTCGCGCACCCGATACCGATGGCCCTCGCCCTGCATCTGCCAGGGGGAGCGAGAATAGAGGAGGTTTCCCGCGCCGGGCGCTCCGCTCTGCGCTTCCTCCGGAACGCGCGCGTGGCGGACGCGACCCTGGCACAGGAACCGCCTCTGGACGGACCGGCTCATGGTGCCTGGCCTGCGTGCCTGGCGAGCCGTCATGCTGCATGGTCCGGACAGGCGCGCGGCATGGCGGGGCGCAGGTGCGCGCGTCGTTCGTTCGTACCCATCGATCGTTCGCTCGGGAAGGAGCGCTTCTATGCCTGTGAAGAAGATGGATGTGTCGTGCCTTGTCGCGTGCACCGCGGCGCTCTCGCTCGGCCTCGTGCATTGCGCCTCGACGCCGGGCGCGGCGCCCGAAGATCCCACCGGCCCGCGCGAGGCCCCGCCCGCCGCGGCCGGGACGATCGCGCCGGCGGGGCCGAGGGCGCCCATGAACGCGGACCCTCCGCCCGGCCCGGACACGCCGCGCACGAGCTACCTGCCGGTGGAGGACAAGGAGCCGTTCGCCGCCATGGTCGCCCGGATGAAGGCCGACAAGCCCGCGGTGATGAAGCGCCATCAGACCCTGCTCGACGAGCGGTACGACCTCTCGAACCGCCCGGCCCAGGGCGTCACCATGTCGCGCGGCAAGCCCGTCCAGGCCGGCGTCCGCGTGAAGCTCCCGAAGGGGACGACGTGGGAAGGGCTGGCCGCGCTCGCGCCCGACGCGATCCGGGAACAGGGGCTCTGGCCGAGGGGCTTCCTGCCGCTGCCGCACGCGAACCACCCGGAAGGGGGAATGGTCTTTCCGAAGTTCCACATCGACGAGCTGAAGCGCCAGACGGCGCGTGACCTCACGCGCTTCGATCTCGACTTCGACCTTCCGGATCACATCATCTCCGAGTTCCCGGCGCCGATCTACCTGACCACGCGGCCCGACCTCGGCGACGTCTCCCGGGGGCAGCTCGTCACGATCGACAACTTCTACGAGATCTTCAATGGCATCCTGACGCCGAAGCAGCTCGAGGGGCTCCGGCTGCTCGTCACGCCGTTCCCGCAGATGCAGTTCAACGCCACCGCGGATCGGCGCTCGGAGCGGGCGAGCCTCGGCGTCGCCTGCTTCGATTGCCACGCGAACGGCCACACGAACAACGCGTTTCACCTCGTGGGCGACACCCGGCCGCAGGAGTTCCGGCACCGGGTCGACACCCCCACGCTCCGCGGCGTCAACATCCAGCGCCTCTTCGGCTCGCAGCGCGCGCTAAAGACCGTCGAGGACTTCACCGAGTTCGAGCAGCGGGCGGCGTACTTCGACGGCGACATCGTCATCGCCGTCAAGAAGGGCATCAACATCCTCGACCGCGGGCACCAGGTGCACGCGATGTCCGAGTTCCAGGAGATCCTCGACTTCCCCCCTGCGCCGAAGCTCGGCGTGGACGGGCGCCTCGACCCCGCGAAGGCCACCCCGGAGGAGCTCCGCGGCGAGCAGGTCTTCCACGGCAAGGGCCGGTGCGGGACGTGCCATGTGGCGCCCTACTACACCGACAACCTGATGCACAACCTGCGGGCGGAGCGCTTCTTCAAGCCCGAGCTCATCAACGGTCGCATGGCCACCGCCGACGGACCCATCAAGACCTTCCCGCTCCGCGGCATCAAGGACAGCCCGCCTTACCTGCACGACGGCCGCCTGCTCACGCTGGAGGACACGGTGGAGTTCTTCAACCTCGTGCTCGGCACCAGGCTGACCGCGCAGGAGAAGGCCGATCTCACGGCGTTCCTGCGGGTGCTCTAGTTTCTGGTCCCGTTGCCATCCACGAGGGCTTCGCGCTGGAGTCCACGAGCGATCTCGATGGGACGTTGCAGCGCCTGCACCACGAGGGCCGCGAGGCGGGCGGTCGGGAGCCCCGGTTCCGCCTCTGCGTGGTGCAGGGCCAGGGGGAGCGCGGGCAGCGCCGGCAGCCTGGCCTCCCCGGGGCCGAGCGCCCGCACGCCGGCGGGCAGGCCGATCGGCGTGCGCACCGTGAACCCGAGCCCTGCCGCCGCCGCGGCCCAGAGCCCGCCCAGGTCCGGGCTGGTGAACGCGAGCCGCCACGGGACGCCGGCGCGATCGAGCGCCGCCGCGGCCGCATCCCGGAACCGGCACGGCGCCTCGATGGCCAGGAGCGGCAGCGGCTCGCCCTCCGCCCCGGTCCACGCAGGGCACCCCGCGGCCGACCCGATCCAGCGCATCGGCAGCTCGGCCAGACGCTCGCCATGCGGCGCGCCCGTCCCGTCGCCCCACGCGAGCGCGAGATCGAGCCGGCCCGACGTGACCCGCTCGAGCAGCTCCGCATTGCGCGCGACCCGCACCTCGATCCGCACCCTCGGGTGGGCGCGCGAAAACCGCCCGAGCACCCCGGAGAGCAGCACGTCACCGAAGTCCTGTTGCAGGCCGAGCCGGACCCAGCCCTCGAGATCGACGCCGCGGACCGCGGCCGCCGCCTCGTCGTTCAGCTCGAGCAGGCGGCGGGCGTACGCCAGCATCGTCTCGCCCGCCTCCGTCAGCGCGAGACCGCGCCCGGCCTTGCGAAAGAGCGGCGTGCCCGCCTGCTCCTCCAGCTTCTTGAGCTGAGCGCTCACCGCGGAGGTCGACCGGCCCACCCGGCTCGCCGCCCTGGCGAAGCTGCCCAGCTCCACCCCCGTGACGAAGCTGCGCAGCACGTCGAGATCGAAGGTGACGCGTTGCATGCCAACCGTTCCGTTTTCCTGAACTATCCGTGCCAAACTTCCTGATTTTCAGCACGATGGTGCTCCGTCATGCTGGTGGCGTCAAGGCGAGCCGGGGCCGCCTGACAGAGCACAAGGACACACACACCATGCGTTTTGCTCACGTCTCGATGGCGACAGCCTTGCTCTGTGCCGGCGCGGGATGCACGCGGGACTCGGTCCTGGAGCGAGCCTCGCTCGGGACTCACGCGGTCGCGGGCGGGAAGGCCGTGACCCGCGTCGAGGTGCAGCGGCTGACGTTGCCCTCTGGGTTCAAGGCCGGGCCGCACACGCACCCCGGTCCGGTCGTCTGTTATGTGACCGAAGGGCGTATTCTGTTCCAGGTGAAAGGCCAACCGGCCAGGTACTACACGGCAGGGCAGACGATCTTCGAGCCCGCGAGCACGCCCATCGAGCGCTTCGACAACGATTCCAGCTCGGCCCACGCGACCTTCGTCGCCACCTACCTGCTGGGCGACCAGGACACGGAGTTGCTCCACAGGCTCCAGTAGACGCGCGTGCGCTCTCTCCCTCGTGCCCCTTGCGCCCTTGCGGCTCCTGTCCTTGCAGCGCCCGTGCGCTTTCTGCATCCGACGCCACCCGGGGACCTGCACGCGCCGGGGCTCCAGGAGTCCGCCGGCGTTACGTGACAGATGCCGGCCCGGCGTGGGCTCGGAGGACGCGCCGGCTACGGCGCCTCGACCACCGTGCGCGACTCCTTCGCCTGGATCACGTCGGGGAGCAGGAACGGCACCAGGTGCGTCTGGTTCTTTCGCCAGAGCTCCGCCTGATCGCGGAAATGTGGGCTCTCCGCGTCCCAGACATTGCCTCCGGGAATGGCGTTCCACGCCTTCGGCCCCGCCGGGTCGAGCTCCACGACGAGCCGTTGCGACGGGCCGTGGACGTACCGGAAATCCGGTGACTCGTCGAGCGCCCACGAGAGGCGGTAATCCGAGGAGTCCACCGCGAACTCGTCGCCCCCGCGCGGAAAGCCGCCGCGCCAGAGGGGATCGCTCGGCGGAGGGATGCTGAGGCTGCTGAAGAGGGGGACGAGCGCGTCGAAGGTGACCGTGTGGAAGGCGCCCCAGCGGGGCATCGCAGCCCCGGAGCCGCCCTGTTGATCGAGCCAGGCGAGGGCGTCGAGCAGGGCGCGCAGCACGCGCTCGTCCCTGGACTCGACCGCTGGCGTGCCCATGTCGTCCCACAGCGCGCTGTCCTGCACGGCCGGATCGAAGGTGGCGAGCTGCTCCCGATCGGCGGAGAACAGGTGGAGGAGCGCCTTCGCCGACAGCTCCCGGGAGAACGACGAGAATCCCATTCGGTCGAGCTCGTCGCCCAGCACCCGGCGCACCACCCGGACGAGCCAGACGTTGAAGACCAGGGTCGCCTCGGAGGCGCGGGCGTCGATCGCGCCGGGGCCATCGCCCTCGTCCGCGAGCGGCATGGCGGTATCGAGATCGACGCCGGCGGCCGCCTTGTAGTCCGCCTCCTTGCCCCAGCCGTCGAGGAGCGCCCGCACGGCGGCGAGGCGCGGCGGGTCGTAGGCGGCGTCCGCGACGATCGCGCTCAGATCGGGGTGAGCACCGGGCGTCGCGCGCTCCTCGCCGGCGCGGTCGATGGCGCGGAGGAGGTGAGGCACGAGCCTCGCGCCGAGCGCCGACTTGATGTCGCCCTGGATCGCCGCGCAATCCTCCGGCGACAGAGGTCCCTCGTGGGCATCGATCCGCTCCTGGATGCGGCCCTCGCGAAACCCGATGTCGAAGCTGCAACCCAGGTACATGGGGGTGCCGTCGGGGAGCGCGCCGTTCGATGGATCGTTGTCCAGGGTGTCCCCGATGGGGTCGTTGTTCGCCGTGGCGATGTATCCCGCCGGCGGGTTCTTCGCCCGGGGGATGAGGTGCTCGGGGAGCGTCCCGGTCCACTCCGCGGTCCCGTCGCCGGGGAGCACCATGCAGGGGAGGACGCCCGTATAGGTGGCCGCGTCCCAGGCGAACGCCTCACGAGACCGCGTCGGGATCGCCGCGTGCGTCGTCCAGAGGATGTCGCCCGCGGCGTCGCCCATCACCCAGTTCTGCGCGCCGACGCTGAATTTCGAGAGCGACTCCTGCGCCTCATCGACCGAGCGAGCGCGCAGCAGGCCGAAGATGGCCTCCAGCTCCTTGGTCGGCTCAAGCCCCGTCCAGCGGACGCTGAGCGCCCCCACGGCCGGGTCCGGATCCACCACCGCGTGGTCGACGATGGTCGGCAGGATCGGGCCGTGATGGGGCACGATCGGGACACGGTAGGTATAGGGCTCCCTGCCAGCGATCGCGATGACCTCCTCGACCGTCTGGAGGGGCACTGGATTGCCCTTGAAGAGCACGGCCTTGCCGTCGGGCGTGAGCTTCTCGGCATAGACATCGGTGACATCGTACATCGCGACCGTCGCTCCCCACCCGACGCGCTCGTTGTGGCCCAGGACGATCCCCGGAATCCCGGGGAAGGTGACGCCCCCGACGTGAACATCGCGGCTCGCGTCCTGGCCCTCGGGCGCGGTGACGTGGATCGAGACGGCATACCAGACGGCCGGCGCGCTCAGCGACAGGTGGGGATCGCTGGCCACGAGCGCGTGCCCCGTCGCGCTCCGGCTCGCGTGGATGGCCCAGTTGTTCGAGCCGAAGCCCTCCGGGGCGACCTTGCTCCTGGCGCGCTGGACCGCGCTCAGGTAGCCGGCCAGCGACGAAATGAGCTTGGCGCGGCCCGGCGCGGCGCGGCCCGGTCGTCGCGCGCGAGACGCTCTCTTCGCCGCCTTGTCCTCCGCCTTCTGCGCCTTCTCTCGCGCCGGGGAGGCGGGGTAGCCGCTGCTGGTCACCGCGGGCTCGGACGGGGCGAACCTCAGGAAGTCCCGCTCGAAGCCGGCGCGCTTCTGCGCGAGCGGATCGGCGCTGCTCGACGCGAACGTCGTCCGGGCGGCGTCGAAGAGCTGCTGCATGGTGATGTCCAGCTCGGCGTCGAACGACAGGAGGTAGCTCTGGAAGCGGCTGATCACGAGCGAGTCGACGCCGCTCCAGTCGGTGAACGCCTTGGCGGGTATCCCCGTCGCGCCTTCGGGGAGGCGGATGTCCCCGGAGCGGATCTTCCTGAACACCTGGGTCACCCCGTCCGCGTACGCGTCGAGCATCTGGCGGAGCTCCCCCTCGGGGAGCGCGTCGTACTGGGCCCTGGCGATCCGACCGAGCCCGACATGGCGGAGAGCGATGTCCTGATCGATGGTGGTGGGATCGAGGTCGCCGAAGAGCTCTGCGAGCCTCCCCGCGGCGGTGCGCCGCAAGATCTCGAGCTGAAGCGCGCGGTCGCGCGCCGTCAGATACCCTTCGACGCGCATCGCGTCCACGAGGTTTTCGGCATAGATATGGGGCCTGCCGTCCCTGTCCTGGACGACATCGACGGCAGAGAGCAGGCCGTCGATGGTGAGCCGCCCGTCGACGGGCAGATCCGGCCGCTCGCCGAGTGGACCGAACGTCGCGGAGGAGGGCGGGCTGCCGTCGGGCGCGCCCGCGTCGGGAACGCTGGGCGCGCCCGCGTCGGGCGCGCTGCTGCCGGGACCAGGGTCGTCCGAGCACCCGAGCATGCCCGTGAGCCCGGTGACCAAGGCGAGGACGCAATGTGCCGAAGATGATGACAGTCGCATGAACGCTCCTTGGTAGGATGGAAGCGAGCCAACGCGGCGGTGTCGCGCGACGCGGTGGCTGGGGCGCCCTCGGAGCGCCGATCAGCGCGCGGAGAGCTCTGGCGTCGGTGGGTCGCTTATCGCGCGCTTCCGCGGGGAATGCCGAGGCGGTCTTCGTAGGCGTTCAGGACCTTCACGAACGCGGGCCGCTCCTCGCAGCGACGACGGTAGTTCTCGATGTTCGGATACCTTCCGAGGATCTCCGTCTTGCGAAGCTCGCGCAGCACGCCCGTGAGAACGATGTCCGCAACCGTGAAGTCGGCCCCCGTGATGAACGGTTGAGCCTGCAGCATCCTGTCGATCGTCGGCAAGAAGCGATCGAGTATCTCGACATGCCAGGGGCGCAGGGCCTGCAAATGGGGGTTCGAGTCGCCTTGAAGATCGGCAAACAGAATCGGCAGCGCAAAAGGCTCGATGTTGTTCAATGACGTGAGCGTCCAGCGATAGACCTGCGCGCGCCCCTTCAGGTCAGGAGCAATCAATTTCCCGGATTTCTCCGCAAGGTAGAGCAGGATCGCGCCCGACTCCGTCAAGATGTACCCGTCGTCGTCGATCGCCGGAACCTGTTTGAACGGCGATACCGTCCCGAAGTCGGCTTCATCCTGAAGACCGTTCGGCCCGCAATCGAGCCCGACGGCCTCGTAGGCGATCCCACACTCTTCCAGCGCCCACATTGCGCGAAGATCGCGCGTGTACCCCCAGAGAAACGGCGGCAACGATTTGAAAACGTATACTTTCATGGAGCTGACCTCATCCAATGATCGAGCGAGCGCACTGGCTCAGAGATAGCACGGGGTGAGATGAAGACGCAGCTCGTCGAGGACCGCGGCGCGCGATCCGCCCCGCCCCAGCATGACCTCGTAGGCCTTCAGCCCGCTTTCGTCCCTGGGTGACGAGGCACTACCTTGATGCGTCGTAGTTGAGGTTCGAGCCGAGCCAGCGCTCGACCTCCGCGACCGTCATCCCCTTACGCGCGTGGTAGTCGACCACCTGGTCGCGATCGATCTTCCCGAGGCTGAAGTACCGGGCCTGCGGGTGCGCGAAGTACAGGCCGCTCACGCTCGATCCGGGCCACATCGCGAACGACTCGGTGATCCGGATCCCGGTGCTCTTCTCGACGTCGAGCAGCCGCCAGAGCGTGCCTTTCTCGGTGTGATCCGGGCACGCTGGGTACCCCGCCGCCGGCCTGATGCCGCGATATTTCTCCTCGATGAGCTCGCTCTTGGTCAGGTCTTCCTGCCGGCCATAGCCCCACTCGTCGCGCACCCGCTTGTGCAGGCACTCGGCGAACGCCTCGGCCAGGCGATCAGCGATCGCCTCCGCCATGATGGCGTTGTAGTCGTCGTAGCTCGCCCTGAAGCGCTCGCACAGCTCCTTCAGGCCGATGCCGGCGGTCACCGCGAAGCCGGCGATGTGGTCCGGGAGGCCGGTCTCCCTGGGCGCGATGAAATCAGCGAGCGACCGGTTCGGCTCGCCGTTCTCCTTCGCCGTCTGCTGGCGCAGGAAGTGAAACCGCTCGAGCACCTCCTTGCGCGTCGCGTCCGTGTATACCTCCACGTCGTCACCCACGGCGCTCGCGGCGAAGAAGCCATACACGCCGCGCGCCGTCAGCAGCCTCTTCTCGATGATCATGTCGAGCAGCGCGTTCGCCTCGGAGTAGAGCTGGCGCGCTTGCTCGCCGTATTTCTCGTGCTCCAGGATCCGCGGATAGACGCCCTTCAGCTCCCACGTGTGGAAGAACGGCGTCCAGTCGATGTACTCGCGCAAGGTGGCGAGCGGGAAGTCCTCGAGCACGCGCGCGCCGATGAACTCAGGCACCGGCAGATCCTCGGCGCGCCACTCGATCCGCGTCCGGTTCGCGCGCGCGGCCTCGATCGGGACGAGCTTGTGCTTCGGCGCCGAGTGCATCCGCCGGAGCTTCTCGTACTCGGCGCGGTGCTGGGCCACGAACGCCGGCTTGCCCTCCTCGCTCAGGAGGCTCGTCGTGACGGGCACGGCGCGGCTCGCGTCGACCACGTGCACGACCGGCTCGCTGTAATGCGGGGCCACCTTCACGGCGGTGTGCGCCTTGCTGGTCGTCGCCCCGCCGATCAAGAGCGGCAGCTTGAAGTTCTGCCGCTCCATCTCGCGGGCGACGTGGATCATCTCGTCGAGCGACGGCGTGATCAGCCCGCTCAGGCCGATCAGATCCGCCTTCTCCTGCCTGGCGCGCTCGAGGATCTTCTCGCACGGGACCATGACGCCCATGTCGATCACCTCGTAATTGTTGCACGCGAGCACGACGCCCACGATGTTCTTGCCGATGTCATGGACATCGCCCTTCACCGTGGCGAGGACGATCTTTCCCTGCGTCTTCACGGCCTGTCCAGCGGCGGCCATCGCCGCCTTCTCCGCCTCCATGAACGGCGTGAGGTACGCGACGGCCTTCTTCATCACGCGCGCCGATTTCACCACCTGCGGGAGGAACATCTTGCCGGCGCCGAAGAGATCTCCGACGATGCTCATTCCATCCATCAGCGGGCCCTCGATCACCGCGAGCGGACGGCCGAGCTTGACGCGCGCTTCCTCGGTGTCGACGTCGATGTGCGTATCGACGCCCTTGACCAGCGCGTACGACAGTCGCTCCTCGACGGTGCCTTTGCGCCACTCCTCTTCCTTCTTCTCGGCCTCGGTGGCGCCGGCGCTCTTGGCCTTCAGCGCTTCGCCGAAATCGACGAGCCGCTCCGTGGCGTCCGGACGCCGGTTGAGCAGGACGTCCTCGACGAGCTCGCGGAGCCCCGGCTCGATCTCCTCGTACACCTCGAGCATGCCCGCGTTGACGATGCCCATGTCCATGCCGGCCTGAATGGCATGATAGAGGAACGCCGAGTGCATGGCCTCGCGCACCCGGTTGTTCCCGCGAAAGCTGAACGAGATGTTCGACACGCCGCCGCTCACCTTGGCGTGCGGCAGGTTTGCCTTGATCCAGCGGGTGGCCTCGATGAAGTCGACGGCGTAGTTGTTGTGCTCCTCCATGCCGGTGGCGACCGTGAGGATGTTCGGATCGAAGATGATGTCCTCGGGAGGAAACCCCACCTCGTGGACGAGGATGTCATACGCGCGCTTGCAGATCCGGATCTTGTCCTGGTAGGTGGCGGCCTGCCCTTGCTCGTCGAAGGCCATGACAACGACGGCGGCGCCGTACTTGAGGATGGTCCTCGCGTTCTCGCGGAACTTCGCCTCACCCTCCTTGAGGGAGATCGAGTTCACGATGCCCTTGCCCTGCATGCACCTGAGGCCTGCCTCGATGACCTCCCATTTCGAAGAGTCCACCATGAACGGGACCTTCGCCACCTCGGGCTCGCTGGCCAGGAGCAGCAAGAAGCGCGTCATCGCGGAGACGCCGTCGATCATGCCCTCGTCCATGCAGATGTCGACGACGTTGGCGCCGTTCTCGACCTGCTGGCGCGCCACGCCCACCGCTTCTTCAAACTTCCCTTCCTTGATGAGCTTCGCGAACTTCGGCGATCCGGCGACGTTGGTGCGCTCGCCGAGGATCATGTAAACGCCGGGCTGCTGCGTGAACGGCTGCGAGCCGGACAGGCGAAGGGGGATCGGCGGGCCTGACGCGGGCGCGCCGCCGGGCGGGGTGTCAGGCGAGGCCTTCGCGTCGAGGGCGCGCGGCGGCTTGCCGGCGATCGCCTTGGCGATGGCCGCGATGTGCTCGGGCGTGTTGCCGCAGCAGCCGCCGGCGATGTTGAGGAGACCTGCCTCCGCGAAGCCGCCGATGTGGCGCGCCATGTCCGCCGGCTCCAGATCGAAGCCCGTGGGCGAGAGCGGGTTGGGCAGGCCGGCGTTCGGGTAGCAGGATATCGCGGCGCTGGATTTCGCCGAGAGGTCGGCCAGGAACGGATACATCAGGTCCGGGCCGAGCGAGCAGTTCAGGCCGACGGCGAGCGGGTTCACGTGCTTCACCGCGTTCCAGAATGCCTCGACCGTCTGCGCGGAGATCATCGTCTCTCCGCCGCGCCCGACGGCCGCCGAGATCATCACCGGCAGAGTTTTGCCGTCCTTGTCGAACACCTCTCGAATGGCGACGAGCGCGGCCTTCGCGTTGAGCGAGTCGAAGATGGTCTCGACCAGCAGCACGTCGGAGCCGCCGGCGATCAGGGCGCGGACCTGGTGGATGTACGCTTGCTTCACCTGATCGAACGTCACGACGCGGAAGCCGGGGTCGTCGGCGTCCGGGGAGCTGGACAGGGAGACGGTGAGCGGGCCGATCGCGCCCGCGACGAACCGCTGCCGCCCGTCGGCGTTCGCCACGCGATCCGCCCATTCGCGGCACTGCCGCGCGGACTGTTCGTTGATCTCCCAGGCGAGGTCGTTGAGGAACGGGTCGTCGATGATCCCTTGATAGAAGGCGGGATCTTTCCGCCCGCCGTGCTCCCGCGGGTCGTCCACGAAGAACTCGCTCTGGGTGATGCTCGTCGCGCCGAAGGTGTTTGTCTCGATGATGTCCGCGCCGGCCTCGAGGAACCGCCGGTGGATGTCGCAGATCATCTCCGGCTGCGTGAGCGTGAACAGATCGCCGTTGTTCAGCAGATCTTTCTTCGAGTCCGCGAATCGCTCGCCCCGGATGTCCGCTTCCTTCATCCCGTAGGTGCGGATGGTCGTCCCCATCGCCCCGTCGATGATGGCGATGCGGCTCTGGAGGAGCTTCTGGAGTGGATGAAGGGGAGGCGCGGGGTTGTTGGACGGCATGATCAGACTCGCTTGACGCTCTTGGAGGTACCCGGGGTCGGCTTGTCGGCGATGGCGAGCACGACCTGAAAATGTGGCTTCTTGGACTCGCGGCAGGCGACGTCGGACGCGACGACATCGAGCCTCACGCGGGTGAGCATGGCGCGGATATCGGAGGGCGAGAAGCCGGGGTGGCGCTCGCCGTACGGCGCGGTGACCTCCCGCTGCTGGTGCGCGTCGAGCGACAGGATCACCAGCCGTCCGCCCGGGCGGAGCACGCGGGCGCACTCTTCCAGCGCCTGCGCCGGGCGCTCGGCATAGGTCAGCGTGTGAAACACGAGGACCGCGTCGAAGGAGGCGTCCCGGAACGGCAGGTCGTGGACATCGGCGACCTGGGCGCGGACGTGGGGCTGAGCCGAGAATCGCTCGTTTGCGGACTCGATCATCCGGCTGCTCGAGTCGATGCACGTGAGCGAGCGGCAGTAAGGCGCGAGCGAGCTGGCCGCCGCGCCGTCGCCCGAGCCGACGTCGAGGACGTCGCCCAGGCGCAGCAACGCGGCGATGCCGGCCGCGAGCGACTGCCACGTGCGGCCTGGGGAGTAGCGCCTCTCCATCTCGCCGGCGAAGGACTCCGGGAGGCCGCCGCGCCGCTCGGCGTCGAGCTCCAGGAGGCGCCGCTGGTCGCCTTCCAGGGTCGGGTCAGCCGATCTCGTGGCGTCATCGAGGAGGGCCTTCGCGGTCCCGGGCAGGGTATCGACCGCGAGCGTGTAGAACGACTGCGGTCCCTGGCGTCGATCCCGGACGAACCCTGCCTCGCGAAGCCGCCCGAGGTGCGTCGAGACGCGCGACTGCGCGATGCCGGTCACGCGGACCAGATCCGTCACCCGCAGCTCGCGCTCGCGGAGGAGCACGCAGAGCCGTATCCGGCTCTCGTCCCCGAGGAGGTTCAGCGTCTCGATGTACTCGGAAAGACCCATGTATCCCTATATCTCGATGCACGAATGCAGTAGACCCCTCGACTTCCGGAGTCAAGGGCGCCGGTGCTCGGTCACGATGCCGTGCTCTCGAACGGTTCAGCTCGTGTAGTCCCGGCGCGACGAAGGTGTTCTCGAACGTTTTTCGCCCGGTTACGCCCGGTTACGCCCGGTTACGCCCAGGTAAGGGCGGCCCGCCTGGCCCGGTGAACACACGCTGCTTTGGTACGGGAGGCGCCCGGCCGGACGAGCGCCCGCACGACGACGTGGCGACATCAGGCCGCCTCGTCGCCGCGGAGGCCATACGCGGCCATCTTGCGCTTGAGCGTGTTCCTGTCGATGGCGAGCGCGCGCGCCGCGCGGGAGATGTTGCCCCGGTGCACCCGGAGCGCGCGCCCGATCGCCGCGCGCTCGGCCGACGCCACCGCGTCCGCGAGCGGCGCGACCTCGTCGCCGCCGGTCCCCGGCTCCGCCGGCCGCACCGCCCCGCCCGCGCCGACGCCCGCCGAGCCCGCCGATCCCGCCGCCGCCGTGATCTCCGGCGCGAGGTCGCCCACGTCGACCGTCTGATCGCAGAACACCCCCCACCGGAGCACCTCGGCGCGCAGCTCACGCACGTTGCCCGGCCACGGGTGGCTGCAAAGGCGCCTCAGCGCCTCGCGGGTCACCTTGAGCCCGCGCCCCTTGCGCGGCGCCCGCACCTCGTCGAGGAACGCCTGCATGAGGATCTCGATGTCTCCACCCCGCGCCCGCAGCGGCGGGACCTCGATGACCGCGCCACGGAGCCGATAGTACAGGTCCTCGCGGAACTCCCCGCGCTCGACCATGGCCGCGAGGTCGCGGTGCGTGGCCGCGAGGACGCGCACGTCGAGCTCGATCGTCGCCTCGCCGCCGACCCGGCGCAGCGTCCCGTCCTGGAGCACGCGCAGGAGCGACGCCTGCACCCGCGGCGACAGCTCGCCGATCTCGTCGAGGAACAGCGTGCCGCCGTGCGCCTGCTCGAAGACCCCGCGCCGCCGCCCCGCGGCCCCGGTGAAGGCGCCCGCCTCGTGGCCGAACAGCTCGCTCGCGAGCACGCCCTCGGCGAAGACGCCGCAGTTCTCCGCGATGAACGGCCCCCCGCCGCGCGGGCTCTGCTCGTGGATCGCCCTGGCCGCGAGCTCCTTGCCGGTCCCCGTCTCGCCGAGGATCAGCACGGGCACGTCGGTCGCGGCGACCCGGGCGATCCGGGCGCGGAGGAAGCGCATCGGCTCGCTCTCGCCCACGAGCACCGCGTCGCGGGTGCGCGCCTCGGCCCGCAGGCGCACCACCTCCTCGCGCAGCGCGCGGATCTCGGGGAACCCCTCGATGTCGAGCCGGACCTCGCGCACGGCGCGCGGGTGCGGCCGCGGCACGAACGCCGCCGGGATCACCTGGAGCATGCGCGCCGGCAGGAGCCCCGCCTGCACCAGGATGACCCAGAGCGTCTGCGCCTGCGGCGTGCCGGCCGAGAGCAGCACGTCCGTCGCCCAGGCCGCCGGGGGAAACGCGCGCCTGAGCTTGCCCAAGAGCGGCCCGAGCGCGCGGAAGAGCTTCGCGTAGTCCGACGGGTCGTCGACATCGACGACGCGGAGCTCGACGCGCGGCGCGCGCCCCCGCGCCCGCTCGACGAGCGCCCGCGACGGGGCCTCGCCCGCGGGGATGGTGAGGACCACGATCGCGTCGTAGCGGCTCTCCTCCTGGTCGAGGAGCCGCAGCACGGGCCCCCGGTCGCCCTCGGGCCGGCGGCCCTGGTGCGCGGGCGCCGGCCCGAGCGTGCCCGCGTCCGACCAGGTCAGCAGGAGGCGCTTCACTGGTGCACCGTACACCATCGCTGGTGCGCCATGCACCATCCAAGATGGTGCGCCATGCACCACATCGAGGGGGGTCGACCCGTTCTGCCGGCGAGGGGCGCCGAGCGCGCCGTGGCACGGGATCCGCAACGCTCCTCCGCGTTCGCGTTCGGCCGCGCCCCCGGCGCCACGGAGACCCTCGTTCATGAAATCGCCCGCCGACAGCGTCGTTCTTCCCGCCCACGCCCGCGTCATCGCCCGCGACGACGTCTGGCTCGAGGGCAACGCCGTCCAGCAGTTCGCGCGCGTCGCCGCGCTCCCCGGCTGCGTCCGCGCCGTGGGCATGCCGGACCTGCACGCGGGCCGGGGCATCCCTGTCGGCGCGGCGTTCGCGTTCGCCGACCGCGTCGTCCCGCAGCTCATCGGCGGCGACGCCGGCTGCGGCGTGCGGCTCGTCGCGACGTCGATCGGCCGCATGGCGCCGGACGTCCTCGAGCGGCGCGCCCGGGAGGCGATGGAGGACGACCCGCTCGCCGGCTGCGACCCGGCGGAGGTGTTCGATCGGGTCTGGCGCCGCGGCGCGCGCGGCCTCGCGGAGGTCGACGGCGCGCCCGAGGCGCTCGCGCGGCTCGCGGCGGCGGAGCCGGAGGACGGCCTGCGCCCGAGCGGCGACGCCGCGCCGTACCGCGCGGGGTACGAGGCCGCGCTCGGCTCGGTGGGCGGGGGGAACCACTTCCTCGAGATCGCCCGCGTCGGCGCCCTGCGGGACCTGGCGTCGGCGGCGGCGGTCGGCCTCTCCGCCGGGGATCTCGTGGTCCTCGCGCACTCGGGATCGCGCGGGCTCGGCGGCGCGCTCGGGGAGCGCTGGGGCGGCGCGGTGCTCGAGGGGGACGCGGCCGAGCCGTACCTCGGCGAGCTGGCGGGCGCGTGCCGCTTCGCGCAGGCGAACCGGCTCCTGCTCGCCTACCGGATGCTGCGCGCGCTCGGCGCCACGCGGGCGTCGAAGATCGCGGGCGGGTTCGATATCACCCACAACGACGTCGCGCGCGAGGCGGTGGGCGGCGAGCCGGCGTGGGTGCACAGGAAGGGGGCCGCGCCCGCCCGGGGCGACGCTCTCACGATCGTGCTCGGCTCGCGCGGGACGCCGTCGTGGGTGATGCGGTCGCGCGACGCGGAGGCGGGGCTGCGCTCGGTCGCGCACGGCGCCGGACGCAAGATGGGGCGCGGCGAGGCGCGCGAGAAGATCGCGGCCCGCTACCGGCGGCGCGAGCTCGCCCGCACGGAGCTCGGCGGCCGCGTTGTGTGCGACGACCCGGCGCTGCTGCTCGAGGAGCACCCGGACGCGTACAAGCCGATCGAGCCGGTGGTCGAGAGCCTGGTGGAGGCCGGCCTGGCGACCGTCGTCGCGCCGCTCGTGCCGGTGCTCACGGTGAAGCGATGAGCCGGTCCTGGGTGCAGATCAGCGCGGGCCGGGGGCCGATCGAGGTGCGGCGGTTCGTGGCGCGGCTCGGCGAGCGCATGGAGGCGCTCTGCGAGGAGCGCGGGCTCGCGGTGATCGACGTCACGGTGCACGGCGACGAGGACGCGCCGGCCTCGGTCGAGATCCTGGTGGAGGGCGACGCGCGGCGCTGCCTCGAGGGCGAGGTCGGGACGCACGCGCTGGTCGAGAGGAGCGCGGCGCGGGGGCGGGCGGCGCGCAAGCGGTGGTTCGCGGGGGTGGCGGTGCACCCCGCCGAGACGGGCGCCGGGGCGGGCGCTGCCCTGGACCTGCGCGAGCTCGAGATCTCCGCCTGCCGGGCGAGCGGGCCGGGAGGGCAGCACGTGAACAAGACCCTGTCGGCGGTGCGGGTCCACCATCGGCCGAGCGGGATCACGGTGCGCGTCGCCGACGAGCGCTCGCAGCGCGCGAACGTCCGCCGCGGGGTGGAGCGCATCGCCGAGCGGCTCGCCGAGCGCGCCGCCCGGCGCCTCGCCGAGGGGGAGGCGGCGCGCTGGAGCGAGCACGACCGGATCGTCCGGGGAGAGCCGGTGAGGACGTACCGGGTGGGGCGGAGGAGCGCGCTCGAGGCGGCGGACGCGAGGCGCGCGTGAGAGGCGCGGCCCGGTGTCACCCATGGCGCTGACGCATGCCTTCACTCCTGCAAACAGTGGAGACACGGCGCCCCTGGTGCGCAACCGTGCCATGCGGGCGCCCTGGCCTCGCTTTGCATCTCCTGGATCCGATCACGGCACCTTGCTTGATCACGCAAGCCACCGTGGAGAGGGGCGTCGCGCGCGGCGCCCGTCGATGCGCTGAGCGCAGGCGAGCACGCACGAACGGCGGCTCGGAGCCGCAGGCGCGAGGGGCACGGAGACTGCTACTGCCCCGGAGAGGCCCACGCAGAGGCCTGAAGCGAGAGGCGCCGGCAAGCGAGAGGTGGCGATACCCGCCCCGCACCGGCGTGGAGACCCATGCGGGAGAGCACCATGTCGAGCACGGGAGACATCGAGGTCGAGCCGTCGCGCGCAGCGAGCGGCCGAGAACACGCCGGCTGGAGGGTCCCAGGCCCCGAGGACACAGCGCGCGCGACGAAGATCGTGGCCAAATCGCTGGTTCGCGAGCTGCTCGCTCAGGGACATCAAGCTTCGCGCCTCGTCACGCTCGCCGCCGCGCTGATCGAGGCCGTCACGCTGGAGCTGCAGCGCGCCGCGCCTGGCTCACCGCCACCGGACGGACCGGACGGCTCGGGCTCCGCGGCCGCGCGCCCATGACCTGGCGGGATGCCTCGTATCGAGCTGCCGCTCCTTCTCGTTCTCCGTTCCATCCCTGCCTCCTGGTGACGTTTGGGGGTGTTCACGGACGCGAAGGAGGACCACGTTGCGCGCTGGATGCGCTGTCCTCGGCCCGCGTCGGCGCCCCGCGGGCATGACGCCGCGCCAGGGCGGGCGCCGGAGCTACCAGGGTGACCCGCATGGATAACGTCGTCCTGCCGTTCGAGAAGCCGATCGCGGAGCTCATCGTCAAGGTCCGGGAGCTGCGCGCGCTCGCCGCGTCCGATCAGAGCCTCGGGGCGGAGCTCGCCCAGCTCGAGGAGAGGATGAACCGGCTGGCGCGCGAGGTCTTCGCCGCGCTGACGCCGATGCAGAAGGTGCAGCTCTCGCGGCACGCGAACCGCCCTCACACCCTCGATTACGTGCAGCGCCTGTTCACCGAGTGGTGCGAGCTGAAGGGGGACCGCCGCTTCGCCGACGATCGCGCGGTGATCGCCGGGCTCGCGCGGTATCACGGCCTCAGCGTCGTGGTGGTGGGGCACCAGAAGGGCCGCGGCGCGAAGGAGAACGTGAAGCGCAATTTCGGCATGCCGCACCCGGAGGGGTACCGGAAAGCCGTGCGGCTCTACGAGCTGGCGGACAGGTTCGGACTGCCGATCCTCACGTTCATCGACACCCCCGGCGCTTACCCGGGCCTCGGCGCCGAGGAGCGCGGGCAGAGCGAGGCGATCGGCGCGGCGCTCGCAGCGATGGCGCGGGTGCGGGTGCCGATCGTCGCGACCATCATCGGCGAAGGAGGCTCAGGCGGCGCGCTGGCCCTCGGGCTCGCCAACCGCGTGCTGGTGCTCGAGTTCGGCTGCTACTCGGTCATCTCGCCCGAGGGGTGCGCGGCGATTCTCTGGCACGACCCCTCGCGCGTCGACGAGGCGGCGGCGCAGCTCAAGATCACCGCGCCGGACCTGCTGCGGCTCGGCGTCGTGGATGCGATCGTCGAGGAGCCGACAGGGGGAGCGCACCAGGATCACGACGGCGCCGCGGCGCTGCTCGATCACGCGCTCTGGACAGCGCTTTCCTCGCTCGACGAGATCGGTCCGGAGGAGATCGCCGACGACCGGTACCGGAGATTCCGCGGCCTCGGGTCGTTCATGTGACGCGTCATTCCGGAGCTTCGCCGGTCACGATCCCGTGCGCGCGCTGCCTGCGACAGGCTTGCATCCAATGACCAGGAGATCCACGAGCGCCGCGGTGGACAGCGACAGAACGAACTCGATCGCCCGACTGATGTCCGTCGTGGCGATCATCTGCTCCGGCCGCAGGCCCGACCCGGCCGCCATGTCGGTGTCGACCACGTCCGGGCACAATGTCGTGACCTTGATGCCCCTGGGCAATAGCTCTCGTGCCAGGGAACGACCATAGCCCACCAGCGCGTGTTTGCTGGCCGCATAACCGCCGACGGCGGCGAACGGCTCCACGCCAGTGACGGACGCGATGTTGATGATGTGGGCCGAGCCCGACTCGGCCAGCGCGTCGGCGCAGGTCGCGCACATGTTGTGTACCGCCTTTACATTGGTCGTCAACATCGAGTCCAGATCGTCCATCGTCACACCGCTGGTACCGAAGCGAAACATGCCGGCGGAGTTCACCAGCACGTCGAGGCGCCCCCTCCGGCTGATCTCCGCCTGAACGGCGCCGCGCGACGCGCCGAGATCGCACAGATCCACCGCGACGACGCTCACCGTGGTTCCATGTTCCCGGCGCAGCATCTCCGCGCGTTCGGCGAGCTTCGCGCCGTCGCGGGCCACGAGGATGAGATCGAAGCCACGGCTGGCGAACGAGCGCGCGATTTCCCGTCCGATTCCACGGCTCGCGCCGGTCACGAGCGCCACACGGGACATGGTTTATCTCCTTGTTGATCGCGAGCACCATGGCGAACGCGCCGTGGCCTGCGATCCAGATGGGAGCGGCTGGCCGCATCCGATCTGCCGAGCCACCGTCGACACTGGCTGTTGACCGTGCGAATCACCGACCGAAGCTGAGGCAGTGGGTCTGTGTGCAGATCGAGGGATGGAGCCGGTACGTCATCGATCTTTGTCGATGGCGGTCGTACGCCGCATCCCGCAGCGACTCCTTGAAGTCTTCAGCGCTACGCCATTGCGATACGTTGAACAGGCCGTACGTCGCCGACGGGGAGGCAGCGCGGAACAGTCGGGCGTTCAGGAAGCCCGGGTGCGCCGCCATGTGGTCCTTGGCGCGATCCCACATCTCGATGACATCCGGGATCTGGGCCTCGCTGACCTCGAATGGATTGATCAGCCACGCGTGGTCAGGCAGCGCCCGGGACAGCTCGGACAACATGACACCCAGTCGACACTTCGTTCCCTGGATCACGCCAGCCGATGCATCGCGGGGCAGCGCACCACGCAGCGCCGCCTCGTCTACGTCGGTGCCATCGAACGCATGAACGGAGAGCAGCGCGTAGTTCACGTCGCGGATCGGCTCGGTCACCTTGAACAATTCTGCGCTTCGCAGGCTGCACCGCTCCCGGAGAGCCAGCGCATGGTCCTGCCAGCGATCGGCATAGCTCGGCGCGGCCACGGCGTCGACGACGTCTATCCAGTAGATCATGTCCAGGCCTCAGCGCGCGGGGGCGTGAAGAGCGCGACACGGCGGCTCAAGTAGAGCGAAAAATCAGCCTTGAACGGGTCGACCGTTGCGGTGAAGCGATCGCTGTGGATCCCGTCGAAGAAGCGCTCGACGCTCTCCCATTCCGCCACGTTGATGAACTTGACCTCGTCGGCTAGGTCCTTGCTCCGGAACAGGCTGGAGTTGACGTACCCGCTCAGCCGGCGCATCGTCCGCGCCGCTTCGGCCCACATGGCAGCATAGGCCGCCATACGCTCCTCGGGCAGGAAAACGACGTCGACCAAGATCACGCTGTCGGAGGGCGGGTCGAAGAGGTACTCGGAGCCATCGACGAGATCCATCGTGAACCCCGTGAACCTGGTGCGGGCTGCGCGCAACACCGAGGCAAGCTCTACATTTTTCCGCGCAGCGGCGCGGGCGCGCTCCCAGTCGTCTGCCGAGCTCCACCTGCAGACGCTCACCATCCCCCAGTCCGCGCGCGGCCTGAGCGTCTGGAAGGTCTCGAGGAGCTGCCCCCCCTCGAAGCCTCGCTGCTCGGAGAGGAAGGCGCACACCGTGCGCCATGCGTTCGCCGCCGCCGGGCGGTCTGACGCTTCAAGGAGATCGATGACCATGACCATGACTCAGATCCTCTCGCAGTAAATGGACTACCAGCGGAGATGCCTTCATCCGGTTCTCGTGATTTCGTCGACGACGCGTGATAGACATATCTGGAACGTCCCCTCGAAGGGGGCGACGAGGCTCTTGTAGTCCTTGCCGGCGAGCTGCCTCATGAACGCGTCTTCGCTCCTCCATTCGGCGCGACTCACGAAGTAGTAGGCGTCTTCCTGCGGATGGTAGCTCTGAAAGAGCTCCGCGGAGATGAACCCGTCCCGCTTGGCCATGAGGGATCTCGTCGCGCCCCACATCATCGCGTTCTCCGCCGCCTGCGGCTGTCGGATGCGGTAAGGATTGGTGATGACGAGATGCGATCTCTGCGCTGGCTGCTCCACGAAGTCGCTCTGGTCGACGATGCCGTAGAGGTTGATGCCGCGCCCCGTCTCCAGCGGCAGCGCCAGGCCGGCTGCCTGGGCAGCGTAGTGGGCGCTGACGTCGGTCCATCGAACGATGCTGATCAGGTCGTACCCAGGGGCATTGATGCGCCTGTAAACGACGTGAAGCCGGGCGTTGCGGAACCCGGGATGCGCGGCCAGCTCGCGCGCTGCTGCAGACCATGACCGCTGAAGCGCGTCGGTGTCGTCGGTCTCTGCGATGTCGATTCGAGCGATCATGTGAAGGTCAACCCGGTTGGCGATCGGGGAGGTGAGCCAGCATGATCTGACCCTTCGACTGGAAGCCGCCGCTGATGATCGTCTTGAATGCCGGGCTCGAAAATGCAGCCTTGAACGCGGTGACGCTGGTCCAGCGCGCGACATTCACGAAGCGGCCGGCGTGCTCGCCGGGGACAGCCTCGAACAGGCGGCTCAGGACGAAGCCTGTCTGGGTCTCCATGAAAGCAGCCGCTTGCTCGAACTGTCGCAGGAAACGCGCGCGATCCTGCTGCGTGAGCTCGCACAGCGTGATCAGCAGGACGCCGGGCGAGGGGCCCGCTCGGGCGATCGGGGTCTCGTCTCGACGACCGCGAGCGCGAACGACCGTGCGCGCGTCGAGCCTGAGCGAGGGGCGTCGCGAGTCGTCCATGGGCTCAGCTCGAAGCAGACGAGCAGGTCCCGTCGAGACGCTCACGAGGACGTACGGGGCCCTGCCGTAGCCGTCGCGAGCCAGGTCGTCCTGCTCGATGGCCACGGAGAAGCCTGCGCGTCCGCTCCCCCGACGACGAAGCCGCTCGCCTGCGCCCGCGAGGTGAGCGCCTGCCGAGGACAGGCTGAAGAAGTCGAAACGGGTGATCATACGCCGCGATCCCACGATTGGCTGGCCAGCGCGCTGCTGGTCAGGCCGAGTCGACCCGCCACGTGACCGATGCTCCGGCCGCCCGCTCTCGCCGGCCGTACCGGCTCCGCCACGGAGTCCGGCGTGAGCGCTCTCCTCTTTCTCCATGCCATCCCTTCCTCCTCGTGCCCTCGTGAGCGTCCACGGCAGCGGGGGAGGATCATCCTGCCCACCGCCTCTCGTTCGTCCCGGCGCTCGATGCCTGGTATCGCTCGATGCCGGCTGGGGGGGCCGCTGCTACAATGATGACGTGTGGAGGGACGGCCGCGGAGCTCGCACGCCGGCGCGGCGGTCCCGGGCGCTCGCCGCGCGAACGGCAGCATGTACCGCGGAGTTGAGGAGGGGCATGCGATGGCACGAGCACCAGAGATCGCTTCGGTCGTACTCACCAGCGTGTTCGCCGGCGGCAGCCTGCTGGTGTCGACCGCCGTCGCTCCCGGCTTTTCATCCATGCGTCCGGGCGAGTTCCTGGACTGGTTCGCGGTCCATGGACCGGAGATGGGCATGACGCTCTTTCCCTTCAACGTCGGGGGGACGGTGATGTGTGGATACAATCTGCTCATCGCCATCAAGGAAAAGCAGCGCCGGTTGCCCTGGGGGCTCGCCACCGTGTGCATGGTCGGAACGCTCGTCATGTTGCCTCTCTACTTCGCGCGCGCGAACGCGGCTTTCATCGGGAAGAAGATCGATATCCAGGAGGTGCCCGCAGGGATCACCTCGTGGTCTAGCTGGCAGTGGGGTCGAACGGGCCTGAGCCTGATGGCAGCCATCTCCGCAGGCTGGGGAGCGTTCAGGCGGCCTTCCGAGTGAGGCCGCGGCGCGAGCGCTCACCTCATCAGCACGCCGCCATTCACGTGCAGGACCTGGCCCGTGATCCACCGGCTGTCATCGGACGCGATGAAGGCCACGACATCGGCCACGTCCTCGGGCGTCCCGACCCTGCCGAGCGGCGTCATCGAGATGATACCCTGGATCCGCTCGTCGGTCATCTGCGCGCGGAGCGCGTCGGTGTCGATGATGCCCGGCGAGACGGCGTTCACCGTGATCCCGCGGGGCCCGAGCTCTGCGGCGTGGACGCGCGTGAACGCCTCGATCGCCGCCTTGGCGCCGGCATAGAGCGACGTCCCGTGCATCGACATGCACGAGAGGTCCGAGGAGACGTTGATGATCCTTCCGCTCTTGCCCATGAGACGCGCTGCCTCCTCGGACGCGAAGAGCACCGAGCGCGCGTTCAGCTCGAACATGTCGTCGAACGCAGCCTGATCCATGTTCTGCAGGGCGCACGCCCCGAACACCGCGGCGTTGTTCACCAGAATGTCCACTCGGTCGAACTCCGCGGCGGTGCGCGCGAAGAGCAGTTTGAGCTCCTCCACGCGGGAGACGTTGGCCGGGACGGCGGTCGCGCGCCGCCCCATGCGCCTGATCTCCTCGACCACGCGCGATGCGGCCGCCTCGTTGGAGCTATAATTGACGACCACGTCCGCGCCGTCGCGCGCGAGTCGCCGCGCGACGGCGGCCCCGATCCCACGTGACGCGCCTGTCACCACGGCAACCTTGCTCTGCTTCATCGGTTCATCTCCGTTCTTCGTACCCTCGCGAGTACGTTACTCGTCCCCGTTGGCTGGTCGGCCACGTGTTCGCTCTGGCTTTCGTTGTGCGATCGGCGCCTCGAAGCTGATGGTCGGATCCGCACGGACTACCTGGCTCTTCTGCTCGACGACCGCTCGGAGCGTTGCCTCGAAATCCTGGCGACTGACGAACGGGACCAGAAGGCCCCTCTGCCGGAGCCGTGCGAGCGAGACGCCCATCGACGCGAGCCTGGACCGGACGAGGACATTGACGCAGTGGAGGCGCGGCCTGTTCCGCGTGATCCACGTGACCATCGCGGCGCGGTACTCGCGGTCGAAGTCCGTGAGGTGCTCGGCGTCCACGAAGAGGTCCGCTGGGTGGCCGGACGCAGCGAGCGCCTCGAAGTGGTCGAGCAGCGGGGAGACGAACGCGGCCTCCCCGTGGCCGCTACAGCGCACCACGAGCACGCCTGGAGAAGGTTGCTCCAGGCGTATCTCGCCTCGGTCGGTGCTGAGCCTGCCGCCGCCGAGCGGTGATGAGTCGAAGGTTGACATGAGATCTCCTCTTGCCGTGCCCGCGCCTGCGCGATCGCTCCCGGCCGTCATCGCTCTGCCACGACAGCGGCGACCGCGAAGTTCGCCTGATGGGAAATGGTCAGATGTATCTTCTCGACCCCGAGCGCCCTCGCGACCTTCAGCGATGCGCCGGAGAGCGCGAGCGTCGGCCGTCCTGCCTCGACGCGAACGACCTCGAGCTCGTGCCACGCCAGCCCCGCCGGCGCACCGAGGGCCTTGACGCAGGCTTCCTTGGCGGCGAACCGGGCGGCGAAATGCTGAGCAGGGGAGCCCCGCATGCGGCAGTACGTGCGCTCCGCCGCGGTGAACAGCCGCTCCTCGAAGCGGCCCTCGTGCCTCTCGAGAGCCGTCGCGATGCGATCGATCGCGCAAAAATCAACTCCGACACCGATGATCATCGCCTGAGCCCTCTCTCCGTTGGGATCAGCAGTGCTTCGCGCGGCTGACGGCGCCGAGGATGTCCGACACCGTTTTGAGCTCTTTCTCCGCGCCGTCCCCGAGCGTGACCTGGAAAGTCCGCTCCACCTCGCAAACGATCTCGATCATCTCGGTCGAGTCCACGTCCAGGTCGTCCTGGAGCGAGGCGCTGTCCGAGAGGTCCCTCATGGGCCTCCCGAGGAACTCGGAGAGGATCTTCTTCACCTGGATCTCGACGGTCTGAGCGTTCTGCATTGGTTGCTGCCTTGTCGATGGAATGCGTTGTGTGACGTACTTTGTGCGGTTCGGGTCGCGTTATCTCTGGTCCTGGCCGATGACCATCGACACGTTCATGCCACCAGAGCCTCGGCTGTTGACTTGGGCGAAGCGAAGCTCGCCGCCTTCGACCGCGTGCGTGGCGACCGCGAGGTCGCAGCTCGCGTCGAGCTCGTCCACGTTGGTCGTCGGCGGGATGGTTCGATAGGAGAGACCCATCGCCGCCAGGGCGGCGTCCACCGCGCCGCTGGCGCCGTACAGGTGCCCCAGCATCGACTTCGGCGCCGTCACCTTCACCTTGCTGGCGACCTCGCCGAACACCTTGTGGATGGCCGTGGCCTCCTGCGCATCTCCGTCCATCGTGGCCATCCCGTCCGCCATGATGAAGGACACGTCGCTCGGCCTGATCTCGGCGTCGCCGAGCGCCCTGCGCATCGCGATGCTCAGGCCGCGCTCCTCCTTCGGGAGCGGCGCGGGGTGGCACGCGTCGCTCGACAGGGAGAAGCCACGGATTTCACCGTAGATCCTGGCATCCCGTCGGATCGCGTGATCGCGGTCCTCCAGCACGAGGAACGCAGCCCCCTCGCCCGGGACGAGCCCACGGCGACCGGCGTCGAACGGGCGGTACGCCGTCTCGGGTGACATGTCCTTGTCCTGGTTCACGATGCCTTCCGTGAGGCACGCAGAGTAGGGCAGCGGCGACATGACCGTCTCCGTCCCGCCGGCGAGGATGACGTCGCAAGTGCCCTGCGCGATGGTCCTCGCGGCGTATCCGATGCTGGCCAGGCCGCTGGCGCGATCGCACACGATGGTCTTGCTGTGCCCGCGGAGCCCGAACAGGATCGAGACCTGCCCCTGCGGCGCAGCAGGGAACCACGCGGTGGCCTGGTGGGGGCTCACGTCTCGTACCCCTCCCGTGTGCAGGCGCCGGAGCTCGCGATCGGTCACGGTCCAGCCCCCGAAGCAGTTGCCCACATAGACGCCGAACTCTTGCTTGTTGACCTTCTCGAGGTTCACCTCGGCGTCCTTGAGCGCCATCGCGCAGGCGGCGATCGCATACTGCGTGTAGGGGTCCAGCTTGCGGGCCAGACGAGCCGGCATGAAATCCAGAGGATCAAAACCGGTCACCTCGCCGCCGAAGGCGGTCGGGAAGGCGGTCGTGTCAAACTTCGTGATCCTGCGCAGGGCGCTCTTCCGGTTCAGGAGGTTGGACCAGACGGTCCGACCGCCGACGCCGTTCGGGGTGAGCAGCCCGATCCCCGTGATGACAACCTGACGATTCATTGTCGTGCTCCTGCTCAGCTCGGGGCGCAAAACACCAGAGCGCTGTGGATACCGGAGAAGCCGCTCGCTGCCTTCAGGACGACATCCACCTTCCTCTTGATGCCTTCGTTGGGGACGTAGTCCAGATCGCAGGAGCTGTCCCTGCTCTCGTGGTTGATGGTGGGGAAGATCTCGGAGTTGTGGATGGCCAGCACCGAGGCGACGCTCTCGAGCGCATTGGCCGCAGCCAGCGGGTGCCCCACCATGGATTTCAGCGAGCTGACCGGCACCTTGTAGGCGTGCTCCCCGAGCGTCAGCTTCAACGCCGCCGTCTCGTTGATGTCGTTCTGCTTCGTCGAGCTGCCGTGCGCACAGGCATAATCGACCCTGTCCGGCGCGATGTCCGCATCGACGAGCGCGAGCCGCATCGCGCGGGCCAGATCGATCCCGTCCGGAGCCAGATCGGTCATGTGGTACGCGTTGTTGCACGACGCGAAGCCGCGCAGCTCGGCGTAGATCGTCGCCCCGCGGCGCAGCGCGTGCTCTCGCTCCTCGAGGATCAGGATCCCCGCACCCTCGCCCAGCACGAAGCCGTCGCGCTGATTGTCGAACGGCCGCGAGGCGCGCTGCGCAGAGTCGTTGCGCTTGCTCGAGAGCGCCCCCAGGACGTCGAACGCAGCCAGCGCGATGGGCGTAATGGGCGCCTCCGATGCGCCGCAGATCATCACGTCCGAATCGCCGGCGCGGATGGCGTCGAGCGCCAGCCCGATGGCGTCCAGGCCGCCCGTGCAACCGGTGCTGAGCGTGGAGCAGGGCCCGCGGGCCTCGTAGAGCCCGGCGACCTCCGCCGAGGCCACGTTGAACGTGGACGCCTGGTAGAGGGAGCGCTGCACCCACGTCGGATCATACGGCGCAGTGCCGCGCTCGGTCAGGACCAGAAACTCCTCTTCCATGAACTTCGTACCGGCGATCGCGTTGCCGATGCAGACACCGAGCCGGTCAGGGTCAGGGACCCCCCCGCCGAAGGCCGCGTCATCCATCGCCATCTTGCTCGCCGCGGCGGCGAACTGCGCATAACGGTCCAGCCGCCGGACCTGATCTTCCCTGAGGCCGTGGGCCCTCGGGTCGAAGTCGTGCACCTGGCCGGCGATCTTCGATTTGAAACCGTCCACCGGGAACCGCTCGATCCCGTGGACCCCGGAGCGCCCGGACATCGCACCAGTCCAGAACCGCTTGATTCCAATGCCGTTGGGCGCGATGATGCCGAGCCCGGTCACGACCGCCCTGCGACGCTTTCCCTTTTGAGCACACTTCACGATCTAACCCTCTCACTCTCAGCGACGTGGCAGCCCGGCGCCAGCCATCGTCAATAATTGCCCAGGCCACCGCAGATGTTCATCGCCTGCCCGGTGATCCCGCGGGCGCTCTCCGAGGCCAGATAAGCCACCATCTCCGCGACCTCGTCGGGCTCGATGTAGCGGCCGATCGGGACGCGCTGCTCGATGCGCCTCTTCGCGTCATCGACGCTCACGCCCCAGATCTTGGCGTAGCTCCCCCGCGCCTTCTCCGCGAGCTCGGTCTCCACGAACCCCGGGCAGACGGCGTTCACTGTGATGCCCCTCGGCGCGAGCTCGAGGGCGAGCGACTTGGTGAACCCGATGATCCCGTGCTTCGACGCGCTGTACGCCGCGGCGTGGATCACGCCCTGCTTGCCGCCGGTCGACGCGACGCTGAGGATCGTCTTCAGCGTGCCCTCGGGGGTGTTGTTGAGGACCGATCTGGTGACGTAGAATACGCTGTTCAGGTTCGTGTCGATGATCTCCCGCCACAGCTCGTCACGCATGTTCGCGGTGACCCCGCCGCCGCCCCGTCCTGCGTTGTTGAGCAGGACGCTGATGTGCCCGAGCTCCCGGACGGCCGCCTGGACGGCCGCGTCGACCTCCTGCGGCGAGGTGACGTCGCAAACCCCGATGGTCGCGCGGCTCCCCACGGCGCGGAGCTGGGCGCTGGTCTCCTCGAGCTGCCGCTTCGAGCGCGCGAGGAGGGCGACGCTGAATCCGTCCCTCGCGAGCCGCACAGCCGCCGCCTTCCCGATCCCGCGGCTCGCACCCGTGATGAGAGCGACCTTCCGGCACTGACTCGTCATGACAAGCTCCCCTGCGTCCGCTCCTCGGCGCGCTCCTTGATCGCCAGCAGCGTCCCGCGACTGTTGTCGTTGATCGCCCTGCTCACCCGCGTCAGGGCGTCGCTCATGCTGATATCGCCCCAGAGCCTCTTCACACCCTCCGGCTTCAGCTCGACGGCGTGCCACGACACGACTCGGACGCCGCCCGGCGCGCGCTCGATGAGCCATTTCCCGCTGTGCCGGCGCAGCACCGGCGGCGGCTCCGGCTGGAAGTAGCTGATGCTCGCGTTCGGCGTGCACTGCCGGATTGACCGGATATGCTCCTCCTGCCCCTTCACGTCGACGGTCATGACGAACTCCTGGTACTGTCCGTCGTCGTACCGCACCTCGACGCCGTGGCAGTGCGAGAGCACCTGCGGCCAATCCTGTGCGCGCGCCAGGAGCGGATACACGGCCTCGGGTGAGGCCGCGATCAGCAGCTCCTCCTCGAACTCGCCGGCGAGCGCGCCATGCAGGCCCTGGAGCGTCTTCGACTCGAGGGCTCGCTTGATCGCCTGAAGCTCGCGCTTGCTGTTCGTGTCCGTCGAGCTCGACATGAAGCTCATCGCCTCCTCGGGCGTCGACACACCATCGACGAGCCCACGGACGTGCGGCTTGACCTCGAACCGGTGCTCCAGGACGATGAGCGTCCCAGTCTGCACGGGGAAGAATCGCCAGGTCCCTTCCATGGCGCTGAGCAGCGGTGACGGCTGCACCTGCCGGAAGGAGATGGCGCGCTGCTCCGGGGAGAGCTCCCTGATGGAGCGCCAGGTCATCAGCCGGCCATTCGCGAGCGCCGTGATCTCGACGAGCTGCGACCGGTCGGTCCGCTCGATGACCTGCGCCCCCTTGCAGGGAGGGAATATCTGCGGCCACCTCTCCACGTCGGTCGACAGCGCGTAGGCGTCGTCGACATCAGCGGCCACCTCGATCGTGTGCTGATGGAATCTCATTCGCAATCCTCGTTCCTCGTATCGGTCGGCACGTGTTCTTGAATCCCGGTTCAGCTCTCTCTGCTGCTCGCCCTGGCAGCGGCCAGGCGGCCAGTCAGCCTGAGGCCGTCGCGCATCATCCTGATGAGCAGGTAGATGTTCGTCGCCCCCGCCAGCAGCTCGACGGTCTGGAGCCCCACGAACAGCGGTCCGAACTCTCCCCTGCTGGCGAGCCGGTAGAGGACGAAGGCGCACGGCGTCAGGACGAGGATGCCGTTCATGGCAATGAACTTCATGCGTCTCTTCTTGCCGTCCACGATCCTGCCGCCGCGAGAGCGGGCCAGGAAATTGCCGGTGCCGCCCGCCGCCGCGATGCTCGGAATCAGCAGCGCGAGCCCGTAGAGAATGCCGCGCTTGACGGTGACGATGACCTCGGCGTTCCCCGAGAGCTCCGCGAGCATCGTCGAGATGAAGAAGGTCGAGACAAGGCAGAGCGCGAGTGTTCCGGCGATGCCGTGCACAGTTCGTTTCATGTCGCTTTCCCATGGTTCGCGTGGCCGCCGCGAGGTGTGCTCGCGGCGTGGGCGAACGCATGAGAGCCTGATCACATCCTGTGCCAGCGATGATGCTCGGCTCCAGAGCGCGCTGCGGAGGCCCGTTGCGCTGAGCTCCGTCGGGCAGGCTGGTCAACGCCGTTGCTCGATCGCGCAACCGGTGGCCTCCCCGGGGGCGGCGTCTTGCCCTGTCTGCGCGTACGCTCGGCGGCTTCGGTCCTCGACTGGCGCGCTCTGCGGGCGGGCGCATGGCGCCGGCCAGGGTGCGCCGTCAGCGGCTCGGCGAGGCCTCCGGGGCGGGCGCGACAGGCGTGCGGGGGCGGTTCTGCGGGCGTCTCACTTGCCGTAGGCCACGCGCCATACGGTGTTGCTCTGGTCGTCGGTCACCAGCAGCGCGCCGTCCTTGGCCACCGCGACGCCGACCGGACGTCCCCACACGTCGCCTGTGCTCGTGACGAAGCCGGTCATGAAGTCCTCGTAGTAGCCCGCCGCCTTGCCGTCCTTGACCGGGATGCGGATCACCTTGTATCCGGTGCGCCGCGAGCGGTTCCACGAGCCGTGCTCCGCGGCGAAGATGTGGCCCTGGTAGTCGGCCGGGAACTGCTGGCCCGTGTAGAAGCAGAGGTCGAGGGACGCCGAGTGCGACTGGATCAGCACGTCCGGCACGATCACCTTGTCTCTCAGCTCGGGGTGCTTGCCCTCGTGGCGCGGATCCTGGTTCGGGCCGAGGTAGTACCAGGGCCAGCCGTAGAAGCCGCCCTCTTGCACGCGCGTCACGTAATCGGGGACCAGGTTGTCGCCCAGCTCGTCGCGCTCGTTCACGCTGGTCCAGAGCGCGCCGGTCGCCGGCTCGATGGCCAGGCCGACCGGATTGCGGATGCCGGACGCATAGAGCGTCTCGTTCTTGCCGTCGGGCGTGAAGGCGAGGATGCAGGCGCGGCGGTCCTCGGACTCGTCGTCGTCGACGTTGGAGCGGGAGCCCACGGACACGAACATCCGCTGGCTGTCCTTGCTGAAGACGATATCGCGGGTCCAGTGGCCGCCGCCGCCCACGGCCTCCTTGCCCGAGGGGATGTTGGTGACCAGGGCCTCGGCCGGGCCGCTGGCCTTGGTGTCGCCCGTCTTGTAAGGGAACCGCACCACGCTGTCGGTGTTCGCGACGTAGATGTGCGTCGGCGCATCGGTGTTGGCCGGATAGAAGGCGATGCCGAACGGTTTCTTGAGATCCTCGGCGTAGATGCTGCGGAGGTCGGCCTTGCCATCGCCGTCCGTGTCCCGGAGCACCTGCACCCGGTCCCCCTCGCTCTCGGCCACGAACACGTCCCCGTTCGGCGCCACCTGCACGACACGGGGCTCCTCCAGGCCCGTGGCGAGCTCGGTGACGGTGAATCCCGACGGGACTTTGGGGAACATCCCTGGTTGACGATCTGCCTTGCTCGGCCTGTTGACGACCGACTCCTCCTCGTTGGGCGCGGGGAGCTCGGCGACGGTGATCTTGCGCTTCACGCCCGGCGCGTCCGTGGTCCAGTCGCCCAGCGCGTCGGCGCCGGTGAGGATCTTGTCGGTGGGCGCTGGCTGCGGTGTGATCTCCGCGCGCTTGGGCGAGCACGAGGCCAGCGCGCCCGAGCCGACCAGGAGCACCTGAGCCACCCCGAGCCGGGCCCACCGGCGGTCTGAACTTCGGTTGTCCATGGACTCTAGGTGCCATTCGGATCCTCCCCTGTCCACGGCTCTCTGTCCGCGGCGCCGCTCCACCGTCCGCGACGCCGCTCCACCGATGAGCTCGCCGATCTCCTCGCCTTGCATGCCCGCTCGCGCGGCCACGGCCGGCAGGCGCGGAGCCCCGTGATCCGGGGCACCGCTCCGCGTGATCTTGCGTGGTTGTCCCGGCGCGCGGGGCGGCGGGAGCTCGCTTGCGGCGCTCCGCGCGCGCGATCTTCATGTGCCCGCGACGGCCTGCGGTGAGCTGCGCTCATGATCCTGATATGTGCGCCGCACCCGGTGTGGTACGGAGGCTCGCCCGGGGGCGCGGGCGCGCGAGGAGCATGAAATGACGAACGCAGCCGTGAGCGAGCCCGCTGTCGAGGGGCCGCCGAAGCTCTCCTTTGCTCAGACCATCAGGAGCCTTCCGCGCTCCTTCTGGATGGGCTGCACCATGGAGATGTGGGAACGACTTGCCTATTACGGCGTGCGGGTCGTGATGCCCATCTACATCGCGCAGGCCGACGAGCCCGGGGGCCTGCATTTCAGCCAGCAGGACAAGGGCACCATCTACATGGTCTGGGCCCTCATCCAGTCGCTGCTGCCGATGATCACGGGCGGCTACGCCGATCGATACGGCTACAAGCGCACCATCTTCATCACCGTCTGGCTCAAGATCATCGGTTATCTGCTGATGGCGACGCAGCGGAGCTTCACCGGCTTCCTGCTCGGCGTTGTGGTCCTGGCGACGGGGACGGCGCTCTTCAAGCCGGGGATCCAGGGCACGCTGGCCCAGTCGATGGACAAGTCCAACTCCTCGGTGGGCTGGGGTCTCTTCTACTGGCTCGTGAACGTGGGCGCGGCGATCGGCCCGCCGCTGGCCGGCTATCTCCACGGCAAGGGCTGGCCGTGGGTGTTTTACGGGTGCGCCGCGATCATCTCTCTGAATTTCCTGATGCTGTTCACGTACAAGGAGGTCGACTCCGGCGCCGACAAGACCTCGGATGCGTGGAAGGTCTTCAGGGACACGATCAAGAACATCTGGGACGCGCGGCTCATCACCGTGATCCTGCTGCTCTCGGGGTTCTGGTTGATGATGTACCAGCTCTGGGATCTGATGCCGAACTTCTACACGGACTGGATCAGCAGCACCTCGTTCGTGCAGAACAACGCGTGGCTCCCGGCCTCCTGGCTCAACGCGGGCGATGCGCGCGGGGTCCAGCTCAAGCAGGAGAACGTGCTCAACCTGAACGCGGTGTGCATCGTCCTCTTCCTCGTGCCGTTCTCGTACCTGGTGGCGCGGATGAAGGTGCTCTCGGCGATGTCGCTGGGCATCCTCGTGGCGATCGGCGGGATCATCGTCTCCGGTACGACCAATTCACTTTACGTGCTCTTCCTCGGAATCCTCCTCTTCTCCATCGGAGAGATGCTGACCGGCCCCAAGAAGAGCGAGTATTTCGCGCTCATCGCGCCCCCGGGCAAGAAGGCGTTGTACCTCGGGTACATCAACATCCCGGCGGCGATCGGCCCTGCCCTCGGGGCGCAGCTCGCGGGGATCCTGTACGGCACCCGGGGCGAGAAGGCCACGCTGGCCCTCCGGTACCTGGCCGAGAAGACGGATCATGGGAAGGGATGGAACGGCGACGTGTCCTCGCTTCCCGAGGCGGTCGGGGTCTCGCGGCAGGAGGCGTTCAGGAAGCTGCAGGAGGTGCTGAACATCGACGCGGTCGAGGCCACGCAGCTGCTCTGGGATACGTATCGCCCCTACGAGATCTGGTACGCGTTTGCGGCGATAGGGGTCGCGTCGCTGGTGGGGATGCTGATCTTCACGCAGCGGTCGAAGCGGTGGAAAGACCTCGACGTATAAGCCCCCGTCCCGCGTCCCTCAGGCCGCGCCCCCCAGGTTCACCGTGGTCGCGAACGCGATCCCGCTCTGCAGATCCCGGCGCGTCACGATCCCCGCCATGTCGATATCCAGCCCCACGATCGCCTGCGCCACCTCGGGCCGGATCCCTGTCAGCACGACCCGCGCCCCGAGCAGCCGCACCGCCCTCGCCACCTGGAGGAGCGCGCTCGCCGAGGTCGTGTCGATGTGCGGCACGCCCGTCACGTCGATGATCGCCACCCGCGCCTGCCGCTCGACCACCTTGGCCAGCAGGTTCTCCATCATCTGCTGCGCCCGCGCCGCGTCCAGCGCGCCCACCAGCGGCAGCACGAGGACGTCCTGGCTGAGGGGCACGATGGGCGCCGACAGCTCCAGGAGCGTCTTCGCCTGCGACCGAAGCGCGTCCTCGAGCCGCTTTCGCTCGGTGACCACCTCCGCGAACAGCATGATCCCGCCGATCTCGCCGTTCGGCGTGTACCACGGGAAGATCTTCCAGCTCCCCCACTCGACGGACCCGTCAGCCCGCGGGAAGGGCTCCTCATCATTCCCTTCCGAGGCCCCGGCGAGGCAGCGCTGGTGGACCGCCTTCCAGTGCTCGGGGACGTCGGGGAACACCTCGTAATGGCTCCGGCCGATGAGCTCTCGAGCATCCAGGCCGAAATCCGCCCCGTAGCGCTGACTGGCCATCACGTAGCGCATGTCGCGATCGAACATGGCGAATGTGGCCGGCGTGTAGGTGATGAAGAGGCGCACATGCTCCTCGCTCCGGCGCAGCGCCTCCCGGAGGCGATCCCGCTCCTCCTCGGCCTGCTCCAGCTCCTGGATGCGCTGCCTCAGGCGCTGGTTTTCCGCAACGAGTTCCATGTGATCCGAATCGCCGCCCATTCGTGCCTCGGTCCTGTCCTGAACTGTATATCAAAGAAGCACGGCGCCCGGCACCCGGCGATCGATGCGGCGCAGCGCTCGCCCCCGCCAGCGCTGGTCGGGGAACCAGCGACGAGCGCGAGCTCGCCCCTGGTCCCCTGATGGACTCACGGCCGCGGCAGCCCGACCGCGCCCCTCACCGCTTCTCGCCGCTCGTCGCCGCCGCCGGCGCGCCGCCCCCCGGCGTCGCGTCCACCGCGCCCGGCCCGAGCAGCGTCCCGCACATCGTCTTGCACAGGATGTCCGTCGCCCGGCACTCGCACTTGCCCTGCTGCTTCAGCTCGAGCTTCCCGCGCATCTGCTCGACCGTGAACTGCGCGAGCCGCTCGACCCGGTCCATGCTCCAGCCCTCCTGGATCTGGCGCGGCGTCCGCGGGTCGGTGGTCTTGCCGTCGGGCTCGGCGCAGCAGCGGAAGCTCAGGAAGTAATAATAGAACCCCTCGTCGTGCGTGTAGATCTTCGGGCGGCACTGGTTGCGCACGCCCTTGTACCAGGGGCCGCCCGTGTGGACGCTGTCGAACTTGCCGCGCCAGCCGCCGCTCGTCTCGCTCGCCACCACCTCATCGGTGTTCGCGGGCATGTCGGCGACCCCGTAATCGCTGATGCACTGCGCCTGCGACCCGCTCCGCACCCCCTTCCAGAGGCGCGCCAGCTCGGCCGGGTCGCGCTTCGCCACCTTCTTCATGTCGGGATCGTCCCAGAGGTGATCGCCGTTGCACTTCGTCGCGTCGCGCGAGTACCCGTAAGGGAACGGCTTGATCTCGGGGCCCTCGCAGGCGAGCGTCCACTCCGACTCGGTGCAGAGGCGCTTGCCCACGGCGGCGCACTTGACCTGCGCCTGGTGGAACCGATTCATCACCTCGGGCCGCTCCCCCTTCTTGTTCGGCCACTCGTACGTGTCGACGCAATACCGCTTCTTCACCTTCTCGCCGGTGCAGCGGCCAGGGGTGGGCGCGAACTCCTCGCAGACGGTCTTCTTGTTCGACTTGTCGTACCAGCTCTTGAGGCAGCTATGCTCGACCTCGGTGCAGTACTCGCCCTCGACGAGCTTCATGTCGGCCGGGCATGCCTGCTCCTCTTCGGCGGCAGCGGTCGCCCCGCCCGTCGTCCCGGGCTCGGCGGCGGGCGCGCCGGGCTCCGCGGCCGGAGGCGCCGCGCCCGCGGTCCCGGCGGCGGACGGCGCGGCCGCGGGCGGTCGATCGTCGCGCGCGCGCAGTGGAGCCGGCGGCTGAGCGGGCTCCGGCGGAGCGCCGGAGCAGGCAGCGGCGAGCGTCAGGGCGGGGAGGGGGAGCAGGAGGCGTCGCATGCCCGGCGTCATAGTCGAGATCGCGGCGAGGGGAACCAGCGTCGCGCCCCCGGGACACGCGCCCCCCGCCTCCCTGGAACACGCGCCGACGCGTCTCCGCACCTGGCGCCGCGCGCCCCGGCCGCCTCGCGCGCCTCCCTCGCCGGCGCGCCGCTCAGCCCTGCTTCGGCGCCCTCATCCGCGCCGGATCGACCGCCACGTCCCGCGCCACCTTGCCGAACGCGATGACGCTCCGGTCGCCGTTCTTCTCCTCGATCACGACCCGCCGCACCGACCAGAGCTCCGGCCCCGAGGTCATCTCGAGGCTGCGCACGTGCTTCGCGACCTCCTCGGCCCGCGGGCGCGCGGCCAGCGTGATCCCGCCCTCGCGGCTCGGGATCGACAGATCGTAGCGCGCCCTCAGCTTCTCGAGGTCGCCGCCGAGCAGCACCAGGAGGTCCGACAGCACCGCGCCGAAGCGCCCCGCCGCGCCCCGCCCCGCGCCCGCCGCGCCCTTCGGCGTCGCGAAGCCGAACCCCTCGGGCGTGATCCAGTAGGTGATCGCGTCCGGCGGCTTCAGCTCCCAGCGGAGGCGGTCCGGCAGGACCAGGGTCATCTCCCCGTCGCTCTTCACCGCCGTCGCGAGCAGGCCGATGCTCCGCTCCTGCGTGAACGGCGCGACCAGCGTCTTCACCGACGCCCGCGCCCGCGTGATCTCGGCCAGCGCGTCGCCCACCGCGTCGGCGCGGGCGCGGCCGGCGACGCCGGCAACCGAGAGCGCGCCGCCGCACGCCGCCAGGCCCATCAGGAAAGATCGTCGCTGCATGCTCGTCCTCATTACCCCAGACGGGCGGGCCGCGCTTTGCTTCACACCTGGCAGATTTGCCAGGCGCGGCAGGCGCGTGGGCGCAGCCGGCCGGCCGCGCTCAGTCCGCCACGGGCTTCGGCGTGTTGGGCCCGCTCTCGGGGAGCTCCGGCTTCGCGATGTACTCCTTCGGGAGCTCGCCCGTCAGGGACTTGAGCCAGACAACGATCTGATCGACCTGCGCGTGGGTGATGTCCTTGCCGAGCTGGTGCTTCGCCATGAGCCGCACCGCCTCCGGCAGCGATGAGACCGACCCGTCGTGGAAGTACGGCGCCGTCATCGCCACGTTGCGGAGCGTCGGCACCCGGAAGACCATGAAGTCGGCCTGCTTCTTCGTGATCTCGAAGACGCCGCGGTCCATCGTGTCGGGCCACGACCTCACCAGGCCGAGCTTCTGGAACATCGTCGCCCCCACGTGCGGGCCGAAGTGACAGGTCACACAGCCGACCTCGACGAAGGCGTTGAAGCCCTCCTTCTCGGCGTTGGTCAGGGCGTCCGGATCCCCCTCCAGGAACAGGTCCCACCGCCCGCGCGTGAACAGCTTGCGCTCGAACGCGCCGAGCGCCTTCGCGGTGTTGGTGGTGGTCACCGGCCACGGGTCGTTCGGGAACGCCCGGCCGAACGCCTTCACGTACTCGGGGATCGAGCGCAGCGTCGCCTCGAGCCGCACCGGCGTCATCGCCATCTCGCTCGGGTTCATCATCGGCCCGTTGGCCTGATCCTCGACGCTGTCGAAGCGCCCGTCCCACATCAGCGAGAAGAACCCCGCGGAGTTGTAGACGCTCGGCGTGTTGCGGCGGCCGCTCTGGTGGGCGTGCCCGATCGACACCTTCGCGCCGTCCGCCCCGTAGCGGTCGAGCGGGTGGCACGAGTTGCACGAGAGGTCGTGGTTCTTCGAGAGCCGCGTGTCGTAGAAGAGCATCCGGCCGAGGTTGACCTTCTCGTCCGTGAGCGGGTTGTTCGACGAGGTGATGAGCGCCGGCAGCGGGTTGAAGCTCCCGAGCCGCTCCGGATCGATCTGCACGGCCGGCTCGCTCGCGCCAGGCGCGGCCGTCGCGCCGGGCGCGGCGCCGACGGGGGCCGCCTGCGGGGCGGCCGGGGCCGCGCCGGGCACCGAGGCGGGCGCGGCCGACGTGGTCTTCTGCACGAGCCACGCGCCCACGCCGGCGCCGGTCGCGGCGACGAGCGCCGCCGCCGCCACGAGCGGGGCCGCCTTGCTGCGCGGGCGCGGCGCGGCGTTGGCCGGCTCGCCCGCCACGATGATCGTCCGCTGGAACGGCACCGAGGTGCCCGCGCTCGTCATCGACGGCGGCGGGCCGTCGATCCTCGGCTCCGACGTGCGGATCGGGGCGCCGCTCTGCGAGTACTGCATGCTGCGCTCCTGCCAGCTCCGGGGCGTGGCCACGGGCGTCGGCGGCCGCCGCGACCCGGGGTCGCCGTAGTCCTGCCAGCTCCGGGGCGTGGCCACGGGCGTCGGGGGTCGCCGCGTCGCGAGGTCGCCGGGCTCGGGCCAGTTCACGGCCGTGCCCGCGGGCGTCGGCGGGCGCCGCGTCGGGGCCTCGGGGTTCGCCCGCGACGGCGGCGGGACGTCGGCCTGCAGCGAGTCGGGCAGCGGCTGCAGCATGTCCTCGCGGATCGAGGGGCCGTACGGCAGCAGCGTCCGGACCGCGTCGAGCATCTCCGCCGCGGACTGGAAGCGCAGGTTCCTGTCGATCTGGAGCGCGCGGTGCACGATCTCGCCGACCTCGTAGGGCACCCAGGGCGCCAGGCTCTGGATGGGCGGCGCCGGCACCGAGCAGATGGCGACGATCAGCTCGCCGAGCCCGCGGGAGTTCCGGTAGGGGGTGCGCCCGGCGAGCATCTTGAAGAGGACGATGCCGAGCGACCAGAGGTCGGTCCGGCCGTCGACGTCCTTCATGTTGCGCGCCTGCTCCGGCGACATGTAGATGGGCGAGCCGATCAGGTTGCTCGTGGCCGTGAGCTCCTGGTGCTTCTCGAAGCTGTCGTCCGCCTGGATCTTGGCGACCCCGAAGTCGAGCAGCTTGACCGTGAGCTCCCCCCCGTCGCGCCGGGCCAGGAACAGGTTGGCGGGCTTGATGTCGCGGTGGAGGACGCGCGCGTCGTGCGCTCGGATCAGGCCCATGCACGCCTGCGCCACGATGCAGAGCGCGAGCTCGGGCGGCAGGGGACCGAGTCGCCGGAGGAGCTGGTCGACGTCCTCGCCGGAGAGCAGCTCCATCACGAGGAAGGGCAAGCCCGTCGCCCGGTCCCTCCCGCTATCGAGCACGCCGGCGATGTGCTCGCTCTCGATGGCGCCCGCCGCCCTGGCCTCGCGCTCGAAGCGAGCCATGACCGCCTCGTCCTGCGCGAGCTTGCTCGTGATCACCTTGACGGCGACGCGACGACCGGTCCCGAGGTGCCGTGCCTCGTAGACTGCCCCCATCCCGCCCTCTCCGAGCAGCCCGAGGATGAGGTACCGTTGATCGAGGGTGGTGTTGATCAGGTTGATGTCCGTCATGGTCCGGTCGACCCGGTCGCCGCTCCGATGCGCCGACCCTTGCGCCCCGGATCGCATTCTCGGACGGAAGTTCTCGCTAGGCAATCTCGCGGTAAGGGCGCCCCGGACGAGAGGTGTCCTACCGCCGATGTACGGGCGTGGGCGAGCGCGGGCAGTGAACCCGGGGCGAAACGGCTGCGCGCCGGGCTCGGGCAGACCAGCGCCTGCGGCCGCGCTCGCGGTTCCTCGACGTTAATTTATTTGTTTGTTTATTTAAGGAGTGTCACGGTCGCGCTCGCCATCCGAAGAGGACGGATCGACCGCGTCGCTTCCCTGCTCGCCGCCGGGGTGGGGCGAGCCGGCGCGCTCCCAGGCGGCGTAGTCGCCGCTCGTGAGCAGCGGGTCCTCGGGCAAGGCCTCGGGCTCGGCGGTGTCGCGGGCGGGGTCGAAGGCCGGATCGAGCAGCCGCGCGAGATCGAAGCGCAGGAAGCGGCCGGCGAGGTGGGGGCCCTCGCTCACCCAGAGCACGCGCGCGGTGGCGTCCATGACGACCGCGTGGGTCGCGATGAGCGCGTCGATCGCGCGCCGGTCGCCGAGCGGCAGCGGCGCGCCGCCGGGCCCGCGCCGGTCGCGCAGGACGTCGACGGCCGCCTCGATCGTGGCGCCCTCGGGCAGGGCCGCGAGCCGCTCGTCGAGGCGGCGGCGCCGCGCGTGGGTCGAGGTCTCGGCCTCGACGCGCCGGTTGCGCGGGTCGCCGGCGAGCGGCCCCTCGAAGTGGTTGGTGAGCGGCACCTTGCCGCGGCCGCGGCGCGCGTGGAGCGGCGCGCCGGGCGCCCGCTCGGCGATCGCGACGTCGCCCGCCGCGTCGACGAGCATCACGAGGTGGGAGACCATCGGCGCGCGCGTCTCGAGGATCGCGAGCGCCTCGTCGACGCCGTCGGCGCGGCCGAGCACGTCGCGCATCGTGTGGACGACCGGCTCGCCGGCCGCGCGCGGCTCGCCGGCCCGCCCGCCGTGGACGACGAGCGCGAGGCCCGCGGCGTTCATCCCGGTGACCGCGCCGACGAGCCCGGGCCAGGCCACCGAGGCGTACGGGATCTTGCCCTGCTCGTGGACGAGGAACACCGCCTTGCCCTCGTCGAAGACGGGCCCGGCCTCGAAGTCGAAGTTGCGGGCGAGCACCGCGTGCCCGCCCGCCGACGCCGTCCCGGTGAGCGCGAAGCTCGTGCAGCCGATGAGCGGGGAGTGCTCGAACGAGAGCGCGATGTCGTAGAGCGACTGGAGGAAGACGAAGCGGTGGTACGTGGGGAGGACGCCGTCGAACGGGTCGGGCGAGAAGGCGCGGGCCTGCGCGGCGATCTCGCGGCGCGCGCCCTCGGCCATGCCCTCGTCGACGCCGCGGAACTGGAGGCGCGAGAGGTCCATGATGAGCCACCGCAGCGGGGCGACGGGCACGTAGCGCTGGAACTGCTCGTAGAGGGTGCCCTCGTTCTTGACCATCTCCGGGTAGAAGAGCCGGCCGTGCTGGTGGCCGATCTCCTCCGGCGATCCGGCGAGGCGCGCCTCGAGGATCCGGCCGCGGCGGCGCGCGTAGGCGGGGCCGAGCGCGCGCAGGCCCGCCGGTCCGGCCGTGGGCTCGCCGGAGGCCGCGGCGATCGGCGGCGGGTCGATCCGCGTGGCGGCGGCGATGCCGAGGTGCGCGAGGACGGGCGCGGCGAGGAGCGCGGCGGCCGCGATGAGCTTGCGCCGGTGGCGGGCGGCGCGCTTCACATCAGGGCGACGCCGTCGACGGCTGCGACGGGCGGGGGTCGATCTCCGCGACGATCGCGCTCGCCGCGGCGGGGCGCCGCGCGGCCGGAGACGGCGTCGGGGCGACGGGCACGTGGCGGAGCCCGCGCGTGAGCGCGAGGGTCGTCACCACCCGGCGCACGATCCGCGCCGGATCGCGCACGCTGTCGAAGTGCGTGAGCCGCTCGTCCTCGGGCGGGTAGATGACCCGGATCGGCACCTCGACGATGCGGACGCCGGCGGCGACGGCGCGCAGCAGGATCTCCGCCTCGAAGGCGTACCCCTCGTCGCGCGCGTCGAGCGAGAGCGTGCGCCGGAGCGGGTAGCGGCGCAGGCCGCACTGCGTGTCGGCGAAGGGGCGGCCGGCGAAGAGCGAGAGGAAGAAGTTCGAGATGCGGTTCGAGATCTGGTTCGGGCGCGGCGCGCCGGCCGAGACGAGGTCGCGGATGCCGAGCACGAGCGCCTCGGGGTCGGCGTCGGCCTCGACGAGGCGCCGCGCTTCGTCCGGCGGGTGCTGTCCGTCGGCGTCGATCGTGATCGCCACGTCGAAGCCCGAGGCGAGGGCGAACTCCATCCCGGTGCGCAGGGCGGCTCCCTTGCCGAGGTTCTCGGGGTGGCTCAGCACCGTGGCGCCGGCCGCGCGCGCCAGCTCGGCCGTCCTGTCGCTCGACCCGTCGTCCACGACGAAGACCGCGCCGGCGAGCCCGTCGACCCGCAGCGCCTCGCGTGTGACGTCCCCCACGTTGCGCTCCGCCTGGTAGGCGGGAATGATGGCGCAGATCCGCATGAAGCAGAGCGCGATTACCACGGTGTGCCCTGGATGAACAGCGGCAGGCACGATCTGTCCGCTACGTTGTCGGCCGGGCGACGTTCGGCCGCGCTCGATCTGGATGCGGGCGAACCTGCGCGGGGCGCATGGCGGACGGCCACGGCCGTGGTGGGCCGGGTAGCGCGGATCAGAAATCCTGCCGGGGATCTGCCCCGCGAGGGGAGAGAGAGTTCAACGCCAAGGCGCAAAGGCGCAAAGGCGCAAAAAAGAAAGATTTCATGATTTTTTGCGTCTTTGTGCCTTTGCGTCTTTGCGTTGAACTCTCTTTCGGGACCCCTGGGCGGAGCTAGTCAAGGAGCCCTCCACGTGCATGTCCCCTCGACGCCGGCCGGCGGTCGCCCGCCGGAGCCCCGTCCGGGCTTGCTCCGCCGCCGACCCCATTTCCGTCGCGTCTGGCTGAGCGAGATCGTCTCGCTGCTCGGCGACTGGATGAGCTTCGTCGCCGTGAGTCTGCTCGCGCTGGGCGGCGAGGGGGGCGGGGTCGTGGCGCTCGCGCTCGTCATGGTGGGGCATCACCTGCCGAACGCGCTGTTCGCGCCGGTGGCGGGCGTGCTGGCGGACCGGCTCGATCGAAGGTGGCTGCTGATCGCGACGAGCGCGGCGCAGGGCGCGCTCACGGTGGCGATGCTGGTCGCCGCGGTCCTCGGCAGCGTGCCGGCGGTGCAGGTGCTCGTGTTCGCGCGCGCGTCGGTGGGCGCGCTGCGGCTGCCGGCCCAGAGCGCGGTGCTGCGGCACGTGGTCGAGGAGGACGAGCTGCTCGAGGCGAACGCGATCGCGTCGGCGACGTGGAGCGTCATGTTCGCGGTCGGCATGGCGTTCGGCGGCCTGATCGCGGCGCTCGGCCCGGCGGCCGCGCTCGCGCTGGACGCGGCGTCGTTCGGGCTGTCGGTGGTGTTCCTCTGGGGCCTGCCGCGGATGGTCGCCGAGGGGCGGCCGGCGGAGGGCGGCGCGGTCGCCGCGCTCGCGTCGGTGCGCGGCGACATGGTGCTCGCGTGGAAGCACGCCTGGGAGCGGCCGCCGCTGCTCGACGCCGTGCTCGCGAAGACGCCGGTCCACCTCGCGAACGGCGGGGCGCTCCTGCTGCTCAACGTGGTCGCGACGCAGCTCGCCTTCGCGGGCACGGGCGCGCTCACGCTCGGGGTGCTCCAGTGCGTCCGGGGCGCGGGGACGGGGCTCGGCCCGCTGCTCGGCGTCGCGCTCGTGCGCCGCGGCCTCCGGGGCGAGCTCGCCGCGACCGGGGCCGCCTGGGTGACGTTCGCGTCGATCGCGGCGTTCGCGCTGACCCGGCACTGGGCGGCGCTGCTCGGAATCGCGCTCGTGTGGGGCCTCGGCAGCGGCGCGAACTGGGTGCTGTCGAGCGCGGAGATCCAGCGGCTCTCGCCGGACCGCTTCGTCGGGCGGCTCTCGGCGATCGACAACCTCTCGCTCACGGTCGGCCTGTGCGCCACGTCGCTCGGGGGGGCGGTGCTGGTGGAGCGGGTCGGCGTCCCCGGGGTGGCGGGGTGGCTGGGGCTCGGCGCCGGCGTTGTCGCCTGGCTCGGGTCGCAGTGGATGGTGCGCCGGCGGGCGGCGGGGGCGAAGGCGCTTTCCTTGCGGCCCGGGGCGGAGCGCAGGTAGCCTCCCGCCCCGATGATCCCGGACGGTTGGGCGCCGCTGCGCGGCCTCTCGGTGCGCCGCTGCGAGGACGAGGGGCTCATCAACGGGACCTGGGTGGCCGGCGTGGCCGGTGAGCCGCCGCGGTTCGTGGTCCAGCGGGTGAGCCCGATCTTCGGCCCGGCGGTCCACGACGACATCGAGGCGGTGACCGCGCATCTGGCGCGCCGCGGCGTCCCGACGCCGCGCCTTGTGCGCGCGGACGACGGCGCGCTCTTCGCGCGGGACGGCGCGGGCGCGGTGTGGCGGGCGATGGACTTCGTCCCTGGCCGCACGCACCACCGGGTCGGCTCGCCCGCGCTCGCCCGCGCCGCGGGCGCCCTCGCCGCCCGCTTCCACCGGGCGGTGGACGATCTCGAGCACGCGTACCGCCACGTCCGCGCCGGCGCGCACGACACGGCGCTGCACATGGAGCGGCTGGACGGCGCGGCCACCGGGGGCGAGGGGCGGCGGCTGGCGGACGCGATCCTCGACGCGTTCCGCACGTGGCAGGGGCGGCTCGATCTGCCGGCGCGGCACTGCCACGGCGATCTCAAGATCTCGAACCTGCGCTTCTCGGAGGCGGGGGAGGGGATCTGCCTGCTCGACCTCGACACGCTGGCGCTGCAGTCGCTCGACGTGGAGCTCGGCGACGCGTGGCGGTCGTGGTGCAACCCGGCCGGGGAGGACGCGACCGAGGCGCGCTTCGACCTCGAGGTCTTCGCCGCCGCGGTGGCCGGCTACCGCGAGGTGAGGCCGTTCAGCGCGGAGGAGCGCGAGGCGCTCGCCGACGCCGTGGAGCGGATCGCGCTGGAGCTCGCGGCGCGCTTCTGCCGGGACGCGTTCGAGGACCGGTACTTCGGCTGGGATCCGGCGCGGTTCCCGACGCGGGTCGCGCACAACCTGCACCGGGCCGCGGGGCAGCTCTCGCTGGCGCGCGCGGCGCGGCGGCAGCGCGGGGAGATCGCGCGGCTGCTCGCGGGGGGGTGACGCAGGGGCGGTGCGGAGGGCGCCGCTTATCTGGGCGGGGGCGGAACACGGTCGGGTGCCTGGCCGGGCAGGCGGCGGGCATGTCGCGATATGGGTTGGTGCCTTGCCGAGAGCACCGAACAGGTTGAGATGAAGACTGTATACGGTCGCGGATTGGCGAGCCCCAGCTCATGAGCCCATCCGTTGATTCAGTTGATGGGGCGAGCTCCCGCTCGTCACAGATCGGCCACGGCATGGGTCATCACCGGCTGCGCGCGGCCCTTGACCGTGATTTCGCTGACGGGACGTGTGTTGAAAACGTCACGCACGAGGAGGTGTGTGTCCTCGCTGAGGAGCACGCTCACGCCGAGCTCCTTGGTCGCGCTCTCCAGGCGCGAGGCCAGGTTCACGGCGTCGCCGATGACGGTGTACTCCATCCGCGCTTCACTCCCGATGTTGCCGGCGACGACCTCGCCGGTGTGGATCCCGACACCTGTCTTCAGCTCCGGGATGCCCCGCTCGGCGAGGCGCTCGTTGAAGCGCTCGAGCGCGGCGCGCATGCGGATGGCCGCGCGCACGGCGCGCACGGCGTCGTCCGGCTTGGGGACGGGCGCGCCGAACACCGCCATGATCGCGTCGCCGATGTACTTGTCGACGACCCCGCCCTCGTCGAGGATGATGGCCACCATCTCGGTGAAATACTCGTTCAGGAGCCCCACGAGCTCCTGAGCGTTCATCCGCTCGCTGATGGTCGTGAAGCTCCGGATATCGGAGAAGAGGATGGAGACGGTGAGCGTCTCGCCGCCGAGCTGCACTTTGCCGGCGAGCAGGTGCTCGAGCACGGACTCGGTCATGTACTTGCCGAAGGTGCTGCGGAGCTTGTCGCGCTCCTTGAGGCCGTCAACCATCGAGTTGAAGCCGGTCGCGAGATCCTCCAGCTCGTCGCCGGTCTTCAGCGCCTCCACGTGGACGTACCGCTGTTGCTCGAGGTGCTTGAGGGCGACGTTCACGCGGGAGATCGCGCGCGACATCGTGGTCGCGAGGCGCGCGCCAAGGGCCAGTGAGACGAGAGCCGCGAGGGTGAGCACGCCGGCCGCGAACATCAGGTTCTGGCGCACGATCGTCCGGACGTCGCGCACGTCGAGCGCCATGACGATCGAAAAATCGCCGGCCTTGCCCCGGAGCGATCGGGGCGCAAAGCCGGAGAGGGCCCACAGCGAGCTCGCGTCCTCGACGATCGTGGGGTGGGTCTCGTCGCCGATGACGGCGCCTCGGAGCAGCTCGGTCGGGAAGCGCGCCGTGCCCGTGATCCTCTTGCCCGACGGATCGACGAGCGCGATCTCCACGCCGAGCTTCGTCGCCACTTCGTGAAAGTACGTGTGATCGATGGGAATGCAGGCGAGCAGCGTTCCGGCGTCGCCCCTCGCGCGCTGGGCGATCATGTACGCAGGCGGCGAGCCCTGCTGTCCATCGCACCCGTGGACGAGCACGTCCCGCAGGTCTTCCATTTCGGCGGTGCCCGAGAGGCCCTCGGCGAGCCCGGGGACCTCTTCCGTGCTCGGCGGCGGCGCATCGAGCCCCCGGGCCGCGACCAGCTCGCCGAGCTCGTCGAAGGCAGCGATGGCGATGTTGGGATGAGCGGCGATGACGGCATCGAGCGCCGTCCCGACGGCCGCCTCGTCGCGCAGCCGGAGCCCCTCGACGAGCTCGCGCGTTCGAGACGCCTGGCGCGAGCTCGTCGAGATGGCGCGCTGCTGCTGTCTGAGCTCCAGCCGGAAGTTGCGGATCGCCTGCGGGACGCGCTCGCTGATCTGGGCGATGAGCTGCCGGTGCATCACCCATGACAGCGCGGGGAGGGCCGCGAGGGTCGCGAGCGAAGAGAGCGCGACGAGGACGGTGAGCTTGGCGCGAACGGTGCTGAGGCGGAGCATGAACACGTTCATCAGAGCAAAGTCCGCTCTCTGTGGACAGCTCTTCGTCCCGGTAGGCGGTCACGCCGGCGTGGCTCACCTCGGGGCCGGACGCGCCGGTCTCGGCGAGCCACACCTCGACGTCCTCGGTGAGCTCGCGCGGGGCGCCCACCGAGACCTCGTGTCCCGACGCGTAGGTCGGCAAGCGGAAGCTCATCTCTGCGCTGTCGCTCCTGATGAGATGAACGACGCCGAGGCGTCCCGGCGCACGCCGGGAAGACCGGATCGAGGTGCGCTTGCATCTTCTTCAGCCAGGGAGGGCGCGAGCGCCATCATCTCGATGTCATCCGACTCGATGGCATGATTCTGCATCATGTAGAGCATCGCGGGCGCGCGCCTCGCCGGACAGATGACGGGCATGCGGCGGATGCTGTTCCGATGGACCGCGCAGCCGCAACAGGGGCCGCGGCCGCCGGTGCAACCCACGGTGGCGCCGTCACAGCCGGCGCAGCCGCGCAGCCGGCGCAGCCGCCGCAGGCGGCTCCCAAGAGCGGCGGGAGCAACGCGGAGGCTCAGGCTAGGGGAGGGGCAGCGCGTCGGGCAGTCGGTGCTGCTCGTGAATCGAAAGTTGCTGAACTTACCGGGGGAAAGGTTTCTGGCGACGAAATCCAGGCACCCAATTGGAGGCACACGGACATTGATGTTGTGGCCGGCAACGGGGATCTGGTGATGGTCGGAGGCCCCAAGAAGGGAGAAAGCCTGAGCAATCTGGCGCGTGTGATCAAGCTGTATTAACACGCTGCAGCTTCAGGAGAACGCAAGGTCGGGGTGCGAGCATATTTGCCGACACTCCACAGTCGGTGATTGATTTTACTGCAAAGAGGATTGGGGCAGGAAACGTGTTCAAGATTCCGGAACGGTGACTTATGGCTCAGATCTATGGTGCGGTCGAATTTCGAATCGAAGACGAATGGCATGACGTCATCAATGTCAGTAGTTTGCTCCTGCAGCACTACGATCTGAACGGATGTTTGTTTGGTGTGGATAATTATGCGGACTTTGTGCCGCTGTTTGCTGGTCGGGGAGTTCCTGAGGACTGTAGTGAAAACTTGAAGCAAAAAGTTTTCACTTATCTTGATGATGAGAGTTGGCCGAGCTGGGTTCTCTACAGTGAGCTCGCTTGCATTGACTGGGATGAGCGTGCGGTCTCGAGGGATTACAGGATCAGCGAGTATGTTGTGTATGGCGATGGTAAAGAAAAATTTGTTACAAAGTGGCTGAACAGGCTGGAGCACGACTGGGTGCGCGAGGCTCTGGAGACCGAGCTGGAAGTACGAAGTGGAGACCGTGTGTTTCGTAGGCCTGTGCTGCGCAGAGCAGATGCGATCCCCGACACAGAGTTTGGTCTATTGATGAAGCTCATGGGGTGCCTCGCAGATAGATTTGGGGTTGACGGTGTGCGGCTTGTTGTCTGGTTTGGGTAGGCGGTTCGATATCAGCAGCTGTATCTGGTTGTGTGGTCGCGCGTCGGCAGCAGTTCCGGTAACGGGTGTCGTTCGATTACGACGAGATTGGTAAGATCCTTGTCAAGGATCAGGGTAGCTATCGTTGCGTGCCGGATACGGACGCGGACCGGGGCGAGGGGGACTGGTGCGAGGAGCAGCCGATCCGGGAGCAGAGGTACCGATCGGCGTTACAGGTGCACGGGCCTGCAGCCGCACGCGCCCAGGCAGATCGATGAGCAGCTCGTGGCGGAGTCGGGGCCGTGGTCACGGGTGATCAGCTACGACGCGAGCGGCAACCAGACCGGCTGGACGTACCCGGGCTCGGGCACGCGCGTGACGCAGTGGAACGAGGAGAACCGTGTCAGCCGGGTGCTGCAGAACGGGCAAGAGAAGTCGCGCGTGCTCTACGATGGAGACGGCGAGCGGCGGGTGCACCTGCACCACATCAGCGGCGAGGAGGAGACGGCCTACCACGACCAGCACCTGACGCTGCGGGACGGGCGGTTCATCACGAATGGCCAGGGCTGAATCAGGTGCGGGCGCGGCGACGGCGTTCGTTGACGTGCCGCTGAAGCACCCGACGGTGTTCGCGTACGACGTGCTCTCGCGGGTCATCGAGGGCGAGGGAGCTAGACGACGAGGCGCACGCGTTCGGGCGCCTGCTGTCGATGAACTTCCCTGGCTCCGACGCGGAGGTGGTGACCTATGGCTACGATCGGGGCGGCCTGGTCTGGTCGCCTCGCGCCGCCCCGCGCGCTACGCGGTCTTCAGCGCCGCCGTGCAGTGCCCGCAGCGCACCGCCTTGATGGGGATGCTCATCGCGCACTCGGGGCACTCCTTCGTCGTCGCCGCCTCCTCGTGCTTCCTCTGGAGCTTGCCCATGAGCTGCATCAGGAGGAACACCGAGAAGGCGACGATGAAGAAGCTCACCAGGTTGTTGATCACCTGGCCGTACTGGAGGAGGACCGCGCCGGCCTTCGTCATCTCGTCGATGGTCGTGTGGGGACCGGGCCCGGTCGGCGCCTTCAGGACGATGTAGTGCCGGCTGAAATCGATGCCGCCCGTCAACAGGCCTATCGGCGGCATGATCAGGTGATCGACGAGCGACTTGACGATGTTGCCGAACGCCGCGCCGATCACGACCCCGACCGCCATATCGACGACGTTGCCACGAATCGCAAACTTCTTGAAATCATCCCAGAACATCGCTCGCCTCCCGCGTTGACAGCTTCTACTCCGGCAGGCACCCCGAGATCCACCATCGTTCTTGGCCGCCGGGGAGCTCCCGGCTCCACGCGCCGCCGGCACGAACGGCGCCACCGGGCTCGTCCGTGGGCTCCCTACGCGCATCCCGCGCGCCCCCCGCCGCCTCGCGCCCGGCGTCCGCTCCCCGCCCGCCTTGCGCCGCGCGCCTCAGGAATCCCTGGCTCGATTTCCGGCGCGCGAGACTAGGATGCCCGCCGGAGGATCGACCGAGCCATGCACCCCGACGCCGAAGCCGCCCTGCGTCACCGCGCGAAGGCCGAGCTGCGCAAGCGCGCCCGGGCGCTCCGCAGCTCCATCCCCCCGGGCGCCATCCTCGAGCGGTCGCGCCGCATCCAGCGCGCCCTCGCCGAGCTGCCGGCCCTCGCCGCCGCCCGCCACGTCGCGCTCTTCTACCCGATCGAGGACCGCAACGAGGTCGACCTCCGGGAGCTCGACCCGCTCCTCCGCGGCCGCGGCGTCCGGGTGGCGTACCCCGCCATCGACCCCGAATCGCGCGTCATGACCTTCCGCTTCGTCGCCGAGCCCGAGGCCATGGAGGAGCGCGGCCTCGGCTTCCGCGAGCCCGACCCCGCCGACGAGGAGGCCGCGGCGCTCGACGTCATCGTCGTGCCCGCCCTCCAGATCGACCCCCGGGGGCACCGGATCGGCTACGGCGCCGGCTACTACGACAGCACCCTGCCGCGCTTCTCCCCGCCGGCCCGGACCGTCGGCGTCGCGTTCGACTTCCAGCTCATCGCCGAGGTGCCGACCACCGAGGGCGACGTCCCGCTCGGCACCATCGTGACCGACGCCCGCGTGCTCGCGGCCGAGCCCGCCTAGGATGCCCGGAGATCCGGTGGAAGAGGGGAGCGCGAGCGACAGGTACGCCCTCATCGCGGCGATCGCGTCCGGCGCCATGATCGCCCAGCAGGTCGCCGGCCGGGCCACCCGCGACGCCCTCTTCCTCGCCAGCTTCGGCGCCGCCGACGTCCCCAAGGTCATGGCCGCCGGCGCGGCGCTGTCGTTCGCCGCCGTCCTCCTGATCTCGCGCGCCCTCCTCCAGCTCTCCCCCGCCCGCGTCGTCCCCGCCCTCTTCGGCGCGAGCTCCGTCCTCCTCGCCCTCGAGTGGGGCCTCGCCCTGCGCGCGCCCGGCGCCGCCGCCCTCGTCTTCTACCTGCACATCGCCGTCTTCGGCGCGACCCTCATCTCCGCCTTCTGGTCGCTCGTCAACGAGCGCTTCGACCCCCACACCGCCCGCCGCTCCATGGGGCGCATCGCCGGCGGCGGGACGCTCGGCGGCGTCGTCGGCGGCCTGTTCGCGTGGCGCGCCAGCCGCGTCATGGACGCCCCCACCATGCTCCTCGCCCTCGCCGCGGCGAGCGCGCTGAGCGCCTGGACCACCTACCTCCTCGGCCGGCACCTCCCGCGCGCCCCGTCCGCCAGCGCCGCCGGCGCCGGTCCCGCCGGCGAGGAGGCGAGCGCCGGCCCCGCGGGGCTCGGGGCGCTGCGCGACAGCGGCCACCTGCGCGACCTCGCCCTGCTGGTCGGGCTCGGCGCCGTGAGCGGCGCCCTCTTCGACGTGGCCCTCAGCGCCGAGGCCGCCGCCGCGATGCGCGACCGCAACGAGCTGCTCTCGTTCTTCGCCCTCTTCCACCTCTCGGTGAGCGTGCTGTCGTTCCTCGTGCAGTCGCTCGCCGCCACCTTCTCGCTCGACCGGCTCGGGCTCGCCGCCACCATCGGCATCCTCCCGGCGGCCGTCCTCACGAGCTCCCTCTCCATCGTGATCGCCCCGCGGCTCTGGGCCGCCTCCATCGTCCGCGCCACCGAGGCGGTGCTCCGGAACTCGCTCTTCCGCTCGGGCTACGAGCTGCTCTACACGCCGCTGCCCCCGGACCAGAAGCGGTCGATCAAGACGCTCATCGACGTCGGCTTCGACCGCATCGGCACCGCGGTGGGCAGCGGCCTCGCCATGGCCCTGCTCGTGCTCGCGCCGGGCGGGTCCCTGCCCCTCCTGCTCGGCCTCGGCACGGCCGCCACGGGGGTCACGCTGCTCTTCACGCCGCGGCTGCACCGGGGCTACGTCGCCGCCCTCGAGGGCAGCCTGCGCTCCGGCGCCGTCTCGCTCGACCCCGCCAACGTCGTCGACGCGACCACCCGCCGCACCCTGAGCGGCACCGTCGACGCGCTCAGCCGGGACAAGGTCCTCGCCGAGCTCGCCGCGCTCCGCAAGGGCGCGGGCGCGCCGCCCGACGCCGGGCGCGCCCCGGGCAGGGACGGCGAGCGTACATCGTACGCCGGCCCGCCGATCTCGGCGCGCGGGCCGGTCTCGGTCGGCGCGCCCGGCGACGGCCCGCGCGCCCCGGCGGGGGACGGCAGGCTCGCCGACGGGCCGCTCTCGGCGCGGGCCGCGTCGGCGGCGCTCGCGGCCGACCCGGTGCTCGCGGCCACGGCCGATCTCCGCTCCGGCGACGCCGGTCGCGTCCGCCGGGCGCTCGCCGGGGAGGTGGACCTCTCGCTCGTCCCCCACGTGATCCCGCTCCTCGAGCGGGAAGGGCTCAACGCCGAGGCGATCCGCGCGCTCCGCAGCGTCGCCCAGCGCGCGACAGGCCAGCTCCTCGACGTGCTCCTCGACCCGTCCGTGAGCGTCGCCGTCCGGCGGCGCATCCCGCGCGTGCTCCAGGCCTGCCCCACCCAGCGCGCCGCCGACGGGCTGATGCTCGGCCTCGCCGACGAGCGATTCGAGGTGCGCTACCAGTGCGGCGTCGCGCTCGCGCGGCTCCTCCAGCAGCGCGCGCCGATCCACCTGCGGCGCGAGGACGTGATCGAGGCGGCGTCGCGCGAGATCGAGATCGACCGCCGGGTGTGGGACGCCCAGCCCCCGAACGCGGCCCCGCCGGGCGAGGCGCCCCCGGCCGAGCGCCTGCTCGTCGAGCGGACGAGCCGCAGCCTGGAGCACGTCTTCCGCGTGCTCTCGCTCTGCCTCGAGCGCGAGCCGCTCGAGATCGCTTACCGCGCGCTCCACGCCGACGACGCCCACCTCCGCGGGACCGCGCTCGAGTACCTGGAGAACGTCCTGCCGTCCGCGATCCGCGAGAGCCTCTGGCCGTACCTGGGCATCCGCACGACCGCCCCCGCCGAGCCGCGGGCCGAGGAGCCGCGGGCCGCCGAGGAGCCGCGGGCCGCCGAGGAGCCGCGCCACACCGCGCCGCGCGCGCCGCGCCTCCCCGAGCACGCCCTCGACGAGCTCCGCCGCTCCGCCGCCAACATCCCGCGGGCCTCGATCGCCGCCGCGCGCCGGCGGAAAGCGCCGACCTAGGCGCGACAAAAAGAAAAAGCGTCGCCGGGGCCCGGGGGGGAGAGGCCGCACCAGCAACGCTGTCCAGGGAGTTAGCAGCTCGCGTGCCACCGCGGAAAGACCGGAATGCAGGGCAATTTCGCCCCGATGTCCCGGGCGCATCCCCCGGCGTTGCACTCCTGCGATTTCACCCTTGCAGCCGCGCATTGCGATGGGGGCGGGGCCTCGGCCGAGGGGGCGTCCTGCGGCGCGCGCCGTGGCGCGGCCCGCTCAGTGGAGCGGCTCGCGGCGGCGGGCCTTGTCGTCGAGGTGCTCGGCGATGGTGAGCCGGTCGGCGTCGCTCATGACCACGAACCGGACGGCGAGCAGGTTGTCGCGGTCCCACACCGGGCGGGCGCGCAGGCGGATGGGGCGCCCGACCCCGAGATCGAGCTCGAACGGGGTGACGGCGGGCAGCGCCCGGCCCGCGAGCGCGGGCGCGCGCTCGACGATCATGCCCGTGGGCGAGAGATCGATGGCGCGGCACCGGTGCCTGTGGCCGTCGACGAGCGCCGAGACGGGGAAGTCGACCTGCGCGCGCGCGCCCTGCCTTCGATCCATGCGTTCCTCCTGAGGCACCTCGTGCCGGCCCCGAGCGTAGGCCGCGCGGCGGGCCCTGGCCAAACATCGGGCAGGCGAGCCCCGCGGTCGGGACGCCGCGGGCGAGCACGAGCCGGGCGCCGTGCGATATGCTGGCCGCGAAAGGAAGGTCTGGCGATGCCCACGTGCCGTGAGTGCGACAGCGAGGTCGACGAGCTCAAGACGATCAAGGTCGGAAGCAAGAAGAAGAAGGTCTGCGAGGACTGCGCCGATCGCGCGGCCCAAGAGGGCGCCATCGCCGAGGAGAGCGAGGCGGTCGTCCAGCAGATGATGGGCTTCAAGGGACGACGCTGAGCCGGCGCACGGCGCGCGACTCCCTCGGATCACCGCGCGAGCGAGGGAGATGCCGACGCGCGGAAATGCGGCGAAATGCCCGGATTTACAGCAGAATCCGGCGGCCACGGCCGAGTCTGCCGTTCCTCTTCGAGCGCTCGAGTGAATCGACGCTGTCCCCTGGATTGAACAGGAAGTCGGGAATCCCGGAAAGAGCTTGAATTCTCTGCCGGACTCGCGTCGTTCTATCCCGTATTCCTGACAACCCGTTCAGTTTTTCCGTCGAAGCCGGGACTTAGGTTTTTCGTCGCCGGCGCACGGCGGACGGCGCGCCCGTCCCGTGGATCCGGCGGATCTGCTCGTCAGCCCCCGGCGACGCTCGCTTCGCCCGGGGCTCGCTCGCGAGCCCACGCAGCCGTCCAGGAGTGAAATGGTCGCACGCGACGCCGCTCTCGCGGAGGGAGTCATTGCACGCGTCGTGGACGGGCAGGAGACGACAAGGGCCGTGGTCGAAGGCGCTGCAACACCGAGGAGCGCGCGGGCGACGGCGCGTCGCCGAGAGAGCGCCTGGCCTTCTCCAACAGGCTGATTGACCTGGACGCGCGCGCGCGTCGACCGCCTCGAGCCTCGCTGTCGCCAGCACCTCGCGGGCTCCGCGCCGCGCGTGAGACGCCCGTATCGAGCGCGCCATCAGAGCGCCTTACCGCTGCTCTTCGAGGTCGATCGCGGCGCGCGGTGAAATCGCCGATCTCCACGCGCTCCAACCGTGGCCGATGGCTGAAACGGTGTGTGTACCGAGCGAAGGAGGCCGCCTCGGCGCGGTCGTCGACGGCGTCGCCGAGCTCGAGCATGCAGGGGCGGGTAGGTGAAGGTCGTCAATTGGCCTGGAGAACGTAACCGCGATGGGTTTTGCCCGACATTTTCGGGGGATTTTGGCCGGGTCATAGCGAGCGAGCGACCACGTCCAACCACCTTCCCCACAGGAGCGGGCGAACTGCGCATTGCAGTTTTGCATCGAATTTTTGCAACCTTGATGTGAAAAGCGGCTCAGGTGTGCGACCTAATTGGCCGATCGTTTGGTTTGCGAAAGCATTTCGTCTTGACCCTTCGTGCCGTTCCAGGAATAAGTTGTCTCACGAGAGCGCCGGTATCCGCCCCTTCGGTTGCTGAATGGTCTGCACCGATGGTTCGCGGCGTGGAGGCACACAGCGGGAGGCTCCTCTTCTGCCCCCTGTTGCCTTCGGCCGTAACGGTCCTGTTTCACCGCAGGGGTTCGACGACGCCGGGGGAGAAAAAGCCATGCATTCGATTTCTCAGGGCTTTGGGTCGCGGTCGTTTGCCGCCGGTAAGTTCATCGCCTCCATCGCGGCGGTGTCGATCGTCGGCTTCGGCTGCGCGCCGCTCGACGAGGACGTGACCGCGGAGGATCTCGACGCGGAGGAGCAAGCTGCAGGGACGACGTACCGAGTCGGCCCGACGCGGACCTACAAGACCCTCGCCGACGTGGCGAGCCGGCTGGCGCCGGGCGACGTTGTCGAGGTCGACGGCAACGCGACGTACCCGGGCGACATCTGGCTCAAGAAGGGCGGTACGGCGAACGCGAAGGTCACCATCCGCGGCGTCCGGGCCAACGGCAAGCGGCCGCTGCTCAAGGGCGGCGCCAACACCATCCAGCTCAACGCGAACCACATCGTGATGGAGGGGTTCGAGGTCACGGGCGGCACGTCCCGCTGCATCTTCACCCACGGCCACGACCTCACGATCCGCGACACCGTCGTCCACGACTGCCCCGCGCACGGCATCCTCGGCGCGGACAGCGACTCGGGCTCGCTGACCCTCGAGTACGTGGAAGTGTACAAGTGCGGCGCCGGGGAGACGAAGCACCCGATCTACATCGCGACGGACGAAACCAAGTATCCTGGCGCGGTGTTCCGGATGCAGCACAGCTACATCCACGACGCGAACGGCGGAAACGCGGTGAAGAGCCGAGCTGAGCGGAACGAGATCTATCACAACTGGATCGAGGGCGGGTACTGGAAGGAGCTCGAGCTCATCGGGCCCGACGGGCAGGATCCCGGCCTCGCGCGAGAGGACTCCGACGTGGTCGGCAACGTGTTCCGCAAGACGCGCACGCAGTACGTGGTGCGCATCGGCGGCGACGGCACGGGCGAGACGAACGGCCGGTATCGGTTCGTGAACAACACCTTCCTGCTGGCGCAGGGGTCGAAGGCGGCGATCCACATGCACTTCGGCGTCGAGAGCGTCGAGCTGCACAACAACGTCTTCCACCGCGTCGGGGGCGGGACCGTCGATGTGTTCCGCGATGACGCGGAGTGGGCGACGGGGAGCAAGATCATCAAGGGCGTCAACAACGCCGTTCCCACGGGCACGGTGGAGCCCTCCGGCTTCACGGGGACGGTGAAGCTGAGCGGAGATCCCGGCTTCACGAGCCTCGCCAACCGCGACGTGTCGCTGCTCTCGACGAGCCCCCTCCGGAACGCGGGCGTCAGCCAGATCCAGGGGATCGCCGGGCGCGAGATCAAGACGCCGCTCGCGCTGCCGATGTTCCACCCGCCGAAGGCGGCGCTCGCGTCCCCGGGCACCGCGCTGGCCCGGACGGCCGTGGGCGCGGTCGACATCGGCGCCTTCGAGTTCGGCTCGGGCGTGGCGGCGCAGACGCCGACGCAGCCCTCGGGGCCGACGGAGCCCGAGGAGCCGGCCGAGCCGACGACACCAACGCCGGACGCGGCGTGCCCGTCGGCCGACCCGGGCGAGTGGGTGAACACGCCGCTGCCGACCCAGTGGGGGACCTTCACGGCGACCTGGGACGTGACGCCGACCGCGTCGAACATCGACGGCACGATCGGGGTGTCGAGGGGCGCCGCGGACCAGGCGAGCGAGCTCGCGGCGAGCGTCGTGTTCGACCGGCAGGGCAACGTCCGCGTGCTGAACGGGACGAGCTACCAGGCGATGTCGACGTTCCGGTACACCGCGGGCACGACGTACACCGTGCGGATGGTGGTCGAGCCGGGGTCGAAGCGGTACGCGGTGTACATCCGCCCGCAGAACGGCCAGGAGGTGCAGCTCGCGTACCGGTATGCGTTCCGGACCGAGCAGGTCGCGGCGGGCATCCGGTCGATCAACAACTGGACGATGGTCGGGGGAGCGGCGCCGCTCTCGGCGTGCAACTTCTCGATCAAGTGAGCGGGTGATCCCTGCGGGGGGCCCCGAGGGGCGCCCCGCGAGGGGGGCGCGGCCCGAGGAGGGATCTCCTCGGGCCTGCTGCTGTCGAGGAGGGGTCAGGTCCGGGGGGCGGACCGCGCTACGTCACCGCACGTCGAAGCCGTGGCGCAGGACCGGGAAGACACCGAGGTAGAGGCTCCCGAAGGTCGGCCCGATGGCCGGCCAATCGCTGTCGGGCCGCATGGCCTCGAACTCGGCGACCTGACCGCGGAGGAAGTGGCGATAGAAGTACACGAAGTTGTGCTCGCCGTTGGAGCCGTCGTAATACCCGTGGTTCGAGGAGCCGTGCAGCCCGTGAATCCCGTTGTACGAGCCCAGCGTGTTCCGGTTGTACCCCTCGTAGTTGTGCATCACCTCGTGGAGGAGCCCGGCGTTCGGGACGCCGATCCCCTCGCCGGTGTAGGTGGTGGGGATCGCGAGGTACCGGTCATCCCAGGCCCACGCGAGGTTGCTCTCGTCGTCCACCAGGGATCCGTCGGCCCGGTGCTGCGGGATGAAGAGCACGATCATGTCGTAGTCTGAGAGCAGGTGCGCGGTCGGGTGCTCGCTCTGGAAGCGCCCGGTGTCCCACCCATCGTGGTTCGGCTCGTAGATCGGCACGTCCTCGACAGGGGGCAGGACATCGACGGTCCATTTGGCGAGACCGTAGGACAGCGGCTCCAGCCAACGAGCGCTGGTGGCCCTCGCCTGCGTCAAGAGCCGCTCGATGTCGTCCTCGGAGAGGACGCCGATGTTCGACGGGTCCGCCCCGCCGAGCGCCGCGTTGTAGTTGATGCTCGTCCGGATCGGCAGGATACCGATGCGCGTGTCCTCCTGGATCCCGAGCGGCGCGTTCGCGGTGATGTCGACGCCCACGGGCGACGCGCCGACGGTCACGCTCTGCTCCCGGTAAGAGCCCGTGTAGTCGTACGGCGGCGACTCGGTGCCGAGCCCGACGCCGATGGTGTAGTCGCCCGGCGGCAGCGAGAGCGTGGTGGGCGTGGTGCGCCCCGTGAAGACGTCGTTCACGTACACCTTGCCGGGCTGCGCGCTCGTCGCCGTCACGGTGACAGGCTGGAGCGCGGGCCGGTTCGGGGTGTCCACGGAGAACGTCTGATCTGCCACGATCCCTTGCCGGACCACCTGGCCGTTGCACAGGGGCGCGGGGCACGTCGCGTTCACGACGCGCTGGTCGTCGACCCAGACCTCGACGCCGTAGCTCACCGATCCTTCGGTGTTGATGCTCTGGATCCGGAGATCGTTGTCGCCGCTCCCGAACCAGTCGCTCACGTCGATGCGCTGACCGATGCTCGGATCGGCGCTGTTGAACATCTTCCGCTGCAGGCCGTTCACCCAGAGGACGAGCCGGTCGTCCGCGTCGGAGACGCGCAGCTCCACCTTGGAATGGCCGGACGGCGTGCCGCCCACGAAGCGGAGGTTGTCGACCACGTAATCGGTCGTGGTGTGCGGGACGTTCAGGACGATCTTGAACGTCAGATCGCTGTACGTCTGGCGCAGGGCGTCGACGACGTTCGCCGGCAGGTTGAACGAGATCGGGCTGAACGTGCCCGCGGGCAGCCCCGCGAGGTTCACCTGGCCCAGCCAGACGGTGTGCACGCCTCGGGACGGGATGTTCACGACGAGCTGCGCGTTGCCGAACGCGGGCGACACAGGCGCCTTCAGGTCGAAGGCGATCGTCGAGGTCACGCCCGACACGGTGGTCAGCGGCACGGACTGGAGCTCGACGAAGCTGAAGTTCCGCAGGGCGAGCGCGGAGCTGCCCTGGGAGTGATCCACGCTCGCGCTCTTCACGGCGCCGGAGGCCGTCCAGTCGGCGGTGCTCTCGAAGCCGAGCACCGACGCCGGGGTCACGAGGGCCTGCGCTGCCTCATCGACGATCTGCTCCTCCGTGTCGGTCCCCTGTGCGCAGGCTGCGAGCACGAGCGCGCACGAGGTCGTCATCATGAAACGTGAAAGTCGCATTCGAAGGTCTCCTCAAGATCGCGGACTGTTGTTCGCCCCGGAGTGAGGCGGACCGGGTCGCTCCGAGCGGCTCGCGCTCGTGACCTGGCTCCGCCTCACGCTGTATCGGCTCGGCCCGCCTCCCATGGGCGAGGCGCGGCCGTCACAGCCGGGTTCGCGGAGCGCTATCGCAACCGGCATGCCGCCCCGCCGCGCGAGGGCCGTTCCGGCGAAGGCGGTCGGCGCGACAGGCCGGGCGCGGCGCACGAGCGGCCGCCGCGCGATCGAGATCGCCCGCGGGGCCAGGGTGCGCGCGGCAAACGTTGCCGTGCTGGCAAACGTTGCCAGCCCTGAAAGACCGAGACGTGGCAAGGATTGCCGTCACGCCGCACACCGGGACCTCGGTGGCCTGACGTCGGGGGCTCAGCGCCGGGGGCTCAGGCGAGGCCGCTGCGCTGGAGCAGGGCGTCGAGGGTGGGCTCGCGGCCGCGGAAGTTCCTGTAGAGGTCCATCGGGTCCTGCGTGTCGCCGAGCGCGAGGATCTGGCTCCGGAACGCGTCGCCCACCTTGCGGCTGAACAGGCCCTCTTGCTGGAAACGGGAGAAGGCGTCGGCGTCCAGCACCTCGGCCCACTTATACGAGTAGTAGCCGGCGGCGTAGCCGACCGGGCTCGAGAAGAGGTGCGAGAAGCCGGCGATCATCGCGTAGCCCTCGGGCAGCGGGACCGGCGAGTAGCGCGAGAGGACCTCGCGGGCGAGCTCGACGACATCGCCGCGGCCGGGGCCCCAGTCCATGTGGAGCGTGAGGTCGATCTCGGCGAAGCCGAGCTGCCGCATCGTCGTGGCGCCCGCGCGGAACGTGCGGGCCGCGCGCATCCGCTGGAGCAGGTCGTCCGGGATGGGCGCGCCCGTCTCGTGGTGGCGCGCGAACAGGTCGAGCGCCTCGCGCTCCCAGCACCAGTTCTCCATGATCTGCGAGGGCAGCTCGACGAAGTCCCAGGCGACGTTGGTGCCGGCGAGGCTCCGGATCGGCACCCGGCTCGAGGCGTGGTGCATCATGTGGCCGAACTCGTGGAACAGCGTCTCGACCTCGCGGTGGTTCAGGAGCGCGGGGCGGCCGCCGACCGGCGGGGTGAAGCTGCCCGCCAGGACCTCGAGGTGGCGCGCGTCCTCGCCGCCTTCGCCGTTCTCGCGCGGCGCGCCCGTGACGAGACCGTGCATCCAGGCGCCGTCGCGCTTCTGCTCGCGCGGGAGGAAGTCGAGGTAGAACGCGGCGCTCTGGGCGCCGTCCGCCTCGATGAGCTTGTAGGCGCGGACGCTCGGGTGCCACGTGGGGGCGTCCTGCCACGGCGCGATGCGCACGCCATAAAGGCGGTGGGCGATCTCGAACAGGCCGGAGACGACGCGATCGAGCGGGAAGTACGGGCGGAGCGCCTCGTCGTCGAAGTCGTAGCGGGCGCGGCGCAGCTTCTCCGCGTAGTAGGAGACGTCCCACGGCGCGATCGGCGGCGCGTCCGGGCCCTCGATCTCGCGGCGGAAGGCGGCGAGCTCCTCTTTTTCGCGCTCGAACACCGGCTCGGTGCGCGCCCGCAGCGTCTCGACGAAGCGGCGCGCCTCGCCGCCCGTCTTCGCCATGCGATCCTCGAGGACCAGATCGGCGAAGGTCGCGTAGCCGAGCAGCTTCGCCTTCTCGCAGCGGAGCTCGAGGATGCGGCGGATGAGCGGGCGGTTGTCGTGCTCGGCCTCGGTCGCGCGCGTGTTGTAGGCGCGGTAGAAGCGCTCGCGGATCGCGGCGTCGTCGAGGTGCGTGAGCACGGGGATGTAGCTCGGCGCCTGCAGCGTGAAGCGGTAGCCCTGGATGCCCCGATCCTGCGCGCTCTGGCGGGCGGCCTCGACGGCGCTCGGCGGCAGGCCGGCGAGGCGGGCCGGGTCCTCGACAACGAACTCGAAGGCGTTCGTCGCGTCGAGGACGTTCTGCGAGAAGCGCAGGGTGAGGGTCGCGAGCTCGACGTCGATCTCGGAGAGGCGCTTCTTGCCGGCGGGGTCGAGCTCGGCGCCGCTGCGGCGGAAGTCGTCGAGGGTCTTCTTGAGGAACCGGCGCCGCGGGCCCGTCAGCGCCTCGGCCTCGGGCGTGGCGGCGAACGCCTTGAGGGCGCCGTAGACGCCCTCGTTGAGCGCGATGCCGCTCAGGAACTCGCTGACCTCCGGCTGGACGGCGTTGTACGCGGCGCGCAGCGCGGGGGTCGTGGACGTCGACTCGAGGTGCGAGACGACGTTCATGGCGCGATCGAGCCGGTCGGTGACGGCCTCGAGCGCGCCCAGGGTGTTCTCGTAGGTGCGGGGGCCGGGCGCCGCGATGAGGGCCTCGAGCCGGGCGCGGGCGTCGTCGAGCAGCGCGCGCGCCGCGGGCTCGACGTGCTCGCTCCGGATGCGATCGAACGGGATCTCGAAGCCGAGAGAGAGCAGGGGATTGTCGGTCGCTTCGGTCATATCGCTCCTGGTTGGGCCCCCTGGGGGGCCGGCGGACGGGGCGCGGCGCGCCGGCGACCCTCGGCCGGCGCGCGCGGTCCTCCCTTTGGTAAAGGCGCTGGCCTGGGTTGGCTAGTGCCGGCCTCACGATGCCCCGGCCATGGCGGCCGGCGCGGGCCGGCGCGGGCGCGTGGCGGCCGGCTAGAGGCCGAGCCAGCGGGCGACGACCGTGGCGAGCACGTCGGACGTCCCCGAATGGATGCTGCCGCCCAGCGCGTCGTCCACGGCCGACGGCAGGCCGCTCTCCTCGAGGTAGCCGGCGCCGCCGCGCAGCCAGAGATCGTCCAGCGCGAACAGAACGGCCGAGTCCGCCGCGTGCCACTTCGCCAGCGCGGCCTCGGCCTGGCCGCGCTGGCCCTGATCGAGCTCCCAGGCGGCGCGGTAGACGAGCAGCCGCGACGTCTCCAGCCGCAGCTTCATCTGCGCGACGCGGTGCGCGACGGCCTGGTGGCGCGCGATCGCCTGGCCGCCGAGCTCGCGCTCCCGGGCGAAGCGGACGGCCTCGCCGAGGGCGCGCTCCATGGCGCCGAGGCGGAAGGCGAGGATCAGCGCGCGCTCGTAGGTCATCGCGATCTGGAAGACGGCGAGGCCGGCGCCGGCGCGGCCGAGGAGCGCGTCGGGGCCGACCTCGCAGCCGCGGAACGACACGGGCGCGAGCCGCGCGCCGCGGAGGCCCGCCGTCGCGAGCGGCGCGCCGACGCGGACGCCCGCTGCGTCGGCGGTGTCCGCGGCGGCGGCGCGGGCGTCCGCGGCGGCGCGGGCGTCCGCGGCGGCGGCGCGGGCGTCCGCGGCGGCGGCGCGGGGCACGAGCAGCGCCGTGAGGCCGCGCGCGGGCGCCCCGCCGGCGACACCTCCGTCGCGCGCGACCGCGAAGTAGACGTCGGCCCGGTCGGCCCAGGTCACGTACCGCTTCTCGCCGGTGACCCGGTAGCCGGCGGCGGTGCGGTCGGCCCTGGCCTGCACCGACGCGACGTCCGAGCCGGCGCCCGCCTCGGTGGCCGCGACCGTGGCCATGCAGTCGCCGGTCGCCATCCGCGGCAGCCACGCGCGCTGCTGCGCCGGGGTGCCCACCCGGGCGAGCAGGAGCGCCACGCCGAAGAGGTGCGCCCCCGCGGCGAGCAGCACGCCGCCGTCGCGCAGCGTCGCGCCGAGGCCCTCGTAGGCGAGCGCCGTCGTCACGAGGTCGAGGCCCTCGCCGCCGAGCTCGCGGGCGATGGGCAGGCCGAGGGCGCCGCCCCGGGCGAGGACGCGCATGCGATCGTCCGGGGCCGCGGCGTCGGCCTCGGCGCCGAGGGCGCGCATGCGGTCGTGGACGGCGCGCTGGGCGGGGGTCCATCCGAAGTCCATCGCGGCTGCGATACCAGAGCGGGCGCGGGGCGTGGAGGACCGGAGGGCGGCGCGCGGGCCACCTCCGCCGGCGCGCTCATCGCCGCCGGCGCGCGCGGCTCAGTAGGGTCGCTCGTTGATGAAGTTGCCGGGAGGATCGTAGTTGCACACCCAGATCTGCCAGGCGCCGCCGCCGAACGGCGAGCCGTTCGTGCAATCGGCGACCCCGCAGCCGAGCCGCGCGGAGTCGGCCCACACCACCTGCGTGTAATGGCCGCACGTCGAGCTGCAGCCGTTGGTCGCGAGGTCGTAATTCGCCGCCTCGTCGACCCAGGCGGCGACGACGTCCTCCGGCGTCGACGCGCCGCTCGACGCGTAGAGGTTCTCTCCGTAGTTGCTCTCGCTATGGCCGAACTCGCACCGTTCGGCGTAGGCCTGCGCCACCGCCGCGATCTCGGGCGACCACGAGAGCCCGGGCAGCGGCGGGTCGGCGGGCGGCTCGACCGCGGCGCGCGCCCGGTTGTGGGCCGCGGTCATCCCGCTCATCCGGGGCGGCTCGCCCGCCTGGCCGGCCGTCGCGAGCTCGTCGTCGGACGAGCCGCCGCAACCTGCGATGAGCGCGAGCACGAGAGGGAACCGCGCGAGTCGGGCGAACCGGGCGAGCGAGGGGCCGAGCGTCTTCACCGGGCCATTGTCCTACGGCCCGGGCGAGCTCTGCAACGGTTATTCGAGGATGGCTGTGTGAACCCACGACGTGCCGTGTCATGGCGCGTCACCATGGTTGCTTGGACGGCGCGGCGATCGCGACCCCGGAATCCGGGCGTGGCGCACGTCGCCGAGACAGCCAACAACAGATCTCGTCGTGCATTGCTGCCTTGCTGACGGGCAGCGCCCTAGGGCAGAGTTGAGCGCGGTAACAATTCTGCAGGGTGGCCCTTGTCAGCCGGGGCGATTTATGAGTTATTGTCGCCCTGCTTCGGCGGCGGCCGCCGATTTCGCAAGGAGCGCGGTCGCCCTCATGGTCCTCCGCCGCTCTCCGTGGCGACCCGGCCGCCTGCGGCGCTCCCGACAAAGAACCAAGGAGTTTCCTGATGAACATCCGTGTGACGTGGCGAATCGCGACATTCTCTCTGGCGCTGGCGGGGCTCTCCGTCGTTCCGGTGATGGGGTGTGACAAGGCCGCGGAGCTGCAGAACGATCTCTGTTGTCGCGACTTCACGCCGGGCGCCGATCTCGCCACGGTCGAGTGGGGGCTCGAGGGCGACGCGGAGCTCAATTATGGTGCGTTCATGCAGGCCGTGTCGGACTTCACCGGCGCCGCGGGCGCCATGGTGGCCGACGTGAGCGCCGCCTGTCAGGCGATCGCGCTGGATCTCGGCGCGGACGCGGCGACGATCACGGCGACCAAGCCGAGCGAGCGGGCGTCGGCGTGGTGCGAGCTCGCGATCGACCAGCTCGGGGACGCGACGGCCGGTCTGTCGATCTCCTTCCAGCCGCCGAGCTGCACGGTCGACGCGAGCGTGCAGGCGAACTGCGAGGCGCGGTGCAGCGCCAACGTCGAGTGCCAGCTCACCCCGGCGGAGATCATCGCGCGCTGCGATCCCGGCGAGCTCTCGGGCCGCTGCGAGGGGCAGTGCACCGGCTCGTGCGAGGGCTCGGCCAACCTCGCCGTCAACTGCGAGGGTACGTGTCAGGGCACCTGCGAGGGCGCGTGCGACGGCGATTGCTCGGCGACGACCGAGGGCGGCGATTGCCGCGGTCAGTGCGAGGGCACCTGTACGGGCCAGTGCCGCGGCTCGTGCGAGCTCGCGGCCGACGCGCAGGTGGAGTGCAACGCCGACTGCTCGGGCTCGTGCGACGTCCAGTTCAAGGCGCCGAAGTGCAGGGCCCAGCTCAAGCCGCCGTCGGCCGAGTGCCAGGGGAGCGCGGAGTGCAGCGGCTCCTGCGAGGCGAGCGCGAGCGCGCGGGCGAGCTGCAAGGAGCCCGCGATCAGCATCGCGGGCGCGGCCGAGGCCGACGCGGTGATCTCGACGCTCCAGGCGAACCTGCCGCGGCTCCTGGTCGTCGCGCAGGCGCGCGGCGAGCTCCTCCTCGCCAACGCCGAGGCGGTGGTCGAGGCCGCGGGCACCCTCGAGGGCGCGGTCACGGGCAGCGTGAAGGCGGGGGCCTGCATCATCCCGGCCACCAACGCGATCACGCAGGCGGTCGAGAACATCGAGTCGAGCCTCACGGCCAGCGCCAACGTGATGGCCAAGCTGGAGATCGCTCCCCGCCAGTGAGCGTGAGCCTGGCGGCGGCGCGGGCCGCGGCCGGGCGCGCGTGATCCGCGCGTGACGACGAGCGCCGGCCGGGGCGGAGCGCTGCGAGCGCTCGCCCCGGCCGTCGCTGTTTTCAGCGCCGCCGGAGGCGCCCCGCCGCGATCGGCGCCAGCGCGCGCCGCGGCGGTATGGTGAGGCCGCCGACCCTCGTGTAATCTGCCGACGGAGCCGAGCGCGCATGGGGCAGCAGGGTGTGCGATCCAGGGTGCTCGTCGTCGATGACAACGAGCAGAACCGCGCCTTGGCCCAGGCGACGCTCGAGGACGACGGCTACGAGGTCGTGCTCGCCACCTCGGGCGAGGAGGCGATCCGCGAGTTCGAGCGCTGTAGCCCGGACTGCGTGCTGCTCGACGTGCGGATGCCGGGCATGGACGGCTTCGCCGTCTGCGCCCGGATCCGCGCGCTGCCCGGCGGCGCAAGCACGCCGATCGTGTTCCTGACCGCCCTCCGCGACGTCGACACGTTCGACAGCGCGCTGAGCGCCGGCGGCGACGACTTCCTGACGAAGCCCGTGCGCCCGTCGGAGCTGCTCGTCCGGGTGCAGGCCGCGCTCCGGCTGCGCCGGCTCGGCGCGGAGCTGCGCGAGCACGTCGAGCTGGTCCGGCAGCAGCGGGACGCGCTCATGCGCCTCCAGCTCCAGAAGGAGCAGCTCACGGCGTTCGTCGTGCACGATCTGAAGAACCCGGTGAGCAGCATGGATCTGCACGCGCAGTTCCTGCTCCGGGACCGCGCGCTCCCGGAGCCGGCGCGCGACTCCGCGCGGCACATCCGCGCAGAGGCGCGGTCGCTCCTGCGGCTCATCTACAACCTGCTCGACATCAGCAAGAGCGAGGAGGGCCGGCTCGCCCCCGAGCGCGCGCGCGTCGACCTCCGCGCGCTCGTCCTCGAGGTGTTCGCCGCGCTCGAGCTGCGCGCGAGCTCCCGGTCGGTCGCGCTGCGCGAGGCCGTCGAGGCGCCCGCGGTCCGGGCCGACCCGGACCTGCTCCGCCGCACCGTCGAGAACCTCCTGGAGAACGCGATCCACCACGCCCCGGTCGGGACGGCGGTGGCCGTGAGCGCCGTGAAGGACGGCGCCGCGGTCGAGATCCGCGTGGCGGACGCGGGGCCGGGCGTGCCCGCCGACCTGCGCGCGCGGGTGTTCGATCGCTTCACCCAGCTCGGCGGCGACGCGGAGGCCCTCCACCGGGCCGGCCGCGGCCTCGGCCTCGCGTTCTGCAAGATGGCGGTCGAGGCGCACGGCGGCCGCATCTGGATCGAGGACAACGCGCCCGGCGCGATCTTCTGTGTGAGGCTCCCCGATGACGAATGAACGATCCTCCGGCGAGCGCGCGTCGTCGCCCGAGCAGGCGCAGGACGGGCTCGGCGCGCCGCCGCTCGACGACGAGAAGTTCCGCCAGCTCATCGACGCGGCGCCCGACGCCATGGTGGTCGTCGACGAGCGGGGGCGCATCGTGTTCGTCAACGTCCAGACCGAGCGGATGTTCGGCTACGGGCGCGGCGAGCTCCTCGGCAGGCTGGTCGAGGTCCTGCTCCCGGAGCGGTTCCAGCGCTCTCACGTGGGCCACCGCTCGACGTTCACGGGCGCGCCCAGGGCGCGCCCGATGGGATCGGGGCTGGAGCTGTTCGGCCGGCGGAAGGACGGCGGCGAGTTCCCGATCGAGATCAGCCTCAGCCCGCTGGAGACCGCGGGGGGCACGCTCGTCTCGAGCGCGATCCGCGACATCAGCGAGCGCAAGCGCCTGGAGGCCGTGGCGCAGCGCTCCAGCGATCTCCTGCGGAGCGCAGTGGAGAGCGCCCAGGGCGCGTTCGCCGTGTTCGACGCGGCGGATCGGCTCGCGCTCTGCAACAGCGCGTACCGGCAGTGGCTCGGCGGGCGGGGGAGCGGCCCGGTCGTCGGGCGGAGCTACGTCGAGCTCCTCGACGAGGGGCTCGGCGCGGGGCTCTTCACGCTCGACGGCGAGCCGGCGGCCGCGCTCCGCGCGCGGATGCTCGCCTACCACGCGGCGCCGAGCGGCGCGCTGGATCTCGGGTCGAGCGACGGGCGCAGCCTGCGCGTGACCGAGCGCCGCACGGCCGAGGGGGCGACCGTGTGCACGATCTGGGACATGACCGGCGACGTGCAGCGCGCGGAGGAGCTCCGCAAGGCGCGCGCCCTCGCGGAGGCCGCCAGCACCGCGAAGAGCGAGTTCCTCGCCTCGATGAGCCACGAGCTGCGCACGCCGCTCAACGCGATCCTGGGCTTCGCGCAGCTCCTCCAGCGCGACAAGAAGACGCCGCTCACCGAGCGCCAGAGGGAGCGGATCGAGTACGTGATGAAGGGCGGCGAGCACCTGCTCAAGCTCATCGACGACGTGCTGGACCTCTCGCGCATCGAGGCCGGGCGGGTGGCGGTGTCGCTCGAGCCCGTGAGCGTCCCCGAGGTGCTCGCCGAGGTGAAGGCGACGCTGGACCCGATGGCCCAGCGCGCGGGCGTCGAGCTCGCCATGACGCCCCTCCCCGTGGACATCCCGGAGGTGGTGGCGGACCGGACGCGGTTCGCGCAGATCCTCATGAACTACGGGTCGAACGCGATCAAGTACGGCCGGAAGGGCGGGCGCGCGACGTTCGTCGTGTCGGTGACGGCGGGCGGGCGCGTGCGGGTCTGCGTGGCGGACGACGGCATGGGCATCGCGCGCGAGCAGCACGCGAAGATCTTCCAGCCCTTCCAGCGCGCCGGCCAGGAGACCGGGCCGATCGAGGGGACGGGGATCGGGCTCGCGATCACGAAGCGGCTGGCCGAGATGATGGACGGCGGCGTCGGCTTCCGCAGCGCGCCGGGCGAGGGGTCGGAGTTCTGGATCGAGCTGCCCGCGCACGAGGTGAAGGCGGAAGAGGCGGCGGGGCAGCCGAGCGAGCGCGCGGAGGCGTCGCCGCTCGCGGAGGCTGGGGGCGCGCGCTACGCGGTGCTCTACGTGGAGGACAACCCGTCGAACATCGCGTTCATGGAGGCGCTCATCTCGGAGTTCGAGCGGATCGACCTGATCACGGCGCCGAACGCCGAGATCGGCATCGAGCTCGCGCGGGCGCGGCGGCCTCACGTCGTGATCATGGACATCAACCTCCCCGGCATGAGCGGCTACGAGGCGCAGCGCCATCTGCAGGAGTGGCCGGAGACCTCCGCCATCCCCGTCATCGCGCTCAGCGCGGCCGCGATGCCGCGGGACACCCGCCGCGCCGAGGAGGCCGGGTTCTACCGCTACCTGACGAAGCCGGTGCGGGTCGACGAGCTGACCGCGACGCTCGAGGAGCTGCTGCTCGTACGGGCCTCGCCCTGATCACGGCGGCGCGGCGGTAGACTTCGAGGGGATGCCTCAGGGGCTGATGGGCTGATGGGCTGATGGGCTGATGCGCAGAGAGCGCTCAGCGCGGCTCGGCGCCCCTGGCCCGGGCGCGGAACGCCTCCGGCGTCTCGCCGGTCCAGCGCCGGAACGCCCGGTGGAACGCGCTCGGCTCCGAGTAGCCGAGCAGGTACGCCACCTCCCCGATCGCCATGCCCGCCTCCAGGAGCGCCGCCGCGCGGCCGCGCCGGGCCTCGTCGAGCAGGGCGTGCAGCGACGTCCCCTCGTCGCCGAGGCGGCGCTGCAGCGTGCGCGGGCTCATCCGCAGGCGCGCCGCGAGCGCCCCCAGATCGGCCCCCTCGCGCAGCCGCTCGGCGAGGAGCGCCCGCACGCGGTCCGCGAGCGCCTGCCCGGACGGCGCCGCGCCCGGCAGGCGCGCCGCGAGGGCGCCCACCTGGCGCTCCAGGAAGGCGGCGAGCGCGCCGTTCGCCTGCGGCAGCGGCCGGGCCAGCGCCTCCGCCGGCAGGACCAGCTCGGTCTGCGGCGCCTCGAACCGCACCGGCGCGCCGAGCCGCCGCGCCTTCTCCTCCGGATCCCCCGCCGCCGCGTGGCGGAAGCTCACCGCGACCGCCTCGATCGGGGCGCCGCTCATGCGCCCGCCGTTCACGAGCACGTCGAACGCGAACATCTCCGCCACCTGGCCGTGGGCCGGCCGGTCGGGCCCGAACGGCGTGAAGCCGAGGTGCGCGCGGCCCCCGCGGAGCTCGAGCGTGTAGCGTTCCCCCTCGCTCCAGAGCTGCTGGTAGCGGAGCATCCGGCCGAGCGCCTCGCCGAGGTTCGGGCTGCTCATCGCCAGGAAGCCGAGCGCGTCGAGCTGCTCCGGCTGGAAGCGCCCCGCGAAGTCCAGGCCGAGGTGCGGATCGCGGACCGCCGCCACGGCCGCCTCGAGGAGCGCGTAGAACGCCGCGAGCGGCGCGCGGGCGTCGGGGTCGTCGAGCGCCGCGGCCGAGAGGCCCGCGGCCTCGAGCAGCGCCGCGCGATCGGCCCCGCGCTGCGCGGCGTGGTCCGCGAGCTGCCCGGCGAGGCGGGCCCAGATCGTCGGCGCGCGCTCCGGGGCCCGGGACGCCTGGCGCCGCATGTCAGCCCTTGTGGCGCGCGCTGTCACTGCCGTCCCGCCGAGCAATCCCCAGGATTCGAGGCAATCGGAGGAGCGACATGCGAAGGGACAGCATCGAGGAAGGGCGCGGCGCGTTCGTCGAGGGCGCCTGGTACATCATCGCGGACGGGTCCACCGTGGGCAAGCGGCCGGTCACCGTCGAGCGCTTCGGGACGCGCATCGTGCTGTTCCGGGACGAGCGCGGCGCGCTGGTCGCGGCGCGGGCGCGATGCCCGCACCGCGGCGCGGATCTCGGCCTGGGGCGCGTCGTCGGCGGGGCGATCGAGTGCCCGTACCACGGCTTCCGGTACGCCGGGGACGGGCGCTGCGTCGCGATCCCGTGCGAGGGGCGCGGGGCGGCGGGGGCGGCGGGCGTGGAGAGGGTGGCCGGCGCGGGCGGCGGCGGCATCACGCTCGCGCTGACGCGCTACGAGGTGCGCGAGCACCGGGGGCTCGTGTGGCTCTACTGGGGCGAGCGGCCCGCCGAGCTGCCACCGCTGCCCTGGTTCGACGGCCTGCCGCCCGACGAGCGGCACGCCCACACGGCCACGATGGAGTGGGACGTGCCGTTCGAGCGCGCGACGGAGGGCATGCTCGACGTGCATCACCTGCCGTTCGCGCACCGCCCGTGGGCCGTCGGGGTCGGCGCGCTGCTCGACCCGTTCGATGTCCGCGTGGAGGGCGACACGATCCACGCCGAAGGGGTGCTCCGCCACGACGACGGGAAGCCGTGGGACGGGCGTCAGGGGTGGAAATTTGCGATAGAGCTGCGGTTTCCAGGGGTGCTGCGCCTGACGATCGGCGGGCGCATGGTGGGCGTGGCCGGGTGCGCGCCGATCGACGCGGAGCGGACGGCGATCGTGGGGCGGTACTACGTGCCGGTGCCGGTGGTCGGCCGCGCGCTCGCCTGGCTCGGGCTCTCGCTGGAGTTCTTGCTGATCCAGCCGGACGACGCGCGGATGCTCGCGTCGTCGGAGCCGCGCCACGCGGACCTGAGCGCGTGCCGCTTCGTGCGCGCGGACGCGGGGATCCTCGCCTGGCACAAGATGCGCCGGGAGCGGCTGAAGGCGCAGCGCGCGGGGGAGCCGCGCCGGCTGCCGGTCGACGCGGCGTGAGGGCGGTCGGCCCAGCCGCTGGTGGCGCGTCAGCCGCGCATCCTGACGAGGGCCTGGACCACGACGCGCAGATCGTCGATGTCGAGCGGCTTGTCGAGCACGGCGTCGGCGCCCAGGCGGTAGGCCTCCGCGTGGGTCTCCGGGTCGCCGAACGCGGTGATGAGGACGACGGGCGTGGACCAGTCGTCCCGGCGCAGACCGGCGAGGAGCTCGAGGCCGCTCTTGCCGGGCATGCGGATGTCGCTCACCACGATGTCGAGCGGCGCGCCGCCGTTGGACACCAGCGACTCGCCCATGATCTCGAGGAGGTGGTTGCCGTCGCGCGCCTCGAGGACCTCGTAGCCGTCGCGGCGGAGGGCGGTGGCGAGCAGGAGCCGCAGCTCGCGGTCGTCCTCGGCGAGCAGCACGCGAACGGGCGACTCGCCGAGCTGGGCGCTCGGCACCGGGCCAGGGGGCGCATCGAGGAACGAGGTAAGGTCGCGTAACAGCTCGGCGGGCATCGGGCTTTCTCCTTTGAGGTGCCTCGTTGCAGGCAGCGTGCCGTCCGCGGCGGCCGGAATCGACCGAGGTTGGGGCCAGGGCTGGGGGCCACGGCTGGGGGCCACGGCTGACCCAGGTTGGGGCAACCGACCCAGGTTGGGCCGACCCAGGTTGAGGCGCCGGAACCGACCCAGGTTGGGCCGACCCAGGTTGAGGCGCCGGAACCGACCCAGGTTGGGCCGACCCAGGTTGAGGCGCCGGAACCAACCCAGGTCGGGCGCCGGAACCGACCCAGGTTGGGCCGACCCAGGTTGAGGCGCCGGAACCGACCCAGGTTGCGTCCCCCCGGCGGCGTCCCCCACCGCCCCCCGCCCGCGCCTGCACGCCCCGCCTCGCCCCACCCCCGGCGGGGCGCCGTTCCCCGCCCGGGGTATTCCTCCTCGCCGCCCTCAGCCGCCCTTCGCCGCCCCCCCGGCCGGCGGCTCCCACCGCTCCAGCTTGCGGTGCAGCGTCTTCCGGTCGAGCCCGAGGATCCTGGCCGCCAGCGTCTTGTTGCCGCCCGCCGCCTCGAGCACCCGCAGGATGTACCGGCGCTCCACCTCCTCGAGCGGCACGAGCTCCGACGGATCGTCCGCCGCCACGATGACATGCGACGGCCGGTGCTCCCGGATCTTCGCCGGCAGGTCGTCCACCGTGATCTCCTGGTACCGCGTCAGCGCCACCGCCCGCTCGACGCAGTTCTGGATCTCCCGCACGTTGCCCGGCCACGAGTACGCGAGCAGCCGCTCGGCCGCCGCCGGCGAGAGGCCCACCACCTCCTTGCCCGAGCGCGCCGCGCAGTCCTCCACGAACCGCTGCGCCAAGAGCAGCACGTCGCTCCCCCGCGCCCGCACCGGCGGCAGTTCCACGTGGAGCACGTTGATGCGGTAGTACAGGTCCTCCCGGAACCGCCGCTCCTCCACCGCCGCGTCGAGGTCGCGGTTCGTCGCGGCCACGATGCGCGCGTCGAAGGCCACCTCGGCGCTGCCGCCCACCGGGCGCACCCGGCGCTCCTGCAGCGCGCGCAGCAGCTTCGGCTGCACCCCGAGCGGCAGCTCCCCGATCTCGTCGAGCAGCAGCGTCCCCCCGTTCGCCTCGACGAACAGCCCGGGGCGCGCCACCCGCGCGTCGGTGAAGGCCCCCCGCACGTGGCCGAACAGCTCGCTCTCGATCAGCGACTCCGGCACGGCCGCGCAGTTGATCGCCACGAACGGCCCCCCCTTGCGCCGGCTCCGCTCGTGCAGCGCCCGCGCGACCACCTCCTTGCCCGTCCCGCTCTCGCCGGTGATGAGCACCGTCGCCTCCGCGTCGGCGATGCGCTCGATCATGTCCTGCACCCGCCGCATCGCGGCGCTCCGGCCGACCAGGTCCGGGAACGCGCCCGGCCCGGCCACCGCGCGGCGCAGCCGCCGCACCTCGGCCTTGAGCGCGTGGTGCGCGATCGCCCGCTCCAGCGCGAGCGCCAGCGTCTCGATGTCGACCGGCTTGGTCACGTAGTCGTACGCGCCCGCGCGGATCGCCTCCACCGCCGTCTCGATGCTGCCGAACGCGGTGATCACCACGACGGGCACGTCCGGCCTGATCTCGGCCGCCCGGCCGCAGACCTCGATGCCGTTCATGCCGCGCATGTTCAGGTCGGTCAGGATGACGTCGAAGCCCTCGTCCTCCGCGAGCAACGCGAGCGCCTCGACCGGCGACGTCCGCGTGGTCGCCTCCACGCCGCGCGTGCGGAGGTCCGCCGCCAGCCACGCGCACATGGCCTCGTCGTCGTCGATGATCAGCGCTCGCCTGCCCATGATTCCTCGCTCTCCCCGCGCACCATGACGCTCGCCCGCGGCCGCGCCGCCGCCCCGGCCGCGCCGCCTCGCTCCGCCGCGGGCGCGCCCTCGTCGCCGGCAGCCGGCCGCGCGGCCTCCTCGCCGCTCGGGGCGAGGTACACCGTGAAGGTCGAGCCCTCGCCGAGCTTGCTCTCCACGTCGATCCAGCCGCCGTGCTCGCGCACGATGCCGTACGAGACGCTCAGCCCGAGGCCGGTGCCCTCGCCGACGTCCTTCGTGGTGAAGAACGGCTCGAAGATGCGGTGGACGTTGCCGGGCTCGATCCCCTCGCCGCCGTCGATCACCCGGACGGCGAGGTGCTCGCCCTCGGCGCCGCCGTGATCGGCCGGAGGGCGCGCGCGCGCCCGCTCGACGCGCACCGTGAGCTCGCCGCCCCGCTTCATCGACTGCATGCCGTTGATGACGAGGTTCGTGAGCACCTGCTGCATCTGCCCGGCGTCCACCTCGGCGCGCGCCGGCGCCGGGCCCACGTCGTCGAGGCGCAGCGCCACGCCGCGCTTGCGGGCGAGGGGATCGAGGAGCTGCAGCGTCTGGCGCGCGAGGTGCGCGAGATCGTGCGGCGCCTTCTGCGCGACCCGGCGGCGCGCGAAGTCGAGGAGCTGCCGGATGATCTTCGTCATCCGGTCCGCCTGCTCGGCGATGATGCGCGCGCTGTCCGCCGCCTCCTCCGGCGGCAGGCCGCGGGCGATCATCTTGGCGCGGCCGCCGACCACGTTGAGCGGCGTGCCGAGCTCGTGCGCGAGCCCCGAGGCGAGCTTGCCCACGATGCCGAGCCGGTCGGCGTGCCGCAGCTGCTCCAGCGCGACGATGCGCGCGGACGCCTCCCGGGCGGCGTGCTCGCGCGCCTCGGCGAGGTGATCGCACATCGCGTTGATCTCGCGGGCGAGCTCCCCGAGCTCGTCGCGCTGCGGCAGGAGCAGCGGGCCGCCGAGGTCGCCCTTCCCGATGCGCCGGGTCTTGTCGACCAGCCGCTGCGTCGGCTGCCCGACGAGGAGCTGCCCGAAGATCATGGCCAGGAGGCCGCTCAGCGCCGCGAGGGCGACGATCGTGGTCACGGTGTTGACCACGCTCGCCTGGACGTACGACTCCTCCTCCCCGAGCGACTCGGAGATCTCGATGGCGCCGACGCGCGCCGGGTCCACGGGCACGGGCGCGTACGTGTAGAAGCGCCCGCTCCTGTCGCCCTCGCGCTGGAGGCGGAACACCTCGGTCCCCCCGGAGAGCTCGGCGATCTCGGCGGCGGGCAGCGCGGGCGCGAAGCGGTCGCCGGCCGGCGCGTCGAGCCACACCCAGCGGAAGCTCACGCCGTCCTCGCGCTCGCTCGCCTTGCCGAGCACGCGGAGCGCCTCGTCCATCCCGTCCCGGCGCCAGATCTCGACCATCGCCGTGCGCAGGGCGCTGCCGATGAGGTGCTCGTCGCGCCGCATGTCCGCCTCGAACAGCGCCCGCTCGCGTCGGACCGAGAGGTAGCCGTAGAGGCTCAGCACGGCGCACATGACGAGGACGAGGGCGACGGTGAGCTTGCTGGCGAGCCGCATGGAGTACCTTGGAGGAGCATGCAGGACGCGTGCGCGTTCTCAAGGGGGTCGCGGCGCGGCGCGCGTCGATCCAGGGCGCCCCGGAACTCCCCGCGTGGGGCAAAACTCCCCTGGCGACGCGCGCCGGGGTGCGCTGCCCCCGCCGCGCGCCGGGGCATACGGCGGGGGCAGCGCGGCCCGCGGGGCGCCGAGCGCCATGGCCCGCGGGGCCGCAGCTCAGGCCGCCGTCGCGCGCTCCACGTCCTCCCAGGTCCCGGTCGCCGCGAGCTGCGGCGCCGCCACCGGCGCCGACCAGCGCAGCGGCACCGCATCCTCCCTCCAGACCCCCTCGGCCACGCGGAACCGCAGCAGCCGCTGGGCGCCGGCGAAGGCCGAGACCTCCGGGCCGTCCCAGACGACCTCGGCCTCTCCGGTGAGCGACAGCAGCCCGCCGGAGGCGAAGTCGACGAAGAGCAGCCCGGCGCGCGGGTTCAGCGCCAGGTTGCCGAGCGTGTTGAACGCGAAGTTGCCGGTGAAATCCGGGGAGGTCAGGACGGTACGGCCGTCCTCCTCGGCGACGCGCACGAAGCCGGGCCTGCCGCCCCGGTGGGAGACGTCGGCCCCCTCGATCGCGTCGCCGCCGCGCGCGGCCGGCGCGGCGGTCGCGATGAAGAACGTGTCCGCGCGGCGGATCAGGGCTGCTGCGTCGGCGGACAGGACCGGCCCCTCCGCCTGCGCCCGGCGCGGCGCGGCGGCCGTCTCCGGCGCCCTCACGAACACCGGCTCTCGCGCCTGGATGTACTGCGCGCAATTGCCGAAGCTCTGCCCGACCTCGACGACGAACCCGTCGTCGCCGGCCTCGACGATCGTGCCGTTCATCCGGTTGCGTCGGCGGGTCTCGAGCTGGATGCCGAGCAGCCCGACGGGCGCGCCGGCCACGAGGTGCGCGCCCAGCGGGTCGCCGGCCCCTGGACGCGCGCTCACCGCGAGCGTCCGCGGATCCGGAGACGCGATGAACCCCGGCTGCCCCGCGAGGATCGTGGCCCACGGCCGGCGCTGCGCGTCGAGGCCCCCGACGAGCAGGAACGGCAGCTTCTCGAACAGCTCGCGGTGCTGGTCGGGCATGAAGTCCCGGATGATCCGGCGCCCGGCCTTCTCGGCCCGCTCCCGCGCGCCGGCCCGTGTCTGCATGGCCATCTCCCCCGGGTGATAGGGCGAGCCGTCACCGGGCCAGCCGGGCAGGGGGGTCACCTTCAGGCCCCCGCCGGGACCGGCGTCCGCTGCATGGGCACGAAGCCGGGCAGATCCTCCACGCGGGCGAGCCACGCGCGCACGTGGCCATGGGGGTCGAGCGAAACGCCGCCCTCCGGCGCGTGCGCCGTGTAGGTGTAGATCGCGACGTCCGCGATCGTCGGCGCATCGCCGGCCAGGAAAGGCTGCGTCGCCAGGTGCTGGTCGAGCACGGCGAGGAGCTGGTCCGCGATCCCCTTCGCCTGCTCGCGATCGACCTTGAGGCCGAACACGCTCGCGAGGCGCGCCGTCCCGGGCCCCGCGAAGAGCCGCCCCGCGGCGACCGACAGCCACCGCTGCACGTGCGCCGCCGCCACGGGATCGCGCGGAAGCCAGCGCCCCGACGGGTCGTAGCGCAGGGCCAGATAGACGAGGATCGCGTTGCTGTCGGCCAGCGTCACGTCGCCGTCCTCGATCACCGGCACCTGACCGAACCGGTTCTTGCGGAGGAACTCGGGCGTCCTCTGGGCGCCGTTCCGGAGGTCGACGTCGATGAGCTCGAACGGGAGCTGCAGGAGCGACAGGAACAGCTCCACGCGGTGCGAGTGCCCCGAGAGCGGGTGTCGGTAAAGGCGGATCGGGCTGGCAGGGGTGGTCATCGACGTGTCCTTTCGGCGGGATGGTCAGGGCGAGGCGGCGCAGACCGCGCGTGCTTCCCTCGCTCGCCACCGAACCATGACCGTTGCTGTGGCCGACGTGAATGCCCATCCTTGACAAGGAACCATTCCAGGAAATGAAATAATCGGATGGATCGCCTGGACACCCTGCGCGTGTTCATCGCCGTCGCCGAGGAGGAAGGCTTCGCGCCCGCGGCGCGGCGCCTGTCGATGTCGCCGCCGGCGGTGACGCGCGCCATCGCCGCGCTCGAGGAGCGGATCGGCGCGCGGCTCCTGCACCGCACGACGCGCATCGTCCGCCTGACCGAGGCGGGCGCCCGGTTCCTCACGGACTGCAAGCGGATCCTCGGCGAGATCGAGGAGGCCGAGGCGTCGGCGGCCGGGTCCCACGCCGAGCTGCGGGGGCAGATCGGGGTGACGGCGCCCGTGATGTTCGGGCGGATGTTCGTCGCGCCGGTCGTCTTCGACTTCCTCGCGCGCCATCCGCGCGTGTCGGCGCGGACGCTGCTCGTCGACCGCGTCGTCGACATGCTCGACGAGGGGCTCGACGTCGCGGTCCGGATCGCCCACCTGCCGGACTCGTCGCTGACCGCGATCCGCGTCGGCACGGTCCGGCTCGTGGTCTGCGCGTCGCCGGACTACCTCGCCGCGCGCGGCGCGCCCGAGACCCCGGCCGACCTGACGCAGCTCGATACGATCGGCTTCTCGCAGGCGGCCTGGCCCGCGGAGTGGTCGTTCTCGTCGGGCGCGCGGGTCGAGAAGGTCCTTCCGCCGTCGCAGCTCCTCGTCAACACCGCCGACGTCGCCATCGCGGCGGCCGTGGCCGGGCGGGGGCTCGCGCGGGTGCTCTCCTACCAGGTCGGCCCGGAGCTGCGCGCCGGGCGCCTCCGGATCGTGCTCCCGGCGTTCGAGCCGCCGCCGGTCCCCGTCCACGTCGTCCACCCCGAGGGCCCGCGCGCGGCGGCGAGGGTGCGCGCCTTCGTCGATTTCCTTGTCGAGCGGCTCCGGTCCGAGGCGTGGCTGAGCTGAGCCCCGGGCCCGCTCACCTCCGCCGGCGCGCGATCACCCGTCGCGCTCCGAGGGCGGCGCCGGCGCGTCGTCCGCCTCCTCGCGGCGCGCCCGCCGCCTGCGCCGCCGCCGGACGGACATCCCGCTCGACTGCATGGCGAAGCGGAGCCCCTCCCGCAGGTTCGAGAGCGTCTTGATGTTCGACAGATCGAGCCCCAGCGACACCACCGTCTGCGCCACCTCGGGCCGGATGCCGACCACGACGCCCTGCGCGCCGAGCATCGCGACCGCGTCGATGAGCCGCAGCACGTGATCGGCCGTGGCCGCGTCCACGGCGCTCACCCCGGTCAGATCGATGATCGCGTGACGGCAGCGGGTCCGCGCCACGGCCTCGAGCAGCACCTCCATCATCTGCTGGGAGCGCTGCTCGTCGAGCACGCCGAGCACCGGCATGGTCAGGACCCCGTTCCAGACCTCGATGATCGGCGTCGACAGCGCCCGGATCGCCTCCTGCTGCTGCTCGATGATCTCGAGCCGCTCCTGCAGCATGGCCTCGTGCCGCTTGCGCTCGGTGATGTCGGTCGCGCCGCCGGCCATCTGGAACGGCACCCCCTTGTCGTCCCAGTCGGCCATGCCGCGGGTGAACACGTCGCGGTACGCCCCGTCCTCGTGCCGTAGCCGGTACTCGACCCTGAACGGCCGCCGCTCCTCCAGGTGCGCCTTGAGCGCGGCCTGGAGGGCGCTCCGGTCGTCGGGGTGCACGCGCTCGAAGAAGGTCATGAACGTCCCGCCCCACGCCTCGCGGCGGACGCCCACCAGCTCGAGCAGGCGATCGCTCCACTCGACCGTGTCCTCGCGGATGTTCCAGAACCAGATCCCCTCGTTCGACGCCTCCGCGAAGAGCCGGTAGCGCGCCTCGCTCCGCCGCAGGGCGGCCTCGGCCTTGCGCGCGTCGGCCACGTCGGTGGTGCCGCCGAGCCACCGGACGATGTTCCCCGCCCGGTCGCGCTGCGGCAGCGCCCTGACCACGTGCTCCCGGTAGGTCTGGTCGCTCGCGCGCCACAGGCGGAACTCCGTGTAGTACGGCTCCCCCGTCTCCAGGCTCCGGGTCCACGCCGCGATCGTCTTCTCGACGTCGTCCGGGTGCAGCATCGCGAGCCACCCCTCGCCGAGGATCTGCGCCTCCGTGCGGTCGAAGTAGTCGACGACGGCCCGGTTCACGAAGTCCAGCTTGCCGTCCGGACGCGCGGTCCACACCTGGAGCGGCATGGCGTCCCCCAGGGTCCGGAGCTGCGCGTCGAGCTCGCTGGCCAGCGCGCCCGGCTGGGCCGCGGCGCCGCCGGCCTGGACGCCGGCCCCCCGGAGGCGGCTCGGCGGGGGCGCGTCGCGCGCGCGCTCGGCGTCGCCGGCGCCCGCGACCCCGAGCGCGCGCGCGAGCGGCCCCTCCAGATCGACGGTGCGCTCGGCGTGGCTGTCGGCGATCCGGGCGCGCACCAGGCGGAGGAGCTCCCGCCGGACCTCCTCCTCGATGCGGCCGCGCAGGAAGTCGCTCGACCCCGCCGGCGGCTCGGCGAACAGGATCGACTCCGCCGCCGGCTCCGCGACGTCGAGGAAGATCCCGAGCGGCGCGCACGGCCTCGGCGTGATGCGCAGCGTGACCGTCGCGCCGAGCCGGTGCACCGCGGCCTCGGCCTCGCCCGCCGTCTCGACCCGGACCGTCAGCGCGTGCGGGATCGCGACGTCGAACGCGCCGCTCGTGCCGCGCGTCACCGCCGCCTCGCCGGGCTGCACATCGAGCGAGAGGCGCGACACCTTCCCGAGGACCTTGAGCTCCCGCTCCTCGCGGCGCGCGACGGCGAGGAGGGCCGCCGCCCGGCGGCGGATCAGGTCCTCCGTCATCACGAGATCGACGATGCTCCGGCCTAGCTCCTCGAGCGTGAGCCCTCCGTTATCCACCATGTCTCCTTCTGAGATGCTCGCTCGCCCTCCTCGCGGCGGAGGTCAAGATCGCGAGCGTAACGCGCGGCGCCGTCCGTCGGAAGCCCCGCGCCGCTCAGCTCGACGCCGACGTATACCGTCCTATCGCCCGTTTCCACACCGCGCGGGCCACGGCGCCGAACGCGAGCGCGCCCAGCGCCGCGGCGGCGGCCGTGCGCGGGGCGAGGGTCCCGAGCAGCGCCTCCGCCGGGTAGGTGGTCATCAGCGCGAGCGGGACGACGACGGTGAAGGCGACGCGCCAGAAGCCCTTGAAGAGCGTGACCGGCCAGCGCGCGAAATCGAAGAGGGAGTTGAACAGATACGCCAGGTTGTCGAGGCGCACGACCCAGAACGCGGCGGAGATCACGAGGATGCAGATCGAGTAGAGCACCAGCGTCGCCGTCACGAGCAGGCCGAGCGAGAGCGCCATGTCGGCGGGCGCGGGGGCGCGGCCGATCCGCGTGAACGCGTAGACGAAGATCGCCGCCGCGGCGAAGCCGTCCACGACCTTGCGGATCTCGAAGCGGGCCGTGGAGACGAGGAACTGCGCGTCCGCGGGCTTGAGCAGCGTGAAGTCGAGCGTGCCTTTCCGGATCTGGTCGACCACGCTGATGAGCGACGGGTTCACGGCCCCCTCGAGGACGCCCTTGAGCAGCGTGAACCACCCGACGACGACGAGCGCCCGCTCGTACGTCCAGCCCTCGACCGGCTGTCGGCCGACGAGCGCGATGTGGAGCGGGACGAGGCCGACGAGCGTCCAGACCACCGTCATCACCGCGCCGAGCAGGAAGTCCCACCGGTACTGCATCCCGAGCGCGATCGACACGCGGAGCTGCGTCGCGAGCAGCCGCAGGTAACGCACGCCGCTCACCCGCCGAACGCCGAGAACCGCCGGACCCCGGCGCGCCACGCGACGAGCGCGGCGGCGGCGGTGCCGGCCGCGAAGGCCCACTGCACGCCGAGCTCGGCGAGCGCGCGGCCCGGATCGAGCAGCCCCGTGATCAGCTCGACCGGGAAGGCGAGGCTGTACCGGAACGGCAGGGCCCGCGCGACGTCGCCGAGCCACGGGGGGAACAGCTCGATCGGGACGAGGTAGCCGGCGAAGATCATGAAGGCCGCGAGGTAGATGTCGAACACCGCGGTCGAGCTCTCGATCACGAACGCGAGCGAGCCGATCAGCGCCATCGTGAAGAAGTTGATCGCCCAGGCGCCGACGAGCGAGGCCGCCCAGATCCCGAGCTCGAAGGCCGTCGGGTGGAACCGCTCGCCCGAGGTCACGAGGAGCGCGATGACCGCGATGGGCAAGCAGAGCAGCGCCCGCAGCGGGAGCGCGGCGAGGTTGTCGGCGGCGTAGGCGATGAGCGGGTGGATCGGCTTGAGCAGGCGCTGGGAGAGGGCGCCGCTCTTGATCTCCATGTTCATCTCCCAGACGAGCCACGACCCGGTCATCTGGCGGACGATGAGGATCGCCAGGAAGTACGCGGTGAAGTCGCTCGCCCCGAAGCGGCCGACCGGCGCGGCCTCGGCGACCGCCGACCAGAGCGCGAGGCTCACGAGCGGCATCGTCGTCGTGAGCATCCAGATCAGCATCTCGGCCCGGTACGCGATCGCGGCCGCGACCCCGACGCGGAGCAGCGTCGGGAACGCGCGGGCCGCCCTCGACAGCGCGCTCACGACGCGCCCCCGGCCGCGTCGCGCGCCGGCTCCACCGCCGCGCGCGCCGGCTCGCCCTCGGGCTGCTCGCCCGCGAAGAGCTCGCGCATCACCTCCTCCAGGGGAGGATCCTCGACGGTGAGATCCGCGATGTCGGTCTGGCTGAGCAGCCACGACATGGCCTCGCGCAGCGCTTCCTGGCGCACCTGCAGCACCGCGCGGCCCGGCTCGAGCAGGACGACCGCGCCGACCCGCTCGAGGATCGCCCGGTCGACCGCGCCCCCGAGGCGCAGCGCGATCCGCTTGTGCGGGCGCACGCTGCGCACGAGCGAGGCGAGGTCGCCGTCGTAGCGCAACTTACCTTTGTCGATGACGATGACGCGCGGGCAGAGCGCCGCGACGTCGTCCATGTAATGGGACGTGAGCACGACCGTGGCTCGCCGCTGCTCGTTGTAGCGGCGGACGAACTCGCGGACGCTGAGCTGCATCGCGACGTCGAGCCCGATCGTCGGCTCGTCGAGGAACAGGACCTCCGGCCGGTGCAGCAGCGCGGCCGCGAGCTCGCACTTCATGCGCTCGCCGAGCGAGAGCTGCCGCGTCGGCTTCGTGGCGATCGCGGCGATCCCGAGCAGGTCTTCCAGCTCACCCATCGTCTGCCGGAACTCCGCGTCGCCGATCCCGTAGATGGCGCGGTTCAGGGCGAAGGTCTCGGCGGGCGGGAGGTCCCAGAGGAGCTGCTGCTTCTGGCCCATCACGAGGGTGATCCGCTTCAGGAAGTCGGCCTCGCGGTGCTGCGGCACGAAGCCCGCGACCCGGACCCGCCCGCCCGACGGGTGGAGGAGCCCGGCGAGCACCTTCAGCGTCGTCGTCTTGCCGGCGCCGTTCGGGCCCAGGAAGCCGACGCGCTCGCCGGGCGCGATCGAGAACGAGAGGTCCTCGACCGCGTGGACGACCCGGTAGCGGCGCCGGAAGACCGAGCGCACCGTGGCCGCGAAGCCGGCGGCGCGCTCGTGGACCTGGTACGTCTTGGAGAGCGACTCCACCGCGATGGCGCTCGACGCCTCTGCCATGGGCGGCGGAGACTAGCACCTCCGCGCTGGACCTCCGCGACGACGGGTGCTCGCCCCGCCGATCCTGCGCTAGCCTCTCAGGGAAGTGGGGGGCAACGGTCGCCCGGGATTCCCCTATGCCGCAGAGCTTCAAGGACGACACGCTTCAAGATCTCTCGGTCTCGGCGAGCGGCACCCGCGAGGTGTCCGAGCCCAGGGACGCGGCGGCGACCGGCCCGCGGCAGGTCCTCGCCGGCCGGTACGAGCTCCTCGGGCTGGTCGGCATCGGCGGCATGGGGAGCGTGTACCGCGCGCGCGATCTGGAGCTCGAGGAGGTCGTCGCGGTCAAGGTGCTGCGCCGCGAGCTCAGCGGCGCCCCCGAGGTGATCGAGCGGTTCCGGCGCGAGGTGCGGCTCGCGCGCAAGGTGACGCACCCGAACGTCGCGCGGGTCTTCGACATCGGCGAGCACGACGGCGACCGGTTCCTGACGATGGAGTTCGTCGACGGCGAGGCGCTCGCCGGGCTCCTCGCGCGCGAGCGGCGGCTCAGCGTGAGCCGGGCCATCGACATCGTGGAGAGCGTCTGCGCGGGGCTCGGGGCCGCGCACCGGGCCGGCGTCATCCACCGCGATCTCAAGCCGGACAACGTGCTGCTCGGGCGCGACGGGCGCGTGATCCTGACCGACTTCGGGATCGCGCGCGCGCTCGCGCGGGACGGCGAGGCGGGCAAGACGCTGGGCGCCGTGCTGGGGACGCCGGCCTACATGGCGCCCGAGCAGGTGCAGGGCGCGGCCGACGTCGACGCGCGCGCCGACCTCTACGCGCTCGGCGCGATGCTCTACGAGATGCTCACCGGCGAGCGCGCGTGGCAGGGCGACGCGCCGCTCGCGGTCGCCGCCGCGCGGCTCATCGCCGACGCGCCCGACCCGCGGCACCGGCGCGCCGACCTGCCCGACGCGCTCGCGCGCGTGGTGCTCCGCTGCATGGCGCGCGAGCGGAGCGACCGGTACGCGTCGGTCGAGATGGTCGCGCAGGAGCTCGGCTCGCTCACGCGCCCGGCCACGATCGTCCCCCCGGCGATCACCCCGCCGAACGAGCGGCTGCCGATCTCGGGGGTGATCTCCGGGACGGGCGACGCCGGCAAGAGCGTCGCGGTCCTCCCGTTCACGAACCAGGGCTCCCCCGCCGACGCGTACCTGGCCGAGGAGCTGACGGACGATCTCATCGACACGCTCTCGATGACCCCGGGCCTCCGCGTTCGGCCGCGCGTGGCGATGGCGCGGTGGCAGGGGGGCGATCCCGATCCGCGCGAGATCGGGCGCGAGCTCGGGGTGCAGGTGGTCGTCGGCGGCTCGGTGCGGCGGCGCGACGGCACGGTGCGCATCAGCGCGCGGCTGCTCTGCGTGACCGACGGGTTCCAGCTCTGGGCGAAGCGCTTCGACCGCCCCGAGGCCGAGGTGCTGCGGATCAACGACGAGGTGGCCGAGGCGGTCGCGGAGGCGCTCACCCTCGCCGCGTCGGCCCCGAGCCGCGCGGCCCCGAGCGATCCGGTCGCGCTCGACCTGTTCCTGCGCGGCCGCCACGAGTACCGGAGGTTCTGGCCGGAGCACCAGGAGCGCGCGATCGCGCTCTTCGAGCAGGCGCTCGCGCGCGAGCCCGACGACCCGATGATCCTGTCGGCCTACGCGCTCGCGCGCTCCCGCTTCTGGTTCTTCACGGACCAGGGCGGCGACCTCGCGACGGCCGCGGCGGCGCGGGCCGCCGCCGCGGCGCCCGGGCTCCCCGACGCGCGGCTCGCGATGGCGTCGGTGAAGTTCCAGCGCCTCGACGTGGTCGGCGCGATGCGGGAGCTCAAGGCCGCGCTCGCGACGCGCTCCGGGCACGCCGAGGCCGAGGGCCTCATCGGCACCATCCTGCTCGAGTGCGACGCCTTCGAGCACGGCGTGCGGCGCGCGCGGTCCGCGCTCGCGCGCGATCCGGACGTGACGCTCGCGGCGTACGCGCTGGCGCGCGCGTACTCGCTCCTCGGCAGGTGGGCGGAGGCCGACGACGTGATCAAGGTGCTCCCGTCGACGGGCAGCGGCTCGGGCCGCGCCGTCCTCCACATCCGCCGCGCGCTGTGGCAGCGGGACCCGAGGGTGGTCGAGGCGCTCGCGAGGGGGCGCGTGAGCGAGGCGTTCCCGGGCATCTCCGCGCCGTTCGCGCAGATCGCCGCCGAGGTCCTGGAAGGCCGGTTCGCGGACCTCCGGACCACGCCGCCGCCGGGCGCGGGCGCGCCGCCGGTCCCGGCGCTGCGCCGCACGTCGTTCATGTGGCAGCTCCAGGCCGAGTTCGCCGCCTTCCTCGGCAACGCGGAGCTCGCGCTGGAAGCGCTCGAGCGCTCGCTGACCGACGGCCTCTTCGATCTGAGCTGGCTCGATCGCTGCCCGGTCCTCGAGCCCCTGCGCGGCGACGCGCGCTTCAGGGCCATCCTGGCCGAGGTGGAGCGGCGCGCCTCCGCCGTGGTCGCTGTGTACCACGAGCGCTGACGCGTCCAGCGGCGCGCGACGTCAGCTCGGCGCGCGGAAGAGCGCGAGCACGCCTGTGTAGAGGGCGAGCTTGATCTCGCCTGGCGCCGAGGGGGCGATCTCGAAGCTCGAGTGCATGCCGGCGATCGGCAGGTCGGCGAAGCGCTGGCGCAGGATGCGCGCCTCCACGTCGGGCGCGCCGTACAGCCCCTGGCCGCGCCCGGCGCAGCTCAGGTAGAGCGCGAAGCGGGGGGCCGACCCGAGCGCGCTCCGGGACACCTGCCGCGCGATCCCGTCGAGCCCGGCGCGGCCGGCGGCGGCGTCGCGCACGGCGAAGGCGAGGTGCGCGCCGGGCTGCGCGTCGTCGCCGAGCAGGAGCCCGCGCCGCGAGGGATCGATCCCGCGGATCGGCCGCAGCACGTAACGGACGGGAGGCGCGGAACCTGCGGGATGTGCGGAACCTGCGGGGCCAAGCGCCGCCGGATCCGCGGCCTCGCCGCGCCTCGCCGCGGATCCAGCGCTGGGCTCGCGCGGCGGATCGGCCAGCGCGGCGAGGACGAGCGGCTGCGCGCCCGCCTGCTCGCCGAGCGTCGCTGTCGCGGCGGAGAGCAGGTCGAGCGCCGAGCGCCCGCCGGCGCGCAGCACGACGCCGCCGCTCACCTCCTCGACGGGGTGGAAGGCGGAGAGCAGCCTGGCGGCGGGCGAGGCGTCGACGATCGGCGGGGCGAACCCCGTGATCGCGAGGCCCGTCACCGCGCCCTCGATCAGCTCGCCCTGCGACGTCACGCCGAGGGCGGCGCCGGACGCCGTCCCGGCGCCGAACAGGCACGCGCCCGGCGCGCAGGAGCCGAGCCCCTCGAGCATCCCGGGCGAGAGCGCCCCGGGGCGGGCGAAGAGGATGGCCGTCGCGGCGCGGTGGCCGATGGTGCGGGCGAGCGTCTCGCGCAGGGCGTGGCCCGGGTCCTCGGCGCGCTCGGGCAGCGCGAACGGCGTGACCCGCCCGCCGGCCCAGAGCACGCCGCTCGCCCCGGTGTCCCCCTCGAGCTCGCCGCGCTCGCTGAGCACGCCCGCGGCCGGCACGACGCAGGCGGGGATGCCGCGCCATGTGCTCCGGACGAGCTCGGCGACGCCCGCGGCGCGCTGGGCGAGCTGGCCGGAGACGAAGATCACGCCGCCCGAGGCCGACGGGACGGCGCTGCGCAGCTCGGCCAGGTGGTGGACAAGGCCATCCGGCCCACAGGTCGCGGAGAAGCTTCGTGCCATGGCTGGCCTGTCCATCCTAACCGAGCCGTCGCCCACTCGACAGGCCCCGCTGAAGGAGTTTATCGTGCGACAGTCGTGCCGACGACTCGGGGCTCTCCCCACGGGCGGCGATCGAAGGACCTGGCAAGCTCGATGAGGATCCAATCATTTGGCCGCACCGACGTCGGGCGCCACCGGCGCGCCAATGAGGATGCTTTCTTCCGGGACGACGAGCTCCGCCTCTACATCGTCGCGGACGGGATGGGCGGGCACGCCGCCGGCGAGGTCGCGAGCGCCGAGGCCGTCGAGACGATCTACGGCATGGTGAAGCGGGGCCTGCCCGCCATCGGCGACCCCGACGAGCCGCTGACGCAGCCCAAGGCGCGCGCGGTGCTGCGCATCCTCGAGGGCGCGATCCAGGCGGCGACGTACATGGTCTTCGCCATCGCCGAGCTCGACCGCGACAAGAGCGGCATGGGCACGACCATCAGCGCGGCGCTCGTCGTCGGCGGCGCGCTCGTGACCGGCCAGGTGGGCGACAGCCGCATCTACCAGGTCCGCAACGGGACCGCGGTGCAGATGACCGAGGATCACACGCTCATCGCCTGGCAGATCAAGAATGGGCTCATCTCGCCGGACGAGGCGAAGAGCTCGCCTCACCGCAACGTGATCACGCGCGCGGTCGGCAACAGGGACTATGTCGAGGTCGACACCTCGATCGTCGCGGTGGAGGAGGGCGATCGATACCTGCTCTGCTCCGACGGGCTGCACGGGTACCTGCACGCCGAGGAGGAGATCGCGAGCATCGCCTCGAAGGGCGGCGACACGGCGGTCGACCTCTTCATCGAGCTCGCGAATCGCCGCGGGGGGCGGGACAACATCACCGCGGTGCTGGTCGAGGTGGGCTGACGCGGCCGCGCCGAAGTCGGCTAGGCTGCGCGCATGGCGTTGAAGGACAAACTGGTATCCGAGGGGATGAAGCTCGCCGCGAACCCGAACGTGGCGAAGCTGATGCAGGACGAGCGCTTCATGCGGCTGTTCATGACGGCGATGAGCGTGCCGGGCCGGGTCTCCTCGTTCACGGCGGAGCAGAAGGAGACGTTCGCCAAGGCGATGGGCCTGGCGACCGCCGAGGAGGTCCGCGACCTCAAGCGGACGGTGGCCTCGCTGGAGCGCGAGATCGCGCGGCTCAGGCGGGAAGGTTGATGCGGGGGTGAGCGACGGGCGCGGCGCGCGCGAGGCGCCGCGCGCTCTGACGAACGGGCGCGGCGCGCGAGGCGCCGCGCGCTCTGACGAACGGGCGCGGCGCGCGAGGCGCCGCGCCCTGGCCTGACTACTTCGTGTCGCCGCGCGCGTAGATGCTGGCGACGTAGTCGAGCACGTCGCGCGCCGAGACCTCGTTGTACCCGAAGTACTTGATCATCCGGGTCTTGATGATGTCGATCTTCTCCTGCGTCTCCTTGTCGATGACGCTCGACACGAGGGTCTGGAGCTTGATCGCGTCCTTCTGGTCCTCGAACAGCTTCAGCTCGAGGGCGCGGCGGAGCCGGTCATTCGTGTGCCACTCGAACTTCTTGCCGTCGACCGCGAGCGCGCCGATGTAGTTCATGATCTCGCGGCGGAAGTCGTCCTTGCGGTTCTCGGGGATGTCGATCTTCTCCTCGATCGAGCGCATGAGCCGCTCGTCCGGCTCGACGTCCTCGCGGGTGAAGCGGTCCTTCACCTTCTCCTTCAGGGTGTAGGCCTTGATGGAGTCGATGTAGTTCGCGGCGAGCTTCTGGATCGCGTCCTCGTCGGCGCTGATCGCCCGCTGCACCTCGTTCTTGACGATCTCCTCGTACTCGCGCTTCACCATGCCGATGCACTCGGTGTAGCGCTTGCGCTGCTCGTCGTTCGTGATGAGCGAGTGGTGGCGGAGGCCCTTCTCGAGCTCGCTCATGACCATGAAGGGGTTGATCGTCCCCTCGCCGAGGTCGTTGACGAGCGCGTTCGAGATCTTGTCCTGCACGTAGCGGGGGCTGATGCCCTCCATGCCCTCGCGCGACGCCTCCTTGCGGAGCTCCTTCACGGTGTCCTGCGTGTAGCCGGGCAGGACCTTGCCGTCGTAGAGCTTCATCTTCTGGACGAGCGAGAGGTTGTGCTTCTTCGGGTCCTCGAGCCGGGTGAGCGCGGCCCACATCGCGGCGACCTCGAGCGTGTGCGGGGCGATGTGCTTGCCGCGGATCTTCTCCTTGTTGAAGTCCTTCTCGTAGATCCGGATCTCCTCCGACACCTTCGTGATGTACGGGATGTCGATCTTGATCGTGCGGTCGCGGAGCGCCTCCATGAACTCGTTGTTCAGGAGCTTCTTGTACTCGGCCTCGTTCGTGTGGCCGATGATCACCTCGTCGACGTCCGTCTGGGCGAACTTCTTCGGCTTGATCTTGTGCTCCTGCGACGCGCCGAGCAGGTCGTAGAGGAAGGCGACGTCGAGCTTCAGGACCTCGATGAACTCGACGATGCCGCGGTTCGCGATGTTGAACTCGCCGTCGAAGTTGAAGGCGCGCGGGTCCGAGTCCGAGCCGTACTCGGCGATCTTGCGGTAGTTGATGTCGCCGGTGAGCTCGGTCGAGTCCTGGTTCTTCTCGTCCTTCGGCTGGAAGGTGCCGATGCCGACGCGGTCCTTCTCGCTGAGCACGAGGCGGCGCACGCGCACGTGCTGCATCACCTTCGACCAGTCGCCGCCGTACTTGTCCATGAGGCGGTTGAAGATGAAGCGGCACGCCGGGTCGAGGTCGCCCTCGGTGCGGACCTGGAACTGCGGGCTCGACAGGCCGAGCTCGCGGAACGCGCGGTCGCGCCAGGACGGCGGGATGAGGCGCAGCGGCTCCTCGTGCATCGGGCACTTGAAGCGGGAGCTCTCCGTCCCGGCCATGCCGACGTCGTCGAGGTTCACCCAGTCGAACGTGTAGAGCGCGCCGTCGGGCGTGGTCGAGTAGTGCTCGATGCCCTTCTTGAGGAGCCGGGCGATCGTCGACTTTGAAGAGCCGACCGGGCCGTGCAGCAGGATGACGCGCTTCTCCGGGCCGAACCCCTCCGAGGCCGCCCGGAGCACATGGACCAGGCGCATCAGCGGGATGTCGAGGCCGTACACGGCGTCGGCGCCGCCGTGCATCTCGTCCTTGAAGAAGTTGTACCGGATGAGCTTCTTCTTGTTGTCCGTGTACTCCTCGATGCCGTAGCGGATGATCATGTCATACGCCCGCTGGAACGCGTTGCGCGTCACCTGCGGGTTCTGGCGAACGACCTGGAGGTACTCTTCGAACGTGCCCTCCCACGCGAGATCGCGGTAGAGCGCGAAGTCCTGCATCGCCGCGATCTTTTCAACCATCCCTGTCCGCATCTCGCCCATTTCGCACCTTTTTCTCCGGGGCTACCGCGGGGCGGCCATGGCCGCCGGAGGTGCGCGAGCAGCGCTCGGCTCGCCGAGCTCCGCCCTCGTCTTGCGCCGCGCGCCCAGGGGGAAGCCAAAGCTTAACACCGATCCCAGAACTGCAAGCTCGCGGCGCCCTGGAGCGCCCTCCATCCGGAACGGCAGCGCGCCCCGCCGTGCCGCGCGCGCCCTGCCGCCGGAGGGGCCGCGCGCGGCGCACCGCGGTGCGCGCTGTCGCCGAAGGGGGCGCGGCGGTGCGCGCTGTCGCCGAAGGGGGCGCGGTGCGGCGCGGGCTGTCGCCGAAGGGGGCGCGGCGACGCGCGCTGTCCCGAAGGGGGCGCCGACGCAGCGTGCCCGCGGCGAGCTCGGAGGAGGTGCGAGGGCGCCTGCGGGCAGGCGACGTCAGCGCTGGTCGGGCGCGCCGGAGGGCGCTCCGCTCTCGACGACGCCGGGCCAGGAGTCGACGTATTCCGACGGCTCGCCGGGCCTGGAGATGTCGATCCAGAAGACCTTCCCGGCGCCGGGTCGGCGCACGTCGACGTGAACGAACTTGCTGTTCGGGTAGAACCCGCAGCCGACGTCGGCGAGCGTGCGACAGAACTGAAAGAGCGCCGCGTTCGGCACCCCGGTGACGAGGATGTCCATGGCGCGCCCCTCGGCGTGCTGGCTGTGATGGCCGCCCGAGCCCTTGCCGCGCGCCGCCGGCCCGTCGCCGACCGGGCGCGGCCGGTACCCGCTGAAGATGTGGATCCCGCGGCGCGGGAAGGCGTCTGCGACCTGCTGGAGGAGCCAGAGCAGGCGCGGGTGGACGATGCGGACCTGGGGCACCCACTCGAGCGCCCGCTGCCAGGTGTCGGCGTCCGGCTCGTCGGGGAGCGCCTCGCCCGGGTCCGGCGCCTCGGGCGGGCGGGCCATGATCGACAGGCGATCGAGCGCGCCGGGCGCGACGGAGCCGTCGCAGCGCACCAGCTCGAAGGCGTCGTGCTGGCCGCCGTACCGGGCGAACTGGACCGGCCCGCGGCGGCAGCGCCAGTCCGGCGGCTGCTTCTTCGGCGGGTCCCAGATCAGGTCGAAGCCGTTCGACGAGAGGCTCGGCCCCGTGGTCGCGAGCAGCGGCGGGCTGACGATCGGATCGAGCTGGCGGAGCCACGCCGGGGTGGCCGGATCGAGGTGGAGCGGGGCGGGCGGCTCGAACGGCGAGAACGGCGAGAAGGGGGCGTACGCGTTCGCGAAGACCGAGGTCCCGGCGACGGCGGCGGCGAGCCCGCGCTCGCCCAGCGTGTCCCCGGCGTCCGGCCGCGCGCCGCCCCAGGCGAGCTGCCACCACGGCTGCTGCTGCCATTTGCCGTAGGCGCTGGTCATGTAGAGCCGGAGCGGACCGGGGCGCTCGACGGCGGCGTTGCGGAAGGCGCGGAGGAGCGGCAGCTCGGGCGCGACCGTCTCGTCCAGGTTGAAGGTCGCGCGCCTCGGCGGCTCGTCGAGAAGGCTCGCCTCGGCGCGCGGCGGGGCAGCGACGAGCGTGGCGGCGAGGCCGAGGGCGGCGGCGAGGCTCTGGACGGCGGCGCGGGACGGTGCCGGCATGGGATCGACGGGGCGGACGAACCGGACGAGGGGGAAGGAGGCTCACCCGGCGGGCGGGCGACCCTGGTTTGCCACAAACCGCCCGGTCGGGGGATGAAAACATACCTCGGCCTGGCCGGGCCCCCTTTTGCGGCGCCCCTCGCGGCGCTCGCTCAGGCGGGCGCGGACGCGCGCGTCAGCCGGTCGCGCACGGCGTCCCAGGCCGGATCCTCGGGGACGGCGGCGATGACGATCACGTCGCAGCCGGCGTCCTCGAGGCGGTGCAGCGCGGCGTAGAGCGCCGCCGCGTAGCCGGCGGGGTCCGCGGGGAGGAGCTCGGCGTGCGGCCCGGGCGCGGTGCGGCTGCCGCGCTCGACGGCGCCGGCGCGCGCCCCTGCCAGCGCGGCGCGCGCGACCTCGTCGCGGACGGCTGCCGTGGGGACCAGCGCGACGCGCGCGCGCGGGGCGTAGTGGCGCGCGTGCGTCCCCGGGGACGGCGCGCGCTCGCCCGGGGCGGTGATCAGGCCGGCGGTGGTCTGGAGCGGCACGAGGGCGGCGATCGCCTCGGCGGCCACGTGCCCCGGGCGAAGCAGCCGCGCGGGCGAGCGCGTGACGTCGACGATGGTCGACTCGATGCCCACCGCGGCCTCGCCGCCGTCGACGATCGCGTCGATGCGCCCGCCGAGGCTCTTCTCGACGTGCTCGGCGGCGGTCGGCGAGATCGCGGTGGAGCGGTTGGCGCTCGGGGCGGCGATCGGCAGCCCGACCGCCTCCAGCAGCGCGCGCGCGACCGGGTGCACGGGCACGCGGATCGCCACGGTGGGCCCGCCGGCGGCCACCTCGTCGGCGACGCGGTCGGGGCGGCGCGCGACGATCAGCGTGAGGGGCCCCGGCCACATCGCCCGCGCGAGCCGCTCCGCGTCGTCGGGCCAGCTCGCCGCGAGCGCGCGGGCGGAGGCGACGTCGGGCACGTGGACGATCAGCGGGTTGCCGGGCGGCCTTCCCTTGGCCTCGAAGATGGCGCGCGCCGCGCGCCCGTCGTCCGCGCGCGCGCCGAGCCCGTACACCGTCTCGGTGGGGAAGGCGACGAGCCCTCCGCGGCGGAGGATCTCGGCAGCCCGTGCGATGGATGCCGCGTCCGCGGCGAGCCGCTCGGTTCGCATGCGCCGCCGTCCATGTTGCCCGGGCGCGCGGGAGGCAAACGAAAACCGACGTGGGGTCGGCGGGGCGAGCGCGCGGCCGAGGTCGCGGAGCATGCCGGCGAGGAGGGTGCTGTCGCCGTGGTCAAGCGGACCTGTCGCGGCGCACCGGGTTGCTGGGGCGAGGCCCGTGCGCGGACTCGCTGGCTGACGAACCCCAGCGTGGCGGAAGCCGCGTGCGCACCAGCGCACCACCGGCGCGGTCGGAATTGGAACTGCGGCTGACTCGCCGACTTTTGCGTTGACGTCCACGGACGAACCGAGAAATAGTGTTCGTGGTTACAGGGCCGCGTCGCGACCCTGGGGGGTTCCGTCATGGTCACGCGCGCGCACGGCAAGGCCTGCCTGCTCTGCGCTTGTGCGCTCCTCGTTGTCCCGTGGCCCGCGCAGGCCCTTGAGCTCAGCGGTGGAGTGAGCGTGGGCGGGATCCAGGTCGGGACCGAGCCCAGGCTTGCGGTGAGTCCTTCTGTCGGGTGGCTCTGGCGCAGAGAGAAGGACTTCCGGATCGAAGTCCACAACATGCTCAGCATCGTCCCAGGGGCACGTGTAGGGGTCTACGATCGAACGGCCGTTACGCTTGGATACGTCACGAAGACAGGTAACGTCAGTCTTGGGCCGTCCCTGGCGATCTACGCGATGCCCGTGTGTGGTGTCGTGTTCTGCGACAGCGTGGTGGGTCTTGCTCCAGGTGTTCGCGGGCAATCTGATTGGTTCTTTGCTGGTCGTCTGGGCGCGTCCGTGAGCGCTAACGTGGACTGGGCCGGCGGGAGTAGCCGATTTCTTCCTGGTAGCTGGGTTGTGATGGTCGCTGCTGGGCCTGTTTGGAGATTCGGTGGGGAGTCCAAATGAACAAGCTGTGCGCTCTTCTAAGTTTGGGTCTCGCGGGGTGCAACTTCGATGTCGGAGACTGTTACCTCCGGAGTGAGGGCGAGAGCGGTGCCGGCGGCATCATCGTCACCGCGGCAGGGGTCGGCGGCTACGGCTTCGGCCCGACAGGGACCGGAGGCTTCGGGCCTGTGCCGCCGCTGGAGCCGCAGGACGTGGATCCCGCTCCTCCCGTCTGCAACATCGCGGCCCAGAGCCCATGCAACGAGAAGTGCGAGGCGGACTACGAGTCTGCTTCCGTCGCATGTGGTAAGTTCGAGAACGAAGCGCAGCGGAGGGCGTGCGGTGAGAGCGCCTACGCTGATTATCGTAGCTGTCGAGAAAATTGCGAGCAGACGAGTAATCAAAGCTGTAACGAGAAGTATCAGGATTGCATGAACCGCGGCCCGTGGTCTCGTGCAAGACCAGGGTCTGGAAGCGAAGGCACGAAGTGTCGGAGCTGCTTTAAACGGTGTGAGTCCGGGGATCCTCCATCGCTGGAATGCAAAAAGTGTTTGTTCTGAGGTTTTAATGACTGTTCACATCACTACAAATGAGGACATTCGGAGAGCGGTCCGGCGCGGGCTTCGCCTTCCTGTGCGTTCTATTCGCGATAACGTGCTGGAGGGGCCGTGTGCGTCCGATCCGGAAGTCCATTGTGAGCAGCGGTGTGATTATTTGCGCGTTCGAGGGAGGGAAAGGACGCAATTCTGGTCGCGGTTTCATGATGTCATCGACGCGCTGAAATCGCGGCAAAAGATCGTCGTGTGGACGTCCGGGTTGTGGAGTGATAAGCTGATGCTGTGGGCGCTCTGCGCGTGGAGGCTCCGCTATCGGCCCGAGCACCCGGATCTCGACATTGTCATCCTGGGAGATGCGCCGGAGGATGGGTTTAGCCGTGGATTCGTCCATGTGAAGCCGGCTGACGCGCGCCGCGGCCTGGACGATGCGCGCGCTCTATCTCGGACGCGCGTCCAGCACATGGCGCGCTCCTGGCGAAAGGTTTCCGGTCGGTCTCCGGTCCTGTCTACCGAGGGTGCGCGCGCAGCGCGAGCACGGAACGATCTCGTGGAGCTGGGCACCCACCAAGCGGCATTCTTTCCTCGGGGGGACGGTAGTACGCTCACCATGTCACGGATTGACGAGCTACTGTTCTCGTGTCTCGGTAATGACTGGTTGACGCCCGTGGACGTATTAACTCACCGTTCATCGGCTGGCGCAGAGCTGCTTCAGCATTGGATGATACGCATCAGCGACTGCTTTTTTGCCATACGGCTGCGCCAGTGGGCCGAGCACCGGGGGGCTGAGGCCGCGCTGGAGAGTGTGCCCCACAGGACGGACAGACCGCCTATGCTGGAGGCTCGCTATCGGTTGACGGCTGTCGGCGATGAAATAAAGCGACACGGTCTCGCTGAAATCGCTCAAGGGCCGCCGCTGCCGATGTGGGGGGTCACGGCGTACGACCCGGCGGCCCCGTGGGTCGTCGTGGAGGGCCCTTCGGGGGCGCGCCTGCAGCGGCTCGGAGCGCGCCCCAACGTGCAAGCGTAGCGATCCCGATCCTCGAGGCGCGGGCCGTGGCAAACATCGCGCCTTCCGCGGCGGAGACCTCGGCAGCCCGTGCGCTGCTCGTTCGATCGGCGGGGCGACGCCGCCGAGCGGTCTCCACCTCCCCGGCCCGTCGCTGCGACGCCCCCCGCGGGGTCTCGACCAAACGCGGAGGCTCTCCAGGAGCCGGCAGAGAGGTTGCGACCTCTCGATTTGTATGAAAAGATCCATTTCTTTTGATCGGGACCTCGTCGCGGCCTGAAAAGATCCCCCGCGATCGGTCGCGACCTCGCCGTGGGCTCGTGACGAGCGTCGGCGCTGATCGCGACCTCCGGGACAGCATCTTTTCGACGAGCCGGGTTGGTCTCGATCCGTCGCAAACCGGCGGGCCGATTGACGGGCTCTGCCGCGTCGCCGTCTCCTGGCCGGACACGCTGTACCCCGCTCAAGGAGGTCTATCGCGATGTTGAAGCACCTGATGATCGAAGAGATGGTTGCCCTCGTGTCCCCGTGGATCGAGAACGCGCAAAGAAAGCGGCTGTTCCTCTCGATCCCCGAGATCGCCGGCCTGCACCCGAAGGTCGTCGCGGCCCATGAGGCCGTGCTCGCGGTCCGCCCGAGCAAGGCAGGGCTGTCGGCCGCCATGAGCGCCTTGAACGACGAGCTCGCGCGCGTCGACGACCGTCACGATCACCTCGCCAGGGCCGTTTGCTGGGGCATCGACGCGCACCGCGCGCATTGCCTCGGTGCGGATCCTCCGGACAGGGAGCGCGCCGCGACCTGCGACCAGGCGCAGCCGAAGCTGTTCCCGAGCGGGCTCAACATCATCAAGGCATCTCCGACGGCGGAGGCGGGCAACACCGCGCGCGTCGCCAGGCTCCTCGACGAGGAGCCGTCGATAGGCGAGTTTCTGAAGGGGATCCCGGCGCCCGGGAAGACGACGCTGCTCCACACGACGCAGCGGTGGATCAAGACAGGCAAGGAGCTCGAGGCGATCGAGCACCGGCGGGACGAGCTCGCCGCCAAGGAGAAGACGGCGCCGGTGACCAAGGCGACGGTCGCGGCGGCGCGCAGCCAGTGGTTCCGGGTCGTGTCCGCGGTGCTCTCCAACCTGGAGCTCTCCGACGCGCCGGCCGAGGCGGTCGAGACGATCCGTGGGCCCGTGCTGAAGGCCTCGGAGCGGGCAGGAAAGCGGTATGGCGGGGCGCCCGCGGGCGAGGGGCCTGGCGTGGAGGAGCCGGGGCAGCCGGCGGTCGGTGAAGCGGAGGAAGAGGTGGTCGCGGGGGACGGCGAGCTCGTGAGCTGAGCCGATCCCCGGTCGCTCTCGCTGTCCGGCCGGGCGCCAAGGAGCCCGCGGCGCTCAGGGCGCCGCGGCGCGGCCGAGGGAACGGCCGTCGCCATCGGCGTCGATCCAGAGCGGCGCCGTCATCGCGAACGGCAGGATCTCGTCCGGCGCGCCGGCGAGCACCGGTTCGAGCGGCCGCCGGCCCCGGACGATCGCGACCACGAAGGTGTCCTCGGCGACGGCGATCGCGCCGTGCGCGCTCTGACCGGACCGGCTTGCGCCGAGAGCTCCGCCGTCGCGGGCACCCAGCCGCGGCGGCGGTCGCCCACCGCCGCCCCCGAGGACGACGGGGATCGCGATCTCGTCCACGAGCGCGCCCGCCGGCGTGGTGCGCGCGCCCTCCAGGGGGATCGGCGCGCCGTTCGCGACGCCGCCGACGAGCACGTGGAGCTCCCGCGCGTCGACCCACGGGGCGCGCTCGACCCGGATCGAGAGCGACAGCGTCTCGCGGCGGGCGCCGGGACGACGCGCCGAGGCGACGCCGCCCTGGCGCGTGTCGCCGAGGCGCATCGTGACGAACGGGCCGTTCGTGATCACCACGTCGCGCCGGCGCCGCAGGCCCGCGACGAGGTCGGCCACGTCGAGGCGGCCCGGATCGTCGTCGGCGACGCCGACGTACGTGCGCGGGTAGCCCGGCTCCGCGCCGAGGAGCCCGTGCGTGTCGCTCGTCGCCGTCGGCGTGACCGGACGGGACGCGCGGAGCAGCACCCAGAGCTCCTCGAGGGCGCTGTCGCGCGCGGCGACCCCGCGCCCGGTCCAGACCTCGAGGGCGTCGGCGCCGGCGCCGTCCCCGACGATCTGCGCGAGCAGGCTCGCGGCCTGGTCGGGCGCGGCCTGCGCGTGCAGGGGCGAGCCGCCGGCGCTCGCGCGGCTCACCTGGACGACGCGCTCCCCCGGCAGCGCGCGCACCTCGCGGAGGATCTCGCCCGCGGCCTCGTCGACCCACCGCAGCGCGCCCTCGCGAGGCGCTGCCGCCTCGCTGCCGAGCGGGAACACGCCGAGGCTCCCGATCCCGGCGCCGCGCCGGCCGCTCGTGAGCTCGACGCCCGGGAGCACGCGCAGCTTCGCGTCGAGCCGCAGGACGGCGGTGTCCCGCCGGAGATCGGCGGCGAGGGCGAGGTTGTGCTCGCTCGTCACCGCGCACTCCACGCCCTCGACCGCGTTCGACACGAGCCGCGCGGTCGTGTCGACGCCCGCGTCGGCGCTCTGCGCCGTGTGCTGCCGGAGATCGCAGCCGATGTAGCCCGCCGTGTCGACCACCCGCTCCAGCGTGAGGTCGAGCCGCGCCCTCGTGTTGTCGGCGATGTCGACGGTCGCCTCGGCGAGCGCGTACTCGGGGCCGCGCGAGGCGACGACCCGGAGCCGCCCCGGAGGCAGGGAGAGCTGGAGCTCGCCCGTGAGCGTGAGGTGGGGCGGCGACACGGCCTTGCCTGTCGCGGCGTCGAGGAGGCTGACCTTGGCCGGCGTGAGCGGCACGAAGAGATCCTCGCCCTCGGCGGGCGCCGAGACGCCGCGCTCGTGCAGCACGATGTCGAGCTGCCCGGCGCCGGAGAGCGCGAGCCGCGCGGGGGCGATCTCGCCGGCGCGGATCCGGATCCGCGCGCTCGCCAGCGCGCGGCGGCCGCTCCCTTCGAAGCCGACGAGGTAGAGGCCGGGCGGCGCCTCGGCGGCGAGCGGCGCGCGCTCGCCGGCCCGCAGCCAGAGATCGATCGCCCCGGCCGCCGGCGCGGCGCCGCCCTCGGCGATCGGCGTCAGCGTCACCCTGCCGGCGAGCGGCGGGAGCGGCGCGCCGCGGGCGTCCACGAGCTCGATCGCGACGCCGCCGGGCGCGCCGCCGCCGAGGAAGAAGAGCTCCGTCGCGACGGCGAGCGGATCGCCGCGCGGCGCGACCGCGAGGACCCGCTGGTACGTGGCGCGCCCCCCGGGCGGCAGCGCGGCGGGCCGGGCGAACGTCGCGTCGCTGAAGCCGGCGCCGCTGCGCGCGCGCAGCGGCGCGCCGTCCGCCGCGGCGAGCGCGTACGCGACGCCCGTCCCCACGCCGGCCACGTAGGGCGCCTCGCGCTCGCCGCGCGACCCCGGCGCGGTGCCCGGCGCGCTGGCCGGCGCGATCGGCGCCGCCGCGCCCCAGTGGACGACGTCGCCGAGGTCGAGCCCCTCGATCGGCGCGCCGCCGTCGTTCTGGATCGACGTCGCGATCACGAGCGCCCGGTCGCGCGGCCCGAGCGTGTAGCGGGTCGTGACCGACAGCGCGCCGCCCGCGCCGCCGCGCCCGCGCACCTCGATCCAGGCGGCGCCGTCCTCGCCGGCGCCCGTCGCGAGCTCGCTGTAGACCGCCTGCCGCGCGGGGGCGCCGAGCCGCGCGACGATCTGCCCGAGCTCGTCGCGCCGCGCCCGCGCGTCCGCCGCGTCGATGACGTGGCCGCCGCTCTCCGCGAGCCCCGCCCCGGGGCCGAGCTGCTCGACGACCACGACGATCTCGTCGTTCTCGAGCACGTGGTCGCCGGGCCGCCCCGCCGCGAGCGGCCCCGAGAGCGCGTCCGCGGGCCCCGCGATCCGCCGGACGCGCGCCGGCCGCGCCGCGCCGTCGGCCCTCGGGCAGAGCTCGCCCTGCTCCGCGTCGCCGTGCCCCCACCGGCACAGCATGCCGAGGCGCTCGGCCGCGCCGGACGACACGACCACGCTGCCGTTCTGCGCGGGCGGCGCGCACGTCGCGCAGGCGAGCGCCAGCGCGGCGAGGCCCCCGGGGCGGCGCCCCCGGACGGCGGCGGGACGGAGCGGCCTCTCGGGCGAGCGGATCATCGGTGCTGTTCCGATGCGCGACCGCCGCCGCTGCTTGGGTCCGGAGCGCGCGGGGAGGAGCAGGCAGCGCCCCCTACTCGTCGTCCACCAGCTCCGGGTAGTCGCCGGGCGCGAGGTTGTCGAACCGGGTGCACGACGAGGTGAACCGCGTGAGCACCTTGCCCGTCGGCCCGTTGCGCTGCTTGGCGACGATGAGCTCCGCGATGCCCTTCTGGTTGGTGGTCTCCGCGTTGTAGTACTCGTCGCGGTAGATGAAGATGATGTTGTCGGCGTCCTGCTCGATGGCGCCCGACTCGCGGAGGTCGGAGAGCTGAGGGCGCTTGTCCTTGGTGGTCCGGGTCTCGACCGCGCGGTTGAGCTGCGACAGCGCGATGACCGCCACCTTGAGCTCCTTCGCGAGCTGCTTCAGCCCGCGGGAGATCTCGCTGATCTCCTGCTCGCGGCTGTTCACGCCGTCCCGCCCCTTCATGAGCTGCAGGTAGTCGATGACGACGAGCCCCACGCGCCGCCCCGGGTGGCCGTCGCTCGGCGCCCGGTCGTACTCGGCCTGGATGCGCCGCACCTTGGCGCGCAGCTCGAGGAGCGAGATCGCCGGCGTGTCGTCGATCCAGATCGGCAGGGTCGACAGGAAGGACGCCGCCTCGGTCAGGCGGCGCCAGTCGTCGGGCTGCAGGAAGCCCTGGCGGAGCTTGCCGACGTCGACGCGGCCCTCGCTGCAGACCATACGTGTCGCGAGCTGCTCGCGCGGCATCTCGAGCGAGAAGACCGCCGCGCCGAAGCCGGGGTCGTGCCGCTCGACGCCGTGCCCCACGTCGTCGGGGCCGGGCGAGCTCACCGTGCGCGGCGACGCGACGTTCACGGCGAGGTTGAGGACGAACGACGTCTTGCCCATGCCGGGGCGGGCCGCGACGATCGTCAGGTCGCCGTCGTGCAGGCCGGCCGTCTTCGCGTCGAGCTTCTCGTACCCGGTCGAGATGCCGGTGATCCGGTCGCCGCGCTCGGCGGCCGCGGTGATCTGCTCGAACGCGGCCTTGAGCACCTGGGCGATCGGCTGCGTCGACGTCCCCTGCGGCGTGCGCGCGAGCTGGTAGACCGCCTGCTCCGCGCCGTCGATGAACTCCTGCACGACGCCGACGTCGCCGTACCCCTCGGCCGCGACCCGCTGGCACGTCGCGATGAGCTGGCGTACGCGCCACTTCTCGTACACGACCCGCGCGTGTGCGGCGACGTGGGCGACCGCCGGCGTCGCGTCCGCGAGCTGGGCCAGGTACGCCGCGCCGCCGACCTGGGCAAGGCGCTCGCGGTCGCGGAGCCAGGACGCGACCGACACGATGTCGATCGGCGTGCCGGCGGCCGCGAGCTCCTGCGCGCCCTCGTAGATGCGGCTGTTCGCCTCGCTGTAAAAATGGTCCGCCTTCAGGATCTCGAGCACCCGATCGAGCGCGTCGCGGTGCAGCAGGATGGCGGAGAGCACCGCCGCCTCGGCGTCGAGGTCGTGCGGCGGCACGCGCCCGGCGACGATGGGGGGCTCGACCCTCTGAGGCCGCTGGCCGCGGCGCTCCATCATTCTCATCATCCGTGCATCTCCTCCCCACCGATTCCCCCCATCCCGCCCCGAGCTTTTCCACAGGAGCCGAAATGGGCGACGCCCCGAAGGCGCAACGGTCCTTCGGGGCGTCGGGTGCAGGGTCGATTTCCGTCTATCAGAACATGGGCAGCCCTGAGAAGGGTTTCTGTTTGCATCGCAGTGAGCGTTCGTGCGGTGGCCATCTCAATGCAGGATCCACGTTCAGGCGACCCCCCTCCGATCGCGGCGGAGGAGCAGCGCGTCCAGGCGAGGCGCCGCGGGCGGCGAGGTATGGAAATCGCGCAACCCCGGTCTCATCGCCATTTCCCTTCGCGCCTGACTGAGCTGCGATGGCGCCTTGCGCCCGGCCATGAACCATCACGGGAGCCGCCATTGTGGATCACAAAACGCGTCAAACAAGGATTGAACCCGCCGAGGTTGTCTGCGTTGGTGAAGCGCTGTGGGACCTGATTGCGCCGGAGGGCATTCCGCTGGAGCGGGCAAAATTGCTGCGCCGCGTGCCTGGCGGCGGCGCCGTGAACACCGCGACGGCGCTCGCCCGGCTCGGCGTGCCGTCGGGGCTGTGCGCCGCGGTGGGCGACGACGCGCTGGGGCGCGGGCTGAGGGATGAGGTCGCCGCGGCCGGCGTCGACGTGAGCCGGCTTGCCCTGGGCGCGGCGCGCACCGGCCTCATGTTCGCCGCGATCGAGCGAGGCGAGGCGCGTTTCCTCGGGTACAGGCAAGGCGACATCGAGGCGCGCGCGCTCGCCGCGGCGACGCCGGCGCGATGGCAGACCCGGGTCGTGCATTTCACCGGGATCGCGCCGGTGCGCGGGGCGGTCGGCGCGGTCGCGCGGGCGGCGGCGAGCGCGCGGCGCGAGGGGTGCGCCGTCTCGGTCGACGCGAACGCGCGCCCGCGGATGTGGCCGCGCGCCGAGCGCGCCGCGGGCGAGCCAGGCGCCGGCGTGCGCGGCTGGTTCCGGCTCCTCGGCGAGGCCGACCTCGTGAAGTGCAGCGTCGGCGATCTCGACGTGCTGGGGACGACGGCGCGCGCGCTCCGCGATCGGCTGCGCCCGGAGGCGACGCTCGTCGTCACCGACGGCGCGCGAGCGACGCTCGTGCTCGGCCCGGGCGGCGAGCGCTCGGTCGCGCCGCGCCCGGTGCGGCCGCTCGATCCGACGGGCGCGGGCGACGCGTTCTGCGCCGGCATGCTGGCGAGCCTGGTGTGGCAAGAGCGAGCGGCGTGGGCGGACGCGACGCTGATGCTGCGCGCGGTGGCGCGGGGGCACGACGTCGCGCGGGCGTGGGTGAGACGGAAGCGCGGCTGAGGTGGAAGCGCGGGCGAGCCCGCGCCTGGTGGACGGGGTGGAAGCGCGGGCGAGCCGCGCTTGGCGGACGGGGTGGAAGCGCGGGCGAGCCGCGCTTGGCGGACGGGGTGGAAGCGCGGGCGAGCCGCGCTTCCGGGCGGGCGCTACTTGGCGGCGACCGTGACCTCGACCGACGCCGTGATCGACGGGGCGAGGCGGATCGTGACGGCGTGGGCGCCGAGCGACTTGATCGTGTCGGTCTCGATGCGGCGCCGGTCCACGCTGAACCCCTGCGCGGCGAGCGCCTCCTCGATGTCGCGCGCGGTGACCGAGCCGTACAGCTTGTCGCCCTCGCCGACCGGGCGGCTGATCGTGAGCTTGACCTGGTTGAGCTTGCCCGCGAGCTGCTCCGCCTCGGAGCGCGTCTTGGCGGCGCGCGACTCGGCGACCCGCTTCTCGTGCTCGATCCGGGACACGTTCTCGGCGGTGGCGCCCACCGCGAGGCCGCGCGGGATGAGGTAGTTGCGCGCGAAGCCCGGGCGAACCTTCACGAGCTCGCCGCTCTTGCCGACGTTGTGGAGATCCTCGGTGAGGACCACATGGATGTGGGTTGCCATGATCGACCTCCTACGCCGTCACGGTGAACGGCAAGAGCGCGATGTTGCGCGCGCGCTTGATGGAGAGGGTCACCTTGCGCTGGTGGCGCGCGCAGTTGCCGCTGATGCGGCGCGGGACGACCTTGCCGCGCTCCGAGATGAAGTACTTGAGCGCCTGCGGGTCCTTGTAGTCGATGACCAGCGCCTTGTCCGCGCAGTAGCGGCAGACGCGCTTCCGGCCCGTGCGGCGGCGCCCGGGGGCGTCCGCGTTCAGGTCGGGCGTGCGCCCGAAGTCCCGATCGTCGTAATCACCGCCGCCGTTGCGGCCCATGTCGTTGTTGCGGCCGTTCATTGCTCAGCTCTCCTCCTCGTCGGTCGCGCCTTCCGCCTCGCCCTCTTCGCCGTCCTCGAGATCCGGCGGGGCCGCCTCGGAGCTCCGGTCGACGCGGCGCTCCGGCTCGATCAGGCCGAGCTGACGCTCGCGCGAGTCGTCGCGGTCGTCCTCCAGCGGCGCGAGCTCGAGGCGCTCAAACTTCACGTCCTCGTCGGCGATCGTGACGCCCTGGGCCTCGACGTCGTTGCGCACGAGCACCGTCTGGTACTTCAGCACGCCGTCGGACAGGCGCAGGTTGCGCTCGACCTCGGAGACGACCTTCCCGCCGCCGAGGTACTTCAGGTACACGTACACGCCGCGGCGGTGCTTCGCGATGTCGTACGCGAGGCGGCGGCGCCCCCACGTCTCGACCTTGGTCAGCCGGCCGGCCTCGCGGCTGACGACCTCGGCGAGGCGCGACCCGATCCGCTCGGCGCCGTCGGCGTCGATGTCGGGTCGCAGGATGTAAATCGTCTCGTACTCTCTGGCGCGCCCGGGCGCCGTTACCTGTCGGCTCATTCCGTCTTCCCTCTCGGACAATGGCCCCGGGGCGACGCCCCGGAGCGAGGAAAGGAGCAGCGTGTCGAGCGACGCACCGGCGCGCTCGACACGCTGGCTCCGTAGAGGATCAGGGCTTCTGCGTCGGAGGGAGGGGTCCCCTCTCTCCCTTCGCGGTCGGGGCTGGGTCTGTCGACCCGTCCCCTTCGCCCTTCTGCCTCTTGCCCGGCTTCTGCCGGGCGTTTCGAACATTCATCGCGGCGTCGAAGCCGCGGGCGGCGACTTCTAGCACACTTTGGACAGCTTGCTTCAAGCAGTCGGGCAGCCCCGCGCGCTCGACGGCGTCGAACCCCGACAGGACGTAGTCCGCGACCTCGCCCCGGAAGCCGGCGGGCGGCCGGCCGATCCCCAGGCGGACGCGCCCGAAGTTCCCCGTCCCGCAGTGCGCGATGATCGAGCGCAGCCCGTTGTGCCCCGCGTGGCCGCCGCCGACCTTCAGGCGAACCGTGCCGAAGGGCAGATCGAGCTCGTCGTGGAGCACGATCAGCCCGGACGGCGCGATCTTGAAGAAGGCCATGGCCGGCTGAACGCTCCGCCCGGACTCGTTCATGTAGGTCATGGGCTTGAGCAGGATCGCCGGCTGCCCGGCGATCTCCGCCTTCGCGTGCACGCCCGAGAACTTCTCGCGAAACGGATCGGCCCGGACCTCCTCGGCCAGCGCGTCGACGGCCATGAAGCCGACGTTGTGCCGGTGAGCGGCGTATTCCTTGCCCGGGTTTCCCAGGCCGACCACGAGCAGCATGACGGGCGGGTTCTGAGCTCTGGAAGGAACGAGGGCGGGGCGTCGCGCGCGGGCAGGCAGGCAGCGCGGGCCGCGCGCGCCTCGCCGCGAGGCAGGCCGCGCGCGTCTCGCCGCGCGGCCCGCTTCAGGGCTACTTCTTGTCCTTCTTGTCGCCGGCCGGAGCGGCGCCGCCCTTCGCGGGAGCGGCCGCGCCAGCGGCCGGAGCAGCGCCCGCCGCGGCGGGCGCGCCGGCGGCCGGCTTCGCCTCTTCCTCGGCGCCGGCCTTCTCGGGCGCGTTGACCACGGCGATGGTCTGGTCGTCGGCGAGCAGGGTCTTCACGCCCTCGGGCAGGCTCAGCCCGCTGGCCTTGTACGACTCGCCCATGTCGAGCTCGGTCACGTCGATCTCGACGAACGACGGGATCTTCTCGGGCAGGCAGCGCACCGGGATGGTGCGGAAGATCTGCTGGAGCACGCCGCCGGTGACCACGCCCTTCGGCTTGCCGACGCAGCGGAACGGGATGTGGACGTCGACGGGCTGGTCGAGCTTCACCTGGATGAAGTCGGCGTGGACGAGCTCCCGCGAGACCGGGTGGTAGTCGTAATCGCGCACCATGACGGTGAGCGTCTCGCCGTTCTCGACGGCCAGCTCGACCACGGAGTTCTTGCCGTGGTCGGAGCCGAGCACCTGAAGGAGCGCCTTCGGCGAGACGGCGACCGAAATCGGCGCGAGCTCGCGCCCGTAGGCGATGGCGGGAATCTGTCCGGCGCGGCGCAGGCGGCTCGACGCGCTCTTGCCGCTCTCCTCGCGCCTCGTGGCGTTGAGCTTGATGATCTCCATGTCGACGGCTCCAGAAGTGACCCGGGGGGTCCGCGATGCGCGGTCCGCTCCGGCGTAGGGTGCGGCGCTATAGCAGAACGAAGAAGAGAAAGTCGAGCCTTCGTCGCCGGGGACGCGTTTTGTGGCAGGGGCGCGGGGGCGACCTGCGTCGCCTGCGCTTCTGTCACCCCGGTCGGCCGCCGGGCGCGCTCAGCCGGTCAGACGAAGAGCGAGCTCACCGAGTCCGAGTGGTGGATGCGGCGGATCGCCTCGGCGAGCAGCCGCGCCACCGAGACGACCTTGAACTTGCCGGAGGCCCTCGCCTCCTCGGAGAGGGGGATCGAGTTCGTCACCACCACCTCGGTGAGGGGCGACTCCTTGATGCGCTCGACCGCCGGGCCGGACAGGACCGGGTGCGTCGCGCAGGCGGCGACGCTCTTCGCGCCCTGCTTCATCAGGGCGTTGGCGGCGTTGACCAGGGTGCCGGCGGTGTCGATGAGGTCGTCGAGGATGAGGCAGTTCTTGCCGGCCACCTCGCCGATGATGTTCATCACCTCGCTCTCGTTCGCGCGCTCGCGGCGCTTGTCGATGATCGCGAGCGTGCCCTGGAGGCGCTTCGAGTAGGCGCGGGCCCGCTCCACGCCGCCGGCGTCCGGCGAGACGATGACGACGTCCTTGCCGTAGTTCTCGCGGAGGTGGTGGTCGAGCAGCGCCGGCATCGCGAACAGGTGATCGAACGGGATGTTGAAGAAGCCCTGGATCTGCCCGGCGTGCAGGTCGAGCGCGACGATCCGGTTCACCCCGGCGGCGACGATGAGGTCGGCGACGAGCTTCGAGGTGATCGGCGTCCGCGGCGCGACCTTCCGGTCCTGTCGGGCGTAGCCGTAGTACGGGATGACCGCCGTGATGGAGCCGGCCGAGGCGCGGCGGAGCGCGTCGACCATGATCAGGAGCTCCATCACGCTGTCGTTCACCGGCGAGCAGGTGGGCTGGACGACATAGGTGTCGACGCCCCTGACGTTCTCCTGGATGACGCAGAACGTCTCGCCGTCGGAGAAGCGCGACACGCGCGACTTCCCCATCGGTTGCTCGAGGACCTGACAGATTTCCTGGGTCAGCGCGAGATTGGCGTTGCCGGAGAAGATACTGACTCTCTTGAACACGGCGCGCCTCCAGCCCATTTAGGGAGGCGCGGCTCTATCAGCCTGACATGGGGCCGTCAAGCGACTCTGTACATCGGACGCTCGGCTGTACGGGTGTATCGTGCCCGCGGCTTCTTTTCCGGCTCGCTTCCCACGGCTTTTCGTTCGGCGCGGCTTCGGGTTAGGTAGCGGCTGTGGAGCATCTCGCTGCCGCCTCGGGCGGGCAGGGGGGGCGCGCCGCGGTCGAGCCGCGGGGCAGCCTCGTCATCATCGGCAATTTCGACGGCGTTCACCGGGGGCACCAGGCGCTGCTCGCCGACGCCGCGCTCGACGCGGAGCGGCGGGGGCTCGATCCGGTGGCGCTGACGTTCGCGCCGCACCCGGCGAGCGTCCTCGGCCGCACCCCGCCGCCGACGCTGACGGCGCTGCCGCGCAAGGTCGAGCTGATCCGCCGCGTGCAGCCGGCGATCCGGGTCGACGTGGTGACGTTCGACCGCGCGTTCGCGGCGCAGACGCCGGAGGAGTTCGTGCGGCGCGTGCTGCTCGATCGGCTCGCCGCGCGCGTCGTGCTCGTCGGCGCGAACTTCCGGTTCGGCCACGGGCGCGCCGGGGACTTCACGACGCTGGGGCGCCTCGGGGAGGATCTCGGCTTCGAGACGCGGTCGCACCCGCTCGTCGGCGACGCCGACGGGGCGTGGTCGAGCACCCGCGTCCGCGCGGCCATCGCGCGCGGGGACCTCGGCGCGGCCGAGCACATGCTGTCCCGCCCGCACATGCTGTCCGGCGTGGTCGCGCAAGGGGCCAAGCGGGGGCGGACGATCGGCTTCCCCACGTGCAACCTCGACGAGATCGAGGAGGCGCTCCCGCCGTTCGGCGTCTACGCGACGCTGGTCGATCGGGTGACCCCGTCGGGCCGCGCGATCGCGCTCGCCCGCGGCGTGGCGAACGTCGGCGTGCGGCCGACGGTCGACGCGTCGAAGCAGGCGCGGCCGAACCTCGAGGTGCACCTCTTCGACGTCGACGAGGATCTCTACGGCGCGGCGCTGCGCGTGCACTTGATCGCCCGGCTGCGCGAGGAGCGGCGGTTCTCCGGGCTCCCGGAGCTCAAGGAGCAGATCGCGCGCGACGCCGAGGCCGCGCGCGCGCGGCTCGCGTCGCTCGTCGAGGATCCGGCGGCGGAGGGCGCGTTTCGCTGAGCGGCGTCCGCGGCCGCGCGACGGTGGGCGCGCGTCGGATGTGGTAGCGTCCCCGGCGATGGAGCGCCGGGAGCTCGACGGGCTGACGCGGGAGGAGCTGATAGCGCGCGCGGAAGGGCTCGGGGTGCCGCGGCCGCGCGTGCTCACGAAGGCCGAGCTCGTCGACGAGATCCTGGCGCGCGCCGCGCAGAGCGAGCCGGAGCGGGCGCGCGTGCGCGGCTTCCTCGGGCGGGCGCGCGATCTGCTGTCGCGCGTGGTCGAGCGCGGCCTGCACATGCCGGAGACCGCGCGCGCGCTGCGCGGCGAGCCCCCGCCCGAGCAGTGGCCGCCGCCCCCGCCGCCGCCGCTGCCCACGACGACGCTGGCCGAGATCTACGCCTCGCAGGGGCACACGGCCCGCGCCATCGCGGTGCTCGACGAGATCCTCGCGCGCGCGCCGCAGCACGAGGAGGCGCGGCAGCTCCGCGCGCGGCTGATCGAGAAGGCGCAGCGCGAACAGGAGGAAGGAACGGGCGCGGCGGCGAGGGACGAGGAGGAGGCGGACGAGGAGGAGGCGGAAGAGGAGGAGGCGGACGAGGAGGAGGCGGAAGAGGAGGAGGCGGACGAGGCCGCCGACGTGGAGGACGCTGGCGCAGAGGACGCTGGAGCGGCAGACGCGACGGTGGCTGCTCCGGAGCCTCCCGGCGTGGCGGGCGCGGCGGCTGCAGACGCAGAGGCGGCAGAGGCAGAGGCCACGAAGGGCGCTGCTCCGGAAGCCGCCGGCGTGGCGGGCGCGGAGGCCCCCGGCTCGGTCGCGCTGGTCGAGGCCCCGGCCGCCGACGAGCAGGCCGGGCAGCCGCAGGCCGTCTTCGAAGCGCCTGCCGTCGCTCGGGTGCCGTCGCCGCGAGATCTGCCGCCCGCGGAGGCTCCGGCGCAGGCATCGCCGGTCGCGGAGGACAGCGGCGCGGGCGCGGCGCTGAGCCTCGCGGCGGTCGCGCAGGACGAGCGGACGGAGATGCCGGCGCGATACGACGTCGACGAGATCGTCGGCCTCGCCGTCGATCCGGAGACGCTCTACCTCTACTGGGAGGTGCGCCCCAGGACGCTCGCGCGAGCGCGCGCGCGTCGGCCGGATGGGCAGCTCGTGATCCGCGTGGTCGCGGTGCTACCGAGCTGGGAGAGGCCCGTGGTCGAGCAGCGCGATCTCGCGATCGACGCGCTCTTCGGGGACATGTTCGTGCGCGACATCCCGGCCGGCGCGCACCTCCGGATGTGCACAGGCTGGCTCGCCGGCGACGCGTTCGAGCCCTTCGCGGTGGGCCTCGAGGTCGCCGCGCCACGCGCGCTGCCGGTCGCGCCGAGGCCGTCCCCAGAAGAGCCCGTCGCCCTCGAGCCCGCGGCCCTGGCGGACGAGTTCCTATCGGGCAGCCTCACCGCCTCGAGCGGTTCGGAGCCGCACGTCGAGGGGACCGCCGGCGAGGTGTACTCCACGGCATCCGGCGCGCTCGACGATTCTACAGTGTCCATGGAACCTTCGGGGGTCAGCGGTGGGGGCGGGACACCTTCCACCGTGGCAGGAGCGGCGTCGGACGCGGCGCCGGCGATCGCGCCTGCGCCGCCTTCGAGAGCACCGGCCGCGAGCGGCGGCGACGTCGCTGCGGAGGCAGCTGCGGCCGTCGCGAGCGGCGAGGCGGACACCGAGGCCGCCGCGCCGGCCCGGGGCGGCGACACCGCCTCCCAGGCTGCCACGCCGGCCGCGAGCCGCGACGTGGCGGCGGCCGCGCCCTCCGCGAGCACGGCCGCATCTGCGGAGGCGGTCGCGTTCGTGGCGGGCGACGCGCGCACCGAGGCCGCCGCATCGGCCTCGCCCCACGGCGCCGCACCCGGGGCCGCCGCATCGGCGCCGCTCCAGGGGCCCGGTGTCGACGTGGGCACCACCGGCCACGGCGCGCCGGGCGCCGCGGAGACGGGGCGCCTCCCCCCGGGCGCGGAGCCTCCCCGCTTCCCCTCGGGGACGGCGCCGACCCCGGAGGCGATCGCGCAGGCGGTCGCGGCGACCCGCGAAGGGGCCAGCGAGGGCCCACCCCGCTTCCCCTCGGGGACGGTGCCGACCCCGGAGGCGATCGCGCAGGCGGTCGCGGCGACCCGCGGAGGGGCCAGCGAGCTCGGTCGGCGGGGTGGCGGGGGCGTCGGGCCCGGGCTCGGGCGCGGCGGTCCGCCCCACGCCAGCGAGGCGCTCCGGCGCATCGGCGCCGAGGGGGCTCAGTCCCTCGGCGGCGGCAGCGAGCTGCGCAGCCTGGGCGGCGGCAGCGAGCTGCGCAGCCTGGGCGGCGGCAGCGAGCTGCGCAGCCTGGGCGGCGGCAGCGAGCCGCGCCCGGGCGCGGGATGGGCACGCCCCCTGGGCGGCGGAACCGAGCTCTGGCGAAGCTTCGTCACCGGGGCGCGCACGCGGTCCGGAGGCCGCTGAGCGAACCGCGCGGCCCGTCGCACGCAACTGGCGACGCGCGGCCGTCGACCCAGCTCGCGTGCAAACGAACCACCGATCCCTCCACCGCTCCGCCCTCTTCCTCCTCGGCGCGCTCGCGTGCGCCCTGTCCGCGCCGCAGGCGCGCGCGGACCTCCTCTCCGACGACGAGCCCACCGCGCTCGACCCGCGCATGGACCGCCTCGACACCGCGCCCCACGAGCTCTGGGCTGCGTCGCCGGGGCGCGCGCAGCCGCTCTGGATCGCGGTCCAGCTCGGGGTCGCTCGGCTCGAGCGCGGCGAGCGCTCCGTCAGCGGCATGCTGCTCGCGAGCATCCCCCTCGAGCGGACGTCCGATCGCCCGCGCGCGCCGCCTCCCTCCTCCGTCGCCGAGTCGGATGCGCCCCGGCTGAAGCCTGCCGCCGAGGCCCGGGGCGCGCCCGGCGCCACGCCGGCGCTCGAGCTCCCCGAGGCGCCTCCCGCGCCGCCCGCCGAGGCGGAGCCGCAGCTCCCGCTGCCGGTCCGGGTCACGCCGGCGATGGCGCGCGCGGCCGTCGAGGCGGCGCTGCGGCAGGCGCGCCTGCTCGACCCGGGGGCGCGCATCGACGCGCTCGCCTCGCGCGCCCGGACGTCGTCGCTGCTCCCGGAGCTCCGGCTCCGCGTCTCGCGCCTCGTCGACGAGGCGGAGAACCTGGCGCCCACCGAGTACGACCCGGCGCGCAGGACGGCCTCCGGCGGCACGAGCCTCTGGCTCGAGGCGCGCGCGACCTGGCGGCTCGACCGCCTGGTCTTCGTCGACGAGGAGATCGCCCTGGAGCGCCTCCGCCGCGAGCGCGCCGAGCTGCAAGCGAAGCTCATGGCGCGCGTCATCGAGCTGCTCTTCGCGTGGCAGCGCGCCGTCGCGCTCGCGGCAGACCCGGGCCGGAGCCCCGAGGAGCACCGCGCCGCGACGCTGGAGGTGCTCGAAGCCGAGGCGTCCCTCGATCTGCTCACCGGCGGCTGGATGACGCGCTGGCGCGCCGCGCGCGAGTGACCCCGGAGCGCGCCCTCGCACGCCCGTGCTCACCGTCCGTCTTGCACTCGCCTTGCGCCCCGCTGGCTCCGCCCACCAGGAGTCTGGCCAAGGATCCGGAGAGAGATTTCAACGCCAAGGCGCAAAGACGCAAAGACGCAAAGACGCAATAATTCATGCTTTTTTGCGTCTTGGCGCCTTTGCGCCTTTGCGTTGAATCTCTCCTCTCGCGAGGCAGGTCCCTGGCAGGATTTCTGACCTGCGTACCAGCGGCTACAGGATCGTCTCCGAGAGCGTCACCTTCCGCTTGCCGGTCCCTGTGTCCCCGTCGGTGTCGGTGACGGTCACCTCGACGTCCACGACCTTGCCGAGCAGCTCCTCGATCTCCCGCTCACCGTCCAGCCGGAACCGCAGCCCCGGGAGCTTGCAGTAGCCGCCTTCGTCCTGGTCCAGGGTGAAGATCACCCGGAGCGGCTCGATGGTGGTGTCGAGCTCGGGCACGACGCCGCTCACCACGGTGGTCGAGCCGGACCGGCGGAGGTTCTTGATCCGGGTGGCGATGAAGATGTGGTACCCGCCCTGCGGTCCCGCCTCGACCTGGACCTCATCGAGATCCTCGAGCGGGAAGTAGTCGGCCTGCCCCTCGCCGACGACCACCACCGGCGCCCCGGCGCCGTCCGGCTTGCAGAGGTCCGGCTCGGCGTCCGCCTTCCACGACGGGTCGTACGGGTCGAGCTGCCGGGGATCCACGAAGGGAGCGCTGCAGCCGCCGGCGACGCAGGTCTGCGGCGCCGGGCACGTGGCGGCCCCGGGCGCGACGACGCACTCCCGCTCGAGGCGCAGCTCCAGGAGCGTCGTGCGGCCGCCGGTCACCTGGGTCATCGCGGTGCGGACGAGCACCGGCCTGTCCGGGTCCTCGGCCCCGAACGCCTCCAGCGAGATCTCCACCGCCGTCAGGTCGTCGAGGTCCTCGAAGGCGAACTCCCGGGGGAAGAAGAGCTGCCCGCTCCGGTGCGTCATCACGTCGTCGCGCACGAGCTCGCCCGCCGCGCGCAGGACCACGCGCAGCCGGTCGATGTCGACCCCCGGGAGCAGCTCGCTCGTCACCCCGACCACCACGGTGCCGGTCGGCGGTGCCCCGACGCTGCAGCCGGAGAGGACCACCAGCAAGCAGAGGGCGCAGAGGAAGCCGCGCGCGAGGGCGGCGAGCAGGGAGGGGCGCATGGTCGCGGCGCTACTGGATGCCCTCGAGCGCGGCCAGGAACACGTCCGGGCCGACGAAGTCGTTGAAGCGCTTCCGCTCGGCCCCGGTGGAGTCGTAGATCACCACCGTGGGCAGGCCGACGACCCTGTACTTGCCCTTCACCGCGTCGACCTGCGGATCCTCGTCGTCCGTCGCGTCGACCTTCACCGCGACGAAGTGCCCCGCCTTGGCCATCACGCGGGGATCCGAGAAGGTGTCCTTGTCGAGCTGCTTGCAGGCGCCGCACCACTCCGCGGTGAAATCCACGAGCAGCGGCCGCTTCTCCGCCTTCGCCTTCGCGACGGCCACCGGCTCCTCGTGCAGCCACGTGAGCTGCCGCGGCGCGGCCTCGCCGGCCACCGCCGCCGGGACGGGCGAGGCGAGGCGCGGCAGGTCCAGGCTCGCGACGAGCAGGAAGCCGCAGGCGACCGTGAGCGCGATCCCGAGCCCCTTGCGGACCTTCACCCCGAGGCCGCCGTCGTCCCAGGACAGGTGCACCGCGCCGAGCGCGAGGCCGAGCGCCACCAGGCCCGCCATCACCGCCATGAACTGCGGCGTGGGCCGCGCGAGCGACGACAGCGCCGGGAACGTCGTCTTCAGGAAATAGAGCGCGACGATCAGCATCACGATCCCGAAGAACGACTTCACCCCGAGCATCCACTTGCCGCCCTTAGGGAGCGCGACGGCGAACGTGCCGACCAGCCAGAACGGCAGGCCGAGCCCGATCGAGAAGGTGGCGCCGACCAGCGCGCCGAGGCCGATGCTCTGGGTCTTGCCGATCCACAGGATGATGCCGGTGAGGACGGGCCCGGTGCACGGCGCGGCGACGAGGCCGCTCACCAGCCCGAGCAGGAACGCGCCGCCATAGCCGATGCCGCCGACCTGCGAGAGCCGCTGCATCAGCGTGTCGGGCAGCGTCATGTCGAAGGCGCCGAACATGGACAGCGAGAGCGCGATGAACACCATCGCGATGCCGACGATGACCCACCGGTTCGCGAGCACGCTGCCGAACAGGCTCCCGGTCAGCGCCGCGACCACGAGCATCGCCGTGAAGAGCACGACGATGCCGAGCACGAAGCTCGTCGAGAGCAGCATCGCCTCGCGCCGGGACTTCGCCTCCCGCGCCCCGAAGATGCTCACCGTGATGGCGATCATCGGGTAGACGCACGGCGTGAGGCACGTGAGCAGGCCGCCCGCGAGCGCGGCGAGCCCCGCGAAGAGCGGGCCGGCCTGGAGACCGCGGGTGAACAGATCCGGCTCGTCGGCGGCCAGCGCGAGCCCCGGGCACGCGAGCACCGCGAGCGCGACCAGCGCGGCCAGCGCGCGACCTGACGTGCCGAGCGCGCCGCGCGCGCCGTGCTGAAGACCTGCCGGCGCGGCGCCGGCGCTTCCCTGGAGACGGGTCGAAGCGGTCATGACGGAGGTTCTATAGCAAAGCGATCGCCGTCGTGCGGCGCGCTCCCTACGTCTTCCGTTCGGACCGCCGTCAGCGCTTCGCCATCGTCGCCAGCGTCTGACGCGCCGCCTCGATCTCCCCGCCGAGCGCGATGGCGACCGCCGCCCTGCCCGAGGTGCTCCGCTGTACGAAGGCTTCCAGGTATTTCTTGGCCTCGTCCCAGCGACGGTCGAAGTAAGCCATCTGCCCCAGCACGAACCGGCCGTATCCCTGGCCCGCCGGCACCTCGGAGAGCCGGTCGATCAGCGCGCCGAGCCCCTCCACCGTCCTGCCGCTCTCGCACTGCACGACGGCGAGGTGCCCCTGGTAAAGCGGCTTGTCCCGCGTGCCCCAGCGCGCGGCCCGCGTGAGCGCGCCGATCGCCTCGTCGTACCGGCGCGCCAGGTGGTACACGCTGCCCAGCGTCCACCAGTGGAACGCCCGGCGGCTCGCCGGCCCCGTGCGCGCCGCGAGCCGGAGGTGGCCCACCGCCCCCTCGATGTCGCCGAGCGCCTGCTTCGCCCGTGCGGCGTCCTGGTGGGCGACGTCGCTCAGCACGCCGAGCGCCACGATCTGCTCGGCCACCTCGGACGCCCGCTCGAAGCGGCGCGTCTCGAAGTACGCGAGGTAGAGCTGCCTCAGCAGCATCGCCTGCGTCGTCCTGTCGAGCGGCCCCCGGAGCGACAGGCCCCGCCGCGCCCACAGCGCGCGCGAGCGCGGCGTCTCCGCGCCGAGCGCGCGCCGGAGCATCTCCTCCGGCGTCAGCGACGCCGCCGGCGCCCGCCGCCGCGGCGCGCTGCTGGGCCGCTTCTTTCGTGGGGCGTCCTCCAGGCCCGCCTCGCCCCCGCTGCCAGCAATGGCCCCCGCCCCCGGCTTCGTGCGCCGCGACGCACCGCCGGAGCCCCCACGGACGGCTCGAGCGCCGCCCACGCTGTCACCGTGCTCGCTCGCCTTGCGCACAGAAAGCAATTCTAACAGACCTGGACAGGCGTTCCAGCAAGACGCGAGCTTTCCAGGCTTGACTCGGGCGCGACCGGCCGCCGGGCGCGGTGGCACCCCGACGGCTGCGCCCTGGCCGCTGGGCGCGTTCACACCCTGATTCGCCCCGATTCGCCCCGATTCGCCCTGATTCACCCTGATTCGCCCTGATTCACCCTGATTCGCCCTGACAGTTGCGCCCTGACAGGCATGGCGCCATCGTCGCGGCCATGCGTCGCCGCCCTGGCTTCAGTTCGCTTCAGACGAGGCGGTGTTCCGTCTCCACGGTCTCCGGCAGCCCGGGTCGGGGCTCGGCCCTCGGGCTCGCGTCGTTCCTGGCCTTGCTCGTCGGGCTGCCGCTCGCGGCGGGGTGCGGGCACCCGGCGGGCCGCGAGGAGTGCGAGGCCATCTTCAAGCGGAGCGCGGAGATCGAGCTCCGGACCCAGAACATCGTGGATCCGAAGATCGTCGAGGAGCGCATCGCGGCGGTGCGGGACGCCCGCAAGGACCTCATCGACCGGTGCGTGGGGCGGCGGATCACGGACGCCGCGATGGCGTGCGTCCGGCAGGCGACGACCCCGGAGCAGGTCGATCGATGCCTGGAGTGACGCGCCCGGCGACGCGCGCCGACGTCCTGGCGACGCTGGCGATCGTGCTGCTCGTGGTCGGCGTTGTCGCAGGGCGCGCCGTGCTCCGCGGTCTCGCCCCGCGCCCCTCTCCGGACGAGTGCGCCGCGCTCCTCGATCGCTACGTCGAGCTCGTCCTGCGCGCGGCCACGCCTGAGCCCGCCGCGGCCCAGGTCGCCGAACGGAAGGCGCTGGCGCGGGAGGCGGCCGGCGAGCGCGGGTTCGTCCGCTGCGAAGCCGACCTCACGCAGGCGGAGGTCGCGTGCGCCCTCCAGGCGGGCAATGCGGACGACCTGGAGCGCTGTCTGCCCTGAAATGACGGGCCCGCGGCCGGCGGGCGGCCGGCTCCGACGTGCGCCCCCGGCGTGAACCCTGCGCGGACCCGCGCCGCCCGGCCGTCGACCAGCGTGGACGCTGGGCTGGGCGAAGATACGACGCGCGCTGCGAATCGTTCCGGGCGCGCCGCGCTGTGATAGTCTCGGCCGTGGCGAGCGCTCCCCTCTGGCGCGATCTCCTCACCTCCCCACCCTCGGATTGCCTGTCGTGAAAGCCCCGTCGCCCCTGCTCGGCTTCAACAACAACGTCCGGCACAAGGGGCGGTTGTTCCACATACAGACCGAGGACTCGGGCATTCGCCATCCTCACATCATCACGCACCTCTTCGCCGACGGCGGCCGCATCCTGAAGACGACGAAGACGTCGTACGCGGAGCACGTCGGTCAGGCCACGCTCGCCGAGACGGTGCGCGGGATGATGAAGGAGCAGCACAAGGCGATGTTCATCGCCCTGCGCGACGGCCACTTCGATTACCTCTTCGACGACACGGCCGCCCCGCCCGTGTCGGCGGCCGCCGCGGCGCCGCCCGCCGCCGAGCAGAGCAAGCCGGCGCGGCCGCCGGCGCCGTCGTCGCCCGAGGTGGCCAGCGCGCCGAAGGCGCCCCCGCCGTCGCGGCCCCTCACGCCCGAGGCGCCGCGCCCGAAGCCCGCCGCGGCGCCCGCCCCGGCGCCGACGCCGCCGCCGAGGCCCGCCGCGCCGGCGGCCCGGCCGGCCGCCGCGCCCGTCGCCGCCGCGCCGCCGCGCGCTCCGGCGGCCGAGCCGGCGCCCGCGTCGGCCAGCCCGCGCCCGCGGCTCGAGCTGGATCCGGGCGCGCTCCAGGGGCTCGGCAACGTCGGCAGCGGGCGCCAGGGCAGCCCGCTGGCCGGCAGCAGGGCCGTGCGCCCGGCGCCCCCGGAGATCAAGCACGAGCAGCCGTCGATCGATCTCGATCTCGACGCGCTCGAGCGCGCCGCGGCCGAGGCGCAGACGCCGTTCTTCCAGCAGATCCAGGACCTCCCCCCGCCGCCCGCGTCCGTGATCGGGCGGCGGACCGAGTCCGCGTCGTCGGGCGCCGGGGTGTACAGCAACGTCCACCCGGAGCAGCCCGCGGCGCCGCCCGCGGCCACGGTCGCTGTCGAGCACTACTCGGGCGGCCCCGGCTCCGGGCGCTACGCGGCCTCGCGCCCGGCCAGCATCTTCGCCACCAACCGGCCCGCGGAGGGCGCCTCGATCTTCGGTGAGGACCTGATCAGCGAGAAGTCGCTGGACGAGGTGATCCTCAGCTACCTCGCGGAAGATCTCGACAGCCCTCCGGAGAAGAAATAGGCGGGCTGCCGCCCGGCGGTGCGAGCGCGTGAGAAGGCGGGGGGATCCATCGCGTGATGATCAGGCGCGTGGTGATCAGGCGCGCGGACAGGCGCGCCGATCGACCGGCGAGTACCTCATGAGCCTGGGGCAGCCCGCGGCCGACGCCGAGGGGCAGCGCCGCAGGGGCGCGGCCGTGGCCCGCATCTGGCTGCGGCCGATGACGTATCCGCTCGGCGTCAGCATGGCGACGCTGGCCGTCGTCTACCTGCTCGAGCTCGCGCGGCGCGGGAACCAGGGGCTGCCGTTCTGGGAGGTGTTCGCGCACATGTCGCCGGACGACGCCGAGCACATCATGGGCGGCATCGGCGAGGTCATCGCCGCGATCCTCGGCATCGTGATCACGGTCGCCTCCATCATCGTGCAGCTCGCGGCGAACCGGTACACGCCGCGGATCACCGAGATGTTCTTCCGCGACCGGACGAACATGCTCGTGATGGGCTTCTTCGTCGTCAGCGCGGTGTTCTCGCTGTGGATCAACTTCTCGATCCGCGTCGGCGGGGGCGGCTCGACCGAGCACGCGTTCGTCCCGTATTACGGCGTCCTCGTCACCATGGGGCTGCTCACCGCGAGCCTGCTCATGATGGCGCCCTACTTCGGGTACGTGTTCGACTTCGTCGAGCCCGACAACGTGGTCGGGCGGATCAAGCGGAGCGGCGTCGAGCAGGCGCTGCGCCCCGCGGGCGGCGAGGGCGAGGACGCGATCGACGAGCGGCGGGTGATGGCGCTCTCGGCGCTGGAGCAGCTGGCCGACGTGGCGCTCAACGCGATCGATCAGAAGGACAAGGGGATCGCGTCGAAGACGGTCGACTCGCTGTCGGAGCTCGTCGTCGCGTACCTGCCCCACAAGGCGACGCTCGACGAGCGCTGGTTCCAGATCCGCGACCGCCTCGCGAAGGACACCGACTTCGTGAGCATGAACGCCGAGGCGCTCGGCAAGCTCTCGACCACGCGGACCTGGCTCGAATACAAGGCGCTCCGCCAGTTCCTGATGGTCTACCGCGAGGCGCTCACCGCGATGCCCGACCTCATCACGCGCATCGCGATCGACACCCGGTACATCGGGCAGACGGCGATCGCCGCGGGCGACCGGGCGGCCGTCGCGGTGGTGGTGAAGTTCTTCAACACCTACATGCGCCGGGCGCTCAACGCGAAGGACATCGCCGCGGCCTACAACAACCTGAACCAGTACCGCTACCTCGCGGAGGAGCTGCTCAAGGCGGGGTGGGGGGAGCAGGTCCTCGATATCGCGCGCTATTTCAAGTACTACGCGCAGACGGCGCACGCGATGGGGCTCGCGTTCCTGACCGAGACGGTCGCGTTCGACCTGTGCGTGCTCAACGAGCGCGCGTACGACGTCCACGCGCCGGCCCGCGACGAGCTGCTCCGGATCTTCCTCGAGGTGGACAAGGAGGCCGAGCTCGACCAGCAGGAGCGCTCGCTCCGCGGCGTCCGCAAGGCGCAGGTCAAGCTGGCCACGTACTACCTGCAGCGGGGGGAGGAGGCGCTCGCGCGCAAGATCTACCGCGACATGCGCGACGAGCGGCCCGACCGGCTGCGCTCGATCCGGGCGGAGCTCCTGGCCGTGACGAGCAACGAGTTCTGGGAGATCAACGACCGGGGCGCGGTGTTCGAGTACATCGAGCCGGAGCGGCGGCAGCTCATCCACCGCTTCTTCGAGTGGTTCCCGGTGACGACCATGCGGGAGCCGATCCGCGAGGAGCACACGCAGGAGTGAGCGGCGCGCCCGCAGGTGCGCTGGGGTGGGCGTCGGGGCGGGACGAATCCGCGCCGGGCATGGACGCGACGATTCCTGCGGCGCGCGGGCGGCGATAGGATCGGGCGTGTTTCCCCTGCACCCTCTCCACCCGCCGCAGGAGGGCTAGCCTCGACGGACGTCGAGGTCGAGCGCCGCAGATCACGAGATGGCCGCCTCACGCCCCCACCCGAAGAGCGCCGAGCCCGATCCGCAGCGGGAGCTGTTCGCCGGCAAGTACCGGCTCATCCGGATGCTGGGCAAGGGCGCGATGGGCGAGGTGTGGCTCGCCGAGGAGGACGGGCCCAGCGACCCGAGGCGGCTCGTCGCGCTGAAGCGGCTGGCGCCGAGATCCGAGCTCGGCGCGTACGCGCGCGAGTCGTTCTTCGCCGAGGCGCAGGTGATCGCGCGGCTCGACCACCCGAACGTGGTCCGGCTGATCGAGCTCGGGAGCTTCGAGGGCTCGGTGTACCTCGCGCTCGACTACATCGACGGCCCGGCCATCGATCGCGTGCTCAGGAAGGTGGGCGCGTTCCCGCCGCGCGTCGTGGCGTACATCGGCCGGGAGATGGCGAGGGCGCTCGAGGCCGTGCACACGCTGTGCGAGGAGGACGGGCGGCGCTACGCGGTCGTCCACCGCGACGTCTCGCCCTCCAACATCCTGATCGCGCGGGACGGCCGCGTGTGCCTGACCGATTTCGGGGTCGCGCGCGTGCCCGGCGGCGGGGGCGAGCAGGCCGACAGCGGCGTGTTCAAGGGGAAGCTCCCGTACATGCCGCCGGAGCAGGCGCGCGGCGAGCCGTTCGACGGGCGCGCGGACGTGTTCTCGCTGGGGATCACGCTCCTGGAGGCGCTGCTCGGCAGCCGGGTGCGCAAGGCCGAGACGCAGACGCAGCTCATCCTGCGGGTCGCGTCGACGCCCATCCCACGCGCGCGGACGCTGCTGCCCGAGCTGAGCGCGCCGCTCGCGGACGCGCTCGACGCGGCGACCGAGTTCTCCGTCGAGAAGCGGACCGCGAGCGCCGGGGCGCTGGCGGACGCGCTGGAGCAGGTCCTCCTCGGGATGGGCCCGGACGCCGAGCAGGAGGCGCGGCGCGAGCTGAAGGAGCTCATCGAGAGCTACCTCGCGAGGGCGCGCTCGACGAGCGGCTCGGGCTGCCACGCCGCGCCGTCGATCCCCCCGGCGAGCGGACCGGGATTGAGCTCGCCGGGTCTTTCGCGGAAGGCGGCGCCGGCGGGCGGCGTGTCCGCCGACCGTCCGTCGGGCCGTCCGTCGTCGCCCGAGCCGCGGCGGAGCGCGCCTCCCGCGCGCAGGAGCGGCGCGCCGCGGCCATCCGGCGCGGTCATGGGCTCGCTGTCGGTGAACTACCTCGACTTCGATGGCCCGGACGACGCGCCGCCGCGACCGCGCGCGCTCGCGACGCCGCTCACGCCGGAAGGGGAGCTGCTGCGGAGGCACGCCGCGGACGGGGGCGACGGCGAGGCGGGGCACGAGGCCAGCAAGCCGTCAGCGGCCGGCGCGGCCGGCGCGGCGCTCGCGGCCGGGATGCTGCCGGCGACGCGCACCGACGCGGTGCCGGCGCCCGGTGAGGAGCCCGGCGGCACCGGGCTCAGCCCCGAGCAGATGCGGCGCAAGCGGCGGATCTTCTACGCGGGGCTGCTCGTGCTGGGGACGCTCGCGACGATCCGGCTGATCTTCGTGGCCGGCTGCTAGGCCCCCGTCAGCCGAGCTGGATCGCGCGGAGCACGGCCGCCTCGTTCAGCGCGTGGCGGCCGCTCTGGATCGACGCGAAGCCCGCGCGGGCGAGCGCGGCGAGCGCGTGCACGGCGCGCCGGATCTCGACCTGGCTGCGCGAGCCGCCGCGCGCGGCGAGCTCCTCCGCGGTGAGCGCCGCGCCGCCGGCGAGCAGCTTCGCGGCCAGCGCGACGTGCGCCACCGACCGGGGTGATCGCCGCCGCGCGTGGCTCCTCGCGGCGCTCACCATCTGCTTGACGCCGCGCGCCTCGAGCACCGCCCCGACCGGCAGCGCGAGATCCCGGAGCGACGGGGAGGCCGGCCTCGCGACGACCTTCACGGCCGCGCCGACCGGCGCGGGAGCAGGCGCGGGCGCCGCCGGGGCGGGGGGCCGCGGCGCGGCGGGAGCGAGCGCCGCCGGCGGTCGCGCGGCGGTCTCGGGCTGCGCGACGCGCGCCACGATCTCGTTCTGGATGACGACCTTGACGACGCCGGCCACCTGCAGCGCGACGCGCAGCCGCTCGGTCTCGGCCTCGGCGGCCCTGCGCGCCTCGTCGGCCTGCTCGAGCTGCTGCCGGAGGCGGCGGATCTCGGCGCGCAGCGCGGCGCTCGGATCGGGCGCCTTCGCGCCCGCGAGCTCGTCCGCCAGCGCCTCGCGCAGCTCGTCGATCAGCGTGCTCAGCTTCGAGTCCGCGGCGCGCGGCGGGCCGGCGGCCTCGCCGGTCCAGCTCGGGGCGTCGCCGCCGTGGGCGGTGTGACGGGCGCGCCAGCGCTCGAAGCGCCCGGCGGCGGGCAGGAAGAACTCGCCGGCCGGGAGGGCGCGGAACTCCTCGAACGTGTGGCCGTCGACGAGCGCCTTCACGGCGTCGTAGTCGCGCTCGATCTCGAACCCGCCGATCGCCGGGAAGTTGAGCTGGCTCATGAGCTCCTTCGAGACCGCCTGCGTGCGCTGGCTGGCGACGGCGAGGAGGACGCCGCGCTTGCGGCCCTGCTTGGCGAAGCGGTGCAGGATGTCCGAGGTGAGCGACGCGCCGGACTGGGGCGCGAAGATGTGCACCTCCTCGACCACGAGGGCCGCGGGCGCGCGGCGCTCGGACAGGAGGACCCAGAGCCGCTCGAGGAACGGGAGCGCGGCCTCCTGCTGGGCGCGGTTCGTCGGCTGATCGGAGAGGTCGATGACGAGGCCGAGCCCCTCGTCGAGCACCCGCGCGAGCGCGAGCGCCGCCGCGCGCTCGCCGGACGGCAGCGGCAGGTCCGCGTGGGCGCCGCCGAGGACGAGCAGGCGGAACCGCTCCCGCAACGTGTAGAGCTCGCCCTCGGGGTCGACCGCGACGACGGGGATGCCGGCCGCGAGCAGCTCCTCGCAGAGGACGCCGACGCCGAAGCTCTTGCCCCGACCGGACGAGGCCCAGATGCCGACGCGCAGGCCGGTGCGCGCGTAGTCGGACAGGTCGAGTCGGTAGCCGTCGCAGAGGGAGAGGATGGGGCTCACGGGATCGCTCCGCGCCGGTCCGGGGGAATGGAGAAGGCCGCGCTCGGCGGTCGACTGTAGGCGAGCGCGCCTGCGCGCGCGAGTCGAGCGGGGAGCGCGGCAAAGAACCCACGGGCCTGGCGATGGCCGCCTGGGCGGTTCCCACGAGCCGATCGCGCGCTGCTACCCTCCCTCGCATGCGCGACCCCCTCTCCGTGCCGACAGGCCCCCTCGTCGACGTCCCCTGGCTCGCAGCGCACGCCGCCGACCCCCGCGTCCGCGTGGTCGACTGCCGCTGGTATCTCAGCGGTCGCCGCGGCGCCGACGAATACGCCCGCGGGCACATCCCGGGCGCCGTGCACCTCGACGTCGACGCCGACCTCTCCGCCCCGGCGCAGGGAGGGCCGGGCCGCCACCCGTTGCCCGACGCGGCGGCGTTCGCGGGCGTGCTCGCGCGGATCGGCGTCGGCCCCGAGACGCTGGTCGTCGGCTACGACGACGCGGGCGGCGCCATCGCGGCGCGGCTCTGGTGGCTGCTGCGGTACTTCGGCCACCCGGGCGGGCGCGTGCTCGACGGCGGCCTCCAGGCGTGGACCGCGGCGGGACACCCGCTCTCGACCGACGAGCCCGCGATCGCGGAGGCGCCGCGGATGCAGTTCGCCGCCGGGGGCGCGCCGGTCGCCGACAAGGCGGCGGTCGACAGGCTGCGCCGCGACCCCGCGGCGGTGATCCTCGATGCCCGCGCCCGCGAGCGCTACGAGGGGCAGACCGAGCCGGTCGACGCGCGGCCGGGCCACATCCCCGGGGCGCGCTCGGCGCCGTTCGCGGAGAACCTCCGCGCGCCGTCCGGGCCCTTCCGCGAGCGCGCGGAGCTCGAGCGGCGCTACCGCGACCTCGGCGCGCTCGAGGCGACCACCGTGGTCTGCTACTGCGGCTCCGGCGTCACCGCCTGCCACGACCTGCTCGCGCTGGCGACGCTCGGCCGCGCGGACGCGATCCTCTACGAGGGGTCGTGGAGCGACTGGGCCAGGGACGCCAGCCTGCCCGCGGCGAAGGGCGCCGAGCCCTGAGCCTCTCCTCGAGCGTCAGGCGAGCGCGCGGCCGAGCGTGGCCTCGATCGTCTCGCGCAGGTAGCGCACCGCGAGCGCGAGCGTGCGCGCCGCGCTCTCCGGCGTGGGCTGGAGCGCCGGCGCGACCTCCATGACGTCGCCGCCGATGAGGCCGACCTCGCGCCCGAGGCGGCGGATCAGCGCGACAACGAAATCGGGCGTGAGGCCGTCCGGCTCCGGGGTTCCGGTCGCGTCGGCGTACGCGGCGTCCGTGCCGTCGATGTCGTTCGAGAAATACACGCCCTCGACGCCGGTGCTCTTCACGTGGGCGACGATGGCGTCGAGCGCCGCCGCGGGATCGGCGCGGCACTCGGCCGCCCAGAACTGCCGCACGCCGTAGCGGCTCTCCCAGTGCTCGCGCGGCCTCTGCGAGGCGCGGACCCCGACCTGGGTCAGCCGGCCGCCCCGGCCGACCAGCTCGTTCGCGTGGTACGACCAGGTGGCGAAGCAGTACGCGACCCCGAGCCGCTCCTCGAGGAGATCGGTGTGCGCGTCGGGCTGCACGATGCCCCACGGCCGCTGCTGCGCGCCGCGCACGCGGGCGAGCGCGCGCGCGACCGGCAGGGCCGTGGAATGATCGCCGCCAAGCACGATCGGCGCGACGCCGAGGTTGATCGAGAAGACGAGATCCAGCGCGCGCTCGGCGATCGAGAGCGGCGAGACCGGCAGCCGAGACGCCTCCGGCTCGGGCACGCCGGGGTAGAGGGCGCGGCGCGAGGCGGCCTTCTGAGCCTCCGACAGCATGTCGTCGTGCAGGAGCTGCGGGACGACGAACACGTCGCCGATGTCGACGAGGCCGACGTCGCGCGCCCGCTCGGGGAAGTCCGGGTGGGCGTCGAGGAGCGCGGTCCGGATCGCCTGCGGGCCCATGTTGGAGCCGCGGAGGAGCCCCGCGCCGACGTCGGAGGGGATGCCGAGCAGGATGGCGCGCGCGCCGGCGATCCGGTCGAGCGAGGCGCGGAACCGGGCGGCGACCTCGTCCTGGGTCGTGGCGCCGTAGAGCCGCCGCTGGACCTCCAGCTGCTGGGCGCGCCCGGTGGAGACGAGGTAGAGACCTCCGGCCGCCGGACGCAGCAGGAGCGCGAGCTCTTCGTGCGGGGTCATGCTCGACGAGGGTACGCGCCCCTCAAGGGGCCGCCAGCGAAAGGGCGGGCGCGGGGAGCGGGAAGCGCTCGGGCGCGAGGTGGGGCGCGGGCGCGCTCATCGCCTCGACCCAGGACGCGCCGCACGCGACGACGCGGAGCGCGCGCAGCACCCCCGCGTGCGCGACGAGGAGGTGCGGGCGCGCGCCGACCGGATCCACGACGTCGCCGGACGTGCCGGGCGCGCCGGGCGCGCTGAACGCGCCGGACGTGGCGCCGAGCGCGCGCCAGAACGACCGCACCCGCGCCTCGACCTCGAGCGCCGACTCGCCCCCGGGCGGGCCGACGCGCTCCCAGCCGTCGAGCCACGCGGCGTACGCGATCGGGTCGTCGCGCTCGATGTCGGACCAGGCGCGCCCCTCCCAGGCGCCGTAGGCGATCTCGAGGAGGCGCTCGTCGACCGCGTGCGGCGCCCCGAGGCGCGCCGCGAGCTCGGCCGCAGGGGCGGCGCAGCGGGAGAGCGGGGACGACCAGACGGCGCGCGGGCGCAGACAGAGATCGGCGAGCGCGCGCTCGATCGCGGCCGCGGCGGCCTCCGCGGAGAGCTCCGCCGCGACGTCGAGGCGGCCGTAGCAGACGCCGGAGAGCGGGACGGGGGCGTGGCGGAACGCGACGAGGCCGCAGGGGACGGGATCCACGCGCGGCGCCCCCGGCTCAGCCGCCCCGCGCGATCGCGAGGGCCAGCAGCGCCGCGCACTCGGCGATCTGCTGCGCCGCGCCGAGGAAGTCGCCGGTGAGCCCGCCGGCCCGCGCGCGGAAGCGGAAGCCGCAGATCGCCGAGGCGGCGGCGGACGCGCCGACCATGGCCGCCGCCTCCGCGGCCGAGACGGCCCCGGCGGCGTGCGCGGCGGCGAGCGCGAGCGCCGGCCAGACCGAGCCGAGGAGCGCCTGCGGCAGCGCCGCCTGCGCGACCGGCCGGCTGCGCGAGGCGCCCTGCGTGACGTAGGGCAGCGCGACCATCAGCCAGATCGGCGGGGTGCGCGAGAGGCACTGCGTCAGCACCAGCGCGACAGGCGCCGCGGCGTCGAGCCGCGCGAGCAGCGCTATGCGCAGCACGAGGACCACGATCAAGGCCGCGGCGCCGAACGAGCCGATGCGGCTGTCCTTCAGGATCTCGAACATGCGCGCCCGGTCGAAGGCCCCGCCGAGCGCGTCGGCCGTGTCCGCGAGGCCGTCCTCGTGGAAGGCCCCGGTGAGGAGCAGGCCCAGCGCGACGGCGACGCTGGCCGCGACGAGCGCGCCGCCCCGGTCGACGAGCAGCCACGCCGCGGCCTGGACGGCGCCGAGGCCGGCGCCCACGAACGGGAACCAGGCCGAGGCCCAGCGCCAGTCCGACTCGGCGTAAGGGAAGCCGCCGACCGGGACGCGCGTGAGGAACGTCGCCGCTGCCCGGGCGCCGCGCAGGACCGGCGGCGTCGTCATGAGGGCACGGGCGAGGCGCGATCGGGCACGCCCGCGCTCGCGAACGTCGCCATGCCGGCGTGAAGGGCGCAGGCGGCGTCGAGGAGCGGCAGCGCGGCCAGCGCGGCGCTCGCCTCGCCCAGGCGCATGCCGAGGTCGAGCAGCGGGCGGGCGTCGAGGGCCGCGAGGATGCTGGCGTGACCGCGCTCGGCCGAGCGGTGGGCGAAGAGCATGCCCGCCCGCGCCCGCGGGGCCATCCGGACGAGCGCGAGCGCCGCCGCCGAGACGATGAAGCCGTCGACGAGCACCGCCATCCGCCGCTCGATCGCGCGCGCCGCGGCGCCCACGAGCGCGGCGATCTCCTTCCCGCCGACCGCCCGCACCACGCGGTGCGGGTCGGCGCTCTGGACGCGGCGGACCGCGTCGCGCACGACCTCGATCTTCCGCGACAGCGCGTCGCCCGCGACGCCGGTGCCCGCCCCGACGACGTCCTCGGGGGCGAGCCCGAGGAGCAGCGCCGTCATGGCGGCGGCCGCGGTGGTGTTGCCGATGCCCATCTCGCCGAGGAGGACGACGCGCGTGTCGCCCCCGAGCGCGTCGATCTCGGCGGCGCCGGCGCGGAGCGCGCGCTCGTAGACCGCCTCCGGGAGCGCGTCCTCGACGCGCAGGTCGAAGATGGGGTCGTCGGCGACCGGATCGCGCCGCAGCCGCGCGTGCGCGCCGGCGCCGTCGAGATCGACGCGCTCGTACGGGTGGGCGACGCCGACGTCGACGACCCGCTGCTCGACCCCGAGGTGCCGGCAGAGCACGCTGGCGGCCGCGCCGCCGCGCGCGAAGTTCGCGACCATCGCCGCCGTGACCTCGGCCGGGTACGCCGAGACGCCGTGCCGGACGACGGGGTGGTCGGCGGCGAACAGCACCGCCGCCGCCGGCCGGCTCGCGGGCGGCCCGCCCTGGATGCCGGCGAGCGCGACGGCGAGCTCCTCGAGCGCGCCGAGGCTGCCGCGCGGCTTGGTCAGCGTGTCCTGCCGCGCGCGCGCCGCGTCCGCGGCGCTCGCGTCGAGCTCCGGGAACACCCAGGAAGGCGGAGAAGCCATGTCCGCGTTCTCTACTCTTGCGCGGCAGGCCGGGGAAGCGCGTTGACCGTGTCGACAGGCCGTGATAGCCGCCCGTCCCGCCGAAGAGGTCCCTCGCGGGACGAGGGGACATGGAGTCCCCCCCGGGACAGGCCGAGCGCCGCCGAGCTGGGACGCCCCCGCGGCGCGCGAGCTCGCTCGAACAGGGGTCAGGATGTCGCTGCGTGTCCTCTTCGTCTGGTCCGTCTGCCTCGGCGCTTCCGCCGCTGTCCTGTCCGGATGCGGCGGCGTCGACGCGCCCCGGGATGACGGCGGCTCCGGCGAGCCCTCCGCCGCGGAGGGCGCGGGCGGCTCGTGCCTCTCGGGCGGCCAGGGCGGAGCTGCGGGCGAGGGCGCGGCGTCGTGCGCGGGGCCGGGCGCGCGGTTCGCGACGCGCGTGGTGTCTGCCTGCCTCGGAGCAGGGCAGGGGTTCGGTGAGGACAGGTTCCCGGACATCGTCCTCGGCCCGCCGCGAGGCGGTGGCTGCTGCGGCGGCTCGCTCGACGTGCTCTCGCTGGGCGACGGGGGCTCGATCGTCGTGGCCTTCGAGGGCAACGCGATCGTCGACGGGCCCGGCGCCGACTTCCTGGTGTTCGAGAACGCCTTCGAGCGCGGCGGCGACGCCGCGAACGTCTTCGCCGAGCTGGCCACGGTCGAGGTGAGCGAGGACGGCGCCGCGTGGTCGGCCTTCCCCTGCGCCGCGGACCGCTACCCCTACGACGGCTGCGCCGGGTGGCACCCCGTGCACGCGAGCCCCGGCGAGAACGACGTCGACCCGCTCGATCCGTCGTCGGCCGGGGGCGATCCGTTCGATCTGGCCGACGTCGGGGTCCCGCTGGCCCGCTACGTGCGCATCACCGACCGCGCCGGCACGCCCGACGTCTTCGACCTCGACGCGGTGGGCATCGTCCACGCGCTGTGTCCGTGAGGCGCGCCGGGGCGCTCGCCTGCGCGGCGCTCGTGGCTGCGGGCCTCGCGCCGCGCGCGCGGGCCGAGGAGGCGGGCCGCGGCGCCCGCGCCGGGAGCGCCCCGCCGGAGGGCGCGCCGAGGGCGGCCGGGCCGCGAGCCGCCGGGCTGCAGGGCGCGCCGGAGGCCGCCGCACCGGAGCGCGCCGCGCCGGAGGAGGCCCCCGCGGCGCGCCGGCCGCCGATCGAGGTCCGCGTCCACGGCGAGCGCGCCTCGACGGTCGCCGCGCGCGATCCCACCGCGGCGTCCTACGTGATCCGCGGCGACGAGCTCCGCGCCCCCGGCGCGACCGCCTCCTCCGTGCTGGGGCGCGTCCCCGGCCTGCAGGTCGTCCGGACCGGCGCCGGCGCCGACCTCGCGACCGCCTCGATCCGCGGCGCGAGCAGCGCCGAGACCCCGGTCTACCTCGCGGGCGTCCGGCTCAACGACGACGTCACGGGGACGGCCGACCTCTCGCTCGTGCCGCTCTGGATGCTCCACCGGGTCGAGGTCTACCGGGGCAACGCGCCCGCCGACGCCGACCGCCTCGGGATCGGCGGCGCCATCTTCTTCGAGCCGGCGCTGCCGCGCGGCCCCCGCGTCGGCGCGGGGCTCGGCGCGGGCAGCTTCGGCGAGCTCTCCGCGTCGGCCTCGGCGAGCCTCGGCGACGAGCGCGCGAGCGTCCTGCTCGCGCTCGGCCGGCGCGCGGCCGACAACGATTACCCGTACCTCGACGACGAGGACACCGGGCTCACCGCCGCGGACGACCGCACCCGGATCCGGCAGAACGCCGACTTCGAGGCCTACGATCTCTGGAGCGTCGCCCGCTACCGGCTGCCGCGCGGCGGCGGCGTCACCGCCCTCGTCAACGGCTTCGCGCGCGAGCAGGGCCTGAGCGACCTCTCGTCGAGGGCCGCGCCGCCCGCGAGCCCCGCGGACGCCGCGCGCTCCCGCGTGCAGCGCTGGCTCGGCGCGGTCGCCGCCGTGGTCCCCTGCGCCGGCCCGCGCGCCGGCGGCGTCGAGCGGTGCCGCCTCGAGCTCAAGAGCTCGGCGATCCTCACGCGCCAGAGCCTCCGCGATCCCGCGCTGCGGCACGGCCTGCCCTCGCCGTTCGTCGCGAGCGCCGGCGAGCGCGCGGCGGAGCAGGGCGCCGTCCGCCTCCGCGTCGCCGAGGGGGTGACCGTGTCGGCCTCCGCGGCGATCGAGGTCGAGCGCCTCGGCATCGACCAGGCGAGCGCGCCGCCGCTCCGCGCCCTCCGCGCGACGTCCCGCGCGTCGGCGAGCGCGTCGTTCGCGCCGGCCCCCTGGCTGGAAGGCTACGCGCTCGGCGCCGTCGAGCACCACGCGACGCGCGTCGACGGCGACGGCGGCGCGCGCGGGCTCGTCGAGCCGAGCGGCCGCCTCGGCGCGCGGCTGCGCCTCGCGGACGGCGCCGCGCTCTTCGCCAACGTCGGCCGCTACGTGCGCGTCCCGGCGCTCGGCGAGCTCCACGGCATCTCCCCCATCGTGCGCGGCAACCCGGAGCTCGAGCCCGAGCAGGGCGTCACCGGCGAGCTCGGGGCGCGCGCGTCCGCCGCGCTGCCGCGCGCGCGGGCCGAGGCCTCGCTCGAGCTCCTCGGCTTCGCGCGCCTCGCGTCGGCGCTCGTCGCGTACCGCCGCGCGGCCCTCGGCGCCGTGCGGCCGTACAATGTACGGGGCGCGCGCGTGCTCGGGCTCGAGCTCACGGCCTCGGCGTCCGCGCTCGACCACGTGCGCGCGGCGCTCACGCTGACCGCGCTCGACCCGCGCGACGCGTCGCCGGATCGCGGGATCGTGAGCGATCTCCTGCCCTTCCAGTCGCGCCTCGTCGCGGCGCCGTCCCTGGAGGTGTACGCGGAGCCCGCGTGGCTCGGCGGCGGCCGCGCCTCGCTGGGCGCGCGGCTGCTCTACCGGTCCTCGCGCTTCGCCGACCGCGCGGGGCTCCTCGTGCTCCCGGAGCAGGCGGCGGTCGACGTGGACCTCGCCGTCCTCGCGCTCGACGGGCGCCTGTCGGCGCGCCTCGCGGTGGAGAACGCCACGGGCGCGCGCATGCTCGACGCGGTCGGCTTTCCGCTCCCCGGGCGGAGCGTCCACGCGGCCATGGAGGTGTGGTGGTGATGAGGGTGATGACGTCGTCGCTGGACAGGGGCCCTCGCCGGCCCGCGCGCTGGTCCTCGCCGTGGACGGCCCTGGTCGCGGGCGCGGCCGGCGCGCTGCTCGGGTGCAACGCGCCGGCGCCGCCCGAGGACACGGGCGGCACCGACGCGCCCGAGGGGCCGTGCGGGATCGGCGCCGTCGTGATCAGCAGCGACTACCAGTCCACGAGCGTCGGCCTGCTGAGCTGGGACGGCGCGGTCCTGTCCGCGTCGATCGCGTCGTCGGCCTCGGCGCCCCTCGTGCTCTCGGCGCCGCTCTCCGGCGACGTGACCGCGCCGACGATGTCCCTGGGCGGCGGCCGCCTCGCGCTGATCGATCGCTCCGCCTCCGCGCTCACCTGGCTGGACGCGCGGCGCGGCGAGGTCACCGGGCAGCTCTCGGTGGCGACCGGCTTCACCGCGAACCCGCAGGACTACATCGAGGTCTCGCCCGTGAAGGCGTACGTCCCGCGCCTCGAGCCGAACCTCGCCCCGGGCGCCCAGCCGCTCGACGGCGGCAGCGACGTGCTCGTCGTCGATCCCGAGGCCCGCGCCCTCGTCGGCCGCGTCGACCTCGCGCCCGCGATGGCCGGGGAGGACCCGGAGTTCCACCCGCGGCCGAGCCGGGCGGCGCTGGTCGAGGACAGCCTCTACGTGCTGCTCACGGCGTCCACGCTCTCGTTCCTGGAGACGGCCGCGTCGCGCCTCGTCGAGATCGACGCGCGCGACGACGCGATCAGGGCCGTCACCCTCCTCGACCGGCTGCACGGCTGCACGGGGCTCGCCGTGTCCCCGAGCGGCGCGCGGCTCGCGGTCGTGTGCTCTGGGTCGTTCGGCGGCGACGCCACCTCCAACCTGGCCGAGGCGGGGCTCGTGATCCTGGCCCGCGGCGAGGGCGGCCTCGTCGAGGAGCGGCGCTGGACGGCCGCCGAGCTCGGCGAGGGGTCGCCCGGCTTCTCCGTCGCGTTCGCGTCCGAGGACACGGTCCTCTTCACGACGCTCGGGCGCGACGCGGTCGGCGGCGAGCGCCCTGTCGACGACACCCTGACGGCGGTCGACCTCTCCGGCGGAGCGCCCAGCGTCCTGCTGCGCTCGAAGGAGCTCCCGTTCTCGCTCGGCGAGGTGCGCTGCGCCGCCGCGTGCGGGCGGTGCCTCGTCGCGGACGCCGAGACCGACGGGGGCGTCGTGCACCGCTTCGACGTGGGCGCCGGCGGGGGCAGCAGCGCGCTCGTGCACGCTGGCGCATTCCACGTCGACCCGCGGGTCGGTCTGCCGCCGCGCTACCTCGGCGCGTTCTGAAGAAGCACGCCGGCAGGCGGGCGCGGCGTGCCGGACTCCCGAGGGAGTCCTTCGGTCGTATCAGTGGAGCTGAGGGGGATCGAACCCCTGACCTCATGACTGCCAGTCATGCGCTCTCCCAGCTGAGCTACAGCCCCGGTCGTTGGGAGCGGCATGTCTACAGCCTCTCGAGCCGCTTGTCTCTATTTTTTTTCAGTCGACGGTTGGTTTTCGGTCCCGGCCTCGCCGGCGGGGCTCAGCGCCTCGCCGGCACGGGCCGCGGCGGCGCGTGATCATACGATCGCGCGCTGCCGGCCTTCAGAAGTTCATCAGCTTCGCCAGGTAATACTTCATCGTCTCGGTCGTCCCGCCGCCGATGCGCAGCAGCCGCTGATCGCGCCAGGCGCGCGCGATCGGGAAGTCCTCGATGTAGCCCCAGCCGCCGTGGAACTGCAGGCAGGTGTCCACCACGTCGTTCGCCACGTCGCCGGCCAGGATCTTCGCCATCGAGATGAGCTTCACCGTGTCGAAGCTGATCGGCACCTTCCGCACGTACCGCTCGTCGTTGTAGTGGTCGACGCACTTGTAGACGAAGGCGCGCGCCGCCTCGCAGCGCGTGTACAGGTCCACGAACCTGTGCTGCCACGACTCGCGCTTGATGATCGGCTTGCCGAACGCCACCCGCTCGCGCCCGTACTCGACCGTGTTGTCGAGCGTCATGAACGAGCTCGCGATCGCGCCCACCGCGGCGACGAGCCGCTCGGTCTGGAAGTTCTGCATCAGGTACCCGAAGCCCTGGTCCGGCTCGCCGAGCAGGTAGCGCCGCGGCACCCGCACGTCGTCCAGGAAGAGCTCGGCCGTGTCCGAGGATTTGTTGCCGATCTTCCTCAGCTTCTTCGCGACGCTGAAGCCCCGGAGCGCCGTCGGCACGAGGAAGAACGAGCAGCCGTGGGCCCCCTTGTCCGGCGACGTCTTGGCGAGCAGCGTCACGAAGTCGGCGCGCGTCCCGTTCGTGATGAACGTCTTCTGCCCGCTCAGCACGTAGTCATCGCCGTCCTTGCGCGCGGTCGTCCGGATGCCGGCCACGTCGCTGCCGGCCGCCGGCTCGGAGACGCCGAGCGCGGCGATCTTGTCGCCCGCGAGCGCCGGCCTGAGGAACTCCTCGATCTGCTCCTTCGTGCCGATGTCGCTGATCACCGGCGTCGCCATGTCGCTCTGCACGAGCAGCCCCATCGAGACGCCCGCCATCGTGGAGCGCACGAGCTCCTCGGCCTTCGCCGCCGAGAACCAGTAGTCGAGCCCGGCGCCGCCGTGCTCTTCCGGGAAGTGCGCGCCGAGGATCCCGAGCTCGCCGGCGCGCTTGAACACCCAGCTCGGGAAGCACTCCTCCGCCTCCCACGCCTCCACATGAGGAGCGAGCTCCTTCTCTGCGAAGGCCCGCACCGTCTTCCTGAACTGCTGATGTTCCTCCGTGAACGGCTGCCACATCGCGAACCCCTCCTCGCCGCCAGAATGGAAATGATTCGTACACGAAACATTTTTCAGCGCAAGCGCCGCGCCTTCCAGCGCTTCCGCCCCCGTCGAGCCCGCCCCTGGAAAGGCGGGCACACGGCGCGGCGCACGACCGCGAGCGCCGGCGCGTAAGCGCCGGCTGGGCGGTGGGAAGCGGTACGTCGGAAGAACGTCGGAAGAACGTCGACGGATCGTCGGCAGAACGTCGATCGACGCGCGCACCCATCCACGCAGTCTGCGGGCTCTGCTAGCCTCCCGGCCACATGCGATTCCTCGTCCTGTCGCGCAACGCGTCCCTCTACTCGACGAGCCGCATCGTGCTCGCGGGGCGCGCGCGCGGCCACGAAGTCAGCGTCATCGATCCGCTCGATTTCCAGATCGTTGTGTCGCGCGGTCGCCCCTCGTTGCTCGTCGGCGGCTCGGCGGTGCCCCGCTTCGACATCGTGATCCCGCGCATCGGCGCCAGCATCACGAACTACGGCCTCGCCGTCGTCCGCCAGTTCGATCTCATGGGCGTCCCCGTCCTGAACGGCGCCGTCTCGATCGCGCGGAGCCGCGACAAGCTGCGCGCGCTCCAGCTCCTCACGCGCCGCAAGCTCAACGTGCCGATCACCGTGTGCGCCCGGAGCCCGGCCGGCGTCGAGGCGGCGCTCTCGCTCGTCGGCGGCTGCCCCGCGATCGTGAAGCTGCAGCAGGGGACCCAGGGCATCGGCACGATGCTCGCCGAGACGCCGCACGCCGTGCACGCGCTGCTCGAGACGTTCTGGGCCATGGGCCAGGACATCGTGCTCCAGGAGTACGTGCGCGAGTCGAAGGGGCGCGACATCCGGGTCATCGTCGTCGGCGGCCGCGTTGTCGCGTCGATGCGCCGGGTCGCCAAGCCGGGCGAGTTCCGCTCGAACCTCCACCGCGGCGGCAAGGGCGACCGGGTGAAGCTGCCGCGCCTCTACCGCAGCGTCGCGATCCGCGCCGCGAAGGCGATGGGCCTCGAGGTCGCCGGCGTCGACATGCTCGAGGCGCGCTCCGGGCCGAAGATCCTCGAGATCAACAGCTCCCCCGGGCTGGAGGGCGTCGAGCGCGCGAGCGGCGTCGACGTCGCGGGCGCGATCATCAGCTACGCCGAGCGGTACGCGGAGGAGCAGCGCGGCCTGAGCCGCCGCGCGCTCGAGGCGCGGATCGCCGAGGTGATCCACGACGAGCGCATGCCCGTCCCGCGCCGGCTCAGCCGCGCGGCGGAGAACGGCACGGGCGCGGGCCGCCGGAAGCCGGCGATCCTCACGAACGGGAGGGGCGCCCGGAGGGCGGTCTCATGACCCTCCGGGTCGAGGCGGCCGGCGACGCGGTCGTCCTCACCATCGATCGCCCCGAGTGCAGGAACGCCATCGACAGCGCCTTCGCGAGGCGCCTCGGCGAGGCGATCCGCCTCGCGGGCGCCGATCCGCGCGTGCGCGGCGTCGTGATCGCGGCGGGCGGCGACGTCTTCGTGGCGGGCGGCGACATCCGCGAGCTCCACGCGCTCGCCAGCGGCGGCGCGGCGGGCGGCGAGATCCTCGCGATGTTCGACGGCCTCGCGGCGCTGGAGGAGAGCGAGGTGCCGATCGTCGCGGCGGTCCAGGGCGACGTGCTGGGCGGCGGCTGCGAGCTGCTCTTGCTCTGCGATTTCGTCATCGTCGAGGAGCACGCCGGGCTCTCGTTCCGCCACGTCAAGATGGGCCTGTCGCCGGCCTGGGGCGGCCTGACGCGGCTCTGCGAGCGGGTGGGCCCGCTCGAGGCGGCGCGCCTGCTGCTGACGGCGGAGCGGATCGACGCCGCCGAGGCGCTCCGGATCGGCCTCGTGAGCGAGGTCGTCCCGACGGGCGCGGCGCGGAGCCGCGCGATCGCGCAGGTGAACCGCATCGCCGACAGCCCGCGCACCTCGGTCGCCGCGATGAAGCGTTCGCTGCGCGGGGTGCGCGAGGCGCTGCGCGCCGCGGCCGTCGAGGTCGAGCGGGAGGCGTTCGCCGCGCAGTGGAACGGCCCCGAGCACCGGCGGGCGATGGATGCGTTCCTGAGCAAGAAGTGACCGTGGCGCAGGGCGGGGGGCGCGGAGCGGAGGACCCGAGCGGCGCCGGGCCTGCGCCGAGCGGCGCCGAGGCCGCGCCGAGCAGCGCCGAGGCCGCGCCGAGCGGCGCCGAGGCCGCGCCGAGCGGCGCCGGGCCCGCGTCGAGCGGCGCCGGCCCCGGCGCTCCGGAGAGCGCGCTGCTCCCGATCGCGCCGCCGACGATCGAGCACTTCATCGGCCGCCGCCCGCACCTGCGCGCCCTGCACCGCGCCGCCGAGTCGCTCTTCGTGGAGCGGCCCGTCTCGGTGCTCGTGCACGGCGGCGCGGGCATGGGCAAGAGCGCGCTCATCCACCACTTCCTGATGGGGCTCCGCCGCGACAAGGGGCCGGTGGTCCTGCGCGGGCGCTGCGCCCTCGGCGCCACCGAGTCCTACAACGCGTTCGGGGAGCTCATGGAGGCGCTGAGCCGCTACCTCCGGCGCATCCCCGCCGACGAGGCGGCGCGCCTCCTGCCGCGCGACGTCCGCGCGCTCGCCCGGGTCTTCCCGGCGCTCGGGCGCGTGCCCGCCGTCGCCGCGGCGCCGCGCGTGAGCGAGGCGCCCGACGCCCAGGAGCTGCGGCGGCGCAGCTTCGCCGCGCTCCGGCAGCTCCTCTGGCGGATCGCCGAGCGCCGCCCGCTCATCGTGGCGATCGAGGACCTCCAGTGGAGCGACATCGACAGCGCGGCGCTCCTGCTCGAGCTCACGCGGCCGCCCGACGCGCCCGCGATGATGTTCCTCGGCAGCTACCGGACCGAGGACGTCGCCGCGAGCGCGCCGCTCCGCGCGCTGCTCGACGGGATGGGGCTGGAGCGCGGCGCCGCCGGCGAGGGCGAGGCCGCGCCCGGCGCGCCGGAGCGCGTCGAGCGGCAGCACCGGGACGGCGCGCTGCGCGAGATCGCGGTCGGCCCGCTGTCGCCGATCGAGGCCGAGGAGCTCGCGCTCGCGCTCCTCTTCGCGCGCGGCGAGGGCACGCGCGCGCGGGCGGACGCCGTCGCGCGCGCGTCGCGGGGCGATCCGCGGCTGCTCGGCGAGCTCGCGCGCGACGCGCAGGAGCCGGCGGGCGAGGGCGCCGCGCAGGGCGACGCCGCGCTCGCCAGGGCGCTCAAGGCGCGGCTGCACCGCCTCCCGGAGCAGGCGCGCAGGTTGCTCGAGGTGATCGCCGTCGCCGGGGAGCCGATCGACGCGGCGGTCGCCGCGCGCGCGGCGAAGCTCGACGACGAGGAGCGCGCGCCGGCGCTCGCGCTGCTGCTCGCGGAGGACCTGATCGCCGCGCGGCCGGCGGGCGAGGGCGAGCTCGTCGAGGTGTCGCACGACCTCGTGCGCGCGTCCGTGGTCGGCCGGCTCGCCCCGGAGCAGCTCGCGGCGCGGCACCGGCGGCTCGGCCGCGCGCTCGAGGCGCTCGGGACGGCGGACGCGGAGACGCTGTCACGGCACTGGCTCGGCGCGGGCGAGCCGGCGCGGGCGGGGCGGTTCGCGGCGCGCGCGGCCGAGCAGGCGGCCGAGGCGCTCGCGTTCGAGCGCGCCGCGCGGCTCCACGAGCGCGCGCTCGGCCTGCTCTCGCGCGGGGCGGAGCTCCCCGAGGCGGAGCGCCGCGCGCTCGAGGTCCGGTGCGCCGACGCGCTCGTCAACGCGGGCGAGGGCGCGGCGGCGGCGGAGCTCTACGCGGCGGCCGCGGAGGGGGCGGAGCGCGGGCCCGGGATCGAGCTCCGCCGCCGCGCCGCGGAGCAGTACCTGCGGAGCGGGCACATCGACGAGGGGCTCGAGCTGATCCGCGCCGTGCTGAAGGCGGTCGGGCTGTCGCTCCCGGAGACGCCGCGGCGCGCGCTGGTGTCGCTGCTGCTGCACCGCGCGGAGCTGCGCCTCAGGGGCCTGCGGTTCCGCGAGCGGCCCGAGCGGGAGGTGCGCCCGGAGGATCTCGCGCGCATCGACGCGTGCTGGACGGTGACGGTGGGGCTCTCCGGCGTCGACATGGTCCGCGCGGCCGAGTTCTCGGCGCGCGCCCTCCTGCTCGCGCTGCGCGCCGGCGAGCCGTACCGCATCGGCCGCGCGCTCGCGTTCGAGGCCTCGTCCGCGTGCATGATGGGGTCGCCGAACCGGGCGCGCGCGGAGGAGCTCGTCGCGGCGGTGCGCGCGCTGGCCGAGCGGCTCGACAGCCCGCACCTGCTCGGCCTGTCGATGATGGTCTCCGGCATGCTCGAGGCGTTCACGGCCGGGCGCTGGAAGGAGGCGGCCGCGTGGTACGAGAAGGCGGACGAGCTGCTGCGCGATCGCTGCGCCGGCGTCGCCTGGGAGCTCGTGACGACGCAGCTCATGGCGTCGTGGGTGCGGTACTACCGCGGGCAGATCGACGCGCTCGGGCGGACGATGCCGGCGGTGCTCCGGGGCGCCGAGCAGCGGGGGGATCGCTACGCGGTGGCGATCTTCAGCGTGCAGGCCGCGTGGGTGGCGCTCGCGGCGGACGACGCGGCGGGCGCGCGGGGCGCGATCGCGGGGGCGCTGTCGCGGTGGACGACGTCGGGGTTCCACCTCGAGCACTTCGTCGGGCTGCTCGGCGAGACCTACGTCGACCGGTACGCTGGCCGCGCCGGCGCCGCGATGAGGCGGCTCACGGCGGCCTGGCCGGCGCTCGAGGGCTCGATGCTGCTGATGATGCAGAACAGCAGGGTGATGGCGCACGTGGAGCGCGCGAGCACGGCGCTCGCGGCGGCCGAGGGCGCGGCCGAGCCCGAGCCGCTGATCGAGGCGGCGCTCCGGGACGCCGCGGCGCTCGCCCGCGAGAAGACGGCGTGGTCGGACCCGTTCGTGCCGCTGATCCGCGCCGGCGCGGCCGCGCTGCGGGGCGATAGGGACGCGGCGATCGCGCAGCTCGAGGCATCGGCGGCCGGGTTCGACGAGGCGGACATGGCGCTCTATGCGGCCGCGGCGCGGCGCCAGGCCGGCGAGCTGCTTGGCGGGGAGAAGGGGCTGCAGCGGCTGCTCGTGGCGGACGCCGTGATGGCGCGGGAGCGGATCAGGAGCCCGGCGCGGTGGGCCGCGATGCTGGCGCCGGGGTTCGGTCGGAGATAGCGGAGCAGCGCTCCGGGATGCGCGGGAGAATCGGCCATCGTGACTGCGTATGTGAGCTTGCCTGAGTCTCCGTCGATCTTCCTGATCACGGGCCTCATGGCTGCGGGAAAGTCGACGGTCGCCCAGGCGCTGGCCGAGCGCCTGCCGAGGAGCGTGCACCTGCGGGGCGACGTGTTCCGCCGCATGATCGTCAGCGGACGCGCCGAGATGGGGTTCGAGCTCTCCGAGGAGGCAGAGCGGCAACTACGGCTCCGCTACCGCATCGCGGCGGCGGCGGCCGATCTCTATTTCCAGGCCGGGTTCACCGTCGTGCATCAGGACATCATCCTTGGTCCCTCGCTCGCCGAGGTGGTGCAGCACTACGCGCCTCGTCCTCTGCGCGTCGTCGTCCTCTGCCCGGACCCTGCCGTGGTCGCGGCGCGCGAGGCGGGTCGAGCGAAGAGCGGATATCAGGACACCGCTGCGGTGCTCGACTTCGACCGTGTGTTGCGCGCAGAGACGCCGCGGCTGGGGCTATGGCTGGACACATCTGGCCTCACGGTCACGGAGACCGTGGATGAGATCCTTGGTCGCCTGAGCGAAGCGCGCGTGAACGGCGCGGAGCTCTTGTAAGAGCGACCGACGGATTGGACCGCCGGGGCGTCCGGGCCAGCGGAGGAGAAGTAACGGTAGGCCGCCGGAGAGGGTGTCCTCGGCGCGGGGTGGGGGATGGGCCGATGTTTGAGGCGGAGACATGGGTCATCCGGCTTGCCGGATGGCCCATGTCTCCGCCGAGTTCGGCGGGGCCCCCACCCCGCGCCGAGGACACCCTCTCCGGCGGCCGGCCAGCCCGGATCCCGCGCTCTACCCCGCCCCGCGCACCGCCAGCGCCACCTCGTGCGCCTCGGTCCTCGCCGGGATCTCCCACCGCTCGCTCATCCGCCGGATCACCGCCTCCGGCACCGCCGCCTCGCGCGCCCGGTTCTGCGCGAACAGGACCGCCGCCGGCGCCTCCACGTACACGACGCGGATCCTCGCCCCGTAGTCGGCCGCCATCTGCAGCAAGGGCCCGCGCCGCTGCCGCGACAGGTTCGTCGCGTTCCACACGAACCGCTCGCCGCGCCGGAGGTGCTCCTTCGCCCGCTCGCGCGCGGCCTGGACCACCTGCCCCTGCGCGTCGGTCGGATCGATCTCGAGCTCGCTCCGCAGCGCGTCCAGGGAGACGACCGGCCAGCCCGCGAGGTGCTCGCGAACATACGTGTCCTTCCCGGCGCCCGGGAGCCCGCTCATCACAACGACCTCGGCGCGCGTGTCGTCGTACACCTCCACGTCCGGGTGCCGCCCGCTGGCGGGATCGGACCGGAAGTACACGAAGCGCGTGTGATCCGACGCGAAGGAGCGGGGCGCCGTGTAACACCCCTCCTCGCGGCAGAACTCGCGGAAGAGCTCGATGTTGTCGACGACGCGGGCCATGTCCGCGCAGACGCGCCCGCGGATATCGGCCTCGGCCACGAGCGCGAGCAGGTCGCAGCGCGCGTGGAGGCTGACCTCGGCGGCGACGCGCTGCGCGTCGTCGCGCTCGACGAGGTAAAAGGGGATCTGGTGGTAGCGCACGAGCGCGCACACCTGCTCGCGCAGCGCGAACGGCGCGCCGAGCTCCCAGAGCAGCCGGCGCGCGAGCAGCTCCCCCGCGCGCGAGTGGCCCTTCGCCGTGATCCGCCCGTCCTCCTCGCGGGTGGTCGCCGGCTTCGCCACGTCGTGCAGCAGGCACGCGAGGTACACGGCGCGCTGCTCCTCCGCGGGCAGCCCCTGCCACGCGGGCAGCCCGAGGAGCGTCTCCAGCACCATCCGGGTGTGAATCCAGACGTTGCCCTCCGCGTGGTGGATCGGGTCCTGCGGGCAGGCCTCGAGCGCGCGCACCCAGTCGAAGACCTGGAGGTCGTCCCAGGGGACACGCGCCGGATCGGGCGTGAGGAGGTCGAGCAGCGATGACGAGGACGACATGACGAACACCCCCTGGCGAGCGCGGGCCGTCTCCGACAGCGCGCGGCGCGGGAACGTAGCATGTCCGGGCCGGGGCGGCGGTGCTACGCTGGGGCCTCCATGTCCGCCAAATACCCTCGCTCGTTCCACCTGCCATGGTCGCCCGGCGGCACGTCCGACGACAAGCGGATGGCGGACGTGTCGGGGCTGCTCGGCGTCGAGATCGTCATCACCGAGAAGTGCGACGGGAGCAACCTCACCTACACGCGGAAGAGCGTCTTCTCGCGCTCGCACTCGGGCCCTCCGTCCCACCCGAGCTTCGACCTCGCGAAGGCCACACACGCGAGCATCGCGCACCTCCTCTCGGACGGCATGTCGCTCTTCTGCGAGTATTGCTACGCGGTCCACTCCATCGAATACGACGCGCTGCCGGGCTATTCGCTGGTGTTCGGCGTGCGCGACGACGCGCGGGGGCTCTTCTGGGAGTGGGACATGGTCGTCGCCCAGGCGAAGGATCTGTCGCTCCCCACGGTGCCTGTCCTGTTCCGGGGCGTCGTCGAGAGCGAGCGCGAGCTCGAGGCGCTGACGAGCGCGCTCGCGCGCGAGCCCTCCGCGTTCGGCGGCCCCCGCGAGGGCGTCGTGGCGCGGGTCGCGCGCGAGTTCCCGGACGCGTCGTTCCAGCGGTGCCTCGCCAAGTGGGTGCGGCGCGGGCACGTGCAGACGGACGAGCACTGGATGCACCAGGAGATCCGGGCGCAGCGGCTCGCCCCGGCGCCGGCCGAGGGGCTATCGCCGTGAGGCCAGCGCCGCGAGCCGGTCGCAGAGGCGGTCGCGGAGCGGGCCATAGGCCTTCCGGTAATCCTCCCAGTCGATGCGCTCGTCCTCGACGATCTCGCGCCAGATCGGGTTCGCCGCGCCGTAGTCGTGGATGGCCCCCGCCTCGGCGATCTGGACCGCGAAGAGCGGCACCCGGAGCGCGTGGAAGAGCTTCTTCTTCGAGGCCTCCGGCTCCTCGTCGAAGCGGGCGCCGGCCTTCTTGAAGTCGGACGCCGAGCGGCTCGCGGCCGACGCGGCGAGCTTCTTCCGGTCGAGCTTGAACGGGAAGGGGGGCCTCGCCTCCTTGAGCCGGTGCTCCGGCGGGAGGAACAGGCACTCGAGCGCGAAGACGCTGTGATCGGCGAGCGCGCCGCGGAAGGTGTCGAGTCCGTGGACGACCACGTTGACGCCGGGCGCGAACGCGAGGTCCTGCTTCGCGTCCCGGCGCGCGAGGACGGCGACGAAGTCCTCGTCGGACGTCGCGGTCGCGGTGCCGTACACGCGCGACCCGGTGCGGAACACGCTGTGGACCTCGCCGTCTGTACGGCCGAGGACGCGGAGGACGGTCGACAGGCTCATCCGATGCCTCGCGGCGAGGGGGCCCGCTAGCCTTGCGCCGGCGCCGGCGCCGCGCAACCAAGCCGCATCGTCCCTCGTCGGCCATCCCACGTCGTCCGTCGTCCGCGCGCAAGGGCTCGACGTCTCCCGGCGCGCGGCGGGAGAATGGCCTCGTGATCCGCTTCGCCGTCGCCTGGCTTCCCCTCGTCGCCCTCGCGGCCGGCTGCCATCACGGCGACGGGGCGCTCCTCGACGACGGATTCCGCAGCCGGCTGGCGCGCGGCTGCCGGAGCGAGCCCGACTGCCTCGTGCTGGAGCTCGACGCCCAGGCCCGCGCCGACCGGTGTGTGTCGGCATGCGAGGAGGCCGAGGCCGACCTGCGCGCGTCGAGGGCCCTCGTCGCCCGCCACCGGCAGCAGCGCGAGGCGCGGCAGGCGCAGATCGCGGCGCAGCAGCAGGACGGCGAAGCCGCGGAGCGCGAGGCCGCGGAGCGCGAGGCCGCGGAGCGCGAGGCCGCGGAGCGCGAGGCCGCGGAGCGCGAGGCCGCGAGGGTCGCCGAGGAGCAGCGCGCCCGGAAGGCCGTCGAGACACCCGTCTCCGCGCAACCCGGCGGTCGATCAGGCGCGCAGGAGCCACCGCGGCCGGCGTCCGAGGGCCGCGTCTGCTGCTGCGACGGCACCCTCTCGCCGACCTGCACCCACGTGAAGCGGGGTTGCTGCTCGCACCACGGCGGCGTCTGCGCTTGCCCATGAGCGTGCCGCGCGCGCCCGGCGAGCTCTGCGCCTGCGCGTGGACGCTCGCTCACCACGCGCACCACGCGCCATTGCGGCTCTCCTGTGAACCTGGTGTTTCCTCGATGTCCTGAGTACCGTTCTGGCTCGCCGCCTCGGGGGCGGCGTCTGCGCTTCCAGGAGGGTTCATGGCCGCCGCCGACTCGCACGCTGCTCCTCATCGGAACCGGATCGAACACCAGCCCGAGGCCGTGGAACGGCGCGTGGAGGAGGCCCTCGCCGCGCTGTCGCTCGAGCAGAAGGTCCGCCTGCTGACGGGCGCCGACGTCTGGAGCACGTACCCCGAGCCCGCCATCGGCCTGCGCCGCATCGTGGTCTCGGACGGCCCCGTCGGCGTGCGCGGCGAGCAGTGGGACGAGCGCGATCCCTCCGTGAGCCTGCCTTCTCCCACCGCCCTCTCGGCCACGTGGGACGAGGCCCTGATCGAGCGCGTCGGCGCCCTGCTGGCGTCGGAGGCGCGGCGCAAGGGCGTCGACGTCGTCCTGGGGCCGACGATCAACCTGCACCGCAGCCCGCTCGGCGGCAGGCACTTCGAGTGCTTCTCCGAGGACCCGCTGCTGACCGGCCGGATCGGCGCGGCCTACGTCCGCGGGCTGCAGGCCCACGGCGTCGGCGCCACCCCCAAGCACTACGTCGGCAACGACTCGGAGACCGAGCGCTTCACCGTCGACGTCCGGATCGACCAGCGGACGCTGCGCGAGCTCTACCTCGCGCCCTTCGAGCAGACGATCGTCGACGCGCGCGCGTGGCTCGTCATGGCCGCCTACAACGCGGTCAACGGCGTGACCATGACCGAGAGCCCCTTGCTCGCCTCGCCGCTCGACGACGCGTGGGGCTTCGACGGCGTCGTGGTCTCGGACTGGACCGCGACCCGCTCCACCGCGGCCGCGGCGCGCGCGCGGATGGACCTCGCCATGCCAGGCCCGACCGGGCCCTGGGGCGACGCGCTCGTCGCCGCCGTCCGCAGCGGCGAGGTGCCCGAGAAGGCCGTCGACGAGAAGGTCCGCCGCCTGCTGCGCCTCGCCGCGCGCGTCGGCGCGCTCGAGGGGGTCGCGCCGGCCGCCCCCGCCCCCGCGCAGCTCCCCGCCGACGCGGCCGCCCGGCTCGCCCGCGAGGTCGCCGTGGCCAGCATGGTGCTCGTGCGCAACCAGGGCGACGCGCTCCCCCTCGACGCGTCCACCCTCCAGCGCGTGGCCGTCATCGGTCCCAACGCCGCGCAGGGGCGGATCCAGGGCGGCGGCAGCGCCAGCGTGCACCCGCACTACGCCGTCTCGCCGCTCGAGGGCCTGCGCGCCGCGCTCGGCCAGCGCGTCGAGGTGCGCCACGCGCTCGGCGCCCGCAGCCTCGAGGGCCTCGTGCCCGTGGCCGGCGACCAGGTGACCGACCCCGTGACCGGCGAGCACGGCGTGCACGTGCGCCTCCTCGACGCGAACGGCGCCGCCTTCCACGAGGAGCACCGGGCCGTCGGGAAGCTCACGTTCATCGGCGACTTCCGCGCGAACCGGGCCGCGACCATCGACGTGACGGCGCGGTTCCGCGCCGCCGAGGCGGGCCGCTACCGCATCGGCGTGGCGGGCGTGGGCGCCTACCGCCTCACCGCGGGCGGGCAGGTCCTCTTCGAGGAGACGGTCGCGCCGGACAAGGACGACATGGCCGCGATGCTGCTCGCCCCGCCGCAGCGGGCGGCCGAGCTGACCCTCGCCGCGGGCCAGGAGATCGATCTCGCCCTCACGCACACCGTCGCCCCGGACGCGTTCGCGGTGGCGTTCTCGCTCGGCGTCGAGGTCCCCGCGCTGCCCGACGACGAAGAGCTGGCGCGCGCCGTCGAGCTCGCGCGCACCTCCGACGTGGCCATCGTTGTCGTCGGCACCACCGAGGCGATCGAGAGCGAGGGCTTCGACAGGAGCTCGCTCGCGCTCCCCGGCCGCCAGGACGCGCTGGTCAGCGCGATCGCGGCCGTGAACCGCCGCACCCTCGTGGTGGTGAACTCCGGCGGCCCGGTGACCATGCCCTGGCGCGACGAGGTGGACGCGGTGCTCCTCACGTGGTTCCCGGGCCAGGAGATGGGCAACGCCGTCGCCGACGTGCTGCTCGGCGCCGCGGAGCCCGGCGGCCGCCTGCCGACCACGTGGCCGTCGCGGGAGGAGGACGTGCCCGTGCTGTCGACGAAGCCCGAGAACGGCAAGCTCGTCTACGCCGAGGGCCTGCACGTCGGCTACCGGGCCTGGGCCCGCGCCGGCGTCGCCCCGGCGTACCCGTTCGGGCACGGCCTGGGCTACACGCGCTGGGAGATCCTCGACATCGACGCCCCGCAGAGCGTCGCGGCCGGCGCGCCCGTCGAGGCGCGGGTGCGCGTGCGCAACACGGGGCCCCGCCGCGGGCGGCACGTGGTCCAGCTGTACCTGTCGCGGCCCGACTCCGAGGTCGAGCGCCCCGTGCTCTGGCTGGCCGGCTTCGCCGCCGTCGAGGCCGAGCCCGACCAGGCGGTCGAGGTCGTCATTCCCGTGGCGCCGCGGGCCTTCGCGCACTGGGCGTCGGGCGGCTGGCAGGTCGAGCCCGGCGCGTTCACGCTGCACGCGGGACACTCGGCCACCGTCCTGACCCGGCAGACGGCGGTGGTGATCCTGGAGCCCTGAGGCCGCGCCGCGTCCCGGGCGGCGCGGCCGGCCCTCACCCCTCGGCGTCGTCGTCCTCGGCGGGCTCGTCGCTCGCCGAGCGCCGCCCGAGCCAGCGGCGGAGCTGCGTGCGGTGCACGCCGAGCGCCCGGGCCGTGCGCGCCACGTTCCCCTCCTCGCGGCGCAGCGCCTCCTCGATCACCTCGTCCGCGGGCAGCGACGCCGCGCGCCGCGCCGCGCGCTCGTTGCGCGGCGCGCTCGCCGGCGGCCGCGAGCCGCCATCCGTCGCCGTCGTGCCGACCGCCGCCAGCTCCGGCGCGCTCGGCCGCGCCGGGGCGAAGGCGTGCCCCGCCGAGGGCGACAGGTGCCGCGCCTGGACCACGTGGCTCTTCGCGAGCTGCGCCTCCTGCGCCGCCGCGCGGATCTCCGCCATCAGCTCCCGCACGTTGCCGGGCCACGCGCGCAGCAGGCACGCCTCGATCAGCGACGCGTGGGCCACCGGCGGCGCGCTCGCGCTCGCGCTCTCCGCGCCGCGCTCCACGGCCGCGCCGGCGCTGCGCAGCGTCGCGTCCACGATCCACGGGATCTCCTCCGGCCGCTCGTGCAGCCGCGGGACGCGGACCGCCGGCTGCGCGATGCGGAAGAAGAGATCCTCGCGGAGCTTGCCTGCGGCCACCTGCGCGCGCAGGTCCTTGTGGGTCGCGGACACCAGCGCGAAATCCACCGGGATGGGCCGCGACGCGCCGAGGGGGAGCACCTCCCGCGCCTCCAGCGCCCGCAGCAGCTTCGCCTGCACCCCGAGATCGAGCTCGGCCACCTCGTCGAGGAAGAGCACCCCCCCCTGGGCGGCCTGCACGTACCCCTCGGCGTCCGCCGTAGAGCCCGAGTACGCGCCCTTGCGCGCGCCGAAGAGCAGCCGCTCGGCCAGGCCGTCGGGGACAGCGGCGCAGTTCACGGCGACGAACGGCCCCGCGCGCCGCGGGCCGAGGGCGTGGAAGGCCCGCGCCGCGTGCTCCTTGCCGGTCCCGCTCTCGCCGGTGATATGCAGCACCGTCCCCGCACGCGCCGCGCGATCGATCGCGTCCCACGCGCGCGCGAGGGTCGGCCCGAGGATCGTGCCCCCGGCCCTCGAGATCCCCGCGCGGAACGGCTCCACATCGGCCTGGATCACGAACACCGACGAGCCCGTGCGCACGATCCGCAGATCGCTGCCCGCGCGCGCGCCGGTCAGCGGCTCGCCGTCGAGCGACGTTCCGTTCCGGCTATCAAGGTCCTCGACCTCCCACTGGCCCTGGCGCCAGCGCACGCGCGCGTGCCTGCGCGACATCTTCAGGTCGTCCAGGGGGACGCCCCCGACCTCGCCGCGCCCGAGCTCGAGCTCGCCGTCCTTCAGCGGGAGGACATCGCAGCGGGGGCTGTCCACGGAGAAGACGAGCACCAGCCCGGGCATCGGCCTCCTGGAACGCAGGCGTTCCGAGGCCGCACCGAGCGAGTCGTCCAGGGTTGTCCTGGGTGCAGTGGGCACCACGTCGCCGGCGAGTCTAGCGCGGACCCGCAGCGATGAGGATCCTCCTGACGAGGATCGACGCCGGGCACGTGGAACGAGGGTAGGGGTGCTTTGGCCACAGCCGCGGAGCGCGCCTTGCTCCTTCGCAATCGCTTGTTGCGAATTGCCTCAGCGTGACCGATGCGCGTGGACGATTCTCCTCCGGGAGTAACGGCTCTTTCCATTGTGGCCGTGAGATGGGGCGCGAGAGCGCAGAGCTCGGCAGATGTCTCGGCCGCGTTGGGGCGGGAGCCGCGTGTTTTGCCGCGCTCGGGCCGGCGCTGGCCGGGCGAGGGGCGGTGGTTCGGTGCTTGCTTTCGGGATGGACGACCCATGAAGGACGAGCATCAGGACTCCGGACACAGCAGATCGTTCGCCAGGAGAGGCGATGCGAGCACGGGCGGTGTCTCGTCCTGCGTCCGCCGGTTGCCGCGGAAGGAGCGCGCCGTGGGCGAGGTCCTCGCTGGCAAGTACCAGATCGTGGGCCGGCTGGGCGCTGGCGGTATGGGCACCGTGTGGAGGGCGCGCAGCCTGTGGCTCGACGTCGACGTGGCGATCAAGGTGCTCCAGGAGGAGCAGTTCGACGCGCACGCCGCCGAGCGGCTGCTCCGGGAGGCGCGCGCGACGGCGAGGCTCGGCCACCCGGCGATCGTGCGCGTGTTCGACTTCGGCGAGACCGACTCGGGCGAGCCGTTCCTGGTGATGGAGCTCCTCGAGGGCACGTCGCTCTCGAACTGGCTGGAGGCGAACGGCCCGATGCCGGCGGGGCAGGCGGTCCAGATGCTCTTGCCGGTCGCGTGCGCCCTCGCGGCCGCGCATGCGCAGAGCATCGTCCATCGCGACATCAAGCCCGCGAACATCCTCGTCGTGCCCGACGGCGCGGGCGGCCATGTCCCCAAGGTGGTCGACTTCGGCATCGCCAAGCTCGCCAACGCGGCGAGCCCCTCGATCACCCAGCGAGGGATGATCGTCGGCAGCCCGGAGTACATGTCGCCGGAGCAGGCCGACGGGCAGCCCGAGGTCGGCGAGCAGACCGACGTCTGGGCGTTCAGCGTGGTGCTTTACGAGCTCATCACCGGGCGGCGGCCGTTCAGCGGCGAGACGCTCAGCGCGGTGATCTCGGCGATCTTCAGCAAGGAGCCGGTGCCGACGACGCAGCTCGGCGCCGGCGACGAGGAGCTCTGGGCGATCATCCGGCGAGGGCTGGCCAAGTCACCCGCCGAGCGGTGGCCCACCATGCGCGCCCTCGGCCGCGCGCTGGCGTCCTGGGCGGTGGAGCGCGGGATCACGGCGGACGCGGCGGGCACGTCGCTCGAGCACCAGTGGCTCGCGCGAGGGGCGGAGTCGCCGGGCACCGCGGAGCGGCCTGCGCCGTCCGTCACGCTGGCCAGCGCCGTCTCCGCTCTGCCGGCGGCGCAGCGCCGGGCCGGCGCGCGGGGGACGCTGCTGGCGTCCCCGGCGCCGGCGGTCACGCCCGGCGGGCGTCGGGGCGGCACGGTCGTGATGGCGGAGGCGCAGAACGGCGCGCCGCTCGGGTTCTCGCCCGCGCTGCGGCTGCAGAAGGCGCTCCTGATCGGGGTCCTCGCCGCGTTCGTCGCGCCGGTGGTCGTCGTGATGGGGCTGAACGCGCGGGGCGGAAGCGCCGGCGCCGCGGAGCCGGTGGCGGCGGCCGGTGTCCCTGCGGTCCATCCGGGCGCCGCGTTGGCGCCCAGGGAGGCGGCCCCGGCGGCGCCCGCGGCTGACATCGCTTCTGCGGACGCGGGGGCGCCGCGCGCGGCAGCCTCCGGTACGGCGGTGAGGGGCGCGCCGGAAGACGAGCCGCTCACGCCGCGCGTCGCGCGGCCCGCGTCACCGCTCGCGGCGCCCGATCCGGGGGACGAGGATCCCTATCCGTGGGACGACGACCCGCCCGCCGAGCGGGCCGAGTCGCCCGCTCAGCGGGCCGAGGCGCCGGTCCAGCGCGTCAGGGCGCCCGCTTCCCGCGCCGAGCCGACGGCCCGGCCTGGCGAGCGGCCGTCGCGTTCGAGGCCTGGAACAACGTCGATGCCGCTCCCGGCGGCGCCGGATTTCTGAGGTGGTCATGCGCAACTCTGGGGTGACGTTTCGCTCCTCTCGCGGCCGTGGCGATCTGCTGCTCCTCGTGGCCGCGCTCGCCGCGGCGGCGCTCGGGCCGGGGGGTTGCTCCGCGCTGATCGGCGCGGAGCTATCCGACAAGCCCGACGAGACGGAGGACGCCGGGGGCGCCGGCGAGGAGGGCGCCGGCGACGGAAGCGGCGGCGGCGATCTCGACCGGCTCAGCGTCGGAAGCGGCGGGGGCGAGAGCGCCAGCAGCAGCGCGAGCGGCGGGGGCGAGAGCGCCAGCAGCAGCGCGAGCGGCGGTGGTGAGAGCGCGAGCAGCGGCGCGAGCGGCGGTGGCAGCGCGAGCGCGACCAGCAGCGCGAGCAGCGGCGGGGGCGAGAGCGTGACCAGCAGCGCGAGCAGCGGCGGCGGCGAGAGCGCGACCAGCAGCGCGAGCAGCGGCGGCGGCGAGAGCGCGACCAGCAGCGCGAGCAGCGGCGGGGGCGAGAGCGCGACCAGCAGCGCGAGCAGCGGTGGCAGCGAGGGCGCGACCAGCAGCGGGAGCGGGGCCGGCGGCCCGGGCAGCGGGAGCGAGCCCGGCGGCCCGGGCAGCGGGAGCGGGCCCGGCGGCCCAGACGGCGGGAGCGGGGCCGGCGGCCCGGACGGCGGGAGCGGCGCCGGCGGCCCGGGCAGCGGGAGCGGCGAGGAGGGCGAAGGCGGGAGCAGCAGCTCTGGTGGCGAGGCGGTCTGTCATGGCCATTTCGCCGATTGCGACGGGGACGCCGCGCACCATTGCGAGACGAACCTGTGGAGTAACGACAACCACTGCGGCGCTTGCGGCAACCGGTGCCTGGAACGCACGCGCTGCCGGCAGGGAGAATGTCGGTGATGGCTCGTTCTCCTGCTCTATCCAGGCGCGTCGGCGCTCTCCTCGTCGCGGCGTTGCTCGCGGCCGCGGCCCCGTCCCCCGCGTCCGCGCAGGGCCCGGGCGATGTGGAGTCGGCGCGCGTGCTGTTCGTCCAGGGGGCGAAGCTGGCCAGGCAGGGGCGCTGGGAGGAAGCGCGGGCGCTGTACTCCCGGTCGCTCGAGATCAAGCCGGCGCCCCTCACGCAGTACAGCCTCGGCGTCGCGCAGAAGGAGCTGGGGCACTTCGCCGATGCGCTCGCCAGCTTCCGCGCGTTCCTGGCCGAGCCGTCCACCCCGGCGACCGCGCCCTATGTCGGGCCGGCGCGGGATGCGGTCGCCGCGCTCGAGGGGCGCGTCGGTCGGGCGACGATCGCCGTCAGGCCCGGCAAGGTGGACGGGCTCACGCTGGTCGTCGACGGCAATCCGAGGCGCGGGGGCCCCGGGCATGTCGTCGAGGTGGACCCGGGAGATCACGAGGTCGTGGCGAGCGCCCCGGGGTACCGCTCCGCCGCGGCGCGGTTCACCGTCGGCGCGGGCGGCTCGGTCGAGGTCCCGATCGCGCTGACGCCCCGCACAGCGGCGGCCGTGCAGGCCTCGGCTGCCGGGGGTGGTCTGCCTCCCGTGGCCGACCCCTCCGACGCTTCGCCGAGCCGGACGCTCCCGATCGTCGTCATGGGCGTGGGCGGCGCGTTCTTCGCCGGGGGCGCGGTCCTCGGCATCTCCGGCCTGAATCAGGCGAGCTCTGCGCGCACGAGCGCGGACGCGGACGCGAGCGCCGCGCGCGCAAAGGGGATCGTCGGTGATGTCCTCGGCGGCGTCGGTCTCGCGACCGTGGGCGTCGGGCTGTACCTGCTGCTGAACCAGCCAGCGCCGAGCGCTCCCCGCACGGGAAGCGTGAGGCCGTGGCTGGGGGCCTCGGGGGCAGGCATCGAGATGCAGCTCTGACGGCGCAGGGGCCCGCGTCAGGCGCTCGTGCCGGACGCGAGCGCTGCGCAACCGCGCCGACGACGCGACGACCTGGGGCATGCCCGCGCTTTCCGTCGGCGGCGCGGACATGGTACGGCGCGCTCATGCGCTCGACCGCGATGGTGCTGTCCCTGGCCGCGCTCCTGGCCGCGGGCGCGCCCGCCTCGGCCGAGGGCGATGAGCCCAGCGCGCGCTCGGCCGGCGCCGCCCCGGCCGCACCGCTGGCAGCGGACGCGCCGGCGCCCGCGCAGGCCGCGCCGGGGGCAGCGGACGCGCCGGCGCCCCCGCAGGCCGCGCCGGCAGCGGCGAGGTGGTGCGCGCCGGAGCTCGCGTCGCTGCCCGGCGACGTGTGCGCCTTCCTGCCGGCCAGGGAAGCGCCTGGCCCCCGCGTGCTGATGATCTTCCTGCACGGCGTCGTTCAGCCCGATTCCGGGTGGCAGTGGGCGCAGCAGCGGGGCGCGGCGCGCGCCGGCGCCCGGCACGGCGTCGTCGTGATGATGCCGCGCGGACGCCGAGGGATCGGGCCAAGGACGATGGAAGACTGGTGGTGCTGGCCCACCGCCACGGCCGCGCAGGCGTCCCACGAGGACGCGCTGCTCGCGGAGTGGGACGCCGCGCGCGCGGAGCTCGAGCGGCGCGCGGGCGGCCGATTCGAGCGGGTGCTCGTGTTCGGCTTCTCGAACGGGGCGTACTACGCGACGTCGCTGGCGATGCGCGGGCGGCTGCCGGTGGACGGCTACGCGGCGTTCGCCGGCGGATCCGGCGCGCGCTACCTGGAGCGCGCTGGCGCGCAGACCACGCTGCGCGTGCCCCTCTTCGTGGGCTGGGGCGGCAAGGACCCGGCGCACCGGGATCAGGTCGCCCTCGCCAGGATGCTCCGCAAGCTGAAATGGCCCTCGAAGGCGCTCGGCAAGCCGCGCGCGGGGCACGCGATGACCGATGATCAGGTCGACCAGGCGTTCGAGTTCCTGAGCGGGGACCGGCGCGGCGCGAAGAAGCCTGGCCGCGGGCGCGCAGCTCGACCGCGATAGCGATCTTCGTCGCCTCTGCATCTCCGCGCGCGCTGCGCCTCCGGGCTCCACACCCTCGGGAGCCCGGGACATCGGCGCCCGCCCCGAGGTGACCGCAAATCGAGGAAAACGCCCCCGATCCCGGCGCGCCGTGCTCACCGGCGGGCGAGCCGCGGCGCCGGACGGAAGTGCATGGGGAACACCCGCTCGAGGAACTCGTTGCGCAGGAGCCCGTCCGGATCGGCGAGCTGCTTCAGGCGGACGAACTCCGGGAGCGCGTGCGCGTACATCGCCTCGAGCTGCTCCGGCGTCGCGTAGACGTTCTTCACCAGGTAGACGCGGCCGCCGAGCTCGAGGGTGTGCGCGCTCAGCTCGCTGAGCCGCAGGCGGATACGGCACACGCTGTCTTCATCCCAGGCCTCGAACGCGAGCGTCACCGCGAACCCGTCGGTCCCGTGGTTGGCCGAGAGGAGAAACCGATCTCCCTGGATGTGGAGCACGTCGAACATGAGCGGCGGGATCCCGTCCCGGGCCGCGATCTCCTCGATCGTGCGCAGGAAGTCGGCGAGCCGGCGCAGGCTCTCCTCCCGGGCGCCCGCGTCGTACGGGATCATGAAGGACTGCTGCACCGTGAACATGCGCATCCCGAAGCCCTGCGCGATGCGCTTCGCCAGGACGTTGCCGTCCATGAAGAACATGTAGCCCATGAGCTCATCGACGTACGGGCGCGTGACGTCGAAGATGAAGCGATCGATGATCGTCCAGATGGCGCGGCTCACCACCGACGCGCGCATCAGCCACTCGACCGGGACGCGGAGCAGGTGCCGGGGGCGATGGGTCAGCAGCGGGCGGAGCTCGAGCGACGTCCCCGCGACGTACCGCGACCGGAGGACCATGCTCCTGCTCCCCTCGAGGGTCTGGAAGGCGACCGAGAAGAGCGCCTCGGGGATCCATCCGGCCTCGTCGGCGGTGCCTCCCTCCGCCGGCAAGAGCAGCTCGGGCGGCGGGACGAGCGCCTCGGCGAGCTCCTCGAACGACGCGCAGCGCGTCGCCTGCGTCACCACCCGGATCGGCGTCCCGGCCGGGGCGACGCGCGCGACGCGGTAGGTGATGTCGATCACCGCGCCGAGGTAGCCGAGCCCGCCGATGACCGCGTGGAACAGCGCGCTCGTGGGCTCGTCGCGGCTCAGCGAGAGGAGCCGCCCATCCGTCGTGAGGAGCGTCAGCCGCTCGACGTAGCTCCCCTCCTTGCCGGCGGTGCCCGAGAAGCGAGAGAGGCAGCCCCCCGAGACGGTGCCCCCCGCGGTGGCGTAGCTCGTCGATACCGCCGTGTACGGCACGAAGCCGTGGGGGGCGAGCTCACGGGCGATGGCCCCCCACGTGGCGCCCGCGCCCACGGTCACCTGCGCGCGCTCCGCGTCGACCTCGATGGACTCGAAGCGGCTCATCGAGATCATGACGTCGTCGTTCAGGGCCTGCCCGTCGAACGACTGGCCCCCGGCGCGGAACGTGATTCTGCGCCCCGTCTGCCTCGCCATCCGGAACAGCGCCCTGAGCTGCTCGACCGTTCTCGGGAAGTACAGGTCTCCACACGAATGGTGGAGCCCGCCATAGCCCTGGAGGAGGCAGAGCGGCCTCCGCGGGATCTCGTCGAGGCGCGGCGGGGGCGCCGCCCCTGCCGCGTGGGCGAGGCCGGCGCCCGGACCATCGCCCGCGCGCGGCGAGCGTGAGCGCCATCCGCCGGCGAATCCAGCGGTCATGGTCGAGCCGGGGAGGGAAGGAGAGGGAGGGGGGCGCTGCCTGTCGTGCCGGTGCTATCGAGAGCAGGACGCATCCGGGCAGCGTCGCTCGAGCGGGGCGCCGGGGCAAATTCGCGCCCCGCTCGTCGGGCCTACAGGCCGAGGACCTCGACGCGGATGTTCCGCCGAGGCGCGGACTGCTGGAAGCGCCGGATGAGCTCCGCGACGTCGTGATCGACGTACGATGCGCCCTGGGCGTCCACGACCACGTGCGTGTCGCTCGGCAGCCCCTCGAAGAGCGAGACGAGCTTGCCCTGCGTGAAGAAGTAGGCCGCCTTGTTGAAGCGGATCGTCACGCGCGCGCCCTCGTGGATCACGTCGAACACGCGGGACATCTGCGTCTTCAGCACGAACAGGACGCCGACCGCCAGGCCGATCGCGATGCCCTTCAGGAGGTCGGTCAGCACGATGGCCACGATCGTCACCACGAACGGGATGAAGTGGTTCCACCCGAGCTTGCGCATCTCGGCGAAGATCGCGGGCTTGGCGAGCTTGTAGCCGGTCACGAGCAGGATGGTCGCGAGGCACGCGAGCGGGATGTGCGAGAGCAGCGCCCCGGCGAACACGACGGCGAGCAGGAGGAGCGCGCCGTGCGTGAAGGCGGAGACCCGCGTGCGCGCGCCGGCGTTCGTGTTGGCGCTGCTGCGGACGATGACCGACGTGACCGGGAGGCCGCCGGCGAACCCGGAGACCATGTTGGCGAGCCCCTGCGCGACGAGCTCCCGGTTCGGCGGCGACTTGCGCTGGAACGGATCGATCCGGTCGACGGCCTCCAGGTTGAGCAGCGTCTCGAGGCTGGCGACGATCGCGAGCGTCACGCCAAGCACCCAGACCTCGGGCCGCGCGATCGCGGACAGGTCCGGGAGCTGGAGGGCGCTGAGCAGGTCGCCCGTGGGCAGCGTCACGAGGTGCTTCTGCTCGAGGGCGAGCGACGGGATCGCCGCCTTGAACAGCTCGTTGCCGAGCGTCGCGACGAGCACGGCGACGAGCGGCGCGGGCAGCCAGGAGATCTTCGCGAGGCGCGACTTCTCCCAGCCGACCAGGATGACGAGGCAGATCGCGCTGAGGAGGAACGCGCCCCACTCGAGCGCCTGCGGCGCCTGGGCCAGCATCGTGAAGGTGTTGCCGCCCTCGGCCTGGAACGACTCGGAGGCGAAGTTGTCCTTGTCGTAGCCGATGGCGTGGGGGAGCTGCTTCAGGATGAGCAGGACGCCGATGGCCGCGAGCATCCCCTTGATGACCGAGGAGGGGAAGAAGTGGCTGATCGCGCCGGCCTTCAGCAGCCCGAGCGCGAGCTGCAGGACGCCGCCGATCACCACGGCCATCGCGAACGCCTGGAAGCTCTGCAGGCTGGTGATGCCCGCGAGCACGATGGCCGCGAGGCCCGCCGCCGGCCCGCTCACGCTGAGCTGGGCGCGGCTCACGAGCGGGATGACGAGCCCGCCCACGATGCCGGCGACGATGCCCGACAGCAAGGGGGCCCCCGACGCGAGCGCGATGCCCAGGCAGAGCGGCAGCGCGACGAGGAAGACGACCACGCCGGCCGGGATATCGTACTTGAGGTTTGCGCTGAGGCGTGGGTCGAGCGGCGGCGCGCTGGCCGGCGGCGCCCCGGGGAGCGCTGTTGCGTTGGCAGGAACGTCAGCGATCTGGGTGCGGGCGTCCTTTTGTCCCGGACCAGTTTGTCCCGGACCAGTGCTTGCTTGAATGACATTGTCGAACTGCATCGAACGGGCCCTCTTTTCGAGTGAAGTCTCGGGTCAGCGCCTGTCAGGCGTTCAGCACGCTCTCCGGAAGACGGCTGTCTCCGGGAGCGCCGACGGGGGCCCCGCCTCGCCGATGGGCGTGTACTGACCGCTCGATGCGTCGAATTGAAAGACCTGTCCGGTCTCGATCTTGAACACCCACGCGTAGAGCGAGAGCTCGCCGCGCGCGAGCCGCGCCCGGACCGTCGGGTGCGTCCTGAGGTTCTCGATCTGGGCGAGGACGTTCTCCTCCACCGTGATCGTCAGCCGATCCTCCCCCTCGATGTGGGGGTAGTTCTCCTGCACCAGCCGGCGCGTCAGCTCGGCGTGCTGGAGCCACGCCTTGACCGCCGGCAGCGGCTCGACGCCCGCGGGATCGAGCAGCCCGCGCATCGCACCGCAGAGCGTGTGACCGCACACGATGATGTGCTTGACCTCGAGGTGCGCGACAGCGAACTCGATCGCCGCAGCCTCGCTGCCGCCGCCCGCGCCGTAGGGGGGCACGATGTTGCCCACGTTGCGAACGATGAAGATGTCGCCCGGCTCGGTCTGCGTGATGAGGTTCGGGTTGATCCGGCTGTCCGAGCACGTGATGAACAGCGCCTCGGGCCGCTGACCCCTCGCCAGGCTCCGGAAGAGATCCTGGTGCGTGCGGCAAACCTCGGCATGGAACTTGTGCAACCCGGTCGCTAGCTTCTGCATTTGAACAAACCCTCTCCGTTGCCGCGCGGCTCTGGCGCGGCGGTCGTCGTGAACACCACCCTTTCCAGCTCCTCCGATCTCGCGGCGAACGGCCGCGGGCGCGGAGCTGACCGATCAATTCAGGAAGCGGGCTGGTGGACGACGGGGAGGAGGGCGGAGGACAGGAGACGCGAGGCGCGTGGGTCGGAGGTCGGCGACGAGGATAACGCGCGGCGGCATGGCGCCGCCGATCGCAGACCGCTCTATCGCGCGTGCACGAAACGTCGCTCCCCGCTGAGGCGGCTGCAGCACCTCGAGATCGGCGTGATCGATCTCGATGGTCCCGGTTCGAAACGTTCCCGAAACATCGGAGTTGCTCGTTTCGAAAACGCTGATGTTCACTCGTGCCAGCGTGAGCGGCGCGAGGAGCAGCGCGAAGAGCAGCGCGATCCGCGGGAAAATTGACCGAAGGCTCAGCATCGTTCGGGGATTGAAGAGTTCGTCGGTCGCTCGAACCAGGATGGAACCCAGTATATTCCTCGATCTGGCAGGGCGGCTAGTGTGTCGCGCAACATTGATGGGGTACATGCCGCTTGTGGCAGAATGTCACCATCGAGGACGGACTCACGGCGCCTGAGCCAGCCTGGGGCCAGACCCAGATAACCGCTGCGCAGTCGGGATTCAACCTGGGGTCAACGCTGTCACGATGGCGTCACGCGTGTCGTGCATCTCCTGCTCACCCGCATATTTATAACGGGGCCAGAAGAAGCCCTTGAGGCCGTCCTTCTGCCGGCGCGGGACCACATGGACATGGAGGTGGGGCACGCTCTGGCTGACGCGGTTGTTGATCGCGACAAAGAAGCCGTCTGCTGAGAGCGCCGACTCCACGGCGCGCGCGAGGCGCTGCGCGGTGGTGAACAGCGGGCCGACCAGCGCGGCGGGGAGGTCGGTGAGCACCTCATGGTGGGCGCGCGGGATGAGCAGGCAGTGGCCGGGGAACAGCGGGCGGCTGTCGAGGAACGCCATGACGTCGGGCTCGTCGAGCACGACGAACGCCGGCGTTTCGCCCCGAACGATGCTGCAGAAGACGCAAGGACGCGCGGGCACGGGCAGCCGAGAGATGCAGCGACCGCCGCGCGGCGTCAATACGGCCGGCTGCGACCTTTTGTCGCGCGGCGCGCTTCGGCCCGGCTCGCGCGCCGTGGCCAGCGCGGCGCGCGGACCGGGCCGCGCCGCCGGCGTGGTCAGTGGCTCGCGAGGATGTCGCCGATCGATCCGTGGCCGGTCGGCTCGTGCGTCCAGTAATCGAGGAGCCGCCCGCCGGCCGTCATCCAGATCCGGTCGTAGCGGCCATCCTGGGACGTGATCCGCACCAGGTGATCGCCGCCGTGGAACGCCCAGTGGCGGCCCGTGTTGTCGAAGTGGTCGATGAGCGCGCCCTGCCGCGTCTTGACGTGGAGCGCGTCGGCCGGGCTGTCCCAGGACGTGTCGATGATGAGCTCGTAGACCTGCCAGAGGTTGCCGGACGGGAGCACGCCCCAGTCCACGTTGATCCCGGAGTCGTTCGGCAGCCCGAAGACGAGGCAGTGGGGCATGCGCCGCGCCGCGTGCCAGAGGTCGCCGTTGCGGCTCGGCTCGTGGTGGAGCGTCACCAGCGTGTTGCGCGCGAGGCCGAACGCGTCGTTGTCGCCCGGGCTGTCCCACACCCGGCGGAAGAGGTGCTGGCAGAGCTGATCGGCGCCGGCGGAGAACCCGACGGTGAGCAGGCCCCGCTGGCGGCGCTCGTGCAGGATCCGCCCGAACTTGCCGGGCTCGCCGTCGAACTGGGCGCCGAGCTGCTTGTAGCGCCAGAGGCCCGTCGTGCTGTAGCCGCCGCCGAGGATCACCACCTCGGACGAGGCCAGGTAGTGCCAGAGGAGGTCGACGTCCTCCTTGCGCAGGTGGCTCGTCCAGTAGAACGGCACGTGCTCCAGGCCGAACCGCTCGTAGAACTGGAAGAACCAGCGGAAGTTGCCGTAGGCGAACTCCTGGCGCTCCAGCTCGTTGCCGTCGCGGGGCGCCTCGGACATCGGCAGGAACAGGACGCGCTTGTTGTCCTGCCCCTGCAGCGCGCGCTGCGCGATGTGGTCGTTGTGGATGACGTTGCAGCGGCTGTGCGAGCTGTAGATCAGCGCGGTCCCTCTCATCAGGGCCGGGATCTGAGCTGCTCGGCGCGCCGCTCGTCAAGAGGCGGCTCCCCGTCGAACGAGCGGCCGGCGGCGGCCGGCGGGGCGATCACGGCGGAGGCGTGGCGCGGACCTCGCCCGGCCGCCCGCTCAGCCGCGCCGCATCTGCTGCATCTTGCGCGGGACGGCGCCGGAGCGCATCAGCATCTCGAACGCTTCCTTCTCGAGCATCGGGTGGATGCCGCGCGGCGGGACGCCCATGGGGCTCTTCTTCCGCGTGACGAAGCCGCTCAGGTACTGCGGGTTCAGCGCGTACAGGCTCCGCAGGGTGTTCTTCATCTGCTTCGTGTTGTTCGCCCACGCGTAGGCGAACGCCCGCGAGCGGAGCAGCTGCGGCTTGAGCTCGGCGAACGCCTCGTCGTTCGGGTCGAAGGTCTCGAGCAGCTCGACCGCCTTCGTGGCCTGGCCGGTCCGGGCCCACGCCTCGCCGACGATGGCGGCCATCATGGCGCGGATCTTCGGCTCCTTGTGGCGGGTCATGTCGATCTTGTCGACGAGCGCCCGCGCCTCGTCGGTCTCGCTCAGGATGAGGTGGATCATGCCGCGCTGGGCGCGCGCCTCGTCGGCCATCGGGGCCATCACCTTGTCGAGGTTGATGGTCTCCAGCGTCCGGAGCGCGGCCCGCGGGTCCTCCTGCATCTGGAGCTGCGCCTTGGCGAAGACCGCGGCCGCGTCGTCCTTCTTGAACTCGGTGTCGAGCTTCGCGATCGCGTCCTTGCGGGCCTCGGCGGTGTCGGCGGTCTGCACGATCTGCGCGACGGCGCGCGACCGGGTCGCGAAGCGCAGCGCCCACACGATGACGCCCGCGACGACGACCGTCAGGATCCCCGCGACCACCTTCGGCCAGACGCCCGGGATGGCCAGGGCGATCGCCCAGACGATGAGCGCCGGGATGCCGACGCGGATGGCGAGCGAGCGCGGGTTGAGCTGGGCGAGGGGGTCGGCCGGCGGCTTTCCGCTGCGGAGCGCCGCGATGGCCTGCTCGCGCTGCTGCTTGGGGCTCTGCTTCTTCGGGGTGGGTTTGCCGGGGGTCTTCATCGAGGTCGTGGATCTGACGTAGCCGCTGCGGGGGCGCGGGCTCTCATAGCCGGCTTGCGCGGGAGCGGCCAGCGCCGCCGGGCGGGCAGGGGCGGCCAGGAGCGGTCGGCGCTGGCTGCCCGGCCCCCGCCGAGGGGTGCAGGGGGACGAGCCGTCAGCCCGCGGCGGTGTCGGGGTCGCCGGCGCGCTGGGGGGGGTCCCCCTCGGCCCCGGAGCCGGGGACGGGGGTCACCGCCGGGCGGACCGTCTCGAAGCCGCGCAGCGGGGGCAGCGGCTCGATCGACGGCGTGACGAGCGGCGCGCCGCGCTGCGGCGGGATCGAGGCGGTGGGGTCGGCGAGGCCGAGCGTGGACTCGCGGAAGTGCAGGAAGATCGTCTGCGCGATCGAGAGGCAGGGGACCGCGAAGAGCGCGCCGGTGATCTGGAAGAAGTGCTCGCCGATGAGCAGCGCGAGCACCACGAGGACCGGGTGGATCTTCGCGGAGTCGCCGATGATCTTCGGGTTCAGGAAGTTCGCCTCGAGCTGGTGGATGCCCACGATCCACGCGAGCACGCCGACCGCCGTGCCGAACGACTGCGTGAGGCCGATGACGACCGCCGGGATCGAGCTCAGGATCGAGCCGAAGATCGGGATCAGCGACATCACGCCCGCGACCACGGAGAGGATCGGCCAGTACTTGAGGTCGAAGAGCCAGAAGCCGATCGCGGAGAGGACGCCGTTCACGAGGCAGATGAGGAGCTGCCCGCGGACGACGCCGGAGAGCCCGCGGTCGAGCCGGCGGAGGAAGCGATCGAACGAGTCGCGCGAGCTCGGGTGCCAGAGGTCGCGGAAGAAGCCGAGGATCTTCTCGTGGGTCAGGATGATGTACCCGCCGAGCATCAGCGTCATGAACAGGTTGAAGATGCCGCGCGAGATGGCGGTCGCGATGGCCTGGCCGATCCTGAGGACCGTGAGCGAGTTCTCCTTCAGGTACGCGGCCGCCTTCTCGTAGCCCTCCTGGAGCATGTTCGCGCTGGAGAGCGGGTGCTTCGGGCGCCCGTGCGCGATCTGCCAGACGCCGTCGCCCGCCTCCCGGATCTCGATGTCGTCGGCGATGCGCACGTCGAACGAGCCGTCCGGCCCCGGCGTGATGCGGACGGGCGGGCGCTCGCTGTCCTCCTCCCGCGGCAGCGCGATCGCGTCGGGCGGCGGCGCGGTGATCTCGTCGGGCTCCGGCGCGGCGTCGTCGACGGGCGGCGCGGCGTCGCCGACGGGCGCCGGCGCGGCCTCGCGGCCCGACCAGCGGCGGAGCCGCTCGTCGAGCGCGGGCAGGTACTCCTCGCGCAGCCGCGCGGCGAGCCGCGGCGCCTCGACCGTGAGCGCCTTCCCCTCGGCGACGAGGCGCGGGACGCTGAGCGCGAAGAAGCCCGCGATCCCCGAGAGCACGACGGCGTAGACGATGAGGATCGACGCCCACCGCGGGACGCGCGCGCGCTCGAGCCGGACGACCGACGGCGTGAGCACGTAGGCCACGACGAGCCCGAGCACGAACGGGAGCAGCACCGCGTGGGCGACGACGAGCAGCGTCACCGTGAGGACGGCGCTGACCGTCAGGAACACGGTGCGCCGCGAGATGCCCTCGCTCACTTGGCCTCGCCGCGTCCGGCCGCGCCGGCGGCGCCGCCGTCGATGAGCGGCGCGGGGAGGTCGGCGAAGAAGCCCTGCAGGTGGTCGCGCGTGGCCTCGAGCGCCTGCGGGACGACGCGCACGTCGGCGAGCACCGGCATGAAGTTGGTGTCGCCGGGCCAGCGCGGGACGATGTGCACGTGCAGGTGCTCGGCGATCCCGGCGCCCGCGGCGGTGCCGAGGTTGATCCCGATGTTCATGCCCTCGCACCGGAGCGCGGCGCGCAGGCGGGTCGCCGACTCGCGCACGAGGCGGAAGAGCGCCTCGTGGTCGGCCGGCTCGAGCGCGTCGAGCGAGGCGACGTGCGCGTGCGGGACGACGAGGAGGTGCCCCGACGCGAACGGGTAGCGGTTGAGCATCACGAACGCGCGGCCGGTCGAGGCGACGACCAGCCGGTCGCGCTGTTCGTGCTCGGAGGCGCGCGGGATGCCGCAGAAGATGCAGTCGGCCTGGCCCTTCGGCGCAAGGATGTACTCGATGCGCCAGGGCGCCCACAGGGGGTTACCCATGTCGCGGAGACGCTAGCACGGCGGCCACGCGCGCGGGACCACCGCTCAGAACGGGATGGGTGTGGCCGCGAGATCGAACCAGACCGAGAGGCCAAGCCCGGCGGTCGTGCCGAGCGCGTCCCAGACGAGGTCGCGGAACGAGGGGGTGCCGTGCCCGGCGGCGTCGTACGCCTCCTTGGCCAGGCCGGCGCCGAGCGCGAGCGCCGCGCCCAGCGCGATCCGCCCGCGAAGGTCGTCGGTCGCGAGCGCGCCGAGCGCGTACCCGCCGCCGGCGAGCGCGATTGACGCGCAGAAATGGCGCGCCTTGTCATCGCCGAACCACGGATCGGCGCCGCGCGTGAGCGGCTGTGCCGCGGACCCCAGCCAGACCGGCGCGCCCGCGGCGCGGGCGCTCGCGGCGGGGAGGGGAGGGCCACCGGGCCGGGCCAGGGGCGCGCCCGTCGCGCGGAGGGGCGCGCCCGCGGCGCGGAGGGGCGCGCCCGCGGCGCGGAGGGGCGCGCCCGCGGCGCGGGGGCGGGGGTCGTCGGTCCCGGCGGGGCTGTCGGCCCGGGCAGGCGGCGCGCCGAGCGCCACGGCGGCGAGGACCGGCGCCGCGAGGGCGGCGCGCGCAAGGAAGCCTCTCATCGCCGGATCGTCCGCGGCGTCGAGGAAAAAGCAAGAGGCGAGGCCCTGGGAAGAGCCTCGCCTCTCGTTTTACATCCGTACCATCGGGTCCACACGGCGAGCCGAGGGCACCGGGGTGCCCGCGGTCCGCCGCACCTGACGCGGCGGCGTGAGCGCCTGGCGCGCGGCCGTCAGAGAGGCCGCGCGCCGGGCGACGTCACTTCAGGTCCAGCTTGGCGCCGAACTTCTCCTTGATGAGATCGCCGATCGTGCCGGCCACCGGCTTGTCGTCGTCGTCCTTGCGCTTCTGCTGCTGCTGCCGGACCGGGGCGGGGCGCTCCATGCCGATGTTCTTCATCGTCAGGAAGAGCCGGCGGTCGACCGTGTCGAGCGAGGAGATCTCGGCCTTGACCTTGTCGCCGACCTTCAGCTTGCCCTCCTCGGGCTCCTGCACGTCGCTCTGCGAGATGAGGCCCTCGACGCCCTCGCGCAGCCGCACGAACACGCCGTAGTCGACGATGCTCACCACCTGGGCGTCGTCGATGACGCGGCCGGGCGGGTACTCCGTCAGCATGCTCGGCCACGGATCGTCCCAGAGCTGCTTGATGCCGAGGGAGACCTTCTTCTCGTCGTGGTTGATCGAGAGGATGATCGCCTCGACGTCGTCGCCCTTGTGGTACAGGTCGCTCGGGTTGTTGACGCGCACCGACCACGAGAGATCGCTCTTGTGGACCATGCCGTCGACGCCCTCCTCGATCCCGACGAACACGCCGTAGTCGGTGAGGGACCGGACCTTGCCCGCGATCTTGTCGCCGGGGTGGTACTTGTCCGTGAAGAGCATCCACGGATCCGGCTCGAGCTGCTTGAGACCGAGGCTGATGCGCTTCGCGCGCGCGTCGACCTCGAGCACCTGGCACTCGAGCTCCTGGCCCACCTCGAGCAGCTTCGACGGGTGCTTGACCTTCTTGGTCCAGCTCATCTCGCTGACGTGGATGAGGCCCTCGACGCCCGGCTCCAGCTCGACGAACGCGCCGTAGTCGGTGATCGACATGACCTTGCCGCGCACCTTCTTGCCCGCGGGGTACGCCTCCTCGGCGTGGTTCCACGGGTCCTCCTGGGTCTGCTTGAGGCCCAGCGAGACGCGCTCGGTGTCGGCGTTGTACTTGAGGACCTTCACGAGGACCTCGTCGCCGACCTGGAACACCTCGCTCGGGTGGTTCACGCGGCCCCACGACATGTCCGTGATGTGCAGGAGGCCATCGATGCCGCCGAGGTCGACGAAGGCGCCGTACTCGGTGATGTTCTTGATGGTCCCCTTGACGGTCATCCCTTCCGTCAACGTCTCGAGCGTCTTGGCCTTCATCTCGTCGCGCTCGCGCTCGAGGAGCACGCGCCGCGAAAGGACGATGTTGCCGCGCTTCTTGTTGAACTTGATGACCTTGAACTTGTAGGTCTGGCCGATCAGCTTGTCCAAGTTGCGGATCGGGCGAAGATCGACCTGAGAGCCCGGGAGGAAGGCCTTCACGCCGCCGCGGATGGTGACCGAGAGGCCGCCCTTCACGCGCTGGCTGATCGTGCCCTCGATGAGCTCGTCCGCCTCGCAGGCGTTCGAGATCTCATCCCAGACCTTCATCTTGTCGGCCTTCTCCTTCGACAAGGTGACGAGGCCGTCGTCGTTCTCGCGGCTCTCGATGTAGACGTCGACCTTGTCGCCCGCCTTGACGGCGGACTGGCCCGCGGCGTCCGCGAACTCGCGGAGCGCGATGACGCCCTCGCTCTTGCCGCCGATGTCGACCACGACGGAGTCGCGGTTCACTGCGACCACGGTGCCGGAGATGATCTCTCCTTCACGCGCGAAATCGCCCCCCTCCACGCTCTGTTCGAAGAGCGCGGCAAAGCTCTCCATGCTCGCCCCGGACGAGCCTGCCTCCATCTGGATGTTACTAGTCATGTTGTTCGTTCTTGTTTCCTTTCCTTCCCTGGGATTCGCCGCTGCGGGCGTAGGCGTGGACCCTTGGTGCCACGCACGAGCGACGGAGGGGCAGGCACACGCGTACCGATGCACCCGGCCCCTCGGGAGAGGCGAGCCTGTAGTCTGAGGAGGGGCCTCTGTCAATGCAACGACCGAGCCACCGGCAGTTTTTGTCGTTTCCCTGAGAAACGACGAGCTCGCCGGTTCAAAGAGCCGCGATCCTCAGGGCGCGGCGGGCGGCGCGCCGGTGGCGCTGGCGACGCGCTGTGCGAGGTCTGCGCAGGCGCGATCGAGGCCGTCGTAGGGCCACTTCGTCTGGATCTCGACGCGATCGCCCTGCGCCGCCGCCTGGGCTCCCTCGATCGCTGACTTCGCGCCGGCGACGTCCGGCACCAGCGCGAGGGTGAGCTTGAGGCTGCCGAGGAGCGCCTGGGCGTCCGAGGCGAGCGCCGCCGCGGCCTCGCCCGAGGCGGGCGCGAGGCGCATCGCGAGCGCGGGCTCGGCGCCGAGGGTGAGGGCGCCCGAGGCGTGATCGATGCGGCGGAACAGCGCCGCGGCGCGCGGCAGCACGGTGGAGACCGCGCCGGCGGCGCCGGACCACGCGGGGCTCGCGAGCGCGAAGGTGACCGGGCCCTGCTCGGGCAGATCGAGGCGCTGCCACTCGTCCGACGCGGGCAGCGCGGCGTTCACGATCTCGACGTCCGTGCCGAGGACGAGCGTGCCGTCGTCGGCCTGGCCGATCACGGCGCGCGGGTGCGGGCTGCCGACGACGAGGAGCTCGCCCTCGCGGCGCCAGCCGGTCCAGCCCTCGTCGCGGGCGATCTTCTCCATGCCGGCGACGAACCGGCCCTTCGGGATGCGCCCGCCCGCGAGCGCGACCCAGCTCGCCGCGTCCGTCGACGCGATCACGATCTCGCGCAGGTCCGAGGGGAAATCGAGGCCGGTGGCGGCCTCGATGCGCGCCTTGCGCGACGCGCGCGACGCGTCCGACGCCGCCTCGTCGAGCAGCGGGAGGAAGTGCCGGCGCACGGGGCCGAAGAGCGCGAGCTCGGCGGCCTCGAGGCGGACCACGATGTTCGCGTCGCCCGGGATGTGGCGCCGGGCCGTCGGCTCGTAGCGCCAGAGGAAGAAGTAGCCGCCGAGCGCGGCGCCGGCGACCAGCGCGAGGAGCGCGATCGCGGCGAGGAGGCATGCGGCGATCGGAGGCCGGCGCGGCCGCGGCGGGGCGGCGGGGGCGCCTTCGCCGGGCGGCGCGGGGCGCGCGTCTGCGGGTGCGGCCCCCGGCGCCGGCGCGGGGTCGCCCTCGGGCACGGCGAGGTCGTCGGTCACGGTCGGTCGGATCGGCTCTTCGATCAGGGTGTCAGGCATCGGCTGGTAGTTCCGCCCGCCAGAAGTCCGGCCAGCGATCTGGGAGAGATTTCAACGCAAAGGCGCAAAGGCGCAAAGACGCAAAACTGCACAAAATCTGTTCTTTTTTGCGCCTTTGCGCCTTTGCGCCTTTGCGTTGAACTCTTTCTCCCCTCGCGACACCGGTCCCTGGCAGGATCTCTGACCCGAGGTACTAGCCCGGGGAGCGCCCGGACAGCAGGGCGAGTACGACGGGCGCAGGGAGGAGCCAGCGGAGCCGCACGGCGCGCTCCACCTGCTCGATCGAGAGCGCCTTCATGAGGTCGGCGTGGCGCGTCTCCCCGACGTTGTCGCGGAGCACCTCGAGGAAGCGGCGCGCGCGCGTGGCGCCGGCGGCGTCGACGCCCACGATCTCGGCGTCGACGCGCACCCCGTCGTCGTGGAGGGACGCCACGGCGCGGACGCGCTCGACGCCGGCGACGAGCGCGCCGATCGAGGGGAAGCGCCGCTCGAGGCGGGGAGGCAGCCGGCGCGCGCGCAGGTCGAGGCTCACGAGCCCCTCGGCGGCCGGGTCGCCGCGGCGCGCGTCGGGGCCGTCGCGCAGGACGCGCGCGACGCTGCTCACCTCGACCGCGGACACGAGCGCGACGGCCCGATCGCCGAGCGCGACGACCCGCGCCGCGTCCGCGCGCGCGTCGACGCTGCCGCGGCGGTCGAAGACGGAGACGCCGCCCTGCGACGACGGCGCGGCCTCCCAGCGCTCGGGATCGGGCGCGAGCCCGGCCATCCGGCCTTCGAGGACGACGACGCGGTCGCCCTCCTCGAGATCGGCGAGCCGCAGGCCGAGCCAGACGACGTCGGCGCGCGGGAGCGCGCTCTCCAGCAGCGCGTCGGGCGCCTCGTCGAGCGCGCGCCGCGCGAGCGCGTCCGCGGCCGCCTGGCCGAGGCCGGCGCGCATGCGGGCGACGTCGACGCGCACCACGAGGTCGAGATCGGCCGGGATGAGATCGGCCGGCTCGACGCGCCGGACGACCCGCGGGCCGGCGGGGGCCTGCGCGCCGCGGTCGCCGGCGAGCCGCGGGGCGGCGTCGCCGCAGGCCGGGAGCGCGAGCGCAATCAGGGCGAGGCCGATGGCGAGGCCGATGGCGAGGCCGATGGTGAGGCCGGCGGCGCCGGCGCGGACGTCAGCCGCCGCGCGCACGGAGCTCCACGAGGGTCGCCATCTCGTCGACGATCTCCTGCGGGCTCCTGTGGCCGGAGTCCATGAGGATGGCGTCGTCGGCCTTGCGCAGCGGCGCGACGGCGCGCTCGCTGTCGGCCCTGTCGCGGCGGAGCACGTCGGCGAGCGTCGCCTCGAAGCTGACGGTCATGCCGCGCGCGACGAGCTCGTCGTACCGCCGCTTGGCGCGGATCTCGGCCGGCGCCGTGAGGAAGAACTTCACCTCGGCGTCGGGGAACACGACGGTGCCGATGTCGCGCCCCTCGAGCACGACCCCGCCCACGGCGCCCGCCTGCCGCTGCATCGCGAGCAGCGCCTTGCGCACCGCGGGGACGGCCGAGACGCGGCTCGCGCCGAGGCTGATCTCGGGCGCGCGGATCGCGCTGGAGACGTCCTCGCCGTCGAGCAGCACCCGCATGCCGCTGCCCCCGACGCTCGACTCGGCCGGGGCGTCGTCCGTCGTCGCGCCGCCCGCGCCGCCCGCGTCGCCGGGCGCGCTCCGCTCCAGCGCGATGCGCCCGCCGCTGGCGAGGTCCTCGGCGAGCGCGCCGATCGCGCCCGTCTCGTCCCACGCGAGGCCGACGCGGTGGGCCGCGAGCGCGACGGCGCGGTAGATCGCGCCGGTGTCGACGAGGAGGTAGCCGAGCCGCTCGGCGAGCCCCCGCGCGACCGTGCCCTTGCCGGCGCCGGCCGGCCCGTCGATCGCGACGCGCAGCCGCCGGGGCTCGCCCGCGGCCGCGAGGTGGCGCGCGTCATCCTGTCTCTGCCGTTCCGTCACCTGCGCTCCTCCTCGCTCATCCGCTCCCTCGCTCACGCCGCGCGCGCGCTGTCGACCTCGATGCGCGCGCCCAGGGCGCGCAGCGTCCCGACGAAGAGGGGGAAGCTCGTCGCGATGCAGCCCGCGTCGCGCACGCGCGTGGGCCCGCGCGCGGCGAGCCCGAGCACGGCGGCCGTCATCGCGATGCGGTGGTCGCCGAAGCTGTCGACGTCCGCCGCGTCGAGCGGGCCGTCGGGCCTGCCCTCGACGAGGAGCCCGTCGGTGCGCTCCTCGCAGCGCACGCCGAAGGCGCCCAGCACGGACACCATGGCCGCGATCCGGTCGGTCTCCTGCGCGCGCAGCTCCCTCGCGTCGAACACCTCGGTGACGCCGCGCGCCCGCGCGCCGAGGGCGAGCAGGATCGGCAGCTCGTCCATGGCGCGCGACGCGAGCTCGCCGCCGGCGCGCCCGCCGCGCAGGCCGGCGTTGAAGGCGACGTGCAGGTCGCCGGTCGGCTCGCCGAGGGCCTCGCCCCTGAACTCGACGGCGACCGCGCTGTCCATGTCGCGCAGCACCTCGAGCAGGCCGGTGCGCGTCGGGTTGAGGCCCACGCGCCGCGCCGTCACACGGCTGCCCGGCACGATCTGCGCGGCGGCGAGGAGGAACGCGGCGGCCGAGAGATCGCCGGGCACGTCGAGGTCGAACGCCGGGAGCGCGCCGGAGAAGCGCATCGCGTCGAGGCAGACCATCGCGCCGACCGAGTCGAGCGGCACGTCGAGCGCGGTGAGCATGCGCTCGGTGTGATCGCGCGAGACCGTCGGCTCGCGGACGAAGGTGGGGCCGTCGGCGAAGAGGCCGGAGAGCAGGAGGGCGCTCTTCACCTGGTCGCACGGGACGGGGAGCTCGTACTCGATCGACGAGAGCACGTGCGGCTCGGGGAGCGCCCCGACGTCGAGCGGCGCGGTGATCTCGCCGATCTTGCGCGGGTCGAGCTGCCCCTCGATGCGCCCGCCGCGGAGCCGGAGCGGCTTCGCGACGCGCTCCATGGGGCGGCGCGAGAGCGACGCGTCGCCGACGAGCCGGGCGGGGAAGCGCTGGGCGACGAGGATGCCCGCGAGGAGCCGCATCGTGGTCCCGGAGTTGCCGCAGTCGATGGGGCCGTCCGGGGCGCGGAGGCCGGAGAGCCCGGCGCCCTCGACGACGAGCTCGCCCGGCGACGGCTCGTCGACGCGGACGCCGAGGGCGCGCAGCGCGCCCACGGTCGAGCGGATGTCGCCGCCCTGCGTCGCGCCCTGGATGCGGCTCCGCCCGCTGGCGAGCCCCGCCAGGAGGAGCGCGCGGTGGGCGATGCTCTTGTCCGCTGGGACCGGCACGCTCCCGAGGAGCGGGCGCTCGGCCGGGTGGACGATCAGGTCGGGCACGCGTTGCCGTGTAGCAGAACGGCGGCGGCGGGCACAGCGAACGGGGCCGGGGCCATGCTACCGTCGGCGCGGCGGATCGGGAGGAGGCGGCGTGGACGAGGCACTGGACGTGGCGGCGCGCGTGGCGGGCCGGCTCGGCGCGGTTCCGGGCGTGGCGGCGGTCGTGCTGGGCGGCTCGCTCTCCCGGGGAGAAGGGCACCCCGACTCGGACATCGATCTGGGCATCTACTACGAGCCCGAGCGCCCGCCCGATCTGGAGGTGCTGCGCGCGCTCGCGCGGGAGCTCTGCGCGGGCGGCGCCGGGGACGCCGTGGCGCCGCTCGCGAAGGAGCTCCATGGCAACGTCCCCGAGGACGTCGTGACGCCGATCGGCGCCTGGGGCCCGTGGATCAACGGGGGTGCGTGGCTGGACATCGAGGGGCGCCGGGTCGACTGGCTCTACCGCGATCTCGCCCGCGTGCGGCGCGTGATCGCGGAGTGTCGCGCGGGGCAGGTGATGTGCGACTACCAGCCCGGGCACCCCCACGGCTTCTTCAACGCGATCTACATGGCCGAGGTCCACGACTGCCGGCCGCTCGTCGATCCCGAGGGCGCGCTCGGGCCGCTGAAGGCGCTCGTCACGCCCTATCCGCCGCTCCTGCGGCGGGCGCTCATCGACAGGTTCCTGTGGGAGGCCGGCTTTGCGCTCGACACAGCGAAGAAGGCCGGGAGGCGCGGCGATGTGCTGTACGTGAGCGGGTGTCTGTTCCGCGCCGCGGCCTGCCTGGTGCAGGCGCTGTTCGCGCTGAACGAGCGCTACCTCTCCAACGAGAAGGGCGCCGTGCAGAGGACGCGGGCGCTCCCGCGGTGCCCCGAGCGCTTCGCCGACCGCGTGGAGGCGGCGCTGGCGGCGCCCGGCCAGGGCGCGGAGGCGCTGCTCGGGAGCCTCGGGCGCATGGAGGCGCTCGCCCGCGAGACGCGCGACCTGTGCCGCCAGGGCGAGCCGGGCGGCTAGCTCCGCCCACCCGGAGGCCGGCCAGGGGGATACGGAGACAGAGATTTCAACGCCAAGGCGCAAAGGCGCAAAGAAGATAATAAATCCGGGCATTTTTGCGTCTTTGCGTCTTTGCGTCTTTGCGTCTTTGCGTTGAAATCTCTCGCCGCTCGCGAGGAAGATCCCTCGCAGGATTTCTGATTCGCGCTGCTAGCATCGACCGCGACGGTGGCTGAGGACGCCGCGGGGGCGGGCCTGGAGGCGCATCGCGCGAGGACGAGGAGCCATGGAGATCAAGCTGGAGCACGGTCCGTCGGAGGAGCAGCTCGCGAAGCTCGGGGCGCGGGGGTGGCCGATCTGGACGAAGGAGGTGTCGACCTTCTCGTGGCACTACGACGAGCCGGAGACTTGCTACCTGCTCGAGGGCGACGTGATCGTGACGCCGGCGGACGGCGGGGGCGCGCCGGTGCGCATCCAGGCGGGGGATCTGGTGACGTTCCCCGCGGGACTGAGCTGCACGTGGGAGGTCCGCTCCCCGGTGCGCAAGCACTACCGATTCGGCTGATCGGTGCCCGGCGGCACCTCGATGTAAGACAACTTACTCGAGATCGGCGCCCGGCGGCGCTCGGCGCAAGTGAACTGTCGGCATTCGCCGCCCGGGGGCGCTTCGGCGTGAGCCATCTTACGCGAGATCGCCATCCTGTGGCGCTTTGATGTAATGATTCTTACCGAGGATCGCTGGCCGGAGGCGCCTGGTGGTAAGAAATCTTACCAGAATGGCCGCCCGCCACCCGTTTCGCGCGAGTGAACTACCGCGCACCGGCTGGCAGGCGGCGATAGAAGCGAGATGGCTTACTTCCGTGGGGTGGAGGACGGCGGAATGAGCAAGAGGATTTGCTCCGCGCGCCCGGGCGCGGGGACCCGTCGGGATGCGGGGATCAGGGGGCGCTTGGTTCAGGCGTCGTCGAAGGGAGAATCGTCGTCGCCGCCGGCGTCGCCGGGCGTGACGGCGTCACCGGCCGGCGCGGGGTCGGCAGCGGCCTCGGCGCCGCCCTTGCGACCGCGCCGGTCGGCCCGGGTGGACTCGCGGCGGAGCCGGCCCAGGAGGCGATCGGTGATCTCTGCCGTCGCCGCCTTCTCGAGGGCGAGGTTCGTCTCGACGGCCCGGACCACGCGGATCCAGGCATTGCGGGCGTTCAGCACCTCGCGCGGCGTCGCCCCGTCGGTGTTCGACGGGGCGCTCAGCGCGAGCTGCTCGCGCTGCGCCTCCACCTTCTCGAGCTCGAGCGCGGCCGCGACCCAGGCGTCCACGACCTGCGCGAGCGGGCCCTCGGGCGTCTTCAGCTTCTTGAGCAGCTTCTCCGAGGCGTCGTCGAGCCGCGACCGGAGCAGCTTGGCGTCGCCCGCCTGGTCGCCGTAGCTCCGCGCGATGGCCTTGAGCCCCGCCGGCATGAGCCGATCGCGCAGGTCGAGGAGCGCCGCCGCGAACGCGGGGTCGTCGGTCATCTCGGCGAGCGCGCCGAGGTAGTTGTACGCCCCGCGGAGCTTGCGATCGTGCGTCGCGTCGAGCGCGAGGGCCTTCTCCATGAGCGCCTTCGACTGCTGTTGCAGGCTGGAGCCGAGCCGCTGCGTGGTCCTGATCCTGTCGTGCGCCTCCTCGACCGCGGGCAGGAGCGGCGCGAGCAATGGTAACGACGTGAAGGCCCTTCGATCCTGCTCCGGATCGAGCCACGGGCCGGAGATATTGACCATCGCCTGGGGGCTGAGATTGCGATAACCCATGAGATACCCTCCTTCGTCAGGGGCGCCCGGAGTGTCGGTCCCGGATTGACGGGATGCAACCTGTCGGGCGCGAGGGCGGGCGTCGCGGATTTGCTCATCGTCGAGCGCCTCGGAGCGGGACACGCTGGCCGGCCAGCGTCCTTCGCCGGCCGGCCGGCACAAGGGCCTTGGGTGGGTCGCGCGCATCCGGGCCGGCCGGCATATCGATGTCCGTGCCGACTGCCCCACAGGCTGGGCCTGGTCCTGCGCTCTACCGACCCGCTCCCCGCCGGTCTGAGCTGCACATGGGAGGTCCGCTCCCGGGTGCGCAAGCACTACCGCATCGGCTGAACGGGGACGCGGCGTAGAGGCATGTCGAAGATAGCCCGTTCGGGGCACCCCCGGTCCGGCAGCTCGGACGGCGCGCGATCCCCTGCTCGGCGCCAGCAGCTCACGGTACCTTGAAGTCGGAGAGATACTGCAATCCACACGCGGCGTACGCAGCGCCCAGAGCGTTTCCGCTGGTTGGGCCGAAGTCCCTGATGTTCGCATTGCAGAAATAGAGAACCCTCTCCCCGTTGTTGAACAGCTCTTGCGCGCGGAAGAGCACGGCGCCGAGGACCATCTCGTCGAACGGCGGCAGGGACTTGACCGGATAAAGCGCCATTGTCGTGGCCACGACCCCCGGGCTTGGAGGGATCACGCTCATCTTGGCGACGGCACCGTTGACCCTGGCCTCGACCGCAGCCAAGGCGTCGCGTCGCTCGTTCTTGATGTGGCTCTCGAATGTCTGAACGAGCTTTGCCTCTTGACGCGAGAACACGCTCTTTTCAAGAGATGAACGTTGAGCTTGCCAACGAGGTCTGCGAACCCGAGATCCTCGCCGATGATCTTCGTTGTGATGGTGCGCTTGGCTTCGGAGACCGAGACCCACGGGATATGAAGGATGAAATCGTTGGCGACTCGCTCGAAAATCGTCTCCGCGTCGCGCACAGGGAAAGGTCGAAGCAGGTCCACGAGGAAATTCGTCTCGACGAAGACGTGCTTCACCGCTGGCCTCCTACGATCTGGATCTGCGTGCCGACCGCCGCGGGCACGATGTCGTAGATGAGCTCTGCCACCCCTTCTTGGTCTCGCGGAATCGCGTGATCCCACGAGGCCGACAGCAAGGCGAGCCATGTCTGGACCTTCTCATCCAAGCTCCCACCTTGGACCGTGCGGAGCACGTCATCGGTGCGAAGCGTCAGATCGACTTTGATGGACTGTGGGCCGAGGTCCTCGAAGGTGTCGCGAAATACCAGGCACGTTTCGCTATCCAGAAGAATCCCGTTTGCGCAGCTTCGGCCATACATGTCCGCGCGAAAACTGTCTTGAATCTCTGGCGTGATCCGCTCGTGGGTCTCCACGATGAGAGAGGGCCGGTGCGATGTCGGCGGACTGAGGAGAAATCTCATGGCGTGAGATCACCACGCAGAGCGGGGCGTTCAACGAGCAGACGGATAGCGCCGCCGGCAAGCGGGCTGCCCGACCCGGCGCACCGAACCGGCGAGGCATTGCAGCGGGGCCGACGAGCCGGGTCCGGTCGGGCCTACCAGAAGATCCGACCCGCCGCCGCGGGCTCCACGCTCATACCGGACCACGCGAGCGTCCTGATGAAGCGGATGCCGCACGTCGCCACGACCGCCACGTGCTGCGTCGACAGGTAGGCAGCCCCGAGCTCCGCGGCCGGGAAGAATCCCATGTAGCGCAGGCACAACCCCCATGCGTTGCACACAGGGATGCGCCCGAAGTCGAGCCGCGCCGTCAGCTCGAGGGAGACGGGCACGCGGAACGGCACGACGCGGGCCGACGCCGCCGGGCCTCCGAGGAAGCCGAGCCAGCGTGCGTCGCTGCCCAGACCGAAGAGGCCCGCGTCGGCGCCGAGGCCGATGTCCACGGCATCGCGGAGGGGCCATCGACGCATGCCGGTGACCGACGGCATGATGCCGCCGGTCGCGCGCGCGGCATGGGTCCCCAGCACGACATAGGCCGCCTTGACGTCGACTTGCCACTGCGGCGGCGCGCCCTCTTCCGCCCGGGCGCCCGTGGACACGAGCCACAGCGCGATGATCCCGGCGCACGGCCCCGCCAGCGCGCTACCTGGCCATCTCCGGCGGACCATCGTCGGCCTGCGCCTTTCTCCGAGCAGCGCGGAGCGCCGCGAGCCAGTGCGCCTGGTCCGGGTCGCTGTCCCACGGCGGCGCCTCCCGGTAGAGCGTGTCCCAGTATTCCCATACTGCCGCCTCGGCCGTGGCCGAATCGGGCTCGCCTTCGGGCGCCTCCACGACGCGATCCACGAAGGAGCACCATGGCTCCGAGGCGCGGTGGCTCAGGCTCCGCCACGGTCGAGCGGGCTCCCCGCCGAAGCGCCCATCGCTGCTCTGGAGATAGCCTTCGTAGGCGCTCTGCGCGAGGGCCCTCCGCCAGAGGTAGTTGACCGACATCGTGCAGGTGTCGCGGTACATCGCGGCCCAGATGCGGTCCTCCTCCGGGACGTCCTCTCGCCATGCGGTCGCATACAGCGCGCGGAGCTCCTCCTCGCGTGAAGCCAGCTCCTCTCGACTGGCCGGCGGCGGCAGGGCCCTGATCGCGCGGTCGCGCGCGGCGCTCGGCCCGGGGAGCTCGTGCGCGGCGCCCCAGCCGACGGGCGGCTTCAGCATCGGGGGAATGGGCCTCGTCAGCGTCCTGGGTTTTCCGCGGCGCCCGATCCGGAACCCCCTCCGGAAGGCACGGAGCGCCTGGGCCCGGAGCTCCTCGGCCGTGTCGTCGGACGTCAGCGTCCGCCAGAGATAGGTTCTGTGGAGGCGAGACGTCGGGTCGGCCTCAGCGAGCTCGCTCGTGCCGGGGCGTTCCTTCTTGAAGGCCTCCAACATGAAAAAGAACGCGCTCTGGACGGCCTCGAGCAGCATCGGCCAGGGTGGAGTCGGCTGCCTGTCGAAGCGTCCGTGGGGGCTCGGGGGAGCGCCTGGGTTGCCCTGGTCGACCGGGGGTCGCGAGGCGTCGATCCACCGCGCGAACTTCTTGCGGTGTCGCTCTGCCCATGCGCGGTCCTCCTCGAGCAGGTCGTCGCGCCACGCTTCGGCGCAATGCCTGCCCAGGTTCTCGAGATCCCACGTCCATGTTTCGGGGTCCTTGGTCGTAAAGAGGCCGTATCCGGAGACCGCTTCGCGCAGTTGGACCCCTCCGGGCGGGAAGCTCGACCACCACTTCACGGCCGATCTCCCGGTTCGTTGTCCTCAGGAATCGTGGGCTCTTCGCCCGGCAAGTCGGTGGGCCCCGGCGGGCATCCCCAGCCAGGCCCGGCGCCGAGCGGGCAGAGGAGCGGGACGAGCTGAGGAAAGGCCCATCCGGGAGGCGGTGCCGGTAGCGCGATCATGGTGTCGATCATGTCGTCCGTGTCGACCTCGTTGGGGTCCGTCAGCTCGGCCGGCACCTTCTCCGGATCGTAGCGGAAATCCCACACGAACCGGCACTCCACGGTCGCTCCGCCAGGGATCGGCAGGCTGTTCATGAGATCCGTTTTCCTGGCTTGACCCTGCACGGATACCCATAGGTCCTTGGCCATCTCATAAGTTATCCATTCAGGGGTCTTGATGAGATTGTAGAGCATTTCGGCCACAGTCAGGGGCGGTTCCTGGTCGGCCCAGTTGGTCCACTGGCCACCGGCTTGATAGCGGCATTGAAGCTTGCCGACCTGATCCCTCTCGTCCTTGCGGTCGAGCCACCTGATTGCAGCGGCGTTCATGCCCAACCTCTTGAGCTCTGATATCGCTTGCAGGGGCATCGCCGCGATCCGGTCTCTCAGCTCATCGCGATCGCTGGGATCCACGATAGAGCAGCCGCAGGCGAGCACCGCCAGCAGGGCGCCGCCCAGCCGATGGTTCATCGGTCTTCCCCTCTCCGACAGATGGATCCACCCCCGCGTGGACCGTGGGCTACCCTACCAGCACCGCTCCGCGCCCGTCAACGGCCGAATCCGATCCTCGATAAGCGTGGCGACGAAGGGAGTTGAGGCGGCCTGGCTCGCCGAGGTCGAGCGAGGCCTGCAAGAATTCACGCCCTGGACGTTATTCGAAATCGGATCGCCACACGGCTGCACAGATCGTGAATGAAAACCGTTGCCGTCGGCGAAGCGGGCGCAGCGCTCGCTGCTGTCGCTCTGTCGTGCTGGCGTCCGGCCACACGCGTCGAAAGCCTGGTTCCGGGCGACATCGACGGAGGCCGTGACCGGGACCTCGCGTGCCCAGCAAGCCACTGCCGCCGACGGCGCTTCAGGCTGCCTCCGGCGCAGGGCGCGCGGAGCCCGGGTCCGTCTGCCGGCGATGATCATCGGCGCCTCCGGCGGACGGCATCTCGGTTAAACTGCGATCCCATGGGATCCTTTCATCTTTCCGGGGTCATCCATCGCGACACGGCGCGCGCCCGCGCGCTCGCGCGCGCCGCCGGGGTGCTCTGCGCCGCGCTCTGCGCGGGGTGCGCGGCGGACCCCGCGGACCACGAGGCTCCGGCCGCGGAGACCTCGGTCGGCACCGTCGACGGCTCGGACGCCGTGGTCGCCGTCGTGCGGGGCGAGGGCGAGGTCACGCTCTACGTCTGCGGGGGCGCGAGCAGCTACGCGACAATGACCCGCTGGTTCGAGGGCCCCGCGGAGGCGAACGGCGCGTTCTCCCTCTCGAACGGCGGCTGGACCGCGCGCGCCGAGCCCGGCGGCGACGCCGGCACGCTGCGCTCGCCCGACGGCGCGGAGCTCGCCTTCCGCGTGCGACCCGCGGCGCTGGACAGCGCCGAGGGCCTCTACGCGGCCGTCGACAGCGGCTGCCGTACCGGGGTCGTCGTCCGCACGCCGGAAGGCGCCGAGGCGCCCGCGCTCCAGGGCACCTGGTGCGGCGACGGCGACCGCTTCGCGCAGGTGACGCCGATCCGCTGGCTGTCCGAGCCCGATCGGCGCGGGATCGAGGTGCGCGTCGAGCTCGAGGGCGCGCGGAAAAACCTGCTCGTGACCCCGCTCGAGCAGCCCTGATCGCGCCATCACGGCGTTCCGGCTCGGCCGTTGAACTCCGCCCCGCCCCGAACGAAGCTCGGAGGATGGCGGACGTAGCCCAGCCGCGGAGGCGGCACCTCGCCCTGCCCGCGTCGCGCTTCATCGGCCGGGAGGGCGAGCTCGCCGCGCTCACCGAGATCCTCCGGCGCGGCGAGCGGCTCGTGACCGTCTGGGGCCCGGGCGGCATGGGCAAGACGCGGCTCGCCCTGGAGCTCGCGAGCCGCTGGGCCGAGGCGCGGCCGGGGGAGGCCGCGTGGATCTGCGAGCTCACCGCCTGCCGGGACCTGCGCGGCGTCTGCGGCGCGGTCGCGCGCGCGATCGGCGCGCAGGTCGCGTCGGCGCGCCGGGAATCGGCGCTCGTCGAGCGGATCGGCCGCGCCCTGGCCGCGGTGGGACCGGCGCTGCTCGTGCTCGACAACCTCGAGCACGTGCTCGAGCCGGCGGCGCCGGCCCTCGACGCGTGGGTGCGCGCCGCGCCCGAGCTCCGCTTCGTCGTGACGTCGCGCGAGCGCACCCGCCTGCCCGGCGAGGTGAGCTACGAGCTCGGCCCGCTCGGCCTCCCCGCCGAGGGCTCGGCCGAGCGCAGCGCGGCCGTGGCGCTCTTCCTCGACCGCGCGGCCGCCCACCGCGCGTCCGCGCCGCCGCCGCCGCTGTCCGATGACGAGCGCCTCGCCGATGTCGCCGCCCTGGTGCGGCGGCTCGAGGGCATCCCGCTCGCGATCGAGCTCGCGGCGGCGCGCGAGGAGGTCCTCGGCGTGCGCGGCCTGCTCGCGCGCCTCGGGAGCCGGCTCGACCTGCTCGCGGGCGCGGCGCGCGGCAGGGAGGCGCGGCAGGCGACGCTGCGCGGCGCGATCGCGTGGTCGTGGGACCTGCTCGACGACCGCGAGCGACGGGCGCTCGCCTGCTGCTCGGTGTTCCGCGGGCCGTTCACGCTCGCGGCGGCGGCGGCCGTGCTCGCGGAGCCGGACGCGGCCGCGATCGACAGCGTCGGGGCGCTGCGCGACAAATCGCTGCTCCGCGCGGCGCCCCCGGGGAGCGACGGGGCGCCGCGGTTCGCGCTCTACGAGGGGGTGCGAGAGCTCGCCGCAGAGAAGCTCGCCGAGCGCGGGGAGCGCGAGGGCGCGGCCGAGCGGCACGCCGCCTTCTACCTGGCCGACGGCGAGGCCGCCGCCGCGGACTTCGAGCGGCGCGGCGCGCTCGACGCGCTGAACCGCGTCGCCGACGACCTGGAGGAGCTGCTCGCCGTCGCCGAGGGCGCGCTCGCGAGCGCGGCCGCCGGCGCGGAGGGCGGCCGCGCGCACGGCCGCGACGACCGCGCCGGCGCGCGCGACGCGGCCGAGCGCGCGCTGCGGGCGCTGTGCGCGGTCGAGCCCGTCCTCAGCACCCGCGGGCCGTTCGGCGCCCAGCTCGAGCCGCTCGACCGGGCGCTGGCGGCCGCGGAGGCGCTCGCGGCGGACCCGCTCGTCGCCGCCCGCGCGCTCGCGGCGCGGGGGCGCGCGCGGCGGCTCCGCGGGCAGGCGGAGGCGGCGCGCGCGGATCTCGAGCGCGCCCGCGCGCAGGCGGCGGCGCTGGGCGCGGCGGCGCTCCTCTCGGGGATCCTCGCGGACCTCGGCGTGCTCCACCACGGCCGGCGCGAGATGGAGCGCGCGCGCGACCACTACGAGCAGGCGCTCGCGCTCCACCGTGCCCTCGGCGACCGCCGCGCCGAGGGGCGGGCGCTCGGCAACCTCGGCGCGCTCCACCACGACGAGCGCCGCGAGGACGAGGCGGCCGGCCACTACGAGCGGGCGATCGCGATCGCGGCGGAGATCGGCGACGGCAGGCTCGAGGGCATCTTCTCGACCAACGCCGGCCTGCTCGAGCAGGAACGCGGGGCGCCGGCGAAGGCGCGGCGGCGCTACGAGCGCGCCGTCGCGATCCTCGGCGAGGTGGGCGACCTCCGGCTGCTCGCGATCACGCTCGGAAACCTGGGCGCGCTCCACCACGAGGAGGGCCGCCCCGCCGACGCGCGCGCCTGCCACGGCCGCGCCGTGGCGTTGCTCCGCGAGGTCGGGGACCGCCGCTCCGAGGCGATCGCCCTCTGCCGGCTCGGGGCGGCGCTCGCGTCGGTCGACGCGGTGGAAGAGGCGCGGCGCGCGCTCGAGCCCGCCGAGCGGCTGCTCGCGCAGCTCGGCGACGAGCCCGACGTGGAGCTCGCGCGGGTGGCGTCGGGCTTCGTCGACCTCGCGCTCGCCCAGGCGGCGCGCCGCGCAGGGCGGGGGGACGAGGCCGCGGCGCACGCGGGCGCGGCGCGGCGCAGGATCGCGCGCGCGCGGGAAGGCGCGGAGGGATCGCCTTCGAGCGCGAGCCGATCGGACGACGTGCGGCTGCTGCTCCGGATCCTGGAGCGCAGCCTGGCCGCGCTGGGCGACCTGCCCGAGGCGCGGGCGGAGGGCGAGCGCGAGCTCCTCCTGACCGAGGGGGCGCGCTTCGTCCGCCCGCCGGGCAGCGGCTGGCACGATCTGCGCGAGCGCCACGCGGCGCGGCGCCTGCTCCTCGCGCTGACCGAGCAGCAGCGGTGCGCGCCGGGCCGGGGGCTCTCCCTCGCCGCGCTGAAGGAGGCAGGGTGGCCCGGCGAGCGGATCTTGCCGGAGGCGGCGGCGAACCGGATCTACGTGGCGATGAACCAGCTGCGGAAGCTCGGGGTGAAGCCGTGGCTCCGGAGAGACGCGGAGGGGTACTCGCTGGATCCGGCGCTGCCGGTCCACTACGTCGCGGTGGAGCCGGCCGCGAGCGGAGGGGGAGATTCGGCCGGGGGGGAGACGGGTGAGGGCGGGGGTGGAGACGGGGGGAAGCGGCGGTAGGGGCTGCTGCCGGGGCCCCGCGGAATCGATGGGAGAGCAAGGGCGATGGCGCCGCGCGAATCGCTTTAAGGGGGGATTAAGGGGCGGTCCCCCGGCGGGGACGTAGCCTGTTCGGCGGAGGTCACGCCATGCGCATCATCGCTTCTGCTCTGCTCATCTTTGCGCCTGCCATCACCCTCGCCGGATGCGATGAGGGCCGTGAAACCGAGCCGGTCGTCGCTTCAAGCGGCGCCACCGGCACGGGGGATCCCCGTGGCTCCACGTCCGGAGACGGCGTGGGCGGGTGGACGGACCCCGGGGAGGATCCGAGCACGAGCGGCGCCAGCACAGGCAGCGGCGGCAGCGGCGACACCGGCGGCGGCGGCAGCGGCGACACCGGCGGCGGTGGCAGCGGCAGCGGCGACACCGCGGCGTGCTCCGGACCCCTCGAGTTCATCGACCCGGCGCTCGAGGCGGCGGTGCGCAAGTATGTGGCGAAGCCGGAGGGCCCGCTCCTTCCGGCCGACGTCGCGTCGCTCGACTTCCTCCACGTCTCCTCTCGCGAGATCTATTCCCTCTCCGGCATCGAGTGCCTCCGCTCCCTCACGCGGCTGAACATCGGGGACAATCGCCTGGCAGATCTCTCGCCGCTGCGCTCGCTCACGGAGCTGCGCTCCCTGAGCGCGGAGGTCAACGAGATCAGCGACCTCTCGCCGCTGCGCTCGCTCACGGAGCTGCGCTCCCTGAACCTGGGGGGCAACCGGATCACCGACCTCGCGCCGCTGCGCTCGCTCATCCAGCTGGAGCAGCTGAACCTGGACGACAACTCCATCTCGGACCTCGCCGCCATCGGCTCGCTGACGAGCCTGTGGGAGCTGTCACTCTACAGAAATCCGATCAGCGACCTCAGCCCGCTCCGCTCGCTGATCCGGCTCGATACGCTCAAGCTCGGCTTCGTCCCCATCCCGACGCTCGCGCCGCTGTCAGGTCTCCCGGCGCTGAGCCAGCTCGCGGTGCTCGACGCCAGCATCAGCGACATCTCGCCCCTGTCGACCCTGACCGAGCTGAGGACCGTGCTCCTCGGGGGCAACCGCATCTCCGACCCCTCTCCGCTCGCGAGCCTCGCTTTCCTGAAAGTCCTTGGCCTCTCGGGCAACTCGGTGTCCGATCTGACGCCCTTCGTCGCCAACCCGGATTTCAGCCCGAGCGCCCGCGTGTCCGTGCTTCGAAACCCGATCGACTGCGCCGCTCAGGCGAGCAACATCGCAGCGCTCAAGGCGCGCCAAGTCCAGTTCCTCTCGGACTGTCGGTGACGCCCCGCTCCCTGGGCAGGCACCAGGGCGTTCGCCGCGCAGCGGCGGCTCGTCGAGGTCGGCGCCACGATCTCGAGATCGGGATGGGCGAGCAAGGGCGATGGCGCCGCGGGCGGGAGCGCGGATCGCTTTAAGAGGGGATTAAGGAGCGGCCCCGCGGCGGGGACGTAGCCTGTTCGGCGGAGGTCACGCCATGCGCATCATCGCTTCTGCTCTGCTCATCCTCGCCCCTTCGATCATCCTCAGCAGCTGCACGGCGTTCCGTGAGACCGAGCCGGCCTTCAATTCGAGCGGCGCCACGAGCGCGGGAGCGGGGGGATCCGGCGGGGACGCGGGCGGCGACGCCGTGGGGGGCGGAGGCGCGGGCGAGGGCGGAGGATCGCCGCCGGCGGAGGCGGCATGGCACCGGCAGATCTCCGGACCCGACATGGAAGATGCCATGGCCCTCGCGATCGACTCCGGCGCGAACGTCGTCCTGGCCGGCAGCTCGCGGGGTGCGGCCGACTTCGGCGAGGGCGCCACGCGGCTCGCCGGCTTCGAGGACCTCTTCATCGCCAAGTACGCGGACGACGGCGCCCTGCGCTGGGTACAGCGCTTCGGCGGCAGCCTGGTGACGGCCACGGGGATCGCGGTCGATGGAAACGACGGCATCGCCGTCGTCGGCCACACCTCGAGCGGCCCTCTCGAGGTCGGCGACCTCTCCCTGGAAGAGCCGGAGCGAGACGACCTCTTCGTCCTCGCGCTCGATCGGGACGGCGCGCCGCGCTGGATGCACCGCCTGGGCGGCGCCGGCTTCGACTTCGGAGGCCGGGTGGCCGTCGGTCCCGGCGATGACATCGTCGTCGCCGCCCAGTCCGGGAGCCGCCTCACCCTTGCCAGGTTCGCCGCCGACGGGACAACCCGCTTCGCGACGGACCTGGGGCACCTGTCCGGATACGCCTCGTCGTTCGCTCCCATCGGCGGGGTGGCCGTGGACCGCCACGGAGACATCCTCGTCGCCGGGCACTTCTCCGGCGGCGCCGACCTCGGCGGGGGCGCCATCACCGGGCTGAGAGGCGACCAGGCCTGGGTGGCCAAGTACTCGGGGGAGGACGGCGCCCACCTCTGGTCGAGGCACCTCGGCGCGCCCGAAGACCACGGCATGGGCCTCGGCGACAAGGCGCAGACCCTGCTGGTCGACGGGCGCGGGGACGCGCTGATCGCGGGCCAGTTCGCGGCGGGCGCCGACCTCGGCGAGGGGCCGATCGACGGTACGGGCGGCGCGTTCCTCGTGAAGCTCGCCGGCGAGGACGGCGCCGTGCGATGGGCGAAGGCGCTCCCGGCCGTCGGCGTCGTCTCGACCAGCCTCGCGTTCGCGCCCGACGGCCAGGTCGCGCTCGTCGCCTCGCTCCGGGCGCCCTTCGACCTCGGCGGCGGCACGGTGGACGAGCGGGGAAGCTACGTCGCCACCTACGAGCCAGGCACCGGAGCGTTCGTCGCGCAGCGGCGGATCGTCGAGGTCGGCACGATGATCAGCGACACGCAAAACGGGTTCTTCGGCATGGGCGCCTCCGCCCTCGACGCGAAAGGACACCTGTCGATCGTGACGAGCTTCTACGACGAGGCGCAGACCGTCTTCGGCGCCCTGAAGAGCGCGGGCTGGGGCGACATCCTCCTCGCGCACCTGCCGCTCTGAGGCGGTCGGCTCGCCTCGAGCGTCATCCGTCCCCCCCCGCCTCCTCGCCCCCGGCCGCCTCGCGCGCGGGGGCGCTCCCCTCGGCCGCCTCGCGCGCGAGCGCGCCGGCGTGGATGGCGCGCACCTCGTCGATCGTGCTGGCGTCGGCGGCGGCCTTGTCGGGGCGGTAGCGCTTCACGCGGGCGAAGCGGAGCGCGAGGCCGCCAGGGTACTGCGGGCTGGCCTGCACGCCGTCGAAGGCGATCTCGACGACGAGCTCCGGCCGCACGTGGACCGTATAGGCGTCGCGCGCGATCTCGAGCTCGAGCAGCCGCTGCGTCTGCCAGGCGAGCATCTCGTCCGTCATGCCCTTGAACGTCTTGCCGAGCATGACGAAGCCGCCGGCGCCGGGGTCGCGGGCGCCGAGGTGCAGGTTGCTGAGCAGCCCGCGGCGCCTGCCGCTCCCCCACTCGACCGCCAGCACGACGAGGTCGAGCGTGTGGGTGCGCTTCACCTTGAGCCACGAGCTGCCGCGCCGCCCGGCCTCGTACGGCGCGGCGAGCGACTTGGCCATCACCCCCTCGTGACCCCGGGCGAGCGCGTCCCCGAAGAACGCCTCGGCCTCGGCCGCCGTCGGGAGCTCGATCCGCGGGACGCGCAGCGACCGGTCGAGCACCTGCCGGAGCGCGGCGGCGCGCTCGCTGCCAGGCCGGTCGAGCAGATCCTCGCCGTCGAGGTGCAGCACGTCGAAGAAGAGGGCGCGCAGCGGCAGCTCGGCCCGCAGCGCGGCCACGTCGAGCGTGCGGCCGAAGCGGCGCATCGTGACCTGGAACGGGTGCGGCGCGCCGTCCGGCCGCAGCGCGATCGCCTCCCCGTCCAGCACGAGCGAGCGGGCCGGGAGCGCCCGCACCGCCTCGACGATCTCCGGGACCGCCTTCGTGACGGGGTTGAGGCTGCGGCTGAAGACGCGCACCTCGTCGCCGGCCTTGTGCACCTGCACGCGCGCGCCGTCGAGCTTCCACTCCAGCGCCATCGCGCGGAGCTCGCCGAGCGCCGCCGTGACGTCGTCGGCGGCCTGCGCCAGCATCGGCTGCACCGGGCGGAGGAGCTGCAGCGAGAAGCGCTGGAGGCCGAACGCCCCCTCGAGCAGCGCCGTCTTGGCGACCTCGGCCGCGTCGCCGGCCAGCATGACCGCCCGCCGCAGCGAGGCCGGCGGCAGCCCCGCGGCGCGCGCCACCGCCTCGATCATCACCGCCTCGAGCGCGCCCTGGCGGAGCTCGCCGACCAGGAGCCGCGCGAAGAAGTCGCGCTCGGCCTCGGTCGCCCGGGCGAAGAGCCGGCCGAGCGCCGCGCGGCGCTGACCCGCAGAGCCAGCGCCCGTGGTGCGCGCGATCTCCGTGAACACCGCGTCGGTCTCCCCGAGCGTGAGCGCGGGCTCGGCCGCAGCAGGGCCCGCGCGGCGCGCCTCGGTGACCATCGACGGCCCGAGGCCGATGCGGCCCTGGCGCAGCCGGCCGGCGAGCCAGTCCACGCCGATCTCCACCTCCTCGGGCGAGAGGCGGCGCAGGAGGTCGGCGAGGGCGGCGATCTTCTCGAGACGGCTGGACGTGGTGGCGACACGCTCGGAAGTGGCGACGAGGTCGGAGACGAGCACGCAGGTATCCTACCCTGGCACCTCTCGAGCGCACGCTCGCACGCTCGACGGGTCAGTGATGAGGCCGCCGCAGGGTGTCCTCTACAACCGAGCCGAGGAACTCCGCAGGATCGGACCTGACCCACAGGCGCCAAGTGTTCTCCGCATGGGCTGAGCGAGAGACTACCAAAGGGTGTCAGAATGCGGAGCAGAAAAGAGCGCTTTCGGGCCGGATTGTCATCACGTCCGAGTGCGGCCACTTACGGAGAGCGCAGGAGAATTATCAGGCCATCTCTCGCGACTGCCCTTCATCGCCGGCAACACAGCAGCAGATAAGCTGCCTCCCGGCCGTCCTGGCCGACGAATCCAGCCGTTTTCACCGCCTCGTCAGGGGCGCGCTCGCAGCGGCGGGGCGATCGGGCGCCCTCCAGCGCCTCGTCGAGGAGGGGAGTCCGGCGTCTCCTTACTACGTCTTACGTATTACGTCTCACGTCGTTGATCCGTTTCCGAATCGAGCGCTCCGGTGCCGATCGGCCCTCCGGTCGGCCGGTCGGCGCGGGGCGCAGCGAGATGGCGAAAGAGGGCCTCGCACACACCTCGACGCGCTCGCGCGCCGCCCCCGCGATTCAGGGGCGCGAACGGCATGACGCGCCTGCGGTGCGCCCCGGGACCGCACGCGCCGCGCGCGCGGAGCCGATCTTCTCGCCCCTGTGCTGCCGAACACCCCGCGAGAGGCCCTCCGCCGCGCTCGCCTCCCCGGACGGCGCGATCGCTCCGTTTAGTTGACCTCCGCCGCTGGCCTTGATACCGGGTTGGCGGTCAGCGCGCCGTGGGCAGGTGAACACGGCGGGCGGGCGCAGTTTTCCTCAACCACAGCTCAGGAATACCGCCCTCTCGCTGCAAGGCCGCCATGATCGGGTCTTGGGAGCCGCTGGCTTGGTTTTTGCGCAGTGTCTCTCCGGCAGTCTGACTGTACCGGAAGATGCTGGCGTGGTGTTGGTGTCCGCACGGGAAGGCGACGGAGGTTCTTCGATGGTGGAGCGGCAAGTCCGGAGGCGGGTCGGCGTCGTGATGGGCGGCTCGTCGGGTGAGCGCGAAGTGTCCCTTCGCTCGGGCGCGGCCGTCGCCGAGGCGCTCGAGGCGCGCGGGTACGATGTCGTCCGGATCACGCTCGGTGAGCGGTTCGGCGCGGAGCTCTGCGCCACGCTGCAGCGCGCGCAGCTCGACGCGGCGTTCCTGGCCCTGCACGGACGGCTCGGTGAGGACGGGTGCGTGCAAGGCGTCCTGGAGCTCGCTCAGGTCCCGTATACCGGGTCGAGCGTGCTCGCGAGCGCCCTCGCGATGGACAAGCTGAAGGCCAAGGAGATGTTCCGGCTGCACAACGTGCCGACGCCTCCGTACTACACTGTGGGTGCTCACCAGGACCTCGACGAGCTCGACGCGATTCACGGCTCGTTCGGGTTCCCGGTCATCGTGAAGCCGCGCGGCGAGGGGTCGAGCCTCGGCGTGGCCAAGGCCGGGTCGCTCGAGGAGCTCCAGGCGGCGCTCGCGGTGGCGTTCGAGTTCGACGACGCGGCCATCGTGGAGCGGTTCGTGTCCGGGACCGAGGTCAACGTGGGGATCCTGGACGGGAAGGTCCTTGGCGCGATCGAGATCGTCCCGAAGAAGGGGCTTTATGACTACGAGGCCAAGTACACGCCGGGCATGACCGAGTACCACATGCCGGCGCGCCTCCCGCCGACCCGCTACCGCGGGGTCCTCAACCTGGCGGAGCGGGCGGCCCAGGCGCTCGGGTGCACCGGCGCCGTGCGCGTGGACCTGCTCGTGACCGGCGGAGAGAACGAGTACGTGCTCGAGGTGAACACCCTGCCGGGCATGACCCAGACGAGCCTCCTGCCGAAGATCGCGGCGGCGGCAGGCTACGAGTTCGGCGACCTCTGCGAGGCCATCCTGGCGAGCGCCCGGCTGCACCAGCCGGTGCGGCGCCGCGCGCCCGCCGCCTCGGAGCTCCGCCTCAACGAGCGGGGACAGTCCCCGAGCCGGCTGCGGCTCGTGAAGTCGGCGATCTGAGGTCAGGCGCCCTGGCGGCGCGGCGGGTGCCGCGCCGCAGGGCGGGACGACCACGCGCCCTCGCGGCGTGGCGGGGCCGCGCCGCAGGGCGGCTCGGACATCGACACAGGCTCAGACGAGCGACGTGCAGATACCGACCCGGGGATGGTAGACGCCGACCCGGCGCTTCCCACTCCGGGTCTCGGGCGTCACGAGCACCACCATGCTCTTCACGAGCGGCGCGTCCGCGCGAATCCGCACGTGCTCGCCCGCGACGACGACGTGCCAGATGTTGACCGTGCCGAACCGGGTCACGACGACACCCTCGTAGATCTGCGCGGGCGACGGTGCGCCGCGCAGCGCCAGGCGGCAGGCCGTGTAGCTGCCCAGCGCCTGATACAGGAGCACGATCGGCATGACGACATACGAGAAGCCGACCACCATCGACGCGACATCGCTGTCCCGGTAATACCAGCCGACGGCGAGGATCCCCGCCCAGACGAGCAGCGCGTACCCCACGCCCGCGAGCTGGTGCCGGGCGTGCCGCAGGGCCGCCCAGGGGCGCGGGGGCGGCTCGCGGAGCTCTTCGGGCAACTGGATCGCGCTGTGGGACGCCATCGTGCCGTCCCGGCATAACCTCGACGGCCGCGGAGCTCAATCGCGCAGCGCGGGCTCAACCGCCTTTCGCGGCCTGGTCCCGTGGACGCGCGCGCTGGCCCCGCTCGCCTGGGCCGCTGCGCGCGGCGCTTATCCGCTGGAAATCTCGCCCGGGTCGAGCAGGATCGCCGGACCATGAACGCCCTGCGCAACCGCAAGTTCGTCCTCGCCGCGCGGCCGGCCGGCGAGCCCAAGGCGTCCGATTTCAAGCTGATCGAGGAGGAGATGCCCGAGCCCGGCGAAGGGCGCGCGCTGCTGCGCACGCTGTACCTGTCGCTCGACCCCTACATGCGAGGGCGCATGAACGCCGGCAAGTCGTACGCGCCGCCGGTCGAGATCGGCGACGTGATGGTCGGCGGCGCGGTGAGCGAGGTGATCCGGTCGGGCGTCGCCGGCCTGTCGCCGGGCGACATCGTCGAGGGGCGGACGGGCTGGCAGGCGTACGCGATCACCGACGGGAGCGGCCTGCGCAAGGTGGATCCCGCGCTCGGCCCGGTCTCGACGGCGCTCGGCGTGCTGGGCATGCCGGGGATGACGGCCTACACCGGGCTGCTCAACCTCGGCCAGCCGAAGCCGGGCGAGACCGTGGTGGTCGCGGCGGCCTCCGGGGCGGTGGGCTCGCTCGTGGGGCAGATCGCCAGGATCAAGGGCTGCCGGGCGGTCGGCGTCGCGGGCGGGCCGCGCAAGTGCGACCACGTGGTGAACGAGCTCGGCTTCGACGCCTGCGTCGACCACCGCGGCCCCGACCTGGCCGGCCGCCTGAGGGCGGCCTGCCCGGACGGCATCGACGTGTATTTCGAGAACGTCGGCGGCGCCGTGTTCGAGGCGGTGCTGCCGCTGCTGAACCCCTTTGCCCGCGTGCCTGTCTGCGGCCTGATCGCCCACTACAACGACGTCGCGCCGCCCCCCGGGCCGGACCGGCTGCCGGACCTGATGAGGCAGGTGCTCTCGAAGCGGCTGATGCTGCGCGGCTTCATCGTCGGCGATTTCGCCGAGCAACGCGGCGAGTTCCTGGAGGAGACGAGCCGCTGGATCCGCGAGGGGCGCGTCAGGTACCGCGAGGACGTCGTCGAGGGGCTGGAGAAGGCGCCCGAGGCGTTCATCGGGCTGCTCAAGGGCGAGAACTTCGGCAAGCTGGTGGTGCGCGTCGCGTCCTGAGCGTCATTCCAGGAGGTTTTGTGAGAAGAGATTGAACCACGGAGCGTCATTCCAGGAGGTTTCATGAGAAGAAATTGAACCACAGAGGCACAGAGGGCACAGAGGGGAGAAGAAGAGAGAAGAAGAGAGAAGAAGAGGGACTGTGCGCTCTGCATTCTATTCTCTTTTCTTTGTCTCTTCCTCTGTGCCCTCTGTGCCTCTGTGGTTCAATCTCTCCATCCTCAGGAACCAGGGTGGCTCGAGCGACGAGGCGCCGCCACGAGGCGTCACGGCGCGAGGACCACCGCGCCGCCCGGCGGGATCGTCATCGAGAGGATGCCGGCCGAGGAGACCGTCGCAGCCTCGCCGCTGAGCGCGTCGGTGAGCTCCGCGCCGGCCGGCAGGCCGAGCGCCTGCGCGACCTCGACGGAGATGCGCTGCGCCGCGCCCGCCCGCGTCAGCGCCACGACGGCCGATCTCCCCCCGGCGAGGCGGCGGCCGAAGACCAGCGTGTCCTCCGTGGCCGTCAGGTTCACATAGGCGCCGCGGCGGAGCGCAGGGACGTCCCGGCGCGCGGCGCCGAGCGCGCGCACGAAATCGAGGGTCTCGCGCTCGGGCGGCGTGAGCTCCGCCTCCGGCCGCCACAGGCTGCGGTTGTTCGGGTCGACGCCGCCCCACTCGCCGTACTCGTCCCCGTAATAGAGCAACGGCGCCCCGGGCAGCCCGAGCAACCACGCCATCCCGAGGCGCACCCGCGCATAGACGTCGGCAGACGCCGGCTCCGACGCGGTGTCCGTCCACTGGTGGTTCGGGACATCGCGGTTGCGGGGCCCCTCCGCGTCGCGGTAGTCCGCGAGCGTCGCGAACCGGGCCGTGTCGTGGCTGCCGAGGTACGGCGTCATGATCGCGCCCTCGGGCCACCGCCGCTGCCCGTCCTCGACCCAATAGGCGGCATGCAGCATGCCCCGGCTCTCCTCGCCCCAGGCGAACGTGCGGTACGAGACGCCATGATAAAGGACGAAATCGAACTGGCCGTCCAGCCCGTGCGGGCCGATGTACTTCGCGATCGTCCCGTAGTTCTCGTCGTTGCACGACGCGCCCTGCCCGCAGTCGCTCCAGCCCATCGCCGTCTCGCCCATCAGGAAGTAACGGGTGCCCGCCGGCTCGAACGCCGCCCGGACCTCCGCGGCGAGGTTGCGCGTCGCGATCTCCTCGACATGCTTCACGGCGTCCACACGGAGCCCGTCGAGATCGAACTCGTCGAGCCAGAAGATCGCGTCGTCCACGAACGCGGCGTTGGCCTCGGGCACCGTGTGGTCGACGTCCGGGAGATACCCCGCAAACATGCAGTCGAGCGCGTGCGACGTCCAGTCGCACCCGTCCGTGCCGCAGACACACCCCGTCCTGAACCAGCCCGGGTGCGACGCGACGTACTCGTGATCTTCGTGGACGTGGTTCACCACGAAGTCCTGGAGCACGCGGATCCCGTGGCGGTGCGCCTCGGCCACCACCGCGCGGAGCGCGTCGGCACCGCCGAGCCGCGGATCCACATCGCGCGCCTTGATCGGCCAGTAACCGTGATAGCCGGTCACCTGGTGGACTCCATCGCTCGCGAGGTACGCGCCGGCAGGGTTCTCCTGGAACGGCGTGAGCCAGATGGCCCGCACGCCCAGCGCGTCGAGCGTGCCGTCCTCGATCGATTGCCTCAGCCCCTCGAGATCGCCGCCGAGCCAGTCGCCCCGCGGATCGGCGCCCGGCGTGGGCGGCGCGTTCAGGTCGGGATCGCCGTCCCGGTAACGGTCGGTGACGACCATGTAAATGAGCGCGTCCTCCCAGGAAAACGGCTCCTCCTCGACCCAGAAGACAAGCCGGAGCGGCTCGCCGACGCGGCCGCTCCGGGTCACCCCGCGCACGGTCACCCGGTACTTGCCGTCCGCGAGGCCCCCCAGGGCGATCTGCACGTCGCCGCGGGCGTCGACCGAGATCTCCTCCTCCGCGAGCGGGCGCGCCTCGCCGTCCTGGTCGAGCAGCGTCGCCTCGAACGCCTCTGCCTCGGGCCCCGCGCCCTCGATGCCGTCTCGATACACGAGCCGCGCCTCGTAGGCGCCCTCGCCGGCCGCGGCCCGGGTCACCTCGCTCGAGGCGACCGAGAACGCCGGAAGGCGGCAGTCAGGGACCTTGACGGCCGAGTTCTCGACGCCGCCGACATACTTGCGGCGCCCCTCCGCGGGGTCGAACACCCACGCGACCTCGCTGCCCGACCGATACGCGATCTTGTAGCCGTGGAGGCCCGGCGGCAGGTCGACCGTGGCCACGAGCTCGCCCGGCGCGTCGCCCTCGATCATCGAAGGGGCAGAGTCGAGATCGAAGCCGTTCCACTCGCCAGGGACACGGACATCCGTCGCCCCGGGGGGCGGGACGAACGTGAACGACGCCGGGCAAAGCACGGCGGCCTGTCCGCCGCCACCGCCGCCGGCCGCCCCGGCGCCGCCGGTGCCCTTTCCGTGACCCCCGTCGAGCTCGTGATCGTTGCCACACGCGAGCGGCACCGCGAGGACCACGGCGGTGGAGACGAATGTCATCAGGAATGCAGATCGGCGGCGCGACATGGCCTCGATGAGTATCCGATCGCGAGGGACATGTCAGCGCAGGCGTCGCGGAGAATCGGCTCCTGCAGCGCGGAGAAAGGCGATGCTCCGCCCACGCTGTTGCGCCGCCAACAAGGGTGGCCGTGGTTCCGTCGGGGCTCCGCCGGCGAGCTCGACATCAAGGCGTGTAACGATAGAGCTCGATCCAATCGTAGGTCGCGCTCGCCGTGCTCGTCTCGCCCGTCACGGCCCCGGCCCACGCCGCGCTCGACGACGCCCAGATCGTCATGAGCACGTTCTGCGGCAGCACCATGAGGTCGATGCGCTCCGTCCACTCGTGTCGGAGCGCGTCGTCGACGGAAAAGCGGGCGCCGGACGGCGTCCATTCGATCTGGTACGTGTGGAAGTCCTCGCTCGGGTCGAAGCCGAGGTCCACCTTCTGCGGATGCTGCGTCGGGGTGACGGATTGCGTCACCGGGGGCCGTACCGGAGCGCCGGTGTACACCATGGCGTTGAACTGCACGTCGTTCGGCTTGGCTCCGAGGCACTCGATGTCGAGCTCGTTCCAGTTGTCCGCTGGCCAGGGGGTGTAGATCGTGACAAGGGACGAGACGACCGCCGAGCCGCGGGCCAGCTTGACGCGAGCGCGCACGCGCCCGTACGTGAGTGTGTCGACGGAGCGAACCTCGGCACCCAGGAAGGACTTGGCCGCTCCGGAGCTGTCGACGGTGCCCGCCGGGGCCGGCGTGAGCCGAATCACCAGCTGGCCACGTTCGATGGTGGCGGCGGATTGCGAGAACAGCGCCAGATTCTCGGTCCAGGAATGTGTCATCAGCTGCCAGCGAGCCGCGTCCAGTCGATCGAAATCGTCGCGGAAGAGCAGGGTGAAGGCCTCTTCGGGCGCGGGAGGGCCGCCCGCCGAGCCGCCGTTCCCGGTGGTTGCCGCCGTTGCGTCGCTCGGGGCGCCGCCCGCGCCGCCCGCGCCGCCGCCCGCGCCGCCCGCGCCGGCTCCGACGCTGGAGGCGCCAGCCGCAGCCCCGGCCCCCGCCTCGGAGCCGTCCATTCCGGCGCTGGAACTGCCACCAGCCCCCGCGCCGATGCCGTCCCCGCCAGCGCCCGGCGCCGAGCCCGGGGGCAGGCTGGCGTCGTCACAGGCCAGCGCGGTGAGCGCGGTGAACAGAAGCGAAGCGAGCGTGTAGCGCGTCGAAGACATCATGGGCCCCACCTGGCGCACCGGGGGCGAGAGCGCTTCGCATTTTTTGCTTTCGGTCCGCGTCCCCGCTGCCGCACACTGACCTGGCCTTGAGCGCTCGGCCCGCGTTGTTCCAGCCCTTTCCGATGCTCGCCGGCCGGCGCGCCCAGGTATTCCGTCACCAGCCGCAGTACCGTCGGCCCCGGCACTTCCACGAGGAGCCGGAGATCAACCTCGTCGCTCGCGGCGAGGGCATCATGGGTGTGGGGGAGCGCGTGGTGCCGCTCGTGGCGGGCACGCTACTCTATTTCGCGCCGGGGCAAGACCACGCGCTCCTCGAGGAGAGCATGGATTTCGTCCTGTATGTCGCGGCGCTCCGCCCCGAGCTGGCGGCTCGCATCGGGGGGGCCGCGTCGAAGGTCGCGCTCGGCGCCGTGCAGCTCACGCCGGCCGCGCGCGCCGAGGAGCTCGCGCTGCTCGGCGCGCTCGATCGAGCGCGCGACACCTCGGTGGTGGAGCACCGCCTCGCGGAGCTCTTCGAGCGGTCGCTGTCGAACGTGCCGCTCCCCCACGTGGTAAGCCGCCGCATCTTCGAGCTCTTGCGGCGCGATCCGAGCCTCCCCGGGGCGGCCCTCGCGGCGCGCCTGCACACCGGCGAGAGCGGGATCAGCCGGCGTTTTCGCAAGGACGTGGGCGTGAACGTCGTCGAGTACCGCGCGCGGCTCAAGCTGATGCAGTTCGTCGCCGAGGTGGATCGCGGCGCGAGCTTCGCGCGGGCGGCGTATGCCGTCGGGTTCGGGAGTTATGCGCAATGCCACCGCGTCTTCACGCGCGCCCTCGGCTGCGCGCCCCAGGCCTATTTCGGCGGTCAGCGCGCGGCGCTGACCGAGATGACCCTGCCGATGCACGGATGAGCCGTCTCAGGCCGGGAGCCCGGCGTCGGATACCGCGGGTCAAGGCAGCCCGAGCCGACAAGCCACCTCCTGCAATCTGCTCTTCTAACCGCTGCTGAGCGGCTCCTTCCCGCGCGCGTCGGCGGCGAGGTACTGGCGCAGGTGACGGCGGAGCGAGACGCGCGTGATCCCGAGCGCGCTCGCGGTGCGGGTCACGTTGCCGCCCTGGGCGGCGTAGACCGCGAGGATATGCCGGCGCACGGCCTCCCCGAGCGAGGCGCTGCCGCGCGCCGGAGGGGACGGCCGCACCGAGCCCGGCCGCGGCGGCGCGCTCGCGCTCGCCCGCGAGAGCGCGCCGATCTCGGGCGGCAGGTGCTCCAGGTCGAGCGGCGCGCCGTGCGCGAGGAGGAACGCGCGCTCGACGACGCTCCGGAGCTCGCGGACGTTCCCCGGCCAGGGATACGCCTCGAGCTGCGCGAGCGCGTTCGGCGAGACGCCGCCGCCCGCGAGCCCCGTCGCGCCGCGCTGGCGCTCGAGGAAGTGCTCGACCAGCCGGCGGACGTCGCCGTCGCGCTCGCGCAGCGGCGGGAGCGAGAGCCCGAGCGCGCCCACGCGCTGGTGAAGATCGGGATGGAACGACCGCTCGATGACCAGCGCGCGGAGGTCGCGGCTCGTCGCGGCGATGACGCGCACGTCCGGGACCTGCGAGCCCTCGCCGCCGAACCGGCAGAGCGGCTCGCCGTCGAGCACGCCCACGAGCCGCTGCTGGAGATCGAGCGGGAGCGCGTCGATCTCGTCGAGGAACAGCGTGCCGCCCTGGGCGAGCTCGATGAGCCCGGGGCGCGCCGCGGGGCGGCCGTCTGCCCGCGTCTCCACGCCGAACAGCTCGTCCCCGAGGCGCTCGGCCGGGAGGCGCGCCGCGCTCACGGCCACGAACGGGCCGCCCGCGCGCGGGCTGCGCGGGTTGGATACGTGCAGGTACCGCGCGCAGAGCTCCTTGCCCGTGCCAGGCTCGCCCGTGATGAGCAGGGGCGCGCGCTCGTGCGCGGCGAGCCGCCGCAGCTCGTCCACCGCGCGCGTCCAGCGCTCGGAGGCGCCGACGAGGCGCACCTCGCTGTCATCCTCGACCCAGAGGACGCGCGTCATCATCCCGCCGCCAGGGGAGCGGAGGTGTTCCGTGCGCCAGGAAGGGGCTGCGCTGTCTTCCACATCGCATCTCCTGATTCGTGGGCAGACGGCGAGCGCCGCGTCTGCCATTTTCATTCGTGGGCAGAAGACGAGCGCCGCGTCTGCCATTTTCATTCGTGGGCAGAAGGCGAGCGCCGCGTCTGCCATTTTCATTCGTGGGCAGAAGGCGAGCGCCGCGTCTGCCATTTTCTACAACCCGTGCTGCACCCGGCGCAGGCCGTCACCAGGGATGGACCCCGACGAGCGACGGCGGCGGACGGCCCGCGACCGGCGGAATGACCAACGACGATGACGGTGGACAGATGCCGGAAGTTGTCCTCCGGCCAGCCACATCCACTCTACCGCGAACGGCGCTCTCGTGGAAGGGAGATCCCCACGGGACGGGGCCGGGGGGCGAGGAACTACGTGCTCAAAATTTGTGCGTGAGCGCGGACCTGGGTTAGTCGACCCGTGCACCCGAAAGGAGACACGACGAGATGAGCTCGAAGCGCAAGACCCCGGCCCGCACGAAGACCACGAAGGTCCCGACCCCGGTCGCCTCGGAGAAGCCGAGCGCCGTGCAGCCGAAGGGCGCGCCCTCTGCCCCCGCCGCTGTCGAGATGCCGTCTGCGTCCGCGGAGCTCGCGGCCGAGCGCGCGCGCGTCGAGGCGCCGAAGGCCGCGCCGCGGCCCTCGCGCGAGGAGCGGCACCGCCTCATCGCCAAGGTGGCCTATGGATATGCCGAGAGGGCCGGCTTCCGGAACAACCCCGTTGACGACTGGCTGAACGCCGAGCGCGAGGTCGACGCGCGGCTCGAGCGCCTCGCGAGCTGAGGCTCCCGCGGCGGCGCTGGCGCGAGATCCAGCGAAGGTGTCAAAGGTGTCCGCGGAAGGAAGGGGAGGGCCCCGCGACGCCGCCCAGCCCCTGCATCTGCCCACGATTCCCACACGACGAGCCGCTCCCGCGCGGCGAGCCCCGAAGACGCCCGGCCGCCTCGCCCCGCGGCCCGAGCGCGCCGCCGGGCGTCTTCGAGGCTCGTAGCCGCGCCGCGGGATGGGTATCCTCGCGGTGGGACGTGGGCGATGAGCCCACGGCTCGTCGTCGTCGTCGCCGCGCGTCGCCTGGCCCGCGAAGGTCCGTACCCGGAAGCTCTCCATGCATTCAGGCCACGTCATCGCCAACCGCTTCCTGCTGGAGCGCCTCGCGGGCTCCGGCGGGATGGGCGCGGTGTGGCGGGCGCTCGACCGGCAGAGCGGCCAGGCGGTCGCGCTCAAGGTGATCTTCAACCAGGGCCGGGAGCACGTCGTGCGCTTCCAGCGGGAGGCGCGCCTGCTCGCGGAGCTCGAGCACCCCGTGGTCGCCCGCTACATCGACCACGGCGTCACGGCCGACGGGCTCTACTACCTCGCCATGGAGTGGCTCGAGGGCGAGGACCTCGGCGCCAGGCTGTCGCGCGGGCCGCTCGGGATCGAGCACAGCCTGATGCTCGTCGGCCGCGTCGCCGAGGCGCTCGCCGCCGTGCACGCGCGCGGCATCGTCCACCGCGATCTGAAGCCGACCAACGTGTTCCTGCCGGGCGGCGACATCGGCAGCGCCAAGCTCATCGATTTCGGCATCGCGCGCCAGGCCGACGCGACGTACGAGCTCACCCTGACGGGCTCGGCCATCGGCACGCCCGCCTACATGGCGCCGGAGCGCGTCCGCGGCGACCTCGACGTCGACGCGCGCGCGGACCTCTACTCGATCGGGTGCCTCCTGTTCGAGTGCATCACCGGGCGCTCGCCGTTCGTCGCCCAGCACCCGCTGTCGGTGCTCGCCAAGGTGCTCTTCGAGGCCGCGCCGCGCCCGAGCACCTTCTGCCCCAACATCCCGCCGTCGCTCGACCTGCTCGTGACCCGGCTGCTCGCGAAGAACCCCGCGGAGCGCCCGGCGGACGCGGGCGAGATCGCCGCCGAGCTCCGGATGCTGAGCGTCGTCGAGGGCAACATGTCGAGCGGCAACGGCCTGCCGACGCCCGCGCTGACGAAGAGCGAGCGGCGGCTCGTCAGCGTCGTGCTCGCGGCCGAGATGAGCGCGGGCAAGCGCGGCCCGCCGTCGGCCCGGCCGCAGGCGATGGCGACCCCGGCGCGGGCGAACGATACGATGCTGTCCGGCCACGACCCCACCGTCGTGTCCGGCAGCAAGGACGCCCTGCCCGAAGGCCTCCTCGCGCCCGCGCCGTCGGTGCGGGCGCGGCCCGCCCCGCCGCCGACCACGCCGTTCCACGAGGTCCGGCAGGCCGCGCAGTCGCACGGCGCCGTGCTCGAGGTGCTCGCCGACGGCTCGGTCGCCGCGGTCGTCGCCGGCGCGGGCTCGCCGACCGACCTCGCCGGGAACGCCGCCCGCTGCGCGCTCTCGATCCACGCGCTCCTGCCGGGCGCGTGGGTGGCGCTGGCCACGGGCTGGGACGTCATCGCCGGGACGCAGGCGGTCGGGCAGGTCATCGACCGCGCCGGGGCGCTGCTCGACGCGCGCGTCCGCCACGCCTCGGAGGATCCGTCCTCGGGCCGGCCGGTGCTCATCGACCAGATGACGGCCGCGCTCCTCGGCGATCGGTTCGAGACCGCCGCGGGCAGCCAGGGGCCCACGCTGCTCGGCGCGCGCGAGCCGCAGGAGGGCGGGCGCAAGGTGCTCGGCAGGCCGACGACCTTCGTGGGCCGCGAGCGCGAGCTCCGGGCGCTCGAGGACCTGCTCGACGAGTGCGCCACCGAGGGGGTCGCGCGCGTGGTGCTGGTCACGGCGGGGGCCGGCGTCGGCAAGTCGCGCCTCGGCCACGAGCTCGTCCGGCGGGTCGAGGCGCGGAGCGAGCCGGTCGAGGTGTGGCGCGCGCACGGCGATCCGATGCGCGCCGGGGCGCCGCTCGGGCTGCTCGCGCAGATCGTGCGGCGCGCGGCGGGGATCGCGGACGGCGAGCCGCTCGAGGCGCGGCAGGAGAAGCTGGCGGCGCGGGTCGCGCGGCACGTCGGCGAGGCCGCGCGGGAGCGGGTCGCGGAGCTCCTCGGCGAGGTGGTCGGGGCGCCGTTCCCGGAGAGCCCGGCCCTGCGCGCGGCCCGGCAGGACCGCGCGGCGATGGACGAGCAGACGCGGCGGGCGTGGCTCGATTTCCTCCGGGCCGAGTGCGACGCGCACCCGGTGCTGATCGTGCTGGAGGACCTGCACTTCGGCGACCGGAGCACGGTGGAGTACATCGACGCGGCGCTCCGGATGCTGCGCCAGAAGCCGCTGCTGGTGCTGGCGCTGGCGCGCCCCGGGGTGCGCGAGGCGTTCCCGGACCTCTGGGAGGAGCGCGAGGCGACGGAGATGCGCCTCGGCGAGCTGTCGCGCCGGGCGTGCGAGCGGATCGCGCGCGAGGTGCTCGGCGAGGCGGTGCCGGCGGCCGAGCTCGCGGCGATCGTGGACCGATCGGCGGGCAACGCGTTCTTCCTCGAGGAGCTCGTGCGCGCGACGGTGGAGAAGCGGCCGCGGGGGGTGCCGGAGACGGTGCTCGCGATGATGCAGTCGCGGCTCGCGGCGCTCGAGCCCGAGGCGCGGCGGGTGCTCCGCGCGGCCGCGGTGCTCGGCGAGGTGTTCTGGCGAGGGGGGGTGGAGGCGCTGCTCGGCGGGGGCGGGCAGGTGCCGCAGCTCGAGTCGTGGCTGCTCACGCTGGAGAAGCGCGAGCTCATCGTGCCGCGGCCCGAGGCGACGCTGCGCGGGGAGGCGGAGTACGCGTTCCGCCACGGGCTCGTGCGCGACGCGGCCTACGAGATGCTGACCGACGCGGATCGCGCGCTCGGGCACTGGCTCGCGGCCGACTGGCTGGAGCGCGTGGGCGGGGACGAGCCGGCGGCGCTCGCGCTCGTGGACCAGCACCTCGGCCGCGCGGCGGACGAGGCGCTCGCGCTCGGGAACACCGACGGCGCGGCGGGGCACCTCGCGCGCGCGGCGGCGATCCGCGCGCGGGCCGGCCAGTTCGACGGGGCGATCGGGGCGATGACGCGGGCGTTCGAGCTGGCGGACGTGTCGCGGCGCGATCCGGAGGAGCTCGGCCGGTGGGTGGAGACCCTCTCGAAGGCGGTGAGCCACGCCCGGCGCGCGCCGTCGCTGGCGGCGGCCTCGGACCGGATCCTGTCGCGCGTCGACGCGGTGTCGCCGCTGGAGCTGCGGGTGAAGTCGCGCATCGAGCTCGCCCGCGCGCTCGGCGCGACCAACCTGTTCCGGCTGTCGCACGACCTGCTCGACGGCGTGTTCGAGATGGCGCTCGGGCACCGCGAGCTCCTGCGCGAGGCGCTGATGGTGGACCTGGAGGTCGCGTGCCTGCAGGGGCAGTTCGCGCGCGCGCGGCGCGCGGCGCTGGACCTCGACGCGCTCGGGCCCATCGACGACCCGCGGGCGCTGCTGTCGGTCGCCCTGGCGCGGGCGACCTCGGGGGATCGACGCGGCGCGATGGAGGCGCTGGTGCGCTCGGAGTTCATGTCGGATCCGGGCGACCGGGCCGCGGAGGCGGTGCGGGCGAAGCTGCTCGTGATGATCGAGCTCTACACCGGAGATTTCGGGGCCGCGGTGCTGGCGTGCGAGCGCGCGCTCGAGCTGGATCGGGCGCTCGGCCTGCGCTTCGACGGGGTGGTGAACCTGCACAACCTCGCGTACGCGTGCGTCCGGCTGGGCGACCACGAGCGGGCGCGGGCGCTCTTCGCGGAGTCGCTGGAGCGGGCGGACGAGGCGGGGTACGAGCGGGTGGCGGCCTCGAACCGGATGTACATCGCGTACCTCGACGGCGTGCAGGGGGCGGGGGACGCGCGCGAGCGGCTGAAGGAGCTCATCGCGCGGGCGGAGGAGCAGGGCTACTGGCACGACGTGCTGCAGGGCCGCTGGGCGGCGGCGATGCTGCTGAAGAACGCGCGCAACGACGCGCTCGCGCGGCGCGAGTTCGAGGACCTGCTCGAGCTGTCGGTGCGGCTCGGGGATCCGCTGCTGGAGAAGGACGCGCGCGCGTGGCTCGACCACGCCGAGCGGTGAGGCGCGGCGGGCGGGTCGCGCGGTGAGGCGCGGCGGGCGGGTCGCGCGGTGAGGCGGGGCGCCCGCGCGGTGAGGCGGGGCGCCCGCGCGGTGAGGCGGGGCGCCCGCGCCGGTCAGCGGGTCACGCTGGCGTCGGGGCCGGCGCCCTTCGGGGGCTCGTAGGGCTCGGGGCTCTTGCCGGCGGTCCTGAGGTTCACGAGCTTGTTGAGCAGGTCGAACCAGAAGGGCGCGCCGAGGGAGGCGGCGGCGGCGGTGATGAGGATGCCGGGGCTCACGAGCCGGTCGAGCACCCCGCGGATCCAGCCGACGATGCCCTGGCCGAGGATCGCCGCGAGCGCCTTCCAGAGCGTCGGGAAGCTCATCTGCTCGGGGGCCTGCACGCCCCACGTGATCTTGAGGTCGAGCCCGGTGAGCTGCTTGTGCGCGCCCCCGCCCTGGGCGAGCGCGGCCATGACGTCCTCCTCCGTGCCGCCGTCGAGCGGGGCGGCGCGGGGCGGCGTCTTCGCCATCTCCTGCGCCGCGGTGATCATGGCGGCGCGCACCACGGCGTCGCGCGAGAGGGCGCCCGCGAGCTTGATGCTGTCGGCGTTGAACCCGATGCAGAGGACGAGCGCCGTCGCGCTGATGATGAGCTGCGCGCGGCGCTTGTAGCGCCCGGCCGCGCGGTCCATGGCGTCGTTGAACCACCGCTCCAGCCGGATGTTGGCCTCGCGCATGTCCCTGACCGTGTAGTCGACGATCGTGGAGAGGGCGCGCCGGAGGTCGCTCTCCCCGGGCAGGCGCTCGATGATGCTCCGCAGCTCGCCGAGCGGCGCCTCGTCGCAGCCTGGCGGCGCGGCGGAGCCGGCCGGCGCGGGCGCGGCGGAGCCGGCCGGCGCGGGCGCGGCGGAGCCGGCCGGCGCGGGCGCGGCGCTGGCCGGCGGAGGCGAGGGATCCGCGGCGCTGTCCGGCGCGGGGGCGGAGAGCGCGGAAAGAGGCGCGGAGCCCGCGGCGGTGGGGGGGGTGGCCGCCGTCGCGGCGCCGACCCGCGGGAGCGACGGGGCGCCGCTCCCGGACCAGTCGATGTGGCGCAGCGTGTCCATGAGCGCGGCCACGAACGCGTGCGACGGGATGTAGGACGGCCCCACCCAGCCGTACTTGAGATCCTTGATCAGCGGGTGTTGCCGGAACGCCGCCGCGAGCGGGCTCGGGGGCGGTCCCGGCATCAGCCGGGTGCGCACGAGAACGGCGGCGCCGCGGATCAGGCGCTTGATCACGGGCTCGCTCGGGGCGGCGCCGCGGACGGCGGCCTCGCGCGCGGCGGCCTCGCGGGCCGCGAGCGACCGGAGGACGTGCGGGTCGAGCGCGCGGTCGGCCAGCAGGATCTCGATGCTCTGCGCCAGGTTCAGCGCGCGCAGCCGGAAGACGCCGGCGAGCGCCTCGTGGATGGCCGAGCAGAGGACGCTCAGCAGGAAGAAGACGCTGACGAGGCCGATCGCGATGTCGAGGGTCGTTCCCATGGGCAGCCGGCAGGGCAAGGCGCGCGGCGGCGCGCGGCGCAGGCCGGCGCGCCTCGCGGCGCTCCCCCGGCCAGCGGGACAGGGAGGAAGAGATGGCCTTGCGAGCGCCCGCCCCCCTCCGCGGCAGATGGATCAGCATACGCCACGCGGCGTTCCGGAGCGAGCGCGCTCGATGCCCCGGGATCTTGGTCTACCATCCCGTCCCCGTGACGAGCACCACGCTACCCCCCGAGTCACACAGCGACAGCGAGCCGCAGCTGCGCACCTCCTGGGCGCAGGAGAGGGCCGACCTCGACCGGACGCAGCGACCCAGGCGCGACCGGCTCATGCACGAGCCGCCGCCGGCGTCGCCGCCCGGAACGCTCGTCATCGACGACACGCGGCGGCCGAAGATCTTCGTCATCGACTACGACGCCGACGTCGTGTCCGAGAAGGAGATCCAGTCCCTGGACGAGTGCATCCCGTTCCTCACGGACGATCGGCCCTCGATCACGTGGGTCGATGTCCGAGGGCTCGGACACAAGCCGACCTTCGAGCGGCTGGGCGAGATCTTCCGGGTCCACCCGCTCGCGCTGGAGGACATGGTCAACGTGCCCCAGCGGCCGAAGGCGGACGTCTACGGGGGCGAGCACGTCCTCATCATCTCGCGCATGGCGCAGGTCAATGAGCGCTGCGAGCTGCGCACCGAGCAGCTCGCGATCCTGGTCGGCAAGAGCTTCGTCCTGACCGTCCAGGAAGAGGCCGACTGGGACGTGATCGAGGTGGTGCGGGAGCGCATCCGCGTCGGCCGGAGCGCGGTGCGGCAGCGGGGCGCCGACTACCTGGCGTACGCGCTCCTCGACGCGGTGGTCGACGGCTTCTTCCCGGTGCTCGAGCGGCTCGGCGAGCGCATCGAGGACCTGGAGATCGAGGTCCTCGATCCGAAGCGGTCCATGTCGAAGCCGATCCACGACCTGAAGCGGGACCTGCTCACGCTGCGGCGCGCCATCTGGCCGCAGCGCGACCTGGTCAACGCGCTGCTCCGCGAGGACAACCCGATGATCTCCAAGGACACGCGGCTTTACCTGCGCGACACGTACGATCACTCGGTGCAGCTCATGGACATGGTCGAGACCTACCGCGAGCTGAGCTCGGGGCTCATGGATCTCCACCTTTCCGGGATGTCGAACCGGATGAACGAGATCATGAAGGTGCTGACGATCATCTCGACGATCTTCCTTCCGGTCACCGCGATCGCGGGCATCTACGGGATGAACTTCCACCACGAGAGCTCGCCGTACAACATGCCGGAGCTCGACTGGTATTACGGCTATCCGCTCGTCTGGTGCCTGATGCTGGCGAGCGTCATCGGCCTGCTCACGTACTACCGCCGCAAGGGCTGGCTCGGGAAGGACGGCGACAGCCGCTGATCTGCGGCAGCGGCAGGGGGCGCGCCGGCGCTGCGCTGCGTCGCGGCCGCGGGGGGCGGCGCGGCGGGGCGGCGGGGTGATTTGCAGGTGGACGGGCGGACGACGGCAGGGGGCGGGGCAGGCGTGGAAAGGGGAGGGGTCCCACGGAAGGCGCACCGGAGGGGACGCGCGCGTTGCGCCCGCGGAAATGCGTCGCATTGAATTGGTCGCGCCCGCTGGCGGCGGTATACTCTCTCGGTTATCGAGATGAGGATTCGCGAACGCTGGATCGCTGGCCTGCTCGTCGGTGGAGCGGCGCTCCTCGGCTTCGCCTGCTGGAAGGGGAGCCTCTCCGCCGCCTCCGACGCCGCCGCGGGCCTGGAAGGGCCGCCGGGACGCCTGCGCTTCGAGAAATCGCTCGACGTGTCGGTGTTCCAGCGCGGGAACATTCATACACACACGTCGATGAGCGACGGTGACAGCGAGCCGCGCGAGGTCGTCCGCTGGTACCGCCAGAACGGGTATGCGTTCGTGGCCCTGACGGACCACAACCAGCGGGTCGATCCTGCGATGTTCCAGGGCTTCCCGGCGACATCGCATTTCGTCGTCATCCCGGGCGAGGAGATCACGATGACGGCGGAGGGGCGGCAAGTGCACGTGAATGCGCTCTGCGCGCAGGGGACGATCGGCGGCGGGAATTTCCCCACCAAGGGCGAGGCGCTCCGGTGGGCGATCGAGCGCGTACGGGCCGAGGGCGGCGTGGCGCTGATCAACCATCCGAATTTCGACTGGGCGCTCTCGGCGGCCGACCTCCTGGCGGCGCCTCGGGCGGAGCTGCTGGAGATCCAGAGCGGGCACCCGTACGTGCACACGGACGGGGACGCGACGCGGCCGTCGCACGAGGCGCTGTGGGATACGGTGCTGACGGCGAGGGGGGCCGCCGGTGGGGCGATCGCGGGCGTCGCGGTGGACGACATGCACCAGCTCGTGCCCGACTCGGGCGCCCCGCCGTCGGGGCCTGGCCGCGCCTTCATCGAGGTGTTCTCTCGCGAGGTGTCGAGCGCCGCGATCTGCAGCGCGCTCGCCTGGGGCCGGCTCTATGCGTCGACGGGCGCGAGGCTGCGGAGGATCGCGATCGCCGACGACGCGTTCTCGGTGTGGCCGAAGGCGCCGGACGCCACGGTCGAGTTCATCGGGGCCGGCGGGCGCGTGCTGGAGAAGCAGCGGCCGGTGGCGGGGCGGGCGACGTACCGGCTGCGCGGGGGAGAGCGGTACGTGCGGGCGCGGATCACGCGGCCGGACGGGAAGCGGGCGTGGACGCAGGCGTACGCGGCGGTGGAGTAGGGGCGAGGCGCTCCACCGCCGCGGTGGTCCACCCACGTCTCCAGCGAGTCGCTCACGAGGAGGGCTCACAGCCGGAGGGAAAGCGGGCGTGGACGCAGGCCTACGGGACCGTGGAGCGACGAAGCTGCCAATTGACTTGGTATCGCCGCAGCAAGTATCTCAGAGTGCGTGCGTCGCTTGATCTCCTGGGTGTTGCCGTGCGCTCTCGCGATGTCCGTCGCCGGTGTCGGGAATGAGGCGAGCGCGGACGAGCCCTACACCGATCCGGACGCGCGCGCGGCGTCGATGACGGCGGGGCTGTTGCGCCGCGCCAGGCAGGCGCAGGCGGCCGGGCGGCTGGTGGCGGCGGCGGCGACCTACCAGCGGGCGCTGGAGGCGGCGCAGGGGGCGTGGACGACCGACGCGGAGCGGGCGACGATCGCCGGGGAGCTCGGGCTGGTCGAGCTCTCGCTGGGGCGGCATCGGGACGCGGCGACCCACCTGGCGCAGTGCCTCGAGCACCGGGGCGTGATCAGCGGATGGCTCCGCGGCCAGGTCGATGATGGCCTGCAGCGCGCCGCGAAGCGCGTGGCGACGGTCTACGTGACGACCAATCCGCCGGGCGCCGAGGTCCTGATCGACGGGCAGGCGCTCTACCCGCCGGAGCCGGTCCAGGAGGTGTTCGTCGAGCCGGGGGAGCACACCGCGCGGGCGCGGCTCGAGGGGCACGAGGAGGCGGAGCGCTCGTTCACCGCCGAGGCTGGCCTGACGCACCCGATCGTCCTCAAGCTGCGGCGCCTTCCGGAGCGCGTCGCGCGCGCGCCGGAGGCGGCCCCCGCTGCGCCGCTCTCGGCGGCTCCGGCTGCGCCTCCGGCGGGGTCGACCTTCCCGCTGGCGGAGCTGCGCATCGGTGGGGTGGCGCTCACGACGGCAACGGTGGCGGTCGGCACGGTCTTCCTCCTGCGGTCCGGCGTCCTCCGCGACGACCTCGCCGCGCAGGAGGCCGCGCTCCGCCGCGGAGGGTGGGACCCGTCCGCGTGTGGGGCGGCGGGCGCGCCGACGGCCTGCGCCGAGCTCCGCGACACGGCCGAGGCGCGGGACCTGTTCCGCGAGCTCGGGGTGGGGACGCTGGTGGCGGGCGGCGTCTTCGCGGCCGTGACGGCGGCCGCGTTCCTCACGGATCGGTCGTCCCTGGCGAGCGAGCCGGCCCGCCAGGGCGTCCGCGTCGTGCCGGTGATGACGGCAGAGCGGGCGGGGGTCTTCCTTCAGGGCACGTGGTGACAAGGCACGTCCTGGTGTAGCGACGCTGGCCCGCTGCGCGCCGGGGGTCGTCGTGAGCCGGGCCGCGACCTTGACACGATCGTCGAGCGTCGATCTCGCACGGAAGCTCACCGCTCCCGCCGCGGCGGTCGACGCCGCCCGCGTCGCCACGCTATCCACCGTTCGCGCGCGCTGGCGCCGGCGAATCCATTTCGTTTGCGCGCGCCGGCGCCGGCGAATCCATTTCGTTTGCGCGCGCCGGCGCCGGCGAATCCATTTCGTTTGCGCGCGCCGGCGCCCGGCAAACCCACTTCGTTTGCGCGCGCCGGCCCCAGGCAAACGCCCGCCTGCTCCGGCGCAGATGGATTGCGGTTGAAGCAAGCACCGGAGCGCCGGCAGACAGTTTGGCCAGCTGGTCCGTCCGCAAGCACATGCGATGGGAGCTTGAAGCGGTCGGCAGATTCTTGCTGTAAGCACGAGTGAGTCTGGACGGTTTGCTTGTCGTAGTGCTTACATGCGCCCTGTGGTTCCGGGGCGGTGGGTAACGCCGCCCGGAGACTCCTGCGCGATGTGACGCGGCGGGGTGTCAGAGCCATTTGGCTCTAGACATTTGTCCCTTACCGGGACGATTCGGGAAGGAAGCGACATGCAGCAACATGGCAGCAACGCCCAGGGGCGCGGTGCGGCGGCGACGTGCGTGCGTCCGCCGGTTCGGCTGAAGATTGCGGGCTCAAGCTGGCTCCCGAGCGCGCCGCTGCGCGGCGCCTCGTGGCTGGGCGCCCTCTGTTTGTTGCTCCTCGCGTGCGAGGACGGCGCTGCGCCGGGGACCGGCAGAGCGTCGAATTCGTTGACCGCCAACGACGGCAGCACCGGCGTCACGGAGTGCGACAGCTATCTCGACCAGTTCGAGATGTGCATGCAGGCGACGTTGCCGTCGCACCAGTTCAACCAGCAGCAGACGGGCATCCGCCGCCAGCGGACCGCGTGGAAGACGCTGGCCGAAAGCCCCTTCAAGAAGCAGGCGCTGGCGCACGTGTGCCGGCAGGCCATCACCACCGCGCGGCAAGAGTTCCAGACCTGCACCTGGACCGGCGGGCTGTGAGGCCGTGGACCGACGATTGGAGCGCGCGTGAGGGGCGGCTACACGGCCTTCGGGAGCGCGGCGCAGGGAAGATTCGATTCGTTTGTGATGGGAGTGAGCAGCTGACCAGCGAGCTGCGAGGAAGCGCACCATGCTGAATGTCATCGGTCGATCCAAGAGGGCTCGGACCACGTCCTTCGTTTTGATCCAGGCGCTGGGGCTCGCGGGGCCGATCGCCGCGCTGGCCGCAACGTCCTCTCGAGCGCCGAGCGCGAAGGTGAGCGCGGCGGAGCCCAGCCTCCCGCTCGACGATGCGCTGCGCGAGATCGAGTCCGCGAAGGCTGGCTTATCTGGCGCTGCGGCGCCGGAGAGCGTGGCGCGGGATGCGGCGACCGCGCTCCCGGATTCGGGCGACGCGACGACCGTCGCGGCGGTGGCCTCGGCGCAGTGGCTCAACGCCCCTGCGAACGCGGATCCGAGCGCAGCCTGGTCGCTCTTCGACGGCGACGCGCGGACGACGCTGTCCTCCCCTTCGGGAGCCCCGATTCGCGTGGAGGTCCGCTTCGCCGAGCCCACCTGGATCCACCAGGTCAGCGGCTTCGGGCGGACCCGCGGCGCATTGACCATCACCGTCGACGGCGCCGCGGGCGAGCGCGTCCTCGAGGGCGCCGAGAAGCGCCCGCTGGAGCTCTCGGGCTCCCTCGGCCCGCTGCGCATGCCGCTGCCCGTCCTGGCCGAGCGGGCGATCGTCGAGTGGCTCCCCGGGGATGAGTCCGGCCTGGCAGAGCTCGCGTTCTGGGGCGCTCGCGATCCGGTGGGCGTGCTGCCGGAAGCGCAGTGGGCCGATCGGGTGACGAGCAACGGCTTCCCGGGAGCGCTCGTCTTCTCCTCGGAACGTGCCACGGCGCGCGCGGGGGAGGTCGGCAAAGGCGCGCAGACATTCGAGGTCGACGTCTTCGCCGAGCCGCGTTCGCTGTCGCGCGCGTTCCTTGTCTACGAGCTCGAGGGCGTGTCGCACTGGAGCGGCGTGCCGCGCAGCATCAACGGCGCGGCCGAGCGCGCGTCGGCGGCGCTCCCGCCGGCCAGCGCCAAGTCCGGTCTGCAGGTCGAGGAGATCAACCCCGCGTGGCTCAAGCAGGGCGTGAATCAGGTGGCGTTCGGGGCGCCGCGGAGCTCCGTTGAGCACGGCTCCGTGTCGAGCTACAGCGTGAGCCACGTGCGCGTGGTCGGCATCCCGCACGGCGGCAGCTACGCTGCGGTCTCCCCCGCCGCGCTGTCGAGCATCGCAGGTCGCCAGCCCTCGGCGCAGGCGACCCAGCTCGGGACGGCCGCGTTCGCCGAGCCCTCGGCCCCCCACACGCTCGGCTTCCGCCTGATCGAGCCGTCGGACGGCAAGCTGGTCGCCATCGCCGGAGGAGGGAAGGAGCGCCTCGAGATCCCGCTTCGAGGCCTCTCGTCGGGCTGGCACCAATGGGACGCAGCGGGCGTGTTCGGAACGCTCGATACGGTTCGCTTCTCGTTCCACGGCGGCAAGGAGAAATCCTCGCCGATCGGCGATCTGCGCGTGGCCGCGAGCGCCTTGCCGGCGCAAGCGCGTCCGGAGCTCCGCATCGCCTACCCGCTGCACGGCGAGTGCGAGCAGGGGCGAGCTTACGTCCGGGGCTTCGTGCACGGCGCGGGCGCCGCGGTGACGGGCGTCAGCGTCGATGGCCGCGCCCTCACCCCCGCCGAGCTGGGCGGCGACGGCGCCTTCGAGCTCAGCGTCCCCGAGGCGCGGGGAGGGGCCGCGTGGTCGGTTCAGCTGCGCGCTACCCTGGCCGATGGCTCCACCGTCGATCGCAAGGTCGAGCTCGGGCCGTGCCTGGACAAGGGCGCGCTCGCGGCCGCGCCAGACGGCCTCACGCCCGACGTGGGGGCGCCCTATGGTGAGTGGGTCACGCCCGATGAAGCGAAGACACTGCACCACGCCGGCGCGACGCTCGAGATCCCGGCGGGGGCGGTCTCGGAGCCGGTGCGCATCACGATTCGACCCCTGACGCGCGACCAGGCCTCGCCCGCCGGGCGCGGGCTCGTCAACGTGGTGCCGGGCAGCGGCAGCTTCCGCTTCGGCCCGGCGGGGCTCCGCTTCAAGCGGCCCGTGCGGCTCACGCTGCCGTTCGACCGAGAGGGCATGCCGCCTGCGGCGACGATGCGCAGCATCTCTACCCTCTACTTCGACGTGCCGTTCGGCCTGTGGCGCGCGATCCCCAAGGTGGCGGACGCCAGCGGCGGCGTGATGGTGAGCGAGACCGACCACTTCACCGAGTTCATGAACGCCACGCTCCCGGCGCCGGACGCGCCGGGGCCGAAGAACACGTTGCCCGATGAGATGAACGGCATCGAGCTCGGCAGCCCATCGGCCGGCGTGGACATGATCGAGCCGCCGAGCGCAAACCCGCAGCGCACGGCGAACCTGGGCTACCCGCTGCGCGTGCCGCCGGGCCGCAACGGCCTCGCCCCCGATCTGGCGCTCACGTACTCGAGCGCCCGTGGCAACGGCTGGCTCGGCATCGGCTGGGACCTCGAGATCTCGAGCATCCACCACGACACGCGCTTCGGCGTCCCCGACTACGATGGTACCAAGATCCAGAACGATCACCCGGGCTCCGTCGCGGGCTCGGTGCGCTACGCGCTCGACGGCGCCCAGCTGACCGCCGTCGGCCCCGCCGCCGGCGGCATGCGGTATGAGCGCCGCGTCGAGGGCGCGTTCCAGCGCATCCTGCGGCTGCCGACCGGCGAACCGGGAATCGTTTACTGGGAGGTGACCGACAAGAACGGGGTGAAGTCGGTCTACGGCAAGACCGCGAACGCGCGCCTCGCCGACCCCAACGACGCCAGCCGCGTCTTCAAGTGGAACCTGGAGTACGCCGAGGACCGGTTCGGAAATCGGATCGTGTTCAAGTACTTCCACGACGAGCAGACGATGTCCGGCGTCTCGATGCCGCAGGTCTATCCGAAGAAGATCTGCTACGGCGCCATCGCCTCGGAGGACGAGGTCGACTGCGACGGGACCTACAACGTGAGCTTCGTGCTCGACGCCGCCGAGACCCGGCCCGACCGCACCGTCGACGCGCGGGCCGGCTTCCCGATCAAGACGTCGCGCCGCCTGGAGAGCGTCGAGGTCGCCTTTGGCGACACGATCATCCGCAGCTACGACCTCCGCTACACGCTTGGCGCCTTCCAGAAGACGCTGCTCGAGGAGGTCGGCTTGCTCGGCACCGACGGCACCGAGCTGTACAAACACGATTTCGAGTACGAGGAGCCGCCCCCGGCCCCCTTCGCGGAGCCTGAGGTCTGGGGCACGCTGAAGTCGGGCTCGGGCCTGAGCACGGACTTCGGGCTCTCCCGGACGAAGGGATCGAGCTTCGGCGGCGGCGGCGGCATCGGCGTGAAGACCCCGGTCATCTCCGCGAGCGCGAGCCTCGGCGGCTCCAGCGGGCACAGCCGCGTGCGCCGCTCGCTCCTGGATGTCAGCGGCGACGGGATGCTCGACCTCCTCAGCGGTCCGAGCAGCAGCGTCAACACGGGGCCTCGCCTCCTGCCCCCCTTCGATCACCTGAGCTACAAGAGCATCCCTGGCGTCGGAGAGAACTCGCTCGGATACACCAGCACCGGCGGCTGGACTGCCGGAGCGGGGATCTCCGTGCTCGGCGGCGCTCTCGGCCTCGGCGGTAGCCTTGGCCACACGGAAGCCGAGGATCGCCACATCCTCTCCGACATCAACGGCGACGGCTTCGTCGATCAGGTGTGGGTGAGCGACGGCGCCATCAAGGTCCGCAAGGGCGCGAAGGACCGCTTCGGAGGCGAGGAGACGTTCGGCGCGTACGACGAGTCGATGATCGCGTTCGCGAACGCGGACCGCCTGGAGAACCAGAAGAGCAGCTTCTTCCTCGTCGACCCGCTGGCGCGCTGGAAGGCGCCGTTCGCCGGCACGGTGCAGATCGGCGGCGCCATCCAGAAGGGCGCGGCGGGCGGCGACGGGGTCACCGTCTCCATCCTCAAGAACGACGCGCTCCCGCCGATCTGGACCCGGACGTTCGCCGGGGGCGATCTGGCGCCGTGCGTGCCCACCGCGGGCAACACCTGCAACGGCGCCACGCCGCTCCAGGAGCCCCTCGGCGTCGGGGACGACCTCTACTTCCGCGTGAGCGCGGTCGACGACCCGCGCAAGGACCTCGTGCAGTGGTCTCCCGAGATCGCGTACCAGGGGATCCCCGCCAGCCGCGTCGACGACCGTGAGGTGTACGGCGCGTTCGTCTACCGCACGTCGCTGGCCGACGACTTCCGCCTCGTGGGCATGCCGAAGCGGCCCTGGATCCCGAACGCGCCGGGCGAGGTCAGCGTGCTCGGAGGCGGGACCAAGCTCTCGACCTCCGATGACGTCCAGCTCAACGTCTACAAGGTACCGTCCACCGCGACCACGTGGGCTGCGGCGCAGCTCGTGGCGAGCACCCCTCTGGCCGCCAGCTTCGAAGGGGCGTATCAGGTCACCGCGACCGGCGTCCGCGTCGATACGGGCGACTTGCTCTATTTCGAGCTGAAGTCGGACTCGCCGGTGGATCCCGAGCGGGTGGGTTGGGAGCCCGTCGTCGAGTACACGCGTTACAGCCGGCCGGACCCGGAGGCCGAGGCTTACGTGGAAGGGGCCGTGCTCGGGTGCGGTCCCTCCGAGGAAGATCCGGAGACCATCGTCTGCGAGATCGAGAACGATCCGACGCCGGAAGATCCGGTGCCCGTGAGCTTCATCGTGCACCAGCCGGAGGTGAACATCGCCGTCTTCATGTGGCAGGCCGGCGCGCCGACGACGCCGGTGACGGCGGAGAGCTCGACCAGCGCGGGCACCTTCATGAAGGGCTTCACGAGCCACCCGGTGTGCGCCCTCGTGCAGGGCGTCAACAAGCTCTTCTCGAAGGCGTGCCTCGGCCCCACGGCGACGGGCCCCGCCGCGCTCCCCGCGCCGGTCGGCATCACCCCGGGTGAGCCCATCTACTTCACCCTGATCTCCAGATCGCCCCTCACGCGCGTCGGCGCGACGCCCAGCGATGGCCAGGTGTACTGGGATCCCTCGACCGGAGGGGACCTCGCGCCCGTCAACGTCCGCTGGCTGGATCCCAACTTCGGGGACACCGAGGCGCCGGCGCCCACGCACGACATGATGGCGGGCGGATATCACCGGTGGTCGTTCGGCGACTATCGCGGCGACCAGACCTTCAGCGAAGCGGCGATCCAGCACGCGAACGTGAGCAGCGACACGGCGCCCTTCTTCTTCGCGACCATCTCCCGCGCGGGGATGGCTGGCGGCGCTGGTCCCGTGTACAGCACGCGGGGTCAGAACAGTTTCGTGGGACGCGGTCTGTTCTCGCCCGGCCGCACGAAGGCAGGCCGCGGCTTCTCGGGGAGCGGGGGCATCGAGGCGCTGCGGCTGTCCGACACGTGGAGCTACGGCCTGGACGCCAACGCGTTCAACGTCGGCATGGGGATCGGCGCGGCCGACACCACGGGTGAGGTCGACTTCCTCGACATGAACGGGGACAACTTGCCCGACCTGGTGACGCGCAACGGCGTCCTGTTCAACACCGGCGGCGGCTTCACCTCCAAGCGCGCGGTCGACTTCGACGAGTTCCGCGAGGTCGACCAGGAGAGCATGCGCTTCAAGGCGAGCATGTCGCTCGGCGGCAGCGACGAGAAGGACCAGGCGGTCCCGGACACGGACACGCGCGGCCGGACGCGCGCGGTCATGTCCACGAGCTTCTCCGTCGGGCTCGACTACGCGGTGAGCTCCGGGAAGACGGAGCTGCTCGACATCAACCATGACGGCCTGCCGGACCGCGTATCCTTCAGCCCCGAAGGCGGAAACCCCGTCGTGCGCCTCAACACCGGCTACGGCCTCACGGCGCCGATCGAGTGGCCGAATCCGGACTGGAGCGCCAGCGGCATCGGCCTCCGAGAGGACGTGCTGAACGCCATCAACGTGATGGACGTCGAGACCGGTCCAAACGCCGCGCGCTACGAGGACACCGGCTCGCTCAGCGCAGGCGTCTCGGTCGGCGCGTCGTTCAGCGTGGGCGTGTTCGGGGGCGGCGGGCACGTCGGCGCGGGGTACGTCTACAGCATCAACCGCCAGGCGGTGGACTTCATCGACGTCAACGGCGATGGCCTGCTCGATCACGTCAGCCGGCTGCCGTATGACCCGCAGCTCCGGGTCAAGCTGAACCTGGGCGATCGCTTCGACACGGAGCAGACGTGGGATCTCCCGCCATGGCCGAGCGACGTGGAGGATGCATTCGCCACCGTCGGTTCGGACATCCTGAAGGCGTTCGACACCACCAAGCGCAAGCAGGAGGCGCTGACCTTCTCCAGCTCGCGCGACTACAGCGCGACCTTCGACGCCGAGATCTGCTACTTCTTCGTCTGCGGCAGCGTCTACGGCTTCTACAACGACACGGCGGGCGGCAGCGACGTGGCCTGGCGTGACGTGAACGGCGACGGGCTGGTCGATCACGTCGCCAAGGTCGACGGCCAAGCCCAGGTCCACGTCAAGCTGAACCAGCTCGGGAGGGCCAACCTCCTCAAGGCCGTCAACCGCCCCTTCGACGGCAGGTTCGAGCTCGAGTACGAGCGTTACGGCAACGAGGTAGGCGACGAGGCGGAGCCGAGCGTCGACCTGCCGGGCAACAGCTACGCCCTCGTCTCGGTCGTCTCGATGGACGGCCGTGGCCAGGCCCTCGGTCAGACGCTGGATTACACGGCGCCGGCGGGCGGAGCCGCCCGCGCGCAGACGGGCAAGTACGATCGCCTCGAGCGCGAGGACTACGGCTCGTCGATCGTCACCCTGACGCGCGGCGTGAAGGACAGCGAGGGCGCCTGGGTGGACGGCTCGGGCGACGGCTCGCAGATCGAGACGCAGTACTTCAATCAGGACTACTACCGTCGTGGGCTGGTCGAGCAGACGATCGAGCGCGGCTTCACGCCGAGCGGCGATCTCGTCCCCTACACGCGCCAGACGTTCACGTACGAAGACCCGACGCCCGGCGGTGCGAGCGTGCAGGCAAAGCCGGATCCCATCGTCGGCTCGTTCTTCCCCGCGGAGACGCACCGCACGACGGAGTGGTTCGAGGGAGAGGCGACGGCGCAGAAGTCCACGGCGGAGCAGCGGACCTGGAGCTTCGACCACGGGGGCCTCGATACGCTCTTCCTGAGCGCCGACGAGGGCACCGCGGACGACCTGTTCTACAAGGTCGAGTACGAAACGCGCGGCTTCAGCTACTCGAGCCCGAGCGAGCTGTACCTCGCGCAGCCGGACCGGGTGGTGGCGCGCAGCGGAAGCGCCTCAGGCGCCGTGCTGCGGGATCGGCGGGCCACCTACCATCCCACGACCGGCGCGCTCGAGACGTTCAGCCATCACATCACGGGGGGCGGCATTCCGGGTTCCAACGCGACGTACAACGACGCCGCGAGCACGGTCACGATCGAGCGGGATGAGTTCGGCAACATCCACAAATTGATCGATCCGAACGCCTACGAGCTCACCTACCTCTATGACGCCACGGGGATCTATCGGACGAGCATCACGGATTCTTTCGGCTACACGTCCGAGAGCAGCCCAAACTACCTGTTCGGTGCTGTCGAGACGACGACCGATCTGAACGGCCATGGCACGAGGTACAAGTACGATGCCTTCGGCCGCCTGATCGCGGTGTGGGGTCCAAACGACTTCGTGGAGGATGCCGTCGCGCAGGAGGGCGTGGTCCCCACGCTGCGCGCCGAGTACGGGCTGCAGCCGGGGGTTTCTGCCGCGCCGTTCTGGGCGATCATGGGCCACAAGGACGTCTCCCGGAACGCGCCCACGACCCCGCCCCATCTCCATGACTACGTCGAGACGGTCACCTTCATCGACGGCTTCGATCGCGTCATTCAGACGAAGAAAGATCTGGAGAAGGACTTCGGCGACCACACCGAGGTCGGGATGATGGTCAGCGGCTATATCCAGTTCGACGAGCGCGGGCGCCGGGAGGCGCAGGGCCAGCCCGTCTTCAGCACGGAGGCCGCCACTGCCCTGGTAGACGTATCGGACTCGGACGATGTCCTCACGACGTGGGAGTACGACGCCCTCGGGCGCGTGACCAAGCTGACGACGCCCGCCGATCATGAGGACATCGGGCAGAACTTCGTCGAGACCCATACGACCTACGGCTTCGGGCTGGACCAGGAGGGAGTCCTGCGCTTCCGCACCACGGTCACGGAGCCCGACGACGCGGTGACCATCCAGCACCGTGACGTCATGGATCGCGTGGTCGAGATGATCGAGCGCGCGAATCCAGCGGATGGCACGCCGATCGTCACCCAGTACCGCTACAACCCCGTGAGCGACCTCGTCCAGGTCGAGGACGCTCATGGCAACGTCACGACCGCGACGTTCGACACGCTCGGGCGCATGGTGAGCCTGAGCAGCCCTGACGCCGGGCTCATCGAGTGGGAGTACGATCTGGTCGGCAACCTGCGGGAGAAGCAGACCGCGAAGCTGCGGGCGTCGTCGCAGCGCATCACCTACCAGTACGACTACAATCGCCTGCGGCAGGTCACCTATCCGACGAGCACGCCGCGGGTCTACACCTACGGTGGTCCGTCGCTCGCGGGGGACGCCAACGGAAACGTCGCCGGTCGCGTCATGACGGAGACCAGCGAGGCCGGCGAGCGCACCTTCCGCTACGATCGGCACGGCAACAGGGTCCAGCTCCAGGCGACGTTCCCGCGGCTGCGGGAGCCGCACCGCGGTCCCTACCGCTACCAGGTCGAGCATCGGTTCGACTCGTTCGGCCGGGTGCTCCGCATTCTCTTCCCGGACCTGCGGGTCGGGACCAACCCCGACCAGATGCCGCTCGGCGATCCGAGCCGCGAGGTGATCAGCTACAGCTACGACGCCGGCGGCAACCTGAAGAGCATCCTCGGGTTGAACACGGAGATCAACGAGCAGCACCCCGACGAGTCGCCGAACACCATCTACCTCGCGCACATCGGCTACGACGAGTTCGGGCAGAAGGTCCGGCTCATCGCGGGCAACTTCATCGAGACGACGCACCAGTACAAGCCGCGCACGCGCAGGCTCGCCAACGTCAACGCGGACCATCGCGACCCGTTCCTGCGTCAGCAGAACAAGCCGGCGAGGCCGTTCCAGCGGCTCGACTTCACGTACGACCATGCCGGGAACGTGACCGAGCTGCGGAACGACGCGCCGTTCGACAACCAGATGAACGGCAGCGTGCTCGTGGGCAATCTGAAGCACACGTACCAGTACGACGCTCTGGACCGCCTGACGCAGGCGGCCGGCGTGGTGCAGGCCAGGTCCCATGAGAGGTATCGCTACACGCAGGCGTTCGAGTACAGCGACATCCACAACATCACCAGGAAGACGAACAAGAGCTTGCGGCAGGTGCCGGACTCCTCTCCGCGTGACGAAGAGGACGGCGAGGATGACGGGTGGGCGAACGATCACCTCATCCCCGAGCAGACGTACGACGCGATCTACACGTACGCGGGGCCCCGGCCTCACGCGGTCACGAAGACCTCCGAGAAGCTCCATGTGGAGACGCAGCGCGACGATCGCGTGTACCAGTACGACGCGAGCGGCAATCAGCGGACATGGACCTTCCGCGGCGCCACCCGCGAGATCATCTGGAACGAAGAGAACCTCGCGAGCGAGATCAAGCTCTTCAACCAGACCCGCTCGAGGAACCTCTACGATGGTGAGGGGCAGCGCGCGATCTCGAAGCACGACGTCGTAGGTCTCGAAGAGACGGCGTACATCAGCCAGGACCTCACGATCCGCGACGGTCGCTATCTCACCAAGCACGTGTACGCGGGGGACACGCAGCTCGCGTCCAAGATGGACAGCGCCTGGCTGAACTACCCGCCGACCCTGTACTTCCACACCGACCATCTCAGGAGCACGCAGTACTCCAGCAACGAAGAGCAGACGCTCATCCAGCACAACGAGTACTTCCCGAGCGGCGAGCTCTGGCGGGATGAGACCGATTCCCGCTACGAGCTGGCCCGCCGCTACACGTTCAGCGGCAAGGAGCTCGATATCGGCACGGGCCTCCACTACTTCGGCGCGCGCTACTACGACGGGCGCCAGAGCCAGTGGCTGAGCCCGGATCCGATGGTCGCGCAGTACTTCAGCGGGCAGCCCGCGCTCGGGGTCTATGCGCCGTTCAACCTCAGCTTGTACGCGTACGCGGGCAACAACCCCACGAACAATGTCGACCGCAAGGGGCAGTACGTCGAGTCGGTATGGGACGGCATCAGCTTGGGGATGGGCATCGCATCCCTGGTCGACAACATAGCGGAGCGCAGATGGGGAAGCGCAGCGATTGACGCCGGCGGCATCGTCCTCGACGGGCTCGCGTTAGCCTTGCCCCTGGTGCCCGCCGGGGTTGGCGCCGCGATCATGGCAGGCCGCGGCGCCGACAAGCTGAACGACGTGCGCAAGGCGGTTGACCATGGCACCGACGCGGCCAAGGCCGTCGCCCAGCACGGCGACGAAGCAGCGGACGTCGGTAGGCGAGCTGCAGAGGCGGGACCAACAGTTGAAGTGCGTCCACCGACGGTGAGCGAAGGCGTGGAAGTAGCTGACGCACTCGCTTGGGAAAAGCGTGCGGCTGAAGCCGCAAAGACCGGCGGGGGACGCAAACGAGCAGCGGTCGTAGTTGGGCGATACGATCCAGCAACCCAGGAAGCGGCCGCATTTGCGAGTCGACCGGGAAGGCATGCCGAGGGCGTTGCCAAGGACGCCATGCCGAACGGAGTATTCTCCAAGCCCATCGATGTTAAGAAGGGAACCTACAAGAATGTCTGCCCTCCCTGTGAGGCCGAACATGGCAGAGGCGCGTTTCCCAGCGGAACCCGGTTCGATACCGATTGATATCTAGGCGCGCCCCTCAAAACGTGCATGATCTTGCCTGGTTCCGACCTGTCCCCTCCTACCCGTCGAACTCTGGCACGAGATCGAACCGCTCCCACCACCCGAGCAACCGTATTTCCTACGGTTGCCGACCAGATCCACATCATCAGGCGCTAACAGGCATCCCGTTCGTTCTTACGACGCGTATTCCCTGGGACAAGGCGTATGACTACCGGCGGTGTCGTCGAGCGTGCCGACGGCGTGGGAGCCAGTTGCCTATTGTCCGGCGAGGGAACAAATCCTAGACGAGATCGGGTCGGTTCCGCTTGGTGGTTGAACGCACGCTCGCCTGGCGGTATACTGCCGACAATTGGCGGTCCGCTATGAGCGTCGTGATGACGCCTGCCAAGCGCTGCTCATGCCGGGATCTGTTGTGATATACTGCAATCTCATTCACCCGTAAGGTTGTCGGGTGCTCTAATCGAGAGGTGTCGAAATGTGGGAATTTTACTGCTACGATTGGGGCAAGTTCGAGGCCTACCGGGACACGAGCCGGGTATCAGTGATGTTGCAGGCGGTGCTGCAATCCGAGGACGAAGGCGAATGGTCCTCGGCGCTATCTTATCTGGAATCGTGTGCCTCTGACTTGGGGGTTCCGTGCTCCATTACTCCCGCGATGGTAGGTGCTTTGGCTTCTATCATGATTCGTGTGGATGGAAAAAAACGCTCAGGGATCTTATTGCTGCTGGAGGAGCTTACTTGCGGCCGGGGCGCCTCGGAATATTCCGAGGCTCAGAGGGTATGGCTTCGCGAGTCTGTCCAGGAGTTGGTGCTGGTGTTCAAGAACTTGGTGGACGTAATGGAGCGCTCCTCTGTGGAGGATGCTGAGCTTTGCGTTGATATGCTTGCATATTGTGCTGAGCACGTGCCCGAGATGGCCTGCAGGGTCCGCAAGTACCTAACATTGTGTCAGGAGCGATTTCCTCAGCTGTCTGATGAAATTCAAGCTGTTAGTGGGTATTTTGATCGGGATAGCTCGTCGTGTTGAAGCTCGCCCCGGAGAATGCCACCAGGTTTGAGAAAGACCGGACGAGGAGCCACTTGGGCGGGGAGCAGCGCCCTGCGTCACTGGGGCGGGGGTAGGATCGACGGATCGGAGATGCGAAGGCTTCGGCACGGGCCAGGTCCATTCTCCGTCCTCTCACCACAGATTTCCAGGGGTAGCTTGTCTCATCCGACGTTGGCACAGAGGGGGCGCGCGAATGAAGCGTTGACTCGAATCCCTGCTGGAGCGCTCGACATCCCGGAAGGACTTACGAGCACTACAGCCGTCGTTATGGAGCCCGGGGCACGGGCGCGCGGTCGGCTGCGGCGGCGCCGGTAGCACAGGCGTGAGACTGGGCGCGCTTTCGGCGTCGCCACTTCGACCACGCTCACCGGAACTCGGGCGAATGGGCGGGCAGCGGAAGCACCAGATCCGTCAGGCGCAGGCGGCCGTGAGTCAGCCAATCTGCTCAAAACGTGCCTCGACTCTAGGATCGCGCGAGGGTCGCTTTCCAGTCCGCTCAAGAGGTGACTGATGATGCCAACGTTTGACGAGCAAGCTCTGGTCCGGAGGCTGCGACCTCTCCCCTGGTTCTGTTCGCTGGCCTTTGGAGCGGCTTGCGCAAGCCGGTTGGTGCCCAACTACCGTAGGTTCGTGGAAGCGACTGGGTGGGGGGATATCAGACCCATCATTCGTGCACTGGACCTCGTCTGGGGGGTAGCCCGTGCACAGACCTCCCTCGCGGAAGCGGAGTGTCGAGCGCTTGCTGGTGAGTGTGAATCTCATGCTCCAGATTCGGAGGACTTCAACTCTCTGTTTACTTCAAGCGCCCAGGACGCGGTGTTTGCGGTATGCAGCCTTCTTGACTACTGCGCCGAAGGGAAGCCTGAGCAGGTGGCTCTCGCGGCCCGCTACGCCACGGATTCGGTTGATCTGTACGTTCAAGAAATTGAGCAGATGGCACCTCAAGACCCGACGTTGGAGGCGAAGATCCTTGCCCACCCTCTCATGCAGCAGGAGCTGGAGCGTCAGTCCCGGGATCTCGTTGCCCTTGAGTCAGTTGGAGCATCAGCCGTAGTGCAACTCTTGTCGAGACGAACAATCGAAGAGGCGTTCGGGTAATCGTTGATGCCATCTTGGGAGCTTCGTCTCCGAGCTCCGGGTCGCTTCAACGGCAGCAAGACGACCTACTGGGCCTAAGGTATTTCTCCGGCCTGCCGACAGAGGTCGCCAGGTTGCGGGAGAACTGGCGTAATCCCCAGAAGAGCAACATTGATCAGTGCGGCTGCTCGTTCGTTCTCTGCCCGGTCCTCCCTTGGAAGATCAACGGATGGCCTACCAGCTTGAGAGCTCCGTCCCCGAGACGTTGTGACCTTCGTGAAGGTCGCTCTCTATCACCGAGTCTCCACCATGGAATGCGGTGTAGATCCGATTCTGATCAGCAGTCGCGCATCAGGTACCCCGAAAAGTGGGTTCAGACTTTCGGGGAGAACATCGAGAATCTCAAAGGGGTAATTGATATGGCAGCGCGCAGCACCACGCTCGCAGGTAACCGGAAGCTCGTGATCAGCTCGCTGGGAGCATCTGCCGACTACTCGATTCTGCGACCTTTTGTGACGCTCCTGCCCGCCTTTAACCCACCGGAGCGGCAGCAAGCGGCGGCGATAACGGAGGACCTGATCGATCTCGGGTGCGTAGAGTTCTGCTGCGTGGGGCACGAAGCCGAACAGCTTCATGATGCGCTCGACACCATCATCGAGGCTAGAAGCGCGCTGGAAGTCGTGACCACATGGCATGAGGAACCCTCGGACGCATGCGAGTACTTCCTGTACGCTGCTGCCGGGGGACGAGCCAACTTGCTGGCCCTGCTCCTCTCCCATCCGGAACTTCAGGCCGTGCTGGAAGAGGATGCACGAGCGTGATATCGATCCGATGTGTCGGGGGCAGAGATGTTGTCATATAATAGTCGCGTTTTTTCTGGGGTTGCTGTGAGTGGCCTCCCTTTTCCAACTTCCACGTGGGGGGTTGTGTCGATTGATAATCGCGGATCCGATCAGATCGAGATGGTGCGCATTGATCGAGGGATTCCAAGTGGATTCATCATGGTCACAAGGGAGCCTGCGGGAACGTTCGACGTCTGGGTTGAGAGCGAGGCGGAGGTGGTGGAGTTTCTTGAGTCAATGGTGATCCGCTGGGAGCGGTGAGCTATCACCTTTCTGTGCCAACGTTGAGTACCGGTGCTGGGCCCGCGTGGAATACGGCGCACAAAGCCTCTCGGCCGTGTCGACATCGGTCTCCGAGGTAAGAGCCACTTCGACAAGGCGAGCGGTGAGCAGAGCGACACTCCACACGTGCACGATTTGACGGCGCATGTCGATCCCGAACGGTCAATCAAGCTTGGGCGCCAAGATCACTCGACCGGCCACCAAGAGCGACATCAGGACGGCGCGCGAGCTGGCTCGACGGGGAGGATTGCTGCGCCAGGAGACGGCGATGGAGAGGGACACGTTAACCTGGCTTCAACAATGGTATCGCTCGCGATGCGATGGACAGTGGGAGCACCAGAGCGGAATTCGGGTTGAGACGTTGGACAACCCGGGATGGTCCGTCGTGGCTGACGTGGGTCATGTTGAGGTGCCCGCGCCCGTCTCGGAAGAGAGAAGTGATGATGACTGGGTACGATGTGATGTGAAGGATGGGCGCTTCCATGGCTATGGTGGGCCCGGTAATCTCCAGGAGATCCTGGAGATCCTTCGGGCTTGGATCCGCACATCGAACGGGTGACCTGCCCCGAGGGGCGGAGACCGTTCCCGGACAGAAGAGCCAAAAGGGCGTATCCCCTCCAAGGAATGAAACGCAGAACGACCACACCCAACACTGATCGAAGGGCGTTGGTGGTGCGCCACATAATGTTCAAGTGCTCTGCAGATCGCGTAGCCGAGAAGAGTGGGGATCGTGTCTGACATCGATGTCTCAACGTTGGACCCTGGCCACGTGCGGCCCAGCATGGTCAGCCCGGTCGTCAGGGGGATCTGGTTTCCCCTTGGCTATTGAGGCGCCTTCCAGCTGCGGATAAACCTGGATACGTGGAGGTGACGAATGACCGCGGACGAGACATGGCGATCGCTACACGACGCGACGCTCGAGACGATCGAGCTCCGCTGGGAGTCTGGCGAAGTGCGCCTGCGGGTTCGCACCGGTGACGCAGAGCAGCCTCAGCGCGTCGTGGTGGCATCGTCGGTGCGTCGGGTGGAGTGCGAGAGGCAGCTGCCCTGGGGATTCAGCGCCTCGATCAACGAGGTCCGGGGACCTTCCGCCACAGAGGGCGAGCTCGCGCGCGTGGAGATCGAGATGCAGTCAGGCGACGTCATCCGGATCGATGCCGTCGACTTCTGCGTTCGAGGAGCAGATTGAGCCCACCCCACGGCTCCCCCCTCGGCTCTCCCCCGGCTCCCTCCCCAACCCCCCTCAGCCCTCACTCCCCCCGCGCTTCCCGTCCAGTCGCGCCAGCACCGCCCGCGGCGACATCGTCGCCCGGTACACGTAGATCTCCCCGGCGTCGTCCTCCCCCAGCACCTCCTCGCTCACGCGGAGCTGCTTGCCGACCGCCAGCAGGATCCTCGCCGGAAACCCCTTCCGGATCAGCTCGACGCGCCGCCACACCGCGGCTCGGCTCCAGAAGCCGAACGCCTCCAGATAGACCTCCTCCCCGGTCTCCGCGTTCTGGAACACGAGGTCCGGGACGCACACCACCTCTCCTGGCAACGCGAACAGCCGCTCGTTCTGCGCCACGCTCCACGGCGACCCGAGCTTCCTGAACCCCTCGCAGAACGCCGTCAGCTCGGGTGTCGTCTCCGCGGGCTCGCGCCCGTGGTACACGAGCCCGTCCGCCGGGCCGATCTCGACGGCGAACGGCTCCTTGTCGCGCCCCCAGCGCAGGTCGGCGCGCAGCCGGAACGAGGCGCACGAGAGCACCGACGGCAGGAACATCGCGAGCCGCAGGCCGTAGCGCTGGACCGCGTCGAACAGGCTGAACGGGCCGTCGAGCGAGATCGTATAGCCCGAGCCCGGATCGCCCTGCACCACGTGGATCAACCCGTGAAACCGGGCCGCCCGGAAGATCTTCCGGTACCGCGCGGCGCTCTCCCCGTCGATGCGGATCGTCACCTGCGTCGCCCGCAGCAAGATCGACTGCGCCAGCGCCAGGTTGTACCGGTCCAGCAAGACCTCGGGCGCGTCCGCGGCCGCGCGCCGGAGGATCTCGGCGCCGCGCAGGTCGGCGTAGAGGCCCGCCTCGATCGCCGCCGGCGTCGTGCCGAGCCGGGCGGCCACCTCGTCGAGCACCGCCGCCCGATCGAAGCGGGCGCGCAGGTCGAGCGCGCGGTGCGCCGCCGCCGCCGCGTGGAACAGCTCGCGCCGCAGCGCCTCGGGGTCGACGCCCTCCTGCACCTCGTACTCGCAGCCGTCCTCGAGCACCTTCCTCAGCCCGAGCGCGGCGACGCGATCCCGCGCGGGCACCTCCACCGCGTCGAGCGCGGCCTCCACCTCGTCGCGGCTCTCGCCCACCCGCTGCGACAGGATGTCGAGGTACGCGCGCGCGACAGGGAGCAGCCGCTCGGCCGCCGCGCCGCGGAGGTACTGCGGGACGACGAGCCCGCCCCGGCGGCGGACCCGGACGAGGTCACTGGTAAGCAACGTGCTCCCGGCGCTTGTCGCTCACCCGCTGCTCGCCCGTGCCCAGCGCCACGAGCTCGTAGAGGATCGCCGTCTTGTTCTCGCTCCGGCGCAGGATGCGGCCGAGCCGCTGGACGTGCTCGCGCACCGAGCCGCTGCCCGACAGGACGATCGCGACGTTGGCCTCGGGCACGTTCACCCCCTCGTTCAGCACCTTCGACGTGACCACCGCCGACAGCGCGCCGCGGTTGAACGCCTCGAGGATCGCGCTGCGCTCCTTCACCTTGGTCTGGTGCGTGATCGCCGGCAGCAGGAACTGCCGCGAGATCTGGTAGACCGTGGCGTTGTCCTCGGTGAAGACCAGCGTGCGGTCGGCCCGGTGCGCGTGGAGCAGCCGGGCGAGGACGTCGATCTTGCCGGGCGCGCACAGCGCCAGACTCCGCTGGCGCCGGTACGCCTCGAAGGCGCGGCGCCCCGCGTCGGACTGCGAGCTCAGCAGGATGAACTGCCCCCACCCCTCGGGCATGCGGATGCCGTTCGCGCGCAGAAAGCCGATGTACACGGCGCGGTCGGCCTCGTACGCGGCGCGCTCGCCGTCCGAGAGCGGCACCTCGAGCCGGACGACATCGTAGGCCGCCAGGTACTGCCCGGAGAGCTCGGTGATCTCCCGCCGGAAGACGATCGGACCGATGAGGTCGTCGTAACCGCGACCGTCGGTGCGCTCGGGGGTGGCCGTGAGGCCGAGGCGGAAGGGCGCGAGGCACATCTTCGCGGCGAGCGCGTACGAGGGGCTCGGCAGGTGGTGGCACTCGTCGAAGATCACGAGGCCGAAGCGCGCGCCGAGCCGATCCATGTGCAGGTGCGCGGAGTCGTAGGTCGTCACCGTCAGGTCGAGGACGTCGTGGTAACCGCCGCCGAGCAGGCCGATCGGGACGCCGAACGCGGCCGAGAGCCCGTCGTACCACTGGTTCAGCAGATCGAGCGTCGGGACGACCACGAGCGTGCTGCGCTGCCGCGCGGCGATCGCGAGCGTCGCGACGAACGTCTTGCCCGCGCCCGTGGGGAGCACGACGACCCCGCGGCTGCGGCGGGCGGCCCACGCCTCGAGCGCCTCGCGCTGGTAGGGAAACGGGTCGTGCTTGGCGAGCGGCGCGAGCGGCAGCGCCTCGTACCTGCGCGCGGCGTCCGTGAACGGGACGCCGCGCGCGCGGAGCCTCAGGACGAGCTCGGCGTAGTCGATCGCGGGCACGCGGTAGACGCGCTCGCGCGCGTCCCAGCGGCACGACGCGGGCAAGCACGCGGGGTCGAGCGGCGCGCCCTCGGCGGACGAGCCCGCGCCGTCGCCGTCAGGTTCCTCCGCGGGGCGCGCGTCGAGCTCGGAGGCGGCCGGCTCCAGCGCCGGCCGCGGGGCGATGCCTTCGATGCGGAGGGTGCCGCCCTGGAAGGTCAGGACGATCGGCGCTGTGCGGACCGGCTCGGTCATCGGCGCGCTCTTTTGCCGCGAGCAGGGCGGCGTGCCAAGCGGAGAGAGCGGCGGTCAGGCCGGGATGGCGGTCAGGCCAGCTCGGCCGGCATGATCGAGGCGCCGCGGATCGGCGCGCGGTAACGTACCCACACGAGGGGGGACTCGTGCAGGGTGACCGTGAGGGCGGTGCCGGCGTTCACAGGGAGCTTGCGGCCGAGCTCGCGGTGGATGTGGCGCGCGATGAGCTCCGGCGTCGAGCGCTTCCCCTCGAACGCGGGGTGCTCGTCGAGGTTGCGGTAATCGATCTCGGCGAGCACGCCGCGCAGGCTGTCTCGCAGCACGCTCGTCTCGATGACCTGGCCGAGGGGCGAGAGCTCCTCGCGCTCCACCTCCACGGTGACAGTGTAGGTCGCGCCGTGCAGGCGCTGCGCAGGGCCGAACTGCTCCCCCTTCAGGCTGTGGGCCACCATGATGTGATCGCGGACGCCGACCGTGTACATGCCCGCACTATACCCGTCGCCACGGCGCCCGAGGGAGATCCCAATCGCCTGTCGCCGCGCGCGGGAGTAAGGTGCGGACGGTTCCCCGTGAGCCCTACGCCGGGGAGCGGGCGGGTCCGTGCGGGACGCAGTGACCGGTTGACCGTTGAGCAGGGAGGATCGCGGATGAACAGCGAAGCGAGCGTGCTGGCCCCAGGGTTCCTCATCGCGTCGCCGCCCCTGGGCGATCCGAACTTCGACAAGACGGTCGTGCTGCTGGCGGTGCACAGCGAGGGCGGGGCGCTGGGGTTCGTGGTGAACCGGCCGGCGCCGATGACCCTCGGGGAGCTCCTGTCGTTCGCGGGCTACGGCAGCGACCTGAAGGATCCGGCGCCGGTTTACCTCGGCGGGCCGGTCCAGCCGAGCTCGGGGTGGATCCTGTGCCTCGACCCGGCGATCGGGGCCGAGGAGTCGGGCGTGATCCCGGTGGGCTCCCGGGTGCGCGTCACGTCGTCGCGGAGCGCGTTCGACGCGCTCGCGGCCGACGCGGTGCGCGGCGCGGCCGCCGCGGACCCGCGGCGCAGGACGGTGCTCCTCGGCTACAGCGGGTGGGGGCCCGGGCAGCTCGAGCGGGAGATCGCCGCCGGCGCGTGGCTGCCGGTGCCCCTGGACGAGGGCATCCTGTTCGACGTGGACGCGGACCGGCGCTGGGAGCAGGCGTATGCGCTGCTCGGGCTGAGCCCGATCGAGGTCATGACGATGCGTACTATCGGCGAGGCGTGAGGCGGATTGACGCGGGGACCGCAAGGACGAACCTTGCGGAGCGCGTCAAGGACACGCAGGGGGCCGCGCGGGGCTTCGCCGCCTCCGGCCCATCTGGCCAGCACACGAACCGAGAGGAAACATCATGGAGATCAATATCGGCATCGACGCGAAGAACCGCGAGCAGATCGGGACGGGGCTGGGCCGCGTGCTCGCCGACACCTATACGCTGTACCTCAAGACGCACAACTTCCACTGGAACGTCACAGGGCCCATGTTCCAGACGCTCCACCTCATGTTCGAGCAGCAGTACAACGAGCTCGCGCTCGCCGTGGACCTCATCGCCGAGCGCATCCGCGCCCTCGGCCTCCCGGCGCCGGGCACGTACAAGCAGTTCGTGGCGCTCTCCTCCATCAAGGAAGAGGACGGCATCCCCAAGGCGACCGACATGATCAGGCGCCTCGTCGAGGGGCACGAGACCGTGGCGCGCACCGCGCGCGAGATCTTCCCCGTGGCCGAGGCGGCCAACGATGAGCCGACCTGCGATCTCCTCACCCAGCGGCTCCAGATCCACGAGAAGACCGCGTGGATGCTGCGCAGCCTGCTCGAGTGACTCCCCACCTCGCGGCGCTCGCTGGCCGACGCGACCGCCCGGCGCGCTCAGCCAGGCGCGGAGGGCGCCGCCCGGCGGCTGCGCGGCAGGCGGAACCAGAAGCGGCTGCCGCGCCCGGGGTGGCTCTCGACGCCGACCTCGCCCCCGTGGGCCTCGACGATCTCCCGCACGATCATCAGCCCCAGCCCCGTCCCGCCGACGCTGTGGTCGGCGCGCCGGTAACGCTGGAACAGCGTGTCCGCCACCTCCGGCGCGACGCCGACGCCCGTGTCCTCGAGCGAGATCTCCACGTGGCGCGGCGCCACCTCGACGCGCGCCGCGATCGCGCCGCCCGGGGGCGTGAACTTGATGGCGTTGCCGATCAGGTTGGAGAGCACCTGGGCGATGCGCCGCCGATCGCCGAGCACCGCGGCGCCCTCGCAGCGGGACGGCCCGGAGAAGGTGTGGCCCTTCTTGTCGAGCAGCGGGCGGAAGTCCTCGACCGTGTCCGCGATCAGGCGCACCACGTCGACCTCCTTGCGTTCCATGCGGTGCTTCGCGTCCTCGAGGCTCGCGAGCTCCAGGAAATCGTTGATCATGAACACCAGCGATCGCAGGCGCCCGTCGAGCTTCTGGACGTCCTCGAGCAGGGAAGGGGTCCTCGCGAGATCCTCGCAGTCGAGCATGTTGGCGATCCGCAGCGTCATCGCGTTCAGCGGCGTGCGCAGGTCGTGCGCGATCATCGAGTAGAAATCGAGCCGCCGCTCGTCGAGCAGGCGCCGCTCGGTGACGTCGCGCAGCGAGACGATCGTGCTCGAGGCGGCCCCCCCCGGGAGCACCCGCAAGGTCGGTGAGAAGACCCGGCCGCGGATCTCCACGTCGGGAGTGGGAAACGTGGACTCGCCGCTGAACAGCTCCGGCTCGTTCACGGGGAGGCCGGGCATCAGCTCCGAGATCGACCTCCCGATCACGGCGTCAGGCGCGACGCCGAGCGCGATGACGGCCTCGTCGTTCACGAAGCTCAGGCACCCCTGCGCGTCGATGACGAGCAGCGGGTCGGGGGCCGTCTCGAGCAGCCTGCGATTCGCCGCCTCGGCCTGCTCCGCGCGCTCGAGCAGCGCCCGCGCGCGGAGCAGGGACGCGACGCGCGCGCGCAGCTCCTCGTCCTCGTAAGGCTTCGCGAGGTAGTCGTTGGCGCCCGCGGAGAGCCCCTCGACGATCTGATCGGTGTGGCGGTGCGCGGTGAGCAGCAGGATACCGAGCTTCTGCGCCCCCACGCGCTCGGAGCGCAAGAATCGACAGACCTCGAGGCCGCTCACGCCGGGCATGATCCAGTCGAGGATCATCACGTCCGGCGCCGCGCAGGAGGAGAACCGCTCGAGCGCCGTGGACCCGTCGAGGAGCACCTCCACGTCGTGCTCGCCGGCGAGCACGCGACGCGCCCGCTCGGCGTCGAGAGGGTTGTCGTCGACGACCCAGACGCGGCGTCGCGCGGGACGGATGCTCATTCGGCCGCAATTCTAGTGGGTGAAGGTGGGCAGCGTCAATGTGCCCAGGGCGCTGAGCCCTTGGCGGGCGCGGGCGCGGGAGCATTCATGACCGGACGGACACAGCAAGTGTCGCGCGAGGCGAAGGGCAGAGCGCCGGATCACCGCCGGGAGTGAACGAGGAAGCCGTCGCGATCCATGGCGACCGCGCGCTCCTTCAGGAGGCGGCCGACGGCGCGCTTGAACGCCTTCTTGCTCAGGCCGAAGAGCGCCCGGATCTCCTCGGGGCTCGAGCGGTCGCCGACCCTCGGCGCGCCCGGGCGCGAGAGCCGCGCCAGGATCTTCTGCGCGTCGTTCTCGACCTCTTCGTGCGCGTGGCCGCGCAGCGACAGCTCGATCTTCCCGTCGGGCAGCACGCTGGTCACGCGGAACCGCGCCGCCTCGCCGCGCGAGAGCGGGTGCGGCTCGTCCGCGGGGACGAGGCCGACGAACCGGCGCTCGATGATGACGAAGAGGCCGAGATCCGGCTCGTTGCGCCACGCCTCGCCCTCGACCCACTCGTCGAGCTCGAAATCGCCGCTGTCGCGCAGCATCTCGCTCACGCGCATCGTCCCGGCGAGGCGCCCGGTCCTGTCCACGAGGAGCCCCACCGGGTGCCGCTGGCCGATCCGCAGGTCGCGGGTCTGCTCTGCGCGCGGCACGAGCAGCTCTTTCGGCAATCCCCAGTCGACGAACGCGCCGAACGGCGCCACGTCGGTCACCTCGAGAAAGGCGACCTCGCCGAGCGTGAGCCGCGGCCGGCGCGCGGTCGCGATGGGGCGATCCTCGGAGTCGAGGTGCACGAACACCTCGAGCGCGTCTCCCTCCGTCGCGCCTACGGGCACCTCGCCGCCCGGCAGGAGGAGCACCGGCGCGTTCGGGCGGAGGTCGTCCGGATCGGGCGACAGGAAGGCGCCTGGCGGGCCGAACCGCCGTATCGGCAAGGTCACCACGCGTCCGAGGAGATCGTCGTAGGGCATCGGCGCGCAGTCTTGCACAGCCCGGGCGGAGCGTCGTTGCGCTCTCGCCGCGGGGCGCGGCAGCGGGGGCATCGCCGGCGGAATGGGTTGACAGCGGCGGCGGGGAGGGATGAGCCTGCTCCGCCATGGGGAGCGGGAGCTGGGCGAAGACCGGGTGGATCGGCGCGATGGGAGCGGCCGCCCTCGGCGCCGGGTGCGCGGACCTCCTCGGCGTCGATTGGGGAGGGTACACGCGCGGCGCGGGAGGAGGCGGCGCTGGCGGGGATGACAGCGCGGGAGGCCTCGGCGGCGGGGCGAGCGGAGGGGGAGATACGGGCCTGGGCGGCGGCGCCGCCGGATCGGGCGGCGGCGGCGCCACGGGATCGGGCGGCAGCGGCGATGGCGGCCAGGGCGGCGCCGCCGGGACGGGCGGAGAGGGAGCCCATGGCACGTCCGTCGCCCCGAGCTGCGCCATGCTGGACGTGCGGTGCGGGCCGGACGAGACGAGCTGCTGTGACAGCAAGCCGGTGGACGGCGGCGCTTACGACAGGAGCTATGAGGGCGTATCGGAGCCTGCCAATGCGCGCCGGGCGGTCGTGAGCAGCTTCCGGCTGGATACCTACGAGATCACGGTCGGTCGGTTCCTCGCGTTCGTCGAGGCGGGGAAAGGGACGCAGGCGGACCCGCCGGAGGACAACGCAGGAGACCACCCGGCGCTGCCCGAGAGCGGGTGGCGCTCCGCATGGAACGAACGCCTCGCGGTGGACTCCGCCGCGCTGCTGAGCGGGCTGATCGCCTGCCACCCCGAGAGCTGCGGAGATCTCGGCGACCGCTGCGTGACGTGGAATCACGAGGACGAGGCGGCCGACGACGAGACGCTGCCGATGAACTGCATCACGTGGTACGAGGCCATGGCCTTCTGCGCCTGGGATGGCGGGCGCCTGCCGACGGAGGCGGAGTGGAACTACGCGGCGGCGGGCGGCGAGGAGCAGCGAGATTATCCGTGGGGCGACACGTTCGAGCAGAATCGCGTGGTCAGCAACTGCGTCGGCGATGGAGACCCAGGTCACTGCGCCCTCGACGACTTCTTGCCTGTCGGTTCGCGGTCGACCCGCGGGGATGGACGGTGGGGGCAAGCGGACCTGGCGGGGAGCCTCCTCGAATGGACGCTGGACGGGTTCAGCGCGCGGTTTCAGACCTCGTGCGCGGAGTGCACGTCATGCGACGACTGCGCGAACCTGTCCGACGCCGGGAAGCGGGTCATGCGCGGCGGGTCGTTCGAAGATCCAGCGGGGCAGCTCCGCACGAGCTTTCGACTCGGCGGCGACCCCGCCGGCCGCTACTACGGCATCGGCGCGCGGTGCGCGAGGGATCGGTGAATCAAGGACCGGTGCGACCCTTCCTGCGATGCGCCGCCCGTCGTTGAAGCGCCTCGCGCTCGCCGCCGGTCTCCTTTTCGTCGGCCCCGTCGTCGTGGCGCACGGCCGCGTCTGGCTCGACGACGCGGCGCCTTCGGAGAGCGCCGGCAGCCCGGCGCAGGGGCGCCTCGTGCACGGGCACCCGCTCCCGCCCACGGGGCCGGGCCACGTGACGTATTCGTACCTGGGAGCGAGCCTCGGGCGCCAGTACGTGCACGGCGCGGTGCGCGACGCGCTGCTCGACGCGTTCGCCGCGGTCGCGGCCGCGAGGCCCGGGCGCCGCTTCGTCGTGGGGGAGACGGGTCACCGGCGGGGCGGCCCGTTCTGGCCGCATCGCACGCACCAGAACGGGCTGAGCGCGGACATCTTCGTCCCGCTGCGCGACGGCGCGGGGCGGCCCGCGGACGTCGCCACGTACCCCTGGAACAAGCTCGGTTATGGCCTCGAGTTCGACGCGCAGGGCCGCCGCGGGGACCTGGCGATCGATTTCGACGACCTCGCGCGGCTCCTGTCGGCGCTCGACGAGAAGGCGAGATCCAGGGGGCTCCGCGTCCAGCGGATCATCCTCGCGCCGGAGTATGTGCCGCTGCTCCTCGCGAGCCCCGCGGGCCGCGCGCTGGGCCCGCTCTCCGGGGCGATCCTCCGGAGCCAGGTCTGGTGGCGCCACGACGAGCACGTGCACATCGATTTCGCGGCTCGCGCCCCGCGCTGAGCGAGGCGAACGGACTCGGCGGCCGGCGCGCCGGAAGCGCTGCTGAAGCTGCTCGCTGGTACGCGGGTCAGACACCCCGCCAGAAAGACCGGTCGATGACGAGCGGTCACCGGAAACAGTGGCGGTTTTCATGGCTTCCGCCTGTTCACAGCTGAGGGTGGCTCCGGTGCGCCCCAACGCAAGCCCGAGCTCGCCGCCGATACGCCCGCTCCGGCGTACCGTGCGGGGACACGATCCGCAGCGTGAACCGCCTAACCGGCGCCGGCACGCTCGCGTCAGCCGATTTTTACCAGAGCAGCGCCTCGAACCCGACCAGCCCTTGAAACCGGTGACCGGTTTCTAACGCCCGACGCAACGAGTGACTCGTGACGGGGTTCTCACGTCGAGCCCGATCGGAGACTTACCGAGATGCCGGACTGTTCTGATTGCAATCAAGCCCTGCGAAGGAAACTCTGTGGATGGCGACCGCCCGCGGTCGCGCTCCTTGCTCTAGCCTGTGGCTCCACTCTGGCCTGTGGCTCCGACGGACCGGAGAGCACGGGCGCGAGCGCTGGTGGCACGGGCGCGACCGCCGATGGCATGGGCGCGACCGCCGGTGGCATGGGCGCGACCGCCGGTGGCACGGGCGCGACCGGGAGCGGCGGGACGAACACCGGCGGTGATTCGGGCTCCGGAGGAGGAGGAGGCACGGTAGGAGCCGGCGGTACCTCGGCGAGCGGAGGCGCTTCCGGATCGGGAGGCAGTTCCGGCGGTCTGGGCGGCGTGACCATCTTCAACGATACCTTTTGGAAAGACACGTCCGGCACTCCCATCTACTCGCAGGGTGGAGGTGTGCTTCAGGTCGGCGACACGTATTACTGGTACGGGGTGCAGTACCGTGGTGCGCGCTCGTACGTCGATAATCCGGTCAAGAACGGCGACACGACATTCGAGGGGATCACCACCTACTCCTCGAAGGATCTCGTGAACTGGAAGCACGAAGCTACGGATAAACCCGACGGAGTGGGGGGTTGGTTCGGGCGGCTGGGTGTCGCGTACAACGAGAACACGCGCAAGTACGTCTTGGTCGCCCAAGCATGGGTCGGTGGTGATGCTAGTTCGGTGTATTTCGCGACCAGCGACTCCCCGGCGGGTGGCTTCGTCTACGAGCACGTCCAGGCGAACCCGCCTGGGATCGCCAACGGTGGAACCGGCGACCAGACCATTTTTCAGGACGACGACGGCCAGGCCTATATGGTCAGCTCGAGCCAAAAAGGTCGATCGAATCGCTACGTCTCGCCGCTACGAGCATCCGACTTCCTGCAAGTGGAGCAAGCCATTCCTGTCTATAGGGGCGTCGGCCGCGAGGGGAATTGCATGTTCAAGCACGAGGGAACTTACTACTTCTGCTCCTCGGATTTGCACGGCTGGAACACGTCGGCAACTTATTGCGTGTCTGCCACGAACATTCGCGGACCATGGAGTGAAGAGTTTGTCATGAATAACACCGAGCTGGACTACAGCCATGTGACGCAAACCGGCTTCTTCATCCACGTCTACGGCACGGAGCAGACCACGATCATTTACGCGGGAGATCGCTGGGCGGATTTTGCTGGCAATGGAATTGGCTTCAACCAGTGGCTGCCGCTCAGCTTCCGGGGAGGAGAGCCGTACTTTCACTCGCTCAGCGCGTGGACGCTGAATGCGACGACGGGACGCTGGGCCGTCGCGCCCGAAAACAACTGGGTTCTCAACCCAACGTTCGAGGCGGATCGGATCACGGTCTCGACGCCCGTTGGCTGGTCCGCCAGCAACGGCTCGAACTCCCAGGACGGACACACGGGCAGATGGTCCTGGCAGCTGAACGGTACGGCGAGCTTGAGCCAGAGCGTCGCGGACCTGCCGAACGGCACCTATACGCTCGAGGTTTGGGCCAAGAGCGCTGGTGCCGGAGCGGAGCTCGACATCCAGAACTACGGCGGCCCCGGCAAGATCGCTCCGATTCCCGAGAGCACGAGCTGGAGCCGAGTGACGATCGGCGACATCGTCGTCAGCGACGGCCGCGCCGAACTCGGCGTGACGAGCAGCGGACAGACCGTGAAGGTGGACGACTTCACCTTGATCGCGGCCAGCGACTGAGGAACTTTTTCCCATGGGTCGACACCAAGCCATGTGGCCGCCAAGGCACCGCTGCGTTGGCGTCAAGGGAAACCGAACATGGCGAGCTCAGCCTGAGCAGCCGACCGATCGCCTCGTGAATGACCCGCGCTGTCACCTCATCCCCGAGGGCGACGGCGCGGCTGTCGCTCGTAGGAAGGGAGCGGCAGTGGAGCCGACAGCTTCCATCCCCATCCAAAAATCACCTTCCGGTTCGATCGTTCCGACCCCGGAAGACGCTCTACATCACAGCGGGCGACTCGCTCTATTCGATAGAGATGAGTATCCCCGGTCATCCATACTGAAGCCAGGGCCACCTTGCCATCCAGTGCTCCGCTCATGCTCCATCCTCCTCGGCCAGTGCGCGCGCGAGGTGGCATGGGGATCCTGACATCTCCTGTCAGGTATTCCGCCGCGAAGGTCGCTCACCCCCCGTACCTGGCGAGCAGCGCCCGGGTGGCCTCGTCCGCGGCGACGTTCACCGGGCCGACCAGCGCCGCGTCCATGCCGAACGTCGTGCGCAGCGGTCGCTGGCCGTGCGGCATCTCGAGGAGCTTCAGCAGCACGTCCGCGAGCTCCGCCGGCTCGGCTCCCTTCAGGGTCTTGACCATCTCGACCGTGGCGCGCACCTGATCGCCGAGCGCCCCGTACTCGGCGACGCGCGCCTCGTCGTCGTTCTGCCAGGTATTGGCGAAGAGCTTCGTCTGGACCACCCCCGGCTCCAGGATCACGACGTCGATCCCGAACGCCCCGAGCTCTCGCTGGTAGCCCTCGGCCATCATCTCCATCGCGGCCTTTGCCGCGGAGTAGTGCGGCGTCATCGGCATGAGGATGCGCCCTCCCATGCTGGACGTGAAGGCGAGCACCCCCGTCTTTCGCCGGCGCATGTGCGGCAGCGCGGCGCGACAGACGCGCTGAGTGCCGAAGACGTGCGTCTCGAAGAGCCGCCGCACCTGATCGACGCTGCTGCACTCGGTCAACCCGATCAGGCCGCCGCCCGCGTTGTTCAGGAGCACGTCGATCTGCCCCGCCCTCTCCACCACCGTCGCGACCGCCGCGTCCACGGAGGCGTCGTCCGTCACGTCGAGCGCGACCGCCTCGATCGGGACGCCGGCGGCCGCCAGGCCGGCCACCTCGTCGCGCGCCGCCCGGTTCTTGCCGTCGGGATCGCGCATGCCCGCGAAGGCCGCATAGCCGTTCCGCGCCAGCGTCTCCGCCACGCTCCGGCCGATCCCCGTGCTCGCGCCCGTCACCAGCGCCACTCTCTTCGCCGTCATCGCGCCTCGCCTCCTCGAGCGCCGGGGACTGACCCGGCGCTGGTCGCGCGGTGGAGGGTAACACGCGCCCCCGCCGCAACCCCGGCGAGTCGGAGCTCCACCAGGCGGTCCGTGAGGTCTCCGGCCCTTTCCAGAGCCCGAAGTGCATGCCCGGCGGCGACTGCGCGTGGTCGATGTTGACCTCCCATCCGCCGGTGTTCTCCGTGCTGACCACGGTCGCCAGGACCTCGGGCGCGGGCTCGTCGCTCGTCAGGCGCACCCACGCCGAGACGCTCCAGCTCGCGGTGGCGTTCGGGAAGCTGTCGACCGCCATGAACTCCCAGCTCGACGTGCAGTCCGTCGAGGCAGCGCAGCCGTGATCGTGCGCCGCAGCGCCCGCAGGGGCTCCGGCGGGCGCCAGCCCGCCGCTCTTCGACTTTGACGGTGCGAGTTACCGCTGGTGACAGCGCCGCGCGGCCGAGGCCATCTCCGCCCAGCCCTCGGGCCCCACGACGCGGAGGCGCTTCGACGGGTGGCAGCTGTAGCTCGTGGAGCAGACCGCGCGCGCCCCGCTCGGGAATCGCAGGAGGAAGTCGACCGCCTCCCGACGACGTTCCGCGCAGGTAGCCGCCATCGACGGCACGGTTGCGGCTCCCGCTTCATACGGAAACGTACGCGATCTCTGCGGATCCCCACCCGCGGCGCCGACGGCTTCATCCTCATCACAATACTACCTTCCGGATCGATCGTTCCGACCCTCCACAAAAAACTCGATCGATGCGTGGATTGATCCCGGACGCTCCAGTCCCGACCCAGCGGTCAGGCCTCTTGACCTCGCCTGCGTTCCTGACCGTGACCGGCGCGGCCGACGGCTCGCACCCGGTCAGGCGAGGGAAGACCATCCTTTACCAGCTCCTGTGTCAGACGCTCCCGCCGCCGCCGAACGACATCCCGGCGCCGAAGAAGCCGGATGAGGGAGGCACCACGCGAGAGCGCTTCGCGGAGCACTCCCAGCTGGCGTGCGCGAAGGGCTGCCATGCGCACCTGGATCCGCTGGGATTCCCGTTCGAGAACTACGACGGCATCGGACGCTTCCGGACCACGGACAACGGAGAGCCGGTCGACGCGACGAGCACCGTCGAGCTGGACGGCCAGGTCCACGCCGTGGCCGACGCGCGCGGGCTCAGCCAGGTGCTCGCCGCGAGCGAGACGGTCCACAGCTGCTTCGCCAGGCAATGGCTGCGCTACGCGCTCGGTCGGGGCGAGACGGGGAACGACAAGGCGTCGTCCGAGTCGGTGGTGGGTGCCTTCGAGGGCGCCGATCAGGACATCCGGGAGCTGATGGTGGCGCTGGTGAGCTCACGTACGTTCCGCTTCCGGGCGATCATGGAAGGAGAGGTGCTGCAATGAACCAGGCGCGATTCTCACGACGAGCACTGCTCCAGGCGATGGGCGTGGGGGCGGCCATGCTGCCGCTGCTGCACGCCGAGCGCGCGGTCATGGCGGCGCCGAGCGCGTTCCCGAAGCGCCTGATCGCCGTGACCTGGACCAACGGCATCTTCCAGAAGAACTGGCTGCCGGGCAACGACGACCTGAACGCGGCGCGCCTTCCGACCATCCTGGAGCCGCTCGAGAGCTGGAAGTCCAAGGTGCTGATCCCCCAAGGGGTCGACCTGAAGGTGATGCTGGACGCGAACCGCAGGTACGACGGGCACTTCAGCTATGGCGCGCTCTTCACCGGCGTGACCCCCGTGCCCGGGCGCAGCGCCGACACCGCGCCGTCGCCCTCGGGGATGGAGAGGAGGCCCGGCTCGGCCGCTTCGGCGGTGAGCTATCCGGCCGGCGGCCGCGACGCGCGGCGTCCCATGGCCGCGAGCGGCGCAGCTGCCTCAGTCGATCGCGAAGGTGGACAGGCGGGCGGCCCCACGGAACACGAGGTAGACGTCGCGTCGCCCGTAAGCGCCGTCGAGCTCGGCGGTCGCGGTGGCGTATGCATACACGTCGCCCGTGCTCGGCACGACGGCGGTCCCAACCAGCTTGCCGCGGACCGGATCATCGAGCCGGATCTCGACGAGCGCGTCGCCCGCCTCGGCGCGGGCGAACCCGCCGCTGAAGTGGCTGGCGCCGCTGCCCAGCTCCACGTCGGAGAAGCGGAGCCAGTCGCCCGCGGTGGCGCCTACGGCATCGCCCCACTCCATGCTCTCGTCGACCAGCTCGATGCCGGCATAGTCGTCGAAGTCGACCGCCCGCGTCTCGCGGGCGAGGTCGCGCGCCGGGATGCGCTCGCCGCGCACGCGCACGGTCGTGCGGCGGCGGATGTCCGCCGAGGAGGAGCCGACCATCAGCTCGACGCCAGCCGCCTCGAGCACCCAGCGGCCCCGAGTCACGTCCCAGTGGGCGAGGTCGGAGGCGGCGAAATCGAGCTCGACCGTCCGCTTCTCGCCCGGCGCGAGGTGGACCCGCTGAAACGCCCGCAGCTGCTTGGCGGGCTGCGGATCGCGCGACGACGGCTGGCGGCTGTAGAGCTGAACGACCTCGTCGCCGGCCCGCTGGCTCCTGTTCGTGACGTCGACGCGCACCGAGATCGTGTCGCCGGCCTGGACCGACCGGGCGCTCAGCTGGAGGTTGTCATATCCGAAGGTCGAGTACGACAGCCCGTACCCGAACGGATAGAGCGGATCACCGTCGAAGTAGAGATACGTCCGCCGGGCCTTGATGATGTCGTATTCGAGGATGTCTGGCAGGTCGTCCGCCGAGCGGTACCAGGTCTGGGTCAGTCGCCCGGCAGGGTTGTGGTCGCCGAAGAGGACGTCGGAGATGGCATGGCCGGTCTCCTGGCCCGCGTGGGTGGTCCACAGGATGGCAGGGACGTGGGACTTCTCCCACGGGATGGTCATCGGATAGCTGGTCTCGAGCACGACGATGGTGCGCGGATTGGCGGCGAGCACCGCCCGTACCAGGGCGGACTGCCCCTCGGCCAGCGCCATCGTCGTGCGGTCGTGATCCTCCCGCCCGTTGATGAACGGCATGCTGCCAACGACGACCACGGCGGCATCGGCGCCTGTCGCCGCGCGCACCGCTTCATCCACGCCGCTCCGGACCACGTCGACCTCGAAGCGAGCCGCGTCGGCCGCCTCGGTCGCGGTCAGGGCGAGCGCGCCGTCCTCGGCGATGGTCAGGTAGACCTCGGGTCCGGCCCAGTCGAACGCCTTCTCGTATCCGGCGTAGCGGATGACGTGCGTGCCGTCGCCCTGCGGCTCGAGGACGAACTGCTGCTGGACGAACCAGTCGTACGGCTGGGCGGCGCGGTTCGCGAAGTTGGCGCCGAAGTTGAAGCGGTCGACCACCTTGCCGTTGGCCGCGCTCCGCAACGTGACGATGCCCTGCCCCCAGTCGAACACGTCGAACTCCTCGGTGGGACCCGCGCTGGCAGCGCTGACGCGGAGGATGTCCCCGTCGTCGTCCGCGCCGGCGCTCACGTAACGGCCGCTGGCGACGTCGCGCAGCACGATCCGGTCCACGCCCTCGCTGGAGAGGATCGTGGCGCCGCCGAGCCGCTCGCGGATGCCGGTAAGGGGCGTGACCCGGTACGGGAGCGCCCCGGAGTACCAGTCCGTGTAGAGCGTGTCCGAGAGAGGCCCGACGACCGCGATCCGCCGCGTGGCCGACGGGTCCAGCGGCAGGAGGCGACGCTTGTTCTCGAGCAGCACCATCGCCTCGTCGGCGGCCCGGCGGGCCAGCTGGCGGTGCGCCGGGCTGTCGATGACGTCGGGCCCGATGCCGGCAAAGGGGCCCCCCTCCGGATCGAAATCGCCGAGCCGGAGGCGGACGGAGAGGACGTGCTCGACGGAGGCGTCGATGTCCTCCTCGGCGAGGAGCCCTTGCGCGAGCGCCGAGCGGAGGGTCTCGATGGTGGGCGCGCTGTCGTTGTTGTCGACGGTGAAGCTGTCCACGCCCGCCAGGAGCGTCGCCGCGAAGGCCTCCTCCTTCGTGGCGAAGTACCGCTGCGAGCTGGTCAAGTTGGAGGGGGCCCAGGCGTCGGACACGTTGTAGAGCGTCTTCTGCGTCCAGCTCCGCACGACGTCGCCGACATCCGGGTTGACGGTGGCCGGCCTGCCGTTGACCAGGTTGTAGGAGGTCATGACGCCGGTCACGGCGTCGGCGGCGATGGGCATCTTGAAGGCCAGCTCGTCATACTCGTGCTTCACGCGCGGGCGCAGGTTCGACGACGTGGTGTCACGACGGATCTCGTTGTTGTTGGCGAGATAGTGCTTGATGACCGGCGCGGTCTTCAGGTAGAGCGGGTCGTCCCCCTCGAGGCCGCGCCCGTATGCGGTGGCGATCACACCGGAGAGGAGCGGGTCCTCGGAGTAGCCCTCCTCGTTGCGCCCCCAGCGCGGGTCGCGCAGGAGGTTGACCACGGGCGCCCATACCTGCAGACCCCAGACGCGAGGGGCGAGCGCGTGATAGCCGCGAACCTCGTCTCCGACAGCCTCGCCGACCCGCAGGATGAGATCCGGGTTCCAGGTCGTCGCCAGGCCGATCGCCTGCGGGAACACCGTGCCGATCGCCGTCACGACGGCGCCGCCGTTGTCGCGATCGGTCGACCAGGCCACTCCATGCAGCGCCTCGGTGCCGGCCTTGAAATCCGGAATGCCGAGCCGCGGAATGGCAGGCTGGAACTGATGCAAGAGCGAGAGCTTCTCGTCGAGCGTGAGCCGGCCGAGCAGGTCGTCGACGCGGACCTCGATCGGCAGACCGGGGTCCTGGAACGGCAGCATGTCACCCGCGCTCGAGTCCGACGGGTGCAACGCCAGCCCGAGGGCGAACGGAACGGAAGCAGTGATCAAGCGAGATCTCTTCATCGGTCGTCTCCTTTGGGGCCGCGTGCCGTGGCTGAGCCCTTCTCTTCCAGCGTGATGACCAGCTCGCCGCCGGCCGCCCTGACCAGCGCTCCTCCCGGGTGCTCCGCGCTCTCCCCGCCTTCAACGGCCACGACGCGGCGGTTGACGAGGAGAACGTTCCAAACACCTGGGGCGCCCGCGGCCTCCACCCGCATCACCGGGCCGCGCCGGGACGTGGTGAACGTCGTGACCGCGTCCCCGTCCGCGCCCGGGATCACCGTGGTGACGCGGGCGCCGTCCGCCGGCTCGTACACGCGCAGCGTCACCCCGTTCGCATGGTCGTAGTCGGGACGGTCCTCCACCGCGCCCTCGGGGATCACCGCCCCCGGCCGGACGAGCAGCGGCACGCTGTCGAACCCGTGGCGCTCGCGCACCCAGCGGCCGCCCTCGACGCGCTCCCCCGTGAGGTAGTGCGTCCACACGCCGCGCGGCACATAATAGGAGACCTCCCCGTCGGCGGAGAAGACGGGCGCCACGAGCAGGTCGTCGCCCAGCATGTACTGCCGCTCCAGATGCGTGCAGGCCGGGTCGTCCGGGAACTCGACGACCATCGCGCGCATCATCGGTAAGCCCTCGCCGTACGCCTGCCGCGCGGCCCCGGCCAGGTAGGGCATCAGCCGCATCTTCAGCCGGCTGAAGCGCCGCAGCACCTCCACCGACTCCTCGTCGAACAGCCATGGCACCCGGTAGGAGCGGCTCCCGTGCAGCCGGCTGTGCGACGACAGCAGCCCGAACGCGATCCATCGTTTGAACAGCGCCGGGTCGGGGGTGCCCTCGAACCCGCCGATGTCGTGGCTCCAGAAGCCGAAGCCCGACATGCCGAGCGAAAGGCCGCCCCGCAGGCTCTCCCCCATCGCCTCGAACGTCGACTCGCAGTCGCCGCCCCAGTGCACAGGGAACTGCTGCCCGCCCGCCGTGGCCGAGCGGGCGAACACGACCGCCTCGCCCTCGCCGCGCCGCTCGCGCAAGAGCTCGAACACCGTCTGGTTGTAGAGGTAGGCGTAGTAGTTGTGCGCGCGCTCCGGGTCGGACCCGTCGTGGTAGACGACGTCGGTGGGGATGCGCTCGCCGAAGTCGGTCTTGAAGCAGTCCACGCCCATGTCGAGCAGCGCGCCGAGCTTTTCGGCGTACCACGCGCGGGCCTCGGGGTTGGTGAAGTCGACCACGGCCAGGCCCGGCTGCCACAGGTCCCACTGCCACACGTCGCCGTTCGGGCGCCGCAGCAGGTAGCCGCGCGCCCTGCCCTCCTCGAACAGCGGCGAGCGCTGCCCGATGTAGGGGTTGATCCAGACGCAGATGCGCAGGCCGCGCCCCTTGAGCCGGCGCAGCATCCCGGGCGGGTCCGGGAAGACGCGCGGGTCCCACTCGAAATCGCACCACCGGAACTCGCGCATCCAGAAGCAGTCGAAGTGGAACACGCTGAGCGGCAGGTCTCGCTCGGCCATCCCGTCGATGAACGAGGTGACGGTCGCCTCGTCGTAATCGGTGGTGAACGAGGTGGACAGCCACAGCCCGTATGACCAGGCCGGCACCCGCGCGGGCCGCCCGGTGAGCGCGGTGTACTTGCGCAGGATCTCCCTCGGCGTCGGCCCGTAGATGAGGAAGTAGCGCATCGATTGGCCCTCGACGCTGAACTGCGCCCGCGCCATCGCCTCGGAGGCCACCTCGAACGACACGCGCCCGGGGTGGTCGACGAACACGCCGTAGCCCGCGTTGGTGAGGAAGAACGGCACGTTCTTATACGCCTGCTCGCTGGACGTGCCGCCGTCGGCGTTCCAGATGTCCACGGCCTGCCCGTTCTTGACCAGCGGCCCGAACCGCTCGCCGAGGCCGTACACGAAATGGTCCACGCCGAGGTCGAGCTGCTCGCGCACGTAATGGCGGCCGTCGTCGGTGTCGATGATCGCCATCGCCTTCTGCGCGCTGCCGGTGAGGCGGCGGCCCCCGGCCAGGAAGTCCAGCCTCCACCCCTCGCGGCGCCCGACCCGCACCGACAGCGCGCCGGAGGTCAGCGTCGCCGCGTCCTCGTCCACCGTCACCTCCCCGGTCGGGTCGGTGGTCAGCTCGAACGCCGGGCCGCGGGGCCTCTCGCCCGCGAAGTGCGTGATGGTGACGCCGATGACGCCCGGCATCGGGGATGCGCAGGAGACGGTCATCACCGGGCCCTTGAGCAGGTCGCCGCGGTGCCGGATCCGCTGGACGGGCGCGTGCACGACGAACGACGCCGGCCCGGCGTCGATGTCGAGGACCTCCGCCGGGTGAGCCGCGTGCACGCCTTTGCGCATCATCCAGTAACCGTCGCTGAACTTCATTCCTTGATCGCTCCTGCTGTGAGGCCGCGCGACAGCGTGCGTTGGAAGATGAGAAAGAAGACGACGGTCGGCAGCAGGCCGAGCAGCGCGGCGGCGCTGGACATGGTGGCGTCCATCAGCCGCTGGCCCTGCAGCACGCCGAGCGCGACCGAGACCGTCTGGTTGTCGTTGGAGATGAGAAAGATGAGGGGAATCAGGAACTCGTTCCAGGTCCAGATGAAGAAGAAGACGAGCATCACGGTCAGCGTGGGCCACACGATCGGCACGACCACCCGCCACAGGATCTGCCACCGGCTCGCGCCGTCGATCCGCGCCGCATCCAGGAGCGGCCGGGGGAACGCCGACATCACCGACGACAGCAGGTAGGTGCCGAACGCGCTCTGGATGACGGTGAACACGATGATGACGCTGATCCGGGTGTCGTAGAGACCGAGCTTGTTGGCCAGGTAGTACAGCGGGTAGACCAGCGATTCCTGCGGCAGCGTGTTGGCCATCAGCAAGAGGACCAGCACCCACATCCGGAGCTTGATCCGGCCGACGCCCAGCGCGTAGGCGTTCAGCACCGACAAGAGGACCGCGAGCACGGCCACCGAGCCGCTGATGAGCAGGCTGTTGAGCAGGACATCGCCGAAGCCGACGCGCTCCCAGAAATCCCTGATCCCCTCGAGATAGACTCCCTCCGGCGGGGCGAGTGGGCCATTGGCGGTGTACTCCTCCGGCGTCTTCAGCGCGTTGAAGACCACCACGGCGAAGGGGATCAGCATGATCCCGGCGAGCGCGCTCAGCGCCACCAGCACCGCGTAGGCCGACGGGGCCCGGCGGCGCCGCCGCGGCCGGCTCCGCGCGGGCGCGCTCACCGGGCTTTGGGCCAGCGCCACGGTCACTGCTCTTCCCCCAGCTCACGGCCCTGCAGCCGCAGGAAGGTGATGGTGAGCGCGAGGATGAGCAGCGTCAGCACGGTGGCGATCGCCGAGCCGTAGCCGACGTCGGTCTTCTCGAAGAAATGGACGTAAGAGTAGTAGGACGGCACGTTGGTCGCGCCTCCTGGGCCGCCCCTGGTGAGCACGAAGATGTGCGGGAACGCCTTGAGCGCCGCGATCGTCGTCCACAGCAGCACGACGAAGATCTCGGGCTTGATCTGCGGGATCGTGACGTGCCAGAAGCGCTGCGCCCACGAGGCCCCGTCGATCTCGGCCGCCTCGTACAGCGAGGGGTCCACGCGCTGCAGCCCGGACATGAAGATCACGAGGGGGAATCCGATCTGGATCCAGACCATGACCCCCATGACGCTCCACAGCGCGGTGGCGGGATCGCCGAGCCAGTCGTGCGCGAGCGAGCCGAGCCCGATCGCGTCCAGCAGGTCGTTCACCGCGCCGTTCTCGGGGGCGAGCAGCCAGCTCCAGACGATGCCCGCGATGACGATCGGCAGGACCTGCGGCAGGTAGATGCAGGCGCGCAGGACGCTGGCGGCGCGGGGGCCGAAGTGCCGGTCGATCAGGTCGGTCAGGGCGGAGGCCAGCACGAGCCCGATCATCGTCGGGATGATCGCCATCCCGACGATGACCAGGATATTGTGACGGAACGACGCCCAGAACTCGCCGTCCGTCGCCAGCTCCCGGTAGTTGTCCAGCCCCACCCACTTCGGGGTGCCGACGCCGGCCCACTCGGTGAAGCTGGTCCCGACGTTCATCAGGAACGGCGCCCCGATGACCCCGGAGAACAGCAGCAGTCCGGGGATCAGGTAGGGCAGGTAGGCGAGCCCGTCACGCCCTGTCGAACTGCGTGCTGTCACCTGGGCAGCCCGCTGTCGTACGTCTTCTGGATGCCGCCGAGCACCGACTGCGGCGGATCGCCGTTCATGAGCTTCTGGGTATGCGAGACCCACTGGTCGTAGAAGCCCGGGACCGGCCAGTCCGGGTAGTACGCCAGGCCGCTCGACTGGGCGAGGGTGTTGAAGCCGTCGATGAGCTTCTTGGCCCTGGGCTCGGTGATTGCCGCGCTGTCGGCCGCCACCGGGACGCCGCCGGCGTTGCCGAGGATGTCCTGGATCTTCTTCTTCAGCGTGATGTCGATGAAGTCGTAGGCCAGCTGCTTGTTCTTCGCTCCCGCCGGGACGACCCACAGGTTGCCGCCCGAGCCGAGGGTCATCTTGGCGCCGGGCCACACGAAGGTATCCCAGTCGAATTTGGCCTCCTTGGCCACGCGCCCGAACCACCAGGTCCCGGAGAACATCATCGGGAACTTGCCGCTCATGAAGCCCACCCCGGCGTCCTCGGCCTTGGTGCTGACCGAGCTCTTGGCGATGTAGCCCTTGGTCACCCAGTCGGCGAACGTGGTCGCCCCGTGCGTCCAGGCCGGGTCGGTGAAGTCGGTCTTGCCGGTGTAGCGCTGGAACGCGTTCACCCACGGCTGGTCGGCCTTGTCCAGCGCGAGCTGGTAGACGTATTGCTGCGCCATGTACTCGGCGCCGGCGTTGGCCAGCGGGGTGACGCCCTTGGCGACGAACGCGTCCATCGCCTTGGTGAGCTCGTCGAACGTGGTCGGGACCTCGATGTCGTGCTTCTTGAACAGGTCCTTGTTGTAGTAGACCAGCGTGTACTCGGCGTAGTTCGGCACGCCGTACCACTTGCCGCCGCCCATGATGCCCTTCTCGTCGTACTTGGCGACGACCTGCACGCCCGGGCCGATCCGCTTGTCCCAGCCGCGCTTGGTTGCCTCGGGCGTGAGGTCCTGGAGCAGGCCCTGCTTGGACAGCAGCCCGGCGGTCGCGTTGCCCTTGTTGTACTCCATGACGTCGGGGGCGCTGCTGGAGTTCAGGATCATGGGCGCGGTCTTCTGGATCTGCTCGAAGCCCTTCTCCTCGAGCTTGACCTTCACGCCCGGATGGGTGGCCTCGAACTCCTTGATGGCCTCGTTCCAGGCCACGCCCATGGCGCTGCCGGGAGCCTCGTAGTGCCAGACCCGCAGCTCCTTGCCGCCGGACGCACCATCGTCGCTGCGACCGCACGCGGCCAGCGTCAGGGCTCCTGCGGCGAGCACGGCGAGCAGCGCTGCGCCCTTGACTCTTCCGATCATAAAATTCCTCCGGGACGAGAAGTTGACGTCGGCCCTCCTCGTCGAAGCGCTTCGAGTTGCCGGGATGTTTACCCGCATGTTAACGTTCACACAACCGGTTAAGCGGAAGAAAGTCGCTGAGCGTGCGACGAAGTTGCCGGGCGTTTACCCTCATCGTAAATTTCACACAAACCGGTTAAGTGAAGGAGTTCGCTGACCACGCGTTCATCGAGGCGGAGCGGGTGCGCCGAAGAACTCGTCACGCTGCGCCGTGGAGTCAGGCTCACCCGCGTTATGACGGCTCTCTCTTGCGTTGGAGCAGATAGATGAACGTACGACTCGTTGCAGGTATTTTCGTGCTGGCGCTATCGGTAGCCGCGGGATGCGGAGACGATGACGGCCAAGGGGGCGCCGGCGGCAATGGCGGCTCTGGCGGTGACGGCGGCGTCGACGCCACGAGCAACGGAACTGGCACCGGCGGTGGCGGCGCCGAGCCCACCGGCACCGGCGGCGGTGGCGGCGCAGAGCCCACCGGCACCGGCGGCGGCGGCGGCGCAGAGTCCACCGGCACCGGCGGCGGCGGCGGTGGCGGCGCAGAGCCCACTGGCACCGGCGGCGGCGGCGCAGAGCCCACTGGCACCGGCGGCGGCGGCGGCGCAGAGCCCACTGGCACCGGCGGCAGCGGCGGCGCCGACCCCACTGGCACCGGTGGCAGCGGCGGCGGCGGCGGGCCGGCGGGCACGCTGTACGAGGCCTGCGCGACGGACGATGAGTGCGCCGGGGACATCTGCCTCTCCGAGGAGGAATTCGGATACCCGTCTGGGCTCTGCTCGGTCCTGTGTGATCCGGCGGCCGAGCCAACGCCGGGCGGAGCGTGCGACGGCGGGGTCTGTGTCGATCTCTTCGAGGGCGAGGGCGCGTGTCTCTCGCTCTGCAGCGCGTCGTCAGAGTGCCGCGACGGGTATGCCTGCGAGGACACCGGCGGCGGCATCCGGGCCTGCGTCCCGAGGTGCACCTCGAACGCGCAGTGCCCCGCGCGCGGCGCGTGCGACACCCTGAGCGGCGTCTGCACGCTCGGCGAGACGGACTGCACGAACTACGAGGACGACGACGGGGACGGGTCCTACGACTGCGCGGACACCGAATGCGCCGCGACCTGCGCCCCGATCGCCGAGGCCGCCTGCGCGAGCGCGACACCCATCCTGTCGACGACGATCCACGGCGATACGTCGGGGAGCACGAGCGGGCTGGAAGGGACGTGCTTCGTCGGCAACACGGGGCACGGACCGGAAGAGATCCACCTGTTCACGGCGCCCACCGGGCAGTCGGGCACGCTCGTGATCGAGCTCGAGTCGCCGACCGATCACAGCGTCTACGCCCGCAGCTCGTGCGCGGACATGCTCTCCGAGATCGACTGCTCCGACGAGAGCTCCCCCTACGACGGTCTGCCCGACGAAGAGCGGATCGAGATCTACGTGAGCGACGGCCAGGCCGTGCCGATCGTCGTCGACGCCTATGAGCCGCGGGAGGCCGGTCCCTACACGCTGAACGTCAGCTTCACGCCGATCGTCTGCGGCGACGGGACCGTCGGCTCGATCGAGGAGTGCGACGACGGCAACACCACGAGCGGCGATGGATGCTCCGCCACGTGCGCCTACGAGCCCGACGTGCTGTGCGAGGACGCTGCCGAGCTCGTCATCGGCGAGAACACGGGCAGCACGGCGGCCGGCACGTCGGTGTTCGAAGGCAGCTGCATCGGATGGGACCTGCCGGAGGCGATCCACAGGTTCATGCCGCCGAGCGACGGCACGCTCACGCTGACGCTGTCCGCTGAGGCCGACCTGGGCTTCTATCTGCGCGAGAGCTGCGCGGACTTCGGCTCCGAGCTCGAGTGCGCCGACGACGGAGGCCGCGGCGATGACGAGACGCTCGCGATCGATGTCACCGGCGGCGAGCCCCTGTTCGTCATCGTCGACACCTACATGCCGATCGGCGGAGCCCCCTACACGCTCACCGTCGCCTTCACCCCCGCTCCCTGAGCGCCCGCGCGCCGTCCGGCGCGCCAGGGTGCCCTCTCAGGGCTGCGGTGCCGATGCGCTGGATCGGGTCGGCCGCGGGGGGCCCTGCGCGGACCGGGGCGGAGGGCGAGCCGCTGCCGCTCGGCGCGCCGAGATGCAGGTGGCGCAGCTGCGTCCGGCGCGCTCGGTGTTCGGCGAGCTGCAGGCCGCCTACGAGAAGGCACTGGCGCACCGCGCCCGCTGAGGAAGCCCGTGCGGCGATCGCGTGGGGCGAAGCGCAGGCTCGGGCGCTCCGCTCCCCGAGGAGGACGCCGTCCCGCCGCTCCGTGACGTCGATGCGCGCCGGCGTGCGGCCGATATGCACCACGTGCTCGAACTGCCCTGGAACCTGCTCACAGCGCTCGCTCGCGGGGTCCCCCGCCTTCGTCTCCGTACATTCTATGACCGGATAGCGTCGTCATGCCGGCAGCCTGCTCGGGCGCAAAGGGCGCCCACCACGAGCGGTGTGCGTGCGCGCCGCCTGCGAGCATCGCGCCCGCACCAACCACGCGAGCATCCAACGCCACCGAGGTCGTCACTCTCCGCCGAACCAGGATTGCGCTGCACCGAACCAAGGTCACGGAGTGCAACGCGCTCATCCAGATCATCAACGAGGGCATCGAGAACCTCGAGATGGGCTCGAAGGCCGGCGCTGACCCCTTGCGCGGCCCCGGAAAGGAGCCCGGGGGTCGTGTACCAGCCGCTTTTCGGGGATGAAAAACGGGTTCCCGTGAATGCGCATTGCCGACCACCGGGGCCAGAAGAATAGTGGCGACATGACGATCGAACGCGGGACTTGCATGCTTTGCGCTGCATGGATGACGGCGGGCGCGCTCCTCGGATGCGGGGACGACCCGCCTCGCGGAGACGACCAGCCCAGGAGCTGCGCCGGGCTCGCGAACATGCGCTTCACGGCGGCTCAGATTGGCTTGCCCACGAGCGGCGCGAGCGTCGTGTCCGCGGTGGAGGTCCCAGCGCGCACCGACGGGCAGGTCACGGGGCCGGATCATTGCCTGGTCACCGCAGAGGTGTTCCCGGTCGACGCGAAGGCCCCGTCCATTCGCCTGGCGGTAGCCCTGCCGACCCGGTGGAACGAGAAGGCGGTGTGGCTCGGCGGTGGCGGCTTCGACGGCATCATCCCCGACGTGACGGGCAACTCGCTGAACACGCTCGCGCCGACGCCGCTCGCGCGCGGGTACGCCGTGTTCGCGAGCGACGGTGGGCACCAATCGACAGCCGCCTCGCCCGGCACGGACGCCTCCGCGCTCGCCAACGAGGAGACCTATCGCAACTGGCTCTCCGATGCCCCCAAGAAGGTGCGTGACGTGGCGGGTCGGGTCATCCGGGCGTATTACGGGATCGACGCGGCGCGCTTCTACGCGGTGGGGAGCTCGACGGGCGGACGCGAAGCGCTGTTCGCCACGGCGCGCTTTCCGGCCGACTGGGATGGAGCGCTCGTCCTGTACCCGGCGCGCAATGTGGTGAACACGATGCTCGGCCTGACAGCGATGCTGGAGGCGCTGTCGGCTCCGGGGGCGTTCCCGAGCGCGGCGAAGCGCAAGCTCGTATGGAATGCGGTGCTGGCCCGATGCGATGCTCTCGATGGTCTGGCCGACGGCGTGGTCGGCGACGTGGTGGGCTGCAGCGAGCGGTTCGACGTGACGGCGCTGCGGTGCGCGGGCGGCGCGGACACCGGCGACGCGTGCCTGTCCGACGCGCAGATCGACGCCTTCGAGGCCATCGACGCGCCCGTACGACTGGCGTCGCCGCTCGCCAGCGGCGACACCGAATTTCCTGGCTACAACGTGTACTCGGCTGCGCAGGGCGTCGGGACCGATTCGCCGCTCGAGCCTCACGTGCAGGCCGTCGACCTTGGCTCCCAGGCGCCGAGCTTTCCCGTCGACCCGCTCACCAATTCGTTCGCGGCGGCGTTCGCCGACAGCTTCATGCGCCACGTCGTCGTCAAGGATCAGTCGTTCGACTACCGGACCTTCGACGTGCGGACGTTCGGCCCCCATGCCGCGCGCGTACAGGAGCTGTCTGCGCTCGACGTGGGCGATGCCGACATGGGCGGCTTCGCCGCGCGGGGCGGGAAGATTCTGTTGCTTCACGGGACGGGCGACATGCTGACGAGCCCGCGGACGACGGCGCGGTACGAGGAAGAATTGCAGGCGTCGATCGGCGCGGCGGCCACCGACGCGATGCTGCGTTACTACGAGGTTCCTGGTTTCCAGCACGCGGTCAGCACCGTCTTCCAGGTGTCGTGGGATGGCCTCAGCGCGCTCGAGAAGTGGGTCGAGACCGGCAAGGACCCTGGTGACGACGAGGTCGTCACGGACCTGGCGGGCGTCGCGGGGCGCACCAGGCCGCTCTGCAGGTATCCAACCATCGCGCGATATCGCGGGGCGGGAGATCCGAACGACGCTGCGTCGTTCGAGTGCGCGGCGCCTGACGCGGCTCGCGTGCCGCGCCAGGGCGGCTCGCTCTAGGTCCGCCGATGCCGCCGGAGCGGCTCCATGGCGATGACGATCCCGACGCGTGCCCTGGCGGTTCCCCACCCGCCGAAGCTCGAGCCTGCGGGCACAGGTCGGAATGGCTTTGCGCGGGCCATCCTCACCGCCAGCAGCTCGCGATGGCCGCCCCCGGCCACCCAGGGCGCTGCGGCGCCGTCACCAGAACCGGCCGACGAGCCCCGCTCCGCCGAGCCCCGGCCCGAGGATCGGCGCGGCGGAGAGCTCGAGCCTCGGGCCGCCCGTGCGCGCGGGGGTCGGGTCCGTGCGCGCGGGCAGCGGCGGGGGGGTCGGCGTGTCGAAGGCGTAGAACACGAAGCCGCCGAGGGCGAACCCCGCGGCCGTGCCGAACAGGCCCGTGGTGGCGTTCGCGAGCTCGTCGCGCGTGTCGAGGTGACCTCGGTACTGGCCCAGCTCCTCCTCGGAGATCCCCTGCCGCCTGCGCTTCTCGTCGATGTCGCGCGCCTTCTCCTCTGCAGCGAGGCTCGAGGACATCGTCAGCAAGCCGACGGCGGCGGACAGGACCCCCACCCCGACGAGGCCATAGGACATCTTCCGCTGGAACGAGCTCGAGAGGCCCACCTCGATGACGCGGCGCTCGCCGCGGCGGAGCGAGAGCTCGCGCGAGAACGGCATGTGGCCGTTCTTCGTGGCGACGAAGAAGCGCTTGCCGGGAGCGACCTGGATGAGCGGCAGCGGCGTCGTGCCGATGAAGCGCCCGTCCAGCGTGACCTGCGCGCCGACGGGGGCCTTCACCAGGAGGAGCGCCGGCCGCTCGCGCAGCTCCCTGTCGATCCCGAGGACGTCCCCCTCGATCGCGACCACCTCGCGCTCCTCGTCGATGTGGCCGTCGGCCGTGATCTTGATCCGGTGCTTGCCCGGCTGTACCTCGGCCATCAGCGGCACCTCGACCGGCGCGCGGCCATCGATGGACACGCGGGCCCCCGCGGTCGGCGAGGTGACGTTGATGCGGGTCCTCGGCCTGGCGTCGGGCGGCGCCGCCTCCAGCGCGGCGGGCGACGACGGAGCGCTCGCCTCGAGGCGCGCAGCGATCACCCCGAGCTCGCTCAGGGCCTCGGTCGCGTCCGCGCGGCGCCCGCCCTGCGGGACCTCCTCCAGGTACCGCCGGTAATTCGCGATGGCCGCCCTCAGCGCCTCGGGGCTCTGCTCGACCACGTACAGGCGGCGGTAGGCCTGAGCGAGCGAGAAGAGCAGAGCAGGGCGCGGCGCCTTCCTGTACGCCGCCTCGAAGGACTGCACCGCGTCGCGGTACCGCGTCGCAGCGTAGGCCTGGGCGCCGGCGTTGAAGAGGGCCTTCGCCTGCTCGATGTCCTCCTCGGCCGAGGCCGCGCGCGGCGCGAGCGCGGTCGCCGCGAGGGCCATGAGCACGACGCAAAGCGAGGTCCTCATCGGAGGATCGGGACCCCTTCGTGGACGCGGAGCGCGCCGTCGCTGAGCACCCCGAGGTCGTCGACCCCGTCGCCGAGGACGTCGCACGTCGCGATCGCGGAGCCGCCGGGGATGCCGTCCAGCTTGCGGCTGCGGAGCAGGCGCCCGCCCAGGTCATGACAAGCCGCCGCATCATCGCCGCACGCCTCGAGCGCGTAGGCCGCGCCGCGCGTGAGCACCACGAGCGCCCTTCCCGCCCCCTCGTCGATGCGGGCGAAGTCGGCGCTCGTGACCTCGCTCGCCAGGTCCGCCAGATCGGCGTCCGCGGGCTCGAGCTCGACCGGCGCGTCCAGCGCGCCGTCGCCCGTGTTCCAGAAGACGGCGAGCCGGCTCGCCGCGATCCTGCGCGTCCCTGGCTCCAGCCGGTAAGCGATACCCACGATGTCCGCGCGCTCGTCGCCGTTCACGTCGCCCGCGCGGAGCCCCCCGTACAGCGTGCCAGGCGCTGGCGCGATGGCCGCCTCCGGCACCCCGAGCGCGCCGCTCGCGCCGCGGCGCACGAGGACGACCGCGCCCTTCAGCGCGGGCGCCCCTGACCCAGCCGCCGCGTCCTCCTCCACCGGCAGCGAGAGGACGATCTCGTCCACTCCATCGCCTTCGAGGTCGACGGCGACCCCATCCAGCGCCCACGCGGGCTCCCGCGAGGGGACGAGCTCCGCGGGAAGCGAGATGCGCCGCTCGCCCCCGTCGACCATGGCGATCGCGCCCGCGTCGACCGCCGGCAGGAGCCAGAGATCGGCCAGCCCCGCGGAGGAGCCAGGGCGCGGAGGCACGATCGTCAGCGAGGCGATCTCCGCCCGATCGCCCCTGAAGCGGCCGGCGATGCTCTTCACGGCGCGCAGCTCGCCTGCCTGCCGCACGTCGCCCTTGCGGACGAGCGGCAGCGGCGGCAGCAACGACCGCGAGCTGCTGCCCTCGATGAGGCTGAACGCGATGTCCCCGCGGTGCGAGAAGAGCACGCTGAGGTCGTCCACGGCGTCGTCCGGCTCGGGCAGCCGCACCGCCGCGACGTCGAGGAGCCCCTCGAAGGCGCCGAGCCGCACCGGAGCCTCCGGCGCCTTCATGTACCGCCCGAAGCAGACGGCGAGCGTCGGGGGGACCGCGCCCGACTGCGAGCTGCCGGCGCTCTCGGCGAACGAGAGGTCCGGCAGGAGATCGCCGTCGAAGTCGCCCACGACGAAGCTCGAGACGTTGCCCAGCGTCGGGATCTTGAGCTCGTTGAGCTTGAAGTCGGAGGGCAGCGCGCCGGGGACGCCGGTGAAGAACGTCAGATCCGTCGCGTCTGCGGAGCCGGTGATCACGTCGGACACGCCGTTGCCGGTCAGGTCCGCGATCACCGCGCTGGTCCAGCGCCGGCCCTTCGCCGGCGCGAGCCGGTCGAACTCGACCTTGTATGGAGGAGACGTCCGGGCCTTTCCGAGCCTCACGGCGCCGGGGTCCACGACGTCGAGCACCCCGTCGCCGTTGAGATCGCCGACGGCGATGGGGGCCCCGAGGCCGGGCGAGCGCTCGGAGCCCGCCTCGCCGGCCGGGTACGAGAGATCGCCGTAAGGCTGCATGTCCCCGAACGCGCCGCCGCCCGCGCCCTCCGCGACGTCGAGCTCGTAGCAGGCGGCATCCGCGGGCAGGCCCGGGCCGCGCTGCGCGCACGTGGCGCCCACGAGCAGATCGAGGATGCCGTCGCCGGTCACGTCCCGGAGGAAGGGCGCGCCCGCGATCCGCGCGCCGGCCGGGAGCTCGACAGCGGTGTGCGCGCCGCTGTCCGGCGAGTAGATGCGCACGGCCGAGTCGTCCGCGAGGGCGACGACCACCTCGTGGAGCGCGCCGCCGTCGAGGTCCGCGCTCACGAGCGGACCGGCGACGTCGCGCCGCCCGCGCTGCAGATCGAGGGGCAACAACTCGCCCCTCGCCGCCCCCTGCACGACGACGATGACGTCCTCCGGCGCCGCGCCGCCCGTGTCGGTCCCGGCGACCAGGGCGACCCACGTCTGCCCGTCCTCGGGTGTGCTGCCGACCGGCAGGAGGCGCGCCCCGCGCAAGGTCATCGTCCCGGGGTCCGCGCCGCTCAGCAACTCCAGGCGAAACACCGACGCGAGCACGGGGACCGGCGCGAACGTGCGACCCGGCTGGCCGCTCAGGATCGCCACGCCGGGCCCCACGCTGAGCGCGATGTCCGTCGTCCCGTCGTCGGTCAGGCGCGCGAGCGCGGGCGTGTCCCCTGCGGAGGGGATCGACACCTGGGTCCCCACGGTGCTGTTCGCATCGAAGTAGAGCGCCTCGAGGCTCGTCGAGCCGACGCCCACGAGGTCGCCGCGGCCGTCGCCGTCGAGATCGCCCGTGAGCAGCCGCTGCGCGCCGAGCGGCAGCGCGGCGCCGAGCGGCGTGAACTCGCCCTTGGAGGCGCGGCACACGCGGTCGATCCCGCAGCCCCACCCGCTCGGGCACCCCTGGCCGTCGTCGTCGCACCCGAAGCGGCACTCGTTCTCGCTTCGTCGCGGGTTGCACACGGCGAGCGAGGTCGCGCCCTGTGCGTTCTTCGTCTCGACGACGCACGCCTCGCTGGCCTCGAAGCAGTCGCAGTCCTCGTTGCTCGACGGCTCGATGACGCCGTTGCCGCAGATGCCCGGCCGGATCTCGCCGAGCTCCTCGCACCCGGCGGAGCCGGCCGCCGCGCCGAGCAGCGCCGCGGCGCCCGCGGCCGCCCGCGCGTGTCGCGTGGAGCGGGATCGCGCGCGCATGCTCACTGGAACGGATCTTCCAGGTCGCCCTTCCTGACGGTGCCCCTCGCGGTCGCCGCGGCCCTCTTCAACGTCACGGTGAGCGCGCCGTCCGCTTCGGCCAGGAATTCCTGCGCCTGCTCCTGGTAACCGGGCGACTTGAAGGTGAGCTTCACGGCGCGCCCGCGCGGCAGGCGCAGCGGCCCCGGCGCCTTGCCGACGAGCTTGCCCTCGCTCCACACCTCGATCTCCTTCGGCGTCGCCTGGATCTGGAGCTCGACCTCGGGCGGCGCCGCGCGGGGGCTCGCCGTGGGCACGTCCGCGGGCGCCGAGGCGGCGGGCGCCGGTGCGGCCGAGGCGGCGGGCGCCGGCGCGACCGGGGCGAGCAGCGCGGCCGACTCGTCCGACGCAGCCAGCGCCGGCGCGCGCGGGGCGTCGGCCAGATGCTCGCTGCCCGTGAGGCGCAGCGTGAGCGCGGCGGCCGCGGCGCCGCCGAGGATGGCGACCGCGGCGAGCGCTGCCCTCCGCCGCGACGCCGCGGCCGGTGTGCTCTCCACCTTGCCCGGCAGCGACCGCTGCAGCACCGTCTCGGTCCCGTTGGGGCCCGCGCTCGCGCCCGCGACGGGACCCGGCTGCGTCGGCGCGAGCCCGGCGGCCAGCGGATCCGCGGCTGCGATGCGCGCGCCGCGCCCGACGGCGTCGCTCCCGCCGCGCCCGACGGCGGCGTCGCTCGCCCGCAGCAGGCCCGCGGGCACGTCGTAACCTGCGCCCCGCGCGGCCTCCACGAGCGCCGCGGTCGCCTCGAGCAGCGACGCCGGGCGGCTCGCGGGGTCCTTCTCGAGCATCCGCAGGAGCGGCGCGTCGAGCGCCGGCGACAGGTGCGTGGCCACGCTCGACACGGGGGGAGCCGGCTCCGCAGCGTGCTTGGTCAGGAGGTCGAACGCGCTCTCGCCGTCGAACGGCGGCGCGCCGGCGAGCAGCTCGTGCGCCAGGATCCCGAACGAGTAGATGTCCGTCCGGTGATCGACGTTCCTGCCGCGGCACTGCTCGGGGGACATGTAGAGCGGCGTCCCGATCAGGTGCCCCGTACGCGTCTTGTGCGCTGTCGTCGAGGGCTCGCCGAGCAGCTTGGCGATGCCGAAGTCGAGCAGCTTCGGGAAGATCGCCCCGTCCTCGTCGAAGACCAGGAACACGTTCTCGGGCTTGAGGTCGCGGTGGGCGATGCCCGCGGCGTGCGCGGCGTCGAGCGCGCGCGCGACCTTGGCCAGGATGGGCAGCGCCTCGGCGGGCGGGAGGCGCCTGCGCTTGCGGAGGTAGGCGTCGAGGGTCATCCCCTCGAGCAGCTCCATCACGTAGTAGTGCCGGCCGTCCTCGAGGGCGCCGAACGAGAAGATGTCGATGATGTTGCGGTGCCGGATCTGGTTCACGGCCCGCGCCTCGGCGACGAAGCGGGAGACGAGCTGCGGGTTCGCCGAGCACTGGCGGCTCAGGACCTTGATGGCCGCCGCCTTGCCGATGACCGGGTGCATGGCGCGGTAGACCGTGCCGAAGCCCCCGACCCCGATCTTCGCCTCGATGCGGTACTCGCCGACCGGAGTGCCTGGCGCGAGCTCCGGATCGGCGCCGGGCAGCGCGGGGTCTGGCGAGAGCGTGTCAGCGTCCGGCGGGCAAGCGACGACGCCGTCCGCATGCTCGGTTCGGCACGTAGGGCATGTCGACATGAGGAGGCCGGGGAGAGCGTACACGGGGAGCCCGTCGCAGCACAGATCCCCGAGCGTCGCAAACCGGCCGAGCTCTGGCGGGCGGGCGCCGCGCGCCCCTGCGTGGTGGCGCGCCTCGGTGAGCGCCGCGCTGCGCGGTCCCAGCCTCGAGGCGCGGCCTCGGCCTCCATGGGCTTCGCGCTCCTTACACTTCGGCTTGATGGCGGCGTGTCACGCCACCACCACGCTCGTCTTCGACGAGGATGGCAACCTCTTCGTCACGGACTCGGCCCTGGGCGCGATCGTCAAGATAAGCCCCGATGGCAAGACGGTGACCAACTGGCTCACCGACCCTTTGCTCAAGGGGGACGTCGCCGCGACGAACCCCTGCAAGACGGTCCTCGGCATCCCGTTTGGCGCCAACGGCCTCGCGCTTTCGCACGGCGCCTTCTACGTGGCCAACACGGACAAGGCGGCGCTCATCAAGATTCCGATCAACGCCGACGGGACGCCGGATGTCGCGGTCGAGTTCTCCACGTCGGATCCGGCGACATGCCTGCCGCTCCAGGGCGCCGACGGCATCGCCGCGGACGCGGATGGGAGCATCCTTGTCGCGGGCAACGGGGGCAACGCGCTCGTCCGGGTCGGGACAGACGGCACAGCGACCGTGCTCGCCAAAGGCGGCTTGTTCGATGGGCCCGCGAGCGTCGCGCTCGCGACGTTGGGCTCGAAGAAGCACGCCCTCCTCACCAACTTCGGGCTCATCACGCTGCTGTCGATGAAGACCCCGAAGGTGGGCCTGCTCTCCTACGGCCCGCTCCCGTGATCGCTGCTCCGGAGCGCAGGTAGCCGCGAAACGCCTGCTCCAGGCACGGAGGCAGCGGCTGCTCGCAGGTTTGTCACCGGCAGCCCGAGCAGCCGACCGATCGCCTCGTGAACGACGCGGGCCCCCACCTCGTCCCCGAGGGCGACGGCGCGGCTCAGGGTGCTGGCGAGTGAGGCGATCACCGCAGCACGACCCGGCTTGGCATCGCCTCGATCCCGCCCCACGCAGCGCGAGCAGCCCGGGAGACCGAGCACCACGCCGGTGCGCGGGCCGCGCTGCGAACACCGCTCCTTGCGGCTCGGGCGAGCTCATGGGAGGCAGCCCGGCGCATGCGAGCCGATCCTCGCGCAGACCACCCATGACCGACAGCTCCGGATACCGCATGTACGTCTTCCGCAGCGGCCGCCGCGACGTCGCGGGCCAGCGGCTCCTCGACGAGCTCGCCGCCGACCTCCGGGCGCTCGCCGACCCTGCCGGCGCCGCTCTCCGCCGCGCCGTCGCGCTCCGCGCCGTGATCCGCGCCGGCGAGCTCGAATCCATCCTCGCCGACGCCGGCGCGGAGGGCGCCTCGCTCCTGGCCCGGCTCACCGACGATCTCGCCGCGCTGCTGGTCGGCGTCGGCGGCGGCGACGCGGGCGCGCTCGCGATCCCGGACGGCCAGACGTCTGGCCACGGACGGCCAGACGTCTGGCCACGGACAGCCAGACGTCTGGCCACGCCGGAAGCCCTCACGGCGCTCACGGCGATCGATGTCCCGGCGACCGTTCCTACCTCGCCGCCCGAGGGGTTCTCGTTCTATGCGCTGCACCCGCTCGACTTCGCCCGGCTTGCCGAGCGGATCGCGTCCTCCCGGACGCCGGTCCGGGTCGTCGGCGTCCGCAGCATCGGCACCACGTTGAGCGCGGTGACCGCCGCGGCGCTCCGCCGCCGCGGGATCCAGGCCGACCGCATCACCGTGCGCCCGTCCGGCCACCCTTACGATCGCCGGGTCGAGCTTGCCGCCCCGCAGCGCCGCTGGGTCGAGGACGGCATCGCCGAGGGCGCGCAGTTCTGGGTGGCGGACGAGGGGCCAGGCTTCAGCGGCTCCTCGTTCCTCTCCACCGGCGACGCGCTCACCGGCGCCGGCGTTCCGCGCGGGAACGTCGTTTTCCTCGGCTCCCGCGCGCCGGACCCCGATGCGCTCGTCGCGCCCGACGGCGCCCGCCGCTGGCGGTCATTCCGCGCCGAGATCGTCGATTACGGAACGCACGTCCCGGGCGACCCAGGCGAGTTCATCGGTGGAGGGCAGTGGCGCCGTCGCCTCTATGAGGACGAATCGAGCTGGCCGGCCTCGTGGACGGCCATGGAGCGCTTCAAATGCCTTTCCCGTGAAGGCGATCGAATTCTCAAGTTCGAGGGCATGGGTCGTTACGGGGCCGAGTGCCTGGAGCGGGCTCACGGCGTCTTCCAGGCCGGCTTCGGGCCGGAGCCGCGCGACGAGGGCCAGGGCTTTGCCTCCTATCCCTGGATCCCGGGCCGGCCGCTCCAGGCCGACGACCTGTCCACTGCCGTCCTGGAGCGACTCGCCGAGTACTGCGCCTTCCGTGCCTCGGCCTTTGCCCTACCGAGCGCTCCGGCCGAGGAGCTCATTGCGATGACTCGTCACAATTTCTCAACCGAGATGGGGAAAGATCTACCGGGTGAGCTCCGCCTGGAGGTCGCGCGTCCCGTGCTCGTCGATGGCAAGATGGATCCCCACGAGTGGCTCAGGTCCTCCTCTGGCGAGCTCTTCAAGGTGGACGCTTCCGGGCACGGCGACGATCACTTTCTCCCGGGCCCCACGGACATCGCCTGGGATCTCGCCGGGGCCGTGATCGAGTGGCGGATGGCGCCCGACGCGCGGCGCGCGTTCCTCGATCTCTACCGGCGTCGCTCCGGCGATGACCCCGAGCGGCGCCTGCCACCGTATCTCCTGGCCTACGCCCTCCTGCGCCTCGGTCACGCGGCGATGGCCGCGGCATCGCTCCAGGACGAGGGGGAGGTGCGGCGCCTCGTCGCGGCGCGACAGCGCTATCGCGCGGCGATCGAGGCCCTGGGCCTCGAGACGCTGTCGAGCGCCCTCGGGTAGGGCCGCGAGCGCGCTACGGGCATCACGTCTGTTGATCATTTCTTTCCCTACCCCCCTGTACGGGATTTCCGCGATGGTGCGTCGAGCGCCGCGGAGATAGGTTCACGGCGCTGTACCTCTGTTCGTCCGCGGCAGCCTACCTCGCGGAAGCTGGTTGGAGCTCCACGCCCGTAGCTGACCGGAGAACGCACGCTCATGCTCAAGCGCTTGATCCTCGTTGCCGGCTCCAGTTCGAGCAGCGATGACCCGTCGGTCCGCCGGACACCGCTGCTGTCACCCTCCGGGAAAGCGGAGCTCTCCAGGGAGTTTCCCGGCGTGGAGATCGACGCGCATTGTCCCCCCGGGGACGAGCCCCGCGCCTCGGTCGACGCGCGCGCGTGGCGCTCCTCGCCGATCGATCTCTGGGCGCTCGACACCCACCTGCACGCGCTCGACGCCCGCGGCCTCTTCGATCTCCGGATCGAGGGGCTCGATCCGGAGGGCGCCGCCCGGACGGCCTACGAGGTGCTCACCCGCTGCCAGCGCTTCATCCGCCGGAGGAACCTCGCCTCCGCGAGCGCGGTCTTCGCCCGGGTCCTCGCGCGGCACCGGGAGCTTTACGACCTCGACAGGCCGCTTGTCCGCGCCGACCACGATCATGCGATCGACGTCTGGCAATGGATGCTCCGCCTCGATGCGCGCGCCAGCGTCGCGGCCCAGGCGGCGGCGCTCTTCCACGACGTGGAGCGGCTGGTCTCCGAGGCGAACGTCCGGATCGAGCACCGCGCCCCGGATTACCAGGCCTTCAAGGACGAGCACGCCCGGCGCGGCGCGGCCCTCGCGCGCTCGGCGCTCGCCCACGTCGGGCTGCCGCCCGAGGTCCTCGACCGCGTGGGCGTGCTGGTGAGCGCGCACGAGCGGCCCGGGGACGACGCCGAGCTCGCCTTGCTGAACGACGCCGACGCGCTCTCGTTCTTCTCGCTGAACAGCGGCGGATTCCTCGATTACTACGGGCCCGAGCACACGCGCGCCAAGGTGGCGTACACGCTCCGCCGCCTCCGCCCGGAGGCGAGGGCGCTCTTGCCGCGGATCCGCTGCCGCCCCGAGGTGGAGGCGATGATCCTCGGCGAGCCGAGGAGGACTGTCACGCCCGCTCCGGCGGAGACGCAGGCATAGGGGAGGTCCGGCGCGTCATGAGGCTCGTCATCTTCGGTCTGACGATCAGCTCGTCCTGGGGCAATGGCCACGCCACGCTGTGGCGCGGCGTCATCTCCGCCCTCGGGCGGGCCGGGCACCACGTCACCTTCTTCGAGCGCGACGTCCCGTACTACGCCGCGCACCGCGATCTGTTCTCGCTCTCGCATGGCAACGAGCTCCGGCTCTACGCGTCGTTCGAGGACGTCCTGCCCGACGCCCGGCGCGCGGTCGCGGAGGCCGACGCGGCGATGGTGACCTCGTACTGCCCCGACGGCGGCCCCGCGACCGAGGTGGTCCTCGAGTCGCGCGCGCTCAAGGTCTTCTACGATCTCGACACGCCGGTGACGCTGGACCGGATCGACGCTGGCCAGTCGGTCGGTTACATCGGCCCGCGCGGCCTCGTCGATTTCGACTGCGTGCTCAGCTACACCGGCGGCGAGGCGCTCGCGCAGCTCCAGGCGAAGCTCGGCGCCCGGCGGGTGTTCCCGCTGTACGGAAGCGCGGATCCGGAGGTGCACCGCCCGGTCGCGCCGCGCGCGGAGTTCCGCGGGGATCTCTCGTACCTGGGCACGTACGCCGCCGACCGGCAGGAGGCGCTCTCCACGCTGTTCCTCGAGGCGGCCAGGAGGCTGCCGGACAAGCGGTTCGTCATCGGGGGCTCGCTCTATCCCGAGAGCTTCCCGTGGGCGCCGAACATCTATTACATGCGGCACGTGGCCCCGCCGGATCATCCGGCGTTCTATTGTTCCTCGCCGCTGACGCTCAATGTCACCCGGGGCGCCATGGCGGCGATGGGATACTGCCCTTCCGGGCGCCTCTTCGAGGCGGCCGCGTGCGGCACGCCGATCCTCAGCGACAGCTGGGAGGGGCTCGATCGGTTCTTCACGCCGGGCGAGGAGATCCTCGTCGCGAGGACGACGGACGAGGCGGTCGCGGCGCTCTCGCTGCCGGCGGGCGAGGTCGCGGCCATCGCGCGCGCGGCGCGGGAGCGGGTGCTCGCGGAGCACAGCGCGGCGCGGCGCGCGGAGGAGCTCGTGTCGATCCTCGAGTCGGTCGACGCGGTTGCGGCTCGATAAAGGAAGGGAGAGGGCGATGTGGGGAGTGATTCCAGCGGCGGGCCTGGGGAGCAGGATCCAGCCGCTCGCGTTCTCGAAGGAGCTGCTCCCGGTCGGTACGCGCAAGGACGGTGACGTGGAGCGGCCACGCGCGGTCAGCGAGTACCTCATCGACCGGATGATCCTCGCCGGGGCGGACAAGATCTGCATGGTGATCTCGCCCGGCAAGTCGGACATCGTCGAGTACTACGGCGCGAACGTGGGGTCGGCGCACATCTGTTATGTGGTGCAGCCGGTCGCCGCCGGGCTCTGCGACGCCATCTTCCGGTCGCTGCCCTGGATCCAGTCGGAGGAGGAGGTCCTCGTGGGGCTCCCGGACACGGTCTGGTTCCCGGAGCACGGCCTGCGCGCGCTCGACGGCGGGGGCCTGTCGTTCCTGCTCTTTCCGGTCGAGCACCCCGAGTTCTTCGACGCTGTCGTCACCGACGAGCGGGGCAGGGTGCTCGAGATCCAGGTCAAGCAGCGGGACGCGCGGTCGCGGTGGGTCTGGGGCGCCTTCAAGCTGACGGGGGCGGTGATGCGGGAGCTCCACGACCTCTGGTGCGAGCGCGGGCAGCAGGACCCGTACATCGGGACGCTGGTGAACGAGTACCTCGCGCGCGGCGGCAGCGCGCGGGCGGTGCGGGCTGGCGAGGCGTATGTCGACGTCGGGACGCTGCACGGCTACCGAGAGGCCATGCAGCTCCTCAGCGGCGTTGTCGTGTGAACGGAGGAGCGATGGAGCGGAGCGTGCAGAACGTGCGGAACGTCGAACACGTCGACAACGCGGCGAAGTGGACCCGCGAGCAGATCCAGGAGCGCGTGCGCGGGCTCGGGCAGTGGTTCCACAACATCGATCTCGGCGGCGTGAAGACGGCGCCGGACCATTTCCTTGGCGATTACCCCGCGTTCAAGTGGAAGAGCTTCGCCCACGCCGTCCCGGCGGACCTCACGGGCAAGACGGTCCTCGACATCGGCTGCAACGCGGGCTTCTACTCGCTCGAGATGAAGCGGCGCGGCGCGGCGCGGGTCCTCGGGATCGACAGCGACGAGGACTACCTGGCGCAGGCGCGCTTCGCGGCGGAGGTCTCCGGGGCGGACATCGAGTTCCAGAACCTCTCCGTGTACGACGTCGGCAGCCTCGGGGAGCGCTTCGACATCGTGCTCTTCATGGGCGTCCTGTACCACCTCCGCCACCCGCTCCTGGCGCTCGATCTGCTGCACGAGCACGTCGTCGGGCACACGCTGGTCTTCCAGAGCATGCAGCGCGGCAGCGCCGAGGTGATGCCGCTCCAGGAGGACTATCCGTTCTCCGAGAAGCGGATGTTCGACGAGGCGGGCTATCCTCGGCTGCACTTCGTGGAGCACAGCTACTCGCACGACCCGACCAACTGGTGGGTGCCCAACCGCGCCTGCGCGGAGGCGATGCTGCGGAGCGCGGGCTTCGACATCGTGAACCACCCCGAGCCCGAGGTCTACATCTGCCGCCGCCGCGAGAGGGCTGACGGCGTGCCCGGCGCGGTGTACCCGGCCCGGCGAGGCGCCACGACGAAGGGAGCGCAGGGATGATCGAAGCGGTGATGCTCTGGAACGAGCCCAACAACAAGTCGCACTGGGATTTCGAGATCGATCCCGAGTGGACGACGTTCGGCTCGATGGTGAAGCTCGCCGCGGACGCGATCCGGAGCGAGCGTCCCGGGTTGCCGCGGGTGCTGGGCGGCATCTCGCCGATCGATCCTGCGTTCATGGCCAACATGGGCCGCCAGGGCGTGCTCGACCACGTCGAGGTGGTCGCGGTGCACGGCTTCCCTCTCGACTGGAACCACTGGCAGATCCACGAGTGGCCGAGCAAGCTCGACGAGATCCGCGCGGTGACGGACAGGCCGATCTGGATCACCGAGATCGGCGTCTCCACGTTCGGCGCCGAGGAGGTGCAGGAGTTCGGCCTGAAGCGGAGCGCCGAGCTGCTGCGCGGCAAGGTCGATCGGATCCACTGGTACAGCCTGTACGATCTGCCGCGCGCGTGGCCGGCGACGACGCGGCATCGCGAGGCCGAGGGGTCGTCCTATTACCGGCATTTCTACATGGGGCTACTGCGCGAGGACGGGACGCCGAAGCGCGCGCTGCGGCTCTTCCCGGAGTGCACGCCCGATTTCGGTCTGTGCCAGTGGTTCCACTTCGAGGATCACCGCCTCGACGACGCGGTGGAGTGGCTGAAGAAGCTCGGGGTGCGCCATCTCCGCACCGGCCTGAGCTGGGCCGACAGCTTCCGCCCTGGCGCGGAGGCCTGGTTCGACCGACAGATGAGGGCGCTCGAGCCGTTCGACGTGACGCTGACCTACTGTTTCACCCCGGAGCACGCCGGCGTCCGGCCGCACCACACGAGCCCCCCGCAGCGCATCGAGGAGTTCGCGGAGTTCTGCGCCCGGATGACGCGGCGGTATGCGTAGAGCGACGCGTTGACCGCCCTTGTCGCGACAGAGCCGCAAGCACAGGCGTACCCGGCCGTCCAGACCAGATTGCAGCGCGGCGGTAGTTGTGCTACCAGGTAAGCTCGTCTGGCCAGAGGCCGCCGTCCTGAAGCGATCAGAGAGGTAGAGTCGTCATGTCATTGGCCGAGATTCTGCCGGATATCCAGTCTTTGTCTCGGGTGGACAAGCTCCGGCTGATTCAACTTCTGGCGCAGGAGCTGGCGGAGGTCGAGGACGACGTCGGCCTTGTAGGTGGCCAATCCTACCCTGTCTGGTCCCCGGACCAGGCGTTTGCAGCGGCCGACACCCTGCTCCAGACCTTGAGCGCGGATCGCGGTCCGGGCAAGTGAGCGTGCCGGTCGAGCAGTTCCCGTTCACCGCGCGTACGCCCGATCTGGGGGCCGCCAGCCTTGCCCCGATGCTCCCGCTCACGCTGGTGGCGTCCCAGAGCGCGGCGGTATCAGGCCTGCTCGATACCGGAGCTGCGGTGAACGTCCTGCCTCACGCCGTCGGCTTGGAGTTGGGGTTCGACTGGAGTCGGCAGACCACGTCCGTGCAACTCAGTGGGAATCTCGCCATTGCCCAGGCACGAGCGATCGTGGTCTCGGCAGTGGTCGGGCGCTTTGCGCCGGTACGCCTGGCTTTTGCCTGGGTCGACGTTGACACCGTGCCCGTGATCCTGGGCCAGATCAATTTCTTCCTGGAGTTCGACGTGTGTTTCTTCCGGTTTCGTGGCCTTTTCGAGATCCGACGCGCGCAACGCGCCTAGCGCGCGCTTCCGCGACGCGCGCACGGCCGGCTCCTCGGCGCGCTTCTACGCCACGTGCGGGCTGTCCTTCCCCCGCCATCCGGGCGCGCCTGGATCCTCTGTCCGCGCTTTATCCGCACATCTGGCGCGCTGCGGCGCCTTTTGGTAGGGTGGAGATCGCCGAGCGCTGCTTCCGGATGACCTGACGTTACGCACTCCAGGTGGCTCATGTCGCACGTCGCGAGCACTCCGAAGCGAGAGATGGCCGAGGAACACCGCGGCATCGCGGCCCGACCGGACCGGCGATGCGGCGCGCGCGGCAGGCTCACGGAAGCCGGGGAGGTGTGGCCGTGAACTTCGCCGTGCTCCGCCGCCAGGGCCGCAACGGGCCGGAGCTCGCGTGGCCGCCGTTCACGTGGCTCTCGTCGGGGCGGGCGCCGCGCTGCCTCGTCGTGCTCGCGCATCCGGACGACGAGACCATCGGGCTCGGCGCGCGGATCGGGCGGCTCGATCCGATCGAGGTCGTCCACATGACCGACGGGGCGCCCCGCGACAGCCGCTTCATGCCGGCGGAGCTCGCCGGCATCGGGCGCGAGCGCTACACCGCGCTCCGGCGCGAGGAGGTGACGCGCGCGCTCGCCGTGGCCCGCGTGCGCGCGTCCAGGCTGCGGTGCCTCGGCGCTGTCGACCAGGAGGCCATCGAGGAGGCCCCGAGCCTCGCTCGCAAGCTCCTCGACCTGTTCGCCCGGACGCGGCCCGAGGTGGTGATCACCCACCCGTACGAGGGCGGCCACCCCGATCACGACGCGGCGGCCCTCGCCGTCCATTCGGCCGCGGTGCTCGCCCTCTGGAACGGCGTCACGTCGCCCCTGATCTTCGAGGCGGCCTCGTACCACGCTGCGCGGGGGCACCTCGTCACCGGCGAGTTCATCCCGTATCCCGGCGTCCCCGAGATCGCCCTCCGGCTCTCCGACGAGGAGGCCTCGCGCAAGCGCGCCATGCTGGACTGCTTCACCAGCCAGCAGGAGACGCTCGCCCCGTTCGGCGCGGAGGTCGAGCGGTTCCGGCCGGCGCCCACGTACGATTTCAGGCGGCCGCCGCACGAGGGGACGCTCCATTACGAGCGCCTCGGCTTTCCGATCGACGGCGCCCGATGGCGGAAGCTCGCGGTCAAGACGCTCACGCTGCTCGGCCTCGGGCGAGAGCGATGTCTCTGACGGTCCTGCACGTCAGCTATCCGCTCGCGCCCGTGGGGCCGGACGCTGTCGGCGGCGCCGAGCAGGTGCTCTCGATGCTCGACGAGGCGCTCTCGCGCGCCGGCCACCGGTCGATCGTCGTCGCGCCGGAGGGCTCGACGTGCGCGGGCACGCTGGTCCCGACGCCCGCGCCTCCTCCGGGCGCGGTGCTCGACGAGGCGGCCAGGGAGCAGGCGTGGCGGCATCACCGGAGCGCCATCGCGAGGGCCCTGGATCGGTATCCGATCGATCTCGTCCACCTGCACGGCGTCGATTTCGAACGCTACCTGCCCGCGCCCGGCGTGCCGGTGCTCGCCACGCTCCACCTGCCGCCGAGCTTCTATTCGCCGGCGGTCTTCCGGATCGAGCGCCCGAGGACGTTCCTCCATTGCGTCTCGGCGACGCAGCGGCGCGCCTGTCCGCCGGGGGCGCGGCTGTTGCCCGAGGTCCCGAACGGCGTCCGGCTGGAGCATTACCGGCCGCGGCGGCACAAGCGCGGCTTCGCGCTCGCCCTCGGCCGGATCTGCCCGGAGAAGGGGTATCACGTGGCGGTCGAGGCCTCGGTCCGCGCCGGGGCGCCGCTGCTCATCGCCGGGCAGGCGTTCGGTTACGAGGAGCACACGCGGTATCTGCGGGAGGTGCTCTTGCCGATGCTGGGCGGCGCGGGGCCGGCGCGGCGCTTCCTCGGTCCGATCGGCCTGGTCCGGAAGCGCCGCCTGCTCGCGGCGGCCCGGTGCCTGCTCGTCCCCAGCCTGGTCCAGGAGACCAGCTCGCTCGTCGCCATGGAGGCGCTCGCCTCGGGCACGCCGGTGATCGCGCTGCGCGGCGCCGGCGCGCTGCCGGAGATCGTGGAGCACGGCCGGACGGGGTTCCTGGTGGACGGCGCGGCCGAGATGGCCGAGGCGATCGCGCGGGTGGGCGAGCTCGATCCGGGGGAGTGCCGCCGCGCGGCCGAGGAGCGCTTCTCGGCGGCGAGGACGGCGGCGGCGTACATCGAGACGTACCGGCGGGTCCTGCGCGAGGGGTGAGCGGGGGGACCGGGAGCGCCGGGCGCATCCATGTCCCGGGGCGCGATGGCGCGATGTGGACCACCCGGGCTCGCGCCGTGGAGCAGCGCTTGCGGGCGTGGCGGTGTGGGCGAGCCGATGATGAAGAGAGATTTGAACCACAGAGGCACAGAGGGCACAGAGGGTGAGAGGAGAGATTGATAGTTCTCTCTCTCTCTCTCTCTCTCTCTCTCTCTCTCTCTCTCTCTCTCTCTCTCTCTCTCTCTCTCTCTCTCTCTCTCTCTCTAAATTCTCATCCTCTGTGCCCTCTGTGCCTCTGTGGTTCAAATCTCTCTTTCTCTCTCTCCTTCTCATCGACAACGAGACGCCAAGGGCTTCCTGCTGCCGTCTCCCGTCGAAGCCGAGACACTGGCGGAAGATGATCCTGCTCGGCGGACTCGCCGACCGCTGCGCTCGCCATGGCGATGGCGGGCTCGTCGGCGGCGCGAGGCCGCAGCGCATCTTTCCGCCTGCCGATGTGGACACCCGTTCCGATGATGCGTACACTCGTCCATATGACGAACCCTGACGACCCCCGGTCCATGCGCGAGCGGATGCTCGCCGGGGACCCGTACATCGCGGACGACCCCGAGATCGCCGAGCGGAGCGCCGCTGCGCTCGACCTCATGGCGGCCTACAACGCGACCTCGGTGCGGCAGCGCCCGCTGCGCCGTCGCCTGCTCGAGCAGCTCCTCGGATCGGTCGGCGAGGGGACCGAGATCCGCCCGCCGTTCTACGTGGACTACGGCGCGCACATCACCATCGGGGCGCGCTGCTTCGCGAACTTCGGGCTCGTCGCGCTCGACGTCGCGCCCATCACCCTCGGCGACGACGTGCAGATCGGGCCGAACGTGCAGCTCCTCACGCCGACCCACCCGGTGGAGCCGGAGCCCCGGCGACAGAAGTGGGAGGCCGCGAAGCCGATCAAGATCGGCAACAACGTGTGGCTCGGCGGCGGCGCCATCGTGCTGCCGGGGGTGACGATCGGGGACAACACCGTCGTGGGCGCCGGCTCCGTCGTCACGCGCGACCTGCCGGCCAACGTGGTCGCCGTCGGCAACCCCGCCCGCGTGATCCGCTCGATCGACGGCGCCGTGGCCGCGCCGGCGCCGGGCAGCGCGCGCGGGTGACGGAGGCGCGATGAGCGCGAGAAAGGCCAGGGCCGCCGCGCCGGCGCGGCGGGCGCGGCGCCACGACCCGGGGCGCAGGGAACGGCTTGTCGCGACGGCGCTCGACGTGATCGCCGAGCAGGGCGTCGCCGGCGCCTCCCACCGGTCGATCGCGCGGGCCGCCGACGTGCCGCTCGGCTCGACAACGTACCACTTCGCCTCGATCGACGAGCTCCTCGCCGCGGCGTTCACGAGGCACGCGGAGACCGTGGCCGCCCGCTTCGAGGAGCGCATGCGCGCCGCGCGCGACCGCGAGGCCGCCGTCGATTGCCTGGTCGAGCACCTCGCCTCGGACCTGCTCGGCTCGTCGCGCGACCTCGTGCTCAGCGTCGAGCTTTACGTCGCTGCCGCCCGGAGGCCGGCGCTGCGGGCCGTCACCCAGGCCTGGATGCTGCGGAGCAGGCGAGCGCTGGAGCTCCACTTCGACCCGGTGACGGCGCGGGAGCTCGACGCGCTCGTCGAAGGCCTCGTGCTCCACAGCGCGCTCTCCACGGATCCGATGACCGCCGAGCAGATCCGGCACGCCATCCGCCGCTTCACCCGCTGAGCGCCCGCCGACCCGCCGTGGGGCCGTCGAGCCCGGCCTCCACGAGGCTGCTGACAAGGACGGGACGGCGCGGGGGGACGTTCCCGGTCACGCCGCCCGATCACCCGGCATCACTTGATGATGGCCGGATCCTCGATCGTGAAACACTCGACCGACGACGCCGCGTACTTCACCGCATTGTACCAGAACTGCGAGATCTGAAAGACCTGCGCCGCCGACCTCTCATAGCAGGGGCTGTTCGGGTCCGTGTACGTCCGGGGGTCGATGCACGACGCCGTCCCGAGCCACTGGCCCGAATAGGTCACCCACTCGTCGCCATACGCGACGACGCGGCCCTTGCCGACCTCCTCGTGCACCGCGAAGTTGTTCGTGCCGTCGGTGCAGTCGACTGTCGCGCTCGTCGACTTGATCGAGCGCGCGACGTACGCGCCAACGCTCTGGATGTCCTTGCCGATCGGCGTGTCCTGGTTCCAGGTGCCCACGCTCCCGCGGAGGGGGCCGCCCAGCGGCACCGGGCCGCCCCAGCAGTTGCAGTCCGGGCAGCCGAGCCGCGCAGGATCCAGCAGGCCGTCGGTGTTGAACTGGATGTCCGTGAACGAGAGGAGCTGGTTGGTCGCCGTGACGTCGTGGATGGTACATCCCTGTCCGTTGCACTGATAACCGCTCAGCGCGATGAGACCACCGCCGTTGTTGACCCAGTCCTTGAGCGCGTTCACCTCGTCCGCCGTGAACTGCCAGGGCGCCCCGTCGTCGTTCTGTGCGCCCTTCGTCACCATCCACTGGAGGAGTATCACGTCGTATTTGGCGAGGAACTCCGGCGTGAGCGTGGGCTTCTCCGTGTTGTAGTTGTCGACCTGGGCCGTGCTCTGCGTGTTCAACCAGTTCTGAAGCGCCGTGGTGCTGTCGCTGCTGCACGGACCCCAGACACCTTCGTGGCCGATCGACGCGATGTTGATGCAGGTGCAGTTGCCCTCGTCATCGCACGTCGTCTGGTGACCGGCGTCGACCGGCGGCTCGCTGCCCGGGCCCGTGCTCGTCAGCCCGATCTCGCCGCCGAAATCGCCGCTGCTGCTGCTGCTCCTGCCCGCGCCGCTGGCGCTCTGGCCGCCCCCGCCATTCCCCGCGGCGTTGCCCTTGTCGCCGTCGCCGCCCCCCGAACAGGCGATGACGGGCAGCCAGAGGGCTGCGAGCACAGCGGAGACGCGAGCCGCGAGCTGAAGTGTCGTCATGACCATAGACTATCACCCCCCGCGACGGACTGGCTGTCCAAAATCGTGCGGAAGCCCGCCGTCGGCGGGCGCTGCAGGCTCCTCGATCTCCAGCCGCGCGACCCTGGCACGATGGCCGCGCCCCTCTTCGGCCGCGCACATTCGCACCCCGGCGGCGCCCCCACGCCCTCGCCGCGGACACGGGCGCCGCTTCCATGTAGATCGATCCATCGACTCATGCGTCATGCGTCGGTGCGTGCCGCGGCGGTTCCGCGCCGCCGCGCGAACGGTGAGAGACGGCGATGAAAAAGGCAGATCGAGAGAGCGAAACGGCAGCGGGGGCGTGGACCGGGGCCGGCGGGGGCGACCTCGACGCGCGACAGCGGCACGGCCCGTGGCGTCCGGCGCGGCCGTGGCGTCCGGCGCGGCCCTGGCGCCTGGCGTCAGGCGCGCTGGCGTGGGTCATCGCGTCCGGCGCCCTCGGGCTGGGGGCGGCCGCCTGCGCGCGCGCCGCGCCGGACAGCCCGGGCGCCGACGCTGCCGGGTCCAGGCCGGCCATCGGCGCGCCGGACGCCAGCGGCGCGCCGGGCGCCACGGCCGCGCCGGACGCCAGCGGCGCGGCGGACGCCAGCGGCGCGGCGGACGCCAGCGGCGCGCCGGACACCAGCGGCGCGGCAGACGCCAGCGGCGCGGCAGCCGCTGCGGGGTGGCGGACAGAGAGCTCCCTCGGCCTGCAGATCGAGGTCCCCGCCGGTTGGGCGGTCAACGACTACGGGTGCGGCATGAGCGACAGGCCCACCGTCGTCCGGGCGCAGGGGATTCAGCGAGATTGCCTGACGCCCGAGAAGCCGACGAAGCAGGTCGCGATCATCGGCCACGATGCGCCGGCCGACGTCCGCAGGGGCCCGGAGTTCACGCGCCGCGACGTGTCGCTCGGCGGCGTGAGCGCCGAGCGCACCGAGGGGCGGGGCGCCGACGGACGCCATCTCGGCTGGCTGAGGATCCCGTCGCGCCAGCTCATGGTCTCGGTCCGGACCCATGACCCCGAGATCGCGCGCCGCATCCTCGACAGCGCGCGGCTGGTCAGCGTCGACCACAACGGGTGTCCTGCCAGGCGCCCTCCGGAGAAGCGCCCCGCGCCGACGCACCCCACCGCGCGTTCGGCGATGGCGCCCGTCAACCCGAGCTCGATCGCCATCTGCTACTACGGCGCCAGCGCCGACACGCTGCTGACCTCCGCGCGCCTCTCCGGCCAGGAGGCCGCCGCGCTGGCCGCCGCCCTGAGCTCGGCGGCCCCCGGCCCGAACCCCGACGCCGACCCGAAGGAATGCGCGCTCCCGCCGGCCCCGCCCCCGGCAGACGTGGTGTTGCTCCTCGAGGACACCGCCGGTCGAGGCGCGGTCCATGTCGCGTTCTCCGGCTGCACAGGGCGCGGCCTGGACAACGGCGCGCTGCGCGCGCGGGTCAACCAGCCGCTGATCCAGCGCATCATGGCCCCGCTCGGCACCGGCTTCGCCTTCCACGGCGACCTGAGCCGCTGAGCGGCTCACGGCGCGGCGATCCCCGCGCGACCGCGGCGGCAGGCGACAAGCAGTCAAGCGACAGCTTGACCATCGCACCGGCATCTGCCTCGTCGCCCAGCGCGACCCGATCGTCACGGCGAAGGAGGTCGCCACGCTCGATCACGTCTCGGGCGGTCGCTTCGACTTCGGCATCCGCGTCGGCTGGAACGAGGACGAGGCGACCAACCATGGCGTCGACTTCCGCCGCCGCCGGGCGCCCGCGCATCGTTCATCGCGACCCCGGGATGTGCCGGTGAGGGCCCGCCGCCTCGGCTCAGCGGGTCAGTCCACGAAGTCGGCGTCGGCGAGGTCGTCCACGCCGGCGACGTGCGTACCGTCGAACGTGACGAGATCGCCCAGCTCGCCCGCGCCGGGCGCGAGGGCGAACCGGACGGTCCACTGGCCCGGGACGATCACGTGCGGCTGGGCCGCCAGGCGCTGTGTGTACTCAGCATCGAATCTGCCAGTGAACGCACGCCGAGAGCAATGTGGACCCTTCGCATGTACGACACTCCGCGCAGCGCCAGCGTCGACTCGACGAGACACGTCATGACCGAGCGCCGCGCGGAGACCGATACCATGAGCGAGGCAAAGGCACCACCCTCGGCGCGCATCTCGGCGCCGCCAGCGACCGCGGCTTCGTCGCAGGCCGAGGTTGCGGCCGCTGGCGCCCGCCGTGTATGCAGTGAGCAGGTCCGCGGGCTGAGGTAGAAGCGGATGGAAGGCAAGACGTCGGAGGCGGCCGCGGCGGCCGCCGGGATGAGCGAGAGGACGGCGCGGACGTGGGAGCGAGGGCCGCTGCCCTCGGAGACGAAGCAGCCGTGTACGTGGCGCACGCGACCGGAGCCGTTCGCCGAGGTCTGGGCGACGGAGATCGAGCCGCTGCTGGTCGCGGACAAGCGGGGCGAGCTGGAGGCGAACACGAACCTCGAGGAGCTGGTGCGCAGAAAGGCGGGAGTGTTCGAGCCTGGGCAGCTACGCACGCTCCAGCGGCGCGTACGGGAGTGGCGCGCGCAGCACGGGCCGGAGATGGAAGCCTACTTCCCGAAGGAGCACACGCCGGGGCGCACGGCGTCAACGGACTTCACGCACGCCACGGAGCTCGGCGTCACCACAATCGATAATTCATTCACTTTCAGAGCATTGTCCAGATCAATGGAAACCAAGGTGCTGGGTCATGGAAGAGAATGGCTTCTGGCAGCGTAATCGATCCGATAAGGCACAGAATCAAATAGCACGTGAGGCGAAGAAATTCGGTCTTGATAAAAAAGCGCTGAATATCGCATACAACACGTGTAAAGATCTGGATGCTTTTGGGCCGGCGCGCTGGGTTATTGCGGCATTCTGACCGCGCGCAGCAGGCCGATCGTCTGCGACGCCTGGTTTCGTCCGCACGAAGATCTTCCTGCGCATTTCTATAAAAAAGAATGGCGTTACCCGACCTGCTGGTGGACAGGTGAAGAAGGATTGAACGAGGAGGCAATCGCGTTCTGGTTTCCGGAATTGAGTCGAGGGTGATCAGCGCAGGTGACGGCGGGAAGGACAGCAGCAGGACGAGCGCTGATCGCATGGGACGATTCGGGCGAACGACGCTCGAGCTTCCCCGTGCCCGGGCAGCCATGGCGCAGACGTCGCGCGCGAGTATCCGAGAGCCGTCCTGCAAGGTCGACGCGCACAACGCCTCGCTCGACGCGATCGGCGTCACTCACTGGCGGCGCCGTGGCTCGAGGAGGACCTCGCGCGGCGAGAGCGGGGGCTCCTGGTCGTCGAGGGAGACCTCACGAAGCGGATCGCCGCCATCGATATAGAGGCGGCCCCCCTCGCACAGGGCTCTGCGAATCCGCTGCCTGGCGATACGCCCAGCCTCCGGGTGACGGCCGTCGAGCGCGCCAACCCGGATCGCAAACGCGATGTCGTAAGGTCTCTCCCCCTCCTTCAGCTCGAAGTCCTCGATGGCCACATGGCGAAAGCTCAAACGGCCAGAGGCCAGCTCATCTCGTGATCCCGCCAGGGCCTGTGCGATCGCCTTGCTCGAACGGTCGATCGCCAGGACATGCCCCTCGCCGATCTGCCTGGCAACGGCGCGCGCCGCGACACCAGGGCCGCAACCGATCTCCAGAACACGAAGCCCTGGCCGCAACGGGAGGGCTCCCACGATCGCCGCAAGCCTGGACGATGGATCACGCGGCATTCGAGTGCTTCCGGCCCCGATGTGCCGGCTGACCGGGCTCTTTCGTCCGCAGGTCACCTCAGCTCGTACACGTCGACCGTGTCCACCATCACGTGAGGCACGAGGACGCGCCCACGCTTCGTGTCATAACCGATATCCGTGGGCGTCTTCTGCTCGGGAATCGCGACCTCGAACGTCCCGCCGAGCTTGCCGCGGAGCACCGCCGAGGCTTCGTGGCTGGTCACGAGGAGCGAGTCTCCGACGGCGACCAGGCCGTCGAGGCGGCCGCCGGGCGCCGTGGTGGTCACGTCCTGCCTGGCGCCCTTCTCGTCGAGGCGGAAGACCTCGGGAGCGCCGCTCGAGCAAACCACGAGCCCCTTGTCGGTCCACGCAAGGCCGTTCGGCATGCGCAGGCCGGTGCTCTTCGCCAGCGCCCTGGCCTTGCCCTTCTCGACGACATACACGGCGTCGCTCGACGTCGCCTCGAGGTTGCCGGTCGCGCCGATCGTGAACCCGGAGTCGGACACGTAGACCCTGCCGTCCGGAGCCGCCGCGACGTCGTTCAGCAACGTCGTGCCGGGGATAGCGATCTCCCCCTTCGGCGCCCCGCTCGCGAGGTCGAACATCCGGACGGTCGTGAGGTCGGCGACGTAGAGCACGCCGTTCACGATCGCCGAGCCCGTCGGCGCGTCGAGCTTGACCTTGTTCCTGCCGCCCTCGATCCACTTCAGGTTCGTCACCTGACCGTCGGGCGAGAGGACGGAGATGAAGCCGTTGTTGTCCCTGTCGTGCGGATTGCCGTTGACGTTCGAGACGAGGTAGCGGTCGTTGTCCGCGTCGTAGAGCACGCTCTCCGGCCTGGCGAAGCCGGTGTACGTCGCGACCGGGCTCGGCGCGGCGAGCCTGGGCGGCTCGGACGCCGCGGGAGCAGCCGGCGCCGCAGGCGGGGGCTCGACGCTGCCCGTCGCGACGGGCGCGGCGGGCGCGGGAGCCGCCGGCGCCAGCGCGGGCGGCGGCGCCTCCCCCCCGCAGGAGACCACCGCGGCCGCAGCGACGATGCACGTGAAGATTCCGGGGGCTCGTGCCATGGGAAGACCTCCGGGCGGCGAATCTACCACGACGCCGGGGGCTCTGGCCGAGCGGGTAAGAAGCAAATGCAGGGTGGCCTTGTCGGTCAGACCACCCTGCTCCTCGGAGCAAGGCGGTCCGAGAGCGATCCAATCTAGGGCAGATTGGCAGAAGAGACCATCCAGCTCCTATCGGTGCAGAAGCGGCAGCTCGCGCCGACGAGCGCGCCCTTGCCGCTGGCCGATTCGTCGCCCTTCAGCCACCAGTTGAGCCAGGCCAGGTTGACCTGGGTGAACTCGCCGCCGTTCCGGGCCCACAGATCGCCCCCGTGGTCCGCGCCGACCTTGGCGAACATCATGACCGGGATATCACCCTGGGCGGCGATGTTCTCGTAGTCTCTCTGCCCGTTCGGGTACGCGCCCACGCTGTCCGCGGTGCCGGTGATGATCAGTACGGGCGTGTGAATCGAGTTGTAGAACGCCTGGTTCACCGAGAAAGAGCCGCTGCTCGTGTGTCCCCAGGTCGTCATCCTGGGATCTGCGGCTGTCCCCGCCGCCATCAAGCCGCCGCAGGAGAAGCCGTTCGCGCCGACCTTCGTGGTCTCGATCTTGTGGTAGTAGGCGCTGCAAGGCTTCTCGTTCTCGGCGATCACCCAGTCGACGTAGGCGAGCAGCACGTCGCCGCCGCCCCCGAGCTCGCGGTTGGGCTCGGTGTTTCCCGGTGTCCCGTCCGCCACTACGAAGTAGCCGTGCGAGGCGATCTCGGCCATGGCCGCTTCATTCGCGAACCCATCTCGCGAACATCCGCCCTGGCCCCAGACGAAGATGGGATACTTGGTGTCCCCGTCGAGATCCGCCGGACGGAAGATGGTGCCCTGGTTGATGCCCGGGTCTGGATTCGTCTCGAGGACCACCTGATGAGGGCCGCTCCCCGACACGTTCTTGTTGACCCGTTGCGACGCGGTGCACGTGCCGGTGAAGACGCCGCCGCCCGAGCCTCCGCTCCCGCTCGCCATGTCCCCGCCGCCGGCAGGCGACGCTCCGCCCGCGCTGCCCGTGCCGGAGGCGTCAGACCCTCCGGTCGTGCTCTGGGAGCTGCTCGAGCCCGCAGCCGGAGGACCTCCGGTGGAGGCCGCCTGCTCGCCGCCCGAGCCGCTCACGCTCCCTCCCGAGGTCGCCGAGGATCCGCCGCTCCCACCAGCGTTGCCGTCGTCAATCGAGCCACCGCAGGCGCCGACGATCATGCCCAGCGCGGCCCCGATGAAAGCCCAACTAGATCTGGTCTTCATAGCAATTTTATATCACCTCACGAGCGAAGAGAGGGACCCCATTCGCGTCTCTCCGCGATTCGAGCCGCCGAAAACCAGGTGTGACCCCGAGGCGTCGCCCTCGACTCGACCCACACGATGAATCTCTGTTGCGACTCGGATGCGGCAGCGTCCGGCCCAACGCCGACCCGGCGAGGGGCGAGGCGCCAGTTCAATTCGGTAGAGAAAACCCAGCGTCTGGAGCAGCGTCTCGATCACCATGGCGATGCCGCTGGCAAACGTCGCGTCGTCTCGCCCGGCGCTGAACAGGGCGAAATCCCATCATCGAACGACTGAAGCGAAAGGATACCCGTCCACGGCAGTGTGAGCGTTCACATTCTGGATGTCAATTCCAATCGACCGGCCTGCGGATGCCCTCGATCTCCGCGGAGGAAGGGGCTGGCGGGTCTCCTTTGGAGCGCCGCGTCAAACGCCAGCTCGTCCGGCGCGCCGCGCTCGGAAGGGGGTGCGCAGGATCGCGATCTTCGCCGGCCCGCTCGACTGGCGCAGAGGCGGTGGGGTCATCGACCTGTGTGTGCGTTCACAAATGTGCGACCTGCGGCTGCGTTCGCAAAGGTGAGACGGGACGGAATGCGCTTGCGGCAGCGGAAGGCCGGACCTTCCTCATGGGAGGATCTCGACATACCCGTCCGTGCCGTGCACGCGGATGCGTTGCCCATCCCGGATCAACCGGGTCGCGTGTTCCACGCCGACGACGGCTGGCAAGCCGTATTCCCGGGCGATCACCGCGCCATGGGTCATCAGGCCCCCGACCTCGGTCACCAGGCCCTTGATGGACACGAACAAGGGCGTCCAGCTCGGGTCGGTGAAGGCGGTGACGAGGATGTCCCCCGCCTCCAGATCCGCGCCGGCCATGTCCAGGAGGACGCGGGCTCGTCCCTCGACGACGCCGGAGGAGACCGGCAGGCCGACGATCGCTCCGGCGGGGAGATCGGCTCGCTTGTACGCGCCTGTCACGATCTCCCCATCGGACGTGATGACGCGCGGGGGCGTCAGCCTCTTGTGGAGCTCGTGCTCGGCTCTCCGTTTGCCGAGCAGCTGGTCGTCCAGCCGATGCGTGCGCACGACCTCGCGAAGCTCGTCGAACGTGAGGTAGTAGATGTCTTCGGCGTCGTGGATCACGCTGGCCTGGACGAGCCGCTCGGCCTCTCGCAGCAAGGCCTGCTTGTAAACGAAATAGCGATTGACGATGCCGTACTTCGGATACTCGCGATAACCGATGAAGCTCCGGAGCCGGTCGATCATCCGCCGGGCCTCGCTGGCCTTCTGCTCCCCGTCCGGCAGCTCCCTCAACCGGTCCAGCAGCGCCCGCGCTCGCTCCAGCGCCTCCTGCCGCCCCTGCTCGAGCTTCCGCTCGCCGGCACCAGGCTCGAAATTCTTGATGTTTCTCAGGATCAAGGGGACCAGGGTCGTCGGCTTCTCGCTCCAGCGGGCTCTCGTGATGTCGATCTCCCCGGCACATCGCATGCCGTATCTGTCGAGGTAAGCCCGGATGGCGTCCCGGGCCAGCTGCCCGCCGTCGAGCTCGACCAGCTCATCCAGGAAGCCATCGTGCTTCACGCTCTGCAAATAGGCGACCACGTCCGGATAAGGGCGGATCACGTCGGCGACATCCAGCAGCGCCAGGCCCATCTCCGACGTGACGTTGTTCGACACGGACTGGGAAAGCGTATCCGCGGCGTTCCTCTCGCCGAGCCACGCCATCATCTTCTCGTTGAGCCACCATGCGGCCCTCATGGCCGCCATGATCACGCCCATGCTCCGCGGATCGGAGAGGGACTCCTTCAATCGCTGGATGTCCTCCAGGATGAAGTCGAACAGCGCCGTTCCGCTCCTGGTCCGGATGTCGCGCTTCAGCTCCTCGAGCGCGGCCTGGCTGCGCTCGATCAGATCCGCGACGATCGCCGGGTCGTCCTCGACCTGCGCGTCGAAGCGCGCGAGCGCCGACCCTTGCTTGCCCTGGCCGGGAGGCGAGGCCGCCGGATCGCCGGGCAAAGGCTCGATGAAGTCTCCCCGCTCGATGAGGGTCGAGAGGGCGTCCCTGGTGAGCGGATCGGAGCGCCCCACGAGATCCAGGAGGGCGTCCCGGCTGGCCGGTGAGGCGAGCGTCTTCGTGGGATCGACGAACAACCTGCCGCCCGCTGCGTACATGCGGCCAGCAGCGGTCAGCTGGAACAGGGACAGCCCCAGGGGCTTCATGGGGTCGGTCATCATCTGTTGATGGCCGACGGACAGGTAGACGTGGTTGCCTCGATCCCCTGCGTCGGGGATCGGAAACAGCGTCGTGATCGGCCGGCTCTGGACGATGTGGAGCTCCTCCTCGACAAGGCACCACTCGATGTCCTGGGGGTGGCCGAAATACCCTTCGATCTGCCGGCCCAGGCGCTCGAGCCGCAGGATCTGCGCATCCGTCAGCGCCTGCCCGCCCTGCCGCTCGGGCTCGATCGCCCGTTCTTCGGTGCCGCCCCCTTCGAGGGCACGCGTCGCCAGCGTCTTCCTGGCGATCGCCTTGTCGATGATCTGGCCGTTCCGCACCTTGTAGCGATCGGCGCTCGCCAGGCCGGCGACCAGGGCCTCCCCCAGGCCGAGGCCAGCCTCGATCGACGACACCTTCCGGTTCGACGTGACGGGATCGGCCGTGAAGAGGATCCCGGCCGCCTGCGCGAAGACCATCTTCTGCACCACCACCGCCATGTGGACCTTGCGGTGGTCGAAGCCGTGCTGGATCCGGTAGGTCACCGCCCGCTCGGTGAAGAGCGATGCCCAGCACCGGCGGACGTGCTGCAGGATCGCCTGCGTCCCGATGACGTTCAGGTACGTATCCTGCTGGCCCGCGAAGGAAGCCCCCGGCAAGTCCTCCGCCGTCGCGCTGGACCGTACGGCGCAGGCATCGTCCGCGCCGAGCCTGGAGAGCGCCTGCGTGAGCGCGGCGTGCAGGTCCTCGGGGACGGCCGTCCCCTCGATGATCCGGCGCAGCCCGCCGCTGAGCTCCCGGATGCCCTCCCGGTCTCCCACCTCGAGCGACGACAACCGATCGAGCAACCCGCCGATCGACGGCGCTTCTCCCATGATCCGCTGGAAGGCCTCGGTCGTGACGCAGAAGCCGGCGGGCACGCGGATCCCCTCGATCCGCGAGAGCTCCCCCAGGTTCGCACCCTTTCCCCCGACCACGTTGTCCTTCGTTCGATCGACCTCCTGGAGATCGAGCACATAGGTCCGCATCCGTTCACCTCCCTCACGGAATCGGCAGCTCGTTTTGCGTGGGCGCCATGCTGCGCTCGCGGGCGCTCACGCGCCCGGGAAGAGCTCCTCGGCCGTCATGTACTTCGCCCCGAGCGCTTGCGCGAACTCCCGGTCGCTCTCCATATCGCCGACCATGACCAGGTGCTCGCGCGCGAGCTTATGGCGCTGGATCAGCGATATCCCGAGCCCTGGCAGGGGCTTGCGGCAGAAGCAACCGACAGGAAACGCCGGGTGCGGGCAGTACACGACCTCGGCCACGGGCAGGCCGAGGAGCTCGACCGTCCGCGAGAACGCGGCCAGGACAGCCTCTTCGGTCACCGATCCTTTCGAGATGCCGCTCTGGTTCGACACGAAGAAGAGCGTGTATCCGTCGTTGACCCAGCGCTCCAGGACCGCGCGCCGGCCGGGCAGGAGCTCGACGTCGCCGGGGTCGCGCGGGTAGATCTCGCCGCTCTTTGTCTTTCGCAGCGTGCCGTCGACGTCGAGGAGCAGGCCCTTGCCCGTGAAGAGCGGATCGACGCGCCTGGCAAACGGGATCTCCTCGACCACCGAGAACCCCTCATCCACGTGCGGCGCCTCGAAATTCGCGGCCCACCGCGAGAGCGCTTGCGGCGGCGGCAGGTTGGGGTCCTCTTTGCCGAGCGCTTTCATGTCCTCCGGCCCGAGCAGCTTACCGTGGCGCTCGAGGACGCGCAGGACGACGTTCGCGTAGGCCTCGTTGATGGGCGTGGCCAGGTACCGGCACCGGACCGGCACGCCGTGCGCATGCGCCATCCGGAGCACCGCATAGCGCGACGCGCGCGTGCCGTACGTATTGTCGAGGACCACCCGCGTTTGCCCCGAGGAGAGCAGCTCTCCGAGCTTCTTGACCACGCCGTCGAGCGTGCCGCCGAGCTCATCGCGGTTCAGGCGCGCGTACCCTTTCGCCGTGTAGCGGGCGACCTCCGACGATTTGCCGGCCCCTTGGATTCCCATGACCACGACCACCTCGGGCGCATCGCCGGGGCCCTCTCCGGGCTCGAGCTTGCGCAGGCCGGCGGGGATCACGGGGGGCGCGACATAGGCCAGCGCATCGGCCGTGGGCGCAAAGCTGGTCTTCGAGAGGTCGGCTCGATCGCCCGCGCCAAAGGGGACCCGGAGCGCGCGCAAGCAGGACTCGACGCTCTCCCGCCTGGTCGCCCCGAACAGGGGAAGGACTGGCGGGCCGAGATCGAGCAGGGCCGCGAGGGCCGCCTCCTGGGGCGTGATGCCGTGCCGCGCGGCGATGGGCTTGATCGCGCGGTTCTTGAGGAGGTTATCGACCTTGGCGTGACCGCCGAGCGGCCGGTGGGCGAGGAAGGGGATGCCCATGTGCCTGGCGAGCTCGAAGAGGCCTCGGGCGGCGCTGCCGCGATCGAGGACGCTCAGCTCCTCCTGGATGGCCCGCACCGGAAAGTGCCGCTCGGCCTGGCGGACCTCTGCGATGGAGGTGTTGCTGAGGCCGAGGTGCTCGATGAGGCCCTCTTTCTGGAGCTCGGCGAGGGCGACGAGGCTCTCTTCGAGGGGGGTCTTGGGGTCGGTCACGTGGAGGAGGAGCATGAAGATCCGCGAGACGCCGAGCGCCTTCAGGCTGCCCTCGACCGTGCGGCGCAGGTGGTCGCGGCTGCCGTTCGGGGCCCATCGCCCTTTGGGGCGGGTGAGGCCCGCCTTGGTGATGACGCGCACGTCGTCGCGCGGGCCGGACCACGCGTCGAGCGCCTTGCGGACGAGGCGCTCTCCATAGTGGGCCTCGCGGTCGGTGAGGCAGTAGGAGTCGGCGGTGTCGAGGAGGCGTACGCCTCGATCGAGGGCAACGTGGATGACGGCGGTCGCGTCCTCTTCCGAGGGGCGCCCCTCCGTGGCCAGCCGGAGCAGGCCGAGGCCGAGGGGAACGTCGAGGGGGCCTAGGACACCGTAGGGCGAGGGGGCGGGAGTCACGGAGACGCTGGCGTAGCCAGGTCCGCGGCTCGATGCAAGCGCTGGCGCTGATGTCGCCGACGTTGCTGACGCTGCTGACGCTGCTGACGCTGCTGACGCTGCTGACGTTGCTGACGCTGCTGACGCTGCTGACGCTGCTGACGCTGCAGAAGCTCGGTGGCGTGCGCGCTCATGGTCGTGGCCCGGGTCCATCCCCGGGAGTCCGTCTCCGACATCCAGAGATCCTCCGCGTCAGCCCGATGACGGCGTCGAGCTCTTGTCAGCGATCTGGCGCCCTCTTCGGGGGCACGGCGTTATCGTGACTGGAACGCTGGGGGCGTAAGGCGAGAAGCAGAAGAACCGTATTGATTGGCAAGCTCAGCAGGACGTGCGATCATCGTGTCCACACGTCGTTCCTTGTCGACGAGCGTTGGCCATCGTTCCCCCACGAGTGAGGTGCCCATGATGAGAGCGTCGCGCCGTTCAGGCTCGTCTCTTGGCCGTGCGTTCGTGAAGTCCGCGTTCTCAGCCGCAGCGCTCTCCGCAGCGCTCGCCGTGAGCAGCGCCGCCGCGGCCACGTCGTCCTATACGCTGTTCGAGAGCGGGCAGGTCCGCCCGCTGGCCCTTTCACCGAACGGCAAGCTCCTCTTCGCCGTCAATACCCCGGATGGCCACCTCGAGATCTTCGCGATCCATGGCGGCGACCTCGTGCATCGGGGCTCGGTGCCGGTGGGCCTCGAGCCGGTCGCCGTCGCGGCGCGCAGCGACACGGAGGTCTGGGTCATCAACCACCTCTCCGACAGCGTGAGCGTCGTGAAGGTCGCCCCGGGCGGGTACGGGGGCGCCGTCGTGCGGACCCTCCTCGTCGGCGACGAGCCGCGCGACGTCGTCTTCGCAGGCCCGGGCAGGGCGCGCGCCTTCATCACCGCCGCCCACCGCGGCCAGAACATCCCCTTCGACCCGCAGCTCACCACGCCCGGCGTGGGGCGCGCCGACGTCTGGGTCTTCGACGCCAATCACCTCGGCAGCTCCCTCGGCGGCGATCCGCTCACCATCGTCACGCTCTTCAGCGACACGCCGCGCGCGCTCGCGGTCACGCCCGACGGGAAGCGCGTCTATGCGGCCGCGTTCCACTCCGGCAACCGCACCACCATCGTCCCCGAGCTCGTCGTGCCCAACGGCGGCGAGGACGCCGGCGGGGTGCCGGGGCCGAACACGAACGCGGAGGGCGTCCCCGCGCCGGAGGTCGGAATCCTCGTGAAGCACGACGGCGAGCACTGGCGGGACGTCCTCGGGCGGAACTGGGACGACGACGTCAGGTTCTCCCTGCCGGACAAGGACGTCTTCGTCATCGACGCGACCGCAAGCCCACCCGCGCAGCTCGCCGGCCCGGCGGGCTTCTACGCCGGCGTGGGCACCATCCTCTTCAACATGGCCGTCAACCCGAAGAGCGGCAAGGTCTACGTGAGCAACACCGAGGCCCGCAACGACCTCCGCTTCGAGGGGCCCGGCGTCCACGCGGGCGAGAGCCTGCGCGGCCACCTGCACGAGGCGCGCATCGCCGTGTTGAGCGCCGGCAGCGTCGCGACGCGGCACCTCAACAAGCACATCGACTACGACGCCCCGCCCGCCCCGCCGCCGAGCGCGGTGAACGACAAGAGCCTCTCGCAGCCGCTCGGGATGGCCGTGTCGAAGAACGGCAAGAAGCTCTACATCGCCGCGTTCGGGTCGAGCAAGATCGGCGTGCTCGACACCGCCGCCCTCGAGAACGACACCTTCGCGCCCAGCGCCGCGGACCACATCGCGCTGAGCGGCGGCGGCCCCACCGGGATCGTGCTCGACGACGCGCGCAACCGCCTCTTCGCGCTCACCCGCTTCGACAACGCGATCTCCGTGGTGAACACCGCGACGCGGCAGGAGATCGCGCACGTCCCCATGCACAACCCCGAGCCGCCGGCGATCGTCGAGGGGCGCCCGTTCCTCTACGACGCGCGCTTCACGTCGAGCAACGGCGAATCGGCCTGCGGGAGCTGCCACGTCTTCGCGGATTTCGACAGCCTGGCGTGGGATCTCGGCAACCCCGACGGCAGCGTGCTCAACAATCCGTCTCCGATCGTCCCCATCGATCCCTCGTTCGAGCCCATCTTCGGCACCGACCCGCTCCTCGGGGCGGACCCCGATTTCCACCCGATGAAGGGCCCGATGACGACCCAGAGCCTGCGCGGCATGGAGAACCACGGCCCGATGCACTGGCGCGGCGACCGCACCGGCGGCAACGACGAGGCGAGCTCGCAGCCCGAGGACGGCACCTTCGACGAGGACGCGGCGTTCAAGAAGTTCAACGGCGCGTTCGTGGACCTGCTCGGGCGCAGCGCGCAGCTCTCCGACGAGGAGATGCAGAAGTTCACCGACTTCATCCTCCAGGTCACCTATCCGCCGAACCCGATCCGGAACCTCGACAACTCGCTCACACCGCGGCAACAGGCCGGGCGCGATTTCTTTCGCAGCGTCACCGTCGTCCCGAACGGCGCCTGCGGGGCGTGCCACGTGGTCGATCTCGACGCCAACCCGAGCGAGGGCGTCTTTCGAGGGTTCTTCGGGGCCGACGGCCGCTCGTCGAACGACGCCGAGCCGCAGGTCGTGAAGGTCCCGCACCTGCGCAACGTGTATCAGAAGGTTGGGATGTTCGGCACCAGCGCGCCGTCCGGGTCGGTCCCGCCCGATCCATTCCTGGGGGATCAGGTCCGCGGTTTCGGCCTGTTCCATGACGGCTCCATCCCGGACCTGTTCAAGTTCTGCAGCGGGTTCGACGCGGGGCCGCTCAACCCCGTCGGCATCCCGCACGACGCGGCCGGCGCGCAGGCGAAGAGGGACATGGAGGAGTATCAGCTCGCCTTCGAGAGCAACCTGGCGCCCATCGTGGGCCAGCAGGTGACGCTCGACGCCATGAACGGAGCGACGGTCGGCGCGCGGATCGACCTCTTGATGGAGCGGGCCGACGCGGGCGAGTGCGATCTCGTCGCCAAGGGCCGCTTCTGGCTCCAGGATACGGGCTTCCTCTACCTCGGCCAGGGCGAGTTCGCGGCGAACCGGCAGTCGTTGCCACCCATCCCGGACGCCTTGTTGCGGATCATCGTGAGCGCGACGAGCAGCGTGCTGACCTACACCTGCGTGCCCCCGGGCAACGGGGAGCGCATCGGCGTCGACCGCGATCTCGACGGCTTCCTCGACGGCGATGAGGTCGCTTCGGGGAGCGATCCGGCGGATCCGGACAGCACGCCTTGAGCCGTGGCGGTGACCGAACGGCGCGGCCCGCCCAAGAACTCGGGATACTCGGGCCCCGTGGAGCGCCACCTCGCCGCGCTCTGAGCTGTCAGCAATGGTTCCGGCCGAGGCAGGCTCGTTAGCTGATCGTCACGCGGCGGGTGCTTATGTCCGGGTCCCGGATGCCGTCAACATGCTGGACGACCAGCGCGAGCTCGCTGCTCGCGCTGTCGTACCAGGCCTGGCTGACGATGACCTGCTGCGAGCTGGTCGCGCGGCGAACCTCGTCGACGACGTTGGCGAGCTCGCCGTCGAGCGCCGTCCAGCTCGCGCGCAGCGAATCGAGCGCTTCCTCGATGCCGTCCATGTCGGAGAGGACGAGGCCGGTGCTCATCGTGAGGCCGCTCAAGGTCGCGATGATCGCCTGGTCCTGGCTCAGCATCTGCGCGTCACCGGCGATGGTCTGCTGGTAGCTCTGGATCTGCGACTGCATCTTGTCGATCATCGCCTGCGCCTCGACGATCGACGCGACGCCGATGCCGACGAGGACGAGCGAGAGCCCACCGCTGAACGGCGCCAGGACGACGCCGAAGATCGTCTCCAGAATACCGCTCCGCTGCCTTGCTTGCGCCTGGGCGATGGCGGCGCGGTCAACCTGGACCTGCTGCTGGAGCGAGGCGATCTGCTGGTTGATGGCATCGATCTGAGCCTTGAGCGACACCTCCTCGGCCTGGACCTCCGCGATCGTCGTCTGCATCTGTGAATGGGGCTTTCCCATCTGCCGCTCGAACTGGGCGAGCCTCGCGAGATAGGCGGCGATCTGGCCGGAAATCGCCTGGACGGGCGGCTCCAGCGCCCGGAGCGCGGCGACGAGCTGCGCGGCGAGCTCGGCCGAGAAGCTCTGGGAGAGCGAAGCATAGAGGCCGTCGATCTGGGCCTTGGAGGCGGCGAAAGCCTGGCCGGCGGCGTCGATCGAGTCGAGCACCTCGCTCTGGAAGTACAGGAAGCCGCTGCGGCGCCACTGGATGACCAGCTCCTCCGCGGCGCCGAGCTCCTGGTCGAGCTGGTCGTACCAGGGCGAGGAGACCTGGTAGATCTCGGCCTCGATCACGGCCTGGCAGGAGGAGTTGAGCAGCAGCACCGCGCTCATGCCGGAATCGATTTGCGCGTTGGTTGCGGCGGCGGTGAAGGGCATGGACGTCCTTTCGGCTGGAGTGTCGGGGCGCGCCCGGGCAGCCGGCGGGCTGCCCGGGCGGCTGGCCGTTCGTCAGGCCACCGCGGCGAGGGTCGAGCTGCTCATCGGCAGTTGCGCCGAGGGGAAGCTGACCGGCGCGTTGACGAGGCTCTGGGCGAAGTTTGTCGCGTCCTGCCACTCCTGCGCGGCGGCGTCGGTGAAGGCGTCTTGGACGATCACCTGGAGGCTGGATTGTCCCTTCTTAAGCTTGTCGCGCACGCCCTGGAGCTCGCCCTGGAACACGTTCCAGGCGGTGCGGAAGTTGGAGAGCGCGTTGCTCGCATCGGTCGTGTAGGTGATTGACTGGTTCGACGCGCTGGCGAGGCCCTGGAGCGCGACGATCTGGCGATCGTCGGAGTCCTTCTCGGCCTGGTCCTTGGCGATCTCGTCGAACTGCGCGTTGATCTTCTGCTGCATGATCCCCCACGTGACCGCGCCGCCGATGACGAGCAGGCCGCCCGTGCCGGCGACGACGAGCGAGGCGCCGCCCGTCTCGGGCGCGAGCGCTATGCCGACGACCAGCAACAGGATGCCGACGCCGATCCCCGCGGCCGACGCGGCGATGGCGATATTTTCATCGTGGATCGTGTCCTGCAGCGTCTGGATAGCATTGTTCATCTTGTTGATGTCCGCCTGGAGCGTCGTCTCGGCGCTCTGGATGTTGGCGGCGCCCGTGCTCAGATCGTCGTGCGCCTTCTGGATCCTGTCGCCCCAGCCCTTGAGCTGACCGGCTGTCTTCTGGGCGCTGTCGAGGATGGTCTGGATGCTCCCCTCGAGCGCCACGATGAGGTCATGGACCTGCTTGACGTGGGGATCGTCGGCGCCCTGAGCGTCGGGATATTGCGCCGCGATCGCGTCGATCTTGGCGGTGAAGGCCTGGTAGGTGGTGCCGTAGTCGATCACCTGGGTCGGGACGCCGCCGGTGACGTTCGGCGCGAGGTTGTCGATCCAGTCGACCGCCACCGCCTTGGCGGCGTCGAGCTTGTCATGGAGGTCATCGAACCAGGACGGCTTCGGGTCCGGGGCGATGAAGACGGTGTTGAGGATGCCGTGGCAGGCCTGGGTGATGAGGCTCAACATCACGAAGGCGCTCTGGGTCTGCTTCTGGAGGTCGGACGTGCTCTGCGGGTTGTTGGCGGCGATTGACATTTCTCGTCTCCTGTATCGTCTGGGTCATGGTCGGGTGAGATCAGGGCGCGGCGGCGCCGGGCTGCTGTGGATCGAGGGTGACCGGCGGCCCGGCGGTGGTCTGCGCGGCCTGGACCTGGAGCGCGAACTTCTTGATCGCCTGCCAGTTGGAGTTGGCGACCGAGATGGTCGCGAGCTCGAAATAGGTCGCCGGGTCCGCGCCGCTCTGCAGCGCCTCGATGACCAGCTGGAGTTTTTCGCGCTCGTTTGACCACATGGTGACGATCTGCGGCAGAATGTTGGTGATCGCCCCGAAGCGCAGCCCGAGGTGGTAGAGGAGCTGGAGCACCAGCTTGGTGCCTGCCGCGGCCTGCGCCTGCTCGCTCGCCTGGAGCTGGAGACCAGCGATCTGCTTCAGCGTATCGGCGACCTCGGACGTATTGTGGATGATGTCGTAGAAGGTCTTGCCCACCGTGAAGGCGGCGCCCGCCATCGAGAGGAAGGAGAAAGAGGCGGCCGTGCCGCTGACGACGTTGTAGAGCATCGTCACCGTGCTCTGGACGACTGCCTTCCCCGTGCTGATGTCGGTGCTGGTGATCGACGACTGGAGCTCGGCGATCTCGTCCTGCAGGTGGCTGAGCTCCGCCGCGATCTTCTCCATCTGCTGCTCTTCCTCGGCGAGCTCCTGCCAGCCACGGTTGATGCTGTCGGCGAGCAGCGGTTGGATGCTCTTGAACTCGTCGTAATGGGTCTGGAGCGAGGCGTCGGCCGCGCTGGTGCCGCTCATCGCCTTGTCGAGCTCCGGTATCAGCACCTGCTGGAGGAGATCGATCCAGACAGCGGCGGTATGCGGCGCCTCGCCGGCGACCCCGCCAAAGGCGGCGGCATAATCGACGAAGGGCACGAGGACGCCGGCCCAGATGTCGGGCCGCTCCGCCGTCCAGGAGGCCCCCGCCTTCGCCAGCATGGCGATCCGGCTGCGCACCGGCGTCAGCCAGGCGGGGTCGGAGGCGAGCTTGCCGACGAAGGTGTTCTGGGTGGTGATCGCGTAGCCGTCGATGCGGAGGATCTGGTTGAAGCCCCGGGTGAGCAGGTCCTGAGCGTTGAAAATGGTCGGACTCAGCATGTCAGGCTCCGATCTTCAGAAAGGGGTCAAAGGTCATCGCCTTGCCGTCCATCGTGAGGACGACTGAATATTGCCGGTCGCCCAGGGCGCCCTGCGACTCCACCCGGCCCTCCCAGTAGTCGCCGTCAGGCGTCGTCACCTGCTTCGGGACGCAGACCTTGTCGTTGACCATCTGGCCGGTGAACTGCGTGATCTCGACGTCGCTGGACGGCGAGACGGGCGCCACGTTCCAGACGATGATCTGCCCGTCTTTGCAGGCCGTAAAGAGCTCTGCCTGACCCTCGCTCGAGGAACCTATATGCTTGTTGGTGTCGATCATGTAGACATTGCCCTGGAGGTCGCCCGAGGCGAGCGCGCCTTCCGCATCGACGACGATCAGCACGTCGATGTTGTTCATGCCTCGCAGATTGTCAGCCATACCTTGCCTCCTTCACGGCCGGGCGGCGCCCGGAGCTAAACGACCTTCAGAAATGCGCTCAACGACATGGGCGAGCCCCCGACGGAGAGGCTCACCGTGTACTCGTAGGACTGGAACGCGCCGTGCGACTCGACGCGGCCGGACCAGGCGCCCTCGCCGAGATCGTCATTGGCTGCCGGCGCGCAGGCGCCGCTCGAGACCATCGCCCCCGAAAAGCCGGTGATCGACACGTCGCTGCCGGGGCTGACGGGCGTGACGCTCCACACGACCATCTGCCCGTCCTGGCAAACGGTGTGGAGCGAGGACGTTCCCTCCCGCCAGGAGCCAAGAAAGCCGTTGGTGTCGACCAGATATGAATTTTCTGACGCGCCGCCGCCTGACAATGCGCCTTCGGTATCGACGACGATCAGCGCGCAGATCTGCTCCATCTCCGCCCCCACCGTGGGTTGGTTTCCTCGCTACCCACCCGCGTGATGATGGAGCCAGGGTAGCTCGATGTCAGGTGCCTGTCCGGACGGACACAGCTCGATCACGGTCCGGTGGCCTCATGAGAGCACCGCAAATAAGTTGAAACTACAATTCGAGGACGTACGACGATTCCTTCTTCCACGAAGTCGGGAAGCACAAGCACTTGCGAGGATCTGCCTCCTCTGAGGTGCGACGGCATCGCCGTCGTTCTACCCGCACGGCAAGGAGTCTTCGAATGTCCAGGCGGGCCCGTCGTAGCCGGAGCAGCCAGCAGGGGGCGGAGCTGCTGGAGAAGCACCTCGTCGACAAGGTGACCGTCTCGGACACCTGCGGCGCCCACCATCTGCAGTCGAGCCGGTTCTACTAGCTAGCTGGTGACAGAGGTAGCTCTTCGGAGATGCGCAGGCGGCGTTCGAGACGTTTCGCCCCCGCGGAACAGTCCCGCCAGGGTGCCCAACAGGCCAGGACTGGAGGCAAGGAAGTCGGCGCCTCCCGTTTCCTCTTCACCTGGTGTCCCTGGGGCTCTTCGGCTCGCTGCCCTGACGCGACTCCCCGGATACGTCGGCCCGTATTCGCGCCTGCAGACACGCGGCGCGGGAGCCCGGGTGCGGCTTCTGCCGAGCGTACGTCAAGGGCTCGTCGAGTCGGCCGACAAGGCGGTCGTCGACCTGGACGCGCAGCGAGAACGAATCTCCCTGGGCGAGCGCCTCCTCGGCCTCGACCACGGTGCGGACCTCCAGCTCCGCGCGGGGCTGCTTCAAGGCGAGGAACGCGCCCGCGCCGAGCGGCCCGTCGAGCGCGAAGACGACGCGGTCCTCCGCGGCCAGGGGGCGGAGCGAGACCCGCGCCGTGGCACAGCGGCCCGCGTGGCACGCCTCGATGGTGAGCCGGTTGCCCCGGAGCTCTGCCGCCGGGAGCGTGAGCTTCGCCATGACCCCGGGTAGACAGCGATCCTCGATCAGGACCACCGCTCTCGGTTTTTCAGGGCTCGAGAACAGGATGACAGAGGGCGAGTCGACCAGGAGGAGCCGCTGCTCGTTGCTGATATCCAGACGGCTCTGCGCGAACGCCCAGCGATCCCCCACGACGATCCGCGAGGCGCCGACCCCGCGGCGCTCGAGCTCGCCCCGCACCGCAGAAGCGCGCCTCTGGGCGAGCTGCGCAGCCGCGGCCTCGGACGGCATCTCGCCGCAGCGTGTCGTCCCGACGAGGGTCACCGAGCCTGAAGGGTAGTCTGCGAGGACCTTCGCCACGTTGTCGAGCACTTCCCCGACAACGATCCTGTCCGAGCCGCGCTCGAAGCGGACGACCTCTCGGAACGCCGTCCGCTCGACCGGGTGATCGACGTACTTCGGCGTCGAGAGCCCCGGCGCCAGGGCGTCGAGGCAGCTCTCGATGTTCACCGTGGTGGGCCATGAAGGGGAATAGGCTGTAGAACGCGGCGCGCAGCAGAGGCGGCCATCACGGCTCATCACCCAGCCATGCGCCCTGGGAGCGCCGCGCAGCGAAGGACAGCTCAGGACGCCCGGCTCCGCCGGCTCCTCGGGCGCGGGCGCTTCGCTCGCCTGGCGCTCTGGCCACCGGCTCAGCGGCCACTGTCCGTGCAGACCGGCGGGTGGCCACTGTCCGGACCGGCCGGAGGTCGCCTCCGGGTTGGCCGCCCGCGGGCCCCCGCACGCCCCCGCAGCCCAGAGCGCGACGACCATCAGCGCCGCCGAGGCTCGCCTCCGGCGCGCGGGGCATCGCGGTGCTGCGATCAAGGGATCTCCTCCGAGAGAGCGCGTCGTCGTGCGATCATCGCGGCTCGAGCTCGCGCGGGACCCGCGCCTGGCGGCATTCGAGGCCCGCGCTGGTACGCTGCTCGTTCCTGGTGTACACGAGCGCCTCCTCGAACCGCGCGACGACCTCGTCGTCGACCTGCACGCGCAGCGAGAACCATTCCCCCGAGGCGAGCGGGCGGTCGTCCTTGAACGTGGTGTGCACCGTGAGGGCGAACCCGCCCGGCGCTTCCCACGTGAGACGAGCGGCCGCGGAGAGCCGCCCTTCGAGCGCGAGCACGGCCTGGTCGCCTGCGCCCAGGGTGTCGAGCGCGAGCCGAGCGGCAGCGCACTCGCCGGCGTGACAGGCCTCGATGCGCAGGATGTCGCCCTCGAGCTCCGCGGCCGGGAGGAAGCGCGTCGCGATCGCGCCCGGCACGCAGGGGGGCTCCTCGGTCTTCCACCTGTCGTCGCGCAGCGTCTCGGGCTTGAGCGGGGTCGAGTAGAGGAGCACGACGGGCGAGTCGAGCAACGTGCGCAGAGGCCCGGGCGTGAATTCGAACCGGGTACACAGGAGCGTGCCTTCGTCCTGCTCCACGATCCGCGACGCGGGCACGCCCCGCTTCTCGAGCTCACGGCGCACCGCAGACACCCGCTCCGCGGTGAGCCGGCGATCCGCGGCATCGGAGGAGGTCTCACCTTTCCGTGTCGCCCCGGTGAGGAAGAGCCGAGCATCAGGGCGCATCCCCGGGAATTCCTTGGTCAGGAAGTCCAGGTGCTCCGTGCTCGTGATTCGCGCGGATCCGAGCGCGAAGGGGACATGCATTGGCTGGATCTCCACGTCTCCTCTCAGGAGCACCATCGCGAATGGCTCCGTGAACGCTGGTGCCACCTTCTCGAAGCAGTAACGGTCGCCTCGGCGCGATTTCGGGGGGGCATTCCGTGGCTTGCAGCAGAGGCGTCCCTCCGGATCGATCACCCAGCCGTCCGAGTCCATCACCCAGCCTTTGCCGGGGTCAGCGCCGTCCCGCGCCGGGCAGCGCAGGAGCCGCGGCTCCGTCCCGCCAACGGGCTGCGCCGGCGCGTGCGCGGAGACCGGCGGCGGCTCGAGCGCGCGCGCGCCGCGCTCGAGCGCGTGGACCGGCGGCGCGCCGCGCGGGAGGCGGGCCTCTGCGTTCGACGCGGAGGCCGGCGGTCCTCCGCAGGCCACGGAGGCTGCCAGCGCGGCGAGCATCAGCGCCCCGACGGATCGTCTCCCGCAGGTGCCCCACGGCGGCATGGCGCAGAGGGTACGGCAAGACACCAGCGTTCGGAAAGCGCGTTCTGAAATGGGCGCGTCGGCATCGCGCTTGTTCGAAGGCGTCGCGGTCCACCGGCAGGCCCGGAGCTCCACGATGAGCCGATCGAGCGGGCCGCGGACCGCCGGGGGATGCCTCCCCACGCGGCGTAGGTGACGTCGACGTAGCCCGCGGGAGTCAAGCGTCTCGATGTGAGAACCGGATCGCCGTCGCGTCGTGCATGCACCCCCGCGCGGTCGCGTCCAGAAGCTCGCGAAAGTCGGCAGGCGTGGCGGCGAGGAGTTGGAGGACCGACTCTTCGCCCCGGTCATGGTTCCACACGCCCTCCGTGCACACGAGCACGCGGTCCCGCGGCTCCAGGCGCTCCTGCGCACACTCCGGCTTCAGATGGTCGCCCATGCCGAGGAGCTGGGTCACGATGTGACGATAGAAGATGGTGTTGTCGCGATAGTCGATCCCATCCATGCTCACCTCACCCTCCTCCATCCGTGTGAGGAGAGTGTGGTCCTTCACGACGGAACGAAGACGGCCGTCACGAAGCAAATAGGCGCGCCCGCTCCCTACCTGGACGAAGCAGAGCGCGCCGCTCGCCTGGATGCTGCATGCAGTGATTCCGCCTGCGAAGTGACAATGTGAGCGCAAATGGCTCCAGCGCTTCGGCCGGACCGCGTCTGCCGCGCGAAGCGCGGCCTCCATGGGATGGTCGGACGACCTGGAGCGCTCGACCTCGAACAGCCGTTCATACTCGGCGCCGAGGCGCCTCATCGTCGCGTCGGCGGCGGCGAGCGCCCCGAGCAGCCGCGCCGGCTCGGAGTCGGACGAGCTGGCGAATGTGCTTCGGAATGCGTCCAGGCCTGGGTCAAGGCCGAACGGCGCGTGATACCCACCATATTTCGGTCCCGATCCGTTGGCGACCAGGAGGAGCCCAAGGTCGCGATCCACAAGACACCGGTCGTCGCCGTCGGGAGCCCAGCCCCCCTTCGATGCGTGCGCAAGAATGTGCAATGCGTCCACGACCACGGGATCCTCTCGCTCATGCAGCGGCCGAGCACGGCCGATGGGCCCGCCTGACCTTGAATTTAGCTGCTGCCGTCGGGGCCGCAAGGGCCCGGTGGAGCCGGGCGCGCCACGAGGAGGCCGTCATCTGCCATCATCTGCATCTGCAATATCTGCAATTCTGGGTCCGGCGGCTTCGCCGTCTCACGATCGGGCGGCCCGCCCGGGTCTTGATGGTCGCTCTGCTCGCGGACCCACGCGCGCAACGCCCCTGGTAGCGGGCGCCGGCCGCTTTCGGGTCGAAGTCCGGGACATGCACGGCGATCGGCGAGCGTGGCACGGCCGGAGCATGCTATTTGCGTGCGCATCCGGGTCTACCGAAGAGACAATTCCGCCGCATGCCGGCCACCACCAGCCCCTCCTTCGAGCTCACGAGCTCCCGCGTTGTGCAGCGTCACACGGGCCTGGGACGTGTCCTCGAGTGCTTCGCGCTGCTCTCGAGCGTGGGACCCTTGCTCGCCGGCGCGTTCGCCGCCGTCCTCGGGCAGAAGCTCGCCTCCCCGCTCTTCGGTCAGATGGCTCGCGACCTCCTGGCCTGGAGCGGATCCGGCTTCCTCGCCGGCATCTTCTTCGTGCTGGTGAGCGTTCTCGTCACCTCCGCTCCGCTCATCCGGCGCGGAACGGTGCGCGTGGCCGCCTGCGCGACGGGCTTGCGCCTCACCCGTGGCGCCGCGGCTCGCTGGATCCCGCGCGCCGCGATCCGCTCCGGCCTGGTCGTGCCCAAGCCGCGCTCCTGCGTCGCGCTGGAGCTCCGCGGCGGACGGCAATTCGAGGTGCAGGTCGAGAGCGAGGAGGAGGGCGCGCGGCTGCTCGCGGCCCTCGGGCTCGGCCCGGAAGCGCGGCGCGTCGCGGTCTCGCTCGGCATCGCCAAACGCGACCGCGCGGCCGTCTGGGCCGGCCTGCTGGTCGCCGCGCTCATCATGGGCTTCGCGAGCGCCTGGTTCGACGAGCTCAGCGTCGTTGTCGATCGCTCCGCCTCGTTGAAGGCGAAGCACCTGGCGTTCTACGTGCTGGTCGTCTGGCTCAGCCGCCGCGTCGCTCGTCCCGCGCGGATCGTGGTGGGCAGCGACGGCGTGCTCGTCGAGCGCCCCTTCTCGCGCACCTGGCTCCCCCACGCCGTGCTCACCGCGATCCGGACGCGCGGTGATCGCCTCCTCCTGTTCCGACAGGGGGGCGATCGCCCGGTCGAGCTCCGGGCGGAGCGCGGCCTGGCCAGGGCGCTCGCGCTGCGCATCCGCGAGGCACGCAAGAGCGCCGCGGGGGGCGCCGCCCCGCGCGGCGCCGAGGCGCTGGAGCGGCGCGGCCGCGACCTCGCGGCCTGGCGTGAGGATCTCCGCAAGATGCTCGCCGCCGACGACTACCGCGCGACCGGCTTGACCCTGGAGGACGTGCGCCACGCCCTCGGCGACGCCAGCGCCCCGCCGGATCGCCGCATCGGCGCTGCCCTCCTCCTGCGGATCGCCGGACAGCCCGAGGCGCAGGACCTCATCCGCGTCGCCGCCGAGGCCACGGCCGACGACGAGCTCCGCGCGGCGCTCGAGCGCGCCGCCGAGGACGAGCTCGACGAGGCATCACCCGCGCGGACCGCGCGCGGAGCCTAGCGCCGCGCGAGGGCGCGTTGAGAAACGCCGGTCATGGGCAATTCACGTTGCGCCCGGGCCCGCCATGGAGCCGGAAACTCGAGTGGTCGGATCTGGAGCTGGACCGGGGAGCGCTTGTTCTCGATAAGTAACAACAGTCGAGCCATTGCTCGAATCTCTCTGATCCTGGTCGACCGAAGCCAGGCTAACCCATGAACACGACACGCCCTGGTCCGCCGGGCTCAAGGGCCGCCTCGCCAGCCGACGTATCCTGGTCCATGTTGACCAGCGCGGGCCAAAGTTGACCATGGCCAGACGTCTGGCTGTGCGTGGCCAGACGTCTGGCTGTGCGTGGCCAGACGTCTGGCTGTGCGTGGCCAGACGTCTGGCTGTGCGTGGCCAGACGTCTGGCCGTCGCAGATCACGCTTCTCCGCCTGCGCCCGGGAGAGCCCGCCGACTCACGCTCTTCCCCTCGCCCCACCAGCGCGCTTGCGGCTCCCTCGGCGCGTCGCGAGGACCACGGCCAGCGCGGCCGTCGCCGCCGCCGCGACGCTCACGCCCTTTCCCTCGGAGCGCGGCGCGCCCAGCGAGCACATCGACGTCGGCCCCATCTCGTTCGTCCCCTTATTTACCTTTGCATCGAAGCTGACGTGCACCTCGACAGGCGCGCCATCCCGCGTGACCGCGTACTCCACCTCGTGGTGGCCGTCCTCAGGCACATTCAGCACCGCCAGCTCGCGCTCGCCCAGCGCGAGATCGCACCCGTCGCCCTCCTCGTCTCGACAGGTGAAATCCTCGGGCAGCGAGATCGGTCCCTCGCAGCCGTTCGTGATCTCGACCGCGATCCAGCCCTTGCATGGCGGATGGACCAGCTCCACGTAGAGACACGCCGTCTCCGGCGTGACCACCACCTCGACGTTCGTTGCCTTGACCGATGAGGTGGGGCATGCCGTGGCCATGGCGGAGGAAGGCGCTGTCGCAAGCACGGCGCCCACCGCGGCGAGCTGAAATGCGCGACGGAGGTTCATGCCCCGCGCATTGCAACGGCCATGCCCTGTGCCCCGCGCAGCAATCCCCTTGCGCCGGACGCGCAGAAGCTCCGCACCGGACGGCGTTCTCTCCAGCGCCGTCCGGTGCGCCGCCCGCTATCGGCACACCATGGCACGCACATCATGGCACAACAGCGGACCGCACCCGCGTTGCGGGGCTCACCCCGTTCACGAGCCCAGCGCGCGCCCGGCGCGGTCCACCGCGCCGCGCCGCGACGCGCTCCTCAGTCGTAGTACTCGTTCCCGAGGTGCGTAATGAGCTCTTCGCCCATCATCCAGCGCAGCGTGTTCTTCAGCTTCATCGACTGGATGAACAGGTCGTGCTCAGGGTAGAGCTCCGGCGCGGTCATCGGGCTCTTGAAGTAGAAGCTCAGCCACTCCTGCGTCCCGCTGAACCCCGCCCGCGCCGCCAGGTCCAGGAACAGCGCCAGATCGAGCACGATCGGCGCCGCGAGGATCGAGTCCCGGCAGAGGAAGTTCACCTTCATCTGCATCGGATAGCCGAGCCACCCGAAGAGATCGATGTTGTCCCACCCCTCCTTCGCGTCCCCGCGCGGCGGATAATGCTCGATCCGCACCTTGTGGTAGAGCTTCGAATACAGCTCCTTGTAGAGACCCGGCTGGAGGATCTGCTCGAGCACGCTGAGCTTCGACGCCTCCTTCGTCTTGAACGAGTCCGGGTCGTCGAGCACCACGCCGTCGCGGTTGCCGAGGATGTTCGTCGAGAACCACCCCGAGATCCCGAGCATCCGCGCCTTGAGCGCCGGCGCGATCACCGTCTTCATCAGGGTCTGCCCCGTCTTGAAGTCCTTGCCCGCGATCGGCACCCCGTGATCGCGCGAGAGCTCCGACGCCGCCGGGAAATCGACGGTCAGGTTCGGCGCCCCGTTCGCGAACGGGACCCCCTCCTTGATGCACGCCCAGGCGTAGATCTGCGAGTTCGAGATGCCAGGGTGGTTCGACAGGAGTCCCGCCTCGAACGCGGCCACCGACTGGTGCACCTCCGACGGCGCGATGAAGATCTCCGTCGATCCACACCACACCGCCACCGCCCGGTCCGCCCCGCGCGACCGCACGAAGCCGCGGATGTCGTCCCGCACCTGCTCCACCATGTCGGCCTTGTTGCGGCCCGTCTTCACGTGCGGGCCGTGGAGCCGGCGCACGTAGTCCGGGTAGAACACCGCCTTCATCGGCGTCACCCCGGAGAGCTCCTCGCGGACGGCATCGAGGTGCGCCGCCTCGAGCACCTTCGCCTCGACCGCCGCCTCATGGGCGTTGTCAGGGAAGATGTCCCAGCCGCCGAACTCCAGATCATCGAGCGACGTCAGCGGGACGAAATCCTTGATCCTCGGGGAGCGGTTCTCCGTGCGCTTGCCGAGTCGGATCGTCCCGAGCTGGGATAGCGCCCCCACCGGCGCGGCCACCCCGCGCCGCGCGAGCATCACGCCCGCGATCGTCGTCGTCGACACGGCCCCGAGCCCCGGGAGGAGCACGGCCAGCTTCCCCTGCGGCTTCGCCAGCTTCTGCGGCTGCTTCATCCGATCATCTCCTCGCTCGATTCAGCTCAGCCGCTCTCGGGCTGCTCGTTTCCCAGCGCAGCCGTTTCCGGGCTGCTCGTTTCCCAGCGCAGCCGCTCCCGGCCTGTTGTTCTCTGCCGGCTCAGCCGTTCGCGGCCTGCGGCAGCGGCGCGTCGCTCTCCGACGCGAGCCCGGGCGCGTGGCGAGCCAGCCCGAGCACGCCCCGGAACCCCTCGATCGTCCGGCGCAACCCCACCCGGAGCGGCACCTTCGGCTCGAACCCGAGCACCCGCTTCGCGTGATCGATGACCGGCTGCCGCTGCCGCGGATCGTCCTGCGGCAACGGGCGGAACGCGATGCGGCTCCGGCTCCCGGTCAGGTGGATCACCTCCTCGGCGAGCTCCAGCACCGTGAACTCCTCGGGGTTCCCGAGGTTCACCGGGCCCGTCTCCGTCGGGTGCTCCATCAGCCGCACGATCCCCTCGACGAGATCGTCCACGTAACAGAAGCTCCGCGTCTGCGAGCCGGCGCCGTACACCGTCAGATCCTCGCCCCGGAGCGCCTGGACGATGAAGTTCGACACCACGCGCCCGTCGTCGAGCGCCATCCGCGGACCGTAGGTGTTGAAGATCCGCGCCATCCGGACCTCGACGCCGCGGCGACGGTGGAAGTCCATCACCAGCGACTCGGCGCAGCGCTTCCCCTCGTCGTAACACGAGCGGATCCCGATCGGGTTCACCGAGCCGCGGTAGCTCTCCGGCTGCGGGTGGACGTCGGGATCGCCGTAGACCTCGCTGGTCGACGCCTGGAACACCCGCGCCCCGCAGCCCTCGGCGAGCCTCAGCGCGTTGTGCACGCCCACCACGTTGACCATCGTCGTCCGGACCGGATCGCGCTGGTAATGCGGCGGGCTCGCCGGCGAGGCGAGGTTGTAGATGCGGTCGACCTTGAGGTCGTACGGCTGGGTGACGTCGTGCTCCATCAGCCGGAAGCGGCGGTGGTGGAGGAGGTGGGCGACGTTGGCCTTGGAGCCGGTCGAGAGATCGTCGAGCGCGACGACCTCGTGGCCCTCGCGGATCAGCCGATCACACAGGTGGGAGCCGACGAAGCCGGCGCCTCCGGTCACCAGGATGCGCAGCGCAGCGCTCATGTCTCTCTGACCTCCTCTCCAGAAGACGACGACCGCCCGCCAACCCCCCGAGGGGGCAGCGCGATGGGATCCATCCTCGTCACGGTCGCTCCGTCATCCTTCATTGGCAGCACGCTGTTCCAAGCCCGACACCGCACGTCGATGTCACTGTCTCCGGTCCCCTGGGAGCTCCCGCTCATCGAGCAGCTCCCGGGCATACCTCTCGAGCGCCTCGGCGCGGTGCGCCGCGGTGTGCCGGGCGAGCACGCGCTCGCGCGCCCGCTGCCCGATCGCGATCCGCTCCCGCTCGGGGAACTCGCGCAGCATGCGCAGCGCCTCCTCCGAGGAGCGGGCGACCAGGATCTCCTTGCCAGGCTCGAAGAGCTCGTCGAGCCCCGGCCAGTCGTCGCTGATCACCGGCACGCCGCACGCCGCCGCCTCGAACAGGCGCACGCTCGGCGAATACCCCGCCTCGATCATGTCCTGCCGCGTGACGTTGAGCGTGAAGCGCTGCGCGCCGTAGAAGCCGCGGTGCTCGCCCGGCGGGATGTGATCCGTCCGGTCGACGTTGGCCGGCCACGCGATGTCCGCCGGGTACTGCGGCCCGGCCACCGCGAAGCGGCCCTGCCCCCAGCGGCGCGCCGGCTCGACCAGCAGCCGGTCCAGCGTGGGCTGGCGATCGGCGCTGTAGGTGCCGAGATAACCGAGATCCCACCGGGGCGAGACGCGCTCCGGGAAGTACTCGTCCGGATCCACCGAGCAGTAGAGCGGGCGCGCCCGCTTCGCCCCGTAGCGGCGCTCGAGCAGGTCGAGCGTGGGGCCGCCGGTGAACGAGAGGTAGAGGTCGTACCGCGGGATCAGCGCCGCCGACAGGTACTCGGTGTCGCCCCGCTCGAGCTTCTTCAGCGTCACCGGCGTGTCGATGTCGTAGAACGCCGTCTTCCCGCGCGCCGTCTCCGTCACCCAGGCGCCGACCGCGACCCCGTCGGGCACGTACGACCCGACCACCACCACGTCCGCGTCGCGCACCGCCTCGCCGAAGCGCGCGCGGAGGTCGTCGAGGCCCTGGTAGAGCTCGGTCTGGCCGTAGGGCGGGCTCGGGAGATCGCGGTTCTCCGCGTAGAACCAGAGGTCCCGCTCGAGGAACAGCACGCGGTGCCCGCGCTGGGCCAGCCGCTTGATCAGCCCGCGGTAGGTGGTCGCGTGGCCGTTGCCCCACGACGAGGTGATCGAGAGGCCCAGGAAAACGAAGGAGGTTGTCTTCACGGAGCGGTCGCGGTGAGGGTTGCGTCGTCAGGGCGGGCGAGCAGCGCTTCGACCTGCTTCGCCCGCTCCGCGTAGGTGTGCGCGGCGAGCACGCGCTGCTTCGCCGCCTTGCCGATCGCGCGCGCCCGCTCGGGCGTGAGCGCCCGGAGGAGCTGCGCGACCTCGTCGCCGTTCCTGGCGACCAGCACCTCGCGCTCGGGCTCCAGGAAGAGCTCGATCCCCTCCCACGCGTCGGTGATGAGGCACGCGGCCGCGCCCGCGGCCTCGAAGACCCGGGTCGCCGGCGAGAAGCCGACCGACGCCATGCTGTCGCGCGCCACGTTCAGCACCGCGCGCGCGCTCGCGTTGAAGGCGTTGTGGTCCGCGGTGTAGACGTGCCCGACGTACCGGACGTTCGGCGGCATCGCCTTGTCCTGCCAGCCGTTGCCGCCGAGCAGGAACCTCAGCCCGGGGAGCGCGGCCGCGGGCCGGAGGAAGAACTCGTCGACGCGCTTCTCGCGGTCCGGCAGGCGGTTGGCGAGGAGCGCGAAGTCGCAGTCGAACCGCGGATCCGGCGCGACCTCGAAGTGCGTCTCGGGGTCGAGCGCGTTGTAGATCGGCACGCAGCGCCGCGCGCCGAGCGCCTCGTAGCCGCGCACCACGGGGTCGCCGCCGCCGTAGGTGAAGACCAGGCCGTAGCGCGGGATCTGCGGCCGGAACGCGTCGGACGGGTCGGTCCGGACCCGCTCGAGCGTGGCCGGCGCGTCGACGTCCCAGAAGATGGTCGTGAGCCCCGGCCGATCGAGCGCGGCGACCTCGGCCTCGAGGAGCTCGTCGAACACGCCGACGCCGCTCGCCTTGACGACGACGTCCGCGCTCCGCGCCTGCTCGACGAGCCGCCGGGGCTCGGCCGGGTCGGTGCCGGAGTAGACCACCACGCGGGCCCACGGCGGGTCCTCGATGTCGCGGTGCTTCTGCCGGTCGTAGGCGTCCGGCTCGTAGAAGGTGACCCGGTGGCCGCGCGCGGCGAGGGCGCGGATGATGCCGCGGTAGTAGGTGGCGGCTCCGTTCCAGTAGGCGGAGACGAGGCTCGATCCGAAGAAGGCGATGGTGAGCGATCGGCTCGAGGTCGGGCGTCGGTTCATGCGGTGGCTCGCTGGGTGGTGGCGGCGGGCGCGGGGCGGTCGACCTCGATGCCGAGGTCGACCGAGATGCTCAGCAGCTCGTTGACGCGGTGGGCGCAGGTGTGGCGCGCGAGGACGGTCTTGCGCCCCCGCTCCGCCAGCTCGGCGGCCATCGCGGGCTCGGCGAGGAGCGCCCGCAGGTGCTTTTTCATCTCCTCGCCGTCGCGGGCGACGAGGTAGTCGAGCCCGGGCGAGAACAGCTCCTCCGCGTCGCTCCACGGCGAGCAGACGAGCGGGATCGCGCACGCCAGGGCCTCGAACGGCCGGATGGTCGGGATGCCGGGGAGCGACGCGACGTAGGGCCGCCGCGGCACGTGGACGGTCACCCGCGCCCGCGCGAACGCGTCGGGTGCGCGGTAATTCGGGAGCCAGCCGCGGTACTCGATCCCGGCGGCCTCGAGGGCGGCGCGGGCGTGCTCGGGGTAGCGCACCCCGTGCACGCGGGCGGAGAGGCGGAGGTCGCGCGCCGGGCCGATCAGGAACTCGTCGAGCTCGCGCGTGCGCTCCTCGTCGCCCCAGTTGCCGACCCACACGAGGTCGCGCTCGGGCTTCACGTCGCGGCGCGGCCGGAACACCCGCGCGTCCGCGGCCTCGTGCCAGATGAAGGCGCGGCGGGCCCACCGTCGCTCGAGGTAGATGTCGCGGATCACCCGGCCGAAGGCGAGGACGCCGTCGTAGTGGGTGAGGTCGTAGCGGGCCATGGCCCCGGGATCCGTGACCGACCGGTGGTGCGTGTCGTGGAAGAGCAGCCGGTACGAGGCGCCCGTCCGGTGCGCGCCGACGCGGGCGACCAGCTCGGGATCGCTCCACTCGTGGACGATCACCAGCGAGGCGCCCTCGAGCGCCTGATCCAGGTCGAGCGAGGCGAGGTCGTACCGGATCGGGTCGAGGCGCGGGTAGACGTCCCGCACCTCGCGCAGCGGCGCCTCGCCGTGGTCGGCGACGAGGTTCTGGAGGCTCCAGGCGTCCCGCGGCTCGAAGACGCGGACCTCGTGCCCGCGCTCGGCGAGCTCGGTGACAACGCCGCGGAGGAAGTGCGCGTTGCCGTGGTTCCAGTCGGACAGCAGCGAATGGCAGAACAGGACGATGCGCATGGGGCTCACTCGCCTCCCACGGCGGCCGCGGCGGCCTCGCGCGCCGGCGAGCGCCTCGCGGCGAAGGCGCGCCGGCGGAGGTCGCCGTAGAGGTGCAGGTAGCCGCGGACCATCCGCCGCGGCGAGAAGTCGAGGGCGCGGGCGCGGGCGCGGGACGCCATCTCCTGGCGGGCGCCGGGATCGTCGATCAGCGCCTGGAGCGCGCGCCGGAGCGCCTCCGCGTCGCCGGGATCGACGTAGAGGGCCGCGTCCCGCCAGATCTCGCGCAGGCTCGGGATGTCGCCCAGGACGAGCGCGCAGCCGGAGAGCGCCGCCTCGAGGACCGACAGGCCGAACGGCTCGTAGCGGGCCGGGTGCGCGTAGATCGACGCGCGGGCGAGCGCGCCGGCGACGCCGGAGGGAGAGAGCACGCCGAGGTGCTCGAGCGACGGGATCGGCCGAGAGCCCCCGCCGGGGTGGACGTCGCTGCCGGCCACCCGGATCGGCCAGGGCAGGTGAGGGGCCACCTCGCCGAGCGCCGCGACGTTCTTGGCCTGGTCCCAGAGCCGCCCGACCGCGAGGAGGAACGCCTCCTTGGGCTGCGGGGCGAACCGATCGGGGTCGGCCGCGTTGGGGATCACCGCCGCGCGCGTGTGGGGGGAGAGCGCGCCGTGGTGGCGCAGCAGGGCGTCGAGCATCGCCCGGGTCGGCGCCACCACCGCGGACGCGGCGGCGAGCCCGCGGGCCACCTCGCGCCGGTAGCGATCGTACTGCGGCGGCGCCTCCCCGCCGAGGACGGCGGACCACCAGGAGAGGACGCAGGAGTGCGCCACCACGAGCGTCGGCGCGCGGAAGCCGAGCGCGCCGTGCGCGTAGCCGTTCAGGTGGACAACGTCCGGGCGGACGCGCTGCTCGAGATCGAGGAGCCAGTCGCCGGCGCGCGCGACGTCGTCCCAGGGGTCGTCCATCCACTCGAGCCGGTACGAGCTCTCGAAGACGGCGAGCCCGGGCACGCCGCCCGCGGCCTCGCGCTGGGGCGCCGAGAGCGGCCCGCCCATCGTGGCGAGCGACGTCCGCACCCCGTGCGCCGCGAGCGCGCGCGCGAGCTCGATCGCGTAGGAGAAGACGCCTCCCACCGTGTCGGCGGTCATCAGGACGGAGCCGAGCTCGTGCAAGGCGTTACCCATGGCCCGGCGCGGCGACTTCCAGCTCGGAGAGCGGCAGGGGGCGGCTCTCCTGGATGTCGCTGAAGTGATCGAACTGAACGAGGTAATGCTCGACCGAGCGCTCCCACGCCTGGTCGTCGGGGCGACCCCAGCGCATCGTGTAATCGGGCGAGCCCGGGTACGGGAACATCGGCACCGGCTCGTTCGCCCAGACGCCGTGCTGCCGGAGCCGCTCCCGGAAGGCGGTGACGTCCGCCGGGTCGTCGGTCTGCGACTGGATCAGGTTCGCCTGGACGAAGGGGACGCTCTTCTTCGCGTGGATCAGGAGATCGCTGAGCTGCTCTGTCGAGAGCTTGCAGTGCTTGGCCAGCAGGCTCCTGCCCTCCTTCGTGATGCTCTCCACCCCCGCCTCGATCGAGACGCACCCCGCTTTCCCGAGCAGATCGAGCATCTCGCGGCTCCAGTTGTCGATGCGCATCTGGATGCCGAACGACACAGGGCGATCCACGAGCGCCTCGAGCAGCGGGCGGTCGGGGAGGAAGATCTCGTCGATGAAATAGACGTAGCGGACGCCCTGCGCGATGAGCCCGTCGAGCTCGTCGAGGAGCACCGGGAGCGGGCGCTTGCGGTAGCGGTCGCGGAAGTTGTCCTTCGCGCAGAAGGTGCAGTGGTAGGGGCACCCTCGCGACGCCTCGACCTCGGCGCCCGGGCCGACCGGCGTGCTGTCGAAGCGGTGGTGATGGTGGGCGTGGCGCGCCATCGTGGCGTCGTCCCAGCGCAGGGCCGGGAGCCGGGTCATGTCGGCGCCGTGCGGGCCGCCCTGCACGCGCGCCTCGTCGCCGTCGACGTACGCGATCGACGCGATCTCGCCCCAGCGCGAGCGCGGGAGATCGGCGAGCTTCACCAGCACCTCCTCGCACTCGCCCATCACGACCGCGTCGACCCCGAGCTTGCGCAGGGTGGCGCGCGGGGTGGTGGAGGCGTGGGGGCCCACGGCGAACCGGAGGCCCGGCAGGCCGCGCAGGGCGTGGAGCGTCTGCTGCGGGACCCGGAGCTCGGGCGGCGCGCAGCGCCAGAAGAGGTAGCTCGGCGCGGTGGTCACCACGACGGCGTCGGGGCGGAGCGCGGCCACCTCGTCGCGCACGGCCTCCTGGGAGAGACTCCGGGCCTGGGCGTCGACGATCGTCGCCTCGTGCCCCGCGGCCTCGAGCAGCGCCCTGGCGTAGCCGTACTCGAGCGGCAGGTGCGGCTCGCGGCACCCGAAATAGATGCTCCCCTCGAAGCTCCAGGGCGGGTTGACGAGCGCGAACCTCACCCGACGCCCTCCATGCGCAGCTCCTCGGTCGCCTGGCCGGCGGCGGCCTTGCCGGTGCCGGTCATCTCCTGAAGCCAGCCGTGGAGCTTGCGGACGCCCTCGCGGACCCGGACGCGCGGCCACCACCCCGTGGCCGCGGAGAACCGGCGGCAATCGGAGACGTAGTAGCGCTGATCTCCGGGCCGCCACGCCTCGAAGCCGGTCGCGGGGCGCTTGCCGTCGAGCTCCTCGATGAGGTCGAGCAGCTCGAGCAGGCTGATGGTGTTCTCCGGGCCCCCGCCGATGTTGAACGCCGTCGCGGAGATCTGCTCGATGTTCTTGCGGGCGAGGAGGAAGGCGTCGACGAGGTCGTCGATGAACAGCACGTCCCGGACCTGCATTCCGTCGCCGTACAGCGTGATCGCCTCCCGCCGGAGCGCCTGGAGGAGGAAGTGGGCCACCCAGCCCTGGTCCTCGGTCCCGAACTGGCGCGGGCCGTAGATGCAGCTCATCCGGAACACCGCCGCCGGAAGCCCGAAGGTGCGGGCGTAATCGATGACGTACTGGTCCGCCGTGCCCTTGGAGCAGCCGTACGGGCTGTGGAAGTCGAGCGGGCGGGCCTCGGAGATGCCGGAGGCGCGGAGCCTCGGATCCTCGGGCTCGTAGTGCCGGTCCCGGCACTGGAGCGGGACGTCGGGGAGGCCGCCGTACACCTTGTTGGTCGAGGTGAAGAGGAGCGGCGGCGGGGAGCTCTGGGCGCGGATCGCCTCGAGGACGTTGAGCGTCCCGCGGGCGTTGATCTCGAAGTCCTCCACCGGCCGGACCAGGCTGGTCGTGACCGCGACCTGGGCGGCGAAATGGAAGACGCTCGAGGCGCGCCGGACCGCATCGGCCACCGCGCCGGCGTCCCGCACGTCGCCGGTGATCAGCGTGACGCGGTCGCCGTGGACCCGCTTCAGCCAGTCCACGTTGCGCGCCACGGAGGGCCGCGAGAGGTTGTCGAAGAGGATCACCGACTCGCCCGCCTGGAGCAGGCGGTGGGCCACGTTGGCCCCGATGAAGCCGGCGCCGCCGGTGATCAGCGCCGGGCGCGCCGGCGCGCCGGCCGCGCTTGTCGCATCGAGCTCCGCGGCGCTCATACCGTCAGCCCCCGGCGCTCCAGCTCGGCGCGGGCCTGGGCGACAGCGTCCTTCGCCACCTGCCCCTCGAGCCAGCCAGCGAGATCGCGGAGCCCTTCTTCGAGAGAGACCTGGGGCTCATACCCGATCTTGCGCTGCGCCGCGCCGATGTCGGCGAAGCAGTGCCGGATGTCGCCGAGCCGCGATTTCCCGGTGATCTCGGGGTCGATCCGGTCCTTGCCCATCACCTTCCGGACGTGCTCGGCGACCTCGCGCACGGTGTACGACTTTCCGCTGCCGATGTTGAGCACCTGGCCCACGGCCGAGTCGGCCGTCATCACCCGGACGCAGGCGCGGGAGATGTCGGCGACGCTCACGAAGTCGCGCCGCTGGAGCCCGTCCTCGAAGATCAGCGGGGGACGGTCGTTGAGGAGCCGCGAGGCGAAGATGGCGAGGACGCCGGTATAGGGGTTCGAGAGGGCCTGGCGGCGGCCATAGACGTTGAAGAAGCGGAGGGCGACGGTCGGGATGTTGTAGGCGCGCCCGATCGTCAGGCAGAGCCGCTCCTGGTCGTACTTGGAGAGCGCATAGACCGACTCGAGCGCCGGCGTCTTCGACTCGGGGGTCGGGATGGGCACGAGCACCTCGCCCGCCTCGCTCCGGACCTCCCAGTCGCCGCGCTTGAGCTGATCGAGCGGGCGGCTCGCCCCGGCGACCACCGTCCCGGAGGCGGTCCGGTAGAGCCCCTCGCCGTACACGCTCATGCTGGAGGCGACGATCAGCCGCGACACCGGCTTCTCGGCGAGCGCCTCGAGCAGCACGGCGGTGCCGAGGTTGTTGACCGAGGTGTACTCCTCGATCTGGTACATGCTCTGTCCGACCCCGACCATGGCCGCGAAGTGGTAGACGACGTCCACGCCGCGGAGCGCTGACCTCACCGCCTCCCTGTCGCGGACATCGCCCACGATGAGCTCGACCTCCGGGTCGAGGTACGCCGGGCGCTGGCGCTCGGGGCCGTGCACCTGGGGTAGGAGGCTGTCGAGCGCGCGGACGCGGTGTCCCTGGCGCAGGAGCTCGTCGGCGACGTGCGAGCCGATGAACCCCGCTCCACCCGTGATGAGGACGTGACTGGCCATATTCCTCTTGGTCGATGATTCATTGCGTGGCACATCGCCACGCGCCTGAGCGGACCAGGCGAGACCTGACGATCGAGGCAGGTCTCCCGTGCTGCCGCCCTGCAGTCTGAACGATCCGCTGCGCGGCGTGTCCGGGTCTGTTCGCTACGGACATCGTACGATCGATGCCCCGGACGCCATCCGAGTAACATGTAATCCACGAGCCCGCAAGACCGGTCTGTGAGAGTTTCGACACGTTCCCGTCCAGTACGAGCTCCTCAGTTCCAACGAGGACTACTCTGATTCCGTCAAGCTATCCGTGATTTGACTGACAGGCCCCTGGGCAGGTGTGTACCGCGCGAAACGCAGCACGGGACGCGGAGGTGACGAATCGACAGGTCGGCGCGACATCAGGGGATACCAGTGTTGGTTCTAGGGAGCTTCCGTAGCCACTGCTTCACAGCGCATTGCTCAGCGCTTTCGATCTTTCTCCCGAGCCACCCCGTGGTGGACAGACCTCCCGGATAAAGGAGCCGGAAGGCGGGCGTGTCAATCCGATTCGGCCCGATTCGGCGGCGCCGCACCCTTCTTGCCGGCCGGGCGTCCTGATTCGCATTCCGATGAGCGAGGGGAAATTCTACGAATATCTGTCGCAAGATGAGGGGGAGCGCGCGGTGCTGTCCCCGACGGGGTGGGAGTGCTGCTAAGCTCGCCGTCGCCCGGCTGCGGGTCTCCGGCACCACGGAGGAGTCAGCAAGGAGAGGAGCCATGATCGTCGTCACCAACCGCATTCCTGTCGCCGAGGGCCACGAGGCCGATTTCGAGGACCGCTTCAAGAACCGGGTTCATCTGGTCGACCGCGCGCCCGGCTTCATCCGGAACGAGGTGCACCGGCCGAAGCCGATGAAGCTCGACCACGCGACGGGCGCGTGGAGCCCGGACCCGGACGCCCAGGGGTTCTACGAGGTGAAGACCTGGTGGCGATCGATGGACGACTTCATCGCCTGGACGAGGAGCCCCGCGTTCGCGGAGGCGCACCGGAACCGCGCGCCGAAGGAGATGTTCGCGGGCCCGAGCAAGCTCGATATCCACGAGGTGTTCCTCAGCACCGATCTGCAGGAGTGAAGGGAGGGCCTGCCTGCCCGGCGGTCGCGAGCGCCGTCGGGGAGGGCGGAGCGCGTCCCTGCTCGACGCCGCCCGGAGCGCACGGGTGAGGGGCGCCGCCGGCATACCGATTGCGATGACACTCCATCAGCCGGGCTGCCACGAAGGGCAGTCGAGCCCCGCAGCATCCAGGGTGCGAGGGGACGGCGCTGGAGCGCATCGCTCCGGAGCTGGTGTCGATCGCCGGCACCTGACCCGCAGGGCGCTGGCGGTCTTCTCGCTCGAGGTCGCCGTCACCTGCGCGCCCGATCGAGGCTGCCGCCGGATCGCTGGAGGGAGCTCATGGCGCCACACCGGGCGCCGCTCGCGGGAGAAGATCGGCTGGCTGCGACGCCGCCGGGAGGCAGCGGGGCCCGCGCGGAGCCGCGTCTCGGCGGCTCCGCGCGAAGCAGGGCGGGGGATCAGGCCACGAGCCGCGGCCTCAGTGGGTCGTCGAGCCGCCGAGCGTGGGGACGTGCTCCTCGCCGTCCAGGGGGGCATCGGCGCTGGTCGCCGAGGCAGCGGCGCTGAACGACGAGAAAGCGGCGCTGGCGGCCGTCGAGGAGCAGGCCCCCTCGCACGACGCCTCCTCGATGAACGACTTGAGGACCTGCCACCGGTGGGGGAGGAACTTCCACTCGAGCTGCGCCGAGATCTGGCCCTGCTCGTCGACGTGGACGAACGAGCTGGGCGTGCGAGACGAGTCGTGCCCCAGCCACACGTGGAAGCCGCCGAGGCTGCCGCTGCCGCTGAGCTGGTGGCACCCGGCGCACGACTGGGTGGTGGCGCGGGCGGCGGCGTCCTCCGCCGTGACCGCGTTGGGCCAGAGGCCGCGGTCCTGGAGGATCGGACCGAGCTCCGTCTCGATGCTGGTCATGAACGCGGTGTTCCCCTGGATCTGCCCCTTGTAGTCGTTGCTGGAGTCCACCTTGCTCTCGCCCGAGTTGTAGACGTCCGGGGTGGGCAGCGTGAGGAGCGAGATTTTGTTCTCGTCGTCGCCGGCCGGCACGAGCCCGTCGAGGGCGTCGAGGAAGCTGCTCTGGAACAGGACGTCGCGGTTGTCGCCCGTGTGGTCCGGGGTGTAGGAGTTGCTGAACAGGGGACCGAACGGGTTGTCCTTCACCGTGACCGGCTTGACGAAGAGCCTGACCGAGCTGTTCGGGCCGTTGTTGTCCTTGTCGAGCTTGAACTCGCGGAGCATCCACGGGAAGCCCATGAACTGGTTCGTGCGGATCTGGCCGGTCCCCTGCATGAAGTGGGACGCCTTGATGACCGGCTCGAAGCCGGGCAGGCCGTCGACGTAGAACTCCTTGAGCTTCTCCTTGCGCGTGTCGTCATCCAGGGTGGAGAGGTCCGCCCAGAACTGCGCCACCGGGAGGCAGGCGGCGAGCTCGCACTCGGGGTGCGGGTTCGGGAGCTGGGCCTCGAAGATGATGAAATTGCGGTTGAGTATGTTGGTCTGTCCGGACTTCTTGGCGTAGATGATCCGGTACTCGCCGCAGTGCGCGCCGTCCACCGGCGCGAGGTCAAACCGGTTCACGAGCGCGATCGGCTCCATGAAGTCATCGTCCGCGGGGTCGAACGGGTGGCTGTCGGCCTGGGCGAGCGCGCCCTCGGGCCTGGGGCACGCGTACTCGAAGTCGTTGAGCCGGCCATTGTTCGCGTCGACCATGCCGTTGTCGTTGCAGTGGATGCCGTCGGTGAAGGCGGCGCCAGTCCCGGACTTGTTCTGCGTGTCCCACCAGCGCTTGTAGAGCTCCTCGGCATCCTGGTTGGAGCCTTCGCTGGCGATGATCTGCTTGAGGACGGATTCGAGCTTGAACTCGTTCTGGGCCAGGATGGCCTGGTCCCGCTCCTTCGTGACCATGAAGGACTTCCGGAAGTCCATGTGCGGCACGGACGCGGGGCACGTCAGCGCCTCCGCGCTCTCGGCCGTGAGCTCCTGGGCCTCGCCGGCCGCGGCGACGACGTCGTCGACCGGATCCGTGCCGCCGCAGGCGCCCAGGGAGATCGACGCCGCGGCGCACATCACCGCTGCGATGAAGGGGAACTTGGAGACATAACGAAGGTGCATGATCGCTCCTGTGGAGGGGGACGGACCGGGATCGCTCCGGAGCGGCTCGCGCTCCTGAGGCTGATCCGCCTCGGGCCGTAGCTGCGCGGCGCGCCTCGTCGGAGCGAGGCCCGGCCGTGGCAGCCCGGCTCTGCTGGCACCATCGCAATCGGCATGCCGCCCCGCGGCGTGAGGGCGCTTCCGGCGAGTCGCGCGCCGCGACCCGCCGAGCGCGGCGCAGGAGCGCCTGCCGCCCGAGCGTGCGCGCGCGCGGGTCCAGCCTGCGCATGGCAAGCTTTGCCGTCCTGGCAAGGATTGCCATTCACGAAAGGCAGGGGGCGTGGCAAGCATTGCCGTCGCGCCCGCCCGCGCGCCGACACGCCGCGCGCATCGTCCCTCCAGGCGCACGCGCTTCGCGCACGCGCGGGAGCCGTGCGCCGTCGAGCCGCCGCGCGCTACATTCGGGGGCGGATCGACCGGCAGCGCCCTCCCTGGGCGTAGACCCGCTGCGCGGCCTCTGTTATAACGGAGGCCCGTTCACGAAGGAGGCCAGCGCATGCGGTTTCGTCCGGATCCCACCTTTTATCCGTCTCCGCGGCTGGCGATGGAGGCGCCGCCCGAGCGGCTGGCCTATGTGACCGCGCTCGACGCGGGCGCCGCGCTGAAGCGCCAGGGCGAGCTGCGCCACGACGCGCTCACGGTGGTCGATCTCGATCCGAGGTCGCCGTCGTATGGCACGCTCGTCTCGGTCAACGAGCTGCCGACCTACGGCGACGAGCTCCACCACTCGGGCTGGAACGCGTGCAGCGCCGCGCTGTGCCCCTACGCGCCGCACCCCCACGTGGAGCGCCGCTATCTGCTGCTCCCGGCGCTCCGCTCGTCGAACATCTTCGTCTTCGACGTCAAGTCGGACCCGCGCCGCCCCGAGCTCGTCCACACCGTCCGTGCCGAGGAGATCGCGAAGAAGGCCGGCTATTCGCGCCCGCACACGCTGCACTGCGGCCCTGACGGCATCTACGTGAGCGCGCTCGGCAGCCCCGACGGCGACGGGCCCGGCGGGATCTTCGTGCTCGACTGCGAGAGCTTCGATGTCCTCGGCCGCTGGGAGATCGACCGAGGGCCGCAGTTCCTCCACTACGACTTCTGGTGGCACCTCGGCCACGACACCCTCCTCACGAGCGAGTGGGGGACGCCGAGGATGATCGAGGACGGCGTGAATCCGGAGCTCCTCCTCGGCAAGAAGTACGGCCACAGGGTCCATGTCTGGGACCTCCGGAAGCGCAAGCACCTCCAGGCGCTGGATCTCGGCGACGAGCACCAGATGGCGCTCGAGCTCCGCCCTGCGCACGATCCGACGAAGGCCTATGGCTTCGTCGGCGTGGTCGTGAGCGTCAAGGACCTGTCCGCCTCGGTCTGGCTCTGGCATCGCGACGGCGACAGGTGGGCGATCCGCAAGGTGATCGAGGTGCCCGCCGAGCCCGCGGACCCGGGCTCCCTGCCGCCGCTGCTCCAGGGCTTCAAGGCGGTCCCGCCGCTCATCACCGACATCAACCTCTCGCTCGACGATCGGTTTCTCTATGTGTCCTGCTGGGGCACGGGCGAGCTCCGGCAGTACGATGTGTCGGACCCGTTCCACCCGAAGCTGACCGGCTCGGTGCACCTCGGGGGTGTCGTCCGCAGGGCGGCGCATCGCCGCTCCGGGCCGCTGCGGGGCGGGCCGCAGATGGTCGAGGTGAGCCGCGACGGGCGCCGGGTCTATTTCACGAACTCGCTGTATGCCTCCTGGGACGAGCAGTTCTATCCGGAGGGCGTCGGCGGCTGGATGGCGAAGGTCGATGTGGCGCCCGGCGGGGGCATGGCGCTCGACCCCGAGTTCTTCGTGGATTTCGGCCCGCTCAGGCCTCACCAGGTGCGGCTCGAGGGGGGCGACGCGTCGTCCGACTCGTTCTGCTACCCGTAGGCGGCGATGACGCCCTGGCTCACGCTGGCGCTCCTCGGCGCTTACCACGGCATCAACCCGGGCATGGGCTGGCTGTTCGCGGTCGCCCTCGGCTTGCAGGAGAAGAGCGGCCGCGCGGTGGGGCGGGCGCTCGTCCCGATCGCGGTCGGCCACGCGGCGTCGATCGGCCTCACGGTCGCGCTGCTCGGGCTCGGGCTCGCGAGCGTCCCCGCCGCGGCGCTGCGCTGGATCACGGCGGCCGCGCTGGTCGCGTTCGGCGTGCTCAAGCTGGTGAGGCCGCGCCACCCGAGGTGGGTCGGGATGCGCGTGGGGTTCCGCGATCTGACCTGGTGGTCGTTCCTGATGGCCACCGCGCACGGGGCGGGGCTCATGCTGCTCCCGGTCTTCCTGCTCGGCGCCGACAACCCGGCTCCGTGCCACGGCGGCGGGTGTCACAGCGCGGCCGGCCTGTCGCTGACGAGCCCCGCGGGCTACCTCGCGGCCGTCCTCGTGCACACGGCCGCCATGATGGCGGCGGCCGCCGCGGTCGCGCTCGTTGTCTATCACAAGCTCGGCGTCGCGATCCTCCGCACGGCGTGGTTCAACCTCGATCGCGCCTGGGCTGTCGCGCTCATCGGGGCCGGCGTCATCGCGGTGCTGCTCTGAGCGGCTTGAAGGCGGGCGGCCTCGTGTACTAGGAGGCCGGCGAGCGTGCTCATCGGGCCGCCGGCCTGCCGGCCGCGGGGCGGCGGTGTCCCGCGGGATTGCCACCATGTCAGAACATCATCCAGCGGCGTGGGACACCGACGTCGAGACGTGGCGCCCTGCGAGGTCGGGGCGGGGCCCGGAAGCGCGCCAGGAGGGGCCGCGCGTCGAGGCGGCGCGCGGGCGGCCGGCCCTCGTGTCGAGGCGGGTGCTGTATCTGCTTCCCAACCTGATCACGCTGTCCTCTGTCTTCTGCGGCTTCGACGCGGTACGGCGCTCGGCCTCCGCGCGATCGGACGAGGATTTCGAGCGCGCGGCGCTCCTCATCCTGTTCGCGATGCTCTTCGACACGCTCGACGGCCGCGTCGCGCGGATGACCCGGACCGAGAGCGCGTTCGGGCTCCAGCTCGACTCGCTGGCCGACCTCGTCTCGTTCGGCGTGGCCCCGGCCTTGCTCGTGTACCAGGGTTCGCTGCATCGCCTCGGTCCCGTCGGCGTGATGGGTGCATTCGTGTTCACGGCGTGCGGCGCGATCCGGCTCGCCCGTTTCAACGTGCTCGCGACCCGCGACGCGGGCCGAGCCGCGCCGCCCCCGAAGTACATCGTGGGTCTCCCGGTCACGGGCGCGGCCGGGCTCCTGGTCGCGATCGTGATGACGGAGGGCGCCGCGGGCGGACAGCTCGGCGGCGCCGGCGCGGCGCCGGCGGTGTTTGCGGCGACGCTCCTGGTCTCGCTCCTCATGGTGTCGACGATCCGGTTCAGGTCGTTCAAGGATCTTCGCCTCGAACCCCGCACGGCCCTGGTGCTGGCGTTCGCCCTGGGATCGAGCGCGCTCGCCTCGGCCCGATGGGCGCCGGGGGTCGTCGTCGTGGGGCTGATCGGCGGCTATGTCCTGTTCGGCGTTGTTGAGTCGCTCTGGCGCCTTCCGGCGAGGCGCCGCGGCGCTCCGGGGGAGGCCGCGGGACGATCTCGACATGGGCGTGACCTCATGGGGCCGGATCGCGATGCGCGTCGAGTCCACCACGGTGGTGGACGGAGCGCCGGAACCCCACGTTCCACCGGAGCCGCGCGCCCGCTTGGACGAGGCCGATCCCGAGGAGGATGACCGCTCCTCCCGCCACGACCGTGGCGCCCGGCGGCTCTCCCAGCACGACCCAGGCGATGGCGATGGCCGTCGGCGGGACCAGGTAAAGAAGGCTCGTGGTCCGACCGACAGGGAGCCTCGCGAGCGCGTACGACCAGGCCAGGTACGCGACGGCGCTCGGGAAGGCGCCGAGGTAGGCCACACCGACCGTCGCCGCGAGGGGCGCGCGCAGGACCTCGGCCCAGAGCCCGCGCGAGAAGCCGGCCAGCAGCGCGGTGCCGCCCCAGACCGTATAACAGGTGAGCTCCAGCGGGCTGTACCGCTGAAGGAGCGGCTTTTGCAGGACGAAGTAGATGCTCCAGGAGAGCGCCGCCACCACCACGAGCAGCCCCGCCGGCTGGACGCCGGTCCCAGGGCTCCTCCCGAGCACGATGCTCGCGACCCCTGCGAACCCCAGGACGAGGCCCGCCCAGCCGGTCTTGCCGAGGCGCTCCCCGAGCAGGAACCGGGAGAGTACTGCCGTGAAGAGGGGGGTGGATTGCGCGAGCAGGCTCGAGGCCCCGGCGCTGATCCCGCGCTGGCCGAAGTTCAACGCGACGTGATGGAGCGCGACCCCGAACACCCCGAGCGCCGCGAGGCGCGGCACGTCGCCCGGCCTGGGGGCCCGGATGCCGGCCCACGCCGCAACGATGCACATCACGCACGAGGCGATGATGAACCGCATCAATGCGACGTGGCCGGGCGTGTAGCCGAGGAGCCCGAGGCGGATGCCGGTGGGCGACGATGCCCAGCAAAAGATCGTCACCGCCACGGCTGCCGCTGTCCTGCGCTCCATCTTGGGCAGCCTTCAGGCAGCGGCGCGGATCCGGCCCATCTCCTCGTGGATGCCGCGCCAGAAGTCGGCTGTGATCTCCAGGAAGCGATCGAAGCCGCTCTTCAGCTCGGCGAGATCGGCGTCGCTCCGGCAGACCTGGTTGGCCGAGACCACGGCCTGCTCCTTGTGGTCCTTCTCCGCCTCGCCGATGTGCACGTAGAAATATTCGCAATTCTCGTGGAACTCATCCAGCGTGCGGAACAGGTGGCGGTAGTTGCGGGCCCCCTCGTAGAGCCGGGTCAGCATCGAGTAGGCGAGCCATTCCTGAGCGAGCAGGGTGCCGAGGACGATGCGCTCGCTGGGATCGGTGTAAAGCCGTCGCTGCTCCGCGACGAACCGCGACGTCGTCGGCAGGATCGGCAGCCGCTCCAGCTCGGCGAGCTGGTAGGGGCGGCCGGCGAGGCGCGAGAGGAGCTGCGTCAAGAACTTCTCCAGGAGGACGAGGTGCGCCTTCTGTGGATTGCCGTAGCCGAACTCGGAGTGCAGGTTCTTCACGATCTCGACCCGCGCAGCCAGATCGCGGGTGCCCAGGAACGAGAGCGCCACCATGGTGCTCGTGTTGGTCGTGCGAACCATGTAGTTGCGCGCAAAGATCTCCACGCGATCGAGGTCGAGCGCTGTCGACATCCAGGCGCTGTAGAAGTCGTTCCTGAGCGCCTCGTGCTCGAACACGCTCTCTGATAGCCTGGAGATAGCTTCTTTCACGTTAGGCATGGTGCGTTCCTCTAAGGGATGGCCGGCGGCCGCCCCCACCACGCCATGGACCAGATGGCCGAGGCCAAGAAGAGAGGGCCGCTTGGTTTACTTCTAACGTTGAAGGCGGCGATACGTGGGCGCCGTCAGCTCGAAGTCGATTTCGTAATGGTGCTTATTCTGTCTGTCAAGGCAGGCCTCGACCGTCGAGATCGCGGCAGCAGCGCGTCGAGCGAGGCATGGCAGCTCGATGAAATAAATGGTCGATGCGCGCCGTCACGCTCGCGCTCGATGGGCGACATTCGCCGAGGCGCGATCCCATGGCGGCGAGCTCGAGCATGGGCCGCGTGCCGGCGTGCTTCGTAAACTCCTCTCTCGTAGCGGAGCCGCCGCGTCGCAAGTTGAAGCCAACGATTTCACGTCTGTCAACGCGACGTCGATTGAATTGATGAATCTTAACAAATCTGCCTCTCGCGTGAAGCAGATCCTCTGTGCCGAAAGCGGCGTTCCGTCCTGGGCAGCGCTCGTCTCTCTCAGTCGCAACCCTCGCTCCCCGCTGAGCAATACACGCTCCACCAGGGGTTGCACTTGTCCGCATCGTCTTCGTCGCCGTCGCTCATGCCGAGCAGTCCAGCGAAGCTGGTCTTGGCGTCCCCGTAGCGCAGGTGCATGTGCTTGACAGCGCTGTCGCCGTGCGGCGGGCGCATGATCACATGATGGAAGGCCTCGCAACCCTCGCCGCCGGAGGCGAGCGAGAACTGAAGCCACACGGATTCCGGGGTCTCCGGGAAGTAGTGGGGATCCGGAGCGAAGCCCTCGTAGGTGTATTCGCACCCCTCGGCGAGCGGCGTTGTGCCTTCTCGATCGCTGTAGAACGAGAACTCTTTCATCTGCTTGAAGACGACTCGTCCTGGATTGCGCGGGTCGTCCGGGCACTCTACAGCCAGCGGATCCGAGGTGTACTCGCCGTCCACGCCGAGGTAGGGAACGCCCTTGTTAGGTTCCTCGGCGACAACCTGGGTGTCGTCGGGATCGTCGTTGCCGCAGCCGAGCAGAACCACAGGAACGAGAGCGCCACACAGCGCGCCGATGAATCGAAACGTCATCTTCTGAACTCCTCTGCCATTGCAAGCCGGCCGAGTTCCGCAACGGCGGAATCTGAGCGGTGGCCGTGATGTAGCACACCTCGGCGTGTCGTGGCACGAATTTTATGATTCGTGCTACGGCGGCTCTGCCGTGTGGATACGGGATGGCACGTGGTCCTGAGCGGGGCGCCGAGGGGGCCCTGGGGGACGGTGGCTGCGGCGGCCCCATCGACGCGCTTCGGTCTCGGCAACAGGCGAGGTCACGCTGAGGCGATCCATGCTGGCGCCCGCATCGAGATCACGAAAGGCTCGTTCACGCGTCCGATCCTGAGGACGTGCGCTTATCGCCTCGTGCTCATCACGGCGTCGACGCCGTCCGCGAGCGTGTCACGCCGCTGCCTGCGGAGGACCGAGACCAGGGCGGCAGCGAGGCGCCCCGCGTCGCAGATCAGCCCGCTGGCCTCCTGCCGCTCGCTGTGCCGGAGGAGCTCCGACAAACCCTCGCGCTGAGCCAGCGCTACTCCGCCCATGACACATGAGCTGCTGAGCTCTCGCAAAGACGGAATTTTGCGGCCCGTAGAGGAAGGTCGCTGTCGGACGCTCGCTAGAACGGCAGCCCGTCCGTGCGCTTGCCGGGCGACGAGCTCCCGCCGAGCGTGTTGTGGAGCACGAACGTCGCTCCCGCCGTAGCATCGAGCTTGCGGTTCATCGACACGCCGTCCTGGCCCGCGAGCGCGGACGAGTACGTCACGCTATCCACGGTCGCCGCCGACGCCCTCCGCAGCGTGAGCGTGTCTCCGCTGTTGCCGAGGCCCAGCGCTCCCGTGGACGCGCCGACGGCGCCGCTGCCGATCGGCACGGCCGAGGCGTTGCCGTACACCACGATGGCCGTGGAGGGCGCGAGCGACACGCCGCTTGGGAAGGTGTGCCGCGTCCCCGTGGCGTCGGAGAGCGTCCACCCTCCGAGCGAGGCTGTCCCCGTGCCGATATTGACGATCTCGACGAACTCCGCGTTCACGTCGCTGCCCGGCTCGTTCGCGAGGATCTCGTTGATGATCACCGTGGCGGTGCCCGTGCCGCCACCCCCGGCCCCGCCGCTGCCGCCGCCGCCGCCACCGCCACCGCCGCCGCCGCCGCTGCCGCCGCTGCCGCCGCTGCCGCCGCTGCCGCTGCTGCTGCTGCTGCTGCTGCTGCTGCTGCTGCTGCTGCTGCTGCTGCTGCTGCCCCCGTCGGGGATCATGAAGTCCCGCACCACGCCCATGTGCTGCATGTTGGACGCGCCGCTGTCCGCCGAGAGCGCAGGGCTGATCTCGGAGAGCGGCGAGTAGACGCGCGTGTCCACCACGAGCCCGTTCGCGAAGCTGCTCCCGCCGATCGTGACGGCGACCTCGTGCGGCTCGAGATCGCTGTCGACGAGCACCCAGTCGTACGGCTTGGTCCTGCCGGCGTTCGTGTTCTTGTTCCCACCCGCGTCCGCGGGGTAGGGCTCCTGCGCGACGACGACATCCCTCAACGTCGAGACGCACGCCTCGGTCCTGGATCCCGTGTTGAAGTCGCCGCCGATGACCAGATAATCGCCGTCAGGTACAGTCGAATCGATGAACGACACGAGGGCGTTCGCCTCTATGTTGCGCGCGCTCGCGCTCGCCGTGAGGAAATGGACGCTGACCGCCCAGAGGTCGACCGGACCGGGGATGTCGATCCGCGCCCAGGCGAAATCCCGGTTGCTCACCGACGTGTCGTCCCACTCGCCGGACTCGACGATCGGCCACCGGCTCACGATCCCGTTCGGGATCTGCGCCCCGCCCTCGCGGTAATAGCTGAACCCCGCGCCGAACGCGTCGTCCACGAAGGTACGAATGTCGAAGGCCGTGTTGTCGCCGTAGTTGAACTCTTGCAGCAGCACGATATCGGGCTTGACCCCCCGCATGATGCGCCTGCCGTGCCCGGGATCGTAGCTCTGGTTCGTGCCGCTCGTGAGGTTCGCGGCCATGAGCCGGACCCGCGTCGAGAGCGCCTCGCTGCCCTCGGCCAGGACGGCCGCCTCCGGGCCTATCTCCTCCCCGTGCAGCGGCTCGGCCGCGCACGCGGCCAGGGCGAGCGCCGACACGAGCAACGGAAGACGAACCCACGCGCACCGCTCCGAAATGGACGACGTCGATCGCATATCGTTGCACCGGACCTTTCTCGGGATCCTTTGATTACATCACGAAACAGAGACACAGCGGGAACATGATCGCCCCTGTTCGATGCAGTGATGATGCGGTTCCGGTTGCGAACGAGCGACAGCCGCCCCGGGCTCGGTCCCCCTGGACGGACCCGGCGTCAGCGTCCTCCCCGACTCAGCCGCTCAGCGGCCACCGAGCGCGAACGCGATCCCGCTCTGCAGGGAGCTCTTCACCGTGAGCCGGCCGATCTCGGCGCCGCTCGCGGCGAGGCGGCCCGCGACCTCGGGGCGGATCCCCGTCAGGACCACCCGCGCGCCGAGCAGGCCCGCGACCCGCACCACCTCGAGCAGGGCGTCCACCGCCCCCGGATCGAGGTCGCCCACGCCGGTCAGGTCGAGGATGGCGGTCCGCGTGCGGCGCTCCGCGATGCCGCGCGACAGGACCTCGATCACGCGGCGCGCGCGCCGCGCGTCGAGCGGGCCGATGAGCGGCAAGACCACCACGTCGTCGCTGAGCGGGATGAGCGGCATGGAGAGCCTCGCCAGCGCCGCGTCCTGGGCCTGGATCACCTCCTCTCGAAGCCGCGCGCGCTCCTCCTCGGCGCGCCTTCGCTCGGTCATGTCGATGCCGGTCATGATGATGAACCGGGCCCCCTCGTCCTTGCCGCGCAGCACGGCGCCGGACCAGGCCGTCACCCGGCGGTCGCCGTCCCGCGCCGTCCACGGGACCTCCACCTGCTTCTTCGACGCGCCCGCGCCGAGCTCCTCGAAGAGGCCCCTGAGCTGCGCCGACGCCGCCGGATCGGGCGTGAGATCCCAGAGGAACCGCGGCTCCAGCAGCCCGCGCCCGGCGCCCAGCGCCCGCTCGGCGGCGCTGTTCGTCCGCACGATGCGCCCGCGCGCGTCGAGCACCACGATGAGGCCGTCCACGAGGTCCATGACGCCCGCCAGGAAGTCCCGCTCCCGGCTCAGCATCTCCTGCGCGTGCTTGCGCTCGAACAGCCGGCCGAGCTGCCGCGCGATCCGGCCGATCGTCCTGGTGAACGTCCCGTCATCCCCGTGCTCGGCGTCGGAGAAGAACTCCAGCACGGCCACCACGTCGGCGCCCACCATCACCGGGAACGCGAACCCCGCCTTGACCCCCAGGTTCTTCGCGAGCCTGGCGCGCGGGAAATTGGCGTCGTCCGTGACGTTCCGGACCCACGCCGGCTGCTTGCTGGCGAGCACCCGCCCCGGCAGCCCGACCCCGGAGGTGAACTGCGTCGCCTCCGTGACCGCCTTGAAGGTCGCGAACTTCACCTCATCGTGGATGTACCAGAGCGCCGTGGGCAGGAGCAGAGAGGGGTCGTCCGCGGCCGGCACGTACGCGTGCCCGACGGGCCAGCCGAGGTGGCCGCAGATGTGCGCGATGGTGCGATGCAGCGCCTCCTCGACGCTGGCCGCCTCGTGCACGTCGACAGTGACGATCCGGAGGAGCTCCACGAGCGACCGGTCATCGGTCAAGACATTGTCGAGCCTCAATCGAGCTCTCGTCGCTGCTTCCTCGGAGCGTTTGAGGAGACCGGTCATGACGGAGCAAGTACCATGTGCAATGTATCCAATCCGTTTCCGTGAGACGATCTTGGCGGAGGTCCGCTCGCGCCCCGCGCTCCGCGCCCCGCGCGCCGATGCGGCCGACGCCGCGGGCGCCCGTGGCGCCGCTGGACGGTGGCGCGCGGTTCGCCGTAATGTGTCGACACAGCGGGTCGACCCGTGTGTCGACCCTCGCCGATGAGAAGGATGATGATGCTCTCGAACTGTCTTCGCCGGTGCGCGCTCGTGGTGACGTTGCTGGCCGCGGCGCCGGCGCTCGCGGCGGAGCCGCCGCCCGCGGGCGCCTCGGCCGACGCGCAGCAGCTCGCCCGGACCAGGGCGCATGAGGGGCTCAAGCTCTACGGCGCGGACCGCTGGCAGGAGGCGTTCGACGCCTTCCAGGAGGCGGACCGGCTCTACCACGCGCCGACGCTCGTGCTCTACATGGCGCGGTGCCAGCGCAAGCTCGGGAACCTGGAGGGCGCGCGCGCCCTGTACGAGCAGGTACTCGACGAGCGGCTCCCGGAGGACCCGCCGCCGGCGTTCCTCGAGGCGCGGAAGGACGCCGAGACCGAGCTCGCCGGCGTGCGCGAGGCGCTGAAGCCGCCCGCGCCTGCGCCGGCGCCCGCGCCGCGCGTCGAGGCCGGCGGCGGCTCGTTCCTGCCCGCGGGCATCGCGTTCGGGCTCGGGGCGGTGGGGCTCGGCGTCGGCGCCGCGACGGGCATCGTGTCGCTGTCCAAGGTGTCGGACATCAAGGCGCAGTGCGAGGGCCAGCGCTGCCCCGCCGAGCTGAAGGGCGACGCCGACACCGCGACAACGCTGGGCCACGTGTCGACCGTGGGCTTCATCGTGGGCGCCGCCTCGGCCGCGGCGGGCGTCGTGCTGCTCGTGGTGCGCTCGGGCGATGACGGCGCGCCCGACGCCGCGGGCGCGGCGCCGCAAGCGCGGCGCGGCGCGGTCTGGAGCGCCGGGGTGGGCCTCGGGAGAGTCGAGCTCCGGGGGGAGTTCTGATGCGGGCGCTCGCGGCCCGCTGACGCGGCCGGAGCGGGGCGGAGCAGGGGCGCGGGGCGGAGAGCCGCGGGGCGCGGGGCGGAGGAGGGGGCGGGGCGGAGAGCCGCGGGGCAGAGGCGAGCCGCCCCGCGGCGCCGCTCATCGGGAGGAGGTCAGTCGCAGACCGCGGTCTCGCAGGCCTCCATCTCCGCGGCGCACTCCGTGACGATGCAGGTGTTGCACGCCTCTTCACCCTGGCCGCAGGCCTCGTCGCACGCGCCGTAGGCCCCGTTGATCTGGCAACCGATCGCCGCCGAGAGCTGCGGCCCGACGCTCTCGCAGCTGTTCACGATGCAGCCGTAGAGCGCGGCCTCCCCGGCCTCGGGGGGCGTGCTGCTCATGCACGAGAGCGCCTCGGCGCACGTGGACTTGCCGGAGCCGAACCACGTCGGGACGAAGAAGTTCTGCTCGTTCGCGCAGTTCTCGTAGGCCTCGGACCGCGGGAAATACGGCCCGATCAGCATGCACATCTCGTCCCGGGTGGTCAGGCCCTGGGCGATGTCTCGAGCCTCGGTGTTCTTGAAATCACAGCGGTAGTCCAGCGCCTCGCCCGCCTTGAGCTCGAGGACCGGCTTGAACTCCTGCGTCGGGACATCCTCCCACCGGTCGTGGGCGTAGAGCTCCGTCATGTTGCCCTCGGCGTCGACCTTGTGGGCGGCGTAGCCGACCCCGCGGCGGTGCATGTGCGACTGGATCCGCACGATCGAGATGTCGTGCTCGGTGGTGCACCGCATCCGCGCCGACGACTCGCCGTGCGCGGGCACGCTGATGAACGGGTTGTAGTGGAAGAGCATGCCCGCCTCGGTCGTCACCTCCTCATCCGGGATCGTGAAGAGGTTGATCCGGGCGTCGGTCTCGAGCGGCTCGGCCGACGAGTTCAGGTAGTGGGTGTTCATCAGGAGCACCGTGCCCGGCTTGACCTTGAGCGCCACCCCGTCCGGCATACCGCCGAGGAACGACTTGCCGTCGGAGGACTGGGCGCCGGCGATCACGCCGGTGACAGCCCAGTCGCCCTGGGGACCGTCGTTGCAGTCGTGGACCTGGCTCGGGTCGAGCTTCTGGCCGCGGATCGTCTCGGTCGGCATTTCGGTGTACGGCGTCGCGTACAGGAGGACGTGGTGGCTCCCGCCCGAGAACCGCACCTCTTCCCGGTTGATGTTGAGCCCCTCCGGCGGCGCCACGAAGAGCTGGCAGCGCTCGATCTCCTGCGCCGGCTCGATCGTCGAGACCATCCGGTACTGGACGCCGGTGCCCTGGGCCGGCGGCTCCAGCAGCGAGTCCCCCGGCTCCTCAGGGCCGGGGCCCGAGGAAGAACAGCCGAAGAGCGCGGCGGCGCCGAGGAGGGCGATGAGTGAAGAGGTGGTTGTGCGCATCAGTCGATCCCTGCTGTGTGTTGATCTCACATCGTGCGCGCGCGCCGGTGATTCGAGCGCGCGCGCGTGGCTCCCGGGGTATGGCGGCGACGTCGCGCCCGCCCAGGAAAATCGGTGAACGCCGGCTGGCCCGCGCCGGCGAGTCCGCGGCCGCCTCATCCGGTGAGGGGGCGCAGGCGGACGGGGGGTGACGTCATCTTCTGGATCGAGGGGTGCGAAGTGAACAACGCAGGTCCCGCGAGCTCCATGTCGGGAAAGCGGTCGAGGAGCGTTTCGATGGCGATCCGCCCCTCCAGGCGAGCCAGCGCCGCCCCGATGCAATAGTGGTCACCGACGCCGAAAGCAATGCCTGCGTCGGCGCCCCGCCGCAGATCCAACGCCGACGCGCGGGGATAGACCGCCTCGCCGCGAAGCGCGCTGATCAGCATGGGCGATCGGAGCAGGGTGTGCATCGCAAAGCAGATGAGGTGGACGGTGGCCTCCGTGCCTCCCACAGGCGCCGCGGCGACCAGCGCGACCAGGCTCATCCTCGGCCTGGGTCAGCAAGGTAAGTACGTCGCCGTCGAGCGGTTTCTTCCTGCGCTCCTCCGGCCGGGGGAGCGAAGAAGAGGCTGTGCGGGGTCAGCCGATCGAACTTGCTGTTCCAGGGAGAGGAGGGCGTCGTTCCTGGAGAATTCCCACGCTGCCCGATCGGTCGTGAAGCGGCCATCGCGCAGCAAGGAAACGACGTCCTCGTGCCGGAAGACCAGACACCCGTCCGCTCTCGACAGGACGTCGAACGCCTCGTCGGACGATGCGTAAGTCCGTTCGCCGTAGATCGAGCCCGCGCGCTTCTCTGAAGACTCGAGCGAACCGGCGTCGCGATGCCGTGTTTCGAGCCGGACTCGAACGACCGATGTACCGGGTAAAGAACTGCAAAGATGCTTTGATTATCGTAACGTGGCCTTGCGCGCCCCGAAGAAGGTAGCTCGCGGCGATCGCTTCGAGCTCCCGCCGGCCGCGCGCTCTGGTAGCCTGGGCCGGTGCAGCCACGCGCCCACATCCGCCGCCGCTCTTCCGCCCTCGTCGTTGCGACGGCCGCTGTTCTCCTGGCTCCGGCCGCTGCGGAGGCTGCCGATCCGGCGCCCGCCATCGCGGTCGACCTCGGGGGCGCGCAGCTCGAGCTCGTGCTGGTGAAGGCGGGCCGCTTTCGCCAGGGCTCGCCGCCCCAGGAGGCGGGCCGCGGCGACGACGAGGCGCCCCGCGACGTGACGCTCGGCCGCGGCTTCTACCTGGGGAAGTTTCCGGTCACGGTCGGGCAGTTCTCGCGCTTCGCCGAGGAGACCGGCTACCGCACCGAGGCCGAGGTGGGCGCCTCCGGCGGGTTCGGCTTCGACGGCAAGGGCCTGTCGCAGCGCAAGGAGTTCACCTGGAGGACTCCCGGCTTCCCGCAGACCGACCAGCACCCCGTGACGCTGGTGACCTTCAAGGACGCGGGCGAGTTCGCCCGCTGGCTGACGCGGAAGACCGGCCGCGCCTTCGATCTGCCGACCGAGGCGCAATGGGAGTACGCGGGCCGCGCGGGGACGCAGACGCGGTTCTACGCGGGGGACGACGACAACGCGGCCGCCCTCATCGGGTGGTTCAAGGGCAACGCGGGGAGCGGCACGAGGCCTGTCGGGCAGAGGCGGCCGAACGCCTTTGGCCTGCACGACATGAGCGGCAATGTCCACGAGTGGTGTCGCGACTGGTACGGTCCCTATGCGCCCGGCCCCGCGGTCGACCCCGAGCAGACGGCGCCGCCGGCCGGCGACAAGCCCCGGCGCGTGCTGCGCGGCGGGTCGTGGCTCAAGGACGCGAAGCACCTGCGCGCCGCGGCGCGGTACCGCAACGACCCGGGCAGCCGCAACGCGGACAACGGCTTCCGCGTGGTCGCCGCGCTGGAGGCGAGCGCGCCCGCCGCGGCGGCGCCCGCGCCGGCGCCGCTCCAGGCGGGCGCCACGCGCAAGGCGCCGTCGAGTTTCTGGTCGACCGCGTCGACCGCGTCGACAGGGACCCTCGTGGCGTTCGCCGGCGGAGGCCTCGTCCTGGCGAGCGCCGTCATCGGTCTCATCGGCCTGATCGTGCACCGCGCGGTCCGCGGAAGACCCGTGGCCGGGGCGCCGCCGGGCGTGACGTTCCGGCCGCAGGGCGACGGCTTCTGGCTGAACGCCCCGCCGCACCTGCACGGGTCGACGTTCCACTACCGCTGCCTCGTGAAGGGCGCGATGCGGCGCGCGTCGGTGCCGATCGAGCCGAGCCCGCGCGGGCAGTTCGTCTACACGGGCGGCTCCCCCTCGTCCGTCGAGCTGGAGCAGCTCGGCGCGGCCGCGTGGGCCGCCGCGCCCGGCGTGGGGCGCGGGATCGCGGCGCCTGTCGCCGCGCCGCACCGCGCCGGCGGGGGCCATCGCTCGCGGGACCGCATCTCGAGCGCGCCGGACGTGGCCGTCGTCGCGCCGTTCCGCGGCTATCCCTCGGCCTACTGAGCGGCGCCGGTCGGTCCCGCATGCGCCCTCCGATCTGCGCCGTCTTCGCCGAGGCGCCCGCGCACCGCGCCCGCGCCGGCCGCACGCTGCGCGCGCTCCGGCTCGCCGGGCTCGCGCCGGTCGACCTCACGGCGGCGCCGCTGGCGGCCGCGGCGGAGGCGTTCGCGGCGGGGCCGGTGTGGCTCGTGCGCGGGGGCGCGTGGCCGGCCCCGTCCGCGGCGCTCGAGTGGGGCCCGTTCCCGCCGCCGAGCGACACCGGGCTGCCGCTCTGCGCGTTCGGCGCGGTCACGACGCCGCCGGACGTCGGCGCGGTCTCCACGCCCTTCCCCGCGGACGCCGAGGCCGCGGCGTGGGCCGAGCTGCTGCGGGCGACGGGCGGCGAGCTGAGCCGCGCCGCGCGCGCGCGCCGGGCTCCAGGGCTGCCCCGGGCGGCGAGCGTGTACCTCGACGCGCCGCTCGCCGCGGGCGTCGCGGCGCGCCTGCGCGCGGGCGAGGCGCTCGACGCGGCCCTCCATGGCGAGCTCGCGGGGCGGCGCGCGCGCGTGGTCCGGCACGCGCCGCTCGACGTGTGCGACGACGCGGCGCTGCGGGTCGCGCAGGTCGTGACCAGCCTGCAGCAGGGCGGCGCCGAGCGGATCGCGATCGACCTCGCGACCGGGCTGCCGCGCCGCGGCGTGCGCTCGCGCGTCCTCGCGGTCTACCGGCCGACGCGCCCGACGTTCGGCGCGCCGCCGGGGGCGCTCGACCTGTCGGAGGTGCCGGGCGATCGCGAGCAGCGCTTCGACGCGCTCGCCCGCGCGCTCGCGGCGTGGGGCGCGGATCTCGCGCACGCGCACCTGCTCGACGCCGAGGACCTCGCGCGCCTCTCCGCGCGCGGGTTCCGGCCGCTGGTCACGGTGCACAACGTGGCCGCGGGCTGGCCGGCGGGGCTCGGCCGCCTCGGCGCGGACGACGCGGCGCTGCTCGTGGCGTGCGCGCGCGCGGTCGAGGCGGAGCTCGCGGCGTGCGCGCTGCCCGTTCCGGCGCGCACGGTCTGGAACGGGATCGACCTTGCGGCCGCGAAGGCGGAGGCGCGACGGTCGTCAGGAGCGGCGGAGGCGCGCGGGGCCGCGCCGGCGGAGGCGCGCGGGGCCGCGCCGGCGGAGGCGGCCGCGTGGCGGCGGCGCCTCGAGATCGCGCCGGACGACCTCGTCCTGCTCGCCGTGGCGAACCCGCGGCCGCAGAAGCGGCTGCACCTGTTGCCGGCGATCCTCGCGGCGACGCGGGCGGCGCTCGCGGCGGCCGGCGATCCGCGGGCGGCGCGGCTCGTGATCGCCGGGAGCGCCTCGCCGCGCAGCGAGCAGGCGCTCGCCGCGGAGGCGGAGATCCGGCGCGAGGTCGACCGGCTCGGCCTGCGCGCCGAGGTGCGCTTCGCGGGGGCGGTCGCCGACGTCGCGGGCCTGCTCGCGGCGGCCGACGTGCTCGTGTCGCCGAGCGCCCACGAGGGGCTGAGCCTCGCGCACCTGGAGGCGCTCGCGGCCGGCCTCCCGGTCGTCGCGACCGGCGCCGGCGGCACGGCGGAGATCGCCGCGGAGACCCCGGCGCTGGTCCACCTGCCGCTCGACGCCGCGCCCGAGCGGTTCGCCGAGGCGATCGCGTCGGCGGCGCGCGGTCGCCCGGCGCCTGCGGGCGGCCGGGAGGTGGTGGCGCGGCACTTCAGCGCGGCGCGGATGGCCGAGGGCTATGCGCGGCTCTACCCGCGGGCGATCGCGCGGAACCGCGGCCCGCGCCGGGGGGACGGGCTGCTCCTCGTGACGAACAACTTCTCGACCGGCGGGGCGCAGTCGAGCGCGCGCCGGCTGCTGCTCGGCCTCGGGGCGGCGGGCGTGCGCGGCCGGGCGGCCGTGATCGAGGAGCAGCCGGAGTACCCGACGCCGGGGCGGCGGGCGCTCGTGGCGGCCGGCATCCCGGTGCTGACGGTGCCGCCGCCGGCCGACATCGAGCCGGCCGAGGCGGTGGAGCGCCTGCTGCGCGCGATCGAGGAGGACCCGCCCGAGGCGGTGCTGATGTGGAACGTGATCGCCGAGCACAAGGTGCTCCTCTCCGACGGGCTGCTCGACGTGCCGCTCTTCGACATCAGCCCTGGCGAGATGTACTTCGCCTCGCTGCGCCGGTATTTCGCGTCGCCGCGCCGCGGGTTGCCGTACCGGACGCCGCGCGACTACGGCGCGCGCCTGGCCGGGGTGATCGTGAAGTACGAGGCCGAGGCGGCGCTCGCCGCCGAGGTGCTCGGGGCGCCGGCCCACGTGGTGCCGAACGGCGTGGCGCTGGGTCCGCGCCCGCCGCGCCCGTCGCGCCCGCCGGCGGCGCCGGACCCGCGCGCGTCCGGCGGCGAGCGCGCGCGGCTCGTGATCGGGACGGCGGCGCGGATCCACCCGCACAAGAAGCTCGACGAGCTCCTCGCGGCGCTGCGCCTCTCGGCGCCGCGGCTGCCGCCGCATGTGCTGCGCATCGCGGGCGGGGTCGAGCGCGGCGCGGAGGCGCACGCCGAGGAGCTGCGACGGATGGCGGCGGGGCTCTCGGTCGAGTGGGTCGGCGAGCTCGACGACGCGCGCGGCTTCCTGCGCGAGCTCGACGTGTTCGCGCTGATCGCCGAGCCCGCGGGGTGCCCGAACGCGTCGCTCGAGGCGATGACCGAGGGGCTGCCGGTGGTGGCCACCGCGGTCGGCGGCATGTCCGAGCAGGTGGACGACGGCGTGACCGGGCGGCTGGTGCCGCCGGGCGACGCCGAGGCGTTCGCGGGGGCGCTTGTGGAGCTGGCGGGAGACCCGGCGCGGCGGGTGCGCATGGGGGCGGCGGGGTGGGAGCGCGCGCGGGAGCGGTTCTCGCTGGAGAGGATGGTTGGTGATTACGTGAGCGTTTGCCTGGGCGGGCGGGGGCGGGGAGCGGGGTGAGAGCGGGCGTGGCCAGACGTCTGGCTGTGCGTGGCCAGACGTCTGGCTGTGCGTGGCCAGACGTCTGGCTGTGCGCGGCCAGATCTCGGGTGGTGCTGCACTCTGGGCTGAAGTGCAGCGCTCGCGCTCGACGTACAGCACCCTGCGGAGGCTGAGTGCAGCACGCACGACCCCTCGGGAGATCGAACAGCGACAACTGGACAGGGCCACGCGGCGGCTCGGGAGAAGGCGGAGGAGCGGACTGTACCGGTGGTGCTGCCGGCAGAGGTGGTGGCTCGCAGTTCTCTGTCCGATGTGTTCTATTTATCTGTCTGGCGCGTCCGCGCTGCCCAGCGGCCAACTCTCTTCAGCGCACGAGACGCGCTCTCGTACGCCTCCTGGTGAGATATGCAGGATGAGTCCAGCGCGAGCATTCTATCGAACGCCTCGATCACGACCGCGTGCCCCACGGGTATGGCAGCAATGCGGTGGCAGTGGTACCGAGGTGAATCGAACACCAGAAAGCAGTAGTGGTGGCCGCCTCCTGGTAGGCTCTCGTGCCGTTGGGCGTAATTGACGGGCTCTCTGCTTTTTTTGCGTCCTGGTCTTCGGGGTTGGCAAAATGCCATGACTCGCACCCCAGGTACTCGATGAATCCAGCGACGAACCGACGTAGCTCTTTCTCTGCGTCGCGCCTGTACAGGTGCAGTGTTTCGGAGATGTCGTCGTCTGTCGTGTCCTCGAACGCTGCTACGATCTCGTCGTACCTGCTCATGGTGCCTCGCATGCCAGATTGCGCCGCTGGGCAGCGGACTCGCTGCCCCCCCCTGGTTTAGCAACCTCGACGGCGCCCGCGCGAGGGATGGCGGGTGAATCGAGCTGCCGGGCGCGCCCTCAGCGGGTCGTCGAGCCGCCGGGCGTGGGGACGTGCTCCGCGGCGAGATCTGCTTCAACAGCGCAGTCCAGCCTCGCTGCATCGGCTCGTGGCTAGGGTGTCCTCGCGCACCGGACCCCGACGTGGCTGTAGCGGACCGATGGAGGGTAGGCGTTGCGGTGGGACGTGCGCAGGTACGAATCATCGCTGTACCAGGTCCCGCCCCGGATCACCCGGCCGCTTCCACCATCCTCCATGGTCGCACAATCCTCGCAAGGCTCGGGGTAGTCCCCGGCCCAGTCCAGCGCCCACTCCCACATGCTCCCGGCCAGGTCTGCATGCCCCCACTTCCCATCTCCCTGCTGGGACCGCGACCCGACAGGTTGGATGTCGCTCATCGTGCATGAGTCGTCCTGAGCCCCGCCCCCTGTGCAGTCATACACCGCATGGCGGTCATCGATCACGGTCGAGTCTGCCGGATCCGACCAGGGAAACGTCCGCTGCTCGTCTCCACCTGCCGCCGCGAAGTACCACTCCGCCTCCGTCGGCAGTCGGCCCCCGTCCCACGCGCAGAACGCGGAGGCCAGGTACCAGCTCACGCAGAGCATCGGCAGCTGCTCATCGTCGCCAGCCTCATCCGTCCACAGATCGAAGTCCGGATCGCAATGCAGATGGCTGTTCAGATCGGCCGCGTCCTCGGGTAGCTCGGCGTCTTCGATGCTCCATGTCTCCCCCCACCCGCTCCCAGGGACCCCGGGGTGCGCTCCCGCGCCCACCGCGGGCAGGCTCCCCGGATACGCCTCCACGAACTTGCGGAACCGCCCGAACGTCACCTCGAACCGGTCCAGCAAGAACGCGCTGACCGTCGCCGGATGGTCCATGCCGTCGTCGGTCTGACGCAGGAAGCTCCCGCCGGGCACCGCCCTGATCGCGCAGCAGCTCTCCTTGCCCGTCGGGCCGCACGTCGCGGCCAGCCCGGCGCAGCTCGGGGGCGTGGTGCACTTCCCTTCATCGCACACGGGGGCTGCCGCGGGACACGGCGGCGCGTCCTCCCACCGGCCGTCGACACAGCGCTGCGGTCTGTTCTGCGAGCACGTCACCTCGTCGGCAGAGCACTCCGGGCCGCCTGCGCCGCCGGCTCCCTCGCCGTGCGCATAGCTGGACCAGTCCGCGCCGAGGATCTGCGCGCAGCCTCCGCAGGAAGCCGCAATCGCGGCCCAGAGCCACACCATCGCAGACCGTCCCTTGCCGCTCATGACGCGGAGCATCTTGCGACGCGAACGGCGCGTCAAGGCGCGCCGCGGACGCGGCGTCGGACTCCACATGAGCCTCCTTTGCCTCGATGGGGTACGAGCTGTCGGTGCCACTTGCGCCCCGAAAGACGCGCCTCGCGACGTGCGCTCTGAGCCAGGGGCAGGGGAGCACCGGTCGCTTCATCGAGACCTGTATGCGTGGCTCGCTGCGATGCCACGGCGGCCACGTGCTTCCGTGATCAAGGCCAGCGTCGTTCGCGCTTGAGCTGCTCGCGCAGGGCGGAGAGCTCCGGTTCCGCCATGACATCGAGGGCCGCGTCGCGCTCGGGCGACAGGGCGATGCCGAGCACCTCGCACAGGTCCCGCACCGCGGTTCGCAGTCCCTGGGTGTGCCCTTCTTCCCGGACCGCGTCGATGTCTTCGTATCCCCTGCGCTGGAGCAGGTTGCGCAGGGTCGCCTCGTGCGCGGCCTCTCGGTCATAGAGGGCCTCGACCAGCACCGGGTTCTTCAGCACCCCCGGCGCGAGCAGCGCCTCGCCCGGCAAGGCCACGCGCGCCGGCTGGCGCCGGGGCTTCGGCGCGCCTGCGCGCGCTCGCGCCCTGCGTTGCGGCGCCTTCTGCGCGGCCGAGGTGGAGGCCTCATAGACCTCGACGCGCCGCTCGCCCTGAAGGCGCACCACCCAGATCCAGCGCGTACCGGCCGCGAGCAGCTCGTCAATCTTGCTGTGCAGCTCGGCCTCGTCCTGGCCGGTGTCGGCGTACTCGACGGCGAGCGGCGGCGCTTCGGTGGCCCAGCCGGGCTCGTCCGGGATGGGGCCGACGGCGATGTCGGGCGCGCGCAGCATCTCCGGCTGCGGCGAGACGCCGAGATCGACAGCGGCGGCCTCGGCGAGCGGATCGGTGTCGAGCACGCCGAAGCCGGTGCCGTTGCGGCGGCCGCCGCGGCGGCCGCTGGGCAGGCATTCGACCAGGCGGCCCTCGGACAGCTCGTAGGGATCTCCCGGGCGAAGCTGGTCGGCGGTCACGGGGTGGCGGGGAGGCGCGGTCATCGAATATCTCATGTGGATCTATTCCGGGCAGGGCCCGGCGTCCATCAGGAGACGTGTGAGAGCTGGCGTGGCCAGACGTCTGGCTGTGCGTGGCCAGACGTCTGGCTGTCCGCTTGCGTGGACGGACGTCACACTGCGGCCAAGCGCTTACATGGTCAGGGCCAGCGTCGTTCGCGCTTGAGCTGCTCGCGCATACGGAGAGCCAGCTGCTTCGTGCGGAGATCAGCAGGCCGAGAACGGCCAGATCCTCTGCTCCAGCTCGGCGAGGGACGAGACCTGGGACTCCCAGCCATCCATCCTGAGCTGGAACCGGAGGTTGCTGTACCGGTGCAGGAGCGAGAGCGCCATCAGCTTGCGGCTCAGCGCCGGGGTGAGGTCCGTGATCGGGTATCCGTAGGAGGACAGAAAGGCGCGCTGGAGGTCCGCGCTGCCCGCGGCGAGGAAGAGGCACGGGCCCAGCAGGTCGTACTCGCGCGGCCCGAGGCACGCGTCCGCGAAGTCGATCATGCCGGTGACGCTCCACCTCTCGCCCGTCCGGGTCACGAGGAGGTTCTCCGGCGTGTACTCCCCGGTCAAGAGGACCGGGACCACGGATCCAGGCAAGAGACCGCGCGCGGTCTCGAGGTACGACGGGATCTGCGAGACGAGATGTCCGGGCAAACCCATCCGCCGGTGGCGGCCCTCGCATCCGGCGATCTGGCGCTCCACGAACGCATCCCAGCGGAGGTCGATGCCCTCCAGTCCATCGGTCGGCAGCGCGTGGGCGGCCCTCATGATCTCGCCGATGCGCGCCAGCGCCTCGACCCGCTCCGCGTCGCCCAGCGCGGGCCAGACCTCTTCCAGGGGGCGCCCGGGCAGGCGCGACATCACGAGATAGGGCCACCCGTCGAGCTCCGATTCGTGGAGGAGCTCCGGCGTCGTCGCGGGGACCTTGCCATGGAACCGCGCGAGCGAGAGGCGCTCGGCCTCGAACTGGTGCCGCAGGAAGGGCGGAAACAGCTTGATGATCTGCCCCGCGTCGTTCGAGACGACCACGTTCGTCCCGTGCGCGAACGCGGAGAGCCCGCCCGTCGCCAGGCCGTGGCGCTGGCACACCGCGAGGATCGCCGGGCGAAAGGCCTCCAGGTCGGCGCGGATCCGGTCGAATCCGGCGGGGCTGTCGAACGACGGGAACAGGGAGGGATCGTCGGCGGGCGCGCTGGGATCGGAGGGCATGGGTCGGCGGAGACCGTAACGCGCGCGCGCCGGGGCCGCCATCGCAGCGTCGACCCGCGCGGCGCTGGCGAGCAGGGGCGGAGGCCGCAGGCCTTCAGCGCGCGCGATGGGGGCGACTCGCCTTCAGGGGTGGCGCTCTCGACCGGCGATGGCCGCGGAAGAGGGGAGATCTGGTGGACGGACCCGAGGCGTCGGATACTCCTTCGCGGGAGACACCGTTCCCCGACACCACCCCGTTCTCCCGAGAGGAGCGTTCCACCATGCAGATGCCGGACCCCCCGGAAACCCACAAGGAGTTCATCCGCCGCTTCCCCAAGCTCGGCGAGGCCTGGGCGCTCCTCGGCGAGGCCGGCGCGGAGGGGCCGCTCCCCGAGAAGACGGTGCGCCTGCTGAAGCTCGCGCTCGCGTGCGGCGCGATGCGCGAGGGGGCCGTGCACTCGAGCGTGCGCAAGGCCCTGGCCATGGGGATAGCGGCCGAGGAGATCGAGCAGGTCGTCGCCCTCTCGGCGGCGACGCTCGGCCTGCCCGGCGCCGTCGCCGTCTACTCCTGGGTGCGGGACGTCCTCGAGGAGCCCGGCGGGTGAGGCGGGGCTCGTGAGGAACGCCGCGAACCGCGGCCGGACGCGCGCCGTCGTGGCGGCGCTCGGGGTCGGCGCGCTCCTGAGCTGCCTGGGCCCGACGGCGGGCCAGGTCGATCTGCCGGGGCTCGACGTCCCCGTCGAGAAGGCGATCTCCTTCCCGGCGGGAAAGGAGCTCCAGTTCCCCGTGCACGCCGAGCGCTACGAGCACAGCGGCGGAAACCACGTGCGGATCGAGGTGACGCTGCTCCGCGGAGGCGCGCCGGTCGGCGCGATGGCGTGCGACGGGTTCGAGCTGGAAGGCGGCGCCGGGTGCGGGTCGAGCGCGACGCACATGAACAGCAGCTGCTCGATGACGGTCCCCGCCGGCGGGAGCGACGCGATCCGGGTCGTGGCGAGGCTCGCGGACAGGGACAACTCGGCGAGCTTCGAGGGGCTCAGCGTCTATATCCGGGACTGAGCGGGGCTGGCCGCCGGACCCGGGTCCTGTATGCTCCCGCGCCGCGCCCCGCCTTGGCGCGCTCGCTGCCATGCCGCTGATCGTCGTCGAGGACCTCCGCAAGGCGTACCGGGTGGCCGAGCGCCGGCCGGGCGCGTGGGGCGCCGTCGCGGGGCTGCTGCGCCCGCGCTACCGCGCCGTCGACGCGCTCGCGGGCGTCTCGTTCTCGCTCGAGCGGGGCGATCTCGTCGGGTACATCGGGCCGAACGGCGCCGGCAAGTCGACCACCGTGAAGATCCTCGCCGGCATCCTCGTGCCGGACTCGGGGCGCTGCGAGGTGGACGGCCGCGTGCCCTGGCGCGAGCGCATCGAGCACGTGCGGCGGCTCGGGGTCGTGTTCGGCCAGCGCACCCAGCTCCTGTGGGACCTGCCGGTGACCGACTCGTTCGAGCTGCTCCGCGACATCTACCGCGTCGGCGCGGCAGACCACGCCCGCGCCCGCGACGAGCTCGTCGCGATGCTCGACCTCGCGCCGCTGCTCGACACGCCGGTGCGGCAGCTCAGCCTCGGCCAGCGGATGCGCTGCGATCTCGCGGCCGCGCTGCTCCACGCGCCCGAGCTGCTCTTCCTCGACGAGCCCACGATCGGCCTCGACGCCGTCTCGAAGCTCGCGGTGCGGCGCTTCATCCAGCGGCTCAACCGCGAGCGCGGGGTCACGGTGATCCTGACGACGCACGACATGGACGACATCGAGGCGCTGTGCTCGCGCGTCCTCCTCATCGCCGGCGGCCGGGTGCTCTCGGACGGCTCGCTCGAGGCGCTCCGCGCGCAGGTCACCGCCGAGCGCTGGCTCATCGTGGACCTGACCGACCCGGCGGCGCACATCGACGAGCCGCACGCCGAGGTGATCCGCCGCGAGGGCGACCGCGTGACGCTGCGCTTCGATCCGGCGGCGATCTCGACGGCGGAGCTCGTCGGGCGCGTCACGGCCCGCTACCCGGTGCGCGACCTCCTCGTGCAGAACCCGCCGATCGACGAGATCGTGGCGCGGCTCTACGGCGAGGGCGGCGGCGATGGCGACGAGGAGCGCGCGCGGGAGGAGCGCGCGCGGCCGTGAGCGCGCTCCGCGCTTACCTCGCCGTGTTCCGCGCGCGGTTCCGCGCGCTCTTGCAGTACCGCGCGGCGGCCGCCGCCGGGTTCGGCACGCAGCTGTTCTGGGGGCTCATCAAGGTGATGGTGCTCGAGGCGTTCTACGCGAACGCCGCGGGCCCCACGTCCGCCGCGGCGCCGATGGCGCTCGGGCAGGCGGTCACGTACACGTGGCTCGGGCAGGCGTTCTTTCAGCTCATGCCGTTCTCGACGAACCCCGATCCCGAGGTGCGCGAGCTGATCCGCACGGGCGCGGTGGGGTACGAGCTCGCGCGCCCGCTCGACGTCCATGCGCTGTGGCTCACCCGCGCGCTCGCCGCGCGCCTCGCGCCGACGGCCCTGCGCGCGGCGCCGATGATCGCGGTCGCCGTGCCGCTGCTCGGCATGTCGCTGCCGCCGTCGCTCGCCGCGGCGGGGGCGTGGGCGGCGGCGATGGCCGGCGCGGCGGCGCTGGTCGGCGCGTTCGCGACGGCGGTGACGTCGACGATGCTGTGGACCACGTCGGGCGACGGCATCTCGCGGATCGTGCCGTCGGTCGTCCTGATCGGCTCCGGCATGGTCGTGCCGCTGCCGCTGTTCCCGTCGTGGATGCAGCCGTGGCTCGACGCGCTGCCGTTCCGCGGCATGATGGACGCGCCGTTCCGGCTCTACCTCGGGCACCTGCCCGCGGGGGCGCTGCCGGGCGTGCTGCTGCACCAGGCGCTGTGGACCGCGGTGTTCGTGGCGCTCGGCCGCGCGATGGTCGCGCGCGGCCTGCGGCGGCTCGTTGTGCAGGGCGGGTGAGGGGCGGGGAGCCGACGAGGAGAGGCGAGGTGTCGCGCGACGCAATCCAGCTTTACCTACGGCTCGCCGCGGCGTCGTTGCGGTCGCAGATGCAGTACCGCGCGTCGTTCGTGATGTGGTCCGTCGGCCAGTTCATCACCGTGGGCATCGAGCTGCTCGGGGTGTGGGCGCTGTTCGACCGCTTCGGCGCGGTCCGGGGGTGGCGCTTCGCCGAGGTCGCGCTCCTGTTCGGCCTCGTCAACGTGTCGTTCGCGCTCGCCGAGTCGTTCGGGCGCGGATTCGACACCTTCTCCGCCACGGTGAAGTCGGGCGATTTCGACCGGCTCCTGCTGCGCCCGCGATCGACGGCGTTCCAGGTGGCGACGCGGGAGTTCCAGTTCCTGCGCGTCGGGCGGCTCGCCGTCGGCCTCGTGATGCTCGCGTGGGCCGCCGGCGCGCTGGACGTCGGGTGGACGGCGGCCAAGGCGGCGCTGCTCGCCGGCGCGATCGCGGGCGGAGCGTGCGTGTTCTACGGGCTCCTCGTGCTCCAGGCGACGCTGTGCTTCTGGACGGTGGAGTCGCTCGAGATCATGAACACCGTGACGTACGGCGGCACGGAAGCGGCGCAGTACCCGCTGACCCTGTACCGCGGCTGGTTCCGGCGGTTCTTCACCTTCGTCGTGCCGCTCGCGTTCGTGAGCTACATCCCCGCGGGCGCGCTGCTCGAGCGGCCCACGGTGCCGGCGCTGCCCGAGGCTGCGCGCTGGGCGTCGCCGCTCGTGGGCGTGGCGTTCCTGCTCGTGTCGCTGCGCGTCTGGCGCTTCGGGGAGCGGCGGTATCAGTCCACGGGGTCGTAGCCGGAGGGCGGGATTCCGAGGCGCACCGGCCGACCGGGGGATCTTCGCGACGCTTCGGCGCGATCCGGGCTCAAGGGGCGCCGGCAGACGTGACATTGCGTGATCGGCACGGTCGAGCGTGAAGCGCACGAGAGGCACGGGGCCGAACACAACGGGAGCAGGTAGAAGTCTTGAACATTATGGCACAGGGCGGCACATATCAGCTCACGAGCACCTCTGTGCTGCGGTGGGATGTCACGGGCGACGAACTCTCTCTCGGCGGGCCGAGATCATGTCGACATGCGCTCGACCGATGATTCCTGCCCGAGCAACGAGGGCGTGACGCCGCGAGCGCCTCTGCCCCGTCTCCGGTGCGCTGCAGCGGCTCTCGCGCGGGAACGCAGACTGGCATGTTTGATGCTGAGTCGCCGAGCTTCTCAGGGAGGCTCACAATCATGACCAGGGAATTGCGCGGGCGCATCATGTGGATCCTTGGAGCCGGCGTATTTGCCGGCCTGCCGTTGTCGATGGGCTGCCAGATCGAGGTCCGTGAAGGCGGCGCGGCAACCGGCCCCGGCGGCGCGGCAACCGGCCCCGGCGGCGCAGGCGGCGCAGGCGGCGCAGGCGGCGCAGGCGGCGCGGACAGTCAGGGCTGCCCAGGCGGCACGGGCGGCCAGGGCGGCCAGGGCGGCCAGGGCGGCGCGGGTGGCAGCGACTACAGCGGCTTCTGGAGGTGCTATTCGCCCGAAGATGCCTGGAAACAGGCCAATAGCGGCTCGACGATCGAGGGCGGCGGGGCAGGCGGAGCCTGCGGTACGGGTGGACACGCCAGGGCCTGCCCGAGCGAGTTCACTCTGGGGCCCGATTCCTGCGTTCACCACACCTTGTTGGACCGAATGGACGACGGCCAGTGCTGCTATGGAGTCGAAAATATCTGCTGCATCAGCGGCGGCGGCTGCGGCCGCCCGTTCCTCGTCGGTGGCGAGCCGCGCCTGGCCGGCGTGGATGCGCGGGCCGACTGGGTGCTCGACGCCGCGGCGGACGAGCCGCTCGAGCTCGATCCCGCGACGCGCGCCGCCCTCGCGGAGGCGTGGCTCGCCGACGCGCGCCTCGAGCACGCGTCGATCGCGTCCTTCGCGCGCTTCTCGCTCGACCTGCTCGCCCTGGGCGCGCCGCCCTCCCTGATCGAGGCCGCACAGCGCGCCCTGGCGGACGAGCTCCAGCACGCGCGGGACTGCTTCACGCTCGCGAGCCGCTACGCCGGCCGGGCGCTCGGCCCGGGGGCGCTCGACACGGGCGGCGCGCTCGACGCGCCCACGCTCGAGAGCGCCGCGGCCAGCGCGGTGCGCGAGGGCTGCGTGGGCGAGACGCTCGCCGCCATGCAGGCCGCCGAGCAACGCCGCCGCGCGCGCGACCCCGAGGTCTGCCGCGTCCTCGACCGGATCGCCGCCGACGAGGCCACCCACGCCGAGCTCGCCTGGGCCTTCGTGCGCTGGGCCATCGCGCGCGGCGGCGAGCCGGTGCGCGCGGCCGTCGCCCGCGCGTTCGACGAGGCGCTCGCCCCGCCGCGCGCCGCGCGCGGGCCGGAGCGCGACGGGGTCGACGTCGCCTCGTGGCACGACCACGGCCGGCTCACCGACACAGAGCGGGCGCGCTGCCACCTCGACGCCGTGCGCGAGGTCATCGGGCCGTGTGCGCATGCGCTCCTGTCCGCGCCGGCCGCCCCGCCCCGCGCTCCCTCGGCCAGCACCGAGGCCGCCCCCTCGGCCAGCGCAGGCGTCATCGCGTGATGAGCTGAGTCGGACGGGAGCGGCCACGCGCTGTCCGGCACCGCAGACCTGTCCTCGATGACGCGTTATCAGAAGGGCACTTCCGGGATCGGGACGCGGTCGGGCTCCGGGGCTGTCGGTTGCGGAACCGGCGGCTTCATGGCCGGATCGGAGGCCGCGGTCTGGGGCGTCTTCGGCCTGGTGATCGGAGACGGTCGTGACGCCGTTGCGGAGGGGGATGGGCGCCCCCTCGCATCCCTGGGAGCGGCCGCGGCCGATCTCGCCGCGGGCGCAGCCGGCTCACCGGACGTCGCGCTCGGCGGCGGCTCGGGCGGGGACGCCTCGCCGGGCGTCACGCTCGGCTGAGGCTCAGGCCACGCCAGCGGCTCCGCCGGCCGTGGAGCCGCGGTCTGCTCGGGGACGGAGGCTGCCGCGGGGGCGGCCTCTGCGCCCGTCGCGCCCCGGCCCCCCGCGCTGCCCTGGCTGACGGCGGCGGTGACGCCGGCGCCGAGGAGCACCGTCATCGTGACGCCGAGCGCCAGCCGCGCGCGCGAAGGCCTCTGATGCGCGGCCTCCCGCGCCGTCGAGCTGGCGCCGGTCAGGGTGCCTGGCCTCATCGAGCGGGGCGCGACCTCGGGCGTGACGAGCTCCAGATCGTCGAGCGATATCGTCATGCCAGGGCTCGGCTGAGAGGAGCTCGGCGCGCCGGAGCACGCCTGATGCAGATCCGGGATCGACGGCGACGCCATGCCCGCGAGCCGGCGGAGCTCGCCCATCATCTCTCCGATCGACTGGAACCTCTGCGCCCGGTCGCGGGCCAGCGCCCGCGCGAAGAACGCGTCGATCGTCGGCGGCAGATCGGGCGCGAGCCCGGTCGCGCTCGGCTGGGGCGCGACCAGGATGTTGGCGATCACCGCGCCGAGCTGATCGCCCTGGAAGGGGAGCTCGCCAGTGACGGCGTAGAACAGGATGACCGCGAGCGACCAGAGATCGCTGCGCTGGTCCACGTCCTTCTCGCCTCGGACCTGCTCGGGGCTCATGTAATGGGGTGAGCCGAGCAGCTCGCCGGTGCGCGTCACCTCGTCGGTGAGCCGGGCGCCTGTCTCCTTGACGATGCCGAAATCGAGGACCTTGACGATCTCGTCCTGCTCCTCTTCCACGCGCACGAGGAAGAGGTTGGCGGGCTTGAGGTCGCGGTGGACGAGGCCGGCGTCGTGCGCGCGGCGGATCGCCTTGCCGGCCTGCGCGAGGATCCGCGTGGCGTCCGCGAGAGAGAGCCGGCCGACGCGCTCGAGCCGCGTGCCGAGGTCCTCGCCCTGGAGCAGCTCCATCACGAGGTACGGGGTGTCGTCGTCAATGCCATAGTCCTGGACGTAGACGACATGCGGACTCCGGAGGTTCGCGGCGATCCTCGCCTCGCGCTCGAAGCGGGCCAGGAACGCGGCCGACGTCGCAAACGTCGGCGCCATGAACTTGACCGCGACGGGAGAGCCGAGGTTGATGTGCCGCGCCAGCCACACCGAGCCCATCCCGCCGCGCGAGAGCGGACGCTCGAGACGGTACTTCCCACCTACGACGGAATCCGGGGCGTAATGCATGGCGATGGCTTCCTTCTGGATGCCAAGGGAGGTGGGATGAGCGTACAGGATAGGAAAGGCTCCGGCCATGATGAGGCGGGAGATGTCGAGAGATTGTCCTTGTGTGCGCGACGTTCCGGGCGCCTTTGCGCTTCACACAGCGACGCGGCGACTGGCACGTTGGACGATCGCCGGGAGCCAGGTTCGGGAGCGGTGCTCCGGCCCCGAGTACGCGGCGGGTCGGCATGGTGACAACGTCACGTTCGACTACGCGCCGTTCGCGGCGTACACGCGCGGCTCCCCCGAGGCCACGGTGACCCAGCGCTACGCGGCGAGCGCCGGCTCCGCCGAGGGCATCGCGCGCGCCCCCGACGGGACGCTCTGGGTAGCAGGCCTCTTCTACGGATCCATCGATGTCGGCTCGGGGCCCGTCGAGTCGCCGAGCACGAGCGGATTCGTCCTTCGCGTCCTGCCCCCCTGAGGTAGTGTCGGCGTATGCACCTGCGCCCCTACCGCATCGATGTCCCCGAAGCGACGCTCGACGACCTTCGCCGGCGCCTTGCATTGACCCGCTTTCCGGATCCGCTCCCCGGCGGCGGGTGGGCTCACGGCGCCGACGTGGCCTATGTGCGCGAGCTCTGCGAGCACTGGCGCGCTCGCTACGACTGGCGCAGCCACGAGGCGGCGCTCAACCGCATCCCTCAGTATCTCTGCGAGATCGATGGCGTCGATCTGCACTTCTGGCACGCGCGCGGCAAGGGGCCGGACCCGATCCCGCTCCTCCTCCTCCACGGCTGGCCGGGATCGATGTGCGAGTTTCACCACCTGATCGGCCCGCTCACCGATCCGGCCGCGCACGGCGGCGATCCGGCGGACGCGTTCGACGTCGTGGTTCCGGCGCTGCCGGGGTTCGGGTTCGGCGGCAAGCCGCGCGAGCCCGGGTGGGACGTCCGCCGCGTCGCCGCGGCGTTCGACCGGCTCATGGTCGAGGCGCTGGGCTACCCGCGCTACGGCGCGCAGGGCGGCGATTGGGGCGCGATCGTGAGCGCGCGCCTCGGCGGGGCGCACGCCGAGCACCTCCTCGGCGTTCACGTGAACATGGTGTTCGGGGCGCCCCCCGCGGGGGAGCTGACCGGGGAGGCGAAGGGCGTCCTCGCGAAGATCGCCGCTTTCCGGGCCGCGGAGGGCGGATACGCCCATGTGCAGGGGACCAAGCCGATGTCGCTCGCGATCGCGCAGGCGGACTCGCCCGCAGGGATCCTGGCGTGGATCGTCGAGAAATTCCGCACCTGGAGCGATTGCGGCGGGGACGTCGAGCGCGCCTTCTCGAAGGATCAGCTGCTCACCAACACGATGTTCTACTGGGCGCCGAACAGCATCGCCAGCGCCGCCAACCTCTATTACGAGACGGCCCACGACGAGGAGATGCCGCCGTACCTCCTCGACAGGATCGAGGCGCCGACCGCCGTGGCCGATTTCCCGAAGGAGATCTACCGCGCGCCGCGCGACTGGGTCGCGCGCCGGGCCAACCTGGTACGGTGGACGGAGATGCCGCGCGGCGGGCACTTCGCGGCGCTCGAGGCGCCGGAGCTCCTCCTCGACGACGTGCGCGCCTTCTTCCGATCCCTGCGCGCTCGCCCGGCGTCCTGACGCCGCCGCCGGGCCCGGCCGCTGGCGTGAAGCGGCGCTTGCGCAATGCAGCACAGGCGCGTGGCCGCGGCGCTGGAGCGCGGCCGCGACATTCCGCGGCGACCCGGCGCGCCAGCAAGAGAACGCCGGAGAGACCTGTTGCGCTCGCCGCGGCGCGGTCTAGAATTCACAGTGCCATGATAAAATTCTTGTACCAATCCAGCACGATCATGCTCGGACTCATTCTCGCCCTCGGCGTTGCGGCTTGCGGGGGCGACGACGCTGCGGGGGACACCGGCGCGGGCGGCGAGCCGAGCGCCGGCTCGGGCGGCGGATCGACCACGGGATCCGGCGGCGCGTCGACCAGCGGTTCGGGGGCCGGGTCGACCAGCGGCGCGGGGGCCGGGTCGACCACGGGGACGGGCGGCGATCCCGACCCGGATCCCGCGAATGCGCGGACCTTCGATCACCGGCACGCGGCGCTCGAGGGGATCCCGGCGAGCTGCCTCGACACGCTCAAATCGGGCGAGTTCATCTTCCATTACACCCATCGCTCGCACGGCTCGCAGATCATCGTCGGCGCCGAGAGCATCGAGGCAAACAACCCTGCGTACGGCTTCGAGGCAGAGTATTGCGACGTCCCCTCCGAGACCGGCGTCTTCCCGATGTGGGACGGGATGCTCGACAGCAACCTCGTCAAGGGGGATCAGTACTGGGGGACCGAGGCCGGGGTTAACGAGCTGCGCGCCATCCTGCGTGATCACCCGGAGATCCGGTACTCGATGTGGGCGTGGTCGTTCGAGATCTCCGAGCAGACCGAGGAGAGCGTGCAGCTCTACCTGGACACGCTCGACGCGCTCGGGCAGGAGTTCCCGGAGGTCACGTTCATCTACATGACCGGCCCCGGGGACGCGGAGTATAACCGCGTGAACCGCGCGAAGCGCAACCAGCAGATCCGCGACTTCTGCCGCGACCACGGGAAGATCCTCTACGACTTCGAGGACCTCGACGTCCACTGGAACGGCGAACGGCACACCGCAGAGGTGGACGGGGTCGAGATCCCGATGCAACACCCGCATTACGACGTGGAGGCGTCCGGCAATGCGGAGTACGAGTACACGCACACGACGCAGGAGAGCTGTGAGGTCAAGGCCCGCGCCTTTTGGCGCATGATGGCCGAGCTCGAGGGGTGCAGCGCGCAGTGACCGGCGGTAGCCGCATGGTCGCTGCACGGCGACAGCGCGGCGCGCAGCGTACGATGAAGGCCAGCGCCCGGGCGCGGCGATGACCTCGGTGGGGACCCGCGTCGTTCACGAGGCGCTCGGTCGGCTGCTCGGGCTGCCGGTGGCACCGGAGGGGTGAGCAGGCCTGGGCCGAACGGCGCGCCCGCCGCTCGCGTGGACTCCGCTGCCCGAGCCTTGCCGCTCGCCAGCGCCCGGCCTCGACGCCGTGGAGCTGCTGCCGAGGGCCGTGGATCGCGGCGTCGCCTTCGTGCCCGGCGCCGCCTTCAATGATGCGGACGCAGCGGACGTGTGCACACTGCGCCTGTCCTTACCGCTTCGGTGGAGCAGATCGACGCGGGCGGGGGCCGGGTTGTGCTCGCGCAGTTCCGCGAGATTGAGCGGCAGGTCACGGCGCCCATGGCCGCGGCAACGCGCGTCCGCATCGTGTGCGAGTGTTACACCGCGTACCGCTGGTTGTCCTCGGCGATGGCGAACCTCCGACGCAGGCTGCCTCGCCTCGACGTAGAACTCGCGGTGGAGCACACCGGGGATCCGGGATCCGCGCTCGCAGGGCGCCGTGGAGCGCCTGGTCACCGCGCTCGAGAGCTCGGTGCCGCGGCTCTACACGCGCGCGGGCTGAGGCGCACACGGTCACGACGGCCGCCGCTCTGGTCGTCGCGAGGGCTTTGCTGGCTGAGCCGGCCCGGGCGCCAGCCGAGGGGTGAGATGCGCGCCAGCTCGTGTATAATCGTGTCATGAAACGTGGTCTTCGTTCTGCGTTGCTTGCCGCGTTGCCGGCGCTGACGGGCGCATCGTGCGGGGCGCTGCTCGGCCTTGATGACTTCACCGACGCTCAAGCGCCGGGCGGCGGGGGTAGCGGAGGGATCGACTCCTCCTCCTCGGGCGGCGCAGATGGATCAGGGGGCGCACCGGGGGGCGGAGGCTCAGTCGGCGCTCCCGCCGGTGTGTGCGCTCCGAACAGCGACATGCGGTGCTCGGGGAACACGCCGCAGCGGTGTGACGACCGCGGAGTGTGGCAAGACGAGGCGCCGTGCCCCGCCAGGGCGCCGGTGTGCCGCGGAGGAACCTGTGTGACACCTCCGAGCTGCGCCGGCCTGGCACCGACGTGCGGGCCGATGAGAAACGAGAGCTGCTGCGCGACTACGGCGGTGCCGGGCGGGAGCTTCAACCGGAGCAATGACAGCGAGCATCCGGCCAAGGTGAGCGACTTCCTGCTGGACCGGTTCGAGGTGACCGTAGGGCGATTCCGCGCGTTCGTCGATGCGTATCCGGGGAGCTTCCCCGAGCCGGGAGATGGGAAACACCCGAAGATCGAGGGGAGCGGGTGGGATTCGAGGTGGAACGGGTATCTGGCGTCGAGCGCGGTGTTGCTCAAGGATGAGGTAAAGTGCGACTCGAGGTTTCTGACGTGGACGGATACGGCGGGCGACAACGAGAGTCTGCCAATGAACTGCCTGAGCTGGTACGAGGCGTTCGCGTTCTGCGCCTGGGATGGGGGCCGCTTGCCGACCGAGGCGGAGTGGAACTACGCAGCGGCGGGCGGAGACGAGCAGCGGCCGTACCCGTGGTCGACGTCGTCCACGGATGAGACGATCGAACAGAGTTTTGCGGGGTATGGCTGCACCTGGACGGATACCCCAGAGAAGTGCACGTTCATGGATATCTTGCCTGTCGGATCGCGGAAGACAGGAGATGGAAAATGGGGGCAGGCCAACCTGGCCGGGAACGTGCGAGAATGGGCTCTGGATATGAAGGAGGACTATTCTGAAGATTGCACGGACTGCGCTAACTTGGAGGGGGGATACGAACGGGTGTTGCGGGGCGGCTCCTTCTCGGATGACGCGCGATTCCTGCTTTCATCCACCCGCGACAGCCACGACGCGCTGGGGCGCCGCCCCTACGTCGGGGTCCGCTGCGCGAAAATTCCGTAGTTACGGGCGCAGACCCGGCGTGGCGCGGTATGCCTGCCGCGTCGATCATACGATTCATGGCCTCCGACCATGCATCACTTTCGGTGCTCAAAGGCCTGATTGCGCCGTTGGTCGCGAGCTTTTGGCCGCGGTAGCGCCCTGAGCGGGCACCCGGAGATGCGGTATTCGATGTGGGCGTGGTCCTCCGACGATCGCCGAGCAGACCGTGCAGCGTTAACTCGACACGCTCGACGCGCTCGGGCAGGAGTTCCCGGAGGTCACGTTCATCTACATGACCGGCCCGGGGGACGAGGAGTATAACGGCGTGAACCGCGCGAAGCGCAACCAGCAGATCCGCGACTTCTGCCACGTGCTGTCGCGAGCCGCTCGCGGCCGGCGCGCGCGCTGCTCCCGTCGCGCGGCGGGCGACAGGGGCGCCGCGCGGCGCGCGGTACGGGCCAGCAACCGGCCGCGGCGACCACGCGCGAACCACACTCTTTCCTCTCGGTTAAGTCCCGGTTTCGCGCGACCGACATCGCCGGTTCGCGACGCTCGCGCCTTGCGGGCCGCCTCGTGCCCATGCTACGCGCATGTCCTAACAGGCGTGCATCCCCGCGCGTATACCGCGCAGGGGTGCCGCCTGGCAGCCGATCGGAGGCGGGCCATGGACAGCGCGATACCGCTCGGGAAGAAGCAGATCATCGACGGCCAGCTACGCGTCTATTACTATGGCTACTGGATCAAGGCGTACGAGGCTCCGGCCGACACGCTGCGCGCGAAGAAGCGCTTGATCGAGGCGCTGACGCGGCGCCTGTTCAACCACGTCGAGCACGGGATCAACGTGCCCGGCAAGCGGCTGGACGAGGCGCGGCGCGCCTTCGCGTCGGAGACCGACCCGCAGCGCAAGCGCGTCAAGGGCGCCATGCTCGCCGGCGCGATCTTCAATCGCGCGGCGGACATCTTCACGAAGCTCGTCGAGATCCAGGAGCTCGGCGTCACGATCGAGCCCGACAACGCCCTCATGCGCGAGTGCGGCGAGCACCTCCTCGAGGCGCTGACGCTCGGGAAGATGGTGCTCCACCGCAGCGGGGAGGAGGGGCTCGACGAGCTCTGGGGAGAGCCGTTCAAGGCCTTCTCCTTCCCGATCGAGGCGTTCTACAACAGCCGCTATGTCAAGATCGCCCAGAGCATGAGGGCGATCGACGGCATTCGCGACGAGATGATCGCCACCTTTGCGGGGCTGCCGATGTTCGCCGGGGTGGACCGCCTGGCCCGAGAGTTCGCCCACGCGGCCAAGGTGAAGTGCGAGACGCTGCGGACCGACGCCGAGATCTTCGAGGTCTGGACGTCCTTCGTCGTGTCGGCGGAGAAGCTCGCCGCCTTTCAGCCGCTGCTCGGCCCGGACGCCTCGCCCGCCGAGCGGGAGCAGGCGGCCCGGGGCGTCGAGCTGATCGTCCGCGGCAAGAACGTGATCTCGTACATCACCCGCGCGCGCGTGCCGATGCCCAAGACGACGAGCGAGCTCATGGAACGGTACGCGCGCTACCGCGCCGCGTACGGCGCCGCGCCCGCGTCCGGCGCCGCGCGCAGCGTGGCCTGAGCCGCCGTGCGCCCGCTGTCGGGCGGCGTCGAACCTTGATACGCTCGTGCGATCGACTTCAACTCGGCGCCAGGGACAGGTTCTGGCTCGTCGCTGACGTGATCTTTCCGGAGCCCGACGCGTGTGGCGAGCGTACCTGCGTCGTCCAGCCGATCTATGCCGATGAGGCCGCGCGGTCGACTTTCCTCACCACCCAACGCGCGGTCGAGAGCGCGTTCACACCGGAGTATCCGCCGGTGCCGTGAGGACCCCCGGGGCACGCGCCCGCGGGCCGGGCGCGCTCACCCGGGCTGCGGCGCCGCCACGAGCGCTATCGCCTCCTCGGGGCAGGCGACGACGCAGAGGCCGCACGCCTGGCACCGCGCCGCGTTCGGCGTCATCGCCGTCTTCCGGCCGTGGACGAGCGACTTGAGCTTGCCGCGCAGCGAGAGGGCGTCGAAATCGGCTTGCGCGATGCGGGCGACCTCGAAGACTTGATAGGGACAGACCTCGACGCAATCGCCCTTCGCCTCGCACCGGTTCCGGTCCACCACGGGCCGGAAGGCGCCAGGCTCGGCCCGGCACTGCTCTCCCGGCCTGTCCGGGCGCGCGGCTGCGCGCCGGGCCTTTTCCTTGTTCAACGAATCCGCCATGTGCGTGCCTCCCGCCGCCGCTCGTGCAGAGCGCTCAGAAACAGCTCGAGCGCGCCTCGAAGCGGGCCGCGTGGTTCGCGCCGAGGTTGCTGTCCCACGCGCCATGGGACTCGGCGGCCACCTCGATGTCCCAGGCGTTCATGCGGCCGTACTGATCGTAGGCCCAGAGGAAGAGAGCCTCCTCGGTCGCGGTCGGCTCGTTGCAGACCCAGGTGCCGCTCGAGGCGGGCGGGAGCGGCGCGCCGCCGCAGATGCGCTGTCCCGAGGCGTCGGGGGGCGGCGAGCACCACGCGCAGTCGCGGGGCGCGTTGCTCACGAGGACGTAGGCGTCGCCGTGCGCGCCCGCGCTCGCCGGGAGGAAGGCGTCGCTGCCGTTCAGCCGGACATAGAGGTTGATCTCGTGGTCCGGGTAGAGGTCGCGCAGGTAACCGCGGTAGGCGATGGTCAGCTTCGCGGCGTCGGTGCGGACCGGATCCTGGATGAGCTCGAATGGACCGGTGTGCACCGTGGTGGTGGGCCCGCAGTAATCGTAGCTCGGCGGGTAGTTCGAGGCGGCTCCATCGCGGGCCACGGCGAAGAGCGCGAGCGAGAGCGGGAGAGCAGCGGCGAGCGTCTTGCGGAACATGCGTGGACCTCCAGGGACGTGTCGGCGCCGGGGCCGCGCGCAGGGAGGGCGCGCGGTTCCGGACGAGGGGGCTACCAGCTCCACCCACGCCGGTCAACGCGGCACGGGCGGCTGACCGCCGCCGCCGCCACCGAGCTCGTCGGCGGCTGGCGCCGCGTACCTTGAGGACGAATTTGCCGAGGGCTCCTCAACCTGGGTCGGGTCGTGGGCTCCTCAACCTGGGTCGGGTCGCGGGGTCGGGTCGCGGGCTCCTCAACCTGGGTCGGGTCGCGGGCTCCTCAACCTGGGTCGGGTCGCGGGCTCCTCAACCTGGGTCGGGTCGCGGGGTCGGGTCGCGGGCTCCTCCGGGCTCCTCAACCTGGGTCGGGTGGCCGGGTCGGGTCGCGGGCTCCTCAACCTGGGTCGGGTCGCGGGGTCGGGTCGCGGGCTCCCGGGCTCCTCAACCTGGGTCGGGTCGCGGGGTCGGGTCGCGGGCTCCTCCGGGCTCCTCAACCTGGGTCGGGTCGTCGTGGGCTCCTCAGCCTGGGTCGGGTCGTCGCCGCCGGCGGCAGCGGGGACATGACGGCTCGCCGCCACCGCCGGTGCCGCTCCTCTCCGGCGACCGCTCATGGCATGGTCCGCCCATGCGCCGTGACCTCCTTCGCTCATCGGTCCTCGGGGTCCTCCTTGCTGCCTGCAGCAGCCCTCCCGCCACGACGCCGACCGGGAGCGGCGGGGCCGGCGGCGGTGGAGACGGCGGCGGTGGAGACGGCGGCGGTGGAGACGGCGGCGGAGCGCTGGTCTCGTGCGGAGGAAGCCTGGGCGACACCTGCAGCGAGACGCAGTACTGCGACATCCGCGAGCCCGGCGCGGAGGTGTGCGACGAGCACGCGATCGGCGTGTGCGTCGCGCGGCCGAGGGTCGACGAATGCCCCGAGGATTGCCCGGGCGTCTGCGGGTGCGACCAGCGCGTCCATTGCAACGAGTGCCTGGCGCGCGCGGCCGGGGTGAGGGCGTCGAAGGACACGTCCTGTTCGAGCGGAGATTACGTTGTCGGCGTGAACGACCGGGTTTACGTACACAGCGCCGATCTGGCGGCCAACCGGTGCCTGACGCTCTCCCTGGCCTGGCCGACCGAGAGCGATCCGCGCTTCGCGGGCGTCGAGCTTCCGGAGCACTGGGCCCTTCTGGACGTGATGCTCACCGCGGAGATGCGCGATTGCACCACGCCGCGCACGCCCGACGGCGACGGGCTCCACGTCGTGACCGGCGCCACCGGCGCCATGTCGTGGGAATCCGAGCCGAACACCGGTATCCCGTGTGTCATCGACATGGACGTCACCGTCGCGCTCGATGGCGAGCCCGGGGCGTACCACGTGGAGGCGACCGGCGTGGTCGTCGACAACACGTGCCTGTGGTGACGGCGCGCCGTCTAATCCGAGATGTCCTGGCTGATGACGACCACCGACGAGGGGACCTCGGAGTAGCTGTCCGCCTCGGCGCTGATGACCAGGTCGAAGCTCGTCCTGGCGATGCTCGCGCCGAACAGCTCGCCCCTGTGCATCACGGGGTCGTAGTCGAGCGTGCCGACGCGCCGCCACTCGTCGTTCTCGGGCTTCGCCCAGGCCACGAATGCCATCCCCCCGAGCCGCTCGGGCGGCGGGAGGTGATCGACCTTCAGGTTGAGCTCCGTCGTCGACGTGTTGCGGTCGATCTCGGCCACGATGAGCGCGTTCGCGTTCGGCGCCATCTCCGTCCCCTGAGAGACGAAGCGCATCGAGCCGCTGCAACCGGCGAGCGCGGCCCCCGCGAGCAGGGAAGCGGCGAGCACGAACGGTATCGAGCGAACCTCTCTCATGAGAATTTCTCCTGGCTGCCTTTGGCGTGCTGGGGCGCTTGCCGAAGAGCGCTGGCGGCGGTGGCTCGTCGCCCCGCCCCTCTCGAAGCAGCCCCGCCCATGGGTTGATTTTTACCGCAGGAGAGCGGTCGTTGCCAACCCCGCGGCAGGGGCGACGCGGCGAACATCTCCGTGGCGCTGGCACGTTGCCTGCCGTGCCGTAACGCGCGGCACGGCCTGCCTACCGCTTCACGGCGAGGGCTCGCGGCCGTCCGGCGGCGTAGGCGGCGGTTCGGAGGACGCAGCTGCGCCCGGCGTGGCCTCCGTGCCCTCCGGCGTCACCGGCGCGCCCGCCGCGCCCGCCGCCGCCGCGGCCACGCCAGCGACGATGCCCTCCCAGTGGCTGCCCTTCCACAGCACCTTGCCGCAGCGCTCGCAGCGCCAGAACTCGTCGTGGCGCTCGGCCACCAGCGGGGGAACCGTGCCCCGCACCGCGTCCTTCGGCGCGGCCGCGAGCGCGCCGCCGCACGCCATGCAGCGCGGGTCCCGCACGGGCAGCCGGAGCTCCCGCAGCACGAAGCCGGCCTGCTCCATCGGCCGGAGCCCGCGGGGCACGTAGAGCCCGCGCACGGCCGCGGTGCGCAGGAGGCGCCGCTCGAAGACGCCGGCATCAGAGCTCAGCAGCACGCGGCCCGTCCGCTGCGCGAGGCGCACGAGCTCGCCGTCGTCGATGCCGTGCTCGAACATCGCGTCGTACCCGGCGCCCCGCAGCCAGCGCGACAGGCCGCCGAGCATCGCGTCGCACAGGAAGCTCGGCTCCGCCGCCTCGTCCGGCGCCGGGGCCGCCCCGCCGCCCGCCTCATCCACGAGCTCGCCCCATGCGCTCAGGATGGCGCCGGGCCACCTGGCGGCAAGGCGCCGGACGCGAAATCCCCACGGCTCGCTCGAGCGCTGGTACCGTCGTGGTGAAGCGATCGTGGTGACGTGGTGGAGGAGTGGATGTCGACGAAGGGTGCGAGGTGCTCCGGTGCGGCCCTCGCGCTCGCCGTGCTGGCGAGCGCTCACGAGGCTTCGGCCTACTGCCGTTCGAACACCTGCAAGATACCGGAGCTGTGCCTCCAGGACGACCTGCCGCGGGGCGACTGCAAGCCGCTCCGCTGGACGGGCGACTGCATCGGATTCTCCATCCAGGAGGACGCGTCGAGCGAAGTCTCCTACCAGGAGATCTCCGACGTCCTCGATGCCGCCTTCGGGGCGTGGCAGCAGGCGCCCTGCCCCGGGGGAGGCACCCCGGGCATCCGCGTGCAGAACCTCGGCCCCGTGGCGTGCGGCGCGGTGGAGCTGAACGCGAGGGACGGCAAGACCCGGATCGTCGATGGGCTCGTGCCGGGCAACGCCAACGTGGTCGTCTTCCGCGACCTCGATTGGCTCGCGTCCGCGGGGCACAACAGCGAGATGCTCGCGCTCACCACGGTGCAGTTCGACAAGAAGACCGGTGAGCTCTGGGGGGCCGACATGGAGATCAACTCCGATCTCTACGACTTCTCCGTCGGGGACGACTCCGCTGCGCCGCGGGAAGACCTCCTCGCCGTCGTCACGCACGAGGCGGGGCATTTCCTGGGCCTCGATCACTCGCTGCTCGGTCCAGAGGCGACCATGCATTACCGATATGACCGGTCGGACCCGATCAACTTCCGGACGCTGCACGAGGACGACATCACGGGGATCTGCCAGGTCTATCCCCCCCGGGATCTCTCGACGTCGGCCTGCAACCCCATCCCCCCGCACGGGTTCTCCCCGGAGTGCGCGGAGGACCAGATGGTCGCCTGCGGGGTGTCGCCGCCCGCCGCGGGCGGCCCGGGCTGGGGCGCGCCGCTCGCGGCCGCGGCGATCGGCGCGGCCGCCTGGCGGCGCGCCGGCGGGCGCGGCCGGCGCGCGAGGCGCTGACCGGCGGGGCCTGGGTCGGCGGCGCTGGTCGACACGCCTGGACCGGCGGGCGCCTGGGCCGCCGGCTACGGCGCGGCGTCGCGGTGGCCGCGGCGGGAGAGCGCGTAGGCCACCCCCCGCTCCAGCGTCCCCAGGGTGACGATGCCGCCGAGGTTGGCCTCGAGGTGGACCAGCGACTGGGCCACGCTCGGCCGGACACCGGTGATCACGATCTCGGCCCCGAGCAGCCGCACGCTGCGGGCAGCCCGGATCAGCGCGTCGGTCACCTCGGCCCCGGCCTCCGGCATGCCGGTGACGTCCAGGATCGCGATCCGCGCCTGCTGGCTCGAGATCCCGTGGAGGAGCGCCTCGATGACCAGATCGGCCCGCTCGCGGGTCATCTTGCCGACGAGCGGCACCACGAGGACGCCGGGGGCGATGGGCAGGAGCGGCGTGGAGATCGACCGGAGCGTGTCCTCGCGGACGCGGAACATCTGCTGCTGCAGCCGGAGATTCTGCTCCTCGGCCCGCACGCGCTCGGTGATGTCCGCCGAGATGCCGCAGACGCCCGTCACCGTGCCCTCGTCGTCGCGGAGGGCGAACTTCGTGGTGATGAACACGTGCGTGCCGTCGAGCATCTCGACCCGGTCCTCGACGGCGATCGGCGCGCTGGAGGCCATGGCCTCGCGATCCTGCGCGACGAACCGAGCGGCGGTGTCCGCGGGCAGGAAGTCGTGCGGCATCCGCCCCATGAGCTCGCTCCGGGGCTTGCCCGCCGCCGCCTCGACAAGGCGGTTCGCGACGGTGTAGCGGCCCTCGGCGTCCACCGCGTAGATGAGCAGGGGCGCGTTCTCGATGATGCTCTGCAGCAGCTGGGCGCTCCGGCGCTGCTGCGCCTCGGCCTCCCGGTGCGCCGAGACGTCGCGGATCAGCGCCACGACGAACCTCACCCCGGTCTCGTCCCGGAGCGGCAGGTAGGTCACCTCGAGCCAGCACCAGCGGCCCAGGTCCTCGTTGGCCTCGTGCTTGATCACGTAGGGTATCGCCGGGAGCGTGACCACCTCGCCGGCGAGCGCGCGATGGAACGGCTCCGTGAAGCCCTTCGCTACCGCCTCGGGGTCCTGCAGCATGTTGTACTTGCCGACCAGGTACTCCCGCGGGGTCTTGTACCAGGTGCAGCAGACCTCGTTCACCGCGGCCACCACCCCGTCGCTGCGGTAGACGAAGACGGGCATCGGGAGCAGGTCGAAGACCGCCTCGAAGGGGACGCGAGGCTCGCTCGCGGAGGCCTGCGCGGTCGGCGGCGGCGTGGCTTGCGGCGGCGCGGCCTCGCCGAGCCGGCGCTCCAGCTCCTCGATCCGGGCCCGCAGGCGCGCGTTCTCGGCCGACATCGCGTCATCACCCCCCTGTGTGCTCATGGTTCCTCGCTCGTCGAGCTCACGCTGTCCGGGGCCGCTCCACGCGGAGCTCGGTCCAGGGAGACGTCTGCTCGGCCAGGGTACGGTACGCGAGCGCCACGGCGCCGACGAAGAAGAGCGCGAGCGCGGCCGGGCCGATGCCGATGCCACCGGCAGCGCCGACGCCGACGCCGACGCCGCCGGCTGGGCCGAGGGCGCCGAGGACGTTCGCGTGGAACGCGCGGAACAGGCCGAGGTGGAGCGCGGTGAGCGCCGCGCCGAGGGCGACGGCCCAGGCGCGGTGGAAGCGCGCGCGCCGGGCGTGGTGGGCGATGACCGTGTCGGAGGAGACGCAGAGGTTGCCGTGCGCGGGCGCGCGGAGCACCCAGGCCTGCGCCGCGTCGCGGTACCCCTTGCCGGCGGCGCTGGGGTCGATCTCGCGGCGCACCGAGCCCGCGATGTAGATGGCGTCGCCGGGGCGGACCTCGGACCTGTAGACGAAGGCGCCGCCGCGGCTCGCCGGCACGAAGGTGGTGTCGAGGGTCAAACGGCCGCTCGCCGGCTCGACGCGCACCGCGGCGCCCGAGGGGAGCCGGAGCGAGAACGCGCGCGCCCGGGTGTGCCACGCGCCCGGCGTGGCGCCGGGGACGGCCTGGCCGCCGCCCGGGATCTCGACCGCGATCACCGCGTCGTCGGGCGCGGCGTCGTCCGCGCCCACCTCACCGCGGAGCAGGGCGAACCCCTCGCGCATCGCGTCCGGCGAGGCCGAAGGGCTCCGCGCGCAGGCGGCGACCTGCGAGCGCCGCTGGTGGTGGAGCCAGCGCCCGATCGCGATCGCGAACGCGACGCCCAGCACCACCCCGGCGACCCCGTACACGATGAGAAGGCTGGCGACGAAGCCCATCCGGAGAGCCTAAACGTGCGGCTCCGGCGCGTCGAGACGGGCAGGTATCACCTCAGGCGAGCCAGCCCATCAGGTGCTCCTGCCGTCCCACCTGGCGCGCGCGTGTGCGCGTTGCTCGGGCGCAGCGAGGACCCTTCCCCGAGGCGCGCGAGGAACGCGAGGAACAAGACGCTCGCCAGGAGCGGCTCACCGCGGCGGCGCCCCGCGCGCCCGCGCCGCCCGGCGCCAGCGCTCCGGCAGGCGCACGAGCAGCAGCGCGAGCGCGGGGAGCAGCACGATCCCCGCGAACAGCAGCAGGATCGACGTGAGCCGCGCGGCGGAGGCGCCCAGCGCCGCGTAGGTCGCCGAGATGCCCAGGTTGGCCAGGGCGGTGACCGTGAGGAACGCGCGGCGCGGCATGCGGCCCGCGCCGGCGAAGACGACCGAGGCCTCGGAGAGCACCGGCACGCCGCGGAAGAGGAGCAGGAACCAGGGGCCGTGCCGCTCGGCGGCCCGCGCGAGGCGGGCGAGCTCCGCCTCGCCGACCATCCGCCGGAGCGCCGGCGCCCCGGCCCGCGCGCCGAGCGCGTACCCGAGCGCGGAGCCCGCCATCATCCCCGCCCAGGACACCGCCGTCCCGCGCCAGAGGCCGAGCAGCCCGCCCGCCGCCGTGCTCACGAAGCTCGACGGCACCGGCAGGAGCACGTCGCCTGCGAGCAACCCCCCGAGCACGAGCGCTGTCGCGGCGGCCGGCGGAGGCGACGCGAGCAGCCCCCGGGCCGCCGCCTCGAGGCGGTCCGCGAAGAGGAAGAAGGGCACGAGGATGGCCAGGAGCAGCAGGCCGGAGAAGCCCGCCCACCCCGCCCAGGAGCGCCGCGCGCGCGCCGGCGCGCCGGGGACGGAAGACGTCTCCGGCGGGCGGGGCGAGGTGGAGTCAGGGGGGGAAGACGGCAAACTCGAAGGTCTTTCGGCGTGCGTGGCGCCCGGGGGTCGACGCGTCCGGCCCTTGTACCAGACGCTGGAGTACGTTGCTCTAGGTGACGTGGCTCACAAGCGATACGCTCTGGACAGTCGACGGGCCGGGGTCTCCGGCCCCGCGATGAGCTCCGTCACGTTTCGCCCACGCAGGAGATCTCAGCATGACCGAACCCGACGCGCTGCGCGCCGCCCTCGCCGCGGAGAACCTCTTCGGCCCCGAGCACATCGTCGATCCGTACCCGCTCTATGCGCAGGCCCGCCGCGCTGCGCCCGTCTTCTTCAACGCGTCCGCGAGCTGCTGGATGGTCACGCGCGCCGAGGACATCGCAGCGGTGCTGCGCGACACGGAGCGCTTCTCGTCGAAGTACCTGATGAGCCCGAGGACCCCGCTGGCGCCGGAGATCGTCGCCCTGCTCGGCGACCCCGACGCGCGGCTGCCGACGCTCCTCACGACCGATCCGCCCGACCACACGCGGCTCCGCGGCCTGCTCAGCAAGGGCTTCTCCCCGCAGCGGACCGCCGCCATGGAGCCGGAGATACGGGCGATCGCCGACGCGCTGATCGACGGCTTCGTGGCCGACGCCAGGGCCGACCTGGTCCCGCGCTTCGCGTTCCCGTTCACGTCGTTCGTGATCGGCGACATGCTCGGCATGCCGCGCGCCGACATTGCCCGGCTGAAGCGCTGGTCCGACGACTGGATCCGGCTCGTGTGGAACGTGGAGCCCGTCGAGCAGCTCGTCGAGGCGGCGCGGGGGCTGGTGGCGTTCCGGCGCTACTTCGCGGAGGTGATCGCGGAGCGCCGGCGCCGTCCGGGCGATGACCTGCTCTCGGCGCTGATCCAGGCGCACCTCGACGACGACGCGCGGCTCAGCGAGGAGGAGCTGATCGCCGTGCCGATGCAGCTCATCATGGCCGGGCACGAGACGACGCTGCACCTGATCAGCAACGCGCTGGTGCCGCTGCTGGAGCGCCCGGCACACCTCGCCGCGGCGCGCGCGGACCGGGGGCTGCTCGAGCACGTCGTCGAGGAGGCGCTGCGGCTCGACGCGCCGGTGCTCTGGATAAGCCGCCGGACGACGGTGGAGGTCGAGCTGGGGGGCGTGACGATCCCGGCGGGCGCGACGGTCCAGCTCGCGGTCTGCTCGGCCAACCGCGAGGAGAGGCTCTTCGGCGAGCCGGCGACGTTCGATCCGTGCCGGCCGAACGCCGACCGCCATCTCAGCTTCGGCCGGGGTACGCACTTCTGCCTGGGCGCGCCGCTCGCCCGGCTGGAGGCCCGCGTGGCGCTCGAGCGGCTCCTCGCGCGGCTGCCCAACCTGCGCCTCGACCCGGAGCAGCCGCCGGAGCGAGCCACGGCGATCGGCTTCCGCGGCTACGCGCGCCTCGTGGCGCTCTGGGACGCACCGCCCGGGCCGTGAACTGGCAACCCGACCCAGGTTGGGCAACCCGACCCAGGTTGGGGCCGTGAACTGAACTGGCAACCCGACCCAGGTTGGGGCCGTGAACTGAACTGGCAACCCGACCCAGGTTGGGGCCGTGAACTGGGCAACCCGACCCAGGTTGGCAACCCGACCCAGGTTGGCAACCCGACCCAGGTTGGGGAACCCGCAGGTTGGGGAACCCGACCCAGGTTGGGGAACCCGACCCAGGTTGGAATCGCGCGGCGCGTGTGAATGATCCGCCGCTCGCTTTGCGTTCTCCAAAAGAACGTCCCCGAAGAGGGCGCGTCGACGCCGCGCCCTCTTGCCCGTCTCGCTGTAGCGAACTCGCGCCGAGACTACATTGTTGTAGGCACAGCGTCGGTCACGTCAACGCCGTGAAATATGCGCATCCACCACGTACCCGCCGGGAATACGGCGCTGCGTACACCAGCGCGCCATCGTTCGAGCGCGGCTCGGTACGTGGCGCGAAATGCCCGAACAGCGGAGGCTGCGATTTGCCATGTGCCACGCTGCTCACGGCCCGCTGCAAACGTCGGATTGCGATCACGGATCGCCTCGAAGCTCGTGGCACGCTCGTAGGGGGAAACCTTGCTGGCTCTTTCGGCGCCCAGAAAGCGCAACCCTTGCCGATGTGCCTCTGCATGTGCCTGCGCTTCGTGGCGCTCGAGCTCGGCGGCAACCGCATGACGAAAGCCCTCCGCGCTGTCTTGCTCGACGGTGGGCGGCAGCACGAGCTGGAGCGATACTTGCTCCGGCCACTGTGGGTTTTCCGGGTCGAAATAGACCGGGGGACGGGTCGCGCGCAGCTCGCCGCGCCCGATCTCGCAAACATCCACCTTGGCGCCCGGCCACTCACGCGCATGGCCCACCAGGCCAGCAGCCACAGGGTTCGCGAGAACGTAGGCGATCTTCTCGATCACCGCCGCGTGTGTCAGCAGCCGCACAACGTTCGTAGCTTCATGGTCCCATACCGGCCCTTCCCACTCGCGGAGCACCTTGGTGCCGAGCGCGACGATACGGTGGAAAAATTGCAGGAAACGCGGCAGGACGCCGTTCGCATCGGTGACGATGATGTGCAGGTGCGATGACATCGCGCAGAGCGCATGGACCTCGATGCTGTAGCGGCGCGCCGAGACTGCGAGGGCGTAGACCAGGAACTGGGTGATGGCCGCGTCGGGACGGAAGAGGAGGTGCCTGCGGAGGACGCGACGCGTGATCATGTAGGTGGCGCCGGGAGTAATATTGCGGGGCTGGCTCATGGCCGCTGCACATCATCAAACGGCGTGCCGGCCGTCCTGGCGGGGCATTTCGAAACATTGGGAGCGCTCCATGGGTGGCGGCCGCCAGGGGTTCCGCCGATCCCGCCAGGTGTCCCCGACCTGGCTGCTGTTGTTGCTGTTGGCCCAACCTGGGTCGGGTCCCGAGGCCCCAACCTGGGTCGGGTCAAGGGGCCGCCCCGCCAACCTGGGTCGGGTCAAGGTCCGCCAACCTGGGTCGGGTCAAGGTCCGCCAACCTGGGTCGGGTCAGGCCACCACCGTGGGAGCAAAGTTCCATGGACAGCGCTGCGTTGGCTGGAGTACAAGCCCCAGGCCGGATCGACGAGCACCTCACCGCGGCGGGGCAAGATGCTTGCGCACAATCGACAAGGGTTCCTCATGGCTGACCCGACCGATTACCCCGAGCACCGCCTGGGTCTGCAGCGGGACGACGGATTCCTCGACGTCCGCTTCGAGCATCACGACCGCACCAGGCCTGTGCACGTCGCGCACCGCGCCCCGTGCCGCATGCTCTTCCCGCGGCAAGAGCCGGACGAGCCGCTTCTCGGCGTGTTCATCACCACATCCGGCGGCACGGCCGGAGGCGACGCCCTCCGCATCTCGGTCGAGGCCTGCCGCGGCGCCACCGCCACCGTGACGAGCCAGGCCGCCGAGAAGATCTATCCCTCGCTGGGCGCCCCGAGCCGCCTCTCGTTCGGCCTCCGCGTCGAGGCGGGCGCCGCGCTCGAGTGGCTGCCCCGGGAGACCATCCTGTTCGACAACGCCCGCCTCGAGCGGCGCGTCGACCTCGACGTCGCCCCCGGCGGGAGCCTCCTCGCGCTCGACCTCACCGTCTTCGGCCGCCTGGCCCGCGGCGAGCGCTTCACGGCCGGCGCCCTGCACGACGTCTGGCGCGTCCGGCGCGGAGGGCGCCTCGCGTGGGCCGACGCCCTCTCCCTCTCCGGCGACATCGCCGCGCAGATCGCGAGCCCCGCCGGCTTCGGCGGCGCCACCGCGGCGGGGCTCGCGCTGCTCGTCGCCGACGACGCGGCCGCCTGGGTCGACGAGGCGCGCGCGCGGCTCGCGCGCGGGTCGTCCCGCGCGGGCGCCACGCTCGTCGGCGGAGTGCTCGTGGCCCGGGCGCTCGGCGCGGAGCCGGCGCACGTGCGGCGCGATCTCACCGATCTGGTCTCGTGGCTCAGGGCGGCGCGCTCGGGCCATCCGGCGCGCATGCCGCGGTTCTGGTCGATCTGAGGAGGAGTCGATGAATCTCACCCCGCGAGAGAAGGACAAACTGCTGATCTCCGTCGCCGCGATGGTCGCGCGCCGGCGGCTCGAGCGCGGCGTCAAGCTCAATTACCCGGAGGCGGTCGCGCTCATCTCCGACTTCGTGGTCGAGGGCGCCCGCGACGGCCATTCGGTCGAGGATCTGATGAGCCGAGGCGCGCGCGTGATCTTCCTGGATCAAGTGATGGAGGGCGTCGCCGAGATGATCCACGACGTCCAGGTCGAGGCGACATTCCCCGACGGCACGAAGCTCGTCACGGTCCACAACCCCATCGGCCCGCGGCTCGGGATTCACTCGGCGCCCCAGGACAAGGCCTAGAGGCGAGGAGGAGGAACCATGATTCCCGGCGAGATCATCACCCCTGCGGGGCAAGCCGACCTCCAGCTCAACCTGGGTCGGCCCGTCGCCACGATCACGGTCAAGAACACCGGCGATCGGCCGATCCAGGTCGGCAGCCATTACCACTTCTACGAGGTCAACGAGGCGCTCCATTTCGACCGCGACAAGGCGCGCGGCATGCGGCTCGACATCCCGGCCGGCACCGCGAGGCGCTTCGAGCCGGGCGAGACGTGCGAGGACGTGCCCCTCGTGGCCTTCGGCGGCGCCCGCGCCGTCGTGGGCTTTCAGGGCAAGATCAACGGCTCACTCTAGGAGACCCCGGCGATGCCTCATCCGATCTCTCATTCCAGCTACGCGAGCCTGTACGGCCCGACCGTGGGCGACAAGGTGCGGCTCGCCGACACCGATCTCCTCATCGAGGTCGAGCAGGACCTCACGGCCCTCCACGGATACGGCGAGGAGGTCACGTTCGGCGGCGGCAAGGTCATCCGCGACGGCATGGGCCAGTCCCAGCGGACGCAGGCCGAGGGCGCCGTCGACACGGTGATCGTCAACGCGCTCATCCTCGACCACTGGGGCATCGTCAAGGCGGACATCGGCATCCGGGAAGGCCGGATCGCCGGCATCGGCAAGGCCGGCAACCCCGACGTGCAGGACGGCGTGACCATCATCATCGGCCCCGGCACCGAGGTCATCGCGGGCGCCGGGAAGATCGTCACCGCCGGCGGCATCGACACGCACATCCACTTCATCTGTCCGCAGCTCGTCGAGGAGGCGCTCTGTTCGGGCCTGACCACGCTGATGGGCGGAGGCACCGGACCGGCGGCGGGCACAGCCGCGACCACCTGTACGCCCGGCCCCTTCCACATCCGGCGCATGCTCCAGGCCGCCGAGGCGCTGCCGGTCAACATCGGCCTGTTCGGCAAGGGGAACACGAGCCGGCCCGCCGGCCTCGTCGAGCAGATCGAGGCTGGCGCTTGCGGGCTGAAGCTCCATGAAGACTGGGGCACCACGCCCGCGGCGATCGACAACTGCCTCTCCGTGGCCGACGCGTACGACGTCCAGGTGGCGCTCCACTCCGACACGCTGAACGAGAGCGGCTTCGTCCAGGATACGATCCGCGCCTTCAAGGGGCGGACGATCCACGCGTTCCACACCGAGGGGGCCGGGGGCGGCCACGCGCCCGACGTCATCGCGCTGGTCGGGGAGCCCAACGTGCTCCCGGCGTCCACCAACCCGACGCGGCCCTATACCCGCAACACGGTCGTCGAGCACCTCGACATGCTCATGGTCTGTCATCACCTCAAGAAGGAGATCCCGGAGGACGTGAAGTTCGCCGAGAGCCGCATCCGGAAGGAGACGATCGCGGCCGAGGACATCCTGCACGACATCGGGGCCATCTCCATCATGGCGAGCGACAGCCAGGCGATGGGGCGCGTCGGTGAGGTCGTGCTGCGGACCTGGCAGACCGCCCACAAGATGAAGAGCCAGCGCGGCAAGCTGGCGAAGGACGGCCCGGGCAACGACAACTTCCGCGCCAAGCGGTATGTCGCCAAGTACACCATCAACCCGGCCATCGCACAGGGCGTCAGCCGGCATATCGGCTCGGTCGAGGTCGGCAAGCTCGCCGATCTCGTGGTCTGGTCGCCCGCCTTCTTCGGGGTCAAGCCGGACGTGGTGCTCAAGGGCGGCTCGATCGTCACGGCGCCGATGGGCGATCCCAACGCCGCGATCCCGACGCCGCAGCCCGTGCACTACCGGCCGATGTTCGCGGCGTATGGCCGGAGCGCGATCGAGAGCTCGGTGCTGTTCGTCAGCCAGGCGTCGCTCCAGCGCGGGGTAGCGGCGACGGCGGGGCTGTCGCGCCCGCTGCTCGCGGTGGAGAACACGCGGTCCGGGATCTCGAAGGCGAGCATGATCCACAACAGCGAGACGCCGCGCATCGAGGTCGATCCGGAGCACTACACGGTGAAGGCCGACGGCGAGCTGCTCACCTGCGAGCCGGCGGAGGTGCTCCCCATGGCCCAGCGCTATTTCCTGTACTGACATGCGACGCGCCATCGAGGTCTTTCCCCGCGGGAGCACGCCCGAGACCGCCGCCGAGGCGTGCGTGACGCTCGCTTACGACGACCGGCACCGCCGGCGGATCCGGCTCGCGACCGACGAAGGGTGGGAGTTCCTGCTCGACCTTCCGGAGGCGACCGTGCTCGGCGACGGGGACGGCCTGCGCCTCGAGGACGGCGCCTGGCTCCTGGTCCGCGCGGCGGACGAGGAGCTCGTCGCGGTCACGTGCCATCATGCGACGGACCTGGCCCGCATCGCCTGGCATATCGGCAACCGGCATATCCCGGCTGCCTTCGACGGCGCGCGGATCCTCATCCGGCACGATCACGTGATCGTCGACATGGTCCGGGGTCTCGGCGCCGCGGCGACGCCGCTCCGCGCGCCCTTCACGCCGGAGCGCGGCGCGTACGACCAGAAGGCGCCGCACGGTCACGGGCATTCTCATGAACACGGGCATTCCCATGAACATGGTCACTCCCATGAACATGGTCACTCCCATGAACATGGTCACTCCCATGAACATGGTCACTCCCATGAACATGGGCATTCCCACGAGCATGCTCACGCCCACGAGCATGCTCACTCCCACGAGCAGGGGCACTCCCACGCTCACGGCCACGGGCATTCCCACGACCATGAGCACGATCGCGAGGGCCGACGCGGGTGATCGCCGTGGGAGAGGGAGCGCTCTACCGCCTGATGAGCTGGATGTCGCCGGCCTACCCGGTCGGCGGCTTCAGCTACAGCCACGGGCTGGAGTGGGCGGTCGAGGCAGGCCTCGTGGGCACGGCGGAGCAGCTCCGGGCGTGGGTCGCGGCCATCCTCGGCGAGGGCTCCGGCCAGGTCGACGCGGCGCTCCTCGCGGCCGCCTACCGCGCGGAGCAGGACGGCGAGCTCGACGAGGTGGCGGAGCTCGCCGCGGCGCTCCGGGGCACCCGCGAGCTCGCGCTGGAGAGCGCGCAGCAGGGCGCCGCGTTCCTCACCATCACCCGCGCCGCGTGGCCGCACCCTCGCCTCGACGCGTTCGCGGCGCGCCACGCGGGCGAGGCGCCGCTCCCGGTCGCGGTCGGGCTCGCCGCGGCCGCGCACGGCATACCGCTCGATCCGGCGCTGACGGCGTACCTGCACGCCTTCGGCTCCGGCCTGGTCTCGGCGGGTATCCGGCTCGTCCCGCTCGGCCAGACGGACGGCCAGCGGATCGTGGCGGCGCTCGAGCCGGTCATCGTCGACGCCGCCCGGCGCGCCCGGGAGACGCCGCTCGATCGCATCGGCGCCGCGACGCCTTGTGTCGATCTCTCGTCGATGCAACACGAAACCCAACACACGAGGTTATTCCGCTCATGACAACAAGCACCCACGGCCCCCTCCGTGTCGGTATCGGAGGGCCGGTCGGCTCCGGCAAGACGGCGCTCGTCGACCGCCTCTGCAAGCGCATGCGCGACGAGTGGCGCGTCGCCGTGGTCACCAACGACATCTACACGAAGGAAGACGCCGAGTTCCTGACCCGCTCGGGCGCGCTCAGCCCCGAGCGCATCGTCGGCGTCGAGACCGGCGGCTGCCCGCACACGGCGATCCGCGAGGACGCCTCCATCAACCTGGCGGCCGTCCGCGAGATCGCGCAGCGCCTCGCCCCCCTCGATCTCGTGTTCGTCGAGTCCGGCGGGGACAACCTGGCCGCGACCTTCTCGCCGGAGCTCGCCGATCTCACGCTCTACGTCATCGACGTGTCGGCCGGCGACAAGATCCCGCGCAAGGGCGGCCCGGGCATCACCCGCTCGGACCTGCTCATCATCAACAAGATCGACCTCGCGCCCATGGTCGGCGCGAGCCTCGAGGTGATGGACCGCGACGCCCGCAAGATGCGGGGCGACAGGCCGTTCCTGTTCACCAACCTCAAGGAGAACAAGGGCGTCGAGGAGATCGCCGCCTTCATCGTCAAGAAGGGCGGCCTCGACGCGGGGAATCGCGCCCCGGCAGGCGGCTGAGGGGCCGCGGACGCCGGAGGCGGTCTACCCTGCGTAGCTCGAGCTGCCCTCATGCACCGAGGGCAGCGGGCTGGCATTCCTCGGGAGTCAGGGCAGGCAGCTCGGCGTCTCGGGCCGGCCGCGCAGCCAGCCGGCGATGCGCTCGCCGGCCGCGGGGCCGGTGGGGTGGAGCATGTACGTGTGGCCGGCCCGCGGCACGGTATCGAGCGTCACCGATGGCGAATGGATGAAGCTGGCCGCCGCGAGGGGCGCGAACGCCGCGGGGAACAGCCGATCGCTGTCGGCGAGCTGCAGGAGCACCGGGACACGGACGAACGGCGCGAGGACGCGCGAGGGCTGGAGGGTGATCGTGAGGATCTCGCCGCTGGGCGTCAGGTGGGCGGCGGCGGTGTCCGCGGCGACGACCCAGGGCTCGGCGGCGGCTGTATAGAACATCTGGGCGCGATGGGACGGCGTGCCCAGGAAGTACTCGTAATCGCTGAGCAGCGCGCGCGGGATGTCGCCGGTCGCGAAATCGGCGAGGAACCGCGTGGAGGGGAACTGGTGGTACCCCATCGCGATCAGGGCATCGACGTCGTTGAACAGGCCCGCCTCGAGCTCCGAGACCTCGGCGCCGGCGCTGTGACCGCCGATCGCGACGTGCGCGAACTCCTCGCGGAGCTGCTGGACGATCTGGTGAGCGATATCCGCGTGCACGTCCACCGTCGCCCGGTATCCGTCATCCAGGGTGCTCGCGCCGTAGCCGAGCCGGTCGATGGCCACCACGGTGTAGCCGGCGTCGGCCAGGGTGCGCGCGTACGAATAGCCGTCCTCGGGGCTGAAATCCCAGGCCTCGGCGCCATAGGAGAGGCCGTGCTGCAGCAGCACGACCGACGTGGCCGCGCAGGGCGGGTCGACGCGAAAGCCGTGGATCTCGTGCTCGACGCTGCGCGCATGGGGATCCGTCACGCGGTAGGTCACCGGAGTACGCACGAGAGGGCCGCTGTCCGCGCGGGCGATGGGGAGACCGGCGGACGCCGCGGCCAGGAGCGCGGCGCCGACGACCGAGGAGCGGTGCTGTTTCATGGTTCGAAAGCGCATGGTCATCCCGTTACGGTAAGTCAGAACACGGCGCGAAGCACCCGGACCGCACGATCTCGTGCGACGCGTTCCTTCGAGCCAACGACACGGCGCTCGTCCAGTGGAGACACGAGGGCGCCACGATGGCGTTCGAGGCGTCCATCGTGGACCCCTGACGGCGGTAGAGGACGGCGTCTCCGTCACCTCAGGGCCGAGTGAATGTCGAGACCGCGGTCCTGCTCGACAGCGGGGATCGCTCCCGCTGCGGCACAGGACCGAGGTCATGGCGGGGGAGGGGGCACGGAGCGCCGCGATCGCGGCGGCGCGGAGCTCGCGGCAGCGCGGATCAGGATTCCTGCACGACGACGCGGTTCATGCGGATCGGGGTGAGGGGCCGATCGCTCCCGTCGGTGCGCGCCGTCTCGATCTGGCGCACGACGTCCATGCCCTCGATCACGCGGCCGAACACGGGGTGCTTCGAGGGGCCGGGCGTGAACCAGTCGAGGTAGGCGTTGTGGACCGTGTTGATGAAGAACTGGCACGAGCCGCTGTTGGGATCGCCCGTGTTGGCCATGGAGAGCGTGCCGGGCTCGTTCGAAAGCCTGGCGTTGGCCGGGTGCTCGTCCGGGATGCACCCGTCGGGCCCGTCGCCGGTGCCTGCCAGCGGGCTCTTCGGGTCGCGGCTGCGCGGACACCCGAACTGGAGCATGAAGCCGTTGATGACGCGGTGGAAGTGCAGCCCATCGTAGAACCCGCTCTTCGCGAGCTTGACGAAGTTTCCGGCGGTGATGGGCATCTTGTCGAGGTAGAGCTCGATCTTGATGTTGCTCAGGGAGGTCTCGAGGAGCGCGGTCGGGTTGGCCATGAACGAGAGCGTAAGTGAAGGCGCGGGCGGGCGGCAAGCGCCGGCGAGGCGCCGCGTGCGCGTCCGCCCCGGTCAGCGCGCCTGCCTCCTGCCGAGGCCCACGCTCGTTCGGTGGTGAGCTGCCCTCCGGCATCGCAAACAACCTCGGCGGGGTCGCTGGCTTCGCCTCCGGCACCACACACGGTCCTGTCCCTGTGCCCGGGGGAAGAGGTGGTCCAGTGGCGGCCGCGCCGGGGCGCGTGGTAGAAGGAGCGGATGGCAACCCTCCCTGCACTCAATGACTCCACGTTCGATGAGGCGATCAAGAGCTCCGGCGAGCCGGTGCTGGTGGACTTCGGCGCGACCTGGTGCGGGCCCTGCAGGCAGCTCGCCCCCATCGTCGAGGGGATCGCGAAGGACTACGCGGGCAAGGTCAAGGTGTTCGCGGTGGACATCGACGAAGCGCCGAAGACCGCGCAGAAATTCGGCATCAGGAGCGTCCCCACCGTGATCCTCTTCAAGGGCGGCGAGAAGGCGGGGCAGATCGTGGGGCTCACGTCGCGCGACAAGATCATCAAGCAGCTCGGCCTGTGATCGAGCGCCTCTGCTCGCTCCCGGCCGCGCGCGCGTGCGCGTCGCGCGCGGCCGCCGCGAGCGGGGCCGCCCGTCACCTCGACGTCCTCAGCGCGCGCCGCCCGCCGCCCCCGTCTTCCGCAGGAGCCGGTACCAGGCGAGCATCCGCGGGAGCCCCTCCGCGAGCGACACCGTCGGCGCATACCCGAGCTCCGTGCGCGCCTTGGTGATGTCCGGGCAACGGCGGTTCGGATCGCCCACCGGGTACCCCTCGGGGTAGCTCGCGAGCGCGAGGTCGAGCGGCTCGCCGACGGCCTGCTCGACCTTCTTCGCGAGGTCGCGCATGGAGATCTCCTCGGCGTCGGAGCCGATGTTGTACACCTCGCCAGGCCGGCCGAGCAGCAGCACCCGCAAGAATCCGTTCACCCCGTCCGTCGCGTAGCAGAACGTGCGCGTCTGCGTCCCGCCGCGGTGGATCTCGATCGGCCGCCTGTCGAGCGCGGCGTTCAGGAAGCTCGGGAGGACGCGGGAGTCGTCGCGCCGCATCCCCGGACCGTAGACGTTGAACGGGCGGACGACCGTCACCGGGACGCCGTACTGGCGGTGATAGACCATCGCGAGCGTCTCGCCGAGGCGCTTCGACTCGTCGTAGCAGGCGCGGAGCCCCGTGGGCGAGACGCGACCGGGGTAGTCCTCCGGCGTCGGGATGAACTCGGGGTGCGGATCTCCGTAGATCTCGCTCGAGCTGAAGTAGAGCACCGCCTCGGGCCGCGCGCGGCGCGCGAGGTCGAGGACGTTCCGGATGCCGTCGACCGCCACGGTGATGGTCTCTAGCGGGTACCTCGCGTAGTACACCGGCGACGCGATCCCGGCCCCGTGAAGGATGAAGTCGGGGTCCACGCCGCGCGGGTACGGCCGCGTCACGTCGTGCGTCTCGAACACGAGGTTCGGGTCGTCGAGATCGAAGAAGCCGCTGTCCTTCGTTCCGGTGATGAGGTTGTCGAGCGCCACGATCGTCGCCGGCCTCTCGAACGCGCTCCGGTTGAGCTCCTGGAGGACGCCGACGATGTAGCTCCCGAGGAAGCCGGCCGCGCCGGTGATGAGCACCGTCTTCCCCTCGAGCCGGCGGGCGACGTCGCCCAGAAGGCCCGCAAGACTCCGCAGCTCGTCCTCGATGAGGCGCTCCATATCGCTTGCTCCCTTACCCGATGACGGTCGGCGTTGGAACCGGGACGATGAACTTGCCGCCGCGCTCCGCGAACGCCCGCTGGCTCTCCATCACGGGCTGCGCGAAGTTCCAGGCCAGGATGAGCAGATGGTCCGGCCGCCGCCGCTCGAGCTCCAGCGCGGAGACGACGGGGATGTGCATCCCCGGCGTGTAGAGGCCCTGCTTGAGCGGGTTGTCATCGACGATGTAGTCGAGCGTCTCCGGGCCGATGCCGAAGTGGTTGAGGAGCGTGTTGCCCTTGGCGGGCGCGCCGTACCCGGCGACGCGCTTCCCCGCCGCCCGCAGCGAAGCGAGGAGCTCGACGAGCGCGCGCTTGTTCTCCTCGACCGCGCCGGCGAACCGCCGGAACGTCGCCACGTCGCCGAGGCCCGAGGCGCCCTCGCGCGCGACGCGCTCCGCGACGCTCGGCGCGCTCGAGGAGCACGCGCGCGCGCCGGCGTGGGCGACGAACAGGCGCAGCGACCCGCCGTGGACCGGCTCGTGCCCGACGTCCACGAGCGCGAGCCCGAACCGCTGAAAGAACGGGACGAGCGGCGCGACGGAGAGATACGACAGGTGCTCGTGATAGACGGTATCGAAGAGCCGCTGCTCGAGGAAGTCGACGAGATACGGCGCCTCGATGACGAAGAGGCCGTCTTCCCGGAGGAGCGCCTTCACGCCGCGCGCGATGTCGTCGAGATCGTCGATGTGCGCGAAGACATTGTTGGCCGTGATGAGCTTCGCCTTGCCGCGCTCCTCCGCGAAGCGCCGCGCGAACGCCTCGGTGAAATACCCGACCACGGTCGGCGCGCCCTGCGCGGCCGCTCGCCCGGCGATCGCGACGGCCGGATCCACCCCGTACGCCTCGGCGCCGAGCGCCCGCAGCGGCCTCACCAGGACGCCGTCGTTGCTGCCGATGTCGAGCGTGACCGCGCCGGAGAGCCCGAGCCGCTCGTCCATCGCCCGGGCGTACCGCTCGAAGTGGCGCACGAACGAGGGCGACGTGGAGGAGACATAGACGTACTCGCGGAAGAGGAGGTCGGGATCCACCGCGTGCCGGAGCTGGACGAACGCGCAATCGGCGCAGCGCGCGACCGAGAGCGGAAAGCGGCGCTCGGACGCGAGGTCCTCCTCGCGGAGAAACGCGTTCGCCGGTGGCTGCTCCCCGAGATCCAGGAACGTCTCCAGGCGCGCGCCCTTGCAGAGGCGACATCGGCGCTTCTCCGTCAGCATGAGCCGTTTCCGCTACCACGGCCGGCCTTCCGGCAGAAGCGCTCGATTCGTCAGATGTCTTTACGAAGCCGCGCGCGGTGGTAGCGGCCCAGCGTGATCGCCCGCGCCTCGCCAGGGCGCGCGAGGTTCCTGTACGCGAAGCACTTCGCGATCTCGCTCTCGACGAGCTCGGGCAGCGTGCTGGTGAGCGTCCCCTGCGAGTGCGTGTGCCGCCCGTCGCGGGCGAGGGCGGCCACGGCGTACGGCGAGATCTGGAGGCTCGCCACCTCGCGGCCGGCCGTGACGAAGCCGAGGTACGCGCGGAGCACGTGAAAGTGGTGGGCGACGACCGTCAGGTGGGCCACGCCGCGCTCGCGACACCACCGGATCACCGGGGGGGCCTCGGTCGCCGAGTTGAGCGCTGGTCTCCGGTCGTCGCCCTCGTACTGCGCTCCCCCGACGAGGACGATGGCGCTCCCCGGGACGCCCAGCTCGTCGCGGAGCTTCCGCTGCCACGCCGCTCCGCCGGCGAATCCGGAGGCGGGTCCGTCCGCGCAGACCAGGATCTTCGGCGCGCGGGAGAGCCGCTCCCAGAGCGCGACCGCGCCGCGGAGCAGGCTGTCCTCCGTCTCGGGGATGTGGGCCATGACGTAGAGCGCGTCGCACGCGCGCGGCGTCTCCATCGCCTCCGTGAGCACGTGGGCCGCGAGGAGGAGCATCTCCGCGAGGTGCTCCTTCGGCTCGTTCATCAAGGCGTCGTACGTCGCGTCAGCGGCCACGCGCGGCTCCCTGCCGGCGCCCCGCCCCGTCGACCTGGCCGCGCCGCGCCTCCCCGCCGGCGCCTCCGGCCAGCGCTCTCGGCCGGAGATCCGTCTGCCCACGCTCGATCCTGCCGGCGGCCGTCATGCATCCATCCTACCTCGTGCGCGGCGCTCAGCGCACCTGCTGCGTCCTTCGCCCCCATCGCGCGCGCCGGATGTTCGCTCCGGGCCCGGCGGGGGTTCCACTCCGGGCCCGTCGGACAATCCTGAACGCATTGTGGTCGGGACGGGCGGATTGCCACGAGAGGGACCGGCCGACACCCGTCCACGAATCAGGGGGGACGGACGCCGCGCATCAGGATTTTAACGTTAGAATATAAACGCCAACACGGAGGCGTGATAAGGAGGCGCCGTGTCCGACCAGCTCAGCTCGGATCTCGCCTCGCTCCGGATCCAGCGGGATGTCGATCCCGACCGTCGGAGCCCGCTCCGCACCGCCTTCATCGTCGCGCTCGCGCTCGCGGCGGTCGCCGGTACCGCGGTCTTCGTTGCGCCCAGGGCGCAGAGCGCGATCTTCAAGACCGAGGTGACCACCACGGAGGTCGCGCTGGTCTCGCCGGCGCAGGCGTCGATCTCCGTGACGTCGACCGGGTACGTGGTCCCGCAGGTCGTGTCCAAGGTCGGGGCCAAGTTCCCCGGCCGCATCGCGCGGGTGCACGTCAAGGAAGGCGACGTGGTGAAGCAGGGCGACCTGCTCGTGGAGCTCGACGACGCCGACCAGAAGAGCCTCGTGGCCGCGGCCCAGGCCAAGGTCGCGGCGGCGCGGGCGCGCGCCACGGCCTCCCGGGCGAGCATCGGCGAGGTGGAGCAGCAGCTCGCGCGGGAGCGGCTGCTGGTCGAGCGCCAGGTGACCGGCCGCGCCTCGATGGATGACCTCACCGCGCGCATGCACTCGCTCACCCAGTCGGCGGCGGCGGCCGACGCCGAGGTCAAGGCCGCGGCGGCCGACGTCGAGAGCCTCCGGGTCACGCTGGCCGACCGGAAGATCGTCGCGCCGATCGGCGGCACGATCATGACGAAGCCGCCGGAGGTCGGGGAGGTCGTCGGCCTCGAGCTGCCGCACCTCGTCGAGATCGCCGACTTCACGTCGCTCGTCGTCGAGACCGATGTCCCGGAGACGCGCCTCTACCTCATCGAGCCCGGCAAGCCGTGCGAGGTGGTCCTCGACGCGTATCCCTCGAAGCGGCACCGCTGCACGACGCTCGAGATCGGCAAGCGGGTGAACCGCGCCAAGGCGACCGTCCCGGTGAAGGTGAAGTTCGTCGGAGAGCCAAAGGAGGCGCTGCCGGAGATGAGCGCGCGGGTCAGCTTCCTCGCCGAGGCGCTGTCCGAGGAGGCGATGAAGGAGCCGCCGAAGCGGGTCGTCCCGGAGGCCGCGGTGGTCGAGCGGGGCGGCGCCAAGGTGGTGTTCGTGGTCAACGAGGGCCAGGTGAAGATGGTGCCCATCAAGGTGGGCGGCCCCGCGCCCGGCGGGCTGGAGCTGCTCGACGGCCCGACCCCGGGGGCGCGCCTCGTGGCGAGGCCGTCCGCCGAGCTCGCGGACGGTCAGAAGATCAAAGAGAAGGAAAAGGGGAGCGAATGACCGAGGGGTATCGCGACGGGAAGCCGAAGCCCATTGTCGAGCTGCAGGGGGTCGGCAAGAGCTATTTCCGCGACAAGGAGCCGATCGTGGTGCTCGACAACATCACGCTCGACGTCCCGGAGGGGTCGTACGAGGCGCTGATGGGGCCCTCGGGCTCGGGCAAGTCGACGCTGCTGAACCTGATCGCCGGGCTCGATCGCCCGACGCGCGGCTCGGCGCGCGTGGCGGGGCAGGACCTCACGCGCATGAGCGACGGCGAGCTGGCGCGCTTCCGCTCCAGGACGATGGGCTTCATCTTCCAGGCCTACAACCTGATGCCGGTGCTCACCGCGGTCGAGAACGTCGAGCTGCCGCTCCTGCTCACGAACCTGTCTTCGTCCGAGCGGCGGAAGCGCGCGCAGACGGCCCTCCGCGTCGTCGGGCTCGAGGAGCGGATGGGCCACTATCCCCGGCAGCTCTCCGGCGGCCAGGAGCAGCGGGTCGCGATCGCGCGGGCGATCGTGAACGACCCGACGATCATCGTGGCGGACGAGCCGACCGGCGATCTCGATCGCAAGAGCGCCGACGAGATCCTGGCCCTCCTGGAGAAGCTCAACAAGGAGTTCAAGAAGACCATCCTGATGGTCACGCACGATCCGCAGGCCGCCGAGCGCGCGACGGTGACGCGCCGGCTCGACAAGGGGAACCTGTCATGAACCTCGTCTCCGTCGCCGCCAGGAACGTCCTTCGCAACAAGTTCAGGACGCTGCTGACCGTGATCGGCGCGGTGGTGGCGGTGCTCGCGTTCGTGCTCCTCCGGACGGTGCTCTCGGCGTGGAACGTCGCCGCCGACCACGCCGCGAAGGATCGGATAGCGACGCGGCACAAGATCTCGTTCATCCTCCCCTTGCCGAAGCGCTACATGGACACGGTCCGCGAGGTCCCCGGCGTGACGGAGGGGTCCTTCATGAGCTGGTTCGGCGCCAAGGACCCGCGCGACGCCAACAATTTCTTCGCCTCGATGGCCGTCGAGTCGAAGACCTTCTTCAAGGTCTACGATGAGATGGTCGTCTCGCCCGAGGACATGGAGCGGTGGCTGGGCGACAGGAAGGGCGCCATCCTGGGCGACGTCCTCGCGACCCGGCTCAAGGTGAAGCCGGGCGACACGGTGACGCTGGAGGGGACAATCTACCCCGGAAACTGGCAGTTCAACGTCTCGGGGATCTACACGGCGACGCGCAAATCGATCGACAGGTCGCAGTTCATCTTTCACTACGACTACCTGAACGAGTCGCTCCCCGAGCGGCAGCGCGACCAGATCGGCTGGATGGCCGCCCGGATCGACGACCCGTCGCGGAGCGCGGACATCAGCGCGGCGATCGACAAGATCTTCGACGAGAAGGACGTCCAGACGGCGACGATGAGCGAGCGGGCGATGAACATGTCGTTCATGGCGATGATGTCGGCCGTGCTGACGGCGCTCAACGTCGTGTCCATCATCATCCTTCTCATCATGATGATGATCCTCGGCAACACGATCGCCATGGGCGTCCGGGAGCGGACGCGGGAGTACGGCGTGCTGCGCGCGCTCGGGTTCGAGCCGAAGCACGTGAGGATCTTCATCGTCGGGGAGGCGGCGACCATCGGGCTGCTGGCCGGGTTCCTCGGGCTCGTGGTCTCGTATCCGATCGTCGAGCTCGGTCTGGGCCGGTGGCTGGAGGAGGACATGGGCGCCTGGTTCCCTTATTTCCGGATCGAGCCTTCGACGATGGTCATGGCGGTGCTGCTCTCGATGGGGCTGTCGCTCGTCGCGTCGCTCATCCCGGCGTACAACGCCTCGAAACTCTCGGTCACCGACGCGCTCCGGCGCGTGGCGTGAGCGACCCACGCAGCCTGTCTTCGACACCCTGAAAGCGGGAGAGAGCGCTCATGATCCCCGTCGCCTACAACGTTCGAAATCTGGTGGTGCGCAAGACGACGACCCTCGCGACGGCGTCCGGTCTCGGCCTCGTGGTGTTCGTGTTCGCGTCGGTGCTGATGCTCGCGAACAGCGTGGAGCGCACCCTCGGGCGCACCGCGCGGGACGACGTCGCGATCGTGATGCGGAAGGGCTCCGACGCCGAGATGGTGAGCAGCATCGAGGAGCAGCAGATCGGCGTGATCCTCGCGAGCGCCGAGGTCGCGAAGCGGCAGGACGGCAAGCCGGACGGGGTGGGGGAGGTGGTGGCGGTCATCCTCCTCGACAAGCTCGGCACGGAAGGCATCTCCAACGTGCAGGTGCGCGGGGTGCCCGACGACGTGCTCGCGTTCCGCTCGCACGTGAAGATCATCGAGGGCCGGCCGGCGCAGCCGGGCACGGACGAGGTGATCGTGGGCAAGGCGATCAACGGCCGCTTCAAGGGCCTGTCGATCGGCGAGTCGTTCGAGCTGCGAAAGAACCGGCCGGTGAAGGTCGTGGGGGTGTTCGACGACGGCGGCTCCTCGTCGGAGTCCGAGGTCTGGGCCGACCTGCACACGACGCGATCGGCGTTCGGCCGCGAGGGGGGCGTCTCCGCGGTGCGGGCGCGGCTCGCCTCGGCCAGCAAGTTCGACGCGTTCGAGGCGTCGATCGAGCAGAACCGGAACCTTGGGCTCGAGGTGATGCGCGAGAGCGTCTATTACGAGAAGCAGTCCGAGGGGACGAGCATGTTCATCAAGGTGATGGGCGTGCTCATCGCGGTGTTTTTCTCGATTGGCGCGATGATCGGCGCGATGATCACGATGCACTCGTCGATAGCCAACCGGCAGCGCGAGATAGGCACGCTGCGGGCGCTGGGCTTCTCGCGGTTCAGCATCCTCGTGTCGTTCCTCATCGAGTCGGTCCTCCTCGCGCTGGCGGGCGGGGCGCTCGGCGTGCTCGCCGCGCTCGGGATGAGGTTCGTGCGCTTCTCGACCGTCAATTTCGCGAGCTGGTCGGAGGTCGTGTTCACGTTCGAGCCGACGCCCGGGATCCTGCTGACGTCGGTGGCGATCGCGGCGGTGATGGGCCTGCTAGGCGGGTTTTTCCCGGCGCTCCGCGCTGCGCGGATCAGCCCGATCCAGGCGATGCGCGGCTGATCCGGACAAGGGGGCAGGGGAGCTGGAGGAGCTTCCGGCCTGGAGGCGTGGCGCCGGGGAGCCGATCTTGTGACCGATGGGCCGCCTCCCGGGGTGGGCGCATCGATCGAGGATCGCCGGGGGGGTGCTACGATCGCGCGCCTGGGAGATTCGAGGCCATGCGCCACCCGGATATCCTGCTCATCGGGCATGTCACCCGAGATCTGCTGAGCGCCGATCCGCAGAGCGACTGCCGCCTCGGCGGTACGGTCAGCTTCGGGGCCGTCACGGCGGTGCGGCTCGGCCGCGCGCCGACGGTGGTCACGCGCGCCGCGGCGTCGACGGATCTGTCGGCGCTGCCGGCGGAAGCGGAGGTGATGGCGCTGCCGTCGCCGTTCACGACGACGTTCGCCAACGTGTACACCGCGCAGGGTCGGATGCAGTACTGCCATGCGCGGGCGCTGCCGATCAGGTCCAGCGATATCGAGGGCCGCCTGCGCCGGCCGCGGGCGGTGCTGCTCGGTCCGCTCGTGGACGAGATCGGTCCTGACGTGGCGGGTGTCTTCGCCGAGGAGACGCTGGTGGTCGCCGCGCCGCAGGGATGGATGCGGCGGTGGGACCACGCGGGGCGGGTGTACAGCAAGAGGTGGGACGACGCGGGCGGGATCCTCTCTCGTCTGGATGTCGTCGTGCTGTCGGAGGAGGACATCGAGCACGACCCGAGCCGCCTCGATCCGTTCCTCGAGCGCGTGCCGCTCGTGGTGGTCACCGCGTCGCGGGAAGGGAGCACGCTGGTTCAGCGTGGTGCGGGCGGGGCGATCGTGAAGACCAGTATCCCTCCTCGTCCGGCCGAGGAGGTCGATCCGACGGGCGCGGGCGACGTGTTTGCGACGGCGTTCATGATCCGGCTTGAAGAGACCGGCGATCCGGTGGCGTCGGCGCGCTTCGCCAATGTTGCCGCCTCGTTCGGGGTCGAGCGTGCGGGCATGGGCGGGATTCCAGGCCGGGAGACGATCCTGGCGTACATGCAGGAGCACCCTTTCGGGGTGGCCCCGGGAGTGCCGTGATGCGCAGGCATGTGGCTCCGGAGCAGCGATAAGGGGGAGAGGACGAGGAGGCGCGGGGGCGGTGTGCGTCTGCGGGGGTCGGCGTGATGCTCCGACGCGCTCGGTGTCCGGGTGGCCGGTGACGTGCTCTGCCCTCGACCGGGGGAACAGCATGACCACGGTCACCAAGGCGGTTTACGTGAACTTCACGGCAGCGAGGGACGCGAACCGGATGAATCGGCTCTCGTCTCTGGTCCAGCGGACAGAGCTGAATTCCCTGGTCATCGACGTACGATCGGACGGAGGCGCGCTTCTCCACGAAGACGACGAGACGACCAGGGACCAGCTCGGGGCCCTGCGCGGCGCCGGCATTTACCTCATCGCGCGGGTCGTCGCGTTCAAGGGCGGGCCGCGGGGGTGGTACGATCCCGGATCGGAGGCGCGGTGGCGGGAGATCGCGGAGATCTCGTTGCGGGCGTTCGAGGTCGGGTTCGACGAGGTGAACTATGATTACGTGCGCTACGGGGCGGCGCGCGAGCCGCGGTCGCGGACGCCGACCCGGGAGAGGGTGCCGACGATCCGCGCCTTCTTCGAGTTCCTTCGCGCGGAGGTCGGCGACGCGGCGTCGCGTCCGATCTCGGCGGACCTCTTCGGGATCACGCTGCTCGGGCCGCTGGACGGCGTGGGCCAGCGGCTCGAGGATGCGGTGGAGCTGTTCGACTACGTGATGCCGATGCCGTACCCGTCGCACTGGGAGCCCGGCAGTTTCGGGCTCGCGAACCCGGCGCATCACCCGTATGAGACCCTTCATGCGTCGCTTTCGGCAGGCTGGCGCAGGGTGGCTGAGCTGCCGGGGCGGATGGCGCTGCTGAGGAGCTGGATCCAGGCGTTCAACCTGGACAGCTCGCGTCCGATGAGGCGGTACAGGTACACGCCGTGGCACATCCAGGAGCAGATCCGCGCGATCGAGGACGCGGGGTGCGCCGGGTATGCGGCGTGGAATCCCCGCAGCGAGTACGAGGAGAGGGCGTTCGTGGCCGAGCCGGGTAGGCGGGGCTGATGGGGCGCTCCGGGCGATCTGACCCGGGTTGACGATCGGGCGATCTGACCCGGGTTGACGATCGGACCGAGGACCCGACCCAGGTTGGTGGGGGATCCGACCCAGGTTGAGGCTGGGGGGGGATCCGACCCAGGTTGAGGCTGGCGATCTGACCCGGGTTGACGATCGGACCGGGGTTGGGGGATCCGGGGGGATCCGACCCGGGTTGAGACTGTGGAGACTGCGCTGAGGCTGCGCTACCCAGGTTGAGGCTGCGATGCGATGCGAGGTTGAGGCTGCGCTACGCCGGAGGAGAGGGGGTAGTACCGAGGTTGAGGTGGCGGGGGTGGCGGAAACAGCTGGCGGCCGCCACCCCCGGCGTGATGCAAGTCATTGAAATGATTCGCCACTAGACCCGGCACGTCCTTTGTTGATGTGCGTCGGCCATGAGCCAGCCCCGCGAGATCACCCCCGGCGCCACCTACCTCATCACCCGTCGCGTCCTGCGCCGGCATTTTCTCTTCCGCCCGGACGCGGCGATCACCCAACTCCTGGTCTACGCACTCGCGGTCTCGACCCGCCGCTACGGCATCGAGGTCCATGCGCTTTGCGCAATGTCCACACATCTGCACCTCGTCGTGACCGACGCGAACGGCGTCTTGCCGCGATTTCTGCAGTTCTTCCATCGCATCGTCGCGCTCGGCACCAAGGTGCTGCGCCAGTGGGAAGGACCGGTATGGGACCATGAGGCCACGAGCGTGGTGCGGCTGCTGACGCGCGCGGCGGTGGTGGAGAAGATCGCTTACGTCCTCGCCAACCCTGTGGCCGCTGGGCTGGTCCAGCATGCGGGTGAGTGGCCGGGCGCCAAGGCGGACGTGCGCGAGATCGGCCGGGGCGTGCTGCGCGCCGCGCGTCCGACGGCGTACCTCGACCCCGAAAATCCACAGTGGCCCGAGGAAGTGGCGCTCCTGCTCGCGCTGCCCCCGGTCATCGAGCCAGACAGCGCGGATGCCTTCCGCGATGAGGTGGCGGCCGAGCTCGAGCGACAGGAAGCGCAGGCCCATGCGGAGGTGCGGCAGCAAGGGCTCCGTTTCCTTGGCGCCGTGCGAGTCGGCGAGGTCTCCCCTTATGACCGGGCCACGACCTTCGAGACGCCGCGTGGTCGCAATCCGACATTCGCGGTCGGCCGCCAGCAGGGCGAAGCGCGGCGAATCGCCGGCGCCGCTGTGCGGGCCTTTCGCGCATTGTACCGCGCGTCGATCGAACGCTGGCGTGCCGGTGTACGCAGCGTCGTGTTCCCGGCGGGGACGTGGTGGATGCGCACATTTCACGGCGTCAGCGTGACTGACGTCGTACTTACGGTGTAGACGCTGCGGCAGTGCGCGACGAGGCGCGGCGGGCAGGATTGTGCGACGGCTTCGACGCGTCGTGGTGGGGAGCGTCCGTCTCGAGGAGGCGGAATGGGCGGCGGCTTGCTCGAGCGGCGCTATGCGAGCACATGCGCTGAGTCATGCTGTGCTGGGGGCGCGAAGGTTGCTGTAAGCTCTACTGGGCCTACCGGGATTTTCCCGTGTCAGTAGACGAGCCCCGCGATGTCTTGTTCTTGGACCGCAAGCTGCGGGGCCTACGACGACGGACCCGCAACCTGGGTCGATTCAATTTGTGGGGCGGGTCCCACCCGTAGGGAACCGACGTGAGTCGACTCACCTGAGGTCGCAACCTGGGTCGGTTCAATCTGTGGGATGGGTCGCACTCGTGGGGAACAGCGTGCACTGGCTCAAGACGTGGGTCGGATCGTCGCGTCGGCCAGTCGGGGTCGGGTCGCGGTCGTCGCGTTGGTTCAACCTGGGTCAGGCCGCGGCCTGGGTCACCTCCGCAACCCGGGTCGGGTCACCCCGCCCCGCCGCAACCAGGGTCGGGTCACCCCGCCGCCGCCGCAACCAGGGTCGGGTCACCCCGCCGCCGCCGCAACCAGGGTCGGGTCACCCCGGTCACCTGCCGCCGCCGACCGTTGAAGACGGCTCGACGCCGGTGCATTCTCCGCCCCATGCGCCCGGGTGAGGTCATCGACCGCCGCTTCGAGATCGAGCGCGTCGCGGCCTCCGGCGGGATGGGCACGGTCTACCGCGCCCTCGACCGGACCACCGGCACCCCTGTCGCGCTGAAGCTCCTCGGCCAGCCCGACCGGACCGGTGTGCACCGCTTCGAGCACGAGGCCCGCATCCTCGCCGAGCTCGATCACCCCAGGATCGTCCGCCACGTGGCGCACGGCGTCACCCCCGACGGGGTGCCCTACCTCGCCATGGAATGGCTCGACGGCGAGAGCCTCGCCCAGCGCCTCGCCCGGCAGCGCCTCGACCTCGAGGAGAGCCTCGCCCTCCTCCGCGCCACCGCCGAGGCGCTCGGGGCGGCGCACGCGCGCGGCATCGTCCACCGCGACGTCAAGCCGGGCAACCTCCTCCTCGTCGGCGGCGAGGTCGCCGGCCTCAAGGTGCTCGACTTCGGCATCGCCCGCATGAAGCGCACCATCGGCGCCCTCACGCGGACCGGCTCGGTCATGGGCACCCCGGGCTACATGGCCCCCGAGCAGGCCACCGGCGACCGGGAGCGCCTCGACGCCCGCGCCGACATCTTCTCGCTCGGCGCGGTGCTCTTCGAGTGCCTCACCGGCAGGCCCGCGTTCCAGGGCCAGCACGTCATGGCCCTCCTCGCCAAGCTCCTCATGGAGGACCCGCCCCGCCTCCGCCACCTCCGGCCCGACATCCCCCAGGAGCTCGACGACTTCGTCGCCCGCATGCTCGCCAAGGACCCGGACAAGCGCCCGCGCGACGGCTCGGCCGTCATCGAGGCGCTCGACGCCCTCGAGCGCGACCCGAGCAGCGGCCTCGCCGTCACGCCCGTCCTCTACGAGGCGATCACCACCGGCGAGCTCCGGCTGCTCTCGATGGTGGCCGCGCGCGAGCCGCGCCAGACCGCCGCGAGCAGCGCCGCCAGCACCCTCGTCTCCGCGCTCCCCCGCGAGCTCACGACCAAGCTCCACACCCGCACCCAGTCGTTCGGCGCCCGCGTGGACACGCTCGCCGACGGCACGCTCCTGCTCTCGATCGCGGGCGTCGGCGACGCCATCGAGCAGGCCGCCCGCGCGGCCCGGTGCGCCCTCGAGCTCGGCGAGCTCCTGCCCGGCGCCTCCGTCGTGCTCGCCACCGGCCGCGCCGAGCAGACCGGCAGCCTCCCGGTCGGCCCCGTCATGGACCGCGCCGCCGCGCTCCTCGCCCTCGCCGAGCGCGAGGCGTGCCCGGAGCGGCAGCCGGCGCCCGTGCGCATCGACGACGTCACCCGCGCGCTCCTCGACGCGCGCTTCGAGATCGAGGCCGCGCGGTCCGGCACCTTCCTCCTGCTCCAGGAGCGCGAGGTCGGCCGCACGGCGCGGACGCTCCTCGGAAAGCCGAGCCCCTACGTCGGCCGCGACCGGGAGCTCCGCAACCTGCGCGAGCTCCTCGAGGACAGCTTCGTCGGCCCCGAGCCCCGCGCCATCCTGATCACCGGCCCGCCCGGCATCGGCAAGTCCCGCCTCCGCTACGAGCTCATCGAGATCCTGCGCGAGCGGCACCCCGATCTCACCATCGCGGTCGGCCGCGGCGACTCGCTCAGCGCGGGCTCGCCGTTCTCGCTCCTCGGCTCCGCGCTCCGGGGCGCCGCCGGCATCACCGGGGGCGAGCCCGCCGCCGCGCAGCGGGAGCGGCTCCTCTCGCTGGTCGCGCGCGCCCCGGCGCTCGACCCGGGCGACTGCACCCGGATCGCCGCCTTCCTCGGCGAGATCGTCGGCACGCCCTTCCCGAGCGAGGCCGACCCGAGGTTCCACGCCGCGCGGCAGAGCCCCGCCCTCATGGCCGACCAGATCCCGCTCGCCTACCTCGATTTCATGGAGGCCGCGTGCGCGGCGGGCCCCTACCTGCTCGTGCTCGAGGACATCCAGTGGGGCGACGCCGCGTCGCTCAAGCTCATCGCGCGGGCCCTCCGGGAGCTCCGCGACCGCCCGTTCGCGGTGCTCTACCTCGCGCGAGTGGAAGTGCGGAAGGCCTTCCCCGTCCTCTGGGAGGGCAGCGAGATCCACGAGATGACGCTCGGCGCGCTCCCGCGCCGCGCCGCCGAGGAGCTCGTGCGGCAGATGCTCGGCGACGGCCTCCCACCCTCGGAGGTCGCCCGCCTCGTCGAGCGCGCGAGCGGCAACGCCTTCTACCTCGAGGAGCTCATCCGGGCGGTCGCGGAGGGCCGCGCCGATCGGCTGCCGGAGACGGTCCTCGGCATGGTCGAGGCGCGGCTCGAGGCCATCCCCGCCGAGGCGAGGCGGCTGCTCCGGGCCGCGAGCGTCTTCGGCGAGACGTTCTGGAAGAAGGGGGCGCTCGCCCTGCTCGGCGACGCCGAGGGCTCGACCCTGGCGGTCGACTGGCTGCCCTGGATGCTTCAGCGCGAGCTCCTCGAGCGGCGCGAGCAGAGCCGCTTCTCGGACCAGGAGGAGTACGCGTTCCGGCACGCGCTCATCCGCGACGGCTCCTACGCGATGCTCCCGGATCACGACCGCGCGCTCGGCCACCGGCTCGCGGCCGAGTGGCTCCTGCAGGCGGGGGAGCACGACGCCAAGGTGCTCGCCGAGCACTTCGAGCGGGGCGGCGAGCCGCAGCTCGCCGTCGAGTTCTACCTGCGCGCGGCCGAGCAGGCGCTCGCCGGGAGCGACTCCGCGGCCGCGACCGCGCTGGCCGAGCGCGGGCTCGCCCTCGGCGCGGGCCAGGACGTCGAGGCGGCGCTCCACGGCATCCTGGACGGGGTGTCGGACACGCTGCGCGCCACGGGCGCGCCCGTCTCGCCCGGCGTCTCGCCCGGCTCCTGAGCGATCACGACATCCGCTTCCGCGGCCGCGGGATGCCGTACTCGTCGATGCGGTTGATCAGCGTGCGGAGCGAGATGCCGAGGAGCTTCGCGGCGCGCGTCTGGTTGCCTGCGGACTGCTCGAGCGCCTCGACGACGCGCTGCCGCTCGAGCGCCTTCATCTCCTGCCGGAGCCTCGTCATCGCGTCGGCGCCGGGCTGCGGCGTCGGGGCCTCCGCGGCGGGCGCGGCGGGCGCGGCGGGCGCGGCGGGCGCGGCGCCGTCGCTCTCGGCCCCCCCGCGCGCCCGGGGGGCGCCGTCGCTCCCGGCCCCCCCGCGCGCGCGCGGGGCGCTGACGCTGGCCGGAGGCGGCACGGAGCCGGCCGGGGGCGGCGCGGAGCCGCCCAGCGGCGGCGCGGCGCCGCTCGTCAGGTGCGGCGGCAGATCGCCGGGCAGGATCGCTTCCCCGGCGCACAGGATCGCCGCGCGCTCGATCACGTTGCGCAGCTCGCGCACGTTCCCCGGCCAGGAGTAGGCCTCGAGCGCGCCGAGCGCCTCGGGGGAGATGCGGGGCACGCTGCGCTGGTCGAGCTGCCGGCACGCGTCCTCGAGGAACTTGCTGGCGAGCGGGGCGATCTCGGGGAGCCGCTCGCGGAGCGGCGGGACGACAAGCGAGATGCCGTTCAGGCGGAAGTAGAGGTCCTGGCGGAAGTTACCGCGCGCGATCTCGGCCTGGAGGTCGCGGTTGGTGGCCGCCACGAAGCGGAGGTCGATCTGGCGGGCCGTGCGGCCGCCGAGGCGCAGCACCTTCCGGTCCTCGAGCACGCGGAGCAGCTTCACCTGGAAGGCGAGCGGCAGCTCGCCGATCTCGTCCAGGAAGAGCGTTCCACCGTCGGCGGACTCGATGAGGCCCGGGCGCGCCTGGGTGGCCCCGGTGAAGGCGCTCTTCTCGTGGCCGAAGAGCTCCCCCTCGAGGAGCGACGGTGGCAGCGAGGCGCAGTGCAGCTCGACGTAGGGTCCGCCGGCGCGGGGTGAGCGCGCGTGGAGGGTCCGTGCGAGCACCTCCTTGCCGACGCCCGTCTCGCCGAGGATGAGCACGCAGATGGAGCTCCGCGCGGCGCGGGCGGCCTGCTCGTGGAGCGCCACCATGGCCGGGGCGCGGACCACGACGTCCTCGGGCGCGTTCCCGCGGTCGGCCTCCTCGGCCGGCCCCGCGGGCGCCCGCCCGACGACGACCGTCGTCGCACCCAGGTTGAACCTCTCACCCACGACAACCTCGGCGCTCTCCCGCGAGAGGCGCCGCAGCCGGTGGGTCCGCGCCGTCAGGGCGGGGAGCTGCTGCTCCCCGACGAAGGTCCCGTTGGCGCTCCCGAGGTCCTCGATCCGGAGCGGGGGCCCCACGTGCAGGGCGGCGTGCCGGCGCGACACCGACCGATCGTCGATGCGCACGTCGCACCCCTCGTCCCGGCCGAGGACGACCGAGCCGCGGGCCGGCAGCGGCGCGAAGGCGATCGAGCTGCCCGCCACGATCGCGAGCCGCAACGTCGTGCAGGAGCCCCGCGCCCCGCCCGGAGAGCCTTCGTCCACGGGCACATGATACGCGGCGCCGTGCGCCGGCCTGCACGATTCATGCAGCGCCCTGCACATCGTGCAGGCGGTTGCACGACTCACGTGTCGCCGGCCGGAGCGCGCAGGCCCCGGCGTCGCGAAATGCCGGGTCCGCCCCCGGCGCGCGCCCCGGCATACGTCCTGCTCATCCTCCGCGACGGCCGCGCGCGAGCAGCGCCGCCGACCGCGATCGGCACCGCGGCGCGCTCCGCCGGCCACGCGGCCCCGATGGCGCAGCTCGCCCCGCTTCCCCCCACGCTTCAGGAGTGGTCATGTGCACTGAGGATGGAACTTTCAACCGCAGGCGTCTTCTCCAGGGGTTTGGTCGTGCGGCGGCGGTGGCAGCGTTCGCGCCGGCGGCGGCGCTCTCAACCCGGGTCGCCGAGGCGGCACCCTCAACCTGGGTCGGGACGCCGCAGGGGGGGCTCGCTTACGACCAGCTCCTCCCCGGCTCGCCCGAGGGCGTCGGCCTGTGCTCGGACCGCATCGAGGACGTCTTCGCGCGCGTCTCGCGCCGCGTGACCGACGGCCTCTTCCCGGGCGCGGTCGCCCTGATCGCGCGGCGGGGCAGGATCGTCGGCCACCGGGCGTTCGGCACCCGGGTTCGCGGCGAGGACGAGCCGGTCACGCTCGACACCCTGTTCGACCTGCTCTCGATCACCAAGGTCCTCGCGACCGCGACGTCGGCGATGATCCTGGTGCAGGACGGCGTCCTGCGGCTGAACGACCGGATCGCCGACTTCGTGCCCGGCTTCGCGGCGAACGGCAAGCGGGCGGTCAAGGTCCGCGACATGCTCCGCTACACCTCCGGCCTCCCGCTCGACAGCCAGTTCCTCGACGATCAGGACGCCGAGCGCGTCTGGCGGCGGATGGCCGAGGCGCCGCTCGAGTACGTGCCCGGCACGCAGGTGCTCTACAGCGACCTCACCTACCGCCTGCTCGGCCGGGTGATCGAGGCGGCCTCGGGCGTGGACCTCGACACGTTCGCGAAGGCGCGCATCTGGGGCCCGCTCGGCATGCGCGACACCACCTTCAACCCCTCGGCCGCGCTGATCCCGCGCACCGCCGCCACGGGCTTCTCCGAGCTCCGCGGCCGCGTCGTCCGCGGCGAGGTGCAGGACGACCAGGATTACGCCCTCGGCGGCGTCGTCGGGTGTGACGGCGTCTTCTCGACGGCGCGGGACATCGCGGTCTTCTGCCAGATGATGCTCAACGGCGGCCGGTACGGCGGCGTCCGCATCCTGAGCCGCCAGGCCGCCGACGCGATGGTGAGCAACCAGACGCCCGAGGTCAGGGCGGCGGACACCGACCTGTCCCCGCTCTCGAACCTCCTGCTGACCCCGAAGGGCTACGGCTGGGAGCTCGCGACCCACCGCTTCTCGAACGGCGGCATGCGCCTCGGCAGGACCGCCTACGGCAAGGCCGGCGGCACGGGGACGTTCCTGTGGATCGACCCCCGCCGCGAGCTGTTCGGGGTGCTCTTGACCAACCACGGTCTGCCGACCCCTTTCGACGAGCCCGGCTGGGACCGCATGCTCGATGCGGTCGGCAGCGCGGAGTTCTTCGACGGGATCGTCAACGCGGTGATGGACGACTGACCTGCACGAGGCGCTGCGACCGGGCCTCGACGACGGACGCGACCGTCACGGGCCGCAGCCGATGCGCTCCGTCCCGAGCGCGATGTCGTCGTACCACATCGTCTTGTTGCCGCCGTGGTACTTCTCGAACCCGAACTTGAAGAGCTTGTAGTCGTACGGACCCCAGTCCGAGACGTGCATCGCCTCGACCTCGGCGCCGTCCACGAACACGCGCACCTCGCGGCCGGGCCCGTCGTAGTGGAACTCGAGGCAGTACCAGGTGTCCGCGGCGAGCTTCACGCCGCCGGAGCACATGTACATGCCGCCGTTCGAGAGCTTCTCCGCGTCGTCGCTCTTCCGGTTCAGCTCGAGCTGACACTGATGCTCGCCGATGCGGATGTGCTCACCCTCGTTGGGGTCCCCGTTGCCTGTCGTCGCTGCGATATAGGTGTTGTGGCCCATCTGGCTGGCGGAGTCGCCCTTGAGGTAGATCCTGCCCCAGAACGTGCTCGGCACGGGGACGCCGAGCATCTGGCTGAAGCCCGTGCCCGACACCTTGACCGAGCGCGAGCCGCTGTGGCCCGTGCTGTCCAGGGTGACGTAGTCACCCATGCTGGCGCGCAGGTACTCGGGGTAGAACTGGACCTCGGACGGCAGCGCGCCGCCCTCGAAGTCCGAGCAGAAGATATCGCATGAACCGGAGCCCGTGCTGCCGGTCGCCGTGCTGGTCGTGCTGTCGCCGCCCCCGGTCCCCGTGACGCCCGTGCCGGTGGTGGCGGAGGTCGTCACGCCGGTCGTCGCGCTGCCCGTGGTCGCGCCGCTGGTGGCGACGCCGCTGGTGACGCCGCTGGTGGCGCCGGAGCCGGCGGAGGTGCTCCCCGGGCCCGCGGCGTCGCCGCCGGAGCCGCCGGCGCCGCCGGTGCCGCCGGAGTTCGAATCGTCGCCGCACGCGACCAGCGATGCGAGCGTGAGCACAGCAAACAAGCCAAAGGAACGAGCCGTGAACGACATGCTGGAGATCTCCTCAAAGAAGGGCGCAGAATGGCCCAAGCGATGCGCGCGACTCTATCAGTGAACCTCCCGCGTGTCAGGCACAACCGGAGGAGCGCGCCGCGTCAGCGTCGTTGCGGGCGCGGCGATGTTCTGGTTCACCGCCGTGGCGGCGTTCCTCGACGGCTCGCCGCCGACTACCGCGTCGCTGCGCTCACCCCCGAGGACGTGCTCCTCACCCTCGACGACGCCTCGCTCGCGCGGGCCCTGCGCTGCGCCCCGGCCCGCGGCCGAGCGCGCCGCCCGGCGCCGAGCGCGCGTCGCCGAGCGCCGCCGGCGCGGCAGGGCATCCGGCGGTCCGGGGCGGCAGCGACACCGACTGAATCGGGGGTGACAGGGCCATCTCCACTGCGCCACTCTGGGCCAGTGGCTGGCGGGTGTCTCGGGTCATGGGCGTAAATGGCGAAATCTCCAGAAGTTTTCGGCGGATGGGAGCTGGCACATGCCGTGCACGGCGTCCGCAGCGGAGGTGTTCATGTCACGTGTCTTTCTTCCGGACGATGCTGCCTTGTTATCGCCGCTGCCCACGCCCCCGCCTCGCACGGCGGCCCTGGTACGGGGGGTATCCCGAGCTGCCGCTGCGGCTGCTGCGGTCCTTGTGGTTGCCTGTAACGCGCCGAGCACCGAGGACGGGAGCCAGGGGGATCAGTCCAGCACCGGGACGCACACCGCGGAGGGCTGTGGTGGCGGGACGGTGATCCCGCCGATGCATCCGCCGATCGACGACGAGGTCATCCCACCCATGCCGCCGCCGCCTCCGGACGGCGAGGCGAGTGACCCCATCCCGCCGATGCCGCCGCCGATGCCTCCTCCGTGCGGCGACGAGGGCGAGATCATCCCGCCGATGCCGCCGCCGCTCCCGGACGGCGACGAGGGCGAGATCATCCCGCCGATGCCGCCGCCGCCGGACGGCGAGGAGGGTGACCCCATCCCGCCGATGCCGCCGCCGATGCCTCCTCCGTGCGGCGACGAGGGCGAGATCATCCCGCCGATGCCGCCGCCGCCCCCGGATGACGAGATCATCCCGCCGATGCCGCCGCCGCCCCCGGATGACGAGGAGGGTGACCCCATCCCGCCGATGCCGCCGCCGATGCCTCCTCCGTGCGAGTGAGGTCTCGAGCGTCGCGCCGGTGGTTCCCTTGAGCTGAGATCGAGGTCGACGATGGGTGAACAGGATCGGGAGCTGGAGGTCGCGCCGGAATGGTGGCGCTGGGCCACGGAGAACCTGCTGCGCGGCGTGCCGGAGCGCCTGGTCTCGGAGCAGCTCCAGGCGGCGGGCGTGAGCGGCGCGCAGGCGAAGGAGCTCCTCGCGGCGATCGTCGGTTCGCCCATCTTCCTCGCCGCTCGGCCGTTCGCGCGCGCGGCGCGGCAGCACGAGATGCTGGCGCGGCTGAAGCAGCGGATGGCGTCGACGGCCCTCGATCCGGCCGGGATCCCGCGGCGCTCCGGCGTGTCCGCCGCGGAGTTTCGCGACGTGTACGTCGCCGGGAACATGCCGGTCGTCCTGACCGACGTCGTGACCCGCTGGCCCGCGTTCGGCCGGTGGACGCCGGCGTACCTCGCCGAGACCTTCGGCGACGTCGCGGTCGACGTCACCACAGGACGCCTGAGCGACCCCGATTACGACATGCACGCGGCGCGACACACGGAGAGCACGCTGCTGCGCGACTTCGTCGCGCGCATCGAGGCCGCGCGCACGGAGACGAACGACTTCTACATGGTCGCCAACAACCGTGTCCTCGAGCGGACGAGGCTCGGCGCCCTGCTGAACGACGTGGTGCTCCCGGACGGGTACTGCGCCGCGCAGCGCCTCCTCGGCAGCTCGGCGCTGTGGCTCGGCCCCGCGGGGACGGTCACGCCGCTTCATTACGACACATCCAACATCCTGTTCGGCCAGGTGTACGGCAGGAAGCGATACCGCATGATCGCCCCGTTCGAGACGTCGCTGTTCGAGGGGGCACGCGCGATGTACGCGGATCGGGACCCGGAGCAGGGCTCGATGGATCCGGTGCTCGTGAAGGACGTCGTGCTCGAGCCGGGCGACGCGCTCTTCATCCCCGTCGGCTGGTGGCACCACGTCCGCGCGCTCGACGTGAGCATCAGCCTGGGGATCAACAGCTTCCCGTTCCACAACAACTTCGACTGGTACCGGCCGAGCAGCGTCGCGTAGCCCCGACGCCGGGCGCGGCGCCCCGCCGCCCGGAACCGCGGCGCGTTCGAGCTCACCCTCCGCCTTGACACGACCACTGGCCGGCGCATATTACCAAAAGTAACTTACTGAAGGTAAGTTTGCGACGAACACATCCCGGGCGCCTGCGCGACCCGACGGGAGGAGTCCACCCAGATGGCCACACGAGCGATGTCACCTGTTCTGTTGATCGGCGGTTCCGGCCACGTCGGCGCGCGTGCGGCGAGGGCGCTCCGGCGCCTGCATCCAGATCTTCCGATCGCGATCGCCGGACGCGACGCGCGGAGAGCGGCCGCTGTCGCCGCGGAGGTCGGCGGCCCGACGACGGCGACGACGGCCGACGTGGGCCGGGACGACCTGGGCCTCGAGCGAGGCGCCTCGTTCAGCGCCGTCGTCACGCTCGTCAAGGACGAGGCGTCCAACGCGGTGAAGCGCGCCCAGGCGGACGGCGTGCCTCACGTCGCCTTCTCGGACTTCGTCACGGAGATCGGCCCCCTGGTCGCCCATCACGTCGCGCGACCGACGCGCGCGCCCATCCTCGTGCTGGGCCACACCCTCGGCGGCGCGGCGACGCTGGCGGCGCTGCGCCTCGCGCAGGACCTCCGGAGCGTCGACGCGATCGCGATCGGCTGCGTGGTTGACGCCGACGACCGCGGCGGTCCCGCGTCCCAGGCCGATTTCGAGCGGAACGAGCAGAACGGGCAGGCGGCGCTCGTCCTCCAGGACGGCAAATGGACCTGGGCGCGAGGCGACGCGGCGACACGGCGCTTCGCGGACGCCGACGGCGTGGAGCGGGTGGGCCATGCGTTGCCGCTCATGGACGTGGTCAGCCTCGCGGCGGCCACCGACGCGCGGTCGATCCGCGTCGATATGGCCGCGCGCGACGCGGCCACACGCGGCGCGGGCCACGCGACGGACCTCGTCGTCGAGGTGTCGGGGCGGCGCCACGACGGATCGGCCGCGCGGCTGCGTTACGACATCGTCGACGCGGACAGCTATGCACGGCTCAGCGCATATGGCGCCGCGATCGCGACGGAGCGCCTGCTGGGGCTCGAGGGCGGTCCGCGTGTCGGCCCGGGGCTCTACCACCCGGAGAGCCTCATCGACCCTGCGCGCGCGGTCGCGCGGCTCGAGGAGCTCGGCGCGCGCGTCCGCCGCACACGGAGCTAGAGCGACCAACGGGTTGAATCGTCATGGCCGCCTACACCGCGACGAGCGCGTCGTCCTGCTGCTCAATCGCGCAGAGCGACCCGCCGAGCTCGACACGGTGGGTGACTCGTCTGACGCACGGAACCAGGGACTCCGAGAGGCTGGCCGATTTCGCGACGCAGCGCGTTTGCCTCGTGATGGGTCCGCTGCGTTGCCCACGCGACGCGTCCGTTTCAAGTTTCCGCGGTCCCATACCATGAAACCGCTTCGCCTCGAAAGACCGGCGGGCGCTCGAGGCGCAGCGAAGAACGAACACCGTCGATGATGGAAGAGTTCAGCGTCAACGGCCTCCTCCTTGTGTTGTCGTAAGCCGAATCCTGGGTGCCAAGCCCCCGAGATGCGATAGGCTACGCCCCGGCGCTGAGCTCTTTGCGGGCGAGGTTCGCCGCGCCGGCATCGCGACGCCGGCCTACCAATTCCGCCATTCTCTTCAAATCGCGCCCCGGCGCGACGAGGGAACGACCATGACCGAGATGAGCCGCACAATCCGAGGCACACGTAGCTTCCTGCTCCTCCCATTCCTCTTCATCATCGCCGCGTCCGGTTGTGGCGAGTCCGCTTCGTCCGGCGCCACCGGTGACAACGACAACACCGGAGGGGCCGGCTCGGGAACCGGAGGCGGCTCGACCGGCAGCACGAGCGCGGGGACCGGAGGCGCCTCGACAGCCAGCACGAGCGCGGGGACCGGGGACGCCGCGACAGGCAGCACGAACGCTGGAACGGGGGGTGGCGCCACGGGAGGGACCGCATCGGCTAGCAGCGGGGCAGGCACCGGTGGCGCACCGGGCTCAGCTCCGACGTTTCACATCTTCATGCTCATGGGCCAGTCGAACATGGCTGGTGTCGCGGACAAACAGGCCAGTGACCAGAATTCTGACGCGCGGCTCAAGGTCCTCGGCGGATGCAATCAGCCGGCCGGACAGTGGAACCTGGCCAATCCGCCGCTCAGTGATTGCCCTGGTGAAAAAGGATGGAACCTGTCGACCTCCGTCGATCCAGGCATCTGGTTCGGCAAGACCCTGCTCGGAAAGCTGGCTGAGGGGGATACGATCGGGCTGGTCGCTACTGCTGAGAGCGGTGAGTCGATCAACACGTTCATCTCCGGTGGCTCACATCACCAGATGATCTTGAACAAGATCGCCAAGGCGAAGACGGCCGAGAATGCGCGCTTCGCGGGCATCATCTTCCACCAGGGCGAGTCCGACAGCGGCCAGACGTCATGGCCCGGCAAGGTCGTTCAGCTCTATAACGAGGTGAAGGAAGCCTGGGGGGTCGACTATGACGTTCCCTTCATTCTTGGAGAGCTCCCCGCGGGCGGATGCTGCAGCGGTCATAACAACCTCGTGCACCAGGCGGCCGACATGTTGCCTGATGGATACTGGATCACGCAGCAGGGGACCAACGTCATGGATCAGTACCACTTCGACCATGCGTCCGTTGTTCTCATGGGCACGCGTTATGGCGAGAAGATGATCGAAGCCTTGGGGTGGTAGCAAGGCGGCTAGCGGCGGGGGGCCGCGCGACCGAGGCCGCTCGAATCCCCTCGATTCGAGCGGCCTTTGATGATGCCATGTAAAATTGCATGGTCATGGATTTTCGCGTCGGGCGCGGCTTGCTCCGGCGGCCTGAGAGCGCGTGGCGCGCTCGTCACGGCGCCGCAGCCCGGCGGCGTCTCGCCGGAGCGGATTCGTCGCCGTGCCGCCCCTCCGCGACGCCGCCGCCGCCGCGCTGCCACTGCCACTGCCACTGCCACAGGGAACGTGACAGGGGCGATGTGACAGGGGACAGCCGGGCCTGTGGCAGGCAGGGCGCCTGAGCGAAGCCGTCCTCTTGCGGCCTCCGCGAGGGCCACGCTCGACGGCGCCGAGCCGCTCGTCATTCACGAGATGTACGTGGAGGGTTGCCCTCGGCGCTCGAACTCCCTGCGCGAGCGGAGCGCGCTGGCCCTGCGCTTGCAATGATCCGCCCGTAGAGACGCCGCCGCGACCGGGCCAGGTCTGGCCCGCTGGGCGGGGCGTCCGCCGCCGCTTCGAGGACGAGCGAAGGAAGCCCGTGAGCGGCCCTTGACGGGAGAGGAGAACGCAGATGACGAAAGCGAAGATCGAGCAGGAAGTGCGCGCCGCGCTCGCGGCGAAGAGCTTCATCACGCCCGCCCGGGCCCGGAAGATCATGAGCACCGTCAGCTCGATGCTGCCGCGGCTCAAGGATCTCTCCAGCGGCATCCTGGTGGTCGGCGTGCACGCGGACGGGGTCCAGACATGCACCGGCGGGCACCTCTGCGGCGGGGACGGCCCGTCGCCGGGGGACACGGACGATCCGGACTGCAGCACGGAGGCGTGCACCACCCAGATCTGCGAAGACTCGCACGTTTGTGGTGACCAGTCCTGCGGTACGGAGTCTTGCAGCGATGACGCCCACGCGTGCACGGGGACGTACAAAGGCATCATCGACGTCGGGGCGATGAGCGCGAGGAGCGCGGCCGCGTGGACCGCGCTCCAGGCCGAGGTGCAGAGGAACGTGGCGGCGAGCAACCTGGATGTCCAGGTGAAGGTCGAGCGCTGATCCGCCCGCCCCGACGAGGGAGTCTCTCATCGCGGCCCGAGCGGACCGCACACCGGAGGTCGGCCATGAAGCCATCGGAGTTCAACGTCTTCGTCGACGCCCACGTCGACGGCGTCGTCATCGCTTACAACACGTTCACCGGCTCGATGTTCACGTGCGACACCGGCGAGCTCGCGCGCGTCGAGGCGGCCCTCGGCGCGCCGGACGCCGCGCCCGCGAGCGCGCGCGACGCGGCGCTGCGGGAGAGGCTCGTGGCGTGCGGGTTCCTCGTCGCGGACGGGCTCGACGAGCGGCGGGCGCTGCGGTCTCGCTACGACAGGCGGCAGGCGTCGACCGGCGCGGTCGCCCTCACGCTGGCGCCCACGGTGAGCTGCAACTTCGGCTGCACCTACTGCTTCCAGGAACACCCGAAGCGCAGGATGAGCGAGGACGACGTGCTGGCCGTGAAGCGTCACGTGGCCGGCAACCTCGGCCCGGGGTCGCCGCTCCACGTCACGTGGTTCGGCGGCGAGCCCCTCCTCGCCTTCGACGTCATCGAGGAGCTCACACCGTATTTCCACGAGATCGCCCGGGAGCGCGGCGGGCGCTTCCGCCAGTCGATGATCACCAACGGCAGCCTGCTCGACGAGAAGAAGGTCGACTTCTTCGCGGCCCAGGGCAACTTCGACTTCCTCCAGATCACCCTGGATGGCCCGCCGGCGGTCCACAACAAGCGGCGGCTGACCACGAACGGACAGCCCACGTACGACAGGATCCTCGCCAACGTGGAGCGCGCCTCGGGCCGGCTGCCGATCACCCTGCGGGTGAACGTGGACCGCAGCAACGTCGATCACCTCGCCGCGTTCGTCGATCTCCTCGCGGCCCGGGGGCTCCTGCCGCGCGTCTCCGTCTACGTCGGCCACGTGCTGCCGTACACGGACGTGTGCAGCGGCGTGGGCTCGGCGGCGCTCACCAAGGAGGAGTTCGCGGCGGTCCAGGCGAGCTTCGACTTCGCCCTGTTCGAGCGAGGCATCCGGCCTCCGTTCTCGCTGCCGAAGCCGCGCTTCGGAAGCCTCTGCATCGCCGACAACCCGAGCGGCGCGGTGGTGGCCCCGGACGGCCTCGTGTTTCGTTGCTGGAACGAGGTCGCGACGACCGAGCGCGAGGCCAGCGGCCTGCTCGCACCGGGCTCCGGCGCCGTGGTCTCGGAAGGGAGCGCGAGGGAGAACCGGGCAGCCTGGGACGGCTACGATCCGTTCTCGCACGCGGTCTGCCAGACGTGCAAGGTGCAGCCGCTCTGCCATGGCGGCTGTCCGTGGGAGGCGCGGAAGAACCCCGTCGAGAGCACGGGACACTGCACCCCGCTGCGCTGGAACCTGCCCGACAGGCTCCGCCTCGTCCACCTCAAGATGGTCCTCGACAAGCACCCTCCGATCGCGGCGGACGGGGCCGCGCCTGGTCCCTGCTGAGGGCCGGCCGACAGCGGCCTCGGCCGCGCGCTAATCGCAGGTGTTCTCGCGCGAGTTCACCAGCGTCAGGTTGCGGAACGTGCTGTTCGTGGCGCAGGGGTTCTCGTTGACCGCGGTGTTCGTGACCGTGAGGTTCTGGATCGTGATGTCCGACGAGTTCTCGAACTCGGCGCGCGCGGCGAGCCGGATGTCGCCGCCGCCGGTGACCTTCCCGGATTCAGCGGCGATGTTCACGTTGTGACAGTTCTCGAGCAGGATCGCGTTGCTGCCCGTGTCGGCGAGGTCGATGCGGTCGATCGTGACGCCGCCGCTCTCGGACACGCAGAAGATCCCGCGGCCGCCGCCGCGGGCGATGACCTCGCCGACGCGGATGTTGGTGGGGTAGCTGCTGCCGATGCGTCCCGCCCGGTTGGCGAGGCGGAACGCGGCGTAGCCGGTGCCCGCGCCCGCGTTCACGGCGTCGACCTTGCCGATCTCGGCGTTGGTTGTGTCGTTCAGGAGCAGGCCACATTCGCCCACGTCGCGCGCGATGACGGTGCCGACGCGGAGGTCGTCGACGCCGTAGGTCTCGACGGCGTGGGAGCTCGTTCCCTCGGCATCGACGTGGTCGATGTCGATGTTGGTCACCTTGTCGGAGCGGTCCGAGCGCCCGTGGTTGTCGATGCGGATGCCGAGGCCGCTCGAGACGCGCAGCGTGACGTGGCCGAGGCGGAGGTTCTCGACGTCGCGGAAGAACATGGCGTAGAGCGGGGTGCCGCTGATCGTGACGTTCGGTACCTCGATGTCGGTCCGGCCGCGCGCATAGATGGGCGCCATGTCGCCGGAGCCGCTGCCGGTGACCTCGATCGTGCCGCAGACGTTGAGCACGGTGTAGCTGGGCACGCTGATCCGTGCGTTCGCGGCCACGGTCCCCGAGCCCTGGACCAGGACGCTCTCCTTGGCGGTGCGGCCGGAGCGCAGGCTGTCGAGCGCCGCCTGCACCGCGGCCCGCATGTCGCCGCCGCTGTAGACGCTGCGGGCGCCGTTCTGCGCGACCCAGCTCGAGCCGGATCGGGTCACCACGGCGTTGTAGCCGCTCGTGTCTCCGTCGCAGGGATACGCCGCATCCCCGGCGCCGCTGCCGCCCGCTCCCGACCCGCCGGCGCCGGTCCCGGCGGCCGCCGCGCCCCCGGTCCCCGCGCCGCCCGTGCCTCCGGAGCCGCCGCCGGCCTCGCCGGAGCCTCCTCCCTCGCCGCCGGAGCCACCCGCGGGGGCTCCGGCGCCGCCGCCCGAGCCAGGGCCGCCGGCCCCCGTTGTCCCGCCGCCCGCGCCGCCGCCCGCGCCCGACCCGCTGACGGCCGGGGCTCCGCTGCCCACGCCCGAGCCGCTGCCGGAAGGCGTGCCGCCCGCGGCCGAGCTGCCGCCGGCGCCCTCCGCGTCGCCGGCTGCGTCCGAGCCGCAGCCCGGTGCCATGAGCAGCCCGACGAGCATGGCAGACATCACAGAGAGCGCGCGCATTCGAGTGTTCATCTTCGGCTCCGAACGGTGAGGGAGTTGCCGCCGCCTGGTCGACGCTCGCGCCGGGGCTCGAGAGCCGGGGCCCTCGATGCGCAGCGCTGCGCGCCTGCAGAGCTGCAGTCGTCAGGAGGGTGTCGACGGGGGGGCCGATTCAATCACGGTTCCCGGCGAGCGACGATGCGTTCGCTCACGGTCGTAGGATTGCAGTGTTACGCGTCTTCACGCGGTGACGCCGCGCGCGCACCGACGCCCATGATCCGGTCTCGCGGGCGCTCGCTCACCCCTGCCGGAGGCCCATGGCGCGCGCGACTCCATCCCTGTACGCCAGCCATGCTGTGTGCGCCGCGGCGACGGCCGACGCGACCTCGTCGGCCATCGGGCCCTCGTCCGGCACGTGGCCCAGCACCATCTCCCATGCGTCCCGCCGGTGCCCGCCCTCCACGGCCCGGTGCGCCCTCGCGAGGCGCATGCGCTCCGGAGGACAGCCGTAGTGACGCACCATCGGGTGCGCGCGCAGCGCCTCCTCGATCGGCGGCATCTCTCGACGCCCCTCCAGCTCTGCGCGCTCGTGCACGCTGCCCTCCACGAAGATCGTCAGCACCGCCGCGCCCACCACCCACGGCGGCGCCGCGCTCACGCGATCGAGCAGCGCCCGGTAGGCGCGGGCCTCGGGCTCGATCGGGAGGGACTCGTCCTCGATGGACGCGCGCGGGATGCCGAGGCCGTCGATCATCTCCAGGAAGAGCTCCGGGTGCGACACGCCCAGCGAGAGCTTGCCGGTCTGCTCCTCGAAGAGGTTCTCGGCGAGGGCGCTGCGCACGGCGGCCGGCGGCGACTGGCCGAGCACGCGCGCGAGCAGCACCGGGAAGTCGCGCACGTAGACGCGGTACTCGTGCCGGAAGTGGACGGCGAGCTGATCGCGCGTGAGCCCAGGGCCGGTGAGGTGCGTCCAGGCCCAGTGGTTCTTGCGGTCCATGATCGCGAGCAGGCGCTCCTGAAGACGGCTCGTCATGCGGCAGCTCCTTGGCAAGGGGGACTTCGTTCTACCGCACGGGCGGCGTCTGCCCAGCGCCGTGGTCGCCGGGTGAGCCGAGGACGCCGCGTCGTCACGGCACCGCCACGGGCGAGAGCGGTCGAGCTGGTCCGGTCGCCACCGCTGGTCACGGAGGGCCCGAGTCGTCGGCGCGGGCTGGGTGAGGCGTGATGAATGCGGCCGATATCGAGGCGTCGCGCGCGCAGCATCTCGCGCCGATCGCAGCAGGGCGAGCGCCATGTGCCAGCGAGGTCTGGGACGTGCGGATAGGCGAATCAACGGTAGATCGGGAGTCGCCCGGTGAGCCGAGCCGGGCTGGAGGCCGGGCAGCTCTGGTCCAGGATGCAGAACATGAGGTCGTCTACTACCGCCTGTGCAGGGGGTCCGCGTCGATGCGCCGGCGGCGCGGGTCGGCTCTCTTGCCGCAGCAGGATCGGTGCGATGGCGCAGGGGCGTACATCGACTGCGTGGACAGCGGCGGGGGCGAAGAGTGCTGCGTCTGTGTGCGCGGCAGGCGGGGTGCGTGTGCCGGCGTGAGCCGCGCTTTGGGGGGCACCGCCCGGCGCGGGTTGGGGTGGCCTGTACTGCCCGACCCAGGTTGGAGCGTATGTGTATCCTGTTGTTCACAGTCCGCTCGCAAGATGGCACCGACCCGACCCAGGTCGCCGACCCGACCCAGGTTGGGGTCGCCGACCCAGGTTGCGGCCGCCCGACCCAGGTTGGGGTGGCGGCCGCCCCCGGGGCCCGACCCAGGTTGGGGTCCGGGGGGGGTCGCGCCAGACTGGGGTCGCGCAGGTTGCGGCTGCAATGTTGCAGCCACCGCGTACGACCGACTCAGGTTGGGGGTCTCGGGGCCTCGACCCAGGTTGGGGTCGCAAGGTTAGGGGTCTCAAGGTTAGGGTCTTGCCATTGTGGGTGACCTTACGTGTGTCCTGTCGTTTACAACGAACGCTATGACATGAGACCGGGTGTGGCCGTCGGTTCACAGCTCCGTCTGCCCAGTGACGCCGCGTGAGCCCCGCAACTGACCGCCTCTCAACCGCAGCCCCTTCCCCTCGGGTCGAGCTGTACGCTCCTCCGACCTGCCCGCGCTTCGGGATGTCGGCCGGGCTCTGCTGTTCGCCGCCCCGTGCGTCATGGCGAAGCGCGCGGGCTGCGGCGAGATCGACGCCAAGGTCGCGTTCGTGTCCAAGCTGCGGGATTGACGGGCCAGAACTGGCCTGTCGCCCACCGCCGCCAGCGGCGCGCGCTTTCTCGCGCCGCCGCCGGCGCTTGCCGCTAGCATCGCGGCGTCATGCGCCCGCGCGCCGCCACTGCTTGAGAAGGAGACCCTCCGTGCACCGTCGACATGCGCTCTGGATCCTGATGCTTTGCCTGACTTCCCTGCTCGCCGGGTGCGGGCATCCCTGGAAGACGACCCGTCAGGCCGTTCCGAACCCGTTTTACGGCAAGGGCCGTTTCGGGGTCGTGCCGGTGACGTTCCACGCCCTCGAGGTCGGCGACGTCACCGAGGCCGACTGGATGGCGGAGAAGGACGACGAGCAGCGGATGAACTGGCAGGGGGACAAGGCGGCGATCAACGAGCAGTTCACCGAGGCTCTCCTCGCGCAGGCAGCGTCGGAGGACGTCGCCGTCGTCCTGGCGAGGAGCGCAGCCGACGCGCCGTTCTTCATCCGTTCGAACGTGACGTTCTACGAGCCCGGCATCTTCACGGGGGTCTTCAACATGGACACGGTCCTCAAGGCGACCGTGCAGATCACCGACCCGGCCGGGATGGTGCTCGATGAGGTCCTGTTCGAGACGAAGTCGCCAGCGTCGTTGTACAACCCATCGAGCGGAGGGCGCGCGCGGGACGCTGCGCGCCAGCTCGGAAAGCTGACGGCGATGTACATCCTCCATCGCGTCCGGGGCGAGGACTGAGCGCCCCTCGACGCTGCGCCCCATGGGAGCGCTATCGAATTGTCGGCGCCCCGCGGAGCAGGCGCACGCGGGATGCGGCGCCCGGACGGCGAGGGCTACGCGTCTTTGGCAAGAGCCTTTCCCTCTGCTTCGAGGGCAGCCTTGATGACCCCGATCGCCTTGGGGCCCACGCCATGAAGCGCCATGAGCTGGGCTTCCGTGAACCGAGCGACCTGGTCCAGGCGATAGACGCCGGCCGAAGCGAGCGCCCGCAGCGCCGGCTTCCCGATGCCCTTCGGAAGTGAAGACTCCGGTCGTTCTTTCGTTCTGCTCGGCATGCTCCTCGTTCCTGGTCGTCGCCGCCTGGTTCGCTGGCGTCCAGCTTCGCCGGTGAGCTCCAGCGTCATCAACATGTACAGCATGTCAGGTCAGCGACCGTGGTACAACATCGCAGCATTCCCGGCTCGGGATAACAGCGCCCAGCCCCGTGGCGTACCCGGCGAGCCTTCGGCGGACCGCGGCGCGGCCGGCCCCAGGTCCCTGTTGCCGAGCATGGCAGTCCCCGAGGAGCCCGTCGCATGAACGCCGACGCCATCGCCCTGCAGACGCCGCCTGGCGCACCGTTCACCTTCGGAGTCACCGTCAACCGCCGAGGACCGCGCAGCTTCCAGGTGACCGAGCCCGGGCAGGACGCGCGGCGCTATGCATGGCAGGACAGCGACCGCGGTACGATATCGCGGCGCGGCGACCCGACCCAGGTGGGGCGCGGCTACCCGACCCTGGGCGACCCGGCCCAGGTTGCGGTGACCCCCGGATCTGTCGGGCTACTGCGCGAGCCTCGTCACGAACACGCTCTGCATGGCTTCGCTCGACACCGGACCGCCGCCCAGATCGGCCATGCCTCTGAGCTCGCCCGCCATCAGGAGGCCGCCGTTCGGGTCGACCGCGATGCCTTTCGGAGAGAGCGTGCCGCTGGAGTCGTAACCATGGCTCCAGAGGTGCTCGCCGGACGCATCGTAGCGTGCCGCGAACAGGCTCCCCGTCACGACATCACCTTCATCTCCGACGACGCACGTGCCGCTGATCTGACCGAGCACGAACACGTCCTCCCCATTCGAGGCAAGGCGCCACCCGCGCTCGGTCCCCTCCGCGGTCCCATACGCCTTGCTCCACAGGTGCTCGCCCCTGGAGTCGAGCTTCACCAGGAACAGATCCTGGTCGCTCAAGCTCGTTCTCGGCGGTCCGCCAAAGCTGATGCTTCCCTTGAAGTCGCCGGTGACGAACACGTCTCCGACGCGGTCGAGGGCAACAGCATAGAGCACCGCGTGGTTGTCTGTATCCCCAGGGCCGAACATCCTGCTCCACACATGGCCGCCCTCGCTGTCCAGGGCCAACACAAACCCCGTGTCGGAGGGGCTATAGAGATCCTGGCCGCCAAAGTTGACCTGGCCACGAAAGTTCCCCGCGACAACAGCTCTTCCAAGCGTGTCGACCGCAACGTCCACGGCGTCCTGATTGTATTGATTTTGCTCGTCGTTGAGCCTCTTGCTCCACAACGGGCTCCCGCCTGAGTTGAACTTGCGCACGAACGCGTCGCCACCCCAGGAGCCTGCTACAACGACGTTGTCTAGATCGTCCACGGCGATGCCGCTGCCTCCACTGGATCCCCAGTCGAACGCGAGGCTCCACAGGTGCTTTCCAGAGGGATCGAGCTTCACGACGAACCCGTCTTGCGAGAATTCGCCGCTGCTCCAGTGGCTGTCGACCGTGCCGCCGCCGAAGTCCACGCGGCCCTTGAAGCTTCCTGTCACGTATACGTTGCCCTGCGAATCTACCGCGACGTCGTTCGCGGTTGTCTGACGATGCTCATGATTGTCGCCATAGGCGACGCTCCAGAGGAGATCGCCCAGCGGATCCAGCTTGACTGCGAACATGTCGTGGTTGTTCTCGCTGACATACTCCAGGAAGGTCCCAAGGAAATCGCCGACGACGATCGTGTTGCCCGACGGATCAACGGCGATGTTGTATGCCGAGGGAGCGTCTCCGCTGTCCCTTCTGGTCCAGACATGACATCCCGGATACGCCGGCGTCTCGCCGTCGCAATTCTCGTCGGCCGGCGTCTCGCAGTTCTCGAGCATGGGGAGGACTTCGTCTGAGCAGGACCCGTAGCTCGTTCCCTGATCGTTGCAGGTCCTCGTGGCGGCTGTGCAGATGCCGACACCTCGCGAGCCCGGGGGGCCCGCGTAGGGGCATTCCTCCATGGCGCCGGGAAGGCAGACGCAGCCCTCCCCCTCCTCGTTGAGGCGTCCGTCGCAATCGTCATCCTCGGGCGTGTCGCACGTCTCCGGGCGCGGCGCGATCTCGCCGATGCAGGGACCATAAGAGCTCCCCGTGGGGGCGCATGTGTGCGTGCCGGGGGCGCAGATGCCGACGCCCTCTGTGCCCGCAGGGCCGCTGTAACAAGACGCGGTTGAGCCGGGCTTGCACACCGCGCAGATGCCGAGGCAGACCTCCGTCGCGCAGTCGGCGTCCGCTGCGCACGTCTTTCCGATGGGGCAGGGCATGCACGACCCGCCGCAGTCCTCGTCCGTTTCATCGCCGCTGGTCGCGTCGTCGCCGCAGAAGGCCGGAAGGCATGTGCCATTCGGACCGCAGAGACGGCTCTCGCAATCACGCGGCATCATGCACCCGCCCCCGGCACCATCCAGCTCCCCGAGCCTCAGGTCCGGCGCGCAGCCCAGCGACAGCGAGGCGGTGACCAGGCCGGTGTACCAGAAGATCCCTACCTGTGAGTTCGGCGTTGCCACGGGTCTTGCTCCTTCGAAGAGGTGCTGACCGGCGCCTCGACATCGGCTGTCCGACACGGCCTCGGTCGCCGCTGGGCAACGCGTGGAGAGGTGACGGCCTCCGCTGCGCAGTACAGCGCAAGGTACGATGTCAGCCGGCGCCGGACCAGAGATCTCGCCGCCCAGCGAGCGGGGCTCGGGTAGGAGCGGGATCGCCGGGTGTACCGACGTTGCTGACGCGGCGACGGACCGATCTCCTCGGCGACCGCGGGGGCGCGTCCCTGGGCTCGCGCTAAGGTCGCGGAGGATCCGGTCATATGAACGCCGAAGCCACCGCCTTGCGCCTGAAGACGCCGCCCGGCGCGCCGTTCGCCTTCGACATCGCGATCGATCTCCGGCTGCCGCGCAGCTTCCAGGTGACCGAGCCCGGGCAGGACGCGCGGCGCTACGCGCTCGCCCGGGCGGAGCAGCCGGACTACCTCGACCTCTTCGAGGCGCTTTCGCGCGATCTCGGGACCCGCGCGCCGCTCGCCCGCACCCCGCCGCCGCCGCGGAATGGCGGGGCGCCGCTGCGGCCCCTGCTGACCGAGCCCATCGCGCCGGAGATCCTCTACGGCTATGGCGACCCATGCGTGGTGCGGGTGGGCGAGCGCGCGTGGCGCTTGCTCGTGACCTCGAACGACGCGCCGAACGCCTTCCCCATCCTGGCCTCGAACGACCTGACGACCTGGCGACTGACCGGCTTCGTCTTCCCGGAGGGGCGCGCGCCGGCCTGGACGCTGACCGGCTTGAACCGGGCGGATTTCTGGGCGCCGGAGATGCACCGGGTCGGGAACGAATACTGGCTCTGCTTCACGGCCCGCACGCAGGACCGCTCGCTCGCGATCGGCCTCGCCCGGGGCGCGAGCCCGGATGGCCCCTTCGAGGCGGACGACGCGCCCATCGTCTCCGGGGACGTGATCGACGCCCACATCCTCGTGGACGCCCACGGCGCGCCCTGGCTGGTCTGGAAAAAGGACGACAACGGCGTGTGGCCCCGCCGATTGGCCGCCTTGCTTCACCGTGAGCCCGCCCGGGTGCGCGCGCTGTTCGTGGACCGCGAAGACCAGCGCACCGCGGTCCTGGCGCTGACGCTGTGGCCGTGGGTGGAGACCCTCGAGCCCATGGAGCAATTCTTCGTCCTGCAGCCGCTGATCGAGGCGGCGACCGCTGATTTCACGCGGTTCGCGCGGCGGCTGGAGACGCTGCGGGCGCGGGCGTGCGGCGCGGAGGCGGAGGAGCTCGCCGTGATATCGCGGGCGCTCAGGACCCGCATCCACGCCCAGCGGCTGTCGGCGGACGGCCGCAGGCTGGAGGGGGAGCCCGCCGTCATCCTCGAGAACGACCAGCCCTGGGAAGCGCACCTCATCGAGGGCGTCTGGATCACCCAGGAGCGCGGGCGCTATCACCTGCTGTACGCCGGCAACGATTTCTCGACCGCGCACTACGGCATCGGCGCGGCCGCGGCGGACGCTCCCACGGGCCCGTACCGCAAGTCGTCGGAGGTCTTCCTGAGCTCCAGCGAGGAATGGTGGGGGCCCGGACACCCGTCCGTGGCCATTGGCGCCGACGGGCGCCACCACGTGTTCCTGCACGCGTTCCGCCCGGGTGCGGCGGGGTACAAGGTCTTCCGCGCGCTGCTCGCCGCGCCGATCCGCTTCGAGGGCGGCGTCGTCTCGCTGGTCAGGCGGCGCGGCGGTGCTGGGCACGCCAGGCGGCGGGGGTGACGCCGTGGTGGCGCCGGAACAGCCGCACGAAGTGGCTCGGATCGGCGTAGCCGACGCGCTCGGCGATCACGTCGACATACTCGTCGGTCGCGACGAGCCGGCGTCGCGCCTCGGCCAGGCGCCCCTCGATGATCCACGCGCCGACCGTGCGCCCGGTGGCCTGCTTGACCGCGGTGGTCACGTGGGCAGGCGACCGGCGCACCGCCGCCGCGACCTCCTTCAGCGAGAGCGGCCCGAGACACCGGGCCTCGATCACGGCCAGGGCCTCGGCCACGAGCGACGGCCGCTGCGCCGGCGTGGCCTGCATACCGCCGCTCGCGCGCACGACCTCCGCGAGGACCAGCGCGAGCAGGCTCTCGGCGACGACGGGCATCGTGGCCGCGGCCTGCTGCTCTCGCTCGAGCTCCCGGAGCAGGTCGAGCACGTACGCCTGCCGCGCCGCCGGCAGCTCGATCACAGGAGAGGCCCCGCCGCGGACGCGATCGAGCGGCGCGAACAGGCCGCCGTAGCGCGCCGGATCGAGGCACGTCCGGCAGAAGCCCAGCCCCCATACCTCGGGGCGGCTCGCGGACAGCACGCGGTGCGGGTCCCCGGCAGGAATGATGTGGAGGTGTCCGGCGCGCAGCTCGAACTCGCCGCGATGCTCCACCCGCACGCGACCCCCGACGTGCAGGGCGAGGGCGACGTAGGTGTGGACCGCCGGGCTCCGCATCGGCCGCATGGTGTCGCCGGAGCTTGGCGGCCGCAGGAACCGGATCGGCGCGGGTCCGAGATCGTCGTGGCTCACCCGAGGAACGTACCACCTCGCGGGACAATCCGGCTCCTCTGCGACATCGTGTCGCACACGCGCGCGTGGCCCGCCCGCCGCGCGGGCGCGCGTGGCCCGCCCGCCGCGCTGCCGCGCGCGCCCACGGCCCGGCCTCGCAGCCCCGAGCCCGCTGGCACATGGGTTGCCGGCGCCGCGCGGAGGAGGTGCCCGCGCCCATGCCGCAGATCCACTCATGGCTCGACGTCACGTTCTGGCGGGAGGTTCTCCGGCGCACCGTCGCGTGGGCAATCCACGCCTTGCCGGCCATGCTGCTGATCCTGCTCCTCGCGCTCGCGCTGCTCAAGGTGCTCCACCTCCTGTGCAGGCGCGTGGACGTGTCGCTGAGGAGGCGGGGTCGCAGCGGGGATGTGAGGACGGCGCGCGAGATGGAGAAGCGCTCCGACACGCTGCTGGGCGTCTTCCGGACGACCGGGAAGGTGGTCGTCTGGGTCATGGTGGTGATGCTCATCGTCGTTCAGCTCGGGGTCGACGTCGCGCCGCTCCTCGTGGGCGCGGGCATCGCCGTTCTGGCCATCGGCTTCGGGGCGCAGGAGCTCGTGCGCGACGTCATCTCCGGGTTCTTTCTGCTCCTCGAGAACCACATCCGGGTCGGCGACATGGTGAGCGTCAACGGCACCGGCGGCCTCGTGGAGCACGTCGGCCTCCGGACGGTGACGCTGCGCGACGAATCCGGCGTGGTCCACGTCTTCCAGAACGGGAAGATCAACGCGCTCTCGAACAGGACCAGGGAATGGTCTGCCACGGTGTTCGACGTCGAGGTCGCCTACGAGGAAGACGTCGACGAGGTGATGCGGGTGATGCGCGAGGCCGGGCGCGAGCTCCAGGAGGACAGGCGCTACAAGGCGAGCATCCTCGAGCCGCTGGAGATCCTCGGCGTGGAGTCGTTCGACGGCCGCGCGGTGGTCGTCCGCGCGCGCATCAAGACGCAGCCCACCGAACCGTGGCAGATAGGCCGGGAGTACCGCCGGCGCCTCAAGAGGGCGTTCGACGCGCACGGGATCGAGATGCCGCTCCCTCACCGGACGATCCCCGGGGCCCATGAGAGGGCGCCGTCCAGGGCCGACGTCCGGGCGGCGAACGGCGCGAACGGGGCGCGGCTCGAGGAGACCGGCGTGCAGGCCTGAGGCCGTTGTCATGCGGGATGGGAGATGGACTCGTGCGTTCGTGGCGGCGGCCTGGGTTTCGAGCGCGGGGTCCTCTGGAAATGGACAGCATCGAACAGGCCAGGACGGGCGAGCGAGCGACATGAACATGAGGAGGCAGCCGTGAACATGCGGACGATGGTGCCAGTCATCTCCGCCGTGGTAGCGCTCTCGAGCGTGGCTCGGGCCGAGCTGCTCAGCGTCAAGGTCCCGGTGGCGAACTTCCGCGCGGGCCCGTCCACGAGCGAGCCCGTCGAGTTCACCGCGACCCGGTACTACCCGGTCAAGGTCGTGGAGCGCGCGGGCGGGTGGTGCAAGATCAAGGATTTCGAGGGTGATCTGGCGTGGGTGGCCGATCGCCTCCTGGCCAGGGTCAAGACGATCGTGATCAAGGTTCCACGGGGCAATGTCCGCGAGGGGCCGACGACCTCCGCGGAGGTGGCCTTCCGGACCGAGCGCGGGGAGGTGTTCAAGGTCCTCGACCGGAAGGGGCGCTGGCTCCGCGTCGTCAACGTGGAAGGCGCCAAAGGCTGGCTACGCGAGGATCTGGCCTGGGGCATGAAGAAGCCCGAGGACACCGGCGGCTCTTCCTGAGCGCCCGCGGGGACGGAGGCGGCCAGGTGCCCCCCAGCCGACCGAGGTTGAGGTGCCCCCCAGCCGACCCGGGTTGAGGTGCCCCAGGCCGCCCCCCCAGCCGACCCAGGTTGAGGTGCCCCGAGGTGCCCCAGGCCGCCTGCCGCCTCCCTGGCCCGCCGGCGGACGCGTGTGGTAGTCAGATCGGGTGACCGACCCCACACCCGACCGCACCACCACCCCCACCCTCATCGGTCGCTCGAGCTCCCATTTCACCCGCGTTACCCGCATCTTCGCCGCGGAGCTCGGCGTCGCGTACGACTTCCAGGTCGTACCCGACCTGCGCTCCGTGAACGCCGCGGACTACGCCGGGAACCCCGCGTTGCGCCTGCCCATCCTGCGAACGGGGGCGACCACGTGGTTCGGCGCGCTCACCATCTGCCGCGAGCTCGCGCGCCGGGCGCCGGCGCAGCGCCGCGTGGTCTGGCCCGAGCACCTCACCGACGCGCTGACCGCGAACGCGCAGGAGCTCGCCGTGCAAGCCATGGCCACCGAGGTCGCGCTGATCATGAGCCAGCTCGCCGGGACGCCCAGGGACGACGCGCAGCTCGCCAAGCCGCAGAAGAGCCTGCTCAACATGCTCACCTGGCTCGACGACAACATCGATGCAGCGCGCGAAGCCCTGCCCCAGGATCGCGACCTCAGCTACCTGGAGGTCTGCGCGTTCTGCCTCGTCACGCACCTCGAGTTCCGCAGCGTGCTGCCCACGAGCGGCTACCGCGCCCTGACGGCCTTCTGCGACGACTTCGCCCGGCGCGCCTCCGCGCAGGCGACCGCCTATCGCTTCGACGCGCCGTGACCCCGCTGCGCATACCCGATCTCCGGCGGGCGCGCGCTCACCGCACCCGCTGACACCCCGGCCACGCCACCGCGGCGGCACGAGGGGAGAGCGATCGCTACGAGGATCTCGACGTCCGCGACGCTCCTGATCTCCCCGGCCCCCCGGCCATCCGCCCCGCCCCCGCGGGCCTCGACGGGCCGGGCGCCTCCTCCGGCGGCGCGGGCGGCGCTTCCTTCGGCGGCGCGGGCGTCCGGAGCCCCTCGATGAACGTCGTGATGAGGCGCTGCGCGCGCCCGGGCTCCGCCGGCATCTGCTGCGCGGCGAGCGCTATGCCCGTCACCAGAGACACGATGTCGTCGAGGTCGATGTCACTCCGTATCTCGCCTGCCGCCTGGGCGAGCGAGAGCAGGCGGGTGGCCGCCTCCGACGCCGCGGCGCACCCCGGCGTTCCGCTCTGGAACACCACGCCGAGCGAGGCCGCCAGACCGCGGTAGGTGCTCGCGTGCTCGACGAACGCCGCGAGGAACTCCGCGACCGCATCCCCCGGCGACGAGGACGCCGACGCCGTGAGCGATCGCGTCTTCCGCGCCAGCGCGTGGAGCTGCTCCTCCACCGTCGCGACGAGCAGCGCCTCGCGGGTAGGAAAATGTCGATAGAGCGTCCCGATCCCGACCTTGGCGCGCCGGGCGATGTCCTCCATCGACGCGTCGGCGCCGCGCTCCGAGAACACCTCGTCCGCGACGGCGAGGAGCCGCTCGCGGTTGCGCCGCGCGTCCGCGCGCAGCGGGCGCGGCGCCTCGTTCGAGGGGACCGGCGGGGGCTTCCGGGTCGAGCGCGCGGGGGGCATTGCAAAACGGAGGATCCCTCCGTATGTTAACCGGAGCAACCCTCCGGTTAGCGCGGAGGGCTCATCGAGGAGAGTCATGAGAGGAACGACAGAACCGAAGAAGATTCGCGTCGGCGTCATCGGGGCGAGCCCGGACCGGGGCTGGGCGGCGGCGACGCACCTGCCCGCGCTCGCGTCGCTCGACGCGTACGAGCTCACCGCGGTGAGCACCACGCGGCAGGCGAGCGCGGACGAGTCCGCGCGCCGCTTCGGGGCGCGCCACGCGTTCGACCGCGCCGAGCCGCTGATCGAGCACCCCGACGTGGATCTCGTCGTCGTCTCCGTCCGCGCGCCGGAGCACGCGCGGCACGTCCGCGCCGCCGTCGCCGCGAGGAAGGACGTGTTTTGCGAGTGGCCGCTCGGGGTCTCGCTCGCCGAGGCCACCGAGCTCGCCGGCGCCGCCGAGGCGGCCGGCGTTCGCACCGTGATCGGGCTCCAGCGGCGCCTCGCGCCGAGCGTGCGCCACCTGCGCGAGCTCGTCGCCGGAGGATACCTGGGCAAGCTGCGCTCGGTGACGATGCACGTCGCGTCGCCAATGGCCGGCGCGCGGCGCTCGCGCGCGGACGCGTACGCGGCCGACGTGAAGAGCGGCGCCAACGTGCTCACGATCTTCGCCGCGCACTTCCTCGACACGGTGCTCTCCGCGGTCGGCGAGATCGAGAGCCTGTCCAGCGTCGTCGCCCGCCAGCTCGACCACACGACGGTGATCGAGACGGGCGAGGTCCTCCCGGTCACGGCGCCGGATCAGACGCTCCTCAGCGGGACGCTCGTGGGCGGCGCGGTCGTGTCGGCCCACTTCGAGACCGGAAAGCGCAATGGCCCTGTCATGGCCTGCACCTTCACGGGCACCGAGGGCGATCTCGTCCTGTCCCACGATCTCGGCATCTCGGGCGCCCGCGGCGACGGGCAGCCTCTCGAGCCGATCCCGACGCCCGAGCGCCTGTCCTGGGTCCCGAGAGCGGGCCTGTCCGACGACGCGCACCAGATAGCGCACGTGTATGCGGCCTTCGCGAGGGACATCGCGGAGGGCACCTCGGTCGCGCCGACGTTCCGCGACGCGCTGAAGCTCCATCGCCTGGTCGACACGATCGCCGAGGCCTCCGCGTCCGGGCGGCGCCTCCCCTGGAAGGGCTGAGCGCGCGGCAGCACGGAGAGGTCACCCCTGCTGCGCCGGCGGGCGCCGCGTACCCGGCTCATGCGCTCGCGCCCTCGGGGGTTGTGATAGAGGTGGCGCATGACGTCGGTCGAGGATCTCAGGGCAGAGCTCACCCGCATGCGCGAGGAGAACGCGGCGCTGACGCGCGCGCGGGACGAGGCGCGCCGCGAGCGGGACGAGGCGCGCCGCGAGCGGGACGAGCTGCGCACGGCCATCCTGGGAATGCCGGCTGCGGTCGGGGTGATGGTCGGTCCGGAGCACGTGTTCACGCTCGTGAACGACGCGTGGCGCGCCCTCGAGCCGTCGTACGAGCCCCTCGGCAAGCGCCTCGTCGACGTGATCCCGCCGCCCCTCGGGCCGCGCATCGCCTCGATGCTCGAGCCCGTCTTCCAGACGGGTGAGCCCTTGATCGCCGCCAACGTGCCTTTCTCGCTCCCGGGCTCCACGGAGCGGCGCTTCCTCACCTTCCATTACAGCGCGCTGCGCCGGGACAGCGGCGAGATCTTCGGGATCGTCTTTCACGGTATGGACGTGACCAGGCAGCTCCGCGCGCAGGAAGAGGTGCAGTCGCTGAACAGCAGGTTGCGCACCCTCCTGGCCCTGGCCGAGAACGCGCCGGACGGCATCGTGGTCACCGAGCGCGGCCGGGTGACGTACGCGAATCCGGCGTTCCGCCGCATGTCCGGGTACGGTCAGGAGATCGTCGAGGCGACCCTGCCGGACCTTGTCGACGACGAGAGCTGGGCGCTCCTCGAGGCCCGCCGCCAGGAGGGCGCGTCGCCCGGCGCGGTCCAGGCCAGCGTCACCTGCTGCCGCCGCGACGGGAGCACCTTCCCGGGGGAGATCTCGACGTTCCCCATCCGCGACGAGGGCGGGCAGATCGACGCGGAGGGCGCTATCTTCCGCGATCTCACCGAGCGGCGGCGCGCCGAGCAGGAGCAGCAAAGCCTGCAGGAAGATCTCATCGCCGCGCAGCAACGGGCGATACGCGAGCTCTCGACGCCGCTCATCCCGCTCGCCAGGCAGCTGGTCGTGATGCCGCTCGTGGGCACCATCGACAGCGCTCGATCCGAGCAGATCCTCGAGACGCTCCTCCAGGGCATCGCTGCGCACCAGGCCGCGGTGGCCATCCTGGATACGACGGGGGTGCGGAGCATGGACGAGCAGGTCGCGAGCTCCCTGCTCAGGACCGCCGGCGCCGCCCGCCTGCTGGGCACGGAGGTCATCCTCACGGGCATCTCGCCCGAGGTCGCGCGCGCCCTCGTGGAGATCGGGACCGATCTGAGCGGGGTGGTCACGCGCGGCACGCTGGAGGCCGGGGTGGCCTACGCCCTCGGCCGGCGCCGCCGATCGAAGCGCGGGTCTTGAGGGAGGTGGAGGAGCCATGCTGACCGGAGGTTGTTATTGCGGCGCCGTGCGCCTCGAGGTCGACGACGCGTTCGGCTACGCCTTCTATTGCCATTGCTCGAGGTGCCGTCGGCGCACCGGCGCCGCCTGCGCCGCCATTGGCGGGATCGAGATCGACCGGGTCCGCATCACGGCGGGTCGCGAGCAGCTGTTGAAGGTCGGCGAGTCCGAGGACGGATACCGCTGCCTCTGCAAGCAATGCTACGCGCCCCTGTACGACGCGGTACGCGAGCAGAAGTTCGCCCACGTGCAGCTCGGCGTGCTCGACGGCGCGCCGACGAGGCGGCCCGATCATCACATCTTCGCCGGCTCGAAGGCGCCCTGGCATCCGATCACGGATGCTTTGCCCCAGTTCGAGGAGTTCCCGCCGTAGCGAGGCGACGCCCGGGCGCACCGTCACGCGGGCGACATCACCGCGGCTCCTGTCGGGACGCCGGGCGAGCGGCGGCGGCGGCGGCGTCGCGCGCGCCCGCCGCGAATCCTTCGACGAGGTGCCTGACGAGCTCGCGCACCTTGGCAGGGATGAACGGCGCCTGCGGGTACACCGCGTAGATCGCGCGCTCGATCGGGACGCAACCCTCCAGCAGGGCGACGAGCCGGCCGGACCGGAGATCCTCGCCGACGAGGTAGGCCGGCAGATTGACGATCCCGAGCCCGCCGAGCGCCGCCTCGCGCAACGAGAGCGTGTTGTTCGCCTGGAACCGGCCGCGCACGCGCACGCCCTCCGCGTCGGCCGAGCGGGGGTCGGGCTTGAGCCGCCACGTGTCGTCCACCGCGCCTCCGGCGACGAAGACGATGCAGTCGTGGTCCGCGAGGTCGCGGGGGTGGCCCGGGCGCCCGCGGCGCGACAGGTAGGCGGGGCTCGCGCAGAGCACGCGCGCGTCGTCGCCGAGCCTGCGCGCCACGGAGGAGAGCGGCGGGCTCGCCGTCATGCGGACGGCGACATCGATGCTCTCCTCGACGAGGTCAACCACCCTGTCGTTGAGCAGGAGCTCGATCTTCACCTCCGGGAACGTGTCCTGGAACGACAGGAGGAGGGGGAGCACGCGGACATGGCCGAGCACGGCGGGCGCGGTCACGCGCAGCGCCCCGCGCGGCGCGTCGTCGTGGCTCTCGACCTCGCGCTCGAGCGCGTCGAGCTCGTCGAGGATGCGCCGGGCGCGCTCGTAATACGCTCTCCCGACCTGCGTGAGCTGCATCCGGCGCGTGGTGCGCTGGAGGAGCCGCACCCCGAGGCGCTCCTCCAGCCGAGAGACGAGCTTGCTCACCCCGGATGGGGTGAGCCCGAGCTTCTCCGCCGCCGCGGAGAACGAGCCCTCCTCGACGGAGGCGATGAAGGCCGCCATGCCGGTGAAGGACTCGCGTTCGTTCCTCATCTGTGGAGACCGATCCCGGCGGGCCGACGAGGTTACCATGTCCACGTGCCGCGCCAGGTCGGGCGACTCCGACACCTCGGCCTCGCTCCGACGCCGCGCCGCCGCAACTACGGGTGTCCGTGCATCGTTCCCCCACTCGAAAATGTAGTATGCATTACTATATCGGCGCCCCTTGACGTCACGCCGGTGTTGGAAGAATTCGTCCAGATAGAACAAGCATGCGTACGACGACCATCACATTCCTCGGGCTCCTCGGATTCTTCACGGGCTGCGCCGCTTCCCCCCCGCCGGCGCCTCCGCTCGCGCCAGCGCCGGCGCAGCCCGACCCGGCGAGCGCGGCGCCCGCCACGAGCGCGGCGCCCGCCACGAGCGCTCCTCCTGCGGCGAGCGCGTCCGCCACCCCGCCGCCGGCCGCGGACGACGAGCTCGCCAAGGTCGAGATCAAGGTCGAGAAGGTCGCCGGCGCGATCTACATGCTCGAAGGCTCCGGAGGGAACATCGCCGTCTCCGTCGGCGAGGACGGCATCGTCATCGTCGACGATCAGTTCGCCCCGCTCGCGCCCAGGATCAAGGAGGCGCTCAAGGGCATCACCGATCGCCCGGTGCGGTTCGTGCTGAACACGCACTGGCACTTCGACCACACCGGCGGCAACGCGATCTTCGGCGCCGGCGCGCCGATCGTCGCGCACGAGAACGTACGGAAGCGCCTTGCGAGCGGCGGCCCGAAGCAGACCGTCGGCGAGAGGACGATCGAGGCGATCCCGCCGGCGCCGAAGGAGGCCCTCCCGGTTGTCACGTTCCAGGACAAGGTCTCGATCCACCTGAACGGTGAGGAGATCCGCGCCCTCCACATCGCGAGCGGGCACACCGACGGAGATACCGTCGTCCATTTCACGAAGTCGAACGTCGTCCACATGGGCGACGACTTCGTCACGTATGGCTTCCCGTTCGTCGATCTCGTGAGCGGCGGCAGCGTGAGGGGGCTCATCGCGGCGCTCGACAGGATGGTGAAGGAGCTGCCGGCCGACGTGAAGGTGATCCCCGGGCACGGCAAGGTCTCGGGGATCGAGGACATGAAGAAGCTCTCCGCCGCGCTCAAGGAGTGCGTGCGGATCATCGAGGCCGAGGTGAAGAAGAAGCGGACCTTGAAGCAGATCCAGGAGGCCAAGGTGCTCGCGAAGTACGATGAGCTCGGCAAGGGGTTCATCTCGGCCGACGCGTTCATCGAGGTGGTCTTCAAGGAGCTGACCCACCAGCAGAACGTCTTCGTGCCGCACTGATCGATCGCGCGCGGAGCTGGCCGCGTCGCCAGCTAGCCCTCGGCGGACATGATCCTCACGTCACGTCCTTCGCGCTCCACGTCATCGAGCGGCTGCCACATGTCGCTCGCCAGCTCGAAGATGTGAGGCGGCACCACCATCGAGAAGGTGTCTCCCTTCTGTTCATTGCGTCGCTGCACGCGCGCGCGGCGCACGTCGCGCGGCGCATCCAGCACGTAGATCGTCAGATGATGCCCGCCGGCGTCGACCCGCTCGTAGAGCCTCGCTCGCTCGTCGCGACGAATGAGGCCGATCTCGAGCACGACGTCGGTGCCCACCTCGAGCAGCCGCTCGGTCAACCGCCAGATCTGATCGATGCACCGCCCGGTCCTCTCGATGTACCAGTCCATGGTGCCCGTGGCCGGGCGGTCCGGGCTGAAGAGCGTCGCCATCCACTCGTCCAGGTTCATCCGCGGGGCGCGGTGCTCTCGAGAGAGCCGCAGCGCGAACGTGGACTTGCCGGCGCCCACCGGGCCCACGATGAGGTGGATGCGCGCCATGGTGCGCGACGCCGCGCGCTGCTCGTCAAGGGCGGCGCGCCTCGAAGACGTTCTCTCCTCGGTCGTCGTTCTCTCTGTCATCGTTCTCTCCTCGGTGTCGGGCGCGACGGATCGAGCCGCGGCCCGCGGTTCGCAGCAGGGCGTGATCGCTTCGAGGCCGTCGGCCAAGAGCACGCGATGGGGCGATCACACGTCGCTGTCCGGGCGACACGCAGCACGGGCCTGCGGGGAAGCGCGCGCGGTGAGCTCGCCTCGAGCGGGCAGCAACGAAAACGCCAGCCGGAGGGCTGGCGTTTTCGCCCTTATACCGAGCGGAGCCGGCAGACGTGAAGCAAAAACGTACGGGTCCGTCCCGGGCCGCCGGCGAGGCACGTTACGCGATGGACTTCAGGGCTGAGCGGCTCCCTGACCATCGCCGTCGTCGTCGTCGCCGGCGAGATCGGGGCACTTCTGCGTGATGAGCGTGCACTCGGCGACAGGCGCCTCGATCGTGCTCACGGGGGAAGCGCACGTGAGCGCGCGGAGCCTCGCGACGTGCGCGAGGAGGCAGGCCTCGTACTCGGCGACGGTGGCGGCGCAGCCGGTGCGCGCGTCGGCGGGCGGCAGACAGCTCGGCGGCGGCGCCGGCGCGGCGTCGTCCGGCTGCGTCTGCGGCTGATCGGCCTCGGTCATGCATTTCTCCTTCACCGCGGTGCACGCCTGCCCGACGGTGGACCACAGGATGCCGGCGAACTCACAGGTATCTTCCTTGGAGAGCGCGAGGCTCGGCGCGAGCGTCTGGCACGCGGACGCGACGTCCGCGTCCGTCAGGTCCTTGAGCTGCTTGCTGCTCAGAGGGGCAGATATCGGAGCGGCGGCCAGATCCTTGCCGCCCCAGAGGACGAGCGACAGGAAGACCGAGAGCGCCCCGAAACGAGTCAGTCGGTTCATTCGTTCTCTCCCTTGTACGAGCGGCCGTCTCCGGCCGCCGGGGGGCTCGGAGCAACCGACGTACCGGTGGCCTCGTTGTGCACGATGGGACCGCGCGCGCGGCGCCCGCGCGGCGCGCGAGGGCGCGCGGAAGCATCGGTCTTCCAACCTTCCTGCCTTCCTGCTCGGGCGCTCTGACGAGATCTCGTGAGATCCACCCTGCGGGCCTGTCCCTCGGGCGCGCGTGCGCGCGCGCCGGCCAGCGCGGGCAAGACGGGTACAGGGCTGCTCGCCGCGCAGGAGAGCCTCGGGCGCACCGTGGACGGCGCTCGCGCTCAGACGAGAAGAAGATGAATCACCAGAAATGCGCGGAGCGCAGGGCGGCGGCGCGCGCGGGCGCCGGCTGGGCGGGGGTCACGGCGTCAGAGGAGGTCCCGCTCGCCGCCCGGGTACACGAAGGAGCTGCGGGGCGCGTGCCACGAGGCGGTCGTCACCACCTGCAGCGGGCTCCCGGGCCGCAGCGCGTACACCGGATGATCCTTCGCGAGGAACTCGACGGAGAGGAGCTCGAACGGGTCGGCCATGTCCGCGATATAGGGGTAGTTGCCGGCGGTGAGCCGGTTCCCGACCCTCGTCACGTAGGTGAGGTGTCCGCGCGCGACCGCGCCGATCTTGTTGCCGACGCGCGCGGTCGTCCGGATGATGGGAACGCCGCCCACCGAGGTCGTCGCCACGAGCTCCCTGCCGTGCAGCTCGAGCGTCGTCTCCCCGGGCGACGCCGGCACGCCGCGCTCGGCCACGTACCGTCGCACCGTGTCGGAAGAGTTGAAGTAGTGCGTGAAGAACCGCGCCGGGCTCCCGCCGTCGGGCGTCGTGTGATCCGCGAGATCCAGCCCCAGGTAGGTGAGCGAATACGCGCCGAAGCCGGACGTCTGCTCCGGCTTGTCGACCACGTACTGGTTCATGTAAATGGCCCTGTTCGCGGCGGGCCTGATCCCGCTCGGCAGCAGCGCGGCGGCGGCGTCTGGATCGGCTGGGACCCAGCTCGAGTAGAGCATGCGGCTATCGATGACCATCTGCGGCGCGGCGAGCTTCGACTCCGACATGGTGATGTCTTTCTCCCCCCCGGGAAGGACGACCACTATCACAGCTCGCCCTCCGGTGACGCGCTGCCGCCCGGGAGAGAACACCGGAGTTGCGTTGTCAGGAGGTGAGAGACTGTCGTCGAATCTGCTGCTCGCTCCGCGCGCCGCCCGAGCCCGGAACCGGCGGCGGCGTCGGTCGAGGCGATGGCGCTCAGATCGCGACCACGCCGACCAGCCGGCGGAGCGCGTCGAACCGGCGCTGCGCGAGCTCCTGGTCGGCCGGCGGGAGATCGGGGAAACTGAGCAGCTCCTCGAACGCCTCGTCGGCGCGCTCCAGCTTGCGCAGGCAGATCGGGCGAGGACGGTGGGTCGAGCTTGCGGTATCCTCCCGCGGGGAGAGCCTCGAACCATGCGAAACTTTGACCGGATCACCTTGCACCCTGGTCGCATGAACGGGCAGCCGTGCATCAGGGACCTTCGTCTGACCGTGAAGCGGGTGCTGGAAGCGCTGGCTACCTACCCGGATCGCGAAGAGCTGCGGCGTGAGTACCCGGAGCTGGAGGACGAGGACATCCGGCAAGCCCTCGCCTTCGCGTCCGCCATGATTGGCGACGAAGTCATCGAGCTGCCTCGGAGCGCATGACGTCGACGGTTCGACTGCTGCTGGATCAAGGGCTCCCGCGCTCGGCGGCAGAGCGGTTGCGTGCGGCCGGGGTCGACGCCACCCACGTGGCCGAGCTCGGGATGTGGGCGGCGCTCGATCAAGAGATCCTCGAACGGGCCCGGCAATCAGGGCAGGTCGTCGTCACGCTTGATGCAGATTTTCACGCGTTGCTCGCGGTTGCCGGCGCAAGTGCGCCCTCCGTGTTGAGGCTGCGGGTGGAACGGCTGAACGGAGAAGCCTGCGCCAGGCTGATCCTGGATGTGCTCGCTGTATGCGGGGCAGAGCTCGTTGCAGGCGCGGCCGCAACAGCGGACCTGGTGCGTATCAGGCTCCGGCGATTGCCGCTGACCGGCCTCGGGAGCTGAACCACGGAGAGACGCTGGCTGTTCGCGGCGGCCGACTCCAGTGTCCCGAAGGCTGCGCCGCCGCGTTGATCCATCTCCGTCGCCGGCGAATCCACCGGGTGCACACGGCTGCCGCGACGCTGTAAACGCGCCTCTTGCGGGCGAACCCAGCCGTCCGCGAGCCCGCCGCTCGCACAGAAGGCGCGGCGGCGCCACGGCCAGGCTGCGCGCGACCCGGACAGCCGCGCAGGCCGCCGCTGTCGCATCTCCTCCTCCACGCCGCGCCGCCCCGCGCCACACGACCGCGACGATCGGCGGCTGCCCCGCCCGCGCCGGGCCCGATCCCCGAGCCCATTTGGGAAACGCTCCTGTTACCTTGGGCGACGCTCCGCAGGCACTGCGGCGCAGGTTCGAGGGCAGCGCCGGCACGCCGGCCTCTCGCCCCATCGCCAGCCGAGGTTCGGATCCAACATGCAGCAGGACACGAAGGGCGCGCGCGTCTCGTTCCGTATCGAGAACCTCGAAGCCGCGCTCGAGCAGGGGATCGACAACGAAGCGGCGGCGCTCGACGTGCTCGTGGCCGCCGCGGCGAAGGGGAACCCGCACCCGGAGCTGTGGGCGAAGCTCCACCAGTCCGCCGCGCGCCACGACCGGTTCTCCGAGCTCGCGTTCGCGTACGAGCGCTTCGCCAGCGAGCGGCGGTTCGGGATGCTCCCGCAGGCCGCCCAGGCCGAGGTCCTCGTGCACGCCGCCGAGTTCCTCGCCGACTCCTTCGGCGACCCCGGCGGCGCGCGCCCCTACCTGGAGCGGGCCCTAGCCGTCCTGCCGTCGCACCAGGAGGCGTTCGTCCGGCTCGAGCGCATCCTCAAGGACGCGAACGAGCCGCCCAGGCTCGCCGACCTCTACGCCCTCGCCGCGAACCACCGCCCCGACCGCGCCGAGCAGCTCGCGCTGCTCCGCCACGCCTACGAGCTCGTCGAGGCCAGCGGGAAAGAAGAGGAGCGCGCGATCAAGCTGCTCCAGCAGATCCTCAAGATCGACATGGGCGACGCCGCGGCGCGCTGGGCGCTCGAGGCGCGCTACGCCCGCGCCGGGCGGCCCCAGGACGTCGCGCGCCTGCTCGAGCAGGCGCTCACCACGGACCCGCCGCCCGCCGACGCGCTCGAGATCCGCACGCGGCTCATCGACCTGTACAGCGGGCCGCTCAAGGAGATCGAGCGGGCGCTGCCCCACGTCGAGGAGGTGCTCGCGCAGAACCCGGCCCACGAGGGCGCCTTCCGCGCCGGCGAGGCCCTGCTCGGGCGCAAGACCGCCCTCGTGCGCGCCGCGGCGGCGCTCGAGGCGGCCCACGCGCGGCGCGGGAGGACGCAGGAGGTGGCGCGCATGATGTCCCTCCAGATCGAGAACCTGCGGGGGCCGCGCCGCGTCGAGGTGCAGAAGCGGCTCGTCGAGCTGCTCTTCCAGAAGGTCGGCGACCTCGCGTCGGCGTTCTCGCTGTCGGAGCAGATCCTCGCGGTCGACCCGTCCGACGAGGCGGTGCGCGAGCGCTTCGTCGCGCTCGCGTCGGCGCTCGACCGCCGCGTCGACGCGGCGCGCGTGCTCGTGCGCGCGTCCTCCGGCGCCAAGGACAAGCCGCTCCGGGCGCGCATCGCCGCCGAGCTCGGCGAGCTCTACGAGGGCCTCGGCGACGGGCGGAAGGCGCGCGCGGCGTTCCAGCAGGCGCTCGACAGCGAGCCCGACGCGGTGGCCGTGCGGCGCGCGGCGCGCGGACTCGCGAAGCTCTGCGAGCGCGAGCGCGACGCGCGCGGGCTCGCGGGCGCGCTCGAGCGGCTCGTCGAGGCCGAGCCGGAGGCCGAGGCGCGCGAGGCCGCGGCGGAGCGGCTCGCGCGCCTCTACGAGGAGGAGCTCGGCGACATCCCGGGCGCGATCGCGGCCTACCGCAAGCTCGCCGAGGCGGGCTCCTCGCGCGAGCCGCGCGCCCTCTCCGCGCTCGAGCGGCTGTACGACGCCACGGGCGGGCACGAGGGCCTCGCGTGGGTGCTCGAGCGGCGCGCCGAGGCGGAGCCGGATCGCCGCGCGGCGCGGGTGCTCGCCTTCCGCGCGGCCGAGCTGCGCACGCGGCTGCCGGACCTGCCGGGCGCCGTCGCCGCCTGGCGCCGTTACCTGGCCGCGTTCGGGCCGTCGCGCGAGGCGCACGCGCGGCTCATCCCGCTGCTCGAGCAGGAGCGGCGCTGGGCCGAGCTCGAGGCGCTCCTCGAGGCCGAGGCCGAGCTCGCCGCCGGCCAGGAGCGCGCCTCGGTGCTCGCCCGGATCGGCGCGATCCGCATGGCGCGCCTCGACGACCCGGCGGGCGCGATCGCCGCGTACCGCCAGGCGCTCGCGCTCGATCCGGCCGACCGGGCGAGCCGGCTCGCGGTCGAGAAGATGCTGGGGCCGCCCCCGGGCAGCGGCGCCGGGGGCAGCGGCGCGGAGTCGTCGCGGCAGAGCGCCCACCTGCATCTCACCGACGACCAGCGGATCGCGGCGTGCGCCGTGCTGGAGCCGATCGCGCGCGCGGAGGGGGCGGCGCCGCTGCTCGTGCGCGTGCTCGAGACGCGGGCGGAGATCGCGCCCGCCGCGTGGGCCGAGGGCGCGCCTGCGGCCCTGGCGGCCGACGTCCGGGGCCGGCTCGCGGCGCTCGAGGAGGCGGTGGGCATCGCCGAGCGCGAGCTCAGGGACCCGAGGCGGGCGCTCGATCTGGCGGCGCGCGGGCTGACGCTCGCGACCGCGTCGGCGCCGGAGCGGCTCTCCCGGTGGGTCGCCGAGGTCGAGCGGCTGACGGAGCACGGCAGCGAGTCCGCGCGGCGCGCGCCGGCGCTCGCCGGGGCGCTCGGCGACCGCGCGGTGGACAGCGCGCCGCTGTCGCACCTCGCGCGGCGGGCGGGCGAGGCGCTGCTCGCGAGCGGCGACGTGACGCAGGCGCTCGCCCTCTACCGGCGGGCGCTCGCCTTCGAGCCGTCTTCGCCCGAGCTCATCGCGCGGGTCGACGCGCTCCTGCGCGAGCAGGGCAGCCCCGAGGAGCGGCTCGCGCTCTACCGCGAGGCGCTGGCGCAGCCGTGCCCGCCGCCGCGGCGGCGCGAGCTGCTGCACGCGATCGGCACGATCCAGCGCCGCGACCTCGGCGACCTCTCCGGCGCGGCGGCGACGTACCGCGCGGCGATCGAGGACGATCCGGGCGACGACGCGGCGTACGAGGCGCTGCTCGAGACGTATGCCGCGGGCGGCGCGTGGGCCGCGCTCTACGGCGCGCTCGCCGAGCGGCTGCAGGGCGTCGCGCCCGAGGAGCGCGCGGCGCACGAGCTGCGCATGGCCGACGCGGCGGCGAGGGGCGGGGACGTCGCGGGCGCGGTCGAGCACTACCGCGCGATCCTCTCGGGCGGGGCGGCGCTCTCCGACGCGGCGCTCTCCGCGATGGAGGCGCTCGCGCTCTCCGTCGGCGAGGCGACGCTGCTCCGCGACGCGCTCGAGCGGCGCGTCGCCGCCTCGGGCGATCCGCAGGACGAGGCGCTGTGGCTGGAGCGGCTCGGCGATCTGGCGGCGTTCGGGATCGGCGCCGCGGGAGGCGCGAGCTCCGCAGAGGCCGCGGGCGACGCGGCGGCCCGCGCCGCTGTCGCGCCGGGCGATCTCGCGGGCGCCGTGGAGGCCTGGCAGCGCGCCGCCGCGCTCGCCGAGGGGCCGCTCGCGGACCCGGAGCGGGCGCAGAAGCTCTACGAGCGCGTGCTCTCCGTGGCGCCGGAGCACCGCGACGCCGCCGGCCGGCTCGTGTCGCTCTACCGCAAGCAGGGGGCGTGGGACCGGCTCGCCGCCGTCGGCGAGGTCCTGCTCGACACCGCGCCGACCGACGAGGAGGCGCTCGCCGCGCTCGCGCTCCTCGAGGACGCGGCGATCCGGGCGCGCGCGGCGTCGCGCTTCGTCGACGCCGCGCTGAAGGTCCGCGCCCGCGTCGTCTCCGAAGGGGAGGGGAGCGCGGCCGCCGGCGAGGCGGCGGCCGAGGCCCCCGTGGACGACGCCGCGCTCGCGCGGGCCCGGGCCCGCGCCATCGACGACGCGCTCGCGCGCGTGCTCGCCGCCGATCCCGACCGGCAGGACGACGCCGCGGCCGTCTACCGCCGCCTGCTCGCGCCGCCCGCGGCCGGGGACGCCGCGCCCGGCGCGCTCGACCCCGTCGCGCTGGAGGCGTTCCGCGCGTTCCTCGCGCAGAGCCCGGACACGCTGGCGCGCCGCGTGGACCGGCGCTGGCTCTTCACGCTCCTCGCGGAGCGCGCCCACGAGGGCGAGCGCCTCCGGGCGCTCGCCGCGTGGGCCGCGTGGGAGGAGGAGATCGGCGACCGCGCGGCGGCCGCGGCGCTCTACGCGCGCCTGATCGAGGCGGACCCCGAGAACGACGACGCGCTCGCGGCGCGGGGGCGCCTCCTCGCCGACCTCGGCGATGACGAGGGCGCGGCCGAGGTGCTCGCGATGCGCCGCGACCGCAGCGAGGGCAGCGCGCGCGTCGCGCTCGACGTCGAGCTCGCGACGCTCCTGCTCGACCGGCTGGATCGGCCGGCCGACGCGCTCGACGCGCTCGCGCCCGCGATCGAGGCCGGGGCGATCGATCCCGCGGTGCTCGAGGTCGCCGAGCGCGCGCTCCGGCGCCCCGAGACGCAGGCGCGCGCCGCGCTGCTCCTCGAGCGGGCGTGCGACGCGCTCGACGACCCCGCGGCGCGCGTCGCGCTGCTCGAGACGCTCCTCGCGAGCTCGCCCGCGCCGCGCCCGCCGGCCGACGCCGCGCGCCCCCCGGCGGACGGCGCGCCGGGCTCCCCCCGCGGCGCGCTGCTCGACGCGGGCAGGCTCGCGGCCGAGCAGGGCGCCGCCGTCCGCCGCGGCTGGTTCGAGCGCCTGCTCGAGCTCCATGACCAGGACGTCGATCGCGGCCTCGAGGTCGCGCTGCGCGCGGTCGCCGAGCTGCCGGGCGAGCTCGCCCTCTGGGAGCGGCTCGAGGACCTCGGGCGCCGGGCGAAGCAGCCCGAGCGCGTCGCCGCCGCGTACGCCGCGGCGCTCGACGGCGCGGGCGCGGCGCTCCCGCCCGACGTCATCGAGGAGATCGGCCGGCGCGGCGTCGAGCACCACGAGGAGTGGTTCGACGCGCCCGAGGCCGCCCTCGCGCTGCTCCGCCGGCTCGTGGAGCTCGTGCCTGGCTCGCTCTGGGGCTTCGAGCGCCTGAAGCTCGCCTACAACGCGGCCGAGCGCTGGGAGGACCTCTTCGCGCTCTACGACGCGATGCTCGAGCGCACCCCGGCGGCCGACGAGCGCATCTTCCTCCTGGAGGACGCCGCGGCCGTCGCCCGCGATCTCGCCGGCGACGGCGAGCGCACGATGCGCTACCTCGAGCTGCTCCTGCCGCTCCAGGACGACGCGCGCACCCGCGCCGCGCTCGAGCGGCTCTACGAGCGCCACGGCAGGCACCGCCCGCTCATCGATCTCCTGACCGCCGAGCTGCCGAGGCTCTCCGGCGAGGCCGCGGAGCGGCTCCGCGAGCGGATCGCGCTGCTCTGGATCGACGGCGTCGGCGACGCCGCGTCGGCGCTCCCGGGGGTCGAGCAGCTCCTCGACGCGCGCCCCGCGTCCGGCGCCGCCTTCCCGCTCCTCGAGCGGATCCTCGGGGCGATCCCGCCCGAGCAGGCGCCGGCCGGCGCGCGGGCCGCGCGGCAGCGATCGGCCGTCCTGCTCGCGCGGCGCTACCGCGAGGAAGGGCGGCCCGAGGACCTCGTGCGCGTGCTCGAGATCCAGCTCGAGGGCGCCGACGTCGACGACCGCCCGGCGCTGCTGCGCGAGATCGTGCGGCTCCGGCGCGACGCCCTCGGCGACGAGCCGGGCGCGTTCGCGCGGCTCGCCGAGCTCGTCGAGCTCCGGCCGTCGGAGGCCGGCGACCGCGTCGAGCTCGCCGACCTCGCCGAGCGCCTCGGCCGGCACGACCGCCTGGCCGAGGTCCTCGCCGCGGCCGAGCCGCGGGCCGGAGACCCGCAGCAGGCGCTCGCGCTCGTCCGCGACGCGGCGCTCCTCCGCCGCGACCGGCTCCGCGACGCGGAGGGGGCGATCGCGCTCTTCCGCCGGCTCTTCTCGCTCGCCGAGCGCCACGGCGACGCCGCGGCCGCGCGGGGCGCCGCGCGCGCGCTCGACCGGCTGTTCGCGGAGGGCGATCGCGTCACCGAGCGGTGCGACGTGCTCGACACGCTCGCCGCGATCGAGGAGGACCCAGCGGCGCGGCGCGCGGCGCTGGGCGAGCTCGCGCGGCTCGCGTCGGCGCGGCTCGGCGACGAGGCGCGGGCGATCGCCGCGTACTCGGCGCGCCTCGCCGACGATCGGCAGGACCTCGAGGCGCTCGACGGGCTCGCGGCCATCCTCGAGGCGGGCGGCCGCTACCGGGAGCTCACCGCCGTGCTGGAGCGCCGCGCGGCCGTGCGCGGCGGCGAGGGCGCCCGGCGCGATCTCGCGCGCGTCGCGCGCCTGTTCGAGCGCGAGCTCGGCGACATCGACCAGGCGGTCGCCACCTGGCGCCGCGTCCGCGAGGAGCTCTCTCCCGATCCGGAGAGCGGCGACGCGCTGGCCGCGCTCTACACGCGCACCGAGCGCTGGGACGACCTCGTCGCGCTGCTCGAGGCCGAGGCGACCGCGGCCGGCGCGCTCCCCGACGCGGTCGGCGCGGCGCGCAGCGCGGAGCTCTTCCGGCGCCTCGGCGACGCGCACCGCGATCGCACGCTCGCGTGGGAGCGCGCCGTCCAGGGCTACCGCCGCGCGCACGAGGCTGAGCGCGCCGCGCGCGGCCCGCTCGGCGAAGCAGACGAGCGCGCCGCGGGAGGCGAGGGCGAGCGCGGGGAGGGGGCCGCGCGCGGGTCGTCGACGGCGCGCGCGGGCCTCGAGGAGCTGCTCCGCCGCGTCGATCCGGCGTCGACCGAGCACCGCGGCGCGCTGGTCGCCGCCGTGGGCGCGCTGCTCGAGATCTGCGCCGCCGCGGACGACTGGCGCGGCCAGGTCGCGCTGCTCGAGCCGCGGCTCGCCGCGGCCGACACGGACGCCGATCGGGTCGCCATCCTGAAGGCCTCCGCCGCGCTGCTCGAGGAGCGCGGGGGCGACCGCGAGGGCGCCTTCGAGCTCGCCTTGCGCGCGTTCCTGCTGTCGCCCGGCGGCGAGCCGCCCGAGGGGCTCCTGCGGCTCACCGATCTCGCGGCCCGCTGGCACACCATCGCCGACGCGCTCCCCGCGCTCGAGCGCCGCGGCGACGTCCCCGCCGCCACGCTCCGCGACCTCACCTTCCGCGTCGGCCGCTGGCACCGCGACGCGCGCGCCGACCAGGACGCGGCCGAGCGCGCCTTCGAGCAGGCGCTCCTCCACGACCCCACGAACAGCGCGATCCTGCTCGATCTCACGGAGCTCCTGCGGCACCGGCGCGGCCCGGCGCTCGTCCCGACCCTGCTCCGGCTCGCCGCGGCGACGGGGCACGACCTCGCCCTCTACCGCGAGGCCGTCGAGGCCGCGCGCGACGGCGCGGGCGACGCGGCGCGGGCCCGCGAGATCGCCGCGGAGCTGCTCGAGATCGCCGTGCGCCGCCTCGGCGAGGAGGACGCGCAGGCCTCGACCCCCGGCGCGTGGCCGCCCGCGCGCGCCGCCCTGTGGGCCATCGACGCGCTCATCGGCATGCTCGCGGACGCGGGCGACAGGCGGCAGATCGTCGCGCTCTGCCGCCGCGGCGCCGCGCTCCCGCTCGCGTCAAGCGAGCGCCGCCGGCTGCTGCGCGTCGCGGCCGAGGCGGCGGAGCCCGAGGAGGCGATCGCCCTCTACGGCGGGCTCTTCGACGAGGATCCGACGGACGAGCCGGTCGGCGAGAGCCTCGCGGCGCTGCTCCGGGCGGCCTCGCGGCGCGACGAGCTCGTGCGCCTGCGCGAGCGGCAGATCGAGGTCTCGGCCGACGTCGAGCGCCGCGTCGCCCTCCGGTGCGACGCCGCGGAGCTCCTCTCGGACACGCCGCGCTCCGCCGAGGCGATCGCGCTGCTCCGCCAGAACCTCGCCGAGAGCCCTGGCCACGCCGCCTCGGTCGATCGGCTCGCCTCGCTGCTCGAGGCGGGCGGCCTGCACCGCGAGCTCATGCTGCTGCGCGAGGAGCAGGCGACCGCGCGCGAGGCGGCCGGCGGCGGCCCGGCGTCGGCCGAGCTCTGGCTGGAGGCGGCGTCCCTCGCCGAGCACGAGCTCAACGAGCCCGAGCGCGCGATCGCGAGCTACCGCCGCGCCGCGGAGGTCGGCTCCGTCGAGGCGCTCGACGCCCTCGCGCGGCTGCTCTCGCGCCGCGGCGAGCACGCGGCGGCCGCCGAGGCGCTCGATCGGCTCTGCGCGGGCGCGCCGGCCGACGAGCTGCACCAGGCCGCGCTCCGCCTCGCCGACGCGTACCTCGCCGCCGGCGAGGCCGACCGCGCCCGCGCCGCGCTCGAGCGGGCGCTGCCGCGCGCCGCGCAGCCCGCGCCGCTCCGCGAGCGGCTCGCGTACCTCTACCGCGCGTCGGGCGCGTGGGGCGCGCTCGCCGAGCTCATCGCGGGCGACGCCGCGCGCGCGATCGGCGACGGAGGCGACGCGCCGGCCCGGCTCGCGCTCCTCCGCGAGGCCGCGGACCTCTACCTCACCCGCGCCGGCGCGCCCGCCGCCGCGATCCCGCTGTTCGACGAGGCGATCCTCCTCGCCCCGGACGACCTCTCGCTGCGCCTCGCGCGCAGCCGCGCCCTCTCCGCTGCCGGCAGGACCGAGGACGCGACCGCGGCCCTGCGCGGGATCATCGCCGACTTCGGCGCCCGCCGTCCCAAGGAGCGCGCGCTCGTCCACGACGAGCTCGCCCGCGTCGCCCTCGCCGCCGGCGACCGCGCCCGCGCGATGGCGGAGTTCGACAACGCGCTGCGGATCGACCCCGCGCACACGGGCGCGCTCGACGGCCTCGCCGGCCTCGCGCTCGAGGACGGCCAGCTCGAGCGCGCGCACCGCGCCTACCGCGCGCTGCTGCTCGTCGCGCGCCGCCCCCGGGACGAGGGCGACTGGCTCCCCGGCGCGCGGCGGAGCTCGCTGCCGCCGGCGCGCTCCAGCCTGGCGAGCCGCCCGGCGGCGACGTCGTTCAGCCGGGCCGAGGTCCTCCTCGCGCTCGGCGAGATCGCGCGGCGGCAGGGCGCGCCCGATCGCGAGGCCGAGTACGTCGAGTCGGCCTTCGAGGCGGCGCGCGAGAGCGAGGCCGAGCACGAGAAGCTGCTCGCCGCGCTGCGCGCCCGCGGCCGCCACGACCTGCTCGCCCGCGCCCTCGAGGCGCGGCTCGGCGGCCCCGCCCTCGAGCCCGCCGAGGACGCCGCCGCGGCGCTCGGCGAGCTCGCGTCGCTCTATGAAGGGCCGCTCGATCGCCCCGAGCCCGCGCTGACGGCCCGCCTGCGCGCGCTCGACCTCACCCCCGGCGCGGCGGTCGCCCACGACGCCGCGCTCGAGCTCGCGCGCCGGCTCGACCAGGTGCCCCGGTACCTCGAGCTCGTCGAGCGGCTCGTCGCCCGCGCCGCCGGCGAGCCGCACGAGGTCGCGCTGCTGCTCCGCTTCGGCCGCGCCCTCGAGCTCGCGCCGGGCGACCCGGAGCGCGCCGCGGCCGTCTACCGCCGCGTCGAGGCGCGGATCGCGGCCGTCGCGCCCGCGGCGGGGCGCGACGTGGACGTCGACCTCGATCAGCTCTGGCGCTCCCTCGAGGCCCTCTACGACCGCCTCGGCGACCGCCCGGCGCAGGCCGACGTCCTCCGCAAGCGCATCGCCCACGCCGACGTCGCGCGCGCGGGCGCCGCGCCGGCCGGCGCGGGCCCCGCGGATCGCGCCGATCCGCGCTACCGCCTGGCCTCGCTGCTCGCGGCCGATCCGGCGGAGGTCGATCCGGCGATCTCGCTCCTCGAAGAGGCGCTCGACCTGCGCGCCGAGCCGGAGCGCGCCGAGGCGATCCTGCGGCACGCGCTCCGCACCGATCCGCGGAACCCGCGCGCCATCCGCCTCTTCGAGCGGCTCGCCCGGCAGAGCGGGCGCCCGCGCGCCCTCGTGGACGCGCTCCTGCTCCTCGCGGAGATCGAGGGCCCCGCGGTCCTCGAGGAGGCGGTGCGCACCGCCCGCGCGCTCGGCGACCGCGAACAGGCCGAGACGATCCTGCAGCGCATCGTCGGCGTGGGCGCGCCGCCCTCGTCCGATCCGCCCGGCGCCGCGTGGGCGATCGTCGCGCTCGCCGAGCTCCGTGAGGAGGCCGGCGATCTCGCGGCCGCCGCGTGGCTGTCCGAGCGCGCCGCGCGCGCCTCGGCGCCCGAGGAGGAGCGCGCGCTGCTCCTGCACGCCGCGGCCCTCGCCGCCGGCCCGCTCGACGACCTCGGCCGCGCCGCGCGCCTCTACGAGGAGCTCCGCGGCCGCGAGCCCGCCGAGCGCGAGATCTGGATGCCGCTCGCCGGCGTGTACCGGCGGAGCGGCGACGCCGCGCGGCTCTCCGCGCTGCTCGAGGAGACGGTCCCCCTCGTCGACGACATCTCCGAGCGCTGCGCGCTGCGCCTCGAGCGCGCGCGCCTCCTCGCGCGCGAGTCGCCGGCGCAAGCGGCGCTCCTGCTCCGCGACATCCTCGACGAGGATCCGACCCAGGTCGAGGCCGCCATCCTCCTCGCCACGATGCTCGAGGAGGCCGGCCGCACCGACGAGCTCGGCGAGCTCTTCGCGCTCCAGCTCGACGCCGCGAAGGACCGCGCCGACCTCGCCTCGATCGCCTCGATCTCGATGCGCCTCGGCGCCCTGCTCGAGCAGCGCGGCGACGACCGCGGCGCGCGCGACGTGTACCTCGGCGCCGCGGACTGGGACGGCGCGAACCGCGACGTCCTGCGCGCGCTCGTGCGCCTCGGCCGCAAGCGCGACAACACCGACGACCTCGTCGACGCCCTCGAGAGGCTCCTGCGCGTCGAGCAGGGCGGCGAGGCGGCGCAGATCGCCCTGGAGCTCTCCGGGCTCCACGGCGCGCGCGGCGACGACGCCGCCGCCGAGGCCGCCCTCAAGGCCGGCTACGCCGCCTGCCCGGCGAGCGACCGGCTCCGCGAGGAGCTCGCGTCGCGCTACGCGGCCCGCGAGGCGTGGCACGCGCTCGCCGACCTGCACGTGCTCACCGCGCAGGTCGCGGACACCGACGAGGCGCGCGTCGAGTCCCTCTGCCGCGCCGCCGAGCTCCTCCGCGATCGCGCGGGCGACGCCGCCGCCGCGGCCGAGCTCCTCGAGCGCGCGCTCCGCGTCGCCCCGGGCGACCGCGACGTCCTGCTCGCGCTCATCGACGCGTGCGGCGCGGTCGGCGAGCACGCCCGCGCCGCACGCGCGCTCACGGCGACCCTCGAGGCGAGCCCGGACGACCCGTGGCTCCACCGCGCGCGGGCCGAGGTGTACGGGGCGCTCGGGCAGGGCGACCGCGCGCTCGCCGATCTCGAGCGCGCCTACGCGCTCGGCGGCGCCGAGTACGCGCCCGAGCTCATCGCCGGCCTGGAGCGGGCGCTCGATCGGGCGGCGGCGCGGGCGGCGGGCCTGGGCGACGCCGAGGCCGCGCCCGCGGAGCCCGCGTCGGCGGGGGCGGCCGCCGTCACGCCGCGCGCGCTCCGGCTGCGCCTCGCCGAGATCCTCGCGCGCTCGGGTGATCTCGAGCGCGCGCGCGCTCACCTGGGCGACCTGCTCCACGCCGACGCCAAGGATCGCGCCGCGCTCAAGGCGCTCGCCGGCCTCGAGGAGTCCGCCGAGCGGTGGGACGCCGCGAGCGCCGTCTACCGCAGGCTCATCGCGCTCGAGGAGGGCGAGGCCCTCGTCGCCACCGCGCTCCGCCTGGCCGGCGCCTGCTCGCGCGCCGGACACCTGGGCGACGCTCGCGGAGGGCTCGAGCGCGCGCTCCGCGCCGCGCCGGGCAACGCCGCGATCCGCGATCGCCTGCGCGCGCTGTACGCCGAGATCGGCGCGAGCCGCGAGCTCGCCGCCATCACGCTCGAGGACGCCGCGGCCGCGCCCGACGTGGCGGGCCGCTTCGCGCTCCTCGTCGTCGCCGGCCGCCTGCTCCTCGAGGTCGGCGACGCGCCCCAGGCCGTCTCGACGCTCCGGGAGGCGCGCTCGCTGCGCCCGCAGGATCACGAGGTCGGCGTGTCGCTCGTGGACGCCCTGACGGCCGCCGGCAATCCCAGGGAGGCGCGCGCGGTCACCGCGGAGCTCATCGCCGCCAACAAGGGTCGTCGCTCGCGGCTCCTCGGCGCCGTCTACCACCGCCTCGCGCGGATCGAGGACGCCGACGGGAATCCGCGCGAGTCGCTCGTCGCGCTCACGAGGGCGCTCGAGAACGACCCTCAGAACGGCGAGCTCGCCATGGCGCTCGGCGAGAGCGCGCTCGGGCTCGGCGAGCAGGACATCGCCGCGCGCGCTTACCGCGCGGTCACCCTGATGAAGATTGCCCCCGAGCCTGGCGAGGCTGGCACCACGCTCGCCGCGCGCGCGCTCGCCTATTACCACCTCGGCGCGATGGCGCTCGCCGCCGGCGACCGCCGGAGAGCGCGCCTGATGCTCGACAAGTCCGTCTCCGAGGACGCCTCCCTCGAGGCGGCCCGGGCGCTCCTCGACGAGCTGCGCGCCGGCTAAACCCCCCTCCCGCGCGTCTCCTCGGGTATGCCCCGGTCGCGGCCGCGCCCCTCGCGGCCGCCCCAGGCGGCGCGCCGGCGCCGCGGAACCGCTCGATTCCAGACACCTTTTTGGTGTGTCCTTGGCGCCTCTCCGCCGCCTCTCTGGCCCATCAACGCGCCGCTCCGACGCCCTTCCCAGCGCCTCGTTCCCCCTCTGGCGCACCGCTCCGGCGCGGCCTTTCAGGGGTCCGCGCGATGCCCGTTCTCAGAAATCGCGTTTTCTCCCAGCATTTTTGTCTTTTTTTGTCCTGTTCAGTGTGTAAGGTTCGCTGAGGCTGCGCGCGGCGAGGTGTCGCGCGCGAGCTCATGTCCCAGGAGAGTGCCATGGCGACCAGCAAGAAGACGGCCGGGGGCGGCCCGAAGAAGACGTTGAGCAAGAGCGGCCTGATCCAGGCCATCACCGAAGCAGCCGGTGATGAGCTGAGCCGCAAGCAGGTGAAGAACGTTCTCGAGTCCCTGATCTCGATCGGTCATCGTGAGCTGAAGAAGTCGGGCGTGTTCACGCTCCCCGGCTTTGCGAAGTTCCGGGTGGTCAAGCGCCCTGCGACGAAGGCGCGCCAGGGGATCAACCCGTTTACCAAGCAGCCGATGACCTTCGCTGCGAAGCCGGCGAGCAAGTCCGTCCGCGCCCGGCCCATCAAGGCCATCAAGGACGCGCTCCTGTAGGCTCGCGGTTCTCCCCGCGGAGCGCAGGGCGGCCACGGCGACGTGGCCGTTCTCGCTCCATGCCCTCCGCGGCGCCGTCCGGCGCCCTTCTCGGCCCCGAGGCCGCTCGACACCGGTGGACTCCCTCGACCGACGCTGGACCCCCGGAGAGGGCGTTCGGCGGTCCGCACGGGCCATGGGCCCGATGCGGCCGGCAGAACCCTCTCGACGGTAGGCCCCCCGAACACCCTCTCCGGGGGGCGGTCAGCTCGGAACCACCTTCTCCCGCCGCCTCACTTCTTGCGGCTGTAGGCCTGCGCCGCCACCGGCCCCGACCCGGTGCGCGCCTTGACTACCAGCTTGGCCGTCGCCGGCAGCGGGAAGGGCCATTGGTAGCAGTTCTGCTTGGCCCCGATGGCCGCTGTCGGCCCCGTATCCGAGTCGACCGCGAGCACCGGTTTCAGGTTGAACGCCGCGAGCCCCGGCTGCCCACCCGCGTTGAGGTCGATCTCGAGCTGGAGATCGACCTCGGTGACCGTGGGCAGCGCCTGCGCCAGGAACGTGTAGCAATTGCCCGGCTGGAGCATGAAGGTCTGCCCCGAGGCCGTCTGCCCCTCGGGCACCACGTTGCACACCGGCGCCCCTTCCGGCTGCATCCTCGGCGCCTCGCCCGAGGCGCGGCCCTGGAACATCGTCGTCATCGCGAGCGACTGGACTCCATCGCAGGGCGACGTCGTGGGCACCGCGACCGGGGGCAGGCCGGCGTCCGGGGGCGGGACGGACGCTGTCGGCTGCGGAGGCGGCAGCGCCCCCGCGTCCGGCGGGTCGTCCGCGAACTCCGACTCCTTGCTGCCGCCGCCGCAGCTCAGCGCTGCCGCCGAGAGAGCTGCCGCCGAGAGCGCCAAGAGCACTGCTGAACCCAACGACCTACCCGTCACCGTCATCTGCGGCCTCCTCGCGCACAGCCCTGCCGCACGCTGCGGCTCCTCGCTCGGGAAGCTGTGCCCGCGGGCGCTCATACACCCGACAGGGGCCGAGGGCTATGTGCGAGACGCCCTGCGCAGGCGTGCGAGGCGCCTTGCGCAGGCGGGCCGGCGCGGGCGGCGCCTCGCCCGCGCGTCGCGCCCGCGCGCCGCTCAGCTGCCGGCCCCGGCCACGAGCTCGCGCAGGACGCACATGCGCGCGACGAGGAGCGCCTCGGGCCGGATCGCCCGGTCGAGGTACGCGGCCGAGTTCGCCTCCGTCAGCGACTCGCGCAGCATCCCCTGGTCCAGGAAGGCGACCGCACGCCCGAGGTGCAGCCGCGCCCTGTCGGCCGCGAGCCCCATGCCAGCGCTCGCCAGCATCTCCCGTTCCAGGAACCACCGCGCAAACTCTCCGGGACGTTCGAACTTCTCACGGGAGCCGTGGTCGGTCATGCCGTAGGCTACCTCACTTTTTCTCCCCGGCCAGCCGAGCCTGGCCGCCGTGATCCGGGAAATCGTGGCGGAAGCAGCATCAATCTGCCGGGTGGGCGCGATGAAAGCGGGGGCGTGACCCGTCCAAAACGACATCCGGCGGACGGCCCTCGGAGCTCGGTTCATCGCGCTTCGTGGGCGTCGCTCCGGGGAGCTTCCCCGCGAGTGACCCGTTGCGTCGCGCGCCCGTCAGTGAGATTGAACGCGGCGTTCCGCCGGAAATTGGAGGAGGTTCTTTTGGTCCGTACGATTGGCGTCCTGTCAGCCATGGTCCTCACCGCAGCCCTCGCCGCTGGTTGTCAACAGCGAGAGGCTTCCCCGCCGCCGAACTACGCGAACCAGCCGCCGCCCGGCTACGCTCCGCCTCCTGGCGGCTATTACCAGCAGCCCGGGTACCAGCAGGGGTATCCGCCGCCCGGCTACCAGCAGCCCCAGCAGGGGTATCCGCCGCCCGGCTACCAGCAGCCCCAGCAGCCGGGCTATCAGCAGCCGCAGCAGCCCGCGCCGACGACGCAGCAGCCTGCCCCGCAGCAGCCCAGCGCGACGCCCTCGGCGCAGCCCGGCGGCTTCCCGTGGCCGTTCCCGCTCCCCGGCCAGACGACGACCGGCGGCCAGCAGCCCGCCCCGAGCGGCAGCGGCAGCGGGACGAGCACCGGCAGCGCGTCGCCGATCGACCCGAACTTCGCGTCGGCCGCGACCATCCCGCTCAACAACCTCGCCGCGACCGAGGCGCAGGGCATGACGAAGGAGGGGGGCCCGATCGCGGGCCAGTTCAGCGCTGGACAGACGCTGGAGCAGCAGATCCAGCTCATGCCCGGCAAGTGCTACACGATCCTCGGTGTCGGCGCGGGGATCACCGAGCTCGACATCAGCCTCGTCGCGCTGACCCCGATCCCGATGGGCTCGTCGGAGCTGGCGCGAGACACCCTGACCGGCTCGAACGCCGCGCTCGGCGGCCGGGGCAACTGCTTCCGCTGGTCGCTGCCCGTGGGCATCAACGCGAAGTACATCGTCAAGGCGACCGCCGGCGCGGGCATGGCCGCCGCGCAGCTCTACGTGAAGTGAAGGCGTAGAAACGCCGAGGACGCCGGGAGGGAGCTCTCCTCGGCGTCCTCGTCCGGCGCGCCTCGCGGCCCGCCGCAGCCCTACAGCCGGATGCCCGGCGCAGGGAAGCCGCGGCAGAGCTCCGCGACCTCGGCGGCGATGCGCGCGATGCGCGCCTCGTCGTTGATGTTCTGCGCCACGTCATCCATCCACGCCGCCAGGCGCTCCATCTCGGCGACGCCCATGCCGCGCGACGTCACGGCCGGCGTGCCGATGCGGATCCCCGACGGGTCGAACGGCTTGCGCGGATCGAACGGGATCGAGTTGTAGTTGGCGACGATGCCCGCGCGATCGAGCGCCTGCGCGTACGGCTTTCCGGCGAGCCCCTTCGGGGTCATGTCGATGTTCAGCAGGTGGTTGTCGGTCCCGCCGGTGATGAGCCGGAAGCCGCGCGACTCCAGCGCGCGCCCGAGCGCCTTCGCGTTCTCGACGATCTGCTTCGCGTAGGTCCGGAAGCCGTCCTCCGAGGCCTCCTTCGCCGCGACCGCGATGGCCGCCGTCGTGTGGTTGTGCGGCCCGCCCTGGAGGCCCGGGAACACCGCCTTGTCGATCGCGCTCGCGTGCTCCTTCTTGCAGAGGATCATCGCGCCGCGCGGGCCACGGAACGTCTTGTGCGTCGTCGACGTCACCACGTCCGCGATGCCCACCGGCGACGGGTGCACCCCGCCGGCCACGAGCCCCGCGATGTGCGCGATGTCCGCCGCCAGGATCGCCCCCACCTCGTCGGCGATCGCGCGGAACGCGGCGAAGTCGATGGTGCGCGGGTACGCCGTCGTGCCGCACCAGATGAGCTTCGGCCGGTGGGCGCGCGCCAGGTCGCGCACCTGGTCCATGTCGATGCGGTGATCGCTCTCGCGCACGCCGTAGGGGACGCTCTTGAAGTACTTCCCGGTGATGCTCACCGACCAGCCGTGGGTCAGGTGCCCGCCGGCGGGGAGCCCGAGGCCCATGATCGTGTCGTTCGCCTGCGCGAAGGCGAGGTAGACGGCCAGGTTGGCCGGGCTGCCGGAGTAGGGCTGCACGTTGACATGGTCGGCCCCGAAGAGCTTCGCCACGCGCGTGCGCGCGAGCTCCTCGACGACGTCGACCTGCTGCTGGCCCTCGTAATACCGCTTGTGCGGGTACCCCTCGGAGTACTTGTTGGTCAGCACCGAGCCGGTCGCCTCGAGCACCGCCCGAGACACGTAGTTCTCGCTGGCGATGAGCCGGAGCGTGTCCGCCTCCCGCCGCTCCTCCAGCCGGATCAGCTCGGCGATCTCCGGATCGACCTCGCTCAGCGCTCTCAGGCCCTGCACGTCGCTCTTCGCGTTCATACTTCGAACTCTCCGCGTGTGAGGATGTCGGTGACGCGCCAGAGGAACGAGTTCGCCAACACCCCGTCGATGATGCGGTGGTCGTAGGACAGCGCGAGGAACATGACCGGATGGATCGCGATCGAGTCCTCCTTGTCCTTCGTGACCACCACGACGCGCTTCTTGATCTCACCCATCCTGAGGATGCCGACGTTCGGCTGTGAGATGATCGCGCCGCCGAACAGGTTGCCCTTGAGGCCGGGGTTCGAGACCGTGAAGGTCGTGTTCGCGAGGTCGTCGGCCGTGATCTTGCCCGACCGCGCGCGCCCCGCCAGCTCGTCGATGCTCCTCGCGATGCCGCGCAGCGACAGCTCGTCCGCGTGCTTGATGCTCGGGACGATGAGGCCGCCGGGCGTGTCCACCGCCACGCCGAGGTTGACGTCGCGCAGCACCACGTACGAGTTCTCGAGCACCCGCGCGTTGAACTCCGGGTGCTCGCGCAGCGCGCGGACCGCCGCGGCGCAGATGAAGGACAGGAACGTCAGCGACGCGCCCGCCTTCTTGAACTCGTCCTTGTGCGCCTCGCGCAGCTTCGACGTCTCGTGCAGGTCGACCTCGGCGACCGTCACCACGTGCGGCGACGTCACCTTGGAATAGACCATGTGGTCCGCGGTGATGCGGCGGCGCCGGCTGAAGGGCACCACCTTGTCGCCCGGCTTCGGGGTGTAGGGCGGCACCTTGTACGCGCCGAACCCGACCCCGGGCACCGGCGGCACGAACCCGCCGCTCGCCTGGATGAGCTGCGACAGCTCGGCCGCCTGGCTCGCCCCACCCGCGGGCTGCGGCGCCGCGGCCGGCGCCGGCTCGGCCGGCGCGCCGTGCGCCGCGCGCATCACGTCATCGTGGGTGATCCGCCCGCGGTCGCCTGTCCCCTGCACGTTGCGCAGGTCGACGCCGGCCTCGAGCGCCAGCTTCTTCGTGGACGGGCTGGACAGCGGCCGGGCGCCCTCCTCGTGGCCGTTGCTGCCCGGCGCCGGCGCCGCGGGCCGCGGCTCGGCCGGCGCTGCGGCGGCCGGGCTCTGGGCCGCCGGCTGGGCCTCGCCCTGCGCCGTCTCGTCGATCTGGCAGAGCAGACCTTCCTTGGCGACAACGGTCCCCTCGGCCACCGCGATCCGCGCGACACGACCCGCGATCGGCGCGGGGATCTCCGTGTCTGCCTTGTCGGTCGCAACCTCGAGCAGCGGCTGCTCGCGCTTGACGAAATCGCCCTCGCGCACGAGCCACCTCGAGACGGTCCCCTCGAGCACGCTCTCGCCGAGCTGTGGCATGCGAACATCGACCATCGCTTCTCGCTCCTCCAACGCGGCCGCCGGGAGCGCCCGTTTCTCCGGGCAACGGCGGCACGGTCGTATACGCCGCCCGCCCTTCGAGGGCAACGACACATGTTCGTCCCGTGCGTATCCTTTGCATCATTTGTCAGCATGTCGGCGGAGAGGCGTCCCGGCGTGCGCCACGTCGAGCCGCCGCGCGACCCGCCGCGCCCACCGGAGGCTCGACGGGCGGCGCCCAGCCGCCGCCGGCCCGCCGAGGGAGCCTCCCCGGCGACGGCGAGCCGGCCCCACCGGGACGCCGGGCGCAGGAGGACCGGAATCGTACGTAGACGCTGGCGCGCCCCAGCCGGTAAAAGACCCCAGTGCGTGACGCCGCGCCGGATGCGACCGCGGTCCCTTTCCCACGGGCCACCTCGAGCGAGCCCGCGAGCGAGCGGCTCGCCGCCGGGCCGGCGCGCGGCGCGGGCGCGGGCGCGGGCGCGCAGGCGATCGGCGCGATCTCGGTCGGCGTCATCGCGTTCCTGCTGCTGCAGATCCTGACCTACGGCTACGGCCGCGATCAGGGCATCTACGCGATGGTCGCGCGCGCGGTGCTCGACGGCGGCATGCCCTACCGCGACGCGTTCGACTTCAAGCCGCCCGGCATCTTCCTGATCTACGCGCTCGCGCGCGCGCTCTTCGGCCCGGCGCAATGGGGCATCCGCGTCCTCGAGGTCGTCGGCCTCGCGGGCATGTGCTTCGCGATGGCGTCGCTCGCCGGGCGCGCGTTCGGCGACCGCCGGATCGGGATCGTCGCCGCGGCGCTGGCCGTGCTCGTGCACGCCCAGCTCGATTTCTGGCACACGGCGCAGCCCGAGTCGTTCGGCGGCATGCTCACCGTCTTCGCCCTGCTCGCGGCCACGCCGCGCGGGGGCGCCGGCGCGCCGAGCCCCGCAAGAGACGCCGCCGCGCTCGTCGCGTCGGGCGCCCTCTTCGGCGCCGCCGGCCTCCTCAAGCCGCCGCTCGCCGGCGGCGGCGTCGTGCTCGCCGCCGCGCTGGCCGCGCCCGCCCTCGCGGAGCTCACGCGGCGCGCGCTGCGTCGCGGGACGCGCGGCGAGGAGCAGCGCGTGGGCGCGGAGGTCGGGCGCGCGCTCGAGGGCGAGCCGGCGCGCGCTGCAGCGTCGACGGGCGCGCTCCTGTGGGCGGCGCTCCGGCCCGCGCTGCTCGTCGCGCTGGGGGGCGTGCTGCCTGTGCTCGCCTGCGTCGCGTGGTTCGCCGCGGCGGGGGCGCTCGGCGATCTCTGGGAGGTCCTCTTCGTCTTCACGCCGCACTACACCGCGCTCGGGTGGCGCGGCGCGGGCGTGCTCGAGCTGGCGTGGCACGGCGTCAGCGAGTGGCTCGTCCGGTACTCCGGCCCGCTCGCGCTCGGCCTCTGTTGCCTGCTCGCGCTGCACCCGGAGCGCCGCGAGCGGGCGGGCGTGGCGCTGCTCGCGGGCGTGATCGCGATGCACCTCGTCGGCGTGGTGATGCAGGCGAAGTTCTTCCCTTACCACTACGGCGCGACGTGGCCGCTCACGGCGATGCTCGCAGCGCTCGGCCTCTGGAAGGCGTGGGAGCGCTGCGCGCGGCGCGGCGCCAGGGCGCTCGCGGCGCTCGTCGCGGTGCTCGTCGCGGCGGGCTTCGCCCGCTCGGCGACGAAGGACGTGGCCGACGACTACGTCGAGCGCTGCGCCGAGCGCCTCGCGCTGCTCGCCGGGGGCGCGAGGGACCTCGGCCGCCTCGATCGCCTCGCGTCGGTCGCGGACGTCAACGCCGCGGCGAACCGCGCGGTCGCCGCGTGGCTGCGCGAGCGCGTCGCGCCGGGGCGGCCGGTGTTCGTGTGGGGCTTCGAGCCGGTGATCTACGACCTCGCCGACCGCCCGCCGGCGACGCGCTACCTCTACAACGTCCCGCAGCGCGCGGCGTGGGCCCGGCAGGAGGCGCGCGACGCGCTGATGCGCGATCTCGCCGCGAGCCCTCCGGCCGCGATCGTTGTCGAGCGCCGCGACGTCTTCCCCTCGGTCACCGGCGACGCGCTCGACTCGCGCGACACGCTGGACGGGTTCCCCGCGCTCGCGGGGCTCATCGAGGAGCGCTACGAGCTCGCCGTGCTCATCGAGGATTTCGAGATCTACCTCGAGCGCTGAGCGGCAGGCGCGCGCGCCGCGCAGCGGGCTCGAACGCCGGGCGCCGGCCGCGCCCGGCGCCCGGCGCCCGGCGCCGCGATCAGGGGCAGGAGACGTCGTTGGGCACGCCGGGGGTGGGCGTCGCCGCCCGGAAGCGGCGGCCGTCGCGGCGGCCGTCGGCGCAGCGCTGGATCGACTGCGTCGTCGACAGCGCGCTCGTCGCGCCCTCGTCGACCTGGACGCGCTCGGGCGCCTCCGGATTGCTGGAGATCAGCGCGCTCAGGAGGTCCTGGTCGGCCGCGTCGCCCGTGCCGTAGACAACGGCGTCGATGAGGCGCGTGGCCGTGAGCGGCGTCCCCGAGGGGAATGCCGCGGGCAGCCCCTGGTACAGGCCGACGGCGTCCGCGCCGTTCTCCAGGTTGTTGGCGACCTCTGTCGCGTCGAGGAGCACGGTGGGCGCCGGGGTCACGGCGGGGTTGCCGACGAGCAGGAGGCCGTCGAAGTCCGTCCTCCCGTTGAGCTCCACCGCCCGGTACGACGCGTCGCCGCCCGCGGCGTTGCCGTTGTAGAGCACGAGCGTGTAGCCGGCGAGGCTCACGTCCGCCACGCCAGTGCTGATCTCGATGAACTCGCGGTCGTCGTTCTCCGGCGCGGTCGGCGTGTCCGCGTCGAGCTCGTTGATCTGCAGCCGGATCACCGTCACCGGGAACGGCGTCCGCAGCGCGCCCGGCCGGGTCACCACGATGTCCCCCCGGCCGATGTCCGTCACGTCCGACAGCGCGGGGATCGTGATCTGCGTATCGGAGTCGACCGTGAACCGTTGCCGCACGTAGCCCACGGTCACGTCCGTCGCTCCGGTGAACCTCGTGCCGGTGAGCACGAGCGAGCCTCCGACGGCGATGACCGGGTAGTCGACCGACGTGACCCTGGCCGCGGGCGCGCAGGCCGTGCAGGACGAGCCGCCGCAGTCGATGCCGCCCTCGTCGCCGTTCTGGATGCCGTCGTCGCACGAGGGCACCTGGCAGACGTTATCGATGCAGACCTCGGTCGGGCAGTCCGAGTGGACCAGGCACTGCACGCAGACCCCGGTGGCGTTGCACAGCCCTCCGTCGGCCAGGGAGCACCAGGTGCCCACCGCGACCGGCTCGTGGACCGGGGAGCCGTCGCGGCACGAATCGCGGGTGCACTGGCTGCGGTCGTTGGGCACGTCGTCGTTGTCGTCGACCTCCACGACCGCGCCCTCTCCGTCGCAGAGGCGCTCTGCGCAGTCGCCGGCCATCTGCATCTCCGCGGGCGTCCCCTCGGCCACGGGCCGGGTGGCGCACGCTCCGTCGACGCACGCCGCGACCGCGCACTCGCTCGCGGGCTGGTCGCAGTCCGCGTCCTTGGAACAGGGTTCGCCGCCGGAGCCGCCGGAGCCGCCGCTGCCGCCGTCGCCGCCGCTGCCGCCGTCGCCGCCGCCAGTACCACCGACTCCACCGGAGCCGCCGCTGCCGCCGTCGCCGCCGCCAGTACCACCGACTCCACCGGAGCCGCCGCTGCCGCCCGAGCCGCCGTCGCCCCCACCCGAGCCACCGCTGCCGCCGTCGCCGCCGCCAGTACCGCCGATTCCACCGGAGCCGCCGTCGCCCCCCCCGGCGCCGCCGGAGCCGCCGCTGCCGCCGTCGCCGCCGCCAGTACCGCCGATTCCACCGGAGCCGCCGTCGCCCCCCCCGGCGCCGCCGTCCCCGCCCTGTCCTCCAGCGCCCCCCTGTCCGCCGCTCCCGCCTGTGTTTTCACCGATCAGGCTGCGATCGGGCATGGTGATCAGCTCGCAGCCCGAGGTGGCCACAAGCGAAATGCTCAGAGCGAGCGCGGAACCGTATCGATTCGATCTCGAAGTCATGGACCACCTGTGTGCGGATTGGCTGGGCGCTCGGGCCCTCGACGCTTCCTGCGCGGTCCCGCGCGCAGGGAGGAGCGGACGGGCATCCTAGACGGACGGGGCGCATCACGAAAGCGCCGCACCGCTCCGCGGCGGCTGATCGCGCCCGCAGGCAGCGGCGCTGCTGCGCTCGCGGCGCGCCGCCGCCCTCGCGCGCTTCGTCCGCGAGGCGGGCGGGCGCACGGCGGGCGCGCCGTGATGGCATGCTCGTTGATGCGTCGATCGCGGGCATGCGCTCCGCCGCCAGCGGGGTCGAGGGCAGGCTCCGCTCGCGTCGCGCGGCCCAGGAGCGACAACCATGCGGATCGGGATAATCTCCACCCCGTTCATCCGGGTGCCGCCCTCCGGGTACGGGGGGACCGAGCTGTTCTGCTATGAGCTCGCCGAGGGGCTGTCGGCGCGCGGACACGAGGTGACGCTCTTCGCGACGGGCGACTCCGCGGTCACCTGCCGGCGCCGGGCGCTCTACGCGGACGCGCGCTGGCCCCCGCTGCCGGAGGATGAGGTGAACCACATCGCCTGGGCGTTCTCGGAGATCGCGCGAGAGGACAGGCTCGACGTGATCCACCTGAACAGCCCGTTCGCCGTGGTGTTCACCCCCTTCGTCCGCGTGCCCGCCGTGCATACGCTGCACCACAAGCGCTGCCACGAGAGCTCGCGCATCTACGCGCGACACCCGGAGATCGCGTATGTGGCCATCAGCGAGCGGCAGCGCTCGCTGGAGACCCCGCTCCCGCGCTCGTGCGTCATCCACCACGGCGTGACGCCGGCGCGCTATCCGCTGAGCCTCGTCGACGAGGGCTATCTCGCGCACATCGGCCGTTATGCCGAGGAGAAGGGGACGCACCTCGCCCTCGACATTGCGAGGGCCGCGGGCATGCCGATCCGGCTCGCCGGCCGCGCGCACCCGAGCGACCAGCCGTATCATCGGCGGGAGGTGGTCCCGCGCCTCCGGGAGATCGGGGCGTCGGACGTCGGGGAGGTGGATCACGACCGCAAGGTCGCGCTCCTGTGCAGGGCGCGCGCCCTCCTCTGCCCGCTCCAGTGGGAGGAGCCGTTCGGGCTCATCGCCATCGAGGCCATGTTGTGCGGCACCCCCGTGCTCGGCTTCCGCCGCGGCTCCTTCCCCGAGATCGTCGAGGAGGGCGTCACGGGCTTCCTGGCCGAGCCGGGCGACGCCGCGCGCCTCACCGCCCTCGCGACGACCCTCGCGCGCTTCGATCGCGCCGCCTGCGCGCGCCGCGCGCGCGAGCGCTTCTGCAGCGCCAGGATGGTGTCCAGGTACGAGGCGCTCTACCGGAGCTTGATCGATCCGCGCCGCGCCGCGGGCTCCCGGGCAGCGTGAGCCCGCGGAGGGCCGCGGCGGTCCCCGCCGGCCGCCGTGAGCGCGAGGCGCCGTGGTAAGAGGCGCCCATGAACGAGCTCTTGCACGCCCTGCTCCGGCACCCGCCGCTCGGGCGCGCGGCGCGGGCCGCGTCGGACTGGGTGGATCTCCAGCTCACCCACGTCGTCGACTCGCTCGCTCGCCTCGCCCCGCGGGCGCGCGGGCGGCTGCTCGACGTCGGCTGCGGGGACAAGCCGTACGAGCACCTCTTCCGCCCGCACGTGCTCGAGTACCTCGGCGTGGAGCACGAGGCCACCTTCGGCGCCACCGCCGCGCGCTCGCGCGGCAAGGCGGACATGCTCTATGACGGCGAGCGGCTGCCGTTCCCCGACGCGAGCTTCGACACCGTGCTGAGCGTGCAGGTCCTCGAGCACACCCCCCGCCCGGAGGCGCTCGTCGCCGAGATGGCGCGCGTCCTCCGCCCGGGCGGCCTGCTCATCCTGAGCGCGCCGTTCTCGTTCCGGCTGCACGAGGAGCCGCACGATTACTTCCGCTTCAGCCCCCACGGCCTCCGCGCGCTCTGCGGCCGCGCCGGCCTGGAGGTCGAGGAGATCCACCCGCACGGCAGCCTCTGGAGCCTGCTCGGCCACAAGGTGAACAGCTACCTGGCCCTGCGGGTCGCGCAGATCGGCGGCGTCGCGCAGTCGATGGGCAAGCTCGGCCACGAGGCCTCCGCGGCGGTCGGGGCGCGGGTCTGGACGCTGCCGCTCGTCGCGCCGGCCATGCTCGCGGTGGCCGCGGGCGCGCGCGCGCTCGATCGCGCGCTGCCCGATCCCACCGAGGCGCTCGGATTCACCCTGGCCGCGCGTCGCTCCCTCAGTTGATGTTCGGCGGGATGGCGACCTGGCACTCGTTGGCCGGGGTCATCCACTTGATGGCGTTCAGCCAGAAGCGCTCGACCTGATAGTCGGGGTGCTCGACCCACTCGCTGTTGTACGTGATCCACTCGTCGCCCCAGACGAGCACCCGCCCACCGCCGGACTCCAGCGCCTTCAGCACGTCATGGCCGCCGCCGGTCGCCAGCGTGGTGCCCTCGCCGACCACCGGGTAGCCGTTGTCCACGCCGACGGCCTGGATCCCTTCGAGCACCGGGTGCGATCCGCTCCACTCCGTGATCGGGATCGTGGAGCCGCCTTCCCTCGGCAGGATCTGCTCCTCGCCATAGCCTATCCCGAGCGGCTCGAGCAGCGTGTTGACGTTCCGGCGCTCCTCCGGGTCGCCGTACCCGATCAACGTCATCAGGCCGCCGCCCTTCGAGATCCAGTCGCTCAGCGCGGCGACCTCGGCGCTCGAGTACCTGCGCCCGATGACGCTCACGTCCTGGACCACGATGACCTGGTGCTTGCCGAGCTCCTCGGCGGTGAGCTCGGCGTCGCTCAGGTCGACGGCTCCATTGATGCTGCGCTGGTCCAGCCAGGCCTCGAAGATGTCGCCCTCGCCCCACCTGCCCGGCTCGCCCAGCGTGGCGATGCGGAGGCAATCGCAGACGCCGTCGGCGCCGGCGTCGACATCGTCGATGATGCCGTTGCCGTCGTTGTCCAGCCCGTCGCAGCGATCCTCGTTGCCGGTCATGCCGCTGCCGACGCTGATGCTGCTCCCGCCGCCGGCGCCCACGGCCACGCCGCCGAAGTCGTCGCCGCCGCTGCCCGAGCTCCCCGCCGTGTCCCCGCTGTCGCCGGTGCTATCGGCGCTGTCACCGCTCGAGCAGGCGGCCGCGTGGAGCGCGACACCCACGCACGCGACCCGCAGCAGATGTCCGACCGGAACCCAACCGAAGGACCACAGGCAAGCGCTCGAGTTCATGGCATTCTCCGAGAGGTGCGTCGCTCTCGGCGGCGGCCCCGACGCGCCGCCGGACAGCGTCGACATGAAGCCTCTCAGTGTTTCCCGGAGCCGGCCTTTGCGCAACGCGAAAGAGCGAGCTTCGATGAGAGACACGTTGGCTGACGTTGTGTGTGTGGTGGTTGCCTGGTGTGATTGGTGTGGTTGATGTGATTGGCGCGATTGGTGTGAACGACGCGAGTGGCGTGATGGGTGCGATGTTCCCGGTGATGTCGAGTAAATTCGAGCCTCTGCTCGACCCGGCTTGCGGGGAGCTCGATCGTGGCGATTTGCGATCGGCCACGGATCATGCGTTGCGCGGCGGAGCCGCCGAGAAGAAGAAGGCAGAGCCGGCGGCGGTGTTGTCCCGAGGCGGCGATCGGACGAGGAGACGAGCCGTAGACGTCGACGACGTCGACGACGTCGAGTGTGCCAAGGGCAGAAAAATTCAGTCTTGCTCTGGGCCGGGTGTCCTTGGCGTCCTGGCGGTTTCTTGATCCGGGGTGCTGCCGTACCCGAGCACCCCCAGCTCGCGTGAGGGGGCGCGCGCGTCCGATCGGCAAACCAGGAAACTGCCGGCCGGCTCGTGTGTGATGGCAGCAAGGGACCCGTCCTTGCCCAGCCCCGACCTCGCCTCCTCGAACCTCGCCGAGGTGCTCCGTCCGCTCTCGAGCGAGCAGCGGTCCGACGCGCCCCCGCCCGCCACCGCCTCGGGGCGGCCGGCGAACGCGGCGCCGGCTGCTTCGCGGTCGGCCGACGCCGATGCGGTCGAGGCCATCTACCGCCGCCACCACCGGCTCGTGCACCGGCTGGCGCTCCGCTACGGCAAGGGCAACCTGGCGTGGGCGGAGGACGTCACGCAGGACGTCTTTCTCGACCTGTTCAAGGCGCTGCCCAATCTCACCGATCTCGACGACCTGGAGGGGTGGCTGTACCGGGCCACGACCAACCGCTGCTTCAACCGACTCCGGCGCGAGCGCTTCCTCTCGCTCGCCCCGGTCCGCTGGCTCCTCGGCGAGCAGCCGCAGGAGCCCCGGCCGCCGGACGCGCTCGCCATCGCCCGCGACGACCTCCGCCGCGCGTTCGACGCCCTGAACGCGCTGCCGATCAAGGAGCGGGTCGCGTTCTCGATGTACTACCTCGACGGCAAGGAGCAGGAGGAGATCGGTCGGATCCTCGGCCACTCGAAGAGCTACGTCTGCAAGCTCATCCAGCGCGCGGCGCAGCACCTCGGCGGCGCCGGATGGAAGGTGGGTCATGGCGACGTCTGACCGCGACGACCTCGTCTCGCAGCTCCGGGCGCTCGACGAGCAGCTCGCCTCCGTGACGCCGCGGCCGCACCTGGAGGCGCGGCTCCGCGCGCGCCTGCGCGCCGCGGGGGAGGCTCCGGCGCCGCCCGCGCCGCGGGGCGCGCTCCGGGGCCTACGTCGCCCGCTCGCTGCCGGCCTCCTCGCGGCCGCGGCGCTCACGCTCGTCGTCGATGAGGGCGCCCGGCGCGCCGTCGAGCGCTGGGGCGTGGCCGCCCGCAGGCTGGCGGCGCCCGCCGAGCCGATCGCGGGCGAGCTCCGCGCGGACGACGCTCCCGCGGAGACGCGTCCCGCGCGGCCCAGCCTGTCCCTGCCACCCGCGCCGGTGGCCCCCGCGCCCGCGCCGCGCCGCAGCGCGCGCCCGCCCGAGGAGCGACGCCCGCCGGTCGAGCAGCCGCCGCGGGCGGACGTGATGGGCCCGCCGCGGGTGGCTCCGGTGAGCCCGCCCGGCCCGATCAGCCCGCCAGCGCAGCCGAGGCGCGGGCCTGACCCGTCTTCCCGCCGCGACCCCGGGGGCCTGGGGCCGCCCGGCGTTCACGAGCCGCCGACCTTCGCGGTGCTCCGGCCCGAGGAGCGCGCTCCGGGCGCGGCGGGACGTGCGAGCGACGAGGCGGCCGAGCGCGCGCCCGAGGAGGAGAGCGCGACACCCGAGGAGGAGAGCGCGACACCCGAGCCCGAGGAGGAGAGCGCGACACCCGAGGAGGAGGCCTGCTCGACGGACCTCCTGTTCGACGGGGTGACCTGTCCGGACGACTGCACGAGCGGCATCGTCGGCGACGGGGTGACGTGCAAGGACCCGAACGTGCTGATCGAGCAGAGCATCCCGATCTGCGAGGAGCTCGGGCTCGTTCTGCGCGATCTCCAGGTCGACAAGGCCGACTACGAGGTATGCGATGGGAAGGCGCTCCAGGCGAAGTACCTCTGCTGCCCGGCGTGGCCGGGGCAACCGGAGGAGCCCAGGCCGCCGCCTCCGCCGCCCGAGCCCGGCTGCGATACGACGGGCGTGGTGGGTGACGGAGCGACGTGCGAGGACCCGAACGCGCTGAAGGACGAGGCGCTCGCGATCTGCACGTCGCTGGGGCTACCGCTGAGCCACTTCGACGCTTCGATCGCGCCGTGCGAGGCGGGCACGCTCAAGGCGACGTATGCCTGCTGCCCCTGACCGGACTGCCGGGCGGCAGGGCGGGGCCGAGGCATCCTCCAATCAGGCGAGAGACTCACGCAGAGCCCGGAGAGCCGTGGACGATCTCTCACGGATGTCCCGCCTCGCTGTCGATTCATTTCACCAGACGACGCGCGTACAGGAAACCGGGGCCCCCCTCGCGGTTGGATCATGGCGAATGACGACGCGGCGCCGTGCAATGGGCGGCCGTCCGTCGCGGCCATCCTCGCGGCTCACGGCGAGGCAAAGGAGATCTCATGGGATTCTCTCACCGCTGCATCACGGCTCTCTCGATGGTCGGCGCCGCGCTGATCGTGGGTTGCTCGACGGATGTCAGGTCCGGCGAGGACTTCGACACGAACACCGTCGATCAGGGCGTCGCCCCGAAGGAGGAGGGCGTCGCCCCGAAGGAGGAGGGCGTCGCCCCGAAGGAGGAGGGCGTCGCCCCGAAGGAGAAGGGCGTCGCCCCGAAGGAGGAGGGCGTCGCCCCGAAGGCGGAGAGTCTGACGCCCGAAGAGGAGGCCTGCTCGACGGAGCTGCTGTTCGACGGGGTGACCTGTCCGGACGACTGCACGGGCGGTGTCCTGGGCGACGGGGTGACGTGCCAGGACCCGAACGCGCTGATCGAGCAGGGCATCCCCCTCTGCGAGGAGATCGGGCTGGTCTTGCGTGATCTCCAGGTCGACAAGGCGGACTACGAGGTGTGCGACGGGAAGGTGCTCCAGGCGGAGTACCTCTGCTGCCCGGCGTGGCCGGCATCGCCGGAGGAGCCCATCACGCCACCACCGCCGCCCGAGCCCGGCTGCGATACGACGGGCGTGGTGGGTGACGGCACGACGTGCGAGGACCCGAACGCGCTGAAAGACGAGGCGCTCGCGATCTGCACGTCGCTGGGGCTGCCGCTGAGCCACTTCGACGCCTCGATCGCGCCGTGCGAGACGGGCACCCTCAAGGCGGCGTATGCCTGCTGCCCCTAGTTCCGTGGAGCAGAAATCCTGCAGGGATCTGCCTCGAGAGAGGAGAGAAATTGACGCCAAGGCGCCAAGGGCGCAACGACGCAAAAATGCATGACAATTGTTCTTTTTTGCGCCTTTGCGCCTTTGCGCCTTTGCGTTGAATTCTCTCCAGGTCCCTGACCGAACTCCTGGCGAGCGGAACTGGCCGGAATCTCTCTGTGTAGGGGCTGTCGTCACACGTCGCGCGCCCCGCGCATCCGCGCGCAGCGCGCGACGATGGCGGCGGGCATCTGCTGCGCGGCCAGGCGTCGGCGCCCGCCACGGGCCGCCGTGGCCGCTCGGCGACCGCGCCGCTGTGACGGTGCACGGCGGCGCGGTCGCCCTCCGGACGACCGACCACGGGGGCCACCCGGGAGCAGACGAAGCGGAGCTACTGGCCCGGTTGACCCGGGTCGAGCTCCCTGGCGATGCGCTGCACGCTCTGCATCAGCGCCTTGATCTGGTCACCGACCACCGGGCCCGCGTCCTCGACGAGCACCTCGATCTGCTCGAGCACGGGCGGCAGGCCCTCCGCGGTGACCTCGTGGATGCGCTCTCCTCCGAGCTTCGCCTCGATGCGAGCCAGCTCGTCCTTGAGCTCGCCGAGCGCCTGGGACACATGCTCCCGGTGCTGCACGTGCTCGTGTCGCGAGAGCTCATAGGCGATCGCGATGGCGCTCCGAACATCCCGCTGAACTTCCATCCTCTCCATGCCTTCACCCGTGCCGTTGTCGGCGATAGTCGATCTCGATGCTACCGGCCGCGGGCGTCGCGCTGGCCCGCCTCCGGTGCATCCCTCCATGGGAGTGGCTTGCCCTGGTCGTCTGATGATCGCGCCCGCAGCGCGGATCAGGCAGCCGGCTGTCGCTGTCGCCCTTGGCGCTCAGCGTTCCAGCGTCTCGACATCCAACCGTCTTTGCAGCTTCGTCTCAGCAGCGTCTCACGTGGTTGTCGTTATAGCAATAGCAGCTTCCGTGCCCTGGCCGGCGCGGCGCCTCCTCCGGCCGAGCCCGAGGGAACGCGCCGATCGGCACGCGAGGTCAGCGCCTGCCCGGCGGACGATCCGCCTCAGTTGTCGCAGATCGCCACGCTCCACGGGCGCGGCAGGCCGGCTGTCGGCCGCCCGCTGCGGGGACCCGGAAGCGGGGTCTAACGGGCAGGGGCCCTTCAGGGCTGCACCAGCTCGACGCCGCTGAACTCGATGGGAAAGGTGATGACGGTCGTCACACCGCCCTCGGGCCTGGGGAACTGCATCTTCTCGAACGCGTCGGCCACGCAGCGGTCGACCGGCTGGCTCTTCGTGGTCGACTTCAGGACGTCTGCCCTGTTGACCTTCCCGCTCGGCCCGATGGTCGCCTTCACGGTCACCTTGCCCGTGAACTTCGGCGAGGTCTTGACGCCGATCTTGTAGCACTCGTCGAACAGCTCTGCGTGCCTCTCCACGACGTCGCGGACCTGCGCCTCCGAGATGCTGCCTCCGAGCGTCCCTGTTGCGACCGCGGCGCCGGGCTTCACGCCCCCGCCGCCGCTCGCGGCGCTCGACCTGGGCGGGGCGGGCGCGGCCGCTCCGGGGACCTGCGATCCCGGCGGGGGCGCCTCCCCGGCGGCCGGCGTCCCCCCCGTCGCCGGTAGGGCTCCCGTGGCCGGGGCCGCGGTGCCCGCCGGGTCCGGGGCTGCGGTGCCCGCCGGGGCGGGGGCGGCCGTGCCCGCCGGCTCCGACGACGCGGGCTGCGCCGGCGCCTGGGCGGACGGCGGCGCGGCGCAGCCCGCCGCGAGCGCGAGGACCAGAACCAGACCTGTTCGGCGAGAGCTCATGCCCGAAGGTAAAACCCGAATGCGGGCCCTTGTCCACGAGGATGGCGGCGCGCCCCCCGCTCAGCGCAGCCGCAGCACCTCGACCTCCGAAGCGCCGCCGCGGTCCACGAGCCGTGGAGCGCGGCCCGGCTCACGCGCCCTCATCGATGCCCAGAACACCTCCGTCCCCGGGCGCTTCCGGATCGGCACCGGATCGGCGTAGAGGAAGCCCGTCCTCCAGCGCTGCGGCGAGATCGCCGTCGGGAGGCCGACCTCGCGGGTGACCGGGTCGGCCATGGTCGTGGACAGCGGGGCGCGCTCGACGACCCGGGAGCGCACCGCGAGCGCCACGTCGTCCGCCGCGGGGCCGCCCGCGCGCACGAAGATCGTGAGGAGCGAGCGCGCGCCCTCGTGGAACGTCGTCCCGAGCAGCTCCGTTCCGTCGTCGAACCGCGCCCCGAGCGGCGCGAGCGCGGCGCTGATCTCCGCGAGGAGGGCCGCCGCGCGCGCGCCGTCGCCCGCGGCCAGGGCGATGTTGTGCGCGATCCGCTTCTGCTCCAGCGTCTCCGGCGCCGTGGCCGGCGGGGCCGCCGGCTGTCCGAAGTGCGCGCGGAGCTCCCACGTGAGGAACGGATCGGGCACGATCTCGCGCTCGGGCTCGGTGCCCGAGACGAGGTACCAGGCGAGGAGCCCCGGCTCCCGCTCGCGGAACGAGAACGCCTCGATCCCGCGCGCGCGCGGGACGTCCGCGTCGACGTGCGCGCCGGCGGCCGCGCCGAGCGCCCAGAACGGGCCCACCGCGGTGATGTCGAAGCGCCGCGCGAGGGTCGCCTGGTCCCTGTCGAGCATGAACCGCGTGTCCGCGAGGTAGGCGCCGCGCGGCGGCTCCTGCCTCGGCGCGGGGCGGCTCGTCCTGACGACGCGCCCGCCGAGCGCCCAGACCTGGGCCCAGGTGGCCTTCATGCCCTCGTGCAGCTCGACGGCCGCGTCCCCGGGCAGCCTCGGCGCGAGCCAGCGCAGGAACGCCGTCTTCGCCCCGTCGGAGTCGATGAGGTGCCCCCGCTCGTTGAAGCGCCCGCCCGTCTCGCGCGCGTAGCGCAGCGCCGGGAGCCCGTCGCGCAGGACGGCGGCGAGCGGCGCGAGCCACAGCGCGAGCGCCGCGAGCGCCGGCCACGCGGGCGACGGAGCGGCCGACGTCGCGCTCGGACCGACGTGCCGCGCGGCGGTGGCGCGCTCGAGCAGCGCCGCGCCGGTGTCGACGAGGGCGGCGGCGGCGAGGGCGAAGTACGCGCCGAAGTAGTGGGGCCAGAAGATGTGGATGTCGGCGCCCTGCCGGAAGACGACGTACTGCACCGTCGCCGTCGCGAGGTAGAGCAGCGGCAGCGCGTCGTGCTCGCGCCGGAGCAGGGCGAGCCGCCCGGCGCAGACGATCGCGCCGAGCTTTCCGGCGGCGATGGCGATCGGCGTGAACGACAGCTCGATCCAGTACCGCCGGCTCGCGAGCACCTTGCTGAGCGGCTCGCTGTTGCCCGAGGAGCGGAACCCGTAGCTCGCCAGGAGGTCGCCGAGCTTGCCGGCGTGGTGGAAGAGGGCGAGGTAGAGCGCGGCGGTCAGCGCGGCGGTGAAGGCGGTGAGCACCCACCACTGCGCGTAGCGCCGCTCGTGGACGGGGCCGAAGGCGCGCTTCGGGAGCAGGTACGCCCGGATCGCGCCGAACACGAGCAGCCCGCCCGTGAGCACGAACGCGGGCCAGTCGGCGTGCATCCCGAGCGCGAGGCCGAGGGCGCTCACCGCGAGGTAGCGGCGCCGGGACGTCTGCGTCATCCGGACGTACCCGAAGAGCCCGAGCAGCGTCCAGGCCATGACCGGGACCTCGAGCGCGTTGAGGTTCGCGAACGACAGCGTGATCGGCAGGACGACGAACGCCGCCGCCGCGGCCGCCCCCGCGGCGGGGCGGTAGATGCTCCGGCCGAGGGCGTAGAGCAGGGGCGGCGTCGCGGCGCTGAGCAGGACGGCGGGCAGCCGGCAGAGGACGTCGTGCCGCCCGAAGACCTTCATGAACCCGGCGGTCGTCCAGAAGATCCCCCACGGGTGGTGGCAGTAGTACATCTCCGGCGGCGGCCGGCTCGCGGTGTACTCCCAGACGGGCCCGACGATCTTCCAGCGGAGCATGTTCTCCGCGATGATCCCGACGCCCGCCGACGACGCGTAGTGGCCGGCGAGGATGGGCCCGAACATCTCCCACGCCGCCGCGAGCGCGAACCACGCTGTCGCGATCGCGGTGACGGCGAGCGCCGCGCGGGTCTCGATCCGGGACGCGCAGGGGAGGCCACGGAGGTCGGTCGGGCGGGGGGCTGGGCGGGGCGGCAGCAAGGCGCGCGCAGCTTATGTCGATGGCGCCTTCTGGAGAGGCGAGAAGTTCCCGCCGGGCGCGTCGATGTGCGGCCCCCGGGCGTGTGTCGACCTCGCGCACGCGGCGGCCCGTGGTGGCGCGGCGCGGGCCGCTGAGCGGGCGCGGGTCGGGTAGAATGGGGCATGTCGATCGAGGCGCGCAGGCAGGTGCATCGGCGGGCGCAGGGCGACGGCAGGGAGCGCGACCCGACGCACTATCCTGTGGAGAAGAAGATGGGGGAGGACTCGCTTCAGACGTGGATCGTGGAGCTCCTCCGTCCGCTGATCGAACGCTGGTACCGCGAGGCGGCGCTGGAGCGCATCGCCGTGCTCGAGGCGCAGATCGCGAGCGCGGCGGAGGCGGGCGGCAAGGGATCCGGGGCCGCATGATCCTCGCTTGAAGCGGGGCTGCCCAGGCGGTGGACCCACGACGCTGCCGCAGAGATGAGCGCGGCACGCCGCCGGCAGGAAGGCGCCGCCGATCGGCAGGCGCCGCCGTTCAGGCCCGGAGCAGCGTCACGCATCGGCCCGAGGGGGTCCGGGCCTCCTCGAAGCGCGTGCGCGCCTCGACGTCGCCGGCCGCGGCGCGGCGGTCGAAGAGCACGAGCACGCCCTCGTCGAGGCCGAGCTGGGCGAGGTATCCGTCGAGCTGCGCCAGCCCCTTCGGCGTGGGGTCCTTCTCTCCCTCGCGCCACACCTTGAGCTCCAGCGCGGCGCGCTGCACGGCGCGGCGCCCGTCCTCGTCGCGGTATGGCCATCGGACGAGGAGGTCGATCCTCCCCCGGCCGAGGCCGTACTCCCGCTCGATCTGCCCGCCGCCGTTCACCACGCGCTGCAGGAAGGCCATCAGCACGAGCTGCGGCGCGACCTCGTGGTAGCCGAGGTTGCCGGAGAGCGCCTCGCCGTGCTCCCTCCAGAAGGCGGCGAACTCCCGGAGCAGCCGCGCGACGTCGAGCCGGCCGTCGGGGAGCACGAAGCTCCGCGGCTCGGCCAGGATGACCGGCTCCACGTCGCCGGCGAGCACGCGGGCGACGACCTCGCGGTAGATGGGGTTCGCGATGCGCGCGGGGTTGTTCGGCGCGATGAGCCCGAGATCGCGGACGTACTGGAGGTCGTCCTGGTAGGCGTCGCCGACGACCGCGAGCGTGCCCGAGAGGATCGGCTCGAGCACGCGCCGGACGCGCGGCTCGTGCAGGCGCGCGACGAGCGAATCGAGGTGGGTGGCGCGCGCCAGGATGAGGCGCTCCTTCGCCTCCTCGACGTGCGCCACGGTGATCGGCTCGCTCGCCGGCACCGCGAGCTCCTCCACGATCTCGCGGGCGAGCGCGTTGACCAGCCAGGGCTGCCCGGCCGTGAGCGCGATGGCCCGCTCGATCGCTCCCTCGGTGAAGGCCTGGCCGGTGTCGGCCGTGTGCTCGGCGTAGAGCTCGCGCACCTCGTCGGGGTCGAAATCGCCGAGCTTGAGGGACTCGAGCTTGACGTTGAACGGGCTCGCCGTGCCGAGGCGGCTCGGATCGCCGCCGCTCGCCGCCTTGTACTCGCGCACGTCGCGCAGGCCGCAGAGCGCCACCGCGGCGGGGAAATCGGCGGGGCGGTCGGAGAAGCCGGCGCGGAGCTGGCGCAGCACGCTGAGGAGGCTCTGGCCGCGCAGCGCGTCGATCTCGTCGAAGAACAGCGCCAGCGGCCGTGGGCACGCGCGAGCCCAGGCGCGGAGCGCGACCTCGACGCGGTGGCCTTCCGGGGCGTCGGGGAAGCTCGGCGGCTGGAGCGCCGTCGGCAAGGTGAGCTCGGCGCGCGCCCGGATCGCGCTGAGCAGGATGCGCTCGGCGGCACCATAGTCGTCGCCGGCCGCCTCACCGGCCTCGCAGGAGAAGTGCAGCGCCGCCCAGCGGCCGGCGCCGGTGAGCCGCTCGGCGAGGGCGCGGAGCGCCGTTGTCTTCCCTGTCGGCCGTGGCGCGTGGACCACGAAGTAGGCGCGCTGCTCCACCAGGCCAGGTGCCTCGGGCAGGCGTCGCTCGGCCGGGATCATGTAGTGCCAGTCGGGACGGCAGGGGCCGGCCGTGTTGAAGCGGCGTGCGATGCGCGCAGCTTGCGTCCTGGAGCCGGGCGGCGGCAAGGGCGCGCGTCGGTCCTGGATCGATCCATCGGGCCCTCCGAGGGCGTCTGCTTCGGTTGCAGATCGATGCACCCCCCTCGCCAGGGGTCGCCGGCACATCGCGACCTCGCCGTGCGGGCTTTCGAGGCCGTCGGGTCGGTTCCGGATCGAGCGAGCGCCCCTCGGGGAGGCGAGCCGGCACATCGTGACCTCTCCGTGCGGGCTTTCGAGGCCCTCGGGTCGGTTCCGGATCGAGCGAGCGCCCCTCGGGGAGGCGAGCCGGCACATCGCGACCTCGACGCGCGGGCCTCCGAGGCCCTCGGGTCGGTTCCGGATCGAGCGAGCGCCCCTCGGGGAGGCGAGCCGGCACATCGCGACCTCGACGCGCGGGCCTCCGAGGCCCTCGGGGTCGAATCCATCGTCCATCGAGCATGTCGCGATACCGGTTCTCCGGATCCCCGTTCGTCCGCTCGGCCCAGCGGAACCGGCGCGGCCGCCGATGGTAGGCTCGCCGCACCTTGGATACCCGGCCTTCCACGGCGGTCCCCGCGCCTCCCGCCCCGCGCCCCGGCCCGTTCGGCCGCGCCGTGGCCGCGGCCCGCCGCGCCCCGCTCTCCGGCCCGCTCCGCCGCGCCGCCGCCGCGGCCCGCCGCGCCCCGCTCAGCGCGGCGCTCGCGCTCGTCGTCCTCGCCGTCTCGGTCCACGTGATCGCCGTCCCGCTCGCGGTCGTCCGCTATCCGCCGATGACCGACCTCCCGTTCCACGCGGCCCAGACGGCGGTGTTCCGGCACTACCTCGATCCGGAGTGGCACTTCCGCGAGCAGTTCACGCTGCAGCCGCTCGCGGTCCCGTACATGTCCATGTACGCGCTCGGCGCCCTGCTCCAGCTCGTCCTGCCGCCCGTGGCCGCCGTGAAGGTCGCGGCGGCGGCGATGCTCGCGCTCCTGCCCGCCGGCCTCGCCGTGCTCTTCCACGGCCTGAAGCGGAGCCCCCTGCTCGGCGTCCTCGGCCTCGTCCTCGTCTGGTGCAACCTCACGCACTGGGGCTTCCTCAACCACATGGGCGCGCTCGGCCTCTTCGCGATGGTCGTCGGCCTGACCCTCCTGCTCGTCGACCGCCCCTCGCGCGGACGGCAGATCGCGCTCGCCCTCGCGCTCATCGCGCTGTTCTTCACCCACGTCTTCCGCTTCCCGTTCGCGCTCGCCGCCGTGGTCGGCGCCGCGATCGTCGTGTTCCCGGCGACGCGGCGGCTCCGCCCCATCGCGCTCCCGCTCGCGCCCTCGCTCGCGCTCTTCGCGGCGTGGCTCGCGGTCCGCACCGACACCCTGCACGCCGCGCCCTTCGCGCCCGCGCTGCACTGGGAGCGGCTCGGCGAGGTCCCCTCGCTCCTGTTCGCGAGCTTCACCGATCCCGCCGAGGCGGCCGCGGCCCGGCGGGCGGCGCGCCTCGTGCTCGCCGCGCTGCTCGTGTGCGCCGCCGGCGCCGCCGCGCAGCTCGCCGGCGCCTCCCCGGGCCCCGCGCAGCCCGACGGCGCCTCCGCGGGTCCCGCGCAGCCCGACGCGGGCGCGCGCGACCGCGCCTTCGCGCGCCTCGCGGCCCTCGTCCCGGTCGCATGCGCGGCCGTGTTCCTGGGCCTGTTCCTCACCCTGCCGCTCCAGATCGGCCTCTGGTGGTACGTCTACCCGCGCGAGATCGTCGCGGCCCTGTTCCTCGCCCTCGGCGCTTTCCCGGACCTGCCGCGATCGCCCTGGCTCAAGGCGCCCGCCGTGCTCGCGCTCTCGGCCGCCGCGCTCTCCCTCGGCGCCGTGGTCCAGGACAACTACCGCCGCTTCGACGAGAGCACCCGGGACTTCGACGCCCTCATCGCCCGCATCCCGCCCGCCCCCAGGCTGCTCTACCTCGTCTTCGATCACGGCGGCTCGACCCGGACGACGACGCCGTTCATCCATCTGCCCGCCTGGGTGCAGGCCACGCGCGGCGGCTGGCTCAGCTTCCACTTCGCCGTCTGGGACGCCTCGCCCGTCGCTTACCGGCCCCGCTCGGAGCCGGGCGCCGTCGTCCCGCCGCCCACGCCGCTGCGGTGGGAGTGGACGCCGGAGAAGTTCGACGTGCGCCGCCACGGCGCCTTCTTCGACTGGTTCCTCGTCCGCCGTCGGGCGGGGGCCGATCGCCTCTTCGCGAAGGACCCGAGCATCGTCCCTGTCGATCACGTCGGCGACTGGTGGCTCTACCGGCGCAGCAGCGGGCCGTAGCGCGCGCCCTGGCCCGGCCTTCTGTTACCATGCCGCCCATGCGCACCTCGTCCGCGTCCTCCTCCGCGCTCCTCGCCGCCGGCTTCGCGCTCCTCGCCCTGTGCGCGTGCGGCTCCGACGACCCGACGGACCCTGGCGGCGCGGGCGGCACGGGCGGCGGCTCGAGCGCGGAGGGCGGCGGCGGCGCTTCCCCGGAGCCAGGGCCGTCGTGCGCGGAGCCGACGCCGGTGCCGTGCGAGGACGACGTCTTCCAGCAGATGAACCTCCAGGCGACCGTGGCGCCAGGGGAGATCCGCAACGAGCCGGACGGCGGCGGGTTCCGCTCCTTCGTCGACGCCACCGCGGGCGGCGCCTTCGCCTCCGAGCCGGACGCCTACGTCTATGCCCGGTTCACCGACGGCGGCCTCGAGAAGGTCGAGCTCTCCGACGAGGACGCGCTCGGATCCATGGACTGGGACATCGCGTTCCGGCGCTACGTGGTGCGCATCAACAGCGGCCACTCCGGGCCGTCCTGCGTGACGGCGGCGCGGCTCCCGGGCACGCCGGACTACGACGCGCTCACCGAGGCCCCCGCCGACCCGAGGCTCCGCCGCGACGAGTACTTCACCGACAGCTGCGAGCTCATCCCCGACGGCTCCGGCCTGGAGGCCCCCGCGACGGCGCTCTCCGGCTACTGGACGTACCCCGGCTGCGTGAAGATGAGCGGCTCCGTCTACGTCCTCGGGCTCGCCGACGCGCGCATGCTCAAGCTGACCGTCACGCACTTCTACAACGACGAGGCCCAGGCGCAGTGCCAGGAGACCGGCATGGTCCCGATGACGGACAACGGCTCCGCCAACTTCCAGATCCGGTGGGCCTTCCTCCCGTGACGCGGAGCCCCGGCGCCGCGGCCTCGCTCGCGCCCGCGCTCGCCGTCCTGCTCGCGGCCTGCGGCGCCGGCGATCCGGCCGCAGGGCCGATCGACGCGCCCGCCGCGGCGCCGCTCGACCGGCCCGACACGCGCGGCACCCAGCTCCAGTTCCGGTTCGATCCGGACGACGTGGTCGAGACCTTCGCGTCGGCCTCGGGGGGCTTCCTGATCCACTTCGCGCGCGACGGGCGCAGCGCGGTGCCCGCCGCGGACGCCGACGCGTCGGGCGTCCCCGACTTCGTCGAGGAGGTCGCGGCCGTCTACGACGAGGTGATCGTCCACTACCGCGACGTCCTCGGCTTCCGGCCGCCGGCCAGCGACGAGGACCTCCCCGACAACGGCGGCGATGGCCGCTTCGACGTCTACCTCGTCGATTTTGCCGGGGTCGGCGACGGGGTGTTCCGCGTCGACGCCTGCGCCGACGACGGCGGCGAGGACCGCTGCGTCGGCTTCATGACGCAGGAGAACGACTACGAGGGCTACGGCTACCCGTCGACGCGGACCGCGAACCGGATCCTCGGGAGCCACGAGCTCTTCCACGCCGTGCAGGCGGCCTACGACCACGATCAGGACACCCTGATCCAGGAAGGGACGGCGGTCTGGGCGACAGAGTCGTTCGACCCCTCGCTGCGGGACTTCGAGGGCTTCGTCGACGGCTATCTCTCGAACGTCGATCGATCGCTCGACGTGCCCCTCGGCGGCCCCGTCGACCCCTTCAGCTACGGCATCGCGCTCTTCTTCCAGTTCCTCGAGGAGCGCTACGGAGAGGGCACGGTCCGCTCGCTCTGGGAGCGCGTCGAGGACGGCGCGTTCGGCGAGGCGGATCCGGCGTGGTTCGAGCAGCTCGACCCCTTGCTCTCGTCGCGGGCTGAGGCGACGTTCGGCGAGGCGTTCGTGGAGTTCGCCACCTGGAACCTGCTCACCGGCGCCGCCGCCGATCCCGAGCGCTCCTACGCCGCCGGCGCCGGCTACCGCGGGCTCGACCCGCAGGAGGTCGCCGCGCCGTACGCCGACCGGCTCCGCGTCTTCCACGCGTCGGCGCAGTACTTCAGCGTCCCGCCCGACGGGCGCGCGACCATGACGGCGGCGCTCGCGGCGCCCGCGGACGACCCGGCGCAGCTCGACGGGCTCACCCTGCTGCTCGCGGCGCGGCGCGGCCGCGCGTACGGCGAGGTCGTGCGCGCGGGCGACCTCGCCGCGGGCGCGGAGCCGATCGACACGACCGACGCCGACGACCTGGCCGTCATCGTGGTGAACGGCCTGCAAGACGGCGAGTCGCGCAAGCCGACGCTGTGCATCGGCACGGCCGACGAGGTCGCCGCGTGCCGCGCCGCCGTGGAGGGCGGCGGTGGCGATGGCGGTGGTGGTGGCGCCGGCGGTGACGATGGCGCAGGCGGTGGTGGCGCGGCGCCGACCGGCGGCGGAGAAGGCAGCGTCGACGACGGGTGCGGATGCCGCATCGGATCGCCGAGCGACGCGGCCGGAAGCTCCGCCGAGGCCGCTGGCCTGGTGCTGGGCGCCTCGCTGCTCGGGCTGGCCGCGCGCCGGCGAAGGCGCACTGTCGCGCTGGGCCGGATCGTCGCACGGCGTCGCCGTCGCGCGCCTCGATGACGTGATCGGGGGCCACCCGCGCTGGTCGCCATGAAACGTTCGTCCCGCGCTCCGCGCGGCGAGCTACGATGCTCCGCATGAGCGACCCCAGCCGTGCCGGCGCGAGCCCCTGGTTTCGCGAAGATCCTGACGGTTTTCTCTGCACCGATCTCGAGGGTGACCTCCTGGAAGACGCGGCGCGCGCGATCGCCGCCGCGTGCCAGCGCATGAACGACAGCGGCCGCGAGGTCCTCGTGTTCTGCGATGCGCGCCGCACCGGCACCGTCCCGTCGTCCTCGCGCAAGGCGCTGGCGGACGGGCTTCGCCACGTGCGCTTCGGCGCGGTCGCGATCTTCGGCGCGAGCTTCTCCGTGCGCGTCGTCTCGACGCTCGCCATGAAGAGCGTCCAGATCCTCACGCGGCAGTCCTATCCGGTGGAGTTCTTCGACACGGAGGCCGAGGCGCGCGCGTGGCTCCTCGCGCAGCGGGACGCGATCCGCGCCCAGCGGCGGCCGGTCGCGTGACGTCACCCGCGCCGGCGCCGCGCCCCGCGCCGGCGCGCCGCCGCGGCCAGGCCGAGGAGCGCCGCGGCCATGAGACCGCGGCGCTCGCCTGACCGCGCGCCGGCGGCCGCGCACGCGCAGCCGCCCTGCTCGGCCTCGTCGCCGGCGTGCTCGCCCTCGCCGTCCAGCGGCGGCGGCGGCTCGTCCCCGAGCACCTCCCGGAGCGCCGCGACCGGGTCGATGATCCCGTACCCGAAGATCGGATCGTGCCCGCTCTCGTCGGGCGCCGCGTACGGCGCCGGCCGCGCCGTGCGGATCATGAGGTCGTAGAGCTCGCCCGCGGTCAGCTCGGGCGCCGCGCTCACGAGCAGCCCCGCGACGCCGGCCGCCACCGGGCACGCCGACGAGGTGCCGCCGAACAGCGAGGTGTAGTCGTCCGAGGTGTCGCCCTCTCTCCCGGCGATGTCGGTGGTCAGCGTCCCCGTGGGCGCGACGAGATCCACGGAGCTCCCGCGGTTCGTGAACGACGTCTCCTCCTCCAGGTGGTTGACGGCGCCCACGGTGAGGACGCCGCGCACGGCCTGGAGCTCGTCCTCGCCGATCTCCCGGTCGTCGTTGCCCGCGGCGAAGAGGATGAGCGCGCCTTTCCCGTCGCGGCCGGCCTCGAAGAGGCGGTTGATCGCGTCCTCGACCACCCGGGGGACGGGCATCGGCTCGGCGTATCCCCAGCTGTTCGACACGATGGAGGCGTTGACCTGCAGGGCGAACTCGAAGGCGTCGACCGACTGGGAGATGGGCCGCGGCTCGTCGTCGAGCAGCCGCACGCACCGCACCCTGCAGGCGGGGCAGCCGCCGGCGATGCCCACGCCGTTGTCGGTGTCGGCCGCGACGAGGCCCGCGCAGGCGGTCCCGTGGCTCACGCCGGCCTCGCCCGGCTTGTAGGTGGGGTCGTCGTCGCCGTCGATGACGTCCCGGCCCGGATCCATCTTCGCGGCGAGGTCGGGGTGATCGAGGTCGCAGCCTGTGTCGACGACGACGATGGATGTGGCCGCGTCTCCCCGCGTGCGCCCCCAGGCCTGTTCCATCCTGAGGTCGTCGAAGTACCACTGTCCTGGCAGGCGCGGGTCGTTCGGCGTGAACGGCGCCCCGCGCGCCGTGAGGCGCACGTGCAGGTCCGGGATGGCCTCGCGCAGGAACGCCGGCCGCGCCGCGCCCTGCAGGCGCTCGGCGAGGTCGAGGCCGTCGCCGCCGCCGGCATCCCTGACGAGCCAGAGCCCGATCGAGGCCATCAGCGGCCTCACGACCTCCACGCCCGCCGCGGCGAGCGCGCCCTCGGCGCCCGGCTCGACCTCCACGATCGCGGTCGCGCCCACGCTGGCCTGGACTGTCCGTCCTCCGGGGTAGTGGAGCCGCACCGGCGCGAGCGCGCTGCCGGACCTCTCCATCGCGGCTGGCCCGAGCCGCTCGACCGCGACGCGGCGCCCGCCATCGAGGAACGACGTCGTGTGGGCCGCGGCCGAGGGCGGGCTGGCGAGGGCGTCGCCGGTCCCGGTGGCCACGAGGAGGAGCGTCGCCGAGGAGAGCGAGGTCAGGGCATTGCGTCTCATCGCCCTCCTGGATCTACAGGACCGCGCGGCATCCTACCAGGGCCGCTCGGGCGTGGTGCTCGGGCGAGAAGGGTACAGACCGTCAGGGCGCCAGGAGGAGAAAGAGCTGAGGTATCCCCTTGGATTCTTCGAGAAATTGAACAGGGAGACGGGGAGGAAAATCTTCAGACACCCTCTGTCTCCCCGCCTCCCCGCCTCCCTGTTCAATCTCTCCTGAAATGGGCTGCGAAACGAGGCGATTTCGCAGGAGGAAGAGAGCAGAAGACGGTGAGTTTTGAACTCTTCTCTCTCTTTCCCTTGCGCCCCTGCGGTTTTCTTTTCCCTCTATCTCCGGGCCGCTCGGGCGGCTGCCCCTGCGTCCCACGCTCGTCTCCGCTTCAAGAAGAGAGAGCGAACCACAAAGGCACAGAGGGCACAGAGGACAGAGATGAAGAGATGAAAAGATGCGGGGGAGCGCGTGTCGTGCGTGGAGGGAGCCCTGTCCTGGGGGGCAGGGCGAGGGGGCGCTGGTCAGGGCCTCTCGGCGCCGCGGATCACCATCGATACGAGCAGGTCCATCAACCGCGAGAGCTCCTCGCGGGTTGCGCCGTCGGGGAGCCCGGCGACGCGCGTCGCGACGCGCTCCAGGAACTGCTGCCTCGCCCGCTCGAACCCCGGGGCCTGCTGGTCGTGCAACGCGCACGTCACGAGCTCCTGATCGAGCTGCCGCCAGTAGAATTTGCCGTCGACGGTCGTGGCGCAGAGCCTCCCCGTGAACCCGACCACCGTGCGCGCCCCCGCCTCGAGGAGCCGGTCGAACAACGGGCCGCTCGCGGTCTCGCCGCTGCAGAAATAGAGCACGCGACCGCGCGCCCAGAGCTCGATCTCCTGGGCCGGGCTCTCGTGCGAGATCAGGATCCCGTCGGGCGACTCGTCGTCGACAACGCAGCTCGTCCTGCCGTGGGACGACACCACGATCGCACGGAAAGGGTTGCCCGTGCCCTCCGCACGGGCGATCTGGCGAAGGATCCTCCTCCGCTCCGCGCTGGCGCGCCCGAACGGTACGATGGAGAACTGCTCTCCCATACGACCGTAGAGCTGCGTGCGGCCAGCAGCGAACAAGGCGCTGTCCGGATCGAAGGATGTATCTATCGAGAGTACAGGTCGAGCGGTCATCCTACCTCCGTCGAAGATCCCCTCTGGGCGCCGTCCAGCGCTCGCCCGCACCGGCGATCGCCGCCACAGGCAGCGCCCACCGCGCCGAGCAGCCAGCGCCTGGCATCAGATCATCTCTACCAGCTTCCTCGTCACATCCCCGGCACCCGGTGCCGTGTCGGACTCCAGCCGCGTGAACCGCGGCAGAATACGATAACAACGGTACGGGAATTCCTTCTACAAAAATCGTATTCACCCGGACCGTGTTCTTGCTTGCGGGAGCGCGCGACGTTCTTCGACGTTCTCGCGGGGTCTGGCGTGAGCGCTGGCACGCGCGCATTGCGTCCTGGTGTCATTTCCAACAATCGCTGCGCGGTCCCGGGGCTCACGAGGGTGGGGGGCGAAGGCTCCGCACCGCGCCGCGCCGCGAGCAGGGCGCGATACGGGCTGCGCGCGCCGCTCAGGGGAGGGGCGCTGCGGCCTCGGTCTGGCTCAGGACGAGCTTGCGGGGCTCGCTGCGCCTCAGCTCGTTCATCCTGCCCTGCATCTCCTGCCCGAGCTCCTCGCGCCCGGCGTCGTCGAGGAGCTTCTTGACCTTGGGGAAGAGGTTCTCTTCCTCCTCCTTGTGGTGGTGCTCGAGCTGCTCGGCGAGCACGTGGAGCTTGGGCCCGAACTTCTCGTCCGTCGTCTCCAGGGCCAGGAGATCGGCCAGCACCCGCTTGAGGGACAGGTGCTCCTCCAGCGACTCGAGGAGGATATCCTCGGTGCGGCGGGCCCGGACCGCCGGGTAAAAGTGCTGCTCCTCGATGGTGATGTGGGTGGCGAGGAGGTCCGCGGCCGTGGAGAACTGCTCAGGCGAGACGGAAGAGGCCTTCTTGAGGCCGGAAAACTGCTGCTCTAGCTCGCGGTGATGGCGTTCGAGAAGTTCGATGGCATCCATGGATTGCTCTATGTAGCGGGCGCCGCCCGCCAGCAAGCTGGGTGGACACCGGAATCTCCGTCAGGCGGCGCTCCTCCCCGCGCCGCGCGGAGCGCCCGCGCCGCGAGGCGCGCTCCCCCGCGGGCGCGCGCGGTCCAGCCCGCTGGATTGGCCGACCGGCGCTCGCAGGCCCTGCGCCGCGCGGCGGCTCGCGCGCGCGGCCGGATGATCCGCGCGGCGGGACGGGTGTAAGCTCCCGGCATGTACTCGCCCAGGGTCTTCGTGGAGACTTGCCTCGATCGACAGCTCGATCTCATCGATGCCTATAGCTTCGGCTGCCTCATGGTGCAGGACGAGCAGGGGGGTATCGAGATCGCGCACCTGCCTTTCGTGCTCGATCGCGGCGTGGGGCCCCACGGGCGCCTCCGGGCCCACGTCGCGCGCACGAACCCGATCTGGAGGCTGGCGACGGAGGGCAGGCCGGTCGTCGCGGTGTTCTCTGGGCCGCACGGGTACGTCTCGGCGCGATGGTACGAGGAGCCCGGAAAGCAGGTGCCGACCTGGAACTATGCCGTGGTGCACGCCCACGGACACGCGTCTGGCCCGATGAGCCGCGACGACCTGACAGCGCTGCTCGATGACCTCGCCGCCATCCACGAGCGCGGCGCGCCCGAGCCCTGGAGCACGCGAGAGCTCGATCGCGAGCTCCACGAGAGCCTGCTCCGGGGGATCGTGGGGTTCTCGATCGCGATCGAGCGCCTGGAGGGCAAGTTCAAGCTGAGCCAGAACCGCTCGCCCGCCGACCAGGGGCGCGTCGCGCGCGCGCTCGGCGAGCGCGGGCGGCCCGATGATCTCGAGATGGCGCGGCTGATGACGCCGAGAGACGAGGGCCGATGAGCCGACAGGATGGCTGGCCCGCGCTCCACGCAGGGCACCACGCGCGTCTCACGCCAGGTCGAACAACAGCACCTCTCCCTGGTCCTTCCCGACGAGGCGCAGCGACCCGCCCGCCCTGACGGACGCCGCGTCCCCCGCCTCGAGCAGCGTCCCGTTCAGCTCGACGCTCCCGCGCGCGACATGGACCCAGGCATTGCGGCCAGCCGATAGCTCGTACCGCGCCTCCTGTCCTTGCCCGAGGAGCCCGACGAAGACGCTCACGTCCTGGTGGACCGTCACCGATCCCTCGCGCCCGTCCCGCGAGGCGACAAGCCGCAGCTTGCCCCGGCGCTCTTCCTCGGAGAACGCCTTCTGCTCGTAGCTCGGCTCGTACCCGCTCCGGTCCGGCACGATCCAGATCTGCAAGAGGTGGGTCACGCCCGTCTTCGAGGCGTTGACCTCGCTGTGGAACACGCCCGTGCCCGCGGACATGCGCTGGACCTCGCCAGGTCGGATGATCGATCCGTTGCCCATGCTGTCCTTGTGCTCGAGCTCGCCCTCCAGCACATAGGTGACGATCTCCATGTTCTGGTGCGGGTGCGTCCCGAACCCGCGCCCCGGAGCGACGTAGTCGTCGTTGATCACCCGCAGCGCCCGGAAACCCATGTGGTCCGGGTCGTGGTAATCGGCGAACGAGAACGTGTGATACGACTGGAGCCAGCCGCGGTCGGCATAGCCGCGCTCGCTGGACCGGCGGACCTGCATCGAAGGGGTGTTGTTCATGGCACCAGCATGTGCCCGCCGATCCATCTTGTGAATCGGCATTCGCCTCATGGAACCCATCTGCGCCGCAGATGGATGCCCTCGCCGCGCCTCCGCCTCAGACGACCTCGAGGTTGGTCACCTCGGCGTCCAGCCACGGCCCGCCCTCGGGGTGCACGACGAACGCGTCGAAGGTCGCGGCCGTCGGGCGCGCGCCGGCCGGCCTGAGCTGGTCCCCGGGGACGATCGCCAGGTTGGGCGCGCTCACCGCTGGCACGGTCGCCTCCCCGGCGAACGTCGTCGAGGCCGCGCGCAGCACCGCCGCGACCCTGTCGGCGGTCGGCTCCGGCAGGTAGAGCGCGTCGACCGTCGCCACCCGCTCGACCCCGGCGGCTGTCGCGACCTCCGACAGGAACACCGCCGCGGCGCCGACGGCCCGGCCCGCCTCCTCGACGCGCAGCAGCCGCCGCGGCCGGGGATCGCGCAGGCTGTGCTCGAGCTGCGCCGCGTCGGGCGCCGACCACAGCACGCGCTCCTCACCGCACGCCGCGATCGCCGCGAGCGCGTCCTCCACCGCCGCCGGCAGGGCCACGGCCTGCAGCGGAGCGGCGCTCGCGCGGGGGACGAAGCCGTGGTTGCGGCACGCGGCCAGCGCCCTCCGCTGGAACCCGGCCTGGTCGACGGCCCTGAGGAGCACGCGCCTGGCGGGCGCGGACTGCGCCTCCACGAACACCACGATCGGCAGGCCGGACGCGCGGAGCCCGGCGAGGAGCTCCGCGTACAGCCGGCTCGCCAGCCCCTGGCCCTGGAACCGCGGGCGCACGCTCACGAACGACAGCACGTATCCATCCGACGCGACGCCGCGGAAGCGGAAGCGGCGCGGCGTGACGCCGATGAAGCCGGCCGGCTCGCCGCCGTCGCGCGCGATCACGGCGCGCGGCGCCGGGCCGGGGAAGCCGAATTGCCACCGCAGGTAGTCGGCCGTGTAATGGAGGGCCGGCGGCGGCCACGCCTCGCGCAGGACGAGGCTGGCCTCCTCCGCCGCGGCGACCGGGTCGACGTGCTCGATCTGCATGGCCGCGAGCCTCGCAGAAACACCCGGGAGACGGAACCGCGGTCGGTCTACAGGCCCGCCATCTCGGGGGCGCGCCGCACGATCTCCGGCCACCGGGCCGGGTCGCTGCCGTGCTGAGCGAGGAACGCGTACACCCACCGCTCCAGGCCGAACGCGATGCACACGCTGTGCATCGGGCCCGCGCCCTCGATGTTGCAGCTGAACGCGCGGCCGAAGAAGTCGGTGTGGTAGTTCAGCGAGCCGGCGGCCACCCGCTCGTCGTCCGGGAGCATCAGCGAGATCTCGTACTTCGTCTCGCTGCTGATCTGGAAGTACGTCTTCGCGGCCGCGTCCGGCGCGATGAAGAACGGATCGCTCGCCGTCCGGATCTCGCCGGCCAGCCGGTGCTCGTCGAGGTAGCGCGCCACGAGCTCGTTCCCCTGCTCGCGCAGCCCGAGGACGTTCTCCCGCGAGCCGAGGAAGACGATCTCCCGCATCGTGAACTCCCAGAGCCGCCGCAGATCGACCATCTTGCTCGACTCGTAGCGGAAACAGCGGCCCGCGAGCGCGTAGCGCGCGCCGGCGGCCGGCAGCACGCGATCGCGGTTCGCGGCGTACACGTGGTAACAGACCGCCGGCGAGAGGCACACCTCGGGGTGCGCCATGTCGCCGAGCGCCCGCTCGTCGAGCGTCTCCCGGTCCTGATGCCGCGCGCGGAAGTCCTCGATGCGCGGCATGTCCTCCGGCAGGTGGCACGTGAACGTGACGATGTGGGGGAACGACCGGAAGTAGTCGCACTTCGCCAGCGTCGCCGCCGGGATCAAGGTCGGCACGAGGATCGGGCTCGGCGAGAACGGCGCGCCGAGCGCCTCCAGCGAGCGGTCGAAGTAGCGGTAGAGCCGCAGCGGAAGCCCCTCGAGCGCGACCTGGCCCTGGCCCATCTGCGTGATCCCGTCAGGGAGCGCGCCGCCGCGGAACTCCACGCGGTCGCACGCCGGGCTGCGGTACACGAGCTTCCGCGTGAGCTGCCGCAGGCTGCGCTGCATGTTGCGCGCGAGGGCCTCGGCCGCGCGCGCGAGGTCGACCGCGCGCTCCTCGGGGGCCTCGAACTCGAGCGCGGCGCCCTCGCGGACGAAGCGGATGCTCGAGATCTCCTTCGAGAGGAAGGCGATCTGCTTCGGGATCTCCTCCTGCGCCATTTCGGTCGCAGGCGTCGCGAGCTCGACGGTGACGGTCTTCCTCACGGGGTAAGCTCCTGGATGAGCTCGCTCAGCGCGCGCGGCGTGCGGGCGACGCTGAACCTGTCGTCGGGCAGGGTCACGTCGAACCTGTCCTCCAGCTCGGTGAGGAGCTGGAGCGCGCGAATCGAGGAGAACCCCGCGTCGTAGATGTCGTCATCGGGCTTGATCGCAGCGGGCAGGCTGCCGACCGCGACGATGACATCGATCACCTTCTCCACCTCAATCGCCATCAAGAGCTCCAGGGTTAAGATGCGCTGTCGGCCAGCGAGCGGCTCTCGCCCGCGTCGTTGCTCCTCGCGTCGGAGCGGCCCGCGGCCGCCTCGACGAACGGCGGCGGCGGCTCGGTCCGGAGTGATGCCACCCGGCGGGCCGGGTTGCCAGCGACGACCGTGTACGGCGGGACATCGGCCATGACGATCGAGCCCGCCGCGACCACGCTGCCCTCGCCGACCGTCACCCCCGGGAAGACCATGGATCGGGCGCCGAGCCAGACGTTGTCCTCGATGACGACGGGCCGCACCTCGCTGTCCGCGGGGGGCAGGCCCCGCTTCCGGTCCTCCGGATCGCTCGGGTGGCCGCTCGAGTCGAGGATGTAGACGCTGCCCGCGATCCGGCAGTGCTTGCCGATCGTGATCGACTTGCCGACGATGATCCGGCAGTCGTGCCCGATCCCGGTGTTGTCGCCGATCCGCAGGGTCGGGCGGTCCGAGAAGCGCCGGGCGAAGACGAAGTTGATCTTGCCGTCGAGCACCACGTTGTCGCCAAGGAGGATGTCGCCGCTACCCTGGATGTAGTGAATGAAGTTCCCCGTGCGTACGCCCTTGCCGTACTGCGTGCAGTGCGACTTGAAATGCGGCTCGCAGACGAACACACGAGCACCGAAGTAGTACGCCTCGCGCGCCGCCTCGAACGCCATGCGCATCGGGACCACGAGCGGCCGCGGCGCAGGGAGGGTGAAGGTGCGCACCTGATGTCGCACATGGCGCACAGCGCGCGCGACGGAGTGATCGGAAGAGGCGAGGAAACGATAAAGGTTGTTCATCGGATCGTCGTTCTGCGCGGGTCGCCCGGAGCGGCGACGCTCAGCGGGTGACGCCAGACCAGGAAGAGGAAAGGCGCAGCAAGAAACGAAAGACTATAGCTCGAAGGCGGTCGCGTCGACCCCTCTCGAGGTCGTTCTCTCGGCTTCTGTTGCCCAGTCTCAGGCTCCCTCTCTCGGCGTCCTCTCTTCCCCTCTCTGCTCCTGCGTTCTGGTCCCTGGCGCCTGGCTCCTGCTCCTAGCTCCCGATTTTAAGCAAATCCCGTGACAACGCCGCGACAGCGGCGCCTCCAATCGCGTCAACCCGGCTCGCTGCGAGGGGCGCCGGAGGGGGCGGCATCGGATGGGGCAGCGCCGGAGGGGTCCTTCGCCTCGAGGTGGGGCAAGGCGCCCCGGAGCAGGGCCAGACCGAGCGCGGCCTCGACGAGGGTGAGCGCCACCGCCCACGTCGTCGTCGCGGCCGCGATGGCGGCCAGGCGCTCCTCGCGCGTCACGCCGGCCGCGAAGCCCTCGAACAGCGCGGCGGCGAGCACGTCGCGCGTGCCGAAGCCCTGCGGGGTGAGGGGGAGCGTCACCGCCACCATGAGGATCGGGATGTAGGTCAGGGCAGCCCCGAGGGGGATGCGCACGCCAAAGAACCAGAAGGGCAGCCAGGTGCCGACGAACAGGACGACCACGTGCGGCACGCGCGCGGCGAGGGCGACGAGGTGGCCGCGCACCCCCGCCTGGAAGAGCGGGGCGAGGAGCCGCGTGCGGGCGAGGCGGGCAGGGCGCAGCGCGAGGAGCGCGAGGTAGAGGACGCCGGCGCCGAGGAGCAGGGCGGACACGGCGAGCGGCCCGCCGTTCGCCGGCACGGCGATCGCGCCCAGGAGGAGCAGGCAGCCGAGCCACGAGGCGTAGACGACGAGCGTCGCGCCGGCGACGCGCGCGAGCGGCACGCCGTGCGCGCGCGCGAGGAAGACGGTGATGAACGCCTGGCCGACGTGGTGGTTGAGCAGCGACGGGAGGTAGGAGGCGCCGCGGAGGACGAAGAAATCGCGGAAGGCGACGGGGGCGATCAGGCGGCGGTAGACGAGGACGGTCGCGAACGTGTCGGCGGCGAGGAGCGCGAGGATGAAGAGGGCGGCGGACGCGCCGAAGAGCGGGGCGTCGACGCGCGACAGGGCGGCGCCGAAGGCACCGAGGTCGAGGCGGCCGAGGACGAAAGCGACGAGCCCGATCGCCAGCGCGAACGGCAGGGCGCGGCGCGCGCGCGCCCGGAGGCGCGGCGCGCGGCGCTCGGGCAGGGCGCCGTCTCGCGGCGCGCGCCGCTCGGGCAGGGCGCCGTCGCCCGGCGGTGCGGTGGCCGCGAAGGTTCCGGTGTGGGTCGAGGAGCGCAACGGCGCGACCCTAGCAGAATCCCCGTCGTATGGCCGAGAGGAGCGGCGCCCCGGGCCGGCGCATCGGGCCGGCGCCTCGGGTCACCGCCCGCGCCTCGGGAACCGCCCGCCGCGACGTCGGTCCGGCGCACGCTGCGCGGCGACCGCGCCCCGCATGGGGCATAGTCGCGACCATGTCCAAGTACGATTACGATCTGTTCGTCATCGGCGCCGGCTCCGGCGGCGTGCGCGCAGCCCGCATGGCCGCTTCCTGCGGCGCCCGGGTCGCCGTCGCCGAGTCGCGCCACCTCGGCGGCACCTGCGTCAACCTGGGGTGCATCCCGAAGAAGCTCCTCGTCTACGCCTCGCACTACGCCGAGGACTTCGAGGACGCCGCCGGCTACGGCTGGACCGTGCCCGGCCACGGCGCCGGCGGGAACGGGCACGGCGGGCCGTCATTCGACTGGTCGACGTTCCTCCGCAACAAGAACAAGGAGATCGAGCGCCTCAACGGCGTCTACGAGCGGCTCCTGAAGAACTCGGGCGCCGACATCCGCTGGGGGCAGGCCAGGATCGTCGAGCCCCACACCGTCGAGATCGACGGCGCCACCGTCACCGCCGAGCGGATCCTCGTCGCGACCGGCAGCTATCCCTGGATCCCCGATGTGCCGGGGCGGGAGCTCGCCATCACCTCCGACGACGCATTCCACTTCCAGACCATGCCGCGGCGCGTGGTGATCGTCGGCGGCGGCTACATCGCGGTCGAGCTCGCCGGCATCTTCCACGGGCTCGGGGCCAAGGTGTCGCTGGTCCACCGCGGCGTGCACCTGCTGCGCGGCTTCGACGACGACATCCGCGCGTTCCTCGCCGCCGAGATCCAGAAGAAGGGCCTCGACCTCCGCCTCGGCGCGAGCGTCGAGAACATCGAGCGGCGCGGCGACGGGCTCTGCGCGACGCTCGCCGACGGCACCGACCTCGAGGCCGACGGCGTGCTGTACGCGACGGGGCGCCTGCCGAAGACCAGGGGGCTCGGCCTCGAGGAGGTCGGCGTGGTGCTCGACGAGGACGGCGCCGTCGTGGTGGACGACGCGTTCCAGACCTCGATCCCGTCGATCTACGCGCTCGGCGACGTGATCGCGCGCGTGCAGCTCACGCCCGTGGCCATCGCCGAGGCGATGGCGCTCGTGAAGAGCCTCTTCCGCGGCGAGCCCGGGCGCGTGGACTACGCCGGCATCCCGACCGCCGTCTTCAGCCAGCCGAACGTCGGCACCGTCGGCCTCTCGGAGTCGCAGGCGCGCGAGCACCACGACGTCGCCGTCTACCTCTCGATCTTCCGCCCGCTGAAGCACACCCTCTCCGGGCGCGAGGAGAAGACGATGATGAAGCTCGTCGTCGACCGGGCGACCGACCGGGTGCTCGGCGTCCACATGGTCGGGCCGGACGCGGGCGAGATCATCCAGGGCTTCGCCGTCGCGCTGAAGTGCGGCGCGACCAAGGCGCAGTTCGACGCCACGATCGGCATCCACCCGACCGCGGCCGAGGAGTTCGTGACCATGCGCGAGCCGCTCCGGAACGCGGACCGCAGCCCGCCCATGGGCATCGCGCCGAGCTCCGCGTAGCCCGCCGCCAGCGGCCGCGCCCGCCCGCGTTCGCGCCCAGCGCGCTCCTCTGGTATGGACCGCGCGATGTCGACACACGCGTCGAGCCCCTTGAAGCCCGTCGGCCTGCTCACCCGCACCAGCGACCGCTCGTTCTACATCTTCAACGCCGTGCTCTCCGCGGCGGCGCTGGCGTTCCTCGCCTACATCCTCATCATCCGGCGAGGCGCGGGCGGCGCCGATCTCCGCTTCATGCCGCCGCTGAACGCCGCCCTGAACGCGACGGCGGCCACGCTGCTCGTCGCGGGCTGGATCGCGATCAAGCGCCGCGCGATCGTCGTGCACAAGTACCTGATGGTCTCGGCGTTCGTCGCCTCGTCGCTGTTCCTCGTCGGCTACCTCGCCTACCACTTCGTGCACGGCGACACGAAGTACCAGGGCACCGGGCCGCTCCGCGCCGTCTACTTCGCCGTCCTCATCTCGCACATCGTGCTCTCGGCGGGGATCGTGCCGCTCGCGCTGACGTCGTTCTACTTCGCCTACAAGGCGAACTTCGCGAAGCACGCGCGGGTCGCCCGGGTGACGCTGCCCCTCTGGCTCTACGTGTCCGTCACCGGGGTGCTCATCTATTTCATGCTGCGCGGGAGCCCGCCGGCGGTGCCGTGAGCGCGCCGCCACCGTGGCCGCCGCCGCTGCCGGCCGTCGTCGTCGCGTCCCTCAGAAGTCCTTGATGCTCCCGCGCCGCCCCTGGAACCCGCCGAAGATGTGCCGGTGGGCGGCCAGCGCCGCGGCCGCGAGCTCCTCGTGCTCGTAGACCTCCTCCATCAGCGGGATCGGGTCCTGGTAGAGCGTGTCGCTCGCCACGATCCTGGGCCACGGCAGGCGATCCGGGTCGGCGCCCTCCACGCCGGCCGCCTTCATGACCTTGAGGAACTCGTGGGCGAGGAGCCCCTGGCCGATGACGCTCGGGTGCACGCCGTCGAGGCTCACGATGCCGCCCGCCTTGCGGCGCCCGGCGCGGTCGACGTGGTAGTAGCGGGTGTCCATCGGCGCCGCGACGCGGTCCTTGAAGTACGCGGGGAACTCGTACGTGGGCTCGCCGCCGCTGCGCCGGTACGCGAGCCTGTCCAGGTGGCCCGAGATGTCGACGAGGTGATACCGCCGGGCCCGGTGGCGGGCGTTCCTCTCCTCGATCAGCGCGGCGATCTGCGCGTTGCAGGCGTCGACCGTCGCGTCGATGAACCGCGCGTCCATCTCGGTGAGGTGCGGCGCGCCGGCCTTGACCAGGCGGGGGCCCTGCGCGAGCGGGGGGTACGTGTAGTAGGGGAAGTAGCGCGGAGAGCCCGGGACCGGGTCGCCGACGCCGGCGGCGATGGGCGCGATCGTCACGTGGGGCACGTTGGCCACGAACACGCGCCAGCCCGGGTGCTCGTTGCGCCGCATGATCGTGTCGATGCGGTCGAGCAGCTCGCCGTACTCGGCGACGAAGTCGTCGGGCATCCAGAGGTTCCACTGCGCGCGGGTGCGCTCGTCGAAGCTGAGCGACACGGGCCGCCGGTCCGGCCTGTCCTCGGTCGCCGCGATGCTGAGGAGGATCGCCGAGCCGACCGCGTTGTTCGGGCCGAGCCAGAGGAGGAGGCTCTCGACGCCCTCGCCGCGCGCGTGGTGCGCGAGCCAGTCGAGCTGGCTGAACCCGTCGAGGCGCGGGTCCCGTGAGGGGTTGAGGACGCGGAGCGCCGTCCGGTAGAACGACGCGCTCGGGACATGGAGGAAGCCGTCGCCGGCGCCGGGCGCGGCCGCGATCCGCTTCTCGCAGAGCGCCGGCGTCACGAGCCAGGCGTCGGCCACGTCGAAGCCGTACACCGAGACGTTGTGGAACCAGGGGACGCTCCCCCCGCGGTACGGGCCGGCCCCCTCGCCGCGCTCGTAGTGGTCCTCGGCCACGTCGAGCACCCGGTTGATCTCGGTGACGAACGAGGCCCACTCGAGCCCCTCGATCCTCGATCCGAAGGCGAGGTAGAGGCGGCGGAGCACCACCTCGAGATCGAGGAGGAGCCCGTGGGCCGGGTAGTCGGGGACGCGGTACGCCGGGCTCGAGAACCCGTCGCCGACGTCGACGCCGAGCGCGCGCGCGATCCACGTCGAGTAGGCGAGGTGGGTGCGCGCCACGCCGAGCGACATGAGGCCTTGAGAGATGCTGTCCCCGAGGGTGAAGAGCTTCATGCGGCGGTCCTCACGCGTTCGTGGTCAAGGAGCGATGCTATCCGAACTCGCCGCGCTGCGCGGCAGCTTCGTCGCCCGGCGACGACGTGGCGCAGGGCTCAGCGCGACGCCGCGCGTCTGTGCAGGACGGCGCCGACGATGCGCGCGGCGAAGAGCAGCGCGAGCAGCGCCGCGTAGATCAGCGGCTCCGTCGCGTCCTTCTTCACGCGGAGGAAGAAGTGCACGACCCCGAGGACGGCGGCGACATACGCGAGGCGGTGCAGGCGCTTCCAGCGCGCGGCGCCGAGGCGCTTCAGCATGCGCGCGGTCGACGTCGCCGCGAGCGGGATCAGCAGGAGGAGCGCGACGAAGCCGGCGAGGATGAACGGCCGCTCCGTGACGTCCTCGACGATCGTGCGGACGTCGAGCCCTTGATCGACGATCGCATACGTCAGGAAGTGGGCGCACGCGTAGAAGAAGGCGAGCAGCCCGAGCGCCTTGCGGATCCGGATCGGGAACGTCCAGCCCGAGGCGAGCCTGAGCGGCGTCGCCGCCAGCGAGGCGACGAGCAGCACGAGCGCGAGGAGGCCGAGCTGGTTCAGCGCCTCGGCGACGGCGTTCGGCCCGAGCGCGCCGGTAGCGGCGCGCAGGCCGAGCACGACCAGCGGGATCAGGCCGCCCGTGACGATCGCGGGCGGGAGCCAGGCGAGCTTCCGGCCCGCCGGCGCGCCGGCGCGCGGCGGCGTCCTCGTCGTCCCCGCGGGGGTCGCCGGGCTCGCCGCCTTCATCGGGCTCACCGGGCTCACGGGTCCACCGGTCTCGCTGGCGAGCTCATCTTCAGAAGTTCTCCCGCAGGTCCATGCCGCTGTAAAGGCCGGCGACCTCCTCCGCATAGCCGTTGAACGGCAGCGTGGGACGGCGCCTCAGCTCACCGATCCTCCGCTCGCTCGCCTGACTCCACCGCGGGTGAGCCACCGCGGGGTTCACGTTCGCATAGAACCCGTACTCGTCCGGCGCGGCATGGCTCCAGGTCGTCTTCGGCTGACGCTCGGTGAGCTTGATGCTCACGATCGATTTGCACCCCTTGAAGCCGTATTTCCATGGAACGACAAGGCGAAGGGGCGCACCGTTCTGTCCGAGCAGCGACTTGCCATAGAGCCCCACGGCCAGCAGCGTGAGCGGGTGCATCGCCTCGTCGAGCCGCAGCCCCTCGACGTAAGGCCAGTCGAGGACATCGCTCCGCTGGCCGGGGAGCTGCGCTGGATCGAGCAGGGTGGTGAACTGGACGTAGCGGGCGCGGGAGGTCGGCTCGAGGCGCCTGAGCAGCGCGGCGAGTGGGAACCCGAGCCAGGGGATCACCATCGACCACGCCTCGACGCAGCGCATGCGATAGACGCGCTCCTCCAGGGGAAACCACCTGAGGAGGGTGTCGAGATCGATGACCTCGGGCTTCTTGATCTCCCCCTCGCACGCGACGGTCCACGGGCGGAGCCGGAGCCGGCCCGCGTTCGCGGCCGGCTCGGATTTGCTCAGGCCGAGCTCGTAGTAGTTGTTGTAGGACACGATGTCCTCGTAGGCGGTGCGCGCTTCGTCGGTGACGAACGGGTCTCTCCCGCTGGTCACCGGGGGCGGCGCCGCCTCCGGGAGCGGGGGCGCGTCGGCGAGCGGCACGGCGGACCCGCCGGGGGCGCCGCGGCCGGCCGTGTCCGCCACGCCGGCCTGGCCGCCCGTGAGCCAGACGAGGCCGCCGCCCACGGCCGACGCGGTGCCGGCGAAGAGCGCCGCGTTCTTCAGGAGCTCGCGCCGGCGCAGGGTGTAGAGCGCTGGAGGGGTGATCTCGTGGGAGGGCGGCTCCTTCGGCAGCTTGCTCATGCCCCCATTCTACGATCGGGGCGGGCTCCGGCCGCCCCCGGCGTCACGCCGCCGTCGACAGGAGGCGGAGCGCCGCGCCGGGCGCTTGGTAGATCGCGGGCAGCGCGAGCACCTGCGCGATCCGCGACGAGCGCTGCTCCACGCCGCGGGCGAGCGCCGCCCGCTCGCCCGCGCCGCGCGCGCCGAGGAGCGCGAGGACGTCGACCCAGACGCGCTCGCGCCAGCGCGACAGCATCTCCATGGCCACCCAGGTCGCGAGGTCCGGGGCGTTGTCGCGGAAGAACGCGCTCAGGGGGCAGCCGTGCCGGGCGGCGAGGCGCGCCAGCGCCTCGGCGACCGAGCGGCGGAGTATCGTATTCACCTCGTCGTGATCGTGCTTGAGCCTCGCGAGCATCCTCGGATCGTGCGCGTGCCCGAACTCGACGACCGTGGCGTGGATCCCGAAGACCAGGTCGTAGTTGATGTGGGCGCTGAACCCGAGCAGCGCGTTCTGCACGGGCGGTGTGAACCGGGATGACGTGCTCGCGTACGCGATGTGCCACGCGCCGCAGTCCTGCGCCGCGCCCCGCTCGAACCAGCGGAGCGTCTCGAGGTACCGCTCGCAGAAGCGGCCCGCGAGGCGCGAGATCCACGCCGGTTCGAGGAACACGCCGTCGCGCCGCTCGACCTGCGCCGCGACAGCGCGCGTGACGATCCCGTAAACGTCCGTGAACGCGGCGCGCCGGTCGCCCGCGGCGATGAGCCGCTCCGTCACGGTGTCGAGCACAACGGCGGCATCGTGGACGCTCTTCGGAGACAGGTTAAGGCCGTCGATGCTGCTGCTCATGAAGTCCCCTCCTACTTCTTCGCTCGTCAAACAGACCTGATCTGATGTTCGAACTCCCGCATCCGACCGCCTCGTCGCGCCGTCGCGGCGCTGATCTCCGCGAGCAGGGCCGCCGCGCGCGCAGCGCGAGCTGCGCAGCAGAGGCGCCGTGCTGCGGTTCGCCCGGCCCGGTCTGCGGTCCCGGTGTGCGTCGTCGCCATGTCGAAGCGGATCTACCGACCCGCCGAGTGAGAGATCGCCGCGTGCAGTACCCGTGCTTCTCCTGCTGCCGGCCCCCTCTTGACCCGGCTCTGCGCAGAAGAGCGATGATTCGACGCGATCCTGGCGCACTCGCAGCGGGAGCCCCCCCCTCGCCGCGGCGCTCTAAGTTCAACTTACTCTACGACATGCTGTGGGGTGACCACAATTGTCTTATGACGCATGATCCCGTTCGGGACAGCTTCCGAGGCTATTCGAACTAGCGAGCTCGAACAAGCTGCTGTTGACCCTGACACGTTTCTTTGTCACGCGGGAGAGCCCCACGTCATCTTCCCGGTTGCGCTGCTACTGGAGCGTCGAAGGTCTGTCGTATTCAGAGAGAGGCGACTCCGTGAGCGCAAGTCGCGGCGAGGTGTTCTTGAAACAAGCCGAGTGGTTATCCCACGTTGGCTGTACGGTCCGGTCGCGGTGAGCGACGATCATTTGGGAAGCGCCTGAGTCGACGATCGGGAAGTTCCCGATGGGTTTTCCACAGGGCCGAGCTGATCTCTCGTGCTGGTGGAAAATTCGCGCGGAGGCGGTAGGTGGGATCAGGGCCGCCATGAACGTCCTGGTCGGCCGCGCGGGCCGCTGGCGCGGCGGCGGCTCCGGGATTCGCCTGTCATCGCGCGGCGCGCCCCCGGGGGATCCCGGCGCCTAGGCGACGCAGCCTGCCCCTTGCGGCAGGGAGGGCCGTCCTGACGCGGAAAGCAGCGCAGACGGGCTCGCCCGGGTCGGGGCGAGCAAGGGCTCGTCCATGGCGCGCGGCTCGGTGGCGCGCGGCAGCGGTGCGGGCGCTCGGCCGGACGGGCGCGGCGGGCCGGCCGCGACGGTGCGCTGCCGTCCGCCCTGTGCGCGGACCGGGGCGACAGGGTGGGGGAGGACTTCGTGAGGAAGGAGGAGACAGCGGGGCGGCCGCCTCCGGGCGAGGGCCGGCGAGCGCGGCGCTGCCGGGCGGCGTCAGCCGGTGCCGCCCTTGGACTGCACGTCGCGGTGGCGCAGCGTGGCGCGCAGGTAATCGCGGTTCATCTGCGCGATCACGTCGAGCGGGATCTCCTTCGGGCAGACCGCCTCGCACTCGCCGATGTTCGTGCAGTGGCCGAAGTTCTCGACGCGCATCTGCCCCACCATGTTGAGGCTCCGCTGATCGCGCTCGGGCTCCCCCTGCGGCAGGATGTTGAGGTGCGTGAGCTTCGCCGCGGTGAACAGCGACGCCGACGCGTTCGGACAGGAGGCGACGCAGGCGCCGCAGCCGATGCACGCCGCCGCGTCCATGGAGCGCTCGGCGATCGGCTTCGGCACCGGGATCGCGTTGGCGTCCGGCGCGCTGCCCGTCGGCACCGAGATGTAGCCGCCCGCGGCCACGATCCGATCGAACGCGCTGCGGTCGACGGCGAGGTCGCTCACGATGGGGAACGCCTGGGCCCGCCACGGCTCGAGCCACAGCACATCGCCGTCCTTGTAGTGACGCATGTGCAGCTGACACACGGTCGTACCACGGAGAGGGCCGTGTGCCTGGCCGTTGATCATGAAGCCGCACATGCCGCAGATGCCCTCGCGGCAGTCGTGATCGAACGCGATCGGCTCCTCGCCCTTGAGGATGAGCCGTTGATTGAGCACATCGAGCATCTCGAGGAAGGACATGTGCTCGCTGACGTCGGGCACCTCGTACGTGACGAACCGGCCCGCTTCGTACTTGCCCTTCTGCCGCCAGACATGGAGGGTGAGGCGCATTATTTGTAACTCCGCTGCGTGGGGTGAACCTCGTTGAACTGGAGCGGCTCCTTGAAGAGCTCCTGGGCCTGTCCTTCGCCTCGCCACCCCCAGGCGGAGACATAGGTGAAGTTCTCGTCGTCGCGCTTCGCCTCGCCCTCGGGCGTCTGGTGCTCCTCGCGGAAGTGACCGCCGCACGACTCCTCCCGGAAGAGCGCGTCGCGACACATGAGCTCCGCCAGCTCGAAGAAGTCGGCGACGCGCGCCGCCTTCTCGAGCTCCTGGTTCAGGCCGGTGCCCGTCCCCGAGACGCGCACGTCGCGGTGGAACTGCTCCCGGAGCTCCGGGATCCGCGTGAGCGCGCCCTTCAGCCCGGCCGCGTTGCGCGCCATCCCGCAGTGCTCCCACATGATCTTGCCGAGCTCGCGGTGGAACGAGTCGACCGTGCGCGAGCCGGTCGCCGCGAGCAGCTTGTTCAGCCGCGCGCTCGCGTCGCGCTCGGCGTCGCGCACCGCCGGGTGGAGGTCGTCGACCCGCTCGAGCTTCGTCGACGCGAGGTAATCGCCGATCGTGTAGGGGATGATGAAGTAACCGTCGGCCAGGCCCTGCATCAGCGCGCTCGCCCCGAGGCGGTTCGCGCCGTGATCGGAGAAGTTCGCCTCGCCGAGCACGAACATGCCGGGGATCGTGCTCATCAGGTTGTAGTCGACCCAGAGCCCGCCCATCGTGTAGTGGATGGCCGGGTAGATGCGCATCGGGACGCTGTACGGGTCGTCGCCGGTGATGCGCTCGTACATGTCGAAGAGGTTGCCGTAGCGCTCGGCGATCGCCGGCTTGCCGAGGCGCCGGATCGCGTCCGAGAAGTCGAGGTACACGCCGAGCTTCGTCGGCCCGACGCCGCGGCCCTCGTCGCACACCGCCTTCGCGGCGCGCGACGCGACGTCGCGCGGCACGAGGTTGCCGAAGCTCGGGTAGCGGCGCTCGAGGTAATAGTCCCGCTCGCCCTCGGGGATGAGCTCCGGCGCGCGGGTGTCCCCCGGGTTGACGGGCACCCAGATGCGGCCGTCGTTCCGGAGCGACTCGCTCATGAGCGTCAGCTTCGACTGGTAGTCGCCCGAGACCGGGATGCACGTCGGGTGGATCTGCGTGAAGCAGGGGTTGCCGAAGAGCGCGCCGCGCTTGTGCGCCCGCCAGATGGCGGTGGCGTTCGACCCCTTCGCGTTCGTCGAGAGGAAGAAGACGTTGCCGTAGCCGCCCGAGGCGAGGACGACCGCGTCGCCGAGGTGCGTCTCGAGCGCCCCCGTGATCAGGTTGCGGGTGATGAGGCCGCGCGCCTTGCCGTCGACCACGATGAGGTCGAGCATCTCGGTGCGCGGGTACATCTTCACCTTGCCGAGGCCGATCTGCCGCTCGAGCGCCTGGTAGGCGCCGAGCAGGAGCTGCTGCCCCGTCTGGCCGCGCGCGTAGAAGGTCCGCGACACCTGCGCTCCGCCGAAGGAGCGGTTCGCGAGCACGCCGCCGTACTCGCGCGCGAACGGCACGCCCTGCGCGGCGCACTGATCGATGATGTTCACGCTGATCTGCGCGAGCCGGTAGACGTTGGCCTCGCGCGCGCGGTAGTCGCCGCCCTTCACGGTGTCGTAGAAGAGGCGGTAGATGCTGTCGCCGTCGTTCTGGTAGTTCTTCGCGGCGTTGATGCCGCCCTGCGCGGCGATGCTGTGGGCGCGGCGCGGAGAGTCCTGGAAGCAGAAGCTCTTCACGTTGTAGCCGAGCTCGGCCAGCGTGGCGCTCGCCGCGCCCCCGGCGAGGCCGGTGCCGACGACGAGGACGGTGTACTTCCGCTTGTTCGCCGGGTTGACGAGCTTCAGGTTGAAGCGGTGCTGGTCCCACTTCTTCTCGATGGGACCTTCGGGGATCTTCGCGTTGAGCTGCATGGTGGGGGACGCTCCGGGCTCAGCCGACCAGGCCGAACAGGACGGCCAGCGGGATGGACGAGAAGCCGACGACGAGCAGGATCGACGACGCGGCCGCGAACTTCCTGAGCGCCGGCGTGTAGCGCGGGTGGGTGAGGCCCATCGACTGGAACATGCTCCACGCGCCGTGGTAGAGGTGCAGCCCGAGCAGGCCCATCGCCACGACGTAGGCAATCGCCACGGGCGCCGAGCTGAAGCCCTTCACGACGTTGTCGTAGGCGTCGAGCGGCACGAAGTCCGGGTGCACGGTGCCCGTCGTCAGGTGGAGCAGGTGATAGAGGATGAAGGCGGCGAGGACGCCGCCGCTCAGCAGCATCGTGCGCGCGGCGAGGTTCGGGTGCCGCTGCCCCTTCACCTGGTAGCGCACCGGCCTGGCGGCGCGGCTGTGCAGCGCGAGCGTGATGCCGGTGTAGAGGTGGACGACGAGAGAGGCGAGGAGGAGCAGCCGCGTCCCCCACAGCAGCGAGGGGGTCCCGTGGAGGAATGCGGCATAGTCGTTGAACTTCTGACGGCCGAGGAAGACCTGCAGGTTGCCGGCCATGTGGCCGATCACGAAGCCGAAGAAGACGACGCCGCTCAGCGCCATCGCGAACTTCTTGCCGACGAGATCCCGGTAGAAGAGCGCGACGCGCTGGGCCCTGGAGGGGAGAGTCGATGGGGCAGCAGTGGGGCTCATCGCTCCCCTCCTTTAGTGGGGCGTGAACGCGTTCGCCAGAGGGAATCTCGCGCTCGATCGCCGAAGATTTTGCGGGCGGCGGCCGCTGATCTCGGGCCGCGCGCCGCCCGGGGGAGCGCGCCGCCCGAGCCGCTGCGGACGGGGGCGCGCGCGCGTCAGGCGGCGCGCGGCGGCGCGCGCGTCAGGCGGCGCGCGGGCCGCGCGCGCGCCGTACCTTGTGACCGTAAAAAGCGAGCGCGAGCTCGATCGCGAAGATGCCGATGGCCTGCTCTTCCTGGCTTGTGAACGCCGGCAGGCGCTCGTCGCGGAGCACCACCAGGCCGCCAAACGAGCTCTCGCCCAGCCGGAGCGGCGCCACGATGGCGGCGCCGAACCGATCGCCCTCCGCGGTGCAGAGCAGATCGGGGGTGTCGTCCGCGCAGAGGCGGACGGGGGCGAGCGCGCCCTCGACCTGGCCGGCGAGCCGCGCGATGAACGCCGCCGGCACCTCGGCGCCGCAGGCCGCCTGGTAGAGCGCGGCCCCCTGGTCGAGCGCGAGGGAGAGCGCGGCGCCAGTCGTGTAGACCACCTTCGCCGCGAGGTCCACAGCGCGCTCCGGGAAATCGTCGCGCGCGAGGGACGCGGCGAGGGCGGCGCTCGCCTGGTGGACGGCGGCCACCGCGTCGAGGTGGGTGCGCAGCATCGCCGCCCCGAGCAGCCTCTTCATGTCCGCGATGTCGTACGGCTTCTCGAGGATGTCGTACGCGCCGCTCTTGATGCACTCGACGGCGGCCTGCGCGCTGGAGTACGGGGCGCCGACGATGATCTCGAGGTCCGGGCTGATCGCCTTGAGCGCGGCGATGGTCTCGGCGCCCTCCATGCCGGGCGCCCTCACGTCGGCGACCGCGAGGTCGAACCGACGCGCCTTGACGAGCTCGATCGCGGCGAGGCCGCTCTCCGCGCAGGTGACGTCGAAGCCGCCCTCGCGGAGCTCGACCGCGAGCCGGTCGAGGACCCACTCCTCGGCGTCTACCACGAGCACATGGGGTCGGGCCTGGCTCACTGATGCCTCCTCCTCTGGTGTCCACAAGGGGTGGCCGCGCCGCCTCGCCGTCCGGCGCCGCCGTGATCGCTCGATGACCACGTCTCGGTCGTGGCCGATGTCGCTCTCCGTCCGGCGGGGCTCTCTTCGCTCTCTCCCGGCCGTCGAGAGTCCGCCTACGGTCCAATAGAGCCGGTATTCCAGCGAAACGGAAGCCGAAGTGGCGTGCGTCCCCTTTCTCCTTGACAGGGCGTGGCGTCGCGCGTCCGGCGCGAATGTGCTCCGGTGTGCCGACGCCGGCGGGCCGTGAGCGCACCGTGAGCGCGCCTCACCGGCGAGGCGCGCGGCGGAGGTGCGCGCGTGAGGGCCGATCTCGTCGATCTCGTCGAGCGCGCCGCGCCGCCCGGCCAGGCGAAGCGCCGGGCGTGGTCGCGGGCCGGCGCGCATCGCAGGGGCCCGCGACCAGGCCGCGCGCGGGCGGATCGACGATGGAGACGTGACGCAGACAGGAAGATGGAAACAAACGCCAATCATCTTCCTGGCTTCCTTCCTCGGACTCACCACGTCGTCCGAAACATGAAACCTCCCCGACACAAGAGCGTTATCGGGACACTCCCGAAGGTGGCTTGAAATCTCAGGATCTTCCCGAAGGCACCTCGGATGCGGGCCCCCAGTCGTCGATTACGTTCATCCTGATCGAGGACGACATCGCCTGCTCTGGTTGTCCGCCGGCCGTTGTGGGCGTTCCGAGGCTGGTTGTCGTGATGTTGAATAGACGACATGTGGCTTGACGGGAAAGCGCAGGTCGGTTCAGCTCGTCGGGCGGCCGGGGGGTCGCGGAGGGGGTCTGATGTTCATCGTCAGGAAGGGCGACATTCCGCTGTTGTCCCGTCGTTTCAAGGAAGCGGCTTCGCGCCTGCTCGAGCGCCATGAAGGGACTCCGTTCGAGGTTCGCTTCTGGGGCGGCGAGCGCCTGCGCTTCGGCGCGGGCGCGCCCGCGCTCTCCATGACGTTCAGGACGCGGCGGGCGCTCTGCGACACGCTGCTGCGGGGCACGCTGGGCCTCGGCGAGGCGTACATCCGTCGCGAGGTGACGTTCGAGGGAGATCTCGAGGACGCGCTCGCCGGCGTGTTCGAGCTCGCGCGGTCGGCGGGGCCCGTGCGTTCGGCGCAAGCGGTTGGCTCACGCCTGTCGCGCCTGTCGCGCCTGTCGCACGTCCCGCCGCCGCCGCTCGAGCGCGGCGCGGCGGGCTTGCTCGACGCGCTCGGGATCGGGCGGCGCTCCGGCGCGGCGCGGCGCGAGCAGCGCGCGGTCGAGCGCCATTACGGGCTCGGCAACGACTTCTACGCTCTGTACCTCGACAGGCGGCTCCAGACCTCGTGCGGTTACTTCAGGGTTCCAGGCGAGGCGCTCGACGACGCCCAGGCGCACAAGATCGCCCTCGTGGCGCGGAAGCTCGCGCTCCGGCGCGGGCAGCGGCTGCTCGATGTCGGGTGCGGGTGGGGGCACTTCATGTTCCACGCCGCCGAGGCGTACGGCGTGCAGTGCCTCGGGATCACCCTCTGCGAGAACCAGGCGAGGTACATCCGCGAGCAGGCGGCGGCGCGCCGGCTCCCGGTCGAGGTCCGCGTGATGAGCCACGAGGAGCTCGAGGCCGAGCCGCGGTGGGATCGGCTCGTCTCCCTCGGCTCGATGTGCCACGCCGGCGAGCGCCGGATCGACGTGTTCTACGACCGGGTGAAGGCGCTGCTCGCCGAGGGCGGCGTCTGCCTGCTCGAGAGCGTCACCCGGGCGCAGGAGTCGCCGTGGGCCGACCCGTTCCTGCAAGCGCACATCTTCCCCGGCTACTGGCCTCCGTCGCTCCGGGGGATGGCGTCGCGCGCCGCGACGCGGGGCCTCGACGTGCTCGACGCGGAGAACCTGCGGCGCCACTCCGCCCTGACGGCGCGCTGCTGGCGCAAGAACTTCCTGGAGAACCGCGACAAGATCGCGCGGGTCACCGGGTTCGACCCGGCGTTCATGAGGAAGTGGGAGTTCTACCTCGCCTGCGCCGCCGCGGCGTTCCGCACCGGGCACCTCAGCTTCATCCAGATGGTGCTGTCGAACGGGGCGCCGCGCGATTACCCGCTCGCGCGCGAGGCCCCGAACGCCGTGGACGAGGCCTCTCCGCGGGAGCGCGCGCCGATCGTCCCGGCCGCGCAGTTCAGCCTGTGGGGGGCGTCCGCGCCCTCCTGAGCCGCCGGGCGCGACGTCCGGCCTGCCGCGCGCTTCGCGCGCGGCGGATCGTGCCTGCCGCGCGCTTCGCGCGCGGCGGATCGTGCCTGCCGCGCGCTTCGCGCGCGGCGGATCGTGGGAGACGCGCGGCGCTCGCGCGCGGAAGATCTTGTGAAGCCCGCGCCGCCAGCTATCAGCTAGATCATGAGCGAAAGGCTACCGGCCGTCGCGCGCCGCGGCGCGGCGCGCTCGTGGTCCGCGCCGCGCGGCCGCCTTTGGGGGCGCGGGGGCGAGGCCGCCTCCGTCCTCCTCGCGCTCGCGCTGTGCGCCCTGCTCTCCGGGTGCACCGAGGTGCGCTACGTCGCGCAGGCGAGCCTCGGGCAGCTCTCGATGGCGTGGCGGACCGAGTCGCTGAAGGACGCCTCCCTCGACGCCCGGAGGTCGTGGCGGACGCGCGCGCTGCTGCGCGAGGTGCCGCACATCAAGCGCTTCGGGGAGCGCCACGGCCTCACCCCGACCGGCAATTACCGGACGTACGTCGAGCTCGATCGCCCGGCGGCCGTCTGGGTGGTGAGCGCGTGCGAGCCGCTCCGGTTCCGCTCGAAGACCTGGAGCTTTCCCATCGTCGGCACGGTCCCGTACCTGGGGTGGTTCGAGCTCGAGGACGCCAGGGAGTTCGCCGCGCCGCTCAAGGCGGCCGGCTGGGACGTGGACGTGCGCCCGGCGGGCGCCTACTCGACGCTCGGCTGGCTGGAGGATCCGGTCCTGTCCACGATGATCTCGAGCGGTGACGAGGCGCTCGGCGAGCTCGCCAACGTGGTGCTGCACGAGTCGCTGCACGCGACGCTCTACATCAAGGGTCAGACGCGGCTGAACGAGAGCCTCGCGAGCTTCGTCGGGGACGAGCTCGCCAAGCGCTACCTGGACGAGCGGGTGGGCCCCTTCTCCGCGGAGAAGACGTCCTACATGCGGGAGCAAGAGCGGGGCGAGGCGCGGGCGCGCGCGCTGCACGACGCCTACATCCACCTGAACCGGCTGTACGAGTCGCCGGCCCCCGACGCCGAGAAGCGGGCGGAGAAGGAGGCGGTGCTCGCCCGGCTCAGGGCCGACATCGGGGCGCGCCGCCCGCTGAACAACGCCTCGCTCGTGCAGTTCCGCGTCTACAACTCGGGCACCCCGGAGCTCGGGGCGCTGCTCGCGACCTGCGGCGGGAGCTGGCCGCGGTTCCTGGGCGCGCTGAGGAAGCTCGAGGGCCAGCGCTTCTCCGCGCCCCAGGAGAACGTCGGCCGGGTGGTCGAGCCGCTGATCCAGGCCGGCTGCCGGTAGCGCGGCGCGCAGCGCGCACACGGTGCGCTGCGCCTGCGCCGCGCGGCACGTCGGGCGCCGCGCGCGACCCTGCGGCGCGTCGCGCTGCGTTCCGCGCTGCGCGCCGCGTGCCGTGCTGCGCGCCCCGCTGCGTGACGCGCTGCGCGCCGGTCTGCCGCGTGCCGCGGTGCGCCGCGCAGCGCCGTCCCGCCATTGCGCAATTCTTCACTCCCACCGCGCGACAATGGGCATCCTGGCCCTCGGTGCGTGGACATGTTCATGTCCAGGTGAGGTTTGCGTTCTGGATCTGCACCCATCCCTGGATCGAAGCAGTCCCTGCGGAAATGTATTACGGAGCCCGCACTCCGAGCGTACGCAGACCGGACGCTGGCGGCCAAATTCGCTGCATTTCTGGCCCCCGGGGGCCGGTCCCGCGGCGCATTGCCGGTTGGCCCGCCCGTTGCTCAATGTATCCGTCAGATGTCGCTCCCGTTCGCCGTTCTGTTTCAGGGGGACTCGACGGGAGCGGCCCCCCTGGCACATCGTTCGCAATGCATGCCGCCGTCCCTGGGGGGCGTCGAGCGAGGTGATCGACGGCAGCGACTGCCGGGCGATCGTTACCCCGCCGCCGCCCGGAAGCCACGGTGCTTGCTATCGGGCTCCTTGATTGACTTGACGCCGGACGCCGGCGAGGACTTCGGTTCACCTGATGACAGCCGCCTTGAGGCGATGAAGGAGGATGATTGAGGTGCGCGTGACGCGCGCCGAGCGAGTTGGCTTATCGTGATCAGCTTGTCGATCTTGGTCCGAGCTTCTCTTATCTCTTCTTCGGCTCTCGAACGACTCTGCTTCATGTATCGCTTCAGCTTGTCCCGTCGCTTCTCTTGAGCTTGTTCTTGCGATTCCGGTCTGCGCTTGACGCTTCGCTTCGCCTTGCTCTTTCACTTTGACTGGCTTCTTGAATTGTCTTACCCTTCCGCTTCGTCTTTTCTTCCTCTTCGTTCTTGATTTTAGTTTTTTTTCTCTTCGCTTGATTCCTGCTTCTGATTCTTTCTTTCTCTCTCTCTTCTTCTTCTGATTCCCGCTTCTTTCTTCCTTGATCACGCTTCGTATCGCTTTCCTCTCTTCTCTGTCTTGTCTCTCGTGACCGCGGGCCTTGACGGGCACCGCCGGAGGATCCCCCATCCGCCGGCGCTCCTGTGTGGCCCCGGTGGGTCCGGCAGCGGATCCCAGGCCGGCGGGCTCTCCCGACCGGCCTTTCTTTTTTGGACGCGCGGGCGGCGCGCGGGAGAGCGCGGCCGCGCTCCCTGCCGCTGAGCGGGCCCGGCCGGAGGAGCGCTGGGCGCGGGGTGAGCGGGCCCGGGCCGAACCGCTCGACCTCGCCGGCGAGTTCCACTAACGACGAGCGGGTCGAGCGAACCGCCGCGTCCTCGTCGCCGCCTGGGTCGTCGTCGCGGGGCGCGGTCCAGCGGAGAAGCGGAGATGATGCAGGAGCATCGCGGTGGGCGCGGGCAGCGCGTCGACCTCACGAATTGCGCGGCCGAGCCCATCCACATCCCCGGCAGGATCCAGCCGCACGGCGCGCTGCTCGCCCTCTCTCCCGGCGATCTCGCCGTCCGGCATGTCAGCCTGAACGTCGGCGCCCTGCTGGGGAGCGGGCCGGAGGCGCTCCTCGGGCGCGCGCTCCCCGAGCTCCTCGCGCAGGCGGGGGGCGGAGACCTCGAGTCCGTCCTCCGGTCGCCGGACCCCTCCGCGATGAACCCCCTCAAGGTGAGGCCCAGGGACGGCGGCGCGGGCGCGTGGCTCGACGCGATCGTGCACCGGGCGGGGGAGCGGCTGATCGTGGAGCTCGAGCCCGCCGCCTCGCCCGGCGACGTGTCGCTCTCGAGCGTGTACCGCGTGAGCCACGCGGCGATCGAGCGGATCCAGTCGGCGGACGGGCTCTTCGAGGCCTGCGACGTGACGGCCGAGGAGATCAAGCGCCTGACCGGGTACGACCGGGTGATGATCTACAGGTTCGATCGCGACTGGAACGGGGAGGTCATCGCCGAGGCCAGGGAGGCGGACATCGAGCCTTATCTCGGGCTGCGCTATCCGGCCTCCGATATCCCGCCGCAGGCGCGGGAGCTCTATCTCCGGAACTGGCTCCGCATCATCCCGGACGTCGGCTACCAGCCCTCGGACATCGTCCCCCAGCCGGACGCGCCCATCGACATGAGCTTCTCCGTGCTGCGGAGCGTCTCGCCGATGCACATCCAGTACCTCAAGAACATGGGTGTCGGCGCCTCGATGAGCGTCTCGCTCATCCGCGAAGGCGTCCTCTGGGGGCTCATCGCCTGTCACCATCGCTCTGCGAGGCCGCTGTCGTTCGAGATCCGGCAGGGCTGCGAGCTCTGCGGGAGGTTCCTGTCGATCCAGCTCGCGGCCAAGGAGAAGCTCGAGGACAGGGGGCGAAAGCAGGAGCTCAAGGCCCTGAGCGACGAGGTGGTGGCCACTGTCTCGCGGCAGGAGGACCTCATGGTCGGGCTCGCGGAGAGCGCCGGAGCGCTCATGAAGCTCGCGGAGGCGTCGGGCGTCGCCCTCTTCCACGGAGACGCGGTGACGGCGCTCGGGCTCTCGCCCGCGCCCGAGGAGCTCAGGCGCCTGCACGCGTGGATCCGTCGCCACGTTGCGGATCAGCCGGTGTTCCACACCGAGAGCCTGGCGCGGATCGAGCCCGCCCTCGCCGGCATCAAGGACGCGGCGAGCGGCGTGCTGTGCATCTCCATCCCCGAGCCGGACCCCTGGTACGTGGTCTGGCTCCGGCCCGAGGTGATCCAGACCGTGAGCTGGGGCGGCAACCCCGAGAAGCCGGTGGAGAGCTCGGCCGAGGGCACGGTGCTCGGCCCCCGGCGCTCCTTCGCCCTGTGGAAGCAGATCGTCGAGCTGACCGCCGTCGCCTGGAGGCCCGCCGAGATCGAGGCGGTCGAGCTGCTCCGGCGCGCGCTCATCGAGCTCGATCTCACGCGGCAGGTCGTCCGGGAGCGGAGCGCGCGCGCCGCCGCCGAGCGGAGCAACGCCGAGCTGGACCAGTTCGGGTACATCGTCGCGCACGACCTCAAGGAGCCGCTGCGCGGGATCAAGTCGTTCTCGACCTTCGTGATGGAGGACGACGGGGCGGCGCTCTCGTCCGAGTCGCAGGGCCACCTGCGGCGCATCGGCGACCTCGCCGGAAGCACGATGGAGTTGATCAACTCTCTTTATGAATACTCCCGCGTCAGCCGGGTGGACTTCGCCTTCGGGGAGGTCGATCTCGGCGAGGTGCTCGCGGACGTCGAGCGGCGGCTCGCGGGCACGCTCCGGCAGCGCGGCGCCGTGATCCGCGCGCCGCGGAGGCTCCCCAGGGTGTTCTGCGATCGCATCCGGATCGGGGAGGTGCTGGCGAACCTCATCTCGAACGGCATCAAATACAACGTGAGCCCCGATCCCTGCGTGGAGGTGGGGTTCGACGAGACATCCATCCCCACGATCTTCCACGTCAGGGACAACGGGGTGGGCATCCCCGCGGACGAGCGGCACCGGCTCTTCACGATGTTCGAGCGGCTCTCGACCGCGGCGCAGTACGGCGAGGGGACGGGCTCGGGGCTCGCCATCACGCAGCGGATCGTCGAGCGCCACAAGGGGAGGATCTGGGCGGAGTCGCCGCCGGGCGGGGGCACGACGTTCTACTTCACGCTCGCCGAGGCGCCCCTCACGGAGCCGTGAGCCCGGGCGAGGCCGCGGGCGTCGACCTCGGGGCGCGCGCGGCGCGCGTCAGAGGCCGTCGCCCTCGGGCGCGCGCCGCGGGTGGACGGTGGCGGAGACGATCTTCCAGTCGCCCTCGACCTTCTCCATCCGGAGCGCCACGGGCAGCTCGTCGCGGCGGACCGGCTGTCCGTGCCGCGCGCCCGTGACCGTCGCGGTGGCGGTCACCTCGGCGGTCATGCCGGCGGGGTCGACCTGGATGTCCGTGTCGCCGAAGCTCACGTCCGCGGTCTGGTAGACGATGGCGGCCTGGGTCGCGGCCGCCGTGAGGTCGTCCCGGCCGCTGAGCCGGTCGTCGATCTCGACGATGCGGGCGCTCGCCTCCTTCGTGAAGATCTCGGAGAACTCCTTGCGAACGCGGCCGTGGCGCACCAGCGGGTTCCGCTCGCCGTCGTCGATGCGCACCGCGTCCTCGAGCTGGGCGAGGCGCTCGCGGATCCGGTCCTCCTCGGAGGGCGAGAACAGCAGCGCCACCACGGCGAGGACGACACCGACGGCGATGAGCCCGAGCGGGAGCCAGCGCTTCATGCAGGGAGTATAGGCGACGGCGCCGCGGGGCGCGCGCGAGGTCGGCCGGGGCGCGCGGGGACGGCGCGCGGTGGAGGCCCGTCAGGCGCGCAGGCTGATGGCGGCGAGGGCGCACACCTTGAGCGCGCTCAGGATCGCCTCGCGGAGCCTCGAGGAGCCGAGCACCTCTTTCCAGAGATAGCCCGCGATGCCGAGCGACTGCGCCCGCGTCAGCATCATCGGGGCCGGCTGGCCCGTGATGAAGATCACCGGGGCGTCGGTGATGCGCTTCAGCTTCTCGAGCACCTCGAGGCCGTCCATATCGGGGAGGCGGTAATCGAGGATGATGCAATCGGGCGGGCTCTTCGCGCACTCCTCGAGGGCGGCCTTCCCCGTGGTCGCCTCGATCAGCTTGACCTCGACGTCGGCCCAGTCCTTCAGATAGCGCCGGTAAATGGTGCGATCGATCTCGCTATCCTCGACGAGGAGGACGACTGCCTTGCGGAGCGCCATGGAGACCAGATTCCCTTCTCCAGGTGCCCCGCGCAATCAATATGGACGGCGTCGATAGCGCGTGGGGCGCCGCCCGGACGGTCGCACGGGCAGCGCCTGACGCGGCAGGCCGCTGGCTCGGACGAGCGGCTAGCTCCCGACGATCGGATCGAGGCACCTGTCGCGCGCGTCGCGGAGCGCGCCGAGCGCGACGTCGATGACCTCGCCGCCGGCCGCCTCGATGGTGAGGCGGTCGCCGCCGGTCGCGCCGAGCTCGACGCACGGCACGCCCGCGGCCTTCGCCCTGCGCGCGACCTCGGGCGCGTCCTCGGGCCGGACGCTCACCACGATGCGGCTCGGCGCCTCGCCGAACAGCGCCTCGGCGAGCTCCTCGCCCTCCGGCAGCTTCACCCGGGCGCCCACCATCGCGGCCGGGTCGTCGACGGCGGCGCAGCACTCGCCGAGCGCGATCGCGAGCCCGCCGTCCGAGACGTCGTGCGCGCTCTGGAGCAGCCGCGGCCGCGCGCGCGCGAGCTCGAGGCAGAGCCCCTGGAGCCGCGCCTCGCGGTCGAGATCGAGGGCGGGGCTCGGGCCCTTCACCTCGCCGGTGTGGCGCGCGACGTACTCCGAGCCGCCGAGCGGGCCGCCGCGCGGGTCGCCGAGGAGCAGCACCGCGAGGCCGGCGGACGGGAACGAGGCCCGCAGCACGTCGCCCGCGTCCGCGACGAGCCCGACCACCGCGACCGTCGGGGTCGGCAGGATCGCGCGGCCGTCGGTCTCGTTGTAGAGCGACACGTTGCCGCTGACGACGGGCACCGAGAGGGCGCGGCACGCCGCGGCCATGCCGTCGATCGCGAGCGCGAACTGCCGCATGATCTCCGGCCGCTCGGGGTTGCCGAAGTTGAGGCAGTCGGTGAGGCCGATCGGCTCGGCGCCCGCGCACACGACGTTGCGGCACGCCTCGGCCACCGCCATCGCCGCGCCCTGGAACGGGTCGAGCTCGCAGAGGCGGCCGTTGCAGTCGCTCGAGAACGCGAGCAGCTTCTCGAACCGCTGGCCGTCCTTCTCGCACGGGACGCGCACCACCGCGGCGTCGCTGCCCGCCCGGACCTCGGTGCCGCCCCGCACGATCTGGTCGTACTGCCGCCACACCCACGCGCGCGAGCCGAGGTTGGGCGAGCCCGCCATCGCGAGGAAGAGCTCGGACCAGGAGGGCGGCGCCGGGATGGCGCGCGGATCGAACGCGCGGCGCGCCGGCAGCGTGGCGTCGTCGCGCTGCGGGCGGTCGTACTTCGGCGCCGCGTCGGTGAGGAAGTCGACCGGGAGATCGCAGACGACCACCGGGTTGCGGGCGACCCCGGCCGCCGCGCCGCCGAGCGGGTCGTAGCCGGGCGTGGCGCGCACGACCCAGCGGCCCGTGTCGGTCACCTTGCCGATGATCGCCGCGTCGAGCTCCCACTTCGTGCAGATCTCGATGACGCGCGCCTCGCAGCCGGGCTTCGCGACGAGGAGCATGCGCTCCTGCGACTCGCTGAGGAGCATCTCGTAGGGCGTGAGCCGGGCGGCGCGCCGCGGGACGAGGTCGAGGTCCAGGTCGAGGCCGCTGCCGCTCCGGCCCGCCATCTCGACCGACGACGAGGTGAGCCCGGCGGCGCCCATGTCCTGGACGCCGACGAGCAGGTCCTCCGCGAAGATCTCGAGGCACGCCTCGAGCAGGAGCTTCTCCATGAAGGGGTCGCCGACCTGCACGGTCGGCCGCTGGCTCGGGCCGCCCTCGGAGAACTCGTCGGAGGCCATGGTCGCGCCGTGGATGCCGTCGCGCCCCGTCTTGGCGCCGACGTAGAGCACGTTGTTGCCGACGCCGCTCGCGCGCCCGTAGAAGATGCGGTCGGCGCGGACGACGCCGCAGGTGAAGGCGTTGACGAGGATGTTGCCGTCGTAGGCGCGGTCGAAGACGAGCTCGCCGCCCACGGTCGGCACGCCGATGCAGTTGCCGTAGCCGCCGACGCCCGCGACGACGCCGCGGAGGAGCTGCGCCGTGCGCGGGTGGTCGGGCCGGCCGAAGCGGAGCGAGTCGAGGTTGGCGATGGGGCGCGCGCCCATGGTGAAGACGTCGCGCAGGATGCCGCCGACGCCGGTGGCGGCGCCCTGGTAGGGCTCGATGTACGACGGGTGGTTGTGCGACTCCATCTTGAAGACGGCCGCGAACCCGTCGCCGATGTCGACCACGCCGGCGTTCTCGCCGGGGCCCTGGATGACGCGCGGGCCGGTCGTGGGCAGCCGGGAGAGGTGCACGCGCGAGCTCTTGTACGAGCAGTGCTCGCTCCACATCACGCTGAGCACCCCGAGCTCGGTGAACGTCGGCTGCCGCCCGAGCCGCTCGCGCGCGCGCTCCCACTCGCTCGCCGAGAGCTTGTGCGCCTGCGCGAGCGCCTGGTCGACCGGCGGATCGCCGGGGAAGGAGGAGGGGGACGGGGAGTTCACAGGGTCGACAGCGCTCATCGCGGCCCTAGCTAGCGCAAGGACGGGGGGAGGGGAAGCGGGTGAGCGCGCTCTACGCGTCTCGCTTCACGAGCAGGGCGGTGAGATCGTCTATCTGCTTGGCCGAGCCGGCGAAGCGGCGGACCTCGGCGAGGAGGGCGCCGAGGATGTCGGAGGTGGGCCGCGCGTGCAGGCGGTGGATGAGATCGCCCACGCGCTCCTTGCCGAACACCTGGCCGGCGGCGTCCTGGTACTCGTAGAAGCCGTCGGTGAGCAACACGAGGAGGTCGCCCGGCGCCATCACGAGGGGCGGCGTCGGGGGCAGGTCGAGGTCCTTGAACATGCCGAGCGGGACGGTCGACGGATCGCGCCACACGACCTGGCCCTCGGCCGCCCGGTAGTGCAGCAGCGGCCCCTGCCCGGCCGCGTGGTAGCGGAGCTGGTGCGTGGTCGGGTCGAGGATGCCGAGGAACGCGGTGATGAAGCGGTCGTTCGGCAGGTCCTCGATGAGCTGCTGGTTGATGTGGTGCATCAGCGCGTCCATGTCGGCCGAGAGGCGGAGGCCGATGCGGAGCATGGCGCGGAACTGGGTGACGCTGAGCGCGGGGCCGATGCCGTGGCCGGCCGCGTCGGCGAGCAGGAGGAGGATCGGCGACGCGTCGGAGCGCTCGTCGAGCCGGATGACGTCGTAGATGTCGCCGCCGGTGTCGTCGGCCGGCTTGCTGAACGCCGACAGCGAGTATCCGGGGCAGCGCGGGAGCCGCCGCAGCAGGATGTTCTGCTGGATGTCGCGCGCGATGGTGAGGTCGTGCTCGAGCTTGATCTTGATCATGCGCTCCTCGAGCAGGAGCGTGCGCTGGACGGCGACGGCCGCCTGCGCCGCGAGCAGCTCGGCGACGTCGCGCTCGTCGGGGCCGAAGTGGCCCACCGCCGAATTCAGCATCTGGAGGACGCCGACGAGCTTGTCGTCGAGCCCGATGAGCGGCACCGTGATCAGGGATTTCGTGTGATATCCCGTCCGGCGGTCGATCTCGGGGTTGAACCGCGGGTCGGCATAGCAATCGTCGACGACGATGGTCTGGCGGCGGCGCGCGCACTCGCCGGCGATGCCCTTGTCGATGCTGACGCGGATCTGCGCCTCGCCCGTGGCGACACGCGAGTAAAGCTCCTTGGCCTCCGCGTCGTAGAGGAAGACGCTGCCGCGGTCCGCGCCGATCACCTCCCGCCCCGTCTTGATGATGAGCTCGAGGAGCTCCGTGAGATCGCACGGCGCCGCGAGCTTGCGCGACACGTCGAGGATCAGGATGAGCGACGACGCATCGATCAGGGAGGGAGTGCCCACGCGCATGCGGCCGGAGAGTTTGGGCTACGTGGAAATAGGGGTCAAGACATGGTCTCGCCCGGGATGTCCGCGGCGAACCCGTCACCCGGCGCGTCGCGCCGCGCTCGCACGGGATCGGCGCGCTGCGCTTCGTCTCCGGGGGGGACGTTTCTCGAGCGCCGGCGGTCGAGGGCGCCCTGGCGACGAGGCGAGAGCGCGCCGGCGACGAGGCGAGAGCGCGCCGGCGACGAGGCGAGAGCGCGCCGGCGACGAGGCGAGAGCGCGCGAGCGCGTGATCGACGGCGGCGTCGCGGCGTTCGCCGTGTCAGCGGCGCTCGCCGCGCTCGCGGCGGTGGAGTCGGCGCTACCACCTCGGCCCTACCTGTCCTAGAACACGCGACGCACACTCCCTTGAAAGCGAGCTCTTCATGATCCGCCTCCGTCTCGCCGCCCTCGTCCTGCCCGCTGCCCTGGTCGCGGCCGCGTGCGACGCGCCGCCAGCGCCCGTGGGCGCGGCGCCCGACGCGTCGCCCACCCCCGCCGCGCCGGCCTCGGACCCGCCGCTCTCCTCCGCCGCGCAGCCCGCCGCGCCGCCGGCGAGCGCCGCCGCGGCGCCGGATGACGCGGGCGCGCTGGCCGTGGCGACGGACGCGGCGGCGCCGGATGACGCGGGCGCGCCGGCGGGAGACGCGGGCCAGCGGCCGCCGAGGGACGCCGGCGGCGCGGCGGAGCCGACGGACGCAGGCGCCGTGGCGGCGGCGGACGCGGGCGGCGGGCCCGCCGAGACGCCGGCGGCGTCCTCCGCGCCCGGCGCGGGCGCGCCGCCCGCGGTGCCGCCCGCCGAGGCGGGATCCGCGGAGGCGGTGGCGGCGGAGGTCGACACGATCTTCGTGGGCAAGAAGACGTACCTCGCGCGCTTCAAGCAGGAGCACACCCAGAAGATCTCCGGCGCCGTCAAGAAGCAGAGCGGCGTCGTGTCGGTCGAGAAGCCGAACAAGATCTCGTTTCGCTACGATCCGCCGAACCAGAACCGCATCGTGTCCGACGGCGTGTCGCTCAAGGTCTACGTCGCCGAGGACCGGCAGATGTTCGTCACGCCGGTGCAGAACTCGGAGTATCCGGGCGCGCTCTCGTTCCTCATGGGCCACGGGCTCCGCCCGTCGTTCACGTTCACCTTCAACGAGAAGGCGAACTTCGAGGGCGGCCCCGTGCTCGTGGGGAAGCCGCGGGCGCCGACTCCCCACTACGAGTTCGTGATGTTCTATATCGACAGGGCGCTCCTCGCGAAGAAGGACCCGGGCGTCATCCGGCGCGTCCTCATCGTCGACGCGCAGGGCAACCGGAACCGGTTCGACTTCGAGAACGCGTCGCAGCCCGCGTCGATCGATCCCGCGGAGTTCCGGTTCACCGCGCCGCCCGGCACCGACGTCAAGCAGAACTGATGATCCCGCGACTGGCCCTCTCGGAGCTCTTCCCCGACTTCCATCCGGAGTGGATCCTCGCCGAGGACGAGGACCTCATCGTGGTCGACAAGCCCGCTGGCATGTCGACGCACGCGCCGGAGGCGGACCGGATCGACGACGTGGTGACGCGCCTCCGCGCCTTCCTGCGCGGCCGGGGCGCGGCCGACGACTACCTCGGGATTCACCAGCGGCTCGATCGCGACACCTCGGGGGTGCTCCTGTTCACGCGCCGGCGGGAGGCGAACGCCGCCGTCGCGCGGCAGTTCGAGGGGCGCACGGTACAGAAGACGTACGTCGCCGCCGTCTCGGGCTTCGGCGACCGCGCGCCGCGCGGCACCCTGCGGCACCGGCTCGTCCCGGCGCCGGGCGGCGCGATGCGCGCGATCGCCGAGGCGGGCGGGGGGCGAGAGGATCGGGGCGGGGGCGGCGCGCTGGCGATCACCCGCTACCGGCTCCTCGAGCGCCGCGGCGACCGCGCCCTGCTCGAGCTCCGGCCCGAGACCGGCCGCACCCACCAGCTCCGGGTGCAGCTCGCCGCGATCGGCCTGCCGATCGTCGGCGATCCGCTCTACGGCGGCGCCCCGGCCCCGCGCCTTCTCCTGCACGCGGCCGAGCTCCGCCTCGACCACCCGTCCACGGGCGCCGCCGCGACCTACCGCTCGCCGCCGCCGGCGGCCTTCGAGGCGTGGCTCGCGGCCGCGCCGGCCCACCCGTACGCGGGGGGCGTCGAGGCCGTCGAGCGCGCCATGCGCGAGGCCGCCGAGCGACGCTACGGCGTCGCGCGCGCAGGCGACACCACGGCGCTCCGGCTCGTCCACGGCGCGGGCGACGGCCTGCCCTCCGTCTCGGTCGACCTCTACGGCGAGCACCTCGTTGTGTCGCTGTTCGGCGGCGACGAGGGCGAGCCGGGCGCGCCGCCGCGGGACGTCGTGCTCGACGCGGCCCACCGGCTCGGGGCGAAGGGCGTCTACGTCAAGGTGCGCCCGAAGCACGCGAGCGTCATCGTCGACGCGCGCCGCGAGGAGTTCGCGCCGCGGCACGCCGTCCGGGGCGAGAGCGCCCCCGAGGAGCTCACCGTGCTCGAGCACGGCCTGCCGTTCAAGGTGCGGCTCGGCGACGGGCTCTCGACCGGCATCTTCCTCGACCAGCGCGAGAACCGGCGGCGGGTGCGCGAGCTCGCCCGGGGCGCGCGGGTGCTGAACCTGTTCGCCTACACGGGCGCGTTCACCGTGGCGGCCGTGGCGGGCGGCGCGCGCGAGAGCGTCACGGTCGACGTGTCCCGGGGCGCGATCGCGTGGGCGCGCGACAACCTCGACGCGCTCGGCGCGGATCCGGCGGCGCACGTGGTGGTCGAGGCCGACGTGTTCCCGTGGCTGAAGGCCGCGGCCCAGGCCGGCCAGCGCTTCGATCTCATCGTGCTCGATCCGCCGAGCTTCGCGACCACGAAGAAGAGCCGCTTCAGCGCCGCGAGCGATTTCGGCGCGCTCGCCGCGCTCGCCTTCCGCCTGCTCGCCCCGGGCGGGAGGCTGCTCGCCTGCACCAACCACCGGGGCATCGCGCGCGCCAGGTTCCGGCGCCATTTGCACGAGGCCGCGCGTGAAGCAGGATGCGACGTCGTGCAGATGAAAGACCTCCCCGATCCCGTCGATTTTCCGAGCGAGCCAGGCACGGAGTCCCATCTGAAGAGCGTCCTCGCCAGCGTGGGCGCGCCGGGCGCGCCGGCCGCGAAGGGCGCGCCGGCCATGAAGGGCGCGCCGGCCATGAAGGGTGCGCAGGCCGCGAGGGCCGCGAAGGGCGCGCCGTTCGCGAGGGCCGCGAAGCCCGGAGGCGGTCGCAAGGGGCCCCCGGCGCGGCCGTCCCGCCGAGGTGCGCGATGAGCCAGCGCCGTCTGCTGATCACGATCCGCTCGTACGCGTACATGGAGCCTGCTTTCCTCGCCGCCGGCGACTTCGAGCCAGGCCTCGTCGAGCGCAAGAGCTTCCCGGACGGCGAGCGCTACCTGCGCGTCGCGGTCGACTGCTGGGGGCGCGATGTCGTCCTGCTCGGCGGCGCTCCCCAGGACCTCGACTGGCTCGAGATCTACGACCTCGGCTGCGCCATCTCGCGCGCCGGCGCCCGGTCGCTCTCGATCGTGATGCCGTATTTCGGCTACGCCACCATGGAACGGGCGGTGAAGCCGGGCGAGGTGGTGACCGCGAAGACGCGGGCGCGGCTCATCTCGGCGATCCCCACGTGCGACGCGGGCACGCGCATCTTCCTCTTCGATCTGCACACCGACGGTATCGAGTTCTATTTCAGCGACTCGCACGTGACGCGCCACCTCTACGGCGCGCCGCTCATCACGCAGGCGGTCCGCGAGCTGATGGGCGACCGGCCGTACGTGCTCGCCGCCACGGACGCCGGCCGGGCCAAGTGGGTGCAGAGCCTCGCCCGCACCCTCGGCGTCGACCCGGCGTTCGTCTACAAGGAGCGGCGCGGGGACGGCGTCAGCGTGACCGGCATCAACGCCGATGTCTCCGGCCGCGAGGTCGTCATTTACGACGACATGGTCCGCACCGGCTCGTCGCTCGTCCAGGCGGGGCGCGCCTACCTCGCCGCCGGGGCCTCGAAGGTCCACGCCGTCACCAGCCACCTCGTCCTGCCGGGCGACTCGCTCGAGAAGATCAGGAAGGCGGGCGTGTTCACGACGCTGCTCGGCACCGACTCGCACCCCGGCAGCCAGCAGCTCGCCGACACGCCCGGCGCCCTGCGCTCGGTGGCGCCTCTCGTCGTGCGCGCGCTCGAGCGCGAGACATAGGCACGTCCGGCGGCGGAGTCGATCGGCCAGAGACGCGCCAGAGACGCCAGGTGAAGACGAGAGTTGAATTGCCAGGAGGACAGGAGAATTCCCTTGCCGGCGATGATCGACGCGTGGATGCTCTCCCGCGAGCGCGGTTTGCGCAGAAAGGACGAGCGTCGAAGCCATGGATGAGCTGGTACGACAGGTCGCAGAGAAGGTCGGCATCTCGGAGGACAAGGCCCGTGTGGCCGTGGAGACGGTGGTCAATTTCCTGAAGGAGAAGCTCCCCGCGCCCCTCGCCGCCCACGTCGACACCGCGCTCGGGGCGGCGGCCCCCGCCATCGCCAACCTGGACGTCGGCAGCCTCGCCGGCTCGCTCGGCGGCCTCTTCGGCAAGAAGTAGCGGGCTCGCTGCGCAGCGCGGCCCGCGCGCCCTCTCTTCCACCGATCTCCTCTCCTGACCTCGACGACGGGACCTCCGCTCTCCGGAGCGCAGGCCCGCTCATGTCCCGGACGAGCCGGACATCGCCGCCTCGCCCGGCGCGAGCGGCCCTCCTGCGCCCGCGGCGTCTCACGGCCCCCTCCCGATCAGGCCGCCGCCGCACGGCCGCAGCCCGGATCTGGGTCGGGCCTTCGCATCGCACCTCGCGCGCGGGCTCCGGAGGGCGGCGCGGGCGGCGCGGGGAAGATGACGAGCGCGGAAAGCCGCGAGGTTCCTGGACGACGCGCGCGCCGCGATGCATCGCCGCTGCACAGGCGGGCTCCGGCACCGGGCTTGCGAGCGTCGAAGACCTGGAGAAGCATCCGCCCACCTCTCTCTTCGCGGGCGGTCGAGCTTCCGCGGTGAGAGGAGCGATATTCCATGGCGTCCGTGATCGGCGGCGAGGCCGCCTTCATCGGGTCTTTGGCTGAACTGATCGAGCTCAATTGGTCCGCGGTGGACGCGCTCGCAGCGGCGCTCGCGCGGATGAGCCGCCCAGGCGACAAGAGCCGGCTCGCGAGCTTCCTGAAAGACCACGAACGCCACCTCGAAGAGCTCGCCGCCATCGCCCACGAGCTCGGCGAACCCCCCCTGGACACCGCCGTCCGACCCAAGCTGAAGAGCAGAGCGCTGACCCACGGGATCGTCGGAGACCGCGCGATCCTGGAGGCGATGAGGCATTACGAGGAAGATAGCTGCGCTGTCTACGAGCGGATGCTCGCGTCCCGAGAGGGCCTCTCCGACCGCGCGCGCGACGTCCTGCGCCAGTCGCTCGCGGTGGAGCGGCGTCACCGGGAGTGGTTCTCGGAGCAGCTCGACTCCCGGCAGGGGCTGCTGCTCTTGCCCCTCTAGCGCGCCTCGCCTCCGTGTCGACGAAGACTCCGTCCAGATCGGAGATTAACGCTCGGAATCGAACCATGCTCCCTCGATCTCCGCCGGGAGCGCGGCTGCGGCGTCGGCCGCCTCGGTGAAGACCTGTCTGACGCGCGCGAGCCGATCCAGGAGCGTCCTTTGCGACGGGGGTTTTCTTTCGCGGTCTCGTGTATCATCGACGCAATGAATCGTCCTCTGGTGGTTGCGTCCCTTGGCCTTGCCTTCTCTCTCATGGTCCTCGCGGGGTGCGACGAGCCTGCGAAGCCCGCCGCTCCGGCGGCCTCGGCGGCGCCCGCCGCGCAGGCGCCTGCGTCCGCGCCCCCCGCGGCGAGCCCTGCGGCCGTGGCCAGCGCGCCGCCGAAGCGGCAAGAGGTCGTGTGCACCAGCAAGAGCGACCCGGTGACGTTCTCTCACCCTGCGCTCGAGGCCCGGGTGCGGCAGCAGCTCCAGAAGCCCGAGGGGCCGATCAAGCGCGCCGAGCTCAAGAACATCAAGACGATGAACCTGTCCGACGCCCAGGGGCTCGACGAGCTCGATCCGTGCATCTTCTCCGAGCTCACGGGCGTCAAAGGCCTCTACCTGCCGCCCGGCAAGATCGACGATCTCCGCCCGATCAAGGGCCTGCTCCGGCTCGAGTCGCTGCGCGTGTCGGCCACCCTGGTCAAGGACCTCTCGCCGCTCGCCGGCCTCGTCAAGCTCGACCGGCTCGACATCGGCCGCACGCCCGTCAGCGACCTCTCGCCGCTCGCCGGGCTCACCAACCTGACCGAGCTCCAGCTCGACGAGACCGAGGTGACGGATCTGAGCCCGCTCGCCGGCCTGAAGAAGCTCGAGATGCTCCAGATGAAGCGGACGCGGGTGAGCGACGTGTCGCCGCTCCAGGGGCTCAAGAGCCTGAAGAACGTCTACCTCGAGGGCTCGCGGGTCGAGGACGCGAGCCCGCTGCGGACCATCCCCGGAATCAAGATCCACGAGGGCTGACGAGGTCCGGCGACGCGCGCCGCCGGGATCAAGATCCACGAGGGCTGACGAGGTCGGGCGACGCGTCGCCGACGTGCCGCCTCCGCTCGGCCGAGCGCCGCCGCGCCGCGACGAGCGCCGCCGCCGCCGCGAGCAGCCCGAGCTGCTGCCAGCCCGCCGCTGCCCCGCCCGCGCTGCCCGCGCCGGCGGCCCCGCACTCGCAGCGGACCTGCCCGTGGATGCCGCCGTTCATGTGGGGCTCGTCCTCCGCCGCGCCCCCGGCGCCGCCGGCGCCGCCGATCCCGCCGGAGCCGCCGGCCCCGCCGGCGCCCGCGCCGCCGCCCTCGCCGCGCGGCGGGGGCGTGTCGATGACGTAGAGCGCCGGCCCGGAGCCCTGCGCCAGGAACGGGCGCGGCGGCAGCGCCGGCCCGAGCGGCAGCGCGGCGAGCCGCGCGACCGGCCACACGACGGCCTCGTCCGGATCGAGCCTCCACGCGGCGGCGGCCTCGGCGTCCGGCACGGCCCGCCGCGCGGCGCCGTCGACAAGCCACACGGAGGTCGCGCCGTCGTCGCCGCGGACGAGCAGCGGCGACCCCGGGAACGCGCCTCCCTCGGGCAGCGCCTCGAGCATCGCGTCGGGCGCGGTGGCGACGTCCCAGAACCGCGAGAACCCCCACGAGTCGAGCGCCTCGACGTCGCCGATCGGCCGCCGCACGCCGTCCGGCAGCTCGAGCGGGCACGAGAGCGCCTTCGGGCTCCCCTCGAGCTCGATCTCCTCGCCGGTCAGCGCGTCGACGCCGTAGGCGCGGACCGCGTGCTCGCCCCCGAGCAGGCTGAGCGGCATTCGCGCCGCGAAGCCGTGCGCGCACGAGCCGAGCGACGCGCAGAGATCGTCCCGGTGCCGGTCCGCGGGGAGCGTGTAGCCCACCGCGCCGGCGTCCATCGCCGCGCCGTCGAAGTAGAGCCGCGCGCTGTCGGGCGCGCCCTCGGCGTCGGGGTCGCGGACCCAGCCGCTGATGCCGGCGCAGCCCGCGGACTCCAGCGCTCCCCCGGGCGGCTCGTTGAGGAGCGCCCGGTACGAGGCCACGAGCGACGTGTAGGGCGGCACGTAGACCAAGCCGACGCCGCTCACGGACTGCCGCACGTTGAAGTGCAGGTGAATCGTCGTCGGCGTGTCGCCGAAGACGTTGGACACCCGCCCGATGCGCTCTCCCCGCGACACGGCCTGTCCCGGCGAGACCTGGACATTGGACATGTGAAGATAGTCGTAGCGGGTCCCGTCGTCGCCGGTGAGGTACACCGAGTAGCTGCCGATGCTCGTGATGGTGCCGTCCGCGACCGCGACCACCCAGTACTTCCCCGCCTCGCACGTCGGCGGCCGGACGTCCTGCCCCTGGTGGCCCGCCCCGGAGGGGCAGAGCGGCATGTCCCACGACCGCGACTCACAGAAGTTGTCACGCCACGGATAGGCGTAGTTGTCCGCGTCGCACTGGCCGCCGGGCGGGCCCGCGCTCCCGCCTTTGCTGTACACCTGGGAGTTGGCGAACGCGGGGCCCTCCTCGAGGGGAAAGCGCATCGAGGGCGCGTACACGACGTCGTCGGCGCGCCCCTCGCCCGAACCCGGGACGAGCTCCCCGGCAGGGTGGTACGAGAACGGATCGGCCGCAGCCGCGCGCGGCAGCAGCGCGAGCGCGGCGGTCGTGACGAGCGCGGCCACGGCGGCGGGGTGGGGGCGGCGAGGGCGGCGCGGCGCGCTCATGGTGCGTTCCCCGTCACCTTCACGCCGGCGCCGCCCACGTACACGAGCTCCGCGGCGAGCTCGCGGACGAGCGCGTCCGAGGCACAGGCCGGCGCCTCCGGCGAGGCGCACTCGACGTCGAGGGCGTACGAGACGCCGTTCTCGTTCCAGGAGACGCTCCAGATGCCCTCGTTCGCCGTGACGAACGCCGGCTCGCCGCGCACCGAGTGAGCGCCACGGAGCGGTGGAATGCTTGGATATTTGTGGGAGAGCCGGGTCATCGTGAGTGACACCGTGAGCGACTCCGTCCTTGCCCAGAACGACGTCCAGTGATCCTTGGCCACGATGACCGGCGCCGCGAGCAGCTCGCGGCGGGACGGCACGAGCACGGGCACCTGCGAGGTCCGCGCGGCGTGGGCCGCCGTCCTGGGCAGCGCCGCGAGCGCGCCCCGGTCGACCGAGGCGGCCGGCGGCCAGGTGACGGTCGCGATCACCGGGGTCACCACCGCGGCAGCGGACAGGGTGGCGGCCTGATCGCGCGGTGCCTCGGAGGGGGGGGCGGTCTGCTCGCACGCGGCGATCGCAGCGGCGAGGAGGATGGATACAGCAAGCGGCGCGCCGCGCATGGGCTCTCCCGGAAAGGGACCCTCTATTCTAGTCGAAAAAATGCACTCCTCGCCAAGAGATGACGTGGCGCGCGCACGATGTCGTCGAGATGTGACCGGGACGACTTGACGCTTCGCGTGATGGTGGGTTGAGCAAGGCCGTGCCGCGACGTCGGGCCTGCGGCTGCCGCAGCCCCGGGCGCGAGCGCGGGCGGGGCTCTCGATACGGGCGCGCAGCAGAGGTCTTCACGGACCACGGCGCCGGCGACGAGGAGATCCAGGCTCCTTCTGGATGGTGAGGAACACACGGCGCGCGTTCGCCTGGACCGTGAGGCGTATCCATCGATGACGAGAGGCCGCGGTCGGGCTCGGCCAGCAGCGACCGCGCTGGACCTGCGCGCCGCGCCCTGTCTGGTGTTAGGATGATGGACTGGGCGTGGTGATGAGCCTGGCTCACGACGTCATCGGGGCCGGGTACCTCCGGAGACGCATGTTCCCATGGGAAGCAAGGAGCGAAGCGGTCGCGTTGACTGACGGGTCGAGGTTTGAATGGGGCGCTCTGTTTCGATCGATCTTCGTATTCCGGGCCTCAGGTCCAATGTTTATCGTGTGTTGTGCGCCCTGCTCGAAGCGGGGTGGTCCTACGATGATGATGGACACATCAGTTATTTGCCAGTGGGGGATCGAGGGGATTTTGACTGGCAGTGGGCCGATCTCGATCGATGGCCGGATGTCCTCGCTGCGATCAAGGTCAAGGAGGAGAGGGGTGAGCTCGTCGGGGTCTCGTTGATACACGAGGAGACAGGCGCCGGTGGAGAATTCCTCCTCGATGCCAGGGAAGAGCTCCTGATGATCTGCCTCACCATCAACACGCGCGACATCCAGACCGTGCCGAGGTTCGTTGACTTTACATGGTATCTGGAGCGCCTCGTCCCTGCGATCTCGCGCGCCGGGTTCACCATCGAATGTGTGGAATGCTGCCAGCACTGATCGGCAGCAGAGCCCTTACCGGCGCCTTATGATCGGACCGCGGGTCATGACGCCACCGTCGCGCCGCGCAGCGCGACCGCCCGCCGGCGGTCCCGCGATCCGCGGATCTCCCGGCGATCCGCCGCCCGCGCGTCAGAGCGTCGTGCCGCGCGCCGCACGCGCGAGCGCCTGATCGATCGCGCCGGCGCTGAACCCGACCAGGATCTGCCCGCGGACATCGATGATCGGGATGCTGCCGCCGCGCTGGTGGCTCTTCGCGAGCTTGTCCTGCATCTCGGCGGCCGCGGCCGGGTCCTCCTCGATGTCCTTGACGATCGCGGCGACGCCCTTGGCGCGCAGGTAGTCCGCGGCCTGGTGGCACGGCTTGCACCACGAGGCGCCGTAGATGATCACCGTGACGCCGCCGAGCTGGCTCGGCGCACCGGGGCCCGCGGAGCCGCCAGGGCCCGGCGCCGGCGGCGGGGGCGCCGTCTTCGCGACGTGCTCGGCGCGGCGCTTCTCCAGCAGCGACTCCCACTCACGCCGCGGCATCGTCCGCACCGTGTACGTGCCGTCCGGGCGCTTCTGCGTCAGATCCGCGATGTAGAAGACGTCGCGCGTGCCCTCCGTCCGGTCCGAGAGCATCGCGCGAACCATCGAGCGGCCCTCGACGGGCACGTCGGCGGGGCGGAGCTCGACGTGGGTGTCGCCCTTCTCGTCGATCCACGTGAGCATCAGGTTCGCCGTGTCGTCGCGCAGCTCGAGCGGCGGCAGCTCGGCCGACGCCTGCGCCGGGGCGGTGCCGTCGTCGCGCTTCTCCGCGCACGCCGCCGGCCCCAGCGCCGCCGCGGCGAGCGCGAGCAGCGCCGCCGCGCGACGGGCAGCGCGCGCGCGGGCAGCCGCCCCCGCGCGGCGCGCGCTGGCCGCCGCGCCGGTCACGCCCCGCCTCCCGCCGTCGCCGAGGCGCCGAGCTCCTCGCTGAGCGCCATCCACTCGGCCATCGCCGCGTCGACGCGCTTCGCGAGCGCCTGCTCCTTGCGCGCCGCCTCCGCGAGCTTCGCCCAGTCGCCGCCCGGGTCCTTCTTCAGCTCCTCGCGCATCTCCGCGAGCTGCGACTCGCCGGCCGCGATCTCCGCCTCCAGCTCCTTGATCCGCTTGCGCTTCCGCTCCGCGGCCCGCGCCGCGGCCTTGTCGCTCTCGAACGCCCGCTTCCGCGCCGCCGCGTCCCCCGCGTCGTCCGGCGGCGGCATCGTCGCGCCGCTCCGCCGCACCGCGCGGCCGGGGGCCTTCGCGCCCCTGTCGGCCACGGCCGCGGCCGCGGCGCCCCGCTGCTCGTCGCGCGGCGCGCTCGCGCCGCCCCGCCCGCCTCGCGCGCCGCCGGCCGGGCCGCGCGCCGCCTCGCGCTCCTCGGCCTCGCGCGCCGCCGCCTCGGCCGCGAGCTTCTCGAGGTTGTCGCGGTAGTCGCGGAAGCCGCCGGGGTAGACGTCCACGCGCCCCTCGCGCACGGCCACGATGCGCGTCGTCACCTGCTCCAGGAACCGCCGGTCGTGCGAGACGAGCAGCACCGTGCCCTCGAAGCCCGCGAGCGCCTCCTCGAGGATCTCGGCCGCCGGGATGTCGAGGTGGTTCGTCGGCTCGTCGAGGAAGAGCAGGTTGCGCGGCTCGAGCAGCAGCTTCGCGAGCGCGAGCCGGCTCCGCTCGCCGCCCGAGAAGCCCTGGACCTTGCGGAGCGCGTCGTCGCCGTAGAAGCGGAAGCGCGACAGGTACTGTCGCGTGGCGTCGACGTTCATGTCGGCGCGGACGCTGCGGATCTCCTCGACCGCGGTCCTCTGCGGGTCGAGCGAGCCGAGGTGCTGGTCGAAGTAGCCCTGGCAGAGGTTCGTCCCGCGCCGCACGTCGCCGACGTCCTCGGGCGCGCCCGCGCCGGCGAGCAGCTTGAGCAGCGTCGACTTGCCGGTGCCGTTGGGGCCGACGACGCCGACGCGGTCGCCGCGCCGGATGAGCAGCTCGACGCCGGAGAAGAGCGCGCGCCCGCCGCGGGAGGCGCCGAGCCCGCGCGCGTCGAGCACGATGTCCCCGCTGCGCGGGGCGGGCGCGAACCGGAAGCGGACCTTCTCGGCGGTGGCCCAGACGTCCTCGGGCCGGTCGATGGTCTCGAGCTTCTCGAGCATCTTGCGCCGGCTCTGCGCCTGCTTCGTCTTCTGGCCGGCGATGTTGCGCCGGATGAAGTCCTCGGTCTTCGCGACGAACGCCTCTTGCCGCTCGGCGAGCTCCCGCTCGCGGGCGAGGTCCTCCTCGCGCGCGACCGCGTAATCGCTGTACTTGAGCGGGTAGGTGCGGAAGCTGCGCTGCCCGAGCTCCATCGTGTTCGGGCAGACGGCGTCGAGGAAGGCGCGGTCGTGCGACACGCAGAGCAGCGCGCCGGCGAGGCCGGCGAGGTGCTTCTCGAGCCAGGTGATCGTCTCGATGTCGAGGTGGTTCGTGGGCTCGTCGAGCAGGAGGAGGTCGGGCTCGATGGCGAGCACGACGCCGAGCTGGAGGCGGCCGCGCTCGCCGCCGGACAGGCTCGCGACGGGGCGGTCCATGTCGGCGGGCGTGAACCCGAGGTGGGCCGCGATGATCTCGACGCGGCGCTCGAGGTCGTCGCCGCCGGCGATGTGGTAGCGGTCGGTGAGGTCGCTGAGCCGGTCGAGGTCGGCCTCGCTGCCGCTCGCGGCGGCGTGCTGCGCCGCGGTGAGGGCGTGGCGGAGATCGAGCACCTCGGAGAACCCGGAGAGGAAGGCGTCGAGCACCGTGCCCTCGGCCTGGAGCTCGTGCGACTGCCGGAAGTAGGCGACCCGGACGCCCTTGCGGATCACGACCGAGCCCGTGTCCGGGGTGAGCTCCCGGGCCACGAGGCGGAGCAGCGTCGATTTACCGGCGCCGTTGGGGGCCACGAGCGCGGCGCGCTGGCCGTGCTCCAGGGAGAAGGTGATGCCCTGGAAGAGCTTGTCGGCGCCGTAACCGAAGCTGAGGTCGGCGACCTGGAGGACCGTCATCGCGGCCGAGTTCTAGCATGGGTCGGGCGCGCGCAAGGGCGCCCGGGGCGGCGCGAGTCAGGCGGGCGACCGCGCGGACGAGGGCCGATCCTGGCCGCGCGGGCGGCAAGCGGGCGGTAAGCGGGCGGTAACGGGAGAGGGGGCGCCTCGCCCGCTCCGGGCGAGCGAGGGCGCCGTCGGGCTCAGGTCTCGGCCATCGCCGCCTTCACGGCCGGGCGCTCCGCGATGCGGCCGAGCCATCCCTTCAGGTTCTTCAGCTCGGCGATGTCGATCTTGGCCGCCATGAGGCCCCAGCCGAGCATGGACGCGAGGTCGAGATCCACCAGGGTACAGCGCTCTCCGGTGAGGTACGGGCGGCCGTCGAGGCGGCCGTCGAGGATGCGGAGCAGGTCGCGCATCTCGGTCAGGGCCTGCTCGGCTTGCTTCTCGTTGTGCATCTCCTTCGGGAAATACTCGCTCGTGTTCCCCATGTAGCGGAACAGGGTGCCGGTGAGGGTGACCTGGCCCCAGACAAGCCAGGTAAGGGCCGTGAGCTGCTCGGGGGAGCCGGGCGCCGGCCACAGGCCCTTCTGGACACCGTAGCGCTCGCCGAGGGCGATCTGGATCGCCACCGACTCGAACATCGGGGTGCCGTCGATCACGACGGTCGGCACCTTGCCATTGGGGTTGAGGGCGAGGAAGTCCGGTTTCTTCTGGTCGCCGGCGCGCAGGTCGACCCGGACGATCTCGCAGGGAATATCGAGCTCGGCGAGCGACACGCGGATGCGGCCAGCGCTGGACTGAGGGGAGTAGTAGAACGTGATGGACATGGCTTTCCTCCGGCGCCCCTTGTAGTGGATCTGGCGGGCTGACGTCACGAGCCGTTTGCAGCGGACCTCGGTGTCCTCGCGACGGTACAAACCACGCTATTCCGGCAATGCGCGGGTCCCGAGCCACGCTGGACGCGCCCGGCACGGCGGTATCGCGGGGGTCATCATCACACCTCTGCGCCATTGCAGGTCATCGCCGTTCGGGACAAGGCGCGAGCGCCTCCCCGGCCCGCGGCACCATCCTTGCTCATGCAGGGGCCGCGGCGCCCTCCAAGCTCGGGAGGCGCGCCCTGGAAGGGGAACCCGATGCGCAAAACACTTCTTCACTTTCATTTCGTCCCGATCCTCATCGCCCTCGCCGCCGGCTGCTCCAGCGGTGGGCAGCCGCAGCCCGGCACGGAGCCGCCCACGCCGATCGAGCCCGCGCCGCTCGGGCCCGAACAGGGGGCGGAGCTCACCGCGCTGCTCGGCGAGCGCGACGCCTCGGCGGACATGACCGCACAGGAGTTCGCCTCGAAGTACGCCGTCAGCTTCACCTCGAGCCTGCCTTACGCGCCCGCGGACGCCGAGCACCTGCCGCTCATCCAGGGCTCCTCGCTCGGGCTCGACGACGACGAGCTCGCGAAGCTCTCGAAGAACGGCTTCGTCATCTCGGAGAAGAAGACCTTCCCCACCTTCGTCTACGGCTACGAGACCATCTACGCGCTCGACCTGCCGCTCTACGTGTCCGCGGACTCGATCCTGTACGCGGTCCACCGCTCGTACGACGCGATCCTGAAGGCCGTCGAGCTCGCCTCGCTCTCCCCCGAGCTCGCCACGATGCTCGAGGAGATGCGCGCGCGGCTCGCCGACGGCGCCGGCGGCGATCTCGGCGCCGAGGCGCGCGCCGACGCAGACCTGTTCACGGCCGTCGCGCTCGCGCTCCTCACGGACGCGCCCGTCGCGCCCGTCGCGGGCGCCGACGCCGCCAAGATCGAGGAGCTCGCCGCGGGCGCCAAGGCCCACCAGGGCATGGGCAAGGTGCGGCTCTTCGGCTCCGAACGGCTCATGGACTTCTCGCAGTTCGAGCCGCGCGGCCACTACACCGACGAGCCGGCGCTCGAGCGCTACTTCCGCAGCATGATGTGGCTCGGGCGCGTGGACTTCCGCTTCCTGGAGACCCAGACCGACGGCACGCAGGTCTTCCAGCGGCGGCAGCTCGAGGGCGCCTACGTGCTGCGCGCGCTCGCCGAGGCGAAGACCCTCGACCGCTACACGCGCATCGACGACACGATCCAGGCCTTCGTCGGCGAGAGCGACTACATGACGCTGCCCGAGCTCGACGACCTGCTCGAGGACCTCGGCCTCGGCGACGCCGCCGGGCTCGCCGGCGTCCCCGACGAGCAGATCGCCAAGGTCGTGGTCGAGAAGGGCCACGGGACGCAGCGGATCTCGAGCCACATCATGATCAACGGCCTCGACAAGGGCACGCTCCCGCTGTCGTCGAGCTTCGCGCTGCTCGGCCAGCGGTACGTCGTCGACTCGCACGTGTTCTCGAACGTGGTCTTCGATCGGGTGAAGGGCGGCACCGTCAAGCGCATGATGCCGAACCCGCTCGACGTGGGCTTCGCCGCGCTGGGCAACGATCAGGCGGGCCTGCTGCTCGGGCCCGAGCTCGGCCAGTTCCCCTACGCGCCCGACCTGCACATGATGCGCGTGCTCGTCGACGCGCACCCCGGGGACTTCTGGGGCAAGAACATCTACAACCGCTGGCTCGGCGCGCTGCGCGAGCTGTCGCCGGGCAAGGCGCTGGCCGACGCCGAGGGGCTGCCCGGCGTGGCCAAGACCGAGGCGTGGGGCCGGCGCCTGCTGAACACCCAGCTCGCCTCCTGGGCCGAGCTCCGGCACGACACCCTGCTCTACGCCAAGCAGTCGTACACGGCCGGCAACACCTGCGAGTTCCCGGACGCGTACGTCGACCCGTACCCGGCCTTCTTCACGCGCATCGCCGAGCTGGCCGCGCAAGGCGGCGACGTCGTCGGCGCGCTCGATCTGTCGAGCCAGCCGTGGCTCGAGGAGGCCGTGCCGGCGTATTTCGAGCGCCTGCACGACGTCGCGACCAGGCTCGCCGAGATGGCCGCGAACGAGCGCGCCGGCGTGCCCCTCACGCAGGAGCACCTCGACTTCATCAACCAGGCCGTCCGGATCCAGTGGGGCTGCGGATCTCCCTTCGGCGCCGAGGGCTGGTACGCGCAGCTCTTCTTCGACATGGCCAAGAGCGTCGAGCTGGACCCGACGATCGCCGACGTCCACACCCAGCCGACCGACGAGGGCGGCGCGCCTGTCGGCCGCGTGCTCCACGTGGGCACCGGCCTGCCGCGGCTGATGGTCGTCACGGCCGATCCGTGCGGCACGCCCAGCGCGTTCGTCGGGCTCGCCTCGTCGTACTTCGAGCAGATCACCGAGAACTTCGAGCGCATGACCGACGAGGAGTGGGCCGACGCGATCAAGGAGACGAGGCCCGCCGACGTCGCCTGGATGAAGGATCTCGTCTCCCGCTGATCCCCCGCGACGGCGCGACGGCGCGATTCCGCCCCGCTGGAACTGTGCCGGGCTGTGCCGGAGCGTCACCACGATCACGGTACGAGCTGGCCGGCGCCGAACAGGCCTCCACAGGCTCGGCGTCCGTTCAATCTCACGGCAAATCCCGCGACGGGTAAGAGGGGCAATGCGGTCCAGCCTCCAGGTTGAATTTCAATTCACCCTGGAGGCTCCGGAGAGGCTCCGGTCTGAATTTCAATTCACCCTGGAGGCTCCGGAGAGGCTCCGGTCTGAATTTCAATTCACCCTGGAGGCTCCGGACAGCCTCCGGGTTGCGCTGAATACAACCGTCGCGGTCGCCTCACACCGGTCCGCGGCGAACCCGAGCGCCTCACGCCGCCGCGGCGGCCGACTGGAAGGCGCGCGAGAGCTCCTCGGGCGCCGGCAGCGCCGAGCACGCGAGCCCCCGCCGCGCCACCGCGAGCCAGCGTATCGGGTCGGCGACCGCGCCGCTCGCGATCGCCGCGAGCAGGCGGCGGCGCATCCAGTCCTTGCGGCGGTAGAAGCTCGTGCCGTGCTCGGCCATGGGCCGCGGGACGTAGCTCGCCAGCGAGACGTGCGTCTTCTCGTGGAGCAGGAGATCGGTGAGCGCGGTGAAGGCGACGGCGTCGTCGCGCAGGAGCACCGCGGTGAGCAGCGCCCGCACCCGCGCGGAGGCGAGGTTCACGCTGATGCCGCTGCCGTCGGTGTGCGCCATCTCGTCGGGGCCGTAGAGGTCCTGGTGCGCCCAGATCGGCGACGTCGGCAGGTCGGCGGACTCGGAGATCGCCGCGTCGAGCCGCTCGAGGACCGTCATGGCCGCGGCCACGGCGCGGACGCCGGGCACGTCGGCCGCCGCCTTCAGGAGCACCTCGCGCGAGGTGCGGGGCATCGGGCACGGCGCGGCGACCGCCGCCCGCGGCGCCGACGACGACGCGGGCGGGGGCGGCGGCGCGGCCGCGCCCTCGGTCGCGAGGCGCCGCCAGAACGCCAGCGCGAGCGGCTCGTCGAGCGCGAGGTACACGAGCTCCCCGGACCGCGCGCCCGGCGCCTCGTGCTCGGAGGCGGCCGCCTCGGGCGCCGCGGCGCAGGCGCCCAGCGGCCAGCGGGCGGTGCTCCGGGCATGGGTCGACGGAGGCGGCGGGGTGCCCTCGAGCGGGCGGAGCACGCCGGCCCGGTGGGCCTGCAGCAGCTCGCGCAGCGTGAGCGCCGCGCTGCGCCAGTGGAGCTGGCCGAGCGGCGGGGGCGACCCCGCGCCGTGCGACCGCTGGCCGGCGTCGACCACGATCGACCGGAAGAGGGGCGCGTCGAGCAGCCCACCCGCGAAGCGGATGACCTGCTCGGGGGCCGCCACCGTCGGGGTGCGCGCGAGGGGATCGAGCTCCTCGACCGCCTGGGCGGAGGCGATCGTGATGCTCTCGCCGAGCAGCGCCCCGTGGACGAGCCGGTCGAGCACCGACGAGAGCCGGTGATCGACCGCCCGCAGGAGCTCGCGGTCGTACAGGGCGTCGCGCAGGATGAAGCGCTCGAACGCGGCGACGAGCGCCGCCTCGACCGCCGCCGACGCGCTCGCCGCGACCGCGGAGCGGCCCTTGTTCAGCGGCACGCCGAGCGGCAGCTCCGCGACCAGCCCGAAGCCGGCCGCCGTGATCGCCCGCGCGAGCTCGCGGTGCAGCGCGAGCTCGGGGCCGGGGAAGGGGTCGATCCGCGTGGCCACCGTGAGCCCCTTCTGGGTGATCGTGAGCTGCGGCTCGACGCCGTCGCCCCGGCCCACGGAGAGCTCGAGCGCGCCGCACAGCTCCCCCGACGGCGGGAGCCGGAGCGGCACCTCCGCGGCGCGGCGGAGGCGCGCACGCGCCGTGTTGACGAGCGCTCCGTCGACGTGGATGCGCGCGACGGACGGGTCGACCAGCCCCGCCGCGGCGGCGACCTCCGCGGCGAGCGCCGGCCGCGAGATCGGCTGCGCGAGCGAGAGCCGCACCGTGGTGCCCGTCGCCGGGCGGCGCGGCGGATCGAAGGCGCGCGGCGGCAGCGGCGCGCGCGGGAGGGGAGCGCCCGCGGCCGGCGGCGCGGGGGAGGCGGGCGGGCGGGAGAGGGGCAGGAGCGTCCACGAGAAGTCCTCGTGGCGCGGCCCGACGCCGAGCGGCGCGACGAGCAGCCGGTGGCCGCCCGACGCGGTCGCGGTGACCACCTCGATCCAGGGCGCGATCTCCAGCGCGGAGAAGAAGCCGATCCCGTGCTCGCCGATCGCGTCGGCCTCGCCCGCCTTGCCGCTCCGGAACGGGACGAGCAGGTCGGTGAGCAGCTCGGTCCGGGTCATGCCGCGGCCCTGGTCCGAGATCGAGATCTCGCGGCCGTCCTCGGTCGAGCGGACGTCGATGCGGGCGCCGGGCGGCGAGGCGTCGAGCGCGTTCTGGAGCAGCTCGCGGAGCGGGCCGATCCGCGACGACGCCTGCGCGTAGATGGTGCGCGAGAGGATGCGCTGCGCGAGGTCGGGCACCGTGGCCTCGCTGCGGCAGGCGGCGACGAGCGCGACGCGCTCCGCGGGGCTCGCCTCCAGGTAAGCCTCGGCGCGCCCGTGGATCCGCACGAGGAGCAGCTCCGAGAAAAGCCCGTACGAGATCTGGGTCATGGCTCGCCTCCGGACGTCCTTTCGCCGGGCCGGGGCGCAGCGCAGGCCGCCCCGTCCACGGGTTCGCCGACGATGAGATCGCGCTCGAGATCGGCCTCGCGCACCCCCGACGCGCGGTCGAAGGCGGCGCGCAGCGCGTACCAGTCGCTCCAGCCGGAGGGCCGCCGCACGGCCGGGCTGTCGTCGCGGATGAGGAGCAGCCGGCGCGTCCCGAGGCACGGCAGCGGGCCGGGAGGCCGCCGCCCCGCCGCCTCAGGGAACGTGGGCGCGAGCGGGGGCGCGCCCGGCGCCCGGCGCGACGCGGCGGCCCCCGCGACCCCGCGGTCCGGCCGGAGCCGGCTCCGGCAGAGGGCGACCAGGGTCGTGTGCGGGTTCGCCGCGCGGGCGAGCAGCAGGGGCAGCCCCTCGAGGTCGCCGCGGCGCCGCGCGAGCGCCGAGAGCATCTCCGCGGGATCGAGCTCGAGCTCGTCCTCGAGGAGCTCGCGCTCGCCCGGCAGGTGGGGCTGCCACTCGCGCTCCGCCCAGAAGCTCTCCGGCACGAAGAGGCGCTCGGCCACGCTCGGCCCGAGGAACCCGAGGAGCGCCTCGCGCCGCTCGGGCGTCACCATGCAGCGCCCGGGGCCGAGCAGCGCGCGCGCGAGGTCGCGGGCCACCTCGTCCCAGCCCGCGGATTGCAGCATGAGGGCGCTGATCTGCGCGGCCATCTCGGCGAGCCGGTCGCGCGCGCGCCGGCCCTCGCCGCTCGCGGCGGCGAGCTGGATGAGCCGCCGGTAGAAGGCCGTCGCGGCCGCGGTGAACTCCGGCCCGACCTTGAGCGCGTCGCGCCCCTCGGTCAGCTCCACGGCGGCCGGGAAATCGATGAGCGCGAGCTCGGCGAGGGCGAGGCAGGCGTCGACCTTGACGCCGGCGTGGAAGGTGGCCGCCGAGATGCTCGGGAGCAGCCCGCGCCCGCCGATGTGGAACCGCGCGAGCAGCGCGGGGCCCTGCGCCTCCGCGGCCTCGCCGGCGGCCGTCGCGCGCGCCTCGCCGGCGGCCGTCGCGCGCGCCTCGCCGGCGGCCGTCGCGCGCGCCTCGCCGGCGGCCGTCGCGCGCGCCTCGCCGGCGGCCGTCGCGCGCGCCTCGCCGGCGGGGCTGGCCGCGCGCCCGCGAGCGCCGCCTGCGGGCGCGATCGGCTCCTGCACGAGCTGCCCGCCCGAGATCAGCCGGCCGTCGTTCACGGCCGCGCCGTCGAGCAGCACGAGGGCGCGGCTCGCGGGGAAGAAGTGGAGCGCGTCGCGCAGGTACGCGCGCACCGCGCTCGCCTCGAGCAGCGCCGACGTGACGCGCACGCGGGTGCCGAGCAGCGGCGCGATCCGGCGCACCGAGCACATCAGGGCGGCGGCGAGCTCCGGCGACGCGCGGCCGCGGGCGCGCCCGACCTCCTCCGGGGCGGACGCGGGCGGGTCGGGCTCGTCGCCCCCGCCCGGCCAGGGCACGACGCGGATCGCCCACCCCTCGATGCCGTCGCCGGTGGTGAGGTGCAGGCTGAAGCTCTCGGGGTCCGAGAGCCCGAAGCCGAGCACCGAGAAGAACCCGACCCCGAACCGGCCGAGATCGATCCCGGGCCGCTTGTCTGTCGCGAACGGGATGAGCAGCCGTGAGAGGATCGCCCGGAGCCCCATGCCGACGCCGGTGTCGCAGACGTCGACCCGCCCGTCGGTGACGGCGACGTCGACGAGCGGCTGCGGCCCGCGGGCCGCGTCGGCGGCGTTGAGCACGAGCTCGATGAGCGGCCGGAGCGGGTGCCCGAACTGGCGGGAGATCTCCTCGTCGAGGACCTTGAGCAGGTAGGCGCGGTCGATCGGCGGCTCCGCGAGGTCGCGCTGCCCTGCGCACAGCCCCTCGAGCGCCGGGCGGTGCAGGCCCACCGCGACGAGCTCGTGCAGCGACCCGAGGAAGTACAGCCCGGCGTCTCCTTGCAGGGGCGCCGCGCGTCGGCCGCCCCCCCCGTCTCCCCCCGCTCCGTAGTGCGCGTGCACGCTCGACCGCTCCCCCTCACGCCCGCCCTCGACATCCTCCTGCGCGAAGAGCGCGCACCCACCGTGCGAAACCGCGCCGAGTGAGCGCCGAGCGGCGAACGATCGACGGAGCTTTCACTGCCCGTGCCGAGCCGAGCCGTCGGGCGGCGGCCGTCCGTCCTTCAGCGCAGCCGCCGCGGGCGCCGGCCCCGGCGCGATCGCAGCCGCCGCGGGCGCCGGCCCCGGCGCGCCGGCCTAGCTTGCGGCCCGCCGCGCCGGCGGCGAGCTCGGGGCGCCCCGGGTCTCGTCGTCCGCGGCGTCGCTCTCGTCGTTGTCCGTGGCGTTCTCGCCCCCGCCGAGCCGCGCCGCGGCGCCGCGGGGGCGGGTGACGCTCTGGGGCTGTGTGGTGCTCTGGGGGAGCGGCGTGGAGGTCTGGGGCGGGTCGGCGATGTGGAGCAGCTCGGAGAGCTCCAGCGCGCTCCACTTGCCCGGGGGCGGGATCGAGATGATCCCGGCGCGCTCGCGCTCCAGGCGCGCGTTCAGCTCGCCCCCGATGAGCAGCGCCAGCGCCAGCAGCCAGAGCCAGAAGAGGAAGATCGCGACGGTCGCGAGGCTCCCGTAGAACGTGGCGTAGCGGCCGAGCGTGGCGACGTACAGCGAGAAGAGGGTCGACACGATCGACCAGAGCGCCACGGTGAGCACCGCGCCCGGGAAGATCCGGCGCCGCTCGATGTTCGGGCGCTGGATCGAGATCCTGAAGAACGCGGCCACCATGCAGGTGACGAGCCCCGCGGGGAGCGCGAACGCGACGATGCGCGCGCCGATGGATCCCGAGAGCGACCCGATCAGCACGCCGAGGCCCGCGACCACGGGCACCACGGCGAGGCTGGCCATCACGCACGCCGCCGCGATCGCCCTGCGGACGTACCAGGGGCGCTCGCGGGCGTTGTAGATGGTGTCGAACACGCCCATGGCGGTCGAGAGCCCGGAGGACGTGATCCAGAGGAAGCCGGTGATGCTGATCGGGGCGACGGCCGACGACTGCGAGAGCCGGAGGAGCTCGTCGGAGACGATCACGGCGACCTCCGGCGGGGCCGCCCGGAGGATCGGCCGCACCACCACATCGGACCACTGCTGGATCCGGCTGAGCACATAGCCGGCGAACGCGGCGAGGGGGATCAGGCTGAGGAACGCGTCGAAGGCCATCGCGCTCGCGGCCCGCGGCGCGTTGTGGCGATCCAGGCTGATGATGACGCTCCACACCGCCTTGGCGGCGCGGTGGCGCTCGATGTGTCGCCGGATCGGAGCAGGCACGCGAGCAGCCTCGCTCTCCCTGGTGCGGGGCGCAATACCATCCGCCGTGCCCTCCCGGCTCGACGACCCCGGGACCCTGGCCTCGGCGCCCCCGTCGGCGGCTAGGCGTCGGCGTTTGTGTCAGCGGCGAGGAGGGTCTGCACCGCGTAGGGCACCGACTCGACGCCGGCGAGCTCGGCGAGCGCATAGGCGATGTGCTCGCGGCTCGCGTGCGGCGGGATGCCGACGATCGCCCACGAGCCCCCCTCGCCGCGCTGGAGGTTCTGCCCGCGCTCGACCCGGAGCGCGGCGAGCGCCGGGTAGACGGCGACGGTCATCCGCTTCGGCCGCAGGCGGTCCAGCGCGCGCATGGCGAAGGCGATCCGGTCGAACTCGCTGGGATCGCGGTACTCGACGTGCCGCTCCCGGTCGATCGCCACGTGGTGGGGGTCTCGCACGCGCACGGGGTGAGCATAGCCCACGCGGGCCGTCCTGCCGCCCCGGGCGCGCGGATCCGGGCGTCCGCCGTGCCGCGCGAGGAGTGAGTGTCGCACCGGCGCCGGTCACAGCGGCGACGCGGCCCCGCTCGCGGCGCGTCTACAGCGTCGAGCTGCCGATAAGCCTGCTTGCCAGGAGGGCCGAGGGCCCGGCGCGCGCCCGCGCCCGACAAACCCCGGGCCGTGGGTGCCGGCGCCGGCCCGCCATGCTACGCGCCGGAGCGCCATGGACAGCCTCCCCCTGCTCGCCGATCACCCGTACGCCTCCTTCCTCGATCAGGTCGAGAAGCCCGCGCGCTACGCGGGCGGCGAGGTCGGCTCGGTCGTCAAGGACTGGGCGTCAGTCGAGGCGCGCGTCTGCCTCGCCTTCCCGGACGTCTACGACATCGGGATGAGCCACCTCGGCTTCAAGATCCTCTACAAGCTCCTGAACGACGACCCGCGCACCCTGGCCGAGCGCAGCTACGCGCCCTGGGTCGACATGGAGGCCCAGCTCGTGAAGCGCGGGCTGCCGCTGGTCTCCCTCGAGTCGGCGCGCCCGCTGAGGGACTTCGACGTCGTGGGCTTCTCGCTGCAGTTCGAGCTCACCTACTCGAACATCCTCACCATGCTGCACCTCGGCGGCATCCCGCTGCGCGCGGCGGATCGCGGCGAGGACGACCCGATCGTGATCGCCGGCGGCCCGACCGCGACCCACCCCGAGCCGATCGCCCCCTTCCTCGACGCCCTCGTCATCGGCGACGGCGAGGAGAAGGCGACGGAGGTCGCCCTCACGTGGACCCGGCTGAAGCGCGAGGGCGTGCCGCGGCGCGAGCGGCTGATCGCGATCGCGCGCCTCGGCGCCATCTACGTGCCCTCGCTCTACGCGACCCGGCGCGACCCCGACACCGGCTTCGAGGTCGTGGACCGCCCGCTCGTCCCCGGGATCCCGTTCCCGGTCGAGCGCGCCCTGGTCGACCTCAACCGGTACCCGTTCCCCGACGAGAGCCCGACCGGCGGCCCCGAGGCGATCTTCGATCGCATGTCGATCGAGATCGCCCGCGGCTGCACCGAGGGGTGCCGCTTCTGCCAGGCCGGCATGATCTACCGCCCCGTCCGCGAGCGCGATCCCGAGCAGATCGTCGACACCGTGATGCGCGCGGTGCAGAAGTCCGGCCAGGACGAGGTCTCGCTCACAGCGCTGTCGACGGCCGACGTCTCGTGCATCTCGCCGCTCATCAAGAAGGTCACCGAGCGCCTCACGGCCGAGCGCATCTCGCTCGGCGTCTCGTCGCTGCGCGCTTACGGGCTCGAGCCCGATCTCCTCGACCAGCTGAAGCGCGTGCGCGCGACGGGCCTCACCTTCGCGCCCGAGGCGGGGACCCAGCGGATGCGCGACGTCGTGAACAAGAACGTCACGGAGGAGCAGCTCCTCGAGACGGCCGAGCGGGTGTTCAGCCGCGGCTGGGGCAAGATGAAGCTCTACTTCATGATCGGCCTCCCCACCGAGACCGACGAGGACGTGCGCGGCATCGTCGAGACGGGCGCCCGCGCGGCCGGCGCCGGGCGGAAGGCGGCCGGCAGGGGCAAGCCGGCCGACGTGACGGTCAGCGTCTCGACGCACGTGCCGAAGCCCCACACCCCGTTCCAGTGGGCGGCGATGGACACGCTCTCGGAGGTCGCGCGCAAGCAGCAGATCCTCCGGGACACGGTGCGGCCCTACCGCGCCGTCAAGCTGAAGACCCACGAGGCCCACGCCAGCGTCCTCGAGGGCATCTTCGCCCGCGGCGACCGCCCCCTCGCCGACGTGATCGAGCGGGCCTGGCGCAACGGCGCCCGCTTCGACTCGTGGGACGACCAGCTCGAGCTCGCCGTGTGGGAGGAGGCGTTCGCGCACGCGGGCGTCGATCGGGCGAAGTACCTCGGCACCCTGCCGGTGACGGCGCGGCTGCCGTGGGATCACATCGACGTCGGCCTCGAGGAGGGGTTCCTCGCGCGGGAGTACAGGAAGGCGCTCCAGAACCGCCTCAGCCCGCCGTGCGGCAAGGTCGCCGGCACGTTCGTGCACCACACGAACCTCGACGACGCCCGGGCCGACACGCGCCGGCTCGTCTGTTACGACTGCGGCGTCGCCTGCGACATGACGCAGATGCGCGAGGAGCGGCTGACCTTCCTCGACCGGCTCGGCGCACACAAGCGCTCGCTGCCGATCGTCAAGGAAGCCGCGGCGCCGCCGGAAGCCGCGGCGCCGCCGGAAGCCGCGGTGCCGCCGGAAGCCGCGGCGCCGCCGGAAGCCGCGGCGCCGCCGGAAGCCGCGGCGCCGCCGGAAGCCGCGGCGCCGCCGGAAGCCGCGGCGCCGCCGGAAGCCGCGGCGCCGCGCGCGCCCAAGGGGCGCGGCGGCTTCCGCTACCGCTTCCGCTTCGAGAAGACCGGACCGGTGGCGCTGCTCGGCCACCTCGACGTCGTGCGCGAGCTGCCCCGCGTCCTCCGGCGCGTCGGCGCGCCGATGACCTACACCGCGGGCTTCCACCCGAAGCCGGACATGACGTTTTCCCCGGCCCTCTCGCTCGGCGTGATCAGCCTCGACGAGTACGTCGACCTCCGCCTCGAGCGCGACCTCGACCCCGCCGCCCTCGAGGCGCTCGTCGCGTCGATGACCGCCGCGAGCCCGCGCGGGCTCGTGTTCCGCGGGGCCGCGAAGCTCGGCCCGGAGGACCCCGCCGTGAGCAAGCTGATCGCCGGGGCCCGCTACGCGCTCGCGTTCGCGCGCTCCGCGATCGGCAGCGACGCCGAGGCGATCCTCGCGGCCCGCTGCGGCGCCGCCCTCTCGGCCGCGTCGCTCCCGATCCGCCGCGAGATCGACCGGCTCGCGAAGATGGTCGACGTGCGGCAGTACCTCGTGCGGGCCGAGGTCGGCGGGCCCGACGTGCTCTCGGCGCTCGCGCGCGCCGGGCTCGCCGGCGACCTCGTCGCCCTCGACGTCGAGGTCGACATCCGCGGCTCGGGGGCGGTGAAGTCGTCCGAGGTCGCCGCCGTGATCCTGGGGGAGCCCGGGGAAGCGCCAGGCGCGATCACGCCGCCGCCGCACCGCGCCGTGCGGCTCCAGCTCTTCGGCCGCGCCGCGCCGGCGGGCTCCGCCGCCGCCGAGCGCTTCTCGCTCCTCGACCTCGAGCGGGCGCGCCGCGTCAAATCTGCGCCGGAGCGCGCGGCGTCCGCGCCGCTCGCGGCCGACGCCGGGTGAGCCCGGGCTGCGTATGGTCGCAGCGGGAATATCCATCACGGGGCGGCGGCGATCGCCCGCCGAGCGCGCGGGCGATCGCCCGGAGATCGGCTACGCTGCGGTCGGCGTTATGGCAAATGAGGGTCACGAGACCGAATGCTGCGCCGCGCGCCTCGCCGCGGCGGGAGCGGTCGGCGCGAGCGTCGCTCACGAGCTGCGCAACGCCCTCGCGGTCGCCGAGTCGTCGCTCTACCTGGCGCAGCGGGACCTCGACGATCGGCCCTGCCTGCTGCGCCACCTCGACCGGGTGACGTGCGAGATCCGCAAGGCGCACGAGGTCATCGGCAGCGTCCTCGGGCTGGCGCGCGGCGAGCCGCTGCGGCGCGAGCCCGCGCCTGTGGGCAAGCTGATCGAGAGCGCCCGGCACGCGCTGGTCCTGCCCACGGCGGTCCGGTTCGAGGTCGCCGTCGCGCCGGCCGATCTCACGCTGCTGTGCGACCCCATCCTGCTCGAGCGCGTCTTCTCGAACCTCTACCTCAACGCGATCGAGGCGCTCGACAACGCCCCCGGCGGCTCGATCGTCACGCGCGCGTGGCGCGGCGACGAGCGGACGTACCTCGAGGTCGAGGACAACGGCCCCGGCGTCCACCCGTGCGTGATCGATCGCCTCTTCGAGCCGCTCGTCACCGCCAAGGTGAAGGGGACCGGCCTCGGCCTCGCGCTGAGCCGGGTCATCATCGAGGCCCACGGCGGCGAGATCACGGCGACGGCGGGCCGCTGCCGGGGCACGGCGTTCCGCATGTGGCTCCCCAGCGCATAGCGCCCACGTGAAAGCGCCGCGCTGGATGCGGCGCGGCAGCCCCGCGGCGCGGCGGCCCGCCAGGGCGCGCCGGCCGCGTGCTATCGTCCTCCCATGCCCTCGATGCAGGCCAAGGGCCGGGCGGCGGAGCGCGGCCCGTTTCGCGTGGAGCACGTCCGCTCGGGTGACCCGTACGAGCTCTCGAACGGCCATCCCGTCCACTGCGCCCCCACCGGAGGGCGTGGCTCCGGGCCGCAGCACCTGGGCAGCTCGGTCGTGGGCTGGGACCCGGCGGTCAAGGAGGCCGGCGTGGACACGGGTTACGCCCTGGATGGGAGCACGCTCCGGGCGCCGGACGTCGCGGTGGGCAACGTGCCCGACAAGCCCGGCTGGGTGAAGGGGGTCCCGGAGCTCGCCATCGAGTACGCCGACGTGGGGCAGGACGAGGAGAAGCTCCAGGAGAAGATCGCCGACCTGCTCGCGGCCGGCACGAAGGTCCTCTGGGTGGTGCGCCTGAGCGGCCCGCGGCGGGTCGAGGTGCACGAGCCCCGCCGGCGGATGCGCGTCGTGCTCCCCGGGCAGCTCCTGAGCGCCCCGGGCATCCTGAAGAACGCGGTCCGCGTCGAGGCGCTCTATGAGCGCAGCGAGGCGGAGAAGACCCTGCTGACCAACCTGCTCCAGCGGCAGGGCTACGAGGACCTCGAGGCCGTGCTCGCGGCGGGGCGCGAGGAAGGGCGAGAGGAAGGGCGCGAGGAGGGCATCCTCGAGGGCAAGCGCGGCGCGCTGAGGCGCGTCCTCGACCGGCGAGGGCTGCGGCTCACGAAGACCGCGGCGGCGAAGATCTCGTCGTGCAGGAGCGAGCGCGAGCTCGACGGCTGGCTCGATCGCGCCCTCGTCGCGTCGACGACGGCCGAGGTGTTCAAGCGCGCCGGCCGCTGACCGGGCCCGCGGCGCGCGCGATCAGGCGCGGCCGCGACCGCGGACCAGCTCGGTGACGGCCTCCCCCAGGCCCTCGAGCGTGAGCGCGAACATCGGGAAGATGCCCTTGATCGCGTCGACCGTGGGGTGAGGGTAGGGGCCGACCCCGTCGGGGTTCAGCCACACCGCGCGGTCGAAATGGTCGCGGAGCATCATGAGCCAGGCGACGCCGGGCATCCGCGCGTCGGACTCGAACGAGGACGCCCAGCGGTCGGCCCCTCCGCCGCCGAAGCCTGACGAGCCGAGCAGCTCGTACGGCGCCATCGAGGCGTCCCCGACCATCACGAGCTTGTGGTGCTTGCCGCACTCGTGGAGGAGCTCGCGCACCGGCACAGGGTCCTGTAACCCCTCGGTTTTGTACACGTTTTCGTAGACGCAGTTGTGGAAGTAGTAGCTCCTCAGCTCCTTCCAGTGCGTCGCGCGCTTCGCCGCGCTGAAGAGCTGCGACACGAGCGCGGCGCTCGGGTCCATCGAGCCGCCCACGTCCATCATCAGGATCACGCGCGTGTTCGGCCGGCGCGGCGGCCTGGTGACGACCTCGATCTCGCCCGCGTTCCTGGCCGTCGCGTCGATGGTCGCGTCGATGTCGAGCTCGCGGTCGCCGCCCTCGCGCGCGAAGGCGCGCAGCTTGCGCAGCGCCACCTCGATCTGGCGCACGTCGAGCGTGAGATCGCTGCGGTAGGGCCGGTAGCGGCGCGCGTCGGCGTTCTGCACGGCGCCGCTCCGCCCGCCCGCGGAGCCGCCGACCTGGATGCCGCTCGGGTTGTAGCCGCCGCGGCCGAACGGCGACGTGCCGCCGGTGCCGATCCAGCGGCTGCCCCCGTCGTGGCGCTCCCGCTGCTCGCGCAGGCGCTCCTCGAACCGCCGGAGCACCTCGTCGAGGTCCAGCTCCTCGATCATCGCCTTCTCCTCCTCGGAGAGGGCGCGCATCTTGATGGGATCCCGCAGCCACGAGAGGAGCTCCTCCGCGATCGCCTTGGCCTCCACGTGCACGCCGCGGAAGTGCTCGGCGAACGCGAGGTCGAAGTCGTCGAGGTGCGCCTCGGAGTGGACCAGCATCGCCCGCGCGACGTGGTAGAAGCCGTCGAGCGAGCTGTCGTGCAGCCCCGCGGCGAGCGCCCGCGCGAGGCCGATCGCCTCCTGGGCGCCGACCGGGACCTTGCGGGCCCGGAGCTCGTAGAGGAACTCGACGAACATGGCTACGACCGGTAGCGCCTGCCGCCGGCGAGCTGGTCGGCGAGCGCGACGAGGTCCTGCTCCTTCTTGAGCAGCGCGCCGAGGAACGGCAGCGTCTTGTCGAGCTTCACCTCCTGCACGCCCGCCCGGCGCAGCACGGCGATCCAGTCGATGAGCTCGCTCGTCGAGGGCCGCTTCCGGATCCGGGCGTTCTTCCGGATCTCGTAGAAGACCTGCATCGCCTGATCGGCGAGCGCCCGGTCGAGGTCGGGGTGATGGACGCGGACGATCTCCCGCATGAGCTCCGCCTCCGGGAAATCGATGAAGTGGAAGACGCAGCGGCGCAGGAAGGCGTCCGGCAGCTCCTTCTCGTTGTTGCTGGTGATGATCACGACGGGCCGCTCCCGGGCGACGATCTCGTCGCCGGTCTCGGTGATGCGGAAGCGCATCCGATCGAGCTCGTGCAGGAGATCGTTCGGGAACTCGAGGTCCGCCTTGTCGACCTCGTCGATGAGCAGCACGGCGCGCCGCTCGGCGCTGAACGCCTTCCCGAGGGGGCCGAGCTTGATGTAGCGGCGGATGTCGCGGACGTCGCCGTCGCCGAAGCGCGAGTCGTAGAGCCGTTGCACCGTGTCGTAGACGTAGAGCCCGTCCTGGGCCCGCGTGGTGCTCTTGACGTGCCAGAGGATGAGCTCGGCCGACAGGCTCTGCGCGATGGCCTCGGCGAGGAGCGTCTTGCCGGTGCCGGGCTCTCCCTTGACGAGGAGCGGCCGCTCCAGGACCAGCGCGCAGTTGACGGCGGCCTCGAGCGCCTCGTTGGTGAGGTAGCGTTCGGTGCCGCGGAAGCGGCGGAAATCGGACATGCCTAGACGGTAGCATCCCGCCGGCGCGCCTGGCGGCGCTCGCGCCGGCGCGTCCGCCACAGCGACCCTGCGCGCCGGCGTCAGAGCCAGTTGCGCGCGAGGTAGGCTGTCCACGAGGCCGCCCGCTCCCACAGGGGGCGCCGGGCCCAGTGCGCGACGGTGATCTCGCGGCAATGGGCGAGGTCGTCGGCGAACATCTGCTCCATGGCGCTGGCGAACCCGCGGTGCGAGACGACGGCGTTCACCTCGAGGTTCATGCGCAGCGACTGGCTGTCGAGGTTCGTCGAGCCGACGGTGGACCACGCGCCGTCGATGACCGCGGTCTTGGCGTGCAGGACGCGGCCGCGCCACTCGAACATGCGGGCGCCGGCGTCGAGGAGGTGGCCGTAGATGGTGCGCGACGCGAGCAGGACCGCGGGCACGTCGGTGGTGCCGGCGACCATGATCCTGACGTCGACGCCGCGGCGGGCCGCGGCGGTGAGCGCGTGGATGATCCGGAGCGGCGGCAGGAAGTAGGCGTTGGTGATGTAGATCCGCCGCCGGGCGCGCTCGATGGCGATCCGGTACGCGTGGCGGATGCCGTGGCGGTGCCTCCGGCGGGGGAGGTCGTTGCTGATGATCTGGACGGCGGGGTCGGGCCTGCGCCCCGTGATGCCGTAGCGCTGCTCGTCGACGGGGGCGCCGCCGGAGCGCTGCCATGCGCGCAGGAAGAAGTACTGGAGCTCGGCGGCGGCGGGGCCCTCGATGCGGAGGTGGGTGTCGCGCCAGCCGGCGCCGCCGTGCTCCGGAGCGGCGTAGTCGTCGGAGATGTTGAGGCCGCCGGTGAACGCGACGGCGCCGTCGACGATGAGCGCCTTGCGGTGGTCGCGGCGGGCGACCTTCCCGAACGGGGCGGAGAGCTCGAAGGGGCGGAAGGCGAGGGGCCGGACGCCGGCGCGGCGGAGGCCGTCGAGGAAGGACGACGACACGGAGGAGCCCCAGGCGTCGAAGAGCAGGCTCACCTCGACGCCGGCCGCCGCCCGCTCGGCGAGCGCCTCGGCGAAGCGCTGGCCGGTGCGATCGCCGCGGAGGATGTACGTCTCGAGGCAGATGGTGCGCCGGGCGCGGGCGATGGCCTCGAGCATGGCCGGGTACGCCTGGGCGCCGTCCTTGAGGAGCGCGAGGCGATGGGCGCCGACGGCCATCTCGGCGAACGGGGGCTCGGCGGGCGCGGGATGGGGCTGGGACATGCTGCGAGGGGCCGGGCTCCTCGGGATGAGGCGGCGCGATGATAGCGCGGTCTGGAGGGCGTCGGGCGGATCGTCGACCCGGGGGGCCGGCCGCGGGCCTACCGTGGCGCCGCGCGGGCCGGGGGAGCGTGAGATCGAGAGAAGGGAGGCAACAGGTGATGTCGGAGATTGCCTTGAACTCCGGTCGATGAGGGATAGTCGACCAGGCGGGCAACGGCCTTATTCGCGACGAGCGGGTTGGACTCGCCCTGTGCGCGCGGGCATCATCCACTACCCTGGGAGGAGCGCTGCGACTCCGAGGTTCGGTCCGGCGGCTTGCGCGGAAAGAGGACACGTCACGCGATGGCACCGAGGCGAGCGAAGGGGAGGCACGCCGTGGAGGACGAGCTGTCGAGCGCGGGCGGCCGCGAGCATGGCTATCCGAGGCCGCAGCTCCGGCGCGCGGGGTGGACGTCCCTGAACGGGACCTGGGCGTTCGCGCTCGACCCGGAGGCGAGGTGGAGGAGGCCCGGCGAGGTCGTGTGGGACCGCGTCATCGAGGTCCCGTTCTCGCCCGAGACGGAGCAGAGCGGGATCGGGGAGATGGGCTTCTGTTGCGCCTGCTTCTACCGGCGGACGTTCGAGGCGCCCGACCTCCGGGAGGGCGAGCGGCTGATCCTGCACTTCGGCGCGGTCGACTACGAGGCCACGGTCTGGTTGGAGGGGAGCCTCGTCGCGCGCCACGTCGGCGGGTACACCCCCTTCAGCGTCGACGTCACCGATCACCTCGGCGCGTCCGGGCCGCAGGAGATCATCGTCCGCGCCGAGGACGACCCCGCCGACCTGGCGAAGCCGCGCGGCAAGCAGGACTGGCAGCGCGAACCGCACTCCATCTGGTATCCGCGCACGACCGGGATCTGGCAGACCGTCTGGATGGAGCGCGTCCCGAGCACCTCGATCGGCGCGGTGCGCTGGGCGTCGAGCCTCGCCCGCTGGGAGATCGACTGCCTCGCGAGGGTCGCGGGGGCGCGGCGCGACGACCTGCGCCTCAGGGTGCGGCTCCACTACGACGACGCGCTGCTCGCCGACGACACGTACGCCATCGTCGCCGGCGAGGTGCACCGGCGGGTCGCGCTCTCCGACCCCGGCATCGACGACTTCCGGAACCACCTCCTCTGGAGCCCCGAGTCGCCCACGCTCATCCAGGCGGAGCTCGAGCTCCTCGGCCCGGACGGCGAGGTGCTCGATCGGGTCCGGAGCTACACGGCGCTGCGCTCGATCGCGGTCCAGGGCGACCGCATCGTGCTCAACGGCAGGCCGCTCTCGCTCCGGATGGTGCTGGATCAGGGCTACTGGCCCGGGAGCGGGATGACGCCGCCGGACGATCACGCGCTCCGCCGCGACGTGGAGCTCGCGCGCGCGATGGGCTTCAACGGCGTGCGCAAGCACCAGAAGATCGAGGACCCGCGCTATCTCTACTGGGCCGATACGCTCGGCCTCCTGGTCTGGGAGGAGATGCCGAGCGCCTACCGCTTCACCGCGCAGTCGGTCGAGCGCCTCACGCGGGAGTGGATCGACGTGATCGATCGCGATTACAGCCACCCCTGTGTCATGGCGTGGGTCCCGTTCAACGAGTCCTGGGGCGTGCCGAACCTGCCTGACAACGCGCGGGAGCGCCACTGGGTCGAGGCGCTCTACCACCTCACCACGACGCTCGACGCGACCCGCCCCGTCGTCGGCAACGACGGCTGGGAGAGCGTCGCGACCGACATCATCGGGATCCACGACTACGATACAGACGCGGAGCGCATCGCGCGGCGCTACCACGCCGAGGAGGTCCGTCCCCGGCTGTTCCAGCGGGAGCGCCCCGGCGGACGCCTCCTGGTGCTCGGTGGGAAGGTCCAGACGAGCGATCTCCCGATCATCCTGTCGGAGTTCGGCGGGATCGCGCTCCGGCGGGGTATCCCGGGGAGCTGGGGCTACTCGCTCTGCGACGACGCGGGATCGTTCGCCCGGGCCTACGAGGCCTTGCTCGCGGCCGTGCGCTCGGTCGAGCTGCTCAGCGGCTTCTGTTACACGCAGCTCGCCGACACGTACCAGGAGGCGAACGGCCTTCTCTATGCGGATCGAACGCCGAAGTTCCCGCTCCAGGAGATCGCCGCCGCGACGCGCGGCCGCGTCGCCGGCCACCTGCAGCCCGACTGCCTGGGGCTCCGAGGACGCGAGGGGCCCCGGCAGGAAGGTGTGGTCGATCCCCTGGTAGAGGACGGCGGTTAGCCGACGGTAGAGGACGGCGGACGGCCGCTCCGCGGCGCCGGCCCGGCTCCAGCGCTTCCGCGCGGAGCCGACGCTCGATCTCGTCCAGCCGAGGTGCTCGCGGGCTCGATCTCTCGTCATCACCCCGCAATACCCCGCCATCCTGCAGCGCGATCTCGCGCGAGATGCGGTGACGCCGCATCGCGGCGCGAGCTCCCCGGCATGCTCCTTGAATAGCGCTCGTCCGGAGCCGGGGCCGGGACCCAGGTGCACACCGAGACTCGAGCGGGAGGGATGGATGAGCGCGAGATCGCTGCCAGACGTGATCTGCTTTTCGCACCTGCGTTTCGGCTTCGTGTTCCAGAGGCCGCAGCACCTGCTCACGCGCTGCGCGCAGCGACGCCGCGTCTTCTTCTTCGAGGAGCCGCTGGTCGACAGCGAGCCGCCGCGCCTCGAGGAGACCGATTCCGAGCACCGAGGCGTCTGCGTCGCGACTCCGCACCTGCCCGCCGGCGCCGGGCCGTCACGGGCCTCCGCGATGCAACGTGAGCTGCTCGACGGCATGATGAAGCGTCATGGGATAACCGACTACGTGCTCTGGTATTACACGCCGATGGCGCTCTCGTTCTCTCGGCACCTCGCGCCCGCGGCGATCGTGTACGACTGCATGGACGAGCTCTCGGCCTTCGCCGGGGCGCACCCGGCGATCAAGGATCGCGAGGCCGAGCTCCTGCGCCGCGCCGACCTGGTCTTCGCCGGCGGCGCCAGCCTCTACGAGGCGAAGCGGGCGCTGCACCCGAGCGTGCACGCGCTCCCGAGCAGCGTCGACGTCGCGCACTTCGCCCGCGCGCGGGCCGCCACCCGCGCCGAGCCCGCCGACCAGGCGGGCATCCCGCGGCCGCGCCTCGGCTTCTTCGGCGTCCTCGACGAGCGCATGGATCTCGCCCTCATCGCCGCCATGGCCGCGCTGCGGCCGGCCTGGCAGATCGTGCTGGTGGGGCCCGTGGTCAAGATCGACCCGTCCACGCTGCCCCGCGCGCCGAACATCCACCTTCTGGGGCAGAAGCGGTACGAGGAGCTGCCCGCGTATCTCGGCGGCTGGGACGTGGCGCTCCTGCCCTTCGCCCGGAACGAGGCCACGCGGTTCATCAGCCCCACGAAGACGCCGGAGTACCTGGCCGGCGGCAGGCCCGTCGTCTCGACGTCGATCCGCGACGTGGTGCAGCCCTATGGCGAGCTCGGGCTGGTGCGCATCGCGGACGCGCCCAGCGAGTTCGTGTCCGCCGTCGAGGCGGCGCTGGCCGAGGATCGCGGCCCGCTGCTCGCGCGGGCGGACGACCTCCTCGGGCAGCGCTCGTGGGACGCGACGTGGGCGACGATCGAGCGCCTCCTCGAGGGCGCGCTGGAGCGCCGCGCCCGGGCCGCGGCGGCGAGGTGAGCCATGTTCGATTACCTCATCGTCGGCGCCGGCTTCGCCGGGTGCGTGCTCGCCGAGCGGCTCGCCCGCGGGGCCGGCAAGAAGATCCTGCTCTGCGACGTGCGCATGCACATCGGCGGGAACGCGTATGACCACCACGACGCCGCGGGCATCCTCGTGCACAGGTATGGACCGCACATCTTTCACACGAACTCGCGGGAGGTCTTCGACTACCTCTCGCAGTTCACCGACTGGCGCCCGTACCAGCACCGCGTGCGCGCCTGGGTCGACGGGCAGCTCCTGCCGATCCCGATCAACCTCGACACGATCAACGGCCTCTACGGCCTGAGCCTCAACGCGCTGGAGGTCGAGGCCTTCCTCGCGTCGCGGGCCGAGCGGCGCGAGAGCATCCGCACGTCGGAGGACGTGATCGTCAGCAAGGTGGGCAGAGAGCTCTACGAGAAGTTCTTCCGCAACTACACCCGCAAGCAGTGGGGGCTCGATCCATCGGAGCTCGACGCCGCGGTGACGGCGCGCGTCCCCGTGCGCACGAACCGGGACGATCGCTACTTCTCCGACGCCTACCAGGCGATGCCGCTCCACGGCTTCACGCGGATGTTCGAGCGGATGGTCGACCACCCCGGCATCAAGATCCTGCTCAACACGGACTACCGCGAGGTCTGCCATGCCATCCCGCACCGCGAGGTGATCTACACGGGCCCTGTCGACGCCTATTTCGATCACCGGTTCGGCAAGCTGCCCTATCGCTCGCTCGAGTTCAAGTTCGAGACGAAGGATCAAGAGGTCTACCAGGCGGCGCCGGTCATCAACTATCCGAACGAGTACAGCTACACGCGGGTCACCGAGTTCAAACACCTCACCGGCCAGTCGCACCCGAGGACGACGGTCGTCTACGAGTTTCCGAAGAGCGACGGCGACCCGTACTACCCGGTGCCGCGGCCGGAGAACGCGGCACTCTACCGCAAATACGAGGAGCTCGCCCGCTCGATCAGCGGCGTCCACTTCGCCGGCCGGCTCGGCACGTACCGTTACTACAACATGGATCAGGTCGTCGCCCAGGCCCTGACCCTCTACACGAAGCTCACGGGCGCACCGGGCTGGCGGTCCCTCGCGGAGGCGGCGTGAGCGGGGCAGCCGGGGAGGGCGGCGCTCCGGCGCTCGAGATCTGGGGCGGCGTCGAGTGCACGGTGAACCGCGTCGGCGACGCCTACCACGACCAGCTCGATCGGAACGGCCACGCGCACCGGCTCGACGATCTCGACCGCTTCGCCGAGCTCGGGATCCGGGCGCTCCGGTATCCGGTGCTCTGGGAGCGCACGGCGCCCGACGGCTGCGCCAGCTTCGCGTGGGCCGACGCGCGCCTCGGGAGGCTGCGCGAGCTCGGCGTCCGCCCGATCGTGGGCCTCGTCCATCACGGCAGCGGGCCGCCCCGGACGAGCCTCCTCGACCCGAGCTTCGTCGACGGGCTCGCGCGCTTCGCCCGCGCGGTGGCCGAGCGCTATCCGTGGGTCGAGGACTACACGCCGGTGAACGAGCCGCTCACCACGGCGCGCTTCTCCGGCCTGTACGGCCACTGGTACCCGCACGGCCAGGATGGCCGCGCCTTCCTGCGCGCGCTGCTCACGCAGTGCCGCGCGATCGCGGCGGCGATGCGCGCCGTCCGCGAGGTCAACCCGCGCGCGCGCCTCGTGCAGACCGAGGATCTCGGGAAGACGTTCAGCACGCCGCTGCTCGCCTACCAGGCGCAGCACGAGAATCACCGCAGGTGGCTCAGCCTCGACCTGCTCGTGGGGCGGGTGGATCGGGATCACCCGTTCTATCCCCAGCTCCTCGAGTGGGGCGCGTCCCCCGGCGAGCTCGAGGCGTTCGTCGCGTCGCCGTGCCCGCCGGACATCCTCGGCATCAACCACTACGTCACGAGCGACCGGTTCATCGACGAGCGGATCGAGCGTTACCCGTCATGGGTTCACGGCGGCAACGACAGGCACGCTTACGCCGACGTCGAGGCCGTGCGCGTCGTCGCCGAGGGCATGGGCGGGCATCTCGCGCGCCTCCTGGAGGTCTGGGAGCGCTACCGTCGTCCGGTCGCGATCACGGAGGCGCACCTGGGCGGCTCCCGCGAGGAGCAGCTCCGGTGGCTGGCCGAGGCGCACCGCGCCGCGGTGGACGCGCGCGCGGCGGGCGCGGACGTGCGCGCGGTGACGGCGTGGGCGCTGCTCGGCTCGTTCGATTGGGACAGCCTGGTCGTGCGCGATCGCGGGCGCTACGAGCCGGGCGTCTTCGACGTCCGCGGCCAGGCGCCCCGTCCGACGGCGCTCGCCGCGCTCGTCCGCGCGCTCGCCCGCGGGGAGCCCTTCGATCACCCGGTGCTCTCGTCACCAGGGTGGTGGCGCCGCCCGGAGCGCCTCCTCTATCCTCCCGTCAGCATCGACGAGCGCGGCGCGGCGCGGTTCGAGCCGTCCGGCGGCGGCGCAGCGCCGCTCGAGCGGCCCGGCGACGGGCCGACGATCGCGCCGTCGGGGCGCGCCGCGCCCGGGAAGGCCGAGGCGCCGCCGATCCTGATCACCGGCGCCACGGGCACCCTGGGAAGGGCGTTTGCGCGCCTGTGCGAGCACCGCGGGCTGCCGTACCGCTTGCTGAGCCGCCTCGAGATGGACATCGCCGATCGCGTGTCCGTCGAGCGCGCCCTCGAGCGCCATGCGCCGTGGGCGGTCGTCAATACCGCCGGTTACGTGCGGGTCGACGACGCGGAGCTGGAGCCTCACCGCTGCGAGCGGGAGAACGCCGCCGGGCCCGCGGTGCTCGCGGCGGCGTGCCGCGAGCGCGGCGTCCGGCTCGTCACGTTCTCCTCCGATCAGGTCTTCGACGGCGCCGGGACGACTCCTTATGTGGAGACCGATCCGGCGAGGCCTCTCAGCGCGTACGGTCGGAGCAAGGCTGTGGCCGAGCAGCGGGTGCGCTCGATCCTCCCGACGGCGCTGGTGGTGCGGACGGCGGCCTTCATCGATCCCTGGGACGCGTCGACGTTCGTCGCGGCCGCCCTGCGCGCGCTCCGCGATGGCCGCCCTTTCAGCGCGGCCGAGGACATGATCGTGACGCCCACCTACACGCCCGACCTCGCCAACGCGGCCCTGGACCTCCTGATCGACGGCGAGGGGGGGCTCTGGCACCTGGCGAACCGCGATGCGGTGACCTGGGCCGAGCTCGTGGCGCGGACCGCCGCGCTGGCGCGCGTGGACACGAGGCATCTCGTCCGCTGCCCGAGCCGCGCGCTCTGCCTCGTCGCGCCGCGCCCTCGTTACAGCGCCCTGGGCAGCCGGAGAGGGCTCCTGCTCCCTGCGCTCGACGACGCGCTCGCGCGCTATCTCGTGGAGCGTGACGGTGGCCCAGCTCGATGACAAGTCCGCGCCAAGCCAGGACGAACGGCGACGGGCCAGGGAGCACGATGGATGACGGATATCCCTGACTGACGCTCGGGAGAAGGCGGAGTCGTGTCCGTCACGGCCTCTGTCGAGCGGCGCAGAGCCGGTGAGTTCTGTCCACGTGGTGAGCGCATGTCCAGCGCTCGTGCGGGGAGCGACGATGAGTTCGCTTGTTCTCCACGCCATCCCTTCCATGGTCCGGGCACCTCCGGACGTTTGTTATGGCAGACGGCTCTCTGCTGGATTGGCGCGGTGTCTGTCGAGGGCGGCGACACGTCTGTTCGACCGGAGGAAAAATGGAGGGGCCCGGTGGCGTTGCTTGCCCGCACGTGTACGAGCGCCTAGCCTGGGTCGCAGACGTAACCACGGATTTGCGGAGGAAAGCGCCATGATGCCGATGAGCATGCCGATGATGAGCTCGACGGGGATGATGCCTCAGATGATGGGGATGATGCCTCAGATGATGGGGATGATGCCTCAGATGATGGGGATGATGCCTCAGATGATGGGCATGATGCCTGGCATGGGGATGATGCCTCAGATGATGGGCATGATGCCCCAGATGATGGGCATGATGCCTGGCATGGGGATGATGCCTCAGATGATGGGCATGATGGGTCAGATGCCGATGATGGCGCGGATGACCTGTGAGATGGATAAGGAGGGGATGGTCTGCAAGATGATGCCCATGGAGGGCATGGGCATGGACATGCTGCGCGGGCGCTGTGAAGCGATGATGAAGATGATGAGCATGGGCATGCCGATGACGCTCATGTGCGGCAGCATGCCGATGATGATGTGCATGGGCACCGGGATGGGCATGGGCACCGGGATGGGCATGGGCACGGGCTCGAGCACCATGGGCGCCGGCGCGAACGTCGCCAGCATGAACAAGTGAGCGCGCGCTCCTGGCGCAGCGCCTGATCTTCAGGCTGGAAGCAAGAACGCCGAGAGGAAGAGAGCGCCACGAGGAGAAACGATTCTCCTGGCGCTCTCTTCCTCTTGGCGCTTCAGCGTGGGGGATCCGGGCCGGCGCCCCTCTAGCCGGTCTTCTCGACGTAGGTCATCACCAGGTACATGATGACCTCTTGCTTGGTGGGGTTCCTGTACTGGTGGGGCACGTCGGCCTCGAACAGGATCGCGTCGCCGGTCGCGAGGAGGTGGCGCTCGGCGCCGACGATCATCTCCAGCGTTCCGGACGTCACCACGAGGTTCTCGACCGTGCCCGGCGGGTGCGGATCTGCGTGTTCGGTGGCGAGAGGGGCGAGCTTGAGCTCGTAGAACTCCACCGTCCTCGGCACATCGAACGGGAACAGCGCGCGCGAAGAGAACGAGCCGTCGTGCGACGTCAGCACCTTGGCGCGCGCGGCCGGGATGATCGAGGTGCCGCCGATCGACTGGTCGCTGATCAGCGCCGAGAAGGGCACGCCCAGCGCCCGCGCGATCTTCCAGAGCACGTTGATCGTCGGCGTGCTCTGGCCGAGCTCGATCTGGCTGAGCATCGCCCGGCTCACGCTCGACGCCTTCGCCAGCCGCTCCAGGGAGAGGCCGCGCTTGGTCCGGAGGCGCCGCAGGTTGGCGCCGACGATGCCCGTGAGCGCCGAGGACGCGTCCTGCGGGGCCATCTCGTAGGTCCAGGCCTCGTCCGGTGCCTCGTCCGCGTCCCGCTGCGGCGGCGTTTCCCCCTTCGCTCGGCTCGAGGTCGAGCTCGCTGGGCCGGCGGCGCTCTCCGGCCTGCGGTGCGAGGAAGGTCCAGCCAGCGACAACGCGCTCTCCGTCAACTCGGCCGACGCAGCCGCGCCGTTCGCCAGGCCCGATGCGGTCAACGAGCCATGGAAACCGTTGCCAGGGCTCCCCGCTGGGGAGGTGAGGCGCGTGTTCTGGCGGACGGATTTCATCGAATCTGCCAGACCGGCATCCACGTCCACACGGGGTACCACCAGAGGGCGACCGGCATGCCGACCGACTTGCCCGACGACATCGTGTCGCCCTCGTGGGTGCGTTCGTTCCGAACGACCCGCCGCTGCCGGTACTCTTCCAGGTCAATCACTTGAGCACTCTGGGCGCGCATCCGCTTACCTCCAACCCGTAGGCACATCATCCGTTATAACGGATTGTTTGTCAAGGGACAGCTCGGCGATGACGCACCGGTGACGGCCACGACGGTCATCCCGACGGGCTGCTCCCGGCAGGCCCGGCCATGGCGCAGCGTGTCGGCTCCCGCTGAGGGGAACCGCGCCTCCTCGTGCATGGTTATTCCAGTATAGACGTGATTTTGAGGCCATCTGGAGTAGTGCGACGCGTCATTCGTGGGCCCGCAGCGAGTCGCGTTGCCTCTGAAATACTGGACGAGGCGGAGCTCGCCGCATGTGCCGCGTTCATCCGCCCGCCGGTCGCGGTGCCCGGTGCGCCACGACGGTCTCCATGCTGTCGACCTGGTGTCGGTGTGTCCTCTCCCCACCTGCGCGGCGCTTCGTCTGTGGCGCAAGCGATCCGCCCGAGGGCTTTTCAGGAACATCCTGCGCGCGCCGTCCTCTGTCTTTCACGTCGCGGTGCTGCGGAGCCGGAGAGCGCCGCGACATCACGAACACACATCGCGGCATCACGAACACACGAGGAGGCAGCCATGGCGGGCGTCGACGTGGGTGGGGGCGAGAGGCGGGCGCGCAACAGCGAGATCAACATGATCCCGTTCATCGATCTTCTGATGGTGACCATCGCCTTTCTCCTGATCACCGCGGTGTGGGTCACGAACTCTCGTCTCAAGACCAGCGCAGAGGTGCCTGCCGCCGCCGGTTGCGGCGAGGAGTGCCAGAAGGAGCCTCTCAAGGCGATGCACGTCCATGTCGGAGACGACAGCTTCCGCCTCGTGTGGAAGCAGGGCGCGACCGTGTTGAGCGAGGCGACCGTCCCCAAGCATCCTGTCGAGATCGGCACGACGGGCGCCACCGCGATCCGTTACACGGAGCTCAGCGAGGCCATCCAGCGCGAGTGGGAGCGGAGCGGCGAGCACCGCGCCCCGAGCGATCGTCGCGCCGACCAGGCCGTCCTCCACAGCGACGACAGGACGCCGTTCCGCGAGCTCGTCGCCGTGCTCGACGCCATCAACGCTCCCCGCCGCGCCGTCCTCCTCGAGGATGGACGCAGCGCCGAGATGCCCGCGTTCCTCGCCACGTTCTCCGCGCGCTGACGTATCCCGCTCATCCCACGACCCCGGTAGGCCCCAGAGAGGGTGTTCGCCGCGCCGGGCGGGGTGGGGGATGGGCCGATGTCTGAGCCTTGGATGTTCGTCATCCGGCTCGCCGGATGACGAACATCCAAGGCGAGTTCGGCGGGGCCCCCACCCCGCCCGGCGCGGCGAACACCCTCTCTGGGGGCCGGGCCCCTGGATGCTACGCCGTGAACTCCGTCGTCAGCGCCACCCAGTTCGAGGGCGGCCGGACAGCGTAGCTCAGCGCCAGCACCTCGATCAGCACCACCCGGTAGATCGCGTGGACGTCGTCGACGTCCACCTCGTGCGCGTTCGCCTCGAGCGCCGCGTCGAGGTGCTCCTGCACGAAGGCGAGGACGTCGGGCTGCTCCATCGCGATGACGTCGTCCGAGTCGACCGCCTCGGCAGGATCGTGGAGTCGGATCTGCTCGTCCAGGTTCAGCGACTCCTCGACGCCCGTGAGCGCCGTCTCGGTGACCTCCTCGAGGTCCTGGCCGAACAGCTCGTCGAAGGCGAGCCAGATCGCGAGCGTCAGGAAATAGCCGAGGGCGAGCGCCGTCTCGTCGAGCGGGCCCGAGAGCACCGTGGAGATCCGGTCGGCCAGCGCAGGCTGCGTCTGCTCGAAGCGCGTGAACGCGTCGTCGAGCTGCTTGCGCGAGTCGTCGTCATCTTCGGCGAGCTGATCCTCGATCTCGGACAGGACGCGCGCAGGCACCTGAGCGTACGAGGGGACGGGGCGAATGGCTGCGCGGCGTACCCACACGCGGACAACCTAGCACACGATGGCGCGGTTCATGGAGCGAGCAACCGGATGCTCGACGCCGGGACCCACCCCTCGGTCGCGCCCCAGCGGACCTCCGCGAGCCCGCCCGATCTCCTGCCGACCTCGACCGACGCGCCCTCGGGGATCGGGGTCTGCTCCGCGACGGGCAGCGCGCGCCCGCCCTCGTCGAGCAGCCGGACCTCGGGGACCACCACGACGCCGGCGCGCGTCGTCAGCCGCAGGTGCCGCGCCGCAACCGTCAGCGGCAACAGCGCGAGCAGCGCGACGAGCGCCGTCGGCGCGAGGACGCTGCCCGCGACGTGCGCGGGGCCCGCCGGGCGGCGCCGCAGCACCACGCCGACCGCGAGGAGCAGCGACGCGAGGAGCGCGGCCGCCGCCCACGTGCGCTCCGACGCGAGGCCGACGATGACCCGGTCGAGCGTGGGCCGCGCGTCGACCGCGTCCGCGGCGCGGCGCGAGCGCCGGCGCGTGATCTCCGCGCGCACGAGGTCGAGCGCGCGATCCGCGTCCGTGTCGCCCGGACGGAGCCGCAGCGCCTCCTCGAACGCCGCCGCCGCCCGGCCCAGGTCGCCGGGGCGATCCGCGCCCTCGCGGACGCGCAGGACATAGGCGAGGCCGCGGTTGTAGCTCGCGTCCGGGTGCACGAAGCCGCGGTCGGCGAGCAGCTCGAACGTATCGATCGCCGCGCCGTACTCGCCGCGGCCGAGCGCCGCCGTCCCCTGCTGGAACAGCGCCTCCGGGGCCTCGGCCGGCTGGGCGCGCGCGTCGCTCGCGGCCGGCTGGGCGCGCGCGTCGCTCGCGGCCGGCTGGGCGCGCGCGTCGCTCGCGGCCGGCTGGGCGCGCGCGTCGCTCGAGAGCAGCGCCGGCGCGAGGCACGCGGCGAGGAGCAGGAGCGCGGCGGCGAGGGGGCGCCTGCGGCGGCCGCTCACGTCGGCTTCCATCGGGCGAGCTCGGTCATGACGGCGCGGCTCTTCTCGACGAGCGCCGCGGACGCGGCCGCGCCGCCCTCCTGCTCGGCCGGCTCGAACCGGATCGCCTCGCACGCGGCGAGGGTCTCGCAGGCGCGCGCCGCCAGCGCCTCGGGGACGCCGCGCTGGCCCAGCTCGCCCGGGAGCGCCGCGAGCAGGACGCCGCGGGAGCGGAGGCCCGTCGCGGACTCGATCGCCCGGTGCACGGCGCGCTCGACCGCCGCGGCCGTGGCCTTGAGATCGCCCTGCGCCGCGGCCTCCTCCGCCTCCTGCGCCGCCAGGGCCGCGAGCCGGGCGGGCGAGGTCGCGCTCGCCTCGCGGCGCTCGCGCGCCCGGCGCACGAGCCGATCGCCGGCGCCGAACAGCGTGACGAGGAGCGGCGGCGCGGCCAGGAGCAGCCAGAACGGCGCCCCGTCGAGGGGCAGCGTCGCGGGCGGGGAGTACGCGCCGAGCGAGGCGCGGAGCCCCGGCATCCCGGCGAACGGCTCGGCGCGGCCGGCGGCGTCGCGGTTCGCGTCCATCGCGCCGGACGCCGGCCCGGAGGGCGCCGTCGGAGCGACCGCGGCCACCTGGACGACGCCGAGGTCCGCGGTCTCGACCACGTAACGCTTCTGCGCCGGATCCCAGTACGGGAACTCGATCTTCCCGAGGCTCACCGCGCCGCTCTCCTGGATCCGGACGACGTAGCCGAACGAGCGGAAGCCGCCGATCGCGCCGCCGCGCGGCTCGAGCGACTCGCGCTTCTCGGGGTCGAGCCACTCGAGGCCGGTCCGCTCCGGCACCCGGAGCGACTGCGGGAAGTTGCCGGTGCCGGCGACCTGCACGGTCACGGCCACCGAGCCGCCCTGGTCGATCTGGCGCGGCTGCACGGTCGCCTTCAGCGTGAACTGACCGACGTCGCCGAGGGCGTAGCCGGACGGGCGGCCGGCGACCGGCGGCTCCGTGACCTGGACGACCACGTCGTTCGACTCGCGCAGCACGCGCGCGCCGATGCGGCGCCCCGTGATGCGCGCCTGCATGCTGCCCGTGTGCAGCTCGCCCGCCTTCAGCGGGAACAGCGCCAGCTTGTCGACGAGGCGCGCGGCGTAGCGGTGCCCGCCGACCCGCGTGTACACGGGCCGCTCGTGGCGCGCGTCCTCGAGGAGCGCGTGGCGGAGGAAGTCCGCGGCGGGCGCGGCGCGGGGCTCGCTCATCTCCGCGTTCTCGCGGAAGTACAGGTAGAACGAGACCGTGACCTGCTCGCCGACCACCGCGCTCGTCTTGTCGGGGATGGCGCGCAGGAACACCACCGGATCGGGCTCGCTCGGCATCGCCAGCTCCGGGGCCTGATCCTCGGGCTCGTCCTCGACCTCCTCGTCGTCGAGCAGGCCGCCCGGGCCGCTGAACGGCCACGGGAAGCCGTGCAGCGGGCCGCCGGGCAGGAGGAACGGGTTGTTCGGCCGGCGCGGCCGCCCGCTCGCCGGCACGACCTTGATCAGGATCGGCCCCGCGGTCATGCGCTTGCCGTTCCACGAGATGGTCGGCCCGGGGATCGTATAGCGGCCGGGCTTGTTCGCGACGATCTGCCACGTCGCGCTGATCCCGAGCTGCGTCGTCACCATGCCGCCGCTCATCTGCGTCTTCATCTGCGTCCCGATGCTCGGGCCCGAGACGATGTCGAGATCGGGCGGGACGCGCAGCTCGGGGTCGGACGGCATGCCGGCGCCGCGCTCGACGAGCGCCTTCACCTCGACCGTGAACGGCTCGCCGACCTCGACCTCGGTGGAGCTGGCGCGCGACGAGAGCTCCGGCTGCTGGGCGCGCGCCGCGAGCGGGGCGAGCAGCGCGAGCAGCGCGAGCAGCAGCGCCGTCGCGAGCGGCGCGGGGCGCGGGGCGGCCAGGGCCGCGAGCGCGAGCGGGGCAGGGGAGAGCGCCGGGCGCGTCACTTGTCCTCCATCCCGCGGCCGCGCCGCGTGCCGGCCCTGCTCTTCGCTTCCTGCTCCTGGTACGTCGGCGCCTCCTCGAGCTGGTCGAGGACGCGATCGTCCTGCCTTCCGGGCTGCGGCTGCTCCTGGGGCTGCTCGGGCGGCGGCTCGGGCTGGTCGGGCGGCCCCGCGTCGGGCGGCTGATCCTGCGGGCCCGCATCGGGGCTCTGATCCTGGTCGCCGTCGCCGCCGTCGTCACCCGCGTCCTGGTCCCCGCCGTCGTCGCCCGCATCCTGGTCGCCGCCGTCGTCGCCCGCGTCGGGCTCGCCCGCGTCGGGCTCCGCGTCCGGCTCTGCATCGGGCTCCGCGTCCGGCTCTGCGTCGGGCTCCGCGTCCGGCGGCCCCGCGTCCTTCTGCTCCTCGATGCGCCGCAGCGCGATCGCCCGGTTCCAGGCCGCGTCCCGGCCGATGCCGTCGCCGCCCGTCTCCTCGATCAGGCCGGGGATGATCGCCAGCGCCTGATCGTAGTACTTCACGGCGTCCTCGTACTTGCGCCGCAAGAACTCGAGGTTGCCCGCGAGGTAGCGGGCGCGCGCGCGCAGGTCGGCCGGCACGCTCGGATCGGCGCCGATCGCCTTCACGAGGGTCAGCGCGCAGTCGATCTCGATCCCGCGCAGCGCGTCGTTCTGCTCCTGCTCCGGCCCGCCGTCCGCGAGCTCCTCGTCGCCGAACCGGTGGCCGTAGCGCTCGGCCAGGTGGAACAGCGTCAGCCCGAGGTCGAACGAGCCGTTCGGCTTCTGGCGCACGGAGTCGGGCAGCCCGATGCCGGCGTCGCTGCACGCGCCCGTCCCCAGGTAGCTCTCGAGCGCCTGCGCGGCCGACTCGAGGTTGCCCGCGTCGAGATCGCGGATCGCCTGGTCGACCGCGGGCGCGTTCCGCTCGAACGGCGACGTCGGATCCCACCCGCTGCACCCGGACGCCGCCGAGAACGCGGCCCCGGTGAGGCACGCCGCGCCGAGCCCGATCGCGAGGACGCGCCCGTGGCGCGCGAAGAACCCGGCGAGATCCGCCCGCTTGCGATCACGACGCGGCATGCTGCCCTCCCGCGCTGCCCGCCGCGGCCGGCCCCGCCTCGTCCGCGAGATCCGCGCCGCCCGGGCGAGCCTTCAGCAGCGCCGCGCGCCTCGGCGCGGCCTTGGGGTGCGTCGCCACGAAGCGCCGGCGCGGGGCGTCCTTGAGGAACACCTCGACGATGAGGAGCAGGATCGCGAGGCCGAGCGGGTAGAAATACACGTCCGCGTAGACCGTCTCGACCCGCTCCGAGAACTCGCTCTTCATCTGCCGCCTGAGCTCCGCGGCGATCGTCTCGATGCCCGTGGTGCCCTTCTCCGCGCGGATGATCTGCCCTCCCGGCGTCGCCTGCGCGATCGACGCGAGCTGCTGCTCGCCCGACAGCGACAGCTCGCTGGTGAGCGGCTTGCCCTGGCGGTCCTGCCGCCACCCGACGATGCGGCCGTCCGGGCCGATCTCCGGGATCGGCTCCGGCGTGCGCCCGCCGATCTGCACGACGTGGATCGTCGTGCCCTGCGCGCCGATCGCCTGGGCGACGCTCAGCGGGTAGCCCTCCAGATCCTCGCCGTCGGTGACGAGCAGGATGATCCGCTTGTGCTCGGCGGACTTCGGATCGCGGCGCAAGAGCTCGTTCGCCTGGTCGAGCGCGCGCGCGATCGCGGTGCCGCCGATCGGCATGTCGTTCGGGTCGAGCTGGCGGAAGAACTGCGCGATCGCGGCGCCGTCCGCGGTGAGCGGGAAGCCCATCGGCTCGCCGGCGAACGCGACCGCGCCGAAGCGCGCGCCCTCGAGATCCTTGATGAGCCGGGCGACCTCGACCTTCGCGCGGAAGATGCGCGAGGGCTCGACGTCGCGCGCGTACATGCTCTTCGAGTAGTCGAGCACGACCACCACGTCGACGTTGGTCGCCGGCACGAGCCGCGTGCCCTTGCCGTACTGCGGCCGCGCCGCGGCCACGAACGCGAGCGCCGTCGCGAGCACGAGGAGCACGCCCTTCCAGGCGCGGCGCTTCGCCGGGTCGGCGGTGGTGAGCGCCTTCACGCGGTCCTCGTCGCCGAAGCGCTTGACGGCGCGCGCGACGCCGAAGCCGCCGAGGATGAGCAGGAGCCCGATCAGCGCGGCGAACGCCGTCCCGAGCAGGAACCAGGGGGCCGCAAAATTCACGGGAACCTCCGGAGCAGCCAGGCGCGCAGGAGCGCGTCGAGCCCGATCAGGAACACGCCGGGCAGGAGCAGGAACGGGAAGAGATCTTCGTACGCCGAGATCGACGCCTCGAAGCGGGTCTTCTCCAGCCGGTCGAGCACGTCGTGCATGCTGTCCGCGAGCGCCTTCGCGTCGGTCGCCACGTACGACGCGCCGCCGGTCTTCTGCGCGATCTCCTGGAGCAACGCGGGGTTCACCGGGAAGCGGTGGCGCACGTAGCGCGGCTGCCCGAAGAGATCGATGCCGTCCTCGACCTCGACCTCGTCGTCGGTGCCGATCTGGATCGTGTAGACCTTCACGCCGAGCGAGGTCGCCAGGTGCGTCGCGTACTCGGGCGAGATGGCGCCGGCGTTCGAGTCGCCGTCGGTCAGGAGGATCACGACCTTCGACTGCGCGTCGCTCCTGCGCAGCCGGGCGACCGCGGTGCCCAGCGCGTCGCCGATCGCCGTCGCGCTGCCGTCGATCACGTTGAGCGTCATCTGCGAGACCATCTGCGTGAGCAGGTGGTAGTCGAGCGTCGGCGGCGACAGCACGTAGGCGGCCTTGCCGAAGACGACGACGCCGAGGCGATCGGTCTTCCGCCGGCTGATGAAGTCCTGGAGGACGAGCTTCGCCGTGTCGAGCCGGGTCAGCCGCCTGCCGCGCGGCAGCTTCGGCTGGCCGGGGAGGTCGGCCGGCCTCGCGTCGAGGATCGCGCGCATCGAGCCCGACAGGTCGAGCGCCACGACGATGTCGATGCCCTTGTCGTCCGAGCGCTGCTCGCGGAGCACGCTGACCGGCCGCCCCATCGCCAGGATGAGCAGCGCGAGCGCGACCGTGCGCAGCACGCCGGGCAGGTCGCGCAGGTGGCTGCGCAGGCCGCGCGGTCCGCGCGCGAGCGGCGCGACCGTGCCGAGCCGGAGCCGGGGCTTGCGCGCGTCCTCCGCGAAGATGCCCCAGTACCAGACGACCGGCACCGCGAGGAGCGCGACGAGGAACCACGGGGTCTGCCAGCTCGCGCCGAGCCAGGCGTCGCGGCGCGCGAGGTAGGGGTAGACGCAGGCGATCGCCGCGACGACGAGCGTCGCCGCGACCGCGAGCGCCGCGCGCTTCGCCCGGCTCAAGGCGCCTCCTCGGGCGCCCGCGACGAGCGGGCGGGCGGCGGCTGCTTGCCGGACGGCGGCCCGCCGGGCCCGGCGGCCTCGCCGGGGCGCACGGCCGGCGGCGTCGTGCGGTGCACGATGACCTCGCCGCGCTCGATCGCCTCGAGGCAGTCGGTCTCGGTCGGCTGGAGGCGCGCGAACTTCACGAGGTCGCAGTCGGCGAGGAACCGCGCGATCTGCGGCAGCACCGGCACGGGCGGGCGCACCCGCGCGAGCAGCGCGCGCATCTCGTCGCTGGTCGTCTCGAGGCCGTCGAAGCCGTACCGCGCGCCGAGGTACTTGCGCACGCAGTCGCTCACGCGGTCGAAATACTCGTCGGTCCGCCCCTGGCTGAGCAGGTCGGAGCGCCGGAGCGCCTCGAGCTCCTCGAGCGCGGCGAGCCACGGCAGCTTCGGCGGCGGGGCGGCGACCACGCGGGGCCGGCGCAGCCAGCGGCGGACCAGCCAGGCCACGAGCACCCCGAGCGCCGCGCCGATGAGGATGCCGAACGTGAGCTGCTTCGCGAGCACCCACTCCTCGCGCTGCGGCCGCGGCGGCGGGTTCGGCCTCACCTTGGGATCGCGCTCGTTCGCGATCGGGTCCTCGACCACGATCTCGTGCGGCCGGGTGCAGACCGTGACGAGCTCGCCGCTCGCGCGGGACACGGCGATCGGCACCGGCGGGAGCTGCAGCAAGCTCCTCCCCGGCTCCTTCGGCAGCGGGACGAACGGGATGACCAGCCTGGTCGTCGCGCCGGTGTCGGTCGCGGTCGTCGTGCTGGTCGGCCCGGCGCCCGCGTCGGCCTCGGGCAGGATGAACCCCGCCTTCTCCAGCGCGCGCGCGGCGTCGCTGTCGCCCTGGACCTTGAAGCCCTCCGGCAGCACCGTCTCGCCCTTGCCGTGCGCGACGGTGACCTCGAGGTGGGCCGCGTAGCCGCTGAACCCGTTCCTCGGGAACGTCTCCTGGATCTGCGGCCGCGTCGCGCCGGCCGGCACGTGCTCCGCGCACGAGGCCCACACGCTGCCTGCGCCCCGCTCCGTCGCGGACGGCGCGGGCGGCGGAGGCGGGGGCGGCGGGGGGTCGTCGTCCCGCGCGGCGGGCCCGCCGGCGCCGCCCGCGGCCGGCTGCGCGCGCGCCGGCAGGGCGCACGCGAGCGCCGCCGCGAGCGCGGCCCACGCGAGCGGCCGGGTGATCGCCGCGCGCTCGCGCGCAGGCGACGCGAGCGCGCGCGCGGCAGAGGCCCGGGAGCGGCGCGGCGTCATCGCCGGAGCCTCCGCGCCCGCTTGGCGAACAGGTCGCGCAGCGGGGTCACGAAGCTCTCGCCCGTCTTCACCACCACGGCGTCGAGCGCGAGCTTCTTGAAGAGCTTGTCCCGGTCGCTCCGGAGCTTGCGCATCGCGGTGCGGTAGTGGTCGCGCACCGCCCGGTCGCCCGTGTCGACCACGACCTCCTCGCCGGTCTCCAGGTCCTCGAACGTCGCGAGCCCCACGTCCGGCAGCTCCTCGTCGCGCGGATCGACGAGCATCACCGGGATCACGTCGTGCTTGGCGGCCGCGAGCGAGAGCGAGCGCTCGAAGCCGGAGGCGAAGAAATCGCTGATCACGAACGCAACGCTCCTCCGCTTCGCCACCTTGACCAGGGTCTCGAGCGCGAGCTTCAGGTTCGTCCCCGTGTACTTCGGCTCGTGGCCGAGGATCTCCCGGATGACGCGCATCACGTGCTTGTCGCCCTTCTTCGGCGGCACGAGCTTCTCGACGGCCTCGGTCGCGAGCACGAGGCCCACGCGATCGTTGTTCTTGATGGCGCTGAACGAGCAGAGCGCCGCGATCTCGGCGGCGAGGCGCGCCTTCGACGCGCGCCGCGTGCCGAACTGCTCGCTCTGCGAGGCGTCGACGACCAGCATGACGGTCATCTCGCGCTCCTCGACGAACACCTTCACGAACGCCTCGCTCATGCGCGCCGAGACGTTCCAGTCGATCCACCGCACGTCGTCGCCGGGCATGTAGGCGCGGACCTCGCGGAACGAGAGGCCCTGCCCCTTGAAGACGGACGAGTACGTCCCGGAGAGCTGCTCGTTGGCGAGCCGTTGCGTCCGGATCTCGATGCGCCGGAGCTGCTTCAGGAGCTCGGGCGGCAGCGGGTTCTTCGAGCCGGAGGCCTTGCTCACGGCACCTCGACCACCTCGAACACGCGCCGGACGATCTGCTCGGACGTCACCTCCTCGGCCTCGGCCTCGTAGGTCAGGACGACCCGGTGCCGGAGCACGTCGGGGCCGATCGCCTTCACGTCCTCCGGCGTCACGTAGCCGCGGTGGCGGAGGAAGGCGTGCGCGCGCGCCGCGAGCGCCAGCGCGATCGAGGCGCGCGGGCTCGCCCCGTACTCGATGAGGCTGCTCAGCTCCCGCATCCCCTTCTGCCCGGGCTCGCGGGTCGCGAAGACCACATCCACGATGTAGTCCTTCACGCGGTCATCCATGTACACGTCGCGCACGACCTTGCGCGCGGAGACGAGCTCCTCGGGCGTCGTCACCTTGGCGGCCTTGCCCTCGATCACCGCGGTCGTGCGATCGATGATCTGCCGCTCCTCGGCCCGCGCGGGGTAGCCGACCTTGACCATCAGCATGAAGCGGTCGACCTGCGCTTCGGGCAGCCGGTAGGTCCCCTCCTGCTCGATCGGGTTCTGGGTCGCCATGACCACGAACGGGCTCGGCAGCGGGTAGGTCGTGTCGCCGATCGTGACCTGCCGCTCCTGCATCGCCTCGAGCAGCGCGCTCTGCACCTTCGCCGGGGCGCGGTTGATCTCGTCCGCGAGCACGAGGTTCGCGAAGATCGGGCCCAGCTTGGAGGTGAAATCGCCCTTCTGGTGGTTGTAGATGACGGTGCCGATGAGATCGGCGGGCAGGAGATCCGGCGTGAACTGGATCCGGGAGAACTTCGCCTCGATCGCGTCGCAGAGCGTCCGCACCGTGAGCGTCTTGGCCAACCCGGGGACGCCCTCGAGGAGCACGTGCCCTCCGGTCAGCAGCCCGATGAGGATGCGCTCGATCATGTACGTCTGACCGACGATGACCTTGCCAACCTCGTTGAGCAGGGTGTCGATGAAGGCGCTCTCTTTGGCGACCAGCTCGTTCAGGGCGCGTACGTCGTGCATAACGGGTGGGAGCTCATAGCAAGCCCGGCCGCCCGAGGACAACCGGCGTCGCCCGATTATTCCTCGGGCGCGGGGCCGGGCCGCCGCGCGCCGCCGCGCCCCGCACGCGCCGCCGAACGCCGCGCTAGAAGCCCGGATCGCGGAACTTGGCGCGCCCGGTGTCGGCGGGAGATCGCACCGGCGGCGGGGCCGCGGTCGCGCTCGCGGCGGGCGCGGAGGACGGCGGCGTCGCGGGCGCGGACGACGGCGCCGGCGCGTCGGCGCGCGGCGGCTCCGGCGCGCGCGGCTCGGCGGTGGCGACCTGCGGCCGCGGCTCGACCGGCAGCGCCGGCGCCGCGGGCTCGACCGCCCCCGGGGCGGCGGGGCCGTCGCCGAGGCCGACCCAGAGGAGCGTCGCCGCCCCGAGCAGCGCGCCCGAGGCCACGAGGGCCGCCGCGGTGGCGATCGTCCGGGCGCGGCGCTGCGGGTCGAGGCGGGAGAGCGGCCGCCCCCGCGACCTGCCGTCCGCGGCGCGCACCGCGTCCTTGATCACCGCCGTCCGCCGCGCGGCGCGCGAGGCGAGCGCGTCGCGGATGTACCCCGTGACCTCCTCGCGCCGGCCGCCGAGCGTGGCCTCCACCGCCTCCAGCGCGTCGGCGAGCTCGGCCATCGTCGCGAACCGCTCGGCCGGATCCTTGGCGAGCGCGCGCATCACCGCGGCCTCGAGCGCGGGCGGGTAGTCGGGGACGACCGAGCTCGGCGGATCGACCGGCTCGGGCCGCGCGATGCGCGCCATCGTCGCGAGGTCGTGGCTGGCCGCGAACGGGTGCGTGCCCGTCGTGAGCTGATAGAGCACGATCCCGAGCGCGAAGATGTCCGACCGCCGGTCGAGCTGCTCGCTGTAGACCTGCTCGGGCGCCATGAAGAGGATCTTTCCCTTCATGTGCCCGGTGTTGGTCGTCGGGTTGTCCGCCTGCGCCATGGCCTTGGCCACGCCGAAATCGGCGATCTTCACCGAGCCGTCGCGCGTGATCAGGATGTTGTGCGGCGAGACGTCGCGGTGCACGAGCCCGACCAGCGTCCCGTCGTCGTCCCGGAGCTCGTGCGCCGCGTGCAGCCCCCGCGCCGACTCGATCGCGATCCGCACCGCGACCGGCAGGGGGAGCGGCCGGCCCTGCTTGCGGGTGCTGCCGCCGAGCAGCTCGACGAGCGCGTCGCCGTCGATCCACTCCATCACGAAGTAGAGCACCCCGTTCTGCTCACCCTGATCCAGGATCGCGCACACATTCGGGTGCTTGATCCGGGCCGCGATCCGAGACTCGGTGAGGAACATGCGCTTGCAGCGCGGATCGCTGGAGAGCGCCGGCAGCATCGTCTTCACTGCCACGATCGTGTTGCCCGCGGCTCCGCCGCGCTCCCGGGCTGCCCACACCGTGCCCATTCCGCCCTGCGCGATGGCGATCAGCAGCTCATAGCGGCCGAGGTGCTGGCCTGGCACAAGATCGACGGGCGCTATCACAGCTCGTACCTGCGACTCCTGTGTCGTCGTGAATCCGACCATGCTGAAGCTCTCAGCGGCGATGCAAGAGCGTTCCAGGATCGGGCACCAATCTCAAACAATTTTCCAGTTGTCGAGAATCGAGGAGCGTGAGTACGGTTAGATTGCCTCTATCGCTTCGTTGAGGAAGGAGGCGCAGGTGGAGCATCGGATCACCATCGGCGGAGTGGTATTCTTCGCCGTGGTCGGCGTAGGTCCGGCTGCGTTCGCCGATCCTTCCTCGCCGATCGAGGGGCGCGCGCCGCCGGCTACCGTCGCGGGCGACACGGCGGCTCCCGCCGCGCCGCCGGCGGCCGCCGCGGGCGACACGGCGGCTCCCGCGGCGCCGCCGGCGGCCGCCGCGGGCGATACGGTGGCTCCTGCCGCGCCGCGGCAGCCGAGCGCCGCGGAGCTCGCGACAGCGCGGCGCCTCTTCGCGCTCGGCCTCGCCGCCGAGGATCAAGGCCGGTGGGCGGAGGCGCTGGAGACTTACGAGCGCATCCGCAAGGTCGTCGTGTCGCCGTCGCTCTGGTACCACCTCGGCGCGTGTCACGAGGCGCTCGGCCACGTGGTCGAGGCGCTCAACGCGTTTGAGCTCGCCCAGGCCGGCGCGACCGCGCGGCGCGAGACAGCGCTCGCCAGGGAGTCGCGATCGCGCATCGAGAAGCTCCGCGCGAGGACGTCGCAGATCGTCCTGCGCCTGCCCGAGGACGCGACCGGCGTGCGCGTCGAGATCGACGGCGAGCCGATCCACCCGGCGCTCGTCGGCGCGGCGATCCTCGTGACCCCCGGGGAGCGGCGGGTCGTCGTGCGGGCCGACAACTACGCAGCGCCGTTCGAGGCCGCGGTGCAGGCCGAGACGGGCGCGATCGTCGAGCTACGGGCCGATCTCGGCCCCAGGCGGTCGCTCGTGGCGCTGCGGACGCTCGCGCCCGTTCGCCCGGCGCCTCCCCCGGCGCCCGCGCCGGGCCCGCGCATCCCCCCGGAGGCCGTCGCGGGGACGGCGGTCGCGCTCGCCGCCGGCGCCCTGGTCACGGGCGTCATGGCGTTCGACGTGCGGCACAGCTTCGTGCGGCTGAACGAGAACCCCACCCCGGGCTCGCTGGACGAGCGGCAGGCCCTGCGCGACCGCGGGCAGGCGCTCGCCACCACGAGCACGGCGCTCTTCGGGGCCGCCCTCCTCGCGGGCGGCTTCGGCGCGTACCTCTTCTGGTCCTCCTCCTCGTCGCCCGCGACGCCACCGGACGGCGTCGGGCCGCAGGCGCGGCCCGCGACCGCGCCGCGCGCCCCTGGCCCGACGGCGCTCTCGCCGTGGGTCGGCGCGGACGGCGCGGGCGTCGCCGTGCGGGGGGCGCTGTGAGCGACGCGCGTCGCCTCGGCATGGGCGTCGTCGCGACGCTCGCCCTGGCCTTCACCGGCGGGGGCGCGTGCGCCTTCATCGCGCCGTTCCCCGAGCTCGCGCCGGACCCGCCGGGCCACGGGGGGAGCGGCGGTGGCGGCGGTGACGTCGTCGGCGTGGAGCCGGGCGCGGGCGGGGGCGGCGAGGTCGTGGAGAGCTGCGCCCCGCGCGTCGAGACGGCCTGCTACACAGGGCCGCAGGGCACGAAGGGCGTCGGCCTCTGCGCGGCCGGCGTCGCCGCCTGCAACGACGACGGGACGGCGGTCGGCCCGTGCGTCGGCCAGGTCCTGCCGGCGTTCGAGAGCTGCACCACGCCCGCGGACGAGAACTGCGACGGGCGGGCGTGCACGGGCGATCCCGTGCAGAGCGTCGCGCTGGGCGGCACCGGCGATCAGCGCGGCCGGGCGATCGCCGTCAGCAAGGATGCCGTCGTGGTGGTCGGGTCCGCGTCCGGCAGCACCGACCTCGGCGCGGGCCCGTCGGACGAGCTGGGCACGCTCGCCGAGGCGGACGCGTTCGTCGCCTCGTTCCCCCGCGACGCGCTCTCGCGCGACGGGCTCTCGCGCGGCGGTCGCTTCCGGTTCAGCCGCCGGTTCGCGGACAGCGTCGCCCGGGGCGTCGCGCTCTCGCCGGAGGGCGACGTGGTGCTCGCGGGCAGCGCGTCGGGCGACGTCGACTTCGGCGGCGGCGTGCGCAAGGGCCGCGGCCACCGCGCCGACGTGGTCGTCGCGCGGTTCGACGCCGCGGGCGCGCACCAGTTCAGCCGGCGCTTCGGCGACGCCGACACCCAGCAGGCGACGGCCGTCGCCGTGGACAGCGCGGGGAACGCGTTCGTCACCGGCGAGTTCTGGGGCACGCTCGACTTCGGCGAGCCCAGGAAGGGCGAGCGCTTCACCCTGAAGAGCCAGGGCAAGCGCGACGTGTTCCTCGTCAAGCTCGACGCCGCGGGCAACGTCCACTGGGCCAGGCAGTTCGGCGACGAGGAGGACCAGGCCGGCACCGGCGTCGCCGTCGACGGCGCGGGCAACATCGTCCTCGTCGGCTGGTTCAGCGGGAGGATCGGCTTCGGTGGCGAGAAGGACCTCATCACCGTGGCCAAGAGCGACCTGTTCGTCGCGAAGCTCGACCCGTCGGGCGACCACGTCTGGAGCAAGTCCGCCAACGCGACCAACGCCGCCGAGGCGCTCGGCGTGGCCGTGGACGGCGCGGGCAACGTCCTCGTGACCGGCTCGTTCCGCTCGTCGGTCACCCTCGGCGAGTCGCCGCGCACGACGGCGGGCGACAAGGACGTCCTCCTCATCCGGCTCGACGAGAACGGCGTCCCGCTGTGGAGCGAGGACTACGGCGACGACGCGGACCAGGAGGGCGCCGCGATCGCCGTCGACCTGGCCGGCAACATCCTGTTGACCGGCTCGTTCCGGGGGAGCCTCGAGATCGGCGACGAGGTGCACTCGGCCCGGGGCGCCGCCGACGCGTTCGTGGCCAAGATCGACCCCGACGGCAGCCCGATATGGTCGCGCCGGTTCGGCGACTCGGGCGAGCAGGCAGGCACCTCCGTCGCGGCCGATCTCCTCGGCAACAGCTGGGTGACCGGCCACTTCGACGGCACCATCGATCTCGGGACCGGCGGCGCGGTCACGAGCCGCGGCGCCGGCGACGCGTTCCTCGTCCAGATCGGGCCGTGAGCGCCGCCCGCGGGCGGCTCACTCGCCGGCGAGCGGATAGATGGGCCGGATGTCGATCGGGATCCCCTCGAGGCCCCCGAGCGCCTGGTGCATCGGCGCCGAGACGGCGCCGTACCTCGCGAGGAGCTCGCCGGCGGCCTGCTTGTCGCCGCGGTGCTGGACCATGCAGAGGTCGCGGACGAGGCGCGTGATGGCGGCCTCGAGCTCCGCTGTGTCGATCGTGAAGCGGCCGGTCGCCGGGTCGAAGCGGGCGGCGCGCTCCTCCAGGAAGCGGTTGATCTGGAGCGCGGCGCCCTTGCCGTGGGCCTCGGCCACGCCGAAGCGGGTGCTCCGGAAGAGCCCCGCGAAATAGGACACGAGGAGCTTGTCCCTGAAGTCGGCGGGGAAGTGGCCCCTCCGGATCATGAACAGGACGTTGTAGGCGCCCATCACGTCGGCCTTGGCCTCCTCGAGGGCGGAGTAGGTCGAGCCGAGCGCGATGCGCACCTCGACCCGCTCCCCGCCGGCGGTCGTGAACGCCGGCCCCAGGCTGTGCGAGAGCTCGTGGAAGAGCGTCTCGTTGAAGAACGCGTCGGCGGACAGGTGCTCGAGCTGCGCCGGGTCGAGGATGCGCTCGGCGATGGGGCGCATGATCCGCTCGAACTTGGTCTCGATCACGTTGCGGAGCAGGACCTTCTTGGCGCCCTTCTCGGCGCGGACGCGCTCGTCGTTCGGCAGGTTGAACGCGATCGTCTGGACCGATTTGCGGGCGTCGCCGGCGCTGAAGACCAGGTCCACGACCTGGATGGGGCTCTCGCCGCCGCGCTCGGTCTTCACGTCGTCGGGGATGGGCAGGTTGCGCTCCATCTCCGGGAGCAGCTCCTTGTACCGGGAGAGCTTCCGGGAGGCCTCCGGATCGCTCACCGTGACGAACGACTCGAACGAGGCCTTGAGCCCGAGGAGCTCGTCCTCGTAGGTCTCGTACGGGCCGATGGTCACCTCGACCTGGCTGTCGAGGTCCATCCAGTCCTTGTCCGATGCAAAATAATCGTCCGAGCGAAACGCCTCGGCCCTGGACTTCAGGAACCGCCGCAGGCTCTCGTTCGCCGTGAGCGCCGCCGCCTCCTCGAGGAGCGCGCCGGCCGGGCCGAGCCACGCCGCGTAGGCCTGGCTGTACGGCACGGCGACGAGCTTGCCCGCGTCGCGGCGGATGAGCGTGAACAGGCTCTCGAACGCCGCCTTGTCGCCGGGGTGCTGCGCTGTCCACGCGTGGAGCTCGTCGGCCGAGAGATCTTCCGGGTAGAAGCCGGCGCCGGGCGGGCGGGGAATGTCGATGGCGAAGGGGCGGTGGTGATCCTGCCTGTCCCACGGGCCGCGCATGATGTCGAAATAGGCGAGCCGGTCGCGCCCTTCCGGGGTGCCGTCCGCGAGGAGCCGCTCGCGGAGCTCGGGGTTCGCGGCGTAGGCCTGCCGGTCGAAGATGGGATCGAGCAGCCGCGAGGCCTCGATGAGCTTGCCGAGCGCCGCCCGCTCCGGCTCGGGCAGCTTGCTGACGTCCGCGGTGAGCCTGGCCGGCGCGAACTGCTTGACCTTGTCGGAGAGCATCGGGACCTCCTCTGACGTGATGCGATGTCCGGCGAGCGCCGGGCGGTTCAGGGTCAGCTCGTCTGGACCGGGTGCGCGTCGCGGTACTCGCGGATCGCCCGGGCCTCGTCGACGGCGTGCTGGAAGCCGGTGGCGGCGCGGAAGGCGGCGCTGTCCACGACGACGGGGTACTTGATGTGGGTCAGCGCCGCGCGCGGGAGCTTCGGCAGGCCGAAGCGGCCGAGCGCGTTGCGGAGCACGAACTCGGGGAGGGGCACCGGCACGCGCCCGGCCGCCCGGATGATGAGCGACAGGGGCACGGGCTGCGGGCCCGAGACGTTGTAGACGCCGCGGATGCGCTTCTCGAGGGCGAGGCAGATGGCGGTCACGACGTCCTGCTCGTGCATGAACTGGAACAGCGGGTCGAACCCGAGGACGTACGGGACGTGCGGGCCGCGCAGGAAGCTCGCCAGCGTGCCGTGGCCCGTCGGGCCGAGCGTGTAGCACATGCGGAGCACGGTCGTGCAGAGCTCCGGGGCGCGCCAGAGCGCCGTGCAGGCGTAGAGATCGGCCGCGACGAGGTCGGCGAGCTCGGGGAAGGTGGACACCGCCATCGGCGGGTCCTCCTCGGTGTGGTAGAGCGGCGACTCGGGGCCAGCGCCGTAATAGGTGTGTCGTCCGACGAAGATCACGTGCTCGACCCCGCAGGCGCGGCTGTTGTCGAAGACGACGCGCGTGCCGCCGAGGTTGATGCGATACCGCTCCTCCGTCTGCTCCACGAGGTGCGTCACGGTCGCCATGTGGATGACGGCCTGGGGCCGGCTCTTGCGGAACACGTCCTCGGCGGCGCGCTTCTGGAGATCGACGTTGTGCATCTCGACGCCGGCGGGGGCGGTCGGCCACGGCCGCTTGTCGATCCCGATCACCTCGTGCCCCTCCTCGAGGAGGCGCGTCGCGACCATGCGGCCGAGCTGGCCGGTGATTCCGGGGATGAGGACCCTCATGCGCGCTCCTTCGATGAACCCGGCGACGACCCGCGCGATGAATCCGGCGTTGAATCCGGCGATGGACCACGCGCCTGCGCCGTCGCGCCGCGCTGGTCGAGCGCGAGCTTCCCGCGGCGCCGCTGCCGCCCAGCCTCGATGAGCTCGGCGATCTTCGCCTTCACCTGATCCACGTGGCCCATGATCACCTCGTCTTCCTCCGCCCCGGTCCCGGGGAACGTCATCGGCTCGCCATACGTGATCTCGAGCTGGACCGGGAGCGGGGCCGGGACGAGGTACGGCGTGATCGGGATATACGGCACCCCGAACAGCCGGCCGATCGTGTACGAGTTGGCGATGGTGGGCACCGCCTCGCCCCCGCCGACGAAGCCGAACGGGAGGATGGGCGTCCTCGTCTTCATCGCGAGCCGGACGAACCCGGACCCGAAATGCACGAGCGAGTTGCGCTCGCTGTAGAGCTTGGCGGTGCCGCGCGCCCCCTCGGGGAACACCATGAGCAGCCGCTCGTCCTCGAGCAGGCGGCTCGCGTGCTCGGGGAGGCCGGTGAAATGCCCTGTGCGGCTCGACCAGAGCGAGGTGAACGGGAGGCGATTGATGAATTTCTCCGCCATCCCCTCGGCCAGCCGCGGCGGATCCATCTCGAAGAACATCGACGCCACGACCATCGCCCCGTCGATGGCGACGCCTCCGGAGTGGTTGCCGACGAGCATCGCGCGCCCGCGCGCAGGCACGTTCTCGGTGCCCACCACGTCCACCGAGAAGTAATGGTGATAGAAGAAGTCCAGCAACGAGAAGAAGAGACCAAGGTGCTTCCGGGAGATGCCGTAAGGATCGACCCCGAAGCTGTTGAAAGGGATCTCCAGCCGCTGGACGCGCTGGGCAATCGAGTCGTTGACGAGCAGTGTCAAAGGTCACCCTCCGGAGGCGTCGGCGCCCGGAGGGTACGCGCGATCGGGCGGGGAGCACAACCTCCGCAGGACCGCCGCCGAGGAGGCGGCCGGCCTGCGCTGCGCCGGCGCAGGGCCCGATCGAACGCGCAACGGATGCGCGCGCCTCGCGGCGCGCTTCGACGCTTCACCGCTCTCCACGACGCTTCACGGAGGAGCTCCCGCCGTTCTCGTCGAGGATCACATCGTGAAACATAACGCGCCGCGGCGGCATCTGCGGCGGGCTCTGCTCGCTGTGTTCTCCGCCGAGGAGCGCGGCGCGGCCATTGAGCAGCCCCGCCGCTCGCGGTATGGGTCGCCCATGTCGACCCGACCTCGCGCCCCAGAGCTTCCCCGTCAGGCGCCGTCCGACCGCGCGCCGGAAGGACACCCCTGCAACGTCCATCGGGAGGTCGCCCCGTGACCGATCTCGTGATCCGCCGGGCCACGCCCCTGGATGCGGCGATCCTCGCGGCGAACAACAGGGCGATGGCGCTCGAGACGGAAGGCAAGGTGCTCGACACGGCCATCACCGTCCGCGGCGCCGCCGCGCTGATCGCGGACGAGGCGAAAGGGTTCTATCTGATCGCCGAGCGCGCCTCGGAGGTGGTCGGGCAATTGATGGTGACCTACGAATGGAGTGACTGGAGAAACGCTACTTTCTGGTGGATCCAGTCCGTTTACGTGTCGCCCGCGGCGCGGCGCAGCGGCGTCTTCCGGGCGCTGTACCGGCGAGTCCACGAGATGGCGGCGGACGCGGGGGACGTATGCGGCATCCGGCTCTACGTGGAGACCGGCAACGCGCGCGCACAGTCGACCTATGCCGCGCTCGGGATGCAGCGATCGCATTACGAGCTCTACGAGCTCGACTTGGCTTTCGGTTCCTCCTGAGCTGTCCGGATCTCCTGGCTCGCGTCGGGGGGAGCTACCGCGGGCATCGAGGGCCAGGAGCCCTTGACCAGGGCGCGCATCGCGGCCGTCTTCAGCGCGACCTCCCGGGGCTCGAGGAAGACGGCGAGGGCCTGGCGGATGTGGGGGAGCGAGCGGATGAGGTCGGCAGGCGTCATCGCGTCGGGCGGCGACACACCGCTCCGCTCGCAGGCCTCCTGGATGATCCTCCTGGCGAAGGCTGGCGCCAGGCCACAGCAGTCGACCACCTGCTCGAACAGCGAGCGCATGAGCTGGTTCCCCCGGGGTAACGTCTGACGCGCGGCGCGTCTTTCACTTGGGCGATGTCATTCCGCCCCACGACAAGAATAGCCTGCCTCCCATGTCACGCTCGTGAGATGACGACTGACCTTCTGATGTCCTTTGCGAGGATGTAGGTGGCGAGGCGACGCGTTCCATGGGCGACGACGCGGCCCGGCGTCGCGCGATCGGAACAGATTCGCAACAGGCGCAGAGGGAGGTCGCCGGAGCGTTGGACGGGCTTCCATCGCCGGAGTGTTGGACGTGGCGCCGAAAAGGATCATGGCCGGCCGGCAGCGAGGATTGCGCGGCGCGTGGTCGGTGCGCGGGCCCGGCGACGCGATGTCTGTCCGTGGCTGACGTCCGGGGCGAGCGGGTCGCCGGGCGCCGCCGAGCCGGCGCGATGCGCCACGGGATCAGGCGTCCCGGCGGTGTCTCACCGCTGGCGCGATGACGTCGCGCGTCGCGCGTCACGACCCGCGTGTCACAACCCGCTGGGCTTGTAGGGCGTCCGGGAGGTCGTGCGCGGGGCGGTCCGCTTCGGCTCCGGGGCCTTCGTCGTCGCGCCGCGCGCGGCCGCGCGGGCGGCCGGCTTCGTCGTCGGGGCCGTCGACCCGCTCGCGGTGCGCATGTCGGGCCGGCCAGCCTTGGGCTTGGCGGTGGGCGGGGTCGCTCGCTGGGCCGGCCGCGGGGCCGCGCTCGCCGCGCGGTGCGCGGTGGGCGCCGGGCCCTGGACGGCCTTGCCGGGGAGCCGCGGGGCGGGGCCGGGGTCCGGGGCCGCGCCGCCGAGGGCGGGACCCTGGGCCGCGTTGGCGTTGACCAGCGCCGCACCCTGGGCCGCGTTGACGAGGGCGGGGGCCTGGGCCGCGCCGGCGTTGACCAGCGCCGGGCCCTGGGCAGGCCCGCCGGGCTGCGCCGGCGCGGCCGCCTCGCCGGTCGCGCTGTCCGCCTCGGCCGCGGGGAGCGCCGACAGGATCGACGGGGCCGCGACGCTCTCCGCTTGCAGCCCGGCGGGCGCGCGCTCGCCGGCGACGAAGAAGACCACCACCCCGACCGCGAGCGCGACCGCGCAGAGGGTCGCGATCACGCTGCGGCGCACGATGTGCTGACGGCGGGCCACCGCCTCGGAGACCACGGCGCCCAGCGCCGACGCGCTGGCGTCCGCGCCCGAGATGTCCGGCGCCGCCCCGAGGCCCTGCTCGCTCCGGGGGGCGCGCTGGCTCAGGGGCAGCGGCTCGCTCCGGGGGGCGCGCTGGCTCAGGGGCAGCGGCTCGCTCCGGGGAGAGCGCTGGCTCAGCGGCGACCGCGCCGACATCGGCCCGGAGCCCGACGCCGGGCCGCTCCGCGCGCTGGTCGGCCCGCCGAGGCCCTCCGGCGACCCCCGCAGGCCGACCTCCTTGATGAGCGCCTCCACCGCGCGGGGGGACGACACCGCGAGGCCCGGCGTCTGCGCGGCCGCCTCCTCCAGCGCCTCCGCGAACGCGGCGGCGGTCGGGAACCGGTCGTTCGGGTCGGTGTTCAGCGCGCGCAGGCAGATCAGGTCGATCGCGGCCGGGACCGACGGCACGACACCGCGCGGGCCCGTGGGCGGGCCCTGGAGGATCTGCGCGATCAGCGCGCCGTCGTTGTCGGCCTTGAACAGCCGCTCCTCCGTGAGCATCTCCCAGAGCACCACGCCGGCCGAGTAGACGTCGCTGCGGCGGTCGATCTGCTGCGCCCGGATCTGCTCGGGTGCCATGTACGCGAGCTTGCCCTTGAGCGCGTTGCCCCGCGTCGACATGAGCCTCGTCTCGGCGCGCGCCACGCCGAAGTCGGTGATGCGCGAGACGCCGTCGATGCCGACGAGCACGTTCTGCGGCGAGACGTCGCGGTGCACGAGGTGGAGCGGCTCGCCCTCGGACCCGGTGAGCTCGTGCGCCGCGTGCAGGCCCGCGAGCACGTCGAGGAAGATGCGGAGCGCGATCCCGAGCGGGAGGGGCCGCTTCGCCCGCGCGCACGTGCGGAGCAGGAGGTGCAGCGACGGGCCCTCGATGTACTCCATGACGAGGAACAGCGGGTCCTCGACGAGATCGAACGTCGCGACGACGTTGGGGTGGCGCACCCGCGCCGCGAGGCGCGCCTCGTCGAGGAACATCGCGACGAACTCGGGCTCCGCCGCGATGTGCGGGTGCATCATCTTCAGGGCGACGAGGCGCTCGAACCCGCCGGCGCCGACGGCCCGCCCGAGATACACGGTGGCCATGCCGCCCGACGCGATGGCGCGCAAGCTCTCATAGCGGCCAGCGTGCAAGGTCACATGCGGAGGCTACACCATGCCTCGTGCGTTCTCCATGAGTCCCGCGCTGTTCCCGCGGGCGCGCACGTCCAGCACAGCATGACGAACGGCGGGTATTTTCGTGTCGATGTGAGGCGCCCTACGACCGATGGTCGATTGGCCGACATCCGGCGTCGGCGTGGGCCCGATGTCGGCGCGTCGGCGATCGGCGCCGGTGGCGCAGGCGTGCGTGGTGGCTGCGGGATCAGCTCACGATCGGCAACCGCCTGGTCGGCGGCCGCGCGCGCGGGGCGCCCTGCTCGCGCTCGCGCAACGCAAGGTCGTGCTCGACGATCGTAAGGGGATTGTCGTAGGCCGGTAGCGGAAGATCCTTATTCTTCGCATACACCGGGTGCCTGCCGTGCTTCTTGTACCACTCGGCCACCGTGGCGTTGGCCTTCATCTTCTCGAGGATGTTTCGCCACCCAGCGCCGGTGTTGTACGCGCAGAAGCTGATCTCACCAAGCTGCGTTCCGTACGGAATGATGCACATCTCGGTGCGACGGAAGTCGTAATTGAACAGGTCCTGAAACCACATGCCCGCGACGAAGAGGACCCGCCACTCGTACTCGCGGGCGTCGCCCTCGCCGGCGTGCGCGGCGCCGGTCTGGCTCATGAACTGCTTCACCAGGGTGCCGAGGTGGAAGTTGGGCGGCGCCTTCTCGGGGCGGTAATGGCGCAGCAGCGCGGCGACGACCTGGGCCCTCGTGAGGGCGCGGCCGCGCCCGGCGTCGAAGATCGCGCGCAGGTCGGAGAGCAGCCCCTCGACATCGATGAAGTCGAGCAGCGGGACCATCTGCTTCGTCTTCTTGTGGACGAACAGCACCGTCCCGATGCCGCAGTTCGGGTGGCAGCCGCAGTTGATCTGGCCCCAGTCCTTGTCGGGGCCGTCGAGGAGATCGGTCACGTCGCCGAAGGGGCCGAGCGACGAGAGGGGGAACCAGTCGCGGAGCGGATCGGTCACGCCGGTCTGCCGGGCGACGTCGTGCGCGAGGTGGCTCAGCGTGTAGCGCTGCTGCTCGCGCAGCTCGTCGGAGATGTCCTCGTCGCGGCCGGTGAAGCTGACCGGCTGGAAGCTGACGACCGTGATCTTGTCGGCGTTCTGGACCGCGAAGTCGATGATCGGCCCGACCTGATCGTTGTTCACGCCGTTGACGATCGTCACGACCAGGATGACGTCGATGCCGGCGGCCGAGAGCTCCTCGATCGCCCGCAGCTTCACGTCGTAGAGGTTGCCGATCTTGCGGTGGCTGTTCGCGGCGTTCGTGACGCCGTCGAACTGCAGGTACGCCATCCGGAGGCCCGCCTCCTTCGCCTTCTGGGCGAAGCCCGGCTCCTCGGCGAAGCGCAGCCCGTTCGTCGCGCACTGCACCGCGAAGTACCCCTTCTTGCGCGCGTACCGGATGGCGTCGAGGAAATGCGGGCTCAGCGTCGGCTCGCCGCCGGAGAACTGGATCGACATCTGCCGGCGCGGGCGCACGTCCGCCGCGTCGTCGAGGATCCGCGTGATCTCGTCCCAGGTGAGCTCGTGCACGTAGCCGACCTGATTGGCATCCATGAAGCACGGGTCGCACATCATGTTGCAGCGGTTCGTCAGGTCGACCGTGAGCACCGCGCCGCGCCCGTACCGGATGGTGCTCGAGCCGTGGTTGTGGATCTTGTCCGGCGTCATCTCGACGTCGCGGCCGGCGAAGAGCCGCTCGATCCGGGCGAGGAACTCCGGGTCGATCGAGATCGTGTCCGAGAAGGAGCCGTGCTTGGGGCAGGTCTTCTCCATGACCACGCGCCCGTCGCGCGCGACGATGCGGGCGCGGATCTCCCCGGGCTTGTCGGTGATGAGCCGGGTCCAGTCCGCCCTGCCGCTCAGGATCTCGGTGCGCGCCTCCTTGACGCAGCGCGGGCACAGGCTGTCCGTCTCGCGGGGCCAGCCGAGCGGCGGCTTCGAGCGCTGGCCGCCCCTCGGGATCGGTTTGTCGCTCCATTTGGGGTGAAACGGCTCGGGCTCGCCACCGAGCCGGCTGAGCTGCTGCAAGACCGGCCACACCTTGTTGGCGGATACCGTGATGGCCTTTTCCAGTGTCCGTACCAGGTCGATCAAGCGTCACCTCTTCTACAGCCGCTCTCCGCGGCCGCACCGTAGGTCGACCTAGCGCGTGCTTCCATCAAATTCCAGGCTTGTCACGCCGCGCTGGCGCGCCTCGGGGGAGCGTGACAGCGGGCCGCCGATCGCGGGATAGTGCGGCGGAGCGAATGCGATTCCCCCCTGGAACCCCCCGCGCGCTGGGCCTCGCGGCGGCGCTCGCGGCCACCGCGATCGCGGGCGCGGCAGCGCCGCAGCCCGTCGCGCGGTCCGCGCGGGCGCCGCGCGCGGAGGACGGCGGCGCGCCAGCTGCGGCCGAGCCCGGCGCCGCGCCGCTGCGCGGCAGCCTCGGCGTGCCTGTCGCCGAGCGGCTGCTCGCGTCGAGCGACCCGGAGGCGCGGCTCCGCGGCATCGAGCGGCTCGGCGCGATCGGCACCGAGGAGGCGGTGAGCGCGCTGCTCGCGGCGCTCGAGCAGGGGGCCCCGGGGGCGCGCGATCCCAGGGCGCGCCTCGCGGCGGTGCGGGCGCTCGCGCCGCACGCAGCGCGCGACAGCGTGCGCCAGCTCCTCTCGCGCGAGCTGTCCGAGGGCGGCGCCCCCGCGCGCAGCGCCGCGTCGCCGCTCGGCGAGCTGCTGCGCGGCACGGCCGCCCTGGCGCTCGCGCGCTCCGGAGACAGGCGCGCGCTCGGCGCGCTCGTGAACGCGATCGTGCAGGGCGGGGCCGCGGGCGAGGCCGCGGCGCGCGCGCTCAGGGCGTACCCGCCCGCGTCGCTCCAGCTCCTGCTCGGGAACCGCAAGCGGCTCGAGCCCGCGCTCGTCGCCTTCCTCGGCGAGCTCGGCGACCTGCGGGCGATCGGGGCGCTGCGGCCGATGCTCGAGGGCGGCGACCGGGCGGCGCAGGTGGCCGCGGCGCGCGCCCTCGCGCGGCTCGGCGACGAGGCCGCGCTGGCCAGGGCGCGCGCGTGGCTGCGCCGCCCGGAGCCGGGGCTCCTCGAGGCGACCGCCGAGATCCTCGTCCACCTCGGGGCGCCGGAGGCGCCGGACGCGGTGGCCGCGCTGCTCGGGTCCGAGCGCGCGCGGCTCGAGGGGCTCAGGCTGGCCGAGCTCGCGCCGTCGGAGCGGCTCGTGCCGGCGCTCGCGCGCGCGCTCCCGCTGCTCCCGGAGGACGCGCGGCCGCGCGCCGTCGCGGCGATCGGCCGCGCCGGGGGCGCGGAGGCGGCGCGGCAGCTCCGCGGGCTGGTCGAGCGCCCGGAGCTGGCGACGGCGGCGGCGTTCGCGCTGGCGACGACACCAGGGGCCGAGGCGCGTGCCGCCGTCGCGGAGATGATCGACGGCGCGCGCGCCGCGAAGGACGCGGACCTCCGCCGGCTCGGCCTGCGCGCCGGCGTGGTCCGCGGCCTCGTCCTGGGCGACGCGCCCGAGGCGATCGAGGGGCGGCTGCTCGCCGCGCTCGCGGCGCCGAGAGGGTCGAGCGATCGCGCCGTCGGGGTGTTCGGCGCCGTGGCGCTCGGCCTCCGCGACGCGGGCGAGGTGGTCGGCGCGTGCTCGCCGGCCGCCTGCGATCGCGCGGCGGTCCACGCGGCGGCGCGCGGCGCGCTCGCGCGCGGTGAGCGCGCCCTCGCCGCGCTCGCGCCGCTCTTCGCGGAGCTCGTCGCGCCCGGCGGCGGGGGCGCCGCGGCGGGCGGCGACGACGCCGCGCCCGACGCGGCGGCGATCTCGGCCGGCGTCGCGCTGCTCGCGGCGCCGCGGGGCGGCGCGGTCGCGACCTCGCGGCTCGCCGCCCTCGCGGAGGCGGGCGGCCCCCTGGCGCCGCTCGCCGCGCGCGCGCTCGCGGCCCGCGACGACGAGGTGATCCGCGGCCGGCTCAAGCGGCTGCTCGAGGGGAGCGATCCCGTCGTCCGCGCGCACGTCGCGCTCGGCCTCGGGAGCGACCCCATGCCCGACAGCGTCTCGCTCCTCGCGCGCGCCTACCGCTTCGAGGACGACCCCGCGGTGCGCCGCGCGATCGTGCGCGGGCTGTCGCGGCGCGCCGAGGTGCAGCGCACGCGCGTGCTCCTCACGGCGCGGGACCTCGACCCGGACGAGGGGGTGCGCGCGCTCGCGCGGGCCGCGCTCTCCGGCGTTCCGGGCGCCCGCGACGCGCCGCGCCCCGCGCTCGCGACGGGGGTGGTCTGGGTCGCGATCGTCCCGAACGACCGGAGCGCGGCCGCCAGCGCGTCCTCGCGTCCGGCGCGGCTCGTCCGGCCGGACGGGGTGGCCGTCCCGGTCGTGGCCGATCCGGACGGCGTGCTCCTCGTGCCGGCGGTGCCGCCGGGGGTGAGCTCCGTCCTGCTTGCGCCGGCCGCACCCCCGGGGGACTCTGGCTCATGACGACGATGAGCAACGCGACGGACGAGAGCGGCCCGGGCCGCGGCACGGACGCGGAAGCGGGAGTGGAAGCCCGCGCCACCTCGACGGCGTCCGCGAGCGAGGCCGATCGCGCGCCGGTGAGCGGCGACAAGGCCGCGGGCGCCGGCGCGATGTCCTTCGAGGAGTCGACGCGCCGCCTCGCGAAGATCGTGGCGGAGCTCGAGGGCGGCGACCTGCCGCTCGAGCGCGCGCTCTCGCTGTTCGAGGAGGGCATCCGCCTGTCGCGGTCGGCGCAGGAGCGCCTCGACCGCGCGGAGAAGCGCGTGGAGGAGCTGCTCGGGATGGACGCCGACGGGCGCCCCGTGACGCGCGAGTTCGAGGGTTGAGCGGAGCACAGGGAGAGATGAGGACTGCGGCGGCGCTGATCATCGGCAACGAGCTGCTCACCGGGAAGATCGCTGACGAGAACCTGTTCGTGCTCGCGGGCACCCTGCGCGCGCTCGGCGTCAAGCTCGAGCGGGCCGTCACGGTGCTCGACGACATCGAGGTGATCGCCGCGGAGGTGCGGGCGCTCGCCGCGTCGCACGACTGGCTCTTCACGAGCGGCGGCGTGGGCCCGACGCACGACGATCTCACGATCGCGGGCGTCGCGCGCGCGTTCGGCGTGCCGGTGGTCAGCGCGCCCAACATGGAGAGCATGCTGCGCGAGTACTACGGCGACCGGATCACCGAGGGGCACCTGCTCATGGCCCGCATCCCGGAGGGCGCGCGGCTCGTGACCGGCGGCAGCGCGGCGTGGCCGGCGGTGGTGATGCGGAACGTGTGGATGCTGCCCGGCGTGCCGCAGATCTTCCGGGCGAAGCAGGCGCTCATCCAGGCGGAGCTGTCCGGCGGCGCGCCGTTCATCTCGCTCGCGGTGTTCACGACCCTCGATGAGGGGCAGCTCAAGCCCATGCTCGACCGCGTGGTCGAGGCGCACCGCGACGTCGACATCGGCTCCTACCCCCGGTGGTCGGGCGCCGACTACCGCACGAAGCTCACGTTCGACGGCCTCGTCGAGGCGAAGGTGCGCGCCGCGCGCGACGCCTTCGCCCAGAGCCTCCCCGCGGAGACGATCGTCCGCGTCGAGTGACGCGCGCGCCCCCTCGCGCTCTCACGCCGCGCGCGTCCCTGGCGGCCGCCACCCTCCGCCGCCGGACCGCCACCCCCGGCGGCGTGAAACCCGCCGGCGCGGCGGGCGCGCCGGCCGGCCCGCCGCGTGCTTGGCGTCCGCGCATGAGCCTGTGGAAGAGCGCCGCGCTGCCGTCCAGTCACCTCCTCGATCCGTACGCCGACGAGCCCTCCGCGTTGCCCGGCTTCGCCGGCCCGCGGGAGCGGGCGCTCGAGGAGGGGATCTGGTCGCTCGGCGACGCCGATCTGCTCGCGATCGTGCTCGGCACCGGGCTGGTCGGCACCCCCGTGACGCTCGTCTCCGCCGCGCTCCTCGCCCGGTTTTCCGGGCTGGAGGGGCTCTCGCGCCTCGGCCCGCACGCGCTCGCCCAGCACCCCGGCCTCGGCCTCGCGAAGGCCCTCCGCATCGCCGCGTCGCTCGAGCTCGGGCGGCGCGCCTTCGAGCGCGCGGTGCGCCCGCGGCCCCCGGTGCGCACCTCGGCCTCGATCGCGGCGTGGTGCGCGGCGCACCTCGGCCCGCTCGAGCACGAGCAGATGTGGGTGATCTCGCTCGACGGCCGCAACGGGATGCGCGGCGCGCGCAGGGTCTCGCAGGGCGGGCTGCACGGCTGCTCGGTCACGGCGAAGGACATCCTGCGCGCCGCGCTCGCGGACGCGGCCTCGGCGCTCGTGCTGGTGCACAACCACCCGAGCGGCGACTCGGCGCCGTCCCCCGAGGACGTGCTCATGACCAACTCGGTCGCCGCGGCCGGCGCGGTGATCGGGGTGCCGCTCCTCGACCACGTCATCCTCGCGCCGGACGGCCACTACTCCTCGATGCACGATCTCGGGATGATCGAGCCCGGCGACGCGCCGCCCGACGGCGCCGAGCCGCCGCGCCCGTGATCCCGACGGCCTAGCCCCGCCGGCTGACCAGGATGCCGTGCCGCTCCCCGCCGGCCTTGCTCGCGGCGCCTGGCACGCTCGCGAGCCGCGCCGTCGCGCCGCCCCAGTCGACGGAGGGCGCCCCCTGGAGCAGCGACGCGTAGATCGCGCTCGCCTGCGTCATGGGGCAACCGAGCGCCTCGCGCAGGAACGTGAGCGACGCGCCCGTCGCGTAGTTCACCGGCGCCTGCCGGCCGTCCTCGCCGATCACGGTCACCTTGAAGACGTCGTCCTCGGACCGCGCCGCGCGATCCGGATCGGTCAGCGCGAGGTGCAGCGCCTCGATCGCGCCGCCGGCCGGGTCGATCGTCGCGTAGAGCTCGAGGAGCGGCGCCGTGTAGCGGACGATCTGCCGCCCCGCCCCCTCGCCGGTCGCCGCCGGCGTCTGCTCGCGGCGCCTGAGCTGCGCCTCCACGGCGAGCGCCGACCGCGCGAGCTCCCGCTCCGTCTTGCCGAGCAGCCGGCGCGCGCGCATCTCGGCGAGCGCGCGCCGCAGCACCTCGCGGTTGTGCGCCGCCTTCTCGTGGCTCCGCTCGCGCGCGAGCAGCGCCTCGAGCTCGCCCAGCGCCTGCTCGTGCTCCCCGATCGACGCGAGCGCGTCGGCCAGCGTGAGCCGCGCGTCGGAGAACGCCGGCGCGCGCCGCACCGCCTCGCGGTACGCCGCGATCGCCGCCGCGATGTCCCGCCGCGCCTCGTGCGCGAGCCCGAGCGCGAACGCCGCCCGCCCGTCCTCCGGCGCCGCCTCGCACGCCCGCGCGAGCCAGCGCGCTGCCTCGTCATGGAGGCGCTGGTCGTAGCGCGCGATCCCGAGCTCGCGCAGCACCCGCGGGTCGGGCGGCTCGATCGCGGCGCCCTGCCGGAGCTGGTCGGCCGCTTCGTCGAGCCGGCCGAGGCGGACCAGCGCGCGGGCGTAGGCGAGGCGCGCCTCCACCTCGCCGCCGTCGAGCTCGACCGCGCGCGCGAGCGCCCGCGCCGCCTCGGCCCAGCGGCCCTCCGCCGCGTGCGCCGCCCCGAGCGAAAGCCAGGCCCCCGCGTCGCCCGGCTCGGCCGCGAGGTGCGCCTCGAGGCCGGCGATCCCGCCGGCCATGTCCCCTCGGCTCAGCAGATCGAGCGCGCGCGCGCGCAGCGCTTCGGGCGGCGTCATGGCGGCAGGGTACGCCGGCGCGAGGAGGCGGGTCGAGCGCCGCCGGCCGGCGCGCCGCCCCGGGGGAGACCTCGGCCGCGGCCCTCGTCCATGACGACGGCGTCAGTAGCCCGGCGGCAGCTCGCCCGTCAGGCACGACACGGTGTTCGGCGCGGTGCGCGACGACCACAGGGCGCCGGCCGGGGCTCCGTCGGAGAAGCGCACGCCCTCGCGCGGATCCCACGCCGGCGCCTCGCCCGGGCGGAGGGAGTGCGTCCCGCTCTGGTAGAACGCGATGATGTACGTGTGCCCCGCGACCCGGCAGCCGAGCCGGCCCGCGAGCGCCCGCGCGAACGCCTGGCCGGAGTGGCCGAAGGCGCTGCAGCAGCGGAGCCACACGAGGGCGTCGGGGCCCGCGAGCTCGGCCTTCAGGGCGGCGATGGCGCCGTCGAGCGGCGAGCCCGGCCGGAGCGCCGCCTCGTCGAGCCGCGTCTTCCCGATCCGCATGTACCCCCAGCCGCCGTGCCCCCAGGCCTGCAGCGAGCTGATCTTCCGGCCGCGCTCGCGCGCCGTGCGCGCCGCCCACCCGAGCGCCTCGGCCCAGCTCGACGCCGCCTGCCACGCGTCGGCCGCGCCCGTCATGCGGTGCAGGAGCGCACCGGCGCGCCAGACCGGCGTGAGGCCGATCGACGCGCCCACCGCCTCGCCCAGGACCGAGAGATCCGCGGCGTCGGCGGTCGCGGGCTGCGCGCGCCCCGCGACCTCGCCGGCCTCGCCGATCGCGCCGACCTCGCGCCGGCGGGGCGCGCGCGGAGCCCGCGACCGCCGAGCACCCCACCCGACGTCGGTGTTATCGAAGAGGACGAGCCGCATGGAGCCTCCCATTCTGCGCATTCCGAATGTACCGCCGCTCGCAGCCGCCGCCACGCGGTCGATTCCCCACCCGCACCCCGAGCATCTCCCGATCGCGCAGGCACGTCCCGGGCGCGGCGAGGGTGAGGCGGACGGGCGGAGGTCGTCCAGTTCGCGGTGGGCGCAATCGCTAGTGATTTCCTCCCGCGCCCTCGGTTAGCCTGCCCGAACCGATGGGCCTGTCCGAAAACATCAGGTTTTATGCGGCCACCGACGTCGGCCGCATGCGGGACCACAACGAGGACAACTACCTCGTCGACAAGAAGCTCGCGCTCTTCGTGGTTGCCGACGGAATGGGCGGACACGCCGCTGGCGAGGTCGCGAGCGCCCTCGCGGTCCGCATCATCCACGAGGAGCTCAAGAAAGAGCGGGATCTCATCGAGAACCAGGCGCGCAGCAACGTGCGGCGCGCCGCGATGAAGGAGGTCCTCAGCCTGCTCGAGCACGCCGTGCAGCGCGCCTGCGCCCGCATCCACGAGGAGGCGAAGGCCGACGCGACGAAGCGCGGCATGGGCACGACGCTCTCCGCGCTCCTCATCGCCGGCTCGCACGGCTACATCGCGCACGTCGGCGACAGCCGCATCTACCTCCTCCGCGAGGGCCGCATCCAGCAGGTCACGGAGGATCACACCGTCTACAACGAGCTGATCAAGCGCGGGAAGCTCACGCGCGATCAGATCGAGAAGGTCGCGCAGAAGAACGCGATCACCCGCGCCGTCGGCGTGTACGAGCGCGTCGAGGTCGACACGCTCACGATCGAGGTGCTCCCGGGCGACCAGTTCCTCCTCGCCTCGGACGGGCTCCACGGCTACATCGCGCACACCGCCGAGCTCGAGCCGTTCTTCGAGGAGGAGAACGGCGAGGCCGCCGCGAACGGCCTCATCGACCTCGCGAACCGGAAGGGCGGCAAGGACAACATCACCGCCGTCCTCGTGCGGCTCGGCGCGGGCGATCACCGCGACAGCGTCCGCGCGCGGCTGCTCGCCCTCAAGCGCGACGTGCTCGCGAAGATGCCGCTCTTCGCCCGCCTCCAGGAGCGCGAGATGCTCCGGGTCATGCAGGTCGCCGAGGTGCTCTCGTTCGAGCCCGGCCAGATCGTGGTCCGCGAGGGCGACCGCGGCGACGAGCTGTTCATCGTGCTCTCGGGCCTCGTCCGGATCGTCCGCGGCGACGCCGTGCTGAGCGAGGTCGGCCCGGGCGAGCACTTCGGCGAGATGGCGCTCATCCGCAGCATGCCGCGCTCCGCCACCGTCTCGGCCGTCGAGCAGAGCGAGCTCATCGCCGTCCGGCGCGCCGACTTCTTCGAGATCCTCCGCAAGGAGCACGAGCTGGCCGTGAAGCTGCTCTGGCAGTTCCTCGGCGTGCTCGCCGACCGGCTCGATCAGACCTCGCGCGACCTGACCACCGCCCGCGAGGAGCTCGCCGCGGAGGACATCACGAGCGAGATCTTCCCGGACAGCGAGGAGGGGAAGAGCCCGTTCGCCCCCGAGGAGCGCGCCGAGGCGCGCTGAGGCCCCGCGCCGCGCCCGCCGAGCGATTCGCAGATTGACACCCTCCGGCCCCCGCCGGTAGCGTCCGTCCGACGGATCACCATGAGCATGCACGGCAGAAGGTACGGCGAAGGCCATCTTGCTCGCGTCGCCATCAGCGTGGCCAATCGCGTGGACTGCGGCTCGGCGCTCGCGTCGCTCGCCGTCGCCGCGGCGGCTCTCCTCGCGGCGTCCCCCGCGGCCGCGGACGAGCCGCGGAGCGCCACCGAGCCTCGGCTCATGGTGGAGACGGGCGAGATCACGAGCGTCATCGACGCCTTCGATGAGGGCGACAACTTCGATCTGAACTTCAGCTTCGGCTTCGAGTACGCGAGTAAGAGCGCGAAGATCCGCCGCGAGACGAGCATCGCCGCGCCGGGGCTGTCGACGGGCGGCTACACGTCGAACCTGCTCAACGTCGCGAACTACAGCGAGGCGACGTCGAAGTTCAACATGCGCCTCGACGTCGGCGTCTACCGCGACCTCGCGCTCTACCTCAGGATGCCGCTCGTCCTGAGCCACTCGCGCGAGCTCACCGACCTCGACGGCAGCGCCGCGCACCAGGCCGTCGCCCTCGCGGGCGCCCCGGGCGAGCAGGTCTTCTCGCTGCCGTTCACGTCGCCGACCCGGAGCGGCATCGAGTACCTCGCCGTCGGCGCCGACGTGAACATCATGAACCAGGCGCGCGACCGGACGAAGCCGACGTGGCTGTTCGGGATCGAGGGGCGCTTCCCGGTGAGCGAGCCGATGCACGCCTGCACCGAGTCGCCGAAGAGCGGGCAGGTGAAGTGCGCCGATCCGACGGACATCAACCGGAACGACCAGACCGATCTCCCGTTCGAGGGGGAGCGGATCGCGCAGCGCGACCCCGGCGTCTCGCGCGGCACCATCGGCCTCGAGGTTCACACGTACCTGTCCAAGCGGATCAAGTACGTCGAGCCCTACGGCGGGTTCAAGGCGCTGTTCGAGTTCCACCAGGAGTCGAGCGACTACGGCCTCATCGACCTGAAGACGTCGCTGGTCAACAACCCGCCGCTCGTCGGCACCGTGATGCTCGGCATGATGATCATCCCCTGGGAGAACCGCGAGAAGTTCACCGGGCTCACGTTGGATCTGCGCTTCACCGGCGAGTACCACTCCGAGGGGCGCGACTACTCGGAGCTGTTCGACGCGCTCGGCTCGACCGACGCGAGCTCGCTGCGCCAGCCGCAGTGGGCGTCGTTCCGCCAGAACGAGGCGTACAACCCGAACGCGTGCCGGAGCGGCGACCCGCGGGCCTGCGCGCCCTCGGTCGTCGATGAGGGCTCGCAGCGGACGTACTTCACGGGGCTCAGCGACGTCCAGCCGTACGGCTCGTACCGCGGCTCCGCGAGCGTGACGTGGAGGGCGGCCGAGCTCGTGAAGTTCCAGCTCGGCGTCGGCTTCCGCCACGACCAGGGGCACGGCATCGGCGGCGATCAGCCGTGCAACTCGCAGTACAAGGACGACATCGGGGCGGCCGGGCCGTGCCGCCGCCAGAACCAGGACGGGAGCTTCACCGTCACCGGCAGCCCGAACCCCAACTACCGCCCGAGCATCAACGCGATCGGCCGCCGCTTCTATGTCAACGACAGCAACACGTTCGACATCTTCGCGAGCGGCACGTTCATGTTCTGATCGACGCCCCGAGCGGCGGCGGCCATCGCGGCGAACGTCGCCGGGGGCCGAAGCAGCGACCTCATGATCGATCCCTGGCACCTCGGCGGTCGCGCGCGCGCCCTGGCGCTCGCCGCGGCGCTGCCAGCGCTCGCCGCGGCGCCGACGGCGTCGGCCGAGCCCTCCGGCGCGGCGCAGCCCGCGCGCCCCGGCCAGCCCGCGGGAGCCGCGCACCTCGCGGGCTCCGCGCGCCCGCCGCCGGCGGCGAGGCCGACCGTCGTGCTCCCGACGGCGCTCGCGCCCGAGGACGCGGAGCGCGCGGCGCCGCTCGCGAGCGCGCTCGACGCGCTCCTCTCGGACACGGCGCAGGACCTCGGCCTCTCGGTGGATCTGGCCGACCGCGTCGCCTCGCGGGCGCGGCCCGACGAGGCCGAGCTCGTGGAGCGCGCGCGCGCGAGCGACAGGCTCTTCATCGCGCCGAGCCTCGACCTGCGCGGCGACGACGTCGAGCTCCGGATCGCGCTCGCGCACGGCGGCGCGCGGTCGCTGCGGGTGCGCGTCGAGCGCGTCGCGCGGGACGAGCTCGCGGTGCGCGCCGCCGTCATGCTCCGCGACCTCGTGGCCGAGCTCGACGGCGGCGCGAGCGCGGCCCCGCCGCGCGGCGAGGAGGCGCCTTGCTCCGAGCGGTGCCGCGGGCGCCTCGCCACGCCCGCGCGCAGCCTCGGGAAGGCGACGCTCGCGGCCAACGCGACGCTCTACGGCGGCCTCGTGGGCTTCTCGATCCAGCGATCGAGCGGCTCGGACGATCCGCGCCTGCTCTACCCGCTCCTCGCGGTCGGCGCGGGCATCGGGCTCGGCGGGGCGATCATCATCGCGGAGGAGTGGGACGTCGGCGTGGCCGACGCCTGGTACCTCGGGTCCGGGACGTGGTGGCCGACGATCGCGGGCCACCTGATCTACGAGGGCCGCTTCGCGGAGCACGCCGCGGATCCCGACCAGGAGCGCTGGGCCTCCGGGCTCATCGGCGGCACGGCCGGGATCACGCTCGCGGCGCTCGGGCTCTCGCTCGGGCGCATGTCCGAGGGCGGCGCGCTGATGGCGCAGTCGGGCGGCGGGCTCGGGCTCACGCTGGGCGCGCTGGTCGAGTGGGCGGCGCGCGGCGACATCGACAGGACGCCGATCGCGGGGATGGGCTACGGCGCCGCGCTCGGCTGGCTCGCGGCGGCCGCGGCCGCGACGCAGCTCGACGTCACCGCGTCGCAGGTCCTCACGATCGACGTCGGCGCGCTGCTCGGCGGCCTCGGCGCCGCCGCGCTCGCCAGCCCGCTCGTCTTCGAGTCCCCGACGCAGGCCCAGCAGCGGGCCTGGGTCGGCGCCGCCGCCGGAGGATTTCTGCTGGGGGCGGGCGTCACGTGGTACGTGACGCGCGCCGCGCTCGCCGGCGCCCGCGGCGCGCGCCCCTCGTGGAACCGCTTCGGCCTGCCCATGATGGGAGTGATAGGAGAGAGCGTGGTCGGGAGCCGGCGGGCGCCCGCGCTCGGCCTCGGGTGGCAGGGGGCGATTCCGTAGGAGCTATGAAGATCACGATCACCGAGCTGGATGCAGGGACGCGCCTCGACAAGCTGCTCGTGCAGATGCTGCCCGGGCTCGGGCGGGCGGGCGCGAAGCGGCTGTTCTCCGAGGGGCGCGTGCGCGTGCACGGGGCCGGGAAGAGCGGCGCCGGCCGGCGCGCGTCGAAGGGCGACGTCGCGGTGGCGGGCGAGGTGCTGGAGGTCGACGTCGCGCCCACGGAGGCCTCCGGCGCGGCGACGCCGGACCCGGACGTGCCGCTCGAGGTGGTGCTCGAGCGCGACGACCTCGTCGTGGTGAACAAGCCCGCCGGGATGCCGACCGCGCCGCTCGATCCGGGCGAGCGCGGCACGCTCGCGAACGCCCTGGTCGCGCGGTACCCCGAGATGGCGGCGATCGGGTTCTCCCCGCGGGAGCCCGGGCTGTGCCACCGGCTCGACACGGACACGAGCGGCCTCGTGCTCGCGGCGCGCACGGCCGCGGCGTTCGCGGCGCTGGGCGCCGGGCTGAAGGAGGGGCGGCTCGACAAGCGCTACCTGCTCATCTGCCAGATCGGCGATCTCCCCGAGATGGGCTCGATCGAGGTGCCGCTCGCGCCGCACCCGAAGGACAAGAAGCGGGTCTACCCGTGCATCCACCCGCGCGACGTCGTGCGGTACGCGCCGCGGCCCGCGGCGACGATGTACAAGCGCGTGCGGCAAGCGGGGCTCTGGGAGCTCGTCGAGGCGCGCGCCCCGAGGGCGCTGCGGCACCAGATCCGGGCGCACTTCGCGTCGGTGGGTCACCCGCTGGCCGGCGACGTGCTCTACGGCGGGCCCACGGTCGAGGGGCTGAGCCGCCACGCGCTGCACGCGCACTACATCGGGTGGGGCGGCAGCGACGCGGTGCCCGCGTTCGTGGTGACCTCGCCGCTGCCCGCGGACATGGCGGCGCTGGTCGGCGAGGCCTGACCCGGCGCCGCGCGCTCGCCGCGCGCGCGCGCCTCAGGGCAGGCTCACCTCGACCACGTGGCCGTTCACGTCGCGCGCGCGCGCCGTGATCCGGAGGTCGTCGGCCGACGCCGTCCCGTCGAGGTTGCTGAAGCGGAACGCGATCACGTAGGTCGAGGACTGCGCGTTGAACTTCGCCGGCTCGATCCGGATGCCCTCGAGGCTCTCGTCGTCGATGACCGCGGCGTCACCCTCCGCCGTGTATTTGCGGTTCCACGCGTCGTAGTTGATCCCCCGCTCCTCGATGATCTCCCCGGTCGATCGGTTCGACGTGGCGACGTCGACCTCGAGGAGGCCCGGGGCGATGCCGGGCAGGGTGGCCTCGACCTCGACCGAGACGCTCGCCGTGGAGTCCTCGTCGGTGCGGCGCACGTCGATGGCTGGGGGCAGCCCGCGCGGCGTCGGGAGGAAGCGGAGCGGGTGCACGCAGTACACCTTCTCGGTCCCTCCCTCACGGATCTCGAAGTGCAGGTGGGGGAACAGGCTGCTGGCCGCGAGGCCGGTGTAGCCGATGTGCTGACCGCGCCCGACCACCTCGCCGGGCTCGACGAGCGGCATCGTCAGGTGGACGTAGGTGCTGTAGAAGCACGCGCCCGTCCCGTCGCAGTGCTCGATCTGCACCACGACGTCGTCGAAATCGTTGTAGCGCCCGGCGCGCGTCACCCTGCCGTCGCCGACCGCGTACACCGGGGTGCCCATCACGGCGGGGATATCGATGCCCCGGTGAAAGTCGTAGACGCCGTCGCGCGAGGTCTGCAGGCGGGGGCCGAAGCTCGACGACATCGGCTGCATCTCGTCCGTGCCCCCGATGGGCCACACGAGATCGGGGCCCTCGGGGTCCGAGCCGCAGCCGGCCGTGACCGCGGCGAGCGCCAGCAGGGTCGCGAGATACGATGGCTTCCGCGAGGGCTTCATGGTGGCGGGTCCGTGGCGCGCAGGCGCAGTGCAGGTGTCGAGTCCACGGCGCAGCGCCGCCCGCTCATGGTACCGAGGCCGAGCGAAGAAGTCGAGGTCAGGGGGATCGTGAGTCGATGTGCGGGTCTCGCGTCCTCGAGGTGGTCGTCGGCGCGTCGTCGGAGTTCGGCGTTCTCGCGTCCTGACGCTGAGGGTGTGCTCAGGGTGTCGCCGGCGCCAGCGTGTACGACCGGTGCGTCATCGTCACGCCGAGGGTCGTGAGCGCCGGATTCGTGGCGGTGCAGCGGACGAAGCTCCAGTCGTTCGGCGTCGCGAACGCGAACCCGAGGGAGCCGTCGGCGATCGTGCCCTCCCACTCGACGAGCGACACGTCATCGAGGAACGTGGTCGCCTCGCCGCTCGCCGGCGGCGCCGCCCTGAAGTAGACCCGCACCGAGCCCGCGTTCGCCGGCGGGGTGAGGTCGACGGTGAACCGCTGCCAGTCGTAGGTGCCGGCCGCGCGCGTGTACGCGACGCTGTTCGACACGCTCGCCCCGCCGCTCGTGTACCAGTAGACCTGCGCGCGCATCTGCCCGGCGTTGTCGCCCTTCAGGTATCCGGTGAGGGTCAGCTTGCGGCCGGGCTCGAACTTGACGCGGTTGTTCATGTAGGTCGACACCTCTCCGGTGCTGTTCGACTTGCGCAGGAACACCATCGCGCCCGTCCCGCCGTGGACGACGCTGTTCTCGATGTAGCGGTATTCGCTCATCGACCACATCGAGCCTTCGTGGAAGGCGTCGTCGACGTCGCTGTCCTCGAAATCGCCGTAGAGCATGATCTCCCGGCCGTAATCGCAGCTCGCGGCGGCGGTCGTCCGGAGCGCGGCGAGCGAGTCCGACGCGTCCGAGCGCAGGTGCGCGACGGGCCCGGTGCTGCGGTTCGCGAGCGGCACGCTCCGCGTCTCGACCTGATCGTTCGTCGTGTACTGCGCTGGGTCGCTCACCGCGGCGGCCCGCGGGCCGCTCGCGAACACGACCGCGCCGGTCAGGCCGTCGGCCGCGTCGCCGGGCGACGGCGCCGCCGGCAGCGTCGTGGAGAGGTGGCCGATGTGGCGGATCGCCCGGCCGAGCCAGGCGCCGCCCACGAGCTTCGGCACGTAATCCTCGTTCTGGAACGGGATGAGCTGCACGCGGTGCACCGCGCGGCTGCCGTCCGCCGCCTCGTCGATGTCGACGGCGGCGAGGTACGATTGGTACGTCTCGAAGACGTCCTGATCGAAGACCATGTTGCCGAGCGACATGAAGATGAAGCGGGGGCCGGCGCCGGCGTCGTGCAGCCCGATGCCGTGGATCGTGTGCGGGTGGTGCGCCACGACCATGCCGGCGCCCATCTCGACGAGCTGCGTGAACCGCCGCCGCATGCCGGACGACGGGTAGTCGCTGTACTCGGTGCCTCCGTGCAGCACCGGGATGGCGAAGCGCCCCACCGCGTCCGTCTGCATGAAGTCCCTGATCTGGGTGAGGCCGAGCTGGAGCGCGCCGGCCTTGGGAGGCGGCCCATCGGAGGCGGTGAGCGCGTACTCCGCGAGCGTCGTCCCGTCATTGACGATCTGGCTGAACCCCTGGAAGGCCACGTCGACGTCGCGGATCGTCCTGTAGAGCACGGTGCCCTTCGCCGTCGCCTCGTCGACGCCGGCGCCGAACCAGTCGAGTCCGGCGTTCGGCACGGCGCTGAGCGTGTCGGTGACGCCCCCCTCCAGGTAATCGAACATGTGGTTGTTGCCGAGGCTCACCCCGTCCACCCCGGAGAACGCGAGGGCCCGGACCGTCTCGGGGTAGGAGAAGAACGTGAACGACTTGTACGGGTGCGGCGTCTCCGGGTTGGCCGTGACAGGGCACTCCAGGTTGACCTGGGTGTAGTCCGACGACGAGAGGACGTCGCGCAGGAAGGAGAGGACGGCGCGCGCGTCCGCCTCGCGCGTGCCAGGGCGGATCAGGTCGCCGGTCTCCCCCTCGACGCCGTCGGCGTCGCTGTCGACGAAGCGCCGCCCGAACATCGTGTCGCCCCCCACGAGGATCCGCGCGCGGCCGGGGCGCTGCACGGTCAGGACGACGCGGCCGACGTCGGCGGCCGCCGCGGAGAGCGGGCGGTGCAGATCGGCGGGGATGATCTCGCTGTAGTACCCGTCGATCTCGACGCGCAGGAGGACCGAGCGCCGCGCGAGCGCCTCCAGGGTGAACGCGCCCGCGCCGTCGGTGAAGGCGATCTCGCCGTGGTTGACGGCGCCGCTCCCCCAGCCGATGGCGGTCACCTCCGCGCCCGCGATCGGCGACCCCGCCTCGTCGACGACGACGCCCGTCACGTCGATGGGCGTCGCCGCGTACGTCGCGTCGAACGCCGCCTCGGTGGCGTCGAAGCGATACGCCGCCCGGGCGTCGCCCGCGGCGAGCGAGGCGCAGATCGCGGCGCCCGCGCACAGCGATGAGGACGTGAATGTGGGGATGACGCGTCTTCTTGCCATGATCGCTCCCGGTCCGTTGGGGCCTGTCCGACGACAGCCGACATCAAGAGATGACGAGGCCAGAGCAGAGCTCCGCCGGGGCCGGTCACGCATGTGTAAAAATGCCGTGTGACCGTACTCCAGCGTTTCTCATCCGGCCGATGCAGGTCCGCGAGCGTCGACTGACCGCTCAGCCCTCGCTGCAGAGACAGCGGGAGCGCCGACCCCTTGCATGATTCGATCCGTTCCAGCGCTGTTCTGCGCGACAAAGATGATCAGGTCGAGATTATCATGCTCGGGTGAGCTCTCGCTATACGCTCGAGTGGAGCGTCCGCGTTTTCTTCGCATGCCGTCGGGGTCAGCGTCGGAGGGGCGCCCTCGCCACGCACGTCGCTGTCGTCTCTTTCGTGTGGGGGCGCGTGCAAGCACGGCGCGCTGCGGTGATGCGCGCCCGCGTCGCACCTGGACACACTGACTTGGAAGAGTGCCAGTCTCAAGAAATTCGGAGCTTCGTGGCGGGACGGGCCTCGCGAAGGCAGGCAGGTAGGCCAACAGGCAGGGTTGAAGCCGCGATTTGCCGCCTTTTTCTCCGTTCCCGGAGAGCGGAAACCCGGTATCCTCGCTCGTCTGGCCGGCCGCGTCCGTCACGCGGAGCGTGAACGGCCTCCTCACGACGCGAACGGTGAGCTCGCCGTCGTGGCCGTGAGCGCGCAGGCGCGCGCCGCGGATCCGTTGTCGTCGTCGCGAGGAAGGGCGTGCCTGGCGTCCGAGGGAGCGCGCGCTACGCGGCGGCGGAGATCGCCTTCTTGCCGGGGCGCGGCGCGCGAGGCGCTCCGGAGGCGCTGGCGCCCTGCGGCTTGTTCGGCGTGGCGCCCGCGGGCGGGGTGGAGACGGCGCGGACGAGCGCGGCGGCGATGGCCGCCGTCATCCGCGCGGTCGGCAGCCGCGGCGTGAACGCGAGCACGCGCTCGCCGGGGCGCCGGCCGCGCGACGACCGGCCGCTGCTCGCGAGCCGCTCGACGGCGCGCTCGCAGGGCGAGCCCGGGGCGACGCGCAGCAGGACCTCGGGCAACCCGATGGCGCCGCCGGCGCCGGGCGCGTAGACGACGCCGACCTCGATCGCGACGAAGCCGGGGAGCGCGGCGCGCGGCGCGAGGCCGAGCCGGAGCTCGTCGGCGTCCGGGCTGCCGTCGGGGATGCGGAGGCGGCCGACCACGCGGAGCTCCGTGGCCCCCGCCGCGGCGCGCGCCGGCGCCTTCGCCGCGGCCCCGGCGGGCGCCCTGGCCGTCGCGCCGGCGGCCGCCTTGGCCGCCGCGCCCGCAGGCGCCTTCGACGCGGCGGGCGCCGCGCTCGCGGGCGCCTTCAGCGTGCGCCGCACGCGGCGCGCGACGTCGCGCAGGAACGCGACCGGCCGGGCCGCCGGATCGGGGGGGAGCTCGGCGAGGCGGCCGGTGCAGAAGATCGCGAGCAGCGCCGTCGCGTCGAGCGCGAGGAGGTGCGCGTGGTACGGCGACGCGCCGGCCAGCGCGTGGACCCCCGCGCCGAGCGCCGCGAGCAGCGCGACCAGCAGCGCCTTGCCGGCGCGCGTCGAGACGTCGAGGTAGACGCCGCGCGCCCGCGGCGGCGCGCGGAAGGCCTCGGCCTCCGCGACGGGGAGCCACTTGCCGGGGCGCCGCAGGGCCCCGCCGGCGCGCTCCGGGCGGGGGGTGCGGTGCGCGGCGAGCGCGGTCGCCGCGGCCACGAGCGCGGCGCCCGCCGTGCCGTCCCGGAGCAGGAGCTCCAGGGCGACGCCCGCCACGAGCGCGAGCCCCGCGAGGGCGGCGCGCGGGGCGAGCGGGATCGGGACGAGGGGCCGCGGCGCCACGCCCGCGGCGCGCGCGAGGCGCTCGTGCTCGCGCGCCTTGAGCGCGACGAGCGCGCTGTAGAGCGCGAAGAGGGCGACGCCGGCGGCGATGTAGAGGGTGCGGCTGCGATCGGGGCTCGCGGCCGCGGCGTCCGCCAGCCGCCCGATGCCGTCGGCGCCGGGCGTCGCCGCGGCGGGCGCGGGCTGGAAGGCGCGCGCGTCGGCGCGGACCGCCCACCGGATCGGCTCGCCCTTCGGGGCGTAGGGGCGGAGCAGCTCGAGCTCGTCCTTGTCGAGCGCGCGGCGCAGCGTGGAGAGCGTCATCGGCGCCCCGAGCGCGTCGGAGCCCGCCGCGTCGCCCGCCTCGTCGACGCGCGGCTCGTCGGGCGCGGCGGGGAGCTCGACGGTGAGCCGCGCCGAGTCGTAGCCGTCGTCCCAGAGGGGGCCCGTCCACGAGACGCGGGAGCTCGGGCCGTCCTGCTGGATGAGCCCTCGCTTCATGAGGTCCGTGCGGTAGCGGAAGAAGACCACGAACACCCCGCGGCTCAGGCCCTTGCCGTCGAAGCGGGCCCGCAGCGTCGGCGGCGGGCGCGTGCCGTCCTCGCGCGGGCGCAGGTCGGGCGGCAGCAACTCGAGCGCGACCGGCGTCGCGTCCGTGAGCGAGCCTGCGGCCGCGGCCTTGAAGGGCACGGCGTAGCTCCCCTGGTCGAGCTCGGCGTCGGGGTCGACACCCTTGATGTCGAGCGCGCGCAGCGGCCCGCCCGAGATCTTCAGCGTGACCTTGTGCTCGACCCGGGCGGCGCCGGCCCGGTCGATCGCGAGCCGCGCGTCGTCCCCGGCGACGTGCACCTCGACCCACGCGCGCGCCGGGAGGGCGAAGGCGAGGGCGACGAGCGCCGCCAGGAACGGGAGCAGCAGCGCCGGCCCGGGGCGGCGGGCGATGCGAGAGGGCATGGTGCAGACGTCCCACGGCGCCGCGCGCAGGGCCAAGTTCTGTGGCCGGCGCCGGTCGTCCGTCGGCGCGCGCCCCTCCCCGGTAAGGCCGCTTTGCCGCCGATCAGGGCGCAGCGGACGCGATCAGTACGCGACGCCGAGCGAGAGCGACCCCATGAGCTTGATCTTCTCGATCTTGTCGTAGAACACGTCCACGGGCCTGCCGTTTATCGTGAGCTCTTCCGGAGGGGCGAGCGCGACGCCGAGCCCGAACCCCCCCGACATGGCGAACCCGCCGTCGCGGCCGAAGATGTTCGTGCTCCCGATGATGAGGCCCAGGACGGCGCTGCTCACGTCGCGTTTCCCGGTGACCGCCGGGGCCCGGGGGTTGGGGGTGAAGACCGCCTCGAACGACTCGTACCCGACGCGTCCTTTGACCCAGAACCCCTGGAGCGGCTTGCCCTCCACGTGGACACCGACGTCGACCGCGAGCGCGTATCCGGTCGTGTCGAGCCGCGCGTCCTCGAGCGAGCCCCAGATCCACGACGGGGTGATGCCGATGCTGAGCGGTCCGAGGACGGCGATCTCGCCCTCGAAGGTCATCCTTCCGAACAGGAGATCCAGGGCGTTGTAGCGGACCGACCAGCGGCAGCAGGTGGCCTCGGGCGGCCTCGGGGGCGGCGGCGGTCCTTCCGGTAAGGCGTACGCAGGACCGTAGCCGGGCGGCTGCTGGGGATAACCCTGCTGGGGATAGCCTTGCTGCTGGGGATAACCCTGCTGGGGATAGCCTTGCTGCTGGGGGTACCCCTGCTGCGGATAACCCTGCTGGGGATACCCTTGCTGCGGATAGCCCTGCTGCTGGGGATAACCCTGCTGGGGATACCCTTGCTGCGGATAGCCCTGCTGCTGGGGATAACCCTGCTGGGGATAGCCTTGCTGCTGGGGGTACCCCTGCTGGGGATAACCCTGCTGCTGCGGGTACCCGGTCGGCGGCTGGGCGGCTCCGCCGGGCTGCCCCTGGCCTTGCGGGAGCGGCTGAGCGGGCTCTTGCGCCGCCGACACGGGCGCGAGGAGGAGCGCGCCGAGGCCGAGAAGGAGACCGCAAGCCGCCGAGCGGGGAGCGATCCTGGAGGCGGGCGCGCGCGCGGAGCCCCGACCCGTGCTGAAAGCGCAATCCATGGCGGAGGACTGTACCGAATCCCGAGCAGGCCGGCCATACGCACGCCGAGGCCCGCCGCTGCGCTCGCGCGCACGATCTCCAGCCTGTAGTCTTCCCCGCCGATGCTGCCTGTCCCCGATGTCGCCGCCGCCGCTCCCGCGCCCGGATTTCCCCCTGTCAGCGACGCCGCGGCCGCGCCGGCGGCGGATCTCGGCGCCCCGCTCGGACCGGAGACACCGCCGGTAGAGCTCGATCGCGCGCTGTCCGAGCTCGGCGAGGCGGCGCTCGGGTTCGCGCGCATGCCGCCGCGCGAGAAGGCGTCCCTGCTCCGCTCGCTGCTCCCGGGCCTGCTCGTCGCCGCGCGCCCGCAGGTCGAGGCCTCGTGCGCCGTCATGGGGATCGATCCCGGCTCGGCCGCGAGCGGCGCGGCGTGGCTCGCGGGGCCGTGGCCGACGCTCTCGCACGTGCGCCTCCTGGCCGAGGCGCTCGACGACATCGCCGCGCGCGGCCGCCCGCGGCTCGGGCGCGACGCGCTGCGCGCCCGCGCCGACGGACGCGTCGAGGTGGAGGTGTTCCCCACGCGTCTTCGCGACAGCGCGCTCCACGGGCCCGTCCGCGCGCGCGCGCTGATGCTGCCCGGCGCGACCCCCGCCGGCGTCCGCGAGGGGCAAGCGCGCTTCTATCAGCAGCGCGATCCCGAGGGGGGCGTCGCGCTGGTGCTCGGCGCGGACGACGTCGCGGGCGTCCCCCTCCGGGACGCCCTCCACAAGCTGTTCGTCGACGGGCGGGTCGTGGCGCTCGCGATGAGCCCGCGCAGCGCGCCCCTCGGCGCCATCCTCGAGCGCGCCCTCGCGCCGCTCGTCTCGCGCGGGCTCCTCCGTTTCGTCTACGGCGGCGCCGACGCGGGCGCCTACCTCGCACGCCACCCCGCCGTCGCCGAGGTCCACGTCGCCGGCTCGGCGGCCGCGCACGACGCGCTCGTCTGGGGGCCGCCGGGCCCCGCGCAGGCGCTCCGGCGGGCGTCGGGAGAGCGGCTGCTCGACAAGCCGATCTTCTCCACGCTCGGCGGCGTCACCCCGGTCGTCGTGACGCCGTGGCTCTACGGCGAGGACGAGCTCTGGTTCCAGGCGAGGCTCCTCGCGCGCCAGATCGTGAGCAACGCCTCGCTCGCCGGCCACGAGGCGCAGGTCCTCGTGCTGCCCAGGGGCTTCGTGCAGCGAGCGCTGCTCCTCCGGATGCTCCACCGCGCGCTCGCCGCAGTCCCCCCGCGGCGCCCCGCCCACCTGGAGGCCGGGGCGCGGCACGCCGCGCTCACGGCCGGGCGCGCGCCGCTCGAGCGCGAGCGCCTCGAGGGCTCCGCCGACGTGCCGCTGCCGCGGGGGGTCGTGCGCATCGGCGAGCCCGGGCCCGGCGAGCTTCCGTGGACGCTGATCACGGGCCTGTCCGGTTCGGACGCCGACGAGCCGCTGTTCTCGACCGAGCCGCGCTGCGGCCTCCTCTCGATCGTTGAGGTCGGCTCGAGCGACCCGGTGGAGTTCCTCGATGCGGCGACGCGCTTCTGCAACGACCGGCTCCACGGCACCCTGAGCGCGTCGATCGTGGCGCACCCGATCAGCGAGGAGGACCCCGCCGTCGCCGCCGCGCTCGACCGCGCCCTGCTCGAGCTCCGCTACGGCGTGATCGCGGTGAACCAGGCGCCCGCCGCCGCGCTCGCGGCCGTCGTCCCGCCGTGGGGCGCTCATCCGAGCGCCACGCTCGCCGACATCCAGAGCGGGCTCGGCTTCGTCCACAACACGGCGATGCTGGGGCAGGTCGAGAAGACGATCCTGCGCGCGCCGCTCACGACCTTCCCGCGGCCGCCCGGCTTCCTCGATCACCGGCGCTCCCACGTGGTGGGGGAGCGGCTCGCGGCCTGCGCCGCGGATCCCCGGTGGGGCAACGTCGCGCGCGCCGTGTCCGCGGCGCTGCGCGGGTGATCCCGCGCCGGGATGCAGCCAGGAGCACAAAACAAGGCTGGCGGTGATCACCAGAGCTCAGGGGCCCTGGTGAACGCCGCCAGCGGCGCCGCTCACGCGGACAAGCGCGCTTCGATCCCGGCGATCAGGAGGGGAGCGACGAGCGGAACTCCTTCACCTTCTCCAGGATGTCGCGCAGCGCGTTCCGCGAGGTCTCCGAGACGTCCTCGGCCAGCTTCTCGGCGTCGAGGAGCGTGGGCTCCAGCTTCCCCCAGGCGTCCTTCGCCTCCATGCCAGCAAGATGGAGCCTGACCCGGATCTCGTCGCGCAGGGTCTGAAGCGACTCCAGGCTCTTGGTCAGATCGCTCTTCAGGTCGGACGTGATGTTGCTCATTCTTTTTCCTCCCGTAGGTACGAGGTGTTGGTAGCTCCGCGTGTTCCGGCCTGATGCATCTGCCGCGCCAGGCAGCGCGCTTCGACGCAGCGCGCGACGTCCGCGCGTCCCGGCCGGAGCCGAGCACAGCAATCCTGGAGCAACCACCGCAGTTCACCCCGCCGGGAGGTGTGGCGAAATTGCTCGTCCACGTGCGTTTTTGCCCCGCGCGGCGGCCGAGCGCCTCAGGCTAGCTGCTTCTGTGCGTGGAGGATCCCGTCGTGATCGGCATAGACGAATCCGCCGGGAACATAGGTGATCCCGGCGAACGTCACGGGCACATCGCGCTCGCCAGCGCCCTTCTTGCCGCTCTTTCGCGGGTGCGTCGCCAGGGCCTTCACGCCGATCGGCAGTCGGGCGAGCGCCTCCGCGTCGCGGACGCAGCCATACAAGATCAGCCCGGCCCAGCCGTTCTGGAGGGCGATCTCGGCGAGGTTGTCGCCGAGGAGCGCGCAGCGGAGGGACCCGCCTCCATCGACGACAAGCACCCGCCCTTGACCCGGCTCCTCCAGCGTCTTGCGGACGAGCACGTTGTCCTCGTGGACCTTGACCGTGGCGACGCGCCCGTGGAACAGGCGCGCTCCGCCGTAGTCCCGGAAGACGGGGTCGGCGACGACGACGGCGTCCGGGTGCTCATCGCAGAGATCCGTGGTTCGATACCCGATTCCTGAGCTCATGGAGGCTCCTTCGCATGGTTCACCGCAGCAGCCCACCGTCCTGCGTACCGCGGAGGCTCGGTGACCCGGTGGCGCGGTAAAAGAACGAGACGTCCGACGCGGGCGAGAGGTCAGGAACAGTGCAGCGTTCCTTCCCGATTCCCGTCGTTGCTCCCGGATCACTCTGGGGTATCGAGCGCCGGATTCAACCGCTCATCCGCTCGCCTGCTCGGCGGTTCGCTCAGGACGGCTCGCGGCGGCCAGCGTCCTCGCCGGAGGTCTCCTCGTCCTTGCCCGTGCGCGCGCCGGCGAACGCCGCCGCGTCGAGGCCGTGGCGGACGAGCCAGCGGCGGAGCTGGTTCCGGTGCATCCCGAGCGAGCGGGCCGCGCGCGAGACGTTCCCCTGCTCGCGCCGCAACGCCATCTCGATGGCGACCCGCCGCATCTCCACCGGCGCCGGCGTGCGCCGCGCGACCTCCGTGATGTCGAGGCCCGCCGACGGCGCGAGATCCGACGCCTCCACCGCGGCGCGCCCCGCCTCGCGCGCCGCGAGGGCCGCCTGCCGCACCTCGCGGAGCAGCTCCCGCACGTTGCCGGGCCACGCGCGCAGGGCGCAGGCCTCCAGGAACGCGGCGCTCGGCGCGAGCCGCGCGCCGTCGCGCCGGAGCTCCGCCGCGACCAACCACGGCAGCTCCTCGAGCCGCTCCGACAGCGCCGGGATCCGCACCTCCGGCCGGCCAATGCGGTAGTAGAGGTCCTCCCGGAAGCGGCGCGCCGCGACCTCGGCCTGGAGCTCCTTCAGGGTGGCCGCGCAGAGCCGGAACTCCACCTTGCGCGGGCGCGTATCGCCGAGCGCGATGACCTCGCGTGTCTCGAGGACGCGGAGCAGCTTGGGCTGGACCGACGGGTCGAGCTCCGCGACCTCGTCGAGGAACAGCGTGCCGCCGTGCGCGGCCTGCACGTAGCCCTCGGCGTCGGCGTTCGCGTCCGAGTACGCCCCGCGGCGCGCCCCGAAGAACAGCCGCTCCGCGAGCCCCTCGGGGATCGCGGCGCAGTTCACGGCCACGAAGGGCCCGCCGCGCCCGGTCGCCGCGTGGAAGGCGCGCGCCGCGAGCTCCTTGCCCGAGCCGCTCGGCCCGGTGAGCAGCAGCGTGTCGCCGCGCGCCCCCGCGCGCTGGATCTTCTCGCGCGCCTGCCGGAGCGTGGGGCCGACCAGCCCGTCCTCGTGCTCCAGGACGCCGCCCCGCTGGAACGGCGCGATGTCCGCGGTGAAGCGCAGCAGCGTGCTCCCGACGCGCAGCACGCGCGGGAGCGCCGGGAAGAGCTGGCGCTCGACCTGCTTGCCGTCGACGAAGGTGCCGTTCCTGCTGCCGAGATCGGTGACCTCGATGCCCTGGGCCAGGAGGGAGACGCGGACGTGCCGGCGCGACACCTGGTCGTCCTCGACGACGACGACGTCGTCCGCCGGCGCGCGACCGAGCGTGACCGCGCCGTCCCCGAGCGGGATCGGCGCGCAAGCAGGCTGCCCGCGGGTGAAGATGACCACGAGGCCAGGCGTCGCCGTCTCCGCCGGTGCCCGCACCGCGTCGTGCGCCCTGATCGTCGACTGATCGTCGGCTCCCACACGGCAGGCATACATGATCCCACGGCGGCCCTGAAGGACCGACGAGATCGCGGAGTGTGGGTGGAAAATTCAGGCAAGGCGCGACGCGCCGTGCGCTCGTCGTCGCGAGCGCACAGCGCGCGCGAGGCGGTCGGTCCTCAGTAGCGCGGCACCGACGGATCGACCTTGTGCGACCAGGCGTCGATCCCGCCCTCGAGGTTGTAGAGGTTCTTGAAGCCCTTCGCGAGGTAGTGCTCGGCGGCGGCCTGGCTGCGCCCGCCGTGGTGGCAGTGGAAGACGATCCGCGCGTCCCTGGGGAGCGCGTCGAGGTACCGCTGCCCCTCCTGGTCGAGGTGGCGAGCCCGCTCGATCTTCGCGATCGCGCGCTCCTGCGCGGTGCGGACGTCGAAGAGCTCGAGCGGCTCGCCGCCGTCGAGCATCGCCTTGAGCGCGGTGGGCGAGAGCTGCTTGACCCGCGGCGGCTCGTTCGGGCTCTCCAGCTTGAAGCCGCCGGAGGGGCCGTCGACGAAGTCGATCGACAGCCCCTCGGCGCGCCGCGCGCTCGCGCGGTCGAGGAGGAACACCACGCCGCCCGCCTCGACCTCGACGTCGCCGGCCTGCCGCGGGCCGAAGTAGAGGCTGTAGGTGTAGGAGGGGTCGATCTCGATGTGCACGAAGTCGGCGTCGGACTCCCGCGCGGACTGGAACGCGGCGGCGGCCGCGGGGGTCACGCGGAGCGAGGGCGGCGCCTGCGGCGTGCCCTGCTCGAGCCCGAGCGTCTTCACCAGCTCCCCGGTCGCGTGCAGCTCCTTGACGATGTCGCAGCCGCCGACGAACTCGCCGCGGATGTAGAGCTGCGGGATCGTCGGCCAGCTCGAGAACTCCTTGATGCCGTCGCGCAGCGCCGGGTCCGAGAGGACGTCCACGGTCTGGTACTCGGGCAGGTGCTCGTTGAGGATGCCCACCACCGTGGCGGAGAAGCCGCATTGCGGCATCGACCGCGTCCCCTTCATGAACAGGACGACGTCGTTCTCGCGGATGATGGTGGCGATCCTGGCCCGCAAGGGCTCGCTGAGGCTCATGTGCTTGCTCTCCGTCCGCGGCCGTCGCGGCGCGGTCGACGTCCGCGCGCTTCCGCGGGCCTCTCGCTAGCATGGGCAACGCACGGCAGCGAGGCCCCGCGCGGCCGCGCCTGCGTCTGCCGCGGGCGCTCTCGCCGGCTCCGCGGCGCTGCGCGCGCTGGGCAGACGGCGCGCGCGGCAGGCGAGGCCCGCGCGGCGGGCGAGGCGCGCGCGGCGCGCTCAGCGGCCGAACAGGAGCCCCACGACCGCCGCGATCGCGGCGAGGGTCGCGAGGACGGCCGGCGCGCTGAGCTGCGCGCCGAGCGCGCGCAGGCGACCGCCGCGCTCGCTCGCAGGGCGCGCCAGCGCGTCCGACGGGGGCGGCGCAACGCAGCGCACGCCCGGCGACGCCGCGCTGGCGGCGCGGATGTCGACGAGGAGCTGATCGAGGGGGGCGTGCTCGCCGAAGGGGCGCACCAGGCGGAGCGTCGCGCCGCCGGTGAGGTCGGCGGGCAGGCGGAGCCGCAGCGTCCTCGCGGCGAGCTCCGACGGCGCGCGGTGGGCGCCGCTCCGCGCGCAGCTGTCGCAGCCGCCGCCGTCGCAGCGGGCGCACGTGATGCGCGCGGGCACGGCGATCTCGAGGTCCGCGCCGCCGCGCGTCCACGCGGCCGGGACGGCGATCGAGAGGCGGCCTCGCGAGCCGTCCGAGGCGTCGAGGTCGTCGCGATCGATCAGCTGTCCGAGCTCGGCTCTGCCCATGCTCCTTGTGTGCCGCACCCAGGCGCCCGCGCCAAGCGGGACGTCCCGGCCGCTGCTCCTGCCCGGGCTGCTGCTGAGCTCAGGGGCCGTGTACGTGTGGGGTTCGGTGCAGGAGATCGGGCAGCCCCACGGGGAGGGGAGCGGGGCTGCGCCTCCGCTGCCCGGGGCGAGCAGCGGGGGCGCGGCGCGAGGATCAGTCGCCGAGGTCGACGATCTCGAGCCCGTAGTGCCCGAGCGAGCAGAGCGCGCGATCGCCGGAGATCGTCACCCGGTGGGTGTACGACGAGAGCTCGCCCTTCGTCTCGTACGTCAGCTCGTCGAGATCGGCCGCGTCGAGGACGGCGATCGACGGCGGGTTGTAGCTCGCGATGACGAGGCGCGCGTCGTCCGCGAGGATCGGCCAGCCGTAGTCGAGGTCCTCGAGCGGCTGGGTGGCGACGTCGATGCTGCCTGCCTCCAGCCCGCTCGCCACGAGGATACCGGTCGAGCTCTCACGGTCGCTGTCGGCCACGATGTAGTTCCCGGCGGTGTACATGAAGACCCGGTCATCGCCAGCGAGCACCTGCGCGATCCGGCGGTTGTCCGGCAGCGAGCTCTCGTCGCGCAGCCGCGCGGTCGTGTCGCCGACGTCGAGGAGCTTCAGCGTGCGGCGCGTCCCCGTGCACACGCCGGGGCCTTCCCAGGATTCCTGGTTCGTCGGCTCGAACCGGGCCTCGGCGAAGACGCCGTAGCACGCCGCGTAGTCCGCCGCCGCGAACTCGACCGTCTCGTAGTCCACCGTGAGCGCGCGTCGGGACGCGCCGTCGAAGGCGAGCAGCGAGCCGGGCACGTTGACCGGCGTCCGCACGACCGGCGCGGACGGGTCGGCCACGTCGATGCGGTCGAGGTAGAAGCGCGCCCTCGAGGGATCGTCGGGCAGCGGCACCCAGTGCGAGGTCAGCACGGTGGTGCCGTCGATCAGGAGGGCGGTGTGGCCAGCGCCCTCGGGCAGCGCCACCGTGCGGTGCGCCGGGCTCGAGGGGTTGGAGAGATCGATGATCTCGAGCGACGCCTCGGAGGGCTTCGGCGCTCCGGTGCCGCTGCTGCCCTCGTAGTAGACGTCGTCGTAGTAGTAATAGGTGTCGTTCGCGTTGCGGAGCACGAGGGTGCTCCCTGCCTGGACCACCGCGTCGCCCGCCTGGAGGACGGCGCCGTAATATCCGCCGGCGTACAGCGCGTTGCTGCTGAACGGCAGCTCGCGCTGGCTGGCGATCCGGGGCGCCGCGGGGTTCGTCAGGTCGATGACGGCGAGGTTCGTCTTCGTCCAGTCCGTGTACGTGGGCCAGAGCAGGTACGCGTGCTGCCCGTGCGTGAAGACGCGCGCCTCGGCGAGGCCGGAGCCGTAGCAGTCGCCCTGCGACTCGGACGTCAGCGTCGAGAGGTCGAGCCGCCCGAGCGGCTCGGCGCGGGTCGGATCCGCGGCGGACACGACCTCGAGCTGCGCGCGGTTCGTCCACCAGTCCGCGCTCATGCGCACGACGAGGTCGCCGGTGGTGACCGCGTTGCTGACGACGGTCGCGAGGGCGAGATCGGCGGTCGCGACGGGGGCGTCGCGGTCATCGATGCTGAACGTCCCGACCTCCTGGTCGGAGACGGCGAAGAGCCTCTCGTCGTGGACGAAGGCGCGGCGCGCCTGGCCGCGCGCGGGGGCGACGCCGCGCTTCGTGAGCGTGTCGGCCGTGAAGTCGATGAGCTGGATGCCGCTCCGGTACGCGCCGCAGCCGTACCCGTTCTCGTCGTACTCCCAGCCGCTGAACGGCACGAGCAGGGCGCCGAGGTCGTCCAGGATGGTGAAGGCCTTGTGGATCCGGTCCTGATCCTCGGCGAAGCTGCCCCAGTCGCCGCCGAAGTGGACGCGCTCCAGCATCGTGGGGTTCGCGAGATCCGAGACGTCGAAGAGCGAGACGTGGAGCGCGCCCTCGGCGGCGGCGTTGTCGAACCCGAGCGCGAGCACGCGATCGCCGCGCGGCTCCATGTGGTAGACCCACCCGGGCATCTCGAGCTCGCCGAGCTGGGCGGGGTTCTCGGGGTCGCTGAGGTCGATGGTGAACAGCGGGTCGGTCTGCTCGGCGGTGATCGCGTAGGCGCGGTCGCCGTCGAAGCGGACGGAGCGCAGCGACTCGGGCCGGGGCAGGGTGAGCTCGGTGTACCCGAGGGGCGTGAGCTCCTGCGAGGACGCGACGGTGAAGGTCTGGACGCCGGGCTTCGCCGCGTTGTTCCACCAGAGGCCGGGCTGGCTGATGACGCGGAGGACGCCCTCGTGCTCGTCCATCTGCCAGCGGCTCTGGATCTGGCCGACGGCCTCGACGCTCGTGCCCTCGACGAGGTCGCCGCCGGGGTCGGAGATGTCGATGACCTGGATGGTGGAGTGTCCCTCGTCGGTGCCGTTCCACTCGATGCCGGCGACGTACATGCGATCTGCGGTGACGCTCACGCTGCGCTGCCACCCGTAACCGTAGGGATCCTCGTCGTCGTAGGTGAGCTGATCGACGACGGTGATCTCGGCGGGGTCGCCGACGGCCAGGGAGGTGACGGTGGTGTTCCGCGTCCCCGAGCACCCCCAGCAATACCCATCCTCGAAGGTGACGGCATAGAGCACGTCGCCGACGATGCGGGAGTCGGAGATGCTGCCCGGCAGGTTGAACGACCCGATCGAGGCGATGTTCGCCGGGTCGGAGACGTCGAGCGCCTCGATTCGGCTCGTCTGCTCGAAGGTGTACGAGCCGTCGGCCTCGTTGTAGAGGTACTGTCCCCACGACGAGAACATCGCGTAGACGACCCCGTCGCGCAGGTACATCTCGAACGGGATCCCGCTCGCCTCGTAGCGCCCGACGAGCCTGAGACGGTCGCGCCGCGAGATGTCGATGATGCTGAGCCCCGAGTACTGCGAGAGCGCGTAGAGCTTGCCGTCGTGGACCTGGATGATGTCGGCCTCGGTGATCGCGCGCTCGGCGCCGCCGTCGCCGCCATCGTCGGCCGTCGGGGCCCCGGCGCCGCCGCCGGCGCCCGTGCTGCCGCCGGCGTCGTCCCCCTCCGAGTTGTCTCTCCCGCCGGGGTTCCTCGGATTGCCCGAGATGAAGTCGGTCTGCGCGTCATCGGGTGAAGGCCCCGTCGTGGAGCCTCCCTGGCAGCCGGTGAGCCCGGCCGATGCCGCTGCCGTCGCGAGGACGAGCCAGCGCGCGTAAGTTCTAGACAGGAAGGTCATGGTCACCTCGTTCACGACAAGACACAGAGCGTCATGCTTTTCGCCGGTGTCCGTTGCACTTGGGAAGTCCCGCGTCCGGCGCACTTAGCAAGCGGCAGGCCAGGCAAATTGCAGCGAAAACCCGGCGGATTTCGCGGTGTACGCTGGGCCTGTGCCAGAGTGTGCAGCCGCGGGCTGCCACGGCTGGCAGCCGCAAAGCGTGCGCCTCGTCGCTGCGTGTGCGCGCGGATCCGGGGGTGGGCGCACGGGGCCCGAGAGCGGCTCGTTCCCCTTGTGGGAGCTGATCGCGCATGGCGGGAGCGCCGCGTTCACGCGTCCGACGACGCCGGGGCACAGGGCTGTGAAGCGACAGGCGGCCGCTGGCGCCAGCGGCTGTCGGGTGCCACGGTCGGTCGCAGGATAGGAGGCTTGACCATGGATGTGTTCGGCAACCGTCATCGATTCCTTGCAGCGATGCTCGTGCTCTTCGTACCCCTGCTCACCGGCGCCGAGGGCAAGGGCTGTCAGACTCCGGGCGACGGCGGGCCCGGAGCTGGCGGCGGCGGGGCGACGGGGGGTGGTCCCGGGGGAGGCGGGTCTGCGGGCGGCGTCCCTGGGGCCTGCATCGAGACGGGCTGCAGCGGGCAGATCTGCGCCGACGAGGGCGTGATCACCACCTGCGAGTACCGCGAGGAGTACGCGTGTTACGCGGAGCTCGGCGTCTGCGAGCGCGGCGCGTCGGGCGAGTGCGGCTGGCGGCCGACGCCGGAGCTCGAGGCGTGCCTCGCGGAGAAGCGCGGCGAGCCCCCCGAGCCCGCGCCGTGCGTGGTGACCGGCTGCAGCGGGCAGATCTGCGCCGACGAGGACGTGGTCACCGACTGCGAGTACCGAGAGGAGTACGCGTGTTATGCGGAATTCGGCATCTGCGTGCGCGACGCGTCGGGCGCGTGCGGCTGGCAGCAGACGCCGAAGCTTGAATGGTGCCTCGAGTACGAGGGGGGCGAGCCCGCCGAGCCCGGGTCTTGCGTGGTGACTGGCTGCAGCGGGGAGATCTGCGCCGACGAGGACGTGGTGACCACCTGCGAGTACCGGGACGAGTACTCGTGCTATCCGGCGCACAGCAGGTGCGAGCGCGACGCGTCGGGCGCGTGCGGCTGGCGGCAGACGCCGGAGCTCGAGGCGTGCATCGAGGCGGCCTCGGGCGACAGGACGCCGGTCAGCGGGCTCTGCATCCGGAACAGCGGCGACGCGTGCACCACGGACGCCGACTGCTCCATTGGCGGCTGCGGCGGCGAGCTCTGCCACAACCCCGCCCTGAGCGGCGGCGTCTCGACCTGCGACTGCACCAGCCCGGGGCTCGCCTGCGGGTGCGTCGACGGCACCTGCTCCTTCTGGAACTGATGCCAGCCGTCCGCGGGGCGGGAGGCGCGAGCGCCAGGCGACCTGGGCGCGCGACCTCCTGACCGCCTCCCGGGCGCGCCACGTGCCGCTGGGCGATTGGCCCATGGCGCGGCGACGACGCGCCATGACGCTTCGGTGATTCGCCATGAACGCCTGGGCGACTCGCCATGACGCCTGGGCGACTCGCCATGACGCCTGGGCGACTCATTACAATGCTTCGGCGACTCGCCACCGCGTCTTCATCTACGGCTCCTCTGCTTGTGCCCAGGTGAGGCCGCGCGACGGCGCCATTCCAGCCCCAGCCCCTACTCGCTCACGAGCCGCAGCCCCACCGGCAGCCCTTCTCCGAAGAACGCCGCGCGCTCGGCCTCCTCCACGGCGACCACCTCGCGCACGGCCCTCACCCACGCCTCCGGCGCGCCCGCCTTGACGAGCCGCCGCTCGACCTCGCCGCGGGTCCGGTCGGACACGTCGCGCGCCCGGTCGCCGGTCCTGCGCGCGAGCTGCACCGCGGCCGGCGCGGCGGACGGCAGGCCCTCCCACTTCTCGCGCAGCAGGTGGTCGAGCCACCGCTCGGCCGCCGCCGGCGAGACCACGTGGTGCACGCTCGCGTACGCAGGCACGCGCGCCCCGATGCGGCCGATCGCCGCCCAGAGCCGCGCGTCGCGGTCGGTCCACGTGCGCTCCAGGATCCAGGCGCCGAGCTCGCTCCTTCGGCCGGCGGGCACGCGCTCGAGCGACGCGCACAGCTCGAGCAGGTCGTCGAGCGCCTCCGGCTTCACCCCCTTCGGCTTCTTCAGCCGCTGCTCGGACGGGGCGAGGAACGGATCCGCGAGGTCCCGGATCGCCACCTGCAGCGGCTCGTCGAGCCCGCCGGCGACGCGGCGCCACGCGATCCAGAACTGCTGCCACGATCGCGCCTCCTGCGGGAACGCGAGCCGCTCGGCGAAGAGCGGCGCGAGCGCCGCGATCCGCGCCGGGTCGCCCGCGTCACCGAGGCCGGGGCGGAGGCAGTAGCCGGCCAGCGACCAGAACACGCGCTCGTGATCGGCCGAGCGCCGCCGCGAGCGCGCGCTCGGCGCGAGCGTGTCGAACAGCGCCCGCGCGGTCTCGGTCGTCCAGGCGGCGCGCTCGCCGAGCACGCGCTCGAGCTCGCGCACGAGGTTCTTCACCTCCCGCGGCGCGACGTCGGGCCGCCCCTTGCCGAACACCCGCTCGATCGCCTCCCGCGCCTCGTCGAGCCGCTTGCCCCCCGGCGTCGCCGCCGTGAGCGGCCTCGTCGGCGCCCGCTCCGCCGGCGCGCCGCCCGTCGCGCCTCCCCCGGCGTCAGCGGCGCCCGCGCCCTCCGCGCCGCGCGCGCCGCGGCCGTCCTCGCGCAGCTGGAACGCGAGCCGGAAGCGGCGCGGCGCCGGGACGCCCACCTCGACGCAGGCGAGATCCAGGGTGCCGATCGCGGTGAGCTCTCCCTCGATCTGGACGCGGACCTCCGCCCGCTTGCCGCCTTCGGCGCGCGCGCGCGCCGCGTCGCCGGCGTCGAACGCCACCGCGACCGGCGGGAGCGCCTCGAACCGGTCCTCCTCGAGCGGGACGAGGTCGCCCGCGCGGTCCTCGCGCGCGTCGTCCGACGCGAACAGGTCGAACCGGACCGGTCGGCCCACGACGAGCGCGAAGGTCCGCCCGGCCGCCGTGTGCGCGCTGCCCTCCTTCGCGCCGCGCGGCACGACGCAGACCGCGGGCCGCGGCCCCCCGCCGGCGAGCGGCTCGAGGCCGACGTAGTAGCCGCGCGCCGCGCCCCCCTCGATGCGCACGCCGCGGCCCGCGAGCGCGAGGCCGTAGGCGACCGCGCCCCGCGCCACGGCGAGGTCGGGATCGGCGTGCGGGAGCACGTCGAGCGGCGGGCCGCCCCAGCGCTCGATGACGCGCGCGAGCCGCTCGGCGACGCGGCGCGCGCGGAAGACGCCGCCGTTCAGGAGCAGCGAGGTCGGCCCGAGCGACCCGGGGGCGTGGCGCGCGAAGAACCAGGCCACGTGCCGCGTGATCGCGACGTCGCGCTCGTACGGCAGCCCGAACGCGACGAGCCCGCTCCGCCCGCGCTGCGGCCGCGCGTCCCGGGGCGTCTCCGGGAGGAACCCGTCGAGCACGACGCGCTCGACCTCCTCGCGGCCGAGGCGCGTCGTCAGCGCCCCGCCGACGAGCCGCGCGCCGTGCGAGAGCACGGTGACCGGCGCGTCGTCCGGCGGCGCGCCGTCGGGCGACGCGCCGTCGGGCGACGCGCCGCCGAGCAGGCGCTCCTTGGCGGCGCGGCAGGCGAGCACGAGCTGCCCGAAGCGCGCCGGGTCGAGCTTCTCGCCGGCGCCGACGAGGCGCGGCTCGCAGAGGTGGGCGAGCGCGAGGTCCATGTTGTCGCCGCCGAGCAGCAGGTGGTGGCCGACCGCGACGCGCGAGACCTCGACCGGAGGGCCGTCGAGGGGAGCGCCGTCGGCCGCGCCGGCGCGCCGCGCGACGCGGATGAGCGACAGATCGGTGGTGCCGCCGCCGACGTCGCAGACGAGGACCAACGCCTCGCCGCCCGAGCGGGCGAGCAGGGCGTCGAGGCCTCCCGCCCCCGCGAGCCGCATGAAGTCGTAGAACGCGGCCTGCGGCTCCTCGAGGAGCCGCGCCGACAGGCCGGCGCGACGGGCGGCCTCGACGGTGAGCTCGCGCGCGACCTCGTCGAACGAGGCCGGCACGGTGAGCACGACCTCCTGCTCCGCGAGCGGCCGATCCGGGAAGGCCTCGTCCCAGGTGCGCCGCACGTGGGCGAGGAGCCGGGCGCTCGCGTCGAGCGGCGAGACGCGCGGCAGGTCGGCCGCGTCGTCGCCCGCGCCCCAGGGCAGGATCGGCGCGGTGCGATCGACGGCGGGGTGGCAGAGCCAGCTCTTCGCCGAGGCGATGAGCCGGCCGGGGATCTCCCCGCCGCGCCGGCGCGCCTGCTCGCCGAGGACGAACGGCGCGTCGCCGAAGGGGTCGGCCGGCGCCTCGCCCGGCACGGGCGCGTAGAGCAGCGACGGCAGCAGCGGGCGCGCCTCGACCTCCGTGGCCGTCACGAGCTGCGGGATCGGAAAGACGCGGATGGCGCCGGGATCGGCGTCGCGCTCGGCCCACGCCACGACGGTGTGCGTGGTGCCGAGGTCGACTCCGACGATCAGGCTCGGGTTCTTCGAGGGGGCGGACATGCGTGCGCGCAGCAACGATACTGGATCGCCGCGGCGCCTTCCGCCCGCAGCTCTGGCGGGCGGAGCGGCGGGCGACGCGCCGGCGGCTCGCCACCGATGTCAGCGTACTTTTTCCGGGCGATTCCCCGTGCTAGAGGCGCGAAATGCGAGCGAACCGAGCGATCTGGCTTGTGGTCATGGGCGTCCTTGCGGCGGGGTGCGGGTCGGCGAGCACCGAGATGTCGCTGGCGGCGAGCGCGACGCCGCCGCCCCCTCCGCCGCCCGCGCCCGTCCAGCCGGCGGCCCCCGCCGAGGCGGTGATCGAGGGGGATCGCATCAAGATCGCCCGGCCGATCTTCTACGACCTCGACAAGGACGAGATCCGGCCCGAGTCGTTCTCGGTCCTCGACGCGGTCGCGAACATCCTGAGGACGCACCCGGAGATCACCGCGCTCACGGTCGAGGGGCACACGGACAACCAGGGCACGGTGGAGCACAACATCAAGCTGTCCGAGCGCCGCGCGAACGCCGTGGTCCGCTACCTCGTCCAGCGCGGCGTCACGACGCCGATGACGGCGCCTGGGTACGGCGCCGGCGCGCCGCTCTGCTTCACGAACGACGAGGGCTGCCGCGCCATGAACCGGCGCGTGGAGTTCCGTATCAAGACCAGGTGAGGAGCCCGAGGCCCGGCGCTCCCGCCGGCCGCGCGTCCTCCCTCCGCCAACACGTCGCCCGCGCCCGCTCTCCCGCGCCGCCCGTGCGCCGGGATAACAGGCCAGGTTAACACAGACCCTCCCTCGAAATCGCCTGTTTTTCGCCGTCCCGCGCGAGACCGCGAGGCTGACTGTTCCTGCTCCTGTTCCTGCTTCTGTTCCTGCTCCTGTTCCTGTTACGCCCGTCACAGCGGGGCTGTGGGCCACGCTGGCCCCGCGCCCCACGCTGGCTTCCTCTACCGACCCGTCATCTCGGCCGCGCGGGGGGCCGCCGCGTCGCCGCCCTGGCGTCCTCCGTCGTCCCGCGAGGCGGACGGCGCGCGAGAGTGCCTGTCCTTCTGTGCGCCTGTGGGACAAACGACTCCTAAAGATACTCACGCTGCAAATTTATATTGAACGGCGTCTCCCGATGGTGGTTAATACATCACGGGAATACGCGCGCTGAGAGCGACGCGCCGGTCCGAGCAACACATTGCATTGCATGGTGGATCATGGCGAGCGTTCGTCGTTGTCCGTTGGGGATCGCTTGTCTCGTCCTTTCGGGGCTCTCGTGGCTCTCGCCGCGGCCTGCGGCCGCGCGTGACGCCGACCACCTCAGGTGGGCGGAGCGGCTCGTCGATAACGTCGCTCCTGAGAACAATGAGTACTCGACTGCCAGCTTCGTCTCCTGGGCTGGCGTGTCCGGCGCGCGGCGTTACATGAACCGCACGCAGTGCGCCACCTTCTTGACGGAGATGCTCAAGCGGAGCTACGGGTGGTCCGAGTCGTCGTTTGGCGACTGGCTGGGCAGCCGGAGCCCGAGCGCCGCCGCTTACTATGACGCGATCGTCGAGGAGAATGGATTCGAGAGGATCCACGACCTGGGGGACGCGCGCGCCGGCGACGTCATCGCCCTCCGTTATCCTGCGGGCGAGTCGTCGACCGGTCACGTCGCGATCCTCCGCCGGGCGCCGAGGCTGAAGCTCCCGGTCAGCCCCTTCGTGCTGGGCACGTTCCAGTACGAGGTAAGCGTGGTCGACTCGACGAGCTCACATCACGGCCCGTCCGACTCCAGGATGTCCTCCGGCGGCCGGTGGGCCACCGGCGCGGGTTACGGCGTGATGCGCGTCTACACGAGCACGTCGGACACCATCGTCGGGCACACCTGGAGCACGGCCGCCGGCACGGCCTATTATCCGACCACGGCGCGCCAGGTCGCCATCGGCAGGCTGGTGCTCCCCGACGAGGACCGGGACGAGGACTCCGACGACGATCGGTAGCCAAGGGCGCGCGACTGGCACGGTCCCCCCAGGCCCACCCCTGGTGCGAGGACCGCATGCCCGTCCGAGGTGCGAAGACCGTAGGCCCGAGGACCGCGCGCCCCCACGCCGCGCCGCGCCAGACCGGGCCGCACAAGGATGTGTAAAATTCACGCCGTACCGTAATCTTGCGTTGTCCGCCACACAGCGGCCACGCCATGGAGCGCGAGGGCGTCGAGTGCCGCATTTCTCCGGGAAAAACGCCGTCCTACGCTCCCGCGGGCCCCGTTGACAACCAGCAGGGCAGGGGTCTAGAGTGGCGGCCCTCTGAGCTCGCTCGGAGGCCCCAGCCCAACAATCATTGGCTTATCGAACCCGGGGCAGCCCTGCCGCTGGGTTTTTTTCTGTCGTTGACGGGAGAGAAGCTCGCCGCTTCCGACCCAGCTTTCGACTCCACCGAATGCACGGAGACCGCGCGTCCATGAGCAATCAGTACGGCCATTTCGACGACGAGAGCCGCGAGTACGTCATCACCCGGCCCGACACGCCGCTGCCCTGGCTCAACTACCTGGGCTCGGACGAGATGTTCGGCCTCTGCACCAACACGGCCGGCGGCTACACGTTCTGGAAGGACGCCAAGCTCCGGCGGCTGACGCGCTATCGGTACAACAACGTGCCCATGGATATCGGCGGGCGCTACCTGTACGTGAACGACGGCGGGGTGGTGTGGAACCCCATGTGGAAGCCGGTCAAGACGGCCCTCGATCGCTACGAGTGCCGCCATGGCCTGGGATACACCAGGATCACGGGCGAGAAGAACGGCGTCGAGGTCGAGGTGCTCTTCTTCATCGTCCCCGGCGAGAACGTGGAGATCTGGCGCACCCGGGTCACCAACAAGAGCGGCGCGAAGAAGGACATCCAGCTCTTCTCCTTCCAGGAGTTCTGCTTCTTCGAGGCGCTCAACGACATGACGAACTACCAGCGCACCTACTCCATCGGCGAGGTGGAGGTCGAGGGGAGCGCGATCTACCACAAGACGGAGTTCCGCGAGCGCCGCTCCCATTACTCGCTCTTCGCCTGCACGCGCGCCGTCGACGGGTTCGACACGAGCCGCGACGCCTTCTGCGGCAGCGTCCACCACGGGCTCCACGAGGCCCAGGTGCCGGCCAAGGGCAAGGCCACGAACTCCAAGGCGTTCGGCTGGAACCCGATCGGTAGCCACCAGGTGAGCCTCTCGCTCGAGCCCGGCGCGAGCGAGACCCTGAGCTTCGTGCTCTCGTACGTGGACCAGGGGGATCTGCCCAAGTTCAAGGCGCCCTTCGTCCTGAACAAGCAGAAGGGCAAGGAGATCCTGGCCAAGTACTCGGCGCCCGGCGCCGTGGACGGGGCGTTCGCTCAGCTCAAGGAGGACTGGGCCGGGCTCCTCGCGAACTTCCAGGCCGACTGTCCGGACGAGCACGCGCGGCGCATGCTCAACACCTGGAACCAGTACCAGTGCATGGCCACCTTCAACCTCTCGCGGTCGGCCAGCATGTACGAGACCGGCATCGGGCGCGGCATGGGCTTCCGCGACTCGAACCAGGATCTCCTCGGCTTCGTGCACCTCATCCCGGAGCGCGCCCGCCAGCGCATCCTCGACATCGCGGCCACCCAGCTCAGCGACGGCACCTGCTACCACCAGTACCAGCCGCTGACGAAGAAGGGGAACGCCGACATCGGCGGCGACTTCTACGACGATCACCTGTGGCTCATCCTCTCCACGTGCGCGTACATCAAGGAGACGGGCGACAAGAGCATCCTCAAGGAGGCCGTGGGCTACGCCGACAAGCAGGGCTCCAAGGAGGACCTCCTGCACCACCTGGAGACGTCCATCGCGTACACGATGAAGAAGCGCGGCCCGCACGGCCTGCCGCTGATCGGCCACGCGGACTGGAACGACTGCCTGAACCTGAACTGCTTCAGCACCGAGCCGAACGAGAGCTTCCAGACCGCGGGCGACGTGAAGGACTCGAAGGCCGAGTCCGTGATGATCGCCGGCCTCTTCCTCTACGCCAGCCGCGAGATGGCCGCCCTGTATGACTGGATGGGCCAGAAGTCCGACGCGGAGCGCATGCGCGGGCACCACGCCGACATGCTGGCCGTGGTCGAGAAGGAGGCCTGGGACGGCGAGTGGTACCGCCGCGCCTACGACGCCCAGGGCCGCCCCGTCGGGAGCAAGGAGAACGAGGAGGGCAAGATCTTCATCGAGAGCCAGGGCTGGTGCGTGCTCGGCGGCGCCGGCGCGGACAACGGCCGCGCGAAGCAGGCGATGGAGAGCGTGCACAAGCACCTCTACACGAAGAACGGCATCGTGCTGCAGCAGCCCGCGTACTCGACCTACCACCTCGAGCTCGGGGAGGTCACCTCGTACCCGCCGGGCGTGAAGGAGAACGCCGGTATCTTCTGCCACAACAACACCTGGATCCACCTCGGATGGTGTCTGCTGGGCGACGGCGAGCGCGCGCTCGAGTACTATCTCTCCATCTGCCCCTCCGCCAAGGAGAGCCAGATCGAGACCTACCGGGCCGAGCCCTACGTCTATGCGCAGATGATCGCGGGCAAGGACGCCCCGGTCTTCGGTGAGGCCAAGAACGCCTGGCTCACCGGCACCGCGGCCTGGACGTTCGTGTCCGTCAGCCAGGGGATCCTGGGCGTGCAGCCGCAGTACGACGGCCTGAAGCTCGACCCCTGCGTGCCCAAGGCGTGGAAGAGCTTCTCCATCTCTCGCCGTTTCCGCGGCGCCACCTACGAGATCAACGTCAAGAACTCGGGGGTGTGCAAGGGCGTGAAGAAGCTCACCGTGGACGGCAAGGCGGTCGAGGGCAACGTGATCCCCCTGGCCCCCGCCGGCAAGACGGTGCGCGTCGACGTCGAGATGGGCTGAACACGCCCGCCGGAGCGCGCCGCGGCCAGCCCGCGGCGCGCTCGGCTCAGTCGCCCTGGGGTGCGGCGACCCATCGCCCGTTCAACATGACCCGCCTCACGCGGCGCATCGCCCGGATGTCGGCGAGCGGGTCGCCCTCCACCAGGACGAGGTCGGCGAGCTTGCCCGGCTCGACGCTGCCGAGCCGGTCGTCGATGCGGAAGAACCGTGCGTTCTCCGAGGTGCCGGCGACGAGCACCTCCATGGGCGACAGGCCGCTCTCGACGAGCAGCTCCATCTCGCGCTGGTAGGCCCACCCTCGCTCGGCGCCCGGCACCGTGCCGTGGGAGCCGACGACCACCCGCACGCCGGCGCGCCGCGCCGCGCCGGTGAGCCTCATCATGTTCTCGAAGCCGTGCACCTGGGTCTCGGTCGCGCCCTCGTCCTTGGCGCGGCGCTCGAAGATGGCGAGGGTGGGGGTGACGAAGGTCCCGCGCGCCGCGAGCAGCCGGAGGAGCTCGGAGGTCCGCGGCGCGCCGAGGGAGATGCCGCGAAAGAGCTCGTAGCGGCCCTGGAGGCGCGCCTCGTTGCGGGCGATCACCGCCTGCCGGTAGCGCTCCGCCTCGCGCGGCGGCACGAGCGCCGTGCCCAGCGAGGTGATGTGCTCGAGGCCGTCGAGCCCGGCGCGGATCGCCGCCGCGGCGTCCACCGTCTCGAGGTGCGCGGTGGCGACCACGCCGCGCGCGTGCGCGGCCTGCGCGATCGCCTCGACGAGCCCGAGCGGCAGGCGGAAGTAGACCTTGATCGCCGACGCCCCGCGCTCGACCAGCCGATCGACCGCCCAGCGCGCCTCGGCCGCGTCGCGCACGATCAGCGCGCTCTCCGGGTAGGCGGGGTCGGGCCCGTCGAGCATCGGCCCCGCCAGGAAGAGCCGTGGCACCGGGCCGAGCCTGCGCGCGGCGTCGTACGCCTCGATCCAGTTCCCGGGCTCGCGCAGCGAGGTCACGCCGCGCTGCAGGAAGAGCCCGGGCAGCCCGTCGTCGCCGTCGATGTGGAAATGCGCGTCGATGAGGCCGGGCAGGACCGAGAGCCCGTCGCCGCGGACGATCTCGGCGCCGGCCGGGACGTCCGTGGCGCCGCGCGCGCCCGCGGCGACGATGCGATCGCCGCGGACCACGACGACGGCGTCCCGCACGGGCGGCCCTCCGCGGCCGTCGATGAGCGTGGCCCCGACGATCGCCGCCGGGCGCGTCGCGTCGGGCCGCGCGATCGGGTTGATCTCCCGCGCGGGCTGGAGGTTCGGTTGCCCTTCCGGCGAGGGCCACTGCACCGGTGTGCTCGCACAGGCGCACAGGCCCGCGAGCGTCGCCAACAGACACACGCGCAACCGAAAGCTCATCGTGCTCTCCCCGGTGACCTGAAACGTGCGACGAACGTGCGATGAACGCGCGACGAGCTGGAGCTGCGGCCGCCGGCGGCTGCGACGTCGCGCCTCTCATCATAGCAGCTCCGGGCCGCTCGGCCGCGAACACCGGCGCTTTCCAACTTCCACGTTCATCTCGAATGAGCGCTCCCGGCGAGATCCACCGCCGTCTCCAGGCTCGTTCGAGCCATCGACGCGGCGCGAGATCCCGGAGCGGCGCCGCGCGCGCGGGGCCTTGTCCGAGCTCCGCCGTGCGGGGTTCCGCGGAGCACAAGAAAGCTCGGAAGTCGTGGCTCGCCGGATTCGGCATGATGCTCTGACGCCCTCGCGGCGCGCTGCGAATGCGCGCTCGACCCGCGACGGGCGACTGCGGGTCTCCCGCTTCCGGGCCGGGGTCAGGCGATTCCCGAACCGCGCGGTCCCGGCGGGTTCGTCCTCGGCGGGGCTCGTGTGACTGTATTTCGGTCGGGCGAAGGGCGAAGCTCGGAAAGTCGTCTCTGTGAGCCGTATCGAGACAGTTGAGCGTCACAGCCTGGGTGCAGTAGGGTGCCACCGCCGGCGCGCGGGAAACGCCGCGACCGGCATGTCCCGGTGGGACCGGTGACGAATCGACTATCGAAGGCTTGCGCTCGTTCGAGCGCGCTGGAGGATCTCATGCGTAGCATCAATCTTGTTGGCATTGTCTCGATGGCTCTCATGCTTGGCGCGACCGCCTTCTCCGCGGGGTGCGGGGACGACACGGACGGGGGCACGGGCGGCGGGACGACCGCGAGCAGCAGCAGCACGACCACCTCGAGCGCCACGACCGGTACCGGCGGCGAGGGGGGCGAGGGCGGCGGCGGCGACGGCGGCGGCGGCGGGGAAGGCGTGGAGTGTGTGACCTGCTCGGCGCCCCTCCTCGACGATGCCGATCCGAACGACCTGTGCGAGTCCTCGTTGCCGAAGTACGTGGCGCTCACGGACTGTATCTGCGAGGCCTGCGGCGCGGCCGACGGCGACCCCTGTTTCAACGAGTGCTCCCCGGAAGGGGCGGAGCAGAGCGACGAGTGTACGGCGTGCGGCAGCATGGTGGCCACCGAAGCGGACGGCGCATGCATCGAGCAGGGCACCGTCTGCCTCCAGGACACCGGCGAGTGATCTCGATGCGCTGAGGTATCGCGGACGCTTCCGACCGATCCTCGGTGATCAGCGCGCGGCCGCAGGGGCAAGGCGGGATGCCTGTCGCCCCTGCGGCCGTTGTCGCGCGGTCTCCGCGATGCGCTCTGATCGCTGCGATGGGCCCTGTCGACGCGCGGTCGATACCGCAGCGAAGCTTACTCCACCTCGGACACGGTCACATCGACGGTCATCGTCTCCGCGGCCGGCGTGTAGAGCGTCCCCGCCGTGGGGGTGGCGTCCGTGGTGTCGCGGCCGTAGCCGACCCGCACGTGGTCGAGACTGGGCAGCACGCCGTTCGTTGGATCGAACCCCTTCCAGCCGGTGTTCGGGATGTAGAGCTGCGCCCACGCGTGCGTCGCGTCGGAGCCGGCGCGGTTCGTGCCGACATTGCCCGTATAGATGTATCCGCACACGTAGCGCGCCGGAATGCCCAGGAGCCGCGACAGGCAGATGAACAGGTTCGCGAAATCCTGGCAGACCCCGCGCCTGTTGACGAAGACGTCGTGAGGGGTGGTCGCCAGGTCGGTCGCGCCCGGCGTGTACCGGTATTCGCGGAAGAGCGTCAGGTTGATGGCGAAGAGCGTCTCCATCAGGTCCGCGTCGTTCCGCTCGACGAACGACATGGCATAATCGAAGAGCTCCTGGAGCTGGCGGGCAGGGAGCTCGGGGGGGCGCACGTACGGCGCGATCATCGCCTGCTCCCAGGGCATCCAGGCGAGGGGGAACGCGGGCCGGATCTTCGTCGTCGCGAACGCGAACGGATCCGCATCGAGCAGCTCCACGACCGAGTCGGCCGATATCGTGAGCGCGGTATACGGGGAGGTCATCTCGAAGCGCGTGACCCGGTTTCCGAAGACGTCCTCGAGCTCCACCGTGGGGACCTCCGGGTCGATCGCGAGCGCGTGCGAGAGGACGCGCTGATCCCGGTCGTGCATCGGGCAGAGATGCAGCTTGTGCACGCTGCGCTCCACCGGGCGATCGTAGGTGTATCTCGTCGTATGGACGACGCGGAGCTTGCGAGTCGTGGGCGCCATGTCGTGGTGTCGTTTCCCCGGTGAGCTCTTCCGGCGCCGTCACGGCCCCGCGCGCGTCGCGCCAGCGCGGCGTGCGCCGGGCTAACGCGACGCGTCAGCTCGCTTCCGATGCTGACGCGCCGCGCCTCACGTCTCGGCGCGCACCGACAGCTCGATCCGCCAGCGCTCGTTCGGCTTCTGCGCCTCGCGCGGGATCGCCTCCAGGAGGAGCGTCCCCACCTCGGTGACCGAGGCGCGCAGCCGCACCGGCACCATGTCCCCCTCGCGGCGCCCCTCGGCGGGCAGGGTGACCTCGATCGGCGAGAGCTCCTCGAGCTCGCCCGGCTTCCAGGCCTCGAGCTCGGTCCCGGCCTGGTCGTCTCGGCGCACCGACGAGCTGAAGAAGCGGAAGCGCACCGGCTCGCCGACCACCACCCCGAACTCCTGCGGCGGCAGCGTCGCCTCGGTGCCCTCCTCCATGCCGAACGGCGCCAGGCAGAGCGCCGTGATCGGCGGCTCCAGGCCGGGCACCGCCGGCACGGCCCCCTCGATGCCCACGTAGTACGCCCGCGCCGTCCCGCCGCGGATCCTGAGCCCCCGGCCGCGCCGCGCCAGGCCGTAGGCGGCGGCGCCGCGCGCGACCGCGAGATCCAGGTCGTCGATCGGGAGCACCCGCGGCGGCGGCGCGCCGTCCTCCTCGAGCCAGGCGCCGAGCGTCGCGACGAGCCGCTCGCGCAGCGCCGCGCTCTTCATGACGCCCCCGTTGAACAGCACCGCCGTCGGGTGCAGCAGGAGCGGCGCGCGGCCGGACCCGGCGCTCCCTTCCTTCGGGACGAAGCCCTCCAGCTTCGACGTCGCGCCGGCCTGCCGCCCCAGGAAGGCCGCGAGGTGGCGGGTGATCGCCGGGTCCTGCGCGTACGGGAGGCCGAGCTGCGTCAGGCCGGCGCGCGCGCGGGTCGCGGGGCGCGCGGAGGACGGGACCTCGGGGAAGAACCCGTCCACGAGCGTCCGCGTGATCTCGTCGCGCGTGAGCTCCGTCCGGATCGACGCGCCCAGCAGCTTCGAGCCGCGGCCGGCGATCACGATCGGCGCCTCGTTCATCGACGGATCGCCGAGCAGCCGCTCCTTCGCGACGCGCGCCGCGTGCGTGAGCGACGTCATCTGCCAGCGGTCGAGCTCCTTGCCCTCGGCCGCGAGCTTCGCCTTCACGACGTGCGCGAGCGCGAGGTCCATGTTGTCACCGCCGAGCAGGATGTGATCGCCGACCGCCACGCGGACGAGCTCGAGCGAGCCGTCGTCGCGCGGGACCGCGGCGATCGCGGAGAAGTCGGTGGTCCCGCCGCCGACGTCGACCACGAGCAGCACGTCGCCCGGCTGGAGGTGCTTGCGCCACGCCTCGCCGGCCGCGTCGATCCAGGCGTACACGGCCGCCTGCGGCTCCTCGAGCAGCGTGAGGTCCTCGAAGCCCGCGGCGCTCGCCGCCTCGACCGTGAGCTCGCGCGCGGCGGCGTCGAACGACGCGGGCACGGTGATCACGATCTCCTGCTTCGCGAGGGCGAGCTCCGGATCGTCCTTCGCGAACAGGTGATCCCACGCCTCGGTGAGGTGCTCGAGGTAGCGCCACGACGCCTCGACCGGCGAGATCTTCTCGATGTCCTCGGGCGCGCCGACAGGCAGCGTCGGCCCGCGCCGGTCGATGCCGGGGTGGCAGAGCCAGCTCTTCGCGCTCGAGACGAGGCGCGCGGGCGCGTCGACCCCGCGCGCGCGGGCGTGCTCGCCGACGACGAACCGCCGCTCGGCGTCCCACGGCAGCGCCTGGGGCCCCTCGCTCTCGAGGGGGATGTACATGAACGAGGGCAGCAGCGGCCGCGCCTCGAGCGCGCCCTGCGCCACGAGCTGCGGCACGGCCAGCACCTCGGGCGACGGCGTGAGCCGCGGATCGGCGCCCTCGTCCGGGATGCGCGCATGAGAGAGCGCGCAGTGGGTCGTGCCGAGATCGATGCCGATGATGTAGCGCGCGCTCATAGCTCGACCTCCGCGGGGGCGATGACGCTGGCGTCGTGGCCGGCGACCGGCGTCGGCAGCGAGAGCTCCTCGGCGCGCCAGCCCCGGTGGCGCAGCACCCCTCGGTACGGCGCGCTCCCGGACACGTTGCCGATGAGCTTGACCTCGGCGGGACTGTAGCCGGCCTCCAGCGTCACCCTGGCCCCCTCGTCCTCGCGCCGCACGGGCGCGAGCTTCGCGTGTCCGCGCAGCGCCTTGCGGCAGCCTTCATGGACCATCCTCGCCGCCACGCCGACGTCCGCGTCGCCGAACGAGGCGATGTCCTGCTCGAGGAAGTCGACCAGCCGCCCCTCGCGCTGGAGCAGCGCGAGGAGCTGGAGCGCCGAGGTCACCGCGGGCGCGGCCTGCGGCGCGGGCGCGGGCTCCTTCTTCGCGACCTCCGCGGCGCCGGGGAGGCGTGGCGCGCCGCCCTCTCGGTCCCGTTCAGCCGGCTCCGGCGCGCCCCGCTCGGCCGGCGGCAGCGCGGCTGCCGCGCGCGCTCGCCAGGCCCGCGCGGCGAACTGCGCGTCGAACAGCACGCGGAAGAAGCACGCGAAGGCGAACCAGAGCCTCGTGGACCAGGGGAGCGGGGGATCGTCGAGATCGGCCACGGCGAAAGCCTAACGCCGAGCGTTGCGATCGGCACAGAGACCGGCGAGCGGGGCCCGCTGCGCGGGGCGCCGCCGGGCCGGTCAGAACGTCGCCCGGAGGACGGGGAAGCGGACCTCGTGCCCCTGCGCCACGCCGAACTTGAACATTTCGTCCTGCGAGTAGAGCGGCTTGAGCGAGAGCGCCGGCATGCCGAGCGCGACCCGGCCCGGCGTGATGTCGACGAGGCCGAGCCGGGGCTGCTCCCACCGGGCTCTCCGGAGGAACGGCGCTGCGTCCGTCGTGAGCTGAACGTTGACGCCCGGCTGGGGCGGCTCCGCGGCCGGCTCGTTGCGAATGGGCTCGCTCTGGTCCGTCTCCGGCGGCTTGTACGCGGTGGCGTTCAGGGTGACGATGAGGGTCGGGATGACCAGCGCCATGCCGCCGGCGAGCATGTAGAGCGGCACCTCTGCGGGGGGCTCCGAGGCCTCGATGAAGTAGCCGGCGACGCCGCCGCCCGCCGCGCCGAGCCCGCCGAAGACGAGGTAGGGCCAGGCGCGCTCGACCCCGATCGCGCCCATCGTCAGCATCACGACCTCACCGCCGAGCAGCGCGCCGCCGACGATCCCCTTGCCGGTGACGCTCACCCTGTCGCTCGCGTCCGCTTCCTGGGCGCGCGCGCGCTCGGGAGCGCCGGCGAGCACCGCCGCCACCACCGACGCCCCTGCCAGACAATGCGCTGCCTTTCGATTCATGCGGTTGATCGGCATCGTGTTTTCCCCGTGTCGATGATCGCGAAGCCTGCGAGGGCTGGAGCCCCGGACCGCCGCCGGCGCGCTCCCGCGGCCTGGCGTCCGGTCCGGCCGGTCGGCGACCCACCTGGGCCGTCGAGCCGTTCTCGATTTCTGAACCGCTGGCGGAGCGAGCCTTCTCCCTCCTCCAGCGAAGCCGGTCGCGCGAGCCTAGCACGGGTTTCAAGGCTCCGAACCGCTGCATTGCCCGTGCGGAGGATGGGTGGTATGGGTCCACCGGAACCGGGCCGCAGCCCGCCGCCGCGTGTCGCGGGGAGCACGGCAGCCTTCGAGGGATCACCGCTATGGGCCGCATTGGACCGCTGGAAATCGCCCTTCTGATCGGGCTCGCCCTGCTCCTCTTCGGCGCGGGGAGGATCGCAGATGTCGGCAAGGGCATCGGCGAGGGCATCCGGAATTTCAAGAAGGGCCTCAAGGACGACGACGACGAGGACCCCGCGAAGCAGCTCCCCGCCAAGACGGACGCGAAGGAAGAGGACACACACAAGCCCGTGTAGTCCCCGCCTCGCGGCGCGGCGCGGCGCGTAGAAACGCGCGCCGGCGCCGCGCGACGCTGGTCGACGCTCGCTGGCGCGCGTCTATACTCGAGCGCCGTATGCCTCACCGACTCCTGGAGCGCATCGTGAAGGCGCTCGTGGTCTCCGCTGCGTTCCCGCTGGCAGCGTACTTCGTTCTTCAGTTCGGTCCCGGGGGGCTCTGGCGAGGGTTCGAGCCGGCGCTCGCGGTCACCGGTCAGGTGGCCAAGGCGCCGTACGACCTCACCCGCCTCGAGGCCGTGAACGAGACGCTCAAGATGATCCGCGACAAGTACGTCGAGCCGGATCGCGTCAAGCCGAAGGAGATGCTGCTGTCCGCGCTGAACGCGGTGCAGCGCGACGTCGCGCAGGTGATCGTCCTCAACGAGGATCCCAACGAGGTCACCGTCCGCGTCGAGACCAGCGAGAAGAAGTTCCGGATCGACAACATCCAGGGCCCCTGGGACGTCTCGGCGCGGCTGCGTGAGGTCTTCAGCTTTCTCCAGAAGAACCTCAAGGGCACCGAGGTCGACCTCCGCGAGGTCGAGTACGCCGCGTGCAACGGCATCCTGCACACGCTCGATCCGCACTCGTCGTTCCTGAGCCCCGAGGCGTACAAGGAGATGAACCTCTCCACGTCGGGCGCGTTCGGCGGGCTCGGCGTCGTGATCTCGATCCGCGACCAGATGCTCACGGTGCTGAACCCGATGCCCGACACGCCCGCGGGCAGGGCGGGCCTCAAGCGGCTCGATCGGATCGTGAAGATCAACAACGAGTCGACGCTCAACATGCCGCTCGACGACGCCGTGCGGAGGCTCCGCGGCGATCCCGGCACCCCGGTCACCGTCTGGGTGACCCGCGAGGGCGAGGGCGGGTGGCAGACCCCGAAGGCGTTCGAGCTGACCCGCGAGGTGATCAAGGTCCGCTCCGTCGAGTCGCGCGCCCTGGACGGCGGCGTCGGCTACGTGCGGCTGAAGACGTTCCAGGCGACCTCGACCGCGGAGCTCGACGCGGCGCTCGACGGCCTGCGCAGCAAGGGGCAGCTGAAGGGGCTCGTGCTCGATCTGCGGGGCAACCCGGGCGGCCTGCTCGATCAGGCCGCGCGCATCGCCGACAAGTTCCTCGCCGACGGCGTCATCGTCTCGACGGTCGGCGCCTCCGAGGGGCGCGAGGAGAAGCGCGCCAAGGGCCCCGGCACGGAGCCGCCGTACCCGATCGTGGTGCTCGTGAGCGGCAACAGCGCGAGCGCGAGCGAGATCGTGGCGGGCGCGCTGAAGAACAACGACCGCGCCGTCATCGTGGGCTCGCAGACGTTCGGCAAGGGCAGCGTGCAGCTCGTCTTCCCCGACGTCACGGCGGAGAAGGCGGCGCTCAAGCTGACGATCGCGCAGTACCTGACGCCGGGCGACATCTCGATCCAGGGCGTCGGCGTGACGCCGGACATCGAGCTCGACCCGATGACGGTCGACGAGCTCGAGATGGATCTCACCGTGCAGAAGGACGGCCTCCGGGAGCGCGATCTCTCGGCGCACCTCTCGAACGCGCGCGCCGCGGCGGCGGGCAAGCCGACCGAGGTGGTCCGCTACCAGCTCACGAGCGCCGATCGCGAGGAGATGCGCGATCGCGGCGGCGACATCGACGAGGACTTCGCCCTCGACTTCCCGATCCGCTTCGCGCGCGAGCTCGCCGCGCGGATGCCGCCGAGCACCCCGAGGCTCCAGCAGCTCCGGGCGGTGCACGACCACATCGAGCAGGTCGGCAAGGAGGAGCTGGGCAAGGTCGCGGCCGAGCTGGCGAAGCTCGGCGTCGACTGGGCCGACGCGCCCGAGGGCGCGACGGCGGCGGCCAAGTCCGAGCTCGACGTGAAGGTCGAGACCGATCGCCCGAACGCCGAGGTGACCGCCGGCCAGCCGATGGAGCTCCGGGTCACGGTCAAGAACAACGGCAAGCAGCCGGTCTACCGGCTCCGCGGGACGACGGAGAGCGACAACCTCTACTTCGACAGCAAGGAGCTCATCTTCGGCAAGATCGGCCCTGGCCAGACGAAGACGGCGAAGGCGCCGCTCGGCTGGTGCGAGGTCGAGGGGCGGAAGGTCGGCTCGACGAAGCCGAGGAGGGCCAACGAGAAGCGCGTCTGCAAGATCCCGATGGACGCCCTCTCGCGGAGCGACGGCGTCAAGGTGAAGTTCGAGGTCGCCGGCGCGCCGGAGCCGGCCCCGGTCGAGATCCGGCCCACGGTGCGCGCGCTCGATCGGCCGCTCTTCCAGTACGCCTACCAGATCGTCGACGACCGCGAGGGCAACGGCGACGGGCTCATCCAGAAGGGCGAGCGGGTCAGCATGTACCTGACCGTCAAGAACGTCGGCAAGGGCCCGTCGTACGAGACGCAGGCGAACATCGCGAACCTCTCGGGCGAGGGGCTCATGCTGCACGCCGGGCGCTTCGACGTCTCGAACATCAAGCCGGGCGACGTGCGCAAGGTGGTCTTCACGTTCGACGTGGAGCCGGCGCTCTCGGAGCCCGAGGCGACGCTCACGCTCTCGGTCGGCGATCGCGATCTCCGCGAGTTCGCCAGCGAGAAGGTGAAGATCCCGATCGTGCCGCGCGTCCAGATCCAGGGCGGCGGCTCCACCGTGAAGGCCGGGGCGCAGGGGGCGACGCTGCTCCCGTCGCCCGAGGCGAGCGCGCGCGGCTTCGGCAGGCTCTCTGCGGGCGCCGTGGTCAAGGTGCTCGGCGAGGCGCCCGGCGGGTTCCTCAAGGCCGATCTCGGCGCCAACCGCTTCGCGTTCGTCGCGGCGCGCGAGGTGACCCAGGGCGGCGGGGCGGCGCCCGCGGTGGTCGCGTTCGAGGACGTCTACTCGCACGCGCCGCCGACGCTCGACATCGCCGCGGCGGCGCTCGCGACGACGGCCGGCACCGTGAAGATCACGGGGACGGCGTCGGACAGCGAGCGGCTGCTCGACACCTTCATCTTCGTCGGGTCGCGCAAGCTCTACTACAAGTCGAACCGCGACGGCGCGGACCCGAAGAAGGCCGAGTTCTCGTTCGAGGCGCCGCTCCGGCCGGGGGTCAACGTGATCACCGTCGTCGCGCGCGAGACGCCGGACACGACCACGCGGCGCACGCTCGTGGTGCGCAAGGACGGGCCCGACGGCTCGATCTTGAAGACCCCGAAGTCCGACAACCCGGTGGACGACTGGATTGCGGAGCGCGGGGGCGAGGACTAAGCCGCGGCCATGAATGACGGGCGTAACGAGCGGCGCTTCGCCGGGCAGAGCAGCCCGGCGAGGCGGTGCTCCGTCGGGCTGCCCTGCCCGACGAGGATCTGGTAGCTTCAGCGCGTGGGACTCCTCGCCTGGCTGGGCCTGAAGCAGGGGGGCTCGTTCCCGAACCTCGACGCCCTCCTGAAGGAGCTCCGCGCGGCGCTCCCGGACGACGAGGCGGTGGTCCTCCGCTACATCGCGACCGTCATCGTCCTGCTCGGCAAGGTCGCCTGCGTCGACGGCCGCTTCTCCTCCAAGGAGGACGAGCTGCTCCGCGAGCTGCTCACGCACATCGACGGGCTCGCCCCGAGCGGCGTCGACGCGGTGTTCAACGCGCTCCAGGGCAAGCTGCCCGCCCTCCAGGAGGGCGAGGTCGATCGCTGCTACCGCGAGCTCAAGGCGCTCTGCAACGCGAGCGAGCGGGTCGAGGTCGTGCGCCTCTTGATCCGGCTCGCCGCCGCGGACGGCGCGCCCACGCCGGCCGAGCGCGCGGAGATCACGAGCATCGCGGAGGAGCTCGGCGTCCCCCTCGCCGAGATCGAGCCGGACCTCTCCGGCCAGGCCGTGGTTCAGGACGGCTCCCCGGCGACGCCGGACGAGCAACACGAGCGCGAGGGCGAGACCCGGGGGTGAGGCGAGCTGGCGCGGAGCCGCCGCGCCGCCCCGTCGATCCGTCGCGGAGCCGCTGCGCCGATCCGCCGATCAGTCGTGCGCGTCTCGCTGCTCGGCGGCGCTCTCGGCGCTCGGGGCGCGGCTCGCGGCGCCGAGCGCGCGGCGCTGCTTCAGCGCCGTGAGCGCCACGAAGAGGACGAACAGGACGGCCCCGAGCACCGCCACGAGCACGCCGAAGTTGAAGAGGTAGTGCGCGCCCGCCGCGCCGCCCACCCCCATCAAGAAGATGCCGAGCAGCGCGATCCCCGCGCCGATGACCGGATCGGGGCCGGCGTCGTTCTCCGAGGTCGCATGCGAGAGCCCGCCCCCCTGCACCCCGCCAGCCTCGTTGCTCATCGGATGGCTCACACGAGGAGCTTAGCAAACTGGTCAACCGCCCGAAACCCGCGAGAGCCGGACCCGGGCTATGCTGCGCGGGTGAGCACGCCCACGCACCCCCTGAACGACCGTCCTTCCCCTCCCGCGTCGCCCGACTTCGCAGGGCGCCGCGTCATCACGTTCGAGAGCCGCCGCGCTGCCGAGATGGCCTCGCTCATCCAGCGGTATGGTGGGGTGCCCGTCACCGCGCCGGCCCTCCGCGAGGTCACGATCGAGCGCAACGAGCGCGCGCTCGACTTCGCGCGGCGCCTCACGGGCGCCGAGTTCGACCTCGTGATCCTGTTGACCGGCGTCGGGACCAGGGCGCTCGTGGCCGAGGCGGCGCCCGCGCTCGAGCCCGCTCAGGGCGAGGGGGTGACGTCCGACCAGGACGGTAACGCGGGGGCTCGGGGCGCCTCCCTCATGGCTGCGGCGCTGTCTTCCGTGCAGCTCGTGGTGCGCGGACCCAAGCCGGCCGCGGCGCTGCGCGAGCTGGGCGTGACCGGGTTCGTCACCGTGCCCGAGCCGAACACCTGGCGAGAGATCCTCGAGGTCGTCCGCGGGCTCGGCGACCTGAGCGGCAAGCGCATCGCCGTGCAGGAGCACGGGGCGCCGAGCCACGAGCTCTACGCCGGGCTCGAGGCGGCCGGCGCCCGGGTCACGCCGGTGCCTGTGTATCGGTGGGCGCTCCCGGAGGACACCGCGGCCCTCCGGCAGGGGCTGCGCTTGCTGGCGGACGGCGGCGCGGCGATCACGCTGTTCACGAGCCGCGCGCAGGTCGAGCACGCGCTCCTCGTCGCGGCCGAGGAGGGGCTCGTCGAGCGGCTGCGCGCCGGGCTCGGGCGGGGCGTGGTGGCGTCGATCGGGCCGGTCTGCACGGAGGCGCTCCGCGCGGAGGGGATCGAGCCGGATTTCGAGCCCGAGCACCCGAAGATGGGCCACCTGGTCAAGGCGGCGGCCGCGCGCTCGGGTGAGATCCTCGCGCGCAAGGGGAACCAGGGCGACGCGCCCGCGTCGGCTCAGTCCTCGTCCTCTTCGTAGGCGGACTGCGCCACCGTCGCCGGCCGCGGCTCGGGGTGGAGCGCCGCGCCGGCGGCCGCCGCGGCCGCGTGGGGCGCGTCCGTGTGGCCCCTGTCGATCAGCTCGGCCCGGTAGAGCACGCGGCCGTCCTCGGCGGTGATCTCGCCGCCCACGTCGCCCCAGGCGAAGTCGTCGCTCTGGAGCGTGCGCATCGTCGCCTTCGTCCTGCCGATGCGCACGCGGAAGCTGGTCTTCTGGCAGGCGATGGGGGCGCCGCCGACCTCGACGTGCACCGCCTCGGTGCCGAGCACCTCCTCGTTCTCGTCGGCGGCGAGCGCGGTCTTGGCCATCATCGCGTCGTAGGCCGCGAGGGTCGCCGGGCGCTCGGCGCCATCGTCGACCCACGCGGCGCTGAGGATCTCGCCGCGCCGGCTGGGCGCGTCGCTCATGCGGACCCGCAGCGCCTCGGTCTCCTTGTCGCCCTCGAGGGTCACGTCGACGACGAGGACGTCCCCCTCGCGCGCGACCACCCGCTGCGTGAGGAGCAGCGGCGTCTTCCTGAAGCTGCCCGAGAACCGGTAGGCCACGTAATCACCGGGCTTGCGCGCGGCGGCCGCCTCTTCGGCGCTCGGGTCCCCCTCGTCGGTCGCGCCCTTCGCGCGCTGCGCGACATCGCGCCGCGCTTCGGCCGCCACCTTGGCGGCGGCGTCGCGGGGGCGGCCGACTCGAGCGTTCGTTTCGATCCCGGCACCGCAGCCAGCGGTCAGGATCGACGTGAGGGCGGCGAAGAGGAGCGGTCGGTTCATGCACCCCCGGTATCCGAGAGCGCCCGTCGTGGCCCAATTTCTGGCATTCCACGGGCGCACCGAGGTTGAGCCTCGCCCGACCGAGGTTGAGCTTCGCCCGACCGAGGTTGAGCTTCGCCCGACCGAGGTTGAGCCTCGCCCGACCGAGGTTGAGCCTCGCCCTACGGAGGTCGAGCGCGCCGGCGCCCGCGAGCGCCCCCGGCTGCGCTCAGGGCAGCTTGCCGCTCGGGAGGAGATCGTCGAAGGCGGAGTCGAACTCGTCCGCGATCATCTCGGCGCCGACGGCGCGCGCGGCGGGCTTCGGGACGTCGATGCGGCGCAGCCGCTCCGCGACGCTGCCGCGCGGGTCGCTATAGCTCGGGCTCATCCGGGCGACGCGCTGGAAGTAGTAGAGCGCCTGCTCGGGAACACCGAGCATCTCGTACGCGTTCGCGATCTCGTACGTCAGCGCGAGCTCCTGCTCGACCGTCTTGTGCGAGGCGTGTAGCCCGCGGATGAGCGCGTCGATGCCCGCCTCGATGTCGCCCATCTGGAGGTGGGTCACGCCGATCATCGACTGGCAGACGCACTCCCGCCCGGGGTCGCGGGCGGCGAGCTCGAACTCGGCGATGGCGTCCGCGTAGAGGCCCATCTCCTTGTAGGCCACGCCGAGATCGTAGTGCGTCGACGCGTCGGACTCCGAGACCTGCGCCGCCACCCCCGCCTTGAACTGCTCGAACACGCTCTCGACGCTGACCTGTCGAGGATCGTCCTGGACGCCCGTCACCGAGCCCGGCGCCACCTCGAGCTCGTCGATCATCTTCAGCGACTCGGCGATGTCGAACGCGCGATCCTCGTCCGGACGCTCGCTGCCGCGCGGGACGACCCGCGTGCCGCTCTGGTTGTCCGTCGCCACGCGCGCCTGCGACGCCAGCTCGGTGACGTCGCGCAGCCGCTCCATCAGGAGCGGGTGGTTCGGCAGCCGCGCGAGCTGCTCCTCGAGGATGTTCCGCGCCTCCTCGAACATCCCGTGCTGCGCGAAGAACTCGACCTCCTCGAGCGCGTCCTCGTCGAGCGCGTCCGCGCGCCGCAGCGACCCCGGCGGCACGGAGCGGGCGGACGCCGGCCGGACGGACGCCGGCCGAGCCGACGCCGGCCGGACCGACGCCGGCCGGACCGACGACGGGCTGTACAGGACCGGCGGCGCGGCGAGCACGGGCGGCGGGGGCATCGACGACGGCGACGGCGCCGGCGGCGCCTGAGAAGCCGCCACGGCGAGGGGGTGCGCTGGCGAGCGGCTCGGGTGGACCGACGCCGTCTCCTCGTCGTCGTCGTCCTCGACCTCCTCGACGTCCTCGACCTCTTCGACCTCCTCGACGTCGTCGATCGGGAAGCTCGGCAGCGGCGGCTCGTTCGCGAACGGGTCGTCGAGGTGCGTGACGAGCTGCGGGCGACGGGGGAGCGCCTCGACGACGCCGTCTTCGTCGAGGGTGTACGCGGGCAGCGGCGCGTCGGGGTCGTAGAGGTCCTGGCTCGGCACCTCGGACGCGTACGCGTCGTTCTCGCCGGACGTCGGCGAGACCTCCGGGCCGGTGTGCTCCTCGTCGGCGAGCTCCTCCTCCTGCGGCACGGCGTAGCCGAGCAGGTTGAGCAGCTCCGTGGCCTGGGCGTTCCCCGGATCGAGGAGCAGCACCTCGTCGAGGAGCCTCGCGGCCTCGTCGACGGCGTCTTCGCCGCAGAGCTGCTGCGCGAACGCGAGCATCTCCTCGACCGCTCCGTCCTGGTCGCCCGCCTCGATCAGGATGTCGCAGAGCTTCTCGCGCAGCTCCCGCGCGGCTGGGAGCCGCGTGACGCCGCCCCTGAGCAGGGCGACCGCCTTGTCGTACTGGCGGTCGCGCCGGAAGCTCTCGGCGTGCGCGACGAGCTGCCGCGGGCTCGCCACCGGGGACGTCGAGGGCTGCGACGCGCGCAGCGGGATCGGCGCCGCGGACGAGGGCTCGGCGTCCTCGACCTCGAGCTCCTCCGGCTCGTCGCCCTCGTCCTCCTCGAGCTCGACGTCGATCGACGCGCGCGTGCTCCGCGCCGGTCCGGGCTGGGAGGCGAGCTGGCGGACGCCCTCGTCGTTCGGGGCGCGTGCGACCAGGGCGGAGACGAGGGCGTTGAACTGGTCGATCCGCCCCGCCTCCTTGGCGATGCGCGCCGACTCCTTCTGCACCTCGATCGCCTTGGCCGGCTGCCCGAGCAGGTCGAAGGCGCGGGCGAGGAGCGCGAGCGTCTCCAGATCCCGCGGGTTCTCCTTGAACGCGATCTGCAGCTTGGTGAGGGCCGACATCCCGTCGCTCGGATCGCCGCGGTCGAGGTAGATCTCGGCGGCCATGCGGGCGAAGCGGGCGTCCGGGCGGTGCTGCAGCAGGCGCTCGACGACCTTCAGCGCGTCGTCGCGCCGACCGAGCTTGAGCAGGAGCTCGGCCGCCGTCCCGAAGCGCTGGATCGCGGCGTCGTAGTCGCGGACCCGGATCAGCGCCTCGGCGAGGCGGAGATACGCAAGCGGGTTGTTGGGATCGAGGTCGACGACCCGCTTGAAGATGTCGATCGCGTCGCGGTCCCGCCCCGCGCGGAGCAGGCGCGTCGCGACCTCGTCATAGGCCGCGAGCGCGTCGCTCGTGAGCCCGAGCTGCGTGTAGATCTCCGCGAGGCGCGGGACGATGTGGCCGAAGCGGTCCTCGTGCTGCGGGACGTGCTTGTGGATGATCTCGCGGATCTGCTTGTAAACGGCGATCGCCTTCAGCGCGAAGCCCTGAAGGGAGTAGAACTGGCCGACGCGCTCGTACGTGGTGATCGCCTCGACGTACTCCTCCGTCCGCAGGTAGAGGTCGCCGATCTTGAGCAGCGTCCGGACGTCCTTCGGGTCCTCAGCGACCAGCTTCTGGTACTCGGCGATGGCCTTGTCGAAGCGCTTCCGCTCGACAAACTTCTGCGCGGTCTGGAGTACCTTGTCGCGATCGACCGCCACGGCGATGGGAGTCTCCTACTGAGGGCAGCGAGGCGTTGCTCGGGCGCCCCGCGGGCATCCCTCACCTCACCTAAAAACACCTAGCCAATCCCGCTACCACGTACAAGCGCGCGGCATCGGAAGTTCCGGAAGCTACCGCCAAGGTGCTTGTTTGCAGCATGCGCTCCCGCGGGTCCTTGTGGGGAGCGCGGCGACCGCATGGCGCAATGGCGTCGAGCCCCCGCCCCGGTCGGACGCCAGGCAGGTCCGGTCGAGGCGTGTGGAAGAGCGCGCCCCACGATGCAAAAGCGCGCCGATCAGCCGGGGAAGTGCGAAGATCACGGAGAAGACGGCCAGCGCCGCCATCCACGCGAAGACGGCTCAAAGCATAGCAGTCGAGCGACCTTCTTGCACATTTCTGCACACATGTCGGCACCTGGCGCCGCCGTGGATGGCCTCCGCGCCCGCGACGGGGCGCGCGCCTGACGCGCCGGGCGCGCTGATCTGACGGCGCCGGCGGCGGCGCGTGCCGGATGGCATGGATTGACGCCGCGAGCTCTGCTGTCGGCGGCGTCGCCCGCGCCGCGCGCCCCGAAGCGGGTTCCTGGGCGCGGCTGCGATCGCTCGAACAGGTGGTACGAGGTGTTCAGCATTCCCGGCCGGAGGCCCGGCGATGAGGCGCCGCGCGGTCGCGGCCGTGCGCAACGGTTGCGCGCGAGCGCGCCGCGCCGGGCCGGGCGCGAGGGCTCCGGGGAGTTCTCGAAGTGGTGACCGCTTCTCGACCGCCCCGGCGAATGGACCTAGAGTTGGCCACCATGTCGCGCAGCCAGGCCTACCGCGCCCCGTTCGCTCCAGGAGAGGAAAATGCCGTCGACGCAGCGCTCTGCGAGCGGCTCCTCTCGGTCGCCCTGTCCAAGGGGGGCGATTACGCCGACCTCTTCTTCGAGTACCGGGCGGGGGGCGGGTTCACGTTCGACGAGGGCATCCTCAAGGCGGCGTCGCGCGGCGTGTCGATGGGGGTCGGCGTCCGCGTCCAGCGGGGCGACGCGACCGGGTACGCGTACACGGAGGACCTCACCTGGGACGCGATGAAGCGCGCGGCCGAGACGGCGGCGCAGATCGCGACGGGCTCCGGCGGCAACCAGAAGATCGAGCTCCGCCGCCGCGAGCTGCCGGGCCGCTACGAGCTGCCCTTCGTCTCGCTCGACGTCCCCGGCCTCGACAAGCGAGCGCTGCTCGAGCGCGCCAGCGCCGCGGCGCTCGCCTTCGATCCCAGCATCGTCAAGGTGGAGGCCAGCTTCGCCGAGGAGGTGCGCGAGGTGCTCGTGGCCACCAGCGACGGGCGGATGGCGCACGACGTCCAGCCGCTCCTCCGCTTCGGCGTGCGGGCGCTCGCCGAGCGCAGCGGCAAGCGCCAGGAAGGATCGAGCGGCGGCGGCGGGCGCATGACGACGGCCTACTTCGAGGGCAAGTCGCCGGAGTGGCACGCCGAGGAGGCGGCGCGCCAGGCGGTCGCGATGCTCGACGCGCGCGACGCGCCCGCCGGCGAGATGAACGTCGTGCTCGCCCCGGGCGACAGCGGCATCCTGCTCCACGAGGCGGTGGGGCACGGGCTCGAGGCCGACTTCAACCGCAAGGGGACCAGCAACTACTCGGGACAGATCGGCAAGGAGGTCGCGAGCCCGCTCTGCACGGTGGTCGACGACGCCACCCTCCTCCAGTCGCGCGGCACGATCAACGTGGACGATGAGGGCCACGAGCCCGAGCGCAGCACGCTGATCGAGAACGGCAAGCTCGTCGGGTACATGCACGACCGGCTCTCGGCCAAGCACTACGGCCTCACGCCGACCGGCAACGGGCGGCGCGAGAGCTTCGCCGCCGCGCCGATGCCCCGGATGACGAACACCATCCTGCTCGCCGGCCCGCACGATCCCGAGGAGATCGTGAGGTCCGTGAAGCGCGGCGTCTTCGCGAAGAAGTTCGGCGGCGGGCAGGTCGACATCTCGAACGGCGACTTCGTCTTCTCGCTGACCGAGAGCTACCTCATCGAGGACGGCAAGCTGACCGCGCCGCTCAAGGGCGTGAACCTCATCGGAAACGGCCCCGAGGTGCTCCGGCGCGTCACGATGCTCGGCCACGACGTCGCGACCTCCGACGGCATCTGGACGTGCGGCAAGGACGGACAGAGCGTTCCGGTCGGCGTGGGCTGCCCCACAATCAAGATCGATCTCATCACGGTCGGCGGAACGCGGATCGGCTGATTTCAAAGCACGAAACCAGGACGAAACGTGAGCCCCGCAGCGGTGTTGGTGGGTCTTGCGCGGTGCGTCTTGCGGGCCCGACGCCACACCCGTATACGGGGCGGACATGGCGCGTCGAAGCTTCATTGCCATCGTCGGACACGGACCTGACCTGGAGCGCGATGAGGGCGCGGCGTCGGTCCTGCGCTCGCTGGGCGCTGATGTGCGGACCCTCGACCTCTGGGACGACCCGCCGCGGCTCTTCGTCGACGACGAGAGCAAGGCGCGGGCGATCGTCGTCGAGGCGCTCGACCGGCCGGATCTGGCCGCGGCGGCGCTGCGCGCGCTGCGCCGCGAGCCGCGCCTCGAGGAGGTCGGCGCGCTCGTCGCGGTGAGCGTGGCGCAGATCGCGCGGATCGAGCCGTCGAGCGGCTTCGACGACTTCCTGCTCGTGCCGTACGTGCCCGCCGAGCTCTACGCTCGCGTGCGCCTGGTCGAGTGGCGCCGCAGCGAGTTCGCGACCGAGGAGCGAGTGAAGGTGGGCGCGATCGTCATCGATCGCGCGGCCCACGACGTGTCGGTGGGCGGCATGCACGTGCCGCTCACCGCGAAGGAGTTCGCGCTGCTCTCGTACGTGTGCGAGCGGCGCGGGAAGGTTGTGTCGCGGACAGAGCTGCTCCGGCGCGTCTGGGGGAGCCAGTACGAGGGCGGCGCGCGGACCGTCGACATCCACGTGCGGCGCCTCCGGGCGAAGCTCGGCGCGGCGCTGCCGCTCGTGACGCTGCGTGGGGCCGGGTACCGGCTCGAGTCGCCGCTGCCGGGCTCCGGCGGTCCCGAGGGCGGCGACGCGGCCAGGGCGACGCAGCGGGGCGGAGCCGGCGCGGAGGCCCACGGCGACGAGCGCGGGGAGTCTCGCGACGAGCGTGACGAGGGCGACGAGGACGAGGACGAGGACGGCGACGACGAGGGCGACGAGGACAGCGACGACGACGAGGACGGCGACGACGAGCGCGAGGAGACCGCGCGGGCGGAGCGGCGCTCGGGGACGTCGGCGACCGGCGCTGCGACGACCGGGCGCGAGCGGCGTATCACCCGATGACGTCGCCTGACCGCCGCGCTCCGCGTGCCGGCGCCGGTGCGCCGCGCGGCGGAGCTCGCTCGCGCAGCGCCGTGGCGACGCCGATCGTCGCGATCAGCGTCGGGTGCCCCAGCGGGGTCGGCCCGGAGGTGGCCGTGGCCGGCGCAGCGTCCGTCGAGGGCGTGCGCTGCGTGCTCGTCGGCGACGAGGCGGTCCTCCGGCGCGCCGCGCGGCTCGTCCGGGTGGCCGTCCGCCGGCTCGTCGTGGTCGACGGCAGCGCCGCCATCGCGCAGCTCGCGCCCGGCGAGATCGGCGTCTGGTCGGGCAGCGCGCGGCTCTCGCGGCCGAGCGCGTTCGGCCGACCCGAGGCCGAGGACGGCGCGGCGCAGCTCGCGTGGATCGACACGGCGACGGACCTGGTGCGCGACGGCGTCGCCGCGGCGCTGGTCACGGGGCCCGCGTCGAAGCACGCGATCGCCACGAGCGGCGCGCCGGGGTCTGCGGACTTCCTCGGGCACACCGAGCACCTGGGGCGGCGGCTCCGCGCGCGCGAGGTCACGATGGCGTTCGCCTCGGGCAAGCTCGTGACCGCGCTCGTGACGACCCACGTGCCGCTGCGCGAGGTGCCCGAGGCGGTGAGCCCGCGCGAGGTGGCGCGCGCCGCGGTGTGGCTCGCGCGGCTCCTGTCGGATCTCGGCCGCGAGAAGCCGCGCGTCGCGGTCGCCGCGCTGAACCCGCACGCCGGTGAGGGCGGGCTGCTCGGCGACGAGGAGCAGGTGCGGATCGCGCCGGGCATCCGGCTCGCGGCGCGGCGGCTCGCGCGGTCGGGGCCGGCGGCGGAGCTCACGGGGCCGGTCGGGGCGGAGACGGCCTTCCGGCTCGCGGCGCGGGGCGCGCTCGACGGGGTGGTCGCGATGTACCACGACCAGGCCACGATCCCGAGCAAGCTCCTCGGCTTCGGCGAGGCCGTGAACGTCACGCTGGGCCTGCCCATCGTGCGCACCAGCGTCGACCACGGCACCGCCTACGACCTCGCGGGCACGGGGCGCGCCGACCCGCGCGGCATGCGCGAGGCGATCGCGCTCGCGGCGCAGCTCGCGGCCGCGCGCTGACGCTGCCGCGCGCCGACGCTGCTGCGCGCCGACGCGCCGACGCGCCGGTCAGCGCGGCAGCGTCAGCGCGCGGCGCTCGATCACGGTCAGCAGCCGCTCGAGCGCCGGCAGGCTCACGCCGTGCTCGCGGCCGAGCGCGACGATGGTCGCGCCCATCGCGAGGTGCTGCGCGCGGAGCTTGGGGCCGAAGTGGACGTCGAGGAAGCGCAGCGCCTCGGGCGCCAGGAGGCGCGCGAGCGCGACCCCGGGCTTCAGCGTGAGCGGGCCGATCGCCCGGGTCAGGAGCTTCGTCCACGGGGCCACGTCGCCCAGGCGGCCCGCGAGCGCCGCGCACTCCTTCGTGGCCTCGAGCGCGGTGCCGAGCACGCCCTCGTCCGCGACGAGCGCGCTGGTGCCGCCGCCCGCGTCGATGGCGGCGATCAGCGGGAAGAACGCGATCGTGGTGGCGAGGTTCTGCGCGCCCACGTCGCGCTCGAGCCGCGCCGGGACGCCGGCGATCGTGAGGCGGCGCGCGAGCTCGTCGAGCAACGGTCGCTCCGCGGGGGCGCCGCCGTCCGCGTCGATGAGCGTCGACGTGAACCCGACGATCCAGGTGCGGACCACGCCGCGCTCGTCGAGGTAGCCCGAGACGCTCGGCATCGCGGGGGTGATGCGGCGCTGGGCGGCCTCCTCGAGCGCCGCGCGCTCCGGGGGCATGAGCGGCGTGAGCACCACCACGGGGGCGGCCGGCCCGCCGCGGAGGAGATCCGCGACCGTCCTGCGCTCATCGGCGCGCGGCGCGACCCCGCCGGGCCGGGGGGCGAGCTGATCGAAGCGCACGGTGACCAGGACGACGTCCGTGTCGGCCGGGATGTCGGCCGCGAGGCGCGGGCGATCGAGCGTGTCGCGGCGATCGGCGCTGTTCACCTGCTCGATGACGAACGGCCGCGCGTCCGAGACGCGCTCGGGCCGGACCACGAACGTGACGTCGTCTCCCTGGGCGGCGAGGCGCACGCCGTAGATGCGCCCGAGCGCGCCTGCGCCCACGATGCTGATCCGCATGGCTGCCCTCGCTAGCGCGCGCGGCGCCGGGCGGGAAGGGGCGGTCGCCGGCGGCGCCCGTCAGGGCGGCCTCAGAACGTCCGCTTTGAATCGATCAGGATGGTGACCGGGCCGTCGTTCTCGACGAACACGCGCATGTCGGCGCGGAAGCGGCCGGTGGCCACCTCGAGGCCGCGCTCCCGCAGGGCGGCGACGAAGCGCTCGTACAGCGCCTCGGCGCGCACGGGCTCCATCGCGCCGTCGAAGCTCGGCCGCAGGCCGCGGCGGACGTCGCCGAAGAGCGTGAACTGGCTGATCGCGAGCACCCCGCTGCCGGGCACGTCCGCGAGCGCCCGCGACATCTTGCCGGCGTCGTCGCTGAACACGCGCAGGCCCGCGACCTTGTTCGCGACCTGGTCGGCGTCCGCGTCGTCGTCGTCCTTCGCGGCGCCGACGAAGACCACGAGGCCGCGCTCGATCGCGCCGACCACCTGACCGTCGACCTCGACCCGCGCGGCGAGCGCGCGCTGCACGACCGCGCGCATGGCTAGCGCTGGGCGGCGCGCGGGGCGGGGGCGGGCTCCGCGCCGTTGCCCGTGCTGAGCCCGAGCTCGCGCATCAGCTTGGCCGTGAGCTTGAAGTAGGTGCTGCGATCGTAGGGCTGGTTGAGGATGTGGAAGTCCTTGCGCACGAGCCCCACGCAGCCGAAGCAGTAGGTGCAGCCGGTGCAGTCGACCGAGCGCACGAGGTACGACGACTGCGTGCACCGCTCGGACGCGACGCAGTGGCTGCACGCGATGAGGTCGCGGCAGCCGCGGCAGTGCGTGCTGTCCGAGCTGCGCTGCGTGTCGACGCAGTAGTGGCACCGCTGGAGCGCCTTCGAGTTGCGGCAGAACGTGCAGTCGACGCAGCGCTCGCACGACACGCACGCGACGCACCGCTCGTTGCCGGTGCCCGTCTCGAACGCCTGGACCAGCTTGCGGAGCTCGGCCTCGAATTCCGCGCGCGTCATTCCGCCTCGCCGCTCGCTTCGGAGATGCCGTCGGCCGCGTGGGGCGCGATGGCCTGCGGGCTCGACGGCCGCGCCTGGAAGCCCGCGTCGGCGGGGGCGCCGCCAGCGCTCGGGGCCTCGGGCCTGCCGCTCACCTGGCGGCGCAGCCGCTCGGCGGCCTCGCGCGTCGCGGGCTCCTCCGCGAACTCCTCGATGCGCCGCAGCCGCGACTCGAGCACGGCGCGCCGCTTCGGCAGCTCGCCGACGAGGATGCCGGAGAGCTCGTCGATCGCCTCCTGGATGCGCTGCTCGTCGCTGTGCTCGAGGAGCTGCAGGTACACGTCCTGCTCCGCGGGGAACGTGTGGCCGGCGCGGAGGAAGTCGTTCGCGGCCTTGGAGATGTTGGGCCGGCCCGACGCGCAGAGCAGCTTCGACAGGAGCCGCTGGCGCTCGACGGCCTTCGGGTCGCTCTGCGGGGGCGGCGCGAGGACGATGCGCCCCGGCGCCTTGGACGCGGCGTCGCGCCCGGATTTGACGCGCGCGCCCTTGCTGTCCTCTGCCTCCGGCTCCTTGCGCGGGGAGAACAGCGCCTCGAGCGCGGCGCGATGTTGCTTCGCCGCCCGCCGGTCCTCGCCGGTCTGGGTCGGGCGCGGCAGCCCCGCGGGGTTCGGCTGACCACGGCCATAGGCGGTGTGGAGCTCGGGATTGTGCCAGACCTTGGTTGCGTCTCTACGAATTCGCCGCATGTCGTGCCCCTGCTGACCTCGGAGCGATCATGGACGCGCCACCGGGCTCGGCTTCCGCATCCCGCGTGTGGCGCCCCGCTTGCATCGGTTGTGTGGTGATTGAGGCTGGTGCGTGTTGGACCGGGCTTCCCCCCGCGATCCGCGATGGCCCGGACGATGTTTCAACGGACGCGACGCCTATCTCTCCGCCGATCGTGTCGATCGCGGAGAAAGGGTCGCGCCGCAGTGCGCCGGGAGGTACCCGGCGGCGGACCGTGTGATGAGGGGCTCTGCCCCCACGCACCCCGGACCCGCGCTCACGACCCGACCGCAGTCGCGAGGTAGCTGGTTCCTACCACAGCCTCTGGCCAGCGCCGCAGAAAATTGGGCTGCCCTCCGCACTTCATGACATTCGGTCCTCAGAGCTCCTCGATCGCTCCTCGATCCCTTCTGAGCTTCCGCGAGGGGCGTCCTGGAGACGCTGTGTCGAGGTCGCTGACCTCGTCCCAGGTTCCCTGTCCCCTGTCCCCCTGGTTGATTCAAGAAGCGGACCGCCGACTGCCTTTCCCAATCCCCATCCCGCGGACGGGCGGCGACGTCGTGTCCGGGAGATCCGATCCCAGGGTGGATGGCATTCGCACCCGACCCGACTGGAGCTTTCCATGATGAGCCTTCGATCCGTGAGCAGTGCAGGCGCGGCGCCGCGGGCCGCGGGGGAGCCCATGCGCAGCGCGGAGCCGCGCGCGCGCCTCACGCGTGCTCGCGCTGCCGTGCTGTCGGTGCTCGTGAGCATCGCGGTGCCGGCCGTCCCGGCGGGGCCGCTGCACGCGGAGCCGCTGCCCAGGGCGCACACCGCGGAGAAGGCCGGAGAAAAGGCCCGCGAAGATGCCGGCAAGCAGGCCCGTCGCGAGCGCTCGCCGGCGAGCGTCGCGGGCGTGGAGCGCGCGGGACACGCGCGCGGGACAGAGGAGCGGGCGAGGCCGCGCCGCGGCGACGCCAGGGCGGCCTCCGCAGCAGGGGCGAGCGGGGACGAGAGGACGGGCGGCGCGGAGAAGCGGAAGAGCCGCAGCGGCGGGAAGGCGCCGCGCGCGGCCGAGAGCGCGGCCGGGAAGGGAGCCGGCGCGGGGAAGGGAGCCGGCGCGGGGAAGGGAGCCGGCGCGGGGAAGGGGGCCGGGGAGAAGCGGAAGGAGAAGAAGAGGGCCGCGCGCACGGTGGAGAGCAAGCGGCGGGCGGCGAAGAAGGGGGGGAGCCGTGAGGCTCCTCCGAAGCCGTGCCTCGGTCCGACGCTGTCGATCGATCGCAGCGGGATCGAGCCCGAGCGTCTCGAGCTCGTCGACTGCGCGGGGAGGCCGCGCGAGGAGGCCCGGCGCGCCCTCTCGTTGATCGCGCGCCCGTGGGGCACGCCTCGGCCGTCGCTGCCCGACGAGCGCGCGCCTGCGCGGAAGCTGGAGACGGCCGGCGGCAAGCGGCGGTCGGCTGGCGACAGGCGGGGAGCGGCCGGGGGCAAGCGGGGCGGGGAGCAGGCCGGGGAGATCGCGCCCGGCGTTCGGCTGCTCGATCCGGGGCTGCTCTCGCGCATCGACGCGCTCGCGCGGCGGTACCCGGGGCGGCTCGTGTCGCTCGTGAGCGGGTACCGGCCGCAGAGCCAGGGCAGCCTGCACCAGACGGGGCGAGCGCTGGATCTGCGCATCGCGGGGGTGCGCAACGACGAGCTCGCGGCCGCCTGCCGCAAGCTCACCGATACGGGCTGCGGGTACTATCCAAACAGCTCGTTCGTGCACATCGACGTGCGCGCGCCGGGGACAGGGAGCGTCTCATGGATCGACGCGTCCGGGCCCGGCGAGGTGCCCCGCTACGTCACCGCGTGGCCGCCGCCGCAGGAGGAGCAGCGGGCGGCGCCGGAAGGGGTGTCCGGCGACGATACGGAGGAGGTCCTCCGGCGGGAGCGCCGCGAGAGGCCCGCGACGGCGGTGGCGGCGAGCGCCGGGCTGGAGAAGGCGGCGAGCGCGGTATCGGAGAAGGGGGCGATTGCCGGGCTGGAGAAGGCGGCGAGCGCGGTGCCGGAGAAGGCGGCGAGCGCGGTGCCGGAGAAGGCGGCGAGCGCGGTGCCGGAGCCGGAGAAGGCGGCGAGCGCGGCGCCGGAGAAGGCGGCGGGCGCGGAGCCGGAGAAGGCGGCGAGCGCGGCGCCGGAGAAGGCGGCGAGCGCGGCGCCGGAGAAGGCGGCGGGCGGCGCGCCCGCGCGCGGGGCCCTGTAGTATCGAGACCCGATGGGCATCACGATCCCTCGCCGACACGCCTCGGCGGTCGCCGGGTTCTTCGGTCCGCTCGCAGTGCACCGCCACGAGGTCGTGGCCGCCGACGCCTCGTATACCGCCTTCACCCTGGAGCTCCCTGACTGGATCTCCGTGGCCGCGATCACCGATGCAGGGGAGTTCGTCCTCGTGCGGCAGCACCGGCACGGCGTCGACGCGGTGACCATCGAGACGGCAGGGGGCATCGTCGACCCCGGGGAGGAGCCGGACGCCGCGGCGCCGCGCGAGCTCCTGGAAGAGACCGGATATGCGGCGGCCTCGGTCGAGCCGCTCGGGTGGGTGCACCCGAATCCGGCGCTCCAGGGGAATCGATGCTTCCTTTACCTGGCGCGCGGCGCGCGGCGGGTCGGTGAGCCCGAGGGCGATGAGCACGAGAGCACCGAACCCGTGGTGATGAGCGCAGACGAGGTGACCGCAGCGATGCAGGACGGCCGGATCAGCCATGTGATCGCGGTGATCACCTTGCTGCGGGCGCTCGCCGTCGCGGCGGCGCCGCCGCCGCGCTGACCGAGGCGCGCGTCGGGCGCCGCCGACGCGACGCGGAGTCCCCAGAGTACATGGCGCGCGGGCGCTCCGCGCGGAGGGAGATGCACGTCTCCCCCCATCGAGCGCGCGCGGATCCGTGGAGCGGCCTGTCGGCCCGCTCACGCGGCGATTCGCGCTTTTGTCGTGGGGAGTAGGCGAGAGCACTCCCGCTGTGCGCGCGGGTTGACACGGTCAGATCCCTTGCGCCTTGATGCGCGCCCTTCGCGCGGCGCGCCCGCAGTCTCTCGGTAGCGGCGCGACGGAGCGCAGCCATCCACCTCGTGGGCATCCTGGAGATCTGATCGATGAGCCGTGTTCTTCGGCGGACCGCTTTCATCGCTTGCCTCGGCGTCGCTCTGCTCATCGGGTGCGGCACCTCCTCGCCGGCGCCGCTCGACCGGGCGACCGATGCTCACGGCGGCGGAGTCGGGAGCGGCGGAGTCGGGAGCGCTGATGCGGGGAGCGCTGACACCGGTGACGCGGACGCCGCGCCGGACGTCGATTGCGACGGGCTCTCGGCCGAGCTCCAGGGAGCGCTCGAGGCCGCCCTGGCGGCGCAGCGGCTGCCCGGCGCGGCCGCCGCCGTGAGCATCGGCGGGTGCCGCTGGCTCGGCGCCGCCGGGGTGGCCGACGCCGAGGCCAACGTGGCAATGCAGCCCGATGACCTGTTCCGCGTCGGGAGCATCACCAAGAGCTTCGTCGCCGCGCTGGCGCTGATGCTCCGCGCGGAAGGCCGCCTGTCGCTCGACGACGCTGTCTCCAGGTACGTGGACGGCGTCCCCCGCGGCGAGCAGATCTCTGTGCGACAGATCCTGAACCACACGAGCGGCCTGTTCGACTTCACCTCCTGTGACGAGTTCTGGAGCGCGGCCCTCGACGACCCCACGCACCGGTGGACGCCCGCGGAGCTCGTCGCGCTCGCGGCGTCGAAGCCGCCGTATTTCGAGCCGGGGCAGGGCTTCGCCTACTCGAACACGAATTACATCGTCGCCGGTCTGCTCGTCGAGGCGGCCTCCGGAGAGCCCGTCGGCGAGCTGCTCCGCGCGCGCGTCCTCGAGCCGGCGGAGCTCGCGCACACCTACCTCGACGGCGCCGAGGCGGCCGTGCCAGGCCTCGTGCACGGCTACGGGCGGAGCCGGGGGCGGCTCGTCGATACGACGTCCGCGATCGACCCGTCCGCGGCCGGCACGGCGGGCGCGCTGGTCTCGACCACCGGCGACCTCACGCGCTTCTACCGCAAGCTGCTCGACGGCACGCTGCTCGGCCCCGCAGAGCTCGCGGAGCTGACCACGTGGGTGGACGAGCCGCTCGGCGAGGGCAACGGATACGGCCTCGGGCTGTCCCGCCGTGAATCGCCGCTCGGCGTCGTGTACGGGCACGACGGCGGCATCTGGGGCTTCATGTCGTCGTCCTATTACGCGATCGACAGGGACGCTTCTATCACCGTGCTGGTCAATCTCGAGAGCGGCGACGCTGGCAGGATCGTCGATGAACTGTCGAATATCCTGATCATGCCCTGAGCCTGCGTGGGGCGCTGTCGCCAGAAGCCCGGCACGATCGGGCGCTCGCGCCGGCGTGGCCGCTGTCCCCCGCTTGCACACGCGAGCCACTGCGGGCCGCGCGCGCAGGGCCGATCCGAGGTTATCGGGAATCGACGCCGCCGCGCGCAGCGCCGGCGGTGCGTCGCGAACGGGCCTCTCGCTTGCATCACCATGGACGCAGCGTGCATGGGACGACGCCCGTCAGGCCGCTCGCATCGTGAAAGGAGTCCGTGATGAAGCTGGCGAAAGCGCTCGGCGCGCTGGCGCTGTCCGGGATGGCCTTCGGCGCCGCGCAGCTCGCTGCAGCGGACAGCACAACGCCGATCCAGGATCTCGCGCTCATCGAGGAGACGACGAGCCCGGCCCTCCCCGACGCTCGGATCCCTCCTGACGACCTCCCGTATGACGGGAACATCCGGCCGCACCGGCCCTTCCGGCCGTACGAGCCCATCCGGCCACACCGGCCCTTCCGGCCGTACGGGCCAATCCGACCATTCCGGCCAATCCGGCCGTACGAGCCGTTCGATCCGTTCGGGTGGCGTCGCGAGCACCGGGAGTTCGAGGCACCGGCGCGAGGGGACCTCCCCATGCCGATCGTGCGCCTCGGCGAACCTCGCTGACCTTGCGCTGGTACCAGCGCGGGGGGGAGGCGGGGCTCCGCTTTCACGCGTTCCCCGCGCCGCGCGCGACGGCCGGTCCTCCTCGGAGAGGGCCGCAGGAAGGGAGACTCATGGGCGAAAGAACACGACGCCGGGGCCTCGCCCTCATGACCCTGGCCGCGGCGGCGCACCTCGGGTGCGTCCTGCTCGGGGCGCTCCACGTCGACCCGCAGGGGGCAGGGCGGCTCGGCAGGGTGATCGCCTATCACAGCGCGCTCTCCGGGGCCGACAGCGGCTACAACTTCTTTGCCCCCTCGGTCGGCGCGCTGCCCTGGGCGAGATTCCAGGTGACCGACGCGCGCGGAAGGGTGAACGCCGATGCCCTGGAGTCCGGAGCGAACCACGAGGCGGATCTGCGGGTCAGGAGCCTCGTGTCGCTCTTCCTGACGGAGGAGGACGAGTCGCTGCGGCGCGCGCTCGCGGCCTCGCTGGCAGGCAAGGTGCTCGCGAGGTACCCCGGCGCCGCGAGCGTGGTCGTCCGGCTGGAGATCTGTGATCTCCCCTCGATGGAGGAATACCGCGACGGCAAGCGGCCCGCGTGGAACCTGATCTACCGGGCGAAGCTCGTCCCGCTGGCCAGGCTCGCGGCCGGCTCGCAGTGAGGAGGGCGGCGCGCCGTGATCGGGCGGGACCGCGGCCGGAGCTCCCCGGCCTCGCAGCCACAGAAGGCCCCGCTCCGCCGAGCTCGCCCGCGGTGCGCAGCGCGCGGCGCGCAGTGCCGGCAGACGCGGCGGCTCCGCGGCGGTGAAGTATCCTGCGCCCGATGCGCTCCCCCGACTCCGCCGGCGCCGATGCTGCCGGCCCCGGCGCCCCGCAGTCCCCCGCGCCGCGGGCGCCCCTCTCGCCCGCCGAGCTCTTCCACCGCGTCTTCGAGCTCCTCGCGGCCATGGAGGAAGCGCAGCGGGCCAAGGTCGTCGACCTCGCGCGGCGCCTCGTCCCCCACCTCACGGCCGAGGACATCCGCAACCCGCACGACTTCCCCGACCTCGATGACCCCGACTGGCACTTCGAGGACGGGCAGCTCGCGGGTATCGAGGCCGTCCGGTTTGCGCTCCGCGGTCTCGCGAGCGATGTTCTGGGGGATGGCGAAGAGCGCGAAGCGCGAGCGAGACCCGAGATCGGCGGCCAGCCCCGCGAAGGCGGCGGCGCGCAAGGCGAGTGAGGCGTTCTACCAGCCGTTCTCCGCGCTCCGGCAGCTCACCAAGCCCAAGCCGAAGGCCGGCGCACAGGCCGCGGTGCCCGAGGCGAAGGCCAGGGCCGCGGCGCCCGCGCCCGAGGCGAAGCCCAGGGCCGCCGCGCCCGCGCCCGAGGCGAAGCCCAGGGTGAAGGCGCCCGCGGCCCACGGCGCCGGCGCGGCGCAGGCGGGCGTCGAGCCGGCGCCGCGGCCCGTCGACCCCGAGACCTTCGCCATCTACATGGCGGGCGTCCGCGTGCTCGAGGACCGCGTGAACCGGATCCCGGTCACCGCGAGCCGCGTCGAGCGGGCCGCGCTCCCGACGCTCGCGTCCGATCCGGACGAGGACGCGCGGTCGCGCATGCGCTCGCTCGTCATCGACGGGATCAAGTTCGAGATCACGGACGACAGCGAGCGCATCGAGGGCAGGCGGCTCGACGTCGACCCGCGCGAGCTCAGGCGGCTCCGCCGCGCCCGCTACGCCATCGACGGCACCCTCGATCTGCACGGCCTGCGGCTCGAGGCGGCGCGCGACGCCGTCGAGGCGTTCGTCTGCAAGCGCCAGCGCGACGGGGACCGCGTCGTCGCCATCGTCCACGGCAAGGGCACCCACTCGCCCCGCGGCCACGCCGTCCTCCGCGGCGAGATCGCCGCGTGGCTCAGCCACGGCCGCGTCGCCCGTCACGTCGCCGCGTTCGCGACGGCGCCGGACGCCGAGGGCGGCGCCGGCGCCCTGCTCGTGCTGCTCGCGCGATGAGGCCGTCGATGCGCGCCCACCTCGCCGGGGCGCCGGGCCCCGCGCGGCGATCGGCCACGCCCGCGGTGCGCCCGGCCCTGTGGCCCGCCGCCGCGCGGCTCGCCGCCGCGCTGCTCGCGCTGCTGCCCGCGTGCGCGGCGGCCCCCGCGGCGCCGCCCCCGCCGCCGCCGCGGGCTGCGCCGCCCCCGCCGCCGCCGTCCACGCTCGGGGACGGCGAGCTCGGCGAGTACCGCTCGGAGCGCTTCGATCTGCGGCTCCCGCTGCCGGACGCGCGCGGCTTCCGCGTCGAGGACGGCGAGGGCCCGTGGCTCGTCGCGACCCACGCCGCGTCGTCGACGTCGCTGCTCGTGCGCGCCTGGCGGGAGGACGGCCGCGCGAGCCGCGCCGCGTGCGAGGCGCGCGCGCGGCTCTGGCGCGACCTGCCGCGCCCCGACCGCAGCCTCACCGCCGTGGAGCGCCGGATCGACGTGCCCGAGGGCTTCGACACCGTCGTGGAGATCGGCGTCGCGGACGCCCCGCCCGGGGCGCCGCTCGAGGGCTTCGCGGTCGCCTTCGGCGGCTACGGACGGCGCTGCTTCGCCTTCATCGCCGAGACGCGCGCCGCAGGGCCCTCCGCCGAGCGGCTCGTCGCCGAGCGGCTCGCCGCGGTGGTCGAGATCTCGCTCGGCGGCCTCCGCCTGGAGCGCGAGGTCGCGCCCGCGGTGCCGCGCGAGCCGCCGCCCTGAAGGCGGGCAGCGCCGCCGCCCTGCCGCTGGCGCAGCGCCGCCCTGCCGCTGGCGCAGCGCCGCCCTGCCGCTGGCGCAGCGCCGCCCTGCCGCTGGCGCAGCGCCGCCCTGCCGCTGGCGCAGCGCCGCCGCCGCCCCGCCCGCGCTCAGCGGTAGACGCCGCCTCGCGCGCGGGACTCGAGCGCCGCGGCGAGCTCCTCCTCGCCGATCGACCACGCCTCCGCCGACAGCTCGCGCGCCTCGGCGGGCCGCAGCGCGTCCACCGCGTGCGGCACGAGGCGCAGGCGCGACAGCGACAGGAGGCGCTCCAGCGCCTCGGACGTCACGCCGCTCCGGAGCTCCCTCCGCCACGCGCGATCGATCGCGTCGAGCCGCGCGGGGCTCCTCCAGGCGTCGGCGAGCACCACGCGGCCGAGCCGCGCGTCGATGGCGTCGATCCCCGTCGGCAGCGCGACGATCGCCTGCTGCGCCGCGCGCGCCGGATCGCCGAGGCCGAGCGAGAGCAGCGCCCGCGCCGCGTCGAGCAGGCGCACCTCGTCGGGCCGGAGCGCGGCGCGGTCGACGTGCGGCAGCCGCTCCAGCGCGATCGCGTAGCGCTCGCGGCGCGCGGCGTCGATCACCTCGGCCAGCGCGCGCAGGACCCTCGCCGTCGGCGGCGAGAACCACGGATCCGCGCACGCGCGCGGCCGCTGCGCCGGGTCCTCGAGGTCCAGGGCGGCGGCGCGCCACACCGACGCGCGCGCGTCGACGACGGCGCGCGCCGCCTGCACCGCCAGCACGAAGAGCGCGGCCGCGGGGAGCAGGCCCCTCGCGCCCCAGATCCCGCGGAGGAAGAAGCTCGCCGCGACGATCAGCGCGAGCGCGAGGAAGAGCTGCAGCCGGCGCCTCGCGCCGCCGGCGGAGCCGGCAGCCCCGTCCGTCGCGCCGACGACCTCGGCGCACCGCTCGAGCAGCCACGTCCAGGCAGATCCCACGTCCGGGGGATCAGGATGCCCTCCGCTACGCCTCCGCGCGAGGCCTTTCGATCGCCGCGCAGAGCGCCCGGGTGAAGTCGTCTGTGCTCGCCGCGCCGCCGAGGTCGCGCGTGCGCACCTGGCCGGCGCGGTAGACCTCCGTCAGCGCACGCTCGATCCGAGCGCCCGCCTCGTGCTCGCCGAGGTGCCGCAGCATCATGACGGCGCTCTGCACGAGCGCCGTCGGGTTCGCGTAGCCCTTGCCCGCGATGTCCGGCGCCGACCCGTGCACCGCCTCGAAGACCGCCGCGTCGTCGCCGATGTTCGCGCCGGGCACGATGCCGAGCCCGCCGACCAGGCCCGCGCCGAGGTCCGAGAGGATGTCGCCGTACAGGTTCTCCGTCACGAGCACGCCGAGCCGGTTCGGGTCGCGGACCATCGTCATGGCCGCCGCGTCGACGATCATCTCGCCGAGCTGGACCTCGGGGTGCCGGTCGGCGACGCGCCGCGCGCAGTCGAGGGCGAGCCCGTCGGAGAGCTTCATGATGTTCGCCTTGTGGACGATCGTCACCTTGCTCCGGCCGTGCTGCTTCGCGTACCGGAACGCGAACTCGGCGATGCGCGTCGAGCTGCGCTCGGTCGTGAGCTTGATGCTCTGCGCCACGCCGGGCAGGATCATGAGCTCGAGCCCGGCGTAGAGGCCCTCGGTGTTCTCGCGCACGATGACCATGTCGACGTCGAACCGCGGCTCGACGCCCGGCAGGCTGCGGATCGGCCGCACGTTCGCGTAGAGGTCGAGCGTCTGCCGGAGCGTCACGTTGACCGAGCGGAACCCGCCGCCGATCGGGGTCGTCACCGGGCCCTTCAGGGCGACCCGGTTCTTCCGCACGGCGTCGATGACGGGGAGCGGGAGCGGCGAGCCGGTCAGCTTCGCGACCTCGATGCCCGCGTGATGGACCTCCCAGTCGACGGCGACGCCAGCGGCGGAGATCACGTCCTGCGTCGCCGTCACGACCTCGGGACCGATGCCGTCGCCGGGGATCAGCGTGATGCGATAGGCCATGGGCCGTCCCTTAGCAGGTGCGCAGGGGGGAACAATGGGCAAGCGCGCGCGGACGCCGACGGGGCCGGGAGCGCGGCGGCGGCGGCGCGCGGCGCGCCGCGCGCGGGGCGTCGAACGGGGCAGGGGGGCGGGTGGGGGCAGGTGATTGATGCGGCCTTTTACAATCGCGCTCGACCTCGCTAGGGTACGCCCCCGCACGGCCTGACGGGCCGATGTCACCTGGAACCGGGCGCAGGTCGAGCCCATCGACCTTCACCCATGTTCCCCAACCAGGATGAAGGAGCGTGCTCATGCACCCTCGTGTCTTGAAAGGTCGCAGCACCGCGTTCGCGGCGTTCCTGCCTGCCGTGATCGCGTCGCTCTCGCTGGGGTGCGGTTACTCCGAGGAGGAGTGGAAGGCCCAGCTCGACAAGTACGGTCGCCTCCAGAGCCAGCAGCAGGCGACGGAGAGCCGCCTCGCCGAGACCCAGAAGGCGCTCGAGGCGGAGCAGGCGAAGGTCGCGGAGCTGACGAAGCAGCTCGAGGCGGCCGGCGTCGACATCAGCAAGCTGAACGAGAACCTCCAGGCGACGAGCACCCAGGTGTCGCAGCTCAGCTCGACGCTGGAGGAGCGGGAGAAGGCGCTCGCCGAGTTCAAGGCCCGCGCCCGCCAGCTGGAGCAGATCAAGGCGCGGTTCGAGACGCTGCGGAAGAAGCTGGACGAGCTCACGAAGCTCGGGCTGGCGGTGAACATCCGGAACAACCGGATGGTCATCTCGCTGCCGGGAGACGTCCTCTTCGACTCCGGGCGCGAGACGCTGAAGAAGGAGGGCAAGGACATCCTCCTCAAGGTGGCGACGGTCATCCGGAACGATCAGTCGCTGCTCCAGCGCTACTACCAGGTCGCCGGCCACACCGACAACAAGCCGCTCGCGGGCGGCCAGTTCCGCGACAACTGGGGCCTGTCGCTGATGCGCGCGCGCGAGGTGCTGCTGTTCCTCGTCAGCCCGGCCGACATCAAGGGCGGCGGCGGCGCGCTCCCGGTCGCGAAGTGGAGCGCCGCGGGCTTCGCCGAGACCGACCCGGTCGCGACGAACGACACCGACGAGGGCCGGCGCAAGAACCGCCGGTGCGACCTCATCGTGGTCCCGAGCGTCGAGGAGATGCTCGACCTCAGGGCGATCACGCAGTAGCCCGGGATCGCGGCGCGCGCGGCGGAAGCGGCGCGCGCGCCCGCGGGCCGGCGTCACGCGCCACGACGGGCGCCTGCGGCCGTCAGGCGAGCTCGGTCGACGCGCTCCGCTCCTCGCCGTCCGGCGAGCGCCCGGCGGTCCTGCGAAACTCGCTCGGCGACTGGCCGGTCTCCGCGCGGAACGCGGCGGCGAACGCGCCGAGGCTCTGAAAGCCGACGTCGAGCGCGACCCGCGTGACGCTCGCGCTCGGGCTCGTGAGCAGGTCGATCGCCCGGAGCACGCGCGCGCGCGTGACGAAGGCGCGCCACGTGACGCCGGTCTCCTCGCGGAACCGCCGCCGCAACGTCCGCTCCGTCGCCCCGGCGAACGCCGCGGCCCGCGAGAGATCGGCGCTCGCGACGTCGCGGAGCGCGCACTCGATCGCCCGCTGCACGGGCCGCGTCCTGCCGCGGGGGAGCCGGTACGTGGCGCCCCGGTCGAGGAGCGGCCCGAGGATGTCCGCCATCGCCGCGAAGAACGTGTTGGCCGCGGCGTCGTCCGGGCGGCGCGCCACCGGCCACCGCCGCGCGTAGATGACCATCTCGCGCAGCAGCGCGGGCACCTCGAAGACTCTCACGGACGCGACGGGGCAGGGGAATGCGGCGGGATCGAAGTAGATCGACACGATGGACGCGTCGCGGCAGGTGGTCGCGTGCCGCTCGCCCGCGGGGATGAGCGCGGCGCGCTGCGGAGGAAGCAGGAACGAGGCGTCGTCGACGTCGAGGCGCGCCGTGCCGGCGAGCGCGTAGAGCAGCTGGTGCCGCTCGTGTGTGTGCCAGGCGTAGGCGGCTCCCGGCAGCTCGTCCTCGTAAGCGAACGCGCGCGCGGGCGCCTGGTCGAGCCCGATCTGCACGAGCCGCTGCGTGGTCTCCGTCGGGGTCAAGACGCGGGAATGCAAGGCATGGCCTCCGGGCGACGATCTTTGTCCGTTCGTCGGCAGCCGTCCAGGCGCAGCCCATCCATGCTCGAGCCGCATGACACACGCCGATCCGACGCATGATGCGCTGATACTGGAACAATTCACCCGCCAGGCGAGGCCGTTCGCCGAGGTCCGGGCCCACTCGGCGGACGACGCCATGGCGCTGCTGCTCGACGCGCTCGCCCCGTCGCCGAGCGATACGGTCCTCGACGTCGCCTGCGGGCCGGGGATCGTCGCCTGCGCGCTGGCGCCGCGCGTGGCGAGCGTGCGGGGGCTCGACATCGTGCCGGCGATGCTGGACGAGGCGCGCCGGCGACAGGAGACGCTCGGCCTCTCCAACGTCGCATGGGAGCTCGGGGACGCGAGCCGGCTGCCGTATCCGGACGAGAGCTATCGCCTGGTCACGACGCGTTACAGCTTCCACCACCTGCTGGATCCGCTCGTGACGCTGCGCGAGATGGCCCGCGTGTGCGAGGGGAGCGGGCGTGTCGCCGTGATCGACGTGGCGCCCGCCGAGGACAAGCGGGACGCGTACGATCGCGCCGAGAAGATCCGCGATCCGTCGCACGCGCGCGCGCTCACCGAGCGCGAGCTCTGCGCGCTGTTCGACGCGGCGGGGCTCGAGATCGAGAGGCTGGCGCGGTACGGGCTCGAGATGGAGCTCGAGGCCTCGCTCCGGGCCTCGTTCCCGGCGCCGGGCGGGGCCGATCGGCTCCGGGCGCTCTACCGCGCCGACGTGGGCGTCGACGCGCTCGGCGTCGGCGCAGAGCTCCGGGGGGACGAGATCCGCTTCGCCTATCCGGTCGTCATCGTCGTGGGCCGCAAGCGAGGCTGAGGGCGCTCCGCGGCTCAGGGGACCGGCGCGGCCGGGCAGGAGGGGTCGGTCGTCACCTCGACGTCGTCGACGTGCAACGTCTCGCGATCGAGCGGCGCGTCGCAGACGCCGCTGGTCCCTATCTTGAACGAGAGGTGCTGGGGCCTGCCCGCCGTGCGCGGATCCAGGCAGATCGTCTGTTGCGTCCAGCTCTCGCTCGCGGGCAGCGCGGCGCCCGGCGTGGACGAGGCGGTCGCCGCGCTCAGGTGGCTCGTGCGGTACCAGAACTTCAGCGCTGGTCCGGCCGCCCCGTCGGGCTCGGGCACCGTGAACACGGTGGAGGCCGAGGGCTCCCGGCACGGCTTCCGCACGGACAGCGCGAGCGAGACCTCGCCGGAGCGCGCGGCCGTCGGGTCGACGGGGAGCGCGGCGCTACCGCCCGCGGCGTCGTCGTCGTTCAGGACCCATGTCGGCGCGAGGCCCTCGCCGAGGCTGGCGTTCTCGAAGCCGGGATCGAAGATCGGCGCTTCCTCCGGGCAGCGATCGTCGGAGACGAACGCGATGTCGTCGACCGCGAAATCCCGCTTGTTCTCGTCGGTGCACGGCTGGCTGCCCCGGTTGCGGTAGGCGAAGGCGAGCCGGTGCGCCATGCCGAGCGCCCACTTCGGCAAGCAGACGTGGGAGACCTGCGCCTCGCCCTTGCCCGCCAGGGCGGTGAGCTGGTGCGTGCTCAGCAGGACGTTGACGGTGGCGCCCGGGCTGCCCTGGCTCCAGATGCGGAGCGCCGGCTTCGGGAGCGCGGCGGACGGCACAGGGGCCGAGACCGTGCCCTCCAGCGTGGGATACTGGCAGAACAACGTGGTGGCGATATGCCCGCCCTTGCCGCCGCGCTGGCCCAGGCCGCCCTTGACCTCGGAGACGCCGTTCTCCGGGGTCGCCGTCCAGCCGGCGGCCCCTCCCTCGAAGTCGCCGTTCAGCACCTGCCCCGGCGGCGGGCACTCGTTCATGGCGCCGCGCTGGATCGCGACGTCATCGAACGCGAGCGTGTAGCCCTGCCCGGTCGCGTCGTCGCAGTGGGGAGAGCGCCGCGAAGGCCCGAGGAGCAGCTCGACAGGCCCGCCGTAGGCGCGCGCTCCCAGACACACGCGCTGGGGGGCGAAGGACGACGAGGGCATGAGATCGATGTTGCTGAAACTACCATTGATCCGGACCCCGACCCCGGGAGGGCCGACGCAATCCATCATGGCGTCGCAGCCGATGCGCGCGGCGAACGTGAGCACGAGCGGCTCGGCGCACGCGAGATCCGGGATCGTGAGCTCCTGAGAGAAGCCCGCCATCTCGCACAGCGCGTCCCTGCCGATGACCCCGGCCCCCGGGTTGCCGTTGCCCTCGGCCTCGGGAGCTACGAGCGCGGCGCCCGTTGTGCTCCAGGCGTCCGCGCTCTGAAACGAGGGATCCGCCGGGCCGCCCTGCCACACGCACTCGCCGTCGACCACCGCGTAGTCATCGGTGCAAGCGCAGCCCACGGTACATGCGCCGTCCACGCAGCGGAGCTCCCCGTCGCACTGACCCTCAGCGCCGCACGGGCAGCCTTCCTCACCGGGTGGACAGCCGGCGCCACCCGCGCCGTCGCCCGCGCCGCCGGTACCCCCGCCGACGCCGCCCGCGCCGGCGCCGCCCTCTGGACCGCCTTCGCCTCCTGCGCCACCTCCGCCCGCGTCGCTCGACGCCGCGGGGGCAGGGACCTGCTCTGACTCGGAGCAGCCGCTCGCGAGCGCGCCGAGCAAGACCCAGCCGCAGCAGGTCAACGCGCGTGTCCTGATGACCATCAAATCAAGCTAGCGACCGAACCATGGTGTCGCAAGGTACAGACCCTTCTTCAACAACAAGAGAGTGAGATAAGGAGAACAGGAGAGTGAGATAAGGAGAACTCTCAAGTGGTGTCGGGCAAAACCGCAGACTGCGACGCGCGCTCGACGAGCTCGATCGCACAGCGAGGGCTCGAGCAGCGTAGTCCGGTCGCGAGCGCCCGAGAGGCGACTCACGACGTGCCCGCGCGGGAGCGCGCGTCAGCTCCCGGAGGACGCGCCGGTCGGGCCGGGCGGCGGAGAGGGCACGAGCGGCGAGACAGGGGTCCCCCCGGCGGCGTGCGCGCCGAGGAAGGCCCGCAGCTCGACGAGCAGCGGCCGCGGATCGCCGACGAACGGCAGGTGATCCTGGCCCGGCAGCTCGACATGACGCGCGCCGCGGAGGAGGCCGGCGAGGTCGCGCCCGGCCGCCGCGGGCACGGCCCGGTCGCCGGCCCGGTGCAGGACCAGCGACGGGGCGCTCACGCGGGCCAGCGCGGGCCGGATGTCGGTCGCCGCGTGGGCCCGGAGCATGCGCGCCGCCCCGCTCGGGCTCGCGCCGAGCCGCAGGTACGAGGCCCAGAAGCGCCGGAGCTCGCCGTCGTCCGCCGCCGACGGGGCGAGGCGATCGAGGAAGAGCGGCTCGCCCCAGCCCGTCCGCACCGCGCGCTCGGCCCCCTCCGCGTCGTCGCCCGTGAGGCCGAAGAGGCACCCCGGCCAGGCCGCCATCTGCGCGGCGCTGCCGAGCGCGATCAGCGCGCGCGCCCGCGCCGGGCGCGCCGCCGCGAGCAGCGCGCACGGCGCGAACCCGGCGCCGACGCCGAGGAGCGCCGCCCGCTCCACGCCGGCCGCGTCGAGCACGGCGAGCAGATCCTCGGCCTGCTGCTCGGCCGGCGCGCCGGCGCCCTCGCGCTCGCTCATCCCGGTGCCCCGCTGGTCGAGCACGATGAGCCGCGCCCACGCGCTGAGCTCGGCGAAGAGCCGGAACGCCGGCGCGTACTCCCACGCGGCCTCGACGTGCGTCACCCACCCCTGGACGAGCACCAGATCGATCGGCCCATCGCCCACGACCTTGTAGGCCAGGCTCGCGTCGGCGCGGGTCGCGAAGCGGGTCTCGGCCGGGCGCGGCTTCGCGGGCGCCCGCCTGGAGGGGACCGTCTCCATCCGCGCGGCGTCGAGCCCGCGCCGCATCGCCTCGGCGATCTGCGCGTAGGCGCCCGACCAGGCCCGCGCGGTGGACGGCGTCCAGGCGTCCCCCTCGAGCTCCTCGAGCGCCTCGAGCAGCGCGAGCCCGATGGCGTCGAAGTGCTCGGGCAGCGCGGCGTAGGCCGCGTGCCGGCGCCCGAGCGCCTCGAGCAGCTCGAGCAGCTTGTCCGGCGCGCGCAGGTTGTCGATCACGAGCTGCAGCGTCGCGGCGAGCTTGAGCCGCTGCTCGCGCATGTCCGGCGGGAACAGCGCCCGCAGCGCCGGCTCCCGACCGAAGAGCCGCTCGTAGAAGCGCGCGACCAGCGCCTCGGCGCGCGAGGCGAGGCGCGCGAACGAGGCGCGCACGACGTCCGCGTCCGTCTCCTGCGTCGCCGCCGCGCTCGCCGTACTCGAGGGGGGCCCGGCGCGCACGATCTGGAACGCCCGGCAGAGCGCCTCGGTCTCCTCGAGCGCGGCCTGCACCTCCTCGGCCGACGCGAAGCGCGCCCCCGGCGCGCGCAGGACGCAGCGGTCGATGACGTCGGCGAGCATCTCCGGGACCTCGGGGCAGATCGAGCGCAGCGGCGGGAGCGCCCGCGCCGTCACCCAGCTCGCGATGGCGTGCAGGTCGAGCCCCGCGTGGGGCAGCCGGCCGGCGCACAGCTCGTAGAGGACCAGCCCGAGCGCGTAGACGTCGGACTGCGGCGTGGCCGTCGTCCCGGCCCAGAGCTCCGGCGCGAGGTAGAGCGGCGTGCCCATCATCATGCCGCCGTCGGTCAGGTTGGCCGTCGCGATCGCGCCGAACGCCTCGAGCTCCCTGGGGATGACGGTCGTCACCGCCGACATGTCCGCGCGCGGCGGGGGCGGGGGCGCGGCCGGGGCGCTCGGCGCCGCGCTCCCGCTCCCCGGGTCGAGGCGGGCGGCGCCGGGCTGATCGACGAGCTTGGCGAGGCCGAAATCGAGCAGCTTCACCTCGCCGCCCCCGTCGAGCATCACGTTCGCCGGCTTGATGTCGCGGTGCAGGACGCCCCGCCGGTGCGCCGCGGCGAGCCCGCGCGCGAGGCCGAGCGCGATGCGCAGCGCGACCTGCCACGGGACCGGCTTCGGGAGCAGCTCGAGCGGCTCGCCCTCGACAAACTCGTAGGCGATGTACGGCCGCCCGCGCACCTCGCCGATCCGGAAGACGGCGACGACGTTGGGGTGCTGGAGGCGCGCGATCGCGCGGGCCTCGACGCGCAGCCGCTCGATGGTCCTCGGATCGGGGGTGTCGGCGGCGACGAACTTGAGCGCGACGGGCCGGTCGAGGACCTCGTCGTGCGCGAGGTACACGTGCCCCATGCCCCCGCGTCCGAGCGACCGGATCAGCCGGTAATCGTCGAAGGTCGAGGGCGGCGCCCAGGGGACCGACGACGACGGCGGCGGCTCGGTGTCGCACGGGGGCCGCTGTGTGGAGGGGACGAGGAGCGGCGCGCCGACGTCGCTCTCGCTCGGGCTCGCCGAGACCAGGGCGCGGCACTCGGCGCAGCCGTCCACGTGCCCGCGGACGCCCTCCGCGGCGTCCTGCGGGAGATGGCCCTCGAGCCAGGCGGCCAGGGCGTCTTCGGGCGGGCACGGGCTCATGCGCTGCTGTTCTCCGGGCGGCATTCTCTGTGCGCGCTGTGGGCAGCGCAATGGCCGCGCGGGAGCTGCCGCGCGGGACGCACCCGCGGACGACCGCGCCGGCGCCCGGCGTCGGCCGTGGCCTGGTCCTGCCGGAATGTCACGCTCCGGGCATCATGAGCAACCCGAAACCCCCGCCGAGCCCAGCGCCTCGCTCGGAGACGGTGCGACAGGCGCTCCTGGAGGAGCTCCGCAGGACCGCGGTGACCGCGTGGGAGCTGTCCACGCGCCTCGGGATGCGCGAGCGCGACGTGACGCCGCACCTCGAGCACCTCGCGCGCTCGCTGCGCGCGCGCGGCGAGCGGCTCGCGGTGGCGCCGGCGCACTGCCTGCGCTGCGGCTACTCGTTCGACGAGCGGCGCTCGCTCGCGAAGCCGAGCCGCTGCCCGTCGTGCCGGGGGGAGCGCATCGAGGCGCCGCGGTTCCGGATCGACGCCGGCGAGGGATGACGCGGCCGCCGGGGCGAGCGCCGCGCGGGCGCGCTCACAGCGCCGGCCGGTCGAGGGGCTCGGCGCGCCGCAGCCGCGCGGCGCGCGCCTCCACCTCGCCGAGCAGCCGCGGGCCCGCGCGGTCGCCCGCGCCGGCGAAGAACGCGCGGGCCTGATCGAGATCGCCGTGCGCGGCGTAGAGCTCGACGAGCTCCCGCTCCGCGGCCTCGTCGATCGCGGCCTCCGGCGAGCCGGCGCGCGCGGGGCCGAGCTGCACGATCGCGCGGAGCGCCCGCATGGCCTCGTCCGTGGCGGCGTCGCCGCCGAGGCCCCGCAGGCCCCACGACTTCACGTAGAGCGCGCGCTTGCGCAGCGCGTGAGGCGCCGCGCCGCGGAGCGCGGCGTCGCAGGCGCTCACGGCCTCGTCGAGGCGCCCGGCCGCGAACGCCAGGTTGGCCAGCGCGAGGTGGGCCTCGAGCGCCTCGCCGGACGCCGGGTGCTCCACGGCGAGCTGGCGCAGCCGCGCCTCGGCGCCGCGGAGATCCCCGCTGTCCTGGAGCGCCCGCGCGAGCCCGAGGAGCGCCGGGGGCCGCTGCTTCGCGGCGCGCAGCGCGGGCGCGTCGACGAGCGCGGCGTAGGCCGCGACCGTCCTCGCCTGCACCCGCGCCGCCTCGGCCTCGAGCGCCGCCCGCCGCGCCGCGCCGCGCTCGCCCGTCGCGCCGGCCGCGCCCGCCTGCGCGGCCTCGTCGAGCACGAAGAGCTGCACGCCGATGGCGCGGCGCCGGCTCGCCAGCGACTCCGCCGCCCGGAAGAGCCGCTCCGCCGTGGCCGCGCTCGGGGCCTCGCCGGCGCGCGCGGCGCGCGCCGGAGCTCCCGCGCCGGTGCCCGGGGCCTCGCCGGCGCGCGCGGCGCACCCCGCCGCGGCGACGGCGAGCGCCGCGAGCGCGGCGAGCCGCCGCACCGCCGCGCCGCGGCGCTCCGTGAGACTCCCGTCTTCCCTCGCTGCGCGTTCGAGCATCCGTGAAATGTCCTCTCCTCGCGGCTCGCCAGCGGAGGAAGCGAAACGTCGCGCGCCGCGTCGAGCCGAGCGGCGCGGGAACATAGCGGCGAGCGTCGCGGGGACCAGCGCAATCCACGGCCGACGCGCCGATTCTCGCCCTGAATGACGCGGAGAAACGCGCCTTTCCAGCGCCCTGCGCGGCCGCGCACACGCGGCGCGCAGGGCGGAGCGACGCGCCGAAGTGACCGCACCGGGAGCCCGCCCCGCCGCGGCCCGCCCATTGCGTCTCGGCCTTCATCTTCCCCGTCCGGGCCGGCGCTTCACACCGGGCGAGGAACGCACCGACGGAGAGTCACGACATGGCGACAAAGGTGAACTGCCTTCCGTTCACGATCCCGACGCTGCCGCGCCTCGGGATCGCCGACATCGAGAATCGCTTCGGACGGCTGGCGCGCCTGATGTACGACACGAGCGTTCCGCTCGCGACGCTCGAGAAGGAGGTCTATCCGTACCTCGCCCCTGGCATCGAGTTCGTCAATCCATGGCGCCGCGTGCGCGGGGTCGAGACGTACCGGGTCGACCTCTCCGGAGCCCGCGCCAGCGCCCGTTTCGACGTCGACATCTCCCAGATGAGCGTCCGGCTCTCCGAGCCGCGCCACGCGGGGCGCGCCCTCGTCGACAGCACCCTGTACCTGAGGCTGTTTCCGCGCTGCGCGGTCCCCGTACGGATGATCCTGCGCTACGACTTCGACATGATCGAAGGAGGCGAGAGCTTCCAGATCACGCGCCACGAGGAGATGTGGAGCTTCGGGGACGTCCTCCGGAGCGCTCCGTTGATCGGCCGCGCGTACGACGCCTTCCGGTCCTGCTCGGGTTACCTCTTCACCGGGGCGGTGCTCCTGTCCCGCGCCCTCTCCGGCGATCAGCCAGGCGCGGGGGCCGCGCGGGAGGCGTCGGCCCCCGCCGCGCCGTGCAGACGTCCCGCTTGACGGACTCTGCACGCCGCTATACAACTCTCCTCGTGAACTTCCGTTTCACCGCGACCACGACGACCACTACCCGCAGCGGCGGGGCTGGTCTCGTGTGCGTGCGGTGAACTGACGAACACACGAGAAACCAAGCCCCGCCGGAAAATCCGGACGGGGCTCGTCGCATTTCAGCGCTCCGTCCGGCCGGCCATCGCCGAAGGAGACTGACATGCTCGACGAGGACGATCATCGTTATCTGGGCCAGCGCCTCGACCTGTTCCATTTCCAGGAGGAGGCGCCCGGCATGGTGTTCTGGCACGCGCGAGGCTTCGCGCTGGTGCGCCTCCTGGAGGAGGCGGTCCGGCGCCAGATGATGCGTGACAGCTATCAAGAGGTCCGTACGCCGCTGATCCTGCGGCAGGCGATCTGGAAGGCCAGCGGCCACTGGGACAACTTCTCCTCCAACATGTTCCGGCTGTCCGAGGAGGATCACGCCGCGGCCATCAAGCCCGTGAACTGCCCGGGTCACATGCAGATCGTGGCCCGCATGGCGCCGTCGTACCGGGATCTGCCGCTGCGGATCGGCGAGCTCGGCATGGTGCACCGGGACGAGCCGAGCGGCACGCTGCACGGCCTCTTCCGCCTGCGTCAGTTCACTCAGGACGACGGGCACATCTTCTGTGTCGAGGATCAGATCGAGGCCGAGGTCGTGCGGTTCGCGAGCGCGCTCCGCGACTTCTATGCCGGCTTCGGCTTCCAGGACATGGCGGTCGGCTTCTCGACGCGCCCCGCCGAGCGCCACGGGAGCGACGCCGTGTGGGACCGGGCGGAAGCGGCGCTGTCGGCGGCGGCGAGGAGCGCGGGGCTCGATTACCGGGTGCAGCCGGGCGAGGGGGCCTTCTACGGGCCCAAGCTCGAGTTCGTGCTGCGCGACCGGCTCGGGCGGAGCTGGCAATGCGGGACGATCCAGCTCGATCTCGTGCTGCCGGAGCGCTTCGACATCACCTATGTCGATGCGTCGGGCGCGCGCCGGCGACCAGCCATCCTCCACCGCGCGTTGTTCGGCAGCGTGGAGCGCTTCCTCGGCATCCTGCTCGAACATTACCGGGGCGGGCTGCCGCTCTGGCTATCGCCCGAGCAGGTCGTCGTGGTGCCGGTGACAGACGCGCAGCGCGCCTATGCCGAGGAGGTCCTCCTGCGGCTCCAGCAGAAGGGGATACGCGCGATCCTCGACGCGGGCGACGATTCGCTCTCGCGGAAGATCGCCGTCGCGCACGCCGCCGCGATCCCGCTCGTCGCGGTGGTCGGCAAGCGCGAGGCCGAGCGCCGCTCCGTCGCGCTCCGGGAGCGGGAGGGCGGGCAGCAGCGCGAGCTCCCGCTCGACGAGGCCGTCGTGGAGGTCGTGCGGCGGAGCGAGCTGCACGCCTGATCGGGCGCGCGCCGGCGATCTTCCGGAACCAGACGCCGGCGCGCGTGTCGATCGTGTCCCCGGCGCCTTCGTGCACCCGGCCGGGGACAACCCTCATGGACCCACGGAGCCACGCGATGGGAAACCTGCCGCCCGGGCCGAGGTCGTTCAGCCTCGTCGACTTCATCCGCACCGGATTCATCTCCGCCGAGCCCGTATTCAGGCGATATGCCGACCAGTACGGCCCCACGTTTCGCGTGAAGTCGCCGAACGGGATGCTGACCATCACGGGCGATCCCGGGGCGATTCGCGCGCTCTACACGGCGGATCCCGAGGTGTTCGATGTCTGGGGCGTCGAGCTCACGGAGCCGGTCTTCGGGAGATCGTCGGTGGTGGTGTCGACGGGCGCCCGGCACCGGCGCGACCGGAAGCTGCTCGGGCCGCCGTTCAGCGCCGGCGCGATGCGGGGGCACGGCAAGACGATCGCGGACATCAGCCTGGACGTCGCGTCGCGGTGGCGGCCGGGCCGCTCGTTCTCGATGCTCGCGGCGACCCAGGCGATCGCGCTCGACGTGATCGTCCGCGTCGTCTTTGGCGTGCGGGGCGAGGAGCGCATCGGCAGGACCCGCGAGGCCGTGCTCGGGCTCATCGGGTCGCTGAGCCCGAGCTTCATCGTCCTTCCCGCGCTCCGGCGCGATTTCGCCGGATTCGGCCCTTACGCGCGCAACCAGCGCGCGACCAGGGCGCTCGACGCGCTGCTCGTCGAGGAGATCCGGGCGAGGCGCGCGGCGGGCGACGCCTCGCAGGACATCCTCGGGCTCATGATCAGCGCGCGCCACGACGACGGCGGCGGCATGACCGACGTGGAGATCGCGGAGCAGCTCCGCGCGATCCTGTTCGCGGGCCACGAGACGACGGCCATGTCGCTCGGCTGGGCGATGTACTGGCTGCACCGCGAGCCGGCCGTGCTCGCGCGGGTCGTCGACGAGATCGACGCGCTCGGCCCGGCGCCCGCGCCGGACGCGCTCGCGTCGCTCCCGTACCTGGAGGCGGTGTGTCTCGAGGCGCTCCGCATTCACCCGCCCGTGGTGGACGTCGCCCGGGTGGTGAAGAGGCCATTCCAGCTCGACGGCTACACCATCCCGGCCGGCGAAGCGGTCACGGCCTCTCCGCTGCTCCTGCATGGCCGCGAGGACCTCTATCCGTCGCCCGAGCGGTTCCGGCCCTCTCGCTTCCTCGATCGGAAGTTCTCTCCCTTCGAGTTCATCGCCTTCGGCGGCGGCGCCCGGCGGTGCCTGGGCGCGGCGTTCGCGATGATCGAGATGAAGGTCGTCCTCGGCACGATCCTCGGGAAATACCGGCTCCGGCTCGAGAGCCAGGCGCCCATCCAGCACGTGCGCCGGGGGCTCACCATGGGGCCGAGCGGGGGTGTGGCGATGATCCTGGAGGGAGAGCGGCAGAGGCGCGCGGCGGAGCGGCGCGCTGTCGCGGTCCCGGGCAGCCAGGCAGAACCGGCGCTCCGGGATCCCGCCGCTCAGCCTCCGGCGCGGTGCCCCATGGGCTTCTCCTGAGCGCCGCTCGCGGGCACACCGCCGAGCGGGGGACGCACCTCGACGTTCATGGAGCCACCGCGCTGTCGTGCCCCCTTCGAGCCTCCGTCCTGCTGCGGCGCTCCGCGAGGATCGGCAATCCATCGCGCGGCACGAGCGGCCGCCGGCCGCCGACGCCCGCCTCGTAGCCTGCGGGCAGCTCGAACCGGAATTCCCGCACCAGCGCGGCCAGCATCAGCTTCATCTGCAGAAGGGCTGTCCGCTCGCCGATGCACTTGCGCATCCCGAGCCCGAAGGGGATGAACGCCGCCGACGGGCGCTCCTCGTGCAGCGGTGAGCCCGGCAGGAAGCGCTCCGGGAGAAACTCCTCCGGACGTTGCCAGTACCGCGGGAGCCTCTGCATGACATACGGGCTCACGAGCACCTCGTTCCCGGCGCTCACCGCGTGCGGCCCGTGGCGGAACTCCCGGCGCGCTTCGCGCGCCAGCACCCACACCGGCGGGTGCAGCCGCAAGGTCTCCAGCACCACCGCGGACAGCAGCGGGGCGCGCTCCACCGCTGCGCCCTGCGCGCCGATCCCGTCGAGCTCCACCTCGAGGCTCCTCCGCGCCTCCGGGCGCTGCGCGAGCTCGTGGAGCGCCCAGGCCGTCGCGGCGGCGGTCGGAACGTGCGTGACCAGCATCATGACGATCTCGTCGATCATCGCCTGCTCATCCATCAGCCCGGCGTCCACCGCGCGCACGAGCGGATCCAGCAGATCGGTCGGGCCGGCGTTGCCGGCGGCCCTGCGGTGCTCCGCCGCCTCCACGATGGACGCCGCGAGGGCCTCCCGGGCTTGAATATAAGCCCCCTCGTCGTCCGCGGCGTGGCCCAGCCACGCTTCCACGCGGGGCAGCTCGGTCGCGATGCGCTCGACGACCCGCTCTCCCGCGTCCCCGAGGAGCAGCGTCGACGCGCTCCGCAGGGCCATGTCCTCGAGCACCGGCAGCACCGCGCGCACCTCGCCGGTGCGCAGCCGCCCGAGCCCCTCGCGCGCCACGCGCTCGGCGGCTTCGACACGCGCGGAGACCGCCTCGCGCTGGAACGCCGGCGCGAGCGCGCGCCGGCGCTCGAGGTGCTCGCTCCCCTCGAGGCGCGAGACGCTCCGCGGATACGCATCCTGCATCCGGTGCGGCGGCGCCTTGTCCGTGAAGCCTTCTCGGTCCGAGAACACCCTGGCGATCGCGGCCGGATCCGAGGCGGCAAAGCACGGCTGGAGCCCCAGCCGGAACCGGAAGAAATCGCCGTACGCCAGCGTGCCATCGAGCAGGAACGCGAGGGGATCCTCGCGGAACTCCGGCCAGGAGCCGTGCAAGGGGTGCCCTTTCGGACCGGGGGATCGGATCATGAAAGTCCTCCTGGGAGCGGAGAGCGGGGAGCCGTGGTTCGCACGCAAGGGGGTGAGGGCGCGCCGGCGTTGTCAGGACGACAGCAGGTAAGCCGCGTCCGAGGGGGCGCGGAGGCTCAGGTACACCGCCGCGTGGCTCAGGTCCGAGGGGGCGCGGAGGCTCAGGTACACCGCCGCGTGGCTCAGGTCCGAGGGCGCGCCGAGGCGCAGGTAGACGAACGGATACCCGAAGTCATAGGCCGAGCCGCCGGGCGCCGCGCGCACGTGCTCCTCGTACGCCCTCGCGAGGTCCTGCGCGGTGCACGAGCACCCCGCCTCGGCGGCGATCGCGAGGATGCGGGTCATGTCCCCGTCGGCCTCCGCCATCTTCTCCGCCAGGCGCTCGTCCACCTCGACCTGCGCCAGGAACCCACGCGCGTCGCTGCTCTTCACGTCTCCTGCTCTCGTTCCCTGATCCATGTGAGAGAAACCGGTCGTCGCGAGTTGTCCGTTCATGCTGATGAGACCTCCTGTGGGGCCGCCCGAGGCCGCGGGACGGCGGCGGCGATGTGCCGCGCGCTGTCCGCCGCCTCCCGGTCTCCCACCCTCAGAGCAGGCCCCGCGCCAGCGCCGCGAGCGCGCGAAATGGCCGGTCAACGATGCCTCGCGGCGCGCGTCGCGCGTGAGATTGCGCGAGGTCGCGCGAATCGAGCGAGATCCTGCGCAATCTGCGCAACCCGCGCGGCCGCTCCTGCTGGACCGGCCGCGCGGGCCGCGGTACTGGCGGCGCGTGCTCACCGACGAGGGAAGAGGATGAAGACCGAGAAAGAAAAGATGCTGGCGGGCGAGCCGTACGACTTCCGCGATCCGCAGCTCTGCGCCGAGCGGCGCCGCGCGCGCGACCTGTGCCAGGCGCTGAACGCGACCCGCGACGAGCAGCAGGACGAGCGCGCCCGCCTGATCCAGGAGCTGTTCGGCGCGCCCGTCGTCGCCTGGATCGAGCCGCCGTTCTACTGCGATTACGGCACCAACATCTCGCTGGGCGAGCGGGTGTTCTTCAACTTCAACTGCGTTGTGCTCGACGTCGGGCCGGTGCGCATCGGAAACAACGTCCTGTTCGGCCCCACGGTGCAGATCTACACAGTGAACCACCCGATGTCCGTGGCGGAGCGGCGCACGGGGGTGGAGTTCTCCCGCCCGGTGGACATCGGCGATGACGTGTGGATCGGCGGCGGCGCGATCCTCTGCCCCGGCGTGCGGATCGGCGCCGGCACGGTGATCGGCGCCGGCAGCGTCGTCACCCGGGACATCCCGGGCGGCGTGTTCGCCGCCGGCAACCCGTGCCGGGTGGTGCGCCAGCTCGACCCGCAAGGGGCATGAGGCGAGCTCCGGCAGCCCGGGATTCGGCGCCGTGTCTCTGCCGGGCGACGTCATTCGCGCCGCCCGGAGCACCTCGGATCGGTGTCAACCGCAGCTGTCAACGCATGTCAATCGCCGGTTGACGGCTCTCCCGGCCGGGCGCCTCGCCGGCCGGCTCGCACGGCGTTGGATCGTGGTGTGCATGGGTCCGTCCAGCGCTCGACGTCCTGAGGAACCCCCTCAAATTCTTCAGAAAATTCACAGGGAGGCAGGGAGGAAAACCTTCAAAATACTCCCCGTCTCCCCGCCTCCCTGTTCAATTTCTCCGCTGAAAATGGCTGCTAAATGAGGGGATTTCTCGGCTCGACGTCACGAGCTGCTGAGGAGAGGAACTCGTGAGCATCGAACAATTCAAGTGCCATGTCGGTTTCGCCATGAGGAGGTCAACGATGTACGCGGCCTCGGTGGCGTTCGGATGCGTGGCCCTCCTGGCCGCATGCGGCGATAGCGCGACGGACGACGGCGCGGAGCCCGATCCTGAGAGCGGCGTCACGCCCGGCGGCTCCTCGTCGAGCGGCAGCCCTGGCGCTGGAGCGACCTCCGGCGGCGGCTCGGGCGCCACGACGTCGGGCGGCGGCTCGGGCGCCACGTCCGGCAGCGGCTCGGGCGGCGGCTCGGGCGCCACGACGTCGGGCGGCGGCTCGGGCGCCACGACGTCGGGCAGCGGTTCGGGCGGCGGCTCGACTGGAGATCCCACCCTGGTGGGCTTCGCCGCCCACAGCGCCGATGGTCTGGACACCACGACCGGCGGCGCAGGCGGCGAGGTCGTGACCGTGACGTCCTACGCGGAGCTGGCCGCCGCCATCGGCGATCACACCCCGAGGGTGATCCGGATCTCGGGCACCATCGCGGGCCCCGCCGGCGTCGAGATGCTGGACGTCGGCTCCAACAAGACCCTCATCGGCCTGGGCACGGGCGCGACGATCGACGGCTTCGGCTTCGACATCAACGGCTGGACGCCGGATCTCGTCGCTGCGCACGGCGTCACGTGCGATCCCGACAAGGCGTCGCTCTTCACCCATGTATCGAACGTCATCATCCGCAACCTGACCTTCATCAATTCGACGGACGACTCGATCAACGTCCAGTGCTACTCGCACCACGTGTGGGTGGACCACAACACGTTCCACGAGAGCTACGACGGCTCCGTCGACGTCAAGCGCGGGTCGGACTGGGTGACGGTCTCGTGGAACCACTTCGTGGAGACGGACAAGACCATGCTGCTCGGCCATGACGACAGCAACGGCCCGCAGGACACGGGGCGCCTGCACGTCACCTACCATCACAACTGGCTCGACCACACAGTCCAGCGGAACCCGCGCGTGCGGTTCGGCCAGGCGCACGTGTTCAACAACTTCGCGAACGAGATCAGCGACTACTTCATCGGCGTCGGCACGGGCGCCTCCGTGCACGCGGAGGGCAACTACGTCGACAAGGTGAAGCGCACATCCAAGGAGTACGGCGGGACCGATCTGACGTGGACAGACACCAACATCGTGGGCGAGACGCTGCACGGCGGGGTCGAGAACGGCAAGGGGTTCGACCCGACGGCGTACTACGAGATCAGCGCCGATCGGGCGGCCGATATCCCGGCCATCCTCATGAGCCAGGCCGGCGCAGGGAAGCTGACCGGGATGGAGTAGCTCTCCGTGGGCTCGACGCCGATCCTGGAGGGGTCTGGCCGAACGGGGCGGTCACGAACCCGTGCCGGTCGCCCCAGAACATGTCCCCGAGCGGCACCTCGACGGTCGAGCCCGCCTCGACCGCGCGCTTTCACGTCGATGCGGCCCACGGAGAGCTGCCCGGCTTGTGATCCGGGCGAGCGGCTCCAGGATGTCCTTCCAGACCACGGCGCGAGGAGGCGCGAGAGAGCCATGCTGCAAAAACCTATCGAAGGGGGTGCGTGTTTCCTGTGCGAGGCCAGCTCGGCGCGCTGGAACGACCCGGCGGCGGCCGGGGATCCGGCCCAGGCGGGCCACGAGACGGAGGGGCTCTCGAGGCGGCTCGACGAGCTGAGGAGCGGGAAGTGCACCCCCGAGGGCCTCAGGTCCCACCTCCTGGAGATGTGCGCGATGTGTCAGAAGGTGCTGATGGACGTCGGCGAGGGCGCGACGAAGGAGGAGGTCATCTCCCGGCTGGAGTACCGCGTCGCCCGCCTCCGCGACGTGGCGCAGGCGGAAGGCGCGGCCGCGCGCTGAGGGCGCCGGCCGGTCCGCGCGGCGCGCGCCGCTGCGCGGCGGCTCAGAAGCTCACCGGGGCTTCCGTGCGCGACGGCGACGCGCGGCGACGTCGTCGCGTGACGGCGACGCTGCGCGGGAAAGCGCGTCGCGGCGCGCCGTCCGGAGCGGGAGCGGGCGAGCGGCGCGGGGAAATTCGCGTGCGAGGAGGTCGGTGCACCCTCTACGCTGAGCGCCTCCTCGAACCGCGAAGGTTGCCATGAGCGATGACATCGTCGAGCTGACCACGAAGCACACGTACGGCACCTGGCGCGCCCAGCGCGGCTGGAAGCCGATCCACGTCACCCGCGCGGAGGGCTGCGCCTTCTGGGACGCGGCCGGCAAGCGCTACCTGGACCTGTCGTCCCAGCTCATCTGCTCGAACCTCGGCCACCAGAACGAGGCCGTGATCGAGGCCATCTGCGCGCAGGCGAGGCAGCTCGCCTACATCAGCCCCGCGCACACGTGCGAGGTGCGGGCCAGGGCGGCGCAGAAGCTGCTCGAGGTGATGCCGAAGGGGCTCGACAAGTTCTTCTTCGCGACGTCGGGCACGGAGGCGAACGAGGCGGCGTTCAAGATGGCGCGGCTCTACACGGGCAAGCACAAGATCATCGCGCGCTACACGTCGTACCACGGCTCGACGGCGGGCTCGGTCGCGGCGACAGGCGACTTCCGCCGCTGGTTCATCGAGCCGGCGGGCAAGATCCCGGGCGTCGTGTTCGGCCCCGAGGTGAACTGCTATCGCTGCCCGCTCGGCCGGAGCTACCCCGAGTGCGGCGTCGCGTGCGCCGACTACCTGGCCTACATGATCGACCACGAGGAGAACGTGGCGGCGGTGCTGGTCGAGCCGATCGTGGGCACGAACGGCGTGCTCATCCCGCCGGCCGAGTACCTGCCGAGGATCGCGGAGCTCGCGCGCAAGCGCGGCGTGCTCCTCATCGCGGACGAGGTGATGAGCGGCTGGGGCAGGACCGGAAAGTGGTTTGCTGTCGATCACTGGGGCGTGGTCCCGGACATCCTGACGACCGCGAAGGGCGTGACGAACGCGGCCGCGCCGCTCGGGGTGGTCGCGACCTCCCGCGCGATCGCGGACTACTTCGACGACAACATGTTCGCGCACGGCCACACCTACGAGGCCCATCCGCTCACGCTGGCCCCGGTGATCGCGGCGATCGACGAGTACCGCCGGCTGGATCTCCTGAACCGCTCGACGAAGATGGGCGCGATCGTGGGCGAGAAGCTCCGCGCCCTGAAGGAGAAGCACCCCTCGATCGGCGACGTGCGTGGGATGGGCCTGTTCTGGGCGGTGGAGCTCGTGAAGGACCGCGCGACGAAGGAGCCGTTCAACGTGCCGCAGGACAAGGCGGCCCGGCGGCCGCTCGTGGTCGACGCTGTCGTCGCCGAGGCGGCCAAGCGCGGGGTGTCCCTCATGGGCTGGGTGAGCCACCTGCTCGTGGCGCCGCCGCTCATCATCAGCGAGGCGGAGATCGACGAGGGGATCGCGGCGCTCGACGCGGCGCTCGACGTCGCGGACCAGAAGCTCGCGGCCTGAGGCCCGCCGAGGGCGAGGCGGCCCCGCGCGGGCGGTCCTCGGGCCGGGCATGGCCCGGGGCGCCGCGCGCGGGGCGGGGCAGGGCGCTCGCGGCGCGTGCTATGCTGGCAGGCATGACGGCACGTACGAACGGCTTGCTGCCCCGTCCGCCCCGGAACACCGGGCCGATCGAGCTGCGAGACTTCGGCCCGACCGGCCGCCGGCTGGGCACCGAGGCCGACTGCTACGACGGCAGCCCGTGGGAGCTGCACCGCGGAGAGCTGATAGAGCAGATGGGGAGCAAGGATATCCACGGCATCGTGATGGCCCTCATCGCCGCGCTCTTCCGGACGCACGCGCGCGAGGGGCTCACCGTGATGACGGACGTCTACTGCGACCTCAGCGACCCGGGGGGGCCGTCGCTCCGGGCGCCGGACGTGGTGGTCGTGGGCGATCTCTCGTCGCCGCGGAACGACGCGTACCGTGGCACGCCGGTGCTGGCCGTGGAGATCCGGGGCACGCAGTCGCGGCGCTACCTGGAAGAGAAGGTGAAGCTCTACCTGGAGCACGAGTGGCCGTGGGTGTGGATCGCGCACGCGGAGCGGCGAGAGCTCGAGGTCGTGCGGCCGGGGACGGCGTCGATCACCTACCGGCCCGGCGCGGAGGTGCCGCTGCTGCCGGAGCTGGGCAAGCACGGCCTCGGCGCCGTGCCGGTCGCGGCGCTGTTCGAGGAGCGCGACACGTCGCGGTTCACGGACGAGTGGGTGCAGGCGCGGGCCGAGGCGCGCACCCAGGCGCGCGCGATCCTCGCGGTGCTCGCGGCGCGCGGGCTCGCGGTGCCGGAGGTGGTGCGGGCCCGGGTGCTCGCGTGCGAGCAGCCCGCGGCGCTGGAGCGCTGGCTGACCAGCGCGGCGACGGCGTCGAGCGCGGAGGCGTTCGCAGCCGCGGTGGATCGCGGGTGAGCCGCTCCACGCCGCCTGCCCGACGAGGCGGGCGGCGGCGCGGGGCGCGCCTCCCGGGGATCGCCCCGCTGGCCGCGCCCGCCGTCACCGCGGCGGCGCCGAGCCGCCCGCGCACGCGGCGGCGCGCCCGAGGAGCAGCGCGCGCTCGCGGGCGTTGCGCGTGAGCGAGGCCGCGCGCTCGAACTCCGCGCGCGCCTCGTCGAGGCGGCCGAGCTTCGCGAGCAGGTCGCCGCGCACGCTCGGCAGCAGGTGGTAGCTCGCGAGGGAGCGCTCCGACGTCAGCGCATCGACGACGGCGAGGCCCGCGGCCGGGCCGAACGCCATCGAGAGCGCGACGGCGCGGTTCAGCTCGACCACGGGCGACGGCGTGATCCGGGCGAGCGCCGCGTAGAGCGCCGCGATGCGCGCCCAGTCCGTCTCCTCCGCGGTCCGCGCGCGCGCGTGGCACGCGGCGATCGCGGCCTGGAGCGCGTACGGGCCGAGCGCGCCGCCGAGCGCCTCGGCGCGCTCGAGCGCCGCGAGGCCGCGGCGGATCAGCAGGTGATCCCAGCGCGCGCGGTTCTGATCCAGGAGCAGGATGGGCTCCCCCGACGGACCGACCCGCGCCCTGGAGCGCGACGCCTGGATCTCCAGGAGCGCGACGAGGCCGTGGACCTCCGGCTCCTTCGGGACGAGCTCGGCGAGGATGCGGCCGAGGCGGAGCGCGTCCTCGCAGAGCGCGGGGCGCATCCAGTCATCGCCGGCGGTCGCCGAGTAGCCCTCGTTGAAGACGAGGTAGATGACCTGGAGCACCGACGAGAGGCGGGGGGCGAGCTCGTCGCCGCGCGGGACCTCGAAGGGGACGCGCGCCTCGGCGAGGGTCCGCTTCGCCCGGACGATGCGCTGGGCGACGGTCGGCTCCGGGACGAGGAACGCGCGCGCGATCTCGTCGGTCGTCAGGCCCCCGAGCAGGCGGAGGGTGAGCGCGACCTGCGCCTCGGTCGAGAGGACCGGGTGGCACGCCGTGAACACGAGGCGCAGGAGGTCGTCGCCGACGTCGTCGTCGAGCGCGGCGTCCAGGTCCGGCGCGGCCGTCGCGCGCTGGGCCTCGATCTCGTGGCCGAGCTCCTCGTGCTTGCGCTCGAGCCGCTTGTGACGGCGGAGCTCGTCGATCGCGCGGCGCTTCGCGGTGGCCATGAGCCAGGCGCCCGGGTTGTCCGGGATACCCGACTCGGGCCACCGCTCGAGCGCGGTGACGAGCGCGTCCTGCGCGAGCTCCTCGGCGAGGCCCACGTCGCGCACCATCCGCGCGAGGCCGGCGATGAGCCGGGCCGATTCGATCCGGAAGACCGCGTGGATCGCGCGATGCACATCGGGGGCCGTCACGGCGGCCGATCAGAGCACCTTCCTCGGCCGGCGCAAGCCCTCCGTCCACCGGGGCGGGGCGCTCCGCCGGGGCAGGGCGCTCCGCCGGGGCGACCCCGGGCGCGCCGCGGCTACTGCTTCCCGGACGACTCCGCGCGCAGGCGCTCCTCGGTCTGCGCGCGCAGGCGATCCTCCTGCTCCCTGAGCTCGGGCGTGAGCGCGGGGCCGAAGTCGTCGGCCGTGAACACCTGGCGGATCTCGATCTCGGACTCCTCGAGCATCGGGTTGGGGCAGCGCTTCACCCACGCGATCGCCTCTTCCTTCGACTTCACCTCCCAGATCCAGTAGCCGGCGATCAGCTCCTTCGTCTCGGTGAAGGGCCCGTCGATGACGGTCCGCTTGTCGCCCGAGAACCGCACGCGCGCGCCCTTCGCGCTCGGGTGGAGGCCGTCGCCCGCGACCATGATGCCGGCCTTGACCAGCTCCTCGTTGAACTTCCCCATCTCGACGAGGAGCTGCTCGCCCGGCATGACGCCCGCTTCGCTGTCCTTGGTGGCCTTGATCAGGATCATGAATCGCATGGTCGTGTCTCCTTGCTTCCGTGGTGGTGGAGCTGGGCTCCGGCAGGGTCTCTGGCCCGGGTCGAACCCGGGCTTCATCGTCACGACGAACGGGGGTACGCGGGATCGACACGCCGGGCGATCTTTTTTGCGGTGTTGATAAGTCACCGAAATTATTAGAAATTCGTCTGCTTGTCCGCCCGTCGCGCCGCGCCGGCACCTCAGAAGCGGCTGCGCAGCAGCGCGCCGCCGCCGCCCGGCAGGATCGCGGGCGTGAGGGCGACCGAGGTGCCCTGCTCTGGCGCTGTCAGGAGGAGCACCACGCCAGCGCCGAGCCCGGCGAGCCCGAGGACGCCGAGCACGGTGCCTGTGGTGGTGAGCGTCTGACCCCGTGAGCGGAGGGACATGCCGCTCTCGCTGCACTGCGAGGGCGTCGGGCATTCCTCCTCGAGGTCGCCCTTCGTGCCGAGCGCGAGCCCGCCCACGATGAGGCTCCCGCCCAGGGCCGCGGCGCCGACGCCGCCGACCACGAAGGCGAGCGTGCGCCGGCCGCTGGAAGCGGCGGCGCCGGAGGCGTCCTGGGGAGGAGGCAAGGAGGCCTGCGGCGCGGCGGGCTCGGGGGCTGGAGCCGGCGCGACGGCGGCCGGCGCGACGGTCGGCGGATCGAGGCGGACGCCCTTGCGCGCCCCTTCGCCGAGCGACACGCGCGCCTCGGTCTGCCGGCCGTCTGCCCACCTCGCGACGATCACGTGGTCTCCGGGATCGACAGGGAGCTCGCTGCCGACGCTGCCTTGCGACAGCGGCGCTTCATCGAGGCGCAGCTCCGCGGGCGCCGGCGCGCCCTGCGCGAGCTCGATCACCACCCTGGGCAGGCGCGGCGCGAGCTCCGCGAGGCGCTGCTGGGTGACGGGAAGACGAGGGTCGCTGGGCTCCAGCTGCGGCAGCAGCTCCTTGTAATGCCGCGTCGCGGTGGCGACCTGTCCGAGCTCGGCCTCGCACTGCGCGAGGTTGAACAGGGTGCCGCGGGCCGGATACGTCTCCTGGCTCTTGCGGAAGAGCGGGATCGCGCGGGCGCAGTCCCGCGCCTCCACGGCCGCGCGGCCCTGCTCGAAGAGCGCCTGCGCGTCGGCCTTGGCGTTGCTGGGCTGCGCGGCCGCCGCATGGCTCATCGCGCAGACGAGGGCCAGCGAGAGGACGCTCCGTCGAGCGGCGAGATACGTTGTTCGCATCAATCCCACTTGTCTCCCACGTCGGGCGGCTTGCTCGCACCGCCGCGCGATGGCGGTTTGACCGGCAGCGCGGCGGTCGCGCTCGGCTTCGGCTGCGCAGCGGTCGCACCCGGCTTCGGCTGCGCAGCGGTCGCGCTCGGCTTCGGCTGCGCAGCGGTCGCGCTCGGCTTCGGCTGCGCTGCGGAAGCTCCTGCGAGCTTCGCGTCGGCTCCGGCCGAAGCGCTCGCGACGGGCGCCGTCATGGCCGGAGGCGCAGGGGCCTCGGTCTCGGCGGCCGCCCTGGTGGGCGTCACCGTCACCGCGCCGGGGGACGCCGACGCAGGCTCGGGCGCCGGGATCGAGGCCGCCGGCGCGCCGCTGTCCGCGGGCCCGCTCGCCGCCAGGCGCCACACCAGGATGAACCCGGCCAGGGCGAGCGCGCCGGCGGCGCCGGCGAGCAGCGCCACGCGGCTGCGCGGCGCGCGCGTCCGCGTCGTGTTGCCCCAGGATGCGTGCGGCAGCGTCGCGTGCGCCGTCCCCGCCGCCTCGCCGCCCGGCGACGACGTCGTGACGGGGGGAGCTGGCATGGGGGCCGTCGCGGCCTCGGGCTCGACGGGCGCTGCACCCCACGAGGGCGACGACGTGCCGAGCCCGCCGGGGGGCCCAGCGGCCGGCGGGTACCCGGCGCGGGCGGCGGGCTCCGGCAGGAGCCGATCGATGCTCTCGAACGAGAGCCTCGCGCGCTGCGTCCCGAAGGGCGCGAGCACGCGGCCGATCTCGGTCACGCTCTGGACGCGGACCGCCGGGTCCTTCGCGAGGCAGCGGCTCACGAGCGCGCCCACGGCCGGCGGCAGATCCGGCCGCAGCGTCAGGACGGCGGTGGGCGTGTCCATCATGATCGCCGCCGTGACCGCGGTGATGCTGTCGCCCTCGAACGGGTGCCGCCCCGTGAGCATGCGATACAGGATCACGCCGAGGGCCCAGATGTCGGTGCGCACATCCGCATATTTCAGGCTGCGAATCTGCTCGGGCGACATGTAGTGGATGGAGCCCATGATGAGGCCCGTCGCGGTGAGGCTCGCTTCCTTGACGGAGTCGCCGGTGGCGATGAACTTCGACAGTCCGAAGTCGAGGACCTTGAGGAGGGGAGTCCCGTCGGGGCGGCGGGTGAGGAAGAGGTTCTTCGGCTTGAGGTCGCGGTGGATGATGCCGCGCGCGTGGGCCTCGGCGAGCGCCTCGCAGGCCTGGAGGAGGTAGTCGGCGGCCTCGGCGAGCGGGAGGGGGCCGCGCGTCTGGAGCACCTGGCCGAGATCGTCGCCGGTCAGGTACTCGAGCACCATGTAGGCCGCGCCCGAGTCCAGCGTGCCGACGTCGATGACGCGCGCGATGTGCTGTCCGTCGAGGGCGGCGGCGGCGCGGGCCTCGCGGAGGAACCGGGCGCTGGCGTCGGGGAGCGCGGCCGCCTCCGGGAGGAGGAACTTGATGGCGACGCGGCGCTCCAGGACGAGGTGCCACGCCGCGAGGACCACGCCCATGCCGCCGGCGCCGAGCACGCGCTCGATGCGGTACTTGCCCGCGAGGACGTCGCCCGCGACGGGGACGCCGGAAGGGACCGCGGGGTGGTGCTGCATGGTGGGAGGAGAGGGTAGCCGGGTGGTGGTGAGGAGTACAAGAGGAGGGCGCCTTCACGAGGAGGTCGGGCCGGCGAGGCCGTGATCGCAGGCGACGCCTGACGCCCACGGTGGAAGCGCCCGGCGGGCGCTTGAACGTCAGCGAACGTCAGCGAACGTCAGCGGGTCTTCCGCTTCGACGTCGCGGCTGACGCCCCGAGGACACGCTCTCATCGGTGCCTGCCTGGCCCGCCTGATCGACGCACGCGTTCGTCGGCGTCCGCTATCCCATATCGTGTGCAAGTGGCCCGCCCAGACGCTCTCATCGATGTTGCCATCGTGTGGAGTCGACCGGCCACGCCCGTCCAGCTGGCTTGATTGGCAGCGGGGTTGTCTGGAGCCCGATTCCTCGGCTTCTGCCGGGCCACCGGGAGCGGCTTTCGCCCGGCCTACGGCTCGGCCCCGAGCCGCTCGGGGCCCTTCTTCTGCTGGAGCCGGTGCTTGACGGCCCCGAAGATAACAGGCGCCACCGAGATGAAGATGATCAGGTAGACAACGCGCTCGATCTGCTTCGCGTCGAAGATCTTGCCAAGGAAGTACCCGAGGAAGGTCATCGAGAAGACCCAGAGAACGCCGCCCGCCACGTTGAAGATCGCGAAGCGCCGGTAGGCCATCTGGCCCACGCCCGCCACGACCGGCGCGAACGTCCGCGCGAACGGCATGAAGCGCGCCAGGATGATCGTCTTGCCGCCGTGCTTCTCGTAGAATTTCTGCGTCGCGATCAGGTGATCCTTGCGGAACAGCAGCGACTGCTCGCGCGTGAAGATCTTCGGCCCGGCGCGCCGGCCGATCGAGAACCCCACCGCGTCGCCGATGATCGCCATCGCCATCAGCGTGACGTTCATCAGGAGCAGGTTCTGGAAGTTCGTCAGGTTGAGCGGGTTGATGAGCCCCGCGTTGACGAGCACCCCGGCCGTGACGAGCAGCGAGTCGCCGGGAAGGAAGAACCCGATGAGCAGCCCCGTCTCGGCAAAGATGATGATCATCAGGACGGGGTAGCCGCCCCACTCGAGGAGCGACTCGAGCTCCCTCAGCCTGCTGAAAAATTCACGGAGGAGTTCCACGCCCGCTCGATAGCTCACCCCGGCGGCCGCGTCGAACCCCGCGTGCGCCCCCGCGCCGACCCCCGCCGCCGCGGCGCTCCCGGCGGCCGGCGCGGCCGCGCCAGCGTCTCCCTGTAAATTGCCCAAGGAATTTGAGGGGATGCCTCGGCCCGGAGCCCAGGGGCGAGCCCCCGCGCCTCACGCCCGGCGCCGGCGGTGGCCGCGCGCGCTACGTCGCATACCGCGCCAGGTACTCCTTGAGGTGCAGCTTCCGGGCCGTGTTCTCGGACGACATGTAACGTACCGTGCCAAAGATCTCCCGCTCGGGCCCCCAGGCCCGATCGTAGCGGCCGAGCACCCAGAAGATGCCCGAATACGAGTTCGGATCGCGGCCGTCGAGCGCATAGCGGTTGTTGAGCTCGACCATCACCTCCAGCGCCTGGCGCGGGGTCGGCGACCACTCGAGGATCTTCTTGCCCCAGAGCATCCGCAGGTAGTTGTGAATCCGCCCCTCGCGGAGGAGCTCGCGCTGCGACGCGTTCCAGATCCGGTCGTACGTCGCCCCGGCCGCGAGCGCCTCGAGCGAATAGACGCGCGGGCGCCTGTCGCGCTCGTGCTTCTTCAGCGTCGCGAGCGCCCAGTCCGGAAGAGACTCGTAGTCGGTCGGATCGCGCTTCCACGAGAGGCGCGGGCCGTCGCCCTCGCTCGCCCCCAGCGCGAAGGCGTTGAACCCGATCTCCCGCCACGTGACGAGCTGCTCGAGGAACGCCTCGGCCGAGGGGCTCATCCCCCAGAACCCCTCGCGGCTGCCGCTCGGCCGCTTCACGCCGTCGTCCGCGCGGCCGAGCCGGTCGAGCCGGAAGCCCTCGCGCCGGGCGACGGCGGCGAACACCTCGTGCGCCGCGAGGTGGCCGAAGTGCAGGTACGGCGACAGGCCGCTCGCCGCGCCGGCGTCCGGGTGATCGCGATCGTCCAGGTAGCGCGGGAGCCGCTCCGAGACGAAGCGCGCGAGCTCCTCGCCGGCCGCCTCGGGGCCGCCCCGGCGGGGCACCGGCGCGACGGCGTGATCGATGGGGAGCGCCGCGAGCGCGGCCGGGTCGCCCCCGAGCAGCGCCGGCGAGGCCGCGGGCCACCGCCGCGCGATCGCGCGGGGGAGGGGAGCCGCCGGCCGGAGCCGCGCCTTCTTCAGCGGATCGGCCGCGGGCAGCGCGCCGAGGTGATCGCCGATCACCCGCTGCCAGAAGATGCGGAACGAGCGCGCCGTCGTGAACACCCGATCGGCCGCGCGGACCGGCAAGAGGCCGTTCGAGTCCACCTGCTCCAGGCGGACCGGCGCCTGCCGCGCCGCCGAGGCGACCATCCGGGGGAGAAAGAAGCACGGGTAGTCGTCCGTGACCACCACGCACGCCCGCGCCGCGAGCGCGGCGAGCAGGCCCTTGCCCGCCCCCTCCGCGGGCTCGACGTAGGGGTGATACAGCGCGCCCGCCGCCGCGAACCGGCGCGCGTTGTCGGCCATGCCGTCGATCACGAAGCGATGGAGCCTGTCGCTCGCCCAGCGGTAGCCGCACCGGAGCGCCTCGAGCACGACGAGCGGCCGATCGAGCTCCGTCGCCCAGGCGATCGCCCGCTCCAGGCCGAAATTGTGGCGTGTCCGGCGACTCGCGATCATCCAGTAAAGGACGTGATCGCCGCCCTCGCGCACGGGCATGGCGTTGCGGGTGCGGATCCGGAGATCAGGGACGCTGCTCGAGATCACGCCGGCCTCCTAGCACGGCCCGGCCCGGAGCGGGCAGGACGACCGGGAATCGCGCGCGCGGCGACGCGAAGGCGGCCCGAAGGGCGCGGAGCGCCGCGCTTGCGGTGCGGTGAGGGCGGCCTCAGGTACCGGCGCAGCGGTCGTTCTTCCATGCACGCAGGGACGAGCACGACGCGCGAGGAGGGGCAGCATGGCTCTCGATATCCTGAAGGAGCGGGGGACTCCGCTCGACCGCCAGGCGTTCAACTGGCGCGATCTCGTCCAGGTACCGTACAGCAAGCTCGACGACGACGCGTTCACCCGGGTCCGCATCATCCTGATGAACGGTATCGAGCTCGAGAGCGTGCGGTTCCTGCACAGCTTCGCGCGCATGAACCGGGATCTCCGCCGCGTGCTCGCCCAGGTGCGGCGCGTCGACCACCACCAGGTCACGCTGGTGAACTGGCTCAACCCGCCGGACCAGTCGCCGCTCGAGACAACCATCGGATACGAGCAGGTCGCCATCGAGATCACCGCGCACGCCGCCCTCGCCGAGCCCGACCCGTACCTCGCGCAGGTCTATCGCTTCGGCATGCTCGAGGACTACGACCACCTCTATCGCTACTCGGCGCTCCTCGATCGCCTGGAAGGCAAGGACGCGAACAACATCCTGCAATCGTACACCGACGTGACGCCGGGCCGCCCCACCGCGGTGGAGCACCGCGCCCCCGAGGACGACGTGCGCGCGCCGTACGACCGCAGGACCGCGAGCCCGATCACGAAGCTCAACGCGCTCACGATCATGGCCGCCGAGCAGCAGACGCACAACTACTACGTCAACGTCGGGCCGTTCTTCACGGACCCGGTGGCGCGGATGCTCTACGCCGAGATCGCCTCGATCGAGGAGCAGCACGTCACCCAGTACGAGGCGATCATCGACCCCGAGGAGACCTGGCTCGAGAAGTGGGTCCTGCACGAGGCCAACGAGGTCTACAACTACTGGAGCTGCCTCCAGCAGGAGCAGAACGCTCAACTCAAGCGGATCTGGGAGCGGTTCCTCGATTACGAGCTCGGGCAGCTCCACGTGGCGATCGATCATTTCAATCGGATCGAGCGGCGCGACGCGGCCGAGATCCTGCCCGCCTCGCTGCCGGACCCTGTCTCCCAGAAGAGCCACCGCCAGTTCGTGCGCGACGTGCTCTCCCGGGAGGTGCACCTCCGCGCCGTCGGCGAGCACATCGTCGACCCGAGCGTGATCCCGGAGACCGCCGCGACGCTCGCTTACCGGCAGCAGATGAACTCCGCCGGATCTCCCTCCGAGATCGTGGCCGCCGGCTACCGGTTCACGCCGGGCACCGAGCTCGCGCGGCGGGCCGAGCAGATCGACGGACACAAGGAGGCGACGCCATGAAGCAGATCACGACAGGGACCAACACGACGGGCATCGCGACCTCGCCGCTCGACAGCAAGGAGCTCATCGAGGCCGCGCGGGCGATCCCGCCGAGCTCCCCGGGCAGCGAGGCCGACGCCGCGGCGGTCAGGACCGAGTACGCGCGCGGGTCGGGCACGGTCGGGAGCGTGCCGCCGCCGGCGAGCCTGAAGGGGATGGTCAAGGCGGCCGGAGAGCTCCTCCAGGGCAGGCCGCCGGCGCTCCTCATCGACAAGCTGGGCGAGCGCCTCCAGTTCGAGCGATCGGGCACGCGCCTCTACGAGGCGCTGATCGCCAAGTACGACGCGGAGGGCGGCTTCGAGGGAGGCCCGAGCCGCGCCGACCTCGAGGCGATCCGCGACGATGAGCTCAGGCACTTCGACCTGCTGAGGCGTGCGATGGAGCGGCTCGGCGCCGATCCGACCGCGATGACGCCCGCGGCCGACGTGATCGGCCTGGCGTCGTCCGGCGTGCTCGCGGTCGCCGCGGAGCCCAGGATCAACTTCGGGCAGAGCCTCCAGGCGCTGCTCGTCGCGGAGCTGACCGACAACGATAGCTGGCGGATGCTCATCGACCTGGCGGTGGCGTACGGCCAGGATGACATGGCGGCCGAGTTCCGCGTGGCCGAGCAGCACGAGGCGCGCCACCTCGAGCTCGTGCGATCGTGGCTGTCGAGCAGGCTCGCGCTGGACGCGCGCGGCGCGCCCACCACCACGACACCGCAGCGAGCCGCCTGACGCGGGGCCATCACCGCGACGCGGCGCGACACGGTGATGGACCGGCCCGCGGGATCTGGGTATGACGCTCGGCGCGCGGACGCGGCGCATGTGGGGTGCGGCCGCCGGCTCCGCGCGTCGGGTGAATCCATGAACCTGCCCCAGAAGCTCCGAACGCTGTTCCTGCTGCCCCTCGCCGCGCCGCTCGCCTGCGGCGGCGCTCCGGCGCCCGCCCCGGCACCGCCCCAGGAGGCCGCCGCGCCGCCGCCCCCGGCAGCCGCCCCGGCGGCCGCCGCGCCCGCCGCGCCGGCGAAGGAGGCGCCGCGCGCCGACCCGTCGCTCATGCCCAGGCGCCTGCTCTTCGGCAACCCGGATCGCATGTCCCCCAAGATCAGCCCGGACGGCCAGCGGCTCGGGTTCCTCGCCCCCTCCGAGGGCGTGCTCAACGTGTGGGTCGGTCCGGCCCAGGATCCGAAGGCGGCCCAGCCGGTCACGAAGGAGAAGAGCCGCGGCATCCGTACCTTCCTGTTCCCCTACGCGAGCGATCATGTCCTCTACCGCCAGGACAAGGGCGGCGACGAGAACTGGCATATCTACGCCGTCGAGCTCAAGACCGGCCAGATCAAGGACCTCACGCCGTTCGAGGGCATCGCCGCCCAGATCGAGGGGGTGAGCCAGAAGATCCCGAACGAGGTCCTGATCGGAATGAACGATCGGGACAAGAAGCACCACGACCTCTACCGCGTCGACATCCGCACCGGCGAGCGCAAGCTCGTGCGGCAGAACGACGGCTTCGCGGGGTTCGTCGCCGACGACGACTTCAAGGCGCGGCTCGCGATGCGGATGACGCCCGACGGAGGCCACGAGTTCCTCGACGTCACCGGCAAGGAGCCGAAGCCGTTCGTCGCGTTCGGGCCGGAGGACGCCGTCACGAGCAGCGTGCTCGGCTTCGACGCGGCCGGCAAGACGCTCTATTTCCGGGACAGCCGCGGCCGCGACACCTCCGCGCTGGTGACGCTCGATCTCCGGACCGCGAAGCCCACGGTGCTCGCCGAGGACGCGAAGGCCGATGTCTCCGGGATCATCCTCCACCCGAAGACGGAGAAGGTGCAGGCTGTGGCCTCCGAGTACGAGCGCAAGCGCTGGCAGGTGGTCGACAAGGCCATCCAGCCGGACCTCGACGCCCTGCGCGCGGTCGCCGACGGCGAGCTGGACGTGCTGAGCCGCTCGCTCGACGACAGGCGCTGGACGGTCGGTTACACGGTCTCCGACGGCCCGGTCCGGTACTACCTCTACGACCGCGGCACGAAGAAGGCGACGTTCCTCTTCTCGAACCGGCCAGCGCTCGAGTCGCAGCCGCTCGCGAAGATGCGGCCCGTGGTCATCAAGGCGCGCGACGGCCTCGATCTCGTGAGCTACCTGTCGCTGCCGCGCGCCGCCGACCCCGACGGGGACGGCAAGCCGGAGAAGCCGCTCTCGACGGTGCTCCTCGTCCACGGCGGCCCGTGGGCGCGCGACACCTGGGGCCTCAACGGGATGCACCAGTGGCTCGCGAACCGCGGCTACGCCGTGCTGAGCGTCAACTACCGCGGGTCGACCGGCTTCGGGAAGAAGTTCGTCAACGCGGGCAACCTCGAGTGGGCCGGCAAGATGCACAGCGACCTGCTCGACGCGGTGGACTGGACGGTGGCGCAGGGCATCGCCGACAAGGCCCGCGTGGCGATCATGGGCGGCAGCTACGGCGGCTACGCGACGCTCGTCGGCCTGACCTTCACGCCCGAGACCTTCGCCTGCGGCGTCGACATCGTCGGCCCGTCGAACCTCGTGACCCTGCTCGAGTCGATCCCGCCCTACTGGGCGCCGATGCTCGAGCTCTTCGCCAAGCGGGTCGGCGACCCCCGCACCGAATCCGGCCGCGACCTCCTGCGCTCCCGCTCGCCGCTCTACCTGGCCGACAAGATCAAGCGGCCCCTCCTCATCGGCCAGGGCGCCAACGATCCGCGCGTGAAGCAGGCCGAGAGCGATCAGATCGTCAAGGCGATGACGAGCAAGGGGATCCCGGTGACCTACGCGCTGTACCCCGACGAGGGCCACGGCTTCGCCCGCCCGGAGAACGCGCTGTCGTTCAACGCGATCGCCGAGACGTTCCTCGCGCAGTGCCTCGGCGGCTCCTACCAGCCGGCCGGCGACGACTTCAAGGGGTCGAGCGTCACCGTCCCCGTCGGCGCCGAGGTCGTCCACGGCCTCTCCGCGGCGCTCCCCGGGCGCTGATCCCCGGCCGGGGGTTCGGCGCGCACCCGCCACCGTCGTGGGGCCGCGGCGCGGGCCGCCGCGGCCCGGAGGTCGGCGCTACGTCCGCTGCGTCGACGGGGGCCGCGCGCTCCGCCGCGACCCGGGCTCGCTCGCCGCAGGCATGCTCGAGAGGTCGTCGAGCGTCTCGAGGAGCTGCTCCAGGTCGAACGGCTTGTTGATGATCCTCGTCGCGTCCGGGTGGTTCGGGTCGATGCAGAAGCCCGGATCGCTGAGCGCTGTCACGAGCACGACCGGCACCGCCATCCCCTCGGCCGCGAGCGTCTCCATGAGGTGGGGCCCGTCCATGAACGGCATCACGCAGTCGAGGACGATCGCGTCGGGCGGCGCCTTGGTGCGCAGCCGCTCCAGGGCCTCGAGCGGATCGGTGTAGCCCTCGACGTCGTACCCCTCCGCCAGCAGCACCTCTTCCAGCGTCTCGACGATCGCGTCGTCGTCGTCGACGATGACGATGCGCCGTCGCCTCCCTCGTTCCGCGTCTCCTTGCTCGTCGCTCACGCTCACCTCGGTGGAGAACCCCGGTGTCACTTCTGGGACCGGCCGCTGTCGCCGTCGACCCTCGGACGTCCCGTCTGTGCGAATTGTTTACAGGCTCTCCCGGAGCTCGCGCCAGCGGTCCCGGTCTCCGCCGCCTGTTTGGCCCTTCGTTCGGCGGTCGCGCCGGGCGCGCCGGGCGCGCGCAGCCTCAGGTCCTCGGATGAGGCTGCTCACCCGGGGGCAGGAGATCCGGAGAGCTCGGCAACCTCGTGTGGAGCTGGACAGGCCTCTGGCGCAGCCGGAGGCGCATGTTGATGAGCTCGACGCCCAGCGAGAAGGCCATGGCGAAGTAGATGTAGCCCTTGCTGATGTGCTGGCCCATGCCGTCGGCCACGAGCACCACGCCGATGAGGAGCAGGAAGCTCAGCGCGAGGATCTTCATGCTCGGGTGGCGCTGGATGAAGGCGCCGATGCGCCCGGCGAAGACGAGCATCACACCCACGGCGATGAACATCGCCACCATCATGATGGAGACGTGCTGCGCCATGCCGACCGCGGTGATGACCGAGTCGAGCGAGAACACGATGTCGAGCAGCACGATCTGCGCGATGACGGAGGGGAAAGAGGCCTTCACCTTCGGCTGGTCGTCCTTGTGCTCCTCGACCTCGAGCTTGTCGAACATCTCGTGGGTCGCCTTGCCGATCAGGAACACACCGCCGCCGAGCAGGATCAGGTCACGCCCGCTGAAGTCGTGTCCCAGCAGGCTGAACAGCGTGGCCTTGAGCCCCATCACCCACGAGATCGCGAGCAGGAGGAGCAGCCGCATGCCAAGGGCGAGCAGGAGCCCGATCCGCCGGGCGAGCGGCTGCTTCTCCGGCGGCAGCTTTGCCGTCATGATGGAGAGGAAGACGATGTTGTCGATTCCAAGGACGATTTCCAGCGCGCTGAGGGTCGCGAGCGTGATCCAGCCATCGGCGTGAAGAAAGGCGCTCATGTCAGGCATCGGGGTGACCATTTGTAGCATGAGGCGCCGCGGCTGCCTGCAACGTCATCGTCACGACCGCTCCTCTCCCGGGCGCAGCACCCGCGAGATCCCAGGGCAATCTCGCTCCCGTGTTCAGGCAACCTCGCAAACATTCACGGCGCGCGGCGCAGAGCGCGGGGCATGGACACGCGCGGGAGGCAGCGGGGGAGGGCCGCTTGACGTGGGATGTTGCGATCCGGTACAGATCATAGGAAAGTAAGTTCAAGTGTATCTGCCTTCTTCCTGGCTTTCAGGTGAGCTCCTGAGGGGCGTTGGCGAGCTCGCCGGTCGATACCGCGCCCTCGCCTTGCCACACGGGCGAGGCGACGGGGACGCCTGTTCCTCACCTGGAGCACGTAGTCTCGCGGCGAAGGGGGCGGCCTCGTGACCGTGGCACCGAAGGTCGGCTTTGGGCAGGGGGAGCGCTGGGGGGCCCGCGGCGACGACGAGGCGCTCTCGCTGGAGCGGCCGCGCCTCGAGGACGATCCGCCATCCGAGGTGCCGCAGGCGTGCTGGCTGGAAGGGGACGCGGTCTGGCTGCAGATCGAGGGGCTCGACCACGGCCACCAGGTCGTCCTGCTCGGCGCGATGGGCGCGTGGATCGAGCCCGACTACCGGACCTCGTTCCCCTTCGGCAGCGTGGCCTCCGTGCGCCTCTACTTCCGCGGCGTCGAGATCGGCCCGCTCCCCGCCCTGCTGGCGCTGCAGTCGATGGGCCTGCGGGGGCCGCTCGTCGGGCTCGTGTTCCAGGAGGTGTCGGCCCGCGCGGGCGGCCAGATCCGCGACGCGCTGCGCGCCCTCGTCGACGCGGGGGCGGCCAAGGCCGCGGCCGCGAACCTCTTCAGGCCCTCGGCGTCGGACGCCGGGCAGGTGCGCGAGATCATCGACGACCCGGGGCGGGTGCGCGACATCCTCAGCGTCCTCCTGCGGAAGAAGGGCGTCGTCCGCGACGCCCCCGAGGGCGCGCCGTCGATGTGCGTGATGCTCAGCGAGGTGGGGGCCGGGACGGTCCGGTGGTTCGGGATCGAGGGCTGGAGCGAGGCCGCCGCGGTGGAGATCGCCGGACACAGCTCCGTCTTCCGGTTCAACATCCGGGCGGAGCAGGTGCGCCCGGGCGAGGTCGTGTCCGCGCTGCCGGCCAGGGTCGAGCGCGTCCGCCACAGCCTCCAGCAGCGGGGCGTCGAGGTCGAGCTCACCGCGCGCTTCCTGCACCCCCACTGGCTCCACCTGCCGCCGGTCGAGGCCGAGGTGGTCGACGTGTCCTTCTCGAGCCTGCGGCTCGCGCTCGGGCGAGGGCAGCCCCCGCTCGAGCCGCGGCTCCAGCTCGCGCTCGAGCTCCCGGACGGCGACGACGGGGTCATCCACCTGAAGGGCGAGGTGCGGTCGGTGTCCGCGGGCGAGGGCGCCTCGGCCGAGCTCTGCGCCGTGCGCGTCGTCGCCGCGAAGCGCGAGGACGAGCGGCGCTGGCTGCGGCTCGTGTCCCGCATCCTGCACGCGACCACCTACGGAGGGACGGCCTGGCAGGCGGAGTTCTGGGACCTCTTCGCCTCGTCAGGCTACTTCAACCTCTCCGGCCGGCGCCCGGAGCATTTCGAGTCCATCAAGCCGAGCTTCATGAGGATGGCGCAGCGGGCCGCGGCGGCGCCGCACCTCCTGCACAACGTGACCTGCCTCTCCGAGCACGGCATCGAGGGGAACTTCTCGGTGATGAAGCCTTACCACGGCACGTGGATGTTTCATCAGCTCGCGAAGCGGCCCAAGAGCGCCTCGAACCTGAGCTCCCGGCAGGTGCTCCGCGACATCTTCACGCGCTGCTGCGAGTACGCCCTGTCCGACCCGGAGTGCCGGTGGGTCATCGTCTACGCCGAGGCGCACGTCGCGTGGAACGAGCGGTCGTTCTTCGAGTTCGCCCGCAGGCACGAGGCGACGGGGCTCGCCCTCGCGCTGCCGTTCCGCCTCATGGGCGTCGACGTCCCGCTCCTGCCCCCGCAGGGCGCCTGGGCCGACGGCGGGCCCTTCGAGATCGGCGAGGCGACCCCGGCGGAGCAGGCGGCGCTGCTCGGGCAGCTCTGCGCCACGTCGCCGCGCATCGTCACGGAGGCGCTCGACCTCGTGCCGGGCCGGCTCGCGATGGGGCCCTGCATCGAGCGCTGGCGCAGCGCGGGCCTCGAGCGGGAGCGCGCGGTCCTCGTCGCGCGTGAGGGCGGCGAGGCGCTGGCCGCCGCCGTCGTCGAGCTCGGCGAACTCGGCACGAACCTGTTCCGCCTGCTCGACTCGGTCCGCCTCGTCCCCCTGCGCCCCGGCGGAGACGCCGCGCTCGGCCCGCTGCTCGACGCGGTGTGCGCCTGGTTCCAGCGGCACGACAGGACGTCGTTCATCCACTTCGGCGAGCGCGGCAGGCTGACCTACTCCGGCCCTGCCAGCCTGAACGACCTCGGAGAAGGGCGTCTCTGGATCATCGCCAGGGAGCTCGTCCCGGAGTTCGTGGAGCATGTGTACCGGCTCACCGAGCCCAAGCCGGCTCACCGCTGAGCTCGCGTCGCGCGTTGGCGTCCCGGGAGCGCGGCACCTAGGCTACCCTCGGTCGATCCGGGTCCTCGGGCTCCGCCTCGGTCCCGGCTCTCAGGTCTCGGCTCCGGGTCCCGACTCTCTGGCTCTCGACTCTGGGTCTCGGTCTCAGCTCCCCAGGCGAGGAGGCATGTATCAGCTCAAGATCGACAGGATCAACGCCCTCATCGAGGTCACGTTCAAGGGCGTGGTGCGCGCGGAGGAGGCGCAGGCGTACGCCGCCGAGTACAGGAAGGCGCTCGGCTCGCTCTGCGGCCGGAGGATCCGCGTCCTCGTGGACTTCCGCGGGTTCTCCATCGCCTCCGAGGAGGCGACGGAGCTGCTCCGCGACATCGGGGCGACGTCGGCCGCGATGGGGGTGATCCGCACCGCCGAGCTGGTCCACAGCGATCTGGCGGCGCTGCAGGCGGGCCGGATCGCCCGCGAGGCGGGGACCTCGGGGCTCGTTCGCATCTTCAAGGACGAGGGCGCCGCGCGCGGCTGGCTCCTCGAAGGCCGCGCCGCGCCGTGAGGGCGCGGGTCAGCGCACGACGAGCACTTCCTCGAGGGGCCGGCGGAGCGAGCGCGTCGACGGCGGGCCCGCGAGCGACAGCCGGAAGAGCAGGATCTCCGCCGTCGCGTCGGTGACGTCGAACAGCCGGAGATACCGCGCCCGCAGCGCCGTCGCGAGCGCGACCGTCTCCGGATCCATCCCCTCGCCGCCGCCCCGGACGAGCCGCGCGAACAGGTAAGGCAGCGTCGCCATCGGATAGACCGCGATGCCCCGCTGCGTCGCCGTCAGCCACGCCCGCTCGAGCGCCCTCCCGCCCTGGAAGTAGTCCGCGAGCCCGGCGCGCGGCATCGTGATCAGCGCGACGGCCATCGCGCCGGCGATCGCCTTGTGCGCCGTCTTCTCCAGCGCCCTGCCGCCGCCCCAGCGCCGCACGAGCTCGAGCGCGCGCCAGTCCCGGCAGACCCGGAACCCCGCGAGGTCGGCGGGCGAGAACTCGAACGCGCCGACGAAGATGCCGTCCCTGCGCGCCTCCGCCTCCGCCTCGGTCCAGCGGATCTCCTTCATCAGGTCGGCGTGCGTGCGCTGCACGAGCAGCCGCGCGCGATCGCCGGCGCCGAGGATCGCGGCGATCTCCTCGAGCTCCGCCGGCGACTCGAGCAGGTGCAGGTCCGCCCCCGGGACGGACCGGACCGCGGCGGCGAGCGCGGCCCGGTGCTCGTCCGCGAGCGCGGCCCGCTGGCTCTGGCGCCGGTTCGTGTGCCGGAGCCCGATCGCGTCGCCGAGGCCGTCCATCGCGCGGCCCTCGGCGTCGCTCTCCGGCGCGTGCGCGTCGAAGAAGTCGAACGTCGCGACGAGGTCGTCGTCGCCCGGGCGCGGGAAGGGCGCGACGCGCACGCTCAGCCCCTCGCCGTGCGCGGCGAGGACGACGTTCTCGGCGGCCGCGCCGAGCGCGACGACGCCGCCCGTCCCCTGGAAGTCGGCGAGCGACTCGGAGCGCGCCCGGTCGTGGAACAGCCCGAGGCGGCGCGCCTCGTAGACCCAGCGCCAGGGCTGGCAGTTGCCGCCCGAGGGCGCCGCGATCCCCGCCGCGACGATGCGCCGGAGCCGGTCCGGATCGAGCGCGACGGCGCCGTCCGCGCTCCCGAGCGGGCGCGCGAGCGACGCGGGGTCGAGCGCGGGGCCGCGCGCCGCCGGGGGCCGCGGCGCGGCCGGCCCGGCGCCGCGCGCCGCCGCCGCCGCGTCAGGTCCCGGCTCCGGCCCGCTGATGATCTGCTCGAGGTCGACGTAGTACCGGCCCGACCGCACCGGCTCTCCCAGGGCGAGCCGGCGCGCCGTGTCCGCGGCCGCCGCCCCGCCGTGGACGACCGCCGACCCGAGCTGGGGCCACGTGCTCACCGTCTGCTGGATCTCGAGCAGCGACGCGGCGAACCGCGTCGACAGCGTGTCCTGCCCGATGATCTGCATGACATAAGGCACCTTGTCCTCGGTCGACAGCCCGCGGATGCGCGCGGGCGTGAGGTCGCCGACGAGCCCGTGGAGGATCGGCCGATCCGGCTCGAGATCGAAGCGCTCGACGTCGATGAGCCCCCGGTCGCTCGTGTCCATCAGGACGGGGATGCGGTGCGCGCGCGCGCGGAGGCGGAGCTCGAGCTTGATATCGAGGCTGTCGCACTCGTCGACCACGATATCGAGCTTGCCCCCGTCGAGCAGGAAGGCATCCATGTTGTCCGGAGTGACCCCTTCGGAAAAGCACTTTACTTCGAGGAACGGGTCGAGCTCGGCGATGTCGCGCGCCGTGGCGACCACCTTGGGCACGTCGAGGTTGTGCACGCCGGTCCGGATCCGGTTCATGTTCGAGAGCTCGAGGTGGTCGAAGTCCGCGATGCGCAGCTCGCCGGCGCTCCGCTCGAGCGCAACCGTCAGCGCCACCGACTGGCCCACGGAGAGCCCGACGACGCCGATCTTCCGGCCCGCGAGCGCCGCCTGCTCCTCGGCGCTGATCTTGTACTTGTTGCGGTTGGTGCGCAGCTCGACGAACTCGGCCTCGTCGAGCAGGTGCACGAGGCGGCGCGACCACGGGTAGTGGACCCAGACGCCGTACGCCTGCCGCGGGGCGCCGCGGAGGTGCTCCTCCACGAGCCGCGCGATCTCCTGCTCTCCGAGCGTCCGGCTCGGGTGCCGCGTCTTGACCAGGTCGGCGAGCTGCCGGTCGATCGCGTCGGAGACCTGGAGGCGCGCGTCGTCGCGGAGCAGGCGCTCGAGCGCCTCCGCGTCCTCCTCGCGCGCCGGCCGGAAGAAGCGCGGCCGCCACCCGGCCGACTCGGCGTCTCGTTGCGAAGAATGCGAGATGAGCTGCTGCCAGCCGGTCTTGGTCATCGTTGCTCCGGTACCTCCCCTGCGCCCGCGCGCCGCGCCCCACGCGCGCCCGCGCCGCCGTGACCCCCCTGAACCGCCCCCGGATCAGCGCGTCGTGCGGGGCGCGCGGCCCTCGATCTCGAGCCGCATCCTCGCGACCTTGTGGTGCACGAGCGCGGCCTCGGGCCCGCTGACCTCGAGATAGCGCAGCGCCCCCGCGATGTCGTTGCCCCGGAAGGACCTGACCCGCGGGTTGAACCAGCTCAGCGCTATCGAGATCTGCCGCACCAGCAGCGCATCGGTGCAGATGGCCACCGTGAGCGTGTGCTTGCTCACGAAATCGTTGATGGACGAGCGCTGCTTCGCGTTCGGGCCGCCGCCGGCGGTCACCACCAGGGTCCTGGAGCAGGTCGGGGGGAGCGCGAGCACCGTCTGCATGTAGGCCTCCCAGTCCTCGTCGCTGGGCGGTTCCCTGCCGTGGATGGCGATGAGCACGTGCTCCGTCGTGTCGAACAGCATGGTGGGAAGGGTCATCGTCTCACCGAGCGCTCGCAGAGCTTACGTCCTCGCGCCGCCGAGCCGCCAGTTCGCGCAGGCTTCTCCCGGGACGGCCGTGCGTCCGGCGATCGGGCAGGGGTTCGCGAGGTCCACGGTCTGCACCTAGGACGGTTCGATCGACGCAGCAACGATCTGGAGCGACTTTCGACGCGGCGCCGGCGGGGTGGAACGCGCGGGCCGCGGGGGAACGCGCGCGCCTCGACGCGCGCTCCGCGACGTCGAGCGACGCGATCGACGCGGTCGCGTCGCGCCCGCCGCGTCGGGCCAGCCCGCCGCCAGCGGGCTGCAGCGGATGACGCCGCCCGGGCGGGAGGGCGTTCGCGGGCGCGCATAGCGCCCAGGAACACCCTGAGTTGTTTCCAAAGGATTTCATGACGTGCTGCTGGGCAGTTGCACCGGAGGCTGCCAGCCACGCTGTGGTCTATACTACGGGATGTGCGTGAGGGGTCTTCCTTGCTCGAGCACAGCGCAGGGGCTGTTGCACCGAGGCTTGACGGAGGGCCCCGACCGCATGTAGCGCTCGATCGGTGGGTTGTATTGTCCAGCAGACAGGGCCGGCGCCCTGCTTGCTGCGGTTGGCAATGTGACCACCTCGCGGGGGGAGGGGAGTTTCGCGATGCGCGTGCTGGAAAACTTCATCGGCGGCGCCTGGTCTCGCTCTTCGGGGAAGACGCACCTCGAGGTGAACAACCCGGCGACCGGGGAGCCTCTTGCCAGGGTCCCCCTCTCGACCGCCGGGGACGTCGACGCGGCGGTGAAGGCGGCCCAGGCGGCGTTCCCCGGCTGGAGCGCGACGCCGCCGGTGCAGCGGGCGCGCTACCTCTTCAAGCTGCGCGAGATCTTCGACGCCCACCGCGACGAGATCGCCGCCATCTGCACCTCGGAGCACGGCAAGACGCTGACCGAGGCGAGGAACGATTTCGGGCGCGGCATCGAGAACGTCGAGCACGCGGCGGGCATCCCGACCCTGATGATGGGGCAGGGGCTCGAGGACGTGGCGTCGGGGATCGACTGCCACACGATCCGCCAGCCGCTCGGCGTCTTCGCGGCGATCACGCCGTTCAACTTCCCTCCGATGGTGCCGCTCTGGTTCCTGCCGTACGCGATCGCGACGGGGAACACCTTCATCCTCAAGCCGTCGGAGCAGGTGCCGCTCTCGCAGCAGCGCATCTTCGAGCTGATCGAGCAGGCCGGGCTGCCGCCCGGGGTCGTGAACCTGGTGCACGGCGGTCGCGACGTCGTGAACGCCTTCTGCGAGCACCGGGACATCCAGGGCGTGTCGTTCGTCGGCTCGTCGGCGGTCGCGCGCCATGTCTACAAGAGCGCCGCGGAGGCCGGCAAGCGCGTGCAGGCGCTCGGCGGCGCGAAGAACTTCCTCGTGGTGATGCCGGACGCCGACCGGCTGAAGACGGTCGTCAACGTGGCCGAGTCGATCTTCGGCTGCGCCGGCCAGCGCTGCCTCGCCGGCGGCGTCGTCGTGTGCGTCGGCGACACGTACGAGGCCGTGCGCGAGGCGCTCGTGCGCTACGCGCAGGCGATCGTGCTGGGCGACGGGGCGCAGCAGGGCGTGACCATGGGCCCGGTGATCTCGGCGGCGCACCGGGACCGGGTGGTCTCGTACATCAGCAAGGGCGTGTCCGAGGGGGCGACGCTGCTCCTCGACGGCCGGGACGCGAAGGTCGAGGGGTATCCGAACGGCAACTGGGTGGGGCCCACGGTCTTCGACGACGTGCGCCCGGGGATGGTGATCGCGACCGAGGAGATCTTCGGCCCCGTCGCCTGCCTGATGCGCGCGAAGGATCTCGACGAGGCGATCGCGATCGCGAACCGGAGCGAGTACGGCAACGCGGCGTCGATCTACACCTCGAGCGGCCGCGCCGCGCGCGAGTTCCAGCACCGCGTCGCCGCCGGGATGGTCGGCGTGAACGTCGGCGTCGCGGCGCCGATGGCCTTCTTCCCCTTCGGCGGCCAGAAAGGCAGCTTCTTCGGCGACATCAAGGCGCACGGCCCGACGGCCATCGACTTCTACACAGAGCGCAAGATCGTCATCACGAGGTGGTTCTGATGGCACGAAACGTACTTGGCGGCTTGATCCAGTGCTCGACCCCGATCCTCGACGCGGGCGCCTCCGTCACGGCCATCCGTGACGCGATGTTCGACAAGCACCTCCCGCTCATCGACGACGCGGGCAAGAAGGGCGTGCAGATCCTCTGCCTGCAGGAGGTCTTCAACACGCCCTATTTCTGTCCCTCGCAGGACGCGACGTGGTGCGACGTGGCCGAGCCCGTGCCCGGCCCGACCGTCGAGCGGCTCACCGCCTACGCCAAGAAGTACAAGATGGCGATGATCATCCCGATCTACGAGCGGGAGATGGCCGGCGTCTATTACAACACGGCGGCGGTGGTCGACGCCGACGGGACGTACCTCGGCAAGTACCGGAAGACGCATATCCCGCACACGAACGGGTTCTGGGAGAAGTTCTTCTTCAAGCCGGGGAACCTCGGCTATCCCACGTTCCAGACGCGGTATGCGCGGATCGGCGTGTACATCTGTTACGATCGCCACTTCCCGGAGGGGGCGCGGCTGCTCGGCCTGAACGGCGCCGAGATCGTGTGGAACCCGTCGGCGACGGTGGCCGGGCTCTCCCAGTACCTCTGGAAGCTCGAGCAGCCCGCGCACGCCGTGGCCAACGGCTACTTCATCGCCGCCTCGAACCGCGTCGGCACCGAGGCGCCGTGGAACATCGGCAAGTTCTACGGCACGAGCTACTTCTGCGACCCGAGGGGCAGCTTCCTCGCGACAGGGAGCGAGGACCAGGACGAGCTCGTCGTCGCCGAGATGAACCTCGACATGATCGAGGAGGTCCGGAGGACGTGGCAGTTCTACCGCGACCGCCGGCCCGAGAGCTACGGTGAGCTCACGAAGCAGCTCCCCTGACGGCCCTCGGCCGCGGCGGGAGGACGGCGGTCGCCAGGTCGTCCGTCAAGGGGCCTGCGAGGCCTGACGTGGAGGCACCAGCAGCGCCGGGGCGCTGGTCGCGGTCGGCATCTCCCCCGGCGTTTCCCTCGCCATGGCGGCGCCGCCCCCCGCAGGGGACGCGCCGCCCGGCGCGCACCCGCGGAGAGGCAACATGGGCATCCTGATCAAGAACGGCGAGATCATCACGGCGAGCGACCGGTTCATCGGGGACGTCTACTGCGAGGACGGGAAGATCGTCGCCGTCGGCCCGGGGCTCGCGAAGGAGCGGGCGGGAGACACGGTGATCGACGCCTCGGGCCAGCTCGTCTTTCCCGGAGGCGTCGACGCGCACGTGCACATGGAGCTGCCGTTCATGGGGACGGAGAGCTCGGACGATTTCGAGACCGGCACCGCGGCGGGCGTCGCCGGGGGCACGACCTCGATCATCGATTTCGTGATCCCGAGCCGCGGGCAGCCGCTGCTCGACGGGCTCGCGATGTGGAACGAGAAGGCGAAGAAGGCGGTCGCCGACTACGCGTTCCACATGGCCGTCACCTGGTTCGGCGACGACACCCTCTCCGAGATGGCCGTGTGCACGCGCGAGCGCGGCATCCCGTCGTTCAAGACCTTCATGGCCTACCGCGGGGCCATCGGCGTCGACGACCCGGAGCTCATCCAGGTGATGGCGGCCGCCAAGGACCTCGGCGCGCTCGTGACCGTCCACGCCGAGCACGGGGACGCGGTGGTCGCGCTGCAGAAGAAGCTCTTGAAGGAGGGCAAGACCCACCCGCGCTACCACGCCCAGAGCCGGCCCGCGCCGATCGAGGGCGAGGCGACGGGGCGCGCGATCATGCTCGCGCGGATGCTCGGCGAGCCGATCTACATCGTCCACCTCACCTGCAAGGAGGCGCTCGCCGCGGTCGCCGAGGCGCGGAGCCGGGGGCAGGTGGTCATGGCCGAGACGTGCCCGCAGTACCTCCTGCTCGACGACTCGGTCTACGAGAAGCCCGACTTCGAGGGGGCGGCCTACGTGATGAGCCCGCCGATCCGGCCGAAGGGCCACCAGGACGCGCTGTGGGCCGCGCTGTCGTCGGGGCTCATCCAGACCGTGGCGACCGACCACTGTCCCTTCAACCAGGTCGGCCAGAAGGACATGGGCAAGGGCGACTTCTCGAGGATCCCGAACGGCGCCGCCGGCATCGAGAACCGCCTCGCCCTGCTCTGGACCTACGGGGTGCTCCAGGGGCGCATCGACGTCCACCGCTTCGTCGACCTCTTCTCCACGCAGCCGGCCAAGATCTTCGGGCTGTACCCGCGCAAGGGCTCGATCGTGCCGGGCGGCGACGCGGATCTCGTGGTCTTCGACCCGAAGGGGACGAGCACCATCTCCGCGAAGACGCACCACCACCGGTGCGACCGGAGCATCTTCGAGGGCTTCGAGGTGAAGGGGAGGCCGACGAGCGTCATCGTGAACGGCCGGGTGCAGTGCTCGGACGGCAAGCTCGACGTGGAGCGCGGCGCGGGCCGCTACCTGCCGCGCCGGCTCGGGCCGAGCCAGGGCTCCCCGGCCGTGTAGCCGCCAGCGTCCGTTGATGACCGCATGACCGCGCGAGCAAGAGCATGACCCAAGCCCCAGCACGCCTGTCTCCCCTCCCGTCCGGCCGGATCGAAGAGCGATTCGAGGACAAGAACCCGCTGTACACCGACGCCGAGGCGTTCGCCGAGGCGAACCGGTGCCTCTACTGCGTCGACGCGCCCTGCGTGAAGGCGTGTCCGACCGCCATCGACATCCCGACCTTCATCCGGAAGATCGCGACCGGCCAGGTGAAGGGCGCCGCGCGCACCATCCTCACGGCCAACCTGCTCGGCCAGTCGTGCGGGCAGGCCTGCCCCGTGGAGGTGCTCTGCGTTGGCGACTGCGTCTACAACGCGTGGGGGCGCGAGCCGATCGCGATCGGCCGCCTCCAGCGCCACGCGGTCGAGGCGGCCCTCGCGAAGGGGCCGGCGCTCTTCCGGGCGAAGCCGCCCACGGGCCGGAGCGCCGCGCTCGTGGGCGCGGGGCCGGCGTCGATCGCGGCGGCGGGCTACCTCGCCCTCGAGGGGCACCGCGCGGTGATCTACGAGCGTAAGGCGATCCCCGGCGGGCTGAACACGCTCGGGATCGCGCCCTACAAGATGAAGGGGCACGAGGCGCTCCGCGAGCTCGAGTGGGTGCTGTCGCTCGGGGACATCGAGCTCCGCACCGGCGTGTCGGTCGTCGAGGAGGCGACCGCGCCGGGCGAGATCGCGGCGCGCGACCTGCTCGCCGAGCACGACGCGGTCTTCCTGGGGCTCGGCCTGGGCGACGACGCGCGCCTCGGCATCCCCGGGGAGGACGGCGAGGGCGTGGTGGGCGCGACCGCGTTCATCGAGCGGCTCAAGGCCGACCCGCGCCTCGGGCTCACCGGCGTGCGGCGCGCGGCGGTCGTCGGCGGCGGCAACACGGCGCTCGACGTCGCCCACGAGCTCGCGCTGCTCGGGATCGACGTGGCGATCGTGTACCGCCGGTCCGAGGCCGAGATGTCGGGCTACGCGCACGAGCTCGAGGGCGCGCGGATCGCGGGCGCGCGGCTCATCGAGAACCGGGTGCCGGTCGAGGTGGTGCGCGAGGGCGGGCGGCCGGTGGCGCTGCGGGTCGCGCCGGCGGACGCGCGGTGGGAGGCGCCGCAGGGCGCCGCGCAGGCCGCGGAGGAGCTCGTGCCGGCGGACCTCGTCGCTGTCGCGATCGGGCAGAGCCGGGCGACGCGGGTGGCGCTCGCGTTCGAGGGCGTGGCGCTCGACGCGAGGGGGCGCGTGGTGGTCGACCCGGCGACGCACCGCACGGGCAACCCGCGGGTCTACAGCGGCGGCGACTGCGTGAACGGCGGCAAGGAGGTCGTCCACGCGGTCGCCGAGGCGAAGATCGCCGCGCGCGCGATGCACGAGGCGATGATGCAGCGGGCGGGCGGCGCGGCGCCCGGGCCCGCACCCCAGGGGAGCTGAGCGATGGCCGACCTCTCTATCGACTTCGCCGGGATCAAGAGCCCGAACCCGTTCTGGCTCGCGTCGGCGCCGCCGACCAACACCGGAGATCAGGTGCGGCGCGCCTTCGACGCCGGCTGGGGCGGCGCCGTCTGGAAAACGCTCGGAAACCCGATCGTCAACGTGTCGAGCCGCTTCGGTGGCATCGACTACGGCACGATGCGGCTCATGGGGCTCAACAACGTCGAGCTCATCACCGACCGCCCGCTCGAGGTGAACCTCCGGGAGATGCGCGAGGTCAAGCGGCGCTACCCCGGCCACGCGCTGATCGCGTCGCTCATGGTCGAGACGAAGGACGAGTGGCGCGAGATCATCCGCAAGGCCGAGGACACGGGCGCCGACGGGCTCGAGCTGAACTTCGGCTGCCCGCACGGGATGTGCGAGCGCGGCATGGGCTCGGCGGTCGGCAACGAGCCGGCCGTCCTCCAGGAGATCGCGCGCTGGGCGGTCGAGTTCGCGGCGACGCCGGTCATCGTGAAGCTCACGCCCAACGTCGGCGACATCCTCGAGCCGGGCGAGGCGGTGCTCCGCTCCGGGGCGCACGGCATCTCGCTGATCAACACGATCAAGTCGCTGATGGGGGTCGATCTGGAGCGGATGGTCCCGCTCCCGCGGGTCGGGGGCGCGTCGACCAACGGCGGGTATTGCGGGCCCGCGGTCAAGCCGATCGCGCTGCACATGCTGAGCCAGCTCGCGCGCCACCCCGAGATCGGCCGGCTGCCCATCTCGGGCATCGGCGGCATCTCGAATTCGCGCGACGCGGCGGAGTTCATCGCGCTCGGCGCGACCAGCGTGCAGGTGTGCACCGCGGTCATGCACTTCGGCTACCGCATCGTCGAGGAGATGATCGAGGGGCTCAGCGACTGGCTCGATGAGCACGGGATGCGCTCGGTGAGCGAGCTCCGCGGCAGGGCCGTCCCGCAGGTGCAGGAGTGGGGGGATCTCGACCTCTCGTACCGCGTGGTGGCGGACATCAGCCCCGAGAAGTGCATCGGGTGCCAGCTCTGTTATGTCGCCTGCATGGACGGGGCGCACCAGTGCATCCACCTGCCCGGCAGGACGGAGGCGGAGGCGCGCGCGGCGGGCCACACCCACCTCCCGAAGGTCATCCCGGATCGCGCGGTGACGGCGAACCCGAGCGGGGTCGCGGCGCCGTCGCGCGTCCCGTTCGTCGACGAGGAGGAGTGCATCGGCTGCAACCTGTGCGCGCTGGTGTGCCCGGTGGCCGGGTGCATCACCATGAGGGAGGTGCCTTCAGGCAAGCCGCCTGAGACGTGGAACGACCGTGTCCAGAAGGGGACGGACTTCGTGCCTGGCGGGCTGGAAGCGACCGCCCGCGCGCGGAGCTCGTGATCCCGGGCTCCTGACCCGCCGGCCTGGGGCCCCCGACGAACGCTCGCGCGCTCGCGCCGGCGGAGCTGGCAGGGAGGAGCATCGATGTCCTTGATAAACGAAGATCTCGCGCCCACGCCCGAGGCGGCGCGCACCTGGAAGCTGGGGCATTTCACGGCGCTCTGGATCGGCATGGCCGTCTGCATCCCCACGTACACGATGGCCTCCGGGCTCATCGATCAGGGGATGAGCTGGCAGCAGGCGCTCGCGTGCGTGGCGCTCGGCAACGTCATCGTGCTCCTCCCGATGATCCTGAACGCCCACGCGGGCACCCGGTACGGCATCCCGTTCCCGGTGTTCGCGCGCGCGTCGTTCGGGGTGACGGGCGCGAACGTGCCCGCGGTGCTGCGCGCGCTGGTCGCCTGCGGGTGGTTCGGCATCCAGACGTGGCTCGGCGGACAGGCGCTCTGGCAGCTCCTCGTGGCGCTGCTGCCCTCGGCCGAGGCGCCGCTCACGTCGGCGGCGTTCCAGGGGGCGATCGGCATCCACCCCGGCGAGCTCCTCGGGTTCGCCGTGTTCTGGCTGATCAACCTGTATTTCATCCTGAAAGGCACGGAGTCGATCAAGTTCCTCGAGACCTGGGCGGCGCCGTTCCTCATCGTGACGGGGCTCGTGCTGCTCGGCTGGGCGTACACGCGCGCGGGCGGGTTCGGCCCGATGCTGTCGCAGCCGTCGAGGATCCCCGAGGGGCAGTTCCTCAGCGTGTTCGCGCCGGGCCTCACCGCGATGGTCGGGTTCTGGGCCACGCTGTCGCTGAACATCCCGGACTTCACGCGGTACGCGCGCAGCCAGCGCGATCAGGCCATCGGACAGGCGCTCGGGCTGCCGGCGACCATGGTGCTGTTCTCGTTCATCGGCGTCGCGGTCACCTCGGCGACGCCGATCATCTTCGGGGAGCTCATCTGGGATCCGGTGAAGCTGCTCGCCCGGATCGGCGGCGCCTTCATCATGGTCCTCGCGATGGTGGGCCTGTCGGTCGCCACGCTGTCGACGAACCTGGCCGCCAACGTCGTCTCGCCGGCCAACGACTTCTCCAACCTTTCGCCCCACCGCATCTCGGCCAGGGCGGGCGGCGTGATCACGGCGATCCTCGGGGCGGTGATCCTGCCGTGGAAGCTCATCGAGTCGTCGAAGGGGTACATCTTCACGTGGCTCGTCGGCTATTCGGCGCTCCTCGGGCCGATCGGCGGCATCCTGATCGCCGACTACTTCCTCCTCCGGAGGACGCGGCTCGACGTGGACGACCTGTACCGGCGCGGCGGAGTTTACGAGTACCAGGGCGGGGTGAACTGGCGGGCGATGGCGGCCCTCGCGATCGGCGTGCTCATCAACCTCCCCGGCTTCCTGGCCGAGGCGGTCCCGTCGATGAAGGACGCCGTCCCGGAGGTGATGCGCTCGATCTACACGTATGCGTGGTTCGTGGGGTTCTTCGTCTCGGGAGGGCTCTACCTGCTGTTCTCGATGGCCGGCCGGGCGTCGCCCGCGGCCGCGTCCGCGGCGCGCGGGGCGTCCCCGGCGCGCTGACGCGGCCACGTGCGGCGCGCGCGCGCCCGGGTCAGGGGGCGAGCTTCACGATGTACGCGTCCCCGTTGTCGTACGAGCCCGCGCCGATCACGTTGCCGGCGCTGTCCACGGCCACATCGAGGATCCCGCCGTTGTCCACGTCGCCGAGCGGGCCGACCGACCACAGCACGTCGCCCGACGACGAGAGCTTCGCGATCGCGCCGTTCGGGTTGATGATCGCGTTGCCGGCGCCGTCCACGGCGACGGCAATCTGGCCGCGATAGGCGTCCCACGAGCCGAGGCCGGTCGTGTCCACGCTCCACAGCGGCGCGCCGGAGGCGGCGAACCTCGCCACGGCGCCGTTGAAGGCGACGACGACGTCGCCGGAGGGCGCCACGGCGACCTCGGCCGACTGCGGCGTGTCGGAGATGATCTGGCTCCACACGTGGTTGCCGGCCGCGTCGAACTTCGCCAGGTACACGCCGTCGTCCATCGGTGAGCTCATGAGCGGCCCGCCGCCGAGGTCGAGGAGGCCGAAGCCGTTGCCGAGGACGATGACGTTGCCGGCGCCGTCCACGGCGACGCCCCGGGGTCCGCCCTCGTACGGGTACGCCGGGAAGGTCCTTGCCCAGATCGGCGCCCCCGCCGCGTCGAGCCGCGCGATCAGCAGATTGGTGCCCGGCTCGCCGCCGAGAGGGCCGGCGCCGAGATCCACCGTGTCCCAGGCGACGGCCGCGAGCGCGGCGCCCGAGCCGGCCCGGGCGACCTCGATGTCCCGGAGGCCGACGATCTGCGCGAGGAGGTCGCCCGACGCGCTGAACCGCCGCAGCCCGACGTGCGCGCCGGCGAGCAGGTCGCCCGAGCCCGACTCGGCGACGCTCAGGTAGACGCCGTCGCCGGTCGGGCGCCTGTCCCACAGGTAGCGCCCCGCGGCGTCGAGCTTCACGAGGAACGCCGTGTTGTCGATCCCGGCGGGCGTCGGCGCGCCCTGCCCGGCGAAGTCGGCCGGGCCATAGCCGTAGCCGCCGAAGATCACGCTGTCGCCGCTGCCGACCGTGACGGTGTACGCCCGCATCCCCTCGCCCCAGCCGTTGACGAAGAGCCTGCTCCAGAGGACGGCGCCGGGGGCGCACGGCGCGCAGCTCGGGCCCCCGCAGTCGACGCCGGACTCGGCGCCGTTCTGGAGCCCGTCCTCGCAGGTGTCGTGGTAGCAGACCGTGAGCGCCGGCCGCTCCGCGGCGGTCGCGCTCTCGCTGCTCCGCAGGGTGCTCCGCGTGACAGCATCCTCCTCGATCAGCACGCCGTGGTTGCCCTGCGCGCCGCTCACCCAGGCCTGCGCGAGCGCGGTGACGTCGACGTTGCGGAAGCCGGTGGTGCCGCCGGCCCCGCCGGTGACGAAGGAGGCCTCGATCGCCGGATCGAAGTGGCCGCCGCCGCCGAAGCCGCCCCACGTGACGGTCGACTCCGACCAGGGGGCGGTGGCGCGGTGGACGCGCACGGCGCTGCTGTCAAGCTTGTAGGTCTGGTAGAGCGACAGGGTCGCCGAGGCGATCTCCGCGCTCGCCGGGATGCCGGCGAGGTCGAACCGGAGGAGGCTCCGCCGCGGGCCGCCCGTGCCGGTGCCGGTCGTGAGCGTGGTGCTCGCGCCGTCGTTCCACGAGGGCGATGTCTGCCAGAGCGTCGCGTCGGCGACCCCGCCCTGGCCGCCCCCCGCGCCGCGCCGGATCGTGACGCACCGCGGGTCGCACGCGTCGCCGAGGCCGTCGGCGTCGCCGTCCACCTGCGAGGGGTTCGCGGCGGCAGGGCAGTTGTCCGCGGCGTCGACCACCCCGTCCCCGTCGCCGTCCTGCGCGACCTCGATCGCGGTGGCGGGGGAGCCCACCAGGACCGAGCTCCCCGACACGGCCACGGCCCTGCCGAAGCCGCCGCCCATCGGGCCGCTGCCGGTGAGCTTGGCCCGCTCGATCTCGATCCACTCGCCGGCCGCCGGCGAGAACACGTACGCGGCCCCCGCGTCCGGCTGGTCGCGGCGGTCGGCCAGGATCGCGCCGGCGACCGCCATGTCGCCGGAGATCGCCACCGCGCCGCCGAGGCCGTCGCCGCTCGTGCCGTCGGTGCCGATCAGCCGGGAATCCATCGTCCAGTTGCTCCCCGCGCGGTCGAACACGTAGGCCATGCCGCGTCCGAGCTGGTACCAGGGCATCGGCGGGCCGAGGACGCCGGGCGCGCCGACGATGATGCGCGAGCCCGAGATCGCGACCGCGCTGCCGAACCGGTCGTGCTGCCCCTCCGGCGGCTGCGCCGTGAGCTTGTGCGGGGCGGTCCAGTCGCCCGCGTCGAACACGTACGCGGCGCCCACGCCGCCCTGCTCCACCCACCACTCGTGCGCGGGCGAGCCCACGACCACGGTGCTGCCCGCGATCGCGACGGGCGGGGTTTCCCAGGCGTCCTCCCCGGCCGGGGGGGCGAGCTCGACCTCCTGACTCCAGGCGCCGGCGCTGCGCGCGAACACGTAGACCGAGCTCTCGGCGGAGAGGACGGCCCTGTCGCCGTCGACAGCGACGGCCTGCCCGATGGGGTTCGACGCCCCGCCGCTCGCGACCAGCCTGGCCTGCTCGGACCACGCGCCCCCGCTGCGCACGAAGACGTAGGCGGCGCCCGCGCCCCCGAGCGCCCCGACCACGATCGTGTCCGCCGAGACCGCGACGGAGCGCCCGAAATAGCCGCCTGCGCCCCCGTCGCTCGGGACGAGCCTGGCCTGCTGCGTCCAGGCGCCGCCGCTCTTCACGAACACGTACGCCGCGCTCCCGGGCGCCCCGACGACCGCTGTGTCGCCGGACATCGCGAGCGCGGCGCCGCTCAGGTGGACCTGGGTCGACCCGTCGACCCCGATCAGCGCCGTCCGCTCCGAGGCGGCGAGCGGGTCGACGGTCACCGGGTACGCGGCCCCGGCTGTGTCGACGCGCAGCGACAGCGTGCGCCCGTCGACGCCGAGCTCCATCCACGCCGGCAGCGTCCGCCCCGCGGCGTCGGTGGCGTGCAGGTCCGTGTACCGGAGCGCCACCGCGCCGGAGGCGTCGCGCAGGGCGAGCCCGTCGCCGCCGCCGAGCGGCGCGGCGCGGAGCTCACCGCCGAGGGCGAGCTCGATGACGAGGTCCCGATCGCCCGGGGCGCGGCAGGGCGGCGCCTCGGGCACGGTGAAGCCCTGCTCCAGCCCGAGCGGGCCGTTCACGTACCACTCGACGAGCGTCTCGCCCGGCGAGGCGCCCTGCCGGCGGTACTCCACGCGGTTGTCCGCGGCGCTCGGCGCCGCGCTCGCCACCTTGCGCAGGTCGCCCTCGCACCCGTACCGCGCGGCCGCCATCCAGAAGGACCACCGCGCGTCGCCCTCCTCCGGCGCGATCCGCACGCCCGACGCGCTGAACTCGGACGCGAGCCGGTGGGCCGGGTTGGGCGCGCGCAGGCCCGCCTTCTTGCCGGCCGGAGACGCCTCGACGACCCGGTAGCTCTCGGGCGAGCTCGATTGCACGGCCGCGATGTACGCCGCCCGCCAGCGCGCGGTCGCCGACGTCGCGCTCGGCGCCGCGGGCGGCGCCGCCGCGCCGTCGACCGACGACGCGAGGTCTCGCGGCGCCTCGGTGGGGGCGCATCCCCCCACCATGGCGGCTGCCGCCATCACCTGTCCAATCCTCCCCATCCGATGTCCCATAGGCTGGCTCTCCATCCGGCTGACGCTCCCTCGCGCGCGCGTCCCGTACGTCGCGCGCGCCGGCGCGCTCCGCGCGCGAGGGCATCGAGCTCGGCGGCGCGTGCTCGCAAGGACCGCGCCCCTGGGCCGCCGATGCGCAGCGCCGCCGGCGCCTCCCGCGATCGGCCGCTTCGATGGCCGCTTCGATGGCCCAGTCGATGGCCCATTCGATAGATCGCGCGCCGCTGGCTCCTGGCCGTCGGCCGGCCGTCGGCCGGCCGTGGCGCCGGAGGCCGCGGGCGATTTCATGACAGGGGCGGAGGGGTGGCCGGAACAACCAACACGAGGGAGACGTGCCCTCGCTGGAGGTCCCATGGTTCCGGAACATGAAGCGACGAACGACCGCCTGAATCGCGGTCTCACCACGAACGCCACGACGAAGAAAGGGCAGGCCGAGCATGTCTGAACACGCGGAGCGGGCCGAGCTGCTCGGCAGGCCGAGCATGTCTGAACACGAGGAGCGGGCCGAGCTGCTCGAGGACCACCGCGCGGCGCTCGGGCGGCTGATGCGCGGCCACCGGAGGCGGAGCGGCGCCTCCTCGTCGCTCTCCGGGTATCTCCTCTCCTTGCGAGAGCCGACGGGCTACCTCGTCGCGGCCGGCCTGCAGCAGCGCGATCCGGGGCTCCAGCCCGAGCGCACGCTCCGCTCGGCCCTGGCCGCCGGCGAGCGCGCGCCGATCCTCGTCGGCGTGATGGGGCGCTCGGCGCTGGCCGAGATCATCGCCCCGCTGGCGCCCGTCACGCGGGCGCTCGCCGCGGAGCTCAGGAAGCCGGTCCCCGCCGGCGCGCTGCGCGTCCTCGTCGCGGCGGCCGCCGGGGCGGAGCTCTTCACCGTGAAGCTCTCCGACCTGCCCCCCGGCTGAGCGATCGGCCGCGCAGGCGCCGGGGCGCCCCCGGCGCGCCCTCCACTGCGGGGCGCGCGGCCGGTCAGGCGCTCCGCCGCCGCGCGCTCACCCGCCCGGCGTTCCCTCGTTCGCGTAGACGCGCCGCTCGCTCGAGTCGAGCCCCAGGTACACCACGCGGCGGTCCAGGCTCGCTCCCCCGCGCTCGGCGTCCTCCGGCGCCGGCCGCCGGTCGGCGGCCTCGTCGCTCTGGCGCAGCGCCTCGTACTCGGCGACGGAAGCGTGGCGGCACCCGTCGAGCGGGGCGTCGATCTCGAGCTGGGCCACGAACGCCCCGGCCTCCGGCCGGATCCTGCCCGCGAAGAACTCCGCGCAGCAGCCCGATCCGTAGCTGAACAGCCCGACGCGCTTGCCCTCGAGGGCGCGGGCCTCGGCGTTGAGCAGGGACGCGAGCGCGAGGTAGAGCGAGCCCGTGTAGATGTTGCCGATGCGCGCCGGCAGATCGAGCGAGGGCTCCACCTCGACGGCGAAGCTCTCGTCGGCGGCCTGCTCGGTCAGGCCGTCCATCATCCGCCGGTGCCGGTGGGCCTTGCGGGCCATCTTGCCGTAGGGGACGTGGTAGCAGGTGCGCGCGAGCGGCTCGCCGTCGCCGCCGAGGCGGCGCCACTCGTCGTAGGCCCCGGCGAGCGCGTCGAGGTAGCACTGCACCGAGAAGTGGCCGTCGACGAGCGCCTCCTTGTGGTGGAGCGGCCGCCAGAAGTCGTAGACGTCGCGCGCGTAGGTGCCGGTCCGGCCGACCTCGATCTCGACGAGGCGCGGGCGCTCGCGCACGAGCAGCGCCACGGCGCCGGCGCCCTGGGTCGGCTCGCCCGCGGAGCCGAGGGCGTAGCGCGCCACGTCCGAGCACACGACGAGGGCGGCGCGGCCGCGGGCCGAGCCCGACGCGATCCAGTCCACGGCGTTGAGCAGGCCCGCCGTGCCCCCGAAGCAGGCGTGCTTGGCCTCGAACACCCGGCACGCGCTGGGCAGCCCGAGCAGCCCGTGGAGGAAGGAGGCCGCCGGCTTCGCGTGATCGACGGCGGTCTCGGTGCCCACGACGCAGAGCCCGATGTCCGCCGGGCTCGCGCCCGAGCGCTGGAACAGGCGGCGGGCCGCGTTGGCCCCGAGGGTGATCGGATCCTCATCGGGCGCCGCGATCGCCATCCGGCGGGTGCCCAGGCCGGTCAGGTACTTGGACGGCGCGACGCCTCGGGCCTCGGCGAGCTCGCTGAGCTCGACGAAGCGGCGGGGGACGCTGAGGGCGATCGCATCGATGCCGATGGGGGGAAAGTCAGGACGTAGGCTCATGCCTGCATCCTAGGGACGCATTGTGCAGGGACCATCGAGCCCATGCGGAAGCTCGGAGGAGCCCGCCGGCCCGCCGCGGGACGGCCGAGCTCGGCGCCGCGACGCGCGGCGCGCACCGGGTCACGCGCTGCGCGCCACCCCGCGCGCTGCGCGCCACCCCGCGCGCTGCGCGCCGGCTCACGCGCCGCGCACAACCACCCTCACAGGACACATGTCATGGAACAGCCACCGGGAAAAATCGCGTTCGGGTCAAATTCGTCACCACATCTCGTTGCAGTCGTGCAATCTAGCTATTGCGCGTTCGTGCGCCCTAGCGCTCGAGGTTCATGTGAAGCTCTCCCGGTCTACCATGGTGGTTCCGCTTCTTGGGTTGGGTGTTCTGGTGATGACCGGCGCCGCGGGGTGCTCCTGCAGCTCCGGAGAAGGCGACGCAGGTGCGACGGAGGGAGCGAGCGTCGGTGGGGCCGGTGGGGCGGGCGGCGGCGAGGGCGGCGCGGGCGCGGCCGGCGGCGGCGACGGTGAGGGCGGCGCGGGCGGCGAGGACGGGATCGGCGTCGGCAGCGGCAACAACACGGGAGGCGCTCCTCCGGTCACGCCGGACACCGCGTGTGTCGCCACGGTCGCCGAGGCGACGCTCACGAAGCGGCCGGTCGACATCGTCTTCGTGATCGACAACTCGTCCAGCATGGCGAACGAGATCATCAGCGTTCAGAACAACATCAACGAGAGCTTCGCCTCGATCATCGGCGCGAGCGGCATCGATTACCGTGTCATCATGATCTCCGCGCATGGCACCGCGCAGAACGACGACTCGATCTGCGTCGGCGCCCCGCTGAGCGCGGCGAGCTGCACGCCGGTCCCGGAGCAGCCGGGGAACAACCCGCCCATCTTCTATCATTACAGCCACGAGATCAGGAGCAACGACGCGCTCTGCGTCCTGCTCGGCAGCTACAACGCCGTCCAGCCCGACCAGTTCGGTATCGCGCCGAACGGGTGGTCGGAGTGGGTGCGCGAGGACTCGCTCAAGGTGATCACCGTGATCACCGACGACCATGTGGGCTGCCAGTCGACCCACCTGCCGCGCAACATCTATATCGACGACACCCGGCAGCCCTGGGACGATGTCGCCGACGATTTCGAGGAGCTGCTGTTCGGCATGGAGCCGGCGGTCTTCGGCGACGCGGCCGCGCCCAATTACGTGTTCCACAGCATCGTCGGTCTGCTCGAGAACACGCCGGCCACGGACGCCTATGCGCCCGACGCCGACGTGGTCGAGTCGACGTGCGGCACCGCCGTCGCGCCCGGCACGGGCTACCAGGCGCTCAGCAAGCGGACCGGCGGCCTCAGGTTCCCGCTCTGCCAGACGAGCTCCTATGACGTGGTATTCCAGGCGATCGCCGAGGGCGTCATCACCGGCGCGGTGGTGCAGTGCGACTTCGCGGTGCCGGAGTCGCCGCCGGGGGAGGTCATCGATCTCTCGACCGTGGTCGTGCAGTACACGCCCGGCGACGGGGGCGAGGTGCAATCGTTCGATCAGGTGCGGAACGCCCAGGCGTGCACCGCCGGCTCTTTCTACATCGACGGCGACATGATCAAGCTCTGCCCCGACGCGTGCCAGGCGGTCCAGGCCGACCCCACGGCGGCGGTCGACGTCCTCTACGGCTGCGACCCCGAAGCGGCGAAGTGAGGTCTGCGGCCGGGCGGCGTCGCGGGTGAGCCCGCCCGCCGCCCGAGCGGGCGCCGCGCTCCCGTCGGGCATGGGCGCGGACCGGAACCCCTCGGGAAGCATGGGCCCAACCCGGGCCCGACCGGCGAGCCTCAGGGGGAGGAAAGCTCCTCGGCGCTCGGTGTCCACAACGCTGGTTCTGCGCGTCGCTTCGTCGAGCTCGCGTTCGGCGAGACCTTCGAGGCGCTCGTCCGGGGCCTGCAGGCCGGGCTGTGGGCGCTCGGCGGGGTACCCGACATGATACGTCAGGACAACCTCTCGGCGACGACCCACGAGCTGGTGAAAACGGGCGGACGCACGTTGACACGGCGGTATACCGAGGTGGCCGAGCACTACGGCTTTCAGGCCTCGCGCATCCAGCCCGGCGAGTCGCATGAGAATGGCGTGGTTGAGAAGGCGCATCACCTGCTCAAGAGCGCTCTCGCGCAGGCGCTCTTGTTGCGCGGCAGCCGCGACTTCCCGACCGTCGAGGCCTACATGGCATTTGTCCGGCGCGTCGTCGAGGAGAAGTTTCACCACGGCCGGGAGGCTCTCGTTGCCGAGGAGCGCGCCGCGCTCAAGCCACTGCCCTCGTGCCGTTTGCCCGAGTACACGCGCGCGCTCGTCACGGTGCGCAAGTGGAGCACCATCCCGGTCGCAGGCCGGATCTACTCGGTGCCTTCGCGGCTCATCGGGCACGAGGTCGAGGCGCGGCTGTTCGCCGATGTCGTCGAGGTCCGCTACGCGGGCAAGGTGGTCGAGACGATGCCGCGGCTGCGCGGCGAGTGCGCCCATCGCATCGACTACCGCCACGTGATCTGGTCGCTGGTGCGCAAGCCGGGTGCCTTCGCGGCGTACCGCTACCGCGAGGACCTGTTCCCCTCGCTGATGTTCCGGCAGGCCTACGACGCGCTCCGCGAGCGGCGCGGCGACCGCGCCGACGTGGAGTACGTGCGCGTGCTGCACCTTGCGGCGAGTACGGGCGAGCGCGCGGTGGAGCAGGCGCTCTCGGCGCTGTTCGAGCGGGGCGAGGGGTTCGACTACGCTGCGGTCAAGGCGCTGGCGCAGCCAGAGACGCCGGCGGTGCCGGAGCTGCGCATCGGGGCGCCCGACCTCGGTCAGTACGACGCGCTGCTCGCGGCCGGGGAGGCGTCATGAGCGCCGCAATGTACACGCCCGAGATGGGCACTCCGCGTGCGCTGCGGGCGCTGGACGTCTTCGACGCGATCCTGCTCGACGACCTGGGGTACGTGCAGCAGACGGCGGAGGAGGCCGAGGTGCTCTTTACGCTTATGGCCGAGAGGTATGAGCGCCGCAGCTTGATCATCACGAGCAACCTGGTCTTCAGCGAGTGGGACCGGATCTTCAAGACGCCGATGGCGACGGCGGCAGCGATCGACAGGCTCGTGCACCACGCGACGATCATCGAGATCGAGCGAAAGAGCGTGCGAGCGGAGGAGGCGAAGAAGCGCAACGCAGGCAGGAGGAACAGCGAGGACGACGGATGAGCGACGCGGCGGTGCGCTGCGCCGGGATGGGGCGCGGGGCGCCGCAGGGGAGCGCGTCGCCACGGCAGGCGCGCAGCCGAGGTCTCGATGGCGTGGGCGCAAGGGAACGGGATGCCGGCGGAACGACAACTACGGCGGAGGCGACGACAACTACGCGAGGAGCAAGCGCCCGAGCAAGCGGCGGAAGCAGGACGGGGGAGCACGACGACAACTACGGCGGAGGTTGACGACAACTACGCGAGCGGGATCGAGGGGGGCGGAGCGGAAGAACGACAGGAAGGACCTGGCTGCAGCCGGCAAAAATAGGCGTCGCTGACCGGCAAGAGTAGTTGACGTCGATCACACGTGTGCCCACGGCACGCCGATGCGCCCCGTAGCGCGCTCGGCGCCGCCCCGGACCACGCTCTTTCGGCCCAGGACCGAGCCATCACGACGCTCGCGGCCCCACCCTTCCGGTTTGCTGCGCACCACTTCTTCGCGCTGCGCTCCGGCTTCTTTTACCTACGCGCTCATGGGAACGTGACGTCCCTCACGTCCGGTTCCTGGCATGCCCGCGTGCCAGCATGCCCGCGTGCCAGCGTGCCAGCGTGCCAGCGCGACGACTGGCTCCGTGAGGCCGGTCGCCACGGAACGGCGCGGCGGCTACAGCGCTTCGGCAGGCGATATCCAGCGCAAGTTGCCTGCGCGGGCACGCTCGCACGAGCGTCGGATCGTGACCGGCTGATCCCATGAAACCGCTGCATGTCGGTCGAGGGGTCACTGGCATGGCGGATGCTTACCAGGCGCGCGCGGCTGGACGTCGACAGCATGACGGATCAAGGCGCCCAGGCGTCGGATCCGTGTGCACGCGCAGCGACCGCGCACACCGCGGGAGCGCAAGCCGTTGCGCATCCTCGCGCATTGAGGAACAACGACCATGAAGATACTTGCTCATCCTCGAACCTCTCTCTCTCTCTTCCTACCCTTGACCTGCCTTGCTGCGGCGGCTGGCTGCGCCTCCCCTCTGCCCGAGGAGCCCACGGCCGTCGCGACGATGGAGAGCCAGTGCGGCAACTGGGACACGCAGGACGTCGAGCTCTACGACGGGACGCTCGGCGTGACCCGGGCGTTCGTGGACCAGCACGAGATGCCCGTGGGCATCGTGCCCTCGCGGTGCAGCGGAACGCTCATCGCTCGCAACCTCTTCCTTTCAACGGGCAGTTGCTATTACCAGGTGGGCGACACGGTCTCGTTCAACTACCAGGTCGACGCCCAGACGGGGGTGACGAAGGCGGGGGATGAATTCAAGGTGATCGAGGTCGTCGAGCAGCAAGACGACGCCGACTACAATTATTCGTTGGTGCGGCTCGATCTCCCTGCGGGGGACCGCTACGGCACGGCGCGCATCTTCGACCGCGACCCGAGCGGCGGTGAGCTGCTCACGGTCATCTCGCATCCGGATGATGTGGACGGGATCGCGAAGGGCGTCAGCACCGGATCTGAAGCCGGACTTTCCACCGTGGGTGACAATTGGTTCCGGCATCTGGCGGACACGACGTTCGTAAGCCCCGGGGCCGGCGTGCTCGACAGCGCAGGGCGGATCATCGGAGTCCACACGGACGGCGGATGCAATCCGGGTGCGCCATTCGGTGCCAATTCAGCATTGAAGATGACCGCGTTGCTCGATCACTCGACGACGCTCCAGAATCTCGGCAACGATAGCATCTGGCTCTCCAACGGGGACAACACGTTTACCAAGAATAGCCTCAACGTGAGGGGCCATTTCATTCCGTTCACCGGCGATTTCGACGGCGATGGTGATGACGACGTCTTCTGGTACGGGCGAGGCAGCGGCGCCGATTTCATCTGGTGGTCCACCGGCGGAGCCTTTACCGAGCAGAGCGTCACGGTCGGTGGCCTGTTTGTCCCGTTCGTCGGCAACTTCGACGGCCAGCACGGCGACGACATCTTCTGGTACGGCCCCGAGGAGAAGGCCGACTATATCTGGTGGTCCGACGGCGACCAGACGTTCACATCGGAGTCGAAGACCGTCTCCGGCGACTACATCCCCGTCGCCGGTGATTTCGATGGTGACGACGACGACGAGATCTTCTGGTACGGAAGGAAAGGTCGCGCGGATGGGATCTGGTGGCCCAACGGCGGGAGCTTCACCATGGTCGCTGACACGGTCAGCGGGGACTACTTCCCGATAGCCGGCGACTTCGACGACGATGGCGACGACGACATCTTCTGGTACGCGCCCGGGAGCGCCAGCAGCGGCCTCTGGTGGTCGAACGGCACGTTCTTCAACAAGGTGAGCGTGTCCGTGGGCGGCTACTACATGCCGTTCGTCGGCAACTTCGACGGCCAGCACGGCGACGACATCTTCTGGTACGCGCCCGGGAGCGTCGCCGACGGCATCTGGCTGTCCAACGGGACCGGCTGGTTCTCCTGGAGTGCGCAGACGGTGAGCGGCCAGCACCACGCCGTGAGCGGAGATTTCAACAACGATGGGGACAGCGACATCATCTGGTACGGTGGCCCAGCGAAGAATTGATCTGGCATCGTGTCGTGCGCCTGCGGCGAGCTACCGGCCGCGCCTGGCGCGATGCTCCACGGAGAGCGAGCTCCTCCAGCACGGCGGCTAACGCTGCTGCCGAGCACGGCTGATGTGGAGATGCGGCGCCGTGAGCGGCCCTCGCCCGGCGCAAGCCGCGCGCCGGCGCGGACTGGAGGCCGCGCGTGGGCGGGGGCTCAGCGCGGCGAGTCGCCGCGGCGGTACTCCGCGGTCACCTCGTCGATCGTCGGAGTGGAGCTGATAGAGATCCACGTAATCGGTGCCGAGGCGGCGCAGCGAGGCGTCGATGGCGTCCAGGATGTGCTTGCGCGAGGCGCCCTGATCCCATTCGTTCGGGCCGACGCGGCCGACGCACTTGGTGGCGAGGATGAAGCGGTCGCGCTTGCTCTTGAGCCAGCGGCCGACGATCTCCTCGGTGCGCCCCGCGGTCGGCAGGCCGCCGCCCAGCGGATAGACATCGGCGGTATCGAGGAAGTTGACGCCGGCGGAGGCGGCCTTGTCGAGGATGGCGCGGGAGGTCTCCTCGTCCGTCTGGAAACCGAACGTCATCGTGCCCAGGCACAGGCGAGAAACGGTGAGGCCGGTACGGCCGAGGCGGGTGGTCGGGATGCTCATGGTCTTCCGTGGGCCTTCGGGGGCTGGCCCGTACAGTTTCAGACAGGGCGGCTCGGGGCGTCAATCGGGCACGCCGAGCGGGGTGAAGATGAGAGAGATCGACCGCAGAGGCACAGAGGGAGAGACGGAGAGAGAGCGAAAGATCCCCGCACGCTCCGTGGCTCTGTGGTCGATCTGGCAAGGGGCCGCGCCGCTCGGCGCGCGAGCAGGGAGGCGCTGCTGCGTTACGTGCTGCGACCCCCGATCGCAAAAGAGCGCGTCCAGCCGCAGCAGGACGGCCTGGTGCGGCTCTCGCTCAAGCGCGCCTTCGCTGACGGGACTGTCGCGGTGGACATGGATCCGCTCTCGCTGCTGTGCCGGCTCGCCGCCAGCGTCCCGCCGCCGCGCTTTCACACCGTCAAGTACGCGGGCGTGCTCGCCTCGGCAAGTCGCCCACGTTGGCGCGCAAGCGCATCGGACCGCGCCCTGCGGAGCCACAAGAGCCTACGAAGGCGGACGAAGACGCCGCTTCGAAACGCAAGCGTGGCGGCTATCGGGCGGTCGACAAACCGCGCCGAGCTCTTGCGCCGCACATTTGCGATCGACGTCCTCGAGTGCCCAGCTTGCAAGGGGCGGATAAAGCGCGTCGCCATGGTGGACGCTCGCGGCCCCACCCTTCCGGTTTGCTGCGCACCACTTCTTCGCGCTGCGATCCGGCTTCTTTTACCTACGCGCTCACCACCTCGTCGTCGCCGAAGTCGAGCACCGTCTTCGCCCGCCCGAAGAACCGCGGGGGATCCTCGCCGATGATCGTGAGGATCACCGCCGCCGCCGGCGCCTCGAACGCCGGCCGCCCGAGCGCGCCGCTGCCCGGGAAGACCACCACGACGCGCGTCCCCCGCTTCGGCACGTGCCGCGCGAGGCCCCCGAGCCGCGCGAGGATCGTCCGCCCGTTCGCCAGGCCATCAGCTGTCATCGGCTCGCCCGGCGGATGCCCCTCGAACAGCGTCACGCGCACGAGCGCCACCCGGGGGCCGTCCTCAGCCTCCTTGCCGAGCTCGACAATCTCTTTCGAGCCGGGCCAGCCCACCGTGCCTTCCTGGATCAGGCACGGGGCCAGAGGCGCGTCGAGCGCCTCCGTCTCCTCCACCACGCCGCCGCCGATCATCGCGCGGTTTCCCCTTCCTAGCTCTATCTTCCTGCGTATGTCGAACGCACACGAGCCCTCGCCCGTCATTGCATGGCCAGCAGTGCCAGGCGAGGGGCGAGCTGCAACGCTCCGATAGCTCCCGACAACTCTTGGCGGAACGTCGCTTCGCGCTCTACGGGACGGTGAATGCAAGCGTGTTGGAGTACGCCACGCCCACGTTCGGGTCCGGGTGCACGACGCGCGCATAGTAGGTCGTGCCCGCTTGCAGGCCCCCGCGCGTGCTGGTCTGGTATCCATCAACTCGCTCGTTCTGCACGTCGATGGGCGAGAACGACGGGTTCGTGGCGATGTTGTAGTACACCGCCGTTCCGGCCGGGAGCGCCGGGTCGAGCTCCCACGCCACGGCCACGCTGCCGCTCGACTGCGAGCGCGCGTAGATCCGAGGATATCCCGCCGCGTAAGATTTCGTGGAGCTCGGCAGCGGGCCACCGACGGCGTACACCGGCGAGTACACCCTGCGGGCGTTGCCATCGACACCGGCGCAGCCGTCGGTGACCACTTGCAGGAAATAGGGCGTCGCTTGAGGGGAGACCATCTGTGACGTTTTGCCAGTGACCGCGGTGTTCACGAGGTTGATGGGTCCAAGCAAGCCGTCGTCATTTATCCCGCTGCCGGTCGACCCGACCAGGTACGACGCGGTTCCCGGCGCGCCGGCGGAGAGACGCAGGGCCACGCCGTCGCTGAGCTTGGCCATCCCGAGCACGACCCGCGGCGTCACGACGCAGCTCGACGCGGCGCCGGCGTTCACATCCCCCAGCACGGTGCGCAGCGCGTTCACCGCGTTGGCGTCCTTGGAGATGCTCTCCCAGTTGGCCACGCTGACGAGCCGATTGTTGTGGTAGTTTGCCGTGGCACGGAAGGCATTCCGCCACGACGTCTCGCTCGCGCCGCTTCCGAACGCGCCTGCATGCGAGGAGATCTTGTGTGTGTTCACGCGGCTCGGGTGCGAGCGGCGCCCGCGGGCGCGTCGCCGGTGCGCGCGTGCGCGGCGCGGGCGTGCTCGCCCTCCGCGGCGAGTCGCGAGCGGAAGCTGAGCAGAGTCCGCGCGGTCCCCTTCATACTGCAATTCGACTCTCCGGCTCCGGTCGCCGGGGGCCAGGGAATCGTAGCACTTTCGCCTGTGTCAGACGCTTCATGGGACGCGTGGGACGAGCCCTCGGCCGCCCCGCTGCCCGGCACGCGCCGCCGCGCGCCGCCTCAGGCTCGTTCTCCCAGGAGCCCGTGCAGCTTCGTCGAGCTGGTGCCGAGGTGCGCGAGGAGCGGAGAAGGCGAGAGCAGGGCGCGGCGCCTCCGCGAGGTGCTCGAGGGCCCGAGCCTCGTCGGGGGGTCCCCGGCCGCGCGCCGGGCGGGGGCACAGAAAAAATGCCTCGCGCTGTCGATCCCGCCGGCGGTCGTTCGTCGACCGAGTGAAGCCAGGGTCGCGTCGATCCGGGTCGCGCTCGGGCTCGTCCCGTGCGCCCGCCGGGACCGCCGGGCCGCGTGACGCATGAAACGAGCAGGAGCCGTCGACCGACGGTTCACGAGCAGCTTCCCGTGGAGTGAGGTGTGTGATGATCGGATCGAAAATCACCGGGTTGTCGACCGTCGGAGCATTCATTTTTGCCGTCGCCACCGCCGGTTGCGGCGGTGACGACGAGGCGCCCATCGCGAGCTGGACGGCCGCATGGGGGACGACGATGCAGGGGCCGGACTCGCCGTTCCCCGACCTGACGCCGCGCAGCTTCAACGACGAGACCGTGCGCCAGAGGATCGCCGTCACCGCCTCCGGCGATCAGGTCCGGCTGCGGCTCTCGAACCTCTTCGGGACCCAGCCGCTCGAGCTCGCCGAGATCCGCGTGGCGAAAGAGGCCTCGCCGTTCGTCGCGGCGCCGGGCACCGACCGGCGGGTCCAGTTCTCCGGCGAGCCGAGCGCGTCGATCCCGCCGGCCAGCGAGGCGGTGAGCGACGGCGTGGATCTCGCGGTGAGCCCGGGCGACCGCCTCATCGTGAGCATTCACAGCGCGGCGGCGTCGGAGCCGGCGACGTGGCACCCGTTCTCCCTCACGACGCACGCGGTGGCCGTGGGAAACCAGGCCGCGAGCGAGGCGCTGACGTCGCCGACCCACATCACGTCCGCGTACTGGCTCGCGGGCGTCGACGTCGAGTCCACGGAGCCCCAGAAGGTCGTCGTCACGTTCGGCGACTCGATCACGGACGGATCGAGCTCGACGATGGACGCCGAGAAGCGCTACTCGGATCGGCTCTTCGCGCGGCTCCAGGCGGATCCGGAGACGCGGATGTTCGCGGTCGTCAACCAGGGGCTCGGCGGCAACAGGCTGCTCCGGGACAGCGTTGGTCCGAGCGCCGTGTCGCGCTTCGAGCGCGACGTGCTGGGCACGCCGGGGGTGACGCATGTCATTGTCCTGATCGGCATCAACGACATCGGCATGCCGGGATTCCTGGGGCCCGCCGAGAAGGCGACAGCGGATCAGATGATCGACGGGCTCAAGTCGCTCGCCGACAAGGCGAGGGCGAAGGGGGTCAAGGCGTTCGTCGGCACGCTGATGCCGTTCGAGGAAGCGTTCCCGCCCTACTACACGCCCGAGGGAGAGGCCACGCGCCAGGAGGTCAACACGTGGATCCGCGGCAACACCTCCTACGACGGGGTCATCGATTTCGAGGCCGCCGTGCGTGACCCGGAGCAGCCGACAAAGCTCCTCGCCTCGTTCGACAGCGGCGATCACCTGCACCCCAATGACGCCGGCCACGAGGCGATGGCGACCGCCGTGCCCCTCTCGATCTTCAAGTAACCCGTCGAATTCAGAGACAACCGCGGTCCTGCTCGATGGGGCGTCCTCGCCGCGGGCGGCGGGCGCTTCAGCCCTCGTCGAGCCACCCGCGGGCGAGCGCGAGGATCCGCGCGTTGTCCGGCACGTCGCGCAAAAAGCGCTCGCGCCAGGCCGGATCGCTGATCCGCCCCGCCCGCACGAGGAGCCCGTTGCGCGCCAGCGCGATCGCGCCCCTGGCCTCGGCCGCCTGGCCCACCGCCGCCAGCGCCTCGGCGTGGACGAGGCGCACGAGGAAGCCCTCCTCCTCGAGGCGGTCGGACTCGAGCCGCGACAGCGCCTCCGTCGTCGCCGCGAGCGCCTCGCCGGCGCGCCCGAGGTCGAGCAGGGCGCGCGCGCGGGCCGCCATCGCCGCGGGCAGCCGCTCCGGCGCCGCCCGCGCGAGCGCCTCGGCCTCGCGCGACTCCGCCTCGGCGAGCGCGGGCTCGCCCGCGAGCAGCAGGACCCGCGCGAGCTGGAGCCGGCTCTCGCACTCCCGGCGCCGGTCGCCCCGGCGCTGCAGCGCCTCGATCGAGCTCCGCAGCGCCGCCTTCGCGGCGTCGACCTCGCCCGCGTGGGCCAGCGCCAGGCCGAGGTTCTGCAGCGCGTTCGGCACCCGGTCGTCCAGCGCCATCCGCTCCGCCTCCTCGAGCCCGGCGCGGAGCACCTCCGCCGCCGCCTCGAAGTGGCCGAACTGGACGTAGCAGAGCCCCATGTTGAGCCGCGCCCGGCACGCCTCGCGCCGGTCGCCGATGTCCTCGAACGCGGCGAGCGCCGCGCTCATGCTCGCGATGCACGCGCTCGGATCGCCGTTGTGCTGGCGGAGCAGCCCGTGCAGGTAGAGCAGCTTCGCCTCGGTCATGAGATCGGCCGCCGACGCGTCCTCCGTCGCCTGCTCGACCGCGTCGATCAGCGCGTCGACGCACGCGTAGCGGCCGCCGAGCAGCAGCACGATCGCCCCCTCGAGCAGGCACGCGTTCCGCGCGATGAGCGCGCCGGAGAGCGGCTCGGTGCCGAGCACGACCATCATCCAGCGCTCGACGCGCTCGTAGTGGCCCTGCTTGTGCCCCGCCCCGGCGAGCTGCGTGAACGCCGAGAACCACGCCACCGAGCCCGGCGCGAGGTGCCGCGTCGCCTCGATCCCGCGCTGCTCCGCGAGCGCGGGCTCCCCGCGCCAGACCAGCGCCTCGGCCTCGACCAGGCGGAGCGCGCCCACCGTGGCCGGATCCGGCGCGCAGGCGATGCCGCGCTCCGCGCAGGCGATCGCCGCGGCGAGGTCGTTGCCGTGCAGCGCCTTGTCGGCCGCGCGCAGGTACCACTCGGCGGCCTTGTCGGCCTCCTCGCCGCGCTCGAAGTGCTCGGCGAGCACCATCGGGTCGCCCTCGCCGGCCGCCTCGAGGAAGCTGCCCGCGAGCGCGTGGCCGATGCGGAGGTCGCGCGCGGTCAGCATGCCGTAGGCGGCCTCGCGCACGAGCGCGTGGCGGAAGCAGTACTCCGCGTGATCGCGCCGCCGCCCCTCGCCGCGCCGCACGATCACCTCCCGCCGGAGCAGCTCCGAGAGCAGCGGCGCGATGTCGACGCTCCCGAGCAGCGCCGCGACCGCGCTCGCCCGGAAGCTCTCGCCGAAGATGCTCGCCGCCCTGAGGAGCCGCCGCGCCTCGGCGTCGAGCGTCTCCAGCCGCGCCTGCACCATGGCCACCACCGTCTCGGGCTCGCCCTCGCCGTTGCCGTCGGCGACCGCGCGGATCTGCTCCTCGAGGAAGAACGCGTTGCCGTCCGCGCGCTCGACGAGCCGCGCCACGAGGTCGTGCCGCGCGTGCGCGCCGAGCGCCTCGCGCACGAGCCGCTCGCTCGCGCGGCGCGGCAGCGGCGTGAGGTGGAGCTCGTGCGCCAGCCGGCCCTCCCAGAGCCGCGGGAAGACCCGGTGCACGTCGGGCCGCCCGAGCGCCAGCACGAGCAGCGGCATGTCCCGGTAGAGGCGCAGCGCCCCGTCCACCATCGTGACCGTGGGGAGGTCGCCCCACTGCAGGTCCTCCAGCACGAGCAGCACGGGCCCCGCGCGGCACGCCGCGCCGAGGAAGTCCTCCCAGGCGAGGCGGAGCTGGTCGCCCATGAGCACGGCGTCGCGCCGCGCGAGCCGGAGCTGCACGTCGTTCTCGTCGGGGAACGGCGCGCCGACGAGCTCGCCGAGGAACGCCGTGACGCGCGGCGCGTCGAGCTCCTCGTGCTGCGCGACGCGGCTCCGGACCTTGCGCTGCCGCGCCTCCAGCGGCTCGCCCTCGGCGATGCCGAGCGCGTGGCGCAGCGCGCTCGCGAGCAAGCCGAAGGCGGCGCCGGCGCCCATGGGGTCGCCCTGCCCGATCCAGACCTCGATCCTGTCGCCGCGCTCGCGGAGCTTGCGGATGAGCTCCTGGCGCAGGCGCGACTTGCCCATCCCCGCCTCGGCGGTCACGAGGACGGCGCCGGCGGCGCCCTCGTCGATGCAGCGATCGACCTCCGCCTCGAGCATCGCGAGCTCGCGCTCGCGGCCGACGTACGTGGTCGGCCGGCCGAGGAGCTGCGCGGTGCGCTCGTCGCGCGCGCCGTGCAGGACGCGCCCCGCGGCGTCCTCGGTGACGTCGAACCGGGCGCCGATGAGGCCCGCGGTGACCTCGTCGATGCGGACGCCGGCGAGGGGGAAGCGGTCGTCGTCGGCCGCGAGCATCTGGAAGGCGCGGTCGATCAGCTCGCCGACGGGCACGCGCGCCGCCAGCTCGGCGCGGCCGGTGGCGAGGGCGACGGGCGCGCCGCCGAGCAACTCCTTGAGGGCGAGGGCGCACCGCGCGGCCCGCGCCGCGAGGTCGGTCGGCGTGCCCGCGCCCGACAGCACGATGATCGGCGACCGACCCTCGAGGAGCTCGAGCTCGCCGCGGTACTGCTCGGCGACGTCGTGGAGCTGCCAGAGCTGCGCGCGGCGCGGCTCGTCCGCGGCGTCGCCCTCGGCGGGGCGCTCGCGGGTGACCACGAGGCACATCACGCGGCGCTCGCCGGTGGTGAGCTCCACCGCCCGCGGCGGGAAGGAGCGGGGGCCGCCCAGGCTGGCCTCGGGCGCGCCGCTCGCGGCGATGGCGGCGAGCTCGGCGGCGACCGCGTCGCCGTCGGCCGGCCGGTCCGACGCGGATTTCGCGAGCATGCGGGTGACGAGGTCGTCGAGCGCGGCGGGGATGCCGGGCCTCATGTCGCGCGCGCGGGGCGGGTCCTCGAGCAGGACCTTCATCAGCACGGCGAGCCCGGCGTTGCCCTGGAAGGCGGCGCGGCCGGTCAGGCACCGGTAGAGGATGCACCCGAGCGCGAACACGTCGACGCGGGCGTCGACGTTGAGCTCGCCGCGCGCCTGCTCGGGGGCCATGTACCCCGGGGTGCCGAGGACGAGGCCGGCGGCGGTGAGCGGCTCGTCGGCGGTGGTGCGGGCGAGCCCGAAGTCGATGAGGGTGACGCGATCGAGCGCGCCGTCCTCGAGCAGCAGGTTGGTCGGCTTCAGGTCGCGGTGGACGAGGCCGAGCTCGTGGACGGCGCCGAGCGTCGTCGCGACGTGGAGGCCGAGCGCGACGGTCTCCTCGAGGGTGAGCCCGGTGCGCGTGAGCCGGTCGGACAGCGTCTCGCCGTCGAGCCATTCCATGGCGATGTACGGCTGCCCCCACGCGGTCGCGCCGTGCGCGACGTACCGCACGACGCCGGGCACGCGGGCTGCCGCGAGCGCCTGCGCCTCGCGCGCGAAGCGGCCGAGGTGCTGCGCGCCCTCGGCGGTCAGGAGCTTGATCGCCACCGGCTGGCCGGTCTCCAGATCGCGGGCCCGGTAGACGGCGCCCATGCCGCCCGAGGCGGCCAGGTGCTCGATGCAGAACCGGCCGTCTATGATGTCTCCTGCCTGCATCGCTCGCCGGGACCCCGAGGATGGTCCTCACCGGCGGCCAGCCTGCCAGCGAGGCGAGCGCTGCGTCCAGTGCTCATTCGGGCCGCGCGCGACGCGCAAGGCGGCGCACCCGTTGAGGAAACCCGCGCGAGGCGGCTCCGCGGCGCGCCGGGCGGGGGTTGCCAACGGGCGGTTCGAACGTGAAGAAGGCCTGGTAGCGGGAGGAGCGACCATGGCAACCATGACTCAGTTTCGCGGGCAGACGACCGGGGACGGCCGGCCGGGGGCCGAGGCCCAACCGATCTTGCGCCAGCGCGGGGAGGAGATTCAGCCGTACGGGGCGCTGGCGCGCTATCCGCTCGGCCTGAGCGATGACGTGCGCGCGGCGAGCGTCAAGGCGCTCAATCAGATCCTGAGCGACACGATGGTGCTGCGCGACATGTACAAGAAGCACCACTGGCAGGTGTCGGGGGCGACCTTCTATTCGCTGCACCTGCTGCTCGACAAGCACTATGAAGAGCAGGCCAAGCTGGTCGACGAGGTGGCCGAGCGGGCGCAGACGCTCGGCGGGATCGCCATCGCGATGCCGCACGACGTCGCGGAGATGACGAAGATCGAGCGGCCGCCGCGGGGGCGCGAGGAGGTGCCGGTGCAGATCTCGCGGCTGCTCGAGGCGCACGAGCAGATCCTGATCGAGGCGCGCGAGGCGGCCAGCAAGGCGGGCGAGGCGGGGGACGCCGGGACGGACGATCTGCTCATCAGCCAGGTCGTTCGCGTCAACGAGATGCAGGTGTGGTTCCTGTCCGAGCACCTGGTGGACACGCCGCTCGTCCGGGCGCGGTAGGCGAGGCAGCGGGGGCCGGACACGCGATCTTGCGCCGTGATCGGCCCTGAGCGACGCTCTCGTCATGCAATTCATCGAGGTGTTCGAGGGCGGCGGCATCGCCGAGGTGGTGTTGAATCGGCCCAAGGTCAATGCCATGAGCCAGGCGGTGCTCCGCGAGATGGCCGACGTCTTCCGGCGGCTCGCGGAGGACGACGCCGTGAATGGCGTCCTCGTCCGCGGCGCCGGCAAGTGCCTGTCGGCGGGGCTGGATCTGCGCGAGGTCGCGTCGCTCGATCGAGAGGGGCTTCCGGGCTTCCTCGACGCGTTCGACGCCGCCTTCGGCGCCGCGTTCCGCTTCCCGAAGCCGTTCGCCGCCGCCGTGCACGGCCACGCGCTCGCGGGCGGCGCGGTGCTCGCGATGTGCGCCGACTACATCGCGCTCGGCGACGGCGACTACAAGATCGGGCTGCCCGAGCTCGCCGTGGGCATCCCGTTTCCGCGCGTCGCCTTCGAGATCGTCCGCGCCGCCTGTCCCACGCGCGCGTTCCGGAGGCTCGTCCTGGGGGCGGACAGCCATTCCCCCGCGGAGGTCTTCGAGATGGGCGTCGGCGACGCGCTCTCCGCCGAGCCGCTCGACGACGCGCGCCGCTGGCTCGCCACGGCGTGCAGCCGCCCCGCCGCGGCGTTCCGCTTCGTCAAGGCGAGCCACCGCAAGGAGGCGTGGGAGCGGATCGCAGCGCCGTCGCCCGAGGAGCGGGAGGCCTTCGTCGACGCGCTCCTCTCCGCGAAGCAGGCGTTGACAGCGCCGCTCGCCGGGTGAGCCAGGACGCCGCCGTCTGCTCGCGCTGCCGCGGGGTGGTCAGCCTGTGGATGGGCGCGGCCTGAATCGCGTGCAGCGGGCGGTGGGGAGACCGTGGCCTGCGTGCTGCGGGCGGTGGCGGATAGTCGCCGGCGGTGCTCTGGGTTACGCGGAGCCGAGCCACGTTGCCGGTCGCGCTCCGGTCCTCGTGTGCAAAGGACCGCTTGGACGTAATGTGGTCCAGGTCACCTGTTGACGCCCCCTTCCGCTAAGGAGAAGCATCCGGGATCGGGGGAGGGCATGGGGCACAGGCCGAAGGCAAAGGCGCGCGTGCTCGTGCTGTGCGGCTGTGCCTGTGCGCTCGTCAGGAGTGTACCGGCGCCGGCACACGCACTCGAGTTCAGCGGCGGCGTCGGCGTGGGCGGGATCCAGGTCGGGATCGAGCCCAGGCTCGCCGTGAGCCCCTTCGCCGGGTGGCTCTGGCGCAGCGAGGGGGACTTCAGGCTCGAAGCCCACAACATGCTCAGCATCGTTCCAGGCGATGGTGTCGGGGTCTACGACCGAACGGCCGTCACTCTTGGGTACGTCACGAAGACAACGACCGTCAGCCTCGGGCCGTCCCTTGCGATCTACTCAATGCCGGTATGTGGTGCCGTGATCTGTAACCGCGTGGTGGGGGTCGCTCCAGGTGGCCGCGCCCAGTCCGAGTGGTACTTCGCCGGACCCTTGGGCGTGTCCTCCAGCGTCCATGTGGACTGGGCTGGCGGCAGTAGTCGCGTACTTCCCGGAAGTCTGGTTGTGATGGCGACCACTGGACCTGTTTGGAGATTCGGGACAAAGTCAAAATGAACAAGATATATATTCTTCTCTGCTTTGGTCTCACGGCATGTAACTACGATGTGGGAGAGTGCTATGTCCGCGGCGAGGGGAACGAAGGCGCCGGCGGTAGCATCATCACCCCAACAGGAGGGGATGGAGCCTTCGGGTATGTGCCGGCGAGGCCGCAAAACGCACCGGTGGGAAGCGGAGCCTCTGAGGCGATGGCAGGATGCACCCCCGACTGCCTGGAGGCGTGCAAGGAAAAGTGTGACAAGATATGGGAACTCTGCCGTGACAACTGCCCGAGGGGCGACACGGCCTGCCTAAGACAGTGTACCGATGAATATAGTCGATGCCTCAAAGACTGCGACAGGAGATGTAAGTGGTGCTCGAGCTGACCTTTAAGCTGACCCCAGAAGAGGGCGAGCCGCGCGACATCGTGGTTCGCATCCACGAGCCGACGCGAAACCCTCCGGGAAAAAAGTGGCCTTGGGCTGTCACTGTTGACATCGATGGGCGCCCATCTACTACATACGGGGTAGACCCTCTCGATGCGGTTGAAAACGGAGCCCAGCACGCGGCGATCGTGTTGCGCGGGGTCCATGGCGATGCGCTCGATCCACCCATCGAGCCGCGGATGAAGGAGGGCCAATAATCGACTCACGTATGCGCCAAGCCTGCCCATCGCCGGGACCGAAGCGTATGCGAGCTCAGCCCCGTGGGTGCTGTTAGAAAGCGGCCAGCTCGCTTGTTTGTGAGGAGCAGCGCCGCGGGCGCACGAGCCCTCGATGACCTTCCAGGCGGCCGGCTCACCGGCACGGCGCGCAACTGCCGCCGCAATCCACGCCGGCTTCGCCCGCATTCTTTACACCATCGGTGCACGAGGGCTCCTGGCACGCGCCCGCCCAGCAGACGCCGCTCTCGCAGCTCGCGCCCGTCCTGCATCCCCGCCCCGCCGGGCAGGCTGGACAGGGCGGCCCCCCGCAGTCGACCCCCGTCTCGTCGCCGTTCCGTACGCCATCGTCGCACGTCGCCGGCACGCAGCGCCCCCCGTCGCAGACGCTGCTCTTGCAATCGATGCTCGACCTGCAGGCCTCGCCGATGATGCAGGGCCGGCACGGACCGCCGCAGTCCCGCGCGGTCTCGCCGCGCGCGGCATCGACAGCATCGTTCGTGCAATGCGCCGGCACGCACAGCACGTCGTCGCACGCCATGCCGCTGGGGCAGTTGTTCATCGTCGGATCGGCAGCGAAGCATGCGACGCAAGTGCCCCCGTGGCAGATGCCGTCGCGGGTGTCCGGACATACCACGCCGGCGAGCACGAGCATGTTGATCGGCCCGCTGGCACCGCAGCTATCGTAAGTACACTGTTCCCCGTCGTCGTAGACGTCCGACGGGTCCTCGATCTCGAGGAGCTCGCCTGCGGTCGTACACTCCACCCGCAGGCAATCTCCCTTTCGCTGCGAGGCGACGGGCCCGGGGTGGATCTCCACCTCGCACGCGCCCTGAACGCACCGCCCGGCGCCGCATGCCGGGCTCGGCGGTCCCGGGCACTCGACGTCGCTCTGGCAGCCGGCGTCGACGCCGCCGTCGGGCGCGCACTCCTCGGTGCCAGGAGCGCACTCCGAGCAGGGCCTGCACGCGAGGGCGCAATCCGGATCGCGCGACTCGCTGGGAAGGCAGCAGATGTGGCTGTCCGGATCGACACACACACACCGGCTCTGCGTGCAGACCGCGCCGGGGATGTCCTGATACGCGGTGTGACAATCGGCATCGGTAGCGCAATAACCGCCGAGCCACGGCGCGTCATCCGCGCAAGAGGCGACGAGCCCCGCCGCGATCGCGATGACCGGCGTGGCGAGCGCCACGCGGCGAAGAAGTACTCTCATGGGAACAGCACCTCCGGACATCCACCGTCGCTCGCCAGCGAAAGCACCAGCAGAGGCGCGCGGACTGCCCATGTGCAGCCCCTCGTATACAGCACTGGAGTTGGGGACGCGCGTAAGAAATCGACAGAAGTGGCCGAGATTGGCTGGAAATTCGAAGTGCGTCAGTGGAACGTGGTGAAGCGCACGCCTGCCCGCTGCGCTCGAATCAAGGTGGCGCGATCGAGTGGTAATTGTGGTCGCGTCAATGGAATGTGGTGGAGCGCGCGCCTGGCCACTGCGCTCCGCAGGTGTACCAGTCGGCGCCGCAGGGCGGCTGCGGCTCGTCCTCCTCGAAGGGCCGACGCGGCGCCGGCGCACGTACCGTCGCCTCCGGCCGCGCGCGAGGCGGCACCGGCGCGGTGCGCGGCGGCACCGGCGCGGTGCGCGGCGGGGACTCGCGAGGGACGGGCGCCGGCGCGTGGCGCTCCGACAGGGGAGCCGCGGGGGCGGGGACCAGCGCGCAGGGGCGCGGAAAGCGGGCGACGGGCGGGACGCGCGCTTCTCGGGGCGAGACGAGCTGGAACCAGGCGAGGAGCGCCGCAGCGGCCACGAGGGCCAGCGCGCCTGCCGCGCGGGCGATGCGCCGGTGGCGGCGGCGAGGACCGGGCGCCGGGGCTGCCGGTGGTGCCGGGGCTGCTGGCGCCGGTGATACGACCGGAGGGGCCGGCTGCGGTGGTCCGAACGGCGCCGCGGCCAACAAGAGCGGAGGCACCTCGGGCAGCGCGACCGGAGCCGCGAGGGGCGGCGTGTGCTGCGTGTCACGGTCGGCCGAGGCCGTGCGAGGCGGCGCACGCTGGGCGTCATGGTTGGCCGAGGCCGCGAGAGGCAGCGGGGGCTGCTCCTCAGCGTAGGTCGCGTCCCCGGGATGCGGCGCATGGTGCCCCTCGTCGTCCGCCGAGTCCCCGGGTGGCCTGCGCGTGACGCCGGAGGGCAGCGTCGGCGGTCCGGACCCCGGCGAAGGCGGCGAGGGAGGCCGGGACCGCGCGCCGCCCGCGGAAGGTACCGGGATGCGCACGCCGGAGAGCGCGCCCTGCTCCGGCTCGGCCTGCCAGCGACACCAGCCCTCGATCGCCGCGTGGAGCGCCGCGATGAGCTCCTCCATGCCGCGATACCGGGCGGCGGGGTCCTTCTCGATGGCCCTCTTCACGACGCCGGCGACCGACGGCGGAAGCGGCACGAGGGTCTCGATCGCCTGCGGCATCCCGTGCCGGACGCAGCGGTCCAGCTCCTCCGGCGCGGATCCCTCGAACGGCCGGCGCAGCCCGAGGAGCTCGTACAGCACGAGGCCCAGCGCGTGCACGTCGGTCCGCTCGTCGAGGGCCGGCGGCGTCGAGAGCTGCTCGGGCGCCCGGTACGCCGTTGTCATCGCCGCGCCCGCCGGGTCCGCCGCGCTCGCCACGTCTGCCACGTCCGCCGCGCCGAGACCGAAGAGCTGCGCGAGACCCAGGCCAGGGAGCCTGAACGAGCCGTCTCCGAACAGCACGATGCTCTCCGGGCTGAGATCCCCGTGGAAGATCCCCGAAGCATGTGCGGTCCTCAAGACCTCGGCGAACTCGGCGACCTGCGAGAGCGCCCATGAGGGCCCGAGCTCCCGCGACCGGCCGTCGAGGAGCGCGCGCAGCGACGGACCGTCGCACCGCTCGACCGCCGCCCAGCAGAATGAGGCGCCGACGCCCCCGTCGAGCACCCGCGGGAGCTCGTCGAGCAGCGCGCTCACCGCGCGGAGGCGCTCCAGCGTGTCGAGGAACCCCTCGGGCACCGACGCGCTCACATACAGCAGCACGCTCCTGCCCGCGCGATCCATCGCGGCATAGACATCCGCCCGACCGCGGCCGGCGAGCTGCGCGACGATCCGGTAGCCGAGCCCAGCGCCGTCTACCATGTCATCTCCAGGCCGAGCTGCGTGCCGGCGGCGGTCACCCTGGGGCCGCGGCTCCTCGGCAAGAGCGCGTAGATCAGCGTTCCCGCGCCGAGCAGCGCGCCGGCGGTCAGCGCGATCGCGGCGCGCTCCTCGGCGCGCCCCATGGCCCCGTAGGCGCTCTGCGCGCGCTGCAGCTCCGCGCCGGCGATCCGGTAGCCGCCGTGGTTGCGCGCGAGCAGCTCGTCGAACCTGCGCTGGTGGCCGTTCGCCTCCGCGAGGAAGATCGCGCCCAGCGTGATGCACCCGGCGGTCGCCGCGCCGCCCAGGAGGACGAGCGCCGTCGCCGGTCCCTCGCTCCCCGGCGCCAACCCCGCCGCCCCCGGCAGCCCCGCCGGCGCCGGCGCGCGCGGCGTTGCCTGCTCAGCGCCGACCGGCGCCGCCGGAGCAACGCCACCGACCGGCGCCGGCGGGGCAAGGTCGATGACCAGAAGGCGCGCCTCCCCGGCGCGCACCTCGACGGTGGTCTCCTTCGCCGCCGCGCCGAGCGCCGCCCGGACGCGGTGCGAGCCGGGTTCCACGTACACCTCCCGGCCGAGCGGCGCCTGGCCGACAGGCCGGCCGTCGATCGAGAGCTGCGCCCCCGGCGGCACGGCGAACGTCAGCGCGCCGACCTCCTGCTTCACGCGCGCGAGGTCCAGCGCCCGGCTCGCGTACCGCTCTCGCTCCGCGCCGCTCCGGGGCGCCGGCGTCCTCTCGAGACACAGGGCCAGAAACTCCGCCGCTCTCGTCATGTCCCCGACACGGAACGCGAGCTGCCCCACATTGCACGCTGCCTTCTCGGACGGGGCCAGTTGCCATACCTGAAGCCAGAGGTCCCGCGCCTTCGCGAGCTGCCCTTCCGCCACGGCCCGGTCGGCCGAGCGCTCGAGTCGACGCTGCGCCTCGCTCGCCCCGGTGTCGGCGCGACCGACAGAGGGCAGGATGACCGACGCGGCGAGGATCAACGCCCCAGAGAGGGCGCGCAAGGCCGTCACGCTCATGACGAGCTACATATCAGGTCAGGTCAGGCGAAGGGGAACCAGCCGACGTTTCTCAGGAGAGACAGAGAAACCAGAAAAGAGACCTGAACGTGAGAAACTGGTTCGCTCCGCGGGAATGCAACCAGCGGGTCTCATCTCATCGCATCGCTCCTCCGGCCGGCGGCGCTACTACCAAGGGTCAGAGTTCCTGCCAGGGCTCTGTCTCGCGAGCGGAGAGAGAGATTTCAACGCAAAGGCGCAAAGGCGCAAAGAAAAAAGAGAAATTCTTGTCGTTTTGCGCCTTTGCGTCTTTGCGTTGAAACCTCCCTTCGGATTCCTGTCGGACTCCTGGTGCGTGGAGCTATCCCAGCATGCGTTTCCACTGCTCCGACAGCCGCTGCGTCGAGACGGGGACAGCGGCCTTCAGCTCGGGCGCGAACAGCGACACCCGGAGCTCCTCTATCAGCCAGCGGAACGACTCCAGCTCTTCCGCGGGCACCCCCTTCTGGCGGAGCGCCTGCTGGTGCTTGAGGTAATCCTGCCAGAACGGCAGCACCTGCGCGGCCTTGGCCTGGTCCTTCTGCGGACCGTTGGGCAGCCGCTCGAGCCGGACCTGGACTGCCCGCAGGTAGCGGGGCAGGTGGGCGAGCCGGTCGAGCGGGGCGCGCGAGAAGAGCCCGACCGGCAGCAGGAGCTCGACCTGCGTGCGCACGTCGTCGAGCGCTGGCCTCGGCGCGCCCGGCTTGCCCGTCATCGACCGGAGCATCGCCTGCACGCGATCGAGCTCGACGCCGATGTCTCGCGCCAGCCCGGCGAGCTTGCCCAGCACGCCCTGGAGCGACCGCCGGCCGTCGTCCAGGCGCGCCTGGAACGCGGGGCGCGTCCTCGGGAACGCGGCGGGATCGCCGAGCTGGAACGCCTCGTCGAGCGCGCGCAGCGCGATCTGCCGGGCGAGGCCGGGCTCGCCGGGCGCGACCCGGGCGCCGAGCCCGCTCACGGCCACCGCGCTGCGCAGCGGCTGCTCGAGCTGGCTCATCTTGCCCCCGAGCTGGAGCAAGAGGAGCCGCCGCAGCCCGGCGCGCGTGGCCTCGTCGGCCGCGGCCCTCGAGGCGAGCACGCGCACCGACACGGAGGTCTCCCCGTCGATCAGCGCCGGATAGCCGAACACCTTGTGACCCCCGGCGTCGACCTGCACGCGCTCGGGCAGCGACTCGACGCCGAACGACGTGAGGCCGTCCCGCTCGATCCCCGCCTTGCCGACCTTCGCCCACGCGTCGCGCGCCCGGCCGGACAGGCGATCCTTGAGCTCCCGCAGGTCGCGCCCCTCGCCGATCACCCGGCCGTCCTCGCCGATCACGCGGAAATAGAAGCGCAGGTACGGCGGGAGCTCCTCGATCCGGAAGGCGTCGGCCTGCACGCGCTCGCCGGTGCGGTCCTCGACCGCGCGCGCGAGCGCGGGCCGCATCGGGCCCTGGAACGGGCGTAGCTCCGCGGCGATCTCGCGGGCGACCTCCCGCATCGGGACGAGCGCCTTGCGGAGCGACTTCGGCAGCGTCTCGAGCAGCAGCGCGATCTTCTCGGCGTGCCACCCGGGGATCGTCCACTCGAGCTGCTCCGGATCGGCCTGCGGCAGGAGCACGAGCGGCAGCGAGAGGGAGACGCCGTCGTCGTCCTCGCCCGGATCGAAGCGGTAGGCGAGCGGCACGGCCGCCCCGTAGAGATCGAGCGCGTCGGGGTAGCGGTCGGGCGAGAGCTCCGCGGCCTCGTCGAGCAGGACGTCGGCGATCGACAGGTGGAGCACCCGCGGATCCGTGGCCTCGGCCTCCTTGCGCCACGCCTCGAACGTCTTGCCGTTGTAGACCCCCTCGGGCACGCGCCTGTCGAAGAAGAGCTCGAGCGCGTGCTCGTCGGCCAGCATCTCGCTCCGCCTCGCCTTGTCGCGCAGCCGGCTGACCTCCTCGAAGAGCTTGCGGTTCGCGTCCATGAACGGCGCGCGCGTCGCGTACTCCTGCCGGACCAGGGCGTGCAGGAGGAAGATCTGGCGCGCCGCCCTCGGATCGATCGGCCCGAAATCCACCCTGCGGTCGCGCGCGATCGGCAGCCCGTAGAGCGTCACCTGCTCTCTGGCCATCACGGCCGCCGGCTTCGCGGCCCAGTGAGGGTCGCTGTAGCTGCGCTTGCAGAGCGGCCCGGCCGCGGCCTCGATCCACGCGGGATCCAGGGCCGCCGCCATCCGGGCGAAGAGCTGCGATGTCTCGACCAGCTCGGCGGCCATGATCCACGCGGGCGGCTTCTTCGCGAGCCCCGACGAGGGGTGGAGCTGAAAGCGCGTCTGCCGGGCGCCGAGATACACCTTGTGCTCCTGGCTCCACATGCCGATGCGGCTGAGCAGCCCGGGCAGGAGCGCGCGGTGGATGGCCTCGCCCTTCGCGGGCGCGGTGTTCGGCGAGAACCCCATGTCCCGCGTGATGCGGCTGAGCTGCCGGTGCACGTCGACCCACTCGCGCATCCGCAGGTACGAGATGAAGTGATCGCGACAGGTCTTGCGGAGCTGGTTCTGGGTGAGCCGGCCCTGCGCGTCCTGGTAAAAGGCCCAGAGCTTCAGGAGCCCCGCGAAGTCCGACCCCTCGTCCTTGAACCTCCGGTGCGCGTCGTCGGCCTGCTTCTGCGCCGAGAGCGGCCGCTCCCGCGGGTCCTGCACCCCGAGCGCGGCGGCGATGATCAGCACCTCGGCGAGCGCCCCCTCGCCCTCGCCGCCCAGGACCATCCGGCCGATCCGCGGATCGAGCGGCAGCTTCGCGAGCTTCCGGCCGATGTCCGTGAGCGCGCCCGACTCGTCGAGGGCGCCGATCTCCTCGAGGACCCGATAGCCCTCGTCCACGGCGCGCTTCGACGGGGCGTCGAGGAACGGGAAATCCTCGATGTCGCCGAGCCCGAGCGCCTTCATCTGGAGGATGACGCCCGAGAGGCCGACCCTCAGGATCTCCGGATCGGTGTAGGCGGGCCGCGCCTGGTAGTCCTGCTCGGCGTAGAGCCGGAAGCAGACGCCGCTCTGCACGCGGCCCGCGCGCCCCTTGCGCTGATCGGCGCTCGCGCGCGAGATCGGCTCGATCTGGAGCTGGGTGACGCCCGTCCGGGGGCTATAGCGATTGACGCGCGCGAGCCCGGCGTCGACCACATACACGATGCCTGGAATGGTGAGGGACGTCTCGGCCACGTTGGTCGCGAGCACGATCCGCCGCCCGGGCAACGACTGGAACACCCGCTGCTGGTCGCCCTGCGGGAGGCGCCCGTAGAGCGGCAGCATCGTCGTGTGCGGCAGGCCGTGCCGCTCCAGCTCGGCCATCGTATCATGGATCTCCCGCTCTCCCGGCAGGAAGACGAGGATATCCCCGCGCGGATCGATGGACGTGATCTCCTCGACCGTGTTGGCGACGGCGTCGGCGATCTCCGCCTCTCCGGTCTCCGGGGGACGGTGGATGACCTCCACGGGGTAGGTGCGGCCGGAGACCTCGATGACGGGCGCCCCGCCGAAGAAGGCCGAGAATCGATCGGTCTCGAGCGTCGCGGAGCTGACGATGACGCGGAGATCCGGCCGCCTCGGCAGGAGGCGCTTGAGGTAGCCGAGGAGGAAGTCGATGTTGAGGCTGCGCTCGTGGGCCTCGTCGATGATGAGCGTGTCGTAGTCCGAGAGCCGCGGATCGCCCTGGATCTCGGCCAGGACGATGCCGTCGGTCATGTACTTGACGTACGTCGCCGGGCTCGTCCGGTCCGAGAAGCGGATCTTGTAGCCCACCTCCTTGCCCAGCTCGACGTTGAGCTCCTTGGCGACGCGGGCCGCGACGCTGGTGGCGGCGATGCGGCGCGGCTGCGTGACGCCGATCCGGGCGGAGAGCCCGCGGCCCATGGCCAGGCAGATCTTGGGGAGCTGCGTGGTCTTGCCCGAGCCGGTCTCGCCCGCGACGATCACCACCTGGTGCGCCTCGACGGCCCGGGCGATGTCGAGCACCCGCGCCGAGATGGGCAGCTCCTCGGGGAAGCGCACCGGGCTCCCGGCGGGGGGCGGCGACGAGGTCCGGCCGCCGGGGGCGGGCGGCGGGGCAGGTTGCTCTTGCGGGACGCGGGTGCTCACGGCGCGAGGGGGTAGCATCTCCCGCCGCGGCGCGCCGTTCGAAGGCGCGCGCTGCGCGCCGTTCGAAGGCGCGCGGTCCGCCACGCCGGCGCCGGGTCCGCCGCGCGCTCGCCGGCGCGCGGTCCTTCAGGGGGCGAGCGCTCCGTCAATCGTCGTCGTCGTCGGCCTCGCACTCCGGCTTCGGGCAGCGACCTTGCACGATGTCGCGGCACGTCTGGTTGCGCTTCGCGTCGTCCGTCTCTTCGAGCGCGCTGTAGATCAGCTGGAGGCGGCACTCGAACGAGCCTTCCTCCTTGAACGGTTTGCACGCATTGAAGATGGGCGGCGCCCCCGCGGCCACGCACAGGAGCATGCAGCCCTCGTGGCTCGTCAGCGCCAGCGTGTCGGGGCACAGCGCCGTGTAGAGGGTGCAGGCCGCCTCGCACCGCCCGATGCACCCGTCGGCGTCCGCCGGGCCGAGCAGCCCGCTGGCGGTGCAGCCCGCAGGATCGCCGGACCCCACCGCGCGGCACGCGGCGTACTCCGCGGGCGACGGCATCGCCTCGCAGACAGCGCAGCACGTCTCGACCGACGGGTACTGCGGCGTGGCCTCGCAGGCATCCATCGACCCGGCGCAGTGGGTCGAGCACGCGGCGACCTCGCAGGGACCAGTCTCCTCCGCGGGCGGCGTGACCTCGGTTCCCTGGCTCGCCTCGCCCTCTCCCTCGTCGATCTCTCCGCCGTCCAGGCTCGGGGGACTGCCACCCTCGCCCCCGGCGCCGGGCAGCGGGGCGATGATCTGGCACCCCGCGACCCCGGCGGCGAAGAGGCACAGCGCTGCGATCCGCGTCGTCATAACGTCCCCCGTACGCCGATGTAGCCGGGCCCGACGGCCCACGTGACGCTCGAGGCCGGCCCGGTCGAGGTCTCCAGGCCGAGGGCGAGCCCGCCGACGGCCGCGCCCGCGATCGCGAGGCCGAACCCCACGTTCGAGACCCAGCCGAGCGTGTTCGCGCCGCCCCGCGCGTCGCCCGAGCAGCTCGCGGTACCCTGCCGGCACGCCTCCTCGAGGTCGCTCCTCGCGTTCAGGTAGGCCACGCCGGCGCCGAGCCCCAGCGCGAGGCCGGCGCCCGACGTCACGAACCCGCCGATGACCCACGGGCTCGCGCCGCCGCCGTCCGGGTCAGGCACCGGCGTGAGGGCCATGTCCAGCGTCGTGACCTCCCGCTCGGGGACGTAGACCCGCTGCCGGGCGCCGACGTAGCCATCGGCCTCGACCTCGACCCAGTGGTTGCCCGGGTCGATCGGGGAGCCCTCGGCCGAGGCCGTCATCGCCTGGCCGTCGACCCGGAGCCTGGCGGTGGCCGGGGCGGGCGTGATCCTCACCCGGAGCCGCGGGATGCGCGCGCCGAGCTCGTCGCGCAGGGCCTCGGCCCGGCGCCGCGCCTGCATGAACGGCCAGGGCTCTCCCGGGGTCGGGCGCGACGCGGCGATCGTCGACGCGAGCTCGCGCGCCTCGCTGAGCCGCCCGATGGCGGTCAGCGTCTTCGCCACCTCGATGGAGGTCGTCGGCACGCAGACGAGCCGCTCGGCGCGCTGGTAGGCGCGGAGCGCCTCGGCATACTTCTTCTGGGCGAAGAACTCGTCGCCCGCGTACACGAGCTCTCGGGCCTCGCTCCGCGCCTTCTCGTCGGCGTCGCCGCCGCCCGTCTCCGGCGCCTGGGCGGCGAGCGCGGGCGCGGCCGCGACGATCAGGCCGGCGAGCATCAGCAGCGTCCTGGGCCCGGGGTGCATGGCTCTCCTCTGTCAGAAGCCGAGATCGCGGCGAACCCGCGTGCGGTTCGCGACCTTCTTGACCGGCGCGGCCGCGGTGGCGGGCGCAGCCTGGGCGACAGGCGTGCCCGGGACGACGGCGGGCGTCCCGGAGGCGGCCGGCGCGCTGGACGCGGCGGACCCCTCGGGCTGCGGCGCTCTGGCCTGGGCCTCGGGCCGCGGCGCCGGCGTCGCGCACTGCGCCGCGGGCTCGGCGGCCGGCGGGGCGGCGTGGGCCGCGGGCTCCGCGGGGCCGCTCCCGACCATGGCGAGCGACGCGCCCTGCGCCGCCGGCGCCGTCCGGCCGACGCCGGTGGCGCCCGCCCAGGCCAGCGTGCTGATGCCCATGAACGCGGCCGCCGCCATGGCCCAGGTGCGCGCGCGCGCCAGCTTCCGCGGCGAGCCGTCGCCGAGCGTGCCGAACGGCAGCAGCGTGGTCACGAGCGACGAGAAGCCTTCGGCCGAGGAGAGCGCCTCGCGCGGCGGCATGATCTCGGTCTCGCCGGCGGCCCGCGGGCCGCGCGGGCCGCGCGGGGCGGCGAGGGCGGCGTCGAGCGCGTCGAGGACGGCGCGGGCGCTCCGGGCGCGGCGCGCCGGGTCCTTCTCGAGCAGCGAGAGGACCCAGGCGTCGATCGCCGGCGGGATCTCCGGGACGAGCCGGGACGGCGGCGGGGGCGGCCCGCGGTCGATCGCGACAGCGACCGCCGCGATGGTGGCGCCGTTGAAGGGGGTCTGCCCGGTCAGGCAGAAGTAGGCCACGACGCCGAGGGCCCAGAGGTCGCTGTGCGGTCCGACCCGCGCTCCGCCCGCCATCTGCTCCGGCGACATGAAGTGCGGGGTCCCCATGATGGCGCCCGTGACGGTGAGCCGCTCGGCCTCCTCGACGGTGTTCTTGGCGATGCCGAAGTCGAGCACCTTCACGAACGGCTCCCGCTCGCCTTCCACGAGGAAGATGTTCTCGGGCTTGATGTCGCGGTGGACGATGCCCGCCTCGTGCGCCCGGGCCAGCGCCGCGCCGAGCTGGCGCAGGATGCAGACTGTCTCGCTCAGCGAGAGCCGCCCGCGGCGCTCCACGAGGTCGTGCAGCGTCTGCCCTTCGAGGTGCTCCATCACGATGTAGGGGACGCCCTGATCGGTGAACCCGACGTCGAACACGCGCACGACGTGCGGGCTCTGGATCCGGGCGGCCGCCTCGGCCTCGCGGTGGAGGCGCATGACGGCGAGGGGGAGATCGACGTACATGTCGCGGAGGAACTTCACCGCGACCTGGGTCCTGAGCGCGGTGTGCTCGGCGAGCCAGACGCTCCCCATCCCGCCCTGGCCGAGCGCGCGGATGAGCCGGAGGTGGGAACCCACCTGCATTCCCGGCAGGGGCCCGCGCTCCGAGCTGGAGGGCGCGGTGTGGCAGGTTGCCTCAGCCGGGGCGATCAGGCGCGGGGATGGCTGGGTGGCCTCGCCCATTCCTACCGTCTTGCTCATGCCGGAGCTGACTTGCATGCGGCGAGCCAGCCTCCGGATTCGATGGACAGGCGGCCATGAGCTGGAGTTGGCGTGGCGCATCGTGGCGTGCGGCCGCGCTGCACAGATCCCGCGTGACAGTTCGCTACAGGCATGATGGCCGCTGCGGGCCCTTGTCGCGGCGCGCTCTGCACCCACTTACGGCCGCTGTCCTCGCGGGTTGCGGGCCGCGCCGATTCGTGAGATCGGTGACGTCGCTCGAACCATCGGCGGCGCCAGCAGGTCTCTGCCGCTCACCACAGCGCTGAACGGATGAGGGTGGCGCGGCATTTCCGCGCGAGAGCGCCAGAGCGGCGATCGCGTTTCAACGGCGCGTCGCGGGGCGCTCCGGGGCGGGGTTCGCGCTGCGGGGAGCCGCTGGCCGCGCCGAGCTCGCGATGTGGAGAGCGAGGCGAGGGGACATGCATTCGAGCGCGGCGTCGCCCGCCGACGACAGCATGCCACGCGTCTGTGCCATTGCCGACGTCAACGATCCTGGGGAGCGCCGCGCACCCCGGCGAGGTCGAGCGCGGAGTCGAGGACACGCTCGGCGCGGCGCGATCGCGCGCCTCGATGATTGATGACGGGTCCTCTCGAGGCGAGCGCGGGGCGCTTCACGGCTCAGGCCGCCGTGCGAGCGAGCGAGCGTGGGCGGCGCGCGAGCGTCTGCGGCGCGCGAGCGCGACGAAATGCTTGTGCTGCGCGCTCGCGGCAAGCAGTGTAGGCCGCGCGATGCAGCCTCTCCACCTCTGGTTCCTGGCGGGCGTCGGCCTCCTCGCCGCGGCGTGCGACGCCCGCCCCGCGGAGGCGCCGAAGCCGGTCGTCCTTCCCCCCGTCGCGCCGGGCGAGCTCCGCAGCCCGGAGGCGTTCGCGTCGATCCGGGACGACGACGCGCGCGCGGCCTCGATCTTCCTCGAGGCGAGCAAGGTGCTCTTGCACCCGCGCTGCGTGAACTGCCACCCGCACGACGGCGTCCCGCGCCAGGGCGACAGCGGCGAGCGCCACAGCCCGCCGGCCGAGCGCGGTCCGCGCGACCGCGGGGTGGCCGCGATGGAGTGCACGTCGTGCCACCAGGCGCAGAACCTCGAGCTCGCGCGCGTGCCCGGCGCGCCAGGATGGCACCTCGCGCCGGCGGAGATGGCGTGGCTCGGCAGGTCGCCGGCGGCCCTCTGCGCGCAGATCAAGGATCCGGCGCGCAACGGCAAGAAGACGCTCGCGCAGATCGTCGAGCACTCCGCGCACGACGCGCTCGTGGCGTGGGGGTGGGCGCCCGGCCACGGCCGCACGAAGGCGCCCGGCACGCAGGCGCAGTTCGGCGCGCTCGTCGATGCGTGGGTGAAGGCGGGCGCCGCGTGCCCGCCCGAGGAGGCCCGTCCATGATCATCCTGAAGGTGAACGGCGCCGAGCAGAAGCTCGACGTGGATCCGGAGATGCCGCTCCTCTGGGTGCTGCGCGACGTGCTCGGCCTCACGGGGACGAAGTACGGTTGCGGCCAGGCGCTCTGCGGGGCGTGCGTCGTCCACCTCGACGGCGAGACGGTGCGCGCGTGCGTGACGCCCGTGAAGCGCGCCGCGGGCGGCTCGGTGACGACCATCGAGGGGCTCAGCCCGGGCGGCGATCACCCGCTCCAGCGCGCGTGGGTCGAGCTCGGCGTCCCGCAGTGCGGCTTCTGCCAGTCCGGACAGATCATGAGCGCGGCCGCGCTCCTGCGGAAGAACCCGCGGCCCTCGAACGAGGACATCGACAAATCGCTCGCCGGCAACATCTGCCGGTGCGGGACGTACACGCGCATCCGGGCGGCGGTCCGCAAGGCCGCGGGCCTTCCCACGGAGTGAAGATGGAACAGCAACGCGTCGTCCTCCTCCGCCGCTCTTTCCTCGCGGGGCTCGGGCTCGCGGTCTCCGGGCTCGCGCTCGGGCTCGCCGACGATGCCGAGGCCGCGCCCGCCGCGCCCGCGGGCGCGGCGGCCGAGCCTGGGCTCCGGACCGGGGTGTTCCTGCACCTCGCGCCCGACGGCACGGCGTCGATCGTCTGCCACCGGTCGGAGATGGGGCAGGGGATCCGCAGCTCGCTGCCGGTGCTGATCGCCGACGAGCTCGGCGCCGACATGGCGCGGGTGAAGATCGTGCAAGGCGACGGCGACAAGGCCTACGGCGATCAGAACACCGACGGATCGCGCAGCGTGCGCAACGGCTACGAGCCGATGCGGCGCGTGGGCGCGACGGCGCGCGCGATGCTCGTCGCGGCCGCCGCGAAGAAGTGGCGGGTGCCCGCCGCCGAGTGCGTCGCCGAGCAGCACGCCGTCCACCACGCGAAGACGAAGCGCTCGCTGGACTTCCGCGAGCTCGTGGCCGACGCGGCGAAGCTCCCGGTGCCCGACGAGAAGACGGTCGCGCTCCGCCCTGTCGCGGAGCTCAAGCGCGTCGGCGGCATGCTGCCGCTGCTCGACGGGCCGGCGATCGTGACGGGCAAGGCCCAGTTCGGCGCGGATGTGCGGCTGCCGGGCATGCTTACCGCGGTGATCGCGCGCCCGCCGGTCGTGGGCGGCAAGGTCGTGCGGTACGACGGCGCGCGCGCGCTGGCGGTCCCGGGCGTGAAGAAGCTCGTGGATCTGCCGGGGCCGAAGGGCGGCGCGGTCGGGTTCCAGCCGCTCGGCGGCGTGGCGGTCGTGGCGGACTCGACGTGGGCGGCGATGCGTGGCCGGGCGGCGCTGCACGTCGAGTGGGATCACGGCGCGAACGCGGCGTACGACTCGGCGAGCTACCGCGAGGCGCTCTTGTCGGCGGTGCGCGCGCCGGGGAAGGTCGTGCGGAAGGTCGGCGACGTGGACGCGGCGTTCAAGGCGGCGGCGCGCACGATCGAGGCCGAGTACTACGTGCCGCACCTGGCGCACGCGGCCATGGAGCCGCCGTCGGCGGTGGCGAGGGTCGACGCGAAGGGATGCGAGGTGTGGGCGCCGACGCAGAACCCGCAGGCGGCGCGCACCGAGGTAGCGCGGGCGCTCGGCCTCGACGAGGCGAACGTCACGGTGCACGTGACGCTCCTCGGCGGCGGCTTCGGGCGGAAGTCGAAGCCGGACTACTGCGCCGAGGCGGCGCTGCTCGCGCGGGCCATGGGCGCGCCGGTGCGCGTGCAGTGGACGCGCGAGGACGACGTGCAGAGCGGCTACTTCCACAGCGTGAGCGCGCAGCAGCTCAAGGTGGGGCTCGACGCGGCCGGCAAGGTGACGGCGTGGCAGCACCGGACGGCGTTCCCGCCGATCCCGTCCACGTTCGACGCGAAGGCGAAGACCCCGAGCGAGGGCGAGCTCGGCCTCGGCGTGCTCGACCTCGCGCTCTCGGCCCCGAACGTCCGCGTCGAGGCGTGCGACGCGCCGGCGCACGTCCGGATCGGCTGGCTCCGGTCGGTCTGCAACATCTTCCACGCCTTCGCCGTGCAGAGCTTCATCGACGAGATCGCGCACGCGCGGCAGGCGGATCCGCGCGACGTGCTGCTCGAGGTGCTCGGCCCGGCGCGCCGGGCGACGCCGGCGGAGCTCGGCGTCGACAAGGTCCCCAACTACGGGGCGCCGATCGAGCAGCACCCGGTCGACGTGGGCCGCCTGCGGCACGTGATCGAGCGGGTGACGGAGCTCTCGGGGTGGGACGCCGCGCGCAAGGCGGGGCGGGCGGTGGGCCTCGCCGCGCACCGGAGCTTCCTCACGTACGTGGCCGTTGTCGCCGCGGTCTCGAAGGACGCGCTCGGCAAGGTGAAGGTGGACGAGGTGTGGCTCGTCGCGGACCCGGGCACGGTGGTCAACCTGGATCGGGTGCGCTCGCAGATGGAGGGCGCGGTCGTGTTCGGGATGAGCATCGCGCTCCACGGCGCCATCACGGTGAAGGGCGGCGCGGTCGAGCAGACGAACTTCCGCGACTACCCGGTGGTGCGGAGCCCGGAGGTGCCGCAGCGGATCCACGTGGAGATCGTGAAGAGCGACGCGCCGCCCGGTGGCGTCGGAGAGCCGGGGGTGCCGCCGGTGGCGCCCGCGATAGCGAACGCGGTGTTCGCCTTGACGAAGACGCGCGCGCGGGAGCTGCCGCTGCGGCGGCTGGGGTTGTGACGGGGGCGGGGGTCGAGCCGGAGGCTGTCGAGGGGGGGCGGGGGTGAATTGAATTCAACCCGGGAGCCGCCGAGAGGTTACCGCCCCGGGGCCATCCGGCACGGCAGCGGGTATTGACGTCCTGGCCGGTTCCGCGACCATCGCTTCATGGCACGCACAGCTCCGGTTCCGAACATCCCGGCCATCCCGGGAATGAACCCCGGTGTCTTCGTCATGGGCGGTGGTGCAGGCGGCGGAGGCAGCGGCGGGCGCGGCGGCAACGGAGCCGGCGGAGACCAGGGTGCGGGGGGCAAGAACGGTGGCAACGGCGCCCAGGGCGGCGGCCGCAACGCCGGGAGCTGCGGCCAGGGCAGCGGCGGCGGTTGCCCCAACCCGACGCACGGGGGCGGAGGAGGAACGCAGGCCGGACACCCCATCGATCCGGTCACGGGCCGCGTCTACACCCTTGCCGTCACCGACATGGCGCTTCCGGGAGCCTTTCCGCTCGTGATCGAGCGCGCCTACAGCTCCGCGCAGCGCGACCTCGATTACGGCCTCGGCCACGGCTGGAACCACTCGCTCGGCTGGCGCGTCATCGAGCTTCGCCGCCGCAGGGTGCGCGTCGTCACGGCCACAGCGCTCGCGTGCGAGGGCCGCTGCCCCGACGAGGGCGAGACCGTGAAGCTCCCCGTCGGGCTGCTGACGCGGACCCGTGACGGCTACTTCCTCAAGGCCGACGACGGCATCACGCGGGTCTTCGAGCATGCCTTTGCCATCGACAACGAGCTCCGCCTCAGCGCGCTCCTGGACCGCAACGGCAACCAGGCCCGGCTCTTCTACGAGAACGGGACCGGTCCGCTCCAGTTCGTGAACGACAGCGTGGGCCGGCTGCTCCGCGTGCGGCGGCACCGCGACGGCCGCATCGCAGCGTTCGAGGTGAAGAACGCGTCCGCGAGGGGCGCCTGGACGTCCTTCCGCACGTACGAGTACGACGATCGCGGAGATCTCGTGGCCGCGCGCGACGCGCTGGGGCACGCGATGACCTTCGCGTACGACGCAGACCACCGGCTCGTGCTGGAGCGCTGGCCCACGGGCCTCGAGGTGCACTACCGCCACGACAACCACGGTCGCTGCGTGGAGACGTGGTGCAACGATCCCGACGAGCGCGCGCTCCTGGCCGAGAGCGTGCCCGAGACGCTCGTGGACGGCAGCCGCGCCAAGGGGTTCCTGCACGCGAAGATCGAGTACGGCGCGGGCGAGAACAACGTCATCACGTCGCGCGCCCTGCGAAGGGTCGAGGCCAACGCTTTCGGCAAGGCGGACCGGATCGTCTGGGCGGGGCAGGTGCACGACAATGCCTTCGACGAGTCGGGCGAGCTCGTCGGATACCGCGACGGGCTCGGGCGCGCATGGAGGATGGGCGAGGCCGGCGGCGTGTACCGCGTCGTCGACCCGCTGGGGCGGGCGACGGAGTACGTGTACGACGATCGCGGGAACGTCGTGACCACGCGCGGCCCCGACGGCCTCGAGACGCAGCACGCGCGCGATCCGAACGGCAACCTGATCTACCTCTCGGACGCGATGGGGCCGGTCGCGAGCTTCCGCTACGACGAGCGCGGCTGCCTGGTCCACGCCGAGACCGAAGGCGGCGGCGAGACGTCGATGAGGTACGACGCGCTCTGCAATCGCGTCGAGATCGTCGAGCCGGACGGCGGCACGCGCGCGCTGCGCTACGATTTCCTCGGGCGGCTCGTGGAGATGCGGGACGAGAAGGGCGGGGTCCACCGGTGGATCTACGACGCGATGGGGCGCGTGGTGGAGCACTGCTCGCCGCTCGGCGCCCGCACGTTCATGAGCTACGACGAGGCCGGCCGCTTCAACGGCGAGCGCGACGCGGACGGCCGCTGGTACCGGCTGGTGTACGCGGGTCTCCGCGAGGTGATCGCGGTCGAGCGGAGCGACGGCTCGCGCGTGTCGTACGCCTACGATCGCGAGCTCGACATGGTGCGCATCGTCAACGAGGAGGGCGACGTGCACACCATCGAGCGGGATCTCGAGGGGCGGATCCTCTCCGAGCGCACCTTCGACGGTCGCACGCTGCGGTACAGGAACGACCGGGCCGGGCGGCTGTCGAGGATCACCTTCGACGACGGCGAGTTCGTCGAGCTCACCTACGACGATCTCGATCGCATCATCGGGCGTGCCTTCTCCGACGACACGTTCCACAAGCTGGAGTACGACGAGCGCGGGCGCGTCCTGCTCTTCGAGACGGAGGCGGTCCGCACGCAATACGCGTACGACGCGCGAGGGCGCTGCGTCCGCGAGGACACCGAGCTGGTGAACGAGCCATCGTCCGCGACGTCCATCCGCCACCTCTACGACGCCGGCCTGAATCGCACGGCGGTGATCGTCCCGGGCGCCTTCGCGATCGCCACGCCGCGCGACGCCGCGGGGCGGTGCTCCGCGCTCGTCTTCTCGGATGCCGGGGGAGCGCACCAGCCGATCGCGACGTTCGCGTACGACCCGGCGAGCGTCGAGGTGGGGCGCCTCTTCGCGGGCGGGGGCGGGATCGAGCTCACGAGGGACGCGCATGGCAACGTCGTCCGCTCGGCCGTCATCGGCCGTGGCGCCGCGGTCGTCCGCCCGGGTGAGCCCACGTGGGTCGGCAAGCTCGGCGGCCCGGAGACCCTGCGGTTCGACTATGGGTGGTCGCCCGCCAACGAACTCCAGGTGCTCGCCGATCGCGATCGCGGGGCGCAGTCGTTCGCGTACGACGCGCGCGGCCGCATCGCGCAGAAGCGGCACGAGCGGCGGGCCGGGACCGAGGACTACGTGCTCTCGCCGCGCGGCGACGTGCGCTGGATCGACGGCCGCGCGCAGTCCCACCTGGGCGGCGGGCGGCTCGTGACCACGAACGGCGCGACCCTCACGTACGACGCGCGCGGCCGGCTCGTGAGGAAGGTGGAGGGCGCCGCGGTGACCACCTACGCCTGGAGCGTGCTCGGCCTGCTCTCGGGCGTGACGTTGCCCGACGGCACCCGGCTCGAGTTCGTGTACGACGGGTTCGCGCGGCGCCTGGAGAAGCGCGTCGCGCGGCGAGGCGCGGCGCTCGTGAGGCACCGCTACCGCTGGGATGGCGAGGACCTCCTGGAGGAGACGGTGGAGCGCGAGGCGAGCACCCCCGGCGCGGCCACGCCGTTCACGCTGGTGGAGCGTTGGCGCTACGCGTACGCGCCGGGCTCGCCGGCGCCGATCGCGCAGGCGATCGACACCGAGGCCGGCCCGGGCGCGTGGAAGTACCTCGTGCACCGGGACGGGGCGCCTGTGCCGTTGGCGCTCGTGGGCGCCGACGGGACGGTCGACCAGGTCTTCGAGACCGGGGCGTACGGCCGGGTTATCGCGGGCGATGCCGCCGCCACGCTGAGCCGGTTCCTGGGGCACTGGTACGAGCCGGAGACGGGGCTCCACTACAACCGATGGCGGTATTTCGATCCGGCGAGCGCGACGTACCTGAGCCCGGAGCCGCTGGGGCTCGAGGGAGGGCTCGAAGCGTACGGGTATGTGAATGGGCGGCCGCTCGTCTGGATGGATCTCGATGGCCTCGCGCGGAGCGTGACAACACTCACCGATCGCAATGGCAACGCGATCGGGACGGGCACGTCCTCCCGCGAGGCGGACCTGCACCCTGCCGTGGCGGCGGCGCTGCCGATCCGGAACGCGCGCGGCGGGGATACGGACGCCGCCTCCTGCTCGGAGCCAGCGGCGCTCTCGTCGCACCTCCGGAACTGGGAGAGCCGCAACCCCGGGCAGAGCTGCGACCCGGGCACGCCGCAGGGACGACAGAACCTCAGCAGGGCGCTCTCGGAGATTGGTGGCATCTCGAGCCGAGCGGGAACGAAGGATCTGGCGGCGTGCCCGAACTGCTCGCAGACGATCCCCCGGCTCTGGGCGCTCGCCGATCCGCGCCCGCCGTCACCCACGGTCGCGGGGGGCCGTGCCTCGACGAGGGATGCTACCAATGTGCCGGGTGGGCTCCAGAACCCAGAGGGACCGCGCGTCGTGAACCCGGCCGGCGCACCGGGGCCAATCACGCTTCCAGCTTCGCCGCTCGCACAGAGCATCAACGACCCCGCGATGAGGGCCGCCAATGAGGACGCATATCGACGAGCCGGGGGGACGGGCTCAGTGGCGGGGCTCAATCCAGGGGTCTTCGACAACTCGTCCGGGACCTGGGGGCCACGCCCATGAGCATCACAGAGCGCGACGATCTACCGAGCGCCCCCGGAATCGAGGACCTGGGACCGCTGGGCTCGCTCGCACCGCACGACGGAGCGGTGGTGCGCATTCCACGCACCGGAAACCCGTTCGAGCCGCGACCTCCAGTGCCAGCCGATGATCCTGCCGCCCTCCGCGACGCGGCGCGGCTGGTCTCCGAGGGGCTCGTCCTCCGCCAGCGCCACCATCACGGGGCGCAGCCCTCGCTCATGACCGGGTGGGTCGAGGGCGCGCTCGGGCCGCCGCGCGTGGTTCGCTCGCTCGGGCCTTCGGAGCAGCTGCTGTGGTTCGAGGGCGCCATCGTCCTGCTGCTGGCCGACGCCTTGACCGTGGCGTGCGCGACCAGCGAACGGCTCCGGGCGTTGCTCGCACACCCCCTGCCGGCCGGGCTCTCGCCCGCGCCAGCGAGGTACTCCTATATCCCGATCGCCGGTCTTCCGCGGCCCGGAGCGCTGCTCGGGTCGATGGACCACTTGGATCGGTACTTCCCGGAGGCGTTCGAGCTTCACGAGACGGAGGGCGGCAGCTGGGTCCGCGGGGTGCTCCAGGGCGCTTTCGAGACGCAGCTCCAGATGAAGCCCGGCGGCTGTATCGCCACGGTTCCGCGTCATGCCGATAGGCTCGCGCGAGCCACCTCGTTCGGCGAGTGGCAGCCGGGTTTGCGAGATCAGGATGGCCTGCGCGCCCAGCTCGAGAGATACCGGGCATCGGCGTCGCTCACGAATGCGGTGCTCGCCGTGGACGAGCTCGCGGGCGGGTTCCGTGGGCAACGGGGGATCTCGATCGTTGCCCCGTGGGCGGCGAGCGTGATCCGTGAACGGACCTCCTCCGGCATCTGGTCTGCGCCAGTTCACCCTTACAACGGAGCCTGGTTCATTGGCTGGATCGAGAACACAGCGGTGCGCACGGGCATCTACGTGGACGAGGCGGGCGGGGTGTGGGCCTCATGGCAGGAGCCAGACGACGACGAGGTGCAAGTGCGCCTGGTGGGCACGGGCGTCGAGCGCTGGTTCGAACGTCATATCTACCTCCTCGAGAACGGTTATGCGTCGGAGGCGACGTGCCGTTCGGAAGAGGCGCTGCCGCCCGGGCTCAGTCTCCGCGAAGACCTCTCCGACGCGGCCGCGCAGGTCTTCGTGGATGGAGATGCCGTGTGGCTCGTCGAGGAGTGCGGCATTCAGCGAATGTCCCGTCACGTGTCCAGTGTATCGGACGTGCTAGCAATTGCAGGGCGTTTTGGATAATAAAATCAACGACCCCGCAATGGGCCCGACTTGAAGACCCGATTCTGCGATCCCCTCCTCGGCACAATCGAGAAGGGCATGTTCAATCCCGAGCTCCGATCCATCTGCGGAACCAAACAGCTCACGGCGTCCATCTCCCAGTTAAACGAGGTGGCGGAGAGGCTCGAGCGGTGGCGTGCTCCGGGGTTCGAACTGCGGGCCCGTGTCCACCTCGGTAACTTTGAGCCGGAGACGGGCTCGGTCACTGCGCTTGACAAGACGAACGATCTCGTCAAGGGCGTTGCTCGCCGGGTCGCCCAGCCGAGTCGCCACTTTCGCCTGCACGGCTTTCTGTGGCACGTCTGCGATGGCGTGCTCGCCCTGCGCGACGACGCGTTCTTGCGGATGCTGGGCCCCACGGCGACCAGCTTGCGGTCCTGGCTTGAAGAGTGCGCAGCGCTGCGGTTACGATGTTTCTTTCCGGTGGTTCGAGCCGCCGGAACGTCGCTTGTCGCTCCCGAGTCTGGCTGGATCGAGTTTCGCGACGATCACGTCGATGCGACGGGGCGTGCGGCTCTGGACAACGATGCCGTGCACCTTGATCTCTTGCTCGGAGAAGCGAACGAACGATTTCGGCAGGGCGTGGTCGGATTTCTCTGCTCAACCGTCGACCCAGCGTCGAAGGCGCTTCCGCTGTCGCCTCGCGCGAGAGAGGCGGCATCGCGCTGGCTCTGCCGGCTACACGATCCCGGCGACCCCTCGCGGCTCGCCTCATGGGTGCTGGAGAACGGCGGCAGCGAGGCACTCGCCAGGGCGGCCGCAGACGCGGAGCGCTCGTTCGGCGGTTTGCGCAGCGTCGACCGGATCCAGCGCTTCGGCGGGATCCAGATGCTCGATCGAGCCCTCGCCGAAGGGAGCGTTGCGGAGTGGCCACTTCAGCAGACGCCGGACGGCCCCGTGATCCTGGTGAGCGTACGAGATATCGACAACCCCGATACGCTAGCGTGCGTGACGGAGGAAGGCAGGATGTGGGCCTATGGGTTCGGCTGGGACGAGTGGGAGCGAACGAGCGACTCCGTGCGTGTGTTCGTCACCCGCGTCGCGCTGTGGGGACACCCCAAAGAAGTGCCGATTCATGTCTCACGGTCGTCGCACGGCCGTGAGCTCGCCCGGGCGCTCGGCCTGGAAGAGGTTGAAGAGGCCAGCGACTCCACTGGCACCTTCTACGCTGGCGACGCGGCACTCGTGTTCGAGCGTAGGCTACAGGGCCTAACCGTGACGCGCATGCGGGAGCTTCGCCCCGAGGCGGTGCTCGCCTGGGACGACGGCACCTCGCCTGCCTGAGGCGCTGCGTGTCCGTGGACGCGAACTGGTCGCGGATGGACGCTTGTTGGGCCCAGGCGACGCGATGTCAGCAGCGGCTCGAGGAAGTTGTGGGCTCATCGCAGAGGCTTCATGCTCGACTTCCCCGCGCTCCCCGGCATCTCATCCAGGGACCGCGAACGGCTCCGCTCGCGTTTCGCGGGGTGGAACGACAGCTATCTCGCTTGCACGGGCGCCCCCACCGTCGCCCGCGACGAGATCCTCGACGCCGTACGCGCGCGGGGCGGTGACGTGCCGCCTGCCCCGGAGTCGAGTGGCTCCTTCAGGTGGTACGAGGGCTCGGTGCTGGTCACCGAGAGCCGGGACACGTGGTGCCTTTATGCGCGAAGCGCCGAGCAGCTCGTCCCCTGGCTCCGGGCTTTCGGTGAGCGGCAGCCTCGCAAGCCGATCTGGTTCCCTGCCTACTCGGCGGTGCTCGCCGAGAGCGAGCCGCTGGAAGGCGAGGGGCTGTTGTTCGATGACCGGGAGCCGGGTGTCGAGGGGGCCTTCCTGGTGCGCAACGGCAGCGCGGCAGTCCGCTACCGCCTCCCTGGCGGGGGGATGTCGCAGGGGCTCGGCAAACGAGCGACAGCGCGCTTGCACGCCCCGTGGCAGTCGTCGTTTGACGGCGTGCCCACGGTCCCGGCCTTCGTGGTCATCAACGACGAGGGCTGCCCCGCTTTCCTCGCCTGGCTGCATGCGCAGGGACCGTCATCGTGCCTCGTCGATGCCGTCTCGGACGCGCTCGGCATCGGGCGCGGCATCCGGCGGTTCGATCGAACCGCCATGTGTGGTCCCGTCCTCTGCCACGCAGAGTTCTTTGCGGGCGCCGCTTCCGCACAGGCGTTCGAATCGCCGCTCCTCCGCCCCGGTGACCCCTGGCTTCCGGCGGGTGAGCCATCGCGGCTGCTCGTCGGCTACTGGGACATCGGGACGTCGGACGCGTTCCTCTACCTCGGTGAGGACCGCCGCATCTACCGCTACACGTTCGAGGACGACCTGTGGTCCGTCTCCGCGTCGAGCTACGCCGCCTACGTCGAGCGTATCCTCCGCTTCGACGCGAGGAGCGCGGCCACGCACGCGTCAGACCTCCCGATCCTCTCGCTCTGCGAGCGTCTCGGGCTCGTGGTCGACCCGATCGGAACCGATGACTGGGCGACCCTGGCCGTCTCCAACGACCTCGTAGCGTTCCAGCGGCCCGGTGAGCGAGCGTTCTTGAAATGCTTCACCCCCCAGGCTGAGGCAAGGGCGCGTGCGCTCCTCTCGGGGTAGGTCGCCCGCGGACGCGGCCCCCGACCCTTGGGACGCCGCGCCGAGGGGCACGCAGTGAGAGTCTGCGCTCCGCAGCTCGCGTTTCCGCGCGAGCTCGCGCTGGAGCGGTGGAGATCGCGCCCGCGGGGGAGAGCGCCCCGGGAGAGGGGCGCGCCGCCGCTACGAGGTCCCCGCCTTTCCCTGCTGGTAGATGTCCTTGACGTTGATCTCCATGAACGTGTCCGGCTTTCCGAGCGGCGTGAAGCCGTACTGCCGGTAAAGCCCGTGCGCATCGGCGGTGGCGAGCAGCGTCCGCCGCAGCCGGAGGCGACCGAGCGCCTCGGTGACGTGGGCGATCAGCGCCTTGCCGTACCCCTTGTGTTGCTCCGCCTCGACGATGAACACGTCGGCCAGGTACGCGAACGTCGCGTGGTCGGTGATCACCCGGGCGAATCCGATCTGCGCTCCGGCCTTGTAGACGCCGAAGCAGAGCGAGCCCTGGATGGCCCGCTCGACGACCTCGCGGGGGATGCCCGTGCTCCAGTAGGCAGACGCGAGGAAGGCGTGGATCCGCTCGACGTCGAGGAGCGCCTTGTCCGATGAGATGACGATGTCTTCAGCTGCCTCATGCTCCACTGTGGCGATCCTCCGTTCAGCCTGCGTGCTCGGGGTCCTGGTCCATGACGGCTCCTCCAGCGACCCCGGCGCTCGCCGCGCTCCGGGAGGCCACTCGTCGACGCGCCGGCCGGCGTCAAGCGCGGGCTGCCGGGCGCGTGCTCCTGCGCGTGCCCGTGGTCCTGCGCGCGCCCGTGGACGACGCCCTCGCCCGTGTGCGACGTTGCCCGCCAGCACCAGGGAAGAAGCATGCTCACGCTCCTCGGGGTCGCTGTCGTGGTCGTCGGCTTCGTCGCCCGGATCCATCCGCTCCTGGTCGTCGCGGCGGCGGCGATCGTGACCAGCCTCTCGGCGGGGATGAGCCCGATCCAGGCGATCTCCGCCCTGGGCAAGGCCTTTAACGACAACCGCTATGTCAGCCTGGTCTGGCTGGTCCTGCCGGTCATCGGCCTCCTGGAGCGCTCGGGCCTCCAGGAGCGGGCGCGCGCGCTGGTAGCGCGGGTGAAGACCGCCACGACCGGGCGGCTCCTGCTGGTTTATTTCGTGATACGGCAGCTCACCGCGGCCCTCGGCCTGACCTCGCTGGGCGGCCACGCGCAGATGGTCCGCCCGCTGATCGCACCCATGGCCGAGGGCGCGGCCGAGAACCGGTACGGCCCGCTGCCGGACCGGACGCGCTGGCTGATCCGCGCCTCTGCGGCGGCGGCCGACAACGTGGCGCTGTTCTTCGGAGAGGACATCTTCCTCGCCATCGCGTCGATCCTGCTCATCAAGGGGTTTCTCGAGCAGAACGGGATCCTCGTCGAGCCGCTCCAGGTGTCGATCTGGGCCATCCCCACGGCGATCCTGGCGCTCCTCGTCCACGGGACACGGCTCCTCCTGCTCGATCGGCGGCTCCGGCGCGAGCTCGCCCGCGTCGCCCCCGCGACCCACGCAGCCCACGAAGATGCCGGGGAGCCGCGCGGATGATCACGCTCGATTTCGGCTATGCCGCAGGAGGCCTGTTCTTCGCGGCGTCGGCGCTCCTGAGCGCGGCCGACCGCGAGAACGAGAAGCGCTGGAAGAGCGCCCTCTTCTGGGGCCTGCTGGCGACGAGCTTCCTCTTCGGCCCGCGCCTCGGGGATCTCGGGAACGGGGTGCTCGTGATCGCGCTCGTGCTGCTGGCGGGCGTCGGGGGCCTCGGGCAGGGGCGCCCCGCCACGACGACGCGCGAGGAGCGGCTCGCCAGCGCCGAGCGGCGCGGCGACCGCCTCTTCGTCCCGGCGCTGATCGTCCCGGCGACCGCCCTCCTGGGCACGCTGGTCCTCCGGCGGATCGAGGTCCTCGGGGCCCCGCTGCTCGACCCGGGGCAGGCCACGCTCATCTCGCTCGCCCTCGGCGTGGTGCTGGCGCTCGCGGCGTCCGTGGCGTGGCTGCGCCCGCCGCTGCTCGCGCCGCTCCAGGAGGGCCGGCGCCTGCTCGACACGGTGGGCTGGGCGGCGATCCTGCCCCAGACGCTGGCCGCGCTCGGCGTCGTGTTCTCGGCGGCCGGCGTCGGCGACGTGGTCGGGCAGCTCGCCGGGGGCGTGATCCCGCTCGGCAGCCGGTCCGCCGCGGTGGCGGCCTACACGGTGGGCATGGCGGTGTTCACCGTGATCATGGGCAACGCGTTCGCGGCGTTCCCGGTCATGACCGCCGCGGTGGGGCTGCCCCTGCTCGTGCGCCGCTTCGGCGGCGACCCGGCGATCGTGTGCGCCATCGGCATGCTGTCCGGCTTCTGTGGGACGCTGATGACCCCCATGGCCGCGAACTTCAACGTCGTTCCCGCAGCGCTGCTCGGGCTGCCCGATCGCGACGGCGTGATCAGGGTCCAGCTCCCCACCGCGCTGCTCCTGCTCGTCGGGAACACGCTCCTCCTGTACCTGCTCGCCTTCCCCCGCTGATTCCACGCTGATTCCACGCGTGATTCCACGCCGAGGTCCCATGACGCACGCCCTGACCCCCGAGATCGCCTCGCAGCTCGCCGCCCTCGCGCTCGGGCACGTGACGCGGGAGTACCCGAACAAGCTCGATCACGTCATGACCGGCCCCGAGGACGTGAAAGGCCCGCGCGAGCTGCACCCGATCTTTCACGGCAGCTTCGACTGGCACTCGTGCGTGCACGGCCACTGGCTCCTCGCGCGCATCCTCCGCCTCTTCCCCGGCGGGCCGGCCGCCGCGCCCGTGCGCGCGCTGCTCGAAGCGCAGCTCACGGGCGAGAAGGTCGCCGCCGAGCTGGCCTATCTCCAGCGGCCGTCCAGCCGCGGCTTCGAGCGGCCGTACGGGTGGGCGTGGCTGCTCCTGCTGGCGGCCGAGCTCGCGCAGTACGACACCGACGAAGGTCGCCGGTGGTCGGCGGCGCTGGCCCCGCTGGGCGACGCGTTCGCCGAGCGCTTCCTCGAGTTCCTGCCCCGGGCCACGTACCCGGTCCGCGCCGGCGCGCACACGAACACGGCCTTCGCCCTCGCGCTCGCGCTGGAGTACGCCGCCGTGAAGGGCGACGAGCCGCTGTCGCGGCGCTGCGCCGAGTCCGCGCGGGCGTGGTACGGCCGCGACGCGGACTGCCAGGCGTGGGAGCCCTCGCAGGACGACTTCCTCTCGCCCGCGCTCATGGAGGCCGAGTGCATGCGGCGGGTCCTGCCCGGGCCGGAGTTCCGCGGCTGGTTCGCGCGGTTCTTGCCGCGCGCCGCGCAGGGCGAGCCCGCCACGCTGTTCCTGCCCGCGACGGTCAGCGACAGGAGCGACGGCAAGATCGCCCACCTCGACGGGCTCAACCTGAGCCGCGCCTGGTGCTGGCGCTCGCTCGCGGCGGCGCTGCCCGGGGGAGATCCCGTCCGCGCCCGCGCGCTCGACGCCGTCGCGCGGCACCTCGACGCCAGCCTGCCGCACATCGCGGGCGACTACATGGGCGAGCACTGGCTCGCGAGCTTCGCCCTGCTCGCGCTGAGCGATGGCGGCTGCTGCAACGTCTAGATTGTGGAGCGGGAGACGGGATTTGAACCCGCGACGTCAACCTTGGCAAGGTTGCACTCTACCACTGAGTTACTCCCGCAAACGTCGATGACACGGATCAAGAAGCCACGCAGTGCGTGTGCGTGGCGCGTCTCAGAGAGAGCTCTGATTGCGCCGCTTCCTCACCCGAGGTCGTCGCCGTCGATGCGCGGCGGAGGAGTACCAACCGGCGTCGCCGTAGTCAAGCGCTGACGTGCGAGATCGCGGCGCTTGCTCCGGCACGAGGAGCTCGGCGCCGGCGCGCCCCGCGATCCGCGGCAGCGCTCGCGCGCGGACGTCCGCGCGGGGCGGGGACGTTGACGGTGGAGACCGGCGCCGGTAGCGTCGGGGCGGCCATGAGCGCGCTGGACGAGCTCGCCCTCGCGCTGGGCGACGGCCTGATCACCGACAGGGATGTGATCGATGGCTATCGCCACGATCAGGCGATCTGGGCGACCGGCGGCTGGCCGCGCGCGCTGGCGCGGCCGTCGTCGACGGCGGAGGTGCAGGCGCTGGCGCGGTGGGCGACGCGGCACCGCGTCGCGCTGGTGCCGCGCGGCGCCGGGACCGGGGTGGCGGGCGGGGCGACGGCCGGCGACGGGTGCGTGGTGGTGAGCTTCGAGCGCATGAACCGGATCGTCGCGATCGACGAGGCGGCGATGCTCGCGGTCGTCCAGCCGGGGGTGATCAACGGCGATCTCAAGGCCGCCGTGCGCGAGCGGGGGCTGTGGTACCCGCCCGACCCCTCGAGCTACGCCCTCTCGACGATCGGCGGCAACGTCGCCACCAACGCCGGCGGCCTGTGCTGCGTGAAGTACGGCGTCACGGCCGATTACGTGCTCGGCCTGGAGGCGGTCCTCGCGGACGGAACGGTGCTCCGCACCGGCGGCCGCAGCCGCAAGGACGTCGCGGGCTACGACCTGACGCGGCTCCTCGTCGGCTCCGAGGGCACCCTGGCGATGATCACCGAGATCACGCTGCGCCTGCGGCGGCGCCCCCCGCCGTCGACAACGCTGGTCGCGACGTTCGGGTCGCTCGAGGCCTCGGGGCGCGCCGTCGCGGCGATCGTCCGGTCGGTCGACGCCTCGCTGCTCGAGATCATGGACCGCACGAGCCTGCGCGCGGTCGAGGCCCACGCGCGGCTCGAGCTCGACACCGAGGCTGCGGCGATGCTGATCGCGCAGAGCGACGCGCCCGGCTCCGCCGAGCTGACCCGGATGCAGGAGGCCTGCGAGGAGGCCGGCGCGACGATGGTCGCCGCCACCGAGGACGAGGGCGAGGGGCAGATGCTGCTCACGGCGCGCCGCCTGGCGCTGACGGCGCTCCAGCGGCTCGGCACGGTGCTCGTCGACGACGTCGCGGTGCCGCTGCCGCTCTTGCCGGAGATGTTCCGGCGCATCGAGGTGATCGTCGCCGAGTCGGACACCATGGTCGGCACGGTGGCGCACGCCGGCGACGGCAACCTGCACCCCCTGGTGGTCTTCGATCGGGCCGACGCCGCGGCCGAGGCGCGCGCCGTCGCGGCCTTCGAGGCGGTGATGGCGCAGGCGCTGGAGCTCGGCGGCACGATCACCGGGGAGCACGGCGTCGGCACGCTCAAGCGCGGCTTCCTCGCCCGCCAGCTCGGCGCGGCGTCGCTCGAGCTGCACCGCCGCATCAAGGACGCCTTCGACCCGGCGGGGCTCCTGAATCCGGGGAAGGTGATCGCGCCGCCCGGCGAGCGCTGAGGCGGCCGGCGTCGAGCCCACGCCGCCGCGCCGGCATGACCGGCCGAGCGCTGACCCATGGACAGGCCGCCACGCCATCATGACGGCGTCTGCGCGGCGGTTCGCGGCGAACCGGGATGGCGCCGCGTGAATCGCGGGATCGCCGGCGCTCCTGGCGAGAACGTCGCGCTGCGCATGAAGCGGCGCTGTCACCGGATAGCGTTGTGGCGCGACGCATCCCGGAATCAGGCCATTGAGATTCGGTATATCACTTCAATCGCTGATGCAGGCCGCTTGACGGTCGTTGGTGCTCCCATATAGTCAGCGAGACGGTCGGGCGGATCACAATGGTGTCCGTCGGGCCGCGGGGGCACACGACCGCAGCGGCGCGCGGGCTGTGGAGATGTGCGTCGTCCATGCACCACCACCATGCGTTCAAGGAGGCTCGAATGAAGCAATTGATTCAGCGGCTCGCCCAGGATCATCTCTGGAATCACTGGGTCGCGGCCAACTCGGCCGGTGAGCCGGCGCTCGCCGGCAGCGTGGCCAGGAAGGCCGGCTGTATCTCGAGGAAGGCCGGCTGCATCTCGAAGAAGGCTGGCTGTATCTCGATGAAGGCCGGCTGCATCTCGAAGAAGGCTGGCTGCATCAGCTAGCAGGGCCGTCCGGGCCTGCGAGCGAGGCGGAGATCCCACAGCTTCTGCTGGGGGGTCTCCTGCCTCGCTCGCGGCCGCCCGGACCATGGGTGCAACGCCTCGTGATGGCCTGTTCGGCCGTCCTCCTGGAGTCGACCATGGACGCCCATCGACAGACGCTCGCCGAGATGATCGATCAGGTCAGGGACATCCCCATCTACCGCCCGTCGATCGAGGCGGGCTCCTTCCCGATCCTCGAGAAGCCGGAGATCGCCAGAGGCTTCCCGGACAACTGGATGACCCCGAGGCTCGCCGAGGCGCTGAGGGCCGGCGAGGCGGAGTTCGTCCTGTCGACCGGGACGAACCACGCGCGGATGCAGATCATTCGCCCGCCGTTCTTCCTGCTCAGGTCGTATTACCGGCTGTGGAGCGAGCACCCCGACGTCGCCGTCACGTGGCAGCAGGGCTGCCAGCGCGTCTCGATCACCACGGTGCTGGCGACAGAGCACGTGGCGCGGCTCAACGCGAAGCGGCGAGGCGCCGAGGCGCCGGCGCGCCCCAGCCTCGAAGAGCGTCGGCTCGACGCGCGCACGCTCTACCTGAACCTGCGGCTCGACCCGGCGCTCTGGGATCGCGGCGACGTGGAGCGCATGCTCGATGAGATGACCGCCGTCCAGCAGGCGCATCCGCGAGGCTGGTACCACCTCGACTGCGACAGCCTCCACCTCGCGCATCTCGTGCGGAAGGCGCTGGCCTGGGGGGCGTGGCCCCGCTTTCCGAGGCCGGCCAGCATCATTCACGCTTACGAGTTCACGCCGAAGAACGTGCGGCGTTTCCTGCAGCAGCACTTCGAGTGCCCGGTCATCGACCTGTTCGGCAGCACCGAGCTGGGATACCTGTACTACAGCGATCGTCACGGGCGGTACTGGCCCTACCTCGACAAGATGCACCTGGAGCTGATCCCGGTCGAGGAGGGCAGCTCGATCCACAGCATCATCGTCTCGAGCGTGCGCAACCCGTACATGCCGCTCATCCGGTATCGATCGGGCGACTGCGCCGAGACGGTCGATGGTTCCCCCGACCCGCTCCGGATCCGCCGGTTCTGCGGGCGCGAGCGAGAGCTGTTGTGGCTCGAGCGCGGGGGCGCGATCTCCCAGGCCCACCTCGACGACTGGATCGCCGCCGCGGCGCCGTCCGTCTTCCTCTATCAGCTTCACCCGGAGGGCACCCGGCAGGCGCGGTTATTGTACACCACCTTCGACGACACCCCCCTCGACCCGGCCGCAGAGCGCGCGCTGCGGCAGCAGATCCTGGGGGGCGCCGGGCTCGATTGCGCCCTCGAGCGCCGCGCGCACATCGCGATCGGCAAGTCCGGCAAGTACGCGTGGTTGAACCAGGACGGCGAGACGACGGAGCGAGGTGGCCTGTGACGATCGAGCAACCGAGGGTGACGACCGCCGCGCTGAGGGCGCTGCTCGGCGATGCGTTCTTCTCCGGCGTGGTGCGGCACTTCGCGCAGACCACCGACGAGGAGCCCGCGTTCGTCGAGCGCCAGGTCATCGAGTGTCTGAGATACCTGTACCTGATCTCGCGCCATCCGGAGCCGCTGGTCGGGCTGTTCTTGCCCGTGGAGCAGGCGATCGACGAGATCTGGCATTACCTGATCCTGCAGACCCGGGAGTACCGCGAGCTCTGCGAGGAGCGCCTGCCGGGGCGCTTCTTCATCCATCATCGCAGCCTGCCGTACGAGGACTACCAGGAGGCGCAGCCGAGCCGGGAGCAGGCGCTCGAGGAGGCGCTGCGCTGGCTGCCCCTGTACCGCGAGGAGTTCGGCCCCTTCGACGAGGGCGCGCTGCCGCACTGGACGATGGTGCGGTTCCTCCACCAGCACCTCGGCCTCTCCCTGGACGCCATCGCGGCGCTCGGCCCGGACGACCAGGCCGCGCGGCCTGACGCGGAGCGGGCCCGTTGATCCGCCGGGCCCTGCGGGCGGCGCCGGCCACGTCCATCAACACGCTGGTCCTGCTGCTGTGTCAGGTCCTCGGGATCGCGGGCGTGGTCGCGATCCAGTTCGCCGGCAGCCTGGTGGGCGAGCGGCTCGCGATGGACATGCGGCTCGCGACCCTGCCGGTGGCCGTGCTGGTGCTGTCGTCGGCCCTGGGCACCTGGCCGGCCAGCCAGATGATGCGCCGCTTCGGGCGCAGGCCCTGCTTCATCGCCGCGGCGCTGCTGTCCGCCGGCTGCCTGTCGCTCGCGGCGCGGGCGGTGGAGCTGTCGGATCTCTGGCTCTTCTGCGCGGCGGTCTGCGGCGTCGGCCTGCAAGGCGCCTTCGTGCAGCAGTATCGGTTCGCGATCCTGGAAGGGCAGCCGAGCGGCAGGGCGCCGCGCCTGCTGATCATGATCCAGCTCGCCAGCGCCGCTGGCATCGTCCCCGGCGTCTCGCTCTTTGGCCTGCTGGAGGGGCGGACGTCCAGCTACATGCCCTGTGCCCTGATGATCCTGGCGGTGCTCCAGGCGCTGGCCGCCGTCGCGTTCGTGGCGTACCGGCCGCAGGAGGCGCTCGTCGTCGGCGCCTCGGCCACGCCCGACGCGCGCGCTCGCGCGCTGTACTGGCCGATGGTGGCCATGGGCGCCGGCGCGTTCCTGGTGATGAGCCTGATCATGGTGCCGACGCCCTTGCAGATGTGCGGCGTCGAGCGGACCTCGGTGCGGGAGGCGAGCTGGGTCATCCAGGTGCACCTGCTGAGCATGTACCTGCCTTCGCTCTCGGTGGGCGCCCTGCTGAAGCGGGCGTCGATCGCGCTGCTCCAGGGCCTGGGACTGCTGTTCCTGCTCGTGGGGTTCCTCGTGAGCTGGCTCCCGGGCTTCGGAGGGCACCTGATCGGGCTGGCGCTTGTCGGGGTCGGATGGTGTTACGTGTTCGTGACCGCGACGACGCTCGTCGCGCGCAGCCGCCCGGGTCCCGAGCGCTTTCGCGCGCAGGGCGTCAATGATCTGTGCGTGTTCGCCGCCAGCGGCGTCGCGTCGCTCACGTCCGGGGCCCTCCTGTCGGCGCTCGGATGGAGCGGCCTGCTCACCCTCGGCCTGGCGCTGGTCCTGGGCTTGATGGCGCTCGCCTGGGACGTCCACCGCGCCTGAGGCCCGGCGGCGGCGGCGGGCCTCAGGCGCGGCGCGGGCGGCGCGACACGCATCTTCTCGGGGATCGAGCGAGGGCGCGGGGCGCCCGGGCGCACACCCATGTCCAGACGGAGGCCAACATCATGTCGGAATCGGAGTCGAGCTGTTCGAACCACGGCGCGGAGCGAGCCTGCCGCTTCGACGCCGTCATCGTCGGTGCCGGGTTCGCAGGCCTGTACATGCTCTACCGCCTGCGCCAGCTCGGCCTCGCGGTGCGGGTCTACGAGGCGGGAGACGGGGTGGGCGGCACGTGGTTCTGGAACCGCTACCCGGGCGCGCGCTGCGACATCGCGAGCATGGATTACTCCTATTCGTTCTCGCCCGAGCTCGAGCAGGCGTGGAGGTGGACCGAGCGATACGCCACCCAGCCGGAGATCCTGCGGTACCTCGACCACGTGGCGGACAGGTTCGAGCTCCGCCGGGACATCCAGCTCAGGACGCGGGTCTACGCGGCCTCCTTCGACGAGGCGACGAGCCGGTGGGTGATCCAGACGGACGACGGCGCCAGCGTGTCGGCGAGGTTCCTGATCATGGCGACGGGCTGCCTCTCTGTCGCGAAGCGGCCCGACATCCAGGGGATCGACGCCTTCGAGGGCGACTCGTACCACACCAGCCGCTGGCCGCACGAGGGCGTCGACTTCACCGGAAAACGCGTGGGCGTCATCGGTACGGGCTCGACCGGCGTCCAGGTCATCCCCGTCCTCGCCGAGCAGGCGAGCCATCTCTTCGTCTTCCAGCGGACCCCGTGCTTCAGCGTGCCCGCGCGCAACGCGCCCATCGACCCTGCCCACGAGGCTCGGATGAAGGCGAGCTACCCCGAGCACCGGCGCAAGGCCCGCGAGACGCGCGCCGGGGTCGTCATGGAGGTCAACCCGAAGTCCGCGCTGGAGGTGTCGCCCGAGGAGCGAGAGCGCGAGTACAGGGCTCGATGGGAGCAGGGCGGCACCGGCTTTCTCGCCACGTTCTCGGACGTGATGCGCTCCCGGGAGGCCAACGAGACCGCCGCCGAGTTCGTCCGGGCCCAGATCCGCGCGACCGTCCGCGACCCGGCCGTCGCCGAGGCGCTGTCGCCGCGGGGCTATCCGCTGGGCACCCGGCGGCTCTGCGTCGACACGCGCTATTACGAGACCTATGACCGGCACAACGTCACCCTGGTCGACGTCAGGGCGTCGCCGATCGAGGAGATCACGCCGAGGGGGCTCCGGACGCGGAGCGCGGAGTACGCGCTCGACTGCCTCGTGTTCGCGACAGGCTTCGACGCGATGACGGGCGCCTTGACCAGCATCGAGCTCCGGGGGAGCGGCGGCGCGTCGCTGAAGCAGAAGTGGGCCGGCGGCCCCCGCGCCTACCTCGGCATCGCCATCGCCGGGTTCCCCAACCTGTTCACCATCACCGGCCCTGGCAGCCCCTCCGTGTTCAGCAACGCGATCGTCTCCATCGAGCAGCACGTGGAGTGGATCACGGGCTGCCTCACCTTCCTGCGCGAGCGCGGCATCGAGCGAATCGAGGCCACCGCCGAAGCAGAGGACAGGTGGGTTGACCACGTCAAGGAGGTGGCCGACGGCACGCTCTACCCTCTGGCGAACTCCTGGTACATCGGCGCAAACATCCCTGGAAAGCCGCGCGTCCTCATGCCCTATGCCGGCGGCGTCGGCGCCTATCGAAAGACGTGTGATGCCGTCGCGGCCCAGGGATACGAGGGGTTCCGCCTGTCGAAGACAGGCTGAGCACATCGACCGGACCGCCGCGCGGGGCGCCGGGAATCTTTCGCTCCGGACGAACGTTCGGCGCGTCTTCACAGAGCGTCACGCAACTTAACAAATCATAACGTGACCCGATAAGGCATCTGTGTTCCGGGGCCGCGTGACATAATTTGGTTATGGGAGCGCACGGTTGTCGACGTGGCTCGCACCCGCTCGTCGAGATGTTGCGATGCCGGCATTCGACATGGCGATTGTCTTTGACGACTGACCTGCTCCCGCTTACCTTCAACTCCGTTCTTGCTTGCGACACCTCGCAAAAAGGAGGTCCCCGTGAAGTACTGCTGGTAATCTACAGGCCACCAGAGGGGGCCAAGTCGCATCCCGGCTTGGCCCCCTCGCTCTTTGTGAGAGCAAACCGATGCGAGAAGATCCGATGCCCCGCAGCCCGGTCGACTATGATCCGCTGTCTCCCGAAGCCGTCGCAGATCCCTACCCGATCTACGCGCGCCTGCGCGCGTCGTGCCCGGTGCTATGGCACGATCGACTCGACTCCTGGGTCCTGACCCGCTACCGCGACTGCATCGCCGTGCTGCGCGATCCGGCCAGGTTCGCCAGCGACGCGCGGCGCGCCGGTCACGAGGCGCCCCCCCGGCGCGGAGCACCCGAGCTTGCAGGGGCTCGACCCGCCCGAGCACACGCCCATCCGCGATCTGTTCGCCAATGCGCTGCGCGAACAGGCGATCTCCGGGCTCGGTGAGCTCGTCGCCGTGGAGGCGACCGCGGCCTTCGCGCGCCTCGCCGACGCGCCGTCGTTCGACTTCACCGCCGACGTCGCGCGCCCCATCGCGCTCACCGCGATGTCCCGGCTGCTCGGCGTCGCGCCGCCCGCGATCGCGTCGATCGTGGCGCTGTCGGACGCCGTCGAGCGCGCCATGGACGCGGCGCTCGTCCCCGAGGCGATCGGCCCGGCGCTGGCGGCCCGGGGGCAGATGAACGAGCTCATGAAATCGTGGGTCGGCGACGGGCTGAGGCCCGGGCTGCTCGCCCAGGTCCTCGACGAGCGGCACGGCGCCGGCGTCCCGGAGGCCGCGGTGTGGAGCACGGCGCGGGTGATGTTCCTGGCCGGCTTCAGCACGACGGTGTCCGCGGCGTCCAACATGGTCCTGGCGATGTTCCAGCACCCCGGCGCGCTCGATCGCCTGCGCGACCCTCGCCTGCTCGAGACAGGCGTCGACGAGCTCATGCGCTACGACGGGCCCATCCAGGGCACGAGCCGCATCTGCCTCGAGGCGACCACGATCGACGAGACGCGGATCGAGCGCGGCCAGGTCGTGCTCCTCCTGTTCGGCGCGGCCAACCGCGATCCCGAGCAGTTCGCCGCGCCCGACGAGCTCACGCTGGACCGCCGGCCGAATCGACACCTCGCCTTCGGCCGCGGGCCGCACGCCTGCACCGGCACCCAGCTCGCGCGGATCGTCCTGCAAGCGCTGCTCGGCAGCATGCTCCGGCTGCGCGCGCCGCTGCGCCTCGCGGGGCCCGTGCGCCGGCAGCGCCGCGCCACGGTCCGTTATCCCGATCGTCTCCCCCTCACCCTCCAGGCCGCATGATGACGAGCGCTGCCCTCATGAACACGCTGCCGCCCGACCAGAGCACGGGCGATCTCGACCCCTGGCCGCTGGCGCCCATCCTCGCGAGGCTGCCCGCGACAGCGCGCCTCTCGCTCGGCTTCGACGTCGCGCGGATGCTGGCCGACGTGAGCGCGCTGCGCGAAAGGGAGTGGTCCAAGCCCACGATCCTCACCGGCGAGGGCGTGAGCCGCGGCGCCGACGTCGACTGGCGCAAGCTGCCGCTCCGCAGCATCGGCGGCGATCCGGACCGGACCGACCCGGGCGGTCCGTCGCTCGAGGAGTTCGCCGACACGCCGTGGCTGCGCGAGGCGCCGTATCTCGCCGAGGTGCTGGCCCGTATCCCGGCGCCGCTGCGCTGCGTGCGGCTGCAGTCGCTCGGGCCGGGCGCGGCGAGCCCGGTGCACAACGACACGAAGCACAGCCTGCCGTGGGGGATCGTCCGGCTGCACGTCCCGATCGTCACGACCCCCGGAGCGATCCTCACCATCCAGGAGGAGACCCACCGCTGGCAGCCGGGTGAGGTCTGGTATGCCGACTTCACCCGTCCGCACCTCGTGCGCAACAGCGATCCGGTGACGCGGATTCACCTGGTGATCGACTGCCACCCCACGCCCGAGCTGCTGCAGCTCTTCCCTGCGGAGTTCCGGTCGCCCGCGGTCGCGGCGAGCACGCTGTTCGCGGCGCCGGCCGTGCGGCTCTCCCTCGCCGAGCGCGACGCGTGCCGGTGCAGCTTCCAGATGCCCAGCTCCTTCCACTCCTTCGAGGAGCCGGACGGCGCGTTCCTGACGGCGCCGCGCACGCGGCGGGCCGCGATCGACGTCCGCGGCGACCGGCTCGTCCTGGTGATCGACGGCGAGCCCGCGTTCTCGCTCGTGCACGTCGGAGAGGGCGAGTTCCGCTTCGCCGGATGGACCCTGGAGCGGACCGTGCAAGTCACGCTCGACCCGACCCGCGCGCCGGTCGTGACGCTGCGCTCGCGCGTGGGGGACCAGACCCGGGTGCTCGATCTGCCCGCGGAGCGCGCGAGGCTCTCGTGACATCGACGGCCACGATCGCGGCGCCGAGCCTGCTCCGCCATCGCAATTTCATGCTGCTGTTCGGCGCCGACACCATCAGCCAGATCGGCACCCAGATCACGCTGGTGGCGCTGCCGCTCGTGGCCATCCTGGCGCTCGACGCCGGGCCGTTCCAGGTCGGCCTCCTGTTCGCCGCGCAGACCTCGGCGTTCGTGCTCATCGGCCTCCCCGCGGGGGTGTGGGTCGATCGGATGCGCCGGCGCTCCATCCTCATTCACACCGATCTGATCCGCGCCGCGCTGCTCGTCTCGATCCCTGTCGCCTGGTGGCTCGGAAAGCTCAGCTTGCTGCAGCTCTACGTGGTGGCCCTCGGCGTGAGCGTCGCCCGGGTGTTCTTCGATGTGGCCTACCAGAGCTATGTCCCCACGCTGGTCGACCGGGGTCGGCTCGTGGACGGCAATGGCAAGCTGGAGATCGTCAACTCCGGCGCGCAGGTCGCGGGGCCGAGCGTCGGAGGCTGGCTGGTCAACCTGCTCTCGGCGCCCGTCGCGATCGTGGCCGACGCCGTGAGCTTCGTTTGCTCGGCGCTGCTGCTCGGCCGCATCGACGCCGCCGAGCCGGCGCCGCAGCGCGCCCGCGCCCGCGGCCTGCTCGGCGAGATCCGCGAGGGCGTTCGCTTCGTGCTCGGCCACCCGATCCTGCGCATGATCGCGCTGCGGTCGGCGCTCGCCAACATGGCCTTCTCGGCCGCGCTGGCGGTGCAGGCGCTGTTCCTGCTCCGGGAGCTGGGCCTCTCGCCCGAGGTCTACGGGGTGCTCCTCGCGGCGGGGGCGCTCGGCGGTCTCGTCGGTGGGGCCGTGGTCGGACCGCTGACCCGGCGCATCGGCTCGGCGCGCATCATCTGGCTCGGGCCGCTCCTGTTTCAGCCGTTCGCGCTGCTCGTCCCGTTCACCCGGCCGGGCGCCGGGCTCGCGTTCTTCGTGGCCGGCACGTTCGTGGAGGCGATCGGCATCGTTGTCTACAACGTCTCGCAGATCAGCTTTCGTCAGGCGATCACGCCCGAGCGCCTGCTCGGCCGGATGAACGCGACCATGCGTTTCCTGGTCTGGGGCACCATGCCGCTCGGCTCGCTCCTCGGCGGCGCGCTCGGCGAGCGGTACGGCGTGCGCGCGGCGCTCTGGATGGGGATCGGCGGCCTGCTGCTCTCCCTCTTGCCGCTGCTCCTCTCCCCGCTGGTCCGCATGCGCGACCTGCCCGCCGCGTCGATGGAGCCTGCCTGATGAGCGCTCACGTGATGACTCCAGGGAGCCACACCATGAATCGCATCGAAGAAGAGATCCTCCCGGCGTTCCCCATGCCGCGGCGCTGCCCGTACGCGCCGCCGCCCGAGTACGAGTCCCTGCGCGACAAGGCGCCGCTCGTGCGCGTGTCGTTCCGCGACGGACCGCCGATCTGGGTCGTCACGCGGCACGCCGAGGCGCGCGACGTGCTCACCGATCGCCGCATCAGCACCGATCCGACGCGGCCGGGGCATCCGTTCGCGGCGATGGCGGGGACGGCGCAGGAGCAGGCGGGGCAGTTCATCGACATGGACCCGCCCGAGCACGACGTCTACCGGCGCATGCTGGCGGGCGAGTTCAGCGCGCGGCGCATCCGCGAGCTGGGCTCGTTCATTCAGGATGTGGTGAACGAGCGCATCGACGAGATATCGCGGCGCCGCGAGGCCGATCTGGTGGAGTCGTTCGCCTTCCCGATCGCGACCCTGGTCATCTGCCAGCTGCTCGGCGTGCCGTACAAGGATCGCGAGTATTTCCAGTCGCGTACGAACCGGATGATCGCCGGCTTCTTCAGCACGGAGGAGGCCATGCGCGCGCGCGCGGAGCTCTGGGGCTACCTCGATGATCTGGTCACGGCGGCCGAGTCCAGCCCGGGCGACGACCTGATTGGCCGCCTGGCCACGGAGCGGCGCACGACCGGCGAGCTGTCGCACGACGCGCTGGTGGGCATGGTGTTCCTCCTGCTCGTGGCCGGGCATGAGACGACGGCGAACATGCTCTCGCTCGGGGTGTTCACGCTGCTCCAGAACCCCGGGACGCTCGCCGAGCTGCGCGCCCGTCCCGAGCTGTGGTCCGACGCGGTGGAGGAGCTCTTGCGGTACCACTCCATCGTGGACTGGGTGGCGTTCGACCGGGTGGCCCTCGAGGACATCGAGATCGGCGGACAGCGCGTGCGCGCCGGCGAGGGCCTCTTCGTGCTCGGCGCGTCCGCCAACCGCGACGAGCGGGCGTTCGCGAGCCCCGACGACTTCGACATCCACCGGAGCGCGCGCCACCACCTCGCGTTCGGGTATGGCATCCACCGGTGCCTCGGGCAGAACCTGGCGCGCGCGGAGCTCGAGATCGGCTACCGCACGCTGTTCGAGCGGCTGCCGGCGCTGCGGATCGTCGGCGACGTCGAGGCGCTGCCGTTCAAGTACGACCGCCGCACCTTTGGCCTGTACCGGCTGCCCGTCGCGTGGTGACCGGCCCGGGTTTCATCATCGAGATGGTTCGACATTCTCTGGAGGGTTGATCATGGAACAGAGCGTCGCATTGCTGGTGTCCCTCGGGGCAGGAACGGTCAAGCACCCGGGAGGGACGCTGCTGGCCCACCTCCTCCGGGTCGAGAAGATGCTGAGGAAGTGGGGCGCGAGCGACGAGATCCGCGAGGCGGGGCTCCTGCATGCGCTCTTCGCGCCCGACGGCTCGCCCGATCCGTTCTATACGATGCTCTCGCTCGACGAGCGCCCGCGCGTTGCCTCGATCATCGGCACGTACGCGGAGGAGCTCGTCTACTTCTACGGCGCGTGCGATCGCGAGTACACCTATCCGCGGCTCATGGATCCGTCCGACCAGTGGCGCGATCGGTTCACCAACGAGGTCAAGACCCCCAGCGACGATCGGCTCCGCGGCCTCATGGAGATCACCGCCGCCAACGAGGTCGACATCGCCAGCCACAACCCCGGCTTCCGCGCCATGTACGGCGCCGAGCTGTTCGAGCTGTTCAGCCGCACGCGCCCGCTGCTCAGCGACGGCGCCTGGGCGCACTGCCAGTCCGTCCTCGGCGAGCAGGCGAGCCAGCATCAGCACGCGTGACGGTCGCGTCGCGCCGAGCCGCCGGGGTCTCGACGCGGGGCCGCCTTGCCTGAGCGGACCGCGCTACGGCGAACGAGGGAGCATGACGCGGAACGTGGTGCCGTCGCCCGGCGTGCTCGTGACGTGGATGGAGCCTCCGTGAGCGCCGGCGATCGCCTTGGCGATGAAGAGCCCCAGCCCGAGCCCCTTCGATTGTCGCAGGTCCTCGTGCTGCTGCTCGCCCCGACGAAACGGATCGAAGATCACGGGCAACAGATCGGGCGGGATGGGGATCCCGCGGTTGTTCACCTCGAGCACCACGATCCCCTTCTTCCCGTGCAGCTTCACCTGCACCGGCTCCTCCGGGGGGCTGTAGTCGACAGCGTTGCCGATCAGGTTCGACATGAGCTGCCCGATCCGGCCCGGGTCCCACATGCCCTGCCCGTCGCCCTGGCTGTCGAGGCGGATTGTATGTTCCGGGTGGGAGGACTCGAGTTCCATGATCACTTGCCGGCAGATCGAGTGGAGATCGACCGGCTTCGGTTCAATCGGAAGACCGTCGTGGCAGCGGATGCGCGTCAGGTCGAGCATCTCCTCGACCATCCGCACGGCCCTCTCGTTGCTCGCCGCGATCCGCTGGACGAATCGTGCCGCGGCGCCCGCGACGTCCTCGCGCTTGAGCAGCGCGGCGGTGGCGCACTGGATGGCGGAGAGCGGGTTGCGCAGGTCGTGCCCGAGGACCGCGATGAACAGCTCGCGGAGCACGACGTCACGGCGGAGCTCCGCGGAGCTCGCCCGCTCCACTTCGACGGCCGCGGTGACCATCGCCTCGTCGAGCGCCGAGTGCACGAGCTGGGCCTCGTCGCCGCCGAGGGGCACCCTCGCCCGCGCGCACATGTCGATGATCACGGAGCGAAGGGCGCTGAGCTCGCGCAGCTCTTCCGCGAGGGTGTAGCGCTGGGCGAGCCGATGGGTGGCGTGTAGCTTGGCGGGCTCCGAGCTGCCGATCTCCTGGCCGCTCGCGCCGCCCGGCGTGCCTGGTTGCGCGCTCTGCGTGAGCGAATCGATGAGGTCGTCGAGGAGTTTTTCGGTGTAGTCTCTCAGATCCTCTTCGTTGAGCTCGCAGGCATGGGGGATCTTCGGATCCTTCCGCAGGCGTGATGTCCACTCACGTATGAGCTCGTCCTTTTGTTCACGCAGCAGGAGCGTGATGCGCGACAGGTGCTGGGCCACATGAGCCCCCTTGGTTTCGCTCCGGTAGGCACGCTCTATCGTGCGTGGAAGCGCGGGCCGCCATCGCCGTGCACCCTGAGTTGCCACCCGGGAGAAAACCGGACGCGGCGTGCTGGCGTACGATGTACGGTGACGCCGGGCAGGCCGCGACGCAGCCCTGGTGGACTCGGACGTGGCGGCGTGGAGCGCCGTCGGGCTCCTCAGTCCGGCTGTTTGGTGTACGCTCCGGCCCGAGCGAGGCGCACCCCCATGAACGCGAGCGATCGACGCGCACCCCGGCCGAGCGTCGGCGAGGGCATCACGGTCCTCCTCCACGCGGCGCGGGAGGGCCAGAAGGACGCCGCGGACGCGCTCCTCCACGCCGTCTACGCCGAGCTCAAGATCATCGCCCTGGCCCGCGTCCGCCACCTTCGCGCCGGGCAGACGCTCGGCCCCACTGCCCTCGTCCACGAGGCCTACGAGAAGCTCTTCCGGGACGGCGAGGCCCGCTTCCAGAGCCGCGCCCATTTCTTCGGCGCCGCCTCCCAGGCCATGCGCGATCTCCTCGTCGATCACGCCCGCCGCAAGGCTGCCCAGAAGCGGGGCGGCGACCAGGAGCGCGCTCCCGAGGACGCCATCGACGCGCTGCCCCTCGCGATCGACCTCCCCTTCGAGGACCTCATCGCCCTCGACGAGGCCCTGCGCAAGCTGAGCGAGGAGCACCCGCGCAAGGCCGAGATCGTGATGCTGCGCTATTTCGCGGGCCTGACCGAGGACGAGATCGCCGAGCTCTCCGGCGTGACGACGCGCACGGTCGAGCGCGAGTGGCGGTTCGCGAAGGCGTGGCTCTACCGGGCGCTGCACGGCGGGGATGAGCCCGCCCCTTGATCCGAGCGAGGTAGAGGCGCTCTTCGAGGCAGCGATCGATCGGCCGAGCCACGATCGCCGGGCGTTCCTGGAGGCCCGTTGCGCGGGCCGCCCGGAGCTCTTGCGGGAGGTGTGGAGCCTCCTCCGGTGCGACGGCGCGCAGCCGGACGGGTTCCTGGAGGGCGCCGCCGTCGCCCTCGGCGCGCGGGATGAAGCGCTGAGCCCCGGCGCGCGCGTCGGGCGGTTCACGGTGCTCGACAGGGCCGGCCAGGGTGGCATGGGCATCGTCTACGCGGCGTACGATCCGGAGCTCGACCGCCGCGTCGCCCTGAAGGTCATCGCGCCGGGGACGTTCGATCCGGAAGGTCGCTCCCGCCTCGTGCGCGAGGCGCAGGCGATGGCCAGGCTCTCGCACCCGAACGTGGTTCCCATCTACGAGATCGGCGAGCACGGGCGGGGCGTGTTCGTCGCGATGGAGTTCGTCGATGGCCGGACGCTCCGCGACCTGTCCCGCGAGCCGCCGCGCGCGTGGGAGGCCGCGCTCGCCGCGGGGATCGCGGCGGGCCGCGGCCTCGCCGCGGCGCACCGGGAGGGGCTCGTCCATCGCGACGTCAAGCCGGACAACATCCTGATCGGCAAGGACGGCCGGGCGCGCATCGCCGATTTCGGCCTCGCGCGCCCTCAGCACGAGGAGGACTGGCTCCCTGCCGGCTCTCGGAGCGATGGTGTCCACGGGAGCGGCTCGGTCCGTGGGAGCGGCTCGCTCCACGCGCCCCTCACGGCCGGGAGCGCGTTCATGGGAACGCCGGCGTACATGGCCCCCGAGCAGGCCGAGCGCGCGCCGGCGACGTCGAAGAGCGATCAGTGGAGCTTCTGCGCGACGCTGTACGAGGCGCTGTACGGCGAGCTGCCCTTCGAGGGCGAGGACCTTCACGCGCGGCTCGACCGGGCGCGGCGAGATCTCCTGAGGCCGGCGCCGCCCGGCTCGAAGGTGCCCGCGTGGGTCCGCGATGCGCTCGCGCGGGGGCTGCGCGCGCGTCCCGAGGAGCGCTGGCCGAGGCTCGACGATCTGCTGGACGTCCTCGCCGACCGGCTCGCGAAGAGCTCCGACATCGATCTCACCGTATCGAGGCGCGAGCGTGTCCGCTTCGGCCTCGCGATCGGCGCCATCGGCGTCGTGATGGCGACGGCCGGCGTGGGCCGCTTCGTCCCGGTGGTCCGCCCTGCGCACCTCCTCGTGATGGGCTGCGTCACGGCGCTGATGGTGCTCTCGCTGCTCTGGGCGTTCCGCCGCCCGCTCTCGAGGAACGCGGTGAACCGGCGGATCGGTCATGTGGTGAAGGTGATGTTCGGCGCGATGCTCCTCCACCGGGCGTTCGCCGTGATCACGGACGAGCCCGTGGAGCGCGCGCTCGCGACCAACCTGCTCCTGTTCGCGGCGATCCACGCGACCGCCGCCCCGAGCCTGCCGAGGGCGAGCTGGCTCTCGGCCGCGCTCTGCGCCGCGTGCGCGGCGGCCGCCGCGGTGTTCCCCGAGCACGCCGGCGCGATCTACGTCGCCGGCGTGCTGGGCTCCCTGGCCAACGCGATCGTCGCGTGGCACCTCGATTAGCGCCGCGCCCGCGACGCGCGTGCCTGCGTGCTACTCGGTCACGATGGTGATGGGGTTGAAGTAGACCCTCACGCCCGTCTTCGTCCCCGCCTCGTTGCCCTTCGTGTCACCCACGTAATCCAGCTTGTTGACGAGGTTATCCGGCGCGAACGAGAAGATGTCGTGGGCGTGGTCCGTGTCCGTGTACGTGTGGTTGAAGGAGATCGGGCCGTCCACGTCGACGATCGGGCGGCTCGCTGTGTGCAGGCGGTACCAGGCGGTCCCCTCCGCGTGCGTCCAGTTGCTCCTGGTCTCCAGCGCGTCCATGTAGACGGCGGCCCAGAGCTCGTTGCCGTTGAACACGCTGAGCTCGACCTGGAGCGACACGCTCGGCCCGTGGCCGTCGAACTCGGCGTCTCCGCCGACGCGCGGGGGGACATAGAACCCCGTGGAGAGGCCGACGAGCGTGCTTGTCGACAGGAGCGCGTCCCCGTCGTCGCTCGCCGTCGAGAGCTCCGCGCCGTCATCGATCGCCGCAGGGGACAGCGTGGCTGTCAGCTCGTCGTCGGCGCTCCCGGTCTCCGCGCCGTCCGGGGCGGGGGCGTCCTCCGCGGAGGGATCGCTCTGCGGCTCGGCGGAGGTGGCCACGCAGCCGGGGGCGGCGACGAGCAGGGCGAGGGCGAGGGGCGAGAGGCTGCGGAAGAGGGCGATGTGGTTCATGATGGCTCCCAGGGTCTTCGTTCAGGTCAGGTGTTGAGCGCAGGCGAGCGGTCCCGGGGTGCTTCACCCCGCTGCTCGCTCGCCTCACCAGGTCATCCGGAAGCCGGGAGGAAAACCCGACAGGGGGTCGGTCGATTTTTTCTGGAGGCGCCCGAGGGGAGCGGGCAAGGGCAGGGGTCTTCGCCGGGGCGCACGCGGCGGGGAATGAGCCACCCGCCGACGCAAGCGCGGCTCCAGGCGCGGCTCTTCACGACGGCGGCGGGCTCCACACGTACGGCGTGGTGGTGGAAACCACGTGCAGTCCCAGCCGTTCCAGAATGGGACGGCTCTCCGACGAGGCGTCCACCTGCAGGTAGCGCAGCCCGCGCTCTCGGGCCTGCCCGGCGCGCCGTGCGACGAGGCTGCGATAGATCCCGCGTCCGCGCCACTCCCGTAGCGTGCTGCCACCCCACAAGCTCGCGAACTGGGTGTCCCGATGAAAGCGCACCCACCCGGCGCAGACGATCTGGTCGTCTGCCTCCGCGACGTGGATGGATAGCGCCGTTGGATCGGCCTGTTGCTCCTGCCGCAGCTCGGCGATGAGCCAGGCCCAGTCTCCGCCCCAGACAGCGGACTGCAAGTCGGCGATCCGGTCGAGCGGCTCGCCGTTGTCCAGACAGCGCACGGTGATCCCCGGGGGAGGCACCGCGCCGGCGGCCAGGGCGCCGACCTCCTCGACGGCCCCGATGACGAGCGCCTCTTCGGCCCCGGCTTCAAACCCGGCGGCGCGCAGCCTCGCCCCGAGGTCTGCGGGGCGGTCGTGGCCATAGGTCTTCCACTCGAAGCGGCGCGCCAGCCCGGCGAAGTACGACACCTGCTCGGCGATGCCTCCGTCCGCCGTGTCCTCGTCCAGATCGCTCCACTGCACGCCGCAGCCCCATGGCAGCTCCGGAGGCGACACCCACCTCACCACGCGACCGGTGCGTTCGATGCGCCACGTCGGGCTGGGCGGCGAGAGGTCCCGACGCATCTGGGCGTCGAAGCACGCGAGGACCTCGGTGGTACTCACGGTGGTCATGGCGGGCAGCCGTCGGAGCGAGGGGGCGATTCATGCAGGTACGCAGCGATCGGCCGAGCGATCCCTCGATGGAGCGGCGCGCCGGTCACATGGCGGCGGCGCGTGTCGCTCGCCGTCATGACGCGCCGAGGTCGAGCCGCATCGCGCAGCGTTGCGCCGGATCGAGGCCGTGACGCGCCTCGTTCTTCAGAATCGCGATGAGCCGGGAGGATGTCTCTGCTGGTGACAGCTCTCGGAAGCCCATCGCGGCGTAGAACGGCCCGTTCCAATGGACGGTCCGGAAGGTGGTGAGGGTGAGCGCCTGGAGCTTCGCAGTCCGCGCCCAGGCGATCACGTGGCTGAGCAAGCGTCGACCGATCCCTTGGCCTTGGTGGTCGAGGTCGACGTCGAACTCGCGGATGTGAAGCTCGTCGCCGACAGCCTCGGCGCCCAGGAACGCGATCGGCCGACCGGCGCCGTCGTCGACCACCCAGAGCGTCCCTGCCTGAAGCGCATCTCGCCAACCCTCCGCGGGGGTCACGCTCGTCAGGGCCTCGAAATTGAGGTCGGTTCCCCGGAACGCCTCGCTGGCCGAGCGTTCGATCTCGGGGAGGCGAGGCAGGTCGGCCTCGATGGCTTGTCGCACGAATGTCGAGCGCATGGGATGGCGGCGGCCGGAAGAGTAGCCTGATTGGCGTGCCTCCGATATCCCCCGCACGGGGGATCTCGCCAGCCACGGTTGGTCCGAGCAGGGGCCGCTCGGTTGGTGTCCCGCCGCAGCCTCCAGCGTGACGCGAGCGGCGCGGGCGTCCGTACGCGGCGTCGCCGCGTCGTCGGTTGCGGAGCGGTAGACCGACGCTCAGCCGCAGCCGCCCTGCTCCTCCCCGCCGCCGCCGCCGTCGCCGCAGCTGTCCCCCTCGACGACCCACAACCCGGTCGGCCCGTCGCATTCGGCCATCTCCGTGCCGCATTCGTTGTTGTAGAGGCACGGTCCCACGCCGTCATAGCCCTCACAGCTCGTCCCGCTCTCGGGCAGCGCATCGGGGCACGGATTGCACTCCTCGACCCACACGCCGTCGATGCATCTGCTCCAGCAGCCCGAGCAGGCGTTGTCGCATATCTCATCCTCGTTCGTGCAGGCCGCTCCCGGCTGAGCGCCGCCTCCCGAGTGGTCGCACTCCACGGGGCCGCCGCCGGTATCGCCCGACGCGCTCGACGACGTCTCGGGGGCGCCGCCCGTGCCGTTCGACGCGCCCGACGACGTGGTTGCTGCGGGCGAGTTGCCCCCCGAGCCTGTTTCATCGGGCTGCTCGACGGGATCGGAGCAGGCGACCACCTGGAGCAGCGCAACCGGGATGAGCCATCGAATCGAGATCTTCATGCCGTGCCCCAAGCACGTCACGTGCCAGTGTAAATCGCGAGGTTTTCTGCGGGATGAGGCTGTGCCTGTGCCAGAGTGAGTCTTCTTGTACACCGTCCCAGGCCCGCCCGTCCTGCGGGCTGACGCCGCCTCAGGTCCAGCGTCGTCGGCCGCCGGATGAATCGCAGACGAAACCCGCAGACCCGCGGACTGTGCTCCTCGGTCAGCCGGCGGAAGCCATGCGGGCGGCGCTCGCCGTTGGCGACGTGGAGGCGGCGCGCATCGCCCACGAGACCATCGGGCGGCTGCTCGGTGCGCCCTCGAGCGCATCCCGGTGCACGTGCACGCGCTCCGACGTCACGCTCCCTGACCGAGGACCCTCGTTCAGCGGAAGGCGAAGCGGTCGACCGTGATCTTGTAGCCGAGTTGTTCGCCGCGCTCGATGCGGCCGCCGAGCGATATGTTGTGCTCCTCGCCGCTCGTCGCCACGTACTTCGCGTCGGCCGCCACGAACGTGCACGCACCCTCGATCGGCTGCGGGCGCTCGGAGAGGCAGCCGTAGCCGTCCTCGGCGACGGGGCGACAGACGCGGGTGTCGATCTTCAGCGCCTCGACCTCCTCGCGCGAGAACAGGCGCTCCTCGTAGGTGATCTTCATGGGCTTCTCGCAGCGAACGTAGATGGGCAGGTACTGGTGCTGCGCGTCCCGGTACACGACGCCGTCTTCGATCTCCTCGCGCGTGCCCTCGGCCACGTCCAGATAGCCCTTCAGGCGGACCGGCGCCTCGACCGCGGCGGGGAGACCCTCGGCGGGCATCGCCTCGGCGTGCGGGTGATCGCCGGCGTAGACGAGGACGTTGAGGAAGCGTTGCCGCGCGCCGTCCCCGGCGGGGTCGAAGATCTCGCTGACCGCGTCGCAGCGTGCGGCCTGCTCGGCGGAGTGGCTCTCCATGTTGTCCCCGCTCGACTCGAACCCGAGCTCGTAGACGCCCACGCTCGCTCCCCAGCCATTGTCGTTCTTGGACGCGGCCAGGCCGGCGGCGTCGTTGTCTGGGGCGATCCAGAGATTGTTGGTGGTGAGCGCGGGGACGTGCGTCAGCGAGCGAACGAGGGAGCCGTTGTCGCCGCAGCCGCGCCCGATCTGTTCATAGGTTGTGTCTACCTCCGCCGGAGTCGACGGGGTTGCCGGCGCCGCGGTGGGCTCGGCGCTCATGTCGCCGTCCGATCCGCCGCAGCCCGCGACGAAGATGAAAGGAGCCCCCACGAGAACCAGCGAACGAAAGTAGTTCCTCATGACGGCGGTGGAATGCAAGGCTCGTACCTCCCCCGAACCCTGCGGATCTCCGCCCAGATCGCGGCGCGAGACGCGACGCGTGGACGGGGCGTCACACCTCGGCCGCTCACGACGCGGCCGGCGTCATCAGGCTCGCCGTCGAGCGCACCCGGCGCGGCGGCTAGCCCCGGCTGGGCCCGCGCTCGCGGCGGGCGACGTGGGGCGGCTCGCGTCGCCCATGAGACCATCGGTCGCCTGCTCGGCGGTCCTGGCGCGGACACGGGCGCCGTCATCGACCTCGTATTACAGCCTACGTCCTCGAGCAACCGCGTCCGCTCGCTCGACTCCCACCCGCGCCCGCAGGCTGCGCCCGCGCAGCAGCACGCAGACCTCGGATCCGGGGTCGTCCCCGTCGCCTGGGTTCCCGCTGTGGAGCCTCGTGGAGCCCCGTACCCTGGCATGACGCGCCGCGCCCGCCGACGATGGCCCCGCTCACATCGACCTCGCCCCAATACACTCCTGCTAAAATATTCAGGTCACGCGCGGGTCACGCAGAAGCAAGAAGACACGGCTCCGGAGAATGGGTTAAGGTAGCCGTGAAACATCATACGATGGCAATCGTCAACAAGCAATTCTGGAAAACGTCCATGACAAATCCGCAGCAAAATCGATTCTCTCGTTGGTTCATGCTGGCGTTCGCGTCAGCCGCGCTGGCGGGATGTGGCGGTGGTACCAATGCCACGGAGCCCTCGGGCAGCTCATCGACTTCTGGCAGCTCTTCATCCTCCAGCTCCAGCTCGTCTTCGAGCAGCTCTGGTTCATCTTCGAGCAGCTCCAGCTCGTCTTCGACCGGCTCTGGTTCTTCTGGCGGCGATCTCGCCTTGGTGGTCGCCATCGACTCCGGCAGCGATTCGAGCGTGATGGTTGATGGCGTGGAGTACCAGGCGGACAAATACGCTAGCGGTGGTTCGTCCAATAGCACGCAAGACTCTGTCGTCGGCGGGCAGCTTTATCAGACAGAGCGGTACGGTTCATTCAAATATGAGGTCCCGGTTACCGCCAGCGGCAACTACACCGTGAAACTGCATTTTGCGGAGATCGCTCAAAACAGCGCAGGCTCGCGCAGTTTTAGCGTCGCGGTTGAAGGTAATACCGTTGTCAGTAACTTGGATATTTACGCTGAAGTTGGTCATGACGTGGGCTACACGGAGACCTTCGCGGATATTGCGGTGAATGACGGTAGCGTCACCATCGAGCTGATTGAGGGTGTAGAGAATCCCACCATCGCAGGGTTCGCTATTTATTCCAATGATGGAGAGCTGGATACAGCGGTTACGCCCACGCCCCTCCCCGATTTCTCCAAGTACTCAGCCTACACTCAGAAGTACACTGAGAAAACCGTGATTACTTCGAATCACGCGACGGGCCATGTTGGTGATTATTTCTTCACCCACTGGAAAGATGGCGGCTCGACGTCGTTGACTGTGGACCCGAACGGCGAATTCAGCGTGACCTGGCAGGGTGGTGGATATAACTATGTCGGTGGTCCAGGGTGGCATTACGGAGATGAGAACAGGGTGATCGGCTATCGCTTGAATAACGACAGCGGCGCGAGCTATATCGCCTTGTACGGCTGGGGGTACGACAAGAGTATGCCCACGTCAAACCCGGCGCACCTGGTGGAGTATTACCTTCTGCAGCGATGGAGTTATGACCCCAGCCAGGGTGCTACCGCTGGCAAGACGTTCATGAGCAATGGGGTTCAGTATTCCACGTACCGCTCGACGAGGCAGCAGCAGCCCTCCATCAATGGTCGCTCCACGTTCTACCAGTACTGGAGCAAGCCTGCTCAGCAGCAGGCCCTCGGACAGGACCACAAGATCATATTCGCCGATCACGTGAAGGCCTGGGCCGACAACGGCTGGGTTCTTCCGAACATGAACAATCTGGATGCGAGCGACGATCCCACCTATCAGGTCATGGCCGTCGAGGTGTTCAACCCCGGTAGCAATGGAACTGCATCTGGCCGCGTCTGGGACGAGACGCCCTGATCGAAAGAAAATGTGGCGCTCCTGAACGTTTCGTGAGGGGACGGCGCGAACGCGCGTCGAATGCCTCGATGGCGCCGTTCTCCACGCCATCGAGGCTCTCCGCTTCGCTCCGACCCGCTTCGCTCCGACCCGCTTCGCTCCGACCCGCTTCGCGGGCGCCCGTTCGGGCGGCCCCGACGTTCGCTCGGCGTTATCGAGGGGCCATGCATCGCATGGCTCGGACCCGGGATTCGCCCCGCCTGCCTGGTGCCCGCCGTGGAGCTCCGTCTCTGCGAGGTCGGCTCCCTCCGGGTCCAGGTGCCGTTCAGGGGCGGATGCGACCGGCAGCCGCGTCAGCATGGTCCTCGTGGTCGACAGGGCCTGTCAGATCGAGGTGATAGAGCGGCAGCGTGCGTTCGGGAATGGCATCCGACGGCGCATGGCGACGGTAGCGCGCGCCCATACGCTCGTAGAACGGCGCCGCGAACGGGTCTGCGAGGATCGTCATCCGGCAGCAGCCTCGCCGGCGCGCCTCGGCTGCGACGTGCACGAACAGCCCCGTGCCGACGCCCAGGCCCATGGCGGGCGGATCCACGAAGAGCAGCCCGAGATCCGCGATGCCGGGCGCCTCGATGTCCAGGCGCGCGACGCCGAGCGCTCGGTCGTCCCTGTCGACGCTCACGAAGACGCGGCGCTCGACGATGGCCTCCGCGTCGACCAGAAGCGCCGGCGCAGCGAGCCGCAGGAAGTCGTCGTCGTAACCCCAGTGCGCCTTCGATCGCACAGCGAAAGAGAGCACCGGCTTCAGCTGTGCTGGTACGATCGTGCTCCTGTCGCGCTGCGACGGCGCACTTGGCGTCGGCTTCCAGGTGTCGAGGACGTCTGGATCTAAATCCGGCTGATGCATCGCGGGAGATGTTGCGGGTGATGTGTCGGAGACGAGGCCGTCGAGTGTCCAATTCGCTCCGTCAGCCCTATCTGATGCGATCCACAGAGCTGAAGTGGTGCTCATGGAGAGCGCCGTTGCTCCCAGCGATCATCGGAGGTGATCCGGCCGCTATTATCAGGTTTATCACCGGAATCCGTGGGGCAATGCAAGGCAGAAGACCCTGCCGTGCGCGCTCATGATGCCTCCATTTTCACAGCCAAAGGCGCCTGGGGTCCTGTCGATGGTGTAAGGAGTGGCCACGCAGGCACCTACGGCTGGAACATACGCGTAGCCGCGGAGACACTGCGCGCTTGCGGCCTCGCCGACATTTTCAGGATCTGCCGAGTCAGTGGTCGGCTGATCCGTGTCCTCCATGTCAGTGCTGCGCGTGTCCGCCGCGTTGGCCGCGAAGCTAATAAGCGCCGCTGATGTAAACGTGGCGAGCATCGTAGTAACCTTCGCTACGGTGTCCATGGTAGTCCTCTCCATGTTGTTGTAGAGACTTACTGCTGAGCTTTGGTTTCGGCGTCCTGGCGTTCTCCGCCGGATACAATCTGTTCTCCTCGTGTTGAACCTAGGACGGACCATCGCCCTGTCGAGCGTAGGATTGATCTTGTTCGCTGCAGAGCTCTGTTGCTTGCTCTCTGTTGCCGCAGGGAAGGATTTTGTGTCATAAATGGTAATCTGTAATTTTGCGCAGGCTGCCACGCTCTGCTGCAATGGTGACGAGCGGTCCGAGCATTGGGCGCGTGGTGAGGACCCCCGACTTGACTGAGACGGCGTTGTGGGATCGGCTCGAGCGCAGGGATACGGATCCCGATCACGGTTTCGGGGCTTGAGCGCACGGTTCAGCAGGTCGCGCCACAGTCAGCCGAGTCCGAGCCGCGGGGTCCTCTCTCGTCGACGGAAGGAGCGAGCTCATCAAGAGTGGGCATCGCGGACGGCGCCGACGCCTCCTCAGCATGGCCCCTCGCTACCGAGCCTTTCGTACCCGTTCGATGACCCACATGCTGTCTTGGAGCCTCTGCGCCGCGTAGAAATGCGCGCCGGCGGTGTTGATGGACGAGAGCAGACGCAGCTGGCGCGACCGGGTGGCGTGCTGGCACAAGAGCGGGCACTCGGCCCGGGTGTTCGTGGAGCAGGAGGGCGTCAACGCCGGCACGCTGTACTCCTGGAACTACCGACTGGTCATGAAGCGGAGCGAGCACCGGCAGCGCTCGGAGAACGAGACAATGCCCGCGTTGCTGCCCGTGGTGGTCGCCCCGCCAGGGGCTCAGCGCCGTCGCGGGGCGCAGCGCTGGAGATCCTTCCCGGAGGGGGCGATCGTGCGCGTGCCGCCGACGTTCGACGAGCAGACGCTGGCGCGCGTCGTGCGTGCGCTCGGAGGCGTAGATGATCCCGGACCGCGTCGCGATCTACGTCGCCACCGAGCCGCTCGACCTGCGCCGGTCATTCGATGGCCTCGCCGCCGTTGTACGCGAGGTGCTGGGGCAGGATCCGCTCTCTGGAAGGTACTGGCCCTCGGATGCCGACACCCATCAACCTATCTGTTGATCTGTGTCAGACCCGGCGACCTCGACACGAGGCGCGTTCTCGGGCATGAGCCGAGACCGATCCCGTCGTTTCTCCCTCGGCCTGATAGCCATTCAACAGGCTGGCCCCGTGTCTCTGAGTTCCTGCACGATGGCGACCGACGAGGTGAAGCTGACGCGCCATCGATTTCGATGCCGCTCGAGTGTGCCTTCTCGGGTGTGAGCGGCTCCGATGGGCAACCAATCCGAACTCCCCGCGCCGCGCCATGCCGCCGCTAGACGGCACTCCGGCCGGTTTTGGGGGCTCGCTCGGGCCATAGCTGCCCGTTTCAACTACCCCCATAGTCATGCCGCTCTGCGAGGCCAGCGGAGATACGGTCCCGTGTCAAGACGGGCCATGCGCTCGGCAGGCGGTCGCCGTGACGGTACGGGGGCCGGCAGGGCAGGATCCCGCCTGCCTTCCACATCAGCAGCGCCCGCTCGCTCGGCTCCGGGCTGCGCCAGCGCGCCAGCTCGGACCCGGGATCCACCCCGCCGGCTGGGTGCCCGTCGTGGAGCCTCGTGGAGCCCTATAGCCTGGCGTCACCCGCCGCGCCTGCTCCCGGTGGTCCCGCTCCCGCCGGGCCCGCCTCCAGATCCAGCAGCGGTAAGATTTATCGGGTCACACGCAGGGCATACAAAAGAAAAAAGACACGGCTCTCGCCGTGTCTTCTTGGTGGAGGCGCCGGGAATCGAACCCGGAGCTGAATCTGCGGGGCGGATGCGCGAGAGATACGGCAGACGCCGCGTCGGACGCGTCGGAGCGGTGTCAGAGGCCAACGAGGGCTCGATTCCTCTCGTATACCCGAGTGCCCTCTCGTGGAGCCCCGTGCCCTGGCGTCGGGGCACACGGAGGTCACACGGGCCGCTCTGATGAATTTGCCATAGTATGGCGGTCTGTTGTTCTACGGGGTCGGTGTTATAGTGGCGGTTAAGAAATTGCCCAGTACGCCGACTGCGGAGCCAATTACGACTCCCCACCACAGAAGTTTTCGGCGCTCGACAATGCGGTCGTACCATTCTTTTGCGTCGCCCCAGTAGAACACTGCGCTTGGATAACACGCGATGAGCATGTATATGGTGACCACTATAACAGCCACGAATGGTAGTGCTCCAAATATCGTGTGTTTGGTGACGATGATTTTGCTGTGTGCTTGCGTGGTCTCGAAGGCGCTCAGGTTGCTGATCTGTCTCTTTTGAATGTCGAGTAGTGTCGCTACGGGATCAGTCCCCGGTTTGTTGATGCTCTGCTTGAGCTCTTCTATGTCTTTGCTGTTTAGCCACAGAGTGTCCTTGTGGCTCATTCGGCTTGATGGGCTGCTGATTGTTGATGTTACGCAGCCGCCCCACATGACGAGTATGATGGAGCTGAGTCCGATCCAGGGGCGCGCTCTTGCTACGATGTCACTTTGTAGCAATCGCTCTGTTTGTTCCTCGACTTTTGAGAATGTGTCGAGTGTCCAGGGCTTGCTTGGTCCTGTGACGGAAATTGAGGTGTAGGTGAACCAATTTCCGTTGAGATTGATGTTGATGCTGTTGTTTCCGGCCGTGTATTGAATGTTGATCCGTTTGATTCGCTGTCGTTTGGAATTGTCGAGAGATGTGACATCGTCGATGCTTGACAGCTTTAGATTCTCGTCGCCGGACGAGGCAACCTCGTACTCTTCGCGGACATTCTCGCCAAGCTTTTCAAGGCAAACTCCCCGCAGACGAGACAGTTTTGATGGATCTACTAGGAACGGCGAGTCGAAGGTCTTCTTGTTGACGGCCATGATCTTCTTGGTCTGTGGTTCCTGTGGATGAGATTAGGAGTGAGACGCGAGCATGCGCCCGCCCGGCTGCTCTCTGCCGGGCGGGCACATGCCCACATTGTTGCTGATGTGCTACCGATCGGGGGTGCTGATCTCGTCCAGGCGAAGCTTCCGCTTGTGCCAGGTACGCCCGACGTACGCCGGACCTGGCCCGCGCCTGGGCGGACGGGGACGACAGAGCTGAGCCATATGGGCCTCCTCTGAAGGGGGCCGACCGAGTTGACATGGGCATGGATTAGAGCAACCCTAGCGATGCGAGGTCGCGTCCCGTGCCTACCCGGTCGGGCGTTGATTTCCATGAAGGGCTCGTGGATTGCGGCCACGAGACCCTTCGCCTATTCCGGGGTTGAGCTACTCACCTCCCTTCACCTGCGTCTTGGGCCGCTTGCGCTTCAGCCGCGCTGCCGTCTCCGAACGCTGACGCTCGCGTTCCTGGATGGCTTCCTCCGCGTAGGGCGTCGCCCTTTCAGCGAGCCCCGCGAGACTGTACTGGTTGGAGAGCGTGCCCTTGGGCCCTCCCTTCCGCTCGATCCTCTGAATGAATCCGAGCTCATGCAGACGGGTAAGCCGACGCTGCACGGTACGCGGATGCACGCCCATCGCCTTGGCGATTCTCGCCTTCGAGGGGAAAGGAAGGCTACCTGGATCATGCCAGTACTGGGCGATTTGCAGGATGATGTTGATGTCCTCCGATGAGAGTCCGAGAGCGTGTTGTTTCTCGAGGATGATCCTGGGGAGGGCCACCCACCCCCATTCGATGTTCGCTTCGCCCCACTTGACGGCGAGCTGCTTCTTGCCGTGGGTCGCCGTGAACCCCTGGTCACCTTCCCCGTCCGGATGGGATGCTGGAGTGGAATCCGTTGGTGCTGTAGACAACATGCGTTCCGTCGTGCTTGTACTCTCCGCTGGGTGGCTCGGCGCATGCGCCACGTTCGGACCATCGGCCGACGCTGCTGGAGGCAGCGGCATGGGGTGGCGAGGGAGGGGGATGACGTTGGGGTTGTTGTGCGGGAGCTTCGCGGCGACGGTCATGTCCCGTTAGATATGCCTGACAAAGGCGCTCATCTCAAGCGAACCCCAGGGGGCAGTCATGACTCTGGGGGCGAGGCGCCAACGTCTCAGGGGGGAGGACGTGCACGCCGTCCCCGGAGGGGCTTGGCTGCCTCCCTAAGAACATGAACATGCCCAAGAGCCTAGTAGGGGAATAGGTCGTTGACCTACACCAAGTACATAGGGTGGGGGCTGGGACACCCGTGCCTCCCCCCCTGCCCATATTTTCTCGTGGGACGCCTGGACGCCCCGAGCCTCGCCGCTTCGCGCTCGCCTCCCACTGGCGGCCGCTGCTCTCTGCGCGCCCTCTCGTAGCGGCGTTGCGCACGGCTCGGTACCCGGTACCGGTGCTCGACCAACGCGGCGGAGAAGCCCTCGTCGGGCGTGCGCCGCCTACCGGCCTCAGGGTCAGCGAACCCAGGGCTCACCCTGAGGACGGCCCCACTCGCGAGGCCGAGGCTATGCCTCGCCTACGCAGGCCTCGCACAGGTATCGGTCGCAGAAGAGCCACAGCGCGCCGCTGAGCTCTCCGTCGACAATCCAGAGCTCGAGCGAGAGCCCGAGCGCCAGGTCGTGAATTATGTTGTGGACGTGCGAGGCTGGCACCGTGCGGTCGGGCATGTCCCGCATGTCGTCGCTGGTGCGCCGCCGGTTGCGTCGGCTCAAGCCGCTGGCCGGTCACAGGCTGCGTCACCCAGCAGCGCCTCGGCCGGGGGCAGGGGCTGGAGGTCTCATGTCCCGCGATGGCGCGGCAGCGCGCCTAGATTCGCCGGCGCCTGATCGCTGAGCCGGGGGCTTGCGTTCAGTATCTCCATGCCTACTGTGGCGAACGCTCTCATCCTGGAGGCGTCGGTGGCTAAGCGTAAGAACCCATACAGAGTCCTCGGTGTCCGCGAAACTGCGACAGGCGCCGAGATCACGAAGCAGTACCGGCGCCTCGCCAAAGAGTGCCACCCCGACAAGAACGGGGGCGACGCTGCCTCAAACGAACGGATGGCGGGGATCAACGCCGCCTACCATGAGCTCCGCGACCCAGAGAGGCGGGCAGCCGTTGATGAGCGGCTGCGTCAGGAGCGTGTCAAACGCAACGCCGCCCGTGCCGCCAAGAAGACGCCGCGCCGGGCCGAGCCACGTCCCAGCAGCACCACGCATCCGAACTCCATCATCAAGGTCGCCAGCCACCCGGCACAGGCTCCGAACACCGGCGCTAGCCTGGGGACGGTGCTTGCGGGGCTCGCCACCGCGTACCTCGGCGCTCGCCTCATAAACCGCCTGAGCAAGCGGTATGACTCGACGGTCGACAGATATCGCGGTCGGGATGGAAGGTTCCGGCGGTGAGCGAGCGGGAACCCAGCATGTCGACTTCCTATCTAGCAAGCCGAGCTATACATCCGAGCCTAAATAGCGCGTGATGCAACGCGTCCGCGGCCCACTGCTCTCCGTTGGCGGCCAGAGCCTCATATAAAGGCTCTAAATCGGTCCTTACGGACTCGATCGCATTGGCGACGTTGGGCTCACTCCCTCCGCAGAGGACAGCGAGCTCTGCTGTCTCTTCTCTCGGCCTCAAGTTGCACTCCCGCAGTATGCCGACAAGCCGAAGCGTCTGTCTCGCCAGACGCAAATGCTCGAAAGCTCATTCTGCGGAGCTAATTAGCAACGCCGGAGAACGTTCGTCAAGCCGGAAATACAGAATGGGCGCTACAGTTAGGGAATAAGCATGCCGCATGCCAGACGGTCGTCACGATCTTTCTTTGCAAAATCACGCGATTCTCGGCAATGCGCGGCCGACTCCTGTGCGAAGTTTCTTGCGCAGAAGCGGAGCGGGTTACGCTTTATGCATAACTGATTTCGCGGCTGGTTAGAGTGTTAGCCACGTGGCGCCGTCGCTCACCAGGCGGAAGGTAATGAAGGGGTACCCGCCCCGCGCGACCTGTTCGCCCGTGCTCGCGACGATCGCGATCGCCTCCTCCTCGCCCGCGACCTCCTTGACCACGATCTCGGCGCCGACGTTCCCGGCGGCCGGTGGAAGCCGGATCATCACCCCGCCGTGCGCGTTGACCCGTACGAGCTCGCCCGGCCTCGCCGTGTAGGTGGATGTAACCACAGGGCTGACCAGCCAGGCGCCGCGAATGAACACGTCGGTCCGGTTCTCGGCCGGGTTGTCGGTGACCACCGCGCCGACGAAGTTGAGCGCAGGGCGCTCCGGCAGCTCGACGCCCGCGGCGAGGATGCGGCGGATGCCGAAGAACAAGGTGTCGATCCAGTTGAGCATGATCACTCCGAACTCCCGCTCGTGCGAAAGAGGGCCGCACGCAACACGCCGCTCGCGGCGGCTGCGAGCCCGGCGTTGAGACTGCCCTCGTAGCGGCCCAGCAACCGGATCCGGGTAGTTCCCGCGACGGCGACGGTGTGAAGCGTCGTGAAGGTGGCCCACATCTGGGCTCCACCGCCAAGCCGCATCAGGCCAGGGGTCAACACCTCCGTCCCGCCTCCGGTGACGTTATCCGTGGCACCGACCTTCCAGAAGCCGAACGTCGAGTCGGCGTTGAAGAATCCAGAAGCATCGATCGTGATGATGTCGCCCACGCGGGTGTTGGGTACCGTCACGACCCAATCGTCGGGGAACGTGAAGTTGGGGCTGTAGGTGGTGCTGTTGAATGCCCATGCGCGGAAGCGGACCTGATCGTCGTAATACCAGAACGCCACCCGACGGAATCCGACGTTGCGTAGGAAGAGCGTACGGTCGGCGAGCGCCTCGAGCCCGACGTTGACGCTCGCCGCGTCGCGCCCGGACCCATCGTTCACCGTCTCGAATGACGCCGGGAAGCGCTCCTGCCCGCTGTATTGAGCCATGCTCAGACCTCCACGTATCGCGCGTCCTCGCGCCGAGACTTCACGCGCCCGCCCGCGGCGTCGTCCTTGGACCAGTGGCCCCATCGCCCGTCCGGCATCCCCGGAGCACCCGGCGGCGATGCCGGGTCGAAGCTCGACGGGTCGTAGGCGAGGATGAGCATCACGCACCTCGTGTGCGCGCCCTTCCACTGCTGAATGATCGCCTCGATGGCGGCGATGTTGCTGGTCGGGGTCTCCACGCCGAACGCGTCGCCTGGACCCCATGTCGAGGCGCCGTCGCCCCAATCCCCGTCGGACGCGTAGTGCGGCGGGGAGGCGATGACCCAGAACTCCGACCAGTTGCCCGCTCGCTCCGGGTGCGTGAGCGAATCCCAGTCCCAGTTGTTCGGCTCTGCTCGATACCAGACCAGCTCGCCGGAAGGTTCGAGCGTGTACCAGACACCCGAGCGGGTCACGATCCGGATCCTGGGATGCCCTGGGTACAGGAAGCCCTGCAAAGCCAGCGCGAGGACGTACGCGTTGCCCGCCGCGCGCCAGTAGTCGAGCCACCTCACGAGCCGCGCGCCGTAGGCGGCGTCGCTCTCTGCGGGGCCGCGGATGATGCGCCGATCCCGCCCGATGTACGGGAGCGCCGTCGGCGTGCCGAGGCCGGGGAAGCGCGCCTGAATGCCTTGTGCGAGCACCTCCGCGCCCGCATCGAGGACGGAAGCGAGCGCGTACAGGTAGCGGAAGCCGACGGTCCTGCCGGGCCGATCCGACAGCCACGGAGGCACGAACCGGCGGAGCGTCTCGCGGAAGCTCAGCTTGGGCACGGCACAGCCTCCCGCCGGCATTGACGCCCGATCGTCGCCGCGTAGGCTGCGGGGCCATGCGCGGGGCGGTGCTGGGCGTCGTAGCTGCTGTGGTGCTTGGTGGATGCGCTCGTCCCGACGCGGAGAACCTGTTCTGGGACCCGCGTCCCGGCTACGCGGAGTCGAGCTCCTCGACGGACGGCTCGAAGGTCTGCGAGTCCGGTCGCCAGATCGCCTGCGACTGCCCGGGAGGAGCGCCGAACGGCATCCAGACCTGCCTGCCCAGCGGGACCGCGTACGGGCCCTGCGAGGGCTGCGACGGGCAGGGAGGCGGGGGAGGTAGCTCGGTCACCTCGTCGAGCTCGTCGTCGGGCGACGGAGGGGCAGGAGAGGCCGGCTTCGGAGGAATGGGCGATGGCGGTTCCGGTGAAAATGGAGGCGCCGAACCGGAATGCACCAAGCCCACGGACTGCCCAGGGGAGGACAGCGCATGCGCTCGGCGCACCTGCGAGGCCGGCGTTTGCGGCCAGGAGCTCGCGCCGGCGGGACCCCTTACCGAGCAGACCCCAGGCGACTGCCGCGAGCTGCGCTGCGACGGGGCCGGCGGCGAGCACGCCACGCCTGCACCCGCAGACGTTCCCGACGATGGCAACGAGTGCACCGCGGACCGGTGCGCAGCCTCCGGCCCGATCCACGAGCCGGTCGCGACGGGGACCGCGTGCTCCACGGGCCTCTGCCAGGAGCGCACCTGCGTGCAGTACATCCCTGTGCGGTGCGAGACGCCCGAGGGGATATTCGTGGATTGCGACGGGGCCGCTCGGGATTACCATATCAGGTGGCTGCAGCCCGACGGCTCCTTTGCGGGGTGCATATCCCATGGTGCCGGGTATTGCAGCACTGGGGCGCTTTGCTACGTCGTTCTGGGGGGCGGGGCTAGACCAGAAGGCACGTGTTCGTGAGGCCATCACCCCACCTGCTGCACGGCGAGCGTGTTCACTGCCGCCACGGGCACCTCACCCTCTGCAAGCTCCGTGTCCGCCGGGAGCACGGGATCAAACTTGATGACGGATTTCGAGGCACCTTCTACAATGCCGATAATGGCGTTGCGGTAGATGTGTCCCGGTGGCGATGTGAGCACGTAGCCACCGATCGGGACCTCTGACAGATAGCTGTCGATTTGCTGATCGAACATCAGCTTCCACTGCACATTGCTCAGGTTCGCCGCAGCCTGTACCCAGGCTGTGCCCGCAACCGGGAGCGGGTGCGGGACGGCGCTCGCGACGGTGCACGTCACTCCGACAGGGACCACCTTCGTGCGAATCGCCTTGTCGACCGCGCCGAGATCCGTGGAGTCGTCGCCGATCGTGCCAGGAACCGCGCCGCTCGGGCTGGCGACGTAGACCGTCACATGGCCGACAGAGCTCCCCTTGCTCACCCACACGCGGTTGACATTCACGGGGGAGCCGTCCGCCCGCCGTGCGCTCTTCGCCCAGTAGATGTAGGCCGCTTCGGGCCCGTTGGGGCTGAGGGCCCCGAGCGAGTCACGGCATCGCTCGCGGAGCTCGGGGTCCGTCTCCCCGTCGCGCCCGACGACCGGCGCGGGGTTCGTGCAGGTGACGCCGCGCATGGTCGTCACCAGCACCGTGATCTGGCCCGGCAGTGCCGAGCTGCGGGAGCCTGCTTCGAGGGCCCGGATCGCGACCGGGAGGGTCTGTCCGGCCTCGAGCCTGAAGAACGAAACGTTCGTGTACTGCCGGCCGGTGACGGCGTGCTTGCAGATGAACTCGCCCGGCTCGAACTCGAAGATTCCGCCGCCCGCGTTGACGAGATGCACCTCGCCCGAGGCGAACGTAGCCTCGATGCGCGTCACCCCATAGACGTAGTAGGCGAGGAGCGTCAGCCAGATGCCCTCGGCCGTGTCGAGGAAATTCGCGCGGATCGCGAGCGCGATGACCTCCGTGAAGCCGGCGAAGATGGCCGCGACAACCGAGATGATCGCCTTGGCCGCGCCGCCGTCATGCCACGAGGTGACCGGCAGCTTCATCGCGGCGAGCAGGCGGTAGATCGACTCCCTCACCTGCTTCCGCGTCAGCGGCTTCATCAACTGGTCGATGGGCAGCAGCAGGATCACGACCGAACCTCCAAGAGAGTGACCGTCTTGGCGGTGACGTTCAGGACCAGGGTGAACGGCCCCTCGGCTGTGGTGCAGTGGATCGACAGCTCCAGCGTGCCGGAAGCAGGCCGGGACACGCGCGTCGTCACGTCGAAGATGCGCTCGTCCTTCGTGAGCTCGGAGCGGATGATCCCCGGGATGGCGGCGAGGTCCGCCGAGGTCATGCCCCGGGAGAGCAGCTCTCGGAGGTCGTAGCCGTAGTCCGGCGCATCGAGGAGCGCGCCGCGCGGCGTGGTGAGCCTGCGGTAGACGGCGTGGGCGAGCGCCCTCGGCCCGGACGCGAGCTCCAGGAGCTCCGTGAGATCGTCGGCGCAGTCGAAGTCGACCCCGAAGCCGTGCGGGTCGGGCACGGCGGCCGTCGCCTCGGGATCCGCCGCCACGCTGGCAAGGACGTCCTCGAAGAGGCTCATGCGCGCACCTTCGAGGGCAACTGCCCGGGGGGCGGGACGAGGCTCAGGCGCACCGCGACGACCCCTGAACCGGGCTGGACGCCGGCGATATTCACGAGGTCGCCATCGCGGACCACGACCGCCGTGGCCGCGCCGAGGTCGACGGCTCCCGCCTGCTCGCCAATCCGCACGGTGCCGGTCGCATCGAGCGCCAGGGAGACGGGCAGGAAGGTGCTGCCGCCGTCTCGCGAGAAGCCCGTGACGAGCGGGTGCTGCGGGTCGCCCTCGATGAACTCGACGAGCACGACCGCGCCGGGGGTCAGCTCCGCCGACAGGCCGGCCATGCCAGCCGCGCTGGGCACGGGAAGGATGTCCGGCAGCCCGGCGCCCTTGCGCACTGCCTGGAGGTCCACCCGGTCGCCGGCCATGGCGAGCACGCGGTAGCGGTACTTCCCCAGGAAATCGTACCGAGGGAGCATTTCCCGAACGATCGACCGCAGCACGCGTAAGAGCCGGTCGTCGCTCATGGCGCACCTCCCACTGACGGGGGCTCGCTGGTCGGCCGCTTGTGTAGGCAGTTGCCTACAACGTACGACCAAAATGAGGGTCGAGCTGACGATGCTGCCCGATTGCCTGAGAAGAACGTCGCCCGCGCCCGAATTACATATGCAGGAGGATTCGATGCGTCGGTCCGCCGCTCGTGGTTCGACGCACAGGCTGCATTTGTTGACAGATTGACACCGGTATTTCGCCCGTGATTTCGTGGTGTTGCAGGCGAGGGGAGCGCGGCGTGGGTGCCGACGCGTCGCGCTTCCCTCCTTGCACCTCTTGCAGAGAGGTTTGTTCTATGGACAGGAAAGTCAGATCGAGGAACGAGACGACCGGCACCGGCGTAAGCGCGCAGGTCCGCCTCACCGAGTCCAAGATGGCGAGCATTATTTCGCTCGCGCTCGGATGCGGCGCCGACAGGCTCGCCGTGGGAGATGCCATCGAGGCTGCCGTCGGCGATCTTGAGCTTCTCTATGAGGTCCTGAACGCGCGCGAGGACCGCTTCGCGGCAGGCACGCTGCACACGATCCAGTGCCGGCTTCGGGCGCTCTCCGAGCTGACCCGCCCGATCTGCATCGAGCTTCAGTAGAGTCACGCCGCGAGTTCCTTTCCCCACGCGCTGACGCGCAGCGCCCCCTTGCTCATCTCCACGTCGAGCTGCTGAACCACGAGAGGACGGTCGAGCCGTGCCCGCAGCACGGAGCCGACTTCCACGGCTCCCGGATCGTCGACGGCGAGTTCCGCCACCTTTGCCCGCGGGTCGAAGCTGAGCAGCTCGTAGGCCTTGTCGCTCGTCTCCACCTGGGCGCGCTGCCCGGCCTGGGTCGTGCCGTCGTAGCCGACCCACCACGGCGTCGTGCCGAGGAGCTGCCGGAGCACGCGGGAGGCCGGCGCGGCCTCGCGTACGAAGTCGACCGCGAGCCGCCCGTCGATGCCCGCAACGTCGAAGTTCTCGCCCACGTCCGCCGCCGTGGCGGTCAGCACGCTCCGGAGCGTCACCCCGGCGTCGTTGTGGAAGTGCCGTGCCTTGCAGCGGCGCGACCAGCCGCCCGCGCCTGCGACGACGCGTGCCCGCGTGCCGAGCTGGAAGGTCCCCGAGAACGGGGGGAGCACGGTACCGCGGAGCTCCAGGGGCCCGAGCTTCACGACGGCTGCGCCGCTGAGCTCGTGTGCCTCGTCGAGCTCGACGTCGGCGTACCAGAGACCGGCGAAGGGCACGTGAACGCTCGCCGTGAGCACCCGGTGACCGTTGATGGAGGCGAAGAATGTCACAGACCCCCCAAAGCGTCGATGATGGAGAAGTCGTCGGTCGGGTTCTGGATCTGCTTCATGAGCGCCTGCTGCACGCGGTCGTAGTTGTCCTCGGCCGTGGGCTCGTTGAGCTTCGCCGTGCTGCCCTCGGGCTTCGACAACATGGGTACAGGGGCTCGGAACTGCTTGAACTTGATCTCCGAAACCCACATCCCGGTTTCGTCGTGCGGCTGGAGCTGCGAGCGATCCTCGACGACGACCGAGCGGATATTCAGGTCGTCGAGCGCGGGGTGGTAGATATCGAGCGCCTTCGGCCGGACGCCGCGCGGCGGCTTGTCGACGATGAGCTTGAAGCTCTCCCACTCGTCGAAGTGCGCGTCCTCCCAGAGGTAGACCCGCACCGAGAACTTCGCGAGCCCATCGCCGGTGTAGACCAGGAACGCGCCCGAGATGCCGTATCCCTTCCGCTCGTCCCAGTCCCGCGGCGAGCCGGCGCCGACCACCTCGGCGAGGCCAGGCGTGCGCCTCGAGGCCAGGACGACGACGTTCCACGGGTCGGGCTCTCGGAGCGGGTTGATCATGCCGGCTCCGGCTCGAGTGGGATGCCTCCGGTGACCGCCGCGCCTTCGAGCTCCGCCACGAGGCGCGCGAGGAACGTGCGACCGGTGAGCTCGTCGGCGTCTTTCACGCCATTGATCACGATGTGATAGGTGTTGCCGCCGCCCCGCTGCGCCTTGGACGCTCCGCGCCCTGTGCCTGAGCCCTTCGCGCCGGTCGCGGCCTCCGCGAGCCCCTGCGAGGCTACGTCGACGCCAGCCGTCCGGCTCTCGATGCCGAGCTCGACGCCCTCGCCGTAGAAGGCGCCTTTCTCGAAACCGACCTTCGAAGGGGACGCGACCTTCCAGATGCTCGACAGCGCGGCCGTGGCGCTCGCCCCGAGCTCCTTGACAGCCGAGACCACGCGCGAGATGCCGGAGCGGAGGCCTGCCACGAGGCCGTCGACGAGGCGCGCGCCGACCTCGGCGAAGTCCACTGCGGCGATCGCGCGGTAGGCCGCCACGACCGCGAGGTACAGCCCGTAGACCGCAGCGCCGGCCACGACGAAGGGCAGGGACATCATGAGGACGGCCGCGCCGAGGGCGATGAACGGGGCCACCAGCGGCGTCGCCAGGACGGCGACCATCACGGCGAGGGCCGCGATCGAGCCGATCAGGAGCGCGACCGCGGCGATTCCGGCGTACACGCCGACCTTCACGCCATCAATCTTGGACTTCGACTCGCTGCCGAAGGCTCCTTCGAGCGCGCGCTTGGCGCGCACGAACAGGAGCGTGACGACCAGAACCGCGATGACCATCCCCTTGAAGAAGCCCTGCACGTAGGGCGACACGCGCGCGACGGCCTCGAAGAGCGGATTGAGTAGCGTCTCGACGATGAACTTGAGCTGCTGCCCGGTCACCGTGCTCTGGTCGAACAGACGCAGCACGCCGCGGAGCCCCCTGAGGGCGGGCTCGATCTTCACGTCCTTGAACAGCGCGCCGATGTTCTCCTTCGTGCGCTGGAGTTGCGCTCCGAAGCCGAGGAGCTGCGCCTTGGCGATCTTGCCGAACTTGGCCTGCACGGCGTCGTCGAGCGCCTTGAGGCCTTCTTCGACGCGCACGCGGCCGTTGTGGATGGCGGCCATGGCCGTCTGGAAGCTGACGCCCATGCGCTTCGCGAGCGCCTTCCCGACGTCGGCAACCTTCAGCCCCGTCCCGTCCAGCGAGAAGGCGTTGAGGACGAAGACGCGCGTTCGTGCGGCCTCGGTGGCGATGCCCTGGAGCACTCCGCCGGCCGCCTGGCCCATGACCGCCGTTGCGGTCGCGACCGCGGAGAAGGCAGCCTCGAGCGAGCGCCCCTGGAGCCTTGTGCGCCCGAGTGCCAGGGCCATCTCGTTGAGCTGCGAGCGTGCGAGCGCGACGCGACCGGCGAGGAGCTCCACCTGCACGCCGAGCCGCTGGTCTGCCCCCGCGCCCGCGCTCACGGCGTCGAACAGGAGCTGCGCCTCCCGGGCGGCGCTGGCCGCCTGGAGCGCGAAGGCAGCGAGGGCGGCCGTGGCGACGACGGAGCCTGCGACGATCGCGAGCAGGGCGGCGGCGAGGACCACGGCAGCGCCGGCAGCACCCGCTTTGCCCAGGAGGCCTCGGAGCTGTGACACCCGGCCCGCGAGGCCGCCGACTGGGCCTCCGGCCCCCTGCGCGACGCCGAGCAGATCGTCGAGCCCCGCACCCGTCGCACGGGCGGCGTTGCGGAGGTCGCCGAATGTGCCCCCGAGCTTGACGTAGGACTCCTGAGCGGCGGCGAGGGAGGCGCGCTTCGCGGCGAGCTGGTCGCGGAGCTGCTTCATCACGGCCACGTTGACGGCGCTGCCCCCCTGAAGGCGCCGCATGGCGGACTGGAGCTCGTTGATCGCGGCCTGGTCGGCCTTGATCTTGTCGCGCAGGCTGGCGAGCGCCTGCCCGAGGTCCTGCGCCTTGTCGGCGCCCGTGACACTCAGATCGACCGCAAACCTGGCTTCTTGATCCGCAGCCGCCATGTCTCACCCGCCCAAGCTCCGTGCGATCGTCTCGCGCGTCGCCTTCAGCTCTGCCTCGATGCGGCGGAGCTCCCGAAGCAGCACGACCGCACCTGCCGCGCCGCGTACGAACTCCGCCTCGTTCCTGCTGCGCTCCTGGAACAGCGATCTCAGGAGCTCTGCCGACAGCCCGTCATCACCCCTCGCCCGGTCCGCGAGGGACGCTATTTTCCCCCGAGCTCCTTCCCACCGAGGCCGGCGAGCTTCAGCACGGCGTTCGCGGTCGAGATGACCACGACAGGCCGGTCCGCGATGATCTCGTCGTACCGTTCGAGCGGCGGATAGACGACGCAGGGACGGGCGAGCTCACGGCAGGCCTGCACCTTGGGGTTCTCCCCGTGCTGGTCCATCCACTTGCGCGCCTTGATGCCGTCGGGCGCCTTCACGATGACGAGCCCCTCGATTGTCTGGAGGGCCTCGATCTTCTTGCCGAGGGGCCCGTACTTCGCTTCGGCCTCGGAGAGCGCTTCCTCCTCCTTGCGACGGCGCCGGGTCTCCTCGATCTGCTCCTTGAGCACGGCAGCCTGCCGTTCTCGCTCGCGCTTCGCTTCCGCGGCGGTGAGGGCTTCCCGCTCCGATTCGAGCTCCTTCTCCAGCGCGACGATCGCGGGGTCCTTGGCAGGAGGCTCCGCGGGCTGCTCGTCCGCCGCCGAACGTGCCTGCGTCTCAGATCCTTCCCACGCGCTCATGCTCAGTACCTCCCTTGCCGGTTGTCGAACAGCGTCATGCCCTGGATGTTGGGCGTCGAAAGCTTCGCGTACATAACGGTGATCGGGATCTCGTCGACGAGCGGATCAGCGCCGTTCGAGAGGCTCGCCTTGCGGCCCCCGATGCGGCAGTCGAAGAGCTCCTCGGTGATGGAGATGTCCTCTTCCTCGTATTGCAACGTGAAGTGGAACGGCACCGAACCGTAGCTCTTGCCATCGGGGCTCTTGCGAGCGAGCGCCTCGATGAGCGCCAGCGCGCTGGCCTTGTAGGCCTTGATGCTGCTGCCCTCGACGCTGTACTTGCCCCGCGTCACGCCGCGCGGGACGCCGGCTCGATCCATGCCCCACGCGAACGCGCGTTCGAGCTTCTCCTCGTAGTCGACCCCGGTGAAGCCATAGAACTCGTCGTTGTCGACCTTGACGAGGGCGGAGAACCAGCCGACCTCGTAGCCATTGCGCCTGAAGACGTCTTTGCCGATGGCCATGTTTCATCCCCTGACGTTTGCCGTCGCGCTCGCCGACGCGACGAGAGCCACGGTCCCCCGCATCTTCTTGATGTACGCGAGGGGGAGCACCCGAACCTGCCAGCCGATAAAGCCGGTGCGGAGCACGTCATCGGTGCGCGACAAGGTGAACGTGACCGAGGTCCCTTTGCGCTTGGCCACGATGGCGTTGCCGAGCCGCGCGTTGAGCTGCCCTTCGATCGAGGTGGCGACCTCCGGATCAATCCGGCCGCTGCCATCCCGCATGACCTCGACGCCACGGCTGAGAATGGGCTCGAGCTCGGTACGCGCGATGTCGCAGGCGAGGTCGATGACGCGCCCGTACTGGAGGTAGAGGAAGTCAGACCCCACGGGCGAGAAGAGCCGGGGGTTGTTCACCCAGACGCCGGCCCGGTTCTCCCAGGAGCGCAGCGTGAGGAACCGTGCATCGTCGAGGCCCGGGAAGACGGTCTCGTCGTGCTCGTCGGGGTTGCCGTTCGCATCCCGGATGAACACGCCAGGGAGGGGGCCGTACGCGAGCTCGGCGAGGTCGATCTCCTCGGAGACCGAGGCGGCCAAGGGAGCGACGGCGAGCGACGGCGGCCGGCGATAGCGGCGCCGCGAGACCGACGAGTCGATCTTCGCGTAGCCGGCGCACACGGCGACGCGCCGCGAGGACGACTCACCGAAGGCCGCGGAGAGGGCGGCGAGGTACGCTGCAGGGTTCTCCCCCGCGCTCGGCTTCCGGGCGTGTCCGATGGCGCGCCGGTTGCGCCCGGCCGCGTGCATGGCCTCGAGGCCCGCATCGAGCGCCGAGAGCGCAACGGAGTCGAGGTCCCCGTAGACCTCCAGCGCCGTCCAGCGGGCCCGCGTGTGGCGCAGCGCCGCGATCCCCTCGGCGAGCTCCGCCGCGTTCCAGCAGGGGGCGGTGGTCGGGAAGGAGAGCTGGCCGCGAGCGCCGACCGTGCCGGCGCCGAGGTTGACCCGCATGTTGCCCGCTTCGGGCAGGGCGATGCTGGTCGCCGTGCCGAGCGCCCGCGGCGTCGAGGAGGTGCGCCACCCGTCGAGCGAGTACTGGTAGGTGATCCCGTCGGTGCCAACCGTCCCGCCGGCGAGGAACCTGATGAGCACCTCGAGCTCGTCCGTCGGCTCGGTCGTGTTGTCGATGGTGGCGACGCTGGTCCCGCCGAGGTCCTGCACGAGGGGCCCGAACCCGCCGGCCACGCTCGCGTCGGTGCGGACGGGGAGCACGGTGAGCCCGAAGCGCTCGATCGCGTAGGCGCCCGCCTCGACGAGCGGCCCCCCGATGAACGTGTCGATCAGATCCTTGGTTCGCGTGGTCGGCGTCGGCGTGTACAGGGGGCCGCCCGCCGCAGTGGCCACGATCGCGAGCACGGCATCGGCCGGCGCTCGGATGCCGAGTTGGTTGTCGAGGACCTCGATCTCAATGCTGGGAGTCGACATTCAACACCCCTGTTCTTCGCCGGCTGGCGTCACCAAGAGGGTCTGCCCCTGCGCCGCAATGGGCTCTCGCCTCGGGCGGGGGAGCGCACAGACGGGCTGCGCGTACTCGAGGAGGAACACGAGCTCCTCACCGAACCGCTTCTCGATCGGACCGAGGCGCCGCGGCGCGCTGAGCTTGTAGAACCCCGCCGTGAAGCTGTGGATCGCCTCGACGACCCGCTCGTGCAGCTCGACGACGGCATCCCACTGCACCGCCTCGTCCTGCGGCGCGCTCGCGTCGTAGGTCCACACGTACACGCGCGCGACGAGCAGCCAGTCCCAGAGCGGACGCGGGTTCCTGCCCGGCTTCGCCGGTGCGTCGTAGCCGCCGAGTGCCCCGCCGTCGTCGCCCGGCGCGATGACCACGCGATTCGCCCTGCCGGCCCCCTGGTTGATCTGCTTCGCGGGCTCGCGGTTGCCGAACACGACGCTCGCCGTGACGCCGGCAGCCTGGAGGTGGTCCCGCACGTGGCGGTACAGCGCCGTGAGGCTCACGACTTCCTCCCCTTCACGATGTCGCGGAATGGCGGAACGAAGCCGAGCCTGATGGCATTGCCGAGCTTCGGCGGAATCGAGCCCTGCGGGATTATTCGGCGTTTCGATACACTGCCCGCGCCAAAGTGATGGAACACGTGATGCCCACGGAGGAGGATGAGCAGGACGGTGCCGATCGCCTTCGCCGAGATGGCCCCCGCAGCGTTCGCGAGCGCCTTCCCTCCGTCGCTCTTCCGCGGCGCCCACGCCGAGCCATCCGGCGCCCGCCCCGCCGAGGCCGACGCGCGCAGCTCCGCCTCGACGTTCCGTGCGGCGATCGGCGCGGCGAGCTCGGGCAGCCGGGCCAGCTCACGGCAGCTCGCGATCATCCGCTCCAGGGCAGCGAAGTCGCCTCTATTGGCCATACCGCGGCTCCCTGGCCTGGAGGTCGAACGCGAGGTACGGGTTGCTCTCCGAGTAGCCGAGCGGACCCCCCTTGTCGATCGCGCTCCCGCCGCCCGGCGTCGTCTGCCGGCGGGGCAGCTCGACGAGACCCTTCTCGCTATCCGCGGCCTCCTTCAGCCACGCGAGCGCCTCGTCCTTCTCCTCCTTGATGAGCTGGTCTTGCTCGGACGACGGGTTGAACCCACGCTTCAGCGTGAGCCGGTAGGCGACGACGCGCGCCACGTTGTCGACGAGCGAATCGGGGTATGGCTCCTGGAACGGCGCTGCGTACCTCTTGATGAGCCGAGCGTCGAACTGCCCCGAGATCTTCGTGGCGATGCGCAGGGTGATCCCGGGGTACTGGACTTCGAGCTGGGTGATGTCCTCCTCCGGCAGCGTGCCGAGATCCCGGACGTCAGCGATGGTGACGTAGCAGCTCATCGGATCCCTCAGACCCCAAATCCCCGCCGGCTGAGCCGGTCGGGGTGGGGTACAGCAATCCACTGGGAAGGAGGCGATCAGGTCACAATCGTCTCGAAGTCATCCAGCGACAGGCCAGGCCCGGTCGGCTTGAACTTGAAGAACAAGAAGGGGTGGCCGTACTCGACCTGGTTGCGGCCATCGAAGGTCCAGCGGAACTTCTTCATCACGTCGAGCTCGGCTTGGTCGAGGTGCGAGAAGCTGTTGAGCTTGAAGGGCCGGCGTACCTGGTAGATGAACGCCGGGAGCGCGTAGCCGATGACCTCGCAACCGATGTACCAGTGGCCATCGACGGTGAGCTCGTGGGCGGCCACGGGCGGGTTGAAGCCGTACGTGCGCAGCACGTTGTCCTGCGCGCCGAACTGCGTGGGACCATCGCGGCCGAGAGTCTGGGCGGTGAGGATTTCCTTCGACGTCAGCTCCTGGTAGGGGCTCACGACGAGCGTTCGCGGGATGAGCTTCCGTGGCTTGTTGTTCGGCCCCTTGATCGTCTTGATGTAGGCGATCGCCCGCGCGAAGTTGCTCGGCGTGAGCGGAGCGTTCGTGAGCAGGTTCGCATACGCGCCCGCGGCGGGACCGAGCACCGGGTTGACGGGGTGCTCGACGTGGAAGAAGCCCACGCCGTCGTAGGCCGGGTGGTCCTCGCCTTCCTCAATGAGCCGGAACAGGCCGTCCTGCGGGAAGTAGGCTTCCTCCCCGGCGATCTGCTGCGCCCACTGCGCGCCGCGTTGGATGCCCTTGCCGTCGACGTCCTCGATCGAGTTGCGTTCGAGCTCAAGCGCGGTGCCGAACTCCTCGTTCTCGATCTTGTGGCTCACCTCGAAGAGGTCCTCGAGGGGGAACCGGCCGCCGTTGCCGAGCGGCTGGATGCCGGCCGCGTTCAGCATCCACGAGTAGTATTCCGTGCGGCCGCTGCTCGGCATCTGCCGCATAAAGCGGTCCCAGATGAGCTCTTGCAGCACCGCGGCCCAGGTATCCTCGAAGAGGTACTGGAGGTTGTCCTCGAACTGGAGGATGAAGCTCGGAGTGATCGCGACCGACATGTCACCTCTCCAGCTTCACCGCGACGAACCGGCCGTCGTCGGTGAGATCGAAGATTTCGCCTGCAGCGCTGTTGCCATCGGCCGCGCTGGTGACGGTGAGCGGGCCAGCCCAGAAGCACTGCCCGCCTCGATCCGCCTTATGCGCCGGGGATCCCTCGGTGTCGTTGTTGAGCCAGACGACTTGGAACTCGTGATAGAAGTCGACCTCGGCGACCTTGGCGCCCGCGGCTCCCCCGGCGTTGCTCACGTCCTGCGTCCACCGGCCGCGCAGCGTCGAGAGCGTCTCGATCCCGGCGGCCGGCTCGCGGTAGTAGCCGCCGTCGATGACCGCCGGCCGGCCCTTGCGGACGGTGACGTCCGCCGCGAGCTGGACGCTCGTGCGGCTGACGCGCTCGACTTGGCCCGCCGTCTGGGGGCGGAACTTGCGCACGGAGGCCATGATTCAGCCCCTCCCGTTGAGCTGGTCGAAGCCGGCGCGGAGCGCGGCGCGAAGCTGGGTCGGCGTGGTGGGGTTGATCCGCATCCCGCCGTCCGGCGTGCGTTCCGGCCCCACGGGGCCCCGGTTGATGCCCATCTTCCGGTCGACCTCCGGATCGCGAGCGCCCGGCGCGAGACCGCCGCCGTGCCCGCCGCGCGTCGGCGCGGACGCCCGTGCGGCCCGCTGCTGCTGTGCCGGCTGCTGCTGCCCGCTCGCGGTGGCCTCGAGCAGGCCCTTCACCACGGCGAAGGGCTGGCCGCGTGCCCACCGGAGCTGGTCCTCGGTCAGCACACCGCCCGCGCGCTCCAGGAGCTGGTCGCGCTTCACCGAGTCGAGGTCTCCCGCGAGCGGCGCCACGGCAGCGCGCACGGCCTGCTGGATGACCGTGCCGAGATCGTCGGCCTGCGCCGGCTGTGTCGGCTGCGGCGCGCGCGCAGCCTTGGTGGCGCCGCGCTGGTACACCGGCGGCTTGTCTTCGTCGTCCTGCATGGTGGGCATGGGCTTGTCCTCGTCCTGCATGGCCGGCGGCGCCTCGCTCTCCGGCGTCGCGGAACCGCCGGCCATCGCCGCGATCGCCTTGGTGATCCAGCCCTTCACGTCCTCGGGGACGTCCTCTCGGGCACTGAGCGCGCCTCCCTCGGTTGCGAGGGTCGCGAGATCGTTCGGATCCATTCTCTGTGACCTCCCGCCCGCACGGAGCGGGCGCCTCATGACTCGGGCCATCGCCCGAACCAACACTTCGCCATCGGCGGTCCCGCCGAGCTCCGCGAGAAGCGGAGACAGGGACCACACAAATTGCTCTTCAGCTATGATCGACGCCGGCTCTCGGTTCCCGGCGACGAACGGCGAGATCTTCGCGTGGAGCAGCTCGTGGACCACGGTCTCCGCCACACGCGCGTGATCCTCGGGTGTGCGCGGCGTGCGGATGTAGATTCGCGCGCGCTGGTCGTCGGGGAAGGGCTCACACAGCCCGTAGGCCTCAAAGCCGTCGGGCGTTCTGAGATCGTCGACGACCTTGAGGTGGATATTCCAGTCCCGCATCCGCAGGCGCTTGGTCCAGTAGGCGACGAGCTGCGCAACGTCAGGCTGCATAAGGCAGTGCCTCCTGTGCCTCGGTGGAGGCAGCCGGGAGCGATCGCGCAGGAGCGCGCGAGAGCTGCGGCGTCCTGGTGTCGGGCTTGGCGTCGCCGTCCATGTCGCCAGCGACCGGAATGGCGAAGCGTGCGGCGAGCGAACGCGCGTCCACCTGGAGGCCTTGCCGCTGGAGTGCAGCGGCGCAGTCGTCCATGGCCTTGGCTGCGGCGCTGAGGCTTTCGGCCTCGGACTTGAGATTCGCGGGGGGTCGCGTGTCCCAGGCGACCGTCGCCCGCACGCCGAGGGGGAAGCGCCCCTCGGGCAGCACGACCGGGAGCGCCTGCGTGTTCAGCGTCGCGGCGAGCGCCTCGGCGTCACCCTGGATGAGATCCGCGCGAATCGTCGCGTGGATGTTGGCATTGGCGAACCCCGCACCGCCGGTCACGGTCACGATCTGCCCGGCGATCGAGATCATGAACTCCTGGTTGCTGTCCTCGATGGTCTGCCGGAAGCTCTCGTAGCCGCGACCATTGCTCTCGAGGAGCTTGGCGTCGTACCCCGGCGTCAGGCCGAAGACGGTGTTGACGCCCCACGCCATCACCTTCTGGAACCAGCTCTCCTTCTGCTCCTGCGACGCGCCCTGCGGCGCCACGGCGACTCTTGCCGGATTCGCGAGCTTGGAATTCCAGTTCTCCCGCAGGAAGAACGCGTGCTCCTTCGAGATGTACGCACGCGCCAGCGCCCAGAGCAGCCCGTTGTTCCACGGCTCCTGGCGACCGCCGGGCGTGTAGAGGACCCACCGGCCATCGCCCGGCGTGATCGGGAGTAGGCCTTCGAGCGAGCGGTAGTACCAGCGGTCTTCGTGGGCCCGGTAGATGAGGTACTCCGGGTCGAGCCGGCAGAAGACCGGGTAGGCGGATCCCTCGATCTCCACGAACTCGCCAACCCCGACCCCGAGCACCACGCCGTCGGCGTCGAGCATCGCCAGCTCGGAGGCGGGGAAGATGGCGTTGAAGGTACCCTCGCGCCCCTCCGCGCCCTCGAAGAAGGCCACGGCCTCGGGATCGCCTGCGAACCGCTTCGGGAGCCGGACCAGGCCGCCCGTGCGCGTCCCGAGGAGCCCCTGGACCACGCCGTCGCGGCGGAGTGCTCGGTAGAGCTGGCCGGCCCGCGCGAGATCCCCCTGGCTGGCCTGGTGCTGCGCGTCCTCGACGTCCCGCTGGTACCAGCGCGTGACGTTGACCGGGAGCGGCGCGATCCGCTTCCCCCGGCGACGGCGACGGTGCGCCTCAATGCTCCGCGCCGCAGGGCGTGCGGCGGCGATCGGCGACGAGGCCGGCGGAGCGACGGAGGGCGCGACGAGCTCGGCGACCGCAGCCGCCATGGCGCGACGAATGCGGCCCCTCATACGCCGAGGCCTCCCGCGTACGGGTCGAGCGCGCCGCCGTACGGGTCGAGCCGCGCGGCCTCCCCGTCGGCCTCGTCGCCACCGGCGTCGTCGTCGGGGTGATCCGGCTGGAAGATCGCTGGCTCCCAGACGCAGAGCGCGAGCGCATCCGCGCGATCGGGCGAGCGCTTCAGCCGCCTGCGGAGGTGGTCCTTCGACTCGACCTTCCGGCGCTGGAGCATGTCGAACTCGAACTTCGGCGCGGTGAGCTCCGCGGCGAGCTTGCTGTCCTCAGGGATCGCGCCGCCCGCCTTGAGCCAGTCCCGCAGCGCGAACCAGAGCTGGTCACGGAGCAGCGGGAACTCGGTCGGGAGCCGCGCCTTCTCCGCGACGTTGACCGGGATGACTTCGATCTCCTCGGAGTAGGTCATGAGGAAGTGGACGACGCGGATGCCGATGCCGCCGCAGGCGTCGACCTTGACGGCCGCCTTCGGCTCGCGCGGATGCCGGTGCCGCCGCACGACCTGCATCACCTCGAACGCGAGCTTCTCCTCGCTGAGCCCGTTCCACGCCGCGACCTCGATCGCCTTGAAGCCCCGGCGCGGGATCGCCACGGCGTCGTCGTCGCCGAAGCGCGCCACATCCACCCCGACGTGGAGGCGCCCCTCGGCCGGCACGTCGTACCAGCGCTCCTCGGCCTCATCGACCATGTAGAGCGGGATGACCGTGCAGGCGTCCTGGCGGGCGAAGTTGCCGCGGACGCGCACCTGGTAGATGGCCGAGTCCTCGCCCCACTCCAGGCGCTTCTCCTCGATCCACTCCCGGGTCGCGAGCCCCGGGATGACCTCCCGCCCCTCGATGACGTTGGGGGTCTCCTCGCTGGAGATGTGGACGGTCTTGTAGAACTCCTTCTTGTCCGTGTGCGACCGGAAGAACTCGCCCTCGCAGCGCGTCGGGTTGCCGGTGAGGAGCACGCGCGCTCCCCCGGCCCTGTTCCCCTCAATGGCTTCGAAGATGACCTCGGGGATGCCGCTCGCCTCATCGAGGATGTAGAGCAGGTTCTTGCCGCTCACCCCGGCGACGGCCTCGGCCTCCTTGGCGGTGAAGCCGGTGATCTCGCGGAAGTCCTTGGACTTGAGCCCCGAGCGCGCGAGCTCGTGGATCTCGCCGTCGAGCGGGTGCTTCGCCCGCGCGTACATCCGGCGCAGCTCGTACCAGAGGATCTGGTTGACCTGCCGGTCCGTGACCGAGGACATCACGACGCGTGCGTCGTCGAAGGAGGCGTAGAACCAGAGCGCGATACCCGCGTCGGTGTTGGACTTGCTGACCTTGTGCCCCGACCGGACCGAGACCCGCTTGTGGTCGCGCACCGCCTCGATGACCTCGATCTGCCGGCTCCAGGGCTCGATGCCGAGCACCTCCCGGAAGAACGCGACGGGGTTCTCGCGGTAGCGATCGGACGGCCAGTGGATGCGGCCCTCGGCCGCCGAGGCGGCCAGGATGGCGGCGGAGAGCGCGCCGGCCAAGGTCACCCGAGGACGGCGCCCGCGCTTCGCCACGCGATCGGCGATCGGCGCGGTCACGCGGCCTCCAAGTCGGCCAGCGCCCTCGCCACGGCAGCCGCGGCTTCAGGGAAGGGGGCCAGCGCCTTCGAGATGGTGGCCTCGATCCGCTTCCACTTGGGCGAGTCGACGATCGTTACCTCGGTGTTCGAGTTGATCTCGCCGGTGAACCGCCCGAGGAGCTCGAGGGCGCCCTTCGCGGCGACGATGAGCGATGCCCGGTCGCGCCAGCTCGCCTCCTCGTCCTCGACGGCCTCCCGGACCAGGAGCTCGACCTTCTCGACGAGCGACAGGCAACGGGCCCGCGCGTTCGCCACGGCCTTGAGGTCGTCCTCGCTGCCCCCCGTGCGCCGGAGCGCCCCCTTGAGGCAGCCCTCGGCGTGGAGCCGCACGGCAGCGGCGTCGACGAGGTGATGGCGCCCGATGGTCTTCCAGGTGTCGCCTGCGGCGACGGAGGCCTCGATGGCGGCCCGCTTGGCGTGAACGCAGATCGGGCAGGTGCTCGGGGGCGTCTTCGGGCGGGGAAGGAAGACTACGTTGGAGGCCTTCTCCTGGCCTGAAGACGGAGCTCCCGCCAGAGCAGGGCTATCCGAGCATGACGGTGCCTCCTTGATGCGATGGGCATCGTGTCGACGCAGCGCCACCTTCGTGATGCCGAACCGCTGCGCGATCTTGATGACGTCCTCGCCAGCCTCGAGAGCAGCATCCACCGCCGCAAGCTTCTTGTGCTTGCAGACGACGCACGCGCCGCTGTGCTGCGAGGAATCGGCCACACCCCAAGAAAAGCACGCCTCGTTATAACAGGTGTAATAGCCTTTCGGGACGTGGGGAGCACCCAGTCGTAAGAGCCAGCCTTCGGGACCTCAACATTTCCCGCACTGTTCGCGCGATACACGGCCGTCTTCTGGCGTCAAGATCCTGCGAATGCCCCCTAAACACGCCGCCCGGTATCGCGTCAATGTTCTCCGTTGCGTCGGACCCTTGCTCTACCGGCCTCCTGCCAACCCGTAACGCAAGCCCCATGCCGCTAGTGTCACATGTAGTATAACAGGCTGTGACGGTCGGTGACGCCCCCTGTGACGGCCTCCGACCCCGTTCTTCGCCGTGTCTCTTGAATGGGCGTCACTACGTCACTGCCCTCTCTCTATAGAGACGTACGCGGGTGATCTTCTCTCCCGCTGGATGGATGCAATCCGTCCTTAGTGAAATAATTACATGCATGCAGCGGCGCTGTAACGGTCCGGAAGACCGCACAAAAAGCAGACGAGAGTGACGCTGTGACATTAGCGGTATGCGTCTTGCGTGAACTAAGAGAGGGCGTCTCCCTGGAGCTCGACCGTCGGCTGGCTAGGGTGATGGCTGCGACCGTCCTCGAGGCGCAGGACAGGGCCAGCTCGCGCCAGGACGGGGCTGCTCGGGCGGGGAGCGAGCCAGGGGCGGCAGCAGGGGCGGCAGCAGTTTTCCGCCGTTGCTCGCAGTGTGGTCTATGATATGAGATGGTGGCACATCCGCGGCCACGCACAGGATCGCGTGGACGCAGGAAGGGGGCAGCGTTCCATGGCGTCACGTCTAAGAGCAGCACTCGCCGCTGGGGTGATGGCGGCGTCGATTCTTACAGCGCAGGATGTCCTCGCCGATCCGAAGGATGACGGACTCGAGGAGCAGGTCAAAGCCTGCAACGATAACGTCGCCTATTTTCGATCCAGAATCGATGATGTTGTCTTGTGGTCGAACGTCTTTATGATCGCTGGTGCCATCATTTCCGCGGTTGGGAGCGGTCTTGCCGGCTTCCTGAATAGCGCCGGACGAAGGAAAGCAGCAGCAATCGCTGGAGCGCTGGGGGCCGTTCTGACGGTTACCCCGAAGGCGCTTCCCGACAAGGAGCGCTTGCTGGCCTCTCTGAGCTCTGCCGAGAAGCATCGCCTGGTCGGGACAAAGATTCGGAACCAGTTTCAGTTCGCGAGGCCAGACGAATCTTTGGTCGATGCACAAAAGTATGTGTCCGCCAGGTTCACCGACTGCGCGAGTCTTGACCCGCCTCAAGGCGTGCCGGAGCTGCCTTCGATGCAGCCAATATCGTCAGGACAGTCAATGGCGTCGACGCAGGCGTTAGAGGAGCCTGTTTCGTCAACAGGATTTCGTGGAGCTATGGCTATGCCTCCAAACCCACCTACGTCTTCTGCTAGCGCAGCTGACACCAAATCAAAGCCCATGAATTTTGCAAAGCCCGGAGTGCCTGCAAAGTCCAAAGAGACGCCAATGAATTTTGCAAAACCTATGCCTCTAGACTGATAGAATAAAATAGGCGGGGCTGATGACGAAAATGTGGTGTAGCTATGGTGCGATAGCCCAACCCATGGGCATCAGTCGTTACTGCTCCGCTATGCTGGCGGATAGAACGGCCTGATGCGAACCCCGTCGCGCCGAGCAAGTTTCCCTGGCTGCCAACGGAATCTCTTCACAATAGCATCAACTCGGTTCTCGTCAGCTCTCGTCTGCCGGCTCGGCTCCACACCGATGGCCGCCTCTGGCGGGAGACAGAACAGGGGGGATTCAGCAGCGGCAGCAGGTTTCCGCCGTTGCTCGCAGTGTGGTCTATGATATGAGATGGTAGCACATCCGCGGCCACGCACTGGATCGCGTGGACGTAGGAAGGGGGCAGCGTTCTATGGCATCGCGTCTAAGAGCAGCACTCGCCGCAGGGGTGATGGCGGCGTCGATCTTTGCCGTTCAAGAGGTCTTCGCGGAACCGAAGGACGACGGGCTCGAGGAGCAGGTCAAGGCGTGCAACGACAACGTCGCTTACTTTCGGTCGAGAGTCGATAGCGTCGTCATGTGGTCGAACGTCTTCATGATCGCTGGCGCAGTCATCTCTGCGGTCGGGAGCGGTCTTGCCGGCTTCCTAAATAGCGCCGGACGAAGGAAGGCGGCAGCGATCGTCGGTGCACTTGGGGCTGTTCTGACGGTCACTCCGAAGGCGCTTCCCGACAAGGAGCGCTTGCTGGCCTCTCTGAGCTCTGCCGAGAAGCATCGCCTGGTCGGGACAAAGATTCGGAACCAGTTTCAGTTCGCGAGACCAGATGAATCTTTGGTCGATGCACAAAAGTACGTGTCTGCAAGGTTCACCGACTGCGCGAGTCTCGATCCGCCTCAAGGTGTGCCCGAGCTGCCTTCGCTGACGCCTGTGTCCGTTCCACCGGTATTAGCGCCGACGCCGGTGAGTGCATCAACTGGTGGAGAAACTCCGTTTACTTCCGTGTCAGTGTTGCCTTCGCTTCCCGCTGGTTTGCACCGTGGCTCCGCCGACGATGGCAAGCCGGAACGCAATAAATTCAATGCAGCGCCAGCCCAGACAGAACGACAATTTATGGATGTGGATTTGAAGTAATAGGGCTGATTGGGGCACCCATTCTTGCGCGGAAGTTGTGTGCTGAGCGCCTCCGCGATGTGCTGGTGGCTGTCAGGTGTCCCCGGCATTCAATTGGATCTTTGGACGTCGCTGCTCTCCTGTATTGGTGGGTAGAACGGCCTGATGCGAACCCCGTCGCGTCGAGCAAGTTTTCCTCGCTGCCAGCTGAATCTCTTCAGAATCGCCGTGACGCGGTTCTCGTCGGCTTTGGTCTGCCGGCTCGGCTCCACGCCGATCGCTGCCGTGAGCACCTTGGCTGGGGTTACGCCTTTGCATCGAACGCACAGGCAGTTGTCGCCACGGAGCGACGCCTCGCAGCGCTTGACGAGGAGCTGACCGAGCCAGTTGCTGACCATCTCGTCCCAGGGGTCCGTCTGGACGCGCTGCTCCTGTTCCGCTCGGCAGAGGGCAGCAAGCTCGGCAGAGTCGACGTGCCAGGGCTCACCGCGGAGAAAGCGGGACGTGGCCTCAGCCCACAGCTGGTCGCGGTCGCGTTCGAGCGCGGCCAGGTCGATCTTGCTGCACCGTACGGGCCAGAAGCGCCGGTTCTCCTCGTCCCGCAGGTACGTCTCCTCGTTCGTGGAGCCAGCGAACACGCAGTGCCGTGGGATGTCGACCGCCCGTCGCCCGAAGCTCGGACGGTACGTGTCGACCTGGCGCGTGATGAACGACTTGATCACCGCGAGCTCGTGGCGGTTCATGAACGACAGCTCGCCGAGTTCGATGATCCACTTGCCCCGTATGGTCTGCGCGGCGTCCTTGTCGCCGAACGGGAGCTCGTCGTCGAAGAACCAGGTTGGGTCCGCGCAGAGCGCACGGAGAGCGCTCGATTTGCCGATCCCTTGCCGGCCTTCGAGGATGAGCACGCAGTCGACCTTGCAGCCCGGCTTGTAGGCGCGTGCGACCGCGGAAATCAGCCATCGCGCTCCAACCGCGCGCGCGTACGGCGTGTCCTCAACGCCCAGGTAGACCGAGAGCCACGTGTCGATGCGCGCCGTCCCGTCGTGCCGGAGAGCGCCGAGGTAGTCGACCAGCGGGTCGATGATCCGCTTCCGCGCGACCGCTTCGATCACCTCGGACACCGGCGCAGAGGGCATGTCGAGGTCCCATTCGCGAGAAACCCAGGCAGCCGCCCTCGTGGAGTCGTGGTCCTTCCAGTCGCCGACCTCGGGCATCGCGGGCGCGTCGTCGAGGTGCCAGGGGATGGGCTCGACGATAACCACCCGCTCGCGCAGGGCATGGTACGCGAGCTTGCCCTCCCAGCGCGGGTCACGGCTCAGGATCGTCGACAGGTTGGCGAGCGACCGCCGCGGCCTGTCCTCGTCGTCGAGAAGGAGAGCGGCACGCACCTGGTCGATGGCCCTCTGCTCGGGCGTGCGCTGGCCGTCGCGCAGTCGTCGTTCTTCTTCCGCACGCTTCGCGAGGAGCTCTTGGCGCCGCACGTTGACCGCGTTCCGCCAGTCACGGATCCTCGTCCCGGCCTGCTGCACGATGTTGAGGACGCGCTGGAAGGTGGCGGAGGTCGCTTCCAGACGGGCAGCCGCGTTGATGACGTCTGCGGTGAACGCGCGCGACGCGTCGCCCTCGAGATACTCCTCGAGCCTCACGAGGGGGGCGGCCAGCTCGTCCTCCTGGGCCTTCCTCATGGCCGTGCTCATGCCTGCTCGGTTCCCTTCTCGGACGCCTTCCTGGCGAACCGGCACAGGGTCATCTCGGCAATACGCGCGGCCTTGGCGTGGTCGCCGGCCCAGATCGTCGGGACGCCGTAGTCGACGTGGAACGCGACGGCGGACGCGACGATCGCCTTGGGGAGCGCTCGCGAGCGGTACCGGTGCGCCGCGACGTCGAGCAGGGAGGCCTCGACGACGATCGCCCGCAGCTCGTACGCGCGGAGCTTGTCGAGCTCGCGGACGAAGCGGTCGCGCTCGCGGGTGCAGCAGTTCACGAAGTCGCCGAGCTCCTTGCGCTCGAGCCGGATACGGTCCTCGAGGCCATGGACCGAGTAGTCGCCCGAGGAGAGCGTCGCCCGCACGGTCGTTACCTCGTCGGAGAAGGCCCAGGGCCGCTGCTCGCGCGTGTCGATGACCAGGACGATGCCGTCGCTCATGTCCCCTGCTCCGCAGCGCGATCCCAGGCGTCCATCGCGATCTCGTACTGCTCGAAGATGGTCTTGCGGTTCTCGTAGTCCGGCTTCCGCTTGCCCGAGATCCAGAGGCTGATGACGGCCTGGCTCACGCCGCACTTGCGCGCGACGCGAGCCTGCGTGTACTTCCGCGTCAACTTGAGAAGCCGGATTTGGCCTTCCGTGCGCATCAGAACGGAACCCTCTTGAGCCCTTGGCCGACACGCGTCTTGCGTCGGCTCAAAGTCGTCTATCCCCAGAAATCGCGCGCAAGGCGGCCTATGCGCCGCCAAGCGCGCGCGTTTCTCGCTCTCTGTGGCCGCTCGCGCGGCGCTGTTTATCGCCGCGGCGCCGAGATGCCGGTCGGGCTCACCACGGCGTCAGGGCCGTGTTGGAGGAACTCGGCGATCCGCTCGATCGCGACGTCGCATGCGTGCGCGGCGCACTCCGCGGCCGTCGAGATGCCCTCTCGTCGCACGCCAGGCTGGCCGGACGCGATGCGCCGGACGACGAAGAGGACCACCTCGGGCCACGGCTCCGGCAGCCCCTCCAGGAGCCGGCGCAGCTCCGTCAGGACCTCGGACCGGCTCATGCCCCGACCGCAGCGACAGCCGGCGCCGCGGAGCTGCTGACGGCCTCGCCGGTCGATCCGAACCCCTTCGTCCCCCGCGCCGTGACGGGGAGCTGCTCGACGAGCGCCATCTTCGGCGTGAGGATCGGGCAGCAGATGAGCTGGGCCAGCCGGTCGCCCGCGCGGACGGTGATGTCGCGGCCGGAGAAGTTGAAGCAGGCGACGAGGAGCTCCCCGGTGTAGGCGTTGTCGATGACCCCCTCCGCGGTCAGCAGCCCGAGCCGGGTGGTGCTGGAGCGGCCGACGATCCGGAGCCAGGTCCCCTCCGGCGCCTTCACGCGCACGCCGGTCGGGATGTACGTCGGCCCGGCCAGCCCCGCGGGCACGGTGACGTCGCGCGCCGCCCGGAGGTCGTAGCCGACGTCGCCATCGAGCGCGGGGGCGGAGATGCCGGCCGCGCCGCTGTCGAGCACCTGGAGGGACCGGCCGAGGTCGCGCTGCGCCGAGCCCGCCTGGTAGCCCGGCCACTTCCCGCCGCGCAGGAGCAGCAGGATCGCGGCGTAGTTCATGAGGTCGATCAGGGTGTCGTCGACGCTCTCGCCCGGGATGTCCTTGTTGCTGATCCTGGCGAACTTGTCCTTCATGCGGAGCAGCACGCCGTCCTCGCCGCTCTCCGCGATGTTCGAAGTGCCGTACGAGCGACTTCTCTGCTCGAAGACATGCCGAGCTGCGTCCATCACGCGAGAGAAGTTCGCAAACAACTCCTGACGAACCTGATCCATCACCGCCTCCTGGGGATGAGAACGTCGTTGTGGTCAGCACCGGTGCCGATCGCGACGACCGGGCAGCCGGAGAGGGATTCGAGCAGCCGCACGAAGTCGCGGACTCGCGCGGGCAGGTCATCGACGGGCACCTCGCCACGGGCGCCGTTGACGCTCCAGTCGAGGTAATTGGCAAAGTTCAAGATGATCTTCGTCGCGCCGTTCGCCCGAACGGCATCCACGAAGCCCATGCAGCTAAAGGTGCATACGCGGCGGAGCCGCTTCGTGACGGTCGTGAGCTCGGTGTTGTAGAGCTTCTGGATCTGCTCGTCGGGCATGCCCGCGAGCCGTCCGACGGTCTCCCAGTCGGTTTCCTCGCAGTCGGGGTAGAAGCCGCCCGAGTGACCGAGCACCTGGCCCTCGTGCATGATATGGCCCACCCGGATCGGGTACGGTCGCACGTTGAGGTAGACGTCGCCGAGCAGCCGAGGGCTGACACCGAGGTCGTCGAGCGCGCGCGCTGTGGTGCAGTTGCGGCTCGTGCAGTGGGGATACGCGCTCCCGTGATCGAGCGAGAGCGCGTAGCCCTGCGAGACCTCGTGCAGCGCCGCCTCGCCCTTCTCAAGCCTGTCCAGCAGGATGGACCTGCACTCGAACGAGCTGGCGACGCGATCCGGCCAGAACGCGTCCCTGTGGGCCGCGGCGACGACCTCCGGGTTGCGCATCATCTTCTCGACCGCGGCCGCAGCGGAGCCCTGCTGCGTCGAGGCGATCACCGTCAGGCCCGCGCACGTCCGCTCCTGCTCGCGGTGGCGCTCCTGGAGGATGACGGCTCGCTCGTGGATGAGGATGCCTGCGGTCGTCCAGCAGGCCTCGGTCTTGAACTGCTGGATGTCGAAGACGCTGGCGCCCGTGAGCAGCACGGTCTTGACGGAGCTCGCGATCGACGCGGCGGGCAGGCACTTGAACACGTACTTGCTCCCGTCGCGCACCACGGTGTGGCCGGCATTGGGCATGTTCGACGACGACGCGATCGTCACGCCGTGCCGCTCAGCGAGCCAGGGTGAAGCTTTGCCTTTGCCGCTGCTCCCCCACTGGGCGTCGAGCAGGATGTTCACCCTTCCGTCGAGCATTGGGCTGCCTCCGTGTGGCCGTAGACCTCGGGTGCCTTCAGCGGGACGAAGCCGTGCTGCTCCGCCGCGGCGAGCATCTGCGGGTCGTCGTCGAGCCAGACGCCGTGCGTGCCGCGCTGGAGGACGAGTTCCAGCTTCACCTCGACGGACGGCCTCGAATCGCCCCACCGGCGCATGAGGAGCGGAAACGGGCGCAGAAACCCGTAGTTCACCGTCGCCCAGAGCTCCGTGATCGCGCGCAGCGTGTCCCAGCGCGCCGTCACGACCGTGAGGTTCCGACCGCGCAGCGGGAGATGGCGCAGCAGGGAGACGAGGAACCGCTGGGCGCCGCTGACGCACGCGTCCCGCGCCACGAGCTCGGGCGCCATGTACTTGTCGATCTGGGCGGCGGTGAGGCCGCTGAGGCAGTGCGGGGCCGCGACGGGCCGCAGATGCCGGCGTGCCACGTCGTCGGCGAGCGTGCCGTCGACGTCGATAACGAGGAGCGCTCCCGGGCGGGACAGCGCCCGCTGTGCTGCGGCGAGCGCGTCCATCACGCGGCCTCCCGGGCGGCCGGCGGGACGAAGGCCTCAAGCGGTTGCTTGCCCCACAGGGAGGGGTCGATGCCAAGGATCTTCTGGATGTGGAGGGCCGAGTGGCGATCGGGGGCTCTGCTCCCGTAGAGCCAGCGGCTGATGACGCTGCTGTCCTTCGCCAGTGCACGGGCGAGGTCCCGCTGCGTCCACATCCGCGTCTGCATCAGGAGCCAGAGTTGCCTCGAACCTTCGGAGAAGTGCTTGTCGAGCTGGGTCTTGGTGAGCCGCTGCATGCCCGGCAGACTATCACCAGCCGATAGGGATGTCAATAGTCATCCTTGTGCTGACAGGTCGCGAACGTCCAAGGATGGCACGCTTTCGGTGCACATTTCGGCTGGTACTTGCGCGGCTGACAGGTGTCAGCTAAAATCAGGCCCACGGAGACAACGAAATGCCCACGAAAATCACGAGCTTAGCGACGCCGCCCTCCGCTCCTGCAACCCTCGGCGAGCGTGTCGCCTTCCTCATGGAGAAGCGCGGCATCTCGCAGCACGGCATCGAAGGCGAGGCGAAGCTGTCGCGCGGCTACATCAGCCGGGTCGTGAAGGGCGAGCGGATGAAGCTGTCCCCGGAGATCCTGCGCCGGATCGCCGATGTCCTCGAGGTCAACTACGAGTGGCTGGCCACGGGCCGGGGCGAGATGGAGGGCGGCGGGACTGGGGCACCGGTGGGCGCGGACCTGTCGCATCCTCTGGAGGCGGCGATCGCCTACCACCGGGGGAAGTGGACGGCCCCGGCCATTGCCGCGGCGAGAGCCCTCACCAAGCACCCGGAGGCCGCCGACCTGGAGCCGCCGGACTGGGCCGACGTGTTGGACCAGCTCGAGGCCGCCGTGTCCAAGGTCAAGCTCACTGGTAGGCGGCGTTCGGCGTAGCTCCCCGCCTCCGAGCCAGCTCGGCAAGGGCGCGCAGCCGGCACTGGAGCAGGTGCAGCGCGCTCGCGGCCCACTGCTCGCCCTGGGCGTCGAGGGCGCGGTAGATCACTTCAAGCTCGATCACTGCCGCATCGATCCCCGCCGACAAGCTGAGCGGGCGGGCGCCGCCAGTCATGGCGAGCGAGAGCAGCTTCTTCAGCGGCGCACGGCGAAGACTCGCCACCGTGGCGACCTTCGCGCGGTCGTCTGACTTGTGGCCACGCGCGATTCTTCCAGACGAGACGTTGTTCACTCTCACGGTGTCTCCTTGTCGGGACGTGGAATGAGAGCTCGGCGAGGCGGCACCCCCTCCGGGCCCATGGGTTCGTCGTGACTTGTCGACGCCTTGAGCGGCCGGTTGCTCGAAGTTCGGCGACGAATTCGTGCGCCGTGGAGCTTCGACAAACGATCCGGGGCGGGAGCAAGTAACCGCGAGCAGGCTGGCCGGGCCGTGTCGCTGGCGAGGATGACAGATTCCTGCCAGCGAGGCCACGGCATCCCATGCACTAGTTGACAGGGATGTCAGTTGGTGTTTAACTGGGTGCCGGAGGTCAGGATGACGACGGCGCTGCTCCTCGTGGATCTATCGGCCCTGTTCTGGTGGAGCTGGTTCAGCTCGAAGCACCAGTCGATCGACGCGCCTTTCGAGCTGGTTCTAGGAAAGGTTCGGCAGCTCGCGAGCAGGTACTCGCACGTCGCCGTTTGCTGCGACGCCGGGCGGTCGTTCCGCTACGAGCTCGACCCGGAGTACAAGGGGAAGCGGCCCCCGAAGGACGAGGCCGGGTGCGCCCAGCTCGCGCGGGTCATCGCGGAGCTCAAGGCCATGGGGTTCCAGGTCCTGGAGGCGGGCGGCTTCGAAGGGGACGACCTCATCGCGACGGTCGCGGCCTGGGCCTGCGAGCAGGACCCCCCGATCGAGGTGGTCATCGCCGGGCAGGACAAGGACCTCCTGTCCCTTCTCAGCGACCGGGTGTCGCTCCTCCACATCCAGAACGGCGTCCTGGTGCGGCCCGAGAACGTGCGGGTGAAGTTCGGCGTCGGCCCCGAGCAGATGCGGGACTACCTCGCCTTGGTCGGCGACACGGCCGACAACATCAAGGGCGTGCCGAAGATCGGCGCGGAGCACGCGAAGCGGCTCCTCGGCGAGTTCGGCTCCGTGACGAGGCTGCTCAGGGCGCTCGACGAGAAGAACGACGACGGGAGCTGGAAGGTTCGGCCGGACAGCATCCGCGAGTCGCTGCTCGCCAATGTCGGCCTGCTCGACCAGGCGCTCAAGCTCGTCACCCTACGGACCGACGCGCCGATCCTGGAGGCGCTGGCGAAGTTCGATCTCTGCTCGGCCTCCCGCATCCGGCCGGTGTCTGACGAGGGGAGGCCCACCAGCGACGGCAAGGCGCAGCAGCCCCCGACGAGGAGCCAGCCGCCCGCGAAGGCGCCGCCTTCCCCGCCACCTGCCCAAGCCTCGAGGCCTCGGCCGCCATCGCGCTTCTCCGCGGCCTCGGTCACCCGAGCGCCGGACCGGAGCAAGCACAAGATCATCTTCACCGGCCGGAGCGGCGTCGGGAAAACCCACTTCGTCTCGACGATCCCCGGGGTGTTCATCGTGCCGATCGAGGAAGGCCTCAAGGGCGCGTCGCCCGACCACGAGCCGGCGCACTTCAAGGAAACGCCGCGCACGATCGGCGAGCTCCACCAGGCGCTCGACGTGTTCGCGGAGCTGAACAGCGCGGACGCCGAGGGCAGGAGGCAGTTCCCGCACCTCGCGCTCGACTCCCTGTCCGGGATCGAGCGGCTCGTCCACGAGGCCGCATGCGGCGCGGAGAAGGTCCGCCACATGGAGGCCAAGGACTTCAAGAAGGTGTGGTCCGCCGCCGAGCCGTTCTGGTTCGAGGTCCAGGCGAAGCTCGACGCGATCCGCCGCACTGGCGTCCACATCTGGATCATCGCGCATTCGGCCGAGACCGTGGACGCTTCCACCACGTCGGGGGAGATCTACCGCCGCTGGGACATCCAGCTCAAGGGGACGGGGACGACCGGCGTTGAGGCCCGGCAGATGTGGCGCGCGTGGGCTGACCACGTGTTCTTCCTGGACTGGGCCGTTGAGGTGCAGAAGGGCAGCAAGACCTCGCGCGCGATCGGCCGGTACAAGGGGCGCATCCTTCACACCCGCGAGAGCGCCAGCTACTACGCGAAGACGCGCCTGCGGCTTCCGCCGTCCTTGCCGGCGACGTGGGAGGACCTCGCGAAGGCCTGGGCGGCCGGCGTCGCCGCGCCCGACGCGAAGCTCCGGGCGGAGCTGAACGAGGTTCTCCCGCAGCTCGCCCCCGAGGACCGGGAGGCGATCGAGGCGGAGCTCGGGACGGCGGCAGGCAACAAGCTCTCGGCGCTCGTCTCGCGCGCCCACGGGATGCTGGCGGTTGCACTGGAGGACGCGCCCGCGGCCGATGCCGCGGAGTGAGGGGGACGACATGAGCGAAGACGAGATGAACTTCGGCGCGGGCAAGTAGGAGACGACGATGGCGTACGGGATCAACAGGGTCATTCTGGCGGGCAACCTTGGAGCCGATCCGGACCTTCGGTACACGCAGGCCGGTCAAGCCGTGCTGAACCTGCGCATGGCGACGACCGAGCCGTACTTCGACAAGGAAGGCGAGAAGAAGGAGCGCACGGACTGGCACACGGTCACCCTGTGGAACAAGCGCGCGGAAGCGCTGGCCCCCATCCTCCATAAGGGCTCGCAGATCCTCGTGGAGGGGCGGCTCCAGACGTCGAGCTACGACGATCGCGAGGGCAACAAGCGCTACAAGACTGAGGTCGTGGCGACCAACATCGTGCTTCTCGACAAGAAGAGCGGCGGCGGACATGGCCGAGATGACCACCAGCCGTCGGGCTCTCCTGGCCTCGGTTCCACCGACGACATTCCGTTCTGACCATGAGTGCCCCGGCAAACACGAAGGCGGAAGCCTCGTCCGATGAGGACTTCTTCACCCCTGAAGAGCTCGCGGCGTATCTGCGCATCAGCAGGAAGACGGTGTATGGGCTCATACGGGATGGGGGGATCCCTGGTGTCAAGAGATTCAAGCGCATACTTCGCATCTACCGTCCTGCTGTGTTGGAATGGGCCGCTGCTGACAAGAAGCACAAGCAGAAGAGGTGATGCGAAATGACGGTGCGTCGGCGTAAAGGCTCGTGGGTCATCGATATCGTCATCTGGCGGAACGGGCGGCGCAACCGCATCCGCAAGACCGTGGGCGAGGTGAGCAAGTCGGAGGCGCTCGCCCTGGAGCGGCAGGAGCGCAGTCGCCTCGAGGTCTCCCTGAAGCTCACCGTGGCGGTACCGAAGTTCGAGGAGTTCGCCAAGGAGTTCGTGGAGACCTACGCCGTCACCAACAACAAGCCCTCGGAGGTCGAGACCAAGAAGACGATCATCGACAAGCACCTGGTCCCCTTCTTCGGCGAGTTCCGCCTCGACGCCATCGGGCCGCAGCAGTTCGAGAAGTTCAAGGCGAAGCAGGTCTCGGCGGGGCTCGCGCCGAAGACGATCAACAACCAGCTCACCGTCCTGCATCGGGTCTTCACCGTCGCGAAGGAGTGGGGGCGGCTCGCTACGGTCCCCTCGATGCGCTGGCTCCCGACCCCGCTGCCCGAGTTCGACTTCCTCACCTTCGACGAGGCCGCACGGCTGCTCGACGGGGCGGAGCGGGAGTGGCGCCCGATGATGCTCCTCGCCCTGCGGACCGGGCTGCGGCACGGCGAACTCCTCGCGCTCCGCTGGGACGACGTCGACCTGGTGACCGGTCGGCTGAACGTGCGCCGGGCGGTCGCGCGCGGGATCGTGGGCACGCCGAAGAGCGGCAAGGGTCGGGAGCTGCCCCTGTCGCCCGAGACCGTCGCGGTGCTCAAGGAGCTGCCCTCCAAGTTCGCGGGCGGCCTGGTCTTCGCGGCCCGTGGCGGGCGCATGCTCAGCCGAGGCGAGTGCAGGCGTCCGCTCTGGCGGGCGTGCCACCGGGCGGGGCTGCGGCGGATCGGCTGGCACGTGCTCCGTCACACCTTCGCCAGCCACCTGGCGATGAAGGGGGTTGCGGTCAAGGCGATCCAGGAACTCCTCGGCCACAGCAGCATGGAAATGACGCTTCGGTACAGTCACCTTTCACCGGACATCCGGCGCGATGCCGTGACGCTGCTCGACACGCCGGTGACGATGATCAAGGAGCGCATGGTGTCGTGAGGCTCAGGAGGGGGGAGCTCGTCTGGGCGGTGCGGGAGCTCAAGCGGATCCTCGATGGCGTCCTCGCCGCCTTCGCGGCCGTGCTCGCGGTCCAGCGGATGGTCGGGTGGCGGAGGGCGCTGGAGGAGAGGCCGCCTGTGGACCTCGAGGCCGAGAGGGAAGCGCTCGCCGCCTGCCTCGTGGCGAACGAGCTCGATCCGCTCCTGAGGCCCGAGGACTTCGGCGAGCCGCTACATCGATCGCTCGCCGCTGCCCTGGTGACCGGGGCCGTGACCGACGACCTGATGCACGCCGAGGTGGTCGGCTACCTGCGAGGCCTGCTGCGCGACCACGACCGTGAGGCGGACGCGACGGGCGCCGTCTTACGGGTGGCGGCGCTGGCTCGGCAGAGGCGCGCCCTAGCCGCCGTGGAGCGGGCGCAGCGGGAGCTGGCGTCGCCCGAGGGGAGCCACCGGGATGCGGCGGATGCGCTGCGAAGTTCTCTCGTGCTCCTGGCCGGCGGAGCAAGCGAGTCTGGTGCTGAGATGGGTGTGCTCCGAGGAGCCTATTCGTTCCGGCGGCGCACACCATGACGTGCCTGCCAGATACATGACACGACCGTCATACTATTTCGGGAGACTTCTCCGAGGCCTCGCGAACGTTTCTCGAAAACGCTGTGGCTCTCGATACATGACACCGCTTTCATGATTTCGCGCCTCCGGGCGCGGTCTCGAGGATCTGTGTTGCCCACCGACGGCCGCATGAAGCTTTGGCACGTCGAGTGAAAAATTTGTCGGGCGGAGGTGGAGCGATGGACAGCACGGTTATGGAACACAGCAAGGTGTTCGCGATCCTCGAGGAGCTCGCCGAGGCGGGTGGCCGTATTCAGGACGTCGCTTTCAACAAGTACGGCGTGCTCTTCGCGCGCGAGCAGAGCGGCCCGAATCGTGGGCAGTGGAAGCGTCACGGCGTGGTTCACGTCGAGAAGGCCCGCGTCTGGGTGCGCGAGTACTTCCTCGTCTGCTGACCGGCCCGCCGCGTCCTGAACCCCGGTGTCCCGCGGAGCGCGCGGGCCGGGGCTCAAGGCGTCAGAGGCACTGGTACGTAGCCTGAAGGTTTTCAGGCGGAGGTTCTGGTAATGGCGATTCAGCATATGGGCAAGTTCACCGCTGTTGGCATGCGCGCGCTCATCGATGACCCGAACGCGCTGGTGATCAACACCTGCGGCAGGAACGACACGAACGAAATTGGCACCTTCCGCAACTGGGTCTGGAGCAACCCTACGAACCGAACGATTCTTCACAACTACGAGGATGTCACGGCGGTCTCCGTCGAGTGCCTCTGGCAGGGAACCAAGATCTTCGCGCCTGGCGACCGGCCGGACGAGGCGACGCTCGCAGGGGATTGGCGGCGCGGCAAGGCGAGGAGGCCGATCGGCGCGTGGGCCGGCGAAGGGAGGCCGCTGATCACCAACCCGGGCGACGCCAGGCGAGCGATCTACATCCCGGCCTTCAAGCGGCTGGTCGACTGGTGGATGAACCAAGAGCAGGTCCGGCGATGGGTCGAGGACGCGAAGGCGTGGGACGGCCCGGTCTACCTGAGGGATCACGACACGGGCAGAGGCATCGACCGCAACGGCCCGATGTCGCACGCGTGGGTATTGGCCACGTACCTCAACACGGGCGACTGGCCGTAGTAGGCAGCGGCGCTTGGGTGCAGCCCCGGTGTCCCGCGGAGCGCGCGGGCCCGGGGCTCAAGGCGTCAGAGGCACTGGCACGTAGCGTGAAGGTTTCAGCGCAGGAGGACGACATGGACAAGATGACTCTCACCGGGCCGCAGCAGATCGTTTACGAGTTCGTCGCCAAGCACGGCGCCGTCGAGATGGCGCAGCTCAAGAGCCGTGGGCTCGATGTCCGGGCTGCGAACAACCTCGTCAAGAACGGCATCCTGACGCTGACGAACAACGTCTACCGGATCAAGGCGAGGAAGAAGACCGCGAAGGAGGAGGAGAGCCCGACGAGCGCCGTCGTCGAAGGCGCGCCGGCCACCGAGGCGCCCGAGGTCGCGCCGGTCTCCCAGCCGCAGGAGGTCGTCCCGGTCACCGAGGCGCCCGAGGTCGTGCCGGCCATCGAGGCCGCGAACGACGTCGAGAAGCCCCAGGAGAGGGCCACGGAGGGCAGCGAGGCCCAGGTGGGCGAGAGGGCCCCGGAGACGGCCGTCGAGGGCCAGGAGAAGGCCTCCGCGGAGCTCGTGGAGGGCAGCGAGGCCGGGCAGCCGGCGGCAGGCAGCAAGAAGGCGCCGAAGGCCAAGGCCGCGAAGGCCCCCAAGGCGCCCAAGGCCAAGAAGGCGGTCACCAACGCGACCGGCCGCTGCCTCTGTGGCTGCGGTGCCGAGCTCGCCCCGAAGCGCCGCTTCGCCCTGGGCCACGACGCGAAGCTCCACTCGGTCGTGCTGAAGGTCGCCCGCGGGCAGGCGGGCAGGGGCGCGCTCCCCGAGGCCTGCGTCGACAAGTTCAGCCCGACGATGAACTACCTCCGCGGAGCGCCCTGGATGACCGACGCGATCCGCGAGGCGATCGGCCTCTGACGACCTCGGCCGCGGCTTCGAGCCCCGGTGTCCCGCGGAGCGCGCGGGCCCGGGGATAGCGGCGTCGGAGGTTCACCAATGAGAACGCCATTCGGTCAAGCGCTCATGAAGGCACGTTCCGCGGCTGGTCTCTCGCAGGACGAGCTCGGCGAGCTGATGGAGGTTCGGCAGAGCACCGTCTGCCAGTGGGAGTCCGGGGTCATGAACCCGATCGCGTCCCACTACACGCAGTTGCTCGATCTGTTCCCCGCCCTGAAGTTCGCTCCCCGCCCTGACTCGCGGGACCAGGAGAAGCCGGGACCCGCATCGGCGCCGAAGTCGGCGAGGAAGCCGAGGATCCGGCCGAAGCAGGCGCGCGTGGTGCCGATCCGGGAAGCCCCCTGCGACTGCGCGGAGCTCGGCCTCTCGTGCGGCCTGTGCCGCCCCCTGCTGGCGAGGGCGGTGTGACCATGGCGCACGACACAAACGGAGCGGCAGGGAAGCCGGCGATCGACGACGAGATCACGAAGGAGCTGATTTACTCCTACGCCCGCGGGCAGGCCCTCGAGGACGGCGTGCTCATTGACGTGAGCGCCACGGCTCGCCAGCTCGGCGTGAAGATCCCCGTCGCCGTGACGAGCGCCGTCTGGGGGCGCTACGTGAAGCTGACGCCGGCAGCGATCCGCGCGGGCAACGGCGAGGAAGGCCGTCTCTGGGACATCCTCTGGATGTTCAGGTGGGCCGCCCTCCGAGCGAAGGACAAGAGCGAGCTCCTCTTCCAGCTCTACATGGTGACCGACTGCATCACGCCTTCCCTCGTGGAGCTCAAGGCGCTGTGCGGGCCCGGCGACGAGTGCGAGCCCGTCATCACGATCATGCTTCCCGACGAGGATTGATCTGGGAGCCCTGCGCGCTGCCGAGGGTACGGCCGGTGGCGCGCAGGGCGGAGCAAGGGGAGAGCGGCGGGACCTACGCGTCCACGTTGTCGCCGGTCGGGACCTGGAGCGTAGCCAGCATGTCGGTCAGCGCTTCCTGGTAGCTCGCGAAGCCGGTCACCGGGTCACCTGGCTCCAAGTAGTCGTCCCAGCTCCAGCCTTTCTCGTCGTCCTTGTAGACTGCCCCGAGTGGCCCCTGGCGCTTGCCGTCTTCCCCCCTGAACTCCACGGCCAGGACCAGACCCGTCATCTTGACATCACCCATGGCGGAACCTCCAGCCGGCGAATTTCGCAAGCTGGATACCGTCAGGAGAGCTGCCGTCCGACACCGGCTCTTGGCCATGGTGCTGAATTGAGGATCTGACAGCGGTGTCATGATGTGCTGCGGAGTCACAATATCCGCGAGGGCCGCCGTTCATCACCACCGTGGCTTCGCGGGCGCAGAAAACGGCTGCGCAGCATTGGCGTGAGTTGTGCCTCCGTGATCGTGGCTGTTAGAAGGCCAAATGAAGTGCAGCCCGCGGCGACTGCAATCGCCCGGGCTGCGTGGCCGAACCCCGAGTCACCGAGGTCCGACAAATGAACCGTGTATCTCGAGCCCCGAGTTGGGGCCAAGGAATCGATCCGTCCATCGCTCGCCCCTGGTCGCCTGCCGATCCAGGCAGCTCCTCGAGGCCCGCCGGCCCGGCCGAGCGCGGGAGGGCCGGGTGAGCAAGCCGCGGAAGGGGGCGAAGAGCCCGCCCGCCGCGTCGACAACACCGCCGACCGAGGTGAGGCCTGAGGTGATCCTCGCCCAGAGCAAGCTGCTGCGCGCGGTCCTGGCGAACTGCGGCGTGCCCGTGCGCGACCGCGACGACGTGCTCCAGGAGTGCATCATCGGCGCCGTCGTCGCCGTCCGCGAGGGCCGCTACCGGCCGGCGCCCTGGCTCGACCCGACGTACGCGCTCCAGCGCTGGCTGGTCGGCATCGCCTTCCATCAGGCCTCGAAGTACTACGAGAAAGCCTACCGTCGCCGAGAGGTCGCCGTCCCCGATCCGCTCGCCCACGTCGCCCGCCGCGACCGGGTGCCGTCGCCCCATGGGGAGGTCGAAGCGCGCGCCCTCCTCGAACTGCTCTGGCTCGTCGAGCCCCGGGAGCGCCGGGTGCTGCTCCTGGTCGGGGAGGGGGAGCAGGTGTCGGAGGTCGCCCGGAGCCTGGGGCTGCCGGTTGGGACGGCGTTCTCACGGCTACGTCGTGGGCGTCGCCGCCTTGCCGCCGTGCTTAAGCGGCGGCGTCGCTCGCGCTAGCCCGTCCCCGGGCTGCAACAAACGATTCCCAAAACATCGGTCGATGAGAATTTCTCCCGCCAAAAACGAATGAGTTCGCGATAGACGTTATAGACATACGTTCTACAGAGAAACACGTACGTTACCCCCATGTTGTTATCCTGATAAAGCCATCACTTCCCGCAAAAATCTCGAAATGATTCAGCGGTATGCGTCTTGACGAGTCAGGTTTTTCGGGGGACTTTGGAAGCCGAAAGGAGAATCCGTATGTCTATGCAACAGCGACGGAAAAAACAGGATACAAAAAGGAACGCGCCCAAAACCCCCGGTGCTTTGGCCGGCAAGGGGGCTGGGCGCGTCGAAGGAATGGCACCGAAGCACCAATCCTCAACGATTACCGTAGTGAGCGCGGCTCCAAGACGCAACCGTCATCTGCTGGCGGGCGCCCTGACCCTGCTGATGACCATCGGGCACTGGGCGTTCGTTATCCAGTGCAGTGGCGGGCAGGCCCCGTCGACGACATCCGCAGCACGGTAATTTGAGACACATCCGCCTGGCGGGTCCGGCGCACCGGAACGGTTGGGCCCGCCAGGCACGCCCCAACACACTCGCACCCGTTCGCCTTATGTCGCTGGTGGGGTTCGGCGTCACAGCCTCGGCCGCGTGGTCGGCCCCGCCGGCCTGCTGCCTGCCGTGGAGCTCCGTCTCTGCGAGGCGATCCGAGCCTCTGCCCCATACGCGTTCGGTAGAGCCCATCCTGACACCGAGCCGGCCAGGGATATAATCTGCCCCCGTCAGGGGGGCGTCCGGCCACCGTGCTCCCGGCAAGCCGCTCCTGGCTCGTTCCGCTGTAGGCGTATGTACTTCCCGAGGTCCTGCCTGCCGCAGGCACGCCAGGCAAGGCATCACGCCTCCCCGATCTCGACCGCCCGCCACCACGACCCGGCCCGCCAGGTCGCGGCGAACAGCCCGCAGCCGTCGTACGCGAGCTCCAGCACGAGGCCGGGGGCCACAGGCAGGAAGAGGGTTTCGTCCTCCTCCGCGAGAACAGCTTCAGCGATGGCGTCGAGCTCGTCAGGGTCGATCATGCCCGAGGTATCGACAGGCCGAGGGAACGGGTTGCGTAGCGTCGGGCGGGGGGCAGGCTTCCGTCGCCGAGTCGTTGGGCAACGTTACCGATTTGCCGTTCCCTCACAGTAGGGCGTGACCTTAGAAAGGTACGTCCGCGGACTCGAACTCAAACGCTCCAACATATCGATACACTCTCTTTAGAGCCTCCGCGGTCCCCTTCTTAACTGACTCGTCGGAGTTTAGAAACTCAATGTCATCATCGTCTGTCTCGTCGAGCGCTATATAGAGGTTACCTTTGTGTGAGCGAATCCACGGAATAGTAACATCTTTCGCCTTTCCTTTGACGGTATGCAGCGCATGCCAAATAGACCAATTGATTTGTTTCTGAAACTTCTCCAGCAGTACTCGATATCGCATGTCGTATCCATCTTCGAATATATTTTCATAGAACTGATCGTGTGCTTCGGCGAAGATTGCGCAGTTGGCATCGTGCAATTTTTTGTAATCATCAATAAGTGCTGGGAATTTTCCGGCCGTGAGGAATTGGATGCGAGAGAACGTCTGTCGCTTGTTGATGATGTATCTTGCGACGTAAACCTCGTCGGTGACCGATGTGGCGGTAGCGTTTGCGGATGGGTCATCAAAGTCTAGTCGCACCATATCGCTATCAACAACGTTCAGAAGATTGAACTGATAGATGGCGGGCTCTTTGCGTCGTTTTGGTAGTGCATCTAGCTCGTAGGCTTGGGCCTTCATCAGTGAGGTGATAGCAGAAAAAATAGCCTTATCATTGTGAGGCTTACCGCTGTCTCGGTTCATCTCTTGAAATGCAAAAATGTCTCTGGATGGAGTGTCGAGGACGGTGCGAACGCCAAGCTGCCGTGCGCGCAGATAGTATCTGTGCGACCAAGTGGATCGTGATATCATATGCGACAGCGGACTGTCGTTGGACCATGCGTGAAGCGGCTCAAAATCCGTGTTTGGATCGGGTGAATTGATTGGGCGCGAGAGGAGTATCCAGGCGTTTGTTTCGCTCTTCTTGCAGCTTATAATAAGGGTGGTGTATACAGCGATATTGTAGATATCGCTAACCCTATATGCAATTAGATCGATCTCGCGAACGGTTTCCTCTAGATCGTCGATGTAGTACTTGTTTGCGATTACGGACCAGCCGGCGCTTCGAAGATGCGTTGCTATCTTGTGTTCGAGAGGGAACCCTGTTGTTTGAATCTGTGTTGCGAATTTCTTGAGGTCCATAAAACACCGTTCTCTGCGAGGCCATCCGAGATGTCGTCCCGTGTCAAGACGGGGCTGCTCGGCAGGGGGGTCGCCGTCACGGTGTGGGGGCCGGCAGGGCAGGGATCCCGCCAGCCGCCTGCCTTCCACATCCGCAGCGCCCGCTCATCCGGCTCCGGGCTGCGCGAGCACGCCAGCTCGGCCCCGGGATCCGCCCCGCCGGCCTGGTGCCCGCCGCGGAGCTCCGACGCTGCGAGGCCATCCCTCTGCGAGGCCATCCGAGCCTCTGCCCCCGGCAGGGGGAACCCGGCCGCATGCTCCCGGCGAGCGGCCCTCGGTGTTCCGTTGTGGACGAAAGCGAGTCCCACGGTCGTACCTGCCGCAGGCGCTCGAGGTACGCGAGTTCCGCACGGGACCGGGCGCGACGCGCGAGCGGAGAGCTACGACGGGCTCAGTGGGCGCGGCGTCGACACTCGCCTAACGGAGGCCCTTTGCCCACATCAATTGGAAGCTAATGGTAAAGTTACCTTGAACGACGAAGCCCCCGCGAGGAGCACAGGGTATTGTGTTTAGAGGAATGTGGGATATGGTGGCCTGCCGCTGGCGTGTGCTAAGCGGTTCTCCGAGCCATCGCCTTCGTAGAATCCTCGTTATGATCTCGACTACCAAATCGTCCAATGATTCGACGCGGGAGCGAATGTCGCAGGCGATCTCGACTTCAGTTGCGGAGCAGCCTTCGTGCATTAATAAGTTTCGTATTCTGTTCGGTGACCAAATAGATGGATCAGTGTCGAACATTTGATGGATTCTGGGGTCGTCGGGCCCTATGATCGCTCTGAGGGCTGCTTCGCATCGGCGACGAATCCCTTTTACGGCATCAAAGTAGGCGTGTTGGACCGCTTCCAGTGGGTTGGCCTGGAATTCGGCGTCGATGATCTTTTTTGCAAGTTCGGCCTTAAATTTGTTTCGCTGGCGCTTTGAGAGTAGACGCATTGGATCGTCAATGGGTAGCTCGAGCTCTGCGGCGTAGTCGTATGCGGCAGCCAGAAGGCTTTCGAAGGCCTGCCAGAGCGCAAGCAGCTTATCGGTGGGACGAATTTGTGCCTGTGCATGTTGCCGCCAGTGTAGAGACCGTATTGTTGCAGTTTGAAGCACGGTGGGAAGTTCGCGTAGCCGCGCCGAGATCCGATCTATTGATTCGTAGTCGCTGTCTTCGACTATCCACATGGGTGGACGCCCGCCGACGCATTCGACGTACTTGATGAACATCTGAGTTGAGCTGTCGAAGACGTGGCTCCACAGGGAAATGGTCTCGTCGAGGTCGGATATGCCTTTTGTGATGACTTCGGGCGAGCTGTCGCTGAGCGGCATCCATCCGTCATAGAGCGACACGTCGGGGGGCGTGGAGAATGGTGGTTGCGGACACGGTACGATTATTATTCCGTGTGGAAGCCTTCGGAATGAAGCTTTGTCGCTTGTGTTGGAAATTAAGACGAACTCAATGCCTGTGCAGCCGGTGAATTCGCTATATAGGTAGATGGCCTTCGTTTGAGGCGACGGCAGCCGACGGGCGGCGTCCTCGGTGCGAAAGAACTCGTCTTCGTTGCAGGTTGCGATGATCGGCTTCCACTCGCGCCAGGCATTGAATCGAGGAACCCTCGGTAAAGTCTCGTCTTGCATGTCGATGCTCAATATGGGTAGCGCCTTCTTTGTTGGTATACGAGCAAAGACCGAACAGCCCCTCTGTGCCCACCGGATACGAGTATTGGTTGGACGCCCGTGGATGTGGACTGTGGCCGCTGCACGCAGGCGTTCAGAAGCATTTCTCTGCTCCTCGCCGCTGCCCCAGCTACCCTCATGGCTACCCCGATCCGCAAGGCCAGCGGAAGTACCGTCCCGTGTCAAGACGGCGTGCCTCCGGCAGGGAGCCCGCAGCAGGGCGGAGAGGGGCGGGCCGGACGGGCAGGAGCCCACCTCGGCCTACACCTCCAGGCACCCGTGTCCGCTCGCTCGTACCCGGGCTGCACCAGTACGCAGACGTGGACCCGGGGTCAGCCCCGCCGGCCTGGTGCCCGCCGTGGAACTCCGTACCCTGGCGTCACCTGCCGCGCCCGCTTCCGGTGGTCCCGCTCACGCCGGACCCGCCCCAAATCCAGCGTCGTCGAAATTTATCAGGTCACACGCAGGGCACACAAAAGAAAAAAGACACGGCTCTCGCCGTGTCTTCGTGGTGGAGGCGCCGGGAATCGAACCCGGGTCCGCAAGGCATCCAGTCTACCTTCGTTCACGTGCGTAGTCGCCATGCGCCGGCGACGGCGTTCGTAGATTCGGCTACGACCTATCCCTCACTGAATCTCGACCGCGTTATCGAGGGCGTCCTCACGCGGTCCAGCCCTGTGGTTGACACCCTTGGAGTACTAGGACGACCTTCTCCTCAGATGGCTTAGCGGTTCTTAGGCCGCGACAGCGTATGCGTTGTCGTTCGCACTTGTAACGTCCCGCTTGATAGGCGGAGCAGGAGCCGCCAGCACGCAGACAGACCTTCAGTCCCCACGTCGAAGCCGATCGCCCCCTCGTGGTTCGTTCAGACGGACCAAACATTGCTAGGAACTGCGCCGCCGTCAACCCCTTCGCGCCAGATCGCTCCGCCGCTGGCGGCGTCGGTGCCGGTTCTCCCGCTCGTTCGCCTCCGCGGCCGGGCGCGTCCGGCCTGCTTCGCGCGTTCGTCCTGCCCGTCCAGCTCGTTTCCCTCGTTCCTGCGGGCTCTTCCGCGCGCCGCTGCGCCCGCTCCCGCGCCTCCCCGCGGACCCCCGGCCCGCCGCTCCGCCTCCCCCGCGGCGCGCTCTCCCCACGCGGCGCGCTCCCGCTGCTCCCCCCGCCTCCACCTCCTCGGCCGCCCGCCGCCCTCGCCCGCCTGCCCGCCGCTCTCGACGGCCCCCTCCGGCTCGGCTAAGAACCCCGCGAAAGAAAAGGAGACGCGCAAGTCATGTCGAGGATGGTCCAGTGCGTGAAGCTCGGCCGGGAGGCGGAGGGGCTGGAGAAGCCGCCGCTCAAGGGCGAGGTGGGCAAGCGGATTTACGACAACGTCTCGAAGGAGGCGTGGAAGATGTGGCTCGAGCACTCGAAGATGCTGATCAACGAGTACCGCCTCGACCTCATCTCCGAGGCTGGCCAGCGGATCTGGATGACCGAGCTCGACAAGTACTTCTTCAGCGGCGGGGGCGAGGCCGCGGCGCCTCCGCCCGACTACGTGGCGCCCAAGGACAAGCAGGAGTAGCCGTCCCGGCACCGCCGTCCCGGCACCGCCGTCCCGGCACCGCCGTCCCGGCATCGTCCTCACGCTACCCCCCTCGCGCCACCGCTCTGACCGCCACCGCCCTCACGGCAGCGCCCCCGGCGTCGGCAGCGCCCCGCCGCTGCGCACGTACTCGATCAGCGCCGCGCCCATCTGCTTGTCGACCTTCTCGCACTTCGCGCTGACCGCCCCCATCGTCGCTCCCTTGCACTCTTTCCTCCGCTCCGCGATGAGCGGCCCCACCTTCTCGTCCGCCTGGAACGCGTCGCGCGTCTTCTGGTCGAGGCTCTTCCACGGGATCGGCGCGAACTTCGGCTTCGGCGGCACGTGCAGCCGGACCTCCTCGGTCATCAGCGACGCGCACGTCCCGTCCCACCGCAGCACGTCGTAGCCCCCCCCGGCGCCGCTCACGACCATGCCCCCCGTGTCGGCCACGCGGCGATAGAGGATCAGCACCTCCTCGTCGAAGAGCAGCTTGTCGTTCGAGCTCGACCCGCCCGACGCGTTCCACGCCTCGGTGTCGCGCGTGAGGTACCCGCGCGTGAACGGCGACCCCTTGGCGAACAGGCTGAGCGCCACGTCCGGATAGAACCCGCTGCAGAGCCGCTTCACGAACGCCGGCGGCGGCAAACACACGTTGTCCTTCTGCTCGCACGTCGTCGGGATCTGCCTCGACGCCTCCGCCGCCGCGTCGTCCTCCTTCTTCCCGTCCTTGCCGCCCCCGTCCTCCGCCGCGTCGCCGCCGGACTTCTCCGCCGGCGCCGCCGCCTCGGCCTCCGCAGGATCCGGCTCCGCCGGAGGCGGCGTCGCGCCGCCGCAAGCGACGACGAAACCCATCACAACAAGCGCAAAAGTGCTCTGGAAAGTGCTCTGGACAGACCGCATGGCCCATGAACCTACCGGAGCCGGCCCGCCCCTCCGCATGGAAAAGCAACGCAGGCCCGCGACGCAATGCGCCAGCATGGCGTCCAATGTGCGTGGCGCATTGCAGGAAGCCGGCGCCACGTTTTCAACGCAATGCGCCAACGGGCTGGACAGGTTCAGTTTTCCGACAGCACTTGACACAAGGCTTCCTTCAGCGGAGTCTGCGCTGATTCCGGCAGGAGGTGGTCATGCTGGATCTTGCTTCGTCAGCAATCTCGTCCTCGTGCATTGGCGGTTCGCGTAAGTGCAAGTCTCACACGGACGCTCGCTCGAGGCGAAGACGGGTGTCCGCTGGCCTCGGAGGGTGTGCGATACTCGCCTCCTTGTCTCTCCTCGCCGGCTGCGGCGCCGCGGAGGAGCAGTTCGATCCGTGGGGCACCGGCGACGTGATCACGGGCGCCGGGGGTGGCTCGGGCTCGGGCGTCTGGACGGGCGGCCCGGACGGCGAGGACGGTCCGGGTGGTGGCGGCGGCGGCTGGCCGTCAGGGAAGCTCGGCCCGCCGTATCCCATCGTGCTCGCCCACGGCTTCTTCGGGTTCGAGGACTTCGCGGGCGCGGGATACGTCAGCTATTTCTACAACCTCAAACAGACGCTCGCCGAGGGCGGTGAGGCGGTCTACACCCCCTCCGTCGATCCGTTCAACAGCTCGGCCTACCGCGGCGCCCAGCTCCTCGCGCGCATCGAGCAGATCCTCGCCGTGACAGGGCACGAGAAGGTCAACATCATCGCCCACTCGCAGGGCGGCCTCGACGCCCGCGTCGTCGCGCACGAGCGGCCCGATCTCGTCGCCTCGGTGGTCACCGTCGCGACGCCTCACCTCGGTTCGAAGGTCGCCGACATCGCGCTCCAGCTCGTCGCCCACGAGCGCCTGCAGGACGTGCTCGACGATCTCCTCAACGCCATCGGGGCGCCGCTCTACGACCAGATTGGCAACGAGACGAGCGTCTTCGCGTCGCTCGAGCAGTTCTCGACGCCGGGCATCGCGGAGTTCAACGCGAGGTACACCGACGCGCCCGGGGTGTTCTACGCCTCCTTCGGCGGCCGGACGGACCGCGCGATCGGCGGCAGCGATTGCCTGGCGCTCGACCCCGCGCCCTTCGTCGCGCAGTTCGACGAGGGCCTCGACCCGGTGCACCCGCTGCTCTCGCTCACGGAGACCATCCTCGACGGCGGCTTCGGCGAGTCGATCCCGAACGACGGCCTTGTGCGCGCGCGCGACGCGCGGTGGGGTAACTTCTGGGGCTGTCTGCCGGCCGACCATTTCGACGAGATTGGCCAGCTCTTCGGCCAGAGCCCGGGGGAGGGGAACACCTGGCTCTATATCGACTTCTACCGCGCCGTGATCGAGCGGCTCCGGCAAGAAGGCCTCTGACCCCCGCTGACCTCGGCTGACCCCCGCTGACCCGCCGCCGCGGCGCCGTCGAACCCCGCCGGCCGCCGCCGCCCGACCCGCCGCGGCGCCTGCGATCCCCGGCGCGCGCCGCCGTCGAAAACCGCCCCGAACGGCGCCTCGTCCAGTACCATCGCCCGCCGATGCTCAAGGCGCTGCTCACCGGCTCGCTCCCGCTGCTCGCCCTGCTCAGCGCGGGCTGCAGCGCCGACGTGCGCCGGTTCCCCCTGCGCGATCCGATCTGGCGCGACGCCGACCTGAACCCCGTCTCGCTGCCCTGCCGGCCCGACCCCGAGGCGCCCAGGGACGACCCGCAGCACCGCCTCTGCACGCCCGAGGAGTACGAGTCCTCGTTCGCGTGGGACGCCGCCGACAACCTCGTGTTCCGGCCGGTGACGCGGTTCTTCGCCGTCGATCCGGGCGGCGAGGCGGTCAATGTCAACAGCGTCGACGAGGTGCCGGACTCGAGCTGGTTCACGAACCGGATCGGCAAGAAGCCGATGTCCGTCGAGGAGCTCGTGCGCGGGCCGTGCGGCGACAAGACGCTGGACGACGACGCCCCCGACGGCTCCTGGGTCATCGACATGGGCAAGCCGAACGGCGCGAACCCCGGCTTCCGGGTCAAGGTCGAGGGGGTCGGCAAGTTCATGCTCAAGGCCGACCCCGCGGACCAGCCCGAGCGCGCCACCGGCGCGACCGCGATCGCGGCGCGCTTCTACCACGCGGCCGGCTACTGGGCGCCCTGCGACTCGGTGGTCTACCTGAAGCCCTCTGTCCTGAAGCTCTCGCCCGGGCTCACCGTGACCGACAACAGCGGTGTCAGCAGGCCCTTCGACCAGGCGGCGCTCGACGGCGTGCTCGCCAAGGCCGCGAAGCGGGGCGACCGGGTGCGCATGGTCGCCTCGCGCTGGCTGCCGGGCCGCGCCCTCGGCCCGTTCCGGTACGAGGGGACCCGCAAGGACGACCCGAACGACGTCATCCCGCACGAGGACCGGCGCGACCTGCGCGGCGGGCGCCTGCTCGCCGCGTGGCTCAACCACTTCGACTCGCGCGAGCAGAACTCGATGGATGTCTGGCTCTCCGAGGACGGGGAGGACAAGGACGCCTCGCCGGGCCACGTGCGCCACTACTACATCGATCTCGGCGACTGCTTCGGCAGCGAGTGGGAGTGGGAGGAGATCTCGAAGCGCCTCGGGCACGCGTACTACTTCGACACCGAGTACGTGCTGCTCGACTTCATCACGCTCGGCATCCCCGAGCGGCCGTGGGACCGGGCGAGGCACGACCCGCAGGGCGACATCTTCGGCTTCTTCAGCGACCGCGACTTCCGGCCGGAGCACTGGCGCGGCGGCTACCCGAACCCGGCGTTCGGGCGGATGACCGAGCTCGACGGCGCCTGGGCCGCCCGGACGCTCGCGCGCTTCACGCCGGAGCTCATCGAGGCGGCGGTGCGGACCGGCGACTTCACCGCGCCGCGGCACACCGCGTTTCTCATCGACAAGCTCATTCGCCGCAAGCACGCGATCATGGCGCGGTACCTCACGCGCCTGTCGCCCGTCGCCGACGTCACCCTCGCCTCACCGGCGGAGCTGTGCGGCGTCGACCTCGCCCGCCGCACCGGCGTCGCGCGCCCGCAGGACCTCCGCTACGAGGCGGCGGTGTACGCCGGCGAGTCCCTCTCCCTGCGCGCGCGGCCCGCCGTGCGCCCGTCGCCGGACGGCCGCGTGTGCCTCTCGCTCCCGCACATCGCGGCCGACGGCGGCGCGCCCGACGACGCGCCCTCGCGCTACGCGATCGTCGACGTCCTCAACGGCCAGGCGCCCGGCCCGCTGCGCGCCCACCTCTACGATCTCGGCCCGCGCCGCGGCTACAAGCTCGTCGGCATCGAGCGCCCCGACGAGGCCGACCCGCCCGGGTGAGCCCTCTTGCCGCGCGCCTCGCCGTCGATGTCTGCAGCGATCTCTCCGCGACGGCAGGGGAGGGAGAGAGAAAAAACCACAGAGGCACAGAGGGCACAGAGGGAAGAGAAAGAGATTTTATCATCTCTTCTGCTCTCCTCCGTCCGTGAAGGCGCAAGGCGAGCAGAGAGAAAGAAGCTCCATCTCTCCTCTCCCCGCGGGAGCGCACGCAGCACGCGGAGACCGAGATAATCATCTCTCTTTCTCCCCTCTGTGCCCTCTGTGCCTCTGTGGTTCATTCTCTCTTCATGAACCCAGCGGAACCCGGTCCGCGGCACCCCCGGGCGCCTTCTCCGCGAGCGCTCCCCCTCAGAACCCGCGGCTGGCGCCGGCCATGAGGCGCAGCTCCTGGAAGCCGGCCCCCTGCTCGAAGGTCTCGGTCCCCGAGCCGATCAGCAGGTCGAACGAGTGGTCGCGCGCGCTGTTCGTGCGCAGGCCGAACGTGAACGACATGCGGAGCAGGTCGAGCTCGAAGTCGCGGAGGTGCTCGCTGAACACGTTGCCCGCGGCGACCTGCACCGAGCCGTCGACGAACGCCCAGATCGGGTAGCGGTACTCGAGCGTGGCCGCGGCCGCGCTCCTGCCGTGGAGGCGCCCCTCGCGGAAACCCCGCATCGGCGCGTCGCCGCCGAGCACCGCGAGCTCGGTGAAGGGGACCTCCGCGACGCCGAGCGGGTCGGCGAAGGCCGCGGAGACCGTGACGCTCACGACTCGGTCGTGCCCGGTGAGGTCGACGGACCCGCCCAGCGAGCCGCCGTAGCGGATCCACCGGCTCTGCAGCGGTCGCTCCAGGTCGGCGGCGTGCTCCCCGAACAGCTCCAGCCGGACGCCGTTGGCCCGGGCCGGGCGCGGCCGCCGCGAGTCGAGGGCGGCCTGGGCGCCGATCCGGTAGGCCGTGTAGCCCGTGTCGAACGCAGGGGGCAGCGGATAGCGGCCGTTCGCGACGCGCCAGCCGACCGTCGGGTCCTCGCAGCAGACGTCGTCGAACTCGACCGTCTTCGCGCCGGTGTACGCCTCGACGGAGCTGAACGCGTCGAAATCGGCGTGGAGCGTCACGCTGCCCTGGAAGCTCTGGGCGCTGTAGCGGGCCCAGTCGCGCTCCGACGACCTCGGCCCGATCCCCGCGAACAGCCAGTCGGGCCGGGTGTCCGTCTCGCCGCGGAGCTTCACGTACGCGCGCGCGTCGAGCGGGATGCGGTCGGCGACCGTGAGCCTCAGCCAGTCGATGCCGCCGGTCGCCGCGTGGACGCGGAACTCGTTGCCGGGGAAGAACAGGTCGTCGTAGAAGAAATAGACGCCGATGCTCGCGCGAAGGTCGAACTCGAGGAACGCCGTCGGGACGATGCCGATGCTGTCGTTCGGCCCGAAGGTGAAGATGTCCTTCAGCTCCTCGATCCACTCGCCCTTCTCCGCCGCGACGGTGAGGTAGCCGAGCGGCCGCCGGACCAGGTACTCGCTGACGAGGTAGGCGGGGAAGAGCACGACGCGCGGCACCCAGAGCAGCACATCGCCTGCGCTGGTCCCCTCGTCCGCGCGACCATCGTAGTCCGGCGCGGGGCGCTTCGCGCTCGGCGCCTGCGGCGCGGCCGCACCGCGCCGCGCCGCCGCCGCACCGGGAGCCGCCGGCGATGCCCCCTGGGCCCGCGGCGTCGGCGCGGCGGCAAGCGCTGGCGCGGGCACCCGCGGATCGGCGACCCCCGCCTGCGGCGCGGCGACCCCCGCCTGCGGCGCAGCGGCGCCCGCCTGCGGCGCGGCGGCCCCCACCTGCGGTGCCTCGTCCCCCGCCTGCGGCAGGGCCAGCGCATCGGCGCACACGGACAGCAGCGCACAGCTCGCGAGCGCGGCCGCGCGCCGCCGCCGCACCGTGCCGAGCGCGCGCGTCCATCCCTTCTCTCTGGTGCCCAATCCGCCTCGCCTCTCGCCCGCGAACCCGTCGCGGCGCGGCAGCATAGCGGAGTTCCCGACCCGGACGACGTTTGTCTGTCGCCACCCGCGCGCGTGTCGAGGCCCTGTACGGCGCTTCACAAGCCCTGCGCCGTGAGGGAGGTTGCCGGCCGGGAGCAGGCTCGATAGCCTGCCGCGCTCGGGCATCGGTCCTGTTCCGGTGCCGCCTGATCGGCGGTCTTCCCGGGATGGAGCGGCGCGTGGCGAGCACTGGCGAGAGCGAGACACAATCCCGGGGAGGGCTTCACCGGCTCCTGTCGATCTTCGCCGAGGTGAAGCCGCGCGAGGTGTTCAGCGTCCTCGTCCTGACGCTCAACGTCTTCCTCCTGCTCACCGGCTATTACCTCCTCAAGGTGGTGCGCGAGCCGCTGATCCTGGCTGGCGGCGGGCTCGAGATCGGCGGCCAGAAGCTCGACCTCGACGGCCCCGAGGTGAAGGCCTACGCGGCCGCCGGTCAGGCGCTGCTCCTCGTCGGCGTGGTCCGCGCCTATGGCGCCATGGCCAGGCGCTTCGGGCGCATGCAGCTCACCACCGCGCTCACGCTCTTCTTCGCCGGGAACCTCGTCCTCTTCTACTTCCTCGCGCGGCTCGGCGTCCCCCTCGGGGTGCCCTTCTATCTGTGGGTGGGCTGCTTCAACCTCACCGTGATCGCGCAGTTCTGGTCGTTCGCCAACGACGTCTACGACCCCGAGCAGGGCAAGCGGCTCTTCGCGATCGTCGGTATCGGCAGCTCGCTCGGCGCCATGCTCGGCGCGCAGATCGCGAAGCGCATCTACGTGCCAATCGGCCCCTACAACATGATGCTGGTCGCGGCGGGCGTGCTGCTCGTCTGCCTGTGGCTCACCTACCTCGTCCACCGCGACGACCTCGCGCGCCCCGGCGGCGCCGCGGCCAAGGCCGACGCCCCGCCCGGCGGCGCCTCGGGCGGCTTCAAGATCATCGCGCGCGACCGCTATCTCCTGCTCATCGCCGGCCTGACGCTCGTCCTCAACTGGGTGAACTCGACCGGCGAGTACATCCTCGATCGCACCCTGATCGAGTCCGCCACGAGCGCGCTCGCTCCAGGCGACGCGCCGCGCGACGGAGCGCAGCCGCGCGACGGCGCGCCCGGCGCGTCGGAGCCGGCCTCCCCCGGCGCGGACCCGTCCGCCCCGCTCGCGGCGGGCGCGCCCGTCTACCTCGTCGACCCGCAGGCGTCGCGCCTCCTCGAGGGGAAGATCACCGCCGTCAAGGGCAGCGCCTTCGACGTCGAGGCGGGCGGCAAGGTCGTCGAGGGCGCCGAGAAGGGCCTCGTCCACCCGCACACCGAGGAGGGGAAAAAGAAGGCGCTCGGCGCGGTCATCGGGACGTTCAAGGGAGATTTCTTCTACTGGGTGAACACCCTCGGCGTCCTCGTGCAGCTCTTCCTGGTCTCCCGCATCTTCAAGTACCTCGGCGTGCGGTTCGCGCTGTTCATCCTGCCGACCATCGCCCTCCTCGGCTACGCGTCCCTCGCCGTCCTGCCGGCGCTCGCCGTCGTGCGCGTCGCGAAGATCGCGGAGAACAGCGCCGATTACTCGATCCAGAACACCGCGCGGCAGGCGCTCTTCCTGCCGGTCGGCCGCGACGCCAAGTACAGCGCCAAGGCGGCCATCGACACCTTCGTCGTCCGCGCGGGCGACGTGCTCGCCGCCATCGGGGTGATCGTCGGTCACCTGCTCGCGCTCTCCACGCGCCACTTTGCGATCATCAACATCGCGCTCGCGCTCGCGTGGCTCGCCGTCGTGGCCGGCATCGCCCGGGAGCACCGGCGGCGCACCGCGGACGAGGCGGAGACCCCGGAGGACGCGAAGGCCGCGTGAGCCTCAGGGCCGGGGCGCGCTCGCCTTCCAGCCCTCGTAGGCCTCCATCAGGGCGAGGTACAGCCAGCGGCCGATCACCTCGGCCCCCGCGCCCGACGGGTGCGCGAGATCCGCGCCGCCGAGCCCGCGCTGCACCCAGATCCCCATCGAGCCGGAGCCGCCCATCGCGCCGAACGTGTCGAAGTAGCCGCAGCCGACCTGCGCGGCCACCCGGCGCTGGATCGCCGCGAGCTTCGGGATCACCGGGCGGCTGCGGTAGACCTCGCCCTTCTTGTCGGCGCGGTCCATCGGGCCGACGAGCAGGCACGACGACCCGGGCAGCGCCGCCCGAACCTGGTCGAGCACCGCCTTCATCGTCGACTCGACCTGATCGAGCGGGAACAGCTCGCCGTCCTCGCTCTCGTTCATGCCGTACTGGAACACCGTCAGCGACGGGCTCCGCGCGCGGAGCTGCTCGGCGAAATGGGCGTCGTCGCTCTTGTCGAGGAAGCGGATGCGGCAGCCCTGGATGCCGATCGCGTCGAGCACCACCCCCGGCGTGTCCCGCTCCATCCACACGCCGAACGCGCGCACCCCCGGGCCGTGCGCGCGCACCTCGAGCGCGTGCGGGCCGTCGGGGACCTCGTAGGTCGCGATCGCCGAGGCGGCCTGGTCGGCCCGCGTGTCGATCATCTCGCGGGTCTCGCCGTCGATCTTGACCTCCATCCGCCCGCCCTCGGGGTGCTTCAGGTAGTCGACGGCGAACCGCGACACAGCGCGCCCGTAGGTCCCCGTCTCCGCGGTCGCGAAGCGCGAGAACACCCCCGCGCCCTGCGAGCGGAACGACACCCCGCCGAGCCCGTAGAGCCCGTCCTTCGCGAACGGGCCCACCACGCGGCTCACCTGCCAGCCCGGGCCGGCGAAGCGGACCACGTCGTTGTGGAAATATCCCGGCCAGGCGTTGGCCATCAGCATGAAGCCGTGGCCCGCGTCGCCGAACCGCTTCTGCAGCTTGCGCCGCAGCGTCGCCGTCACAAAGTCGCTCGCCACGATCGAGTCGCCGAAGTAGGTGATGCGCGCGATCGACCCCGGCGTCTTGTGCTCCACCGCGGCGAGCGCGCGGAAGAACGGCGTCATCGCCTCGCCGCTCGGGTCCTCGATCGGGCGCGGCGGCTTGCCCTCCAAGGCGACCGCGGCGGGCATCAGCTCGACGGCCGCGGCCGGGAGCGCGACCTCCTCGGGCTGGCGCAGCTCGGCCTGCTCGGTGGTCTCCATCGCGAGCGTCGTCTCCCCGATCGACGCCGACGGCGCCGGCGCCGGCACCACGACGAGCCCCTTGCCCTCGGGCAGCGGCGTGAGCAGCCGCAGCCGCCACAGGCCCGGGTGCGCGTAGGGCACCAGCACGAGCAGCGCGAGCGTCGCCAGCGCCAGGGCCGCGGGCGAGGCGAGCCCGTTCCGCGGCGGCGAGGTCGCCGGCGCGCGCGCGTCGTCCGCGTCGCGGTCAGAGGGGTCGTGAGCCGGACGATCGTGGGCGGGCGCCTCGTGGACGCTCGCGTCAGGAGCGGGCAGCTCGGGTGCGCTGGTGCTGCGGGAGGATGTCATCGACGCGCGGACAGGACGGAGGAGAGAAACGCTCGGCGGTACCAGGCCCCGCTCAGGGGACGCGCTTCTCCAGCTTGTCCAGGGCCGCGGTCGCCTTGTCGCGGCAGCTCGCGTCGCCCTGGTGGATGCAGATCGCGCGCAGCAGCTTGATCTCGCTGGCCGACGCGCGCCCGCTCCAGACCTTCGGCTCGAGCGCCCTGCGCTGCGCCGGGTACGTGCTCGAGTCGAGCGGAGAGCCGCCCTGCGGCGCGCCCGACTCCGCCCCCTTCGGCGCCGAGGCCGACGCCGAGGGCGCGGGCGCCGGCGCGTGCGGCGACGGCCAGTACGACGGCGGGCCGCCGTTCGGCGCGGGCTCCGGCTCGGGCGGCGCGTCGGGGTCCACCTGCCGCCGCAGCTCGGCCACCTTCTCGCGCAGCGACGCCGGGACGCTCGTCGTCTTGGCGATCTCGTTCAGCAGCCTGAGCTTCTCGGCCTTCGTCCCGGCCTGCTCGACCTGCTGGAACATCCTCTCCGCCCAGCGCTCCTCGATCTGCTTCTCGACATCCTTGAAGCGCTGCGTCTCCCGGACCGGCGACGTGTCGGCGATCTCCTGCAGCTTCCGGTGCGCGGCCTCGATGTCCCCCGCCTGGAACCGCTCGAGCACGGCGTCGAGGAGCTGCGCGTCGCTGCCCCCCAGCTCCGGCGCGGTGGACGGCGCCTCCGGCTGGGGCACCGGCCCGTTCGAGCGGGCCCGGGTGACCGCGAACACCGCGATCGCGAGGATCACGGCGACGGCGAGCAGGATCCCCATCGCCTTGCTCGCCCCGCCCATCGAGCGCGACGACTGCACGGCGGGCGCCACGCTCCCGTACGACCCCGGCGCGGCGCCCGCGCCAGGCGAGCCGTCCGGTCCGGCGCGAAAAATCTTGCCAGCGGCGACGAAGCGGAGGCGCACGTCGCCGAGCTCGAGGGCGTCGCCCGCCTCGAGCAAGCCTCGCTTGAGCTCGACGCCGTTGATGCGCACGCCGTTCGCGCTCTGCTTGTCGACGACCTCGTAGCGGCCGTTGCCGAGGCTGATGAGCTCCGCGTGCAGGCGGCTCACGGAGCTGTGGTTGATCGAGATCGTCGCGTCCTCGGACCGCCCGACCGTGAAGCGCTCGCCGTCGAGCGGGAACTCCGCGCCCGGGGTCGGGCCGACGACCATGACGAGCCGGTTGGGGCGGGTGTGGAGCGGCAGGTGCGCCGTGCTGCGGCTGCCCGGCGGCGGCGTGGGGCTCGTCACGGCGGACGAGAGCGCCTCATCGACGATCTCGATGCGGTAGTCGCCGAGCTGCACGAGATCGCCGTGGCGCAGGTGCTGCTCGCCGGTGACGCGCGCGCCGTTGACGTACGTGCCGTTGTAGCTGTCGAGATCCCGGATGACCCAGCCCTGGCCGTTCTTGGCCAGCGTCGCGTGACGGCGCGAGACGTTGCGATCGGTCAGCCGGATCGAGTTCGACTCTCCGCGCCCGAGCGCATACTCCTCATGGGCGAGGGGGAGCCCCGTCTGTTTCCCCTCGTCATCCTCGATCGTCAGCTTCCACATAGCGGGTTCGGGGCATTCAGGCGAAGCCAGGCTCGCTCCGCGAGCCCCCGTGGATCCATGGCACCCACCGCTCGCCGCACGAGCCTCCTCAGCGAGGCGGGACTACTTTAGCGAGTCCGCCTCCGGGAAGGCAACGACGGCGCGCCAGCCTCTGCCGGGCGGCCGGGACCAAGCCGTATCCATCGGCCAGCGCCGGACGTCGCGCGGGCGCGCCCGGCATGGACCGGCGGTCCGCCTGCCCGCGCGGGCGGGATCCGCGGACCGCCGCGCGATCCACGCGGCCCGCAGCGCGCCGGCGGGGCGGGCCGCGCCGCGGCGGAGCGTCCGCGCCGGCCGGCCGGGCGCGGACGTCCCGCCTTGCCCGTGGCCGCGCCCGCGCGCAGCCGCCGCCGAGCGCCCGGGGCCTCGAGGCATTCCGCCCTGGACCGCGGGCTTCTCGTCGCGCAGCGGCTCAATGGCCCCCGCCCACGGGCCGGAACGGGTGGAGGAACGCCGAGAGCGCCCCCGGGTTCCGGGTCTGCAGCCAGAGCCTGCCGTGCCCCTGGAACTCGCAGACGAGCCCCTCGCCCGACAGGAACAGGCCCTTCAGGCCGGCCAGCTTGCGCACCTGGTACCGCAGGCCCTCGGTGAACGCGAGCAGGTGTGTGTTGTCGCAGATATATCCCTCGTGCTCCCGGCCGACGTCGATCGTGTGGATACCGCCGTAGCTCGAGAACCAGATCAACCCCTCTCCGTAGGCCCGGAGCAGCGACAGGCCGCCGGCGAAGAAGCCCTTCGCCCCCTGCCACCTCGTGTCGAGCGTGATGCCCGGCGTGGAGGCGAGATAGGCGCCCGACTGGAGGAATACCTCCATCCCCGAGCGCAGGATGATGCGCTCGATCGACCCCTCCGGGGCGGGGGCGAGCCGCATCGACTGCATGGGCGCCGTGGCCGTGAAGGTGTTCTGGAAGAGGCTCTCTCCGGCCGTCAACCTGCGTTTGAGCGCGCTCGCGAGCCCGCCCTGCAGGCTCGTCTTCATGTCGATGGCCGGGTCGCGCGCCACCATCGCGCCGCTCTCGGCGATGATCTGCTCGCCGGCGTGCTCGAACGTCACGTGGAGCACGCCGAAGTCGGGGTTGTCTCGGATGTCGTCGCGCACGTGGTCTCCGCCCGTCTCCCCTGTGCCTTCAAGGCTGCCGCGGGGCGAGCCGCGCGCCGATCGCGGCGCCGTACCGGCCGGCGTTGCGCGACTGGACCCACAGGCTGCCGTGCCCCTCGACGTGGCAGACGAGGCCCTCGCCCGAGAGCCACGTGCCGAGCCACGTCGACGTGTTCTTGCCGATGCGGCACGAGAGCGTCGACTCCCACGCTGCGAGGTGGCCCGTGTCGACGATGACGTGGCCTCTCACCGGGACCTCCTCGAGCGCGCCGAAGGCGCCGATGATCATCTGACCTTGCCCCGCCGTCTCCAGCGCGAAGAGCCCCGCCCCCGAGAAGAACCCCCGCAGCCCGCCCGAGCGCGTCTTCACCTCGACGTCGGGGCTCGACGCGACATAGGCGCTGCTCTGGACGCACCATTGCTTGTCGCCGACCTCGAGCACCGCCATGTCCCCGGCGAGCGGCGTCGCGAACAGCACCTCTCCGGGCGCGCCCTCCGCCGTGAACGCGTTCCGATAGAACGACTCTCCGGCCAGCATCCGCTTGAGGCCCGACATGATGCCGCCCGACTGCGTCTCGACGTGCACGTGGGTCGACATGCCCACGAGCGCGCCGCTCTCGGCGATCACGCGCTCGCCCGGGGCGAGCCGGCACTGCGCGAGGGCCTGGGAGGGGCGGTAGAGGAGATTCACCTGCATCGGACGCCTGTCTATCTGCCTGTCTTCCTTCGCCGCTCGCTCGCGCGCTCAGGGCGGGAGCAGCGGCGCGAGCCAGCCCACGAGCGCGCCGGCGCTGCGCGACTGGATCAGCACGCGGCCGCGGCCGGTGAGCTCGCAGACGACGCCTTCCCCGGAGAGCACGAGGCCCATGAGCCCACCGCCAGGGCTCCTGATCTTGAGCGCGAGCGACGCGTCGAACCCGACGAGGTGCCCGCCGTCCACCACGAGCGATCCGTCGCACGGGAGCTCCTCGATCGCGCCGTAGCTCGTGATCCAGAGATCGCCGATGCCGGAGGCCTCGATGAAGAAGATGCCCTCGCGCGCGAGCACGCCGCGCAGCCCACCCCAGCGCACCTTGACGTCGATGTCGCCCGCGCTCGCGAGGTAGGAGCCCGCGCTGAAGAGCATCGTCTCGCCCCGGAGGGCGACGTGCTTGACCCGCCCGCTGAGCGGCGGGGCGAGCCACAACCACCCGCCCTCCGGCGCCTCGATCCGGTTCACGAAGAACGTCTCGCCGCCCGCGAACTTCCGGAGCAGCGCGATGAAGAGCGCCTTGAGCCGCCCGAAGAACCCGGCCCCCCGCCCGGCGTTGAGCCGCACCTCGGTCCGCAGGCTCGGCGAGCGCGCGACCATCGCCCCCGCCTCGGCCGTCAACGCCTCGCCGGGGTCGAGCTGGACCTCCAGCAGCGCGGACGACGGCTCATGCTTGGTGCGATGCTGCATTCGTCCACCCGCGGGGCACGTACATATAACGGACCGACGCCGGGAGCGAAAGCAGGAAGAAGGTGTGTCGAGGTGAGCAGCCCGCGCCGAATCCAGTGTTTTCTGTCCAGCGTCTCGCTCGCGCTGACTTCCAGCCTCCGGCGTGGCTAGACTGAGCGCGTGAGCGACAGGCGATTGACGGCCTCCGAGCCGGCGCCACGCACGGAGCCGCGCAGCGAGCAGGGACACGGATCCGGCTTCGTCTCCGCGCCGCAGCGCATCGCCGGGCGCTACGAGATCCTCAGCCTGCTCGGCACCGGCGGCATGGGCAGCGTGTACCGCGTCCGCGACGTGGAGCTCGACGAGGTGGTCGCCCTCAAGATGCTGCGGCGTGATCTCGCCGACTCCGCCGGGATGATCGATCGCTTCCGGCAGGAGGTGAAGCTCGCGCGCCGCGTGACGCACAGGAACGTCGCCCGGACGTTCGATTTCGGCGACCACGACGGCGAGAAGTTCCTCACGATGGAGTGCGTCGAGGGCGAGTCGCTGCACAACGTCCTGGCGCGGACGGGCCCCATGCCGGCGCAGCAGGTCATCGGCATCGGCTGCGCGCTCTGCGACGGGCTCGGCGCGGCCCACGCGGCCGGCATCGTGCACCGCGACCTCAAGCCCGAGAACGTGCTCCTCGACCGGAGCGGGCGGGTCGTCATCACCGATTTCGGCATCGCCCGCGCCTCGTCCGGGCCGAGCGCCGGCGAGTCGTCGGGCTTCGTGCTGGGCTCGCCCGCGTACATGTCGCCGGAGCAGCTCACGGGCGAGCCCGACATCGACGCCCGCACCGACATCTATGCGCTCGGCATGATCCTCTTCGAGTGCCTGACCCACCGGCGCGCCTGGCCGGGCGCCGGCGCGATCGCGGCCGCCATGTCGAGGCTGAGGTCCCCGCCGCCCGACCCGCGCGCCGTCCGTCCGGACGTGCCCGTCGCGGTGGCGGACGTCGTCCTGAAGTGCATGGCGATGCGGCGGGAGGAGCGCTACGCGAGCGCCGCCGAGGCGCACCGCGCGCTCCTGCTCGCGCGCTCGCGGGTGTCGATCGCCCCGCAGCCGGCCCAGTCGCTCGTCTCGGCCATCGCCGCCGCGTCCGCGGCCACGGGCGTGCCGACGGCGCCGCAGCCGATCGAGCAGAGCCCGACCCGGGTCGCCGCGGCGCCCGAGGCGGTCACCGCGGCGCAGCAGCGGCTCATGTCGCCCACGCTGGCGGCGCCCATGCCCACGCCGGCGCCGACGCCGTCGTCCGACCCGACGCCCGCGCTGAAGACGGTCGCCGTGCTCCCGTTCCGCAACGTGGGCGCGCCCGACGACGAGTACCTCGCCGACGGCTTCACCGAGGAGCTCACCGACACGCTCTCGATGACCGCCGGCCTCAAGGTGCGGCCGCGCGCCGCGGTGGCGCGGGTGCGGCTCGAGGGCCGCGACCCCCGGGACGTCGGCCGCGAGCTCGGCGTGCAGGTCGTCGTCGAGGGGTCGATCCGCCGCAGCGGCGGCGGCCACGCCCAGGACGGGCCGCGCTCGCAGACGGCCGCGCCGTACTCGCGCCCGGGGTCGCGCCTCCCGTTCGGCGGCGTGCGCGTGACCGTGCGCGTCATCAGCGTCGAGGACGGGTTCCAGCTCTGGGCGAAGCGGTTCGACAGCTCGCCCGAGGCGCTGCTCGCGGTGAGCGACGACGCGGCGAGCGCCATCGCGGGCGCGCTCACGGTCGACGTCGCCAGCCGCGACCGCGAGGCGCCGAGCGACCCGCGCGCCATCGACCTCTACCTGCGCGCGCGCCACCAGCTGCGGCACCTCTGGTACGGCGACGCCGCGCCGGCGGTGGCGCTCTTCGAGGAGGCGCTGTCGTTCTCGCCGAACGACCCGAACATCCTGTCCGGCTACGCGATCGCCTCGGCGCGGCTGATGGCGGCGCGCGGCGACGGCAGGGCGCAGCTCTCGAAGGCGCAGCAGGCCGCCGAGCGGGCGATCGCGCTCGCGCCCTCGCTCGGCGAGCCGTGGGTCGCCCTCGCGACGGTCCGCTTCAGCGCGTGCGACCCGGTCGCCGCCGTCCCGGCGCTGCGCAAGGCGCTCCAGTGCGCGCCGAGCCTGGCCAAGGCGCACGAGCTGCTCGGCCGCATCCTGCTCGAGGCGGGGCTCGTCGAGGAGGCGGTCTTCCGGCTCGACACGGCGCTGTCGCTCGATCCGGTCGAGCTGTTCCCGCGGTGGGAGCTCGCGCGCGGCCGCGCGCTGCTCGGCGACTGGTCGGGGGCCGGCGCGCTGCTCGACCTGCCGGCCGACGACCCGTCGAGCCGCTTCCACAAGGCGGTGATGCGCGCCCGGTTCGGGCTGTGGCGCGCCCGGCCGTTCCCGATCGACGACCTGCCGCTCGCGACCGAGACCATCCCGATCCAGTACGCGCGCATCTACCGCGACGTGCTCGCGACGTCGCGGCTGTCCGACGAGCAGCGGGCGTTCCTGCGATCGAAGGCGGACAGCACCGAGCCGGGCAGCCGCCTGCGCCCGCTCTTCCTGCAGATGTACGCCGAGATCCTCGCCTACCTCGGCGAGGACGAGGCGCTCTTCCAGGCGCTCGCCGGCGCGGTGGAGGCGGGGCTCTTCGACGCCCTCTGGATGCAGCGCTGCGCGGTCCTCGACCGCGCCCGGTCCGACGCGCGCTTCGCCCCGCTGCGCGCGCGGGTCGAGGAGCGCGCCGCGGCGATCGTCGCCGCGCTCAAGGCCTGAGCTCGGCGCTCAGCCCCTGCGCGCGTTCCTGGCCGCCCTGGACACGGCGGGCATGAGCACGTCGCCCTCCACGTGGCCGGAGACGTCGAGGATGGTGCGCCCCTCCGCGTCGCGCCCCGGGCGCTCGCGCGTGTAGCGCTCCACGGGGGCGGCGAGCACGACGCCGAGCTCGCGCGCCGCGCCCGTGAGCTCGGCCGCGAGCGCCTCCTCGACGATCCGGGCGCGCTCGGCGCTCGGCGTGCCGGGGGGGATGGCGACGGCCACCGAGCCCGAGACGACCCCGCCCTGCGCGAGCAGCCCGTGCGGCGAGCCGGTCTTCTGCGCGAGCTTGAGCGCCACGCGCGCCGCCTCCAGGCGCTCGCGCGCGGCGGCGAGCGACGCCGCGCCGCGGCGGAGGACCTCGTGCGCGTCCTGCGACGGGTCGCCGCGGTACTCCTCGGCGACGAGCGCGTTCTCTTCCCGGATCCGCGTGACCTCGGCCTCGGCGGCCGCGACGTCGGCCTCGTACTGCGACAGATCGATGGAGCTCATGGAGTTGTCGTCACCCTCGGTTCGTGAACAGGAGGCTGCCCGCGAGCAGCACCCCGGCGGCCGCGGCGCCGTAGAGGCAATAGCGCGCGAGCGCCGCGTGGCCAGCGAGGTAGAGCTGTAGCCCCGCGAAGCCCGCCGCGATCGCGAGCGCCGCGTAGATGAGCTGGCGCACCCCCGTGTACACGAGCGACGCGGCCTGCGACAGGCCGCGGATCTTCACCTCGGCCTCGCCGCGGTTGGCGCGCGTGAGGTACTTGCGCAGGTCGTCGGGGATCGTCAGCGCCTTGATCCCCATGTCCTTCGCTGCCTCGAGCGCGATCTGGGCCCAGTCGCGGCTGCCGAGGACGAAGTCCTGGAGGTAGGGGCGCACCACATCCATCGGGTTGAGGTCCGGATCGAGCTGCGTGCACACCCCGGTGAGCAGGAGCAGGGTGCGCTCGAGCAGCACGAAGTCGCGCGGCACGTGGAACGCGCCGGAGAGCTCCTTCAGGCCGATGTTCATGCGCCGGAGGTCGATGAGGCTCTCGATGCCCTTCTGCGGGTCGAGCTTGATGTCCTTCAGGTTGAAGGACTCGAGCTTCACCTCGTCCTGGAAGCGCTGGTGGAAGAACTCGACGACCCGCTCGCTCACGTCGACGGTGTCGCGCCGCGACAGGAAGCCCATCTTGCGCAGCGCCTTGATGATCCCGTCCGTGTCGCGGCGGATCACGGCCTCGAGGAACTCGGGGATGCCCTCGCGCATCTCGTGGGAGAGCTCGGCGACCGCGCCGAAGTCGAGCAGGATGAGCTCCCCGCCCGGCCCGACCAGCATGTTCCCCGGGTGCGGATCGGCGTGGTAGACGCCGTCGACGAAGATCTGCTGGCAGAAGACCTGGACGATCTGCCGGGCGAGCGCCTTGCGGTCGACGCCGTGCGCCTCGAGCGCCGCGAGGTCGCCCACCTTGATCCCCTCGACGAACGTCGTCGTCATCACCCGGCGCGTGCAGTACGGGTCGATGGGGCGGGGGAACCGGACCTGCGGCTGGTTCGCGAAGTTGTCGGCGATGCGCGTGATGTTCCTGGCCTCTCGAACGAAGTCGAGCTCCTCCAGGATCATCGAGCGGATCTGGTGGTAGTAGGCGTCGAGCCCCTGCACCGGGACGAACTTCGAGATGATCGCCATGATGCGGCGGATGGTGAGCAGGTCGAGGCGGACGATCTCGTCGATGTCGCGGTGCTGCACCTTCACGGCGACGCGCGTGCCGTCCATGAGCCAGGCCTCGTGCACCTGGCCGAGCGACGCGCTCGCGAGCGGCTCCCTGTGGAAGCGGGCGAAGAGCTGCTCGATGGGGCGCCCGAGCTCGTCGGCGACGCGCGCCGAGATCTCCTCGTAGGGGCGCGGCGGCACCTGGTCCTGCAGCCCCTCGAGCCCCGCGCGCAGGGCGGCGGGGAGGAAGTTCGCCATGATGCTGAGCATCTGGCCGACCTTGATGAACAGGCCCTGGAGCTCGACGATGGTGCGCTCGATGCGGCGCGCGTTCCTCGCGTGGACCTCGTCGACGCGGCTCTGCGCCCAGGTCTCCCCGAAGAGGCGGCTCAGGAAGGAGAACCAGAGGTAGCTCGCGATGACGGTGAACGTCGTGAGGTAGGCGCGGACGAAGCGGCCGCTCTGCGCGGCGTTCTGCCGGAACGACCGCGGCGTCGCGGCGGCGCTCCGCGGGAGCGGCGCCGCGTCCACGACCGCGGGCGGCGCGGCGGGCGGCGCGGGCGGCGTGGTGGACGGCGCGGGCGGCGCGGCGGGCGCGGGCGGCGTGGACAGCGCGGCGGGCGGCGCGGATGGCGCGCGGGCGGCCTCGGCGGGCGCGCGCAGGAGCCCGGGGGACGAGCTCAGCTCTTCGGGGGCGGCGCCGTGGGACACGGCGGCAGCCTAGCATCGGTCGGCGCCCGCCCGTGAAAACGCGGGTGCGATGCGGTGCGCAACCGTCGGCGCGTCATCGCGCCCGCGCCATCGCCTCGGCGATCGCGTCGTAGGCGGCGGGCCGCGCGCGACGGATCGCGTCGGAGGCGCGCGTCGGGTGGACCCGGTTCGTGAGCAGCACGCCGACGAGCCCCGCGTCCGGATCGATCCAGAGGCTCGTCCCGGTGAACCCGAGGTGGCCGAAGGTCCCCGGGCCGAACCGGGCGCCGGAGCTCGGCCTCTCGCCGCTCCTGCCGTCGAACCCGGCGCGCAGCGATCCGCCCGGCCGGGGCGCGACGAGCCGCCAGAGCTCGTCGCGCGAGAGCCACGCCGGCCGCTCGCCCGCGAGCGCCTCGAGCAGCGCGACCCCGAGCCGCGCCACGGACATCGCGTCGCCGAAGAGGCCCGCGTGCCCGGCCATCCCGTCGCGCGCGATCGTCCATGCGTTGTCGTCGTGCACCGCGCCGCGGATCACGCCCCCGCGGAACGCGACGTCCTCCGTGGGCACGACGCGCTCGTCGAACCGCGGATCGCGGCGCCTGAGCGCGCGCGCCGGCGCGATCGCCAGCCCGAGCGGCCCGGTCACCTCGCGCGCGACGACCTCGTCGAGCTCGGCCGCGCCGCGCCGCGCGAGCGCCGCGCCGAGGAGCAGGTAGCCGAGGTCGCTGTAGACCGGCGGAAACCCCTCGTCCGGCGGATCGCCCGCGCACGCCTCGCGCCGCCCGTTCGCACACTCGAGCAGCGCGCGGTGAGGATCGATCGGCGCATCGTCATCGGCCGGATGGAGCACGCGGTGCGCCTCGAGCCCGGCGCGGTGCGCGGCGAGGAGCTCGAGCGGCACGCGGGCCGAGCGCGTGCCTGCGAGCTCTGGCAGCACCTGACCGAGCGGCTCGTCGAGCCTCACCGCGCCGGCGCGCGCGAGCCGGGCGAGCGCGAGCGCCGTGAGCGGCTTCGTCACCGACGCGAGATCGAAGATCGCGTCCTCCGTCGCCGGCGGCGCCGCGCCGCGTGCGCCCGCCGGCGGGCTGCTCTCGAACCAGAGGTGCCCGGCGGCGCCGAATCCGTACTGGACGTTGTCTCGGGTGCGCATGGCGGCGGCGACGCACGCGCAGGGGGCGGCGCGGTGTTCTTCGACCACGAGCTCTGCGACGCGCGTGAGATCGACGGGGGGCATGCCCGACGATGAGAAGGCTGCCCGTGCGCCCCTGTCAAACGGGCTCGGGCGGCGGGCCGATCGGGCCCTGAGAAAGGCGGAACGACCCCCGAAAAGAGCGAGCGGCGCAGGCGGTCCTGCTTCAGGATCCCGCCGTGACTTCTCCCACGAGCACCGAACCGCGGGCCGCCGTTGCGTCGCTCGCCGCGCTGGCGTCGCGGTACGACGGTCGCCGGCCCGATCGCTGGTCGCCGGTCCCCGAGCAGCTCGACGCGGCCATCGCGCACGACATCGAGCTCGCCGAGGCGGGGCGCGTGGCGCGCGCGCCGCTCGTGGCCGAGCTTGCGCGCCGCTTCGAGTTCCCCGCGCACTACCTCGACGCGATCCTGCTCGTGCCGCGCGAGCGCTTCGTCCTGCCGGAGGACCTCGCGGCCTCCGCGGACGACACCCCGTTGCCGCTCGATCGGGCCGGGCACGCGACCGTGAGCGCGCCGCACGCGTACCTGCTCACCTACAGCCTGCTCGGCCTCGCGCCGGGCGATCGCCTCCTCGAGCTCGGCACGGGGACCGGCTACGGGGCTGCGCTCGCGCGGCGCATCCTCGGCCCGACCGGGCACGTCACCTCGATCGAGATCGACCCCGCGTTGCACGTGCGCGCGGCCCGGCTGCTCGGCGCGCGGCCGGATCCACGGGGCGACGACGAGGCGCTCGCGTGCAGCAGCGCCGGTCCGTCTTACGAGGGCGCGAGCGTCACGCTGCTGTGCGGCGACGGGCGCTCGCTCGCCGAGCGCGTGCTCGCGGTGGGTCGGACGTTGCCGTCGGAGCGCCCGTGGAAGGTCGCGGTGACCTACGCGCTGACCGCGCCGCCCGCCGCGCTCGAGGAGCAGCTCGCCGACGGCGGCGTCCTTGTCGCGCCGGTCGGCGCCTGGGAGGCCCACCAGGAGCTCGTGCGCGTCGAGCGCCACCAGGGCGCGCTCCTCCGCGAGATCCACGGGGCGGTGCGCTACGTCGCGGAGCGCGGGCGCGGGTAGCACTGTTCGTTGGGCAATGCCGGGGAGCGCGGCCGCCGGCGGCGGGCCGGCCCGCATCCGCCGGTGCATCGCGAACAGGTCTGCGCCCGATGGCTGTCGAAGGCTGCTCCTGCGCGCCGCGTGGCCCGGACCGGTTCCTCCTTCGCCTCGACGACCGGAGCCGTCGCACGGACTCGCACCGAGGGCTGGTCATGCCGGATCGCCCCGCAGCATGTCCGGGTGGCACACCACCCTGTCCAGATGACGCACTTCCCTGTCCAGATGACACACTTCCATGTCCAGATGGCGCCCCCGAGCGTCCGGATGACACACTCCCGTGTCCGGGTGGCGCATCTCCATGTCCGGGTGCGAACTGTGACAGTCCGTGCCAGTCCCCGGCGCTTCGCCGGCTCATCGAGGCCGCCGATCCTCGCATCGCCGTGAGCGCCGGCGGGGGTCTCCGCGCGGCGGGGGCGGGTGGGCGCGGCGAGCACCGACCGAGGTGCCATCCGGTGTCAGGGGGCTCCACGTTTCAGGCGCGCCTTGTGTGGCGCGCGACGGAACGTCCCAGGAGGCATGACCCGAAGGGAGACATGCCGGGTGGTGTTCTCAGCGCAAGCTCTCCCGCCCCCGTCTTGGCGGATGGCCGAGCGCCCACCCGCCCCCGCCGCGCGGAGACCCCCGCCGGCGCGTGCTGTTCGGCACTGCGCTCCCTCCGCCTCCGCGTCCCACCTCGCACCACCGCCCCGCCACCTGGATCAGAGAACGCCCCACCGTCTTTGACCCCCGGCCTCGCCGAACTTTATCCTGGCGTTCCCCGAGAGGCGGGGCCGCCCCGGCGCGTCGGCTCGGCCCGTCGTGGACCAGGGAGAAGACCGGAAGCACTATGGCGGAGTTCGTTTGGGAGGCGCGCGGCCGCACCGGAGAGATCCGGAAGGGCACGATGGAGGCCGAGAACGAGGCGGCGGTGCAGAACCGGCTCCGCGCCCAGCAGCTCAACCCGACCCGGGTCAAGAAGAAGGGCGCCTCGCTCAACTTCAACCTGAGCTTCGGCTCGGGCGTCGAGGCCAAGGACCTCGTCAAGTTCATCCGCCAGTTCGCGACGATGATCGACGCGGGCCTCCCGCTGGTCCAGTGCCTCGAGATCCTCTCGAACCAGGAGCCCAACAAGGTCTTCCAGGCGGCGCTGCGCGACATCAAGAACACGGTCGAGCAGGGCGCCACGTTCAGCGACGCGCTCCGGCGCCACCCGAAGATCTTCGACGACCTGTTCGTGAACCTCGTCCAGGCCGGCGAGGTGGGCGGCATCCTCGACAGCATCCTGAACCGGCTCGCGATCTACATCGAGAAGCGCGTCAAGCTCGCGCGCCAGGTGCGGGGCGCGCTCGCGTACCCGGTCGCCGTCATCATCATCATGATCGTCGTCATGGTCGTGCTGATGTCGTTCGTCATCCCGTCGTTCGAGACGATGTTCGCGGAGTTCGGGGCGAAGGACGCGCTCCCGCAGCTCACGAAGATCGTCATCGCGACGTCGAAGGCGTTCGTGACCTACCTCCCGCTCATCGTCGTGCTGACGGTGGCCGGGGTCGTCGGCGGGGTCTACTTCTACCGCTCGCCGGCCGGCAAGCGGATGGTGCACCGCGTCCTGCTCAAGCTGCCGATCATCGGCCCGGTCATGCAGAAGATCGCCGTGGCGCGGTTCTCGCGCACGCTCGGCACGCTGCTCGGCTCCGGCGTCCCGATCCTCGACGCGCTCGACATCGTCGCGAAGACGGCCGGCAACGTCGTCGTCGAGGAGGGCCTCATGTACTCGCGCCAGAAGATCTCCGAGGGGAAGAACATGGCCGAGCCGCTCGGCGAGATGCAGGTCTTCCCCGGCATGGTCGTGCAGATGGTCGCGGTCGGCGAGCAGACCGGCGCGCTCGACACGATGCTGAACAAGATCGCCGACTTCTACGAGGAGGAGGTCGACGTCGCCGTCTCCGCGCTGACGTCGCTGCTCGAGCCGCTGCTGATGGTCGTCGTCGGCGGCATGGTCGGCGTCGTGCTCATCTCGATGTACCTGCCGATCTTCGATCTCGCCGGCAAGATCAAGGCGGAGTGATGTCGCCGGCCGCCGCGCCCCTCCCGCCCGGCGCGCCGGGCGGCGACGAGGCGCCGCTCGCGAGCCGGCTCACCTGGCTCATCGCGCTGCGCCTCGCGGTGCTCACGGTCTTCCTCGTCGTGACCGCGGCGGTGTACCTCGGCGGCTTCACCCCCGGCAGCTTCTCCAGCATCGTCGCGCTCGTGACGGTCGCCGCGGCGTACGGCGTCTCGGGGGTCTACGCGGTGTTCCTGCGCATGAACCGCGCCCTCCGCGCGATCGCCCGCGCGCAGCTCGTCACCGATCAGATCACCTGGACCGCGCTCGTGTACATCACCGGCGGGGCCACGAGCGGCGCCACGTCGCTCTACGGCCTCACCTGCCTCACGGGGGCGATCCTCCTCGGGCTCCCGGGCGCGGTCGTCGCGGCGGCGTCCGGGGCCTCGGCGTACCTCCTCCTGTGCGCCGCGCTCGGGCTTCACCTCGTCGGCGTGCCGCCGGATCAGCCCTCCGGGGCGTACGTGACGAGCTGGGGCGAGCTCCGGTACCCCATGTTCGTCAACCTGCTCGCGATCATGGTGGTCACGCTGCTCGCGAGCTACCTGGCCGAGCGGCTGCGCGCGACGGGCGGCCGGCTCGTGCAGGCCACGGCGCGGGCGGAGCAGGCCGAGCGGCTCGCGGCGCTGGGCCGCCTCGCCGCGGGGCTGGCGCACGAGATCCGCAACCCGCTCGGCTCGATCGCGGGCTCGATCGAGCTGCTGCGCACGGGCGGCACGCTCTCGGATGAGGACCGGAAGCTCTGCGAGATCATCGAGCGCGAGACGGCGCGCCTGAACGACCTCGTGGGCGACATGCTCGACCTGTCGCGCCCCCGGGCGCCGGCGCTCGAGGGCGTGGACCTCTCGGTGACGGCGCGCGACGTCGTCGTGCTCGCGGGGCGCTCGGGCCGCGGCGGCGACGTCGAGGTCCGCTTCGAGGGCCCGCCGTCCGCGCCCGTGACCGCCGACGCCGCGCAGATGCGCCAGGTCGTCTGGAACCTCGTGCGGAACGCGATCCAGGCGAGCTCGCCGGGCGCGGCCGTGGCGGTGCGCCTCTGGCGCGACGCGGGCGCCTGGATCCTCGAGATCCGCGACCAGGGGCGCGGCATCCCCGCGGGCGCCCGCGACCGCCTCTTCGACGCGTTCTTCACGACCCGCACGCACGGCATGGGCATCGGCCTCGCCGTGGTGAAGCGGATCCTCGACGATCACGGCTTCGCGATCGAGGTGGACAGCCGCGAGGGGGAGGGCACCGCGTTCCGGGTGAAGATCCCGGACCGGCCGCTCGCGGAAGGCGCGGCGGAGCCCCTCGCGATCGCCGCGGGAGATTGCGGCGGAGCTCGCTTCCGCGCATGAATAGCGGGCGATGACCGTCGTCTGCCCCTCCAGAGCGGATCGGCGCCGGCGGATAGCCGTCTCTTTTCGCGATGTTCATGGAGAGCACGGACAGGACGTCATCGAGCCGCCGGGGCTCCCGTCCGACCTGGCAGTCCGTTTGCCTGGCGTCTAGAGACAGGGCGAGCAGCGCGGGCGACCGAGGCTCGCTCGCGGCTCGCAGGTAGAGAAGGAGAACCCCACGTGACACGCAGGATGAACCACCTCTTCGCGGCGACGTTCTCGCTGCTCGCGCTCACGCTCGGCCAGGTCGGCCTCGCGAACGCCGGGCCGGCGACGGACGTCGTCAAGGCCAAGCAGACGGTCCTGTTCGACCTCCTGAAGCAGGGCGGCGGCGAGAGCCAGAAGAAGGTCGGCGCTGTCTTCGACGAGATGCTCGACTACTCGGCGCTGGCGGAGAGCTCGCTCGGCAGCGAGTGGGCCGCCCGGACCGACGCCGAGAAGAAGCAGTTCAGCGATCTGCTCAAGCAGCTCGTGCGCAAGGCCTACGAGCGCAACCTGAAGAAGACGCTCGACTTCAACATCGAGTACACGGGCGAGAGCGAGAGCGGCGGCGTCATCACGGTCAAGACCCGGGCCGTCTCCAAGAAGGACGCGCGCGAGGAGCCGGTCGAGATCGCCTTCAAGCTCTCCCAGAAGGGGAACACCTGGCTCGTGCGGGACATCGTCACCGAGGGCGTCAGCCTGGTGGGGAGCTACCGCGCGCAGTTCACGAAGATCATCAAGAAGGACGGGTTCCCGGCGCTGATCCAGAAGATGAAGGACAAGCTCGCCAAGGGCGACCTCTGACCGGCCTGCCGGCGGCGCTCGCCTCGTGAGCGCGCCGCGCCGGGCGGCGCCCCGCGCGGCCTGATCGCCCGCGCAGCCCGGCCGCCGTGGCCGCCCCCCGCGCCCGAGCGCCCGGCGCGCATTCCGCCGCGCCGCTGCAGGCGCGTTTCCACGCTCGCTTGCCGTGAACTCGCCTGAATTGCCGCAGGGTTGATACCCTTGGCGGGTATGGCTGCTGGACAGAGGCGCGGCCGGTCGGCGCGCGCGCTGGGCCTTCCGCCGTCGCTCCGCGCGCTCGCGCCCGGCGGCGGTGCGGCCCCGCGTCCGCCCGACGACCGCCCTGTCCTCCGGCTCGCCGTCAGCAAGGGGGCGCTCGCGATCGAGCTCGGCGAGCCGTTCGCGCTCGGCCCGCTCCGCGTGACCGAGCTCGTCGTGCGGCTCGCCGGGATCCGGTTCCCCGTCGACCTCTCCGGCGGCGTCGCGCGCTTCCGCCACCGCCGCGGCCAGCTCGCCCGGATCGCCGTCGAGGCGCAGGGGAGCGATCTCGCCGGCTGGGCGGCGCCGCGGCTCCGCGGCTTCTTCGGCGAGGGCACCCCGCAGCTCCTCATCGCGCCGATCGAGGACGGCGCGCTCGTCGCGCTGCGATCCGGCGAGACGGCGCTCGCGTTCGAGGTCGCCGTCGCGCCCGGCGAGCGCGCGCTCAGGCTCCTGCCGGAGCGCGCCCGCGGCGTCGGCCTCGAGGCCCCGCCGCACGCGCTCGCGCTCCGGGCGCTCTCGCTGATCGCGGGCGCGCACGGGCGCCTCGTCGAGGGCGCGGTCGTGCTGGACGCCGCGGTCGAGCGCATCGTCCGTGTGCTCCTCCCCGCGGCCGGGGCGAGGGCGCCCGCGGTGGGCGGGGTGCAGTGGACGGCGGTGGCCGCCGAGGCGGGCCGCTTCCGCGCCGAGGGCGCGCTCGGCGAGATGCCTCCAGCGCTGAGCGACCGCGCGCTCCGGGCGCTCGAGGCGGCCGAGCTCGCGGGCGCCGCCGACGAGCTCGCGCTCGCGGGCGGGCTCGATCAGGCGCGCTACCACTACCTCTCCGCGCTGGAGCGCGCCCCGCGGCACCCCGAGATCTCCGGGCGCCTCGCCTGGCTCGACCTCGTCATCGGCGATCGCGCCGAGGGGGCGCTCTCCACCGTCGTCGAGGCCATGCCCGCCGTGGACGCCGGCCTCCTCGGCGGCGCGCTCCTCGAGGCGGTCGGCGATCGCGACGGCGCCTTCTCGGCGCTCGCCCGCGCCGCGCACGCCGAGCCCTACGGCCCGCTCGCCGCGCTCGCCTGGCTGCGCGCGGCGCGGCTCGCGGACACGTTCGACGTGCGCCTCGACGCGCTGAACCTCGGCGTCGCGCGCGCGCCCGGGCTCGAGTCGCTGCGCTGGGCGCGGCTCGAGGCGCGGCTCGACGTCGCCGACGTGCGCGGCGCGCTCGCCGACGCCGAGCACCTCGAGGCCGCCGCGCGCGGCCCCGACGCGCGCCACGCCGTCTACCGCAGGGCCGCCGAGATGGTCCTTGCGCGCGGCCACGCCGCCGACGCGCGGGCGCTCTTCGAGCGGGCGCTCCGTTACGCGCCCGAGAGCCCCGACGCGGTCGCGGGGCTCGCGCGCTCGCTGCGCGCGGCCGGGGAGGGGAGGCGCGCGCTCGACCTCCTCGCCCGCGCGCGCGCGCTCGCCGCGCGCAGCGGCGCGGGCGGCGAGAGCGCGCGCGCGCTCGACCTGGAGCTCGCCCGCGGCCTGGCAGAGATCGCCGGCGACCTTCCGGCGGCGGTCGCGCGCGTGCGCGCCATCCCGCCCGGCGAGCCGGAGGCGCTGGAGGCGCGCCTGCTCGAGGGCCGCTGGTGCGCCGAGCTCGGCGATCTCGGCGGCGCGTCGGTCGCGCTCGGGCGGCTGCGCGACGCCGTCGAGCTCGCGCTCCAGGGCCGCGCCGCCGACGACGCCGGCTCCGCCCGCGGCCGCGGCGCGCTGCTCGGCGAGGGCCACGCGGCCGTGGCGGCCATGCTCGCCGAGGCCGCCGAGATCGAGGAGCGATCCCGCGGCGATCTCCTCGCCGCGCAGCGCCACCTCGGCCTCGCGCTGCGCCTCCGGCCGCGCGACCCGGGCATCCGCGCCTCCTTCCGCCGCGTCTCGGGCGAGATCGCGCCGCACCAGGCCGCGCCGCCCGCCGCGGACGCGTCGATCCCGTCGCCCCAGCGTCCTCGCGCGGCCGAGCAGAGGATCGAGGTCCACGTCTCCGCGCCGCGCCGGCGCACGCTCCCGCCGGAGCCCGTGGTGATCGCCCCCGCGCCGGCCGCTCCTCCTGTCGTCCCCCGGCCGCCGGTGGTCCCGACGCCGGTCGACCGCGGGTTGATCGATCGGCCGCGGGTGGCCCCGACGCCGGTCGACCGCGGGCTGCTCGACCGGCCGCCCGTGGCCCCGGCCGACCCTGGGTTGATCGAGGAGCTGCCCACGCTCGACAACGCGGACACGTCCACCGAGCTGAACGCGCCCGGCCCGCCCAGCGTCACGCTGGCGGAGGGCCAGTCGCCGCTCCTGCGCGGGTTCGCCCTCGACGACGAGCTCCTCGCCGATCGGCTCGCCGATCGCCTCCGCGCCGATCCCACCGACCAGGGGGTGGCGATGGCGCTCGCCGACGTGCTCGCCCGGCTCGGCCGCGATCTCGACCTCCTCGCCCTGCTCTCGGCGCGCATGGACGAGGGGGACGAGGCGACCCGGCAGGAGATCGCGCCGCGCCGTCGCGACGTGCTCGCGCGGCTCGCCGCGAGGGCGCGCAGCGAGGGGCGCGACGCCGAGGCGGAGCTCTACGAGATGCTGCTCCACGCCGATCTCACCTGAGCCTCAGCTCGGCGGCCCAGCTCACCGCGCGCCCGTCGCCGTCGCGCGTCCCCGCTGCGCGCTTGGCCCGCGCCCTTCGCCCGTGATAGCCGGATCTCCTGCGCAGCGCGCGCTGCGCCTGGAGGTGCAGCATGGCCGAGGAGCCGCCGAACCGCGTCCACCCTGGGGGCTCGCCGTGCGAGCCGGGCGCCTCGCCCGCGAGGGCCGATCGCCCGATCATCGTGCAGAAGTACGGCGGCTCGTCCGTCGCCGACGTCGACCGGATCGGCAAGGTCGCCGACCGCGTCGTGGCCGCGAAGCGCGCTGGCCATGACGTCGTGGTCGTGGTCAGCGCGATGGGCAAGACCACCGACGGCCTGCTCTCCCTCGCGCGGCAGGCTGCGAGCGTGGGCGGCGCGGGCGCGGATCCTCCCCGGCGCGAGCTCGACATGCTGCTCTCGACGGGCGAGCGCGTCTCGATGGCGCTCCTCTCGATCGCGATCCAGGCCCGCGGCTTCGAGGCGATCTCGTTCACGGGCTCCCAGTCCGGCATCCTCACGAACGATCGCCACTTCGACGCGCGGATCATCGAGGTCCGCCCGTTCCGGATCGAGGACGAGCTCGCCCGTGGCCGCATCGTGATCGTCGCCGGCTACCAGGGCATGAGCTACCGCCGCGAGATCACGACGCTCGGCCGCGGCGGCTCCGACACCACGGCGGTCGCGCTCGCGGCGGCGCTGCGCGCCGAGCGCTGCGAGATCTACAGCGACGTCGACGGCGTGTACTCGGCCGACCCCCGGGTCGTCCCCGACGCCCGTCACCTCCCCGAGCTCGACTGCGCGGTCCTCCAGGAGATGGCCGAGTGCGGCGCGAAGGTGGTCTGCGCCCAGGCGGTCGAGTGGGCGCGCCGCTCCGGCGTGGCCCTCTATGCCCGGTCGACGTTCGACGCCGCCCCCGGCGCGCGCGAGACCGTCGTGCGCCGCTCCGCGTCCGGCGCGGCGTCTCCGACGATCGCTGCGCGCGCGATCGTCGCCGAGGCCAACGTCGTCCTCGCGCGCGCCCCCGCCGGTCTCCGGCTCGACGCGCTCCTCCGCGCCGCGGGCGAGCTCGGTGTGAGCTTCCGCGATCTCTCCTTCGGCCCTGGCGGCGGCGCCTTCGTTCTCCCGCTCCTCAACGTGCCCGACTGGCAGGGCGCGAAGCGCCAGCTCACCGCCCTCCTGCCCTCCCTCGAGCTCACCGAGGGCCTCGCCTCCGTCAGCGTCGTCGGCGACGGCCTCACCGCCACCGCCGAGCCCCTCGCCCGTTTCATGGAGATCCTCGAGCGCTCCAGCATCGCGCCCCGCTTCACGGTCGCCGGCCCGCTACGCCTCGGCGCCCTCGTCGACGCCGCCGACGCCGCCCCCGCGCAGCGCCTCCTCCACGCCTCGTTCGTCGAGGCCTGATCGCCCCGCGCAGCCCCGAGTCCCCCACGTCCACCGTAGGCCCCCGGAGAGGGTGTCCTCCGCGCGGGGTGGGGGATGGGCCGATGTCTGAGCCTGAGACATGAGTCATCCGGCTTGCCGGATGGCTCATGTCTCAGGCGAGTTCGGCGGGGCCCCCACCCCGCGCGGAGGACACCCTCTCCGGGGGCCGGTCCCCCCGGAACTCCTAGTGCTTCCGCTGCCTCGTGAGCGCGATGAGCCCCGCCGAGCACGCGATCCACACGACCTCGCGCGACGCGTCCCAGGCGATCGCCGCCCGCGGTATCCCCGCCGCGTCGTCCTCTGCAGCGCCGTGAGGCGTCGCCTCGATCTCGGCGATCAGCGTGGGCGCCCCGTTCGACGGCACATGGACGAGCTGCGCCCGGGGCTCGCCCTCGCGCGCGACCAGCGCGAGCAGCGGTGAGCCCCTGTGGTCTCCCGCGAACGCGAGCGCCACGACCAGCGGCAGCCCCTCGATCACCCGGAAGGTCTCGCCCCCGTCGCGCGACACGCAGAGGAGCCCCGCCCCCGAGAGCGCGACCGAGCGCCCCCCCGACGCCGCCGCGAGCCGCCCGTCGTCGGCCTCCGCCGCGCGCCGCGCCGCCCCGGACAGCGTCACCGCCGGCGAGCCCTCGTCGTCGCCGCGGAGCCGCTCGAGCTGCGGCCCCGCCGCCGTGCTCGTGAGCGCCACGATCACCCCCTCGCTCGCGCTCATCCGGAGCACCCCGTCGCGCAGCGCGGGCCCGAGCGACAGCGACAGCGCGCCGCGCGACGGCGCCGGCGCCGCCTCGCGGCGCGCCGACCCCGGCGTCACGGCCGAGCCGGTCTCCGGCGGGACCACGACCGCCCCGGCCGCGGGCGACCACAGCGTCTTGCCGGACAGCACCCAGAGCCGCCCCGGCGTCATCGCGAGCGTCACCGGCGCGCCGCCCGACCCCCACGCGCCCAGCGGGCTCGCCGTCTTCCCGCGATCGTCGCTCAGGAGCAGGTTGCCTCGGCGCGTGGCGATGAGCAGCGCGGCCTCCGACAGCGCGATCGACGACGCCGACGCGTCGACCCCGGCGCGCCGCGCGGCCAGCGCCCCCGCGTCGACGACGAGCACGGTCCCGCGATCGCCGCCCGTCCGGTCCGCGCGCCGCGCGCGACCTCCCGATCGCGCGGCCGGCTCGCTCGCCCCGGGCTCGGGGCCGGCGCCCCCGGCGACGACGTGGCCGCCGGCCACCGCGAGCGTGCTGCACGGCACCGCCGCGCCGGCGCCCTCGACGACGGCCCACGGCAGCGCGTCCCAGACCGGCGCCTGATCGTCCGCGAGATCGGGCAGCTCCGCGAGCAGGTCCTCGCCCTCGTACGCGCCGTCCTGATCGGCGTCGAGCGCGGGCAGCTCGCCCTCGTCCACGTCGTCCGACGGATCCTCCCCGGTCCCCTCCGCGCCGCCGTCGTCGCCGTGCGCTCCGCCGTGCTCGTCGAGATCGTCGTTGTCGTCGTCCTCGTGCCCGGTCGCCTCGTCGGACAGCCACGAGCCCGCGTCGGCGTCCGCGATCCCCTCGTGGAGCGCCCCGACGTCGACGCCCTCCTCCGCGGCCTCGTCTTCCCCGGCCCCGGCCTCGTCCTCCGCGAGCTCGACGCCGACCTCGAGGTCGCTCGCGTTCACGTCGTCGAGCCCGCCCTCTGCGTCGTCGAGCGTCTGCAGGAGCTCCTCGAACCCCTCGTCGCGCTCCTCCTCCTCGTCGTGTCCGAGCGGCGGCAGGTCGATCAGCTTGTCATCGTTCTCGTCGCGCTCGCGCTCGAGCTCCTCGTCGTCGACGTCGGTCTTCGGCTGCGGCGCCGGGCACGTCTCGCGGCGCTCCGCCATGCGCTCGCTCCAGGGTCGGGGGGCTGACATCGGCGGGAGTGTAGCGCCCCTCGCGCCGCTTTCGCCCCGCGCGACGCACCCGCAGGCGGCCACGCGCGCGATCGACCCTCTCCAGAGCCCGCCCGCCGCCGGTCGCGGCGGCCTCTCCCTCCCTGCCCCGGCGAAGAGCCCGCCGCGCTCCACCGACGCCTCCGCCGGGCCCCCGGTGCATGGCAGGTTGTACAATGTTTGTTCTATTCAGGCCCTCAGGGGCCACTTGGTGATTCAATTCACCAAATATCCGCCACGTATACCTGAGTTTCCGGACGATTTCATGTCGTTCCGGATGGCGCTGTATGTATAATCTTTGTTGAACTGATTTGACGGAGAATGACCATGGCCATAGAGTCGACTTCGTTATGTTCGACATCGTCGTCTCCTCCGCGCCGGCAACGCCCTTTGCCCATCGCGTCGCGGCTGCGCTCCGCGAGGCCCGCATGCGCGTAGTCACCTGCGAGATCTCGCCGAGCCGCCCGCCGCCGGACGCGCTGCGGGTCGACGCGGCCGTGGCCTGCGCGCAGAGCCCCGCGGCGCTCCTGGACATGGCCCGCTCGCTCCGCGCGACGCTCGACGGCCCGCCGCCGGTGATCGGCGTCAGCTCGTCGCGCGCGATCTTCTCGATGGCGGAGCTCTCGGGGGCGCTCGCGGACGACGTCCCGAGCGCGGTGCTCGCGGCCCAGGTCCAGCGGCTCGCGGCGCAGTCCGAGCGGCAGCGCAGCCGCGTCATCCTGCGCGGCGAGCTCGACGACGTGGGGCTCGACGGGCTGCTCGCCTCGCTCGCGTCGCGCAGCCGGAGCTGCTTCATCCGCGTGCGCGCCGGCGCGCTCCGCGCCGAGGTGACGGTGGACGCCGGGCGGCCCATCCACGCCCGCGCCGACGGCGTGCGGCCCTCGGAGCGATGGACCGACGCGCTCGTCGCGCTCGGCGACTGGCAGGGCGCCACCTTCGAGGTCGTCGCGAGCGAGGCGAGCGGACCGCAGCGCGCCGAGCGCGAGAGCCACGGCCCCCCGGCGTTCCCCTCCGACGACGCGGCCGACGTGGCCCTCGCCGCCGCGGTGGTGAACGCCTGCACCGCCTACGCGCGCGCCTGGCTCGGCCCCCCGATGACGTCGCGCGTGCTCGCGGCGTCCTGGACCACGGCGCGCGAGCACCACAGCGCGCTCGACGCGTTCGCCATCAGCGGCGACGCGCTCGTCTCCGTGGCCCAGATCGATCGCGCCCGCTCGGCGATCCCGCAGGCGGTCGCCGCCTGGATCGTCGCCTTCTTCGACGCCGCCGCGGAGAAGGTCCCGTCGCGCTTCCAGCGCCGCCGCATCCGGGAGGTCCTTGGCGGGCTCACGCGCCTCGTCGAGCAGGTCGGCTGGGCGAGCGTCTTGTTCGAAGGAGTCGAGCGATGACCCAGATATCGACGATGGATGAGGCGCCGGAGAGCCTCGCGGAGCCCCTCCCCGCCAGCGTGGAGCGCCTCGCCGAGATGACCTCGCAGGAGGTCGACGACCTCCCGTACGGCTTCATCATGCTGGACGAGGAGGGCGTCGTGCTGCTCTACAACCGCTACGAGCAGCGCATGAGCCGCCTCCCGTCCGACCGGGTCGTGGGCAGGAACTTCTTCCAGGAGATCGCCCCCTGCACGCGGGTCGAGGCGTTCCTCGGCCGGTTCCGCGCGCTCGCGCAGCAGCCGCCCGGCGCGACCGACCGGTTCGCCTTCCGCTTCCACTTCCTGCACGGCGCGCAGGACGTCTACGTCCAGTTCGCGCGCGCGCCGGTCAACCGCGTGTTCATGACCGTGCACCGCGTCCCGCTCGAGCACGACGAGCACGAGCGCCCGGCGACCATCCGCCACGAGCGCGAGCGCGGCCGGCTGAACGGCCCGCTCGGCGCCATGTTCCCGCTCGCGTGGGATCAGGTCGCCGCGCTGCTCGCGCGGGTCGGCCAGGGCGCCGCGCGGGAGCTCGGCCGCGGCGTCGGCCGCAGGATCGCGGGCGTCGCGGAGCACACGGTGGTCGAGGCGGGCGCGTCCGCGCTCGACAAGGCGCCGGTGCTGCTCGCGGTGGGCGCGCTCGACCAGGCGCTCGCCGAGCTCGGGATGGGGCGCCTCGCCGCGGATTTTTCCGTGAACCCCCCGCGCGTCGCGTGCTTCGTGCGGCCGCCGGTCGAGTCCGGATCGATCGAGCTGTCCGCCTTCTACGAGGGCGTCCTCGAGACGACGATCAGCGCGGCGCTCAACGCGGCGCACGTCGCCCGGTGCATCGAGGGGAGCGACCTCGCGGCGACGCCGTGGCGCTTCGTTGTCGTGCCCGTCGAGCGCGCCCACGAGCTCCGCGCCCTCGATGGTGAGCGGCCCGACGATCTCGCGAAGCGCTTCGGTCTGCTCGAGAGCAGCTCGGGGGCCGCGGATCGAGGGACGATCGTGGCCTCTTGACGCGGGGCGGGCGCCGGTCATCCCCGCCCCGCTTCGACCGGCGTGCCCGCTGGATCCCTCCCGCGAGCGGTGCTTAGCTCCGCCGTCCAATGCGCCGGCGCGACAGCAATTCCAGGCCAGTCGCCTCTGCGTCTCCGGCCGGCGAGCGGTCCTCGGCGGCCACCGCGGAGACGCTCGGGTCTGCTCGCGGCCCTCTCTCGGTGGCGGAGGCGAGTGCCGGGATGCTGGTGCAGGACGTGCTGGTGCACCCGGCGGACGTCGTGTTCGTGAAGGGCATCGTCGAGGCGAGCGATGGGATCGCGCTCCTGCTCGCGGATCGCGGCGGGGAGCTCACGCTCGCGGCGCCGCTCGGCCGGGGCGACGAGTTCGCCGAGCTCCTGCTCGATCTGGAGCGGGACGTCGGGGTGCGGCGCCGCGGCGCGCCACGCTGAGGCAGGCATGACGGAGCGCCGCGAGCCGAGCTCGGTCGATCTCACGCAGGAGTCTGCGCTGGACCCTGCTGTCCACGAGGGCGCGGCGCAGGGCCTGCCCGCGGCCTCGGGCGCGCTGCTCGATCCGCGGATCCTCGCCGCGTGGCGGGAGTGGCTCGCCGCGCTCGCGACCGACGCCGAGGCCGCCATCGCGGCGGCGCACGTGTACGGCGAGCTCGGCCCCGAGGCGCGCGACGCGTGGCTCGACGTCCTCGCCGAGGACGCGCCCAAGCTGCCGGTCCCGCCGGTCGCGATCTACGCGCCGCTCCTGTCGGTCGAGAGCGACGAGGAGCGCCGCCAGCGGATCGAGATCGCGATCGGGGAGGGGGAGCGCGCGTCGGGTCCCGTCGGCGGCTTCGCGCTGCGGGGCATCGCCGCGGGGGGCGACCGGGTGGTGGCGCTGGTGACGCCGCTCTACCTCCGCTTCGTGCGGGTGCTCTGGTGCCGCTACCTCCCCGAGGACGGCATCGCGTGGGCGCGGCATGATCCGATCGTCCGCGCGGAGGAGGCGCCCGGCCCCGGGATGGTGCTCGACGGCGCGCAGCTCGAGGCGACGCCGATCAAGCTGGTGATCGAGGAGCTGTGCCACGCGATCCTCGCGCAGCAGCGCAAGGGCGCCGAGCTCCCGGCCTCGCTGCAGCTCTGCGCCGATCTGTTCGACGCCCACCTGGAGGGAGATCCGCTGCCGTGAGGCCGCTCGCGCCGGTCGGCTTGCCGCTGCTCCTGCTCGCGATGGGCTGCGCGGGCAGCGGCGACGCGGTCCGGGAGCCCGCGGCGGGCCCGCCGGCGACCGCGGAGGTCCCGGCGCGCGGCCCGGTGCGCACCTTCTCGTACGAGACGCTCGACGGGCGCGCGCTCTCCACCGCCTCGCTGGCGGGCAGGTTCAGCGTGATCGGCTTCGTCGCGACGTACGACGTGGCGTCCCAGGCCGAGGCGCGCTTCCTCGCGGGGTTGTTCCGCGATCACACGCCGCGGATCAACGCGGCGCTCCTCGTCCTCGAGGCGAGCGAGAACCGGCCGCTGGTCGAGGCCTTCGTCGCCGCGCTGAAGCTCCCGTACCCGGTCGCGCTCGCCGACGCCCCGACGATCGCCGGCGAGGGGTCGTTCGCCGGGCTGCACCATGTGCCGAGCGTGGTCATCCTCGATCCCGAGGGGAGGGAGGCGTTCCGGCACGTGGGCCTCATCACCCAGGAAGCGCTCGAGGAGGTCCTCCGCCGCCTCGAGCGCGAGGGCGCGCGGCCCGCGAGGTAGGCCGGGCGCGCGCCGTCTGCTGGGGCTGCGCTGATTCCTCGACCGGGGCGCGGCGGGCCGGGCGATGATGGCGGACATGCTCGACCACATCGGATTTCCCGTTTCGGACTTTGCGCGAAGCAAGGCCTTCTACCAGGCGGCCCTGGCTCCTCTTGGTTACGGGCTCGTGATGGAGATCACGCCCGAGATGACCGGCGGCGCGGGCAGCCATGCCGGCCTGGGGGCCGATGGCAAGCCGGATTTCTGGATCGGCACGGGCGCCGCCCTGCAGGGCAGGCTGCACGTCGCCTTCGTCGCGAAGACGCGCGCCGATGTCGACGCGTTTTACCGGGCGGCGCTCGAGGCGGGAGGCGTCGACAACGGACCGCCGGGGCTCCGGCCGCAGTACCACCCGAGCTACTACGGAGCCTTCGTGCTCGATCCTGATGGGCACAACATCGAGGCGGTGTGCCATGGCCCCTGAGCTGTGATGGCTTCAGGGGCGTGCGTCCTCCCGAGCTACGGGGATCGTGGCTTGGTATGAAGAGAGAATAAACGCAAAGGCGCAAAGGCGCAAAGACGCAAAGACGCAAGAGAGATGAAGGAGGCCTATCCCTCTCCCCTTGCGCCTTTGCGCCTTTGCGCCTTTGCGTTGAAATCTCCTCCCCGCGTCGACGCCCGCGTCCCGCGCGGCCTCGCGATCAGAGCCTGCTCAGGAGATCCGTCTTCTTCGCAGCAAACTCCTGCTCGGTGATGATCCCCTTTTGCCTCAGCTCGGCGAGCCGCTCGATCGCGCCGAAGATATCCGCCTCCTGAGCCGAAGAGGCGCGCGGCATGGCAGCCTCGGCCTGCTGCGCCGGAGCGGCCGTGTACCCGGCCCCTGGCGCCTGCTGCACGGCCAGGTCGCCGGACACGATGGGCAAGCTCAGCACGCTCACCACACCATACTGGCTGGTGAACGTGACCGACGCCCCCGACCCTTGCTGCTGCGAGACTCCGCTGATCTGGTGATCGAGCGTGTCGTAGACGCTGACTCTCCCGTTGACGTCGACAGCCAGCCGCCGCGCGCCGGGGAAGTAGGCATACCGGATGTCGTTCTGCGACCCGGTGGAGCTCGGCACCCCGAGATCCCCGGGCCACCAGCTCCCCGAGCCGCCCCCCGACGCCGGGACGAACAGGCTGACCGGCGAGCTACCGAATCCGCCGCTGCCACCTTGCTGCTGCTGCTGTCCACCCTGCGACTGGGACTGGTAGCTCGCAGGCGCAGGCGCGAAGGGCTGGCTGGCCAGGAGACTCGACAGCTCGGAGCACAGGCCCTCTACCTTGGATTTGAGTCCGCTGTTGAACATGTCGCCGATCATGGTCATGCCGCCCTGCATCCACTGCCCCGAGCCGCCGAGCTCGGGGTGGTAGAACTGCGCCATCGTTCCATGACCGTTCACGAGCGCTTGCAGCAGCGTCATCACCGCGTCGGTGCTGACGAAATAGCGCTGTGACAGCTCGGAAACTCTCCGATGACCTTCGGTGGTGAGTTGCTGCATGATGAGGCGCTCCCGTTGAGGAAGCGCCGAGCGTGGCACGGCGGCCTGTCGCTCGCAATGCGAGCCGAGGGCGACGAGGGAGATCAGCCAGCCAGCTTGCGCGCGCTCGCGAGCTGGACACAGACCGCGACGACCTCCATCGCGACGCGGATCTGATCGAGCGGCGGCATCGACGGCGCGATCCGGATGTTGCGATCGCGAGGATCGCGGCCGTACGGGTACGTCGCGCCGGCGCCGGTGAGCTTCACGCCCGCCTTGTCGGCCAGACGCACGACCTCCTTGGCGGAGCCGTCCGGGGTGTCGAGGCTGACGAAGTAGCCGCCGCGCGGCGTGGTCCACGTGGCGATGCCCTTGCCGCCGAGCTCGCGCTCGAAGATGCTCGTCACCGCCTCGAACTTGGGCCGCAGCAGCTCGGCGTGCCGCTGCATGTGGCCCAGCAAGCCCTTGTAATCCTTGAAGAATCGGACGTGCCGGAGCTGGTTCACCTTGTCCGGGCCGATGGTCTGGATGCCGAGGTGCTTCTTCGCGTCGGCCACGTTCGCGGGGCTCGACGCCATGGCCGCGACGCCGCTGCCGGCAAACGAGATCTTCGACGTCGACGCGAAGACGATCGGCCGGTTGGGGTTGCCCGCGGACTGACACGCCGACACGATGTCCGCGAGCCGGTCGCCCTCGGCGTAGAGGTCGTGGACCGCATAGGCGTTGTCCCAGAAGAGACGGAAATCCGCGGCCGCGGCCTTCATGCTCGCGAGCCGGCGGACGACCTCGGGAGCGTACGTGGTGCCGGTCGGGTTGCTGTACTTCGGGACGCACCACATGCCCTTGATCGACGCGTCCTCGGCGACCAGCCGCTCGACCTGAGCCATGTCGGGCCCGGCGTCGTTCAGATCGACCGTGATCATCTCGATGCCGTGGTGCTCGCAGATCGCGAAGTGGCGATCGTAACCGGGGCTCGGGCAGAGGAACTTGACCTTCGGCTGCTTCGCCCAGGCGCCGTTGCCGTCGGGCACGCCGTGGACGAGCGCGCGGACCACCGCGTCGTGCATCATCGTCAGGCTGCTGGTCCCGCCGACGATGACCTGCGCCGCGGGCACCTCGAGCATCTCGGCGAAGATGGCCTTCATCTCCGGCAGGCCGTCGAGGCCGCCGTAGTTGCGCGTATCCGAGCCGTCCGAGGCGATGAGGTCGTTCGCGCCGGGCAGGGCGAGCATGCCATTCGCGAGATCGAGCTGCTCGGACGACGGCTTGCCGCGCGTCATGTCGAGCTTGAGCCCGCGGGCTACGAAGGCATCATAACGGGCCTCGAGCTCCTTGGTGAGCGAGGCGAGAGCATCCGGGGACAACGAGCGCAGTTCGGTCATGGCGGGCGATGTCTAGCAGAACTTCGCGTGCGCGTCGCGAGGCTGCTCTACGTGCCGGCGGGGTACCGGGCCGACAGCCCCGCGCCGCTCGCGGTCCTGCTGCACGGGGCGGCTTCATGGCCCCCGCGGAGCAGCGCGCTGGTTCCTGCCAGGGAAGGGCTGAGATCGAGCTGGAGGACAGAAGGAGAGGCGCCGGGCGAGCCGCCCGGCGCTCGGCTCACTCGGCGGCGATGGGCTCGCCGCTGTAGGCCGTGTGGGGCACCTCGGGGTTGTTCTCGAAGTACGCCTTGCCGGCCAGGCGCTTCACCAGCGGGCTGAAGCGCTCGGCCGCCTTGCCGGCGACGATGTCGCGGACCAGCGCGACGTCCTCGCGCGCCCGGGTGAGCGTCTCCGGGTCCGTGATGAACGCCTTCGCGGCCTTCGCCTTCTCCGGAGCGGCCTTCACCGCGTTGCGGAGCGCCCCCGCCGCGGACTTGGCCTTCACCACGGCGCGCTCGGCGGCCGACTGCTTGATGAGCGGCGCCACCTCGTACACGAGGTTTGCGGCCGAACCGGCGACCCGGTGCGGCGGGTGGTGGAGCGGGCTCGCGTACTTCGGGTTCTTCTCGAGGAACGCGCGCACCTCGGCCTCCGTGACGCCCGCCTCCTCGTAGGCGCGCGCGAGCTCCTGCTCGGCCAGGATGCGCGCCTTGAACATGTACATCTGGATGCGGGAGTAGAAGTTCGTCGCGCCGTCGCCGCTCGTCTCCACCGCGCAGAAGATCGTCCCGGGGTAGCGCGAGGTGATCAGCGACTGGACGCCGTCGGAGACGCCCGACGAGGGCATGCACCCGAACGGCTTCACGCTCACCGTGACGTGCGCCTTCGACTTCACGGCGTTCACGATGAGCTTGCCGACCTCCATGTGCCCCTCGCCGCCGCGGAGGTCGTTGGAGTAATAGTCCTTCGCCACGTCCGCCACGAGCTCCATGTCGGGCAGGTGGTAGTCGAAGAGGCCGAGCGGCAGCGCGAACGCCTGGAAGCCGACGCGCAGCGCCCCCTCGGCGAGGCGCATCGTCGCGAGGCGCTTGGCCACGCCGAACTCGTCGAGGCCGGCGAGGCCGTAATTGCCCTCGTCGGCGCCGCGCAGGTCGCGCCGCTCGCGCGTGTCGCGGGCGCACTCCCAGATGTTGTAGAGGAGCCACGCGGTCGTGAGCTGGATGTCGTTCTCGCCGCCCTCGCTCTCGAGGAACCTCTGCAGGGCGTAGTTGCCGTCGCCCTCGGTCGTCATCGCCCAGAACTCGCCGATGATCGACGTCTTCGCCTTCGGACGGAGCTTGTCCACCCGGACGGCCTCGAACTCCTTGCGCGCCTCGTAGAGCGCGCGGAAGACGTTCGTCTGCTCGTACAGCGCCTTGTAGAGGATGCGCTTCGCGTTCTCCATCGCGCGGTTCGTCGCGCCGGGCTCGATCTCGTAAGGCCGGATGCGGTAGCCGAGCGCGTTCAGCGTGTCGCCGCAGACGATCGCCTTGATGATCGCGATGAAGAACGCAGGGTTCATCTCCAGGCCGACGTCGTCGCCCGTCGCCTGGGAGAGGCCGCCCGTCTGCTGGAAGAGCATCACCCGGAAGCCGTCGAAGCCGGCGTCGCGGAGCGCCTTCCGGTACTCGGTCACGTACATGCCGAAGCGACAGGGGCCGCACGCGCCCGCGGTCAGGAACACGTAGTTCTTGATGATGTCCTCGGTCGACATCCCCTGCTTGTCGCGCAGGTCGATGAGGTACTTCACCAGGCCGCCGACCGTGAAATAGGTCGGGTTGCACTGCCCGCGGTTGCCGAACTCCTTGCCCGCCTGGAGCCCGGCGTTGTCGCTCATCCCGAAGTAATGGACGTTGTAGCCGAGGCCCTTCAGCGCGCCCTCGCACAGGAAGTCCTGCGCTGCGGTGAGGCCGCTGATGAGGAGCGTCACGCTGTCGCGCTCCTTCTTCGTCATCTTCGGCTTGAGCATGTTGTCGACCCACTGGCGCCGCTCGGCCTTGATCCCGAGCCGCTCCCGTTCGGCCTCCTCGAACGCCCGGAGCTCTGCCTCGATGTCGATGTCAGCCTTGTTGGATCTCGTCTCGCCCACCAGAGGAAGGCGCGTCTTCTGCGTGCTCGTCTGTTCCATGGCGTGGCTTCCCTTCGCTTGGATGCGGGGAGGGGCGGCCGCGCCGTCCCCCCCTCGACCTCGGCCGTATTTCACGCTTCCAAGGGGACGACGGTCCCGTCGGACTGCTTCTTCTTGAGCTGCACAAGCCCCGTCTTCGGCGCCTCGGGCGGCGACTCGGGCGCGACGTAGCTCCGCACCCGCTCGGCGAGCGCGGCGATCTCCTTCTCGAGCGCGGGATCGGTGATCTTCCGCGCCGCCTGCTGCTCCCGCTTCAGCCGGAGCAGCTCGAGGCGCTTCTCGTCGATGCGCTGGGCGAGCTGCGCCTTCTTCTTCGCCGCGTCCTCGAGCGCCTCCTCGTGCAGCTTGAGGCTGTGCGCGTAGGTCTTGACGCGGATCTTGATGGAGCCGCCCGGCTTGTTCGCGTCGATGTCGTGCAGCGCCGCGTACGGCGTGGCGCTCGAGCTCACGATGCTGTCGATGATGCCGTACGTCGGCGCGTCATGGCCGCACTTGAAGCTCGAGAGGTCGAGCAGCACGACGTTCGGGTGGCGGGCGGCGAACTTGACCGCCCAGACCTTCTGCGCGCTGTTCGCCGAGTAGTTCTCCGGCCAGACGTCGTTGATGTCGAGCGGGTGCTGGCCGCTCGCGATCTCGTCCTTGAAGTACCGCGCCAGGTACTCCATGTCGCGCGGGATCGACCGCACCGAGAGGATCGGATAGCCGAGCACCTGGAACTCCTCCGGGATACCGTGGTTGAGGCCAGGATCGGAGTGGTACGGCCGCCCGACCATCAGGATGGCGACCCGGTTCTCGGCCTCGACCGTCTCGAGGATCGCGCGCCCCTTGTCCTGGAGATCGCGCTCGAACTGCGAGAGCGCCCGCATCCCCTCGCGGTGCGCGTGGTCGCTCTCGTCCTCGGTGATGCCGAGCCGCGGGCCCCACGTCTCGAACATCCGGCGCGCCGTCAGCGTCATCTCGGAGAACGTGAGCGGCGGATCGAGGTACTCGATGCCGCGCGTCTTGAAGAAGTCGATCTCCTTCGTGAAGGCGGCCTTCATGACGTCCGGCACGCCCGCGACGATCGGGCAGCTCGTCTTGTCCATCACCCCCTCGCCGAAGCTCGGCACGTGGGTGAGGATCGGGAAGAAGATGTAATTGAGCTTCTTCTCGTCCGAGTGGTGGTGGAACAGGAGGTTGTGGATGTGGGCCTGCGCCACCTTCGAGGGGAAGCACGGGTCGATCGAGCCGTACTTGCCGCCCTCGACCCACATCTCCTCGCTCGTCGCGTCGCTGAAGACGACGTTCTGCTTGGGGACGCCGAGCGCCTCGAAATAGGCCCGGTAATAGGGGCCCGTCGAGTAGATGTTGAGCACGCGCGGGATGCCGATGCGGGTGCGGCGGAGGCGCTCGCGCGTCTCGGGGCCGCTCCGCCGGAACGGGCGCGTCGTCTCGACCCGCCGGATGCCGAGGAAGCCCTTCTTGACGACGACGTCCTTCACCGGCGCGCCGTCCTCGGGCAGCGGCGCCGTGTCGTAGAAGTGCCGGAAGGCGAGCTTCGACTCGTAGTCGACGAGGTTCGGGAACTGCTTCGCGATCTTCTTCCGCTCGGCGACGAGCGCGAGCATCGCCTGCTCGCTCTCGACCGTGCCCTTCTCGCAGGAGAAGCCCGAGATGTAGCGGCTCGTCGTCCCGTCGGGCCGCTTCGCGTCGATGAACGTCCGCTTGCACTCGTTCGGGCAGAAGTGGCAGACGGTCTCCTCGTCGTTCTTCGTCGTGTATTCGAGCGCGATCGCCGCGTCGATGCCGATGAACGTCGAGCGGCCGCGGCGCTTCACGACCCGGAGCGTCTCGAATGCGGCGCCGAGCGCGCCGGCCTCGCCCGTGTGCGGGTGGACGAACACCTCCGCGCCGGGGACGCGCTCCTTGATGTAATCGACCTGCGCCTTGACCGCCGCGAGGTTGTACTGCGTGCCGCCCTGGAGCACGTAGCGCGTGCCGAGCGCCGCGAGCCGCGGGATCTGCACGACGTACTGCCACACGTTCTTCGGCAGCACCTGCGCGAGGCCGGCGAGCAACTCCTCCTTCGAGAAGCCCTCCTTCTGGAAGTTCACCCGGTCGGTGTCGAGGAAGACGGCGCAGCCGTAGCTGAACTTGGGCGCCAGCTCCGCGCCGAACGCGGTGTCGGCGTACTCGGTCACCTTCAGGCCGAACTGGTCGGCCATCGCCTGGAGCAACATGCCATTGCCCGCAGAGCACGAGTTGGAGAGGCGGAAGTTCGCGATATCGCCGTTCTTCATGAACAGGACCTTGATGTCCTGTCCGCCGATGTCGCAGATGACGTCCACGTCGCCGAAGAACTTCACCGCGCTCATCATGTGCGCGACGGTCTCGACGATGTTGACGTCGGCCCGCATGCACTCCTGGAGCACGTCGGCCGCGTACCCGGTGCCGCCGAACCCGAGCACCTCGAGCCTGGCGCCCTGATCGAACACGTACTGCCGGAGCTGGGCGAGGAGCTCCTTCGCGTCCTGGATCGGGTTGCCCTTCGAGAGCTGGTAGGCCTTGCAGACGATGCTGCCGTCCTCGTCGATCAGCACCGCCTTCGACGAGGTGGAGCCGCCGTCGAGGCCGATGACCCCGCGCACCACCTGGCCGGGCGAGAGCTTCATCGGCGTGAACTTCGGGATGCTGTAGAGCTTTCGGAAATCCTCGACCTCGTCGCGCGTCTTCACGAGCGGCGGGCCCGCGCTCTCGCCGAGCCGCGCCTTGCGGCCGTTCGTCATGTACTCGATGAGCCCCGCCTTGCCGCCGTAAAGGCCGACCTCCGGCGCCTCCTTGAGCCCGTAGACGCACGCGCCGAACGCCGCGTAGTACTGCGCGTTCTCCGGGACGAAGATCGTCTCCTCGACCGGCCTGTCCTTCGGCCAGGCGTAGCCGCGCTCGTCCCACGTCTCGGGGATCCGCTTGCGCCAGCACTCCTGCAGGAACGGGAGGTAGGTGTTGGGGCCGCCGAGCAGGATGACCTTGTGCTTCAGCGTCGAGCCGCGCGTGAGCACCGACAGGTTCTGGAGGACGATCGCGTCGGCGAGGGAGCAGAGGATCTCCGTGGAGGGGATACCGCTCTTCACGAGGTTCACGATGTCCGTCTCGGCGAAGACTCCGCACTTCGCGGCGACGTGGTGGAGCTTCGAGTCGTCGAAGTGGATCTGCACCACCTCGGACGACGGCAGGCCCACCTTGATCATGCACTTGTCGATGGTGGCGCCCGTGCCGGAGGCGCACTTGTCGTTCATCGACGGGGCGGCGGTCTTGTCGCCCGTCTTCTCGTCGCGCTGGAAGATGATGATCTTCGCGTCCTGCCCGCCGAGCTCGATGACGCTGCCCACGTCGGGGTGCAGGTTCTCGACCGCGAGCGTGACCGCGTTGACCTCCTGGACGAACTTGGCGCCCAGGCCGGGGCAGAGGGGCGCCGCGCCGGAGCCCGTCATGAACACCCGCCAGCGCTCCCGGGGCGACGCGGGGAACGTCGCCTCGATGGCCTCGAGGAGCTCGAGCACCTTCTCCGGCTGCTTCGTCTGATGCCGCTGGTAGTCGCTCCAGAGAATCTCGAGCGTCTGCGGATCGAGCACGACCGCCTTCACCGTCGTCGATCCGACGTCGATGCCGACCACGACCGGATCCTGGATCTGCCTTCCCATCGGGGCTCCTCCCACCGCCGTCGCCGGCCACCAGCGGTCCGACTGACTGGCTGGTCAGTCGTGATGGCTACAACGGGATGCCCTGAAAATCAAAAAGATTCGGTGCGTCTCGGTCGTCTTGGATCGGCCATTCCGCGCCTTTTCCCGGGAATCTTTGTCCCGGGCGCAAGGTTCCGCCGCCGCGTCCTGTGGCGTGTCGCGCGACGTGTCGCGCGTGTCGCGCGGCGTGTCGTGCGGCGTGCCGCGATTTTTCCGGCGCTTTTCAAGGGGCGCTCCCGGCTGACGTCCGGGTCAGCGTTCGCGCCCCAGGTGACGGGCCGGTGATGGTAAAGCGACCGGCCCATGAACAAGTCCGAGCGCCGCCAAGCGCTGCTGCGCGCGGCGCGCACCGTGTTTTCCGAGAAGGGCTATCACGAGGCGAAGGTCGACGACATCGTCGCGCTCGCCAAGGTCGCGAAGGGGACGTTCTACCTGTACTTCCCCGACAAGCGATCGGTGTTCGGCGAGCTCGTGAGCGGGCTGTTCTCGCGCCTCGGCGGCGCGATCCTCCGCGTGGATCCGTCGGCGGACGTGGAGGCGCAGGTCAAGCACAACATCCGCGCCATCGTGGCCGTGCTGCTCGACGATCCGGCGCTGACGAGCATCCTCCTGTCGCACGCGGCGGGGCTCGATCCGGCGTTCGTCAAGGAGCTGCGCGCGTTCCGCCAGGAGGTGAAGCTGCTGCTCGAGCGGAGCCTCGCGGAGGGGCAGCGGCTCGGCATGATCGAGCCGGGGGACACCGAGCTCTACGCGACGTTCACGATCGGCGCCCTCAAAGAGGTGCTGTTCGAGAACGCCCTCGAGGAGCAGGCGCGCCCGCGCGAGCGGATCGTCACGGCGCTCTACGACCTCCTGCGGCGCGGCTACCTGCGGATGGACCTCGCGCTCGCGGCGCCGCGCGGGGAGCCCCAGGACGACCGGGGCGAGCGGCAGGAGCGGGGCGCGCGGGGCGACAGCGCGGATGCGCCGGGGGACGCCGCGCCCGAGGCGCCCGAGCGGCCGAGCCCGGCGCGCGGCCGCCGCGCCCGGGCGAAGGCGGACTGACCGGCGCGTCAGTCAGGAGGGTGATTACGCCGGTCAGGCCGACGGGGTACGTCGCTCGCGGCGCTCGACGATGTGCGCGAGGAAGTTGAGCAGGGTCCGCGTGCCGAGCTGATCCGGGGAGATGCGGGCGAGGAGCGCCGGGACGTCGAGGCCCTCGGCCGCGAGGACCTCGCGCCGCCACGCGATGTAACCGGCGATGACGTCGTGGTCCATCTCGGGGTGGAACTGCACGCCATAACAGGTGTTCGAGAAGCGGATCACCTGGTGATCGTCGAGCTCGTTGAACGCGAGGCTCCGGGCGCCCTCGGGCAGCGTGCCGACCGTGTCGATGTGGGTCGCGTGGGTCTCGAAGCTCGACGGGAGGCCGTCGAAGAGGGGGTCGTCGGCGCGGCGCTGGACGCGGATCCTGCCGATCTCGCGGCCGCGCGGGTTGCGGATGACCTCGCCGCCGAGCGCCTGGGCGAGGATCTGGTGGCCGAAGCAGATGCCGAACGTGGGGGTGCCGGCGCGCACGACGTCGCGCAGCCACGCCTCGGCGCGGAGCATCCAGGGCTCACGGTGGGGGACGTTGGCCGACGAGCCGGTGATGACGAACGCGGCCGTCCCGGGGCCGTCCGGCGGGGGGAACTCGTCGGCGCGGGCGTCGAAGGTGGCGTATCCGCCGCGCCAGGCGGCGCCGATCGTCTGCTCGATCAGGGCCGCGAACTGGCCGCGCCGCTCGAGGACCGGAGGGACGGGCTCACCGGTCTTCACGATGACGATCTTCTTGTCCTGCTCCACCCTTTCAACATAGCAGAGCGCCCGCCGGGCGAGGGCGGGACTTGGCAGCGCGGGGCGGCGGCGCGAAGATGCTCCCGCATGTCTGCCTATGTCGTGTCGCGCCCGGTATGGCGCCGGTTTCGTCCGCGTTTCCTGGCCCGCGCCGCGGCGCACGTCAGGGCGGGCGGACACGCGGCCATCGTCCTGCCGGACGACAAGGTCGATCTCCTCCTCTCCATCGACGCGCAGGGGGAGCTCACGGAGCTCGGGCTGTGGTCGCTCCTGTCGATCGAGCAGCAGCGCTTCCGCCGCGTGACCGAGGGCCCGGCCCAGGGGCTCGCGACGGCGCGGGTGAAGCGGCAATACGAGGGCTCGGTCCTCGACTGGTGCGAGCGCGACAGCGTGCACCCCGGGGCGATCCGCGAGGTGGCGCTCGACTGCCTGGAGTGCGGGGCCTGCTGCCACGACGCCAACGTGGTGCTCGACGACGTGGACCTCTCGCGCTGGCGCGTGGCCGGGCGGGGCGACCTCGCGGGGCGCGCGTACGTGCAGCGGGCCCGGGACGGGAAGATCACGCTGCGCTTCGCGGCGAGCGGTCGCTGCCAGCACCTCTGCGAGGACAGGCGCTGCGCGATCTACGAGCTGCGGCCGGACAACTGCCGCGCGTTCGTGGTGGGGAGCGAGGCGTGCCTGTCGGCGCGCGAGGAGACGCTCGGGCTGCGGGACGGGGCGCCAGCGGACGTGACGCGGTAGGCGCGGGGCGCGCCGGGCGGTGGTGGAGCGGCAGGCGCCGGCGAGCGCCTCGCGCGGGCCGCGGTCTCGTGACAGGGAAGCGTGACGTGGAGACGACCATGGAGACAGGGGAGCGTGCGCCTGCCGCGCGGGTCCGGGCGCAGCGCATCGCGGGGCTCCTGATCTTCCTCGCCAACGGCTTCTGCATGGGCACCTGGGTGACGCGCATCCCCGACTTCAAGCGGGCGCTCGCGCTGAGCGAGGCGACGCTGGGCAACGTGCTGCTCGCGCCGGCGCTCGGCGCGTTCCTGGGGATGCCCCTGGCCGGGTGGCTCGTCGCGCGCCTGGGGAGCCGCGCGGTGGCGGTGTCGTCGGGCGCGGCGCTCGCGATCAGCCTGTTCGGGCCGGGGCTCACGCGGTCTCCGCTCGAGCTGTTCCTCGTGCTGACGTTCTTCGGGGCGTCGAACGGCGTGATGGACGTGTCGATGAACGCCAACGCCGCCGAGGTGGAGCAGGCGTGGGGGCGGCCGATCATGTCGTCGTTCCACGCCCTCTACAGCGTCGGGGGCCTCGCCGGCGCGGCGGTCGGCGGGGGGCTTGCGCACGCGGGGGTGACGCCGGCGGCGCACCTCTCCCTCGCGGCGGTGGCGGCGCTGCTCCTTGTCGCGCTGCTCTCGGGCTGGGTGCGGCCCGGCGTCCCGGCGCGGGATCCCCCGAAGAACCCGTTCGTGCTGCCGCCGCGCGCGATGTGGCCGCTCTGCGCGATCGCCTTCCTGTGCATGTTCGGCGAGGGGGCGATGGCCGACTGGAGCGCTGTGTACCTCCGCGAGACGCTCGGCACGACGGCGGCCTTCGCGGCGACGGGGTTCGCGGCGTTCTCGGTGGCGATGGCGGCGGGCCGCTTCCTCGGCGACGGGGTGAGCAGCAGGCTGGGCCCGGTCGCGGTGGTGCGGGGCGGAGGCGTCCTCGTGGCCGTGGGGCTCGCCGCGGCGCTGCTGATCGGCCACCCGATGGCCGGCCTGGTCGGGTTCGCGAGCGTGGGGCTCGGGCTCTCGTGCGTCGTCCCCACCGTCTTCAGCGCGGCCGCGCGCACCGGCCCCACGGGCACGTCGATCGCGGCGGTCGCGACGTTCGGCTACCTGGCGTTCCTCGGCGGCCCGCCCGTGGTCGGCCACATCGCCGCGGCGACGAGCCTGCCGTTCGCGCTGTCCCTCATCGTCGCCGGGGCGCTCGCCATCGTGCTGCTCGCGGGCTCCGCGGGCGGTCCGGCGCCGGCGCGCGGCGATCAGGGGGCGGGCGCGTCGTCCTGAGCCGGCGGGACGTCGGGCGCCGGCGCGACGCCGGGCGCCGTGGCGCCCTCCGGCGCGGTGACATCCATGGCGCAGCGGAAGCCGATCCAGGCGTGCGCGGTCACGGGCGCGGCGGCGGTGCGGTACGTGGCGGAGAGCTTCTCGGGGCCGTCCAGGAAGCTCCCGCCGCGGACCACCTTGAGCGGGAAGGACGGGTCGCCCTGCGGGTCCTGGCCGCCGGGCGGCGGGAAGACGAGGCCGTCGGAGACCCACTCGGACACGTTGCCGGCGAGGTCGTAGATGCCCTCGGGCGTGCGGTCGCTCGGGTGCGCGCCGGAGGCGCAGGTCGCGACCTCGGTACCGCGCGCGAGGCAGCCCTCGTTGCGGTCGTAGCAGGCGCGCTCGCAGGTCGGCGCGTCGTCGCCCCAGACGAAGGCGCGCCCGGCGGCGCCGCGCGCCGCGACCTCCCACTCCGCCTCGGTCGGCAGGCGCCGGCCCCGGAAGCGGCAGTAGCTCTCGGCCTGGGAGTAGTCGACGCAGTTGATCGGGTGCCCGGTCAGGTTGCGCGGCTCGTTGCAGCGCCGCGACCACGTCTCGGCCTCCCGCTGGTCCTCGGACGGCGCCGGCGCCTGCGCGCCGGGCAGGGCCTCGGGGGTCAGCGAGACGTGATCCGCCGTCGAGCACATGCGCTGCTGCATGCAGGCGCGGTAGGCGCGGACGGTGACCTCGTTGCGATCGATGTAGAAGCCGCGGGTGAGCGTCACCTGGCGCGCCTCGCCCGCGGCGCCGATCGTGGTCGTGAGCGGCGCGATGTAGACCATGTCGGCCGGAGGCGCCGGGAGCGCGGCGGCCGCGGAGGCCGACACCGCGGCCGAGGCGCTCTCCGCGGGGGCGGCGGTGGCGACCGCCGTGGCCGCGGCGGCGCCCGTGGCGGGGCGCCCGGTCGGCGACGCCGCCGCCGAGGCGCGCGCGGCCGGCGCCCGCGCCGGCTTCCTGGCGGGCGCCTGCGTGAGGAAGTACGCCGCCGCGCCGGCGCCGCCGAGGAGGAGCGTCGCGAGGAGCCAGGGCAGCGCCGCGCGGGCGGGGCTGCGGCCGCGCTGGGGCGGGGCGGCGTGCGGCGGGCCGCCCGCCGGGGGCGCGACGTGCGGCGCGGCGCCGGGCGGCGGGGCGGCGCCGGAGGGCTGGGCGGCGCCGGGCGGCGGGGGCGGCGGGCGGGCGGCGGGGTACGCGGCGGGCGCGACCGTCTCGATCATGGAGTCGTCGACCTGCGCGGTCCGGGAACCTCCCGTGGCGAGCGCGCCGCCCGCGCCTGACGCGCCGCCGGTCGCGCCCGCGCCGCCGTGGCTCACCTTGACGACGGCGGGCCGCGCCGGGGCGGGCGCGCGCGCGTCGGCGAGCATCGTCGGCTCGACCGGCGAGCCGGCGTCCCCGGAGGCCACGCCGAGCCCCCGGGCGGCCGCGTACTCGGCGGTCGACAGCCCCCCGCCTTGGTCCGCGCCGGGAGCGCCGAGCCCCGCGCCGTACTCCGCGCCCGACCCGGGGCGCTCGCCGCGGGCCGCGGCCGTGAGCGCGTCCCAGAACTCGCCCGCGCTCGTGAAGCGGTGCTTGGGCTCGATCGAGAGCGCCTTGTCGAGCACGCGCTCGATCGCCTCCGGCGCGTCCGGGAGCCCGCGCGTGCGCAGCGTCGGGCGCACCGCCGGATCGGCCGAGGCGATGTAGAGCTGCGTGGGGTCGTCCCCCTCGAGCGCGCGCTGGCCGCTCACGAGCTCGACGAAGATGAGCGCGAGCGCGAACACGTCGGTCCAGGGGCCCGTCGCGCCGCGGGCCTTGTTGAACTGCTCCGGCGCCCCGTAGCGCGGCGTGAACGCGCTCGGCCCCTGCCGGGTCGCCGCGAGCGCCTCGGTGAAGGTGGGGTGGTCGGCGAGCACCTTGGCGATGCCGAAGTCGAGCACCTTGAGCGTCCGCACCCCGCCGACATCGGTGAGGAACAGGTTGGCCGGTTTCACGTCCCGGTGCGCCACCTTGTGCGCGTGCGCGACGGCGAGCGCGCGCGCGGCCGGCGCGAGGAGCTGGAGCGCCTCGGGGATCGACATGCCGGCCTGGCCGCGCTCGCGCCGGTCGCGGAGGTACTGGCCGAGCGTCTGGCCCTCCAGCCACTCGAGCACGAGGTAGGGCACCCACGCGCCGGCCTGCGTGGTGAACGCGCCCACGTCGAGCGCCTGCACGATCCCCGAGGTGGCCCGCGACAGCCGGTGCAGGATGCGCCCCTCGCCCCGCAGCGTCTCGAGCAGCGCGTCGCGCTGCGCGGCGTCGAGCGAGGTCGGCAGCTTCAGGCACTTGATGGCGATGAGCTCGCCGAACCCCTCGTGAACCCCGCGGTAAACGACGCCGAAGCCGCCGTCGCCGATGACGGCGGCGACGCGGTACTTCCCCTCGATGGTCTGGCCCGCGAGGCCGAATGGATCGTCGGACGGCTCCATCATGCCCCGCCTCCCTAGCGCGTCGCCGTTCCCAGGCAAAGGGGCTTCCTCGCGGCGAGCGTCGGCTTGCGCCCGCTCGCGTCGGCCCGCGTCGAGCTGCGTCCGCGCACGTTCACGCCTGCTTGCATCCGGGGGCCCGCGGCGCCATGCCGGCGGGCATGAAGACACCGCGAGCGCTCGTGATCCTGGCCGAGGGAGCTGAGGAGATGGAAACGACCATCATCGTCGATGTCCTCCGGCGCGCCGAGATCGAGGTCGTCCTCGCCGGGCTCGACGGCCCGGGGCCGGTGCGCTGCAGCCGGGGCGTGCGCCTCGTGCCGGACGCGGAGCTGTCGGCGGCGGCGGGCGACTTCGACGTCGTCGTCCTCCCGGGCGGCAAGGGCGGCGCCGACCGGCTGGCCTCCTCGCCGACCGTCGGGGAGCGCCTCCACGCGCAGGCGCAGGCGGGCCGCGTCGTCGGGGCGATCTGCGCGGCGCCGATCGCGCTCGCGGCGCACGGGCTCTTCCAGGGCAGGAGGATGGCGTGCCACCCGTCGGTGAACGACGTGGTGTCGGCGCACGGCGAGCTCGTCGCGAGGCCGGTCGTCGAGGACGGGCAGCTCGTGACAAGCCAGGGGCCGGGCACCGCGCTGCCGTTCGCGCTCGCGCTCGTCGCGCGGCTCCGCGGTGAGGAGGTCGCGGCGAAGGTGCGCGCGCCCCTGATGCTGCCCTCCTGAGCGGCGAGCGCGCCGCCCGGAACCTCGAACGAGGCCGCAGCGCCCGGTCGGGATGACGGGACATCCTCTGTTCCAGGCGGTGAGTCCATCGAACGAGGGAGCAACGCGTGGCGCACTTCGGCCGGCACGTGTCAACGTGGTTGGCGGCGCCGGCGCGGGGATCCCGTGGAAATCGCATGGAACGGTGCGTGCACTTTGTCGCGGTCATGAACCGTGGCTTCGTGACATCGATCCTCTGTGTCTCCGCGATCCTCTGCCAGGCGGCTGACGCCGCCGCGACATCGTTTGAAGGTCATGACGACCACGCTGTCGTGGCCGTCGACGCGCGCACGGGTGAGCGCCGCTGGGCGTATTATCCGGACAGGCTCACCCAGGCCGAATGCGCGCTGTTTCCCGATCACCTGGTCGTGAAGGGCACCGTCGATACGGAGACGCCGATCAGGACGTTTGTCCTCGGTCTGGATCCCGCGACGGGCGCGCGTCTCGACGAGGCGGCGCCGAGCGGGGCGCCGCTCGCCCGATCGGCCGTCTTCACGTCGGAGGTGCGGCTCGACAACGGGTGGACGCTCGATCTCGACGAGGGCGACGATCAGGAGATCACGTTCCTGGATGACCAGGGAGACGTGGCGTGGACGATCCCGACCAGCGGTTACCCGGAGCATGTGCGCGCCTGGAGGAACATGGTGTTCTGGGAGCTCTCGTATCCCGAGGAGACCGTGCTCCACGCCCACGAGGCGGGCGCGAGCGAGCCGAGCTGGACGTTCGATCCGAAGGCGCTCGTGACCGTGACCGGATGGCCGAACGATCGCCTCCATGTCGAGGCGATAGGCGACGACCTCTATGTCGGCCTCCACGAGCACCTCTTCCAGCTCGACCCCGCGACCGGCGCCGTCGAGCGCCAGTGGGATCTCTCGGCGCTCTCCGGTGTGCCTTTCTCGACCGACGGCCTCGATGGTCCCGGTTTCTTCTACGGCGGCCTGGAGATGGGCACGATCGCGGCCGACGACGATACGCTCGTGCTCGGCTTCGAGGCGCGCCTGCTGGCCCTCGATCGGCGGAGCGGCGATCTGCTCTGGCACGCGGACCCGGGCGGCTTCATCGGCCAGCCGTATCCGCTCGTCCACGACGGGCTCCTTGTCGTGACGGCGGGCGAGGAGCTCGCCGGACCCCGCCCGGCGCCGCCGCCAGAGTCGTCGCAGTCGCCGGAGCTGCTCGAGCCTGCCGGCTGCTCGGCCGGCGCGCAGTCCGGCGGCTCTGTGGCAGGGGGCGCGGCGCTCCTCGGCGCGCTCATCGCGGCGTCGCGACGGCGGCGCGCGCGCTGCGGGTGACGCGCGAGGGGCACTGTCGCGCTCCTGCTCTAGAATGGCGGCCGGCCGGCGCGCTCCAGGACGTGCGCCACCGCGGCGCCGGCGAGGAGAGGTGAAATGCGAGCCATGGTCATCCCCGCCTTCGGCGGGCCCGATCTGTTCGAGCTGCGTGAGGTAGAGCGACCTTCGCCCGGCCCAGGCGAGGTCCTGGTGCGCGTCGTCGCGTCGGGCACGAACCCGGTGGACGCGAAGATCCGGGCGGCCGGCGGCTGGGCGCAGATCGCGCCGCCCGCGGTCCTCGGCTACGACGTCTCCGGCGTCGTCGAGGCGGTCGGCCCGGGCGTCCGCGACCTCGCGCCCGGCGACGAGGTCTTCTACACGCCGGAGATCTTCGGTAACCAGGCGGGCAGCTACGCCGAGTACAACGTCGCCGCCGCGTCGATCGTGGCCAGGAAGCCGCGCGGCATGTCCCACGTCGAGGCCGCCGCCGTCCCGCTCGCGGGCGGCACCGCGTGGGAGGCGATCGTGCGCAGGCTCGCGGTGAAGCCGGGCGAGACGGTGCTCATCCACGGCGGCGCGGGCGGCGTCGGCTCGTTCGCCGTGCAGTTCGCCCGCGCCGCCGGCGCCCGCGTGCTCGCCTCGGCCGGCGCGGCCAACCAGGAGACGCTGCGCGGCCTCGGCGTCGATCGCCCCATCGACTACGCCGCGGAGGACCCGGCCGACGTCGCCCTGAAGGAGACCGGCGGCGCCGGCGTCGACGCGGTCTTCGACACCGTGGGCGGAGACCTCGTCGCGAAGAGCCTGCGCGCGACGCGGCCGGGCGGACGGCTCGCCTGCATTCTTGCGCCAAAGGGCGATCTGTCCGCGCTCTACGTCAAGAACCAGACGCTCCACGGCGTCTTCCTGACCCGGGAGGGCGCGCGCCTGCGCGAGATGACGCCGCTCTTCGAGCGGGGGCTCGCGTCGCCGCTCGTCGCCGGGGTGCTGCCGCTCGAGCAGGTCGCCGAGGCGCACCGCCGCCTCGACTCGGGCCACGGCGCCGGCAAGCTGATCCTCTCGATCGCCAAGGGCTGAGCCGCCCGCCCGCCGCCCCTCGTCGCCGCATCGCTCCTCTCCGCCGCGCGTCGTCGGTCGTCGTTCCTCGTCCCTGCTCCCTCGTTTGCAGGATCACAGCGGCGCGCGGATGGCCTTATACTCCGCCGCGTGCTGCCGCTGCTCGCCCTGACCGTCATCGTCGTGCTGTGCCTTGGCTACCGCTTCTACGGGAGGCTGGTCGCGCGCAACTACGCGCTCGACGACGGCGCGGTGACCCCCGCGGTCAAGGTGAACGACGGCGAGGACTACGTGCCCACGAAGCCGTTCTACCTGTTCGGGCAGCACTTCAGCGCCATCGCCGCCGCCGGGCCGATCGCCGGCCCGATCCTCGCCGGCCAGACGTTCGGGTGGCTCCCGTGCGTGCTCTGGATCGCCTTCGGCGTCGTCTTCATCGGCGCTGTGCACGACTTCTCCGCGCTCATCGCGAGCGTCCGCCACGAGGCCGAGAGCGTCGCCGAGATCGCGAAGCGGCACATCGGCCGGCGCGCCTGGCTGTCGATGATGATCTTCATCTGGCTCGCGCTCTCCTACGTGATCGTCGCCTTCACGGACATCACGGCGAGCACCTTCGTCGGCAAGACCGAGGAGTTCGAGGGGGGCACGTTCCAGTTCAACCCCGGCGGCGCCGTCGCGGCGGCGAGCGCCGCCTACCTCACGCTCTCCCTCGTCATGGGCGTCGTCGAGCGGTACCTGAAGCCGCCGCTCTGGCTCACCACCGTGATCTTCGTCCCCGCGACGCTCTTCGTCGTCTGGATGGGCACGCAGATCTCGACCGCGTTCGTGCTGCCGGTCGACAACCCGCAGCGCGCGTTCGGCCTCATCATCCTCGTCTACTGCTTCGTGGCCTCGCTCCTGCCGGTCTGGCTGCTCCTCCAGCCGCGCGGCTACCTGGGCGGGTTCGTCCTCTACATCGCGCTCGCGGTCGGCGTGATCGGGATCTTCTTCGGGAACCTCCGGTACCCGGGGGAGTTCGAGCTGCGGCAGCCCGCGTTCACCACGTGGAACGCCGGCGGCGCGACCGGCATGCTCTTCCCGTTCCTGTTCGTCACCATCGCCTGCGGCGCCTGCTCCGGCTTCCACGGGCTCGTCTGCTCGGGGACGACGTCGAAGCAGATCTCGAAGGAGACGCACACCCACCCGGTGGGCTACGGCGCGATGCTGGCCGAGGCGTTCGTCGCGCTGATCGCGCTCGCGACGCTCGTCATCGTGGCGCAGGGGACGAAGCTGCCCGGGCCGGGCAAGATCTACGGCGACGGGATCGGCAGGTTCCTCACCGTGATCATCGGCAAGGATCATTTCCTCTTCGCCGCCACGTTCGGCGCGATGGCGTTCTCCACCTTCGTGTTCGACACGCTGGACGTCTCGACGCGCCTCAGCCGCTACATCCTCGAGGAGCTGTTCAACTGGAAGGGGAGGGTGCTGTCCGCGGCCGCGACAGCGCTCTCGCTGGCGCCGCCGACGCTCTTCATCATGACCGCGCGCCCGCCCGCGCCCGGCGTGCGGCCCGCGTACCTCGATTTCTGGACGCTGTTCGGCACGAGCAACCAGCTCCTCGCGGCGCTGACGCTGCTCGCGGTCACGGTCTGGCTGCACCGCGAGAAGCGGCGCATCTGGTACACGGCGATCCCGATGGTGTTCGTCATGGCGATCACGGTGTGGGCCCTCATCCTCCAGGTGCGGGGCGCGTTCGCCGCCGTGCGCGCCGAGGGGTTCACGCTGAACGCGACGACGCTGAACGGCCTCGTGGGGCTCGCGCTGATCGGGCTCGCGCTGTCGCTGATGGTCGAGTCCGTGAAGGCGATGAAGAACGGCCCGGCCGCCGATCCGGTGGCCGGGCCGGCGCGCTGAGGGGGCGCCCGGGCGATCCGCGCAGTGAGCGCGCCCGGCGCGGTCACGCCGCGGCGGCGCGCTCGCGCAGGCGCTGCTCGGCGAGCCGCTCGGCGGCGACGTGCGGCGGCGTGCCGTCGGCCTTCGCCCTCTCGAGGACCAGGAGGACCGTGTCGTGGATGGCGTGGACGCGGCGCTCGACCTCCGCGCGCGACCAGCCGAAGAGGTCCGCGCCGCCGCTCAGCACGCCGCCGGCGTTGGCCACGACGTCGGGCACGTAGAGGACGCCGCGCGCCGCGAGCGCGTCGCCGTGGCGCGGCTCGAGGAGCTGGTTGTTGGCCGCGCCGGCGACGATCTCCGCGCGGAGCGCCTGCACGGCGCGGTCGTCGAGGACGCCGCCGAGCGCGCACGGGGCGAAGATGTCGGCCTCGGCCGCGGCGATCGCGTCCGGCGGCGCGACGGCGGCCCCGAGCTCGGCCGCGACGTGGCGCGCGCGCTCCGGATCGACGTCCGCGACGACGAGCCGCGCGCCGAGCCGGTGGAGCTCCGCGGCGAGCCGGCTGCCGACGCTGCCGCAGCCCTGGAGCGCGACGGTGCGGCCCGCGAGGTCGTCGCTGCCCCAGCGGTGGCGGGCCGCGGCCTGGATCGCGCGGAGCACGCCCCGCGCGGTCCACGGCGACGGGTCGCCCCCCTCGCCGGCGAGGCCCTTGACGTGGCGCGTCTCGCGCCGGATGAGCTCCATGTCGGCGGGGGTGGTGCCCACGTCCTCGCCGGTGACGAACCTGCCGCCGAGGCGCTCGATGAAGCGCCCGTGCGCGCGGAAGAGCCGCTCCCGATCGAGCGGCTCCGCGCCGCGGCGGAGGACGACGACCGCCTTACCGCCGCCGACGTCCATCCCGGCGAGGGCGTTCTTGTAGGTCATGCCGCGCGACAGGCGCAGGGCGTCGATCAGCGCGTCCTCGTCGCTCGCGTACCGGAGGAGCCGCGTACCGCCGAGCGCCGGGCCCAGCACGGTGCTGTGGATGGCGATGATCCCGCGGTAGCCCGCGGCCTCGTCGGCGCAGAACAGCACCTGCTCGTGTCCGGTGGCGGCCAGGGTGTCGAACACGCTCTTCATGCGGGCCGAGCGTACCATCCCCGCCGGGGCCGCCTGGCCTGGCGCGCCGGCCCCGCGCCGCGGCGCGGGGCCGGCGCCAGGGGGCGATCGGGCTGGGCCGATCGGTTAGTGATAAAATGTAGTAATATCAATCGTTTATACATCTTGAACCGCCTCGCCCGGGGCGCCGTGACCGCCACCCAGAGCGCCCGTCCTCTCGGGTCCGAAAACCGCCAGAGGCGCGGCGGCGGCCGCGCTACGACGCTCTGCATGCGGCTCGACCAGGACGCCTGCTATCGCGCGATCGAGACCCGCGACCTCCGCTTCGACGGTCGCTTCTTCACGGGTGTGCTGTCCACGGGCATCTACTGTCGCCCGATCTGCCCGGCGCGGACGCCGAAGCGGGAGCGCTGCGTCTTCTTCCCCTCGGCGGCCGCCGCGCAGGAGGCCGGCTACCGCCCGTGCCTGCGCTGCCGCCCCGAGGCCTCGCCAGGGACGCCCGCGTGGCTCGGCACGTCGGCGGTCGTCTCGAGGGCGCTCCGGCTCATCGCGGAGGGCGCGCTGGACGACGCGGACGCCCCGGCGCTCGCGGCGCGGCTCGGGGTGGGCGAGCGCCACCTTCGGCGGCTCTTCCTGCGCCACGTCGGCGCTTCTCCGCTGGCGGTGGCGCAGACGCGGCGCCTGCTCTTCGCGAAGAAGCTCCTCGACGAGACCGCGCTCTCGATGACCGAGGTGGCGCTCTCCTCGGGGTTCTCGAGCGTCCGCCGCTTCAACGACGCGATCCGCGCCACCTACGCGCGGACCCCGCGAGAGCTGCGCCAGGCCGCGTCGCGGCGGGGTGGGGGCGCGGCGCAGTCCGACGGCGCGCCGGACATCGCGCTGCGCCTCCCGTTCCGCCCCCCGCTCGACTGGGCCGCGCTCGCGGGCTTCCTCGGGGCGCGCGCGATCCCCGGCGTGGAGTCGGCGGGCCCCGGCGTGTACCGCCGCGCGGTGCGCGTGGCGGGCGGGCACGGCGTGGTCGAGGTGCGCCCGGTGCCCGGCGAGCCTTGCCTCCTCGCGCGGCTGCGGTTGCCCGGCACCGAGGGGTTGATCCACTGCGCCGAGCGCCTGCGGCGGCTCTTCGACCTCGGCGCGGATCCCGACGCGATCGCGGCGCACCTCGGGGCCGACCCGCGGCTCGCCCCGCTCGTCGCGGCGGCGCCCGGCGTGCGCGTGCCGGGCGCGTGGGACGGCTTCGAGCTCGCGGTGCGCGCGATCCTCGGCCAGCAGGTGAGCGTGCGCGCCGCGACGCAGCTCGCCGGCCGCCTTGTCGCGCGCCACGGCGAGCCGCTCTCGCTGCGCGGCGCTCCTCTGCCCGACGACGGCGGCGAGGGCCTCCGCTTCGTCTTTCCGACGCCCGAGGCGCTCGCCGCGGCCGACCTGACGGACCTCGGCCTGCCGCGGGCGCGGGCGGCGGCGATCACCTCCCTGGCGGCGCGCGTGGCGCGCGGCGAGGTCGCGCTCGACGCCTCGCGTGGCCTGGAGGAGACGGTGCGCGCGCTCGCCGGCCTACCCGGCATCGGCGAGTGGACCGCGCATTACATCGCGATGCGCGCGCTGCGCGAGCCGGACGCGTTCCCGGCCACGGATCTCGCCCTGCGGCGCGCGCTCGGCGGCGTCTCCGGCGCGGATCTCCTGGTGATGGCGGAGGCGTGGCGCCCGTGGCGCGCCTACGCCGCGGTGCTCTTGTGGACGGCGGACGCGCAGGCAGCGCGGCCCGCGCAGAGGGAGGTGTCGCGTGGAGCTATGGCTGGATGAGGTCGAGTCGCCGATGGGGATCCTGCTGCTGGCCGCCGGGGGCGGCGCGCTTCACGGCCTCGATTTCGCGGACTGCGCCCCGCGTTTCCGCCGCTCGCTCGAGGCGCGGTATGGCGCCGTCGCGCTCCGCGCCGCCGCGGACCCCTGCGACTTCTCCAGCCGGCTGAAGGCGTATCTCGGCGGCGACCACGGCGCGCTCGCGGGCATCCCCGTCGAGCCGGGCGGCACGGCGTTCCAGCGCCGCGTCTGGGCGGAGGTCCAGCGCATCCCTCCCGGCGCGACGCGGACCTACGGCGACATCGCGGCGTCGCTCGGAAAGCCGTCCGCCTCCCGCGCCGTCGGCCTGGCGAACGGCCGGAATCCGGTCTGTCTGGTGATCCCGTGCCATCGCGTCGTCGGCTCCGGCGGGGAGCTCACCGGCTATTCCGCCGGCCTCGAGCGGAAGCGCTGGCTGCTCGCGCACGAGGCCGGCGCCCGCAGCGGCTCCCTGGAGCGCCCCGGCGGCGCGCCCGGACAGGCGCAGGGAGAGCGCCGGGGGGCTGAACGATGGTGAGACGAGACAAGGTCATCGCCGTGAACCGGATGATCCCTGGACTCGTGATCTGAAGAGGTCGAACCCCTCTGGTGTATCGGGGATGGACCGATCACCGATCCGCCCCCGTTTCCGCGCGCCGCAGGCCGCCTACTTCTTCGCCCCGAACAGCGCCGCGATCGTCGGATAGTCGCTGTCCTCCACGGCCCCCTGGATCACGCACGTCACCTGCCCGCTCGGCGCCGCGATCGCGTGGATCGGCAGCTCGGTCGTCTCCTTCACGCCGAGCGCCCGCAGCCACCCCGTCCGCTGGGGCCCTTCAGGGAGCCAGTACGACGCGCGCACCCCGGTGCCCGGCTGCGCCTCGAGGAACCGCGAGAGCTGCCGCTCGTCGTCGTCGATCGAGATGAACGCGAGGTCGATCATCACGCCGGCCGCCCGGAGCTTCTGCTGCCACCCGAGCAGCCGCGGCATCTCCTCCAGGCACGGCTTGCACCACGCCGCCCAGAAATTCACCCACACCCATTTGCCGACGCCGAACCCGATGTTCCCCGGCGGCGCCTCCGCGCCCTTGGCCGCCACCGCCGTCAGCCCCCCCGACGAGGGCGCCGGCCGCGGCGACTGCCCCGCGCACAGGAGCCGCGGCGCGGCCGGCGCAGCCGGCGCCGCCCCCGTCGCGGTCGCCGTGGCGCTCGCCGTCGCCGCGGCGCCCGGAACCGTCACCGCGTTGCTCCGCCCCTGGCCGGGCGTCGGGGGCGGCGGCAGATCCGCCCTCTTCTCCTGATCGCACCCGCTCGCGAGCCCCGCGGCCACGGCCAGGGCGACGAGGGCGCCGCGGACAGACCTGCTCCTCTTCACAGCTGGCAATCCACCCAGGAGACGAACGCGCTCCGGTTGATGGCCTCTGCCGTACATGCCTTGTTCTTCCGCGAGACGTTCCATTGGCAGTATTCCGCCCCGAGCTGGGCGAACTCGTTCCCGAGCCACAGCATCCCGACCTTCTTGTCCAGGTCCTGCTCCTTCGTCGCGTCGGCGATGTCGAAGAGCACGCTGTTCGCGCGCTTGTGCGACAAGGTCCGGTTGAACTCCGGCGTCCCCGTCTTCGACGCCCGCGCGACGATGAAGAAGTAGCGCGCCCCGCGCCGATCGAGCCACATCTCCTCGATCATCTTCTTCGCGTCGTCGTCGAGCTTCTCCGAGCCGTCGTCGAACATCACGACCCCGCCGCGCTGCTTCAGCGGCGTGAAGAGCGCGTTGAAGTCGTCGTCGCTGATCGACGCGAGCGTCTTCACGTCGGCCGGCTGGCACCCGCGCCGCGCCTCGGCCCCGACCAGCCCGCACGCGTTGAGCACCCGCTGCAGCACGGTCTTGAACGCCGGCGTGCAGTACGGGGCCTCCGCGTCGTTGGCGATCGCCACCGCCGGCCGCACCGCCGCGGCCACCCCCGTCTTCAGGCGCTGCGACGCGGCCTGCACCTGCCCGTGCACCGTCACGCCGGACGCGACCAGCATCGCGCACCCGGCCACGATCCCGATGATCCCTGCGCCTCTCATGATCACCTCACCTCGTCCGGAGGGCCGGCGCGAGCTGCCGTATCGAGTACGACAGCCCGATGTCGGTATCCTCGTCGCAGAGCCGCGTCGTCCCCAGGAACATCTGCGGCGTCGAGACCGGGAGCTTGTTGTCCACGATGTAGCGGAGCATCCGGTTCAGCCGCAGCGCCGTCTCCTTCGAGTCCATGCACGCGTCGAGCCCCGGCCAGCGCTGCCGGATCGCCGCCTGCACGTTGGCGACCCCCGCGCCCGCCTTCGCGCCCTCCAGCAGCTCCTCCTGGTTGTCGTAGGCCCACTCGAGCACATCCATGGCCCGGTGATCGCTGCACATGATCGCCTTGGAGAGCATGCAGGCGCCCGGGTGCACCGGCCGGTCGAGCATCCAGTTGCAGTCGCTGTCCAGCGGGAAGAGCACCAGCGTCACGTCGAGCTTGTCGAACACGCCCTCGGAGACGAGCCGCTGGTGGAACGCCTTGCACGTCGGGCAGAGCGGGTCGACGAAGATCGTCGCCGGCTGCACCGCGCCCGCGTGCTTCACGTGGAGCAGCGCGCCGTTCGGCTCGGTCGGCTTCTCCAGCTTGCCGCAGCCGGTCAGGTAGCTCGCGTAGCTCGGCAGCGCGCTCGCGTAGAGCAGCGCCGGCGTCACCGTGCACACGGCGAGCGCCACGAGCCAGCCCGGCAGGAGCAGCGTCGAGCCCATGCGGCGCGCGGGCGCGGCGCCCGGCCCGACCGGCCCGTCGACCGCGCCGAGGGGCGCCATGGGCACGGTGGGCCCCACCGCGGCCGCGCCGGCGCGCGGCGCCGCGCTGGACCAGGCCGCCGCGCGCGCCTGCCTGCGGTCCTCGAGGAACGCCCAGACGCCGCCGGCCGCGAGCAGCGCCGACGAGACGTACATGCCGACGCACGTCTTGCAGAACACCCCGAGGCGCACCGCCGAGATGACCGCCATCATGATCGACACGGCGAGCGGCGTCAGGCCGGCGGCGAAGAGGAAGTGCGCCGCGCGCCGCGGCGCGTGCTGCGCCGAGAGCAGCACGTAGAGCGCGAACGCCGCGAAGAACGCGAACGCGCCCAGCGCGAACAGCGAGATCGGGATACCGCCCCAGAAGCTCTCGCGGAACAGGGCGGAGTAGGGGCTGTACATCGCCACGCGGCAGGCCGTGTCGGCGCCCTCCTGCGCGCTCATCCCGGGGATGAAGCTGCAGTGCAGGTCGTGGACCTGCCGGTCGAGGTGCCGGATGTAGTCGAACGTCGACGAGGCGCTGAACGCCAGACCCAGCAGCGACCCGCTGAGCGCGAGCGCCGCAGGCCAGCGAGGGTTACGGCTGCCTGACATGGCGCATGTCGTTACGCGAGGGCAGGCAACGCGTCAAATAGGACGCCTGCGCGTTCAGGCATCCCCCGAGGCGCGATCGCGCCGCGCCGCGGGCCCCTCCGCGAGACGCATCGCGTTGAGCCCGCCGGTTCATCGGCGGCTCATCGGCTGGCCGGGCGCTCCTCGGCGAGGAGCAGCGTCGTCGAGAACCGCCCGTTCGGCTCGATCCATTGCTTGAAACAGCGGAAGCCCGCGCGCTCCCCCATGCGCACAACGCCGTCCGGCTCGTACTTGTACGAGCTCTCTGTCCAGATGGATTCCCCCTCCTCGAAGGCGATCTCGAGGTCGAGCGCGCCCACGCGGACCGCCTGCCGCCTGCGGCTGACCAGGTGCATCTCGACGCGCGCGCTCTGCGCGTTCCACGCGGCGCGGTGATCGAACGAGCGCAGGTCGAACGTCCCGCCGAGCTCCCGGTTGACGCGCGCGAGCAGGTTCTTGTTGAAGGCGGCCGTGACGCCGAGCGGATCGTCGTACGCGAGCACGAGATCGGCCGCGGGCTTCACGAGGTCGGCGCCGAGGAGCAGCCCGTCCCCGGGGCGGAGCGAGGCGCGCAGCGCCGCGAGGAACGCCGCCGCGGCCTCCGGGTCCAGGTTGCCGATGTTCGACCCGAGGAACAGCACGAGGACCGCGCCCCCGTCGCCCGGTCCCGGCGACCGCCGCGCCGTCGCGAGGGCCAGGCCCTCCTCGTACCGGGCCCGGTGCGCCGACGTCTCCACGCGCGGCAGGCGGCCCAGGGTCCGGCGCGAGAGATCGAGCGCCGTCTCCGACACGTCGACGAGGTGGACGCCGAGGCGCGGGATGCGCTTGCAGAGCGGCGCCGCCAGCAGGGCGAGCTTCTCCCCGCTGCCGCAGCCGAGCTCGACGATCGACGTGCCCTCCCCGAACGGCGCGACCATCTCCTCGGCGTGCCGATCGAGCAGCGCCCGCTCCGCGCGCGTCAGCGGATACCACGGGAGCTGACAGATCGCCTCGAACAGGTGCGAGCCGAGCGCATCGTAAAAATACTCCGGCGAGAGGTGCTTGGGCGACGCCCTCAGGCCCGCCTTCACATCGGCCATGAAGCGATCGAGGAATTCTGTCCTTTGCATCACAGAAACTTAGCCTCGGACCCGCGAGGGCGCCTTGAAATCGATGGAGCCCCAACGATTTCGAGCTGCGTCGCGCGCATTCCGGTGATCCTCCGCCTTTTCTCGCGGGGCAGGCGACCCGTTGCCCTCGCGATTCACCGCTGCTAGGAGCGCTCCCGGGGGGATCCGGGACCAGAGCCACATCGATGACGACCCCTGCACCCGGCGCTGCGAGCGGCGCGCCCCACCCTGTGAAGCTCGGTCCGTTCGACGCCGAGTTCCTCGCGGACCTGCCCTACGACCCGTCGGTGCTCTTCTTCGACGAGCTCCTGGAGGTGGACGCCGCGCGGAGTCTGGTGCGCTGCCGCATGCCGACCGACAGGGCGATGCCGCTGGTCGATGCGCAGCGGGCGCACCCTCTGCTGCACCCGCGCCACGTGGCCGGCGCGATCATGGTGCACGCGACGGGGATGCTCGGCTTCGTGCACGCCTACCACCTGCTCGGCCTGCGGCACCGCGAGGGGTGGATCGGTTATGGCACCAACATCCACCGGGTGGTCTTTCGCAAGCTCGTCCAGCCGGGCGCGCCCATCGAGGCGACGTGCGTGGCGACGCGCTCTCGGCTCGGTGTGAAGCGCCACATGATCCGTTATGAGTTCGAGTTCCGTCACGAAGGCAGCGTCTGCTACGAGGGTGATCAGACGGCCGTGTGGATGCGCGTGCAGGACGTTCCAGCCATGGATTCCCGGACCGAGCCCGGGGAGAACGAGCGATCCCTCGCTTGACCCGCGCGTCAGGCTCGTCTACCGGCCGTCCCATGCCTGATTTCGATGCGGGATCGATCGTCCCGTCCACACGCGATCTTCTCCAGGTGATCTCCACCCGCAGAAAGAGCATGGCCCTTGTCGGGCTCGTTGGCTCGGAAGCGCCGGCGGAAGATGCGGCGCGGCTGCATGAGCTCAACATCTCGGCGCTCGCGTTCGCCGAGGCGGGGCCTGCCATGCAGGGGGCTGCGCGCGCGACGAAGACCGTGCCGTCGCTCTGCCTGTCGAAGGTGAGCGATCGCGACGGCGCGCTCGCGGCCCGCTACCACGGGGCGGACGGGGTCTGCATCGACGCGCTCCTGCCGCTCGACGAGTGGGACCGCCTCGCCAAGGGGGCGAGGACGATGCGCATGCTGCCGCTCGCGCTGGCCGAGAGCCCGGAGGGGGCCGAGGCCGCCGCGAAGGTCGGCGCGCGCGCGGTCCTGGTCCGGGGCGACTCGGCCGAGGCGGTGATCGCCAGCGTCGCGTCGCTCCCGAAGACGCTCACGGTGGTCGCCGAGGTGCGCTCGGCCGACGCCGACGCGCTCCGCCGGCTCGTGGGCCACGTCGACGCGGCGATCGTCCCGCCGGGGGTCCACACCTCGGCCCAGTTCCCGGCGCTCGTCGCCGAGGTCGATCCCTAGCGCGGCGGGCGCCGCCGCCGCGCGCGCGGCGGCGGCGAAATGTCGCGCCGCCCCTCGACGGCCCGGGATTCCGCCTCCACGATCCGGCCCCGATGGACCCGACCCACGAACTGGATGAGCAGCGGCGCGCGCTCCGCGAAGGGGCGCTCGTGCAGGCCATGCCCGAGCTCGGGACGCTGATCGTCACCGGCTCGGACCGACAGAGCTGGTTGAACGGCCTGGTGACCTGCGATCTCGCGCCGCAGAAGCCGCTTCCCGCCGGGGTGAAGGCCGCGCCGCCCGCGGGCGGGGCGTACGGGCTCAACGTGGTGAAGACAGGGAAGATCTTCGCCGAGGTGTGGATCGTTGTCGCGGCCGATCGCATCTACGTGGGCGCGCTGCGCGATCGGATCGAGCGGCTCCGCGAGAGCTTCGAGCGCTACCTCATCATGGAGGACGCCGAGCTCCAGGACGCCTCCGACGAGCACGCCTGGGTCTTCGCCCACGGCCCCCGGGCCGCCGATCTCGCGGCGGCCGGGCGCGCGGCCGGCGCGGAGGCGGCGATCGTGGACTGGACCGGCCTCGGGGGCGCGCTGCTCGTGGCGCCGCGGCCGGCCGAGGGCGCGGTCGTCGCGGCGCTCCTCGCCTCGGCCGACGCGGGCCCCGTCCGGCCCACGACCGCGGCGGCGTGGGAGGTGCTCCGGGTCGAGAACAACGTCCCGCGGTTCGGCGTCGACTTCGACGAGCAGAACTTCCCGCAGGAGGCCTCGCTGGAGGAGCGCGCCGTCTCGTTCAACAAGGGCTGCTACCTGGGACAGGAGACGGTGTTCATGCTCCAGATGCGCGGCCACGCCAAGAAGCGGCTCGTGCAGCTCGCCGTCGAGGGGGAGGGCGAGGTGCCGGCCGGCGCGGAGATCGCGCTGCCGGACGGCGCGGCCGTCGGCGAGGTCACGAGTCAGGTCAGCGATCCGCGCGGGCAGCGGGTGATCGCGCTGGGCTACGTGAAGTACAAGCACGCCGTCCAGGGCACGACGCTCCAGATCGCCGGCCGCTCGGCCGAGATCACGCGCGCCCCGAGCGCGGCGCCTTCGTCGAGCGGCGCAGCGCCGAAGCGATGAGCGCTGCGCCGGACGGGCGCATTCCGTCACGCCGAGCGAACTTCCCAGCTCGCTCGATCCGATTTTCCTCCGGAGCGACTTCGACTCTCCGGAGGGATTTCGATTCTGGCCCGACGAAGGATCTCAGGGGAAGATCTCGCGCTCTCCGTACACCGCCGCGAGCCGCTGCAGCGCCACCGCATACGCCGCGAGCCGCAGCGTACACTTCTTCTGCCGCGCCGTCTCGGCCACCTCCCGGTAGGCCCGCTTCATCGCCTTCTCGAGGCGGGCGTCGACCTCTTCGAGCGTCCACGTCTCCGAGCGCTTGTTCTGAACCCACTCGTAGTAGCTCACCGTCACGCCGCCCGAGTTGGCGAGGACGTCTGGCAGGATGTCGATCCCGCGCTCCAGGAGGACCTTCTCGCCCTCGGGCGTGCACGGCCCGTTCGCGCCCTCGGCCACGAGCCGCACCTGGAGCGAGCTCGCCTCCTCCACGCCGATCTGGTTCTCCAGGGCCGCCGGGATGAAGATGTCCGCCTTGAGCCGGAAGAACTCCTCGCGGCTGATCGGCTTGCCCGCCGGATACCCCGCGATCGAGCGGTGCTTCCTCACGTAGTCCTGCAGCTTGTGCGGGTTGAACCCCTCCGGGTTGTACAGATACCCGGTGTGGTCGCCGACAGCGACGGTCGAGGCGCCGAGCTTCGACAGGAGAACGGCTGTGTGCGAGCCGACGTTGCCGAACCCCTGGACGAGCAGCGTCGAGCCGCCGAGGTTCACGTCGTTGTCCTCGGCCCACTCCGTGATGCAATGGACGACCCCTTGCCCCGTGGCCTTCTCGCGGCCGTACGTGCCGCCGGAGGCCACCGGCTTGCCCGTCACGACGCCCTTCACCGCCTGCTTGAAGAGCTGGCCGACGGTGTTCATGTACGTGTCCATGGCCCACGCCATCGTCTTCGCGTCCGTGCCGACGTCGGGCGCCGGGATGTCCGTCTCCGGGCCGATGTTCGAGCCGAGCGCATGAAAGAACCGGCGCGTGATCCGCTGGAGCTCGGCGCGCGACACCTCGTTCGGGTTGAACTTGATGCCTCCCTTCCCGCCGCCGAGCGGCAGGTTCATGAGCGCGCACTTCCACGTCATCATCGCCGCCAGCGCCTTGAGATCGTCGAGCGACACCGACTCGTGATAACGAACACCCCCCTTGAACGGCCCGAGGAGGTTGTTGTGCTGGATCCGGTAGCCCTTGAAGAGCCGGATGCTGCCGTCATCCATCCGCACCGGGAAATTGACGATGATCTCGTTCTTGGGCTGGCTCAAGATCGTCGTGATGTAACCCGGCAGCTCGATCAGGCGGGCAGCCTCGTCGAGGTAACCCTGGACGACTTTGAAGAACTCGTACTTGGGCTTCTGACCCGGTGCCGGAGGGTTGCTCACCGGCGGAGTCGTGGACTTGGCACTGAATTGATCTTCCATGGCTCTGTAACTTTCTAGTGCCCGGTTCCCCCCGATTCAATGCCGGCCGCGCTTTCACGCGTCGCGTTATCCCATGTCCGGAGACTCGGGACGCTGCGTCAGGCTGGGAATTCGCGATGAGGCGCCGCGTTAACGGCGGCTCGACCGCATCGCGGAGCGAGGCCGCGGCGCGGGCGCGGCGCGCGCGGCGCTGGAGGCCGCTGCGCCGCGCGGCGCGAGGTGTCGCTCAGGTCCTCGCCCACAGGACATACAGATACGTGATCGTCCCGGTGACGAGCAGCGCGTCGACGCGGTCGAGGATGCCGCCGTGGCCGGGCACGATCCCGCCAGAGTCCTTGATCCCGAAGGAGCGCTTGAACAACGACTCGCCGAGGTCGCCCGCCTGTCCGAGGCCGCCCGCGACGATCGCGAGCGCGAGCGCGTCGACGAGCGGCAGCGATCGCAGGAACCAGAAGTGCGCGACCAGCGCGCCGAGCACCGCGAAGAGCAGGCCGCCGAGGGCGCCCTCGACGGTCTTCTTCGGGCTCACCGCCTCGTAGAGCTTGCGCCGGCCGAGGAAGCGGCCGGCGAAGTAGGCGCCCGTGTCGGAGAACCAGGAGAGCAGCAGCGCCAGCACCACGAAGGAGGGGCCGTCGGCGCCGGCGTCGCGCCGGAGCAGCGCCAGCGCGCCGAGCCCGCCGCCCACGTAGAGCGGGCCGAACGTCATGGCCAGCACGCGCAGCGCCGCGGTGCGCATCTCCCCGAGCCGCACCAGCGTGACGAGCATCGCGACGAACGGGAGCAGGAAGATCAGCGCGAGGAGCGCGCCCGGCGAGCTCGTGTAGCGCCAGATGACGCCGAGGACGCCGAGGGTGAGCGCGACGCCGACGAACCGCGAGGCGCGGTCGTCCGCGTGCGTCATCGCGAAGAGCTCGAGCGCGCCGACGGCCGAGGCGACGGCGACGAGCGCCGCCCAACCCCAGGCGGGGCCGAGGTAGAGCAGCGAGAGGAGGAGGGGCGCGGCCACGATCGCGGTCATGAACCGCATCGCGAGGTTGGAAGCAGCCAAGCGTCAGACTCCCGTCCGTGAACCGTTGTGAGAGGCGAGCTCGCGCGCGCGCCACGGCCGACCGCCGTCGCGCGCGCCGTGCGCGCCGACCGGCTCGCCCCCGCCGCCGCCACCGCCCTGCGACCCGCGCGCGGGCCCGGCGGCGCCGTCGCGCTGCGGCTCGACGCCGCTGTCGCGCTGCTGGTAGGCCGCGATCGCCGCGAAGAGGTCGTCCTCGGTGAAGTCCGGCCACAGCCGCTCGGTGAACGACAGCTCGGCGTACGCGGCGCCGTAGAGCAGGAAGTTCGAGAGCCGCTGCTCGCCGCCGGTGCGGATGATGAGATCCGGCTCGCCCACGCTCAGGCTCGGCAGCCGCGCGGCGAGCAGCGCGCCGTCGATCGCCTCCGGATCGAGCCGGCCGGCGACCGCCTCCATCGCGAGCTCGCGCGCCGCGGCGGCGATCTCCTCGCGCGCCCCGTAGGACAGCGCCAGCGCCAGCGTCATCCTCATGTTGGCGGAGGACGCCTTGCGCAGCGGGTCGAGCACCTCGCGCACGAACTCGGGGAGCCGGCTGATGTCGCCGATCGCGACCAGGCGGATGTCGTTCTCGAGGATCTCGCCGCGCTCGCTCATCAGGAACTCCCGCAGGAGCCCCATGAGCGCGTCGACCTCGTTGCGGGGCCGCGCCCAGTTCTGCTCGCTGAAGGCGTACAGGGTCAGCGCCTCGACGCCGAGCCTCCGGCAGGCGCGCACGATCCGCCGCACGGCGGCGCTGCCGGCCTTGTGGCCGGCCTCGCGCGGCTCGCCGCGCAGCTCGGCCCAGCGGCCGTTGCCATCCATGATGATTCCGACGTGGCGCGGGAGATTTCTGGCTTCTACGAGGTTCATCGGCGGGGGGAGTTTCCCTTGTTGACTACCGACTGTCGACTGTTGAGTCTTCACGCCCATGAGCACTGGGGTTGGTCTCACGGTCACGCTGCGCGTCAGGATGGGCGCGCACGACGCACATTACGCGGGGGAGCTGTGTGACGGCGCGCGTATTCTCGCGCTCTTCGGGGACGTCGCCACCGAGCTCCTCATCCGTCTGGACGGCGACGAGGGTCTCTTCCGCGCGTACGAGGCGGTCGAGTTCCTCGCCCCGGTCCGAGCAGGCGATTTCATCGAGGCGACCGGGGTGGTCACCAAGGTCGGCGCCACGTCGCGCGCGATGGCCTTCGAGGCGCGCAAGGTCGTCGCCAGCGTCCGCGAACCCGGGGTGGCGCCCTCGGCGGCGGACGCGCTGGCCGAGCCGGTCATCGTCTGCCGGGCGCTCGGGACCTGTGTCGTCCCGAAGGAGCTCCAGCGTCGGCCGCGCCTCGTCCTGCCGGCGCTGTCGGCGCCGCCCCCGGACCACGCGCAGCTCCCGGAGCCGCGGCCGATCATCACGCCGCCGCCCCGGATCATCGTCACGCCGCCGAACAGCGCCCTCATCTTGACGGCGGCGATCGTCGGCGCCGAGACGACCCGCGCCCAGACGCCGCACCTGCCCGTCACGGCGCGCGAGCTCGCGGACGAGGCGGCGCGCTGCCGCGACGCGGGCGCGGCGGTGATCCACCTGCACGTCCGGAACCCGGACGGGTCGCCGAGCCAGTCGAGCGCGCTGTTCGCCGAGGCGATCGCGGCCATCCAGGAGAAGACGGACGTCATCGTCCAGACGTCGACGGGCGGCGCCGTCGGGATGAGCGTCGACGAGCGCGCTCAGCCGCTGCTCTGCAAGCCCGAGATGGCGACCCTGAACTGCGGCACGATCAACTTCGGCGACGCGATCTTCGACAACACCCGGCCGCTCATCCGGGATATGGCGGCGCGCATCCGCGCGGCGGGGAGCATCCCTGAGCTCGAGTGCTATGAGGTCGGCCATATCCACGAGGCGCTCAGCCTGTTCGCCGGGGGGCTCCTCGAGGAGCCGCTCCACTTCCAGTTCGTGCTGGGGGTGCCCGGCGGCATCGCGGCGCGAGAGGACGTGCTCCGTTTCATGATCAGCCAGATCCCGCGAGGCGCCACCTGGGGCGTGGCCGCCGTCGGCCGCCACCAGCGCCCGATGACCGAGCTCGCCATGCAGCTCGGCGGGCACGCCCGGGTCGGGCTGGAGGACAACATCTACCTGGACAAGGGCGTGCTCGCCGAGGGGAGCGCGCCGCTGGTCGCGCGCGCCGCCGCGTTCGCGCGGAGCATCGGCCGCGAGGTGGTCGATCCGGATCGCGCGCGCCAGCTCCTCGGGATCCGCCCGCGCGCCGCGGCGTCCCAGCCCGGCGCTGTCGGAGGAGGGAGCGCGGTCGCGCAGGGATGACCGACCGATCGCTCTCCAGATGGGCCGATCACCTGCGCGGCCGGCTCCCGGTCGCGCTCGGCGTCGCCCTGGTCGGGGCCGCCGCGCGGCTCTCCACGCCGTCGCCGCCCGCCCGCACCGCGGACGCGATCGCCGGGATGCTCGGGGAGGCGATCGGCGGCACGGTCAGCCCGGACGACTTCGTCTGGGAGGAGCGCGGCGGGTTCTTCTCCGACGCGCTGCTGGGCCGCCGGGTGCTGTTCCTGGGCGTCGCGCGCCCGCCGGACGCGGAGGGAGCGCCGGACGGCGCGGCGCGAGCGGGGGAGGCGGAGCGCCCGACCGACGGCGCGGCGCAGGCGGCGGAGGCCGAGCGCGCGCCGGACGGGCGCGGCGCCGCCGACCTGTACCGCGCGCGCGTGCGGCTCACCCGCTCCGGGCGGCCGGTGAGCCTCGGCGGCGTCCGCAACCTGACCGAGACGCCCCTCGGCGACGACCGCAACCTCGTGGCCCGCGGCCGCCGCGTCGCGGTGACCACGTCGGCCTTCGGCGCGGTCCAGGGGATCACGCTGCTCGATCTCGCCGGCGACGCGCGCCCGCGATCCCTCGGCGAGCGGCTGCGCGCGGCGATCGACGGCTGGATCGAGACCGGCAGCGCGGCCGGCGCGTCGCGCACCGAGATCTGGTTCGACAGCCCGCCCGCGTCGGCGCGGCTCGACCTCGCCGACGAGGCCCTCGTGATGGCGCTCGGGCCCGAGGCGGTGCCTGCGGCGCTGAGCGCCGGCACCGGCGAGATCGACACGGGCGGCAACGACCCGTTCGGCGCCCGCGCGCACCGCGTCCCGCGCCGCGTGCCCTCGTTCGCGGAGCTCGCCGGGCCGTCCGCCGGACGGCTGCTCGGTCCGGGAGCCGCCGCCGCCGCCGAGCGGCTCGCGCTCGCCGCGGACCGCGCGACCTCGGGGCTCCGCGCCGAGCCCGCCGGCGCGTACCTGACGCACGGCCCGGCGTCTCCGGAGCCCGCGCCGCAGGGGTGGCCCTCGCTCTGGCCGCCCCCGCCGGTCGCGCCGGCGGTCGATCCCCCGCTGTCGGGGGAGGGGGCCTGGACGCTGGTGGCGCCGTCGCTCCCGCGCGTGCTCCCCGGGATCGAGGGCGACCCGCAACGCCCGGCGAGCCCGTTCGTCGCAACGACCATCCGCCCCGACCCGCAGCGACGCGAGATGCTCGTCCACCTGCTCGCGATCGACACGCGGCACATCAAGTTCACCCTGCAGGCCGGCTTCGAGGCGCCCCGGCCGACCGTCGGCCCGCGCGGCACGGGGAAGCTCCCCGACGCGTCCACGCTCCGCGGCGCCATCGGCCTCGGCGTCCCGAGGCCGCGCGACCCGGTCGCGCGGCCCGTGGACGCGGACGTGGAGGCGCTCGGCATGGTCGTCGGCGGCCGCGCGCTCGTGCCGCCGCGCGACGGCGCGGCGACGCTCGGGGTCGACGTCTCGGGCCGCCCGTACGTCGGCGCGTGGCCGTCCGCCGGCGATCTCCAGCGCGTGCCCTGGGCGCTGTGGCAGCGCCCCGCGGCCCCGAGCGCCGGCGCCCTCCGCGGCGAGGGGCCGAGGCGCTTTCCCTGGGCGCTCTGGCAGGGCCCTTCGCTCTTCGATGCGGCGAGCGCCGCGGCCCCGCTCCCCGCCCTCGCCGCCGCGCCCGCGGCGAGCGCCCCGCCCGACGCGGCGCTCCCGCCCGGAGACGGCGACGACCTCGTCGTCGAGCGCGCGGCGCTGTGCGTAACCGACCGCGGCTTCGTCGTCCACGCATGGGGCGGCGCCCTCGACGCGGCCGCGCTGCGGGCGGCGCTCGCGCGCGCCGGGTGCGTTGCCGGCGTCTCGCTGGGCAGGGCGCCGGACGCGCTCGGGGTCGCCTTCCTGAGCGCCCAGCAGGACGGCACCCTGACCGCCGAGCGCCTCGCGCCCGCGATGTCGATCGCGCCGCCGGCGCACGTCGCGTCCGCCTCCCCGGGCCCCTTTCTCTACTTCGAGTCGCGCTCGACGGACGGCCCACCGCCGCCCGATCTGTCGCTCCCGGGCGAGCGCGTGGACTGGGCCCAGGACGGCGGCGCGCAGCCGCCCCCCGCGTGGAGCCCGGCCGTGTACGCCGCGAGCGCCGTGCACCTCGGCGCGCAGGTCCGCGTGCACGCCTTCGCGCCGGACCGGTTCCTCTTCCGCCTCCGCGCCGGCTCGCGCGAGATCTCGCCGCGGAGCGCGCCGAAGCTCGCCGCCGAGGTGCCCGCGGACGAGCGGCAGCAGGTGCTGGCGGCGATCGGCGTCGGCACCGGCCGGCGGCGCGGCCCGCGCGGGCTCGCCGTCGGCGGCACGATCGGCCTCCGCTTCCGCGGCGAGGGGGGCCTCTTGCTGGTCCGCCGGGGCCGCGTCGAGATCCGCCCGGCCGGCGGCGTCGAGCTCGCGCCGGACATGGATGCCACCGAGCTGCCGCTCACCGCCGACGACGGCAGGCTGCGGCCCGAGGCGCGCGAGATCGGCACCATGCGCCGGCGCGGCGCCGTCTGCGTGCTCGAGGACGGCACGCTCCTCGTGGCCACGACGACGTTCGACAGCGACGAGGCGACGACCGAGGCGCTGCTCGACCTCGGCTGCGCCCGCGTCGTCGCGCTCGATCGCGGCGCGCACCGCAACGCCTTCGTGCACCGGGCCTCGGGCGACCCCGCCCTGCAGCAGGCCTACGACGAGACCGCCCTCTTCGCGGTCGGCCTCGCGATGCCCGGCCGGGCGCGCCGGCTCACCGGGGACGTGCCCCCGTGATCGCGCGGGCCGAGCGGGCAGGCGTGGGGCTGACCTGAAGGAGATCAGGCGTGCGAGAGCATGCCGCGCAGCATCCCGAGCGCGCGCGTGTGGAGCTGCGACACGCGCGGCTCGCCGACCCCGAGCTCCGCGCCGATGTCCTTCAGCTTCGCGCCCTCGAAGTAGTACATGCCGATCACGCGCCGCTCCCGCTCGGGGAGCTGGGCGATCGCGAAGGCCAGGGCCTGCCGGGTCGCCTGCGCCGAGATCGCCTCGATCGGGTCGTCGCCCCCGGCCATGTGCACCGACTCCTCGGTCGGCGTCACCTCGCTGAGGCTCACGAAGACGGTCGATCCGCAGGTCCCGCTGGCGGCCCCGGCGGCCTCCACCGCCTCGCGCGCCCGCCTCGAGAGCCAGTCCTGCGCGCGGAGCTCATCGACGATCGCGCCGCGGATCCGGAGCTTGGCGTAGCCGGCGAACGTCTCGCCGTCGCTCCCGCCGTTCTTGCGGAGCGAGTCGACGAGCCCGAGCATGCCCGCGCTGAGCAGGTCGTCGCGCTGCACGTTGGGCGGCAGGTGCCGCGACACCTGCCGCACCAGCTTGCGCACGAGCGGGAAGTACCCCTTCAGCACCTCGGGACGGAGCGGCGCGCACGGCGGCTCTCGGTCACGCGGCCCGCTCGCGCAGGCCGCGTCGGTACAGCAGGGCGGGCCGCTCGCGACGCCCTCCGGCTCCGCCGACCCCCACGCCTCCTCGATCGCACAGGAAGTCGCGGTCTCCGCGGATTCCCAGAAATCGTTCGCGCAGCTTGACGCGATGTCCGTCGACTCCCATGCATCGTGCGCGCGAGCCGCGGCGGGCTCCTGGACCGGGAGGCCCGGCGCCGCATCGAGCGTGTCGAGCGGCTCAAGGGACTGGAGCGACGGGAGACCGAGCGCCGTGGGCGCCTCGATCAGCGCGCGGTCACACGTGTCGACCGGGCACGTCGTGCCCATGATGACCGGCTGGACAAACTCTTCCCCGTCACAGCACGGGGGGAGTGACCTGAGAGGAGGGAACCCCTCCCGCTGCAGTCGGGTCGATTGCTGCACGTGAGGTGGATTGGTGCCACAACTCTCGCAGCGTGCAAGCTGGAGCCGTGCAATTGTGTCTGGTGCGGATGTTCAGTGTGTGGATACTAGCCAGCGACCTGGGCAGTTCACCTTCCGCCCGGTGAAGCGGCCGGGACCGGGGTGGGTGCTCCTGAACCCAGGCTCTTCTGTGTGTCCCCGACGCTGCTCCCCGCATCCAGGTTTGTCCCTGTAGTATTCGCGGGTTGCGAAGGCGTGGTGCGGGGCCCGCCTGACCCATACACCTCTTCTTCTGCCGAGAGGGGGACATCTCGCGCGGCCTCGTCGGCCCCGACAGAGCCTCTCGCGCCCTCGTAGCGCGGCGGCTCTCCAGGCCTCGAGTAATCCACCCAGTAGACCTTATCTGATCTGACGTCCAGGTGAACGAACGTAGAGTTGGGGTAATATCCCACTCCCGCGTTGCGAAACCCGCGGCAGAAATCGCGGACCACGGTGTTGGGCACGCCCTCGACCATGAAGTCGACGGCGCGACCGAAGTTGTGGTTGGAGTGCGGGGTGTACTGGGTAGGAGAGTAGGGCCGATAACCGCTCACGACGCGGATCGTCCTGCCGCCGAAGTGGTCGCTCACCATGCCGATGAGCGTCGCGAGCCGCGGGTCGATCGGGATCGACGCGGTGGGCGACGCGCGCATCAACCGGCTGAGCTTGGGGAGGGCCTTGGGGACGAGGCGCCCCTTCGGCGTGAGCAGCCGGAGCTCGAGCCGCTCGGCGCCGCGCGCCAGGCGGACCCATCCGGGGCGCTTGGATCGCTGCTCGTAGCGCTTGTTCGGCGGCATCGACCGGGCGTCGGCCTTCGCGTCCCGCTTCGCCGACCCCTTGCCGCGCGGAAGCGCCTCGGCGGCCCGCTCCTTCGCGCTCGCGCTGCGGTTCCGCTCCGGCGTGTCGCGCCGCGCCGCGCCCCGGGTCGACGCGGCCGGCGTGGACCGCGCGCCGGGCTTGCCCCGCTCGGGAATCACGAGGACGAGGCCCGGGTGGATCTTCTGGCCAGGCTTGAGCCCGTTCGCCTCGCGGAGCGCGTCGACCGTGATCCGGTACCGCTTCGCGATCTTGCCGAGCGTCTGGCCGGCGTAGACGGTGTGCTCGCCGTCCTCGGCGAGCGCGGCGCCGGGCGCCGCGATCAGGACGAAGGCCGCGGCGAGGGCGGCGAGCGCAGAGCGCAGCCGCGAGGACAGGGGGCGGGGCTCCATCGCGGCGCTGGCGTGGGGCCCGCGGGGGCCGCGGAAACGGGAGAAGTCCGGATGCATGAGGGGACTCTGACCTGACGTCATCCGTGCCCGGCGATCGAGCCCCGGACGGTGCTACCCTGGGCTGGCGCGCGCCGGCCGGTCAACCCGGGGGCGCCGCACCGCGTATCGAGCTTCGATAGGCGGGCGGCAGGCAAGCGTAAAGCGGTTTTTTGCCCCGCGATCGGCGGTGGTGCGAAGCTTCGCCGGAAGCGACCAGAAGCCATCAGAGGAGACGGGGCGCGCGAGCGCCGGGCAACGCGGCCCGGGCTCTCCTTTCTTCACCGTGGCGGGCGCGGACCAGGACGGACCGGATGTCGGAAGGCAAGAACTTGATCGGGGTCGACATCGGATCGAGCGCGATCAAGGTCGCTCAGATCAAGGAAGGTCGCAAAGGCTACGGCCTCGTGCGGCTCGGCTACGCGCCGCTCGCGCCGCAGGCGATCGTCGACGGCCACGTGATGAACGCGCAGGCCATCGTCGAGGCGCTCGGCCGCGCCTTCTCCGAGGCCAGGATCCGCCAGCGCGAGATCGCGCTCAGCATCAGCGGCCAGGCGGTCATCATCCGCAAGATCACGGTGCCGCTCATGACCGCCGCCGAGCTGGACGAGCAGATCCAGTGGGAGGCCGAGCAGCACATCCCCTTCGACATCAAGGACGTGCACGTCGACTACGAGGTGCTGCGCCGCCGCCCCGAGGCCGGGCAGATGGACCTCCTGCTCGTCGCCGCGAAGCGCGACGAGATCAACGACTACACCCAGATCGCCAGGACGGCGAAGCTCAAGCCCATGGTGGTCGACATCGACGCGTTCACCGTGCAGAACCTGTTCGAGGTGAACCGCGGCATCCCGCCGGACCAGACGTTCGCCATCATCAACGTCGGCGCGAGCCTCGCGTCGATCAACATCGTGTCGCGCGGCGCGAGCGCGTTCACCCGCGACATCGGCAACGGCGGCAACTACATCACCGAGCAGATCCAGCGCAAGCTCGGCATCAGCTTCGAGCAGGCCGAGGAGTTCAAGTGCGCCAGCGTCACCTCGGGCCCGGGCGGCGTGCCCGCCCAGGTCATCGAGACCATCGAGCAGGTGTGCGACTCCATCGCCGGCGAGATCCAGCGCTCGCTCGACTTCTTCCTGGCCACGAGCGGTGAGGGCGACATGCACCGCATCTACCTGACCGGCGGCTCGTCCAACCTGCCCGCGCTGCCCGCCGCGATCGGGCGGCGCGCCCGGGTGGCCGTCGAGCTGATCCAGCCGATGGAGCGCATCACCGTGGAAGCGAAGGAAGTGAACCAGGAGCTGCTCCGGCTCCGGGCGGCGCAGTTCTGCGTCTCGCTCGGGCTCGCGATGCGCAAGGACCGGGAGAAGCGCTCGTGATCCGCGTCAACCTGCTCCCGCAGCGCGGCCGCGCCCGCGGGGCCCCGCCCCAGGCGAGCCAGCGCTGGCTGCTCATCACGCTCGGCGTCGTGATCCTCGAGATCGTCGCGCTCTTCCTCTTCCACCAGACCAAGGTCGAGGAGCTCGAGGAGCAGACGCGCAAGAACACGGTGCTCCAGAGCCAGATCCAGGACATCCGCACGCTCGTCTCGAACCACGAGGAGATCAAGAAGTCGCTCGAGGTGCTCCGCGCGCGCGAGGACGCGATCGCCAAGCTCCAGGCGGCGCGCAGCGGGCCGACGGCGGTGCTGCTCGAGCTCGCGCAGCTCCTCACGAACGGCAAGGGGCCGACCGCCGACCCGGACAAGCTCGCCCAGCTCCGCAAGGAGAACCCGCTCGCCGTCTACAACCCGTCGTGGGACAGCCGGCGGCTGTGGCTCACGAGCTACGTCGAGTCCGAGCGCACGGTGCGCGTCGAGGGGCTCGCGCGCGACGGCACCGATGTCTACGAGCTCGCCCAGCGGCTGAAGCTGTCGTCGTACTTCTATGACGTGCAGCTCCTGCCGGGGAAGAAAGAGAACGAGAAGGCGTCGCGGCTGGAGCTCGTCTCGTTCGCGCTGCAGCTCAAGGTGAGGTACTGATGGCCACGAAGCCCAACCCCGCGCAGGCCGGCTCGGCGCTCGACCGGCTGCCGCCGCTCGCCAAGGTCGGCGTCGGCGCGCTCTTCGCGGCGCTCGTCGGCATCCTGTACTTCGTCGGCTTCTACGCCGACGTGGACTCCCAGATCGAGGGCGCCGTGCAGAAGCAGCAGGTGCTCCAGGCGGAGCTCACCAAGGCGCAGGCGTCGAAGGCCGCCTACCAGAAGGACCTCGACGAGAAGACCCGGCGCGAGCAGCTCAGCCGCGAGCAGAAGAAGATCCTGCCGGACGAGTCCGAGACGCCGGCATTCCTCTCGGCGATCCAGGGCGTCGCGACCGTCTCCGGCGTCAACCTGACGTCGTGGAGCCCCACCGAGGAGGTCCCGCAGGAGTTCTTCGCCAAGGTGCCGATGAAGCTGACGCTCAGCGGCAAGTTCCACCAGGTGGCGAAGTTCTTCCACGGGGTGGGGCAGCTCGACCGCATCATCAACCTCGAGGAGGTCCAGATCAAGCAGCCGAAGGTCGTGGGGACCGACGTGGAGGTCGAGGTGGAGTGCCTCGCGACCGCGTTCCGCGCCGTGCGCGCGGGGGAGACCCCGACGAGCGGCGTGAAGCGGCGGGGCGGAGGTGTCCGGTGAGGGGCGGGCGCGCGCTCTTGCTCGCCCTCGGGGCGACCACGGCCCTCGCCCTCGCGCTCGCGGGGTGCGAGGACGAGCAGATCGTCACCTCCACCACGATGCCCGGCGCGGCGCCGCCGGCCACCGCCTCGCCGCCGCGCACCCCCGCGGCCGGCGCGTCCGCGTCCGCGGCGGCGGACGCCGGCGCGCCCGAGATGCCGCCGCTGCCGCTCCGCGAGTTCCAGGAGGCCGACTTCTCCGAGAGCGACCGGAGCCGCGACCCGTTCCGGAGCTTCGAGTCGCTCTTCGCGACGCAGGCCCGGGGGCGGGTGACGATCCAGCGGCAGGTCCTCGTGGACCGCTTCGCGCTCGACGAGCTCAAGCTGGTCGGCGTCGTCTCGCGCGCGCCCGCCCGCGCGCTGCTCACCGATCCGACCGGCCTCGGGTGGGTGATCAAGGTGGGCGACTTCGTCGGCAAGGCCGAGATCGTGCACGCGGGCGGCCCCACCGGCGTCGACGTGGCCGTGAACTGGCGCGTCGACCGGATCCGCGACTCCGACGTCGTCTTCATCCGCGAGGACCCGTCCCACCCGGAGATCCCGCCGACCACGCGCGTGATCGCGCTGAGGCCGCTCGGCGACGCGGACGAGCCGATCCTCGGCAACCCGTGAACGCCACGAATTGGGCCCGCCCCGGGCACCCGAAGTAGCCTCCCGGCAGCGTGACGCGACCTCGCGTCACCGCGAAGCGGGAGTGCAATGAAGAGCAATCGAGACTATCGCCCGAAGCGGGGCGCGCTTCGCCGTGCTGCGGTGCTCGGGGTGATGTTGAGCCTCGGCGCTCCTGCAGGAGACGCAGGCGCCGCTGCCCCGATCAAGGTCAGCGACGTCAGGCTCGCGGCGCCGGCGGACGACAGGGCCGAGATCGTTGTCGCGACGAGCGGCGCGCCGCGCTTCTCGGCGCGGGTCGCGGACGGCGGCAAGCGGCTCCTCATCGACCTCGAGGGCGCCGAGATGAGCGGGGCGCCCGGCGCGATCACGGACGGCAACGCGATCGTGGCCGGGGTGATGACGCAGGGGTTCGGCGAGGCGGCCCGGCGCACGACGCGCGTGCTCGTGCAGCTCGCGCGCCCGGCGGCCTACCGGGTCCGCGCCGAGCAGGGCGCGCTCGTGGTCGAGCTCGCCGCCGCCGCCGCGACCGCGCCCATGGCGGCGCGGGCCCCGAGCGGCCCCGCGGCGGCGGCGCCGGCCCGCGAGCCGGCGGCGATCACCGACGTGCGCTTCGAGCACCAGGCGACGATCGATCGGGTCGTCATCGAGCTCTCGTCGATCCCGAGCTACCGCGAGTCGACAGGCAAGGGCGGCCGCCGCGTCATCGAGCTGAGCGGCGTGCGGCTCCCGGACGCGCTCCAGCGCACGCTCGACGTCGGCGCCTTCGGCGGCCCGGTGCGCGCGATCTCGACGTTCCGGCGCAAGAGCGACGGCTCGAAGGTCGTCGTCGAGGTCGAGCAGGCCGAGGGGGCGGCGGGCGCCGTCGCGCGCGAGGGGAACGCGCTGGTGCTCAGCGTGGCGCGGGGGGCGCTGCCCTCGACCCTCTCGGGGATCGCCGCGGACGGGCGCGCGGCGCGGCGGACGCGCACGGTCGCGCGCGAGGAGGCGCTCGACGGCGGCGCGCCGAGGATCGAGACGTCGTTCGAGGGGGCGGCGAGCAGCCAGGAGTCGCTGGTCGAGCCGGACCAGGCCGGCGCCTTCACGCCCGCGATCGCCGGGCAGCAGCGGCGGTTCACGGGGCGGCGCATCGACCTCGACCTGAAGGACGCGGACATCCACAACGTCCTCCGGCTGATCTCCGACGTCGGGCGGGTCAACATCGTGACCGCCGACAACGTGAGCGGGACGGTCACCATCCGGATGCGCAACGTCCCGTGGGACCAAGCGCTCGAGACGGTGCTCCAGGCGAAGGGCCTCGGCGTGGTCCGCCAGGGCAACATGATCCGCGTCGCGCCGATCGCCGACCTCAACAAGGAGCGGGAGCTCGCGATCGCGCGGCGCAAGAGCGAGCTCCAGCTCGCGCCGATCGAGACGCGGCTCATCCCGATCAACTACGCGGACGCGCGGGACCTCCAGGATCGCTCGAAGGACATGCTGTCGCCGCGCGGCTCGCTCGCGGTCGACGAGCGGACGAACGTGCTCATCGCGCGCGACGTCGCGGGCAACCTGAACCAGATCGAGGAGCTGGTCCGCTCGCTCGACACGCAGACGCCGCAGGTGCTGATCGAGGCGCGCGTGGTGGAGGCGACGAGCCGCTACGTGCGCGACATCGGCATCCAGTGGGGCGGCGACGGGACGTTCAGCGCGGCGACCGGCAACCCGACGGGGCTCGTGTTCCCGTCGGCGATCGGCGTGGCCGGCGGCGCGACCGACTCGAACACCCCGACCGGCGGCCTCTCGCCGTTCGCGAACCAGGTCTCGAACCCGAACTTCGCGGTGAACCTGCCGGCGATCGTCGGCACGGGGACCGGCGGCGCGCTCGGCTTCACGCTCGGCTCGATCAACAACACCGTCAACCTCGGCGTCCGGCTCTCCGCGGCCGAGGCGAGCGGCATGCTGCGGATCGTCTCGAGCCCGCGCATCCTCACGCTGGACAACAAGGAGGCGCGGATCAGCCAGGGCACGCTGATCCCGTTCTCGCAGATCAGCGCCCAGGGCGTGCAGACGACCTTCCAGGAGGCGAAGCTCCAGCTCCTCGTGAAGCCGCACGTCACCTCGGACGGCAGCGTCGCGATGCACGTGAAGATCAACCGCGACGAGCCCGACTTCAACCAGACCTCGGCCCGCGGCGACCCCACCATCCTGAAGCGCGAGGCCGAGACCGACCTCCTCATCATGGACGGGCACACGGCGGTGATCGGCGGGATCTTCACCCGCAACACCGGCCGGAACCTCGATCAGGTGCCCTTCTTCGGGGACATCCCCGTCCTCGGCCTCCTCTTCCAGCGGCGCCGCGCGAGCGACACGCGGAGCGAGCTCGTCATCTTCCTGACGCCGCGGATCGTGAACCGCGCCGAGGCGCTCGGCCGGTAGCGCGCCGCGCCGGCGCGCCGGCGCGCCCGTCACACGCGCTTCCGCCGGGGCGGCTCGCGCATCTGCGGGACGGCGTCCGTCACGAGCCGGCGCAGCCACGCGCGCGCCGGGTCGTGCTCGGTCCGGCTGTTCCACGCCATGGCGATCTCGATCGTCGGCAGCTCGAACGGCAGGTCGAAGGTGCGGAGCGGCAGCACGCTCGAGAACGCCCGGCCGAGGCGCGTGGCCACGGTCGCCACGAGGTCCGAGGCCGCGACGACGTGCGGCAGGAGGAGCACGTTCGGCACGACCATGACCTCGCGGCGCGCGACGCCGCGCGCGGCGATGAGGTCGTCCGCGACGCCCTCGTGCGCGCCGTGCGCCCGGGGCCGGGACGCGACGACGTGCGGGAGGGCGGCGTAGGTCGGGAGGTCGACGCGACCGCGCGCGGTCGGGTGGCTCGCGCGCGCGAGCCCGGCGAAGCGGTCCTCGAGGAGCGCCGCGCGGCGGAGGTCCGAGGGGAGCCCGTCCGGCGGGAGGACGCCGATCGCGAGGTCGATCTCGCCGTTGCGGAGCGCGTCCACGGCGCGGGCGTCGAGGGGGAGCAGGTGGACGGCGAGCCGCGGCCCGCCCTGCGCGAGCGCGGCGTTGAGCTGCGGCAGGAGGAGGAGCTCCACGTACTCGGTCGTGGCGATCCGGAAGGCGCGGTCGCTCGTCGCGGGGTCGAAGGCCGGCGTCGTCCCGCCGAAGAGGCTCGCGAGGTCGAGCATGATCGCCGCGACCTGCGGGGTCATCGCCTCGGCGCGCGAGGTGAGCGCCATCTGCCGGCCGACCCGGATGAGCAGCGGGTCGGAGAAGAGCTCGCGCAGCCGCGTCAGCGCGTGGCTCATGGCGGGCTGGCTGAGGCCGATCCGGCGGGCCGCGAGCGTCACGCTGCGCTCCTGGAGCAAGGCGTCGAGCGCGATCACGAGGTTGACGTCGATCGCCGAGAGATTCACGGGCGGGATATAGACCGGCCGCTGTATCCACGAAGCGGATACTTACGTTTTCTTGCGCGCCGGGCGCCGGGGCGCGGCGATGCGCGGCAAGTGGTTGAAACTACAATAGAATGATCGGCAAGGCGCGGCCGCGCGCGGGAAAGCGCGGCGGCGTGGGCGAGATGACCGATCCGGCGCTCGCGGCCGCTGGTCGCGCGGCCGGCCTGGCTGCTACGGTCGCCCGCGGCTCCACCCGACCGGCGGCGCCCCGCGGAGACCATGACATCGACCGTTCTGCTCGGGGGGATCGACTTCTTCCACCTCATGAACGATCGCGCCATGCGATCGCGCGGCCAGGCCGGCAATCACTGCCTGTATGTGCTCGAGCTCGACGGCCGGCTCGACATGGGCCGGCTCGCGGCGCGCCTCGAGCGCGCGACCCGGGCGCTGCCCGAGCTCCGCTTCCGGCTCGACAACAGCGTGCTCGGCCGGGCCGGGCGGCCTCGCTGGGTGGTCGATCACCACCGGCGCGCCCCCGAGCCGCGCCTCCACGAGGTGGCCGGCGAGCGCGAGCGCGCGGCGCGCGTCGAGGCGCTGCTCGCGGACCGGACCTCCGGGGAGCGGCCGTGGGCGCTCGACGTCGTGCGCGCGGCGGGGGAGGGCGACACGGTCGTGTTCCGCCACCACCACGCGCTGACGGACGGCAAGGGCGCCGACCGGCTGGTCGCCTGGCTCGGCTCCGGCAGCGGCGACGCGCCGGACGAGCCGCCCTTGCGGCAGGAGCGGCACGACACCCCGGAGCGCCTGCTGGCCGCCCTCGGCCGCGACGAGCGGCTCGCCCTGGCGCGCGCCTACAAGGCCCACGTGCTGGCGCTCGGGCGCGCGCCGATCCTGTCGCTCGCGCGGGCGTGCGCGAGCGACAGGAACGGCGTGCGGGCCGCTGTCTCGCGCGTCCACCGGCTCACGCTCTCGGCGGACGAGACCCGCGCGTTCGACGTCCGGGTGCGGCAGCGCGCGCGCCTCGCCGAGTCGAGCCTCATGCTGATCGCGGCGACGCGGCTCGCCGACAGGGCGCTCGTTGCCCGCGGCTTCGCCCCGCCGCACCACGTGATCCCGCTGCCCCTCTCGCTCGACCCGAAGGCCGGCTCGCGGCGGCTCTTCGGCAACCACCTCACGATGGTCCTGCTCTCGCTCGGCCGCGACGAGCTCCACGACGACGCCCGCGCGGTGGCGCGCCTGGCCGAGCAGCAGCGCGCCATGGTGCGCGACAGGCTCGACCTCGCCATGGTCGCCGCGCTCGATCTGGCGCGCTGGCTCCCCGGCCCGGTCTACCGCTGGCTCGGCGACCAGCCGTTCCAGGGGGAGCTCGCCTCGCTGATCGTCTCGAACCCCGGCGCGGTGACGGTGGAGCGGTTCGCGGGGCTGCCGGTGCGCTCGGCCTACCCGCTGCCCGCGGTGGTCACGCCGCCGGGTTTCCAGGTCATCTTCAGCCGCTTCGGCGGGCGCCTCTCGGCGTCGATCGTCCACGGCGACGGGCTGCTCCGCCCGGAGGAGGCCGCGGCGATGCCGGCCGCGCTCCGCGCGGAGCTGCTCGGAGAGCCCGGGCCGGCGGCGGAGGGCGGGGTATAAGGGCCGGCGTCATGCGCAACGTCGACATCGTCATCATCGGCAGCGGCATCGCCGGCGGCCTCCTCGCGCGTCAGCTCCGCCTCGCGTGCCCCGATCTCGGGGTCCTCGTGCTCGAGGCCGCCCCGGCGATGGAGGATTACAAGGTCGGAGAGAGCACGGTCGAGGTCGCGGCCAACTACATGGTTCGCCGGCTGAACCTCGGCACGTACCTCTACCAGCACCAGCTCCCCAAGAACGGGCTCCGCTTCTTCTTCGACTCGGAGGGCAAGGATCTCCCGCTCCCTCGGATGAGCGAGATCGGCTCCGACCACATGCCGTTCCACCCGAGCTTCCAGCTCGAGCGCGCGCGGCTGGAGCGCGATCTCGTCACCATGAACCGCGCTGCGGGCGCGGAGGTCGAGCTCGGCGCCAAGGTGGTCGACGTCGCGATCGACGGGCGCGGGCGGCACCGGGTCGTCTACGAGCAGGGCGGCGAGCGGCGCGAGGTCGCCTGCCGCTGGGTGTGCGACGCCTCGGGGCGGCGGCACGTGCTCTTCCGGAAGCTCGGCGTGAAGGTCCACAAGGAGACGCGCCTCAACACGGCGGCCGCGTGGGGGCGCTACCGCGGCGTCGCGGGGCTCGACGCGGTGACCGACGCCGCGTGGCGGTCGCGCGCGCGGTACACCGCGCGCCACCTGTCGACGAACCACTTCATGTACGACGGGTACTGGATCTGGTTCATCCCGCTCGCCGGCGACCTGATGAGCGTGGGCGTCGTGTTCGACAAGGACCGGATCGGCGAGGGGAACGCGCCTGCTGGCACGCTCCCCGGGCCGCGCACGCGCGCGGATTTCGAGCGGTTCCTCGGCGCCCACCGCGCCGCGCGCGAGCTGCTAGAGGGGGCGGAGCTCGAGGACTTCCAGAGCTACGCGCATCTGCCGTACCACGCAGAGCAGTACTTCTCGACCGACCGTTACGCGGTCACCGGCGAGGCGGGCGCGTTTACCGATCCGTTCTACAGCCCTGGATCCGATTTCATCGCGACCGCGAACGAGTTCATCACGCAGCTGATCCTCTCCGACGTGGCCGGCGACCGGGCCGGGTTCGAGGAGAAGGTCGCGGCGTACGACGCGTACTATCGGTTCAAGTACGACAGCACGCTCCGGCTCTACGAGCGCATGTACCCGATGTTCGGCAGCTTCGAGCTCTACCGGCTGAAGTACCTGCTCGACTTCAACAACTATTACAACCTCGTCGCCTGGCCGTTCATGGCCGATCGCGTGACGGACGTGGGCTGGATCCGGGAGGAGCTCAGGTTCACCGATCTGGTGCTGCGCGCCCTCTCCACGATGGGCGAGCACTTCGCGTCGCTGGCGAGTGATCTACGCGCACGGGGCGAGTACTTCGCGCAGAACGAGGGGCGCTTCGCCAACGGGCTCAACGGCGTCGCGCAGCTCGAGACGCGGCTCGGGCCGACGATCGACGAGGGGTTCCGGCGGGAGCAGGTCGACCGGGCGTACGGGAGCGTGTTTGCGGCGCTGGTGGAGCGGCGGCTCGGCGAGCGGGGGCTGTCGGACCGCGCGCGCGTCGTCTCGGAGCTCAAGCTCCCGCAGGTGCTCGTGTTCCGGGACATCACGCCCGAGCGGCTCACGCGGCTCCTCGAGCGCATCGCGGAGCGGATGACCCGGGAGCTCCGGGGCGAGTTCCCGGACGCGGGGGTCGAGCGGGTGGAGCTCGGGGCGGGCGGTGAGGTCTCGGTGACCGGGCCGGCCGCGGGGACGGCGGCGCACGCAGCGGTGCTGTCGCGGGCCCGGGCGCTCTGGGACGCGTCGGCGGGGTCGCTCGCTCATATCGCCCTCTAGGATCCGGGGGGGCTCTGCGAGCTGCCCGCGGTTTCTCCTGTACGCGCGTCCGTTCCGCAGTATCACAGGCGCCTGATGCGGTGGAGAGCAGCAAGTGGGCGTCTGGGTCCGTGGGCGGTTTCCGTGGCGCTGTCGATGGGCGCCGTCGGCGCGTGTGTCAGCGCCGCGGCCGAGGGCGGCGCGTCCCCCGCGTCGCCGCAGGATTCGTCGGGCCAGGGCTGGGTGACCGCGGCGACGTCGGACGCGGGTGCTCCGCGGTGTCCGCACGGCGCGCTGGAGGATCCGCACCGTGGTTTCGTGCGCTGTCTCGAGCCGGGCGAGGCCGATGCTGGCTGGCTCCCGCCGCCGCCGCAGCCCGAGCCCCCCCCGGACGACGCCGGCGCCCCGCCCCCGGATGGCGGCGACGCCGGCCCCCCCATCGACGGCGGCCCCCCGGACGCCGCCGTCGTCTCGGCCCCACCTCCCGTCGTGGAGATCAAGGAGCCCGAGTTCATGAATGGCGACGTCCCGAACGTGGCCAAGCGGCTCGAGAAGGTCTCCCCCGATCTCGCGCAGTGCGTCGCCGATCATGGCGGGCTTTCCGGCGCATCGGGCAGCGTGAAGATCCAGTTCCTGGTCCGAGTCCGTGGCCGTGCCGAGGGGGTCGAGATCCTCGAGGCCCGCGGTGTGACGCCCGACGCCCAGCGCTGCATCCGTCAGTTCCTGAAGAACCGCACCATCGGCACCCCCAGCGCCGACCCCGTCGGCGTCACCGTCACCCTCTCCCTTCGCGCCGCGAAGTAACGAAGCCCCCCCATCCCCTGCGAGGTGGTCATCCAACCCCTGCGAGGTGGCCATCCATCCCTGCGAGGTGGTCATCCATCCCTGGCGGGGTAGTCCTCGATCCCTGGCGGGGTAGCCCTCGATCCCTGGCGGGGTAGTCCTCGATCCCTGGCGGGGTAGTCCTCGATCCCTGGCGAGGTGGTCCTCGATCCCTGGCGAGGTGGTTCTCGATCCCTGGCGAGGTGGTTCTCGAGCCCAGCGGGGGGCTGGTTCTTGATTGCTGCGGGAGCCGGGGCGGGAGGGGGTGGCTCGCGAACGGGCGGGCGGGGGTGGGCCCCACGAATCCGAGGGCCGGCCCGCACCGCAGTCACCACCCTCCGGATCGAGCCTCCCGTTCCTCCGGCAATAGCCCCCCAAAAGGCCCGAGTTCGTGGGGGGACCCCCGCCCGCCCGTTCGCGAGCCACCCCCTCCCGCCCCGGCCGTTGCCCTCCGGATAAGGATGGAAGGATGGGTTGACGCAGCCCCCACCGCTCCTATCCTGCCCCGCCGCTGTGCCCGACCCGACGCTCACCCGCGAGATCGCCCGCCGTAAGACGTTCGCGATCATCTCCCATCCCGACGCTGGCAAGACCACCCTCACCGAGAAGCTCCTGCTCTACGGTGGTGCGATCCAGCTCGCCGGCGCCGTGAAGGCGAAGAAGGCGCGGGCCCACGCTGTCAGCGACTGGATGGAGATGGAGCGCGAGCGCGGCATCTCCATCTCGACCAGCGTCCTTCAGTTCCCGTACAAGGGCCGCCTCCTGAGCCTGGTCGACACCCCCGGCCACGCCGACTTCAGCGAGGACACCTACCGCGCGCTCATGGCGACCGACGCGGCCATCATGATCCTCGACTGCGCCAAGGGCGTCGAGGCGCAGACGAAGAAGCTCTTCCGGGTGTGCAAGCTCCGGCAGATGCCGATCTTCACGTTCGTGAACAAGCTCGACCGCCCCGGCCGCGACCCGTTCGAGCTCATCGGCGAGGTCGAGGAGGTCCTCGGCATCGGCGTCTACCCGGTCACCTGGCCCATCTTCGCGGGCGGCAAATTCCGCGGCGTGTACCACCGCGAGCGCAAGCAGGTGTTCCTGTTCGAGCTCGTCGCGCACGGCGCCGAGATCGCCCCGATGGAGGTCGTGTCGCTCGACGCCCCCGAGCTCGTCGAGGCCGTCGACGAGGAGGGCGCCCGCCAGCTCCGCGAGGACATCGAGCTCATCGACGCCGCCGGCGACGCGCTCGACCGCGACAAGCTCGCCCGCGGCGAGGTCACGCCGATGTTCTTCGGCAGCGCCATCACCAACTTCGGCCTCCCGCAGTTCCTGGACGCCTTCATCGAGCTCATGCCCCCGCCCGCGCCGCGCGGCAGCGACAAGGGCCCCATCGCCCCGGACGACGACCGCTTCACCGCGTTCGTCTTCAAGATCCAGGCGAACATGGACCGCGCCCACCGCGACCGGATCGCGTTCCTCCGCGTCTGCTCCGGCAAGTACGAGCGCGGCATGAAGGTGCACCACGTCCGCCTCGACCGCGACATCCGGCTCACCAACCCGGTGCAGTTCATGGCCCAGGAGCGCACGCTCGTGGAGGACGGCTTCGCGGGCGACATCATCGGCGTCTTCGACCCGGGGCTCTTCCTCATCGGCGACACCCTGTGCAGCGGCTCGCCCGTGAAGTACGCCGCGCTGCCGCAGTTCCCGCCGGAGCAGTTCGGCCGCGTCGTCATGATCGACCCGATGAAGCGCAAGCAGCTCAAGAAGGGCCTCGAGCAGCTCGCGCAGGAGGGCTCGGTGCAGCTCTTCCGGCCGCCGGAGGGGCGCGAGGGCGAGGCGATCCTCGGCGTCGTGGGCGAGCTCCAGTTCGACGTCGTGAAGCACCGGCTCTCGGCCGAGTACGGCGTCGAGGCCAGGATCGAGCGGCTCTCGTTCAGCATGGCCCGCTGGGTGGAGGGCGAGCCGGTGCCCCTCGCCGAGCTCGAGTCGAACCTCTACGGCTACGGCGCCCTCGACGTGCACGGCAACGCGGTCGTGCTCTTCAAGGGCGACTGGCAGCTCGAGAGCTGCGCGAAGGCGTTCCCCAAGACGCGCTTCGTGGAGCTCGGCGGATCCATCAGCCCGGTGTAGTCGCCGCGCTGGTCCGCGTGCGAGCGAGCCGGGAGGGACCGGCTCGCCGCTACTCCGCCAGCAGCGCCTTGAGGTGCCGCACCGACGGCGAGCCGTAGCTGAGCAGCCGGTCGTGGTAGGCGCGCTCCGTGAAGCCCGGCTTGCCCTCGTGCTCGGCGCGCAGGCGCATCATCTCGGTGAAGCCGTGGTAGTACGTCGTGAGCTGCGCGCTCGTGAGCCGGGCGCGCCGCCACTTGCCGACGGCCTCGCCTTCCTCCTGGAAGGCCTCCTTCGTCATCAGCGCGAGCGCCTCCTTCTCGTCCATCGCGCCCGCGTGCACCCCGTGGTCGAGGATCGCGTTCACCGCGAGGCGCAGCACCATCTTCTGGCGCTGCATCCGCACCTTCGGGCCGCCGAAGCCGTGGTGGGCCATCAGCCACTCGGTGTAGACCGCCCACCCCTCGACGAACGGGCCGCTCGAGAAGACAGCGCGGACCTTCGAGGGGAACCTGTTGTTGTGCATGAGCTGCAGGAAGTGGCCCGGCATCGCCTCGTGCACCGTGAGCTCGGCGAGCATGCTCTGGTTGTACTCGCGGTAGAACGAGTCGACGCGCGCCTGCGGCCAGCCCTCCGGCGTCGGCGCGATCGCGAAGAACGTCTCCTGCTTCGGCTCGAGCGGGCCCGACGCGTCGCAGTAGGCGACAGCGACGCCGCGGCGGTACTCCGGCATCTCGATGACCCGGCACGGCTCGTCCGGGATGCGCACGAGATCGCGCTCGCGGACGAACGCGGTCGCCGCGGCGAGCAGCTTCTCCGACTCCTTCACGATGGTGGCGTTCGTCGGGCGCTCGGCCGCGAGCGCGTCGAGGACCCTCCGGATCGCGGCCATCTTCTCGTCCCGCGTCTCGATCTTCGGGAAGGGCTGCTTGCCGAAGAGCGTCGGCCAGAGCTCCCTCGAGGTCTCGAGCATCTCCGCGTGGGTCTGCGCGAGCAGCGCGCGGGCGTCCTTGACCACCGCGTCGATGTCGATGGACGCGTCGTCCAGCGAGAAGCGGAGCTTCTCCTCGAAGCGCGCGCGGCCCAGCCGGAAGTCGCCGGTGCTCCTCGGGAGCAGGTCCTTCTCGAGGAACGCCTGGAAGTCCTCGAGCGCCGCGGCCGCGGCCTTCGCCGCCGCCTCGAGCTCGGCCTTCTGCGCCGGGACCTCCGCGAAACGCGAGGGCAGCTCTTCCTTGCAGAGCGCGATGAGCCCCTGGTTCTGCGTGATCGCCGTCTCGGTGTGGATCCGCGGGGGCGCCGCCGTGAGCCGCTGCTTCGCGGTCCGGACCAGCGCCGGGACGCCCGAGAGGCGGCCGCCGAGGCTCCGCATGCGCTCCTCGATCGGCGCGAAGCTCCGCGTGATCAGCGGGTCGAGCCCGTCGCCGACGAGGCCGGTGTAGACCATCGGGTTCCACGTCGCCTCGCGGAGCTCGTCGATCGCGAACAGCGCGGAGCGGAGCTGGTTCTCGATCATGGCCGCGTCGACGCGGCCCTGGAGGCCGAGCGCCTCCGCGGGCACCGAGCGCAGCTCGGCCAGCGCGCCCTCGAGCGCGCGCCGCCGCGCCGCCTCGCCCTGCTCGCTGACGTCCGGCCACGCGGCGTCGTACCGGTGATCCCCGGCCTCGGTGGCCCGGACCGGCTCGTCCCGCAGGTACTCCTCGAGCACGCGCGTCGACAGCGCCGCGAGCGCCCGCTCCGCGCCCGCCGCCCCGGCCCCGGCGTCGCTCGCGCTCACGACCGCCTCCTGCGCCCCGGGCTGCGCGGGCGGCCGGGCGGCGGGCTCTGCCGAGCCGCACGCGACGAGGTGCGCGACGAGGACGGGGAGACAGCCGCAAAGGGCTCCGCGCGATCTGCGGAGAGCGTGGCGTGTGTGGAATTTGCTGAGAAAAGAAGGCTCATCGGGGGCACCCTGTCGTCGCACCTGCGCGTTCTAGCGCCGGCGAGCGGAGAAGGGAACGTGCGGCCGGGTGAGCCGCGAGGTCGCGGCGCGTCACGGCGCGCTGCCGAGCGAGGCCCTCGCGATGCGGGAGATCGCGTCCATGTCGCTGTGCACGGCGTCGAGCAGCGGGCCGAGCGCGAGCCGGAGCTGCTTCGTGTTCGGGTGGCGGAGGATGCGCGCCACGTTCTCCGCCGCCAGCTCGCTCAGGTCCTGCTCGGCGTAGCGATCGACCTGGGCGCCCGACAGCGCGAGGCCCGGGAAGGCGGTGCGGCAGAGCGCGTCGACGAGCTCCCCCACGACGCCCGGCGCGATGCCCGCGGTGCCCAGCGCCATGCGCGCCTTCTGCGCGCTGATCGCGCACGACTCCGCGCGGAGCTGGCTGATCACGGGCGAGCCGAGCGCCGTGTGCCAGCGGGTGAGCTCGGCGGCCCGGCTCGCCTCGAGCTCGCCCGGCGGCGCGTCCGAGGCCGGCAGGAGCGCGGTCAGCACCTCGGTCGCGCCGGGGTCGATCGCGACGCGGCGCACGATGATCAGATCGTGGGCCCGCAGACATCCGAAGAGCAGCCGCGCGGACGTGTCGCGCAGGAGCGGCGCGAGCGCGGCCGCGATCACCGTGGGCGGCGAGCCGATGAGCCCGGGGCTCGACCCGCGCCCGTTGCCCGCCCCCGCGCCGCGCAGGCGCGGCGCGCCGGAGCTCGGCGGCGAGCGCACGCTCTTGGGTGGGGGCACGCTCGACGGCGAGTCGCGGCCGATGACCGGCGAGGCGCCGGACATCTGCCCGAGGCCGCGGCTGCTCGCGGGCGCCGCGCCCCAGCCGGCGCCGCTCGGCGGCGGTCGGCTCGACGGGGTGCCCGCGCTCCGCGGCGGCTCGTGGAGGAGGACCGGGCTCGACGCGACGCGCCGCGACTGCGTGGTGCGGTCGGTCACCACGTGCAGCGACGCGAGCTCGATCGCGCGCAGCGCCGGGACGCCGCGCGGCGCGCGGGCCGCGATCGCGGTGGCGAGCTCTGCCTCCCTGCCGAGGAGCGGCGCCTGCGCCGCGACCTCGCGCAGCAGCTCTCCGGCGACCTGCGCGCAGCGCTCCGCGGCCCTGTCCGCGGTGCTCTGCGTCTGCGGCTCCTTGAAATAGAGCGTTAACTTTCCCCTGACGTTCTCGCCGCGCGCCGCCGCCGTCACCACCTGCGATGCGCTCTCGACGTTGGCAGGTTCGCGCCCCCCGAAAGGCCAGAATCCCATACGCCCATTGTCGCGCGATCTCGGGTCCGGGCGCGAGCGCTTCGAGTGTCCGGCGCCTCACGCCCGCTCAATGGCGAGGCGGAACGGACACATAGCGATTCCCACGCTCGTAGAAGCGCCACGGCTTCTCCGCCCACGCACCTGCATAATCGACGTTGATGCGCGGCGACCTGCCGATGGGGCCCGCGGCGCCGGGGAGCAGCGAGAGCTGGGCGCCGCAGACATCCATCCCGTACGCGGCGCGGTCGAGCCCCAGCGCCCGGCACAGCTTCCCCGGCCCGTTGGTCAGCTCGACCCGCCCGGGCGCGATGCCCCGCCGGCGGCTCATGAGCGCGAGCCCGGTCACCGGCTCGACGGCGCGGACGAGCACCGCGTGCGGCTTCCCCTCCGAGGCCACGACGATGTTGAACGCCCAGTGCATACCGTAGAGCAGGAACATGTACGCGTGGCCCGGCGGGCCAAACATGACCTCCGTCCGCGCTGTCCGGCGTCCTCCGGCGCTGTGGGCGGCGAGGTCCTCCGGGCCGCGGTAGGCCTCGGTCTCGACGATGCGTCCGGCGGCGATGCCCTCGGGGGTCCTGTGGACGAGCACCTTGCCGATGCACGCCCGCGCCACGACGAGCGCGGGGCGGGCGTAGAAGTCGCGGGGCAGCGGCGCCGCTCCATCGAGGAGCGCGGCGCCGTCGCCGGGCGCGTGGGGCTCGGGGGTGGGGGGCACGGCGGGGCTCCGGGTCAGACGGCGGGGGGCCGCGCGGCCCGGAAGCGCGCGTCGATGAACGCGAGCACGTCGTCGCGGTGCTTCCGGGCCTGGAGCTCGTGGTGGAACACCGCCGCGATCTCCATCGTGGGCGAGATGACGTAGGTGATCCGCCGGGCGAGCCCGATGATGGGCCAGAGGACGTCGTAGGCGCGGCAGACGCCGCGATCGCGGTCGGCGATCATCGGATAAGGGACGCTGTGCGCCTCGGCGAAGCGGCACTGCGTCTTCTGGTCGTCGGTGCTGACGCCGACGATGCTCGCCCCCGCGAGCGCGATCTCGGCGTGGTTGTCGCGGAAGAGCTGGGCCTCGACGGTGCACCCGGGCGTGAAGGCCTTCGGGAAGAAGTACACGACGGTGCAGAGCCCGCCCTGCTGCGACAGCACGAAGCGCTGGCCATCGATGGCCACCCTGTCGATCTCCGGCGCGCGCGCCCCGACCTTCAGCATGCGGCCGCAATCTGCCGCAACTCGCCGCCCGCGTCGACAGGCGAGGCGGCGCGGGCGTCAGGTGTCGATGCCGAGCCGCTTCAGCCGGTAATAGAGGGTCGTGCGCTGCATCCCGAACTGCCGCGCGACCTCGGCCTTGTTCCCCCCGCAGCGCTCGAGGGCGGCGAGCAGCTCCCGCCGCTCGATGTCGTCGAGCTGGGAGCTCAGGTCGACCTTCGGCCGCGACGACGCCGGCGCGGCGAGCGCCTTGCCCGTCGCGTCCGCCTCGCCCGCCGCCGGCGCGGCGCCATGGCGCGCGCGGGGGGGCGGCTCGCTCGGCTGCGGGCGCGCCGTGAACGCGAGGTGCTCGGGCTGGATCACGTCGCCGCGCGAGAGGATGGCGGCGCGCTCGACCACGTTCTCCAGCTCGCGCGTGTTCCCGGGCCACGCGTACGCCGTGAGCTTCGCGATCGCCTCCTCGGAGAGCGAGGTGGCCGCGCGCGCGTTGCGGCGCGCGTACTTGCGCAGGAAGTGCTCGGCGAGCGCCCGGATGTCCTCGCGCCGATCGCGGAGCGGCGGCAGCCTGAGCGGGAACACCGAGAGCCGCGAGACGAGCTCCGGCAGCACGCCCGCGCGCGCCCAGGCCTCGTCGATGCCGGGCGTCAGCGACAGCACGACGCGCACGTCGACGCGGGCGGTCTCCGTCGACCCGATCCGCTCGACCTCGCCGTCGGTGAGCACGCGGAGCAGCCGCGCCTGCAGCGACGGCGCGAGCGGCGCCGGCTCGTCGAGGTAGATCGTCCCCCGGTGGGCGAGCTCGAGCCGGCCCGCGCGCTCGGTGAACGCGCCGTCGAAGGCGCCCCGCCGCCAGCCGAACAGCTCGCGCTCGAGCGCGTCGCCACGGAACGCGGCGCACGTCACCTTGACGAACGGCTGCTCCTCCCGCGGGGAGCCGACGTGGATCGCCCGGGCGACGACCTCCTTCTCGGCCCCCTCCTCGCCCTCGATCAGGACGTGCGTCGCCGCCTTCGCCACCTCGCCGATCCGGGCGGAGACCTCGCGCATGGCCTCGCTCTCGCCGGCGATCTCGCCGAAATCGATCGGATCCCGCTGCTCGCGCTCGAGGTAGCCGGCATAATGCGCGAGCTGCTCGCGCAGCCGCCGGTTTTCCCGGAGGGTCGCGACCCCGGCGATCGTCTGCCGGAGGACGACGGCGAGCTCCTTCGAGTTCCACGGCTTCTGGATGTACCGGTCGACCGCGCCCGAGTTCACCGCGTCGATGAGCACCGCCATGTCCGCGTAGGCGGTGAGCAGCACGCCCGCCGCGTCGGGCCTCCGCTCCTTCGCCTGCTTGAGGAACTCGATACCGCTCATCCCCGGCATCCGCTGGTCGGCCACGATCACCGCGGGATCGAGCCGTTCGAGCAGCGAGAGGGCCTCGGCGCCGCCGAGCGCGTAATGGAGCTTGAACGACTTCCTGAAGGCGAACCGGAACGCATCGAGGTTGTCCTGCTCGTCGTCGACGACGAGGACGTCGAAGCTGTTCCAGTCCAGATCGCGCATCGGGTCGCTCTGCCTCCCAGAGTTACTACAGCTCGGCACGATCGTGACAGCCGAGGCGCGCCAGGGCGGCGCGCGGCCATCGCGCGGCCATCGCCCACCGCGCGGTCGCCGCCGCACCCGGCTCGGTCGGGCGGGCGGGGAGGGCGGCTCGCTCGGCGCGCGGTCCTCGCCGCTCGCCGCGCGCCGCGCCCGGGCGGGGGCGAGCGTCCTTCCGACCGCGACGCGCGGCGAGGACCACGCGCCGGGTGGATCGATTTCTCCGCCGCCCCAGAAATACGCGGTAAGCTCCGCCCCCGCCCGCGAAGAGGGCGGGCTGGGCGAGCCCCACACGGAGGAAGCCGGATCATGCTCGAGGACGTCATCAAGGAGCTGCGCGAAGGGATCGACAAGGCCATCGAAGCTCTCCGGCGAGACCTGGCGAAGGTGCGCACCGGGCGCGCGAACGCGGCCATGCTCGACGGCATCCGCGTCGATTACTACGGCGTGCCGACGCCGATCGTTCAGATGGCCACGGTGTCCGTGCCGGAGCCGCGGCTCATCACGGTCAAGCCCTGGGAGAAGAACCAGGTGAAGGCGGTCGAGAAGGCGATCCGGGAGAGCGATCTCGGCTTGAACCCCCAGACCGACGCGGACCTCATCCGGCTGCCGATCCCGCCGCTGACGGAGGAGCGGCGCCGGGACATGGTGAAGCTCACGAAGAAGAACGGAGAGGAGTGTAAAGTTGCGATCCGGAAACACCGCCGGGACGCCAACGAGATGATCGACTCCCTCGAGAAGGACGGCGAGGTCAGCGGCGACGAGGCCGAGCGGGCCAAGAAGAAGGTCGACGACGTCGTGGCCGAGGGGACCAGGCAGGTCGACGCGGTGATCGCGCACAAGGAAAAGGACATCCTGGACGTGTGACCCGGGGCCGCGGCGACGCGGCTCCGGAGGCGCGGCAGAGCGCCAGGCGACGGCGGGGCGGGGGGGCTCGGGTCGGGCGTGGGGCGTGGTCCGGAGTCGAGACGGCAGCCGGTGCCCGCGACGACAATGAAGCGTCCAATGAAAAAGAGGCTTGCGGTCCCCCCGGTCCGAGTCGGTAGGATCAGGAAGGTCGGCGAGCGGGCGCCTCGAGACGCCCATTACGGTGCGAGAGGCCCTGCTTGACAGGTTTTCGGTAGCATGAAACGGTTGGTGTTCGAAGCCGAAGGCCCGGAGCCGTCTCAAGGATTCCCGAGGTTATGCGAGCGATCGCTTCAGGAATGACGGACGTTGGTCTCCAACGCGACCACAACGAGGACAGCTACGCCGTCCTGTCGGAGTATGACCTGTTCATCGTCGCGGACGGCATGGGAGGCCACCGCGCGGGGGACGTAGCCAGCCGGCTGGCGACCGAGTCGATCGCGGACTTCTTCCGGTCGACGTCGCGGGAGGACGCCACCTGGCCATTCCACTTCGACACCAGCCTGTCGGAGGAGGAGAACCGGCTCCAGGCGGGCATCCGCGTCGCGAACCGCCAGATCTTCGAGCGCAGCATCCGGTCCCGCGACTGCGCCGGGATGGGCACGACGGTCGTGGGGGCGCTCTTCTCGAAGAAGAAGAACCGCATCTACGTCGGCCACGTCGGCGACAGCCGCGCCTACCGCGTCCGCAAGGGCTCGATCAGCCAGCTCACGCGCGATCACTCGCTGTTCAACGACTACATCATGGCGATGCCCGAGCTCACCGAGGAGCAACGGGCCGAGCTGCCGCGCAACGTCATCACCCGCGCGCTCGGGATGAACGACAGCGTCGCCGTCGACCTGATCAGCGACGAGCCGCAGCCCGGCGACGTGTACCTGCTCTGCTCCGACGGCCTGAGCGGGATGCTCTCGGACGATCAGATCCTCCAGATCGTGAGCTCGACCGACGAGGTGCCGGAGATGTGCCGTCGCCTGATCGCCAAGGCGAACGAGAACGGCGGCGAGGACAACATCACCGCGCTCGTGATCCGGATCGACGACCAGGACGAGGCCGCGCTCCCGAACAGCGCGACGATCGGCCCGCCCGCCGACTCGCAGCAGGTCAGCTCGGGCGAGCGATCGACGGTCCCGGCGGCGTCGGCCTCGCGCTCCGAGAAGAGCTGAGGAGCGCGCGTCGTCAGCGACCGCGCGCGCCGTCAGCGCCCCCGTGCGCCCTGCGCGCCCCCGGGAGCGCGCGTCGTCAGCGACCGCGCGCGCGCCGCCCGGCGCGGCTCAGCTCCCGCAGCCGTCGAAGGCGAGGGCGCCCCGCCTGAGCTCGCACGAATAACCGTCGTTCAGCATCTCCAGGCACTCGAAGACGACCCAGATCTCGCCGGCGTTGACGCCCTGCTCGCTCTCGGGGACGAACCAGAACTCACACGGGGCGGCCGGATCGGAGACGAACGTCTCGCCGGCCGTCTTCACCGAGGAGAAGCTGATGCTGCCGAAGGCGGGCATCTCCTCGGTCGCCGCGGGCGTGATGGCGGGGATGTTGACGCGGACCTCGGCGGCCGTGGCGGGGTTCCTCGCCCGCGCGGAGACCTTGAAGGTGCCCGAGCCGGTCACGGAGCAGTCGATCGTGGCGCCTTCCTCGCCGTCGGTGAGCACGCGGAGCCTCTGGGCCGCGGTCACGTCGCCGAGCGCCACCGAGTGGCTCCCCGCGTTGCAGGAAGCGCCCGTGTCGACGAAGTTCATCGAGAACGCGCCGCGCGGGGTGGGCGGCGCCGGGTCGCTGCAGCCGAAGCCGAGCAGGGGGAGGAAGCCGAGCACGGGCACGAAGCCGAGGCGGGCGAGACGCATGGAAAGCTCCGGTGGTAGATGGCGGCCCCAAGGCCGCACATCGCTTCTATCGTACTCCGGGGCCCGCGATCAAACGGCGGCCGCGCGCGGCGCGATAACGCGCGCGGGCGTCACTCCAGCGCCTGCGCGACGTCGCCCCAGAGGTCCTCGGTCGCCTCCAGGCCGACCGAGAGCCGGAGCAGGCCGTCGGCGATGCCGAGCGCCTCCCGCGCCGCCGCGGGCACGGAGGCGTGGGTCATGATGGCGGGGTGCTCGGCGAGCGACTCGACGCCGCCGAGGCTCTCCGCGCAGGCGAAGATCGCGAGTCGCTCGAGGAACCGCGAGGCGACGGGGAGGCCGCCGCGCACGACGAACGAGATCATCGCCCCGGGCGCGACCATCTGCCGCGCGGCGAGCGCGTGGCCGGGGTGCGTGGGGAGGCCGGGGTAGTTGACCGCCTGGACGGCGGGGTGCTCGGCGAGCCTGGCAGCGATGACAGCGGCCGACGCGCACTGCTGGCGGACGCGCACGCCGAGCGTCTTGATCCCGCGGAGCACGAGGTAGCAATCGAACGGGCTCGGGACGGCGCCGATCGCGTTCTGCAGGAACCCGACCCGCTCGGCGAGGGCGTCCTCCGACGTGATGAGCGCCCCGCCGACGACGTCCGAGTGCCCGTTCAGGTACTTCGTCGTCGAGTGCGCGACGACGTGGGCGCCGAGATCGAGCGGCCGCTGGAGCACCGGCGTGGCGAAGGTGTTGTCGACGACGAGGAGCGCCCCGTGGGCGCGCGCGATCTGGGCGAGCCCGGCGATGTCGAAGATCTTGAGCATCGGGTTCGTCGGGGTCTCGATCCAGATCATCCGGGTGGCCGGGGTGAGCGCCTTGCGGACGACGTCGAGGTCGCTCATGTCGACCGGGGTCGAGGTGATGCCCATCGGCCGCATGACCTTGTCGAAGAGCCGGAAGGTGCCGCCGTAGACGTCATCGCCCGAGAGCACGTGGTCGCCTGGCCGGAGCGTGTGGAGCAGGGTGGCGGTCGCCGCGGAGCCGCTGCCGAAGGCGAAGCCGTGGCGCCCTCCCTCGATCGCGGCGAGGCACGCCTCGAGCGCCTTGCGGGTGGGGTTGCCGCTGCGCGAGTACTCGAAGCCCTTGTGGTCGCCCGGCCGCTCCTGGGCGAAGGTGCTCGCGAGGACGATCGGGGTCATGACCGCGCCGCTCGTCGGATCCGGCGGCTGTCCGGCGTGGATGGCGAGCGTGTCGAGGGCGAGCCTGTCGTGGCCTAGGTGGGGCTTCATGCGGTCGAGACTTATCTCATGCGCCGCGTGCGTCCACGGGTTTGGCGGCGAGGGCGCGGTCGTCGCGCGCCTCGCGCGCCCCGTCCAGGCCGTCATCGCCCCGCGTCGAACGCGTCGAGCAGCGCCCGCGCGCTGCCGGCGCGGCGCGCCGGATCGCGGTCGAGCTCGCGGGCGAGCGCGCGGCGCTGCCCGGGCGAGAGCGCGTCGGCAACCGCGAGCGCGTCGAGGCAGAGGCCCGACTCGCTGATCTCGACCAGCACCGCGGCCTGGTCGCGCGCGCGCGTGAGCGGCGCGCCGGTGGCGAACGCGACGAGGGTCGCCGCCATCGCATAGACGTCGCCGGCCGGCGTCGGCGGCGACTCGCCGCGCGCGATCTCGGGCGTGACGAACGGGGCCGTGCCCCTGTCGGCGGTCTCGAGCTCCGGCTCCATGCCGCGGAACCGCGCGGCGCCGAGGTCGACGAGGCCGACGTCGCCGAGCGGGCCGAGCAGCACGTGATCGGGGCCGATGTCGCCGTGGACGAAGCGGATCGGGCCCTCGGTGTCCGCGAGCTCCTGGAGCTCGGCGAGGGTCTCGATCGCGGTCCTGACGACGTGGACGACGAGCGAGGCGGGCGGAGGACGGCCGCGGCCGCGCCACCCGTCGAGCACGTCACGGAGCGAGGCGCCCTCGCGCCGGGTCTCGAGGAGGAAGGGGCCGTGGCGGTCGGCGCCGACGCGCGCGAGCGCGGGCAGGGCCGGGTGCCGGGCCAGCGCGAGCGCCTTCGCCTCGCGGACCATGGCGGCGCGCCCGGCGTGCGCGTGGAGGGCGCCGGGGGCGAGGCGCTTGCAGACCAGCGTGGAGTCACGCGTGGGACTCCGCGGCAGATCGCTGCGCCGGACCAGCGCCACGTCGAAGGTGGCGCCCGCGCCGAGGTGCTCGATCAGCTCGGTGCCCTCGGGAGCGGGGTAGGGCACGGCGCCGCCTCAGCCGTCCCCGCGCTGCGCGGGGGCCAATTCCTCGCACGCGCGGAGCCATTGCAGCGCCTCCTGGGCGCCGTCGCCGCCCCGCGTCGCGAGCGTCCACCGCGCGTCGCGCCAGCGCGCCACGAACTCGGCCCAGGGCGCCGGCGCGTCGCCGCGCCCCGACAGGGCGGCGACCCTGTCATCGATGCGCTGGAGCGGGAACACCGGCTTGCCGAGCCCGAACCGCGCTTGCGTCCAGTGGACCACGCTGATGAGGAGGCCATACCGGCAGCGGCGAGTCGCCTCGTTCACGCCCACCACCGGGGACCTCCAGTCGAGGTGGATGTCGTCGAGCTCCGGCAGCCGTGGCTCGCGCTTGCCCACGCAGATGTGCACGGCCTCCTCGTCGGGCCGGTGCACCTCGCGCCAGCTGTCCGCGTCGAGCGGCTCGCCGCCCCGGAGGAGCGACGCGACGGTCCCCGGCAGCGCGCCGAGGAGCGCGCCCCGCTGGTGCTCGACCCCCCCGAGGAGGGTGTCGCGCGCCATGCGGCGGCCGCCCGCTCCCGCGAGCCGGTCGTCGAGGCGCGCGCGCATCGCGGCCGGCTCCTCGTAGACCACCTTGAATCCCGCGCTCCCACCGAACCACACGTTGCGAAGATACCTGATCTGCCTCGACAGCCCGAGCGCAGGGTCGATGTCGCGGAGGCGCTCGAAGATGCGCACAACCATGTTGAGGCACGTCGGCCCGAGCCGGGTGAGCGCCTCGCCGAGATCGCGCGGCGCGGGGGCGCCCCAGAACGCGTTGTCCAGGTTGAGCTCCGCCCCGGGGCTCCCCGCGAGCCGGTCGGCGAGGCTCCTCTCGAGCGCCTCGCGCAGCGTCCCGTCGAGCCCACCCAGGTGCGGGCCCGCTCCGGCGTCGGCTGAACCGGTCATGCGGACATCCTATCACGACCCCCGGCGCGCCCTGAGCGCCGCCGCGCGCGCGGCGTCGCGGCCGCGCGGCGCTCAGGGCGCGCCGGGCCGCTCGATGGATCCGCCGGCGAGCCGCGCGCTCGCCGCGCCCGCGACCGCGCTGCGGCCGCCTGTGGGATGGCGGCGCACCCGCACGGGAGGACGACGGGGGCCAACTTTCCCTCGCCTCGTGCTGCATATCACTACCTTCGGCGCGAACGTGATAGAAGTCTTGAGAACGGCATGGATCCCAAGATTCTGGAGATGCTCTTCATCGCTGTGAGCAACGGCGTCGCCCTGTTCATCGGCGCTTACCTGGCGCGCAGATCGTCAGAGCTCAGCGGGGAGCGCCGGGCCGAGCACGAGGAGCGGGCGGAGGTCCAGAGACAGCGGCGAGAGGCGCTCCTGGAGCGCCTGACGCTCCAGCGGCGCGCGCTCGACGAGTACGGCCGGATGGTCGTCCGGTGGTCCTCGGCGCCGTCGTCCGGGGCGCAGCGGACGAAGGAGGACGACCTCGCGGCGGACCAGGAGTCGCTCGCGATGTACGCGCAGATGGCCAACGCGTTCGGGAGTCGTCAGTTCGCCGAGCAGGCGGCCGCGACGCTGCACGCCGTGCGCGCCGGCCGGGGGAACGCGCAGGTGTTCCCGTTCTCCGTGCAGATCGCCTCTGCCTGTTATCAGGAGATGATCCGGGCGATCTCCGAGCTGGAGAAGGAGATCGGCCTTCCGGCGCCGCGGTCGCCCGCGCGGCCGTTCCTCCCGGACGAGGAGCTCGCGAAAGAGGCGACTCGGCTGTTCTCCAGGAACGTCGTGGAGCGCTCCGGGATCGACCTCGGCATGGTCGATCAGATCCTGGAGCGCGTCCGGGTGAACCAGTCGCCCGAGGAGACGGACAGCCCCCGGTAGTCGGCCCGCCCCGCGCCGCGCGACGGACAGGGGCTCGTCGGGCCTACCGCCTTTGTGAGCGCGGTTCGAGCTCGGGTGATCGCGTACCAGGGCTCACTGGGCCCATCCCAGCCGGATGAGCGCATAGAAGATCAGGAGTCGGGGCACCCGGAACAGCACCAGCGTGAAGAAGTACCGCGGCGGGATGCGGTACAGCCCCGACAGATAACAGAGCATCGAGAAGGGGACCGGCGAGACGCTCCCGATCGCGATGGCCCAGTATCCGTATCGCTCGAACAGGCGATCGATCCTGGGCCGCGTCCGCTCGAGGCGCGCGGCGAAGATGCGGAAACGCGTGAGGTGATTGGCGAGGCGGTAACCCGTGTAGCCGGCGAGGAGCGAGGCCACGGAGATCACGACCATGGGGGCGATCTGCGACCCTCCCGACGAGATCGCCGTCAGCATGTAGAACTGCGGCGGGATGGGGAACGAGAACGCGTCGGCGAGGTAGGTGCCGACGAACATCCCGGCGAGGCCGAAGCGCTCCACGAACCCGCGGCCGAGCGCGTCGAGCTGGTCGCGCGCGAGGTGCGCCGCGAGCGCGATCAGGCCGAAGAGCGCGCCCAGGCTGAGCACGAGCTGGACCAGGGTGCGCCACAGGTCGCTCCGGCCGCCGCTCGAGCGCGCCTCGCCCTGTTGCGGCTGCGGCTGCTGCTCCGGTCGGGGCTGCGGCGCAGATTGCGGCGTCAGACCGCCTCCTGCCGGCGGCGCTGCAGCCGCTCGATGATCCGCCTGCTGCGGAGGGTGCTCTGGAAGATCCGCGTCGCCTTCTCGAGGGCGTCGAGGAGCCTTTGCGCCGCGCCGTGCTTGTCGACGTAGGCGAACGGCCGGTGCGCGTTGATGACCTCGAACGAGTCCTTCTCGTCCCGAGTCGCCGAGTAGAAGATCACCGGCACTTCCGGCTGCATCTTGCGGATCTGGTCGCAGACCCAGAAGCCGTCCTGGCCCGACATCCGCACATCGATGATCACGGCGCAGGTGTCCTCGGTGAAGGCGGCGACCCCGTCCAGGGCCGAGGCGCACACGACGACGCGGTACCGCTCCGAGAGCAGGGCGCCGAGCGGCTGCCACGTGCTCCTGTCCTCATCGACCACGAGCACGAGCGGAAGCCGCGTGGACTCGGGCCACTCACGATCCGGCCGCCGGGCCGGATCGGCCTCGAGCAGGGTATCGGGTTCCTTGGCGGGCATTCGTCTCAAGCTCGGCGGGCGCGTCAGGAACGCCCATGACGCAATGTACCACGCCCGGCGCATCGGGCCAGCGGGGCGGCGGGGTCGCGCCGGAGCGCGGGGCTGTCGCGCGCGTTGCAGGGCGCCCCGTCGGGGCGTCGCGCGCGATGCCCCTGAATTTCGTCTATGCTCGGCTCGAGGGCGCGGCCTCATGGTGAGGCTTGCAGGCCTGATGCAGGGCGCTGGTACCGTGTCCGGTCCCGCGCTCGCCCTCTCGTGCGCTGAGCGGGGTGCCGGTCGGCCTCGGGTCGCTCACGCGCGAGAGTCGCCGTTCCACAACCGAGGTGAGCTGCCCATGAAGAACGCAGAACTCCGATCGATGTCCCTCGTCCTCGCCGCCGCGCTCGGCCTCCTGGCCGCGGCCGTCGCGGGGTGCAAGGACGAAGAGGACTTGCACGCGTGCAGCGAGCTCTGCAAGCACCGCATCCTCTGCGCGGAGGAGAACGACACTCCGCCCCCGAGCCAGACGAGCTGTGAGACCGCGTGCCTCGGCCTCGAGGGAGAGGGCCTCGTGGAGCGAACCGAGGAGTGCGTGGCGCTCGCGTCCTGCGACTACGTGGCGTGCGCGGACCGCTGAGCCCGGCGAGCGCGCGGGCCTGCGCGGGAGGCGGGGCGCGCCTCGCCTCCCGGCCGGAGCGGCGCCGCGATCAGGGCTCCGCGTCGCACTCGGGCGCGTCGCGGAGGGGGCCCGAGGTGCGCGGTCCGTCGAAGTGCAAGAGCTCGAGATCGACGAGATCGAGGGTCTTGAACGTGAGGTCGAGCGGGCCGACCGACACGCCGGCTTCCGCCTCGGCGTAGGCGCGCACGCCGCCGTCGACCCGCGCGTCGTACGAGCAGTAGGGGGGCGCGGTCTCCGCCGCGACGCGCGCGTACGCGTGGACTCCGACGTTCGGCCCGAGGACGCCATAGAGGCGCGCACGGAGCTCCGCGCCGGCGCTCACCTTGCCGGACGCGGTGATCGCGCCGGGCGCCCCGATGGACGCCGTCCCCGAGGCCGAGCACGAGGGCTCCCAGATCGTGCTCCACGTCTCGTCCCTGTAGTCGACCCCGGCCTCGAGCTCGGCGGTCGTCTGCGCCTCGGCCGCGATCTCGGCGGCGGTGAAGGACAGCGCCAGATCGGCCGTCGCCGTCGGCACGACGTTCGTCGTGACGACAACGGGCACCGGCCCCACCCAGAACGTCAGCGTGGGCAGCGGCAGGCTCGGGACGCCGCCGGCGAGCTCGAGCAGATCGACAGCGCAGCTCCCCGTGACCGTGCCGGCGCCGTGGAGCTTGGCGCTCACGTCGAGCTTGCCGGACGCGACGAAGCGGAGCTGCTTCAGCTCCGGCACCGGGTTCAGCTTGCCCCTCGGGCCGACGTGGACCTCGAAATCGAGCACCGGAGAGAGCTCGGCGGTGACGTCGAGGACCGCGGCGCCGTGCGCGGTGACGCCGCACGAGGCGGGGAGGGAGGCCGAGGAGAGATCGAGGAGCTTCAGCGACGCGCCGGACGAGATCTTCAGGGCTTCTGCCTGGCTCGCGATCTGCTCGCCGTCCTCCTCGCCGAGGTCGCGGGCGCGCGCGACGTGCTCGTCGAGGGCGCGCGCGTACTCGCGGGCGTCGTAGTGGACGTGGAAGTGCCCTTCGGTGATGAACTCCGTCAGATCGGCGGGCGTCGTCTCGAGCGCGACCCGGGTCGCGTCGAGCGCGCGGACGCGCACGACCCGGGCGAGGTAGCCGCCCCCCGCCGTGCCGCCGAGCACGTCGCCCGCGGCGAACGGCGGCAGGCTGCCGTCATGGGTGATGACGAGCTCGTGGTCCCCGAGCTCCGCGCCGACGAACCCCGGCTCCTTCTCGGGCACGCGGGCGCGCTCGGACAGCTTGAGCGGCCGGACGACATCGACGTCGCCGGGGGCCGGCAACTCGGCATCATCCGCGGCGTCGCTCGAGGCGACGGCGCACGACGCGAGGCCCGGCGCGCCGAGCGCGAGGAACGCAGCAGACATGAGGCGCGCGGCCAGCGCGCGGCTCCCAGGGAGGGTGGTTTTCATGCGCGCGGACGCTACGCAGATCGTGTGGCGAACTGGTTACGGAAAAAAGACTTGCTGTCTGCGGTCGATGGGAGAGCGGCTCACAGCGATGGATGGATATCCAGGGAATCGATGTCTCGGGGCGCGCGGAGAGCGCTTATTGAATCGAGCGTTCGCGCCGTGCGGGCGCGCTCATGGTGCGCCGCACGGACGCCCAGGGGGACCGTGCGGGCGTACTCATGGACGGGCAGCCGCCGGGCCCGCACGCGCTCGGGCTCGAGCTCGCCCTGGCGTTCGCGGTCGCGGCTCTGCGCCGGTGACCGCCCCGGCGGCGCGCGGCGCTCGCCCTGCTCCTCGCTCCCTTGCCTCACCGCCCGCCCCCCGGCACGCTCCTGCCATGGGTCAGCCCGCCGAGAAGCAGCGCCGCGCGACGTACGCCGACCTCGAAGCCGTCCCGCCGAACAAGGTGGCGGAGCTCATCGGGGGCGTGCTCCACGTCATGCCTCGGCCGGCGCCGCGACATTCCAGGGCAGAGAGCGCGCTCCAGGGGGAGCTCTTCGGCCCGTTCGACCGCGGCCGCGGCGGGCCCGGTGGCTGGACCATCTTGGTCGAACCTGAGCTGCACTTCCCCGAGCCGGAGGCGCCCGGCGAGGCGGACGCGCTCGTGCCCGACCTCGCCGGCTGGCGCCGCGAACGCATGCCCGAGCTGCCCGAGACCGCATACTTCGCGCTCGCCCCGGACTGGATCTGCGAGGTCCTGAGCGCATCCACGGAGGACGTCGACCGTGACGAGAAGATGCCGATCTACGCGCGCGAGGGCGTGCGGCACGCGTGGCTCGTCGACCCGATCGCGCGCACGCTGGAGGTCTACGTGCTCGGCGAGGATCGTCGCCGGGGGTCTGCGGTGATCCACCGCGACGCTGCGCGCGTCCGCGTCGAGCCCTTCGACGCCGTCGAGCTCGATCTCTCGGTGCTCTGGGCGTAGCTGGCCGCCGCGCTGACAAGGGCGCTTTGCCCGCGGTGAGGGTGAGCGTCGCCGGGGGCGGGGTTGAACCCACCGCTGGACCCAAGCCCCCGGCTTCGTCCACGTCTCCAGCCCTCAGATCGTCGCTTTCGCGAACGAGTTCGGGCAGTTCTACCTGGGGTGAGTAACGGGATTTGAACCCGCGACACCTGGAGCCACAATCCAGTGCTCTACCAACTGAGCTATACCCACCGTTCTTCGCGGCCCGAGGGCTGCGAAGGCCTGGCAGAATACTCAGCTCCGCGCGGAGTGCAATCGGGTACCGCACCGACACGTCGCTGTTTTTTCAACCCGCCCCCGGCGGAGGCGCCGGCGCCCGGCGTCGCTCCCGTCCCGGGCCCCCCGGCGCGGCCCGCGGCGGCCGCCGTCTGCGGCCGCCGCCCCTCGGCCCGCGCGGCCCCGCCTCGGCCCCCCGGGCCATCGCGCCTTCCGGCCGACCGCTCAGAGCGTCGCCCACCGGCGCATCGCGACCCGGCGGGCCCGGTCCAGATCCGCCCGGTGGCGCGTCGAGATCGGCGCGCGCTGCGCCGCCGGCGGCGCCGACTGCCCTGGCGCGCCCGACAGCTCCTCGGCCGGCTCGCGGCCGGAAGCCGCGAGCACCGCCGCCGTCAGCGAGCCCTCGAGCGCGGCCAGGTCGTAGCCGCCCTCCAGGAGGAGGGCGAGCCGCCCCCGCGCCTTCGCGGTCGCCATCGCCGCGAGCCGGCGGCCCATCGCCGCGTAGGCCCCGCGCGACAGCTTCATCCCCGCCATCGGATCGCGCTCGTGCGCGTCGAACCCCGCCGAGACAAGGATCAGCTCGGGCGCGTACTCGTCGAGCACCGGGAGGACGATCTCGTCGAACGCCGCCTCGTAGACCGCGTCGGTCGCGCCGTCGGACAGCGGCACGTTCACCGTGTAGCCCACGCCCTCGCCGCCGCCGATCTCCTCGGCGGAGCCGGTGCCCGGATAGAACGGCCACTGGTGCAGCGAGCAGAACAGCACCCGCGGGTCGTCCCAGAAGACGTCCTGGGTGCCGTTGCCGTGGTGCACGTCGAAGTCGATCACCGCCACCCGCGAGAGCCCGCTGTGGAGCGCGGCCCTCGCCGCCACGGCGACGTTGTTCAGGAGGCAGAAGCCCATGCCGGCCTCGCGCGTGGCGTGGTGGCCGGGCGGGCGCAGCAGCGCGACCCCGACCTGACCGGGGCCCGCGAGCACCGCCTCGACCAGCGCCACCGCGGCGCCGGCGCCCCGCCTCGCCGCGTCGACCGAGCGCGGGACGACGTACGTGTCGGGGTCAAGCGCCGCGTAGTGGCCGCTGATCCGATCGAGCGACTCCAGGTACCGCGGGGCGTGGACCCGGGCGAGCTCGTCCTCGGTCGCGTCGCGCGACGTGACGCGCTCCAGCGAGAGGCCGGACGCGGCGCAGCGCTCGATCGCGCGGCGGGCGGCCTCGAGGCGCTCCGGGCGCTCGGGGTGCGCGCCGCGCGCGCGGTGTTGTTCGAACAGCGCGTCGTCGACGACGTGGAGGCGCGGGGCCTCGGAGTGCGGCTGATTCAAGTGCACCATGAGCTGGGTGGAGAGTTGTAGCAGCGCCGCAGCGGATGGTAGCTTGCCCTGAGCCCCGGAAAGAAGGAGTGGAGACGCAGGATGCGCGGAAAGATCATCGCAGTCTTCGCCGTGATTGTCCTCATGGTCGGAGGGCTCGCGTATGCCCTCGCGCGCGCCTCCCTCGGGCAGATCGCCAGCCCGGGCGAGGCGCCCCGCGCGCTCGCGGCCGCCATGGCGCAGCTCCAGGTGGACGGCCTCGTGCTGGAGCGGTGGCTCGCCTCCCACGCGAGCGACCCGAAGCTGCGCGAGCCGTTCAACGCCGGCACCGCCCCGGCGCGCGCCGAGGCGGCCACCAGCGCCGCCAACGCCATCCGGGAGGCGGTCGCCGCCTCGCCCGAGCTGGCGAGGACCCCGCCGTCCCTCGTCGTCCTCGTCGACACGAAGGGCGTGGTGCTCGGGCGGAACGCCTCCGCGCTCATGCGCGGGGACAACCTCGGCGCCGTCTACCCGTCGCTGAAGCTCGCCATCGAGCAGGGCGTGACCGGCTCGGACGTGTGGGTGAGCCGGGCGCGCAACGAGCAGCTCCTCGCGTCCTACGCGCCCATCCGCAGCGACGCCGGGCAGATCATCGGCGCCGTCGCGGTGGGCACCGCGCTGAACGACGAGCGGCTGACCAACGCGAGCGAGCGCACGAGCGGGCGCCTGCTGGTCGTCGCCATGCAGTCGGGCGACGGGCTCGACGTCGTGGCGAAGTCGCGCGACGCTCCGCCGCAGCTCGTCGCGGCGCTCACCGCGTCGCCGGCGAAGGACGGCGCGCTGCACGCGCTGAGCTCCGGGCGGATGGTCGACATCGGCGGGCTGTCCGGCGAGTACAGCGCCGTCGGGCACGCGCTCGACGGCTACGGCGACGGGCGGCGGGCGGTGCTCCTCAGCATCGCGCAGCTCAGGACGCCGGGCCTCGCGAACAGCCTGCTGTGGCCGCTGCTCGGCGTCACCGCGCTCGGGCTCGTGCTCGTCGTGATCGCCGCCTACTTCCTCGACGCGTACATCTCGCAGCCGGTCTCCGAGATCGAGGACGGCCTGCTCGCGATCATGAACGGCCGGACCGACCTCCGGTTCGGGATCGAGCACGCCGAGCTCGGCGGGCTCGTGTTCCGGCTGAACTCGCTCCTGAACCAGCTCCTCGGCGTGCAGGAGGACGAGACCGACGCCGAGGGGCGCCCGTCGCGCGCCCCGACGTCGGCGTCGTTCCGGGACGCCCTCGAGGTCGACGAGCGGATGGCCGCGCTGTCCGCCGACGAGATCCCCGCCGACGCCAAGGCGCTCCTCGAGGAGCCGGAGGACGCGTACTACGGGCGCATCTTCGCCGAGTACGTCGCCGCGAAGCGGTCGCTCGGCGACCCGGTGGACCACATCACCCGCGACGCGTTCGTCGCGCGCCTCAAGGCGAGCGAGCAGGAGCTCGGGCAGAAGCACGGCAAGCCGATGCGCTACAAGGTCGAGGTGCGCGGCAAGGAGATCGTGCTCCTCGCCGTGCCGCTCGCCTAGGGCTCTGCGTCGCAGACCGGAGAGATTTCAACGCAAAGGCGCAAAGGCGCAAGATGAAGGGAACTTGTCCCTCCTCGCGCCTTTGCGCCTTTGCGCCTTTGCGTTGAAATCTCCCTCCAGATCCCTGGCGCGACGTCGGAGGAACTAGTGCAGCACGGCGTCCGGGCCCTCGTGCAGCTCGACGCGCCCCGACGAGGGCTCGCGGCGGAGCGCGATCACGTCGGAGAGCTCGCAGCCGAGCGCGATCGCCGGCGACGACGTCGTGACGATCCACTGCACGTTGGGCAGCGCCGCGCGCAGGCGGGCGGGGAGCGAGCGCTGCCGGTGCACCGGCTGCTGCGCCTCGATGTCGTCGATCAGCACCACCCCCTCGGCGAGGCGCGGATCGCCGCTCGGGTGCGCGGAGGCGAGCGCGCGGAGCGCCAGCGCGCCGAACGCGACGGCGTGCCGCGCGCTCCGACCGAGGTCGTCGAAGTCGACGCGCTGGCCGTCCGCGCGCTCGAAGATCGGCTCGAGCCGGAGCGGGTCGACGCCCACGTACCTCGCGCCGTGGCCCTCGAGCAGCGCCGCGAGCACCTCCCTCAGCGCGCGATCGAGCGCGTCGAGCCGCGCCGCCTGCGCGTGCGGCTCGGCGCGCGATCGCGCGTCGGACGGCGCGCGCGGCAGGGCATCCGGCAGCGCTTCTGCTCGCCCGTCCGGTAGGCCGTCTGCCTGTGCGTCCGGCTGCGCGTCTGCTCTCGCGTCCGGCCCGTCCGCCGAGCGGCCGCGCGCGAGCGCGGCGGCGACGGGGATGAACGAGAGCACCTGCTTCGTCTCGCGCGCGAGGTCGGTGCGGGTCGCGTCGTCGAAGCTCGCGGCCGCGCGCACGTCGTAGCGGAGGACGCTGCGCTCGGGCGTCGTCAGCATGACGGACGTGCGCGAGAACCAGCGCGCGCCCGAGAGCGCGACGAGGACGAAGCCCCCCTCCGCCGCGCGCCGCTCGAACAGCGACTGCTCCCTCCGCCGCAGGAGCGCCGCGTCCTCGGGCTCGTCGAGGCGCGCGTTCGGGCTCGCGACGCGCAGCGGGTGCGCGCGCGCAGGATCGTCCGTCCCGAGCATCCAGTCGGTGACCACGAGCGGGGTAGCGCCGTCGTCGGCGCGCGACCTCTGCTGTGCGACCGCGTACCCGGGGCGCGTCGACGCGATCGCGGACAGGATCGAGGTCTTGCCGACCCCGTCGCCGCCGAAGAGGACCACGAGCCGGCGCGGCGCGCCGGCGGCGTCCTCGAGGGACAGCGAGAGGTCATCGAAGGGGCCGACGTGGGCGAGGCGGACGCGGGAGAGCAGCACCGACCGCGAAGCTATCACCGCGCGGCGCGCGTGGATCCACGCCGGCGCTGCCAGCCGGCGCCGCGCGCCGCCGCGCGCCGGTCGCTGCGGCTGCGTCTGCCGCTGGGGCTGCACCGGCGCGCCCCCGACGCGCCGTGGCATGCCTCGCGGATGCGCGTCCGCCCCGCGCAGCCGGTAGCGTGCGAGGGCGCGGCGGCCTAGATTCGTGATCCGGGGTCGTCACCGTGCTGCGCAAGCTGCCTCCGCCGGATTTTCGCTACGTGTGCCTCCACCCGGAGCCCGGCTCGACCGGCGCGCTCGCCGCGGCGGGGACCGCGGGGCTCGCGGGCGTCTCCGCGGCCATCTGGGGCGCCGGGAGCCAGACGCTCTCGCTGGGGCTCATGGCGATGGGGAGCGCGCTCGGCGTGCTCGCGCTGGCCCGCGCCGAGCATCGCCTCCAGGCCCAGCGCGGCGCGCGCGAGGTGGCGATGGCCGTCGTCCCCTGGGGCATCCTCGTCGACCCGGACACGGAGCCGCGCGTGCTCCGGTGGCCCGCCGTGAAGCGGGTGAGCGTGGACGTCTCCCACACGATGCGCGGCGGGACGCCCGCCGTCGTGTCGAGCCTCGTGACCGTGCACACGGCGCGCGACGTGCTCGCCGGCCGCGCCGCGGGCGCGGTCGACCTGGAGCGGCTCCTCGCCAACCTCGAGGGCTACGCGCAGGAGGCGGCGCGGCCCGTCGCGGCCGACATCGAGGGGCAGACGGCGCTCGGCGACGGCGTGACCGAGCCGATCGCCGCGGCCCTGCTGCAGGCGGCGGACGGCGTGTGCGCGACCAGCCGCGGCTCTGCGCAGCTCGCGCTGCCCGGGGGCGGCTACCGCACCGCGGCGGCGCGCGCGGCGGCGCCCGAGACGATCGCGGTGCTGCGCTCGGCGCTCTCGTGGAGCTACGACTGCCCCGCCGATCCGCGGCCGCTGGCGGCCGTCCTCGCGGGCGAGCTCGGGGCGGCGGAGCTCGTGCCCGAGCTGCTGCGGCTCGCGAGCGCGCCGCACCCCGTGGCCGCCGCGTTCGGCAAGGCCGCCGCGCTCCGCCTCGGTGCGCCGCCGAACCGCGCCGGCTCGCTCGACGAGGTCGCGGCCTTCCTGTTCGAGGAGGACGTCGAGATCGGCAAGCGGTGGATCGCGTCGGGCCCGACACTTTGTTTGCGACGTGGCGCGGAAGCTTGCTAGCTAGAGGGGTCGGCAGCGCGAGCGCTGCGGCGCGAGCGGCCTGCGCGCGGAGGCCGCCGTCCCGCGGCCCTCTGTCCTCACGGCGCGCTGCCGGCGGGTCGTCCACCGCGTCGGGTCGGCTATGAAACGGGCTCCGTCGCCACCGAAGCCGTCGTCACGGGCAGCGCGCCGCCGGCTCGCCGCCGCGTGTGTCCTGGGCCTCTCGCTCGCCGCGTGCGCGGAGCACCGCGCGGCCGGCCCGCCGCCGTCGCAGAGCACCGCGCGCGCCGCGCCGCCGGCCGTGCCGTCCGCCGTGAGCGGCGCCGCCGCGGCCGTCGCGGCCGTCGCGTCGCCGGTGATGGACGGCGCGTGGGTCGAGGCGGTGCGCCTCGAGCGCTGGGCCGAGGCGGCGGAGCGGATCGACGCGCTGCCCATGGAGCAGCGGGCGATGCCCGGGATGAAGTTCGCGCGGGCGCGCGTCGCGTTCGAGCTCGGCGACCACGGCAAGGCGGTCGAGCTGCTCCACGGCCTCGAGCAGGCGCTGCCGCTGCTCGCCCGCGAGGTGGCGCGCTACCGCGCCGAGGCCGCGTTCGAGGTGGGCCCGTTCCTCGAGGCGGCGGCGTACTTCGAGCGCGCGGGCGGCGCGCCCGGCCTCGCGCGCGCGGCGGTCGCCGCCATGAAGGGCGGCGACCTCGCGCAGGCCCGCGCGCTCGCGGACCGGGCCGTCGTCGCGGCGCAGCGCGCGCGCAAGACGCGCGACGAGGCGGCGGCGCGGCTCGCGCGGGCGCGCGTCCTGCTCGCCGCGCGCGACGCGGCCGAGCGGTCCGGGGACAAGGGCCCCGCGAAGGCCGCCGCGGCGGAGCTCGCGCTCGCGGACCTCCGGTGGATCGTGAAGAGCGCGCCGTCGTCGGCCGACGGGCGCGAGGCCGCGGCGCTCCTCGCCGCGGCGCCGGGGTCGCTCTCGCCGGAGGAGCGGCTCCAGAAGGCCGACGCCATGGTCGCCGCGGGCAGCGCGTCGCAGGCGATCGCCGAGCTCGACAAGGTCGCGGGCGTGTCCGCCGCGGAGCTCCACCACCGCCGCGCCACGGCGCTGTACCAGGCGCGCGACTACGAGGGCGCGGCCGCGGCGTTCCTCAAGGTCGCGGCGTCGCCGTCGGCGCGCCAGGCCGAGCAGCTCCACCTCGCGGCGCGCTCGCTCTCGCGCCTCCGGCGCGAGGGCGAGGCGATCGAGCGGCACCTCGCGGTCGCGCGCAGGTTCCGGAAGACCCGGTGGGGGGAGCTCTCGAGCCTGCTCTCGGCGCGGCTGCTCATGCAGGTCGGTCGCTACGCCGAGGCCGTCGCGCAGTACGGCCGGTTCCTCTCGGCCTACCCGCGGAGCGAGCGGCGCCGCGACGCGACCTACGAGCGCGCGCTCGCGATGCTGTCGACGAGCAACGCCGCGCGGGCGCGGCAGCCGCTCGAGCAGCTCGCGCGCGACGCGGGCGCGGCCGACGCGGCGAAGCTGCGCGAGCTCGCGGGGCTCGCGGCCCTGCGCGGCGGCGATCGCGACGGCGCGGCGCGGCTCTGGGCGCAGGTGATGCGGGAGCAGCCGCTCTCGTGGGGCGCGCTGCTCGCGCGGTCGCGCCTCGCGGCGGTGGGCGCGCCGATGCCGCCGCTGCTCGTCCCGGCGTCGCTCGCGGACGCCCGGCCGGTGGACGTGAAGCTGCCGCCTGGCGCGGCGCTGCTCGCGTCGATGGGGCTCGACCGCGACGCGGAGGCCCACCTCGCCGAGAACGAGCGCGCGGCGACCGCGCCGTACGCGGGCCAGGAGAGCGAGGCGCTCTGCAGGATGTACGGCATGCTCTCGCCCGCGAAGCGCCGCTACCGGGTGGGCACGCAGGCGGTCTCCGCCGCCGCGCTCCAGCGCGCGCCCTCGCAGGCCGATCGCTGGACGTGGGAGTGCGTCTATCCGGAGCCGTACGTCGGCGAGGTGCGCGCGCTCGAGGCGCAGCACGGGCTGCCGCGGGGCCTCGTCCACGCGCTGATGCGCCAGGAGAGCGCGTTCGATCCCGTCGTGGTGAGCCCCGCGAGCGCGGTCGGCCTGATGCAGCTCATGCCGGCGACGGCCAGGAAAGCCGCGAGCGAGCTGTCGCTCGGCTTCGAGCTCGATCAGCTCAAGAGCGCGCCGATCAACCTGCGCCTCGGCGGCTTCTACATCGGCAAGCTGCTCCGGACGTTCGAGGGCAGCTTGCCGCTCGCGACCGCGGCGTACAACGCGGGCCCGACGGCCGTGTCGCACTGGCTCGAGGGCAACATCGACCGGGACACCGACGTGTGGGTGGCGCGGATCCCCTACGACGAGACGCGCACCTATGTGGGCCGCGTCCTCTCGAACCTCGCGCGGTACCAGTGGCTGGACGGCGGCGATGCGGCCGTGGAGATGCTCCCGCTCACGCTCCCCGCGGACGCGCGCGCCCCGGCGGACGCCTACTGAGGCGCGCCACCCAGGTACGCGCACGACGGTCGCGGTTCGACGGACGCCACCGAGGTACGCGCACCGAGGGCGGCCGCCGCCGTACAGCGCGGAGCTTGCTGTCGCGCTGAAATAGCGCTGTGTGCTTGAACTTGCGGGCGGGTGCTTTCACCGTGATGGGGTGGCAGGAACCGCTGGAAGTGACGGCGTGTTCAAGCGCTGCGGGGTTCTCATCCAGCCCTATGCAGACGCCCGCTTCGTCAGCCGGCTGCTCACCTCGGCGCTGGCCTGGCTGCTCGTGCTCTTCTCCATCGCCTCGCTCGTGGAGCCCCTGGCCGGCCGGCTCGCGATGGCGCTCCTCATGCCGGTCCTGCTGCTCGGGTCGCTGCTCGTGCTGCTCTGCGTGGCGTGCATGCTCTACGCGCCGCTCGCGTGGCTCTGGGCGGCGCTCGGCTCGTCCGGCGCGTCGATCGTCCGGGTGAGCAACGCGCTGTGGATCGAGCGCGCCGGCGATCGGAGCTCGTTCCCGCTCCTCTCGCTCACGAGCGCGCGGCTCTCGAGCTGCGGCGACGAGGTCGCCCTGAAGACGGACGACGGCGACGTGATCCGCGTGCGCGTCGAGGACTCGGCCGACGCGGAGCGGCTGCTCGGCGCGATCGCCGCCGGCCGGGAGCGGGGCACGTGGAGCGTCCGGCTCCATGACGACGTCGCGCCGCCGCTCCGGCGCCGCCTGTTCGTCGGGGTCGCGGCGCTCGTGTCGCTGATCTGCTGGTCGGTGCTCGATCCGGACGTGGCGCTCTCGCTCGGCGTCGTCACGGGCGCCTCGGCGTGGGCGCTCGCCGCGCTGCTCCGGGAGGGCGCCGCGCCCCGCGTGCTGGTGGCCGGCAGCGACGGGCTCTCGCTGCGGGACGACGCGGGCGAGCGCTTCATCCCCTACGCCTGCATCGAGCGGATCGACGAGACAGCGCTCGGCGTCGCGCTCGGGCTCGCGGGGGGCGAGGAGGTCCTGCTCACGATCGTGCCGCCGCAGCTCCTGCGCGATCCCAGCGAGACGGGGCTCAGCATGGTGCTCGCCGAGCGGCGCCGTGAGCACCTGCTCGCGCTGCTCCGCGAGCGGAGCGGGCGCGGCGCCCCCGAGGCGGGGCGCGCGGGCGCGCTCCTCGAGCGCCGCGGCCTCGCGGCGCCCGCGTGGCGCGCGGCGCTGCGCCGCCTCGTGGACGAGGCCGGCGCCGACTACCGCACGGCGAAGCTCACCCGGGAGCAGGCGTATGCGGTGCTCGAGGACGGCGGCGCGCCGGCCGAGCTCCGCATCGGCGCCGCGCTCGCGCTCTCGTCGTCGCGCGACGACCACACCGCGGAGCGGCTGCGGATCGCGGCCGAGGGGTGCGCGAGCCGCGACGTGCGCCTCGCGATCGAGCAGGCGGCCGAGGGCGAGGTCGACGACTGGACGCTGGAGCGGGCGCTCTCGTCCTCGTGCGCGGGGCAGGTCGCCCACGCGCTGCCGTCCACGGCGCCGGCGGCGTAGCGGCCGCGCGGGTCGGCGCGGGGCGGCGGGTTGATTTCTTCTCGCCTTCCGGCCTTCCTGTTCTCAGTACTCTCTCACGAGGACGCGCGGCCCGTCTGGCCTGTCCAGCCGGACCGCCGCGGGCGCCTGCTGCGCCCGTGATCGCCGAGGTACCCCCGATGGAAGGCCCGCTCCAGGATCCTTACGCTTCGGTCGCCGTTCACGCGCCGCGCCCCGGCGCTCGCGTGGGCCGCGCTCCGCGGATCGCGCTGCTCGTCGTCGCGATCCTCGCGTCGGTCGGGTTCGGCGCGCTCGTGGTGGCGCCGCGCCTCCGCGCCCCCGCGCCGGCGAGCGGGGTGGTCGTGCGGCCGTCTCCTGCGCTCGTCATCGCGATCCGCGACCTGGCGCGGCTCGAGACCACGGAGGTGCACGTCGAGAAGGTCGTGGATCTGGCCGACCGCCAGAGCCGCCTGTTCGGCCTGGTGCAGGCCACCGACGCGCTCCTGCTCGTCGCCGTCGGCCACGTCTCGATCGGCGTCGATCTCGCGCGGATCGGCGACGACGACATCGCGATGGATCCGGAGACCGGCGTCGCGCGGATGACGCTGCCGGCGCCGGAGGTCTTCTCGACGCGGCTCGACGAGGACGGGACGTACGTCTACACGCGGTCGACGAGCCTGCTCGCGCGGCGCAACGAGCAGCTCGAGTCGCGGGCCCGCAAGGAGGCGACCGAGGCGATCGAGAAGGCCGCGCTCGAGGGGGACGTGATGGCGCGCGCGAGGGCGCAGGCCGAGCGGCAGCTCACGGCGCTCGCGACCCAGCTCGGCGCGAAGCGGGTGGAGATCCGCTGGCGCGACGTGGGCGTCGGCGGGGACTGAAGATGCCTCTCCTCACCAGGGGACCGGGCCTGCGTCGTCCGAGAAGGTGCCAGTCGGTCCGTCGGGACCGAGCAGCGCGAGCCGCACCGGCTCGCGCGCGCCTTCGGCGACGGTGCGCGTCCCGCTGTGGTTGTTGAGATCGGTCGCGACGTAGCCGGGGCACACAGCGTTGACCTTGATCGCGGTGCCGGCGAGCTCCTGCGCGAACGCGATCGTCACCGCGTTGAGCGCGCTCTTCGACGGGCTGTACGCGACGCCGCCGACGCCGCGGTTCGGACTGGTGGGATCGCTGATCCAGGTCATCGAGCCGAGGCGGCTCGACACGTTGACGATGCGCCCGGCCGGCGCCTCGCGGAGGAGCGGCAGCATCGCCTGGGTCACGGCGATCACGCCGAACACGTTGGTCTCGAACACGGAGCGGACGTCGGCGAGCGAGGCCACGCTCGGCCTCCCGCTCTTGGCGATCTCGTCGACCGTGACCCCGCTCTGCGCTGCGCCTTTGGCGATGCCAGCGTTGTTGACGAGGACGTCGAGCCGGCCGAGCTCGCGACGGATCCGCGCCGCGGCGGCGGCGATCGAGCCGGCGTTCGTGACGTCGAGCGCGATCGCGCGAGCATCGCCGGTGATCTGCTTGGCCGCGGCCTCGCCGCGCGCGAGGTCGCGCGAGCCGACGAGCACGATGTGGCCGCGCGCCGCGAGCTCCTTCGCGATCGCGTGACCGATACCTTTGTTGGCCCCCGTGACGAGGGCGACGGGTTTGTCTTGCATGTCCCCTGGATAGGAATCGCCGCGGGCGCTGCCTTGGCGATTCTTGGCCGGTCGAGAGCGGCCAAGAATGCCCAAGCCGAAGGGGCGCGTCGGTCCTAGGATGGGGGCGTGGCGACTCGTGCCGACGTTCTTGCTGTCCCCGTGCCCGGTGTGCGCGTTACGCGCTGGTCGAGCGACGAGCTCTATGCCGGCATGAAGGAAACGTACGCGATCGCTCGCATCGAGGTCGGGCGCTCGGAGTGGTGGTGCCGCGGAAAGGTGTGGAGCTGCGGCCCGGGCTCGTTGCAGATCCTGCAACCCGGCGACGTGCACCGCGACATCTCGCGCGACGGGCCGGGCACGGGCCAGTGCGTCGCGCTCTCGGCGCGCATGGTCGAGGGCGTGATCGGCAAGGTCTGCGTCCATCCACAGCTCGCCGCCGGTGACGAGCGGGGCGCGGCGTTCCACCGCCTGCATCACGCGGTGCGCGCCGGCGCCGATCGTCTCGCGCTCGAGGTCGCGATCGCCGAGGCGATCGGCGCGCTCGCGGGGGTCGGTGACGCGCCGCGCGAGCACACGCGACCGGTGCGCCGCGCGATCGAGCTCCTGCGGGAGCGGCTCGCCGAGCCGGTGACGCTCGACGACCTCGCTGCGCACGCCGGCCTCGATAAGTTCCACCTGTGCCGCGCGTTTCGCGCGCAGATCGGCATGTCTCCGTATGCGTACCTGACGCGGCTGCGGATCATGCGCGCGAAGGAGATGCTCGTCGCCGGCGTGAGGCCGCGCGACGTCGCCCCGCAGGTCGGCCTCTACGACCAGAGCCAGCTCAACCGGCACTTCCGGCGCATCGTCGGCACGACGCCAGGCCAGTACGCGCGCGGCGTCCACAGCGGGGCTGTATCGAGCTCGGCTGAGCGCCGGGCCAGAGGGTACCCCGACCCACATTAGCTCCCGTTCGCGAATCAACCTGGGATAACCCCTTTGCCAAAGTGCTTTGCGCTCGCGAGGTGGCCGTATGCCGCCCGCGCCTCGACGAACGCCGCGCGCTCGCGCTGCCGTACCTGACGCGCCGATCAAGCGGCCAGCCAGTCGGGCTTGAACAGCAGGAGCAGCCCCAGCAGCACCATGATCGCTCCGCTCAGCAGCTTGAGCCACCGTCCCTCCTTCTCCTGCAGCTTGCGGCGGCTCAACGTCGCCACCGCGACGCCGACCATGACGATATCGTCCGCCATGTAGGCCACGTTGTAGAGCCCGAGATAGGCATAGTGCTTCCACGCGGGGAGGCGCTCCTCGGCGAGGAGCTGGGTGTAGAGCGCGGGCAGGCCCGCGGTGCAGAGGAGCTCGACCACGTTGACCATGACGGCGAGGACGCCCGCGGCGATGAGCGCGGCGGGCAGGCTCTCCGCCCTGACGACAGCCCGCATCCTCGCGTAGATCCCCGGCTTCACCGACTCGGGGATGCTGAGCGACACGCCCCGCTTCCACGCGAAGAAGTCCTTGATGTGGACCGAACCGGCGAGCACGGCGATCGCTCCCAGCGCGATCTGCACGGCACGCGAGGCGCCGACCAGGAGAAAGAAGTTCAGCCAGGCAGCCATGAAGGCGAAGTAGGCGAGACCGCTCACGAGCACGAACACGCCGGCGATCAGCAGCATCTTCGCCCGACTCCGCAGCGTGGCGAGGAAGGAGAGGAGAAAGAGCAGCACCCACATGGCGCACGGGTTGAAGCCGTCGACGAGCCCCAGGAGGACGGTGAACGCCGGCAGGCCAAGATCGCGGATGTCCAGCCGCCCGAGGACGGGCACGTCGACGACCCCGGGCCTCGGCGCCGTGGCGCCGGCCGGGCACGGCGGCTGATCCGGCGCGAGAGGGCACGACGCAGCAGGCTCGCCGGCCTCGGCGGGTGGCGGCGGCGCGCCGTCGAGCAACGCCTCGATGCGCCGGCCCGTCACGTCGCGCCCTGCGTAGCCGATGACGAGCACCCCGCGCACATGGAACGCCGGGACGCTCACGGCGGCGGTCGACTGCCCCTCGGCGATCGCCCTCAGCCGGTCCAGCGCCGCGCGATCCTCGACGACATCCGCGACGAGCGTGCGCAGGCCGGGCCGTCGGCTCTCGAGCTCGGTGAGGAAGCGCTTGGCCTCGTCGCAGCGAGGGCACCCCTTGCGCGTGAACAGCTCCACGTCGACGCGCGGCTCGACCGGCGCAGCTCCCCCGGAGTCGCTCCAGAGCATCGAGAAGGCGAGCACGCACATCACGAGAGGCCGCAGCACCACGGCAGGTCGCATGTGGGGTGGCTGTCGCACGATGCATGCTCAGCGGATCTCGTCGTCAGCTCACGAGCGTGGCGAGCGGGTTCGTACGTGACGCGTGATGCAGGGCGCTCCGACGTTGACGGGCACGACCATTGCTGACTCATGGCTGACGGGTGGACAGTGGACACGGTCGTTACGCGCCAGGTCGGTCCACCTCGGCCATGCCTGACGAGCAGCGCGCTGCTCGCGTCGACGATCTCCAGCTTGCTGGGCGGAGCTGCGGCGCACCTCGGAGGACACGCGCGTCCAGGAGACATGCTCTGGGCGGCCGGCGCGGTGATCGCGCTCGCCTTCGTGGGCGCGCGCATCCTGGCGGACATCCTGAAGAAGCGGCCTGGCGTCGACGTCATCGCGCTCCTCGCCATCGGCGGCGCGCTCCTGCTCCGGGAGTACCTGGCGGGCGCGCTGATCGGCGCGATGATGGCGACCGGCGGCGCCCTGGAGGGGTACGCGGCCGCGCGCGCCCGGCGCGAGCTCTCCGCCCTCCTCGCGCGTGCCCCCCGCACCGCGCACCGCCGCGAGGGGGCCGACGTCACGACCGTCCCTGTCGGCGCCGTCGCCCCCGGCGACCGCCTGCTGGTCAAGCCGGGCGAGATCGTGCCGGTCGACGGCGTCGTGGTTGGCGCGCGGGCGCTCCTCGATGAGTCGGCGCTGACCGGCGAGCCGCGGCCCGTCGAGAAGGCGCCCGGAGACCGCGTGGGGAGCGGGACCACGAACGCCGGCGCCGCCTTCGAGCTCCGCGCCGTCGCGAGCGCGGATGACAGCACGTTCGCAGGCATCGTCCGCCTCGTGCAGCAGGCGTCCGCCTCGAAGGCCCCGCTCGCCCGCCTCGCGGATCGCCACGCCCTGGCGTTCGCCGCGCTCTCGCTCGCCACGGCGGCCGCGGCGTGGGGCGTGTCCGGCGACGCCGGCCGCGGGCTCGCCGTGCTCGTCGTCGCGACGCCCTGCCCGCTGCTCCTCGCCGTGCCCATCGCGATCGTGGGCGGCATCTCGCGCTCGGCCCGGCGCGGCATCGTGGTGAAGGGCGGCGCCGCGCTCGAGGCCCTCGCCCGGGCCGAGATCCTGCTCCTCGACAAGACGGGCACGCTCACGTTCGGCGGCCCGCGCGTGACCGGCGTGACGTGCTTTCGCTCGATAGAGGACGACGCGGAGATACTCCGCCTGGCGGCGTCCCTCGAGCAGACCTCGTCGCACCCGCTCTCCGCGGCCCTGGTGCGCGCCGCCCGCGAGCGCCGCCTCGGGCTGTCGTTTCCCGAGGACGTCCACGAGGCGCCCGGCGCCGGAATGACGGGCCGGGTGGATGGGCGCGCCGTTCGCGTGGGGAGCGCCGAATGGGCGGCGCAGGGAACGTCGCTCCCGGAGGAGGCCCGCGCCTTCCGGCGCCGCGCGTCGCGCGCCGGTGCGATGACCGTGTTCGTGGCGGTGGACAGGCGCATCCTCGGCGCGCTGACGCTCGATGACCCGATCCGCCCCGATGCGCCGCGGACCTTGCGGGCGCTGCGACGGACCGGCGTTCGCCGGGTCGTGCTGGTGACAGGCGACCACCCCCTCGTCGCCGAGGCGGTCGGCGCCACGCTCGGCGTCGATCGCGTGCTCGCCCAGCGGTCGCCGGAGGAGAAGGTCGCGGCCGTGCGCGAGGCCCGCGCCGAGGGGCTCGTCGTGATGATCGGTGACGGCATCAACGACGCTCCAGCGCTCGCCGCCGCCGACGTGGGCGTCGCGATGGGCGCGCGCGGGGCCACCTCGTCCGCGGAGGCGGCCGACGTGGTCCTCCTCGTGGACAGGCTCGATCGATTCGCCGAGGCCGTGAGCGTCGCGCGCCGCGCCCGCGCGATCGCGGTGCAGAGCGCGCTCCTCGGCATGGGGCTGTCGCTCTTCGCGATGGGCGTGGCGGCGCTCGGCTTCTTGCCGCCGGCCGCCGGCGCGCTGCTGCAGGAGGCGATCGACGTCGCCGCGATCCTGAGCGCGCTGCGGGCGCAGCGCGGCGGGCGCGGCGCGCGGAGGCCAGCCCTCGGGGACGCCATGAGCCGCAGGCTGGAGCGCGAGCACGACCAGCTCATCCCGATGCTCGAGCGGGTGCGGATCGTCGCCGAGCGCATCGACCACCTGGCAGGCGAGGCGGCGCGCGCGGAGCTCGATGCGCTCGGCCGCTTCCTCCGCGAGCGGCTGCTCCCCCACGAGCGCGCGGACGACGCCGAGGTCTACCCGGTCATCTCGCGGCTGCTCGGCGGCGAGGATCCGCTGGCATCCATGAGCGCGACGCACCGGGAGATCTTCCGCCTGGCCCGATTGTACGAGCAGCTCCTCGATGAGCTCGGCCCGCGCGGGCCCATGGCCGCGGACGTGCGGGATTTCCAGCAGATCCTTTACGGGCTCCACGCGGTGCTGCGGCTCCACTTCGACCAAGAGGAGGAGCTCTATGCGTCGCTGAGCGAGCGCTACCACGCGGAAGCCCCTGGCGAGCCGGCGCCGGGCGCCCTCAGGGCGCCTCCGGCGCACGCGACGGGCCCCGGTCGAGCGCGCCCCCGAGCAGCCGACAGACATCCTGCTCGGACACGGGCGCGTAGTCCTCGTACCAGAGCCCGACAGAATAGACAGGATCTCGGATATGGCAGTACACGAACTCGCGTGCTCGCCGGGAGAGCTCCGCGTACGCGGCGTGGGACGCGACGGGGACCGCGATGACGATCGCCGCCGGGCCCACGTGCTCGACGGCCGTCACGGCGGCGCGCATGCTCGCTCCGGTCGCCACGCCGTCGTCGACGAGGAGGAGCGTTCGGTCCCGGATGTCAGGCGCCCTGTGGCAGCCGTAGTAGACGCGCTCCAGGCGCTCCACCTCCCGGGCCTCCGCATCGGCGAGCCATTGTACCGTCCTGTCCGAGACGCCCAGCGCTCGGCAGAGCTCTTCGTCCACGACCCGGACGCCGCCGCTCGCGACGGCGCCGATCGTCATGCGATGATCGCCGGGGGCCACGATCCGGCGCGCGATCAGCACGTCGAGCGGCACCCGCAGGAGCTTCGCTATCTCGAAGCCGACCAGCACCCCGCCTCGCGGCAGCGCCAGGACGGTCACGTCCTCCCGTCCCGCGTAGGCGGTCAGCCGCGACGCGAGCTGGCGGCCGGCGTCGGCCCGATCCCGGAATGGCATGTCTCTCCCTCCACCGAGCGCCGCCGGCGGCGCTCGGTGGAGCGTGCAATTGTCCCGCCAGGCGCCGCGCCTGACGCCGCCGGGGCGCTCTGTTCGCGTGGAGCGCCTGGTCGCCCCCTGGCGCTCATGGGCCGCGACTCACCGCGACCTTTGGTCGTGTTCCTCACGTGCTCGCCGCGCTCGGGTGCTCCTCCGCTCCCCGGCCGCGCGCCAGGGCGAGCAGGCGATCAGGGACGACTGGCTCTTCGGCCATCCAGGGGACGATGGCGCGCTGGAGTAGCCGAGCTCCCGCTCAGCGCGAGAACCACGCCTCGCTCAGGTACTTCTCCCCCTCGTCCGGGAACAAGGTGACCACGTTCCTCAGCTCGGGGCTCTTCTCCTTGACCCTCCTCGCGGCCAGGAGGTTCGCCCCGGAAGAGACCCCGACGAAGCAGCCGTGCACCCTTGCGATCCGCCTCGCCTCCTCGATGGCCTCTCCGTCCTCGACCAGGAGGACATCGTCGATGAGCTCGATGTTGTCGTCGATGAGCGGGGGCACGAACCCCTCGCCGATACCCTCGATCCGGTGGGGCCGGCACACCTCGGACTGGCCGTGCAGCCGCCCGTGGACGAGGGCGCACCGGGCAGGCTCGACGCCGAGGACCTTGACCGCCGGGTTGACCCGCCGGAACGCCCTCGCGAGGCCGATCAGGGTCCCTCCGGAGCCGATCGCCGCGACGACGGCGTCGATGCGCCGGCGCCCGAAGGCGCGGAGGATCTCCCCGCCGAGGTGCTTCTCGTGGTCTTCCGCGTTCCAGGGGCTCGCGAACTGGTTCACGTGGAAGTGATCCTTCTCGCTCCCCAGGGCGATCGCGCCTTGCACGGCGAGATCCATCCGGTCCCGCGGGACGGTGCGCACGTCCGCGCCGAACGCCTTCATCATCCTGTAGCGCTCCTGGGAGAGGCCCTCGGGGATGAAGATCGTCACCTTGTACCCTTTCACGGCGCCGACCATGGAGACGGCAGTTCCCGTGTTTCCGGACGATGCCTCCACGATCGTGGCGCCCTTCTTCAAGATCCCTGTCGTCTCCGCCTTCTCGATGACGTACCTGGCAAGCCTGTCTTTGACGGAGCCAGAGGGGCTCCGGAATTCGCATTTCACGTGAATGCCGTCGAGCGTCAGCAGGGGAGTCTTGCCTATCGCGTCGAGTATCGTCTTCATGTCCATGGCCTCGCGTCGTCCAGCGCGCGCGCGGGCGCCACGATCTCGCGCCGCGCTCCCCTGCGCTGCTCTGCTGGCTCGCGGTGCACGACCTGGACCGCTCGGCTGTGTCACCGCCGCGTCTCTGCGCGGAGCTCGTCGAACACGTCCACGAGCATCCGATCCACATCGGCGTCCGCGGCGAGCACGCCCTCGGCCTTCGCGACGTCCCGGGTGAGGAACGCCTCCAGCGCGTCGCAGCACCTCGGGCTCGACCGCGAGGACCCGCGCGAGGCAGAGCCGCTGGTGCTGCTCGCTCGTGACCGCGAGGGCGGGCTCGCACAGCCAGAAATCTGCCGGATTAAACGCTCAGTCCCTCGGCGCAGAGCTTCGCGGGGGCAACCATGCCCGGTCCCTGGCCGAGGAGCGATTCGTTCCCGGGCGGGCTCACGAGGGCTCCCCGTGCGCGAGCAGCGCGTCCAGCGACCGGCCGTCATGGAGCAGCCGGATCGCCTCGGCCAGGAGCCCGTCCAGGCGGACGAGCTCGATCGGGAGCGCTGGGCACGCGGCGGCGGCGACGCTGTTCGTCACGAGGAAGCGGAGCACCGGCAGGGCGGGGAGCTGGATCACCGCCGTTCCAACGAAGAGGGCGTGGGTCGCGACGACGACGATGTCCGGCGCGCAGCCCGCCAAGAGCAGGGCGTTCACGGCGGCCTCCATCGTCCCGCCGGTGCTGATCATGTCGTCGACGAGGAGGGGCGACCGCCCCCGGACCTCGCCCGTGATCGTATGCACCCTGACGTCCTCGCCGCTCAGGCGGGTCTTGTGCACGACGGCGACCGGCAGGCCGAGGAGCCGCGCATGGCGATCCGCGAGCTTCGCAGCGCCCAGGTCCGGCGCCACGATCACGCTGCGTTCGGAGATCCAGGGTCGCGCTGCCTCGAGGAGCAGCGGCGCGGCGCTCAGGTGCTCGAGCGGGATGGAGAAGAACCCCTCGAGCGCGGCGCTGTGGAGGTCGACGGCCACCACGCGCGAGAGGCCCGCTGTCCTGAAGAGATCGGCGACGAGCCGGGCCCCTACCGGCTCCCTCCCCGAGGCGCGGCGGTCGTGGCGGGCATAGCCGAAATACGGCACGACGGCCGTCACGCGCGAGGCGCCTGCGCGGCGACATGCATCCGCGAGGAACAGGAGCTCGAGGATGTGCTCGTCGACCGGTGGGCTCGTCGGCTGGAGGAGATACACGTCCCGCCCTCGCACGCTCTCCCGGATCTGCACGTGAAGCTCGCCGTCCGCGAAGCGGCGCACCAGGGCGTCGCCCAGACCGACGCCGAGGCGCTGCGCCACGGCCTGCGCGAGAGGGAGGTTCGCGTTGCCCGCGAAGAGGCAGATCTCCATGGCTCTCCGCTACGCCGCGCCGCAGAGGACCGTCTCCCGGACAGCGGCGCGGAAAAGCGGTTGCTTGTTGTGCATCGCGGGACACCTCCTGGACGAGCGCGGCCGCCCTGCTGTGGCCGCCCTCGACGACGCTCTCTGATGCGAGTCATGCAACCCCAGGGCCTGAGCTCTCCGGTGTCGCCCGCTTGCCTCGGCCGTCGTCACGCCGTTCGCCTGCGCGGCGCACCGGCCTCCATGACGGTTCGGTGCTGGCGAGCACGCGGGCTCGCCATCCTCCGCACGCTGCCCGGCAGCGCCGGGACGCCGGCGGACCAGGACGGCGTCCCGGCAGGCGCTCCCGACGTCGCAGGAGCCGATGACAGCGAGGCGTCGCATCACCATGTACGCCTCGGTCCTGGGGACATGCCGCTCGCGGATCAGGGGGAGATATGGCCAAGCTTCAGTTCGAGCTCGACGAGCGCGAGGCGAGAGACGTGAGGACAGCCCTGTCGATCCGGCTCGTGGGGATGCGAGAAGAGCTGGTCCATACCGATGATCGAGAGTACCGGGCGGACCTGAAGGCGGCGATCGAGCGGCTCGAAGTGGTGCTCCGGCGCCTCGACGCGATCCTGGCCGAGCCGACACCGACACGGTAGAGGTCCGTCGCAGGGCAAGCTGACGTGAGGGAGGCTGCGGCCGCCGAGGCTCGCCACGATCGGCGAGGAGCTCGCAGCGCACAAGCTGCGTACGCACAACTCGGCCTGATCCGCGCGGCTGCGACGGGTGGACACTCACGGGCTGGGTCGATCGCTCTGGTCGGGAACGCGGGCCGCAAACGCGGTCGACCGAGAGACGTGTTCCCCGCGGCAAGGCCAACCTCCCGCTGGGCAGACGTGGGACGCCCAGCATGCGCCAGCTTGCACGAAATCCTTCTCGCCTCTCACGAGAACTCCTTCAACGAGCCCCGAGCGCGCGCCCACGACGACCGATCCGGATCCGCCGCCGTAACTGTCGGTGCTCGCCTTGAAGAAGAGCGCCGGAGCGTTGTCCAGGACCCTCCCGCGCGCTGCGATCTTGGTGGGCAGGCCCAGCGGATTGCCGATGAGGATCAGCTCCTCGTCATCCTCGACCTTCCCGGCACGCCGCAAAGGCAGCGGCTTGCGGCCGACGACTGGACGGTCGAGGCGCACCACAGCGTAATCGCCGAGCACGCCGTTTGCGACGCACTCGGGCACCTCGCGGCAGAAATATACGTCCTCCGGTCCAACCCGGCTCGGGTCTCGGTCCGACCGGTCATAGGCGGCGCCGAAGACGAAGGCGATGCTGGAGCACACACCGGGGGCGCTCAGACAATGGCCAGCCGTGACCAGCGTGTCTGGCGCGACGAGGAACGCGGAGCACACGCCGCCGAACACGGGCTGGTCCCGGAATCGCTCCTCGGGACAGAGCGGCCTGCCGCTCGCCTCCATGGTCTCGGAGAGCGTCCCCAGGATGGCGAGCGCGAGCTCGCGTTCCCCGGCTCGCCGGAGCGATGGCATCGGGAGCATCATGGCCGCGGACCGAGCCCACGCGTAGACGGGCGAGTCGACAGGGTAGTCGCACGGCTCCTCGCGGCCGTCCTGCTCGTAGATGACGCGCGATGACGCCTCGCCATGGCTCGCAGCTTCGCCACCGGCACAATGGGTGGCACCAAAGAGGCAGACGATTGACCATGCTGTGGAGGATGGTCGCATCGATCTCGAGCCTCCATGGTTCGATCGCGACGTGTTGCCGCGGGAGCGGAGGGCAGGCCGAAGCCTGCGGTCCGAAGACGAGCACCCGCCTCGACCTCGTTTCTTCTCGCTAGGAGATGTTCTCGCACCGCGGGCCCAGCGGGTCCTGCACATCCCAGATACAGCCCGGCGTCGCGTTGCAAGTGGCCTCATCCAGGATTCCGGTGCAAGGACCAGGGCTCGGGTTGCGCTCGCACTTGCCGTCGACCGGATCCCAGTGGCACCAGCGCCAGGCCTGGGCGCACCGGACCTGATCCTCTCCGATCTGATCGCAAATATCTTTCTCGGAGCCCTCTCCAAGATCTGTCGGGGCCTGGTCGGCAGCGAGGCCGGTCGCGGGAGCGAGCAGTGCAGCGACGAGCGCGAACCGATGGAACATCTCACACCTCCATGATGCAGGACCCGTGTCACCTTCGTGGTGACGACCCAGACCGCTTGGCACCTGTGCTGTCCATAGTGCCTGGGATAATGCCGGCCAGCCCGCCGCGTCCGCATCGTCGTATCGCTTTGAAGGAGGAAATCCAAGATTGTCGGCGACTCAATTCCCAGCTGCGTGACGGATCGCCGGGTCTTTGTTCAACGCCCCACCTCATCGTCGGGTGGCATGGGCCCAACCCGGACCCAACGGGCAAGCCCCCGGCTTGGGGCGAGTCAAGGTGTCCATGGAGCGCCATCAGCGCGTGCACGAGGTCTTCGGGACTCTCGAGGGCAGGTGGGCCTGTTACTTCGATCTTCGCCCAGTGCACCGTGCCGGTGAAGCGGTTGCTTCCTTCGAAGTCGGGGCACAAGGGGCCACCAGTCTTGTTGCCAACCATCAGGAAAGCGCCCGCGTTGAAGAACCCTGGATTGGTCTTTGCGGTAGCGCCCTCTACCCCACGCATCTGCATGAGCAGAATCGTGCTCAGAGGACACATGAGCAGCCGGATCCATCTATGTTGCGACGGCTGCCGATCCCCCGGCTCTTGCGCCGCGCCGCCCGGCTACGGCGGCCGGCCGCGATGAAGCTGTTCAACCTTGCCATGGAGTTTCACTGTGAGCATGCGCAAAACACACCTGTTCTCGTCGATTTGCATCGCATGGACTCTCCTCGCAGCCGGCTGCGTCGACGTGGGCGAGAGCGTCGACACGACCGAGAGCGTCGACACGACCGAGAGAGCGATGAGCGACGCGCCTTTTCTGTCGGGCGATCGCGTCCTCGAGCAGGTGGTCGCCCAGCTCGGGCAGAACCCCTCATCGACTGTCCGCCTCGCGCTCGATCGCGCGGTCAATCAGGTCGGCGGCTTCAGCGTCGAGCCGTACCCGTCGGGCGACTGCCGGGGCGAGTCGGAGCGGCTGTACTGGAACGGTGAAGCCGCACACCTCGCGCGCCTCGGCGTGGTCGCCGTCGCCGACCTGCTCGCGCTCGAGGCGGTGACCGAGGGACCGCTCCAGACCGACCTGCTGCGAAACGCGCCCGTGCGCCCGGGCGATCTCGAGCGCGTCTTCCGCATCCTCGCGAGCACGGAGAGCCCGGCGCTCCTGTTCGAGGCGGCCGCGGCGCTCTCGAACAACCCCGGAACGACGGAAGACGAGCGCCGCGCGCTCGTCGTGTTCGTCGCGGATCTCCTCCAGACCAAGCGTTTCCGCAGCGCGACCGGAGCGCTGCGCACGCCGGACCTCGAGCATCCGCCGAGCGTCGACGAGCTGCTCGTGACGCTGCGGGAGTCGGCGTCGCGCTCGGTCCGCGAGTCGGCCGCTGCGTGGTACGGGAGCGCCGGCACCTTGAGCGCGGCGCAGGCCGACGCCATCCTCGCCGATCCGAGCTATCGCGTGCGTCGCGCAACGGGACGGCTGTTCTGGAAAGGCTCGGACGTCGGCCCCGCGCGGCAGCGGGAGCTCACGCAGTGGTTCGCCTCCGCCGCTGCGCTGAACGAGATGCGCGCGGACACGCTCCGCGAGGACTACGGCGTCCGCGAGGAGGAGAGCGGAAACTGGTCGAGCCTGCCCTCCGGGATCGCCGCGCGCCAGGCGGAGGCGCGCGGGCGGTTCCTCGGCGAGGCGCTCGCGTCCGCGCCTCCGGACGTGGACATTTCCGGGTTCCTCGCGGAGGTCGGGGAGACGGCCGGCGTGACGGACCTGATCGAGGACGCGATCACGGCCATCGGACGCTCCACCGCGCTCTCCGCGGCGGCGCGGCAGAGCGCGCTGCTGTCCTTGTACCACGCCGCCGCGACGGCGAGCTGGCGCGACGTCAATCCCCGTCCGCGCGGCGCGCTGTTCAAGGCGCTCGTGCCGCTCCTCGCCGACGGCGCGGCCTCGGACGAGGACGTCGCCGCGAAGCTCGACCAGGCCCTCGCGTGGCAGCGCAGGCAAACCAACGACTGGCCGGCGCTCCGGGCCGGGCTCGTGAGCGGGTCGCGCGCCGAGCGCATCGACGCGTTGGTGAAGCTCGCGGACAGGCCGCTCGACGAGGTCAACTCGGGGCTCGCGGCGGGGCTCATCGGGCTCACCGACGTCAGCGCAGCGCAGAAGGCGCAGCTCCTGAACGACGTCACGCCGTCGCTCGCCGGCTGGCTCGTGCCCATGGCGGCGCTCGAGGCCGCGATGGATCCCCGCGCCGTGCTCGCGCGCATCGCAGCGCTCGCGCAGGCGCAGCGCATGCGCCTCGGCGCGGACATGCTGCAAGCGTATACCCGCGCCGCCGCGAGCCCCGACCTGAGCGGTGCGGAGCTGGCGCAGGCGGTGACGCGCTACGCCGGAGCGGTCGACGGGTACTGGGCGCGCCAGGTGCCGGCGGAGATCGCCGGGCTCCTCTCGGTGCTCGACGACGCGCGCGTGAGCGACGATGAGCGCGCGCAGGCATGGCAGGAGATCCTCGCGCCCGCGAGCGCAGCGCCCCGCTGGTTCCTGCTCATCGACGCGCCGAGCGGCGGGCCGAGCATGAAGGCGATCGCCGCGATCGTGCGCCCGCGCGTCGTCGTCGGCGCGAGCACGTGCTGGACGGGCCACGCCGACCCGGCGACGACGCGCGACGCGCTCAGCTTCATGCTTCTGCCCTACATCATCGAGCCGGCCACCCTGGAGCTCGACCCGCACGTCGTCGTCGCGCAGCGCGCGGCCGCGGTGCGCGCGGCCTCGCAGCACTCAGAGGAGCTGCCGGAAGGCGCCGACCCGGCGGCGGTCTTCGCCCTGCGGCCCGCGTGGAGGAGCGCCTACATCGCCGCGGCCGACCCCGCTCGCGCGAAGTGGGAGAAGCCCGCGGCGGAGCTCGCGCAGGAGGCCCTCGGCATCACGGACGGCGAGGCGATGCTGTACAACGCCGCGCACCGCCTCGCGTTCGCGCGCGACCTGCGCAGCTTGCCGCGCGAGCAGATCGACGCCGTCCACGCGCACCTCGCGCAGCACGGGACCACGGCGCGCGCGCGCGATCAGTACGCCTTCGCGCTCGAGGCGATGTACGGCACGGCGTACGACGCGCTCGCCGCCCGCTTCCGCGACGCGGTCGATCTGCGGTGGGATCTCGGCGATGCCGCGCGCGCGCGCGGCGAGGAGGCGGCGCTCGAGGCGATCCTCGGCGCGGCGGGACACGACTTCGGGATGCTCGACTCGGCGCTCGCGCTGTCGTCGCAGGTCGTCGCCGGCGCTCGGGTGTCGAGCGCGTTCCGCCAAGGGATGCTCGAGTTTGGGCTCGAGGCCGAGCGTTTCTGGGGGACGCTCGGGCTCTGGGCCGCAGGTCCGATCATCGAGGCGCGCACCACCGAGCCTGACCTGTCGTTCATCGCGCGCGCAGATGCGGTCCATGTCTTCGGGCTCGGCAGCGCCAGCGGCAACCGCGAGTTCATCGCGAAGAGCTCGACCTTCGGCTCGATCACGCGCGATCCGCGCATGCCGCCCGTCGCGGCGCTGCAGATCGCGTGGAATCGCCTCGCGCTCGGCCGCTTCAACCTGCGCCGCGGCCTCTCGTACATCGGCTCGGAACGCGTGTCGCCCGAGACGATCACGTCCACGGTCGACGCGGTGCTCGGCATCCGGGCGCGCGACGACGTCGATCCGGAGGAGAAGAAGGCGCTAGGGCGCGCGCTGCTGAGCGTCCTCGAGTAGGCTCTGGCGTTCGATCGTCGAGCCGGCCGGCGCCCGCCCGCGCGGATCGCGGCAGCTCTGCTACAAGCAGCCTCCATGGCCAGCACCGACGCGCAGCCCCCGAACAGCGACTACCTGGACCGGCTGATGCGAAGGAACTCCTTCGAAGCGCTGTGGCCCCTGTTCGCAAAAGCGACCAGGCCCGCCAAGGAAATGACCGAGAGCTACTCTGCCCTCTGTCATCTTCGCCCCCTCTTGACCAAGGGCCGCCCATGTCGCGTCATTCACGTCGGGGACGGGGCCCACGCGAGGACCGGGGCCCTCTTTTCGCTGAAGAGCGAGGCGGACAACATCAGCGTCGATCCGCTGCTCAACGTGGCCCTGGTGGAGGCGTGGCGCGATCGCTTCGGGGTTCGGCGCCTGGCGTGGCACAAGGCCAGCATCGACGACGTCGCGGATCAGCTCAATGACCTGCCCCCGATGCCGGTGTTCGTGACGTTCGTCCACGCCCACGTGCACATGGACAGGGTGCTCGATCGGCTGCGCTGGGACGCGGCCTTCACCCTCGCGTGTTGCTTACCCGGCCACCAGCTCACGCGGACGCGCGTACCGCTCAAGGAGGGCATCGATCCGAGCGTGCTGTCCACGGGACGTCAGTACCAGGTGGTGGTGAATCCCAGCGCCCCGATCTTCATCGACGACAAGCGCGAGACCAGATGACCCCACTCTCAGCCACGGTGCACCACGACCGGTGTAGGGGAAGATGTCACTTCTTCAGCCAGGTCTGGGTCCTGCCGAGGAGGGAGATGCCCAGGAAGCCGCGCACCTTGAGCTTCTTCCCGCCCTCGATCGCCTCGAGCTTGCAGCTATAGGTCTCGCCGTTGTTCGGATCCAGGATCGTACCGTCGTCGTACTCGTCGTCATCGCGGACCATGTTCTTGATGATGACGAGCCCCACAAGGGGCTTGTTCTTGTCGGCGCCCTCACAGGCGGTGCAGAGCTTCGGCTTCCCCTTCTCGTCGAGCGGCTGCTTCAGGCTCACGATCTTGCCGAAGATCTTCCCGCCCTTCTCGTAAATCTCTACCACCGACTGCTCGACCCCCTGCTCATCGATCGTCCGCCACTGGCCGGTCACAGCGAGAGGATTCGCGAGCACGTGCGACGTGGCGAGGGAGCAACCCAAGGCGGCAAAAAGAGCCAGGAACCTCTTCATGTTGTCAGAACTCCTTTCATCGGTCCGGGAAGCCACGGCGTTCGGCCCTGGCGTGGTGCTTGGTTCACATGTCGGTGTGCGCCGCCATGTGCAACAGGCCCTGGAGGGGGACGGGGCGCCGCGCCGTTTGTTCATCGGGCCGGAGGGAGCGGCGGCGGGAGGCGCGGCTCTGGTCATGGCTCCTCTCGCAGCAGCCCAGCGGCGCGGTGGACGTCATTTTTCCCTCCAGGGTACCGAGCGGGTTGGTGGAGCGCAACGGCGCCGTGCAGCGGGGCGCCGGGACGTTTGGTGGCCAGCGAACCGTTGTTTCCAGGGCTGGATCCCGCCGTGGCCAAGCTGCCCATCGCCCGCGCCTCGGCCGCGCGCGTCCGTCCTGCGCCGGAAACTACCAAGACTGCTGCTGTTTCCGGCGGCCGCTCGTCATCGACGGGTTTTCCTGTCGGGACCTCTGACACCCGGAGCTAGGGCAGCGGCAGCGTGAACTGGAACGTCGTCTTCCCGGGTGCGCTCTCCGCCCAGATCCGTCCCCCATGGGCCTCGATGAGCCCTCGCACGATGTAGAGCCCGAGGCCCAGCCCGGCGGCGCCTCCTGCCTTCACCTCGCGGGTCCGGTAATAGCGACCGAACAGCTTCGGCAGCTCCTCCGGCGCGATGCCCTGGCCCTCGTTCTCGACCGCGACGAGCGCCTCGCCGCCCCGCCGCTCCACCGCGATCCGGATGGGCGTGTCGGGGGCGCCGTACTTCGCTGCATTGGAGAGCAGGTTGGTGAGCACCTGCTCCAGTCGCCCGGGATCGGCCAGGAGCGGCGGGATGCCGTCCAGCACCTCGACGTCGACGCGGTGTCCCCTCGTCGCGGCCGCCGTCCGCTCCACCGTCGCCCGGATGAGCGCCGGGAGATCGACCTCCGCGGGGTTGAGATCCAGCCGGTGCGACTCGAGGCGGGACACGTCGAGCAGGTCGTTGATCATCCGGTTGAGCTGCATCGCGCTCGCCAGGATGTGCTGCGCCTTGTCGCTGGACTGCGGCTGCTTCGCGAGCTGGGACGCCTTGAGGACGATGTTGGTGATCGGCTGACGCAGGTCATGGGCGATGATGCTGGTCCACTCCTCGCGCATCCGCGCGAGCTCCTTCAGCGGGCTGATGTCCTCGCCTGCGACGACGGCGCCGGTGATCTCCCCCGCGCTGTCGCGGAGCGGCGCGGCGGCCATGAGAAAGGTCCGGGACGAGCCGTCCGCCCTGGCGACCACGATCTCCTCGCCGGGGATCGTCTCGCCTCGCATCGCCCGGCTCGAGGGCAGCTCGTCGAGCGGGACGGGGGTGCCGTCCGCGCGGCGCAGCCGACCGACGTACTCACTCCGATCCGCCGCGCCCCCGGTGAGCTCGATCGCGTGCGGGTTCGCGAGCACGCGCTCTGCGCCGTTCCGCTCGATGAGCAGGAGCGGGACGGGCGCGCTGTCGAAGATCGTTTGCAGCGTCCTCCGCTCGGTGTCGAGCTGCGCGAGCAGGCGCTCCCGCTCCTCCTCGGCCCGCCTGCGCGCCGTGACGTCCTCCACCTGGGCGATGTAGTGAATGGGCTCGCCCTTCTCGTCGCGCACCACGGACGCGTGCAGGACGACGGGGATGATGGCGCCGTTCTTGTGGACGTATCGTTTGGCGAGCTGATACCGCGGGATCTCGCCGCGGCGAAGCCGCTCGACCAGCTCCACGTCGGTGTCCACGTCGTTCGCGTGGGTGATGTCCTGGAAGCGGAGCCTCGAGAGCTCGTCGACCGCGTAGCCCACGATCTCGCAGAAGACATGGTTGACGCGGATGAACCGCCCGTCGAGCCCGACGATGGCCATGCCGATGGGCGCGTTCTCGAAGGTGAGCCGGAAGCGCTCCTCGCTCTCGCGGAGCGCCTGCGCGTCCCGCTTGCGCTGGGCGATGTCGCGCTCCTCGGGCGCGGCGCGTTCCTCGAGATCGCCCGGCGCCGCGCGGGCCTCGTGGCGCCCGCATCGACAGGGGGAAGCCATGCAGGCGACCTCGTCTTCCCGGCTGCTGGACGCCTCGATCTCGTCTGTCGACGCCATGACCCCCGCCTCGAACGGCCGATTGTGGCACGAGAGCCATGCCGCCTGAAGCGTCAACGCGGTAGCGCCATGGGGGTGACCTCCCAGGACGCCGCGCTGTACATGCTTGGCGCAGCGTCTTGAGCAGCTCGCCTCGCCGGTCCTCGCCCCGTCAGCGCAGGTCCAGCGCGCGCCGTGGCCATCCCGCCAGCGGGCAGCGGGCCGGCTTGCTGCTTGCTATGTGCTGGCCGAGGCCCGCGGATGTGAGTCGCTCGCCCCCTCCTGTTGCCGCGGCCGGACGAGCAAAGCAGCCCGTCGGCACCGGCGCGCAGCCACGCGTCCGTCCCGCGGCGCTCGCCGCGCTCTCGGTCGAGAGGCGAATCCAGGCATTGCGATCCACGCCGAGCGGCCTGACCGAGGCCGAAGCGTCGAGGCGGCGGCTCGCGCACGGCGACAACGAGCCCGCGCCTCCCAGGCGATCGCGGCCGCTCCGGACCTTGCTCGCGCAGCTCACGCACACGCTCGCGCTGCTGCTCTGGCTCGGCGCCGGGCTGGCCTTCGCCGCGGGCGCCCCGGAGCTCGGGTTCGCCATCGTCGCCGTCGTGGTGCTCAACGGCGTGTTCGCGTTCCTCCAGGAGCACCGCGCCGAGCAGGTCGTGAGCAGCCTGATGCGCCGTGTCGCCGTGCGCGCCCGCGTCGTCCGGGCGGGCGTCGAGCGGGGCGTGCCCGCGCGCGAGCTCGTCCCGGGCGACGTGGTCCGGCTCGCTGCGGGGGAGATCGTCCCCGCCGACTGCATCTTGCTCGCCGCAGACAGCCTCTCGATCGACCTCTCGATGCTCACGGGCGAGACGGCCCCCGTCGATCGCGACGCCGCGCCGGTCACCTCGCCGGGCCGGAGCGTGGAGGAGCTCTCGCTCCCGAGCCTGCTCCCGAGCGGCGCGTCCGTGGTGACCGGCGCGGGCGAGGCGATCGTCTTCGCGACGGGCGCGGAGAGCGCCGCGGGCAAGATCGCCCTGCTCCTCGAGCAGGGCGGGCGCGAGGGCTCGCTGCTCGAGCGCCAGGTCGCGCAGCTCTCGCGCGTCACCGCGGCCGTCGCGGTGATCGCCGGCGCGGCCACGCTGGTGCTCGCGCAGGCGTTTCACCGCGTCGGCCCGCTGGGGGCGCTCACGTTCGCGATCGGCGTGATCGTGGCGCTCGTCCCCGAGGGGCTGCTCCCGACGCTCAGCGTGTCGCTCGCGATCGGCGCGCAGCGCATGGCGGCCCGCGGCGCCCCGGTGCGGCGCCTGTCCGCGGTCGAGGTGGTCGGCTCGGTGACGACCATCTGCACGGACAAGACGGGGACCCTCACGCAGAACACGCTCTCGGTGCGCGGCTTCACCCCCGCGCGCGGCGCGCCCCCGGACGCGGAGCGGGCGGCGCGGCTCGCGGCCGCGCTGTGCAACAACGCGCGCCCGGCGACGGGGGGCGGCGACTACGAGGGCGATCCGGTGGACGTGGCCCTCGCGCGCTGGGCCGCGGCCGGCGGAGTGGACCTGGCCGAGGCGCGCGCCCGGTGGCCGCGGGTCGCCGACACCGCGTTCGACGCGCGCCGGCGCTACATGGCGGTGACGTGCGCGGCTGGCAGCGCCACGCGGGAGCTCGTGAAGGGGGCGCCCGAGGCGGTGGTGGCGCTGACCGGCGCGCCGGCGCCCGCAGGGCTCGACGAGGCGGTGGTGAGCGCGGCCGGGCGCGGCGAGCGCGTCCTCCTGCTCGCCGTGAGGGAGGCCGCCGGCCCGCTCAGGTGCCTGGGCCTTGTCTGCCTCCACGATCCGACGCGGCCCGAGGTCCCCGCGGCGATCGCCGCCTGCAGGCGCGCCGGCGTGCGGGTCGTGATCCTGACGGGCGATCACCCCGCGACCGCGCGCTCGGTCGCTGCCGCCATCGGGCTGGATACGGCGGACCGCCTGGTCGAAGGGCCGGAGATCGACGCGATGGACGACCGGGCGCTGCTGGAGCTGCTCCAGGCCGGCGCGAGCCTCGCGCGGACGACGCCGGAGCAGAAGCTGCGGGTGGTGCAGGTGCTGCGGCGGTCCGGCGAGGTGGTCGTGGTGACCGGCGACGGGGTGAACGACGCCCCCGCGCTCCGCGCCGCCGACGTCGGCGTGGCCATGGGGCTGCGCGGCACGGAGGTGGCCAAGCAGGCGGCGGACATCATCCTGTCCGACGACAACTTCGCCACCATCGTTGCGGCCATCGAGGAAGGGCGGGCGATCAAGCAGAATATCCGCCGCTTCGTGAGTTATGTGTTCACGAGCAACGTTGCGGAGCTCGTCCCGTTCCTTCTCTATATCTTCTTTCCGATCCCTCTCCCGCTCGCGATCGTGCAGGTGCTCGCGATCGACCTGGGAACCGACGTGCTCCCCGCGCTGGCGCTCGGCGTGGAGCCGGCGTCGCCCGCGACGCTGCACGTGGCTCCGGAGCCGCCCAGGAAACCGATCCTCACCCGGGAGCTCGCGCTACGGACCTTTTTCCTCTACGGAGCCGTCGAGGCGCTGCTCGGCGTCGTAGCGTACTTCGGGTTTTACTGGGCGCACGGCTGGAGACCGGTCGACTCGCTCGAGTCGTTTCGTGCGCTGGAGCGAGGGGCGGCCACCATGACGTTCGTCGGGATCGTCTCGGGTCAGATAGGGTGTCTGTTCGCGCAGCGCGACGGGCCTCTCCGGAAGCGGCTCGCGTTCTGGTCGAACCCCTGGGTGGCCGCGGGGCTGTCGACCGAGGTCGCGCTGGCGATCGCGCTGCTCTATGTGCCTGGGCTGAACCGGATGTTTGCGATGGCCCCGGTGGGAGCGGCGTGGCTCCTGTGGCTGCCCGGGGGCGCCGCGGCGATGGTGCTCGCCGATGCGCTGCGGCGCGCCGCTCGGACCGCGCGCGTCACGCCTGGCGCGGTCCGGCGTTGCTCGGGCCGGCCGCCGGCGCGCCGCCGGCAACGACCGCCTCGAAGTGGGCGGTGACGTGGTAAACGCCGGCCTGGAGATCGAGGCAGAGACGCAGGCCGCTCTTCTCGAGCACCCGCATCATCGCCTTGTTGGTGAGCAGGACGTCCGCCTCGAAGCCCGAGATCCCCCGGGCCCTTGCGATCTCCGCCATCCGCCGCATCAGCAGGGTGCCGACGCCCTTGCCCTGCCACTCGTCGCGGACGACGAAGGCGACGTCGGCCAGGTTGTTCTTCGGGTCGACGTCGTACCGGGCCATCCCGAGGATGGCCTCGTGCTCGGGGCCGGCGCAGGCCACGATGGCCATGTTCTGATCGTAATCGAGGTTCACGAGCTGCTGCATCTCCTCGTGATGATGCTCCCGCTTGTGGCTCATGAAGCGGCGGTAGGTGCTCTCGTCCGAGAGGCGATAGAAGAGGTCCTGGAGCGCGGTCTCGTCGGAGAGCCGGACCGGCCGGCAGAGCAGGTCCTCGCCCGACGGCAGGCGCGCGGCGCGCGTCTCCTGCCAGGGGTAATCCGCGCGCGAGATGACCTGATCGACGAACACGTAACGGCGCTGCTTGGCCGCGGCGAGCAGGTCGGCGCGGTGGTCGGGGTGGGCGATCTCGATGAGCGCGAGCGCGCGCTGCCGGATATTCCGGCCCCAGAGGTCGGCGACGCCGTGCTCCGTCACCACGTAGTGCACGTCCCCGCGGCTCGTCACGATGCCGGCGCCCTGCTCGAACGCCGGCTGGATCCGGCTGATCTTGCCGTCCTTCGCGGTGGACCGGAGCGCGATGATCGGCTTGCCCCCGCGGCTCCGCGCGGCGCCGCGGATGAAGTCGACCTGGCCCCCGATGCCGGAGAAGAAGCGGCCCAGCAGCGTGTCGGCGGCGACCTGGCCGGTCAGGTCGACGGCGAGGGCCGCGTTGATGGCGACCATCCTGTCGTTCCTGGCGATCGTCAGCGGATCGTTGGTGAAGGCGGACCCGCGCATCTCGATGACGGGATTGTCGTGGGCCCACTCGTAGAGGGCGCGGCTCCCGAGGAGGAACGACGTCACGAGCTTCCCTGGCAGGACGGTCTTCCTGCGGCTCGTGATCACGCCGCGCTCGACGAGATCCATCACGCCGTCGGAGAGCATCTCGGTGTGGACGCCCAGGTCGTTCCTGTCGCCGAGCGCTGCCAGGACGGCGTTCGGGATCCTGCCGATGCCCGTCTGGAGCGTGGCGCCGTCGGGCACGAGCGACGCCACGTGGCGGCCGATCGCGCGGTCGATCTCGTCGAGCGGCTCGGCCTCGCGCGCGGGCAGCTCGCGGTCGACCGGGACGAGGTGAGTGATCCGGTCCACGTGCAAGAACGAGTCTCCGTGGGTGCGGGGCATCCGCGGGTTGACCTCGGCGAGGACGAGATCGGCCGCGTCGACGGCGGCGCGGACGATATCGACGGAGACGCCGAGGCTGACGAAGCCGTGGGCGTCCGGCGGGCTCACCTGGATGAGGGCCACGTCGATGCGCACCCGGCGCGACAGGATCAGATCCGGGATCTCGGAGAGGAAGACCGGCATGAAGTCGGCGCGCCCCTCGTGGATCGCCTCGCGGACGTTCTGGCCGATGAAGAACGCCGTGTGACGGAAGCGCCGCTCGAGGCCGGGGCGGACGTACGGCGCGGGGCCTTCGGTCATCAGGTGGACGATCTCGTTGTCGGCGAGGTGGTCGCCGGAGTCGACCATCGCGTTCACGAGATCGCTCGGCTCTGCGGCGCCCGAGCCGACGAGGATGCGGCGCCCCCGCGGGATCGCGCGGATCGCCTGCTCGGCGGTCGTGATCTTGTCGGCGAAGCGCGTTTGCCAGTCCGTGAGTGTTCGCTGCATGGTGTGCCTTCTCCCGTGCTCCGCGGGGTCCGGCAAGAAGCGGACCACCGGCCTGAGCTCGGCGCGCACGGCGCCTTCTTCAACGCGGCTGGGCGATGAGCTCCGAGCCAGCGCGCAGCCTGCGCCACGCCGGCGGCATCGGGCCCCGCCGACCCCGAGCGCGCGCCTGCAGCGGCTGCGGGCGCGCGCAAGCCGTTCGCCCGGCGGGACGGCGAGCGACACAGGGCAGGGCATCCGGATGGGGACGCTCTACCGAAGCTGCCGATCAATGCGTGATGATGTCACACCCGAAATCGTCCTTGATCGCGTAGCACGACCTGTCGTCCGGCGTCGGCGGTACTGCGCTCTCGAAAGGCTCTCGATAGCAGACGACTATCTCCCTTTCCCTGTCGACCTTCTCGACCACGAGTCTGGCCCACGCCCTGCCCCCCCGCCATGGGGTACACGCCCCGGAGAACGTCGAGGTTTCCAGTAACGAGGAACATCGTTCCTCTTGAAAAGAACGATTCGTTGATCTTCGGAGCGCTGGGCCCGCGAGGGACCCGACGCGCGCCGACATACAGCGCGTCGCGCTCCCCGCCCACTTCCGCTCATCGAACAGCCTGTTGCCGCTTGATCATCGCGAGCAGCGCGTCTTCGGCGCTGAAATCGTACTGAAGCTTGTCCGCAAGGCCTTCCCGTTCGAACCACTCGTACGTCTGGGCCTCGCCCGACTCGAACGTGTAGAGCTGTTCGTAGGCCAGGTCGTCCTGGAGCTTCTTGGTGCTGAAGACCACCGGCGCTCTCCAGCCATGGATGTGAGGCGCAAGGCGTTGGATGATCGGACGGCCGCTGGAAGGGCTGCAGCCTTCGTCCGGCCGCACGCCGAGACGGCCAGCGTCGAGCACCGCATCAGGCGCATATTCGTCCATGATCGGGCCAGGGACGAAGACCTTCCGCGCCTCTACCCCCGCGATCTCGGCCAGGGTATCCACATATGCATTGTCGGTGAAATAGTCCTTTCCGGTGACGTTGTAGATCTGCCCGAAGGTCTTCGGGTTCTGCATCATCAGCCGCATGGCGCGGGCCTGGTCCTCCACGTGGCCGACCATGCCGAGGGTCGTGCCGTCACCGGGGATGAGGATCTCCCGCCCGCGCAAGAGCCGCACCCACATCTTCTGTTCTCGATCCGGGTGACGGTTGCGGGGGCCCAGCACCATCGAGAAGCGCGCGATGGTGATGGGGAAGCGGCGCTGCCGCCATACGCCCAGGAGATAGCGCTCGCACAGGATCTTGTTGCGCCCATAGTCCTGTTGCCGCGGCCCGATCTCTACAGGCGATTCCTCGGTGATGGGCATGACCCTGGACGCCGCGTACACGGCGGTCGAGCTGGCGAAGATGTAATGTCCAGCGCGACCCTCGAAGAGCTCGACCATGCTCTGGACGTCGTCCAGGGTATACGCGCTCACGTCCTGGATGCAGTCATATTCCTCTCTGCCCAGGATCTCTCTCAGGCGCACGTGGTCCTTGCGGTCCGCATAGAGCCGCCTGACTTGCCCGGGGAGGTTCGCGGGCGTGACGCCGCGGTTGAGGACGGTGACCTCGTGCCCGCCGTGGACGAGCTCCCGCACCAGGTGATAGCCGTTGAAGCGAGATCCCCCCATGACCAGGATTCTCATCGTCGTCCCTCCCTCCGTCGCCAGTGCGCGTGTATTCGACAGGACGGCAGTCTAATCACAGAGCCAGCGCATCAGCGTCTCTATCCCGGGTTTGCCCGTTCGTTCCATCCATCGCAGGAGGAAGTAGCAGGCCACGAGAAACACGAAAGCCAATGGCCAGGCCACGGTCACCGGCAACGCGCTCTGCCAGTGTACGGTGGGCTCGGGGCCGGTGACCAGGCCATAGATCCAGAGCGGCCAGATGTGAATCAGATGATGCAACACATAGACCGAGAGCGCGCGCGGCCCAAAGACCAAAAAGACCCGCGCGAGGTTGCCATCCCGCGAGAACCTGGGAGAGCGGTCGACCCAGCGATGCAGCAGGGTGAAGGCCGTGATGGCCAGGCCCAACGTTCCCAGCATGTACTCGACCGATGGCGGAAACATCGTCCAGCCCTCGAGCCAGATCGCTCGCACGATCGACGGGCTGTGGGGGCGAAGTAGCCTCGCCGCGATGCTCCCGCCGATCAGGCAGACGCCGACGCCCGTCAATCGATCGAGCGTGCCGGCGGCCGGCGCAGAATCGGAGGTCATGCGCGACGCGACCGTGAAGCCCACGATTGGATATACAATCCACGGGAAGATGGGGAAGTACCCGTTGACCAGGAAGCCCAGCAGGACGTCGGACAGCGTCAGGTCGAAGTCGAAGTACTTGTTCTCCCAGTACGCGGCATAGTCTGTGAGGACCCGCAGCATCGGGCTGATGACGAAGACCACGGCGCACATCGTCAAGAGGATCGAGCTGGGTAGCCGTCGGGCTACGTTCAGGAAGATCAGAGACGCGCCGAGGAACGTCAGGATGTCCCAGTCGAACGTGTCCTCGGGGAGCCAGATGAATATGTTGAACAGGATGCCTGCGCCGAACAGAAACAGGCCGCGGCGTATGGTGATCTTGCTGCGATCGGAGTCGCTGGCGCGGAGCATGCGAGGACTGTTGATCCACATGAAATAGCTGACGCCCAGCAGAAAGGCGAACAGCGGGGCTCCGAAGCCGTTCGGGGTCGGGTGGGAGAGCCCAGACAGGTTCTCCACGAAATGGACTTGAACCATCACGACGACGGCGATGGTGCGAAGGATGTCGATCGATAAATATCGCACGGCCTAGATCCTGTTTTCGGCCATCAGATCAACCAACAATGCGAGTGTCTCCGTCGCGAGCAGGATGATGACGATCCACTCCAGGCGGGCCTCGTTCCGAGCGATCGCGAGCTCGCTGGAGCGCTGGCCACACAGCTCGTAGACCCTCTCGAGGAGCTCGAGCTGCTCGTCGACGAACTCGATCCGCTCGTCTAGCCGGGACCGCTCTTTCAGGCGCTCTTTCAGTTGACCAGCCAGCGTGGGAGGATGGACCGGCGGAGAGTCAATGGCAGGGCTGACCTGGACCAGGCGTGCCCGTAGGCCGATCACGCGCTGGAATCGCCGAGCGAGCTCGTCTCGCCGCGGCATGGCTCGGATGTCGAAGTCAAACGCCAGGGGCGTATCCGTCTCCAGGTGAGGCCAGGCCTCGGCGAGCTCCGCCTCGAACTGGCGGACCTCGCCATCGAAGAAGGAGAAGTCGATGACGGCGCGGCGCAGCGCCTCCAGCCGCTCGGCCGTTGCGACGAGCCCCGCGCGGCCAGGGGACCAGATGATCCGCGCTCCCTGGAGCATGATCAGCAACCCGCGCCGGAGCTCCTCCGGGACATCCGGCTCGACCCAGCTCCAGACGTTCGCGACGAGCTCCGGATCTTCCTGATCGATCGTCGGCACGAGCAGCATTGTCAGCCCGGCAGACGGCGCCGCCGCAGGGCCCGTCACCAGTATCGCACGGCAGGGGCGAGGTACTTTGAATTCCATCAGCGTCGTCTGTGCGGCGTCAGCCCCCGTGACGAACTCCACATGCTGAATCTCCGCGCCCTCTGGCAATCCCGGCGGCGAGGCTGCGTTCCCGGGCCCGGTTTGCGTTCTGTGAGGTGTGTCTTGGAACTGCATGGCTCGCTCGCTCGATCAACTGCGGATCATTTCAGAAACCAACCATTCCGCCACATACTCGGCCGAGTCCAGGACGCCGTTCAGCGTCGAGTCGTACAGGTAGTCACCGACGACAAACAGGTCTGGATGCCCCGCGGGTTCCGGCTGATGTCGCAGGCTCTGGGCGCGCGGCACGAGCCCGCCGGGAATCGCGTTCACGGCCGCTGGCCAGCGATGAACGTGGCCCTCCAGGAAGCGCGGACCGGCTTCGCCCAGCGTCGCCGGGAGCGACTTCAGCGCGGCCTCGATGAGCGCGGCATCGTCGAGGTCGCTCATCTCGAGCGCGGGTTGTCCGCCCAGGAGCCAGCCGAGCACGCCGTACGGCATCTCCGGATCTCGCGCCGACTCGTCGTACACGCAGCACCCGCCGAATCGGTCCAGCATGAAGAACGATTCGTCCAGCTTGGTTCGCCAGAACGGGCGATCGAACAGCACGGTGATTCTCAGGTAATGTGCTGGATGGTCGTGTTGCGCGTGGTGGGCCCGCATCGCTGCCGCAAGGCGCTCTCCGCGAAAATTGATATGTGGCAGGTAATTGTTGGGCAGCGCCAGGATCGCGATGTCGAACGATTCCTCGCGTACGACCCCCTGGTGTCTGCAGGCCACCGCGAGCTTTCCGTCCTCACCCCGACCCATGTCGGTCACCACGTGGTTCAGGCGCACGTCGGCGCTGATCCGTCGGGCCAGCTCCCGGGTCAACTGCTCGTTTCCCCCCTCGATGCAATAGAGCTGCATGTAGCGGGAGTCGTTCATCAGATAATTATGAGCGCCGTACTCGACGCTCGTCCGCTCCGGCTCGGTCGCGAGGTCGCTGTGAATCAGCGTCTCGATATAGCGGCGTGCCGCCGCCTGCCCGACCTTGCCGAGCAGCGCATCGAAGCGCGAGGCGGGGGGCGACACCGCGATCTGAGCCTCGTGACCGCCGAGGTAGTACTCGGATGGGCTGATCATGTCCTTGGCCGATCGATCGAACGAGAGCAGGGCTTCGCACGCCTTCGCACCGAGATGCGCCCGCACATCATCCATGTTGGCGATGATCTGTTCGTCCAGGATGACGGACGAGCCGCCGATGGGGACGATGGAGAGACCCAGCTCTTCAACGAGCTCCTTGAGCGGGTCGTTGCCGACCGACGAGTAGTCGTAGAGCTCGGCCGCGCCTGCCTCATACCGCGCCTGCCTCTCCTGGAATCGGAGCGTGCGGATCTTGCCTCCCAGCCGATCCGTGGCCTCGAACAGCGTGAGAGAGAACGGCGAATTCGCCATCTTCGACAGCAGGTATGCCGTCATGAGACCGCCTGGTCCGCCGCCGATGATACAGATTCGCTTCATGTCGTTCATCTCTTCGTATGATCCAGGCCGCAACATGGGGTCGAACGACTGGGGCGCCTGCGCTCCGGGTCAAGGCCCTCCGGCGACGCTCTTCGTCGCGCGCGCCCGTCGAGGAGCCGAGAGGGCCGGAACGGCGTCCTCGGATCCGATCGCTTCGCTGCTGTCTTGACGATCGTCGATCTGTCGTCGCTTCTGCCCCCTTTCCCAGCGGACCTCCCCGGCCGGTAACCTGCTCACGTCGGGAAGCAGTGTGGGCTTTATTGAGCGGAGCGACGCGGCCATGTAGTCGGCTACGTCCGTATCCCCTCTCAGGGCTGGCCGCTCCCGTTACGGACGATGCGGCAGTGGTGAACGCTGGCGCAGCTCGGTCATGGAGGGCGAAACGCGCGGAGGTGATGGAGCGCGTTCACGTGCGCGCAGCTCGCTGGCCGCCGCCACGAGCGGTCCACGCGGGCCTCACGGCTCGATCGTCATGTCGCAGATGTCCGGCGCGAGCTTCAACGACGGCTCCGTCCGCTCTTGCACGTCACGAGCGGATACGCCGGGGGCGAGCTCGCGAAGAAGGAGACCTGCGGGCAGGACGTCGATGACCGCGAGATCCGTGATGATGCGGTGAACCATGCGCCTCCCCGTGAGCGGCAGCGTGCACTGGTTCAGGATCTTCGGTGACCCGTTCTTGGCGACATGCTCCATGATCACGACGACTCGCCGTGCGCTCGCCGCCAGATCCATCGCGCCGCCTATCCCTTTCACCCTCTTCCCGGGGATCATCCAGTTCGCGAGATCGCCCTTCTCGGAGACCTGCATCCCCCCCAGAATGGCAAGATCTATGTGCCCGCCGCGGATCTGCCCGAACGAGTCGGCGCTCGAGAAGATGGCGGAGCCGGGCAACATGGTGACCGTCTCCTTGCCGGCGTTGATGAGGTCGGGATCTTCCTCTCCGGCAACGGGGTAGGGGCCGGTGCCGAGCAGGCCGTTCTCGCTCTGCAATACGACGTTCACGCCGACCGGGATGTGGTTCGCGATCAGCGTCGGCATGCCGACTCCGAGGTTGACATAGGAGCCGTCGCGCAGCTCCTGTGCCGCGCGTTTTGCGATCTGTTCCCGCGTGAGCGCCATTGTCAATCCTTCCGCGTGGTCCGCCGTTCGATGCGCTTCTCGTAGCGCTCCCCCTGGAAGATGCGGTCAACGTAGATGCCGGGCGTGTGCACATGATCCGGATCGATCGAGCCGACCTCCACGAGCTCCTCGACCTCTGCGACGGTGATCTTCGCTGCGGCGGCCATCATGGGGTTGAAGTTCATCGCGGTGCGACGATAGACGAGGTTTCCGACGCGGTCGCCGCGCCAGGCTTTGATGATCGCGTAGTCGCCTCGGATCGCGTGTTCGAGGACATGGTCGCGATCGTCGAAAGATCGGATCTCTCTCTTCTCGGAGTACTTCTTGACCGATCCATCGCCATGATAGAGCACGGGGAGCCCACCGTCGCTGATCGCCGTGTGCGCCCCCGTCGGCGTGTAAAAAGCCGGGATCCCCGCGCCGCCAGCGCGGATGCGCTCCGCGAGCGTTCCCTGTGGCGTCAGCTCCACCTCCAGCTCCCCGCAGAGATACTGACGCTCGAATTCCTTGTTGTCGCCGATGTACGACGAGATGACCTTCCGGATCTGTTTGTTCTTGACAAGAATGCCGAGGCCGAAGTCGTCCACGCCGCAGTTGTTCGATACCACCGTGAGCTCGCGAGTCCCGAGCAGACGAAGCGCGGCGATCGCGTTCTCTGGGATGCCGCAGAGGCCGAAGCCGCCCGCCAGGATCGTGGCGCCGCTCGGGATGTCGCGGACCGCGTCGATCGCGCTCCTGTAGACCTTGTCCATGAAATCGCCCCCTGCCCCAGCGCCGGGAAAAGTCGATGCCTCGCCTCGTCGTCTGCCGTGATCTTGTCCCCGCCTTCCCGCCGATCCGAGCGTCCGCCCGCCGCCCATGTCAGCCCGATCCGGGCGCGTGTGTGTCAGTGGCGGTGTGCGAAGCTCCGCGCTCCATGATGTGCTTCTTTTGCTCGACTGCCGCTCGGAGCCGCCGTCATGCACGAAGGCCCAGAGGGTATGTGGCGCAACATAAAACACAGAGCGCGAGCGCCAAGTCGCCGCCTCGGTCCGCCGCCCTGGGGGCGGCGCCTTCGCGGCGAAGTCGCGTCTCACGTCGAACTCTCTGGTGGTGCGGAAGCGGGAGAAGGCGAACGCACGGCGGGGGGCGACCGCCGTTGTCGCTTGCGCTGGGGTGGGCGTCGACCGGCTCCGGTCAGGGCCGCCCTCAGCGCCGAGGCCGCCGCCGATGGCCACCCGGGAGCGGCGCGGCCGCGGCCACCTCGCTGGATGCGATCGGCGATGGCCGGGGAGCGGCCATCTGCGTCGCGATCTCCTGTGCCGCGCGCACGCCCGAGAGATAGGCCCCGTGGACCGTCGATGCGTGGCCCTTGTGGGTCGCCTCGCCCGCGAAATGCAGCCTCCCCGCTGGCCTGGCCAGCTCGTCATGGTCATCAGGGGTCGCGCCCGGCGGCATGTACGAGTAGGAGCCGCGCGCATACGGATCGCGGAACCAGCGCGTGACGAGCCAGCTCTCCGGATCGGGAATGTTCGCACCGAACATCGTCCGGAGCACGCCCATGCCCGCGGCGATGATCGCCTCGTCCGACATCTGCTCGAGATCGCGCGCGTGCGACGCGGTATTGAAGCAGACAAGGGTGGGCCGGCCGTCGACCTCATGGAAGCTCATGTTCGTGGACCACTCGCCCGCGTTCTGGGCGATGTACCCGAGGTACAGCACGCCCGCGTCGGACCAGAACGCGTGCGGGAACCGGAGCACCACTTTGTTGAGGACGCCCATGCCGAGCCGATCGATGGCTCCTTGCTTTTCGGCCGGCAGAGGCGGCTCGAAGCGCACGGCGGCCGCCTTGAGCACGCCGAGCGGGAGCGTGACGACGGCGTAATCGCCCTCGAAATCTCCCTGATCGGTCAGGACGGTCACCCCCGCCGCGTCGTGACGGATCTGCAAGGCCACGTGCCCGGTCCGCACGTCGAGCTGCGACCCGAGCGTGGCCGTGACGCGGTCATATCCCTGCGGAAACAGGACGTTCGGGCCATCGAAGCGCGGGCCCCAGTCCCAGTAATAGAGCGAGATCTCCTCAGCATCGGCCGCGAACTCCTGCTCGATGCTGGCGTTCATCGCAAGGCGCAGCCGCCGCCGCTCCTCGTCGGTCATCGCCTGCTCCTGCAGGATCTCGTCGACCGCCGTCGCGAGGGGGATGTCTCCCTTTCCGCTCGCGATGCGCTGCTCCCGGAGCGCGTCGAGTTGCTCGAGGAGCGCGTCGAACGCGGCCCAGAGCGCCCCCTCCTCCTCGGCCGTGAGGATCCTGCCGTCGGTGTCCCACGTCCACCAGGAGCGGGAATCCGTGGAGATCGTCTCCACGTCGGAATCGGCCGCGAGCTGGGTGATCGGGTTACCGTCGGTACCGTGGATCCACGCGGCGCCCAGGTCCACGGGTTCATCCGGGCGCGATCGATCGGTCCACACCCTTCCACCGATGCGGTCCCGCGCCTCGAGCACCGTGACGGCGTGCCCGGCCCGGTGGAGCTCGCGCGCGGCGGCGAGGCCCGCAATGCCGGCGCCGACGACGATGACGCGCGCGCTCTTCCCCGGGATGGTTTGCGCGGCGCTGCAAGCTGCGACGAAGCGCGCGCCGGAGGTGGCGAGGAGGAGCTTCAACCATTGGCGACGTTGCATGCCGCGAGTGCAGACCGCGGCGTGCGGGGGGCGTCAAGCGTCGCATGCTGGGGCGCCGCTCAAAACCGGGCCGAGGCGGTCAAATAGACACCGGCGTCCCAGGATGTAATGATGAAGACTCTTGAGGCGTGGGTTCTGGACCTGGCGTCCGGATCGTGTGGCGGCGGTGAACGGTTCGCGCCGGCGCTCATGTGGGCGCGGTCTTCGTCGATCTGGGCGCGGTAGCCGAGGCGGACCCGCCGGTCGATCCCTGCGTGCCCTCGTGCATGCCCAGACGCCCTCAACCGTAGATGTTGTAGCAGTGAACTTCGCACTGGTTTCTGCGGTTTACGCACTCCTGATAGGCTTTGACCGCAATGCGATAGATCGCGAAAGCACCCGGATGGTGGAAGGGTGGATGAGGGGGAGGGCCAGGAAATCTACAATAATTTATCTCGCTGCATCGCTTGAGGCACATCTCAAGGCCAGGGACGTTCGCCATCAGCGCTTCGCCCGCCGCGTCCGTCATCTCAGGATCGTCCGTTCGCGCGACGGCGTTCCCTTGAAGCATCACGGCGGAAACTCCCACCATGAGCATCACCGTGAGACTCTTCATGATCCCTCTCCTTTCGAATGATGTGATGCGGCGACACCGACTACGGCGGTGGGCTCGATCCATGGCACACAGGGTCGTTCGATCTGGCCCTGGCGATGGCGGGAATCGAGAACTTCAACATCGTCGTCTGCAGCTCGGTGATCCCGCCGGAGGCGTGCGAGATCCCCCTCGAGGTCGCAAAGCCCCATTTCCGGCACGGCGCGGTGATGGAGGTGATCCTGGCCTCCATGAACGGGAGGGCCGGCGAGACCGTCACGGCGGGGCTGGGCCGCGTCCGCCTCCGCGATCGGCGGACGGGCGCCTGTATCGGCGGGTTCGCCGCCGAGTACGAGGGGCACGGCGACGCCGCCACGGCCGCGCGCACCTTGCGTCACGAGCTGGAGGGGATCGTGCTGCGCCGCCATGACGCCGCGCAGGTCGACCTCGAGGTCGACGAGCCGGCGATCGCCTCGCGCGTGATACAGAACCTGCACGGTACCGCGATCGCCGCGCTGTGCTGGCTTACCTATTCGTTCCCGGAGCTGACCGAGCCCGAGCGCGAGGCGCTGCCCGCGGAGAAGGCGCGGTGTCGAGGGGGTGGGTAGCGAACAGGGCTCATGGCCAGTGAGCAGCGCCCCTCTCCGCCTTCACGGCCGCCGCGCCGCCTCGAGCAACAGCCGCCGCTCGGCCGCCGCGATGACCTGGCGCGCCGCCGGCTCGGCGTCCGGGTTCACCGAGATGGACGTGATGCCGAGCCGCACGAGGTGCTCGGCGAACTCGGGTCGGTTCGACGGCGCCTGCCCGCAGAGCGACGAGGTGATCCCTGCCGCCCTGCACGCCTCGATGATCCGCCCGATCGCGTCGAGTACCGCCCCGTCGGTCTCGTCGAACAGCTCGGCGCATACAGCGGAGTCGCGGTCGACCCCCAGCGTGAGCTGGGTCAGATCGTTCGAGCCGATCGAGACGCCGTCGATGCCCATGCGCGCGTACTCCGGGATCCAGAACGCGACGGACGGCACCTCGGCCATCACCCACCGGTGCAGCCCGCGCTGGCGGCCGAGCGGGCTCCTGTCCATGAGCTCCAGGCAGGCCGCGAGCTCCCAGCGCGTGCGGACGAACGGGATCATCACATGCAGGTTCGGCGTCTCCTCGCGGACGCGGGCGAGCACCTCGAGCTCGAGCGCGAACAGCTCCGGATCGCGGACGTACCGGTAGCAGCCGCGATACCCGATCATCGGGTTCTCCTCGGCGGGCTCGTGCTGCTCACCCCCCTTGAGCCCGCGGAACTCGTTCGTGCGGAAATCGTACGTCCGGTAAATGACCGGACGCGGCTGGAATGCGCGGGTGATGCGGAGCAGCGAGGCCGACATCTTCTGGAGGAACTCGTCGCGGCCGCCGGACGCGATCAGGGCCTTCGGGTGCACGCCGCCGAGCGCGTCGAGCAGCATGAACTCGGCCCGGAGCAGCCCCACGCCGTCCACGGGCAGCGCGGCCGCCTCCTCGGCGCGCTCGGCGATCGCCAGGTTCACGTAGAGCCGCGTGCCGAGCACGGCCGGCGAAGCCGCGGGCGCGAAGGCGGCGCCCGGCGCGCGCTCGACCCGCGCCTCGGCCCTCGCCGCGGGCGCGACCCCCGCGGCCGCGGGCGCCCCGTCCGGAGCGGCGCCGGGCGCCTCCGCGGCCGCCCGTTGCCCTTCGAGGACCTTGCCGTGCGCGCCGTCGACGGTGACGAGCTCGCCGTCCCGCAGGGTCCGCGTGGCGGAGCGCGTGCCCACGACACACGGGATGCGGAGCTCGCGGCTGACGATCGCGGCGTGGCAGGTCATCCCGCCGCTGTCCGTCACGAGGCCCGCCGCGCGGCGGATGGTGGGCACCCAGTCGGGCGACGTCATGGGCGCCACGAGGACCTCGCCGGCCCTGAGCCGCTGCCCCTCCTCCGGCGAGCGGAGCACGCGCACCACGCCGGACGCCGTGCCCGGGGACGCGCCGAGCCCCGAGACAAGGACCTCCCCGGGGGCGGGGTGCGGCGCGCCCAGCGTGGTGATCGGGCGGGTCTGCACCAGGTACGTCGCCCCGTCCTCGACGGCCCACTCGATGTCCTGGGGCGCGCCGTAATGCTCCTCGACCCGCAGCGCGAGGCGCGCGAGATCGAGCACCTCGTCGTCCTCGAGCACGCGCCGCGCGCCCTCGTCCTCCGGCAGGTCCACGCGCTGCTCTCCGCCGCCGTCCGGCGCGCGCACCAGCTTGAACGCCTTGTGCCCGACGCGGGCCTCCAGGAGCCGCGGCCCGCGCTTCGCGACCGTGTACGTGTCCGGCTCGACCTGCCCGCCGACCACGACCTCGCCGAGGCCGAACGCCGCCTCGACGACGAGGCGCGAGGTGTCCTTCGTCGCGGGATCCGCGGTGAAGATGACGCCGGAGCGCTCGGAGCCGACCATGCGCTGCACGACGACCGCCAGGGCGGGCTCCTCGGTGAGGCGCTGGGATTTCCGGTAGCTGACCACGCGCTCGCCGAAGGCGGAGGCCCAGCAGTCGCGCACGCGGTCGAGCAACGCCTGCTCGCCGGTCACGTCGGTGTACGTCTCGTGCATGCCGGCGAACGAGGTCGACGCCGAGTCCTCCGAGGTGGCGGACGACCGGACGGCCACGATGGCGTCGGGCCCCAGCTTCCGGTAGGCGCCGGTGATCTCCGCCTGGAGCGCGGCCGGGAGCGGCGCCGCCCGGACGAGCCGCTGGAGCGCGGAGCACGTCGCGCGCAGCCTGGCCGGATCGTTCGGATCGGCCTCGGCGAAGAGCTCGACGAGCTGCTTTCGCACCCCCGCGGCCTCCATCGCCGCGAGGTACGCGTCGGCGGTGATGACGAAGCCCGGAGGCACGGGCAGCCCGGCGCGCGTGAGCTCTCCGAGGTTGCCGCCTTTTCCTCCGGCGGACGCGACGTCGTTGCGGGACAGCGAATCGAACCAGAGGACGTGCTCGGTCACCGTGTCTCCTCGTCGAGAGCGAGATGACTCCGCCCGGCGCGCTGCCGCGCCGGCGGCACGCGCGAGCGCCCGCGCGTGCGTCGGCTCTCGGGCCGTCCGGTGATGGAGCAAACTGCGGACCCGGCGCCGCCCTCCCGGGCTGGCTCACCGGATCCCGAGCAGCCCGCTCCCTTGATAGACGACGAGCGCCGCGACGTACGCCGCCGTGTAGCTGTAGGCGAGGACGAACGCCGGCCAGCGCCACGTCTTCGTCTCGCGGCGGATCGCCGCCACGGTGCTCATGCACTGGCAGGCCAGCACGAAGAACGCGAGCAGCGCGAGCCCGGTGCGCGTCGAGTACGCGTGCTCGCCGTCCGGGCGCCTCGCCTCGCGGATCCTCTCGGCGAGCGGCGCGGGCCGGTCGTCGGCGTCCTCGACGCCGAAGATGACGCCCATCGTCCCGACCATGACCTCGCGCGCGCCGAACGAGCCGATGAGGCCGACGTTGATGCGCCAGTCGAAGCCGAGCGGCGCGGTCAGAGGCTCGAGCGCGCGCCCCACGCCGCCGGCGATGCTCGACGCGAGCGGGGTGGCGGTGACCTCGGCCGCGGCGGCCGGCGGCGCCGGCGCCGCGGCGCCCGGCATCGGGACCTTCAGCAGCACCCACAGTACGGCCGAGACGGCGAGGATCACGGTCCCGACCTCGCGCGTGAACCGCCACGCCGCCTGGGCCGCCTTGCGGCCCACGACGTGCGGCTCGGGGCTGCGGTACGCCGGCATCTCGAGCACCATGGGGAGCGAGCGCCCGCGGGTCGCCGTGCGCCGGAGGACGAGCGAGGCGACGAGCCCGGAGAAGATGCCGGCGACGTAGAGCGCGACGAAGAGCAGCGCCTGCACCCACGGGCCGTGGGCGGCGAAGAAGGTCGTCAGGAGGAGCCCGTAGGTCGGGATCCGCGCGGAGCAGGCCATGAGCGGCAGGACGAGGATCGCCGTGAGCCGCTCGCGCGGATCGCGGAGGATGCGCGTGGCCTGCACGGCCGGCACCGCGCACGCGTGCCCCATCAGGAGCGGCAGGAACGCGCGGCCGCTGAGCCCCATGAGCTGGAGCACGCGGTCGACGAGGAAGGCGCCGCGCGCGAGGTAACCGCTCGCCTCGAGCAGCTCCATGGCCACCGTGAGGATCACGATCTGCGGCATGAAGGCGAGCACCGTCCCCGCGCCGCCGAGCAGGCCATCGACGACGAACGAGGCGGCGAGCCCGCCGCCGAGGGCGCGGGACACGACGGCCCCGAGCTGGCCGATCGCCGCGTCGAGCGCCTCGGTGGCCGGGGTGGCCACGAGGAACACGGCGGCGAAGAGGAGCGCCATGAGCCCGAGGAAGAGCACCGGGCCGGCCGCCGGGTGGAGCAGCACGGCGTCCGCGCGCGCGGTGAACGTCCGCCGTCGCTCCGCGGCGGCTTCGCGGTGCGGCGGCTCGATGTACGCGGCGCGCGCGACGGCGTCCGGGTCCCAGGGGGCGGCGCCGGGGGGCAGCGGGGCGCCCGCGGCGCTCGCGTCGAGCCGCGCGGCGCTCGCGTCGAGCCGCGCGGCGGTCGCGTCGAGCCGCGCGGCGATCGCGTCGAGCACCACGCCGCGCGCGGCCGGGTCCCTCGCGCTCACGAGCAGCACGGGCAGGCCGATGGCGCGCTCCAGCGCGTCGAGGTCGAGCCCGCGCCCCTCGCCCTCGAGCACGTCGCGCTGGGTGGCGACGACGAGCGGCGCGAGCCCGCGCCGCACGAGCTCGCGCGTGAGCCGCAGGCCGAGCCCGAGCTGCGTCGCGTCGAGCACCTGGACGACGAGGCGCGGCCGCCCGCCCTCGCCGGTGCGGTCGAGGAAGCGGCGCGCGACGCCCTCGTCCGTCGCGGGATCGACGACGGACTCGATCGAGTAGAGCCCGGGCAGATCCGCGATCGTCACGGCCGTCCCGCCGGCGAGGCGGACGTCGGCGGTGAGGATGTCGACCGTGATGCCGGGGAAGTTGCCGACGTGGGCGCTGCCGCCGGTCAGCCGGTTGAACAGCGATGACTTGCCCGAGTTCGGCCGCCCGAGGAGCGCGACAAGCGGCCGCTCGGCCGCCGCCGGGAGGCGGGGCGCGCGCGCCTCGGGGGCCGCGGCGGTCACGGTATCCGCCTGGGCGGGAGCAGGGGCGCGACCAGGATGGAACGCGCGAGCGCCGCGTTGATCGCGAGCTCGCCCCCGGAGCCGGTGCGCACATGGAGGGGGCCGCCGAACGCGGCGCGACGGATCAACGTCAGCGTCTGGCCGGCGCCGAGCCCCATCGCCCCGAGCCATCCGGCGAGATCGGCGTCGAGGCCGACCTCGACCACGGCCACCCGCTCCCCGGTGCGCACCTCCGCGAGCGGCCCCGCCGCTGCAACGTCGCGCGCCCCGCGGGGCCATGCGGGCTCGCCCGTCGAGCTCAGCGTGGAGGGGCCTGGGTCGAGGGAGAGAGGGGAGGGGGCGCCGGTCATCATGGTCCGCTGTTGATATTGAAAGTTTAAATCATTTTCATCGGTCGCGCCAGCCCCTGGCCAGCAGCTCTGTGCGGCGGCGGGCGCGCTACGGCAGGCAGAGCCCCTCGCGACGGCGGGCGGGCGCCGGGGCTCAGGCGGCCTGGAGCATGCGCGGTGGTCGTGTGCGGCTCGGAGCCGGCGGCACGGACCGTGCTCACCGGCCCCGCATGAGCGGCGCAGGGACCAGCTTCCAACCTGGCGATCGCGCGGTGCTCGGCCGGCAGGAGCTCCCGGCGCTCCTCCAGGGCCTGCGCGAGGAGGGGTACCGGCTCATCGGTCCCACCCTCCGCGGCGGGGCCATCGTGTACGACGAGATCCAGGGCGTGGAGGAGCTCCCGGCCGGCTGGACCGAGCAGCAGGAGGCCGGCCGCTACAGGCTCTCCAGGCGCGCGGACGAGGCCCTGTTCGGCTACGCGGTCGGGCCGCGGTCGCTCAAGCACCTCCTGTTCGTGCCCCGGCTCCGCCTTGTGCAGCTCAGGCGGCGCGGCGGCTCCATCTCCCGGACCGACGAGGTCGAGGCCCCTCCGCGCCTCGCCGTCCTCGGCGCGCGGGCGTGTGATCTCGCCGCGGTCGACGTGCAGGACCGCGTCTTCGTCGACGGCGCGACGCCAGACCCCGACTACGTGGCGCGCCGCAGGAGCCTCTTCGTCATCGCGGTGCAGTGCGGGCAGGCAGGCGGGACGTGCTTCTGCGTGTCGATGCGGACGGGGCCGCGCGCCGAGCGAGGCTTCGACCTCGCGCTGACCGAGCTCCTCGACGGTGGCCACCGCTTCCTCGTCGAGGTGGGCAGCGACGCCGGCGCCTCCTTGCTCGCTCGCTTGGGCGCGCCCCGCGCGGGCGAGGACGACGTTCGCGCGGCCTTCGAGGTCTCGCGCCGCACGGCGACCCGGATGGGCAGGGAGCTCGAGACGGACGGCATCAAGGAGCTCTTCTATCGAAACCTCGAGCACCCTCGCTGGGACGATGTGGCCGAGCGCTGCCTCGCATGCACCAACTGCACGCTCGCGTGCCCGACGTGCTTCTGCAGCACGGTCGAGGACGTCTCCGCGCTCGCGGGTCCCTCCGTCGATGCGGGTCCCTCCGAGACGGCCGAGCGCTTCCGGCGCTGGGATTCTTGCTTCTCCCTCGACCACTCGTACCTGCACGGCGGCAGCGTCCGCGCCTCGCGCCGGGCCCGCTACCGGCAGTGGCTCACGCACAAGCTGGCCACGTGGATCGAGCAGTTCGGCACGTCCGGATGCGTCGGCTGCGGCCGGTGCATCACGTGGTGCCCCGTCGGGATCGACATCACCGAGGAGGCGGCGGCCATCCGCGCCGGAGATGGCGCCGTCGCCGCCGGGAAGGGGTAGGCGACGATGCGTGCGCAGGAGCTCGTCCCCGTCCTCGGGTCTCACCCGTTTCTCGAGGGGCTCCCGGCCGCGCACCTCGCGCGCCTGGCCGAGGGCGCGCGTGCGCTGAGCTTTCCCGAGGGGGCGTTCGTGCTCCGGGAGGGAGGCGAGGCGGACACGCTGTACCTGCTCACGCAGGGACGCGTGGCGCTCGAGATCCACCGCCCCGGCCGCGAGCCGGTGCAGGTCGAGAGCCTGTCGGGCGGGGACATCCTGGGCCTGCACTGGCTCTTCCCGCCGCGGCGATGGGTGCTCGACGCGCGGGCGGTCACGCAGGTCCGCGCGCTCGGGCTCGACGCGGCGCACGTGCGCGCGTGCTCGGACGCCGATCCCGCGCTCGGGTACGCCGTGTCCCTCCGGCTCCTGCGGCAGCTCTACGCGCGGCTGGAGCGCGTGCGGCTGCAGCGGCTCGACGTCTTCAACCTCGACGGGGCCGCGCCATGACCTTCGTGCCGCGGGAGCCCCCGCTGCCCCTCGCGCCGGACGCCCCGATCCCCAGGAGCGCCGGCTCGCCGCTCGGGGCTGCGGGTCGCCTGGCGGCGCCCGCCGCCCCGAACCCCTGGGCACCGGAGCCGGCGCGCGTGCGGCGCGTCCACCGCGAGACGGCGACGACCTTCACGGCGACGATCGACGTGCCGGGCCGCCCGGGCGGCCTCGCGTTCGCGCCCGGCCAGTTCAACATGCTCTACGCCTTCGGGGTCGGCGAGGTCGCGATCTCGATCAGCGGGGATCCCGCGCGGCCCGATCGGCTCCTGCACACGATCCGCGAGGCGGGCTCGGTCACGCGCGCGCTCGGCCGCCTCCGCGCGGGCATGGCGCTCGGGCTGCGCGGCCCGTTCGGGAGCCCGTGGCCCGTCGGCGAGGCGCAGGGCGCCGACGTGCTGCTCCTCGCCGGCGGCCTCGGGATGGCGCCGCTGCGCCCGGCGCTCTGCCACATCGTCCGGCACCGGGCCGCCTACGGCCGCGTCGCGCTGCTCTACGGCGCCCGCGGGCCCGAGGACCTGCTCTACCGCAGGGAGCTCGAGCGCTGGGGCCGCCGCGCCGACCTGCAGGTGCTCGTGACCGTGGACCGCGCAGGGCCCGGGTGGCACGGGTACGTCGGGGTCGTGCCGGCGCTCCTGCGCCTCGCCGACTTCGACCCGGGCCGCGCGGTCGCGTTCGTCTGCGGGCCCGAGGTGATGATGCGCTTCACCGCGCGCGAGCTCGAGCGCCGCGGCGTCCCCGGCGAGCGCGTCCACGCCTCGCTGGAGCGGAACATGAAGTGCGCGGTGGGGATCTGCGGCCGCTGCCAGCTCGGGCCGAGCTTCGTCTGCAAGGACGGGCCCGTGCTCCGCTACGACCGCGTGGGACCGCTGCTCGCGGTCCGGGAGCTGTGAGCGCCATGGCGCGCCCCGCGAAGCCGAAGCTCGCCGTGTGGAAGTTCGCCTCGTGCGACGGCTGCCAGCTCAGCGTCCTCGACCTCGAGGACGAGCTCCTGTCGATCGCCGCCGCGATCGACATCGCCTACTTCAAGGAGGCCACCAGCCTCGAGCGCGCGGGGCCGTTCGACCTGTCGCTCGTCGAGGGGTCGATCACCACGCCCGCCGACGCCGAGCGCATCCGCGAGGTCCGGCGCCTGTCGAAGGCGCTCGTCACCATCGGCGCGTGCGCCACGGCCGGCGGCATCCAGGCGCTGCGTAACTTCGCGAATATAAAGGAGTTTATGTCGGTCGTGTACGCCTCGCCCGCGTACATCGAGACGCTCGCCACCTCCACGGCGATCGCCGACCATGTCCCCGTCGACTTCGAGCTGCGCGGCTGCCCGGTGAACAAGCGCCAGCTCCTGGAGGTGATCAGTGCCTTCGTCCACGGGCGCCGTCCGAACGTCGCGAGCCACAGCGTCTGCGTCGAGTGCAAGATGCGCGGCAACGTGTGCGTGATGGTGACCGGGACGCCTTGCCTCGGCCCGGTGACGCACGCGGGCTGCGGCGCGCTCTGCCCGACCTACCAGCGCGGCTGTTACGGCTGCTTCGGGCCCATGGAGGCGCCGAACATGGAGTCGCTCTCGCGCGCGTTCCGGGCGGCGGGCGTGCCGGAGCGCGACCTCGTGCGGCTCCACCGCACCTTCAACGCGAACGCCCCGGCGTTCCGCGCGGAGAGCGAGCGGCATGAGCGCTAGCGAGAGGACGCGCACCATCGCTGTCGACTACCTCGCCCGCGTCGAGGGCGAGGGGGCGCTGACGCTCGTGATCGAGGGCGGGCGGGCGAAGGAGGCGCGCCTGTCGATCTTCGAGCCGCCGCGGTTCTTCGAGGCGTTCCTCCGCGGCCGGGGCTACGCGGAGGCGCCCGACATCACGTCGCGCATCTGCGGCATCTGCCCGGTCGCGTACATCACGAGCGCCTGCCGCGCGATGGAGGACGCGCTCGGCATCGAGCTCGGCCCGGAGCTCCGCGCGCTCCGGCGCCTCTTCTACTGCGGCGAGTGGATCGAGAGCCACGCCCTGCACGTCTTCCTGCTGCACGCGCCCGATTTCCTCGGCTACCCGGACGCTGTCGCCATGGCGCGCGACCACCGCGACTGGGTCGCGAAGGGCCTCGCCATCAAGAAGGCGGGCAACGCCATCGTCGCGCTCCTCGGGGGCCGGGAGATCCACCCCGTCAACGCCCGCGTCGGCGGCTTCTACAGCGCGCCGTCCCGCGCGGAGCTCGAGCGCCTGCTCCCCGAGCTCTGCGCCGGGCGCGAGCACGCGCGCGCGTGCCTCTCCTGGATGGCGACGCTGCCGTGCCCGGAGCTCGAGCGGCCCTACGAGTTCGTCGCGCTCCGCAGCGAGGACACGTACGCGATCGCCGAGGGGCGCCTCGTCTCCTCGGGCGGCCTCGACATCGAGGTGCGCGCGTACGACGCGCATTTCGTCGAGGAGCAGGTCCCCTGGTCGACCGCGCTGAGGTCGCGGATCCGGGGCCTGGGGCGCAGGGCGCCGTCAGGCGACCCGGAGCCCCAGACGTCGGAAGGCAAGGGCAGCTACCTGTGCGGCCCGCTTGCGCGCTTCAACCTGAGCTTCGATCGCCTGCTCCCCGAGGTCCAGGACGCGGCGCGCGCCGCCGGCCTCGCCGTCCCGTGCCGCAACCCGTTCCGGAGCCTGCTCGTGCGCCTCGTGGAGATCCTGCAGGCGTTCGAGGCGTCGATCCGGATCATCGAGGCGTACGCGCCCCCGCCGGCTGCGTTCGTCGCGCCCCCGGCGCTCCGAGCGGGCACCGGCTACGGCGGCTCCGAGGCGCCGCGCGGCTTCCTGTACCACCGCTACGCGCTCGACGCCGAGGGCACGATCCTGGACGCGAAGATCGTCCCGCCCACGTCGCAGAACCAGCTCTCGATCGAGGAGGACCTCTGCGCGCTGTCGCCGTCGCTCGCGTCGCTGCCGCGCCGCGAGGCCACCGCGCGCGCCGAGCAGGCCGTGCGCAACCACGACCCCTGCATCTCCTGCGCGACGCACTTCCTCACCCTGCGCGTCGAGGAGGCGCCGCGATGACCGCGCGGATCATCGGCCTCGGGCAACGGGCCGCCGGGGACGACGCCGCCGGGCTCGCCGTGCTCGAGGCGCTGCGCCGCCGGGCCCCACCGGGCGACGCGGAGCTCGTCGAGGCGAGGGACGCGAGCGCGCTCGTCTCGCTCCTCCAGACGCCCGCGAAGGTCGTGATCGTCGACGCCGTGCTCGCGTCGCCGCCCGGCGAGGTGCTCGACCTCTCGCCCTCGGATCTCGCCGCCGGCGCCCCTGTCCCGGTCTCGACGCACGGTCTCGGCGTCGGCCAGGCGATCGAGCTCGCGCGCCTCGCGGCGCCGGACCGCCTCTCGCCCGACATCCGCATCGTCGGCGTGAGCATCGGCAGGCCTCCCCGAGCGTCAGGCGAGCTCGGACTGTCGCCCGAGGTGGCCGCGGCGGTCCCCCGGGCTGTCGCCCGCGTCCTCTCGTTCCTCGGAGGGTGAGCCCATGCACGAGTCGTCCATCGCAAGGCAGCTCCTGTCCGCCGCGCTGGACCGCGCCACGGCCGAAGGAGCAGCGCGGGTCCTCGCGGTGCGCGGCTGGGTGGCCGAGGCCGAGGCGCTCTCGCCGGAGAGCCTCTCGCTCCACTTCGCGGCGCACGCGCGCGGCACGCCGGCCGAGGGGGCGCGCCTCGAGCTGCGGCTCCTCCACGTCGAGGCGCGCTGCCTCGCCTGCGGCGGCACGTACGCGCCCGACCATCACGTGCTGCTCTGCCCGCGCTGCGGCGGCGACCAGGCGACGCTCCTCGGGCGCCTGGGGCTCGGCCTGGACGCCCTGGAGGTCGAGTAGCCATGCCGCGCCTCGCGGTCCGCGTGCAGGGCATCGTGCAGGGGGTGGGCTTCCGGCCCCTCGTGTACCGGCGCGCGTCCGCGCTCGGCCTGGGCGGCTGGGTGCGAAACCACCCCGGCGGGGTCGAGATCGAGGTGCAGGGGCCGGAGCGGAGCCTTCATGACTTCGTCGCGGGCCTGATCCACGAGCCCAGCGCACCCGCGCGCGTCGAGCGCATCGAGATCGAGCGGCGGGCCGAGGAGGAAGCCGGTCCGTTCCAGATCCTCGGCAGCGAGGCGGCGAGCGGGGCGCGCCCGTCGGTGCCCGCGGATCTCGCCGTCTGCGAGGCGTGCGCCCGCGAGGTGGACAGCGAGACCGGCCGCCGCCGCCGCTACCCCTTCACGAGCTGCGCGCAGTGCGGACCCCGCTACACGATCCTCTCGGGGCTCCCGTACGACCGGGCCAGGACCACGATGGAGCGCTTCGCGATGTGCCCTGCGTGCGCCGCGGAGTACGAGGACCCCTCGGACCGGCGCTTCCACGCGGAGCCGATCGCCTGCCCTGCGTGCGGCCCGCGCGTCCAGCTCGTGGCCGCAGCCGGAGATCCGAGGGAGCCTAGCCTCCAGGGCTCCGGGTCGCCCGACGGCGCCCTGCGCCCCGGGCCACGGCCCGACGTCCGGGGCGCCGGGTCGCCCGACGACGCGCTCCGCGAGGCCGCGGCCGCCGTGCTGGCGGGGAGGGTGGTCGCCGTGAAGGGGCTCGGCGGGTTCCACCTGCTGGTCGACGCGACGTCGCCGGACGCTGTCGCGCTCCTGCGCCGGCGGAAGCGCCGCGACGCCAAGCCGTTCGCGGTGATGTTCGGCTCGCTCGACGCCGTGCGCGGCGCCTGCCACGTGTCTCCCGCGGAGGCGGACGCGCTGCGCGGCCCCGAGGCGCCGATCGTGCTGCTGCGGCGGCTCGCGCCCGCCGCCGCGCGGATCGCCATCGCCGACGCTGTCGCGCCGGGCATGGCGCGCCTGGGTGCGCTGCTTCCCTACACGCCGCTCCACCGGCTGGTGCTCCAGCGCGTCGGGCGCCCGGTGGTCTGCACGAGCGGCAACCTCTCGGACGAGCCGATCTGCACCGACACCTCGGACGCGCTCGGGCGCCTGGGCGGCGTCGCCGACCTGTTCCTGGTGCACGACCGGCCGATCGAGCGCCCCCTCGACGACTCCGTGGCGCGCGTCGGGCCGGCCGGCGTCGAGCTCCTCCGCCGCGCGCGTGGGTTCACCCCGCTGCCGCTCCCGCTGCGGGTCGCCGCCCCGCCGATCCTCGCCCTCGGCGGCCACCTGAAGAGCACGACGGCGCTCTTCTTCGACGGCCAGGTGGTCGTCAGCCAGCACCTCGGCGACGCGCACACCGCCGAGGGCGCCGCGCTCGTCGAGCGCACGGCCCTCGACCTCGCGCGCCTGTTCCGGGTGCGGCCGGAGCGCGTCGCCTGCGACCTCCACCCCGACTACGCGGGGAGCCGCATCGCCGAGCGGCTCGCGGCGGCCTTCGGCGCGCCGCTCGTCCGGGTGCAGCACCACCACGCGCACCTCGCCGCCTGCATGGCCGAGCACGGCCTCGACGGACCGGTCCTCGGCCTCGCGTGGGACGGCGCCGGCTACGGGCTCGACGGCGCCCTCTGGGGCGGCGAGGCGCTGGTCGTGGACCGGGCGTCGTTCCGCCGCGCGGCGCACCTCCGCCCGTTCCCGCTGCCGGGCGGGGAGCGCGCCATGAGGGAGCCGCGCCGCGCCGCGCTCGGGCTGCTCTGGGAGCTCCGCGGCGAGGGCGCCCGGGGCCCCGCGCGCGCCTGGTTCCGCGAGGCCGAGCTCGGCCCGCTGCTCTGCATGCTCGCGCGCGGGACGGGCTCGCCGCGCACGACCAGCGTGGGGCGCCTGTTCGACGCGGTGGCGGCGCTCGCGGGCCTGCGCGGGACGGCGAGCTACGAGGGGCAGGCCGCGATGGAGCTGGAGTCGCTGGCCGAGGCGGCCGGCGCGCAGGCGGGCTACCCGCTGCCTGTGCGCGCCGGCGCGCCGGGGGAGCCGGCGGTGATCGACGCCGGCCCGCTGATCGACGCGGTGCTGGGCGACCGGCGCGACGGCGCGCCGCCTGGCGTCATGGCGGCCCGCTTCCACGGGGCGCTCGTGGACGTCGCCGAGGCGCTCGCCGCCGCGAGCGGCCTCGGGCGCGTCGTGCTCGCGGGCGGGTGCTTCCAGAACGCGCTCCTCGCCGCGTCGATCCGCGAGCGCCTCGCCGCGCGCGGCGTCGAGGTCTACACGCCGAGGCTGTACCCGCCGGGCGACGGCGGCCTGTCGCTCGGCCAGGTCTTCGTGGCGGCGCGGCGCGGCGCGGGCGCGCTGGAGGGATGACCATGTGCCTCGGCGTCCCCGGCAAGGTCCTCGGCGTTGCAGGCGGCGACCTCCGGCTCGGCCGCGTCGCCTTCGGCGGCATCGTCAAGGAGATCTGCCTTGCCTACGTGCCGGAGGCCGAGGCCGGCGATTACGTGATCGTGCACGCGGGCTTCGCCATCAGCCGCATCGACGAGGCGTCGGCGCGGCGGACGCTCACCTACCTCGATGAGCTCGGCGCGGCCCGCGAGGGGGAGGATCCGCGATGAGGTTCATCGACGAGTACCGCGACGCGCGGCGCGTCGGGCCGTACGTGGAGGCGATCCGGCGGGCGGTCTCTCGCCCCTGGTCGATCATGGAGGTCTGCGGCGGCCAGACGCACGCCATCGTCCGCTTCGGCCTGGACGAGCTCTTGCCCCCGGAGATCTCGCTCCTGCACGGCCCCGGCTGCCCGGTGTGCGTCACGCCGATCGAGCTCATCGATCGCGCGCTCGAGATCGCCTCGCGTCGCGAGGTCACGTTCTGCTCGTTCGGCGACATGCTGCGCGTCCCCGGGTCGAGCGACGACCTGTTCGCGGTGAAGTCGAGGGGCGGCGACGTGCGCGTCGTCTACTCGCCGCTCGACGCGCTCGCGCTCGCCGAGCGCCTGCCGGACCGTGAGGTCGTGTTCTTCGCGGTCGGCTTCGAGACCACGGCGCCCGCGAACGCGATGGCGGTGTTCGAGGCGCGGCGGCGCGGCGTCCGGAACTTCTCGCTCCTCGTGTCGCACGTGCTCGTGCCGCCCGCGATGGAGGTGATCCTCCGGGCGCCGGATCGGCGCGTCGACGGGTTCCTCGCGGCGGGCCACGTCTGCACGGTGATGGGCGTCGATGCCTACCGCCCGCTCGCCGCCGTGCACCGCGTCCCCATCGTGGTCACGGGCTTCGAGCCGATCGACATCCTCCAGGGCATTCTCCTGTGCGTCCGGCAGCTCGAGGAGGGCCGCGCCGAGGTGGAGAACCAGTACGCCCGCTCGGTGCGCGAGGCCGGCAACGAGGCCGCGCAGCGCATGATCCGGGAGGTCTTCGAGGTCGTTCCCCGGACCTGGCGGGGCATCGGTCCCATCGCCCGGAGCGGCCTCGGGCTCCGGGCGCCGTACGCGGACCACGACGCGGAGCGGCGGTGGGCGCCGTCAGGCGATGTGGAGCCCCGAGCGTCGGACCAGGGTTCGGGGCGCAGGGCGCCGTCAGGCGACCCGGAGCCGCGAGCGGCGATCCCCTGCAAGAGCGGCCTCGTGCTCCAGGGGATCATCAAGCCGCCGGACTGCCCCGCGTTCGGCGCGCGCTGCACGCCGGAGACCCCGCTGGGCGCCACGATGGTCTCCGCGGAGGGCGCGTGCGCGGCCTACTACCGTTATCGGAGGGCGGACCCGCCGTGCGATTCGAGATGAGCTGTCCCGTGCCGTCGCGCGAAACGACGATCCAGCTCGCTCATGGGGGCGGCGGGCGGCTCATGCGCGAGCTCATCGAGCGCGTCTTTCTGCCCGTGTTCGACAGCGGTCCTCTGCTGGCCCGTCACGACGGCGCCGTGGTGCGGCTCGGCGGCGCGTCGCTCGCGTTCACCACCGACAGCTACGTCGTGCATCCGCGCTTCTTTCCCGGAGGCGATATCGGCACGCTGTCCGTCTATGGCACGGTGAACGACCTGGCGATGACGGGCGCCCGGCCCGCTTACCTGAGCGCCGGCTTCATCGTGGAGGAGGGGTTGCCCATCGGCGAGCTCCAGCAGATCGCGCTCTCGATGCGCGCCGCTGCGGACGTATGCGGGGTCGAGCTCGTGACGGGCGACACCAAGGTGGTCGACCGGGGCAAGGGAGATGGGCTGTTCATCAACACCGCTGGTATCGGCGTGGTGCCCGAGGGCGTCGTCATCGCGCCGCGCCGGGTCCGGTCGGGGGATGCCGTCCTCGTGAGCGGCGACGTGGGGCGGCACGGGATCGCGGTGCTGTCCGTGCGTGAGGCGCTGGCGTTCGAGGAGCCCGTGGAGAGCGACTGCGCGCCTGTCGCCGAGCTCGCGGCGGCGCTGCTCGATTCGGGGGTCGACGTCCACTGCCTGCGGGATCCGACCCGCGGCGGGCTCGCGGCCGTGCTCAACGAGATCGCGCTCGACGCGGGCGTCCACGTCGAGGTGGAGGAGGCGCAGATCCCGGTGGAACCTGCGGTGTCAGGGGCGTGCGAGCTGCTCGGGCTCGACCCGCTCTACGTGGCGTGCGAGGGCCGGCTCGTCGCGTTCGTGCCGGAAGCCGAGGCCGAGCGCGCCCTGGCGAGCCTGCGCGACCACCCGCTCGGCCGCGGGGCCGCGCGCATCGGTCGGATTGTGGGGGAGGGGCGGGGGAGCGTCGTCCTGAGGACCCGGCTCGGGACGCGGCGCACGCTCGATCTGCTCTCGGGCGAGCAACTGCCGCGCATCTGCTGAGAGCGCGACCCGCTCACTCGGCTTCTGGTCTCGCGCCTCGGTGTCATCGGGTCACGATGTCGCGTGATGGTCATCGCGTCGATCGGGAGCGGCCGCGTTCACTCCGCAGCCAGCCTGCGGGGCCGAGGCGTCGCGCCGCGGATCGCCTGCGCGACCGTCAGGACGGCGACGCGGCCGGCCTCGCGCTCTTCCGCGAGCCAGCCGAGGAGCGTGGAAAAGTCCTCTTCGGACATGCTGTAGTCGTCGCAGGCGTCACAGATATGGTGAAAGGTGAGCTGAATCCAGCCGTCGACCTGCTGCGCGCCGCGGACGAGAGCCTGGATTCTGGGAAGGCGGTGAACGCGGCGGAGGGAGCCGGGGGTGCGGGTGGCCATCGGGTCGCGCGGGGGGATGGTCTCCGCCCCCGTGCAGAAGATGCATGGGGCGAAGCCGATTCCTCCAACCTTTCTTGCGCTTTCGTAGCCGCAGGCGCGCGCCTGTTCGGCGCTGGCCCTGTCGTGAGCGCCATTGGGGTACGCGAAGTCGCTCACGTCGAAACCCAGCGCGAGGAGAGCGCGACGATCATCGCAGATCTGGTGGCGCAGCTCTCCGGCAGGGAGCCCGGGCAGCTGCGCGTGATCGATGGTGTGGCCGCCGATCTCGTGGCCGTCGGACGCGAGCGCGCGGAGCTGCGCGACCGTCAGGTAGCCGGGGCGGTCGAGTCGACCGCTGTTCACGAAGAACGTGGCATGCATCCGGTGCTCGGCGAGGATGGATCGCGCGGAGAACTGATTCGCCAGCGTGTCGTCGAACTCGAGCGACACGACAGCGACGCCGGGGGGACACCCTGTCAGGAGGACCGAGGCGAGGAGGATGGCGGCAAGGCAAGCTCCGATGCACAGCAGCACCGCCTGCTCTTCGCGCGTCGGGAGGCGCCGCGCGCCGCCCCTCTTCGTGCGTAGGATCTCCACAGCAGAGATCGCCGTATCATCTGCCGTGCCTGCTTCTCAGGCGTCCTTCCACGGAGACCCTCGCGCTCTGCGCCTTCCGGGAACGTCTGGCGCTCCTCCCGGGACAGCGAGCGACGAGGATTGTCAGAGACGGGCCTCATGGACAACGACCCGATCGGCGGAACGGATCACGACTGGAGCGGTCGAGAATCGCCGCTCGGACCCGTCGCTGGCTTTCCGCCGTGCGGCGCGCAGGTCATGTCGAGGGATCGAATCCCAACTCTCGGTGCTGGGCGCTCCGCGCGGAGCCGCCCCGAGGTGGAGCGCCGCCACGCTCGACGGCGCTGGAGGTCCCTCAGGGTGTGGTTCCGCGAGCTTGCTGGCCCTCCCTCGAAGGCGTCTCGGGCATGGGCGCAGCTGGCGCCCGGGAAGGGGAGCCGGCCTCCTGAGCGACCGCTCCGGAGCGAGGACCAAGCCGGCCGACGAGCGCGGCGAGCGCGGCTTGCACCGCGGCCTGGGCTTCGTGGAACTCGTCGAGGCGACGTACCCAGTTCGAGAAGCGCACGCCCGGCGGTCGTCGCGGGATCGGCTCCCGCGGGTCGGGCCCAGCGCCGACCGCGGCCCGCGCCTTCGTGCGCCGTGCGAGCGCCTGCTCGAGGACACGCTCCTCGGGGCGCTGCCGTGTCTCAGGGTAGACGAGCCCGGCGCAGCGTCGGCAGCGCAGGCCCGGCGCAGCGAGGTAGAGCACGGCCGCCCGCGCGGAGCATCCGGGACAACGGGCCCAGAGCCGGAGGCCGCCGGAAGCCACGCGGGTCGTCTCGAGCTGTATGGCGATCGTCCCGGCCAGCACGAGGCACGCGCCGACGATGCCGAGCTCGACATCGGTATCGACCTCGCCGCGTCGGGCGGCGCTGGCAAGCGCAGCGACGTTTACAGAGGTGATCTCAGCGGTCCTGCGCCTGGGCACGCCGGTATCGTAGCATGGTTCGATGCCGAGCTTCGAGCGCAGCAGCGAAAGGTCCAGGTCATCGAGGTCGGCGCGCTCTTACCTGGGCGACGATCTCTTCGCGCGGGATTCCACCTCAACGGAGCGCGTTCTCTCGCTCCCAGCGCTCCTGCGCCGCGATCGCCTCGTCCGCGGCGCGGACACCGGAGACGAAGAGCGCCGCGTGCTCAGGGTCGTTCAGGTCGAGGCCAAACCGGAGCATCCGGGCGCGGTCGCGCGGCGGGACGGAGCGGAGGATCTCGGCGGCGGAGCGGGCGCGGCGGTAGGAGGTCATATTACGAGCATACCAGCGTTGCGGGGTGACGTCGTGAACGAGAAGTATACCAAGGTGCCGCTCGTCGATACCCGGCGGCCGTGCATGAGAACCGTCCTCGGCTGCCGTTTTTGCAGTGCAATAACGGAATCCTCGACGGAATGGCGGGTCTTCCGCCGCGAGAACTCCCCGCGGCTTCGTCGCAGCTCCATGCGCATCGGCTGTTGCTCGGAGCGCGCGACGGACGACGCCGAGCAAGGGGGGGCGGCGCAGCGGCGGTGCTCGGTGAGGCCGGCCTCGTGCCGGGCCCGTGCGCTGGCGGGCTGCCGCAGGCGTGAGCGCGGCCGCGAATCGCGGTAGAGGAGAGCCGCCATGCGCCGCAGGCCCACCGGATCGCTCTTCCGCAGCGCCGCTTGCCGGCTCTGGGCGGCCAGTGTGGCGGGCGATGCAGAGAAGACGCGGGTGGCGCACGAGGCCATCGGGCGGCTGCTCGGAGCGATGACGCCGTCCCAGGGCGAGGCTGCGGCTGAAGTGCTCGACCCTGCCCCTGAGCGCGAGCGAAGGGGACGGTGAGATCATGAGCCGGCGGCGGTGCCGGCCATCCTCTATGGCGCGCGCGTCTCGCCGCGGCGCTCCTCCGCCGCCCCGGCGGGCTCGGTCGCCCACGTGAAGCCCATGTCCTCTGCCGCCGGACCGAGCGTGATGCGTATCGGCATGCCGCGCTCGCGCGCAACCTCCGTGGCGCGCGCCACGAGCGCGGCGGCGGCGTCCGGCGAATACGCGCCCGCGGCGGCGGAGCCCGCGAAGTGTACGGTCAGCATGGAATGCGTCGCCTCCACCTCGTCCTTTCCGAAGCAGTCGACGAGCAAGCGCTGCACGGCTTCCATCGTGGTCGTGTCGTCGTTCCAGAACACGACCTCGACCCTCTCTCCTGCGGGGCCGCCGTGCTCCGGGGAGCGGGGCGGCTCGCGGCTCGCCCGGTCAAGGTCGTGACACGCCCTCGTGAGCAACACGGCGGCGAAGCAGCCCTCCCCCGCCGACTGTGCCGCGACCACCAGATCGATCGGCGACGGGGCCCGCCACCCCGCCGCCCTCGCTCTGGCGCGCTCCACGATCGCAGCCGCCGCTGGCGAGAGCGCGATCCCGGCGCTGTCTGCGGGCGTCTCGCTCGGCGCCGGGAGGTGTTGATCCAGCTCGTGCCGCAGGGACGCGGCGTTCGCGCCGGCTGACTCGACCAGCGCTTCCACCCGGCGATCGCAGAGGGCAGCGAGCACGACGTGCTCCGGCAGCACGACGCGCTGCCCGCGCCGCATGGCGTCGGCGCCGGCCGTATGCATGACCACCGTGGTATCCAGGCGAGCGCCGCGCGGAAGCGCGCGTGAGCGTCGCTTTCGCCGGTGGTGGAGGATGGCGAGCGCGGTCGCCAGGGCGAGGATCAGGAGCCCAATGAGGAGGGTGCGCATGCGCCCTGCGCATCCTACGCCGTGAGCAGGGTTGCTTCCAGCGCGGGTCGTGGGGAGCGGGGTCGCGATCAGTCACACGGCCCGAGGTCGGCCCACTCGGCCGGGCACCAGGAGGTCGGGTCGCTGGGCGGGTGGTTGGCGGACAGCCGGAATACGCCGGTACACAGAATCGACTGTCAAGGCAGATGCGGCGCTGCCTCCTTGAACAATGCGACCTTGTTCGCGTATCCGGCTGGTTTACTCGTGGGCCGAAGTAGCCTCTCGATGAGGCATTCATCGTCTGAACAACCGGCAGCCCTCTCCAGGTGCTTGCTCCACCGGCAACGACAATCCCACGGCTCTTGCCAGTCGTGGCTGCGACGGCGTCAGCACACGAAATACGTGTGAGCTCCTGATTCGATGTCGCGGATCGCGTCGCTCTCTGCCCGCGGCGACCAAGCGGTTCCTGGATCGAGGAGGCGCTACCAGCGGCGTCGCATGGGCGTGCGCGTGGCGGACCGGGGGGCAGCCACGACAGCGCCGGTCTCCCAGCTCCCGGTGCTGGGCGCTCCGGGCGGGCCGCCCCGAGGTGGAGCACCGCCACCGCTCGAGGGCGTCGGAGGTCCCTCAGGGTGTGGTTCTGCGAGCTTGCTGGCCCTCGCTCGAAGGCGCCTCAGGCGTGGGCGCGACCGGCGGCGCCGGGGAAGGGGAGCCGGCCTCCTGAGCGAGCGCTCCGGAGCGGGCACCGAGCTGGCCGACGAGCGTGGCGAGCGCGGCTTGCACCGCGGCCTGGGCTTCGTGGAGCTCGTCGAGGCGACGTACCCAGTTCGAGAAGCGCACGCCCGGCGGTCGTCGCGGGATCGGCTCCCGCGGGTCCGGCCCAGCGCCGAGCGCGGCCCGCGCCTTCGTGCGCCGTGCGAGCGCCTGCTCGAGGACACGCTCCTCGGGGCGCTGCCGTGTCTCAGGGTAGACGAGCCCGGCGCAGCGGCGGCAGCGCAGGCCCGGCGCAGCGAGGTAGAGCACGGCCGCCCGCGCGGAGCACCCGGGGCAACGGGCCCAGAGCCGGAGGCCGCCGGAGGCCACGCGGGTCGTCTCGAGCTGCACGGTGATCGTCCCGGCCAGCACGAGGCACGCGCCGACGATGCCGAGCTCGACGTCGGTGTCGACCTCGCCGCGTCGGGCGGCGCTGGCAAGCGCAGCGACGTTTACAGAGGTGATCTCAGCGGTCCTGCGCCCGGGCACGCCGGCATCGTAGCATGGCTCGATGCCGCGCTTCGAGCGCAGCGGCGGAAGGGCCAGGTCATCGAGGCCGGCGCGCTCTTACCTGGTCGACGATCTCTTCGTGCGGGATTCCACCTCAACGGAGCGCGTTCTCCCGCTCCCAGCGCTCCTCCGCCGCGATCGCCTCGTCCGCGGCGCGGACACCGGAGACGAAGAGCGCCGCGTGCTCAGGGTCGTTCAGGTCGAGGCCAAACCGGAGCATCCGGGCGCGGTCGCGCGGCGGGACGGAGCGGAGGATCTCGGCGGCGGAGCGGGCGCGGCGGTAGGAGGTCATATTACGAGCATACCAGCGTTGCGGGCAGGCCGTGAGGCTAAGCGGCGGGTTCGAGCCTGGCTCAAGCTGACGAGAGCGTCCCCAGGCGGCGCACACGTGCCGCGCGACCTCCGTGCCGCCGTCCGACAGCCGCACGGTCGTGTCGTTGGCGACGAGCATCACTGTCTTGCCGTGGTGGAGCGACGGCGCCGAATAGCGGTTTGCGTCGAAGTGCAGGAAGGCGGTCTTGTCGACGGGCACGGGCTCGACGAGATCCGTCTCGGGCAGCGGGCCGGGCAGCGCGAGCTGCCGCGTCCTCTCCTCCGCGAGCACCTGGTCGACGCGCCGCGCAGGTCATCGCCGGTGCGGGCGCACGTCGGCGATCTCGTCGAGGAAGGCGAGTTGCTCGGCGTTGCCACGATCGAGAACGCGGATCGTGCGTGCGGCGAAGAAGCGGTCGCGCAGGAAGCGAATCGCTTGCTCGACCTTGTCGTTGTGCTGAGGTTTGCGCACGGCGCAGAGCCGCAGCGCGACGCGGAGCTGACCGGCGAGCGCGAGCAGGTCCCGGTGGAAGCGCATGGCGTCGGCTGTCGTCCGCGTGCCTGCCGCGCGCCGGAGGATGCCGGCGCGCGGCAGCGGCTGGCGGGCGGAGGGGGAGCGGACCCAGCTGCGGATGCTGCGCAGGTTCGCGTTACCGCATACACTGGCCACCCGGGCCAGGCAGACCGGGAAGGGGTTCACGATGCTCGCGCACACGCGCCGATCCCAGGAAGACGACGGCCGCATCCCTCACGCAGCCCGGGCGCGCCGGAGCCGCGCGTCGTGAACGACATCGACGTCCGGCTCGCCTGCGAGCCGCTCGGAGACTGCATCGTGCTGGAGCTCCTCGGGCGGGAGGCGATGGACGCGCTCTCGTCCTGGGAAGTCGTCGTCACCATCCCCGCAGAGGTGGATCTCGCTGCGTTGCTCCGCGCGCCGGCCACGCTCGCGATCGTCGATCCGGCCGAGGGGACGGCGCGGCTCGTCCGCTTGCTCGTCATCGAGGCGAGCTTCGATCTCCGCCACGGCCGGGATCGCGTTTGCGCGCTCCGCCTCTCGGATCCTCCGTGGCTCCTCACCAGGCGCGGCGGTCACTGCGTCTTCCTCGAGAAGACCACCGAGCAGATCGTCACCGAGGTGCTGATGGGCGCTGGCATCCCCGCGGCGGCCATCGAGCGCCGGCTCGCGGGCGCCTGCCCGCTGCGGCCCCAGTGCGTCCAGTACGCCGAGACGGAGTGGGCGTTCATCGAGCGCCTCCTCGCCGACGAGGGGATCTCGTACTGGTTCGAGACCACGGCCGAGGGCGAGCACCTCATCATCTTCGGCGATGGCACGGAGTCACATGACGGAATCGAGGGCGGCGCGACCCTCCCCTACGCCGGGCCCACCGGAACAGAGCTTAGCTCGCGCGCGCTCTTCTCGCTCGAGTGGGAGGAGCGGGTCGTGCCCGATCAGGTCACCGTGCGGGACTTCGACGTGCGGCACCCGGGCGTCTACGTCGACGGCCACGCCGGCGAGGGGGAGCTCGGCTGGATCGAGTACCCGGCCGGCGTCACCACGCTCGAGGCCGCGAAGGCGCGGGCGGAGCGGCGCCTCGAGCAGCTTCAGCGGGACAGGGTCACCGTGACCGGGGAGAGCGACTGCGCGCGCCTCAAGCCGGGGCGCATCGTCGAGATCGCGGGCGCGGAGGCGGGGCTCTTCGAGCAGCGAATGCTCATCACGGAGCTCTCGCATCGCTTCGCCCGGCCGCTCCCGGACGGCGGCCGGGCAGTGCCTTACGGCAACCGGCTCACGCTCAGGCCCACAAAGTCATCGGACAGCGGCGATCACCCGCCCTATCGGCCCGCGCTCCGCCGGGCGCCTGCGGTGGAGCACCTCGACAGCGCGGTGATCACCGGCCCCCCCGGCGAGGAGATCCATGTCGATGATCTCGGCCGGGTCAAGGTGCGCTTTCTCTGGGATCGCGCCGGCATCCAGGACGATCGTTCCTCGCACTGGACCCGCTGCCTCCAGCTTCCGCTCGGCGCTTCGATGTTCCTTCCCCGCGTCGGCTGGGAGGTCACGGTCGGATACCTCGACGGCTCGCCCGATCGACCGTTCGTCCTCGGCCGCGTCTATAACGCGACCGCCGTCGCGCCGTACCCGCTCCCCGTGGCGGCGGCGACGACCTCGTTCCAGTCCTGGACCACGCCGAAGAGCGGGATGACCCAGGAGATCAAGATGGTCGACGATGCAGGACGACAGGAGTTCTTCATCCACGCCTCGAGGGACTTCTCGGTCAAGGTCGGCGACTCGGCGACGACCCAGGTCGACGGCGACGAAGAGCACCTCGTCGGATTATCGCTCACGAGCGCGGTGCTCGGCAGCCACGTCGCCGGAATCGCGGCGATGCAGACGGTCGATGTGGGGCAAGAGATGCTCCTCTCCGTCGAGGGGTCAAACCGGGAGCTCATCGCCGGGGCGGAGCTGGTCAATGTGACCGGCAACCGAGCCGTGCTGGCCGACAGCGCGTGCGTCGAGGTGATCGGCGCTCAATATACGTTGCTCTGCAACCAGTCGAACACCCACACGACCGGCGCTTGCACCCGCGTGGTGCTCGGGACCACGTCGCTCACGGGCGGCCTTGGCGTCACCGAGTCGGTGGCGGCGGCGCGCACCTATGTTTGTCGTGGCTCGCGGACGATCACCTGTGGCGGATATACCGAGTCGGTCCTCGGCGGTAAGCGGAGCAAGGTGGGCGCGGTGAACGAGCGAGCCGCGGGCAATGCCGGTATCAAGGCGTCGAGCGGCTCGATCACGGCCGGGACCGTGGCGATCCACGCTGGCGGGAAGGTCTCGATCAGCGCGCCCGTCGTGACCATCGACGTCACCGGGAGCATCGAGGCGGGCACGCTGAAGCTGGGTGGCGGCAAGCTCAAGACGGCCGGGAGCATGACCGAGGTGAGCGGCGGCACGACCACGAGATCCAGCGGAGGGAAGGTGGGCGGTTGAGCGACCGGAGCATTGTCCTTGAAATCCCCGGCGTGAGCGCCGAGGTGCGCGTTCATTCGTGCGAGGTCGAGGAGCGCGTGGGCGCCCCGACGGTGGCCCATGCGCACTGCATCGCCTTCGTCGGCGGCGCGCCCTCCGAGCTCACGTCGCTCGATCTGATCGGCCGGGCCGCTACCCTCTCCCTTCACTTCCACGACGTCGCGCGGCGCTTCGAGCTCGCCGTCGAGGCCGTCGAGGAGCGCGCCGGTAACGCGCGCGTGACCCTTGCCTCGCCCGTGGCGCGACTCGACGACACGCGCGACTACCGGGTCTTCGTGGACGAGAGCGCCACCGAGATCGCGGCGCGGGTCCTCGGCGAGCATGGTGTCCGCCTCGATCTTCGCGCCCGCCGCGCGGCGGCGAAGCGACCCCACTGCGCCCAAGTGTTCGAGAGCGATCTCGCCTTCTGCGCCCGCCTCCTCGCCGACGAGGGGATGAGCTGGCTCCCCGACGACGAGGATCCCACGCTCCTCCACGTCGCCGACGCGCCCGAGACCTTCCTCGACACGGGCGTCGCGATCCCGTGGCGCGACGAGGCGGGCCTCCTGCTCGGGCGGGCCGTGCATGCCACGCGGCTCCGGAGGCGGGTGACGGTCGAGAAGATCGCGCTCAAGGACTACGATTTCACTCGGCCGATGCTCGATCTGAGCGGCGCCTCGGGTGACGGCGCGCTCGAGTGGTACGAGTACCCGGGCGGCTTCCGCGATCCGGGCGCCGGAAGCGAGCTCGCCGCGATCCGCCGCGCCGAGCGGAACGCCGAGGCGACCGTCCTCGAGGGCGAGGCCACCGAGCCGGAGCTCCGTGCCGGCGGCGTCTTCGAGGTGACGAGCGCGCCCGCGGAGCTCGGGGAGGCGCGCTGGCTCCTGCTTTCGGTCGTGCATGAGGCGAAGGCACAGGGCGGTCCGGCGGAGCTCCTCTACCTCGCGCGCTTCCGGGCCGTCCCCGCGCGCAGCGGCTTCCGGCCGGCACGCGCCTCGGCCGCCCCCCGCGGCGGCGCCGGCACCGCGGTGGTCACCGGCTCGCCGGGCGAGGAGATCGCCCTCGACGAGCACGGCCGCACCCGGCTCCTGCTCCGCTGGGATCGCCACGGCAGCCCCGACGCCCGGAGCTCCGGGTTCGCCCGCGTCGCTCAGCCCCAGCTCTCGGGGGCGATTTTCAACCCCCGAGTCGGCTGGGAGCAGCTCGTCGGGTTCGGCGATCAGGGCGGAGAGATCCCGGTGATCCTTGGCCGGATGTACAACGCCGTCCAGGCGCCGCCCGCCTCGCTACCCGCGAAGCAGGTCGAGACCCACTTCGGCACGGCGACCACGCCGGGCGGATCGAGCGGCAATGGCCTCCGGATCAGCGACGCCGCCGGGCAGGAGGGCTTCGCGATCCAGGCCTCGGGCGACTACAAGGAGCAGACCGAGAACGACAAGGTCGTCGAGATCGCCGCGAACTACACGCACACCATCGCCGGCGAGCGGAAGGTCGTCGTCAAGGAGCGGGTCGTCGAGAAGGTCGACGGCGAGCAGTCGATGAAGGTCGGCGGCCTCCGCAAGGTAACCGTCGACTCGAACTTCGGGCTCCACGCGGCCTCCGAGACGGTCGTGGTAGGCGCCGCCCGGGTCATCCGCGCGGGTGGCGACTACATCACGAGGACGCCGACGTTCGTCCGGGTGGTGGGCGGAGCGAAGCAGGAGATCGGCATCGAGCACCAGAGCGTCTTCACCAAGGGGATATCGACGCTCCTCGTCGGCGGCTCGGTGAACACCACCGGGGGTCTGTCAGAGTCGGTGGGCGTCGCCGGCGCGGCCGTGATCAAGGTCTCTGGCGCGCAGACCATCGCCACGGGCGCGTATGGCCTCACCGTGCGGGGGCTCTACGCCGAGAGCTACGCCTCGCGCAGCGCCACGGCAGCGGGCAACGTCGCGGAGAGCTTCGGCAAAGTCACCTACGCGTCGAAGGGCGCCGCCAGCATCACCGGCTCCGAGGTCGCGATCCAGGCGATCGCGAAGCTCACGATCAAGGCGCAGGGGGTGACGGTCACCATGACGCCCGCGTCGATCACCGTCTCCGGCGACTACGAGAGCTGGACGTCGAGCTTGGAGGAAGGGATTCACTACTATGGCTAGATCGCGCACGGTCCAGCAATCGGCGGCCCGCCCCGCCCGGGGCAGGGCAGCGCCCCTCGGCCCGGGGCTCCACCCCGGCGTGGTGGAGATGGCCGTCGCGCGCGGCGACGGCGAGCCGCGCCCCGCGTACCAGGTGCGCACGAGCGGCGGCCGCCGGCTCCTCGCGGCGCTCGACCCCGGCGTCTCGCCCGCGTTCATCGACGAGTGCATGCGCGAGGGCCGCACCGTGGTGTTCGCGGACGCGCACGGCGGTGTTGGGGGCGCCAGCGTCGCCATCCTGGGCGCGCTGCAGACCGCCTCGGCTCCGGCGCCGGACGCGCACGGCACGCTCGCGCTCGAGGGGCGCCACGTCCGGGTGCGCGCCCGAGAGACGCTGGAGCTCGAGGTGCCCGGGTCGAGCCTCCGGATCGAGCCCGGCGGTGCGGTACGGCTCGAGGGCGACCGGCTGGTGATCGACATGGCGGCGCTCGTGCGGATCTTCTCGGCACGGGTGGAGCTGCCGTGAGCGGCGTCACGCTGACGGTGGAGGGCGCCTTCGACCTCGTCGCAGCGCGCCTCGGCGGCGTGGAGCGGCTCGGCGAGGTCTCTGTCCTGGAGCTCGATCTGCACGGCCCGAAGGACGCGCCTGTCGCCCCCGGCGCCGTGCTCCGCAAGGCGGGCCGGGTCGTCCTCGACCCCCCCGGCGGGACCCGGGTGATCGTCGGCGTCGTCACCCGGTTCGTCGTGAGCGCGAGCGATCACGAGCACCGCCGCGCCTACCGCATGACGCTCGCATCACGCTTCGCCCTGCTCGCGCTCACCCGGAGGGCACGTACCTTCCAGGAGCTCACGGCGCCGGAGATCGTCGAGCAGGTCGTGCGCGGGGGTGGCTACACGACCGTGCGCAAGAACCTCCGCGCCTCGTACCCGAAGCATCGCTTCGTGGTGCAGTATCAGGAGAGCGACGCCGCCTTCGTCCGGCGCATCTGCGAAGAGCACGGGCTCTACTTCCGCTTCGAGCCGAACGGCGACGGTAACGATGAGATCTTCGTCCTCGAGGACGACTCCACCGGGGCGGAGGACGCAATCCCGGACGGCATCTCGCTCGTCCCCCGCAGCACCCTGGACGAGCCCCGGCCGGTCGCGGTGGACGCGGCGCGGCGCCTCCGGCGCGCGGTCGGCAAGGTCACCCTCCGCGACTACAACCCCGACCGGCCGCAGCTATCGCTCGAGGGCAAAGCTTCAGGAGGGATCGAGGCCGAGCAGGAGGTCGAGGTGTACGAAGCACCCGGCGGCTTCACCTCCCCCTCGGAGGGCGAGGCGCGGGCGCGAATACGGCTCGAGTCGCTGCGTGCCGATGCCGCGCGCGTCTCGTTCGACACGAACGCGCTCGTCCTCTCGCCCGGCGCGGGCTGCCGCCTCATCGAGCCATCGGACGGCCATGGTGTCGTCCGGATCGCGGGCGAGCACGTCGTGACCGCGATCCAGCTCCGCTGGCAGGCCGGGGAGGGCGTCATCCGGGCCAGCGTGGACGCGATCCCGCGGCGCGTGCCCTTCCGTCTCCCGAAGATCACGCCGAGACCGCGCATCCCCGGGGTGCAGTCGGCCTGGGTCACCGGCGAGCGCGGGCGGGAGATTCACCCCGACGCGCTCGGCCGAGTCCACCTCCGCTTCCACTGGGATCTGCACGGCGAGACCGACCATCGGAGCAGCCTCCCGGTGCGGGTGGTGCAGCCACAGGCCCCGGGAGGGATGGTGGTGCCGCGCGTGGGCTGGGAGGTCTTCGTGATGTTCGAGGACGGCAACCCCGAACGCCCCGTCGTGCTTGGCCGCTCGTATAATCAGATGCAGCCGCCGCCGCTCGCCCTGCCCGCGAACAAGACGGTGACCTCGATCGCGACCGACAGCTCGCCGGGCGCGGGCGCGCGGACGGTGATCCAGATGGACGATGCCGCGGGCCGCGAGCACCTGCTCATCCACGCGCCGTTCGCCAAGGACACCTCGGTCACGCGCAATCACGCGGTGCAGACGCTCAAGAACGAGAACCTCCAGATCGGCGCGACGCTGAAGGCCGACATCGGCGGCAACGAATCGATCTCGGTGCACCTCGGCTACATGGGCAGCTACGGCTCCCGCAGCGTCACGGTGGGCGCGGCGCAGTACCAGAGCGCGGGCGGCAACTTCGTGAGCCAGGTCGGCAGCGAGACGGACGTGGTGCTCGGGATGCTGGCGGAGCAGGTCGGCAACCCCGTGAAAGGCGCTGCGAACCTCGCCGTCTCCGCCGTGCTCTCGAAGATCGGGACGAAGGGCGTCGCCGGGCAGATCGCGGCGGCCACGCTCGGTGCCGCCCGCGCCGCCTACGAGGGATACCAGGCCAGGGGCGTGGATGGCGCGCTCGTCGCGGCCAGGGACAGCGCGATGGGGAGCGCCACGGCGCTCCTGCCCGGAGGCGACGCGATCATGGCGGCGGTGAAGGGCTCGTCGCGGCCGATGCCCTGGGATCACGGCCGCCCCGATCAGGGCACGGCGGCGCCCGGCGGGGGCGGCGCGGGCGCGGGCGGCGCCGAGGGCGGCGCCGCGGGTCCCGGCCCCGGCCACCGCAGCGTCGCCGCGCGCTCCTCGTATACCGAGGCGGTCGGCGCGGCGTACGCGGTGATGACCCCAGGCCCTGTCTCGTGGGTCACCGCCGGCCCGGCGACGACCCTCATCAACGGGAGCCATACAAGCAAGGCCGCGAAGGCGGGGCTGCGGGTCGGCGGCGGCCTCGGGGAGTGGCTCGGCTCGCTGAACATCAACAGCTCGGGTGTCGTCGGCCGGAACGTCACCGGGATCATGAGCTCGGACGTCAAGGGCGCGCTCCGCATCAGCGCGGGGGGCATGTACACGCTCGCCGCAAAGACCGCGCTCACGCTCAAGGTACAGGGGAACCTCCAGATCGGCGGTAGCCCGATCACCTTCAGGTGCGGCGCCTCCGAGCTCACGGCCACGCCGGGCGGCGTGAAGATCAAGTCCCCCTCGATCACCATCACCGGAAGCTCGAATCAGTCGGGCTCGCTCACGCACCGATGACGCTCTCGGTCCTCGGCCTTGGCCTGATCTCGCCCGCTGGCGCCTCGGCGCGTGATCACGTCTTCTTTCTGCGCGCCGGGGCGCCGCCGCCCTCGCCCTCGCCTTTCCTCGGCCCCGACGGACGTCGGATCGACGCCCGCCACTGCCCGTGGATGAAGCCCCGGAACGCCGACGCGGACCGTCTCCTCGCCCTCGCCCGGAGCGCCGCCGCCGAGGCCCTCGCCGCGCTGCCCAGAGGCGCCGCCGCGGCGGTCCCGCACTTTCTCGTGACCCCCGCGCCACGCCCGGGCCTGTCCGAGGAGGCGCTCGCCGGGCTGGCCCGAGGCTTCGCCCCCTCCGCGCAGCGCTTCACGGGGGCGGCCGGTGCCTTCGCCGCGCTGGCTCAGATCGCAGAGCGCTTCGCGAGCCGCACGATCGGGGCCGCGCTCCTCGTCGGCGTCGACTCCTTCGCCGGCCTCGACGCGCTCGCCGAGCGGCAGGAGCGGCCCCCGAGCCCCTGGCTGCTCGCGCCGCCGCCGCCCTCCGAGGGCGCGGGCGCGGTCCTCCTCGCCTCCCAGGAGCAAGCCTCGCACTTTGGCCTCGCGGTCCTCGGCGAGATCGTCGCGAGCCGGTGCGTGCCCGGGCGCGGGACCGACGAGGACGACGAGCCCGTCGACGCCGCGGCGATGACCGCGCTCTTTCAGGGCCTGCCCGCATCGAGGCCGATCCAGGCCGTCTTCGGGCAGGGCCGCGTCGACGCGCTCCGCAGCCGCGAGTGGGAATGGACCGCGGCGCGCTCGGCCGATCGCCTCGCCTCGAACTACTTCGGCCCCTGCCTCGAGGCGGAGGTCGGCGCGCTCGGCGCGGCGGCGGGCGCGATGAACCTCGCCTATGCCTTCGCGTCCTTCCGCCACGGCGCCGCGCCCCCCGACGCCGCCTCGTGCTTCGTGGCCTGGGCCATCTCCCGTGACGGCACCCGCGGCATCGCGCTCGGCTGCGCGCCTCCTCCGTCAGCAGACACGACCGCGGACGGAGCCCCGGTGTTGCTGCCGCTCGCCGTCGAGGTGACCGCGCGGCGCGTGGAGCGCGACCCCTTCGTCCCGCCGCCGGATCCGCCCGAGGAGGAGACGGACGACGAAGCGTGGCGCGACGAGGACGTCGTCGGGATGGAGGCCGCGGCGCCCGTGGTGGCGGCGAACGACGTGGATCCGCTGCTCCCGTTGCTGCCACGCGAGATCGCCCCCGTGGAGCGGGTGCGGCTCGACCCCGAGCGCGTGCTCGAGCTCGCGCTGCCCGACTTCTACGCCTCGGTCGTCGCCCATTGCGGGGAGCTCACCGCCGCGCTCGCCCGCGATCGCCTAGAGGCCCCGCGTGCGTGGCTCCCGTCGACCGAAGCGCGACTGCTCCGCCAGATCGACGCGATCGTCGCTGCGGGTCCGCGCGCGGTCATCGAGCTCGCCGCCTTCTGGGAGCGCTCGAGCGACGACCCCTGGAGGTCGTCCGCGGCCGCGCTCGCGCTCGCGGCGTTCGTGGGCGACGACGCCCTCGCCGCGATCCACCGCGCCGTGCACCTCCTGCCGCATGACGCCGAGGACCACGCGATCACCGTCGCCGAGGCCCTCGCGTACGCGGATCACCCCGGCATCGAGGACCTCACGCGCGCGCTCTCCGCGTCGGCGCACCCGATCGCCCGGGCCATCGGCGTGACGCTGCTCTCCTCCCGCGGCGAGATCCCGCTCGCCATGCTCGGCGTCGCGCTCGACGACGACCACGACGCGGTGGTGCGCGCCGCGATCTGGGCATGCGAGCGCCTGCCTGTCGCGCAGCGCGCCCGCTTCACGGAGCAGCTGTGGGATCGCTGCCGCACAGCCGCCCCGGCGGTAGCCTGGTCGGCTGCGCGCGTGCTTGCGGTAGGGGGCGAGCGCGAGCTCCACCGCGACGACGCCCTTTGCGCGCGCCTCGGCCCGCGCGCGGCGGAGCTGTTCGTGCTCGCCGGCGGACCCGCCGACTGGCCGCGCCTCGAGGCCCTGCTTGGCCGACATCGGCCCGCACGCGTGTCCCTCTCCGCCGTGGGGCGGTTCGGCTGCCCCGCGTCTTTCGGCTGGCTGATCCGGCACCTCGACGAAGAGCTCGCCGACGACGCCGCGGAGGCGCTGCGCACGCTCTTCGGCCCGCTCGTCCCGGCTGCGCGGGCGTCGGACGCGGGCGCCTGGCGTGAGGCGCTCGCGGCGCAGCATCTCGACCCGAGGGCGCGCTACCGGCGGGGCCGCCTCTTCTCGCCCGCGGTGGTGGCGGACGAGTGCGCCTCGGGCGAGCTCTCGCGCCCCGCCCTGGAGCTGCGCCTCGACGAGCTGCGCGCCCGCCTCCACCTGCCCGAGTTCGTCGACGTGAGCGGCCCCCATGCGCAGGCCGAGGCGAACCTCACGACCTTCCTTGCCCTCGCGCGGAGCCGGGGCTGAGCGCCGCGCGCACCCCAGAGACGAGAGAGACACCGTGGCGACGATCAACTTCAAGGCCATCGCGACGACGCGGAGCAACCACTTCTGCCCCGGACCCATGCCGGCCATCAGCACGGCGCCGCCGACACCTCCGGCCGGTCCGGTGCCGGCCCCGTTCGCGTACGTCGCACTCTCGTCGAGCGCGACGGACACCGACGGCCGACTCCAGGTCGCGGGCGCGCCGGTGCTCGTGAACGGCAGCTCGATGACGATCCAGGCGCCGGGCAACGCCCCTTGCCAGTCGACCGGCGGCGACGTCGTGACGCACGCCGTGAACCGGGCGTGCAACGTCTACACCTCGTCGACCAAGGTGATGGCCGGCGGCCGCGGCGTCGTGTGCACCGGCGACCAGGTGCGCCTCAACGCCATCGCGGCCCAGGCCAGCATCTCCCAGATCAGCGGGGTGCTCTTGATGGCGGCCATCGTCCGGGCGGCCACGTCCGACGGCAGCACCGGCAACGCGATGGTGGTGCTCGATCCGATCTCGGTCGCGTCCGGCACCATGGTCGACGAGAACGTGGACCTCTCGGTCCCGGGGCTCATCCCGATCGACTGGAAGCGCCTTTACAGCTCCGCGCGCAACCGCGAGCACACGCCGCTCGGGCGCGGCGGCTGGACACACGCGTACCACCAGTGGATCGACGTCGAGGGCGACGTGCTGCGCCTCCGCGACGCGGACGGCGCGACGATCACCGTGCGTGACGCGAAGCCGCGCGAGCCGGCCTTTCACCGCGGCAAGCGCCTCGTGGTCACCCGCGACCTCCGCGGCGGCGCCACTGTCTTCTCCCTCGACACGCGCCTCACGCGGACGTTCTTGCCCACTGGCGGAGGACGCTCCTATCTTCGCGAAATCTCCAACGAATCCGGGCACAAGGTCGTCCTGGAGTACGAGGCGGAGCGGCTCGTGCGGATCATCGACACCGCGCGCCGCACGATCGCCCTCACGCACGACGGCGACGGCCACGTCGTGCGCCTCGAGGTCTTCCCTCCAGGCGGCGAGGGGGGCGCCCCGGTCTACGCCGTCTCGTTCGCGTACGGCGACGATGGCGAGCTCGTGCGGGCGACCGATCCGCTCGGCCACAGCGAGTCGTACGGCTACGACGAGCAGCGCCGCCTCACCCAGAAGACGCTCTCGAACGGCCTCTCGTTCCACTATCTCTACGACCCCGACACGGGCCGCTGCGTCCGATCCTGGGGCGACGGCGACCTCCACGCCGGCGACCTCACCTACGATCTCGAGCAGGGGATCACCCGCCTCACCGGCAACCTCGAGCCCCGTGTGTTCACCTGGCGGCTCACGGACGGCTCGGTGGTGCGCGAGGCATCGCCCGACGGCCTACGCGCGCAGGACCTCGAGTTCGACGACGACGGCCTGCTCGTCCAGGCAAGGGACGCGGCAGGCAACACGCTGACCTTCACGCGCGACGCGCGGGGCGATGTCACGCGCTACACCGATCCGCTCGGCCCGCTCGTCGAGCTCGAGTACGCGGACGACCTCCTGGTGCGGCGCCGCATCGGCGGCGTCACGACCGAGCACGCCTACGATCACCGGGGTCGGCTCGCTTCGGTGAAGTACGCCTCCGGCGCGTTCCTCTCGATGAAGTACGACGAGCAGGGCCGCCTCGCCGCGGTCTACGGGCCCGACGGGCTCCGCGGCGGGTTCGTCTACGACGAGCAGCACAACGTCGTGGAGGAGCGCACGCCTCGCGGCGGGGTGCGTCGCTTCCGTCACGACGCGCTCGGGCGGCCGGTGGTTTACATCGACCCCCTCGGCCGGGTGACGCGCCGCGAGCTCGATGCCCTCGGCCGGACGCTCGCGCTCCACCTGCCCGACAGGACCACGCTGCGCTTCGAGTACGACGTGCTCGGCCGCCTCACGCGCCGCACCGACGCGCTGGGGCGCACCGAGACGTTCCGTTATGCCGGCCTGAACTCTCCTGTCGAGGTGGTCTCGCCCGACGGCTCGATCTGGTCGCTCTCCTACGATCTGAACGAGCGGCTCCAGCAGGTGAAGAACCCGAAGGGCGAGACGCTCGATCTCCGCTATGACCGCTCCGGCAGGCTCCGCGAATACCGCGCCTTCGACGGCCGTGTCGCGCGGGCCTGGCACGGCAAGAACGGCCGCCTCGCGCGTGTGGAGAACCCCGACGGCACCTTCCGCGCGCTCCGCTACGACGGCATGGGCAGGATCCTGGCCGAGGAGACGCCGCACGGTGCGATCAAGGTCGAAGCGCCGGACGACCGCACCGTCGAGTACGTCTTCGACGATCCGGCGGGCATGGTCCGCGTGCGCATCGAGCACGACGCGCTCGGCCGCGTGGCCGCCGAGACGCAGAACGGCCGGACGATCCGCTACGAGTACGACGCCCAGAACCGCTGCACGGCGCGCCACCTGCCGACGGGGCACGTGACCCGCTACGCCTACGACGAGGAGGGCAACGTCGCGTCGATCGAGCACGACGGCTACCGTGTGGATCTCCAGCGCGATCTCGCCGGCACGCTGCTCCGGAAGGTCTTCGTGGGCGCAGGCGTGGACGCGCGGCGCGAGATCGATTCGATGGCGCGCCCGACGCGCGACTGGGTCGGCGCCGCCGGGCGCACGCTCGTGGATCGCCTCTATGCGTACGACGAGCGAGGCGCGCTCATCGAGCGCAACGACCTGCGCTGGGGCGTCGCGCGTTACCGCTACGATCCTCTCGGAATGCTGCTCGACGCGAGCTCGGCGAAAGGGCGCGAGTCGTTCGAGTACGACGCCGGGGGCGCGCTGAAGCCGACGGGCGCGGCCTGGGAGACGGGGCCTGGCGGGCTCCTGCTCCGCACCGGGGATGCCACGTACGCCTACGACGGCGCGAACCGGCGCATCCGGGAGGTGCGCTCCGACGGCGAGATTGAGTACCTCTGGGACTGCCGCGGCCAGCTCCGCGAGGTACGGCGCCCTGATGGCTCGCGCGTGCTGTTCGCCTACGATCCGTTCGGCCGCCGTGTCAGAAAGGAGATCATCCCGCCGTTCTCGCCGACGGATCCCGGGTCGGAGGCGCCGAGGCCCCGCGTCGTCGAGTACCTGTGGGACGGCATCTGCCTTGCCGCCGAGCTCGACTCCGAGCGCGGCCTGCGTGTCTTCGTGCACGAGCCGGGGACGATGCGCCCGCTCCTCCAGCAGGAGGGCGGCGCGATCTACGCGGTGATCACCGACCACCTCGGCACCCCGACCGAGCTCATCGGGCCGCAGGGGGAGGTCGCGTGGTCAGCGCGTCACGCGGCGTTCGGCATCGTTGTCCAGGCAGCGCGCCCCGAGGGCGGCGCGCCCGTCGCGTCCCCCTTCCGGCTGCTCGGCCAGTACCACGACGAGGAGACCGGCCTCTGCTACGTGCGCTACCGCTACTTCGATCCCAAGGTGGCGCGCTTCCTGAGCCCGGACCCGCTCGAGCTGCTCGGCGGCCGCAACCTCTTCGCCTTCGATGGCAGTCCGACCACGCACGCTGACCCGCTGGGCCTCGCCTGCATCGTCGTCGGCAACCCGGCCAGAGACGCGTTCGTTGCCTACTGCATCTCCCGCATCAGCCCGAACCCGAACAACTATGCGATCGTGGTGCACGGGACGCCCCATCACGTGGCGGTGCCGGACGCGAACGGGATTCACTCCTTCCATACGCCGGGCCAGCTCCTGGCCATCGTCAACGCCGCCGGGAACTACAACGGCGCGGCGATGATCACGCTCAATTCGTGCAACACCGGCCGGATGCCGAACGGCGTGGGCGCGCAGGTCTCTGCCGCCTACCCCAACCGTCAGGTCTTCGCTCCGAGCGACATCGTCTGGGGCCTCGGCGAGCAGATCGCGCCTCCGCAGGGGGTGGCCAACAGCTCGACGTACGTGCCGCGGCCTGGCGATCCTCCCCTCGCCCCCGACCCGGCGCGCCCCGGACAGTGGAACTCATTTTATAATGGCATGCCCTACGCCCATAACCGGCACGACCAGTACACGACGCTGCCCGCGCCGCCTGCGCCTCCTCCAAGCAGCTAGCCAGTCCCGCGTCGCCACGATCCACCGCCGCTTTGACAGTGCGCGGCGGAGGCCACGCGCCGGTGGCTTTCCCGACGCGCGCTGATTGTCAACTCAGAGGTGAGGACCCACTTAGCCTCGCGCATGGTAAAGGACGACCTGATGCCGGTAGTGATCGCCGAAATCAACGGTGAGCCACAGGTCGCCTTCCTCGCCGGCCACCAGCTGAGATGAGGGGAAATCGCCCGGCTTCGTGTGGAACGGGATGGGAATACGCTCCCAGTCCCCTCCTCGACCCAGCCGGTAGATGCAGAGCGGCGACGCCTGGTCGCGAGAGCGCACGAAGAGCCCGCCCGACGGCGCGGCCACGAGGTCTTGCACCCCATAGTCCCCCCAGAAGGGCGGCAGCATCTGCCAGCTGCCCTGCGCGCGTCGCGCGATGAAGCGCTCCCCGGATCGCAGCGAGCCCCACGCGAGGAGTTCGTCGCTGCCATCTCCGGTACGTAGTCCGACGCTCTCCTCATCCACGCCGGGTGGCCACACGAGCCTATCCGCCGTGCGCTCACCTCGCGGGAAGACCCACCACCCAGGGTCGAGGCGCGTGGACTGTACGATGCGGACGACCACGTCGCCGGACTTCGGCGTGCGGAGCAGCACGGGCGGGTTCCAGCCATCCCACAAAAGCTTCTCGGCGAGAATGGGAGGGATGGGCCTGTCCGAGCCTTCGAGCCACCGGAGGGCCCCGTCGACGCCCATGGCGAGCACCCCATCGGCCCACGTACAAACCCACGCGAGATCCGGCTGCTCTACCCATCGCCCGCGCTCCTCGTCCCAGCGGACGACCGCGTTTCGTGGGGATGCCGCCGTGATGATTCCCGGCATCGCCGGCGTCGGGCCGGCGGCCGCGTGCGCCTGCCACCCCACGTTCGTGGCGAGGGCCCAGACGCGGTCAGGCCATCGACCGGCCATGCCCTTGATCTCTCGCGGGACGACCGGCGGCGGAGACACCCCATCCGTGTTCGGCGCCACCACGACCTCCGTCCTCCGCTGATCGTGGAGCCGTCCGCCTTGAGCCCGCGCCACATGAGGCCCGGTGGAAGCGAGGACCGCTCCTTCAAGGCGGTGAAGGTCGATGGGCTGCTGTGATGATGCGATCGCCGTGAACATGCCGAGAACGACTCCTCCTCGTCACCGCTTCCCCCGGAGGCGCTCGCCTGCCGCGCGCAGTTCATCCAGCCACTCCATCCGCAATCGCGGGTCCGCCGCGAATCTCGCCATCCACGCCGAGTCCTCGTCGCGTTTCCCTTCGGGGGTGAGCCCGTACCGCACGATCGTCGCCCGCTCGGACGCCGGACTCGCCGCGATCTCCGCGAGCATGGCCACGTAATCCTTGAGCGGGAGCCGGGGCCCGGGAGCGGCCGGCGAGGGCGCGGACGAAGCGAACGGAAGCGTGGGCTTCGCGATCTCGAACGCCTCGCTCGTGGCCTGCTCGACGAGGCCAGGCGCGGCGCCCGCGGCCGGCGGGCGCGCGGACGAAGCGAACGGGAGCGTGGGCTTCGCGATCTCGAAGACCTCGCTCGTGGCCTGCCCGGCGAAGCCCGGCGCGGCGCCGCCAGGCGGCGGGAAGGCCGGATCCTGCGACGGCGGAGCGCCCCGCTCGCTCTCGCGCGGCGCTCCGCGAGCGAAGGGGAGCGCCGGCGCAATCGGACCCGGGAGAACCAGCGCCGTCTGCTGGTCGAGCCCCTTCCGGACCACCGGCGCACGCGGCGGCGATGGTGGCGACACAGCCGGCGCGCTCGACGGCTGCAGGAAGGGCAGGACGGGCTCCGAGACTTTGGACAGCGGCAGCGTCGTCTCGCTCAGCACGACGCTCGCCGTCCTCTGCTTTGCTTGCACCTCCGCGGCGCGGCGTGGCCTCCGCGTCGATGCCTTCAGGCTCGGCGGCTCCGGCCGGACCTCGGGCGGCGGACCGGGCGCAGCGGCGAGGAGCGCGGTTGCCTCATTGCGCACTCCCTCATCGGCGGCGATGCGCTCGTGCCACACGCCGAGCAGGCGGAAGACGTCGCCCTCGCTGAGGCCACGTGCCTGGAGGAAGCCGAGCGGGTCCTCCGCGGCCGTGAAGGCGCGGAAGAAGTCGAGCCAGCTGCGGAGCTCCGTGTCGAGCGGCGGCACCTTGCGGTCGACGTGCGCCTGAGCGGCCAGGCGGTGCTCGTCGCACGCGTCGATCAGGGCCCCGTCCACCATCGCGCTCTCGGCGAGCCGCGCGGACCACGTCGCCTCCACCTGCGGCCACGCTGCGGCCGGGATTGCGGCGTGGTCCAGGCTCTGTTCCAGCGGAACGCCCTCGGCGACGTACGCCAGGACCGCCGCGTACGCCGAGAGCGCCACGCCCGCGATCTCGGGATCTGCAGGCGGCGTCCGGTCAGCGCTGATCTCAGCCATCGCCGCGCACCACCACCTCGCGCAGCACCCGCCGGCCCCGGCCGATGGGGAAAACCGCGCGCGCCACGAGCTCTACCCGCCGCGCCTCAGGCTGGAGCAGCACGGTATCGATCGGCGGCCGCGCGACCACGCGCTCCCCGGTGTCGTAGCGCGCGCTCGCGGCCACCGGGAGCGCCGGGAGCGCGAACACGAGCGGATCGAGCGACATGCCGTGTACGCCCACCGGATCGCCGGGGGCGAGGTGCTCCTCGAACTGCAGCGAGGGGTGGGCGACGTTGCCGAAGCGGATGTCGTGATCGTCGGGCGGGAGCGGCATCCGGGTCGCCTGCCACCGGGCGTCGAAGGTGCCGGCGTACTCGAGGCGGGGGGACCAGTGCGTCATGATGGCGCCGAAGCCCATGGGCGGATGGCGATCCGAGGGCGAGCCGTGGGGCCGGTCCGGGTGCTCGATCTGAGGGGCTGGCCGGTCCACGAGCTCGGCCGCGCTCTTGGCTGCGCCGATGCCCGCGGGATTACGGAGCTCGATGACCGAGAGGTCCTCGGACATGCCGCCGTAGGCCCGCTCGTAGACGATCGGCGTCCGGAGGAAGGGCTGGGCGGGTCCGATCCTGACGCCAAGGACGCCCCGGGAGAAGACGCGCAGGCCGTGGACGCGCAGCGGCGTCAGACGCCGCCTGACCTTCACGGCCACGTCGAGCATCGTCACCTTCGCCGGGGCGACCGCGTCGCCAGTCACCACCACATCGGTGCCGAGCTTGGCGACCCCGAGATCGGACGGGAAGTGGAGGCTGCTCCGCGGGCTCCCGGGGTCCCAGGGCTCGTCGGCGACGCGGACCGGGGCCGGATCGTCGGCGAGCTTCGGTCTGCCGCTCCGGTCGATGACGAAGGTGCCCTTGACGATGGCGACGAGGACGTCGTTCCCATCCCGATCGATCATGGGGACGGGCTGGACTGCGAAAGGGGATTCGTTGGCGACGCTCATGAGCAGGTCCGCTGAAAGCCCCCGCATCCTACATGCGCAGGGCACGGTTCATCCCTTGAAAGTGCACTGAGAGCGAGGAGGCCGATGAGGCAGTACCCGACATCTCCTCAGGCGCCGTACTCGTCGGCAGAGCCATCGTGCGGCTCGGCCGCCGTGGAGCGAAGCCAGGGTCCGTGTTCGAAGATGGCATCGTATCGACCACCTCGCTGGGATCCGGAGCGTGTCTTCTCGAGCTGCTCTTCAATCGGTCGTGCCGTACGCCACGTCCAGCACCCCGCGCCCGAGGCGCAGCTGGAATCGCTGGCCGCGGCGGTGCGCGCCGCGAGCTCGACGCGGCCGGCCGGCCGCTGGCGCTGAGATCCGCGGCCCGGCGGAGCGAGGCGGCGCCCTCCTCGTGCCCTGATCGGTGTGGTAGACACGTACTATGTGCATGTTTGCAGCCCCCGTGGAGAACGTCGGAGGCACGCACATCTTGGCCTCGATGTCGGGCGACTGGCAGGTCCTGGTCTACTCGGCTTCGGTCAGGACCAGGGTCAAGAACGCCATGGTTCTGCCCATTCAGCTGAAGCCGGGGACCGCGGACGCGATCGAGCTGATCGACCTCTCGGGATATCCCAAGTTCTTCACCCACCTCGACGAGACGTCCAAGGGCCTGGTAGGAGGCGGCGTCCCATCGAGCGGGGGGGCTCGTCGCGCGTGCGGCATTCCTCGGCTGACTCAAGGCGAGGTAGGACGCCTCCTTCCGGTTGCAGAGCGCGCAATGAATGACGCCGAGCACGGCCACGGTGTTTCTCGTGGTAGGCCTCCTGCTGGCCTTCCACGTCGGCGGGCCGCCTCAGGCGTGAGCGCGACCGCGGATCGCGGTAGAAGAGAGCCGCCATGCCCCGCAGGCCCACGGGATCGCTCTTCCGCAGCGCCGCTGGCCGGCCCTACGTCCGCATCCTCGTCGGCGACAACGACCGCGAGAGCTTCCCGCTCGACCTGAAGCTGACCGAGCAGCAAGGCGCGCAGCGCAAGGAGCTCGTCGCCGACCTGGCCGCACGGCTGCGCGTCTCGCGCAACGTCACGCGCGACGCGATCGTCGCGCTGCTGGGGCGTGCTGCGGCACGCGAGGGCAGGGCGCTCCGCGACGTCATCAAGGCGATCGAGGTCGTCTGCAGAGGTGGCGCACGAGCGAAGGTCGTCCCCGGCGGCGGCTCGGTGCCGAAGCAGGTGACTGTCCAGCAGTCCGGCGGGCTCTGGACCTCGGGCGAGCTCGCGCGCATGTACCCCGACCACGTCAAGCCGAAGCGCAGCGTGGAGCAGGACCTCTACCGGCTCGACCGCCACATCTACCCGATCGCCGGCCGCGTCCCCGTCGCGGACTTCACGCTCGAAGACGCGGAGCGCGTCATGCGCGCGCTTTCTGAACCGCGAGGGCCCGCGCATCAGCGAAGCAGCGCGCCTTCAGGTGCAGGACGTCGACCTCGACCGCGGAGCGCTGCGCCTCGAGAAGAACACGACCAACGACCCGCGCGCCTGGGCGCTCTCGTCCGGCGTCGCTCCAGCGCTGCGCGCCTGGCAGGCGCTCCGCGGCAACCCAGCGCCCTCCGCGCCGCTGTTCGTGAACGAGGACGGCGACCGCTTCAGCATCGAGCACGCCGCCGAGCGCTTCCGCGCCCATCTCCAGCTTGCCGGCATCGACCGCCCCGAGCTCTTCGAGGACTCCGACGAGCGCCAGCAGGTGCGCGCCCACGACACGCGCTCGACCTTCATCACGGTCGCCCTCGCGAACGGCCGCAGCGAGACCTGGGTCGCCGACCGGACCGGGCATCGGGCTCCGTCATGCTCCGAAGGTGTCGCCGGGCGGCCAGGACGTTTGCAGAGCTGGGCCTCGGCGAGCTAGCTTCCCTCGCCGAGGCGATCCCCGAGCTCGGGGGCAGGGGAAAAGGCTCAGGAAACGGCACAGAGAGGGGTGGGGGCGGGACGACTAGACAGAAATCGTTAGTAAATTCAACTACTTGGCCCCGTGGCGAAATGGCAGACGCGGTGGATTTAAAATCCGCGGCCCGTATGGGCGTGCCGGTTCGAGTCCGGCCGGGGCTACCTTCATGTGCGGCGCGCCGAGCTCCCCCGGGCCGGCTGAGCTCCACGCTGGGAGCTGCCGCGAGCTGCCAGGTGAGCTGAGCCTCAGCCTGGGGTGCCGAGCCGCTGGTCACCGTTCTGCCTGGCCGCCTCCTGGGCGTCTCGCAACCGGCTGCGTCGCGCTCTCTTCTCTCCTCTCTCCTCTCTCCTCTCACCTGCTGCGGCGCTCGTCCAGCGCCGCACCGGATACACGCTCTGCCGGCGCCCACGGCGTCTCACACCGTCCGAGGTTGTGTCGCGCTCCCCTGCTGCCCCGTCAGCGCGCTGCCTTCAGCCTCCCACGGCGGCGGCACCCTGAGCTGCTTGCCCGCCTCGAACGGGGCCGTGTCGCTCTCTGTCCCTCGTGACGCCGACCTGCCCGAGGCGTCGCGTGGCCGTCGCGGCCGGTGGCGTCCTGTCTCGGTCTGACTCGGTCTGAAGGGGGAGGCCTGCCGCTGCTGGCTCCCGTGTTCGCTGGGCTCGACAAACCAAGTGGACTCGATTAATGGGAGCGCCACGATACATGGATCTGGACATCGACTGTCTGCGTGAGGCCAAGGTAGAGAACGTAGAACGGCTTGCGCACGCTCTGGGCGTCAAGCTTCCCGAGCACAAGCGCCACGACAGGCGCGCTTACTCCCGCGAGCTCATCCGCGTCGTGATGCAGGGCATCCGGCGCGACGCCGATCGGTCGCGCGGTCGCAGGTTCTTCGGCCGTAGCTGAAATTTTCGTCCCCTGTAACAAGCGCGTTGAACGGCGCGGGCCGAAGCTGCCCTGCTCATCAGGCCCGACCGAGAGCCTCTCGGAGGCGGTTCATTCCGTCTCGACCTGCTCCGCCGTGCTCCTGGCACCCCGGTAGATTCCCGGGCTGCCGCTGCGCGGTGTGGGGGATGAGCCGATACCTCCTGGCACCCTGGTAGGCTCCTCGGCTGTTCTTCCGCGCTGGGATGGGCCGATGTCTCCTGGCATCCCGGCAGGCCCCCGGCGGGGCTGTTCTCTGCGCGGTGTGGGGGATGGGCCGATGTTTGAGCCTTTGCCTTTGCCCCTCCGGCTCCGCCGGAGGGGCAAAGGCAAAGGCGAGTTCGGCGGGGCCCCCACACCGCGCAGAGAACAGCCCCGCCGGGGGCCGATCAGCTCGGAACGCCCTCCTCGCCTCGCGCCCTCAGCTCAGACCCCGCCCCCGCCTACCGCCCCTGCGGCTTGCTCCGCATCGCCAGCCGCCCCCCCGTCACCCGGCTCCGCGCCGCCAGCAGCAGCGGCGCTGCCGGCGTGAGCGGATCCACCAGGTCGTTCACCTGGAGCATCGCCTTGTCCGCCACCTTCCACGCCGCCGCCTGACCCGACGCCCCCTGCTGGGGCGACCCCGCCAGGTCCAGCGCCCGGCTCAGCTCCCGGCCCACCCGCGCGATCCGGGCGAGCTCCTCCCGCGACGCCCCCCCGTCCTTCGCCGCCGCATAGATCGCCCGCACCACCCCGAGCAGATCTCGCACGGCATCGAATGGAAACGGCGGGGCGCTGACCGGAATGGGCACTGCGCCAATGTACAGCAACTCGCCGTTTGATGGAGCATTTGCATTCCGATGACTCGCGTAAGATTTCCACAGGATCGTCTCAGTTGTAATTGCAACAACAGAAAAAATCAGTTGAGCGCCCCCACCACCTCCTCGACCGCCCCGATCAACGCCCCGCCCCGGATGAGCTCGGCCGCCGCCGCGATGTCGCGGTAGAGGGGCCGGTCCTCGGCGAGCTCCGGCACCACCCGGCGGATCGCCGCGTGGGCCGCCGCGACGCCGGCGCTGGGCCGGAGCGGGCGCCGCTGGTCGACCCCCTGCGCCGCCGTGATCAGCTCGATCGCCAGCGAGCTGCGGACGTTCTCGATCACCTGCGCCAGCTTGCGGGCGCTGATGCTGCCCATGCTCACGTGGTCCTCGCGGCCGGCGCTCGACGGGATCGAGTCGACGCTCGCCGGGTGGCAGAGCACCTTGTTCTCGCTCACGAGCGAGGCGCTCGCGACCTGGGCGATCATGAACCCCGAGTGCAGCCCGCTGCGCGGCGCGAGGAACGGGGTCAGGCCCGTCGAGAGCGCCGGGTTCACGAGCTGCTCGACCCGCCGCTCGCTGATGTTCGCGAGCTCGGCCGCCGCCATCGCCGCGAGGTCCAGGGCGAGCGCCACCGGCTGCCCGTGGAAGTTGCCGCCCGAGATCAGCTCGGCCCCGCCCTCTCCGCCCTCTCCGCCCGTTCCGAGGAACACCGTCGGGTTGTCGGTGACGCTGTTGACCTCGCGCGTCAGCACCTCGGCCGCCCACGCGATCGCGTCCCGCGTCGCCCCGTGCACCTGGGGCATGCAGCGGAGCGAGTAGGCGTCCTGCACCCTCGGGCAGTCCGCGTGGCTCTGCATGATCTCGCTGCCCCCGAGCAGCGCGCGCAGGTTGCCGGCCGTGCCGGCCTGGCCCGGGTGCGGGCGGACGCGCATGAGCCGCTCGTCGAACGGGCGCTTCGAGCCCATGAGCGCCTCCAGGCTCACCGCGCCGGCGATGTCCGCGACCGTGCAGAGCGCGGCCGCGTCCCGCAGCGCCAGCGCGCCGAGCGCGGTCATGTACTGGGTCCCGTTGATCAGCGCGAGCCCCTCCTTCGCGGCGAGCTCGATCGGCGCGAGGCCGGCCTTCCCGAGCGCCACCGCGCTCGGCATGAGCTGCCCCTCGAAGCGCGCCTCCCCCTCGCCGATGAGCGCGAGCGCGAGGTGCGCGAGCGGCGCGAGATCGCCCGACGCGCCGACCGAGCCCTGCGCCGGGATGCGCGGGCACACCCCCCGGTTGAGCAGCTCGGCGAGCAGATCGAGCACCTCCGTGCGCACCCCCGAGTGCCCCAGCGCGATCACCTGCGCGCGCAGGACGATCATCGCGCGCACCTCGGCGTCGCCGAGATCGGGCCCCACCCCGCACGCGTGGCTCCGCACGAGGTTCCGCTGGAGCGCCCGGATGTCGTGATCGGCGATGCGCGTCTCCGCGAGCGCGCCGAACCCTGTGTTGATCCCGTACACCGCCGGCGCCGCGTCGCCCGCCGCCGCGATCGCGTCGATCGCGCGGCGCGAGGCCGCGGCGCGCTCGCGCGCCTCGGCGCAGATCGCCACCGGCCGGCCGCGCCGCGCGACGTCCTCGAGATCGGCGAGCGAGAGCGGGCGGCCCAGGAGCAACGGAGAAGGAGAACCAGCGGAGGCGTGCGGCGTGGAGAGGGTCACGAGGGCGCACGCTAGAGCGGCGGATGCCTCGAGAAAAGGCGCCCGCGCGGCCGTGATCGGCGCCGTCCGTCCGCTCGTCAGGACCGGACCAGACCCCCCGGCGGCGCTCCCCTGGAAACCGCGAAACCGTGCTCTGGCCGGAACGACGACGCCGGACTCGACCGCCGCGAGCGCCCGCGCTTTCTCCCTTTGCTTTCGGCGCTCTGGCCCGTCCGGCTCACCCCCGGAGCCCGGGTTGCGGCCAGCGCGCTCCCGGGGCTCCCGCCGGCGACGGAAGAATCCGGTGCCCCGCCGGGATCGATCCGCCTATCCTCCGCCGGGCGCGTCTCCCGGCCTGCGCCGGCGCGCGATCGCTTGCTTCCATGCGTTTCGCCTTCGCCTCCTCCGCCACGCTTGCGTTTGCTGTCGGGCTCGTCTCGCCGGCCGCCGCTCAGCCCGCCGAGATCGCGAGCGCGAGCGCGGACGCAAGCGCCGATCGCAGCGCGCCGTCGGCCGCAGGCGACTTCGAGGAGCGGCTCGTCCTCGACACGGGCCGCGCGCCGCTGCCCCCGCCCGACCCGGACCGGACGACGTTCTCGCTGCAGGGCGAGTACCAGCTCCGCTACCGCGCCATGACCGACCTCCGGCTGCGGGCGCCGCCCCTGTCCGATCCGGGGGCGACGACGCTCGGGCAGCACCAGTACATCGCGCACTGGCTGCGCCTCTCGCCGCGGCTCCACCTCGCCGACAAGGCCTCCATCGTGGCGCAGATCGACGTCGTCCGCGGGCTCATCGCCGGGGACACCACGCGGCACGTCGAGCAGGTGCGCGACGCGCGCGCCGAGCTCTCGTGGTACGAGGTGCACCCGCGCCACCTCTACCTGGAGGTGCCTTCGTCGGTCGGCGTCTTCCGGGTCGGCCAGCAGGGCGCGCACTGGGGGATGGGGCTCCTCGTCAACGACGGCGAGCGCGCGACCCTCTTCGGCGACCCAGAGCGCGGCTCGCTGATGGAGCGCGTCCTCTTCGCGGCGACGCCGATGGGCCGGAGCGGGCCGCTCCTCGTGACCGTCGCGGCCGATCTCGTGTTCGAGGACAGCGCGGCCGACCTGCTCGGCAACGACGTCGAGGGGCAGGACGAAGGGGAGGGGGATCGCGCCCTCCAGGCGGTCATCTCGGCGCTCTGGCGCGCGCGGCGCGGCGAGATCGGGGCCTATGGCGCGCTGCGGCGGCAGACGCGCGAGCGCCGCGCGAAGACGAGCCTCGCCCAGTTCACCGAGACGCTCACGGCGGCGGTGCTCGACGTGGCCGGCAAGTTCGACGCGCCGGTGCCGGGGGGCGGCGCCCACGTCTACGGCGAGCTCGAGGCCGCGGCGATCTTCGGCTCGACGTCGTTCGTGCCGAGCGGGCCCACGCCGCCCTCCGGCCCGGGGGCCCAGCGCGCGCCCGTGGCGGTGCGCTCGATCGGCGGCGCGGCCACGCTCGGGGCGGTGCACGTCGCGGGGCGCGGGCCCCGGCCGGCCGATCGGTTCGGGCGCGTCGTCACCGAGATCGAGGCCGGCTACGCCTCGGGCGACGACGACCCGCGCGACGGCGTGGCGCGGCGGTTCACGTTCGACCCGAGCCACAACGTCGGGCTCCTCCTGTTCGACCATGTGCTCGCCTGGAAGACGGCGCGCGCGGCCACGATCGCCGAGCGGGAGCTGTTCGCCGCGTCCCCCGAGCCGGGCATCCGGTGGCTGCCCTCGAAGGGCGGCGTGTTCGGCGCCGCCTACGTGAACCCGCGGATGCTCGTGCGGCCGGCGCGCTGGCTCGACCTGAAGGCCGGGGCGGTCATCGCCGAGACGACAGCCGACCTCGTCGATCCGTACGGCCCCGGCCGGGCGGGCGGCGGCCTCTCCACCTACGACGGCGGCGACAGGCGCCGCCACGACCTCGGCGTCGAGCTCGACATCGGCGTCGACGCGCGCATCGCCATGGGCAGGCTCGTCACCATCCAGCTCGGCACCGAGGCCGGCGCCTTCTTCCCCGGCGGCGCGTTCGACGACGCCGCGGGCGCCGAGCTCCCCGACCAGTACCTGCTCACCCTCAAGCTCGGCGTCATCCACTGACCAGGGCTCCCCGGCCGCCGGAGGCTCGTGTAGAGGTCAACGAGACGCGAAGCGACACGGCAGAGCTTCGCCCGGCAGAGCCTTCCCCTGGCAGAGAGAGATGGGAGAGACACGATGCGCAAGCGACTCGCGCTGAGCCACCTTCCGACCCCGATCCAGCGCCCGCGGCGGCTCGCCGAGGCGCTCGGCGTCGACCTCTACGTGAAGCGCGACGACATGACGGCGGGCGCGGAGGCCGGCAACAAGATCCGCAAGCTCGAGTACCTGCTCGCCGCCGCGCAGGAGGAGGGCGCCGACTGCGTGATCACCTGCGGCGGCCTCCAGTCGAACCACGCGCGCGCGACAGCGCTGCTCTGCGCCTCGCTCGGCCTGCGCGCGGTGCTGTTCCTGCGCACCGCCGTCCCGTCGGCCGCGGCGCCGCTCGAGGGCAACGTGCTGCTCGACCGGCTCGCCGGCGCGGAGATCCGGCTGATCTCGCCCGAGGCGTACCGGAGCCGCGAGGCCGTGATGGCCGAGGCGGCCGCCGAGATCCGCGCGGCGGGCGGCCGGCCCTACGTGATCCCGGAGGGCGGCTCGAACGGCCTCGGCGCGCTCGGCTACGTGCGCGCGATGGAGGAGATCCGCAAGCAGCTCGACCTCGGCCTCGCGGGCGGCAAGCCGTTCGACGTCATCGTGCACGCGTGCGGCTCGGGCGGGACGGCGGCCGGAACGGCGCTCGGCGCGTCCCGCTACGAGGTGGCCGGCGAGGTGCGCGCGATGGCGGTGTGCGACGACAGGGCGACGTTCGCGCGCGTCGTGCTGGGGATCATGGACGACGCGCGCGCGCTCGATCCGCGCCTCGGCGCGCCCGCCCACCTCGTCATCGACGACTCCGCGAAGGGCCCCGCCTACGGGGCGTCCACGCCCGAGCAGCGCGCGCGGATCGTGAAGGTCGCGCGGCTCTCGGGGCTCGTCCTCGACCCGGTGTACACGGGCAAGGCGTTCTCCGGCCTCTGGGACATGGCCGAGCGGGGCGAGCTCTCGGGCAAGCGGGTGCTGTTCCTCCACACCGGCGGCCTGCCCGGGCTCCTCGCGCAGGCCGCTGACTTCACCGACGCCCTCTAGGACACCGAACAGGCTGAAACCCCGAGAAAACGAACCACAGAGGCACAGAGGGCACAGAGTTTTTTCGTTGTTCCTCTGTGCCCTCTGTGCCTCTGTGGTTCAAATCTCTTCATTCCCCGGGTATTTCAAGCCGATCGGCGCTCTAGGTCCCGCCGCGCCACCACGCATCGGCGAGCGACGCGTCTTCCAGGGTGTCGATCTCCATGTAGCCGCCGTGGGTGTCGACCTTGTGGAGCGCGGCCCCGGACTCGATCATGCTCTGGAGCAGATCGATGAGGTAGGCGCGCCGGAACGTGCGGCCCTCGCGGAACTCCGGGCGCTCCGAGAAGGCGGCCCGCGCGGCGTCGAATGCGGCCAGGAAATCCGAGGCGCCCCGCGCCGAGAGCTTCATCACCCCGATGAACTCGCCCGTCGCCGACGCCGGCGCGATGCGCCGCGAGATCTCCACGACCCGGCCCGCGCCGTCGGCGCGGAGCTTCTCGGCGTCGGTCTCGGGGTGCTGCGAGCGGTTCACGTACCGCCGCCGCCAGTCCGTGTCGCAGGCGAGCGCGATGTCGTGCGGGGAGCGCACCAGATCGGCCACGATCTCGGGCCGGTAGACGATGTCCGCGTACGTCGAGACGAAGCCGCCCGCGAGGTGCTCGCGCGCGCAGAGGAGCGAGAGAAGGATGTTGTTCTGCTCCCAGTCGCGGTTCTCGACGTACGTCAGATCCGGGTACGCGGCGCGGATGACGTCGGCCTTGTAGCCGCAGACGAACACGACGTCCGACCGCTTGAAGCCGCCCGCCGCGAGCGCGTCGAGGATGCCGTCGAGCATCGGACGGCCGAGGATGGGGACCAGCGTCTTCGGCAGCTCTTCGGTCAGGTGACGCAGCCGGCTGCCCCGGCCCGCCCCGATGATCACGGCCTTCACGACGCCGCAGTTACCACGGCCAGACTCCGGCGATCACCGCGACATGAGAAGCAACCAGAAACCCCACGGATCCAGGCCTCCTTACGGAATCGTGACCGTGAGGTGACCCCCTGCCCGCCGACCCCCGGGCTAGAAACCAAAGCATGGAGATCGCGGTCGTCCTCATCGCCCACTCTACGCTCTCGGTCTTTTTCCAGACCTTCTTCCTGCACCGGTACGCCTCGCATCGGATGTTCACGATGTCGAAGCGTTGGGAGCGGATCTTTCACTTCCTGACGTATCTCACGCAGGGCTCCTCGTACCTCGTGCCGTGGGTCTACGCGATCTTGCACCGCATGCACCACGCCTTCAGCGACACGCCGAAGGACCCGCACTCGCCGAGGTACTACTCGAACGTCGCGACGATGATGTGGGACACCGCGAAGCGCTACGACGAGATCTACGAGGGCAAGGCCAACGTGGAGCCGCGCTTCCTCGGCGGCTACCCCGAGTGGCCCACGCTCGACCGCATCGGCAACTCGTGGATCAGCCGCCTCGCCTGGGGCACGGGCTACGCGGTCTTCTACATGGCCTTCGCCTCGCACTGGTGGCAGTTCCTGTTCCTCCCGCTCCACTGGACCATGGGCCCGCTGCACGGCGCGATCGTGAACTGGTGCGGTCACCGCTACGGCTACCGCAACTTCAACAGCGACGACGACTCGCGCAACACGCTGATCCTCGACGTCGTGACGCTCGGCGAGCTCTTCCAGAACAACCACCACAAGTACGCGATGAGCCCCAACTTCGCGGTGCGGTGGTTCGAGATCGACCCGGCCTATCAGGTCATCCGCGTGCTCGCCTGGCTGGGCATCCTCCAGATGTCCGACAAGCGCCAGGTCGCCCGGCTCGAGCCCGAGGTCGCGCAGGCCGAGGGATAGCGGGGATCGGCCGCGCCGGGCCGCGCATCAGGCGCGGCCGCGGTCGGCACAGGGGTCGTGAAGCGAGGCGCGCGGGGCCGAGGCGCCGCGCGCCTTTCCTTTTCAGGCGTTCTCGTACAGCAGCCGGAACGCGCCGGGGACGTCCTTCGGCCCGACCTGCTCCTTGCGCTTGTTGAACTCCGGCAAGCAGGCCTGATAGGCCGCGTCCACCCGGAGATCGCTGCCGTCATAGCCCGGGCGCCAGATCTCCATCGTCTCGCGCGCGAGGTCGATGATGTCCTTGAACTGCCCGCGCTCCTTCAGGATCTGCGTGCTGAGCCCGTACATCAGGAGCCCGCCCGGGATGGCGCCGAGCGCCGTCGTCGCCAGCGCCGGATAGCAGATGCGCGACGTCAGCACCCCGAACCGCTCCCGGATCTCCGCCATCGTCTTGCGCTGGAGCAGCTTCGCGCCCGCGAGCGGCCCCATGGCGTAGACGGGATCGTCGCTCGGGTAGTCGTAATCGCAGAAGGACACCACGCTCTCGCCCCTCGCGAGGAGCCCCGCCGCGGCGAGCGGCTCGGCCCACAGGAGCGACGACGTGCCCATGAACTTGTTCGTGCGCTCGATGTCCGCGTCGTTCGCGACGTCCACCTCGACGAGCCCGAGCTTGCGGATGTTCTCGGGGCGCGAGAAGTCGGGGATCTGGAGCACCGCGTCGAACGCGACGTCGAGGTCCTTCACCTTCGTCGGCCCGTGCTCCGCGTACCGCTTCATCGCGCCGGCCGCGATGCCGTTCACGAGGTGCACCGCCCGATACCGCTCCTTCAGCGCGGCGACGACCTCGTCGATCACCTGCGGCTTCGTGGCGTCGTTGTTCCAGAACCGCGCCGTGAGCCCCTCGGCCTCGGCCGCGTCGCTGATCGCCTTCACGTGGTGCGGGCCGATCTGCATCTTCTCGCTGTCGAAGTGCACGGCGAAGACGGCGGCCCGCTCCCCGAAGAGGAGCTGCAGCGCGAGCGCGCGGGTCATGCCGTTCGATCCGCCCAGGATCAGCACGGCCGTGTCCGGGGCGATGCGCGCGCCGGCCGGGCTGATGCGAGCGCGGTGCTCGGCGAGCTGCTCGGCCGCGACGCGCGCGCCGTGCTCGGCCAGCGCCCCGACGAGCGCGCGGCGATCGAGGCCGCCGAGAGGAAGCTTCTTGAAGGTCTCTAGGTCATCCATCACGTCCGGCGTCTTACCGTCTCCCGCGCTCCGCGTCACGACTGGACAGCTCGCCGCCGTCCGGGCGCGCTCCCTTTGCGACGCCGGCGTCCGAAGCGGGGGCCCCCTCCGTCCGAGCCGTGATAGAACGATCCTGTGAAGACGGTTCTTGTCACGGGCGGCAGCGGGTTTATCGGGCGCGGTCTGGTGAAGGACCTGCTCGCGCGGGGTGATCGCGTGACGGTGCTGACGCGCGACGTGGGGCGCACCCAGGCGGCGCTGCCGGGCGCGCGCGTCGTGTCGTGGACCTCCGACCGGCCAGGCCCGTGGTTCGAGGAGGTCGACGGGGTGGACGGGGTCATCCACCTCGCGGGCGAGTCGATCGTCAAGCGCTGGTCCGAGGACGCGCGGCGCGAGATCGTGAGGAGCCGCATCGACACGACCCGCCTCATGGGCGAGGCGATCGGCAAGGCGAAGCGCAAGCCGAGCGCGTTCCTCTGCGCGTCCGCGGTCGGCTACTACGGCCCGCAGCCGGGCGATCGGGTGCTCGACGAGGACGCGCCCCCCGGCGAGGGCTTCCTCGCCGACGTCGTTGTCCACTGGGAAGAGGCGGCCCGCGCCGTCGAGGAGCAGCACGGCGTCCGGTCGGTGCAGCTCCGGATCGGCGTGGTGATCGGCGAGGGCGGCGGCGCGCTCGACAAGATGATCGCTCCCTTCCGGTTCTTCCTGGGCGGGCCGATCGGCGACGGCAAACAGGTGACCTCGTGGATCCACCGCGACGACGTCGTGGGGCTGACCCTGCTCGCCCTGGACAACGAGGCGGTGCGCGGCCCCCTCAACGTGACCGCGCCGCACGCGGCGACCGGCGAGGAGGTCGCGCGCGCGATCGGCGCCGTGCTCCGCCGGCCGTCGTGGCTCCGCGTGCCCGAGGCGATGGTGAAGCTCGGGATGGGCGACGCGGCCGAGATCATCACCACCGGGCAGCGCGTCTATCCCCGCCGGGCGGAGGCGCTCGGCTACCAGTTCCGCCACGCCCGGCTCGTGCCGGCGCTCGAGTCGATCTTCAGCCGCTGAGCGCGCGCCGCCAGCCGCGCGCCGCCAGCCGCGCGCCGTCAGCCGCGCGATCGCCAGCGCGCCGGCGCGCTCTCCCGCCTGGCCCGCAGAGGGGCTGGGCAGCCGGGCGCCGCGGCGCGCGGCGCCCGGCTGCTGCCCACGCAAAAGAAAGAGCCGCCGGTGGCGCGCTGAGAAGTCGACCGTTGTCGAGCAGCGCACCATCGGGAGCCCGGACGGCGGTTTCCCAGCGCTCCCCCAAGCGCTCCGTCCGCTTTCATGTTTACGACATCACGCGCCGAGAAGCTCTCGGGATGAGTTGGATTGGCGCGTGCAGGGTATCCCGACTGGAGGCCGCCGTGCACCCCCCGCGGCACATGCGAGAACCAAAGTCGTTAGGGAATCCCCCTTGCCGCGGTGCGCAATCGCAGGGTTGCTCGTCTGAGGCGGTTTTTTCTGCGTGAGCAGGGGTGGGGACAGGGCGCCGGTTTTTGCCTCTGTCCAGACAGGTGACCACCCAGGCTCGGCGGGCGGGCGGCGGGGTCGATCGAGCGCTCAGTGGCTGATGCCGCGACTCTGGAGGATCTCGCGCACCACGGCTTGCGCGGAGGTCGGCAGCTCGGCGAGCGAGCTGCGGGCGAGCTCCACGAACTTCATGCCGCGCGCGCGCTTGAGCGCCTCGACGGCCGCCGCGCGCTCCTCGGCGCCCTCGTGCTGGAGGATGCCGAGCAGCAGCTCGCCGGCCTCGAGGGTGTCTATCTTCGCGATCGCGCGGACGGCGCTGGCGCGGACGGCGGGCGCCTGCGACTCGCGGTAGATGCGGGCGAGCGGGTCGAAGGCGTGGGCGAAGCGGAGCTCCTCGAGCGCGCGCGCGGCCTCGTGGACGACGGTGGGGTCGGGGTCGACGAGCGCGTCGCGCAGCGTGATGAACGTGCGCTTGTAGAGGAAGCGGGAGAGCGCGCGGACGACGGCCACCCGGATCTTCGGCTCGGGGCGGCGGAACAGGTGCTCGAGCGGCGAGAGGATCGTGTAGAGCTCGACCGTCGCGAGCTGCTCGGCGAGGCTGATGAGCTGCTGCGCGGGCGACCTCGCGGCGGGCGCGGCCTCGGGCGTCGCGCCCTCGACGGCGAGCGCGGTCAGCCGGGCGAGCATGGCGCGGCGGCGGGTGACCTCGGACCACTGCGCCGGGTCGAGGACGATGTCGCCGCACGCCTGGCTCGCGCTGCCGGCCTGCTCCCACTCGACGAGATCGATGTGCCAGACGTCGGGGAAGCCGAGCTCGTGGCGTAGGTGCGCCGGCAGCGGCGAGGCGTCGATCGGCAGGTCCTGCGCGTCGACGTAGCGGCCGCCGGCGCGGGCGTAGTGCTTCTTGCGGGTCTCCTCGAGCGGGAGCTGCGTGAGGGCGCGGTAGACGCCCCCCACCTTGCTGTACTGCCCCGCCTCGCCGAGCGCGATCACCGCGGCGAGCAGCGCATTCTCGGCGATCTCGGGCGGGGCGGCGCGCTTCTGCGAGACGGCGGACACCTCCTGCCAGAGGCGGGCCTGCGTGAGCACGGCGAAGTTGGCGACGGCGGCGAGGCCCTCCTTGCGGGCGTACGTGGCCATCTCGCGGGCGAGCGTGGCGGCGGCGGAGATCTCGCCCTGCTTCTCGGCCGCGGCGACCGCCTCCTCGTAGGACTGGAGCGCGTAGTAGCGCAGGTGGTCCTCGCGCAGGATGCGGATGACGTTCACGTAGCCCTCGAGGACGTGCTCGAAGGCGCGGCTCTCGCGCCCGACGGCGATGAGGACCTGGTAGCAGTCGAAGGCGCGCTCGCGCTGGCCGATGGTCTCGTACCGGTCGGCGGCCTCCTCGAGCAGGTGGACGGAGGCGAAGACGGCCTCGCGCGCGGCCGCGGCGTCGCCGGTGCGGAGCGAGGTGCGGGCGAGGTTGAAGCGGGCGAGGCCGGCGGCGTAGAGGTCGCTGCCCGACGAGGAGAGGAGCTGGGCGAGGCGCGACCAGAGGGCGCGGGCGCGCGCGAAGTCCTGGCCGCGCTCGCGGGCGATGGCGGCCTGCGCGACGAGGCCGGCGGCCTCGTACTCGTCGGCGGCGCGGGCGTAGAGCCGCCTCTGCCGCTCGGGGTCCTGCTCGCGCTCGGCCCAGGCGAGCATCGTGCGGGCGCGGTCGATCGGCGGGACGTGGGCGATGAGGTGGCGCTGGCCGTGCTCGCTGCCCGCGTACCAGGCGACGGTGAGCGCGCTGCGGTGGTCGCCCAGCCGGACGAGCACGTCGCGGAGGTCGTCCGTCATGGCGACGTAGTCCTCCTCGCGCGCGATGGTGTGCTGGAGGGCGCTGAAGAGCGCGTCGCGCGCGCGGGAGAGATCGCTCCTGGCCAGCGCGGAGCGGGCCTCGTCGCGGAGCTCGTGCAGGGGGCGGACGCCTTGGGTCATGCGCGCAGCGAGCGTAGTACAACGCCGCGGCGCCGGCGCGCGGCGATGGAGGAACCGTCAAACGGCGCATCGCGGGCGCGGCGTGAGGCGCCCCGCGGAACCGCGAGATCCCGCCTGACGCTGCGGCGGGCGGTCTGTTACAGCGCGGCCGACATGAAGCTGTTTCCTCTGGCTCTGCCGATCACCTGCGCCGCTGCGTCCGTCCTCTCCTGCGGCGACGCGGGCCAGCGCACGCCGCTGGTCCTCGACGCGCCGGGCGCCGAGCTGGCCGCGCCGGGCGCGCCGGGCGCGCCCGAAGCGTCCAACGTGCCTGACGTGTCCAACGATGGGCGCGCCGCGCCGCCGCGCGAGGCGTCGTCGGGCGATCACCGCTTCTGCGGCTGGCTGCACGAGTTCCTCGGGGATCCCGCGTCGACGGAGCTCGGGTACGACACCTTCGCGGCCCATGCCGGGGCGTTCGACGCCGTCCACCCGAAGTGGTGGCGCGTCGCCTCGCCGACGACGTTCGAGAACCACCCGCGCGGCCGGGCGACGCCGTTCGCGGGCTTCCACGACCGGCGCGTCCTCGACGCGACGACGCCCGGCGGGGGGCGGACCCGGCTCGTCCCGCTCGTCGCCGCGGTCGACAGGCCCGACGTCGTCGCGGTGCACGCGATGATCCACGACCCCGCGCTCCGGGCGCAGCACGTGGCGGGCCTCGTGGCGATCGTGATGGAGAACGGCTACGACGGGATCGACGTCGACTACGAGCACCTCGCGTCCGTGCTCGGGCCGGGCGAGACCGTCGAGGCCGAGCGGTCGGCGTTCTCGGCGTTCATCGACGCGCTCTCGCGGGCGCTGCACGCGCGCGGAAAGACGCTCTCGCTCGCGGTCCCGGCGGTCGCGTCCGCGCGGGGCGTGTTCGACTACGAGGCGCTGAGCGCCTCGGCGGATCACGTGCACGTGATGAGCTACGACTACCACTGGGGCGGCGGGCCGCACGCGGGCCCTGTCGCGCCGCTCGGGTGGCTGGAGCGGACCGTCGCGTACATCGGGGGGATCGACGGCGGCGCGCGCCGGGAGAAGTTCATCCTCGGGCTGCCCAACTACGGCCTGGTGGGGCCGGCGTCGCCGGAGGGCGGCGGCGCCGTGGTCGGGTGCGAGCCGCTCAGCAAGTGCCGGGAGCTCGCGGGCGACGGCTACGCGACGAGCACCGATCACATGAGCCGGTGCTCCGAGGACGGGGGAGCGCGGTTCGCGCCGGGGAGGGCGCCCAACCGGGTGCTCGCGAGCGGCGAGCACCTCTTCTTCGAGGACCTCGGGTCGCTCGAGGAGAAGGTCGTCGCCGCACGGCAGGGCGGGCTCGGCGGGGTGACGTACTGGAGCATCGGCGGCGAGCCGGGCGGCGCGGCGTTCTTCTCGATGATCGAGCGCCACTTCCCCAGGGATGCGCGTGGCATGCAATGAATGCAGCGCCGCGTAGAGCTGCTTGCGCGGCTCTCTACGCTGGTTCCTCCGCCGAGGCGCCCGCTTTGCGAGGTGCCTCGGCGGATCTGGCGGTTCGAGGCCGGGGGCGTCTCCGGCTCCACCACGGCGCCGTGGTGTCCCAGCCATTCCAGCGGTCGGCGCGCCAGGATACGCTCCCGCCCCGTGCAACACCCTCCCGGCTCATTCCAGGTCGCCATTGGGCTCGGCGAAGGACAGGCGACCGTCGCGCCGCCGCGCAGCACCGTCGCCATCCTCTCGTGGAACCTCCAGAACTACACCCATGACGAGCGGCAGCATTTCCGCCGGTCGATGCGCACCCCGCGCTCGGAGTTCACGGCCGCCTTCGTGGCCGAGACGATGAGGCTCCTGGGCGCGGACGTGCTCCTCGTGATGGAGACCGGCAGCGATGTCAGCGCCGCGCTCAACAAGGTGAGCCGGTACTTCAAGCAGGCGACGCAGCGAGAGCTCGACCCGCTGGTCTCCGAGCTCACCCACGCGACGCCAGCGCTCCGCACCGCTTACACCATCAGCAAGCTCACCCCTACGCCCGACGACGTCCATGCGCTCAAGAACCTGGTCGACGCGTACCGGATCGAGGACATTACGCTCGCCTTCGATGCGGGCGACGCGAAGAAGGCGTGGGATCTTTATTGCGCATGCCGCCCCGGGCTGGGCACGCCAGGGGGCGTGCAGCCGCCCGCGCTCAACGGGGACAACACGGCCGACGCCGCCGCGCTCCTCGCGTACGCGCGGGCCGTCCGGAAGGCTGTGCTCCAGGGGCACTACAGCGATCCGGCGCTGCGTCAGGTCGCCGCGGTCATGGACAGGTTCGTTGACGCTCTGTTCACAACCAATGCGGCGACGCAGGCGCAATCGACGTTCTGGCAAGTTTTCCTGGAGGCCGTGGAGCCGCACAGGAACGTGGCCGACGCCGTTCCCCTCTTCGCGGGCGCCGAGGCGTGCTTCACGGCGCTCGTGATCCATCACATCGCGGAGGGGAACCTCAAGCGCACGGATGATCTCGCCCTGGCGCTGCCGCGGTACCACGACAGCCGCCTTCCGGCGCTCAGTTGCCTCCTCTCCATGGAGTACGCGCTGGAGGTCTCGATCGACGACCCGAGCACGGTGGTCCGGATGAACGACCCCTCGTTCGTGTACCGGGCGCTCGAGCACTTCGAGCTCATCTCCACCGGCGCCGAGACGTACGGCATCCTCTGCCTCTTCGATGAAACGCAGCGGCGTCGCACCGTGGCAGGAAAGAATCTGCAGCAGATCCTCCGTCTCGCCAGCGACGGCACGCCGCTCACCACCCAGGCGCCCGGAGAGGTGACGAACCACCGCTCCGCGATGCGCTTGGTCCTGCCGACCCGCGGCCCCAAGGATGTGGAGGTCTGCCTCTTTCACACGCGATTCACGCCGCCGAAGCAGATCACCAAGCAGAAGACGGCGCGCACGCTCAAGATGCGGTGCGACAGCATCGAGGCCATCGCCGCCGTCGAGCAGGTGAAACCGGGGCTGCCGCGGGTGTTCTTCGGCGACTTCAACCTGCCCGCCAACGACGCTCGGGAAGAGCTCCGCGTGTTCGCCTTCCGTATGGGGAGCATGGGCTACACCCGCTACCCGACGGGCGCGCCGTTCCCGCTCACCACGCTCAAGGCGAACAGCACCATCCTCGCGGGCGGCGCGATCTACAACGAGCCCTACGACGCGGTGTACGCGAGAGATCTCTCGTCCGCGCAGGTCGTCGATGCGCGGGTGATCGCCGTCCTCGATGTGGTCGACGCCGAGGGCTTCAACCCCGACATCCGGGCGGCGATGGCCGGCTACGCGGCCGCGGTGTACGAGCGGCTGCTCACCAAGCTCGAGGCCAAGCTCGCGCAGCACGAGAAGGAGATCAATGAAGCCGCCAACCTGAACCGGGGCGGCACCGCGGCGCGCCTCCCCGGTCGTACCGCGATGCTGGCGGAGCTCGAGCTCTGCCTCCGGGTCTTCGAGGCGAGGGGGCTCGCGGACGACGGGGCGCCCGGTCGACCCGCGTGTGCCGCCTTCTGCGTGCAGGCGCGAGGGGCACAGGAACAGGCGAGGCGAGACGGGGCAGGCCGCGTGTTCAACGCCCTCGGACAGGCAGAGGCTCTCGTGACGACCACCGTCGTCGCGCTCACCAACCTGGAGACGTCGCGCAGCGTGCGCATCCACGCGGCGTACCGCTACGCCGTGAGCGACCACATCCCCGTGTTCCTGAAGCTCGATCTCGACCAGTGAACGGCTTCACGAGCCGTGTGCGGCCTTGATGTCGGGCAGAAGGCGCTCGATCGCGGCGGCGTCGAGCAGCTCGGGCACGGGCCGCCCGCGGTCGCGGAGGAAGCGCACGATGGCGGCGCGCGTGCCGCCCCCGATCACGTCGCTCACGTCCGGGAGGCACGGGTAGCCGAGGTTCGCGAGCCGCTGCTGAAGGCCGGCGGGCTCGTCGATGGATCGGAGGTGCGCGATCCGCAGCTCGTAGACCTCGGTCTCGCCGACGCGCACGCGCGCGGTCGCCTCGCGCGGCGACACGAACTCCTGCATCCACCCATCGCTGTCGGTGACGCCCTCGCGCCGTGCCGCGCCGTACTCGAACACGTACGCGAGACCGGCGCGCGGTCGCTCGAACGCGTCGAGGAACCGCAGGCGGATGCGCTCTGGCACCCCGCGACGCCGGAACCGATGCCGCTGCCCCGTCGCGGCCTGCACCTCCTTGGGACGCCGATCGGGGACGAAGACCTCGTCGCCGATCGCGAGGACGTTCGGGTTCTTGCGCGCCTCGCGCAATGCGGCGTTGTTGGGGTGAGCCCAGAGGGTGCCTGGGAAGAAACCGTGGGCAAAGGCAATGGTGGAAATGCACTCACCAGGGTGTACGCGCACGGTGATGGGCATACGGGAACGATAGCCCAAAAAAGGGTGTCGAGGCCGCCGGATGACCGCGAGGCAACCGGTGGGCCGGGATGCCGGGTCAGGCTCGATGGATCTCGTCGTCGATCCAGCTGCACCTCGCGAGCTCGACTCGTACAAGGTTGAAGGCGGCCGATTCCTCGCGGGCTCGATCGGTGCGAGGTGGAAGCCTCGAACGACCTTCCGTCCTGATTGCGGGCGCTCGGCGGACCTGCTTCCTTCCACGATACCGGTGCCGCATGGTATCCTGCAGAGCGGCGGGTGCTCGACGGAGAGGTGCGCTCCACGCCGTGCCATTGCTCCGCGACATCGACGAGATCGATTGCTGGCCGATGGATCATGGAGGCAGGAGAGGAGTCGATGGCGACCGGGGCCCGCGATGCCCTCGGAGACCCCCGGTGCGGAACGGTGACGAGAGGAAGAGATGAACGGCAAGTGGCTCATCGGGATGTATCCGACCGAGATCTGGGTGGTCCGGCATGGCAGCGCGACCATTCCCTACGGGGCAGATCGGATCGATCCCGTGCAGGCCGCATGGAGCGTCGAGGAGTGGTTCCCCTACAGCCGTACCGACAGCCACGCGTTCGCCGAGATCTGCGCGTCGATCGAGGGAGAGTTCTCTGCGCGGCGCCACGTGAGCTCGGCTCAGGTCGTTGAGCGCATTCGCGAGGCGTTCCGGCTCGGTGTGCTCCACGCCTACCGCCCGGGTACGGGAGCCTCTGCCGCAGGGCTTCGGGGGACGGGGGCATCCCCGGGAGCACGGGCGAAGCAGGCGACCGGAGGCGTCTCTTCGCACGATCGCGATGACAACGATGACGATGGCGCGCTGTCCCGGCCGTTGCCGCCGCGATCGGTTGTCACCTGGGTGGAGCTCTCGCTCGTCGGTGAGGACGATATGCCGATTCCGGGAGAGCAGTACCGTATCGAGCTGCCGGACGGGTCTGTCCGCGACGGGAGGCTCGATTCCCGGGGGTTGGCGCGGATTGACGGGATCGATCCGGGAACGTGCAGCATCACCTTCCCCGCGCTCGACCAGGACGCCTGGACACGCATCTGATGGACGGCCACCTCCCGAGGTGATCGCGGCGCGTGACGCCGCTCCGCGGCGCCTCAGACCTTGAGGAAGATGCCCCGCCGGTGGAGGGGGTAGAGGAGCACGAGCCAGAGGGCGACCGCCGCGAGCGCGAAGGCGAGGGAGGCGTTCAGCGGCGAGAGCCACGACGCGAACAGGCGCGTGTACAGGAGCTCCAGCGCGCTCGTCCTCGCGCCGTCGTCTCCGGTGCTGGTCACGAAATAGAGCGCGTGTCCCATCATGGTCGAGCCCACGTAAGCTGCGATGGGGTTGGCGCCGAAGATCAGGAATGGCGCGCCCCACCGCTGCCATCGCTTCACGTCGACGATCCACATGCAGGCGGCGAGGACGACCGCGGCCACGCCGGCGGTGAACAGCGCGAACGAGCTCGAGTAGAGGCTGCGGTTCCAGGGGAACGCGCGGCTCCAGAGCAGGCCCAGCGCGATCCCCGCGGCGCCGGCGGCGAGGAGCCCGGCGATGCGCGCGCGGAGCCCGGAGGTCGCGGTCAGCCAGCGGCCGGCGAGGCCCCCCAGCATCACGGTCATCGCCGCGGGGAGGGTGGCGAGGACGCCCATCGCGTCCCAGCCCTTGCGCGCGATGTGCCCTCCGAGGAGGTATCGATCCACGAGGGCGGGCAGCGTCCGGTGCGGGTCGTCGAGCGGATAGCGCCGCAGGACGAGCCAGTAGCCGACCAGGGCCGCGGCGATGATCAAGGCCTGCTGCCGGGCCGTGGTCCTGAGGCTGAGGAGCGCGGCGAGCATGTACGCGGCGCCGATGCGCTGGAGGACACCCGGGATGCGCAGCTCGGTGAGCCGCTCTTCGGGGAAGAACGGGAACGCGGAGAGAAACAGCCCGAGCAGGATGAAGATCGCGCCGCGCCGGACGATCTGGCGGGCGAGCTCGCCGTCGGTCGCGCCCCGCGCGCGGCGCGCCGCCAGCGAGATGTGCAGGGTCACGCCGATGATGAAGAGGAAGGCGGGAAATATCGTGTCGGCGAGTGTGCAGCCGTCCCAGGTTGAGTGGGCCAGGGGCGGATAGATGGCCGGGAAGCTGTCCTGGAAATTGACGAGGAGCATCGCGACGATCGTTATTCCACGGAAGATGTCCAGCGATTTGAGTCGCATCCAAAGAATGTAGTGCGCATGGATCGATGGGCCACGGAAGCGTGGCTATCTCGTGCGCCGTCGGTCAGCGGCATTGCTCCTGTGGCTGTCTGTTCGCGGGTGTCCGGCGTGCCCGGTTGTTCGGGGGTTCGATGGTGGGGGGACTGAGGAAGCCGCCCGCGAGCGGCCAGCCGAGCTTGGCCGCCAGGCAGCCGCCATCGGCCGCCCGACAGTCCGAGCGCCCCGCCCGAGGGGCGCGCCGAGCCCGCGGCGGCCCGGGCGGGGAGCAGCCGCGCTGCCTCGCCGGCCGTGCTGCGGGCGCCCGTGCGCGCGGCGCGGGTGTTCCTGCCGTCCCGCGTGGTATGGTGCGCGCCGTTACAGCGAGAGGAGAATCCTGTCATGGCACGCACCCCGTCCACGATGCTCGAGCTGGGCACCCCGGCGCCCGACTTCCGGCTACCGGATTACACCGGAAAGCAGGTGGCGCTGTCGGACTTCACCAAGGAGCGGGCGCTCCTCGTGATGTTCATCTGCAATCATTGTCCGTTCGTGAAGCACGTCCGCCACGAGCTGGCGAAGCTGCGGCGCGATTACCGCGCGGAGGATGTGGCCATCGTGGCCATCAACTCGAACGACATCGCTGCTTATCCGGCGGACAACGCCGAGGCGATGGCGCGGGAGGCGCGCGAGCTCGGCTACACCTTCCCGTACCTCCTCGACGAGTCGCAGCAGGTCGCCAAGGCCTACCGTGCCGCCTGCACGCCGGACTTCTACCTCTTCGGCCCGGATCGCCGGCTTGTCTACCGCGGCCAGCTCGACGACAGCCGCCCTGGCAACGACGTCCCGGTGACTGGCCGCGATCTCCGCGCCGCGATCGACGCGGCGCTCGCGTCGGCGCCGATCCCCTCGGAGCAGCGCCCGAGCATCGGGTGCAACATCAAGTGGAAGCCCGGCAATGAGCCGGAATATTATCGATGAAGTTCCCGACAAGCATGATGGATTGAAGGGGCGGTCTCCTCCCATCTCGACGTGGTAGGCACGCGTCCGTCCCCCGTTGCCGCTCCGCCGCTCAGATCCTCCGCGCGGTCCCGCCGCGCGACCGCGCGGTGAGGCTCCGGCTCGGCTTGGACCCGGGCGACCCCATGACGTGTCGTCCATGCCTCCAGGCGCACCGTGTTCTTCTCCCGCCAGGCGCACGGGTGTACGCTTCATCGGCCAGCCGCTCAGCGCGGCCGAGGAGGAACGATGTCATCCTACGAGACGAAGTTCGTGGAGGCCGACAACGCCGAGAAGCTGACGGAGCTGGTGCAAGCAGCAGAGCACGAAGGTTGGGAGTTCGTCTCCTCGCAGATAACGATGGTGTGGGTGAATGCGCCGCCGCACCGCGAAGGAGCGCCGGCCGGCCACATCCAGAAGTGCATGCTCGCGGCCCTGCGCCGCCCCATGACGTTTGGCGAGCAGAGCAAGTGAAGCCCCGTCGCCGGCGACGTGGTGCAAGGTGCATGATCAGACGACATCGACGTCTTGATCATGCCAGATGCATCCCTGTGGGCCGAGGTATGTGCCCGCGGCGATCGCGCCGCTGAGCTCGTCAAAGATCACTGACGGTCGCGACCCTGGTAATGTGCAGGGCTGCACGGGGTGTGAGGCTGCAGCCAAGGGGGGATTACCTTGCGACGCCACGACAATCGTCTGCATGGCAAGCAGATTGCGGCATGCCGCCGAGATCCACGTCCGGGCGGCGCACAGAGGAAGTCGCGCGGTCCGGAAGTGCCCTGTTCTCCTACCCCATGAGCACCCATACGACACGGCTTGGTCAAGGCCAAGGAGGCCGATCTCACGATGCAGAACTGGCTCGACCCGGAGCGCCAGGCGCTGGCGAAGAGCGCCGCGAGGGTGCTCAAGGACAACGCGGTGCACAACCGCAGCGGCCTCCCACCATTCCGGTTGCCGCAGGTCGCGCAGCAGATCCTCGACGAGCTTTCGCATTTCCTCTCGGCCGGCGACACGTCGCCCGTGCTGTCCCTCGGGCTCAAGCTCGGGCAGCAGGGGCTCGGGCTGCGCGCCCTCCTCGGGCTGAGCCGCGCGCTCCTGCGCGAGGTCCTGGCGCGCCTGCCCGGAATGACGCCCGAGGCGCTGGAGGGGGCGGCGCGCGTGAACGATTACCTGACGCTTCTCGTGGACGCGGCGGCGGAGCAGGAGAGGCGCGAGATAGGCGTCCAGCGCGACGAGATGCAGGTCGCGCTCGAGCGCGCCATACAGAACCGCGAGCGCGAGCTGCGCCGCGTGATCATGGATCTCTCGACGCCGATCATGCCGGTGTACGACCAGATCCTCGTGCTCCCGCTCATCGGGAAGCTCGACACGGAGCGAGCGGACAGGATCACAGAGTGCCTGTTGCGAGAGGTGGTGGACCGGCAAGCGCGCACCGCGATCATCGACGTGACCGGCGTGCCGGCCATGGGCGCGGAGGCCGTCGCCGCGCTCGTGCGCACCGCACGCGCGCTCGACCTCCTCGGCACCCACCCGGTGCTGGTCGGCATCCGCCCGGAGATCGCCCGCGCGCTGAGCGATCAGGAGGCGCACCTCGCGGGCATCGTCGTCCTGGCGAACCTTCAAAGCGGCATCCTCTACGCGCTGCGGCGGGAGGGGCTCGAGGTGTGTGGCAGCCCGCCTCCGCAACGCGGGGCTGCTCGCTCGTACGGCGGCCGCTGACGAGCGGACCGCGGAGACTCGAACGGAGGGGAGACGATGGAGATCGACACCAGCAAACCGCACATCGGCCGTGTTTACGACTACGTCCTCGGGGGACACCACAACTACGATGTGGACCGCCGCGCCGCCACGGAGATACTGAAGGTTTTACCGACCTATCCGAAATGGGCGAAGCTCAACCGCTGGTTCATCCAGCTCGTGGGGCAGCAATGGTCCGAGGCGGGGTTCACGAACGTGCTCGATCTCGCCTCGGGCCTGCCGACGCAGGGCCACCTCAACGACTACCTGCCCGAGGCGCGTATCCTGTTCTCGGACATCGATCCGGTGAGCGTCATCTACGGCGAGAAGCTCCTCGCCGACAGGCCGAACATGCGCTACGTCCAGGCCGATCTCCGGGAGCCGGCGCCGTTGTTCGCCGCGGCAGCGAAGTTCTTCGGCGCAGAGCGCCGCATCGCGGTGGGATGCATCGGTATCGCGTACATGATGACCGATGAGCACGCCCGTGACCTCCTGCAGAGGATGCACGCGTTCTGCGCGCGCGGCAGCGTGCTCGCCCTCAGCTTCGTCGTGCCGCGCGACGCTTCCGCGGCTCAGCGGCTGAACGGCGCCGCGTCCTTCGCCGGGGTCAAGGTCTACCCGCACACGCCCGACGAGATGGCGGCGCTCATGAGTCCATGGAAGGTGCAGGTCTGCCGGCCCCTGGTGGAGTGGCTCGACCTCGACAACTTCCTGACCGAGGAGGAGCACGAGGCGAGCCCGTTCGATATGCTGGGCCTGATCGCGCACCACTGAAGGCGCCGCTGCGCTCGATCCGCTCCGCTCATGCCCGCGGGCCAAGGCTCAGGGCACAGGCGAGCCCGGCGGGACCCCCAGGCGCCGTGCAGCGGCACCTCCCTCCTCGGGCCGGTCCTGCCGGTCTTTCTCCCCGAGGATCGCCTTCGCCGCGCTCGCCCGCGCCGCCCCGCTCGCCACCGTCGCGTGGTCGACCACCCAGTGCGCGTCCAAGAGATCCAGGTAATCGAGGTCGAGCTGCCCCCCGGAAGGCAGCATGAACACCGCCGAGATGTGCGCGTGGTTACGCACCGCCTGCACCATCTCCCGCGGAATGTAGAGCGCCGCGTGCGTGAACAGGTGCACCACCGGCGTCCGCGGGTCGTGGTGCCGCGTCAGATCGAGATCCGTCGCGAGCTCCGCGAACACCCGCGCCGGGTTCCTCCCGCGCTCCCCCTTGAACGACAGCAGGTGCGCCGTCGGGAGCTGCCCGTTCTTCGCGCGGTAGAGCTCGTAGAGGCGCGCGTCGAAGAAGCGGAACGCCACGTCCTCGCCCTCCAGGAGCAGCCGCTTGCCCGTCGCGATCGCCATCCCCCGGGCGAACGTCTGCCGGTCCCCCCGCATCGAGGCCGACGCGTCGATCAGCAGGTAATGAATGCGCTTCTGCTCGTCCCGGCTCTGCTCGCGCGCGAAATACAGCACCTCGTTGTCCGCGATGCGGCGCGCGAGCTCCATGTCGTCCCAGGCGAGCTCCGTCAGCACCATGCTGTCGATCGAGCCGCGCGTGCCCAGCCCCGAGTAGCCGTGCGCCGCCGTCGTGCCCGCCGCCGGGCGCGTCTTCGTCTCGAGCACGCTCGGCAGGATCTCCAGCGAGAAATTCACGATGTCGTTCGCCTCGGGCGACGACAGCGCCGCGAGCAGATCGACCTGGGCGAGCGCCCCGGCCGACGCCTCCGAGCCCAGCATGCCGAACAGCCGCAGCGTCTCGATGTCGAGCGCGTCCGACATCGTGAGCACGTAGAGCCGCGAGACGTCGAGCGCCTCCAGCGCCCGCTGCTCGAAATCGCGCCGCGCCGACAGGAACAGCCCGCGGAGCTGCGGCTCGATCCCGTCGAAGAGCGCCGCGTCCACCGGCAGCATCGCCCGGTACGCCGGCGGCGTGTGCGTGCGCGCCGCGACAGCGCCGAACAGGCGCGACAGCACCACCGTGACCAGATCGTCGTTCATCCGGAGCTGCGACGCCCCGCGCGCCGCCTCGCTCTCGGCGAGCTCCCGCAGCACCGCCCGGTACCCCTCCAGGATGCGCTCCGCGTCGCGGAGCCGGGTCGCGAGCTCCCTCGGCTCGCACCGCGGGCCGAGCTCGAGCTGCTCGCGCGGCGTCGAGAAGAGCAGCCCCGCGTCGTGCACCATCGCGAACGGCAGGACCACCCCGAGCCGCTCCAGGCTCTGGTGCCAGCGGATCGCGCGCAGCGCGAGCGACGAGCTCAGCGGCCTGACCTGCGAGAACGCGAGCGTGCCGAGCGGGCCGGCGATCGAGGGGTTCGCGAGCTGCGACGCGGGGACGGGCACGGCTACAGGTTCGTCACGCAGCGGAAGCCGATGCCCGGCGCGCTCGCCGTCGCGACCTGGTGGTAGCGGAACGCCGGGTTGAGCCAGAGCGGGACCCCGCCGTTGTAGCCGCCGCCCCGGATCGCCTTGCGATCGCCGGCCGGCGCGCCCTTCGGGTTCACCTGCTCCTCGTCCTTGTAGGTCTCGAACCAGTCCGCGGTCCACTCCCACACGTTGCCGACGACGTCGTCGGCGCCGAACTTCGTCTTGCCTTTCGGGAACGAGCCGACCGGCGCCGTGCCGAAGAAGCCGTCGTCGGCGTCGTACATGCGCGTGGTCGGCCGGAGCCCCCGCGCCTTCTCCCACGCCGTGCACTCGATCCCGCACGCGTTCATGAAGGTCTGGTCCCCGGGCTCGTCGCCCCAGGGGAACCTGCGCCCGTCGGAGCCGCGCGCCGCGTACTCCCACTCGGCCTCGGTCGGCAGGCGCTTGCCGTGGACCTCGCAGTAGGCGTCCGCGAGGCTCCACGGCACGCAGTTGATCGGGTGCTTCGCGAGCTCTGGCTTGCCGAAGGTGCAGAGCTCGGCGAGGGCGGTCAGCGTCTTCTGGTGCTCGGCGGCGGACACCCCGTCCTGCTTCGGGAAATCGGGCGTGGTCGGCGGCCGCTTGCACTCCCCCTTGTCCGAGCACGCCTTGTAGTCGCCCGCGGTCACCTCGTGGACGTCGATGCAGAACGTGTCGAGCGTCACCTTGTGCGCGGGCTGCCACAGCCTGAAATCCGGCTCGTCGGAGCCCATGAAGAACTTGCCGCCCGGCACGAGCACCATGCCAGAAGGACACTCGGTCCGGCGCGCGGCCGACGCGACCGACGCGACCGGCACGGCCGCGGCGCTCGCCGTCGCGATGGCGGCGGCGGACGCGGTCGCGACCGGGGCGCTCCGCGACGCGTCCTCCGCCGCGGGCGGCGCGTCGCGGAGCAGGCTCCAGGCGAGGACGCCGCCGGCCGCGAGCACGGCCGCGGCGCCCCCGAGCGCCAGCGCGCCGCGCGACCGCGGCGCCGCCGTTGCCGTGGGCCGCTGCGTCCCCGCGTCGTTCGCGGTGCCGCCCGTCGTGCTCACCTCGGCCCCGGACGCCGGCGGCGTGGAGACGGCCGTCCCCGGCGACGGCGCGGTGGGCGGCGCCGCCATCGTCGGCGCGACCTGCGGCCAGGACATCCGCGGGGCGGAGACGCGGGCCGTCGGCGCGCCGGACGAGGGCCCCTGCGCCCCGCCGCCCGTGACCGCCCAGCCCGGGTTGTCCGGGAAGACCGCCCGGTGCAGCGCCGCCCAGAAGCGGCCCATCGTCGGGAAGCGATCGGCCGGCGCCACGGCGAGCGCCTTCGCGAAGACCGCCTCGACCTCGTCGCTGACCGCGAGCCCCAGGGTCCGCGGGGTCGGCCGGCGCGACGGATCGCGGCTCGCGACAGCGAGCTGGAGGTAGTCGTCGCCCTCCAGCGCCGGCGCGCCGCCCAGCATCACCTCGATCATGATGAGCGCCATCGCGAACACGTCGGTCCAGGGGCCGGTCGCCCCGTGGGTGCGGCTGAACTGCTCGGGCGCGCCGTAGCTCGGCGTGAACGCGGTGATGTCCTTGCCCGTGTGGGCGAGCGCCGTCGCCGCCGCCGCGTGCTCGGCCATCACCTTGGCGATGCCGAAGTCGAGCACCTTCACGAACGTGGAGGCGTCGCGCGGGGGGCCGATGACGAACAGGTTCGCCGGCTTGATGTCGCGGTGCGCGATGCCCCGCGAGTGCACCAGCTCGAGCGCGACCGCCGCCGACTCGAGCAGCGCGACCGTCGCGTACAGGTCGCGCGCCGGCAGCCCTCGAGTCGCCTCCTCGTGGAGGACCCGATCGAGCGGCTTGCCGTCGAGCCACTCGAGGACCATGTAGGGCAGCCACTGCCCGTCCGGCGCGTTGAAGGTCCCGATGTCGCGCGCCTGGACGATCGCGGCCGAGCGGCTGGAGAGCTCGGCCATCAGCTTGCCCTCCTGGATGAACGACTGGAGGAGCTGGTCGCGCTGCTCCGGCGGCGCGCCCGCGAGGAGGGTGAAGCACTTCAGGGCGACGGGCTGCCTCCAGATGACGTGCTCGGCCTTGTAGACGACGCTGAAGCCGCCTTCGCCGACGGCGTGGTCGATCCGGTACTTGTCGGCGATGAGGGTGCCGGAGATGTCGAGCGGATCGCGGCGGTCCGGGTTCTGGCTCATGAAGTCCCTGCGCAGCGCGGCGGGGCGCCGGTCGAGCGTCTCGCGCCTGCGTCGAGGCCATCTTAGTGGGCCCGCCGTCGGTTGGAACCCTCTCGCGCACCCGCCGCCCTCGCCGCCCCCGGCGCTCGCCGCGCGCCGCGCCGCCTCGGAGCAGAGCAGCCGCGGGGCGCGGCGCGCCTTCGCGCGTCCGATATGACGGATGGTATCGACGGCTATGTATGGCAGCATACGCGCCGGATTTCGGCCTGCACCGCGTGTCCTGCGATCTTGACAGTGATCGTCGTCCGTTATATTGGACGTTTCACGGTGGCTCCCCGCTGGTGCCGCTGCTGCCCGGCCGTGCGCTGGTGCCAGCGGCCCGGCGTCTGTGCGCGTGGCGCGAAGCGCAGGCCCGGGAGCGATGGTCGGCCGCTGGCGAGGGCGTGGTGCGCCCTCGCGCGGGCGGCCGTGCCTGCCGGACGCGTCGTCGGCAGACGGTTTGATCCGAGGATAAGCCGCTTTGAAATCGATCAACGGAACGAAGTCGCACACGATCCATGCGGCGGCGGCGGCGCTCTCGCTCGCCGCCGCCGCGCTCCCCTCGCAGGCGTCTGCGCAGGCGCCCGCGGCGCCGCCAGCGCCCCCCGCCCCGCCAGCCGCTGCCGCCCCGGCAGCGGCGCCGGTGGCGGCCCCGGCGCCCGGTCAGGCCGTGGCGGCGGGCGGCGTCGAGGAGCTGAATCGCCGGGTCGCGGAGCTCGAGCAGCAGCAGCGCGCGCTGCAGGAGCGCCTCGACGCCGAGCGCCGGGCGGCGGCCGAGGAGGCGGCGAGCGCCGCGGCGAGGCAGGCGCAGGCGGCGAAGGACAAGGCCGCAGACGCCAGCGTGACGGCCGCGCCGGGGAAGGGCTTCACCGTCAAGTCGGCGGACGGCGGCTTCTCGTCCACGATCCGGGCCCGCGTGCAGATCCGCGAGACGTTCACGCACACGGACGAGGACGACACGCACGAGATCAACGTGAGGACGGTGCGCCTCACGACGAGCGGCCATTTCGTCTCTCCCGATCTCAAGTACAACGTGCAGCTCGCCTTCGGCGGCAACGACTTCGAGAGGGACAGCCCCTCTCCCATCTTCGACGCCTTCGTCGAGTACACGGGGATCCGCGATCTCAACGTGCGCGTCGGCCAGTTCCTCGCCCCGTTCAACCGGGCGCGGACCCTGCGCGAGGTCTCCATCCAGCAAACCGAGCGCCCGATCGCCGTCCGCGAGTTCAACCTCGATCGCGACGTCGGCCTGATGGTCTCGTCGCCCGATCTCTTCGGCCTGGGAGGCAAGCTGTCGTACAACCTCTTCCTTGGCGGCGGTGAGGGGCGCAATCGCTTCGGCGCCCAGGAGCACGGCCCGCTCGCGGTGGCGCGGCTCGCCGTCCGCCCGTTCGGCGCGTTCGACGACGACCAGGACGGCGACCTCACGCGCGAGGCGAAGCCCCGGCTCGCGGTGGGCGTCACGGGCGCTTACAACCACCAGACCAACCGCCAGAACAGCACCTTCGGCACGACGCTCACGCTCGGCGCGGCCGACTACCTGCACGGCGCGGCCGATCTCGTCTTCAAGTACGCGGGCTTCTCCCTCGCGGCCGAGGCCGTCGTGCGCCACGCCGAGCGGGACTCCATCGAGGGCGAGGTCGACGGCGAGGCCGTGCAGGAGTGGACCCGGTCGGGTTACGGCTACTTCGCCCAGGCGGGCTACCTGCTGACCGACCACCTCGAGGTCGCCGCGCGCTGGGACCAGATCTTCGCGGAGCGCGGCACCGATCCCAGGCTGGTCGATCTCGTCGACGCGCAGGGCAAGCAGGTCGGCGGCGGGCTCAATGTGTATCTGAACGGCTATGCCCTGAAGATCCAGGGCGATTATTTCTACATCTTCGGCGAGGACGCCTCCGTGGCCCGCCACGTCGCCCGCCTCCAGCTCGACGCGAGCTTCTGAAGCGGAGAGTCCGAGGGGAACGGCGGTCCCGTGGAGCGTGCGCTCCGGGGCCGGGGGGGCCCGGCGCGCAGCGCTGGTGTGGGCGCGGCGCGCTGGCGCTGGCCTGCGCGCGGCCAGGCCGGCCAGGTCCGGCCAGGCCGGCCCGTCCATGCCGTGCCTGGCCGCGGTGGGCCAAAAGCCTGCTCTGCGCGGTGGAGAGCACGTGACCCCGACGTGCGGTGTGCGGCGCCGTTCTTGCCATGGCGCTCCTCCCCGGCTCGAACGATGGAGCCGTTTCAGGGAAGGAGTTCACCATGGCTCGTTCATTCACCTCCCAGGATCTCGTCGCTCTCCCCCGCCTCAATGCCGCCGAGGCGGTCGTGCTCGCCACGGAGCTCATCACGGTGGCCGACGCCCGGGAGAAGCAGCTCAAGCCGAAGAAGCTCCCGGAGGCGATCGGGCGATCGAAGGGGCGCCTCGCCGCCGCGGTCGCCACGCTCGAGGCGCTGACCCGGCCGCAGGGGGGCGATCCGGTGGAGACGAGGACCAAGCCGAAGGCCGATCGCACCCTCGACAACGCGTATAGCGGGACGTTCGACTGGCTCGGAGGCTGGTGCAAGCTCCCTCCGGAGCGGAACCCGCACCTCGAAGAGGCGAAGGATCTCTTCAAGCTCCTTTTCCCGGACGGCCTCTCGTTCACCCGGCTCCCGTACAAGCTCGAATGGAAGGAGTCGAAGGCGCGCCTCGACGCGATCCGCGGCGCGCGGCATGACAGGACGTTCAAGAAGCTCGGCGGCGAGGCCTTCCTCGCGCACCTGGAGGAGGCGCACGAGGCCTATGGCCGGGCCCTGCACATCACCGCGCCGAAGCCCGAGAGCGCTCCCACAGGCGACGTGCGCGCCGCGTTCCTGGCGGCGCTCGCCGCCCTCCGCGACTACGCGACCCGGGTCGCCGCGCACGCGGACCCGGACGTCCCCGGCAGCGAGGCGGTCAGCGCGGCGCTCCTCGCGCCCCTCGCGGCGTGGGAGTCGCGGCCTTCCGGCGCGACCGGCGGCGCCGGCGCCAGCGACGTTACCGAGACGCCCGCCGCGCCGGGGGCGCCGTCCGTGGAGCCGCCGCCGGAACCGGAAGAGGAGCCCCTGGCCGATCCGGCGTGAGCCGCGCTTGAACGCGGTGATTCGCCTCACGTTCTCGTAAAAAAGCAAGCATTCTTCACAAGATACATCTCCGCGGACCACAACGCGTTGTGGTCGAGGGCGAGCGCGCTCGCGGGGGACCAGGTCGCGTTGTGGTCTGGGGCGAGCGCGCTCGCGAGGGGACCAGGACGCGTTGTGGTCTGGGGCGAGCGCGCTCGCGAGGGGACCAGGACGCGTTGTGGTCTGGGGCGAGCGCGCTCGCGAGGAGACCAGGTCGCGTCGTGGTCTGGGGCGAGCGCGCTCGCGAGGGGACCAGGTCGCGTCGTGGTCGAGGGCGAGCGCGCTCGCGAGGGGATCAGGACGCGTCGTGATCGAGCCACGCCGGTCGGGCGTGCAGGTGAAATTTTTCCAATATGTGGGCGGAGCGATCCTCCATGCTGGCGGAGAGCCGGATCGCCGGTGCGCGATGCGAGCAAGAAGGAGCGCGACGATGATGAAGAGCCAGGTCCACCCCGTCCCGGAAGGTCAGGTGTGCTTTCCCTACCTGAGCGCGCGCGGCGCCGCGGAAGCCATCGAGTTCTACAAGCGTGCGTTCGGCGCGCGCGAGGACGTGCGAATCCCGATGCCCGACGGGCGGATCGGCCACGCCGAGCTGTCGATCGGCCGTGCCCGGTTCTTCCTGTCGGACGAGTACCCTGATCTCGGCGCCGTCGGCCCCCAGACGCTGGGGGGCACGAGCGTGAGCGTGATGGTCTACGTGGAGGACGTGGACGCGCTCGTGGCGCGGGCCGCCGCGGCAGGCGCGACCGTCGAGCGTCCGCCGCAGGACCAGCCGCACGGCGACCGCATGGCCTGGCTCCGCGATCCGTACGGCCACCGCTGGGGGCTCGCGAGCCGCATCGAGGACGTCTCTCCAGAGGAGATGCAGAAGCGCCTCTCGGCGACGTAGCTCCGCGTCGAGGAGGTTCGAAGAACCAGAGAGAAAGAACCACAGAGGGCACAGAGGGCACAGAGGGAGGAGAGAAAGAACCTCAGAGGGCACAGAGGAGAGAGGATGAAACTCTCTCTATCTTCCTCTGTGCCCTCTGTGTCCTCTGTGGTTCAATTCTTCTCCATCACGGAGCCAGGGATATCAGGGGCATCGAACCGCGGTGTATTCGCCGTTGATGTCGAACTCGCCGGTACCGGTAGGATCGCCGCTCAGCCGGAGCACGACCTCCGTGGCGTCGATGCTCACGATCTCCAGCGTGCCGGGCCCGAAGGTGCCTCCGGCCTGCCAGCAGGTGCCGCTGCCCCTTTCAGGGCCGCTCTGATAGAAGGACGATGTCAGGTACCGCCCGTCGAGGGGGTAGATGGCGGGCACCTGCGACGCCGGGGGAATGATGAACTCGGCGCGCCAGTTGCCGCAGCCGACCGCCGTCTGTGGAGCCGTACAGGACTGCGCCTCGGACCCGATGAGGACGTAGAGCTCGTCCGGAGCGGGGGACGGCCCGCCGACCGCGGAGGAGCTGCTCCCTGCGCCCGACGGGCCGGGGAGCTGACTCCCGAGGAGCGCGATCGCGCCGGCCGTCGCCGGCCCGGGGCCGCCTCCGGTGGGGCCGGAGCCGACCGGCGAGCCGCCCCCGGTGCCGACGCTGACGCCGGAGCTGACCGACGGGCCGCCCCCGGTGCCGACGCCGACGCCGGAGCTGACCGACGGGCCGCCCCCGGTGCTGACGCCGCCGCCGACGCCGGAGCTGACCGACGGGCCGCCCCCGGTGCTGACGCCGCCGCCGACGCCGACCGATGAGCCGCCCCCCGTGCTGACGTTGCCGCCGGCTCCGACCGATGAGCCGACCTCGGTGCTGACGTTGCCGCCGGCCCCGCCGCCGCTCGCGGACGACCCGGACCCGTCGGCGTCATCACCGGGCGCGGTCTCTCGACCGCCGCCGTCGCCGCTGTCGTCGCCAACCTCCACCAGGGCGGTGCACCCGGCGCCGAAGGTCTGGAGCGTCATCAGCCCAAAGAAGAGCGAAATGGATGTGTTCACGAGGCGTCGCATTCGTGTCTCCCCGGGCCTGTCAGCGCAGCCCGTCTTCGCTCCATGAATGGCGTCGCTTGTCTGTTTTTATGATCTCCTGATCAGCCTTTCTTGTTCGGGCAGGATGACGCCCGAGCGAGACGGCGGGATGCTCGCGATCCCGATCGCGCCCTGAATGAAGCTGCATTTGCCGCGAGCAGGGCAGTCTCCGCCACCGGCGCCCGGTGCGGCAGCGCCGTTGATCGAGGATGTCGAGAGAACCGCCGAACCGGCGCCCCGGCCTCGCCGCGGCCAGGGCAGACCGCGGCCCGCTGTCACGGCTGCGCGTGCCTCAGCTCCGGGACGAGGATCTCGAGCCTGCGGCGGTAGGCGGAGCTCGGGTGCGCCGCGACGAAGCGGCTCGCCCGAGCGAGCGCCTCGCCGCCGCGGCCGAGCGCCTTCAGGGCGCCGACCGCGATCACCTCGCGCTCCTGGGCGAGCGCGCCGCCCGGGAAGCGCGCGAGGTGGGCGTCGGCGAGCGCGAGCGCCTCCGCGGGGCGCGCAGCGAGCGCCTCCTGCGCGCGCTGCAGCAGCCCGATCTCCGTCTCCGCGCCGGGCAGCGCCGCCGGCGCCAAGCCGCCAGCGGCCGGCGCGCCGGCCGTCGCGGCGGACGCGCGCGCCGGCAGCGGCGCGCCCGCCGGGGCGCGCGGCGGCTCCGGATCAGGCGCGCGCGGTGGTTCCGCCGCAGCGGATGCCTCCGCGGGCGCCTCCGGCGTCGCCGCGACGGGCGCCGCGGCCGCCTCCGCGAGCGGCGCGGTCGCGACCACCGCCGCGCCGGAAGGCGCGGGCGGCGCGGGGGGCGGCGGCTGCGAGCGCGGTGGCATGAGCCACACCGCCCCGACGAGGACGACGCCCAGCGCCGCGCCGATCCCCAGGCCGGAGAGCACCGACGGCGGCGCGACAGCCCCCGTCGAGGCGATCCCTGCCGGCGCGTGCGTCGCCGGCACGCCCGCGCCGCCGCCGGTCGCCTGGGCGCCCGCGCCTCCTCCGGTTGCCGTGCCCGCGCCGCCGCCGGTCGCCCCGCCGTCCGCCGGGCCGCCGGGGTCCTTGCCGCCTCCCGGTCCGCCCGGAAGGCCGAGCGGCAGCCGCGCCGCGAGCCGCGCGAGCTGCGCCTTGTCCGGCGCGTCGCGCCGGGCCGCCTCGAGGGCCAGGCGGAGCACGTCCGAGCCGCCCTCCGGGCCGATCGTCCTGCGAGGATGACCGCTCATACGCTGCTCCCCTCGGTCACCCGCGCGACCCCGGCCCGCGGCGCGGCGAGCTCGTGCCGGCGCATCGCCGCCTCGATCTGCGCCCGCGCCGCGCGCAGCCGCGAGTACGCCGTCTGCAGCGGGCACCCCGCCGCCTTCGCGATCTCCGCCATCGGCATCTGCTCGATCTCGTGCAGGACGAACACCGCGCGCTTGTCGTCGTCGAGCTGATCGAGCGCCGCGTCCAGCCGGTCGAGCGCGCGGCGCCGATCGAGCGTCTCGTCCTGCGGCGCCGCCATGACCTGCTCGGGGACGGCCTCGGCCACCTCCTCGCGCCTCCGGTGCGGCCGCCGCCGGTACTCCGACGCGAGCCGCAGGCAGATGCTGTACAGCCACGTGCGCAGCGCCGAGCTGCCGTCGAAGGTGCCGAGCTTCCGGTGAACCGTGAGGAAGACTTCCTGGCAGACGTCCTCGACGTCGGCCTCGCCCACGCCGAGCCTCCGCAGCACACGCCACACGTACGCCGCGTTCTCTTCGAAGATCTGCTCGAGGGTCATCGCGAGCGGTCGAGGGCGCAAGGAACCGGCCCTGCCCTTCATGGTCGAGAGCGCGAGAATTTATGAAAGAAAGCGACGCCGAGCCGCGGAGCGGAGGCAAAGGAACCGGTGTAAGCTACTGGAAATTCAATGGAATTCGACGCCGAGCAGGACGTCCGCCGTCCCGGCGAGCGGCGCCATCTGGAACACCTCGCGGGTCTGGCCCTGTGCGTCAGTGTAGTAGAAGGTGTCGCGCACGATCGGCACGATCAGCCCGAGGCCGCCGCCCGCGGTGAGCGGGCCGACGAGCCGCCGGGTGAGGCGGACGTCGAGCGCGCCGCCCGCGGTCAGGCGCTCGTCGGCGTGGTCGACGCCGAAGCCGACGCCGCCGACGCGCAGCGCGCCGAGGCGGACGCCCGCGCATGCCGAGAGCCGCGTGGCGCTCCCGAGCGCGACGGGGCACGCGGAAACGAACCCCTCGCCCCAGGAGAAGCGCGTCGCGGAGGCGCCGCTGGTCGCCTCGTCCGGGACCCAGACGGCGCCGCCGACCTCGACCGACAAGAACCGGGGCGGCGTGAGGCGCGCGCGCACCGTGGCGGCGACGCCGAGCGAGGGGAGGAGGCCGAGCCCGAAGAGCGGACCGGCGCCGACCTCGACGCGCCACGGCGCCGGCGGCGGAGGCGCCGTTGGCGGGACCGGGACCAGGACGCGCTGCACGATGACCGCCGGCGCCGGCGGCGGCGGCGGCGGCGCGGTCGCGGGCGCGGGCGCGGGCGCGGGCGATGGCGCCGGAAGCGGCGCCAGGGCGGCCAGCGGGGGCGGTGCGCCGGGGGACAGCTTCGCGCTGGGGTCGATCATGAGCGCGATGGCCAGGGCGAGCTCGTCGTCCATCGCCCCGCAGCGCGGCGACGCCGTGGCGATCTCGCGCGTCCCGAGCAGCGCGCCGTCGGCATCGGCGACCGCGAGCACCGCGCGCCACCCGCCGGAGCCGACCGGCTCGACGCGCCCCTCGATCGTGAGCTCGGCCCGGGCGGCCGAGACGAGCGCCGCGCGCCCGAGGCGCGCCTCCACCGCCTGCGCGAGCGCGCGCGCCCCGACGCACGCCTCGGCGCCGGCGAGCCGCACCCAGCTCAGCGACGCCGTCTGCTCCCCGGCGGACGCGCGCGCGGGGCGCGCCGCAGCGACGAGCGCCGACGCGGCGAGCGCCGAGGCGACGAGCGCGAGGCCTGCTGCGCGGCGCGCGATCACGGGCCCGGCGAGGCCGCGATCCCGACGTAGGTGGGCTCGGGGACCTCGGTGACGCGGCCCGTGGGCCGGAGGGCGCCGGTCGCCTCGTCCACGTGGAACGCGACGATGTTGCTCGAGCGCTGGTTCGCGACGAGCAGCAGCTTGCCCGTCGGCGAGAGCTGGAAATGGCGCGGCGTCCTTCCCTGGGTCGGCGCGTGGCCGACGAGGGTGAGCGTGCCGCGCTCGGGGTCGACCGCGAAGATGGCGATGCTGTCATGGCCCCGGTTCGACCCGTAGACGAACTTGCCCGACGGGGCGACCTGGACCTCGGCGCAGGCGTTCTCCTCGGCGCTCGCGCCGTCCGGCAGCGTCGAGACGGTGGCCACGGCGGAGAGCGCCCCGCGCGCCGGATCGTAGCTCAGGGTCGTGATCGAACCGGCGCGCTCGTTGATCAGGTAGGCGAACCGGCCGCTCGGGTGGAAGTCGAGGTGCCGCGGGGTCGTGCCCGCGGGGAGCGCGAGGGTCGGCGGGCTGTTCGGCTCGATCTGCCCCGTGTCCGCGTCGAACGTGAACTGGGCGATCGCGTCGGACCCGAGGTTGGTGACGAAGGCGAAGCGGTTCGCCGGGTCGGTCACGGCCTGGTGCGACAGCGCCCGGGGCCCGAACGCCGCCTCGTCCACCGCCTGGCCGAGCGCGCCGTCCTGGCCCACGGGGAGCACCGCCGCGGTACCGCCGCCGTAGTTGGCCACGAGGACGAAGCGCCCGGCGCGATCGGTGGCGAGGTGGGCAGGGCCCTGGCCCCTCGAGGAGGCCCGGTTGATGAACGCGAGCGTCCCGTCCTCCGGGCCGATCCGGAACGCGCTGACCGAGCCCGACATCTCGCCGTCCACCTCGTCGAGCTCGTTCACCGCGAAGAGGCGCCGGCGCGCGGGGTCGACGGCGAGGAACGTCGGGTTCATCTCGGCGTCGATCGGGCCCTGCACCGCGGAGAGCGCGCCATCGGCCTCGTCGAGGCGGAACACGAAGATCCCCTTGCGGCCCCCGACGTAGACCAGGGGCGCGGGCTGCGGGCCGCCGTCCGCTCCGCCGGAGCTCGCGCTGCTGCCGTTCGTGCCGGCGGCGCCTGTGCCGCTGCCGTTCGTGCCGCCGCAGCCCATGCCGTTGCCCTGGCTCATGCTGTCACCGCCGCCGCTGGTCCCCGAGGGGGTCCCGCCCTTCGGGGGGCCGCCGCCGGAGTTGCCGCACCCGAGCCACAGTCCGGCCGCCAGCCAGAAGAGTGTGCGCTGCATCGATCGACGTCCTCGGATCCTGCGTTACCCACGGCCCGCGCCGCGGGGCAAGCGCGACGGCGCGGCGGCGCCGAGGAGCGCCCCGCGCTCGGCGAGGTCGCTCAGCAGGGCCGCGGTGCTCTCCAGCACCGGGTCGTCGACCGGCCGCCCCAGCGCGGCGCAGCCCTCGACCACCGCGTCCCGGAGCGCGGCGCCCGCGAGGAGCCGGCCGAGGATCTCGGCCGCGAGCGGCGTGAGCTCCAGGAAGCGGACCTCGTGCCCGGCGTCGCGGTACACGAGCAGGCTCGTCGGCTCGCGGACCGGCACGTCGCGCGCCGCCTCGCCGCCCTCCAGCCGGTGCACCGCGTGCTCGTGGCGCACGAGCGCCGCGGCCCGCTGGAAGCGCGCCCCCCGGTCCAGCGAGAGCTCCTCGCCGGACGCCGGCGCGCCCGCCGTCGCGTCCTGCGCCCCCGGCGCGCCCGCCGCCGCGTCCTGCGCCCCCGGCGCGCCCGCCGGCCCGCCGGCCTCGTCGCCGTCCGGCTCGGCGCACGACGCCGCGAAGGCGGCGAGCTCGTGGCGCGCGAGATCCGCGAGGTACGCGGGCACCTCCGGGTCCTCGGCCCAGCGCGGCGCCGCGAAGCCCACGAACTCGAACGCGACGTCGCGGAGGTAGCGCGACCGGGGCAGCTCCACCTCGAGGAAGCGCGCCACGTCCGCCTCGAACCGCGCGCCGAGCCGCGCCGCGGTCCGCGGGATCCCGGCGCGGATCGCGCCCGTCAGCCCGCGCCGGATCAGGCTCCGGTAGAGCAGCAGCCGCCCGGGCGGGAGCGAGGCCATCGCCTCGAGGTCCGCCCCCTCGACCCCGGCGCGGGCGAGCCACGCGCGCGGATCGGCCGCGATCGCCGCCTCGTCCGGCTCGCTCACGCTGCGCTGGAGCGCCCGCTGCAGCGCCGCGAGCTCCGGCGGCGGCTGGTTCGACGTCTCGCTCGTCCCGCGCGTCCCGCGCGTCCCGCCCGCCGCGCGCGCCGCGCTCACGCCCCGGCCTCCCGCGCGGCGAGCCCGCGCCGGTACGCCGCCTCGACCTCGGCGCGCTCCGCGAGCAGCGCCTCGAGCGGCGGCACGTCGTTGTCGCGCTCGAGCACGACCGGCACCGGCCCGGTCCGCGCGACGGCGCGGGCGAGCAGGTCGAGCACGGGCGCGATCACCGGCGCGCCGTGCGTGTCGACGAGGACGCCCGCGTCGTCGCGCCACTCGTGCCCCGCGACGTGCATCGACACGACGCGGCCGGCCGGGATCTTCTCGAGCAGCGCGGCCGCGTCGACGCCGTGGTTCCGGGCGTTCACGTAGAGGTTGTTCACGTCGAGCAGCAGCCCGCAGCCGGCGCGCTCGAGCACCTCGCCGAGGAAGTCGACCTCGTCGAGCGCGGCGCGGCCCGGGGCCAGGTAGTAGGTGATGTTCTCGATCGCCATGGGCCGCTCGAGCCGGTCCTCCGCCTCGCGGATGCGCGCCGCGGCGTGCGCGGCGGCCGCGGAGGTGAGCGGCAGCGGCAAGAGGTCGTGGACGAACCTGCCGTCGACGCCGGAGAAGCACAGGTGGTCGCTGTGGAACGGCGGGTCGAGCTGCCCAAGGAACCGCCCGAGCTCGCGCAGGTAGCCGGCGTCGAGCGGGTCGACCCCGCCGACCGACATCGTGAGCCCGTGCGTCAGGATCGCGCAGCGCTCCCGGACGCGCGCGATCGCGGCGGGGAAGTAGCCGCCGCGGCGCATGTAGTTCTCGGGGGAGAGCTCGAAGAAGGGGACGGGCAGCGCCGCGCCGCCGTCGAGCAGCTCGAGCACCTCGTCGAGGAACTCCCAGCGGAGCCCGAGGCCGACGCCGGTGAGCGCGCTGCCGGTCATGGGGGGCACGGGGAGGGCGGGCCGACGGGGGTCAGCCGCAGGTGCCCTGGCCACACCCCGCGTGGCCGGGCTTCTTGCCGGCCGCCTTCTTCGCGGCGGGCTTGGCCGCCGGGGCGGCGGCGGGCGGCGTGGGCGCGGTGGGGGCCGGGGTGGCCGTGGGCGCGGCCATCGGCGAGGTCGCCGCGGACTGCACGTCGGTCGGCGGCGCGGGGGCCGGCGGCGCGGCCTCCGGCGCGGCGACGTTCGCGCCCGCGGCCGCGTCGCCGGAGGTGGTCTCGGCCGGGGCGGCGGGCGCGGCCGGCTCGGCGGGCACGGCCTCCTGCTCGGCGGGGACCTCGGTGGCGTTGACCGGCGCCTGCGCGCCGCCGCAGCCGCTCATCACCATGGCGCCGGTGCTCAGCGCGGCGAGGGTCTCGTAAATGCTCTTCTTCGACAGCATCGTGTGCTCCTCTGGTTCTCGTGATCGACGGGCCTGCACCCCCTACGGGCGAGGCGTGATCCGGTTTCACGGCGGCGTCCGGAGCCCCGTTCCATCTCAGACCCGCCGCGGCGCCGCAACGGCTCACTGGCGGCGCCGCGGCGGCTCACCGGCGGCTCACCGGCGACGCCGCGGCGGCTCACCGGCGGCGCCGCAGCGGCTCACCGGCGTGGCCGCGACGGCTCACGGCGGACGGCGCGCGGCGCCATCTCGGGGCGCTGCGGCCGCACGGGCGCGGGCGTGGGCGGCGGGGCGGAGGCGCCGGACCTGCGCTGCACAGCTCCATGTGGCCTGAGGTGTGCACACGGCGGTCGTCGTGGTCGGAACACCGGTCACGGATCCAACAGGGGGAGGACTCATGAGCACGCGACGACGCGCGGCGGCGGCCATGGCCGCCGCCGCCACGATGGCGCTCGCCGGCGCAGCGGCGGCGCAGGGCGCGGGGCGCGCGGAACAGCGCGATCGGCCGGCGGGCAACGTCCCTCCGGCGGACCGGCCGCTCATCCGGCGGATCCCCGAGCCCGCGGTCGCGGTCGAGGGCGGCTTCGGCATGCTCGGGTACGTGGGCGGCACCGCGGGCGTCGGGCCCACCTGGAACGTGCGCGTGACCGGGACCATGTCGCCGCGCGTGGCGATCGAGGGCAACTACATCGGCTCGGTCAACGAGCGCGCGACGGTGGCCAGGTCGCTCGTGATGACCTCGTTCGACGCGGGGGTGCGCTACAACGTCCTGCGCGCCGACGACGCGATCGTGCAGCCGTTCGTCGTCGCGGGCGTGGGCTACACGGGCTGGGCGGGCGAGGGCGGCGACGCCTTCGCGCTGGCGGTGCCGCTCACCGTCGGGGTGGAGCGGCTCGTCACGCGCAACGTCAAGCTGGGCGCCCGGCTGAGCTTCCGCCCCGCGTTCTTCGACGACCTCTCCGTGCGCGGCGCCGCGAACCAGACGGGTGGGGATAGCTGGGCGCTGCTCGCGCACGGCGGCGGCGCGTTCTGATCGAGAGCGCGGCGCGCGCGGCGGCCTCCCGGGCGGAGGCGAAAGCGGCGAGGAGACGGCGTTCCGTGGAGTAGTCTGCCGGGCGCGCCGGGCGGCGACCTGCCTTCCGGGTTCCCGGCCGGACCTCACCCACGGAGAACGACGGCATGAACACGCGCAGCAGCTCGCCCCGGCGGGCCCTGTTCTTCTTCTTCACGGCCCTCGCGCTGGCGAGCGCCGCGTGCACGCCCCAGTCGCAGGCCACGCAGGGGACGACGGCCACGGGCGCCAGGCCGGAAACGGACACGGCCGCCAGGCACGAGAACGACTGCTCGACCGGGCCGCTCCTCGACTGCCCTGAGGGGCAGCTCGACGGCTGCGCTAACGGGACGACCACCGAGCACCGCTGCGTGGAGGCGGGGCCGGGGAAGTGCCTCGACATCCGGGCGGCGCTCGTGAAATGCCAGGACGGCGAGGTCCTGACCCACGACGGGTGCCCCGGTCCCGCGTACATGAAGCGGTGCGCGCCCAGAGCCACGCAGCAGCAGTGAGCGGCGGCGCTCCGCCGGCGTCGGGGTGGCGCGCAGCCCCGCGAGCGCCGTGCGCCCGGGCGCTGCCGGTCGACCGCTCGGCGGGACAGCACCCGGCACCATGCTCGCCCGCCGGCAAAGGCGGACAGCGCGCGAGTCCCGAATCACCATCGAGTGCTCGGGGCGTTGCAACTTTCATAAATTGTCACGCTCCGGATCAATTTCCAATTTTTCATTGTAGAGCCCGGTGCGCTTGCGATATGGGTGATCGCAAGCGTTCGGCGGGCGACGCTCTCGTGGGTCGGGGAGGCTCTCGGGAACGATATGATGATCGCGGGGATCGGCAAGACGCTGATCCATCTCCTGAGGGATGGATATCAGGACCGCCACGGCGGCCTGCAGGGCCTGTCGTTCGAGCTCTTCACGACCACGAGTTTCGAGGGTGTGCCCGCAAACAAGGTGTCGCTCTTCCTATATCGGGTCGAGATTGATCCGACGCGTCGATACAAGGAGATCCCGCCGGCGACTCCGGCGGATCCTCCGCGCACCGCCCTCGCGCTCGACCTGCGTTATCTCCTGACCGTCTGGATGGCCGACGCCGAGCGCGAGCACCAGATCCTCCAGGACTGCATCGAGATCCTCGAGGAGCGGGCCATCGTGTCCGGCCCGCTGCTCGATCCGGCTTATTCCTGGCAGCCTGAAGACGCGCTGCGGGTGTACCTCGACACCCTCTCCCACGAGGACATGATGCGTCTCTGGGATCTGCTCGATCCCAAGTATCGGCTCAGCGTCCCCTATGTCGTCCGGACGGCCAAGCTGTCGCCGGCGACGGCCGCCGCCTCGGCCCCGCCGGTCCTCGCGCGGACGAGCGTCTACTCCCCGAGGCTGCCTTGATCCCGCCGGGCAGCGCGGAGCGGCTCGCGTCCGTCGGCTCGCTCGCCGTGCGCCCGACTGCCTACCTCGGTCGCAATGGGGGCGGGCCGTTCGCCACCATGAACGAGCCCATCCCCGGCCTCTCTGTCGCGATCTCCGGCCGCAAGGCTCGACCCGTGTTCCACCGGACAACAAACGTTTACGGCTTCCTCGATCTGCCCGGCGGTCCGGCCCGCGTCGAGGTGACCGATCCGGAAGGGCGTTATCTGCCGAGAGCGCTCCTCGTCGACCTGCCGGACCGGCTGCCCCTCGCCGCCGCGCTGTCGCGGGGCGCCTCGGCGCTCCCGGCCGTCGCGGCGCCGCCGTTCATCGCCGCGCCGCTGCGCCCCTCGCCGCGCGCCCGCTCGCGCGAGCCGCGCGCGGCGATCTTCGGCAGGGTGACGACGCCCGGTGGCGCGCCCTGCCCCTTCGCCTGGGTCAGCGCCACGACCGCGCAGGGCGCGTACGTCACGTACGCCGACGAGCGCGGGGAGTACCTCGCGCCGCTGCCGTTCCTGCGCGCCGTGGTGTCCGTCGTGGATCCGCACCTCCCCGGCGACGGCGACGACGATCTCGATATCACGTCGACGTTCGACGTCTCCGTGCGCGCATATCGCCGCGTCACGCCGCCGCCCGAGGGGCGGCCGCTCGAAGGGTTCCTGGACGAGATCGACACCGTCTCGCCCTCGGATCCCGCGTTCGCCGCTGTCTACGGGGTGGGTAGCCTCTTCGAGGCCACCCTCGCCGTCAAGCTCGATACCCACGTTCGATTGGACCTGCTGCCCGCCTGAAGGGGTGGACGATGCCCGAATATCTGTCGCCTGGCGTATACATCGAGGAAACCAGCTTTCGCGCGAAGTCGATCCAGGGCGTCGCCACGTCGACGGCCGGCTTCGTTGGAGCCTGCCGCTTCGGGCCCGTCCAGGGCCCGCCGCCGCTCGTGACGTCGTTCGAGGAGTTTCGCCGCACCTTCGGCGGGATCGAGGACGTCGTGCTCGCCGGCACCCCCACGACCAACTACCTCGCGCACGCCGTCAAATCGTTCTTCGACAACGGGGGACAGCGGCTCTACATCGCGCGCGTCTTCAAGACGTCGACGGGCGACGGCGTCGCGAGGAGCCCCATCCTGCTCAAGGAGGGCGCGGCCATCACCACGACCACCAAGAACGTCGGCGCGGCGAGCGCCAACGACTTCTCGGCGGGCACGGTGCCGCTCAACCCTCGCTTCGTGGCCCGTCACCCGGGCGTCGAGGGCAACCTGCAGGTGTCCATCTCCGGAAAGCGCGGCAGCAACGCGCTCACCGGCGGCAAGCTCGTCGGCCTCAAGCCGGGCGACATCGTGGAGGTGAGCGCGTCGGCCAGGCCGGCGCCGGTCACGAACAGCGCCGGCACATCGCCGCTCGTCGCGGCCAACCTGCGCTGGGTCCAGGTCAATGACCTCGGCCAGCCCCAGCTCGTGAACGCCGCGGGCGTCGTCGTCGCCCCCGGCGCGACCGACGCGGTGCAGCGCGTGACGCTCACCGTGCAGGTGGGTAATCCGGGCGCCCGCATCGACACCTACGCCGGCATCTCCACGCACCCGCGCTCGGCGAGCTACCTCCTCACCGTCCTCCGGCGCAACGATCCGAGCGACTCCTCGGCACGCGTGGCCTTCGAAGTCGATCTGCCGCCCGCGCCGGCCGATCCGACGAGCACCCTCGCCGAGGCCGATTTCGACGAGCTGCTCGTGAGGTTGATCGAGTGGGGCTCGGCCACGCTGGCGGGCGGCAACGACGGCGCCGTGCCCACGAGCACCGAATACAAGGGCGCGGGCGTCGACGCCACGGTGACAGGCCTCGTGGCGCTCGGGGAGATCGAGGACATCGCCATCGTGGCCGCGCCGGGGCACAGCGCCTACGGGGCCGACACCGCCAGGCAGGCCGTCCGCAACGAGCTCATCACCCACTGCGAGACCCTCAAGTACCGGTTCGCGATCCTCTCCGCCGCGAACGGGCTCGATGAGGCGGGGATCCGCAGCGTCCGCAGCCAGCACGACACCTCCCACGCGGCGCTCTATTTCCCGTGGGTCGTCGTGCCAGATCCGTTCAGCGCCACCGGCGAGGTCCTCGAGCTGCCGCCCGAGGGCTCGGTCGCCGGCATCTACGCCCGGACCGACGTCGAGCGCGGCGTCCACAAGGCGCCCGCCAACGAGGTCGTCCGCGACGCGCTCCGCTTCAGCCGCCGCATCAACACGGGACAGCAGGACACCCTCAACCCCGAGGGGATCAACTGCCTGCGCTCCTTCGAGGGGCGCGGAAACCGCGTGTGGGGCGCGCGGACGATGAGCTCCGATCCCGAGTGGATGTACGTCAACGTCCGGCGGCTCTTCATCTACCTGGAGCACTCCATCGAGAAGAACACCAAGTGGGCGGTGTTCGAGCCGAACAACGAGAGCCTGTGGCTCAAGGTCCGGCTCACCATCGAGTCGTTCCTGCTCGAGACGTGGCGGACCGGCGCGCTCATGGGCCGCAAGCCGGAGGAAGCATATTTCGTGCGCTGCGATCGCTCGACCATGACCCAGAGCGATCTCGACAACGGGCGGCTCGTCGTGCTCATCGGCGTGGCGCCCACCAAACCGGCGGAGTTCGTCGTCTTCCGGATTGGCCAGTGGACCGCGGACGCGGCCGTCGTGTGACGGCGCGGGATGGAGGATGGCAATGGCGGTTTTCAGAGACGACCCCTACGGCGCGTTCAACTACAAGGTCACCATCACGCCGGCCTCCGGGGACGAGATCCGCGGCGGGTTCTCCGACGTGAGCGGGCTGAACACGGAGATCCAGCACGCCGACTACCGGGAAGGGACCGACGCCGGCAATTTCCCGCGGAAGGTCCTCACGACGTACAAGGTCGGTGACGTCACCCTGAAGCGCGGGCTCGTCGGCAGCCTCGACGTGTTCCGGTGGGTTGACAAGGCGCGGAAGGGAGAGCCGGACGCCAAGGCGGCCGTCGTGATCGAGCTCCGGAACGAGGCGAACCGCGACACGGTGGCGACGTGGAAGCTCCTGAACGCGCGGCCCACGAAGTGGACCGGCCCCACCCTCGCCGCCAAGGGCGGGACCGACGTCGCCATGGAAGAGCTCGTGCTTCTCTGCGAAGACATCCTCTTCGAATGATCGACGATGGCAGTCGCGAATCCCTATCGGCGCGGTGTCCCGCCCGGCGTCTATGAGGATCGCCCGGCCGTCGCGCGCCTCGCCGAGGTGCGCATGGACGTCGCGGCGTTCATCGGCCTCGCCGAGCGCGGCCCCGTCGATCGCGCCGTCCCGCTGAGCTCGTTCGACGACTACCTCGCGTGGTTCGGGGCGCCCGGCGGGGGGCGCATGCTCGGCCAGGCGGTCCACGGCTTCTTCGCGAACGGCGGCCGCCGCTGCGTCGTCGCCCGCGCCGTCGACGTCGCCAACGCCAGGCGCGCGGCGTGGCAGGTCCCGGCGCTGGCCCGCGACGTCGTCGGGCTGCCCGCGCCGGTCCTGGCCGCGCGCGATCCGGGGGCGTGGGGCAACCACCTCTCGATCCGGCTGCGGTTCACCCAGCGCCAGGCGGGGCTCATCGCGGCGCCCGGGATCGCCTGGCCCGAGGTCGCGCTGGGCGACCCCGGCGTGGCCGCGGGCGCGACGTTGCGCCGCGTCTTCGTCTCCGGCGGCGCGCTCGTCGAGGAGGTCGGCCTCGTCGCGTCGGTGGAGCGCCGCGCCGGCGGCCTGCGCGTCGGCTTGGTCTCCGGGTTGACCGATCCAGGGCCCGACCTCGCCCGCGTCACCGAGGTGCGGTGCGAGCTGACCGTCTCCGTCCCGAGGTGGACCGAGCGGTTCGCCGACCTCGCGCTGTCGCCGCTGCACCCCGCCTACGCGCCGGACGTGCTCGAGGGGGGCGACGGGCGCGGGCAGGGCTCGCGGCTCGTGTCGGCCGGTGGGCCGCGCGATCGATGGCTGCCGCGCGCCGGCCTGCTGCTGCGGGGGGAGCGCGAGCTCGCCCTCGTCGCCGACGATCTCGCGGCGGGGGGCGATCGGATAGCGCGCGGCGACGACGCCGGCCCGACGACGGGCACGGCGGTCTTCTTCGCGCCGGGCGAGGGGGGCCTCACGCCGCTCGAGGCGCTCGACGCCCACGACGAGGCCAGCGAGGCGGAGCCGATATCGATGGTGGCGCTGCCCGACCTCGTGCACGTCCGCTCGGCCGAGGCGCCCGTCGAGCCGACGGACCTCGGCGCCGACCCGTCGGCGACCGTCTTCGACCTGTGCACGCCCCCCGCGGCCGTGCACGGCGTGGCGCGTCCGGCGGAGTACCCGCTGCTCGCGATCACGCGCTCCGGCGCGCGCGACGAGACCCGCGCTCGCCAGGCCGAGCTCGTCCGCGCGTGCGAGGGCCGCGAGCTCGCCCGCAACGCGGGGCGGGCCACCTCGTGGGGCCGCGTCGCGCTCCTCGATCTGCCGCCCGGGCTGACCGCGGGAGAGATCGTGCTGTGGCGGCAGGCGGTGCGCTCCGATCTCGGCTGCGCCGCGCTGTTCGCGCCGTACCTGCGCGCCGCTCCGGCGGAGGACCCGCTGGCGCCGCTCGTCACCGCGCCGCCCTGCGGGGCGTGCGCGGGCATCGTCGCGCGCGTCGAGCGCGAGCGGGGCGTGTCCTGGGCCCCCGCGAACGCCCCCGTCGCCGACGCCGTCTCGCTCTTCCGCGACGGCCTGCTGCCCGACGCCGGCTTCCTCCACGAGTCGCGCGTCAACCTGATCCGGCCGACCGAGAAGGGCCTCTTCCTGCTCGGCTCGCGCACGACCAGCGACGACGCCGAGTGGACGCACCTCTCCGTGCGCCGGCTGATCCACTGGCTCGAGCGGCAGCTCGCGATCGACACCCGGTGGGCCGTGTTCGAGCCGAACGGCCGCATCCTGTGGAGCCGCCTCGTCCGCGGCGTGGAGCACCGGCTCGACGGCCTCGTGAGCGCGGGCGCGCTCGCGGGCAGGACGCGCGAGTCCTCGTACTTCGTGCGGTGCTCCGGCGCCGCGAGCCCCGGGGATCGCGGCGCCGGCCGCGTGGTCGTGGAGGTCGGCGTCGCGCCCAGCGCGCCCGCCGAGTTCGTGGTCTTCCAGCTCGTGCAGGGGGTCGACGGCACCAGCCTGGTGGAGGAGCTGCCCCGTGGCTGAGATCCTCTCGCTCTTCAACTTCGAGGTCCACATCACCGCCTCGGGCCGCGGCGGGGACGAGGCGCTCGCGCGGTGCGCGGCCTTCTCCGAGGTCCAGGGGCTCGAGGCCAACATCGAGGTCCGCGAGCTGCGCGAGGGCGGCTACAACCTCGGCGTCCGCCGGCTGGTGGCCAAGACCTCGCACCCGAACCTCGTGCTCAAGCGCGGGGTGACGCTCGATCGCAGCTTCTGGGCGTGGGTCGAGCGCTGCCTCGACGGCACGTTCCCGCTGCCGTACGTGAGCGGCTCCGTCCTCCAGTTCCCGCCGGGCCAGGACCGCGACGCGGCGGAGCCGGCGCGCTACCGCTTCACGAACGGGATCGTCACCAAGGTGAAGGCGGCGGATCTCCAGGCCACCTCGACCACCAACGTCGCGATCGAGGAGCTCCACATCGCTCACGAGGGGCTCACCCGGGTGGCGCCATGAGCGTGGAGCTGCGCCGCGCCGAGCTCGTCCCCTTCCAGGAAAGCGGCAACCAGGCCGACGAGGGGTCGAAGATCGTCCTCGATTTCAACCCCGAGACGCTGACCATCCGCGTCCAGAACTCGCTCCAGGACGTGCCCGGCCGCAAGGGCCGGCAGCGGACGCAGTTCGTCGGATCGAGCACGTCGACGCTGACGTTCGACGCGTACTTCGACAGCACGCGGCCGAAGAACGAGCCCGGCGAGGAGGGCGGCGAGCGCGAGGAGGACCTCGACGTCCGCGAGCGGACGAAGAAGATCGCCGCGCTCCTCCAGGTCTCCGACCCGGACGCGCAGCACCCCGCGCCGCGCCGCGTGCAGTTCCGGTGGGGGAGCATCGTCTTCGAGGGCGTCTTCGACAGCTACACCGAGGTCCTCGAGTACTTCTCGCCCGAGGGCGTCCCGCTCCGCGCCAAGGTCTCCATCTCGCTCAAGGAGCAGAAGTTCGAGTACCAGGTCGACTCCACGAAGCGCGCTCAGCTCGCGACCTTCCGCGGGGGAGGGGGGAGCGACCGCGGCGCCGGGCCGCGCGGCGTGGGGGACGCGCTCTCCGGGGTCGGTGCGGGGATCGGCTCGGCGGGCGACGTGGCGGCGCAGAACGGGCTCGACTCGCTCCTCGACATCGGCGCCTCCGCGAGCCTCTCGTTCGACGCGAGCGCGTCGGCGAGCGTCGGTTTCCGCGCCGAGGCGGACCTGGAGCTCGGGATCGGGATCGACCTCGCCGCGAGCGCCGGGGTCTCGCTCGACGTCTCGGCCACGGCGGCCGTCGAGGTGTTCGGCGGCGCGGCGGTGTCGGCGGCGCTCGGCGACGAGGTCGACGTCGCCGCCACGGCGCGGGCGCCCGCGCGCGCCGCCGCCGGGCCGGTGCAGCCTCCGGGACCGCGCCCTGGGTGGGCGCCCGACGGCCCCGCGCCCGGGACGCGCGCGGCGGCGCTCGCGGGCGTGGTCCACGCCGAGCGCGCGTCCGGCGCCCTGCCGGACGTCGCGGACCCGGCGCGCGGCACGTTCTCGGCGACCGCCGTGCCGCCGCGCGCCGGCGCCGCGGGCGCCCCGGTGCCCGTGCGGGGCTCGCCGCCGCGCACGGCGGCGCGCGTGGGCGCGGCCGCCGCGGTGGTCTTTCAGCGGCCGGTGTACCGGCCGGCGTCGGTCGCGTCGCTCGCGGGCGGGCGGCCGCGGTGGGAGGCGCTGCCCGAGGGCGCCGCCCTGCCGACCGCGGGCGCGCGCGCCTGCTGCGCCGCGTGCGGGCGCGCCGCGGTCGCGAGGCCGCCCGGCGAGAGCGCCGGCTGCGGCGCGTGTGGAGGCAAGGCATGGTGAGCGTGGGCGAGGTGCAGACGGACGTGGTGGTGGATGGCGAGGGCGGGCGCTCGAACCCCGCCGCGACCAAGGAAGAGTTGCGCGAGATCGTGCGCGAGCTGCTCGAGGAGATGCTCGAGCGGTACCTGCGCACGGAGGAGCGCGGCGGATGACGCAGGGCGCCTCGACCGGAAGGCTCGTCGTCTCGGCCCGGCCTCGCTTCGAGATCGAGGGCGAGGAGATCTCGCGCCTCGGGACCGACCTCCTCCGGCTGGAGGTCGCGCACGACGAGGAGGGCATGGCGCGGATGGAGGCGACGCTGCTCAACTGGGGGCGCAAGGAAGAGAGCGAGGCGCCGGGGTTCCTGTACTTCGACCGGGAGACGCTCGACCTCGGCAAGCGCATCGTCGTGAAGGCCGGGAACGAGGACACGCTCGCCACGATCTTCGACGGGGCGATCAGCGCGATGGCGGGCGTCTTCCCGGATCTCAGGCCGCCGGAGATCCGCATCAGCGCCGAGGACGCGCTCATGAAGGTGCGCATGCGGGAGCGGACGCGCTTCTACGAGCGCGAGGACGAGGGCGGCATGCTGTCGCGCATCGCCGCGGACCACGGCCTCGACCCGAACGCCGAGGCCGCGGGGTCGGAGCACCGCGAGCTCTGGCAGGTGAACCAGAACGACCTGGCCTTCCTCCGCGAGCGCGCGCGCGCCGCCGACGCGCGGATCGAGCTGTCGGGCCGCGAGCTCCGGCTCGTGCCGCGCCGCAGGCCCTCGGGCGGCGAGCCCATCCGCCTGTCCAAGGAGGACGCGCTGATCCACTTCGAGGCGGTCGCCGATCTGTCCCACCAGCGGACCGAGGTCCGCGTCCACGGGTGGTCCGTCGCCGACAAGGCGCCCATCCACGAGGTGGCGACGGGGGACGACATCGCCGCGGAGTCGCGCGGCGGCGAGACGGGGCCGGCGGTGCTGGACGACCTCGGCTGGACCGCGCCCCTCGATCTGCACCTCGAGGCGCCGGCGACGGCGACCGAGGCGCGCGCCATCGCGCGGGCGGTCGCGCTCCACCGCGCGCGCCGCTTCCTCGTCGGCCGCGGCACCACGGACGGCACGCCGGCCCTCGCCGTGGGCGCGGAGGTCGAGCTTCTCGACGTGGGCGATCTCTTCTCCGGCCGCTGGAACGTGTGCGCGGTGCGCCACACCTGGAACCTCGTCGATGGCCTCCGCACGCACTTCCGCGTCGAGCGCGTGGACCTCGGGGGCAGCGCTTGATCGCCCTCGACCCCAAGGGCCCCGTGTTTCCCACGGAGCGGCACCGGCTGTTCGGGGTGTACCCGGCGATCGTCACCGACGTGAAGGACCCGGATCAGCAGGGCCGCGTAGAGGTGAAGCTCCCCTGGGTCGGCGAGGAGGACAGCCAGCAGGCGAGGGCGTGGGCGCGGCTCGCGACGCTCATGGCGGGCAAGGACCGCGGCACCTGGTTCATCCCCGAGGTGGACGACGAGGTGCTCGTCTCCTTCGTCGCGGGCGATCCCAGGTGGCCCGTGGTCGTGGGCGCGCTCTGGAACGGCAAGGACGCGCCGCCGGAGTCGATGGACGGCGCCGGCGACAACAACGTCCGGTCGATCACGTCCCGCTCCGGCCACAAGCTCGCGTTCGACGACACCTCCGGCGCGGAGGTCGTGCGGATCGAGACCCAGGGGGGCCACTCGGTCGTCCTCGACGACGCGGGCGGCGGCACCATCGAGATCAACCACGCCGGCGGCGCGAAGATCGCGATCGACCCGAGCGGCACCGTCACGATCACGGCCGTCAACCAGGTGAAGGTCGAGGCCCCCGCCGGCATGAAGGTGACCGCCGCGCAGGTCCAGGTCGACGCGGCGCTCTCCAGGTTCAGCGGGGTCGTCCAGGCCGACACCGTGATAACGAACAACGTCGTCTCGGCCACGTACACCCCGGGGGCGGGCAATGTCTGGTAAGGCGAGGGCGATCGTCCTGCCCGCCGACCGCCGCCCCGGCGCGGCCGACGCGGCGATCACCCGCCCGTGGTTCGCGCCCGAGCGCCTCGGCCAGCGCCCGGCGATCTTCACGTTCGTGGGCACCGACGAGAGCTTCGTCGACGCGTTCTTCCGCGGCGTCGCCGCGTCGGGCCCCGGGTTCCGCGCGGGCGCGTTCCCCCGGCTCCTGCCGGCGCGCGACTTCGCCGAGCCGCCGCGGGCGCTCCTCGACGGCAGCGGCGCGCCGGTCTACGCGCGCGCGCACGTCGAGCCGCCGCCGGCCGAGCGGCCCGGCCCGGGCGAGCTGGAGCTCGACGGCGAGACGTCGTTCGAGGCGGCCTTGATCGAGGCGGGCATGGGCGCGACCGTCGATGCGGTCCGGGACGAGGTGTTCCCGCCGCCCGGCGACGCGTCGCGCGCGGCCTGGCTGCGGAAGCTCTACCTGCCCATGCACTGCCACTTCCACGTCGTGGCGTGCGAGCTCTCCTGCGACAGGCCGGGCGCGCCGCGCATCGACGCGAGGCGCGTGATCGAGGCGGGGCTCGTGGTGCGCCGGCTCGTCCCCGACAGGGCCGCCGCGAGGCCGCGCTGGCAGGACTGGGTGGCTTCCCCTCTCGGCGGCGGCAGGTGGGTCGAGATCGCGGGCGAGGACATGAAGACGGTCCACGGGGCCGCGCGCGTCGTGGATCCCGCGGCGCTCCCGGCCGACGTGTTCGGTCCGGCCGACGTCGAGGTGCGCCGCCACCTCGGCGTCGACGCGGCGACGCCGCTCGCCCTCTCCACGTCGGCGCTCGCGCCGGTGCCCGCTGCGGTGGGCGAGGCCGGGCGGCATACGTGCCGGTTCGGCTTCCTGCCGCTGCCCTCCGACAAGGAGCGCGCGGCGCCGGACCCGATCGACGACGTCGCCGTCCTCCGGCCGGGGTTCGCCGCCACCGCCGAGGCCCACCTGAACGAGCGCCTCGTGAGCAAGGCCGCCGAGATCGGCGCGGCCGTGACAGGGGCGCTCCTGCCGCTCCTCGCGGAGCTCCGCGGCTTCCTGCCGCCCGAGCCACCGGACGCCGACGTGGCCGCGGCGAGGGCCGCGGTGGCCGCGGTGCCCGGGGTCGTGTCCGCGGAGATCGACGGGGCCGCGCGCAAGCTGGGGCTCGCGGCGCTGGCGCATTATGCGAACGCCGAGCTCGATACCCTCCCTCCCGGGCTGGCGCGCTGGAGCACGGCTGTCGACCAGGTCGCGACGTTCTTCCTGTCGCCTGCGCCCTACGAGTATCCGCCCGCCGCCCCCGGCTGGGCGAGGGACGCGCTCGCCGCCCGCGGGCCGGAGATGTCGCTGCTCCTGCGCGACGCGGTCCACGAGGTCGTGAAGGCGACGTTGCCGGCCGGCGGCGGGCTCGGCGACCCGATCGAGGGGGCGCTCCTCGTCGCCCTCGTCGTCTGGGTCTGGCGGGAGCGGTACGCGCTCCTCGACGCTTTCTACACGAGCGCGTTCGAAAGCGGGCCCGCGAAGCCCGATTTCAAGCTGCCCGTCATCGACGCGAACGGCAACCTCGTGAGGCCGCGCCCCACGGCCACGGCGCTCGGGCAGGAGCTCGACGCCTGGATCGCGGTGAACGACGCGCGGGCGAGGGAGCCGGTGTTGTGGCCTGCGCCGTCGCTCTCGCCGGGCGCGCTGAAGGTCCACGCGCTCGCGCGGTCGCTCGAGCAGGCGCTGATCGACGTCGGGGCCCAGGGCGCCGGCGCGGGCGGCGGTTACGCGGCGGAGCTCGACGAGCGCGCGCGGGACGTCGAGGCCGCGCTCAACCTCGCGCTCGGCTTCCCGCGGCTCCAGCACCGCGCCCTGAGCGTTTCCGCCGAGCTGGAGCGGGGGCTGCTCGTGTTCCCGGGGACGTCGCCGGACGCGGCCGACATGGCGGCGCTCGTCGCGGCCGTGAAGAAGCGCTACCTCATCGACCTGCCGGCGGAGGCGGTCCGCACCGAGGGCAAGGCGCTCCGCCAGGTCGTCAGGACGCGGTACGACGCGGACAGCCTCTACGCCGTCTTCTGCTACGCGCGGGTCGCGGGGAAGGACCCGTGCGAGCTCCCGCGGGTCGTGTGGAGCCGGCGCTCCGAGGTGTTCTTCCTGGCCGAGCCGATGGACATGCTGGGCCTCAAGCCGGTCGCCGTTCGGCTCCCCGACCTGCCGAAGCTGCTGCGCGACGTCCCCCGCATGAAGCGGGCGCGCGCGCTGCCCTTCGCCGCGATGACCACGCCGCAGAACTCGGGCGTCGTCACGGGCGACGACCCCAAGGACACGGCGCGCGAGTGGGGCATCGCCTGGATCTGCTCGTTCGCGATCCCGGTCTTCACCCTGTGCGCATGGGTGATGTTCCAGCTCATCTTCAGCATCCTCCTGGCGATCCCCGGGTTCGCCTGGATGCTCCTGCTCAAGATCTGTATTCCGGTGCCCGCGCCGAAGAAGACGTGACGGAGCTCAGAATGGCGCTTCGCTCAGTTGCATATCCCTTCATTGCACGCGGCCCCGCCGCAGTCGCCGTCGTCGTCGCAGGGGCTGCCAGGCGTGTTGTTCGTGCAGCAGCCGTCGAAGCAGTTGTCGGTGTCGCACACCTCGTCCACCGCGCATGGGTTGCCGATCCCCCGCTCGTAGCACTGTCCCGCGTAGCAGTTGCCCGTGACGCAGCTGGCTGCGGAAGCGCACACCCTGCCGAGCGGGACCCCCGTGCACATCGCGCCGCCCGTCGCGGCGCTGGCCGTCTCGCCGCCCGCGCCTCCCGCCATGCCGCCGCTGCCGTCCTCCCCGCCGCTGCCCTGGGTCGCCGAGCCGGTCTTGCCCCCTGCGCCGCCGCCGCCCGGGTCGTCCTCGCTCCCGCACCCCGCGATCGCCGCCCAGAGCACCCCAGCCCACAACAACGCTCGCTGTTCCATCGGCCTGTCCCCCCGTGGACGTCGCCCCCCGCGCGGGCGCGGTGCCTTGTACAACAACGCGGTCGCACCGCAAGCGCGCCGCCCGCTCCGGCCCGCGCGCGCGGCGCGCGCCGCGCCGAGAAGGAGGGGTGACCCGTGGCCAACCGCGCCCGCTACGGAACCGGCTTCGCCTTCCCGCTCGCCCCCGGGCCCGGCTTCTCGTGGATCTCCGGCGAGGACGCGGTCGCCCAGGCCCTGCGCACGCTCCTCCTGACGGAGCCCGGCGAGCGCATCGGCCGCCCCACGTACGGCGTGGGCCTGCGCCGCTTCCTCTTCTCGCCCAACAACGTCACGACGCGCGCCCTCATCCGCGACGCGGTCACCACCGCGATCAAGCGCGACGAGCCGCGCGTCCGCCTCGACGCCGTCGACGTCTTTCCCGACACGGCCGAGCCCACGCTCGTGCGCGTCCGCATCCGGTACCTGCTCGCCGACAACCCCGCGCCGCAGAACCTCGTTTTCCCGTTTTACCTCGATGAAGGGAACGCGTAGCCGTGGAAAGCTTCCGCTCACCCAAGCTCGACGATCGGACATGGGACGACCTGCGCCGCGAGCTCGTGCGGCGGATCCCCGTGCACAGCCCGGCGTGGACCGATCACAACCCGAGCGACCCCGGGATCGCCCTGCTGGAGGTGTTCGCCTGGCTCGGCGAGAACCTGCTCTACCGGCTCAACCGCGTCCCCGACAAATCCCTCCTCGAGTTCCTCAACCTGCTCGACGTGCCGCCGCGCCCCGCGCGCTCCGCCCGCACGCTCATCCAGCTCGCCCTCGGCAAGGGCGTCGACGCGCCGCAGCTCCTGCCCGAGGGCCCCACCGCCGAGAAGACGGTCGTCGCCGCGGGGAAGGTCGAGTGGGAGGTGCGTGGCGAGATCGAGGTCCTCCCCGTCGAGGCGCAGGCCGCGGTCAAGGCGCCGCTCGAGGGCGCCGACCCCGCGAAGCTCATCGGCAAGGAGGAGGTCGAGCAGGCGCTCGAGGACCACCTCGGGAAGAAGGCCCCCATCGCGCTCTACACGACGACGTGGATCGAGCCGCCGGAGGGCGGCGTGGCAAGGGCTTCGGTGCCCGTCGGTCGCGCCGTCGACCAGACCCTCTGGATCGCGCTGCTCGTGCCCCAGGGGCTCGCGAAGACCCACGCGCCAGCGCAGATCCGCAAGCTCATCGAGGGGCGTATCCTCTCCGTCGGCGTGTTCCTCGACGGCGCCCTCTCCGGCCCGGACGACGTCGAGCGCTGCCCCGATCCAGGGGCCCCCGCGGCGGCGCTGCCGGTGATCTGGCAGATCGCGACAGGCAAGTTCACGGGCAGCGCGCCCTCGATCGAGCGGCTGCGCTACGAGCGCCTCGCCGTCGAGCACGACGGCACCGCCGGCCTCTCGCGCACCGGCGTGTTCAGGCTCCGCCTGCCGGCCGACGCGAGCGGCTTCGGCGCGTGGACCCTCGCGGGGCTCGACGAGGCGCTGGAGGGGGCGGGGGACCTGCCGCCGCTCGTCGAGGACAGCGCCCTCGCCGCCCGCATCGTCACGTGGATCCGCGCGTTCCGCCCGAGGACGGCGGGCGGCGGGGCATCCGAGCTTCCGCAGCCGGTCGTGACGTGGGTCGACGTCAACGTCGCGCCCGTGGAGCAGGCGGTCACCGCGCCGCCCGAGCTGCTCGGCAATGGCACCGGCCGCCCCGCGCAGTCGCTTCGGCTCGCGCACGCGCCCGTGCTCGCGGAGACGGCGTACATCGAGGTCCGCGAGCCCTCGGGCTGGGTCGCGTGGCAGCGCGTCGAGCACTTCGGCGTCTCGGCGCCGGGCGATCCGCACTACGTGCTCGATCCGGTCGCGGGCGAGGTCCGGTTCGGCGACGGGATCCGCGGGCGCATGCCCCGCGCGGGCGAGGTCATCCGCGCGCGCAGCTACCGCCACGGCGGCGGCGCGGTCGGCAACGTGCCCGCGGGCGCCATCGCCAAGGTGCGCCCGCCGAAGGGGGTCCTGGCCCTCGCCGTCCACAACCCGTTCGCCGCCGAGGGCGGCGTGGACGCCGAGACCATCGAGGCCGCGAGGCGCCGCATCCCCCAGGTGCTCCGGCACAACGACCGCGCCGTCGCGGCCGAGGACTTCCGCGATCTCGCGATGGAGACGCCGGGCGCGGGCCTCGGCCGCGTCGAGGTGCTGCCGCGGCACCAGCCGCACGGCCGCGTCGACGGCGTGCCCGGGGTCGTCACGCTCGTCGTCGTGCCCAGCTACGATCCGCGCCACCCGGACGAGCCGGCGCCGGACCGCGAGACGCTGCGGCGCGTGTGCGCCTTCCTGGAGCCGCGCCGGCTCGTGACCACCGAGCTCTACGTCACGGCGCCCGAGTACGTGCCTGTCTGGATCTCGGCGGCGTTCGAGGTCGACGAGGGGTACGGCCCCGCGACGGTGCGGCGCTGGGTCGAGCTGGCCATACGCCAGGCGCTGGCGCCGCTGCCCCCGTACGGCCCCGCCGGCCAGGGCTGGCCTTTCGGCCGGGTCGTGAGCGAGGCCGACGTGGAGGCCGCGATCCTGCGCGTCGAGGGCGTGCGCCTCGTGCACGGCGTCGTCGTGGAGGGCGAGGCGGCGGCCGACGGCACGATCCCCGCGGGCAAGGTCGAGCTGCGCAGCTGGCAGCTGCCCGTGGTGCGCGGGGTCCATGTCGCCACGGACAGGACGACGCCTGAGCCCATCGACCGCGACGGCGACTCCGAGCGCCCCGCCGGCGAGACGTCGCTGCCCGTCCCGGTCGTCGAGGAGGTCTGCTGATGGCCGCCCCGCGCTTCGTCCACGTCCGCGGCGAGCTCGCCTTCGCGCGCTTCGATTACGACGCCACGACGCTCGACGCGCGCGACGAGACCATCCGCCTCGCGACCGCGGAGCAGCTCGCGACCGAGCCGGTCGACCCGTCCGCATTCGCCGCCATGCTCGCCGCGCGCGGCGGCGCGGCCGCGGTGACCTGCTCGCCGGACGGGTGCGCCGGGGCGACGGTGCTCCTCGTCGACCGGACGGGCGACGCCTTCGCCCTCCGCGACGGCGCGTGGGCGCCCCTCGGCCTCGGCGGACAGGCGACGGGCGACCCGCGCGGCCCGCTCGCCTTCGGCCCGGCCGTCCCGCCGCCGCCCGCGCGCCTCGACGACCCGCGCGCGCTCTGCCGCGATCCGCGCGGGCGGCTGTGGCTCCTCGAGCGGGGCGCGCGCCGGATCCTCGTGCTGGCCGAGGACGACCTGCGCTGGCTCGACACGGTGCGGTTCCCCGCGGGGGCCGATCTCGAGCACCTCGCGTGCGCGGACGCCGGCGTGCTCGCCGCGGACGCGTCGCGCGGCGCGTTGTTCTTCCAGCCCTACGGCGGCGAGTGGCGCGAGGTGACCGCGCTCTCCCCGCCGCTGCCCGCGGGCGCCGTCCCGGTGGCGGTGGCCGGCGGCGGCGAGCGCCTCGCGGCCCTCTACCGGCTCGCGGCGCCGCTCGTGTGGGAGCCCGGCAAGCCCGCCGTGCGCGCCGTCGTGGCCCTCGTCTCCGGCGGCGCCGCCGCGCTCCACGCCGTCCCGGGGCTCGAGGACCCGCTGCCGCTGCTCGTGCTGCCGGACGGCCACCTCCTCGTCGGGGAGGTCTCGGGGCCGCCGGGCGCGCCCATGCGCTTCGTCGAGCTCTCGGTCACGCCGGGGTGGCTGCGCACGGTGGGGTCGTTCGGCGTCCGCGGCTTCGACGGCAGGGCGCTCTTCCTCGACGCCCGCGGCGCGCCCGCCGTCACCACGGAGAAGGGGGTCCGCTCGCTGTACGAGGTGGTGGAGACGGCCCCGAGCACCGAGGGCCGCGTCGAGACGTTCGCCCTCGACTCCGAGCGCTACGGGTGCGTATGGCACCGCGTGTTCGTCGAGGCGTGCCTCCCGCCGGGCACGTCGCTCGAGATCCACGCCCGCACCTCGGACGACCTCCCCTCGAGCCCGCGCGCCGCGCGCCCTCCCGCGGAGGGGCCCTCCGTCCCCGCGGATCCGGCGCGCTTTCCGCTCGGCTCGCTCACCGCGGACGACGTCGAGGGGTGGGCGCCCGTCGGCGCGCTCGACCGGCGCGCGGCGTGGGCCGACGTGCCTTTCGCGCCCGCCGCGCCCGCCGGCGTCGAGACGCTGGAGGGGCTCCTGAAGCAGGCGCCCGGCCGCTACCTGTGGCTGCGGCTCACGCTGCGCGGCAAGAAGCGCCGATCGCCGGCGATCGCCGGGATCCGCGCCACGTATCCGCGCCCGTCGATGCTCGACCACCTCCCCGCGTTCTGGCGCAACGACCCCGCGGCCGCGCAGGCGATGGACGAGACGCTCGCGCTGTTCGAGGGGTTCCTGACGGAGATGGACCTCCGCGTCGAGGCGCTGCCGCGACTCTTCGATCCGCGGAGCTGCCCGGACGAGGCGCTCGACTGGCTCGCGGGCTTCCTGGCGCTCGCGCTCGACCCTCGCCTCGGCGAGGGGCCGCGCCGCGACCTGCTCCGCGAGGGGGCGCGGCTGTTCCGGCAGCGCGGGACGGTGCCCGGCCTCTCGCGGCTGCTCGAGATCGTGACCGGCGCCCGCGTGGACATCGTCGAGGCGTTCCGGCTCCGCCGGCGCTCCATGGGCGTGCTCGGCGAGGGCGCGGGCCCGATCGTCGGCGCCGTCCTCGGGCCGGGCCTGTCGCTGGACGGCGACCCGGCCGGCGCGAGCGCCACGGCCCACCGCTTCACCGTGGTCGTCTTCCGTCCGAAGGACGACACGCTGGCGTCCATCGTCGAGACCGCGATCGAGCGCAACAAGCCGGCGCACACGGTCCACGACGTGTGCTTCCTGGAGGCCGGCCTCCGCGTCGGCATCACCAGCTTCGTCGGCTTCGGGACCCGGCTCGGCGACCCGGCCCGGTTCGAGCCGTTCGTCGTCGACAGGAGCCCGCTCGGCGCCCCGTCGACGCTCGGCGTGGCCGGCGCGAGCCGCTCCCTCGGCAGCTTCGTTGGCGGCGCCCGGATTGGCAAGACCACTCATCTTCTTTGATTCGAGGAGCACACCGTGAGCGACCCTCTCCCGTTCAACGCTGTCGTCCCGGAGGACCCCGCCGTGCCGGGAGATCCGTTCGTCCGGCTCCGGTACCACTACGGCATGCTGCTCGGCGCCGAGGACTTCTCGGTCGAGCAGCGCGAGCGCGTGCTGCGCCGCCGGCTGCACCACGCGCTGCTCCACGGCGCCGGCACCGTGTACGGGTTGCGCGTCGTGCTCGGCGACCCCGACACCGAGGGGCGGCGGACCCGCGTCATCGTGCGCCCCGGCCTCGCCGTCGACGCGCTCGGCCGCGAGATATACGTCGATCAGGACCAGTGCCTGGACGTCGCGGCGCTCGCGCGGCACGCGATCTGGGCCGAACTGAAGGCGCCCGACGGCACCGTGAACGGCACGATCCGGCGCGCGTACGTGGTGCTCCGCTACGAGGCGTGCCAGGCGGATCCGGTGCCCGCGATCGCGCCGGCGTGCGATGGGCCGGGCGACACGGCGGCGTACAGCCGCCTCCTCGACCGGTTCCACATCGAGCTCTCGGCGTCCCCGCCCGCGGACCCGCACGCCCTCCAGCGCGCGTGGCTGTCCGCGCTCCTCTCGGCCGCGCCGACCCGCTCGCCGCGCGACGTGCTGCTCGATTTCCTGATGAACGTGCGCGAGCCGCCGGCGCCCGAGGCGCCGCCCCTGTCGAGCTTCTGGAGGAAGCCCGACAGCGCTTCTCTCCTCCTGGCGGTCGTGGATCTCGACCAGACAGGCGCGGGCGACGGCGCCGCCGCCTTCGCCGTGGACGCCCCTGGCAACCCCGACAACGCGCCGCGCGCGCTCCTCCCGTCGGCGCAGCTCGCGGCCGAGAGCCTGCTCGGCGAGCGGCTGCTCGGCGCGCCGCTCGCGGCCACGCCGCTCTCGCGCCCGTTCCAGGTGACGGGGTGGACCGTCGCGTCGGCGACGCAGCTGCGCGTCCACCTGTCCGGCGCCCCGCACGCGGCGATCGCAGCGGCGAAGCCGCTCGCGCTCGCGGTGCTGTCGGGCTCGGGCTGGACCGATCTCACCGCCGACGTGGCGAGCAGCGCGGACGGGAGCGATATCGTCCTCGACATCGGCAACGGCGCCTCGCTCGGCGATGGGACGGCCGGCGTGACGTACCAGATCCACGTGCGCGGCGAGGGCCCGATGCCGCTCGTCTCCGATCAGGGCGCGCCGCTCGCGGGCGTGCTCGGCGACCCGATCACGCGCGCGGGCAGGGGGCGGGACGTGAGCATCATCGACACCTGGAAGGTTTGAGGAGGCGGCCATGGGAGGCTCGAAGACGGCGACGGGAACGGCGGCGGGGCCCTTGGCGCTGCCGGAGACCGAGGCGCAGGCCCCGGGGCAGAACGGCCTTTTCCGGCTCAACTACTTCAATGGACGCTTCCTGTCCGCGGAGGGGCTGCGCAGGGAGCAGATCTACTGGGACTACCGCGCGCGCCTCCTCGGCGAGGTGCACCCGCCGGGCGTCGCCTGGGGGATGAGCCTCGACTACGACCACGCGTGGACCGCCCCCGACAAGCTGGCCGACGGCAAGTACCAGCCGAAGGGCGGTATGGAGCCCGGCAAGAGGGTCGTCCTCAAGCCGGGGCTCGCGTACAACGGCATCGGGCAGCCCGTCGTGGTCGGCGCTGACTTCGAGTTCACGTTCGCCCAGCTCATGGACCAGTTCCGGTCCAACAAGACGGTGGTCGTGGACGGCGGGACCGCCTTCTTCCCGTGCGTGTGCCTCGCGCCGATGCCGTGCGGCGACATGCCCGCGGGGCAGGCGTTGCCGGCGGGCCCGTACCTGCTCCTCATCGATCCGAAGGACTCCCTCGAGGGCGAGGCCAAGGTCTACACCCAGGTCTGCCCGGGCAAGGCGCCGGCGTGCGAGAAGGATGGCATCCGCGGCGGGTTCGTCCTCTCGCTCGCGCGGTTCCCGGTCGAGGTGCCGATGGAGACCATCGAGTCGTCCTGGGATCTACGGAGCATCCTCGCGGCCTATTACTTCGGGGTCTACGAACATTCGCTGCTCACGCGCTGGGCGCGGCCCTTCCCGCTCGACGAGGGCAACAAGGACTTCTGCCGCGGCCCGGGCCCGTTCGACAGGGTGGCCGGACACGTCCCGCTCGCGATGGTGTATGTCGGCTCGGACGGGACGATCCTGTTCGTCGACCCGTGGATCCCGCGGCGCTCGATCGCCGCGACGGCGTCCGCCGGGTGGCACGCGAACCTGCGCGGCGCCCCCACCGCCCCGGCGATCATCGCGCGGCTGCACCAGTTCCAGTGCCAGGTCCACGATCGCTTCCTCGCGGCGGGCTGGCCCAAGGAGGGCGGCAAGAAGGTCTTTTACTTCTGCCCGCCGCCCTCGCCGAACGCGCCGGCCACGCCGTTCCCTGCCCAGATCCCGAACCTGTACGACCTCGGCTTCCGCGAGATCCCCCCCTATGGCTTCTTGCCGTTGCCTCCGGCCCAGCGCGAGGAGGAAGTCGGAAAGGGGCCGACGCTCACCCTCGCTTACCAGCGCGTCCTCAGGGCCTCCAAAGCCGCGAAGGCCTATTTCAAGGACACGAACGTCCTCGTGTACTCCGTCGTCGCCGTCCACGACGACGACATTTTCGAGGACATGGTGCGCGCGGCCGAGAAGGACTCCATCGTCCTGCACCGCTGCGGCGCCGAGCCCCGCGACGAGCGCCTGGCGGCGCTGCTCGAGCAGCCGATCTGGGGGGCGCTCTTCCGGATCATCGGCAAGTGCGGCGGGCTATCGATGGAGCGGCTCATCAACCGCGAGATCGAGGCGGTGAAGATCGTGGTGCCGATGGAGGGCCTGCGCCGCAAGTACCCCATCGTCGGCGCGGTCAAGGCCGACCTCTCGGTGGCGCCTTATGCCACGTGGACCGCGATCGCGGGCGGCGCGGCCGCCGCGGCGAACGGCTCGCTGATCGACATCCTCTTCGGGGACGTGCTCGGCGCGGCCGCGAGGCCTCACGGGTTCATCTTCTACGTGAAGCAACGCCTCGTGCTCCTCGACGTGCTCTACGTGGTGCTCGACGTGGTGCTCGACCTCCTGCTCGTGTGGCAGACGCAGCTCGCCGTGCAGCGCGCGGCCGTGCCGCCCGCTGCGCCGCAGGGCACCCCGGCGAGCCCGACGCCGAACCCGACAGCCCCGCCGGACAGGGACCCGACGGGCGCGCCGGTCGTGACGGAGGTCCCGAACTCGGCTGAGGTCGCGCCCGACGGCGACGGCGCCGTCGAGGAAGGCACCGGCGCGATGTACTACCTGCGCAAGCTGGGGCTGGACAGCGCGTTCGCGGGCTCCCTCGTGAACAGCTTCGTCCCGGCGCGGAGCCGCGACGCGCGGTACCCCACGTTCGACATCGCCACGCTCAGGGCGGCGAACAAGGCGCGGCCCCTGAAGACGTTCAGCGTCGTCCCGATGCTGCTCGGCGACGAGTCGGCGCGCCAGGCCGTCGTGTCGGGCCTGCTGCTCTGGGCCCCCGAGCTCGGCCTCTCCGGGACGTGGAGCGCTTATCGCAAGACCCGCGTCGAGATCGTCGAGAAGCTGCGCGCCGCGCGCCCGAACGATCCGTCGGTCGAGGCCGAGGCCCGCGACCAGGCGATCGAGCTCCTGCTCCGCGAGCACAAGGGGTTCGCGGCGCTCAAGCTCGCGGCCGTCACGTTGCCCGACACCGAGGTGGCCGCGCTGGAGGAGCTGCTCGAGGCCGAGGCGCGCACGCGCGGCTCGCGCGGCGAAGCGACGCTCTCGCAGCAGGCGTTCTACGCGAAGGGGTACGCGTCGCAGGGCAACGAGCGATGGCAGGCGGCGCTCGACACGGCGCGGACGGAGTACGGCCGGCGCGCCATCTCCGACATCGCTCCGGAAATCGCCGGGCTCCCGGCGACGCCGGCGGACAAGGTGCTGTCGAGCACGAAGAGGAACGCCGCGCGCCTCGTGGGCGGCCGCGCTTCCGACCGGCTCGCGAAGAAGATGAAGGAGGACGGCGCCGCGATCCAGAGCGCCCTCGCCGCGCTCGCCGCGTCGAAGCCGGCCAGCGAGCCGGCGTTCTGGAGCACCTACGACGAGGTCCTCGCGAGGAGCGAGGGGGACGACGCGAAGGCCATCGAGCTGCTCGCCTCGGTCTCGCCCGAGCACCAGGGGCCCGCCGCGGAGCTGAGGAAGCTGCATGCGGCGCTCGGCGAGCGAGGCTACGAGGAGGTCCTGCGCGCGCTGCGCGGGATTTCTGACGCACGAAATTAGTGAGGCGGCCGGCGGCCGATTCGAAGTGTCATGTGTCGGACGCGTAGGAAAACGCCCGATGGCGACTCGACGAGCGTTCCGTCGAAGGTTCCTTCATTGCCCTCATAGAGCGTATCGGGGACCGCGCCTTCGTGCTCGGCCACCAGCGCGGCGCGGGCGCCGGCGATCAGGAACGACGTGCGCGGCGGTCCCGCATGCGTCGTTCGAAGAGAGCCCGGCGTGACGGCGCCGCGCACGCGTACCGTTCGGTCGCGGTACTCCGCAGGCGCCGCCGCGATGTCGTCCACCAATGTCGTCTCCGGCGCGCGATCGCACGCTCCCATGGATGCGAGCGCGAGGAGGAGCACGCCTCGGAGCTGGCCTTTCATCGCGTTGCCTGTCGGTGCACCCACACTTGAACTCTACGGTTTGCCGGCGCGTCCGCGCCGGGCGTGGTGGCGACACGCGCCCATTGGGAGCTGTAGCCGACCACCTGAATGCGTCCTTCCGCGATGCCTTGCTGCACGAGGTAGGCTTTCACGGACTGGGCCCGCCGGGTGGCGACGACTGCAGGGTCGGGCTCGTGCAAGTCGGCATATCCGCCGGCCTCGACGACCAGATCGCTGCTCGCGCGGAGCCGGCTGACCGTGGACGCGAGCCGGGCGCGGTGTGCATCGGTGAGATCTGCCCCGCCCGGGGCGAAGCCGTCCAGGATAGCCTCATATTTCGCCTCGTAGAAGCGATCCAGCGCGGCGAAGAAGTCCGCGCTCGCCGTCTCCTGGCAGTCCTCCGTTCTCCCGAACAGCAACCGGCGATAAGGGGGCCTGCTGCTGTACTCCGTTCCCCACCTGAGCGCCCCGAGCACCTCGCGCGTCTCGGGCACAATCGCAACGGTCTCGAACACCTGGCGCTCGTCCCCGCGCAGGTTGTGCATCGGCTCGTCGTACAGGTACGCCGGATCGGCCGCAGAGCTCGGGGCGTTCCGGCGCCCTGCGTCGCGATCCGTCGCGTTTTCACCAGCGACCCATCGCGTGCCATCCCATCGCGCGCCGTAAAATAGCTCGTTGTCTGCGAGGAACTGATCGACCCGGCGGCGATCCGAGCCGGCCTCGAATCGTCGAGACTCCGCATCGTCCTCCGCATAGGTTCGCTCGCCCGCGCGCGTCTGGAGTACCGTCTGCACGAATGTGACGGTGCGACCCCCGACAGTCGCGTTCGGCAGGAAGGAGATCTGCTGTGCGGCGCTGCTCATCCGGTGACCCGTGAGGTGCCACGTCATACGGCCCCTCGACAGCTCTTTGCTCCCGTCGATGGGCGCCGGGAGCGGATCGCCCCCGGGCGGCACCTGTCGATCCGGCTCTTCTCTCCTCTTGCAACGCTGGAGGCGCAGACCGGTGCTCGACGCCTCCTCGCGCCCTGCCGCTGCCTCGGGAGCGCCGTAGAGGCGCTGGAGCGTGCGCGCCGCAGACGCGTCCGCGGACCGCTCCAGCTCGCTGCGCTCCTCTCCGGCGCCGGCGATCTCGAGGCGCCCCGCGTCCCTCGCGCCGCGCTGCTGTGACACGTGGGCCAGCTCGTGCGCGAGGATCGCGTCACCGCGGATCGTGCCTGGCGCAAACGCCCCTTCCGAAAAACCGATGTGCGGCCCCACCGTGAACGCGACGGCGCCCATCTCGTTCGCCAGCGCGGCAGCATGCGCGTCCGCGTGGAGCCGCACGTGATCGACGCTCGCGCCGAGTGCGCGGCCGAAGCGCGCCGCCGTGCCGCTGTCGAGCGAGACCCCGGACCCGAGGCGCACGGCGACCCGCGCCGGGCTCGGCGCGCTGCTCGCGACCGTGCTCGAGGCCGACAGCATCTGCACGGCCGCGCCAGCGTCTCCGCCCATGCCGGCGTCTCCCAGGTCGGTCTGTACCGACCGGCCCTCGCTCCACCGCACGATGGATGAGCGCAGTCGAGCGACGATCGGCGGGATGTACTCGGCGGCGGTAGCAGGCGCGGACCGGCCCGAGTAGATCTGCGCCAAGTGCTCCAGCCTGGCGGCGTCTGTCCCCGCGTGGCGCGCGAACCACGCCTCGATATACGGGCATCCGCCGAGCGCCCACAGCGGGCCGAGCACGTCCGCCGCGGCCTGGTTCACCGCCTCGTGGAGCTGCTGGAGGAACGCGCTCCGCCCCATCTGTCCAGCCTGCGGCGTGGTCGTATCCTCCACGAGGAGCCCTGCCGGCGCCTGGACGGGGCCAGCAGACTCGGCGGACGCGACCGGATCGACGTCAGGGCTTTGCGCGGAGCGCGTGGGAGACGGCGTCCCCGGAGCACGGGACGGATCGGCGCGCGTCGCCCGCTCGTACATGGTATCACGATACCACGCTGGCCGCGTGGAGGTGGCACGTTCGCGAGATGTGGCGCGATCGATGGCTCGCGAGATACCGTACGCTGGCCGCGAAGCTGAACGAGCACCAGCAGCGCTCGACGAAAGCGGCTACACTGCACGCCTGCCGGTGTCGCGCAGCAGAGGGTAGTTGATCATGAGCTTTGCGATGGGTCGCAAGGACCGCGGGGAGCGAGAGGCGCGCGGCGCGCAGCGCGCGGCGTCGATGGACGTCGAAGCCGCGCGACAGACGACGCCACAGACCACGTCGAGCATCGCCGCGAGCCCCCTCCAGATCTCGGCTGCGGGCCTCCGCGTGCAGCGCCAGGCCGATCCGGCGGCGGCCGGCGCGCCCGCGCCCGCTGCGGCGGGCGCCGACGCGCCCGCGCGCGCGCCGGGGGCGCCCGGAGGCGCGCTCATCGTCGAGGACGGGACGCCGGACATCGAGCCCGGGCAGATGCCGAAGAGCGCGTTCATCGCGCTGCTGCGCGCCGAGGTCGAGGCCGCGGTGCAGGCGGAGCTCGAAGGCACCGCGTGGGGCGTCGCCGGCTGCCCCTGGGTGGATTACTGGTTCGGCCATTATGAGGGGCAATCCGCCGCGCACGGCGAGCGCGCGCTCTTCGCCTATGCGCCGGGCTGCGCGGGCGCGCCGACCGCAGCGGCGTGCATTCCCATCGCCGTCGCCCGCGTGCGCGAGGCGGTGCGGCGCTGGGCGCGCCCGGGCGAGGGGCAGCCCGGCGCGGACGCGGGCGAGATGCCCAAGGAGGGGAGCGCCTCGGCCGAGGGCGCCGGGCCTGGCCTCGCCACGGCGGTGAAGGGCGCCTCGAGCGACGAGGGGGGCGCCGACCTCTTCTTCAAGGACGACGGCGGCGCGCGCGCGCCGGCGAACCCCGCCGCCGTGGCCGCGCGGCTCGGCCCCGGGACCGGGCTCGACGCGGGGGCCCGCGCGCGCATGGAAGGGGCGTTCGGTCAGGACTTCTCGTCGGTGCGCGTTCACACGGACGCGCGCTCCACCAGGGTCGCGTCCGATCTCCAGGCCACCGCGTTCACCGTCGGTCGAGACATCGTCTTCTCGAGAGGCCAGTACGCTCCCGGGACGCTGCGCGGCGACGCGCTGCTCGCCCACGAGCTGGCGCACGTCGTCCAGCAGCGGGGCGGCTCGAAGGCGGGCGGCGGCGCGCGCGCGGCGATGGATGCGCCGGGGAGCTCCCTCGAGCAGGAGGCCGATCGCGCCGCGCTCGAGGCGATGCAGGCCATCCACGGCCGGACCGCCGCGAGCGACGTGGCGGTGAAGGGCCTCTTGCCCGGGGCCGCGGGGCTGCGCATCCAGCGCTGCAAGAGCGATGAAGAGCCCAAGAAGGTCGAGAAGACCGAGCCCGAGCTCACCCCCGTGTGCCCGACCAAGGACGGGCTCCACTTCTTTCCGGGGCAGCAGCTCCTCGTCTACATCAAGGGCGGGAAGGCGGTCGCGCAGTATCCGGCGCGAGGCGGGCCGCCGGCGTCGAAGCCCGGCGGCGCCCTCCCCGCCGACCCGACCACCGAAGGCGAGTTCCTCATCCTGAAAGAAGAGGCGTATCGCACGAAGACGTGGAAATGGTCGCGCATCGCCTGGGGGACGCCGATCAAGGACACGGGGAGCGATGTCCAGTACCGGCTCAATCGAGCGAAGGAGACGTGGGCGTCGGTCGGCGATTACGGCTTCACCCGTGACGAGATCCGCAAGCGCCACGAGTCGCTCTACGGCACGCCGGCGATCCCCTCGACCTGGATCTTCAACGACTTCGGCCCGAAGGCGTTCCGGTATTACCGGGACGTGAACAAGAACCGTAAATACGACGAGCGCGTGGACCAGCTGATGCCCGACATGCTCCACACGACGCCCGATGACGAAGCGCAGGTCAAGAAAGGTCAGCCGGTCACGCTGTCCGACTCGCACGGGTGCGTCCACCTCAAGCCGGGTGATCGCGACGACATGATCGGCCGCGGCATCCTCGCTCCCGGGACGCCCTTCATCGTCCACCCCTACACCGAGAAATACCAGTGCCCCTGATGAACGGGCGAGCCGTCACTCCGGCGTGGGGCGAGCGCCGCTGAGGACGCGCCACTGCCCGCGCTCGAAGACGACCTCGAGGACGCGCCGATCCGACCCCCGCCTGCCGCGGGCCTCGCACCTCGCGCGCGGCCGTTCGCCCGAGCAGCGCACGTGCTCCACCGCGTCGGGCAGGAGCAGCGCCGCGAGGCACGCCCGCAGCCGCAGCGGCGCGTGGGCGGCGTGCTGATCGCAGTCGCTCGCGCCGTCGGCCCGGCCCTGGAGCAGCGGTCGAAGCTCGCTCTCGCCCGAGACGCCCTCGTCGAAGGCCCTCGCGTCGCCCTCCGCCGCGGCCCGCGCGAGCGCCGCGATCGCGGCCTCGGGCGTCGCGGCGGCGTAGGGGTGAGGGGGCGTGTCCCCGAGCCGCTTCCAGAGCTCCTGCTCCTCCGCCTCGTCGCCGAGCCGCAGCGCCGCCTCGGTCCGGTCGAGATCGAGCCTGCGCAGCTGCCTGCGCGCCTCCAGCCCGTCGCCGCGCGCGACGGCCACGCGCGCGAGCCCGAGCCGCGCCCCGGCGTCGGTCGCGAGCTCCCAGCCGTGCCAGTGAACCCCGCCCTCGTCGCACCCCCCGTACAGCTCCCGCCCGTAGGCAGCGGCCGCTTCGTTCAGGGCCCCGCGGCCCTCGTGCGCTCTGCCGTCGCGCAGGCCCTCGCCGCGCGCGCAGCGCGTCGGGGGCGCGCCTCCGCCGGGCGGCGCGTGCGGCGCGGATGCGGCGAACGCCTCCTCGGGTGTCCGGGCGTGACGTCCCTCGGGCGCCTCCGAGGGGCAGCCCTCGCGACCCACCCGCAAGGCTTCCCCGAGCAGCTGCCACGCCGGCGCGTCGGTCGGGCGAGCGTCGAGCAGGCCATCGATCCTGCCCACGATCGCCCTGACGCTGGCGCACGGCGCGCGCTCGGACGCGGCGCTGCGGAGCTCCTCGCGGAGGTCCTCGACCCGCGCGGTGGCCGCGCCCGGAGAGCCAGCGTCGGCCGTGTCTCCCGCCGCCGAGGTCGGAGCTCTTCGACAAGCCGCACACGCCGCGCACGCCGCGCACGCCGAGAGCGCAACCCTGACGAGCGCCGCCGACGTCCGCCGCATCGTCGAGGAATACCGCCTCGCGCGCGGCCCGTCGACGCCGGCGAGGCGGGCTTGCTTCGACGCTCGAGACGTCCCGCGGCGATCCAGCGATTGCTGTATATCTGTCGTCACGGCGAGCGCCCCGGTCGCTTGCCCGTCATCGATGGACCTCCGCATCGACCGCCTCACCAGCCGCGTCCACCTCGCCTCGACCGAGGCCTCGGATGCCTGGCGCGCGCGCGTCGACGCCTGCTCCCGCGACCGGCTCGCCCGCGCGCTGGACGCGGCGCTCCCTGGCGTCCTCGCCTCGCTGGGCCTCGGTCCCGAGGCCGAGGTCGCGGTCGCGACGCTGCGCGTCCGCGTGGTCGTGCGCGGCGGGCTGGTCGACGAGGCGGACATCGCGCCCGCGTGGGCGCGGGCGGTGACGGCGGCGTTGCGCGCGTCCATCGAGCCGCTCGCGAGCTCGGGCGGCGGCGTCACCTCCGACATCGCCGTGTTTCCCGACAGGTTCGCCGCGGAGCTCGAGGCCATGGCCGACGCGCTCCTGGGCCTCCCGCCGCCCTGGTGGCTCGCGGCCCTGTCCGGCGGCTCGGCGCCGGGCGCCGGCGCGATCGTCCGCCGCTGGATCGAGAGCGCCCCCGAGCGCGTGCCCTCCGCCGTGGCGATGCTCGCGCGATCCAGCGATCGGGGGCTCGATACGGTCATCGCGGAGCCCGAGGCGCGGGCGCTGCTCGAGGCGCTGGCGGCGTCGCGCGCGCGCCAGCGTCGCGCGCTCTCCGCGCCGTTCGCCGCCCCCGCCACGCCGCCCGCCGCCCCCGCCGCGCCGCCCGCCGCCCCCGCCGCGCCGCCGCGGCGCGGGCCCGACGCCGCGGCCGGTCCACGTCCGGCGGCCGCCCCGCTCCCCGAGGCGCAGGCCGTGCCATCGGATCGCGCCCTCTCCCCCGAGGAAGCCCGCGTCGCGGGCCGCACGCGCGCCCCCCGCGCCCGCGATCTCGTCGCGGCCTGCCTGCTGCTCTCCCGGAGCCCGTCCGCGGACATCTCGCCGTGGCTCGCCGGCGACGCGGCGCCGGCGGCGGACCCCGCTCCCGGACGGAGCCCGGCGTCCCCCCGCGACGCGCGCGCCGAGCGCGCTGGCGAGCCGCGCGACGCGGCGCCTGATTCGCCGGGGGCCGTGCCTCCGGAGCGCGTCGATCCGAGCTCGCCGCCGGTGGCGCCGCCCCCGTCGTCCGTGTCGCTCGCCGCCGCGGCGTCGCTCCGGTCGCTCGCCGCCGTGCGCGAGCACCCGGTCGACGCCGGGGGGCTCCTGTTCCTCGTGCGCCGCGTGGCCCGGTCGCCCTGGCTCGCCGAGCACCACGGCGACGCGCTGGCGTCGCGCCTCATCGCGCTCGCCGTGCTCGCGCTCGGCCGGGCCTTCGAGCCGCTGAGCGAGGCGCGCCGGCGCGCCTCGCTCGCGCGGCAGTGGCCGCTCGTCGAGGTCTTCGCCGCGACGCGCCGCGAGCCCTCGCCCGCCGCCATGTCCAGCGCGGCCGCGCTGCTCGGCGAGCTCGGCGCCGCGGGCGCGCGCGTCCTCGCCGACGCCGGCGCGCTCCTCGACCTCATCGCCTCGGAGCTGCCGCCGGATCTCCCGCCCTTCGAGCCCGGCGCGCGCGCCATCTACGGCGCGCGCGCGTCCCCGTTCGCCCCGGGCGACCCGGACCGCGCGCTCGCCCACCTCCTGCTCCGCCCCGGTCGCCTCGCGCTCTCCGCCCACCGCGCCGACCTCGTCCTGCCCGCGCGTGCGGTCGACCTGGCCGTGCGCGTCGGCGGCTGGGACATCGACCCCGGCTTCGTCCCCCACCTCGGCCGCGTCATCCGCTTCACCTACGAGGGCCCTGCGCCGTGATGCTCCTCTCGCCGCCCGGGCCCGCGAGCACGACCGCGTTCCTCGAAGCGACCGTGGGCCGCCTGTCCGCGCACCTCTTCCGGATCGCGCCGGACCGGGGCTTCCTCGAGCCGCTCGCGCGCAGCTTCGCGGGCGAGGTGCTCGACGAGCCCGCGGCGCTGCGCGAGCGGCTCCGCGCCGCGCAGGCCGAGTCCGACGAGCTGCTCCGCGGCCTCGGGCCCTCCTCGCCGCTCGCGCGGCTCCTCGCCGCCCACCGGCTCTCCCGCCTCGAGTCCGACATCCTCGCCCTCGCGCTCCTGCCGGATCTCGACGACCGCTTCGGCGACATCTTCTTCGCCCTGCGCGCCGGCGTACCCCCGCGCCGACCGACCCTCGGCATCGCGCTGCGCGCGCTGTTCGACGATTACGGGGCTCGCTGGCAGGCGCGCAGCTACCTCGACCGGAGCCCGCTCTGGGACGGCGGCCTGCTGCGCGCAGAGGCCGCCCGCGGCGCCGGCGACCCTGCCGGCATGGATCGCATCCTCTGCCCCAGCGCACCCGTCGTCGCGGCGGCGTTCGGCCACCTCCCGGCGCGGCTCGAGACGGGCGCCGAGGTCCTCGTCGTGCCGCCGCTCGACGCCGGCGACGCTCCCCTGCGCGAGGGGCTCGCCGCGCTGCTCGCCGAGCTCTGCGCCTGGGTGGAGAGCGTCCAGGCCGGGGTGCTCCACCTGGTCTGCGAGAGCCCCGGCGACGCGCCCGCGCTCGCCGCCCGCGTCGCCCGCGCCTTCGGGCGGCCGCTCGTCCACGTCCCCGACGCGTCGAGGGAGATCGAGGTGGTGCTCCAGCAGGCGGCCTCGTGCGCCACGATGGCGTCCGGCCTCCTGCTCGTCGAGGCGTCCCCGGGCGAGCCGCTCCGCCTCTCGCCGTCGTTCTGCCCGACCGGGCCGGTGTTCCTCGCGACCCCGCCGGGGTGCGAGGTCGCCATCCCGGCGAGGCTCGCGGGCCGCCGCGTCGAGCTGCCGCGCCCCCGCCCGCTGGAGCAGCTGGCGCTCTGGCGGGCCGCCGTCGGCGGGCGCGCCGCGGAGCTGCGGCTCCACGTGCTCGCCAACCGGACGCACCTCTCGGGGGCGCAGATCGAGCGGGCCGCGGCGCGCGCGGTCGAGCGCGCCGCGCGCGGCGGCAAGCCCGCGGTCGGCGACGACGATGTCGTCGAGGCGCTCCGCGAGACCATCCCGGATCCGAGCTCCTCGCTCGCGCGCTGGAGCCGGCCCCGCGTCCCCTGGTCGAGCCTGATCGCCGACCGCGAGACGAGGGCGCAGCTCGAGGATCTCGTCCACCGGATCGAGCATCGCGTCACGGTGCAGGACGAGTGGAGCATGAGCGGCCCCTCGGGGCGCGGCGAGGGGCTCGTGGCCCTGTTCCACGGCGAGCCGGGCACCGGCAAGACGCTCGCCGTCGAGGCGATCGCGTCTCGCCTTGGCCTCTCGCTGCTGCGCGTCGACCTGTCCCGCGTCGTGTCCAAGTACATCGGCGAGACGGAGAAGCACCTCGCGAGCCTGTTCGACCAGGCGGAGGGCTTCCGCGCCGTCCTGTTCTTCGACGAGGCGGACACCCTGTTCGCGAAGCGGACGGGCGTGAAGGACGCGCACGACCGGTACGCCAACCTGGAGACCAACTACATGCTCGCGCGGCTGGAGGCGTTCGAGGGCATCGCGCTGCTCGCCACGAACCTCCTCCAGAACGTCGACACCGCGTTCCTGCGCAGGCTCCAGCTCATCGTGCCGTTCCCGCGGCCGACGCCGGCGCTGCGGCGCAGGCTCTGGGTCGCCCACCTGCCGGAGGGGCGCCTCTCGGAGGACGTGGACGTCGATCTCCTCGCGACCAGGCACGACCTGGTCGGCGGCGAGATCCGCAACGCCGCGCTCTCCGCGGCCTTCGCCGCCGCCGCGTCCTCCTGCCGGATCACGGCCGCGATGCTCGACCAGGCGATCGTCGCGGAGCGACTCAAGGCAGGGAAGTCGATCCGCTGAAGGGGTGCTCGTCGATGCCGCGCAAACCACAGCTCGCTCCCGAGGTCACCGGCGACGCGACCGCTCCGGAGGGCGCTCCCTCGTGAGCCGCGCGTCCGGAGGGCTCAACGCCTGGCTCGACGGCCTGCCGAGGCCGGCGCTCTTCCGCGCCTGCCAACCGAGGCCGACGTTCCTCGGCATGGGCGCGGCGGGGTACTACGCCGCGCTTGTGGTCACGCTCGGGGCGGGGCTCGTCGCGGGCCGCAGCCTGCTCGTCCTGTCGGCGCTCTCCGCGGCGTGCGCCGCGTCCTTCTTCGGCTGGGCGCTGCTCAGGAAGTGGATCACCGGTCATGAGTCCTACGTCCTCATGGAGCACCTCTGGGTCGCCCAGCTCTCGTGCGCGGGCGCGCTGCTCCTCCTGCGCGAGCCCGTCCTCCCGCACCTCGACACCGTGAGCCTCGGCCTGTGCGCGTTCCTGGCCGCCGGCCGTCTCGGGTGCCTGCTCGTCGGCTGCTGCCACGGCATGCCGTCGTCGGTGGGGATCGTCTACGGCGAGGAGCTCGTGCGCGGAGGTTTCCCGAAGCACCTCGCGGGCGTTCGCCTCTTCCCCGTCCAGCTCGTCGAGGCCGCGGCGCTCGCGGCCATCGGGCTCATCGGGCTGCTCCTCCTGCCGGCGTCGCCCCCCGGGCATGTCCTCGCCTGGGTGCTCCTCTCGTACGCCATCGTCCGGTTCGGACTCGAGGGGATCCGGGGCGATGACAGGCCGCACCTGCTCGGCCTGTCCCAGTCGCGCTGGATGGCGGCGCTCGAGGCGGCCGCGGCGATCGCGCTGAGCGACCGCGGGTCGCCGATGTCGCCCGCGCGGTGGGCGGCGGCGGGCGCGGTCGCCGCGGTCCTCCTCGCCGCGCTCGCCGTGCGCGCCCGCCGCGCGGCGCTCGCGCGGCGGCTCCTCTCCGCCGCGCACGTCGGCGAGGTGCGCGAGCTCGTGCGGGCGGCGGCGGAGCGCGTCGCGGCGCCGGAGGTCCTCGACATCGTCGGTGTTCCCCCGGAGGTCCGCCCCACGCGCCTCGGCGTGTCGGTCGGCGTCTCTCCCCTGGAGAGCGGCGGGCGCAGTCGAGCGCACGTCTCGCTGATGCTCCCCCTCGGCGCGCCGGATCTCCGCCTCGCCTGCGCGTTGGCTGCGCGGGCGTTGCCGGAGGCGACGCCGCCCTCCGCTCACGCGTCGCCGCTGCCGCTGCTCCACGTCGTCGTGCCTCTGCCCTTGCAGGCCTCGCCGACGCCGCGCGCGGATCTGTCCGACGCCCTGTTCGGCGCGGCGGTCCGCCGCCTGCAGGAGCGGGCGCTTCCCGCGGGCGGCGGGCCTCGCGCTGCCACGCTCGCGGGGAGGGACGGCGGGGATCCCGACGGCGATCTCGCCCCGGCGCCGCTCGCCGGAGGATCTCGCGCGCGGCGGCAGGATCGCGGTGCGGCGCGCGGCGACGTGGCCGGCGCGCAGGGGCAGGCCGGGCGAGAGCAGCCGGCGGAGCCGGCTTTGCGAGCGGAGCAGACCCAGCAGGCCGACGAGACCGAGCAGGCCGCGTCAGAGCGCGCGGTCCACGGGGGCGCGGAAGCGCGGCGCGCCGCCGCGGCGGGCGCCGAGCAGGCGCTGGACGGCCACGCGGGAGGGTTCGATCGCGTCTTCGACGACGTCGCGGCGAGCGCGATGTTCACCCCGTGGAGCCGGCCGGGCGGCGGCGACCGCTCCCGGGGGTGAGCCCTTGCGGTGCCCCTGCCGCCGGCGCGATCCGTCCCCCGCTATGCGGGCTTGCGGCCCGACTCCTCGGCGGGGAGCTTCGTGTCCGAATACTCCGGCCCGCCTCCGTAGTTGCCGGCGCCGCCCTCGCTGCCCCACGTCTCGACCTCGCCGGGGGGAGCGTCCTCCCGCTCGCCGGTCGATGTGATCGCCCCGCGGACGCCGGGGACGTCCGCCTGCGGGTGAGGCTGCTTCGCCTCGCTGACCTCGCGCTCGGGCCGCGGCGCGCCGAGCTGGTCCTGCGTCTTCTCGTCTCCCATGGTTCCTCCTTCCGGGGACCCCTGGGGCCGGCGAGCCCGATCGTCCACTCCTCCGCCGGCGAGCCCGCCCGCCGTCGCGCCGCGGCCGTCGCGCCCGCCGCTCAGCCCGCGCCGTGCCCGACGGGGATCGTGAACCGGAAGGTCGTCCCCACCCCCACGCGGCTCTCCACGCCGATGGTCCCGCCGTGCGCGACGACGAGCTCCCTGGCGATCGCCAGGCCGAGCCCGGTGCCCTTGTAGCCGTTCCGCTGGCCGCGCCAGAACCGCTCGAAGAGGTAGGGCAGCTCGTCCTCCGGGATCCCTGGCCCCGTGTCCGCCACCGCGAAGACGACGTGCTCCTCCCGGCGCTCGCACCGCACCGTGATCGCCCCCTGGGCGCCCGTCACCTTGAGCGCGTTGCTCAGGAGGTTCGAGAGCACCTGGAGCACGCGATCGCGATCGCACACGACGAGCGGCACCTCCTCGTCCGACGTCACGGCCAGGCGGACCCCCTTCTCCTGCGCCTGCGGCTCGAACGTCTCGACCGCCTCCCGCCCGATGTCCCGCGGATCCTGCGGCTGCCGGCGCAGCTCCAGCCGGCCCGCGCGCAGGCTCGCGAAGTCGAGCAGGTCGTGGATCAGCCGGTCCATCCGGTGCGCCGAGCGCTGGATCGCCTGGATCGCCTTCGCGTCGCCCTTGTCCCCGGCGCGCGCCGCCGCCCGCTTGGTCATCACGGCGGCCGCGGTGATGATCGCGCTCAGCGGGTTCCTGAGGTCGTGCGACACGGTGGCGAGCACGTTGTCCCGCAGCTCGATCGCGCGCTGCGCGGCCTCGTAGAGCCGCGCGTTGTCCGCGGCGAGCGCGGCCCGCTGCGCCAGATCGTGCGCGACGGCGAGGTCCGCCTCGTCGTAGATCCGGCCGGACGCCGCGGTCCCCAGCGCGATGCAGCCGAAGGCGCGGCCCCGCGCCACCATCGGGACCAGCATGACGGAGGTGATCCCGAGCTCGCGGACGAGCCGGCGGAAGCCGGCGTGCTCGGCGAGCGGCGCGATCAGCGGATGGGAGAAGTCCCGGAAGAGCTCCGGGCGCTCGCCGCCGAGGACCTGCTCCATCACCGCCGACAGCCCCGGCAGCGGCTCGATCTCGCGCAGCAGCGCGCGCGCCCGCCGGACCTCCTCCGGGTTCACGTGCGTCACCGTGACCCGCCGCGCCGCCTCGACCTCCGGCAGCGTGTGGATGACGCACCAGTCCGCGAGCTCGGGGACGGTGAGGCGGCCGAGCCGGTCGAGCGTCCCCTGGAAGTCGAGGCTGTCGCTCAGGGAGGCGCTGGCGGCCGCGAGGAAGCGCTGCGCCTGCTCGGCGCGCGTCCGCTCGGTGATGTCGAAGAACGTCACGACGCCCGCCGAGACGCGCCCCTCCGGGTCCAGGACCGGCCTCGAGCGCACGAGGATCCGCCCCCACGTGCCGTCGCCGCGGAGCACGTCGATCTCCTCGTCGTCCACGACCTCGCCGGTCGTGACGGTGCGCGCGAGCGGCCACTCCCACGTCTCGTACGCCTTGCCGGACCGCGGGTGGAAGCCGCGGCCGATGTAGCCCTCGATGCTCTGGATGCCGTCGAACGACTGCCGGAAGATCTCCGTGGCTTGCCGGTTCGTGAGCAGGACGCGCCCCGTCTGCCGCTCGCCGATGATGAGCCCCGCCGGCATCTGCTCGATCACCGTCGCGAGCAGCGCGCGGGCGTCGTCCGCCTGGTGCCGCGAGGCGCGCTCCTTCGCGACGAGCTGCGCCTGCACGATGATCCCGGTCGCCCGGCTGGTCATCGTGCGCAGCATCAGCATGTCCTCCTCGGAGAACTCCTCGGCGTTGCGCGAGCCGAGGATCGCGACGCCGATGGCGCGCCCCTCGTGGATCAGCGGCACGCCGTAGACGGCGCGCAGCCCCCTCGACCGGATCTCGCGCGCCGTCACGGGCAGCGTCCGGAGCGCGGCGTCGAGCGACGCGGGCCCGCGCAGCGCGAGGACCGCGCGGGCGAACTCCCGCGATGCCTCGAGCGGGGGGCCGAGCAGCGGCCCGTCGTCGAGGCCCGCTGTCGCGTGCACCTCGAGGGCGTCGCCGTCCGCGAGCAGGACCATCGCCACGTCGACGGCCGCGGCCGCCTCGCGCGTGGCGCGGATGAGCGCCCTCAGGAACGCGTCCAGGTCGCTGCTGCCGAGGGCGGCCGTCGAGATGGCGTCGAGCGCCTGGAGCAGGCGCACGCGCGCCTCCTGGTAGCGCGTCACCGCGTCGGCGATCGCGTCGTCGATCGCGCCGTTCAGCCGGATCAGCTCGCTCCCCCCGCCGCCCCCGCCTTCCCGCTCCCACAGCTCCAGGATCACGGCGCGGAGCGCCGCGTACTCCTTCACGACGTCGGCGAGGTCGTACCCCTGGGCCAGCCGGTTCAGCGCGTGGTGTCCGGGGATGCCGCGGAGCTTCTGGTCGACCTCCGCGCCGGTGCCTGCGCCGCCCGCGACCTCGGCCACGTAGGCGAGGACGCTCGGGATATGGTCGGTGAGCATCGGATCCGACGGCGACCGCGTCGGGCTCAGGGCGTGCGCTCGCTGCTTCCACGCCCCCAGGATCGCGTCGCGGTGGCGCCGGATGAAGTCGGAGAGCCGCTCTTCGTTCGGTCTACCGAGCTGATCCATGCGGTCCTTTACGATAGCGCGAAACCTTGAGCATGTGTTCACCGCGCGCCGCGCGCCGATCCGGATCGATGATGTCGAGTCGAGCCTGGGCGGAGCTCGATCGGCCGCGCGCCGCGCGCCGCGAGGGCGCGGTTCAGCTCCGGAGGCCCGGCGCCTCGTGCCCGCTCTGGGCCACGTACTCCAGGTATCCGCCGCCATAGATGCGCGGCCCGTCGGGCATGAGCTCGAGGACGCGGTTCGACAGCGCCGCGAGGAAGCGGCGATCGTGCGAGACGAACAGCATGGTGCCCTCGAACGACGCGAGCGCCTCGACGAGCATCTCCTTGGTGGCCATGTCGAGGTGGTTGGTGGGCTCGTCGAGCACGAGGAAGTTCGGCGGGTCGTAGAGCATGATCGCGAGCACGAGCCGGGCCTTCTCGCCGCCCGAGAGGATGCGACACGGCTTGTCGATGTCGTCGCCGGAGAAGCCGAATGCGCCGGCGAGCGTGCGGAGCGAGCCGATCGAGGCCTGGGGGAAGCTCGCGACGATCGACTCCCAGACCGAGCGGGTCGGGTCGAGCAGCTCCATCGCGTGCTGCGCGAAATACCCGAGCTTGACGCTCGCGCCGACGCTCACCGCGCCCGCGTCCGGCGCGGCCGCCCCCGCGATGAGCTTGAGCAGGGTGGATTTGCCGGCGCCGTTCACGCCCATGACGCACCAGCGCTCCCGGCGGCGGATCAGCAGATCGAGCCCGTCGTAGATGGGCCGCCCGCCGTACGTCTTCTTGACCCCCTCGAGGCGCGCCACGTCGTCGCCAGAGCGCGGGGCGGGCTTGAACTCGAAGCGGATCGTCCTCCTGCGCTTCGGCGGCTCGACCTTGTCGATCTTCTCGAGCTTCTTCACGCGCGACTGGACCTGCGCCGCCTTGGCGGCCTGGGCCTTGAAGCGCTCGATGAAGCGCATCTCCTTGGCGAGCATCGCCTGCTGGCGCTCGTACTGCGCCTCGGCCTGCTGCTCGTTGATGGCGCGCTGCTGCTCGTAGAACTCGTAGTTGCCGGAGTAGGTGGTGAGCTCGCCGCCGTCGATCTCGATGATCTTGGTGACGATGCGGTTCATGAACTCGCGGTCGTGGGAGGTCATGACGAGCGCCCCTGGATACTGCTTCAGGTAGCCTTCGAGCCAGATGATCGACTCGATGTCGAGGTGGTTGGTCGGCTCGTCGAGCAGGAGGGCGTCAGGCCTCATGAGGAGGATGCGCGCGAGGGCGACGCGCATCTTCCACCCGCCCGAGAGGTTGCCCACGTCGTCGTCCATCACGGCCTGGCTGAAGCCGAGGCCGGCGAGGATCTCGCGCGCCCTCGCGTCGAGCGCGTAGCCGCCGAGCTCCTCGTAGCGGGCCTGCGCCTGCCCGAAGCGCTCGATGAGGCTCTCCATTTCATCCATGCGCTCGGGGTCGGCGAGGGCGGCCTCGAGCTCGCGGAGCTCGGCGGCGACGACGGAGACGGGGCCGGCGCCGTCCATGGTCTCGGCGACGGCGCTCCTGCCCTTCATCTCGCCGACATCCTGGCTGAAGTAGCCGATGGTGACGCCGCGGTCGATCGCGACCTGGCCGCCGTCGGGCGCCTCCTCCTTGGTGATCATGCGGAAGATCGTGGTCTTGCCCGAGCCGTTGGGCCCCACCAGGCCGACCTTCTCGCCGCGGTTCACCGCCGCGGAGGCCTCGAGGAAGAGGATCTGCTTACCGTGCTGCTTGCTGATGGAATCGAGGCGGATCACGAGGGGGCGCTGCCGCTTGAGGCGGCTCCTTTCCGCGCACGTATACCAGACGCCCCGCCACGCGCCGCGGCATTTCGTCCGCCGCGGGCGGCCGTCGCGGCGCGCTGGCGACCCGTATCGATCCGGGCTTTTCTCGCCCGCGCATCGAGGTCTTTGCTCTGGAGAGCTCGCTTTTCTCCCTCGCGATGGAGAATCGCCCCTGCGATGGCCCTCGGTTTGTGGCGACGTCGGCGCCTCTCCCGCATTTCCATCGGAGGCCGGCGGTTCGACCGGCCCACCGGCAGAGAGCGCACCATGGTTGTGAGCGGCACAACCGGCGCGGCGGGCGCCTGACCGAGCGCCGCGCGGAGCGAATGGGAGAAGAAATTTGAACCACAGAGGCACAGAGGGCACAGAGGGAGAGAAGAAGAGGGGAGAAGAGTGAAAGAGAGGATGAGAATTTTATTTTCTCTCTTCCTCTGTGCCCTCTGTGCCTCTGTGGTTCGATTCTCTTCTTCTCTATCTCCGTCGATGAGCCGCTTGCTCTTTGCCGGCGGCGGGGGCAGAAGGCCGGTATGAGCAAGGTTCAGATCCTGTCGTATGCAGGCTGCAGCACCTGCAAGAAGGCGCTGAAGTGGCTCGGCGAGCGCGGCGTCGACGTCGCCGTGCGGCCGATCGTCGATGAGCCGCCGACGGCCGAGGAGCTCGCCAGGTGGGTGCCGGCGAGCGGGCTCCCGGTGCGCCGGTGGCTCAACACGAGCGGGCAGAGCTACCGCGCGCTCGGCAAGGCGCGGGTGGACGCCGCGAGCGACGAGGAGGTCGCGCGGTGGCTCACCGAGGACGGGAAGCTCGTCAAGCGGCCCGTGCTGGTGAAGGGAAACGAGGTGCTGGTCGGCTTTCGCGAGGACGACTACGCCGCGCTGTTCGGCTGACGCTCCAGGGGCGTCAGGGCAGGCTGCCTTCTATAGACAGGCGCGGTGGGGGCGCCTCAGGGCGCCGAGGTGAAGCGGCCCGTACGGACCTGGCTCAGCTCGAACGAGCTCTCCGGGTCGAAGTTGTTGTCCGTCGTGCCCTTGCGCGTGCGGCTGACCACGACGTCCACATCGCAGCTCTTGGGATCCTGCGAGCGGGTCGACTCCAGCTCGCCGGCGGCGACGGTGTAGGTCCCCGGGTCGCCCCCCACGTCGATCCGCACCGGGAAGATGCAGTCGCCGTCCACGTGGATCACCATGTCGTCCCCCGACCCGCTCGGCGACCACGCGATCGTGATCTCCTCGTCGCGCGGGACCGGCTCCCTGGGCAGCTCCTCGAGGTCGAACGGGTCGGGGAGCGTCCCGGCGTTGCCCGTCGCGTCGTCGTCGTCCTCGCGGTTGAGCGCCACCGTGAACTCGGTGTCTCCGGCGCCGACGTCGAAGTCGGCCGCATAGACCCCGGTGCCCTGGGCCGTCATCTCGACCTCCTCGCCGTCCGCCGCCGCCGAGATCCGGTCTCCGCCGCTCAGGATGACGTACGTGTTGCTCTCGTCGCCGCCGACCCGGAGCGTCGCCTTCAGGCTCGTCGACGACGCGCTCTCGGCGGTCGCCTCCAGGGTCGCCGAGATGCCCCCGGTGCGGATCTGCTTCGAGTCGAGCGTCTCCGTGCAGCCCGCGAGCAGGCCAGTCGCCGCGAGCCCGAACATCGCCATCGTGGTCTTCGTGATCATGAGTTGCCTTTCCTTCGTCACCGCGTCCCCGCCCGGGCGTGTCGACCTGTAGTTTTTTATTGGTACTACAATTCGCCGCGCTCCCCTGCGGATCGCACGATTTCGACGAGCCAGGCGCGCTGGCGAGCTCACCAGTGGCCGCGCACCGCGACGCCGCCGCCGGTCGGCGTCGCGAGCAGCGACCAGCGCAGCGCGCCGACCTGACCGACCTGCGGGCGAGGCGGGGGCGGCTCCGTCAGGAAGAGCAGCAGCGCCGCGCCGGCGAGCACGCCGCCGGCGCCGAAGCCGATCGTGCTCGCCAGCCCGAGGTCCTTCGCGCGGTCGCCGGCCGCCTTCCCGACGGCGGTGCAGGCCGCCACGCCGGGCTGACCGGGGACGTCGTCGCACTCGTCGTCCGCCAGGCTGCTCTCGTTGATCGCCATCCACCCCGTCACCGACCCGAAGATCAGCGCGCTCGCGGCGAGCCCGCCCGCCACGTAGGTCACGACGCGCCGGCCGCTCGGCCCCGCGTCCGGCGGCGGCGGCGCGGGGCGGGCCCCCGGCGGCACGACGGCCTGAGCGCCCGGACCCTGCGGCTTCACGGGCGGCGGTGCCTCGGCGGGGAGCTTCACCTCGAGCTCGATGGTCTTGGACTCCGACCTGTCGATCGTGAACCGCACCTCGTGCTCGGGCCCGCCCGGCGCCCTCGTCGTCACGACGTGCTCTCCCGGGTTGACGGGGAGCGCGATGCCGAGGGACGGCTCCCCGAGGGTGATTCCGTCGCGCTGCACGACCGTGCCCTGGGGCGCGTCGCGCGGCAGCGACAGCGTGAGTTGGGGCACGAGCGGCGCGAGCGCGTCGCGCTGCTCGACCGCGACGTCGTAGCGCTCGCGCTGCTGCAGCTTCTCGGCCTCCGACATGCGGGAATACAGCGCCAGAAAATCGTTGTAGCGCGCGACCGCGGTGGCGATGCGCCCCCACAGCGCCTCGCACTCGGCGAGCGTGAACAGCCGCCCTGGGCGAGGATCGAGCCGATGACTCTCGCTGAGGGCAGGGCAGCCTGTCGCATACCGGCCCGCCAGCATGTCCGCGAGACCGCGGTTGAACAGCGACTCGGCCACCGCGACGGCGTCGGGTTGCGCGTTGGCGGGAGCGGCGATAGCCATGCTCAGCAAGCCGCCGAATAGGGGCCCAGACCAGACGAGGCGCATCGGTTGACGCATGAGATATCATCCCTGGTATCCCCCCAGGGAAGAAAGTCATCGCGCCGCTGCCGGTGCATCGCGCCGCCGCCGATGCGCCGGCCCGCCGCGCAGGCCGATGCATCGGCCCGCCGCCAGGCCGCGGGATCAGTCCGCCGAGTAGAGCGACTCCCGGGGCCTGGCCGACGAGGAGGCGGACGGCTGCGCGGACGGCGCGGGCCTGGCGCTGGCCGACGGCGCCGCGCTGGCCGACGGCGCCGCGCGGGGCGGCGGCGTCGAGGACCTCGCGCTGGCGGACGCTGCTGCGGGGGCGGGCCTCCGGTCGCCACCCTCGTGCGGCGCGGAGGCGCTCGCCGCAGGCGTCGCGGGCGCCACGAGCTCGAGCGCTCCGGCCGTCTCGGAGGCCGTCGGGAGCGCGGGGACCGGCGCGATGAAGGACGGCGTCGAGGTCGGCGGCGAGGGCGGCGGCGAGAGCGCCGGCCGGGCCGCCTGCGCGCGCTCCGCGCCGCCGGGGGCGGCGGGCGCGCCCCCGCGCAGCGACGCGACAGCGATGGCGCCTCCGCCGATCAGGGCGAGCGCCGCGAACGCGAGCGTGGAGCGGCTCCGCGGCTTCGCGGCCTGGACCCTGGTCTCCACGCCCGTGTTGGAGGACTGGGCGGCCACCGGCACCGAGGAGGACGCCGCCGCCGGCACCGAGGAGGGCGGGGCCCCCTGGCTCCCGCGCGGGAGCGGCGTGTCCACCGCGGAGAGGCGCGACGACCTCATCGGCGGGGACACGATGTCGAAGACATCGGCGAGCGCCTCGACCGCGGCCGATGCGGTCGAGAAGCGCGCCTCGGGGTCGCGCGCCGTGGCCTTCGCGAACCACGGATCGAAGGCCGGGGGCAGCTTCACCCCGTCGGCCTCCGCGCGCGCACACGCGGGCTCCTGCGGGCCGTGCATCGCGATCACCGCGAACGCGAGGCTGTTGCTGAACTCCCGCATATCGTTCAGCCAGTACGCCTTGCCGACCAGGAGCGTGTACGCGATCTGGCCGAACGCGAAGAGATCGACGGCCTTCGTGATCGACTCGCCGCTGAACTGCTCAGGCGCCATGTAGAGCGGCGTCCCGAGGGCCGCGGTCGTCGCCGAGTCGACCGCGGTCTCGGCGACGAGCTTGGCAATGCCGAAATCGAGCACCTTGATGCGGAGCTCGTCGTCGTCGTCGCTCGCCGCGAGGAAGAGGTTCGCCGGCTTGAGATCGCGGTGGACGACCCCGGCGGCGTGCGTCTTGTCGAGGGCGATCGCCGTCTGGCGCAGGTAGGTGACCGTCTCCTCCGGCGACAGGCGGCCGGCGCGGCGGACGCGCTTGCTGAGCTCCTCGCCGCGGAGCAGCTCCATGACGAGGAACGGCATGCCGGTCTCCCCGTCGATGCCGGCGTCGAACACCTCGACGATGTGCTCGGTCGCGATGCGCGCGGCGACGCGCGCCTCGAGCTTGAACCGGGCATGGAACTCGGGGTTCTCGGCGAGGTGCGGGTGCATCACCTTGAGCGCCCGCCGGCGCTCCGTCTCGACGTGGACGACCTCGTAGATCGCGCCCATCGCGCCGGTCGCGACGCTGCGCACGACGCGGTACCTGCCCGCGAACAGCCTCCCTTCGACGAAGCTCAGCGACATGGGTCCACCGCGTCGAACGAGCTTACACCATGAGGTCCCACGCCTGCACTCGGGAACTGGTTGTGGTCCGCCCCCCTACAGCGATCGCCAGGTAGGGCCCAGGGAACGACGGCGTGGTGATCATTTCGTCATGACGGTCTCGTTGACGCTTGCCGGCGGCATCTCGATGCCGCGATCCCGGATCTCGGGCTGACGTTCCCTGACAGGCTCGAGATCGGCGTCATCGAGATGTTCGCCATGCCGTTCAATCACGGTGAGCGGGAAGCGTCCACTATCTGGATCGACCCCGGCCATTCGCGCCGCTGGACGCGGCGCGCGCCGCGTCCAGCGGCGGGCCCTCGTCAGAGCACGAGCACCGCGAGCAGCCGGGGCCCGTGGAACAGGTCGAACCCGCCGATATCGATCTTGCGGCCGATCGTGTAGGTCGTCTCGTCGCCGCGCCTCGTCGCATGGATGCCGGACACGATCCCCTGGCCGACCGCCTCGACGTTGTAGGACAGCTCGGTGAGCAGCCGGAGCCGGCTGAGGTACGAGGTCAGCCGGAGCCGGAGGCCCACGGACAGGTTGCCGGAGAACGCGATCATCGTCGCCTCGTCGACCTCGCGCTCGCCGCCGGGGACCGAGGGGTCCCCCGAGAAGGCGTAGCGCACCGGGCCGGCGCCGCCGTACAGGCCGATGTCGCCGAACGGCGCGAGGCGCGGCCACTCGCCGTTGCCCATCCGCAGGCTGAAGCCGCCCTGGTAGAACCGCGACGTCACGCTCTGGGCTGGGCTCTGCCGCTCGAAGAGGTAGATATCGCCCTTGCCCGGCTCCCGCTCGCGGAGCTCGTAGAAGATGCGCGGGAGCTTGTAATCCATGTACCGGAAGCCGGCGAGCAGCTCCTCGAGATAGAGATCGTCCGCCGCCTCGGGGAAGAGCTTCGTCACGTCGAAGCCGACGTCGATCTGGCGGACGAGGAGCTGAAACGGCGCGCTGGCGACGACGCCGGCGTCGCGCCCGGTCGCCGGGTCGACGGCGATCTCGGCCACGTCGCCCGAGGTGAACCGCGCGACCTTGAGGCTCGTGCGGAGGCCGACGAGGTCGGCGCCGATGTCGAAGACGTCGCTCGCGAGGCCGTTCAGGCCGATCAGCTTGCCGAGCGAGCTGTCGTAGCGGATGTCGCCCCCCGACGAGAACAGCCGGTCGGTCTTGAACCCGGCGTTGAGGCGCGCGGCGTCGCGCACGTGCTCGAAGTCGTACGTGATCATCGCCCGGCCGCCGACCATGAACACGGGGTCGACGTCGTAGGCGAGCCGCCGCGTCCTGCCCCGGTAATCGTTGATGCCGCCGGACGAGTTCGGGCTCGCGATCTGGTGGAAGAAGAGGAGCTCGACGTCGCCCTTCAGCCGGAGGTGGACGGCGTCGAGGCTGATCGCCCTGCCCTGATCGAGCAGGCTCTCCTGCATCTCGAAGCCCGCGGTGTCCTCGAGCGGCGTCCGCGCCGGCACGGAGAGCGCCTCGGCGCAGGCGGAGAGCGCCTCGCGCTGCTCCTCGAGCACCCGGGAGAGCGCCTCGGCGCGCGCCACGGCGGCCGCGTAGCCGGGCTCGCCGCGCGCGACGCGCCGGGCCTGCTTCACCACGTAAGGCGCCACGGCGAGCGCCTCGACGTGCATGCGCAGGAGGAACGACACGGCGCGGAGCGCGTCGCGCGCGATCGTCGCGGCGGGCTCGTGCCCCGCGCTCGCCGCGCGGAGCGCGACCGCGGCCGCCGCGATGTCGCGCTGCGCTCCGGCGAGCGCCCGGCGCCGCGCGGCGGCCCGCGCGCGCGGCGCCGCAATCTCGGGCGTGTCCGGGGCGCCGAGGGGCCTGCCGGCCGAGAGCCGCGCGACGGTCCGCTCCTCGGCCGCGAGCGCCCTCGCGTGCTCCGCGAGCGCCTCCCACGCGGCGGGCAGGCCGCTCGCCGCGCTCGCGCCGGCCGCGCCGGCCGCGCCGCGAGCGTCCGACGCCGACGCCGGCGCCGCGAGCGCGGCGAGCGCGTCGAAGAGCCGCGCGAACGCGGGCGGCGACGGCCGGGGCGCCCTCGCGCGGGCGAGCGCCTCGTCGAGCTTCGCGCGGTAGAGCTTGGCGAGCGGGACCTCGTGCTCGCCGTCGTACGGGGGCGCCTCCTCGAAGCGCTCGCGGAGCCGCTCGCCCTCCTCGTCGTCGAGGCGGAGCGCGGCGATCCACGCGTCGCCCGAGGAGTAAGGGGTGTGCGCGAGGACCTCGTCGGCCAGGGCGGCCGCTCGCTCCAGATCGGCCGCGCGATCGTCGATGATCGCGCGGCGGGCGTCCTCGTTCGCGAAGGCGCGCGCGGCGCGGACGTTGTACGCGGGGGGGACGCAGGCCGAGGACGAGGCCGCGGCGAGGAGCAGGAGGCCTACGAGCGCCGGGCCCGGTCGCACGGGCGAGAGCGTACCATGGCGCCCGAGCGCGGCTCCACAGCGGCCGCGGCGGCGCGGCGGCGGGCGAGAGGCGCGCGGCGGCGGGCGGGACAGGCGCGCCGGCCGGTCGCGACGGCGCTGGACGCCGCGCCGCTGGCCTGCTCAGAATGCGCGGCCGTGGCTGCCAGCCGACCCAAAGATCGACGGCGCGCGGGACGATGCCTTGCTGAGCCGGCCGATCCGCACAACAGAGCGGTCGCTGACGGAGCATGAGCAATGTGTGAAGGAGAAGAACTGGGATGAATGATGCCACATCCAGCTGCGACATCGGCATGATCGGGCTGGCCGTCATGGGCGAGAACGTCGCGCTCAACATGGCCGACCACGGGTTCAAGGTGGCCGTGTTCAACCGCACGGTGCAGGTCGCGAAGGACTTCGTCGCCCGCAACCCGAGCACCCCCGGCGGCCTTGTCTACTGCGAGACGCTGAAGGACTTCGTCCGCGCCCTGAAGAAGCCGCGCAAGGCGGTGATCCTGGTCAAGGCCGGTCCGCCGGTGGACATGGTGGTCAAGCAGCTCCTCGAGGCGGGGATCGAGCCGGACGACATCGTCGTCGATCTGGGCAACTCGCTCTGGACCGACACCATCCGGCGCGAGAAGGAGTACGCGTCGCAGTGCAAGTTCTTCGGCTCCGGCGTCTCCGGCGGCGAGGTCGGGGCCCGCTTCGGCCCCTCGCTGATGCCCGGCGGCGACCCCGAGTCCTGGCAGCACCTGGAGCCGATCTGGCGCGCGATCGCCGCCAAGGTCGACCCCCAGACCGGCAGGCCGCTCGAGGGCGCGACCGCCGGCAAGCCGGTGGAGGGCGGCGTGCCCTGCACGGCGTACATCGGGCCGAACGGCGCGGGCCACTACGTGAAGATGGTCCACAACGGCATCGAGTACATCGACATGCAGCTCATCTGCGAGGCGTACACGCTCCTCGACGGGCTGCTCGGGATGTCGAAGGACGAGATGTCGCGCGTCTTCTCCGAGTGGAACAGCGGCGATCTCGACTCGTACCTCATCCAGATCACCGCCGACATCCTCCAGCAGAAGGACCCTGTCCAGAAGGACAAGCCGTTCGTCGATTTCGTCCTCGACACGGCGGGTCAGAAGGGCACCGGCAAGTGGACGAGCAGCAACGCCCTCGACATGGGCATTCCTGCGAACGCGATCGCCGAGGCGGTGTTCGCGCGCTGCCTGTCGGCGCTGAAGGACGAGCGCGTCGAGGCCTCGAAGCAGCTCACGGGCCCGACCCCGACCCCGGTCCAGGACCGCCAGGGCACGATCACCGCGATCCGCGACGCGCTGTATTGCTCGAAGATCTGCGCTTACGCGCAGGGGTTCCAGCTCATGGCCGCGGCGCAGGCCGAGTACGACTGGAAGCTCGATTTCGGCACGATCGCGAGCATCTGGCGCGGCGGCTGCATCATCCGCGCCCGGTTCCTCCAGAAGATCACCGAGGCGTACACGCGCAATCCCGGGCTGACGAACCTCCTGCTCGATCCGTACTTCAACGAGCAGATCAAGAACGGTCAGTCCAACTGGCGCAAGGTGGTCTCGATCGCCGCGCAGAACGGCGTCTGGGCGCCGGCGTTCATGTCCGCCCTCTCGTACTACGACGGCTACCGCGCCGCCCACCTGCCGGCGAACCTGCTGCAGGCGCAGCGCGACTACTTCGGCGCGCACACCTACGAGCGCACGGACCAGCCGCGCGGCAAGTTCTTCCACCTCGACTGGCCGCACCCCTCCCGTCCCCAGCTCGACATCAAGGGCACCGGCGGCGGGCACTGATCCTCGCCAGACTCCCCTCCTGAGCTCGCAGACCTGAGCAGGGCCACCCGGGCCGCACGGCCCCCGGAGCCCTGCTCAGGTCAGGCTGATCCGCGGCCGCAGGTTGCGCTCCCGCAGGAACGGCTCGAGGTCGTCCACGACGTCGAGCTGCACGCCCGCCAGGCTCATCGCCGCCGCGATCGTCTGGATGCCCATGCGCCCCAGCTTGTTCATCTCCGGGGGCGGCCGGACCACGATGTGCTCGATCCGCTCGCGCACGCTGAGCCCCCACTGGGTCAGGATCACGCGCGCCTCGGTCTCGTACCGCACCATGAGCGCCATGTCGTAGAGGAAGTAAGCCCGCTCCCCGGGGCGCATCACCCCCACGAGCTTCTGGTACGCGTCGACCGAGATGAACCGCGCGATGTCGCCCGTCGCCGCCGTCTCCCGCAGGAGCTGCACGAGCATCCCGGCCGGCTGCGTGATCCACACGCCGACGCTCCCGCTGTCATCGACCAGGTGCGGCTGCCTTCGGAACGCGAGCTTGCGGTTCGACGGGAGCATCTCTCTAACGACAATAGCCATTCTGGCTACCAGGGCCCGCCCGCGACAACCGGCGGCGCACGACCGGATCGGCCAGGCCGCAGCCCGCTGCTGTTTCGCACCTCACCGGCCAGCCCCTCCCATGTCGCCCACGCTGCGCCATCGTGGTCGCAAACGGCGGATACGGCCAGAAATGTGTGATCCCTCCGATCGCGAGGCGCCCGGGTCGTATCCCGGATCGCATCGAGCGGGCCCGAGTGGGCGCGCTGCGCGCCTCGACAGGGGCTCCGGGAGCGCGAGATCTCGGGAAGATCGCTGGGTCCTCGACGGCGCGCCCGCCGGGCGCCCTCCGCGCCGCGCGGGGGGGCGACGCGCCGGCGATCAGGCGAACAGCGCGGCGCAGGCCGAGCCGATCAGGTTGACGTGCTCGAGCCGCGCGATCCGGGGCTCGACGCGCGAGCCGACGAGGGCGCGGAGCGTCTCCTGCACCCGCGGCGCATAGCGCGGGTCGCCCCAGAAGAGGCTCCCCTCCGCGAGGATGCCGACCCCAGGGGGCGTGTCGAGCACGTCCACGACCGCCGCGAGCGCCGCCGCCACGAGGTCGGCGGAGCGCTGGAGGAGCTCGCCGGCGACCCGCCGCGCGTCGCCCGCGCCGTCGTCGCGGAGCCGCACGAGATCCGCAGAGCTCGCGAGGGGGGCGTGGTCCGGGCACAGCCGCGCGAAGAGCCGCGGCAGGTAGGCCCCGGACACCGCCTTCTCGAAGCGCTGGGCCCCGGGGTTCTCGGAGGCCGCGTCGACCTCCGCGTCGAACGGCTGGAGGTGCGGCGGGTTGAAGTTGCCGTTCTCGAGGTTGACCGCCATCGGGGCGACGAAGTGCCCGGTCTTGAGCTTCGGGATCCGGCCGGCAGGGAGGAACGTGGCCATGTTCGTGCCCGTCCCCACGATGAGCCCGATGAACGCCGCGGGCTGCGCCCCGCCGTGCGCGAAGGCACCCCCGAGCAGGCTCGCCACCGTGTCGTTCAGCACCCGGACCGGGCCGGGCCGGAGCTTCCGCGCGGCGAGCGCCCGGCCGAGCCGCTCGCCCACGTTGGTGCCCGCGACCCCCGCGACCTGGACACCCTTGGTCCAGCGGAGCAGCCGCGCGTCGAGCGACGGCAGCGTCTCCGACGGATACGAGAAGCAATAGCCCACCGGCAAGCCGTGCACGGGGCCGAGGCGCTCGACCAGCTCCGCCTGGACATCGAAGAAGGCGTCGCCCGTGATCTCCGGCCCGCCCGGGAACTTCGCCGGCTCGGGCCCGGCCACGAGGCGCGACACGCCGCCCGGCGCGAGCTCCACGATCGCAGCGCGGAGGTTCGTGCCGCCGGCGTCGACCACCACGGCGCGCCCGGTCATCCCGTCCGGCGGGGGCGCGAGGTAGGCAGGGAGCGCGGCGATCTCGGTGCCCGGCGTCGAGAGGCCGAAGACGGTGCGCGCCGCGAGGGTGCGGCGGATGTCCTGGAGCTCGGAGAGCGAGAGCTTCATCGGGGGAATGCTTACCCTCTGGCTTCAGAGAAGGAAATAACTTTGCACGTCGCGTCGCGAGCGTGCTTGATGAAGGCCCCGCTCGGACGGCAGCGCGCCAGCGCCTGGCCGCCGGCGGTTGCGCTCCGCGTCACCTCGAGGAGGTGGCCGAAGAGCGGTTGTCGTCCACACCGAAGACGACAGGATAGACAACGCTGGCGACGCCCTTGTTGTCCGCGGGGGAGGGGAATCGGAGGCCGCGGAAGACGTCGAGCACGCAGTCGACGACCTTGTCGTCGCGGAGCGGCGGGGCGGGCGAGGACGGCGCGGCCGCGCCGGGCGAGGGGAGCGCGATCAGCAGGGGCGCGTCCGCGGGCGGTCGGTCGGCGTCTCCCGCGTACGTCACCTTGCCCTGGCCGTCGACGACGAGGTGCACGGGTATGCGCCCTTCGAGCTTGGGATTCTTGCGAAGGCCCTTTTCGTAGCAGGCGCGCATGGCGCCGAAGTTCTCCTGGACGACGCGCCGCACGACGTGGGGCGGGATGTGGGCTTTGCCCTTGATCGGCTCATACGGGTTGCTCTTGCAACGGCCGACGATGCTCCGCACCACCTTCGCGTCCTTGTCGAGCTCCCGCTCCAGCCCGGCGCGCGCGGAGCCCGCCTTCTTCAGGTTGGGCTTGTTGAGGATGAGCGATGCCCGCAGCTTGCGGATCGCGGTGCTGGTCCGGGCGAAGCTCTCCCGGATGTGCCTGGCCTCGCGGGCGAGGTCGGGGTCGGCGAGGCGGACCGCGGGCGCGCCGGCCCAGAGGTCGAGCCGATCCGCGATCCGCAGCAGCACCTCGGGCGGCGTGCTCAGGTCGGACTCCCGGAGCACCTCGATCATCCGTGAGGCCTTCTGCACCTCGGGCCCGAGCGCCTTGCAATCGGCCTCGGTCGAGCGCCCGCCGCGCTTCTTCTCGGGCGAGGCGGCAGGGGCGCGCTCCTTCGAGGGGGCGGGGACCGGCGCGCGCGCCTTCGAGGGCTCGGGCGCGCCGTCGCGGGCGAGCCGGCTCCCGGGCGAGCGCAGCGCGGCCCGCTCCTTCTCTGCGAGCGACGGGAGGGCGAGCTCGTCGGGCGCGGGCAGCGCGAGCGCCTCGGGCGAGGGCAGGGTGAGCCCCAGCAAGGCATGAACTCCGACGAGGACGAGCAACGCGCTTCGCATCGGTTCCTCCGACGTGGGTCCGACGTACGGTCCGCCGATTTGATACAGTACACCGGTCCGGACAACGGCTGCAGGCGAAACCGGTGGAATCCTTCAGGAAGGTGGGACACCCGGGGCCGGGGGACGGCGACCCTGCGAGGCCGCCCCGGCATGCGCGGCTCAGTACGGCGAGGAGGGCGGCCGGTCCACCTGGTCCGCCTTGTCGGCGTCCGCCGCCGGGGACTTCGACGAGGTGGCGATGAGCTCCCGGATGCTCCGCTCGAGCTGCTCTATCCGGATCGGCTTGCTCAGGAACATCGAGTTCTCCACCTGACGGAGGCTCTCCCGGATGGCCGGATCCCGCGTCCCGGTGAGCAGGATGATCGGGAGGTCGGCGCGGATCTTCCGGACCATGGAGACGAGCGTCAAGCCATTGATGTCCGGCAAGTAATAGTCCGTGACCAGCACGTCGGCCTGCATGATGAGCGCGCGCTCCTCCAGGGCAGATCGGCCATTGAAGAAGCAGGTCACGTGATGCCCGTCGAGCGACAGGATGTCCTGCCACCCCTCGCACAGCTCCTCGCTGTCCTCGACGATGATGATGTTCAGGAGCATGCTGCCACCACCGCGTGAACCTGCGTGTTGACCTGCACGCCGGGCATTCGTGACGGATTAGCAGCTCACGCGACGGGCGTCGAGGGCTCCACTCCCCGCCGCCCGCCGTGCTCAGGCGTCAGCGGACTCCGAGATGCCCGCGCGGGAGGCGCCGCGCAGGGCAGAGCGCGGCTAGACGTGTATTTTGTGTAAAAATGTGGTGAAGATCGCTTCTTGGGCCGAGGGGGCGGGCCGGGGACCACCCCTCGGCGCCCCGAAGACCGATGATCGAGGACCGATGACCGCCGGCCGGATGCGACGACCGCGGCGGCGGGCGCCCGCGATCCGGCGGCCTCACGGCGTCACATGGGCTTCCGGGGCAGCTCCAGCTCGAAGCACGTATTCTTGTGATCCATCACGAGGCGCAGATCGCCGCCGTGGTGCTGCGCGATGTTGCGCGAGAGGCTGAGGCCGAGCCCGGTGCCATGCTCTTCCTTCTTGGTCGTGAAGAACGGCGTCATGATCTTCTCCGCGAGCGCGGGGTCGATCCCCTTGCCGCTGTCGATCACGCGCACGTAGACCAGGTCGTCCGACGCTCGCGCCTCGATCCGGATCCACCGCTCCCGGAGGGACGAGATGGCGTCCACCGCGTTGTTGAGCAGGTTGATGAGGATCTGCACGATCTGGACGGGATAGCAGTCGATGACGAGGTCCTCGCGCGGTAGATCGAAGCTGAGCTGGGCGCTCGCCTGCTGGAGACGGAAGCCGCTGACGCGGACGGCCTCGCGCACGAGCTCCTGGACGTTGTGAGGGCGGAGCTTCTCGGACTCCATCCTGGTGATGGACTTGAGTCCCGAGATCACGTTGGTGATGTTCTCGACCATCCCGTCGACCTCGACCGCGATCCGGGACAGGCGCTCCTTCTCGAGCTGCCCGCGCTCCGCCAGCCGCTTCAGCAGATCGGTCTTCGTCGTGATCACGTTGAGCGGCGTGTTGATCTCGTGGGAGATCCCGGCCGCGATCTCGCCGAGCGAGGCGAGCTTGCTGAACCGCGAGAGCTCCTCCTGCTGGGAGAGGATGAGCCGCTGCGCCTGGACCCGCTGGGTGACGTCGAAGATGAGGAGGATGAGGTAGCTCGGCTCCTCGCCGCCGAAGCTGATGGTCGCGGTCCTGAGCTCGATCCAGAGCTCGCCCCCCGCCTTCTCCGCCAGGTTGATGGTGAACGACGCGAGCGGGCTCTGGCGGGCGGCCTCCGAGAGCTCGCCGATGCGCGTCGACTCCGCGCCGCTCAGCACGACGTCGAGCAGCTCGTCGAGCGGCAGCCCGTGGAGATCGGGCGCGCCCCTGCCGACCTTGTCGGCGAACTCGTTCGAGGCGAAGGTCACCCGGTACTGCCCCTCGGCCGACTCGAGGATCGCGAGGCCCGCGTTCGAGGCGGAGACGACCTTCTTGAAGACCTTGAGGTGCTGCTCCTGGAGCACCCGCTCGGTGATGTCGAGCGCGATCGTGCAGACGGACTGGGCGTTGCGCCGCTCGTCGAGCAGGGGGAACTTCGACGACAGCCAGTACCGGAGCTTCCCGCCCACGTGCAGGCTCTCCTCGAGCCACATGGACGTTCGGGCCTTCAGCACCTCGAAGTCGCGCTCTCGCATGGCGCTGCCGGACTTCGGGCCGAACAGCTCCTCGTCCGTCCTCCCCAGCACCTCTTTCTCGGAGCGCCCGAGGACGTCGCAGAAGCGCTGGTTGACGTAGACGTAGGCGCCGATCGAGTCCTTCATGGTCACGAGCGCCGGCGTGTTGTCGAGGATGGCGGAGAGCCTCTCCTTGCTGACCCTGCTCTGGGTGAGCGCGTGCACGGGCTCGGTGTTGTCGACGAAGCTGAGCACGGCCCCGTCCACCTCGCCCTTCGACCCCTCGATGAGCTGGATGCACGCCTCGAAGTGCCGGTCGAGGACCTCGAGCTGGTGCCGCATCGGCCGCCGCTCCTGGAGGCTCGCGGCGACCATGTCGAGGACGGGCTCGACGCTGAGGTGGGAGAGGGCGGCGCGGATGTGCTGGCCGCGGTCGACCTCCGAGATGCGGAAGAGGTGGCGGGAGGCTGGGTTGTAGTCGGTCAGGCGGAGGTTCTTGTCGACGACGAGGAGGGGATAGGCGATCGCGTTCTGGATCGCGACGAGCCGCTGGTTGAGCGTCATCAGCTCGGACGACTTGACGTTGATCTCCTGGTTCAGCGTCGTGAGCTCCTCGTTCGCCGACTGGAGCTCCTCGTTCGTGGTCTCCAGCTCCTCGTTCGTGGACTGGAGCTCCTCGTTGGACGACTGGAGCTCCTCGTTGAGGGCCTGGAGCTCCTCGCTCGCGGTGTCGTGCTCCTCGATGACGGTCTGGACGTGCTCCCGCGCCGCCGCGAGCTCCTGCTCGAGCCGCCGGACCTGCTCCTCCGGCGCGAGGCGGGAGCTGCCCGCGGGCGTCTTGGGGGGGCGGGGCGGGTCGTACGGCGCGTGGTTGAAGCAGACGATGAACTCGCTCTGGCCGTCGGAGGAGAGCGGGACGACCGTGAGCTGGATCCTCCGCTCCTCGCGATCGACGACGAACGTGTGCCGCTGGTCCCCCCGCGCGGCGTGGCCCGACCGCTGGGCCCGCTGCAGCAGCGCGGTGACCTCGAGCGCCACGTCGGACGGGAGCAGCTTCTGGATCGTGACGGTGGGCTCGCCTTTCGGGAAGTGCAGGTACCGGTTGGCGCTCCCGAAGACGTGCCGCACCCGGTGGTCGTCGCCGATCAGGACCGAGTCCGGGGCGAAGCCGTTCACCATGGAGGTGAAGAGATCCTGGGCCGTGGTGGACTGGCGATCCTTCGTGATGAGCGCGCTCTCGCGGTTGAACTCCTGCCTCGAGTACGAGCGCGGGAGATCGCCCTTCTTCGCGGACCGGACGAAGATCTTCGCGTTCTTGTCCGTGAGCTCGAACAGGTCGCCCACCGTCGTCGCCGACTCGGACTTGCCGAGGAACAGGGCACCCTGGGTGTCCATCGCGAAGTGGAACGTCCTCAGCGTGTGCTCCTGCAGGTGGGAGTTGAAGTAGATGAGGACGTTGCGGCACGAGACGAGATCCAGCTTGAGGAACGGCGGATCCTGGGCGACGTCGTGGCGCGCGAAGACGATCGCGTCGCGGACGTAGTCCTTCACCTTGAACCACTGGTCCTGCTCGTCGAAGTACCTGGACCGGAGCCGCGGGGGGATGTCGGCGACCGACGCCTTCTGATAGAGCCCCTTGCGCGCGACGGACATGGCCTGTTCGTCGATGTCCGTCGCGAAGATCTGGACGTTGAGCTGCTTGTTCGCCTTCGCGAGCGCCTCGAAGATGAGGATGGCGATCGAATAGGCCTCCTCGCCCGTGGCGCAGCCGACGACCCAGGCGCGGAGGCTGTCGCCGGTTCGCTTCTGGTCGATGCGCTCCGCGACGGCGGCCGCCAGGGACTTGAACGACGGCTCATCGCGGAAGAAGGACGTGACCGAGATCAGGATGTCCTGAAAGAGGAGCCTGCCCTCCTCGGGGCGCACGCGGAGGTAGTCGGCGTAGGCCTCGATCGACTCGCAGCGCGTGGCGATGACGCGCCGCTCGATCCGCCGGCGGACGGTGGACTGCTTGTACTGGGCGAAGTTGACCCGGCTCGCCTTCTCCAGGAAGGAGAGGATGCTGTGGTACGGGTCCTGCTGGGTCAAGCTGAGCTGCCGGAGCGAGGCGTCCGGCTGATCGGGGCGTTTGGCGAGCTCGTTGAACTTGCTGAGCTGATTGGCCATCTCGTCGAGGCCGAGCTCGAGGTCGACGGCGCCTGTCTGCTTGGCGGCGCGCGGCATGCCGTCGTACTTGGCCGACTCGGGGGTCTGGCAGATGGTGACGCCGCCCGCGGTCTTGATGGCGCGGACGCCCTGCGCGCCGTCCGACCCCGTGCCAGAGAGGACGACGCCGATGGCGTTCTCGCCGTAGTGCTCGGCGATCGACTTGAAGAACAGGTCGACCGAGGGCTTCGGGCCGACCTTGGTCTCGGGGCGCCGCAGGAGGAGGGCGCGGCCGTCGGCGACCACATTCGCGTTGGGCGGGGTCACATAGACGGTGTTCGCGCAGAGGTCCTCGCCCTCGGAGACCTCTTTGACGTTCAGCGACGTGGAGTGGCTGATGATCTCGACCAGGCGGCTGCGGTGCTGCGGGGCGAGGTGCTGGACGATGACGAGGCTCATCCGGTCGGCGCTCTTGAGGCCGCCAATCAGGATCCGGAGCGCCTCGAGGCCACCCGCGGAGGAGCCGATCCCGACGACGTAGGAAGGGGGCGCCGGGGCGACCGGCGCGCGACGCGCAGGCGCACCGGCGCCCTCGGCGGCGGGGACGAGCGAGCGGGCATCCAGATCCGGTGCGACCTGCGCCGTCGCCGGTTTCTTCTTCCTGCTGGATGGCCGCCTGGCGCGGCTGCTGTTCTTCGTTCTCATGGACAACAGGGCGCGGGCGGAGGGGCCGAGAGAATAACGGACGCGCGCGTAGGGAGCCATCCGATACCACGCTGCGCGCGGCGGTGCAGGGGCTCCGTCGACGTGGGCGCCGCGGTGCGCCCGCCCAGGATCGCGGCGGCGGCGCGCAGGGGCTGCCGCGCGGGCCGGGGATCGTGCAGGATGCAGGGCGCCTTACGCGGAGGGACGCGAGAGGCGGTCGAGAGTGTGCAAGGTGAGCAAGCGCGAAAAGAACGGCCGCAGCGTGGGCGGGAAGGACGATCACGGCAAGGGCGGGGGCGAGCTCGCGGAGGCGGCGCGCGCGCTCGAGCGCGAGCTCCTCCGCTTCGAGGAGCTCGCGGAGTCGGCGCGGAAGATGTCGCTCGACACGCGCAAGGGCATCGAGCGCGCGGCGAAGTCGACGACCGAGGCCGCGGAGGCGCAGCAGCGCGTGAGCGTGGCGCTCGGGTCGCTGATCGCGGCGATCGCGGCGGCGCGGGATCGCCACGAGGCGACGGCGACGGCGCTGGCGGCGCGCGGCGAGGAGATCAAGCGGCGCGCAGAGCAGCTCGGGGGGCTGTTCCAGCGGTTCGCGGCGCTCGCCGAGGAGGGGCGGGGGATCAACCTGCTGGTGCAGGAGACCGCGACGCGCCAGCGCGACGCGACGACGCCGGAGCAGATCGGCGAGGTGGTGACGGCCATGGACGAGGTGGAAGTGCGCATGGGGCGGCTCGCGGACGAGGCGCGCGAGCTGGTTCAGGCGGCCACGGCGGCGGGGATCGCGGATCTGGCAGAGCAGGCGGAGGGGATGCGGCAGCAGGTGACCGCCATGCGGAACAAGGTGGGGCTCCTGCGAAAGGGGATGATCGCGCGGCTGTCCGGGGGGACGGGGGACAACTAGTTCCGCTCGCCAGGATTCCGGCCAGGAATGAGGAGAGATTTCAACGCAAAGGCGCCAAGGCGCAAAGACGCAAAAAGGCATGAAATGATTGATTTTTTGCGTCTTTGCGTCTTTGCGTCTTTGCGTTGAATCTCTCTTCTCGCGAGGCAGATCCCTGGCAGGATTTCTGCCCGGCGGACCTGGGGAGATCGCGGGACGGGACAGCCAGACCCCCGACGAAAGGGCCTACCGTGGTTTCGTGATGGGCCGAGAGGAGCTGTTTGAAGGCTCCCGGAGGGGGCTATCCGCCGGAGGGGGCGCGACAGAGGGTGAAGTAATGATCGAGGGACTTCTCGCCCTTGTACGCGGCGCCGATCGAGACGTGCTGCGAGACGCGGCGCATGAAGTCGCGCGTTCCGTCGTAAACGAAGGATTGGAGGCCCTTGCTGTTCGGGACGACCGGAGGCCAGCCGTCAGGCACGGGGCCGTCCGGGACCTGGAAGTAGTCGATCACGATCGCGCCGCGCTCCTGCCACGCAGGATTGCCGGCGGTCGGGAGCGCGACGAAGAACCCCGGGCCAACCCAGGAACGCGTGACACCCTCGTTGTAACCAAAGAGACGCGCGCTGCCGTCCTCGGGGAGAGCAAAACGCTTCTCGAAGAAACGGAAGGGAGAGGGGAGAGGAAGGCTGTTCCGACCCTTGTGATGGACGCCTACACGAGGCGGAGTGCCGTCCGGGACGAAGAAGTCGAGCGTGAGCGAGGGGGCCTGGCTCGCGGCGACGTAGAGCGCGCGCTGATCGGCGCGGCTCGTGGTCGAAAGGGCCTGGAGGCGCTCGTCGTGCGTCAACCCGTCGAGATGTTCGGCGAGGCGAGCGAGGGGGGCGCCCTGGCGAAGAAGGTGGATGAGCTCCGACATGGGGAGGCGAGCATAGCAGCGCTCGGGTCCGGCGCAGGTGGCCAGACGCGCCGCGAAGGGCCCGGCGAGGTGGGCTGTCGCGAGCGCCTCAGTAGCAGCCGTCGGGAGAGCGCAGCAGCGAGAGGGGGAGCTCGGTCAGGTCGGCGCCCTCGACGGCCGCGGCGAAGCGGTCGAACGCGCCCGCGTCACCGACGGTCAGCGCGAACGCGGCGCAGACGGCGGAGGGGTGGACGGAGCGGGCGGCGCGCGAGCGGAGCACCCGGATCAGGGCCTCGAGCGCCGCCTCGTTGCCAGCGGCCGTGGGCGCCGCAGAGGACAGCACGGCGCGGAGATCGGCGTTGAGGACGTCGGCGACGTCGGTCTCGCCGAGCACGCGGACGAAGAGGGCGCGCCACGCGGGGAGGGCGGCGGGGTCGAGGCCCTCCAGGTAGGCCGCGAGGTGCCGGATCGCGAGCACGCGCGCGCGCACCGAGCTGGCGGCGAGCGCGACCTGCCCCCACGCGCCGAGCGCCCGCTCGGGCGGCAGCCGGAACTTGGACAGGAACTGGAGCCGCGCGTCGGAGACCTCGCCCGACACGAGCCCGGCCTCGAGCGCGGTCCAGTCGTCGGCGAACAGCGCCTCGGGCGAGACGACCGCGCCGCACGCGGCGTAGCTGTCGACGTAGTCGAGCCCGTAACTGTAGGGCGCCGCGGCGAGCACGCCGGTGAGCACGCTCGTCCACGCGTCGCGGTCCTTTTCGTCCAGGCCCGGCGCGCAGGCGGCGTCGCACGCGGCCGCGATCGCCACGGCCCGGGCGGCGTCGGCGTCGAGGGCCTCCACGAAGGGCTCGAACTGCTCGGGGGTGAGCCCCTCGGGCAGGCCCCCCTGCAGCGCGGCGAGCTGGTGCGCGCCGCCGACATCGAGGAAGCGCTCGACACCCCCGGGATCCGACGGGACGCGGAGCGGGGCGATGGCCGCGGCGTAGGCCGCGAGATCGCTCTCGGTGCCGAGGAAAGCCCAGTCGGGGTGGCGATCCTGCGGGTCGACGAGGAGGAGCTCGGACGGGTGGCGGGGCGCCACCTCGACGCGCTGGCCGGGCAGGAGCGCCTGCGCGCGGGTGAGGCCGTCCGGGGCCACCCACGCGAGCTCCAGGGGCGCGACGAGCGCGCCGTCGGGGTCGCGCAGCGTCACGAACGCGCCGCCGGAGGGCGCGGCCTCGACCTCGAGCGACGGGAGCGCCCTGGCCGTGACAGCGCGGCGCGCCCGGGCCGTCGCCTCCGGGCCGAGCGCGGGCGCGAAGGCGTCGAGGAACTCGTCCGTGCCGATGCTGCCGAAGCGGCGCGCCTCGAGGACGCCGCGGAGCGTCGACCAGAAGGCGTCCTCGCCGGTGAGGCTGCGGATCTGGGTGAGCAGCCAGGCCGCGCGGCCATACGGGCCGCTCGTGTACTTCTCGTCGGGCGCGAGCGACGGGTCGCGCACCGCGTCGCCGTACTGGAGGTCGATCACGTCGCCGTTCAGCGTCCCCGCGCCGCTCTCGTCCGTGTAGGCGCGGACGGCTTCCTGTTCGAGCAGCGTCGCCATGCCCTCCTTGATCCAGAGGTCGTCCCACGTCGCCACCGTGACCAGATCGCCGAACCACTGGTGCGCGAGCTCGTGCGTCGTGAGCAGGAGATCGGAGGCGAGCGCGGGCTGCGTGCTCCGCTCCTCGCGCTGGAAGCTGATCCCCGCGTGCTCGACGCCCCCCGCGGAGAAGTCCGGCAGGAGCACGAGCGCGTACTTCTCGAACGGGTACGGCACGAGCAGCTCCTCGAAGCGGCCGATCGCGCGCGAGAGCTCGCCCAGCATCGCGCCGTGATCGCCGGGGAGCCCGCGGCGGCGCCAGACCGCGATGGGCAGGTCGCCCCTCGCGCCGCGCTCGACCTCGAAGTCGCCGACAGCGAACGCCATGAGGTACGTCGGCAGCGGGTAGGCGGTCTCGTAACGGACGAGGCGGCCGGCGGCGCCGAGATCCTCGTCGCCCACGAGATCGCCGTTCGCGATCAGCGACTCGCCGGCGTCGACGCGCAGGGCGACCGAGAACACGGCGCGATCCGAGGGGGCGTTGTGGCACGGCATCCACTGCGACGCGCCGAGCGGCTCCGAGACCGTGTAGACGGCGCGCACGGCGACGGGGTCGCCGAGGCGCGCCGGCACGGCGCGGAGCGCGTCGCCGGAGAGCGCCTCGTAGTCGATCTCGATCTCGACGGGACCGCCGGCCGTCGCCTCGGGCACGCTCGAGAGGTCGATCGCGAGCGCGCCGCGCGCGAGGTCGATCGTGTGCGGGAGCGCGCCGCCGCCCTTTTGCCGCACGTCCTTCACCTCGGCCACGGCGCTGTCGAGCACGACGCTCCGCGGACCCTCGCCGGTGAACGACATCGTGAGGCCGAGCGTCGCGACGAGGCGGCTCCGCTCCCAGTCGAACTCGCCCCGCAGGTCGTAGCGCTCGACGTCGAAGGCGTCCCCCTCGAGCGGCGCCGGGCCTTCGCCCGAGCACGCCGCGGCGAGGGATCCAAGCAGCAGGCACGCCCACCGGAACGCTCCGGGGCGGTGTTTCTGGACAGTGCAGTGCATCCGGTATCCTCGGTCGAAATCGGTCGAAGAAGACATCGTCTCGCGCGGCCAGGGCCCGACGCTCGGTGCGCCCGAGCGTCGGCCGCGCCGCGCCGCGACGCATAGACGCATAAATGACCGCGGGACAGTTACAGAAACCGGGCGCGCGGCCAAGCGCGGCGCGCGCGCCGGAGACCGCGGCGAGAGGCGCGGCTCCGACGAGAGAGCGCGCCCGGTCGCTTGCGTCGCGCGCGAGGAGTCGCTTGCGTCGCGCGCGAGGAGACGCGCGCGGCGACGGGTGCGTGTCCTTGCGACCCCTGCGCACTCCAGGCGCAAAACGCCTTTCATTTGCAAGGGTTGCGCGGACCTGTGCGAGGATGCTCCCCGCCATGGCACATCACAGAGATAGGTGCGTACGGGGGCGCTCATGCGTCGCGCCGCTGGCTGTGGGGGCGGCGCTCGCGGTCGCGCTCGGGTCGACGAGCTCGGCCGCTCAGACGTGGACCGGCGGGCGGACGACGCCGGTGCTCGACGAGATCGTCGCGATCGACAAGACAGGGGAGCCGCGCTGGCCCTACGGCGACGAGGACGTCGCCGGAGACGGCGAGGCGACCTTCGCGGAGCCGGAGCAGTCCATCGACTTCCGCACGGCCTACGCGGTCGCCGACGCCGGGCGGCTGTGGGCGCGCGCGTACGTGTCGGGGACGGCCGCGATCGGCGCCCAGGCCACGCTGTTCGTGTTCATCGACGCGGACAGGAACCGGGGGACCGGCGGCACGGCCGAGGCGACGGAGATCGACCCGCGGTTCACGGCCGACGAGTCGATGGGCGGCTACGAGTTCGTGCTCGGCGTGAAGGGCGACGGCACGCTCTCGGGCGTCTGGGCCTTCGGCGCCGCCGGGAGCTACGAGCCCGTCACGGTCACCGAGATGCAGGTCGCGACCGAGGCAGGGACCGACGTCGACCCGCTGCTGATCAACGAGGCGACGCGCGGGTACGCGCAGGGCTCGATCGACCTCGACGTCGTCGGCGTGAGCGCGGCGTGCGAGGCCAACCTCTACTTCCGCTCGGTGAACGACGCGGCGTCGGGGGGGCCGGGCGATCTCGACATCGGCCTCTCCGCCCCGTGCGTGGCCGACGACAGCGACGACGACCGCGTGCCCGACGTGATCAACCCGCCCACCGGCTGCACCCGCGACGCGGACTGCGCGGGCGCGGGCGTGTGCGTCGACGGGGACTGCGTGCTGCCCGTGTCGTGCGTCGACGCGCCCGACTGCGACCCGAGCGAGGTCTGCTCGCCCGATCACCGGTGCATCCCCGCGCCGTCGGGCACCTGCACGTCGAACGCGGAGTGCGGCGACCTCGTGTGCGTGGACGGGCAGTGCGGCCCGTGCTCGCTGGGCGGCGCCCAGTGCGGCGCGGACGCGCGCTGCGCGCCGACGGGGCGCTGCGTCGAGGGCGCCGCGTCGAGCGGCGCGGGCGGGCCGGGAGATCCGGGCGGGCCCGGGGAGCCGGACCTGCTCGAGGGCGACGCGGTCCAGGGCGGCGCCTGCGCCTGCACGGCGGGGCCCGCGCCGATCGGCGGGGGCGCGCTGTCGCTGCTCGCCGTCGGCGGGCTGGCGCTCGCGTGGCGGAGGCGCCCGCGCCGCGGAGCCGGGGGGGACCGATGAAGAGGAGACCCATGCGCGCACGGATCATCGCTGCCACCGCCTGCACCGTCCTCGCCGCCGCGACGAGCGCGTCGGCGCAGGAGACGGACATCGACATCGAGCGCTTCAAGCCCGCCGTCACGCACGACGCCTTCGTCGTCACCGAGGGCTCCGGCGTCCGCGAGCCCGCGGACCCGTGGGCGTTCGGGCTGTTCCTCAACTACGCGCGCAACCCGCTCATCGTCGCGACGGGCGCCGGCGACCTGCGGCGCCAGATCGTGAGCGGCCGCCTGGGCGCCGACCTCATGGCCTCGGTCACGATCGCGGAGCCGTTCGCGCTCGGCCTCGACGTGCCGTTCTTCCTCGCGCAGTCGGGGGAGGGCTCGCCGTCGTTCGCGGGGCTCGGCGACATCCGGCTCGTGCCGAAGCTGCGCCTGCTCGACGACCGCGACTCGATCGGCCTCGCCCTCGTGGCCGAGCTGCGCGTGCCCACGCACACCGGCGACTTCTCGGGCGGCGCGCGCAACGTCGTGTTCTGGCCGCGCATCGTGCTCGATCACCGCTTCGCGCCCGGCCTGCGGTTCGGCGTCAACGCGGGCGTCGCGATCCGCGAGGGCACGACGTACGCGAACGTCGAGGCGGCGAGCGAGCTGACGTACGCCGCGGCGCTCGGCTACCGCTTCGGGGGCATCGACGGCAAGGTCGAGATCGGCGCGGAGGCCAACGGCGGCATCGGCTTCGCCGCGGACGACCTGAAGGAGGAGGAGACGCCGCTCGAGGCGCTCGGGTACGTGAAGATCAACCCGAACGAGGAGTGGGAGATCACCGCGGGCCCGGGCATCGGCGCGCTGGCCGGCTACGGCGTGCCGATCTTCCGCGTGTTCGCGGGGGTGAAGTACACGCCGACCTCGCACGACAGCGACCACGACGGCGTCGACGACGAGCGCGACCAGTGCCCCGATGTCCCCGAGGATCGCGACGGCGATTACGACAGCGACGGCTGCCCCGAGGAGGACGCCGACGACGACCAGGACGGCGTGCCGAACTCGGACGACGAGTGCCCGGACGAGAAGGAGACGATCAACGGCGTCGAGGACGACGACGGTTGCCCGGACAAGGGCGATCCGCGCGTCTCGTACGAACAGGGCGAGTTCGTGATGCGCGACACGATCCGCTTCCGGAGCGGGTCGGCCGAGCTCGAGCCGGAGTCGTACAGGACGCTCGACCAGGTGGCGCTCGTGATGAAGGCGAACCCCGAGATCGAGCGTGTGCGGGTCGAGGGGCACACCGACGAGACCGGCACGCGCGAGCTGAACCTGCAGCTCAGCCAGGAGCGCGCGGACACGGTCCGGAAGTACCTCATCCAGAAGGGCGTCAGCCCCGGCCGGCTCACGGCGGAGGGCTTCGGTCCGGACAGGCCGCTCGCCGAGGGCGACGACCCGGCGAGCCTGGCGAAGAACCGGCGCGTGGAGTTCGTGATCGACGAGTGACGCGCCCGCCCCGGAGGGCGCGCCGCTGAATGCCTCGTGGTCCTTCACGAGCGCACGGCGCGCCACACCACAACCGAGCTGATCGCGGATTTTCCCTGCGGCGCCGCCGCCGAGATCGCCTGGGCTGCTCCGCCTGCGCGCCCCCGGGCGAGCTCCGCCTGCGAACCAGGAACGGAGTGTATCAGGGGCTGCGCCGAGGTAAGCGCCCTCGGACGCAGGGAGAGGCCTTGCTCACCGATAGCACTCCGCGCTACGTCTACGCATGGACGGACGGGAGAGCTCGCCGATGACAGAAGAGCCGTTGGGGCAGCGTGCGGAGTCAGCAGCGGGAGCCCCGGCTCCCTCCGGCGAGGAGGCGACCGCGGCGGAGTCGAGCGTGGACGAGCTCAAGGCCGAGATCGCGCGCCTCCGCGGCCGCATCGCTGAGCTGGAGTCGGCGCCGCGCGACGACTCGAGGGCTGGCGTCGAGGAGCGTGTCGTCTCCCCGAGCGTCGGGCAGCACGGCTATGACTACCTCGTCGCCCTCGTCAATCACGCCCCCAACATCTTCTTCATCAAGGACCTCGAGCATCGCTACGTGGCGATCAGCAGGCTCGCGGCGCAATACCAGCAGATGACGCCCGACCAGGCCCTCGGTCGCAGCGAGCGCGACATCTTCCCCCCGGAGATCGCCGAGAAGATGATCTCGGAGGAGGTGGAGGTCCTCGCCAGCGGCAAGCCCCTCGAATACGAGCAGGAGCTGCCGGACCCGTCCGGGACCCGCTACTTCTACACCATCAAGTTTCCCATTTACGATACGAAGGGCGCGCCGCTCGGGGTGGGCGCCTTCGTCACGGACCTCACCGACCTCAAACGTTCGGAGCTCGATCGCCTCTCGATGAAGGAGCAGGTGATCAGGGCGCAGCAGGCCGCGATCCGCGAGCTGTCGACGCCGCTCGTGCCGCTCGGGCCGGGGGTGCTCGCGATGCCGCTCGTGGGGACCATCGATAGCATGCGGGCCCGCGAGATCCTCGAGACGCTGCTCGATGGGATCTCCCAGCAGAGCGCCCACACCGCCATCCTCGACATCACCGGCGTTCGCTTCGTGGACACCCAGGTCGCCAATGCGCTCGTGAGCGCCGCTCGAGCGGCGCGGCTGCTCGGGGCTCGCGTGGTGCTCACCGGCATCACCCCGGCCGTGGCGCGAACGCTCGTGGGCCTGGAATCCAGCCTGGACGGTATTGTTACCCTGGGCACGCTGGCGAGCGGCATCAGTTATGCGATGAGGGCCGGCGACGGCAGCACGAACAAGATGCCAGCACGCCCGGGTAGCCCCGCGACCAGCAACGGCGTTCTCCAGGCGAACCCGGCCAACGGCGCTGCGCCGCTGGCTCCGCGGTAGTCCTATCTCTTCATCCTTCTGCGCCGCGGTCGCCCGGCGTCTTGATGACGCCCCGGCGCCGCGACCGCGGTAGCTCGACTTCTTTACCCTCCTGCGCCGCCGGACCGGCGCCGCGCCGCACGCGCCCGATCTCCCCTGTTGCGGCTGCACCGCGAAAATTCACGCATCCTGACGTCGAAATCGTGCGCCATCCGGCGCCGCGCCGCGAGCGAAGGGGCGGCGCGCGTCGTGGAGGCCCGCGTCTGGAGACCGCGAGTGACGACCCGTCAGGCAAGCGACACTCATGGTCGCTTCTGTTCGGCGCATTTCACCTACACGCCGACTCGCTTAGATAAAACGTCTTTACTCTGTACGCTGTTGCACTGCTTTGTTCGATAGTGAGTGGCCGAGCTCTGGATTGCGAGACAAGCTCTCTCGGCAAGCGAGCGGGGGCGGCCGTTGGGCGGCGCTGAGGGGATAGCGCTGTCCCAGGGATAGCGTTTGCCTTGCTCGCGCCTGACTTTGCGCTCGATTTCGAGCGTCTCGCGCCGAACATTCATCCACTTGCTGCCCGAAGCCGAGGCATCCACATGCAAGTACAAAGTGTGGCCCGCACAACGGAGCTCATCCGGGATTGGCTCGTCGATCGCATTGCGACGACGCGAGGCGTCGCCCCGCGGTTCGTGAATGCTCACGAACAATTCAGTCGTTATGGAATCGACTCGCAGGGCGCCGCTGTCCTGATCGACGAGCTCTCGCGGATGCTCGGTCGCCCTCTATCACCCCTCCTGATCTGGGAGCACTCGACCCCGGACGCCCTGGCGCGCCACCTCGCCTCGCCAGCGGGCGCGGCGCCCGCGGCCCCGCGCCGACCCGCGGGGATCGCCGCGGCAAACGAGGCAGAGCCGATTGCGATCGTCGGCATGGCCTGCCGCTTCCCCGGGGCCCCGAGCCCCGGCGCCTTCTGGCGGCTGCTCCGCGAGGGAGTGGACGCGATCACGGAGGCGCCGCGGTCGCGGTGGGATCCGGACGCGCTCTTCGACGCCGACGTCTCGGCGCCAGGCAAGATGAATACCCGCTCTGGCGGGTTCCTGGACCACGTCGACCAGTTCGATCCGCAGTTCTTCGGCATCTCCCCGAGAGAGGCAGTCCACATGGACCCCCAGCAAAGGCTGATGCTCGAGCTGTCCTGGGAGGCGCTCGAGGACGCGGGGATCGCCGCCGGGGAGCTCAAGGGGAGCCGGACCGGCGTGTTCTTCGGGGTGGCCTGGATGGACTATGGAATGCTGGTCCACCGCGCGGGGCCCGAGGCCCTGACCCAGCACTCGGCGATCGGCTTCCATCACAGCATCGTGGCCAACCGCGTCTCGTACGCGCTCGGCCTGGAGGGGCCGAGCCTCTCCGTGGACACGGCGTGCTCCGCCTCGCTCGTGGCGGTCCACCTCGCGTGCGAGAGCCTCCGTCGGGGCGAATCGACGCTGGCGCTCGCCGGCGGCGTGAACCTGAACCTCATCCCGGAGAGCACGATCGGCGTGTCCAAGTTCGGCGCGCTGTCGCCGGGCGGGCGGTGCTTCACCTTCGACGCGCGCGCGAGCGGGTACGTCCGGGGGGAGGGAGGCGGCGTTGTCGCGCTCAAGCCCCTCGCGCAGGCCATTCGCGACGGAGACCCCATCTATTGCGTGATCCGCGGCAGCGCGGTCAACAACGACGGCGCCAGCAACGGCCTGACAGCGCCCAACCCCGCCGCCCAGGAGGCGCTGCTCCGGGCGGCGTATGCGCGGGCCGGCGTCGAGCCCGCCGGGGTCCATTACGTGGAGGCGCACGGAACTGGGACCCTGCTCGGCGATCCGATCGAGGCCAGGGCGCTCGGCGCGGTGCTCGGCGCGGGCCGTCCGGCGGAGAGGCCGCTCCTCGTCGGATCGGTGAAGACCAACATCGGTCACCTCGAGTCCGCAGCGGGCGTGGCGGGGCTCATCAAGGTGGCGCTCTGCCTCAGACACAGGGAGCTGCCGCCGAGCCTCCATTTCGAGACGCCCAACCCTCATATTCCCTTCGACGATCTGCGCCTCGCGGTGCAGCGCGATCTCCGCGCCTGGCCCGAGCCGGAGAGGCCCGCGCTCGCGGGGGTCAGCTCGTTCGGCATCGGCGGGACGAACTGCCATGTCGTGCTCGAGGGGCCGTGGCCCTCCCAGGCAGAGCTGCTCCCGCTCTCCGCCGGGAGCCCCGGCGCCCTGCGCGCGCTCGCCGGTGAGGTCCTCGACGACCTCGCGGCGTCGGGAGACCTCGCGCCCCTCTCGAGGATGTGCCGCCGGGCGGCGGCGCGCTCGAGCGACGGGCCGCACCGCCTCGCGGCGGCGGCGCGCTCTCCTGGCGAGCTCCGGGGGCTGCTCGAAGGGTACCTCGCGGGCGAGGCGAGGCCCGGGCTGGCGGTGGGCCACGCGCCGTCCGATCAGCGCCCGAGGCCCGTCTTCGTGTTCCCCGGCCAGGGATCGCAATGGGCCGGGATGGGCCGATCGCTCCTGCACCGCGAGCCCGTGTTCCGGGCGGTCGTGGAGCGGTGCGACGCGATCATCCAGGAGCACCTGGGCTGGTCGCTGCTCGCGCTCCTCGCGGCAGGCCAGGGCGGGCCGTGGCTCGACGCGATCGACGTGTCCGTGCCCGCCATCGTCTCCGTCGAGGTCGCGCTCGCGGCGCTGTGGCGCTCGTGGGGCGTCGAGCCCGCCGCCGTGGTGGGGCACAGCGTCGGGGAGTGCGCGGCGGCGCACGTCGCCGGCGTGCTGAGCCTGGAGGACGCCATCCTGGTGACCTGCGAGCAGAGCCGGCTGATCGCGCGGCTCCGCGGCCGCGGCGCGATGGGGCTCGTGGCGCTGCCGTGGGAGGACGCCGGAAGGGCGCTCTCCGCCTATGAGGGGCGCCTGTGCCGCGCGGTGCGCGAGAGCCCGGCGTCGACGGTCGTGGCGGGGGACCCGGAGGCGCTCTCCGAGCTGCTCGCGGCGCTCTCCGGGCAGGGCGTCTTCTGCCGCCGCGTGCACATCGAGGTCGCGCCGCACACGGCGCAGATCGACGCCCTTCGGGAGGAGCTCTTCCAATGCCTGCGCGGGGTGAGGCCCGGCCCGGCGTCGGTGCCGATCGCCTCCGGCGTGACCGGCTCGCTCCTCGACGGCGCGCGGTTCGACGCCGAGCACTGGGTGCGGAACCTCGCCGATCCGGTGCTCTTCGCCGACGCGGCGTCGCAGCTCGCGCGGGAGGGGTACACCACCTTCCTCGAGGTCAGCCCCGCGCCGATGGCGAGCCGCGCGATCCAGGCGTGCGCCGAGCACGCCGGCCGGCAGGCGATCGTCCTGCCTTCCCTGCGCCGGGGCGAGGACGAGCGCGCCGCGCTGCTCGAGTCGCTCGGGGCGCTCCACGCCGCCGGCCAGCCGGTGCGCTGGGAGGCGCTCCATCCGGCCGGCGAGGAGCCGCCGCAGCTCGTGGCGCTGTCGGCGCACCGGCCCGAGGCGCTCGCGGCGCTGGCGGAGGCGTGGCGGGACCTCGTCCGAGAGACGCCGGCGGAGGAGGGCCCGAGCCTCCGCGATCTCGCCTACACCGCGGGCGTCCGGCGCAGCCACCACGACTGCCGCGCGTCGATCGTGGCCCGATCGCGGGAGGAGCTCGCCGAGCTGCTCGACGCCCTCGCGCGGGGCGAGCCGCGCGAGGGCGTCGCCCGCGGCGAGCGGAGCCCGGGGAGGCGGCCGAAGATCGCCTTCGTCTTCCCGGGCCAGGGCTCGCAGTGGGTCGGGATGGGGCGCGCGCTCGCGGAGGCCGAGCCGGTCTTCCGGGCGACGCTCGAGGCGTGGGACGGGGCGATCCGGCGCGAGCTCGGCTGGTCGCTCCTCGAGGAGCTCGGCGCCGACGAGGGACGCTCGCGGCTCGACCGGATCGACGTCGTGCAGCCCGCGCTCGTCGCGGTGGAGGTGGCCCTCGCGGCGCTGTGGCGGTCGTGGGGGGTCGAGCCCGACGCGGTGGTGGGCCACAGCATGGGCGAGGTCGCGGCGGCGCACGTCGCGGGGGCGCTCTCGCTGGAGGACGCGGCGCGCGTCATCTGCCGCCGCAGCCGGCTCCTCGGGCGGCTCCGCGCGGGCGGCGCCATGGCGCTCGTCGAGCTGCCGCTCGCCGAGGCGGCCAGCGCCCTCCGCGGCCACGAGGAGCGCGCCTCGGTGGCGGCGAGCAACAGCCCGAGGTCGACGGTGCTGTCCGGAGACCGGGGCGCGCTGGAGGACATCCTGGCCGGGATCGAGCGGCGCGGCGTCTTCTGGCGCTGGATCAAGGTGGACGTGGCCTCGCACAGCCAGCACGTCGATCCCCTGCTCGACGAGCTCCGGGAGGCGCTGGCGGAGGTGGCGCCGGCAGACGCGCTGGTGCCGATCGTCTCGACGGTGACGGGGGAGATCGGCCAGGGCGCCGAGCTCACCGCGGCGTACTGGGTCCGGAACCTGCGGGATCCGGTGCTGTTCTCGCCGGCGGTGTCGCGGCTCGCCCGCGACGGCCACGCGCTGTTCCTGGAGATGAGCCCGCACCCGATCCTCGTGCCCGCGATCGAGGAGGGGCTGCGGGACGGGGGGCACGAGGGCGTGGCCCTCGGGTCGTTGCGCCGTGGCCACGACGAGCGGCGGACGATCCTCGCGGCGCTCGGGGCCGTGTACGCGCACGGCCACCCGGTGGATTTCAGGCGGCTGTTCCCCGAGGGCGGCCGCGCGGTCCGGCTGCCGAGCTACCCGTGGCAGCGCGAGCGGTACTGGATCGACGACGGCGCGTCTCGCGCCCCGGCCCGCGCCGCGGCGACGGGCGGCGCGGAGCCCGGGCACCCGCTCCTCGGCCGCCGCCTCAGCTCGTCGATGCAGCCGGGGACCCATTTCTGGGAGCAGGAGATCGGCGTCGATCGGCTGCCCTACCTCGCGGATCACCGCCTCCAGCAGGACGTGGTGCTGCCGGGGGCCGCCTTCGTGGAGATGGCCCTGTCGGCGGCGGCCGAGCTGCGCGGCGCCGCCGAGGTGGCGATCGAGGCGGTCGTGTTCGAGCGGATGCTCGTGCTCCCGCCGGAGGGCGGGCGGAGAGCCCAGCTCGTCGTCACGGAGGACGGCGCCGGGGAGGCGGCGTTCGCCGTGTCGAGCCTCGACGGCGGAGCCTGGGCCCGGCACGCGGCCGGGAGGCTGCGGTGGCGCGAAGGGGCCGCGGGCGCGGCGCCGGTCGGCGAGGCGCCGCGGGCGATCCAGGCGCGGTGCCCGCGCGAGATCGGCGGGGCGGACCATTACGAGCGCCTCGGCGCGGCGGGGCTGTCGTTCGGCGAGAGCTTCCGGGGCCTGGAGCGGCTCTGGATCGGCGAGGGGGAGGTCCTCGGGCGCGTGCGCATGCCGGGAGCGCTGGGCGAGGAGGCGCCCGCCTACCGCGTGCACCCCGCGCTGCTCGACGCGTGCTTCCAGGCCGCGGCAGGGCTGCTCGACCTCGCCGCGGCGCCGGCCGGCGCCATGACGGTGCTTGTCGCGCTGGAGCGCCTGCGCGTGCTTCGGAGCCCGGGAGCGGCGCTCTGGGCGCACGGCCGGCTGCGCTCCGGAGACGGCGGCGAGGCCGGCGAGGTCACCCTGGATCTGCGCCTGCTCGACGACGCGGGGCAGACCGTGGCGGACGCCGAGGGGCTGCGCCTCCGGCGGCTCTCCCCGCGGGCGCCGGCGCGGCGTCACGCCGCCGACGCGTGGCTGTACGGCGTCGCGTGGCGGCGGAAGGACCTCGCGGCCGAGGCGCAGCGCGCGCCGCGCGCGCTGCCGCCCGGCGCCTGGGTGCTGCTCGGCGACAGCGGGGGGACGGCCGACGCGCTCGAGTCCCTGCTGCGCGAGCGCGGCCAGCGGTGCGTGCGGATCGCGGCGGGCGACCGGTACGCGCGCCTCGGGCCGGATCTCTACGCCGCCGACCCCTCGGACCCCGGCGCGATCCAGGCGGCGCTCCGCGACGCCTTCGCCGGCCAGCCCGCGCCGCGCGGCGCGCTGCACCTGTGGAGCCTCGACGCCGCGGCGCAGGAGGCGACGGCGGAGGCGCTCGCCGCGGATCAGGCGCTCGGCGCGCCGAGCGCGCTGCGCCTCGCGCAGGCGCTGCTGCGCATGGGGTGGCGCGACACGCCGAAGCTCTGGCTGGTGACGCGCGGCGCCCAGGCGGTGGGCGCGGGCTCTGCGGCCGTGTCGGTGGCGCAGGCGCCGCTGTGGGGGCTCGGCCGGACGCTGGCCGTCGAGCAGCCGGAGCTCGGGTGCGCGCGCGTCGACCTGAGGCCGGACGGCGGGGGCGCGGCCGCGCGGGAGGACGCGCTCGCGCTGCTGCGAGAGATCGAGGCGACGGACGGAGAGGGCGACGTCGCGCTCCGGTCGAGCGGCCGCCACGTGGCGCGCCTCGCGCGCGCCGCGCCGGAGCTGCTCGCGGAAGGGGGCGCGCGCCTCGACGGCGAGGGCTCGTACCTGATCGCCGGAGGCCTCGGGGGCGTGGCGATGTCGGCGGCCGCCTGGATGGTCGCGCAGGGGGCCCGCCACCTCGCGCTCGTCGCCGAGGACGACACCCCCACGGCGGCCTGGGCCAGCGCCAGGGCGGCGCTCGAGGCGGCGGGCGCCGCGGTGCGGGTCGTGCGCGCCGACGTGGCGCGGCCCGACGACGTGGCCAGGGTGCTGGCGGAGATCGATCGGAGCGCGCCCCCGCTCCGGGGGATCCTCCTCGCGCCCGAGGCGCTCGAGGACGGGGCCGCGCTGGACCTCGACGCGGCGCGCCTCCGCGACGGGCTGGTCCGGAGGGCGCTGGGCGCGTGGAACCTGCACGCCGCGACCCGCGCGCGCGGGCTCGACCTCTTCGTCCTGTACGCGTCCGGCGCGTCGCTGATCGGCCATCCCGGGCAGGCCGCCGACGCGGCGGCGAGCGCGCTCCTCGGCGCGCTCGCCCAGCACCGGCGCGCGAGCGGGCTCCCGGCGCTGAGCGTCCACTGGGGTGATCTCGCGGCGCGCGGCCCGGACGCGGCGCCGCAGCGCCCGGCGCCGCGGCCGTCGCACCGGGGGATCGGCAGCTTCACGCCCGCGCAGGGCGCCGAGGTGCTGGAGCGGGTGCTCGCCGCCGATCTGCCCGAGATCGGGGCGATCGACCTGAACTTGCGCCAGTGGGTCGAGTTCTATCCGAGCGCGGCGGGCGCGCCGCTCCTGTCGGAGCTCCTGAGCGCGGAGCGCGGCCCCGAGGAGGCGGCGCCAGCGCCGTCGCGCCTGAAGGCGGCGCTGGAGGGCGCTCGGCCCGAGCGTCGCGCGGCCGTCGTGGAGCAGCACGTGCGCGAGGAGCTCGGCAAGAGCCTGCGCCAGGACGCGTCCCGCATCCCGCGGCTCGCGCCGTTCAGGAGCCTCGGCCTCGACTCGCTCATGGCCATCGAGCTCCGGAACCGGCTGGAGTCGAGCACGGGGCTCAAGCTGTCGGCCGCGCTGCTGTTCACCTACGGCGACGTGGCGTCGCTCAGCGACCACCTGCTGCGCGAGCTCGGGCCCGCGCCGCGCCCGGCAGAGGCGGCGCAGCGCGCACCCGGGAGCGGAGGCGCCGCCGCGCCGGCCGATCTGCTGTCGGGCCTCGAGGAAGAGATCGCGGGCATGTCGGACGACAGGGCCGAGGAGCTGCTGCTCCAGAGCATCCTGTCCGTCGCGGGAGGGCCGGTCGGATGAGCAGCGAACAACTGCCTGTCGTCAAGCAGGCGCTCCTCACCATCAAGAAGCTGCAGGCGAAGCTCGACGCCGAGGTGCGCGCGAGGACCGAGCCGATCGCGATCGTCGGGATGGCGTGCCGCTTCCCCGGCGCCGCGACCCCGGAGGCGTTCTGGGAGCTGCTCGAGCAGAAGCGCGACGCGGTGACCGAGGTCCCGGCGGCGCGGTGGCCCGTCGACGCGCCGGAGCCCGGCGGGGCCGAGCAGCGCGCCGCGCGCTGGGGCGCGTTCGTGAAGGACGTGGACCTCTTCGACGCGCGCTTCTTCGGGATCACGCCGCGCGAGGCGAAGAGCATGGACCCGCAGCAGCGCCTGCTGCTCGAGGTGACCTGGGAGGCGCTGGAGCGCGCGGGGCAGCCGCCGGAGCGGCTCGCGGGGACGCGGGCCGGGGTGTTCGTGGGCGTCGTGATGACGGACTACGACCGGGTCTGCGCGGCGGCGGACGCGGCGCTGGACATGTACGCCATCACCGGCACCGGGCACTGCTTCCCGGCCGGGCGGCTGTCCTACGTGCTCGGGCTGCAGGGCCCGAGCATGGCCGTGGACACGGCGTGCTCGTCGTCGCTCGTCGCGATCCACCTCGCCTGCCAGAGCCTGCGCGCCGGGGAGAGCTCGCTCGCCGTGGCGGGCGGCGTGAACCTCATGCTCGCGCCGTGGCTGACGCAGGCGCTCGTCGCGTCGCAGGCGCTCTCCGTCGACGGGCGCTGCAAGACGTTCGACGCCCAGGCGAACGGCTTCGTGCGCGGCGAGGGCTGCGGGATGATCGTGCTGAAGCGGCTCTCGGACGCCCTCGCCGACGGCGACCCGGTGCTCGCGGTGATCCGCGGCTCGGCCGTGAACCAGGACGGCCGCTCCACGGGCCTGACGGCGCCGAGCGTCCTCGCGCAGAAGGCCCTCCTGCGGCAGGCGCTCGAGAGCGCCGGCGTCTCCGCCGCGGACCTCGGGTACATCGAGGCGCACGGGACCGGGACGCCGCTCGGCGATCCGGTCGAGATGGAGGCGCTGTCCGACGTGATCGGCGGGCCGCGCGAGGACGGCTCCACCTGCGTCCTCGGGGCGGTGAAGACGAACATCGGGCACCTCGAGGCGGCCGCCGGGGTCGCTGGCGTCATCAAGGCGGTGCTCGCGCTGCAGCGCGAGGCGATCCCGGCGAACCTGCACTTCAAGGCGCTCAACCCGCGGATATCGCTGGAGAAAACGCCGTTCGTCATCCCGACCGAGCCCGTCCCGTGGCGGCCGGGGGCGCGGCGCCGGCTGGCGGGGGTGAGCTCGTTCGGGATGAGCGGGACCAACGCCCACGCCGTGCTGGAGGAGGCGCCGCGCCCGCCGGCGGCCGCGGGCGACGGCGCCGCGCTCGATGAGGCGGACGCGCCCGCGGTCGTCGTCCCGCTGTCCGCGCGGAGCCCGGGGGCGCTCCTCGCGCTGGCGCGGTCGTACCGGGACTTCCTGGCCGACGGGGGCCGCGCGGGGGCGGTGTCGCTCCGGGACGTCGCCTACACCGCGGCGGTCCGGCGCGGGCACCACGAGCACCGCCTGGCGGCGGTGGCGCGCTCGCGCGAGGAGCTCTGCGCGCTGCTCGACGCGGCCGCGGGCGGGGAGGAGCGCGCGGGGCTCGCGCGCGGCCAGGCGAGCGCGGAGCAGCGGCCGAAGGTGGTGTTCGTGTTCCCGGGCCAGGGGTCGCAGTGGCCGGGCATGGGGCGCGATCTGCTCGCGAGCGAGCCTGTGTTCCGCGAGGCGATCGAGGCGTGCGACGCGGCGATCCGGCGGGAGACCGGGTGGTCGCTCCTCGACGAGCTGGGCGCGGACGAGGGCCGCTCGCGGCTCGGGCAGATCGACGTCGTCCAGCCGGCGCTGTTCGCGATGGAGGTCGCGCTCGCGGCGCTGTGGCGGTCGTGGGGCGTGGAGCCCGACGCGGTGGTCGGCCACAGCATGGGCGAGGCGGCGGCCGCGCACGTCGCCGGCGCGCTGAGCCTGGACGACGCGGCGCGGGTCATCTGCCGCCGGAGCAGGCTGCTGCGCCGGCTGAGCGGGCGCGGGGCGATGGCGGTCGTGGAGCTGCCGCTCGATGAAGCCGAGGCGGCGATCGCCGGCCACCGGGACAGGCTGTCGGTCGCGGCGAGCAACAGCCCGCGATCCACGGTGCTGGCCGGTGCGCCGGAGGCGCTGGAGGAGGTGCTCGCGGCGCTCTCGGGGCAGGGCGTCTTCTGCCGGCAGATCAAGGTGGACGTGGCGTCGCACAGCCCGCAGGTGGAGCCGCTCCGCGGCGAGCTGCTCGAGGCGCTCCGCGAGATCGCGCCGGGGCCGCCCCGCGTGGCGATGCGGTCGACGGTGACGGGCGGCTGGTGCGACGACGAGGCGCTCGACGCCGGCTACTGGGCGCGGAACCTGCGGGAGCCGGTGCTGTTCTGCCAGGCGGTGGAGGAGCTGCTCGAGGGCGGCCACGCGGTCTTCGTGGAGATGAGCCCGCACCCGGTGCTGCTCCCCGCCGTCGAGGAGGCGCTGCGCCACGGCGACCGCGGGGGGGCGGCGGTGCCGTCGCTGCGCCGGGACCAGGGGGCGCGGCGCGTGCTGCTGGAGTCGCTCGCGACGCTCTACGCGCGCGGCTACCCGGTGGCGTGGGCGCGTTTGTTTCCCGCGCGGGGCCGCTGCGTCCCGCTGCCGACCTACCCGTTCGAGCGCGAGCGGCACTGGATCGACGCGGGCGCGCGGCCGCCCGGCGCGCCCCGGACGCCGCGGCGGGCGCGCGGCGAGGCGGCGGCGCACCCGCTCCTCGGCGCGTCGTTCTCGGTCGCCACGCAGCCCAACGCGCGCTTCTGGGAGCGGGACCTGAGCCCCGACGGGGCGCTCGGCTACCTGGCGGACCACCGGGTCGAGGGCGAGATCGTCCTGCCCGGCGCGGCCTACCTCGAGATGGCGCTCGCCGCGGCGGCGGAGGTCCACGGCGAAGGGGCGCGCGCGGTCGAGGACGTGACGTTCGAGCGCATGCTGGCGTTCCCGGAGGCGGGCGCGCGGTCGGTCCACGTCGCGCTCGTCGACGACGGCGCGGGCCGCGCCTCGTTCCAGGTGTTCACGCGGGACGACGAGGGCGGCGGCTGGACGCGCCACGCCGCCGGCAGCGTGCTCGCGCAGCCGCCCGGCGGCGCCGAGGCGCGGCTGCGCGAGGCGGCGGGCGACGTCGGCGACATCGGCGACATCGGCGACATCAGGGCGCGCTGCCCAACGGCCGTCTCGGCCGCGGAGCACCACGAGCGGATGCGCGCGATCGCGATCCAGTACGGCGCGAGCTTCCAGGGCCTGGAGCAGCTCTGGCTCGGCGAGCGCGAGGCGCTCGGCCGGGTGCGCGCGCCGGACGGCGTGGCGTCGTCGGCGGCGGCGTACCGGCTCCACCCCGCCCTCCTGGACGCCTGCTTCCAGGTGCTGGCCCGGCTGTTCCTCGCCGACGACGCGCCGCGCGCGGGCGACGGCGCGCTGGTCCCGGTGGGGGTCGAGCTCGCGCGGGTCCACCAGCGCCCCACCCGGACGGCGTGGGTGCACGCGCGCCTGCGCCCGCGCGAGGCCGGAGAGGTCGGGCCGCCCGTGGGGGATCTGCGGATCCTCCAGGACGACGGGCAGGTCGTCGCCGAGGTCCGGGGGCTGCGCGCGCAGCGGATCGCTGCCGGCGCGCTCGCCGGGCGCCATCCCGCGGAGGAGTGGCTGATCGCGCTCGACTGGCGCCGGGCCGGCGATCTCCAGGAAGCGCCGGCGAGGGCCGCCGCGCCGTCCGCGGGCGCCTGGGTGATCTTCATGGATCGCGGCGGCACGGGGGAGGCCCTGGCGTCGCTGCTCGAGGGGCGAGGGGAGGCGTGCGTGCGGGTCGCCGCGGGCGCGCGCTACCGCCGCGTGGAGCCGGCGCTCTTCGAGGTGGATCCGGCCGATCCCGAGGGCTACCGCGCGCTGCTCCACGACGCGCTCGGCGGCGACGCGGCGTGCCGCGGGGTGGTGCACCTCTTCAGCCTGGACGCGACCGCGGCGGACGCCACGACCGCGGCGACGCTCGAGGCGGATCAGCGCCTCGGGAGCCTGAGCGCGCTCTACCTGGCGCAGGCGGTCCTCCAGCGCAGGTGGCGCGACCCGCCGCCGGCGTGGCTCGTCACGCGCGGGGCGCAGCCCGCGGGGGCCGGGGCCTCGCCGCTGTGCGTGGCGCAGGCACCGCTCTGGGGGCTCGGGCGCACCCTCGCCATGGAGCACCCGGAGATCGGCTGCGCGCGCGTGGACCTCGACCCGGTCTGGGCCGCCGACGAGGCCGCGCGCGCCCTGCTCGGCGCGATCTGCGCGAGCGACGGGGAGGACCAGATCGCGCTGCGCGCGGACGGGCGGTACGTGGCGCGCCTCGCGAGGAGCTCCTTCGCCGCGTGCGCGGCCGCGGCGCGGCGCGGGGCCGGCGGGGCGCCGGCCCGGCCGGGCGTGCGCGCGGACGGCACGTACCTGATCGTCGGCGGGCTCGGTGGCCTCGGGCTCGGCCTGGCCGGGTGGCTGATCGCGCAGGGCGCCCGCCACGTCGCGCTCGTCGGCCGGAGCGGCGCGCCGGAGGCGGCGCGGGCGGCGATCGACGCCATGCAGGCCCAGGGGGCCCGGGTGCTGGCACTCCGCGGCGACGTGTCGCGGCCCGACGACGTGGCCCGGGTGCTCTCCGAGATCGACGCGCAGATGCCGCCGCTCCGCGGGGTCGTGCACGCGGCCATGGTGCTCGAGGACGCCACGGCGCTCTCGCTCGACGCGGAGCGCTTCCGGCGGGTGATGGCGCCCAAGGTGCAGGGCGCGTGGAACCTGCACGAGGCGACGCGCGACCGCGGGCTGGACCTCTTCGTGATGTACTCGTCCGCTGCCTCGCTGCTCGGGCCCTCGGGGCAGGGCAGCTACGCCGCGGCCAACGCGTTCCTCGACGCGCTCGCGCACCACCGCCGCGCGCTCGGCCTCCCGGCGCTGTCCATCAACTGGGGCATGTTCTCCGAGGCGGGCGGCGTCGCGGCGCGGGGGCTCGGGGACCGCCTCACGCACCGCGGGGTCGGCGGCTTCACGCCGGCGCAGGGGCTCGAGGCGCTGGGGCGGCTGCTCGAGGGCGCGCCGGCGCAGATCGCGGTGCTCCGGCTGGATCTGCGCCAGTGGCTCGAGTTCTACCCGAGCGCGGCGGGCGCTCCCTTCCTGTCGGAGCTGCGGCAGGCGGAGCGGAGCAGGGCGCGCGAGGCGCGCGAGGCGTCCGACGCGGGCCGCGCGCCGCGCCTCGGCGAGGCGCTGATCGCGGCGGAGCCCGCGGAGCGCGCGCGGCTCCTCGAGGAGCACCTCAGGGAGCAGCTCGGGCGCGTCATCCACCTCGGCCCGTCCCTGGTCGACGCGACGGCGACGTTCCGCAGCCTGGGCGTCGACTCGCTCATGGGCCTCGAGCTGCGCAACCGCCTCGAGGCGAGCCTCGGGATCCGGCTCTCGGTCGCGCTGCTGTTCACCTACCCGACGGTGGCGTCGCTGGCGCAGCACCTGATCGACAGGATGGACCTGCCGGCGCCGGACGTGACGCGCGTCACGCCGATCGAGGCGAGCGCGGCGCTCGGCGACGCACAGCGCGCCGCGCCTCCGGCGCAGCTCAGCCGGGAGCAGATCCTCGCGTTCATCGATGAATCCCTGAACCGCGTGAACAACGGCCAGGACGAGATCCTGGGGAGCGAGAGACGATGAGCACCTCCGCCATATCCGAAGACGAGTACCTCTCACGCCTGCTGAAGGCGGCGACCGCCATCAAGGAGCTCGAGGCCAGGCTGCGCGCGGTCGAGCGCGAGAAGACCGAGCCGATCGCGATCATCGGCATGGGCTGCCGCTTCCCCGGCGGCGCGGACGATCCGGAGCGCTACTTCCGCCTGCTCGAGGCGGGCGTCGACGCCGTGTCCGAGGCGCCGCCCGGGCGCTTCGCGCTCGATCCACCCGGGTACGACGTCCTGCCCTGGGGCGCTTTCCTGAAGGAAGTCGACGGGTTCGACGCGCACTTCTTCGGGATCTCGCCGCGCGAGGCCGTGAAGATGGACCCGCAGCAGCGCCTGCTCCTCGAGGTGGCCTGGGAGGCGCTGGAGCACGCCGGCATCGCCGCCGATCGGCTGGCGGGGACGCGCACCGGCGTCTTCGTCGGCATCACAACGAACGACTACCAGCTGCTCAGCGCCGCGGGGGCGCCGGAGGAGCAGGACGCGTACGCCGCGACGGGCAACGGCCACTGCTTCCCGGCCGGGCGGCTGTCCTACGCGCTCGGCCTGGAGGGGCCGAGCATGGCCGTGGACACGGCGTGCTCGTCGTCGCTCGTCGCCGTCCACCTCGCCTGCCAGAGCCTGCGCGCGGGCGAGAGCACGCTGGCGCTGGCCGGCGGGGTCAACCTCATCCTGTCGCAGCTCATCACGCGGCTCATCGAGCAGCTGAAGGCGCTCTCGCCCGACGGGCGCTGCAAGACGTTCGACGCGCGCGCGAACGGCTTCGTCCGCGGCGAGGGGTGCGGCGTCGTGGTGCTCAAGCGCCTGTCCGACGCGCTGGCGGACGGCGACCGCGTCCTCGCGCTGATCCGCGGATCGGCGGTCAACCAGGACGGCCGCTCCTCCGGCCTCACCGCGCCGAACCTCCTCGCGCAGCAGGCGATGCTCCGGCAGGCGCTGCAGAGCGCCCGCGTCTCGCCCGCGGACGTCGGCTACGTCGAGACCCACGGGACCGGGACCTCGCTGGGCGATCCCATCGAGGTGGAGGCGCTCGCCGGCGTGCTCGGGCAGCCCCGGGACGACGGCTCCGTGTGCGCGCTCGGCGCGGTCAAATCGAACATCGGGCACCTGGAGGCCGCGGCCGGCGTCGCGGGGCTGATCAAGGCGGTGCTCGCGATGGAGCACGGGGTCATCCCGGCCAACCAGCACTACCGGACGCTGAACCCGAGGATCGATCTCGCCGGGACCCCGTTCGTCATCCCCACGCAGAACCTGCCCTGGGCGGCGGGGGGCAAGCCCCGCATCGCCGGCGTGAGCTCGTTCGGGCTGAGCGGCACCAACGCGCACGTCGTGCTGCAGGAGGCGCCCGCGCCCGCCGCGGCCGCTGTCGCGGGCGAGCGGCGATCCGCGGTCGTGGTGCCGCTCTCGGCCCGCAGCCCGGGCGCGCTCGTCGCGCTGGCGCAGGCCTACCACCGCCGCCTGACCGAGGCGCCGCGCGACGGCGCGGCGAGCGTGCACGACATCGCCGCCACGGCGGCCGTCCGGCGGAGCCACCACGAGCACCGCGCGGCGATCGTGGCCCGCTCCACGGAGGAGCTGGTCGACGCGCTCGCGGCGCTCGCCTCCGGCGCCTCGCGCCCCGGGATCGCGAAGGGCCGGGCCAACCCGGCGTCGCGGACCCGGCTCGCGTTCGTGTTCTCGGGGCAGGGGTCGCAGTGGGTGGGTATGGGGCGCGCGCTGCTCGCGACCGAGCCCGTCTTCCGGGCGGCGCTCGAGGCGGTCGACGCGGTCGTGAAGCAGCACGCCCCGTTCTCGCTCGCGGGCGAGCTCGCCGCGCCGGAGGCGAGCGCGCGCCTCGACGAGACCGAGGTGGCCCAGCCGGCGATCCTGGGCATCCAGGTCGCGCTGTCGGCGCTCCTCGGCGCGTGGGGCGTCGCGCCCGACGCGGTGATCGGGCACAGCGTGGGCGAGATCGCCGCCGCGTACGTGGCCGGCGTGCTGAGCCTGGAGGAGGCGGTGCGGCTCGCGGTGATCCGCGGGCGGATCATGCAGCGCGCGACCGGCGGCGGGAAGATGGCCTCCGTCTCGCTGAGCGCCGCGGACGCGGCGCGCGCGCTCGAGGGGTACGAGGACCGGGTCTGCGTGGCCGCGATCAACGATCCCGGCTCGGTGGTGCTGTCGGGCGAGGCGCCCGCGCTGGCGGAGCTCGTGGAGCGCCTCGGGCAGCGGGGCGTGGCGTGCCGCTCGCTGAACGTCGACTACGCGTTCCACTCGCCGCAGATGACGCCGCTCGCGGGCGAGCTCATCGCGGCGCTCGGCCCTGTCGCGCGGCGGCGCGCGTCGCTGCCGATGTACAGCACCGTGACCGGAGCGCGCGTCTCCGGCGGGGAGCTCGACGCGGTGTACTGGGCGCGGAACATGCGGGAGCCGGTGCAGCTCGCCCGCGCCGTCGAGGCCGCGATCGCCGAGCAGCACCGCGCCTTCCTGGAGGTGGCGCCGCAGCCGGTGCTCGCCGGCTACCTGGAGCGGTGCCTCGCCGCGTCGGCGACCGAGGGGCACGCGATCCCCACGCTGCGCCGGGGGAAGGACGAGCTCCGGTGCCTGATGCAGTCGGTCGGGGCGCTGTACGCCTGCGGCGCCGCGGTGGACTTCCGGCGGCTCACCCCGGAGGGGCGCTTCGTCCCGCTGCCGACGTATCCGTGGCAGCGGCAGCGGTACTGGCTCAACCCGCCGCCCGAGCCCCGGGCGCCGCGCCGCGAGGTCGCGCCGGCCCATCCGCGCCCGAGCGCGCTGCTCCTCGACGGCGTCCCGATGGCGCGCGACGGCGTCGCCGCGGCGGCCAACGTCATCGCCGCGACGGCGAGCCTCCTCGCGGCGGCGGGCGACGGCGCGGCGCTGGAGAGCGCGGGCGCGGCGCTGGACGGCGCCGCTCCGGCGGCGCGCGCGCCCGGGACGCCGACGCCGTGGGTCGAGCGGCTCCTGGCGCTCCCCGCCGAGGCGCGGACGGCGGAGGTCGAGGCCGCCGTGCGGGCCGACGTGGCGGCGATCCTGCTGCTGCCCGACGCGCGCGACATCCCCACGGATCTCCCGCTGCGCGAGCTCGGGATGGACTCGCTCATGGCGGTGGATCTGCGCCACGAGCTGTCCGCGCGCACCGGCCAGCCGGTGCCGTCGACGCTGGCGTACGAGTACCCGACGGTCCAGCTCCTCACGCGCTACCTGCTCGAGCACCTGCCGCCGGCGGAGCGCGCGGTCGACGGGCGTCGGTGACAGGCGCGCGGGCGCGCGGAGCGCCCGCGGAGACGTCGGGGGTGGCGCCGATCGAGGACGTGAACGGCGAAGACAACAAGGAGGTTTCCATGAAGGTCTATGGCATGCCGGAGAGCACGTGTACGCAGAAGGTCTTGACCGTCCTCGCCGAGAAGGAGCACGAGGCCGAGATCGTCGAGGTGAACGTGCTGATGGGCGAGGACAAGACCCTGCCCGAGCACCTGGCGCGGCACCCATTCGGGGAGATCCCCGTGCTCGAGGACGACGGGTTTCTTCTTTACGAGTCGAGGGCGATCATCCGCTACCTCGATCAGCGCCTCCCCGGCCGCTCGCTCACGCCGCGCGATCTCCGGGAGTGGGCGCGGATGGAGCAATGGATCAGCTGCGAGCAATCGTATTTCAGCGGGCCCGCCTATGACGTGATCCGGAGCGGGCCTGTCTACAACCTCGTCTGGAGCAGCCCTGGCGCTGTGTACTTCCCCCCGCCGCCCGACGAGCCGATGCTGAGGAAGGCCAAAAAGGACGTGGCCCTGGCGTTCGACGTCATGGACAGGACGCTCTCGACCCAGCCGTACCTCGCCGGCGGGACGTTCTCGCTCGCGGACATCACGCACATGCCGTACATCAATTACCTGATCGCCTCCGGCGGCGGCGACTTCGTGTCGAGCCGGCCCGGCGTGGCGGCCTGGTGGGAGCGCGTCACCTCGCGCCCGTCGTGGCGCAAGGTCGGGAGGGTGCTGGGACAGTCCTGAGCGATCGATCTCGCCCTCTTCCTTACTCCATCTCGCTTTGCCTGCTTCATGGACTCGGCGCCGGCGCCGGCGCGCCGTCGCAACCGGAAAGGAGCTCTCAGATGGAACATGCCGACACGCTCGTTGTGCACGCACACGCCTTGACCATGCGCGGAGACGGCGTGGGGTACATCGGCGATGGAGCGGTCGCGATCGAGGGCGGGCGCATCGCGGCGGTCGGCACGACCGCGGAGCTCTCGGCGCGGTTCACCGCGAAGGAGCGCATCGACGCGACAGGCCACGCCATGCTCCCGGGGTTCATCAACGCGCACCTGCACTCGACGGTCAACGTGATCCGCGGCGTGGCGCAGGACGTGGACCACTGGCTCGAGAAGGCCTACTGGATCTACTACAAGTATGTGAACGACGCGGACGTGCTCGCGCGCTCGCGCTTCACCCTCCTCGAGGGGATCAAGTCGGGGATAACCACCTTCCTCGACCACATCGCCCCTTTCCCCGGCTGGCCGCAGGCGTACGCGGCCGCGGGCGTCCGCGGTCGCCTCGCCGCCTCGATCAGCGCGCTCGGCATGGACGCGAAGCTCGACGGGCTCTACCCGCTCGATCCGGAGGTCGGCGACGACATCGACGCGGCGGTCGCGTTCGCGCGCGAGTGGAACGGCGCGGCGGAGGGGCGCATCACCGTGCTGCTCGGGCCTGTCGCGGCGGACGCCGTGCTCCGGGAGCATCTCCTGAAGATCAAGCGCGCCGCCGATCGCGAAGGCCTCATGATCCACATGCACGTGGCCCAGGGAGATCGGGAGATCGCGCAGGTGCTCGCGCGCCACGGCCAGCGGACCCCGGCGTACCTCGACGAGCTCGGCTACCTGGACGATCAGCTCATGGCCGTCCACCTCACCGAGGCGACGCAGGACGAGGTGCAGCTCATGGCCCGCCGCGGCGTCCGCATGATGCTCTGCTCCAGCGCCATCGGCCTCATCGACGGCATCGTGCCGCCGGCGCTCGCCTTCAAGCAGGCGGGCGGCACGGTGGCCCTCGGCTCGGACAACAGCGCGTGCTCGATGTTCAACGAGATGCGGCTCACCGCGCTGTTCAACAAGATCGCGCGGCGCGATCCGAAGGTGATGCCGCCCTGGGAGGTGCTGCGCATGGCGACCATCGACAGCGCGCGGGCGATCGGCCTCGGGGATCAGATCGGGTCGCTGGACGTGGGCAAGCAGGCCGACCTGATCCTCATCGATCTCCGCGAGCCGAGCCTCTCTCCGCTGCTCGACGCCCCGGTGCGGAACATCGTGCCGAACCTCGTGTACAACGCGCGCGGCACCGAGGTGAAGAGGGTGATTGTCGCGGGGCGGACGGTGATGCGCGACGGAGAGGTGCTCACGATGGACGAGCGCGCGGTGCTCGAGGAGGCGCAGGCCGCGGCGGACGCCATCGCCCGCCAGGTGGCGTCCGACCCGGGCCACGACGGGCTGGCGCTCGTCGCGGCGATGAGGAGCGGCAAGCTGTGAGGATGGATGGCGCGACGCCGGGGCGGCCGGGTCGCGCCGGGGAGGTCAGCCATGGTGAAGGCGCGTCAAGCCAGCGTCGCGGACATGGATGCGATCATGCGGGTCGAGGAGGACTGGCCCGAGTACCAGCGGGCGAGCCGGGAGACGATGCTCGTCCGGCTCGCGAAGTTCCCCCAGGGGTTCTGGGTCTTCGAGCAGGACGGCGAGATCATCGGCACGCTCACGAGCTGCCCGACGAGGTACGAGCGCAGCGGGCGCAAGGGGTTCAGGAGCTGGGATGAGGTGACCAACCACGGCAACCTGCCGGACATCGACATGGCCACCGCGAACGCCCTCTACCTCGTGTCGGGCACGCTCCGGCGGGAGGCGCGCGGGGCCCGCGGCTATGCGCTCCTCATCGAGACGCCGGTCAGGCTGGCCGAGGAGCTCGGCCTCGATTACGTCGTCGCCGGGGCGAAGATCCCCGGTTATGACGCCTACTGCAGGCGGCACGGCGAGGTGGACGCGCGCGACTACGCGTTCATGGAGCTGAACGGGTGCCTCATCGATCCGTTCCTCGAGGTGTACAGGGGCTACGGGTTCACCGTGCCCGACAGGGATCACATCGTCAGCGACTTCTACCCTGACCCCCCGAGCCGCAACCACGGAGCGATCGTCGTGCGGGAGCTCAAGCGCTCGGGCAGGGGCGATGGCGGACTCAGCCGTCGATGAACGGGGCGTGGGCTGCAACACGCTTGTGGGGCGTGGCCGCGACGTGCGGTGACGTATGGACTTTCCGGACTCCCCCTGCGAGCCGTGGGTTGCATGTCTGGTGTCGTGTCGAACCGTGCGATGACGGCTGAGCGCGTCATCGCGTCTCCGGCGAGCTGTCCTACATTTACAGCGGCCGGCGCGCAGGATCGCCGGGCAGAATACTCCGTTCCATCCTGGCACCTCTGTCTCCCTGATCCCGTTCGTCCAGGTGCTCGCTGATCGGGCCGGTTGCCCGCGGCAGTGCTACGATACACGGTACCCCGAATTCACCAGGAGCCGGTTCACGATGGGAGTCCGTGGCGCTGCGCCGAGATACGATCTTCTCGGTCCTGAATTCTCCGCCAATCCACACCCGACGTTCCAGCGCATGCGGACCGAGGACCCTGTCTACTGGGACCCTCAGCTCAACGTCTACTGTCTGACCCGCTACGAGGACGTACAGCTCATCCTGCGGGATCCGCGCTTCTCGGCGGAGCGCGTCGATTACTACATCAGCGGTGTCCCTGCGCTCTTGCGGCAGAAGCTGAAGCGGTACGACGAGTTCATCTCTCACTGGATGGTGCTCGCCGACCCTCCCAGGCACACGCGGCTGCGCAGCCTCGTGGCCCGGGCGTTCACGCCGCAGGTGGTCGAGGGGCTGCGCCCGCTGGTCCAGCGGGTCGCGGACGAGATGATCGACGCGGCGTCGGCCAGGGGGCGCATGGACCTCATCGGTGACCTCGCGTATCCGCTGCCCGGCGTCGTCATCGGGAGGCTGCTCCGGATCTCGCCGGCGGACACCGAGCGGCTCAAGGGGTGGTCCGACGCGCTCTTCCGGCTGCTCGGGGCGCCGGTGCCCGACGAGGAGACCATCGAGATCGGCCATCAGGGGGTCGTCGGGTTCGAGGAGTTCCTCCGCGACCTGATCGCGGAGCGGCGGGCGCACCCCGGCGACGACGTCCTCAGCCGGCTCCTGCTCGCGGAGGAGCAGGGCAGCATGCTCAGCGACGCCGAGCTGATCTCGACGTGCGCGCTGCTGCTCGCCAGCGGTCACGAGACGACAACGCACCTCATCGGCAACGGCGCGCTGGCCCTGATCAACAACCCTGACCAGATGCAGATGCTCCGGGAGGATCCGCGGCTCATCGACAGGGCGGTGGAGGAGATCCTGCGGTACTCCGGTGTCGGATATCAATCGTCCCGCCGCGCCCGCGAGGACGTCGAGATCCGCGGCGTGCGGATCGAGGCAGGTCAGATCGCGTTCGGCTTCCTCCTCGCGGCGAACCGCGATCCAGATCGCTTCCCGGACCCGGAGCGGATGGACATCCTGCGCAAGGACACCCGGCACGTCGGGTTCGGCGGCGGGATCCACTTCTGCCTGGGCGCCCAGCTGGCGCGCGTCCAGGCCCAGGTCGTGCTCAACACGATCGTCCAGCGGCTGCCGGACCTCGCGATCGCCGAGCCCCGCCTGGAGTGGATCCCGAGCTTCCTCGTCCGCGGCCTCCGCGCGCTCCCGGTGACCTTCTCCGCCTGAGCGCGCGCCGGCCGCCCGTCAGAAGCGGCCCTGGATCGCCAGCCCGCCGCCCGTCGTCCCGACCGCGGGCATCACCACGACCCGCGCCGCCGCGGGCTCCGCGTCGTCGAGCGACGTCACGAACAGCGCGACGCCGGCCGCGAGCCCGATCCCGCCGACGACGAAGCCGACGTTCGAGAGCGCCGCGGCGCTCCTGGCGTCGTCGACCAGCGCCACGCCCTTGTCGTCGCAGAGCGTCTCGGTCCGGCAGTGCTCGTCCTGGGCCCGGTTCCACCGCGCGCTCGCGATCAGCCCGAAGATCGAGCCCGTCACGACGCCGGCGACGCCGACGCCGCCGGCCACGAAGGAGAGCGCGCGGCGCGTGCTCGCGCCGCCGTCCCCGTCGCCGCCCCCGGCGGGCCGGGGCGGCGCGTCAGGCCGCGGATCGGCCGGTCCGGCGGGCTGCGGCGCCGCCACCGCCGCTGCCGCCGCCGCGGGGTCATCCTCGAGCGGCGGGATCTCGACCGTGACGGTGTTGCCGGGGCCCGCGGTCTGCGCTTCCGCGGAGAACGGCCTCTTGCCGGGCGCGGTCGCCTCGACGCGGTGCTTGCCCGGATCGACAGGGAGCGGCGCGCCCCACGCCCCCGCGTCGAGGACCGCGCCGTTGCGCCGCACGACGAGCCCGTCGGCCGGCGCGCGCACCGCGACGGTGAGGCGCTCGAGCTTCTTCTCCAGATCGGCCGCGCGGCGCGTCGCCTTCGCCTCGCGCTCGGCCTGGCCGGCGCGGCTCGCCATGTCCGCCGCCTCGCGGAACGCGGCCCAGGCGCTCGCGGTCCGGCCGACGCGCTCGAGGCAGTCCGCCAGGTTCCACTGGGTGCCGTAGCCCGGATCGAGCCGCTGGCTCGCCGCGAACTTGGGGCACGCCTCGGCGAGCTTGCCCTGGGCGACGAGCTCGCGCCCCTCGCGGAAGAGCGCCTCGGCCGCCGCCGCCTGCTCCGCCGAGGGCTCCGCGCGGGCGACGCCGGCGGAGAGCGACAGGAGCGCGGCGACACACCACGCGACGCGGCTATTTCCTCGATGTCTCGTCATCGTCGTTCCTCGGGGGCCTGGGGGTCGCCGGCGGCCTGGCGGACGGCCTGGGCGCCGGCGGGCGTGCGGCGGGCCTCGCGGACGCCAGCGCCGATGAAGCGGCGGGCGCGATCGACGTCGGCGGCGCCGCCGCGCTCGTCGTCGGCGAGGGCGGCGCCTCGGGCGCCGTCGAGGCCGCGGCGGGCGAGAGGCCGGGCGTCGGCGCCTCGGCGCGCGGCGGCTCGGGTTCGGCGCGCGGGGGCTCGGGTTCGGCGCGCGGGGGCGGCGGCTGTTCGGCCGAGGGCGCGGCCGGCGGCGACTCGCCGCGGAGCGCGATGTGGATGCCGGCGCCGACCGCGACCGCGGCGGCGAGCATGCCGCCGGCGAGCAGCGCGACGGGCGGGCGCGCCGCCGTGCGCTCCGGGCGGTTCGACAGCCGCACGCTCGTGGCGGGCGCCGTGCCCGACAGCGCGTGCGACCCCGCCGGCGGCTGCGACCCCGCCCGGGGCTGCGACCCCGCCGGCGGTTGCGGCCCCGCCGGCGGTTGCGGCCCCGAGGGCGTATGCGCCCACGCCGCCGGTTGCGGCCCCGAGGGCGTATGCGCCCACGCCGCCGGTTGCGGCCCAGCCGGCGGTTGCGGCCCGAGCGACCCCATCGACGGGCGCGACGCGCGCGCGTCGGCGCCGAGCGGCGCGAGCATCGCCTCGACGATCGCCTCGCCGTTCGGCAGAAACGCGCGCAGCGCGGCCGCGAGCTCGCCCGCGCTCGCGGTGCGGCCGGCCGGGTCGATGACCAGCGCCCGGTGCACCACGCGGGCGACCTCCGGCGGCACCCACGGCGCGATCTCCTGGATCCAGCGCACGGGCGTCGTGCAGATGGCCAGGACGAGCTCCCCGAGGCCGGTCAGGTGCTCGTTCGGCCGGTGCCCCGAGAGGGCGTGGTACAGGCTGACCCCGAGCGACCAGACGTCCGAGCGCGCGTCGACGGCGCCGCTGCCGCGCGCCTGCTCGGGCGACATGTAGAGGGGCGAGCCGAGGAGCGCGCCGCTCTTCGTCATCCCGCCGTTGCCGAGGCCCTGGTCCGACATCTTCGCGATGCCGAAGTCGAGCAGCTTGATCACGCGCTGCCCGCCGTGCTTCCGCGCGAGGAACAGGTTCGCCGGCTTGATGTCGCGGTGGACGACCCCGGCCTCGTGCGCGCGCTCGAGCCCGAGGCACGCCTGCAGGCCGATGCGGAGCGCGAGATCGACAGGCAGCGGGCCGAGCCGCTCGATGAGGGCCTGCACGTCCTCGCCCTCGAGGAACTCCATCGCGATGTACGGCGCGCCGGTCTCGCGGTCGCGCCCGGTGTCGAACACCTGCGCGATGTGCTCCGACTCGACCGCGCCGACCGCGCGCGCCTCGCGCTGGAAGCGGCGGAGCACGTCGTCGTCCGCGGCCTGCCCGAGGATGACCTTCACCGCGACGCGGCGCCCGGTGCCGGTGTGCCGCGCCTCGTAGACCGCGCCCATCCCGCCCTGGCCGATCAGCCGGAGGATCGCGTAGCGGTCGTCGAGGGTCCGGCCGATCATGGCGTCGGGCCGGCGGCGGCGTGGGGGCGAGCCCTCTTCACGGCCGCAGGTTAGAGCACCTCCGCGCCCGCGTCACCCCTCGCCGCACACGCCGCACCAGGGCAGCCTGACCAGCGCGTGGTACGACGTCCCGAGCGTCGAGAGGTCCTGGATCAGCACCCGGCCCCCGAGCCTCGACTGCGTGTACCCGGAGAGCACCTTGAGCGCCTCCATCGCCGCGAGGTGGCCGAGCATCTGCGCCATCGCGCCCGCGTGCGGCGGCGACCCGCGCTCGACGGCCGGGGCGCGCGCCGCGAGCGGCGGGTTGAGCGCCTCGGCCGCCGCGCAGACCCGGCACGCCGTCTTCCCCGGGATCACGAGGGGGCCGAGGACGGCCGTCGTCCCCGCGAGGTGCGCGAAGAGCGAGGCGACCTGCGCGCGGTGGCCGAACCGCGCGACGCGCGACAGGAGCTCCGCGTCGTCGCCGCGCGCCGCCGCGACGACGAGGTGAGGCCGCCCCTCCGGCGAGAGGAGGTCCCCCGCGTCGAGCGCCGCGGCGGGGCTCTCGTCCACGCGGCACCGCGGCGCGCGCTCGCGGATCAGCGCCGCCACGGCGCCGCGGCGGGGCGCGCCGAGCGCCGCCTGCCCGCGCTCCCGGAGCACCGCCGCGTCGCGCGGGCCGACCGCGCCGTCGTCGATCAGGCGCAGCGCGGCGATCCCCGCCGCGGCGAGCGCGAGGGCCGCCGCCGCGCCCCAGGGCTCGAGGCCCACGACGAGCACGCGCGCGCTCGCCAGCCGCTGCGCCGCCTGCTGCGGGGCCGACGACCACCTGCGGAGGAACTCGGCCTGCCCGCGGAGGCGCTCGCGGTCCGCGGGCTCCGCCGCGTCGGGCGCCGGCTCGACGAGGCCGCGCGCCTCGAGCAGATCGAGGAACGCGGTCACGCTCTCTCTCGAGTAGTCGGCGAGCGCCTCGACGATCGCCTCGCGATCGCGCGACCCGTCGAGCAGCGGCGCCATCCGATCGAGGAACGCGCTCACGTCCGCGCCGGTGATCTGGAAGGTGCCGAGATCGGATCGGAGGATGACCCCCGCGTCCGTGGGCGTGATGCTGGCCGAGCGGCTGAGTCGAATTCTGGACATGGTGCTCTCCGACGCTCCGTGTTCAACCGCGCGGCGGCCCTGCCGGGCCCTCTGCCGGCCCGGGCTGACCGATGCAGACGACGTACATGGCGTCCTCCTCGGCCGGGAGCGCCAGGAAGGCCTTGAGCTCATCGTCGTAGAAGCCGCCGATCGCCACCGGGCCGAGGCCCATCGCCGTCGCGACGAGGTAGAGGTTCTGGCCGACGTGCCCCGCGTCGAGCCACAGGAAGCGATAGCCGCGCTGGCCGTACTTCCACATGGTGCGGAACGGGACCGCCGTGATGATGACCACCACGTTGGTGCTCAGGACCATGGTCTGATCCAGCGTCAGATCCGTCAGCGCCGCGTGCGCGAGGCCTCCCCGGCGGAGCTCGAGCTCGTGCGCGCGCGCGTCGTAGTGGTAGAGGCCATCCGGGAGATCCTCGACGGCCTGCGTCGCCACGTAGATCTCGAGCGGGTACAGCCCGCCGGCCGAGGGCGTCGGGCGATCGCAGCCCCACTCTCCGTCGACCTTCCGCGCGCCGCGGACGCCGTAGCTCGCGTGAAGGAGCCGCCCGAGCGTCTCCAGGGGCATCGGCCTGAGGGCGAACTCGCGGATCGACCGGCGCCGCTCCAGCACCCCGCCGAGCGGGGCGTCGATCGCGAAATCGCGCCCGGGCAGCGGCGTCCGCGCCGCTCCGACGTAGGTGCGGAAGCCGAGCGGCTGGAGGTCCGCGCCGAACGCCGGCTCCGGCGTCCGCGACCTCACGTGGGACGACTGGAGGTGATAGAGCCGCGCGACGTTCGTCTCTTTGCTCCTTGCCATGGTCTCCTCGCTCAGGCCATCGGGTGAGGGTCCGGGTTGATCCCGCGGGGCGCCATGGACCGGAGGCGCGGATTGCCGAGCTGCGCCAGCTCGTGGCCGAAATGGATCTGCTGGAACTCGGGCCCCACGGCCCGCGCGACGCGGAACGGCGTCGCCGCGAGATCGGGCGACGTCACGTCGACGATGGCGATGCGCAGCCCCGCGGCCGTCACGCGCCGGGCGAGCTCGGACAGCGAGGTGTCCTCGGGCTCCTCGAGCTCGGCGGCGGTCACCGTGCCGCCCTGGCGTAGGAAGGCGAAGGCCGCGGCGCGGCTCCGGGGGACGTAGTACGTCGCGTGATCGTCGAGCGTGCGCACGTCCTCCGGCCGCTCCGGGACGGCGGGCATCTCGCCCGTCATGAGGCGGAACGCATAACTCCCGATCTGGCCCTGCTCCAGGATGGCTTTCTTGATCGCGGTGAGGGGGCTCAGGTGGGCGGCGATCGAGACCACCGCCCCGGGCCAGCGCTCTCCATCGCCGTACCCCACGCACATCACCACGGGGACCGCGACGCCCGCGTCGAGGAGATACAGCTCGATCCGGGCGCCGCGCTCCTCGATCTGCCGGGCGACCTCGTGCACCTCGGGCTCCACGGCGTCGTCGGGCAAGATCCGCCGCCCCGGCCGGCGGGCGAGCCATGAGATCATGTACGTGTCGCGCTCGATGAGCTCGAGCGCGGCCTTCATCGACGCCGCCTCGAGCGTCGGGCCGGCGGCGAGCCCGTTCGAGGTCACCTGGCAGAAGTGCGCATCGGGTCCGGCGCAGTAGCTGTAATAGGCCGCGAGCGCCGGGACGTACACGGGCGCGCGGGTGTCCAGCCAGCGACCGAGGACCCAGTCGATGGGCGTGGTCGGATCGATCCGGGTATAGGGGAAGTCGGGGCGCGCGTACTGCGCGTCGTCATAGAGACAGAGCCGCTCCGGAGCGATGAAGTCGCCCTTCATCTCGGCGACCGAGGCGCGAAGGAGCGCGCCGCGGTCGACGCGGCTGGATCCGTAGCGCTCGACCGCCTCGCCGGTCGCCCTGATCAGGGCCTCGACGACCGTGACGCCCTTACCGGTGCCGATCTCCGGCTCCTGGCAACGGTGGGGGCCGTGGCGCCCGCCCTCGGTGTAGTTGCTGAGCAGCGCGGTGGCGACGATCGGCGCCTCGGGCGCGAGCGCCGGGCTCAGCGCGGCCAGCCTGAGCTCGTGGACGATGCCGGTCCGCGGGTCGACGACGCCGGCCAGGAGCCGCCGGAGCTCCGCGGCGTCGCGCGCGGCGTTCAGCGGCGCGCTCGGACCCCGGCGCGCAGTCCCCGCGCGCAGGGCGGCGGCCGCGCCGCCGCAGACCGGGCACCAGGGCATCTGCAGGACGGCGTGGAACGATGTCTCCAGCCCGATCAGGTCCTGGATCACGAGGCGCCCCGCGAGCGGCGACGCGCTCCGGCGCACGAGCAGATCGACGGCCGCGAGCGCGACGGCGTGGCCGAGGAGCGCCGGCATCGGCGCGAGGTACGTGCGCGCGCGCGGGCCCGGGCGCTCGGCGAGGAGCGACGCCTGGAGCGCGTGATCGGCGTCGGGCTCCCGGCTCGTCGCGAGCCTCCGGAGACGGCAGCAGTTCCAGCACGCGGTCTCGCCGGGCACGACGGCCGGGCCGATCACCGCCTCGAGCCCGTCGAGGTGCGCGCTCAGGGAGAGGATCGACGCGGCGTGGGCGAACCGCGCGGCGCTCTGGAGGACGAGGAGATCGTCGCTCGAGACGCAGGTGAGGACGAGATCCCAGGCGGTGTCTTCCTGGACGAGGGGGCCGTCCGCGGCGGCGACGAGCGCCCCCGCGGTGACAGCGCACCGGGGAGCGAGCCGCGACAGCGCGAGGGAGAGGGAAATCGCGCGCTCTTTCCCGAGATCCGCCTCGGCGAAGGGGCCGAGATCGTCCGTCGTGACGCTCCTGTCGTCGAGGACGTGGAGCGCGCCGACGCCCGCCGACGCGAGCTCCACGGCCGCGACGGCCCCCCACGGCTCGAGCCCCACGACGAGGACGCGCGATCGCGCGAGCTTCTCGCGCTCCTCCTCCCGCGCAGGAAGGGCGGTCCCCTCGAGCTGTGAACTGGCGACCGGTGAGCTGGGCAGTTGGATGGCCACGCGAGATCTCCAGGGATGGGCGGGGCGGCGGCGTCTCCGCCTGTCCGCGCTCCTTGTTCGTCAAAGAGCTTCGATGCTGGCGCTCGAGGATCGATGCGCCGGGGAGCGAGGGGGAGAATCACGTCATGGTCGACCGCCACGCCTCCTCGCGCGATGAGGAGCGATCCCAGGAAGACGGGAAACCGTCGCGGAGATCCTCCGCGATCCTCGCCCTCCCGGGATCCCTCGTTCACCGCTGGTCCGGGCCTAGCGGCAGCCGCACCCGTGACAAGGACGGTGACAGCCGCAGCCGTGACAGCCGCAGCCGTGGCAAGGACGGTGACAGCCGCAGCCGTGACAGCCGCAGCCGTGACAGCCGCAGCCGTGGCAAGGACGGTGACAGCCGCAGCCGCCGCAGCCGCCGCAAATGCGGCTGGACCGATTCGCTATTTCTATTGCCTCCAGCCTGCCCGACAGCTCGTCGACCGCGCTGCGCAGCTCCTTCACGGAGAGATCCAGGACCTTCGGCGCATCATTCCCGTCATTTGAACCGCTCATGATAGAACCTCCCAGTGGTAAGTGGGGCTCGCAAAAGGCCTTGGCAACTCGACGGCCGATGAGGCGACGGCGAGAACATTGACGTCATTTCATGTCATCCACGGCGGTCCGGCCGCGGCGGCGCGAGCGCCCCGCGACGGCGCGCTCGCGCGCCTTCTCTCTCGCTCGTCCCGGCGATCGCGGCTCTCCTTTCGGCCCTGAAACACCCAGGGCGCCGCGAAGCAGGGGAGAAGTTCGATATCGCCCTCTCGCCCCGATCCGGGCCGGTGCGCCGTTTCTGCTCGACCCGAACAACCCTGGACAACGCGGCGCCATGCGCGCGCGCATCCATCGCGCCGTGAGCGCGGCCCCATTCAATTGCCTTTCGTCGCCCTCTCCGGTACCGGGCCCGCCTCCCTCGTGAGCGCTCATCGCTCATCAGCAAAGGAGTGTCATGCATCGTACTTCGCTCGGACTGGCGATAGGTGGTCTCCCTTTCTTTCTCCTTGCTTCGTCAACGTCGCTCGCAGGGTGCGGCGACCCCGAGCGCTCCTCGCCTCACGCCCTCGTCGAGGTGGGGTGTTCGGGCTGCACCGTGCTCAGGGGAGGTGCGGTCTTCGACGGCGCGCGCGCGGGCAGGGCGACGGTGGTGATCGAGGGGGACAGGGTGAAGCGGGTCGTCTTCGACGAGCGCGACGTCGAGGTCGTGGGCGGCGAGGTCGTGGACGTCTCCGGAAAGACGATGCTCCCCGGCCTCATCGACCTCCACGTCCACTCGCTGAGCGCCGCCGGGCCTTACGCCTATCACGACAGCGACCTCCACCTCGAGGACCACACGAAGGCGATGCTCCGGTCGGGCGTCACCTCGTACCTCGACCTCGGCTCGCCCCAGCGCGTCATCTTCGAGCAGCGCGCGCGCGCGCGCGCCGGCGAGGTCCTCGCGCCGCAGCTCTTCGCGGCCGGGCCGCTGCTCACCGCGACGGGCGGGCACCCCTGCTATCACGGCAGCCCGCCCGGCGATTTCTGCCTCTTCATCGACTCTCCCGCCGACGTCGCCGGGGCCTTCGAGGCGCTCCTCCCGGGCGCCCCGGACTTCATCAAGATCGTCCTCGAGTCCGGCGGATCGCGGCCGCTCCCGCGCCTCTCGCCCGACGCCGTCGCGTCGATCGCGCAGGCCGCCGGGGCCGCGGGCGTCCGCGTCATCGCTCACGTGGCGGAGGCCGAGGACATCGAGGTCGCGCTCGACGCCGGCGTGACGCTCTTCGCGCACCTGCCCGATCAGGACCTCATCTCGCCCGAGCTCGCGTCGCGGATGGCCGCCGCGGGGGCCGTCGTCGTCCCGACGCTCTCCGTGATGGACGGCCTGTACCGCGTCGCCCACGGCGCGGTCGACGGCCTCGACGACCCCGCCCTGCGCGACGACGTGCCGGCCGACGTCATCGCCGCCCTGCGCGACCCGTCGTTGCTCGCGGAGATGACGACAGCCCGGTACCGCGAGATCGTGAAGGGGTTGCGCGACAGGGCGATCGCGAACCTCGCCACCTTGCACCAGGCCGGGGTCACCGTCGCCACCGGCACCGACGCGGGCAACCCGGCGGTCTTCCACGGGCTCGCCCTGCCCCGCGAGGTCGCGCTCCTCGTCGAGGCCGGGATGCCGCCGATCGACGCGCTCGTCGCCGCCACGCGCGCGGCCGCGGACGTGCTCGGGCGGCCCGATCTCGGGCGCATCGAGGAGGGGGCGCTCGCGGACGTGCTCGTGGTCGACGGCGATCCGCTCGCCGATGTCCGCGCGCTCGAGCGGGTCTCGCGGGTTTACAGATCGGGCGTCCTCCTCGATCGCGACGCGCTCGCGCTGCCCCGCGGCGTGAGCCTCGCGCGGCAGCCGCGCACCGGCGCCGGCCCCGGCGAGACGTGCCTCGCCGCGCCCGAGTGCGGCGACGCGCTGTCGTGCAGCCCGGATCAGCGCTGCGCCGCGACGTGCGACGGCCCCTCGGCGTGCGGGCCGGGGAGCGCGTGCCTCTACGACGGCGGCTCGCCGACCGGGGGCTCCTGCGCCGCGGGCGACGGCTGCGACCTCTTCGCGCAGGACTGCGAGAACGGCGCCGCGTGCGTGTTCCTGGGCAACGGCGCGACGTCGTGCTGGTACGCGGGCGCGGGCTCGGGCGGGCAGCCGTGCGACGCCCTCTTCTCCTGCGCGCCCGGCAGCGTGTGCGACGAGCGCTCGGGCACATGCAAGGACCTCTGCGATCCGCGCGGCGATCGCGCCCACGCGTGCCCGGGCGGCAAGAAGTGCGTCGACCGCTCCTCGATCGCCGGGCTGCCCGTGGGCCTCTGCGACTAGGTCGCCGCGGCGCGGCGCGGCCCTCTCCTCATCGCGCCGCGCTCACCGCGACACGAGCAGCCAGGCGATCACGCTCCCCAGCGTGAAGAACAGGATGCCCGCGCCGGCGAGCACGGCGCGCGACGTCCGCCGCTCGAGGAAGCTCGCCGCGGCCTTGAGGCTGGCGGGCGCGGCGATGCTCAGCTGGTCCGGCCCGCTCATCCTCTGGAGCGCGGCGTCGAGCGCCACGACCACGGCGCGCGCGTGGGGGAAGCGGTCGTCCGGATCCTTCGCGAGCAGGCGCATCACGACCGCCTCGAGCGCGGGCGGGACGACGACGCCGGGGGTGCGCTCGGCGATCGGCGGCGGCGCGGCCGACCGGTGCTGCGCGAACAGCGCCGACGGCTCGACCGCCGTGAAGGGGTGCTTGCCCGCGAGCATCTCGTAGAGGATCACGCCGAGCGCGTAGAGGTCGGCGCGCCTGTCGACCGATCGCATGCCGAGCGCCGCCTCGGGCGCCATGTACGCCACCGTGCCGAGCAGCACCCCGGCGTTCGTCAGCGAGCGGCGCGAGCCGTCGTCGGTGCTGAACGAGAACTGCTCCACCGGCACCTTGGCGAGGCCGAAATCGATGAGCTGGACCCGCTCCTCCGGCCCGTCGAGCACCATGATGTTGAGCGGCTTCACGTCCCGGTGGATGATCCCGAAATCGTGCGCCGCGTTCAGCGCGGTCGCGAGCTGTCGCGCGATGTTCGCGGCGCGGACGGGCGGGACGGGCCCCTTGTCGATGAGCTTGCGCAGCGTGGTGCCGCGGATGAACTCCATCACCATGAACCACGCGCCGTCGTCGAGCTGGTTGATCTCGTAGACCGCCGCGACGTTCGGGTGGAAGATGTGACGGCCCGCGATGGCCTCGCGCTCGAAGCGCTCGATGAGCTCCGGCAGCTCCTCGGCGTCCGGGTGGAGCACCTTCACGGCCACGTCCTCGCCGGTCGCGAGCTTCTTGGCCCTGAAGACGGCGGCGATGCCGCCCATCGCCACGAGCTCCTCGATGCGGTACCGGTGCACGAGCGTGCGCCCGACGAGCGCCAGCGCCCGCTCCCGCGCCGCGTCGCTCGCCTGGCCCCCCGCGATGAACATGGGCCCGCTCATGCGATCACGCCTCCGGGCTCTGACGCGCGCGCGCGCGCTCGCGCGTCTCGCGCACCGGCGCGGCGCAGGGCGCGCAGCACCACGCCGTGCCCGCGACGCGCCTCGCGGCGGAGCGGCGATTCCACCCTGGCTGACAACGTGCGCTCAGACACCCGGCGCCCGAGGGTAGCGCCCCTCCGGGTCCAGCGCCATCGCCACCGTTGCGCCCCGGGACGGATGCGAGCTCGTGAGGAGCGCGAGCGAGCGTCCGCGAGCGCAGAGGCTGGAGCTCTCGGAGCGCGGGTGAGCCGCGCCGCGCGCGGCAGCGTGACGGAGAGGCGCTGTCCGGCGAGGTGCAGAGTCGCGCCCTCCGAGATGCGGAGTCGCGCCGTCGCACCGAGCGCGCGTCGTCCGCCGCCCGCCTCCAGCGCGCGCGACCACCTCTCGGCAGATCCCGCGACGTCGCCTCGATCCGGCGCCGGCGGACGCGCGCTGAGCGGCCCCGCCGATCCGCCAGGAACACCCCACATCCGCGCCTGTCGTGCGCGGACGAACGGCGCATGCGCGACTCGTCAAGTTCGCAGATGCGTTTTCTCGACGGGCTCGTGTAGCCTGTATCGGTGGAGGTTTCCATGCAGAGCACAATGCGTCGCACCGTTCTCCTCGCGCTCTTCTCCGGATTTGCCGTGGCAGCTTGCTCCGCCCCTGATGCGTCGAGCCTCTTTGCCAGCGGCGGGGCCGGGCCCGGCGGCGTGACGTCGGCAGGCGGGGGCGAGGGCGGCGCGCCGGGCGAGGGCGGTGGCGGGGGCGCGCCGGGCGAGGGCGGCGGGAACGGCGTGGGCGCAGGCACGGGCGGGGCCGGAGGCGAGGGTCCTGTCATCGTGGATCCTCCGGTCTGCGGCGACACCTACGTCGACTGCGACGCGGACGCCGAGAACGGCTGCGAGGTGAACGTGATGGGCGACGCCCTGCACTGCGGCACCTGTCCCGTCGCGTGCCGCGGGAGCTGCCAGGAGGGGACCTGCGTCTCCACGAGGACCCACGCCACGGGCCAGCGGGATCCGGTGTACATCGCCGTTGCCGGCGGCGACCTGTTCTGGACCAACGGCGATGAAGGCATGGTCATGCAGTGGTCGCACGAGACCGACGAGGTGAGCGTCATCGCGTCCGATGAGGTCGACCCGGCGGGCATCAAGGCCGACGACACGTACGTCTTCTGGGTCAGCCAGGGGCGGCGCGACCCGTACACCGGCGCGGTGATGCGGTGGCGGCGCGGGGGCGACGAGGCGCCGGCCGCCCTCGCCGCGGCGCAGACCGCGCCTTTCGGCATCGCGCTCGACGACGAGTTCGTCTACTGGACCAACCGCGAGGGCGACGGCGACGTGGTCCGCGCTCGAAAGGACGGGAACGGCAACGGCCCGTTCGTCAAGATCTGGAGCGGCGGGGGGGTGCCCCACGGGGTCGTCGTCGACGACACCCATGTTTACTGGACCGTCCTCCCCCAGGACGAGGAGCACCTCGACGGCCGCGTCATGGCCGCGCGCAAGGACTCCACGGGCGAGGGGCCGTTCACCACGATCGCGACCCTCCAGGGCGAGGTGCGCGAGATCGCCCTCGACGGGAGCCACGTCTACTGGACGACCAGCAGGACGGGCACCGTGATGCGCGCGCCCAAGGTCGGCGGGCAGGGGGAGGTCACGGCGCTCCTGACCGGGCTGCCGAACCCGCGGGGCATCGCCGCCGACAGGACCGGCGTTTACGTCACCGACCCCGAGTCGGTGAACATCATCAAGATATGGCCGAACGGCATCATCGGGGCGTTCGTCGCGCGCGAGGCGTCGCCTTACGGCATCGCGCTCGACGCGGAGCGCGTCTACTGGACGAACGGGCTCGGCTCGAACGGCACCATCGAGAGCGCCCCGAAATAGGCGCGCCCGCCGAATGCGGCCCCGGGCCGGGGCGTGCTACAAGCTCGCCCCGTGCTGCTCGAGACGTTTCCGGTCGGTCCGCTGGGGTGCAACTGCTCGATCCTCGTCGACCCTGCCAGCAAGGGCGCGGTGGTCATCGATCCCGGGGGCGACTTCGACGCGATCCGCGCCCGCCTCGAGCGGGCCGGGGCGAAGGTCGCGGCCATCGTCCACACGCACACCCATATCGATCACGTCGGCGCCACGGCGCCGCTCCAGCGCTGGTCGGGCGCCGCCGCGCGCATCCACGAGGCCGATCGCTTCCTGTACGACATGCTCCCGGAGCAGGCGGCGTTCCTCGGCATCGCGACGCCGGAGCGGTGCGAGATCGACGGCGACCTGAACGACGGCGCGGTGGTGAAGGCGGGCGGGCTCGATCTCCACGTGCTCCACACGCCGGGGCACACGCCCGGCAGCGTGTCGTTCCTGGTCGAGGCGCAGGCGGGCGCGGTGGCGTTCACGGGGGACACCCTGTTCCGGCGCGGCATCGGCAGGACCGACCTGTGGGGAGGCGACTCGCAGGCGATCTTCTCCTCGATCCGGGGCAAGCTGCTCACGCTCGACCCGTCGACCCGGGTCGTTACCGGACACGGCCCTTCCACGACGATCGGTGAGGAGCGCGACAGAAACCCTTATCTGAGGGGGTGACGACCGCTCGCCCTCGTGCGGTGAGCCGCCGGCGAGGCGAGCTCGTGCGGAGCCATCGTCCGCAATCGCTTCGATCGGTCGGAGCGCGCGGTCGGCGCGCCCAGTCGACGCCCGCAGATTGCACAATTTTCGCGAACGCGTTCCGGGTGGAACTGCCCCCGCGCCGGCGCGCCTCTTCTGCGAGAAAGTGCTTGCATCCCGCCAGGATTCTTCTGAAAAATGCCGCACGACGAGCGCAGCGTCGGCGCCCCCTGCGCCGGTAGGCCGCTGTCCGTCGCGGAAGTCGAGCACGATGAGCACCGATAGCGCGCCCGCCACGAAGGTCGATCTGGAGATCCTCCCCACGCAGCATCCTCTCGGCGACGCGGAGCGCGCGCAGCGCATGCAGAGCCCTGGCTTCGGGCGCGTGTTCACCGAGCACATGGTGGCGATCTCGTACTCCGCGGACAGGGGCGGCTGGCTCAGGGGCCAGCTCAAGCCGTACGCGCCGATCACGCTGGATCCGGCGGCGATGGTGCTGCACTACGGTCAGGCAATCTTCGAGGGGTTCAAGGCCTACCGCCAGCCGGACGGGCGCATCAAGACGTTCCGGCCGGAGGCGAACGCGCACCGCTTCAACAGCTCTGCCCGCCGGCTGGCGATGCCCGAGATGCCGGTCGGGCTCTTCGTGGGCTGTGTCGACGCCCTGATCCGCCAGGATCGCGCGTGGGTGCCCGCGGCGGTGGGTGAGAGCCTGTATATCCGACCGCTGATGTTCGCGACCGAGGTGGCGCTCGGCGTGCGGTCGTCACGCGACTACGATTTCCTGGTGATCGCGTCCCCTGCGGGCGCGTATTTCCCCCAGGGCGTGAAGCCGGTGACGGTCTGGATCTCCGAGGATTTCGTCAGGGCGGCGCCTGGCGGCACGGGCGCGGCCAAGTTCGCCGGCAACTACGCGGCGAGCCTGCTCGCGCAGATGAACGCCGCGGCGGAGGGCTGCGCGCAGGTGGTCTGGCTCGACGCCGTCCATCGCCGGTATGTCGAGGAGATGGGCGGAATGAACATCTTCTTCGTCTACCAGGAGGGTGGCCGCACGGTGGTGGTGACGCCCGAGCTGACAGGCACGCTCCTCCCTGGCATCACCCGTGACAGCATCATCCAGCTCGCCCGTGATTTCGGCTATGCCGCGGAGGAGCGCAAGGTCACCTTCGACGAGTGGCGCGCTGCGGTGCGCGAGGGCCGCATGACCGAGGCCTTCGCGTGCGGCACGGCCGCGGTGATCACGCCCATCGGCGCGGTGAAGTCCCGGGAGGGCACCTTCGCCATTCACAACAACGAGACCGGCCCCGTGGCCGCGCGCTTCCGCGAGGCGCTGCTCAACATCCAGCACGGCCTCGCCCCCGACACGCACGGCTGGATGCACGACGTGGTCTGACGAGCCAGAGGAATTCCCTCGGATTCTTGGGAGAATTCGCAGGGAGGCGGGGAGGCGGGGAGGAAGAACTTCAAAATTCTCTCTGTCCCTCTGTCTCTCTGCCTCTCCGCCTCCCTGTTCAATTTCTCCCCTGAAAAGGGCTGCCAAACGAGGAATTCGTCAGCTGACGAGCGCCATGGGGGCCGGGCCGCTCGGCGAGCACCTCAGTCCGCGGTAGGCGCCTTCTTCGACTTCGCCGACATCCCGTATTCGTGCAGCCGGTACTGGATGGTCCGTATGCTGATGTCGAGGAGCTCCGCCGCGCGCGTCGTCGACCCGTTCGTCGCCTCGAGCGTCGACAGGATCGCGTACCGCTCGATCTCCGCCATGGTCGCGCCCGGGATCCGCAGCGCCCCCTTGGCGACCGGCGCCGCGTCGATCGGGAGGTGGTCCGCGTCGATCCGCGTGTCGTCGCACAGCACGACGGCCCGCTCGATCGCGTTCTCGAGCTCGCGCACGTTCCCCGGCCACCGGTGCGCCACCAGCTTCGCCCGCGCCTGATCGGTGAACCCCTCGATCTTACGATGGTTTTCGGCGGCGAACCGCCGCAGGAAATGGTTCGCCAGGAGCAGCACGTCCGTGTCCCGCACGCGCAGCGGCGGCATGTCGATGTGGACCACGTTGAGCCGGTAGTAGAGGTCCTCCCGGAACTGCCCCTCCTGCACCGCCGCCGCCAGATCGCGGTTCGTCGCCGCGATGAGCCGCACGTCGACCGACACGGTCTCGTTCCCGCCGACGCGCTCGAACGCCCTCTCCTGGAGCACCCGGAGCAGCTTCACCTGCGTCGCGGGCGCGATCTCGCCGACCTCGTCGAGGAACAGCGTCCCCCCGTGCGCCTGCTCGAACCGCCCGACGCGCCGCCTGTCCGCGCCGGTGAACGCCCCGCGCTCGTGGCCGAACAGCTCGCTCTCCAGGAGCGACTCCGCGAGCGCCGCGCAGTGCAGCGTCACGAACGGCGCCTTCGCGCGCGGCCCCTTCGCGTGGATCGCGCGCGCGAGCTCGCCCTTGCCGGTGCCGCTCTCGCCGGTGATGAGCACCGTCGCCCGCGCGCCCGCCACCTGCCGGGCCATCCGGTAGACCTTCTGCATCGCCGGGCTCGCCCCGATGAGCCCCTCCACGCCCTCACCCTCGCGCTCCCGGAGCTGCCGGCGCAGGTTCTCCGCCTCGACCCGGAGCGCGCTCCGCTCCAGCGCCCGCTCGATCGAGAGCAGCAGCGCGTCGAAATCGACAGGCTTCGTCAGGTAGTCCTCGGCCCCCGCCCGCATCGCCTGCACCGCCGAGGTCACGTCCCCGAACGCCGTCACGACGATCACCGGCAGCGACGGATCCTGCTCGCGCAGCCTCCCGAGCAGCGCCATCCCGTCCATCTTCGGCATCTTCAGGTCGGTGACGACGACGTCCGGCGGCCGCTCCGCCGCGACCTCGAGCGCCTCGGCGCCGTCGGCCGCCGCGTCGACGGCATAGCCCTCCTGTCGCAAGAGCTTCTCCAGCCCCGAGCGCGCGCTCGCCTCGTCGTCCACGACGAGCACCCTCGAGCTCTGTCTCTTCTCGGCGTTCATGTCGTCCCTTCCGAAGACCGCCGGAGGATACCGCGCCTTTCTGGCGTCGCGACCCTCCTTTGACCGCAGCGCGTCAGGGCGACAGGCAAGCACCGCCCCGGGGGCGACGCAAGATCCTCGCTCCGTCGCGCGGCGCGCGCGTCTCGCGCGTCTCGTAGGCTTTCGGGGACGACGGCGCGCCGTCAGCGGCTCTCGGTGCTCTCGACGTTGTGGTGGATGCCGGCGCCCAGGTCGGCCAGCTCCTCGGCGAGCAGGACAGTGAGATCGTCCGCGGTGACGATGCCGGTCACCTTGCCGTCGTAACGGACGATCGGCAGCCGCCGGACGCCGCGCTCGCGCATCAGGCGCAGCGCCGTCTCGATGCTGTCGGTCTGCTGGAGCGTCGTCGGATCGTACGTCACGATCTCGGACACCAGCGTCGTCTCGGGCTCGCGCGCGTCGGCCATCACCCGCAGCACGAGATCGCGATCGGTGAGGATGCCAATGGCGCGCGCGCCCTGCGTGACGACGACGCACCCGACGCGGAACTCGCGCATCCGGCGCGCGACGGCGGTGGCGGTCTCGGTGAGCTCGGCGCTCACGGCGCCATGTTCGAAGCGGCTGAGGGACATGCCCTCATCCAGTGCACGACCCGCGCCACGCCAGGCAATCCGGCTGCTCCGCCCTGCGCCGCGCGCGCGGCGATCGCGCCCGCGGCCAGGGCCGGGATGCAACGCGGGAATCACGGAGGGGGTCGCCTGCGCGGCGGCGGGTCGGGCGGGGCCCGAGGGGGCGGCGCCTCGCAGCGGTTGCGCGCCGGCGCAAGCGGTTCGCCAGGGCCCGGCGCGCCCGCGGCCGGCTCAGGCGAGGGGAGGGGACGAGGAGGAGAGATGCGGCTGTGCGCGCGCCGCGCCGGAGAACACCTCCTCCACGCTGCAGCGGAGCTCGGCGCTGAGGGCGCCGTAGTCGACCGGCTTGGTGTGCACCATCGCCGCGGGCGCGAACCCCCGCCCGAGCCGCGCCACGAGCTCGGGATACCCGGTGAGCACGAAGAGCGGGAGATCGGGCCTCAGCGACCGCGCGAAGCGCGCGACCGCGACCCCGTCGGCGTGGGGCATCCGGAAGTCCGTCACCAGGATGTCGGGGAGCGGGGTCCGGGCGAGCCGCGCCATCGCGAGGGCGCCGTCGGTGGCGAGCTCCACCCGGAAGCCGTCGTCCTCGAGCAGGCGCGCGAGCAGACGGACCGTGCGGACGTCGTCGTCGACGAGCAGAATCAGCGGCTGTTCGATGCTGTGCGATTCCACGCCGGGCGATCCTCCAAGTTGCGTGCCAGCGCCGGGCGAGGACCGCCCCGGCGCGCCGCGAGGAGCGCGGAATGTCAGCCGGAGAGCCGGATCGGGAGCGTGACGCGGAACAGCGTCTTCCCCGGGCGGCTCTGGAACTCGATGCTCCCCTCGTGATCGGTGATGATGCGGTGCGCGATCGCCAGCCCCAGCCCGGTGCCGTTCGGCTTGGTCGAGTAGAACGGATCGAAGATCGGCGCGTCCGGGTTCGGGACGCCGGCGCCGTCGTCCTCCACCTCGATGACGGCCTGGCGCGGCTGGCGCCGCGCGCGGAGCACGACCGTCCCGTCCCTGGACGGCGCCACCGCCTCGATCGCGTTGCGGAGGAGGTTCAGGAGGACCTGCTCGATCTTGGCGGGATCGAGCTCGAGCACGATATCGGTCGACGGCAGATCGACCTTCACCTCGGCCTGCGCGCTGGCGCCGTCGCACGCGAGGGCGAGGCGGACCGCCCGCTCGCAGAGCGAGGCGACCGACGTCGGCGTCAAGACCAGCGGCTTCGGCCGCGCGAAGTCCAGGAACTCGCTCACCAGCACCGACAGCCGGCGGATCTCGTCGCGGACGACCTTGATCGCCTCCACCGTGTCCGGGTCCTTCATGCCGGCGCGCGCGAGCCCCCGCTCGAGGAAGGTCACGTGGAGCTGCGCGCCGTTCAGGGGGTTGCGGATCTCGTGCGCGAGGCCGGCCGCGAGCGTGCCCACCGCGGCGAGCTTCTCGCTCTGGCGCACCCGCGCGGCGAGCGCGTTCTCGTCGGTCGTGTCCTGCCCGATCGCGAACAGCACCACCTCGTCGTCCGCCGCGGAGGGCGCGTAGGCGAGCTGCCACCGCACGTCGCGGATCTTGCCGGCGCGCGTGCGCAGGCTGCTCTCCAGGAGATCGGCGTCGGCGCGGCGGCCCGCCGCGATCTCCTTCACGAGCGCGCCGTGATCGGCGTGCAGCTCCTCGGGCAGGAGCGTCTCGACGAACGGCATCCCGAGGATCTCCTCGCGCCCGAGCCCCGTCATCCGCTCGGCCTCCCGGTTGAACAGCCGCACGACCGCGTGCGCGTCGAGGCCCACCACGAGGACGCGGGCGAGCTCGACGGCGCTCTTGTACCGGTGCTCCGTGCGCGCGAGCGTGCGGCCGACCTCCTCCCGGTCCAGCCGCTCGGCGCGCTGCGCGCGCGCGAGGAAGTCGTCCCGGTACGTCTCCAGCATGATCGCGAGCTCGAGGTCGAGCACCTTGCTCACCGCCGCCCGGACCGGGATCATCTCGCCGCCGAGGGCGCTCCAGGCGATCTCCTCGAACGCGAGCCGGATGAGGTTCATCGCCGTGAACATGTAGTGCTGGGGCAGGCCGGCCCGGACGTGCACCCGCCCGATCTTCGCGGTCTCGTCGAAATACGCGTCGTCGTAGGGCCCGGTGCAGATGCGCGTCATCCAGCGGACGAGCGATCGCTTGAGCCGCTCCACCTGCTCTTCTCCGGTGAAGACCTCGTGGGCGCCCTCGTGCTCGCGGATGCGGTCGTAGAACTCGTCGGCGATGCGGCGGAAGTGGGGCTCCGCGTGCGCGCGGAACGCGGCGAGCCGGCCCGCGTCCTCCTCGGTGAAGCGAACGTAGCGCTTGATCTCGTCGAACAGCGTCTCCACCGCGGGCACGGCGTCGGAGCCTACCACGAGCACACTTTCGCGGCGGGGGACCAGGATCTCGCGCGCTCCACGATCGCCCCGAGCGCCGCGTCGTCCTCGCCGCCGCGCGCGACGAGCTCCGGCGAGCGCGGCGGCTCGTAGTCGAGGCCCGCGCCGGGGAGCTCGCCGATCTCACCGGCGCCCGCCGACCGGTAGAGCCCCTTCGGATCGCGCGCCTGGCAGACCTGGGGGGAGACCTCCATGTACACCTCGAGCAGCCGCGGCGCGAGCGCGCGGGCGCGCTCCCGGTAGGCGCGGCGGTGCGCCGTCGCCGCGACGATCGCGATGAGCCCCTGGCGCGCGATCAGCGCCGACAGGCGCGCGAGGGTCTCGTAGAAGTCGTCGCGGCCGCGCGGATCGTAGCCCGGCCGCGGCACGAGCGCGTCGCGCACCTCGTCGCCGTCGAGCAGGCAGCTCGCCAGGCCCTCGGCGAGCAGCGCGCGGTGCACCCGCGCGGCGAGCGTCGATTTGCCCGACGCGGGCAGCCCCGTGATCCAGACGACCCCGCCGCTCACGCGAACACCCGATCGGCGTCGTCCGGATCGAAGCGCTCGGCGTCGAGGGCGCGCTCCGCGAAGCCGAGCAGGGCGTCCCTCGCGCGCGGCGTGACCGCGGGGTACCAGGCCGGGTTGGCCAGCACGAGCGCGCGCCACGCCAGGAACGGCGCCGCCACCTCGAGCACGTCCGCGTCCCCGCTCTCGTCGAGGTACACCCGCCAGAACCGCTGCCACAGCGCGCGGAAGGCGCCCTGCCACGCGCCGGGCGCGTCCAGCGCGAAGAAGACGTAGTTGACGGCGAGGCACGCGACGTCATCCGCGGGATCGCCCTGGGATCCGCGGCTCGTGTCGAGCAGCGTGAGCTGCGACTTCTCGTTGAACACGACGTTGAACGGGTGGAAATCCCCGTGCGTGCGCGCGAGCCGCCGATCGCGGCCGCGCAGCTTCCATCGCCACGCCACGCAGCGCCGCTCGATGGCCTGGAGCCGCTCCGGCGGCGCGCCGGGCGCGTCGGCCGGGTAGCCGTCGATGATCCCGAAGATGCCCTCTCCGTGGCCCACGAGATCGCGCACCGCGCGGCGGTAGCTGCCCGGCTGCGCGCCGGGCGCCGCGTGGAGCGCGACGAGGTACCTGGCGAGCGCCTCGCAGCGCGCGAGATCCCGCGGCGTCGCGCGGCCCTCCGCCGCGATCCGGCGCAGATCCTCGGCGTAGATCCGCCCCTCCGCGTACGTCGTGAGCAGGTAGAACTCGCCCGCGTCGACGAGCGACAGGAACCGGCGATCGTGGGTCAGCGTGCCGATGTCCACCACCTGGACGTGCGCCGGGATCGAGCCGAACGTGTCGAACGCGAGCAGCACCTCCGCCGCGCGATCCGATCGCCTGTCGTGTCCGAACGCGTCCGCGGTCACGGTGTGCAGGACGAGCCGCTGCATCGAGCCGTCGCGCCGCTCCACCGTGATCCGCCGCGGGGCGCCGTACCCGGCGGCCTTCTCGGTCCCATCGCGGCTCGAGCCCCCGTCCGGCCCCATGGGGGTGACGTCGACCACCCGCGCATCGGGCAACACCGCTTCGATGAGCTGACGGACCGAGCCGAGCGGATCCAGCTCGGGTGAGAGGGACGATACGGGTGGAGCGCCCATGGTCTCTTCAAAGAGAGCGTGGTGACGTTCTGACGTGGCCATGTGATCCGCGGGAACGGCAAGAAGCAGGCCGGGCGCTGATGAGCCTGGCCCTGCCGCGACAGGGGCTGGCGGTGGGGGCTGGCGGCGGCCGGATGAGCGCGAGCCAGGGCGTCGGGCTGGGCCGGGCGCGCCGCAGGACGTGCGTCCCCGCGCGAGGCGTGCGTCCCCGCGCGAGGCGGGCTCAGCGCCTCGGGATGTCGGCGGGCGTGAGCCCGATCTGATAAGGCCGCATCATCTCGTTGTCCTCGTGTTCCAGGATGTGGCAGTGCCACACGAACCGGCCGGCTCTGTCGAACCTCAGCTTGACCCGCGTGATCTCGTCGGGATACGCGATCACGGTGTCCTTGAAGCCCTCCTCCCCGTCGTCCGGACCGCGCACGCTGCCGTCGGCCGACTCGCGATTGACCACCTGGAACTGGACCGCGTGGACGTGGATCGGGTGCGCATCCATGGTGAAGTTGTGGAGCTCCCAGATCTCGGTCGATCCCGTGGCCGGGTTCTCCGAGACGGGCTCATCCCAGTGCCGCGGCGTGGGCACGCCGGAGAACGTGCCCAGCAGGGCTGCTCTCGGGCCCACGTCGGGGTCGACCGCCGAGCTCTCCTCGTTCAGCGACAGCCGCTGCACGGCGCGCGCCTCTCCGAGCGGCTCGAACGACGGCAGCCTGAGCCGGTGAGGGGGCGTGCTCGTGTCCCGGCTCGTCGCCTTCACGACGCGGAACTGCATCACCTGCCCAGTCGTCGCCGGGTCGGCGGGCACCAGGTCGCCGGGGAAGGGCGCGTCCGGGCCGAGGTTGCGGAGGACGAACTCGGTGCCGGCGCGGACACGGCTGAAGTCGACGATCACGTCCGCGCGCTCGGCCGGAGCGAGCAGGAGCATGTCGCGCTCGACGGGGCGGGGCAGGAAGCCTCCGTCCGAGCCTATCTGCCAGAACCGGAGACCGTTCTCCATCTGCAGGATCAGGAACCGCGAGCCGCTGCCGTTCAGGATGCGGAAGCGATAACGTCGCTGCTCGACCTCGAGGTAGGGCCACGCCCGGCCGTTGACGACGATGACGTCGCCGAAGAACTCCGGGACCCAGTACGGCGAGATATCGCCGCGCGGGATGTACAGACCGGTGTCCTCGGCCGGGAGCCCGCGGCTCTTCGGGTAAAAGAGCGACCCGTCGTGGTTGAAGGAGCGGTCCTGGATCACGAGCGGGATCTCGTACACCCTCGCGTCAGCGCAGTCGCCGGGCGCCGGGGCCGGTCCGGGGAGCGTGCCGCGCGGAAGATCGTCCGGGCCGCCGCGCAGCAGGTAGAAGCCGGCCGGCCCCGCGTAGACGTTGAGGCGGGTCATGCCGAGCGTGTGATCGTGGTACCAGAGCGTCGTCGCCCGCTGGTCGTTCGGGTACTCGAACACGGCCGACCCGGGCTCCCACAGGTCCCCGAGCGGCGACGTGCGCTTGTAGTAGTCGTAGAACGTCCCGGCCTTCGCGTAGTCGCGCGGGATGCCCCTCGCCGCGGGGAGAAACCAGGCCTCCGGATAACCGTCGCTCTCCTGCCGGACCCCGACGGCGCCGTGCAGGTGCGTGACGATGGGCACGGGGCCACCGTACGGGTCCGGCGGGCACTCGCCCGCGAACGCGGGCCGCATGTCGCGGCCTTCCTCCCCGCCGTGCGGGTTGGCCCAGTGGAGGGTCGGGTCGACCGTGAGCAGGTGCGGCAGGAAGCGGCCTGTCACCCGGTGCTTGAGATCGTTGATCCACTTCACGCGCACCGGCCTCCGCCACGTCGCCTCGATGGTGAACGCCGGGTAGCTGAACGTCTCGGGATGATGGATCGAGCCGTATCCCCACACCGTGGTCGGGCGCCTGTGGAGCCCGGGCGGCAGGACGTGCTGTTCGAACTGCCGGACGGCGATCTCGTAGTAATCGACGCGCGAGCCGCGCTCATCGTGCCTGTCGGCCCTCGGCATGACAGGCGGTATGAGCAGCGGGAGGGTGTACCGGTGCTCGGCGACGCGGGCGCCGGGGAGGGTAGGTCCGGAGTCGTCGAGCGGTCGGCACGTATCGGAGAACGCCCTCGCCAGACCGCCGCGCCGGAGCACCAGCATCCCGCCCGTCGCGGCCAAACCATGCTTCAGGAGCCATCGTCGTTCCATGGCGGACATCGCATCTCCTTGCCCCACAGCCCGGCGCTGCGAGCGCGGGATATGATGACGGGCGCAGAGAACCGGGCAATCCAGGAAGCTCCGGATCCGGGAGGCTCCATGATCATGAACGATGGTCCGGGGCCGGAAGGTCCCCGGCGGGATCGGCGGTCCGGCCGCGCGACCGCGGTCGCCTCGGACGATGCGCCGGGCGCGGGTCGTCGTCGCGCGCGGCGCGGCTAACGTCTCGGGCTGTCGTCCGGGATCGGGCCGATGTGGTAAGGCCGCATCATCTCGTTGTCCTCGTGCTCGAGGATGTGGCAGTGCCACACGAACCGGCCCGGCCTCTCGAATCTCATCTTGATGCGCGTGATCTCGGAGGGCAGCGCGATCACGGTCTCCTTGAAGCCCTCCTCACCTGCGTCCGGCGGGCGCGGCGGCCCGTCGAACGGCTGTCGATCGACGATCCGGAAATGGACCTCGTGGACGTGGATCGGGTGCGCGTCCACGGTGAAATTGTAGATCTCCCAGACCTCGGTCGATCCGACGGCCGGGTTCTCCGTGATGGGATCGTCCCAGCAGAGCGGCCTTGGCGCGCTGGAGCCCGCAGGAGCCCCGACCGTCCCGAGCAGCGCTGTCCTCAGGATGCCGGCGTCCGGCTCCACCCCGGAGCTCACGTCGTTCAGGGACAGCCGCCGCACGACCTGCTCGTCCCCGAGGGAGGGCAGCGGCGGCAGGGTGAGCCGGTGAGGGGGCGTGCTCGTGTCCATGCTCGTCGCCGGCACGACGCGGAGCTGCATCACCTGCCCTGTCGTCGCCGGGTCGGCCGGGGCCGCCGTGTTGCCGGTGAAGGGCGCGTCCGGACCGAGGTTGAGGAGGACGATCTCGGTGCCGGCGCGGACCCGGCTGAAGTCGACGATCACGTCCGCGCGCTCGGCGGGAGCGAGCAGGAGCGTCGCGCGCTCCACGGGGGCGGGGAGGAACCCTCCGTCCGCGCCTATCTGCCAGAACGGCAGATCGTTCCCGAGCTTCAGGATCAGGAAGCGAGAGCCGCTGCCGTTCAGGATGCGGAAGCGATAACGTCGCTGCTCGACCTCGAGGTAAGGCCACGTCCGGCCGTTGACGACGATGACGTCGCCGAAGAACTCCGGGACCCAGATCGGCGAGATATCGCCCCTCGGGACGTAGAGGGCGTCGCGCGGCGGGGAGAGCCCGCGCGTGCCCGGATAGAAGAGCGAGCCGTCGTGGTGGAAGGAGCGGTCCTGGATGACGAGCGGGATCTCGTACACCCTGGCTCCCGGACCGTCCCCCGGCCGCGGGGCTGGTCCGGGGAGCACGTCGTGCGGGAGGTCGTCCGGTCCGCCGCGCAGCAGGTAGAAGCCGGCCGGTCCCGCGTAGACGTTGAGCCGGGTGATACCGAGCGTGTGGTCGTGGTACCAGAGCGTCGTTGGCCGCTGGTCGTTCGCGTACTCGAACACGGCCGCGCCCGGCGCCCACAGGTGCCCGAGCTGCGACGTGCGCTTGTAGTGGTCGTAGAACGTCCCGGTCTCCGCGTATCCCTCGGGGATGTCGGTCGCCGCCGGGAGGTACCAGGCTTCCGGATAACCGTCGCTCTCCGGCTGCACCCCTTCGGTTCCGTGGAGGTGCGTGACGAACGGCACCGGGCCCCGGTACGGTCCCGGCGGGCAGTCGCCTGCGAGCGTGGGCCGACCGTCGCGGCCTTGCGCCCCGCCGGGCGGGTTGGCCCAGTGGAGGGTCGGGTCGACCGGGAGCAGGTGAGGGAGGAAGCGACCCGTCGCGGGGTCCTTCAGATCGTTGATCCACGTCACGCGCACCGGCCTTCGCCACCGCGCCTCGATGGTGAACGAGGGATAGGCGAACGTCTCCGGGTGATGAACGGAACCGTAGCCCCACACTGTCGTCGGCGGCAGGCCCAGCTCGCTCGGCAGGACGTGCTGCTCGAGCTGCCTGACGGCGATCTCGTAGCGATCGAGGCAGGCGCCGTCCGCGTCGAGCCCCGGCGCCGCCGGCATGACGGGCGGGATGATCAGCGGGCGCGTGTACCTGGGGATCGCGGCGCCGGGGAGCGTCCCGGCCGAGCCCGGGACGGCGGGGCACGCCGTCATTGCCGCCCTCGTGACGCCGCCGCGCTGCAGCACCGGGAGCCCGTCGCGGCCGGACCGCGCCGCCCGAGCTGTCGTTGCTTCATCGAGGACATCGCATCTCCTTGCCTCGCGCTGCGCGCCGCGAGCGCGCAGCATCATGACCAGCGCGCGGGCCCGAGCCACTCGGGAAGCGCCGGATCCGAGGCGGAGAGCGCGCGCCCGCGCCCGCAGGGCGGGGACGGAAAGCGGCCGACGGTGGATGGCAGAGGAGGAGAGGAGGCGCTCGCCGTCAGATGTCAGCGATGGGCCGTCTGACGGCGAGCCAGGCGGTGAGCGCGTCCCGGGCAGGCGCTACTTGGCCGCGGGCCACTGGTCCTTCGGGACGTCCTTGTAGACCTCCTCGACCTTGTGGAACCCGTCGGCGATCACCGTGGAGGCGAGGTTGTCCTTGTCCACGGCGATCGGCGCGATGAGGACGCTCGGCACGTCCTTCTTCCCGTTGTTGACCGTCTGCGTCTTCTCGCCGAGCTGCTCCTTCTTCGCCATCTTGATGGCGAGCTCGGCGGCCTTCTCCGCGAGCAGCTTGAGCGGCTTGTAGACCGTCATGCTCTGGGTGCCGGCCGCGATGCGCTGGCACGCGGCGAGCTCGGCGTCCTGCCCCGAGACGACGACCTTGCCGGCGAGCTTCTGCTCCCCGAGCGCCTGGACGGCCGCGCCCGCGAGCCCGTCGTTCGAGGCCACGACCGCCGTGACGTTGTTGTTGTTCTTCGTGAGGGCGTTCTCGGTGATCTTGAGCCCCTCGACCGGCTGCCAGTCCTTGGCCCACTGGTCCGCCACGATCTTGATGTCGCCCTTGTCGATGAGCGGCTTCAGGATGTTCATCTGCCCGTCGCGGAAGAGCTTCGCGTTGTTGTCGGTCGGAGATCCGCCGATGAGCACGAAGTTCCCCTTCGGGTGCGCCTTGACGAGGTGCTCGGCCTGGAGCTCGCCCACGCGGACGTTGTCGAAGGACACGTAGAGGTCGAGGTCGGAGTCGAGGATGAGCCGGTCGTACGCCATGACGGGCACGCCCTGCTTGTGCGCCGACTCGACGATGGTGGCCGTCGTCTTGGCGTTGTGGGGCACGACGACGAGGACGTCGACGCCCTGCGTGAGCAGGTTCTCGGCCTGCGAGTTCTGGAGGGCGTCGTCGCTGTTCGCGGACTGCACGAGCACCTGGGCCCCGAGCGACTCGGCCTTCGCCTTGAACAGGTCACGGTCGCGCTGCCACCGCTCCTCCTTGAGGGTATCCATCGAGAAGCCGATCGTGATCTTCTTCTTGTCTGTACCCTTGGTGTCCGCGCCCTTCGCGGCTTTTTCCTCTGTCTTGCCCGCGCCCACCTCGTTGCTCGTCTCCGGCTTCGAGCAGCCGGCCGAGAACGCGAGCGAGAGCAGCGCCATGAGAAAGGCAGAACGACGAATCAAGGTGACCTCCGCGTGAGATGAAGGGATGTGGGGCTGTGATGGGGCCCGACGTGGTTATTCGATGGTGTTGATCTGGTCGGCGTAGCTCATGATGGTGTTCAGCGTCTCGGTGTCGCCGTCGTACACCGAGTACCAGCCCTGGAGCTCGTGGGGCGGATCGCCGATGTAATCCTCCCCGAGGTGCCAGTAGTCGTTGCCGTCGTCCGTCGGCCTCCCCGTCCCGGCCCAGGCCCAGAAGTTGACGCCGGCGAGCTCCTCGTTGGCGACGACGGCGTCGAAGAGCGTGGCGTAGTACTCGTTCCGCTTGGCGACGGACGACTCGACCGCCTCGGACTTGTCGTCCCGCGCGAGCCCGAACTCCTCGACGACGATCGGCTTGTTCAGCGCCTTCGCGTGCTCGATCTGCAGATCGATGTACTCGTTGCTCTTGGTGATGGCCGCGTTCAGCGACCTCGCCTCGTTGCTGTCGATCGGCAGCGACGGGTCGTACCACTCCCAGTTCTCGGGCCAGACGTGGAAGGTGAGGTAGTCGATGCCGGCGACGTCGTGGAAATCCCTGAAATCGCTGTTGGCGTAGTCGCCCCAGTTGTAGGACAGGTCGCCCTCCGACCCGATGGAGACGAGGTGGTTCGGGTCGATGTCCTTGATGAACTTCGCGTTCCGCTCGACCCAGAGCTTGAAGAGCGCGCCCCAGCCCTTGAAGGAGCGCGGCTCGTTGCCGAGCTGCCACGCCATGATGCCCGGATGGTCCTTGAGCTCCTGGATCAGGACCTTGGCCCGGCTGAAGTAGAACTCCTGGGCCTTCTTGTTGCAAAAGAACAGGCTCGAGAGGTCCATCTGGTCGGGCCACGGGTTCGTGCTCGGATCGAGGACGCCCGAGTGCGGGATCGCCCACGCGTCGATCGCCACGGCCTGGCAGTCCTCGCCGGTGCCCTCCTGGAACCGGATCGAGTCCGCGAACGGCACGTGGTGGTCTGCCGCGAGCAGCTCCGCGCCCGTCTCGGGGTGGGTCAGGCCGACCTGGTAGTCGCTGAAGTCCTCTCCGCAGGTGGTCTCCGGCTGGTCGTGCGCCCACTTCATGTACTGGGGCATCCCGCCGGACCAGTGCCAGAAGTCGTTCAGGGTCATCACCGCCTTCATCCCGCGGCTGTGCATCTCGTCGAGCACGTTCTTCAGGCGGGCCGCGTAGGCCACCAGCGCCCGATCGGCGCACGGCGCGTCGTTTGACGCCGGATAGATCCGCTGCGGTCCGAACTCCTCATCGTTCTGCTGGGCCTCCGGGATGTCGCCCTCGGCGAGCGCCATGATCCGGAGGTTCAGTACGCCGTGCGCCTGGAGGATGTCCAGCTCGGTGCGCAGGCGCTCGAGGCTCACGAAGGGAGCCGCCCAGAAGTTCGTGCCCATGTACTTGTACGGTTTCCCGTCGAGCGTGAGCTTACTCCCGTCGACGCGGACGTAGCACTTTTCGGCATCCTGGGCGCAGTCGATCGCCTCGCCCCCGCCGTTTCCGCCCCCGCCGTTTCCGTCCCCGCCGCTACCGGTCGCGCCGCCGCCGGCGTCCCCGCCGCCGCCGCCCGTGTCGCCGCCGCCGCCGAGGTTGTCGGAGCCGCCCGTGCCGCCGGAGGGCGACGGGTTGGCCGGATCCTCCGAGGAGCACGCGGCGAGGGTGAGCAGACCCAGAGCAAGCAAGAAGGTTCTGTTCATTGGTGGGTTCCTTACCTGGTTCGAGGTTCGTTTCTCAAAAGTGGCTGAGCGCCATCGCTCGACGCACCGGGCCGGTTCGCGGCGGTGCGCCGAGCGGTGGGGCCGCCGTCGTGGTGGTGGTCGTCGCGTCGCCGGCGATGCTCGCGAGCTCCCCCGAGTGTCACGCGCATACAATCCTCCGCCCGGGGTGGTCGCTCCCGCCGTCGCGGCCCGTGGCAGACCACTTAATCGGTTCAGCGTCAACAGGGAACGGAGCGCCGCCGGTCGCGGTCGGCCGGCGGCCGTGTCGCGGCGTGTTGTCAGGCGTGCCCGGCGCATCCGGGCTACGATGAGCGGGCGTGAGCCGGCGCGCAGCGCGGCGGCTCCGCGGAGGCGTGGGGCATGTCGCAAAGCCTGATCCTGCTCGCAGTACCGGCCTTCTTCGCGCTCATCGGCCTCGAGCTCTGGCTCTGTCGCCGCCGCGGGCGCCGCGATTACCGCTTCTCCGACGCGCTCGCCAACCTCTCGTGCGGGGTCGGGCAGCAGGTCCTCGTCTCGGTCGTGAGCGGCGGCCTGCTCGTCTATCTGTTCCTCTTCGAGCGCGCCGCGGCGGTCCGGCTGTCGCCGTCCGCTGCGTCGACCTGGCTCGCCTGCTTCGTGGCGGTCGACTTCTGCTACTACTGGGCCCACCGCGCGAGTCATCGGGTGAACTTCCTGTGGGCGGCGCACGCGGTCCACCATCAGAGCGAGGACTACAATCTCTCGGTGGCCCTGCGTCAGAGCTGGCTCCAGCGGGCGCTCTTCTGGCCGTTCTTCTGGCCGCTCGCCCTGCTCGGCTTCCCGCCGGCGGTGCTCGTCACGACCTACACGCTGAACATCCTTTATCAGTTCTGGATCCACACGCAGCTCGTCGGCCGCCTCGGTCCGCTGGAGTGGGTGCTCAACACGCCGTCTCACCACCGGGTGCACCACGGCGTCGACGCGCCCTACCTCGACCGGAACCACGGCGGCGTGTTCATCGTCTGGGATCGGCTGTTCGGCACGTTCTGCGCGGAGGCGTCGCCCCCGCGCTACGGCGTGGTCCAGCCGCTCGCGAGCTTCAGCGCGCTGCGCGCGAACCTCGACCCGTGGCGCAGGCTCGCGCGCATGGCGGCGGCGGAGCCGCGCCTCCCGGGCAAGCTGCTCGTCTTTCTCCGGCCGCCGGAGTGGCGGTCCGCGGCGGCCCCGCCCGAGGAGGGCCCGCTGCGCACCGACCCGGGTTATGTCCTTCACGACGTCGAGCGCCCCCCGCCGATCCGCGCGCTCGCGGGGGCGCTCTTCCTGGCGGCGCTGCTCGGCGCGATCGCCCTCCTCGGCGCGGCGCCGGGCCTCGCCGCGGGCCCGCTGTGGGCGGGGGCGGCCGTCCTCCTCGCGGCGCTCACCCTGGTCGGCGCGCTGCTCGACGGCCGGCTCAGGGAGGGCAGGGCGCGGCGTCGGCCTCGATGGGTCGGCTAGCCAGGAGGTCGTCCAGCAGGGTGCGCAGCGCCACCGACTGGCTGGCGGCCCGGGTATACAGGGCGGTCGCTTGCATCACCGGCAGCTCGAGGTCGGGGAGCAGGCGCACCAGCGATCCTCGTTCCATGTCACCCAGGACGAGGAACTCGGGCACGAAGGCGATGCCCAGCCCGGCCCTCGCGGCGTCTCGCGTGACGATCATGTTCCCGGTGCTCATGCGCCAGGGCACGCGCACCGTCTCCCCGCCGACCTTCCACTGGCTGAGCTCGGGCCGCGTGACGATGGCGGCGTGCCGTACGAGGTCGGCGGGTCTCCTGGGCGTGTCGTGCTGCTCCAGCCAGCTCGGCGAGGCGACGATGACCATCGTGACGGCGGCCAGCTTGTGGCTGATCAGCTCGCTGTCCTTGATCGTCCCCATGCGGATGGCCAGGTCGTAGCCGTCGCTGACCAGGTTGACGCGCCCATCGTGGAGGTGCAGGTCGATGCGAATCGACGGATAACGCTGCATGAACGAGAGCAGGCGGGGCGCGATCGCCGCCTGCCCATAGGCGACGGGCGCGGTGATGCGCAGCAGCCCCGAGGGCGCCGCGTGGTCGCTCTTGACCTCCGCGGTCGCCTGCTGCGCGTCTCGGACGATGGGCAGGACCCTGTCGAAGAAGCGCCGGCCCGTATCCGTCAGGCTGAGCGCGCGCGTGGAGCGGATGAGCAGCGGCGCGCCCAGCCGCTTCTCCAGCAGCGCGAGGTTGCGGCTGATGGTCGCCTTGGGCAGGCCGAGCGCCCGGCCGGCCGCGCTGAGCGAGCCTTCCTCGACGATGCGAACGAACATCGACAGACCGGACAGATCATCGGGCTCCTTCAATGCTCCGCTCCTCGAACGCGGTCGTTCCAGGACGACACCTGGCGCCGCTGCGGGCATCTTCGCACAGTCTGGACGTGATCCTAAGCGTGGCGGCGCCGGCGCGGCGTCCCTCGTCCCGGCGATCCGCGCTGGAGAGGAACAACGCTTCTTCGCGGCTCGACCCGGAGGCGCCGAGCGGGCCATGGGGAGATCCGCGGCGGCGCGACACGATGTCTACCGGCGCTGACGGAGCCTGCCAGGATGGCGAGCTGCGCCGGGGCGGGCGCGTCGGGCGGCGCGGATCTCCGCGGGCGCGCTGCGGGCACGGTCCGTGAATGGCGCGCTCGCATGTCCATCCAGACGACACCCATCGATCGCGAGGACCGGCTCACCGGTGTCCTTCTTGGCGTGGCGGTCGGCGACGCGCTCGGTCTTCCCCGAGAGGGCCTCTCGCGCCGCCGCGCCGCGCGCCTCTTCGGCTCGGCGCCGCTCGAGCATCGTTTCGTGCTCGGCCGCGGGATGATCAGCGACGACGCCGAGCACGCGTGCATGACGGCCCAGGCGCTGCTGGCCGCGCCCGGGGACGCCGCGCGGTTCGCGCGATCGCTCGGGTGGCGGCTCCGCGGCTGGCTCGCCGCGATGCCGGCGGGCGTCGGTTACGCCACGTTGCGCGCGATCGTCAAGCTATGGCTCGGCTTCTCTCCGGAGCGGAGCGGCGTCCGCTCGGCCGGCAACGGCCCCGCGATGCGCGCGCCGATCCTGGGCGCCGCGCTCGCGCTCTCGCCCTCGCGCATCGAGCCGATGGTGCGCGCGTCCACGCGCCTCACGCACACCGACCCGCGCGCCGAGGAGGGCGCGCGGATCATCGCCCTCGCCGCCGCGTATGCCGCCGTGCGCGCGCCGGAGCAGGTGAATCCGGCCGAGCTCCTGGCGCTGCTCCGCGAGCGCGTCTCGGACGGGGAGCTCCGCCGCCGGCTCGACCGCGCGGCGGAGCTGCTCGCCCGGCGCGCCTCGGCGGAGGACTTCGCCGCGGCGATCGGGCTTCACGACGGCGTGAGCGGCTTCATCGTGGACACCGTGCCAGCAGCCCTGTTCTGCTGGCTCGCGAACGTGGGTGATTTCCGGCGCGCGGTGGAGGACGTCATCCTGCTCGGGGGCGACGCCGACAGCACCGGCGCCATCGTCGGCGGCCTCGCCGGCGCGACGCTGGGGGCGCGCGCCATCCCGGAGGCGTGGCTCGGCGGGATCGCCGACACCCCGCGATCGGTCGGGTGGATGCGGCGGCTCGGCGCGCGGCTCGCGCGGGCGTTCCGCGGCGAGGAGGCGGGCGCCGCGCCGGGGGAGCGCGCTTCGGGTGGGGAGGGGCCACTCGGCCTCTTCTGGCCGGTATTGCCGGTGCGCAACCTCATCTTCCTGGTGCTGGCGCTGAAGCACGGATTCCGGAGGATGCTGCCGCCTTATTGAGTCGGGCCGACGACAGTTTGCCGAGGCCTCGTCGGGCGCGGGCAGGTCCAGCGTGTCCGCTGCGCCGCCGCCGGGGCGGAGCTCATCCTCGCGCCCGCCCGGCCGGGATCGGCGCGAGCTATGACGTGCTCGATGGAGACCATGCGGATGGACGGGAGTGAGCGCGATCTCGAGGAGTTCGCGGCCGGCGTCCTCCGGAGCGCCGCCCCGATCGAGGCGCCCACCCCGTTCGAGCGCCGGATGCGCTGGGACCTACGGGGAACACGGGCTCCATCAGCGCCCTCTCCCTGCGCTCCGGCATCTCCGTCTCCGCCACCCGGTGCCGGTGGGAACGGGCGTCCGTCGCCGGGCCGTCCTGATCGCGCGAGCGTCATCGCGACGATTCTGGCTATAGTCGGCGCGTGACGGCGCGCCGCAAGCAGAGCAAGTCGCCGCCCGTGCCCCCACCGGGGCCAGGCACAACCGGTGTTTCCCGGCTCGTCCTCGAGAACGTGCGCTGCTTCGCGCGCGGCGAGGTGCCGCTCGGGGCGCAGGTGACGGTCGTCATCGGGCAGAACGGCTCCGGCAAGACGAGCATCATCGAGGCGCTCGCCTCGCTTGCGCCCGGCGACGGCGAGGGGCTCGACCGCTTCCCGCTCCGCCGCGGGGCGTCCGGCGGCGCGATGGCGCTCCACGGGACCGGCGCCGAGCCGCTCGCGCGCTGGGCCGATGGCGAAGGGAGCGCCGAGCGCTCGCGGCTCTCGCGCGGCCAACACGTCTTCGCGTACGGCCAGTACCGCGCCCTGCGTCCGCCGGCGAGGAGGCGCCAGGCGACCGGCCCCGTGCTCCTCGGTCCGGAGTGGGAGCAGGCGCTGGCCCGGCCGCTCCCGTCGCACCTCGAGGACGCGCTGCGCCGCCCGGCCACGCGCACGCTGGTCGACTTCGACGAGTACCTCTTCCGGGATCTCTCGGCCTATGTCGCGCTCCTGGACGAGCGGGGCGAGTACGACCCGGCCGCGCGGGCGGTCTGGGAACGGCTCCGCGCGTGGCTGGTAGGGCTCGACAAGCGAATCGAGGGGGTGGTGATCGTCGAGCAGGAAGGCCGCCGCGTGGCGGCGTTCCGGCGCTCGGGCGTGGTGCTCTCGATCACGGAGCTCTCCGACGGGTACCGCGCGATGCTCTCGGTCGTGCTGGATCTCGCGATCCGCTACGCGCAGCTCTTCTCCGCGCTCGACGATCCGCTCGCGGGCGAGGCCATGGTGGCCATCGACGAGGTCGACCTGAACCTGCACCCTCGCTGGCAGCGGCGGATCATCGACCAGCTCACCGGCCTGTTCCCGCGCACGCGCTTCGTGCTGACCACGCACTCGCCCGCGGTGGTGCAGGCCGCCATCGACGACAGGGAGCGCGAGATCCAGGTCCTCGTGCTGGACGAGAAGCCTGGCGAGGGCACGACGGTGCGGCCGTTGACGAAGGGCGATCTGGAGCGGCTCGACGGCGCGGAGGTCGACTCGGTGATGGTGGACGACGCCGTCTTCGATGTGCCCTCGCGGCTCTCGCCGACGTACGAGGCGCTGGAGGTGAAGGCCGCCGAGCTCCGGCGGAAGGTCGAGGGCGGCACGGCGACGGCGCGCGACCGGCAGGCGTTGCTGGACACGCTGGATCAGCTTCAAGGCGTGCTCGCCCGGGAGGAGGAGCGGGAGGGCAAGGGGCCGCTGCTCTCCGAGATCGCGCGGACGCAGATCGCGCTGCTCAGGCGGCTGGATGCACAGCTTTCCGGGAAGGGAGGGGGACGGCGTGATCCGGCTCCGGCGAAGAGGCGTAAAGCCGCCCGCTGACTGGCAAGAGACGGTCGACGCGGCGCTCCCGGACGCGGCGGCGTTCTGGAAGAAGGCGCGGGCCTTCGAGAGGCTCGCCGAGCAAGGGGCGAAGCGGAAGAAGGGGTTCGCCAGCTACGCGCCGGAGGCGCTGCCGTGCGATGAGAAGGGGAAGCCGGAGTTCCCGCCGGTCTGGCGCGCCGATGAGCGGGTGCGGCAGGCGATCGCCGGCATGTCACACGGCTTCTGCGCGTACTGCCAGTCTGCGGTGAGCTCGAATCACCCCGGGACGAAGGGGGAAGAGAAGCCGCCGGGGCAGGTCGAGCACTTCCGGCCCAAGGCGCGCTTTCCCGCGCAGGCTTACGAGTGGAAGAACTACTTCCTGGCGTGCATGGCGTGCAACGGCGCGAAGCACGACAGGTGGCCAGCCGGAGGGTATGTTCGCCCCGACGAGGGCAGGCCGGGCAGCCGCTTCGTGTTCGCGGAGGACGGCGGGATCGAGGCTCGGGAGGGCGATGAGCAGGCGAGGCGAACGATCGAGGACTTCGGCCTGAAGCGTCACTGGCTCACGCAGCACCGGGGAACGGCGATCCAGTGCCATCTCGACTTCGTGAGGAGGCTGATGGGTCGTCCTGGCATCGAGCTTCAGGACATGCTGATCACGCGGCCGGTGGCGTTCTCCGAGGCGATCAACCAGAACGTGCGGCGCGTCTGGGCGAGCGGGCAGCGGAAGCGGAGGAGACCTTCGCGTGGGCGGCCTCGGCGCGGGCGATGAGCGCTTCGAGTCTATCGGGCCCTTGGGAGGGCCTTCCGAGCTCTTTGTCGATTTCCTTGGAGACTTTCAGCGTTAGAATGGCGCTTGGGTGAGCCGACGGAATGGCGTCAAGGAAGGCGGAAAATGCTGCCTCCGAAACCTCGATCAGGCGCACCATGGAAGAAGCGGCACACTCGGCCAGTGTCGTAGTCAAATTGCTCATTTTGGTGACGTTGGTGAGCGGATGAACTGTCTCGCTCGGATCCTTGAGTAGCTTCAGGATTGCCCTGGTCGCCGGTTCATATCGAATGAAGCCAAGCGCCATGATGATCGAAGCTTTATCTTCCGTGCTCGCCTTGTCGAGCAAGCGAAGGAGCACCGGTCCAGCCACTTCGCCGAGAACAATCAGCGTCCGGAGCTCCGTGAGGCTCGTCGGCGGGACCAGCCGTGCCACGCGTTTCTCGATCTCCTTCCTCAATGGCTGTCTCACCTCGATGGCAGTCTCGGTGCATTGCGCTGCTAGCATCGTGCCTTCAGCCACGTCATCGCCATCCCTGTCGAGCAGCCCACGGATGATCTTGTCGGCGTGCGCGCCTGGGAACCCGGCTGAAAGCACGATGACTTCGTGCCACCACTTGTCCTTGTAGCCACGTAGAAGCTCGTCGTACGCATGCGCGTTCACCAGCTCCATCGCAGCGAGGTACTCCTGGAATGTCAGGTGGGAGAACGCGAACGACCCTGGCGCCCGCTCCACGAGCACGCCGTTGCGGTCGCGGATCTCCGCTACGATCGCGGCCGCCTCGTTCTCCGGGCGACCGAGATCCGGCAGGTGCGCCGCGAGGCGCTTGACGACCTCCTCCGCGGGCAACTCCGCCACACGCGCCCTGTGCATCGAGAGCGCGAGCCGGGCGAGCAGGGCGCGCTTCGCGTGCGCGTCGAGCTTGCCGATGGTGGCGTCCTCGGCGAACTTGGCCCGGTCCCACTCGTAGAGCAGGACGTTGGTGATGGCTTCGTAGAGGGCGACGCGCCGCTCCGGGATCCGCTGTCCGAGGAAGCGGTGGACGACGCAGATGACCGAGCAGAGGAGGGGAGTCTCCGCGAGCCTCTCGATCGCCCGGCTCGCCCGCACCCTTTCTTTCAGGTCGTCCGCGGCGGCACGCGCGTCGATCTCGGCCTGTCCGCGCGGCTTGTTGAGGCTCAGCTCGGCGGCCAGACACCATCGGTCGATGAAGACGCCGACCTCCTCGCGTATCATCGGCAAGAGGCGTACGCGTGCAAAGCCCTTCGGGGCGATCTCATCCTTACCGGGACCGGCGGCCGGCCTCGTCGTGACGATCACCGAGGTCCCTGGATAGGCGTCGAGCGTCGCCGCGAGCGTTGGAAGCACCTTCCCTGCCACGTCGGATCGCGCCTCGTCGAGACCATCAACCAGGAGCAGCGCTCGACCGCGCTGGAGCGCTGCTTCCACGAACCAAGCATCCGCGCCAGCGACGCGAGCGATATGCTCCGGGTTCGCTGTGGGTTGTTGCAGTGCTCGAACCGGAACGAGGAAGGGAATTGACGCTGGATCACGGCCTGGAGTGGAAGTGGCCAGCTCGCCCCTGGCGGCGCGCGTGGCCAGGTATGCGAGGAGCGTAGATTTGCCGCTACCAGGCTCGCCCACGATCAGGAGCCGTGGGTGGTTCACGAGCGCCTCCGTCGCGAGCACCCGCGGCCGCTCCAGCTCACGCAGCATGGCGCTGGCCGCCTTGACTTCTGCTGTCGTCACTTCATCCTTTGGCCGCTTGCCAGCCGCTCTCCTGAGCTTTGCCGAGCGCACCGCGTCGGACGGCTCCTCGACGTGCAGCGGCACATAGGCGATCTCGAGATCCTGCCGCACGCGCGCGCTGAGCTGGAGCCCGCGGATCTCGATCTGCCCGTATCTCGCCTCGACCTCGCGCCGATAGGCCCGCTCCGCCGCCGCGAAGCGCGCTTCCTCATCACCCCGGGCCGCCGCGTCGAGCACGGCGCGTTCCTCGGCGCACCGGAGCTCGAACGCATCCGCCTCCGGAAACGCATCCTCGAAGCCCTTCTGTCCCCACCGCTCCACGAGCGCGCGCAGCTCGCCGCGCAGCCCCTCAGGGACCGGATAAGGCCCGCGCGCCGCGAGCGCGTCGAGCAGCCGCCGCCTTGCCCGCCCTCGCCGGTTCTTGCGGACCACCTCGGGCAGGCCGTCGCTCGCCTGAGGGTTATCCGGCAGCTCGGCGAAAATCCTGTCGAGCACCGCCTCCGGCGACTCCGCTGCCGCAGCTTTCACCTTGGCCTGGCGCTTCGCCCCGGCGGCGGCCTTACCTCGCCCCGTCCCAATCTTCGCCTGTCGCACGGCCGCGGTCACGAGCCGGCATCCTAGAGATCGCCCTCCCCACCGTCCAGCCGCCGAGCACCGGCGGTCCCGCTCGCCGCTCGACCGCAGCTCCGCGCGCCCGGAACCCCCTCGTCGCGGCCTCCCCGCGCCGCCCGCCTCCGCCCATGGCATGCTGCCTCCTCCCCCCGGGCCGCCCCATGCACTTCGTCACCCACACCCCGTCTCCCCCTCTCGCCCGCTTCGTCGGCCGGCTCTGGTACTACGCCGCCCCCGAGCTCCCCGATCTGCTCGAGCGCGTGCTCCCCACCGGATCCATGAGTCTCCTCATCAACCTCGCCGAGGACGAGCTCCGCTGGTACGACCCCGCCGCGGCGACCGCCGCCGCCGCCTTCGCCGCCGACCCCACCTCCTCGCCCGCCCGCTGCCAACGCCTCTCCGGCATCGCCGTCTGCGGCGCCCACGCCGAGCACTTCGTGATCGACACGGCCGAGCAGCGGGCGATCGTGGGCGCCGAGTTCACCCCGGGCGGCGCGTTCCCGTTCTTCGGCCCGGACGCCGAGGCCCTCGGCGGCACCCACGTCTCGCTCGACGCGCTCTGGGGCCGCGAGGCCGCCCTCGTCCGCGAGCGCGTCCTCGAGGCGAGCACCCCCGAGGCCAGGCTCCGCGCCCTCGAGGCCGCCCTCGCGGCGCGGCTCCTCCGCCCTCCCGCGCGCCTCTCTGCGCGCTCTCCCGCGCGCGACCCCGCGGTCGACTTCGCGCTCGCCGCCTTCGCCGACCCGTCCCGCGCGTACACCGTGTCCGACGTGATCGGCCAGCTCGGGATGAGCTCGCGGCGGTTCATCCGCAGCTTCACCGAGCAGGTCGGCCTCACCCCGAAGCGCTACTGCCGCGTGCGGCGCTTCCAGCAGGCCCTCTCGGCGATCGAGCGCGGCGAGCGCGTCTCGTGGGCCGGCGTGGCTGCCGCGTGCGGCTACTACGACCAGGCGCACTTCATCCACGACTTCCGCGCCTTCGCGGGCCTGACCCCGACCGAGTACGCCGCGAAGCGCCGCGAGCGCAACCACGTCCCCCTCGGCGGCTGAGCCGCCCCTGCAGCCGCCCTGCCACCTGAGCCGGCGCCCTCGGCTGCTCCAGCCCTGCCAGCTGCGCCGCGCGGGCGGCTGATCCGGCGGTCACGTTTTTACAATACCCGCTCTGCGCCCGTGGACATGCTCCGTCCATGACCAAGCGACAGCACCCCATCGCCCCGCCCCCGTACCACACCCTGGTGGCGCGCCTCGTCGTCGCCGGCGCGTCGGACGCCATCGCGTTCTACAAGAAGGCGTTCGGCGCGACAGAGAAGCTCCGCCTCGCCGACCCCAGGCTCGGCGGCGCCATTGTCTGCGCCGAGCTCGTGATCGGCGACTCCCTCTTCAGCGTCGCGGACGAGGCCCCTCAGTGGAACGCGCGCGGGCCGAGGGCGCTCGGCGGCACGCCGATCGCCCTCACGCTCAACGTCGAGGACCCCGACGCCGTCGCCGCGCGCGCCGTCGAGGCCGGGGCCAAGATCATCTATCCCATCGACGACCAGTTCTACGGCCGTCGCGAGGGGAGGATCGAGGACCCGTTCGGCCACCACTGGGTCCTCTCGGCCGTCATCGAGGACGTCTCGGTCGAGGAGATGCAGGTGCGCATGGCCAGGTGGTGGGAAGAGACGGGCCCGAGCAAGACCTGATCCGCAGGCAGCGGACATCGATCCTTCCTCCGAGCTTCGACAGCCCACCTCGGCCCGCCTCGACAGCTCACCTCGCTCGGGCGCTCCCTCGCGCCCGCGCCACACATCATTGCAGAGCCCGTTCACCGCGCGTCCCGTGTCCCGCGTCCATCGATTCCGTCTCACCCGCCACCACGCCTGTCGAGCCCGCCAATCCGCGCTCCGGCCCTCGCTGGAGCCCGCAGGGCATGCTGGTTGCGTGTGGCCGCGGTCATGCTGACGTTCGATGCGCTGCTGGGGCAGGGCCACGACGACGAGCCCCTTGCCCACTACGTGAAGCTGATGGGTACTTACCTGGCCCTGTCGGCTGGCGCCTTCGCGCTCATGGAACGTGCCGGGCGACCGCTTCCGTCGCGCATTCCGCTCCGCGACGCGGCGCTGCTCGGGCTCGCCACGAACCGCCTGAGCCGGCTGATCACGCGCGACAAGGTGGCCCGCGCGGTGCGCGCGCCGTTCACCGACGTGGAGCAGGACCCCGCGGGCGGTACGCGCGAGGAGCCGCGCGGCGAGGGCATGACGCGCGCCGTCGGAGAGCTCCTCACGTGTCCTCGGTGCGCCGCGATGTGGGCCTCGCTGGCGTTGACCATCGGTTATTTCGTGTCGCCCCGCGTCACGCGAGGAGCCTCTTTCCTGCTCGGCGCCGCGGCGATCTCTGACTTCGTCAACACGTGGTACGCGCACGTCATGAGCGCGGGAGGAAAGTAGCGCCCAGGCGATTTGCGACAGACGTGGCCAAGTGCCCCATCGCGGCGCTTGACCCTCGCGAACAGGGCGGGCGTTCCCGCGTGGAGCGCCCCTTGCACACACACCGGAGACTGGAGGTCAAGGTGGCACTTGATTTGTTGAACGAGCGGGGCACCCCGCTCGACAAGCAGCAGTTCGATTGGCGGGAGCTGGTCAGCATCCCGTCCAGCAAGCTGAACGATGACGCGTTCACCCGCGTCCGGATCATCTTGATGAACGGCATCGAGTCGGAGGCCGTGCGCTTCTCGCATGCTTGCGCCCGCATGAACGGCGCGCTCCAGCGGGAGCTCGCCCTCATCCGCCGGGTCGAGCACCACCAGCAGACGATGGTGAACTGGCTCCTGCCGGGCGATCTGTCCGTGCTCGAGACCACCATCGGCTTCGAGCAGGTGGCCATCGAGGTCACGGCGTCGGTCGCGATGCAGGAGCCCGACGAGTACATGGCGCAGGTCTACCGGTTCGGGATGCTCGAGGACTTCGACCATCTCTACCGCTACTCGGCGCTCATGGACCGGGTGCACGGCAAGGACTCGAACAACATCCTGCAGTGTTACACGGACGTCTGCCCCGGCAGGCCCACGAGCGTGGAGCATCGTCACCCCGACGACGACCTGCGGGCCCCCTACGACCGGAGGACGGCGGCGCCGCTCACCAAGCTGCACGCGCTCACGATCATGGCGTCCGAGCACCAGACGCACGACTATTACATGAACGTCGGGCCGACGTTCGCCGACCCCATGGCGCGGCAGCTCTACGCGGAGATCGCCTCCATCGAGGAGCAGCACGTCACGCAGTACGAGTCGATCATCGATCCCAGCGAGACCTGGCTCGAGAAGTGGCTCCTGCATGAGGCGACCGAGGTCTACAATTACTATAGCTGTGCGCGGTCCGAGTCGAACCCCCGGATCAAGGCCATCTGGGAGCGGTTCGTCGATTACGAGCTCGGGCAGCTCCAGCACGTGCGCCGCCTCTTCGAGAAGATCGAGGGGCGCGACGCCGCGGAGATCCTGCCGGCGGAGCTGCCGGATCCCATCGAGTTCAGGAGCCACCGCGAGTTCGTCCGCCGCGTGCTGCAGGGCGAGGTGCACCTGCGCGCGGTCGGGAAGAACATCGTGGATCCGCGCCAGGTGCCGGAGACGCCGCAGACGCTCGCCTACCGCGATCGGCTGAACATGGCGGGCTCGCCGTCGGAGACGGTGGCGGCGGGGTACGTGTACGTCCCCGGGACGGAGCTCGCGGTCCAGGCGGCGCAGGGCAAGCAGGCGAACGGTAACGGCGCGAAGGTTTACAAGATGAGGTCAGCATGAAGACCGAGACCACCGCGGGGATGAACCGCACCGGAATGGACATGTCGCCGATGGACTCGAAGGAGCTCGTCGTTGGCGCGCGGATCATGCCCCCGAGCAGCGCGGGCGACGATTCGGCGATCGCCAGCGTCATTGCCCATTACGCGCGGCGGGAGGAGCGGGTCGGCACGATGCCTCCTCCTGGCACGCTGAAGGGCGCCGTGAAGACGGCCCTCCAGGCGCTGAAGGGCGAGGCGCCGCTGGTCCTGCTCGACAAGCTGGGCGAGCGCCTCGCCTTCGAGCGGGCGGGCAGCCGGCTATGGAAGGGCGTGCTCGCGAAGTTCGACGCGCTCGGGTCGTTCGAGGGCGGGCCGACGCGCGAGGAGATCGAGCTGATCTACCGCGAGGAGTCGGAGCACTTCCTCCTGATCGCCTCGGTGATCCGGATGCTGGGCGCGGATCCCACGGCGGAGACGCCGCTGGCCGACGTCCACGGGGTCGCCTCGTGCGGCCTGATCAAGGTCGTCACGGATCCGAGGACGAACCTGGCGGACGCGCTGGAGGCGATGCTGATCGCCGAGCTGACGGACAACGACGCATGGGATGTGCTCATCGAGATTTCCCAGGGCCTCAACGACCAGGAGCTCATGAATCAGTTCATGGCCGCGCGCGCCGCCGAGGCGCGCCACCTCACGATGGTGCGGACCTGGATCAAGGCGTCGGTGATCGCCCGGGCGAACGGCGACCACGCGAACATGGTGGCGAGCTGATCGCGAGGCTCGTCGCGTAGATCGGCTCAGGACCGCGCGTCGCGGGCGCCGGGCGGCGGGGTTTCCCCGGCGCGCCCGGCGCCCGCGCGCCCGTTTTGTGGGCGGGCGGGGCGTGTTGTGTGGGCGGGCGTCGTGGCTCGGCGCGCCGCGCGGCGTTTCAGCCTGAGCGGTGATCGAGGATCTCCTCGAGGAAGCTCCGCATCGCGGCCCACGACCGCCTGGCGGCTGCGGCGTCGTACCGGATGCCCGCCTGCGGGAGGTTCGCGCCCGGGTAGGTGAAGGCGTGCATCGCGTGGCCGTAGGCGTGGATCTGCCAGTCGGCCTTGGCCTCGGTGAGCTCGCGCGCGAGGGCGAGCACGTCGGCGGGGGGCGCCATGGGGTCTTCCCAGCCGTGGAGCACGAGCACCTTGGCCGTGATGGGCGCCTGCGGTCCCAGGTTCGGCGGGTGCAGCAGGCCGTGGAAGCTCACCACGCCTTGCAGGCCCGGCGGGGCGCTCCGCGCCAGGTCGAGGACGCACAGCCCTCCAAAGCAGTATCCGATGGCCGCGATGCGGTCGGGGTCGGCCAGCGGGTGCTGTCTGGCCGCGGCGAGGCCCGCCAGGAGGCGCCTGCGGAGCAGTCCGCGGTCCTCCACGAGAGGCGCCATCAGCCGCGAGTTGTCGTCCATCTCGCCGCCGCGGACCCCCTTGCCGTACACGTCGATGGCGAAGCCGACGTAGCCCAGGCTGGCCAGCTCCGCGGCCTTCTCGTGCATGGCCTCGTTCTGCCCCGCCCAGGCGTGGGCGATGAGGACGCAGGGCCGCTTCGCGGCGCTGGAGGCGTCATGCGCGACGTATGCCTCGCAGATCGTCCCGCCCTCGGCGTAGTCGAGGCGTTCGGTGTGGATCGGAGGGGGTGTCTGGAGCGGCATGTCCTGTTCCTTTCGAGTGAGGGAGCATTCTGGCTCCGCCGCCAGAAGTCCGGCCAGGGATCCGAAGAGAGATTTCAACGCAAACCTGGGTCAGCAGTCGGGCCAGGGATCCGGACAGAGATCCAACGCAGGGGCGCAGCGCGGGATGCGCCGCCGATCGGGCCGCGGCCGGCCGGAGCGAGAGCTTGGCCGATGTCGCGGCTTTGCTGCTCGGCCGAGCGGTCTCGTTATCCTCGGCTCTATCATTTGTTCTCCTGGCCGTACCGTTCGTCCCCCTGGCCCGAAGAGAGGATGTGATCTCATGTTCTCATTCACCGACCCACCCCCCGGAGGCCCGACGATCGCCTCCGCGCCCCGGCGCGAGAGGATCGCCGTGCTCGGCGGCGGGATGGCATCGCTCACGGCGGCATTCGCCTTGACGGAGACGCCGGCGCTGCGCGATCGCTACGAGATCACCGTCTACCAGGACGGCTGGCTGCTCGGCGGCAAGGGCGCGAGCGTGCGCAACCGAGCCATGCACGGGCGAATCGAGGAGCACGGCCTGCATCTGTGGCTCGGGTACTACGAGAACGCGTTCACCCTGCTCCGCAAGTGCTACGAGGAGCTCGGCCGCCCCGCCGGCGCGGCGATGGCCACGCTGCGCGAGGCGTTCCTCAAGCACAGCGCGATCGTCGTCGAGGAGAAGACCCCGCGGGGCTGGGAGCACTGGAGCGTCTCGTTCCCGCAGACCGACGAGTGGCCGGGCGACGGGCGCCCCCTGCCGAGCTTCGCCGAGAGCCTGCGCGGCGGCGTGCGACAGGTGCTCATCTACGCGCGCGCCTTCTTCGGCGAGCTCGGCGGCCCCCGCCCCGAGGTCGACGACGCGGCGGCGCAGCTTCGAGGGCTCCTCGAGCCCGCGCTCGCCCCCGGCGCGCCGTTGCTCCTCGGCGCCGCCGCGCGCGCCCTCGCCGAGGGGCTGCGAGCGCTGATGGCGCGGCTCTGGACCGCGGCGCGCCCCGATGTCGAGCTCGATCCCGGCCTCCGGCGCCTGTGGGTCGTCTTCAACTTCCTCGGCGCCGTCCTCGTCGGCGCCCTGCGCGACGGCCTTGTCGGGCCGGACGCCGATTTCGAGGCGCTCGACGACATCGAGTTCTGCGACTGGCTCCGTCGACACGGCGCCTCCGAAGTGACGCTCTCGAGCGGCCTCGTGCGCGCGTTCTACCACCTCGCTTTCTGCGACGGAGACGGCGCCGGCGCGGGGCTCGCCCTCCTCGGGATGATGCGCATGTTCACGTGCTACCGCGGCGCCGTTTTCTACAAGATGCGCGCGGGGATGGGCGAGACGGTGTTCTCGCCGCTCTACGAGGTGCTGCGGCGGCGAGGCGTCCGCTTCGAGTTCTTCCACCGCGTGCGCGGCCTCGAGCTCTCCGCCGACCGGCGGGCCGTCGAGCGGGTGGTCATAGGCCGGCAGGCCACGCCGAGATCGGGCGAGTACCGCCCCCTCATCGACGTCGGCGGGCTCCCGTGCTGGCCGGAGGCGCCGCTCCACGATCAGCTCGTCGAAGGCGAAGCGCTCGCGCGCCGCGCGGAGAACCTCGCCTCGTTCTGGAGCGACTGGCCCGACGTCGAGCAGCGGATCCTGGAGCGCGGCGCCCACTTCGATCACGTGCTGCTCGGGATCTCGATCGGGGCGCTCCCGTCCATCGCGCCCGAGCTCATCGAGGCGAGCCCGAGATGGCGGCGCATGATCGAGCACGTCAAGACGGTGCGCACCGTCTCGCTGCAGCTCTGGGTGAATCAGCCCGTCGGCCGGCTCGGCACGAGCGCGCGCGCGCCCGTCGTCGGTGCCTACCGGATGCCGCTCGAGACGTGGGCCGATATGTCGCACCTCGCTCCGGTCGAGGGCTGGCGCGCCGGCGAGGGCGTGCAGGGGATCCTCTACGCGTGCGGGCAGCTCGGCCGCGGCGACGATCCGGTCGCGGCGCGCGATCCGCGCGTGGACGACCTCGCCGCGCTGGAGCGCACCGCGGTCGATTTCCTCGAGAAGGACCTCGGGCACATCTGGCCCGCCGGCAGGGCGGCCCCGGGCGGCGGCCTGCGCTGGGACACCCTGTTCGATCCGGAGGGACGCGCCGGCGCCGAGCGGCTGCGCGCGCAGTACCTGCGCGTCAACGCGAGTCCATCGGATCGCTACGTGCTGTCGGTGCCTGGCTCGCAGAAGCACCGCATCGCGCCTGACGACACGGGGTTCGAGGGCCTCGTGGTCGCGGGGGACTGGACCCGGACCGGCTACGATCTCGGCTGCATCGAGGCTGCCACGATGTCCGGCTTGCAAGCGGCGCGGGCGCTCGGCGCGCCCGTGGAGATCCTCGGCGAGGTCCGGCGCCGGCGGGCTGCGCCGCGCATCGAGCTCCCGCGCTACGTCGACCGCCCGGGCGAGATGGCGCTGAGGTCGCCTTACGTCCTGGAGGACGTGTGGATGACCGCGCTCGTCCTGCGGGCCGAGCAGCGCGCCCTGCGCGCGCTGCTCGACCGTTACCTCAACGTGCCTGCGCGCGGGCACGTCCGGTACGTGCCGGCCGCTCCCTTCGTCGTCCTCGCCGCGGCCTTCGCGGGGCGCGCGTTTTCGGGCGATCCCGGGCACCGGCGCATCGGCACCATGCCGGAGACGGACATCGCCTTCTGGGTGCCGGCCTGGGCCCTCGGGCGCGGTCGCGGCGGGCTGATCCCCGAGCGCCTTGTCTGGTTCCTCCCGCACGTCTTCGTCTCGACCGGCGCCGCTGCCGCCGCGGGGCGCGAGATCTACGGCTTCCCCAAGAGCGTGGTCGACGTCGAGGTGCGCCGCACCGGGTACGCGCTGGATCGGCTGTCGGTCGTGGGCGAGGTGATCGCGCGGCACGCGCCTGACGCGCGCGGCGGCCCCGGCCGGATCCTCGAGGTCACGCGGCGGGACGCCGGCCCGATCCCGCCGCGTGCGCGCTCCATCGACCGGCTGTTCTTCGATGCTCCGGGGCCGCTCGGCGGGCTAGCCCCGTGGCTCACGCCGATCTCGCGCCGCCTCGCCGCGAACGAGGTTACGCTCGCCTTCCTGAAGCAGTTCCGGGATGTCGAGCACACCGATCGCGCCTGCTACCAGGCGATCGTGGAGGCGAAGGCCAAGGTCAGGGCGCTGCGCGGCTTCGGTCCGCTCCCTGGCACGCTGCGTGTGGACTGGGATGATCACGACAGCCACCCATTCTCGGCCGAGCTCGGCCTGGTTCCCGGCGGCCAGGAGGCCCTCGCGGCCGCGTGGGTCGACTTCGACTTCGTGATGGAGTCGGGCCGCGAGGTGTTCAATGCGGCCCGCGACGGCAGCTCGGCGCGGCTCACTGCTCCCTGACACGGCAGGGCGAGCTCGGGGGTGGGCACGAGAGCCATGCCCACAACCCGGCACCTGTCTCCAGCCGCCGCTCCGGGAGCCTGGGTAGGTCAAGGAACGCGTACTGCACCTGCAAGAGGCCGTTCTGGCCGCGCTCCGCCGGATCTCAGGCCGGCGCGCCCAGTGATCCGCCGCCACGCGGCCTGCTCGACGCAGGCAGCGCGGATGCCAACAGGCGTACGGTCCACTCTGGAGTCCCGTTCGAATGCCGTGCGAAGCGCGTCCTCTCTGGTCAGCATGTTCCGAAACGTCCCTCCACGTGCAACTGCCCAACGTATCGGGCTTCAGCCGCGGTGCCGTGCGCTTCGCGCGCGGCACCGTCGGTCTGCAAGCCCTTGTTCGGCGGCCCCCTGTCGGGCACGGTGAGCCGCCTCCCGACGCCTCATCAAAGAACGCATCTAGACTAAAGGGTCCAACCCGCTCGCAGAAGGACGGCTCAGGATCCTTGGCAGGATCCTTGGAACGAGGGCCCGACACCATCAAACAACTTCGAGGACGAACGGGTGACTGGAGGTGTAGTGGGTGTCGGGCACGGCCCGCGACCCCGCTACTGGATGGCCCTCCCGATGGCCGACAACAGGCGGCCCACCGCGTTCGCGGCGACCAGGGTGCACGGGACGCTGTCGATGCGAAGCTCAGTGCCCTTCGACTTTGACAGCGCGCCTACCCGGTGCGTGCGGCTGTCGGGATACTCGCGCTGGAAATCCTGAAGACGCCCATCGATGAGCTTCTTGGCCCTCGTGCGAAACTCCTCGTGATTGACGTTCTCGAAGCGAGGGTCGCCGAGGAGTTCCAAGTGTGCCACAACGTTGATTTGGACCTTGTTTTGATCGATGATGATCCGCCAACGCAGGTTCCCCGACGGGCTCATGACGTATCCGCTCGATGGAGCGAGATCACCGTCGGTGAGTTTGTAGACAATCTGCTCGTAAAAAGCTTCGATGGAGATTGCTTGCTCATCGGACATGGCCGTCGCGAGAACCCCATTCATGACACGCACGACATCCTCCACTACGCCGATCCGCTGCCGCGGGTCGTACTGCGTCATTCTCTTGAGCAGCTCCATAAGCTTCCGGACGGCGACCGCCGGGAGATGATCAACGAGCCGTTGCTGAAAGACCTCCCAGTCCGACTCCTTCCAGCTTCCGTGGGGCGGGGGCGCCTGCCCGAGCATCAGATAATACGTCAGGGCGCCGAGCGCGTAGACGTCGACAGTGGGAGCACGGCGGAAGTGCGTCAGGCGCTCCGCGAACTGCTCGGGCGCGCCATAGTGCATGTTCGCGAACGCCTGCACGGTGTCCTGCGTTTGTCCTTCGATCCAGGCGAGATCGAAGTCGGTCAGGATGGGAACGAGCTTCGCACCTCGCCGCGTCAACAGGACATTCCCAGGTTTGATGTCCCGGTGGTGGATGTTCCGTTCGTGGGCGTCGGCGACCGTTTCCGCGATCTCGGTCGCGACCCGCAGCTGCTCGAAAACGCTGTGGAGCGTGCTCCGTCCTGCTTCGAGATCGGGACCGTCGATGAACGCCATATAGAAGCCGAGAGGCACCTCCGAGTAGTCCACCACATCGACCACGTTGGGGTGGTCCTGGAGGGCCCGCATGGCCTGGTAGCCGCGCCTGAAGAGTCGCCGCTTCTCGGCATTCTCGAGGGCGTCCTGATGATAGAGCTTGAAGGCGAGCGGACGGTGTTCTCCCTGCGGGTCGTCCGAGACGACGTGATACACGGCGCCGAAGCCACCTCCACCGATTCGGTAGCTGATCGTGCCGTGGGAGATCTCGCGTCCCTCTCGTACCATGGAGTGCGCAAGGACCTCCAAATCGGCGAGTCCGCTTCCGCTCAGTGCCTGTTCGACCGCATCTTGGTCGGTCCTGGTGAGCATCTTCTTCGCCTCATCCACCTGCCGATGGATCGACGTGAACACGCGGGACGTCCTCGCAATTGCGTTCGACGCCCCATCGATGAGCAGCCTCCTGCACTCGTTCGTACGCGTCGCGATCAGCCCGACTAAACGCTCGCGCTCCTTGTGTGATGCCTCGGCGCTGTTCACGGTGACGTAGTCCGCGACCGCAACGCTCGCGGCGCGGGAGAACCCGGGCCCCCCCCTCGAAGAGGGACGAGACGTCGCTTGCGTTCAGCCAGTCCGTGAAGAGGTTCTTCACGCGCGTGACCGAATCGGGGAGGTTGCGGATGTCGACCCGCAGCTTGCCGCCGACCCCCTGGAGAAGCATGTTCTTCGAGGCAACGCTCGGTCGATACTTGGACGCCTGACTCTGGGGGGAGAAATGATGGCGATCCCAGTCCTGGAGCGTGTCGACGATGGCAATGAAGAAGAGGTGTGCCTCGCTCTCTAGCCTCACCGTGGGGAAGGGGCCCTCCTCGGGCCACATCGACTTGATTGCGCTCCGGTTGAACTCCCTCCAGTTGATGTTATGGAAGGCGATCGCCTCGATGGCCAGCTCCGTCAGCTTGCCATTTTCGACGAAATCACCCCAGCCCGCCTCGGCGCGGACCCAGACGCTCTCCGGGAGCACGTCACGCTCAGCCTTGGGAGTCTCGACGAGTTTAGTGAGGAATCTCTCGGCCTCGTCGTACAGGAAGCCAAGTACCAGGCCGCCCATCAGCCCGTGATCGTGGTAGGGGGGCCGAGAGGCAGACGACGTAGTGGTAGCGCGCTCGATCTCCTGGGCGATCGAGGCGATCGTGGTATTGGCGCCAAGTCGGCGCCACAGGTCGGTGATAATGCGATCGCCTCGGTTGCTGAGCAGATCGCCAATCGACTCGAACTCGAAGGCGACATGGCTGCCGAGTCGGTATGCGTCGCGTCGCTGCTTGGACGTGAACGAATTGTCGGAACCGAGCGCCTCGATGTAGGCGCGCTCGTTGAGGAGCCTGGCGAGATTGCTCAGGATCTTTTGCTGCAGTCCGACGTCGGTGATGAAATGGGAGGCTTCGAAGGGATAGGCCATGTCGTGCCAGAGCGCCGTAATCGCCCACCACTCGACGAAGGTCTCCAATGTCTCCGCAGAAGTGGGTGTGACCGCGCCGAGCCTCCTCTCAAGGGCCTCTCGCAATGGGCCCACGGTTTCGAACAGGTAGAGTCCCAGTAAGAACGTCTGCAGGGAGTGGATAGTGTGATCGCGGTACGTGTGGTGGAACTCGCCAGCGAACTCGTGCGTCGGCAGGTCGTGATACCAGGGAATCCAGCGGGCGAGCCTGCGCTGGAGCTTCAGCTGCTTGATTATCGCGACGCTCGGCTCGACGCGCTCCTCAGCCGGCGTGGTGGTGTCGAGCGCCGCGACGAGCTTTTCCATGGCGATGACGTTGTTTGAAGCGGTGCGCCACGTGCTGGAGGTCTCAAGCACTGACAGGATTTCCGCCGTCGCTCCGTAGACCGTGAATGTACCTCTTTTGAAAGCGCCTTCCAGTTTCATGACGACGCATTGTGCCGAAAAGCGGTGAACTTTCCAAGCGCGATCGCTGGAGAAAAAATGCCGAGATCCTTCGCCACTTTGCCCGGCCATTCGTCGGCCGGAGCAAAGCCCGCGCATCGCGATGGCACCGCGGCATCAGGATAGAATGCGGCCCTACAACCGCCTTAGCCCTGCTTGGCACCGCGACCGCCCGCCGAACGTCGCAATCCGTTGCGTCGCGGGGCCTAGCGGCGGATTTTAGCATGTAGGCGGCGAGGCGCCGCGGCCAATCTCCGTATTCCCGCGAATAGGTCGCGAAGCTCCGCGGTATATCGGTGTATTCCCGTGGATAGGCAGCGACTTCCGCGACCTATCTGCGCATCTCCGAAGATAGGCCGCCGCTCCGCGTCCAGTATCGCCGACCCCGACGCGCGCCGCGAGGAGCCACGCCCATGGCGACCGATGGGCGGTTACCGGCCGCCCTCCGCGCCCGCCCCGGTGGCCGGCGCTGCCGGAGAGGCCGGCGCTGCCGGAGAGGCCGGCGCTGACGGAGAGGCCGGCGCTGCCGGGGAGGCCGGCGCTGCCGGTGCGCCGCTGGCCGCCTCGCCCTTGGTGGCGCCCTGCGCGCGCCGGGCGCCGGTCTCGCGGTGCGCGTCGAGCGGGCGGAGGGCCCTCCGGACGGCCTCGATCGTCGCGGGGTCGTCCTCGTCGACCATGCCGACCACCTTGGTCGCGTAGTTCACGATGGCGGACTGGATGGCGCGCACCACGGGGGTGAGGTTCGAAGTCGCGGCCTCCTTCTGGAGCCTGTCTTTCACCATCATGTCGTAGCGGGGCACGACGTTGCCGATCTGCTCGAGGAACTCGGGCCCTGCGAGCGCGTCGATCTCCGGCTGGAGCCCCGCCTCCTGGATGTGCTCGACGATGGAGGCCATCACCGTGTTCTGCACGGAGTACTCGGCGGCGAGGAACGACAGGCCGTCGTCGCCGAAGAGCTCGTTGACGAGCTCCCCCGCGCGCCGCGCCTTAGGGAAGCGCTCCTGGGGCAGCATCGAGTAGGCGACGAGGCGCATGCGCAGCCCCCCGAAGCTCCCGTCGGCCTCCCGGTCGAGGACGCGCCCGTCTTCCTCGGACAGGACGCCGTTCTCTCGGCGGCGCGCGGTGAGCGCCTTCTGGCCTGCCTCCCCGGCGGCCTTCAGCTTCGTGCACGCCTTGGCGACGTTCTCGGGCGCCGCCTCGGGACAGGCCGCGACAAGCGCGTTGGCGAGGGTCACGCCATTGGCGATGTTGATGATGGGAGCGCGAACATACACCGATGCATCGAACGTTTGGTCCATGGTGCCACGCTATGAACGCGGGTATATCGAGTCCAGCGCTCTGGGCGTCGCCAACGTGCTCCCGGTGCTGCGGCGACGCTCGAGAGCATGGATGCGACGCGGGCCGTGGAGCGCCGGAGGCAGAGGGCACGCGCGAGGAGGGGTGAAGGGAGGAGAAGTATTGACGTCTTTGTTGCTGTTCATCTCTCTCCCTGTGCGGCGGAAGCTCTCCGTGAACACGGGGGAGGGGAGGGCGGCGCGAGGCGAGCCCTGCCCGGGAGGCTTCCGGGGTTGCCGGAGCGGTCGGCGACCTGATGGCCCTGCCGGGAGGGGTGCCGGACGGGCCGGCGACCTGGTGGCGATACCCGGAGGGGTCCCCGGACGGGTCGACGACCTGGTGGCGATACCCGGAGGGGTCCCCGGGCAGGTCGACGACCTGGTGGCGATACCCGGAGGGGTCCCCGGGTAGGTCGACGACCCGGTGGCGATACCGGGAGGGTTCCACAGCACGATGCCGGCCTGCCCGCAGGTGCCCCCGGGCTTCCTGGAACGGGTCGCCGTCGTGCTGGCGCAGGCCGATCGAGCTCTTTTCGGAGGTCGTCGACCTGCTGGAAAGGCCGGTGGGTTTCCCGGAGAGGGTGATCGACTCATTCCGCAGACCTCGAGGGTTCCAGCGCCGGCCAGGGGGTGGGCGCGGCGGGTCGTCTCGGTGCGGAAAAATGCATTGTCGATTGCCGGTCGTGCTCCGTAATTCCACTCGGAGCAGGCCGCAGCCGGTCGTGGCCCCTCGGCCTTAACCTGGATCCGGTGCCTGACGCTCGAGCGGAGTCCCTTGCGCCATCCACGTCTGAACATTCTCGGGTGGAGTCTTGCCATGTCCCTGCTGCTGGTCGCCCCGCCGGCCCTCGGCCTGGCGCCGTCGGGCGGCGCGCGGCTGTCCTACGCGCGCGGCCCCGGCGCGGAGGGCTGTCCCGACGAGCAGGTGCTCCGGGACGTCGTCGCCGCGCAGCTCGGCGGGACCGACCCGTTCGTGGACGGCGGCGGTCGGCACGTCGAGGTGGTCGTCGTGCGCAGGGGGCGCCATTTCCTTGCGGAGATCGCACTGTACGACGGCGATGGCCGGCGGCTCGGCGGCCAGGAGCTCACGAACACAGCCTGCGGGGCGCTCGTGGAGGACGTCGGCACCGCCCTCGCCATCGTGCTGCGCCCTCCGCGCGCGGCGAGGGAGCCGGCGCCACGGCCCCCGGCTCCGTCGCCGCCCCGTTCTTCGTCAGAGCCCGCGGATCCGGCGCCGGAGGCGGCTTCCCTGCCGGCGCCGGAGGCCTCGCCGCGTGCGGCGGCCCCTGCGTCGGTGCCGCCGTGCCAGCCGTGCCAGCCCGCCGCGCCGGCGCGGCCCGTGCGACGCCCGGGCCCCTCGCTCGCCTGGCCGCGGCTTCAGGTCGGCCTGGGGGCGCTGATCGCTGGCGGCATCGCGCCAGCCCCGGCGGTCGGGATCTCGGCGTCCATGGGTGCCCGGTGGGAGGCGTTCTCGCTCTCGCTGGAGGGAGGTTGGCACCTGCCGGTCGCCGCCGAGCCGTATCGAGGCAGGGTCTTCGGGGTGTCCTGGCTCGGTGGCTCGGTCGTTCCCTGCGGGCACGCAACCTGGTTCTTCGGCTGTGGCCTTGTCACGGCGGGCCGCGTGCGGCACTTCGGTATGCTCAACGCTGTGGGGGAGGCGTTGTGGCCCTACGCGGGGCTCGGGCTGCGCGGCGGAGTGGAGGTGCCGGTCTCGTACTACCTTGCCGCTCGGCTCACTGGCGAGCTCGTGGCCAACCTCGTGCGTCCCACGTCTCATCTCCGTGGCGGAGAGAATTTGTCCGTGGCCGGCACCTCCAAGGCGGGAGTCATGCACCTCGTCGCTTCGTTCTGAGCGGGATGCGATCCGTCAACGAACGTGGCGCGCTCGCCGGGAGCGTCGCGCCTGCGAGGTGAACCAGGCGGCGCGTGGACGCAGCGGTGACGACCCAGGGCGGCCTACTTCAGGCGGGTACCGGCTCGGGTAGCGGCGCAGGGCGGCAGCAGAACGTCGCAGCGCCGAGCAACGCGACGCCGCCTGTCGGCTCGCCGCCCGTCGGCTCGCATGTGCCTGGCTCCAGGCTGACAACGCTCGCGGATTTGCTCCCGAGCGCCATGCCGGGGGAGATCGCGCCGCAGAAGGGGGCCTCGGAGCTCACCACCACGCCGACGACGAACTGCGAGCACGACGCATCGCTGAACGCCGACGCCAGGATGCTGCACGTGCCCCCGGTAGGCTCGGAGCAGCCGCAGGGGGCGCAGCCGCGCGTGTCCTCGACGCTCGCGTAGAAGACGTGCCGGTCCGGGTAGGTCGCCGGGCAGTCCCGCTCGCCTTCGTGTTGGATGCACGTCAGGAACCCCTCGGGCGGCGCGGCCTCGCCGGTCGGCGGCGCCGGGGTGCAGGTCATCCCGGGATCGCCGCACGGCGCGAACGCGGTACCGGTACACGCCCGGGCGAGGAGCGCGAAGCTCCCGCCGGGCCCGGGCTCTCCTGGTTCCTCCGGCGCCATGGCGCTCCTCGGCGCGCAGCTTCCGGGGAGCACGCGTGGTGCCGGGATCTCGAGCGACTGCGCGCACGGGGCGCCGTCGCACATCTCCCCGGCCGCGATAGCGTTCGTGGAGATGCACGCACCGGCCCATCCGTCCGGCGCCGCGAACGAGGTCTCGGCGGCGCCAGGCACACCGCACGGAAAGCTCGCGTGGGCGCGCCAAGCGGCCGGCATCTCGCACGAGGCGTCCGGCGGATCGCACAAGCAGGCCGGGCATGCGCGCGGCGCCGCCGCCGAGAAGTCAGCGCGGCCTTCGTAGGCGACGATGGGCGCGGTAGCGGGGCAATCCGGTGCCCGGTCCTGCGAGCCGATCCAGAGCAGCGCCGGTTCGGACCAGCCGAGCGGCTCCATGGGCACGCATTGTCCCGGACAGGCCGCCGGCGTGCCGGCGTCGAGCTCAGGGACCGTGGCACTGTCAAAATCGGCGCCAGCACCCCCATCCGCGCAGGCATCGCCTGCGTCAGGACCAGCATCGTCGCACGCGTCGGCGCCACCGTCCACTGGCTCCTCCATCACAAGGCAAGGATGGTCCTTGAAGCCAGGCTCAGGATCCCAGGGGCACTCCCAGGCCTCGGGCGCTGCGCAGCCACCAGCCCAGGTCCCCAGCACGACGGCCGTGGCGCCCGACGCTATCACCGCCCCGCTCTTCACCCGTCGAGCCCACCCTCTCATCCTCTCATCTCCCTCGTTCCGCGACGCCGCTGTCGAGCTCGCGGCGCTCACGGCGCTCGCACCGCCGCAGGGAACCACAAAAAGGACGACGCGAGAAGCCGCTCAGCCTCATGGCGGATCGAGACATTGCGTTCGGACAATCGTCGTCTGTTTCTCGGAGCCGTCTGCGCAAAAAGATCGCCTTCCGGCCGCCCCGGCTGAGTGAACCCCAGTCACCAGATGCCCTCATCATCGCCGAGAGCCCGCGGCTGGCTCGTCGGCGGTCGGTCCCCGATGCGCCTGGTTGATTTCACAGCGGAACACGGGGGCGTCACGTAAGACGGCAGGCGGACGGTGACGGGCGAGGAAGCTGCGGGCGCAGCCGGCGGGACCGCACGGCCTCCCGGGTTTTTTCTTTCCCACGGACGATTTCGCCACAATCCGGCCCGTCTCGCCGGAAGAAGAAGCGATGACGGAGTCCCCGCCCCGCCGGCCGTCGCCGGCCCTCGCCCACGACGCCGGCCCCGAGCCCGCGGCAGCGCCGCCGCCGCGGCCCTCGTTCGAGGAGGTTTACACCAGCCTGTTGCCCTATGTCCTTCGGGTGCTCTGGCGGATGGGGGTCCCGGCGCGGAATCTCCGCGATGTGGCGCAGGACGTGTTCCTGGTCGTCCACCGCCGCTTCGAGGAATACGACCCTTGCCTCCCGATCAAGGCGTGGGTGGCGGGCATCGCGTCGCACCTTGCGCTGCGGCACCAGCGGCTCGCCAGGAACCGGCGGGAGCTGCTCGCGCGCTCCGAGGCCGAGCGCGTCGACGTCGCGGACCCGGGGTGCGACGCGGAGGAGCTGTGCGCGCGGGCGGAGACGCAGCGGATCGTCCGGGCGCTCGTTCAGGGGATCGAGGGCGACCGGCGCGTCGTGTTCATCCTGTATGAGCTCGAGGGCGTCGACATGCGCAGCATCGCCGGGGCGCTTCACATCTCGGAGAACACCGCATGGGACCGGCTGCGGCGCGCACGCAAGGAGCTCGCGGCCGCGGTCAGGCGGCTCTGCGCGCGCGACCGCGACGCGCTCGGCGTACATGGCGCGCGCCTCGCGCTGGCGCCGCTCGCCCTGGCCGATGGGCGGCTGCTGCTCGATCTCGGCGACGTGCGGCTCGACGTGCCGGAAGACCTCGGCGCGCTGCTGTGGGCGCGGCTCCAGGGGCTGCTCGCCTCCGGGGAGGGCGAGGGGAGCGCGCCCGTCAGCGAGGCCGCGCAGGCCTCCCCGCCCGACCACGACGCGCTGGAGGCGGTCACTCGGGTGGAGGTGGTGGAGGCGAGCCGCGCCCCCGCGCGCATGGCGAGGGCGGGCGTCGAGGTCGTCGAGGCGGCGCGGGCGAAGCTCGTCGTGGCCGGCGCGGCGCTGTTCCTGGCCGGCGCCGGGGCTGGCTCCGGCGCGACCCACGCCCTCCGGTCGCGCGCCGCCCCGCCGGAGGTCGCCCTCGCGCGCGGCGGCGCGCTCGCGGCCGTCGCGGTCGGTTCGGGCGTCACGGCCGCGCGCGTCGACGTCACGATGTCCCCGGCGTCGACGGCCTCTGCGCCGCCGTCCTCGGCATCGGCGGCAGCCGTGCCGGCGCCGCCCGGCGCGATCGGCGCGAGGGCGGCCGTCCCGCCGCTGGACGCCGACCTGGCCCTGATCCAGCGCGCCATCGCCGCGCTCGGCGCGGGAAAGGCGGCCGAGGCGCTCGACGCGCTCGACCGCCACGCGCGGAGCTATCCCCGCAGCCCGAGAGCCCAGCAACGCGAGACCCTGGCGATCCAGGCCCTCGAGCAGAACGGCCGGCGCGCCGAGGCCGCGGCGCGAGCCGCCCGGTTCCGCGAGGCATTCTCGGGCAGCGCGTACCTGCCCGCCATCGAGGATGCGTTGAACGGCTCCCCGTGAAGTCGGGTCATCTCTCTTCTCCTTACGTCCTATAGATGGCTCGACGGACAGAACGTCCTCTCGATGGCTCGACGGACAGAGCAAACCGTCGAGGCACCCTGGGCGCCAGCAACTTCATTTCTTCCTGTCCTGGCGTCCTGGCCGTTCAAGTCTCTTGCTTTGATCGCTTCAGTCAGCCCTCGCGCTCCGGCGATCGCCGCGCCGTCGCGCGCATCTGTGAGATCGAGCGGCTGAAATGGAGTGCGCTGGATCGATCTCGCAACGAATTGAGAGCGCATCAGGGAACTCGCATGCATGGATGTGCCGTCCGAGAAGCTGCGCTGGCTTGCCGCAATTCATGATGTCGGCGTGCTCCGGCGTGCCGTCATGGCAATCCTCCTCGGCAACGACCTTCCCCCCAGCCACACGTCGTCCCGCCGAGCCGTCCTGCGCCGGAGATCCCGGTGACCCGTCGCCCGCGCGGCGCGCCGCCTGCTCCGCCGCCCTCCACGCCGCTCCGCCCCGCGGTCTCACCGCCCGCGGGCGCCCTCCTCGCGGAGCGGCGCCTGATCGAGGCCACGCTCGTGGCGTGCGGTGTCCCCGCGCGGGATCGCGAGGATCTGCTGCAGATCGTGCTCCTCGCGGCCTGGAATGCCGTCCAGGCCGGCAGGTACCGCCCTCACCCGCGGGCCCACCCGCGCCGCGCGCTCCAGGCGTGGTTGCAGGGCATCGCGTGGCGCCAGGCGGGCCACCACCTGGGGCGCGCTCACGTCCGCCGCGAGGTCCCGGTCGAAGAGCCGCGCGCGCTGGTCGACGAGGGCAGCGTCTCGCCGGAAGGCAGGCTCCTGGCCCGGGCCGCGCTCCGCGCGCTCGCCGAGCTCCCCGCGCCCGATCGCGAGCTCCTCCTCGCGGCGGCAGGTCCCCGGACCATCACCGCCCACGCCAGGGCGCACGGCCTGAGCCCGTCCACGACCGCCCGCAGGCTGCACCTCGCCAGGAAGGCGCTCGCACGCCGGATCGCGCGGCGGCTCTGGTAAAACCGGGCGCCCGGCGCACCGCCATCGCCCGCGCGCACGCGCCCGATCCCCGGCGACCCCGGTGCGGCTATCCTCCGCGCAATGTTCTGGTTCGATGCCGTCCTGCTCGGGGTCCTCGAGGGCCTGACCGAGTTCCTCCCCGTCTCGTCCACCGGTCACCTCATCCTGCTCGGCGCGTGGCTCGGCCACCAGAGCGAGGCGGCGAAGACGCTCGATATCGTGATCCAGCTCGGCGCCGTCCTCGCCGTCGTCGTCTATTTCCGCGAGCGCCTCGCCGTCACCGTGCGCGGCATCGTCCGGCGCGATCCGGACAGCCTCCGGCTCGCGCTCGCCCTCGCGGTCGCCTTCTTCCCCGCGGCCCTGGTCGGCCTGCTCTTTCACAAGGCCATCAAGGCCTACCTCTTCGGCCCGGGGCCCGTCGCTGTCGCGCTCATCGTCGGCGGCATCCTGATGGTCGCTGTCGAGGCCGTGCGCCGGCGCCGGCCCGACCAGGGCGCCCCCCGCCTCGAGGACGTCACCCTCCGGCGCTCCGTCGCGATCGGCTTCGCGCAGTGCTTCGCGCTCTGGCCTGGGGCGTCGCGCTCGATGACCACCATCGTCGGCGGGCAGCTCTCCGGCCTCAGCACCGCCGCGGCCGCCGAGTTCTCGTTCCTGCTCGCCATCCCGACCCTCGGCTCCGCGACGATCTTCGACCTCGCCAAGAACGGCCGCGCCCTCCTCGAGGCGCCCGGCGGCCCGGCCGCCCTCGGCGTCGGCCTCGCCGTCTCGTTCGCGGTCGCCCTGCTCGTGATCGCTGTCTTCCTGCGCTACCTCAAGCGCTACGGCCTCGCGCCGTTCGGCTGGTACCGCATCGCGCTCGGCGCCGTCGTCCTCTGGCTCTGGCTCGCCAGCCGCTCCGCCCCCGCCGAGGCCGGCGCCGCGGCCGAGCGACCCGCGGCGCCGAGGGACGTCGCCGCCGCCGAGGCCGGCAGCGCGCACGGCGATCACCCGAGTCGTCCGTAAGCATACAGCCAGCGAGCCGTCGTCCCCCCTCGGTTGCGGACGGTGTGCACCACGCCGGCCCGGATCTCGATCTCCTCGCCGATGCCGGGGGTGATCGTCCGTCCCCCGAGCTCCAGCTCGATCTCCCCTTCGAGCACCATCAAGAGCTCGTCCTCGTCGTGAACGTAGTCCTTCCAGACGCGGCCGGGCGGGTCGGTCCATAGCCCACCGTGAAAGCCGCGCGCGCGCCATCGCCTCAACACCTCATCGCGAATCGCCGTGTCCATGCCCTCATCTTGCCCGTTACGCAGGATTTGGCTCGGAGCGCGCGCCCTGGACGAACGACGAAGCCGTCGCGATCGCGAAGCTCGCGACGCCCTCGCTCGCTCAACATCCTCGACGGAAGGCTCGGCGACGGAAGACGGAACGGCTACTTGCGAAAGACGTCGCGTCGGGCTAGGATGCTCCTCCTCACGAACGTCCCTGGCCCTCGACACGACGCTTTCCCTCTTCCCTCATCTGCACGAGGGAGACTCAGCTCGCTCGGACGACTGGACGACGCACCGTGTGACTGCGCGGGAGTTCCGCGCGGCACGTCTCCGTTCGATCCGTCACGGCTTCGTCGGATGGCAGACCGAGAGCGCCACATGGCGCAACAGAAGGCCGTAAAAAGAGCAGGATCGCATGGGAAATCGTCTTTACGTCGGAAACCTTTCGTTCAGCACCACCCGCGAGACCCTCGAGTCCGCGTTCGCCGCGGCCGGCGAGGTCCGTGAGATCGCGATGCCGACCGACCGCGAGACGGGGCAGCCCCGCGGCTTCGCGTTCGTGACCATGGGCTCTGCCCAGGCCGCGACCAGCGCCATCTCGCAGATGAACGGCGCCGTCCTCGACGGCCGCGCGCTCAAGGTCAACGAGGCGCAGGAGCGCCCGGCGCGCGGCTTCGGCGGCGGCGGCGGTGGTGGCGGCGGCTTCGGCGGCGGTGGCTACGGCGGCGGCGGCGGTGGTGGCTACGGCGGCGGCGGCGGTGGCCGCGGTGGCCGTGGCGGCGGCGGTCGCGACCGGTACTGATCACCAGCGCGGCGCGGCGGCGCTCGTGCGCCGCCGCGTTTGCGCTTTCAGAACGCGCCACAGGGCGCCGATGAACGCGCCAGAGGGCGCCGAAAGGCCTGGTTCCGCATGCAGAAGCAGGGAGCATTGAAGCGGCAGAAGGAACGCGCACGGCAGGAAAAGCAGCGCGAGAAAGACGCGAACCGCGTCGCGCGCCGCAGGGAAAAGGGGCCTGGCGACAACGCTTCACCGGGAGAGGATCCGGACATCGCAGGGATCATCCCCGGGCCTCAGCCTCCGGTCGTCGAGTGAAGACCGCAGCGCCGAGCCAGGGCGCCGAGAGCGCCCCGTCCGAGCCAGCGAGCCATCTGGACAGCTCGGCGCAGACCACCGCGCGGCAACAGTTCATCGAGCAGAGCGCGACCCAGGTCGGCCAGGCATGGGCCAAGCGGTGGCGGCAAGACCTTCATCGCGAAGGACGCCCCGCCGCCGGCGGGTGGCCCGGGACGCTGCGTGAAGCGCGAACTCAGGTCGAGATCGCCCTCCCCACCGAGATGCTCCACCGCAAGATGGCCGCCATCACCGGCGTGGAGCGCGAGCTCGCGGCCCGAACCGCGTACGCGAGCGCCCGCAACGAATGGCGCAGGCATCTCGAGCCCGAGACGCCGTGATCCGGCCGTCTCGCCCGGCGATCTGAGCCGCCGGGCGAAACGAGAGCGCCTCGTCAGGCCCGGCCCCGCGGCCAGGCTGCTTCCTGCGACGCTTTCTCACGATCTGCTGTGCGGCCCGACCGGTCGGTCGACCTCGCCCGAAGTGATGCGGGATCCCGCTCCTTCCCCGGTGCGCTGGATGGCCTGACGGCTGGGTGAGCTGGCGGCTGGGTGAGCTCGGTCGTTCGCGACGTCCGATGGGGCCTCATCGCCCGTCGCCCGAGGTGCGCCTCGGGCGACGATCGGTCGTCCTAGGCGTCGGCGCCGGACCGGTACGTGGCCGTGGCGACGTAGCGGAGGACCCTGGAGCAGAACTCGCCACCACAGCTCCCCCGACAGGCGCATTCACCCTCGAAGCGCGCCGCGCCCGACTGGAGGGCGCTCAGGATCTCCCGCGTCACGTCGTAACCGCCGTTGTCGCAGGAGGAGTACGAGCACGGCATCTCGAACAGCGCGTGCGCGTGCTCGACGACGACCCGGCGGATGTATTGCGTGTCGTTGGTGAGCCCATTGGACCGGGTCTCGCGGATCTCCAGGTTCAAGCTCGCCAGCTCCGGGACCTTCTGAAGGAGCTTGCCCGCCGCCTGCTCTCGCTTGCCGCGGAGGAGCATGCGCTCTTCCCGCTCGACATTCCTGCGACGATTCGCTGAATACATCGACCACCTCTCGCTCGCAGGAATGCACCAAGCCCCTGCCCTCGCTCAGTATAGCGCAGGTGAGGGGGCCGCGCATGCACAATCTGGGCTCGCCAGGATGGCGTCGATCGACGACGAGCTGGTGTAACGGAAGAGCGCCTGCGTCGGATCCGGCGTCGCGCGGGACAGCCAATCACGGCGGCGCGCCGCGCTGGCCGGCGCGCGCGAGGAACCCTGTGCGGAAGACCTCGACGGGAATGAGGAACACAGGAGCGCGCGAGGCAAGCTGAACCATTTCACGCCATTCCGATCCCATTGCGCTCCGGGCCGTTCCGTCCCGTTCCGAGCGCGTGGCTCCGAGGTCGGCGCGGCCGCCGTTCTTCTCCGCCTCTGCGCGCTCAGTCCTCGTCGGCGAGGACGAGCCCCTCCAGCTCGGTGAGGTTCGTCCTGGCGGCCTTCAGCTTCGTGAACGCCTCCTTGACGACCTCGCTGACCGCCATCTTGTCCGCGCGCGGCGCGACCTGGATCTCCCCGAGCGCCTGCTCGAGGTTGCTCTCTGCATCGGCGATCTCCTGCTTCGCCGCCGTGACCTTTTCCAGGAGAGTCTTCTTGTGCATCGACTTGGCCTTTCGACGTGCTGCACGTCGCGAGGAGCACCTCACCCGCGAACCGCGGCGAGGTAGGGCGCGGGCGCCCTTCGGTCCGGGCAGCGAGGCAGCATAGGCCAGGTCCCGGCCAAAGGGGGCCGAAGCGAACACAGGCGGCGCCGGCCGGCGCGGGGCGCCTCGAGCCACCGCTCCGGCGCGGCGACCTGAGCCGGCCGCCGCCTCGGCGCGTCGGCGGCTCGGCGGCAGCGGCCGCTGGACGGACGGGGCGGTCCGGTCGGACGTGGCAACTGGGGGGACCCTCTCTCGAGGGGTCGCCTGTGGGGCACGTCGTCGCGGCGCGCTGGCGAGCCACGGCGGCCACCGACCTGCGCGACACCCGGCGTGATCGCCTGTCGGATGAGAATCGGTGGGTGTTGAGCGTAATGGGGTGAGTGCGTGGAGCGAGCGTGGGGTCAGAGCGGGGGTGGGCGTGAAGGAGAGAGGAGCTCCGAGAAATGTCGATCATCGCTCATCGCATCTCGGGAGAGCGCTTCCTTCGCCGGAGAACGGCCTTATGGTGTTCTCGATATGCGCGAAGCAGCCCTGTGCGACCCGCCGCGGTCGCCGTCAGAGGAGACTCCACACCAGCACGAGGAGCGGCTCGCGCGCGCCACCGCGCTCGCGGCCTGCGCGCCCGTGCCCGCCCGCCAGGGCCGCGTCCTCGCCGGGACCGCCGGCTGGACCGACCCCACCCTGGTGAAGAGCCAGCGGTTCTATCCGAAGGGCGCGTCGAGCCCCGAGCAGCGGCTCCGGTTCTATGCGTCCCAGTTCCCCGTCGTCGAGGTCAACTCGAGCTATTACGCGCTGCCCGGCCCGGCGATGGTCGAGCAGTGGGTCAGGCGGACAGCGCCCGACTTCGTGTTCAACATGAAGGCGTTCGCGCCGCTCACGCAGCACCCGGTGGAGCCCGCCCGCCTCCCCGCGGACCTCCAGCGCGCCTTGCCGGGAGCGCTCCTCGACAAGCCGCGCCTCTACCCGGGCGACCTGCCGGCCGAGGCCAGGGACGTCCTCTGGGAGCGCTTCAGGCAAGCGATCTCGCCGCTGCAGGAGGCGCGCAAGCTCGGGTACGTGCTCTTCCAGTTCCCCCCGTGGTTCACGGCGACGCGCGGCAACGTGAGGGTCATCGAGGACTGCCGCGCGCGCCTCGACGGGGTTCCGCTCGCCGTCGAGCTCCGGCACGCGTCGTGGGGCGAGCCCGACCGGATCGAGCGCGTCGTGGACTTCCTGCGAGACCTCGGCGCCTCCTACGTCGTCGTCGACGAGCCGCAGGGCAAGGCGAACAGCATGCCTCCCACGGCCCTCGTCGCCGATCCGCGCCTCGTCGTGGTGCGCTTCCACGGCCGGCGCGCGGAGACCTGGGACGCGTCCGTCAGCGTGAGCGAGAAGTTCAGGTACGTTTACGATCCCGCGGAGCTCGATCCCTGGGCGGAGACGGTCGAGCGGCTCGCCGGACAGGCGGAGCGGGTCCACGCGATCTTCAACAACTGCGTGTCCAACTACGCTGTGCTCGGGGCCAAGGGGCTCATGGCGATCCTCGCCCGCCGCCGGGCCGCCGATCGGGAGCTGGAGAGCCCGCCGGCCCCGGACGCGCCGACCGTCCACTGAGCCTCGCCCTCGACTCTCGGTGTCCGCGGACACCCTGGTTCGACTGAGTCTGGAGTCCGGGCGGGGATCGACGCCGCGAGCGGCCCGGGCGCCGCCCGAGCCCCGGATCCGGGGTAGTCTCCGCGGCGATGACGCAGCTCAGAGCGGCGGGCGCTCCCCGCCTCGCAGCGCCGCCGCGCCGGTCGCAGGGGGCCGCCGTGCTCCTCGCGGCGCTCGCGCTCGTCCGCTGCGGGGGGGCGCCGCCCCCGCCCGCGGCGGGGGAGCGCCGCGCGCCCGCAGCGACGCCCGCGCCGCCGTCGGCGGAGCCGCTGCGCGCCCGCTGGGTCGACGCGAGCGGCGCGACGGCGATCGGCCCCAGGGTCGCCGGCGGCACGGTCGCGCTGCTCGGCGGCAGGCGCTTTCTCGTGGGGGGCGACGGCGCCGCGCGGCTGGAGACAGCGGCTTGCCCCGAGCCGCTGGTCGAGCTCACGCTCGTGCCGTCCGCCGCCGGCGCGCGGCTCGTGGGGCGCGGGGTCCACGGCGTCTACCGCTTCGACGATCCGCTCGGCGCGCCGGCGCTCCTCGCCCGGTCCGAGACCGAGCTCCTGCGCATCGGCGGCGGGCCCGGCGTCGTCGCGGTCTGGGACGCGGCCTCCGACCTCCCGACCTTCCTCGACGTCGAGACGGGGCAGCCGCGCGCGCTGCCGGGCCTGCCCGCACTGCCGCTCCGCGCTGTCGCGTTCCGGGACCTCCAGCAGGGGGCCGGGCTCTTCGAGGCGGCAGGGCTCGCGGTCACGGCCGACGGCGGCGCGTCGTGGCGCCCCGTCGCGCCGGCGCCGGGCGGCGACGGGCAGGCGGGCGACCCCGCGGAGCTGCTCCGCTTCGACGGCCTGCGCCTGCGCGGCGACGACCTGCTCGCGCTCGCGCGGGGCTCGGCCCTGGCGGCCGAGCAGCGCGAGGCGCTGATCCACGTCGCCGAGGCGCGGCTCGCGCCCGCGCCGTCCGCGCCCCCGGCGCTCGACGGCCGCGCGACCGACCCCGGCGCGCCGCTGCTCCGCTGGATCCAGGCGACCGGGCGGCACCCGCTCGAGGCCGCCATCGCGAGCGGCGCCCGCGGGGCGGGGTTCGCGGTCGCGGCGAGCCACGGCCTCCTCGCCCGCGTGGACCTCGCCTCCGGCGTGCTGCTGGAGCTCGCGCCCTTCGGCCGCGGCGCCTGGGTCGACGCCTGCGGCGCGGGGCGCGCCGGGCGGTCGGCGTGGGTGGCCTGCGCGCTCGGCGACGAGGCGCCCGCGCGGCGCGACGTCCACGACCCCTTCGGCGTGCTCCAGGTCCCGCTCGCCGGCGGCCGCCTGGGCGGCGAGCCGCCCGTCGTCCTGCGGAGCGGCGAGGCCGAGCTCCGCGTGTCGCCGAGCGGCGGCGCCATGCTGCTCGCGCCGTGCGACGCGGACGAGGAGGGCAGCGCGTGCGTGCGCCAGCCGGGCGGGCAGTGGCTCACGGTCCGCCCGGGCACCGACATCCACTGGCGCGGCGCCGGCCCGCTCGTCGACGGCCGGATCGCGATCGTGCGCGGCCTCTGGGACAGCGACGTCGCCCCTCGCGAGGCGCCTGCGCCCCGCGAGGCGCCCGCGCCGCGCGGCGGCGACGCCCGCGCGGGCGCCGCGCCCGGCGCCCACGTGGCGGTCATCGACGCCCGCGGCAGGGAGCAGCCCCTGATCCCGCTCGGCTGGCTGCGCGACGGGGGCGGCGACGTCCACGTGGTCAGCCCCATCGAGGAGGGGCACGACGGCGCCCTGTCGTTCGTCGTGGCCGACGAGGCCGGCGCGCTCACCGCCGTCGTCGCGCCCCCCGGCGAGCAGGCCTCGCGCACCCGCCTGCCCGGCGCCGCGCACGCCCTGATCCACGCCGGCCACGGCGTCGCCGTCGGGGAGGGGCAGGTGCTCGCGTCGTCCGACGCCGGCCGCTCGTGGGCGCCCGTCGAGGTCCCGGCCAGCGCCGCGCGCGCGATCGCCGAGCTCGGCGACCTGCTCGCCGAGCCCGGGGTGCTGGCCGTCAACGACGTCGGCCTGAAGATCGACGCCCACCTCCGCGTCGGCTGGGGGCCGGCGCTGCTCGTGAACGGGAGCGCGCCCGCCGCCGGCCCGGCGCCCGGGGCGGCGCCGCTCCTGCCGCACCGCGCGCCGCCGGCGCCCGCGCTCCCGGAGCGCGCGCTCGCCTGCTCGACGCAGCCGGGGCCGCCGCAGGGCCCGCCGGGGGTGCCGCCGCCGGGCAGCGCGCAGGCGGCGCTCGCGCTGCTCGCGGGGGACGCGCGGCCGGGACCGGCCGGGCAGGGGCACGTCTCGTCGGCGAGCGACCGCCGCTGGGGCCTGCTCTCCACGGTCGCCGCGCTCGAGGTGCGCGCGCCCGACGGCGCCGCCGGGCGCGCCGCCGGTCAGCGCGGCGCCCAGGGCACGGGCGCCGCGGCGCGGCGGGCGACGTGGACGCTGCGCTGGCTCGACCCGACGGAGCTCCAGGGCAGGCTGCGCGCGTGGACGGGCCCCGCGCCCGAGGGCGTCGGCGGCGACGCGACCCTCGCGCGGTTCGCGGCGTCCGGCGACCGGGTCCTCTTCGGGGTGCGCGCCGCGGGCCGCGATCTCCTGGTCCGGGCGAGCCGCGGCGGCGGCGCCGAGATCGCCGAGGTGCCGCAGGAGCTGATGCCCGAGGCCGAGATCGCCTTCAGCGAGGCGCCGGGCGGGCCCATCGCGTGGATCCGCGACGCGTGGCTCGTCGTGTGGTCCTCGGGCGAGGCGCCGCGGCCGATCGCCGCGCTCGCGGGCCGCGGCGCGCGAGCGCTCGGGCAGCCGACGAGCGCCGGCGTCCCGCTGCTGCTCAGCTTTCGCGACCTGGCGCTCGCCCGCACGGTGCCGATCCCGCCCGTGGAGAAGGCCGCGCCGCGACTGCCCGCGAAGGCGGTGGCGGAGAGGGGCGCGCGCGAGGCGCCGGCGCAGGGGCCGCCGCCGGGCGCGCTCGCGAAGGCCCCGCCGCTCCTGCCGCTCGACGGCTGGGAGATCGCCCCGAATGTCCGCACCGAGCTCACCCGCCTGCCGGCGTGCGCTGCGCGCCCGAGCGGCGCGCGCTTCCTGCTCGATCGCGCGAGCGCCTTCGCGACCGTCGACGGCCACGGCGCGCCCGCGAGCGCGGCGGTCTATGACGTCCGTGTGTCAGGCCGTCACGCCTGCGTCGCGAAGATCGCCGCCCTGATCGATCCCGATCGCCGCGGCGAGGCGCGGCCCGGCGCGGGCCCGCCCGCGTTCGTGCGCGCCGATCTCGCGGCCCGGCGCGCCGAAGGCGGCGAGCTTGGGATCGGCGAAGGCGCTGGGAGACCCGGAGGAACCATGCGAGGAACGACGCCTCCAGCAGCGCGCCGCCTCGCGTGCTCCCTGCCTGTCCGGCCCTGAGCGCGCGCGCGCCGCGAGGAGCTTCGTGCTCGACGCCCCACCCCCCGCGCGGCTATATGTTCGCGCGCCATGTCCTCTTCGAAGCATCCGCGCTCCTCGCACCGCCATCTCGGCGATGGGGTTGAAGACAAGCTCGTCCCGCTCGAGGCGCTCGACCCGCTGAAGATCGGGTCGTTCGACGACCTGCTCCGCGCGATGAGCAAGACCGCGTTCAGCGGCCGCGCGCTCGGCGAGGCGTCCGACGTGCTCGAGGCGATGGTGCGCGACGAGGACTGCCTGGTCGTGGCGACCTTCTCGGGCGCGATGACCGTCGCCAAGATGGGCGTCGTCATCGTCCGGATGATCGAGGCGGGCATGATCGACTGCATCATCAGCACCGGGGCGCTCATGGCGCACGGGCTGAGCGAGGCGGTCGGCCTGACCCACTACAAGGCGAACCCGACCATCTCCGACGAGACGTACTTCGACAAGGGGTACAACCGCGTCTACGACACGCTCGAGATGGAGAAGAACCTCAACGCCATCGAGGTCTTCGTCCGCAAGGAGCTCGACAAGCTCGACCCCGGGTCGCCCTGGTCGAGCGAGATCATCTGCCGCCAGCTCGGCAAGGCGCTGGCCGACATGGGCGACTCGCCCGGCGTGCTCCGGAGCGCGTACCTCCGCAACGTGCCCGTCTACGTGCCCGCCTTCACCGACAGCGAGATGGGCCTCGACGTCGCGACGTGGATGCTGCGCAAGGTGAAGGCGCAGCACGGCGACAAGCCGGGCTTCGACGTGTGGCGCGAGGCCGTGCCGCCGCCGTACAACCCGTTCCTCGACCTCCTGAGCTACGCCCGCCTGGTCCGCACGAAGAAGCGGCTCGGCATCTTCACCATCGGCGGCGGCGTGCCGCGCAACTGGGCCCAGCAGGTCGCGCCGTTCTACGACATCGTCGGCGACCGCCTCGACATCGAGGTCGAGCACCCGCGGTTCCAGTACGGCGTCCGCATCTGCCCCGAGCCCGTGCACTGGGGCGGCCTCTCCGGCTGCACCTACTCCGAGGGCGTGAGCTGGGGGAAGTTCACCGCGCCGGGCGAGGGCGGCCGCTTCGCCGAGGTGTACGCGGACGCCACCGTCGCCTGGCCGCTGCTCGTGCGCGCGCTGCTCGAGCGGCTCGGCAAGATGCCGAAGTGAGGGAGCAGGCCCGCGTGCGCGCCGCCATGCCCCGCCCGTCGCGCCCCCTCCAGGCGCTCCTCTCCGCGGCCGTGGCCGGCGGCGCGCTCGTGGTCGCCGGCTGCCCCTCGCCGGACGAGCGCGCCTGCGACGCGGTCTGCGACTGCACCGGCTGCAGCGAGGCGAGGTACCTCGAGTGCCTCGACGAGGCCAAGGCCACGCGGAACACAGCGGAGGTGGCGAGCTGCGCCGGCGCCCTGGACGAGCTCCTCGTCTGCCTCGAGGAAGAGATCGAGTGCAAGGACGACACGTTCTCCTTCGACGGCTGCGAGGACCAGGAGGCGCGCCTCGGCGAGTGCGGCATATCCGTCTTCCGCAACGCGTGCGAGCTGGCCAATGATCGCCTCACGGAGTGCGGACAGGGCGCGCCCCTCGGGACCGACCCCGCGTCGTGCATCGGACAGACCGAGTGCAACGCGCGCTGCATCGCCGAGACGTCCTGCGCGGGGCTGAACGGGTTCGATCTCGAGGAGAACACGCGCTTCAGCGAGTGCACGAACCTCTGCTTCTTCCAGATGCCCTGAGCGCCCGCCCTCGCGCGATCAGGCGCCGGCGATGAAGCTGTCCTGGTAGGCCGGGTCCTCGACGGCGAGCGCGGCGGGCGTGGCCGTGAGCGGGCGGATCGTGTCGAGCATGACCGCGAGCTCGCTCGTCTCGCGGCTCCCGAGGCTCGCCTCGTAGGCGCCGGGGTGCGGCCCGTGCGGGACGCCGGCCGGGTGGTGGGAGATGCTGCCGGGGCCGACGCCGCGGCGCGAGGTGAAGTTGCCGCGGCAGTAGAAAAGGAACTCGTCGCAGTCGACGGACGAGTGAGGATAGGGGCAGGGGACCGCCTCCGGGTGGAAGTCGACCGGGCGCGGCACGAAGCTGCAGACGAGGGCGCCGCGCGCGGCGAACGTGCCGTGCCAGTCGGGCGGCAGGTGGACGAGCCCGACGCGCGGCTGGAAGCTCAGGATCGGGAACGCGAACGGGTACACCGTCCCGTCCCAGCCGACGACGTCGAGCGGCGAGCGCGCGCAGGCGAAGCCGTGGAACGCGCCGCCGCGCTTCACGACGAGCGCGCGGATGCCCTCGTCGAGGGGGCCGACGAACGTGGGCCGCCGGAAGTCGCGGTGCGAGTACGGCGCGTCCATCCGGAGCTGGCCGACCTGGTTGCGCCACTGGCGCGGCAGGTGGAGGCCCGCGGCCTCGATCGAGAGCCACCGCTGGGGCGCGGCGTCGGGGAGGAAGCGGTAGAAGAGCCCCTTCGGGACGACGACGTAATCGTCCTGCTCGAAGCGCAGGTCGCCGAGCATCGTGCGCAGGACGCCGCCGCCCTGAAAGACGAAGAACAGCTCGTCGGCGTCCGCGTTCGCGAAGTACACCGGATCGGGGGCGTCGGGCTCGGCGACCCCGATCACCACGTCGTCGTTGAAGAGCAGCGGCGCGCGGCAGTCGATCGCGGGCCCGCCCCGCCGCGGCAGGTCCTGCGACCGGTAGTGCCGCTTCGCGAGCGGGCGCGGCGGCGCGGCGACCGGCAGCGCGAAGCCGTGCTCGGCCGGCGCTGCCCGGTGCTCGTGCGGCCGGCGCTCGTGGTAGGCGATCGTGTAGGGGCCGTCGAAGCCCTCGCGCGTCAGGCACTCCTCGTAGCGCAGGTCCCCCGCCTCGCTCCGCAGGGCGATGTGGTGCTTGCGGGGGACGGTGCCCGCGACGACGCGGTCGAGCATCAGCCGTGCCCCTCCGCCTTCTGCTGCCGCTCGATGCTCTCGAACAGCGCGCGGAAGTTGCCGGCGCCGAAGCCGCGGTCGCCCTTGCGCTGGATGAGCTCGAAGAAGAACGGTCCGGCGTCGGGATCGCGGTGCGTGCCGGCCGACTCCTTGAGGAAGATCTGGAGCAGGTACGACCGCGCGCCGTCGCCGTCGACCAGCACCTCGAGCTCGCGCAGCGCCGCGACGTCCTCGTCGATCTGCTCGATGCCGAGCTGCCGCACGCGCTCGGGCAGCATGTCGTAGTAGGCGGGCGGGGTCGGCATGAACTCCACGCCCCGCGCGCGCATGCCGCGCACGCCCGTGAGGATGTCGTCCACGGCGAGCGCCACGTGCTGCACCCCGTCGCCGCGGTGCTCCTCGTTGAAGACGTTGATCTGCGAGCTCTTGAAGTGCGGGCGGTAAGGCTCGTTGTTGGCGAACTTCACGCCCGAGCCCGGGTCCCACATCACGGCCGAGCGCAGGCCCGAGCCGTGGCCTGTGTCCCTGGCGACGTCGTTCGTGTGAAACGCGATCTTCCAGAACGGCTCGAGCCCGAGCACGTGCTCCATCCAGAGCAGGGCGGGCGCCATGGTCTGGAAGTTCGAGGTGATGTGATCGAACCGGGCGATGCCGAACCGGTTCTCGCCGCCGCGCGGCGCGTCGTAGGCCACGCAGCCGGGGAACAGCGCGGTGTAGCCGCGCCGCTCGACGAAGCGGAAGGTGGTGTCCCCGAACGGCGTCGTGATCGAGAACGAGGCGAAGGTGCCGCCGCCGTCGGTCGCGCGGTGGATCTCGTCGATCGGCGTGCCGCCGCGGCCGTCGAGCAGCCGGAAGGCGCGGTCGATGTCCTCGACCTCGAAGACGATCGTGCCCACCCCGTCGGGGTGCTTGCGCAGGTAGCGCCACGCCCGCCCGCCCTCGCCGAGCGGCTGCGAGCAGACGATGGCGCACTCGCCGGCCTGGAAGACGACCGACCGCTGCGCCGCCGCCGCATTGAGCTCGGGCGAGCTCGCGGCGGTCTCCTGGAAGTCGAGCTTCTCCGTGTAGAACCTGCGGCTCCGCTCGAGGTCGCGCACGTAGTAGTGCAGCGACTCCACGCGCTTGATGCCTATCGACTCCACCTTGGCCATCCGGGTCCTCCGTCGCGAAGGGTCCACGCGCGCGTCGCGCTACGCGCCGTCCGGCACCGCGTCGGCCTGGCGGTCGGCGTGGGCGGCCTGGAAGGCGGGCAGCGCCATGCACGCCGCCTCGATCCGCGTGAGCGTCGAGAGCGGCGCGAGGTCGACCTCGTAGCGCCGCGCGTTGTAAAGCTGGGGCACGAGGAACACGTCCGCCACCGTGACCTCGTCGCCGACGCAGAACCGCCCGGCGTGCTCGCCCGCCGCCGCCTGGAACGCGGCGAGGCCCGACCCGATGAAGCGCCGGGCGAACGCCCTCTGGTCGCCGCCGAGCTCGTTCTGCACGTACTTCAGGGTGGCGGTGTTCTGCATCGGCTGGGTGCCGGAGTTGATCATCTCCGCGAGCTGCCGCGCCCTGGCGCGCAGGTACGGATCCGCCGGCAGGAGCGGCGGCGACGGGAACAGCTCCTCGAGCAGCTCGATGATGGCCACCGACTGCGACACGCGGCGGACGGCGCCGCCCTGCTCGAGCTCGAGCAGCGGCACCTGCGCCATCGGGTTCCTGGCCCGGTAGTCGTCGCGGAGCTGCTCACCGCCGTCCCGCACCAGGTTCACCGGCCGGTACGCGTGCTCGATCCCCTTGTGGGCGAGGGCGATGCGCACGCGCCAGCTGCACGAGCTGCGCCAGTAGCCATAGAGCGTGATCCCCTGGACCGCGGCGCTCATCCGGCCACCACCCGCTGCGCGATGCGCCCGAACAGGCTCTCTCCCGAGCGATTCAGCATCTCGATCATGATCGTGTCTCCTGGCTTCATGAACGGCGTCCTGGCCACCCCGCCCGAGAGGATCTCGAGCATGCGCTTCTCGGCGAGGCACGACACCCCGCGCGCCGGGTCCTGGTTCGACACGGTGCCGCTGCCGAGGATCGTCCCGGCGGTGAAGCTGCGGGTCCTCGCGACGTGCGCGATGAGGTCGAAGAACGAGAAGTGCATTTCCGGGCCGGCCTCGGGATCGCCGATGAGCGCGCCATTGTAGGTCGAGCGGAGCCGCAGGTGGACCCGCCCGTCGCGGAGCGCGTCGCCGAGCTCGTCCGGCGTGAGGGCGAACGGCGAGAACGCCGTGGCGGGCTTCGAGCTGAAGAAGCCGAACCCCTTCGCGAGCTCCGCGGGGACGAGGTTGCGCAGCGTCACGTCGTTGGCCAGCAGGAACAGGCGGATGTGCCGGTGGGCCTCGTCGCGGCGCGTGCCCTGCGGGGTGTCGCCGAGGACGACGCAGACCTCGGCTTCGAAGTCGAGGCCCCAGGACGCGTCGGCCAGGACGATGTCGTCGGTCGGCCCGAGCAGGACGCCGGAGCCGCCCTGGTACACCAGCGGATCGGTCGTGAGCGTCTCGGGCGGCTCGGCGCCGCGCGCCTTGCGCACGAGCACGATGTGATGGATGTACGCGGAGCCGTCGATCCACTCGTACGCGCGCGGCAGCGGCGCGGCGAGCTCCTCGACGACGAGCGGCGAGACCGCCGCGCCGCCGCGCTCGATCGCGTCGGCGAGGCGGCGGAGCGCCGGCTCGGCGCGGTCCCAGTCGTCGAGCGCGGCCTGCAACGTGGGGAAGTCCACCCCTGCGGGCGCGTAGGCGAGCCCGTCCCGGCGGACGACGATGAGCGTGCCGTCGCGGCCGGGGCCGCGGAGAGAGGCGAGCTTCATGCGGGTGCGAGCTCCTCGTCGCGCTACGGTGGTCTCATCGTCTCCGCTTGACAAGCACGAGTCGGGTCACGCCTGCTAGGGCGCGTTCTCCCTTGTGCCCTGCGCAACGAGTGACCGGCTGAACGGATCCGCATGAACACCGGACTGGATGTTTTCTCGACGCTCCATCACCTCGTGCAGCGCGCCATATCCAGCCTCCCCGGCGTACAGCGCGGCAGCCTGCTCGCGCGCGCCGGCCGGCGCCTCGTGTACAGGGCGGCCGTGGGGCTCGACGGCGTCCTCCCGGGCCGGCTGCACATGCCCTCGGAAGGCGGGCTCGTCGGCGCGTCGGCGCCGTTCGGCCCCGCCGCGGCGCCCGAGGCGGCGCGCGGCCCGTGCCTCGTCCCCGCGACCGCGTGGTACCGGGCGCACCTGCCCGAGGTCGCGGAGCGGCCCGGCTGGCCGCCCGAGGGCGCGCACGTGCTGGTCGTGCCGGTGCCGGTGTTCGGCGCGCCGGCCGCCTACCTCGCGCTGGAGCAGCCGGACGCGACGCCGCTCGCGGGCCCCTACCGCGCGCTGCTCGAGTCCGTCGTGGAGAGCGCGGGCGCCGCGCTCGAGCGGCGTGGGCTGTTCGAGGAGAAGGCCCAGGTCGCGCAGGAGCTGCGCCTGCTCGAGGACGTGCTGAGCGCGGTCGCCGAGTCGGTCGATCTCCTGGAGCTCATCGAGACGCTCGCGGACGGGATCAGGAGCGTGCAGACGGGCCCGCGCTGGAGCACCATCGACCTCGCCATCCTGGAGGACGCGGCGGGCGAGCGCCGCGCGGACGACGGCGGGCAGGGCGGCGCGCCAGGCCCGCACGACCGGCGGACGATCCGCCTCTACAGGGCGCCGCGCCGGCCCCTGACGGCGTACTGGAACAACGTGCGCGACGGCGCGCTGGCCGCGGGGCGCGACCTCCGGGTCGCGGTGGAGTTCAGGAGCGGCATGTCGTCCGGGCCCGCGGCCCAGGAGGCGTCCCTCGAGGACGGGATCCGCCGGCGGGTCAGCGGGATCGCGATCGCGCCCATCGACCCGGTGGCGCTGGAGCCATCCATCCGCCGCGCGGCCGAGGCGGGCATCCCGGTCGTCGCCATCGATTCACCGCCCGTCGAGGGCAGCGCCTGCTCGCTCTACATCGGCACCGACAACCGGGCCGCCGGGCGGATCGCGGGCGAGGCGATGCTGCGGCTCCTGCCGCAGGGGGGCGAGGTCGCCATCCAGGTGGCCTCCGCCGCCGTGGCGAACGCCCGCGGCCGCATCGAGGGCTTCTGCGGGGCGCTCGCCGGCTCCTCGGTCCGCGTGGACTCGCTCTCGGAGAACCTGTTCGACCCGGATCGCGCGACCGAGCTCGCCCTGGAGGTGGTGCGGTCGAAGCCCTACCTCGCCGGCGCCTTCGGGGTGTGCAGCGAGAACGGCCCGGGCCTCGGCCGGGCGTCGATGTCGCTCGGGCGGTCCGGCGACATCAAGCTCATCGCCTTCGATCTCATCACCGCCACGGTCGCGATGCTCCAGGAGGGCGTGATCCACGCCGCGGTCGTGCAGCGCGAGTACGACATGGGGTACCGCGGCGTGCAGGCGCTCCGCGACATGGCGGCGCGCGGCGTCGCGGCGGCGCTCGCGGACCTGCCCGCGTCGCGCTCCATCGACACGGGGGTCGACCTCGTGACCGTCGAGCGGACGCCCTTCTCGATCGCCCTCTCGGATCACCTGGCCATGAGCTCCGCCCGCCGGATCGCGAACCGCAGGCTGGGCGCGGCGACGGGCGCCAGGGCGCTCGAGTTCCTGGTGATCGGGATGGCCGAGCGCGAGTGCCTCGTCAACGACGAGCGCGCGCCGGTCACGGACGACTCCCTGGTGGGCCGGGTGATGAGCGCGTGCTGCTCGCTCGTCATCGACACCGCGTCGACCGAGTACCAGCGCTTCAGCGACGTCGCCGAGGCCCGCTTCAGCGGCGCGCGCACGATGGTCGGCGTGCCGCTGCTCTCGCGGGACGCTGTCCTCGGGGTCCTCGTGCTCGCTAGCCCGCAGCCCGACGCGTGCTCGCCGACCGATCTCGCGCTGCTCGAGCGCGTCGCCGCCGTGGCGGCCGTCGTGCTCGAGAACGCGCGGCTGCTCGCGCGGATCAAGGAGCGGACGAGGGAGCTCGAGTCGCTGAGCCGCCGCCAGGAGGCGCTGCTCGACACGATCGCCCGGATGGCGAGCCCGGTGGTGCCGATCGCGCCGGGCGTCCTGGTCATGCCGATCGTCGGCGCGCTGGACGCGCAGCGGTCCGGCCGCTTCCTCGAGGGGATGCTGCGGGAGATCACCGATCACCAGGCGCGCGTCGTGCTCATCGACGTCACCGGCATGGCGGTCGTCGACGCGGACGCGGCGAGCCACCTCGCGCAGGCGGCGCGCGCCGCCGGGATGCTCGGGTCCGAGGTGGTGCTCGTCGGGATCGCGCCGGAGGCGGCGCGGCTCATGGTCGAGCAGGGGATCGAGCTCGACGGCATCGTCACCCGCTCCACGCTGGAGCTCGGGTTCTCGTACGCGCTCGGCAAGGTGGGCGGGCGCGTCCTCTACCGGCGCGGCTGACCCGGGGCGGCGGCCCCGGCGCTCCTCGCGCCCGCGGCGCCCGGCGCTGCGATCAGCGGTCCCGGTGGAGCTCGATCGCGGCCGCGACGAGCGCGGCGATCTTCGGGACGTCCACGTCCTTGGCAGAGCGGATGTGGACGTTCCTGGCCTGCTTGGCGCTGCCGGTGAGCAGGCCGTTCGGATCGGGCAGCTCGGCGCCCTGCTCGAACCCGAGGTTCACGCCGAAGCGCTGCGGCGCGAGCCAGCAGATCTGGTGTTTGTGCCCGTCGCCCATGCGGAAGCTGATGATCCGCCAGCCCGGATACACCTGCTCATGCACGTCGGGGATGATGCGGAGGAGCAGCTTGCGCACGCGCAAGGTGAGCTGCTGCGCCGCGGGAGGGTACTCGCTCAGCAGCGCGGCCACGGCCGGATCGTCCGACACAATCGAAGACGGTAGGTCGCCGTGCACGAAGACGCAACCGGCTGCGCGCGCGATGCGACGTTCCGGTTCGGGCGCTTTCAATCCGTCAGGGCGGTGAGCGGTCACTCGCGATCACGCCGGATGAGCTGGCGTGACTCGGCGTGACTCGGCGTGACTCAGGGCGACTCGGGGTTACGCCGGATCACCCCGGGTTACCCCGGGCGACACGGGCACCTCGGTCGATCGGGTGACGCGGTTCACTCGGTCGCGGGCAGGCCTCTCGGCCGCTCGTCCTTGGCGATCCAGACGGTCTTGATGTTCACGAACTCGCGCAGGCCATACGACGAGAGCTCGCGGCCGTGGCCGGACATCTTGACCCCCCCGAACGGCAGCCGCGGATCGGACACGACCATGCCGTTGACGAACACCTGGCCGGCCTCGACCTCCTCGATGAGCCGCTCGCGCTCGGCGGGGTCGCGGGTCCAGACGCTCGCCCCGAGCCCGAAGCGGGTGGAGTTCGCCATGTAGATGGCCTCGTCGATGTCGGTGACGCGGAAGACCGCGGCGACCGGGCCGAACAGCTCGTCGTCGGCGGCGGGGGAGGGGCTCCGCACGTCGGTGAGCACGGTCGGCGGGAAGTAGTTGCCCGGCCCCTTCAGCCGCTTGCCCCCGGTCAAGAGGAGCGCGCCCGCGGCCACCGACGCGCGCACCTGCTCCTCGAGCTCCGCGGCGATCTGCGGCGTGGCGAGCGGCCCGACGTCGACGGACGGGTCCATCGGGTCGCCGACCCGGAGGCGCCGCATGGCGGCGACGAAGCGCTGCTCGAACTCCGGCACGATCGACTCGTGGACGATGAAGCGCTTCGCCGCGATGCACGACTGGCCGTTGTTGATGATGCGCGCCTTGATCGCGGTCCCGACCGCCGCGTTGAGGTCGGCGCTCGGCAGGACGATGAACGGATCGCTGCCGCCGAGCTCGAGCACGACCTTCTTCAGATGCTTGCCCGCGTGGGCGCCGACGCTGCGCCCCGCGTTCTCGCTGCCGGTGAGCGTCGCGGCCGCGACGCGCGGGTCGGCGAGGAGGCGCGGCACCGCCTCGGTCCCGACGAGCAGCGCCTGGAAGACCCCCTCCGGGAAGCCGGCGCGGCGGAGGACGTCCTCGATCGCGAGCGCGCAGCGCGGGACGTTCGAGGCGTGCTTGAGGAGGCCGACGTTGCCGGCGATGAGCGCGGGCGCGGCGAAGCGGAAGACCTGCCAGAACGGGAAGTTCCACGGCATGATGGCGAGCACCGGGCCGATCGGCTGGAACGCCACGTAGCTCTTGCCGGCGTCGGTCGCGACCTCCTCGGGGGCGAGCAGGCGCTCGGCGTTGTCGGCGTAGTAGCGGCACACGGTCGCGCACTTCTGGGCCTCTGCGACGGCGGAGCCGATGGTCTTGCCCATCTCGATCGTCATCAGCCGCCCGAGCTGCTCTTTCTCGGCCTCCAGGATCTCGGCGGCGCGGCGGAGCCTCTGGGCCCGCTCGGCGACCTCGGTCCGTCGGAAGCTGCGGAACGCGGCGTGCGCGCGCGCCACCTTCTGCTCCAGCGCCGCCGACGAGAGGGGCTCGAACGTCTCGAGCGTCTCTCCTGTCGCCGGGTTGATCGTCGCGATCGCGGTGTTCACGGATGTGCCTCCTCTTCGAGCGCCGGGGGCCGCGCCCCGTCGCCTGCCTGCGCAGAGCGCGCCGAGCGATCCCGGCAGGCGAGCTTGGTCCAGACCCGCCTCTCCTTGCAATGGTCAGCGACCGTGGGCCCGCGCATCTTCCCTCCTCGTCGCCGGCGCGTGAGGGCGCAGGGGGGTCGCCATCGCACGTCCTGTTCATTACGCAGAGGGGGATGGTCCGCAGCGGATCCCCTGCCGCGAGCGACGCCGAGCGCGCAGCTTCAGCCTGGGCGTCCCGCGCCGGCGAGCGCGCGGCGCTGTCGCCTCCGGCCGATGATGTCGCCGGCCTGCTCTGCTGTGCGGGCGAGCTGGAGGTGCGGGTAAGGGCGCTGGAGTCGCTGCTGTGCGCCGGTGTGCCGTTCATGGTGGCGGGCGCGTATGCCTTCTTTGCGTACACCGGCATCTTCCGGGACACGAAGGATCTCGACGTGATGCTGGAGGAGCGGGACGTGCCGGCGGCGTTCAGGGCGCTCGAGCGGGTCGGGTTCGAGACGGAGCTGCTCGATCCGCGGTGGATCGGCAAGGCGCACGCGGGCGAGCGCTTCATCGACCTCATCTTCTCGTCGAGCAACGGCCTGGCGGTGGTGGACGGCGGCTGGCTCGAGCACGCGCGTCCGGCCACGATCCTCGGCCACTCCTGCCTGATCGCGCCGGTCGAGGAGATCATCTTCACGAAGGCGTTCGTGGACGAGCGGGAGCGGTACGACGGGGCGGACGTGAACCACCTCATCTACGCGTGCGGCGACGAGATGGACTGGGAGCGGCTCCTCGCGCGCTTCGGCCCGCACTGGGAGGTGCTGCTCGCGCACCTCACGCTGTACCGCTTCGTCTATCCGGGCGCGCGGAGCCGGGTGCCCGGGTGGCTCATCGAGGAGCTCTGCCGGCGCACGCTGGAGCAGTCGCGGGCGGGCGACGCGCCGCTCCGGGTCTGCCGGGGGAACCTGATCAGCCGCCGGCAGTACCTCCACGATTACGAGAAGCTCGGTCTCGTGGCGGCGCCGCCCGAGCCCGAGACCATGCGGGCGCCGCTGTGCCGGAAGGGCCGGCGGCCCGGGGCGCGGCAGCGCCTCGGCAAGGCGGAGCCGGGCGGCCCGGAGCGCGCGGCCGTGGAGGTCGAGGCGTCGCGGCTTCGCAAGCCGGGGTCATGAGCGCCGGCGCGGCGGAGAACGGGGACCGCGGCAAGCGCCGCGTCGCGGCGGCCTCGGACCTGCATTGCCGGCCGGAGCACGGCGGCAGGATGCGCGAGCTCGTGCGGGCGGTGAACGCGGAGGCCGAGGTGCTCGTGCTCTGCGGCGATCTCACCGATCGCGGCCACCCCGAGGAGGCGAAGGTGCTGGCCGACGCGCTCTCCGGGCTGTCGGTGCCGTGCGCGGCCGTGCTCGGCAACCACGACCTCGATCGCGGCGCGAGCGCGGAGATCGCGAGGCTCCTCGGCGACGTGGGCGTCGAGGTGCTCGACGGAGATCACCTGATCTTGCGCGACGACATCGGGGTGGCCGGCGTGAAGGGCTTCATGGGCGGCTTCGGGAACGCGACGCTGCAGGCGTTCGGCGAGGGGCCGCTCAAGGCGTTCGTCCAGGAGGCCGTGACCGAGGCGCTGAAGCTCGAGGCGGCGCTGTCCCAGCTCGACACCGACAAGCGGATCGTGATCATGCATTACACGCCGGTGCTCGACACGACGGTCGGAGAGAACGTGGAGATCAGGCCCTTCCTTGGGACGAGCCGGCTTGTCGCGCCGATCGATCTGTACGGCGCGGACGTCGTCTTCCACGGCCACGCGCACCACGGGGCGCTCGAGGGGCGGACGCCGAAGGGGACCCCGGTCTACAACGTGGCGATGCCGCTGCTGAGGAAGCTGACCGGGAGGCCGTTCCTCCTCGTCGAGGTGTGACCGCGTGCGCCGGATGGAGCCCTCTGGGGAGCCCTCATGACGGATCGACGAGCGCGGCGGGAGCACCGGGTCGGCGTCATCTCGGACACGCACGGGCTGGTGCGCCCGGAGGCGCTCGCCGCGCTGGCTGGCTCGGAGCTGATCCTGCACGCGGGCGACGTCGGCGGCCCCGAGGTGCTCGCCGCGCTGGCGGCGATCGCGCCCGTGACGGCGGTGCGCGGCAACAACGACCGCGGGCGCTGGGCGGACGGCTTGCCGGAGCGGGCGACGGTGCAGGTGGCGGACGCGACCCTGTTCATGCTGCACGACATCAAGGAGCTCGAGCTCGACCTGGGCGCGGCGCGCCTGTCGGCGGTGGTGGCGGGGCACTCGCACCGGCCCGCGATCCGGGAGGAGGGCGGCGTGCTCTTCCTGAATCCCGGCAGCGCGGGGCCTCGCCGCTTCAAGCTGCCCCTGTCGGTCGCCCGGGTGGTCGTGCGGGGCGCCGCGGTGACGGCCGAGATCGTGGAGCTCGGGACCAAGGCGCCGTAGGGACGCGCGCGCCTCGGGCTCAGTGCTTCTGCAGGAAGCCGCGTATCGCCCCGAAGTAGGCCGACGCGAAGGAGAGGATATCGTTGTGGCCGGCGCCGTCGATCAGGCGCAGCTCCTTTCTGTCGTGCGGGACGGCCGCGTGGTTCTCGCGGGCGTGGAACGGCGGGAGCAGGCTGTCGTGCGCGCCGTGCAGGGAGAGGACCGGGATCTCGACGTGCCTCAGGAGCTCCGAGTTCGAGAGGCGGCGGTGCGCCTCGTCGCGCAGGTCGCCGAGGTCGATCTGGAAGAGGGCGAGGAGGTGCCGCACGTCGCTGAAGCCGCTCTCGAGGATCAGCGCGCGGTACGCGTCGCCGCGGTCCCTGGCGATGCGCGACGCGGGCGAGCTGCCGAGCGAGCGGCCGAAGAGCAGCGGCTTCGGCGGCCGGTCGAGGCCTGCCTCGCGGCTCTTCTCGGCGAGCTCCCGCTCGAAGAAGGCGGCTACATGCGCGGGGTCGTCGTGGAGCGAGCGCAGCGTCGGCCGCCCGCCGCTCCAGCCATAGCCGCGGTAATCGACGATGAAGAAATTCAGGCCGAGCTGCTGCCACGCCCCGGCGATGTCGTCGTAATCGGGGACGGTCTCGCCGTTGCCGTGGAAGGCGAGCACGGTCGGGCTCCGCGGGTCGGCCAGGTGCCAGCGCGCCCCGAGCGTCACGCCGGGGGCGACGGGAATGTCGTGGTCCGTCGCGCCGGCGGGCGGGGGCGTCTTCACCCGCCTGGGGTAGAAGACGCCGGCCGCGCGAGGGCTCGCGTCGAGCTCGCGAAAGAGCGCATCGAGGGAGCTGCTGGTCTCGTCGGTCGGCATGGCGTGATGGCTCTCCGTGGTACGGCAGGGGTGATGCAGATGCAGAGGACAGCGTATGTAGCGGATGCATTCGCGACCGGCGCAGGCCGTGCCACCTCACCCGTTGTTCGCCGCGACCTGCCCTGCCTTCCACCGGGTAATGAAGGCGCGGTAGGCCTCATCCATCTCGCCCCAGATCGTGCGGGTCAGCTCCTGAGCTCCGATGAACTCCACGTAGCGCGCGAGCTTGGGCCGGCGGGTCAGCGCGTCGTCGCCGTGCTTCGTCAGCATCGTGGCGTAGAACAGCCACGGAACCAGCGTACAGTCGGCCAGCGAGAGCGCCTTCGAGGCGGCGAATCCGTCCCCGGCCAGGAAGACCTCGAGCGCGTCGAGGCCCTTGTCGAGGCCGGCGCGCTCCGCCGCCGCGTCGATCTTTAAGCCCGGGTCGGAGGCCGCCCGCAGCAGCGACATGACGCCGCCGCAGTAGAGATCCACGGTGCGAACGACGAGGCGTACCCGGGCGCGGGCCTCCGGCGTGTCGCCGAGCAGCGACGGCGTGGGGAAGGCGTCCTCGAGGTACTCGCAGATAACGAGGCTCTCCGGCAGGACGAAGCCGTCGTGCTCCAGCACTGGGATCTTTCCGAGCGGGTTCATCTGCTGGAACTCGGGAGTGCGCTGCGCCGTGCGGCGGAGCTCGATCTCCAGCCCTTTGGCATAGGCCTGCATGCGGACGCGCGAGAAGAACGGAGAGCCGGCGGAGCCGTGAAGGATGATCATGGTGGTTCGTTTCCTCGTGTGGTGAGGAATCGCCATATCACCGCCGTACAGCGCGCACCAGGCCAGGGCGGCGGCCCCCCGGTCTCGCCCCTCTCGAGCGCGTCCGCGAGCGCGCACCTCGAGAGGCCCACCTTCCGTCTGTCTATTCCTCGACCCCCCCGTCCATCGCCGGCACCAGCTCGATATCGACCTTCTGCGGGATGAAGTCCTCGCACATCTCGCTCATGACGGGCGTGAGCGTCTGCTCGAAGTCCTCGTAGCCGGTCCCCGAGATCTCGACCCGCGTCACCCCTGCGGTCCACAGCTCGCAGACGAGCGCGTCCAGCGCCTCGGGAGGAGGCGCTGCGCGGTCGACGGCGCACACGATGTTGGCCTCGTCGAGCGTCTTCCAGGTGGTCGGGTCATCGAGGACGAAGGTCGGCTCTTCCGCCGCGCTCCACGCCACGTGAACGGTGGTGTCCCGCGGAACAGGGCCGCCCGGCGCGCGCACGGTGATCGTGAACATCGCCTCTCGCGGCCCCACCGGGCACCCGCCCGCGCCGCCCACGCCCGATCCGCCGGCCCCGCCGCCCCCCGCGCCGTCGCAGGCCCCCACGGCGGCGGCGGTCGCGAGCGCCGCCAGGGAGAGCGCCGCAAGCGCCGTGAGCGATAGGACTCGACCCGGCGCGAAGGAGGGGCGTGCAACCACGAAGACGGCAGGATAGGGGCCGAACTCCGGCAAATCCAGCGGGAGCAGGCTTTGTACAGGCCCGTCCCGCTGGCTCTCCGCGCTACCCCCTCACGCTTCCCTGCCGGTCTTCAGCTCAGGCCTGGGCCTTGAGCTCGGCGATGTCCTTGAGGAGCGCCTGCTCGTGCCCGTCCGGCTTCACCTTCAGGTACGTCTTCCGCAGGACGCCCTGCGGATCGATGACGAACGTCGTCCGGTCCCAGTACATGGTGCCTTTCCACTCGCTCTGCCCGACGCCCGCTGCCTTGAGCAGCTCGTGGTTCGTGTCGGCGAGCAGATCGATGGTGAACGAGAACTTGTTGCAGAAGCTCTTGTGCGACGCGACGTCGTCCTCGCTGACGCCGACCACGGCGATGTCGGCCTTGTCGAAGTCCTCCTTGGAGGCGGTGAACGACTTGCCCTGGATGGTGCACCCCGGCGTGTCGTCCTTCGGATAGAAATAGACGACGAGCCATTTGCCCGCGAAGTCCTCGAGCTTCACGGTCTTGCCGTCCTGGTTCGACAGGGCGAAGCGCGGGAACGGCTTTCCAATTTCGACGCTCATCTTCTCTTTGCCTCTTCTGTGGGCCGGAGGATGGCTCCTCCCGGCCGGTGACAGGTGATGGGGCGGCCGAGCGGCGCGGTCGTCGCGCCGCCGCCCGCGCTGGATCAGCGCGGGATGAGCCCCCGGAACCAGGCCGCGACCGACGAGGACGACTCGTCCTGGTGCATCGACTCCGGTCCTTCCAGCTCATCGGCCAGCCCCCCGAGAGGCCCCTCGCTGCGCGGCGGCGAGGAGCCCTCGCGCTCCTCCCCGTGCATCAGGCTCGTGGCCCCGTCCAGGGTGGGAAGCAGGCTGAGCCCGCTGCCGCCCGCGGTCGGCTCCTTCGTGAGCGACTTGAACTCGAGGAGCATCATGTCGATGAGCTCGGCGATCTTCTGCGTCCCGTCGACAGCCCGGGCCGGCCCGCCCTTGGCGCGCTCCACGAGCGCGGCGACGTCGTCCTCGCTCACCGGGCGGCCGTAGCGGTAGAGGAAGCGGGTGAGGTCGCGACCGAGGTCGCGCGCGGCGCGGTAGCGGGCGTCCGGGTCGCGGGCGAGCGCGCGGCGGATGATCTGCTCCAGGTCGCGCGGCACCTCGCTGTTGATCTGCTGGAGCGACGGGATCACCGCGTCGCGCACGAGCCGCACCGTGATGTAGTCCGAGTCGCCGAGGAAGAGCCGGCGCCCGGCGAGCATCTCCCAGAGGATGATCCCGAGCGCGAAGATGTCGACGCGCTGGTCGACGCCCTGCTCGAGCACCGTCTCCGGCGCCAGGTAGCCGAACTTGCCCTTGATGATGCCCGCGTCGCTCTCGGCGAGCTGGCTCGACGCCTTCGCGAGCCCGAAGTCCACGATCTTCACCTCGCCGTAGCGGGTGATGAGCACGTTCGCCGGGGTGATGTCGCGGTGGACGATCTGGAGCGGCTTACCGTCCGCGGTCGCCAGATCGTGCGCGTAGGCGAGGCCCTGGCACATCTTGGCGGCCATGAACGCGGCGACCTCGACGCTCATCGGGCGGCCGACCTTCTTCTGGTGCTCGAGGAGGGCCCGCAGGTCGGCGCCGTCCACGTACTCCATGACGATGAAGTAGGTGCCGTCGCCGACCCCGATGTCGAACACCGACACGACGTTCGAGTGCGAGAGGTGCGCCGAGAGGCGCGCCTCGTCGAGGAACATCGCGATGAACTGCTCCTTCTTGCTGAGCTGCGGCAAGACGCGCTTGATCGCGACCTGCTTCTTGAACCCCTCGATCCCCGCGCTCTCCGCGACGAAGACCTCCGCCATGCCGCCGGAGGCGAGGCGCTTGATGACCCGGTACCGCTGCTGCTCGGACATGCCCTGCTCGTCGTCCTCCCGCCCCGTCCCGTTGGGTCTGCCCAGTCTAGCGGCTCGGCGCGCGCCGCGGATGAAATCCATGCGGCGCCGCTCGCGCGCCCCGCGTCATCGGAACGTCGCGAGCGCCGCGACCGTCGCGAACGAGAGCCCCACGAGCGCCGCGAGCGCGAGCACCGACAGGAGCGGCTCCGCCCGCGCCGCGGCGAGCAGCCGGCCGCGATCTTCCCTGGACAGCGGCGCTCCGGCGGCCCCGTCCTCGCCTGCGCCTCCGGACGCCGCGGCGAGGTGCGCCTCCAGCCGGCGCCGCGCGGTCCGGGATCGCAGCGCGAGCAGCAGCATCTCCGCCGCCGCTGTCGCGCCGAGCACCGCGAGCCCCGCGCGCCGCGCCCGTGACACGCGGGCGTGCTCGCGCGCCTCCGCCGCCGGCAATCCGTCCGCGAGCAGCGTCACGCGCCGCGGCGAGGCCGCGCCTTGCGGCGAGGCCGGGCCTGTCGCCGCGGAGAGCGGCCAGGCCACGGTGCCTGCGCCCTGCTCGTACGGGTCGCTCGCGACCACCGCCCAGCCCGCCGCGAGGCGCGCCGGTCCGTCCGGGAGCGCCAGCGTCCCCGCGAAGAAGCCCGCGCCGTCCGGCGCGAGCGGCACGACCGCCCCGCGGAGGCGGCCGCGCGCGCCGCCGATCGACACGTACGCCCGCGGCCTCGGCGCCGGCGAGACAAGCCGGAGCGCCGGCTGTTCGCCCGCGAGCCCGCCCGGGTCGAGCCAGATCGCGCCCGGGATCACCGGCAGCCTCCCCTCCCACGAGCCGCCCGCGCCAGGCGGCCCGCCCGGCCGCGTCGCGCGCAACGTGAGCTCGACGGCGTGCGACAGCGGCTTGAGCGAGAGCTCCGCGGCGCCGCGCGCGTCGGCCACGACCTCTATCGGCCCGCTCCCTCGCCCCTCGAGGTCCGCCCCGACGGCGCTCGCCTCGACGCGCGCCCCCGCGATCGGCGCCCCGTCCTCGGTCTCGACCGCGACGCGCACCGGCTCCGGGAACGGCGCGGCCATGGCACCCCGCGCGGCCGTGACGCGGAGGCGGAGCTCCCCGTGCGCCGCGCCCGGCAGCGCGCTCGCGTGCGCCGCGCCCGGCAGCGCGCTCGTCTCCGCCGGGAGCGGCGGCGCGAGCGGCACCTGCTGTTCCAGGAGCACCTCGCCGCCCCGCGCGATCCGCACCGCCAACGGCGCCGTCAGCCCGTCCGGCGCCCGCAGCAGCGCCTCGCCGATGCCGTCCGTGTCGATCGGGCCGATCCATCGCTCGAGCGGCGCCCCTGCGGCCGCGGCGCTCACCTCGATCTCCGGGATGGCCGCCGGGTCCTCGGCCCCGTAGAGCCGGCGCACCCCTTCGATGCGGAGCGCCAGCGCCTCGCTTCCGGCGACGGGCGCTCCCCACACCCTCACGCCGGTGGTCATGCGCTGGGAGCCTGGCCCCAGGAGCACGCCGGCGGCGAGCCCGATGCCGAGCGCGGGCAGGACGTAGGTCGCCGCGTCGAACGTCGAGGCCATCGCCGTCCAGCATACAGCTCCGCCCCGCCGGGCGCGGTCGAGCAGTGCGTCCAGGCTGGCTGCTCGCGCCGAGCGCTGGCGATGCGGCCATGCTCGCGCCGAGCCCCTTTGCGTCCTGGCGTCTCCTCCGATAGGAAAGCCGCCGATGGCAGCCGACAGACCGGTGAAGCGCAAGCGCAGGGGTTCGGGGTCCACGGGGCAGGGCGGCGACGTCTTCCTGCGGCAGCGGACCGATCCGCGGAGCGAGCGACGTTACGAGCCGAAGGCGTCGGTCGCGCACGGCCTCACCTGGCTGGGCATGTCCGTCGCGGCGCTCCTCGCGGGCGCGGGCGTTTACGGCCAGTGGTTCCGTGGTGAGGAGGCGGGCGCGCACCCGTATGCGCCGTACCTGCTCCTCCTCGCGGCGCTCCTCGGCGCGGCGTCGGCGCTCTTCGGCCACTGGTCGATGAAGCCCATCCGTGTCGGCGATGCCGGCGTGGCGATCGAGAACGGGCCTGGCGAGATCGAGCGCATCGGCTGGAACGACGTCACCCGCCTGTTGCTCACCGAGGCCGCGCTCACGGTCCAGGGCAGCGGCACCGCGATCGCCATCCCGCTCCGGACGCACCTCCCGGCGGCCTCGCGCGCCCTGGCCGAGGCGAGGTCGCGCGTCCCCGCGCATGCGACCGAGATCAAGGAAGGCGCCTTGCCGCCGCCCGACGACGCCGCCGGCGAGGTGCGCTCTCTCGAGCCTCCCCAGGTCGCGGGCCTTCGTTGCAAGGTGACCGACAAGCTCATCGCCTTCGAGGCCGACGCCCGTCTCTGCGGCCGTTGCGGCGAGCTGTACCACAAGGACGGCGTCCCCCCCCGGTGCGCCACCTGCTCAGCCCCCCTCCGGTGAGAGGCTGTTAGATCCCGAAGCGCGCCGCGTTCTCCCGGAGGAAGGCGATGTAGACGTCCGACTCCTGGTGGGAAGGTACCTCCCCGGACTCGACCGCCTGCTCGAGCGCCCGCTTGATCTCGCCGACCTTCCGCGACGGCGGCAATCCGAACGCCTGCATGATGGCGTCCCCGATCCCGCTCGGCAGCGGCGGCACCACCGCGTCCTGGGCCTGAACCTGCAGCACCCGCTCGGCCAGGTCGCTGATCTGCTTGAGCCCCTTCCGCTTCTTCTCGGGCCGCTTCGTCGTGATGTCCGCCCGCGACAGGTCGAGCACGTCGTTCAGGCAGCCGCCCATCTCCTTCGCGAAGCGGCGCACCGCGCTGTCGGTCCACGACGGGTCGTACTGGCTCGCCCGGAGGTGGTGCAGGATCAGAAAGCGGATGCTCCCCTTCAGCGCCTCTTCCTTCGCGAAGAGCGGCAGCCGCCGGTCGATCTTGTCGAACATGCGCGCGCCGACCTCCGCGTGACCGAAGAAATGGACCTCGCCCGTCGGCGAGATCGATCGCGTCCTCGTCTTGCCGATGTCGTGGAGCAGCGCCGCCCACCGGACCTCGAGCCTCGGGACCGCCTGACGCACCACCTGCTTCGTGTGCTTCCAGACGTCCTTGTGGCGCCACTCCCCATCGCCGAACCCGACCATCGCCTCGACCTCGGGCAGCATCGCCGCGAGCGCGCCCGACTCGAGCAGCGCGTCGAGCCCGGCCTCGGCGTCCTTGCTCATCATGATCCGGTCGAGCTGCTTGCGGACGTCCGGCAGGTAGATCGCCGCCGCCGCCTTGAAGTCGGCGGGGCGCCCGGAGATCACCCGTGGCGAGGTGCGTGGCTCGGCGGACGCCTCGGGCTGCGCCGCGTCAGCCCTCTCTGCTCGCTCCGCGGCCCACTCGAGCGCCTCCATCGCCCGCTTCGGGCTCGCTTCCTGGGTGACGATCTCCTGCACGCTGGCCTTCCACACTTTCGAGGTTACGGGGTGGTTCGCCCGTGCGGCACCGGCTCACCCGGCCCGACGGGGGTCCGCCGGTTTAGAGCCAGCCGGTACGCCGCGCAATGGTTCGTCGCTCGGCCCCGCCCGATCGCGCGGGGCCGCCGTGCGGCGGCGCGTCAGGTGCGGAGGAGCCTGCCCACGTGGTCCTTTTCCCAGACGAGGGCGCGCTCGTAATCGCGGAACAGCCGCTCGCGGGCGAGGAACTGGGGCGGATGCAGCATCCGGCGCCCGTTGCCGTGGCTCGCCGGCATCACGTGGTGGAGCATCTCGTGGTAGATGACGTAAGAGATGAAGTAGCGGGGGACCCAGGGTCGGTCGAGCACCGGGTGGATGCGGATCAGCCGCTCGATCGCGGAGTAGCTCCCGAGCTTGATGGTGCGCCGCGGCTTCTTCGCCCTCGTCCGCTTGCCCCAGGTGATCAGCGAGTCGACCGCGCCGCCGAAGTACGCGTGGTTGAGCTTCTGGAACAGGCTCAGCAGGTCGTGCGTCTGCCCCTGCGTGCTGAGCGGCGTGCTCACCGGCCGGCTCGCCCGGATGCGATGGCCGTTCTCGTCGATGTACTGGCCGACCACGAGCGACGCGGCCCGGTCCTGGTTCACCACGTACCGGACGAGCGCCTCCTGAACGACCGCCGGCGCATCCAGGAACATGTGATGGACGCGCGCCTGCAGGATGCCTTCCCGCAGCGACGAGGAGATCATCTGCCGGAAGTTGTCGGTGACCGAGAGCAGGACAGGCCGCTTCTGGGCCAGCTCCAGGCGCCGGATGAGCGCCTGGCGCGCCCCTTCGTGCACGAAGATCTGCGGCTGACCCGAGGGCAGGTCGATGTCGATCGGGTGGTGCCGCGGATCGGGCACCCGGACGACGGCACGAGAGACGCGCGGCCAAAGGGAAGAGGACGCTGCGCCCTTCCCACCGCTGCGCGACAGACGGCCTGGAGGGGGTTGAGCGAAGGGGAAGGCCATCTGTCCCGCCATCTCAATCCTCCTTATTTGGGCGTATTCTCGGGTGGGATCCTTGTCAAGCGAGCGACCGAAATCATCGGAATCATTCAGCTTTATGAAACCGTAAGCAGAGGATCGGTCCCGCTGGAGGGGTAGGGTGGACGTCTCGGCCGTCGCCCGCTCGCGATCTGCATTTCCGCCGTAAATTCATGCACTTCCCCCCCGCACCGCGATCCGCCGCGGGGGATCGCCCCGGTCGAGCCACCTTCCGCCTGGGACGCGAGCCCGTTGCTTCATGACACGGCGCACCCGCCCCGCCACGCGCCCGCCTCGCTAGGCGAGCGCGCGGGGGTCGAGGATCCGCGCCACGCGCCATCGACCTTGAGACTGCGGGGTCGGCTCGGGCTCGAGGGCGACGATCAGGGCGGTGGTGAAGCTGGAGAGGAGCAGGCCGGTGGCGCCCCGGCCGGGCGGGTCGATGAGCGTACGGACGAGGTGCTCCACGTTCGGCTGGTGCCCGACCAGGAGCGCATCGGCGCCTCCTCGGGCGAGCGCGGCGACGAGCGCCAGCGGCAGGCCGGCGTCGAGCGCGAGCTGGTCCTCGATCTCGACCTCCGGCGCGCCGCAGATCGGCGCCGCGATCTCGGCGGTCTCGCGGGCGCGCGCGAGGGGGCTCGCGAGCACCCGCGCGAGCGGGGCGCCCCCGCGGATGCGGCGGAGCTCGTTCGCGACCTGCTGGACGCGCTCGCGGCCCTCGGGGCTGAGCCTCCGGTCGGCGTCGCGTCCGCTCCGCGCCCGATCCTCCGCCGGGCCGTGCCGCATCACGTAGAGGTGCATGGCGGTGCGTCGGCCGGCGTCAGTTCGTCTTGCCCGGGGCGCGCCGGGCGTCCTGACCGGACGGGGCCGGCTCGCCGCGCCCCTTCGCCGGCGCCGGGGCCTCGGCCGCCCCGCCCTTCGCGCCGGCGTTCGCGGCGCCGTTCGCCGCGGCGCCGCCGCCGGCGCGCGAGACGCCGTGCTTCGCGAGCACCATCTGCTCGATCTTCTCGAGCACCGCCGGGTGCTGCTCCAGGTAGGTGCGGGCGTTCTCGCGGCCCTGGCCGATGCGCTCGCCCTGGAACGAGAACCAGGACCCGCTCTTCTCGATGATGCTGGCCTCGGTCGCGAGGTCGATGACGTCGCCGCTGTGGCTGATGCCCTGGCCGTAGAGGATGTCGAACTCCACTTCGCGGAAGGGGGGAGCCATCTTGTTCTTCACGACCTTGACGCGGGTCCGGTTGCCGACGACCGCCGGCTCCTTGCCGCCCGCGGCGGCCTCCTTGATGGCGCCGATGCGGCGGATGTCGAGCCGGACGGAGGCGTAGAACTTGAGGGCGTTGCCGCCGCTCGTCGTCTCGGGGCTGCCGAACATGACGCCGATCTTCATCCGGATCTGGTTGATGAACATCAGCAGGCACTGCGAGCGCGAGGTCGTCCCGGTCAGCTTGCGGAGCGCCTGGCTCATCAGCCTGGCCTGGAGGCCGACGTGGCTGTCGCCCATGTCGCCCTCGATCTCCGCCTTGGGGACGAGCGCGGCCACGGAGTCGACGACGATGATGTCGACGGCGTTCGAGCGGACCAGCATGTCGGCGATCTCGAGCGCCTGCTCGCCGTAGTCGGGCTGGGAGATGAGCAGCTCCTCGGTCTTCACGCCGAGCTTCTTCGCGTAGTTCACGTCGAGGGCGTGCTCGGCATCGATGAACGCGGCCGTCCCGCCCGCCCGCTGGATCGCGGCGATGGCGTGGAGGGTGAGGGTCGTCTTGCCGCTCGACTCAGGCCCGTAGATCTCGACGATGCGGCCCCGCGGGTAGCCGCCGATGCCGAGGGCGATGTCGAGGCCGAGCGAGCCGCTCGGCACGGCCGCGACCTCGTCGTGCAGCGTCTGCCCGTCCTTGAGGCGCATGATCGCGCCCTTGCCGTACTCCTTCTCGACGCTGGCGATCGCGAGCTCCAGGGCGGCGGACTTCTGCTTGGTGTTCTTCTCGTCACTCATGCGTACCTCGGGGAGGGGGGCCGAAGGGGAGGGGAGGCCGACGGGGATCGTGGAGGCGGATCCCCGATGGGCGGGGCGACAGTTTCCGCCAGACCTTTACTGTCCAGTTGTTCAGGAAGCAAGACCCCCGCACCCCGGATAGGACCGACAACGTCCGCGCAACGCGCGCAGGGACCTTGCCGAGCACGGTCGGCGCCGGTCGTCTCGACGGCGTCCCGGGGCCGTGCGTCTGGAGCGTGGGTTCTCGGGTTCACGGGGTCACGGCCGCGCGTTCTGGATCGCGCGGACCAGGATGCACGCGGAACGCGCGCGGGCCAAGGACGGATGAGCGTCGTTGACGTCGCGGGCGGAGCCGTTGTTTCCCGGCTGCCGGGGAGTCTCACAATCCAGACAACAATCGTGATCGTCCCTCGGCGGGAACACTGGCGACCTCTTCACCTCTGGGCCACACCTCCCAGGTGGGGGGCGGGGGGCGTCTTTTCCCAGGGTTTTCCCTGGGTCGGTACGAGCTCGTCCTGCGGGTGGCCGCAGGCGAGATGGGGGAGGTCTGGGCGGCGCGGCTCAGGCGGGAGCACGGGTTTCAGAAGCTCTTTGCCATCAAGGCGCTTCGTCCCGAGCTCTCGCCCGATCCGGACGCCGTGCGGATGTTCCTCGACGAGGCCGCGCTGGCGGCGCGCATCAGGCACCCGAACGTGGTGCCCGTCGTCGACGTGGGCGAGAAGGAAGGCACGCTCTTCTACGTCATGGAGTGGGTGAGCGGCGAGCCGCTCTCGTCGGTGCTGCGCGCCGCGCGCGGGCGCCCGGCGCCGGTGCTCGCCGCGGCGCGGCTCGCCTACCAGATCTGCGCGGCGCTCGACGTGGCGCACGAGCTGCGGGACGAGCTCGGCAACCCGCGCGAGCTCCTTCACTACGACGTGTCGCCGGACAACGTGCTCATCACGTCCGAGGGGCTCGTCCGGCTGGTCGAGTTCGGCATCGCCAGGTTCGAGGAAGAGCGCCTGTCCGAGCGCTTTCCCCGGGCGCCGCGCGGCGCCGCGGCCGCGGGCGGCGAGGGGGGCGCGCTCCTGTTCAGGAGCAGCGCGCCGTACATGGCACCGGAGCACATCCGCGGGCAGCCGTGCGACCGGCGGTCCGATCTCTTCGGGGTGGGGGTGCTGCTCTACGAGCTCCTGTCGGGCGCGCATCCCTTCCAGGCCGACGACAGCGAGAGCACGATGACCCACATCGCGAGCGAGCGGCCCGCCGCGCCGCTGTCGTCGCGCGCCGCCCCGTCCCGGCGCGGGTTCGCGGAGCGGCTGAGCGCGCCGCCGCCGCCCGAGCCGATCCCGCCTGCGCTCGATCGGCTCGTCTCCGAGGCGCTCGCCAAGTCGCCCACGGCGCGCACGGCGACGGCCGCGCAGCTCATGCGCGCGCTCGAGGAGGCGGTCCCGGGCGCCGCGCACCCGGGCAACGACGCGCTGGTCGCGGGCTGGATCGGCCAGATCCTCGGGGGAGCGTCCCACCTCCGGACGCAGCAGCTCCGCGCGGCGCTCGAGTCGCTCGACCCGGGGGGCGACTCGGCCGTGGAGGCGGAGCTCCCGCCCGCGCCGCGGCGCTGGGTGCAGGCGGCGTGGGCCGTCGCGGCCGCCGTCCTCGGGGGCGCGCTCGCCGGGACCACGGCGGTGGGCGACTGCCCCCTCCCGCGGCCCGCGATCACGGCCCCGGCCGGGCCGCGCGCGACGAGCGCCGCGAAGATCGTCAGCGCTCCGCGTCCGCCAGGAGCGGAGACCACGCCGCGCCGGCGATGAGCCACAGCTGGTGCGACGCCCGCGTCACCGCGACGTGGAGCCGCCGGCGGGCCTCGTCGGTCATCGGGTACGCCGCCGCGGTCGCGTCGGGCACGACGACGTAGTCGAACTCGAGCCCCTTCGCGCTGTCCACGTCGGTGACGTCGATGCCCGGCTCGAACGAGAACTCCCCCTCGAGCACGAGCCTCGCCTCCGGCAGGTCCGCGACGAGCGCGTGGAGCTGCCGCGCGGCCTCGGCGTCCCGCGCGATGACGGCCACCGAGGCGCGGGGCTCCCGGCCGGCGAGGTCGCGGAGCGCGCCGGCGAGGAACAGGTGCGCCTGCGCCTCGCCCGGGAAGCGGAAGAGCCCGACCGGCGCGCCGTCCCGCGCCGCGCGCGCGGGCGCCTCGGGCGCGAGCCTGCCGAGGAGCCGCTGCGCGAGCTCCGTCACCGGCCGCGGGCACCGGTACGACACCGCGAGGCGGCAGGTCGCCGCGTCGCCCACGCCGAGCGTCGAGAGCGCCGCGTCCCACCCGGCGAAGCTCGACGAGGTCTGCTGCGCCTCGTCGCCGGCGAGCGTCACGCTGCGCGCCTCGCCGAGGAGCTTGCCCAGCACGAACAGCTCGAACAGCGAGACGTCCTCGGCCTCGTCGAGCACGAGGTGCGACCACCCCGCCCCGTCGAGCCCGCGGCGCGCGGCGCGCAGGAACAGCAGGATCGGCAGGTCGTCGACGTCGAGCGTCCCGGCGAGCTCGTCCGGCGTCCCCTCCGCGATGGGGCGGCCGTCGAGCGCCCGCTTCATCTCCGGCACGATGATCGCGGCGAGCTCCTTCTCGAGCGGCTCGGCGATCTGCAGCACGGTGTGGCGGACGGTCTCCTCGACGGCGGTCCGCGGCAGGTCCCCTCCCGAGTCGGCGACGACGCCCTCGAGGAACCCTCGATCCGTGAAGACGTCGGCGAGGCGGCGGCGCAGCCGCGGGAGCGTCGTGCTCGCCGCGGCGAGCTTCGCGAAGCGGCCGCTCGACAGGGCCCGGTAGAGCGCCGGGTGGCGCTTGAGGCTCGAGACGAGCGCCGGCGGGTCGGCGCACAGGGCGATCGGCCGGCCGAAGACCTCGCGCGCGGTCGCGGCCGACCAGGCGTCGAGCGTCTTCACCTGGGCCTCGCCCGCGCCGAGCGGCGCGAGCAGGCGGCGCGACAGCCGCGCGAGCCCCTCCTCGGGGACGACGACGCTCATGGCCGAGAGCGGGCACCGCGCCGGGTCGAGCGCCGCGATCCTGGCGAGGCGGTGCAGCGCGACGGTCGTCTTGCCGCTCCCGGCGCTGCCGAGCACGAGCAGCGGCTGCTGCGCGGGCGCGCACACAGCGGCGTATTGATCGGGGTCGAGCAGGGCGGTGACGTCCGCGGTCCTCGCCCGATCCAGGGCGCCGGCGCCGACGCCCAGGCTCCCGGGGCGCGCGGCCGTCCCCGCGCCGCCCGGCTGCATGGCGAGCGACGCGCGCTCCTCCACGATCCACCGCGTCCCCCGCCCCTCGCCCCGCTGCGTCAGGGCCAGGCCGTCGCCGACGATCCGGGTGAGCACGCCGCGCTCCACGACGACGATGCGGCGCGCCTTGACCACGCCCTCGGCGACGCGCCCCGGGAAGCTCTCCTCGTACTCGTCGCCCTCGCGGTACCGGTAGAAGATCTGCGCCACCGGCGCGACGCGCCAGTCGAGGATCCGCACGTCGGCCGACGGATCCAGGAACGTCACGTGGCCGAGCAGGTAGTCCCTCGCCCCCTTGCCCTCGTCGACCCGGAGGTGGGCGAGGTACGGGCAGCGCGGGTCGGGCAGCGCCTCCCGGGTCTCCTGCTCGATGAGGCGGTGTCGCACGCTCATCTCGAGGAGCACCGCCGGCAGATCGTCGGCGGACGCCGCGGCCGCCTCGTCGCGGAGCTCCCGGAGCGCGGCGATCGACCTGAGCTCGCGCGGCGCGGCCGGGCGAGCGCCGCGCTGTCGCGCCCTCTCCAGCGCGGCGCGGACGCGCTCGAGGAGCGCCTCCTCTTCCTCGAGGACGGCGCGCGCTTCGACCGGCAGATCAAGCCTGCTTTCCAGCATGGTGGCCTCCGTGCGCCCCCGCCGCGGCGGGGGCGAGCTCGCGATGAATGAACGGTGCGTTCACTTTTGAGACAAAGCGAACCTCATGCGAAGAAGCTCTTGAGCCCCGCGAGGTGGTACTTCGCGTAGCCGTCGACCGCCTCGCGGATGGCGGCGCCGTCGTCGAAGCGCGCGAGGGTGCTGACCATCGTGCCGACGAGGCTCCGGTAGATCTGGTCCAGGTTGAACCGCATCGCCTCGGTCACCCGGAGGCACGGGTCCAGGGCGCGGAAGTGCTCGATCGCCAGCTCGGCGAGGCGCCCCACGGTCTCCTCGGCGAACCGCTCGTACCTGGAGCCCTCCGCGCGCCCGAGGAGGATCACGACGCGCAGCCTGTTCTCGATGCAGAAGCGGAGGAGCTCCTCGGACGCGAGGTGGTACGTGGCCGTCGGCGGGAGCGTCCGGACGTCGTCCACGCCGTCGAGCGCCTTCACCCGGCGACGGAGGAGGAGCGCGAAGGCGCGGACGAAGCGGTCGTCCACGACCGCGTAGAAGAGCGCGTCCTTGTTTGCGTAGTACCGGTAGATGTTGCCCGTGGAGACGCCGGCCGCCCGGGCGATCTCGGCCATGGTGGCGCTCTCGTACCCCTTCCGCGCGAACACCGTCAGCGCGGCAGCGGCGATGCTGTCCTGCACGTCGTCTTTGAGGACCTGCGCCATGGCGAATAGTGAACGGAGCGTTCACTTATAGCCGGGCGCGCCGTCCCGTCAAGGGAGGGGGCCCCTCGTCGTCTCAGGGCTCGACGCGTCCTTCGAGGATCGCGCGCGGGCCGTCGGTCAGCAGGAACGTCGCTTCCTCGTCGCCGACCCTGGCGAAGAGGGCCTTGATGCCGTCGCGCACGTCGGAGACGTCCCTGGCTGCGTGGGCGTCGCTGCACGCGGCGTAGTAGTACCCTTCCTCGAGGAGCCGCTCTGCGACCCGGCGGGGGGTGCGCCCGTACTTGCCGGTGAGCGCCGCGACGTCGAGGAGGAGCACGGCGCCCGCGTCGAGCAGCGGATCCAGCGAGGCGCTGTCGTCGAAGACCGGCTCGTAGCGCTCGGGGTGGGCGATGACGGGGCGGAGCCTGCGGCGGCTGAGGTCGAAGATCCGGTCCGCGACCCGGACGGGGAAGCTCCGGGTCGGGAACTCGACGAGGACCGCGCGGCCGCCGGGATAGGGGAGGGCGCTGCCGTCGAGGAGGCGCTGGAAGACGATATCGTCGAAGAAATGCTCGGAGGAGAGGTCGAGCGCGGGCAGGTCGGGCGCCCCGGCGAGGGCGGCGCAGGTCGCGTCGTAGGCGGCGAGGAGGCTCTGCCGGGTGTTGTCGAACATGCCGGGGCGCATGTGCGGCGTGGCCACGACGGTGTCGAACCCGGCGCCGCGGAGCGCGGTGAGCAGGGCGAAGCTCTCCTCGACGGTGCGGGCGCCGTCGTCGATGCCGGCGACCCAGTGGCAGTGGAGATCGATGAAGCCGCGCATCGCGATCGAACTTAGCAAAGTTGGCCGCCCCCGTGCGCTGCGACCATCCTTCGCGCCGAGGAGGTGTTCGTGTCGTTGTCGTTATCGAACCAGCAGCTTGTGCCTCGGCGCGGGTCGGATGACTGCGCGGGCGGCCAGCGCGGCGACGGGCCGGAGGGCCACGCCCTGCGCGCGGTCGACCCGGGCGCGCTCTCGGCCGAGGGGGCGACCGAGAGGGGAGCGTCCGCCGCGACAAAGGAGGAGGGGGCCCCCGCCTCCGAACGGCGGCGCCGCCGCAGCGACGATCCGATCACCGCGCTGCATTACCAGCTCTCGACGACGCGCTCCGAGGCGAACCTCGACGTCGTGGTCCTGGTGGACGACAGCGGCTGCCTCGTCGCGGGGGCGGGCGCCTGGCCGGCGTGCGAGGAGCTCGCCGCCTACGCCCCGCTCCTCGCGAACCCGGACGCTGTCCAGAACGCGGCCGTCGGCTCGCGCATCGCCGCGCTCACCGCGGAGGTCGAGGTCCAGAGCCTCTCCGTGGCGGGCGGCGAGGTGCTGCTGTGCGGCCGCGGCGGCACGGCGGAGCGCGGCGCCTCCATCGCCCGCGCCGCCGCGGGCTGCCTGCGCATCCTCCGCGCCGCATGAACGCTCGCGCCTGAGCGCTCGCCGCGGCGCTGCGTGAGCGCTCGGTCGCTCGCGCTCGCCGCCGCCTGAGCGCGCTCGCCACGGCGCAGCCCGGGCGCTCGCGCCTCCCCGGTTCGTGCTACAAGGGGCCGCGACCTCAGGTCGCGCGCCATGCCCGGCCCGCTCGCACCCCCTCGACATCGCTCCCTCGCCGTCCCTGCGTCCCTCCGGGCCGACGACGCCGGCCTCGCCCCGCTGCTCGCCTCCCGCAGGGTGATCCTCTGCGTCGGCTGCGGCGGCGTCGGCAAGACGACCACGACCGCCGCGCTCGGCCTCGCCGCAGCCCGCCGCGGCAAGCGCGTCCTCTGCCTGACGATCGACCCGGCGCGCCGCCTCTCCCAGAGCCTCGGGCTCGAGGAGATGAAGACGGAGGCCCAGACGATCGAGCCCGTGCGGTTCGCCAGGGCCGGCATCGACGTGCCCGGCTCGATGACCGTCATGATGCTCGACACGAAGTCGACCTTCGACGGCCTCGTCGCGTCGCTCGCCCCGTCGCCGGAGCAGCGCGACCGGATCCTGGGCAACGTCCTCTACAAGTACATCTCCACGTCGCTCGCGGGCACGCAGGAGTACATGGCGATGGAGAAGCTCTACGCCGTGAGGAACGACCCGGGCTACGATCTCGTCCTGCTCGACACGCCGCCCACGGCGAACGCGCTCGATTTCCTCGACGCGCCGGAGCGGCTCGTCGGCGCCATCGACAGCGCGGCGACGCGCTGGTTCGTGCAGGCCTTCCAGAGCTCCGGCAGGCTCTCGCTCAACCTGCTGGCGCGCTCGACCGCCGCGGTGCTGCGGGGCATCGGCAAGCTGACCGGCAGCGGCTTCCTCGAGCAGATCGCGGCGTTCATCAGCGAGATGAACGCCGTCTTCGGCGGCTGGAAGCAGCGGGCGGACGCGGTGGCCTCGGCGCTCCGCGGCCCCGACGTGGCGTACGTGCTCGTCACGACGCCCGATCCGCTCTGCGTGCGCGAGGTGCTGTACTTCGCCGACCGCCTGCGCGAGCAGGCGATGCGCCGCGACGCGTTCGTCGTGAACCGCGTCCACCCGGAGTACGGCGCGCTCCCCGGCGCCGCCGAGATCGCCGCCGCGCTCGGCGGGAGCGGCCTCGAGCTCGGCCCCGACGCCGCGCCGCGCCTGCTCCAGGCCGCCCAGGACGAGAGCCGCATGGGCAAGCTCGATCAGCTCAACCTGATCGCCCTCGAGGCGGCGCTCGAGGATGAGCAGAGCGGCGGCAGCGTCCGCGTCGACGTCCCCGCCTTCCCGTACGACATCTACGACGTGGCCGGCCTGGCGAGGATCGCCGACGTGCTGGCGCCGCTGCCCGGCGCGGCGGGGTGACGGCTGGTGGCGAGCGCTCCTCGCTTGCCAGCGTCAGCCCCGGAACGGGCCGCTCACCTCGAAGGTCATCCCGATCCCGATCCCGTCCAGCCCGCGCTGGGAGCTGAAGTAGAGCCGATGGCCGGCAGGGCTGAACGCCGGGCCGGTGATCTCGGAGCCGGCGTGCCCCTCGATCTGGAGGAACGGGGCGACGACGCGATCCGGCGTGATGAGGCACATCTGCATGTCGTCTCCGTCCTCGGCCACGAAGAGGTCGCCGGAGCGCGAGACGACGAGGTTGTCCACGCCGCGCAGCGGGGACGCCGGGTGGAGATCCGCGGCGTAGATGCACTCCAGGCTTGAGCTCGCCGGCGTGTAGGCCCAGATCCGGTTGTCCCCCTTGGTCGTGAAGTACACGACTCCATCGTCGCACCAGCAGCCCTCGCCGCCGTCGAAGGCCGTGGTCCGGCTGGACGTGAAGGGGTTCAAGGCCGCCGAGATCCACGTCTCGACGCGGACCCAGCTCACCGTGCCGCTCAGGCCGTCCGCGCTCCAGGAGACCCGCGCCGCCTCGAGGCGCCCGTCGGCCAGCGACGGATAGCGATCCGGGGTGAAGCGGTAGAACCTGCCGTTCGGGCGATCCTCGGTCAGGTACAGGCGGCGCCCGGCGGGATCCACGGCGACGGCCTCGTGCGCGAACGTCCCGAGGTCGGAGCGCCGCGCCGCCTGTCGGCCGTCGAGGTAGCACTCGAACACGTTGCCCCCGTCCCATTCCTCGCACGAGAGCCACGTGCCCCAGGGCGTCGGGCCGCCCGCGCAGTTCGACGTCGTGCCGCTCAAGATGGTGCGCGCGCCGGCCACGCGCCCCGCGGCGTCGAACCGCACAACGGCCGCGCCGCCGATCAGGGGGACCTCGCTGTTCGAGGTGTAGGCCCAGCCCCCGTCGTCGAGTGGAAAGCAGGCGCCGCCGTCCGGGGCCGCGTGCCAGATGTGCGAGGTGCCGGAGACCGGCAGCCCCGTCACCGCGATGACGCGCGAGGTGAAGCCCGCCGGCAGCCGGAGCCCGTTCGCGTCCGGCGTGGCGGCGATGGGCCCGTAGGGGCTCGCGCCGGGGTGGGCGGGCGCGGCAACGGCGTGTCGCCAGAACCGCGAACCGAGTGCAAAGGCCGCGGTGGCGGCCGACGTACGCAGCAGATCTCGACGCTTCATGCGCGCGATGCTCGCCGTCGCCTGTGGGCGTCGCGTCACGCCTCGCTGTCACTTCGATGGCAAAGCGTGCAGGCGAGCAGGGGAGAACGCGCGGGCCAGCACGGCGGAGCGCGCGGGCCGGCACGGCGGAGCGCGCGGGCTGACCGGGGCGCCTCTGTGCGGGCGCCCTGGCCTACCCCCGCCGCCTGCGCTCCTTGTACTTCACCCGGACCGGCACGCCCTCGAGCCCGAACGCCTGCCGGAGCTGGTTCGCCACGTAGCGCCGGTAGCTGAAGTGGAGCTTCTCGGGATCGCTCGCGACGACGACGAACAGGGGCGGCGAGGTCTCGGCCTGCGTGACGAAGAACAGGCGGGGCGCGCGCCCGCCGTGCGTGGGCGGCGGGTGGGTGAGGAGGATCTGCTCGAAGAAGCGGTTGAGCTCTCCGGTAGGCACGCGCTTCCGGTACGCGTCGGCCACCTGGCCCACGGTCTCGAGGAGCTTCGCCACGCCGCGCCCGCTGCGCGCGCTCACCTGCACGATCGGCGCCCACGGCACGAACGCGAGCTTGTCACGGGCGTCCTCCTCCGCCTTCGCGAGCGCCTTCCGGTCGAGGAGATCGATCTTGTTGAGGCCGATCACGATGCCGCACCCCCGATCGACCGCCAGCCCGAGGATCTTCGCGTCCTGCTCGGCCACGCCCTCGGCCGCGTCGCTGAGCAGGAGCACGACATCGGCCCGCTCCATGGCGCGGATCGCGTGCATCACGCTGACCGCCTCGACGGCGCTGTCCTCCTTCGTCACCTTCGCCTTGCGGCGGATGCCGGCGGTGTCGATGAGCAAGAGCCGCTTGCCGTCGCGATCGACCAGCGTGTCGATGGGATCGCGCGTCGTGCCCGGCTGCGCGTCGACCAGCATCCGCTCCTCGCCCGAGATGCGGTTCACGAGCGACGATTTCCCGGCGTTCGGCCGCCCGACGATGGCGATGCGGAGCGCGCCCTCGGCCGACAGCTCGGTCGCCGCTGGCTCGGCGGGCAGCGCGGCCTCGATGGCCATCTCCAGGTCGGAGATGCCGCGGCCGTGGAGCGCGCTGATCGGGATGAGCCGCTCCATGCCGAGGCGGTACAGCTCCGCCGCCTCGGCCTCCGCGCGCGGCGAGTCCGCCTTGTTCGCGACGTAGATCACGGGCTTGCCGGCGCGGCGCAGGAGGCCGAGCTCGGCGTGCTCGGAGGGCGTGACCGGCGTCACGGCGTCGAGCACGCACACGATGACGTCGGCCTCGGTGATGGCGAGGTCGATCTGCCGCTTGATCCCCTGGCGCATGGGATCGTCGCTCTCGGGGTCGAACCCGCCGGTGTCGACGAGCGTGAACCGCCGCCCCCGCGACGTGACGTCGCCGTAGTGGCGGTCGCGCGTCACCCCGGGCTCGTCGTGGACGATCGCCACGCGCCTGCCGACCAGCCGGTTGAACAGCGTGCTCTTGCCGGTGTTGGGCCGCCCGACCAGCGCCACGATCCCGGCCGAGGGGATCGGCGCCGGCGCGTCGGCCGCGGCCTCTTCGGCCGCAGCGAGCGCCTCCTCGGCGAGCTCCACCGGGAGCTCGTCTCGGTCCTCCGCCCGCTCGAGGCGGCTCGGCTCGGCGGGAGCGCGCCCCTTGCCAGGGCCTGAACTGCTGCCTTTCCGGGATCCGGCGGGCGCCTTGGTGGATCCGGCCGGCGCCTTGCGGGGTGCGGCAGGTGCCTTGATCGGCGCGGCAGGTGCCTTGCCGGACCCAGCGGCGGCCTTGCCGCGCCCGCCAGCGATCTTTGCGGGGGTGCCAGCGCCCGTTCTCGAAGCACCGGCGCCTGTTTTCGAGGCGCCGGTGCCCGTTCTCGAGGCGCCAGCGCCCTTCCGGGGACCGACACCGCCCCTTGCGCCCCTGGCCTCGGGGGCGTCGCCCTTCTTCACCGCCCGGCCGCCTCCGGCGGCGCCCTGGCCACGCTTGGACAATCTGGAAAGAGCTGGTTTTGCCGCGCTCACGAGGCGTCTCCCTTGTTGTAGCCGAGCTCTTCCAGTCGCTGCAGCGACTCGCGCCACTCCGGCGTCACCCGTACCCAGAGCTTGAGGTTCACCTGCCGTCCCACGAGCTCCTCGATGCGCAGACGGGCCTCCGTGCCGATCCGCTTGAGCTGCTCCGCGCCGGCGCCGATCAAGATCTTCTTCTGCCCCGGCCGCTCCACGTGGATGGTCGCGTCGATGTGCAGCGCGCCGTCGCCCGTCGGCTCGACGTAGCGCTCGATCTGCACGGCGCTCGCGTGCGGCACCTCGGCCTTCGTCGCGCGGAGGATCTGCTCGCGGACGTACTCGGCGGCGAAGAAGCGCGTCGGCCTGTCGGTGAGCTCGTCGGGCGCGAAGCTCCAGTCCCTCTCGGGGCAAAGCTTCCCCACCTCGTCGAGCACGCGCCGGACGCCGTCCTCGCGCAGCGCGGAGATGGGCACGATCGCCGCGAAATCCCGGAGCTTGGCGAACGCGTCGAGGAGCGGCAGCAGCAGCGCCTTGTCCCGCATCCGGTCGACCTTGTTGAGCACGAACACCACCGGCGCCTCGCTCCCGAGGTCCGCGAGCAGCGTCAGGTCGCCCGGGTGCGGCGCGAGCGGCGGGCCTTCCTCGTCTTCCTTCACGCGCCGCGGGAGGCGCGCCGGATCCGGCGCTTCCGTCACGAACACGATGACGTCGGCGCTGCGCGCTGCCTCGCGCGCCGCCTGGTTCATGACCCGCCCGAGCTCTGTGCGCGGCCGGTGGAGCCCCGGCGTGTCGAGCAGCGCGATCTCCGCCGGGCCGTGGTGCACGACCCCGAGGATCGCGTCGCGCGTCGTCTGCGGCGTCGGCGAGACGATCGCGAGCGGATGGCCGAGCGCCGCGTTGAGCAGCGTCGACTTGCCCACGTTGGGCCGCCCGACCAGGGCCACGCGCCCGGATCGCCTCGGCAAGGAGGCGTCGGCCTGCTCCGTCGGCCTCGGTCCGTCGCCCTTCCTCCGCTGCGGCTGCGCGCCGCCCCGCGCGCCCGCCGCGTGCTCCCGGGGCGGTCGCCCCTTCGCGCCGCCGCCGGGGCGCGGCCCACGTCCGGTCGGGCTGCGGGCTGCGTCGGGTGAGCGGGCTGCGTCGGGTGAGCGCGCCGCGGAGCGCCGCTTCTGCGCCGTCCGCGCCGCGCCGCCCTGCTCCGCGCCGCCTCGCCTGGCCGCGCCTTCAGCGCCGCCGCGGGCGCCAGCGCGCTCCGCGCCGGGCCGCTCCGCGTCACCCCGCTTGCCAGCGCGCTCCGCGCCGCCCTGCTTGCCCGCGCGACGCGGCCCGCCTTCGGCGCGCGCCTCGCTGTCGCGCCGGGGCGCGCGCCCCGGCGGTATCGCCGCATCGCCGGCCCGAGGCTCCTGGCCGGAGGGCGCGCCGCGGCGGCTGCCTCGGCCATCGCTCTTGGCGGGGCGGGAGCCAGCGGCGGCCCGGGAGGGCTTCGGTGCCTGCGGGCGCGCTTTCGCGTCCTGGGGCGTGCTCTTGAGACGGCCTTTCACCACGCCGCGCGCGATAGCAGACGCCAAGGGGGGCCACAAACCATTCCCTGCGATCCGTGGTCAAGCGCGCGCGAAGGCGGTAAGGGGTTGCCTCGCATGTCGAGCGACCACCGAGGGGACCCACACAGCGGAGCCCCGCCCGCCGTCCCCGAGCCGCACGAGCGCGAAGCCCCGCCCCCTGCCGAGGCGCCGCCCCGCGCGGAGCGCTCGGCCGAGATCGGCGGTGCGCCGGCCACGGGCCGGTCCGGCGCGGTCGCTGGCGCCCGGCAAGGCGGCCCTGCGCGGCTCGTGGCCCTCGCGCTCGCGGCCCTCGGGCTGCTGCCCCTCCTCGGCAAGGGCGGCATCTGGGACCCGTACGAGCTCGACCGGGCCGACCTCGCCCGCCGCATCGCCATCCACGCCTTCGGCGCGCGCGGCCTGGATCTCGAGGGGTCCGCCGGGCAGATGCCGACCCTGACCGACCTCGGGATGGGCGAGCTCGGATTCACCTCGATGGCGCTCGGTTTCCGGCTGTTCGGCCTGCACGACTGGGCCGGGCGCCTCCCGCTCGCGCTGTGGGGGCTCGCCGGCGCGCTCGTCCTGTACGAGTTCCTCGCGCGCCTCGTCGACCGCAAGGCGGGCCTGTACGGCGTCGCGGTGCTCGTGACGATGCCGCTCTACGTGATGCAGGCCCGCACGATGCTCGGCGACATCGTCACCATGGCCGCGCTCACGATGGCGTTCTGCGGGCTGACCGGCGCGCTCATCGAGGGCGCGCGACCCGCGCCGCGGGCCGCCCCGATCGCGCCCGTCGCGTGGATCGCGGTCGGGCTCCTCGGGCTCGCCGCCGGATACCTCAGCCGCGGCCTGCTGATCGGCGTCGCCGTCCCCGCGCTCGGCGCGGGCCTCACCTGGCTCCTGCTCCGCACGTCCGGCGCGTGGTCCGCGCCGGAGGGCCCGCGCGCCGCGCTGGGCGACCTCGTGGGCGGCGCGGCGCTGCTGCTCGGCGTCGCCGCGATCGTGAAGGGCGTCGCCGTGCTCGCGAGCGCGAGCGCCGGCGAGCCGCTCCCGCGCGCCCTCGGCGTGGCGCTCCTGAAGAAGCCGCCGGTCGAGTCCACGTTCGATCTCACGCTGCGCCAGCTCGGACACGCCCTCTTTCCATGGAGCGCGTTCCTGCCGTTCGCCGTCGGCCGGATCTTCCGCGCCCCTGCCGCGGACCGAGCGGCCGCCGCGGCCGCGCCCGGCCTCGATCCGGAGGCGTGCGTCCGCGTCGCGCTCGTCGTCACGTCGGCGCTCGCCTACGGCGCCTTCGCGCTGCTCGCGCCGCACGCCGGGGCGCTCCCGTTCAGCGCCCCCGCGCTCCTCGCCGCGATCGCCGCGCTCGCCATCCGCGATCTCGAGCGCGGCGCGCCCTCGTCCCGGGCGCTCGCCGTCGGCTGCTCCGTGCTCGCCTTCGTCCTCTACCGGGACCTCGTCCTCTCGCCCGACAGGGCCCTCAGCGTCTTCTCCGTCGACAAGCCCGTCTTCCCGAAGAGCTTCGAGGACGAGGCGGCTTCGGCGATGCGCCTCGTTCTGCTCGTGTTCGCCGGCCTCGTGGCGCTCACCTGGTTCGAGGAGCAACCCCGCTCCCTCGATCGCGGCCTCAGGGCGTGGGCGCGGCGCCTCGCCGACGACGGCCACGCCGGAACCGCGGAGCTCGCCCGCATCTGGAACGGCAACCTGCTGTTCCTGCTGATCGTCCTCGAAGCGGCGCTCATCGGCGTCGGCGCGATGCTCTTCGTCGGCAAGCGCGTCGGGTGGGGGACCGTCGCGAGGATGCCGAACCACCTCGCCGCTGTCGGGATGAACGCCTGGTGGGCGCTGCCCCTGCTGCTCGGGGCGGGCCCCGTGGTGCTGATCGCGATCCGCGACGCGTTTCGCTTCGTCGTCGCGCGCACCTCCGTCCCCCGCGCCCTCGGCACGCCGCTCGCCGGCCTCATCGCCGGGTTCCTGCTGAGCTTCTGGTACTACCCGGCGCTCGCGGCCCAGCTCTCGCCGAAGGAGGTCTTCGAGTCGTACGAGACGCTGCGCAGGCCCGGCGAGCCGCTCGCGACGCTCGGCGTCCGGAGCCGCGCCGCGGCCTATTACCAGGGGGGCGAGATCACCTCGTTCAGCGATGCCCAGCAGGCGTTCACCTGGCTCACCGCCCCCGCGCCGACGGGCTCCGCGGACGGCGCCTCTGCTTCCGCTTCCGCCGCGCGTCGCTGGCTCGTCGTGAAATCCGACGAGCTACCGAGGCTGAACAGCCTCTTCCGCAAGCACCACAAGCGCAACCTGCCCGTGCTCGACGGGCGCTCGAGCCAGATCCTGCTCGCGTCCAACGAGCTCGGCGGCAGGCCGAACGAGAGCTGGCTCAGCCGCGTCGTGCTCGACGAGCCCGCCGCTCCCGCCAACCCGGTCGACGCGATGTTCGAGGACGAGCTCGAGGTGCTCGGCTGGGAGCTGACCGATGACGACGGCCGGGCGGTCTCGAGCGTGGTCCCCCAGAAGAGCTACCACCTGCGGACCTACTTTCGCGTCCACCAGCCGATCACCGGCAACTGGAAGATGTTCGTTCACATCGACGGGTTCCAGCGCCGCTACAACGGCGATCATCCGGTGCTCGAGGGCCGCTACCCGCTGAGCCTGTGGCAACCGGGCGACATCCTCGTGGACGACCACGAGCTCCAGCTCGAACCCAACTTCACCCCGGGCGATTACACGCTCTACTTCGGCTTCTTCGCCGGCGAGACGCGCTTCCAGGTGACGCGCGGGCCCGAGCATGAGAACCGCGTCCGCGGCGGCGTCATCCGCGTGCGGTGAGCCGCCGTTGTGGGATTCCCGACCCTGCCGCGTCGCGCGGCCTCTCGCCGCGAGCCGAGGAGGCGAGCGCGATCCCCGGTGTCGAGCGTCGTCGATGCGCGGGATCCGGTGTCGAGCGCCCTCGACGCGCGTGCGGAAAGCGGCTAGTCGCAGAAACATGACCGGGGGCCGTGGTGATTCCAACCATCCGCCCGAGGCGCCTGGCGGTTCATCGGGCTCCCGCGCGCAGGCCAGCGCCTATGGTGACGCGAATCATGCCGGCGAGGAGGCCGAGCGCGAGAGCCTCGCCCCGGACTCGCTCGACCGCCGCTCGTCCGAGCGCCTCGACGTCACGTGGCTCGTCGACTGCGAGACCGACGACACGTTCCTCTACGCATCGATCACGAACATCTCGGAGATGGGCATCTTCGTCCGCACGACGCAGCCCCTCTCGATCGGCACGCGGCTGACGCTCCGCTTCTCGCCGCCGGGGTCCGACGGCTCGTACGTGCTCGAGGGGACGGTGCAGTGGGTCAATGAGGTGCGCCCGCTCCACGACAACCCGAACCCGGGCATGGGGATCCGCTTCGTCGATCTCACGCCGGACGATCGCGAGCGCATCGTGGACACGATACGGACGATCGCCTACATCCGCGACGCACCGGTGCCCTCGAACTGACGCGGGCGTCCGTCCGGCGGCGTGCCGTCAGCGTGACATCGTGGCGGGAGGCTCTGCCTGCGCGGGCCGCGGGGCGCCCTGCTCGTCGCCTTCGGCCGCAGGCGGGGGCGCGGCGGGCGCCGCCGCCTTGGACGCGGCGCGCCGCGCCGCCGAGGCGCCCGCGGTGGCCGCCGGGGCCGCGTTCTGCACCTTCGCGCGCCCGGCGGTCTCGTCGAGGCCCGCGAGCATTTGCTCGGCGCGATCGCCATAGCCCTTGGCGGAGCGGAGCGCGAGCAGCAGCTCGCGCGCCTTCTCGGCGTCCCCGGAGGCCTGATAGCACCTGGCCGCCTCCCACATCGCCGCGTGCGCGGCCGACGTGCCCGGGTACTGCGCGCCGATCTCGTCGAGCTTGCCGAGGGCGGCCGCGCAGCCCGACTTGCGCTGCAGCGCCTGCGCATCCCGGAGCGCGACGCTCGCGCTGTCCTCGGGGGCGCCGGCCCCGCGCGCGCTCTTCTCTTTCGTCGCCTCCATCGCCCGGGGCGGCTCGCTCGCCTTGGCCTCGGCCAGGCGCCGGCCGTCCTCCTCTGCGGCGGGGGCCGCCGCGACGGGCGCGGCGACGCTGGGCGGCTCGTGCTGATCCGACGCAGGCTGGCCCCACTCGGTCACCCGCACGGGCGCCACGCCCGTCTTCGGCCGCAGCAGCAGCAGGCTCGATCCGATGACGAGCACGAACAGCGCCGCCATCGCGAGCTGCGGCCGCATCGCGTGGCTGCCCGCCCAGGCGAGCGCGCGGAGCGCCTTGCGCCGGAACGGCGTCTTCTTCTGCGCGACCTCGACCGCCTCGAGGATCCGCGCCTCGAGCTCCTCGCTCGGCTCCTCGAGCGGCAAGGAGCTGACGTCGCGGGCCGCGCGCAGCCCCGAGAACGCCGCGGCGCACCGGGCGCAGCCATCCATGTGCCGCTTCATGGCCGCATACGTCAGCTCGTCGAGCTCGTCGTAGAGCGCGTCCATCACGTGCTGATCGAACTTCTCGCAGTCCATAGGCAGCTCTTCCGGTGCGCTAGCGCAGCGCCCTCGCGTAATCCTCGTACTCGGAGAGGGCCTCCTGGAGCCGCTCGAGGGCGTAGCGCATGCGGCTCTTCACCGTGTTCTCGGGCACCCCCACGATCTGGGCGATGTCCTTGAAAGGCACGTGCCCGATCTCCCGGAGGAGGAAGACCTCCCGCTGCTCGTGCGGGAGCCCCTCGACCGCCCGGACGATGAGCTGCCCCATCTCGGTCCCGATCGCGGCCCGGTCCACCGCGGCCTGAGGCGCCGGGTCCGCGGTCCGCTCGCCGAGCGTGGGCCCGTCGCCGCCGTCGCCGGAGCCCTGGTCGAGCGACGGGTGGCGCCGGAGCGCCATCTTGCGCAGGTGATCGATGCAGACGTTGCGCGCGATCGCGTAGGCCCAGGTGGTGAACCTCGCCTCGTGCTTGAAATCGGAGGCGCTCTGCACGATCTTCACGAACACATCCTGCACCAGATCCTCGGCGACGGCAGGCCCGCGGACCTGCCGCAGGATGAAGTTGTAGATGGACGTCTTGTGCCGCCGGACGAGCCCGGCAAACGCGGCGCGGTCCCCACCCTGAAAGCGCATCATCAGCGCTTCGTCCGTGACCTCCTCTCGAGAAATCGGGACCATCCTAGCTCCCGGAGCGGCCGAGCCTCTGCGGCGCTCCTTCGGCGACCCGAGCGGCGGGGTGTTCGTGGCGACGACCGCGGCGTCGGATCGGACGCGCAGCGCGGCTCGAAGATCTGAGGCGCTCTCCTTCCCCTGACACAAGCGCACCTTAGCGGATCCGCCCCCGAGCGAGCGAGCCCCCTTCGCCCGTGAACAGGGCGGCTCGCGCGGAGGCGCTCGCCGGACGGGAGCCCCGGCGCGCGGCGTCCTCGGCAGCGCGTCGCTCGCTTGCCGGGGAGCTTGCCGGAAACGCCGTCCGCGCGCGGAGCGGAAAGAGGGCTCCGGCACGATTCCGGCTGCATCGTGTGGCGCCTCGTCGCGTCGCAGGCGACGGACGCCCCGCGGGACAGAGGAAGCTGTCCAGGTCGTTGCGCTCGGAAGCCTGCCGCCACTAGACTCGCCGGCACCGGGCGTGAGGTCGCCCCCCTCTGCTGACGAGGGTAAAACCACGAGGTTACCTTTCGATGCGACTTATCAGGATGCTGGCTGTGGGGGTGGGGGCCTCGTTCTTGATGGCCATGCCCGCCCTTGCCCAGAGCCCGGGCGGCGCGACGGGCCAGACCGCTGCTCCCGCCGCCTCTGTGGCGCCGGCCGCCTCGACACCGCCGGCTGCCTCGACGGCGCCGGCCGCCTCGACAGCGAAGGGAGCGCAGCCCGCCCCTGCGCCCGCCGCCACGGCGGGCGCGCCGTCCGCGGGCACGGCGGCGTCACCCGCCACGGCGGGCGCGCCGTCCGCGGGCACCGCGGCGTCGCCGGCCACCGCCGCCGCGCCGGCTGCCGGCGCCGCCGGCCCCGCCGCCGCGCCCGCGATGGATGGCCCGACGTACTCGGTGCGGCTTCGCGATCTGGAGCAGCGCATCGATGAGCTCAAGGAGCAGATCCGCCGCAGCCACACGCGGCTCTCGCTCCTCAGCGACACGATCCTCTCCGGGGGCGGCGCCGGCTCGCGCGCCTCGATCAAGTTCAACAACGAGCTCTCGACCGCGTTCCGCGTGACGCGCGTGCTGATCGTCCTGGATGGCGCCGTCCAGTACAACAAGACCGATCAGTCCGGAGCCCTCGCGGAGCAGTCCGAGATCCCGATCTTCAACGGCTCGGTCCCGCCGGGGGATCACACCCTCCAGGTGCTCGTGAACCTGCAAGGCAACGGGTACGGGGTGTTCTCCTACCTCCGCGGCTACCGCTTCGAGGTGCGATCGAGCCACTCCTTCACGGCCGTCGAGGGCAAGACGATCAACCTCCAGGCGGTCGCGTTCGAGAAGGGCGGGGTGACGACCCCGCTCGAAGAGCGGCCAGCGGTGCGTTTCGTCGAGAAGATCGTGAGCGGCCTCGCGGATGCCCCCGGGCAGCCGGCCGCCGCCGCGGGTGGCAAGTAGCATCGAGCTCGTTAGGACAAGTCGCCATGACCTGGGACTCCGGATCGCGGGTAATCCCTGCCTTGCTTGGCCTGCTCACGCTCGGCGCGGCGACCACCGCGGCCCCTTCCGCAGCGTGGGCCCTGGACTCCGAGCGCGCCTACTCGAGCGCGTCTCAGCAGATCAGCAGCGTCTCCTCCGGGCTGGGCGCCATCCAGGCGGCGATCCAGAAGTCTCGCGGCGAGGAGCGCACCCCGGCGCAGCGCATCGCGGACGCCGTCCTGCTGATGGGCTCCCGGGACTACGAGCGCGCGGCCAACGTGCTGAACCAGGTGGTCGAGAAGTACCCTGACCATCCGACGGCGTTCCCGGACGCGCTGACGCTGCTCGGCGAGACGTACTTCCGCTCGAAGCAGTACCTCTCGGCGCGCCGGGTCTTCCAGCGGATCGTCTCGAGCGGCGCCGAGCCGCGCTTCGCCGCCTACCAGGCGAAGGCGCTCGGCCGGCTCGTGGACATCTGCCTGCGGATCAAGGACTACGACGCCCTCGACGCCGTCTTCGCGTCGATGAACAACGTCCCGTCCGGCGCGGCGGGGAGCGCCCTCTCGTACGCCCGCGGCAAGGGCCTTTACGTGAAGAAGGACTTCGGCGGCGCGAAGGCAGCGCTCGGCGCGGTCGACCCGCAGAGCGAGTACTTCCACCAGGCGAGGTACCTGCTCGGCCTCATCGCCGTGAAGGAAGCGACGCCCCCGCCGGAGCCCCTCAAGGAGGACGAGGCGCCCGCGGCGGTGCCCAAGACCCGCTATGTCGCCGCGATCGACCTGTTCCAGCGGGTGACGCAGCTCCCCGCCGACACGCCGGAGCACCGGCGCGTCATCGACCTCGCGTGGCTCGCGATCGGGCGGCTCTTTTACGAGGCCGACCAGTGGGCGCAGGCCGTGCAGGCGTACGGCCACATCGATCGCGTCTCGCCCGAGTTCGGGACGATGCTCTACGAGCTCGCCTGGGTGTATGTGCGCCTCGGCGACGTCGACCGCGCCCAGCGGTCGCTCGAGATCCTCGCGATCGCCGAGCCGGACAGCCAGAACATCGCGGACGGCTCGCTGCTCCGCGGCGACCTGATGCTCCGCGCCGGTCGGTTCGAGAAGGCGCTGAAGGTGTACGAGGGGGTCCGCGCCACCTACGACCCGATGCGCGCGCGCGTGGACGCCTTCCTCGGCTCGACGAGCGATCCCGCGGTCTATTACGACAAGCTGAGCCAGGAGCAGCTCGAGGCGCTCGACACGAACTCCGCGCTCCCGCCGCTCGCGGTGCAGTGGGCGCGCGAGGCCGAGGACGGCCCGGCGGCGTTCGCGGTGATCGACGACATCAACCAGTGCCGCGAGCTGATCAAGCAGTCGAACGAGCTGATCGAGAAGCTGAACGCCGTGCTCAGCTCGCCCAACCGGGTGCGCGCGTTCCCGGAGCTCAGGGCCGGTGAGGAGAAGGCGCTCGGGCTGCTCAACCGGGTCGCGCTGGCGCGCCTCGCGCTCGGCCAGGGCATGGACGACGTGGAGGACGGCTCGCTCTCGGGCGAGATCGGCAGCGTGCGCGCGAGGCGCCGCGCGCTGGAGAAGCGCCTCTCGCGCGTGCCCGTCACCGACGCGGACTTCCAGGAGCGCGAGACGCAGGCGCTCCGCCAGTGGAACACCCAGTCGCAGCGCCTGCAGCAGCTCACGCTGCAGATGGACACGCTCCAGGCGACGATCAACGGGCTCCGGCGGGTGCTCCGCGAGGGCCCGCAGGCCGGGGTCGTCCGCGATCCTGCGAGCGTCGCGCGGTTCGAGGCAGAGCTCGCGCAGAACGAGCGCGACCTCGCGCTCTACCGCCAGCAGTCGGACGTGCTCCGCCGGCAGATCAGCGCGGGCCGGGTCCAGGTCGGCTTCGGCGATCAGCGCTTCGTCGAGGACGCGCAGGTGCGCAAGGCCCACCGCGACGCGTTGACGCGCGAGGTCGAGCTGGCGGCGGCGGGCGCCGGCGGCCAGGATCTCGCGGCGTACGCGCAGCGGATCACGCCGGTGCTCCGCTCCGGCGACGCGGCGGACGCCAGGATCGAGGCTGCCCTCCGCGAGATCGAGGGCGAGGTCGCCCAGAAGTCCGCGGGGCTCCGGCAGATCGTCGGCCGGGAGACGGCGAGCGTCGTGCACTACTCGGTGCAGCTCGAGGCGCTCGACCGCGAGGCGCGCCTCGTCGTCGGCGAGGTCGCGATGAGGAACTTCGGCCTCGTCCGCGACCGGCTGAAGAACATCATCCTTCGCGCCGACGTCGGCATCACCGAGGAGGCGTGGGAGGTCCGCGAGGAGCAGATGACGCGTGTCCGCAGCCTGCAGGTCGAGCGCGCCCGGGAGGATCGGGTCCTCAAGGAGGAGCTCAACGAGGTCCTCGACGACAGCGGCGATCCGGAGGATGAGAAGTGAGCAAGGAGCATGGCGGCGCGAGCGCGCCGCAGAACTCTGACCTGCCGCGCGCAGAAGCACGGGCGCAGATCCTCGGGCCCGGGGCCGCGGGCGTCCCGCTCGGCCGCGGCGCTGCGCGCGCGGGGCGCCGGCGCCCGCGCGGCGCGCTCGGGTTCGCCAGCCTCGCCCTGGTGCTGGCGGTCGCGCCGCTCGCGCTCTCCCAGCCGGGCGGCCAGCCCGCGCCTGCGACCTCCGCCGTCCCTGCGACGGCGCCGACGACGCCGGGCGCCCCTGCGCCCGCTGCGTCAGGCGCCCCCGCGCCCGCTGCGCAAGGCGCCACGCCGCCCGCCGCGCAGCCTGCGGCCGCCCCTGCGCCCGCTGCGCTTCCGCCGGTGCAGCCCTTCGCGCCCCCGATGTCCGCCGGGCGCAAGCAGGCGCCGCCGCCTCCTCCTCCGACGCCCGCCCAGCTCGCCGCGCTCGCCGCGCTCGAAAAGGAGGCGTCCGCCTACGAGAAGGCGGCCCGCGACTACCGGAGCGCCATCACGCGCATCGTGCAGCACCACTACGAGGACCGGCGCCGCCGCATCCTCTCGGCGCTCGACCGCGAGATCGAGACGGAGCGCAAAGGCCTCCGCGACGCCCGCGAAGAGGCGATCCGCCGGCTCGAGGTGTTCGTCCAGCGCTACAGCGGTCCGAACGCCCACCCGGAGAACACGCCCGACGCGATGTTCCGCCTGGCCGCGCTCTACGAGGAGCGCGCCCGCACGGACTCCGACGCGAGCGAGGACCTCAGCGCCGCGCTGCTCCCGGCCATCGCGCTCTACAAGCGCGTGATCAGCGAGTTCCCGCAGTACCGCGAGCTCGCCGGCATCTACTACTACCTCGGCCACGCGCTGAACGACTCCGTGCGATTCCCCGAGGCGCAGCAGGTGTGGCGCTCGCTCGTGTGCCACAACAAGTACCCGTACCCGGTCGCGCCCGATCCGAAGGATCCGACGCGCGACACCGTCGGCAGGCTCCCTCAGGACCACGACGACGACTACTGGACCGGCTGGGAGGCGCGCCACCCGACGCCCATCGGCTCGACGCCGGGCGGCCGGGCGGTCCAGCCCGCCCGCAGGGCCGGGAGGGGGCAGGCGCCCGTCGTCGAGGACGAGACGGCCTACACCAGCCCGTACCCGGACGATTGCCAGCCGATCCCGCAGAAGACGGCGCTCGGCGCCGAGCCCCGCTACATCGCCGAGGTCTGGTGGCAGATCGGCGACTACCACTTCAACGAGATCGACCGCGCTGGCGGGCCGTTCAACTACAACAGGGCCGAGTCCGCGTACCGGCAGTCCATCAAGTACAAGAAGCCGCCGGTCCACGGCGTCGCGATGTACAAGCTCGCCTGGACGTACTTCAAGCAGCAGCGCTACGAGACGTCGGTACGCCAGTTCATCGAGCTGCTCCGCTACACCGACGAGCAGGAGAAGCTGACCGGCGATCCTGGCGCGGATTTCCGGGCAGAGGCGTACACCTACATCGCCGGCTCGCTCACGTACCTCGACTTCGTCGGCCCCGGACCGGACGAGCCGTACATCCCGCGCAACGACGTCCTCGACGTCGAGACCGACCCGCGCATGGCCGAGCAGAAGATGCGGGTGGCCATCGAGCGCGTCCAGGATCCCAAGCTGATCCCGCAGGATCAGAAGTGGACGGTCGAGATCTACAAGGCGCTCGCGATGGAGTTCAAGGAGCTCAACCAGTATCGGAACACGATCGAGGTGAGCGAGATCATCCTCCAGAAGTGGCCGATGCACCGCGACGCGCCCGTCGTACAGAACCAGATCGCGGACATCTACGACACGCTCACGTCCCAGTCGCGCGAGGGCACGGCGGAGCGGGCGCTGAACTCGGCGAAGGCGCTCGAGGCGCGCACGAAGCTCGCCCAGTACGTGGGGACGACCCCGTGGGTCGAGGCCAACAAGGACGATCCCGAGGCGATCCAGACCGCCGAGCGGCTGGTGCGCGGCGGGCTCCGTCGGGCCGCCGCCGATCACACGAACGCCGGCAGCGCCCTCGTGCAGCAGGCGCTCACCGTGAGCGAGAAGGAGACGCGCGACCCGATCTTCGAGCGCGCGCTCAGCGAGTACCGCCTCGCCGCGCAGGGCTGGGCCGGCTACCTGGCCCAGGACGAGAACGCCCCCGACGCGTACGAGAGCCGGTACTGGCTGGCCGACGCGCACCACATGGTCGTCGTGATCACGGTGGCGATGGATCGCTCGCCCACGCGTCAGGAGGTCGAGCTGGCGCGGAGCTCCGCGGTCGGCGTGCGGGACTCGAACGAGGACGACAAGTACCTGCAGCCGGCGGCGTACATGGTCGTCGACACCGCCCACCAGGCGCTCCTGGACCGACACAAGCTCTTCCAGCGGACGAACGGCGCCGAGGGCCTCGAGCCGCGCGAGAAGCTCAAGATCGTCGGCGAGGGCGACGAGCAGCGCGTGATCGCCGAGCCGCTGCCCCCCGAGGTCCAGGCGGCCGTCACCGCGCGGGACGAGTACATCCAGCGCGTCCCCCCCGCGCTCGACGCCCCCAAGAACATCGACCTCTACGCGTTCCAGGCGGCCGACTACTACTTCCTGTACGGCCAGTTCGCCGAGGCGCGCAGGCGGCTCGAGCCCATCTACAACACGCAGTGCGGCAAGACGGAGTTCGGCTACAAGGCGTGGGAGCGGCTCACGACGATGTCGAACCTCGAGAACAACGTCGAGCAGAGCCGCAAGCTCGCCGAGGCGGCGCTCACGCGGAGCTGCGCGGTCAGCGAGGAGCAGAAGCTGAAGGAGGGCGACATCGCCCGCCCGACGATCTCCCGCGGCTACTACCTCGACGCCGCCCGGGCCTTCGAGAAGGCCGAGAAGATGCCGGACGGGCCGGCGCGCGTCGCCGCCTGGCGCGAGGCCGCCGCGCTCTACCGGGTCGCGCTCGAGAAGGCGCCGGCCCGCGACGAGGCGCCGGAGGCCGCCATGAACGGCGCCTATTGCTACAAGCAGGTCGGCGACTACGACCAGGCCATCGAGATGTACTCCCTGTTCATCAAGGAATACGGAAACGAGGCGAACCTGGCGAAGCTCGAGAAGGGCGACCCGGAGGCGAACCCTCCGAAGAACCCCGATCCGAAGCGCTACGCCGAGCGGGTGAAGTACCTGAAGCAGGCGTACGACGCGCTCTCCGCCGCGTACGTCCTCTTCTTCAACTACCGCAGCGCGGCCGAGACGTACGACACGATCGCGCGCAACACGCGGTTCGAGCAGGCGGCGCGCCGGGACGCGGCCCGGAACTCGGTGCTGCTCTACGCGAACATCGGCGAGCGCGACAAGATGACCGCCGCGCGCGCCACCTTCATGGGCCTGAACCCGCCCCCCGAGCAGAAGGCCGACATCGACTTCCTCGTCGCGTCGGCGGACCTGAAGGCGTGGGACGAGCAGGGGTCCGACGAGGGCCCGAACCGCGCCGCGCGCACCAAGGCGATGCAGTCGATGGAGGCCTACTACACGGCCAACAAGAACAACCCGGCCGCGAGCGCGTACGTCGTCCAGGCGGCGTACCACGCGTCGAAGATGCGCGCTGCCGCCGCCGACCCGCGGGCGCGAGAGTGGTGCAAGAACACCATGACGGCGTTCACGTCGTTCCGGAGCTCGGCGACCGGGGACAAGCCGAAGGCGCTCGGGTCGCTGCAGGCCGACATGGCGGCGGAGTGCGCCTACAAGGCCATCGACGACCGCATCAAGGCCGAGTTCGACTACGACACCGGGCACCACCGCTACGAGGGCGTCATCGACCAGGTGAAGCGCGCCTTCGAGGCCGACATCAAGAAGGCCAACGACAGGTACTGGAAGGAGCTCCAGGAGGTCATCACCGCGTACGAGTCGAGGCAGTGGTCCGCCGCCGCGCGCGCGCGGCAGGGCTCGCTCTACGACTCCTGCCGGACCGGCCTTTACAACGCCCGCCCGCCGGGCCTCCGGCTCTACACGGACAAGGAGGAGAAGCTCCTCAAGCTCGCCGAGACGAGCGATCGCGAGGACCTCCAGGAGACGGCTGACGCGCTCCGCCAGAACCGGCGCGAGCAATGGCGCGCCGCGCGCGAGCGGCTCCTCGCCGACGCCGACCAGGCGATGGTCAAGTTCTATGTCGAGTCCGTCGTCTGGGCGAAGGCGTGGAAGGTCCGGAATCCGGCCGTGGATCACGCGATCCAGCGGCTCGCGTTCTTCACGGACATCCTCGGCGACGCCAAGCTCCGCGAGTGGAGCCAGGGGGTCATCGATCCCGAGACGAAGCGCCCGTTCGAGTACAAGGATGGCCTCTTCCTCCGGACGCGACCCGGCATGACCCCGCCGCTCGCGCCCGACGGCCTCCCCCTGCCCCTGCCGGTCGTCCCATGAAGCGCCGCCTCCCTGTCACGCTCCTCGCTTGCCTGCTCGCGGCCCTGTCGCCGCTCGCCCTCGCGTCCTGCGGCGAGGAGGCGACGCCACCGCCGAAGGCGCCCACCCGCCCGGTGGGCCCTGCCGGCGCGACCCCGCCTGTCCAGGCGCCGTACGGCATGACCGACGCCCCGAGCTCGGCGCGGCCGTACGATCAGCCCGCGCAGACCGCGCACCCCGCGATGAACGCCCGCGCGGCGGCGGTCTATCAGAGCGGCCTGCAGGCGTTCGCGAACGGCGACCTCGCCAACGCGCGGGCGCTGTTCGCGCAGGCGACGCAGGCCGACCCGCGCGCCCACCAGGCGTTCTACTCGCTCGGCGTGGTGCAAGAGCGGCTGCGCGACGCGGGCGCGGGCGCGAGCTACCGCCAGGCGTTCACGCTGGTGCCCGACTACGAGCCCGCGATCATCGCGTACGCGATGCTGCTCGCCAGGAAGGACCAGCTCGGCGAGGCCGAGCGCCTGCTCAACGAGAAGCGCGGCCAGATGCCGAAGTCGGCGGCCGTCGCGGCCACGCTCGCGGAGATCAAGTCGCTCCAGAAGGACACCGGCTCGGCGCAGCGGCTCGCGCAGGAGGCGCTGAAGATCAACCCGGACTACCGGCCGGCGATGGTCACCATCGCCCGCGATCACTACAGGAACCGGCGCCTCGACCTCGCCCTGTACGCGCTCCAGGCGATCCTGGATGGGTTCGAGCCGGTCAGCGAGAATCCGCCGCGCGACCGGGACAACGCCGAGGCGCTGCTGCTCCGTGGCCTCATCTACCGGGAGCAGGGGCAACGCGCCGCGGCGCTGGAGGAGTTCCGCAAGGCGGTCACGCGCCGCCCCGATCTCGTGGAGGCGCGGGTGCAGCTCGCGACCTACCTGCTCGAGGCGGGCAACGCCCAGGAGGCGCTGCCGCTCCTGGAGGGCGCCGTCCGGTTCGACTCCGAACACATCGCCGCGCACCTCAACCTCGGGGACGCTTACCGCCTCCTCGAGCGCTACACGGACGCAAAGCGCGAGTTCGACTGGGTCCTCGCCCGCAACCCGAACCTGCCGCAGGTCCACTACGACCTCGGCCTGCTCTACCTGTTCGCCCCCAGCGTTCCCGGCATGACGCCGAAGCAGCAGGTGGCGGAGGCCATCAAATCGCTGACGAGGTTCCAGGAGCTGCGCAACAAGGGCCAGCGCGACGACTCGGAGGAGTTGCTGAACCGCGCCAAGCTCAAGGAGGGCGAGCTCAACGCGGCTGCCGCCGCAGCGCAGCCCGCGGCCCCGCCTCCTCCTGCTGCCCAGACCGACGGGGGCGTGGCCGACGCCGCGACCGACACGTGAGGGAGACCATGAGCATGTACAAGGCACTTGCGCTGGGTTCGGTCCTGCTCGCGACCGTCGGCCATGTCGAGCGCGCGGACGCGCAGGAGAAGGGCAAGCAGCGCGGGGTCATCACGCTCGCGGAGGTCACGATCACCGGCCGCATCCAGAAGCCGATCGCGGCCGTCGACGTGAGCCGGATCCAGCCGAAGCTCACGCTCGCCGAGCTGCGCCAGCCGTTCCTCGACCGCATCGAGCAGGCGATCTTCAAGGAGCCGTTCTAGCGCCGCGTGCCGGAGATCCTGCCCGATCTCCGGCTTCCGCCTCGCCCCGAGATCCCCGCGCGCGCTCGATCTGTCGCCGTGTCTGCCGTGCTCTTCATCGCGCTGTCGATCGCGGCGAGCGGCGCCTGCGCCGCGGTCTCGTGGCGCCACCCGGCGCAGGTCGCGGCGGCGACGGGCGCAGATCTGACGGCGCTCGCGCGCTCGCTCCGCGCGCTCCCCATCGACGCGCGGCTGGCCGAGCTGGCGCGCCGAGCGCCGCCGGAGAGCTGGGAGCGCCGGCTCGCCGACGAGCTCCTGTCCGCCGCCGGCCCGCGCGCGAGGGTCGCGACGGCGAACGATCTCCTCGTCGAGATCGAGCAGCGGCTCGACGTCGCCGCGGGGTGGCCGCGCGCGGCGGCGCGCCTGTCGGCGCTCGTCGCGCTGCTCCTCGCCACGCTCTCCTTCCTCGCGCAGGCCGGCCCGTCCGTCATCGTCCTCGTGCTCGGCGCGGGCGCCGCCGGCGCGATCGCATCCGCGGCGGCGGGGCGCGCGGGCCGCGCCGCCGCCGCGCGCAAGCGCGAGGCGATCGACGCGCTCGTCGACGTCGTCCTGGGACCGCTCGACGGAGCCGTCAGGAAACCTCCCGCACCATCGCGGCGTCCGCGCCGCGCGTGCCGCTGAGCGCGGGCTCGCTCTCCTGGACCGCCCGTGCGCCTGCGTGTACCCTCGCGGGCTGTGGTGTCCTTCGCCGCGCAGCGCTTCTCCCGCGGTCCGAGGCCCGGGGCCTGGCGGGCCCCGGAGCGCGGCTCCGGCCGCCGGGCGCGCGCGGCGTCGATCCCTGCTTCGTCCCCCCTCGCCCGGAGTCCCTTGGAATGACCCAGCAGCACCCGCTCCCCACCCCGTCGCGCCCCGGGCAACCCGGGCAGATGACCGCGGTCATGCGGGCGGTCGCACCGGTGACCGGCCCGAAGGTCCTCAGGATCGGCCTGGTTCAGGGAGGGAAGGTGATCGAGGAGCGCGTCATCAAGCAGCGCACCCACGTCACCATCGGCCCCAGCGAAAAGAGCATGTTCGTCATCCCGAGCAAGAGCATCCCGCCGAGCTTTCGGCTGTTCGAGCTCGTGGGGGGCGAGTACTTCCTCAATTTTCTCGACGGGATGACCGGCCGGGTCGCCTTCAAATCCGGCGTCTCGGAGCTCTCTGCGCTCAAGGGCTCCGCCAAGCGCGCGCCGGCGGGCAACGCGCAGGCCTATCAGATCCAGCTCAGCGAGGAGGCGCGTGGCAAGATCGTCGTCGGCGAGACGACGTTCCTCTTCCAGTTCGTCGCGCCGCCGCCGGTGCAGCCCAAGCCGCAGCTACCCGTCTCGGTGAGGACGGGGATCGCGAGCGACATCGACTGGACGACCACGATCATCGCGGCGTTCTCGTTCCTGTTCCACTTCGGCGCCGTGGGCTCGATCTACTCCGACTGGATGGACCCGGTGGTCGACGATGAAGTCGACGTCGCGCAGCTCCTCGAGTCCGTGAAGCAGCTCCCCCCGCCGCCGGTGATCGAGCAGCCGAAGGACAACGCCGAGGCGCCGGCCGCGACCGCGGCGCCCGCCGCGGAGGCGCCGAAGGCGGCGAGCGGCGGCGGGAACAAGGGCGCCGCTGCCGGCCCGGCGAAGGGCTCCGGCGGGATGAGCGACGCCCGCGCATCGGCGCTCACCAACGAGCTCGCGCAGCTCGACATGCAGATGCTGGGCGCGCTCAACTCGAGCGGGAACGCGACCTCCAGCGTCCTGAGCTCGGGCGACGTGCCGACCGGCCTCCTCGAGAACGCGGCCGCCTCCGGGTCCGGCGTCGGAAAGGGCGGGGTCGCCGGGCTGAACATGGGCGGCGCCGGCGGGGGCACGGTGCGCCCTGGCGCGGCCGGCGGCGGCGGGCTCGCGAGCATCGGCAACACGGGGACCAGCGGTCCTGCGACCGCCGGCTCGGCGCAGACGGTCAAGGGGCCGGTGGGCAACGCGCAGGTCGGCGGCGCCGCGGTCTCGGGCGGGAGCGTCTCCAATGCGCCCTCCGTCGTCGCCGGGATGACCGCCGGATTCCGTCGTTGCTACAACAAGGGGCTCCAGGAGGACCCGGGCATGAAGGGCTCGGTGAGGATCACGGCGAAGATCGGCCCGAACGGTGAGGTGATGTCAGCCACCCCGTCGGGGGGCTCCGGCCTCTCCGGGACGGTGATCTCCTGTGTGGTCGCGCGCGTCCAGAGCGCGCAGTTCGCGCCGCCCGAGGGCGGCGGTGCGACCGTCGTGATCCCTGTCACGTTCGTGAGCCAGTAGCTCCGATCGCACCTGAATCCTTGGACAAAGCGCAATCCCGTCTCCTCGCCCGAAGATGAATGGCGTGCCGACGTCGCGCATCCAATGGGGAAGAACGTCGTACGGGGTCACCTGACGGCGCGTTACGGCCTCTCGGCACGCTCATTGCGTTTTGACAATTACGTCTGCCCGCACTTATACTCCGCGGGCCTGACTTTCGGAGGCTTCGATGAAGCGCGAACAGATCCCCGGCTTTGCAGCAGTAGCGCTGATCTCGGTCGTCATCGGCCACGGCATCGCTGCTGCACAGGCGCAGACGGCGCCGCCGCCGGACGCGTCCGCGGGACTTGCGCGGCAGGTCACCCTCTCCCCGGCGGAGCAGCTCGCCCAGAGCGAGACCTTCCTCGGCCGGATGGACGGGGCCCGCACGTCGGTGCGTCGCCAGCTCGAGACGGCCCGGTCGCAGCGTGACGTCGTGAAGACGCTCTGCCTCAACGACAAGCTGAATCAGATCGACGTCGCCATCCGCTCCGCCCGCGAGCGGCGGCAGGGGTTGGAGCTCGCGGTGAACCGGCGTGACGCCGACCTCTCCAACCATGAGTTCACGATCCTGACGGTGCTGCGGCAGCGCACCGAGCAGTTGACGGCCGAGGCGAACCAGTGCATCGGCCAGGAAGCGGGATTCATCGGCGACAGCGCTGTCACGGCGACGATCGATCCGAACCTCCCCAAGGACGATCCCTCCGAGTATCCCGTCAGCCAGATCATCATCGAGCCGCCTGCGTGCAGTAGCTGTTTTCGGTAGGCGACCGCCTCTCTCGGATTGCCACTGCCCAATAGGCGATGAAACTTCGTGAAACCATAGCCGCCGTAATCACACTCACCCTGTCCCCGGCGTTGGCCCTGGCGCAAGACCAGCCCTGGCTCAAAGATCGCCGCTACACCGAGGGCATCGGGATCCGGGCCGGCGACCTCGAGTTGCACCCGGGGATCGCGGCGGAGTTCGGCTATGACTCCAACTTCTTCCGCAGGGCCGAGGAGGACAGGGCCGGCGGAGATGACATCGGTCCGGTGGGCTCGTTGCGGCTCCGGATCACGCCGTCGTTCTCGCTCTCGACGCTGAGCCAGCAGCGCCTGGAGGTGACGCCCGACGCGCCGCCGCCGGACGTCGAGTTCCGCGGCGGCATCTCCGCGACCTATGACGAGTTCTTCCCGGTCTCCGGCAGCGAGACGGGGCAGGAACGGCTGAGCGATCAACGGAATGTCGGCGGCCTGCTCGATGCCAGCCTGACGATCCTGCCCCGCCGCCCGTGGTCCGCGATCCTCGACGCGTCGCTCGGCCGGACCATCGCGTCCTCCGATCTGGGGATCTCCAACCAGAGCTTCCGGCGCATCCATGCCGACGCGGGCGCAGAGCTGGTATGGACGCCGGGAGGGGGTCTGTTCGACTGGCGGCTCGGTTACCGCTTCCTCGGCACGTTCTTCGAGGTCGACGAGTACGACGGCCTGACGAACTTGCAGCATGTGGTCCGGACGCGCGGCCGCTGGCGCTTCCTGCCGCGCACGGCGCTCATCTACGACGCGTCGCTCGGGTTCGTCGATTACCCGAACCCGAGCTCCCAGCACTCCTCGCATCCGCTGCGCGCGCAGCTCGGGATCAACGGTCTCGTGACATCGTCGTTCGGTCTCCTCGCGATGGCCGGCTGGGGCGCGAGCTTCTACACGCCGGAGAGCGACACGGCCGTGGTCCACGACTTCGACAGCGTCATCGGCCAGCTCGAGCTGAAGTGGTTCCTGACGCCGAACCCGGGGACCGATCCTGCGGCGGCGACGCTCGCGCTGTCCTCGCTGTCGGCGGGCTTCACGCGCGATTTCCACGACAGCTTTCTCGGGAGCTACTACGAGCGCAACCGCGGTTATCTCAAGCTGACCTACTTCTTCGGCGGACGTTTTCTGCTGATCGCCGACGGCGGCGTGGCGGCCCACGTGTATCCAGGGATCCCGGCGGACTCGGATGGCCTCCTCGCGCCCGAGGCTCCGTGGACCGACGTTCGTATCGACGCCTCGCTGTTCGGCGAGTACCGGATCGGGGACTCCTTGGGGATCAACTCGACCCTTCGGTACGGCAACAACGTCAGCAGCACCGCCGTGGCGCCTCGCGACGCGACTGGCGCGGACGCCGTGGAGAACTATCTGGGGTGGCAGCAGTTCGAGGCCTACCTGGGCGTGCGCTGGTTCATGTGATGCGGCGTCCTCGTCCGTGGATTGCCGCCTTGCTCGCGCTGGCGATCGCGGCGTGCTCATCGCGCCAGCCCGAGCCGGTGAACCTCCCCCCTCCCGTGGAGGCGACGACCATCGGGGTCGGGGACGTCTTCGAGCTCCGCATCGTGGGGGAAGACAAGCTGCCCTCGACGTTCACTGTCGCGCCGGACGGCACCGTCGACTTCCCCTACGTGAAGCGGCTCAAGGTCGCAGGCCTGGAGCCGCAGGAGGTCGCGGAGCTCGTGCGCGCCAAGCTCATGGAGGGGCAGGTCCTCACCGATCCCAGCGTGAGCGTGAGCATCCGGGAGTACAACTCGAAGCGGGTCGAGGTGCTCGGCGAGGTGCAGAAGCCCGGGTCCCTGCCGCTTCAGCCTGGCATGACGCTGCTCCGCGCCATCTCGATGGCGGGAGGCTTCAACAGCATCGCGGACAAGGATCGCGTCACGATCCGCAGGAAGTCCCAGGGCAAGACCGTGTTCGCCACGGTCTCGGTCGAGGACATCATCGACAACAAGATCCCCGATGTGCCGCTCCAGGCAGGGGACTCGATCAACGTCGCCCAGCGCGTCTTCTGAGCGGCCGCGCGCCGTCCGCCACCTCCGCCGAGGTGGCGCGCGGCGCGCTCAGTTCTTCCGCGCGAGGCGGAACTGCTTCTTGCCGGTGGCCGGATCCACGGTGGGGGGCTCGATGCGGAGCATCGTCAGCGAGACCTCGCGCACGCGGCCGTCGCGCTCCTGGCGCAGGCGGATCCGCTCGCCGTCCGAGCTGATCACGGTGCACTCGCCGAAGTGGAAGTGGGTCACGCTGTCGCCCACTTCCGGATAGGCCTCCTCCTCCTGGCGACGGCGGACCGGGCGCTGCGGCAGCGGTATTCCGGCGGGCTCAGCGGCGGACGCCGTCGGTGCCGCGCGCGGCGGCTCCGGGGCTGGCGCCTGCGGCGCCGCGCGGGGCGGCTCCGGGGTTGCCGCCGGCGGCGCGGTGCGGACCAGCTCCGGGGCTGACGCCTGCGGCGCCGCGCGGGCCGGCTCCGCGGCCTGCGCCTGCGGCGCCGCGCGGGCCGGCTCCGCCGCCTGCGCCTGCGGCGCCATGCGGGGAGCCTCGCCCGCGGTCGCGGGGAGGGTGGTCGCCTGGGCTGCGAGCTGCATGAGGCCCGTGCGCTCGTCGAAGGTCCGTACGAGCGGCAGGTCGTCGAACACCGTGACGCGGAGCTCGAGCCCGTAGACCCGCGCCCACACGAGCTCGCCGGCGGCGAGCTGGAGACCGACGCCGGATTCACGCGCGAGCGTGGCCGACAGGCGCAGCGACGTCTCGCCCTGCTGGAGCGCGATGCTCCCCGAGAGCGCCGCGACGTCGCAGGGCCCCTCGAGGACGCGCGTCTTCGCGTAGGCGCGGGAGGCTTGATCGAACAGCGCGATCTCCGCCTGCTCGAGCGAGCCTACCCCTTCGATCCAGCCGGCGCGCGCCTCGGCCTCGTCGAGGGCGCGCACCAGCGCGGCGGGGAGTTCTTCGCCTCGATCGAGGCGGATGATCAAATGACGGGCACGGCGTGCCTCGAGAACGTTCATCGCAGTTTCTTCTCTCCGGTCGTCGAGGAGGCTGCGCCCGGAGCACGGGGGTCCTGTTCCGAGCGCCGAGCACGGGTCGCCGTCACCTCGATCTGGGGCGCGCCAGGCGCGCGCTGAGCCGATGTGTCGCCAGCGGCGGCCGTGATCCGGTCCGCCGGGATGCCTGCGCTTGCGAGGAGCTCCTTGACCGCGCTCGCGCGCGCGCCGGCGAGCTCGATCCCGCGCGTCGACTGATCGCCCTGACGGTCGGGATACGCCTCCACGATGATGACGTCGAGCGGCATGCGCCCGCGCAGGAGCTGGGCGATCATGCCGAGCTGCGCCGCCAGCGCTGGCGGCACGCGCGCGCTCCCCGCAGGGAAGCGGGCCAGGCCATCGAGGACGACGCGATCGCCGGACCACCGCGGCAGGGACCTGCCGTTCGGCTCAGGGCAGCCGTCGGCGTCGTTCGTCCCGTCGATCGTCTCGGCGGTCACCGGGCACGCGTCGGCCGCGTCGGCCACGCCGTCCTCGTCGTTGTCGGGATCGGGGCAGCCGTCATCGTCCTGGAAGCCGTCGCGATCCTCGGCCTCGCCCGGACACCGGTCGCTGCTGTCGGGGACCTGATCGATGTCGTTGTCGGGATCGGGGCAGCCGTCGTCGTCCTTGAAGCCGTCGACGTCTTCTGCGCCGTTCGGGCACGTGTCGCGCGCGTCGGGGATCCCGTCGCCGTCGTTGTCGGGATCGGGGCAGCCGTCGCTGTCCTGGAAGCCGTCGCGATCCTCCGCGGCGTTCCGGCAGGTGTCGTCGTCGTCCGGCACGCCGTCGCCGTCGTCGTCGGCGTCGGGGCAGCCGTCGCCGTCCTGGAAGCCGTCGATCGTCTCGCCCTCGTCCCGGCACCTGTCGCGCGCGTCGGGGATCCGGTCGCCGTCGTTGTCGGGGTCGGGGCAGCCGTCGCCGTCCTGAAAGCCGTCGCGATCCTCGGGCACGAGCGGGCACTGGTCGTCGCGATCCTCGACCCCGTCCGCGTCCGCGTCGCGCCCCGTCGGCGCGTAGCGGAGCCCCAGGTTGAAACGGAAGCGCGGCGAGGTGAGCGCGGGCTCCGAAGCGAACGGGATGGATCCCCCGCCGCCCGCGGTCAGCGAGACGTCGCCGGCGAGCAGCGGGGCGCTCGTGGCCGAGAGGATCCACTCCGCCGGCACCAGCGCCGCGCCGCCGGCTGGCCGGTCGGCGAGCGTGTAGAGGGCGAACGCCTCCGCTGAGGCCGTGAGCCAGCGGTCCGGCAGCACGTCGACCGCGGCGCCGAGGGCGCCGAGGAGCTGCGAGCCGACCTCGGTGCGCACCAGCGTGCTCGATCCACGGAGCCGGGCCCCGATCTCGGCCGCGACCCTGAGCTTGCCGAGCTGGTACGCCGCGGCGACGCTCGGCGCGAACGTCGCGGTCCCGGCGCTGGCGAAGACGGTCTTGTCCCCGGTCGGGAGGCCGAGCTCCAGGCGCGCGGCGAGCGAGAAGCCGTCGAGCGGACCGCTCCGCGGCGGCGGTACGATCGCGAGCGCGGCGCCCACGCGCGCGTCGCGCAGGACGCTGCGCTGCAGCTCCGTGTCGGTGCCGAGGACATCGGAGAAGCCAGAGCCATCCTGGTAAAGGGTGACGGGCGCGGCGATCGTGACCTCGAGACGGTCCGTGAGCCCGAGCGACCACAGGAAGGTCGCATCGAGCATGTTGTCCAGCAGATGGACGATCGTCCCGTCGGGGTCGGGCGACGCGACGCGCAGGCCCACCGGCCGCGACAGGTAGCTCGCCACGACCCCGAACGACGCCCTCGCGCTCGGGGCCGTCGCCGTGCTGCCCACGGCGAAGAAGGGGCCGGCGCCCGCGTGAGGCCAGAGGTTGTCGGCGTCGATGCAGCCCGACAGCCCGTTCGCCGGCGCGCACTCGTCCGCGCGCGCCGTCGCCGGGAGGGAGATCGCCATGGAGACGCCAGCGGCCACCAGCAGCGGGAGGCTTGATCGTGCCGGCACCCTCCAGTTGGCGCGCATCGCGCCCGACCCTCTACTACTGCCGGGGTGAGAGTCAAAACAGCAATCGTCTCGGCACGATCCGGGAGGGGCCCGGTGCTCGGGCGCACTCCGCGTTCCGCGGTCGCTCCCGCGCCGTGCTAGGACCACGCCCGGCCGGGGCCGGCGCCGCCGGCGTCCGCACGATCATGATCGACGACTCGCATCCGCTCCTGCTCGGCTCCGGCTCGCCGCGCCGGCGAGAGATCCTGACCACGCTCGGCCTGCCTCTCCGCGTCGCGGCGGCCGAGGTCGACGAGGCGGGGCGCGCCGATGAAGGGCCCGCGGCCTACCTGGAGCGGGTCGCCCTGGCGAAGCTCGCGGCCGCGCGGCGCCTCGACCAGGCGGCCGGGGCCGGCGCGATCCTCGTCGCAGACACCTCGGTCATCCTCGGCGATGCCATCCTCGGCAAGCCGCGGGACGAGGCCGACGCGCGCGCCATGCTCCGCGCCCTCTCGGGTCGCGAGCACCAGGTCTGGACGCGGTTCGCGATCGCGGACGGCGGTCAGGCCGATCGCGCCTGCAACGCCGACCCGGGACGCGCCGAGGCGCTCCACGCCGAGACGGTCATGACCCGGGTGCGCTTCCGCGAGCTCGACGACCTCGAGGTCGCGTCGTACGCGGCGACCGGCGAGGGGCTCGACAAGGCCGGCGCCTACGCGATCCAGGGCATCGGCGCGTTCGCCGTCGCGCGCATCGACGGCTCTTACTCCAACGTCGTCGGCCTGCCCGCGTGCGAGGTCGTCGCAGCGCTGCGGGCCACCGGGCTGCTCGCGCGCTTTCCGCTGTCGCCAGCGCGCTCGTCATGAGCGCGGACGCACCGGCCGCCGCGCGTTGGCGCGACGGGGCCGCGATCTTTGCCCTCGCGCTCGCCGCGCGTGTCGCCGTCGTGGCCTGGGCGGCCGGGCGCTTCCCGCCCACCGCCGACGGCACTTACTACCACCGCATCGCCGAGCGGATCGCCGCGGGGCTCGGCTACACGTGGCTCTGGCCGGACGGCGTGGTCACGTACGCCGCGCACTATCCGGTCGGCTATCCGGGCGCGGTCGGCGCGCTGTACGCGCTGCTCGGCCCGCACGCCGCGGTCGCGATGCTGCTGAACGCCGTCCTCGGCGCGCTCGCCGTGCTCGCCGTCCACCGCCTCGCGTCCCGCGCTGCGCCGCGATCGCGCGTCGTGCCGGCGCTCGCGGGCGCGCTCGTCGCCGTCCACCCCGGGCTCGTCGCGTACACGCCGGCCCTCATGACCGAGGGCGTCACCGGCTCGCTCGTCGCCTGCGCCGCGTGGGCGTCCGCGTGGGCGCGCGATCGTCGCCCCGCGCTGGCCCCGTTCGCCGTCATCGGGCTGCTCGTCGGCGCCGCCACCCTCGTCCGCCCGCAGGCGCTCCTGCTCGCGCCCGTGTTCGCCGGCCTCGCCCTGTCGGGCACCGCGCCCGGCGGCAGCCCCCGTCCTTCTGCATCCTTCGCGGCGCGGGCGGCGCAGCGCGCGGCGCCCGTCCTGCTCACGGTCATCGTCGCGCTCCTCGTGTGCGCGCCCTGGACGGCGCGCAATTGCGCGCGGATGAACCAGTGCGCGCTGGTCAGCGTGAACGGCGGCTGGAACCTCCTCATCGGCGCGGACCCGGCCTCCACCGGCGCCTGGGCGCCCATCCAGGTGCCCGAGGCGTGCCGCGAGGTCTTCGACGAGGCCGGCAAGGACGCCTGCTTCGGCCGCGAGGCGCGCCGCTACATCGCGGAGCACCCCGGCGCGTGGCTCGGGCTCGTGCCCCGGAAGCTCGCGGCGACGTTCGACTACTGCGGCGCGGCCGGGTGGTACCTGCACGACGCGAACCCGGCGGCCTTCAACGAGGCCGACAAGATCGCGCTCGGCGCGGTCGAGACCGTCTTCGAGCGCGCCGTCCTCCTGCTCGCCCTCGCCTGGGCGGCGCGCGGTCCCGCGCGAGCGCCCGGCGCCCTGCACGGCCGCGCTCGCGGTCCCTCGCCCGCCCAGCGCGCGCTCGGGCTGGCTCGGCTGGCGCTGCTCGCGCTGGGGATCGTCGCCGCGCTGCACGTTCATGCGTGGGTCGGCTACATGGCCCTCCTCGGCCTCGCCTTGCTCCAGGGGCGCGCGCTCCTCCGGGGGCCGGTGCTCGCGGGCGCCGCGATCGCCGTCCTCGCCGCGACCGCGGCGACGCACGCCGTGTTCTTCGGCGCGGGGCGCTACGCGCTGGTCGCCTTCCCGCTCCTCACGGGGCTCGCCGCCCTCGCCGCGGCGCGGCAGGGCTCGGAGCTGCCTCGGCCCGGGGCGGCGCGCGGCGAGGCGAGCGGCGCCCCGGGCGAGGCGATCGGGGCGGTCTCCGCGCCCCCGCGCGGGTCAGACGACGAGCTACTTTGACAGCGCCGCCTGCGCTGCTGCATCCTAGGCGCCCCTCGGCTCGGGAGCGCGTGCCCCCGGCTGGCGACGAACCCTGGAGGAGAGACGGATGCCCTTGATTGAAACGGAAGAGGCGGCGCGCCGCCTCGCGCGCGCCATCGCAAGCGATCTCTCGCTCTACAACGAGGAGAAGATCGTGCAGGGCATCCAGCAGGATGACCTCTTCACGGTCCTGTCCGAGGAGATCGAGGAGGGGCGCGCCCTGTACAAGAGCCGCGTCTCGCCGGACCTCTACCAGAAGAATTTCTACGACCGCGCCCTCGTGGACATCCTCATCAAGTCCAAGGGCCACATCAAATCGAAGATCTGGTAGCGAGCCCCCGGAGCTGGTCGAGCGCCCTGCGCATGTCCGCCGGCAGCGCGCTCTCCCAGCGCATCGGCTTCTGCGTGGCGGGGTGGATGAACCCGAGCACGCGCGCGTGCAGGGCCTGCCGCCCGAGCTCCTCGGCGATCGCCCGCACGGCCGGCTTCTTCGGCGGCTTGCCGTAGAGGGGATCTCCGAGGACCGGCGTCGTGCCACGCTCGGCCAGGTGCACCCGGATCTGGTGGGTGCGCCCTGTCTCGAGCGAGCACGCGACGACGGTCGCCGCGTCGCCGAGCCTCTCGATCACGCGGACGTGCGTCACCGCGCGGCGCGGCGCCGCGGCGTGCGCGCCGGCGCCGCCGAGGACCCGCGACGTGAAGCGGAGCCTGTCGGTCGGGTGGCGGGCGTGGAGCGTGTCGTACGTGGCGTCTCGCGCCTCGCCCGCCACGATCGCGGTGTACTCGCGCTCGATCGCGTGGCTCGCGAACCGCTGCTTCAGCGCCTCGCGGGTGGCCTCGTCCTTGGCGACGACGAGCAGGCCGCTCGTACCTCGATCGAGCCTGTGCACGATCCCGGGGCGGACATGGCCCATCGGATCGCGCGGGTCGGCCGGCGCCAGGGCGAACCCGGGCAGGGCGAGCAGCCCGTTGACCAGCGTGCCCGACTCGTGCCCGCGCGCCGGGTGCACGACGAGCCCCGCGGGTTTGTCGATCACGAGCAGGTGCTCGTCCTCGTACACCACCGGGATGACGACGTCGGGCTCGGCGGCAGTGGAGGACGGCGGCGGCTGTTCCGGCCGGATCTCCAGGAGGGCGCCCGATCGCACGGCCACCGACGCGCGCGCGGGCTCCCCGTCGACGAGGACCCGGCCGGCGCCGATCCACCGCTGCACCGCCGCGCGCGAGGTCGCGCGGCCGGCGCGCTCGAGCAGGAGGACGACCAGCTTGTCGAGCCGGTCGCGGGGGTCGCCGTCGCCCACCTGGAAGTGGAGCGATTCCGCACCGGCAGCCATCGCGTTCGTCACGAGCCTCGTCCGCAGCCGAGCGGCGCCAGCGCACGGGCGTCGCTGCGCCCGATCAATACTCCGTGTCGCCCTCGTCGTCCTCTTCGGCGGTCCCGAGCTCGGGGTTGAGCGCGACGTGCGACTCGAGATCCTCGAGGCGCTGCGCTTCGGACAGCCGGGCGAAGCCGCACTGCTCGACGAGGTACAGGTCGAACGCGGTGTAGCGCGGGAAGACCCGGACGTTCGTGTCCTCGTTGTCGAGGCCGAGGATGACGAGCTCGCCGTCTCGCCTGGCCTCGCCGAGGTAGAGGGCGTTCCACGGCTTGCCGGGGAGGTTGGGCAGCCGCACGACCTTGTTCCGGAGCCGCGACTCGGTCCAGCCGAGGTCGGTCTTCGCTTCGGCGAGCTTGCGGACCGAGGTGAGCTTCGGTCGAGGCACCGAAGGGTCGCGCCCGAAGCGATGCCGCCCCTTGAACCGCGGGCCCAGGCTATCGAGCGTGAAATCGAACTCCAGAAACGCCCGCAGCGTGGGCGGCAGCTCGACCATCAGCTTCGACTCGAGCGCATCGAGCGCCGCCGGGCTCGCTCCCACGGCGGCATGGCTGGAAGGGCGCTTCTTCAGATGCGCGATCACGCGCTGTACAAGCTCAACGCCACGTTCGATCGGTGCCATGTATCCACGGGCCGCAGTTGCGCGGCGCTCTTCAGGGCCCGGATGGGCCTCACTGGGGCCGCATTCTGGCCCCGGTTGTCGCGCGCTCGGGCGGCACTCTACATCAGCCGACCGGGAGCGCGTCCCTCTATGGTGCCTACCGGTCCCGTCCGCTCGGTGTCAACCCGCGATCGCACCGAGGGTCGAGGATCCTCCGCCCAGGCTGCGCCACATCACCGGCGCGCCGACGATCGCGGCCCGCTTCGCGTTCGCACGCCGAGGGCGCGCCGCGCCCGCCAGATCAGGAAAGCGACGGCGCCGAGCACCACGGCGGCGCCGACCGCCAGGATGACCCATTGTGGCGCAGGGTAATGGCCGCGCTGTAAACCAGGAGGCGGCCGCTCGTACTCTATCTGGAGCTGCGCGGCCACCGAGCCTCGTTACACGCGCAAGCGCCGACCCGCAACCAATCAAGGCGCGGCCCGGCCGGATTGATGCTGCGCCGCCCGCTTGCCCGGCGTCTTCGCGCCCCGCTGCAGCGCTCGATTCAGCCCAGCGGGGCCGAGCAAGACGCCGCCGCGTCAAGGGCTCAAAACTTGCTTCCCTGGAAAGCCGGGTGTGTACAGTGGACCGACGCGTGGCCATGCGGCCGGGGCGAGAGGGTGAGAGATGAAGCCGGGCTCTTCAGCATGGGTCGGGGCAGCGCGTCCGCGGTCCCCAGGGATGCGACGGATCTTCTTCGCGCTGGCAGCGTGCGCGACCCTCGCCGCGTCGGCGGGCGCGTGTGGTCGGACGAGCCTCCTCGCGCTCTCTGACGCGGGCGTCGGGGGAGGCAGCGGCAGCGGCATCGGCGGTAGCGGTATCGGTGGCAGCGGCGGCAGCGGCGGCAGCGGCATCGGCGGCGCCGGCGGCTTCGAGGCGTGCCGCGGTCCTGCGGATTGCGACGACGGAGACGCATGCACGAGCGACGTCTGCGATGGCGGGCGCTGCGAGCACGCCCCCCGCGACGACGACGGCGACGGCCTTCGGCCGCTCGTGTGCGGCGGGATCGACTGCAACGACCTCAATCCGGCCGTCTTCCCGGGCATGCCTGAGCGTTGCACGGACGCGGCGGACAACGACTGCAACGGCGTCGCCGACTGCTTCGATCCCGCGTGCGCCACGGCGGAGACCTGCGGCTGCACCCCGAGGCCCGGCGGCGAGGACTGCCAGAACGGCGTCGACGACGACTGCGACACCATCGTCGACTGCTTCGACGCGGAGTGCGCGGGGACCGCGGCCTGCGGCTGCTCCGCCTCCGAGACAGGCCGCTGCGGCGACGGCTTCGACGACGACTGCGACGGCGCCTTCGACTGCGAGGACGTCGACTGCCGCGCCGACCCGCAGTGCGCCTGCAGCTCCCAGGTGGAGGCCTGCGACAACCGCGCGGACGACGACTGCGATCTCCTGGTCGACTGCGGCGATCCGGACTGCCGCGGCTTCTTCCCCTGCGCGTGCGAGCCGCCCGGCTCGCCGGAGCGGTGCGACGACGGCTTCGACAACGACTGCGACGGGCGCGTCGACTGCGCGGATCCCCAGTGCATCTCCGCGCCGTCCTGCGAGGTGTGCGTGCCCGAGGTCTGCGACGACGGCCTCGACAACAACTGCGACGAGCGCGTCGACTGCGCGGACAGCGCGTGCATCTTCGCGCCGAGCTGCGAGCCCACGCCGGAGCAGTGCAACAACCGCCTCGACGACGACCATGACGCCCTGGTCGACTGCAGGGATCCCGACTGCGCCAGCAACCCGCTCTGCGTGCTCGCGCAGGCCAACTGCCTGTCGCCGAAGCTCCTCCCCGGGACCGGCACCTACACGGGCGACACCACCGGCCACGTGAGCGAGACCCGGGGCGCGTGCGGCGGCGACGCCGGCGAGGCGGTCTTCTACTTCGTGCTCACCGAGCCGTCTCGCGTGCACCTCGACTCCCGCGGATCGAGCTTCGACTCCGTGCTCTACGTGCGCACCGGCGTCTGCAACTCCGGCCGCGAGATCGGGTGCGACGACGACAGCGGCGGCGAGTCGTGGTCGTCCCGGCTCGAGTTCAGCATCCTGTACCCGGGCACGTACTTCGTGTTCCTCGACGGCTACACGATCGATCCCGCGAGCGGGGCGAACCAGGGTCCCTTCACGCTCAACGTCGAGATCGTCCCGAACCCGAGCGAGGTCTGCGACGACGACATCGACAACGACGGCGACCGCTACGTCGACTGCGCCGATCCCGGCTGCGCCACCTTCGGTCCGTGCCGCAACTGCGCGCGCGGCGCCGCGCCGGGCCCCGAGTTCGGGACCGCGGCGTGCACGGACGGGATCGACAACGACTGCGACGGCACGCTCGACTGCGCCGACGAGGACTGCAGCGCAAGCGACTTTTACGTGACGGAGTGCTGCGACGGCCTTGATGAAAACGGCAACGGGATCCCTGACGATTTCAACTGCCGATGCGCCTCCGACGCGGATTGCGACGATGGGCAGATCTGCTACACGCACACGTCGTCCACGTGCGGCATTCCGTGCGGCGCCTTCTTCGGGAGCGTCTGTCCCTTCGTCGCGCCGGGGTCGCACTGCAACGCCGCGACGAACCAGTGCGAGTTCTGACGCGCCGCAGGTCGGCGCTCCGTCCTGCGGCGCGCGGCGCTCCCCTGCCAGCGGTCACCCGGGCTAAGGTCACGCCATGGAGATCCTCATCATTCGCCACGGACAGGCCGTGGACGACGCGCCCGACCTCGGCGACGCGGGCCGCTGGTTGACCGGCAAGGGCCGCAAGGTCACCCGGCGCGTCGCGAAGTGGCTCGCGAAGCAGAAGGACCGCCGTCCTGCGGTGATCTGGACGAGCCCACTCGTGCGCTCCGTGCAGACGGCGGAGATCATCGCCGAGGCCGCCGAGCTGACGGACGAGGTCTCGGTGGTCGCCGAGCTCTCTCCTTCACGCGACACCGCCGAGATCCTTCGCTTGCTGGCGCAGCATCAGGGAGCGCAGCCGCTGGCGCTCGTGGGGCACGAGCCCTCCTTGTCGGCGCTGGTGACGTCGCTGGTCGGCGACATCGGCTGGACAGGCCTGAAGAAGAGCGGCGTCGTCGCGGTGAGCTGGGACGGGCGCGGGCCCGGGGCCGTGCGCTTCGCCCTGGATCTGAAGGCCATGAAGGCGGTCAACCCGGTGAAGGAAGCGCAGCAACAGGCGCCTCGGTCCCGGTAGACGGCGCCCGCGTCCGGACGCCGCGCTCAGCGCACCGATCGCTCCACGGCGCTCAGCACATCGACGTCGCGGACGCCGTCCGCTTCGGCGCGGTACGAGAGCACGATCCGGTGCCGCAGCGCCGGGATCAGCAGCGCCCTCACGTCATCGACGTCTGCAGCGGCCTCGCCGCGGAGCGCCGCGCGCGCCTTGGCCGCGATCACGAGCGCCTGGCTCCCGCGCGGCCCGGCGCCGTAGCGCACGTAGTCTCGGACCTCCTGCGCGGCGCGCTCCGTTCCCGGCCGCGTTGCCCGGGTGAGGCGCACGGCGAGGTCCACGGCCTCGTCGGTCACCGGGATCCTCGGGACGAGGCGACCGATGGCCCGCACCTCGCTCGCCTTGAGCACCGCCGTGATCGCCGGCGGCCTCCCCGAGGTCGTCCGCCGCGCCACCTCGCGCTCCTCGGCCTCGCTCGGGTACGTGACGTGAATCTCGAGCAGGAACCGATCGAGCTGCGCCTCCGGCAGCGGGTACGTCCCTTCCTGCTCGATCGGGTTCCGCGTCGCGAAGACCTGGAAGGGGTCGGGGAGGGCGTGCGTGGTGGTCCCGACGGTCACCTTGCGCTCCTGCATCGCCTCGAGCAGCGCGGCCTGCGTCTTCGGCGGCGTCCGGTTCACCTCGTCCGCGAGGACGAGGTTGTGGAAGATGGGTCCGGGCTGGAAGCGCAGGCTCCGGGAGCCGTGCTGCTCGTGCAGCACGTCGGTCCCCGTGATGTCGGCGGGCAGCAGATCCGGCGTGAACTGGACGCGCCCGAAGCTGAGGTCGAGCGCTCTCGCGAGCGACGCCACGAGCAGCGTCTTGGCGAGCCCTGGGACGCCGACGAGCAGCGCGTGACCGCGCGCGGCGAGCGTGATCAGCATGGCCTCGACGACGTCGTCCTGCCCGACCACCGCTTCGGCGATCGCCGCGCGGAGCCGCCTGGCCCCATCCGCGGTGCGCTCGAGGAGCGCGGCGTCCGACAGGGAGCTCGACTCCTCGTCGGCGGTCATCGCGTCGTCATTCCTGTGCTCGGGATCGCTCATGGGGGCAGGGCTCGTACCCTGAGGTTGCGATGCCGACAAGGACCGGGCGCCGCCCGTCCTCATGGCGGCGGAGGTTCGGCTCCCGTGGAGGTTTGCTCGGACAGGCGCGCCGGTGTTAGCAATCGGTTGTCATGGCGCAGAGCTCTGAGGCCCGGGAGAGGAGGGGGGCGCGCGAACCGGACGGGGAGGCGCAGCGCGGGCTCGAAGCGAGCGATCCGGCGGACGAGCCCTACAGCAATGGCGCCGGCGCGGCCGACGGAGGCGTGGTCGCCTCCGCGACGGCGGGGGAGGACGGCGATGACGGCGGCGGTGGGGAGAGCGGGGAGGCGCCGTCGGCCCCGCTCGAATCGCTGAACCTGCGCGACGGGCCGATCCCGCACGCGCCGCTCCCGCCGGTCGCGGGGCCGTGGCGCTCTTACAAGGAGATCCTCGCCAATCTGGGCCAACGAGTCCTCGAGGCGCAGCGACCGCTCCGCATCCTTCAGGCGCTCCGGTGGGAAGCGGATGTCGAGGAGCAATTTCTCCGCTCGAAGCAGCGCGAACTGCCCAAGGTGACCTACTCGGACGACCTCGGGTTCGATCCCGCGGCCAAGCAGCGCGAGATCGAGGCGATCCTCCGCGACGCGGAGCGGGAGCTCGGCAAGCGCGATCGGCTCGGGCAGATCCTCCGCGCGACCGCGGACGAGTACAGGAAGGTCGTGAGCATGCTCATGGGGCGGGGAACGAAGGCGTTCTACACCCTATCCCGCGAGCTCTACGGCTCCCCGAAGGACAAGCTGCCGGACGGGAAGACGAGCGTGCGGGACATGGGCTTCGTGCTCTACGACCTCCTGACGGCGATCGGCGGCGAGCGGCTCGGCCCGCCGCAGCAGCGCGAGATCACGGCGGAGATGGCGGCGCTCGAGCTGAACGCCCGCTTCGATCGCTTCTTCGGCGGCGCGTCGATCCGCGTGCAGGTGGACGACTCGCTCCTCGCCGATGCCGCTGCCGGGAGCGACTACGTGAAGATCCGGAGCGGCGCGATGTTCTCCAAGAGCGATGTCGACATCCTCGAGGCGCACGAGGGGTGGGTGCACGTCGCGACCAGCTTGAACGGGCAGGCTCAGCCGGTGGCGCGTTGGCTGGCGAAGGGGCCGCCGCGCACCACGGCAGTTCAGGAGGGGCTCGCGGTCCTGGTCGAGATCCTCACCTTCCGGAGCACGCCGCGTCGGGCGAAGAAGCTGAACGACCGCATCCTTGCGGTGGACAAGGCGGAGGACGGGGCGTCATTCCTCGACGTGTTCGAGTGGTACCGCACCGAAGGGTACGAAGAGGACGAGTGTTTCCAGAACGCCCGGCGCGTGTTCCGCGGCGGCGTGCTTGCGGGGGGGGCGCCCTTCACCAAGGACGCCTGCTACTGCAAGGGGATCGTCCTCAACTACGCCTTCATGCGCGCCGCCATTCAGCATGATCGCGCGATGCTCATTCCCTTCCTGTTCGTCGGGAAGGTCGCGCACGAGGACGTCCCTATCCTCCATGCGCACGTGACCGATGGGATCGTCCGCCCGCCGCCGTATCTCCCGCCGATGTTCGACGACATGAACGGGCTGGCGATCTGGATCTGCTACTCCTCCTTCTTCTCCCGCCTCGGGGGGACGGCGATCGCCGAGCACTACGGCAGGATGCTGGAACACTGAGCGCCGCCGACCCTGCCTCGGGCGGCGAGGCTGCATCCAGCGCGTCGGGCGAGGCTGCTCAGAAGGGTGGTGCCGCGACGGGCAGCGCGTCGGCGCCGGCCGCCGGCGCGCTGGCGATCGCGCGTGTCACCGCGACCCAGATCCGGTGCCGGATGGCGACTGGCACCTCGGGGATCAGCCGGGCCGCGTTCATGAGCGACTCGTCCTCGATGGCTCGGGAGCGCTCGGCGACCGGGAGCCTCAGGGGGTCGCGCAGCGCGCGGCGCTCCTCGGCGTTCATGCGCTTCACGGCCACGCGGAAGTCCTCGCGGGCGAGCCTGAGGCGGTTGCGCACCGTGTTCTCGTTCACGTCCAGGTCGCGCGCGATGTCGGCGGTCGTGAGCTCGAGCAGGTCGTGCATGATCAAGACGATCCGCCGGTCAAGATCGATCGCTCCGAGCAGCCGGCCGACGAGCTGGCCGCTCTGCTCACGGGCGAGCATTTGCTCCGAGCTCAGCGCCGGGTCGGCGAGATCGAACGGCCAGCTCGTCCCAGCGCCGACCGCAACCTCTCGACGACGGTGGGCGCGCCCACGATAATGGCCAACCTGTCGCCAGGCGATGCCGAACAGCCAGCGCCTGAGGGGGTCGCGGAGCGGGTTCGCGGGGTGCGGAGCGCTGCGGCCCGGGCCCGGTCCATCGTCGCGCAGGGGATGTCCGGCGCGCGCCTCGTGGGGACTGCGCCCTGGATCGAAGCCGTCGAGCGCGTGGTACGCGGCGATCATGACGTCTTGCAGGACGTCGTCGACGTCGCGCTCAGCCACCCCGAGCCAGCGGAGCGCTTGCCGAAGGAATGACAGGCCTACAGCGTACACGGTCTCGAAGCTGGGCCGCTCTGGCAGCGGCACGTGCTCAAGAGGCTGTTGCATGCCTGAACTTACGTGCAGCAGCCCCCGCTGATTTGAAAATCGTCACGCCACCCGGACGAAGCGGTTTCGATCGTAATTCGTCCTACAGCATGGCGGCCTGCTCCAGGGAACAGGAGCAACCTGGACGCCGTCTCCGGGGTGGTTGAAGAAAGTTGGCCCGTGCGTGGTGCGCTCACTTGCCCTGGAACAACGGCTTCCGCTTCTCCATGTACGCGGCGAGCCCCTCGCGGGCATCCTCCGACGCGAACAGCTCGGCCTGGAGCTCGCGCTCGAGGGCGAGCCCCTGTTCAAGACCCACCTCGAAGCCTGTCTGCACGGCGCGCTTGATGCGTCCGACCGCCAGAGCCGCGCGGTCCGGGAGCGTGAATGTGTGACTGTACGCGAGGATCCGGTCCATGAACTCGTCATGGGAGGCCGTCTCCCAGACGTCGTTGACCAGGCCATACGCGAGCGCCGTATCGAAATCGAACGTCTGCCCCTCGCACATGAGCTGGATCGCTCGCGATTTACCGATGAGTCTGGCGAGGCGCTGGGTGCCGCCCGTGCCAGGAAGGACGCCGAGCGCGACCTCCGGGAGCCCGATCTTGCCGGCGCCCTTGCGCGCGATGCGGAGGTCGCAGGCCATCGCGATCTCGAGGCCGCCGCCTACAGTGTGGCCGTTCAGCGCCGCGATGCAGAGCTTTGGCGTGTGCTCGAGGCGGCTCAACGTCTCGTTCGCGTGCAGACAGAAGTAGTATTTGAACGTCGGGTCCGATTCGCGGAGCATGTTGATGTTCGCTCCGGCGCAGAAGAACTTTTCTCCATGCCCGGTGACGACGATGACATGTACATCGTTGTCGAAGCGGGCCTCGAGGATGGCCGCATCGAGGTCCTTCATCATCTCGTGCGTGTAGCCGTTGACGGGCGGATCATTGAGGGTAAGCAGCGCGACGCCGGCAGAGGTGGCGTAGTCGACGAGAGCCATGGCCGCTCTTTACCAAACCGACAGAAAAAGCGCTGCCCCCTGGTAGAAAGGCGCGGAATTGTGCTACCCCGCAGGGAAGTACTCATGAACGCGCAGGACGTGCGGCAGAAGTTAAAAGAGCTCATGGTCGAGGAGCTGAACCTCGAGGGGAAGACGCCGGCCGACATCGACGACGGCGCGCCGCTGTTCGGCGAGGGGCTGGGCCTCGACTCGCTGGATGCGCTCCAGCTCGCCATGAGCGTGGAGGAGCGCTTCGGCGTGCGCATTCCTGAGGGCGACGAGGCGCGGCCGATCTTCGCGTCGGTGGACGCGCTCGTGGCCCACATCCTCAAGTCGACCGCGGCGGCGTGATCGCGCCGCAGAGAGCCGTTCGAGCGTGCGAATCTGGGTGACGGGCGTCGGGATCGTCTCGCCGCTGGCGCGCGGGGCGAGGGCGACGATGGACCGGCTCGTCGCAGGAGAGCGGGCCTTCGCTCCGCTCTCCCTGTTCGAGGTCCCGGGGACACGCGCGCGGATCGCCGCGGAGGTCCGTGGTCTCTCCGCCGAGGAGGTCGCTCCTCTGGGCGAGGCGGAAGGGTGGTCACGCACCGACGCGATGGCCGTGCTCTCGGCGCGCGAGGCGCTCGCGCACGCGGGCATCGACCCCAGGGCGACGCCGGTCGACCTGGTGGTCGGCGGGACGACGGCCGGCATGTTCGAGACAGAGGAGCTGCTCGCCTGGCTGTCGCATGATCCCAGCGCGATCGCCCCGTTGAAGCGGATGCTCTCGCACCCGCTCTCGTCGACGGCCGATCACGTCCGCTCCGCGGTGGGGCCGTTCCGGCGGGCGAGGAGCGTCTGCAGCGCCTGCTCGAGCGGCGCGAACGCCATCCTGCTGGGCGCAGCCTGGCTCCGGGCCGGCCTGTCCACCCGCGTCCTCGCGGGCGGCGCCGACGGCCTGTGTCGGCTGACGTACACAGGCTTCGGCGCGCTCGCGGCCGTCGATCCCGAGCCGTGCCGCCCGTTCGACCGGCGGCGCGCAGGGCTGAACCTCGGCGAAGCCGCGGCGTTCCTGCTCCTCGAGTCGGAGGACGCCGCGCGTGCGCGCGGGGCAGAGCCGATCGTCGAGCTCCGCGGCTGGGCCACCGGCGCCGAGGCGCACCACATCACGAACCCCGAGCGCGAGGGGCGCACCGCCGCCCGCGTCATGCGCGACGCGCTCCGGTGCGCGGCGCTCGCGCCTTCGGATCTCGATTACGTCAACGCGCACGGCACGGCGACGCCGCTGAACGACGTCATGGAGAGCGCGGCCCTGCGCGCCTGCCTCGGCACCGAGGTGAGCCGCATCGCCGTCTCGTCGTCGAAGGGGCAGATCGGACACACGCTCGGCGCGGCCGGCGCGATCGAGGCGGCGATCACCGCCCTCGCCATCGCGCGCGGCGTGATGCCGCCGACCGGCGGCCTCGAGGAGGTCGATCCCGAGTGCCAGCTCCTGCACCTCAAGGAAGCGCGCGAGGCGCCGATCCGCTCGGCGATGTCGAACTCGTTCGGCTTCGGCGGCACGGACAGCGTGCTCGTGTTCGCGCAGCCCGATCGGTTCCCACCGCCGCCCGGCGCGGGCGGCGCGCCGCGGCGGCGCTCGGTCGTCGTCACCGCGGCCGCGACGATCGGCCCGCTCGGCGTCCTTTCATCCCGCGGCGGCGCCGCGTACCTCGATCCTGGCCCTCCGCCGGCCGAGGGGCCCATCGCGTTCAACACGGGCGCGCACCTCGACCTCGCGCGCGCGAGGCGGCTCGACCGCGCTGGCCGGCTGACGACGGCCGCGGTCCTCACGGCGATCGAGGACGCCGGGCTCGGGGGCGCGGCCCAGCTCGACGCCGGCGCGAGCGCGGGCGATCCGGCGGCCGACGCCGCGCCGAGCCGCACGCTGCCCGGCGCCATCGTCGGTGCCTCCTTCGGCAGCGTCGACGCCTCGACCGCGTACATGCGGCGCATCTACGACAAGGGGGCGAAGTACGCGAGCCCCGCCGATTTCCCGAACCTCGTTCCGTCGTCGCCGGTCGGGCACGCCTCCATCTATCTGGGCCTCCGCGGGCCGGTGTTCGCCATGGCCGATCTCGGCGCGACGGCGGAGTCGGCCATGGTCACGGCCATCGAGCTCATCACGGCCGGGGAGGGCGAGGCGCTCGCCGCCGGCAGCGTCGAGGAGGCGAGCCCCATGATCGAGCGATGCCTCGGCCCGATCTGCTCGGAGGTCGTCAACTGCGGCGTGCGGAGCGAGGGCGCCGCCGTGCTGCTCTTCGAGAGCGCCGCGCGCGTGCGCGAGCGCGGGGCACGCCCCCTCGCGACGGTGGCCTGGTGGAACTCCTGGCGCGGCGACGGCGTGGGGATGCTCGCGGGAGCACCAGCGCCGCTTCCCCTCGGCCCGTCGGCCGACGGCGCGCAGCGAGCGCAGCCCGGCGTCTCGACGCCGGCCGCGGTGTTCGTCGGGCGGCAGGAAGATCGCATCGTCGCCTGCCTGCGCGGCACGCCCTGGGCCGAGGTGCCGCGGTCCACGCTGGCGTCGCGCTCGGGTGATCACGAGGGCGCCGGCGGGTTCGCCGCGGCCGCGGCCGTCGCGGCGCTCGCGAGCGGCGCCCTCGCGAGCGTGCTCATCGTGGGCGGCGCACCCGACCGCGGATACGCGATCCTGCTGGTCGCTCCCGGCGACGCGTGACGACGCCGCTTCGTGGGGCCGACCGTCGTATGCGCCGCCCGGCGAGCGGCGCGTGCCTCCTGCTCTCGCTGGCGTGCGCTCCCGCGTGCGCCGCCCAGGGAGCGCGGCGAGGCGGAGCGCTCGACGCCGAGTTCGCGCAGCTCCTGCCTCGCCCTTCGCCTGACGCGCCCGCCGCGCGGCCCGATGCGTCCGCGTGGCGCGAGGGGCGACAGCGCCTCGCCGACCTCCGCCGCGCGGTCGAGGGGGCCGGCCCGCGCACGCTCCGCGTCCGCCTGGCGCTCCGGGAGCCGCGCACGGGTCAGGTGCTCGAGGCGCGCGGCGCGATCGCGATCGCCCCGCCCGCAGCCGCCGTCGACGGGCGCGCGCGCGGGGCGGGGAGCGCGGCCGTCGAGCCGGACGGCGCGCTCCGGATGATCCTCCTCGGCCCGGGCGGCACCACCGCGCTCGATCTGTGGACGCGCGGCGACCGCTTCCGCTTCGCCCTCCCCGCGCTCGATCTCCTGAAGCGCGGCGACGCGTCGACGCCGCGCGCGTCGCTCCGCGGCCTGCCGGTGGACTTCCTCCGCTGGTGGATGCTCCACCCCGCGGCGGGGACGCTGCTCTGGTACGAGCGCGCCGCGAGCGCGGACGCCTTCGTCCTGCGCGACGGCGACGCCGTGATCGAGCTGCGGATCGACGATCGCGGCTCGATCGGCGCGCGCCGCACGACGTGGTCGGCCGCCGGCGACGCGCGCCGGCGCCAGCTCGACGAGGAGGTCGTGATCGCCGAGCGCATGGGCTGCGGCAACGTCCGCTACGCGCAGGCCTCGACCGGGCTGCTCGTCACGGTGGTCTGCGAGGCCGAGGAGCGCGATCGCGCCCCGGATCCGCGCGCCTTCGTCGATCCCGACGCGATCCGGCCGGGGGACGGCTCATGAGCGACGCGTGCGTGATCGCCTCGGGCGCCGTCTCTGCGCTCGGCCTCGGCCCGCTCGCCTACCGGGTCCCTGACGCCGGCGAGCCCGCGCCCGTCGCCATCGCGCACGACGCGGAGCTCGCGCGCGCCGGCCTCCAGCGGCCCTTCGCCGCGCGCGCCCCCGCGGAGCTCGGCGTCCCCTCGGGCCCCGATCGCGCGACCGATCTCCTGAAGGCGGCGCTCTCTCAGGCGCTCGCGACCCTGGAGGCCGAGCGCCCGGGCTGGCGAGACGAGCGGATCGGCATCGCCCTCGGCACCTCCAGCGGCGGCATGCTCACGGCGGAGCGGTTCTTCGCCGCGCGCGCGGAGGGCGCGGACGCCGGCGCGCTCGCCGCGCTGGCCCCGGGCGCGACCTACTTCGCGCCGTTCAACGACGCGCTCGCCTCGTTCGGCCTGGAGCGGACCCCGTTGCGCACGCACCTGCTCGCGGCCTGCGCGGCGAGCACCCTGGCGATCGGCCTCGGCCTCCGCTGGCTCGATCGCGGCGCCTGCGATCTCGTGCTCGCCGGCGGCTACGACGCGCTCAGCGTCTTCGTCGCCGCCGGCTTCGAGGCGCTCCGCGCGACCACGGCGTCCAGAACGCGCCCCTTTCGAATCGGCCGCGACGGCATGGCGCTCGGCGAGGGCGCCGCCGTGATCGCCCTCGTTCGCGAGGATCGTCGCCGCGGCGCCCCGGTGACGGCGCGCGTCGCCGGCTTCGGCGCGTCGACGGACGCGGTGCACATCACCGCCCCGGATCGCACGGGCTCGGGGCTCATGCGCGCCGGCGCCGCGGCGCTCGCCGACGCCGGGTGGCCTGCCTCGCGCGTCGGCCTCGTCAGCGCCCACGCCACCGCGACGCCCTACAACGACGCGATGGAGTCGCGCGCGATCGCCGCGCTGCTCGCGGCGCCCCGCCCTGCCGACGGCGTGGACGGGCTGCCTGGCGGCGCTTCGGTCTCTCCGCCGGTGGTCCACCCGTTCAAGGCGCAGATCGGGCACACGCTCGGCGCAGCGGGCGCGCTCGAGTCGCTCGCGGCCGCCGCCGCCCTCTCCGCGCGCATCGCCCCTCCGGCGGCGTCGGAGGGCGAGCTCGACCCCGACGCCCCGGCGCTCCTGCTCGAGCGCGCCGAGCCTCGCCCGCTCTCTGCGGCCCTGAAGCTCTCGGCGGCCTTCGGCGGCGCCAACGCCGCGCTCCTGCTCACGTCTTCCCCGAGCGGGCGCACCCCGCGGCCCGCCCGCCCCGTCTACCTGCGCGCGCACGCGCGCGTGACCGGCTCCGATCTCGGGCACCTCGCCGAGGCGACGGGCATCGCGCGCGACCGCCTCGCGCGCCTCGACGCGCTCTGCCGGCTCGGGCTGTCCGCGGTGGCGGCCCTCGCCGCGGCCGTCGGCGCCGAGCGCCTGCGCGGCGCCGGCATCGTCGCGGGCCACGCGCTCGCGACGCTCGACACCAACGAGGTCTACGACGCCCGCCGCCGCGCGCGCGGCGCCCGCTTCGTCGAGCCGCGCCTCTTCCCCGCCACGTCGCCGAACGCCATCGCGGGCGAGTGCGCCATCGCGTACCAGCTCACCGGGCCCAGCTTCGCGGTCGGCGCCGGGCTCGGCGGCGCGCTGGAGGCGCTCCGCGCCGCGGCCGAGCTCGTCGCGTCGTCCGACGCCGATCGCATGGTCGTCCTCGCGGCCGACGACGCGGGTCCGGTCGCGCGCGAGCTCCTCGGCCTCATCGGCGCGCGGTCGCGGGCGTTCACCTGCGGCGCCGTCGCGCTCCTCCTCCAGGCGGACCCAGGCGACGCGGCGCGCCTGCGCGAGGTCGATCTCGACCTCCCGGTGGACCACGAGGGCCCGGTCGGCCACCTCGCCCTCCTTCGCTGGCTCGAAGACCGCGGATAGCGCCGGTACGCCCGTCCGCGCCATCCGTGGCGTTCTTGATCGCTTCGCTTGCCGATCTGCACCCCGATCTGGCAAGGTCCCGGGCCGGAATCAGCAGCTTCCCCTGAGCGTTGTCCTGCCCGCGTATGCTCTGCCGCAAAACAAACGCTGTCGCTTCACTACTCGTCGTCGCTTCGACCGTCCTCGCCGGCTGCGCGACCCACTACATCCCGAACACGGATGTCGAGGACAACGACGACAACCGCAAGATCATCTCGTTCTGCGAGAAGTACCGCAACGCGGTGGAGAGCAAGAACGTCGGCGCGCTCCTCCAGCTCGCCTCGCCCAAGTACTACGAGGACGGCGGCAACATCGATGCGGCGGACGACCTCGATTACGCCGGCCTGCGCGAGTACCTCAACGGCAAGTTCCAGGAAGCGCGCGCCATCCGTTACGAGATCCGTTACCGGCGGGTCCTCAGGGAGGACGACGTCATCTACGTCGACTACACCTACAGCGCCAGCTACCGCATCCCGGGTCGCAAGGGCGAAGAGTGGCGCCGCAAGGTGGAGGACAACCGCCTCGAGCTGGTCGAGCACCAGGACGAGTACCGCATCGTCGCGGGGATGTAGCGCTCGGCCGCGGCTCTAGTTGAGCGCGCTCTTCGAGGAGGGGGCATCGAAGACGCCCTTCTCCTTCGCGGCGGCGAGCACGCGGAGCGCCGTCCGGTAGCCGCGCAGGACGAGCGGCTTCGCGGCGAACCGGTTCATGTAGCTGTACCGGCCGATCGCGGGCGCCACGTCGAGGAAGGTGACGTTCGGGTAGAGCTTGGAGAGGAGCTCGACGCCGCGACGCTCCTTCTCGGCCAGCAGGATGCTGAGCGACTGCCGGACCACGCCGGGCGCGCCGCTCCTCGCGATCGAGCGCTGCGACCCGTCGCGCTCCTCGGGACGGTAGATGTTGGAGATGATCACGATGTTCGCGCCGGCGTTCACGGCCACATCGGCGGAGAGCGTCCGGATCACCTCGCCGCTCAGGTGATAGCGGCCGTTGATGCGGTAGGGCCGGAACAGGCCGGGCACGCAGCAGCTCGCGGCCACGGCCTGGCTGATCGGCGTCGCCTCGTCGTAGCCTGGGCCGAAGACGACGCGCTTGGCGCTGTCGACGTCGACCGCGGTCACGTAGACCGCGTGCGGGAGCTGCCGGAAATCGTTGATCGGCAGCGTCCGACGCACGTAGCGCTCGAGCCGATCGATCGAGAACACCCCCGAGCAGAGGTACCCCGGGTCGAGCAGATCGCGCAGGGCGGGCGCCCCGAAGAAGCTCGACACGTGGAGGCGAGGCCCGCGGTGCCGGCGCCGCCACGGCAAGCGGTAGGCGTCGAGCAGCACATCGAGCGGGATGTCCTGCCCGTACGTCGCGCTGACCAGCGCGCCTGCGCCGGCGCCCACGTAGATCTCTGGATGGATCCCCAGCTCTTCGCAGGCCTTCAGCACGCCGAGGTGCGCCAGGCCTCGCGCCGCCCCCCCGGAGCCAACGAACGCGATCTTGAGGCGGCTCATCGAACGCTGATGTTGCCGGAGATGCGGCATGAGCGCAAAGCCTACTGTAGCTGGAAGTCCTCGAGCAGCCGATAGATCCTGAATCGCGGTCCGTCTCGCCGTAACCAGACCACGATCTCGTCGCCGAGCAGCCGATCGGCCGCGATCCGGGCGGTCGTGATCGGCACCCGGATCACGACGTCCTGGTCGTCGAGCGTCTCCGGCTGGATCGCGGGGTGCTGCGGCGTCGCGAGCACGTCCTCCGCCCGGAAGATCTGGAGCTCCGACTCGCGATAGACCGGCTCGCCGGCGAGCTTGCCGTACTCGAGCCGCCGGAAGCGCTGCTCCCACCAGAGCCCAGCGCTCGGCGGCTGCCCTTGTCCGCCGGATCCGGTCTGGATCGCGAGGGCGTCGCGCGTCAGCAGCTCGCTCAGCGCCTCGCTGTCCTCGGCGGTCACCCGCTGGAAGAACTCGGCCACGACGTCCAGCGCCAGGCCGATGCCGAGCGGCGTCCGAAGGGTCACGACGCCGTCGCGGGCGTCGGCTTCGTTCACCGGTCGCGGAGGCGTGCTCGCCGGATCGATCGCCACGCCGTCGGGGCGGCGACGCTCCTCGGGCAGCTCGGAGGCCGCGGGGAACGACGCCGCTCCGCCCGGCCCGCACCCGAGGAGGGACGAGCCGAGGAGCGCGATGAGGATCAGCGAGGGAGGCGCCGGCGGCGCTTGCGCGGCGTCAGGGACGCCGGCCGGCGAGGGATGCGCCCGGCGCCCCGGCGGGACGTGGCGGCGTTCAGATCGGCTCGATCGCTGGCTCATCGGCGCGCGTGAACGTCACGATCGCACGCTCACCGACGGGGGTCCATCCCGCGGGGGCCTGGTCGTCGTCGAAGTCCGACGCGACGAGCGTCAGCCGGCTCGCCGCGTAGTCGGGCATGCGCATGCGACCCAGCCCGCCGTCGCTCAGCAGCCGCTCCATGTCCTCGTTGCCCTGGTAGATGCGGTACGCCATGGGCGTGCCGCCGTGGGCCACGAGCAGGTACTCCGGGTTCGTGACCACGATGTTCATCGCGCTCGGCCCGGCCCCTTCCTCTGCGCAGAGCCGATCGACGAGCGCGATGGAGGACCGGAGGGCTGCCCGCGCGCTCGCCGCGTCCACGGTGGGCCGATCGAGCTGGTTGCTGTCGTGGAGGAAGGACAGGAACAGGTGGAAGAGGATCTCGCTGTCCGTCTCGCCGCGGACGTCCCGCTGGAGAAACTGCGGCAGCGAGTCGCTGAGCTGGCTCCGCAGCCGGGCGAACCCTTCGACCGTGCCGGTATGGGCGAACAGCCACTGCCGGTAACGGAACGGGTGCGTGTTCTCGGTGCGCAGGCTGCCGACCGTCGCAGCCCGGACATGCGCCACGAGGATGTCGGCGCGCACGTCCCTGGTCATGTCGACCAGGCTGATCTCGGGCCGGTCGTCGATCGGTCGGCGCTTGAGGAGAATCTCTCCTCCCTGGTAGAAGCCGACACCCCAGCCAGGGATCACGCCCTCCCTTCGGCGGACGACGAGGGCACGATCTTCAAGCTCGATCGCACGCGCGCCGAGATCCGGACGGTTACCGATGAAGCCGACGAGACGAGCCATAGCTTTGTCCTCGCGAGTTGGGTCGGGGGGCGGGGGCAGTGTCCGGCTCGCCGGTAGAGCGCTCCCTCATCTGCAAGCAGGGGTGGCTCCGTCGGTCGGCCGCGTGAGCGTGGGTCGCGGGTTGCGCCCTATGCTTTCTTGATACGACAGAGTCGCCCTGCAAGCGGAGCAAAAACGGATCCCCCAGCGGCGAGGCTGGCCGCGGGCACGGCCTGACCACACTGCCCGCCGCGCGTCGCGCCGGTCGCGTGACCTCCACTCCTCGCGCTCACCGCTTCCCCTACGTTGTCACCCGCGCGGCGAGCTATCTCGCGCACGGGTGCGTGCGAGGCGCGGCTAACCTCGTCTGCTTTCACGCGTCAGCCCGTCGCGTCGACGTCGTGGCGCATCGCGCCGTGGGCCGAGCCGCTCGAAACAGCGCCAGAAATCCCGGCGGGATCTCTGACGCGCGGCACTACGGCGCGAGCCGGTTCAGCATGCGCGGGAACGGGATCGTCTCGCGCACGTGGGGCAGGCCGCAGATCCAGGCGACGCTCCGCTCGACGCCGAGCCCGAAGCCCGCATGCGGGAAGGTGCCATACCGGCGCAGATCCAGGTACCAGCCGAACGCCTCGGGGGGGAGCTTGTGCGCCTCAATTGCCCGCTCGAGCGTGCCGAGATCGTCCTCGCGCTGCCCGCCGCCGATCACCTCACCATAGCCCTCTGGCGCCAGGACATCGACGCAGAGGGCGAGCCGGGCGTCCGTCGGATCGCGCTTCATGTAGAAGGCTTTCACCTGGGCCGGATAGCGGTGGATCATGACGGGGCGATCGTACCGGCTGGAGATGATCGTCTCGTCCTCGCCCCCGAGGTCCTCGCCCCAGGGGAAGTCCGGAACTACAGCTTCTCCCGCTGTTTTGCGCTTCTCCGCGCGCGCCTCGTTCAGGATGGCGACGGCCTCGTCGTAACGGATGCGGGGGAACGGCTTCTTGACGGCCTCGAGCTTCGTCACGTCGCGCTCGAGCACGGCGAGCTCGGGGCGGCGCCGCTCGAGGACGCGCTCGACGATGAAACAGAGGAAATCCTCGGCCAGGTCCATGTCGCCGTCGAGGTCCATGAACGCCACCTCGGGCTCGACCATCCAGAACTCGGCCAGGTGGCGGCGCGTCTTCGACTTCTCCGCGCGGAACGTCGGCCCGAAGCAGTACGCCTTCCCGAACGCGGCCGCCGCCGCCTCCATGTAGAGCTGCCCCGACTGGGTGAGGTACGCCTTGTCGCCGTGGTAGTCGGTCTGGAACAGCGTGCTCGTCCCCTCGCACGCGTTCGGCGTGAAGATGGGCGCGTCGACGAGCGTGAACCCGCGCCCGTCGAAGAAGTCGCGGATCGCCTGGATGATGGTGTGACGCACGCGCAAGATCGCGTGCTGCCGCTTCGAGCGCAGCCAGAGGTGGCGGTGATCCATGAGGAAGTCGGTCCCGTGCTCCTTCGGGGAGATCGGGTACTCGCCCGTGGTCGGGCCGAGCAGGCGGAACCCGGACGCGACGACCTCGAAGACCCCGGCCCGCTTCGGGTGCGCCTTCACCTCGCCGGTGACCTCGATCACGCTCTCCTGCGTGACCTTGTCGGCGGCGGCGAAGACCTCGTCTCCGACGTCGCTCTTTGCCATCACGCACTGGACGGTGCCGGAGCCGTCGCGCAACTCGAGGAAGTGGAGCTTCCCGCTCGAGCGCTTGTTGTAGAGCCATCCGCGGAGCGCGACAGTGCGGCCGACGTGCGCGCTGAGGTCGCTGGTAGCGATGACGGGCAGGTCCTGCATGGGCGCCGGAAATAGCACGGTTTAGTTGCGGCTGACGCCGGGTCCGGCCAAAAATGGCGCCATCTTGCCCCGTCGAAAGCGTCGCGCGCTCTGCCTGCCTGTGTTCCTCAAGCTGCTCGCCGCGGCGGGCGTGCTGCTCGGCGCAGGCGGCTGCTCGGCCCTGTACCCGGAGCTCGAATCACGGCTCCACGCGCCGCCTCCGGGGCAGGAGCTCCATCCTCCGCCGCCCGAGGACGTCCGGTGGCTCCGGATCGTCGGGGCGCGCGTCCCGGAGCGCACTCGGGACGGTCGAGCCTGGGATCCCCCCGGTGACGGCAGCCTCCCGGACCCCTACGCCCGCATCCTGGTCAACGGCGCGGAGCTCTTCCGGACCGCCGTGCAGTCGGACACCGTGGAGCCGACCTGGCCTGATGGTCCCAGCGGAAACTTCCGCATCGCACCCGAGGACTGGCTCCGCGTCGAGGTCTGGGAGTCGGATCCGCTCGTCGACAAACCGATCGGCGTGCGCGACATCGGCCGCCCCACCGACGCGCAGCGCGCCGCCAGCGAGATCCAGGTCGATCTCGAGGGGGGCGGCTCGCTCACGCTGGCCTTCCAGCCGGCCCACGCCAGGATCGGCCTCGGCCTCTGGTACCAGCTCTACTCGGGCTCCGCGTTCATCTCGCGGACCGTCGAGGGGGGGCCCGCCGAGCGCGCCGGGCTCCGCAAGGGCGACGAGGTGCTCGAGATCGCGGGGCGGCCCGTGCGGAGCCTGACCGTCGCCCAGATCCGGGGCGCGCTCGACGCCGTGCCGCGCACCGGGCTCGTGCTCCTGGTCAAGCACGCCACGGGCGCGACCGAGCGGCTCCGGGTCCACGCCGGGCCCATCTACCCGCTGTTCGAGCGCTTCGGCGCGGTCGAGTGAGGAGCCGGCGCGCCGTGAAGATCCCGCCGTTCGGGCTCACGACCCGGGAGATCCGCGAAGAGCTCGCGCCCTTGCGGAACGACTTCTCGGTCGCGGTGTGCCGCGCGAAGAACCCGTTCAACATCGGCGCCATCATCCGGGTCGCCCACTCGTTTCTGGTGCGGGAGATCTTCCTGATCGGGACCGAGCCCTATTATGAGCGCGCCTCGATGGGCATGCAGAAGTACGAGACCCTCATCGAGTGCCCCGACGAGGCAGCCTTCCTGGAGGCGGCGCGCGGCCGACCGCTCATCGGCGTCGAGCGCGACCACGCGCGGCGGACCCTCTGGGAGGCGCCGCTGCCGCACGGGCTCGTCTTCCTCTTCGGCAGCGAGGACGACGGGCTGCCGCAGGTGCTGCTCGACGCCTGCGAGGACGTGATCGCGATCCCCATGTACGGGATCAACCACTCGTACCCGGTGGCGATCGCGGCGGGCATGACGATGTGCGAGTGGGCGCGGCGGCGCGACCCGCGCGGCGGCGTGATCCGCGCGGGCGGGTGACGCGCGCCGCCTGCCGGCGGACGCGGCGCCCCTACTCGCGGAAGCGCTCGAAGACGAGCAGCTCGCCGAGGAGATCGTGATCGAGCGTGCCGGCTGCGCGCATCCCGAGCTTCTCGATCACCCGGAGCGACGCGCGGTGCCATGCCGGCGTGGTGGCGATCACGCGCCTGACGGCGGCCTGCTGCAGCGCCCAGTGCAGGACGGCGCGCGACCCCTCGGTCGCGTAGCCCTGCCCCTGGGACCTGCCCTCGACGCCGTAGCCGATCTCCACGGTGCCCGTGGCGTCGGGCCGGCCGTTCAGCACCACGCTGCCGACGACGACGCGCTCCACCTGGCCGCGCGTCACCATCAGCCGCGTTCCCCACAGGAAGGCCTCGGGGTCGTCGCGCAGCCGGTCGAGCGGCGAGCTGAAGGCGCGCTCGACGAGCGCGCGTCCAGGCCACGCGTCGGGGAAGCGCGCGCCGGACAGGGCCTCGGCTTCCAGGCGATCTCCGCGGATGACCGCCTCGAGCAGGGGCAGCGAGACCGGGGTGAGATCGAGGCGCTCGGTAGTCAGGGTGCTCATCGCGGACCTGCGGCGGATCAGATCACGCGTCGCGGCCTGCCGGAAGTCGAAATGGCGAAGGGCCGACTTCCCCGGGGGGAAGCCGGCCCTCGCCGGCCAGGCTTATCTGCCTGAGCCGCGATCAGAAGTCGTGGCCGTGGCCCGCGTGGGCGCCGCCGGCCGCCGCCTTCTCCTCCTTCGGCCGCTCGGCGATGAGCGCCTCGGTGGTGAGCATCAGGCTGGCGACGCTGGCCGCGTTCTGGAGCGCCGACCGGACGACCTTGGCCGGATCGATGACGCCCATCTCGAGCAGGTTGCCGTACTCGCCCGACGCCGCGTTGTAGCCGAACGACTCCTTGCCTTCGCGCACCTTCTGCACGACGATCGAGCCCTCTTCCCCGGCGTTGGCCGAGATCTGGCGGAGGGGCTCCTCGATGGCGCGGCGGATGATGTTCACGCCAAACCGCTGCTCGTCGTTCACCTGGAGCTTCTCGAGCGAGCTCTGCGCGCGGATGAGCGCCACGCCGCCGCCCGGGACGATGCCCTCCTCGACGGCCGCGCGGGTCGCGTGGAGCGCGTCCTCGACGCGGGCCTTCTTCTCCTTCATCTCGGTCTCGGTCGCGGCGCCGACCTTGACCACCGCGACGCCGCCCACGAGCTTCGCGAGCCGCTCCTGGAGCTTCTCGCGGTCGTAGTCGCTCGTCGTGTTCTCGATCTGCGCGCGGATCTCCTGCTGCCGGGCCTTGATCTTGTCCTTCTTGCCCTGGCCGCCGACGATCGTGGTGTTGTCCTTGTCGATGATGACCGTCTTGGCGCGGCCGAGATCGCTGATCGTGACGTTCTCGAGCTTGAGGCCGAGCTCCTCCGCGATCACCTGGCCGTCCGTCAGGGTCGCGATGTCCTTCAGCATCTCCTTGCGGCGGTCACCGAAGCCCGGCGCCTTCACGGCCGCGCAGTGCAGCGTGCCGCGGAGCTTGTTCACGACGAGGGTCGCGAGCGCCTCGCCCTCGACGTCCTCGGCGATGATGAGGAGCTGCTTCTGGCTCTTGGCAATCGCCTCGAGCACCGGGAGCAGGTCCTTCATGTTGGAGATCTTCTTCTCCGAGATGAGGATGTACGCGTCCTCGAGGTTCGCCTTCATCGCCTCGGGATCGGTCACGAAGTACGGCGAGAGGTAGCCGCGGTCGAACTGCATGCCCTCGACCACGTCGAGCGTCGTGTCGGCGCTCTTCGCCTCCTCGACCGTGATCACGCCCTCCTTGCCGACCTTCTCCATCGCGTCGGCGAGGAGCTTGCCGATCGTCTCGTCGCCGTTCGCGCTGATCGTGCCGACCTGCGCGATCTCCCGCGCGTCCTTGGTCTGCTTGGCGGAGCCGCGGAGGTGCTCGACGATCGCCTCGACCGCCTTGTCGATGCCGCGCTTGATCTCCATCGGGTTGTGGCCCGCCGCGACGAGCTTGGAGCCCTCGCGGTAGATCGCCTGCGCGAGCACGGTCGCGGTGGTCGTCCCGTCGCCGGCGATGTCGCTCGTCTTCGAGGCGACCTCGCGGACCATCTGGGCGCCCATGTTCTCGAAGCGGTTCTCGAGCTCGATCTCCTTGGCGACGGTCACGCCGTCCTTGGTGACCGTCGGCGAGCCGAAGCTCTTCTCGATGACGACGTTGCGCCCCTTCGGGCCGAGCGTGACCTTGACCGCGTCGGCGAGGGCGTTGACGCCCGCGAGGATGCTGCTGCGGGCGGACTCGTTGTAGATGATTTCCTTGGCTGCCATGGTGTCTCTCCTAAATTCCTGCTGTCGCCCGCGTCACTTCTCGATCACGCCGAGGATGTCGTCCTCGCGGAGGATGAGGTGCTCCTCGCCGTCGATCTTGACCTCGGTGCCCGAGTACTTGCCGAAGAGGACGCGATCGCCCTCCTTGACGTCGAGCTTCCGCACGGTACCGTCCTCGCCGACCTTGCCGTTGCCGACGGCGATGACCGTGCCCTCGATCGGCTTCTCCTTGGCCGTGTCAGGGATGTAGAGACCCCCCTTGGTCTTCTCTTCTTCCTTCACGCGCTGAACGATCACGCGGTCCTGGAGCGGTCGAATCTTCATGTTTGCGAATCCTCCGGGGACGAGCGCCGCGTCCCACGAGACGGCAGGACCCCGGCGACCTGAACGAGCGGCCGCGAGGTCCCATACGTTTGCAGCCTGGGCACTTTGCTAGCACTCGCTTCCGACGAGTGCTAGCGGGCGGCGCGGAAGATAGCCACCCCCTGGAGGGTGTCAAGCGCGCCTCCGCCCGGTGCTTCGCGCGTTAGCAGCCAGGCGCTGGGGTGGCTGTAAGTCCTGGAGATCGCAAGAGAAGTGCGGGGCGTGATGCTGGGCCCGGCGCGGTCCGTCGGCTAAAGTGACCGTATGAGGGCGGAAATGCGGCAGCACAGCGGCGCGACGCCCTCACGGTCTCCGGCCCGATGGAGGCCGACAGGACGTGTCTGGTTGACCTGAGCGCGCGGTGGCCCGGGTTACGTCGGTATCCAGGGCACCCGCGCAAGTGAGGTGCCCCCGTGAGCCAAGCGATCTCTGTGTCCCCGAGCATGACCCGCTATTTCCAGGAGGTTGTGGACGAGGCGCTCCGAGTTCGGAACGTCGCCGCGACCGAGGCGGCATCGAGCTACCTCGTCGGTCTGCTCTGTGCCTTCGCTCACCCGGACGAGCACGCCGAGTCTGCCTTCAACCAGCCCCTGACCTTTCTGCTGCGCGACGCCCTGGAGGCCTCCGGGGCCGAGCGTTTCCGGCGGCTGCGCAACCTGGGAGACGGCGTGCTCTACGCGGTCGGCTTCTTCGGCGGCCATATCGAGCTCAAGGGCGTCGACCGCGGCTACGTGGTCGGGGTCGGCTCGACCGCCTACCACCATGCCGCCGCTATGCTGCGCCTCAACGCGCGCGTCGGCCAGGGCCCCGATGTTCTTTCGGAGATGGCGGAGAAGTTCGAGCGCTTCGCGGCCGTCCTGAACGACGTGGCCGACGGGACGCTCGCGTCCGGCGCCCGGGACGAGCGCTCGGTGCTCCGGCTGTACGAGCGCTGGGTCCGCACCGGCTCCAGCCGCCTCGCCGAGGAGCTCGGGGCGCGCGGGCTCGTGCCGAGCCGCGGGACTGGCGGGCTCAACTGATGCCGGGCGCGACCTTCACCGCCCGGATCCAGCAGCACCTCGCGCGCACCTACGCGCTCGATGACGCGCCCGCCGTCGACGACTTCATCCGGCCGACGGACGGCGGCGCCCGCGAGGCGCTGCTGATCCGGCACGCGGACGGGGACATCGAGGTGGCGCTGCACCTGCCCCGCCGCGCGATCTCGCGGGGGGGCGCGGGGACGTTCGACGAGATCTGCCAGATCGTCGAGGGGGTGAGCCACTTCCTCTATGTGGCCGAGCGGGCGCGCCGGGAGCTCCCGGCGACCCAGCTCGAGCTCGAGCTCCAGGCCGAGGTCGACAAGTACGTGCTGCTCGTCCACGGCGGTCTGGCCGAGGAGGTCGAGCTCCCGGGCCCGCCGCTCGGGCGCCGCGGCGAGGGCGCTCCGCCCGGGCCGCGGCGCTTCGAGCCCGAGCGCGCCGCGCGGATCCGCGCTCACCTCTTCGAGCGGGTGACCTTCATGGATCCCCCGGGCACGGAGACGGGTGACCGCTACCGGATCGCGAACGACCTGGCGGCGCGGTTCGCTGGCCGGCTCGAGGCCGAGTTTGCCCGCCGCGGTCGGCACGCCGAGCTGCTCGCGGCGCTGCGGCGCTTCTACGCGGCGGGGCAGACGGAGAAGATCGCCCTCGCGCGCGCCGCGTGACCGCGTCGGTGGCGCTCGGCGTCGCCGCCGGGGGGCGCGGGACGGCGCCGAGCTCGCGCCGCGGCCGCGCGGGCTCGACGCGCGGCGCGAGGATTGTTCTCTCTTGACCGGTTCGCGCGCACGTACTCTCATCCGCATCTACGATGCCTTCCGCGAGCATGAAGCCGCCCCGCGTGCTGGTGGCTGAAGACGAACCGGCGATGTTGAGCCTTGTTGCGCGTCACCTGAGGAACCTCGGCTTCGCCGTGATCGAGGCCTCCGAGGGCGACGCCGCCTGGGAGCTCGCGCGCGAGCACACGCCGGATCTGGTGATCCTGGACGTGATGATGCCCGGCATGAGCGGCTGGGAGATCTGCAAGCGGCTGAAGGGCGACACGTCCGACGGTCGGCCCTTCGCGAACACCGGCGTCATCATGCTCACCGGGATCGGCGAGAACCTGAACGAGATGACCTCGCCGCTCTTCGCGGCGGACGCCTGGCTGAACAAGCCGTTCGACTTCGCGGACCTCGACGCGCGCGTGCGCGAGACGCTCGCGCGTTACGCGAAGGCGGTGCCCGGGTCGAACGGCAGCAAGGCCCAGGCGAGCGGCGAAGGCGAGGAGCACGAGGAGCCCGTTTCAGAGCCGGCGCCGCGCGCGCAGCAAACGTCGGGGGCGAACGGCGCCGCGACCAACAAGGCGGCCCCGAAGAAGGCGGCGCTCAAGAAGGGCGCGGCGAAGAAGACGGTGGCGGCGAAGAAGCCGGCCGCGAAGAAGGCGGCGCCGAAGAAGGCCGCGGCGAAGAAGCCGGCTGCGGCGAAGAAGACGGCGGCGCCCAAGAAGGCTTCGGCGAAGAAGACGGCTGCGGCGAAGAAGACGGCAGCGCCCAAGAAGGCTGCGGCGACGAAGCCGGCTGCGGCGAAGAAGTCAGCCGCCTCGCAGAAGTCGTCTGCAAAGCCGGGCGCGGCGAGAAAGCCGGCTGCCAGCAAGGCGGCACCCAAGAAGAAGACGGCGAAGTGATCGTGCCCCGGGCCCGCGCTGCGCGCGGCGCCCGGTCACGTTGTTCCCACGCCATGCACGTGCTCGGCCGCCAGGCCGAGTCGAGGGACGCCGCCCGGACACAGACCTCGGGGCGAGGGCCATCACGCGTCGGTCGACATCGCGCATCGATGCCGTCTGTCCGCTGACGTCGAAGCTGCCCTGCGCGGGGAATTGTCAGGGTTTGCCGCGCGTCATGCCCTCGCGCGCCGCGCGCTGCGTCTCCAGGAACTTTCGGGCGCGTGACCCGTCAGCGGGTACAATGCTGCGACGTTTCCACTTCGAGGGCCCCCGCGGGGGGCGTCCGGAGCGCTGAGCACCGTGAGCGACTCTCGCACGAAGCACCTGGACCGCATCCGCAGCGCCGCGTTCGCTGTCGAGCTGAGGCTCCGGTTCGGACGCGCGCTCCGCGCCGCGCCGAGCGCGCTGACCGTCGCGCTGGCGATCGCCGCCGGCACGCTCGCGGTCCACAAGGCGCTTCCAGCGCACCTGGGCGAGCAGCGCGCGCGGCAGCTCCTCCTCGGCGCCGGGCTGCTCGTGCTGGCCACCCTCGTCGTGGCCATGCTGCGCCGGCTGCCTCCGCGCGCGGGGACGATGGCGCTCGATCGGCACCACGGCCTCCACGACCGGCTCACGAACGCCCTCGCCTTCGACGCGGTGCCCGCGGCGCAGCGGACCCCGCTCATGGAGGCGGCGATCGACGATGCCTGCGAGCACGCCGCAGGGCTGCGCCCCGCCGGCGCTGCGCCGCTGGCCGTCCCGCGCGAGCTCCTGGCGTCGGCCGCGGTCGGCCTCGGCGTGCTCGCGGTGGCGCTGCTCGAGGTGCGGACCCCGCGCAAGACGGCGCCCGTCGCGCAGACCATCGACGCGCTCGCCATGTCGCCCGACGACATCGAGCTCTTCAAGGACGCGGCGAAGGCGCTCGACCGGCCGGACCAGAGCCCGGAGATGAAGTCGGCGGTCGAGCGGTTCAACCAGCTCATCGAGGACATCGCCAACAAGCGCCTCGATCGGACCGAGGCGTTCCGCCGCATGGAGGCGCTCGAGCGCGAGCTCCTCAAGGGGGCCGAGGCCGATCTGAAGGCGCTCGAGGAAGCGCTGAAGGAGACCGGGCTCGACCTCAAGAAGAGCGATCTGGCGAAGGGCGTCGGCGAGTCTCTCGAGAAGAAGGACCTCGAGAAGGCGAAGAAGGACCTGAAGGAGCTCGCCGAGAAGCTCCGCGACAAGAAGCAGAAGTTCGACAAGGCCGAGATCGAGCGGCTGCGTAAGGCGCTCGCCGAGGCGGCCTCACGCCGCAAGGAGGCCCTCGCCGCGATCAACGAGAAGCGGGCCGAGGTGCGCGAGCAGCTGCTCAAGCAGAAGCAGAAGGCCTCCACGAGCGACCAGAAGAAGTCCGAGGAGGAGCGGCTGCTCAAGAAGAAGGAGCGCGAGCTGGAGCGGCTCGACCGCGACGCCGAGCAGAAGGAGCGGACCGGACGCCAGCTCGACCGGCTCGACCGGGAGCTCGCGAAGGCCGCCGAGGACCTGATGCGGGATCTCGGGATGTCGGCGGACGATCTCGAGCAGGCCGCCGAGGACATCAACCGGATGCAGCAAGAGGAGATGTCCGAGCAGGAGAAGGAAGAGCTGCGCCAGAGGCTCGAGGAGCTCCGGGAGCTCGTTCGCCAGCAGGGGCAGGGCGGCAAGCAGCGGATGGCCAGGATGCTCCGCTTCGGCAAGCGCGCCCGCGGCAACCAGGGCGGCGGCGAAGAGCAGCAGGGGCAGGGTCAGCAGGGCCAGGGCCAGGAGGGCCAGGGCGAGCAGCAAGGGCAGGACGGCCAGCAAGGCCAGGGCAAGGGCGGGCAGGGCCAGGGGCAAGAGCTGGTGATCGGGCCCGGCGGCAAGAAGATCCTGATGCCGGGCGGGCAAGGCCAGGGGCAGGACGGGCAGGGGAGCGGCCAGGGCAACAGCAACGGCGGCAACCAGCCGGGCGGCGACGGCGCTGGCTCCGGCCGCGGCGGCGAGGTCGCGGGCAAGCGCACGGACCCGAAGATGGGGACGCAGGACGTCCAGGCGCAGGGGCTCGATACGCAGGAGGGGCCCTCGAACAGCGAGGTCATCCTCAGCGCCGCCGAGCGGGGCTTCAAGGGGACCGGCTACAAGAAGGTCTTCACCGACTATCACACCGTCGCAGAGCAGCAGATCAACAAGGACCAGATCCCCGATGGATACCGGTTCTACGTGAACCGGTATTTCCAGCTGATCAGGCCGCGCGAGTGAGTCGAGCCGGCGGCTCGAACGCGACCGCGCCTCCACGGACGCTCCGCGACAGCGGGCTCGAAGCAGGAAGCTATGGCCGACAAGACGAAGGAAGCAGCGCGCGCCGAGGTGGACGAGTTCCGCGCGAGCATCGGAGGGCTCCGCGAGGAGGTGGGGAAGGTCATCGTCGGCAACCGCGAGGTGGTCGACGGCGTGCTCACGTGCATGCTCGCGGGCTCGCACGCGCTGCTCGAGGGGGTGCCGGGGCTCGGCAAGACGATGCTCGTTCGGACCATGGCCGAGGCGCTCGACCTCCAGTTCTCGCGCATCCAGTTCACGCCCGACATGATGCCGGCGGACATCATCGGCACCACGGTCATCGACGAGAGCGCGGGCGGACAGCGGTCGTTCTCGTTCCGCAAGGGGCCGATCTTCGCGAACATCGTCCTCGCCGACGAGATCAACCGCGCGACGCCGAAGACGCAGAGCGCGCTCCTCGAGGCCATGCAGGAGCACCGGGTCACGGTCTCGCGCCAGAGCTACACGCTCGAGGAGCCGTTCTTCGTCCTGGCGACGCAGAACCCCCTCGAGAGCGAGGGGACGTACCCGCTGCCGGAGGCGCAGCTCGACCGGTTCTTCTTCAAGCTTCACGTGCCGTTCCCGAGCCGCGACGAGCTGAACTCGATCCTGGAGCGGACCACCGGGACCGAGGCGATCGTGGTGCGGCCGGTCCTGAACAGGGAGCGGATCACGGCCATGCAGCGGCTCGTGCGCGAGGTGCCCGTGGCGAAGCACGTCCAGGACTACGCGGTGCGGCTCCTCCAGGCCACGCACCCGACCGAGGGGGAGAGCCTCGACGAGGTGAAGCGGTTCGTGAAGTTCGGCGCGTCGCCGCGCGGGGCGCAGGCGCTGCTGCTCGCCGCGAAGATCCGGGCGCTCTTCGAGGGTCGGTTCGCGGCGTCGGTCGACGACGTGCGGGCGTGCGCGCTCCCCGCGCTGCGCCACCGCGTGCTCCTCAACTTCGAGGGAGAGGCCGAGGGCGTGAAGACGGACGAGGTGCTGCAGGCGATCCTCAAGCACCTGCCGGAGAGCAAATGAGGGAACGTCGAAGGTAGCATGGGGCTCTTCGACGCGTTCAAGAGGGCCGCTGCGCCGCTCCGACGGCTCTCCGGGCTCTCGCCGCTCTCCGCGAGCGCCTCCGACGAGGATCTCTTCGACGACGAGTTCCAGCGCAAGCTCGACTACCTCGCGATGGTGAGCCGCCGCGTCTTCTCCGGCGCGATGCGCGCGGAGCGGCGGACCAAGAAGACCGGCTCCGGGGTCGAGTTCGCCGATCACCGCGACTACGCCCCCGGCGACGATTTCCGGTACCTCGACTGGGCCGCGTACCAGCGCTTCGACCGGCTCCTCATCCGGCTCTACGAGGAGGAGGAAGACCTCTCGATCTACTTCATCCTCGACACGTCGGCGTCGATGGCGTTCGGCGACGGCGCGAAGCTGCGTCACGCGAAGCGCCTCTGCGCGGCGCTGGCGTACGTGGGGCTCGCCAACCTCGACCGCATCGCGATCGTCACCGCGACCGACGAGATCAGCGGGCGCATGCAGTCGACCCGCGGCAAGGCGCGGATCTTCAGGATCTTCCGCTTCCTCGGGCAGGCGCGCGCCGACGGCGCGACCGACCTCGGGGAGGCGATGAAGACCTTCGTGGCGCAGCACAAGCGGCGCGGGCTCGCGGTCATCCTGAGCGATCTTTATGACCCGGTGGGCTTCGAGCGCGGCATCAACGTGCTCCGGTACAACCGCTTCGAGCCGTTCGTGCTCCACATCGCCGACGCGCGCGAGGCGCGGCCCGCGCTGCGCGGCGACGTGCGCGTCTACGACTGCGAGACCGGGGAGGAGCGCGAGGTCACGGTGACCGCGAAGGTGCTCGATCGCTACGCCGCGGCGCACGAGCAGTACCTCGACGAGATCCGCCGCTTCTGCACGTCGCGGCAGGTGAGCTACTTCCGCGCCGACGTGTCCGTCCCCTTCGACGAGCTGATCCTGCGCGTGTTCCGCAGAGGCGGCTTCCTCCGGTAGCCATGCTGCACTTCACCGGCGTCCCGCTGCAGACCCTGCTCCAGATCGGCGCCCTCGCCGGGGCCGTGGTCGTCGTCTTCTACATCCTCAAGCTGCGCCGGCGGCCCGTCGCCGTTCCCTTCTCGAAGATCTGGGAGCGCGTCCTCCGGGACAAGGAGGCGACGAGCCTGTTCTCGCAGCTCAAGCGGCTGCTCTCGCTGCTGCTGCAGCTCGCGCTGGTCGCGCTGCTGCTGCTCGCGCTCGGGGATCCGCGCCCCCAGGCGAACCTCGTCGAGGGGCGCAACATCGTCGTGCTCGTCGACGCCAGCGCGAGCATGCAGGCCATCGACGTCGCGCCCTCGCGCATCGAGCTCGCGAAGGAAGAGGTCAGGAAGATGGTCCGCGGCCTCTCCGGCAGCGACCGCATGCTGCTGGCCCAGATGGACGCGGCCGTCACGCCCCTGTCCACGCTCACCGGGGAGATCGCCGACCTCGAGGCGGCCGTCGCGGCGGTGAAGCCCACCGACGCGACCGCCGACTTCGCGCGCGCGCTCCGCTTCGCGGGCGACACCCTGAGCGGGCTGCCGTCGCCGGAGATCATCGTCGTGAGCGACGGCGCCCTGGGCGAGCCGGCCGACGCCGGCGGGCCGGTGCGCCTCGGCGACATCAAGCTGTCGTTCCTGCCCATCGGCAAGGGCTCGCGGAACGCCGCGATCACCGAGTTCTCGGTGCGGCGCTACCCGCTCGACAAGAGCCGCTACGAGGTGATGCTCGAGGTCACGAACACGAGCGACGAGCCGCTCGATCTCGAGCTGTCGCTGCTCGGCGACGGCCAGCTCACCGACCTGACGCGCATCCGGCTCCAGCCCAAGGAGAAGCTGCCCCGCTTCTACCCGAACCTCTCCGGCGCCTCGAAGACGCTCGAGGCGAAGCTCGCGCTGGCCGACGGCAGCTCCGACGACCTGCCCGCGGACAACCGGGCCTACGCGCTGCTCCCCGAGCGGCGCCGCGCGCGCGTCCAGGTCGTCACGGCGGGGAACATGTTCCTCGAGGCGGCGCTGCTCCTCGACGAGTACCTCGACGTGACGTTCATCGAGCCGCAGCGCTACCCGGCGGCCGCCTCGTTCGACGTCACCATCTTCGACGGCGTGGCGCCGACCGTCGCGGCGGGCAGCGGCAGCCTGCTCTACCTCAACCCGACCGGGACGGGCCTCCCGTTCGAGGTGGGCAAGGAGATCCTGGACGACGATCCGAACTACCGCCTGGGCTTCGACGAGCTCGACGCGAAGCACCCGCTCCTGCGCTACACGGCGCTCAGCGACGTGAACATCGCGCGCGCCCACACGCTCAAGGGCAGCAAGGAAGACCGGGTCGTCGGACGCAGCTACAAGGGGCCGCTGCTCATCGAGGGGCGGCGCGGCGGAGTGAAGTTCGTCGCGCTCGGGTTCGACGTCCGCGAGAGCGACTTTCCCCTGCGGATCGCCTGGCCGCTCTTCCTGCTCAACGCGATCAACAACTTCGTCGAGGAGGACACGAGCTACATCTCCTCGTTCCGCACGGGCGTCGTCTGGCACATCCCGGCGTCCTCGTCCGCGGAGACGGCGAGCCTGGAGCAGCCCGACGGGACGAAGCGCATGGTCCCGATCCAGGACGGGCGCGCCGTGTTCCTGGGGCAGCACGCCGGCTTCTACACGCTGCGCGTCGGCGGCGCTGGCGCGCAGGAGGAGAGCACGTTCGCCGCGAACCTCTCCGCGCCGCAGGAGAGCGCGATCGCCCCAGCCGCCGAGCTCAAGGTCGACGGCCGCGGCGCGGGCGCCGTGGGCGAGTTCAAGATCGGCGTTCGCCGCGAGCTCTGGGTCTACCTGCTCGCGGCGGTGCTCCTCGTGACCGCGATCGAGTGGTTCACGTACCACAGGAGGGTGACGGTGTGAGCGCGTTCCGTGGCCGCAAGCTCCGCGTCATCGCGTGGGCCATCACCTGCGTCGCCCTCGGCGGGATCCTGTTCTGGGCGTACCGGAAGTACGTCCTCCTCCATCCGGATCCGACGCTCACGTGGGTGCGCGAGGGGGTGAAATACGAGCTCCTCAACCCGAAGATGCTCGGCGCGCTCCTGCTCGCGCCCTGGTTCGTCGGAGTGCTCGCGGGGTCGCTCGCCGACCTTCCCCTCCCGCAGCGTGTGCTCTCCGTGCTGCTGCGCATCGCCTTCGTCGCGCTGATCGCGCTCGGGCTGTCGCGGCTCGCGAGGACCGCGACCACGGAGAAGGTCGCCACCATCTACCTCATCGACGTCTCGGAGTCCGTCACGGACGAGGCGCTCGACGACGCGCGCGCGACGCTCGACAAGGCCTTCGCCGAGAAGCCGGAGGACGGCGTCATCAAGGTGATCACGTTCGCGCGGCGCCCGAGGCTCGTCGAGCGCGCGGCCGGCGAGGCGGCAGGGGGCGACGCCGAGCGGCGCGCGCCGGCGATCGGCCGCCACCTCGACGAGAAGGGGCAGCGCGGCGATCTCGGCGCGGGATCGAACCTGCAGGCGGCGCTGCAGCTCGCCTACGGCCTGTATCCGCCCGGCCACCTGAAGCGCGCCGTGCTGATGTCGGACGGCGTCCAGACCGACGGCGACGTGCTCGCCGAGGCCAACCGGGCGCGCGACTTCGGGGTGCGGCTGTTCTCGATCCCGTACCGGCGGCCCGCGCCGCCCGAGGTCGCGGTGCGGGAGCTCAGGATGCCGGACCGGGTCAAGGTCGGCGAGACGTTCGAGATCCACGCCGACATCTACGCCAGCCGCGCCACGAAGGCGCGCGCGCGGTTGTTCCAGGGGGAGGCCCTCAACGGCCTCGAGGGCATCCGGGATCTCGAGCTCAAGGCGGGGCCGAACGACGTCATGTTCAAGAGCGTCGTGCGCATCGCGGGGCAGGTGACCTACGCGCTCGAGCTCGACCAGATCGCGGACGACAAGTTCAAGGAGAACAACCGGTACGCGACCACCATCGACGTGCCCGGACGCCCGTCCGTGCTCTACATCGAGGGGACGCCGCAGCACGCTGGTCCGCTCTCGAGCGCGCTCACCGCGCAGCAGCTCGACGTCGACGTCAGGCCGCCGGCCGGCTTCCCCGGCTCCCTCAAGGAGATGGAGCGCTACGACTTCCTGATCGTGTCGGACACCCCGAAGGAAGCGCTCAGCCTGCAGGGACAGGAGATCATCGAGAGCTACGTGCGCGATCTCGGCGGAGGGTTCCTCTTCGCCGGCGGCGAGTCGGGGTACGGCCTCGGCGGCTGGTACCGCACGACCATCGAGCGGATCTTGCCGGTACGGATGGACAACGAGCGGAAGAAGGACATGCCGAGCATCGCGATGGCGCTCGTCATGGATCGCTCGGGGTCGATGACCGGGCTGCCGCTCGAGATGGCCAAGGCCGCGGCCAAGGCGACGGCGGGGGTCCTGGGATCGGACGACCTGATCGAGGTCATCGCGTTCGACTCGGCGCCGACCCGCTACGTGAAGATGCAGCCCGCGCGCAACCGCTCGCGCATCGCCGGTGAGATCGCGCGCATCCAGCCAGGCGGCGGGACCGAGATCTTCGCCGCCCTCGACGCCGCCTACCAGGACATGACGGTGACGCAGGCGCGCAAGAAGCACGTCATCCTGCTCACCGACGGCAAGTCGTCGACGGGCGGCATCCGCGACCTCGTGTCCGCCATGATCGCCGAGTCGATCACCGTGACCACCGTGGGGCTGGGCAACGATCTGGACGAGCAGCTCCTCAAGATGATCGCCGACGTGGGCGGAGGGCGCTTCCACGCGGTGCCAGACCCGAACAACCTGCCGCGGATCTTCACCAAGGAGACCGAGATGGTCGCGCGCGCCGCGGCCGTCGAGGAGTGGTTCCCGGTCACCCAGGTCGGCGACGCTGCGTTCCTCCGCGGCATCGACGTCCGCACCGCGCCGAACCTGCACGGCTACGTTTCGACCAAGCTGAAGCCACCGCCGGCCCAGGAGCTGCTCACGAGCGACACCGAGGAGCCGATCCTCGCGCGGTGGCGGGTCGGCCTCGGGTGGACGCTGGCCTGGACGAGCGACGTGAAGGCGCGCTGGGCCGTGGAGTGGCTGAGGTGGCCGGGCTTCGAGAAGTTCTGGGGGCAGCTCATCCACGAGCACATGCGCCAGAAGCACCGGCGCGAGCTCGACATGAAGGCCGAGATCGTGGACGGAGAGCTGCGCGCGTCCGTCGATGCGTTCGGGGCCGACGACCGGTTCGAGAACAACCTGACCTCCCGGCTCAGCATCATCGGGCCCGAGCCGGGCGGCACGACGCGGGTCGTCGACATGCGGCAGACCGCGCCGGGGCGATACGAGACGGCGCTCCCGCTGGACCGGTACGGCTCCTTCCTGCTGCGGGCGGAGCACCTGCGCGAGGCCGAGGACGGCTCCCTGCGAGCTGTCGCGGTCAGCTACGGCCACGTCTCGAACCCGTACCCGCGGGAGTACGCGAGCTTCGAGCCCGAGCTCGCGACCCTCGAGAAGGCCGCGGTGTCGACCGGCGGCGCGGTCGATCCGAACGGCGTGGCGGCCATCTTCGACCCGGCAGGGGAGAAGGTGACGTTCCACGAGGAGCTCTGGCCGCGGTTCATCTACGCCGCCATGGCCGTCTTCCTGCTCGACCTGTTCGTCCGGCGGGTGCGGCTCTTCGACCGGAAGTTCGTCGCCCGCAAGGGCCGCGGACCGGGGGGACAGAGGCTCCCCGCTGTATGACATCGAGCCGGGCCTCCCCGCCGTGGGACGGCCCGGTAGCACAACCGAGCCCTCATGACCGCCGATCCCCCGTCCCGCCCCGAGTTCGCGCCCGGCGTGGGCGAGCTTTCGTCAGGTAGTCCCCGACTGCGCTGCATGGATCGCTGTGCCCCAGCCCGCCGGTCTGCACCATTTCGCGACGCGGAAGGGCCGTCTTGGGCTAGTTTCCCCTTATAGACCGGTGGTAGAGGAGCCCTGGAAAGCAGCGAAGGACGTGAACGCGCTCGAGGCCTCCACCTCTCGGCCTCCGGTAGGTCGCCCGCTCATCATCAGCGGCGATCCGCTCGCATCGCTCCGCTACCGGGGAGCTGCGGTCTCGTCCAATACCGCCCTCGGCCGGCTGCTCCGTGAGTCGCCCAAGGCGATCGCGGAGCTGCACGAGCAGGAGATCGCGCTCGGGATCGACGTGGTCCGGGCGCTCACGTCCGCGACGACGACGCGCGCGCTGGCGCCCATCGGCATGGCGTTCCGCGCCGCCGCGCTGACCGGGACCGCGGTCGAGCTCGCGAGCGAGGCGGCGGGCGCAGCCTCGCGCCGCGTGGCGGTGGCCGGTATCCTGGGCCACACTGCCGCCGCGCCCATGGCCGATCGGATTGCGGAAGATTACGCGGTCCATGCGGCCAGGCTCGCGGCGGCCGGCTGCGAGATCCTCGTCGCATGCGGCTTCGAGCCAGCCCAGGCGGCGTGCGTCGCCCCCGCGGTCGCGCGGCTCGCGCGCCGCGCCGCGGTGGTCAGCGCCAGCACGACGCAGCTCGCGACGTGGGCCCTCGTGGAGCTCGACGGCGCCGGGCGCACCGTCGACGGCGAGGGCTTCGAGGAGGTCGCCCGGGGAGCGCTCGACAGCGGCGCCGACGCGCTGCTCTTCGAGATCGCGTCGGTCGACCTCGGGCTCAACATCCTCCGGCGCCTCGAGGGCGTCGCCCACGAAGCCCAGGTCGGCGTGCTGCTCAGCGCCGACACGGCGCAGGCGGGCGGGGCTGAGCGCCCGGCGCCCGCCGAGGTATGCGACGCCTGGGCCGCATCCGCGATGCGGCTCATCGAGGCGGGCGCGCGGATGCTAGGGGGAGGAGCGGGGACAACGCTGGCGCACCTCGGTGCGCTCGCGAAGATGCTCCGCACGGCGCAGCGCGCGCCCCTGCTGAGGCGTGCGCTCTAGGCGAGAACGAAACAAACCGGAAACGTGATGATGGCCGACGCAAGCCACGCGAGTGAGTCGAAGTCTCAACCGTTGAAGACGTTCGACGATCTGCTGTTTCCCTTCCACGAGGCCGTGAAGCCCGAGGCGGTCCACCGGATCGGCGCCGAGGCGGAGAAGTTCGGGGTCGACGCCAGGACGGGCGCCGCCATCCCGTACGAGGGCCAGCGGAGCATCCTCTCCGTGCTCCAGGCGCTCGTCGAGCGGCACGGCTGGACGCCCGAGCACGAGACGCCCGACGGTCCGCTCATCGCGCTCGTCCGGGCCGGCGCCTCGGTGACGCTGGAGCCCGGAGGGCAGCTCGAGCTGTCCGGGGCGCCCCTCGAGACCATCCACCAGATCTGCTCGGAGATGTCCGGGCACCTCGCGGAGCTGCGCGACATCTCCAGCGAGCTCAACTTCGCCTGGCTCGGCATCGGGTTCCACCCGTTCGCGTCGCAGGCCGAGCTCTCCTGGGTGCCGAAGGCCCGCTATGCGATCATGCGGCGCTACCTGCCGACGCGCGGCGCGCACGGCCTCGACATGATGCGCCGCACCGCCACCGTGCAGGCGAACTTCGACTACGCCAGCGAGGAGGGCGCGATGCGCGCGCTCCGCGTGGCGCTCCGGCTGTCCCCGCTCGTGACGGCCATCTTCGCGAACTCCCCGTTCTACGAGGGCGCGCTGTTCGGCGGCCGGAGCTACCGCGCCAGGGTCTGGCTCGACGTCGACCCCTCGCGGCAAGGGCTCGTCCGCAGCGTGCTCGAGCGCGGCCGTCGCTTCTCGGACTACGTCGCGTGGGCGGTCGAGGCGCCGATGTTCCTCATCAAGCGCGACGGCGAGGTGATCGAGAACACCGGACAGACGTTCCGCGACTTCCTCGAGCACGGCTGCCAGGGGCACCGGGCCACCCGCGCCGACTGGGAGATGCACCTCAACACGCTGTTCCCCGAGGTCCGGCTGAAGCGCACCATCGAGGTCCGCGGCGCCGACTCGCTGCCGGCCAACCTGATCTGCGCGCTCCCGGCGCTGTGGGCAGGCATCCTGTACGACGCGCGCGCGCTCGACGAGGCCGACGCCCTCTCCGAGAGCTTCCGGTTCGACGAGCTCGAGGCCGCGCGCCCGATGATCGCCGAGCGCGCGCTCCGCGCCACGTTCCGTGGCAAGCCGCTCGCGGCGATGGCCGAGCAGCTCGTCTCGATCGCCTCGGGCGGCCTCGAGCGGCGCGCGCGCCTGAACAAGAACGGCAAGGATGAGCGCGTCCACCTCGAGCGGATCAGCGCGCTCATCGCCAGGGGGCAATCCCCGGCGGATGCCCTCGTGGATGGGCTCAGCAACGACGACCCGGATCTGCGGAGCAAGATCCTCGATCGTGCGAGGATCTGAGCGCGGCTCGCCGCCCGGGGGGCGCGGGGGGGCTGGCGCACCGGGCAGAGGACGTCGACCTGCATGACGGTTGTTTATCTCCTAGGCACCGCGCTTCTGGTGCTCCTGAACGCGTTCTTCGTCGCTTCCGAGTTCGCCATCGTCAAGATGCGGCCGACGCGCCTGGAGCAGCTCGTGCGCGAGGGCGACGCGCGCGCGCGGCTCGCGCTCCAGATGTCGCAGCGGCTCGACGCGTACCTCTCCGCCAACCAGCTCGGCATCACGCTCGCGTCCCTCGGGCTCGGCTGGATCGGCGAGCCGGCGATCGCTCACCTCATCGAGCCGTACCTCGCGCCGCTCGGCGCGTGGGCGGGGATCGGCGCGCACGCCATCGCCGTCGGCATCGCCTTCATCGTGATCACGTCGCTCCACACGGTGATCGGCGAGCTCGCGCCGAAGTCGCTCGCCATCCAGCGCACCGAGAAGGTCACGCTCTGGGCGGCGCGGCCGCTGCACGGGTTCTTCGTCCTGATGTGGCCGGTGATCTGGGCGCTGAACTCGATGGCGAACGGGTTCGTCCGGCTGTTCGGGCTCCGGCCGGCCGGCGAGGAGGAGATCGCGCACACCTCGGAGGAGCTCCGGCTGCTCTTGACCAGGAGCCCCGCCGGGCTCGACCCGGCGCTGCGCAGCATGCTCGTGCGCATCTTCGACCTGCGGCGGCGCACGGCGCGGCACGTGATGTCGCTGCGCTCCGACGCGGCGACCCTGCGCGCGAACATGACGATCGACGAGGCGGTGCGGACCGTCGCCGACGCCGGCTACTCCCGGTACCCGGTGCTCGACGAGCACGGCAAGAACGTGCTCGGCTACCTGCACCTGCGCGACCTGTTCGACGTCCTCAGCCAGCGCCGCCGCGCGACGCGCGTGGCCGAGCTGCTCCGCAAGCCGATCTTCGCGCGCGAGAACACGTCGGTCGAGCGCCTCCGCCTCGAGATGCAGGCGCGCCAGGTGCCGGTGGCGATCATCACCTCCGCGTCGGGCGAGTTCATCGGGCTCGTCACGATGGAGGACCTCATCGAGGAGATCGTCGGCGAGATCCGCGACGAGAACGACGAGGAGGTGCCGCCGATCCACCGGCGCGGCGGCGGCATCGTCGACGTCGACGGCCGCGTGCTGCTCGCGGACCTGGAGCGCGACGCGCACATCGTGCTGCTGCCCGAGGTGAAGACCGTCGAGACGGTCGGCGGCTACATGCTCGGCCGGCTCGAGCACCCGCCCGAGGCGGGCGAGCGGGTGGAGTGCGAGGGCTACACGCTCGTGGCGATGGACGTCGCTGGCCGGAGGGTGCGGCGCGTCCGCATCGTCCCGACCGAGGTCGCCGGGGGCGAGCGGTCGTGACGAGCACCGCCCCCCGCGCCGCGGATCGGCGAAACCGTGCCGTCCGTCGGGGGCGCCGCCCCGGGAGGTTCGCGGCGAGGCGCGTCCCCCGGAACCTGTCGTCCGGGGGGCGAGCTGCACACGGATCCAGGTACAAAGTTCGGCGGACCGGTACTACGCTGGCTTCGTAAGTGGAAACGCTTGCAACTCGGATCTTGCGCGATGGCCCGGTGAACGAGCTCGACGCCGTCGGCTGGGCCATCCGTCTCGCGAAGCGAATCGAGGCGCTGCACGCGCTCGGCGTCGCGCACGGCGCCATCTCGCCCGAGTGCGTGCTGACGGCCGCGGTCGATCGCACCTCGAAGGCGATCCTGGCCGATCTGCGCCAGACGCCGAGCCGCATCGCCTACCAGTCGCCCGAGCGCGCCGCGGGCGGGACGCTGTCGCCCGGCGACGACGTGTGGGCGATCGCGGCGACGCTCTACGAGGTGCTCACCGGGACGAGCGCCTTCGGAGGCGGGAGCGACGTCGAGACGCGGCAGCGGATCGCGAGCTCGTCGCCGGCGCCGCTCGCCGTCTTCGACGTCGGCGACGACGATCTCCAGCGGATCCTCGACGACGCGTTCCAGCGCGATCGCGCCGCCCGCACGACGAACGCCGCCGCCTTCCGGCGCGCCCTCGAGGAGTGGCACCCCGATCCCGCGGCGCGCACGCTGCTTCCGCTCGACGACGAGGACTCGACGAGCGACGAGGACGACGACGAGGTGCGCACGCTGATGCGCGTCGCGCCGCTGAGCTCCGCGCAGCTCGATCAGATCATCGCGCAGCGCGCGGCGGCCGCCTCGGCAGGCCAGCCTCCGCCGCCCCTCCCGCCCGAGCGCCCGCAGCCGTCGACGGCGCTCGCCGGCGCGTCACCCCCGAGGCCGGGCGCCGCCCCGATGCCGCGGGCAGCCGTGGACGCTCCCGCCGCGCGCGCCCGCGCGCCGGTCCCGTCAGGGCGCGTCCCGGGCATGGGGGCGGTCCCGCTGACGCAGTCGTTCGGGGAGGATCGCGACGAGGACGAGTTGACCGTCATGCGGGAGGGATCGGCCCTGGCAGCGCCGCGCTCCCGAGGGACGGCGTCCGTCGCGCACCGGGTGAGCGGCGTCGGGCGGCCTGCATCGGGCGCGGCGTCGCCGGCCAGCGGCCATCGAGAGCAGTCCGCCCTCGGCGTGCCAGCGCCGCCGTTCGCCGGGCGCGACCGCCCGGCCGCGGGGCGCGACGCGCTGGCGGGGCTGCACCCGCAGCAAGACTCCATGCCGTTCCTCGGCGATACCGACGACGACGGCATCCACGACGAGCCGACGCTGGACGCGCCCACGGTCGTCGACGACAGGGACGACGACGACGAGGACGACGTCCCCACGCGGAGCCGGGAGGCGCCGCCGTTGACGCCCGTCGTGCCGCGCCAGGTCGCGGCGGTGGCGCCGTTCAGCGCGCCGCAGGCGCTCGCCGAGGGCACGTCGAGAGGCCGCGCCCCCGCGGCGCCGCCCGATCGCGCGGCGGGCGCGCCTGCGGCCGCCGCGTCCGGGAGCACCGATGCGGGGAGCGGCAGGGTCCCCGGTCCGAGCGCCGCGGCCGCCGGCGCGCTCATCCCGCCGCAGCAAGCCTCGCCGCCCCCGCAGAGCGCCCTCGCCGCGCCGACGAACGCGGCCCCCGCGCAGCGGGCGGCGCAGGTCTCATCCGCCGCGCCGTCGCCCTCGCCCGTCGGGCGGACCGACGACGGGGGCTTTGACACCGAGGCGCCGCCCGACCGCTCGGGGCGGCTCGGGATGGTGATCGCGGTGATCGTGGCGCTCCTCCTGGCGGCGGGGGCGATGCTGTTCGCCGCGGAGCTCGGCCTGCTGGGGGCCGCGCCCACCGCGCCCGGCAGGGGGGTGGTCGATCCGGTCCCCGCGCCGGCGGTCGCCTCGATCGTGGATGGCCTGCGGTCGGAGCGCCGCCTTGTGGAAGGTCTGGATCTGGGCGTCGAAGCCGCCCATGTCCACGCGCTGCATCGCCTCGGGCCGCAGGCCTGAGCGGCGCGCGATCGCCTCGGTCCGCTCGGGGAACGGCGAGATCCACACCAGCCTGCCGCCGGGCGCGAGGGCGCGCGCGGCGCCCTCGACGAAGCGGTCGAGCATCGCGTCGAGATCCCCCGTGCGCTCCACGCGCCGCCCGAGGGGCGGGTTCGTCAGGATCAGCGTGGGCGCGTCGCCCGGGGGCGGCGCGCCGCACGCGTCGCGCTGGAGGAGCTCCGCGCCGCGCGCGCCCGCGGCGTCGAGGTTCTCGCGCGCGATCTCCAGGGCGCGGGGATCGCGATCCGAGCCCACGAGCCGCCGGTACGGCCCGAGCAAGGCGCGCTCGCAGAGCTCCAGGCCCGAGCCGACGAACGGATCCCAGATCACGTCGTCGCCGCGCACCCCGGCGATGCGCGCGAGCGCCGCCGCGATGGTCGGGTGCGACGCCGCGGGCACGTCGCCCCGGCGGTACGCGAACCGCGGGTCGGGCAGGCGCGGCGCGAGCTCGACCCGGACCCGGCCGGCGCCCTCATAGACGACCACGTCCCACGTGCTCTGGGTCGGATCGTTCACGAGCTCCGGGGCCTCGGCCTCCACCGCCGCGGCCACGCGGAACACCGCCGCCCGGCGCTTGCCGCCGCCGGCCCAGTCGATGCGGTAGCGGATCGCGCCGACGGTGAAGCGGCGCAGGATCTCGCGCGACTCCCGCGAGAGCAGCCGCTCGGCGACGGCCGCGGCGAGGTCGGCGCCCGCGTCGAGCTTCCGCAGCGGCAGCGGGAACGCGAACGACAGCATCGTGCGCGCCCCGAACAGGACGTCGAGCGGCCCGCTCAGCGTCGCCTCGACGCGCGTGCCGCCGCACGGGTCGCTCCGGAGCTCGGGGACGAGCCCCCCGCCGGGAGACCCCTTGTCGAGCGTCGCGAGCTCCTCGGCGAGGATCGCCTCGAGCCCGCGCCGGCACCGCACCGCCACGCGCGCGGGGCGCTCCGGCGCGCGATCGCCGGCGATCTCCGACAGCTCGCCGCGCGACAGGGTTCGCCGGGCCAGGAGCTCGGCGCGCGCGCGCACGCCGGCGACAGCGTCGTCGCCGCCGAGCTCGGCGAGCGCCTCGAGCGCGGCGCCGCCGCCCACCTTGCCGAGCGCGTCGATCAGCGCGCGGCGGACGTCGGGCGAGCCCTCGCCGCGCGCGGCCTCGGCGAGCGCCTCGGCGACCAGCGGCCGCCCGGGGTCCGCCGCGGGCAGCTTGCCGAGCGCCACCGCCGCCATGCGGCGCGTGCGGCGATCGTCGTCGCGCAGGCAGGCGAGCAGGTAGCCGCGCGCGCGCTCGGCGAGCTCGGCGTCGAGCGGCGCGGCGGCCATCAGCTTGCCGACGAGCCGGGTGAGCGGCGCGCGCAGCGACGGCGCCGCGCCAGCGGCGCGATCGAGCGCGGCGGGCAGCGCGGCCGCGCCGGCGCGGCGCAGCGCCCGCTCGGCCAGCTCGGACGGCTCGCCGGCGGTCTCGAGCAGATCCATCAGGGCGGCGAAGTGGCGGCGGCCCGGCGTGAAGCCCGGATCGGAGAGGGCGCGCTGGAGGTCGGGATCGGGCGTGGCGGTGGGGCTCATCGGGTCTGGGATCTCCGCGTTCTCATGGGGATCCCGGCAGGTCCAGCCGGCCGGCATCCAGGACTCCTGCGCCGCTCGCCGCGCGCGGCCGACTTTCGCGACAAGCGCGGCGCTCCGGCAAGCTCTTTCATCGCCGGGCCTCTCGGCGCTCTCGTTTTCGGCCTCCGGGTCGCTAGAGTTCCACCATGCCGGATCCGAGCCAGGTCATCCCGCGAACGGCGTTGCCGCACGACGTGCTGCGCGCGGCGCTCGGCGCGCTCGAGGCGGGGCGGCGCGTGGTGATCGCCTCCGTGGTGGCGCGGCACGGCTCGGCGCCGTCGACGCCCGGCCAGAAGCTCTGCCTCTGCGATGACCTCACCGCGATCGGCACGATCGGCGGCGGCGCCGTCGAGCGGGCGGCGCTCGGCATGATGGCGCGCGCGCTCGACGAGCTCGCCAGCACGCCCAGGCTCGAGACGTTCCGCCTGGGCCCGAGCCTGGGCATGTGCTGCGGCGGCTCGGTCGAGATCCTCATCGAGCCGATGATGCCCGCGGTGCACGCCCTCGTGATCGGCGCCGGGCACGTGGGCGCGTTCGCCGCGCCCCTGCTGGCGTCGCTCGGCTTCCGGGTCACCCTCTGCGACGCGCGCGTCGCCGCCGCCGACCCGGCCCGCGTGCCGTCGCCCTTGCCGCTCGCCGGCGCGTTGCCCGCGCACGACGGCGCGCCGCGCGAGGCGGGGACCGCGCCCGGGGAGCAGGTGCGGCTCGTGCTCGCCGATCACGACGACCCCGAGGTGATGGCGGGCATGCCGAGGGACCTCGGCGAGGCGGCCGCGCTCGTCATGACGCACGACCACGGCCTCGATCAGGCGGCGATCGAGTGGGCGCTCGCGCGCGGCTTCGGCTACGTGGGCGGGGTCGGGAGCCGGGCGAAGGCGGCGCGCACGCGGGCGCGGCTCGAGGCGAAGGGGGTGCCGGAGAGCGACGTCGCCCGGGTCAGGATGCCGGTCGGCGTCGACATCGGGGCGCGCACGCCGGCGGAGATCAGCGTCGCCCTCGCCGCGGAGCTGGTCGCCTGGCGCGCGGGGCGGCAGCGCGCTCGATGGTCGCCGGTCGTCGCGTCGCAGACGGGGGAGGAGCAGGCCGGATGAAGAGCGTGATCACGATCGTGCTCGCCGCGGGCGCGGGCAAGCGGCTCGGGGGGCCGAAGGCCCTCCTGGCCTGGCCCCCGGCGACGAAGGGAGGGATCGAGCGGCCGCTGGCGCTCGCGCACGCCGAGGCGCGCCTCGCGGCCGAGAGCGCGCGGGTGCTCGTGGTGGTGCGCAGCTCGGTCTTCCACGCGCTGCTGGCCCACGTGCGGCCGGGCGTCGACCTGGTCGCCTGGACGGCGCCGGACGACCTCGGCCCGGCGGGGTCGCTGGCCGTCGCCGCGCCGCGCATCGGCGACGCCGACGCCGTCATCGTCACGCCGGTCGACGTGCCCCCCGCGAGCGCCGCCACGGTGGCGCGGCTGCTCGCCCGGCTGGAGGCGGCCGCGACCTCCGCGAGCTCGGCGCCGCCGCTCGCGGTGCGACCGCGGCACAACGGCCGCGGCGGACATCCGGTGGTGCTGCGCGCCGAGGCGCTCCAGCGTTACCTCGAGGCTGACCCGCCGCCGCTCCGGGACCACCTGAGGGCGCTCGGCGACCGGTGCGTGGACGAGGAAGTGGACGATCCGGGGGTGCTGCACGACCTGAATGTCCCGGTCGACGTGATCCGCGTCCTCGGGGGCCCGCCGCGCTTCCTGTCCTGAAGGCGGCCTGGGCCGTCGGCGCCGCGCGGCGCGCCCGGTGTCGACGTGGCCCGGGGGACAGGGCTATCGTCAACAAGGAGGAGCACACGAATGGCGACGAGCCCTCCTGCTTCAGCGAGCGCCGTGGGGATCAGCGTGCCCCGGACCGACGGCCCTCCCAAGGTCACGGGCGCGTCTCGCTACGTCGACGACCTCCCGGCGATGCCGGGGGAGATCTTCGGCCGCACCGTGCGGAGCCCCGTGCCGCGCGGGATCCTCCGGGGGGTGCGGCTCGACCCCGCGTTCGACTGGAGCGACGTCACGGTGGTGCTCGCCGAGGACGTCCCGGTCAACGTGGTCGCGCTGATCCTGGACGATCAGCCGATCCTCGGCGCCGGCAAGGTGAACCACGCCTACGAGCCGATCGCCCTGCTCGGCTGCGCGGACCGGCTCAAGCTCGCGCGGGCGGTACAGGCCGTCACGCTCGACATCGATCCGCTGCCGCCGGTGCTCGACGCGCGCGCCGCGCTCGCGGGCGAGGAGATCATCTGGGGCGCCGACAACGTCCTCAAGCGGTACCTCATCACGAAGGGCCGCGCCGACGTCGAGCGGGAGCAGAGCGAGGCCGCCATCGACGCGGCGCTCGCGCGCTGCGACGTGGTCGTCTCCGGGACGTACGCCACGCACCACCAGGAGCAGCTCTACATCGAGCCGCAGGGGGTCGTGGCGTGGTGGGACGAGGCCGGCGCGCACGCGACCGGCTCGATCCAGTGCCCGTTCTACGTGCAGAAGGCGTTCCTGAAGGCGTTCGGGCTCCCGCCCGACCGGATCCACGTCACGCAGTCGGTGACCGGGGGCGGCTTCGGGGGCAAGGAGGAGTACCCGTCGATCATCGCGCTCCACGCGGCGCTCCTCGCGAAGAAGAGCGGCCGCCCGGTGCGGATGATCTACGACCGGACCGAGGACATCGAGGCGACGACGAAGCGCCACCCGGCCTCCTGCGAGATCACGAGCGGCTGCGATCGCGACGGGACGCTCCGCGCGCTGAAGATCCGGATCCTCATGGACGGCGGCGCGTACGCGACGCTGTCGCAGGTGGTCCTGTCGCGCGGCGCCCTCCACGCGTCGGGCGCCTACCGCTGGGACGACGTCTGGATCGAGGCGACCGCGGTGGCGACGAGCACGCCGCCGAACGGCGCCTTCCGCGGCTTCGGCGCGCCGCAGACCATCTGGGCGATCGAGCGGCACCTCGACCACCTCGCGCGGGAGCTCGGCTGCGATCCGCTCGACCTGAAGGCGAAGAACGTGCTGCGCCCCGGCGACTCGACCGCGACCGGGCAGGTGCTCCGCGCGAGCGTCGCGGGCGAGGAGTGCATCGCGAGGGCGATCGAGGCGAGCGGCTACCGGCAGAAGCGCGCGGCGGGGCCGGCCGTGCGCGGGCGCGTGGCGCGCGGGGTCGGGCTGTCCGTGTTCATGCACGGCGCGGGCTTCACCGGGTCTGGCGAGCGCTACTACAAGGGCAAGGTCGCGCTGGATCTCGCGCCCGGCGGCCGGCTCCGCATCCGCACGGCGTCCACGGACATCGGCCAGGGCACCGAGACGGTGTTCCGGCAGATCGCCGCGGACGCGGCGGGGCTGCCGATCGACCGCGTCGAGTTCGCGGTGCCGTGCACGACGACCGTGCCCGACTCGGGGCCCACCGTGGCGTCGCGCACGGTGATGGTGGTCGGCTCGATCCTCGAGGCCGCGGCGCGCGAGCTGGCGGGCCGCGTGCGCGAGGAGCAGGAGGCGGCGCGGGCGGCGTGGCAGCACGACGGGGAGGGCGGCGCGGCGGAGGCGCCGCCGGCGCTGACCTTCGAGGAGGCGGCCGATCGGCTGCTCGCCCGCGAGGGGCAGGTGACGTCGCTCAAGCAGTACGAGCCGCCGGGCTACGTGCGCTGGGACGACGAGGCGTACAAGGGAGACGCGTACCCGTGCTTCGGCTGGGCGTGCGACGTGGCCGAGGTCGAGGTCGACCTCGACACCTTCGAGGTGACGGTCGTCGACTTCTGGTCGGCCACCGACGTGGGCAAGGCGATCCACCCGGTCATGTGCAAGGGGCAGATCGAGGGCGGCAGCCTCCAGGCGATCGGCTGGGCGCTCTCCGAGGAGATCGTCTGGCAGGGCGGCAAGATCAGGAACCCGCGGATGACCAACTACATCATCCCGACGTCGCTCGACGCGCCGCCGTTCCACGTCGTCTTGGTCGAGGAGCCGTTCCCGTTCGGGCCGGGCGGCGGGGCCAAGGGCATCGGCGAGATGCCGATGGACGGCGGCGCGCCCGCGATCGCCGCGGCGGTGGAGCACGCGACGGGGATCGCCGCGCGCGCGCTGCCGCTCACGCCGGAGCGCCTGTTCGAGGCGGCGCGCGCCGCCGCAGCGCCGCGGCCGGCGGCGGGGAGGGGGGATCGCGCATGAAGGTATCGCTCGTCGTCAACGGCTCGCCGCGCGAGGTCGACCTGCCGCCGCTCTCGCGGCTGCTCGACGCGCTCCGGGGGCCGCTCGGGCTCACGGGCACGAAGGAGGGGTGCGCGGAGGGCGAGTGCGGCGCGTGCACGGTGCTGATCGACGGAGATCCCGTGAACGCGTGCCTCGTCGCGATCGGGCAGTGCGAGGGGCGGCGCGTGACCACGGTCGAGGGCCTCGCCGGCGCCGGGCACCTGTCGCCGCTCCAGCGCTGCTTCATCGAGGAGGGCGGCGCGCAGTGCGGCATCTGCACGCCCGGCATGCTCCTCGCCGCCGAGGCCCTGCTCGTGCGGAACCCGGATCCCTCGGAGCGCGACGTGCGCGAGGCGCTCGCGGGCAACCTGTGCCGCTGCACCGGCTACCAGCGCATCGTCGAGAGCGTCCGCGCCGCGGCGTCGCTGCGCCGGGGCGGGGGAGGGACGGCGCCGTGAGCATCACCGATCTCCGCCTGTTCGAGATGCGGCGCGTCGCCGGGCTCGGCCCGCTGTGCGAGCTCGTGGCGGAGCAGGCGGCGCTCGGCGCGCCGGTCGCGCTCCTGGCCGGCGGCACCGACTGGATCGTCGAGCGGGAGCTCGGGCCTCCGCTGAAAATTTCCACCGCGAGCCCGGCGGGCGCCGCGCCGGCCGCGCCGCCGCTCGTCGTGGACGTGTCGCGGCTCGCGGACCTGCGCGGCGTCTCGCTCTCCGGCGACACGCTCCGCGTGGGCGCCGCGACGACCTACCTCGAGATGCGCCGGAGCGAGGTGATCCTCGAGCGGGCGCCGCTGCTCGTCCGGATGAGCCGCGACGTCGGCGCGGTGCAGATCCAGGCGCGCGGCACGCTCGGCGGCAACCTGGCCACGGCGTCGCCCGCGGCGGACGGCGTCGCCGCGCTCGCCGCGTACGACGCGACGATCGTGGTGCAGAGCGTCCGGGGGGAGCGGCGCATCCCGATGAGCGCGCTGCAGACGGGCTACAAGCGCACGTCGCGCGCGCCCGACGAGGTGATCGTCGCCGTGGAGATCGCGCTGCCGGCGCCCGGATCGCCCTGGTACTGGCGGAAGGTCGGCGCGCGCCGGGCCCAGGCGATCTCGAAGGTCGCGCTCGCGGGCGTGGCCGAGGTGCGGTCCGGGCGGCTCGCGCGGCTCGGGCTGGGGATGGCGTCGGTCGCGCCCACGACGGCGCTCCTGCCGAGCGTGCGCGCCCTCTGCCTGTCGCGCCCGATCGCCGAGCTCACCCCGGACGAGGTGGACGCCGCGGTGGCGCAGGACATCTCGCCCATCGACGACGTGCGCTCGACGCGGGCCTACCGGGAGCACTGCGCGCGCAGCGTGGTGCGAGAGCTCCTCCGGCAGATCGGCGCGCCGGTCTGATCACTCCATCCAGTCGAGCTGCATGGCGACCGGTCGGCGCGCGCGCCCGCCCGGTCGCGTCGGCCGCTCGCGCGGCGGCAGCGCGGGCGGCAGATCCTCGTCGTGGCAGCGAGCGCACTGGCGCGGGGTGTCGGTCCCGGCCTGGAAGATGGTGATGCAGCCGCAGGCTGGGCAGATCATGCCGATGTCGTGGTTCATGAGCACTCCTCGACGACGAACGCTCCGGGATGGCCCGAGCGGCGGGAGGATGCGCTGGAAGGGCGACGCGAAGGCGACGGCGCTGCAACATCGCGTGGAAGCGTGGACGCGTCTCCACGGCCCGGCGCCTAATTGATTTTGACTTTCATATCAGGCAGGTACGTGATAGTCGCCGCCTGAAATGCCGCAGCCCGCCGAGCGCGCGGCGCGGTGATCGTCTGTTGTTGTAATATCCAATACATTTCAATGCTGCTCCGTACCCCCCTGCGTCGGCTCGGCCTGGCGGCGCCTGCGCTGCTGCTCACCCTCGCCCAGGCCCATGCGCAGTCTCCCGGACCGAGCTCGGAGCCCGCTGCGGATCCAGCCGCTCCGGAGGCCCCTCCTGCCGCCGGATCCGCGCCGGAGGGCCGGGACGCTCCTGCCGCGCCAGAGCAAGCGGCCCCCGGCGGCGAGGCGCCGGTCGCGGGCCAGGACGCCGCCGCGCCGGAGAGGACGGCCCCGGGGGGCGGGGCGCCGATCGCGGACCAGGACGCCGCCGCGCCGGAGCAGGCGGCCCCCGGCGGTGAGGCGCGGGCGGGCCAGGAGCCCGCCGCGCCGGAGCAGGCGGCGCCGGGCGCCGACGCGCCGGTGGAGGTCACGGTCGCGGGCACGCGCGTGACGAGGACCGCGGGCTCTGCCCATGTGATCAAGGGGCGCCAGCTCGAGCGCTTCGAGCACGACGACCCGCACGCCGTGCTGGGCAGCGTCCCGGGCGTGTACGTGCGAGGCGAGGACGGGCTGGGCCTGCGGCCGAACATCGGCGTGCGCGGCGTCAACCCCGATCGCAGCAAGAAGGTGACGCTCATGGAGGACGGCGTCCCCATCTCGCCCGCGCCGTACTCCGCGCCGGCGGCCTACTACTTCCCCCTGATCACGCGCATGTCGAGCGTGCGGGTGATCAAGGGGCCGGGCGCCATCGCCTACGGCCCGCAGACCGTGGGCGGCACGGTGGATCTCATCACCCGGTCCGCCCCGTCGCTCGCCTCGGGCGCGCTCGACCTCGCCTTCGGCGAGTACGGCTACGGCAAGGCGCACGGCCACGTCGGGACGAGCGACGGCCAGATGGACGTCCTCCTCGAGGGCGTGCACCTCCGGAGCGACGGCTTCAAGGAGCTCCCGAGCGGCGCCGACACCGGGTTCTACCGCAACGAGGTGATGCTCAAGGGCAGCTACGTCGTCGACCCGACCGCCCCGATCAAGAACGAGCTCCGCCTCAAGCTCACGTACTCGGAGGAGCTCTCCAACGAGACGTACCTCGGCATCACCGACCAGGACTTCGAGCAGAGCCCGCTCCGTCGCTACGGCGTGAGCGCGCTCGACCGCATGCGCAACCACCGCACCGCGGTCGCCCTGACCCACGTGATCGAGCCGTCCCGCGACCTGTCCGTGACGACGACGGTGTACCGGAACGACTTCTCGCGCGTGTGGCGCAAGGTGAACGGCTTCCGCGGGGCCAACCTGTTCGACGTGCTCACCGCCCCCGACTCGCCGCAGAACGCGGTGTACCACGCCGTGCTGACCGGGCAGCTCGACAGCTCGACGCCGGGGGAGACGCTGCTCATCGGCCCCAACGAGCGCGACTTCGCCGCCCACGGCGTGGAGACCCGCGTCCGCTGGAACACCGCCACGGGGCCTGTCTCGCACCGCGTCGAGTACGGCCTGCGCCTGCACTACGATCGGGTCGAGCGCCGTCACAGCGAGAACGGGTTCCTCGTGCTCGGGGGCGCGCTCGTGCCGGACGGCGGACCGACCGTCGTGACCCAGCTCAACGAGGCGTGGACCGAGGCGCTCGCGCTCCACGCGAGCGACGCGGTGACGTGGCGAGCGCTCACGGTGACCCCCGGCGTCCGGGTCGAGCTGATGCGCTCCGCGTTCGTGGATCGCGCGGCCGGCACCGAGCAGACGCGGGTCGCGCAGGCGCTCCTGCCCGGCGTCGGCGCCTACTACGCGATCACCGAGGCGCTCGGGATCCTGGCCGGCGTCTACCGCGGCTTCAGCCCCCCGGCGCCGGGGAGCGACGCGCACGTCAAGCCCGAGCTCAGCGTCAACTACGAGGGCGGCGCCCGCTTCGCCGACGGGCCGCTGCGCGCCGAGGTCATCGGTTACTACAACGATTACGCGAACATCACGGACGTGTGCACGCTGTCGAGCGGCTGCCTCGACGCGGACCTCGACCGCCAGTACGACGCGGGCGAGGCCCGGATCTACGGCCTCGAGGCCTACGCCGAGCACGAGATCCCGGTCGGTGAGCTCAAGCTGCCGATCAACGCGGCGTACACGCTCACCCGGACCGAGTTCCTCACGAGCTTCACCTCGGACGACCCCATCTTCGGCCGGGTGGCGAAGGGGGACGAGATGCCCTACGTCCCGCGGCACCAGGTGAGCCTCTCGGTCGGGGTCGAGCACGAGCGCGCCGGCCTCAACGTGGGCGCCAGCTACGTGTCGGCCATGCGCGAGAGGGCGGGCGGCGAGCCCATGTCGAGGGCGCTCGCGACCGACGAGCAGCTCCTGATCGACGCGAGCGCCAGGGTGCGCGTCGTCGGGCCGCTCGTGCTCTACGCGAACGCGCGCAACGTCCTCGGCTCGCAGTTCATCGTGTCGCGCCGCCCGTTCGGCGCCCGGCCGAACGCGCCGCGCTGGATCCAGGTCGGGGTGAAGGCGTCGTTCTGACGCGGCGCCCGGCGCGGCGCTGCGCCGGTCAGAGCGGCCGGATGTGGGGCGGAGGCTCCTTCGGGCCCGGGAGGATGTAGGACGCGGGGCCGATGCCGTCGCGCAGCGAGGCGAGATCGACGCCGGGATCGATGAGGCGCGCGATGCGGCGGCCGTTGAGCGAGACGAGGGCGTCGGCGCGCACCTCGACCGGCCCGCGGCCGCGGCGCTCGAAGTCGTCCCGGATGTGGCGAGAGAGCTGCAAGATGAGGTCGGGCTGGCCCGCCATCTCGCGCTCCTGGAGGCGCGTCAGGTACTCGCGCGGGCTCACGTGCCACGTCCGGCCGGTCTGCCGGTTGCGGACGAGGAAGGTGATGCTGCCGTTCTTCTCGCGGACCATCACGCGCCAGGAGAAGCGCATCCCCTGCTCGTGCCAGCGCACGTCGCCGCCGTAGGCGAGGAAGCGGAGCGGCAACGCGAGCTGGACCGCGCAGTACGCCGCGCCGATCGCGAGGCCGACAGCGCCGAGCCGCGGCGAGGACGGCGCGCCCGGCGCGAGGGCCGGCGCGGGCGGCGCGTCGGCGCCGCGGCGGCCGAGGAGCGCGCGCGCCCGGGCGAGGAGATCCCGGGGCCACGACGGGGGGAAGAACACGAGCGCGGACAGGACCATGATCACCGGGAACATGCCGATCGGAAACAGCGCGCGCGTGACGGCGTGGAACAGGATCACCGCGGCGTAGGCGAACGGGCGGAGCCGCGGGACGAGGAGCAGCCAGACGATGCTCGTGTCGAACAGGAACCCGGCCCAGCTCATGAGCGGCGCGGCCCACGGGTGCGTGAAGAGCGGGCCGAGGACGGGCATGTCCGTGCGCGATCCGAGCCAGATCCGGAGCGGCTGCGCGTGCAGGAGCCAGTCGGCGTGGGCCTTGGCGAGCCCAGCGAACGTGTAGACGACGCCGACCTGGAAGCGGAGCAGGTAGAGCCACGCGGCCGGGACAGCGCGCTCGTGGCGCCGCGCGAGCAGCGCGTCGATCGACCACGCGCGGTGCGCGGGCGACGCCGCGAGCAGGAGGCCGAGCAGGCTCGCGAGGTAGTAGTGGTTGAGGTACGTCGTGACGTCGATGACCTGGAGGTAGGTGAAGCCGACGACGAACAGGGGCGCCGCGACGCGGAACGCGAAGCCGAGGGCGATCGCCAGGGCGAGCCCCGCGAGCGCCCAGAACAGCGCGTGCATCCCGGCCGGCGGGAGCGGCTCGACCCAGGCGAGGCCCCAGTACTTGAAGTGAAAGCTCGGCTTGACGAAGAGCTCGTCGATCCAGCCGTAGGCGATGAAGCGCGCCATGCTCACGCACATCGTGAGCCCGAACAGGGCGCGGAACGCCGCGAGCCAGGCGATGTCGACCGGGCGAGACAGCGCCGCGGCGGCGCGCGACCACGCGGCCGCGAGCCCGCGGGGGCGCGCGCGGCCGGGGAGCTCAGTCGTTGTCACCTTCCGACGACCGGGGCAGCTCGAGGTTCAACGTGGTGACGAGCTCCGTCTTGAGCAGGTCCGTCAGGGCCTTCACGGCGTTGTAGACGGCCTCGACCCTCGCCCTGTCGGTCGCGAGGGCCTGCTCGATCGGCACGTCGAGCGCGTCGACGGCCACCTCGGCCCCCGACAGCGCGGCCAGCATGCGATCGGCGAGATCGGCCGAGCCGACCTCGCGCAGCCAGTCGTCGAACCCGACGCCCTCGCCGCCCTCGCCGCAGCCCTGGAACAGCCGCCGGAAGCCGCTCAGGTTGGCCCGGAGGTGCGCCGTCGAGGCCTGAGCGAAGCGCGACTCCAGCGCTTCCGGGCAGGTGGGCGTGGCGCAGTCCTCGGTGAAGCCGAGCGGCCGGCCGAGCTTCCAGTCCTTGAGCTCCTTCTCGATGTAGAACATCGCGTCGCTCACCGCGTTGAGCGCGTCCTGCTCGGTCGGGTAGACGGGGCTCCCGCGGCCGGCCTGGGTGAGCTTCTCCCGGAAGCTCCCCGCCTCGGGCGCCCAGGCGCGCGCGAGCGCGCCCGCGCGGGCGAGCACGTCTGCGGCCGCCGCGGCGGCGTAGTCGGCCTTGCGCCGCGCGAGATCGCCGGCGCCGAGCGCCGCCCAGGTGCCGCTCGCGTTGATGGGCGAGAACTGCGAGCACGCGTTGTCGGCGCCGCCGTAGAAGACCAGGTACTCGAACGCCGCGAGGCCGCGGGCGTTGATGAGCGACGAGGAGAAGCTCGGCTGCGCGTACGCCCGGCTCACGATCTGCTCCTCGATCTTGCACCGGCTGACGAGCGGCCAGGCGTAGATCTGATCCCGGAGGTCCTGCCCGCCGGGCTGCGTGGAGCTCGCCGCGGGGCCGAAGCGGAAGACCTCCGCCTCTTGCCACACCCGCATGGCCGCGAGCCAGGCGCCGCGCGCGGCGGCGGCGTTCGGCTCGCCCGGGTCGCGGGCGAGGGCCGACGCGCGGTCGTTCAGCGCGCGCGCCTGCGCCTCGAACTCGCAAGCGCGGTTCAGCGCGCAGTCGGCGGCCGCCGTGAGCAGCTTTGCCTTGCTGAAGGGGCCCCCGTCGACGGGGACCGGGGCGCACACGTCGCCGCCGACCGGCTCGCCGCCCCCCGCGCCGGTGGTCGCCGCGGTCGTCGACGCGACCGTCGCGTCGCCCGTGGCGCCGCTGCCGGTCGAGGTCGCGGGCGGCGCGCCGCCGCCGCCGCTGCTGCCCGACGGCTGCGGCCCGCCGGTGTCCGGCGGCAGCCCGCCGCTGCCCGGCGGCTGCGCGCCGCCGGGGCCCCGGCCCGTGTAGACCAGCTCGTCCGGGGGCGGCTTGCGGCACGCGACGGCCGTGGTGAGGCCGAGGAGCGACAGCACGAGCGCCGTCGGGAGGCGGCGGGCCCCCCGCTCGTTCCAGGCGCGGTTCATTCTCGGCCTCACGGTGCTCATGGATCGGTCGCGTCAGTCCCGCGAGGCAGGCACGGGCAGCAGGACCAGCGTCGCGTCGTCGTCCTCGGGCCCGTCGCCGTCGGACCGGTACCCGACGGCCGCGAGCCAGGCGCCGTCCGGCGACACCGCGACGCCGTAGAGCGAGTCGTCGGAGCGCTCGAAGCTGTAGAGCCGGTGTCCGCTCGGATCGAAGCGCGTGTCCGGGGCGCCGTTCCGATCGTACACGGCGATCAACGCGTCGACGTTCCCGGTCGCCGGGGCGGCGCTGCCGACCATCACGACGCGATCGTCGGGCAGGGCGAGGAGGTTGCGCCCGCGGTCGTTGTCGCCCGCCACGTCGAGCACGATGCCGCCGCCCACGCCCCAGGAGGCGTCGAACCCGCCCGTGGCCGTGACGCGGAAGGACACGAGGTCCACGGCGCCGCTCTCCTCGGCGCGCCCGTAGCCGGTGGTCACGTACTTCCCGTCGGACTGGCGGGCCGCGCCGTAGGCCTCGGCCATGCCGACCGGGAACGGCGAGAGCCTCACGACGCCGTCGGAGGAGAAGGTCGTGTCGGGGGTCCCGTCGGCGTTCAGCCGCAGCAGCACGATCTGGTTCCTGCCCGCGACGTTCGTGTAGCCGGAGGAGAAGATCTTGCCGTCGGCCTGCACGAAGCCGTTGCGCGGGTTGTCGCCCAGGTTCAGCCCGTCGACGTCGAGCGTGTGGACGCCCTCGGTCGCGAAGGTGGTGTCGAGATCGCCGTCCGCGGTGAGCCGCACGATCGCGCGGTCGCGGTCGGCGCGGTCCGCCGCCTTCTTGCTGGCGAACAGGATCAGGCCGTCGTCGGCGTCGCGGTCGACGCCCCAGAGCAGGTCGCCCGTGTTGCCCTCGCCGGCGCCGAGATCGACGACGGCGACGCCGTCGGTGCCGAAGGTCGTGTCGAGCGTGCCGTCGGCGTTGAACCGGACGACCGCGATGTCCGCGTCGGGCGGCGTGGCGCTCGGGTCGTGCTCGACGTTGCCCGCGAGCACGACCTTGCCGTCGGACTGCACGACGACGCCGCGCGCGGTCTCTGCGGTCCTGCCCGCGACCACGTTGACCTTCGCGATCCCGTTCGTGCCGAAGGTCGTGTCGATCGAGCCGTCGGTCTTGAAGCGCGCCACCGTCATGTGGGTGTCGCCCTCGACGGCCACGTGCCCTGCGGCGTAGGCCCTGGACTCGGCGTCGAACGCCACGGCCCAGAAGCGGTCGTCAGCGGCCTCATCGAGCGCCACGACGCCGGCGAAGCCGTTCGACCAGGGCTCCTCACCGGTGCCCCCGCCGCCTGCGCCGCCTGCGCCGCCGGTGCCCGCGCCGCCGGTGCCGCTGCCAGCGCCGCCTTCACCGCCTGCGCCGCCTGCGCCGCCGGTGCCGCCGCCAGCGCCGCCCGTACCGGCGCCAGCGCCGCCGTCGCCACCGCCAACGCCGCCTCCACCGCCAGTGCCGCCCTCGCCGCCGGTGCCCGCGCTGCTGCTCGTCGAGGTCGCGCCGGCTGCTCCCCCGGCGCCACCGGCGCCCGTCGTGTCGTTCGTGTCGTCACCGCATGCGGCCACTCCGCCGAGCAGCACGCACCAGGAGATTCCGAACGTGGCGAGCGCCGTCCGCGGTGCGGACAGCCAGGTTCTCTTCGCAGACATGATCGACGGCTCCCTCATGAAGTTGATAATGAAAGTCGTTTACGGAGGGGGCTGTTTTCTGCCATGGTGACCGTCCTGTCAAGACATTCCGCTACACCCGCCCACTCGAGGTCCGTTCCCGCAGGGATCCTGCTGGAACGGATCTCGGCGTCGCCTTCGTGTGGTCTGCGCTGAGCGGCGATCGCCCGTGCGCCCCACGGCGTGAATTTCTTCTACTGGGGCTGGTTCTGCGCGCCCGGGCTCGGCTCGGTGCTCCGGCGCATCGGCGCGCGCGTTCGCGAGCGCAACGCGGTGGTCATCCAGACCTACGCCCGGTGGCCCTCGGGCATCGGCAAGTCGCTCGGCAGGGGGCTGCGCGATCTATGAACGACCGCGCCGCAGGAGCGCCGGCGGCGGTGAGGCCGGCGGCGTGCGGGCCTCGATCCCGCCGGGTCAGAGCAAGGTGAGGAGGCGCCGGGCGCGCGCCTCGGCCGCCTGGATGAGCTGCTCGGACTCGTGCTCGGGCAGCTCGAGCCTCTTGCAGAGCGCGGCGATGTACTGCTTCTCCGCGTCGTGCTGCTCGCCGTCGACGAAGGTGAGCAGCACGGCGTGCTGGAGCAGCGCGCGGCGGTCGTCGCCGCCGAGCTCGGCGAGGGGCACGTCCTCGAGGGTCTTCTTGTCGGCGGCGTAGGCGCGGATCTCCTTCGCCTGCTCCTCGCTCGCCTCGAACGCCGCGATCAGCCCCTCCACCATCTCGCGCTCGGCGTCGTGGAACTCGCCGTCCGCCCACGCCACGCTCACGAGCGACTTCACGATCGCCATGTTCATCTCTTGCATGGCGACGAGTTTCGTCGTTCCCCCGGGGCAACGTCAATCGTGAGGGGGCGGCGTCCTCGCCTCCGCGCGCGGCACGGCGTGGAGCGCTCCGCGCGCGAGCGGCTCCGCCAGCGAGGCGAAGAGCTCCGGCCGCAGCGTCCCGACGAGCACGGCGCAGAGCAGGGCGAGCGCGACGAGCGCGAGCCACAAGGACAGACCCCTCCGGCGCGGGGCCACGACGGGCGCAGGCGGCCTGCTGCGCTCGTCGAGCGCGCCGGGCGCGGCACTCTCGGGCGGGACGGGAGGCCTCGCAGCGGCGAGCGGCGAGCGCTGCTTGAGCGCCGCCAGCGCGGAGATCGCGGTGACCGGAGGTGGCGTGAGGGTGGGGTCGAGGCCAGCGAGCGCCTTCATGCTGCGCGCGGCGCGGCGCTGCGCGCTGTGCTCCGACTGCGCGACGAAGCGCGCGACGAGCTCGTCGACCCGGGACGGGCCAGCGCCGTCCGCCGGCGGGCGCGCGCTCCGGGATCGGCGCGAGGCGCTCCACACGATCGCGTCGATGGGGTCGAGGCCCGCGGGGCACGGCTCCTCGACCGGCGCGGCGTCCGTGGGCGGCGCGTCGGCGCGCGCGGACGCCGGGGCCTCGGAGGTCGGCGGCGGCGCCGTCAGGGCCGCGGGGGCGGGCGCGCCCGGAGCGTCGTCGGCGCGGTACGCTGGGATCGGCCAGGGCAGCGTGTGCCGCGCGGCCGGCGTCTCCTCGAACGGCGCGACGCTCGCTCGCGGATGGGCGGACGCGGCGGCGACGTCGCTCCGCTGGACGAGGGGCCAGCCGCCGTAGGCCGGGGTGACCTGGAGCGCCGACGCTGCCTCGAGCAGGACATGGATGGCGGGGGCGCGCGCGGTCTCGACGGCGTCGGCCGGGACATCGGCGACGACGGCGGGAGCGTCGGCTGCATGGGCGACGTCGACGGGGGCGCCGACGGCTGCGTCGAAAGCATCGGCGACGTCGACGGGAGAGTCGGCTGCATCGGCGACGCCGACAGCCGCATCGGCGACGCCGACAGCCGCATCGGCGACGCCGGCAGCCGCATCGGTGACGTCGACGGGGGCGTCGGCTGCATCGGCGACGTCGACGGGGGCGTCGGCTGCATCGGCGACGTCGGCAGCCGCATCGGCGACGTCGACGGGGGCGTCGGCGGCTGCGCCGGGAGCGTCGGCGCCGCTGGCGACCGCGGCGTCCTCGGGCACCATCATCTCGGCCCAGACGGCGGTGGCCACAGTCGGCGTGGGCTCCTGCGAGAGCGGCGCGACGCCGGCGGGCTCCGGGGAGAACTCGACGAGGATCGACTGGGTCGGCGTCGGCTCCTGGGAAGGCGGCACGACGCCGGCGGGCTCCGGGGAGAGCTCGACGAGGAACACCTCGATCCCCTCGGGGCTCGTCAGCGCCTGGACGCACGACGCAGCGTCGCGCGCGAGCGGCGACGACGCCGCCGCGGCGCGCTCCTCGGCAGGAGCGACGGCCGCCACCGCCGGCGCGGGCGTCGCCACGAGGGCGATCGGCGCCACGGGCGCGATCACGCGCGCAGGCTCGATGAGCTCCGGGATCGCCGGGATCTCCGCCGGCGCCCCCGCCATGTCGATCTCGACCACCGCCTGCACGACGGTGGGCGTCGGCTCGGGAATCACCTCGACCTGCGCGTCGATGTGCGTGGCGTGCTCGGACGCCGGCGCGATCTCGGAAGGCAGTCCGCTGGCCTCGGCTGCGGCAGCGGCCTCGGCGATGTCGCCCGCGATCGCCTGAGCCGGGTCCGTCTGCCCGGCGGTCGCGATCGCGACAAGCCCGGGACTGAGGGTCAGCTCCACGACGGCAGGCGCGACCGGCTCAGGGCTGAGCGTCAGCTCCACGACGGCGGGCGCGAGCGGCGCGCCGGCGACCGCGGCGCGCGCCGCGCTCGCCTCCCGACCGCGCGTCGCGGCCTCGTCGGCCCGCAGGCCGACCACCGCGCCGCGCGTCGCGACCTCGTCATGAGCTCCGGGCGTCGGCGCGCGCGCCGCGCTCGCGGCCGGCGCCGCCTCCTCGCTCGCCTCCAGCGCCGCCGGCCTCGCCTGCGCCGCCGGGCGCGCGCGCTTCAGCCGGCCGGCCTCCTTGGCGCGCAGCGTCTCGCGGGCGAGCCGCGCCAGCGCGCGCCGGGCCGCGTTGCGGTTCACCGGGATCAGCGCGGCCTCGAGCTCCCGCGCGACAGCGTCCGGGTCCTGCTCCGACGCGGGGCGCGGGCGCGCCGTCGTCGCGAGGTTCGGCATGCTCCCGACGGACGCGGCGAGCAGCCGCGCGAGCAGGTCGCGCAGGAGCCGCGCCGCCTCGGCGGGCGCCACCGGCTCGCCGCGCGTGCGCACGGTGACCGTGCCCTCGGTCGTGAGCAGCACCGCGCGATCGTCGAGCCGCAGCGGCAGCCGCGACGTCGCGTCGCTCACCGCCAGCGCGAGATAGCCCGACGTCTCCGGCACCAGCGAGGCGCACCGCGCGTGCGCCGCCGCGAGGACCTCGTCCAGCGTGACGCAGGCGCTCACGAGCGCCCCCGCGCCGCCGCGGCGCCCGACCCGCCCGCGCGCGCCGGCCTGACCGGCACGCCCGCCGCCTCGAGATACGCCTTCGCCTCGCCGATCGTGTACTCGGCGTCGTGGAAGATCGACGCGGCGAGCGCGGCGTCGGCGCCGCCCTCGACGAGGCCGGCGCGCAGGTGATCCAGCGTCCCGACGCCGCCCGACGCGATCACCGGGACCGGCACCGCCCGCGCGATGGCGGAGGTCAGCAGGAGGTCGTACCCGTCCCGCGTGCCGTCGCGGTCCATGCTCGTGACGAGCAGCTCCCCGGCGCCGGCGCGCGCGATCTCCTCCGCCCACGCGACCGCGTCGCGCCCGGTGTCGCGCCGGCCGCCGTGGGTCACCACCGTCCAGGCCACGCGCGAGGGATCCGCGACGCGGCGCGCGTCGATCGCCACCACGATCGCCTGCGTGCCCCACCGGTCCGCGGCGCGCCGCACGAGGTCGGGATCGTTGACCGCGGCCGTGTTGATCGCCACCTTGTCGGCCCCCGCGTGGAGGAGCGCCTCGATGTCCTGCTCGGACTTGACGCCGCCGCCGACCGTCAGCGGCGTGAACAGCACGTCCGCCGTGCGCGCCACGACGTCGAGGATGATGCCGCGCTTCTCGTGCGACGCGGTGATGTCGAGGAACGTGATCTCGTCCGCGCCCTCGGCGTCGTAACGGCGGGCGGCCTCCACGGGATCGCCGGCGTCCCGCAGCCCCACAAAGCGGACGCCCTTCACGACGCGGCCGTCCTTGACGTCGAGGCACGGGATGATGCGCTTCGCGAGCATACGTCCGCGTTAGCGTACCCGCCGCGCCCGGGCCAACTGTTGCGCGGCGCCCCGGCGGCCCCGGCCCGAGGGCCGCGGGGCGCGCTCTCCCGCGCGCCTGCCGCGGTTTCCAGCGGCTGGGCCGGCCCCGCCGCGCGGAACGCGGCGCCCGGAGCCTGACCGCGCCGCGGTTCCTCGCTACGATGGCGCCCATGCACTGCCCGCACTGCGGGAAACCCATCCACGAGGGCTCGGTCGCGTGCCCCCACTGCGGCGCCGCGCTCGCGCCGCCGGCCGGATCGGGCCCCCACGGCCCGAGGCCCGCGGCCCGCACCATGGTCGGCGTCGCGCTCCCCGATCTGCTCCGGCAATCGACGCCCGCCCCGGCCGACCCGCGCGGCGCGGTCCACGGCGGGGCCGCGCTGCCGCCCATGGCCGGCGCGCCCGGCGCCGCCTCGCGCACCATCGTCGGCATGCCCGCCGCGGTCTTCGGTCCGGCGCCCGCGCCGCCGGACCCGCGCCTCGCCGGGGGCACGCTCGTCGTCGGGACCCCGCCCATGGCCGGCCCGGGAGCGCGCCTCGACGCGGCCGCGGCGCAGGGCGCGCGCTTCGACGCCGCCGCGGCGCAGGGCGCGCCGCCCCTCGACCACACCGTGCCGCTCGCGCCGGGCCTCGCCGCGGCGCGCGCCCCGGCGCCGCCGCCGGCCGCCTCCCGCACCCTGGTCGGCGTCGCCCGGCCCGGCATCGCTCCGCTCGCGCCCGGCGCGCCGGCCGCGTTCGACCCCGCCCCCGATCCCGAGCTCGAGTCGCGCTACCAGCCGGCCGCCGAGCTCGGCGCCACGATCGCGCCGATCCGCGCCCGCGCCCCGGCGCTGCGGAACCCGGCGCTCATGCACCCGCAGCGCCTGAACCTGAAGCACCGGCTCGGCCCGCTCCCGCCGCCGCCCAGGAAGCGCGCGCGCACCTCGCGCCGGGCCGTCGCCGTCGTCGCCGCGGGCGGCGTGCTCGCGCTCGGCGCGGTGCTCTTCGCGCTGCTCTGGCCGAGCGCGCCCCCGGTGACCGCGCGCGCCCGCGCCGACGCCGGCGGCCGCGAGGTGATCGAGCTCCGCTGCGAGACCTGCCCCGACGGCACCGCGGTCTCCATCGGCGAGGGCCGCGCGACAATCGCCGGCCGCGTCGCGCACATCCCGCTCGCGAGCCCGCTCTCCGTGGGCGAAAACCAGATGAAGGTCGCCATCGACCGCCCCGGCAGCGGGCGCGACGAGACGGTCGGCGTCTCGATCCACGTCGCCTACCGCATCCGCCCCGACCTCGGCACGCTGCAAGGCGAGCGCCCCTCGATCCAGGTCGTGGTCGAGGCCAGCAAGGGCACGCAGGTCGTCCTCGACGGCAAGGAGGTCGCGCTCACGAGCGGCCGGGCGATCGTGGCGATCGACGTCACCGAGGCGGTCACGGGGCTCTCGGACGAGACGAAGACGCTGAGCCGGCAGGTGCCGTACACCGTCACGCCGCCCGACGGCCCGCGCGAGCAGGGCATGGTGAGCGTGGCGGTCGGCATCGCCCCGCTCGTCATCGAGGCGCCCGGCCCGAGCGTGGTCATCGACAAGGAGAGCTTCGTGCTGGCCGGGCGCACGGCGCGCGGGGCGCAGCTCTTCGCCGGCGCGCACCCGATCGCGGTTCGCCCCGACGGCACCTTCGCCCACGTGATGAACGTCTCGTCCGTGGGCGCGACCCAGTTCGAGGTCCGCGCGAAGATGCAGGGCATGGCCCCTCGCATCGCGAAGATCGCGGTCCGCCGCGTCGACCGGATCGACACGGCCGCAAAGGAGTTCGCCGCCAGGAGCCCCCTCGGGTACGCCGCGCTCGCCGCGGGCGGCGCGGACCTCATCGGCAAGCCGATCGCGCTGAGCGGCGAGGTCCTCGAGACGCGCCGGCAGGGGTACTCGACGCTGCTCCTGCTCTCGGTGTCGCCCGCGTCCGGCTGCAAGGAGGGCGGCGCGACCGCCGCGAGCGCGGGCGCCGGGCAGCGTGCCCCGGGGGGGTGCAAGGTCCGGCTCGTCCACGGCGCCGAGAACCCCGCCCAGCGCGGGGACGTCCTCACCGCCTACGGCACCGTCGCGCCCCCCTTCACGGCGCCGGACGGCGTCGCGATCCCCGAGGTGTGGGTCGAGTTCACCCAGAAGGGCGCCCGGTGAGCGCCGTCCGCGCGAACCATCGCAGCGCGCGCCGGCCGCGCCGCCTGTGGCGGGCGGGCCTCGCCGCGGCGGCGGCGCTGCTCCCCGCCGCGGCGCCGCTCGCCTTCGCCGACGCGGTCGACACGAGCCGGCCGCACACCATCGTGGTCGGCGCGCCCCGCGGCTTCGCCCCCAGCGAGCGGCTCGACGCGCGCCGCACCGGCCGCTCCGCGGCGAGGCTGCCCTTCCCCGCGCGGGAGGCCTGGCGAAGGCAGCTCCGCGGCGGCATCGACGCGGCGCCGCTCGCGGACGCCGACGGCAATCTCCTCCTCACGCTGACGGTCCCCGAGGTCGTCAAGCTGGGCGCGGACGGCCGGGAGCGCTGGCGCGTGCGCATCGGCGACAGCGCGCCGCTCGCGCCCGCCGTGCTCACGAGCGACGGCACCCTCGCGCTGGTCACGTCGTCCGGCCTCGCCGTCGGGCTCACGCCCGCGGGCGGCGTGCGCTTCGCGGTCCCCCTCGGCCTCCGCGGGCGCGACGCCGACGTGACGCCGCTCGCGCTCGACGACGGCGGGCTCGTGGTGGCCGCGGGGCGCTCCCTCGTCGAGCTCACCGCGGACGGCAGCGTGCGCGCCCGCGCCGAGCTCCCCGAGCGCGCGACCGGGGCCCTGCTCGCGGGGCCGGACGGCACGCTCGTGACCACAGAGTCGGGCGCGGTGCTGACCTGGCGTCCTCCCAGCGCGCCGCGCCGGCTCGGCTCCTTCGGCGGCCTGCCTCGCCGCGGCGCCGCGCTGGCCGACGCCCGCACGCTGCTCGCGGTCGTCGACGGCCGCCGCCTTGTCGCCCTCGATCTGCCCACCGGGACCACCGGGGTCCGCGCCGGCAGCGCACTCGGCGCGCTCGACGGGCCGCCCGCGATCGGCGCCGGGGGCGTCGCGGTGGTCCTCTCGGCCGCGGGCCTGCTCCTCGGCGTCGACGCAGCCGGCGACGAGGCGCTCCGCGTCGCCCTCGATCGAGCGCCGGCCGCCTCGCCCGCCGACGCCGGCCTCTCCGGCCTCCTCGGCCCGATGGACGCGAAGCCGAGCCCGCCGGTCGTGATCGATCGCGCCGGTCGCGTCGGCTTCGCGCGGGCGGGCGGCCGCGCGGGCGTCGTCGAGGCGGACGGCAACGTCTCGATCGCCGCCGAGCGCCTCTGCTCGACGCCCGTCGCCGTCGTCCCGGCCGGCGAGGAGCGCATGGCGATCGCCTGCCGCGACGGCACCGTGGTGATGCTGGCCCGCTAGCTCCGCGTCCCCCGGCTCCCTCCCGACCAGGGGCGGGCCCGGCCGGCGCGGGGCCGGGCTACTCGTCCCAGCCCACCGCGTCCGGGTTCCACTTCTTCCAGGTGCCCCCGTCCTCCCAGTAGAGCTCCGACGGCTCCCCGGCGGCCGTCTTGATCGTCTTGAACCGAGCGAACGTGATCTGCTCTTCGAGCGCGCCGGTGTCCGCCTCCTCGTACAGGGGCGCCGCGAGCGCGCTCTCGGGGAGCAGGTACATGGTCACCACGAACTCGTCGGCGTTCGCCTCGGCGATGCAGAACCCGTTGCTGTCGGCCTTGCAGAAGGCGAGGTGCGGATTGATCTTCGTCTCGCTCTCGACGAGGAGCTTCTCGATGTTGCTCGCGATGTTCCCCGCGCTCGGGACATCCTTCAGCAGCGGGTGGCTCGCCACCTGCTTCTGCAGCGTCGAGCGGAGCGTGGACGACGAGACCGCGGCGCCGACGAACTCCACGATCTTCGTCGTGGGGGCGGTGTCCACGGCCGGCGTCCCCGCGAGGAAGGCGCGGAGATCGCCCGTGATCGCCACCGCGTTGCCGCGCTCGGCGAGCGCCGCGATGATCTCGTTCCGCTCGGCGCGAAAGCCGTCCCAGCCGTCGCAGCTCAGGTAAAAGCGCCGATTGAGCGGCTCCGTGGCGGACATCGTGAGGTCGATGGCGAGCTGGGAGAGGCAGTGCTCGTTCCCCCACACCGTCCATGTGCTCTTCGACTCCTTGACTGATTTCATGAACCACGCCTTCTGCGCTTCACCCATGACGGGGGTGTCCCCGGTGAACAGCGACGCCGCGTCGAAGGCGTCCTTGACCACGAGGTGACGCGACCCGAACGCGCTGAAATAGTCGGTCTTCCCGACGTCGGCGTAGGAGATGCCGCGATCCATGTAGGGGAGCAGCCGCTCATCGATGGGATCCAACGGCTCTTCCCGCTGCTCGTTCAGTTTCGCCACGACCGCGTTGATGAAGTTGGCGCTGATGAGGCGGGGCCGCTCGTTCTGCGCGTACCCGAAGCTCGGATCGAAGCCGAACGTGGGCGCGATCTCCACGAGCAGGTCCCTCAGGCGGCCTTCCTCCAAGGTGTCGATGTCCTCGTAGGGGCTCGCGTACGGGGGCGGGGTTCCGAACTGCTCCACGAGCCACGCCTGGTTCACGACGACCTTTCCCGGGAAGGCGTCCTCCGGGATCAGGTGATCCGCCCGGTAAGAGCGGAGATCCGTCATCACGAGGTGGACGTGCTTCCCGAAGGTGAAGTCCCGGTAAATCGTGATGTCATCCGGGTACTTGGCCGCCTTGCTGTAGCGGAAGTCGTCGCCTGCCGGGTAATCGACGGGCATGTACTCGAACCAGGCCTGATTCGCCGCCTTGCGCCGGTCCTCGTCGGTCTCCGGCTCTCGGCCGTTGAAATAGGTGGCAGTCGCGCCGTGGCAGTCGTCGGAGAACTCGTGATCGTCCCAGACGGCGATCATGGGAAAGCGCTCGTGCAACCGCTGCAGCGCCCGGTCGCTCCGGTACGTCTTGTAGAGCTCCCGGTAGTTGTTCAGCGATCTTGCGGCGTGGTACTCGACGCCCTCCTCCGGCGCCAGCGCGATGGCGCCGTTCACGTCGGAGAGGGCGATCTTGCGCTGCTCGGAGGGCGTCTGGAAGCTCGGGTCGCCGGTCGTCTCGTAGACATAGTCCCCGAGGTGGACGACGAAATCGATCTGCTGATTCGCGAGCGCTGCATGGGCGTTGTAGTAGCGACCGACGTAGTCCTGACACGACACGAAGGCGAAGCGCACCGGCACGTCCGCGTCGGGCGCCGGCGCTGTCCGCGTCCGCCCGATGCGCGAGCTGAAGCAGCCCTCTCCCGTCGTGTAGTAGAACCGGTAGTAATAGGTGGTCCCGGGGCTCAGGCCGCTCACCTTGACCTTGACGCAGTAATCGAACTCCGCCCGGGCCGTCACGGAGGCCCGCGTGCTGCCCGACCCGGCGACGGCCACGTTGCTGGAGCTCGGCTTGAGCTCGACGAGCTGGGTGAACGCCTCGTCGAGCGCGACGACGAGCGCCACGGCGAGATCCGTCTTGTGGCCGCCGTCGACGACCCGGGTCCACAGCACCACGCTGTCGGGCCTCGGGTCTCCGGAGGCCACCGACTGGGGGAAGAACGAGTCGTCCTCGTTCACGTCGCAGGCGCCGGGCAACCCGTCTTCCTCGGAGCAGGCAGTCGGCACGACCACCGAGCCAGCGGTCACCAGGGTGGCGCGAAGAAAGTCTCGGCGTCTCATCATCGATTGAAGTCCTCCAATGACGGATACACCCCGGGCGCTGCGCACGCAACGGCGGCGCCGGGGCCGCCTGCCGCGCCGCCGCCCGGGCGCTCGTCGCGCTCGCTCGGGTGGCGCGGGTCGCAGCATGCCGCCGCCTCGCGGGCAGCGCGAGCGCTACTTGACGTGCCGAGTCAGGCGGCATCTCGTGGTCGCCCGACCTGCCGAAGGCACACCATGTTCCGGACAAGCCTCTCCCCTGAAGCGCTGCGCGGCGCGCTATCGCGCCTCCGCAGCGGTCATCCTGCGTTCGACCGCGCCGGCGCGCGCGGCGCGGCGGCCGCGCGCCAGCCGGTCCACACCGTCTACGGCGGCGCCCACCTGTTCAAGGCCGACACGGCCCGGAAGCTCGGGGCGGTGGCGCTCGCCGCCCTCGCGGAGCACGCGCCCGACTTCGCCGCCTTCGCGCGCGCGCTCGGCCTGCCGGGGGCGGACGAGCTCCCCGAGGGGCGCGCCGAGGCCGCCGCCCTCGCGGCCGCGCTCGACGCCGGCGAGGCCCCGGCGGGCCGCGCCTCCGCGCCGGCGCGGCTCGCGCGTGCGGTGCACGCGCGCGTGCTCGACAAGCTCGGCCGCGAGCCCGTGGAGGACCTGCGCATCGATTTCGAGGACGGGTACGGCGTGCGCCCCGGCCACGAGGAGGACGCGCACGCCGCGGCGGCGGCGCGCGAGGTCGCGCTCGGCATGGCTGCGGGCGGCCTGCCGCCGTTCCTCGGGATCCGGGTCAAGTCGCTGGGTGAGGCGTGCGCCGAGCGGAGCCTCCGCACGCTCGACATCTTCCTCACCACGCTGGTCGCCGCGTCGGGCGGCGCGCTCCCGCCCGCCTTCGCCGTGACGCTGCCGAAGGTCGTCGCGCCCGAGCAGGTCTCCGCGCTGGCCGACGCCCTCGACGCGCTCGAGCGCGCCCTCGGGCTGCCCGGCGGCGCGATCCGGATCGAGCTGATGGTCGAGACCACCGCCTCGCTCTTCGGCCCCCGCGGCGAGATCGCCTTGCCCGGCCTGGTCGAGGCGGCCCGCGGCCGGTGCGTCGCGGCGCACTTCGGTGCTTACGATTACACGGCGAGCTGCGACATCACGGCGGCTCACCAGCACCTCGCCCATCCGGCGTGCGACTTCGCGCGACACGTGATGCAGGTCGCGCTGGCCGGCTCGGGACTCTGGCTGTCCGACGGCGCGAGCAACATCCTGCCCGTCGCCCCGCACCGCGCGCGGCCCGGCGGCGCGCCGCTCACACCGCAGCAGATGGACGACAACCGCCGCGCGGTGGTGGGCGCATGGCGGCTCAAGTACGGGCATGTCCGGCGCGCGCTCGAGGGCGGCTACTACCAGGGATGGGACCTCCACCCCGCGGAGCTTCCGGCGCGCTACGCCGCGGTCTATGCCTTCTTCCTGGAGGGCGTCGACGCGACCGCCGAGCGGCTGCGGAGCTTCATCGAGCGGGCCGCCCGGGCGACCGTCGCCGGGACGGTGTTCGACGACGCCGCGACGGGGCAGGGGCTCCTGAACTTCTTCCTGCGCGCGGTCAGCGCGGGCGCGATGACCGAGGCCGAGGCGGCGGAGCGGACCGGCCTCGCGCCGGACGAGCTCAGGGACCGCTCCTTCCAGGCCATCGTGGCGCGCCGGAGCGCGTGATATGAGCGACCGGAGAGGACGGCGTCGCGGGGATGCCTGAGCAGCGGGGAGGACCGATGAGCGCGATCACGACGCACGTGCTGGACACGTCGCGGGGCCGCCCGGCGAGCGGCGTGCTGGTGGTGCTGGAGGTCGGCGACGGCGGCGGTTACCGGGAGATCGGCCGGGGCACGACCGACGACGACGGCCGGCAGAGAGGCTTGCTCCCCCAGGGCGAGCGGCCGATCCAGGGCACGTACCGGCTCACCTTCCACACCGGCGCCTACTTCGCGGCGCTCGGCTCCGAGAGCTTCTACCCCACCGTCTCGATCCTCTTCGAGATCCGGGACCCGGCGCAGCACCACCATGTCCCGCTGCTGCTCAGCCCTCACGGCTACACGACGTACCGGGGCAGCTGAGCGCGCGGCACCCGGCTTGCGCGCTCGGGGGCGTGACGCGATCGTCGCTGGCGGGCTCGCGGGATGGGTTCGCCGCGGCGACGGCCCGGGCGAGACGCAGGGGGATGGGCACATGATACGATGTGTCGGTGCCCCGTGGTGGGCGATCGGGAGGGGGAATGGTGAGCGCTCTACGAAGTCCGTCGGGTGAAGCTCGGGGTTACCGGCGCGCTGCTGGCTTGCTGGCGGTCGCGACGGCCGCGCTCTGGTCGGGGTGCTCGACGACGGTGCGGGACTTCGTCGACGTGGGCGGTGCTGCGGGGGCTGGCGGCGCTGGCGGCGCAGCAGGTGGGCCGGCGGCCGCGGGAGGCGGTGGCGGCGAGGCTGGCGGCGGCGAGGCTGGCGGCGGCGGGGCTGGCGGCGGCGAGGCTGGTGGTGACGGGATCGGCGGTGGCGGGGGGATCTCCGTCGCGTGCTCTCCCGAGGAGACGCGGTGCGCCGGCGAGCTCGTGGAGGTGTGCGGCAGCGACGGGCGCTGGCGGCAGGTCGGCTGCTCGGGGTGGTGCGGCGCGGGCGCCGCGGGCTCGTGCGTCGTGCCGCCGAGCTGCCGCGAGGGCGGGCCTGGAGCAGGCGAGGCCTGCGGTCCGGAGCGGGACCAGCCCTGCTGCGCGAGCCCGCGCGTTCCGGGCGGCACCTACAACCGGAGCAACCAAGGCGCGCACCCCGCGGAGGTGAGCGAGCTTCGGCTGGATCGATACGAGGTCACGGTCGGACGGTTCCGCGGCTTCGTCGAGGCGTACCCCGGGAGCCGGCCTGGCGCCGGCGCGGGAGCTCACCCGCGGATCCCGCGAAGCGGCTGGGACGACGCGTGGGACTCCCGGTTGCCGGAGGGCCAGGCCGAGCTGAGGGAGGGCTTGAAGTGCAATCCGGGATTGCACTCGTGGACCGACGACGTGGGTGAGAACGAGGCCAGGCCGATCAGCTGCGTGAGCTGGTTCGTTGCGTTCGCCTTCTGCGCCTGGGACGGCGGGCGGCTCCCGACAGAGGCGGAGTGGAACCACGCGTCGGCCGGAGGGAGCGAGCAGCGGAGGTACCCCTGGGGCAACGCATTTCCGAACTCGACGTATGCCGTGTACGACACGGCGGGCAGCGCGGTTGTCGGCTCGAGATCGCCGCGAGGTGATGGCCTGTGGGGGCAAGCCGATCTCGCGGGAAACCTGTGGGAGTGGACCCTGGATGTCGAGGGGCCATACCTCGACCCCTGCGTCGATTGTGCGAACGTCGAGGGGGGCTCGGCGCGGGTGATCCGCGGCGGTAGCTGGTGGCAGCCCAACGAGGAGGAGATCTCCACGGTCTTCCGGAGACCGTGGGACCCGACCGATGTCACCGACGCGCTCGGCGTCCGGTGCGCAAGGCCGCTGTAGCGCTGGCCGCGCTTCCTGCGGCCGCCCTGGGGGCGCTGTTCAGGGGGAGATGAGGTAGATGACCGAGAAGGCCACGACGAGCGTCGTGGCTGCAAGCGCGATGAGCTTGGGTACGGTCAAGTTGTCTTCAGTCCTCGGGTTGTCTGTGCTCATCGGGTGCCTCCGCGGTGCTCTCTGCGCGCCTCGCGCGCGCCCGTCTCCTGGCAGAAGGCGGACTCGTCGTCAACCCTGCGCCGGCCGCGACGGACCGGGCGCGCTCACGCCGGTGTCTCTGCCGCGGCGCCGGCCGCGACCGCGCCCTGTCCGCCCGCGTGCATCATGGCGAGCCTCACCACCTCCGGCAGCAGATCGGCGAGCAGATCGCGCAGCGACGTCCGGTCGAGCTCGTGGCGCTCGACCCAGTCGAGGCTGGTCGCCTCCACGAACCCGATCCACCCGCGGAGGGCCACCCTGAGCGCCGGAGGCCGCTCGGCCACCGGCGCCTCGGCGAGCAGCTTGTCGAGGAAGCGGCTGCGCGTCTCCTCGATGATCGCCAGCACCTCGGCGTCCGAGCCGATGCCGCCCCGGAAGACGGCCGCATAGGAGATCCCCTGTCGCTCGACATAGGCCAGGTAGGCGTCGAGCCCGGTGCGCAGGCGCTCGGGAACCGGCACATCGTCGACGTCCAGCGACCGCTCGACGAGCTCGCGCGCCGCTTCGCGCAGGACGGCGATGTAGAACTCGCGCTTGGTCGGAAAATAATGGTAGAGAAGCCCTTTCGAGATCCCCGCGGCCTGCGCCACCTCATCGATGGCGACGTCGTCATAGGCTCGCTGGCCGAAGAGCTCGAGCCCCAGCGCGAGCAGCTGCGCGCGGCGCGCGTCGAGGTCGAGCCGCTGCCGCGGCGGCTTGCCCTCGACGCGCCGGGACGTCGCGGCGCGGGACGGCTTTCGTGTCGAGATCATGAGCGGGGGGCTACTTTACGCTCCTGCTGATCCGGGTTCAATCTCGGCAAAAGCGGCGACTCTGCTCCATACGTCGCGCGCGCGGCGTTCTCGGCGCCTTCCATCCGGCGCGTCTCGTCGGTGCGCCGCCGCGCGTCATCGGCTGTCGCGCGGGGGCCTGGCGGCGCGGCGGTCGGCGTCGTCTTTGCTCTCGTGGCGCTCTCGCGTTGTGCATCCCCGCGATGTGCAGGAGGGAGACATGCAGCATCTCACGATGTCCGCTCTGGGCGCCGTCCTCCTCGCGACGACGCTTGCCGTCGCGGCGTTGCCCGAACGCCCGGTCCGCCCGATCACGGCGGCGCTGAGCGGGCGTGACGAAGTGCCCGGTCCCGGCGATCTGGACGGGAGCGGGACGGCCCGCCTCACCCTCGATCTCGCCCGCGGCGAGGTCTGCTTCGACCTGGCGGTGGCCGGCATCTCCCCCGCGATCGCGGCGCGCGTTCACGAGGGCCCTGTCGGCCGCGCGGGCCGGGGCGTCATCACGCTGATGCCCCCGACGGGCGGCAGCTCCAGCGGCTGTGTGCCCGCGCCTCGCGACGACCTCAGGGCGTTGCTCGCCGATCCGGCGAGGTATTATGTCGCCGTCCGCACCGCGGATTTCCCCGAAGGCGCCTTGCGAGGCCAGCTCTCCCGGTGATCGATTGAAAGGGATAGGCACCCTTCCCCCGGCCCGCTAACCCCCCCAGAGAAGCTTCTTCAGCCGGATCTCCGTGATCTTCCGCTGCTCCTCCGCGGCGATGCCCAGCTCCTCCTCCGGCGTGTGCTCGATCCGCTCCCGCAGCATCGTGAGCATCTCGTCCGCGCTCTTGCCCGTGGCGCACACGATGTAGATGAACCCGAACTTCTCGTCGTAAAGGCGGTTGTACCGCGCCATCTCCTCCCGCGTCTCGTGCGCCGCCGCGCTCATCCCCGCCTGCTCCTGGCTCGAGAAGCGCCTCGCCGTCGCGCTCGTCTCCGCCGCCTCCGCCTGCGCTCTGGTCTCCCCGATGCGCGGGTGCGCGCGGAACGCCTCCAGCCAGTCCTCCGCTCCGAGCCGCGCGAACCCCTGCGCCGCGGCCGCCAGGAGGTGCTCCTCGTCGCGGAACGGCCGCGCCGCCGCCATCTGCGAGGACCACGCGGACGACCCGCACGCCGCGCGGAGCTCCGCCGCCGCCTCCGGCTCCGTGAGCGCGTTGAGCCAGCGGAGCCGCTGCGCCGCCGCCCCGCTCCGGGTCGCCCTCCCGAGGATGCGGAGCCGGCTCACGCCGCCGTCCGGATAGATGTTCAGGCGGACGTGCGTGAACGGCCCCGCCGCGCGGAGCTCTTCCTCGAAGAGGTGACGCGTGTGCGCCTGGAGCTTCGTCCGCGGCACGATCTCCCGCCACGCGCTCGCCTCGGCGAGCTCCTCCGCCGCGCGCCCCGCCGCGTCGATCCCCTCGATCATGCAGCTGTCGGGGTAGTTGCCCTTGAAATGGTTCGTGTCGACCTCGATCCGGCCGATCTCCCCCTGCGCCGCGAGCGCCACGAGCGCCCAGTCGTACCCGGGCCCGCGCCGGCGGCGCGTCTCCCAGCCTTCTCCCATGTTCGCCGCCCGGCCGGGCATGATCAGGCTGTGGCGAACCCCGAAGAACATGTCGCTGCACGACAGCACGCTCGCCCCGTTCTCCGCGGCCGCGAGGTCGATCTCCGCGCCCGGACGATCGAGCCGCCGCCAGTCGGGGACGGCGTCGCCGTACACGCGGAGCCGCGCCACCCCGCCGTCCGGATAGATGTTCAGGCGAAGGTGCGTGAACCGCGACGAGCAGCTCACCGCGAACGCGTTCTGCGCGTCGCCCGCGAGCGGCGAGCGCGGCAGGACCTCGACCCAGTGCGTCCGCGGATCGAGCAGCTCGTCGACCCGCGCGTCGGGCCGCGCCGCGCACGCCTCGATCGAGCAGTGCTCCGGGTAATTGCCCCGGAAGAACGCCGTATCGACGACGACCCCGCGGAGGATCCCGGGGAGACCCAGCCGGACGAGGCACCAGTCGAACCCGGGAGTCCGTCGCCTGCGCGTCTCCCAGCCATCCATCCATTTGCCGCGATCGGTGTACTCGTGCTCGAGGAACACCGGCTTCGACGCCCTGAGCAGGTTCTCCTTCGGCGCGAAGAACTCGTCGTTGGCCGCGAGCACCGCGCCGCCCAGGCGCTCCGAGGCCAGGTCGAGCGCCTCCGCGAACGCCGGCCCCGTCACCCCTCTCGCTTCAACCATCGCCCTCTCGCCTCCCTGGCGAAGCCCCCGCGCTCATGGACCTTCTCGCCGCGGAGGTACGTGGCATGAACGACGCCGTGGAGCTCCTCCCCGGCATACGGCGTCACCTTGTGCCGGTGCTGGATGAGCGGCGGCTCCACCCGGAAGGTCGCCTCGGGATCCCAGATCACGAGATCCGCGTCGAACCCTCTCTGGATCTCCCCCTTGCGGCGCAGCCCGGCGAGCCGCGCCGGCCCCCGGCACAGCCACGTCGCGAGCCGCTCCAGCGGGATGCCCCGGCGCCGGGCGTCGGTCCAGACGATCGACAGGCCGAGCTGCAGGCTCGAGATCCCGCCCCAGGCCGCGTCGAAGTCGCCGGCCTCGAGCCGCTTGAGCTCGGGGGTGCACGGGGAGTGATCGGAGACCACGAGATCGATGAGCCCGCCCTGCAGCGCGGCCCAGAGCTCCTCTCGATTCTCGCGCTCCCGGATCGGCGGGGCGCACTTGAACGGCGTCGCGCCGTCCGGGATCTCCTCCGCCGCGAAGTGCAGGTAGTGCGGCGTCGTCTCGGCGGACAGCGCGGCGCCGCCGTCGCGCGCCTGCCTCAGGATGCCGAGGGCCGTCGCCGACGAGAGGTGGACCACGTGCGCCCTCGCGCCCGTCGCCTGGCAGAGCGACGCGAGCAGGGCGATCGCCTCGTCCTCCGCCTCGCGCGGCCGCGAGCGCAGGTAGGCGGCGTACGTCCGCGGATCGAGGCCGGCGATCGCCGCGCGCGCCGCGTCGATCGGGCCGGGGAGCTCGGCGTGGACGAGCAGCGGCGCCCCCGTGCCCGCGAGCACCTCGAGCGCCGCCCGCAGGTCCGCCTCGGCGACGTGGCCGAACTCCGCCACGCCCGAGTCGACCATGAAGCACTTGAACCCGAGCGCGCCGGCCTCGAGCAGCGGCAAGAGCTCTCCCGCGTTGCCCGGGACGGCGCCGCCCCAGAAGCCCACGTCGACGAGGCACCGGCCCTCGGCGGCCCGCGCCTTCTCCTCGAGGTGCGCGACGGTCGTCGTCGGCGGGACGCTGTTGAGCGGCATGTCGACGAGCGACGTGACGCCGCCCGCGGCCGCGGCGCGCGTCGCCGTCTCGAACCCCTCCCACTCGGTCCGCCCAGGCTCGTTGATGTGCACGTGCGCATCGACGAGCCCGGGCATCACCACCGCGCCCTGCGGCGCGTCCACGACGGGGCAGCCCTCCGGCACCTCGTCATGGCCCGCGACGTCGACGATCGTGCCGCCCTGGATGTGCACCGAGGCCGGCCGCACGGCGCCCCCGGTGACCACCCGCAACCCGCGAACGATGAGGTCCGGCGCCATCAGGGGCTCGAGGGTACCACGGCTCCGGGATGACAGGCGGGCGGCGGGCCGTCCCGTCGCCGCCGGCCGGCGGCGTCCGGCGCGCGCGATCCAGGCCGGATCCACGCCGCGCCCGCTGCCTTTGACCCGGGCGTCCGAGCGCCGCGTCGCGCGCTGCTTGAGCTCCCGCCGCCCAGCTCCTACGGTGCCCGCGTGAGCGCCGCTGGCCGAGCTGCGCCGCGCCAGGGCGGCGCACCGGGGAGCAGCCCCGTTCCCTGGGACCCGCTCTTCCACGAGAAGAGCCGGCTCTACTGGCCCATCCGTCCCCGGGCCGAGGCGTTCGCGGGGTGCGCCGGCTGGCCGCCCGTCGAGGACTACAACCGGGCGCTCGGCGGCGGCTTCCCCGTGCGCTTCGCCGAGCAGGCGCCGCGGCCGCGGCGGCGCCGGCGGCGCGCGCCCGTGGATCCTGCGGCGCTCTACGACGCGCGCATCCACGTCGAGGGGTGCGTGCCCACGCGGCCGAGCAACTGGCACGACTTCCTCAACATGCTCGTGTGGGCCGCGTTCCCGCGCGCCAAGGCGGAGCTCCACGCCCGCCAGCACCGGGCGATCGCCGCGCGCCTCGAGCCCGGCGCGGCGGCGCTCCCTCCCGCGCGCACGCGCGAGCTGGACGGGCTCGCGCTGCTCGACGAGGGCGGGCTCCTGCTGCTTTACGACGCGCACGCGCGCCGCGCGCCGCTCGCCGACGCCTCCGACCTGCGCCGCTGCGCCGACGAGGCGCGGGACGCCGTGCAGCGCGGCGAGGCGGCGGCGCTCGTCTTCGGCCACGCGCTCTACGAGAGCCTCCTCCAGCGCGGCCCGCTGGTCCACGCGATGGCGCAGCCCATCCCGTGCGACGCCCCGCTGCCCGCGGCGCCGGACGCGCTCGTCGCGCTGGCCGACGCGCGCCTCTGCGAGGCGCTGCGGTCGCCGGACACCTTCGCGCACCCCGAGCGCAGCGCGCGTCTCCCGCTCGACGAGCGCGTCCTGTGCAGGTGAGCGCCGCCGCGGCGGGGTAGGGGAGGCGCCCAGCGCGCCGGTGCGCAGCGGTGCTGTGCATTTTTGCACAGCCGGCGCGCGCTTTTGCCACCTCCCCGGTACGCTGCGGGCGGCGCATGCTCGCGCGGCGTGGCCGGGAGATTCGCATCGTGATGAGCTGGGACGACCTGCGGTATCTCCTTGCCCTCTCCCGGGCGGGCTCCCTCGCCGGTGCTGGCCGCGCGCTCGGCGTCGATCACACCACGGTGGGCCGCCGGGTCGAGGCGCTCGAGGCGTCGCTCGGCGTCCGGCTGTTCGTGCGGTCGCCCTCGGGCTACGCGCTCACCAGCGAGGGCCTGAGCGTGATCCCCGACGTCGCGAGGGTCGAGGAGGCGATCCTCGCCATCGAGCGCGGCAGCCTCGGGCGCGATCAGCGCCTCACGGGCGCCGTGCGCGTCACGGTCGCCGAGGCGTTCGGCAGCCGCTTCCTCGCGCCCCGGCTGGGCGCGCTCCACGCGGCGCACCCGGGGATCTCGGTCGAGCTCGTGACGGCGATCCGCGCGCTCGATCTCTCCCGGCGGGAAGCGGACATCGCGGTCCGCTTCTTCCGCTCGGCCGAGGGCGGCCTCGTGGTCCGCAAGGCGGGCGTGGTCGGCTGGGCGGTCTACGCCGCGCGCGCGTACGTCGAGCGGCGCGGCGCGCCCACCGCGGCCGATCTCCCGGCGCACGCGCGCATCGGCATCGAGGCGCCCGGCGCCATGCCGCCGGAGCACGTCTGGTTCGAGCGCATGGCCGCCGGCGGCCCCTGCGTCTTCCGCAGCAACAGCACCGCGTGCATGCTCGGCGCCGCGCGCGCCGGGATCGGCGTGGCGCTCCTGCCGTGCTTCATCGGCGATCTCGAGCCGGACCTCGCGCGCATCGCCCTGCCGGACGAGCCCCGCCGCGCCATCTGGCTGACCGTGCACCGTGACCTCCAGCACACCCCCCGCGTGCGCGCGGTGCTGGACGCGATCGCGCGCGTGCTGGCCGAGGAGCGCGCCCTTCTCTGCGGCGACGCCCGCCCTCCGCGGCCTCCGAGCGGCCCGACCGAGGACGGGAGCGCCCGGGCCGCGCCCCGCAAGCTCCGAAGAACCAAGGAGACGAAACGATGACCACCGCCCCGCTTCACCTGTATATCGGCAGCAAGAACCTCTCGTCCTGGTCGCTCCGGCCGTGGCTCGCGATGTCCCACGCGGGCGTCCCGTTCGAGGAGCACGTGATCCCGTATGAGCTCCCCGACTGGGTCGACCGGGTGGCCGAGCACTCGCCGACGCGCAAGGTGCCTGTCCTGCGCCACGGCGATCTCGTCGTGTGGGAGTCGCTCGCCATCTGCGAGTACGTGGCCGAGGTCTTCCCCGCAGCGCGGCTGTGGCCCGAAGGGCGGGAGGCCCGCGCCGTCGCGCGCGCGGTCAGCAGCGAGATGCACTCCGGCTTCTCCGACCTGCGCCGCGAGCTGCCGATGGACATCGCGCGGCGGCACGCGCGGCGCGACGTCTCGGACGGCGCTGCCCGCGACATCGCCCGCGTCCTCGGGATCTTCGGCGGCTGCCGCGCCCGGTTCGGTCAGGGCGGGCCGTTCCTGTTCGGCGCCTTCTCGATCGCGGATGCGATGTTCGCGCCCGTGGTGACGCGCCTGCTCTCGTACGACGTCGAGATCGACGAGGTCGCGCGGGCGTATGCGGCCGCCGTCACGTCGCTCCCCGCGATGGCGCGCTGGTCCGCGGCGGCGGCGGAGGAGGTCGCCAGGAATCCGCACATCACCGCGCCGGCCGGCAGCTCGTACACGAAGGCCGGCGGCGCGGCGGGGAGCGCCGCGCCGCCCTGAGCGAGCGGCGCTCCCCTCAGGGCGGCCGCCGCGCCGAGAGCGCGTACACGAGCGGCAGGCGGCGCCCGAACCGCTTCATGCGGAACTGCCCCGGCGGCCCTTCCTCCATGTCCGGGAAGATGTCGTAAGGCGACCAGTCGAGCTCGCGGAGCCGCTCCAGCGTGAGGCCCGCGTCGAGCAGCGCTGTCACCACCGTGCCGATCCCGTGGTTGAAGCCGACCTCCTGGAGCGTCACGGGCGCGTCGCGGTCGGCGTACGTGCCCGTCTGCTCGGTGTGGATCGGCTCGCCGTGCCCGTCGTACGCATAGGCGACGCGCTCGAACGCGTCGTCGAAGATCCACACGACGGGGTGGAACTCGATGAGGTGCAGGACGCCCCCCGGCTTCAGGCACGCGGCGGCCGCGCGCGCCCAGCGCGCCATGTCCGGGAGCCACCCGAGGACGCCATACGAGGTGAAGACGATATCGAACGTCTCCCCGCCGAGCGCCGCGGGCGCATCGTAGGTATTCGCCTCGACGAAGCGCGCGTCGAGCGAGAGCTCCTCGGCGAGCGCGCGCGCGGCCTTGATGGCCTCGTCGGAGAGGTCCAGCCCGGTGACGCGCGCGCCCAGCCGCGCCCAGGAGAGCGTGTCCTGCCCGAAATGGCATTGCAGGTGCAAAAGCGTCTTGCCGCGCACGTCGCCGACCTGCTCGAGCTCGATGGGCTTGAGCGAGCTCGCGCCGGCCCTGAACGAGGCCAGATCGTAGAACTTCGAGGCCAGATGTACCCGGGTGCGCTCGTTCCACGCGGCGCGGTTCAGCGCGAACCAATCGGCTTCGGCCATGCCGCGACCTTATCACGGCGTCCGCCGCGCTGTCTGCGCCCGCGCGGGCGCAGACAGCGCGCCCCCGGGTTCATCACCTCATTCGCCCGGTCGCCGCCTCAGCACGGCAGCGCTCACTCCGGGGCAGCCGCCTTCGGGTCGTATCCCAGGTTCGGCGACAGCCACCGTTCCACCTCCTCGACCGTCATCCCCTTGCGCTTCGCGTACTCCGCGACCTGATCCCTGCCGAGGCGCCCCACCATGAAATACCGCGCCTGCGGGTGCCCGAGGTAGATGCCGCTGACGCTCGCCGCCGGCATCATCGCGTAGGTCTCGGTCAGCTCGATGCCGACCGAGGGCGCGTCGAGCAGCGAGAACAGCTTGGGCTTCTCGGTGTGATCCGGGCACGCCGGATACCCGAACGCCGGCCGGATCCCCCGGTACTTCTCCTCGATGAGCTCCTCGTTGGTCAGCACCTCTCCCGCGCCGTACCCCCAGTCCTTGCGCGCCCGCGCGTGGAGCAGCTCCGCGAACGCCTCCGCGAGCCGGTCCGCGAGCGCCTTCGCGATGATCGCGCTGTAGTCGTCCTTGTCCTTCTCGTACGCGCGCACCACCTCATCGAGCCCGAGCCCGGCCGTCACCGCGAACGCCCCGACGTGATCGGCGAGCCCGCTCTCCCGCGGCGCCACGAAGTCGGCGAGCGACAGGTACGGCCGCTCGCCGCCCACGGCCTTCTCGCCGTCCTCCTCGGCGGCGGCAGCGCCGGCTGCCTTCACCTGCTGCTGGCGCAGCATGTTGAACCGGACGAGCTCGCGCGCGCGCGCCTCGTCCTCGTAGAGCACGATGTCCCGCTGCTCCCCGCTCGCCGGCCAGAAGCCGTAGACGCCCCGCGCTTGGATCATGGCGCCATCGATGATCCGCTGCAGCACCTTCTGCGCGTGGTCGAACAGCTCGCGCGCCGCCTCGCCGTACTGCGGGTGCTCGAGGATCTGCGGGAACGGCCCACGGAGCTCCCAGGCCGTGAAGAAGAACGTCCAGTCGATGTACTTGGCGATCTCCGACAGCGGGACGTCGTCCACCACGCGCCGCCCGGTGAACGACGGCGTCGCGATGTCCTCGGGCCGCCACGCGATCTTGAGCCGCCCCTCGTCCGCCGCGGCGAGCGTCACCAGCGGCTTCGCCCGCTTCCTCGCGAAGAGCTCGCGCAGCTTGGCCTGCTCCGCCCGGTTCTGCGCGTCGAAGGTCTCGCGGTTCGCCTGGTCGAGCAGGCTCGACACCACGCCCACGGCCCGCGACGCGTCGAGCACGTGCACCACCGTGCCGCCGAACTCCGGCGCGATCTTCACGGCCGTGTGCTGCCGGCTCGTCGTCGCCCCGCCGATGAGCAGCGGCAGCTGGATGCCCCGCCGCTCCATCTCGCGCGCCACGCTGACCATCTCGTCGAGCGACGGCGTGATGAGCCCGCTCAGCCCGATCATGTCGGCCTCCTCGTTCAGCGCCGTCTCCAGGATCCTGTCCTGGGGCACCATCACGCCGAGGTCGATCACCTCGTAGTTGTTGCACCCGAGCACCACGCCCACGATGTTCTTGCCGATGTCGTGGACGTCGCCCTTCACGGTCGCCATCACGACCTTCCCGTGCGACGACGACGCGCCCGCGGCCCGCTCGGCCTCCATGAACGGCATGAGGTACGCGACCGCGCGCTTCATCACCCGGGCGCTCTTCACCACCTGCGGGAGGAACATCTTCCCGGCGCCGAACAGCTCGCCGACGATCTTCATCCCGTCCATCAGCGGCCCCTCGATGATGGAGAGCGGCTTGTCGTACTTCTTCCGCGCCTCCTCCACGTCCGCCTCGATGAAGTCGACGAGCCCCTTCACGAGCGCGTGCGACAGCCGCTCCTCGACCGGGCCCTCTCGCCAGGCGAGGTCGAGCTCCTTCTTCTTCCCCTTGCCCTTCACCTGCTCGGCGAACTCGACGAGCCGCTCGGTCGCGTCCGGGCGCCGGTTGAAGATGACGTCCTCGACCCGCTCGAGCAGGTCCTTCGGGATGTCCTCGTAGACCGCGAGCTGCCCCGCGTTCACGATGCCCATGTCCATGCCGGCGCGGATCGCGTGGTAGAGGAAGGCCGAGTGCATCGCCTCGCGGACCACGTTGTTCCCGCGGAACGAGAACGACAGGTTGGACACGCCGCCGCTCACGCGCGCCCCCGGGCAGGTCGCCTTGATGATCCGCGTCGCCTCGATGAAGTTCTTCGCGAAGTCGTTGTGCTCCTCGATGCCGGTCGCGATCGCGAGGATGTTCGGGTCGAAGATGATGTCCTGCGGATCGAAGCCGACCTCCTCGGTGAGGAGCTTGTAGGCGCGCTGGCAGATCGAGACCTTCCGCTCCACCGTCTCGGCCTGGCCGACCTCGTCGAACGCCATCACCACGACGCCCGCCCCGTAGCGCCGGACGGTGCGCGCCTTCTTGAGGAAGTCCTCCGGCCCCTCCTTGAGGCTGATCGAGTTGACGATCCCCTTGCCCTGGATGCACTTGAGCCCCGCCTCGATGACCGACCACTTCGAGCTGTCGACCATGATCGGGATGCGGGCGATCTCGGGCTCGGTGGCGATGAGGTTCAGGAACGTCGTCATCGCCTGCTCGGAGTCGAGCATGCCCTCGTCCATGTTGACGTCGAGGATGTTCGCCCCGCCGCGCACCTGATCGAGCGCCACCTCCAGCGCGGTCGTGAAGTCGCTCTTCTTGATGAGCTCCATGAACCGGGCCGAGCCCGTCACGTTCGTCCGCTCGCCGATCATCAGGAAGTTCGTGTCGGGCCGGATGACGAGCGTCTCCAGGCCGCTGAAGCGCCCGAAGCCGTCGCGCTCCGCGGGCACCTGCCGTGGCCTGAGCCTCGCCGTCGCCCGGGCGATCGCGCGGATGTGGTCCGGCGTCGTCCCGCAGCAGCCGCCGACGATGTTCACGAGCCCGCCCTCCGCGAACTCCGCGAGCAGCCGCGACGTGGTCTCCGGGAGCTCGTCGTACTCGCCGAACGCGTTGGGCAGGCCCGCGTTCGGGTAGCAGCTCACCCGCGCCCGCGCGAGCTTCGCGAGGTCCACGAGGTAAGGCCGCATGTCGCTCGCGCCGAGGGCGCAGTTGAGGCCCACGCTGAGCGGCCTCGCGTGCTCCACGCTCGTCCAGAACGCGTCGATCGTCTGGCCCGCGAGCGTCCTGCCGCTCCGGTCGGTGATCGTCACGCTGAGCATGATCGGCAGGCGCCGCCCCTTCTCCGCGAAGACCTCCTCCATCGCGACGAGGCACGCCTTCATGTTGAGCGTGTCGAGGAACGTCTCCGCGAGGAGCACGTCGGCCCCCCCGTCGACGAGCCCGCGCACCTGCTCGGCGAACGCCCGCTCCAGCTCGTCGAACGTGACCGCGCGGAACGACGGGTCGTTCACGCTCGGCGAGATCGACAGCGTCTTCGGCGTCGGCCCGATCGACCCCGCCACGAAGCGCGGCTTGTCCGGCGTGCGCGCCGTCCACGCGTCGGCCGCCTTCCGCGCGACCTGCGCCGCGGTCAGGTTGATCTCGTAGGCGAGCGACTCCAGGCGGTAGTCGGCCTGGGCGATCGAGGTGCCGGTGAAGGTGTTCGTCTCGATGATGTCGGCGCCCGCCTCGAGGTACGCGCCGTGGATCTCCGAGATGACGTCCGGCCTCGTCAGCACGAGCAGATCGCTGTTGCCCTTGAGGTCGATCGCGTGGTCGCGGAAGCGGTCGCCGCGGTAGTCGGCCTCGCCCAGGCGGTAGCGCTGGATCATCGTGCCCATCGCCCCGTCGAGGCACAGGATCCGGGTGTCGAGGATCTCTTCGAGGCGCGCGGGGCGTTCGCTTCCGTTCATGGCTCTGCTCTTCTCCTGGGCTTCTTTACCGTGGGTGCTCCGGGCGCGGGGCCGCCGTCCTGCGGGGCGGGCTGCGCGATCCGGGGCGCTTGATCCTCGGCCTCAGCTCGGCCAGCGCCCCGTCGCCGGAGGCCACGTCGAGCACGCGGCCGAGCAGCGCCAGCAGCCGGACGCGGGTCGGGTCGCCAGCAGTCGGAGGAGCTGGTCGTGGTGCTGAGATCAAGCAATGGATATCTTCCAATCCGGATTATCGGATGGAAGACTGGCGGCCCTCCTCCCGGGCGTCAAGCGCCGGCTGCGGGCAGGCGACCGCGGCTGCTGAAGGGGGGCGAGCGGATCGAGCGGCGTCGTCGCGCCGGACCGGCGGCCTGGCCGCGCCCGACCAGGGCCCCCGCCGAGCCGGACGACCGATCCGGGCCTCGCCGTACGCCGCTGCGGCTGAGGCACTGGCGGATATCGCTGAAGGTGCGTATCTTTGGCTAGCCCTGAGCACCCCACCCCAGGGCACGGCCGGCCGGGCTCACGCAGGGTCGACCTTCGACCCGCGGGGCGAGCGCCCTTCGGGAAAGAACCCGCCGTCCCCCGCCGGACACAGCACGCAGAGGAGATTCAGGATGATCACGATCACAGAGAAGGCAGCCGAGAAGGTGATGGAGATCGCGACCGCGGAGGAGCTGCTGGGGCAGGGGTTGCGCTTGCGCGTCGTGGGCGGCGGATGCGCGGGCTTCTCGTACGACCTCTACTTCGAGGACAAGCCCACCGAGTTCGACGAGGAGTTCGAGGACCGTGGAATCAAGCTCTACATCGACCCGTTGAGCTTCCAGTACCTGGACGGCACCGAGATCGACTACGTGGAAGGCCTCCACGGCTCGGGCTTCAAGTTCAGCAACCCGTCGGTGAAGAGCACCTGCGGTTGCGGCTCGTCGTTCTCCGTCTGATCCGGCTCGCTCCTCCCCCGGAACCTCGCTTCCGTCCTGGCTCGCTTCGGCCCTCGCCGGAGCGGGCGACGTGAGATGCACACGGGCAGCCTGAGCGCTTCCGCCCGGAGCATCCCGACCTTCCCGGCTCTCTAGCGCATCCTCTTTGCCTCCGTGCTCGCGCGGGCGAGCCGGAGCCGCCGTGCGCCAAGGGTTCCCAGCCACGGTGTACAAGCTGCCCGCCCGGGGCGGCATGCCAACTGCATCGCAGCCTTGGTGGGCTGCTCCCTTCTGAATCTCGAACCAACCGCGCCGTCGGCAAGTGCCGGCGGAACGATCAACGCGATCGAGGTCCGTCGCAAGCCGGCCTCGAGAGCAGGAGTCGAGGTCCGGCGCAGGCCGGCCTCATCAATCGAACCGGGGTCGTCGGACCTCGAAGGAAACCCTGTGCAAACGTCCCGAGATCAGGCCAGCGCGGTATCGCGCTACATCACGCATGTTCGGCAGATCCCGGAGCTGTCGCGCGAGGAAGAGGTCGAGCTCGCTCGACGGTGGCGGGACCACGGCGACGAGCAGGCCGCGGCCGCGCTCGCGCTCGCGAACCTGAGGCATGTTGTCTCGATCGCGATCAGCTACCGGCGTTACGGAATCCCGCTCTCCGACCTCATCGCCGAGGGGAACTTCGGGATCGTCCATGCGATCCGCAAGTACGACCCCGATCGCGGAAATCGCTTCGTGACCTACGCGGCCTACTGGATCCGGGCGTACATCCTGAACCACGTCATCCACTCCTGGAGCCTGGTGGGCGTGGGCTCGGGCCCGCTCCGCTCGAAGATGTTCTTCCGGCTGCGCCGGGAGCGGGCGCGCATCGCCGGCCTCGTCGGCGAGGGGGAAGAGGGCGATCGCCTCCTGGCCGAGAAGTTCGGCGCGCCCGCGGAGAAGGTGCTGGAGATGGCGCACCGGCTGGAAGCCCGGGACGTCTCGCTCGACACCAAGGTGTTCGAGGACGGCGCCCGGTCGCTGGTCGACACCCTGCCGGCGGACGACCAGGACCAGGAGGAGCGCTTCTCCCGCGCGGAGGAGGGGGCGCTGCTCCGCGAGCGGCTCACGCAGGCGGTGGAGAACCTCGACCCGCGCGAGCGGTACATCGTGGAGACCCGGATGATGGCGGACCCAGAGGAAGAGCTCTCGCTCGCCGAGATCGGGCGTCGCCTGGGCGTATCGCGCGAGCGGGCTCGGCAGCTCGAGGCGCGCGCCAAGAAGAAGCTGCGCGATCGGCTCCAGCCGCTGGCGGCGTAGCGCCTTGCCACACGTGAGCGGTGGTCGAGCACAAAAGCACGGAGCCCCGCCGGGGCGGGGCTCCGTGGTCGCAGGGGACGTAAGCCGAGTTCTGTTGCGCGGGGGGTCGCCCCCCTCGCGCCGGCGATCATTCCTCTAGGACGCGCGTCGCCGCGCGCCTCAAGCAGCCAACCCGGAGGCCTGGGGCGGGCAGCCCTCGCCGCGACGGCTGTCGCCGTCGTGGACGCCTCCCTACGCGGCCTTGCTCCAGGTGGGGTTTGCCGTGCCGCCCTTGTTGCCAAGGGCGCGGTGGGCTCTTACCCCGCCGTTTCACCCTTGCCGCGCGGCGAGCCGGCGGCGGCTCGGAGCGCTGCCCTTGCGGGCAGGGGGCTCCTCGCCCTCGCGAGGCGCGCGGCGCGGCGGTCTGTTCTCTGTGGCACTTTCCTCGAGATCGCTCTCACCGGGCGTTACCCGGCACCCTGCCCTGCGGAGCTCGGACTTTCCTCCCGCGCCCGGGTTTCCCCGGCCGCCGGCGATCGCCTGTCCCGCTGCGACGCGGCGAACATAGCGAAGCGCCGGCCGATCGCCAACACCTCCGCGCGGCGCTGGCGTCGCTCGCGCCGCTGGGAGGCCCGGCGGCGAGCGGCGCCAGGGGGCGCGACGCCGGGCCCGCGGAGACGGCGGCCAGGTGGAGCCATCTCGCGGGCCGCGCCGGCTTCATTGCGCTGGATCGGTCGCCTTCTCTCGTGGCGTTCTGTGACATCTGTGGCAATTCGCCCGGTCACGCGCCGAGCGCGTCACGAAGGGAGAGACCCTGATTCAGCTCCCGAGCGGTCTTCGGTATCGTCCACGACGGCGCTCGCGCTGGCGCCCGGCGCAGTCGCCGTGAAGCAGCGCTCCTCCGAGCTTTGCGTCACGGGCGATGCGGGAGCGCGAGAGGACAGCGAGAGAGGAGCGAGGACGGGCGGAGCACGCAGGAAGCGCGGCGCGGGAGCCGCGCTTCTCACGTGTCCCGCGCCGCGATCACATGCAGACCGGGGAGCCCTCCCCGATGTGCGGGCAGTGCGTCTCCGCGTTGGCTGCGGCCTCGGTGAGATGGTACAGGCGGCAGGCAAGCGTGTTGCCCGTGCTGTCCGGACCCGCGTAGAGCGGGTCTGCGTCGAAATTGGCGGCCTCCGCCTCGCAAGCCGCCGTATCCGCGAACACGTCGGGACACGCCTCGGGCGCGACCAGACAGAACGACTCGACCGGCGAGCCGCAGACCTCGCCGCCGCCCGGGCCCGCGTGGATGCAATGGGTCGTGGCGTTCGTCGCGGCCTCTCCAGCATGGTAGGCGCGGCAGGCAAGGGAGTTGCCCGTCGTGTCCCCCGCGGCGCCCTCGGGGAGGTCGGCGCAGTAGGCCTCACACGACGCCTGGCTGCCGTACTGAGCGAGATCGTCGGTACAGTTCGCCATGACGAGCTCACAGTAGGAAGCACAGCTCACGTCCGGCGCGCCGCCGCCGCCGCCCTCGTCTCCGCCGCCCCCTTCACCGCCATTGCCGCCTTCACCGCCGCCGCCGGTCCCGCCGCCAGCGCCGCCGGTACCCGTGCCGGAGGTCGTGGTGGTTCCGGTGCCGCTGGTGCCACCGTCGTCGTCATCACCACAGCCAGGGAGCGCGACGAGGGAGCCAACAACCGTCAATATGCCTGCAAAGAGAAATCGTGATGTCTGCATGTGATGGAGTCTCAGACCATCAGCTCTCCAGGTCAAGCCTCGTCACGACGTTGGGAAGTGAGGAGAAACCAGAGAGCAAGATAGAGGCGCTGCTCCGGGAACTCACCATCACAGCGGAGGGAGACTCCTTCTCTCCGCGTCAGGCCGACTACCGACGTCGTGCCACGCCCCGGTCGGCTCATGCCACCTGGTCGCGGCGCAGACTGCGCCCCCGGATCCGACAGCGCGGTCCTCGACGCCCGGCGAGGGCGCGCCTCTGGCGTGCTGCGCTCTTCGCGTCAGCTACGGCGGAGCTTCTGCGCCATCTGGGCGCCCAGCTCGGCGGAGCGATTGGACGCGGCCTCGACCGCGTCGATGAGCGTGCGCCGGAGGCCGCCCGCCTCCAGCGTGTGGAGGCCGGCGATCGCGGTGCCGCCGGGGCTCGTCACCATGTCCTTCAGGCGGCCGGGGTGCTCGCCGGTCTCGAGCTGGAGCTTGGCGGCGCCGTACACCGTCTGCGCGGCGAGCAGCAGCGCGGCGTCCCGGCCGAGGCCGACCTTCACGCCGCCGTCGGCGAGCGCCTCGATCATCAGCATGACGTAGGCGGGGCCGCTGCCCGACAGGCCGGTCACCGCGTCGAGCAGCGACTCGTCGAGCACGACCACGCGGCCGACCGCCTGGAACAGGGTCCGCGCGATCTCGACGTCGTCGCTCGTCGCGTGGCTCCCGGCGGCGATCGCCGTGGCGCCGGCGAGCGCGATGGCGGCGGTGTTGGGCATGCTGCGGATGACGCGCGCGCCGTCCGGCAGGCGGGCCTCGATGGCGTCGATCGGCACGCCGGCCGCGACCGAGATGACCACGTCGTTGCCGCCGAGCCCCGCCGAGATCGGGGCGAGGATGCGATCGACGATCTGCGGCTTGACGGCGATGACCAGGACGTCGGCCCACCGGCAGAGCGCGTCGTTGTCCTCGGTGGTCTCGATGCCGTAGCGCTCGTGGAGAAACGCGAGCCGCTGGCTCTTGAGATCGCTCGCCCGGATCTGCCCCGCGCCCACGGCGCCCCCCTGGAGCAGGCCTCGGATGAGCGCCTCTGCCATGTTCCCACCGCCAAGAAACCCGATCTTGCGTTCTCGCAATCGGCCCTCGTCGCTCTGCATCGCTCGCCTCCAGGAGCGCGCACCCTAGCAGCCCTGCCGAGCTTGCGGCTCAAATCTCGACGGGCGCCGTCGCCGTCGGTGGCGCCGCCATGGACGGCGGGCCGGCGCGCGGCGTGCGACGTCTACCGCCCGGTCGCGCAGCGCCTGCCGCGCCGGCGCGCGGCGCCGCTCGCCCTTGTCAGAGGGCGGGTTGACGTTATTTCTGCGGCGGAATGAACGCCGTGCGTCCCCTGTTCGCCGACGCAGGACGGGACCCCTTCGAATGCCCGACGGAGATTCCATGATTCAAGCGGTTTCCTTTCGCTCCCGCGCTTCGGTCCTCGCGCTGCTCTCGATGGCGGCGCTCTCGCTCGGCGGGTGCGGTCAACAGGCTCACGCCACGCCTCCCTCCACCCAGGCCGCGGCCGCCGCGCCGCCCGACGCGGCGCCGCCCGTGTCGACCGTCACGCTCCCGCCGGCGCCATCGCCGGTGCCGGCCACCTTCGACGTCGCCGCGCTGTCCGACCGGGTCAGGCCCATGGTCGTCAACATCACGACGACCCATGAGTCCGCGGGCCGCGAGGGGCTCGATCCTTTCGAGTTTTTCTTCGGCCCCCAGGGCGGCCGCGGCGCCCCGCGCGGCGCTCCTCGGCCCACGCAGACCGCGCTCGGCACCGGCTTCATCATCGACCCGAGCGGCTACGTGGTGACGAACGAGCACGTCATTCACGAGGCGTCCGGCGTCCGCGTCCGGCTCGCCGACGAGCGGGAGTTCGAGGCCGAGGTCGTCGGCCGCGATCCCAAGCTCGACCTCGCGCTCCTGCGCCTGAAGGGGGCGAACGGCTTGCCCGTGGCGCCGCTCGGGTCGAGCGAGCAGCTCCGGGTCGGCGAGCACGTGCTCGCGGTCGGCAACCCGTTCGGGCTCGGCCACACCGTCACGCTCGGCATCGTGAGCGCGAAGGCGCGGGCGATCGGCGCGGGGCCCTACGACGACTTCATCCAGACCGACGCCTCGATCAACCCGGGCAACAGCGGCGGGCCGCTGTTCAACTGGCGGGGCGAGGTCGTGGGCATCAACACCGCGATCCGCGCGGGCGCCAACGGCATCGGCTTCGCGATCCCGATCGACGCGCTGAAGTACGTGCTCCCGCAGCTCCGCGAGAAGGGGTTCGTCGAGCGCGGCAAGCTCGGCCTGGCGTTCCAGCCCGTCACGCGCGATCTCGCCGCGGCGCTCAAGCTGGACGGGCCGCGGGGCGCCCTCGTGGCCGAGCTCGAGCCGGGCGGCGCCGCCGCGCGCGCCGGCATCAAGCCGGGCGACGTGATCGTCGAGGTCAACGGCGTCCCGATCCTCCACGCCGAGGAGCTGCCGCGCAACGTCGCGCGCAACGCGCCCGGCTCCGAGATCAAGGTGACCGTCGTGCGCGCCGAGAAGCGGCACGAGGTCGTCGCCAGGCTGGACGCGCTCCAGGACGAGGAGGGCGACGCGACGAGCCGCCCGCGGCCGACGCAGGGCGCCCGGCCCGATCGACAGCAGAGCGCCGAGAAGCTCGGCATCCAGGTCTCCGACGCGGCCGGCGGCGGGGTGCGGGTCGACGGGTTCGCGTCGGGCATCAACGTGCAGGAGATCCAGGTGGGCGACGTGATCCTCGAGGTGAACGGCGCCCCGGTCAAGGACGTGGCCGGCCTCCGCGCGGCCATCACCAAGGTCAAGGACGGGTCGGTCGCGCTCCTCAAGGTGCGGCGCGGCAAGGTCGTCCAGTTCGCCGCCGTGCCCATCCCCGCCCGCTGATCCCGCCCCCGTGCTGCGCCGCCGGTCCCCGCGCGGCCGGCGCTCCCGCGTCACCCCACGCCCCGCCGCCGGTCGGCGGCTTCCTCCGCGCCCCCGGCGGCGCGCGCCGCCTCGGCCACGCGCGCCGCCTCCTCGAGCGCGCGCTTCTCCGCCTCCGTCTGCTTCACGCGCTCCTCGAGCACGTCGGCGCCGAGGTAGCGGAAGACGTAGACGCCGCCGACGAACATGCAGAGGAACAGGGCGAGCACCCGCCAGAGCACGACGTACGGCACCACGAACGCGCCGTGCACCCAGGGCGCCATGAGCGCGTTCGAGCCGAGCTCGGCGACGCCGCTCGCGCCGGGCGTCGGGGTCATGTAGAGCGCGAAGTTGAGCAGCGTCTGGACCAGGATCACCTGGAAGATCGGCGGGCCCACCGAGACGAAGGTGGAGGGCGAGGTCGGGATGCCGAGCCCGAGCAGGATGAAGTAGGCGACCGCGAACCGCGAGTAGAAGAAGCCGAACGTGAGCAGCAGCGCGGCGGCATAGGCGCGCTTGCCCCGGCGCATGTAGATGCGGAAGCCGTGGTGGAACTCGTCCACGCTCCGCAGCAGGCGCGCGGTCGTGCTGCCGGGCGCGGCGAGCGCGGCGTCGGCGCGGGCCCGCAGCTGGGGCACGCGCCGGGCGCCCAGCAGGGCGGCGCGCAGGAGCTTTCCGAGCGGCACCGAGAGCGCGCGGACGATCGCCTTGAGGAGCGGCGGGTACGCCGCTGCGACGATCAGCGCGACCAGCCCGGCGCCGAACATGACGACCGTGAACAGGAGCAGCCACTCGATCTGCTGGCCCCCTTGCACGACCAGCATCCCGCCGTGCCGCAGCGCGAAGATGGCCACGGCGGAGAGCAGGAAGAACAGGACCGTGCACGAGGCGGCGAGCAGCGAGGCCGTGGCCATGTCGACCAGCCGCATGCCGCCGTGCACGAGCACCGCGGCCTGCGAGGGCGCCGCGCCGGCCTGCCCGGGGGTCACGCCGGCGCAGAACATCAGCACGAACTCCGAGGTGATCGCCGTGCGGACGCGGAGCCCGGGCCAGAGCACGCGCCCGAGCACCCAGATCCTGAGCCCGCCGAACACGCCCTCTTGCAGCGCCAGCGCGGCGCCGACGAGCAGCCAGCCCGGCCGCACGTGCGCGAGCCCGGCGGCGAGGCTCGCCTGCTTGTCGTGGATCTCGCTGTAGAGCACGTACGCGAACGACGCGAGCGTCAGCGTGACGATGAGCTGGATGCCTCGGATCAGGGTGGCGCGGTTCATACAGGGGCGCGCGGACGGGGTGACCGCAGCGCATGCCCCTATACCCCGCGGCGGCGCGCGCGACCGTCACGCCGGCAACCCTCCGGAGCGAGACACCCCCGGGGCGGCCACGGCCGCAGGACGCGCGCGCATCGTGCGGCCGAGTGCGAAGGTCGCTTCGCGGCGGCGCGCTCTCGCGTTGCGCTGCTCCGGTCCAGCGCGCAGCGCGGGTCGCTGTTCGTCGACGCACAGCGTGGGGCCGCGCGCTTCCGCGCCTTTCGAGGCCACGGCGAGGAGATGTCTATTGCGTCGCCGAGGAGGGCTCGCAATGCTGCGCGCCTCATGGCGACACGCAAGATCGCTATCAGCACCGGCGGAGGCGACGCGCCCGGGCTCAACGCTGTCATCCGCGCGGCCACGCTCGGCGCGCTCGAGCGTGGCTGGGAGGTCTGGGGTATCCGGCAGGGGTACCGCGGGCTGCTCGAGGACGCTCCGGACGGGCTCATCCGGCTCGATCGCGAGCGCGTCCGGGGGATCGCGCACCTCGGCGGCACCATCCTGGGCACCGCGAACCGCGGCGATCCGTTCCACTACCCGACGCCGGGCGAGCACGGCCTCGTGCCGCGGGATCGGTCCGGCGACCTCGTGCGGCGCTTCCGCGAGCGCGGGTTCGACGCGCTCATCGCGGTGGGCGGCGACGGCTCGATGCGCATCGCGCACGAGCTCGTCCAGCGCGGGTTGCCGCTCGTGGTCGGCGTGCCGAAGACGATCGACAACGACGTCTGCTGCACGGACATCACGTTCGGCTTCGACACGGCCGTCTCCATCGCGACCGAGGCGCTCGATCGGCTCCACACAACGACCGAGGCGCACGAGCGGATCATGGTGGTGGAGGTGATGGGGCGGCACGCGGGCTGGATCGCGCTGAACGCCGGGATCGCCGGCGGAGCCGACGCGATCCTGATCCCGGAGATCCCGTTCCGGTACGACGCGATCGCCGACAAGATCCGCCTCCGGGAGTCGCGCGGCCGGCGCTTCTCCATCGTGGTCGCGGCGGAGGGGGCGTACTCCGAGGGCGGAGAGCTGACCATCAAGGACGCGGGCGACGCCTTCCGCCGCACGGCCGTCCTCGGGGGCGTGGCCGAGCGCGTGGCGAAGGAGCTCGCGGCCCGCACCGGCAAGGAGGCGCGCTCCATGGTGCTCGGCCACCTGCAGCGGGGCGGCGGGCCGACGACGGCGGACCGCTTGCTCGCGCTCCGCTTCGGCGCGGCGGCGACGCGCTTCCTCGTCGAGGACTGCGGGAGCGGCATGGTCGCCCTGCGCGCGAACCGGATCGAGCTCGTCCCCCTCGCCGAGGTCGCCGGCAAGACGAAGACCGTGCCGCTCGACTCGGACTCGGTGGTCACGGCCCGTGAGATGGGCCTGTGCTTCGGCGACGAGCCGCCCGGCCACTTCACCGAGCGGTGATCTGGGAGCGCGCGAGTCCGCCGCCGCCTGCCCTCTTCCCGGCAAAAGTCACCTGAATCGTCCGGTATCGCACCTCGGACGTGGACCTCATCGCTCCTCGCGTCAGCGGCCGGACGGCCTGAGCGGCGCGTCCAGCCTCGTGTTTGACACTCGTCGACGGGGGCCGATATCTTGGGTTCCCCTCCGAACCCGCGCACACCCCGGAACATGACGAAAGTCCTCGTATTTGAGAGCGATCCGGCGTTCGCCGGGGAGCTCCGCACGGAACTTGGCCGCCTCGGTTGCACCGTCCAGGTGGTCGACGACGGCAACGTCGGCCTGCAGGTCGCTGCGGCCGAGCGCCCCGACCTCATCCTGTTGTCGATCGAGCTGCCGCGCATGAACGGCTTCTCGGTCTGCAACAAGCTCAAGAAGGACGCGCAGCTCAAGGACGTCCCGCTCGTCATCATGTCGAGCGAGTCGAGCGAGGAGACGTTCGAGCAGCACCGGAAGCTCAGGACCCGCGCGGAGGACTACATCCACAAGCCGATCGCGTTCGGCGAGCTCCTCGAGCACATCCGCAACTACGTCCCGCTCGACGGGGACGACGCCGAGGCCGATCCGATCATGATCGACGAGGCCGAGGTGCTCGAGGCCGACATCGACGAGGACTCGGGGGACCCCACCATCATCACGGCGACCGTGGTCGCGAACGGCGCGCGCGCGAGCGCCGCGCCGCCTCCACGGCCCCCGTCCGCCGCGCCGCCTCCGCGACCGCCGTCCATCGCGCCGCGGCCGGCGTCCGCCGCGCCGCCTCCGCCGTCCGCCGCGCCACCTCCGCCGCCCGCCGCCGCGCAGGATCCGCGCGCCCGGACGTCGAGCCCGCCGAGCCCGCCGAGGCCTCCGCAGGGCACCGCCGCGCGAGCGGAGCCCCGCAAGCAGGACGAGGACATCGAGGAGTTCATCGGCGGCGCCTTCACCCGGCTGATCCGCGACGAGGACGACCAGCGGGCCGACGACGAGCGGACCAAGTCCAGGTCCTCGGTCGTGCCGTCGACGCGGACGCCGGTGTCCACCTCGACGCCCCTGCCCGCCTCGGTGCCTCCGCCCGTGAGCTCGTCGCCGGTCGCTGCCTACCGCGCGCCGGTCTCCGAGCGCGGGGCCGCGTACCGCGCGCCGGTCTCCGAGCGCGGCGCGTACCGCGCGCCGGTCTCCGAGCGCGGGCCCGCGTCCCGCGCGCCCGTCTCCGAGCCCGGGCGGCTGACCCCTGCGCCGTCGGCGCCGCCATCGCCGCCGCGCTCCGACGTCGACGCGGGGGAGATCGAGCGCCTGCGCGCCGAGCTGGATCGGTCGAAGGACGAGAACGTCCGCCTCACCAAGGAGGTGGCCGCCGCGCGCGCGACCTCGCTCCGCCTGGAGAACGAGCTCTCCTCGACGAGCGATGGCAGCCAGGAGGCGGCCCGCCTGCGGCGCGAGGTCGACGAGCTCAGGGCGAAGCTCGCGACCGGCGGCGCCGCCAGGCCCGGCGGCGTGTCCAGCCGCGAGTTCCTCGATCTGCGCGAGGCGCTGAACAAGAAGGACAAGGAGATCCTCGGCCTCCGCGATCAGATGTCGCGCAAGGACAAGGAGCTCCTCGAGCTCCGGGACCAGGCGCTGTCCCTCGAGCGCGAGAAGGCCGATCAGATCGACAAGATCCTGGAGCTCGAGCGCGCGAGCGAGGACCTCGACGGGCAGGTCGCGTCGCTCCGCGCCGACAAGGAGCTCGCCGCGAAGCGCGCCGACGACTTCAAGGCGCGCACCGACAAGCTGCAGGCGCAGGTCGCCGCGCGCGACGCGGAGCTGTCGGCGGCGCGGCAGGCGCTGATGGCCGCGGAGTCGGCGCACACGGAGGCGCTCCGCGCCGCGGCGGAGGAGAGGTCCCAGGCGATCGCGGCCGCGGAGGCGTCGGCGCAGCGCGAGATCGAGGAGCGCACGCAGGCCGAGCGCGAGCGCCTCGAGGAGGCGGCCGCGGCGCACCGCGCGGAGATCGACCGGCTGAACGCCGAGCACGCCGCTCGGTCCGAGCAGCAGGCGACCGACCACCGGGCGGCCATCGACAGGCTCGCCGGCGAGCACGCCGCGGCGATCGAGCGCCTCAGGGCCGAGTCTGCCGCGACGGCGGACGGGCTGAGGGCCGAGCACGCCGCGGCGATGGACGCCCTGAAGGCCGAGTCTGCCGCGACGGCGGACGGGCTGAGGGCCGAGCACGCCGCCGCGGTGGACGCCCTGAAGGCCGAGCACGCCGCGGGGCTGGACCGGCTGAGGGCCGAGCACGCCGCGGCGGCCGAGGCGGCGCAGCGCGAGCAGGAGGCCGCCCTCGAGGCGCTCCGGCGCGAGCACGCCGGCGAGGCGGAGCGGCGCGACAGGGAGCACGCCGCCGCGCTGGACTCGGCGCGGGCCGAGCACGCCGCCGCGGTCGAGCGGCTCCACGCGGAGCACGCGGCCGCGCTGCAGGGGGTGCGCGCCGAGCAGGTCGCCGCGATTGAGCGGCAGCAGGCCGAGCACGCCGCCGCGACCGAGGCGCTGCGGGGCGAGCACGCCGCCGCGATCGAGGCGCTGCGGGGCGAGCACGCGACCGCGGTCGAGGCGCTCCGGCGCGCGCACGCGGAGGAGATCGAGCGGCGCGACCGCGACCACGCGGGCGCGCTGGACGGCCTCCGGACCGAGCACGCGCGCGCCCTCGAAGCGCAGGCGGAGGAGCACGCGCGGGCCATCGAGCGCCAGGCCGCGGAGCACGCGGGGGCGGTCGAGCGCCAGGCGGAGGAGCACGCGGGGGCGCTCGCGGCCGCGCGGGAGGACTTCGCGTCGCGGCTCGCGGCCCGGGAGCGCGAGCTCATCGAGGAGCGGGAGCAGGCCGCGCGCGCCGCCGAGCAGGCCCACGCGGCGCGGGTGGCCGATCTCGAGGCGCGCGCCGCCGACCGGCAGACCCAGCTCGAGGCGGCGCACGCGCAGGCGCTCGCCGACGCCCGCGGGGCGCATCAGGCCGAGCTCGCCGAGCGGGAGACCGCCTGGGCGGCGCAGCGGCACGAGCTCGACGAGATCGCCCGCGGGCTCTCGACCGAGCTCGGGCAGGCGCGCAACCAGGTGGCGCACCTCGAGGCCCGCGCGCACGAGCTCGAGCAGCAGCTCGAGCAGCGCGCCAGCGAGCTCACCGCCCGCGGCGAGGAGCGCGACCGCCTGCTGGGCGAGCTCGCCGAGCGGGCGCGCGCGCTCGAGGCGATGCAGGGCCGGCTCACCGAGGCCGAGCAGCGCGAGAGCGAGCTCGGCGCGCAGCTCTCACACCGGACCGAGGAGCGCGACGCCATGAGGATCCACGGCGAGCAGCTCACCGAGCAGCTCGCCGTCGAGCGCGCCCGCCTCCAGAAGGCGCGCTCCAAGTGGGGCGACGACCGCGTCTCGCTCGAGCGCGCGCGGGAGGCGCTCGCCGCCGCGCTGTCCCAGATCGAGCAGGCCGAGGCGCTGTCGATCGAGTGAGCCCGACCGCGCCGCCTGGAGGGCGTGGGGCGGTCAGCGCGAGAGCGCTGCCGCCCCGAACGCCTCCGGGAGGAGCGCCGCCAGCGAGGTGGTCCGCGGCGGCACGCCCGCGTCCCCGGGGGCGATGAGGCGGATCGGGAGATCCACGGCGAACTCGGCCAGCGTCTGCCGGCACATGCCGCACGGGCTGCCGAGCACGGGCCCGCTCGTGGCGACGGTGAGCGCGATCGGATCGCGCTCGCCGGCCGCGACCATCTGCACGAGGGCCGAGCGCTCCGCGCAGATCGTGAGCCCGTACGAGGCGTTCTCGACGTTGCAGCCGGCGAACACGCGGCCGGAGCGCACGAGGATCGCCGCGCCCACCTGGTAGCTCGAGTACGGCGCGTGCGCCCGCTCGCGGACGGCGAGGGCCGCCCGGCCGAGCGCATCCCAGTCGATCGCCGGCGCCGCGTCGGCCACGGCGGGCGCGTCGCCGGCGTCGTGCGGGCCGCGGCTCACGACGCCGCGCTCCCCGCCGCGACGTCGGCGCCCACGCGGCGCACCCACGCCGAGAGCAGCGCCGTGAACCGCGCGCGCGCCTCCCTGGCGGTCTCCTCGACCTCCCTGTGGTCGAGCTCCCGCTGCGTCAGCCCCGCCGCGAGGTTCGTGACGCACGAGACGGCCGCGGCCGGCACGCCCATGTGCCTGAGCGCGATGATCTCCGGGACCGTGCTCATCCCGACCGCGTCGGCCCCGAGCGTGCGCAGCATCCGGATCTCCGCGGGCGTCTCGTACGTCGGCCCGAGCAGCCCGGCGTAGATCCCCTCGCGCAGGGTGACGCCCGTGTCGCGCGCCGCCGCCCGCGCGAGCTCGAGCAGCCTGGGATCGTGCGCGTAGGTCATGTCGGGGAAGCGCTTGCCGAGCGCCTCGTCGTTCGGCCCGACGAGCGGGTTCGTCCCCATCAGGTTCAGGTGGTCGAGGATCAGCATGAGGTCGCCGGCAACGAAGCCGTGGTTGATGCCGCCGGCCGCGTTGGTCAGGAGCACGGCGCGGCAGCCGAGGCGCGCGAGCACGCGCACGCCGAACACGACCTTCGCGAGCGGGTGCCCCTCGTAGAGGTGCGCGCGCCCCTGCAGGCAGGCGACGGGCACGTCGCCGACGCGGCCGGCGCACAGGAAGCCGGCGTGCCCCGCGACCGCGGGCCGCGGCATGCCGGGGATCGCCGCGTAGGGCACCTTGACGAGATCGGAGAGCTCGTCGCCCCAGCCCCCGAGCCCTGATCCCAGCACCACGCCGACGCTTGGAAGCGCCGGAATTTGTTGACGAATGACGCGAGCGGCCTCGTCGAGCTCGGGGAGGATGGTCACCGCGACAAGCTACCCCAGGGCGACGCGGGGGGTAAACGTCGCAGATGCACAGCAGGGGCGCCCGTGATAGGGTCGCCGCCCTTTCGGGGCAAGTGACGACGATGGGCACCAAGATCGAAGATTTCTTGAAGGAAAAGAAGATCGACCCCCGCCGCATCCTGGCGGTGTCGGTCAAGATTGAGCGGCTGCAGCCCGAGGATCGGGCGATCCGCTTGACCAAGCGGCTGGCGCGCGGCAGCGAGGACGCCGCGAAGAAGAAGGAAGCCGCCGGCACCAAGAAGCCGCGCAGCGGCCGTCCGGTGACGGACCGCACGCTCAGCGCCGCGCTGCAGGGCAAGGCGATCAGCGGCCCCGCGAAGACGCGGCTGCTGCGCGCGGTCAACCAGATCCTCGAGCAGAAGAAGCAGGAGAAGGTCGCGCTGTCGGCGCTCTTCGACCTGCCGAAGAAGGGCGGCGCTGCGGCCGAGGGCGCCGAGGCCGCGGGCTGAGCCGACCGTACGGTCCGGACAGCACTCGAGCTCCCTGATCCCCGGCTCGAGCGCGCGCTGGCCTGAGGCCGGAGCGGGCTCGAGCCGGGTATTTTTTTACCTGTCGGAGCCGAGGCCGGTCGCTACACGCGATCTCGGCGGCGGGAGCCCAGCTCGAGCAGATCGGCGGCGACGAGGGCCACGGTCAGCGACACAGCGATGATGATCATGCGCTGAAGGTCGCGCCGATGTGCCTCAAGGAACAACTTTTGTGCGTTCCCGGGCGCGACAGCCGCCCTGGGCTAGCTCCGGGGCGGCGAGCGCTCGCGCGGCGCCGCATGAATGATCCGGCTGCCCGGCGCACCAGACGCCTTCGTGCATACCGTGGCGATCGAGGCAGGGGCGTTGTGGGCGCACCTCTCGCGGTCGTTCTTTCCGTTCGCCGGGGGAGCGCCGGACGGCCGCAGCGACGATCTGCCCGGGCAAGCTGCCGAGGCCGTCCGGGTGGCCCTCGACGCCGTGTTCGCGGGCGACGACCTCCTGCGCCGTCCGGCGGTGGCCGCCCTGCCATCGAGCTCCATGAGCGCCGAGCGGGCGGATAGGCTTCCGCCCGTGACCGAGCCCGACGACGTGGGCGAATGGATCCGCCGGTTCCAGAGCGGCGATCCGGCGGCCTTCTCCGAGATCTTCCGCCGTTATCGCCGCGACGTCGCGCGGCTCGTCTTCAGGATGCTCGGCCCGAACGCCGACGCCGAGGACGTGATCCAGGAGGTGTTCATCCAGGTGCACCGGAGCCTGGGCGACTTCCGGGGGCAATCGAAGTTCACGACGTGGCTCCACCGGGTGACGGTCAACGCCGTGCTGATGGCGCGGCGCGCGGCGCGCAGCCGGCCGGTGTTCGCCGGCGAGCCGAGCGCGGATCACGAGGTCGACCACGGCATGCTCCCGGACGAGGACGCCGCGCGCGCCCGCAGGATCGACGCCTTCCGAAGGGTGCTGGAGCGCCTCCCCGAGAAGAAGCGGGTCGTCTACGTCCTGCACGAGCTCGAGGGGATCGCGCCCACCGAGATCGCGGAGATCGTCGGCGCGCCGGTCCTGACGGTCCGGACGCGCCTGTTCTATGCGCGCCGCGAGATCGAAGAGATGATGCGCGGTGAGCCGGCGCTCGCCCAGCTCGCCGCCGAGCTGGCGGAGGGCGGCGCGGGGAAGGCGGACGGCGCCGGCGCGGAGGGGACGCGCGCGCGGGGTTCTGTGGGGGGCGGTGCTGCGGGGTTCCCCGCGGCGGATCGAGCGGCTGTCGATACGGAGGACATGTGAGCGGCGCAAAGCAGTACGAACGAGCACGCGAGCACATGGAGCAGCTGCTCCGCGCCGAGGAGCCTCCGGAGCCGCGCTGGGACGCGATCGAGCGCGAGCTGTTCGCGCGGATCGAGAAGCCCGCGCCCGTCCGCCGCGCCGCGCCGCGCGAGCGCCCGCCGTTCGGCCGCGCGCTCGGGTTCGCCGCGGCCGCGGCGGCCATCGCGTTCGCCATCCTCGCGGCCGGGCGCTCTGCCCCGCCTGTCGCGGTGACGTCGGCGCCGCCGCGCGCCCGCGATCTCGCGGAGATCCCGCGGGCCCCCGGCGCGGCCGACGATCTGGACTTCCGCGCCCTCCGGCCCGGCGACTCCGTCGAGACCGCGGCCTACGCGGTCTCCTTCGCCGATGTCGGCTCGGTGCGCTGGACGCTCCTGCCGAACAGCCGCGCCGTGGTGCGCGCCGTCGGGGCGGCGGGGGTCGGCCACGTGGTCGCGCTCGAGCGGGGCTCGGTGCGCGCCGACGTCGTGACGCGCGCGCCCGAGGAGGGGCTCGTCGAGGCGTTCGCCGTCGAGGTGGACGGCACCCGCGTCGCGGTGCACGGCACGCTGTTCACGGTGACCCGCCTGGACGGGCGCGTGGAGGTCGACGTGGAGCACGGCACCGTCGCCGTCGGTCCGGCGGCGTACCGCGGCGCGACCACCGCGCACCTCCTCGTCGGCCCGTCGCGCGGCACCTTCTCGCTCGACGGCGGCCGCGAAGCCCGCCTGCTCCAGCGGCCCGCGGAGCAGGACAGCGCCCCCGCCGTCGCGTCCCGTGCGCCCGCGCCTCCGCCGGCTCCGTCCCGACCCGCGATCGCCGACGCGCGTCCTTCGAGCGGCCCTGCGGCGGTCGCGGCGGCCGCCGCGCACGAAGAGGAGCCCGCCGCGCCCGCCGGCTCCTCGGTCGCCGAGCCGGTCGCCGCGCCGATCCCGTCGCCGCCCGCCGAGCCGGCGCCCATCGCCGCGGCGCCGTCCGCCTCGGAGCCGGCCGCCGTGGAGCCGGTCCCAGAGGCGCAGCCGGCGTCCGCTCCGCCCGCGCTCACGCCCGCCTCCGTGCAGTCGACCCTGTCCAGCTGTTTCGCGCGCGAGACGGCGGGGAGCTCGTCCTTGATCCGCAGGTCGATCGTGTCGACGCTGCGCATCTCCGTGCGCCCCGACGGCAGCGTCGCCGGCGTGCGCTTCGACCCTCCGCTCCGGCCTGCGCTGCAGGCTTGCGCGGAGGGCCTCTACAGAGGGCGCTTCGAGGGCGGCCCGCGGCAGATCGAGATCCCGCTGACCATCGAGGACTGAGCGCGGCGCGCTGCCCGGAATCGCTGCCGGGAGAAGAGCGCGGCCGCGCAGCGCGGCGCTCGTCGACGCGCCGCGCTCAGAGCGAGCCGAGGAGCTGCGTGAGCGCGTAGGTCTCCCGCGCGCCCATGACCCCGAACTGCACCCCCATGCCTTCGGGGGTGGTCCACCGCACGATCGAGGGGATCACGGCGGGCTGCTTCAGGCCCGACAGGGACAGCAGCACCTCGATGCTCGCCCCGAAGGGAGCCGGCGAGGTGGTCTCGATGAACATCCCTCCGAGGCTGATGTCGCGGCATCTCCCGTCGATGCGCGGACCATCTCCCATCCGGAACGCGATCGAGAGCTCGACGGGCTTGCGCGGGTGCTTTCGGTGATCTTGCACATTCCTCCTTGGCCGGCTGCGCGGCGCTTCACGTGGCGCGCGTGGGGTATTCTGAAGCGCAGAGGAGACGATCAATGTCGCGAGCCGAGAGCGTCGCTGTCAAGCGCCGGGAGCCGCGCGCGGCTCCATCGATCCGCGCGCGCGATCGCGCACCCGCGCGCACCGACGCGGGCTCGCGCCGCGGCTGGAAGCGGCACCTCGAGGGCTGGGAGCCGGGGCTCGTGGCCGTCTTCATCGCGGGCGCCGCGGCGACCCTCGCGGTGCCGCGCGCGGTCGAGCCCGCCGAGCTGCCGCTCCCGCTCGCCGACGCGCGCGCGCTCACGCGCGCGCGCGATGCGGACGTGACCCGCGCCCGCGAGGCCGAGCAGCTCGGGCTCGACGCGGAGGTGCGCGAGCTCGGCTCCGCGATCCGCGCGTTCGGGGTGGTGGACGCCGACGCGGATCACACCGAGGCCGAGCTCCTCGCCGCGCGCAAGCGCGTGCTCGACGCGGTGGGCCCCGCGCTCGCTCAAGGAGACGAGGCGGTGCTCCGGCTGCGCGCCTACCAGATGAGCTCGTTCGTCCGCGAGGTGCGCCGCTTCGAGGCGACCGGCGAGGAGTCCGACGAGCTCCGCGAGCTCGGCGGCAACTTCCTCGGGCTGCTCCGCCGCAGCGGGTGGCTCAGGCGCGGGGAGGCGAAGCCGCGCGGCGAGGCGCGCCGCGTCGCGATGGATGGCAACGTGCTCGGGGTGCTCTTCAAGAAGCGCTGGGGCGCGATCGTGGGCGTGCAGCGAGGTCCCTTCGGCATCTCGCTCGACGAGGAGCGCGCCCTGTTCAGGTTCCTGCTCTCGCACCCCGTCGGCGCTGCGAGGGGCGCGCAGGACCTCGCGGCTCCTCCCGCCGAGCAGACGGCGGCGCACCTCGAGCAGGCGAGCGAGCCAGCGCCGCGCTCGCCCGCGCCGGCGCTCCGCGCGGCCGAGGCGCAGCGCGCGGAGGAGCAGTACCGCCTGAAGAAGATCGACGAGCTCGCCGCGCTCGATCCGTCCTATCCGCGGCACCTCGCCCGCGGCATCTCGCTCTATCGGCTGGGGAGATTCGCGCAATCGGCGGAGGCGTTCCGCAGCCACCTGGAACAGCACCCTGACGGGGCGCACACGCTGCGCGCCCAGAACTACCTGCGCGCGGCGGTCGAGCGCGCGCGCGAAGAGCAGCTCTAGCGCCGGCCGCGCCGTCGAGGCGCGGCGCCGGCCGCTACGGGCCCCTGCGCATCCCGCCGGGGCGGTAGGGGCGCCCGCTGATCCCCTTGGCGGGGTTGCCCTGCGCGCCGCGCCCCCGGCGCGTCTCCATCTCGTGCATGATCCCCTGCATCGCCGAGGGCTGCAGGAAGCGGCGCGCCGCCGGGAAGACCTCCTGCTCCTCGCAGGCCACGTGACGCTGGTGCGCCGCGCGTAGCTCGTCGATGAGCTGGGGGAGCACCTCGGCCGCCTCGGCGCCGCCGTCCCGCTCGATCGCGGCGCGCAGCGCGTTGATCGCGCGCTGATGCGCCTTGTGCTCCTGCCGGAGGCGCTCGAGCGTCGGCGCGATGGCCTCCAGCACCGCGAGCCGCGGGAAGAGCGATCGCTCCTCGTCCTCATGGTGCCGGTTCATCGACCGCTCGAAGTAGGCGACGACGCCGGAGAGCCCTTCGAGCGCGCCGGCGCGCCCCCGCGGATCGCCGAGCGCGCGCGCGGCGCGCGCGAGGTCGTTCAGGTTCTCTTCCAGGCTCCGGTGAGCGGCGGCGAGCTTCTCGAGCGGATCGTTCCGGTCATCGGGCATCAGGCGATCATCGAGCAAGAGCGCGCGGCCGTGGGAACTTTTCTTTCCCGGACAGGCACCCCGCGACGCTGCTCACCGGCGCTGATCATCCGACCTCTCGCCACCCGCCCAGCGCGGGGGACGACATCGCACCTGTCGTCCCCCGTCAGGGATCGGCGACGCGCGGCGCTAGGGCAGGCTCGCGTTGCGCGGCACGTCGAGGCGCAGCTCGGGGGCCAGCATCTCGCGCGCGAGGTGCACCTCGAGCAGGTCGATGACGGGGCTCTTCGACACCGCCCGGAGCCGCTCGTCCGCGCTGGCGTCGCCAGCCGCCTTCCTGGCCATGGCGGTATAAAATTGCGCCTCAACGCGCTGCGCCGCGCTCTGGGCCAGCTTGCCGAGATCTGCGTCGCTGATCCGGCCGTTCGCCCACGAGGCGAGCTTCCCCGTCCACGAAGCGCGCCCCACCGAGCCCTCGAGCGCGCGGCCCGCGGTGCCGTCGGTCGCGACGCCGAGGGTCCGCTCCAGCAGCAGGACCCACAGCCCGCCGTAGACGAGATCCTCCTCGCCGACGTTCTCGTCGAGGCCGCGCTTCAGCGCGCGCCGCGCCGCGGGGAGGTCGCGCCGGACGAGCGCGCGCCCGACGGCGTCGAGCATGGTGGCGCCGAGCTGCGGCGGCTCGGCGGCGACCAGCGCGAACGCCCGCTCGAAGGCCCGGACCGCGCCCTTCTCGTCGCCGTAGCCGTCGAGGATGCGCCCGAGCAGCCGCTCCACGCGCGCCTTCGCGCCGGGATCCCGCGCGCGCTGCCGGGCGTCGAGCGCGGCGGTGAGCGCCGCGTCGAGCGACTCCTTGGCCCGATCCTGCGTGCCCGCGTCGCGGTGGAGCTCGAAGGCGAGCAGGTGCGCCTGGATCACCTCGAGCGGCGAGGTGCGCGCGTCCGGCGCGCCGAGCGCTCGCCGCACGTCCTCCAGCGCGGCCTGGGGCTCGCCCGCCTGCCGCTCGGCCATCGCGAGCACCGTGAGGCCGTTGACGGTCGGCTCGGCCGCCGTCGCCGCGCGGAACAGCGGCAGCGCGGCGGCGAGGTTGCCGGCGCGCAGCTCGAGCGACGCCATGAGCGACCGGACGCGCGCGCTCGACGGATCGAGGGCGGCGCCGCCGCGCGCCGCCCGGTCGCCGAGCACGAGCAGCGGCGCCGCGGCGTTGTAGGTGCGCCGGGCGGCCTCGAAGTCGTCGCTCGACGCCTCCACGGAGAGCGCGCTCAGCACGAGCCCCAGCGCGGAGCCGAGCGCGCCGGGGCTCGGCCGATCGCCGAGCGCGCTGGCGACCACGAGCGGCGTCGCCTCGGACATGCCGAGGCGGATCATCACCTGCGAGAGGAGCGTGGCGCTGTCGTAGCTCAGCGGATCGCGGCGGTACGCCTCGAGGGCCGTGCCCCAGATCGCGCCGTCGAGCAGATCCTGCGAGATCCCGGTCTCGGCGTCGCGCTCCTGCGTGTCGTGGTGCGCGAAGGCCCCGGCGAGCGCCTGCCACGAGGCCGCGTCGTCGCCGGTCGCGGCGGCCTTGAGCCGCTCGTACAGGCCGGGCGGGATCACCCGGCGCGCGCTCGTGCGGTCGATCTGCTCGATCGCGCCCTTCGCGTCCCCGTAGCGGAGGAACAGCGCGGCCATGCTCGCGCCGCCGGACTCCAGCGCGCGGGCGGCCTCGACCGCCTCCTCGCGCTCCGGCCGCTGCCCCCCTTGCCGGTACTCGATGTTGAACTCGATCGCCCTGTCGATCCACGCCGCCGTGGCGGCGGCGGCGCGCTGAACCGACTCGGGGCGGCTGTCGAGGAGGGCGCGCGCGACCGACGCGCGCTGCTCCATGCCGAGCTGCTCGAGCGGCCCGCCGGTGCGCGTGTCCTTCATCCACCGCTCGAGCGCGGCGAGGTGCTCGTCGACCTCGGCGCGGGCCCGGCTGCCGCTCGGCAGCGCGGCGGCGCGGAGCTCCATCAGCGCGCGCACCCGGCCCTCGTCGCCCCGCGGGCTCAGCCGCTCGATCGCGGCGGAGAGGGCGCGCTCGCCCACGGCGTCGATCATCTCGGCGCGGCCCTCGCCGGGGCGGACGAGGTAGAGCGCGCCGAGGACGCTCTCGACGCCCCGCTCCTGCTGTCCAGCGTGGAAGCGCGCCGCGGCGTGCGCGAGCTGCCGGCGGACGACGCCGATGAGCAGTCCCGTGCGCTGCGGGCTCGGCTTGCCGTCGCGCACGATCGTGTAGAGGCTGCCGGAGAAATCGGCGTCGCGGACCTCGACCGCCGCGGCGCGGCCCTCGGCGCCTGGCGGCCCCTTCGCCCCCGGCGAGCCAGAGGCCGCGCAGGCGATGGGAGAGAGCGCGAGGGTGAGCGCGGCGAGACCCCGGGCGAGACGGCGCCGGGGGAGCAGGGTCGGCAGCGACATTGCGGGGCAGTGTACACGGGCGACGCGTGAGCGCACCCCCCGGCGCTCTGCCTGCGGCGCTACCGTGGGCCCTCGCCGACCCTGCGGCCGAGCAGCTTGGACGCGAGCGTCTCGCCGAGCTCGCTCAGCATGAGCTGCTCGACCACCGACTCGGTCGCGGCGCGCTCCGCGTCGCTCGCGTACTGGAACTCGATGCCCATCCCCGCGGGAGCCGACTCCGTCGCCTCGGCGGGCGTCACGATCCACTTCACCCGCCCGCGCAGGCGGAGCGGCTCGGCCAGGTTGCGGATCGAGAGGGCGAACACGAACTCGGTGCCGATCGCGAGCGGGCGATCCGTGCGGATGAACGTCCCGCCCTTCGAGATGTTGCGGGTGTAATCGGCGAAGAACGTGTTGAGTCGCTTGTACTCTACGCTCAGCTCGATCGCGGCGCGATGGGCTGAGCGGCGGTCAGTCTCCGTCACCACGCCACCCTATCACGGCGCGCGCGGGCCAGAGTAAAGTCGCCCACCATGGATCTCGGTGGTGCCAGGGCCGCGCTCGCGAGCGGGCGGCGGAGGATGGGCGCGCTCAAGGACGAGGCGCTCGGCGCCGGGCGGGCGGTGACGCAGGCGGGGCTCCTCGCCGCGCTGCGTTGGCCGGGGCTCAAGGTCCTCGCGCGCGAGCTCGCCCGGGGCAAGGCGAACCCGTCGCTGCTGTTCCGGTTCCACGCCGAGAACAGCCCGCACCGGATCGCGGTGGTCGAGCCGCTGAGCCTCGCGCGCCGCGCGGCGGCGGACGGCGCGAGGGCCCCGGTCGAGGACCGGGTCTACTCGTTCTTCGCGACGAACGAGATCATCGATCGGCTGGGCTACGCGCTCGACCGGCGCGGCGTCGGCCCGGGCGCGACGGCGCTGCTCGCGATCAAGAACCGCCCCGAGTTCGTGATGCTCCAGATCGCGCTCGCCCGCGTCGGCGCGTCCGTGGTGACGGCCTCGTGGCGCTCGACCCCCGCGGAGCTCTCGTACCTCGCGGGCCACTCCGGGGCGCGCCTGCTCGTGTTCGACGCCGACATCGCCGACGTGATCCGCGAGGCCGCGCCGCTCCTCGAGGGCATCCCGCGCGAGGGCATGATCGCGGTCGGCGAGGGCGCGCCGGGCTTCTCGCGCCTCGACGAGCTCATCGCCGAGCGCGGCGCCGCCCCGGACCGGAGCGAGCGCGCGGCCGTGGTGATGTACACGTCCGGCACGACCGGCAAGCCGAAGGGCGCGGTGCGCGGCTTCGGCGGCGGGGTCGTCGCGTCGGCGCTCGGGGCCATCGGCGCGACGCCGATGCGGGTCGGCGACGTGCACCTCGCCGTGTGCCCGCTCTACCACCTCACCGCGATCGGCTTCGTCAACCTGTCGCTCATCCTCGGCGCGACGATCGTGATCCTCCCCGAGTTCCAGCCCGAGCTCTTCCTCGAGGCGATCCAGCGCTACCGCGTGACCACGACGGCGGTTGTCCCGACGATGCTCCACCGCGTGCTCGAGCTCGGCGAGGCGCGCGTCCGCGCATACGACACGTCGTCGCTCACCGCGATCTTCACGGGCGGCGCGCCGCTGCCGCCGGCGCTCGCGGCGGAGGCGATGCGGGTGCTGGGCGACAAGCTCTTCAACTTCTACGGCGCGACCGAGACGGGCATCGTGACGATCGCGGGCCCCGAAGATCTGCGCGCGTCGCCGGGCACCATCGGGCGCCCCGTCGCCGGCAGCGAGCTCATGCTCGTCGGCGAGGATGGACGGCCGTGCGGCGACGGCGAGGTCGGCGAGCTCTACGTGAGGAGCCCCCTGCTCGTCTCCGGCTACCACAGAGATCCCGACGCCACGCGCGAGTCGATGCTGGACGGCCACTTCTCGGTCGGCGACCTCGCGCGCCGCGACGCGCGCGGCTGCTACCACATCGAAGGCCGCAAGCGGGACCTGATCATCTCGGGGGGCGTCAACGTGTACCCCGCCGAGGTGGAGTCGGTCCTCCACGATCACCCGGCGGTCGCCGAGGCCGCCGTGGTGGGCGTCCCCGATCGCGCCTGGGGGGAGCGCGTGCGCGCGTTCGTCGCCCTGCGCCCCGGCGCGGACGCGAGCGAGGACGACATCAAGGCGCACTGCCGCGCGCGGCTCGCGGGCCCGAAGATCCCGCGCGAGGTCGTCTTCGTCGACGCGCTCCCGCGCAACCCGACGGGCAAGGTGATGAAGCGCGAGCTCGCCGGACCCGAGGCGAAACCCGCGGGATGAGCGCCGCCGTAGCCGCTGTCCCGGGGGCGCGATCGATGCTATTTCGCTCGTCGTGCGGGATCCGTACGAAGTACTGGGCGTCGAGCGTTCCTCGACGCAGGATGAAATCAAGAGCGCGTTCCGGCGGCTCGCCGCGCAGCACCACCCCGACAAGAACCCGGGTGATCAGGGGGCGCACGTCCGCTTCAAGGAGCTGAACGCGGCCTACCAGATCCTGAGCGATCCGCAGAAGCGCGCGGCGTTCGATCGGTTCGGCCCCGCCGCCGTCGGCGCCGCTTCTGGCTCGGGCTTCCAGGGCGTGCCCTTCGACATGCAGGACCTGAACCTCGACGCCATCTTCGGCGACCTCCTCGGCGCCCTCGGCATCCGGGTGGGCGACCGCGGGACGCTGCAGAAAGAGGTGCGGATCAGCTTCGAGGAGGCGGCGTTCGGCTGCACGAAGCAGATCACCTACGATCGCGTCGAGCCGTGCGGCGACTGCGCCGGCTCGGGCTCCGCGCCCGGCGCGTCGACAGAGCGCTGCGCGGCGTGCGCGGGCCGCGGCCGCGTCCGGATGCAGCAGGGCATGTTCCCGATCGCGATCGAGCGCCCCTGCGGGCGGTGCCGCGGCACGGGCCGCATCGTGACCGATCCGTGCAAGACGTGCCGCGGCGCTGGCCTCGCGGCGAAGCAGAAGACCATCGAGGTGACCATCCCCGCGGGCGTCGAGAACGGCGCGACCCGGCTCGTGGAGCGCGGCGGCAACGCCGCGCGCGCCGATCGCGGGCCGGGCGACCTCGAGCTCACCATCCGGGTCGCGCCGCACGACTTCTTCCGCCGCGTCGGCGACGACGTCGTGTGCGCCGTGCCGATCTCGTTCGCGCGCGCGGCGCTCGGCGGCGAGCTGGAGATCCCGACGCTCGACGGGAAGGGCCGGCTGCGGATCCCCCCGGGCACGCAGCCCGGCTCGGTGCTCCGCATCAAGGGCAAGGGCATACCGCGCCGCGTCGTCGGCGGGCGCGGCGATCAGCTCGTCGAGGTGAGCGTCGAGGTGCCGACGCAGCTCACCGCGACGCAGAAGGAGCTCATCGCCCAGCTCGCGAAGGATCTCGGCGAGAACGTGCAGCCGCAGCAGGCCAGCTTCATGGACAAGCTGAAGGGGCTGTTTGGTTGACCTGCCGCGTGTCCGCGGGCGATCCTCCGTGTCCCGCTGAACGCCGAGGCACGAGCCCTGCCTCGCGCGCCTGAGCCGAGATGGCGACGGAGGCACCGGACATGGACAAGCCGAAGTTCATCGACGTCCTGAGCGACTCGACGGGAGAGACGGCGGAGAAGGCCGTTCGCGCCGCGCTGCTCCAGTACCCGGACGCGGGGGTGCAGATCCGCCTGCACACCCGGGTGCGCACGCCGGAGATCGCGCGGCCCGTGCTCGAGCGCGCGGCCAGGGAGGGCGCGCTGGTCGTGTTCACCGTGGTGAGCCCGGAGCTGCGCGAGTTCGTGCACGGCGCCACGGCCGAGCTGAACATCGAGGCGATCGATCTGATCGGCTCGCTCATCGTCCGGCTCGGCACCTTCCTCGACCGGGAGCCGATCAACCTGCCGAGCGCGATGCTCCCGCTCAGCGAGGAGTACTTCCGGCGCATCGAGGCGGTCGAGTTCGCGGTCAAGAGCGACGACGGCAAGGAGCCGCGGAACTTCAAGAAGGCGGACATCGTCCTCGTCGGGGTCTCCCGCACGTCGAAGACGCCGCTGTCGACGCTGCTCGCGCAGCGCGGCCTCAAGGTCGCGAACTACCCCCTGGTGCTCGGCGTCCCGCCGCCGCACGAGCTGCTGGAGGCGCCCCAGGACAGGATCGTCGGCCTCACCATCGGGATCGACCAGCTCTGCGCGATCCGTCAGGCGCGCCTGCGCCAGCTCGGGATGCCCGCGGAGACGAACTACGCGATGCGCGAGCACGTCCGGGAGGAGCTGGATTACGCGCGCCGGCTCTTCGACGCGCACCCGGACTGGCCGGTGGTCGACGTCACCGGGCGCGCGATCGAGGAGACGGCGGTGATCATCCTCGAGCACCTGAAGGAGCGCGACGAGCGCGCGAAGGCGGCGCGCGCGACGCTGATGTGAGGCCGCGCGCCGGGGGGCACCCGGGGACGCGCAGGCAGCGCGCGGGGTGAGCGCGCTGCGCGCGCCGGTCAGCGGGTGAGCGCCCGCGTCTCGCCCACGTCGAGGATCCAGAGCGCGTCGCCCGGGAGGCCGCGCGCCTGCCAGCCGGCGCGCACCCGCTCCGGCGGCTCGCCGGGGGGCTCGTCCGTCAGCCGGTAGGTGCCCCAGTGCATCGCCACCAGCCGGCGCGCGCCGAGCAGGAGGCTCGCCTCGATCGCCTCCTCGGGGCACATGTGCTGGGGCTGCATGAACCAGCGCGGATCGTAGGCGCCGATCGGCAGCATGGCCCAGTCGATCGCGCCGGCGCGCCGGCCGATCTCCGCGAAGCCGTCGAAGAGCGCGGTGTCGCCCGAGTGGTACGCGGTCCCCTCGGCGGCGCGCATCAGGTAGCCGCCCCAGAGCGCGTCGTTCCGGTCCCAGGGAAAGCGCATCGACCAGTGGCGCGCGGGGACCAGCGTGATCTCGACCCCGCCGACGGTGGTGGCGCCCCACCACTCGAGCTCGACGATCCGCTGCGCGCCCGCCTTGCGGAGGATCGCCTCGTGGCCGACGGGCGCGATGTAGAGCGGCGCGCCGCCGAGCTGGGACAGCGTCCACGTGTCGAGGTGGTCGCGGTGGTTGTGGGTGATCAGGACCGCGTCGACGGGCGGCAGCTCGCCGAGCGGGATCCCGGGCGGCGCGAGGCGGCGCAGCGGCCCGGGCCCGTCGCGGTAGATGGGGTCGATGAGCAGCCTCGCGCCGCCGAGCGCGACCAGGAAGGAGGCGTGGCCGATCCAGGTGAGCGACGGCGCGGCGCCCGCGACGAGCGCGCGGTCGTAGGGGCGCGTGGGCATCGAGAACCCCCCGGGATCCTTGCGATTTTTGCCGGCGATCGCGTCGACGACCTTCCAGCGGAGGATGTCGGCCGGGCCGCGGCGCGGCTGCGTCGCGAGGTGATCGAAGCGTCCCATGGTCGGCGGTCCTCTCGGCGGGGCGCGCCGCCGGTCAGCTCACGATCTTGAGGGCGCGGCCGACGAGGACCTCGTTGTGGCTGCCGGTCCTGTACCCGCCGAGGTCGAGCGTCACGTAGCGGAAGCCGTGCCGCTTGCCGGCGGCGACGATCTCGGCGCGGATCGACGGCTCGGCGGCGCGCGCGAGCTCGCCGGCGTCGAGCTCGATGCGCGCGAGGTCGTCGTGGTAGCGGACCCGGACCTGGCGGAAGCCGAGGCCGCGCAGCGCGGCCTCGAAGCCGCCGATCTGCGCGAGCCGCTCGCGCGTGACGCTGGTCCCGTAGGGGATGCGGCTGGAGAGGCAGGCGGCGGCCGGCTTGTCCCAGATGGGCAGGCCCACGCGCGCGGCGCCGGCGCGCACGTCGGCCTTGCTGAAGCCGAGCTCGACCAGGGGGCTCAGCACGCCCGCCTCGCGCGCCGCCTCGAGGCCCGGGCGGTAATCGCCGAGGTCATCGGTGTTGGTGCCGTTCAGGATCGCCGCGAGCCCCCACTCGGACTGCTTGCGCACGGCGATCCGGTAGAGCTCGCTCTTGCAGTGGAAGCAACGGTCGGGGTTGTTCGCCACGTAGCGCGGGTCGTCGATCTCGGACGACTCGACCAGCCGGTGGTCGGCGCCGATCAGGCGGGCGATCGCCGTGGCCTCTTCCTTCTCGGCCGGCGCGAGGCTCGGCGAGACCGCCGTCATCCCGACGGCCCTCGGGCCGAGCTCCTGGTGGGCCACCGCGAGGACGAAGGCGCTGTCGACCCCGCCGGAGTAGCAGACGAGGACGGAGCCGAGCTCGCGAAGGCGGTCGCGGAGCCGGGCGAGCTTGTGGTCGATGGGCGAGCCCTCGGGCGTGGGCGACGGCGCGGACATGGCTCGCTTCCTTTACCACACGCCGCATGGCGCGCCGGTCGGCCCGGCGCCCGCGCCGCCTGCTTCCGCCCGCTCCCGCCAGGTTACTTGCGGTTCGAGCGCGGGTTCTGACACGCTACAGGGCGAGATGGACTCGAAGAGGAAGCAGGCAGGGCGCACCGCCGTGCCGTTCGCGGTCGCAGTGGCGCTCGCGGCCGCCGCGCACGCTGGTCAGGGGTGCGGAGACAACCGGCTGCCGCCGCGGGACCTGCCGCGCGCCGACGAGCAGCGCCCGCTCCCGCGCTGGTATCCGGAGAAGGCCTGGTCGGAGCAGGGCGGGGAGAGCCAGGTCTACATCGAGGGCAAGATCGTCTTCGAGACGAACAAGGCGGTGATCCGGCCGGGCAGCGAGAAGACGCTGGAGACGCTGCTCCAGTTCCTCAAGGAGCACCCCGAGGTGACGCGGCTGCGGATCGAGGGGCACACCGACGCGCAGGCGAGCGAGGAGCACAACCAGGACCTCAGCGCGAAGCGCGCCCTCGCGGTCGCCGACTGGCTGGTCGATCACGGGGTCGAGAACCTCCGGCTGATCGCGGTCGGCTTCGGCGAGTCGCGCCCGCTCGGGCCGAACGAGATCGCGGCGGGGCGCAGCGAGAACCGCCGGGTCGAGTTCCACGTCGCCGAGGTGAACGGGCGCCCCTTCATGGGACAGGACCCGTACGCGGGCGGCCTCGCGCTGGAGGTGCTGAGCCTGGAGGAGCGCAAGCTGCGCGCGCAGCAGGCCGCGCAGCCGAAGGCGCCGCCGCTGCGCAGGGGCTTCGTGGCGACGGGCGACGAGATCAGGCCGGTGCAGGTCAAGCCGCGGGGCCAGGCGGCGCCGGAGGGCGAGCCGCCGGCGCCGATCGCGCCGGCCAAGGACGGCGCGCCCGCGAAGCCGGCGGGCGGGAGCTGAGCGCCCTCGGGGGCGGTCGCCGGCGGGCGGGGCCGAGCGCCCTCGGGGGCGGTCGCCGGCGGGCGGGGGCTGAGCGCGCTCAGGGCCCGAGGTGCCGCGCGCGCGGCGACCGCGTGCGGTACCGCTCCAGGAGCGCGAGCGTCGCGTCGAGCGACGCGCCGTACGGGAGCACGTTGCCCTTCGGCGTGGCGTACTCGAGGTAGAGGTTGTCGTCGGTGGAGAGGATCGGGCCGCCGTCCTCGGCCGCGTCGGCGATGAACCGGTCGAGGTCCTCGCCAGAGGTCACGAGGTCGCCGAGCAGGTCCGCGAGCCGCGCGCCGGCGAGCGTGGGCTGGAGCGCCGGGCGCGCGTCGAGCTCGGCGAGGCGCGCCTCCGAGGCGACGAGCGGCGCGGCGCTCGCGACCAGGATGCCCTGCGCGCCGCCCACGAACAGCGCCACGTGCGGGAAGGCGCTGCGCATCGTCCGCACCACGGCGGCGAGCTCGCGCGGCCGGATGTGGTGGAGCTGCACCCACTGCTGCAGGACGCCGCCCTCGGTGAGCCGGGACCGGGCGAGCTCGTAGAACTCGCGGCTGTAGAGGCTCGCGGCGCCGGCGAACCAGACGCTGGTGAGCTCGATCGCGATGAGATCGTAGCGGCGCTGCGCGACGAGCAGCTCGTTCCTGCCGTCGTTGAGCGAGAGGCGCACGCGGGGGTCGTCGAGCGCCTGGAGGCTCGGGCCCGCGAAGAAGCGGCGAGAGGCCTCGACGATGGCGGGCGAGATCTCGGCGACGTCGATGCGCTCGAAGGGGTAGGCGGCGATGGTGCCCGTCGTCGTGCCGGTGCCGAGGCCGATGACGAGCGCGGCGCGCGCGTCGCGGACGAAGAGCGAGGGGAAGTGCGCGAACCGCCGCTGCGCCGTCATCTCGGGGCCGTCGTCGCCCTGGAACTTGCCGTTCGTGTACATGGTCGTGACGCCGGCGCGGTGCGCGACGGTGGTGACGCCGCCGTGCACGTCCTCGCGCACGAAGTCGATGCGCTCGGGGCGCGGACCCATGGCGAAGTAGACGTTCGCGCCGCTCGTGAGGCGCGCCATGTCCCAGCGGGGCGCGAGCGCGGCGAGGGCGGCCGCGGCGGCGGCGACGGCGAGGGCGCGGGGGAGCTCGGCGCGGGCGCGCGCGGCGGCGAGGACGGCGGTCAGGGCGAAGGCGAGCGCGATCGCGAGGAGGGCGCGCTCCGAGCCGAGCGCGGGCAGGAGCAGGTAGCCGGTGACGATGGATCCGGCGATCGTGCCGAGGGTGTTGGCGGAGGTGAGCCTGCCGACGCGCGCCGCCACGTCGGCGTGCGCGGCGGCGCGCGCGAGGAGGAGGGGGAAGGTGGTGCCCATGCACAGCGTGGGCAGCGCGAGGATCGCGAGCGCGGCGAGCGCGCGGCACGCCTCGCGGCCGGCCCAGCTGTCGACGTGCTTGCCCGCGAAGGCGAAGATCCGCGGGAGCTGGTCCCAGAGCGGGATGGTGGCCGCGAGCGAGAGGGCCGCGGAGACGAGCCCGCGCCAGAGCGCGCCCTCGCCGTGGCGGCGCGCGAGGACATGCGAGCGCGCGGCGCCGGCCGCGAGGCAGACGAGGAAGACGGCGAGCATCAGCCCGAAGGCGTAGGCGCTGTTGCCGATGAGCAGCGCGAGCAGGTGCGTCTGGACGACCTCGGCGGCGAAGACCAGGAAGCCCGAGGCGAACGCGAGCGGGAGCAGGAACGCCGGCTCGCCGCGGTCGGCGGGGGCGGGGAGGGGGGCGTCCAGGGGGCGAGCCTCCGGCGAGCGGGCCTCGGGAGAGCGGGCCCCGGCAGAGCGAGCCGCCGCCGCGGCGTCGAGCGCGGGCGCCGCGACGCGGAGCCCGGCGGCGATCGCGACGGCGCCGAGGATGAGGTTGGCGATCGCCGCGGACCAGAGCGCGCCGCGGATGCCGAGGTGCGGGAGGACGACGTAGGCGCCGGAGAGCGCGCCGGCCGCGCCGCCCGCCGTGTTGATGGCGTAGAGCGAGGCGAGGCGGCGCGCGGCGTCGTGGTCTGCGGGGGGCGCGCCGCCGTCCGGCGCGGCGCCGGCGTCGGCGCGGACGATGCGCGAGAGCACGGGCAGGGTGGCGCCCATCGCGACCGTGGGGACGACGACCACGAGGGCCGTCAGCGCGGCGCGCGCGGCGGTGAGCAGCGTGAGCGAGTCCGGCGCGGCGCGGGCGACGGCGACGTAGGCCGAGGTCAGCGCCTCGAACAGGAACGGCGAGGCGGCGCAGATCGCGCCGACGATCGCCTCGAGCACGCCGTAGACGACGAGCGGGCGGCGGGCGGCCGCGGCGTGCCGGCCGCCGAGGTGCGCGCCGAGGGCGAGGCCGCCCATGAAGGAGGCGAGGACCGTGCTCACGGCATAGGCGGTGGCGCCGAAGACGTAGGCGAGCAGCTTGGAGAAGGCGACCTCGTAGAGGAGGCCGGTGGCGCCAGAGACGAAGAACAGCGCGGCCACGAGCGGGAAGCGAGAGCGCACGGGCGCGCACGCTAGTACAGGCGCGGCAGGAGCAGGCATCTTAGCGGCGCGCGAGGGGCGCTCGATGTGCCGTCCTCGGCGGCGCTCCTCGGGCAAACCCGGACCTCCAAGGAGCGCCGGCGCGACTGGCGTCACGCCAGGGTGGGCCGCTTATCCCGGGCGTGATCGCCCAGCGTCGCCCCGCCGTCGCGCCGCCGCGCTCGCCCTGGAGCCGCGCTTCATGACCGCACCGCCGGCCGCGGGTGCCCTCGCGCCGGCCGTCCCCGGCCCGGGCGCGGCGATCGAGCTCGACGGCGTGAGCCGCCGCTACGGCGCGCAGATCGCCGTGCGCGACGCCTCGCTCCGCCTCGCGCCCGGCGCGCTCCACGCGATCGTGGGCGAGAACGGCGCCGGCAAGTCCACGCTCCTCAAGCTCGCCGCCGGCGTGCTCGCGCCCGACGCCGGCGTCGTCCGGGTCGACGGCGTCCCGCTCCGGCCGGCGACGCCCGCCGAGGCCGCCCGCCGCGGCGTGGGCATGGTCCACCAGCACTTCATGCTCGTCGGGAGCTTCCGCGCGCTCGAGAACCTCGTGCTCGGCTGCGAGCCCGCGCGCCGCGGGGGGCGCCTCGACCTCGCCGCTGCCCGCGCCGGCGCCGGCGCGCTCATGCAGGCCGCGGGGCTCTCGATCCCGCTCGACGCCGTCACGTCCGCGCTCACCGTGGGCGAGCGGCAGAAGCTCGAGATCCTGCGGGTGCTCTACCGCGGGGCCCGGGCGATCCTGCTCGACGAGCCGACGGCCGTGCTCTCTCCGCTGGAGGCGGACGAGCTGTACGCGACCCTCCGGCGCCTCGCGCGCGAGGGCCGCACGGTCGCGGTCGTGACCCACCGGCTCGACGAGGTGATCCGGTTCGCGGATCGCGTCACGGTGATGCGCCGCGGGCAGGTCGCGCTGGCCTGGCCGGCGGTGCGCCGGTCGGCGGACGGGGAGCGCGAGCTCACCTGCGCGATCATGGGCGGCGAGCCGCCCCCGCAGGTCGAGCGGCCGCCGCTCGCCGAGGGCGCGCCCGCGGCGCTCGAGGTCGCCGGGCTCACCGTGACAGGCGCCGGCGGGCGGCGCCTGCTCGACGGCGTGAGCCTCGCGGTGCGCGCGGGGGAGATCGCCGGCGTCGCGGGCGTCGAGGGCAACGGCCAGCGCGAGCTCGCGCGCGCCCTCGCCGGGATGGAGCCGCGCGCGGCCGGTCGCGTCGCCGTCGGCGGGGTCGAGATCTCCTCGTGGGGCATCCGCGCGCGCCGGGCGTGCCTCGGCGTGGTGCACGAGGACCGCCACGCCGAGGGCCTGCTCCTCGACGCGCCGGTCCGCGACAACCTCGTCCTCGGCGACCTCGGCGAGCTGCCGCGCGGCGCCCGCGGGCGCGCCGCCGAGGCGGCCCTCGTCGCGCGCCGCGTCGCCCGCTTCCGCGTCGAGCCGCCGGATCCGGCCCGCCTCGCGGGCGAGCTCTCCGGCGGGAACCAGCAGAAGATCGTGGTCGCGCGCGCGCTCGACCGCGTCGCGCCGGCGGCGCCCGGCCCGGGCGAGGCGACCCGCGCGCCGCGCCGCGCCGCCGCGGTCCTCGCCCAGCCGACCCGGGGCGTCGACGTCGGCGCCGCCGCGGTGATCCACGCGGCCATCGCCGAGGCCTCCAGGGCGGGGCTCGCGATCCTCGTGATCAGCGCGGACCTCGGCGAGCTCCGGCGGCTCTGCCACCGGCTGCTCGTGATGCGCCAGGGCAGGATCGTCGCGAGCCTGCCCCCCGGGTGCTCCGACGAGCAGATCGGGCGCGCGATGCTCGGCCTGGAGGCCGCGTGAGCGCGGCCAGCGCGCCGTCGACGCCCGCGCGCTGGCCGCGCCGGCTGCAGGCGGGCGCCCTCCCGGCGGCGCTCGTGCTCGGCGGCATCCTCCTCGCCCTGAACCTCCTCTCGTTCAGCTTCGGCGAGGCGCCGATCTCGGTGCTGGTCCGCGCCTTCGAGGGCACGTGGGGCACCCCGTACGGCGTGGGGCAGGTGCTCTTCAAGGCGACCCCGCTCCTCTTCACCGGGCTCGCCTTCTCCATCGCGCTGCGCGCCGGGCTCTTCAACATCGGCGCCGAGGGGCAGGTCGCGATGGCGAGCCTCGCGGGCGCCGTCGTCGCGGCCGGGCTCCCCCCGGGCACGCCGTGGGCCGTCGCCGTCCCGGCGTCGATCGCGTGCGCCATGGCGACCGGCGCCGGCGTCGCGCTCGTCCCCGCGCTCCTGCGCGCGCGCCTCGGCGCCCACGAGATCATCAGCGGGATCATGATGAACCGCATCGCCGACGTGCTCGCGCCGTGGCTGCTCGCGTCGGCCCTCGGTACGGCCGCGATGCGCACCGCGGACGCCATCCCCGCGGCCACGCTGCCGCGGCTCGACCGCTTCGTCCCCGCCCTGCGCGGCAGCGCCGCGAGCGTCGCCTTCGTCCTCGCGGTGGCGCTCGCGTTCGCGGCGCACCGCGCGCTGTCGCGGAGCCGCGCGGGCCGCGAGATGCGCTTCGTGGGGCTGGGCGCCGAGGCCGCACGCGCCGAGGGCATCGACGTGCCGCGCCGCCGCCTCGCGGCGATGCTCGCCTCCGGCGCCGTCGCCGGCGCCGCCATGACCGCGACGACGCTCGGCTACAAGGGGTACTACGAGCTCGGCCTCGGCGCGGGCGCGGGCTTCTCCGGGATCCCGGTCGCGCTGCTCGGCCGCGGGACGCCGCTCGGGCTCGTCCTCGCGGCCGTTCTCTTCGGCACCCTCGAGCAGGCCGGCCTCGCCGTCAACGCGCGCGTCCCGAAGGAGGCGATGGACGTGCTCGAGGCGCTGGCCATCGTGCTCGTCGCCGCGGCGGCGGGCATCGGCGAGCGCGCGCGCCGCCCGCGCCTCCCCGGGGCGGCGCCGCGGTGAGCCCGCCCGCGCTCGTGATGGCCGCGGAGACGCTGCGGATCGCCGCGCCCTACGCCTGCGCGGCGATCGGCGGCATCTGGGCGGAGCGCGCGGGCGTCGTCCAGATCGGCCTGGAAGGGGTGCTGCTCGCGAGCGCGTTCGCCTCGGTGGCGGTCGCCCTCGCGACGGGCAGCGCGGCCGCCGGCCTCGCGGCCGCGATCGCCGCGGGCGCCGCCCTCTCGCTCGGCCACGCGCTGCTCGTCGAGCGCGCCGGCGTGCACGCCGTCATCAGCGGCATCGCGCTCAACCTGCTCGCCTACGCGGGCACGCGCCTCCTCCTGCGCGGCCTCTACGACAGCTCCTCGGGCTCGCCCGCCATCGAGGGCTTCCGCGCCGGCCCGACAGGGAAGACCGGCGCGGCGCTGCTCGCGCGCGTGCTCCTGGATCCGATCGCCCTCGCGGCGGCGCTCGCGGTCGCGGCCACGCCGCTCCTGCTCGCGCGCACCCGCTTCGGGCTCCGCGTGCGCGCCGCGGGCGAGGACGCCGTCGCCGCCGCCGCCGCGGGCGTCCCCGTGACCCGCGTCCGCTGCGCCGCGCTCGCGCTGTCCGGCGCGATCTGCGCGCTCGGCGGCGCGCACCTCGCCTACGACCAGCACCGCTTCGACGCCGGCATGTCGAGCGGCCGCGGCTTCATCGCGCTCGCGGCGGTCGTCGTGAGCGGCCTGCGCGCCGGCCGCGCGGCGCTCGCGTGCCTCGTGTTCGGCGCGCTGGAGGCGCTCCAGATCGCGCTCCAGCCGGCGGCGCGCGGGGCGTCGCGCGCGGGCGATCTCGTGCAGCTCCTGCCGTACGTCGCGACGCTCGCGGCCCTGGCGCTCGCGTCGCGGCGCGCGGCCGCGCGGCCGCGCGCGCCGGCGAAGGGCGCCGATCCGTGACCTGCCTCGTCGGATCGCCGCGTCGCGGCGCGCGGCCGCGCGGCCGCGCGCGCCGGCGAAGGGCGCCGCGCCGCCGCGGCGCGGGCCGTCAGGGCTCCGCGCTCTTCTCCGGCGCGATGCCGTCCCACCAGGCGGCGAGATCGATCTCGATCGCGTCGAACGGCGCGGCGCGCACCTTCTCGTCCGCGCCGTGGATGCCGAGCTCCATCCACCTGCCCTCGACGTGCTGGGCGACGAGGAGCGTCCGGTCGCGGGGATCGACGTACCAGATGTGCGGGACGCCGATCCGATTGTAGAAGCGGCGCTTGACGATCTGGTCGTAGCTCGCGGTGCTGGGCGACAGGATCTCGCAGACCCAGTCTGGCACGACGGTGATGGGGCCCTTGCTGGGGAGCGCCGGGAGACGTTCCCGGCGAAAGCCCGCGAGGTCGGGCGACACCTCCGGCGCGCCGGGCAGCTGGATGCTCGGCTCCGGGAGGATCCACCAGCCGCCCGGGCCGCCCCGCCCTCGCTGGAACGGGTTGGTCAGGTCCGTCGTGATCAGCCCCTCGACGCTCGCGTGCGGGGCGCGCGGGCGAGGGAAGGCGTAGAGCGTGTCGTCGAGGATCTCGCCGCGCCAGGTCGGCGGCAGCGCCTCCAGGTCGGCGAGCGTGGCCGGACGGACGAGCCGAGGTGCGAGTTCCATGGGGCGCGATCATCGTACCGCAGGAAGGAGGGGGGCGCTCCGCGGACGAACCCGTCCCTCGCCGCCCGTCACCAGCCCAGCCGCTGCAGCCGCTCCCGCGCCCCCTTCACCCCGAAGATCGTCTCCTCTCCGGGCGGCACCACGGGCGCGAGCAGCACCGCCGCGAGCACCGCGGTCACCAGCAGCGGCGCGCGCGCGTCGTCGCCCGCGACCTGCGGCTCGCGCACCTGCCACGCGCGCCGCGCCCGCCCGAGCAGCGCGTCGAACCCGCGCCCGCCGATCGCCCGCACCCCCGCCGCGGCCGCCGCCCGGACCAGGGGCGCGCGATCCAGCGGCACCGTCAGCACGAGCACCCGGCTCGGCGCGCCGCCCGCGCGCGCGACGTCGACCTCCACGGCGTCGGCCATCGGCGTGCCCCCCGACGGATACGCCTTCTTCTGCACGAGCGTGAGCTCCGCCCGGAAGAAGACGCGCGCCTGGTGCGCCCACCGGTGCTCATCGATCCGCGCCTCGGGCTCCGGCGACAGCAGCGACCAGCCCTCGCTCGGCCGCAGCAGCTCGATCCGTCCTTCCGCCCACCCATTGCCGTCGAATTCCATATGCGCGCCCGCTGCCACGGTAATCCGGGAGCGACCAGGTCCCGATCGCGCGAAGGCGCGACCGGCGCTCCGTGATCCATGTCATCTAGGGTAAAGGTTAGCCCTGCATGCCGAAGTCCGATCAGGGGTCGGAAGAGCAAGGCCGGGCCGCCCTGAGGGCGGCCCTGTTCGTACACCGCCGGGCTCCGCTCTCGCGCCAGCTCGCTCGTCGCGGGCTCGGCCCCTACCGCGGGTACGGCGAGCTGCTCGAGGCGCTCGACCGGCTCGCCGACCGCGGGGCGCAGCTCTCCCTGATCGGGCGCTCGGTCCGCGGCGAGCCGCTGCTCGCCGTTCAGCTCGGCGCTGCCGCGCCGGCCGGCCACCACCAGGAGCGCGCGGACCTCTCGGCGCTGCCCGGCCAGCACGGGGGGAGCTCCGGGGTTGGGGGGAGCCCGCAGCGCACGGGGAGCCCTCGGCGTGGGGGGAGCCCTCAGCATGGGGGAAACTCGCTGAACGGCGCGCCCGGCCCCGGGGCGCACCACGGCGCCGGCGCGGTGGCCGACGCGGACGACCGTGCGCCGGACGACGCCGCCCTCGCGCAACCGGCCGAGCGCGCCGGCCCGCTCGATCGGCGGGGCCCCGGCGGCGCAGGGCCGCGCGAGCGCGCGCGGACGACGGTGATCCTGTCCGGGATCCACCCGCTCGAGTGGATCGGCGTCGAGACCCACCTCGCGCTGCTCGAGCGCCTCGCGGCCGAGGACCTCCGCGGCCGGTCGATCTTCGCCGTCCCGATCGTGAACCCGGACGGGCTCCTCCGCGTCGAGATGAACCTCCGCGCCGGGCGCCGCCGGTACGTGCGCGGCAACGCCCGCGGCGTCGACCTCAACCGGAACTTCGACGCCGGATGGTACGAGCGCGGCCTCGTGCAGCGCCTCGTCGGGCTCGTCTCGTCGCCCGGCAGCCGCCCCGCGAGCGAGCCGGAGGTCGAGGCCATCGCGCACGCGCTGTCCTCGCGCCGGATCGATCGCGCCCTGTCGCTGCACAGCGCCGGCGGCGCCGTGCTGTACCCGCCGGCGCACAGCCTCTGGCCCGTCGCCGACGCCGCCGAGCACCGCGCCTTTGCCCTGCGCGTCGCGCGCGCCGCGGACCGCAGGCCGTACCGCGCCATGTCGTACGTCCGCTTCGCCTGGGGCATCCGCAAGGCGGGCCTGGAGATCGACTGGCTCCACGATCGCCACGGGGCGCTGTCGCTCCTCGTCGAGTGCTCGCGCGGCGAGCTCGGCCTGCGCCCGTCGCGCCTCGCCGAGCCGTTCGCCTGGTTCAACCCACGCAAGCTCGACGACGCCGCGCCGCAGCTCGTCGAGGCCGTCCTGCCCTTCGTGAAGGGCGCGCGCGCCTGAGCGCGCCGCTCAGAGCTCGACCGCCTCGCCGGCGGGGATCTTCTGCGCGCCGAGGAAGAGGCCGACGACGGCGAACGTCGCCGCCATCAGGCCGTACGCCGTGAGCGCCCGGTGCTCGATCAGCCAGCCGGCGCCGATCGGGCCCACGATCTGCGAGATGCTCGCCAGCGACTGGCTCACGCCGAGCGCCGCGCCCTGCTCGTCGCGGCCGACGCTCTTCGTGAGCAGCGTGGTGATGCTCGGCCGCACGACCGCCGAGCCGAACGCCCCGATCGCCACGAGCAGCAGCAGCGCGGGCAACCCGTACGCCGCGCCGAGCAGGCCGTAGCCGATCACCATCGTGGCGAAGCCGAGCACCGCGAGCCGCTGCTCGCCGTACCGCTTCGCCAGCCGGCCGAGCGCGCCGCCCTGGATGCTCCCGCCGATGAGGCCCGAGAAGGCGAAGATGTAGCCCGTCTCCTTGACGCCGAAGGCGAAGCGCCGCTCGAGGAAGAGCGCGAGGCCGCCGATCAGCGTCGAGAACGAGAGGGAGAAGGCGAAGAACTCGAGCAGCCGGCGCCGCGCGAGCGGCCGGTCGAAGAAGCGGCGGAAGGCGTCCCCGCGGCCGACGCGGACGTCGGACGCCGGCCGGGCGGCCCCGGCCCCCGCCGCCTCGGTCGCGGCCGCCGGCGCGATCGGCTTCGCGGGCAGCAGCGTGGCGGTCAGGAGGATCGACGTCAGCGACAGCGCCGCCGCGCCGAGGGCCGGGGCCCCGTAGCCGAACCGGCTCGCGAGCTCCCCCGTGATGGCCGGGCCGAGCAGGAACCCCGAGCCGAAGGCGATGCCGATCAGGCCGAACGCCCGCGTGCGCTCCTCCGGCCGGGTCACGTCGCTGATGTACGCCTGCGCGATCGTCAGGTTCCCGGCCGTGAGGCCGTCGATGATCCGCCCCAGGAAGAGCATCCAGAGCGAGCTCGCCGAGCCGAGCACGAGGAACCCGATGAACGTGCCGGTCTGGCTCGCGAGCAGCGTCGGCTTGCGGCCCACCCGGTCGGAGATCCGCCCGAGGATCGGCCCGGAGACGAGCTGGCAGACCGCGTAGCTCGCCGCGAGCACGCCGACCACGAGCTCGCTGGCGCCGAAGTGCTCGGCGTAGAACGGCAGCAGCGGCAGGACGAGCGTCAGACCGAGGACGTCGACGAAGACGGTCAGGAAAATCGGCAGGAGCGGCGAGCGGCGCATGGTGGCTCTCGGGGGCGATGGACTGCGGGGAGGACCGCGGGCGGTCCGCGCCGGCGATGGTCGGGGCGGCCGGCGGACGGGCGTCCGGACGGCGGTGTCCTCATGACCCATCTGCGCGGCGGCGTGTACCCTCCTGCGATCCCCGGGAGCCCGCCCGGTCCGCCCAGGGGCCCCCTCGCAGCGGCTCAGCGCGTACCTTGCCCGGATCGCCCTGCCTGCTCCGCTTGCCCCGGTTGCCCTGATGGTGCCGCCGCGCGCGGCTCGGGCGCGTGGAGCGCGAGCGTCATCTGGATCTCGTCCAGGATGGTGCCGTCGACCCGAAACGCGTCGTCGCGGGCGCCGGCGGGGACGAAGCCCACGCGCGTGTAGAGCCGCACAGCGCGCTCGTTGTTGGAGAAGACGCCGAGGTCGAGGTAGGAGAGGCCCGCCCTGTCGCGGGCCCACGCGATCGCCGTCTCGAGCAGGCGCCGGCCGTGGCCCTGCCCCGTGTACGGGCGGAGGATGCCCATCGCGACGACGGCGCGGTGGCACTCCGACCGCACGCGGCCGCCGCGCAGCTCGATGTGCCCGACGACGCGCGGCCGCGGCTCGCTGGACAGGAGCAGCCAGGCGCGGCCCCAGAGCGGCTCGTCGAGCGGCTTGCTCCAGCGCTCGCGCGCGCTCTGCTCGACCTCGTCGGGCGCCAGCGACGTCGCGACGGCGAAATGAGGCGTGCCGTGCCGGCCGGACTCGGCGATGTGCTCGATGAGGTAGGCCATGAAGGCGCGCGCGTCCGAGCGCTGCGCTGGAACGATGGCGGGGAGGGCGGGGGAGGGGTCCATGCCGTGGCGCGCGCCGCGCCGCGGGCAGCGTAGTGCCGCGGCAGCGCGCGTGCGACCGGGAAAGGCGGCGGCGCGGGCGACGCTCGATCCGGCGACCCGACGGTCTGCGCGGAGCGCCTCGCGCGCGGGGCAGGCAGCCGCCCGCGCGCGATCGGCTCGCTGAAGCTGGAGGGAGAAAAGAGAACCGGAGGCGAGGAGGGCGGGGGCCCAGCGCGGGGCCCCCGGCGCGACGAGCCGCGGATCAGTCGCCGTAGATGCCGAGCTGGTCAGGAGCCGCGAGGCCGAACTGGGCCATCATCTGGAGCATGTAGTCGGGCACCGACTTGTAGCTCTTCAGCTCGTACGCGTAGTGGTTCTTGTAGATGGTGAGCTGCGTGCAGTTCGGGTTGACGTTCTGATCGCAGGCCGGCACCTCCTTCAGCGCGCCGACCGGGGGCACGTCCTTGATCGCGGGATCCGGGACGATGATCGCGACGCCATCCGGGTGGTACGTGAGCATCGCGCGGCCGTACCTGTTGAAGCCCTTGCCGTACGCGGCGACGTACGCGGGATCGGTGGGGACGCTGGGGATGCTGCCGTCCGGCGCGAGCTCGCCGGCCTCCAGCTTGCCGACGTACTTCTCCGTGTCGAGCTGGTAGCCCTTCGCGGTGAGGGCGTTGGCGTACTCGAGCACGCGGGCCGCGATGCCCTTCTGCACCCACTTGCCGCCGGAGGTCTCGCAGGAGGCCCGGTCCGCGCCGGTCCCGAAGAGGCACTCCATGCCGTACGTGCGGGCGTAGTAGACCTGCCCGGACGTCGGGTCCTGCCACTCGATGCGCTGCTCGATCCCCGGCTCCGCGTCGTTGCCGAGCCGGTAGATGCGCATCATGTCCATCCAGTTCGTCTTGCCGTTCGCGGGGATGTACGCGAGCGTCCAGGCGACCAGGAACTTCTGCACCTCCCAGCCGACCTGCGGGTCGACCGCGACGGTCCGGCTCACGGTCTCCGGGTTGAAGTCTCCGCCGATGTAGTTCGTGCAGAGGTTCTTCCCGTCGCTCGGGAAGCAGACCTGCGGCCCCTCGGTCGGCCACCAGCTCACCCAGCCCATCGGGCGCGACGGGAACTCCTTCGCCAGCGGATCGGGATCCGTCGTGTTCGCGTCGAGCAGCGGGAAGCCGTTCTCGTCGGCCTCCAGGCGCGGCGCGAGCAGCGAGCGGTCGCCGGTGAGGGCGTTGGCGAGCAGGCGGCGGTACCCCTCGGGGAGGATGTCGGCCATGCCGACCGCGCGGAAGCGGGCGTCGTAGAAGTCGCGGCGGGAGCTGCTCACGAACCGGTCCTCCGACTCGGAGAGCAGGATCGCCGTGCTGATCTTGTCGTAGTAGCTGCCCGCGTTGATCGTGTAGTCGGTGTCGAAGTCGCCGTTGTTCTCCGAGTTCGCGTTCTCGAGCGGGTGACCGCCGAAGCCGATGTCCTTCAGGTAGCCGGTCGAGCCGTTCGGGATCTGCACCAGCACGGGGGTGTTCTTCGTGCCGCCGAAGGAGCCGAAGTCGGTGCCGGCGCCGTAGTCGTCGCCGTCCTTGTTCGAGCGGAGGACCGGGTCGTTGAACAGCGGGTCGCGCAGGTAGTGCGGCCCCTCCTCCGGGCGCGAGAGCTGCCTGGCGAAGTGGTCGAACGCCACCGTCGCGGCCACGACGTTCTCCTGCAGGCCGCCGTCGATGAGGAGCGGCCACAGCGTGTCGAACGACAGGCCCTGGTTCGTCGCGAGATCCTGGTAGATCGTCCCGAAGAACCCGATGCCGCCGGCGATGCCGAGCAGCTTCTCGTTGTACCGGCCGTACGAGCGATCCGCCGCGCCGCGGACGCTGAACGTCGTGCGGCCGCGCCGGAAGTTGTCGAAGATGTGCCTGTTCTCCTGCTGGGTGATCAGGAACATGAGCTGCTCGTACGGGTCGGCGCCGTTGTCGTGCCGGAAGACCGAGACGTTGCCGGTGTCGGCCCAGTTGTCGCTCGCGAACGCGTACGGGACGCGGACGCGCTTCTGCTCGTCGACCGCCGGCCCGCCGCGGAAGCTCCCGAGCGGGGTCTCGCCGTCCTGCGGCTTGCGCAGGTTGCGCCACGCCACGTAGTCGACCGGCTGCTGGCGGCAGCGCTTCGTCTCGCCGTCGACCGTGACGACGCCGCCGTCGATGACCTGGTGCCACTTGCCGTCGAGGCTCTCGTTCCAGCTCGCGGGCGGCTTCGCCGGCACCTCGTAGCAGTCGGTGATGACGTTGTACTGCGACTGGAGCTGCGAGTAGTGGAAGTCCGTGACGCTGTCCTCGGTCCTCGAGAACGTCCCGTACTTGATGCCCGCCAGCCCGCCGAAGGTGTCGGTCGCCGCGAGGAGCGCGCCGCCGACCTTGCCGCCGGCCTGGTAGTTGCGGTCGCCGTTGTCGTAGACGCTCACCGTGTCGCCGTAGAAGAAGCGCGCGGCGGCGAAGTCGTAGACGCCGAGGCCGACCAGGTCCTGCGAGACGTCGCCCGGGTAGTCCATGACCGTGGAGTGCTGGAACATCCAGATCATGTTCTTCTGCTCTTCGTCCGTCATCGCGTCGAAGTAGCGGGGGCCGACGCACTCGGCCGGGTCCTCGCCCGCCTCACCGGTGCACGCCGCCTTGATCTTCCCGTTCTTCGTCCTGAGCTGCCAGTACTGGGGCCGGAAGAAGAGCGAGGCGTAGGTGCTCACGAAGTTGTGCCGGAGGCCGACGGAGTGCCCCATCTCGTGCGCGATGACCGCGTACTGATAGCGGCGCTGGATGTACTTGAACATCCGCTCGTAGCGCGCCCGCTTGTCCGCGGACGTCTCGTTGTCGCCCACGGGGAACTTCTCGCGGAGCGCCTCCGCGAGGCCGGTCATCGCCGACGCCTCGGGGGCCTCGTGCAGGATGCAGGCGCCGCGCGCGGCGAGCGCGTTGTCGTGCATGCGGCGGAGCTCCGACTGCACCTTCGGGTTGTTCATCGCGAACGGCGAGGCGGCGGCGGCGAGCGGGCCCTCGACCGGCATGCCGGCGGGGATGCCCGCGCGCTGGAGCATCGCCGGGTTCATGAGCTCTGCCTCGGCGACGGTGCCCCGGGCGGCCTTCATGCGGGCGCCCACGACCGCCTGCTGCGGGGAGGGGATGTCGCCCCGCACCGCGATGTCGGCCACCTCGGCCTTCATCGGCTTGAGGAGCGCCTTGACCTGCGGAGAAGCGCCCTGCGCGACGAGGCTCTTGTACTGATCGGGGTCGAGCTTGGTGGCGCTCGCGAGCCGCGACGTGACCTCCTGCCTGGTCATCGTGGGGCCCTGGCCGCCGCCCGAGATGCGGCTCGCCGCCGCCCAGTCGCGGATGTACTTGCCCTCGGTGATCTCGGAGCTCGGGAGCTCGCCGTTGATGTAGCGGACGAGGTCGAGGAGCCCCTGCGCCGCGGAGTCGGTGACGTGGCTCCAGATGTTGATGCTGGCGGCCACCTTCTCGCCCGTCACCGGGTCGTCGGCGTCGACCATGATGCCCCACGCCGAGGGGGTCTGCGGCTTGTCGATGATGAGGACGCTGTGGTAGCGCAGGTCGCCGAGCCGCGGGGAGAGCCCCTCCTCACCGCAGGACGGGTGATCGCTCGAGATGACGGGGTTGTGGCAGAGCACGATGACCGGCGCCTGCGTCACGACGGCGCTGATGGCGAACGTCGCCTGATCGTTGTCGCGGCGCGCCGAGAGATCGGCCACGGCCGCCCTGGCGGCGTCGTCGCACGCCGGCGCGTCCCAGCCGTTCTCGCGGCGGCACGTGTTCAGGTCGCGGGAGATCGCGATGGCCTCGTCGATGTCCTCCTGCTGGCCCTTCCACATCGGGAACCGGGCCTCGCAGTCCTGGCCGCCGGTCTTCCTGCACTCGACGAGGCGCGAGGTCTGGATCGCGGTCTTCATCGCGAGATCCCACTCCTCGGTCGCCCAGTTGGTCGCCTCGAAGAGGTCCTCCGACGTGTTGCCGCCGATGTACCAGGGGATGGTGACGGCCTCGCGCTGCGCGTAGGGCAGCGTGCACTTCTGCTTGAACACGTCGCACTGCGAGCCCGGGCCGGCCGCGGCGCACTCGTCGGCGGTGCCGTCGTTGTCCTCGTCGCGGTTCGGGTCGGCGGCGAGGTCGCCGGTGACGTGGGTCGTCTCGGGGGTCGCGCAGGCGATCGCGCCCTCCATCGTCTCCGGGTTCTCGTAGAAGTGGCTGCGCTTCCAGAGGTTGTAGCGGGCCGCGAAGCGCCGCCACTGGTTGTCCACGATGCCGTAGTTGCGCTCGTAGCCGTACCGGTAGTCGAAGTTGAAGATGCCGAACGCCTGGAACCGGACGCCGTCGAAGTCGACCGGCTCGTAGTCGGTGTCGACCACCCGCTTGAACGACTGCCGGATCTTGAGCTCGACCGGGTTGCAGTTGCCGTACGGGTCGGTGCCGCCGGCGAAGTCGCCCGGGAGCATGCAGGCCGGGTACTTGTCGATGCCCCAGCCGAGGCTCGAGAGGTCGATCATCGCCGGCGTGGCGAACGCCTTCGTCGTGACGTCGAAGTAGCCGGCCTCGGGGTCGAGGTGCGGGGCGTCCTCGGCGGTCTCGTCGTCGGTCTGGCTGACGTGGTAGGCGAGCGGCTCGTACTCGATGCCGCCGTAGAGGCCGAGCTGCGAGAGGGTGTCGAAGTTGTAGGCGTCGGTGGCGAGGTTGCGCGACCAGTCGACGCGGATGTACGGGCGCTTGTACCAGGGCAGGTCGGTCGTGTTCTCGACGACGACGTTCGCCTTCTCGCCCGTGGCCGGGTTGTAGTCGTTCTTGATCTCGAAGTGAGACTCGATCGCGTAGCTCGCGACGATCTGGCCGTCGTTCGTCGTCTTCTTGGTGAGGCCGTTATAGCTGTTGCCCTTCCCGTCGGTGCCCTCGATGCGCTCGTAAGCGAGCCGAGCATTGAGCTGGTGCTCGGTGATCTCCCATTTGATCCGGGAGACAGGCTGGGCGTACGTCGACGTGAACAGGCCGTCCTGTGCGGCGCCGTACCCGACGTCGATGACCGTACCCCGCATGTAGAACTCGGGGTCGTCGGAGATGTCTTCCAGCTGGTCCCCGACGAAGAAGGACTTGGGAAGGACGTCCCTCTGCACCCTGTTAATGTCGTCGCGCTCCTGGGCGCAGCCCGCCCCCACGACGGTCGTTGCGACGGTACCGAGGAGCACCGCACGCTTTAAAATTCGATTCATCAACGATCCTCCGAAGCTGCCTGTCGAGATCGATGCGCAAGCCGGCCCTTCGCGACGCACACGGCGCGACGCGAGGCAATTCCCCCCAGGCAAGAACGCTGCCAACGCGCTGCCAGCGTTCGATTCCGTGCCCTTTCGATAAGTTAAGCACCTGTCGCACATTTGCACCGGGGGTGGCGTTAAAGAGTTAACTGCTGCCTGTCGAGCCCGCGACGGCGCCGTGTGCGGGGTGACGGTGGTCGGGACGGCAGGTCGCGCGACCGCGGGCGGCAGCAGCGCGCGCCGCGGCGCGGTGCGCTGCTGCCCGGAGCGCGCCGCCGCCGAGGTCGACAAGTCGTCCGCTGTCACGTTCTTTGATATGGTCGCCGCGTGCACTCTGCCTCGCATCGATCGCGCGGGTCGCGCAGGCGCGCGGACAGCCCTGGCGCCGGTGCGCTGCTGCACGGGCGGCGCGGCGGCCCGGGAGCGAGCGAGCGGTACGGACGCCCGCGGCGTAGCGGGCGGGGCGAGCGGCGGCGGGTGCCAGGCGCATGAGGCATGAAGCTCTCCTCGGCCGCAAGGTGGCCGGGCGGTTCACGATCACCCGCCTGCTCGGCGAGGGCGGGATGGCCAGCGTCTTCGTCGCCGAGCGCGACGCCGAGCCCCGCCGGGTGGCGCTCAAGATCATGAACCCGGAGTTCACCGCCGATCGCGCGTTCGTCCGGCGCTTCCAGCGCGAGGCGAAGGCGGCGGCGCGGGTCAAGCACCCGAACTCTGTCAAGATCTTCGAATACGGGGTCGAGGGCGCGCTCAGCTACATCGTCATGGAGCTGCTCACGGGGGACGACCTCTACGCGCTCCTCGAGCGCCATGGCGCGCTCGGCCAGGCGAGGGCGGTCCGGCTCGTCTCGGAGGTGTGCGAGGCGCTCGCGGTCGCCCACGAGATGGGCGTCGTGCACCGCGACCTGAAGCCCGAGAACATCATGGTGGTCGCCGACCCCACGCACCCTCACGGCGAGCGCGTGAAGGTGCTCGATTTCGGCATCGCCAAGATCCTCGACACGGCCACCTCCGGCGATGAGCCCGACATCCACGCGGACCCGCTGTCCGTCGTCACGCGCGCGGGCACATTCGTGGGTACTCCGGCCTACATGTCTCCCGAGCAGTGTGGGCTGCTGCCCGTCGATCAGCGGACCGACCTGTACACCTGCGGGGTGCTGCTGTTCCAGCTCGTCACGGGGCGGCTGCCGTTCGAGGGCGAGACGCCGCTGCACACCGCGACGCTCCACATCCACGCCCCGGTGCCGGCGCCGCGCGGCTCCGCGCCGGGGATCGACCCGCGCCTCGAGGCGCTGATCGTGAAGGCGCTCGCCAAGGATCCGGCGGCCAGGCACCAGACGGCGCGCGAGCTCGGGTATGGGCTGCGGAGCCTGCTCGCCGATCTGCCCGACACGGCGGTGGGGCTCGGGCCGATCTCGCGCCGGCAGCCGAGCTCGCTGTTCTCCCGGGAGGCGCCGCCGGGGCGGACGCCGCAGTCCTCGTTTCCGCCGCTGACGTCGCTGCCGAGCTCGACGTCGGTGCCGCTCTCCCCGCCCGGCGCGAGGCCGGAGATCTCGATCGAATCGGCCCGGACGCTCGTCTCCGGCGGATCGGGCCCCGAGGCCGGACCCGCGCCGGTGCTGCTCCAAACGCCCCCCTCGGAGTTCCCGCCGACGCTCGATCCGACGCAGATCCAGGCGCCCGCGGGCGGCGAGGCGCAGCGCTGGCCCGGGGAGTCGGTGCCGGAGATCTCGCTGCAGCTCCCGTCCTGGACCCACGGCCCCAGCGAGGCGCTGCTCGCGGGCAACGGCCTGGCGTCGCCGAGCTCTTCCGACGATGCGGGCGACGATGACAGCACGTTGACGATGGTCCGCCAGGACGAGCTGCGCGCTCCGGCGAAGGTCCGCGTTCACACGGCGTCGTACGATGATGGGGACGAGCTGGACATCACGCCGCCCGGACGCGACGTGAAGGCGACGCTCCGCTCGGCCGAGGATTTCGGGCTGGGCACGCCGGAGAAGCGGGCCGAGGTCGGCCTGGTGCGCGTCGACTCCGCGCCGGCCGCCCCGCCGGTGACGCCGCAGAGCCCGCAGTTCGACGCCGGCGCGGCGTGGGACAGGCGGTCGAGGCGCGTCACCAACAACACGCTCCGGCTTGTGTCGTCGCACGGACCGGCCGAGAGCCAGCTCCCCACGGTGACGCCCGGCGAGCTCCAGGCGGCGAACCCGACGGGGTTCGGCGCAGCGCCCGAGTTCGGCGCGGCGCCCGAGTTCGGCGCAGCGCCCGAGTTCGGCGCGGCGCCGGAGCTCGGCGAGGCGGGCGCGCAGGTCTCCGGGGGCGCCGCGGCGGTGGTCCGGGGGAGCGCTGCCGCGGCGGCCTCGCCGGGCTCGCTGCCGCTCGGGCTCGCCGCGACCCTCGCGGAGCAGCGGGCGGCGCTCGAGCGGCGCGCGACGATGCCCGACACGTTCGTCGTGCCCCAGGCGCCGCCCGCGCCGCCGGCGCGGGAGCCGAGCTGGCTCGCGGGCAAGCGCGGGCTGATCATCGGCTTCGTCGCCGGGATGCTGATCACGGCGGCGGCGATGTTCCTGCTGATGCGGCACCTCTGAGGCGCGACGCGCGATGGAGCGCGCCGCCCGGCGCGCTCCGCCGCGCGGACGCGGCGAGGCGCGGAGGCGGCGAGCGCCTCAGGGGAAATCGTACGTGAGCAGCCGGCACTCGATCGGGCCGTTGAACACGGTGAGCGAGCGCTCCGGCCGGCGGCGCATCGCGCGCTCGATCTCCTCGGTGCCGGAGAGGACGGCGACGCGGTGGCCCGCGAGCCGCGAGAACGCGGCGGCCATGTCGCGGTAGAGCGCGGCCGTGCCCGGGAGGCGCTCGCCGTAGGGCGGGTTGGTCAGCACGTGCCCCGGCGGCGCGGTCGGGGCGAGCGCCGTGATGGACTGGCAGCGGACGTCGATCTGCACGCCGGCCATCCGGGCGTTGCCGAGGGTGATCTCGGCGGCGCGGGGGTCGATGTCGGCGGCGAGGATCGGCGGGCCCTCGGGCCGGATCCGCGCGCGGGCGGCGTCGCGGAGCGCGGTCGTGCGCTGCGCGGCGGCCTGATCGTGGCAGGCCCACCGCTCGAAGCCGAAGCGCTGCGCGCGCAGGCCGGGGGCGATGTCGCGCGCCCAGAGCGCGGCCTCGAGGGCGATCGTGCCGGCGCCGCACATCGGGTCGACGAGCGGGCGGGCGCGGTCCCAGCCGGAGAGGCGGAGCAGGGCGGCGGCGAGGGTCTCCTTGAGCGGCGCCCCGCCGATGTGCGTGCGGTAGCCGCGGCGGTGGAGCGCGGCGCCGCCGAGGTCCGCGTAGAGCGTCGCGCGGTCGCGGACGAGGTGGACGAAGAGCGCGAGGTCCGGGTCGTCGAGGTCGACGGACGGGCGGGCGCCGACGCGGCGCCGGATCTGGTCGACGATGGCGTCCTTGGTCCGCTGGGCGATGAACTGGGTGTGGGTGAGCGCGCTCGATCGGCAGGAGGCGCGGACGGCGAGCGTGTGGACCGGGCTCAGGTAAGGGGCCCAGTCGACGCCGGAGACGCCCTCGTAGAGCGCGTCCCCGCTGGGCGCGTCGAAGGAGGCGAGCTCGGCGAGCACGCGCACGGCGGTGCGGAGCTCGATGCAGGCGCGGAAGCCCTCGTCCGGGGCGCCGGAGAAGTGGACCCCGCCGCGATCGGCGCGGACGCCGCGGAAGCGGTGCTCGCGGAGCTCGTCGCGGAGGGCGGGCTCGGTGCCTTTGGCGGCGGTCGCGAAGAAGTCCATGGCGACGGGGCTTGTAGCCGATCGATCGCGCCGCGGCCCTCACGAACGCGCCCGTCCGGCCCCGCGCGGCGGGCCGCGGCCGTGGCACTGGATTCGCACGGACACCGGGTGAGCTCTTTGATGTGTGGGCCGGGCGCAGGCGCGCCGGCGCCCGGAGCGCGAGCGCCCGGCAGGCGGGCCGGCGCCCGGGAGAAGAGGTGAGCGGACTCGGCGAGAGGGCGAGAGCCTTGCGCGGCGGAGAGCGCCGGCACGGCCGTGCTGACGGGGAGGTAAAGCCATGCAGCAGCATCGGATGACGGCGGCGCGCGGCATCAACATCGCGCTCGGGATCTGGTTGTTCATCTCCGCCTTTCTCTGGCGGCACAGCCAGGATCAGTTCACGAACACCTGGGTGGTGGGCGCGCTCTGCGTCGCCTTCGCCCTGCTCTCGATCTGGGCGCCCAAGGCGCGCTACCTCAACACGATCCTGGCGATCTGGCTGTTCGTCAGCGCCTGGGCGATACCGGCGCTGTCGGTGGCGACGGTGTGGAACAACGTGCTCGTCTCGGTCGCCATCCTCGTCGTCTCGCTCGTGCCGACCGTGCCCGTCGCGCGCGGGGTGCGGGGCCCGGGGGCGGCGCCGCGCCTGTAGGGCGCGCGCGCAGCGCTGGCCGGCGCCTCCGCGCCGGGCGCCTCCCTGCCGGCCGGCCGCGCTCCAGCGGCCGGCGCGCGGCGTGTTCGTTTCGCGGCGGCGATCGTGTATAGCGGCGTCGCGAGCGCCGCGCACAGAGCCCGCGAGAGGATGCCCCGATGAAGCTCAGCGTCAACGTGAACAAGATCGCGCTCCTGCGGAACTCGAGGGGACACGACGCGCCCAACGTCCTCGCGTTCGCCCAGAAGATCGTCGGGTACGGGGCGCACGGCATCACGATCCATCCGAGGGCCGATCGGCGGCACATCACGCCCGACGACGCGCGGGCGGTGACTCGCCACATCACCACGGTGGAGACGAATTTCGAGGGCGACATCCGCGAGGAGTTCCTCGATCTCACGCTCGAGCTCCGGCCGACGCAGTGCACGCTGGTCCCTGTCTCGCCGGGGGAGCTCACGTCGCACCGCGGCTGGGACGTCGCGAAGTGGCGCTTCCTCCTCCAGCCGGTCGTGAAGCGGCTCAAGGAGGAGGGGATCCGGACGAGCCTCTTCGTCGAGGCCGATCCGGCGGTGGTGCCGCTGGTCGCGGAGCTGGGGGCCGATCGCATCGAGATCTACACAGGGCCCTATGCGCAGGCGTTCGACCGCGGCAACCACCGGGCGGAGCTCGACAAGATCGTCGCGACCGTGAGGGCCGCGGTGGACCTGGGGGTCGGGATCAACGCGGGGCACGACCTCACGGTCGACAACCTCGGGCCGCTCGTGAGCGAGGCGCCGCAGATCCAGGAGGCGTCGATCGGCCACCACCTCGTGGCGCACGCGCTGGAGGTCGGCATGCGGCAGTCCGTCGCGGACTACCTCATGGCCGTCGAGGGTCGATACCAGCCACGTTAGAGGGCCTTACCGTCGATCCGGAGAGTGAGAGTTGCTCTCCTCTCTCGTCGTGGAGCCCCTGGCATCCTGGCGGTTGGTCTTGTCCTCTTTTCATGTTCCCGCCGGGGAGTGAACGTGCGCAGCGGCGGTGAATGGATGCTTTGATGATCTCGTGTTCTGGCGTCGCTCGGACTGGATAGATCGGCGCGGCGGGCGAGGCTGGTAGTCTGCCGCCCGACGCTCGTTTTGCGGCGTTCCGGGCCGGATGTCGTCGCGGGTAGGTGCGCCTCGGCTCGCCATCAGCCCGCCTGGCCGCTGTGCGCGCAGGATAAGCCAGGTTTGCTCCGTCTGGCGAGTTGAAATCGCATCATCGCTCCTGATGTGCCCTGTCGCACGGATTGGCAATTATCGATTGCCACTGATGAAGACTGCCCTGTAGGGTCATCGCACTACGGCTTTACGGTCAAAGACGTACGGAAGGGGAGCGAGACGTCATGACATCTATGCCTACTTGTTCTTTCATGGGCGCACAGGGGATTCGCCGCTTCGGCTGCATGATCGCGGCGGTCTCGGCGCTCAGCGCGCTGTCGGCTCCGGCGAGCGCGCTTCCGGCGTTTCCCGGCGCAGAGGGCTTTGGCGCCGTCGCGACCGGGGGGCGCGGCGGGCGCGTCATCAAGGTCACGAACCTGCGGACGAGCGGGGCGGGGAGCCTCCAGGCGGCGCTCGACGCGACAGGGCCGCGCACCATCGTCTTCGACGTGAGCGGCGTCATCGAGGGAGACGTCACCGTCAGGAATGGAGACGTGACGATCGCAGGACAGACAGCGCCAGGCGCCGGCATCACCGTGCGCGGACGCCTGATCTCCAGGTACTCAGACAAGGTCAACAACGTCATTGTAAGATTCTTGCGTGTCCGTCCCGTGTTCGACGGCTCGGACGGGGCCCAGTTCGACGGAGCGCAGTTCTCGCTGAACTCGAAGCTGATCCTCGATCACGTGTCGATCGCCTGGGGCGTCGACGAGACCCTCGACCTCTACGAGGCGGACGACGTGACCATCCAGTGGTCGACCATCGAGTCGTCGGCGACCACGGGGCATCCAGAGGGGGCGCATAATTACGGTCTCATCAACGGCCCTGACGGCCATCGGATCACGATTCACCACAACCTGTTCGCCCACCACAAGGCGAGGTGTCCGGCGGTCGCGAACGGGCCCGCCGATATCCGCAACAACGTGGCCTACAACGTCAGGCACGGGTTCGTTCACCACAACCAGGCGAGCGGCCAGTTCAACATCGTGGGCAACGCCTACATCAAGGGGCCGAGCGATCAGCTCATCCCCTTCTATTTCGACGGCAGCGCCGGCGCCGGGCTCAAGTACTTCCTCGCCGACAACACCATCGATGACCCGGGTAAGTTCACGGGCGTCGTCGACAACCCGTGGCAGAGGCCCTACCTCCACCCGAGCTTCAGCCGGCTCAACAAGCCGGAGTCGCACCGCGCGACGACGCAGTTCAACTTCGCGCGCGACGTCCCCGGGTACACCCCCGTGACCACGCACCGCGCGCAGGACGCCCAGCGGCTCGTCCTCGCGAAGGCGGGCGCGCTGCCGCACGACGTCGTGACCAGGGGCGTCCTCGCGAACGTCGCGCGCCGCGACGGCGCGTGGGGCGCTCGCACCGTGAGGAACCTGATGGAAGGGCTCACCCCGGGCACGGCGCCCACCGACGCCGATCGCGACGGGATGGCGGACGCGTGGGAGCGAGAGCACGGCCTCAACCCGTCAAACGCCGGCGATCACACCAGGGTGATGCCGTCCGGATACACCGCCATCGAGGAGTACATCAACGAGCTCGCCGGGGCGCTGATCAGCGAGGCAGAGGGGAGCCTCGCGTTGGACCAGGGCGACTAGCCCTGCTAGGTTGCCGGCGGCGTCCCGGTGAGGGCGCCCCGGACGAGACGCGCCGTACCCGGTCAGGACAAGACGACGCAGCCACATCACTCACGAGGAGATGTCGTCATGTCCTGGCTGGTGTTGCTGCTCGCGGGCCTGCTCGAGGTCTGCTGGGCCATCGGGCTCAAATACACACAGGGCTTCACGCGCCCGCTGCCGACGGTGCTCACCGTCACCGCGATCATCGCGAGCCTTTACCTGCTCGAGACGGCCTCGCGCACCCTGCCCATCGGCACGGCCTACGCCGTCTGGGTCGGCGTGGGCGCGCTCGGGGCGGCCATCGCCGGCATCATCCTGTTCGGCGAGCCGGCCACGCCCGCGCGGCTCGGCTTCCTCGCGCTGCTCGTCGTGTCCATCCTCGGCCTCAAGCTGTCCAGCCCCTGAGCGTCCACCGCGCAACCGCGGCGAGCGCGCGGCCGACCGCCCCCCGCTCGACTACGCTCGTGTCCATGCACGGAACCCCGGAAGCCCGCGCCCTGCACGCGCAGTTCCCCGCCATCGATCTGCACGCCGACAGCCTCATGTGGTCGCGCTGGGTCGGCTACGATCTGCACGAGCGCCACGAGCCGCCGCTGCCGCTCGCGGCCCTCGGCGGGCACGTCGACGTCCCGCGGCTCGTCGAGGGCGGCGTCGGCGCGCAGTTCTTCGGGCTCGTCTCGCTGCCCATCGGACAGCGGCGCGGCCTCGCCGCCGTCATCGAGGAGCAGATCGACCTCCTCGAGCAGGCGGTCCGCGCGCAGCCCGGTCGCCTCGTCAAGGCGCGCACCGCCGACGACGTCGAGGCGGCGAGGGCCCGCGGCGCGGTCGCGGCCCTGCTCGGCGTCGAGGGGGCCCACGCGCTCGAGGGCGAGCTCGACACGCTCGAGCGCTTCGCGCGGCGCGGCGTGCGCTACCTCGGGCTCTGCCACTTCACCGCCAACGAGGCGTGCTTCCCCGCCTATGGCAGCGGCCGCAACGACGGCGTGGGCCTCACCCCCTTCGGCCGCGAGGTCGTGCGCCGCGCCGAGGACCTCGGCGTCATCGTCGACCTCGCGCACATCAACCGCGCCGGCTTCCTCGAGGCCTGCGCCCTCGCGCGCCGGCCGCCGCTGGTCAGCCACACGGGCGTCGCCGGCGCGTTCGAGCACTGGCGCAACATCGATGACGAGCAGCTCCGCGCCGTCGCCGACCGCGGCGGGTGCGCCGGCATCATCTTTTGCCCCATGTACCTCGGCGGCAACGGGCTCGAGCCCGTGGTCAAGCACCTGCTCCACATCATCAACGTTGCCGGCGAGGACACTCCGGCGCTCGGATCCGATTGGGACGGCTTCATCATCCCCACACGCGAGCTCCGCGACGCCGCGCACCTTCCGCTCTTGACGGATGCGCTGCTCGCAGCGGGGTTGAGCGAGCGCGTCATTGCCAAGGTGCTTCGAAACAACGTGATGCGCATCCTGAGCGACAATCCACTTCCAACGCGGCTCGCCGTTGCGTAGCCTCTCCCTCAAGGGGGCAGTCGGGGCGGGTGGTCCCTCCGGCGCTGCTCGAGGTCTCTCCACGCGGAGCGGGTGCAGCCTATGACTCTCCATCGCCTCGCCGCGCAGGGCTACGCGGCGGCAGCGGACGCCTACGAGAAAGGTCGCCCCGATTATCCGCGCGGCGCGATCGAGCTGCTGCTCGACACGCTCCGCATCGACGCCTCGAGCACGGTGCTCGATCTCGGCGCGGGGACGGGCAAGCTCACGCGCCTCCTGGCGCCGACGGGCGCCCGGCTCCTCGCGCTCGAGCCGGTGGAGGGGATGCGCCGCAAGCTGAGCCAGATGGTCCCGTCCGCCACCGTGCTCGACGGCGTCGCCGAGGCCATCCCCCTGCCCGAGGCGTCGGTCGACGCCGCCGTCGCCGCGCAGTCGTTCCACTGGTTCCACGGCGATCTCGCGCTCGCCGAGATCCACCGCGTGCTCCGGCCGAGGCGGCGCCTCGCGCTGCTCTTCAACCTGCGGGACGAGCGCGTCGACTGGGTCGCCCGCATCTCCCGCATCCTCGACCGCTACGGCCGGGACGCCCCGGTCCACAGGATCGGCGCGTGGCGCCGCTCCTTCGCCGACACGAGCCTCTTCGCGCCGCTCCGGGAGCACGAGCTCACCCACGTGCAGGAGCTCGACCTCGACGGGCTCCTCGAGCGCGTCGCCTCGATCAGCTACATCTCCGTCCTCCCGCTCCAGGAGCGGTACTCGGTCCTGAACGAGATCCGCGACCTGGCGGCGACCCACCCGGACCTGGCCGGAAAGAGCGTGTTCCTCTTCCCGTACCGCACGCTCGTGGCGTCGTACGAGCGGCGCTGAGCCGCCCGCAGGCGGGCGAGCATCGTCGCGGCCGCGGCCGGCGCGACGTGCTAGAGCGGCGCCGCATGTCGGCGAACGAGGTCGTGATCGTCGGCGGCGGGCCGGCGGGCATGAGCACGGCGATCTTCCTCGCCCACCATCGCCCGGCCCTCGCCGACCGGATCGTGGTGCTCGAGAAGGAGCGCTACCCCAGGGACAAGTGCTGCGCGGGCGGGCTCGGCGAGCGAGCGGACAGGACGCTGTCGGCCGCCGGGGTGACGATCGACGTGCCGTCGGTCCCGGTGAACGGCGTCAGCGCGGCCTTCCAGGACGGCGAGCTCGCGCTCCGCGAGGGGCGCATCGGCCGCGTCGTGCGGCGCCTCGAGTTCGACCGCGCGCTCGCGCTCGCCGCGCGGGCGCGCGGCGTCCGCATCGTCGAGGGGGCGCGGGTCACCGCCGCGGCGCTGGGCCCGGACGGCGCGCGCGTCGAGAGCTCGGCCGGGGACTTCGCCGGCCGGGTCGTCGTGGGCGCGGACGGCGTCGGCAGCGTCGTGCGCCGCGCGATGGGGCTGCCGTTCGGCAGGCTGCGCGCGCAGGCCGTCGAGGTCGACACCGAGCCCGTCGCCGGAGACCGGGCGCGCGACCTCCTGCACTTCGAGATGCGGGATCGCTCGTTCCCCGGCTATCTCTGGGATTTCCCCACGATCGTGGACGGGCGCGAGCTCGTCTGCCGGGGCGCGTACGTCCTGCACGAGGGCGCGCTCGGCGCCGGGCGCGGGGCGGGCGGCGCGCCCGACGCCGAGCGCGTCCTCCGCCGCCGGCTCGAGGCGCTCGGCCTCGATCCGGACCGCTACCGGCGCAAGCGCTTCGCCGAGCGCGGCCTCGACCGGACGGCCGCGATCGCGCGGCCCGCCGCGCTGCTCGTCGGCGAGGCTGCGGGCATCGATCCGATGCTGGGCGAGGGGATCGCCCAGGCGATCGCGTACGGCGCCCTCGCGGGCGCCTACCTCGCCGAGCAGCTCGAGGCCGGCGATCTCCGCTTCGACGACTGGGGTCGGCGCGTGGAGCGATCGCTCCTCGGCCTCGACATCCGCTTCCGGCGCCGGGTGATGCGCGCCTTCTACGGCGCGCCGCGGGAGCGCGTCGAGCGCTACGTCCTCGACGAGCCGTCGTTCCTGCGCTTCGGCATGCGCCACTTCGCCGGCAGACCCCAGCCGGCGCCGGACGCGCTCCGCGCGGCGGCGACGGGCGCGCTCGTCGCGGGACGGATCGGGATCGCGCGCCTGCTCGCGTCGCTCCCGCCGCGCGGCGTAGAAGGCGCGCACCCGTAGCGGCGCGGCGCGCCCTGCGCGAGGCGCGCGCGAGCATCGCCCTCGGCGGCGAGCGTGATAGCATCGGCCGCCATGATCGCGCCGTTCCAGCCGGCGGTCGGGATGCTCTTCGGCGAGTTCCGGATCGTGCGGCCTCTCAGCGCCGGGGGCATGGGCGCCGTGTACGTCGCCGAGCAGGCGAGCACCGGCCAGCTGCGGGCCCTCAAGCTGATGCACCCCCAGCTCTGCGCCGACACCCGGCTGCGCGAGCGCTTCGAGCAGGAGGCGCGCGTCGGCGCGCTGGTCGAGAGCGATCACATCGTGCAGGTGATCGGCGCTGGCGTGGACCAGGCGAGCGGCGTGCCGTGGATCGCGATGGAGCTGCTCGACGGCGAGGACCTCTCGGTGCGGATGCGGCGCTGCGGGCTGTTCTCGCCGCAGGACACGCACGAGATCTTCCGGCAGCTCTGCCACGCGCTCGGCGCGGCCCACCGGGCGGGCGTCGTGCACCGGGACATGAAGCCGCAGAACATCTTCCTCGCGAAGAAGAGCAGCGCGACGGCGCCGTGGTCGGTCAAGGTGCTCGACTTCGGCATCGCGCGGGTCGCGGCGGAGGCGAACACGATGGCGACCGCGTCGCTCGGCACGCCGCTCTGGATGGCGCCGGAGCAGACCGAGGCGCGCGGGCAGATCGCGCCGGCGACCGACGTGTGGGCGCTCGGGCTGATCGCGTTCGCGATGCTCACCGGGCGGATGTACTGGCGCGCCGCGAACGACCCGATGGGGACCGCGATGCCCGTGCTGCTCCGCGAGATCCTGATCGAGCCGCTCGACCCGGCGTCGGTGCGCGCGACGGCGCTCGGGCGCGCCGGCTGCATCGTGCACCCGTTCGACGCCTGGTTCGCGCGCTGCGTCGCGCGCGACCCGGCGCAGCGCTTCCCGACGGCGCAGGAGGCCTTCGACGCGCTCGGGCCCGCGCTCTTCGTCGATCCGCGCCTCGCGCGCGCCCCCATCTCGGTGGCGCCGCCCGGGGCCGCGGCGGCGGTCACCGCCGCGGGGCAGCCCTCGCCGCTGTCGCTGAGCGGGCCGACCGACGCGTCCGTGGACACGCAGCGCCCGCCGTCGACGGCGCGCGGCGCGCGCGCTCGCGCATCGCTCGCCGCCGATCCGGCGAGCGCGCCGGCGCAGCGGTCGCGGCCGGGCGCGTCCGTCCCGCCGGGCAGCGCGCCGGCCGTGGCGAGCAGCCGTCCGGCGGAGGGCCCTCGCCGGCCGACCCGGTGGGGGCCGGCGCTCCTCGCGTGCGGCCTGCTCGGCGGCGCCACGGCGGCGGCGATCGCGTACGCGGCCGGCCGGGAGCCGGGCGAGGTCGCCATGGCGCAGCGCCTGCCCGCGCCGGCGCGCCCGGCGGTGGTCGGCGCGGGGCCCGCCGACGAGGCGCCCGCGCCGGCGACGGCGAGCGCCGGGGAGAAGGCGCCCGCGCCCCCTCACAACCCGATGCCGCTGCTCCTGTCGAAGGCGCCGCGCCCGTCGCGCGAGGGCGACGGGCGTGCGGCGGCGTCGACGTCGGTCGCGGCGCCACAGCCGGCCGCGGCGAGGCCGTTCGATCACGCAGCGGCCCACGCGGCGCTGCAGCGCAAGGGGTCGACCGCGCCGACGCACTGCAGGGGCAAGGAGGGACCGAAGGCGGTGACCGCGCGGGTGTACTTCAACCCCGCGGGCGCCGTGCAGCGCATCAGCGTCGAGCCGCGGGTCGCGATGACGCCGGCCGGGAGCTGCGTGCAGATGGTGCTCAGCTCCGCGCGGGTGCCAGCGTTCGACGGGACCGAGCTCCAGGAGGTCTCGACGACGGTCGCGATCGAGTGAGCGCGCCCGGCGTGCGTCCGGCGCCGGTCACGGATCGACGGAGACGCACTCGCCCTCGCCCCGGAAGTGCCCGAGCGTCCGCGAGAGGGCCGTGACGAAGGCCCCGAGATCATTGACGTTTCCGGCGCTGCCGGTCCCGTACGTGCCCTCGTCGATCGCGACGAGGCGCACCGCCGCGAGCTCCTCCAGCGTGACGGCCCCGTCGTCGTCGGCGTCCGCGGCGGCGATGGGCGCGAAGCGGCGCGCCGCGGTCGCGGCCTGGAGGTCGTCGTAGAAGAAGTGGTCACCGTGGATCGTGAGCTCCACGGTGTCCGTGCCGCCGTTCGTGACGAGGACGCCGTCGGTCTCCTTGCCGGCCTTCTCGCCCTTGCAGTCGGCGTAGCGCGTCGCGGGCGAGAAGGTCCAGTCGAGGCGCTTCTCGACGTCGCCCTTCCGCGCCGTCGCCTCGATGTGCACCGACGCGCCCGCCCCGATCATGAGCGCCCTGTCCGCCTCCGTGGCCCCGTCGAGCGCGGTGTCCGCGTCCGCGGGGCCGATCTCGTAGGAGACGCTCTCCCAGGGCTTGGCCTCGAGGTCGTCGAACGCCACCACCGGCTTCGGGCCGGCCTTCGTGTGGTCGAACAGGATCGAGCCCTGCATGCGCGCCCCGACGTTCCCGTCGCGATCGGCGACGGTCACGTTCCGGAGGACGAACAGGAACTTCTGGTACTGGATGCTCCAGCCGTCCTCGAGATCGGCGGCCGGGATCTCCTGCTCGATGTAGTCCTCCCCCCAGGTGGTGAACTCCACGCGCCCCGCCCCCGACGCGCCGTCGTCGCCGCAGCCGGCGAGCGCCCCCGCGGCGAGCGCCCACGCCGCCGCGCCCATGGCCCTGCTGATCTTCATCGCTGCTTTTCCTCCCATCACTCCGAGTCGTCCGGTCGCTCTGGTTGCCCGGGCGAGCCGGGCGCGAACGAGAGCGCGTAGGCGGTCCCCTTCTTCAGCCCGCGCGTGAAGCCGCGCAGGGCCTGGCTCTCCGGCTCGAGATCGACAGGCGCGCCGTCCTCGCTCGCGGCCAGCTCCTCGAAGTCGACCTGGTCGAGCCAGACCGAGGGCTTCACGACGAGCGTGACGACGCCGGGCCCGTCGAGGAAGGTCTCCTCGAAGGCGCACCCCTCCACCGACGGATCGCCTGTCGCGGCGTCGACGACGTCCGCGGCCAGGGCGCGCGCGCGGAACACCCGCGCGACGTCGCCCTTCTCGGCGCGGCCCTCGACCGCGACCACGTGCCCGTCGAGCGCCGCGGCGAACGGGCCCGCGGGCGGCGCGCCGAACGTGAAGCGCGCGGATCGCACGACGCCGCTCACCGCGTCCGCGTCCGCGAGCGCTGTCGTCCCCTGCAGCAGGTCGACCGAGGTGGGCTCCGCCATCTGGCCCCTCGCCTCGCCGCTCTGGTAATGGCCCGGGTGGGCGTGCGCCTCGGGCAGGGCCCACCGGGCGAGCCGATCGAGCAGCGGTCGGGCGCCGCCGCGGCCCGGCGCCGCGCGCCCCGCGGTGAGCGGGGCGCCCTCGAAGTAGTAGAGCGGCCCGACCGACAGGTGCGCCCTCGACAGCGTGACGGTCCAGCCGAGCGCGGTGGTGAACGGCGCGACAGAGGCCGCGTCGGCGGTGACCTGCGTGGCGAGCGTGAGGCGCTTGCCGCTCGTCGTGTCGCCGTCGCCGGCGCCGCACCCGGCGAGCGCGCCCGCGGCGAGCGCCGCCGCGAGGAGCCCTGCGGCGCCGGGCGCGGCGCGCCGCCGTGAACTTTCCTGTGCCGTGATCGATGTCATCGAGGGACCTCAGCCGATGGTGAGAGAGAGCGAGGCGAAGACGCTGCGCGGGGCGCCGACCGTCACGTGGCGCGCGGGCAAGAGGTCGGGCGCCGCGCCCCGGGTGAAGCTCGACGGGTAGACGAACTCGCCGTCGAACCAGGCCGCGTCGAGGAGGTTGTAGACGTCGAGCCCGAGCTCGACGCGGTCGTAGCGGAGGTGCGCCGTCACGTCGGTGAGGAGCGCGTCGTGGCCGATCTCCCCGAAGGGCAGGGGGCGCCGGTGGAGCAGCGTCACGCCGGCGCCGGCGCGGGCCTCGAGGCGCCGGCCGAAGAGCGCGCCGAGGCGCGGCGTCGCCGCGAGATCGGCGCGCGCGACGACCTGCGGCACGAACGGCAGGAGGTCGCCCGCGGCGTAGCGCCCGCCGGCGGCGGTGAAGGCGGCGCGGGTGTACGTCAGGCCGACGCTCGACACGAGCCACGGCGCGGGGTGCGCGACGGCGTCGAGGGCGACGCCGGTGCGGGCCGTGGCGGGCACGGGCTCGTTGCGGCCGGTCGCCTCGTCGAAGACGAGGTCCTCGCTGAGGCGCGCGTGGAACAGCGCCGCCGACGCCCGCACGCGCTCGTCCGCGTAGCGGAGCCCCGCCTCCGCGGAGAGCGCGCGCGTGAACGGCGTCCGCTCGCCGTCGCCGAGGCTGCGCGCCTGGGGCGAGCGGAACCCCTGGCCCACGCTGGCGAGCGCGCGCAGCCCGGGGAGCAGCGCCACGTCGACCGTGCCCTTGCCGCCCACGTGGACGCCCTGCGCGCTGCGCGCCGCCGCGCCCTCGCCGGCGTCGTCGAGGACCTGGTACGCGAGCCCGTCGGCGCGCAGCCCGCCGCGCACCTCGACCCGCCGCGCCGGCCGGATCGACGCGTCGAGGTAGCCGGCGATGTCGGTCGCGCGCACCCGCGCGTCGACGAGCGTGGCGGTCGGCCGGTCGTCGACGGCCGCGAGGCGCCGCTGCGACTGCTCGATCCAGTCGCTGCGCGCGACGACGCCCGCCTCGAAGGTGTCGCGGTCCGAGAGCAGCGGGAGCCGGAGCCGGTACGACGCCGTGGCGCCCACCGTGATCGCCTCGTTGCGCTGCTGCGTGGCGTCGCCGGAGGCCGGATCCTCGAGGTAGCCGGTGAAGTTCGAGCGCAGCCGGAGCGCGCGCAGCACGACGAACGGCGCGAGCGAGAGGCCCTCACCGGGGGCGTCGCCGGCGGTGCGCAGGTCGAGGACGAGCTGCGCGCGCGACGAGTCGCCGCCCTGGTCCTGGTCGTACGAGGCGAAGCGGTCGACCTTGCCCGCCTCGATGTCGTCGAGGCGCAGGACGCCGGCGGAGCCGAAGCGCGCGGCGAACGCCGACGCCATCACGCGCGCGCTGAGCCCCGCGGCGGGCTGGTAGACGCCCTGCGCGATGAACGAGGTCCGGCTCGCGGCGCGGGCGGGGCCGAAGCCGTCGGTCTCGTACGCCTCGAAGGCGGCGAACGTGGCCTCGTCGGCGCGCTCGGGGTGGTAGGCGAGGAAGAGCCGGCGCGCGCCGTCCGATCCGGCGCCGGCGGCCACGGTGATCCCCGGCTCGTCGTAGCCGAGCTCGAAGCGCACGGAGCCGGCGACGGCGAAGTCGCCCTGGCGGGGGTCGTACGAGCCGGGCTGGGCGCGGAGCTCGCGGATCACCTCGGGCATGACGAAGTGGAGGTCGGCGTAGCCCTGCCCGTGGACGTTGGACACCTCGTTGACCGGCGCGCCGGCGACCCAGATCTCGAGGTCCTGCCCGTGGACCGCGTCGAAGCCGCGGAAGAAGATCTGGTGCGCCTTGCCCTCGCCGCTGTGCTGGGTCGTGAACACGCCCGGGACGAGCTGCAGCGCGTCGCTCGCGGTGCGGTGCGGCGCGGCCTTCACCTCCGCCCGCTCCCGCACCGTCTCCGAGGCGCTGCGCGGCGGCCGCGCCCCCTGGACGACGACCGCGACGGGCGCGCCCCCGGCGGCCGCGGCGGTGGCCTCGCCGCCCGCAGGCGGCGTCGCCGGCGCCCCGGGAGCCGCGGCGGCGTGGGCCTCGCCGCCCCCAGCCGGGGCCGCCGGCGCCCCGGGAGCCGCGACGGCGGGCGGCGCGGCGGCGTCGTCGGCGCGCGCCTCCGCGGCGGCCGTGGTGATAAGGAGCGGCGCGAGCGCCGCGCGCAGGGAGCGGATCATTCAGCGGGGCGGGTCGTAGCACGATTTTTCATTTTCGTGCCACATTCTGGACGCGCTCGTCCGTCTGCGGCCCCGCGGTCGCGCGGGGCGCGGCGTCCCAGGCGGCGAGCGAGCGGCGCCCGTCATCTCTGGCGGCCGGGCGCGGCGCCGGTCCGGTCGAGCGCCCTTTTTCGACGTCGACCCGACTCGCGCTCTGGAGCTCACCGCGATAGCGATCGCGACAACATGTCGCATTCAGCTTGGTTGCGACGCGGCCTATCGTGGCGCGCGTCGTTCCCCAGGAGGGCTCTCATGAAATCCGGTCTTCGTGCATCACGGCTCTTGTTTCCGCTGGTCGGCGCTGCGCTCTCGCTCATGGCGTGCGGCGGCGAGAACGGGGCGAATCCCGTCGACGCCACGGCGACCTCGACGGGCACGGGCGGCGCCGGCGGCGGGGGGACCGGCGGCGCTGGCGGCGCCGGTGGCGCCGGTGGCGACGGCGAAGGCGGCGGCGGGGCAGGGGGCGATGACGGGACGATTCCCGTCGAGCTGCAGTTCGAAGGCCGCGTCGGCGATGACGTGTTCTCCTGCGAGGACTCGTACGCAGTCGGCACCTCGCAGACGGAGGTGAGGCTCAACGACTTCCGCCTGTACATTCACGACGTGCGCCTGCGCCGCGCCGACGGCGAGGAGGTGCCGGTCGCGCTCGATCAGGACGGGCTGTGGCAGCACCAGAACGTCGCGCTCCTCGATTTCGAGGACAAGTCGGGGAGCTGCGCCAACGGGACGAAGGACACGAACTCGGTGGTGCGCGGGGCGGTTCCGGCCGGGGAGTACGACGGCCTGTCGTTCAAGGTGGGCGTCCCGTCCGAGCTCAACCACGGCGACGCGTCGGTGGCGCCCTCGCCGCTCAACCTGTCGGGCTTGTGGTGGAACTGGACCAACGGCTACAAGTTCCTGCGCATCGACAGCGCCGCCGAGGCGGACCAGGGCGCCTTCATCGTGCATGTCGGCAGCACCGGCTGCGTCTCCGGCGCGGACGGCGAGGTGACGTGCGATCGCCCGAATATCGCCGAGGTCGTCCTCGAGGGCATCAACCCGCTCACGACGAAGGTGCTCGTCGACTATGCAGCGCTCGTGCTGGACAGCGACGTGGGGGGGAGCGAGGGCTGCATGTCAGAGCCGAACAATCCCGAGTGTGCGCTGGTGTTCACCCGGCTCGGCATCGACGTCGCCGATGGCTCGCCGCGCCCCGAGCATCAGGCCTTCTTCAGGGTAGAGTAGGGGTGATGTCGACGTCTGCTCTGGGGGCCGCTCTCCGCGGCCTCGCCACTTCCTCTCTCGTCGCCGCGCTCGCGGCCCTCTCCTCCGGCTGCGGCGACAGCGCGGACCCGCCGGACGTCCCCGGGTCGACCGGGGATGGCGGCGACGACCAGGGCGGCGGGGGCGAAGGCGGCGGCGACGGCGGAGGGAGCGAGGGCGCGTTCGACTGGGGGCTGCCGCCGGGCTTCCCGGTGCCGAAGGTGCCGCAGGACAACCCGATGTCGGCGGCGAAGGTCGAGCTCGGCCGGCGGCTTTTCTACGACAGGCGCCTCTCCGGCAACGGCACGTACTCCTGCGGCTCATGCCATCTGCAGGAGCTCGCGTTCACCGACGGCCTCGGGAGCGCCAAGGGGTCGACCGGCGAGATGCACTCGCGCGGCTCGATGAGCCTGGCCAACGTCGCGTACCTGACCACGTTGACCTGGGGGAATCCGCTCCTCGACTCGCTCGAGGAGCAGGCGCTCCTCCCCATGTTCGGCGAGACCCCGGTCGAGCTCGGGCTCGCGGGCAGGGAAGAGGAGCTGTTCGAGCGGCTCCGGGACGAGCCGCTGTACCGGGAGCTCTTCCCCCAGGCCTTCCCGGGCGACGACGATCCCATCCAGCTCGCCAACATCACCAGGGCGATCGGCGCGTTCGAGCGGTCGCTGATCTCGTACCGCTCGCCTTACGACCGGTATCGCTACGACGGTGACCCCTCGGGGATGTCGGAGCCGGCGCTGCGCGGCATGGATCTCTTCTTCTCCGAGAGGCTGGAGTGCTTCCACTGCCACGGCGGCTTCAACCTGTCGGACTCGGTGCAGCACGATGGGACCACCTTCACGGAGGTGATGTTCCACAACACCGGTCTCTACAACATCGGCGGGACCGGGGCGTATCCCGAGGGCAACGCCGGGGTCTACGACGTCTCGGGCGTGGAGACGGACATGGGCCGGTTCCGCGCGCCCACGCTGCGCAACATCGCGCTCACGGCGCCGTACATGCATGATGGCAGCGTCGAGACGCTCGACGAGGTGCTCGACCACTACGCCGCGGGAGGGCGTACGATCGCGTCCGGTCCCAACGCGGGTGTCGGGAGCGAGAACAGGTTCAAGAGCGAGCTCATCAGGGGGTTCGAGCTCACGGCAGAGGAGAAGGCAGACGTGATCGCTTTTTTGAAGAGCCTGACCGATGACGAATTTCTGACGGACCCGCGCCACGCGGATCCGTGGGCGGAGGCGCCGTGATGAGCCGGAGACCGTTCATGCGACGAGCGCTGCTCGTCCCTGCGCTGGCGGCGCTCGTGTCGGCCGCGATGTACGCCGGGGCGTGCGGCCACAGCCACGACGACGCGTCGAGCGGGACGTCGTCCGGGCCGGAGCTCGACGACGTCATCTACGAGGGCGGCGCGACCGACGAGGCGCTGATCGTGCTGCTCGCCGCGGAGCCGAAGGACGAGCCCTCGCAAGGGACGGCGTTCGACGCGCCCGAGGACGGCGCGACGCTCCCCGGCGACGCCGCGCCGGCGCTTGCCTTCCACATCGCGGGCGCGGCGCAGGGCGCAGGGCCCGCGCCGGCGCTGCGGCTCGCGACGGGCGACGCGCCGGGAGCGCGGGACGCCGGCGCGGCGGGGGCGCCGGTCTGGGCGGAGCTCGGCGCGCTCCTCGGGCCGGCGCGCGCGGCGCTGGCGCACGGGACGCCCGTCAACGGGCGCGCTTACTTCCTGGTCTTCTCGACGCCGGAGCGCGAGGGGCTGCTCCGGGTGTTCACGACCAAGCTGACCTACACGCCGGACGCGGCGGCCTGGGACAAGCTCCGTGCCGCCGGCGCGCCGATCACCGTCAGCGTGATCAACGCGGTGTTCGAGAACAACCGCATCGTGCAGGGCGGCGGGCCGTTCACGGGCGAGCCGGTCACGTTCTCCGTCGCGCCCTGACGACCATCGCCGCGTGAACGCGCGGGCGCGACTAGCGCGCGCGCGGGAACGGGAAGATGAGCACGTACGAGCCCGGCGCAGGGTTGAAGAGCACCGCCTTGTCCGGGTGCTCCTCCCTGTCGAAATGGGGGTACCACGGCAGCGCCCGCCAGGACTCCGAGTCCCTGATGAACTCGCGCACGATGAGATCGAGCTCCACGTATTTCCCGCCGGTCGTCGCGGAGAGCTCCGGTCCGAAGCTCCAGCGCTCGCGCCCCGGGCGCGGGGCGACGTCGTTGTGCAGCGCCCCGCCGTAGGCGACCACCATCTTGCCCGCGGCGCCCTCGCGGCCGAGCAGCGCCTTCGCCTTGGCCGCGGTCAGGCGCGCGATCATCTCGAGCATGGCCGTCACCGCGTCCGGCCCCGCGCGCACGATGGCGTCGTACTCCTCGCAGGAGGGCACCAGCAGGTGGGGCGTGACGCCGAGCCGCTTCGCCTCGCTGCCGAGCGCGAGGAACTCGCCCTGGTTGCTCGCGGACTGGGCCTGGGTGACCGCCTTCTGCTCCCCCTCGACGCGCGCCACCTGCTCCTTGTTGCAGCGCGGGTCCGCCGCCCAGAGCTCGACGATCAGGTCCGAGGCGCGGCCGGCGAGCGCGGGCAGGAAGAGCTCCGTGAAGCGCCGGGTCGCCGACGGGACGCCCTCGGCGCCCTGCTGGGCGTGCGACTCGCCCACCGCGAGGACGCGCGGGCTGCTCTGGAGCACATGGGAGAAGGCCTGGGCCGGGGTGTCGAACGCGAGGCAGCCCAGCGCGCCGCAGGGCGCCTGCGCCGGGGCGGCGGCGGCCTGCGCGGCGGGCGGCGGCGCCGCCGCGGGCGACGTGGGCCCGACGGCGGCGGCGCTCGCGGCGGCGGCGCTCGCGGGGGCAGGCGCGCCGGCGCCGGCGGGCGCGTTGCCGCAGGCCGCGAGGAGGGTCGCGGCCGCCACGAAGGTTCGCGGAGTTCGCATCGGCGCATCTTACCGATCGTCGCCATCGCCTGCGCGTCGCGCCGCCCTGGAGCAGCCGAGCGGCTCCGGGACCCGCGCCGCGGCGAGGTCGGCCTGACGCCCGAGGGCTACCAGCGACCGTGGCGCTGACCCATGTAGCGAGCGACGGAGAGGGGGATCTTCATCATGACCATGAGGACGGGCGGGCGGACGGAGCACGAGGCGAGCTCCGCGCAGGTGGAGTCCGCGATCACCAACAGCCTGGAGCAGGTCCGCGATATCCTGTGCGGCGCCCAGCTCCGGGAGCTCGCTCGCCGGCTCTCGCACACGGACGCCCAGCTCGCCGTCCAGGCGGAGGAGCTCCGGAGCGAGGCGCGGCGGCGCCTGGACGTGCTGGAGGCGCACGTGCGGAAGGAGATCGAGGCGCTCAGCGCGACGCTGGAGGCCCAGCGCGCGGCCAGCGCCGGCACGCTCGGCAACGTCGCGCGCGAGTCGCGGGAGGCGATCGCGTCGTTCGAGCAGCGGATCCAGCGGCTGGAAGATCTCGTGACGCGCACGCACCGCGAGTTCAGGCAGCAGTTCCTGGAGCAGTCCAAGGCGTTCCTCGACGAGACGCGGCGCACGCGCGACGAGCTGAGCGCCACGTTCGAGCGCGAGCTCGCCGCCTGGGCCGACAGCACCGACGCGGCCCTGCCGGACTCGCCGGCGCGCGAGGGGGCCGCCGAGTCGGAGCGTTACCCGAAGACGGAGCAGCGCTCTGACGAGGCCGCCTGAGGCGCCGGCGCCGCTCCGGCGAGCGGCGCGGACGCGGAGGCCCGGAGACGACCGATGGGACAGCCGAGAGCGCGCCGCAGGACGCCCCCGCCCTCCATGACGCTCGAAGACCTCCGCCCCCTGCTCGTGGGCCCCGAGCAGGGCCGGATCCGGCGGATCGAGGAGCGGCTGGACCACTCCATGGCCGAGATGGTCGCGGAGGTGCTGCCGCAGGCCGTCGTCGAGAGCCGCAAGCGGGGCGAGGCGCTCTCGTGGGCGATGGAGCCGATCCTCACCGCCGCGACGCACGAGAGCGTGCGCCGGGACCCGCGGGCGTTCGCCGACGCGATCTCCCCCGCCATGGGTCCGGCCATCCGCAAGGCCGTGGCCGGCGCGCTCCAGGCGATGCTCCAGCGCCTCAACGAGGCGCTCGCCCGCAGCCTGTCCTGGGAGAGCGTGCGCTGGCGCCTCGAGGCGCGGCGCACGGGGCGTCCCTTCGCGGAGGTGGTGCTGCTCCGCTCGATGGTCTACCGGACCGAGCAGCTCTTCCTCGTCCACCGCGGGACGGGGATCGTCCTCGAGCACGTGAGCGTCGACGACATCCCCTTCAGGGATCCCGATCAGGTCTCGGCGATGCTCACCGCCATCGACGCGTTCGCCCACGACGCGTTTCGCACCGACGCGCGGCTGGAGCGCTTCCGCGTCGGCGATCTCGCGGGGTGGGTCGAGCACGGCCCGTCGGCCCTCCTCGTCGCGATCGTGCGCGGCGCGGCGCCGCACGACTACGAGCTCGCCCTGCGCGAGGCGCTGGAGCACGTTCATCTCACCTATGGCGCTGAGCTCGCCGATTTTCGCGGCGATCCGGCGCCGTTCTCCGGTTCCCGCGAGCTGCTCTGCCGCTGTCTGTGCGAGCAACGCAGGTCGGCCCCGCGCCAGGGCCGGGCCGCGCTCACGGCGGCCGCCCTGCTGGTCGCGATCGCTGCGACCGCCCTCGGCCTCTGGTTCCGCGCCTCGTGGCGGGACGAGCGCCGCTTCGCCGATTGCGCCGATGCGCTGCGGCGCGAGCCCGGCCTGCTGGTGACCTCGGCCGAGCGGCACGGGGGAGAGTACGCGTTCGCGGGCTTGCGGGATCCGCTCGCCGCGGACCCGAGGGCCGTGATCGAGCGCGGCGGCCCCGCGCGCGCCGCGGTCACGATGCGCTTCGAGCCGTTCTATTCGCTCCATCCGCGGATCGTCGAGCGCCGGGTGGAGCAGGCGCTGCGGCCGCCGCCGGGGGTCTCCCTGGCGCTCCGCGACGGCGTGCTCGTGGCGAGCGGGATCGCGCCCGAGCGCTGGATCGAGCGCGCGCGGTGGGCCGCGGCGGTGCTCCCGGGCGTCGCGCGGTTCGACGGCGACCGCCTCGTCGCGCAGGAGTCGATCGACGGGGCGCGCGCCGCGGCGCGCGACCTCGGGCAGATGGAGCTGCTCTTCGACCGGGGCGCTGCCCGGCTCGACGCCGAGCAGCGCGCGCGCGTCGAGGAGGTCGCGGCCGCAGCGCAGCGGCTGATCGCGCTCGCGCGCGAGGCAGGCATGACCGCCGAGATCCGCGTGATCGGCTACGCGGACCCGGTCGGCTCGGAGGCGTCGAACCGAGCGCTCAGCCTGGCCCGCGCGGAGCACGTCGCGGCCGAGCTCGTCGCGCGCGGCGTCCCGCCGGACCGGCTGCGCGCGAGCGGCGCGGGCCTGCGGCGCGAGGTCTTCCCCCCGTCCTGCCCGAGCGGGACCGCCGGGACCGGGTGCGCCCCCGACGCCGACGCGCGGCGCGCGCGCAGCGTGATCTTCCTTGTGGACCTGCGCGCTGCGAGCAAGGAGTGAACCATGGGGGAGAGACGCAAGGTCTGCGTGCTGGGAGCCACCGGAGTCGGCAAGACAAGCCTCGTCGCCCGCTTCGCGCGCAGCATCTTCTCCGAGAGTTACCGGACGACCATCGGCGTGACGATCGAGACGCGGCGCGTGAGGTTCGATGACCGCGAGCTCGATCTCATCCTCTGGGACCTGAGCGGAGAGGACGAGTTCCAGGACGTCCAGATATCGTATGTGCGCGGCGCCGCGGGCTTCCTCATCGTCATCGACGGCACGCGGCGCGCCACGGTGGAGACGGGGCTCCGCCTCCACGCCGCCGCGCGGGGGATCGCGGGCGAGCTCCCGTCCGTCATCGCCCTGAACAAGGCCGATCTCACGGCGGCGTGGGAGGTCGACGAGGCCGCCGAGGCCCGGCTGAGGAGGGCGGGGCTCCTGGTCACCAGGACGAGCGCCAGGACCGGCGCCGGGGTCGAGGGCGCGTTCTGCGCGCTCGCGCGCGCGATGCTGGCGAGCGAGGTGCCGTTGTGGCGGGGGTGATGGCCGTGGGCGCCTCGCTGCTGGCGGCGCTCGAGAAGCTCGTGCTAGAGCGCCTGGACGACGGCGCCTTCGTCGTCCGCGGCCAGCCGCCGCCGTGGTTCCTCCGGCTCGGGATCCCGCCGCCGCGCGAGGCGCCGCTCCAGATCGACCGCGCGCTGCCGTTCCTGGAGGTGTTCCTGCCCGAGGCGGAGCGGGCCTGGTCCACGGAGGGCACGCGGAGCGTGCAATCCGACTGCTGGACGCAGATGACCGAGGACGGCGAGGCGCTGCACCTCGATGCGACGGCGCTCTGCGTGGGCGCGTCGCGGCTGATCGTGATCACCCGGAACGACGCGTCGCTCCACGAGCGCCGCCGCTTGCTCCAGCGGGCGCGCGAGCTGCGCCTCCTGCACGACGCGCTGTCGCGCGAGGTCGAGCGGAAGGACGTCCTGGTCCACTGCATCGTCCATGATCTCTCCGGCCCGCTGAACAGCCTCCTCGGCGCGCTGTCCCTGTTGCAAGAGCAGCCGCTCCCCGAGAAGAGCGGCGCGCTCGCCGCGGTCGCGCTGAAGGCCGCCCTGCGGCAGCGCGAGCTCATCCGGGAGATCCTCGACACGTTCGCCGCCGAGGGGGCCGCGCTCGACGCCGCTTCCGACGACCTCGCCGAGGTGGCGGATCTGCGCGTCACCGTCGCGCAGGTCGTCGAGGCGCTCCTGCCCATGGCGTGCAGCCGGGGGGTTCGCCTGGAGGGGCCGCCGGCGCTCGTCGACGGGCCGCCGTGGAGCGTCGTCGGCGAGGAGCGCAGGCTTGCGCGCGTGGTCTCCAACCTCGTCGAGAACGCGCTCCGCTTCACGGCGGCGCGCACGTCGGTGCGGGTCCTCTTGCGCGACGAGCCAGGATGGGCGCGCGTGACCGTGGAGGACGAGGGGCCGGGCGTCTCGCCTTCCATCGCGCCGCACCTGTTCCAGAAATTCGCGCACGGCCGCGACCCGGGGGCGGGCAGCGGCCTCGGGCTCTACGGCGCCCGGATCGCGGTGGAGCGGTGGGGCGGGGCGATCGGGTACGAGCCGCGGCCGGAAGGCGGGGCGCGGTTCTGGATCCGCTTGCGGCGCGCCGGCGCGGCAGGCGGGGCGCGGGGCGCAGGGACCCAGGGACAGACGCAAAGGGAGTGATGCCATGGCCAAGCTCTTGCTGGTCGACGATGATTCGGGGACGCTCGCGTGGATGGCGGAGGCGCTGGAGGGCGCGCCGTACGACGTCCGGACGGTGAGCAGCGGGAGCGCGGCGCTGGAGCTGCTGAGGACCTGGAGGCCGGACCTCATCGTCACCGACTTCCTGATGCCCGAGATGGACGGCTTCGCCTTCACCCGCCTGGTGCAGTCGCGCGAGCGGGTCCCCGTGATGCTCGTCTCCGTCGTGAACAAGCCGGCGGAGGCCATCCTGCGAGGGGTGGCCGGCTACGTGCGCAAGCCCGTCACCGCGGCGGAGCTCCGCGCCGCCGTCGAGCGGGTGCTCGGCGCCGTCGAGGGGGTCGCCATCCTCGTCGTGGACGACGACGCGGAGATCCGGGCGTGTTACCGGATGATCCTCGAGCCGCGCTTCACGGTGCTCGAGGCCGAGAACGGGCGTGACGCCCTCGCGCTGCTCGCGCACGAGGCCGTGGCGCTGGCCATCGTGGACGTCCACATGCCCATCATGAACGGGGTGGAGCTCATCCGCGCGATGCGCGACGACGCGAGGTTCTGCACGATCCCGGTCGTTGTGCAGACGAGCGATCGGGCGGCCGCGCGCGCGCCCGTCTGGACCGACCTGCACGTGGCGCAGACGATCCTGAAGGACGAGTTCATGGACTGGCTCATGACCCAGATCGACGCGCACCTCGCGCCGGCGCCGCCGCGCGAGGCCGAGCGCGCGTGGTCGTCCGCGAGCCGATGAGCAGCGTCGCGAGGGCCGAGGTACGACGGCAGGAGAGGAGGCGAGGTCCTCGAGCTCACGCGCCGCGCGCGTGAGGCTCGGATCCGCGGGCTCTCAGCCGGGCGTCCACTGCGGGTTCGCCGTGAACAGGCCGGAGCCGACGCTGATGTCGTAGGCGAGGAACAGGCCGAAGCCCACGCTGAGGAGGCCCGCGACCGCGGCGAGCGCGTTGTGCATCCCGCCGAACCGCGCGCGCGTGAACGCGAACGGCACCGCGAGGGCCCCGGTGATCAGCATCATCCCGGCGACCGTGCCCACGCCGAACAGCGCGATGTAGCCGACGCCCCACCGCGGGTCGCGCACCGTGGTGAGCACGAGGAGCGCCACGGCGGCCGAGCCCGCGAGCCCGTGGACCACGCCGATGAGCAGCGGCCGGAGGCTCAGGTAGACGCGCGATCGCCCGAACAAGCGGTCCGCCCAGCCGAGGTCGTGCCGGTGCCCGTCGTGGTGCTCCGCGGCCTGCGCCGCCGGCTCGCCCCGCCGGACCGCCCGGTAGATCCGCGCGAGGTGATACCCCCCGAGGCCGATGAGCATCAGCGCGACAGCGAGCTCCATCGCCAGACCGACGTGCGGCGGCACCACCAGCCCGAACAGCAGGATGGCGCCGCCGATCACCATCAGCGTGAGCGTGTGACCGAGGCCCCACATCGCGCCGATCAGCAGCGCCACGCCCAGGCTCCGCACCCGGCTCACCACCGTCGCCACCGCGATCACGTGGTCCGCGTCGGTCGCATGGCGCATGCCGAGAGAGAACCCGAGGAGCAGCAGCGGAAATGCCGAGGCGATCATGCCCCGTCTCGTAGCACGGACGGCGCGCGCCGTGCTACGCCGCCACCGCGCCCCCGACCACCGCGGCCCGAGCCCTCCAGATCGGCCGGACGCTGCCGGCCGTCGTCCGCGGGCTCAGCTCGAGAGATCGGTGGCGAGCTCACCGCGACAATCCAAGGACATCCGATCAGCGCGGTTGTGAAGGCGCGCTCATCCGTGACAGCGACAGCGACTCCATCGCCGCTCTTCATCTCCACGCGCCCCTTCCAGCGCGCCTCGAGGAATACAGACTCCTTGCAACACCGCCAGAAACGACGGCGCCGCTCAGCCAAGCATGTCAGTTCGCGCTGTCTCGACTCAACGCGTCGATGGCCTGCTGCATCCAGACCGCGTCCTCTTCAGCCTGCTTCAAGCCATGCATCATCTGCGCGCGCAGCGTCCCCGAGGTCTCGCGGATCCCGCGCCGAAACACGTCTGCTGCGCGCTCGTGGACGACCTTGAGCCACGGGGCCAGGAGGCGCCTGTCGAGCGGCCCGGGAGCGTCCAGGACGGTGATGCAGGCCTCGATGGCCTCGCGCATGGCACGGGATTCGAGCGCGTCGGCGAAGGCGGAGAACTGGAGAAGCGACTCTCGCAGCGCCGCGCGACCGGTCGATGAGACTCTCTCTGTCATGGCCGTGCTCAGCGTACCACCTGACCGAGGCCTCCGCCCGTGCGCGCGCCGCGATTGCGGTCAACGCAGGTGGGATCGCCCCGCCGTCTCCAGCAGCATCGCGAGCACGAGCGGATCGCCGAGCCCTCGCTCTGCGCCGATGTGCGCGCGGAGGCGCGTCAGGCGTGCAGCGTCCTCCAGGAACAGCGGCTCGTTCAGCCGGGCCGCGGCCTCGTGGAGGATGCCCTCGCGCTCGGCGAGGAGCGCCGCGGCGCCGTCGCGGTCGCCGCGTCCGACGCGGGCAGCGGCCTCTGCGAGCGACTCGCCCGCGGCGAAGCCCTGAAGAGTCCGCGCCACCGAGGCGTCGACGGACGCGGCGCTCGCCGCGTCGTTGTCGGCGTGGCGCACCTCGATCGGGATCTCCTCGATCACGTTCTTTCTGGAGAGGCGGTCCTTGTACCTGAGCTCGACGCTCGCGACGGCGCGCCTCCCTGCGCCCGGGCCGGCGCTCAGCTTGAGCAGCAGGGCGTGCCGGTCATCGCGCGCGAACATCGGCATGAAGAAGCGCATGCCGCCCGCGGCGTCCTCGCGGCGGTCGGCCGCGATCCGGTCCCGCGACAGCGCGGCGACGTCCGCCGCGATCTCCTGGGCGCGCACCCGGGAGGCCTCGGCGTCGCTCAGCCGGCGCGAGCCGTAGACGCGGAGCAGATCGACGCCGCTCTTCAGGCGCACGCGCACCTCGACCGCTGTCGCGACCGGATCGAGGCGCCTGTCGAGCTCGGTCGAGAGCGCCGGCGCGATCTGCTCGGGGTCGCGCAGGTAGTAGTAGCCGCCGGCCCCGTCGCTCGCGATCGCGCTCATGAGCTGGCTGTCGTAGTCGTCGCCGAGCCCGAGCGCGCTCGTCTGGATGCCGCGCTGGAAGGCGTCGAGCGCGAGCCGCGCGAGGCGGTCGCCATGGGTGAGGCCGCTCGTGGCGCGGCCGTCGGAGACGAGCAGCACCACGCGCACGGCGTCCTCGGGGATGCCCGGCCGGCTCGCCTGCGCGTAGCCCAGCGAGAGCCCCTCGCCGATGTTCGTGCCGCCGCCCTCGCGGATCCCGTCGATGACGTGGCGGATCCCCGTGCGGCGCGGGCCCACCGGGCCGTCCTCGATCAGCACCTCGGCGCCGGTGGAGAACGTGGTGAGCGAGAAGTCGTCCGTGGGCGCCAGGCGGTCGACGAGCGCCTGCGCCGCGCGGCGGGCGCCGTCGATCGGCGCGCCGGCCATGGAGCCGCTCGTGTCGAGGACGAGGTGCACCGAGAGGCGCGGCCGCGCGGGCGCCGCCGCCGCCGCGGAGCGGAGCGCGAGGCGCAGGTGGAAGGCGCCGCCGCCCGGCGCGAGCGCGGCGCGCTCCAGGTCGGCGCGCAGGCCGAGCGCCTTGCCGGGATCGATCGGGATCTCCGGCGCGTAGCGGGCGCCGACGTCGCCGACGAGCGCGCGCTCCCCCGCGGGCACGATGCCGCGCGCGACGGCGGCCTCGAACGCGGCGAGGTGGCCGCCCCCGGGCCGGTAGGTGGTGGCGAAGCGGCCGTTCGGATCGAGGGGGGCCTCGGGCGCCTGGGCGTAGGCGTGGGCGGCGGCGCCCGGCGCGGCGCCGCCGAGGCGCCCGCGCCCGCTGCCGAACCCCTGGCCGGATCCTGCGCCGGCGCCGTGGCCGATGGTCCCGACCGCGCTGAGCCCCAGCCCCTCGCCGCCGCCGGCGTCCGCGCCGCCGTTCAATGAGAGGCCCGCGCCGCCCGCGGACGGCGGCGGGCTGTCGAGCCCCCACGGCGCGCCGGGCGCGCTCGGATCGCCGCCGCTTCCCTGGTTGAGCAGCCCGATCATCCCGAACTCCGCAGCGTCGCGCAGCGCCTCCTGCGGCGCCGCGCGCTGCGCCGGTCGATCGCTCGGGCCGGCCACTCCCCACCTGTTCCCGGTCGCCATCCCGCGCGCTGGCGGGCTGCTCATCGATCCTTCCTCGCCCTTCGCCCGCGCCCCCGTGCCGCCCTCCTTCGCGTCCGCGCTCTGCTCGCCCTCCAGCTCGGGCGACTCGCGCAGCTCGCGCTCGTCCGCGGCGGCGAGGTACCGCTGCACGAGCGCGATCCGGTCGGCGCTCATCCCGGAGGACGGGTCGACGAGCGGCGGAGCCCAGCGCGCGAGCGCGCCGAGGAGCCCGAGGTGCAGGACCGCCGAGGCGGCGTGCAGGGCGAGGCTCTTCCGGCTCACGAGCGAGCGGCGCACGCGCTCGCCCGCGGCGGTGTCCGCGCCGATCTGGATCCGCACGCCCGCGAGCTCGACGTCGACGCGGGCGTGCGCGGGGAGGGGAACGAGCACCGCGCGCGGCATGTCCGCCACGTCCGCGCGCGTCGCGCCGGCGTGCCGCGCGCGCGCCTCGGCGGCGGGCAGGGGCGCGCCGTCCAGCGTCAGGGTCCCGGTCGCGGCGCCGGGCAGGACGAAGCGGACGCGCCCGGCGCGGTCGACCTCGAGGAGCGGCGCGCGACGCGCGCCGAGCACGCGCTCGGGGAGGAAGACATCGCACGGGCGGCCGTCGTCGCGCCGCTCGCCGACGTCGAAGTCGCGCGGCGGCGTGAGGTGCTGGACGAAGAGGACGGTCGCGCCCCAGGAGATGAGGATCTCCACGGAGCGCACCGCGGCGTCGGCGGCGCCGCCGGCGGCCGCCGCCTCGGGTCGCCCTGGAGCGGTGGTGTTCGCGTCGGCCGCGGCGCCCTCGGCGGCGCCCGTCGTGTTCGAGCTGGGCATGGATCTCCCCTGTGCGCCGCGCGGAGCGGCGCGCTCATGTCGCCAGAAACCCGGCAGAGGGCGCGTCGATCGGCGCCCTCGCGGCGAGGCGCTCCGGCCGCGCTGGCCGGCTGTCCCTCGCGCCCTGAGAGACATCGGCCTCGCGGCGAGGTTCCGGCGGCGAGGGCGCGGCGCTCATCGCGCCGCTGCTCGGCGTGGAGGCTGCCCCGCGGCCGTCGCCGGTCCGCGCTGCGCGCCGGGAGGGGGCGCGCCCTGGCGGAGGCCGGTCGATCAGCTCCAGCCGACCTGCAGCGCGCACGTCCCCGCGACGCCGGCCCCGCAGCGCAGCTCGAGGAGGCGTGTCGTGCGCCCCGACGTGGCGAGCAGCGCGCGCAGGAAGCCGCTCACGTGGCGGCACATCACCGGCGCGAGCCCCTCCGGCAGCCAGAGCTCGACCCGCGCGCTGTGGGTCGAGGTGCGCTCCACCTGGACGCGCCCCCACGCGTGGAGCCGGCGGAGCAGCGGCCCGGCCACCTCCAGCAGCGCCTCCGGCGTCCGCGCGACCTGGAGCCGGTGCAGCACCTCGGGGAGCGCCGCGCGCGCGAGCGCGGCGCCGAGCTCCTCCACGCTCCCGGGGCCCGCGCCGTCGAGCGCGCGCAGGTACGCCACGAGGGGCGCCGCCGGGTAGAGCGCTGCGTCCTCCGTCGCCGCGGCGAGCGCCTCCCGGTCCGACGGGTCGAGGCCGCCCAGCACGCGCGCCTCGCCCCTGTCGCCGAGCCGCCGCGCCGCCTCGGCCCGGCAGATCCGGAACACAACGCCGCGGCTCTGCGGCGCGCCGTCGCGCGCCGCGGCGACGGGGCCGTGCGCGCGCTCCTCGGGGGTCGAGAGGAGCGCGGCCGCCAGCGCGTCGGCGAAGGCGACGGGCGAGGCGAGGCGCCGGGACGGCTCCGGATCGAGCGCGCGCGAGAAGAGGGCGTCCACGCCCGGAGAGAGCCCCGGCCGCGCGCGCGAGGCGGGCGTGAACTCCCCGCGCTGCTGCAGCGCGAGGACGCCGTACGAGCTCGCGGCCTCGAAGGGGGCCCTGCCCGTCAGCATGGCGTAGGTGACCGCCGCGAGCGCGTAGGTGTCGAGCGCCGGCTGCGGGTGGGCTGCCCCGGGGATCATCTGCTCCGGCGCCGCGTAGCCGCGGGTGCCGCCGACGAGCCGGGGTCTCGCGCTCCCCAGGCGGAGCCCGAGCCCGAAATCGATGAGCACCGCCCGCTCGATCCGCGTGTCGAGCAGGATGTTCCCCGGCTTCACGTCCGCGTGCACGTACCCCTCGGCGTGCATGCTCGCGAGCGCGCCCGCGACCTGGCGGACGACCGAGAGGACGTGGTGCAGGGGCATGAGCCCGCCGTGCGGCGCGCCGTCGACGATGTGGCGGTGGATCGTCTCTCCCTCGACGTACTCCAGGATGAGGTACATGCGGTCGCCGTCGAGCCTCCCCCAGCCGTAGAGCTGGACGATGCTCGGGTGCCTCAGCCGCACGAGCGCCTCGGCCTCGCGCAGCAGCGCGCCGTCGTCCGGCTCCGTCAGCACCTTGAGCGCGACGAGCTGCCCGAGGAGCTTCTCGCGCGCCAGGTAGACCTGCGATTGCCCGCCCGTGCCGAGGATGGCCGTGATCCAGTACTTGTCGTCCACGAGATCGCCGGGGGCGAGCCGCGGTGCCTGCGCGTCCCAGCCGTCGCGGACGGGCGCCCCGGCGCTCTCTGGCGCTCCCGCCGACGTCGAGCGCTCCCTCGGCTCGGTCACCTGAGGCGACAGGCCGGATCGCCGCGCGAGCTGCTCGCTCACCAGCCTGGCGGCGAGCTGGAGGGTCGCGATGCTCCCCGCGTCGAACTGCCGGGGCTCGTCGGAGACCGCGCACACGCTCCCGACGGCCCCGACCCCCTCCAGGACGATGGGGAACCCCGCGTACGACCGGACCAGGTTCATGGCCACGAGCGGGTTGTCCGACAGGACGGGGTGCTCTCGGGCGTCCTCGACGATGAGCGGCGCGCTGTCGCGCGCGACGTGCTGGCAGAACGACCACGAGCGCAGCGTCCCTCCGGCGATGGACAGGTCGCGGGGCAGCCCGGTCGCGCCGATGAAGATCTGCCGCGCAGAGTCGACGACCGTCACGACGCTGGCCTGCGTGCCCACGCCCCGCGCGACGAGCTCGGCGACGGCGACGAGCTCGGGGTCGGGGGTGGTGCTGCGCAGGCCTCTCCGCTCCAGCTCGGCGTCTCGCGCGGGATCGTCGAGGGGGTCGGCCGCGCCGTCCGGCGGGCCGCCGCTCAGGGTGGGGGTGTCCCGCGGCCGCGGCGGGAGCAGGGCCTCGAGCAGCGCCTCCGCGGTGGCGGGTTTGTGAACGACCGCCGCGACGTGCTCGTACCCGCGGATCCGCTCGAGGAAGGCGCGGAACCGGGAGGTGACGATCAGCCGCGCGGGCGGCGGCGTCGGATCCACCGCGCGGACCCAGCCCTCGCCGGCGGCGCGGTCGAGATCTGCGACGATGGCGTCGGCGGCCGCGCAGTCCTCGGGCGCGGGGCGCGCGCCGGAGGGCGCGCAGACCGACCACCCGGCCCCGCGCAGGACGTCGGCCACGTAGTCGCGCTCCGCGGGGATCGGCTCCAGCAGCAGCACATTGCGCGTCATGGAACCGCCAGAGTATCTCGCCGGGGCCGCGGGAGGCGCGGGGCATCTGGCCGGCGTTTGCGCGGCGGGTGAGCGATTGTGTGGTGGGGGTGACAGCCGAGCCCGCGGCGGGCGAGCGCCGCGGTCGAGGCGGCTCCGAGCTGCCGTCGAGGCCGCTACGGCAGCGGTCCAGACCCCTCCGGGGACAGGCGGAGTCGCGCCGGGATGTCCCTGGCAGCCTCCTCGTTGTCCCTGGCAGCCCTCTCGTTGTCCCTGGCAGCCTTTTCGTTGTCCCTGGCAGCCCCTCTCGTTGTCCCTGGCAGCCTTCTCGTTGTCCCTGGCAGCCTTCTCGTTGTCCCTGGCGGCCTTCTCGTTGTCCCTGGCAGCCCTCTCGTTGTCCCTGGCAGCCCCTCTCGTTGTCCCTGGCAGCCCAGCTCCCGGAACTCGCGTCTGTTCGTTGCGGATCCCGCGGCCCGCGACGTCTCCCTGCTGGGGGCGCGGTCTATGGATGGCGGCCGCCTGCGCGCGGTCCAGGCCGCACGCCGAAGCAGATCAGACGCGGCTGCAGAGCGCGCCGCCGCACGGCGTCACGTCTTCCGCCGCCGCCCCCACAGCGCCGCCGCCCCGACCAGCGCCGCCCCCAGCGCCGCCCCCTCGCCTCGATCGCCCCCCGCCCGGCCCCGCGGCTCCCTTCCCGGTGTCACGCAGGAGCAGCCGCCGCTCGGCCGCAGGAACACCGTCTCCTGCTGCGGCGCCTCGCACAGGTCCACGGTGAGCGGCCGCGCCGCCCTCCTCTCGCCCCCCTGCTCCAGCGGCGTCCCGAGGTTCCCCGTGTTCCGGTTGTCGTGGTGGAAGCTCTCCCACGCGACGAGCGCGTCCGTCGTCGCCTCGGTGTGCCAGGCGTAGAGCCACCCGTCGCGCGTGCCCACCGCGATCTCGAGCCTCCCGTCGCCGTCGATGTCGCCCACGGCGGGCGTCGTCGAGATCGACTGGCCCGTGAACTTCGGGAACCCGCGCGGCTCCCGGCCGCACCCGTCGAAGGCGTGCAGGAAGTAGCCGCTCGATCCCGTCAGCACCTCGGGGTAGTCGTCGCCGTTCAGATCGACGACCGCCTGGCTGTTCCCGATCGTGTGATCCTCGAGGACGAACGGGGCGCGCGGCAGCATCGCCCCCGACCTGCCGCTCCAGATCCCGAGCAGGTGAGGCCCGTGGCGCCCCGCGCCGCGCTCGCCCAGGAGGGTCGCCGCCTCCGCCTCCGAGGCGCCCGCGGCGATGACGTCCGGGGTGCCGTCCTGATCGATGTCCCCGAGCGCAGGCTGCGAGAGCAGCGGGAGCATCGTCCGGGCCCCCGCGGCGGGCGAGAGGGGGCCGAACCTCGGATCGAGCCCGGCCTGCGCGCCCCCCTGCGCCGGCGGCAGCGCGCCCGCGGGCGTCGCCAGCAGATCCTCCTGCGCGCCGGGCGACGCCGGGAGCAGGAGCGGCGGCGCCCCGTTGCCCTGCACGACGGCCGTCAGCGCGCCGTCGATCTCCCCGACGACGGCCGACGCCGTGATCCCCTCCGCCGCGAGCGGGGCGAGCGCGAGCGACGGCATCGTCACGGGCCAGCCCGCGAGCACGGGCCCGGACGGCGCGGCCGTGCCGCGCGCGTCGAGCACGTAGACCGCCCCGGCCTGGCCGTCCTTGCCGAGCTGCTCGCTCGATCCGACGAGCAGATCCGGGAGCCCGTCGCCGTTGAAGTCCCCGACGGCGGGCGTCGCGAGGACGCGGCTCCGCGCCGGCTCCGCGGCGAGCGGGCCCGCGTAGTGCACCTCGACCGGCCAGCCGCGCAGCGGCGCGCCGCCGTCGTCGAACGCGTGGACCCGGCCGTCGAACGCCGCCTGGATCACGTCGAGCCGGCCGTCTCCGTCGAGGTCCGCGAGGACGGGTGAAGCGAACGCCCCCCGCGCGATCCGCGCGCTCGCGGACATGCACGGCGCGCTCGCGGGCGCCCCGGGATCGAGGGGGCAGGAGGGGATCTCGGGCAGCCGCACCGGCCATCCGTGCCTGACCCCGCCGTCCGCGCCGACGACGTAGATCGTGCCCGGCCAGGTGGAGATCGCGATCTCCTGCGCGCCGTCGCCGTCGAGATCCGCGATCGCGGGCGCGCCCAGGATCGGCTCGCGGCCGAGCTCCAGGTTCACCTCGCGGTACGCCGGGGCGTCCCGGTAGACGGGCGTGGCCGACGACGGCGCGGGCCTGGCCAGGCCGTCGGTGAGGCGCGTGAGGAAAGGGAACCCGGGCAGGTCCGTCGGTCCCTTCGGCGTCATCTTCAGCACGTGCAGCGCGCCGCCGGCCGTCGGATAGACGAGCTCGCGGACGCCGTCGCCGTCGATGTCCGCCATCTTCGGGCTGCCCTCGCCGCTGTCGCCGATGGGCCTGGGGAACCCCTCGACCAGCGTCGGATCGCTGTCGACGTGGTAGGTGCGCCGCGCCTCGGTCTCGACCTTGTCGATGGCGCCCCCGTAGCGGGCGACCGCGCGGACGCGCACCGTGATCGCGCGGTCGTTCTCCCCGTGGGGGCTGTCGGGGTCGCGCGTGTGGGACAGGGCGATGGTGCGCACGTCGAGCGAGGCGAGCGGCCCCTGGAGGCCGGTGACCACCGCCGGCGCGACGTTCACCTCCTCGTGGAGCACCTTGAAGTCCGCGTCGCGCGGCTGCGCGCCCGACGCCCACTCGACCGTGTAGTCGTACGTCCTCGCCCGCTTCGCCGAGATGGTGCCCTCGATGGGCACCGGCCCCTGGACCTTGTCCTTGTAGAGGACCTCGAACCACCGCGGCGACGTGATGTCGATCGCCGGCGGCACGCGCCCGTCGCGGAGCGCCTCGACGGCGCGGTTCGCGTTGACGCGGCCGTGGCCGAACCGCTGGTCGAACCCCGGCTGCGACCAGCGGTACGGCGAGTCCGGCTCCCGCGACTCCGGCACGTCGATGTCGTCGGCGCTCGCGATGAGCAGCCCCTGCGCCTCCGCCGGGGCCAGGGTCACGCCGTGCTCCAGGGCGGCGGCGTAGAGCAGCCCCGCGACGCCGGCGAGCCCGGCGGTCGCGTCGCTGGCGCAGCCGTCGCTCGACACGGCGAGCAGGTTGTTGCCGCCGAAGCTCGAGCACGGCGAGGCGTCGAGGAACGTGGTCGACGCCGTGACGGTCTGGCCGTCGTAGCGGACGGCGCTCACCGGCAGCGCGTGGTTGCTCGTCGCGGGCACGCTGTGGTGGCGCGAGCCCTGGTTGCCCATCGACGCGACGACGAGCGTCCCCTTCGCGTGGGCGTGGTCGAGCGCCGCCTGGAGGAACCGGGTGCTGTCGATCGCGGTCACCGGGCACTGCACGACGTGGGCGCGGCGGTCGGCCGCGTAGAGGAGCGCCTTCGCCAGGTCCTGCGCGTCCGCGACGTGGCTGTCGCCGACGCGCAGCGGGATGATCCTGCAGCGGGGGCAGGCGCCCGCGCCGCCGAGCTGGTTGTTCGTCTGCGCCGCCGCGGTCTTCGCGCCCTCGGTGCCGTGGCCGTTCCGGGTGTCGTCGAACGGATCGTTGTCGTTCTTGAAGAAATCCCAGCCCGCGATGTCGTCCACGTAGCCGTTCCGATCGTCGTCGACGCCGTCCGAGAAGTGCAGGAGGAGGTCCCCGGCGTCGAGCCGGCCGTTCCCGTTCCTGTCGCCCCTCGGCCGCCCCTCCGACGGCTCGGGCCTGAGCGCCGGCGTGTCCTTGTAGTCCGACACGGAGAGGATCCCGTCGCCGTTGCAGTCGAAGCCGGCGAGCTCGCCGTCGCCGCCGCACGGCGACCCGTCCGCGTGCCGGGGCGTGTGCGGGGCGAGCTCGCCCGGGTTGAGCCACACCTTCTCGAGCAGATCCCCGTCTCCCCAGAGGATCCCCGAGTCGGTGACCGCGATCCTGACGCGCGGGTCCCCCTGCGTGAGCCGCCAGGCGAGGTCGATCGACATGCCGGCGGCGGACTCCTCCGGACGGGGGTGGAGGCGCCCGCTCGGGGTCGGGAGGAAGGAGTAGAAGCTCCACTGCCCGCTCTGCGTGGCCGAGAGGCCGTAGTCGGGGTCGGTCGGCCAGCTCTCCCGATCGGCCATGTCCGACGCGTCGGCCGAGGGGGGCGGCGGCCAGTCGCCGGAGGCGTCGGATGGAACCAGCGCGCCCGCCGCGGCGCCGCCGAGCGCCCCCAGGAAAACAAGCGAGGGAAAGCGAGTGCGGCGCATGCCGGGACCCTACCATCGGTCCGTGCGCGCGAGGCAACCGGCGCTTTCAGCAGGAAATCGGCGCCTTCGCCGCGCCGCGCGCGCCCGGATCGCGGAGGTCTGCGCGCCGCGATCGACGGGGCGCGCCGCCGCTCGGGCGCGCCGGCGCCGCGGCGTCGATCAGGGCGCGCAGATCGCCGGGGTGGGGTGCTCGGCGCAGTACGCCGGGTCATCCGGCGGGCCGATGCGCAGCACGACGTCCTGCGACTCGAGGCGCGGCCGCGCGCCGCAGACAGCGGGCGACGTCGCCGGCTCCGACGGCGCGCACACGCCGGCCTCGTTGGGCACGGTCCAGGCCTGGCCGGTGCCGTAGATGAGGTTGAGCGCGTAGCGCCCCTCGGGCAGGCAGCCGTACGCGATCGTGATCGCGCGCCCGAACTGCCGCGAGAGCGCCGCCTCGACCTCGGCGACGTCCTCCTCGGCGATGATGTCGTTGCCCTCGCCGTCCTGCGCGCGGCTGATCACCAGGACGCCTCCCTGCGCCGGATCGGTCGGGTGCATGCACAGCGCGGCGGGCCGGACGCCGATGACGGCGCTCTCCTTCGGCCCGAGCGGCTCCGCGCCGAGCGTGGCCGTCGTCACGAGGTCCTCGTAGATCGTGAGCCCCTGGATGAGCACCGCGGGCGCGGCCTGGCCGACCAGCCTGTCGTCGCCCTCGAGCTTCGAGAACACCGAGATCGGGAAGAGCGCCGGGATCAGCGCCGAGTCCGGGACGTGATCGTCCCCGTCGATCGCTCCGTCGCCGTTCACGTCCTGCCGCGCGTACGCGAGGGTCGGCGCGGCCTCGCCGCCCACCGGCAGCGAGAGCGGGGGCGCCGCCGCGCTCGCGACCTCCTTCTGGGGCACCCCCGCGGCGAGCTGCAGGCGCAGGAGCGACGCCTCGGTGCCCGCGGGGTTCGTCGGGCTGAACACGTCGAGCTGGAAGTCGGACGCCATGACCACCTCCCCCGCGCTCTGCGTGACGCCGGACGGGGGCGCGAGCACCTCGGCGACGTGGAAGACCGGCCGCTCCAGCGGCAGCGGGAGGCCGAGGGTGACCGCGATGCCGCTGACGCGCGCGCCCGTCTCGGGGATGGGCGCGGCCAGCGTGACCTCGCGGTAGCGCGGGGCCGCGCCGCCGAGCACCTCGGCCGCGTTCTCGATCGCGCCGCCGGCCACGTCGCCCCGGCTCGGCAGGTTGGCGATGCTGAAGGTGGGGTCGAAATTCCCATCGTGGTCGTAGAAGCCGCGGACCTGGTACGTGCCGGCGGGTAGCGGCGACATCCTCCACGTGGCGCTCACGGTGACGGGCGGGTCGTCCGGCGCGGGGCAGCGGAGCGCGCCGTCGGGGGCGACGTCGAGCGCCGCGCCCAGGCCGCCGAACAGCTCGTCGCCGGGGATCACGTCGATGCTCGCGGCGGAGGTGCCGAGCCCCTCGGGCGGCGGCAGCAGGCGCGTGTCGAAGCCGAGCACGATCGCGGCCCCGACGACGCGGCCGTCCTTCGTGCAGGGCCGGGGGCCGGAGTACGTCACCGTGCCGTCGAGCACCCCGGCGGGGCCGCTCTGTTCCGGCAGCGGGATGAAGACGTCCGCCTCCTCGCAGCCCGGGAGGGCCGCGAGGAGTGCGCCGAGCAGGGAGAGGCCGGTGCGGAGGCTGGGTCCGAGCATGGAGGTGCCTAGAGGGAGTACCGGAAGAAGCCCATGAAGCGCCGGCCGATGCGGTTGCCGAACGGGTGCATCTGCAGCGGCTGATCGCCGATGCCGTCGAGCGCGTTGAAGACGGTCGCGGAGATCTCGGCGCGGTTGTCCAGGAAGCGGTAGCCGAGGCGCGCGTTGAGCAGCGTGTACGCGGGCAGCGGGTAGATGTTGGTCGCGATGACCGTCCCCGTCGGGACCTGCTCGGCCCACTCCTGCGACGACTGGTAGTGGAACGTGACCTCGCCGTCGACGCCGACCGGCGTGCGGACCTGGACCCCCGCGTTCACCTTGTGCTGGCTGGTGCGCCTGTCCTCGAGGGCGCTGCACCCGTCGGGGCGCTGCTGCTCCGACAGGTTGAGCGCGTAGTTGGCGAAGATGTCGAGCCCCTCGACCGGGTAGACGCGGCCGCCGAGCTCGCCGCCGACGACGTGGTAGACGTCGCACTGGTTCTCGAAGCCGCCGAACCCCGACGTGTAGCGCCCCGTCTCCGGGTTCAGCCCCCCGACCCCCTGCGCGCGCTGCGAGAGCGTCATGCGCTGCGGCTCGGCGAGCACGATCAGATCGCTCACGCGGTTGTAATACGCGGTGACCTCGAACTCGAAGAAGTCGCTCTGCTGGTTCAGGTAGCTCGCCTCGGCGGTGATGATCTGCTCCGGATCGATGATGAAGCCGGACCGCACCGGCGGCCGCGTGGTCGAGAGCAGCTCCAGGCCGGGCAGCGCGAGCTGGATCGGCAGGTCGACGTACGCCTCGAGCGACGTGGGCGAGCGGAACGCGGTCGAGCCCGAGAGGCGGATCGCCTGGCGATCGGTCGGCTTGACGATGACGGAGCCGCGCGGCGACGGGATGAGCCGCTCCAGGTAAGGCACGTAGTCGAGCCGCCCCGAGGCGACCAGCGTGACGCGCTCCCCGAGCTTCATCGAGTCCTGGAGGAACACCGAGCCGTGGTGCTCCATCGGCATGTCGCCGTCGAGGTAGCTCCACTCGGTCGCCTTGAGCCGGTAGCCGAGGCCGATGTGGAAGTCGTGGACGACGGACGCGGGCGCCCGGAGCGTCTTCACGAACTCGAGCTCGGCGTTCACGACGTGCTGCTGCGGCCGCCCCGCGTACAGGGTGTGCCCGAGGTACGCGGCGTTGAGCAGCGAGTACCCGTCGAGGTTCGCGTAGTACGTCCGCGCGTTGATGTTCTCGCTGCGGTACGCGACCGCGACGTCGGCGTTCGTGACCTCCAGGTTGTAGTCGTTGAACGGGCCGATGCCGTAGATGTCGAGCTCGCTCCTCGCGTAGCCGGCGCCCACGTCGAGCGCGCGGCCCGGCCCGAGCCGCTGCGACGCCCGGAGGTCGATCCGGACGTTCTGTGCGCCGAGATCCTGGCTCTGGCCGCTCGTCTCGAGGTCGATGCGGTCGTCCGCGACCTCGCGCGTCCACCGCGGGTAGCGCGTGTAGCCGGCGGAGAGGCGGTACGCGAAGTCGCCTTCCCGCGCGGAGGCCCACACCGAGCCGTAGCCCTGCTGGTGGTCGCCGTAGCCCACGCGGAAGCCGCTCTTCCCGGCGCCGGGCTCGATCGTGATGATGTTGACGATGCCGGCGAAGGCGTCGGCGCCGTAGAGCGCGGAGCCCGGGCCGCGCACCACCTCGATGCGCTCGATCTGGTCGACGTCGATCGAGAGCGACTCCCAGAACGTCGAGCCGAGCACGTCGTTCTTGACCGTGCGCCCGTTCACGAGGACGAGGAGCTTGTTCGCGAGCCGGCTGTTGAAGCCGCGCATCGAGACGTTCTCGTCGCCGCCCGTGATCTGCATGACGTCCATGCCCGCGACGCGCCGGAGCAGCTCCGGGATGCGGGTCATCCCGGAGAGCCGGATGTCCTGGCGGGTCACGATGGTCGTCGAGTTCGGCGAGTCGAGCGGGCTCTGGGCGCCGCGCGACGCGGTGATGACGGTCTCCTGGTAGACGTCCTCGGTGCGGGCCGCGCCGACGATCCCCGCGGCGTCGGCGTCGACCGGGGCCGCCCCGGGCGCCGGCGCCGGCCTCGCGCCCGGCGCCTGCGCGCCGCCCGCGGCCTGCGCGCCGCCCGGCGCCTGCGCGCCCGCGGCGGGTTGCCCGCCGGTGGGCCGGGCGGGGGCGTCGCCCGCGGCGGGCTGCTGCGCTCCTGGCGGCTGCGCTCCTGGCTGCTGCGGCGCGGGCGCCGTCGGCTGCTGCGGTTCGGGCGCCGGCGCGGCGCGCTGCGCGGCGAGGCGCTGCTCGAGCTGCGCCACGATCCGGGTCACCTGCTCGCGGTCCGGGGGATCGCTCGCGATGTACTCGCGGTAGGCGGCGAGCGCCTGCTCGATGTTGCCGGCCTCGGCGTGCGCGCGCGCGATGTTGAAGACGACGTTCGGGTGCGGGAGGATCTCGTTGGCCTTCTGGAGCTGCCGGATGCCCTCGTCGTACTGCTTCTGCGCGATGAGCTCCATGCCGGCCCGGAAGTGGAGGCGCGCCTCGGTGCGAGCGTCGGCGCGGGCGCCGCGCGCGGCGGCCATCGCGCCGACGAGGGCGGCGCAGGCGCAGAGCCTGCGCGCGAGCGCCGCCCTGCCGCGCGGCCGCGCGGCGCGGGCGTCGTTCGTCGGGGGGAGCGCCGGGCCGGCGTCGCGGCGGCCGTGCGAGCACGAATCGGAAGACGACATGGGTTCGCCCTGTCCTCAACGGGGCCGGGGATGACGGCGATCCTCCGGCGACATGGGCCGGGGCGCGACGGCGAACCCGGCAGGAGCACGGGAGCATCCACGGAGCTGCTCCCCACATCACATCGAACACGTTCCCCACGCGCGGGGCGCCCGGTACGCCCCTCGCGCGAGCGCGAAGCCACTGCGGCGATGTCACGAGCGTGCAAACGCGAGATCGCCGCAGACTCTACCAGAGTTGCCCGGCGCGCGTCCGCGCTCGTCAGTAGGGGTTGCTCTTGTACGGCGCGGTCTTTTGACCATTCGCGCCGTTCGCAACGTTCGCGACGTTCGACCTGGGCTTGCTCGGGGTCCCCGGCGCGGAGCTCGCGGCCGGGTCGAGCTTCGCGCGCACCCGCTCCTCGGCGCTGGAGACGCGCACGGTCGCGGGCTTGTAGCCCTGCTTCTCGAAGACGAGCTCGTGCTCCGACGCGAGCGCGGCCGCCGACCCTCGCCACACGATCTCGCACGGCGTCTCGGCGCAGAGCTCCTTGTTGCCTTCCCTGACGGCCGCCCCGGGCGGCGCGCTCTCGACGTGCAGCGTGCGCGCCGCGGGCGTGAGCGGCGCGGCGGGGGCCGTCTCCGCGGGCGGCGTGCTCCCCGCGCCGGGCTCGCGCGCCGGCGCGCCCGTCTGCGCGATCGGCGCGCGCGACGTCACCACGGCCGCGACGCCGACCCCGGCCGCGACGACCGCGGCGATGGCCCAGGGGACCAGCCTTCGCCCCGGGCCCGCGCCGGGCTGGGTCGCGGAGAGCCCCTCGACGGGCGGCGCCGGGCGGGGCCCCATCGAATCCGTGATCGAGGGGGCGACGAAGGAGGGCGCGGCCGGCGCCTTGAGCGCGCTGTCCGTGGCGAGCGGGCCCGTGAGCGTGGGGGGCGAGCTCGTGGGAGGCGACGAGTTCGGCGTCGAGAGGCCCGGGAAATCGCCGGTCAGCGTGGAGTACGGCGGAACTGACGGGTACGACGGGTACGACGGATACGACGGGTACGACGGCGCCGAGGGGCGGTGGCTCGCCATCCCGGTCCGCGCGGGCAGCGTCTCGCCCGTGTCGCGCGTGGAGATGCCGCCCGCGGTGAACTTGAGCGCGGCGACGAGCTCGTTCATCGACGAGAAGCGCAGCGCCGGGTCCTTCTCGAGGCAGCGAAGGACGATCCCCTCCATCGTCTGAGAGATGGAGAGCTGCGGGTTGTACGTCTGCATCGGCGGGACCGGGTCGTTGACGTGCGACATGAGCGTCCCGACGCTCGCGCCCTTGTCGAACGGCACGTGGCCCGACAGCATCTCGTACATCATCACGCCGAGCGCGTAGATATCGGTGCGCGGGGACACGTCGTTGCCGGAGATCTGCTCGGGCGCCATGTACTTCGGCGAGCCCATGAACAGGCCCTGTTGCGTGAGGTTCTCGCCGCTCTCGGTGTCCTTGACGAGCCCGAAGTCGAGCACCTTCACGTGGTCGTGCTCGTCCTCGTGATCGACGAGCAGCACGTTGCCCGGCTTGAGGTCGCGGTGCACGACGCCGAGCGCGTGCGCCTCGCGGAGCGACCGGCAGATCTGGCGGGCGATGTGCGCGGCGCGCGCCTCGGGGAACGGCCCTTCCTCGCGGAGCACGCGGTGGAGGGTCTTCCCCTCGATGTACTCCATCGCGATGTAATAGATATCGTCGTCGCTGTGGCCGTAGTCGAACACGGTCACCGTGTTCGGGTGCGTGAGCTTCGCCGCGGTCGACGCCTCGAGGAAGAAGCGACGGTGGAACTCGGGATCGTGGTCGCCGTCGTACTTCGGGCTCAGCACCTTGAGCGCGCAGATGCGGCCGAGCGGCGCCTGCTCTGCCCTGTAGACCTTCCCCATGCCGCCGCGCGCGATGACGCTGACGACCTTGAAGCGGCCATTGATGACACGCCCCAGCAGCGGGTCCGGCGCGGCAGCCTTCGATGTCCTCGAGCTGCCGGTTACCTCTCCCTGTCGGCCATCAGGCATGTCGTGCCTCTCCTCGGGCAGCGTGAGGAGGTGAAGATTGGACGCACAGCAGCCGCCTCAGGAGCAGTGTGACTGAGGCGACTCTGACGTGTCAATCTGCAGTGCCACGACACGCGCTTGAAATGCGTGGACTTCGGTGCGCTGCCGTCCGGACGGTCGGTGAGCGCGGCGACGGCCGCGCGGCGCTGAGCGCCGCCGTCCTGGAACGAACGTGGCTGTCGCGTCACCGACGTGAAACACAGCACCGCGTGCTCCGTTCGGGGGAGCTGCGTCGCGCTGCGTTTGGATCGTGGACGGACGCGCGGGCGCCGCGGTGGTGGGGGGCTCGCCCGGGCGGCTCAGCGGCGGACGGCGATCGCGAACAGGAAGCCTCCGCCTGGCAGAGGGCCGCCGATCCAGAGGCGGTTCGCCTCGTCGGCGACGAGCGAGAGCGACGTGCCCGCCGTCGCGAGATCCAGGAGCGGCGCCGGGGCGCCGTCGGTCTGCACGCGACCGCCGTCGTCGGTGAAGGCGACGGCGACCGGCGCGAGGGCCTCGTAGGTCGCGGGGTCGGTCGGCTGGAAGACGAGGAGGCCGGGCGCGCCCTGCTCGGGCGCGAGGGCCGCCAGGCCCATGCCGCCGCCTGGCAGCGTGAAGAGGGCGTCGCCCTCCGTCGGCCCGGCGCCGCGCGCGATCGCGCTGGCCGCGAAGCCGCGCGCCTGCTGCGATCCGTCGGCGGCCGGGAGCACGGCGAACACGTTGCCGCGCCGGTCGGCGGTGACGGGGCCGGAGCTGTCGCCCCACGCGGCGACGGCGGCGGGCGCCGCGCAGCTCGCGTCGCCTTCCGGCACGAGCCGGGCGTCCTGCCCCGCCGCGCCGCAGCTCTCCGCCGCATAGAGGCCGCTCGACCCCGCGGTGGGATCGCCGAGCGGCGAGAGCCCGGTGTAGAGCAGGCGCCCCTCGACGGCGGCGGCCGTGAAGAAGCCGTTCACCTCGTAGCGCTGCGCGACCGCGCGGTCCTCGATCAGGATCAGCTCTCCGAGCGTGTCGGGGAACGCGCTCGTCCACGAGATCGCCGTCCAGCCGAAGAACGGCAGGTCCACGGCCTGGCCGCCGAGGAAGGCGCCGGCGGGGACGCCCGCGTCGACCTTCTCCCGCGCCGCGGTGAGATCCCCGGTGGCCCCGTCGGGCGGCGTGAGCCGCACGATCTCCGCCGCGCCCCCGGCGTCGCTCCGCACGAACATCGGTCCGCCGTGCCGTCCCCACGTCACCGAGGCGAAGCCGACGTCCTCGTCGGTCTGGTAGACGGCGACGGCGCACCACGCCGGGTCGACCAGCGAGAAGAGCGCGTCGTGCGAGCCCGCGTCCAGGCACCCGACGCCGTCCGGGCCGACGTCGCCGCCCGACGCTCCAGCGTTCCCATCCGTGTCGTCGCCGCAGCCCGCCGCGAGCGCCGCCGCCGCGCAGAGCGCCGCCGCGGCGAGGTTCGTTCTTCCCTGTTGGATCCAGCCGTCCCAGCGCATCGTTGCCTCCGAGGTGCCGCGGCGCTGCGGTCCGGTCATCGCGCCCGTCGTGGGCTCCGGACCCGCGGAGGCCGCGCCGCGCGGCGCCTCACCGGGTCGCTGGCCCGGCGGACCTCGCGGCGCCTGCGCCTGCGCGCGGCCGTCAGCGCCGGGCTGACCGGGCCGCGTAAACAAATCAGCGGCCATCGTCAAGAGATCCCGGCGCCCGGGACGTCAGGAGAGGGGATCTGGGCCCAAACCAGCGGCGGGGCGGCCGGTGTCGCCCTCTGTCCGGTCTGTCCCCCAGAACGACCGTTGCGCTCCACGTTCAGATGGACGACGCTGTGCGCCGCAGCCGGTGTCGGGCACGCTCCGGTTCGCGCTCCTTTTATCCACCGCGGGCCGTGACCAAGACACCCCCCCCTCCCATCACTGCCGGAACGGTCATCAACGATCGTTACGACATCCGTCAGAGCCTCGGTAAAGGCGGCATGGGCGAGGTCTTCCTGGCCTTCGATCGCTCCACGCAGCAGACCGTGGCCCTCAAGGTGGTCCGCGAAGAGTCGCGCATGCCAGGCGACGACGAGGCGCTCCGCCAGGAGCTCCTCCTCGCGCGCTCGGTGGGCCACCCGAACGTCTGCCGCGTGCACGACCTCGCGCCGAGCCCGTGGGGCCCCATCCTCGTGATGGAGCAGATCCCCGGGCAGACGCTCCACACGCACATCCGCAAGCGCAAGGCCCAGGGCGGCTACACGGCGGACGAGTTCCGCAAGATCGCGAGCGAGGTCTGCAATGGCCTCGCGGCGATCCACGCGCAGGGCCTCGTGCACGGCGACCTCAAGCCCGGCAACGTGATGGTCTCCGAGGGGCGGGCGGTCATCCTCGACTTCGGCTTCGCGCAGGAGCGCGCGCGCGCCTCGGCGCGCCGCCCCGGCGCGCCGCCCGACGGCGGCACGCCGAACTACATGTCTCCCGAGCGGCTGCGCAACGGCGGCGCGAGCCCCGAGGACGACGTGTACGCCATGGCGCTCACGCTCTGGGAGATGTGGACCTGCCGCGTCCCGGAGCCCGGCTACAAGCCGCGGCTCAAGACGATGAAGCAGCAGATCATGTTCGACGTGCCGGCGGGGCTGTCGATCGATGAGGTGCGGCAGATCTTCCGCGGCCTCAACGAGGACCCGTCGATGCGGCCGCAGGCGCGGCACATGCGCTTCTTCAACCCGTCGCAGCTCACGACGAGCCCGATCCAGCTCCCGCGCGAGCGCCTCGATCCTGGCCCGCCGCCCGGCGGCGCGCTGAAGCTGAACTTCACCCCCGGGGCGCAGTCGCTGCTCGTGACGTACGCGACGAACGCGCCCGAGATCGTGGGCTCGCTGCTCCCGCTGCACGACACGAAGCTCGCGCTCGGCCGCCGCAGCGATCAGAGCCTGTGCGTGCCCGAGGCGACCGTCTCGGGGGCGCACGCGATCCTGAAGTGGCAGACGGGCTCGTGGCTCATCGAGGATCAGGGCAGCACGAACGGCACCTACGCGGACTTCAACTACGAGCGCAAGTCGCAGGTCTCGCTGCTGCACGGCGGCGAGGTGCAGGTCGGCGAGTGCCGGATGAAGCTCGTGACGTTCGGCCCGGACTCGCCGCAGCACCGGCGCGCGAAGCAGTACCTCGCGAAGCGCGACGGCCTCACCGGCCTGCTCGTGCGCGAGCACCTGATGAAGGCGATCGACGAGGACGGCCTGTTCGCCGACTGGGCCGAGGTCCCGATGCAGGTCGCGCGCTACGAGCTGCGCGGCCCGAACCGTCAGGTGAGCGAGCGCCCGACGATCCTCGAGATGCTCGCCCTGCGCAAGGCGGCGCAGCGGGTGATCGATCTGACCGAGATGCTCCTCCTCAGCCTCACGCCCGCCGTCGCGGGCCGGACGGGGCCGCTCAAGTTCGTGGTCTCGATCGTCGGCCCGAGCATCGACGAGGCGCGCCACGTGGTCGAGCAGGTGGTCGCGCAGGTGCAGGGGATGCTCCCCGAGACGCTCGAGCTCGGCGCGACGCTGGTGAAGGGCGAGCCCGGGCGCCCGGCGCGGACGCTCATCGACTGAACCCGAACGCGTCCGATGAACAGCCGGCCTCCGTTCCCGTCCAGCCCGCCGTCTCAGCCCTCGCCGTACCGCTACCTCGGTCGCGGCGGCAGCGAGCGCCCGGTGCGGCTGCAGATCATCATCGCGCTCGTCGCGGGGCTCATCGTGGTGGCGGTGCCGCTCTACCTGTGGCGCCGCCCGCGGCCCGAGTCGATCCCGTCCGCGGACGCCGCCACGGCGGACGCCGGCGCCTACGCGTGGGACGCGGGGGCGCTCGCGGACGCGGGCGCCGGGCTGCCGGAGGGCGTCACGCTGTCGCCGTTCACCACGATCCGCTGCGAGAACCCCGGCCCGGGCAGCACCCCGCCCGACCGGTGCGATCACGTCACGTTCTTCGAGGACGCGCTCTCGCGCGCGATCCGCGACAACGTCCAGTGCGCGCCGACCGGCAAGACGAGCATCACGGTGAGCTTCGTCCTCGAGATGGACTTCCGGCGCAAGCGGACCAACCTCTACGTGGGCAAGTCGACGACGGTGAGCCGCGCGAGGACGAAGGAGCTGCTCCGCTGCGTGAAGCGGGCGATGCCGACGCCGGACTGGGGGACGATCCCGCACCAGTACGTGAAGTACAAGGTCAACGTCATGGCGACCTACCCTGCCAGCGAGTCCTTCTGAGGCGAGCGGGCCTTGCGTCGCGCATCGATCGTGCTGGTGCGCTGCGCGCTCTCGCTCTCCGCGGCGCTCCTCGCGGCCGCGGCGCACGCCCAGCAGCGCGCGCCGGCCGGGGCCGCTGAGCACGCGGGCTACTCGAGCTACGAGAGCGCCACGATCGAGCGCGCCCTCGCGCGCCTCGGCGCGACGCTCGATCCTGCCCCCGAGGGCAAGATCGTCGAGGGCATCGACGTGGTCCCGTTCGAGGTGATCGAGGACCGCGATCCGGCGCCCGGCTTCCTGAACTGGTTCCACGTCCTCTCGAGGCCGTACGTCATCCGGCGCGAGGTGCTGCTCTCCGTCGGGCGCCCCTACGAGCAGGCGCTCGCCGACGAGTCGGCGCGCATCCTGCGCGGCCTGAGCCAGCTCTCGCTCGTCCTCGTCTTCGCCGTGCGGGGCAGCGCGCCGGACCGGGTGCGGGTCGCCGTCGCCACCAAGGACGTCTGGAGCCTGCGCCTCAACTCGAACTACCGCTTCGCCGGCGGGGAGCTCGAGTACCTGTTCCTGCAGCCCGCCGAGACGAACCTGTTCGGCGTCCACCACACCATCGCGGCGCAGCTCGCGCTCGATCCGGGCGCGCTCTCGCTGGGCGTCGCCTACGCGATGCCGCGGGTCGGGGGCAGCCGCGTGCGGCTGCGGACCGAGCTGAACGCGATCGTCGGTCGCGAGACCGGCGAGCTCGAGGGCTCCAGCGGGACGTTCGTGTACGGGCAGCCGCTCTACGCGACCGAGGCGGAGTGGGCCTGGGAGGCCGAGGTCACCTGGCGCGACGAGGTGACCCGCCGCTTCATCGGCACGCGGCTCGCCACCTTCGACGCCGCGGCGACGCCGGCCGACGACCGCATCCCTTACCGCTACCGGAGCGATCTCCTGGTCGGCGGCTACACGGTCACGCGCAGCTTCGGCGGCCGCGGCGCGGGGAGGTCGGCGGGCGTGAAGCACGACGTCTCGGTGGGCATCGAGGCGAGCCGCAAGGTCTACCGCGTGGACGAGCGCGCGGGCTTCGCCCCGTCGGCGGTCGCCGAGTTCGAGGAGCAGGAGATGCCTGTGAGCGACACCCGCGTCGCGCCGGTGCTCAAGTACTCCACGTACTCGACCCGCTTCTCGCGCGTGCTCGACTTCAACACGCTGGCGCTGCAGGAGGACTACCGGCTCGGCCACGAGCTCTCGATCGCGATCTACCCGGTCACGACCGCGCTCAACTCGACCCGGAGCTTCCTCGGCGTCTCCGCCGCCGCGGCGTACACGGTCGCGCTCGGCGACGGCCTCGCGCGCGCGGTGGTCGAGACGGTCACCGAGCTCGATCGATCGCAGATCTTCGACGCGTCGATCGAGGCGCGCGCGCGCGTGCACACGCCGAGCTTCGGCGTCGGGCGGCTCGTGTTCGACGTGCGGCTGTTCGACCGTTACCGGAACTACCTCAACCGGCGGCTGGTGCTCGGCGGCGACACGCGCCTCCGCGGCTATCCGTCGGCGGCGTTCATCGGCGAGGACGTTCTCTCCGCGAACCTGGAGTTCCGGACGCGTCCGATCGAGATCTGGTCGTGCCAGATCGCCGGCGCTGCCTTCTTCGACGCCGGCGACGCCTTCAACGGCTACGACGACCTGCGCCTCAAGCAGTCGGCGGGCTTCGGGATACGGGCCCTCTTCCCGCAGCTCAACCGCGTGGTCATGCGCGCCGACTGGGGCTTCCCGCTCACGCGCGGCTACAAGGAGCCCGACGCCCTCCCGGGCGACATCGTCGTTACCTTCGGTCAGGCGTTTCCGATGCTCCCTGCGGACGAGTAGCCGCGCCGCCCGCGCCGCGCGGTCCCTCCCTGGCCGGCGCGCCCGCCGGGGGGGTCTCGGCCACGTGCGCCACCCGGGCGCGGTGCGCCGCGAATGCCGGCTGCAGGCCGGACGGCACCGGCTCCCGATCGAGCACCGCCAGCGTCTCCTTCTCCGGCCTCCCCGCGAGCAGCGCGTGCCAGGCCTGCTCGAGCGCGCGCCGCAGGCGCGCCGCGTCGTCCTTCGGCGGCTCCTGCCGCTTGCCCCCCGGACCGTGGTCGTCCGCCCCCGCGCGCGCCTCGTGGAACGCGCGCGCAGCGTCGCCCCGGTGCGTGTAGCGGCCGCCCTCGAAGCCCGCGACGTCGAGGAGATCCGGCGCGATGGGATCCCCTTCCTTCACGGGTGCGCGTCCGGCCAGCTCCAGTATTCCGTCCTGGTCGACGTCCAGCGCGAAGCGCGGCGGCGTCGCGAGCTCGACGGCGTACCTCGAGGCGCCGAACGGCTGCACGGCCCATATTTCCAGGTCGCCTGCCTCGTTGCCGAGCACGACGTCCGGAGCGCCGTCGCGGTTGAGATCGGTCCCGGAGCGGAACATCCCGAGCTGCTCCGCCGCGTCCGGCGCCGCGCCTGGCAGGAGCGACGGCACGAGCCGGGTCGCCTGACTCCTGTCCACGCGCCCGCTGTCGAGGGGCCCGGCCGCCATGACCACGCCCCGCGGCGTCGCCACGCGTACGGCCGGGGTGCGGCGCCCGAGCGCGTCGGTGCCCGCATAGCCGCGCAGCACCACCTCGCCGCCTCCGCGCGGGAGCTCGCCGCGGAGCTCGACCTCCAGCTCGAGCCCGAGCTCGGCGGCCTCCACGTCGATGGCGCGCAGATGCGCGTCGAGGTCCGGGGGCGCGACGTACGCGCCGAGGGGCGGCTTGCGCGCGGCGCCCCAGGGAGAGACCTGATGATCGCTGGCGCAGGAGAGGAGCAGAACGCCCATCGTCAGCGTGAGCTTTTCTGTTACCGTTCCCGTCCGCATGCGCCTGCTAGTCGCCGATAAAATGGATCTCTCGGCTCTGGAAGAGCTCAAGGTACTCGGGATCCAGATCGAGTCCCGGCCGGAGCTGACCAAGGACACGCTTCCGGCGGCCCTGGACGGAATCGGCATCCTCGTCGTTCGTTCGACGGAGGTCACGGCGAAGGCGATCGAGGCGGGACGGCAGCTCAACCTGATCGTGAGGGCGGGGGTCGGCGTGGGCACGATCGACGTCGCGGCCGCGAGCGCGCGCGGCGTCTACGTGGCGAACTGTCCCGGCAAGAACGCCACCGCGGTCGCGGAGCTCACGATGGGGTTCATCCTCGCGCTCGACCGCCGCCTGGTCGACGCGACGTCCGAGCTCCGGGCCGGCCGCTGGGAAAAGGCGAAGTACTCGGTGGCCCGAGGCCTGTTCGGCCGGCGGATCGGGATCGCGGGGCTCGGCGCCATCGGCCGCGAGGTGCTGCTGCGCGCCCGCGCGTTCGGCCTCGAGCCGCACGCCTGGTCGCGCTCCCTGACGCCGGGGCGCGCCGCCAAGCTGGACGTCAGCTACGCCCGGACGCTGGAGGATCTGGCCGCCCGCTCGGACATCTTCACCATTCACCTGACGGCGACCCCGCAGACGCGCGGCATCGTCAGCCGGAGCGTCCTCGAGGCGCTCCCCGACGGCGCCATCGTCGTCAACGTCGCGCGCCCCGAGGTGCTGGACTACGCCGCGCTCGAGGAGCTCGTCCCGCGCAAGGGGCTGCGGGTCGGCCTCGACGTCTTCGCCAGCGAGCCCGACAGGCCCTCGGCGCCCTTCGAGTCGCACCTCCTCGGGCGAGGGCTCGTCTACGGGACCCCGCACATCGGCGCGCAGACCGAGCAGGCGCAGCGCGCCGTCGCCCTCGAGACGGCCCGGATCATCCGCGCCTTCATGACGGAGGAGGAGCTCCCGAACGTGGTCAACATCTGCGCGACCTCGCCCGCTCGCTACGCCGTCGTCGTCCGGATGCTGGACAAGGTCGGCGTCCTCGCGAACACCCTCAGCGTCATGAAACGGCACGGGATCAACATCGAGGAGATCTCAAACACCGTCTTCGAGGGGGCGACTGCCACCTGCACGAAGATGCGGGTCTCCGGCCGGCCGAGCGAAGCCTGCCTGAAGGAGATCGCGGCGTTCGAGGAGGTCCTGCATGTGGATATCGTCGCGCTGCCCAACCTCGCGTGACCGTGTGACGGGTGACCGCGTGACCCTGGCGTAGCCGCCGTGAAGCGCCGCGCCGTCGCGCTCCGGCGCGGCGCGGCGCGGGGAAATCGCACGGACGAGCCGGCCGGGAGATCCCCGGCCGCGCAGGGGCGGTTTGCCCGTATCCCCCCTTGCATGAAGGCCCGCATTCGACTAGCTTGTCCGCCGACAACTAGGCGGATCCGCTGAGCCGGGTTCCCAGTTCGGGAATCGGCTCTTTTTTTTTGGCGCAGGGGCGCCGGGCACCGTCGCTCGGGATCCATGGCGCTGAAAAGTCCCGGATTCCCCAGGGCTGACGTCTCTCACATGCCGGAACCGATGGAGCCTACGACCAGAGCCGTGTTCGATCTTGGTCGCGTCCGCGACGCGATCGCGCCGGTGCTCGCCTCGCACGGGGTCACGCTCGTCGATCTCGAGTGGACCACCGAGCGGGCTGGCTGGACGCTGCGGCTCACGATCGAGCGCGAGGGGTCGGCGGATGCGGGCGGCGGCGTCACCCTGGAGGACTGTGCGGACGTGTCGCGCGACGTCTCATCGGTCCTCGACGTCGAGGATCTCATACCCAATCATTACAACCTCGAGGTCAGCTCTCCAGGCCTCGATCGGCGGCTGCGCACGGAGGCCGAGTTCGCCCGCTTCCGCGGTCGGACGGCGAAGGTGAAGCTGTCGCGCCCCGCGCCGGACGGTCAGCGGCTGCTCCGGGGCGAGCTCCTGGAGTCCTCGGAGGGGCGGGTCGCGGTCCTGGTCGACGGCAAGCGGATCGAGGTCCCGTTTTCGGATGTCGTGGAGGCGCGCCTCGTCTTCGAGCTCGCGTCGCAGCCCAAGCCCAAGAAGGGGCAGCGTCAGGGCAAGGAGGCCGCCAAGGGGTCGGCTCCGCGGCCGGCCTCACAGCGGAGCGAGCGCGGCTCCGAGAAGCGCAAGTAGAGAGAAGAAAGATCAGGAGACAGGGACGTCATGGCAACGATGGCAGCGATGCCGACCTCGGAGACGAGCCTCGGCAGCATCCTCGATCAGGTCGCGAAGGAGAAGGGGATCGACAAGAAGATCCTTGTCGAGACGATCGAGGCCGCGATCTTGAAGGCCGCGCAGAGCGTCTTCGGCCCCACCCGCGAGCTCGAGGCGCGCTTCAACGAGGACACCGGGCAGATCGACCTCTTCCAGTACATGACGGTGGTCGAGGCCGTGGCGGAGCCGGAGCGCGAGATCTCCATCACTGACGTGGACAAGCTCAAGCTGGACGCGACCCTGGGCGAGGAGCTCGGCTTCCAGGTCTTCTGGCGCCCCGAGGACGCGGAGAAGGCGCGCGATCAGGACAAGGAGTACGGCGACATCCTGAAGCTGAAGCACGGCCGCACGACCTTCGGGCGCATCGCCGCGCAGACGGCGAAGCAGGTCCTGCTCCAGCGCGTGCGCGACGCCGAGCGCGATCTCATCTTCAACGAGTACAAGGATCGCAAGGGCGAGCTCATCCGCGGCATCGTGCGGCGGTTCGAGAAGGGCAACAACATCATCGTCGACATCGGCCGCACCGAGGGTGTGCTCACGTTCCGCGAGCAGACGCCGCGCGAGACGTACCGGCCCGGGGACCGCATCGTCGCGTACGTGAAGGACATCGATCGCGAGGCGCGCGGCCCGCAGGTCATCCTCTCCCGCTCCGACCCGCGCCTCGTCGAGAAGCTCTTCGAGGCCGAGGTCCCCGAGATCTACGAGGGCATCGTGCGGATCGTGTCGGTGGCCCGTGAGCCGGGCGCCCGCTCGAAGATCGCCGTGACGAGCCGCGACGCGGACGTCGATCCGGTGGGCGCGTGCGTCGGCATGAAGGGCTCGCGCGTGCAGGCGGTGGTCCAGGAGCTCCGCGGCGAGAAGATCGACATCGTGCCGTTCGACCGCGATCCGGCGCGCTACGTCATCGCCGCGATCCAGCCGGCCGAGGTGCACAAGGTGATCGTCGACGAGGCGGACGGGCGCATGGAGCTCGTGGTCCCCGACGAGAAGCTGTCGCTCGCGATCGGGCGCAAGGGCCAGAACGTGCGGCTCGCCGCGCAGCTCACGAACTGGAAGCTCGACATCATCAGCGAGACGAAGTTCAAGCAGATGGAGGAGGAGGCGATCTCCGCCCTCCAGCAGATGGACGTCGTGACGGAGCAGATCGCGAAGTCCATGTACCGGCTCGGCTTCCGCGCGCTGGAAGAGGTGAGCGAGGCGTCCGTCGAGGAGCTCGCCGCCATCCCGGGCCTCGGCGGCGCCGAGGCCGCCGAGCGGATCAAGGCGCAGGCGGACACGACGATGGAGCGGCTCCGGCAGGAGCGCATCCGCTCCGCGAGCTCGCGCACCGAGCCGCTCACCGATCGCGAGCGGCTGATGTTCATCCGCGGCGTGGGCGATCGGACGGTGGTGCTGCTGGAGGAAGCCGGTTACCGCAGCGTGGAGGACGTGCTGCGGGAGGACGAGGACCGGCTGGCGATCCGGACGGGGCTCGGCATCAAGAAGGCGCGCGCGATCAAGCAGGGCGCGCGGGATTTCGTTGAAAGCGAGCAGAAGGTGCTCGATGCGGCGCGGGCGGATGTTCGTCGCGCCGCGGAGGCGAGGCACGCGTAGGCTGGGGGTCGAGAGGACCGAGGATGGAATCAGCGGTGAGCAGACAGAACGGCGCAGGTGAGCGCGAGCCCCTCGGGGGGCGCGTGCGCACCTGCGTCGGCTGCGGGGAGCGCGTCGGCGTCGATGACGTCCGCGGCGCGCGTCCGCTCGTCCGGCTCATCCTCGGCCCCGGCGGCGTGATCGCGGTCGACCCGGGCGACGGCGGCTTCGGGCGCGGCGCGCACGTGCACCCGCGGAAGGACTGCCTGGCGGGCGCGGTGGCCCGGGGCCTCGCGCGCGCCGCCAAGGGGCGCGTCCACGCGATCGTGGGGAGCGCAGGCCTGGACGTGGAGGGCGCCGGCGCTCAGGCCGCGCCGGGCGCGGAGCCGCTCACGACCGTCTCGCTGGCGCGTGCGATCCGCGAGGCGACGGAGCGCCGGATCCAGGGGCTCCTCCGTTCCGCGGTTCGCTCGCAGCGCGCGGCGATCGGGGCGGGCGCTGTTGTGGCGTCGTGCGCGCGGGGCGAGGCCGCGCTCGTGCTGGTCGCGTGCGACGCGGCGGCGGGCGCGGATCTGCCGGAGGTCCGGCGGGCGATCGCCGAGGGGCGCGCCGTCGCATGGGGCAACGAGCTGGCGCTCGGCGCCCTCGCTGGCGGCCCGCGCGAGCGCGGCGTGGCCGTGATGGCCATCTCGTCGGCGTCGATCGCCGCCGCTGTCGCGAGCGCGGTTCACGTGGTGGATACTTGCGCCCGGATCGAGCGGGGCGAAGACACAGCAGAGGGTGGGCGGGGCAGCGCCGGTCGGCGAGGTCGACCGGCGCGCCATGCGTCCACGCGGTCGGAGCAGGGCGCGCGGCCTGCTAGCGGCGAGGAGCCGCCGGCGTCAAAGAGTGGGGTCGGTCGGCTTCTTGCAACTGCGCCGGGGACCGGGGAAGGCGGCGCGGTCGGGGGCAGGGGGGTGGTGTCCGGTTCCGCCGGACGCGCCTCGACGGTGGACAGAGTGGCCGCAAATCGTCGCCCGCGCGGATGGGTGAGGCGGATTGGTTAACGTGGAGCGAGGTGCATGAGCAAAGTCCGGGTCTACGAGGTCGCCAAGCAGCTGAACATGGACCAGAAGACGCTGGTCGCGCTCTTCCAGTCCATGGGTATAGGCGACGTGCGCAATCACATGAGCGCCGTCGAGTCCGACGTCGTCGAGCGGGTTAAGCGGCACCTCGAGCGGCAGAAGTCGCCTGAGGTGGTGGAGGAGCGGATCCGCCCGACGGTCGTCAAGCGCCGCGCGCGGCCCGGGGCCGAGCCCGAGGTCGAGGCGCCCGTGCGCGCGGCTCCGGAGCCGGCGCCCTCTCGGCCCGCGGCGGTGCCGGCCCCCGTTTCTTCGTCGCCCGAGCGCGCTGCTCAGGAAGAAGCGCAGGTCCGTCGCCCCGCTCCGCCGCCGCCCACCGCTCCCGCAGCAGCGCCCCCGGCGCCCGCGCCCGAGCCGGTGGTCGCCGCGAGCCCGCGCGAGCCCGAGCTGGCCACCGCCCCCAGCGCGCCCGCTCCCGCAGCGCCCGCCCCCGTCGCGGCTGCCCCCGCAGCGCCGCCCGTCGCGGCCACGCCGGCAGCGCCGCCCGCCGAGCCGGCGCCGGTTGCGCCGTCCGCCGCGGCCGCTGCTCCGGCGGCGCCCACACCCGCCGCGGCGCCTGAGGCCGCCGAGGCGAAGGCGGCCTCGCCGGAGCCGAAGCCGGCAGCTCCTGCCGCAGCGACGCCGCCGGTGACCGCCGCGGCGCCTGCGCCCGCTGCGCCCGAGCCCATCGCGGCGCAGGCTGCGGCGCAGGCCACCGCGCCCGCGGCGCCTGCAGCGCCCGCGCCCACCGCGGCGGCGCAGGCTGCAGCGCCCGCTCCGGCGCAGGCAGCGCCCGCCCCCGCGCAAGCGGCCGCACCCGCGGCGCCTGCGCGTGGGACGTCCGCGCCTGCCGCGTCCGCGCCGACCCGGCCGCAGTCCGCGGCGCCCGCGCCTGCTCCGGCGCAGGCGTCGTCTCGGCCGGCGTCCTCTGCGCCGCAGCGGCCGGGAGCGCCCGCGCCGACGACGAGCGCGTCCCGTCCGCCGCCCCGTCCGACGTCGCCGCCCGCGGCGCCCGCGGCCAAGCCGGAGGACGCCGCGGCCGGCTCGTCCGCGCAGGCGCCGCGCCGCCCGTCCTCGCCGCCGAAGACCGGCATCGAGGTGTGGCAGGGTCGTCCCGGCGTGACGATGCCCGCTGCCCGCCCCGGCCCGCCGCCCGCGCGGCGCACGACCTACGATCCGCGCGCCAACGCCCAGCAGGCGCGCCCCGGCGGCCCCAGCTTCGGGCCGGGCGGCCGGTCCATGCCCGGCGGCCGGAACACTCGCCCGGGGACGTTCGGGCGGCAGCGCCCCGGCGGCGGGCTCCCGCGCAAGCCGGTCCAGGTCTCCACGCAGGAGATGGCCTCGCACAAGAAGGTCATCAAGATCGAGGAGCAGGTCACCCTCCAGCAGCTCGCCGCCAAGATGAGCCTGAAGGCGACCGACGTGCTCATGCGGCTCCTGTCGATGGGCATGACGGGCGTGAACATCAACAGCACGCTCGACGCCGACACCGCGAAGATCCTCGCGAGCGAGTTCGGCTGGAGCGTCGAGGACGTGGCCGTCAGCGAGCAGGACACGCTGACCGCGGCCATGCAGGCGGGGGTCGACGTCGACGAGGACGTCGAGATCCGTCCGCCCATCGTCACCGTCATGGGTCACGTCGACCACGGCAAGACGTCGCTGCTCGACCGGATCAGGAAGGCAGCCGTCGCCGAGGGCGAGGCGGGCGGGATCACCCAGCACATCGGCGCTTACCGCGTCGAGACGCCCCGCGGCACGATCGCCTTCCTCGACACGCCGGGCCACGAGGCGTTCACGGCGATGCGCGCCCGCGGCGCCTCGCTCACGGACATCGTGATCCTGGTGGTCGCGGCCGACGACGGCGTGATGCCCCAGACCAAGGAGGCGATCTCGCACGCCCAGGCGGCGAAGGTGCCGATCATCGTCGCGGTGAACAAGATCGACAAGCCGGGCGCCGATGCGGACAAGATCAAGCGCGACCTCGCCTCGCTCGGGCTCCAGCCCGAGGAGTGGGGCGGCGAGACGATGTTCTGCAGCGTCTCGGCGAAGCAGGGGATCGGCATCGACCAGCTCCTCGAGTCGGTCCTGCTCCTCGCCGAGGTCCAGGACCTGCGCGCCAACCCGAAGAAGCGCGCCAGCGGCACCGTCATCGAGGCCCTGCTCGATCGCGGCCGCGGACCCGTCGCGCGCGTCATGATCCAGGACGGCACGCTCCGCACGGGCGACATCCTCCTGGCTGGCGCCGCGTGGGGCAAGGTCCGGGCGATGACCGACGAGCTCGGGCGCTCCGTCGCCGAGGCCGGCCCCGCCACGCCCGTCGAGGTCCTCGGCCTCAACGAGGTGCCGAGCGCGGGCGATCCTGTCCACGCCGTGAAGGACGGCAAGACCGCGGAGGAGATCGCCGAGACCCGCCGCAAGAAGGCGTCGAAGACGCTCATCCCGCAGGACTCGCGCGTCTCGCTCGAGTCGATCACGAAGAACCTGCAGGAGGCCGATCAGCTCGAGCTCAAGCTGATCATCAAGGGCGACGTGCAGGGCTCGGTCGAGGCGATCACCCACGCGCTGGCGAAGCTCTCGACCGAGAAGGTGAAGGTCACCATCGTGAACGGCGCCGTCGGCGGCATCACCGAGGGCGACGTCAACCTGGCGGTCGCGTCGAAGGCGATCATCGTCGGCTTCAACGTCCGGCCGGCCGGCAAGGCGGGCGCGCTGGCCGAGAACGAGGGCGTCGAGATCCGGCTCTACAACATCATCTACAACGCCGTCGACGACATCCGAAGCGCGATGGAGGGGCTCCTCCCCGCGACGAAGGTCGAGAAGGTCCTCGGCCGCGCCGAGGTCCGCCAGGTCTTCAAGATCACGAAGGCGGGCATCGTCGCCGGCTCGATGGTCATCAGCGGCTCGGTCAAGCGCACCGCCGAGGCGCGCCTCATCCGGGAGAACGTCGTGGTCTGGACGGGGCGCCTCTCGGGGCTGCGCCGCTTCAAGGACGACGCGAAGGAGGTGGTCGAGGGGTTCGAGTGCGGCATCTCGCTCGACGGCTACTCGGACATCAAGGAGCGCGACATCATCGAGAGCTTCGAGATCGAAGAGGTCAAGACGAAGCTCTGAGTTTCCTAGATGTTCGTCGGCGTCCTCCGTCTCCGTCTCGATATCGTCGGGGCCCGCTCCCTCAAGGACAAGCGCAGCGTGGTGCGCTCCTTGAAGGAGCGGGCGCAGAGCCGCATGCGCGTGTCGATCGCCGAGGTCGGCGTGCTCGACGACCCGCGGCGGGCGACGCTCGGCGTCGCGGTCGTCTCGAACTCGGCGGCGATGTGCGACAGGGTCCTCGCGGACGTGGCCGCGATGGCCGGGTCGCTGCCCCACGCCGTCCTCACCGATCGGGCGACCGAGATCGTGCCGTTCGGCGAGGGAGGCATGGGGGTGCAGGGCGGCATCGAGCAGGCGCTCGATCGCGGAGATGATGATCTGGGAGCGCCCTCGGGCATCGAGGACGCAGAGGACGACGAATGAGCGGCACGGTGAAGCGGGCGACGCGGGTGGCCGAACGGCTCCGCGAGGATCTGTCCAATCTGCTGCGGGAGCTGCGCGACCCGCGGCTCGCCGGCGTGCTCGTGTCGCGCGTGGACATCACGGACGATCTGCAGAGCGCCAAGGTCCACGTGCGCCACGAGTTCGGGGCGGAGGACGAGGCGTCGCGCCGGGCGCTGCTCAAGGGGCTCGACGCGGCGTCGGGCCGGCTGCGACGGGACGTCGCCCGCACGATGGGGCTGCGCGTCGTGCCGACGCTGCGCTTCTTCTACGACGAGGGCCCCGACGCCCAGCGGCGGATCGAGGAGCTGCTGCGGGAGATCAAGGACGACTCGGGCGGCGAGCGCTCCTAGCGCCGGGGACGGCCCGGGCGCGCCGCGCCCGGGGGGCGATCACCGGGGGATGAGCCGGTCGATCGCCTGAGCGGGATCGAGGTCGAAGCGCCACGGTCCCATCTTCGTCGGGGCGTCGAGCGCCGTCTTCAGGGCGCGGAGGAACTCGCGCCGCGGCCACTCCACGGCGCCGAAGCGCTCGAGGTGGTCCGTGTACACCTGGCAGTCCACCAGCGCGAAATCCCAGGCGACGAGGTTCCCGAGCAGCGTCGCGAACGCGACCTTCGAGGCGTCGGGCGCACGCGCGAACATCGATTCGCCGAAGAACATCCGGCCCAGCGAGACGCCGTAGAGGCCGCCGACGAGCTCGCCGTCCGACCAGCTCTCGATGCTGTGCGCGATCCCGGCGGCGTGCAGCGCGGTGTACCCGGCGATGAGCTCCTCGGTGATCCACGTGCCGCTCTGCCCCGGCCGGGGCGTCTCGCTGCAGGCCCGCATGACGTCCCCGAACGCCGTGTCGGCCCGCACCTCGATCCCGCCCCGCCGCACCCGCTTGCGCAGCGAGTGCGGGATGTGCGCCTCGCGCGGCGGCAGCACGAAGCGCGGATCCGGAGAGAACCAGAGCAGCGGCAGCCCCTCGTGGGGCCACGGGAAGATGCCCCGGCGGTAACCGGCCAGGAGCCGCTCCGGCGAGGCCTCGCCGCCCACGGCGACGATCCCCTCCGGGGTGGCGCGCTCGGGCGGAGGGAAGTCGAGCTTGCTCGTGAGCAACGGGACGCGCATCGCTGTGGAGCGAATCCTCCCATCAGCGCGGGCGCTTGCAAAGCGTCGCTCGGCGCGCGCGCTCAGGAGGCGCACACATAGTCGGAGCCTTCCACGAAGCCGCGCGCCCCGAGGTGATCGCGGATGAGCGCGCGCGCCCCCCGCGCCCCCACGGCGACCACGATCGTCTGCGCGCCTCGCTCCAGCCGCGACGGGTCGACGATCGGCGCGCCCTGCGCGGTCCGGCCGATCTTGCGCGGATCGATGTCCACGAACCGCTCCGGCGGAGCGCCGTTCCGGGCGAGCGCCCTCGCCAGCTTCCGGCCGGTCTTGCCCGCGCCCCACACCGCCACGGGGCGCGTCGTGCCCAGCTTCCTCGCGAGGTAGTGCGCCTTGGCCTCGAGGAAGCGCTCGATCGCGTACCGCGGATCCGCGAACGTGGCGCGGCCCTCGCGGTGCCGCCAGCGCAGGCCGAGCTCCGGGAGCTTCGCCATGCGCACGCCCGCGGCGTCGAGGCGCAGCCACAGGTCGTAGTCCTCGGCCCACGGCGCCTCCCGGAACCCGCCGACCTGATCGAGCGCGCTCCGCCGCAGCATCACCGACGGGTGGCACAGCGGCGACTCCACGAACATCTCCCGCGCGTGATCCTCGGGCGTGATGATCGAGTTCAGCCAGTCCACGTAGCGCAGCATGCCCTCGCCGACCGGCCCGGCCGCGAACGCCTCGACGCGGGCGCCGACGACGCCGAGCCGCGGATCGCTCCGGAGCGCCTCGACCTGCCGCGCGAGCCGATCGTCGACCGAGATGTCGTCGCCGTCCATGCGCGCGAGGAGCTCGCCCCGCGCTGCCTCCGCCGCGCGGGAGAGCGCCCGCGCGATCCCCACGCCGCCCGTCGCGACCGGGACGACGCGGCGGTCGCGCTGCGCGATGCGCGCGACCGTGGACGGGCCGGCGTCGGTCGAGCCGTCGTCCACGGCGATGACCTCGAGGTCGAGGTCGCGCTCGGCGAGCACGCTCTCCAGCGCCTCCTCGATCGTCGCCTCTGCCTGCCGGTACGGGAGCAAGACGGAGACGAGCGGCGCCACGCCAGGACCATGGCGGCGCGCCGGCGCAGCGTCCAGGAGAAGGGGCCCGCGCCCGCGTCAGACGTCGCGGGCCAGCCGGATGCCGCTCATCTGCCAGCGCGCGTCCGGCGGGAAGAAGTTCCGGTACGTCGCGCGGATGTGGCTCGCTGGGGTCGCGCAGGACCCGCCGCGGAGCACGAGCTGGTTGCTCATGAACTTGCCGTTGTACTCGCCGAGCGCCCCCGACCACGGGCGAAACCCGGGGTACGGCGCGTACGCGCTCGACGTCCATTCCCACACGTCGCCGAGCATCTGCCGCGGGGCTCCCGGCCGCGATGGAGCGACCGCGGGCGCGGGGTGATAGCGCCGGCGATCGGCGAAGTTCCCCTCGAGCGCCGCCTCGCCCCGCGCGGCGCCGCCGCGGCTCTCCTCCGCGCCGGCGAGCGCGCCCTGCGCCGCGGTCTCCCACTCGGCCTCGGTCGGGAGCCGCGCGCCTGCCCACCGGGCGTAGGCGTCGGCCTCGTAGTAGCTCACGTGGCAGACGGGCTCGTCGACGTCGACCTCACGGAGCCCGTGGAGCGTGAACAGCTCGAACCCGTCGTCGCGGCGCTCCCAGTAGAGCGGCGCCTCCCACCGGTTCGCCACGACCGCATCCCAGCCGCTCGACAGCCAGAGCTCCGGCCGCGCGTAGCCGCCGTCCCGCATGAACGCGAGGTACTCGCCGCACGTCACCGGCCGCTCCGCGAGCGCGAACGCGCCCACGAACACGCGGTGGCGCGGCGCCTCGTTGTCGAAGGCGAACGCGCCCCCGCCATGGCCGATCCAGCGTACGCCCTCGGCGTGATCGAGGTAGCGGAGCTCCCCGGCCGCGCCGCCGCCCCGGTCCGGCTGCGCGCCGCCGAAGATCGCGGGGCGCAGCGGGTTCTGCGCCATCGCGTGCTTCAGGTCGGTCAGGATCAGCTCCTGGTGCTGCTGCTCGTGGTGCAGCCCCACCTCGATCGTGAACGCGAGGTCGGCGACGTGTCGACCCGCGGCGAGCTTGTCGAGCAGCTCCCGCATGCGCTCGTCGACATGGCGCCGGTAACGGTAGGTCTCCTCCACGGTCGGCCGCGACAGGATCCCTCGCTGCGGCCGGCTGTGCCGCTCCCCCACGCTCACGTAGTACGAGTTGAAGAGGTACCCGAACTGCGGGTGAAACGGCGTGTACCCGGCGCGCTCCGCGAGCACGAACGTCTCGAAGAACCAGGCCGTGTGCGCGAGGTGCCACTTCACCGGGCTCGCGTCCGGCATCGACTGGACGACGTGGTCCTCGGGGCAGAGCGGCGCGCAGAGCGACTCCGTGAACGCCCGGACGGCGTCGTACCGCGCTCTCAGCCCGACCGCGGCGCGTTGCGCCTGTTCCATCGCGTTCCCTCGGGTCCTTGGTTTCGCGAGGCGCCTCGCCGCGGCGAGCGGAGCCTAGCGCTTCTTGAAGTCGCCGAGATGCGTGATGTACCAGCGACCCTGCCAGGAGATGATCGTGTGGACGTCGATGCTCGCCGGCTTTCCGTCGATCTCGTACTTCAGCTTGCCGTGCAGGGAGCGGTAATAGCCGATCTTGTTGACCTCGTCTCCCGGCGGCACCCACTTCGGCCTGGAGCCGACCTCGAAGCCGACGAACCGCGCGCCCTCCCAGCCCTTGCGCTTCCGGTGCATCGTCTTCACGTCGTTGAGGTAGGCGGCGTGGAGGTTGTCCCAGTACTTGCCGGGGTCCTTCACGTCCTTGAGCGGGATGAACGGCTCCTTTGGGAACCAGAACGGATCGGCGAGCGCCGGCTCGTTCTTCACGATGGCGTCGAACAGCGCGCTGGCGCGCGAGGTGAGCTCCTGGCTCTCGAGCGGCGGCAAGATCTTGTTCGTTGCAGAGAACGCCGCGTCGCCGGCGTCCGCGGGAGGCGCCGATCCCGGCTGGAGCGGCCCGTCGGCCGCCGCGTCGGCACCCGTGCGAGCGCCTCCGTCTTGCGGCAGCTCTGGCGTCGCTGCGTCCTGCGGAGGTGGCGCCGACGCCGCGCCGGCCGCGCCCGCGCCCGCGCCTGACGTCGCTGTTGCTGCTGCCGTCTTCGGCGAGGTGCCGGCCGAGGGGAGCTGAGCGCTCTCGGCCGGCCGGGCGTCCGGCGCCGGCGTGGGCGCCGCGCAGCCCATGACCACGGCGAGCGCGCCCACGACGACCTGCTTGATCATGCGCATGCCCCTATCGCAGCGCCCCAGCGTCGACAAGCGATGCTGGGGCGCTGGGGCGCGGCCGGGCCGCCCGTCCGACGGGCGGACGTGGCTCACTTCTCGAGGATGATGAACTGCACGCGCCGGTTCTTGGCCTTGTTCGCGGGCGTGACGTTCGGCGCGACCGGACGATCCTGCCCGTAGCCCTTCGCGACCAGCCGCGAGCCGTCCACGCCGGCCCTGGTCAGCCAGGTCCGCACCGAGTTCGCGCGGGACTCGCTGAGGGTCTGGTTGTGCTCTCGCCCGCCGGTGTTGTCGGTGTGCCCCTGGATCTCGACCTTGCGGATGTTCGGATTCCGCTGGAGCACGTCCGCGATCTCCTCCATCAGCGCGTTCGAGTCGCCCAGGATCTTCGCCGAGTCGGTCTCGAAGTGGATCTGCTTCGAGATCTTGATCTCGTTGCCCTGCACCTTCACGAGCGAGACCTTCGGCCGCTTGTTCACGGTGAGCTGCGCGCGCGTGTCCTCGCTGGTCCGGACGTCGGCCTGGTTGACGTGGTTCATGTAGCCCTGCGCCTCGACCTTGAGCGTCACCGCGCCGGCCGGCAGATCGGGGAAGCGGAAGGCGCCGCTCGCGTCGGTCGTCGCGGTCTGCTCGCGCCCCGCCGCGTCGACGAGCCGGATCGTCGCGCCGGCGACCGCGTCCGCGCTCTCCGCGTCCTTCACCGTCCCGACGACGTTGCCGGTCTTGGGGAGCGCCTCGAGCGAGCAATCGACGTCCACGAACGTGGTCCCTTGCGGCTGCGCCGGGTTCGGCGCCATGCCGGGCAGCCCCGACTGCGGTCCGAATTGACCGGGCTGCCCCGGCTGCGGTCCGAAGCCGCCGGGCTGCGGACCGAAGCCACCGGGCTGCGGACCGAAGCCGCCGGGCTGCGGACCGAAGCCGCCGGGCTGCGGACCGAAGGCGCCCGGCTGTCCGGGTTGCGGACCGAAGGGCCCCGGCTGCGCGCCGAAGGGCCCCGGCTGCGCGCCGAAGGCGTCGGGCTGCCCGGGCTGCGGGCCGAACGCCCCAGGCTGCCCAGGCGCTGCCCCGCCGGCGAGGATCGTCGCCTGGCACGTGCCCGGCTTGTAGCCGTTCGCCCGGACGTTGAACGTGTAGGTGCCCGGCTCGAGGTGCCGCGTGAGGAAGCGGCCGTCCGGCCCTGTCGCGTACGGCGGCTGCGGGACGCCCTCGACCGTGACGATCGCGTCCGCCACCGCCGCGTCGGGCCGGTTCTGCTCATGCACGAGCCCGCGCACGAAGGTCTGCGGCGCGGGCACGAGCTGCGGCGGCTCGCGGACGATCTGCGGCGCGGGGGCCGGCGGCGGCTCCTTCTGCTTCGTGTCGTACGCGTAGCCGATCCCGAGATACAGCGTCCACGGCGCCTGCGGCGCGACCTCCTCGATGAACACGGAGGTCGCCGACAGCCCGAGGTCGAACGCCGCGTGCCCGGACAGCCCGCGGAACGCCTTCTCGAACGGCGTCACGCGCACGCCGAGCGACAGCCGCGACGGCGCCGCCGCGTAGCCCGGCCCGCCCTGGTTCTGCGGATCGGGCGACGCGAAGTCGTCGAGCCCGAGGCAGACGTCGCCGCGCGACACGCGGCTCGTGTGGCACTCGTAGCCCTGCCGGTTCACCGGGATATCCAGGGTGTACTCGAGGTACGGCTGCACCTTCGGCAGCGGCATCTCCACGCCCAGATAGGTCTGGAAGAAGTCGACCCGGTTGATGCCGAGCCCGAACCGCTCGATGCGCGAGATCGGCTGCCGATCGCGGCCGTCCCTGAACGCCAGGGCTCGCTGCTCCTCGACCTCCTCGACGAGCACGCCGGAGTTGTCGAGCTTGTAGCCGAGGTTCAGGTTGACCCGCAGCGGGAACCCCTTGCCCTGGGGCTTGCGGAGATCGAGCGTCGCGAGCCCGCGGAAGACCGCGCTCGTCCCGCCGCCGGCCAGGCCGACGTCGCCCGTCCCGTTGAGCAGGAGGAGCTGCGCCTCGCCGCCGAAGGAGAGCGGCTTGCCGATCTTCGTCGGCGTGAACGCCTTCACGCCGAACGTCGTGTCGCCGAGCACCTGCAGCAGCCGGGGACGACCCTGATCGTTCGCGTTCGCGAACGTCCGGATCGCCGCGTAACCCTCGAGGAAGGGCAGGGGGGTCGCGTTCAGGGCGAACAACGCGCCCACGTGGCTCGCCGAGTCCTCCAGCGCGTCGGGGCCGCACGTGATCGGCTGGCCCGCGGGCGTCGACTCCGTCGGATCGCAGAGGAAGCCGCTCGTCGAGAACCAGTCGAGCAGGAACGACACCCGGAACGTGCCCGGCGCGCCGGAGCCCGCGGTCGACGTCCTGAGGAGCCCGGTCGAGCCCCAGAGGTTCGGCTGCGCCGTCAGCGACAGCGCGCGCTCCTGCTCGTCCCACGCCGTGGAGGAGGGCGCCGTCGCGCTGGCTCGCGCGCCCTGAGCGCCGGCGGACGCCTCCGCGCCGAACGTGAAGCTCGCGTCCGGCGGCGGCTGACCTTGAGAGGGCGCCGGCCCGAACTGCGGAGGCGGAGCGCCGCCCGGGAAGCCCGGCTGCGGCCCGAACTGCGGAGGCGGAGCGCCGCCCGGGAAGCCCGGCTGCGGCCCATACTGCGGAGGCGGAGCGCCGCCCGGGAAGCCCGGCTGCGGCCCGAACTGCGGAGGCGGAGCGCCGCCCGGGAAGCCCGGCTGCGGCCCGAACTGGGGAGCGTCGCCCGGAGAGCCCGGCTGCGGCCCGAACGGGCCAGGCTGGGTGGGAGGAGGCTCGGACCCGAACGGCCGAGGCGGCGCCGGCTGCTGGCCGGGGGGCGGCTGCGGTCCGAAGGGCGGCTGCGGTCCGAAGGGCGGCTGCGGCTGCTGCGCCTCGGCGGCGCCCGCGAGCGTGAGACAGCCGACGAGCGGCAGCGCCGTGAGCGCAGCGCGCCGGGGCCTGTCGGCGAACACCTTCAGAAGCGTATGCATCGAGCCTCATCCGCGAGGTCGATCAAGGAAACGCCCGCCAATCGGGACGGTGGAGACCTCGCGCGCGGCCCGTTGTACCACTGCGGGCGGCCCACGAAACAGCGGTTTTCGTCGGCGGCAGATTCGCGACAAGCCGCGCCGCGCAGCTCAATAAGTGCGGCCTCGCTGCGGCATCCGCGACCGCGCCTCGAGGTGATGCCCAGTCGTCGGCGCCTCCCGCGAGCGCTCTGCGCGCCACGTCCTCCGTCGAGCCGCGCTCTGCCGCACGGGCGACCCGGTCGCAAACGTGCTGGACCGCTGCGCCCGCGGTCCGGGCGCTCCTTGGCCGAGGCCGCGCCGCCGCCCAATCCCGCGGGCGCGCATGCTAGGAAAGCCACCATGGCATCCCGCGGGCGTATCCTGATCGTCGACGACGAGGCCAACGCGCGCGCGGCGCTCTCCGAGATCCTTCGCGAGGAGGGGTACACCACCGAGACGGCGGCGGACGGCTTCAAGGCGCTCGGCAAGCTCGAGGAGTTCGCGCCCGATGTGGTCCTGACCGACCTGAAGATGCCCGGGCTCGACGGCATCCGGATGATGGAGAAGGCGCAGCTCGCGCTGCCGGACGCGACGTTCGTCGTGATGACCGCGTTCGGCACCATCTCGAGCGCCGTCGAGGCGGTGAAGAAGGGCGCGTACAACTACCTGACGAAGCCGCTCGATTTCTCGGTGCTGGCGGTCGTGGTCGAGCGCGCCGTGGAGCGGGCGAAGCTGCTCCAGGAGAACTCGCGGCTGAGGGAGCGGCTGCGCGAGCGCAACGCGTTCGGCCACGTGATCGCGAGCCACCCGGGCATGGTGAAGCTCGTCCGGCTGGTCGAGCAGGTGGCGCCGAGCCGCGCGAGCGTGCTGATCGTGGGCGAGACGGGCACGGGCAAGGAGCTCGTCGCCGAGATGATCCACCGCGCCAGCCCGCGGGCGAAGGCGCCGCTCGTCCGGCTGAACTGCGCCGCGCTGAGCGAGTCGCTCCTCGAGAGCGAGCTGTTCGGCCACGAGCGCGGCGCCTTCACCGGCGCGGTCGGGCGCCGCGAGGGCCGCTTCGAGCAGGCGAACGGCGGCACCCTGTTCCTGGACGAGGTGAGCGAGATCCCGCTCGCCACCCAGGTGAAGCTGCTGCGCTTCCTGCAGGAGCGGACCTTCGAGCGGGTCGGCGGCAACGAGACCCTCAAGGTCGACGTGCGCATCCTCGCCGCGTCCAACCGCGACCTGCGCCAGCGCATCGCCGAGGGCCTGTTCCGGGAGGATCTCTATTACCGGCTCAACGTCGTCACCCTGGAGATCCCGCCGCTCCGCGACCGACGGAGCGACATCCCCGAGCTCGCGACGTTCTTCCTGGGCCGCTATGCGCAGGAGAACGGCAAGCGCATCGAGGGCTTCACCGACGAGGCGCTGTCGGCGCTGACGAGCTACTCGTTCCCCGGCAACGTGCGCGAGCTGGAGAACGCGATCGAGCGCGCGGCGGTGCTCTGCGACGGCCCGCGCATCGAGCTCCGGCACCTGCCGGCCCAGATGTCGTCCGAGCCGGCGGAGGCGGCCGACGCGATGCCCCGCATCCCCGGGAGCACCATCTACGACCTGGAGCGCTACGCGATCCTGCGCACGCTCGAGGCGTGCAAGGGTTCGACCTCCAAGGCGGCGACGATCCTCGGGATCAGCCCGCGCAAGATCCAGTACAAGCTGCACGAGTACAGCGCGGCGAACGCGCGCGGCCGGGCGAGGCCGGGCGACGGGGCGCCCGGCGAGCATCCCGAGGGTGAGGAGGGCGCATGAGCAGCGGAGCGGAGCCTCTCGTCGAGCAGCGCGCGGAGCGCGCCGCGCCGGCGCGCTCCGGCGACGAGGCGGCGGACGGCGAGCTCTTGATCGACGTGCGCGGCCTGATGAAGACGTTCCGGGTGGGCTTCTTGCGCCGGAAGGCGGTCGAGGCGGTCAAGGGGGTGAGCTTCGGCGTGCGCCGCGGCGAGATCTTCGGCTTCCTCGGCCCGAACGGGGCCGGCAAGACGACGACGATCAAGATGCTGACGGGCCTCATCTCCCCGACGGGCGGCGAGGCGTACCTGTTCGGCGCGCGCGTCCCCTCGCCCGAGGCGCGCCGGAAGATCGGCTTTTTGCCAGAGAATCCGTACGTTTACCCGTACCTCACCCCGCGCGAGTTCGTCGAGCTCTGCGGCCGCCTGTCGGGGATGCGCGGCGCGGCGTTGCGCCGGCGGACGATGGAGGTGCTCGATCAGGTGAAGATCGCGTACGCGGCGGATCGTCAGGTGCGCCGGCTGTCGAAGGGGATGCTGCAGCGCACGGGGCTGGCCGCCGCGCTCGTCGCCGACCCGGAGATGCTGATCCTGGACGAGCCGATGAGCGGCCTCGATCCGGTGGGTCGCAAGGAGGTGCGCGATCTCATCTTCGCGGAGCGCGACCAGGGCCGGACCATCTTCTTCTCGACGCACATCCTGAGCGACGTCGAGGCGATGTGCGATCGCGTGGCGATCCTGCGCGAGGGCCAGGTGGTCGTGAGCGGCGCGATCCGGCAGCTCCTGCGCGGCGACGTGCTGCGCACCGACGTCACGCTGGCCGGCGCGAGCCGAGCCCTGCTCGCGGAGCTCGGCGCGAAGGGGTTCGCGACCTCGGTCCGGGGCGACGTCGTGGTGGTCGACGTGGAGGGCGAGGCGCGCGTGCGCGAGGTGCTCCAGGAGGCCCTCACGGCGGGCGCGCAGGTCGTCGAGGTGACGCCGCGCCGCGAGACGCTGGAAGACCTCTTCATGCGTCGCGCGCTGTAGTTGCCCCTCAAACCTTCCTGAAACCGTAGGCCCTCGGGGAGGGAGCTCGCCGCGCGGGGTGGGGGATGGGCCGATGTCTGAGCCTTGGCCATCACGCCTCCGGCGCAGCCGGAGGTGTGGTGGCCAAGGCGAGTTCGGCGGGGCCCCCACCCCGCGCGGCGAGCTCCCTCCCCGAGGGCCGGGCAGCCGCGCTAGGCCGTGGCTCCCGCCACGTCCTGCTTGGCCGCCTCGATGATCTCGAGCGCATACGCTCCGATGGTCGACGCGTCCTCCCCCTCGACCATGACGCGCAGCTTCGGCTCCGTTCCGCTCCAGCGCACCAGGATGCGCCCCTTGTCGCCGAGCGTCTTCTCGATGCGATCCACGGTGAGCCGCGTCCGCTGCATGCTGTCGAGCGGCAAGCGCGTCGCGAACGTCGCGTTCTCCAGCACCTGAGGGACCCGCTGCATCGCCTTCGAGGCGAGCTCGCTCAGCGGCTTGTCCTCCTCCGCCATGATCGCGAGCACCTGCAGCGCCGCCACGATGCCGTCGCCCGTCGTCGCGTGATCCAGGAAAATGAGGTGCCCCGACTGCTCCCCGCCGAACGAGTAGCCGCCGTTCCGCATCGCCTCCACGACGTAGCGGTCCCCGACCGCCGTCCGCACCACGTGCCCGTTGTGCGCCTTGAGCGAGCGCTCCAGGCCGAGGTTCGACATCACCGTCGTCACGATCGTGTTCCGCGGCAGCTTGCCCGTGCGCAGCATCCGCAGCGCGCAGAGCGCCATGATCGCGTCGCCGTCCACGACCTCGCCGCGCTCGTCGACCATGATCACCCGGTCCGCGTCGCCGTCGAGCGCGATGCCGATCGCCGCGCCGCGCTTCAGCACCTCGGCCTTCACGTGCTCCGGGTGCAGCGCGCCCGTCTCGCGGTTGATGTTGCGGCCGTTCGGCTTCACGCCGAGCGCGGTCACGTGCGCGCCGAGCTCGCTGAACACCAGGGGCGCCACGCGGTAGGCCGCGCCGTGCGCCGCGTCGACGACGATCTTCACGCCGTCGAGCGACAGCGCCGTGGGGAACGTGCTCTTGCAGAACACGACATACCGCCCCCGCGCATCGTCGAGCTTCACCGCGCTCCCGATCGCGGCCCCCACCACCCGCGCCTCATCGAGCTCGTGGCTCTCCATGAGCCGCTCGATCTCCTCTTCCTCCGCGTCGGGCAGCTTGTAGCCGTCGGGCCCGAAGATCTTGATGCCGTTGTCCTGGTACGGGTTGTGGCTCGCGCTGATCACGACCCCGGCGTCGGCCCGCATGCTCTGCGTGAGCTGCGCGACCGCCGGCGTCGGGATCGGCCCGCTCAGCATCACGCGCCCGCCCATCGCGCACACGCCGGACGCGATCGCCGTCTCGAGCATGTAGCCGGACAGCCGCGTGTCCTTCCCGATCACCACCCGCACCTGCCGGGACTTCCCGTGGCTCGCGACGAACGCGATCGCGCGCCCGAGCCGCAGCGCCATCTCCGGCGTCATCGGCGGCTGGTTCGCCACGCCGCGCACCCCGTCGGTGCCGAAGAGCTTGCGGCCTGCGGACTGCTTCTGCGGTTCGCCCGTCGCCGACGGAGCGCTCTCCTTCTGATCCTTCTTGGTGTGCTTCGGCACGGTCCCTCTCTGTGGTTTTGCGCTGAGGAGACCACCCTTAGCAACCTTTGCCAAGGCAGCCTACGGGCAATCGCCGGCGCGGGACCGAGGCGCGCTCGTCGCGCCGTGCGCCGCGCCGGCTCGGCGGCGCGGCCGCTGGTCGCGCTCATCGCGCAGCTTCCGGCGGCACCTCGTTGTTGCGCCGCGCTGCCTCGTTGCTCAGGCGCAGCAACACCGACCTCTGCGCCGGCGTGCGCAGGTCCCTCCCGCGCGTCGTGCCCTCGACGCCGCGCGGCGCCGGCAGGAGCGCGTTGACCAGGCCCATCAACCGCACCGTCACCTGCGGCGCGATCCCGTGTGCCCAGCTCAGCAGGTGCGCCGACAGCCCGAGCTTCACCTCGGGGCGCCCCTCCCGCGCCGCCGCCACCACCCGCCGGGCCGCGCGCCGCGCGTCGATCGTCGCGACGGGGATCGACGAGGCCAGGCCGAACCAGCCGAACTCGAGCTGCTGGTTGCCGCCGAACTCGGCGTTGTAGATCGACCCCGTGCGCATCGGCCCGGGGATCACCGTCGTGACGCGCGGGCCGCGCGCGCTCCCGTGGGAGAGCTCGGCCTGGAGGCTCTCCGAGAAGCCCATCATCGCGAACTTCGACGCGTTGTACCCGAGCAGGTGCGGCACGGCGACGCGCCCGCCGATCGACACCACGTTCACGATGCGCGCCGCGCGCCCCTGCTTCTCGAGGTGCGGCAGCGCGCTCAGCGTCGTGTGGACCGCGCTCCAGTAGTTCGAGCGCATCGCCTCGTTGAGCTCCTCCACGCTGAGGTCCTGCATCGGCGCGACCTGGATCACGCCTGCGTTGTTCACGAGCACGTCGATCCGGCCGAACGCGCGCGCCGCGCCGTCGATGAACGCCTCGGCCGCGGCCCGGTCGCCGAGGTCGCACGCCGCCGCATGCACCTCGATCCCGAGCGCCCGCAGCCGCTGCGCGGCCCGGTCGAGCGCGCCGGCGTCGCGCCCGGCGATCGCCACCCGCGCGCCGTGCCGGCCGAACTCCTCGGCCAGGAGCAGCCCGAGGCCGCGGGAGCCGCCCGTGATGACCACGACCCGGCCGCGCAGGTCGAGCCGCCGCATGGCGCGGAACGCCGTCCGCGCGAGCGCGGCGGCCCCGAGGGCTGCCGCAGGGAAGAGCACCGGCGAACGTCGCTTCTTGATGAGTGCCATGGCGCTGGAGCCGGCATCGCGCGTGCCAGCCGGCGCGCCGGCGGGCAGCGACGCGCCTGCACATGGGCGCTGCCGCGGCGGTCCTCTGCGGTGCTCGCTGGCGGTGCTCGCTTGCGCCCGCTCAGCGCTCGCGTCTGCTCCGTGCTCGCGCCCGCTCAGAGCGTCACGACCGGATCCGGCGCGATGCCCAGCAGCGCCGACCGCACCTCGCCGACCAGGTAGATCGAGCCGGTCACGACGACGAGCCCGCCCGGCGCGGCGCCCTCGATCGCCCGCGCCACCGCCGCGCCCGGGTCGCCGATCGGCTCGCCCGGCGCGACCTCGCGCAGCGCCTCGAGCGGGGCGGCCGCGCGGCCCTGCGGCGTCACGTAGAACCGGCGCTGCGCGCGCGGCGCGAGCATCTGTAGCATTTCGCCCCACCCCTTGTCGGCCATCGCGCCGAACACGAGCGAGGTGCGCGCGGCGCCGGGGCCCTCCTCGTCGAGCCACGCCGCGAGCGCCTGCGCGCCGTGCGGGTTGTGCGCACAGTCGAGCAGGACCTGGGCGCCCCCCGCGTCGAGCCGCTCGAGCCGGCCGGGCCAGCGGGCCGCGGCGAGCCCCGCCGGAAGCGCCCGCTCGAGCTCGGGCCACCGGCCGGCGAGCTGCCAGGCGACGCCGCACGCCACGCCCGCGTTCTCCGCCTGGTGCGCCCCCCGCAGGCCGAGCTCCACCTCGATCGCGCTGCGCGCCGGCCCCGCGACGCGCGTCGCGCGCGGTCCCGCGCGCCCCACCGCGATCTCGCCCGCGCGGCCGCCGCGCTCCGCCCGCGCGACGCGGACGCGCGGCCCGGCGCCGACGGTCTGCGCGGCCGCCTCGATCGCGGCGTCCGCCTCGGGATCGAGCGGGCCGAGCACCGCGGGCGCGCCCGGCTTCAGGATGCCGGCCTTCTCCCTGGCGATGTCGGCCAGCGTCGGGCCGAGCAGCGCCTCGTGATCGAACGCGATCGACGTGATCGCCGTGCAGAGCGGCGCCGCGATCACGTTGGTCGCGTCGAGCCGCCCGCCGAGCCCCACCTCGAGGATCGCGAGGTCGACCCCGGCGTCGCGGAACGCCACGAACGCGGCCACCGTCAGCGCCTCGAAGAACGTGAGCGGCGAGGGGACCCGCTCGAGCGCGGCCGAGAGCGCGGCCTCGAGCGCCGCGTCGCCGATCATCTCCCCGCCGATGCGGATGCGCTCGGCGAAGCGCGACAGGTGCGGCGACGTGTAGAGGCCGGTGCGGAGCCCGGCCTCGCGCGCGATCGACTCGACCATCGCGCACACGCTGCCCTTGCCGTTGGTGCCGGCGACGTGCACCGCGGCGAGGCCGGCGTGCGGGTCGCCGAGCGCCGCGAGCGCCTCGCGCACCCGGTCGAGCCCGAGCACCATGCCCCGGGGCGCCCGCTGCCCCAGCGCCTCGAGCAGCGCCGGGAGCCGCGGCGCCGCGGGGCTCATCGCCGCGCCCGGCGACCGCCCGCGAGGTGATGGAGCAGCGTCCCGAGGTACGCCTTCATCTCGAGGCGCGGCACGATGGCGTCGACCATCCCGTGATCGAGGAGGAACTCGGCCCGCTGGAAGCCCTCCGGCAGCGTCTGCCGGATCGTGTTCTCGATGACCCGGGGGCCGGCGAAGCCGATGAGCGCCTTGGGCTCGGCGATGTTCACGTCGCCGAGGAAGGCGAAGCTCGCCGCGACGCCGCCCGTGGTCGGGTGGAGCAGCACCGAGAGGAACGGGAGCCGCGTCTTCCGGTACCGCTCGAGCGCGGACACGCTCTTCGCCATCTGCATCAGCGAGAGGATGCCCTCCTGCATGCGCGCGCCGCCCGACGACTGGAGCAGCACGACCGGGAGCTCCTCGCGCGCCGCGCGCTCGAACAGGCGGGCGATCTTCTCGCCGACGACCGAGCCCATGCTCCCGCCCATGAAGGCGAAGACGAACGCGCCGTACGCGATGTCGCGGCTGTCCATCCTGGCCCGGCCGATCTCGATCGCCTCCTTCGCGCGGCCCTTCTTGTGGAGCGCCGCGACGCGGTCGCGGTAGCTCTTGCCGTCGCTGAACCGGAGCGGATCGTTCGGGGCGAGGTGGTCGTCCCACTGGGCGAGCTCGCCGTCGTCGAGCAGGAGCCGCCGCCAGCCGTCGGCGTCGAGCTTGTGGTGGTGGCCGCACTGCGAGCACACCTCGAAGGTGCGCGCGAGCTCGGCGGCGTCGTGCGTGTGCGCGCAGCCGTCGCAGCGACGGAACACGCCCGCTCCCAGCGAGCGCTTCTCGCTCGCGTCGGTCGTCGGCAGGGTCTTTTCGGGCCAGGTCATCGGCGCACCTTCAGGCGCTCCCGAGGTCCATCTCCTTCACGTCGGAGGGGACCCGGAGCGTTGGTTGTGTCTTCTCCTGCACCTCTCGGGCGCTCACGCCGGGCGCGAGCTCGCGCAGCACGAGCCCCTCGGGCGTCACGTCGAGCACGGCGAGGTCGGTGATGATCCGGTGGACGACGCCCCGCCCGGTGAGGGGCAGCGCGCACTCGTTCAGGATCTTGGGCGCGCCGTTCTTCGCCGCGTGATCCATGATCACGACGACGCGCTTCGCGCTCACCACGAGATCCATCGCCCCGCCCATCCCCTTCACCATCTTGCCGGGGATCATCCAGTTGGCAAGATCGCCCTTCTCGGAGACCTCCATGGCCCCGAGGATCGCGAGGTCGATGTGGCCGCCCCGGATCTGCGCGAACGACTCGGCGCTCGAGAAGATCGCCGAGCCGCGCAGCATCGTCACCGTCTCCTTGCCGGCGTTGATGAGGTCCGGGTCCTCCGACCCCTCGACCGGGTAAGGGCCGATGCCGAGCAGCCCGTTCTCGCTCTGGAGCACCACCTCGATCCCGGCGGGGATGTAGTTGGCGACGAGCGTCGGCATCCCGATGCCGAGGTTGACGTAGTAGCCGTCCCTGAGCTCCAGCGCGGCGCGCTGCGCGATCTGTTCCCGCGTGAGTCCCATCGTGTCCCCTGTCCCTGCGCCGCGCGCGGCTAGGCCGCCGAAGCCTTCCGCACCGTGCGCCGCTCGATCCGCTTCTCGTAGCGCTCGCCCTGGAAGATCCGGTGCACGAAGATCCCGGGCGTGTGGATGTGATCCGGGTCGAGCGAGCCGACCTCCACGAGCTCCTCGACCTCGGCGATCGTCACCTTCGCGGCCATCGCCATCATCGGGTTGAAGTTCATGGCGGTGTGGCGATAGACGAGGTTGCCGAACCGGTCGCCCCGCCAGGCCTTCACGAGGGCGTAGTCGCCGCGGATGGCCGGCTCGAGCACGTAGTCGCGGCCGTCGAACTGCCGGATCTCCTTCTTCTCGGAGTACCTCTTCACCGTGCCGTCGGCGTTGTAGAGCACCGGCAGCCCGCCCTCGCTGATGGCCGTGCCCGCGCCCGTCGGGGTGTAGAACGCGGGGATCCCGGCGCCGCCGGCGCGGATGCGCTCGGCCAGCGTGCCCTGCGGCGTGAGCTCGACCTCGAGCTCGCCGCTCAGGTACTGCCGCTCGAACTCCTTGTTCTCGCCGACGTACGACGAGATCATCTTCCGGATCTGGCGGTTCTGGAGGAGGACCCCGAGCCCGAAGCTGTCGACGCCGCAGTTGTTGGACACGACCACGAGATCCTTCGTGCCGAGCTCCCGGAGCGCCGCGATGCAGTTCTCCGGGATGCCGCAGAGGCCGAAGCCGCCCGCGAGGACCGTGGCGCCGCTCGGGATGTCCCTCACCGCATCCAGCGCGCTCTTGTAGACCTTGTCCATGGCCGCACGAGAGGTAGCCCAACTGGCCGCGAGGCAAAAGCCTCCGCTGCCGCCGCGGCACGCCGTCACGCCGGCGCCGCAGCGCGGCACAGGGGACGGGCGGCGCCGGCCGTGCTCGTCGCCCCGCGGCGCCGCGCGTCGAGCCGCGCCAGCGCGCGGCGAGCGCCGGCGCGCTCGCCTTGGGTGGAGGCGCTCTTACGTCCACGGTCGCTCCACCGCGCGGCGCGACAGGGCCGCCGGCTTCTTGGCCCCGCCCGACGAAACCCCGTAACGGACCGGTGTGCCTCGACCGCTCCCCCTGCTGCTCACGATGCTGGCGCTCTCCTTGCCCGGCTTCCGGTCAGCCGACGCCGCGACGGAAGCGCCGGCGCGATCCATCGCGGCGTCACCTTCGCGCGGGGCGTCGCCGCGCGCGGGCGCCGGCGGGAAGGGCACCGGCGCGAAGGGCGCCGGCGCGAAGGGCGTCACCGCGCGCACGCCGCGCGCGCGCCTCGCGAAGGACCCGGCCAAGGGGCACCGGCCGCGCGCCAGCGACGCGGGCGCGAGGTCGACCGAGCCCGCGAAGCGCAAGGCCGCGCCCCCGACGCCCGCCTCGTCGGTCGGCCATCCGAACGAGGGGCGCCTCGAGGGGGGCGTGCGGCTCGACACCTCGCGCAAGGACATCCGCGTCGTGCCCGCCTACGCCCACGCCGACGTGCGGTGGGGGCTGCCGTCGCTCGTCGGGATGATCGAGCGCGCGGCGCGCGGCGTGGCCAGGAGATACCCGGGCGCCGTTCTCGAGGTCGGCGACCTGTCGCGCCCGCGCGGCGGCGAGGTCCACCGGCACGGCTCCCACGAGAGCGGCCGCGACGTCGACCTCGGCTTCTACGCGCTCGACGCGCGCGGCAAGCAGGTGCACGCGCCGTTCTTCCTGCGGTTCAACGCCCGGCTCGCGTCGACCAACATGCCCGGCGCGCGCTTCGACGTGCCGCGCAACTGGCTGCTCGTGCAGCACCTGCTCACCGATCCGCGCGCCCGCGTGAGCCACATCTTCATCTCCGATCCGCTGCGGCACGCGCTGGTCACCCACGCCAAGCGCATCGGCGTCTCCCGCGCGCTGCTCGTCCGCGCGCAGCTCGCCATGATGCAGCCGACCGGCTCCGAGCCGCACGACGACCACATGCACGTGCGCATCTCCTGCCCCGGCGCCATGCGCGGCACCTGCATCGAGCTCGCGAAGAACGCGCCCTCGTTCCGCACGCGCGCGCGGATGGCGAAGGGGGCAAAGGCGCTCCGGACCCCGGCCGCGGGCGCGCCGGGAAGAGCCGCGCGCGCCGAGAAGGCGACCGCGGCGACGGCGGCGCCCGCGAAGCGGCCCCGGGAGACCGAGGCGAGCGGGCGCGATCCCGCGAAGCGAGCGCGCCCGGAAGGGCCGCGCCGCGACGGCTCCCGCCGGGAGGAGCCGCGTCCCGAGAAGGAGGCGCGCCGGGCCTCGCCGCGAGCGGGCGACGGAGAGGCGCTCCCGCTCGCCGCCGCGCGCGCGGCGGCGCAGCAGCCCATGGGCGGCCTCGATCTGTCGTTCCTCCGCCGCTCGGCGCCCTCCGCGTCCCAGGAGGAGCTCGAGGCAGACTCCGACGGCGCCGACGCGGGCGGCGCGCTCGACGAGAGCGGGGCGCTCAAGATCACGGACTGAGACCCGCGATCTCTGCGCCCGCGCGGCGTGGCCGATCGGATAACGCCGTGCGTCGAAGGTGGTCCCGCATTCCCTAACCGGGAGTCCTCCCATCTAGACCTGGCGAGAAGTCCGCGTGCACACTGGGGCAGTTGAAGGGGGATGTTCATGCGTCAAGCGGACTCCCACACCTCGATTCCCACGCTTCCATCCGCTCCGTCGCTCATCGCCAGGGGCAATGATCGCCGCGCGCTGCTCGCCGCGCTCACGTTCGTCGACAGGCCGCCCCGGAGCGCGGCAGCGCTCGCGGCGTGGTTCGAGAAGCACCTCGTGGCGCCCGGGTGGATGCCGCGCCCGGGCCATGTGACCGAGGGCTTCTCCGAGCAGGTGACGCTCTGCCCGGCCGTCTCCGCGGACCCTGACGAGTCCGAGCTCCAGGGGCTCGTCGACGCGGCGCGGTTCCGCGTGCTCGCCTCGCTCCGCGCCTTCATGCCCCCGGCCGCGGACGATCGCTTCCTCGCCGCTGCCGTCAGCGGCGGGCGCGTGCGCCCCGCCGGGGACGCCGCGCTCTGGGAGCCGTCCCCGCGCGAGGAGGACCTGCTCAGCGACATCGTCCTCAGCCTGTTCGCCGCCGACATCCTGAGCTACCGCGAGTTCCACGACGCGTACCTCTGCGTCTGCAAGACGTGCCTCCGGATCGACTTCGATCCGAGCACGTCCGGCCGCACCGGCTGCCCCGAGCACCAGCCGACCGCCACGGTCAGCGTGATGCGCCGCAGCCGCCCGCCGATCTGAGGCCCGGCCCGAGGGCGCGCTCACCGGCACAGGTCCCGGGGCTCCCGCCCGCATGGCCCTCGCGCTCCCGCCCGCGCGGCCCTGGCGCTCGCGCCTGCGGCCCGGCGCTCAGAGGCAGCCGAGGCGGCACCTGGACGCCTCCTCCAGGCACGTCGACAGGCAGCTCTGGTAGCGCTCGTACAGGCTGCTCTGCGTGGGCTCGCTGCCGCATCGCGTCGCCCTGCACGCCTTGTGGCGCCGCTCGCACGCGCCCACGCACCCGGCGTTGCCGGCCGCCGGGAGGTTGCCGGCCGCGGCGGGCGCGCGGCGCTCCGTGGCCGCGGCGGGCGGCGGCGCGCTCGGGGGCTCCCCGTCCGGCGCACCGCCCTGCGCCGCCCGCTGCGCGGGGAGCACGGGCGCCGGACCGCAGCGCGCGAAGGCGCGGCGCATCACGTCCTCCGCCGCGCCCGGCGGGATCTCGCACGCCCGCGCCACGCTCTCGATCCGGCGCTCGACCGCGGCGGCCGCGCGCGCCGCGACCCCGTCCGGCCGCGGCGCCGGCGGCGCGGCGCTCGCGGCCGCCGCGCTCGCGCGGCCGTCGCTCGCGCGCGCGGCCTCCTCGCCCGGCGCGCTCGACGCCCTGCCGATCAGGAAGGCGACGACCAGGCTGACCACCACGAGCCCCAGGGCCGCGAGCAGGAGGCGGGAGTCGACGCGGCGCGACGCGCGCGCCGGCGCTCGCTCGGCGGCGCCCTGGGCGCCGGCCGGCCGGTATGCCGGCGCGGCGCCGGGCGCGCGCGCCCTCGTGGGCTCGGGCACGGGGACGCCCGGCGTGCGCGTGGTCGGCGGGATCGGCGGCGGCGCCAGCGTCGGCGGGATCTGCGCGACAGGCGAGGGGGCCTGCAGCGGCGAGAGGTTCGGCAGCGGCGCCGGCCGCGGGATGTCGGTGTGCGCCTGTCCGACCGACGACGCGGGCGGCACCGTTCGTAGGTCGGGCCACTCCACGAGCGGCCTCACGGCGCGGAGGTGCTCGACGAGCGACCAGAGCTCGCGCCGCTGCTCGAAGCGGCGGACGAGCTCGTGCGCCGCGCCCTTGATCCCCCGCTCCCAGGGGATGTCCGGCACGCCGAGCTCCTGCGCGAAGCGGCGCAGCTCGGCCAGGCTGAAGCATGCCGCGATGCGCCCGCGGATCTCCGCGGCGTCGCGCGCCGTGCTGCCCGCGCTCCGCGGCCCTCCCGTGACCTCGTCATCCACGCCCTGCAGCTTACCGCACACGCCACGGAAGCCGAACCTGGTATAGGCTCCGAACATCGTGTCCCGCGCTGCGGCAGCCGGGGGACGTGGAGGCCAGAAGGGGAGATGAGCCGAGAGGACAGTGCAATTGGCGCGGCGCCGCCCGCTCGCGCACCGCTGATCGGGCGCGAGGCCGAGCTGTCGGCGCTGGCGCGCGCCCTCGAGGCGGTCGAGAGGGGGCGCTCCACCCGCGCCGTGACGCTCGTCGGCCCCCCGGGCATCGGCAAGACCAGGCTCGTGCGCGAGTTCCTCGAGCGGCAGCGCCAGGGCTCCACCGCGCTGCGCGTCACCTCGGGCAGCGCCGGCGACATCGCGTCGGCGTACGGCATCTTCACGCGGCTCCTGCGCGCCCGCTTCGGCCTCTCGGACGGCATGGACAAGGACGCCGCCCGCGCCGAGGTCCGCGCGCAGGCGGCGCACGTGATGGGCGACCGCAAGGTCGGGGACGTCATCTACTTCCTCGGCCAGTTCATCGGGCTCGCGTTCGGCGACAGCCCGCTCACCCGCGCGGTGCAGGACGACCCCGCGCAGGCCGACCTCATCCGCCGCGCCGTCCTGAAGGCGTTCCTCGAGGCGGACGCCGCCCACGGCCCGCTGTGCCTCGTCTTCGAGGACCTGCACGCCGCCCACGACGACTCGCTCTCGCTGCTGCGCTACCTCATCGAGTACCTCGCGGGCCCGGTGCTGATCGTCTGCGTGGCCCGCCCGGAGCTGCTCACCCGCCAGGACGACTGGGGCAAGGTCGGCGAGCGGCGCCACGCGCTGATCGAGCTCTCGCCGCTCGCCGAGGCCGAGTCGGCGGCGATGGCGAGGGCGCTGCTCGCGCCCTGCATGCCGAGCGGGAGCGAGGACGTCGTCGTCGTCGACGCCGCGGGCGCGCAGTCGCAGCCCCGGCCGGGCGCGCCGCCCGAGCTCGTCGAGGCGGCGTGCGCCTTCGCGAACGGCAACCCGGCGCTGCTCGAGCAGATGGTCCGCATCTGCCACGATCAGGGCGTGATCGAGGAGCTCTCGCCCGACTCCGCGGGCGGGCCGCGCTGGCGCGTGCACCTCGGGAAGCTGTCGACGGCGAGCCTGCCGATGACCGTCGAGGACGCCGTGAACGTCCGCCTCGCGGCGCTCGACCAGGAGAGCCGGCTGCTGCTCGAGCAGGCCGCGACGATCGGCCCGGTGTTCTGGAGCGGCGCGCTGTTCGTGCTCGGCCGGGCGGGCTGTCAGGCCCCCGAGCTGTGGGGCGAGGAGGAGAGCGACAGGGACCTCGACCGGATCCACGCCGCGCTCCGCTCGCTGTGCGACCGCGGCTACCTGCGCAAGCAGGGCGAGTCGAGCTTCGCGGGCTCGGACGAGTACGTGTTCGTGCACGACAACGAGCGCGAGGCGCTCCAGAAGCGGATGGGCGCCGCGGCCCAGCGGCGGTATCACCACGCGGTCGCCGAGTGGCTGGAGCAGCAGGTGGCGGTGCGCGCCAGCGAGGAGTTCCTGGCGCAGCTCGCGATGCACCGCGAGCGCATCGGCGACGCGGTGCGGGCGGGGCTGTCGCTGCTCGACGCCGGGGACGTGGCGCGCGGGCGCTACTCGAACGCGAAGGCCGCGGAGTACTACGCGCGCGGGCTGTCGCTGCTCGGCGACGGGCACGTCGCGCGCCGCATCGACGCGCTCCACGACTACGGCGACGTCCTGCAGCTCGCCGGGCGCATCGACGACGCGCTCGCCGCCTTCCGCGAGATGCTGACGCTCGCCTACCGGCTCGACAACCGGCGCAAGGGCGGCGCCGCGCACAACCGCATCGGGCGGCTCTACCGCGACAGCGGCTCGCTCGACGAGGCCGGCAAGCACCTCACGACCGCGCTCCGCCTGTTCGAGGGCGCGCGGGACGAGCGGGGGAAGGCCTCGACCATCGACGACATCGGCAAGCTGCACTGGCTCCGGGGCGAGTACCAGGAGGCGCTGAAGTGGCTGCGCGACGCGCTCGCCCGCCGCGAGCAGATGGGGGATCGCCGCTCGATCGCGCTGTCGCTGAACAACCTCGGCCTCGCCCTGCAGGACTCGGGCGAGTTCAAGCAGGCGCTCGCGACGTTCGAGCGGTCGCTCGCGATCCGGCGCGAGATCTCGGACCTGCTCGGGGTCGTGATGAGCCTGAACAACCTCGGCATGGTCGCGCAGGATCAGCGCGACCACCGCCGCGCGCTCAAGCTGTTCGAGGAGGCGCTCGAGGTGGCGCGGCAGGTCGGGGATCGCAACCGCACGGCGCTGATCCTGACGAACATCGGCGGCACGCTCTACCGGAGCGGCGATCCCGACCAGGCGGTGCGCGTGCTGCAGCAGGCCGAGGAGCTCTGCGACGAGCTCGGCGACCGGCTCGGCCTCGCCGAGGCGCGGCGGGCGCTCGGGAAGGCGTACATGCTGCGGGGCGACCTGGAGAAGGCGCGCGACTCGATCAGCCGGGCGGTGGACCTGTTCGCCTCGGTGCGGAGCAAGGTGCACCTCGGGATCGCGCTGCGGACGCTCGGGGAGATCACGGCGGCGGGCGGCTGGGGCAGCGCGAACACGAAGAGCGCGCGCGCCTATTTCGCGCGCTCGGTGAGCATCTTCGAGGAGACGGGGAACGAGCTCGAGCTCGCGCGCACCTTCCAGGCCTACGCGCGGTTCCTGACGACCGACCGGAGCTTCGTCGCCAACATGGCAGCGCGGCGCGAGGCGGTGACGATGAACGAGCGGGCCGAGGCGATCTTCGGGCGGCTCAAGATCACGGCGGCGCGCCTCGAGGACGAGCCCACGCTCCCGACGGGCCCGCCGGGGCTCGCGAAGCCGGTCGCGTCGAGCCCCGGGCGCGCGGCCTCCTCCGCCCCGGAGGAGCCGTCGTTCCCGGGGCCCGGCACGGCGTCGACGTCGAGCTGACGCCGGAGCGGGGACCGACGGCGCGCGCGGGCCGGGTGCGGCGCGCGCGGGCCGGCGTGCTCTGGCGCGGGCGGCCGCCCGTGATACGCCTGCCAGGTGAACGTCCAGCCCGCAAAGCGCGCCGCCGATTCGGTCACGACCATGACCGAGTACGTCCTGCCGACGCACGCGAACGCGCTCGGCTCGATCTTCGGGGGCCAGGTGCTCGCCTGGATCGACCTGTGCGCTGCCATCTGCGCGCAGCGGCACACCGGCAGCACGGTCATCACCGCCGGCATCGACGACCTCTCGTTCGACCGCGGGATCAAGGTCGGCCAGGTCGTCCGTCTCGCGGCGCGGGTGACGGCCACCTTCCGCACGTCGCTCGAGATCCTCGTGTCCGTCGAGGGGGAGGACGCGGCGACGGGCGACGTCTGGCCCACGGTCACGGCCTTCGTGACGTTCGTGGCGGTCGACGCGTCGCTGAAGCCGACCGCGGTGCGGCCGCTCCGGCTCGAGACGGACGAGGATCGCGCCCTCGCCGAGGCCGCGGCCGAGCGGCGCGCCCGCCGGCTCTCCCGGCGCAGCGGCGGCCGCGGCGGCGCGTGACCGCTCGCGCTACTTCGCCGTGAAGCGATCGGGGTTGCCGAGGAACTCGAAGTGCATCGTGTCCTCGAGGTCGTCGTGGCCGAGCCAGTCGAAGCCGTAGCGCTCGAATGCCTTGATCCAGCAGCGGGTGAGCGCGGTGCGCTCGTAGGCGGTGCGCTTCTTCTCCTGGCAGAGCGGGCTCGTGGGCCACGGATCGACGCAGCCGCAGCACGGGTTGCGGTCGGGATCGATGTCGACGGCGATGCCGAAGAGGTGGTTCGAGATCTCCGCGCCGCGGTAGCTGTTCGCCGTGCGGAACCCGCCGACCGCGCGCGGCGTGTAGCGGCGCGGCTTGCCGGAGCACGTCGCGCGGATCCGCTTCTCGACGCAGTGGAGCGCGGGGGCGATCTTCTCGTGGATGGAGAGCGGCAGGCCCATGAACTGCACGGTCGTGGCCTGGGAGTGCGCGCTCTCCGGGTTGAAGCGCCGCGTCTCCTCGGTCTCGACGTGGCCGTAGCGCTCGGCGAGGTAGCGGACCGCCTTGGCGTGCTTCGTCGGGACGAGCATGCCCTTCTGGACGAAGGTGCGCCGCTTCAGGAACTTCTGCGGGCTCTGCGGGCGGCACTCGATCGGCTTCGGCTTCTTGCTCTTGCCCTTGCTCTTGGCCCGGGCGGCCTCCTTGGCCTCGGCCACGGGCCCGTCGCCGAGCCCCAGGGGGCCGGCCGCGAGCAGGGCGATCGCTGCTGCCACGAGCAGATGCACCCGTGTCCGGCCGTTCGCGTTCACGCGCGGAGGTTAAGCAGGCCGAGCGAAGGGCGGCAAGGACTTGCCGCAAGCGCCCGTCAGGAGAGCGCTGTCAGGAGGCAGGGGGCGCACCCAGCCGAGGGATGGCGCGCTGCGTCTCCGGGAGGGCGCGGCTGCACGGCAGCGACACCATCGCGCGCGACGGACCGCGGACGGCGAGCGCGCCGCGCGGCCGCCCAGCGACCGGTCTCATGGGACGCTCCACGGCGAGCAGATCTCCACGAGCACGCCGTTCAGATCGCGCACGTAGGAGATCCGCTGGCCCCAGGGCACGTCGTGGGGCTGCTCGACCGGCGTCGCCCCGGCCTCGACCGCGCGCTGGAACGCCGCGTCGACGTCCTTGTTGGCGACGCAGATCTCGAACCCGGGCGGGCGCGCGCCGGCCCGGTTCTTCACGAACTCGGGGAGGTTTTTCTGGGCGAAGTCCTCCCGCACGAACCCGAGCGGCACCTCCCCCTGCATCTGGCAGTAGTCGTTGTTGCCAGAGACGAACTTCCGCTCGAAGCCGAACGCGCGCTCGTAGAACGCCGCTGCCTCCAGCGCGTCGGGCACATAGACGATCACACCGCCGAATTCTCCGCTCATGAACACCTCCTCGCGGGCGTCCGGCCCGCACGCACCGGCATCATGGAACCGCCCTCCTGACAGCGTGCTGTCAGGAGACGAGGGCCCCCGGCGCGGTCCGCGGCGGCGGCGCGCGAACTCGGCAGGCGCGGCCGCCGCGCCGATGCCGGGCCGCGCCGTCACCGTCGCTGTCGCGCCGCCGCCGGGCGACATGCGGTGGCTCGAGGGACGGACGGCGCGCGATACTCCCGCGCATGAACTCGCTGTCCACAGTTCGCTCCATGGCAGAGAACAACGCCTGGTCGAACCACCGGCTCCACCGCGCGTGCGCCGAGCTCACCTTCGATGAGCTCACGGCCGAGCGGACCAGCTTCTTCCCCTCGATCCACGAGACCCTGACGCACATCCTGCACGTCGACTGGTACTACCTCGACGCGCTCGAGCGCGGCGGCCGCGGCCTCGACATCTTCAAGGACGTCGCGCCGTTCACCGACTTCGCCGCGCTGCGGCAGGCGCAGCGCGAGACCGACAGCCGCCTCGTCGCCTTCTGCGAGCGGCTCTCCAGCGACGCAGCGCTCGACGACGAGGTGCAAATTCAGCGCGAGGATTACGTGCAGGTCGATCGGGTAGGAGGCGTGCTGTTGCACCTCTTCGTCCACCAGATCCACCACCGTGGGCAGGCGCACGCGATGCTCGCCGGCACGCGCGTGAAGCCGCCGCAGCTCGACGAGTTCTTCATGGCGGCAGAGCTGCCGCTGCGCGAGGCAGAGCTCCGCGAGCTCGGTCTGCCGGTGCGGTGACGCGGTGCCTCGGGCGGGGCGCACGGTGATGTACCTGGGCATACGCGCGCTCGCGGCCCGAGCGGAGGCGCCCGACCGTCCTCGCCGCCGCCTCCGGTTGCAGCGCTGAAGCGGCGTTGCATCCATGCAAGGGAAATCTGACGAGAACCCCCGTGTTCGCGCGGTACTCGTCTCAGGGGGAGACGGCATGGCCATTGCACCGTCGGACGATGTTCCCTCCGCTGCGGTGGTTGCCGCAAGTGGTCCTGAGTTGAAGTTTTTTGCGCGTGAGCTCCCCATGAAAGAGGTCCGCAGCGATCAGCGCCGGCAGGCGAACGAGACGCCGATCCCCAGGAGCGGTGTCATGCGCACCGTCCCTCGAAGCGTCATGCCGGCGAGCGCGCCGGCCAGTGAGGGGACGCTCGTCGGGCCGAACGGCGCGTCCTTCGAGGTACGTCCGTCCGATCCGCTCCTCGGCAACGTCGACATCGACGGTGTGGTGGCGAGTGTCCCCGAGTTCTACGCGATGAAGGGGATGTTCTTCAACGCGCTGGCGGCGACGCTCGGGGAGCGGTTCGTTCAGGTGGTGCCGACGCTGTCGAGCCCGCCGCGGGGCGGGCTCTACCTGCCGTTCTCGGACTATCCGATGCGCGACTTCCTGCGTCTCTATGACGCAGCGGCGCGCCTCTCGCACCCGAACCGGAGCTCGCGCGAGGCCTACCGTCGCCTCGCGCGGCAGCAGGTGTCGGCCTTCCGGGAGAGCGCGCTCGGCCGGATCACGATGCACCTCGCGACCGATCCCGGCGCCGCGCTGATGCGCTACACGGGCAGCCTCGGCGCCCTCGTGAAGGGCCCGTCTGCGCGGGCGCGGCAGCTCGGGCCGTCGGAGGTGCAGATCGACATCGGCGGCTTCCGCGGTGTGCTGGAGTACCCGCTCGGGAATTTCGAGGCGCTCGTCCTGGGCTATGGCGCCAAGCCGACGATCTCGGTGGATGTGCGAGGGCCCGATGCGCTTCAGTTCGTGGTGAGCTGGTAGGGCCGCGCCGGCGGGAGGGTCGGCGCTACGGTGGTCAAGGGGAGGGGGATCCGGTGGCGGAGCGCTCGATGAAGAGCTGAGCGCTCGATGAGAAGCGGAGTGCGGGCAGCGGGGGATAGCGAAGGATCGAGGCGGGGTATCGAGCGACATCGGCGCTCTTCGCCTGGGTGACGCCGAGCTTCTGCCCATTGAGATCGGTCCAGCGCCGCTGGCGACCTGCCTCGGCGGAGAGCCCGAGTCGATCGACTGCCGCCTTCATGCCCTTGCGCGAAGGACTTCATGGGACACGTGCACCTCCAATAGATGGGTGTGTTGGGCATCCTTCGCGTGCCTTGGTATGCCGAGATCCTCGTCAGGCAACGCAGGCTCGCATGATATCCATCAACCGATGCTCCGGGCTCCACATCGGCTCTCCGACAACCTCGTTCGAGGCGCTTTCCGGAGCCGCAGCTCCTCTCGCCAGATAGGTGCAACATTCCTCTGGAGCTCCAGCGCCCGCGACGTCGTCGACCTTCCCCCCGCCGGCCTTGCGCTCGCTCCCTGCCTTTGCGAGGGTCGTTGCCGGGCCGGCGAGCCCGTCGCGAGGACCACGACATGACCACCAGCGAGATCGCGCTCTTCGTCTACGACAACCTCATGAAGGGCGAGGACCAGCACGAATGGCTCGCCTCGGCCCGCCCGCTCGGGGAGGCGACCACGACCCCCCAGTACGCGCTCGTCGACCTCGGCACGAGCGGCGCCCTCGTCCAGGGCGGGTTCGTCGCCGTGACCGGCGAGCTCTACGCCCTCTCGCCCGCCGCGCTCGCGGCGCTCGACGTGCACCGTGGACACCCGATCTTGCACCGGCGAACCGCCATCCGCCTCGCCGACGGGCGCGAGGCCCAGGCCTACCTCCTCTCGATGGAGCAGGCCGCAGGGTGCCGGCGCGTCCGCGAAGGCGACTGGCGGAAACGCCGCGGCGCACCCGGCGCCACCCGCACCCGGGACAACAGCCCGCTCGTGAGCTGGGCAAAACGCCGCTTCGACCCCTCCCGCTGACAGCACGGCCCGCCGCCTCCGGCCCGCTGCGCGCCGCCCCGCCACCCGCGCGCCGCCGCCCCGCCACCCGCCGCTCGCCGCGCCATCCCGCCCGGATAGCATCCACACCCCTCCGCTCGAGCGGCGCCTCCCTGCGCAGGTGCTAGGGCATGGTGCGAGGACACGTGACGAGGACCTCGGGGCATGACCGCCTCCCGGGCGCGACCGGAGAGCCCGCATCGGCCACCGACCAGCTCGCGGAAGCGGTCGCCGAGGCGTCCGCCGCGCTCTCGGGGAAGCTCGACCGGCAGGAGCTCCACCCCACCCTCGTCGCGCTGGCCGCCCGGCTGCTCGGCGCCGACGTCGCGCTCGTCCACGGCGCGCCGGCAGACGGCGCGCTCCCCACCCGCCTGCTCGCCTCGCACGGATCGCCGATCGCGCTGCCGGGCGAGCGCGCCGCGGCGCTCGACGACCTCCCGAGCACCCCATCGCTCGTGCGGCGCGCCGCGGAGGGCCGGCGCGTCGAGCACACGGCGGCGGACGAGGCGGCGCGCGAGCGCTTCCACGACGTCCGCGCCATCGAGGCGTGCCTGGGACCGTGCTGGGTGCTGTGCGCCCCCCTGCTCGGCGCACGCGGGCTGCTCGGCGTCCTCACCTGCGCCTTCGCCGGCCGCAGCGCGCCGCCGCAGGAGCTCCTCCCGCGCGTCCAGGCGCTCGGCGCGCTGTTCGGCCTCGCGCTCCAGGCCGCCGAGCGCGCGGCGGAGCAGCGCGCCGAGCGCCACCCCGCGGACGCGCTCGACGACGCCCCCGCCGCGCGCTCGCCCGCGCTGCAGCGCGCCGAGGCCCTCCTGCAGGACGCCCGGGCCGCGCTCCGCGAGGCGGACAGCCGCCTCGCCGCCGAGCGGGAGTGGCTGCGCATCATCATCGAGGATTTCCCCGTCGCCATCGCGATCTTCGACGAGCGCGGCGGCCACTCGCTCCTCGCGAGCCGCCGCTGCGAGCAGCTCTGCGGCGGCCCGCATCCCCTCAAGACACCCGGGTGGCCCGAAGGCGCGCCGGGCGTGCGGCTGTGCCAGCCGGGAGGACGCCCGCTCCTGCACCACGAGATGCCCCTCGTCCGCGCGGCGCGCGGCCAGGGGACGACCTGCGAGGAGCTGTGGTTCCGCAGGCCGGACGGGAGCTTCGTGCCCGTCATCGTGAGCGCCGGCCCCATCCGGGACGACAACGGCGCGATCCTCGGCGCCGTCGCCAGCTACGAGGACGTCACCCACTACGCAGAGCGCGCCCGGCTCCGCGAGGAGTGGACCTCCATCGTCGCGCACGACCTCAAGCAGCCGCTCACCGCGATCTCCGCCTACGCGGGCATGCTGTCGCGGCGGTCCCAGGACACCTCGGGGTGGAGCCAGAAGATCCTCGCCAGCGCCCGGCGCCTCGAGCAGATGATCGACGACCTGTTCGACGCCTCGAAGATCGAGGCGCGGCGCTTCTCGGTCGAGCCGCGGCCGACGGACCTCGGCGCCCAGCTCCGCGCCGCCGTCGAGCTCGCAGCAGCCGAGCGGCCCGATCGCGCCGTCGTGCTCGCCGTCGACGAGGGCGTGCCGCCCGTCCTCGTCGACCCGGCGCGCATGGACCAGGTGATCGGAAACCTCCTCCTGAACGCCGCCAAGTACGGCGACCCGAGCGCGCCGACCCGGGTGACGCTCTCGCGCCGCGGCGCCGAGGTGGAGGTGGCGGTCGAGAACCGCGGCCAGGGCATCCCGCCGGACGAGCTGCCGCGGCTGTTCCAGCGGTTCCAGCGGCTCTCGTCAGGCCCGTCCAGCAAGGCCCCGCCCGGCACCGGCCTCGGGCTCTACATCTGCAAGGGCATCGTCGAGGCGCACGGCGGCCGGATCTGGGCGCAGAGCACGCCGGACGAGTCGACGTCATTCCACGTCGCGCTCCCGCTCCCGGGAGCGCCCGCGGGCGACGGTTGACCCCGCGGCCCCCGCGCCCGCCGCGGTGACGCCGGCCGCGAGGCCCGCCGCGTTCGATCAGCCGTTCTTGATGCGCGCCACGATCGCGTCCGTGAGCGTCTTCGTGTCCGCCTTGCCGCCGAGATCGCGGGTGCGCACCCCGTCCGCGTTGAGCGCCCCGTCGATGCCGGCGCGCAGGCGGGCGGCGAGCTCCCGCTCGCCCACGTGATCGAGCATCATCGCGGCGGCCAGCATGAGCGCGATCGGGTTCGCGACGCCCTTGCCGGCGATGTCCGGCGCCGAGCCGTGCACCGCCTCGAAGATGGCGGCGTTGTGCCCGATGTTGGCCCCCGGCGCCATGCCCAGGCCGCCGATCAGGCCCGCGATCTCGTCCGACAGGATGTCGCCGAAGAGGTTCGTCGTGACGATGACGTCGAACTGCCACGGGTTCAGCACGAGCTGCATCGCGCACGCGTCGACGATGCGCTCGTCGGTCGCCACGCGGCCCTCGAAGGCCCGGCCCACCTCGCGCGACGTCTCGAGGAAGATGCCGGTGAGCGCCTTCATGATGTTCGCCTTGTGGACGATGGTGACCTTCTTGCGGCCGTGCTTCTCGGCGTAGTTGTAGGCGTACTCGGCGATGCGGCGCGAGCCGACCCGCGTGTTCACGCCCGAGCCGATCGCCACCGCGTGCTCGTCGCTCCCGATCGGGATGTAATGCTCGAAGCCCACGTACAGGCCCTCGAGGTTCTCCCGCACGAGCACGATGTCGATGTTCTCGAAGCGCCCGCCGGGGATCAGCGTGCGCGCGGGCCGCACGTTCGCATAGAGCTGGAACTCCTGCCGCAGGCGCACGTTCGACGACCGGTATCCGCCGCCGATCGGCGTCTCGAGCGGCCCCTTGAGCGCGAGCTGCGTGCGGTGGATGCTGTCGAGCGTGGCCCGGGGCAGCGGGTCGCCGAAGTCCTTCACGCCGGCCATGCCGGCCACGCACGTCTCCCACTCGAAAGGCGAGCCGAGCGCGTCGAGGGCGCGCAGCGTCGCCTCCACGATCTCGGGGCCGATGCCGTCACCAGGGATGAGGGTCGCGGTCTGCTTCTGTGATGTCACGGGCTGTGTCTCTCGGGCTCGGGGTCCATCGCGTCGACCAGGAAAGGCGCACGCATAGCCGAGGTCCGCGCCGCGATCTACCTCCCGGGACGGTAGATCGAGCACTCGGACGGAACATCGTGAGGTGCGTTCTGACCTCTGCGCGCTCCACATGTTTCGAGTGTTTCACGCGCTCCGCGCTGCTCCGCGCGTGTCCATGTCGCTCCGCGCTCGTCCGGTCTGTTTCGTGTCGTGGTCCGCGTTGTTTCACGTTGGTTCACGCTCGATGGCCCGCCGGGGCGCAAGTCCCTTGAGGATCCCCGCCCGCGCCCCCATCATGTCGCGCGCCCATGATCTGCCCGCGCTGCCACCGCGGTTACGCCGACCGTTCGTACGCGTTCTGCCCCGACGACGGCGCCCGCCTGGTCCAGTCCCTGTCGGCCGCGCCGCCCGCGCAGCCGACGCGGCAGTTCGGCGCCGTCCTCGAGGATCGCTACGTCATCCAGGGCTTCATCGGCGCGGGCGGGATGTCGCGCGTGTACCTCGCCGTGGACAGCCACACGAAGGAGCAGGTCGCGATCAAGATCCTGAACCGCAGCTTCGCTGCCGACCGGACCCAGCGCGAGCGGTTCCTCCGCGAGCTCGAGGTGGCGGCCGAGCTCGGGCACCCGAACATCATCCGGGTCCTCGACGCGGGCGATCGCAAGGACGGGTCCCCCTTCATCGTGCTCGAGCTCCTCACCGGCGAGTCGCTCGGCGTCCTGCTCCGCCGCGAGGTGGCCGTGAGCGAGGCCGTCGCGCTGCCGCTGATCCGGCAGGCGGCGTCGGCGCTCGCCTCCGCGCACGCGGCCGGGATCATCCACCGCGACGTGAAGCCGGACAACATGTTCCTCGTCCGCTCCGCGGGCGGCCCGCGCGTGCTCAAGATGATGGATTTCGGCTTCGCGAAGCTGCGATCGGGCCCCACGACCGCGGCGGGCCTCGTGCTGGGCACCGTCCCCTACATGGCCCCGGAGCAGGCCCTCGCCGATCCCGTCGACGGCCGCACCGACGTCTACGCGCTCGGCATCACGATGTTTCGCATGCTCGCGGGCCAGCTCCCGTTCTCCTCGCCGGACGACGTGGTGGTCGTCGCCCAGCACGCGTGCACCGCGGCCCCGCGGCTGAGCACGATCCGCCCCGGCATCGATCGGCGCATCGAGGCGCTGGTCGCCACCGCGCTCCGCAAGCTGCCCGGCAACCGCTTCGACTCGATGCAATCGCTCCTGGAGGACGTCGAGCGCATCCTCGGCGTCCGCCCCGGCGAGCCGATCGGGGCGCCGCTCAGGAAGACCCCGGACGTCTACGAGCCGGTGAACCCGGCCGCGCGCGAGGCGCTGAAGTTCCTGCGCCGCCAGCTCCCCTGAGCGGACACGCCGCCGCGCGCCGGGCGCGCCCCGATCATCGCGCGCCGAGGTCCTCGACGCGGTAGCCGTCCGGATAGGTGCGGGTCTTCTTCCTGGTGAGCAGGCGCGGCTCGCGCCGGCGGGGCATCGCCCGCAGGACCGGGCCGCGCGCACGGAGCGCCCCCTCGACGAGGCGGCGCAGGGCGGGGGAGGGCCGCGGCAGCCCGAGCGCGTCGAGCAGACGATCGTCGAAGAGCGCGTGGACGACCCGCGCCCCGAGGGGCCGCAGGGCCCCCGGCAGCACCCAGCTCAGCATGAGGTCCCGCGTCGCGACGGCGAGCCTCCGGTTGTCGTCGGAGAACCGCATGTGCTCCGCCTCGAAGTCCACGTTGAACCGCTCGAACGCCTCGTAGCTCGGCGGGATGTCCCTGATGTTCATCAGCGCCCCGACCTGCTTCCAGTAATGGTACGTCGCGAGCTTCTCCTTCCCGGTCAGCGGGCGCCAGCCGAAGCGCTCGTTCCAGCGCACGGGCTCGAAGACGAACGTCGACAGCGTGTACAGGTACTCGTCGTTCGGGATGGCGTAACGCCCGTGCTGCCGGTTCATGCGCCGCAGCGCCGCCCGGCCGCGCTCGCTGTCGTATCCGTTCTCCAGCATCTCGGAGAGGATGAGCACCGTGTCGTCGTAACGCTTCTGGGTGCGCTCCAGGAACTCGCCAGTCCGCACGAGGAGCGGTGAGCTCTTCGCGATGCCGAAGACGCGGACCAGCGCGAGCTCCAGGGCGCGCTGCGTGTCCCACGGGAAATCGTAGCACGTCGAGAGAAATATGATCTCCTGGTGATCCTCGACGGGGTCGAGGTTTGCCTCGATGTGGTCGCGGATCGCATGGCGCGATCGCGACTCGGGGGGGAGCCAGCGCATGGAGATCTCCTGTCGCGTATCCGCTCGATGTCGACTCGGTATCTACCATCAACCCTCCGCGGCTCCCGGCGGAAACGTCGTTGACGTTGTCGAGCGGTTATCGAACGGATGAAATGGGCGGGGGCGGACGTGGCGCGCGGACGTGGCGCGCCGCGGGCCCAGGGCGGGGGAGGCGGGCGCCCGGCGGCGAGCAGGCGGTGACCGGCGGCCGCGGCGGCCGGGCCGGCGGCCGCGACGATCGCGGACCTGTGACCCCGGCGCTCGAGGGGCTCAGTCGTGCGGGCGTCGGGGCGTGCGTGGGCTGCGCGCAGGTGCCACCCTAGCTCCGTGCGGCCCGTCATTGACGACATGATCCAGGAGCTCCTCACACGCCACCGCTCGAGCGGCCGGGTGGACCTCAACGACATCGCCGAGGTCATCGATCGCCGGGCGGTCTCGTACGAGGAGGTGGAGCACATCATCGATCGGCTCGAGTCCGAGGGCCTCCGCGTCGCCGAGCCGCTGGACCCGGGCGACGTCGAGGTGCTCCGCGCCGTCCTCGAGAGCGCCAGGCGGCTCGCCGCCGAGCTCGGGCGCAGGCCCACCATCGGCGAGATCGCGCTGGCCTGTGGCCATGCCCCGCACGCGGTGCGCCGGGCGCTGGAACAAGCGGGGCGCGCCAAGGCTTGTTGAGGGGGGCGGCCCGCGCCGGTCGCGTCGCGGCGCGGCGCGGCAAGGCGCAGCGACGGCGCAAGGGAGCGACCCAGAGCGAAACCAACAAAACGAAAGGGCACCTTCGTTGATGGAAGACCGGAGCTCTACAGCGGTGTTACTATGGAGATGGAGGGGTGCTCTGTAGCCGTAGTCGATTGTTTCATCTACGCATCAGGGGGAAGGAAGGCTGGCCCGATGAACATCACGATCACGTTCCGGCACATGGTGGGTACCGAGGCCGTCAAGAAGCACGCGCACGAGAAGGTGGCCAAGCTTCAGAAATTCCTGAGGCAGGCGATGACGGCGCAGGTGACCCTCTCGGTCGAGGGCCTGGAACACGTCGCCGACGTGCGCCTCTCCTCGGGCAGCCTGGCCTTCCAGGCGACCGAGCGGGGTGAGGACATGTACGCTTCGATCGACATGGTGCTGGACAAGCTCGAGCGGCAGATCCGCGATGGCAAGGGACACACCATCGCCCGCAAGCGCAATGGCACGAGCGCGGGCGAGTACGCCGCCGAGGTGGAGCGAGAGGCCGCGGCGCGCTCCAGAACGTGAGCCAGCGCGCCTGCCGCTGAGGCCGCGGCGCGCTCCTGGAGGTGAGCCGCCGCGCCCGTCGCGGGCGCGGCGGCGCGGGGCGCTCGTCGCGCCTGCGACGGGCGCGGCGCGCTCCCCTGCACAACCTGCCCGGGGAGCGCTGCCGTCGCGCCCGCGACGAGCGCGGCGGCAGCCCGCAGCGACGCGTCGACCACGACGCGGGCGCAGCAGCGGAAGAACACCTCCCTCCGGACCGCTCCTCGCGATAGCGTCCTTGAGTCGCGTACCCGAGGTACCCAGGGTACGATGGCAACGTCGGCGCGCCTGGCCCTGGCCGAGCGCTGCGCCGGCCGTGCCGCGTGCGCCACCCAGAGCCCCCTCACCTCGCCAGAGCGCCGAAACCAGCATGCAAGTCTGCGACATCTTGACCGCGCACCAGGTATCCGTCGCCAGCGAGCAGGAGGGGGTCGTCCGCTCGAAGGCGGACGCGCTCCGCCGGCTCGCCGCCCTGCTCGCGACAGGGCAGCAGGGAATCAAGGGCGAGGACGTCGAGCGGGTGCTCGCCGAGCGCGAGCGCCTCCAGTCCACCGGGGTCGGCAGCGGCGTGGCCATCCCCCACGGCGCCATGGAGGGCGTCGAGCGGCTGATCGGCGCGGTCCTGCTCTGCCCGAAGCCGATCGACTTCGACGCGATCGACGGGGCGCCGGTGTCCATCCTCGTCGCCGTGATCGGGCCGAAGCGGGCCACCGGGGAGCACCTCAAGACCCTGGCGCGCATCTCGCGGCTGCTGCGGGACGAGACGTTCAGGAAGCGGTTGCTCGGCGCCTCGACCGGGCGGGCGGCGTTCGAGCTCATCGCCGCGGAGGAAGGGAGGTCGGTACCGTGAGCGACGCGCGCGGCAGCAGACAGGACGGGGACCGGGGCGACCGGGGCGCTCCGCCGGGCGGCGGAGGGCGGGTGGACCGCCCCGTGCTCACGGTGCGGAGCCTGATGGCCGACGAGGGGCTCGGCATCGAGCTCTCGCTGATCGCGGGCGCGGCGGGCCTCGACCGGCCCATCATGAACACCCGCATCCAGAAATCGGGCCTCGCGCTCGTCGGCCACTTCCACGGCATCGTCCCGACGCGGGTGCAGATCCTCGGCCAGACCGAGCTCTCGTTCCTCCACAAGCTCTCACGCGAGGACCGGCTCCTGTCGCTGCGCGGCTTCTTCGAGCTCGGCCTGTGCTGCGTCATCCTCACGCAGGGCGACCAGCCGTTCGAGACGAACAGCTCCGGGATCGGCTTCTTCCCCGTGCCGGAGCTCGCGCAGTGCGCCGAGGAGTCCGGGACGCCGCTGCTGATCTCGGCGGTGCGGTCGAGCGTGACGATCACCGCGCTGCACGCGCTGCTCGACGATCGCCTAGCGCCGCGCATCCGCCTGCACGGCGTGCTCGTCGACGTCTTCGGCGTGGGGCTCCTGCTCATGGGGTCGAGCGCGATCGGCAAGAGCGAGTGCGCGCTCGATCTCGTGATGCGCGGCCACCGGCTCGTGGCCGACGACGCCGTGGAGTGCGACTACCGCCCGCCCGGCATGGTGTTCGGCGCCCCGGCGGAGCTCCTCCGCTACCACCTCGAGGTGCGCGGCCTCGGCATCCTCAACGTGAAGGACCTCTTCGGCGTCACCTCGATCCGCGAGCGCAAGCGCATCGACGTCGTGGTGAAGCTCGTCGAGTGGTCGAAGGACACCGAGTACGACCGGCTCGGGCTCGACGAGCGGTACCACACGATCCTCGGCGTGAAGATCCGGGAGCTCGTCATCCCGGTGCGGCCCGGCCGCGACATGGCGTCGATCCTCGAGGTCGCCGCGCGCAACGAGCTCCTGAAGAACGCCGGGTTCCACGCGGCGCGCGAGTTCTTCGGCAACGTCGAGGGCGAGCTGCTCGGCGAGCGCACGCCGGAGGAGTCGTCGGTGCCGCCGCCCGTCCGGTTCGCGGAGGAGGGGACCCAGCGGAGCGCGGCGCCGCCCGGCCCGCCCCGGCCGCCGCGGCCCGGCTACGACAGGGACGCGCCGAGCCCGCCGAGCAGCGCCTTCCGGCAGCCCCCGGATCGGGCGAGGCCGCCCCCCGACCGACCGGGCTCCGGGTTCGTCGCCACGGAGTCGTCGGTGAGCCTGCCGCGGCCGAGGAGGCGAGGGTGAGCGGCGCGAGCGGTCCTCCGCAGCCGCCGGCGCACGCGCCGTCCGAGGCAGCGCCGGGGCGGGTCGTCGTGGTCACGGGGCTGTCCGGCGCGGGCAAGTCGACGGCGCTCCACGCGCTGGAGGACCTCGGCTTCTTCTGCGTCGACAACCTCCCGACGTCGCTCGTCCGGCCGGCGGTCGAGGCGTGCGAGGCGGGCGGGATCACCCGCATCGGGCTCGGCATCGACGTCCGGGTCGGCTCGTTCCTCGCGGGCGCCACGGCGGCGCTCGACCAGATCCGCGTCGGCCGCGACGTCGTGATCCTCTTCCTCGACGCCTCGGACGAGACGCTGCTCCGGCGCTTCAGCGAGACGCGGCGCCCCCACCCGCTGACCACCGGCGGCAGCGGCGCCATCGCGATGCTCGACGGCGTCCTCCTCGAGCGCGAGCGGCTCGCGTCGCTGCGGGCCCGGGCGACCATCGAGCTCGACACGACGCGGCTGTCGACGCACGACCTGCGCCGCGTCGTCCTCGAGCGGCTGCGCCCGGCCAAGGTGGATCTGCCCGTGATGTCCACCCGCTTCGTCTCGTTCGGTTACAAGTACGGCATCCCGCTCGACGCCGACCTGCTCCTCGACGTCCGCTTCCTCGACAACCCGTATTTCGTCCACGGCCTGCGCGAGCTGACGGGCAACGACGAGCCGGTGCGGGACTACATCCTCAAGAACCCGGACGCCCTCGAGTTCATCGGCAGGACGGAGCAGCTCCTGTCGTTCTGCATGCCGCGCTACGCCAGCGAGGGGAAGAGCTACCTCACCGTCGGCATCGGGTGCACCGGCGGCCGGCACCGGTCCGTCGTGCTCACCAACGTCCTCAGCGACAGCCTGCGGCGGAAGACGGGGCTCCCGATCACGGTCGTTCATCGAGACGTCGCCCGGGCGAGCGGGAGTATAGTACCCTCGGTGGGCGAGGGGCTGGCCGGGACCCCGAGCGTGGACCTCCGGCTGACGCCGTCTGGGGTGGCCGCGCCGGAGTCTCGCCCGGCATCGGGCAAGAGCGTGACGGGGGGCGAGCGGTGACGACCGATGCGGTGACGAGGCGTTTCACCATCATCAATGTGCGAGGGCTGCACGCGCGCGCCGCGACGAAGCTCGTGCAGCTCGCGGGGCGGTACGACTGCGAGATCTCGCTGACCGGGCCTGATGGGCAGTCGGCCAACGCGAAGAGCGTGATGGGCGTGCTCCTGCTCTGCGGCTCGATGGGCACGCAGATCGAGGTCCGCGCGACGGGAGATCAGGCCGGCGAGGCGGTCTCGGCGATCGGCGAGCTCATCGCCGCGCGCTTCGGAGAGCCCGAGTGACGCGCGGCCGGAGCGCGCTCCCCGCGGGGCTCCCGGGCGACCGTCCCGTGGCGGCGGACGCCGCCGGCGGCGACGCGGTGGAGTCCGGCGTCCGGAGCGACGCGATGGCGCCGACGGCCCGGAGCGACCTGGCGCCGCCGACGGCCCGGAGCGACCCGGCGCCGGCTGCGGCCCGGCGCGACTCGGCGCCGCCCGGGGCCCGGAACGACTCGATGCCGCCCGGGGCCCGGACCGAGACGCTGCGCGGCATCTCCGGCTCGCCGGGCGTCGCCATCGGCTCCGCCGTCGTGATCGGCGGCCACCGGACGGATCACCCGCGCCGCCGCGTCAGCTCCAGCGAGATCGCGGCGGAGCTCGCGCGCTTCGAGGCCGCGGTCGAGCGCGCGCAGGACGAGCTCCGCGACATGTCGAAGCGCCTCGGCAACCACCGCGCCGAGGCGTCGATCCTCGAGGCGTACCTCCTGATGCTCGGCGACGAGACGCTCGCTGACGCCGTGAAGCGCCAGGTCACCGAGGAGCGGCGCTGCGCCGAGTGGGCGGTGGCGGCCGCGTGCGAGGCGATCGCGGGCCGCTTCGCCGCGCTCGACGACCCGTACCTGCGCGAGCGCAGCCACGACGTGAACTTCGTCGGCGAGCGCCTGCTGCGCGCGTTCACCCTCCCGCCGCAGGAGCCGCCGTCGTCGCGGGACACGTCGCCGCTCTCCACCCGCAGCCTGATCGAGCTGCAGAACTCGATCGCCATGCCGGCGACGTTCGGCGCGGCGATCCCGCGCTTCTCCGGGCCGACCATCGTCGTCGCGCACGACCTGTCGCCGGCCGACACGGCGGCGATGGTCGACGAGCCGGTCGTCGGCTTCGTCACCGAGGTCGGCACCCGCACGAGCCACACCTCGATCATGGCCCGCGCGCTGGAGATCCCGGCCGTGGTCGGCGTGAGCGACGTGCTCCAGCGCGTGATCACGGGCGATGTGGTCGTGATCGACGGCCTGCGCGGCACGGTCATCGTGCGCCCCGGGCCCGCCGAGCTCGCCGAGGCGCGGGCCCGCGCCGAGCGCCACGTCGCGCTCGCCAAGGAGCTCTCCGAGTCGCGGCACCGCGCGGCCCAGTCGAAGGACGGGGTCAAGGTGTCGCTCCGGGCCAACGTCGAGCTCCCGGCCGAGGCGATCCTCGCGCGCGACCAGGGCGCCGACGGCATCGGCCTCTACCGGACCGAGTTCCTCTACATCGATCGCACGTCCCCGCCCACGGAGGACCAGCAGTTCGAGATCTTCCGCGCCGTCGTCGAGGCGCTCCGCCCGAAGCCGGTCACGCTGCGCACGTTCGACATCGGCGGCGACAAGTTCGTCTCCACCTTCCAGGTGCCGCCCGAGATGAACCCGATGCTCGGCCTCCGCGCCGTGCGGCTCGCGCTCTCGCGGCCCGACGTGTTCCTCGAGCACCTGCGCGCCATGGTGCGCGCCTCCGCCTACGGCGACGTGCGGATCATGATCCCCATGGTCGCGGGCCTCGGCGAGCTCCGGCAGGTGCGCGCGATGCTCCGCCGCGCGCAGGAGCAGGTCCGCGCCCGCGGGCAGCCCTGCGCCGACGACATCCCGCTCGGCGTGATGATCGAGGTGCCCTCGGCGGCGATCATGGTCGATCACTTCGCGCGCGAGGCCGCGTTCCTGAGCCTCGGCACGAACGACCTCATCCAGTACGCGCTCGCGGTCGACCGGACCAGCCGCTCGCTCGCATACCTCGCCTCGCCGTTCGATCCTTCGATCCTCCGGCTGATCACGAAGGTGATCCAGGCGGGCCAGGATTTCGGCCGGCCGGTCTCGCTCTGCGGCGCCATGGCGAGCGACCCGCTGGCCGCCCTGCTCCTGCTCGGCCTCGGCCTCCGCGACTTCTCGATGGAGGCGGCGGCGATCCCGGAGATCAAGGAGACGCTCCGGCGCGTGTCGGTCGCCGAGGCCGAGGCGGTCGCGGCGGAGGCGCTCGCGTGCGCCACGGCCGAGGAGGTCGAGTGCTGCGTCGCCGCGGCGTTCGCCCCGGATCTCTTCGACCTGCTCACGGGAGAGCGCGGCGCGAAGTGACCTGCGTCGCAGGTCGACGGCCTCGTCGTCTTCACCTCGTTTTCGCTTGAGCTCGCGTGGCGGGCTTCCTAGCGTGACAGCGCTTCATGAAGTCCTGTAAAGCCATGGATGCGGCGCCGGGCGCGTCCCGCGTGTCGCGCGCGCTCGCCGCCGGCGCGCTCGCGCTCGGCCTGTGCGCGGCGGGCTGCGAGCAGGAGCAGCCGCCCACGCGGCTCGTGGGGCAGGCGCACCTGACGCTGCTCCACACGTCGGACATCCACTCGCGGCTGTTCCCGTACAACCTGCAGCTCGGCCAGGTCGACGCGGGGCTCGGCCTCGGCGAGGCGACCACGATCGCGAACGTCGGCGGCGCCGCGCGGATGTCCCACATCATCGGCCGCGAGCGCGCGCGGTCGTCGCGCGTGCTGCACCTCGACGGCGGCGACTGCTTCCAGGGCGCGCCGATCTTCAACTTCTACGCGGGCGAGGCGGAGATCCGCACCCTCGGCGCGATGGGCGTCGACGCGATGATCGTCGCCAACCACGAGTTCGACCGCGGCGCGCTGAACCTCGGCATCCAGCTCCAGCACAACGCCGGCTTCCCCATCCTCGCCGCGAACTACCAGCTCGAGGACCCGGCGCAGCCCGGCGCCTCGCCGCTCGGCGCGATCCTGCAGCCGTTCACGGTCTTCGACCTGGAGGGCCTCCGGGTCGGCGTCATCGGCATGGGCAACCTCTCCAGCCTGACGTCGATCTTCGAGGCGCCGAACCGGCTCGGCATCACCCCGCTCAACACCACCGAGGTCGCCCAGTTCTACGTCGACCTGCTCCGCCCCACGGTGGACGTCATCGTCTTCGTCACCCACCTCGGGCTCGACGTCGACGAGCGGATGATCGAGACGACGACGGGCATCGACGTTGTGCTCGGCGGGCACAACCACATCGTGCTCCAGCCGCCGAAGCGCGTGCGCGACTGCTCGCGGTACTACGACGAGGAGAAGCAGAGCCACTACATCCTGCTGAACGACGAGCGCTCCCCCGAGCGAGGCGAGAAGCTCCGGCGCTACTGCGCGCCGCGCGACGTGGTGCTCGCGCACTCCGGCGCGTTCGCGAAGTTCGTCGGCCGCCTCGACCTCGTGCTGTCCAGGGACCCCTCGGAGCTCGGCGCCGACTACGACCCGTTGAACGGCTACGAGGTGGTCTCGAACCGGTACGAGCTCTTCCCGGTGACCGAGGACGTGCCGGCGGATCCGATCGTCGCGTCGGTGCTCGAGCCGTACGGGCAGGGGCTCGACGCGCTCGCGAACCTCGACCTCCTGGTCGGCTACGCGCTCGACGGCTCGCGCCGCGTCTCGACGAGCGGCGGCGACTCGCCGCTCGGCAACCTGATCGCCACGGCGATGTGGCTGCGCCTCGGCATCCAGACCGATTTCGCGCTGACCAACACGACGGGCATCCGCGCCGATCTCGTGCCGGGCCCGGTGACGGTCGAGCAGATGTACAACATCTTCCCCTTCGACAACTCGATCTCGAAGATGCAGCTCTCCGGGCTGGAGGTGCAGGACCTCTTCGACTTCGTGGCGCGCCGCTCGGCCGGCCGCGGGTGCGTGTCGCAGGCGCAGATCGCGGGCGCGCGGGTCGTCATCGACTGCGCCGCCCGCGCCTCCGAGGGCGCCGCGCCCGGCGTCGCGACCCGCGTCTACATCGGCGCGCACGTGCCGCGGATCGCGTGCCCGAACGGCGACGCCGACTGCCCGGGCGGCGCGGTGGGGAGCTGCGACGTCGAGGCCAACCGGTGCTGGCAGCCGATCGACCCGCTCGCGACCTACGAGCTCGCGACGTCGAACTACCTCGCGCAGGGCGGCAGCGGGTTCCGGGTGCTCCAGCGCAACACGACGCAGTTCGACACGCAGGTGCAGCAGCGCGACGCGCTCATCGACTACATCCGCGCTGGCAGCCCGTGCGGCGCGGGCGACGACGGCAAGGTGCCGTCGTGCCGCGTGGACGGCGACTGCGCCGAGGCGCTCGGCGAGGGCTACGTCTGCGCGTGCCCCGAGTCGGTCGTCGAGGGGCCGGTGTGCCGGACCGGCGACGCCCCGTGCTCCGCGGGGGCGTGCGTGCTCGCGCGTTGCCGCGACGACGTGGCCGCCTACCAGCGCGACGTCTGCGCGGCGGCGCCCACGGCCGAGCTGCAGCGGCAGTGCGAGGGCGCGCTGGCCCCGTGCAGCGCCGCCGGCGAGCAGTGCAAGTACCTCGCGTGCGTCGATCGGCGGCTCGGCAACTTCTCCGACGGCCGCCTGCGGATGGTGGGCCAGTGACGGCGCGGGCGAGGCGCTGCGCGGCGCTCACGGCGTCCACGATGATCGCGGCCGCGGCCCTCGCCGGGTGCGGCAGCGACGGCGGGCCCCTCCCTGGGGTCTCGAGCTTCTGGGTCAAGGTCGAGAGGGTGAACGGGGAGGCGCCGCCGTCCGCCGACGAGCCCTTGCCGGCCAACCGGGGCGACACGGTGGACACCTGGGACTTCCGCATCGAGGCGCGCGACCCCGCCGGCCGCCGGGCGGACTTCGACGGCATGGTCCGGCTCAGCGTCGAGCCCGGGGCCGTGATCGACGTCGAGTCCGACGACGAGGGCGCCGCGGTCGGGCGCAACATCCTCCTGCGCGACGGCGTCGCGGTGGGCGCGGTCCACGTGACGGCCGTCTACGGCCCCACCCGGCTGTGGGCCGAGGACATCGGCTACCTGCCCGCGGCCCGCGACGTGCGCGACCGCCCTGCGTGCTCGAACGGCGCCAACGACGACGCCCCCGGCGACGTGCTCATCGATTTCCCCGCCGACCCCGGGTGCGCCTTCGCCGACGATCACAGCGAGGAGGGGGGCACCTTCAGCGCCGGCGCCTCCAAGCCCGTCGCCTACGCCCTGCCGCGCGTCGCCGACGTCCAGGGCGGCGGCTCGGCGACGCCCTACGCGTTCGAGGGGATCCAGATCAACACCGCGGCTCCCCAGCGCGTCGTTGTCACGCGCGTCGCGAGCGACGGCTTCTACGTCACCGATCTGGCCGGCCAGGAGAGCGGCTATAACCACCTCTTCGCGTACAACTTCAACACCCCCGCCAACATGCGTGTCTGCGATCGGCTCGAGTACCTCGCGGGCACCGTGAACGAGTTCTTCGGCTTCACCGAGCTCTCGTTCCCTTCCTACGAGATCGCGCGCGTCGAGGAAGGGGAGGCGTGCGAGGTCCCGGAGCCGGCCCTGCTCGACGGGCGGACGATCGCCGACGCCGGGGCCATGGAGCGCCTCGAGAGCGGGCTCGTGCGCGTCGAGGGGGTCCACATCAGCAAGAACTTCGGCCCGCGGCCCGCGCGCGACAATGTGTTCGCCCCGGAGCAGTCGAACTGCGACCTGAACGGCGACGGCCAGGTCGACTTCGAGAGCGCGGCCGAGGGGCGGTGCGCGAACGCGTGCTCGCGCGACCCCGAGTGCAGCGAGTGGACGAGCTACTCAGCGCGCGGCAACTACAAGGTCACGGACGGATCGACCATGATCCAGGTCCAGACCGGCACGGTGAGCGAGTTCAATCCGACGTCGCACCGGGGCCAGGCGCTCGGCGCGGTGACTGGCACGCTCCGGAACTTCTCGGGCGGCTCTCTGAACTGGACCATCGAGGCCCGCTGTCCGGACGACCTCGTCTGCGACGCGCCCGGCTGCGCGCCCGCCGCGAAGACCTCGAAGGAGGCCTGCGTGCGGCCGCGCAGCCTCAACGACAACGACGCGGAGACCAACTAGCCCTCTCTCGCTCGCCGCGGCCGCGCTGCCCCGCCGCATCACCCAGGCCCCAAGGAAGTCCACCGCCCGCCATGCACCGAAGCGCGCTCCTCGCCCCCGCTGTTTCCGCGGCCCTTCTGCTCACCCTCGCGCCGGCGGCGCAGGCCCAGCCCCAGCCCGCCCCCGACCCGGCCGCGCCGGCGCCCCCGCAGGCGCCCGCGGCCCCGGCGCAGGAGCCCGCCGCGCCGGTCCTGGAGCCCGCCGTGCCGGCCCCGCCGCCCGCCCAGGCGCCCGCCGCGCAGCCGTCGCCCCCGGCGCCTCCTCCGCCGCCCCCGGCGCCTCCTCCGCCGCCCCCGGCGCCTCCGGCGCTGTCCCGGGCGCCGATGCTGGCCGAGCTACCGCGCCCGCTGCCGGACCCGCCGCTCGACCCGGAGGAGCTGCCCGTCCGGGTGGGCGACGCCATGGACACGCGCCTCACCTGGACGCTCGGCGACGACGACCTGCTCCACGACACGGGCCAGACGCAGTTGCACTCGCCGAACCTGAGCGTCGGCGACCGCAAGCAATACCGGCTCTTCTTCGACAACCTGAACTCCCGCTTCAGCGGGCGCGAGAACCTGACGCACCTCGCGCTCTACAAGCGGATGCCGGGGTTCATCCCGCGGCTCGACACCGAGGCTTCGCTCGTCCTCCGCGTCGACCTCGGCGCGCTGTCCAGGAACAGCAACAACGTCAATCAGGCGTTCTACGACGCCGGGTCGTTCATCCGTGCCTTCTATCACACGGACGGCAGGGCCGACGGGAAGACCGGTGTCGGCGTCACGCTCTGGCCGCTCGACACCGACCGGTTCCGGCTCGGCTACCTCTACGACATCTCGTGGGGCGGCACGAACGCGTCGATCAACCAGTCGATCTTCCCGCGCATCATCGGCACCGCGCCCGGCGCGAAGGTCCAGTATGACGCCGAGCGGTTCAGCGTGTATGCCGGGTTCAAGATCGCCAGCCTGACGCAGACGGAGCGGGTGCTCATCTCCGGGACGAGCGAGGTCGAGCGGGTCAGCATCTCGCAGTCGAACTACGGTTTCCTCGCCGGCGGCGGCGTCGAGCTCCACCCCTACGTGCACGCCGACCTCGGCGCCGGCTACTTCCAGCAGGGCAGGTTCGACTGGCCCGACGTCGCGGGCGAGCCGGTCTACACGTACGGCGCCTCGGCCCGCGTCGTCGCGCACACGAAGAACGAGCCGATCCCGCAGTCGGTGGACTTCCTGCTCTACCGCAACGACCCGAACAAACCGCAGATCATCTTCAAGCCCGAGTCGTACACGCCGGGCAAGACGACGTGGGCGGTGAGCCTCGAGGCGTCGAACCTCTACCAGAACCTCAAGGACTTCGAGTCCGCGGGCGTGACCACCCATCAGGCGGCCCGCGCCGGGGCCCTCCAGGCGGTCGTCAAGTCGGGGTACGCGCGCGCGAGCGTCACCGGCATCTACCGCGATCTGCCGTTCGTGCTGCGCAACCAGCCGAGCTTCATCCCGTTCCAGACGATCCCCGACACCCGCGGCGCCTCGACGTCGGACGAGCTGTTCTTCGCCCTGGCCGCCGACTACTACATCGCTTCCGCGCGGCTCACCCCCGGCCTCGGCGCGGGACTCCAGCTCCCCGCCTCGTTCAGGACGACATCCTTCGATGCTTTCGACGCGCCGATCGCCCGCACGGTCGTCGTGCGCGAGCAGGGCAACCTGTCGATCCTCCCTTACAACACGTCCGCTGTCCCCATCGTCCAGGCCCGCGCGAGCCTCAAGTGGGATGTCAGCAAGATCCTCTCCGCTGTCGCGTGGGTCCAGTATGTGCGCGACAACAACGGCACCTTCATGCAGCGCGACCCGTCCGAGGGCACGGTGGCGCTGCGCACCTTCGTGAGCCCCGACTTCTTCGGCCTCGGCACGAGCGTCCAGGCCCGCTACTGACGCGGCGGCCGCGCGCGGCCTCCCCCGTGCCCCGCGCGCCGCCCCCCCGGCGCCTCACCGCGGCTGGAACGCCTTGAACGCCGCCACGGCCCGCTGCGTGGTGCTCACGGTCTCGACGATGCGGAAGCCGCCGCGCAGGTAGAACCCCTCGAAATGCAGGACGCTCTCGCCCTCGGCGGGCTCGATCTCCCAGTAGCGCGAGAGCTCCTTCGACGTGCCGAGCACGGCGATCCGCCGCCACCCCGACGGGATCATCCCCGTCCATTCCGGCCCGCGCTTCTCCGTCAGCTCGAAGTCGTCGCGGCTGTGCTTCACCCGGAAGCTCGCGTCCGGGCCCGAGCCGATGCGCGCGTCGAGCATGCCCCCCGGCGGCCCCTTCGCCTCCTGGTCCTGCCGCCGCGGCCCGCGCTTGCTCACCCGGTAGCTCGCGACCGAGTGCGGGTCGAGGTAGTAGGTGCCCCCTTCCTTGCTCGCGCGCAGCCGCCCCGCGTAGATCGCCTGGCGCACGGCGCTCTCGGAGATCCCGAGCTGCTGCGCCGCCTCCGGCACCGTCACCGTGTAGCGCGTCCGCGGCGTGGTCACCGCCGCGTCGAGCGGCAGCCGCTTGCGCGCCACGCAGTCGAGCATCACGTGGAACGCCGGATCGCGGTACACGTCCGCCGTCGCGACGCTCCGGCCCGCGACCGCGGTCCTGTCCAGCAGCGGGTTCTCCGGGCCGAGGACGAGATCGGTCAGCTCGGCCTCGGACACCGACGGGTCCTTGGCCGCCGCCATCACCCGGCACAGGAACGTCCCGAGCTCGCCGGCCGGCGTCGCGAACTCGACCGTCTCGCCGGACAGCAGCGTGTATTGCGTCTTCATCTCGCCCCTTCGCAGCTCGTCGTGTGCGCTCACCACCGCCGCGCGCCGCACGCGTGCCCGGGGCCACGCGAGCCCGATCCGTCCACAAGGCGGACGGAGTCCCTCACCGGCGCCGGCACCGGCGCCCGCAGGCGGATCTCACCCGGCCGGGGAGGTCGGGCCGGCGGGCCCCGGCCCCGATGAACTCGAGAGACAGGACCGCCCGCACGTCACCCCGTCGGGCACGCGTTCAGCACCGCAGCTACGTATTACTGTATGCCCGTTCAGCTAGTTCCGTCTAGTGCCTTCGCGCGCCGATAGGACAAAACCCGTCCGGTGTCGGAGCGGGACTGCATCCACAACTATCTGAAAACAATCATTTATTCTGTGGGCTTAGAACGAACGAACCTCACGGAAAAATCGTCGACCCCTCCGGACAGGGCCGGCAGGGCGGCGCTCGGGCCGGCGAAGCGCCGGCCCCGCGGGGTCGCTGTTCAGTGTCGGGAGCGCTGGCTGTTCAGGTGGCGAGCCGCTGCCGCGTCTCGGCGAGGGCCTGGATCGTGTCGGCGTCGTGGTCGCGGATGAGGTCCACGCCGTTGCGCGCGAACTGGACCGCCGCGGCCAGCGCGGTCCGGCTGCGCTCGCGGTCCATGGCCCACGCCGCGTGCCGCACGAGGAGCGCGAGCTCCAGCGCCCGGCCCAGGGTGATCGCCACCCGGCGGGCGCCCGCCTCGAGGCCGTCGCGGTCGGTGGCGCCCATCTCCTTGATCCACGCGCGGGCGTGCGACACCGCGCGCGACGCGGCCGTCTCGGCCTCGGCGAGCTTCGGCTCGACCACGCCGGTGAGGAGCCGCGCCACCTCGGCCGCGAGCACGTCGAGCGAGCTGTCCTTCTGGATCACCCGCAGCGCGTCGAGCGACAGCACGTTCGTCGTGCCCTCCCAGATCGGGAGCACCTGCGCGTCCCGGAGCAGCCGCGGCAGCCCCGTGTCCTCCACGTAGCCGGCCCCGCCGAACGCCTCGAGCACCTCGCTCAGCACCGACACCGCCTGCTTCGCGGTCGTGAGCTTCGTGATCGGGATGATCAGCCGCAGGAGCTTCGCCTCCGACTCGGTGAGCGAGCCCGTCTCCTCGCGCCCGAGCAGCTCGATCGCGCGGAAGGTCAGGTGGAAGGCGCCCTCGAACTCGGCCTGGAGCTCGGCGAGCGTGTCCATGTGCAGCGGCTTCTCGGCGAGCGACGAGCCGAACTGGACCCGGCGCTGGGCGTAGGAGCGCGCCAGCGCGAGCCCCCGGCGCATCGCCGCGACGGCGCTCACGGCGTTCCATGTGCGCGTGACGTTGAGCATCGGCGCGATCGCCCGGACCCCGTTCACGAGCCCGGCGACCGGGGTCGCCACGGCGCCCTCGAGCGCGATCTCGGCGGTCGGGAGCTTCCGGGTGCCGAGCTTGTCCTTCAGCCGGTTGATCCGGATGCCCTCGCGGCGCCCCTCGTCGCCCGCGAGCTCCACGTAGAACAGCGCGAGCCCGCGGCTGCCCTCCGGGTTGCCCTCGGGGCGCGCGAGCGCGAGCGCCATCTCGGACGTGGCAGACGAGGCGAACCACTTCGTCCCGTGGAGCCGGTAGGCCCCGTCCGGCCCGGGCCGCGCCACGGTCTCGGTCCGCCCCACGTCCGAGCCGCCGGTCCGCTCCGTCATCCACTGCCCCGACGTCCAGGCCCGCGCGGGGTCGCGGCTCGTCAGCCGGGGGACGGCGCGGTCGATCAGCGCGCGGTTGCCGCTCGCGAGCAGCGTGCGCGCGGCGCCGTCGGTCATCGCGAGCGGACAGGTGTACACGTCGCTGGACGGATCGAAGAGGTACGCGAGCGCGAACTGGTGGACCCGGGAGAAGGCGCCGTGCGCCCGCTCGTACGCCGCGGCGACGACCCCGCGCTCGCAGGCGATGCGGGCCGCCTCCTTCCAGAGCTGCGTCACCTCGACCTGGTCGACGCGCTGGCCCCAGGCGTCCCACGGCGTGAGCTTCGGCTCGTTCGGGCGATCGGCGAGCTGAAGGCGGTAGAGGTGGCCGCCCGCGAGCTCGCCCATCTCGTGCAGCGAGGGCGTTATCGACGCGGCCACCTCGCGCGGCAGCACGCGCGCGAGGTAGGACCGCAGCACGCGGTCGTCGTCGTACTGGTTCCCGAGCGTGGGGGGGTCTTGATAGAAAGCCACCGGCCGACTCCTGGGTTGGTGCGCCGCAGCCCGGGCGACGCGGGGTGTTCGCGTCGCCCGCGTTCCGCGCGCCCATGCGGGCACACGCGGCGACTCGCAGCCTCGATACACTCGAAGCTACTGAACCCGTCCCACCCGGTTCAACAGGAAGCCGAAGCCGCGTCGCGGTGACGCAGCGATCGGTGAACCTCTGCTGTCAATTTCGCTGCGATCACCGGCTACTGTGCGCTATCCGGGTGCCTTGTCGCACGCATAGACGCACAGGTGGCCGCCTGTCCGGCTGTTCTTGACTTCTCCGATGTACCAATGCATATCGCTGGCGGTGAAGCTCTCGAACAAGGGTCGCTACGGTGTGCGCGCATTGTTCGATATCGCCTTCCACAACGACGGGCGGCCGACGCAGATCCGCGAGATCTCGGAGCGGGAGCTCATCCCGGCGCGCTTCCTCGAGCAGATCTTCCAGGATCTGAAGAAGGCCGGGCTGATCAGCTCGAAGCGGGGGCCGCGCGGCGGCTACCACCTCGCGCGGCCCGCGAGCGAGATCAGCCTGGGCGACGTGGTCCGCGCGCTGGAGGGGCCGGTCGCGGTGCTCGCGCCGGACGACGACGGCAGCCCCGAGGGCTCGCCGCTCGACCCGCCCACCGCGGTGTTCCACGATCTCGCGACCGCGATCGAGCGCTGCTTCGACTCGGTGTCGATCGCCGACGTCTGCGAGCGCGGCGTCGAGCTCGGCGTGCGCCGCAAGGGGCGGCCCGAGCGGTCGACCTACGTGATCTGAGCCGACGACCATGACAAGCCCCGACCGAGCCGCCCCGTCCACCGGCGTCCCCCGCGCACCCGCGGAGGACGCGGCAAAGCTCCCGCCGCTGCCGTCGCACCCGCGCGTCGTCGACAGCGTGCTCGACCTCGTGGGCGACACGCCGCTCTACGAGATCCGCCGCGTCGACGCGGCGACGCCCCGCGGGCGCGTCTTCGGCAAGGCCGAGCAGCAGAACCCGGGCGGCTCGCTGAAGGACCGCATCTGCCTCGCGATGATCGAGGGCGCCGAGGAGCGCGGGCTGCTCGGCGCCGGGCGCGGCGGCGTGGTCATCGAGCCGACGTCGGGCAACACCGGGATCGGGCTCGCGATCGTGTGCGCGGCCAAGGGCTACCGGTGCATCCTGACGATGCCGGCGAGCATGAGCCTCGAGCGGCGGCAGCTCCTCGAGGCCTACGGCGCGGAGGTCGTGCTGACCGAGCCCGAGGAGCAGATGGAGGGCGCCATCGCGAAGGCGCGCGCGCTCGCGGCCGAGATCCCGGGGGCGGTCATCCTCGGCCAGTTCGACAACCCGGACAACCCGCGCGTCCACGCGGAGACCACGGCGCGGGAGATCCTGCACGCGATGGCCGCCCTCGACGACGCGCCCTCGCGGCCTGGTCCCCGGCAGTCGCTGACGATCGACGCGTTCGTCGCCGGCGTGGGGACGGGCGGGTCGGTGAGCGGCGTCGGCCGCGTGCTCAAGCGGGTGCGCCCCGGGACGCGGGTCATCGCGGTCGAGCCCGAGTCGTGCGCGACGATCTCGCGCGGCGAGCGCGGGCCCACGAAGATCCAGGGGCTCGCGGCCGGGTTCGTGCCCGAGAACTACGACCGGAAGGTGGTCGACGAGGTGCGGACGGTGAGCGATCGCGCGGCGTACGAGACGAAGGCGGCGCTCGCCCGGCAGGAGGGGCTGCTCGTCGGCATCAGCGCCGGCGCCGCGGTGCGCGTGGCGCTCGACGTCGCGCGCGAGCTCGGCCCGGACGCGAACGTGGTGACCGTCCTCTGCGACACGGGCGAGCGGTACTTCAGCCTCGACGAGTACTTCCGATGAGCGGCGGCGACGGCGAGACGGTCCGCGGGTGCGTGCTCCTCGTCGGCGCGGGGGGGATCGGCGGGCCCGCCGCGATCGCGCTCGCCGCGGGGGGCGTGCGCGACCTCCGCGTCGTCGACGACGACCAGGTCGAGATCACCAACCTGCACCGGCAGATCCTGTTCGACGACGACGACGTCGGCCGCCCGAAGCTCGAGGCCTTCGCCGAGGCGCTGCGCCGCCGCGCCCCGCGGCTCCGCGTGGATCGCAGGAGCGGCCGCTTCACGCCGAGCGCGGCGGCGGCCCTGATGCCGGGCGTCTCGGTCGTTGTCGACGCGACCGACAACTTCGCGTCGCGGTTCCTGATCGCCGACGTGTGCCGCCTCACAAGGACCCCGGTGGTGCACGCGGCCGCGGTGCGGTGGCGCGCGACGGTGATGGCGGTCTCGGCGGAGGGGGGGCCTTGTTACCGCTGCCTGTTCGAGGATCTGCCGACCGGGGACGCGCCGGACTGCGCGACGGCCGGGGTGGCGGGCCCTGTGTGCGGCGTCGCCGGCGCGATCGCGGCGGACCGCGCGCTCGCGATCCTGGCGGGCGACGGCTCGGTCTTCGGCCGGATCGCGACCTTCGACGGCCTCTCGGACACGCTGCGGAGCGTCCGTGTCGCCGCGCGGTCCACCTGCGCCCTGTGCGGCGAGCGCGCCGCGATCTCGACGATCGACGCCTCGCGTTACGTGAACACGTGCGCGAGTGAGCTCGACAGCGACTCCCCGACCCACGTTGAAGGCGAGCGCGACAGCGACTCGCCGACCCACGTTGACGGCGAGCGCAACAGCGACGCCCCGACCCACGTCGACTCCCGGACTCACGTGGATGGGGACCTCGAAAGTGGATCCCCGACCCACGTTGCAAGGAGCCGCGAAGGCGGCTCCCCGACCCACCTCAACACTGGAGAGCAATGACCATGGCTGACACAGCGACCGTCCGCATCCCGACCCCGCTCCGCACCCTCACCGGCGGGGAGGACGAGGTCAAAGCCGCCGGCAGCACCGTCGGCGAGCTCATCGAGAACCTCGAGAAGAGCTACCCGGGCATCCGCGACCGACTCCTCGACGAGAAGGGCGTGCGGCGCTTCGTGAACATCTTCGTCGGCGACGAGGACATCCGCTTCCTCGACGGGCTGAAGACGCCGGTGAAGGGCGGCGATCAGATCGCGATCGTGCCCGCGATCGCCGGGGGCTGAGGTGGACGACCCGCGCTATCTCCGCCAGGTGCTGCTCGCGGAGATCGGTCCAGAAGGGCAGGCGAGGCTCGGGGCGGCGACGGCGCGCGTGCTCGGCGGCGGCGGCGGCGCCCCGCCGCTCGCGCACGAGGTGGCGGAGCGCTACGCGCGCGGCGCCGGGTTCGGCGCGGTCGCGGCAGGCGCGATCGATCTCGACGCGCTCGCGCCCGCCGACCTCGTGACGTCGCCCGCCGCGCGCGCGGTCCTGGCCGGGGCGCGGGCGGCGCTCGCCGAGATGCGCGCCGCGCTCGGCCTGAGCAGCGCGCGGCCCGGGAGCACGACGCCCAAGAGCACGGTGCCCAAGAGCACGTTGGAGGACGGCAGGTGAGGCACTCGCTCGTCCGTTCCCGCCGGATGGCGTCGGTCATCGACGCCGTGGGCGACACCCCGCTCGTGCGCCTCTCGCGGATCGGCCGCGAGACGCCGTCGGTCGAGGTGTACGCCAAGCTCGAGTTCACGAACCCCGGCGGCTCGGTGAAGGACCGCGCCGCGCTGCGGATGATGAGCCGCGCGGCGGCCGACGGCCGCCTGACGAGCCAGAAGACGCTGATCGACTCGACGAGCGGCAACACCGGCGTCGCGTACTCGCTCTTCGGCGCGGCGATGGGCTTCAAGATCGCGCTGGTCATGCCGTCGAACGTGTCCAAGGCGCGCAAGGACATCGCGCGCGCGTTCGGCACGGAGCTCATCTTCAGCGACCCGATGGAGGGCTCCGACGGCGCGATCCGCCTCGTGCGCAAGCTGGTCGAGGAGAACCCGGAGAAGTACTTCTACCCGGACCAGTACTCGAACGAGGACAACCCGCTCGCCCACTACCACGGCACGGCGCGGGAGATCCTCGACGCGGTCGGCGACCGGATCACGCACTTCGTGGCCGGGATCGGCACGAGCGGCACCATCGTCGGGACGAGCCGCCGGCTGCGGGAGCACCACCGGCCGATCCGCTGCGTCGCGGTCGAGCCCGCGGACGCGCTCCACGGGCTGGAGGGGCTCAAGCACCTGCCGAGCTCCCTGGTCCCCGCGATCCACGACGAGGCCGCCTACCACGAGACGATGCGGATCACGACGGAGGACGGCTGGGACATGTCCGATCGCCTCGCGCGCGAGGAGGCGTTGCACGTGGGGCACTCCGGCGGCGCGGCCGTCTTCGCGGCCTTCGAGATCGCGAAGCGCCTGCACCGCGAACAGCAGGGCGGGTGCGTCGTTGCGATTGTCCCTGACCGGGGCGACCGCTATTTTGCGCCCATGAAATGGGAGAAGCGTTACGTATGGTGATGTCTCACCCGTGGACCGCTGGCGGGGTCGTCCTCAAGGCCAGCGTGCTCAAGGCCGTCGAGGCCGAGGCGCTCGCCGGCTACGCGCGCGACGAGGAGGCCTGCGGCTACCTGAGGGGGCCCGAGGGCGAGCCGCTGCTCTGCGACGAGCACGTCCGGATGGAGAACATCGCGAACAAGCTCCACGCCGTCGACCCGGAGCGGTACTTCCGGACGGCGCGGACGTTCTTCGACTTCAACGGCAAGCGCTTCTCCGACGCCGTCGAGAAGGGCGCCGCGGAGGGGCGCCCCGTCAAGGTGCTCTATCACTCGCACCTCGACGCCGGCGCCTACTTCAGCCCGACCGACGCCGCCATGATGAGCGGCGGCGAGCCGCCGGCCGAGGAGGGGGGCCAGATCGTGATGGGGCCGGGCCCAGCGTTCCCGCTCGCGTTCCTGGTCACCAGCGTGCGCGGCGGCGCCGACGAGGGGCGCCCCGACGCGGCGCCCCGCATCGCCGAGCACCGCCTCTTCGTGTGGGACGGCGCCGCGTTCGTCGCGTCGACGTTCTCCGTCGTCGATTGATCTCACCGCGCCGGGGCCCGCGCTTCCGCCGCCCCGCGCCGCCCGCAGCCGCTTGCAGGGGCTCTGCACCCCGAGGCCCGAGAGGCCGAGTCCGTAGTCGTCACTTGATCATCGAAGGAGTTGCCTAAATGTCAGGTTTTGTTGTCTGGTTCACCGGTTTGAGCGGCGCTGGCAAGAGCACGCTCGCGGCGATGCTCTCGGCCGAGCTCCGTGCCCGCTCCGTCCACGTGGAGGTGCTCGACGGCGACGAGGTGCGCACGAACCTCTCGAAGGGCCTCGGGTTCTCCAAGGAGGATCGCGACACGAACATCCGGCGGATCGGATACGTGGCGAAGCTGATCGCCCGTTCGGGCGCGTGCGCGATGACCGCCGCGATCAGCCCGTACAAGGCGATCCGTGACGAGCAGCGGGCGCAGACGCCCCATTTCGTCGAGGTGTACTGTTCCTGCACGATCCCGGTGCTCACCGAGCGGGACGCGAAGGGGCTCTACAAGAAGGCGCTCGCGGGCGAGATCAAGAACTTCACGGGCATCGACGACCCGTACGAGGCGCCCGAGAACCCCGAGGTCGTCGTCCACACCGACAAGGAGACCAAGGAGGAGAGCCTCGCGAAGATCCTCGCGAAGCTCGAGGAGCTCGGGTACGTCCCGCGCCGCGGCGCCGCCGTGGCGGTGTCCGGCGCCGCGGCCGCGGGGGCGGCGGCGGGCGGGGCCCGCGGGCTCATCGCGCCGCACGGCGGCGAGCTCGTGAACCGGTGGGCCGAGGGCGCGGAGAAGGCGGCGCTCGCGGAGCGGGCGAAGGGGCTGCCGGTCATCGAGCTCGATGAGCGCACGGAGAGCGACGTCGAGATGATCGCGGTCGGCGCGTTCTCGCCGCTGCGCGGCTTCATGAACTCGAAGGACTACCTGCGCGTCGTGCGCGAGATGCGGCTCGAGAACGGCCTGCCCTGGTCGATGCCGATCACGCTCGCCGTCTCGGAGCAGGCGGCCGAGGGGCTCCGCGTGGGCGGCGAGGCGGCGCTCCGCGCGCGCGACGGCCGCATCGTGGCGGTCATCGAGCTGAGCGACAAGTGGCGGCCGAACAAGGAGCTCGAGGCGCAGGAGGTCTTCCGGACGACCGAGACGAAGCACCCGGGCGTCGCGTACCTGATGAGCACGGGCCCCGTGTACGTCGGCGGCGAGATCCGCGTGCTCGAGCGGCCGGTCGAGTCGCCGTTCCCGGCGTACCACCGGGACCCGGCGGTGACGCGGGCGTATTTCGCCGAGAAGGGGTGGCGCCGCATCGTGGGCTTCCAGACCCGCAACCCGATCCACCGGGCGCACGAGTACATCACCAAGACGGCGCTGGAGATCTGCGACGGCCTGATGATCCACCCGCTCGTCGGCGCGACCAAGTCGGACGACATCCCGGCGGACGTGCGGATGCGGTGCTACGAGGAGCTCATCGCGAAGTACTATGTGAAGGACCGCGTGCTCCTCTCGATCTACCCGGCGGCGATGCGCTACGCGGGCCCGCGCGAGGCGATCTTCCACGCGCTCGCGCGCAAGAACTACGGCTGCTCGCACTTCATCGTGGGGCGCGATCACGCCGGCGTGGGAAGCTACTACGGCACGTACGACGCGCAGGAGCTCTTCAATGTGTTCAGCCCCGGCGAGCTCGGCATCACCACGCTCAACTTCGAGAACGCGTTCTACTCGACGGTGGTCGGCGCGATGGCCACGGCCAAGACGGCGCCGGGCGACGCGTCGACGCAGGTCAACCTGTCGGGCACGAAGGTGCGCGAGCTGCTCCAGCGCGGCGAGCTGCCGCCGCCGGAGTTCTCCCGCCCGGAGGTCGCGCGCATCCTCATCGAGGCGATGCGCAGCTCGAAGTGACCGTCCCGGCCTGATGGCCGCGGCGCGCGGCGCCGTCGATCGGGGCCGCCGCGCGGCTCCGGGTATGGCGCGCGCCGCGGTCCTCTCGCTGCTGACCGCGCTCGCCGGGCTCTCCGTGGGGGGGCCGGCGCGCGCGGACCTCAGCGACGACGCCGCCCGCGTCGCGCGGATGTGGTCGCTCTCCGGCGCGCGGGTCGCGCGCCTTCCCCCTCTCTTCGTCGAGCACGGCCGCTCCAGGCTGATCGCGATCTCCCCGCCGCCGGCTGGCGCTGCTGCCGGCGCGGCCGGTCGGGCCGGCGCCGCGGGCGCGGCCCGCGATCCCGGCGCGGGCCGCGTGAAGGCGGACGAGTGCCTCACGGTCGCGTTCCTCGCGCCCCGCATCGTGGAGTTCACGGTGGAGCCCGAGCCCGCCCCGGGCGACGCCTCCGCCCTCGAGGGCCTCGTCGGCCGGCTGCGCGGCCGGGATCCCGACGACGAGCGCCGCGTCCAGAGCGCCGCTGGCGCCGCGATGATCACGCGGTGCGGGCCCGCGCGCGAGGAGCTGCGGCGCGTGACGGTCGACATGCTCTCGTCGCGCGGCGCCCTCGACGTCGTCGTCGCGGCGTCGAGCGGGGTGCTGGACCGCGTCGAGTCGATCTTGCCGGAGCGGGCGTTTGGGCCTGTCGCGCCGCGCGGCGACCCGGGGCGGCCGGCCGAGCCCGGGCCGCTCGACGCCCGGGTCGGGCGGGCGGCGCGCCGGGCGCGCGCGGACGGGGCGCTGCGCGTCGTGCCGACCGACATGCGCGCCTCGGTGGTCGGGACGGGGCAGTTCTCGGTCAAGCTCTCCGAGGGCTGTCATCGCGTCGACCTGATGGCCGAGGTGCCGAGCGCCACGGTGCGCCGCGCGACCGACATCGACGCCGAGGCGCGGGAGGCGGGCACGGGGCGGCTGCTCGATCGCGACCGGTCCGACGCGCCGGACGCGCGGCTCGATTTCTGTCTCGGCGAGCCCGGGGTCGTGGAGATCCCTTTCCTCGGGGCCGCGGGCCCGGTGAAGGTCGTGCTCTCGGACGCCCAGTGGTCGATGCCCCCGTACGTGCCCGGGCACTTCGGCGCGCGCGCCCGGGGCAACCTGGCCGCCGCGCTCCACCGCCGCCATGCGCCCGCGCCCCGCGCCCAGCCGATCGCCGAGGCCGTCGGCACGCAGGGCGACACGCTCGTCCCCGTCCAGATCGAGCCGGGCCGCTGCTACTTCGCGGCGGCGGCGCTCGTCCGCGGCGAGCTGCGCGCGCTCCGGATCTCCGCCGAGCTGGGCGACCGCGCCGCGCGCGACGACGCCGGCGACCGCAGCGAGGGCGCCGGCGTCGCCTTCTGCTCCGATCTCGAGGAGAGCGCCGCCCTCCGCGTCGCCGCGCGCGGCAACTCGCCCGTCTGGGCGCTCGCGGTCTGGCCGATGGACTGACGACGGCGGGAGAGAAGAGAGATTTGAACCACAGAGGCACAGAGGGCACAGAGGAGAGAGAAGAAGAGAAAACGATTTAACTAACTCTCTTCTCTCCCCTCTGTGCCCTCTGTGGTTAGTTTCTCTTTTCTTTATCCAGAACCCACCGACGCGGCCTTACGCGGGCGTGCGGCGGCTGCGCGGGCGGCGGTCGGGGACAGGCTCCGAGTTGGGGCTGGCCACGGCGTCCGACTGAGCGCGCTCCGGCAGGAGCTGGCGGAGCTGCCAGGCCTGCAGGAAGGCGCGCCGCTCCGCGTCGCGCAGCGCGTGCTGGTGCTGGCCCATCATGAACGCCGGCACGACCAGCATGAACAGGGTCGTCAGCGTCAGCGCCGTCATGGTCGGGATCTCCGAGTGCTCGACGGCCTGCGGCAGGATGACCATCGCGCCGCCCGTGAACTCGTACGAGCGGGGCAGGACGCCCGAGTACTCGATCCACGCGGCGGCCAGCACCGCGGCGCAGCCGGTCACGACCACGGCGACGCGGTACGCGTTCCGGTAGGTGAACGAGTTGCCGTACGTGAAGATCACGAGGAGCATCGGCATGAAGAGCAGCGGCCCGAAGCCGCGCCCGATGCACAGGAAGCTGAGGACGTTGAACACGAACCCGGCGTAGGCGTACCACTCCGCCGACGGCGTGTGCACGAGGCGCGCGGCGATGCCCTTCATCAGCGCCGCCAGGGCGGTGAAGGCCAGGATGAAGCCGAAGACCTGCCACTCCCGGATGCCCAGCCACACCGCGGCCACGAGCGTCGCGATCGCGGTCGCGAGCAGCTCGGCGCGGATGCCCGCGTGGAGCTGCAGCCGGTGCCGCGCCGCCGCGGCCGCGTCGAGCTCGGCGAGCACCTCCTGCGGCATCTCGCGCGGCGGCTCCGTCAGGACGCGCCGGAGCGTCTCCAGCGCGCGCTCGTTCGACGGGTCGAGCGCGAGCGCCTGGCCGACCTCGCTGAGCAGCGCCTTGCGGGCGCCCTCGGCCTCCTTCCCGCCGGCGAGCGCCTTCGCGATCTTCTCCTCGGCCACCCCGGCGTGCCGCGCCGCCAGGCCGCGGCGCAGCTCGACGTCCTTGTCGCCGTCGAGGAACCGCTCGACCGCCTCGTAGAGCGCGCGCGCGGACGGGTAGCGCTCGGCCGGATCGCGCCGCGTCGCCTTCACGCAGATCGCGTCGAGCTCCGGCGGCACCTCGCGCTCGGGCGCGCGCACCGACGCCCGCGCGTCCGCGCCGTGGATGAGCGAGTCGAGCATCTCGTTGCGATCCTTCTTCGGGTGCAGCGGCTTCAGCGTGAGCAGCTCGAAGAGGATCGCCCCGAGCGAGTAGACGTCGCAGCGCGCGTCGAGCGTGTCGACGCACCCCTGCGCTTGCTCCGGCGACATGTAGCCGAGGGTCCCGAGCACGTCGCCGGGGATGGTCCTCGTGCTCATCGGATCCTCGCCCATGTCGATCGTCTGGAGCGGCGAGTCCATGAGCTTGGCGACGCCCCAGTCGAGCAGGTACACCTCGCCGAAGTCGCCGAGCATGATGTTGGCGGGCTTGAGGTCGCGGTGGAGCACGCCGCGCGAGTGCGCGAAGTCCACGGCGATGCAGACCGACGAGAACGCGGTGAGCAGCTTGCGGCGCGAGAAGCTCTGCGTGGCCGCCGCGTCGCCCTCGCGGAGCTCGTTCAGGATCCTCGACAGGGTGAGCCCCCGGAGGCGCTTCATCGTGAAGTACGCCGAGCCCTTGGCGTCCACGCCGAGGTCGTAGACGGGCACGATCGACGGGTGCTCGAGCTGGCCCTGCACCCGGGCCTCGCGGATGAACCGGTGGCGGAGCGTCGTGTCGCCCTGGTGCTCCGCGCGGATGACCTTCATGGCGACGTCGCGGCCGATGCGGCGGTCCCTGCAGAAGTGGACCTCCCCCATCCCGCCGACGCCGAGCAGCGCGCGCACCTCGTAGCGGGGGCCGTCGCTGGCGATGTCCGAGAGCTCCGCCCGGGCCCGGCCGGGGTTCACGGGCGTGGGGCTCTGGCCGTGCGAATCTCCGCCCTTTCCGCGAGATTTTCGCATCTCGGGGAGCTGCTCGAGCGTCTCGAAGTCGTCGTCGAACAGAGCCATGGCCTTCGGGAAGCCAGGCTCAGTCGCGCCGTGCCAGCAAAACCCCACACCGGCAGGGCTCCGCGTGACGACCCCCGACCACCCGACTGGCGGGGGCGAGAAGCGCTGCGGATCGCTGGGCTTCCTTGACGAAAGGATCTCGTATCGGGTGGTGATGTCAACGGGGTGATGCGTCCGTGGAAGACAGAGAACGAGCCATGCGGCGCCGCCCGCAACACCGCACGATCGGGGTGAATGCGCGTGAATCGCGTGAAATGAAGGGCGATGTCGGGAGGCCGGCGCCGCGGCGCCGCGGCGCACGATCGCGGGCGCGAGGGCCGCAGGACGACGCGGCGGCGCGCGGAGCTGGTGGTCCGCAACACACGGCGCATGCCCGCCGGGAGCGCGCCGCGCTCCGCGTGCTCAACGTCCGAGGAGCGCGAGCAGCGTCTTCTTGTTCGTGAGGCCGATGTGGCGTTTCACCGGCTCGCCGTTCTGGAAGGCGACCACCGTCGGCAGACCCCGGATATCGAACCGCTTCGCGGCCGCGGGCGACTCGTCCACGTCGAGCTTCACCACCTTGACCTGGCCCGCCGTCTCCTCCGCGATCTCGTCGACGATCGGCGCGAGCCGCTTGCAGGGGGCGCACCAGGACGCAGAGAAGTCCACGAGCACCGGTGTGTCCGTCTCCAGGACCTCTCGAGCGAAGTTCAGATCGTTGACCTCAATGACGTTCCTGCTGCCCATGGCGCTGTCCTTTCCGTTCATCTCGGGAACGAGCGGCCCTGGCCGCGGCGCGCCGGCTCGACGCCGGCGCTCGCTCGACAGCCACGCTCGCATGAACTGTTATAAACACGGTTTCAGTTTCCGCCAGGGGAGGGGGACGCCGGGCGCGAGGCCTCGCGGGGCACGTCCGGGGGCGGGGGAGGGGCAGGGGAAGAGGAGCGCCCGGCGGGGGCGGAGATCGGGAGCGGTCAGTCGGACCTGGCGGGCGCGGGGCGGCCGAGGTGCTGCGCCCGGAGCGCGACGTCGGCGACGGTCGTGTGCGCGAGGCCGCGCAGGAGCCCCTCGTTGGCCGCCGCGGCGACCTCGTCGAACGCCCGCTGGATCCCCGCGCCGATCGGGCACCTCGCGTTCGGCTCGCACGGGCTCGGCGCGATGGCGCCCTCCGGCTCCACGGCGGCGTACACCTCGCTCAGCCGGATCGACGCCGCCGGCCTCGCGAGCCGGTAGCCGCCGGCGCGCCCCTCGCGCGCCTCGATGAGCCCGGCCTGCGACAGCCGCGCGAGGATGCGCCGCAGGAACGCCGGGTTCGTGTTGATGCTCGCCGACAGCGCGTCGCTGGCGCAGCTCTCGTCGGACTGCGCGAGCAGCGCGAGCGCGTGCGTGGCGATGGCGAAGCGACCCGAGGACATCGAGGGACCTCTCGGCGGAATCTAGGGCGCCCGCGCGGACGTGCGGGTCAGCACGAGCGCCTCCCCCTTGCCCGCGGCGAGCCGGAGCTCGATCGAGGCGGGGACCGCCGCCGGGCCGGCGCAGCGGCTCTCGGACACGACGTGGCGCGCGCGGGCGAGCGAGCTCTCCCCCGTCGAGGTGTCGACGAGCCGCAGGTCGACGCCAGCCCCCTCGGCGTCGAGCGCCGCGATGACCTCGGCGCACGTGTTGGGCGGGATCTGCAGCGGGAAGATCTTGAGGCGCGCGGCGTCGAGCGCCACGGCCTGCGCCGCGGCGGCCGCGCCGGCGTCGGCGGCGCCTGTCGCGCTCATGCGCGCGAGCAGCCTCGCGGCGGCGATCGGGTGGGCCACGAGCGCCGGCGGGGCCTTCAGCTCCTTGCGGACCTCCACGGCGAACGGGCCGGGCTGCGCCATCGACTCGACGTCGACCCGGGCAGGGCCGCCGCTGCCGCAGGTGAAGAGCGTCGCCTGGGCGCCGCCGCGGGCCCGGCCGAGCAGGGCGTGGTCGTCGCTCCAGAGCTCCGCCAGCACGTCGGCGAGCGGCCTGCCGGCGAGCACGTCGATCCGGGCGCAGCCGGCCGGCAGCTCGACCGGCAGCGTCGTCCGGCTGCCGAGCCGCGCGGCCCCGGTCGACACGCGCGGCGCGCCGTAGCCCCGGCCCGCGAGCGCGCGGCCGTGCGCCGCCCTCACCTCGGCGAGGTCGCGGCCCTCGGTCGCGCGCTCGATCGGCGTGGCCCCGGAGATCTCCGCCTCGGCGCCCGGCTGCGAGCGGCCGACGACGACGGCCACGAGGCCCTGCGTGCCCCGCGAGCGGATCGCGATCGAGAGCTCGATGGAGGCCGTCGAGCAGAGGAGCAGCGTGCGATCCGGCCCCCGCTCCCGGGCGCGCGCGACGATCCTGCCGGTCTCGTCCTCGGCGACCACCTCGAGCGAGGCGACCTCGTCGCTCGGCGAGACGAGCACGTCGAGGCAGCGGCCGCCGTCGAGGGTGGCGCCGATCCGGCTCGCGGTCCGCGAGCCCACGGGGAGCGCGACGCGCCGGACGTCCTCCCAGCGCGCGCCGATCGCGCCGCGGTGCGCCCTCACCTTCGCCTCCAGCCCGGGCCACGACTCGAGCCGGCCGCTCTCGTCGCCGGCCCTGCCCCGCGCGCCGACGGCGCGGGCGACAGCGTCCGCCGCCTTCTCGGGGACGCCCTGCACCCCGACGCTGATCGCCCCGGCGCCCGACATGACGCGCGCCATCACGTAGAGCCGCCGCGGGTGCGGCGGGCAGACAAGGATGGAGGCGCGCGCGTCGGCGGCCTCGTCCGTGGAGAAGGCGCTGCCGTCGTCCTCGAAGGCGAACAGGTCGACGTCGCCGATGGTCGGCGAGACGCGCGCCATCGCGAGCATGCACTCGCCGGCGGGCACCTCGACGAAGGCGCCGAGGCGATCGCCCTCGGACACCATGTCCGCGCCGACCACCCGGAGCGGGCCCGCGCCGGCCTGGACGGCGCGCTGCGCGTCCCGGCCGAGCAGGGTGCTGCCGTCGATGCGATCCGGCAGCGGGCGCAGCACCTCCGGCGCCGGCGCGCCCGGCGCGGCGGTCGACCCGGCGCGGCAGGCGGGCAGGACGGCGAGCAGGGCCGCGAGCGCCCGGGCCGCGCGGGCGGGCGACGGGCGGGGCGCGGACGGCGGAGGAGGCGCGGGCGACAGGCGGGGCGCTGGGTGTCGGGGACGCAAGGTCGTGGGCTCGTCGGGGCGCGCCGTCGGCGGGGCGCGCTGTCGAGAGACGGGGTTCTACTTCAGGGCGGGTACGGCAGCCAGGGCGCGCCGGTCATCGGCAGTCGCGCGGCGCGCAGCCCTCATGTCGCCCATGCCGCCCGTCGCACCCTTCACGCCTCGGCCACCTCGGCGCAGATCCGCCCGAGCGTCCGGACCGCGTGCTCGATGAGGTCGGTGAACGGATAGCCGCAGTTGATCCGGATGTAGTTCGAGAACCGGTGCTTGGCCGAGAAGATGGGCCCCGGCGCGACGCTGATGCCGTGATCCAGGGCGCGCTCGTGCACGTCGAGCGCGCTCGTGCCGGGCGGCAGCTCGACCCAGAGCACGAAGCCGCCCGCGGGGCGGGAGACCCGGGTGCCGGGCGGGAAATGCTCGGCGATCGCCTCGCTCATGCGCGCGACCTGGCCGGCGAGGCGGCGCCGGAGCGCCCGCAGGTGGTGGTCGTACCCGCCGATCTCGAGGAACTCGGCGATCGCCATCTGCGGCAGGGTCGCGCAGGCCACGCTCTGCCCGAACTTGAGCTGCTCGACCTCGTCGAGGAAGCGGCCGGGGGCCGTCCAGCCGACCCGGTAGCCCGGCGCCATCGTCTTCGAGAACGACGAGCAGAGCATCACGAGGCCCTTGCGATCGAACGCCTTGGCCGGGCGGGGGCGGACGTCGCCGAAGTGCAGGTCGCCGTAGATGTCGTCCTCGATGAGCGGCACCTCGCGGCGCGCGAGCATCGCGACGAGCCGCTCCTTCGCCTCGTCGGGCATGGCGCTGCCGAGGGGGTTGTTGAAGTTCGGGATCGCGAGGCACGCCTTGATGCGGTGGCGGCCCAGCATCTCCTCGAGGACGTCGAGGTCCATGCCCGTGCGGGGGTGCGACGGGACCTCGAGCGCCTTGATGCCGAGGCTCTCGATGAGCTGGAGGAGCCCGTAGTACGCCGGCGACTCCAGCGCGACCGTGTCGCCGCGGCGCGCGACCGCGCGCAGGCAGAGGTGGAGCCCCTCCATGGCGCCGACCGTGGTCACGATGTCGTCCGCGCCGAGCGCGACGCCCCACTCGACCGAGCGCCGGGCGATCTGCCGCCGCAGCGCCGGCAGGCCCGGCGGCGGGTCGTACGAGACGCCCGCGCCGCCTGCGCCCCGCGCGATCGCGGCGAGGATGCGGTTCAGCTTGTCGGTGGGCAGGAGCTCGGGGCTCGGGCACGCCGCGCCGAACGGCACGATGTGCGGATCCCGCGTGGCCCGGTACACCTTCGCGACCAGGGCCTTCACGCTGACCCGCGTGGCGGTGCTGCTGGCGCGCGCGGCCCGCGGCTCCGGGAGCGTGAGGACCCGGCGGGCGCGGACGTAGTGGCCCGACTGCGGGCGCGCCTCGATGAGGCCGCGGTTCTCGAGCTGCAGGTACGCCTGGAGCACCGTCGCGACGCTGACCCCCTGCTGCCGGCTCAGCCGCCGCACCGACGGGATCCTGTCGCCGGGCCGCAGCGTGCCGCGCGCGATCAGATCGGCGATGTGCGCGGCGACGCGGTCGTAGAGGTGGGCATCGTCCTGCTGCTCGATGGGCGCCTGCACGACGGACGAGTGTACAACCGGGCGACCCCTGCGGTACCGGTACAGCGGGCGGGCGTAAGGACCAGCACAGTCGCCACTTTCCGCAACTGTACCGGCCTCAATACCGGGAAGACTGCCTCTGTGCCGGTCGCCCGCCAGACCGCAAGCTCCGGCACATGAAATTGGCCTCACTTGGTCCGGACGCGCAGGCGCGCGTCCGAGGCGCTGCGCGGATCGATCTGGGGAAAGGCGGCCTGTGGACCCGCCGCCTCCGGGGCGGTCCGCTGGTCCTGAGCTGTACCGCCGGCGCGGTCTGGGTCACCCGCGAGGGGGCGCCGGACGACGTGGTGCTGGAGGCGGGGGCCAGCTATGGAGGCGAGGGGCGAGGGCTCCTCGTGGTGGAGGCGCTCGAGCCGGCGCAGATCGCGGTGGCCGACGGGGCGGAGAGGACGGCGCGGGCGGCGCTCGAGACGGCGCGGGCGGCGCTCGAGAGGGCGCGGGGGAGCTGGCTGGTGCTCCTCTCGCTGGCGGCGCTGTACCTCGTCTGGGGCTCGACGTACCTGGCCGTCTCGGTCGCGCTCGAGACGCTGCCGCCGTTCCTGCTGGCGGGGGTGCGCTTCACGACCGCGGGCGCGCTGCTCTACGGGGTGCTGCGGCTGCGCGGCGTCCCGCGCCCGACGCTGCGGCAGTGGGGCGCGGCGGCGCGGGTCGGCGTGCTGCTGCTCGTGGCCGGCAACGGGCTGGTCGTCGTCGCGCAGCAGTGGGTGAGCTCCGGGGTCGCGGCGGTCGTGGTGTCCACGATGCCGCTCTGGCTGGCGCTGTTCACCACCGTGCGGGCAGCGCGCGGCGGCGCGCTCGGCCCGCGCGGCGCTCCGGAGGTGTCGCGGGGCGAGTGGATCGGGCTCCTCGTCGGGTTCGCGGGCGCGGCGCTGCTCCACCTCGGGGGCGACCTCCACGCGGAGCACGCCGGGGCGCTGCTCATCGTGCTGGCCCCGGTCGCGTGGGCGCTCGGCTCGCTGTACAGCCGGACGACGCCGCTGCCCGAGGGGCCGATGGCCGTCGCGGCGGAGATGCTCGCCGGCGGCGCGGTGATGCTCGGGATCAGCGCGATCGCGGGCGAGCGCCTGGCGGCGGCGCCGTCCTCGCGGTCGCTCCTCGCGCTCGCCTATCTCGTGGTGTTCGGCTCGATCGTGGGCCTCAGCGCGTACACGTACCTGCTCAGGAACACGCGCCCGGCGATCGCGACGAGCTACGCCTACGTGAACCCGATCATCGCGATCGCCCTCGGCGTCCTGCTCGGCGGCGAGCGCGCCTCCGCCGCGACCTGGGTCGCCGCCGCGGTCATCGGCGCCGGCGTCCTCATCGTCTCGAGGGCGCGCCACTAGAGCGGCGCTCACCCGCTTCGGATACGGGCCCACCTCGACGTTTTCGGTGCTCAGCGCACTGGAGTGCGCCTGCGCGCCGAAAACGCCGATCTGGGCCCGTCTCCTGTGCGGGAGAGCGCCGCTCTGCTCCGCGCGATGCCGGCGCGCGCCGTCCGCCGTAGGCAATGTGGGGGGCGCCGTGTAGTGTGCGGCGCGAGGAGGCGAGTGGATGAAGAGAGGTTACCGGCTGCTCGGATGGGCGCTGCTCCTCCCCGGCGCGGCCCCGGCGTGCGGCGGCGACATCGGCGGCGGCGCGTCGGGCGGCAAGGCGTCGGGCGGCGACGGCGGGGCCGGCGCGACGACGACCGCCTCGAGCGCTGGCGGCGGGGGCGCCGGCGGGGAGGGCGCGACGACGGCGTCGAGCGCGGGCGGCGGGGGAGCCGGCGCGGGCCCGACGGGCCCGTGCGCGGAGCTCGCGCCCGGGCCGATCGAGCCGAAGCGGATCACGGACGTGTTCAGCGGCAGCGAGGACTTCGCGTTCAACGGCCAGGGCCACATCGTCGCCAAGCAGGGGCCGAACCTCATTCGCTATGACGCCACCGGGCAGACATCGAACTTCGCGTCGCTGCCGGGCGCCGTGCTCGGGCTGAGGTACCGGCCCGACGGGACCCTCGTGGCCGCGCTGCCGGAGGCCGGGGCCGTCGTCGAGATCTCGACGATCGGCGCGGTCAGCGACTTCGTGGAGGGCCTGTCGACGCCGAACGGCCTGTCCGCGGACGCGGACGGCAACGTCTGGGCGACGGAGACGGCCGGCAACCGGGTGATTCGCCTCAACCCGGACGCGACCGTCGACGAGATCGCGGGCGGCGAGCCCGAGGTGAGCCAGCCGAACGGCATCGTCTTCGACCCGGCGCGCAGGGTCGTCTTCTACACGAACGCCTCCGCCGGCGAGATCCGCAGGATCGACCTCGCCGCGCGCGACGATGAGCCCGCGCGCCCGGCGCTCGTGACCACGGTGGCCTCGGCCGTGCTCGACGGGCTCGTCCTCGACACGTGCGGTCACCTGTACACGATCGATAACAAGGACAAGGAGCTCTACCGCGTGCGGCTCGACGCGACCGGCGCGGCCCTTGGAGAGCCGGAGCTCCTGGCGAGCTTCCCCACCTCGGTCGCCAATGCTCAGTTCGGATCGGGCCCCGGCTTCAATGGGAAGACCCTTTACGTGGGCGGCGCGGCCGGCTCGATCTACGCTGTTGCGCTGGACATCGGCGGCGCGCCCGTCCCCGCGCCGCCGGAAGCGCCCTGATGAGCGCCCCCCGGCGGCGCGCCGGAGCGAGGATTCAGCGGGCGCCTTCGGCGGCGGCGACGTCGCCCTTCTTGAGCTTCCCTTGAAGCTCACCGAGCTTCCCGGCCGTCCGCTCGAGCACGCGCGCGGCGTTCTCGAGCGCGATGCGCCCATACCCGATGGCCACCTCGGCCCAGGAGGTGCCCAGCTCGCGCAGCGTCTCGACGAAGGGCGGCTTGGCCGCCGGCGTCGAGGCGCTCACATCCGCCTGCCCCGCGTGCGCGGCGGTCCCGTTCACGCTGTTCTCGGCCTTCGGCTCGCTGATGCTCTGCGTCTCACTCATGATCTGCCTCCCACTTCGTTATGTCCCCCCGCGATGCACGCGGGCGTACAGAGATGATGAATCGAGCGATGGGCCCCAGCGCCTCAGGCGTCGCCCGCCCCCGCGAATCCGCGAGACGCGATGTGAACCTGGAGCCCCCGGGCCCTGTGAGCGACCATGCCAGTGAACGGAGCCGGATTCGCGGCTTCGTCGGAGGGCACAAACGCGTCGTCCCGACACTGCGACGCGTCGCGTTAGCTGTCAAGGTCGCTGTCGATTTTGTTGCAGTCGTTTTTCACTCGGTAGTCTGATGAGGACGCTGCGGCGGCCATCGCGTTCGCTCGGCAGGTCAAAGAAGGGAGTTTCCCTATGTCGCTAGCGCGCTGGAACCAGGCCGCGCGTTCAAGGCTCTCTCGGCTTCTCGTCGTGCTGCTGCTGCTCGTCGTCCCCTCGCTGGCGCTGGCGCAGGCGGCGGTCGAGCCCACGGGGACGCCCGCGGCGGGCGCGGCGCCCGCGGCGCCCGCGGCGAAGGCGGGCGCCGCGGCGCCGGCCCGCGGGGCTGCGTTGCCGCCGGACTCGTGGGCCGGTCAACTCGAGATGCTCTCGCGCTGGGTCGAGCAGCGAGGCGCCGCGGGGGAGTGCGCCGAGCGGTGTTACGCGCTCGACCGGCTGCGCATCACCGGCGTGGTGGGCGAGGGGCCGCTCCAGTTCGAGCTCTCGGGCGGCGTGCTCGCGGACGGCCCCGTGGCCGTGCCGCTCTTCGGGCCGCCGGAGCACGTCCGCATCGAGGCCGTGCTCGACGACGGGAGGCCCGCGTCGCGCCGCGAGGCCGCGCCGATCAGCTTCGAGGGGAGCCATTACTATCTGTGGACGGCCGCGCGCCGCTTCGTGCTCCGGGGCACGCTGTCGCTCGGGGGCGACCTCACGCTCCTCGTGGCCGGCCCGCTCAACACGTTCGAGGCCGACGTGACCGGCGGCTCTGTCGCGGAGGGCGCGCGGCTCTCGGGGCTCTCGGGGGCGGCGCTCCACTTCAGCACCGAGGGCGGCGAGGCGGCGCAGAGCGCGGGCCCCACGGTCTTCCAGCTCTCGCGCGCGGTGCGGGTGGGGCGCGAGATCGGCTTCGAGTACCGGCTCGTGATGCGGTCGGGCACCGACCTCGGCGTGGTGCGCCTGCCGCTCGCGTTCGGGGAGAAGGTGCTCGACGTCTCGGGCGCGAGCGGCTTCCGGGTCGAGGGCGCGGAGCTCGTGCTGCCGACCTCGGGCCGCGCCGCGGAGATGACGATCTCGGGCACGCTCCCGAAGGTCGGCGCCTTCTCGCCCGACCCGCGCTCGGCCTACGAGTGGTGGCTGTTCGAGTCCGACGCGGAGCACCGGCTCACCGTGAACGGAGGGCGCCAGGTCGACGCGGCCGAGTCGCCGATCCCGCGGACCCAGGCGACGTCGCGGCTCTTGCTCGTGCAGCGGGGGCAGAGCGTCGAGGTCAAGGTCGAGCCGCTCGCGGGGGTCGAGGTGCTCGCCGCGGTGGTGCGCGAGCACCGCCGCACCCTGGTCCTGACCGAGCGCGGGGACCTCGTGGCCGACGACGCGCTGAGCTACGAGAACAACGGCATCGACTACCTGACGTACGCGCCCGGCGGGCGGCCGATCTACCTGGCCACCGACGGCAAGGCGCAGCGGATCATGCACCAGGGCGCGGCCGCGGAGGAGGTCCTCGTCCCGCTGCAGACGGGGAGCCACACGATCCAGGTGCAGTCGCTGGCGCAGGCGGCGGTGCGCTCGATCGGCGGAACCATGGCGCTGCCGATGCCGAGCTACCCGCTCACGGCGAGCCGGATGGCGCTCACGGTCGGCCTGCCCGAGAGCGTGCTGCCGGTCGCGCTGCTCGGCGGCGACCGGCCGGTGTGGTTCGCGGACGCGGGCGACGCCCTCGCCGTGGCGTTCGGCTTCGCGGCGGCGTGGATCGCGGTCCGCCCCGGCCCGGCGGCGGGCCGCGGGCGCGTCCGCGCGCTGCGCGTGCTGGGCGGGCTGGTCATGGCGGGCCTGTGGTTCGTGGCGCCGGCGACGTTCGTGGCGCTCCTGGTCGGGATCGCGACCGGCGCGGCGGCGTGGCTCGCGGGGCGGCTGTTCCGGGGCGCGAGCCGCGCGGCCGCGATGGTGGTGCTGCTCGTCGCGGGCGGCCTGGCGCTGCTGATCGGGCTCTTCGCGATCTCGGCGGGGCGCTACCAGGGCGAGCGGTGGGACTCCGCGTACGAGACGGCCGCGCCGTCGGCTGCCTCGGTGCGCAGGGCCAAGGACGACGACCAGTCGAAGGGCGGCGGCGCCTCCCTCGCGCCCGGGGGCGCCGTGCTGGAGGGGGTGACGCCGGTCGCGCTGGCGCTCCCGAGCTACGCGAGGAACCTCCACGTGAGCCGGGAGCTCGTCACGGAGGAGCGCGCGTTCCGCCCCGTGCTCGTCTACACGACGGCCTCGGCGCTCGTGCCGCTCGCGCTCCTGTGGCTGGCCGGCGTGGTGGTCCTCCTCGCCGCGCACCGCGCGCCGCTCACGGAGATCTACCGCCGCGCGTCCGCGCGCCTCGCGCGCAGGCCCGAGGACGGCGCGCCCGCGGCCTGACGGGGCGCGCCGGCGCCGGAGGACGGGGACGCGCCGCCATGCGGAGAGCCGACCGGCTGTTCCAGATCGTGCAGCTCCTGCGCCGGCGCCGGGTCACGACGGCCGCGCGCCTCTCGGAGGAGCTCGAGGTCTCGGAGCGGACCATCTACCGCGACATCCGCGATCTCATCGCGTCGGGCGTGCCGATCGAGGGCGAGGCCGGCGTCGGCTACGCGCTGCCCCGCGGCTTCGATCTGCCGCCGCTCATGTTCCAGGAGGACGAGATCGAGGCGCTCGTGCTCGGCGCGCGCATGGTGGGGAGCTGGTCCGATCCGGCGCTCGTGCGCGCCGCCGGGCGCGCGCTCGCGCGGATCGAGGCGGCGCTGCCCGACCGCCTCCGGCCGAGGGTCGCCGCGAGCGCGCTGTTCGCGCCGAGCTTCCACATCCCCGAGAGCGCCACCGCGCACCTCGCCGAGCTGCGCGCCGCGGTGAGCGAGCGCCGCAAGATCCGCTTCGGCTACGCGCGCGCCGACGGCGCCCGCTCGACGCGGACGGCGCTCCCGCTGGGGCTCTTCTTCATGGGCACCGGCTGGTCGCTCGCCGCCTGGTGCGAGCTGCGCGGCGCGTTCCGCGGCTTCCGCCTCGACCGCATGAGCGATCTCGAGACGCTCGACGCGCGCTTCGACGAGATGGAGGGCCGGACGCTGCGCGACTACTTCCTGTACAGGGACGCGGAGACGGAGGGCCATCCATGAACGACAACGGGCCCTCGGTCCCGCGGTGGTTGCCTGGGCTCGCCCTGGCGCTCGCGCTCCTCGCGCTTGTCGCGCTCCGGATCGCGCAGCTCGGCCGTCCTCCGGACGTCGTGCCGGCCAGCGCGCCGCCCGAGGCGTTCTCGGCGGAGCGGGCCCGGGAGCACCTCGCGCGCATCGCCGCGGAGCCGCGCCCGACCGGCACCGCGGCCCACCGGCGGGCGCGCGAGTACCTGCTCGCGCGGCTCGCGGAGCTCGGCGTGCAGGCCGAGGTCCAGCGCGCCTCGGTGCTGAGCCGGCAGTGGGGCCTGCCGTACGACGCCGCGCGCGTGGAGAACGTCGTGGCGCGGCTGCCGGGCGCGGACAGCACCGGGGCGGTCGCGCTCGTCGCGCACTACGACTCGGTGCCCGGCAGCCCCGGGGCCGCCGACGACGGCAGCGGGGTAGTGGCGCTGCTGGAGACGCTGCGGGCGCTGCGGAGCGGCGCGCCGCTCCGCAACGACGTGCTGCTCCTGTTCACCGACGCCGAGGAGGGCGGCATCCTCGGCGGCAGGGCGTTCATGGCCGAGCACCCGCTGCGCGGCGAGGTGCGGATCGCGCTCAACTTCGACGCCCGCGGGGCCGGCGGCGTGGTCGCGATGTTCGACACCGGGCCCGGGGACGCCTGGCCCGTGCGCGAGCTCGCCCGCGTCGCGCCCTACCCGGTGGCCTCGTCGCTGTTCCCCGAGGTCGCGCGGCGCATGGGCCACAGCACCGACCTCAGCGTGTTCAAGCGGGCCGGGATCCCCGGGCTGAACTTCGCCTTCAGCGACGCGGCCGCGCACTACCACGCGCCGTCCGACACCCTGAGCAACCTCGACCTCCGGAGCGTGCAGCACGCCGGGGATCAGGCGCTGTCGCTCGCGCGGCGCTTCGGCGCGCTCGACCTCGGGCGCCGGGACCGCGAGGACGCCGTGTACTTCAACACCTGGGGCGCCCACCTCCTCGCGCACCCGATCGGCTGGGTGCCGTGGATCGCCGCGCTGGTCGGCTGCCTGTTCGCGGGCGTGGCGGCGCTGGCGCGGCGGCGGGGGGTCGCGTCGCTGCGCCGTATGTTCGCGGGATCGCTCGCCTTTCTGGCGCTGCTCCTCGGCGTCGCCGCCGCGGTGGGCGGGCTTGCGTGGGCCCTGCGGCGCGTCCACCCGGTGCTGCGGGTGATGCCGTTCGAGCCGTACAACGCGCCCGCGTACCGGCTTTCGCTCACGCTCCTCGCGCTCGCGGCGTCCGCGGCGGGCTACCGGCTCGTCCGGGCACGTCTCGGGGCCTGCGACGCCGCCCTGGGCGCGCTGCTGCTGTGGCTCGTGCTGCTCGTCGCGTCGAGCCTCTCGATGCCGGGCGCGAGCTTCTACTTCGCCTGGCCGCTCGCGTTCGCCCTGCTCGGCGTCGCGGCCGTGACGATCCGGCGCGGCGACGCGCCGCCCGCGTGGCCTCCGACATGGATCGACGCCGCGCTCCTCGTCGCCGCCGCGGCGCCGGCGGTCGCGCTGGCCGTGCCCGGTCCGTACCTGCTCTTCGTCGCGCTGGGCCTGCCGATGGCGGCGGCGCCGGCCCTCGCTGTCGCGCTCGTCTTCGGGCTCTTCCTGCCGCACGCCGAGCTCCTCGGCGGCGGCCGCTCGCGGCGGCTCGCGCTCGCCTTCGCGCTGCCGGGCGCCCTGGCGCTCGTCGTCGCCTGCGCGACCGGCGGCTTCAGCGAGGCGCGGCCGCGGCCGGCGAGCCTCGCCTACGCGCTCGACGCGATGGCCGGGGAGGCCCACTGGCTCTCGGCCGACCGGGACCTCCACCCGTGGACGGCCGCGTACTTCCCGGACGATCGCGCGCAGGCGCCCTCATTCACGGTGCCGTTCGTGCGCCTGACCCGGCAGAGCGAGGCGCCTGTCGCCGCGCTGCCGCCGCCGTCGCTCGCGGTGCTCGGCGACGTCACGCGCGGCGGCGTGCGGTCGCTCCGGCTCCGCATCGCGTCGCCCCGCGGCGCCCCGTGGCTGCTCGCCGAGGTGGTGTCCCCGACCCCGGTGCTCCGCGCGGAGGTGGACGGCCAGCGCGTGGAGGAGCCGGCCCGCGGGGCGCAGGTGAAGCGCGATGTCCGGTGGGGGTTCACCTACATGGGATTACCGTCGGGGGGCATCGAGTGGTCGCTGGAGGTCGAGGACTCCGGCCCGATCGAGATCCGGCTGATGGACCAGACCTACGAGCTCCCGCGCGACCTCGTTCGCGCGCCCCGGCCGAGGGACATCATGGGGGTGCCGTACCGGCTCGCCGATTCGACGTTCGTGAGCGGGTCCTTCTCGCTCTGATGCCGCCTCGGCGCGCGGCCCCTGGTTTCATGAGAGGGGGAACCACAGAGGGAAGAGAAGAGAGATTTGAACCACAGAGGCACAGAGGGCACAGAGGGAAGAGAAGAGAGATTTGAACCACAGAGGAACAGAAGAGAGATAGATGATTATTCTCTTCTCTCTTCTCTGTGCCCTCTGTGCCTCTGTGGTTCAAATTCTTCTCTTCTGTGCGCCCCGCCGCTCAGTCGACGAAGATGGGCTCGCAGTTCGTGAACGCGAGCGTCGACTGGATCACGAAGTTCGATTCGGTCGTGTGCCGCTCGGCGTGGAAGAAGTCGAGCGGATACTCCTGGCCGGGCACGATCCCGAGCTCCTCGGCCATCCGATCGAGATCGAGCTCGTCGGACAGGGGGCCGTGGAGGCCGCCGAGATCGATGGCGAGACGGTTGTTGATGAACACCCAGAGGTCGTCGTCGCCGGTGAACGAGAAGACCTCGCCGCCCTTGTAGACGAACTTCATGTGGAGCTCGAACGTGAAGTGGAAGTTGTGCTCCCTGCCCTCGTTCCCGAAACCCCCCCCGTCGATGGGGAAGAACGCCCGGTTGTCGTAGGTGGCGATGCCGTCCGCGCCGACCACGGGCGTGATGGTGAACTCGATCGGCATGTTCACCCCCTGGACGTCGCGGTACCACTGATTGAACTCTTCCGGCCCGGTGGTGTGCTCGGTGGCCCCCTGGTGCGCATAGACGGGCTTCTGATCCGGGCCCAGCTCGCGCGCGACGATCCCCTTCAGGCCGCGGCCCTGGAACGTCTCGAAGTCGGGGTGCCCGTCCCCGCGCTCGTAGGCGCGGAAGTCGCGCACGATGCCCGTGAGCTTCGCGTCGCACCCGCTGCCGCTGCCGCTGCTGCCGTTGCCCGCGCCCGGCCCCGCCGCCACGCCGCTCCCGAAGTCGTCGCCGCCCGCGCCCGACCCGTTCCCGGCGCCGGCGCCGGTGTCCCCGGATCCGCTCGACGCGTTGTCGCCGCCGCCGCAGGCGACGCCGGTCAATGCCAGCAGGAGTGCGAGCGGAGCGTACCAGTTCGATTGCAGCCGAAGCATGCGAAGTCTCCTTGTTAAGCGCGTCGCGCGTGGTGCGTGGACAGGCGCCACGGCAGCCAAAGCAAACAGCCGCCGAGGGCGCAAGAGAGAAAGCGATCTTACCGCGTCGCGATGTCGAGGCGACGTACAAATTCATCTCCGTGCGACGGCGGCAGGACGCCGCAATGCGGCGATATGTAGGTTCCTTATCGAGAGCCGCCGCCGCAGTGGGCGTCGAGGCGCCGCGCCAGCTCGGGCGGGAGGCGCTCGCAGAAGCCGTCAGGCCTGGGCAAGGGGTCGCGCCGCGCCGTGTGCCAGAACAGCACCGGGCCGAGCCGGCGCGCCCGCGCGTCGGCCAGGAGCGCGGCCATGGCCTTGCCGGTGTAGACCGGCTCCAGCGAGATGCCCTCGGCCGCGAGCGCCTCGCAGGCGGCGAGCGACGCGGACGTGGGCGAGCCGTAGCCGCGGCCGAGGTGGCCGTGGACGAGGTCGATCGGGGCTGCGGGGGGCACGGGCGCGATCCCCGCGCGCGCAGCGAGGAACGCGCGGAGCTCGGCCGTGAGGGCGCGCAGGCGGAAGCGCGAGGCGAGGAGGCGCTCGACGACCGCGACGGCGACGACGCGCGAGCGCAGGCCGCCGAGCGAAAGGCCGACGGCGAGGCCGGCGGCGGTGCCGCCGGAGCCGAGCGCGACGTAGACGCGCGCGGGCTCGGGGAGCTCGCCGGCGCGGACCTGCGCGCACAGCTCGAGCGCCGCGCGCGCGGCCCCCACCATGCCGAGCGCGGACGTGGCGCCGAGCGGCACGATCGCCGCGCCCTCGCCGTCCCGCGCGCGGAGCGGCAGGAAGAGCGACGGGCGCGCGAGCGCGAGCTCGAGGCGCGACGGATAGAAGCGGATCGAGGTCGGCCCCGAGGCCGTGAGCGCGAGGTTGTCGATCACCGCGCGGGAGAGGTCGGTCCAGAACAGGTGCGCGTGCACGCGCCGGCCGAGGCGCTCCGCCGCGACGACGAGCGCCGCCACGTTGCCCGAGCCGATGCCGCCCGCCGCCGACCACGCCGCCGCCGTCGACAGCGGCGGCGCGGCGAGCAGGTACTCGAGCTTGCGCATCTTCATCCCGCCGTGGACGGGCTCGCACAGGTCGTCGCGCTTGATCCCCAGGAAATCGAGGCCGAGGGCGGCGGCGAGCCGCGGCAGCGCCGCGACCGGGGAGGGCCCGGCGACCCAGCCGAGCCGGGGGATGCGGTCGATCATCCGGAGGGCGGCGGCTACGTCGCGCAACGGGGGCTCCTCGCGAGGGCGGCGGTGGTCAGGCGGCTTGGCGCTCCGTCGGTCAGCGGGTCAGACACGCAGGCGATCGGGTACTCCGACGCTCGGGGGGGTTCAACCCGGCGTGCCGGCGCGCTGCCCCGCGAGCACCGCGTCCGGCTCCAGCACGAGGAGGCGCACGCGCCCCGAGGCGCAGAGCCGGCCCCGCTCGTCGTGGACCGAGCCCTCCCAGACCTGCGTGCGGCGCCCGCGGTCGATCGGCCGCGCGACGGCGCGGAGCCGCCCCGACCGGACCGCGCGCAGGAAGCTCGTGTGGTTCTCGAGCCCGACGACCGTGCGGCCGTCCGGAAGGGCGTTGAGCGCCGCGCCGATCGACGCCAGCGTCTCGACGATCCCCGCGTGCACGCCGCCGTGCACGATGCCGTAGGCCTGCAGGTGCTGCGGGCCGATGTCGAGCTCGGCCTCGACCTCGTCGCGCGTGGCGCGGATCAGCCGCAGGCCCATTGCGTTCATCCAGCCGTCGATGCCCGCCGCGTTGAGCGCGGCGGCGAAGTCCTCGGGATCCCCTTCGGCCATGGGGGCAGCCTAGACCAGGCGCCGCCGGGACCGCCGGGCGATTTCGCGCGGGCGCGTCAGCCGGGGGGCCGCTTCGTGAGCAGATCGCCGAACTCGTCGCGCAGCTGCGACTTCAGGAACTTGCCGGTCGAGGTGCGCGGGATGCGCTCGACGAAGAGGACCTCGTCCGGGAGCCAGAACCGCGCGAAGCGGGGCTCGAGGTGGGCGCGGAGCTCGTCCTTCGAGGCGGCCTGGCCCGGCCGCAGCACCACGGCCGCGAGCGGGCGCTCGCCCCAGACCGGGTGGCGCGCGGCGAACACCGCGGCCTCGAGGACGGCGGGGTGGCTCATGAGCGCGTTCTCGAGCGCGACCGAGCTGATCCACTCGCCGCCCGACTTGATCACGTCCTTCGCGCGATCCGTGATGCGCATGTATCCGTCGCCGTCGATCGTCACGACGTCGCCGGTCTTGAACCAGCCGTCCTTCGTGAAGCGGTCCTCGCCCTCGTCGCCGAAGTACGACGAGGCGACCCAGGGGCCGCGCACCTCGAGCTCGCCCATGCTCCGGCCGTCCCAGGGCAGCGGCTGGTCGTCCGCGCCGACGTGGCGCTGGTCGATGAACGGGACCGGAAAGCCCTGGGAGGCGCGCGTGTCGAGCGCCGCGGCGGCGTCCAGGTCGAGGCCGCTGCGGAGGTGCGCGATGGTGCCGAGCGGGTTGGTCTCGGTCATCCCCCAGGCGTGCGTGACCACGAGCCCGTGGCGCGCGAGGAAGCCGTCGATGAGCGCGGGGGGCGCCGCCGAGCCGCCGATCACCATCGCGCGCATCGACGAGAGATCCCAGCGCTTCGGGTGCTCGTCGAGGAGCGCGAGGATGCCGAGCCAGATGGTGGGGACGCCGGCGGCGAACGTGACGCGCTCGCGGGCCATGAGGTCGAGCAGCGACGCGGGGTCGAGGTGCGGGCCGGGCAGGACGATCCTGGCGCCTGTCGCGACCGCCGAGTACGGCAGGCCCCAGGCCATCGCGTGGAACATCGGCACCACCGACAGGACCACGTCGCTGTCGCGGAAGCCGAGCGCGTCGTGCATGCACGAGACGAGCGTGTGGAGGACGATCGAGCGGTGGCTGTAGAGGACGCCCTTCGGGTTGCCCGTCGTGCCGGAGGTGTAACAGAGCATGGCGGCGGCGCGCTCATCGAGCCGCGGGAAGTCGAAGTGATCGGGCTCGGGCGCGAGCAGCGCCTCGTAGTCGAGCCCGTCGCCCTCCACGGGGCCGTCGTCGCCGACGACGATGACGCGCTGGATGCAGCGGGCCTGGGGCGCGAACTTGCGGTAGAGCGGGAGGAGCGAGCGGTCGACGACGAGGACCTTGTCCTCGGCGTGCGAGGCGATGTACCCGAGATCGCTCGGGTGGAGGCGCAGGTTGAGGGTGTGGACGACCGCGCCCATGGCCGGGACGCCGAGGTAGAGCTCCAGGTGCCGGGCGTGGTTCCAGCAGAGCGTGGCGACGCGATCGCCCGCGCGGACGCCGAGCCGCGTCAGCGCGTGCGCGAGCTTCGAGGCGCGGCGGTGGAGATCGGCGTAGGTCGCGCGGGAAGAGGTCCTGTCCGGGTTCTGCGTGACGATCGCGCTGCGGGGGTGGTACGTCCTCGCCCGCTCGAGGAAATGCGTGATCGTCAGCGGATAGTCCATCATGCGGCCGGCGAGCATGGGCGGTGCCTCCTTGTCCCGCGCGGGGCGCGGGGATCGGTCGAATCGGTCGATCGGCTGAGGAGGGCTCCGCGAGGACGCCGCGACGCGCGGCGCTGCCCCCCGGGGTGTAGGCTAGCGGCTCGCGGGCGGCGCGGCGCGGGGGAACGCGGCGGCGCGATCGCCGGCGGCCGCCCGGTCCGGACGCCGGGCGAGCGTGAGGGGCTCTGGCGCGCGATCGCAAGATCCTCCAAGAACGCGCGGGGCGCGCTCCCCAGAATGGCCGTCGACCGGGGAAGGTCACACCCGGAGGAGATCGCTCATGGCCGAGATCATTCTTCACCATTATCCGTTGTCGCTCTTCGCCGAGAAGGTCCGCCGGATCCTCGCGTACAAGAAGATGGCGTGGCGATCGGTCGAGCAGCCGATGATGGCGCCGAAGCCCGAACTGACGCCGCTCACCGGGGGATACCGGCGGATCCCGGTCCTGCAGATCGGCGCGGACGTCTATTGTGACACGGCGTGTATCGCCCGGCGCCTGGAGGAGCTCCGGCCGGAGCCTGCCTGCTTCCCGGCGGGCCAGCGCGGGCTGGCCGCGATGATCGAGGACTGGGCGGATCATCGGTTCATGCCGCAGGTCGCGCCGCCGATGGTGGTCGAGCTGTTCGCTGTCCTGCCGCCAGGCATCCTCGAGGACCGCGCGGCGATGTCGCCGGCGCTGAGCAAGGAGGCGATCTTCGGTGCGGCGCCGCACGCGCTGAGCCAGGCGCGGCTGTCGCTCGATCGGCTGGAGGGCCAGCTCCGCGACCGGCCGTTCCTGCTGGGCGACGCGTTCTCGATCGCGGACGCGGCGTGCTTTCACCCGGTCTGGTTCATGAAGCACAGCGCCCGGCTGTTCGCCGAGGTCGAGGCGCGGCCGGCGCTCGCGGCGTGGTTCGCGCGCATCGAGGGCTTTGGCCCGGGCGACGCCCGGCCGATGACCCCGGCCGAGGCGCTCGAGATCGCCCGCGCGTCCGAGCCGGCGGACGTCGCCGGCGGGGAGATCGCGAGAGGGGAGGAGCTCCGGCCGGGAGATGCGGTGACGATCGCAGCCGACGATTACGGGACCGACGAGATCCGCGGCGTGGTGGCGCGGATCTCGGCGTCCGAGATCACGGTCCGGCGGCAGGATCCGGCGGTGGGGGAGATCGCGCTGCACTTCCCCCGCGCGGGATATCGCATCAACAAGCGGTGAGCCGCGCCGTCGTGGCCCGCGGCGGGCGCCGCTACCGCTTCGTCTTCTGGTACGTGCCCACGAGCTCGACATGGGCGACCACGTGGCCGGCCATCGCCTGTTCGAGCTGGGCCTTCGTCGGTGTGCCGAGGTCGGGCAGGACCGTATCGAGGGCATAGAGCTTGTGGAAATAGCGGTGTCTGCCGACCGGCGGGCAAGGGCCACCGTAGGTCGGGCGCTTCCAGTCGTTCAGGCCCTGGCGGGCGCCCTCGGGGAGGCCGCCGTCCGCAGCGCCTGCGGGCAGGTCGTTCGCCGTGGTCGGGAGGTTGTAAACCACCCAGTGCACCCACGTGGTCTTCGGGGCGCGCGGGTCGGGCGCGTCCGGGTCGTCCACGATGAGCGCGAGGCTGCGTGTGCCCGGCGGCAGCGAGGACCAGGTGAGCGGCGGGGATCGATCGGCCCCCTCGCAGGTGTGCTCCATCGGGATCTCGCCGCGCTGCGCGAAAGCCGGCGACGTCAGGTTCAGCATGGTTTTCCCCCCTCCCGGAGGCTGATCGGCGGCGCGCTCACCGCTCGGAGCGCGCTCGGCCGTGGCGCACGAGATGAACACGAGCGCTCCGAGCATGGAATGGGCAGCACGGGTCATCGGCGGACGCTCCCTCCCCCGCGCACCAACGTGCGTCCGGACCCGCGCCGGCGCCATGGCGCCACGCCGGCGATCGCCCTTTTCATGGCTGTCGCGGCTGCTCACCTGCCCGCGGTCCAGCGGTTGGTTCGGGAGACGGCGTCAACCTGGAATCAGATGGAATTCCGTGTTCGCTGCTCTAGCGCGCGGGATGCGCGCATCGGAATGCGCGCATGTGGAAGCGGCGTTGCTCCTCGGGATAGATGTGCTCCTGCCCGACCGGGCACGCGCGGCGCGACAGGCATCCTCCGGTCATGCACGCCGCGCCGGCCTGCGCGTCGAGGTGACCGACGCAGGCGGCGACATCGTAGTTGCCGGGGGAGAAGGCGGACACGGGGCAGGCGCGGAGACAGGGCCTGTCGGCGCACGACGCGCAGGGGCTCGGGAGATCCTCGCGCGGCGGGAGCGACAGCCGCTCCGGGAAGGCCAGCGCGGCGCGGTAGCCGTGCCAGAGGCCGAACCGCGGGTGAATGAGGATGCCGAGCGGCGAGGGGTACACCGCCTCGCCCCGCTGCGCCCAGCGCTGGAACGGCCAGTAGGGAGGGCCGGTGAAGGGGAACAGGGCGGCCGCGCCGAGCTCCGCCGCGAGCGCGGAGACCACCGCGAAGGTCCAGTCGTCGAGCGCGAGATCGGGGGCGTCCTCGCGGGCGCGTGAGAACGCGCGCCACATCGACGGGCCGGCGTTGCCGAGCAGGACGAGCGTCCCCGCCGGGAGATCGCCTGCGGGGGGGACGCCGTCGTCGTCGCGAGGGTGGAACCCGCCGCGCAGGGGGATGCCGGCGCGGTCGCAGCGCGCCGAGAGGGCAGGCCAGTCGATGGGCATCGCGGCGCGATTAGAGCGCTCGGGGCGGCGCGGCAAGCGAGCGCTGGGGCGGAGCGGCGCGCGCTCCCCGATCCGGACGTTCTGATCTAGAGTGGCGCCGTGGCCCGGAGGCTCCGTTGCCGGCGGGGGATGACGACGCAGTCCCCCCTCGCCCACGCCGCGCGCGCGATCCGCCGCGTCGCGCGCGGGATCGCGAGCGCAGGATGAGCGCGCCGCGGCCGCTGGTCACGCTCCACTTCGCCCAGACGCTCGACGGGCGCATCGCGACGCCGGGCGAGCGCGTGGGGCTCAGCACGCCGGCGGGGATCGAGCACGCCCACCGGGCGCGCGCGGAGCACGACGCGGTGCTCGTCGGGGTCCGCACCGTCGTGATCGATGACCCGCTCCTGACCGTGCGCGCGTGCGCGGGGCCCCAGCCCGCGCGCGTCGTGCTGGCGAGCGCCCTCGGCGTGCCGGAAGGGGCGCGGCTGCTGATGGCCTCGGGGCAGCCGTCGTCAGGGCAGCCGCCGGGCGGACGCGTGATCGTCGTCGGGGCCGCGGGGCGGGCGACGGACGCGGCGCGGGCGCGGCTCGAGGAGCGCGGGGCGGAGGTCGTCGTCGTGCCCGCGAACGACCGCGGGCGCGTGTCGCTGACGCACGCGCTCGCTGAGCTCCACGCGCGCGGCGTGCGGCGGCTGCTCGTCGAGGGGGGCGGCATGGTGCTCACGTCGTTCCTGCGCGCGCGGCTCGCCGACCGCGCAGAGGTCGAGATCGCGCCGCGCCTGCTCGGCGACACGGCGATCCCCGCGGTCGGCGCGCTGGGAGAGGCGCCGCTCGCGTCGGCGATCGACCTGCGAGAGCCGGCGGTCGAGCTCCTGGGAGGCAACGTGCTGCTGCGAGGTGAGATTGGCTACCCCGACTGACGCCGGCGCGGCGCCCGAGGCCGGCGCGGCGCCCGAGGCCGGCGCGGCGCCCGCGCGCGAGCTCTGGTTCGTCGGACCCGGCCTCGTCGAGGTGCGGCACGGCGCGCCGCCGCGCGAGCCCGGGGCCGGCGAGGTCGTGGCGCGCGCGCTCGCCTCGGGCGTGAGCCAGGGGACGGAGCTCCTCCTCTATCGCGGCGAGGGGCCGACGCCGTTCGATCCGTCGCTCGACGCGGAAGGCGCGCCCACCTACCCGCGCCGCTACGGCTACGCGTGGGTGGGCGAGGTCGTCGCCCGCGGCGAGGGCGCGGCGCCCGCGCTCGGCGACCGCGTGTTCGCGCTGGCGCCGCACGGCGATCTGCACCTGCTCGGCCCGGGCGCGGCGCGCGTGCTGCCCCGCGCGATCCCGGGCGAGCGCGCGGTGCTGGCCGCGAACCTGGAGACGGCGATCACGTGCGTGTGGGACGCAGGGATCGGGCTCGGAGACGCGGTGGTGGTGCTCGGCGGCGGGGTGGTCGGGCTGCTCGTCGCGGCGCTCGCGCGGCGCGCCGGCGCGGAGGTCCGGCTGGTCGAGCCGAGCGAGCGGCGGCGCCATGCCGGGCTCGCCCTGGGCGCGGCCGCGGCGATCCGGCCGGAAGACGATCGGCCGCGGGGCGACGCGGACGTCGTGATCGCCGCGACAGGCGACCCGAGCGAGATCGACCGCGCGATCGCGCACGCGGGGCGCGAGGCGACGGTGACGGTGGCGTCGTTCTACGGGGCGCGCACGAGCCCGGTCGCGCTCGGGTCGGCGTTCCACCGCCGCCGGCTGCGCCTCCGCGCGAGCCAGGTGTCGACCATCCCGCCGGAGCGCGCGCCCCGCTGGGACCACGCGCGGCGCTTCGCGCTGGTCTGCGCCCTCCTGGAGGACGCCGCGCTCGACGCGCTGCTGGATCCGCCCGTCCCGCTCGACGCCGCGCCGTCGGTGTACGCCGCGCTCGCGGCCGAGCCGGGGGCGCGGCTGCAGACGGTCTTCCAGTACGGATCGCGATCGGCTACGCGGTAAGCACAAGCCATGTTCCTCCTCGGCGTCAGCGATCACGTGATGATCGCGCACAGCTTCTCCGATCCGTTCTTCGGCCCGGCGACCCGGATGCACGGCGCAACGTACTCCATCGAGGTCGAGATCCGCGCCAGGGCGCTCGGGCCGCACCACGTGGTGATGGACATCGGCGCGCTGCACGCGTCGCTGCGCCGGGCGCTGGACACGATCGACTACCAGAACCTCGACGAGCACCCGGCCTTCCCGGGGCGCACCTCGACGACCGAGCGCGTGGCCGAGCACGTGGCCGGGCTGCTCGCCGCGGACATCGCGAAGCTCCCCGAAGGCGAGGCGCCGGTCCCCGGCGCGACGCTGCGGGTGCTCGTCCGCGAGTCGCCCACGGCGTACGCGGGCTTCGAGCGGGACCTGTGATGTCCATCAGCCCGGCGAGATCGCCTGTCGTGCCGACCGGCGAGGCTGCGCCGCGTCTGCGCTGGAGCGCTGTCTGCCGTGGAGCGCTGGACGACGCGGCGGCGAGCGAGAGCAGGGTCTCCAGCGCATGATGGGAGACAGGGACGCTTCCTCCACGGCGCCCAAGGAGGCCACGGCGCCGGACGACGCCAGGGCGCCGGAAGAGGCGTGGGGCGCCGGGCGCGGCTACGGTCCGATCTCGCCGCGGCACCCGCTGGGCGGCGAGATGTCGGACGTCGCTCGCGGGATCTTCTCGCGCCTGCGGCTGCCGCGGCTCCTCCAGCGCTATGCGCAGGTGCGGGTGCTCGCGCTCTTCAGCCTCGTGAACGGGTTCGTGAGCATCGGCCTGATGGCGGCCCTCGCCGCCGCGACGAAGGCGCCCTTCGTGTTTCCGTCGCTCGGGCCGACCGCCTTCCTGTTCTTCTACACGCCCAGGGCCGCCTCGGCCGCGCCGCGCAACACCCTCATCGGGCACAGCATCGGAATCGCGGCCGCTTACTTCAGCCTGCTCGTCACGGGGCTGACGGACGCGGGCCCGGCGACCGCCGCCAGCGTGACCTTCCCGCGCGCCCTCGCCGCCGCGCTCTCGCTGGGGCTCACGGCCGGCCTCATGGTGCTCGCCCGAGCTCCCCACCCGCCCGCGGGCGCAACGACGCTCATCGTCTCGCTGGGCATCCTCGACCGGCCGCCGATGATGCTGGTGCTCCTCGGCGGCGTCGCCCTGCTCACGATGCAAGCCATCCTCATCAATCGCCTCGCGGGCATCGATTACCCGCTCTGGGCGCCGCGGCATGCGCGCGGCGCAGAGGACGCGGCCCCGCACGTCCCCGCGCCGTCAGGGCGGAGCGCGGCGATCGGCGCGGGGGAGCAGCCATGAGCGCGGAGCTCACCGGGCGCCCCGGCGCGGCGCCGGGCTGCGCGCGCGGCTCCGGGCGGGGTCCGTGGTAGCGGGCTGACGCATGCGCGTCGCCTGGATCGTCTACGGCGCCCTCGACCAGACCACGGGCGGGTACATCTACGATCGGCTCGTCGTGGAGCGGCTGCGCGCGCGCGGCGACGTGGTGGAGGTCGTGTCGCTCGATCCTGCGCCACGATCGCGCGCGCTGGCCGGGCTGGCGCTCGCGCGGCGCCTCGCCCGGATCGACCCGGCCGTGGTGGTGGGGGACGAGCTCTGCTTCCGGGAGCTCGGGCCGGCGTTCGCGGCGCTGCCGCGCCGCATCGCGCGCGCGCTGCTCGTGCACCACCTGAGCGCGTGGGAGCTGCCGCCCGGCCCGCGGCGCGCGGCGCTCGCGCTCCGGGAGGCGGCGGTGCTCCGGCTCTCCGACGCGCGCCTCGCGACGAGCGCGACGACCGCGGCGCGGCTCCGGCGCGAGCACGGGGTCGACCGGGTCGACGTGGCGCCTCCCGGCGCGGACCGGCTCCCGTTGCTGCCCCGCGCCCCGCGCGCCAGTGGGCCGCTGCGGATCACCTTCGTGGGGAGCTTCATCCCGCGCAAGGGGCTGCTGGAGCTGCTCGCGGCGTTCGAGCGGGTCGGGAGCCCGCGCGCGACGCTCGCGCTCGTCGGCGACGCGGCGCGCGACCCGGCCCACGGCGAGCAGGTGCGCCGCGCCATCGCGGCGTCGGCGTTCCTGCGGGCGCGCGTGGTGGTCCCCGGCGTGCTCGGCGACGACGCGCTCGCGGCCGAGCTCGCGGCGACGGACGCGCTGATCCTGCCGTCGCGGCTCGAGGGCTACGGCATGGTGCTCACCGAGGCGGTCCGCGCCGGCGTGCCGGTGCTCGCCGCCCGCGCCGGCGCGATCGCGGAGGTGGTCCAGGACGGCGCGGAGGCGCTGCTCTGGGACGACGCGGAGGGCCTCGCGCGGGCGCTGTCCCGCTTCCTCGACGACGCGGCGCTGCGCTCGAGCATGAGCCGCGCGGCCGTGGTCCGGTCCGCGGCGCTGCCCACGTGGGACGGCGCCGCGGCCGCGGTGCGCGCGGCGATCGCGCGGGTGGCGCCGGGGCGCTGAGCCGTCACTCCACCGCGGCCGCCGGGGCGCCGAGCATCACTCCGCCGCGGCCGCCGAGGCGCGCAGGACGCACCGCTTGGCGCGGACGAACGCGTCGAACCGCGCCTCCTGCAAGCCGTCCGCGTCGACCGTCCGGTCTTTCAGCAGGCACGCCTCCACGGAGAGCTCCGCTTCGTACGGGTCCTTCTCGCGCGTTGTCTTGTGGTTGAGCTGGCAGACGCCGTTGAGCCCGTCGTCCCCGAGGTGGACGGACACGTTCCAGGCCTCCTCGCTCGCGTCGAGCGAGGCGCGGAGGATGATCCCCCAGAACCCCTTCTTCTCCCGGATGGGGTCGTTGAAGATCATGACTTCGAACTCGTCGTCTTGTATCCCGCAGTCGGTGTACCAGATCCGCTGGTGGTCCTCGTCGAAAGCGACCGCTGTCTCCCCGTTGTTCCCCGTGTCGAGGAAGAACTGCGTCGCTCCCAGGGTGAGCACGGCTCTCCCGGCGACCAGCGGCGGCTCGAAGTCGCTGCCGCACCCGAGCGGCGCGAACAACAAGGCGGCGGCGAGCGGTATTCGGTACATGGGTGTCCTCAGTCGTGAGGATCCAGCGCGCCCGATCTACAAGTCAATCCTCAAATCGACCGATTCACACGCTCGATCATGGCAAAATCAATTGGCCTGTGGGAATGCTGGAGCCCTGAGCGGTTGAGAGACACGCCCGCCACGGCGCGAGTCTGCCAACGTTCCGGATGAGTGAGAATCCAGCCAATTCATGGCAATCCAGATCGGCTCACCGGAATGGGCAGCTCCTCCGTGGTGCACCCCACCACATGCTGAACTTTTCCGCAGGCGGCATCCGCCTCCTGCCGCCGCCGTCGGCTACCTGCCACCCGCGAGCAGCCCCGCCGCCTCGTCGTGGAGCCGCCGCGTGAGCGCCGCATCGTCGCCCCCCCCGTCCGCGAGGACCGCCGCTTCCCGCGCCTCGCCGAGCCGCACCCGCACCTCGACGTCGTCGAAGCCCGGCAGCGCGATCTGCAGGAGCGGCGCCAGCGTGGTGATCCCCCGGCGCTCGGCCCACCGCGTGACCGCCAGCCGCTTCGCCCGCGGCGAGTGCACCCCCGAGACGACCGCCACCGCGACCCGCCCCGCCGCCGCCGCCGCCGCGCGCAGCAGCGCCCCGGCGCTCGGGTGCCACGCCCCGAGCAGCGCCTCGCCCGCGCCCGCGAACGCCGGATCCGCCTCGATGCGCCCCGCGGGGAAGTGGAGCAGCGCGCCGCCGCCGCGCAGGTGCCGCAGCGCGCGGCGCACGCCGGCGGTCCGCGCCGCGAGCTCGCGCGCGCCGAGCGCCCCGTCGATCGGCACGAAGAGCAGCCGCCGGCTCACCTCGGGCAGCGCGCGCAGGAACCGCCGCTCGGCCGCGACGATCAGGAGATCGTCCCGGCCGAGGGCCGCCATCAGCGCGAGCGCGTCGTAGGCGCCGGGGTGGTTCGACACGACGAGGAGCGCTCCGCGCGGCGGGGGCGCGGCGTCCGCCGTCCAGCGCGCGCCGAAGCCGGAGAGCGCCTCCCGCGCCGCCACGTGGATCCCCGCCTCGCCGGTGCGCCGATCGAAGCGCGCGAGCACGCGCCCGAGCGGGATCGAGGGGAGCGCGAAGGCCGCGCGCCCGGCGCGGCGCACCCACGCCGGCGCGCCGCCGAGGCCGAGCGCCGCGACCATCTCCTCGCCCGACAAGTTCGCCAGCTCTCTTTCCAGCGGCCCCGTCATGCCGGCCGTCTCTACCCGCGTCGCGCCCGCCACGCCAGCGCCCGCGTGTGGGGTTTGCCTCGAGGCGCGCCCGCTCTGTATGAAGGGAGAATGAAACCCATCTGCCCTGCTCCAGACGACTCCACCCGACGCGGCGCAGAGGCTGCGCGTCCGCGTCGGACTCTCGCGGACCTCCCGGGGCCCAGGGGGCTGCCGCTGATCGGCAATCTGCACGAGCTCCACCCCGACCGCTGGCACCTGCAGTTCGAGCGGTGGTGGCGCACCTTCGGGGACATGTTCGTGGTGCGGATGGGCCGCCAGCCGATCCTCGTCGTGGCCGAGGGCGAGCTCGTGCGCGACGTGCTCCAGCGCCGCCCCGCCGTGTTCCGCCGTATGCGCACCATCGAGGACGTGTCGCGCGAGGCGGACATGGTCGGGCTGTTCTCGGCGGACGGCGAGGCGTGGCGCAAGCAGCGGCAGCTCATCAATCCGACGTTCCACGCGCGGCACGTCGAGGGCTTCTTCCCGAGCATCCGCGAGATCACGGGCAGGCTGCGCGCGCTGTGGTCGCGCGCGGCCGACGAGGGGGCGGCGCGCGACGTCCTCGGCGATCTCATGCGCTACTCGGTCGACGTCACCTCCTCGGTCGCCTTCGGGCGCGACCTCGACACGCTCGGCGGCGGGCCGGACGCGCTCCAGGAGCACCTCCAGCGCGTCTTCCTCGGCCTGAACCGGCGGATGCTCGCGCCGCTGCCCTACTGGCGCTACCTGGGCCTCCCCGCCGACCGCGCCTACGACCGCGCGCTGGTCGCGGTCAAGCGGCTCATCCTCGAGATCGTGGCCGCGGCGCGGCGCGAGCTCGAGGGCGGCGCGGGCCGGCCCGCGCGGCCGCAGACGCTGCTGGAGCTCATGATCGTGGCGCGCGACGGCGAGAACCCGAAGGCGCACCTCTCGGACGCCGAGGTCTACGCGAACGTGCTCACGATGCTGCTCGCGGGCGAGGACACGACGGCGAACACGCTCGCCTGGATCCTCTATTACCTCGGCTCGCGCCCCGACGTGCAGGCGCGCGCCCGCGAGGAGGCGGACCGCGTCCTGGGCAGCGGCCTGATTCCCACCCTCGAGCAGAGCAAGCGCCTCGAGTACACGAGCGCCGTGACCCAGGAGACGCTGCGCCTGCGCTCCGCGGCGCCGCTGCTCTACCTCGAGGCGAACCACGACACCGCGGTGGGCGACGTGGCGGTGCCCGCCGGCGCCGGCGTCGTGGCGCTCACCCGCGCGATCGGCCGGAAGCCCGAGTATTTCGGCGACCCGGAGTCGTTTCGCCCCGAGCGCTGGCTCGCGGGCGCGCCCGCGACGCTGCCCCACGAGCCGCGGATGGCGCTCGCCTTCGGCAGCGGGCCGCGCATCTGCCCGGGCCGCTCGATGGCGCTCCTGGAGTGCGCCGTGACCGTGGGGATGGTGCTCCGGAGCTTCACGGTGCACCTCGCGGATCACACGGCGCCGGTGCAGGAGCGGATGGCGTTCGCGATGCAGCCGGAGGGGCTGCGCGTGCGGTTCACGAAGCGCGCGTGCGCGTGAGGGCTCTTTCGCGCGCCTCTCGCTGCTGCGACCTCGCGGGGCGGGGCGGGGAGGACGGGCTCGGTCGCGCGGCTCAGCTGAGGGGCGAGCGGTTGACCAGGGGGAACGGCTCGACCTCCGCGTCGTCGGGGTTCATCGAATCCCTGCTGTACCCCATCTCCTGCTCGGCCGTCGTGATGATGAAGGGGCCCCCGATCTCCTCGGGATCCACCATGTCCTCGTAGTCCTCCGTGGTGTCGCCCTTGCCCGATGTCGCCGAGGCGAGATACTGCTCGGCGATCTGCTCGGCGAACTCGTCCACGACCTCCGTCGGGCCGTCCCCGGGGTCGGGGATGAACGCATTGCGGTCATCCGCGCGAGACGCGCTCTTGCGCGCTGCGTCCACGAAATCCTGTCCGTGGCTCCTGCTCATGGCCCGCTGAGAGCCGTCTTGCTTGGTCTGCATGGATGATCTCCTCGATCGGCGGCGCGCTCTCACGCGCTTTCAGCAGCGCCGCCCGTCCGGTGTTCTGAGGTGAAGAGATGCACCGCGTGTACCAGGACTGGATCGACGCCCTGAACAGCGCTTTGGCGAGGGGAACTGATCGGTGCTCGCGCTCCGGCGGACCGGCGCTGTACCCGACATGCGTCGGATGTAGCGGCATGCCACAGCCGCCGAGACACGCCGGTGGCACGATGCCCCGGCGCCGCCGTGCGGGGCGACACCGCGGCGTCGCGTCGTCCGGCCGTTCTTCCGGTGTCGAGCGCCGATGTCGCCGGACGGCTCTCCGGCGGAGCGCTGCGATGCGCTCTTTGACGGAATCGTCGATGGAAAAGGGGGAGGAGCTACGGCGCGGTGGCGCGCGGCGCAGGGCAGGAGCGATGTCCCTGCGCCCGTCGCCGTGCCTTACCAGCCGAGCTCTTCCTTGATCGCGGCGGAGAGCTGCGTCGCCATCAGCTCGTTCGTCTTGGCGCTCGGGTGCCAGTCGCAGCCGAGCCCGTTCGCGGCGCCGTCCTGCGCGGGGAACTCGAGGACGCGCACCCGATCGTCGCCGCTGGCGGCCCGGTCCTCCACCACCTTGCCGATGTAGGCGCGCGCCCTGGTGAGCGCCTCGGCGCCCTCCGGGTACGAGTCGCTGAGCATGGGCCCGATGGTGCAGAAGATGAACGCCTCCGGGTAGTTCTCCCGGACCGTCTCGACGAGGCCCGCATAGCCGTTCGTGAACGGCTCACGGAACTGGGCGTCGCCCGGGACGTTGATGCTGAAGTCGTTCGTGCCCAGGTTGATCACCACGACCTGCGGCGCCCAGGACGAGAAGTCCCAGGCGGGCTGCGCCTCGTCGGCGATCGTCCGGCCGTAGATCTCCGGCATGGTGTCGGCCGCCTCGTCATCGTAGTTCCGGACCACGCCTCTTCCGGACCAGGCGATGATCGCGGTGTCGGCCTCGAGCAGCCGGCCTGTCAGCGCGCTGTAGGCGAGGTAGTTGTTCTCCGTGTCGCTCGTGAAGGGGCAGGTCTCGTCCGCGCCGTCGATGCCGTAGCCGGCGGAGATCGAGTCGCCGATCACCTCGATCCGGCGCTCGGGCGCCGGCGGGACCGGCAGGAGCGCCTCGCCCTGCGCCGGGACGAACTCGACGAACTGCGTCACGCCCACCAGCGGCTCGGTCCGGCGGTGGAGCAGGAGGTCGTGATCGCCGTCGGGCAGCCCATCCACGACCGTGTAGAGGTCCTTCTGGTTGTTGACCTTGAGGACGCCCCTCGACTCGCCGTCCACCACCACCTGGAAGAAGTTGGACTGATCCGGGGTCGACTCGTCGTTGAAGCGGACGCTGAGCGATGTCCCCGAGAACCGCGTGACGATCGCGCTGCCAGCCCAGGAGAAGCGGGGGCCTTCAGGCTTCGAGGTGTCGAAGCGCCCGATGAAGCGGATCGTGTCACCGGACGAGTTGTCCCCGCCGGTGCCGCTCGCGCTCGACGTCGTCGCGCCCGCGCCGCCCTGGCCCGCGCCGCCCTGGCCCGCGCCGCCGTCGCCGGCGCTCGCTGTGCTCGACGCGCTGGTCGACGTCGAAGCGCCGCCGCCCGAGCCCGTGGTGCCGTTCGGATCGTCGTCTCCGCAGCCGGTCATCAGCGCCGACGAGGCGATGAAGAGCACGGAAGCGAGCCTCGGGAAGGTGAAATAAGCCTCTGTTTTCATGCGCGCGAGGATGCTGCAGGTCCGTGGCGCACACAACACCAATCTTCGCCTGCGAACCGGGGAAGACGCCGCGACGCGGGCGTGAGCGTCCGGTCACGCTGCCAAAGCACCTTCCGGGGATTGTCGCTCTCGGAGCCGGCGATTCAGCGTGTCGCCGACGCGCCGCGCGCGCCGCGATCGAGGCGCGCGGGGCGGCGGCGTCCGGCGCCCGCTGCCCCGCGCGCGGTCAGGAGGGGGTCGTGTCCTTCGCGGCGGCTCGATCGTCGCCGAGCGGCTCAGTTCCAGGTCCGGTTCTGGTTCCGGTGCTCGGATCGGCCGTTGTCGTCCGCCTGGGAGTGTTCGCGGCCCTGCGAGGCGCGCACGTCGTCGCGCTCGTGGATCCGGGTCGAGTACCCCTGCGGCAGCTCGTCGCCCATGAAGCGGCCGAACCCGGGCCGGCGCTCGGGCCGGTTGTACAGGTCGCCGCGCCCGGTGCGCTCCTGGCCTTGACCGTGGCCTTCGCGGTCGTCGTCGCGATCGTGTCGGCCGCCGAACCCGCCCCGCTCGTCGCCTCGGCCGAAGTGGCCGGGGTTCTGGTGCTCGTCGCCGCCGCGATAGCCGCGGCTCTGCCCCTCACCGCGCCCGTAACCGTGGCTCTGTCCCTCGTGACCGCGGCCCTGATACTCGTCCTGGCGGCCGTAGCCGCGTCCCTGATGCTCGTCCTGGCGGCCGTAGCCGCGTCCCTGATGCTCGTCCTGGCGGCCGTAGCCGCGTCCCTGATGCTCGTCCTGGCGGCCGTAGCCGCGGCCCTGATACTCGTCCAGGCGGCCGTAGCCGCGGCCCTGATGCTCGTCTTCGCGCCCGTAGCCGCGGCCCTGATACTCGTCCTGACGGCCGTAGCCGCGGCCCTGATACTCGTCTTCGCGCCCGTAGCCGCGGTACTGGTTCTCGCGATCCTGGTAGTCCTCGCGCCCCTGGAAGCCGCGGTGCTGTCCCTCGCCGCGGCCCTGGCCGTAGCCGCGACTCTGTCCCTCGTGGCCGCGGCCCTGGTACTCGTCCTGGCGACCATAGACGCGGTTCTGGTTCTCGGGGCCGTGGTAGTCGTGGCGGTCCTGGAAGCCGCGGTGCTGCCCCTCGTCCTCGCGGCCATAGTAGTCGCGCCCGTAGGCGCCGCGGCCCGGGCCCTCGTCCGGCCCTGTGAACCCGCGGTTCACGTCGCGGCCGTAGTAGCCGCGGTTCTCCTCGCGCCCTCGCTGCGCCGAGCCGAACCCCCGGCGCTCGTCCTCCGCGCCCCGCCCGCCGAAATGATTGCCGCGCCCGCCGCTCTGCGCCCACGAGGGGCTGTCCTGCCCGTATGCGCGGTGCTCCTCGTGCTCGCGGTAGCCGCGGCCGCCTTGACCGCGGTGGGCCTGGCCGCTCGTGCCGTAGCCCCGGTGGTCCTGCCCGTGCTGGCCGCCCGACTGCCACTGGCCCCTGTCTTCGCCGCGACCTCGCTGTCCGTACTGTTGCTGTCCGTACTGCGGCTCCTGGCCCCGCTCGCCTTGCCGGCTGCCGCCGCTCTGGTTCGCGTAGTTGCCCCGGCTGTAGGAGCCTCGTCCGAACGCGTCACCCTCCTCGTGGCCACGGAAGTCGCGCTGATCGTGGTTCCCCTGAAAGCGCCCCTGCTCCTCCCGGTGACGCCAGTCCTCGCGCGTCCCCTCGTCACGGAAGCCTCGGTTATCGTAGCGATCTCTTGCCATAGCGCTCTCCTGTCTGGGTGCTGGTTCACAACCCTCGACGGCTCACACAGGCGGCACACCTCCGTGAGCGGTGGGTCCACTTGCCCAGCAACTGACGTGCCCGGAAGGGGAAGGGGAGGGGAATGGGAGGAGAAAGAGCGCCGACATCCGGCGCGGCGACATCGCAGCGTCCGGTCGAGCGACGTCATGCGCCAACACGCCACACGCTGGGGCAAGCTGTCACTCGAGCGCGGCGTCTCCCGTTCAGGACGAGCTTGCCGCGCCGGCGTGACGGCCGAGCTCGGATGTCGGGATGTGCAGCGCCGCGGGCCGCGGCGCTCGCCCCGCGCTCAGTACCGCGTCTCGCAGGGGTGCTGATCGGCGAACGCCTTCGCGGCGCTCTTCGCCGCCGACCAGGGGAAGTTCGTGTCGGTGATGGACCACGAGAGCGCGCCCGCGTAGCGGAGCTCGTAAAGATCGCTCACGAACTTGTCGTAGGTGACGTTCATCCCGTCCATGTTGCTGGGGAACTCGCCCATCACGACGGGCTTGTCCGTGAGGCCGTACTCGGAGAGCGGCTTGTTGTACGGGTACCACTCGTTGACCCACCCGTACATGTGCACCTGGTAGAAGTCGACGTCCGCGTGGGTCCACGCCTGACCCCACTTGATCGCGGCGCTGCCGACGCTCACGGGCGCGCCCGTCTCGCCCCGCAGCACGGCGGCCGACTCCTTGGCGAGCGCCTCCATCTGCTGGTGCGTCACGAGATCGAACTTGCTCGAGTCGCCCTCGAAGGCCGGGTCGCCGCCGTAGAGGCTCGGCCCCGTCATCGCCCACTCGGGCTCGTTGATGACGTCCCAGGCCAGCATGCGGTGCCGGTGCGGGCTCGACGCGACCGTCTGCGCGATCGGCTTGACGACGTTCTCGATGAGCCGGGCGCGACGGCTCGCGTCCGCGACGATGGGCCCCATGCTCCAGACCGAGAGGCCGCTCGGCGGGTTGTGCGTCGTCTTGTAGAACCCGTCGAAGGAGAACAGCGTGAACATCACGTTCACCTCCGCCTGGTCCGCGAGCTCGAGCGCCGCCTGGATGTCCTGCACCGAGGTGCCCCCGAGCCCGGTCGGGTTGCCCTGCCCGTCGAAGGTGATCTGGTCGCCGTAGAAGCGCGGGTAGATCCACCAGCGGACCACGTCGACGCCGTGGGCGCGCATGTCCTGCAGGTCGGCGAGCACCTGGTTCTTCTTTCCCGAGATGCCCGCCTGGCTCCACCGGGTCTGCCCACCGAAGTCCGCGCCGAAGTCGCGCCAGGCGTAGTTCACGCCGTACATGAAGCGCCGGCGGCAGTCGATCTCGACCCCGCCCTCGAACGGACAGGTGTCCTCCACGCCGGCGCAGGCGCCGCTGTCGCCCCCGCTGGCGCTGGAGCTCGTCGCGGTGGGCCCGCCGCCGGTGCCCGCGGGCGCGCCGCTGCCCGTCGTGCCGCCGCCGCCGGTGCCCGTGGGCCCGCCGGTGCCCGTGCCCGCGGGCCCGCCGCTGCTCGCCGTGCCGCTGCCTCCCGTGTCGCCGCCCGCGCCGTCCAGGCCGTCCAGGTCGACGTCGTCCAGATCGCTGACACAGCCGGATCCAGCCGCGGAGAGCTGGAGCACCCCAAGAAGAACAAGCCAGTTGCGCATGCCGCCATTATCGCCAGAAACGTGCGGTGAGCCAACCGGATTTGTTAATCGGTTCAGTGACTCGCCGCGCCACGTTCTAGCGTTGTTACAAGATCATGATGCCAGCGGCCGTGAGGAGATCATCTGCTCTCGTCGCAGGGCGCACCGGGGTCGCGCCTTACCGGGAAGGACCGCGCGGCCTCGGGTGAATTCCCATGTATGCCGCCGCACTCTTCGCCGCGGGATCGTCGGGATAGCGCTCGATGAGGTCTTCGGCGAGGCTGCGGGCCTCGCCGATGCGGTCCAGGCGCACGAGCGCCCGCACGCGGAGCTGGCCGCGCTCGGCGGCGCGCGGGCTGTCTCCGAGGTCGCGCGACGCCGCGTCGTCGAGCCGGAGCACCTCCTCGGGGTCGGTCGCCAGCGCGGCGCGCATTCGCTCGATGACGCGGGCTTCCGGGTCGTTGTCCGGGGCCGCTTCCGGCGCGCGTGCCGCGGCGCCCACGGTGGCAGCGGCGGGCGGCGGTGACGGGGGCGCGGGGGGCGGCTCATCGCGCCGCTGCGTCGTGTCCTCTTCGCTGGACTCCGCGCTCGCCGGCCGCTCCTTCGCGGGGGGGCGCTCGCCGCGGTTCATGACGAGGAAGGCCGCCACGGCGAGCGCGGCGAGGGGCAAGCCGAGGAGCAGCGCGCGGCGGGTGCCGGACGGTCGAGGGGCGTCCACGGCGGGCCACCGTAGCGCGGCGGGGCGGCCGGCGGTAGCGGTCGCTCCGGCAGGGGCGGAAATGCCGCTTCGGGGAATGCACCTCTTCTCCGGGCGAGATATGCCTGCTCCAGGGCACTGGACATCTCGCTGTACCACGGGTGCCCGATCGAACGGTGGATGGCGGACTGCCCGATGAGGGGCGGCGGCGCTGCCGCAGCCGGCCGCGTGGTCACGCCCGCAGCACCGTCCCCCGTCGTCCTGAAGGCGTCCTCGCCTCCTCGAACCGCGTCCGCTCCTCGATGGGCGCCGCCGCGCTCCTGCAATCGAAGATCGCCAGCACCCCCTCGTCGAGCCCCAGCCGGCGCAGGTACTCGTCGAGCTGACCGAGCCCCTGGACCAGCGGATCTCCCATCTTGTCGCGGTCGCGCCAGACCTTGATCTCGAGCGCCACGCGCTGCTCGGCGCGTCGCCCGGCGGCGTCCACGTACGGCCACCGCACCAGCACGTCGATCCGTTTGCGCCCCGCGCCGACCTCGCGCTCGAGGCCGCCGCCGCCGTTCACGACGCGGTGCAAGAACGCCATCAAGACGAGCTGCGGCGCCGCTTCCTGGTAGTCCACGCGCTCCACGACGATCTCGCCGTGCTGCCGCCAGAACTCGGCGAAGTCGTGGAGCAGCCGATCCACGTCGAGCCGCCCGTCGGGCGTCCTGTAGCGGTGCGGCTCGGCGTCGATCGCCGCCTCGGCCGAGCTCGCGAGCACGCGCAGGATGATCTCGCGGTAGATCGGGTTGGCGATGCGCACGGGCAGACCCGGGGCGACCAGGCCAAGATCGATCGCGTGCTCGAAGTCCGCGTCGAACGTCTTTCCTCCGGTCAGCTCCCCGGCGAGCACCGGCTCGATGATGCGGCGCACGCGCCCTTCCGCGAGGCGCGCGAGCAGCGAGTCGAGGTGCGTGGCGCGGGCCAGGATGACGCGCTCCTTCGCGGCCTCGATGTGCGCGGCCGTGATGGGCTGGTCCGCGGGGACCTGGATCTTCTCCACGACCTCCCGCGCCAGCGCGTTGGTCAACCACGGCTGCCCCTGCGTGAGCTCGAACGCCTTCGCGAGCGCCTCCTCGGCGAACGGCTGCCCTGTCTCGTCGGTGTGCTGCCCGTAGAGGTCGCGGACCTCCGCTTCCGTGAAGTCGCCGAGGCGGAGCGACTCTTCCTTGATGTTGAACGGGCTCGACGAGCCCATCCGGACCGGGCCGCCGCCGCTCGCTGCCTTGTAGTCGCGGACGTCGCGCGCCCCGCAGAGCACGAGCGACCACGGAAAGGCGGCCGGGCGATCCGGGAAGCCGGCGCGGAGCTGGCTCAGGACGGAGAGCAACGTGCTGCCCGTCAGCGCGTCGATCTCGTCGAACACGAGCACCAGCGGGCGAGGGCACGCTTCTGCCCAGCGGGTGAGCTGGGTCTGGAGGTATCCGGCCGCGGGCACCTCGACCGGCGCCGGCGGCCGGAGCGCCTGTGGGAGCTCCAGGCGCGCGGCGCCCTCGATGGCCAGCCATATCCCCTTCACCGCCTGCTCGACGTCCTCGGGGAAGGCGCGCGCCGTCTCGCAGGAGAAGTGCAGCGCCGCATGGCGCCCTTCCTCCGTGAGGCGCCGGGCGAGCGCCTTCATCGTGGTCGTCTTACCCGTCTGGCGCGGAGCGTGGACGACGAAATAGGCCTGCTTGTCGACCAGCGGGCCGAATCCGGGCAACCGCCGCCCGGCGGGGATCATGTAATGTCGGTCCGGGCGGCAGGGGCCAGCGATGTTGAAGGTCCGCACGGCCTCCATGTACCGGGGGGCGCGTCCCGTGGCGAGCGACCGGGGCCCGCGGCGGCGCGCCGCCGGCCCGGCGCGGGATCGGTCGACGCGTGCTCGGGCCGAGCGGCGCTGCCGGCGGCGATGAACCGCCGCTCGGCAGCGACGGGCTCCTCCTCACCGGAACGCGCCGAGGCCGAACGACATGCACGGCTCGCCGTCGCGCGTCGCGAAGGCGGCGAGCTGCTTCTCCGGCGGATACATGTACCCGAACAGCGTGCACATCTCGTTGTCCCCGAGGCCGAACCTGAGATCGTGCTCCGACGTGTTCCGGAACCGGCACGCATATCGGATCGAGTCGCCCTCCTCGAGCGCGACCGCCGTCCGGTAGACCTCGATATCGCCCTCCAGATCGAACGCGCCGCCCTCGTAAATGCGCGCATCGCCGCCGTCCTCGCGGACGACGTCCACGTCGAAGGCCTCGGCATAGCGGTGCGTGTGGGGCATGAGCGACACGATGTTCCCGCCGAACGTCGAGCACGTGGCGCCCACGCTGCGGGTGGCGCGCGGCGGGACGAGGAAATCGTTCACGTTGATGACGAAAGGCACGAGCTCCTCGGCGCGCTCGGAGAGAGGCATGGTGAAGAAATCATAGGCGAGCTCGACGACCGCGGGCTCGGCCGACGGGTTGAGCAGGTGGACGCTTGTCGCGATCTCGCGGGACGTATCGAGGGTGAAGCCCATCCCCGGCGGAAACGCGAGCGTCTCCTCGCCGACGACCTGGGTGGAGCTCGCGAACAGGACGTCCGGGATGACGTCGGGCAGCGCGCCAAAGGGGTCGTCGGCGCCCGGGTGGCAGCCCGGATAGGGGTTCGGCCCGAACGCCGGATTGACCGGCTTGGCGATCACGTTGCTGTGGTGCAGCCCGGCCGTCGTGTAGACGCGCGCCGCGTGGACGGTCGTGTTCACGAGGGCAGGGAAGGGCCATGAGAGGCAGAAGGTCGTCTCCTCGCCGGGCGCCAGGGTGCGCGGCGGCGCGATGATCCGGAAGCCGCTGCGCGGCGGCTCCGGCAGCGCGAGCCGGGCGGGCGGCGCGCCGAAGGCGACCACGTTGTCGCGGTCGACGCGCTCCTCCGGCTCGTAGCGGGCAGCGGGATGGACGCACCGCCCGCGAAAGAGCTCCTCGCCGGGAGCGCACGCCGCGGGCGGAGAGGGCTCGAGTCCGGCGCAGGCGGAGAGGAGCAGAGTCCACGGGAGACACATCGAACGTGCTCTGTCCGCGAGGACAAAGCGAGTTTTGGTCGGTTGCATCACAGACCATCTGCGACCGGCGGTGTCTCACCGGAACCCTCGACGGTCGATCTCCCGTGCTGCGCAGGAGGGCCTCACGCGGCCAGGGCGGAGCCGGCGACCCGCCGCGCGCTCGGCGCAGCCACCCGCGCGCTGTCGCCGTCGAGGTGCAGGCGGAAGCTGTCCAGCGCGGGCCGGCGTCGTCCAGCGCGGGCTGACGCTGTCCAGCGGCGGGCGGCCGCCGTGCCGCATGGCCGCGCGGGCGAGGCCGTCGCTCCGCCGCGCCGGGCTGCGGCGCGATCGCGCGCGGTTCCGCGCGGCGACCCGCTTGCCTGGACGACGCCCTTGCGGCCTCAGCGCGCGGGGCTGCCCACGCGGACACCCTGTTCGCCCGGGTCGACGCTGTGCGCAACAAGGGCGTGACGTGGGCGTCGCGGATCGCGTAGCATCCGCCAGCCGAGGGGCAGCGTGCCCCACGATCCCCTGCATCGCCCGACGACCACGCAGCGTGGTCCCAGCTCGTGGAGAGGTAGCATTGAGCGAGCAAGCAACCGAGCCGGCCCTTCCCGTCACCGCTTTCGAGAGGCGCTTCAAGCACCCGCCGGGGCTCGTGATCCTCTTCTTCGCGGAGATGTGGGAGCGCTTTTCCTATTACGGCATGCGCGGCCTCCTCAAGCTGTATATGGCGAACTACCTGTTCGTCGCGGCGAGAGAGGCATACCAGGGGTGCCGCCAGCACGCGCAGCCGTGCGATCTCATCCCTGGCAACCCGGACTCGGTGCTCGGCTGGGAGTTCATCAGGGGCTTTCTCCCGAGCGCGCCCGGCGAGCAGGCGTCCATGCTCTACGGGCTGTACACGGGCCTCGTTTACCTCACCCCGTTCTTCGGCGGCATCCTCGCCGACAGGGTGTTGGGCCAGCGCAAGACGGTGGTGGTCGGCGGCGTCCTGATGGCCATCGGACACTTCGTCATGGCCTTCGAGAACTCGTTCTTCCTCGCGCTGCTCCTGCTGATCCTCGGCAATGGCGCGTTCAAGCCCAACATCTCGACCCAGGTCGGCAGCCTGTATCCGAAGGGTGATCCGCGCCGCGACGGCGCCTTCACCATCTTCTACATGGGCATCAACCTCGGCGCCTTCATCTGCAACTTCGTGTGCGGCACGCTCGCCGCCGTCTACGGCTGGCACTATGGCTTCGCCGCCGCCGGCGTCGGGATGTGCCTTGGGCTCGTCGTCTACCTGAGCGGGCAGAAGTACCTGGCCAAGGACAACCTGACCAAGGCGTCGGAGGGGACGGGCGAGCAGAAGCAGCCGCTCACCAGCGACGAGTGGAAGCGGGTCGGCGCGCTCGTGGCTCTCTGCGCGCTCAACGTCGTCTTCTGGGCGGTCTACGAGCAGCAGGGCAACACGATGCAGAGCTGGGCCGACGAGAAGACGGTGTGGCCCAACGTCCTCGGCTTCCAGATCCCCTCGACATGGTTCCAGTCGGCGAACCCGCTCTTCATCATCCTGTTCGCCCCGCTCCTCGACATCTTCTGGCGCTGGCAGGCGAAGCGGGGCACGGAGCCGACCAGCGTCTCGAAGATGGCGATCGGCTGCACCGTCCTCGGGCTGTCGTTCATCGTGATGATCCTCGGCGCGCAGGCCGTCGGCGACGGCAAGGGCAGCCTGTTCTGGCCGATCTTCTGCACGCTGCTCCTCACGATCGGCGAGCTCTACCTGTCCCCCATCGGGCTGTCGCTCGTGACCAAGGTCTCTCCGGTCCGGATCGTATCGATGATGATGGGCATGTGGTTCGTCTCGAGCTTCTTCGGCAACACGCTGAGCGGCTACATCGGCATCTTCTACGAGCGGTGGTCGAAGGACATGTTCTTCCTGCTGCTCACCGTGCTCGGCGTCGGCGCCGGCGCCGCGATGTTCGCGTTCAACAAGCCGCTCCGCCGCGTGATCGGCCATCACTGACCCGGACCCTCGCCTGACGCAGCGCCCTCCTCGGAGGGCGCGCGCGGCACCCTCCTCGTCTCACGCGACGCCCTCCTCGCCAGGCGCGACGCCCTCTTCGGAGGGGGCGCGCTGCCGCGTCAGGGCGCCCGTGTCCCGCCGGGATCCATGATCCGCTCGTCGAGGGTGGCGAGGCGCCCCTCGGGCAGCGTGCTGCCGATGGCGGCCACGGCGCGGCGGACGCTCTCCAGCGTGCTGCACGAGGCGACGTCGACGAAGAGCCGGCCCGACTCGGGCCAGGAGTGCAGGGCCACGTGCGACTCGCCGACGACGGCGCATGCGGTGATGCCCTGGGGCGAGAACGGGACGACCACCATCTCGAGCAGCGTGAAGGGCCCGGCGGCGACGGCCGCCTCCAGCGCCCCGCGGAGCGCGGCCGGGCTGTTCAGGAAGTCGAAGGGACACCCCTCGAACAGGGCAAGCGCGATGAAGAGCTGCATCGGTGAGCGAGCGCGGCGGTCCGCGCCGGCTGCGTAGGGTAGCCGAGCGCGCGCGCCGCGGAACCTGAAACGGGGGCGTGGCGCGCAGCCATCGCAGGACGGCCGGACGGAGCCGCCGCACCGCGCTCAGCGCACCCGCGCCGTGCTCAGCGCCCCCGCGCGACCTGGACCACCTCCCGCACCCGCTGCCCGCCCAGATCGAAGCGCCCCTCGAGCCCCGCGAACACGAAGCTGTTCAGGCGCCTCCCCGGGACCTCGCGGCCGCGCATCGACCCCCCGGTGTTCTCCCAGAGGAACAGGTTGAGCCCGCCGCCGACCGACGGCCCCAGCGCGACGCTCTCCGACATGCGCACGTCGATCACCGCCTGGAGGCGCCCGAGCTCGATCCCGTGGGTCACCGTGTCGCCCCGCACCCCCGGCGCCGCCGCGGCGGTCCACAGCGCCCGGTACCCGCTGCCCAGCGAGATCACCGGATCCACGCGCTCGAACGGCGCCAGGTGGAAGCTCGCCTCCGCGCCCAGCGTCATGCCGCGCACGTCGCTCCCGCGCCGCTCCGCGCCGGGCGCCATGTACTGCTCGTAGCTCGACGTCAGCCCGAGGCCGACCCCCGGCACCGCGCGGTAGACGAGCTTCACGCCCACGCCCGCCCCCGGCCCCGACACGTCGCGCAGCCGCCGCTCGCTCCCGATGTCCCCGAACCCCTGCGTGTACCCGAGGTTGAGGCCGACCTCGAGCGCATTGGCCGGCGCCCCCAGCGGAGAGCGCAGGTAGCTCGGCGGGACGTCGCCCTCGAAGTCCTGCGCGGAGGCGACGCCCCCGCAGAGCACGGCGACCCCACCCGCGGCGATCGCGACCCCGGTGTTTGCCTTCATTGCGGATTCTCCTCGCTGCGCGGCGCCGCGAGGACGGCGGATCCGATCCGCGAGCCACGCCGGGAACGCCGCGCGCCGGGGCGCGAGCATCGCGTGTGCCACGGAGCCGGCGCGCAGCGCGTTCCCGGTCGCGGGCGGCCCGCCCGCGCCGCGCGTCAGGCGGCGTCTACCAGCGGTGGTAGGCCGGGTGGCCTTCCTTCACGGCCACGAACGTCCCGCGGCACGTCGCCGTCACCCGGCCCCCGGCCTCGAGGGTCGCCTCGACCACGACGCGATCGCCCTCGGCCTCGGCCACCTGCGCCCGCAGGCGCACCGGGCCGAGCGGCGTCGGCTTCTTCAGCTTCACGTGGAAGTCCGCCGTCACCGTGCACGGCGGGGCGTCGGCCCCGCGCGCCCGCATGAGGTGGTAGGCCGCCGTCCAGTTCGAGTGGCAGTCGAGGAGCGCCCCGAGGATGCCGCCGTTGACCATCCCGGGGAACGCCTCGTGGTGCGCCTCCGGCGTGAAGTCGCAGACCACCGCGTCGCCCTCGACGCGGCTCTTCAGCCGGAGCCCCCGGTCGTTCGCCGGCCCGCACCCGAAGCAGCGGCTCTGCGGCGCATACCTGTCCTGCAGGCTCGCCGCATCCTCGCTCACCGGCTGCCCCCCACGAACGCCTCGTCCATCAGCATCTTCTGCTCGAGGAGGTGGCTCGCCCGCGAGCCGGTCGACGGGCTCGCGCTCGGCGCGCGGCTCACGCACGAGAGCGGCAGCCGGTCGCCGATACGGCTCTGGAGCGACGCGAGGATGTAGTACCAGGCGCCGTAGTTGCGCGGCTCCTCCTGGACCCACACGAGCGGCGTGCCGTCCTTGTAGGGCGCGAGCGCGTTCACGAGCTCCTCGTTCAGCGGGAAGAGCTGCTCCAGCCGCAGGATCGCCACGTCCTTGAGGTCGCGCGCCTCCCGCGCCATCGCGAGGTCGTAATAGACCTTGCCCGAGCAGAGCAGGATCCGCTTCACGTCGGCCGGATCGACGCCGCTCGTGTCGGGCAGCACGCGGTGGAACTTGCCCTCGGAGAGGTCCTGGATCGTCGACACGGGCCGGTGCGGGCCCGTCGACGTCGTCGGGACGCGCAGGAGGCTCTTCGGCGTCGCGATGATGAGCGGCTTGCGCCACGGCCGGTGCACCTGCCGGCGCAGCACGTGGAAGAGCTGCGCCGGCGTCGTCAGGTTGCACACCTGGATGTTGTCCTCGGCGCTGTTCTGCAGGCAGCGCTCGATGCGGCAGCTCGAGTGCTCCGGCCCCTGGCCCTCGTAGCCGTGCGGCAGGTAGAGCACGATGCCGCTCAGCCGGTGCCACTTGTCCTCGCTCGACGTGATGAACTGATCGACGATGACCTGCGCGCCGTTCAGGAAGTCGCCGAACTGCGCCTCCCAGATGACGAGCCCGTCCGGGTAGTCGAGGCTGTAGCCGAAGTCGAAGCCGAGCACGCCCGCCTCGCTGAGCGGGCTGTTGTACGCCTCGAACCGCGCCGGCCCCTCGGCCACGCGCGCCACCGGCGCGTAGCGCGCGCCCGTCTCGACGTCGCGCAGCACCGCGTGGCGGTGGCTGAAGGTGCCGCGCTGCACGTCCTGCCCGGAGAGCCGCACCGGCGTCTTCTCCGCGAGCAGCGACGCGTAGGCGAGCATCTCGCCCGTGCCCCAGTCGAACGCCTCGCCCGCGACGAGCCGCTCATGCCGCTGCTGCAGCGTCGGCAGCACCCTCGGGTGCGCCTTGAAGCCCTCGGGCAGCTCGAGGAGCTTCTGGGACAGCGCGATGAGCTTCTCGGCCGGGACGTTCGTCGGCACGTCCGGCGTCGCGCGCTCGGGGCCGCCGCGGTAGTGCGACCACACGCCGCCCATCGAGTAGGTCACCGGCGCGAAGCCCTTCTGCTTCACCTCGTCGAGCGCGGCGGCGAGCGCCTCGCGGCGCCGCACCACGATCTCCTCGGCCTTCTCCTCGGTGACCTGGCCGAGCTCCATGAGGCGCCGGACGTACACCTGCCGGACCGTGGGCTTCTTGTCGATCGCGGCGTACATCCGCGGCTGCGTGTAGCGCGGCTCGTCGCCCTCGTTGTGGCCGTATTTCCGGTAGCAGTACATGTCGATGACCACGTCCGAGCCGAAGCGCGTGCGGTAGTCGATCGCGAGCTGCGCGACGTGCGCGACCGCCTCCGGGTCCTCGCCGTTCACGTGGAAGACGGGGACCTTGAGCATCCGCGTGATGTCGGACGCGTAGCGGGTCGAGCGCCCCTCCATCGGGTCGGTCGTGAACCCGACCTGGTTGTTCACGATGACGTGGATCGTGCCGCTGGTCGTGTAGCCGGGCAGGTTCATCATGTTGAGCGTCTCGGCGACGACGCCCTGCCCGATGAACGCCGCGTCGCCGTGGATGAGCAGCGGCATCACGCGGCGGCGCGCGTCGGACGTCCCGTCGGCGAGGCGCCGGTCCTGCTTCGCGCGGACGCGCCCCTGCACGACGGGGTTCACGAACTCGAGGTGGCTCGGGTTGAACGTGAGCGTGAGGTGGACGTTGCGCCCGTTCTCGAGCGTCCGGTCGGTCGAGTAGCCGAGGTGGTACTTGACGTCGCCGCTGCCGAGGTGGCGCTCCGCGTCCTTGTCCTCGAAGGCCGCGAAGATCTCGCGCAGGCTCTTGTCCATGATGTTCGCGAGGACGTTGAGCCGGCCGCGGTGCGCCATGCCGACCACGATCTCGTCGACCTCGTGCGCCCCGGCGCGCTCGATGATGAGGTCGAGCAGCGGGATGAGGCTCTCGGCCCCCTCCAGCGAGAAGCGCTTCGTCCCCGCCCCGTAGGACTTGTGGATGAACTGCTCGAAGATCTCGGCGTCGGAGAGCTTCGTCAGGATGCGCAGCTGCTTCTGACGGTCGAGCGTCAGGCGGTTGCGCGTCGACTCCATCTGCTGCTGGAGCCACTGGCGCGCCTCGGGCTCCTCGATGAACGTGAACTCGACGCCGATCGAGCGGCAGTACGTCTCCTCGAGCCGGCGGATGATCTCGCGCAGCGTGAGGACGGGCGGCACGCCGGCGAGGTCGGTCGTGGGGAACGCAAGGTCGAGGTCCTCGACGCGCAGCCCGAAGTTCGTGAGGTCGAGCTCCGGCGGCGTCGCGGGCGGCAGGCCGAGCGGGTCGACGTGCGCGAAGAGGTGGCCGCGCACGCGGTAGGCGTTCACGAGCGCGTAGACGCGCGCCTTGAGCGCGGCCTCCGCGAGCACCTTGAGATCGCGCGACGGCTCGATCGACGTCGGGTGCTCGCTCAGCGTCTGGGCGAACGCGGCCTCCAGCGTCTTCGCGGCCTCGCCGTTCGTCTTCTTCCCGTTCCCGTTCCCCGGCGCGGCCGAGGGACGCAGCACATGAGGCTGCACGCTCGGCAGCGGGGCCGGAGCGGGCAGCCGGCCGGGCGCGGCGCCGCCATTCTTGCCCTCGAAGAACGTGCGCCAGCCGGGGTCGACCGACTCCGGATTCTCGAGGTACTGGGCGTAGAGCTCCTCGACGAGCCCTGCATTGATTCCGAAATCAAGCTGCATCGTGTTCGGGCTGCAAATAACGCGTGTCGGCTCGGCACGCTAGAGTCGTTTTCGATGGCTCAGGTGCATGGGGCGGAACATCGCGCGGGCAAGGGGTCCGAGCGCCTGGAGAAACGGTAGGGAGAAGCGGTAGAAGGGGGCCATGGATCAAGACCGCGCAACCGGGGGTCGAGGACCGGCGCCCGCCGTCCTCGCCTTCGACCGTTTCCGGGATCATCTCTTCCACGACCCGAGCCTCGGTTTCTGGCTGGATGTGAGCCGGATCCGCTTCGAGAACGGCTTCTTCGCCGCCATGGAGCCGCGCATGCAAGCGGCGCTCGCCGAGATGGCGGCGCTGGAGGGCGGCAGCATCGCGAACCCCGACGAGGACCGCCGGGTCGGCCATTACTGGCTCCGCGCGCCGGAGCTCGCGCCCGAGGCCGCGCTCCGCGCCGCGATCGAGGCGACGAACGCGCGCATCCTGAGCTTCGCCGCGGACGTGCACGCGGCGCGGGTGCGGCCGGAGCGGGCGGCCCGCTTCCGCAAGGTGCTCGTCGTCGGGATCGGCGGCTCGGCGCTCGGGCCTCAGTTCGTCGCCTCGGCGCTCGGGACGCCGGCCGATCGGATGCAGCCATATTTCTTCGACAACACGGACCCTGACGGGATCGATCGCACGCTGGACGCGATTGGCGACGACCTCGGCGCGACGCTCGCGGTGATCATCTCGAAGTCGGGCGGGACGAAGGAGACGCGCAACGGGATGCTCGAGCTCGAGGCGGCGTACCGGCGGCTCGGCCTCTCGCTCGGCGCGCACGCGGTCGCGGTGACGGGGGAGGGGAGCGAGCTCGATCGGTACGCGAAGAAGCACGGCTTCCTGGCGCGCTTTCCGATGTGGGACTGGGTCGGCGGGCGCACGAGCGAGCTCTCGGCGGTCGGCCTGCTGCCGGCGGCGCTCCAGGGGCTGCCGATCGTGGAGATGCTCCAGGGGGCGCGCGAGATGGACGAGGTCACGCGCTCGAAGGAGGCGCTCCGGAACCCGGCGGCGCTGCTCGCGCTCGCCTGGTACTCGGCGACGGGCGGCGCGGGCCGCAAGGACATGGTGCTGCTGCCGTACAAGGACCGGCTCGAGCTCTTCTCGCGCTACCTCCAGCAGCTCGTGATGGAGTCGCTCGGCAAGCGGCTGGATCGGCAGGGCAAGGAGGTCTTCCAGGGGATCGCCGTCTACGGCAACAAGGGCTCGACCGATCAGCACGCGTACGTGCAGCAGCTGCGCGACGGGCTCGACAACTTCTTCGTCACGTTCATCGAGGTGCTCCGCGACCGCGCGCCGTCGCGCGGCGCGATCGAGGTCGACCCCGGCGTGACGACGGGCGATTACCTCTCCGGCTTCCTCCAGGGGACGCGCAAGGCGCTCACCGAGAGCGGGCGCGAGTCGATCTCGATCACGATCGAGACCGTGGACGCGCGCGCCGTCGGCATGCTGATCGCGCTCTACGAGCGCGCTGTCGGCCTGTACGCGTCGCTCGTGGGCATCAACGCCTACCACCAGCCCGGCGTCGAGGCCGGCAAGAAGGCCGCGCAGGAGGTGCTCGATCTGCAGGCCAAGGTGCTCGCGGCGCTCGGCGCGGGCGCGGGGCGCGCGCTGCGGATCGAGGAGATCGCGAAGGCGGCGGGCACGGACGACGTCGAGACGGTCTTCTGGATCCTGCGCCACCTGGCGGCCAACCCGGAGCGCGGCGTCGTCCGGGAGGTGCCGCAGGGGGGCTCGCCGTTCGACGCGACGTATCGGTCTACGCGCTGATTACGCGCTGAGATCACACGGTGATCACGCGGTGAGGGGCCGCGCGGTGAGGGGCCGCGCGGCCCGCGAGCCGCTGCGCGTCAGAAGCGGACGCGCAGACTCCCGCCCGTCGGGCCGACGAGGAGCTCGGGGTCGTGGAGCGACACCTTCCGCGGGATGTCGCTGCGCACCCAGATCTTCTGGTTCGAGCCGAGGCCCGCGACGAGCAGCACGAAGCCCGTGACCTGCGTGATCCCGTCGAGGAGGATGAGGGAGCCGGCCACCTGGCCGTCGTCGTCGTCGAAGTCGACGTCCTCGCCCGTGGCGAGCGTGATGAACGGCCCGCCCACGGGCAAGAACAGCGGCACGTAGCTGCCGCTCCCGCGCTCGCCCTCGCTGAGGATGGTCCCGGCCGTCAGCGCCGCGAGCGCCCACCCGCTGCCGAGGACGATGGCCCCCGCGACCACCAGCCGGCGGTTCACCTGCGCCTCGAGGCGGTATCCGTCCGGCGGCACGCCGTCTTCCTTGAACGGCAGCGTCCGCGGCATGCCGTAGATGATGGGCGGCGCATACGGGGCGTAGCCCGGCAGGGGCGCGTAGCCCGGCGGCGCGTAGCCCGGCGGCGCGTAGCCCGGAGGCGGCACGAAGCCCGGCGGCGCGTAACCCGGAGGCGGCGCGTAGCCCGGGGGCGGCGCGCTCTGCGCGGACGATGGGGCGCTCTGCGCGGCGGCCGGCGCGGCGAGCGCGAGCACGCCGAGCAGCGTGGCCATCGAGAGGACGGTGCGGATCGCGGTCACGTGCGTTTCCCTTCGAGGTGAGGGCTCCCGGCGTGGGCTCGCCGGCTCAGAATCGCCATCGGAGCTCCGCGGACGACGCGCCGATCGAGAGGGTGGGCCAGCGCGACGCGGCGTCGTCCTCGGTGCCGCGCGGGGGCACCTTGAACTGGCGCTGCAGGTAGACCTCCTCGTGGGCGAGGCCGGCGACGTAGAGGAGAAGCCCGCCGATCTGGGTCACGGAGTCCATCGTGAGCCAGAAGAGGCCCGCGCCCTCGACGTCGTCCAGGGTCGTCGTCGCGATCATCGGTCCGACGAACGGGATGAAGAGCGGCCCGAACTCGTCGAAGTCCTCTTCCGCGAGGATCGCGATGCCCGCCACCGTGAACGTGAGCGCGTACGAGACGCCGAACGTCACGAGCCCCGCCCCGGCGAGCGTGCGGTCCGCCCTGGTCGCGAGCGCATAGCCGCGCGGGATCGGATCCCCCTCCTGGTACTCGATGGTCCGCGGGTTGGCCCACGGCGGGAGCGAGGGCGGGATCAGGTAATAGCCGTGCGGAACCGGCATCGGCGCGCTGCCCGGCGGCGGCGGTGACGCGTCCGGAGGCGCGACGGATGACGCCGGAGGCGATGGGGACGGCTCCGGAAGCGCCGGGGTCTCGCCTGAGGGCGCCGCAGGCGCAGCGGAAGGCGCCGCAGGCGCGCCAGGAGACGCAGCTGGCGCAGCCGGGTTGCTCGGCGCGGGCCTGGGCCGGGCGGCCGGCGCCTGCGCTGCCGGCGCTGGCGCGGCCGGCGCCTGCGCGGCCGCGGGCGCGGCGATCCCGAGCAGCGCGGCGAGCGCCGCGACGGCCGGCGCGCCGCGGGCGGGCGGCGCGGTGAAGCGGCGACGCGGCACGATACTCCCTTCCGTTTGCCTGAGCGGCATGCTGGCTCCCGTCGCGCTCGCGGCGACTCCAAGGAACTGCAGGTAGCTTCGGTGCAGCGAGGCCAGAATACGCAGACTGCTCGCGAACTCAACGCCGCGCGCACGATGTCCGCGCGCCGCGCCGAGGTGCGCCCTCGGGCCGCCCGCGCAGCGCGAGCGCGACGGCGTCGCCCACCGGATCGGCGCCGTCGAGCCGGACGTCGGGCTCGAAGCCGCGCAGCTCGACGAAGTCGCCGAGCGGGTCGCGGAACGCGCGGGTGCCGAACGAGAGCGTGACGCCCGAGCGCGGGAGCCGGAAGAGCGCGACCTCGCCGACGCTCATGCCGCCGCGGGTGTTCTGCCCGGCCACGAGGACACCGGGGATCTGGCGGACCAGCGCGAGCAGCATCTCGCACGCGGACGCACAGCCGCGGTCGACGAGGAAGACGCCGCGCGCCGGCGTCGCGCCGCGCTGCCCGGCCGCACGCCCGCGGACGAGGGCGCCGCGCGTGGTGAGGTCGGCGCGCGGCGCGGCGGAGGGGCGCGCCCGCAGCGCCCCGGCGAGGCGCTCCAGCGCGGCGAGGTGCTCGAGGAAGCGCGGCCGCGCCTCGTCGGGGACGTCGCCGCGGGCGAGGCGCCGCCGGACGCTGTTCGCGCGCCCCTCCGCCGCCGCGACGGAGAGGACCTCGCGCTCGTCGAGCGCGCAGAGGGGCGCGTCGGTCAGCGCGCGCGCGAAGCGCTCGGCGAAGCGGTAGTCGCCCCCGGCGTTGCCGCGCAGGTCCACGACGAAGGCGGGCGCGCGCCGGAGCTCGGCCGCGAGCGCGGGGAGCGCCGCGAGCGCCGCGGCGGCGGCGCTGTCGAAGGTGCGGACGGCGAGCACCGGGACGCCGACGGGGCTGCGCGTGAGCTCGACGGGCGGGCCGAGGCGGCGCGGCGGCGCGAGCCGGCGCGGGAGGTCCGGGAGAGGCGCGCTCCCGGCGGCGGCCGCGCGCGACAGGGGCGGCGAGCCCGCGACGAGGCGCGGCGCGGGGCCGGGCGGCGGCGGCCGCGCGTCGGCGGTCGACCGGAGCGGCGCGCGGCCGCCGTGGCCGAACGCGAGGTGGCCGTCGGGCGCCTCGAACAGGTCGCGCAGGAGCCGCGCGAGCTCGTCGGGGCGCCACGACGCGCGGCCGCGGAGCGCGGCGCGGGCTCTAGCGAGCGCGCGCGGCGGGGGCAACGGCGAGCGCCCGTCGAGCCCCGCATAGGCGTGCTCGAAGGCGTAGCGCGCGTCGTCGAGATCGCCGAGCGCCTCGGCGGCGGAGACGACGCGCGGCGCGCGATCGAGGTCGCCGTCCGGGATGCGCAGGCTCCGCAGCGGCGCGGGCGTGCTCGAGGGGGCGCGCGACGGCGCCGGGGCGCAGGCGAGCGAGGCGCAGGCGAGCGCCGCGGCGAGCGCCGCGGCCGCGCCGGCAGCGGCGCGGCGCCGCCGGCCGGGCGAGCGTCGGACGGGCATGGCGCGGGAGGGTGCGACGGCGCGTCTCGCCGGCGCAAGCGGCGCCGTCCGGGCTCGTGAAGGAGGCCACCGCATCGCATCGAGATCCAGGCGCTCCGGCGCGGCGCGGAGGCGCAGCCGAGGAGGCGCCGCCGACGAGGCCCCATCGACGAGGCCCCGCCGACGAGGCGCCGCGCTGACGCGAGCGGCAGCGGCCGCGTCCGCGCCAGGCCCGCGGGCGGGCGCGGTTCGCTGTCAGGGTGCTTCCGAGAGCCGCGCGATGAACCCGCTCGTCCCGGCGCCGAGCAGGCCGCCCACCCCGCCGAGCTCGAGCGGGCCCGTCAGGCTCCCCGCGACATAGAGGGGGCCGCCGGCAGGCTTGCCGGCCGCGATGATCCGGAGATCCGCGGTGTCCCCGTCGAGCCGGGACGCGGAGACGAGGTTGCCGTTCGCGTCGAGCGTGATCAGGAACCCTGCCCGTCTCCCCGCCGGGGCCGTGAGCTTCCCGGCGCTCCCCACGTCGAGCTCGCCCGAGAACACCCCCGCGACGTGGATCGAGCCAGCCCCGTCCACCGCCACGCCGGTCGCTGTCTGGGCCGCGGTCGTGTCGCCGAAGCCGCGGCTCCACACCGCCCCGTGCTCCGAGACGCGCGCGACGAAGACGTTGTCCGTGTTGCCCGCGTCGGGCATCCCCGGGCAGGTGTCCTCGAGATCGAGGGACCCGGCATACCTGCCGGCGATCACGACGTCGCCGTCCGGGAGCTGCGCGGCGCCGAGCGGCTCGACGCGCTGCGCTCCGTCGATTCCCAGCGTGGTGACCTGCTGCGGGGCGTCGGTGCTCGAGGTGTGGCGCACGAGGAAGATCCCGCGGCCGTCCGAGGTGCGGGACGGATCCGCGCCGAACGAGACGGCGCCTTTCGTCGCGTCGTAGTCGCCCACCACCACCACGGACCCCGACCCCGCCGGGGCGCCGGCGAGCGCAGTGACCTTCACGGCCGCGGGCGCCCCGAGGCTGCGATGCCACCTGCACGCGCCGGTCGCCGGATCGAGCGCGGCGATCAGCGCGGCGTCCTGCGGGACCCCGGGCCTCATCGCGCACGGGCCGTAGCTCTTGCCCTTGCCCAGCGACTCGACGGCGAAGAGGACCGCATCGGACGTCGCCGCGACGCCGCGCGCGGTGGTGCCGCCGTCGGACTCGAGGCTCCACGCCCAGGCGCACTGGCCCGCTGCGTCCAGCGCCGCCACGAAGCTGGGCGCGCCGCCGCCCTGCCCGCCTCCCCCGTTCGAGCCGACGTCGCACGCACCGGAGAGCCCGGCGCCCCCGAGCGACTCTCCCGCCACGACCGTCACGCCCGCGGCGACGGCCAGGTGCGTGCCCCGGAGGCCCGACGCCGAGAGCCCGTACTCGCTCTGGCGCGCCCCGCTCGCGCTCCACCGCGCGACGGTGAGCGAGCCGGACGCGTTGACGACGGCCGTCACCTCGTCGTCCAGCGCCGCGACACCGCCCACGTCCTCGCCGAGCGTGTCGCCCCAGAGGCCCGACGCCTCGCCGAGCGCCGCCCCGCTCACCTCGCCGCAGGTCGGCGCGCCCGCTCCGCTGCCGCCGCCGTCGTCACGGCCTCCCGCGCCCGAGCCGACAGCGGACGAGCCGCCCCCGGATGCGTCTCCGGTCGACGAGCCGCCTGCGGACGAGGACGACGACGCTCCGGTGCTGGCCTCTGTCGGATTCGTCTCACCCACCTCGAGGCCGATGAGGTCGTTACAACCTCCCGAGGCGGCGGCGAACATCCCGGCACAGAACACGGCCTGGACCTTCATGAGAGAGCGCTTCATCACGGCGACCTCTCTATTGCACGGAGCGGTCGGCCCTGCCATCAGGCCAGCGCGCGCTCAATGGCAGGTCCTCGCGGACACGCAGGTTGCACCCCGCCTCGAGCCCGATCGTGTAGTGCGTCTCCTGAACCGATTCCTTTGCTTCAGGCGACGTCTGCCGGAAACACGTTGGTCACAGCCCGATCGACAAGAACGCTCTTGATGTCGATTGCGGGATCTCCTTACGGCCCTCGCCGCTCCCGCAGAAATGGAAGTCTCCTCCTGGAACCCGTGGCGCGCTCCGGAGGGACGGAGCCGCTGGCTCCCCGGCGATGAGCGCGGATCAGCGCACGCCGGAGAGCCGCGTGATGAAGCCGTGCTGCTCTGGATCGCTGTCGCTGCCGAGCGGCTTGGGGAGCCCGAGATCGAGCGTCCCCGTCACCCCGCCTGCGACGTAGAGCGGCGCGCCGGGAGCCCTGCCTGGCGCGACGACCCGCAGGCCGACGGCGCCGTCGCCCTCGAGCTGGGTCGCGGAGACGAGGTTGCCTCGGGAATCCAGCCGCATCAGGAATCCCGCCCCCTTGCGGTCGGTCGCGAGCCTGCCGGCGCTCCCGAGCGGGATCTCGCCCCGGAACTGCCCCGTGACGTAGATCGATCCGGCCCCGTCCACCGCCACGCCGGCCGCGCTCTGGTCTTCCGTCGCGTCGCCGAACCCGCGGCTCCACACGACGCCGGCCTCGGAGACGCGCGCGATGAAGAAATTCTCCGTCTCGCCCGCGTCGGGGATGTCCGAGCAGCCGTCGCCGAAATCGAGGTTCCCCCTGTACATGCCGGCGATCACGACGTCGCCGCCCGGGAGCAGCGCGGCCCCGTGGGCCGGCACGTGCTGATCTCCCGCGGCGCGCAGCGTCGTCACCTCCTGCATCGCGCCGTCGCTCAGGACGTGGCGCACGATGAAGACGTCGCGGCCCTGCGCCGGGAACTCGGTGTCTCCGCCGAACGTGACGCCCCCGCTGCGCGTGTCGTAGTCGCCCACCACGGCCACCAGCCTGGACACGGCCCTCGCGTCGGTGGCCAGCGCCTTGACGGCCACGGCATCTCGCTTGCCGAGGCTGTGCGCCCACTTGCACGCGCCGTTCGTCGGGTAGACCGCCGCGACCAGCGCCGAGTCCTCCGGGAGGTCGTCGCGCGCGCACGCGCCCAGGCTCTCACCGCGCTCCACCACGTCGACAGCGAAGACGACCGCCTCGGATGTGGCCGCGAGGTCGCGCGCGGTGGTGCCTTGCTCGGCGTCGATGCTCCACGCCCACGCGCACTGGCCGTCCCGATCGAGCGCGGCCACGAAGCTGATCGTGGTGTCGGGCCCAGGCCACGTGGGGCCGACGCGACACCCGGCGAAGAGCCCATCGGGAAAGGCGACGGCCCCCTCGGACTCTCCGGCCACGTAGGTGAAGTCGTCGCCGACAGCGAGGTGCGAGCCCCACACGTCGAGCGCTGACAGCCCGTACCCACCGTCGCGCGTCCCGCTGGCGCTCCACTTCGCGACCGAGAAGCGATAGCGCCCGTCGCCGGTGACCTCGGTGGTGACGGCCGTCACGGCGTCGTCCAGCGCCGCGAGATCGCCCACGTCGAAGCCGACGGTCTCGCCCCACACGCCCGACGGCTCGAGGATGGTCCCGCCAGCGTCGCTGCACAGCGGTCCCCCACCGCCGCTGCCGCCTCCACCTCCGCCGCCCCCGCCCTCGCCGCCGCTCCCCGCGCCGCCGCTCCCCGCGCCGCCGCTCCCCGCGCCGCCGCTCCCCGCGCCTCCGGCGTTCGAGCTTCCCGCGCCCGAGCCCCCGGCGCCGCCGTCTCCCGAGGAGGAGGACGCGCTTGACGCCGCGCCCGCGCCCGCGCCGGCCTGCGATGGAGCCAGCTCGCCGACCTCGAGCCCGATGATCGCGTTGCAGCCCCCCGCGACGGCGGCGATCAGGGCCGCGCAGGACACGGCCGATCGAGGCGTACCGAGCTCGCGTTTCATCGGCAGGGACGCTCCGTGCTGCGGAATCCTCGAGGCTGCCGGGGAGCCGCGCGGGCTCAATGGCACTTCCTGACGTAATCAGGAAAGATGGGGGTGAACTGGCATGTGCCGTTGCAGTTGCCGAACGAGGCTCGGCCTCCGCACGGGACGTCGGCCTGGAACACGTTCGTCTTCGCGGCGCAAAGAGGGAGGACGTTGGAGCACGTGACCGCCTGGAACTCCCGCTCCTCCGCGCCGCTGCAATCGTAATCGAAGCTGCCCCCCGGGGAGATCGGCGTGCCGTAGAACGTGCTGGGCTGGCCGGGGTGGACCAGGGGGTTCTCGTCGTTGCAGTCGTTGCCACCCTCGCACGCCGTCGACCGATAGCCGTCGTCGTCGGCGTCGCAGTCGACGGTGCCGCCGCCGCCGGAGCCGGAGGCCGTCGAGCTGGCGGTCGCGCTGGAGCTCGCCGCGCCACCCTCCCCGCCGGCGCCTGTGCTCGAGCTCGCCGCGCCGCCGTCTCCGCCGGAGCCGGAGGCCGTCGAGCCGCCGTCCCCGCCGGCGCCCGTGCTGGAGCTCGCCGCGCCGCCGTCCCCGCCGGAGCCGGCCGCGTCAGGGGACGCGCCGGCGGTGCTCGTCGACGACACGGTGGAGCCCGGGGCGTCCCCGCCGGCGCTCGCGGAGCTCGGGTCTCCTCCGGTGAACGTCACGTCGGGGAATCCACACCCCGCGCCGGCGCTCAGAGCGGCCGCCGCGGCGGGGAGCGCCAGGCAGAAGACCCGATGAAGCGATCGCATCATCGGATGGAATGCCATCGTTCCCACCGGCGTCAACCGGCGGTCGAGCCGAGCGCTCGCGGTCCGGTCGCAGGCTCTGCGGTGTCGTGGGGAAATGTCAGGGGCTCCTGCCCAGGCGCACTGTGGATGCGGGCCGGCGCCGAGCGCCCCGATCACGGAATGCCGGCGAGGCGCGCGATGAACCCTTCTCCCGCGTCCGCGGCGGGGCGTCCGCTGGGCACGAGATCGAAGGTCTTCGTCATCTCACCCGCGATGTAGAGGGGATCGCGCGGGGTCTTGCCCGGCGCGATCGCCCACGTCGCCACCGTCTCCTCCCCGATGAGCTCGGAGCCGGAGAGCACGTTGCCGTTCTGGTTGAGGACGAGCAGAAAGCTCGAGATCTGACCCGACGGGGCGGCGATCGTCATGCCGTTTCCCAGGTCCATCTCGCCTTCGAGCTGCCCCGTCGCGTAGATAAATCCGTCCGCGTCCACCGCCACGCTGGAGACGAGCTGATCCTCGGCGACGTCGCCGAAGCCGCGGCTCCAGACGACTCCGCGCCTGGAGACACGCAGGATGAAGGTGTTCCCCGCTCGCGCGGACGCAGGCGGCATCGCCGGGCAATCGTCGTTGAAATCGAAGGACGTCCCGTTGTACGTCCCGGCGATCACGAGGTCGCCGTCCGGGAGCAGCGCGGCCCCGTGCCGCGACGCCGCCTGGACTCCAGGCGCGTTGATCGTGAGGAGGTCCTCCAGATGGCCGTCGATGAGGCGGACGCGCGCGATGAACAGGTCGCTCCCCTGGGAGGGAGGGAGCGCCCGATCCTGCATGATGACGGGGTCGTCCGGCGCCTCGTAGTCGCCGACCACCAGCAGCTCCGTGGCCGTGCTATCGACGACGAGCTCTGCGATGCGCACCGCGCCCGGCGGCCCGAGCGAGCGCCGCCACTGGCATGCTCCGGCCGTGTCGAACGCGACGAGCTCCGCGGAGTTCTTCGCCTCGTCGGCTCCGAAGATGCAGGCGCCGTTGGTCGCGACGGATTGCCCCGTCATGGAGACCGCGAAGACGACCCTGTCGGACGTCGCCGCCAGGCCGAGCGGGTTTGTGTTGGACTCGGCATCGACGCTCCACGCCCACTGGCACGTGCCTTTCGCGTCGAGCGCGGCCAGGAAGCTCGGCCTGGGGGTGGAGTCTGCCTTCGCGGTGATCTGGCAATCGTTGGCCAGCAGGGGCACGTTGACGCCCGGCTGGGCCCATCCGGTGACGTAGGTGAGGTCCGCCGCCGTGGCCAGGTGCTCGCCTGCGATGGCTCCCGTAAGCTCTGGCGTGTTCATCGTGAAATCGCTGTCGAGCGACCCGTCGTCATTCCACCTCGCGACGGAGAAGCTATTTCCCTTGTTGATGAGGGCCGTCACGCCGTCATCGTGCGTCTCGAGGGCGATGATCTGCTCGCCGGCCAGCTGGCCCCACAGACCCGAGGCGGCGCGGGCGGCCCCCGCGCGGGCGCCGCTGCAGATCACCTCCTCGCCGCCGCCCTGGCCGCCGCCGCCGCTGCTATCGCCGCCGCCGCCGCCCTGGCCGCCGCCGCCGCTGCTATCGCCGCCGGCCTGGCCGCCGCCGCCGCTGTCGTCGCCTCCGCTGCCCGTGGACCCGCTCGACGCGGTCGCGCTGGACGTCGACGAATCCAGCACGCCGATCTCGAGCCCGATGATCGTCGTGCAGCCTCCCGCGGAGCAGGCGGCGAGCAGCCCGGCGCCCCAGAGGGCTCGAACGCTCCCGAGATCGCGCTTCATCACTTCGGTTCCCCGCCGCGCGGCGCCTTCGCGGTCGCCGCCGAAAGACCACCGCCGCCGGACCTGCGGTGTGCACGCAGGTCGTCGATCCGGAGGTCGAAGAGGTCTGGACGCATCCGGCGATGAGAGCTTCCGCTCTTCGCGGCGTCAACGGCCCACAGGGGCGCGCGGCGCGGCGCCGTGATCCGTCTGTGAGGCGCCGTGGTCGCGTGTCGTGAGCGCCGCGCCCCGCGCGGCCGCCGTCAAAAGACCACCCTGGCGACGGCGCCTCCCGGCACCACGCCGAGCGTCGCCCGCGGGGCCGAGGACGCCGGCCCGGAGGAGGGCGCCGTGAAGATGAGCACCGCGCCCGCGCCCAGCGCCGCCGCCCCGACGAGGAACGCGACGGTCGAGATCGTCCCCGCGGTCGCGCCCTGCTCCTGCAGCCGGATCCCCTCCGCCGCGCAGACGTTGCTGTCGTTGCAGTAGGGATCCGCGTCGTCCATCTTCCCGATCGCGCGCAGGCCGAACACGGCGCCGACGCCGATCCCGACCGCGCCGACGCCGGCGCTGATCCATCCGGCCGTCCGCCAGGTGGAGCCCGCCGCCCCCTGGGGGCTCTCCTTCGGGGGAAGCGCTGGCCCTGCGCTCCCGCCGGCCGCGGGCTCCTCCGGCGCCACGAGCAGCTCGGACTGCGCGCCCTCGGCGAGCTGCACCGTGAACGTCTTCTGCTTCCGGCCCGGCGCCGACGCGGTCACCTGGACCTCGCCCGGGTCCACGGGCAGCGGCGCGCCCAGCGAGCCCGCGCCGACGGGGATGCCCCCGCGCTGCACGGCGGTGTCCGCCGGCGCGCCGGGCGCGAGCCGGATGGTGAGCCTCGGCACGCGGCCCTCCAGCGCCGTCGCGCGCGCCTGCGCGATCGGCCGCCGGTCGTCGCTCGCCGGCAGGTCGCGCGCGAGCTGCCGGAAGATCGACCACGCGGTCGCGACCCGGCCGCGCTTCTCCTCGCAGTCGGCGAGGTTGAGCAGCGCCCCGGGCGCCGGATCGAGCTCGTAGCTCTCGCGGAACTTCGGGCACGCGGCGTCGTAGTCCTTCGCCTGGAGCGCCGCCCGGCCGGCGTCGAAGAGCGCCTCCGCGGCCGCGGGATCGCGCGCCTGGGCGAAGGCGTCGGGGCAGGCGAGGAGCACGGCTCCTCCCAGGGCGAGCACCTCGGCCGGGAATCGTCGTCTACGCGGGCTCGATCTACGCATCCGTGGGACCTCAACGTCTCCGGTTGAACGGGTCCTCCGCGGGCGCCGGCGGGGTCGCCGGCGTCGGCGCAGGGGGCGTCTTCGCCGCCGGTGCGCTCGCGGGCGGTCGCGACTTCGGCCCCGCCGGCCTGGAGGTGGGCGCGGCGCTCGCGGGCGGCGGCGCGGTCGCGGACGGCGCGCTCTCGGAGGCGCTCGCGGGCGGCGCGGTCTCGGGCGCGGGCGAGGACGGCTCGATCGAGGGGGCCGCCTCGCCGGACGGCGGCGCGCCGGCCCCGGGCGAGGCCCCGTTGCCCGGCGGCTCCGGCGTCGCCCCGGCGCCCGTCGAGAGGGGGCGCGGCTCGGCCTCCACCGGGGCGGCGTGCGACGCGTGCGACGGGTCGCCGGCCTCGCCGGCGGGGCCGGGGCGCTGCCACCAGACGAGCGCGACGAGGGCGCCCACGGCCAGCGCGCCGCCCCCGGCGAGGAGCGCGCCCGTGACCGGCGAGCGCGGCGCCATGCGCTCCGCGGTGACCGAGCGCTCCACGACCGGCGAGACAGTGCCGGCGCTGGCGGCGCCGCCGCCGGCCGGGGTGCTGCCGGGCGCGATGCCGAGGGACGCGCTGCTGGCCGTGCTCGCCGTGGTGAACTCCGTGCCGCTCGGCCCGCTCCCCGGGCCCCGTACCTGGACCGATACGCGCCCGGGCTCCGACTGCGCGGACGCGCGCGGGGGATCCGAGTACGCGGACCCGCGCGCGGGGGCCGCGGACGAGCCCGGGATCGCGTCGAGCCCCGCGCTGCCGCGCGCCTGGCGGAGCGCGCGCTGCATCGCGTGGGCGTTCGGCCAGCGCCGGTCGGGCTCGAACGCGAGGGCCACGTCGATGACGCCGGCGACGGGCGGCGGCAGCGCGGGCAGGATGCTCGCCACGGGCGGCGCGGGCTGGGTCATGGCCGCGAGCAGGAGCAGCGGGAGCGTCTCGGCCTCGTGCACGTAGCGCCCGGAGAGGAGCTGGAACATCGTGCTGCCGACCGCCCAGAGGTCGGTGCGCGCGTCGACCTTGTCCCACTGCCCCTTCGCCTGCTCGGGCGGCATGAACTGCGGCGTGCCCATCATGGTGCCGGCGCGCGTGGACGCGTTGCTCGGGCTGGAGAGCTCGCGCAGCCGCGCGATGCCGAAGTCGAGCACCTTGAGCTGCCCCTGGCGCGTGAGGAACAGGTTGTCGGGCTTGAGGTCGCGGTGGACGATCCCGCGCTCGTGGGCCACGGCGAGCACGTCGAGCAGGTCGTCGACGATGCCGATCACCTCGCCGGCGCCGAGCACGCCGCCGGGCGCGCGCGCGCGGCGCGCCTCGACCGTCTCGCCCTCGAGCAGCTCCATCACCAGGAACACCGAGCCGTCGTCGGTGACGTCGTCGTCGAGCACGCGGACGATGCCCGGGTGGTCCACGCGGTTCGCGACGTAGCCCTCGCGGAGGAACCGCGAGCGCGCGTCGTCGTCCCCGGACAGCTCGCGGCGGAGGATCTTCACCGCGCCGCGCATCCCGTTGCGGTGCGTGCCCGCGTAGACAACGGCCATCCCGCCGAAGCCCAGCAGGCGCTCCAGCCGCCATTTTCCGCGCAGGACCTGGCCTACCAGCGCCTCCGGCCGGAAGCCCTCAGGGTCGACTCGGGTCATCGGCGAAAACCACCCCCTGGACTGCCCGCGCGGATCATCGCCTCGCCGGCGAGGCCCGCGCGGCCGGCGGGTCGGGCGCGGCTCGAGGGACAGGCGTGGCTGACGCGAGCGCGAGGCATGACGGGCGCATGTTACCCCGGTCTGGCGCGGCGGGGCGCGAAACCTTCCGAAGGCAAGCGCGGGGCAGCGCGGGAGGGGCGGAGCGGAAGGCGCGGGGAGCGGGGCGTGCGGCTCGGAAGAGCGGGGGCCCGATGGCCTTGACGTCGCGCGCGAACGGGGACACTGCGCCTGCCTCTCAGGGGATCGAGCGAGCATGCGCAAGACGATGAGCCACGCGGCGTTGATCTTCCTCGCCGCCGTTTCTTCGGTCCATTGCGGCGGCGCGGGCGCCCGGCATCGTGCGGGCCATGCGACGGAGCCGGCGGGTCATGCGACGGAGCCGGCGGGTCATGCGACGGAGCCGGCGGGCCATGTGACGGAGCCGGCGGGCCATGCGGGTCATCACGATGGACACGCGCACGGCGGGCCTGCCGCGGGCGCGCAGGCGCAGGACGAGGAGCTCCGCGCTGTCGCCGCGATCCACGGCGGGGCGGGGCCGTGGGCTGTCGCCGGCTACCGCATGGGGCGGTATGCCCTCGCGAAGCTCGGGCTGCCGGAGAAGAGCTTCGACCTCGAGGTCGTCCACCACAGCCCGCGGAACGTGCAGTTCTCCTGCATCGCGGACGGCGCCGCCGCGGCGACGGGGGCGAGCCTCGGGAAGCTCAACCTCAGCCTTGTCGAGGCGACCGAGGCCGGGGTCGAGACGACCTACCGGCGCAGGTCGACCGGACAGGCCGTGACGCTGCGCCCGTCGGGGGCTTTCCGCGCGCGCTTCCGCGACGTGCCGAGAGACGCGCTGGAGGCGGCGGGGAGAGAGGTGCTCGCCCTGCCAGATGCCGAGGTGTTCGAGGAGGTGCCGCCGCCTCCCGCCGGCGCGCCCCGCTGACGAGCCGAGCGCCCCTTGGGACACGCCCGCCGCGGCCCGGGGCGACTACTGCTCGTCCTCGCCCTCGCCCGTCTCGTCGTCTTCCGTTGCGCCCTCCTCCGCGCCGTCGTCCGCTGCGTCCTCCTCCGACACGTCGCCTTCCTCCGCGGCGGCCTCGACTTCCTCCTCCTCTCCGGTGGTCTCCTCTCCGGTGGTCGCGGCGCCGCGGGAGACGGGGAAGGGCGCATAGTCCTTCATCCTGTCGGTGCCGGCGTACCAGTACTCCGCGGCGGCGCGCAGCCTCCGCTCGGCGTGGACGACGAGCGTGTACGCGGCGTCGCGGAGCTTGCGTGTGCGCTGCGCCTCGGGAGAGAGCGTCTTGTCGGCGAGCATGCGCGCGAGCAGCGGGGAGAGCTCGCGGAGGCGGGCCGCCGCGTCGGCCTCGCCGCGAGGCGCCTTGTGGAGGGCCTCCGCGTGCTCGGAGCAGAGCAAGAGCAGGTCGGAGACGTCCTGGACCAGATCCGCGTCGCCGCTGCCCGCGCGGATCGCCATGAGCCGCTTTTGCCCCCCGGGGCTCTTCTTGAAGCGGAGATCGAAGAAGCGGAGGAGCGTTTGCCGGTGCAGGGCGGCCTCGGCGGCCGGCTTCGCGAACGTCGCGGCGGCCCGCTCCTGACGCTGCTGCGCGGCTTGCCAGCGCGATTGCGCGGCGCGCAGGAGCTCGATCTTGTCGCGTAGCCCGTGGATCTCCTCGCGTGTGAGCGAGGGCTCGTCCTCGGGGAACGGGGTGCGGACGAGATCGGCCGCGTCGCGCTCGGCGGCGAGCTGGATTCGGCTCGCCCACACGACGCGCCGCGCGAGCTTGCCTGGAAAAATCACGGTGTTGTCGCCGAGCGACTCGGCCTCTCGGAGGAGCTCGGCCTCGCGGGCGGCGCTCAGCGTGTACGCTGCTGCTCTCGTCGAGGAGCGAGGCGCGTCCTGCGTCTCGCGCGAAGCGGGCTTCTTGGCGGCCTTGTTGGTCCTGGGCGATGTGGTGGTGGATGCCTTTGCCGTTGCCATGATAAAGATACGCCTCCTTGTCGGGGCCAGCGCCCCTCGGAATGAGGGGCCGGAAGATCGGCGAGGGTATCGGCGAACAACGCACTGGCCAGAGGAGAGCACGAGTCGGTCGCGTCGCGAGAGAGGCGCTGGGGCCGAGGACTGGGAGAAGATTGGGAGGGGCGGTGTGCCGCAATATCGAGAGGAGCGGCGTGTTGGCGCCGCGAGCACGCGGGGCACGGAGCCGGCGAGGGGCTGGCAACCGGGGGGGGGGGCGGGCGCAGGAGGGGGAAAGGGTTGCGCAGCAACCACAAAGGGCGCGAAAGACGGCGCCGGGGCTGCACAGGAGAGTACCGGGGCTGCGCAGGAGACCATCGGGGCTGCGCAGGAGCCGGACGATTGTAACAAAGGACACCGACGGGGGTGCGCGGGAGGGCGCCGGGGCCGCACAGGACGGCGGTGAGTGTTGCGTAGGACACCAACGGGGGTGCGTAGGAGGGCGCCAAGGCCGCGCAGGAGGGCCCACGGGCTGCGCCGGAGGGTCGGCGGCGCTGCACAGGAGGGCGGAGGAGGCCGCGCAGCGGGGACGACGGGCTGCGCAGGAGCGGGCCCAGGTTTGCGCAGGAGCCGGCCGGGCTGCCACTGCGCCTGGTCCCCCGCTCCGCGATCACCGCCGTGCGCGCCCCGCCCAGCACGCCGCTGATGGCGCTGCCGGCGCCGGCTGGGTGGCCATTTCCAACGCCCTGGATCGCAAGGATCCGAACGCCGGCCGGGAATGCCTCTAGTAATGGGTCTTCCCCGCGATGCGCCCCTATCGCGACAGGACGACAGGTCAGCTCCGGCGGCATCCTCTGCACGAGGCGGTGCTCCAGCGCGCGGTGCGGGAGGCCGGCCTCGCCACCGGTGTATCGAGGCGCGCAAGCTGCCACACCCTGCGTCACTCGTTCGCCACGCTCCTGCTGGAAGCCGGCTAGGACATCCGCACGCTCCAGGAACTCCTCGGCCACCAAGACGTGAGCACGATGATGATCGACACTCACGTGCTGAACCGCGGCGGCCTGGCCGTCCGCGGCCGGTTCGACTGCCCCTTCGTTCCGAGGTTGTGAACGGACCGGTATGCGTCCGGCAACCTCCTGATGAGGCGGCCGCTCTGTGTTACCCCCAGGCGCGATGCGGCGCGACGCCTCCAACTGCGAATCCGCGGCGCCCCTCCAGGCGCTCCCGTCCCCCGGAAAGGCGGAAACTGCCGCCAATGTTAGACGGATCTACCCTACGGCGCTGGACAGCATTTGGGCCTTGCGGCGCCGAGCCGAACCGTGGGACTTTCCATCGGGGGAGGTCACAAAAGGCGACGATCTAGACAGACCTGGTCCGGCGACTTCGGTTGACCAATCGACTGATCGTTAGAGGGTCGTTACGGCCTGCGTACAACTTTTGGCGGAATTCACTCGGGCGATGATGAACAAGCAGCTTTCTTCCGGGACGACGCCATCGGAGCGACGCCTCCATGAGCTTTGTCAAAAAAGCTTCCTCCGATTGTGGTCGTACTCGAACGTTTTTCGAGACCAAGGACGTTACCGAGGCCATGGCCACGGTAAGGAAGTTTGTGACACGATCGCAATCTTTGATGATCGAATAATTCTTTTCTCCGACAAGCATTGCGCTTACCCGAACACCGGCAATCCGGATTTGGATTGGCAGCGGTGGTACGCAAGGGCGATCGAGAAATCTGCCGAACAACTGTTCGGCGCAGAGCGCTGGCTGCGCCAAGCACCAACCCGGTTGTACCTAGACCCAGACTGCACAAGGCCACTGCCTATATCGCTGCCGCCCAGAGGAACAAAGTTCTATCGCATTGCTGTCGCGATGGGTGCTGGACTGGCCTGTCGTGCATACCACGGTGGTTCTGGAAGTCTCATTATTGAGCCTGGTGCGCGTCGCAATAGTAATGTGTCGCAGCCATTCGTGATCGATGAAATTGATGCGCGAGGACTGGTCCATGTTCTCGACGACTTCACCTTAGATGTTGTGCTCTCGCATCTAGATACTATTGCTGACTTCGTAGAGTATCTCGACTGGAAAGAGCAACTTATTCAGGATAATTTGCTAGCTGTATCCATGGGTGAGGAGAACCTTGTTGGTCTCTTCCTCTCTACGAAATGTGCGGGCCTCGGACTTCCAGAACGGCAGAGTCCGGATGCGAAATACGTCATCGCAGACGATCTGTGGGACGGCGTCCAGCAGCAGGAATGGTTTCATGCCCTACAGCGCAGCTACGAAGTGAGCTACGCGTGGGACCGTCTCATCGACCATTTTGCCGCGGATGTTCTGAATGACGAGATGCTGAGTTTCGGTTCGCCGAGCACGCCGCCGGACCACGAGAAACGGGTTCGCGCTCTGGCGCGAACATCACGGGTTACGCGGATCGGGTTGGCGGAATCACTTATAGAGATTACGGCGAAGGTGAAACCCGGCGAACTGCTTGCACGAACGGCCCTCCCCCAGGGACGATCCGATACCGGTTTCATTCTTATTGTCGCGCGGTCCAGCAGTGCTCCGTATTCGACCTACGAAGAGTACAGAGTACACAGGCAGTCGATGCTTCGCATCTATTGCCTGTCGCTTAAGAGCATGCGACCAGAGCTTGCGCATGTTGTTGGCGTAGCACTGGATGCCGAGATCATGCCAGACGGCATGTTTTTGACTCGGTCGGAGGATGTGATGTATATCGGATCTGAGGATTGGACGGAGTCAATTCAGCGCGAGGCGCGTGATCTGCAAGCCAAGACGGGGGTGCTTAACTCGGTGTTTCGTGTAATGTCTCCGTATTCATTTCAACAGGTTTATGAGGCATTGCAGGAGTCTGATATTCAGGCTCAGCCTGCGGCGCGAAAAGTTGGTCGAAACGAGCCCTGTCCGTGCGGTAGCGGCCTAAAGTTCAAACGGTGCCATGGGAAATGAGGTGTGGGTGAAGCGCCCACGGAGAGGGGCGCCGCTCGCCTGCCGCGCGAACTCGCAGCAAGCGCCCCTCGCTGGAGGCGATCTTCGCTGAGCGGCGGTCTTGCGGCGGGACGGAGCGGAGGCTCTCCGTGGCGGAGCAGGGCGGCGGGCGAGACGCATGCTCCGAGCTGACCAGACTACGTGGGCGGACGGCGGGAACGCGCGTGTCCGGTGCAGCGCGCCTCGCCCGTCTCGCGGTCATGGACCGCCGCGAGCGTTGTCACCCGGCGCGGCGCTTTTCTAGGCCGCAAACGAGAAATTTCGTCGCGTGATCGCAATGGCCGCTACGGACCACACGTCACTTCTGCATGCTCGATCGCGTCGTCGCGGTGGTATGAACAGCAGCGCTGCGCTGGATGGGCCAGCGCGGCGCTGTGGTCCCCCTCGTTTGCCCCCAGGCGAACCGTGCGTGCTTCTATTCTACCGTTCCATCCGCGGCAAGCGGCGGCCCTGGTCCTCGTCCTTGCCTCCGCGTTCCCCCTACAGGCCGCGGCCGCGGACCCTCCTCCCCGGTCCCGCGAGGTGCAAGAGCTCATCGACGAGGCGGAGAAGGCCGCCAAGCGGCTCGACCTCGCTCGCGCCCGCGAGCTCTGGGCGCGGATCAACGAGCTCGAGCCCTCGACGATGGCCGTGTGTCAGCTCGGCGTGTTCGACCTGCGCCTCGGTCGGCTCGAGGAGGCCGCGGCCGAGCTCTCCACGTGCGTCGCGCAGATGCCAGCGCCGACCAACGACATCGAGCGCCGCCGCCACGAGGTCCGACGCGCCGACCTCGCGGCCGTCCGGCAACGCGTGGCCGAGCTCCACGTGAGCGCTCCGCCGGGCACGGCGCGGCTCCTGGTGGACGGTCGCGAGGTGAGCGCGGGCGGACCCGTCTTCGTCGCCCCTGGACAGCACGAGGTCACGGCGACGGGCAAGCAGGGGCAGGTAGCCCGTGCGCTCATCAAGGTGACGGCGGGGGAGTCGCGGCGCGTCGCCCTCGCCTTCGAGACCCCGAAGGCCGCCAACGCTCCAGCGCGGGCGCGCAACCCCTGGATCATCGGCACCGGCGCGGCGGCCTCGGTGGCCCTGGTCGGTGCCGGCGTCGGCCTTCACCTGGCCGGCGACGCCGCGGAGAGCGAGACGGCCGCCAAGGTGTCGCGCCTCTCGGACGGCTCGATGCTCCCGAGCAGCGCGCAGTTCCGCAAGACCTACGACGAAGCGCACGCGGCGAACACACGAGCTGGCCTGTTCCACGGCTTCGGCTCGGCTGCGCTCGTCGCCGGGGCAGCGCTCGGTGTCGCAACCGTCGTGTACGTCGTCTGGCCGCGGAAGGCCGAGATCCGCACGAGCGGCGGCGGCGCGGAGGTCAAGCTTGTATGGTAGCCGCCGGCGACGTCTGGGAAGGCCACGAGCTGCTCAGCGAGCAGCGCGGCTTGCTCCGTCACTTCCTCGCGAGGCAGGTCGGCGACACGGGGGCTCTGGTCTGGTTGCACGTCCACGAGGGCGGGCGCCTCGATGCGGGCCTGTTCGCCGAGGAGATCGCGCGCCTGCAGCGCCTCGCAGGCGAGGTCCCGGAGGTCGTCCCCGTGCTCTACGGAGGGGTGAACGGCGCCGTCGCGTGGACAGCGTCGCCCGTACTCGAGGACGCGATCCCGCTCATCGACGTCACGCGCGGAAACGACCTCCGGCCGGCGAATCTCAAGGTGCTGATCGACATCGGTCGCTGTCTCGTGCGTGCTCATGAGCTGTCCTTCGTGCACGGCGCCCTCAGTCCGGACCGGATTTTCATCGGGGGAGATGGCCGATACGCGATCACCCACTTCGGATTTGCCCGTCTCTTTCAGCTCGGCCCGGAGGACGCCCGTCACGATCCGTACGGGTACGCACCGCCCGAGCTCTTCTCGGGTGGCCGGCTGGGACCTCGCGCGGACGTGTACGGGTTCGGCACGATCATGTACGAGCTCTTGTGCAAACGCGCCCTCTCGCCGTGGACCCGTCCCCCGAGCTTTCCCAGCGGGATCCCTCCGGTGCTTCAGGTGATGATGCAAAGGGCCCTCGAGGAGAACCCCAACCGGCGGCCGCCGAGCATCCACGAGATGCTCTCCGTCCTGACGTCCTTTGCCCACGCGTGGGAAGAGCTTGGCGCACCGCCGGACCCTGCCGGCGCGGACATCTTCGCCGAGCCGTCCGGCGCTGGGCACGAGCCGGACGAGGCGGCGCCCAGCCTCGTGGAGGACGAGGCGAGCGCGCTCGCCTCAGATGAGGAGGGAGGGCGAGCTGGCGAGTTTCCCACGTCCCGCCCCTCCGACGTGCCCGACACGGTCAGCAGCGTGCCGCCGCGGGACGCGGCCGACAGCGTCACCAATGCGTCCCCGGTCGCCACGTGGCGCCCTTCCGAGACGCCCGCCACCCTCAGGAGCGCGATCCCGCCGCGGGACACGCGGGCCAACGTCACCCACGTGTCTCCGGTCGCGCTGCGGTCGCCTCCAGCGCCCGAGCTACCGGACCTCGAGCCGTTGCTGCCTGTACGACCGGTGCCCTCGACCCCTCCGCGTTCAAGCCGCACCGCGAGGCGACGCTCCCCCCCGCGCTGGTTCGGCGCAGTGCTCGCGCTGGCGTTCGTGCTGGGCAGCGCGGTCGCGGTCCTGCGGCGCGAGCCCCCGCGTCACGTCGTGCCGCACATCGGCCGAGTGGTCCAGGCCGCCGCCGATCGAGCCATCCCGCCGCCCTCAGCTCGCCCGCTCGATCGATGCCCTGAGCTGCTCCGCGAGGCCGCCACGCCGCCCGTCGCGGCGCGGCCGCGTACGAGCCGGCCTGCCGCTCCCACACGGCAGACCAGGAAGACGCCGGCGGAGGAGCCCGATCTCTGTGACGGTCTGCTCCCTTGTCAGAACGTCTCTTACTGAGCAGCGCGAGGGTTCCCATGCGGTCGACATCTTGTTTCGCCTTCAGCATGGCTGCGCTGCTCGGCTGCGGAGAGGACCTCGAGATCCCCACGCCCCGGACCGATGACAACCCGGTGTTGTTGTGGGTCGGCGACACTCCGGATTTTCCCGTCTGTCCGGGAGGTCGGCTCGATTACTGGGAGGGATGGGCCGATGTGCGCATGGATCCTCAGTACCAGAACGCATGCGGGACGTGCGCGTGCAGCCCTGCCGCGTGCGTGCTGCCGGACAGCGTGGAGGCGCACGAGGCGCCTCTCTGCGCTGACGAAGGGGTCAAGGTCAACCTCGCCGGTGCAGCCGACCCGCCGGGGCATTGCGTCAAGCCCTCGCCCCTTGTCCCTGGCGACGCGTTCGCCTCGGTCACCATCAAGCCACCTGCGATGGCTCCCCGTTGCGATCCCTCGAAGCAGCTCACTCCGCCGCCCCTCAGCGGGCGCTTCGCACGAGCTTGCCCGTGGACCGGTGAGTACGTTGCCTCCTTCGATGGGCTGGTGTGTATCGCACCCGAAGACGACGGCTCGTGCCGGCCGGGCTTCTCCGCACGCTTCGAGTTTCAACAGAAGATCAGAGATGCTCGTGCCTGCACGCCATGCGAGTGCGGCGCCCCCGTCGGTGGAAACTGCGTGGCGGATGTGATGCTCTTCAGCGACGCGAGCTGCTCGGACATGCTGATCTCGATCAACGGAATCGGCACAGAAGAGGAAATCTGCTACGGCGCACCTGCAGATTCGCCTCTGGCAGGCGTGCGCGTGGTGCTCGCACGAGACGAGCCGGGCACGTGCTCGCCAACAACTACCGTCTCTCTGGTGGACGGCACGATCGAGAGCGGCGAGACCCGAACGTTCTGCTGCTCCAGCGCGGACGTGGTGGAGGTGATTCATGGCAATGCTGACGATTGACCAAGGCCGTGGGGGAGCAGCCGCGATGCGCTGGGTTGCCCCCTCCATGCTGGCCGCATGTGTGCTCATCGGCTGCTCTTCGCCGACGCCCGACGACCTGCCAGATCCAGATCCGAGCCAGCTCATCCTGCTCTACGGCGGCCCACCGGAGTACGCTCCACGATGCGATGGCAAGGTCTTGTGGGAAGGGTGGGCGGGGACGCCTGGGCCGGTCGAATGCGAGCCCTGCGAGTGTAGCCCATCCTCCTGCGTGCTACCGCAGAGGGTGCTCCTGCACTCCTCGTCCCGTTGCTCCAGTAGCGACCTCGTCGATAAGATCGATGCGGGTAACAGCTGGGATGGGACATGCTTTCCTCTTACCCACCCCATTCCTGGCGATTCCTATGCTTTTGTGACGATCGAGCCGCCGCCGGTGAGTCACTGCGAGCCCGTCTCTCCGGTGCCCGCGCTGCGGCGGACCAACATGGAATTCATCCGGGCGTGTGAGCCGGATTTGGACTTTGTCGCCACGTCGTTCCTCTACTGTTACCCCCCGCAGCCGAACGGAGAATGCTGGGACTCCTACCGGAGGCGGCGGGAGATCCCCCTCTACAACGACACGCGCACGTGCAGCCCGTGCTCCTGTAGCGAGCCGAGCCGCGACAAATGCCGCGTGCAGACCACGGTGTATTATCAGGCCGACTGCTCCGAAGAGCTCGGCGCCGTCTTCATTTCCGGACTGGATGAGCCGCTCTGCACGGACACGATCGACGGACAGATCGGTGCGATTCGGTCTATCCTCGTGAAGGACGAGCCTACCTGCGCGCCTTCCACCGACTCCAAGGTTGTGAGCGGCGAGCTCACGCCCGGTGACACGCACGTGCTCTGCTGCAACCGTTAGCACCGCCCCATTCAGGCGGCGGGCACTTCGAGCTACACGCATCGCTGCAGCTCAAGAAGGTCGCTCCGTCTCCCGCTGTATCGCCGGATCCAGGGCAAGGGTCTTGGTGCAGGACCTCTGATCGCACGGGCCCGCTCCTTCGCGTCAACCTGTCCACACCACGCTGGGTGTGCCGCGCTGGATGGGGCCCGCGCTCGGCGCTGCGGACCTGCCGCCCGCTTGCGCTTGTCCGGTCGATCGGGTAAGCGAGGACATGCGCTTCGGGCTCGGTGGCGGCGATGCGTCCAGGCTGCGAGAGGGCGCTGCCCGGTGGTATCGCCCCGCTTCGCTCGCGATCGCGCTGCACATCCTGATTCCGCTTCTCGCACACACCGCTCGACCCCTTCGCGCGGCGCGGACAGACGCGCCGGGGCCCTTGCCTGGGGACGAGCTGCCGGTCGACCTCCTCGTCGCCGAGCCGGCGCCCCGCGTCGCCGCCGCCAGGGCGCCGGCCGCCCCTCCCGGGGCGCCGTCGCTCGCTCTGTCGAGGCCGGGTCGCCGGACAGAGAGCGAAGGCTCGCGGCCGGTCGAGCCGAGGACGCCATCACCGGACGACGCGGCCGCGCCTCCCGCGCAGGCCGATGCCCGCAGCCCCGCCGGGCCCGACGAGTACGGCGAACCGCCCGATGCGCCGAGGCCCGCGGAGGCGCCCGGCCTCGGTGGCGCGCCCGTGTGGTCCATCCCCGGCGTGATCGGCCCATCGGCCGCTGCGGCCGCCCCGAGCGCGCTCGGGCCGAGGAACCAATCAACCCCGGCGCGCTCGCCCGAGGCGGTACCGCTGCCGTTTGCCGCCGCCCTCGCCAGCGACGTCCTCGACGTCGTGCGCCAGACGAACACGCCGGTCGACGGCTCGGTGACCTTCGAAGTGCGACTCGATGCCAGGGGCGGCCTCCTCGGCGTCCAGCTCAAGGGCAGCTCGGACGATCTCGCCTGGCGTCGGGCGGCTCGCGCCCTCAAGCAGCGCCTGGCGGGGAGATCGTTCCCGCTGCCCGCTTCCCTGTCCCAGGGGGCGACCGTCTGCATCGATGTGACCTCGACCTTCGCTCACCCCTCGGGGGGTAAGGCGGTCGCGGAGCTCGAGGGGGCCGCGCCGATCGTGGCATACAACGAAAGGAAGCCGCAGGACGGGACGAGCAACGTCGGAGACCTCTTCAGCAACGCTTCCGGGGTGGGGCTCGGCGCCACGTTGATCTTCGAGGGCGATGCCGCGAATCTCGCCACGAAGAAGACGCGGCGGCTCACATCGCGCGTTCGCGTGATTCCCGGCGTGTGATGGACCGTGGTCGCCGCGGGCCGCGCCGCGGCGCCACCGTCCCCACGCGGTAGCGCCGCGCGGCTCGCTCCTGTGACGCGTCGCGACGACCCGCCAGCCGGCCGCCGTATCCGCCGCTCGGAAGACGAGCTCCGGCGACTCCGCGCTAGGCTCCTCGCGCATGGCGCAGCTCTCGCGCGCGGACCAGGATAGCGGCGCTCGACCCCCGGCCGGCGCCGCGCTTCGACGACTTCGCGGCCCTGTTCCACGGGAAGAGCCTGCGGAAGGGCGAGGTGTTCGTGCGGGCGGGCGAAGCGAGCGATTCGGTGGCGCTCGTCAACTCTGGCATTGCCAGCCGTACCTGGCGCTCACCGGCGCGGGGCACGAGGTCGTCTTCGCGACCGACGGAGGAGCCGTCCCGGCGCGTACCTCGAGGCCCTGGCCGACTATCGGCGCGGCGCCCGTTGCGCGAGCGGCGAGCGGCCGTGAGCTCGTCCCGTCATGCCCGCCGTCGCGCCGTGGACGCTCTCCTCGAGACTAGTACACCTCGACCTCGTTCAGCCGCGCATGGATGGTCTGCGCGTCCGGGCCTCGCCGGCAGAGGATGCGCAGGCGATCGCTCGTGACAGCGGGGAAGTTGTCGGTCCTCAGCGTCTGCGTGTTGCCGGTGACCGCGACGAGGGTCTGCCAGGCGCTCCCGTTCCAGGATTGCAGATCATAGTCCCGGATCGGCAGCGAGGCGCTCGTGTACACCCTGACCTCGCTGAACGTCCTCGGCGCGCCGAAGTTGATGTCCACCCACTGCGGCAGGACGCCGTTCGGCGCCGCCGTGTCCGCGTTGGCCCAGCTCACCGCCCCGCCGACGGCCGTGTTGAGGTCGCCGTCGTTGATCCGGGCCGTGGAGTAACCCGGGAAGGTGGACTGCGCCGTGACCGTCGCCGTGCGCGCGAAGTTCGACACGACGGGCGACGCGGGGCGCTCCCAGTCGAACTTGACGCGCGTGGGCTCCGTGTTCGCGCAGCTCGTGAGCAGGGGCGCGCCGGACGCCGGGAAGCTCACGCACTCGTCGCTGTGGGCGTTCACGAGCTGAACGGCGCCTCCACCGACCTGCAGCACCTCGAAGAGCCCCTTCAGGCCGTAGTCGCAGCTCCGGGCCACCGCGGGCGCATTCAGGAAATCCGAGGTCGCGAGGCACTCGCTCGTGCCCTGGAACTGGAGCCGCACGAGGTTGTCGCCGAAGGGGAGCATCTCGAAGGACGGCGGGCGACCCACGCAGCTCGTGATGCCCACGGCCCCGGGGCCCGTCCTCACCAGGCAGTTGTCGTTGTCGGCGTCCCAGACCGACGTGGACATGGCGGTCACGCACTCCTCTCCGTTCCACTTGGTGTAGGACGGGCAGGCCGCGATGGCGACGCTCTTCGTCTGGGAGCTGCCGTTGCTGACCGCGAGCCGGACGGAGTACGTGTTGCCCGGCACGAGCTCCACCGAGCGCTGCTTGGCGAAGCTGCGGACGTCGAGCGCCTCGATGTTCTTGACCTCGGCCGCGCTGAGCGCGCCCTGCGCCAGGGCGCCCCCGGGGCCTTGCACGGTCAGCGTGTAGGCGCTGCCCGTCGTGCACGAGCTCGCGCCGTTCAGGAGGATCTCGGCGTCGTGCGCCACGTTGACGGTCGTGGCCGCGCTGTCGTTGATGGTGAACGAGCTCTGCGTCGGCCGGACGAAGAGCCGCTTGCGCGTCTCGACCCAGGGGTCGGAGGCGAGCTTCACGCTGTAGTAGTTGTTCGGCTGGAGCGTCTGCCCGTTGGCGCTCAGGAACGACGCGACGTCGAAGCGGTTCTCGATCACGTACGCGGGCTCCTGGCCCATCGTGATCCACTGCTGCGCGCCGTCGTACCACGTCGACATGCCCGCGTCGGTCCGGAACACCTCGACGAAGAAGTGGTCCTGCGCGCGCCGCACGTGGCTCGACGTCGCGTACAGGTTGCGCGCGTCCACCATGATCGGATTGCCGTAGCAGGCCGTCACGTCGCTGTCCGAGTCCTTGTTGATGGCGAACGCGGAGGGGACGACGCACAGCGTGCCGTCCGAGACCAGGCCGCTCGCGCACTCGTTCACGCGCGAGATGTTGAAGCGCGCCTTGACCGCGACGGGGCCGGACGCCATCTCGAGGATGTTCGTGTCGCCTTCCTTCGGGAGGCTGCGATCCAGCTCCCAGACGTTCCTGCCCGCGCTGTAGCAATAGCGGAGCTCCGGATCGTGGGGGAAGAGCGAGGTGTGGACGCTGCTGAACCCGTCGTTGTACTCGTTGACCTTGATGCGCACGTTGAAGCAGTTGCCCTCGCGCTGGTCCACGAGGATGTCCGCGAAGCGGTTCACGTCGATCCTGTCGCCGTTGGCCCGCTTGTACTCGTCGTTGGTCGTGTTCAGCGAGCCGGACCCCTCGCTCGTCGATACGCCGAACCCGAACTTGAAGTCGCCCTTGCCGATGTTGTCGCCGTCGCGCACGATGTCGATCCGCTCGAGCGTGACGCGCAGCTTGTCGGCCGAGAGGTGGCAGTCGGGCACCGTGTAGCGGCTGGCGTTCGAGAGCTGGAGGACGTTGTCCGTGGCGAGGTGGGCGACCGTGTACGAGAGCGGAAGGCCCGGGTTCGTCGGGGAGAACTGAGCGCCCTGGTTCAGGTAGGCCTCGAGCGCGGCGGGGCCCTGCGTCATGACGGACGTCGCGAGCGTCGGATTGCCGCCGATCGCGACCACCTGGAACTGGGTCTGCTCGAGCTGGTGCTTCTGCGTGAGCGACAGGTTCGCGCCGAACGTCCCGCCGTTCTGCTGGAACTGCGCGTCGAGCGCCAGCTTGAGCGTGCTCTCGTCCAGATCCGTCGTCATGCGCATGATCAGCATGCGGCCGTACGTCACGTTCTTGATGTACGTCGGCGGGTTGCGCGGCGACATGACGAGCGCCGCCTCCTCCGGCTGCACGCTGCTGTCGAACGCGAGCGCCTTGTTCGGCCCGACCCAGTCCTGCACCGCGACGGTGTAGTAGTTCTGACGGAAGTACACGAACAGGTCGGTGCGCTTGTGCGACTCGGCCGACGAGACGTCGAGCTTCAGCTTGGCCTTCGCCCACTCGGCGCTGACGCCCAGGTCGAGGAGGGTCTCGTCGAGCTTGCGGACGTCCTCTCGCTTGTATTCGATCGACGCGGCGGTGTGGATGTTGCTGGCGCCGGCGGCCTGGAACACCTGCGCGACGGCGCTCGCGACGTTGCCCGAGTTGTAGACGCTGACGGCGTGGGACCGGCTCGCGGCCCCGAGCTCGATGTTCTCGACGGAGACCGTCCCGCCGGAGCGGGGCAGCCCCACGAGCTCCAGGATGCCGCCCTCGATGCTGTCCCCCTGGACGATGGCGCCCGGGAACAGGACGCCGGCGTTCGGGCTGTACGCGACGATCTCGCTGGTGTTGTCGACCTCGTTGATCTCCCGGTACGTGCACTTGAACGTGCCGGTGTTGCGGTATTCGAAGCTCGACCAGTCGCCGAGCTCGTCCTGCTCCTCGGGCGTCGCGGAGATGTCGGCCGAGTTGTAGATGACCTGGTTGACGCCTTCCTCGCGCGGGTTGTTGCCGATCTCCTGCTGGGCTTCGCCGAGCTCGGGCTCCGTCGCGCCGTCGCCCGCCGGGTCGTCCTCGACGCCAGGGACGGCGCAGGCAGCCAGGAGCGGCAGGAGTGTCCAGAGGGTCGATCTCGAGATGGAACGGTGATGTCGCATGTCTCCTCGTCGTGTCGCTTCGTGAGCAGGGGTGGACTCTCCACCCCTGCTGAGAAGAAGGGTGTTCGCGTGTGTGGCGGGGAGAGCTCGCCTGCTCGCGACAGGCGATATTCCCCGGAAAGTTCAGCTCGTTCGGGTCACCGGGCCGCCGCCGGGCGACGGCCGTTCTGCGGTGAGCTCATGGTGGGCCGGGGAGGTCAGCGGCAGAAGAGGAACCTGCAGTTCCCGGACTGGCACTGGTTGTCCTTCGTGCACGCCGCGCCTCGGCCGCGCTTGTTGACGCACTCGCCTTCGTTGGTTCCCCAGCCGCAGAACTGGTTCGCGCCGCAGTGCGAGTCGTACCGGCAGAGGCAGGTCTGGGTGAGGTCGCCGCAGCGGTTGCTGGGGCACTCCTCGTTCAGCCGGCACCCCTGGCCGATCGCCTTCGACCCGGGCGTGTAGCACCAGCCCGCGCCGGCCACGAGGCCGCCGCAGCGGCCCGACGCGCACTGGCCGTCTCGCGTGCAGGTCGCATGATCGCCCTTGTCCGGCACGCACTCGTTGTCGCCCCCGACCCCCGGCGTCTTGAGCGCGCAGTACAGGCTGCCATCGCAATCGGCGTCGTCGTTGCAGACGCAGCGGCCCGGGATCGCGTTGCAGGCGACGGCGGTGCACTGGCCGCTCTCGCACTCCTCGTTGAACCTGCAGTCGCCCCCCAGCTCCTGGAAGCCAGGGCAGTAGGCGGCGCCGCACTTCGTCGGATAGGCGAGCTCGCGCTCCTCGGCGGTGACGAAGGGCGCGACCCCGCTCGCGTCCATGTCGGCGGCGGGGTCGGCCATGCCGGCGCGCGGGCCCGCGGCGCGCTCCCACATCCGGAGGAACGACTCGGCCGAGGATCTCAGGGCCGACGTGTCCACGCCCAGGCGGTCGAGATCGGCGAGCAGATCCGGGAGCATCCCCATGTGCGCCAGGCCCTTCTCGTCGAACTCGGTGCCCAGGGGGCCAGGCCCGTGCTCGCGCTCGTCGCGCGCCTGGCAATCGGCCTCTGCCCTGAACGCCGCCGAACAGGCGCCGTCCTCGCCGAAGCGCGGGCGGGTCTGCTGGATGAAGCCGTTGAGATCGGCGCCGAACGCCATCGGGACCTTGAGGCCGAGCCGGCCGTAGTCGTAGGCCTGGGCGAACGAGCGCGACGAGCCCTGGCAGGTGTTCTCGACCGCGCTGCGGGTGTACTGCCTGGTCTCGTCGTGCGCGGTGCGCAGGCCGAAGATGCCGCCGGTCTGCCGGAGCATGCGGATGATGCGCGCGGGCGTGGACTTCTCGGTCTCTGCCACGCTCGGGCCCATGATCTCGCGGAAGTGCCCGTGAGAGATGTAGATCGGATAGTAGCTGCGCGCCCGCGCCAGCTCGAAGACCCGATCGACGCCCCGCTCGGCCAGGTGGGCGACGTCGATCAGCATGCCCCGGTCCATCATCTCGCCGACGAGCTGCTCGCCGAGCGGGGTGAGCCCGCGCATGTTGTTGCAGCTCGAATCGACATCCATGCCGAGGGTGACCCCCGCCAGGGTGGCGTCACAGTCGGTGTCGATGAAGCAGGTCTCGGTGTACTGGGCGAACTGGAGGATCGGGTTGTGCAGCGCCGCCCCGCCAAAGCGGTTGTCGACCTGGTGCACCGGCTGCAGCGTCCGGACCCCCAGGGCGTGGTACCTGTCGAGCTGCGCGCGCATCCTGGGCGCGTCGACGTCGCGGCCGAACAGGTGGCTCGCCTCGATGGACAGCACGATCGCCAGCTTGCCCGCGCCGATGATCTGGCGGGCGTGCGCGGGCGAGAGCGCGATCTCCATCCAGCCGGCGTTTCGCGCGACCAGCGCGTGGGTCATCTGGATCTGGAGGTCGACGTCCGCCATCTCGTCGCACGGCCGCTCGCGGTTCTGCTCCGGCAGGATGGAGCAGAGCCAGTCGAAGCTCACCGCCGACATGACGATGAGGTTGAGTCCGCCCTCGTGCGCGCTGCGCAGCCAGTCGACATGGCCCTGCTGGTGAGCGATGGTGTCCCAGCGCGGCCACCCGTCGCCGAGCTCGCGCCGGCCCAGGTGCAGCCCGGTGTCGCCCTCCGTCCCCTCGATCTTGCCCATCGCCTCGGAGCCGACGACGCCGCCCCCGAGGCCGACGAGCGCCGAGAGCGCACCGTTGCTGGCAAGATCCAGCATGGTTGATTGCGGGCACCTGTCGAGCAGCTCGCTGAGGTTCTGTCGGAGGCGCGCGTGGTCGCTCCCGGGGATGCCGCCGTCGCAGTCATCCAGGGCGCCGTCGTGCTTGCCGTGCAGCCATCCGCCGCCGAAGGCCTGCTCGGACATCATGTGGAAGTGCAGATCCGCGAATCCGCTCACCGGGGCTGCGCCTGGCGCTGCCGCGGCAGGGAGCGAGGTCGACGCGCCGGACACTGCCGTCCCGGCGGAGAGGTCGCTCCGCGCGGAGCTGGTGAGTGCATCCATCGCATCTCGCCCGCCGTCCGAGGGGATGGTCGCGGCGTCACACCCGAAGGTCGTCAGGGCCAGGGCGGCCAGGGCCGCGGTCGCGAACGGGCCTGCGCGGCGCTGGCGAGACGCCGCGCCGGGGAGGGCTGATGGAGCGAATCGTGAGATAAGGTCGAAGCTGGTCATGGCGAGTGCGGCCGAGGGGGTCGATCGATGTGTCCCCGGCTCGCAGGCCCCATCGTAGCTACCCAGTCATCGCGTGGAGGGCGCCACAGATTTACATTTCGCGACACGTTCCCATAATGCGCCATCGTGCCAGCTTACGGTTCGGGATCGACGGAGTTCTTGCGCGTCCTGGCGACGGCCGCGGCGAGAGATGGGCTCGAGGTGGATGATGTCCGGCGCGTGATGGCGGTCCCCGGCGATCTCCTGGCGAAGCGGGGCGCCCGCGTCCCGATCGCCGTGGTCCGCCGCGCCTGGAGCGGGCTGACGGATCGGGCGGCAGGTCCTCTCCTGAGCCTCCGCGCTGCCCGGAAGCTCCCGCCGGGCAGCCTCGACATCCTCGACTACCTGGCGCAGACCAGCACGACCGGGGCCGAGGCGTTCGAGCAGCTGACGCGGTACCTCCCGCTGCTCGCGGACGCCGGGCGCGTCTGGACCGAGGCGGATCGGCAGACCTTCCGGTTCCGTCACGCCGCGCCCGGCGGCCTGCCCTCGCTGTCGGAGCTGCTGCTCGGGCTGATCGTCGAGCGCTCCCGGACGATGTTCGGGCCGGCGTTCGCGCCGCGCCTGATCCAGTTCGCGCACGCGCCCTCGGCCACGGCGAGCGCGTACGAGGAGGTCCTGGGCGTCCCGGTGCGGTTCGGGGGCGCCTTCGACGAGCTCGTCTTCGAGCGCGAGATCGTCCGGGCGCCGATCGCCAGCCACGACCCGGCGCTCCGGAGCATCCTCATCGCGCAGGCCGAGGCGGCGCTCTCCCGCCTGGACCTCCGCGGCACGGTCTCGCACGACGATGAGTTCATGGCGGCCTTCCGGCACGCCTTGGCGCTGGCGCTCGATGCGGGCGACCCCAGCCTGGTGCGCGTCGGCGAGAGCTTCGGGATGAGCGCGCGGACGCTGCAGCGGCGCCTCGCCGCGGTGGGCGTCAGCCACCGGGAGCTCCTGCAGGAGCTGCGGCTGGAGCGGGCGCGGCAGGCGCTGGGGAGCGCCCAGCTCAAGGAGGTGTCCCATGAGCTCGGCTATTCGAGCCCCAGCGCCTTCCACCGCGCGTTCAAGCGGTGGACGGGCCTCACCCCCGGCGCCGTGACCCCGGCCGACGGCGCCTCGCCGCCGTCCAGGGCGCGGGGCGGCCCGCGGCCGCGGGCGGGGGGGTCGCCCGCGCGGCGCTCGTCCTAGCCAGCGCGCACGACATCCGGCATCGCCTGCGGGCCGCGGGCGCGCGTCCGCAGGAATTCACCGGAACCGCAGGCGCACACGTGCTACGCCCCGCGCCGCTGAGATGATCACGCTCGAAAAGCTCACCAAGCGGTACGGTCCAAAAATTCTCTTCGAGAACGTCTCGATGCGCTTCGACCCCGGCAAGCGATACGTGCTCGTCGGCGCGAACGGCGCGGGGAAGTCGACGCTCCTCAAGGTCATCTCCGGCGAGGAGGAGTCGGATCAGGGCTCCGTCGAGATCCCGAGGCAGCTCCGGGTCGGGGTCCTCAAGCAGGACCATTTCGCCTACGAGTCGTGCCGCATCCTCGACACGGTCCTGATGGGCAACAAGGCCCTCTGGGACGCGATGCAAGAGCGCGACCGGCTGTACGAGGTCGAGATGACCGACGAGGTCGGCATGCGGCTGGCCGAGCTCGAGGGCACGATCGGCGAGGAGGACGGCTACACCGCCGAGTCGCGCGCGGCCGAGATCCTCGAGGGGCTCGGGATCGCGACCGCCCGGCACACGAGCACGGTGAGCACGCTGGCGGGCGGGTACAAGCTCCGCGTCCTCATCGCCCAGACGCTCTTCGCGGGCGCCGACGTCCTGCTCCTCGACGAGCCGACCAACCACCTGGATCTCGACTCGATCCGCTGGCTCGAGTCGTACCTCACCGACACCTTCCGCGGGACGCTGCTCGTCGTGAGCCACGACCGGCACTTCATGAACGCGATCGCGACCCACGTGGCCGACGTCGACTACCAGACGGTCACGCTCTACACGGGCGACTACGACGACTTCATCGAGCAGAAGACGACGGGCAAGCGCCAGTCGGACGCCGACGCGGCGCAGAAGAAGAAGAAGATCGCCGAGCTCAAGGACTTCGTGGCCCGCTTCGGCGCGAGCGCGAGCCGGTCGAGCCAGGCCCAGTCGCGCGTGAAGGAGATCGAGAAGCTCGAGGCCGGCATCCAGGTGCGGCGCTCCAGCGTCGTCCGGCCGTACATCAAGTTCGAGATCGAGAAGCCCTCCGGCCGCGACGTGCTGCGCGCCGAGGGCCTCGCCAAGAGCTTCGGCGACCTGCGCGTGATCCAGAAGCTCGACTTCAACCTGAACCGCGGCGACAAGCTCGCGGTGATCGGGCCGAGCGGCATCGGCAAGTCGACGCTGCTCAAGCTCCTCGTCGGCGAGCTCACGCCCGACGCCGGCAAGGTCACGTGGGGCCACGACACGAACGTGGGCTACTTCGCGCAGGACCACCACGAGGCGATCGAGCCCGGGTACACGGCCTACGACTGGCTGTACCGCTTCGACCCGAGCGCGCCGAAGGAGCACGTCCGCTCGGTGCTCGGCAAGCTGCTCTTCAGCGGCGAGGCCGGGCTCAAGAAGACGGAGAACCTCTCCGGCGGCGAGGCGGCGCGCCTGTTCCTCGCGAAGCTCATCCTGGTGAAGAACAACGTCGTGGTGCTCGACGAGCCGACGAACCACCTCGACGTGGAGAGCATCGACGCGCTCCTCCAGGCGCTCATCGACTACAAGGGGACGGTCATCGTCACGAGCCACGACCGGCACTTCGTGGGCAAGCTCGGCACCCGCGTGCTCGAGCTGTCGCCCCGGGGTCCGCAGCTCTTCAACGGCACGTACGACGAGTACCTCGAGGGGCCGGGGAACCCGGACAACTACCAGGGCGCCAAGGCGTCGTAGCGCCGCGCTGGCGGCGGGGGGGCGCGGCGGCCTCCGTCGCGGATCGCCGCCGGCGCAGCGACGCGCCGCCCGGGCAGCGCCTCATCGGGCCGGCGGCGGGGCGAGGCGGTCGATCTCCTGGAGCTCGTCCGCGGTCAGCCGCCAGCCCACGGCCGCGGCGTTCGCGCGCACCTGCTCGGGCGACGTCGCGCCCGCGATGACGGAGGCCACCGCCGGCCGCGCGGCGAGCCACGAGAAGGCGAGCTCCAGCAGGGTGCGGCCGCGGGACGACGCGAACGCGGCGAGCGCGGCGGCGGCGCCGCGGTTCTGATCGGTGAGGAAGCGCGCGGTCAGCGGCGCCTCGGGCGCCGAGAGCCGGGCGCCGGCGGGGGCGGGCTGGTCGGGGAGGTACTTCCCGGAGAGCAGCCCGCTCGCGAGCGGGAAATACGGCAGGAAGGCGAGGCCGAGGCGCTCGCTCGTGGCCAGCACCTCCCGCTCGGGCTCGCGCTGGAGCAGGCTGTACTCGTTCTGGACGCTCACGAAGCGCGCCGCCCCCGCGCGGGTGGCCTCCTCGGCGCCGCGGAGCTGGGAGGCCGAGAAGTTGGAGCTGCCGATCTCCCGCACCTTGCCGGCGCGGACCAGCGCGTCGAGCGCCTCCAGCGTGTCGCCGATCGGCGTCTCGGGATCGGGGCGGTGGAGCTGGTAGAGGTCGATCCAGTCGGTGCCGAGCCGCCGCAGGCTGTCCTCCACGGCGCGCTGGATGTACGCCGGCTTCGCGCCGCCCTTGCGCTGGTCGTCGAGCGGGACACCGAACTTGGTCGCGATGATCACCTGGCCGCGCCGGCCGCCGAGCGCCCTTCCGAGCAGCTCTTCGCTGCGCGTACCGCCGTAGACGTCGGCCGTGTCGAAGAAGTTGATGCCCGCGTCGAGCGCCGCGTCGACCACCGCCGCGGTCCGCTGCTCGTCGATGCGGCCACCGAAGTTGTTGCAGCCGATACCGACGACCGACACCTCGAGCGAACCGATCCGTCTCTTCTCCATGGGGTCATCCTTCCGTCCGAGAGATCATGAGAGCTCCGGCGGGCCGCCGGGCCGCGGCCGACGCGGCCCGGTGAGGCGACGAGGGACGCCGGCGTGATGTGGGGCAGCGTGCAATGCAGCACGCGCGCGCGGGATCACCGCGCGGTGGCGCAGGACGCGTGCACGGCCTGTGCCGGCGGCGCGCCTGCCCGACGCCGGCCGGGGCGCAGCGCCGGGAGGGCCGCGCTGGCCGTGGCGCAACACCGGGGCAGCAGCGCTGCTCGCCCGGGAGCAGCGCTGCGCGCGAGCGACAGCCGCGGATGCGAGGCGGCACGCGCACTCGCCATGACCTCGTGGTCTGATGTGGTGTGCTTCGCGTCGCGCGGCGCGCTGCGGGGCGCCTGGCCGAGGGGGGGGTCGACGGCCCGCGGCGGAGGTGATAGCCATGCTCTTCATCATGCCTGAAGCCTCTCGGAGCGACGACCTCGACCGCTTCTTCGAGCTCTCTGTCGACCTGGTGGGGATCGCCGGATTCGACGGATACTTCAAGCGCATCGGCCGGGCGTGGGAGCAGACACTCGGCTTCTCGCGCGAAGAGCTCATGGCCAGGCCCTTCCTCGACTTCGTTCATCCCGAAGATCGCGAGCGCACCACGGCCGAGGCGGCGCAGCTCGTGGCCGGCGAGGGCACCGCGACGTTCGTGAACCGATATCTATGCCGTGACGGCTCGTATCTGTGGATCGAGTGGAACTCGGCAATCTATCCGGACGCTGAGCTCGTCTATTTCGTCGCGCGCAACATCACCGAGCGCAGACGCGCCCAGGAGGCGCTGGTCGCGGCCGAGTCGCGGTTCCGGGCGGCGATCGACGGGAGCCTCGACGGGTTCTGCGTGCTGCGTCGCACGGTCGACGAGCCAGGGGAGACCGTTGATTTCGTGTTCACCGAGGCCAACCTGCTGGTGAGCCAGGTGACCTCGAGGCCGCGCGAGGAGATCATCGGCCGGCGGATCGCAGAGGTCTTTCCCAGGGTTCGCGAGCTCGGGCTCTTCGACAAATACGAGCGCGTCTTCCGGACGCGCGAGCGGCTCCTCGAGGAGGCGGAGAGCGCGCTGCCCGGGGGCAAGAGCCAGTGGCTGCAATACCAGATCGTCCCGCTCGACGACGGCGTCTCGGTGACGGTCAGGGACATCACCGAGCCCAGGCGGCTGGAATCCGAGCTCCGGAAGGCGCTCCAGCGCCGGGAGAGCGACGCCGAGGAGCTCCAGCGGAAGAACCTGCAGCTCGCGGAGGAGAACGCCGAGCGCGAGCGCGCCGAGGCGCTGCTGCGGCAGCAGCAGGAGACGATGCTCGAGATGTCCACGCCGATCATCCAGGCGTGGGAGGGCGTGCTCGTGCTGCCGGTCATCGGCACGGTGGAGACCGCGCGGGCGTCGCAGATCATGGAGCGGCTGCTCCCCGAGATAGTCCGGACACAGGCGCGCTTCGCGATCCTGGACCTGACCGGCGTCAGCGCGGTGGACGCCGCGACCGTGTCGCACCTGCTCGCCGTGGTGCGCGCGGCGAGCCTCCTCGGCAGCCAGTGCCTCGTCTCCGGGATCTCGCCGGCGATCGCGCGGACCATGACCGAGATCGGCAGCGCGGAGGGGGCGTTCCTGACCTTCGGGCTGCTCCAGAACGCGCTCCGCTACGCGCTCTCCCGCTGCAGGGCCTGACTCCACCCACGAGGATTTCTGACCCGCGGCTTACGACCGTCCGGGGCGCCCACCGTGGGCGCGGAGCAGCAGCGGGACAGCAGCGCTGCTGGCCTGGCAGCAGCGGCCGCGGGCTGCGCGCGGCCGCCGCGCGCAGCGGCGCGGCCTGTCCCCGGCGTTCCGGCGCGGCACGGCCCCTGCTCGGACGGCCCGCATGACGACCATCAGCCTCGCGCTCGACACCCCGGAGCTCGCCCAGGCCTATGAGCACGGCAGCGACCGGCAGTTCAACCACGGCAAGCTCCTCATCGAAGCGCTGGACGTGCGGCGCGGCCAGCGCGTGCTCGACGTCGGCGCGGGCACCGGCCGGCTCGCGGCGCACGTGGCGGAGATCGTCGGCGCCGAGGGCAGCGTGGTGGCCATCGATCCTCTGCCCTTGCGCGTCGACATCGCCCGGAAGAAGGTCCGCGACAACCTCACGACCGCGGTCGGCCACGCCGAGGACCTGTCCGCCTTCTCCGCGCGGAGCTTCGACGTCGTGTACCTGAACAGCGTCCTTCACTGGCTCGATGCGCTCCAGAAGCAGCGCGCCCTGGGCGAGGCGGCGCGCGTGCTGAAGCCGGGCGGCAAGCTCGGGTTCAACACCCAGGCGCGCGAGCGGCCGCACCAGATCGAGCCGGTCCAGCGCAAGATCCTGGCCGAGCTCGGCAAGGAGGCGCCTGGCGCCGCGCCCTACAACCACAAGGTGACGGTCGACGAGGTCCAGACGCTGCTCCGGCGCGCCGGGTTCATCGTGGACACGGTGGAGATCCGCACGTTCGTCGACCACGCCGCCGATGTGGACGAGATCCTGAAGCAGAGCCAATCCGGGTCGTTCGGCAACCACCTCTCGCACCTGAGCCCCGACGAGCGGCGCGAGGTGCGCGATCGGCTGGCGAAGGAGCTGGAGGCGTGGCGCACGCCGCAGGGGATCCGGCTCGAGCGGAACCTCATCTTCGCGATCGCCCACACGGCGGGCAACTAGCCTCGACGAGAGCTCCTCGCGCCGCTGCCTCGCGGGCCCCGCTCCTGCCGACGCGAAGCGCCGCGCTGGCCAGGATCGCCGGGATCGACGCGCGTGGTTGGATCTTCGCCGTCGAAGCGACGCTGAGCATCCCGGCGACGCGGAAGACGAGCTCGTCTCTCCACGCTGGTTCCCGATCTCGAAAAGGCGGATATCGATCGCGGGCAGCGTCGCGCGCTGGCGCGCGTCAAGTCAGGCCGGCTCGCCGTTCTGCGCGCGGCGCTCTTCCCCAGCCGCCAGCGCCTCGACCCGCGCCCATGGCGTTTGTTGAGCCCACGTGCCAGATACGATGAGGGGTGACGCACTGCGAGCGCCGCGACGCGACGCTGGTATGCGTCGCTGACGATCGCGACGCCGAGGGCTCAGCGAGCTTGTCGTCACGAGCGCTCGCGCGGATCAGCCTCCTGGGGCCAGGGCCTCGATCCGCGCGGACGCCGCAAGATCCCCGGTTGTCCTGGAGTTCGTGCTCGGTTCCAGCTCTGGTGCGACGGTCTGCCGATCTCGCCGGTGAATCCCGGTGTAGTTCCGTTGTTGAGGGGGAAGGACGATGGCTACAAAGACGAATCTCATGATCTTGCGCGGCGTCCTGCTGCCGAGTTGCCTCCTGGCCTTCGCGGCCTGCAAGAGGCCCGCGCCGCGGCCGGGGGAAGTCCTCGACGAGGCGCGCCGCGCGGGCCGGGACGCCGCCTCGTTCCCCGCCGCGGACGAGGACTATTTCCATGACATGGATGGCGGCGTCTCCCTGACCCCGGACGAGGTCAAGGGGCGCAACACCTGGATCGTGTGGTCGGCGGGCAACGACCGCTTCTGGGACACGATCTCGACGCGCAGCAAGGGCAACCTCGACTTCCTGAAGACCGTCTCGTCCCATCCGAAGCTCAAGTTCAGCCGCGACAACCGCTGGGACTGGCTCGGCCTGGTCAACGAGCCTTGCTTCGAGAAGGCCACTGGCCCCGACCCGGAACGCTTCGGATTATGGCTGGACAGGCGGCGCGCGGACTGCCCGCCGGATCCGTTCGAGAACGAGGCGAAGTACCCGGGGGTGGCCATCGGCGCCCGCGGCAAGACCGTCCCGGTCGGCTCCTATTACGGGTACGCGACCGGCATCGTCGGCCTGCGGCTCTTTCCCAACCCCGAGTTCGACGAGGAGGCGAAGAAGAAGTGGGATCCGGTGCGCTATTACGAGGATCCGAGCTATTACTACTCCAGGGATCTCGTGAGGCCCTACCGCCTCGGCATGTCGTGCGGGTTCTGCCACGTCGGCCCGAGCCCGACCAATCCGCCCGCCGATCCCGAGCATCCGAGGTGGGAGAACCTCAGCTCCACCGTCGGCGCCCAGTATTTCTGGTGGGACCGGGTCTTCACGTGGGACGCCGATGAGACGAGCTTCCCCTACCAGGTGTTCCACGCGTCGCGACCGGGGTCGCTGGACACCTCGCTCGTCTCGACGGACTACATCACCAACCCGCGCACGATGAACGCCATCTACGAGTTCGGCCCGCGGCTCCAGCAGGCCAGGCGCTGGGGCAAGGAGCGGCTGCACGGCGGAGAGCTGAGCAACAAGCAGTTCAACGACTTCGTGAAGAAGGGACCGCTGACGCAGTTCTTCAAGGCGCCTGACACCGCCTGGGCGCCGCGCGTGCTCAAGGACGGCTCCGACGCCGTCGGCGCGCTCGGCTCGCTCAACCGCGTGTACCTGAACATCGGCGAGTTCAGCGAGGAGTGGCTCCTGCACTTCAACCCGCTCATCGGCGGCAAGCCCATCTCGCCCATCCAGATCTCGGTCGCGCAGAAGAACTCGACCTACTGGCAAGCGACCGAGCGGCAGACGCTCGATACGGCCCTGTTCTTCCTCCAGAGCACCGCGCCGCACAAGCTCAAGGACGCGCCGGGGGGCGCGAGGTACATGACCGCCGGCGCGGCGCAGCTCACGCGCGGCAAGGAGGTCTTCGCCGAGCGCTGCGCGCGGTGCCACTCGAGCAAGCTCCCCGCCCGAGCGGCGGGGCTGGATCCGAGCGGCTGCGCCGGCCCGAAGTACCTCACCTGCTTCAACGACTACTGGGCGTGGACGAAGACCGACGAGTTCAAGAAGGAGATGCGGGAGATCGTCCTCAAGGACGACTTCCTCGAGGGCAACTACCTGTCCAGCGATCTGCGCATCCCCGTCACGCTGCTCGAGACCAACGCCTGCAGCCCGCTCGCGACGAACGCGCTCAAGGGAAACATCTGGGAGGATTTCTCGTCCCACTCGTACAAGGAGCTGCCGGCCGTCGGCACGATCACGGTGCACAACCCGGTCACCGGCGAGCCGCGCCAGTTCGAGATGCCGGGCGGCGGACGGGGCTACACGCGCGTGCCCTCGCTCATCAGCCTGTGGTCGACGGCTCCCTTCCTCCTCAACAACACCCTGGGCAAGTTCATCTCGAGCCCCTCGGTCGAGGCGCGGATGGAGTCGTTCCAGGACGCGATCGAGAAGCTGCTCTGGCCCGAGAAGCGCGAGAAGGACCGCGTCCTCGGCGACAAGGTGCCGGGCGCCATCGACCGCACGAACGCGAGGAGCTATCTCCGGGTGCCCGCGGGCTACCTGCCCGAGCGGCTGCGGCCGCTCCTCGGCCCGCTCGAGCGCGTCGCGCCCTGGCTGGTCGGCGAGGGAGGGATCGAGATCGGCCCCATCCCCGAGGGCACGCCGGTGAACCTGCTGGCCAACCTGGCCTTGAGGTCGGAGAGCGCCGATCCTGCGGAGCGCCTCGCCCACGGCGAGAAGCTCCTCGCCGTGCTGCTCAAGCTCAAGCGCGATCTGAAGGCCTTGCCTGAAGACGCGAGCGACGAGGAGGCGCGCCGGGTGTTCATGGACCTCACCGAGCCCCTGCTCGAGCTCAGCCAGTGCCCCGACTTCGTTGTCAACCGCGGCCATTACTTCGGCAGCTCCTACTTCACCCAGGAGCGTGAGCTGACCGACGAGGACAAGCGGGCGCTGATCGAGTTCCTGAAGACGCTCTAGCGATACCGGCAGAGAGGCGGCCACACGGCTGCGCGGCGGCCCGGCTCACTGCGGCCGGGCCTCCGCGCGCGGCGAGAGGAGGAGGGGGACATGATCGGTCAGCGAGGTGCTCGGATCGACTGCGAGTATGTGGTCGTCGGCTCGGGGGCCGGCGGCGGGACGGTGGCGGCGCGCCTGGCCGAAGCGGGACACACAGTGGTCCTGCTCGAGGCCGGGGGCGACCCGCGCGAGCTCTCGGGCGGCGACGCCTTCGAGCCCGACAAGAACCGCCTGCCCGACGACTACGACGTGCCGGTGTTCCACCCCATGGCGTCGGAGAACGAGGCGCTCCGGTGGGACTTCTTCGTGCGCCATTACCAGGACGAGAAGCAGCAGCGGCGCGACGACAAGTACCGCGAGAGCTGGCGAGGCAAGCCGACGCGCGGCGTGCTCTACCCGCGCGCAGGGACGCTGGGCGGCTGCACCGCGCACCACGCGATGATCCTTGTCTACCCGCACAACGCCGACTGGGATCACATCGCCGAGCTCACCGGCGATCCCTCGTGGCGGGCGGACAAGATGCGCGGCTATTTCGAGCGCCTGGAGAACTGCCATCATCGGCCGCTGCACCGGCTGCTCAGCTACCTCGGGATCAACAGGACGCGGCACGGGTTCCGCGGCTGGCTGCACACCGAGAAGGCGATCCCGAGGGCGGGGCTGCGGGACAGGGATCTGGTGCGGTTCATCCTCGACTCGGCGTACCGGGCGTCGCACGTGATCACCTCGCCCATGGAGCGCGTGCGCAGCGTGCTCCAGAGCAAGGCCGATCCCAACGACTGGCGGTCGGTGGCGGAGAGCGCGGCGGGGGTGCGCTACATCCCGCTCGCGACCCGCAACCATCAGCGGATGGGGCCACGCGAGCGCGTCCTCGATGTGGCGCGGCGCTACCCCGACCGGCTCAAGATCGAGCTCAACGCGCTGGTCACGCGCGTGCTGTTCGACGAGCAGAACCGGGCCGTCGGCGTCGAGTACCAGAAGGGCGCCCGGCTCTACCGCGCCGGCAGCAACCCCGCGGCGGAGGACGGCGAGCGGCGCACGGTGCGCGCGTCGCGCGAGGTGATCCTGTCGGGCGGCGCCTTCAACACGCCGCAGCTGCTCATGCTCTCCGGCGTCGGCCCGCGCGACGCCCTGGAGCGCCACGGCATCGAGGTGCGCGTCGACCTGCCGGGCGTGGGCAAGAACCTGCAGGATCGGTACGAGGTGGGCGTGGTTCACCGCATGAACTTCGACCACTGGGACGTGCTCGAGGGCGCCCGCTTCAGCACCGACGACCGGCACTACCAGCAGTGGGCGACCACGCGGACCGGCACCTACACGACCAACGCCGCGGTGCTGGCGATCATCAACCGATCCGCCCCCGAACGGCCGCTCCCGGACCTCTTCTACTTTGCCCTCCTGGGGAAGTTCTACGGCTATTTCCCGGGCTACTCGGCGGAGTTCCCGAAGCACCTCAACTACCTGACGTGGGCCATCCTCAAGGGGCACACGCAGAACCGGGCCGGCGAGGTGACGCTGCGCTCGGCGGATCCGCGCGACACCCCGGAGGTCAACTTCCGCTATTTCGAGGAGGGCGACGACAGGGCCGGAGAGGACCTGGACTCGATGGTCGCGGGCATCCGGTTCGTCCGTCGCATGACGGCGCGCCTCAAGCAGGAGAAGCTCATCGCCCAGGAGGAGCTCCCGGGCGAGCATCTCCAGACGGACGAGGAGCTCAAGACCTTCGTCCGCGACAACGCCTGGGGCCACCACGCGTCGTGCACCTGTCCGATCGGGCCTCCGGAGCAAGGCGGCGTCCTCACCAGCGATTTCCGGGTCCACGGGACCCAGGGGCTGCGCGTGGTCGACGCGTCGGTCTTCCCGCGGATCCCCGGGTTCTTCATCGTCAGCGCGATCTTCATGATCGCCGAGAAGGCCGCCGACGTCATCCTCGCGGACGCCGCCCGCGGCTGACGCAGCGCCACCCCTTCACCTGGGCGCCTTCATCACGGTGCCATCGTAGTTGATCCAGTAGACACTCGAAGCGTCCACCGCGATCGTTTGAGGACCGGGCTGCTCCTCGGCGATGACGATCGGCTCTCCGCCGGTGAGCGGGCTCGTCATGATGCAGCTCCCCCACGCGGTCCAGTACACATTCGCGCTGTCCAGGGCGATGTCCCTGGCCTGACCGGCCAGGTGCAGAAAGACGGGGGCGCCGCCGTCCTTGGACCCTTTGTTGACCCCCTGTTTGTTCAACCAGATGACATCGGTATCGCTCGTCAAGATCCGGTAGGCACCGGTGTCGGCCTCCCCGGCGTCGAAGAGCTCGACAGGGCTGCCGCCCGCCTTGGAGACCTTGTAGATCAGGTTCCACCTTCCCCTGTTGATCCAGTAGACGCTGGAAGCGTCCGTCGCGACGACGTCCACGCTATTCTTGGCCTGCGCGACATCGCTCAGCGCACCCCCCGTCTTCGGCGCCTTGACGATCTTCGCGAAGCCGTCGACCTCCTCCGACCCCCATTCCCCCATATAGACGGACTGGTCGTCCACCGCGACGTTCTGCGCCCCCGTGGAGAGCGAGGCGACGACGACCGCCGGTCCGCCGCTCTTCGGGACCTTCAACACGGCATCGTACAAGGCGATCCAGTAGACGTGGTCGGCATCCAGAGCGATGCCTTTGCCAGGATAGAAGCCGCTCGCGAGCGCTATCGGGCTACCGCCATCGAGCGGCAGCTTCAGGACCTCGTCACCGGCCGTCCAGTAGATGTGGGTCGCGTCGACGGCCATGGAGGTCGGCTCGGTTGGACCGGAGGCCAGCACGACAGGGACGCGCGGCGCGGGCGCGCCTCCCGCACCGTCGCTGCCGTCGAGGCTGCCCCCGGCGCCGCCGCTGCCGGACGCCGTGGTTCCGACGCCGGCTGTGTCCAGGATGATCTCGGAGGCGCACGCGGAGAGGAAGGCAGCCGAGGCAAGGAGCAAGAAGGAGCGGAGCATGTATGCATGGAGCCACGGCGAGGCTCAGGCCGCCAGCACGGCGGTGCGCCGCTGCGCGGCCCCGGGCGGGATCATCTCGATCTCGTGTGGGAGGCCCTGGAGGATGCCGCCGGCTCGTGAACCACAGAGGCGCAGAGGGCACAGAGGAGGGAACAAGACTACCGCGGATCCTCTCTATCCTCTGTGCCCTCTGTGCCTCTGTGGTTCAATCTCTCTGTGGTTCGAGCGCTTCCCCTCGCGAGACCGACAACGGGCGCCGGGGACGCGCGCCGCGCTACTGCTTGGCCGTGTCGCCGGAGCAGATGACGAACTGCGTCGCGCCGTCCAGCGCTTCCCCCTCGCCGGTGAACCGGATCTGCCGGCGCTCCGTGGACGGGCACCTGGCGACGACCTCCTGCCGGCCCAGGCCGAGCCGCGGGTCGACATAGCACCACCCGTCCACCCGCTCCCCGCCCACCTCGACCGGCGCTGGCGGCACCGTGTCCTGGCACGCCTTGAGCTCGTCGGGATCGCTGAGCTGCTCGACCTCGCACACGCAGTTCCAGCGGTTCGCCTCCGCGACCGGATCGTCCAGCACCATCTGCTTCGCGATGCGGTGCTCCCAGGGCACCTCCCGCCGCGCCGCGCGCTCATCGCAGCCGCACTGGCCCTCGGGCGTGCTGCGGGCCTCCAGGACCAGGCAGCTCACCTGTCCGTTCGTGTCGGGCTGGAGGGCGCGGGGCAGGCACTGCCCCCCGAGCCGCGTCTTCAGCCGATCGACGATCGCGCCGATCGCCGGCCGGTAGCCGAAGTCGGAGTCGCCCGGCCCCGAGTTATCGAGCTGCGCCGGGCACACCGAGCCGACGATGCCCTGCTCCCCGAGATCTCGGACGAGCGCGAGCTGCCGCAGGCCCGGATAGGCCTTCGCCATGATCTGGCGCTCGCTGTCGGTACCGTCGGGGTTGTCCTCGCACAGCGGGCTATTCTGGCCGGCCCGGTCCCTGTCGCAGTCGCCGCCCGTCGTGGGCGCCCGGAGCGGGAAGGTGCAGGCGAACTGGAGGTCGCCGAAATTGGCCTTCGGGATCCACTCGTGGCCGTTGATCTCGTTGGCGTCATCCGGCGAGTCGGGGCTGGCGATGCGCGTCCCGGTGATCGGGTTCTGGCCATTGCGAGGCACCGGCGACTCGATCATGTGGGGATCCGCCGGAGGACGGAACTCCTTGAGATCCCCGAGGATGATGTCCCAGGTGCTCGAGAAGCCGGCGTTCGGGGCGCTCAGCTCCTCGGCGCTCTTGAAGCCGCCGACGGGGTTGCCGTCCTTGTCCTTGCCGCTCCGGAGATCGGGCTGGCCGGCCTCGTTCTGGCGAGCGATGTCCTGCCAGGGGACGCCCACGAGCCCCGCGAAGAACACGAGCTCGGGCGTCCGGACCGTGGTGAGCTCGTCGTTCGGGTCGAGATCCGAGAAGATCGGGTTGTTCACGACGTTGCCCTCGTGATCCCCGATCGTCGGCTGCGTGAGCGCCTCGGTGTACCGCTCGATCGGGTAGAGCAGGTCGGCCCCGAAGCGCCGCTTCTGGTCGAAGCAGCGCAGGTTGATCGGGTCCTCCTCCGCATCGAGCACCGCGACGGCGTTCTCCGTGCTGCAGGTCTCGTCGACCGGGCACTCGCCCCTCTCTGCTGAGCAGGACTTGCAGCACGGGTCGTCCGGGCCCTTCTCCGAGCACTCCTTCCGCGGCCGGAACATCCGCCAGTCATGCGTCTGCCCCGTCGAGTCCTTGTAGGACCTCTGCGCCACCAGGTAGGACGTCCCGCCCTCGCGGATGGAACAGTCATTCTCGTCCGAGAGCATGATGATCGCGAGGAGCGAGTCCGGCCGCAGGAACGCCCTGCGCTGGTCCAGCAGCGTCGTGTCCAGGCCTTCCCGCACCGCCTTGCCGTCCACCAGCTTGATCGTGCCGTACGGCGCGGGGTCCGCGAGGAACCGATACCAGCTCTCGAGCTGCGACTCGTAGCCGCACCCGACGTCGGCCACGCCTCTGACCATGTTCGTCAGCGTGGGCACGAGCCCGCGGCCCGCGCCGTCGTCGAGGATCGACTCGCCCGCAGGGCTCAGCTTCTGCTCCGGATCCCAGGCGAGGAACCCCTTACCCTGGTAGGTCGGCGGGTCGTTGTCTGCCTGGTTGTCGTCGTCCCTGTCGCTCCGGGCGATGAGGTGCCCCCTGTCGTTGTTCGAGAAGTGTGTCGTCACCGGGCACGAGCCCGCGCCGTGGTCGCCGATGCTCGTGCTGATGATGCCGATGTGGATGTCGAGGACAGGCTCGAACTCGCGCTCCATGCCGCTCGGACAGCGCTCGCTCGGCGAGCCCGGCGTGGACGTCTTCAGCGGATCGAGCGGGTCGATGCAGCGGGGGTTGACCAGGCGCTCGACGAGGTCCGGCACGGCCAGCGCGAGGATATCCTGCTTGTCCTTCATCGACGCCGAGTTGTCGATCGTGAGCAGGAGATCGATCTTGTCGACGCGCTTGGCGAGCCGCTCGACGACGGTGCCCGTCGTGCGCGTATCCTGACGTGCGATGGGACGGCTGAGGCACCCCGAGACGAGCGATGTCCCGACGACGACGAGGGAGCACATGATCGACGCGGCTGCGCGAGCAGCGCGGGAGGTAGGACGAACGGCCATGGATCCTTCCTTGCGCGAGAGATGGAGTGGGCCCGTTCGCGCGTCGGCTTCGACGCGCGCGCTGCGCCGGCGCGCCTGTCTCGCGCGGGGTGGATGACAGGCCGCCTGGCTATCGCGTATCAGACGCCCAGAGGGGGTGTTCTCTTGGCTACGTGGCGCGATCGGCGCGACGCCATCACAGAAAACACACGAGCGACGGAGAGCGCGGCGCGGCGGTCGCGTCGCGCAGGGGCGGCGCGGCCGCCGCCTCGATCGAGGACAGCGCGTCAGCCGCCTCGAGCGGAGACGGCGCGGCCGCCCTCTCGAGCAGAGACGGCGCGGCTGCCTCGATCGGAGGCGGCTCGCGCCGGCTTGCTACGTCGTCGTAAAATTAAAGTAAGAGTGAAAGTGAAGCGGTGTGGATCTGTAAGGAGGGGCGGGCCGGCTGCGGGGGCACCATCAAGGGCGACGTGGCGCGCCGCGCGGTCGGCGTTCAGCTCTCGGCGGGGGCGGCCGCCTCGGCGCCGGCGACGAGCGGCGCGTACTGCGTGAGGAACTTGTTCCAGCGCTTGGTCTTGCGGCCGGGCTTGCGGGAGCTCTGGGTGCTCCGCTCCTGCTTCTGGGTGACTTTGAGGGTGAGGTGCTGGTGCTGACGCGTGGGGCGATGCATGGCGGCGGAGACTGCTCGAAGCCGCCGCGCTCCGCAAGCCTCAACGCGACGGCGCCGGCGCCCGCTCGTCGCGCTCCGGCCCCAGCCGGCCGAAGCTGTGGATGCCGTAGACGAGCACGAGCAGCGCGAGCACCGTCAGCGCCATGCCCGCGTCCGACGGCCCGACGCCCACCAGCGCGAGCCCCGCCACGAGGAGCAGCCCCCCGCCGCCGAGCGCGCGGCGCGCGCGGGTCTCGGCCTCGCTCCGGGCTCCACGGCGGGCGCGAGGCGCTCGCTGCCGCGCGCCCTCGCGCGCGTCGTCACCGCGCGCTCGGCCCTCGCGCGCGTCACCACGCGCGCTGCCCTCGCGCTCCTCGCGCCCCTCGCGCGCCTTGCCCTCGCCCGGATCGCGCGCGCTCACTGGAACTTCTGCGTCCGCGCGTACGTGATGAAGTCCTGCACGTCGCGCGTGAGCTGGCGCTCGGCGCTGATCGTCGTGCGCTCGTGCGACTCGCCGACGAGGTCGTCGTAGCGGTAGTTGTTCTGGTAGAGGAGCACGAGGCGGATGGACCCGTCCGCCCCGCCGCGGACTATGCGGAGCCGCTCGTCCTGGCCGTTCGGGGGCGGGATCGCGGCGCCGAGCGCCTGGGCGTCCTCCTCGGTCACGTAGACGACGCCGTACGAGCGGTTCTGCACGCCGACGTCGATGCGCACCTTGCGCCCGCTGACGAGATCGACCACGCGCCCGGGCACCGGCTGCGCGCCCTCCTGCGCCATCGCCCGGCGGATCACCTCGATCGCCCGGCGCTCGTCGAGGGCGCGCGTCGGGTTCGGCGCGCGCGCCTCGCCGCCGCTGCAGCCGGCGAGCGCGAGCGCCGCGGCCGCGACCCCGAGCGCGCGGCGCGCCGCCTCACGGGCGCGGGCGACCGGACGGCGCGCGTCCTGGGCGCGCCCGGGCGCGTCCTCTGAAGGCCGATGCTGAAGGGGACCGCGAAGGCGGGGCCCCGACCCGCGAAGAAGCTTCCTCCACATGAGCGGGCATGAGAGTAGCCAACCGCCCGGAGCTTCGCTACTTCTGCCGACATGGCGCGGCTCGCTGCGATCGACATCGGATCCAACGCGATACGGCTTCGCATCGTCGACGTCGACCCGCCGGCGCTCGGGGCGTTCGGCGCCGGCTGGGATCCGGCGCTCGCCGCGGGCTCGACGGGCGCGCCCGACGCGCCCCGCTTCCACCCGTTCCGCGACGTCCACGCGGACCGCGCGTCCGTGCGTCTCGGGCATGACGTCTTCACCAAGGGCCGGCTCGAGTCGGGGGTCATCGGCGCCGCCTGCGAAGCGCTCCGGCGCTTCCGTTCGGCGATGGACGCGGCCAAGGTCGACCGCTACCGCGCCGTGGCGACCAGCGCCGCGCGCGAGGCCCAGAACGGCGACCTCTTCGTCGAGCGGGCCGCCCGCGAGGCCGGCGTCCACATCGAGGTCATCGAGGGCGTCGAGGAGGCGCGCCTTGTCCAGATCGCCGTCCGCGAGCGCGTCCCGCTCGGCGGGCGGACGGCGCTGCTCGTCGACATCGGCGGCGGCTCGACCGAGCTCACGCTGCTGCGCGGCCGCGAGGCGGTCTTCTCGCGCTCGCTCCCCGTGGGCACGGTGCGGATGGTCGAGACCTTCCTCGAGGATCGCCGCCCCATGGACGCGGGGCACCGGCGGCTCATCGAGGAGTACGTCGACCGCGTCATGGTCGAGGCGACGCGCGAGATCGTGGAGCTGCTCGGCGAGGGCTCGGGGGTCGACCTGCTCGTCGGCACGGGCGGCAACATCGAGACGCTCGCGGACCTCTGCCCGGTGCCGAGCCCGTCCGCGGACGGGCGGGCGATCGACGTCGCCGCGATGTCCCGCCTGCTCGACGAGCTGGCGCCGAAGACGCCCGAGGAGCGCGCGCAGATCTACGGCCTGCGCCCGGATCGCGCCGACACGATCGTCCCCGCCGCGACGGTCCTCGGCCGCGTCGCGCGGGCGTTCGCGCAGCCGCTCATCGTCGCGCCCGGGGTCGGGCTCAAGGAGGGCGTGCTCGTCGACCTCGCCCACGCCCACTTCCTCGGGCCGGATTTCCGCGGCGAGACCGCCGCTGTCAGCGACGCCTGCACGCGGCTCGGACGCCGCTACCACTTCGACGAGCAGCACGGCGCGCTCGTGGCGCGCCTGGCCGAGCGGCTCTTCGACGATCTCGCGCCGCGCCACCGGCTCGACCAGCGCGACCGGATCCTCCTGCGGGCCGCGGCCCTGCTCCACGACGTCGGCGACTTCGTCCGCTACGAGGGGCACCACAAGCACAGCTACTACATCATCATCCACAGCGATCTGATGGGCCTCACCCCGGAGGAGCGCGCGATCGTCGCGAACATCGCGCGCTACCACCGGAAGTCGCCGCCCAGCATGGACCACGACAACTTCCGCGCGCTCTCGCGCGACGCGCGCGCCAAGGTGAAGGCGATGGCGGCGATCCTCCGCGTCGCCGACGCGCTCGATCGCGAGCACCGGGCGAAGGTCACGGAGGTGAGCGGCCGCATCGACGGCGACACGCTGGTGATCGAGGTGCAGGGCGCCGAGGACCGGGCGCTCGAGGAGTGGACGGTCGTCGCGAAGGCGGGGATGTTGCGCGACGCCTTCGGCCTGGAGGTGCGGATGGTCGACGCCACGCCGCGCTCGCTCCCGCCCCCTGCCGCCGCGTGAGCGGCGGCTGAGACGTCGGCAGACGCCGCGTGAGCGCGGCTGAAACGGCGGGAGACGCCGCGTGAGCGGCGGCTGAAACGGCGGGAGGCGCCGCGTGAGCGGCGGCTGACGGTCGAAAAAAAAGGCGCCGCGGCCTTTGCGCCGAGCCCTGCGCGCCACCATGAATCTCAGCACGGGGGCAGCTGCGCCTCCGTGGACGAGCGCGGCGGGGCCGTGCCACCGAGCGCGGCCGTGCCGCGAGCGAGGCCGGCAGCGCCGCCGCGGAACAGGGGGCGATCGACCGGTGACGCTCAAATCTCCCAAGCTGATGGAGGCGCGCCGCGCCGCCCGCGTCCTGGAGTCCGCCCTGCGCGGGCACACCGGCGATCTGACGCTCGCCGACGCGTCGGCGAGGAGCGGCCTGCCGCTGCGCGACGCCGAGAGCGGGCTGCACCTGCTCGTCAGCGAGTACCGCGGGCACCTCAAGGCGACGTCCGAGGGCGAGCTGCTCTTCCGATTCCCGCACGGCTTCACGAAGCCCTGGGAGACCCGCACGCGGCTCGAGCGCGCGCTCGGCGCCGTCGCCCGCGGCGCCGCCGGCGTGGCCCGCTTCGTCGTGCGCGCGTGGATCGCGATCGTGCTGATCACCTACGTGCTGATCTTCGTGGGGATCCTGATCGCCCAGATGTTCGCCCGCTCGAACAGCGACTCGCGCGACCACGGCGGCTTCTCCGGATCGTTCGCGGGCTATGTCCTGCTCCGCGTGGTCCTCGACGCTATCTTCTGGACTTTCCACCCCTTTTCGCCGTTCGTGTGGACGGCCGACCCGCCGTGGTCGTCGTCGCACGACCGCCGCGGGGCGTTCGGGCACGCGTACGGGAGGCGCAGAGACGAGACGCCCTTCTACGAGAAGGTGAACCGGTTCTTCTTCGGCCCGACGCCCGCGCCGCGCGATCCGCTGGAGGACGAGAAGCTCATCCTGGCCGAGATCCGGGCGCAGCGGGGCCGGATCGGGCTCGCCGACGTGATGCGCGTGACGGGGCTGCCGCGCGACGAGGCGGACCCGCTCATGGCGCGGCTGATGCTCGACTACGACGGCACCGTCGACGTGTCGGAGGAGGGCGGCATCGTCTACCGGTTCGAGGCGATCCGGCGGACGGCGGACGAGGCGCCGTCGCGGGCGCCGGCGCCGGTCTGGGCGAAGCGCGAGGAGCTGCCGCCGCTCACCGGGAACGGCGCCGGGGTGAACGCGCTCATCGTGGCGCTCAACGGGTTCAACCTGATGATGAGCCTCTACGCGCTCGGCGCGCACCTCACGCTGGACAACCTCGGCCTCCTGGCCCGCGGGATCCCGATGGCGGAGCTGCCCCCCACGGGGACGGCGGTCGCGCTCGGGGTGGTGCCGCTCGTCTTCTCGCTCGCGCTCTTCGCGCTGCCGCTCGGCCGCGCGCTCCTTCGCCCGCTGAAGCGGCGGCGGCTCGCCCGCCGGAACGCCCGGCGCGCCGTGCTGCGGGCGATCCTCTCCCGCGTCGGGGCGAGCCAGGGCCGGGAGCCGATCACCGAGGAGGTGCTCCAGCGGGCCTGGCAGGACGCGGCGGGCGAGGCGCCGCGCTCGGAGGAGATCACCCGCGAGGTGGTCGCGCTCGGCGGCGACGTCGACCTGGAGACCGGCGAGGGGATCCGGTACCGCTTCCCCGATCTCGAGAGCGAAGCGAAGGCCCTCGAGGCCGAGCGGGAGGCGGCCTCCGAGGAAGAGACGCGCGCCGGGAAGGTGATCTTCTCGTCGGACGCGTGAGCACGTCTCGGGCGGCATTGTGGTCCTTGATGCGCTCGCCGACAAAAACGTCGTCGACGTGTGCGCGCGTACGGGGCCACCCCGCAAGGATTCGTCGTTGATTGACGCGCTCTGGCTCAGACGTCTACGGTAGGGTTAATTTCGCTCATGTACTCCGTTGACAACAAAGCCGGTCGCCTCATCGAGGTGAGGCTCGCATCGCCGCTCCCGGCTGGCGAGGTCGACGCGTGCATCGCCCGGATTCAGGGCATCGTGACCCAGAACCGGCACGGGGCTGTGGTGTGCATCGAGCTGCTCCAGGTCGACGTGCTCGCGCCGGAGAGCGCGGAGAAGTTCCTCGAGATGATGCGCGTCCAGAACGCGACGGTGCACCGGACGGCCTACCTGCTGCCGGTGACGAACGCGATCCTCGGGCTCCAGGTCGAGCGGCTGATCCGGGACGCGCACAACTCGAGCCGGAAGGCGTTTCGCGACACCACCTCGCTCGAGGCGTGGCTCGTCCCGGTGATGACGATGGTCGAGGCGCAGCAGCTCAGGAAGTTCCTGTCGCAGCTCGGCTGAGGCGGCGCTCAAGGCCGCTTCGCCGCGCCGCGCGCCGCCGGCCCGATTCCTTACTTGCTCGTGACCTCATGGTATAGAGGCGCGATGGGACGTATTGCCATCGTCGGGGGCGGTCTGGCGGGGTGCATCGTCGCGTTCCGGCGGGCGGCGGCGGGCGACCGGGTGACGCTCGTCGAGGCGTCGCCGCGGCTCGGGGGGCAGCTCTGGACCGAGCGGGTCGACGGCTTCGTGGTGGAGCACGGCGCCGAGGGGTTCATCGCCCGGAGCGAGGCCGTCCCCGCGCTCGCGGGCGCGCTCGGCATCGACGGCGATCTCGTCGGCCAGGAGACGCTGCGGTCGTTCGGCTTCGACGGCGCGCTGCGCGAGCTCGCGCCGGGCGAGGCGGCGGCGTTCCTCGGCTTCCAGGTGCCGCGCGACGAGCTCGGCAAGGGGATCCGGACCTTCCGCCTCGGGATGGCGCAGCTCACGGACACGCTCGCGCGCGTCGTCGGCGATGGGCGCGTGGACGTGCGCCTCTCCGCCGCGGTCGCGTCGCTCGCGCGGACGGGCGGCGGCCTCAGGCTCTCGCTCGCCGGCGGGGGCGAGATCGACGCCGACGCGGCGGTGATCGCCACGAGCGCCGCCGGCGCGGCCGCGCTGCTCGGCGAGCCGGCGCGGCCGCTGCGCGACGCCGAGACGCTCTCCAGCGTGACGGTCTCGCTCGCGTACCCGCGCGCCGCGATCGAGCACCCGCTCGACGGCACCGGGTTCATCGTCGCCGCCGCTCACCAGGCGCACGGCTTCCGCGCGTGCACGTTCACGACCTCGAAGTTCGCGGGCCGCGCCCCGGCCGGCCACGTCGCGCTGCGCCTCTTCTTCCGCCCCGAGCCGGCGGACCTCGCGGCGCTGGACGACGCCGCCTGGACGGCGCGCGCCGAGGCGTCGCTCGCGCGCGTGCTGCCCGTGCGCGGGCCCGCGGAGCGCGCGTGGGTCTCGCGCTGGCCGAGCGCGCTGCCGGTCTCCACCCCCGCCCACGCGGCGCGCGTCCGCGAGGTCGAGCAGGCGCTCGCCGGCAGCGGCGTGCTCCTCGCCGGCTCGGCGTTCCATGGCTCGGGCATCGACGCCGCCGTGCGCTCCGCCGAGGCGACCGCGGCGCGCATCGGCGCCCTGTAGTGCCCTGTCGCGCGCTGTGGTCATGTGACGTGGGACAGGCGATGAAGCTGATGCATGCTCGAACTCGATACGCTTTAGGCAACGAAGCCGCCGCCGGGACCATGAAGGACGCTGGCAGATCGCGCGCTTCAGAGAGGCGCCTCGTCCTCGGTCTCGTCGCGGCGTGCGCCGTCGCGGGGTGTCGCCGCGGCGAGCCCCCGAGGCCGACCGCCGAGGGCGCGCCGCCCGCCGCGGCGAGCTCGGCCCCCGCCGCCGCGTCCGTGAGCAGCAGCGCCGCGCCCTCGGCGTCGACGGCGTCGTCGGCGGCGCCGCCCTCCCTGCCGGCGCCGGGCGCGCGCCCGCTCACCGAGAAGGAGAAGCAGGCCGTCGCGGCGTACAAGGCCGCGATGGCGAGAGGCAGGCTCGCGACCCGGGAGCGGGGGTATCACGCGGCCATTCAGGCCTTCAACGACGCTCTCGCCGCGGCGCCGACCGACGCGCGGGCGCTCGCGGAGCGGGGCTTCGCGCACCTCGGCGACGGCGACAGCGACGCGGCGGAGGGCGATTTCACCGCGGCGCTCGCGGGCGCCGGCGACCCCGAGCTCCGCTCGCAGATCTGGTTCAACCTCGGGCTCCTGCGCGACAAGGCCGGTGACCCGGAGGCGGCGCGGGTCGCCTACGCGAACGCGCACGTGCTCAGGCCGTCGCCCGCGACGCGCGGCAAGCTCGCCGGAAGGTCGATGTGCGCCGTGGAGGTCCGCAAGGCCGGCATTGAGGGCGCCGTCCTCGTGCCGAGCTGGATCGATCTCCTCGCGCTGGTCGGCCCCGCCGAGGAGGAGCCCGGCCCGCCGCGCGAGGTGACGAGCGAGGCCGCAGCGCGAGCGAGCGTGTGCGGCCCCGAGGGGAGGAGCGTGAGCGAGCGCCCTTGCGGCGGCGACCCGCCGTGGATCTTCCCTCGCGAGTACGGGACGTACACCTACTTCCGCAACCATGTGGTCTTCCCCCGCAAGCCAGCGGGGTTCGTGGTCGCGAACGGCGGTCACTCGGGGGGCTGGCCCGCGCGCTGTCAGGGGATCCGCAGCGTGAACGGCTCGACCGACGGGGGGCTGCTCGTTGTCGACGGCTTCTTCAGCGGCGCCGGCGCGGTCTTCGACGGCGAGCCCAACGAGGAGCAGCGCTGCCGCGACGGCGTGAGCCACCATGAGCGGACGTTCTACGACGCCCGCACCGGCCGCGCGATCGTGGCGCTGCGCTGGCCGGAGGGCAGCGCAGTCGACGTGAAGGTGGAGGGCGGTCACGTGGTGGTCTCTGGCGCCGAGTGCAACGAGCGATTCCGGCTCGACGCTGACGCCGCCCACGTCCGATAGGGCACGAGGTGTGCTTCGCGCAGACCACCTCTCGACGCCGTGTCCCATGACTCCTGGTCACGGAGCCCGCCCCCGCCCGCGGCATATTGCAGGCAAACCTCCGGAAAGCCGCGGGATTCCTCGATTGCGCTGAGCCGTGCCGGGGCCGGACGAGCTCCGGTATCGAAGGCATCGAAAAAAAGAATCGACTCGAGGAACTTTTCTGTTGCACGGCCCCTCAGAGGGGAGTACTCATTGCGCACTCAAGGATTCGTTATGTTCAGCCGCCCCGACAAAACGCAGCTCATCACCATCCGGCCCAAGGCGGGTACGCCCGGCGCGGTCGTGGGATGGGAGCATCTGCAGGGTGGCGATTCCTTGGCGCACAACCCCGGCCATTCCTGCGGCCTCCGCCTGTCGCGGAAGCTCGGAAACCCGGAAGATAGCGCCTAGAGGCAGCTCAGCACGCGTCGATCGACGACGTTCGCGAAGGCCGCCTCGGGAAACCCAGGCGGCCTTCGGCGTTCTGGGGGTTCGTGAAGCCGGTTGCCCGTTGCGGGCTGTAGACCGCTGGGGGCTGTTCGCCCTCGTGGGCTGCGGGCTGTTGCTGGGCTGCAGGTTGCTGATGGGCTGTACGCGCCTTGTGGGCCGCGGCGCGCCGTGCGCTGTGGGCTGAAGGCTCGTCGGGAGAGGGGTTGTGTTGCTTGCGCACGTGCGATGTCGTCGCGCGCTGCGGCGCGGGAGGGGTGCGCCCGAAGAAAGGAGGCGCGGTAGAGCATGCGCTGGAAGCATTCGAATCGAAAGTGAGTGGCTGCGTCGTGCATTCTCGGCGCCGACCCCGCGCCTGCGCCGCTGCGCCGGCGGAGGGGTCGCTCGATCTGTGACAACCTGGGTTTGCAATGTAGATGAAGGCGCGCTGCGCCTTCATGTTCCGGCGTAGCTCAATGGTAGAGCCCCCGCCTGTTAAGCGGGTGGTTGGAGGTTCGATTCCTCCCGCCGGAGCCAGGGCTTGCGTGGGTGTTACTCTTCTGGTGAAGAGGGCAGGTTGTGACCCTGCGAAGACGGGTTCGATCCCCGTACGCCCACCCAGGACGGGTCGACAGCGCTCGGTTATCTTTGGCAGATGGACCCGAGCGCGCAGCTCTTATCCGTCCTCTTTTTGCCCGGTTCATCGGGCCGGAGGTGGTGTCATGGCCAATTATCTGAAGCACTTCGCCGCGCTGCTCACGCCGCAGCGGCAGAGGGCCCGCGCCGACCAGGTGAAGAACAGCGCCGGTGGCTACGCCTTCGCCCTCGACGAGTGGGCGAGGCTCGACCGCTGGCTCATCCTCGGCGCCGAGGGGGGGACTTACTACGCGAGCGAGCGGAAGCTCACGGTGGAGAACGCCCGCGCCGTCGAGGCCTGCCTCGCCGCGGACGGGCCTCGCGCCGTGCAGCGCATCGTCGATGTCAGCCGCTCGGGGCGAGCGCCGAAGAACGCGCCTGCGATCTTCGCCCTCGCGATCGCCGCGGCTGACGCGAAGGTCGAGACCCGGAAGGCCGCCCTCGGGGCCTTGCCCGAGGTGTGCCGCACGGGGACGGATCTCTTCCACTTCGCCCGCGACGTGCAGGGGTTCCGGAGGTGGGGCCGCGCGCTCCGGTCCGCGGTCGCTGCCTGGTACAACGAGAAGCCCGCCGACAGGCTCGCCTATCAGGCGATCAAGTACCGGCAGCGCGACGGCTTCAGCCACCGCGATCTCCTGCGGCTCGCGCATCCGGTCGCGCCGAGCCCGCAGCATGACGCCCTGTACCGCTGGATGGTCGGCGGCGTCGAGGCGCTCGGCAAGGCGTCGGCGCGCGGCAAGGCGCTGCGTCCGGAGGCGCTGCCGGACGCGGTGCGCGCGTTCGAGTCGCTCCGCGCGGCGACGAACCGGAAGCAGGTGACGGCGCTGATCCGGCAGCATCGCTTCACGCACGAGATGCTCCAGACCGAGTGGAAGAACGACCCCGCGGTCTGGGAGGCGTTGCTCGAGCACATGCCCCAGACGGCGCTGATCCGGAACCTGGGCAAGATGACCGCGATCGGCCTGCTCTCGCCGATGAGCGACGCGTCCCGCAGGGCGGCGCGGCAGCTCACCGACGCCGCGCGCCTCGCCGCGGCGCGGGTCCACCCGGTCGCCGTGCTCTCGGCCCTCAAGGTCTACGAGCAGGGCCACGGCGAGCGCGCCCGCCGGCGCGACGGCGCGCTCTCGTGGAAGCCGGTCCGCGAGATCGTCGACGCGCTCGACGAGGCGTTCTACCTCGCGTTCCGGGCCGTCGAGCCGACCGGGAAGAAGCACCTCCTGGCGCTCGACGTCTCCGGATCGATGACCAGCGGCCAGATCGCTGGCGTCCCTGGCCTGACGCCGCGCGTGGCGAGCGCGGCCATGGCCATGGCGACGGCGAGGCTCGAGCGCGAGGTCGCCGTGGTCGCCTTCACGACGGCCGCGTCGGGCGGGTACGGCGGCAGGTGGGGCGGGGGAGCTCCCGGCCTCACGCCGCTGTCGGTCTCGCCGAAGCAGCGGCTCGACGACGTGCTGCGCGTGGTCAATGGCCTGCCCTTCGGCGGCACCGACTGCGCGCTGCCGATGCTCTGGGCGAAGCGGAACCGGGTGGAGGTCGACACGTTCGTCGTCTACACGGACAACGAGACCTGGGCGGGGGAAGTGCACCCGTTTCAGGCGCTCAGGGACTACCGGCAGGCGATGGGCCGACCGGCCAGGCTGGTCGTCGTCGGCATGACGTCGACCGGCTTCTCGATCGCCGACCCCACGGACCCCGGCATGCTCGATGTCGTGGGCTTCGACGGGGCGGCCCCCCAGGTGATGGCGGATTTCACCCGGGGTGCTGCGTGACAGACAACGTGACGGACGGGCTCCGCCGGCCCGTCCGTCACGCGCGGGGCGCCGTGAGGGGCCCCTCTCGCGGGACATCGTCATGATGTCCCCACCTTGCCGCTGTAGCTCAGCCGGGAGAGCACCTGACGCCGTTCTCCGCCCCTTTGCCCGTTCCGGGCCGCAGGAGGACGGTTATCCTAATTGGGATGTCGCGGGTTCGAACCCCGCCAGCGGCGCTGTCGTTGCCCTCGTATGCATCTGGTGAGGCAGCCTGATTGTCGATCAGGTGAGGGGAGTTCGATCCTCCTCGGGGGCGCCAGGGTTGTTCCTGTTTCGTGGGGAGAGAGATTTGAACCACAGAGGCACAGAGGGCACAGAGGGGAGAGAAAAGAGAAGAATAAAAAAATTTCTTCTCTCTCTCTCTCTCCTCTGTGCCCTCTGTGCCTCTGTGGTTCATTCTCTCTTTCTCCTCTCATTCTCATGGGTCAGGGGTAACCCTTTGCGCAGTGCCAAGGCGATCGCACCAACGGAGAAAAATGTAAAATGAAGCCAATGCTATCGGTGGAAGGCCGTCCAAGGGACGAGGAGACCGCGATGAAGATCTGACGCGAGCATCATGGGTCGGGGCGATGGTTCAACCGGGAGAATACTGCCCTCGCCGGGCAGGGATCGAGGTTCGACCCCTCGTCGCTCCACCGAACGGGCCGAAGTCCGTGGGTTACCGCTCTCAATGGACTCCCACGGCGCAACTTGCCCGTTCGTTCGTCTCGTTGCCGAGGCGGGCCGCCGTCCGGCGAGCCGCACGTCGTGCGGCCGCGCGGCGCCCGGCGGCCCGCCTCCTTTTTTTCACGTCCCCATCTCGCTAGCGGCCCAGGCGGCCGGATTTTCGCTCCGGAGACGCGGGTTCGAATCCCGCTGGGGACACCGGGCCGCTCCGCTCGCCTGCGTGCACCTTCGGGTGCCCGCGCCCGAGCGGGCGAGCCTGCCATCATTCACCAGAATCCTGGGTGTGGCTCAACCTGGTAGAGCACCGGCTTCGGGAGCCGGGGACTGGGGGTTCGAATCCCTCCACCCAGACCGCGGCGAGGCGACGCCTCGACCGCGACGCGCGGACGTCACCGTGACGGAACGGCATACGTGGCAGGCTGAGATCCTGCGCCCTTCGGGGTATGTGGGTTCGAGTCCCACCGGTGACACCCTGCCCGGGTGGCGAAACGGCAAACGCTGCTGGCTTAGAACCAGCTGACTGGGGGTTCGAGTCCCTCCCCGGGCACCGATCGAATGTGCGCGTCGAACGCACCCGTCGCGCCGTTCGAACGTACGAATTGCACGCAACGTGGAGTCACATCATGAAGAGAAAGAGACGATCGAGGTGAGCCATGACCGCGCAGACGCTGCTCCTGACGCCATGGATGGTGCCCCATAAGGTCATCCCCTGGCAGACCGCTGTCACGATGAGCTTCCTGGGCAAGGTGGAGATCCTCGAGGAATATGACGACGTCATCCGGTCGCCCTCGCTCTCCATCAAGGCGCCCGCGGTGGTGCGGCTGAAGCGGCCGACGCTGCAGATGAAGCGCGGCGTGCGGTTCACGAGGACCAACGTCCTCCTGCGCGACGGATTCCGCTGCCAGTACTGCGGCGTGAAGAAGGAGCCCCGCGAGCTCAACTACGATCACGTCATCCCGCGCGTGCAGGGCGGCAAGACCGTCTGGGACAACATCGTTGCCTCCTGCTACGCGTGCAACTCGACCAAGCGAGGACGGACGCCGGAGCAGGCAGGCATGAAGCTGCTCCGCGCCCCGGTGAAGCCGAAGTGGCTGCCGCCGGCGCCCGTCTTCGGCCTGAGCGAGCGGCGTATCCCGGAGGCGTGGGCAGGCTACTGCGCGAGCCAGGGATGAGCTGAGCGCCGCACGCCGGCGCGCCGCGGACCCGCCACCGCGCGGGTGGGGGTGGCGCGCCGGCGCGCGTCGGGGCTTCCGCCGGCAAACCGGCGGGTGCAGGATGGACGGGCATGGAGATGCGCCCGGCCAGCGACCGCGTCGAGGACGAGCCCGCGCCGGTCCCCGCGGCCCTGCGCGGGTGGCTGATCGAGGGCGAGCTCGGGCGGGGCGGCATGGGGCGGGTGTTCCGGGCGCGGCACGCGAAGACGCGCGCGCGGGCGGCGATCAAGGTGCTGCTCGGCGACTACGCCCGCCGGCCGGACGTCGTGGCCCGCTTCCGGCAGGAGGCGATCGCCGTCAACATCATCAACCACCCGGGCATCGTCCGTGTCTTCGACTCCGGCGAGCTCGAGGACGGCTCGCCGTACATCGTGATGGAGTACCTCGATGGGCGCGGCCTGCGCGACTGGGTGCAGGCGGTGCCGCCCGCGGATCGGCCCCGGCAGGTCGTGCGGCTCGGCTACCAGATCGCGTCGGCCATGGCCGCGGCCCACGCGTCCAGGGTCGTCCACCGCGATCTCAAGCCGGAGAACATCATGGTGGTCGACGACGAGCTCGCGCCCGGGGGCAGCCGCGTCAAGATCCTCGATTTCGGCATCGCCAAGGTCCTCTGGGGCGGTCTCCCCGAGGTCGTGGAGCTCGACGGGACCGGCCCCGTCGCCTCGGTGTCCGCGCCCGCGATCCGCACCGAGCTCTCCGCGCAGCCGGCGCCCACGCTGGTGGCCACGACAGGCGCCGGGAGCGCCGCCGCAGACCTCGACGCGCGCGAGGAGGACGCGCTCCGGAGCCTCCCGCTCGTGAGCCTCGGCAGGCCCGCGATCCTCCCCGCGCCGGTGGAGATCCAGCCCGAGGCGGCGTCCGCGGCGCCGGTGGAGATCCCGCCCGCGGCGGCGTCCGCCGCGCCGGCGGAGCTCCCGCCGGAGGCGGCGTCGTTCGGGGGGGCGCGCGCGTCCATCGAGCCCTGCGCGCCGCGCAGCGGGGGCGCGGGGCAGCCCACGATGCCGTTCACGCAGGAGGGCGTGTGGGGCCTCGGGACGAGGAGCTACATGGCGCCCGAGCAGGAGCGCCACTCCGGCAGCGTCGACGTCAAGGCGGACGTCTACTCGCTCGGCGTCATCCTCTACGAGCTGCTCGAGGGCCAGACGCCCGACGCGTCCACCGGGGCGTGGCCGCCGCCGATGGGCGCCGCGACGCCGCCGGACCTCGTGGCCCTCGTCCACACGGTGCTGTCGTTCGATCCCGAGGCGCGGCCACGGATGGCGGCGGTCGCGGCCGCGCTGCACCGGCTCGGCCGGGCGAAGCGGGAGTTCGACGAGGCGCTCTCGAGGTGGGTCGCCGGCGGGAAGGCGCCGAGGCTCCTGCCGCGCGGCAAGGCGCTGCACGAGCTGGCCGCGTGGGCGCGCGACATCGACGACCTCTCCGGCCCGGAGCGCGGCTTCCTGGACGCGGCCACCGCGGCGGAGGCGCGCCGCGAGCGCCTCACGCGGGCGCTGCTCGCCCTCGGCGTGGTCGTGCTGATGGGCATGGTCGCGACGACCACCGTGTTCTGGATGCACGCGACGCGGGCGCGGAAGACGGCCGAGGCCGCGGAGCGCGCCGCGCGGGAGCACAGCCGGCTCGAGGCGGCCGCGAACGCGTCCGCGCAGGAGGCGCTCGCGAAGATGACCGAGGCGCAGCGCGCCACCGAGGAGGCGCTCGCCCTCGCGATGGAGGCGAGCGACGCCGCGCGGAGCGCCAACTCCGCGAGGGACGCCATGACCGAGGCGAAGCTCCTGGCCGAGCACGCCGAGCTCCGCGCGAGGCGCGCGGCCCAGGCCGCGTCCGCCGCGAAGGCGGAGGCCGACGCGCGCTACGAGCAGTCGAAGAGCGCCCTGGAGCGCGAGATCGCCGGCCTCGAGATCGACCGCGAGCGCCTCCTCGGGCGGCTCGAGCGGACCGAGGCCGACGGCGAGCGGGCGAGGGCGGCGCTCCGGTCGAGGGAGCAGGAGCTCAGGGCCGTGCTCTCGGAGCTGCGGCGCGAATCGGCGCGCGTGGGCTCGCTCGAGCGCAGGCTCGAGGAGGCCGCCGAGCGGATCGACGCGCTGAGGGAGGCGCGGGAGGAGTGCATCGCGAGGCAGCGCAGGGCGCCGCCGCCGCAGCCCGATGTCCCGGCGGACGAGAGCGGCGTCGCTCCTCGGGGAGAGCCTCGGGGAGAGGAGGAGAGCGCGACGCCGCCGGCCGCGCCCCCGCGTGACTCGATGCCCATGCCGTCGCCGCTCCCGAGGTTGCCGCGCGGCACGACGATATGAGCGCGGCGCCGCGCTCGTTCCCGTGCGCGGCGCCGCGCCTCGTTCACGAGGCCGGCTGGACTAGCTGAGGGTCGGTATCTCCTCGCGGCCGCGGTTGCCGCCGCGCGCGTCCACGATCCGCACCGTGCTCGCCTGAGGGCCCTTGTCGCCGTCCTCCTCGGTGTAGGCGACGCCCATGCCGATCTTCAGCTCGGAGAACGGGGCCGAGAGGATGCTGCGCTCGTGGAAATAGATCTCCCGGCCGTCGATCGTCGTGATGAAGCCGTAGTCGCCGAACAGCTTCGTGATCACGCCGGACGTGTCCTGCGCCGGGTGCGCCTTCACCTCGCTCCGCTGCTCGCTCGCGAGCTTCTTGAGCTGCCGACCCGCGCGCTGGAACACGTCGCGCACCGCCGTCGGCAGCAGGTTCCTGGCGGCCCGCTCCTCGCTCACGATCTCCTGCTTGCCGGCCACGTGGAGGTCGACGCGCACGCGGTACTCTCCTCCCGTGCCCTGGCTCGCGTGGTCGCGCTCCACCACCACCGCGCAGCTGTTGATGTGGTCGTTGAAGCGCTGAATCTTGGTCGCTTGCTCCCGGATCAGCTCCTCGAGAGAAGGGCTTTTGTCGATATGTCGGAACGTGAGCTCCAGTTGCATTATCGCTCCTTTCATCCCGCGTCGATGGGACGCGTCACGGCAAGTCGCTGTGGGTCGCTGCGCCGCACCCGCCGATTCCAGGCCACGCGCGGTGCGTCGGACCTGGGCACCAGGGAATGTACCGACCTCGCGACCCGCCGCGCGGTAGCCCGGGGCGGGCGCCGCTCCGGGGCCGCCAGGTCGACGTGGACGGCATCGTGCAGCAGCCGGGCCCCCTCACTTCTGCTTCGCCTGCTGCGCAGGGCCCGCGTGATGGTTCTTTGCGACCATGAAACCCTCGTGTGTGCTCAAACCACACGGGTGCAAGTTCGCTGCCACGGTCGCTCAGCCGTGAGACAGCGCGCTGGCAGCGGGCTCCGCCGTTGACCGACGCCGGGCGCGGTCCTGGCGGCGCAAGCTCTGCGTGACAGGAGCAGGTTCTTGCGTCCCTCGTGAATCTCCAGGCCGGCGCCGGGGATGCGGCGAGCGCGACGGCGCGCGTGCTCCCCTGGGGCAGTTTGCGACACACGGGGCGTCTCGCGCCATTCCGTTGCATTTCATCGCGTTCCACGCGCCCGTCCGGTCCAGGAGCGCGGGGCAAGCGCTCGGCGGACGAGCTCCGCCACGCGGGGCAGCGAGGACCGGCCCCACCGCGGCGCGCCGCCCCAGGACGCCGGCGACGCGGCGGTCCGCCTGCCGTGCCGGGATGCCGTGCCGATCGGGAGCAGTGCGCACGGCGCGTCGTCGGCCCGGCGCCGGGGGGCGAGCACGAGGGCGATCGCTCGCAGCGTCGCCTGGCCCCGGGCGGAGCAGCTGGCGCGTGGGGCATAGCGCCCCGCTCGCCCGGCGTCAGCCGAACCGAGGCGCAACCGAGGCGTGGCTTCAGCGGATATCGAAGACGTAATCCGTATCGTATGTGCGGACGAAGAGCTTGCCTTCCTTTTCGACGAGGTATTCAGGCCCGCTCTTGAGCGGGAGCTTCGAGACCACCTTGCCGGTGGCGCGCTCGAGGACATAGAGGAAGTCCGGCTCCGCCGTGAAGCCGTATCCGCAGAGGAGGTGATCTCCGTGGAGCACGAAGTTCTCGGCGTTGCAGACGAGCGGCGCGCTCTGCCAGAGGAGCTGCCCCGAGGCGAGATCGATCGCCGAGAGGAATGCGTTCTTGCCCTTCGACGAGGCCGCGTACGTCCTGTGGCCCGACGAGACGTAGAGCACACCGTCCCTGGCCACGGCCCAGCCGACGTGACCCTGGACGAACTCGGCCTCCCCGGGCGCGATCTCGGGGGGCGTGAGGTAGCTCTCGAAGTCGAGGAAGGCGACGACCTTGCGCGCGGCGTCGACGATCGCGACGAGGCGCGCGTCGTTGAAGCTCGGGCCGTAGAGCAGCGCGAGGTGGTCTCCGTGATCGATCGCCTTAACGAGCGCATGTTTGCGGTAGCGGGCGGGAACGAAGGAGGGGAGGGCGCCGGCGTCGCTCTGGGGGGCGCTCGGCACCTGCAGGGTCGGCAGCGAGAGGCCATTCCTGGTGAACCATGCCGCCGCGTCCGTGATCGCGTTCTTCTGCTCGGCGACCTTCACGAGGCGCGGCGCGGCGGAGCCTCCGGCCGGCGCGGGCCGCACGAGCGTCTGGCCGAACGGCGGCGGCGCGAGCTTCACGGGAGACCTGCCGTCGAGCGCGATCTCGGCGGCGCCGTCGCCCGCGGCCGCCGCAGGAGGCTGCGCGGCGCCGTCGCCGCCTGGCGGCGGCGCGGGCTGCGGCGCCGGGCCGGCGGCGTCGTGAGCCGCGGGCGGGGCGTCGGCCGCGCTGGAGGGGGCCGGCGCGGCCTCCGGGGGGCGCGCGGGCGCCGGCTGACAGGCGCATGCGGCGAGCGCCGCGGCGGCGAGCAGGAGCTTGCGGGGAGATGACCGGGCTGAACGGAGGGGGGCGAGCACGCGCGCAGCGTAGCTCATCCGCCCCGACGCGAGGGCGCTCCGGGCGCGCCCGTGGCGCGGCGCCGGGGATCAGCGGGCGGGCGTGAACGCGAGGTTGAGCGTGTACCGCCCGGCGTCCGCCACGCTGTACGTGTCGACGAAGATGAAGAGGGGCGCGCCGCCGTCGACATCGAGCTCGAGCCTCTCGACGCGGCCGGCGGCCGCGCTGTCCTCGCACCGGATCTGGGAGTCCGCGTCCGCGCAGCTCGTCCGCACGTAGAGCCCGAGGTCGGTCGCGGAGGACAGCGCCAGCGTCAGCGTGCCGTCGCTCGGCGGCATGTACGTGTGGATCTTCTCCGGCATCCCGCGCGTGAAGCAGGTGCCGTTGAACAGCCTCGTGCCGGTCGACGTGTCGCCCTGGTTGTCGCCGAGGACGGCCGGGAGCGCGTCGGCGCAGGCATCGTCGAGCTCCAGGGTGCACTCGGCCGAGCAGCCGTCGCCGCTCGTGGTGTTGCGGTCGTCGCACTCCTCGGGCTGGCTGATGATCCCGTCGCCGCAGATGGCCGGAGAGAACACGAAGTCGAGCGTGTACGGCCCAGCGTCGTCCGGGGAGTAGGCGTCGACGAAGATCGGGACCGCCTCGTCCCTGTGCACGACGAGCTCGAGCTCCTCCTCCTCGAGACGGGTGTCCGTGGCGGCGTACTCGTCATTGCAGTCGATCTCGGCGAAGCTGTTCGTGCACACCGTGCGGGCATAGAGCCCGTGATCGCTCTCCGACTGGAGCACGACGAGGAGCGTGCCGGACTGGCCTGCGGGCGGCCTGAACAGGTGGAGCTGCTCAGGCCCGCCGCCCGTGCAGCTCGCCTGGAACACGCTCGTGCCGGTCGACGTGTCGCCCTCGATTGTCGTCGTCGTCGTCACGGCCGCGGCGTCCGCGCAGGCTGCGTCGGCGATCGGGCCGCAGGTCGCGCTGCAGTCGTGGTCCGCGCAGTCGGTCAGGCCGTCGCCCTCGTCGTCCACGCCGTCGGCGCACGCCGCCTCGCCCGGCTTGCAGGTGCTGTCGAACGGGTCGCACATGCCGACCTCCGTGCACTGCGCGTGGTCGGTGCACGCCGGGGTGCACGCGGTGATTCCGTCGACAATCTCGCTGCATGTGTAGCCGTCACGGCACGCGTCCGGTCCGCTGCACCTGAGGACGCACAGGCCCACGCCCTCGCCGAAATCGACGCAGACGCCGCCCTCGGAGCACGCGCCCACGGCGGGATCGCACGGGCTCGCGCAGGAGCCGGACGGCCATCCCCATTCGGTCTCCGTGATGCAGTACTCGCCGGCGCAGGCCTCGTGGTCGGCGCACGCGGCGCCGTAGATGGTGGAGGGACCTCCGCCGGTGCCGCCGGTGGGCTCGGCGCCACCAGCGCCGGTGGGCTCAGCGCCGCCAGAGCCGGTGGCGCCGCCGGTTCCCGTGGGCTCGGCGCCGCCAGAGCCGGTGACGCCGCCGGTTCCCGTGGGCTCAGCGCCGCCAGAGCCGGTGACGCCGCCGGTTCCCGTGGGCTCAGCGCCGCCAGAGCCGGTGACGCCGGTTCCCGTGGGCTCAGCGCCACCAGAGCCGGTGGCGCCGGTGGGCTCGGCGCCGCCAGTGCCCGTGGCGCCAGTGGGCTCGGCGCCACCAGTGCCCGTGGCGCCGGTGGGCTCAGCGCCACCAGTGCCGGTGGCGCTACCGGTGCCGGTGGGCTCAGCGCCGCCAGAGCCGGTGGCGCCGCCGGTGCCGCCGGTGGGCTCGGCGCCGCCAGAGCCGGTGGCGCTACCGGTGCCGGTGGGCTCGGCGCCGCCAGAGCCGGTGGTGCCGCCGGTGGGCTCGGCGCCGCCAGAGCCGGTGGCGCTACCGGTGCCGGTGGGCTCGGCGCCGCCAGAGCCGGTGGCGCTACCGGTGCCGGTGGGCTCGGCGCCGCCAGAGCCGGTGGCGCTACCGGTGCCGGTGGGCCCGGCGCCACCGCTGCTGCCGGTGCTGGTCGCGTCCGACCCGCCGGTGCCGCTGCCTGTCACGTCGATGCCACCGGCACCACCGGAGCCGCCACTGCCACCTTCACCGTCATCGTCGCCACACCCGGCGGTCGTCGAGAGCGCGAGCACAAAGAGACCTGCCACGAGTCGTATGTTCATCCACCCGCTCCACCAGAAACAGATTGTCGGGACGCGAGGTGAACCGCACCCCACGCCGCAGCGCCACGCCATCTTCGGCGCAACAGCATCGCCTGCCAACCCCTCTGTCGTGTCCTCCGCAATCTCATCCGCGCTCCCGGACGCGGCGTGTGCGCCGAGCTGCGCCGTGACCCCCGCGGAGAGGCGGCGCGCCGAGCGTGCCAGCGCGCCCATCCGCGGCCGGATCGCGTGCGTTCGGCGGAGCGCTGGCGTACGTTCGCGCACGATGACGCCCGAGAAAACACTGCTCCTCTCCCAGTCCGATGTGGCCTCCCTCCTCTCCATGGAGGCGGCCATCACCGCCGTGGAGGCGGCGTTCGCGGCGTACGGCCGAGGCGAGGCCGCGATGCCGCCGAAGGTGTACCTGGGGCTCCCGGCCCACGACGGCGATCTCCGTGCGATGCCGGCCTACGTCGACGGATCGGCCGGGGTGAAGTGGGTCAATTCCCACCCGAAGAACCCCGCGCGCTTCGGCCTGCCGTGCGTCAGGGGGCTTTATCTCCTCAGCGACCCGGCCACGGCGACGCCCCTCGCGGTGATGGACGCGACCCGCCTCACGGCGGTGCGGACCGGCGCGGCGGCGGCGATCGCGTCGAAGCACCTCGCGCGGCCGAACCCCCGGACCCTCGGCTTCATCGGCTGCGGCGTGCAGGCGCGCTTCCTCCTCGACGCCCACCGCGCCGTTTACGGCGATCGGCTGGAGGTGCTCACCGCGGACGTGTCGCGCGAGGCGAGCGAGCGGTTCGCGGCCGAGGCGGGCGGGCGCGCCGTCTCGACGGAAGAGGCCTCGGGCTGCGACATCCTCTGCACCTCGACGCCGGCGCGCGCGCCGGTCGTGCAGCGCGCGTGGGTCCGGTCGGGGGCGCACATCAACGCGATGGGCGCCGACGCGCCCGGCAAGCAGGAGCTCGATCCGGAGATCCTCCGGGACGCGCGCGTGATCATCGACGACTGGGCGCAGGCGACCGAGAGCGGCGAGGTCAACGTGCCGCTGCACGCGGGCGCCCTGCACCGCGAGCACATCCAGGGCACGATCGGCGAGATCGTCGCGGGCAAGCTCGCCGGGCGCGGCGACGCGGCCATCACGGTGTTCGACTCGACAGGGCTCGCGATCCAGGACGTCGCGCTCGCCCGCGTCGTCTACGCCGCCGCGCGCAGCAAGGGCGCGGGCACGTCGTTCGACTTCTTCGCCTGAGCGCGGCGCGCTACGGCGTCCGCGCGCACCGGACGCCGATGCTGTAGTAGACGGTCGCGGGCGCGACGTTGACGCGCTCGGACGACAGCAGGAAGTTCGGCTTGCCGAACGCGCTCCCGCCGCGGACCACCCGCTCCGCGGTGTCGGTCAAGTTCGCGCAATCGACGCACGGGGACGGGTAGTCGCCGAACCCGTCCAGCACCCACTCCCGCATGCTCCCGCCGAGATCGGCCTGCGTCCACCGCCCGTCGCCCCTCGGCGAGAAGGACCCGACAGGCACGATGTCCGAGAGATCGCTCTGGAACGTGCAGCCCGGCGCCGCGCTCTCGCGGCAATCATACGACGCATAGCTCGCGTCGATGTCCGTCGACTCCGGCGGGCTCGACCACGGATACTGCCGCTGCTCGCTCCCTCCGGCTGCCGCGTAGTTCCACTCGGCTTCCGTCGGCAGCCGGCCCCCGTCCCACGCGCAAAACGCGGCGGCGACGTACCAGCTCACGCAGTTCATCGGCAGGTGATCGTACGCGCCGGGAGCATCGGTCCACGTGGGCATGTCCGGGTTGTCCGGAGCGCACGTCACCGCGGCCCTCAGCGCCGCCGCGTCCGCGGGCAGCTCGCTGCTCCAGGCGGGATTCCACCCGCTGCCCTGGATGCCCGGGTGCGCCCCCGCGTCGGCGACTGGCTGGCTCCCGGGATACGCCTCCACGAACTTCCGGAACCTCCCCACCGTCACCTCGAAGCGATCCAGCAAGAAGCCGCCCACCGTGGCCGGAAACTCCGGATTGTTGCTGCGATCGAAGCTCCCCGCGGGGATCATCGCGGTCGCGCAGCAGCTCTCGGCGCTCCCTGGCCCGCACGTGGAGGGCAGCCCGTCGCAGCTCGGCGGCGCCGTGCACGTCCCCCCGCGGCACACGGGCGCTTCTGCAGGGCACGCCTCCGGTGTGCCCCACTGCCCGAGATCGCTGCACCGCTGCACCCGGTTGTCCGTGCACCGCGCGTTGCTGGGGGTGCACTCTCCGCTGCCGCCATGGCCGCCGCCGCCTGGGCCCGCGCTGTCGTCGCCGCCGTGGCCTGTGTCTCCGCCGCCGGAGCCGGTATCCTGGCCGCCGGAGCCTGCGTCGCCGGTCTCCACCGGGTGATAGTCCGCATCGAGCCCCAAAAGCGCCGTACAACCGCTGGCCATGAAGGCCGACGCCGCCCACCATCGTGCAGCGCGCTTGCTTCTCATCGCTTCTCCTTAGCTCCCTCGGCGTCGATCGCGGGCACCCTCAGCAGGCGAGTCGACGAGATGGGGACGAGCCGCGACGACCGCGCGGCGGCCGCCGGCCTCAGTAACGACCGAAGAGGGAGCTCTGGGGTGTCTTCTTGGGCGGCGTCGATGTCCTGGCGCTCGCGACCGGCTTCGGCGCCGGGGTCGCCGTCTTGCTCGGGCGCGCCGCGGGAGGCGCGCTCGCCGTGGGCGCAGCCGCGACGCGCGCGCTGGGCGCCGGCGTCACCGTCGGCGCCGCGACGGCGACCGGCGTCGGCAGCGCCGCCGCGCCCGGTTCGAGCGCCGCCGCGCCCGGTTCGAGCGCCGCCGCGCCCTGCTCCAGCGCGGTGCCGGGCTCGCGCGCCGCCGCGCTCGGCGCGAGGGCCGGCGCAGCCCCTGCGGGCGCGGCCGTGGCTTGCTCCGGCGTGGTCGTGCTCGCGGCGGCGACCTCCGGGACCGCCGGCACCTCGCCGCCCCCCGAGCGCACCGAGAGCCAGACCCCCGCGGCCACGAGCGCGCCGAGGCCCAGCGCGGCCATCCCGGCGATGAGCGGCGCCCGGCGCGGCCTCGGTGGCAGCGAGCCCATCGCGGCCCCGGTCGACGTCGCCGCCAGCCGCAGGGCCGGCGAGCCGGCGCCGAGCTCGGGCGACGGGGTCATCCCCAGCGCCGACTCGGTCCGCTGGAGGGGCGGCGGCAGATCGGGGTGCGACGGCGCGCTCTGTCGCGCCCCGGGCGAGGGCGGCGAGCTCGGGTTCAGCCCGGGCGGCAGCGCGCTCGCGTACAGCCCGGGCGACGACGGCGAGCTCGCGAACGCCGCGCGCCGCCCGCCCACCGGGATGCCGAACACCTCGCCCAGGGCCTGCACCGCCTCGGTCGCCCTGCGAAACCGCGCCGCGGGATCGACCGCCGTGGCCCGGGCGAACCACGCGTCGAAGCCCGGCGGCAACGCCGCGCCCATCGCGCGCGCGCGCTGCACCGGCGGCTCCTGCGGGCCGCGGATGGCCAGCATCGCGAAGGCGATCACGTCGCCCGCCTCGTTCGCCTCGGGGTCCCAGTACGGCAGCCCCACCAGCAACGTGAACGCCATCATGCCCAGGGCGTGGATATCCGCTGCTCCGGTAAGCTTCTTTCCGACCTGGAATTGCTCGGGCGCCATGTAGAGCGGCGTGCCGAGGCTGCGCGTGGCCCCGGCCGCGGTGGCGCCCTCCGCGACGAGCTTCGCCACGCCGAAGTCGAGGATCTTCACGAGGAACGAGCCGTCCTCGCGCTGCGACAGGAAGAGGTTCGCGGGCTTGAGGTCCCGGTGCACGATGTTCGCCGCGTGGGTCCGGTCGAGGGCCAGCGCAGCCTGGTGGAGGTACGTCACCGCCTCGTCGGGCGGCAGGCGGCCGACGCGCTGGAGCCGATGGCCGAGCTCCTCGCCGCGGAGCAGCTCCATGACCAGGAAGGGCATCCCGGTCGCCTCGTCGACGCCCGCGTCGAAGACATCGACGATGTGCTCGCTCTCGATGTGCGCCGCGATGCGCGCCTCGCGCTTGAAGCGCTCGCGCATTTCCTCGCTCTGGAAGAGGTGCGCGTGCATGACCTTGAGCGCGCGGCGGCGCTCGGTCTCGAGGTGCACCACCTCGTGGACGGCCCCCATCGCGCCAGAGGCGATGAGGCGCACGACGCGATAGCGGCGCGCGAAGACGGTCCCTTCCGCCAGTGTAGTCGACACGATCGGGGAGGGTCGCGTGGCGCGCGGGCGGCGTCAAGGATGCGCGGCCGCGCGCCACGAGGATCGCCCGTGCGCAGCGGACCGTGCGCAGCGGACCCCGATGCTGTCGACGGGCGTCGACGGGTCGTTGTTGCCACGGACATACGTGGACAGGTTCGCCGCCGCGTGGTCCGAGCGAGCTCCCGTCCGCTGGCCTCCCGCCCGGGGGGCCACCGCGCGGAGATCGCGGCGCTTCAAGCTCCCGGGAGCGCCGACGACGGGCGGTTCCGGAGGGCGCCGCCGTCTCTCAGAAGCTCCCTCGCGCGCCGACGACAGCGCCCGTCGGCCCGACCTGCAGCACCCCCGCGCCGACCCACCTCGGGGCCGCGCCGGTCGCCGGGCCCGGCGGCTTCGGCTCGGTCCAGTACAGCACCGCCGCCGCGCCCAGCCCGGCCAGCCCCACCCCGAATCCGATCGTGCTGATCAGGGCCATCGTGTTCCCGCTGCTCGCGGCGTCGACGCCTGTCGCGTCACAGGCCTTCTCGTCGCTCGCGCCGATCGCGCTGCCGCAGTGCTCGTCGACGGCCGCCTTCTTCCCGAGCACGAGCACGCCCATGATCCCGCCGAGCACGATCCCCGCCGCGCCGACCCCGCCCGCCACGTAAGCGGCAGTCCGCCGGCCCCCCGGGGTCGTCGACGCGTCCGGGGCAGCCGGCGTATCCGGCGTCGTCGGCTGCGTCCCGGACTCCAGCGCTCGCGGCGTGGACGTCGGCGGCGGCGGCGCGGAGGCATCGGGCGCCGGCGCTTCCTTGATCTCGAGCGTCAGCGTCTTCGTCTCGCCCTCGGCGAGCGTGATGGTCTGTTCCCACACGGGCCCTCCGGGGGCCTGCGTCGACAGCCGGTGCTCCCCCGGATCCACCGGCAGCGCGACGCCCAGCGCGGCCGCGCCCAGCGTGTTGCCGTTGCGCTTCACGACCGTGCCGGCCGGGGCGCTTGCCGGCAGCGACAGCGCGAGCCTCGGCACGCGCGGAGATAGCCGATCGCGCTCCGCCCTCGCCGCCTCGGGCCGCTTTCCTTGGCGGGCCTTCAGCGCCGGCGTCATCCGGTCGACCCAGGCCAGGTAGTTCCCGAGCTGCGTCACCGCGGTGGCGACGCGCCCCCACCGCGCCTCGCACATGGCCAGCGTGAACAGGGTGCCAGGCTGCGGATCGAGCTGCTCGCTCTCGGCGAGCGCCTTGCAGCCCGTCTCGTAGCGGCCTGCCTCCATGTCGGCGAGCCCTCGGTTGAAGAGCTCCTCCGCGGCCGCGACGTCCTGCGCCCGGGCGGGCGCGGAGAGCGAGAGCGAGCCGAGGACGACGAGGAGCGGCGTGGACCGGCGGAGCCAGGGCGTCATGTTCTAGGGTGTCCTCACGCAGCGGAATCCGATGTAACGGGTGAAGTCATTCTCGGGGTGATAGGCGCGCTCGAACTGTGTCGCCCGATCCTGATTCCAGCCCCCGCCCCGGATCACCCGATTGAGGGTCGCCCCCGGCTCGTCCAGCTCGGCGCAGTTCACGCATGGATTCACGTAATGGTCCCTGCTGATGAACGCGTCGAGCGTCCATTCGCCCATGCTCCCCGCCAGGTCCGCGTGCCTCCACCGTCCATCGCCTTTCGGCGATCTCGACCCGACAGGCGGCATGTCCGCGAACTCGCACGTGCCGGTCCCCGCCCCGAGGCAAGCATACGCCGCGTAGGTGCTGTCGATCGTCGTCGAGCCCGGCGGGACCGACCACGGATAGGCTCGCTGCTCGCTCCCGCCGGCTGCCGCGTAGTTCCACTCCGCCTCGGTCGGCAGCCGGCCCCCGTCCCACGCGCAGAACGCGAACGCGAGGTGCCAGAGGGTGCAGTTCATCGGCAGGCGCTCGTTGGCGCCGGGCGCATCGGTCCACGTGCTGTACTCGGATTCGCACCGGACCGCCGCGCTCAACCTGGCTCGGTCCGCGGGCAGGATCGCGTCCCAGTCCGGGTTCCACCCGCTCCCCGGGATCAGCGGGTGCGCGCCCGCTCCCGCCATCGGCGCGCTCTCGGGGTAGGCGTCCGCGAACATCCGGAACCTCGCCACCGTCACCTCGAACCGATCCATCTCGAAGCTGCTCACCGTGGCCGGAAGCTCGGGGTTGTTCTCCCGGTTGAAGGTCCCCCCGGGCACCTGCAACGCTGCGCAGCAGTTCTCGTTGCCGGTCGGCCCGCACGTCGCGGCGAGCCCGCCGCAGCGCGGCCGGCAGGTGCCGTCGATGCACACGGGCATCGTTCCCGTGCACGGCGAGGTGCTCTGCCACTCGCCGCTGGCGCAGCGTTGCGGTGTGTTCCCGGTGCATCGCCGCTCATCCGTAGTGCACGTCCCGCCGCCGCCGGAGCTGGTCGTCGTGGTGGTGGCGGAGGACGTGGTGGTGGCGGAGGTCGTGGTGGTGGCGGAGGTCGTGGTGGTGGCGGAGGACGTGGTGGTGGCGGAGGACGTGGAGCTGGTTGCTATCGGGCCGCCCCCGCTCGCGTCTCCGCCGCTGGTGCTGGTGCTGGCGGGGCCGCCGCCGCTCGCATCGCCCCCTGTGGTGCCGGAGCTCGTCGTCGCGGTGCCGCCGCTGCCGCCGTCCCCGCCGGAGCCGGTCGTCGTCGGGCTGCCGCCGGTGCCCGCGCCGCCGTCCCCGCCGGTTCCGGTCGCCGTTGCGTCGCCGCCGGTCCCGGTCGCGGCGCCGCCGGTCCCGGTCGCGGTGCCACTGTTCAGGTAGTAGTCGTCGTCCAGCCCGACGAGCGTGCCACACCCGCCGGCCATGAAGACCGATGCTGCCCACCACCACCCCGCGCGCCTGCTGAGCATGTCGCCCATTCCTACAGCCGGCGGACGGGCGCTGTCCACAGCGGTGCGACCGCGGGCGCCCTCCACCCTGGCCGTCCGGGCGTCGGCCCAGTATGGACATACCCATCCGCGCTTGCGCCGCGGCTGGAATGCGCGATGCGGTCGCGCCGTCGCGCCTGGTAAACCATGAACAACGCAGTCTGCGCCAGATCAGCCCCGGAGCTGGATGGCTGACGGATTGCCGGTGATCCTGTCGCGAGGCTGCTCGTGATTCCACCGCCCCCTCGTGTCGAGCGAACCGAGGGCTGCGATGATGCCCGCCGATCAACCCCGGAAGCAGCGCAGGTCGGGCGCGCCGCCCGGCAGCAGGACACGCAGGCTCACGCCATTACGCGCAAGCTGTCACAATGACGTCTCTATTTCTGCTACGCAGTGTCGATTGTTCGAATGCACTCCTTCTGGAGCGCTGATATCACCTCCGCCGTGGGCAACCTCGACGGGGCACGAAGCAGTCCTTCGCCGAGGACACCCCGCGCACTCCGGAACTCGACCGCCTGCGAGTGCTCTCCGCCCTGGCGTATGGCAGCAGCGAGCAGGGCGCGGCGATCGGCGCCGCGGTGCTGCCCGCGATCCGGGAGCTCGAGGAGGACAGGGCCAGGTTCTACGGCGGTCTCCTGCTAAATTCCCTGAACGAGGCGGCCCGCCGGGCGCTGGAGGTGATCATGAAGGGCTATGAGTACCAGAGCGATTTCGCCAAGAAGTACGTCGCGCTGGGACGCCAGGAAGGAGAGCGTGTCATGCTGCTGCGGCTTTTGCGCGCTCGCTTTGGCGAGCTGCCAGACGCCGCCGTGGCCCGGGTCGAAGGCGCCGAGACCGCCGCCCTCGAGCGGTGGGCCGAGCGGGTGCTCAGCGCGAAGACCCTCGCCGAAGTGCTGGACGAACCGAGCTGAGGAAGCAGTCGGGCCGGCCGGCACGCCGGCTCGGCCCAGGGGAGCCCGCGGCGCGCGCCGCAGCCGCTCTTCGCGCCCGCTCGTTCGCGTCGAGCGGACCGAGCGCCGGGATGGTACTCGCCGAGCAACGCCGGAAGCGCCGCAGGTCGAGCGAGCCGCCCGGCAGCAGGACGCGAAGACTCACGCCCTTACGCGCGAGCTGCCACAAGGGTGTCTCTAATTCTGCCGTGCAGCGTCGATTGTTGGAGTGCACTCCTCCCGGAGCGCTGAGTTCACCTCCGCCGTGGGCAAGCTCGACGGAGGCGCGAAGCAGACCGCCCGCCGGACGCCGGAGGCGAGCTCTGCCGGTAACGTGGTCATCGCGGGGCAACCTGGCGCCCACCCCGCCTCGGTGCGCGGTCGCGCGGCTCCGCGGCCGCCCCGACCGCGCGGCGCAGTATCGCCCCGGGCTCCGGGCCACGGTCATCCGCTCTCGCGCACTTGCGCGCATGTGCGCGAATTAATCTCTCTTTATCTGCCATGCAGAGCGCTTGTTCGAAGTGTACGGTCATTCGCTCTCGCGCGCTTGCGCGCAGGCACGCGAATTGATCTCTCTTTATCTGCCATCCCGAACACTTATTCGAAGTGCATCTCCGCAGGTGCGCTGTTATCAACGCCGCCGTGGGCAAGCTGGACGGGTTCGCGAAGCTGACCTTCGCCGAGGTGACCCCGAGCGTCACCGCCGGCTCCGCCGTATGGCACCGGCCGCCCGAGGTCCAGCTCGAGCGCGTCCAGGCTGATGGCTACCTCCGCGTGCTGCGGTCCGATGGCCTTGCTCCCCTCGCAGCGCCCTGGCCGGCGGCGCGCTTCCATGACGAGGTGGTCGTCGAGATCAAGATGGCCGGCGACCACGTCGACATCGTGGAGCTCCAGCGTGCGCTGCTACGCCGTCAGGTGCGCCAGGTCGAGCGCGTCGAGGAGCGCTCGCCGCCTTGGATGGGCGAGGAGCCGCTCTGGGTCGTCGCTCCCCGCCTGCCGTCGTGGCTACACACCGTCCGGGCGCTGAAGCGGTTCGCCCCTGGCTGTTACCGCGTCGGCTCCTCGCCGTTTCAGTTCCTCTGGATCGCGGCCAACGAGCTGCCGCTGCGGGACGAGCTCGTGCCGTTCCTTACTGCCCGCTCCGGAAAGGCCCTCGACGAATTCGCCCGGTGGGTCGCGCCGCGGCGGGATGTGGAATGGGTGATCTCCATGCTAGAATACCTGCCGATGTCACCGAAGACCCGTGAGGACTTGCTGCGACGGTTCGCCCGCGTCGACGACCCGGAGATCGAGGCGCGCAGGCAGTGGATCCTCCAGGCCCTGCTCGCCCACAGCCCGGAGGTCAGCGAGCAGCTCATCGAGCAGGGGATCGAGAAGGGGATCGAGCAGGGGATCGAGCAGGGGATCGAGAAGGGCCAGCTCACCGAAGCGCGCGCGCTGCTGCGCAGGGTGCTGGCTCGTCGCGGCTTCGCGCCGACCGCGGCGATGGAGACCCAGATCGACGCCTGCTCCGAGCTGGGCACCCTGCACCGATGGCTGGATCAGGCCATGACCGCGGACAGCGCAGAAGAGGCGCTGGCGTAGACGCGACGCGCGGCCGGCAGGGCCTCCCTGCCGTCGATCCGTCGCCGTCCGGCGGGCCGACCACGCCTTCGCCACGGGCTCGCCCGGGGGGGCATGAGCCTGCCGTCCTCGGCGCAGCGCCCGGCCATGGCCGCGCCGCCGCCGCGGCGGTCGCGTCATTGCGAGCATGCCGCCGGAATCGTGTCTGTATATCTGCCAGGCAGAGCGGTTATTGGCCATGCATCGCTGCTGGCGAGCTGATACCAGAGCGGCATGGGAAAGCTGGACGGGTTTCTGAAGCGGGCGTTCGCCGCGGCGACACCGCACGTGGACGCCAGTCACGCCGCTCGGCAGGATGCGCTCGCGCTGTGGCGTGAGCGCATGCAGGCCACCGGCTATCTGCGGGTGTCGCGGCCCGAGGGCCTGGCGCACCTGGCGGCGCCCTGGCCGGAGGCTCGGGATCACGAGGAAGTGCTGGTCGAGCTGAAGGTCGCCGGCGATCTCGTCGACGTGGTGGCGGTCAAGAGGGCCCTGCTCCGGCGGCAGGTGCGCGAGGTCGAGCGCGTCGAGGAGCGCTCGCCGGCCTGGATGGGCGAGGAGCCGCTGTGGTTCGTCGCTCCCGACGTGCCGTCGTGGCTGCACGGTGTACGGGTGCTGGAGCGCTTCGCGCCTGGTTGCTACCGAGTCGGGCCCTCGCCGTTTCCATTTCTGTGGATCGCCGCCAACGAGCTGCCGTTGTGCGACGACCTGGTGGTCGGCGCGGCTTGTCGGTCGCATGCCTGCGGACGTGCCGCCCCCTCAGACCGCCAGAAACTCCCTTGCGATCTCGTCGTCGAACTCCTCCACCTTCCCCCGCCGCACGATCCCCCCGTTATCCATGATGAAGTACTCGCTCGCCGTCGCGAGCGCGAAATCCAGGAACTGCTCCACGAGCAGGATCGCCATGTCCCCCTGCTTCCCGAGCCCTTTGATCACCTCGCCGATCTCCTGCATGATCGACGGCTGGATCCCCTCCGTCGGCTCATCCAGCAAGAGGAGCTTCGGCTTCCTCAGCAGCACGCGCGCGAGCGAGAGCTGCTGTTGCTGACCGCCGCTCAGCGTCCCCGCCGCCCGCGCCTGGAACTTCTTGAGGATGGGGAACATCTCCATCATCTCCTCCAGCGCCGCCGGGCTCGGCGTGGGATCGCTCTTCGCCTCGAAGCCCATCAGCAGGTTCTCTCGCACCGTCAGGTAGGGAAAGATCCCTCGCCCCTGCGGCACATAGCCGATCCCCGCGCGCGCCCTGTCGCTCGACGACCTCGTCGTCAGGTCCGTCCCGTCGAGCGCCACCTTCCCGCGCCGCGGCTTCAGCACGCCCATGATCGCCTTGAGCAGCGTCGTCTTGCCGACCCCGTTGCGGCCCAGCAGGCACGACACCCGGCCGGGCGCGACGTCCAGGCTGACCTGCGACAGGATGCAGCTCTCCTCGTAATAGACAGCGAGATCCTCGACAACCAGCATGCTCTTTACCGCTCCTCCGCCGCAGCCGTGGCCGCCGCGCCTCTGCCCGCGCGCGCCGCGTCGTGCGCCCGACCGAGGTACACCTCGATCACCTTCGCGTTGCCCTGGACCTCCTCGACAGGCCCCTCGCACAGCCTCCTGCCGGCGTGCAGCACCGTCACCGTGCTCGCGTAGCGCCGCACGAACTCCATGTCATGCTCCACCACCAGCACCGACCGGTGCCTCGCGATCTCCTGCACGAGCTCCCCCGTGCGGTCCCGCTCGCGCCGCGTCATCCCCGCCACCGGCTCGTCGAGCAGGAGCAGCTTCGGCTGCTGCACGAGCAGCATGCCGATCTCCAGCCACTGCCGCTCCCCGTGCGCCAGCACCGCGGCCCGCACGTCCGCGCGCCGCCGGAGCCCGATCCGGTCGAGCGTCTCGGAGATCTCCTTCTCCTGCGCCGCCGAGAGCCCGCGGAGCAGCCCCGGCGCGCTCTCCCGGAAGCCCAGCGCCGCCTCGAGGTTCTCGAGCACCGTGAGGCTGCCGAACACCGCCGGCGTCTGGAACTTCCTCCCGATGCCGAGCCGGACCAGGGCGTGCTCCGGCTGGCGCTGCACCTCGACGGCCTCTCGCCCCGACTCCCCACCTCCGAAGAACACCACCCGTCCGCTCGACGGCCGCGTCCTGCCGGTGAGGATGTCGAGCAGCGTCGTCTTCCCCGCGCCGTTCGGCCCGATAAGGAACCTGAGCTCCCCGCGCTGGATCGAGAAATCGAGCCCGTCCAGCACCTTGAAGCCGTCGAAGCTCACCGTCACCTGCTGGACCTCGACGATGTTGCCGCGGCTCATCACATCGCTCCTCGCTTGATCCCCGCTCATCTCGGCGTTTCTCCGCATGTTCCCCGTGTCCCGCTCAGCGCCCGGTCGTCGCCGGCGCCTCGGCGCGCGCCGCCTCGACCTCGTCCGCGCTCTCCACCCCGGCCGCCGCGGCGTCGCCCCGCGCGCCCGCCTCGCCGCGCGCGTCGCGGCGCCCGAGCCTCGCCGCGTGGCGCCGCAGGAAGCCCGCCACGCCCGTCGGGAGCAGCATGACCGACGCCGCGAACAGCGCGCCGAAGCCGAGCTGCCACACCTCGGGGTACGACTCGCTCAGCGCGCTCTTGCCCAGGCTCACCAGGATCGCCCCGAGGATCGCCCCGATCAGCGTGCCGCGCCCGCCGACCGCCACCCAGGTCACCATCTCGACCGACGGCATCACCCCCATCGACGACGGCGAGATGAGCCCGACCTGGCAGACGAACAGCGCCCCCGCGACGCCGGCCATGCCCGCCGACAGCGCGAACACCAGCGTCTTCAAGGTGACCGGGTTGTAGCCGAGGAAGCGCACCCGGTTCTCGTCGTCGCGCATCGCCACGAGCAGCCGACCGAAGCGCGACTGCGTGAGCCGCCGGCAGAGGAGATAGAGCGCCCCCAGGCAGAACAGCGTCACGAAGTAGAGCACCGTCTGCGTCCCGGCCGCCCCCCGCGCGAACCCGAAGATCGTCTTCAGGTTCGTGATCCCGTTCGTGCCGCCGGTGATCGCCTGCTGGCCGATGAAGAGGATCGACGCGATCAGCGTGAGCCCCTGGGTGATCAGCGAGAAATACACCCCCTGGACGCGGCTCCGGAACACGAGGTATCCGACCGCCGCCGCGATCGCCATCGGCACGATCACCACGGCGCAGAGCGCCACGACCGGCGACCGGAACGGCTCCCAGAAGAGCGGCAGCGCCGTGAGGCCGCTCCAGCTCATGAAGTCGGGCAGCTTCGCGCCGGACGTCTCCAGCTTGAGGTACATCGCCATCGCGTAGCCGCCGAGCCCGAAGAAGAGCCCCTGCCCGAGGCTCAGCATGCCGCCGTAGCCCCAGATGAGGTCGAGCCCGAGCGCGACGATGGCGAACGTGAGGAACTTGCCGAGCAGGTTCAGACGGAAATCCGAGAGCACGAGCGGCGCGGCGAGCAGCGGGAGCGCCAGGGCGAGCGGCGCTCCCCAGGTCCAGATGAACGTGCGAAGGGTGGAGTCTCGAGGGGCCATGTCCGTGTCCTCTTCTATCGGGTGCGCAGGGCGAGCAGGCCTGTCGGCCGCCACTGCAAAAAGGCGATCACCAGCGCGAACACGAGCGCCTTGCCGAGCGACGCGGTCGTCGAGAGCTCGAGCAGCGTGTTCGCCACGCCGATGACGAGCGCCGCCACCACCGTGCCGGGCAGCCGCCCGAGGCCCCCGAGGATGACCACCATGAAGGCGTCGACGATGTAGTTCGTCCCGAGCGACGGCCCGATCGAGCCGAGCTGCGTCAGCGCGCAGCCCGCGACCCCGGCGAGCCCCGCCCCGAGCGCGAACGTCGCGGCGTCGACCCGGCGCGCGCGCACGCCGAGGCACGCGGCCATCTCCCGGTTCTGCATCACGGCCCGCAGCCGCCGGCCGCCGGCCGAGCGGTGCAGGTACGTGTAGACCGCGGCGATGCACGCGATCACGAGCGCGATGAGGAAGACGCGCTTGTAGGGGAACTGCACCCCGTCCGAGAGCGCGACGCCGCCGCTCAGCCACGACGGGCTGGAGACCTGCACGTTGGACGCGCCGAACAGGCTGCGCGCCGCCTGCTGCAGGACGAGCCCGACGCCCCACGTGGCGAGCAGCGTGTCGAGCGGCCTGCCGTAGAGGAAGCGCACGATCGAGAGCTCGAGCGCCAGCCCGAGCACGCCGGCCACGAGGAACGAGGCCGGCAGCGCGAGCAGGAACCAGACCCCGGCCTCCGTCCCCCCGGCGAGCGGCGCAAGGTGCTGCCCGATGACGTACGTCGTGTAGGCCCCTGCCATGATGAACTCGCCATGGGCCATGTTGATCACGTTCATCAGCCCGAACGAGAACGCGAGGCCCATCGAGATGAGCAGGAGGATCGAGCCCAGGCTGAGGCCGTTGAAGGCGTGGAGAAGGACTTCGTTCATCGGGAGCACCAGAGAGGTTGAGGCCGCGCCGCCGCGCTACTTCGCGGCCAGCTCCTTCGCCCAGGGGAACGCGGTGAGGTACGGGTCCGGCTGGACCGGCTTGCCCGTGCTCCACACCTCGTCGATGAGGCCGTCCTGCCGCACCTTGCCGATGCGCACCGTCTTCCAGGTGTGCTGGGTCTTCCCGTCGAGCCGGACCGGGCCTTCGGGCGCGGCGTACTCGATGCTTCCGGCCTGCACGGCCTCCTTCACCTTGGCGACGTCGGTCGACTTCGCCTTCTCGACGGCCATCTTCCACAGGAAGACCCCGAAATAGCCCGCCTCGATGGGATCGTCCGTGACGCGCGCGGCGCCGTACTTGGCCTTGTACGCCTCGACGAACTTCTTGTTCTCGGGGGTGTCGGTGGTCTGGTAGTAGTTCCACGAGACGAGGTGTCCGGCGATGTTGTCGGCGCCGATGCCGCGCACCTCCTCCTCGGCGACGCTCACCGAGAGCACCGGGAGCTTCTCGGCGGTGTAGCCGGCGTCCTTGAACTGCTTGAAGAACGCCACGTTGCTGTCGCCGTTCAGCGTGTTGAAGATCGCGTCCGGCTTCGCCGCGCCGATCTTGCTGATGATCGTGCTGACCTCGGTCCCGCCGAGCGGCAGGTACTCCTCGCCGGCGAGCTCGCCGCCCTTCGCCGCGAGCTGCGCCTTGATGATCTTGTTGGCCGTGCGCGGGAAGACGTAGTCGGAGCCGAGCAGGTAAATGCGCTTCTTGCCCTTTTCGAGCAGGTAGTCGACCGCGGGGACGATCTGCTGGCTCGGCTCGGCGCCGGTGTAGAAGATGTTCGGCGACTGCTCCAGGCCCTCGTACTGGACGGGGTAGAACAGGAGGCCGTTCAGCTCCTCGAACGAGGGGAGCATCGCCTTGCGGCTCGCGCTGGTCCACCCGCCGAACACGACCGCCACGCCGTCCTGCTGGACGAGCTTCCTGGCCTTCTCGTTGAACGTCGGCCAATCGCTGGCGCCGTCCTCGATGACGGGCGTGAGCTGCTTGCCGAGGACGCCGCCCGCCTTGTTGATCTCCTCGATGGCGAGGAGCGTCGCGTCCTTCACCGCCACCTCGCTGATCGACATGGTGCCGCTCAGCGAGTGGAGCACGCCGACCTTGATGGTGGCGCCGTCCGACGCGGCCGCCGCGGGCGTCCCGGGCGAGGCCCCCGGCGCGGGCGCCTCCTCGCCCTCCTTCTCGCACGCGGAGAGCAGGGCCGCGCCGGCGAGGGCCGCCGCCGCGATGCAGAGCGCCCGCCGCCTCGAGGGGCCCGCCGCCGGCCGCTCCTCAACAACGTCCATCCCAGACGTGAACTTGTTCAACGCATCCTCCTTGGGTGCCGGGAGCCCGTTCAATGCCCTGCATCGACGCGGCGCGGCGAATCGACTGCACAAGAGCCGTTGTGAAGCTCGGGAGTCAGCGACTGCGCTGTGAGACTCCCGGCTGAGCGCCGAAGGCCCGCCCTGCCCAGCAAGGATCGGCCCTCGGACAGGGGGCCAACGACACGACGTCGTGGTGAAATGTCTTATGCCGAGCGCCATGTTTCCTCGAGGTTTCGCCGAGGTGAAATGTCGACCGGCCCGGCGACGCCGCGCGCTTTCCGGAGGCTGTTTGGATTCTCGATCACAAATCGAGTCTCGCGCTCCGTCATCGTCACCGCTCGTCACCGCTCGTCATCGCCTCCGGTTCCGTCGCGAGCGGGGCGCGCGTGGGCGGGGCGGGGAGGGGGCCGCGCGCCCCGCGCCCGGACAGGCCCAGCGGAACAACGGTGTCGCTCGCCGCGCGCCGGTGTGCCGCTGTGGGGAGCTCTGGCCGCCGCGCGCACGAGCGCTGAGCCCTCCGGCGCTGTCGTGATGAGGTGTGCTCTCCAGTGCAGCGAAAAACTTGTATCAAGAGCGGTAGAGGCCGAGTACACTGATGGACGCTGTCTGTGCCCTGTGCTCGGTCGACACGGAGGGCAGGCGGGGTGGAGCGTATGAGAAGCACGAGTCAACTGCCCGGTGAGACGGATCGACGATCTGCGGGCCACGGCGGCGGCGCCGCCGCGGCGCCGAGCAGCGCCGCGTCCGGGCCGCGGGACGAGAATTCGGTGGTGATCTCGCTGAGCGCGCTGCTCGCCGTGGAGGAGGCGGCCGCCGACAAGGCCGCCGGCGCGCGGGCCCATCACGGGGCGAAGGGCTCCGGGATGGTGGATATCCACGGCATGGAGGCCGGCGAGGAACAGCAGCGCAGCAGCTACCTGGATCTCTTTCCGTTCGGCGCCCCCGCCGAGCTGCCGGCGTTCAGGCCGCCGGATCTCACGCCCGTGCCGTCCGAGGTCCCGATCGACCTGCGCTCCCCGCGTCCGAGGCGCGCGGCGATCGTGCGTCTGGGCGCCATGGGCCTTGTCGGCGCCGCCGTCGTCGCCAGCGCGGTGTGGCTCGGCGCCCCGCGCGAGACGCTCCGCGCCGCCGCGCAGCCCGGCGTGCGGCACGCGGCGGGCGCGGCGCTGGCGCAGCTGCCCAGGGTGGAGGAGAAGCCCGCTGCCGCGCCGGCGCCCCCGGTCAGGCAGGCCGACAAGGCGCGCGATCGCGCCGCGCGCGGCGCCAAGGCGCGGCCCGCCGCCCCGTCCGGCGGAGACAGGGCGACGGCGAAGCGCCCCGCCGAGACCCGCGCCCCGGCGGCCGCGGCCGCCGCGCCGCCGCCGAGTCAGGGCGGCGCGCGCACGGCGGGCGACCCCTGCAGGGGCGATCTCGACTGCGCCATGCGGCGCGCCCTCGGCGGCTCGTAGCCGCGCCAGCGGCTCTCGGCGGCTCGTCGCCTCGCCGCCCCATGCTCTCCACGCCCGCCCGAGTTCACACCAGCGACGCCCGATACCGCACCAGCGAGCTCTGCTGCCCCGCTCCTGAGGAATCCCCTCAAATTCTGCGGAGAAATTCACAGGGAGGCGGGGAGGCGGGAAGGAAAACTCTCAAATACTCCCCGCCTCCCCGCCTCCCTGTTGAATTTCTCCTCTGGAAACGGCTGCAAAATAAGGGGATTCCTTGGCCCCCTTCTGTCGTGCCCTCTCGGCTGTCGAGCTCGCCTGAGCTCGCCAGTCCTCTGGAGAGCAGGTCATCCACGCCGTGGCGCTCGATCCCCCGCGAAACGACGGTGCTGACGTGTGTCTCTGCTGGAAAATACCGTTGATGGCCGAATTGTGCGCACGCGCGCCTACCTCACGCACAGCTTGCGTGAACGTGCGCACCTCGCGTGTTCCGAGCGGCGCATGGGCGCAGCGGTGAGCACGCGGCAGATACCATCACGAAAATTTATGGTGTAGGAACAGAACCCGGCGCCCACGGCGGCGCTGAAGTGCAGAGGAAGGGCTGCCGGGCGGCGTCGCGCGGCGTGTCCTTCATCACGAGCAGCGCAAATCTTCTTGGTTGGAGGATGAACTCATGAAGACCCTTGGTTTTGCGGCGATCCTGGTCAGCGTGTGCGCGATGGCGGCTTGTACGGTCAATGGCGGCAGCGGTTCGGGCGGCGCCGGCGGCGACGACGGCGAGGGCGGCTCGGATGCCTCCTCGACCACCTCTTCCACCACCACGGGCGGTGGTGAGGGCGGTGAGGGGGGCGGGGATGCGACCAACGAGTGCACCCCTCTCGCGTTCGACGAGTGCGTGACGTGCTGTCAGGACGCGAACTCCGCTGAGGTGGAGGCCCTCACCACGCTGACCTTCTGGCATTGCGGTTGCGAGGCGACCAGCCGGTGCGCCCAGTACTGCGACACAACGGATGAAGCGACCGACGTCTGCGGGGAAGACGGTGTGGTGAACATGGAGGTGGACAACCTCGACTGCGAGACGTGCGTCATCGAGGAGTCGTCGCCGGAGGACTCCGAGTGCTACGACGCCGCCTACACGGCCTGCGGCGAGGCCGACGACTGCCAGGCGCTCACCGCGTGCTCCGACACCTGCGAGTGATCTCCCGCGCTCCGGCGTGACCTGGCACGACAGGCGGCCTCTCCCAGGTCGCCTGTCGTGTTTTGTGGGCCTCACGCGACGTGGGCTCCGGCCCCGGTCGCGCTCTCCCGCGAGTTGCCGGCGCCGCGCGGCGCTCCGGGCGCGCTACGGCGCCATCCGGACCAGCAGGATGTCGGCCGCCGCCGACGTCGCGGCGGCGCCGTCGAGATCGACGCTCCCCTCCACCGTCCCCGCGAGCAGGACGTGGCCGCGGTCCGCGAAGGCCGTGACGCCCGCCGCGGACCGGCTCCCGCCGCTCGCCCCCGCGCCCGGGCGGAGCCGCTTGCTCCACACGTGGCGCCCCTCGGCGTCGAGCCGCGCCACCACGATGTCGCTGCCGCTGCTGCCGTCGCCGTCGAGCGGCCCGCCGCCGAGGTCGGCCGGCCCGCCGACGTCGCCGGCGAAGACGAGCCCGCCGTCCGCCGCGAGCGCGACGCGCGGCGGCCGCTCCGCCCGGTAGGACCGGCTGAAGCGGTGCTCCCGCGCGACCCCGAGCTCGACCACGAACGCCGACGCGCCCTCCGAGAACAGCGTGCTGCTGCCCAGATCGAGCAGCCCCTCGAACGTCCCGCTCAGCGCGAGCTCGCCGCCCGGCCCGACCTCGACGTCGCCCCCGTGCTGCTGGCGGCCGTCGCCGAACGAGAGCGACGCGATGTGATCGCCGCGCTCGTCGAGCTTGGCCAGGAACACGTCGCTCATCCCCGCCGACGAGAGCCGGGGCGCCTCCTCGCCGAACTGGACCTCGCCCTCGAAGCTCCCCGTCAGGACCACGTCCCCGCGCGCATCCACGGCCACGCCGGTCGGCTCCTGCGTCCCCGGGCCCCCGAACACCCGGGTCCAGAGCGGCAGGCCCCCCACGCTGAGCCGGGTCACCGCCACGTCGCTCCCGCCCGGCTCCGTCACCGCCAGCGCGACGACGACCTCGCCCGCCGCCGACACCGCGATGTCCTGCGGCCTGCCGAGGGGGAGCACCGCCCCCCAGCGCACCGCGCCCGCCGCGTCGAGCTTCACCACGAACCCGCGCGGCGCGGACGTGGTGAGCCCGGCGGCGCCCAGCACCCCGTCGAGCTCGCCGGTGATCACGATCCCGCCCGCCGGGTCCACCGCGAGCCCCTGGAGCGAGCCTTGCCCCTCGTCGATGAGCCGCTTCGTCCACACGACGGCGCCGTCCGCCGCGATCTGCGCGACGAAGACGTCGCGCTCGGCGCCGGTCGCGATCGGGCCGGCGCCGAGGTCGAGCGAGCCCTCGAACTCGCCGCCGAGGATCGCGAAGCCGCCGCTGCCCGCGGCGAGCGCGCGCGCCCGCTCCTGGCCGACGCCGCCGAGGAGCCCGCCCGGCGCGCCGGGGAGCAGCGCGCCGCAGTCCCCTCCGCCGCTGCAGTCCTCGTCGGCCGGCGTCGTGCAGTCCTCGGCGCGCGGCGTGACCTCGCCGGCGCACGCGCCCCACAGGCCGTCGGCCCCGCACGTGCGCTGGCCGGCGCTGCACGCGCCGACCCCCGCGGTCCCCGGCGGCCCCCCGTAGGGGCACGCCTCGACCGCCCCGGGAGCGCAGGTGCAGGCGTCGCCGGCCGCGGAGCCGCCCGGGCCGTCGCCGCTCCCGTCCGGCTCGTCGACCGCGCCGTCGCAGTCGTCGTCGGCGGCGTTGCCGCAGCGCTCGGGCGCGGGCGTGACCTCGCCCTCGCACGGGCCGTAGCCGTCGCCGGCGGCGTTGCAGCGCCGGAGGCCGGTCAGGCAGGCGCCGACGCCCTCGGTCGCCGGCGGCCCGCTGTAGCAGACGACGGCGGAGAGCGGCTCGCAGCGCTCCTCGACGAGGATGCCGTCCTCCAGCCCGAGCAGCGTGTTGCACCCGGCGCAGCCGAGCGCCACGAGCGAGAGCTGCTTGCCGATCCCGAGCGGTCCGCGCGCGCGCATGTCAGTACCTCCCGCCCACGACGAGCGAAAACGCGCCGGGGCCGACCGAGGCGGCGGCCGTGGTCGGGGCCGCCGCGCTGCGGCGCGCGGGCGCGGTCGCCGGCGCGGGCCGGGACGGCGCGGTCCAGAGCAGCACGCCGGCCGCGAGCAGCGCGGCCGCGCCGGCCGAGAACGCGATCGTCGACGCGGTGCCGGCCTCCTGCGCGTCCGCCCGCAGCGCGACCCCGGCCGCGTCGCAGCGGTTCCGCGCGTCGCAGTGGCCCTTGTTCGAGGCGTCCCGGCGGGCGATCGCCTGCGCGCCGAACACGGCGCCGAGGCCGAGCCCGACGAGGCCCGCGCCGCCGGTCGTGAACGCGAGCACCCGCTGGGCGCGCCCGACGCCGTCGCCGCCGTCGCTGCCGTCGCCGCCGCGCTGGCCGGCGACCGAGACGGCCGGGAGCGCCTGCTTCCGGGGGCCCGGCGGCGGCGCGGCGAGCGCGCGCGCAGGCGGCTCCGGCTCCAGGGCGGGCACGTCGACGACCACGCGCGCGCCGTCCGGCGGCACGGCGCGCGCGAGCGACCAGCGCCTCCTGCCGGGCGCGCGGGCCTCGATCGTGTGCGTACCCGGGTCGACCGGGAGCGCCTGCCCCCACTGCGCGGGCAGGACGAGCACGCCGTCGCGCCGGATCTCCAGCCCCGGCGCGGCGCCCGCCGCGGGCACCGCGATCTCCATCCGCGAGAGCCGCGGCTCGAGCGCCCCCGCGAGCGCCGCCGCGCGCGCCGCGCGGGGATCGCCCGCGCTCTTCGCGATGGCCGCGGCCTCGCTGAAGACGTTCCAGGCGCTCGCGGTCCTGTCCGCGCGCGCGAGGCACTCGCCGAGCCGCAGGAGGAGGTTGATCGCCGTCGGATCGAGCGTCCGCCCCTGCTCGAGCACGGCGCACGCCTCGGCGGTGCGCCCCGCATCGAGGAGCTGCGTCGCGACCTGGTACAGCGCGAGCACCTGCTCCTTGTGCCCGGCGCCGGGCTCGCCGGCGGCGCCGGGCTCGCCGGCGGCGCCGCTCGCCGGCGCGACGGACAGCGACAGCGCCGCGAGCGCGCAGGCGACCCCGCGCTGGAGCGAGCGGCGGACCTTCGTTCGAGCTCGTCGGCGCATGGCGATCACCAGGGGCTGTCCGACGCGCCTGCCGGCGCGCCCTCCGCGCTGCGGCCGGGCGCTTCGACGGGCGCCGGGGCGCCGCCGCCGGCCCGCGGCGCCGCGGCCGCCGGTGCCGCCCCGGCAGCCGCGGTGGCGACGGGCGCTGGCGAGGGCGCTTCCTGCGGAGCCGCGTCCTGGCGCGCCGCGGAGGCCGCCCTGGGCGCGCCGCCCGCGGGCGCGGGGCGCTCCTGTCGATCAGGCCGCCCCGGCCGCCCCTGCGGCTCCCCGGTGTCGCCCGTGGGCCCCGACGCGACCGCCGCGCGCGCGGGCGTGCGCTGCGTCCGCTCGGAGCCCGCCCGCGCAGGCTGCGCGGCCCTCGCCGGCAGGACGAGGCCGACCGCGTCGCACGCGGCCGCGGGCGCCTCCCTGGCGGCGTCCCCGAGCGGCGCGCCGGCCGCGCTCCCGGCGCCGCCGTGCAGCGCGCCGTCGGCCGCGTGCGACGCCAGCGGCCCGGCGGCCATCGCGGTCGCCTGCGGCGCCTCGGCGAGCCCCTGCGGCACGCCGGCGAGCCGCTGCGCGCCGGCGCCGTCGGCCCAGGTGGACCCCGCCGCGCCCGGCCACCCGGACGGCAGCACCGCCGCGGCCAGCGCGGCGCTCGCGGAGAACGCGCCGGCCGCGGCCGCGATCCACGCCCGCCTCGGGCGGCGTGGCTCGGGCCTCTTCGTCTCGGGCGCCCGCACGGCGGTCGTGGGCGGCCCCTCGTCCAGCCACGTGAACGTCGGCTGGCTCCGGTGCACCGCCGTGGGCAGCGTCGCGTCGGGCGGCCCGCACAGCGCGAACGGCGCGAGCGCCACGGCCAGCTCGCGGGCCGACGCCGGGCGGCGGGCCCGGTTCTTCTCGAGGCAGCGCATCACGATCTCCTCGAACCCCTCGGGCAGATCGGCGCGCGCGCTCCGGAGCGGCCGCGGCGCCTGCTCCGACACGACCAGGACGAGCTGCTCCAGCGTCTCCGCGCCGAACGGCAGCGTGCCGCTCACGAGCTGGTAGAGCACGACCCCGAGCGCCCAGAGATCCGCGCGCAGGTCGACCTCCTTGGGCGTGAGCATCTGCTCGGGCGCCATGTAGCGGCGCGAGCCCATGACCGACCGCGCGGTCGTCATCTCGAGCCCGTCGTCCTCGGGCTTGGCGCACGTGAACTTCGCGACGCCGAAGTCGAGCACCTTGACGAGCGGCGTGCCGTCGGTTCGGTACGTCAGGAACAGGTTCGCGGGCTTCAGGTCCCGGTGCACCATCCCGAGCGCGTGCGCCTCGGTGAGGGCGACGCAGGCCTGACGGACGTACTCCGCCGCCTCCTCGACCGGGAGCCGCCCGCGGCGCTCCACGATCGACCGGAGATCGTTGCCCGACAGGTGCTCCATCACGATGAACGGCACCGGCAGCCCGGTCCCCTGCCGCGGCGCGAGCGAGCCCAGGTCGTAGACCCGCGGCACGTGCTCGGTCTTCAGCCGGAACATCCCGCGCGCCTCGCGCTGGAACCTCCTCAGGAGCGCCGCGTTGTTGCAGTACTCCGGCCGCATGAACTTGATGGCCACGAGCTCGCCCAGCGACAGGTGCCGCGCCGCGACCACGGCCCCCATCCCGCCGATCCCGAGCAGCCGCTCGACCCGGTAGCGGTCCGCGATGACCTCGCCGCAGTGCACCGGCACCACTCCCTCTTCATCGCTCACCACGCGCCCCCCAACTCCGTCGCTCTGAGATTGCAGATCGGCCAGGCCACGATCTCGAACCGGATGTTCCTTGCAGGGCCACGCTCGACGCGCTTGCCGCAGGTGTCTGGCGAGATTCGATTCTCCGGAGAGGCAAGGCGTCGCGTCGTCTGTCGAATTTTCCGGCGCACCTGTGGGCGCGTGGAGGTGCCCTTCATTCGTCGAGGGCGCTCCGCGGCGCGCCTCCGCCCCGCGCGCGCCGTTCCCTCCAGGCTGCCTCCGCCCCGCGCGCGAGGCCGCGTCGAGGACGCCCGCGCGGCGCCTCGATCGAGGGCGCGGGTTCCTTTTCGCCATGCGCTGCGATACACGCGTGCCGTGTCCGCCTCTCCCGCCCTGGTCTGCCGCGGTCTGGTCAAGCGCTACGGCGACGTCGTGGCCGTGAACGGGCTCGACCTCGAGGTGCGGCGCGGCGAGTGCTTCGGCCTGCTCGGCCCGAACGGCGCGGGCAAGACGACCACGGTGGAGATCCTCGAGGGGCTGACCCGCCCGGACGCCGGCGACGTCGAGGTGCTGGGCGAGCGCTGGGTCGGGGACGGCATCGCGCTGCGCCGGCGGCTCGGCATCCAGCTCCAGGAGACGCGCTTCCCGGACAAGCTCCGCGTGGGCGAGGTGATCGCGCTGTTCCGCAGCTTCTACCCGCGCGGGCTCGATCCGGCCGAGGCGCTGCGCCGCGTGTCCTTGCAGGAGAAGGCGGGCGCGTACGTGCGCGGGCTGTCGGGCGGGCAGAAGCAGCGGCTGTCGCTCGCGTGCGCGCTCGCGGGCGACCCGGAGGTGCTCTTCCTCGACGAGCCGAGCACCGGCCTCGACCCGGCGTCGCGCCGCGAGATCTGGGCCGTCGTCGAGGATCTGAAGGCGCGCGGCCGCACCGTCCTGCTGACCACGCACTACATGGAAGAAGCCGCGCGCCTCTGCGATCGGGTGGCGATCGTCGATCGCGGGCGGCTGCTCTCGCTCGGCACGCCGGCGGCGCTCGTCGCGTCGCTGGGCGCCGAGCACGTCGTGGAGGTCGAGGTGAACGGGGAGCTCGCCGAGGAGGAGCTCGGGGCGCTGCCCGGGGTGGAGGCCGTGCGCGCCGCGCACGGGATGCTGCGGCTGACGGTGCGCGACGTGGCGCGCGTGCTCCCGCCGCTGCTCGCGCTGTGCGCGGCGGGCGGGGTCGAGGTGCGGCGGCTCACGACCCAGCACGCGAGCCTCGAGGACGTGTTCATGGCGCTCGCCGGGCGGAAGCTCGCGGGCGAGGAGGCGGCGTGATGGCGTGGCTCCGCTCGCTGCGCGGCGCGCCGCTCGCGCTCCTCATCCGGGCGCGGGTGGCGGAGTTCCTGCGCGAGCCCGAGGCGATCTTCTGGATGCTCGTGTTCCCGATCCTGATGTCGTCGGCGCTGGCCGTCGCGTTCAGGAGCCAGCCGGCGGAGCCGGTGCTGGTGGGCGTCGAGGCGGGCGTCCACGCCGAGCCGCGACGCGCGGCGCTCGAGGCCGCGGGGCAGGTCGTGGCGACGGTGGTCCCGCGGGAGCAGGGGCGGCAGGCGCTCCGGGCCGGCAAGGTGTCGCTGGTCGTGCTCGCCACGGATCCGCCCACGTACTGGTACGATCCGACGCGGCCGGAGAGCCGCATGGCGCGGCTCGAGGTGGACCAGGCGCTCCAGCGCGCGGCGGGGCGCGCGGACGCGTTCCAGCCGGCGGCGCTCGAGATGACCGAGCGGGGGTCGCGCTACATCGACTTCCTCGTGCCCGGGCTGCTCGGCATGAACCTGATGATGACCGGGCTCTGGGCGATCGGCTTCGCGATCGTGCAGCAGCGCATCGGCAAGCTCATGAAGCTGTTCGCCGCGGCGCCGGTGCGGCGCTGGCACCTGCTCGTGACCCACCTCGGGGCGCGGCTCGTGTTCCTGGCGATCGAGGTCGTGGCGCTGCTCCTGTTCGCGTGCCTCGTGCTCGACGTCCCGATCGCCGGCTCGCTCGCCGCGCTGGCGCTGGTCGTCGTGGTCGGCGCGCTGTCGTTCGTCGGCATGGGCCTGCTCATCGGGGCGCGGCCGCGGACCCTCGAGGGCGTCTCGGGCCTGACGAACCTGGCGCAGTTTCCGATGTGGATCTTCTCCGGCATCTTCTTCTCGACCGAGCGCTTCCCCGACGCGATCCAGCCCTTCATCCAGGCGCTGCCCCTCACCGCGCTGAACGACGCGCTCCGCGGCGTGATGCTCGAGGGCGCGACGCTCGCCGCGCTCGCGCCCGAGCTCGCGGTGATGGCCGCCTGGGGCGTTGTCTCCTTCGCGCTGGCCCTGAAGCTCTTCCGCTGGCAGTAGCCCGGGCGCGGCGCCCGGGGAGCGCGCGTGCGCCCGGCGGGTGTTTCCCTGCCAGCACTGCGCCCGCAGCGCTGTCGGTCCGCTGCTGCCCTCGCAGCACGCCGCCGCGCGGAAAGAGGGGCGCGCCGCCGCGCGGGCAGGGGAGATGCCTCGCTCCTGGCCGCTGCGGCCCGCGGCTCCGCCGCCGGGCACGGGGCTTGCGGTCAGGGACGCGCGCGGCGAGCGGCGATGATCGCCGGCGAGCCATGGCGAGCAGCGGCGAGCGCCCTCGCGAGGACCGAGACCGAGGACATCCATGAGCGACAAGCAGCGGAAGATCCGTCTGGGCGCCTTCTTGCCCGGCGCAGGACACCACGTGGCGGCCTGGCGGCACCCGGAGGCGCAGGCCGACGGCGGCATCAACTTCGGGCACTACCGGCGCATCACCCAGACGGCGGAGCGGGCCGGGTTCGACGCCGTGTTCCTCGCGGACGGGCTCGCGCTGCAGAGCCGGCCGGGGGCGAAGGGCCGTACGGCGTACGGCGCCAGCTTCGAGCCGGTCACGCTGTTCTCCGCGCTCGCGGCCGTCACGGAGCGCATCGGCTTCATCGCCACGGCGTCCACCACGTACGAGGAGCCCTACCTGCTGGCGCGCAAGTTCGCCTCGCTGGACCACCTCAGCCAGGGGCGGGCGGGGTGGAACGTGGTCACCACCGGCGGGGGCGAGGCGGCGGGGAACTTCGGGCTCGACGCCCACCCCGACCATGCGCAGCGGTACGCCCGGGCGCGCGAGTTCGTCGACGTTGTCACCGGCCTCTGGGACAGCTGGGAAGACGACGCCTTCCTCCGCGACAAGGCGTCGGGGGCCTATTACGACCCGGAGAAGCTGCACACGCTCGATCACAAGGGGAAGTTCTTCTCCGTCCGGGGGCCGCTCAACATCCCGCGTCCGCCGCAGGGTCACCCGGTGATCGTGCAGGCGGGGTCGTCGGAGGCGGGCCGGGACCTCGCGGCCGAGACGGCGGAGGTGATCTTCACCGCGCAGCAGACGCTCGAGGACGCACAGGCGTTCTACGCCGACGTCAAGGGCCGGATGGCGAGGTACGGTCGCCACCCCGACCAGCTCAAGATCATGCCGGGGGTGTTCCCCGTTGTCGCGAGGACCGAGTCGGAGGCCAAGGCGAAGTACCAGCAGCTCCAGGACCTCATCTTGCCGGAGGTCGGCCTGTCGCTGCTCTCGGGCCTGTCGGGCGGGATCGACCTGTCGGCGTATCCGGTGGACGGGCCGCTCCCCGATCTGCCGGAGACCAACAACAACAAGAGCCGTCAGGCGCTGATGTTCGACATCGCCCGCAAGCGCAACTTCACCATCCGGGAGCTCTACCTCTGGGTGGCGGGGGCGCGCGGCCACTGGACGATCGTGGGCTCGGCGGAGCAGATCGCGGACGAGCTCGAGGCCTGGTTCACGCAGGGCGGCGCCGACGGCTTCAACGTGATGCCGCCGTGGCTCCCGGGCGGGCTGGACGACTTCGTGGAGCTGGTGATCCCGGAGCTGCGGCGGCGCGGCCTGTTCCGAACGGAGTACGAGGGCCGCACGCTCCGGGAGAACCTCGGGCTGGCCCGGCCGGAGAACCGCCACGCGCGCAAGGCGAAGCCGCAGGCGTCGGCGGCCTGACGCCGCGCGCGCTGCGCGGCGCCCGGCGCACGGCAGAGGTCTGGACCCGGCGGGCGAGGCCCGGCAGGCGCCTTGCGCGCTTGCCGCCCGCGGGCGGCGGAGTAGCGTCCGTGAGGGCACTCCGCCCCTCCCGAAGGCGCCATGAGCATCCAGGTCCCCATCGGCATCGACGACTTCCGCCGGCTGCGCGAGCTGGGGCTCGAGTACGTCGACAAGTCCCACCTGATCCAGGAGCTCCTGGACCGGCCCGGCACCGAGGTCGTCCTGCTCCCGCGCCCGCGCCGCTTCGGCAAGACGCTCAACCTCTCCATGCTGCGCTGCTTCTTCGAGCGGCACGCGGAGGATCTCTCCCCGCTGTTCCGTGATCTTCGCATCTGGCAGGCCGGCGAGGGCTACCGCGAGCACTTCCAGCGCTACCCCGTCATCCACCTGACCTTCAAGGGCACGAAGGCCGAGGGCCTCGACGCGTTCTGGGAGGCCGTACAGGACAGGATCGCGCGTCTCTTCGATGAGCACCGCGAGCTGCTCGACAGCGGCACGCTGAGCGAGCGGGAGGCCCGGCGGTATCGCGCCGTGCTCGACGGCACGGCCAGCAGGATCGCCTACGAGACGGCGCTGCTCGATCTGTCGAGCTACCTCCGACGCCGTCACGGCGAGCGCGTGGTGATCCTGATCGACGAGTACGACGAGCCCCTCCACGCCGGGTATCTCCACGGCTACGCCGCGCAGGTGATCGGGTTCTTCCGTGCGTTCCTCACCGAGGGGCTCAAGGGCAACCCGCACCTGTTCAAGGCGGTGCTCACGGGCGTCCTGCGCGTGGCCCGGGAGAGCATCTTTTCCGGGCTCAACAACGTGGCTGTCTACTCGCTGCTCGCGCCGGAGTTCGACACCTGCTTCGGCTTCACCGAGCCGGAGGTCGAGGCGCTGCTCGCGCGAGCCGGGCGGCCCGAGCGGCTCCTGTCGCTGCGAGCCTGGTACAACGGGTATCTCTTCGGCAACACGGTCGTCTACAACCCCTGGAGCGTCCTGAACTTCCTCTCCCGTGAGGACGGGGAGCCCCAGCCCTACTGGGTGAACACGAGCTCCAACGATCTGGTGCGCGAGCAGCTCGAGCGGCGCGCGCTCGCGCTCGAGCCGGCGTTCGCGGCGCTGCTCGACGGGGGGAGCGTCGAGCGGATGCTCGACGAGAGCGTCCCGCTCGGGGAGCTCGACCGGAGCGACGAGGTGCTGTGGAGCCTCCTCACCTTCACGGGGTACCTCAGGGCCGAGAAGCGCTCGCGCGGGTTGATGGAGCAGCCGTCCCACCTGCTCTCGATCCCGAACCGTGAGGTGCGCGGCGTGTACACGACGACGTTCCGGCGGTGGCTCGGTGCGCGTCTGGAGCGGCAGAGCGGCGGCCTCGACCGGCTCCTCGGCGCCCTGCTCGCGGGCGACGCCGAGCGCTTCGAAGCGCAGCTCCAGGCGTTCGCGACCGACGTGCTTTCGTACCACGACACGGGCCGGCCCGATCCCGAGCAGGTGATGCAGGGCTTCGTGCTGGGGCTCCTCGCGGCGCTGGAGCCGGATCATCAGGTGCGATCGAACCGCGAGTCGGGGCGCGGCCGGCCGGACGTGATCATCCGGCCCTCGCGGCCAGGGCGACCGGGCGTGGTGCTGGAGCTGAAGGTGGCCCGAGGGGGCAAGACGCTGGAGCAGGCGCTCGAGGAGGCGATCGAGCAGATCCGGCGGAATGACTATACGGCGGAGCTGCGGGCGGCGGGGGCGGCGCCGATTCACGCGCTGGCCGTCGCGTTCGACGGGAAGGTAGTGCGGGCGGCGCGCGTCCCTGGAGCGTTCGCGCCGTGAGGCGTAGACTGCGCCCATGAAGATTACCTTGCACACCACCACCATGCTCCTCGCCTGCTGTCTCTCGGCGCTCGCGTCGTCCTGCGGCAGCGTTGACACCGGCGCCGAGGCCGGTCCCGACGGCGCGGCGGGCGGCGATTCCGTTCCGGGCACGGGTGAGACTGCGGCGCTCGACGTGTCCGGGCGCTGGACCAGCGCGGAGTTCGAGGATCCCTTCGAGGCGCAGCTGACCCAGGCAGCGGACGGGGCGCTGAGCGGGACCGTCTGCGGGCCTGGAGTTCCTGCGGGCGATCCGGAAACGAACTGCGGAGCCGTGACGGACGGCAGCGTGTCGGGCGACACGGTGCGGTTCAGCTATCGTCTCCCGTGGCCGGGGCTCGGGGTGGGGCCGATCGATTACAGCTTCGAAGGGACGGCGTCGCCGGAAGGCTCTGCCGAGCGTTTCGAGGGGCAGCTGTCCGCCAGTTACAACGGCGGCGGCCACATCGCCTGGGCCGCCTGCCCCGGCACCGGACGCTGCCCCTGAGCGCGCCACGGGCGCCAGGCCGAGCGCTCCGGAGCTCACCGAGATCGTCGAACGCCCCCTCGGCGCCCATTTCGATGTCGCTGAAGACGATGAGCAGGCGGCCCCGCAGGCCGCCCGGCCCGCGGCGCCTCAGCCGCCATCGATGATCTCGAGGCGATTGCCGAACGGATCGTCCGTGTGAAACCGCCTCACCTCGGGTAGCTCGTCGCTCCAGCGCACGTCGTGGCCCGCGGCCCTGAGCGCGGCCGCGAGGTCGTCGATGCCCTTCACCACGAGGCCAGGGTGGGCCTTGCGCGCCGGCTGGAAGTCGCGCTCCACGCCGAGGTGCACCACCACCGTATCCGCGCGGAACCACGCGCCGCCGCGCGACGCGAGCGGCTCGGGCTTGGGGACCTCCTCCATCCCGAGCACGTCCCGGTAGAACGCCGCCGCCCGCGGCTCCTGCCCCGGCGGCATCGCGAGCTGCACATGATCGATGCGGACGAAGGTGAACGGCATGGGTGCCGTATAGGGAAGGACAGCGCAGCTCACAAGGCGGCCGGAGAGGCCGCCGTGCGCGCCGTTTCAGCCTCTGCCGGCCTGGCCCGCCGCATCCGCGGCCGCCGTGCGCAGGCGCTCCTTGATGTCGTCGGACAGGCACATCCGCGAGACCATGTCCTCGAAGGTGTCGCGCCGCCGGATCAGCCGGCTCCGGCCGCCGTCGACGAGCACCTCGGCGGGCCGCAGCCTGCCGTTGTAATCGTAGCTCATCACGTGGCCATACGCGCCGGCGTCCATCAGCACGACCACATCCCCCTCGGCGACGTCCGCGGGGAACTCGCGCTCGCTGATCCACATATCGGTGTTCTCACAGACCTGGCCCGTCATCGCCATCGGGGCGGTCCGGCCGCGGCGGCCGTTGATCCGCACCTCGTGGTAAGCGCCGTACATCACCGGGCGCGCCATCGTGTTCATCGAGATGTCCGTGCCGATGATCGTCCTGTATCCCTGCTTGATCGAGATCACCCGCCCGAGCACGTAGCCCGCGTCGCCGACGAAGTAGCGCCCCGGCTCCATGACCAGGCGGGGCGCCTTCAGGCCGTGCTCGGCGCACTTCTTCTGGACCACCGCCGCGATCTCGCGGGCGACGGCCTCCACGTCGAGCGGCGGCTGCTCCCGGCGGTACGGGATGCCGAGCCCGCCGCCGATGTCCAGGAACGCGAGGTCGAAGCCGAGCTTCCGCGCGACCGGCCCGATCAGGTCGAGCAGCTTGCCGGTGACGTGCGCGAAGTTCTCCGGCTTGTTCGCCTGCGAGTGGGGCATCATGTGCACCCCGAGCCGCTCGACCCCGTTCTCGAGCGCGGTGCGGTAGGCCTCCTCCACGTACTTCGGGTGGATCCCGAACTTCGCCGACGGCCCCGCGAACGGCTTCAGATCGGGCGTGGCGATGTCCTCGCCGCTCGGGTTGATCCGGAACGACATACAGCGCGGTCGCCCGAGCGCGAACAGGCGCTTCAGGATCCCGTGATCATCCACGTTGAAGATGACCCCGGCGCGCAGCCCCGCGGCCAGGTCCTCGTCCGAGAGGCTGTTGCCCGTGTAGATGATCTGCTCGCCCGACAGCCCGAGCGCCTGCGCCAGGCGGATCTCGTTCGGGCTCGCGGCGTCCACGCCCGAGCCCTGCTCGACCAGGAGCTTCGCGATCTCCAGGTTGTTGCACGCCTTGATGGCGTAAAAGACGGAGACCTCCGGATAGCTGCTGCGGAGCGCCCGCGTGAGGCGACGGAAGTTATCCCGGATGCGCTCGGCGTCGTAGGCATAGAGCGGCGTCCCGTACTGCTCCGCGAGGTCGCGGACCGAAATGCCCCCGATCGTGATCTCTGGCTCTTGCATACTCCTCGTCGCTTCAACGCTCCAGCGTGAGAGACAACCTGGAGGAGCCGTCCTCGCTCGCCCTCGGTCGTCCTCGGTTATTCTCAATCATTCCGAGCCGTTCTCGGTCGTGCCGAGTGCACCAGCGTACCATGTGCCACCGTCGTCCCGCAACGGCGCGGGCGGCGGGGCGCGGCGCGCCTTCAACGCGCCGCGCGCCGCGTGATGGGAGCGCCCTCTGCGGCGCTACTTCTCGACGGCGCGGCTGCTGCTGCTGAAGAGGTGGCGCCAGAGCACGCCGAGGCCGCCCACGAAGAGCGAGCCGTGGCGCTTGTCGATGTCCTCGACCGCGGCGGGGTCGAACGGGAGCGCCTGCGGGTCGATCACCTCGAGCAGGACGCGCTCGTCCGCGGTGGGCGAGGGGTGGAGCCGCAGCCGGCACGAGCTCCCGGGCGTGCGCGGGCCGGTCGGCGGGCTCGCCACCGCGTCGAGGTGCGCGACGAGGTCGTCCGCCCGATCGAAGTCGAAGTCGCCCAGGTGCTCGCCGATGAGCGACGCGCGCGCCCGGCGGATCGAGCGGCCCAGCGCGTCGTCCGGGTCGTCGGTCTCGACCGAGGCGTTGATCTCCGTGTCGATCGAGAGGCTGCGATTCGTCAGGTTGGCCGAGCCGACCGTGAGGAAGCGGTCGTCGACGATCATCACCTTCGAGTGGATGTACGTGGCGCGCTCGGCCGTCTCGTCCTCGCCGCACGCCGGCAGGGTGTAGTAGACGCCGAGGCGGTGGCCCGTCTCGGCCGCCGCCGCGCGTAGCTTGCCGAGCATCTGGGCCTGGGAGAGGCCGACGGCGATCTGCTCCTTCATGGTCTCGGCCTCCATGTTCAGCACGAGCACCACGTCGAGCAGCGGCCGGCCTTCGGCGCGCATGCGCCGCTCGATCCCGTCGGTGATGGCCTGGGAGCTGAAATACTGTGTCTCGATGTAGATGAAGCGCTCGGCCGCGTCGATCGCGTCGAGGTAGAGGTCGCGGATCTCCGTGCAGTGCTCGGCGCCGGTGGGCGAGCCGTGCGGATCGGTGCGGCTCAGCGTGACGTGCTTCGTCTCGAGCAGGATGCCGCCCTCGGGCCGGTAGTCGGCGAACGTCGGTTCGAGCCCGTCGACGTCCGGCAGCGTCATGGGCGCGCCGCCGGCGCGCCGCCAGCGATCGGTGAAGATCTCGGTCAGCGCCCGCGCGACCTCGCGGCCCCGCAGGTAGGCCTGCACGTCGTGGAACGGCTTGTGCGGCTCACCGCGGCTGACGCGGAAGGGGTTCTTGTTCGCGTGGCTGCGATCGTCCCAGCGGTGGTCGCAGAGGTCGAGCCCGCCGAGGAACGAGAGCTCGCCGTCCGCGACCACGAACTTCTGGTGGTGCGAGGCGCGCTCGACGTGCGTCGAGTCGAACAGGAAGTGCAGGCGGTGGTTCGTCCACTCGAAGACGAGCTGCTGGAGCCACTCGCGCTCGAGCGCGAACACGAGGTGGAAATCCCAGGCGAGGATGTAGATATGGAGATCCGGGTTGATCTCGCAGAGGTGGTCCAGGAACTTGAGCAGCGTGATCGGGCTCGACACCTGCTCCTCCCGCCCGCCCCGGAGCAGGGCGACGTCGCTGTCGAACTGCCAGCCGGCGAGGAGCAGATATCGCCGCGCCATCGACGCGACCCGGTAGAACTCGGGGTAATACTCGTCGGCGTCGATCAGCAGGCCGATGCTGTCCACCGGGGTGTCGCGCCACGTGTGGCGCCGAGGGTCGATGATCTTCGCCATCCCTTTGCGGTCGTGTAGATGCGTGGTTGTGGCGTCTGTGTCGGTCGTTCGCGTCAGGCGGATCCCCGGGACGCCTGCGGCCTCGCGTGCTCCTCGATGAGCCGCTTCAGGCTGACCACGTCCGGCCGGACGTCGCTCGCCTCACCGATCGTGGCGAGCCGCTCCGCCTCGTCGGGCGAGAGATCGGGGCATATCCACTCCAGCAGCGCCGCCCAGTCCGGCGCACCGTCGCAGCTATAGCAGTCATCGGGGATGGGTGTATTGTCGGGGAAATCCCGGAAAACAAGGTACGGCATCGGTTCTACCTCGAGCTCGAGGCCTCCATCGCGGTCACGCCCTCGGCGCGGCGCCTGATGGCTGCTGGCGTCTCTCTTCTGGCTGCTCACGGTTCACTTCTCACGTGCGTTTCAGGTGCGCGCCACGGCTGCGCTGGCGCGCGCGGCGCCCACGCCGGCGGCGCGCTGACCGCCTCGGCTATGGAGCCGGCGGCGCGAGGGGGCAAGGGCGCCCGTCACCGCCGCCGCGCTCCGCCGGCGGTCGTGCCGGAGGGCGGCGGCGGAGCGGGCCCGTCGCGCCGCGGCGTCCGGGGGCGCCGCCGGCCGGCGCGGGCGCGTCGGGGGGCCGTGAATGATCGCGCCGCGCGCGGCATCTCAGGTCGAGATGCCTCCGCGCCGGCGGCGCGCTGGCGCGCTGCCCGGCGCGCGGCTCCGGTGGACCCGGAGAAGAAAATTCCACCGGGTGCGTCTGGCGGCTCCGGCCGCGATTTCCGAGCTTGTCCGCCGCGCTGCGCTGGGCTGAACTCTCCGCCAGATGAACCTTCTTGACTTGGGCCTGAGGAGACTTGTTGCTGGCGCCGCGCTGACGCTCGGCGCGAGCCTCGCGGCGGCGAGCTGTCAGCTCGTCTCGGGCATCGACGGGATGAGCGTCGATGACACGGTGGGCGGCGTCCTCGCCGCGTGCGGTCCGGTGGGCACCCCGTGCGGCGGCACGTGTGAGCACGGCAAGGAGACGCCTCCGGGCCTCTGCACGGACGACGGCAGGTGCAGCGCCGAGCCGAGGGAGTGCGGGCTCTACGACTGCGACCCGAGCGGCACGGCGTGCGCCACGAGCTGCTTGCCGTCCGGCGCCGGCTGCATCGATCGGGCGGTCTGCCAGTCGCCCTCCGCGACGTGCACGGCGTGCGGGTCGGACCCGGAGCAGGCCGGGGACTGCGGCGTCAACTTCCTCATCAACAGCAGCGGCGTCAGGACCCCTTGCAACTGCAACGGGGAGACGTGCGAGCTGACGTGCGACGACGAGGGCGGGTGCGCCGGGTCCGTGCTGCTCGACACGATGAAGTCCCCCGTGGTGCTCGAGTGCGGCGACCAGTGCAACGGCGCTGTCGTGACCTGCATGGGTCCCTATTCGTGCGAGGTCGTCTGCAACAGCGGCGGGTGCCAGGACCTGACCTTGCGGTGCAGCCAAGACGGCAAATGCACGCTCAAGTGCACAGGCACCGGGTGCGCGGGCAACGTGACGGTTGAATGTGGGACGAATTATTGCACTGTCGCTTGCGCGGTCCCGAACGACTCCATCCACCGGGAGTGCGGGAGCGCCTGCTCGTGCCCGCTGATCGGCTGCGAGCGCCCGGGATCGGGGTAGCCAGGACCACGCGATCTCGATATTCTCGCGCTTTGCATGACGACTTGCCCCGCGTGGGGCAGCCAGGACCACGCGACCCCTAGCTTCATTGGCTTCGTATGGCGACCTGCCCCCGGTGTGGTGCGGTGTACAGTGAGGACGTCACGTCGTGCGCGGCCGATGGAAGTCCGCTGCTGCCGGCGGAGATGTGCCTCCCCGCCGAGCCGCTCCTCGAGACGAACACGATGGTCGGCGAGTACCGCATCGACCGGAAGCTCGGCGCGGGCACGTTCGGTGAGGTGTATGCGGGCGAGCACCCGCTGATCGGCAAGAAGGTCGCGATCAAGGTGCTGAACCGGCGGTTCGCCGCGCAGCCGGAGGCGGTCGCGCGGTTCGTCGCCGAGGCGCGCGCGGTGAACAGGATCCGCCAGCGCAACATCATCGATATCTTCTCCTTCGGCCTGCTCCCTGGGCTCCAGCGGCACTACTTCGTGATGGAGCTGCTCGACGGCATGACGCTCGGCGAGCTGTGCCGGCAGCGGCGGCGGCTGCCCTTTCCGACCCTCGTCCCCATCGTGCGCGGCATCGCCGACGCGCTCGACGCCGTCCACGAGGCGGGGATCACGCACCGCGATCTGAAGCCCGACAACGTCTTCCTCGCGGCGGAGCGCGACGGGACGTGGTTCCCGAAGCTGCTCGACTTCGGCATCGCGAAGCTCGCGGACGGCGAGGGGTCGGAGGTGACGAGCACGGGTGTCGTGCTGGGCACGCCGCAGTACATGGCGCCGGAGCAGGCGCGCGGCCAGAGGACGGGGCCGCCCGCGGACATCTACGCGCTGGGCGTGATGATCCACAGGATGCTGACCGGGAAGTCGCTGTTCACCGGGGAGTCCGCGGTGGATGTGATGTGCAAGCACGCGTCCGACCCGCCGCCGCGGATGTCGAGCGTCTGCCCCGATCTGCCGCGCGAGCTCGACCTGCCGGTGCTCGCGATGCTCGAGAAGCGCGCGGGCGACAGGCCCCAGAGCGCGAGCAAGGCGGTGGCCGACCTGCTGGAGGTCGCCCGGCGGATCGGCCTCGCGCGGGGCGGCGCGCGGGAGGAGCCCGGCGCGGCGCCCGCGAGCACGAGCGCGACGTGGGCCTCGGGGCAGATGCCGGCGGCGACGGGCGATGCGGGGCGCGCGAGCGGGGCGCAGTCCCCGGGGAGCGCGGCCTCAGGGAGGGGCGGTGGGGGGCCGGTGAGCGCGACGTGGACCCCGACCCCGTGGAGCGCGACGCCGTCGACGGGCGACGAGGGGCGCGTGAGCGCGACGTGGACCCCGACCCCGTGGAGCGCGACGTCGTCGACGGGCGACGAGGGGCGCGTGAGCGCGACGTGGACCCCGCGGACGGGGATACCGGCCCGCGAGGACACGGCCACGCTGACGACGGGCTCGGCCGTCGCCACGGGGCCCGAGCCGACCGAGGAGAGCTGGGATCCGGACCGCCGCTCGGATGCCGGCGCGGGCCCCGCGTCGGAGCCGTCGGCCGCGCCTGCGAGCTCCACGCTGCCGAGCTCCACGCTGCCGAGCTCCGCGCTGCCGAGCTCCGCGCTGCCGAGCTCCGCGCTGCCGAGCTCCACGCTCCCGGACACCGAGCGCGCCCCCGGGCCGACGGCGAGCGCCGCCGACGCGTCGACCGTGCCGTGGTCGGGGCCGCCCGCGAGCGCCGTGGCCGCGCGCCGCGGAGCGGACCTGGGCGGCCGGACGCCGTCGTCGTCCGAGGTTGCGGCGATCGAGGCGCCCAGCGCGCCCGTCGCGCGGCCGGCAGCGGTGAGGCGCCGGAACCTCGTCGCGGCGGCTGCCGCGGGGCTCGTCGCCGCGACGTCGATGTGGGTCATCGGGCGCCCCTCGGGGCTCCCGCTGCTCGGTGGCAAGAGCGCCATGGCGCTCGCCTCCGCCCCCGCCGCGCCGCAGGAGGCGCGCGAGCCGCCGGAGCCGCCCGTGGCCCCCGCGCCGCCCCCCGCCGCGACGGCGGAGCCGCTGAGGGCCGCGCCGGCGGATACGGCCACGGTGCGGCTCACGACCCGGCCCGCGGACGCCAGCGTCTGGATCGGCGACACGAGGGTCGGGAGCGCCGGCGCGCCGATCGCGCTGCCCCGCGGGAGCGAGCCTGTCGAGCTGGTCCTGAGGAAGCCGGGCTTCAAGGACGCGAGCGTGCAGCTCATCCCGGACCGAGATCGCGCGATGGACGTGAGCCTGTCGGCGCTGCCGGCGCCGCGGCGGGGCGCCGGGGCCCCGCGCGATGGAGCCCCGCGCCAGGGCCACCTGGACAGGATCCTCGATCAGCGGGATTGAGTCGGACGTGGCTGGGTCAGAGAGATGAAGAGAGGGCTCCTGTTCCTCGGCTCGGGCGCGCTGCTCGGGGCCGTCACGCTCTCCGGCGCGGCGTCCGCCCAGCGCGCGCAGGGCGCGGTCAAGCCCATGGCGGAGGCGCTCTTCTGGCAGGGGCGAGACCTCTTCAAACAGGGGCAGTACCCCGAGGCCTGCGCGAAGTTCGAGGAGAGCCATCGCCTCGAGCCGAAGCCCGGGACGCTCCTCAACCTCGCCGTCTGTCACGAGAAGGTGGGGATGCTCGCGACGGCGTGGGCCGAGCTCGGCTCGGTGGAGGAGATCGCGCGGCGCGAGGGCCCGGAGGAGCGCGCGGCGTTCGCGCGCGCCGAGCGGGCGGCGCTGGAGCGGCGGATCGCGCGGATCGAGATCAGGATGGATGCGCCGCCCGCGAGCCTGCGCCTCACGCTCGACGGCGAGCCGCTGAGCGGCGCCGCCCTGAACGCGCCGTTCCCCATCGATCCGGGCCGACACCGCGTCGCCGCGGCGGCGCCGGGGAAGAAGGCGTGGTCCACGGCGGTGGACGTGCCGCCCGAGCGCGCGTCGATCGTCGTCACCATCCCGGCGCTGGAGGACGCGCCGGCGGCGCCGCCGTCGCGCGCGCCGCGGGCCGCGCTCGCGCCGCGCGCGACGGCGGCGGCGCCGGAGGCGCCGGCGGACGGCGTCGGGAGGACGCTGATGGCGATGGGGTTCAGCGTCGGCGCGGCCGGCCTGATGGTCGGCGCGGTCGCGGGCGCCCTGACGCTCGCGAGGTCCGGCGCGCTCGCCGAGGTGTGCGCGGACGATCGCTGCCCCCCGAGCCGGGGCGGCGATCTGAGCACGGCCAGGACGCTGGCCAACGTCTCCAACGCCGGCTTCGCGGTCCTCGCCGTCGGCGCCGGCGTCGGCCTCGCCGGCCTGCTGATGCTGCCCTCACAGGACGCGACCGCGAGCCCGCGCGCGGCGCTGACCCCCGTGCTCGGCGCGGGGGCCATCGGCCTGCGCGTCAGCTTCTGATGCGGTGATCAGGAGAGACAGGGATTGAACCGCCGGGGCGCCGTCGGCGCCCCGGCGCCGGGCGCGTCAGGGGGCGCAGCCGATCCGCTCCGGCGCGACCGCCACGTCGTCGTACCACATGGACCGCGAAGGGCCGTGGAAGCCGAGGTAGCCGAAGCTGAACGTCTTGAAGTCGAGCTTTTTCCAGCCGGTCTTGTCGATGATCTTGGTGCCGTTGGCGTAGACCTGGACGTCGCCCTGGGCGCCGTCGAAATAGGCCTCCATGCAGTGCCACTGGTCCTTCGGGAGGTTCGCGCCGCCGCTGCCGCACCGGAAGTCGCCGCCCTCGGGCAGGACGACATCGTCGTGCAGGTTCAGGACGATCTGGCAGTACTGCTCGGCGACCTCGACGTTGTCGCCCGCGTTCGGATCGCCGTCGCCCGTCATCGCCTGGAAGTAGGCGTTGTGCTCGGACTGGCCGATATCCACGCTGCTGCGCACGTAGAGCCGCACCCAGAACTTCGACCCGGGCGCCGGGACAGAGAGCATCCGCCAGTCGTAGCCGCTCATGCCGGGCTTCACGTGCAGCGAGCTCGATCCGGAGTGGAAGATCGACGAGTCGATCTCCATGTTCTTCAGCGCATCTGCCGCCTGGTACGACGGGCGGTACGTCGCGCCCGCGGGGAGCCCTGTCCCCTCGAAGTCGGAGCAGAACGTCGCGCTCGGCGGGCACGCGCCCGTCGGCGTCCCGGCGCCGGTGCTCGCCGTGGTGCTCGTCGTGCCGGGCGTCCCCGTGGACGTGCTGGTGGCGGTGCCGGGGTCGACGCTGCCGGTGGTCGTGGTGCTGCCGGGGTTGCCGCTGCTGGCGCTGCCGGAGGAGGGGTTGCCAGCGCCCGAGCTCACGCTCGAGGCGCCGCCGGTCCCCGCGCCGCTGCCGCCGGCGCCTCCCGTATCCGAGCCGCCGTCCGAGCTGCCCACGCAGCCCGCGGCCGCGGCGGCGAGCGCCAGGCAGGAGATCCCGACCAGGGTGAAGCGCGCTGTCTCACGATGAAAAGTCATGTTGACACTCGAGGGTAATCGGCCCGTTCACGGGGGCTGCGCGCTGCCGCAGCGCGGTGAAATGGCCAGTAATTCTAAGGACTTGCTGCTCGCGCCGGGGTGTCATGACGAGCGCTCGGCGCGGCCGACTCCTTCTAGCAGAACTCGCCGCGTCCCGGGAGCCGTTCTTCCGGGGCCAGGCTCCCTGCAGGCTGGTCGGCTGTCAGCGCGGCGGGACCTCGTGTCGGCCGCTCACGCGAACGCGGCGGCGTGGCCTGCGTGCGTCGCGATGATGGCGTCGATCCAGCGGAGCAGCGCGGCGACGGGCGGCACGGTCCGCGCCTCGCGGTGCCAGAGCTGGAGCGTCGTCGGGCCTGCAGCTGTGGCCGCGGTGATGTGGAGCATGCTCTCGTCGGGGATGCCCATGCGGGTCGAGCGTCGGGAAGGCACCGAGGAGAGGCCATCGAGGAGGCTCGCGAGCGCCTGCCGCTCGCCGGGCGAGAGCGCCGCGGAGCGAGGCGTCACGTCGCGCCCGAGCACCTGACCGCCTATCGTCAGCGCGCCCGCCGCGTCGACCGTGACAGTCCACGCGCCGAATACCCCGTTGGGGCCGTGGGCAGAGCCTCCTTCGAACAGGAGGACGCACGCTTCCGGAGGTGTGTCGTGCACGCCGGCCAGCCTAGCAGGTCCGAGCGGGCCCCTGCCGATCCGCGCGCGGTGAGCCGGTCAGGGGAGCAGCGGCCGAGGCAGGGCGCGGCTGCGCGCGTCGCGCAGCGCCTCGCGGACGCGCGCGATCGTGCGCTCCTGCTCGGGCGAGGGCGCGCGAGGCGCGCGCCGCTCTGCCCCGGGATCGCCCTCCCAGGCGTCCTCGGTGCCGAGGTATGCGGCGCTCACCCCCGGAGCGACGCTGAAATCGATGGGCAGGACCTCTTCCGTGCACGATGTGTCCAGGGGCGCCTCGGGAGCGGCGAGGAACTGGAACAGGAGATCCATGTCGCACGAGCCGCCCATGAGATCGGTCGGGCTCTCGACGCCGTGGGGGGCCCGCGGCAGCATCACCAGGGTCTGGTTCGGGCCGGTGAAGTGGCTCTTGACGGCCTCCGGTACCGCGCTCGGGATGAAGTCGAGCTCCCCGTGGAGCAGCAGCAGGGGCGCGCTCGTCGTGGCCCACTGCCCTGCGTACGCGTCGGGGGTGTAGCGCGGCCAGCTCTCGTGGAGCGCGGCGGCGTCGTCCGTCACCCCGATGGCCACGTTGGCCTGCGCGAGGAACTCCTGCATCTCGGACACGGGCGGAGGCGGGTCGGCCCAGAGCTCCGACAGCATGATGTTGTTGCGGAGCACCGGGGAGAAGAACCGCATGCTCGCCGAGAGCGGCTCGGGGAGGGGCGCGAGAACGACCCCCGCGAGGTGGGTGAACGCGGCGACGTCGGCGGGAGAGCACCGACCCAGCCGGTACGTCAGCGCCGGGATGAGCGGCCGCGGCGCCCATTGATAGAGGAACTGCGCGAACAGCGCCTGGAAGATCTGCCGGTCATAGCCGAGCGCGGCCACCTCCGGGCAGGCCCCCTCATCGAACGCATCCAGGGTCTCGGTCATCGTCGCCCACGGGTCGGCGCCGAGCTTGTCCGAGCAGGACGGGTCGGCGCCGCAGAGGTCCATGAACCGCTGGCCGAGGTCGTTGAGCCAGACATCGATGTCCGAGAGTTTCGCGTTGACGGCCAGCGCGGTGAGCGACACGGCCGTCGGCTGGTCGGGGTAGAGCTGGAGATAGCGGTGACCCCAGATCGTCCCGTAGGAGCCGCCTACGACGAGGACCTCGCCGCCCGGGGCGCGCGTCCGCGCGATGATCTCGCCGACGTCGCGCGCGGCGTTCGTGACGGTGAATCCCTTGATGTCGTCGCCCAGCTCGGCCTCGATCGCCGGTAGACAGGCGGCCATCTCGGCGTCGGTGAGATAGCTGCCGCCCTCGCTCTCCGGCGTCTCCCCTGCCGCGCAGCCGAGGCGGCTCGAGCGGCCCGTGCCGCGGTGGTCCGGCATGTACATGTCGAGTGTCGGATCGATGCCGGCGAGGAGCTGCACGAGGGGCTCGAAGTCGGCGCCTGAGCCCCCCGGCCCGCCGTTCAGGAGCCAGAGCTGCCTGCGGCTCGGCTGCGTCGCGGCGAGCTTCCGCTTGACGAAGAAGGTGATGGCCTTGCCTTCCGGCTGGTCCCAGTGGAGCGGGACGGGGATCTCGGCGCACTCGGCGTCCTCGCCGGTGCCGTCGGTGAGGAGCGGGCAGGGAGTCCACGCGATGGCGTCGCCTCCGCCGTTGCCGCCGTCGCCGCCGCCGTCGCCGCCATTGCCGCCGTCGCCGCTGTCGCCGCCATTGCCGCCGTCGCCGCCATTGCCGCCGTCGCCGCCGCCACCGCTACTGCCCGTCGAGGAGCTCGACGACGCCGTGCCACCGGGAGCCGCATCGTCACCGCATCCCAGCATGCACTGGGCAAGCAAGATGACCATCGCTCCGCGAGCCAGATTCCCTCTCATGCTCGACACTCCTGAAGAATGAATAATGAATGCAGCCCCGCACTTCACGCGAAGGGCAACCGTTAACTTCTCGACACGTCACTGCGGCGCTACCGGCCCGCGGCCGCGTGGCAAGCAAGAACCGGTGCATCCGGTGTGGCGCCGCGCTTGCGGCCGTCCGCGCCCCGGATCTTCCGCAGCGACAGCGCGCTGACGCGCGGCGTGTGAACAGCGACGACCAACGACGCGTGACTGGATGACGACACCACGGGCGCGCCGTCGACGTGGCATGTACGCTGGGGCTCCGCCGCGGCCGATCCCGGGCGGCACACAGCGAACCAAGGCACCCTCGTGCGAGCCCAACGCCCAAGCCTCACCGCCTCCCTCGTCGCTGCCCTGCGGGCGCTCTACACCGAGATGCCCGAGCCCTACCGCGTGGCGCCCGACCCGCTCGCGGCCCGCCTCGTCCCGTGGCCGCTCGCGCTCCCGGCGCGCGCGCTCGCGCGGGCGGCCGGCGTCCCCGCCGCCGCCCGCGCCGTCCACCACGGCCTCGGCCGCGCCCTGTTCGGCCTGAGCTACCACGTCGCGCTCCGCACCCGCGCCATCGACGACGCCCTCCGCGACGCCGTCGCGGAGGGCGCGTCCCAGCTCGTCGTGCTCGGGGCGGGCCTGGACAGCCGTGCGATGCGCCTCCCGGAGCTCGCGGGCGTCCAGGTCTTCGAGGTCGATCACCCGGCCACGCAGCGCTACAAGGTCGAGCGGCTGGCGTCGCTCGCGCGCCCCGGCGGCGGCGCGACCGCGCCGGGCGCCGCGGCCGCGCCGGAGCTCAAGGCTGGCGGGCTCGCGCACGTCGGGGTGGACTTCGAGCGAGACCGGCTCGACGAGGCGCTCCTCTCGGCCGGCTTCCGGCCCGCCGAGCCCGCGTTCTGGATCTGGGAAGGCGTGACTCCGTACCTCACGCGCGAGGCCGTCGAGGGCACCTTGCGCCTCACGGCGGCGCTCTCGGCGCCCGGCAGCCGCATCGCGGTCACCTACGGGATGTTCCCTGACGACCCTGTCCCCGCGTGGAAACAGGGCCTGCTCCGGGGCGGCTTTCGCTCGCTGGGCGAGGCCATCCGCGCGCCGCTCACCCGGGACGCCATGCACGAGCTCCTCGCGCGCGCCGGCTTCCGCGTGCTCTCCGACGAGTCGGCGGTGGACTGGGCCGCGCGCCACTGGCCCCCGCAGCGCGGCGTGCGCGCCATCGAGCGGCTCGCCGTCGCCGAGCGCTGAGGCGGCCGTATCGAGGAGCGTCCGGTCGCTCGATGCCCGGGTGCGCCGGCGTCGCGTCAGCCCTTGTCGCCGCCCTCCCTCCGGATCCCGAGCTTCCGCATCTTGCTCTGCAGCGTCGTCGGCTTCAGCCCGAGCGCCGCGGCCGCCCCGTCTTCTCCGTAGATCTTGCCGCCCGAGGCCCGCAGCGCCTCCTCGATGCAGCGCTGCGCCGCCTCCCGGTACGTCAGCGCGCGCCCTGCCGCGCGCGGCGCCGCGGCGAGCGGCGCGGACAGGATGAGCTCGTCCCCGGTCGACATCACCATCGACCGCTCGATCACGTTCTCCAGCTCCCGCACGTTGCCCGGCCAGTCGTGCGCCCCGAGGCGCGCCATCGCCTCCGCGCTCACCCGCGGCGGCGCCCGGCCGAAGCTCGCCGCGACCTTGTCCACGATGACGCGCGTGAGCGCCTCCAGGTCCCCGGGCCGCTCCCGCAGCGGCGGGACGACGATCGGAAACACCTGCAGCCGGTAATACAGGTCCTCCCGGAACGCCCCGCTCGCGACCATGTCCTCGAGCGGCCGGTGCGTCGCGGCGATCACCCGCACCGAGACGCGCACCGTGCCCTCGCCGCCGACGCGCTCGACCTCGCCCTCCTGGAGCACGCGCAGGAGCTTCGCCTGCGCCGGCTTGGGCAGCTCGCCGACCTCGTCGAGCAGCAGCGTCCCGCCGCTCGCGCGCTCGAACAGCCCGAGGTGCCGCGCCGCCGCGCCCGTGAACGCGCCGCGCTCGTGGCCGAAGAGCGCGCTCTCGACGAGCCCCTCGGGCAGCGCGCCGCAGTTCACCGCGAGGAACTGCCGCTCTGCGCGGCGCGACAGCGCGTGGATGCGGCGCGCGATCACCTCCTTGCCGGTCCCGGTCTCGCCGCGCACCAGCACGGTCGTGTCCTGCCGGGCGACGAGCGGCACCATCTCCTGGAAGATCGCCCGCATCGCCGGGCTCGCCGCGACCACCTCCCTCGGCAGCGCGACGCGATCGAGCTCCTCCCGCAGCGCCCGCTTCTCGCCCTGCGCGCGGCGCGCGATCGCCGCGACGCGCCCGAGGACCTGCACCTGCCGGAGCGCCACGGCGAGCAGCCGGCCGATCGCCTCGAGCAGGGCCGGCGAGAGGTCGAGCGCCGCGCCCTCGCCGATCGCCATCGTGGCGCAGCCGACGGCGCCCTCCGCGTCGCGGAGCGCGAAGACGGCGACAGCGTCGCCGCCCGCGCCGCGCCGGACCTCCGGCGCGCCCGGCGCGCCCGCGCCGCGGCGGAGCTCGAGCCGCCGGAGCGGGAGGTGGCGCGCGAGCACGGCGCTGACCGCGGGGACGAGCGTCGCCTCCGTGTGCGCGCGCGCCGAGGCCTCGCCGAGGTCGGCGAGCAGGAGCAGGGCGCGATCGGCGGGGGCGGTCATCGTGCGCGGAGCGAGGCCACCGAGATGGCGTTGCGCGGCACCGTAGGAGCGTTGCCCGGGCCGCACAAGGGCCGCGCGGGCGCCGGAAACGCCGCTCCGGCCGCGGGCATGCGCCGTGCTGAGGTCTCGGTGACGACCGGACGCTGAACGCCGAAGCCCGTAGAGGCGGCGCGGCGACGACCGCGTCGCGAAAGGAACCCTCATGGCCCATGTCATCGCCGAGCCGTGCGTCGCCACCTGCGACACCGCCTGCGTCTCCGTCTGCCCTGTGGAGTGCATCCACGGGCCGCTCTCGCCCGACGAGATCGCGCGCATCCCGCAGGAAGAGCGGAAGACGCGGCTCGCGCGGCTCCAGCTCTACATCGATCCGGAGTCGTGCATCGGCTGCGGCGCCTGCGAGGACGAGTGCCCGGTGAACGCCATCTTCGACGAGGACGAGCTGCCGCCCGAGTGGCGCCACTACCGCGAGATCAACGCCCGCTTCTTCGCGCAGCCCGGCTGAGACGCCGGCGACCTCCTCGCGACAGCGCGCCTCGGGCGAGCGGACGGGTGACGTGCGCGGGGTGGTGGCTTTGCGTAGCCGTGTCCCGTGGGTCGAGCGCTGCTGCGCCACGGAGCGCGCGCCGGAGAGGGCCTGACCGCGGCCCGGGAACAGCGGAGTTCGATGCGCGAGGGGCGGAGGCAGGGCTGCGGTCCTTGACAGCCCGGAGTCCCCCGGATCTCATGATCCACCTTCCTCGTGCTCCGCATCCCTGTCAGCTTCCAGGCGCGCGCGATGTTCATCGGGCTCGCCTGTGCGGCCCTCGCGTGCATGACGCCGCCCGGACCGAAGGGCGTCCTTTCCTTCCTCGCCTCTCCGGCGGGGCCGGGCGTCGCCGCGCTGGCGGTCATGGCGGTGGGGACCTCGGTCGAGGAGCTCGGCACGATCCGGCGCATCCGGATCGGCGCGGGCCTTTGCGTCGTGGCCGCCGCGCTCGTCGCGGCCGGCGGGCTGTGGGGGGCTGCGCTCGCCGCGCTCGGCGCGCCGAGCGTGTGGCCTGCCTGGCTCCTCTATGGCGCCGGCGCGTCCGGCGTCGCCCTCGCGCTCCGGCGTGACGTCGCCGTCTTCCGCGATCCCCGACACGGCCAGTCCGTCCGCCTCGAGGGGATCTCGGCAGATGCCGTTCGCCTCACCGCCAACGGGGCTCCGGTCACCATCCCCGCCGCCCTGATTCGCGGCGTGTCCCTCGCGACGGGCCCTGACGGGCGAGGCGTCTTCATCCTCCTTGGCAGCCGGGGCAAGGTGATCGGCGACGCGCGCGCGCTGCCCTGGGTCGCCGCCCACCGGGACGGCGACACGCTGCTCTTGACCGAGCACCAGGCGGCCCTCGACGCGGAGCTGCTCGCTGCGCGGCTGCTCGAGGCGGCCTCCGCCGGCGAAGGGGAGTATCGATGAAGCCGAGCCATGAAGCGGGGGGCGATGCCCTGGAGATACCGCTCCGCCGTCCCTACGGGGTGCTCCTCCTGAGCGCCCTCTTCTTCGCGGCCTGCGCGGCGGTCCTCGCCCACCGGGCCCTGACGAACGACAGGGGCCTGATCCTGAACGGGATCATCCCTCTCGAGCGCGGGGGCGCCGACGTCTTCTACGCGGTGCTGGCGCTCCTGTCAGGGGCCCTGTGCGCGCTCGGGTTCGTCGGCGCCGCGCGCCTCGCCGCCTTGAAAGAGTTCCGGATCCTCCTTGGCCCTCGGTCGATCTCCTTCCCGTCGATTCATCCGTTCCGGGCTGCGCGGGAGGTCACCGTGCTGCTCGATCGCGTCGAGGCCGTGGAGATGCAGCCCCCGGCCAGGCCGGTCGCGCTGTCGATCCGCGAGGACGACCGCGCCCACAGCATCCCTCTGCGCTGGCTGGCGGAGGGCTGGTCGGCCCAGGAGGTCGGCGGCGCGATCATCGCGCGGGTGCGGGAGGCGCATGCGAGCCCGCGCGCCGGCGGGTAGCGCGCCGCGAGGCTCGTGATCTCGGCGGCAACGCGGGTGTAGGATGGGGCCCGATCGGGAGGAGGCATCCATGAAGGCCGCGGCCGCGCTGGTGAAGGACATTCGCGAGGAGCTCCGTCGTATCGACGACGAGCTGAGGGCTCACCCTTATCCGGACGCCATCGCGCGGGGCGAGGTCACGCTCGAGGTGCTGAAGGCCTTTCCGGGCCACCAGCACCACGTGGCGCTCAGCGATCTGCGCTCGATGGCGATGATGCTCCAGCGCTTCGCGGACACGCCCTGGCGCGATTTCTGGAGCGGCGTCCTCCAGGGCGAGCTCGCGGCGCCGGGCGGGATCGCCGCCATCGGCCAGAAGCTCGGCATGACGAGCGACGACCTGGATCGGTACGAGGTCACCCCGGAGGGGTTCGCCTACGCGACCCAGATGGCCTGGGCGGCGGCCAACGCCTCCGCGGCCGAGATCGCGTGCGCCCTGCTCATCAACTTCCCTGCCTGGGGGTTCAACTGCGGCAGGATGGCCAGCGCGCTGCGCGACCGGTACGGCTTCGGCCCGGAGCACACCGCCTTTCTGGACGCGTTCGCCGCGCTGCCGTCGTTCGAGGACACCGCGATCGCGATCGTGCAAGACGGGCTGGATCGCGGCGTGGAGCCCCGGGCGATCCGCCGCACGACGAGGCTCTTCCAGGCCTATGAGAAGATGTTCTGGGACGCGATGATGGCGCTCGGGACGCGCAGGACGAGCTCCTAGTTCCACCCTCCAGCAGTCCGGCCATGGATCCGGATAGAGATTTCAACGCAAAGGCGCAAAGGCGCCAAGACGCAAAATAATAATAAATGCATGGATTTTGCGCCTTTGCGCCTTTGCGTTGAATCTCTCCTCTCGCGAGGCAGATCCCTGGCAGGACTTCTGCCCCGCGGTTCCAGCCGCGCGGTCACGACGGAGTCGCGCTAGGCTTGGAATGCCCGGGCGTCGCCCCGTCACCCCGCACGCGGCGCAGCAGCACCTCCACCGGCTCGTGCTTCCGGCCCTCGCCGCGGGCCAGCTCCGCCTCGGTGGGGACCAGCTCGCCCGAGAACGCTCTGGCCAGGATGGCCTGAGGGAGCTTGTCGGCCCGCGCCCTGGCCATGGCCACGCGCTCCTCGATGGTGTCGGCGAGCGCGAAGAGCGCCTGCGCGCGGCGCACGATCTCCGCCTGCTCCTCTGCCGGGGGCAACGGAGCAGGGATGCCGTTGAGCGCCGCCTGCGTGAGCTTCGGCTGCGCGGAGCCGGTCACGTGGTGCTGAAGATCGAGCGAGTTCAGGAGCATCTCGAGGTATTCGAGGGCCACGCCTGCCTTCGGCTGGACGACATGAGCGTGGTTGTTCACCCAGAACCTCCCGCGCGCCGGGAATGCCACCGCGGTGGTCCTGGACAGGAGATTGGCGCCGTCCTCGGCGATGAGCAGGTAGTCTCCGTCGAACAGATACCCGTCGATCGAGTCGATGATCCCTGACGCGCCGTAATACGGATACGGCCCCCGGCGCCGCTCTCGATCGGCGGACTTCACCGGCACCCGGCCGCCATCGTGGTTGTCCACCAGGGCCCCGAACGGGCACACGACCCATGACGCGGGCAGGCGACGCCTCGACCCCTCGTCTCCGTCCGACCCCGGCGCCGCCGGCGCCGCGCCCGGCGCGGTCTCCGCCGGCCCGGCCGCTTGTGGCGCGGCGACCGACGCGCGGAGGTCCTCGGTCAGCCTCCCCGAGCACGCCGCCGCAAGCACGGCCTGCCGGAGCCGCTCGAGGACGAGCGACGCCCTGGCCAGCCGCGCCTTCGCCGCGCTCACCTCGGCGAGCAGCGCCTCGACCTTCGCGACGATGCGGCGCTGCTCGGGGAGGGGAGGCAGGCAGAAGGGGCGCTCGAGCGTCTCGCGCACCTTCACGAACGGCTGCGCGGAGCCGCCCTTCACCCAGAAATCCTCGTTGTTGAGGTGCAGGAACAGGTAGTCGAGATCGATGGCCCGCGGGTCCGGCCAGACCACATAGGTGTTCGCGATCGCCGACCACCGCCCGCGCGCCCTGAACGCCTTGCCGCACCGCGTCCCCACCGCGGAGACGACGAGCGCCTCGCCCTCGTGCTCCCAGCCGTCGCACCACACGTCGGGCCCCGAGGCGCTGAACCCCTGGTAACGCCCGGGCCGCCACGCGGCGTGGAGCTTCCCCTTGATGAGCTTCGAGCTCCCGCTCCGGTGCGCGCAGATCGCCGCGAGCGTCGTCTCCGCCCACCCTTCTGGCAGGCGCCCGCTCACGCCTCCGCCGCCTTCGCCCCGCCCTCGAGCAGCGCGAGCACGCGGTTCAGCGCGATGACCGCCCCCTCGAGCTCCTGGATCGCATCGCTCGCCAGCTCCTCCGGCTCGGGCAGCTCGCCCGCGTCGTCGAGCGACTCCTCCTTGAGCCACTTGAACCCGTCGAGCTTGAACTCCCGCTCCTGGATCTCGCGGAGCTCGAAGCTGCGGAAGCGGCCCTCCCGCGACGCTCCCGCCTCGCGCCGCGCCCGCCCGTCGGGGTCGTCGCCGTAGCACCGCTCGAACTCCGCGAAGTGCGCCGGCGAGAGCGGCCGGCTCTTCTTCGTGATCGAGGGCACGCCCGTCCGCGCGTCGTAGATCCAGACCCGCTCCGTCGCGCGGCCCTTCGTGAAGAAGACGACGTTGGCCTTCACGCCCGGGCTGTACGGCGTGAACGTCCCGCGCGGCAGGCGGAGCACCGTGTGCAGATCGCAGCCCTCGGCGAGGACCTTGAACACCTCGCCCGCCTGGTCCGCGAACAGGCAGTTGTCCGGCAGGACCATCGCCGCCCGGCCGCCGGGCCCGAGGATCGTCAGCGCGTGCTGGATGAAGTTGAGCTGCTTGTTCGCGGTCGCGACCGCGAAGTCCGCGCGGTCGGGCGCCCGGTGCCCGCCCTTGGTGCCGAACGGCGGGTTCGTGAGGACCACGTCGAACCGCTCGCAGGGCGGCGGGGCGTCGATCGAGTCGCCGAGGGCGATCCGCGGCGCGATGCCGTGCAGGTACAGGTTCATGAGGGCGAGCCGGCGCGGCCGCGCGACGAGCTCCTGGCCGAAGAACGCCCCGGCCTTGATCCGGCCCGCCGTCTCCGGATCGAGCGCGCCCCCCGCCTCGGATTCGAGCCACTCCCAGGCGGCGACGAGGAACCCCCCGGTGCCGCACGCCGGGTCGCACACGGCAAAGCCCGGCTTCCCCCGCGGATCGGGCCGCATGCACCGCACGATCGACTGGATCAGCGCGCGCGGCGTGAAGTACTGCCCCGCGCCCTTCTTGCCCTCGGCGGCGGCCTTCTCCAAGAGGCCCTCGTACGCCGCGGCCTTGATGTCCACGCCGAGGCCCGTCCACTCGACCTCGTCGATGAGGTCGACGAGGCGCCCGAGGTTCGCCGGGCTCTTGAAGCGCGGCTGCGAGCCCGCGTAGATCTCGCCGAGGACGCCGGGGGCCGCCTCGAGGGCCCGGAGGACCTCGGCGTACCTGTCGAGCAGCGCTTGCCCGCTCCTCGCGCGCAGCGCCGGCCAGGAGCAGTCCGTCGCCTCGACCGCGCCGAGGGGCGTCGTGCGCTCGACGCGCGAGAGGTCGAGGCCCCGCTCGGCGGCCATCTTCAGGAAGAGCAGGTACGTGATCTGCTCGATGTAGTCCCCGTGGTCGATGCCGTCGTGGCGGAGCGTGTGGCAGAACCCCCAGAGCTTTCCAGCAACGTCGGTCATGCGGCGATGGCCTCTTCGGGTCTCTTCGGGTGTGGACGTCGTCGATGCGCGGGAGGAGCCGCCCTTCGGCGGAGCCGCCTTACCACGGCCGGGCCCCTCGCGGGTCGCCGCGCTCCTCCACGGCGCTGGGACGCGCCGCCGTCGATGTATTACGCTCCCGGCCGTGCCGCGCGCCCTCCCCTCGCTGCTCGCGCTCCTCGCGCCGCTCTCCGGCCTCGCCTGCGCGTCGTCCTCGCTCCCCGACCCGAAGGAGGCGGTGCAGGCCTACGCCGACGCGGCCGCGCGCGGCGACGCCGACGCCATCCACGGGATGCTCAGCGAGCGCAGCCGCACCGCGATGTCGCGCGACGAGGTGCGGCGGCGCGTGGCCGAGGCGCGGGCCGAGCTGGCCGAGCAGGCCAGGAGCGTCACGGCGCCCGGGGTGGTCATCAAGACGCGCGCCCGCGTCCGCTACCCCGACGGCGAGATCGCGACGCTCGAGCTCGACGACCGCGAGCGCGCCTTCCGGATCTCGGCCGCCGACGCGCTGCCCGCGGGCGGCCGCACCCCCGAGCAGGCCCTCGAGCAGCTCCGCCGCGTCCTCGCGCGCCGCAGCTACGCCGGCCTGCTGCGCGTCCTCACGCCGGCCACGCGCAGCGCCATCGAGAGCGACCTCCGCTCGCTCGTCGAGGGGCTCGCCCAGCCCGAGGGCCTCGAGGTCAAGATTGCCGGCGACACCGCGACGGTCCAGATACCTGGCGGGCACGAGGTGAAGCTCCGGCGCGAGGCGGGCGTATGGCGGGTCGAGGACTTCGATTGAACCGGTGGATCGGCCTCGAGGGCGCGCTGCGGCGGCGCCGCCTCGGCGCCGCGGCGCTGGTGCTGGTGTCGGCGCTGCTCCTCTCGGCGATCCCGCGCCCCGTGCGCGCCTTCGGCGAGGAGGGGGCGTGGAACCCGCGGCCGCTGCTCACGGGCAACGCGCGCTGGGAGGGCGTGCGCGCCACGGCGCCGGCGCGCTGGTCGTTCGAGCTGGAGCGCCGGACGAGCGCGCCCGCGCGTCGCAACCCGACCACCGTGCGCGCCGACGACCCCGCGCTGCTCGCCGAGCCGTTCGCGCTCTGGGGCGGCGAGGGCGACCTCCCGCCGCTCACCGAGCGCGAGGTCTTCGGCCTGCGCCGCTTCCTCGCGCTCGGCGGCGTCCTGTTCGTCGACGACTTCTCCCCGGGGAGCGGCGCCTTCGGCCGCGCCGCGCGGCGCGAGCTCGCCCGTGTCCTGCCGGAGGGCTCGCCGATCCCCATCGGCACCGAGAACGTCGTCTTCCGCTCGTTTTACCTGCTCCCGCGCGCCGTCGGCCGCGTCGAGGGGCCGCAGAAGCTCTCGGCGATCGTGCGCGGCGGCATGCCGCAGGTGATCTTCTCCGACCACGATCTCTCCGGCGCGCTGGCCCGCTCCGACGGCGGCGGTCCGAGCGTCGAGGTCACGCCCGGGGGCGAGGCGCAGCGCGAGCGCGCGTTCCGCCTCGCCGTGAACATCGCGATGTACGTGCTCTGCTCGAACTACAAGGACGACCAGGTCCACGCGCCGTTCCTGATGCGCCGCCGCGCCATGGACGACGGGCGGCCCCGCTCCTCGCCCGCGCACCCCGGCGCGCCGTGAGCTGACCATGACGGATCGTCTCACCCCCGCGCCGAAGCCCACCCCCGCGCCGAGGACGGTCTGGCAGGACGACCACTACACGGTCCTCGTCGACGAGCCGCTGGGCATCGTCTGGAACGTGCGCACCAGCAGGCCGTTCGCCTCCGTCGAGGAGCTCGAGGCCGTGAAGGCGACGCTCTGCCGTGTCCTCGATGGGCTCGGCCGTTCGCGGTACGCCCTCCTCGTCGATGTCCGCGCCGCTCCCGGCCGGAACGACCCCTCGTTCGAGGCCGCCCTGGAGCGCATCCGACCGCGCTGGCTGCGCGGGTTCCGCAGGGTCGGCGTGCTCGTGCAGAGCGTCGTCGGCGCGATGCAGATCCAGCGCTACGCCAGGCAGGACGGGATCGAGCGGCTGATCACGACCGACGAGGCCGCGCTCCTCCGGTACCTCACGGAAGCAGGCTGACCGGCGCGCCACCGCGCCATTCGGGCGCGGCGCTCGGACGAGGCGGACCGGGCCGTCCCCGGCGGGATTCAGGACACGCGAGCTACCGCCCCGCGTGACGGAGCGCGTACGCGATGCCGCTCTGCAAGGTGCTCAGCGTCGTGATGCCGGCGAGATCCACGCCGAGCGTGACCAGGGTCTGCGCCACCTCCGGGCGGACGCCGGTGAGCACCACGCGGGTGCCGAGGAGCTGGGCGGCGCGCGCGGTCCGCGTCAGCGCGTTGGCGACGAGCGTGTCGACGGCGCGCACGCCGGTGATGTCCAGGATCGCTGTGTGGGCGCGCTGGCTGCTGATGCCGGCCAGCAGCGTCTCCATGATGAGCTCCGCGCGCGCCCCGTCGATCGCCCCCACCAGCGGCATGGCCACCACCCGGTCTGCGAGCGGGATGAGCGGCGTGGACAGCTCCCGGAGGGCCGCCTGCTGCGCGGCGATGATCGTCTCCTGGAGCGCGGCCCGCTCGGCCTCCGCGCGCCTCAGCGACGTGATCTCGGTCACGATGCCGCCGAGGCCGATCGGCTCGCCCCGCTCGTCGTGGATCGGGAACTTGACGGTGAAATAATGAAGGTGCGTGTCGCCGACCGGAAGGACCTCTTCGAACTGCATGACCTGACCGCCTGCGATCACCTCCCGCTCCTTCTCCGCGAGCATCTCCGCGATCTCGGGCGGTATGGCGCTCTCCAGATCGCCTGCGCCGATGAGCTCGATGACATGCTTCTGCAGGGTCTGCGCATAAGCGCGGTTGGCGAAGACGTAGCGTCCCGCCATGTCCTTGACGAAGATCGAGCTGCGCGCGTTGTCCACGAGCTGAAGGAGCATCTGGTACCGTCCGTGGACGGTCTGCGCTCGCCGCAGCCGGTCGCTCATGTCATCGACGATCGCCGCGATCTCGCGCACGTCGCCTCGCTCGTCGCGCAGCACGGCGTAGGTCCACCGGCAGGCGAGCGGGTGCCCGTCCTTCGTACTGGCCTCGCTCTCAGCCGCGGCGAACCGGCCCTCGGAGCGGGCGAACTCGAACGCCTGCGCCGCCGCTGGCGACACGGGATCCGCGGCGACGAGCTCGGCGAGCTTGCGACCGAGCGCCTCGCTCTCGCTCCAGCCGAAGATGCGCTCGGCGGCCTCGTTCCAGCGCGTCACCGTGCCGTCGGGGCGCCAGTGGATCACCGCCGGCAGCGCCGTCGGCAGCCACTCGGGCGCGCCGTGCGCGCCTTCGCCCGGCGCGGCGCCATCCGGCGCGGCGCCGTCCAGCAGGCGCAGCGGCGCGGCGCCGTCCAGCAGGCGCGGCGACGCGGCGCCGTCCGGCGCGCCTCGCGCCGCCCCGTCCTCCTGAACCGGCGCGCGACCGTCGAACCGGCCTGCCAGCGCCTTCTCCAGCGCCTCGACGCGGGCCCGCAGCGCCGCATTCTCAGCCCTCAGCCGAACCGCTTCCGTCTCACCTAGCTCGTCGCGCACCATGGGCCAGGTAACCGAGCGTACGCGGAGCGCGCGCGGCGTTTCAAGGTTGTTGGCCGCGCTGTCCAGGGTTGTCCGCGGTCGCAGAGACGGCGCTTTGCTGGGACACGCAGCCCCGATGTGCCGGGTGAGCGCCGGGGTGGGACGCCTCGCCTCGATGTACTAGGCTCCGGCCCGTGCCGCGCGCCCTCGACTCGCTGCTCGCGCTGTTGCTCTCCCGCTCCGGCGCCGCCGGCGAGCCTCCCTCTTCTCCCGCATTCCCTCCTGTTCCCGCGCCCCTGGAGCGGCCGTGACACGGAGCCTCGCGCCCTCGGGCGATCTCTCCTCGCCGGTCGTCGCCGTCGCGTGCATCGTCGCAGCGCTGAGCTTCGGGCTGCTCCTGCTCGAGCTCATCCGCGCCCGCGGCCGCGGCGCGACGGCGGGGGGCGGCGCTGCGTCCGCGCGCGCGGCGCTCGGTACGGCGCTCACGGGCGCGCTCGCCGTGCTCGGCCTGCTCGCCGCCATCCTCCGCCCCGTCGCCGTCACCTCGCGCGGCAGCCTCGTGGGCCCGAAGGTCGTGGTGCTGATCGACGGCTCCCGATCCATGGACCTGCCGGGCCTCGCGGGCACCCGCCGCGACAGCGCCGCGCAGGCGCTCGCCGAGCTCGGCAAGCGCGCCGACGTCCGGCTCTCCCGTTACCTCTTCGGCGAGGGCGCGCCGGTCCCGGCCGACGCGCGGACGCCGGACGAGGCCGCCGCCACGACACCGCCGCCGGGCGCGAGCGCCGCGGCGAGCGCGGGCGCCGCGGCGGCGCCGGCCGGGGGCGCGGACGCAGGCGCGGCGGCGCCCGCCGCGGCCCCGCCGCCCGCGCGGGCCCGGGCGCAGCGCCGCTCGGACCTCAGCGCCGCGCTCGAGGCGCTCGCCCGCGCCGCCGACGAGCGCCCGTCGGCGTTCGTCGTCGTCTCCGATGGCCGCCTCGACCGCCCGGGCCCCGACGACACCGCCGCGGCGACGCGGGCCGCCCTCGAGGGGCTCGACGTCCCGGTGCACACCGTCGCGGTGGCGACCGAGTCCGCGCGCGACGCCGGCGTCCGCGCGGTCCGCACCTCGGGCGCCGCGGTCGCGCACCAGCCGCTCTCGCTCCGGATCGACATCGGGTGCAGCGGCGGCCTCGCGTGCGACGCGGTCCCGGTCGTCGCCCGCGAGCTGCGCGAGCAGGGCGCGCCCACGACGCTCGCGACGGGCACGGCGCACGTCGAGGGCGGCGTCGGCACGGTCGAGCTCGGCGTGACGCTCGACCGCGCCGGCACGCGCATCCTCGAGGTGGCGATCGACGCGCCGGACGGCGACGAGCTCCCCGAGAACGACGTCCGGTACATCACCCTCGACGTCGCGCGCGACCGCATCCGGGTGCTCCACGTCGCGGGCCGGCCGACGTACGACGTGCGCGCGCTGCGGATGTGGCTCAAGGCCGACGCCTCGGTCGACGTCGTCGCGTTCTTCATCCTGCGCACGCCGGGCGACGAGGTGAACGCGGCGTCCGACGAGCTCGCGCTGATCCCCTTCCCGGTGGACGAGCTCTTCAGCGTGCACCTGTCCAGCTTCGACGCGGTGGTCCTGCAGGACTTCGACGCCGCGCCGTACGGCCTGACCAAGCACCTGCCGGCGCTGGCCCAGTACGTCGACAAGGGCGGCGGGCTCATCATGGTGGGCGGCCCGAACGCGTTCGTGCAGGGCAACTACGCGCGCACGCGGCTCGCCCGCGTGCTGCCGGTCGATCTCGACATCGGCCGCGCCCCCAAGGTGGACCTCGGCGCCTTCGTGCCGCGCATCACCGCCGCGGGGCGCGCGGCGCCGGTGCTCGCGCCGCTGCTCGCGCTGATCGGCGACGAGATGCCGGAGATGCCGGGCACCAACGTGGTCGGCGATCCGCTCCCCGGAGCGACGGTGCTGATGACGCACCCGACGCGCACGACCGCCTCGGGCGCGCCGATGCCGGTGCTCTCGCTGGGCGAGCACGAGAGCGGCCGGACGATCGCGCTGACCATCGACGGCAGCCACCGCCTGCTCTTCAGCGCTTTCGCCTCGAGCTCCGCCGGCCGCGCGCACGGCGCGTTCTGGGACGCCCTGCTCGGCTGGCTCATGCGCGACCCGCGCTTCGAGCCCGCGTCGATCGAGGCGCGCGGCGGCTGCCTGGCGGGCGAGGAGACGACGCTCGTGCTGCGCCCGCTCGCCGGGCAGGGGGGCGAGGCCCGGGTGACGATCGCGCGCCTCGGCAGCGGCACGGTCGTGCGCACGCTGACGGCCCGCGTCGGCGACGGCGGCGAGCCGGTCGAGCTCGCGGCCGGCCGCTTCGAGCCCGGCGGCTACGCGGCCACGGTGGAGATCGTCCCCGCCGCGGGCGCCGCCGGCGACGTGAAGGGGGCGACAACGCGGCGCGATTTCGCGTGCGAGCGCGGCGGCGATGAGTGGGCCGACCCGCGCCCTGACGTCGCCCGCCTGGAAGAGATCGCCCGCGCGACGGGCGGCGCGTCGGTGCTCCCCGCGGCGGCCGGCTCGTTGCCGCTGCCGGCCGCGACGCAGGTGGCGGCCGAGCGCCACGTCGCGCCGCTCCTGCCCCCGTGGGCCTGGACGCTCGCGGCCGCCGTCGCGCTCGGCGCGCACTGGATCGTGCGCCGGCGCAGCGGCCTCGCGTGAGGCCGGGACGCCCCCCGTCGCGCCGTGCGCTCACGCGCTCACGCGCTCACGCGCTCACGCGCTCACGCGCTCACGCGCTCACGCGCTCACGCGCTCACGCGCTCACGGGCTGCCTGCCTCGCTTCAGGGCAGCCACGGCTTCTCGAGCGGATCTGCCCTGTCGCCGACCGGGACCTTCAGCACCGCGAAGTTGTCCGCGTTCCCGCTGAGGAGCGCGTGGTTCACGATGAGCAGCGTCTTCTTCGCGTCGTTGAAGGCGACGTTGGCGGGGGCGTCGAGGGGAATCTCGTCGCAGGGCGAGCTCTCGATGCGCGACGCCTCGACCCCGTCCTCGTCGAGCACCGAGATCGCGTTGGTGCCGGCGAGCGTGACATAGAGCTTCCCCGACCTCCCGAACGCGAACCCGTCGGGCGCCTGGCCGCCGGCGTACTCGTGGACGAGCTCCAGATCGGCCTCGTCGGGCGCGTCGACGAGGGGGATCCGGTAGATCGACCCCACGCTCGGATCCGCCAGGGAGAAGGTCACCGAGACGTAGACATGTTCGCGCAGCGGATCGAGCCGGATCCCGTTCGCGCCGAACGGCTGGGGTCCTCCTCCGGCGAGCGCCTCGCTCTGGAACCAGATCTCCGGCGCGCCGCCCCCGGGCGCATAACGGAAGATCGTCGCCTGGAACGAGTCGGTCACGTAGGCATAGCCGTCTTCGTCGAAGGCGATGTCGTTCGGGATCGGCGGTAGATCGAAGGGCGTCGGCGAGCACGCCTCTCCGGGCGAGGCCGCCGCGCACGCCGGCAGGTCCGGCAGGGGAGCGCCGTAGCTCTGCTGGACATATCCATGTCCAGCCTTCGTGAAGCGCAGCAGCCCAAGCTGCGTGCTGAGCGCGTAGACCCGCCCCGGGCCGTCGACAGCGATGCAGCTCAGCGCATGCTCGGCCCCGAGCGCCTCGCCCGCGACCGTGATGGTGCTCTTCAGGTCCTCGCTGTTCGTGCCATAGACGAAGATCTTCGACGGACCCGTGCCTGCGGTGCCGAACGTCGCCGGGCCAGACACATAGACGCGATTGCCGTCGACCGCGATCCCCTCAGGGAACCCGGGGTTCGCCGGGGTCCTGGCGAATGTCTGGATCCCGCCCCGCCGGCTCCCCTCTGCCGGAGCCGCGATCAGCGCCGAGGCGGCGGAGAGGAGCACCAGGGCGCCGTGGACAAGCCCCCTTCCGCTGGAGCGCGATAGTTTTGACAGCACAGAATGCAGCATCGAGCCCTCCTGTGTCCGCGAGGCGCGGACCGGGGTTGCTGAAATGAACGGTGTTGGAAGCCAAGGTGCGAGTGGCTCGCCTCATCAAGCTCAAGCTGTGTTCGTGAGGGTGGGAGTATATGCCAATGAGTTAATTGGCTGTCGAGCTAAATCTCCCTGGCTCCTGAAATCCCCACGAGGGAGTCGGCGCGCGCGGTTCGTGCTCGTGAATTGCGTTGTCCTATCGCCTGGTTGCGAGCCTGCGTCCTTGTCGGATTGCGTGTCGCGAGCGCGCGGTGGCGCGCTTGTTGCTCGGTCGTTGATAGCGACAGCTGGCAATCGCGTGGTGCAGGCGGGTGTCGCCCTGTTATCGATTGTGATTGAAGCGCGCGTGGAGCGGTGCATATCGCGCGGCTCGGCTCGGCGCGCCGCGCCGGCGTGAGCCCGCGCGCGCGATGCCATGTCGCCGAGCGGCCCTGCGACGCGCCGATGCGCGCGGCGGGCCGGCGCGATCACGCGCGCGTCGGCGGTCAGGAGATCGGGAGGAGCGGGAGCGCCGCCCCGAGCCTGGCCAGCTTGTCGGGATTGCGCATGATCCAGATGGCGTCGACGCCGGCGGGCGAGACGTCCAGGCCGATCGCGGTCGCGAGGCGCGCCCCCTCGTAGACGAGGAGGGCAGGTCCGCCGTTGACCGACGCGATCCGGGCGGTCGCGCCCGCGCCCTTCTGCCAGAGGCCGATGACGTAGCGCGTGACGCGATCGCGGCCGCTCAGCACCCGGCGCGCCGCGCTGGCCTTACCGCCGGAGTCGGGGGTCACGCTCGCGCCCTCGGCGAGCATCGCGGCGAGCGCGCCGGCGTCGCCGCGCGCCGCGGCCTCGAGGAACGCCTCGAACAGACGCCGTCGCTCGGCCTCGGTCGCGCGGAACCGCGGCTGGCGCGCGGCCACGTGCTCGCGCGCCCGGTGCACGAGCTGCCGGCAGGCCGCAGGCGAGCGGCCGAGCGCCGCCGCGATGGCGTCGAACTCCCAGTCGAACACGTCGCGCAAGATCAGCGCGGCCCGCTCGAGCGGCGACAGGCTCTCGAGCACCACGAGGAACGCCATCGAGATCGACTCGACCCTGTCCATGCGCGCCGCCGGGCTCTCCGCGCCGCCGAGCGCGTCCGCGTACTCCGCCGCGGCCCCGTCGCAGTCGACCAGATCGCCGGTCGGCACGGGCTCGGGGAGCCACGGCCCCACGTACGCCTCGCGCCGCGCGCGCGCCGACTTCAGCACGTCGAGGCAGAGGCGCGTCACGATCGTCGCGAGGTACGCCGCCGGCGCCTCGGGCGCCTCCCCGGCGGCGCGCGCGCGCAGGTAGGCCTCCTGGACCACGTCCTCGGCCTCGGCCGCGCTGCCGAGCATCCGGTAGGCGAGGCCGAACAGCGAGCGCCTGTGCGCCGTGAAGCACGCGGCGCTCACCCCCGCCGCCACGCTCATGTCGCCGCACCGGACGCGAGCCGCCCGCCGCCCGCAGGGTCGAGGGCGCCCTGCGGCCTCGGCGCCGGCCCGGGCGCGCCGCTGCGGTGGGGGCGGAGCTGCTCGAAGCGGAGCACCGCGATCGTGAAGCGGCAGACGAGCTCCTTGGCCCACGCGCCCGCGCGGCCGGTGAGCACGCGCTCGAGCGGCCGGTCCATCGGGTCCACCCGCTGGATGAGCCCGCGCCGCCGGCCGAGGCTGATGCACTGGACGGCGAACGCGAAGCGGAACGGCGCGGGCGGCGCGTCGCCGGCGAGCGCGGCGACGATGCTGTCCGCCGCGTACGCCGCCTGCGGCAGCGCGGTGGCGCACCCCATGCGCAGCGGCGCGCCGTCGCCGCCCCGCGCGGCCGCGGCGTCGCCGGCGCCCCAGATCTCCGGGTGCGCGGGCGCGCGGAGCCGCCCATCGACGGCGAGCCGCCCTCCGGCGACGGTGGCGAGCCCGGAGCTCCCGGCGAGCGCCGCCGGCCGGAAGCCCGCGGCGAGGACGACGATGTCCGCGGCGAGGCGCTCGGGCAGGGCCTGCGGCTCGGCCGCGCCGGCGCCGGGCGCGGCCGCCGCGCCGTCCTTGCGGGCGACGAGGAGGCCGCTCGCGTCGACCCGGGTCGCGCGCGCGCGCTCGACCGTCGCGACGCCGAGCTCGCGGAGCGCCTGGGCGACGTACGCGCGCCCGCGCTCGGACAGCCCCTCGCCGACGCGCCCGCGCGTCGCGAGCGCGACGCGCAGCGCGGGGAACGCCTCGGCGATCTCCGCCGCTGCCTCGATCGCGGTGAGCCCGCCGCCGACCACGACGACGCTGCCGCCGGGGCGCGCGGCGCGCAGGCGATCGCGCAGCGCGCGCGCGCTCGCGGCGTCCGCCACCGAGAGCGCGTGCTCGCCGCCGCCGGGAACGACCTCCGGCGCCGCGGCGCTGCCGGGGGCATACAGGAGCGCGTCGTAGTCGAGCCGCCGCACCGGCGCCGCCGCGTCGTCCGCCGCCGCGGCGCCCTCGACGGCGAGCTCCACCTCGACCGCCCGCGCCGCCGCGTCGATCCTGCGGGCCCGGCCGACCACGAGCTCGATCCCCCGCGCCCCGAGGAGCCGCCCGAGCTCGATCCGGCGCGGCGCCCTGCCGGCGGCGAGCTCGTGCAGCCGGATCCGCTCCACGAAGAGCGGCGACGGGTTCACCAGCGCGACCGAGACCGGCACGCGCCGGCGCGCCGCCTTGCCGGCGATCCGCAGCGCCGCCGCCGCGCCCGCGTATCCGCCGCCGATCACCACGACCCGGGCGCGCCCGGGGCCCTCCGGTCCGCCCTGCTTCCTCTCGTCCATGCGTGCCTCCCGCCCCGGCGATCGGGGCTCGGCGACAAGACGAGAGGGCCGCCCTGCTTGTGACATGGCCCTCGCGAGTCGCGGTCGAGGGGGCGCCTACTGCCGCGCCGGCCAGGCGACGGGCGTCGGCACGAGCCGCGGCTCGATCGTCCCGTTGCCCAGCTCGCCGTTCTTGTTGTCGCCCCAGCAGAGCATCTCGCCGGTGCGCTTCAGCGCGCAGCCATGGTCGTCGCCGAGCGCCAGCTCGACGACGTCGGTCAGCCCGATCGGCTGCGGGGTGAAGCCGGTGTCCTGCGTCCCGGTGCCGAGCTGCCCCTTCGCGTTATCGCCCCACAGGAGCGCCTCGCCGCTGGCCAGCACCGCGCCGGAGTGCCGCGCGCCGAGCGCGAGCCAGCGCACGTCCACGAGCTCGGGGATCTGCCGCGGCACCGCCTCGGTGTTCACGACGCCTGTCCCGAGGCGGTACTGCGCCCCCTTGCCCCAGCAGGACGCCACGCCCTGCGCCGGCGCCGCGCAGGTGTGCAGGGCGCCCGCCGCCGTCAGCGAGACGCCGGTGAGGCCCACCACGGCCGTCGGGGTGGTCTTCGGCTGGAAGCCGCCGACCCCGAGCTGGCCGTCCTGGTTGTGGCCCCAGCAGCTCATCGTGCGCTGGCCCATCCGCTCGATCATGCCCGCGCAGGTGTGCGAGAGCCCGGCGCTCACCGAGGCCACGTCGTCCAGGATCACGGCGGGCACGAACAGATCGGCCTCGTCGCCGTACCCGAGCTGGCCGGAGCTGCCCTCGCCCCAGCACCAGAGATCGTGCGACGTGGTCACGGCGCACGTGTGGGTCCCGCCGACGGCGACCTGGGTCGCGCCCGTGAGGTCCCTCGCGCGCACCGGGGAGAGGGCGTTCATCGCCTCGTTGTCGCCGAGCTGCCCGCTGTTGCCGGCGCCCCAGCACGCCACCGCGCCGTCCGTCAGCACCGCGCACGTGTGCGTGCGCGCCGACGAGAGGCTCGCGGCGACCCGGTCGGCGGCGCCGCCGAGGCCGTCGACCTGCCGGGGGATCGGCCGATCCTGCTGGAGCGTGCCGTCGCCGAGGTTGCCCCAGGTATTCCTGCCCCAGCACCAGACCGTGCCGTCGCTGAGCACCGCGCACGTGTAGTCCGTGCCCGCCGCGATGTGCTTCGGCACGACGCACGCGCCCTGCACGCACTGGCCGCTGCACGGCTTGTCGCAGCTCCCGCAGTGCGCGGTGCTCGTGAGGAGGTCCACCTCGCAGCCGTTCTCGGGGCCCTTGTCGCAGTTGCCGCGGTTCTCCTCGCACGCCGGCGACTGGCAGACGCCCTCGACGCAGCTCGGCGTGCCGCCGAACGTCGAGCAGGCGACGTCGCACGCGCCGCAGTGCTCCGCGTCCGTCCTCACGTCGACGCACGCCCCGTCGCACGTCACCTCGTCGCCCGGGCACCCGTCGCCGCCGCCGGCGCCGCCGGCGCCGCCGCCGCTGCCGCCGGTGCCGCCGGTGCCGCCGCCGGTGCTCGAGCTCGTCGGCGTCATGCCGGGCGGGCGCGCCGTGAACTCCTCGCCGCACGCGCCGGCGGCGAGGGCGCCGGCGACGGCGGCAGCCACGTACGCCGCCGCGATGGGCAGCGAGACGAACGGGAGCCGGCTGGCCCGAGGTCGATGCGTGAAAGCCATGAAGGCGCTTTTCCTTGCGTTGTGGCGCGGCAGCGCCGTGGGCGCGCGACGGCGCGGGCTGCATTCTAGACGAATTCGCGCGACGGGATCCCTCGCCCGCGCTCGCGCCCCGTCCGCCTGTCGCCTCGATCAGCCCGCGGCGACGAGCAGGTCGTCGATCGGCGGCACCTTCTCGAGCACGCCGAGATCCACGAGCTGCTTCGCGAGCGTCTCCCAGCGCTCGCGGGTCATCGCGCCGAGGCCCTTCTCCTTCACCTCCGGGGTCTCGATGAGCGGCCGCTGCGCCTCCGCCGCGGCGACGAAGGTCTCCGCGTCCATCGACGTGTTGAGCTTGGCCATGACCGCGTTGGCCCGGGCCGGATCGTGGAGGTACGCGCGCCAACCCTCCCGCGTGGCGCGGACGAACGCGCGGACCCGCTCCGGGTTCTCCTTCCAGAGCGCCGCGCGCGTGATCACCACCACCACGTACGGGTTGAACCCCTCGGAGGCCACGAGGAACGTGGCGGGATCGCTGCCCTTGCGCCTCGCCGCGATCGGCTCGGCGGTGATGAAGCACTGCTGCGAGAAGTCCTTGTCCGCGACGAAGCGCGCGACGCCGCCGTCGTACGGCACGACCTTCACCTTGTCGAACCCGTACTTCTTCTTGAGGTACGCGGCGTAGGGCAGCCCCGGCTCGATGGCGAGCGTGCCCGACTTGAGCACGTCGGCGATGCCCTTCGCGCCGCGGCTCTCGTGGGTCATGATGGCCTGCGGCGAGGTCTGGAACACGGCGAACAGGGGGAGCACGTCCGCCCCGCGGGCGCGGGCGGTGAGCACCTCGTCGGCGCCGGAGATGCCGAAATCGACCTGCCCGCCGGCCACCATCTGGACGACCGGCACGCCGGCGCCCCCGCCGAGGATCTCGACGTCGAGCCCCTCCTTCGCGAACGCGCCCGCCTCGCGCGCGGCGTAGAACCCGCCGAACTCGGGCTCCGGGACCCAGTTGAGGGCGAGCTTCACCTTCGCGGCCGGCGCGCCCTCGGCAGGCGCGGCCGGCGCGCTTCCCGGCGCGGAGGCGGCCGGCGCGCTCCCTGGCGCGGAGGCGGCCGATGAGCGCCCGTCGCCCTCGGGCGCCTGAGAGCGCGAGCAGGCCGGGGCGAGGAGGGGGACGGCGATGAGCGAGGCGAGGCGCTGGAGGAACAGCCGGCGACTGTCGGGGGAGTGCATCAGCGATTGATCTCCGAAGGATGCCAGCGCCGCAAGAGCCGCTTGCCGGCGAGGTCGACGGCGCCGAACAGCGCGAGGCCGAGCCCGGAGGCGAGCAGCACGGCGGCGAACAGCAGATCCGTGCGAAGCTGGCGGTACGCCGAGAGGACCAGGATGCCGAGGCCGGCGGCGTCCTCCGAGAAGCCGGCGACGAACTCCCCCACGATGGCGCCGATGACGGCGAGGCCCGCCGCGATCCGGAGCCCGGTCACGATGTGCGGGAGCGCCGACGGCAGCTCGAGCTTGCGGAGCGTGGCGAGGCGGCGGGCGCCGTAGAGCCGGAAGAGGTCGCGCAGCGCGGGCTCGACGGAGCGCAGGCCGGTCAGCGTGTTCGCGATGACCGGGAACACCGAGACGATGAACGCCGAGACAGCGACCGCGCGCAGGCCGGGGCCGCACCAGAGCACGAGCAGCGGGGCGATGGCGACGATCGGGACGGTCTGCAGGAAGACGGTATAGGGATACAGCGCCCGCTCGAGCGGCCGCGACGAGGCGAGCGCGATGGCCGCGAGCACGCCGACCGCGGCGCTGAGGCAGAAGCCGGCGAGCGCGGCCTTCGCCGTCGTGAGCGCGCCGGCGAGCAGGGTGGCGGCGTCGCCAGCGCCCGCGCGCGCCACGTCCGAGGGGGGCGGCAGGAGGTAGGCGGGGATGCTCAGGGCGCGGGCGAGCACCTCCCAGAGCACGAGCAGGAGAACGAGCGCGGCGAGCGGCGGCGCGACGGTGTGGAGGAGCGTGGGTCGCACGGCTGGGGGCCTTAGCGCGAGGCCGCCGCGCCAGGAAGGTGGGAGACGCGCCGCGCGGCGACGCGCGCGGCTCGTCGGGACTGGGCTACTTGCCCTTCTTCGCGGGCGCGGCCGGAGCAGGCGTCGCCTTGGCGGTCGCGGCTGCCTTCTTCTGGTTCTTCTCCGCCGTGTCCTGCTTCTTCTGTCGCTCTTTGGCCTTCGGAGATTTGTCACCCATGGAGCACCGCCTCGGTGGATGCGTTGGTAAAACTAAAACTCCACCTCGGGCGAGGCTACCACCGCCTCCAGCGCCGAGGTCACGAACTTTGTACTGCGCCGTCGATGGTATCGAGGCGATTCAGGGGCGCCTCGGTCGGATCGATGTGCGTGGTGTCGCCAGGTCCCTGGCCGGTCAGGCTGCCTCGGGCGGCGCCCTCCTCGTCATGGCCGCGGCGGCGAGCGCCGAGTCTGTCCTGGTCATCTTCCGCGAGGGCGCCGCCACGGCGGCGCTGCTCGCCGCGTGGGCGATGGGCTCGCTTGTCGGCATGGAAGGGCGACGCTACGAACGCGCGGCGTGTTCAAGGCCATCCTCTGGGACAACGACGGCGTCCTCGTCGACACCGAAGGGCTCTACTTCCAGGCCACCCGCGAGACGATCGCGTCGGTCGGGGTGGAGCTCACCGTCGAGGACTATCGCCAGCTCTTCCTCGTGGAGGCGCGCGGCGCCTGGCACCTCGCCAGCGCTCGCGGCGTCGACGACGCGGGGCTGCGGTCGCTGGCCGACGCGAGGGATCGCCGTTACCTCGAGCTCATCGCGGGCGGAGACACCTTGCTGCCAGGCGCGCGCGAGGTCGTCGCGGCGCTCGCCGCGCGCTTCCGCATGGCCATCGTCACGAGCAGCAAGCCCGAGCCCTTCCACCGCGCGCACGCGACCACCGGCCTCCTGCAGTGGTTCGAGTTCGCGCTCACGCGCGAGCAGTACGCGCGCGCCAAGCCGGATCCCGAGCCGTACACGGTCGCTCGCGAGCGGCTGGGGCTCGCCGCGCGCGACGTCCTCGTGATCGAGGACTCCGAGCGCGGGCTCCGCTCGGCCAAGGCGGCAGGCCTGACGTGCTGGGTGGTCCCGTCGCCGCTCACCGCGCGGTCGGACTTCACCGGCGCCGACGCGCAGCTCGGATCGCTCCGCGAGGTGCTCGCCCGGCTGGAAGATGCCCGGGCATGACCTCGGCAGGCCGTGCAGGATGAGGTAGCTCACAGCGCACCTCCCACGCACCATGTCGGCGGACGATTTTTACACCGCCACGGACGGGGCGATGCACGTGCGTCTGGCGGCGCGCGGACGGTTCGTGGCACCTTCCGCCCGTGGCTTCCGGTGGCGGCATCTCGTTCATCGAGCTCGTCGTCCTCGGTTGGTCCTCGGCCGCCGCGACGCCGGCGCCGATCCCCATTCGCGTCGACTTCGACGCCCCGCCGGATTGCTCGACGGCGGAGCAGCTTTACGAGGGCATCCGGGCCCGGTCGGAGCGCGTGCAGCGGGCCGCGGAAGGCGAGGAAGGCTGGGAGGTCCGCGTCCGGCTGCGGCGCGTCGGGTCCCGCGTCCGCGGCGAGCTGCGTGTGATCTACGAGCGCGGCGCGACGGACACCCGGACCGTCGAAGGCACCTCGTGCGACACCGTGGTCCAGGCGCTGTCGTTCACCGCGGCGCTCGCGCTCGACAAGGTGGCCGCGGAGACGGAGCCGCCGCCGGCGCCGGCGCCGGCGCCGCCCGTCGTGCCGCCGGCGTCGCCGCCCGCGGTCGTCGCGCCGGAGCCGGAGCCGGAGCGGCCGCCGTTCCGGCTCGAGCTCGGCGCACAGATCCTCTTGACGCAGGTCGTCTCGCCCGGCGTGAACCTCGGCGGCGCGCTCGTCGCCCGGTTGACCCAGCGCACCGGCGGCGCGCTGAGCCCTTCCTTCGGCCTGTCGCTGATCCACGCCCGCAACGACCTGATGCCGGGCGCCGACCGAGCATCTGTCCAGTGGACGTCTGCCACGCTCACCGCATGCCCGCTGCGCTGGGAGATCGCCCACGCCGTCAGCGCAGCGCCGTGCATCACGGCGTCCGGCGGCTGGCTCGCGGCGACTGGACAGGGGATCACGAGCCCGGAGTCCGCCGCGCGATCGTGGTGGAGCGCCGGAGGCCTCGCGCGCGCCGCGTTATCGCTCGGCGAGAGCACGGCCCTGGAAGTCGAGGCGGGCCTCGCCGTGCCGCTGTTTCGTCGTCGTTTCACCATCGGGTCTCCGGCGGAGACGATCGCTGAAACCCCTGTGATTTCGCCGCTCGCGAGCGCCGGGATCGTGCACACCTTCTGAGCCGGGCTTCTGGTGATCACTTTGACGCGCGGCGGGAATCATAGCGCATCATGGACGGCACCCCGACGCTGGGCCGCAAGCGCGCTGCCCCTCACGACCCGCGGCACCTGCGCCGGTCTTGCCTTGACTGGTCGTTTTTCACGAAGAACTCCTGTTTCCCGATGTCATGCCTTGCCTCGTGGTGAGGGTAAGCATGGGCGTCGGGGTGATGACGGCGGTGGCTTTGCCTGACACGGATCCGGCGGACAAGGCACCATCGGCCGCGCGCGTGAGCCAGCGAGATGCGCGTCTGCGGCGGATGGTCGACGCACATCTCGATTTCATCGGCCGGGTGCTCCGCAACGCGGGCACCCCCGCCGCCGAGATCGATGATGCGGTGCAGCGTACCTTCATTGCCGCCTCCCAGCGGCTGGATGACGTCCGGCCGGGCGCGGAGAAGAGTTTTCTGCTCCAGACGGCGCTCAACGTGGCCGCCCACGCCCGACGGAGCGCGGCGCGCCGGCGAGAGGTCCCTGCGGCCGAGCCGCCGGAGGTGGTGGACGCAGCGACACCGGAGCAGCTCACGAGCCAGAAGCGAGCCCGACAGATGCTAGACCAGGTCCTCGACCAGATGGAGCCGGATCTGCGGACGGTGTTCGTGCTGTACGAGTTCGAGGAGATGAGCATGGTGGAGATCGCCGGTGTGATCGGGATCCCACAGGGCACCGTGGCCTCGCGGCTTCGGAGGGCCAGGGCAGATTTTCGCGAGCGCGTACGCGCGCTCGAGCTCGTCACGACGAGCGAGGTGAGACGATGACCGAACCACGTCGCCTGCTGGAAGAGAGCGACAGCCCGCTCGAGCGCGCGCTGCTCAGCGCCGGCACTTCCTATCCCACGTCCTCGGAGACGCGCGCCAAGACGCTGGCCGCCCTGGGCCTCGCCGGCGCGGCCGCGCTGTCGAGCGCCGCTGCGCCCGCGGCGCTCTCCGCGGCGGGGGCCGCTTCGGCGTCGTCGCCCGTGGTCGCGAAGCTCGGCTGGACCAAGATCCTGATCGCGCTCTCGACGGTGGGCGCGCTGGCCGGGATCCCCGCCGGGTACCTCGCCTGGCGCGGGACTCAGGCGCCGCCGCCCGCCGCTGTCGACCGCTTCGCCGGATCGCTCCCGGGCCCGATCGCGAGGGCGATGCCGCAAGCGGCGCCGGCGCCCGTGGAGGTCGCCGAGGAGCAGACCGCCGCCCCGGCGCCGGCGCCCAGCCCCCGCGCCGCAGCCGCCACGAAGCCCGGCGCGAAGGCGACCCCGGCGAGCGCGGAGAGCGCCGCCCTCCAGGCCGAGCTCAATGCCCTCGATGCGGCGCGCTCGACGCTCTCCAGCGGGAACGCACAGGGCGCACTCTCGCTGCTGGACGCCTATACGCGGGAGCATCCGCGGGGCCGGCTGAGCCTCGAGGCCGAGGTCCTGCGGATTGACGCACTCGCGAAGAGCGGCCGGACCGACGCCGCAGCGCAGCGCGCCGAGGCGTTTCTGCGCCGGCACCCGAACAGCGTGCTTGCCTCCCGGGTCCGGCGCTATGTAAACGACTAAGCTTCGGGTCATGCGCTGCCCCGTTCCCCTCCGCCGGCTCCTCGGAGCGTCCCGCATCGGCTGTGCGTGTGCGGCGCTCTGCGCGCTGCCGGCGTGCGTGACGACGGTGGACTGGCTCGGCGGCAGCGGCACCAACGGCGGTGCGGGCAGCGCCGGCGGCACGGGCAGCACCGGCGGCGCGGGCAGCACCGGCGGCACGGGCGGCGCGGGTGGCACCGGCGGCGGCGAAGGTGGCCTGAGCAGCGACGATCTCCGCCCGCTGACCGGCCCGGAGGCGTACCCCAACGTGCTCCGCGACGTGCTCGGCAAGACGGACGAGGAGATCGCGGAGAAGCTCGAGGACAGGTTCAACCAGCTCTTCTACGGCGATCCGTACACGGAGGCGATCTACTACCCGGTGCTCGGTACCACCGATCAGGCCTTCATCTACGATGTCCTGCACATGGATGTGCGCACCGAGGGCATCGGCTTCGCGATGATCATCACGGTCCAGCTCAACAAGCGCTACGAGTTCGACCGGCTCTGGCAGTACGCCAGGACGGAGCTCCGGTACACGACCGGGCCCAACGAGGGCTATCTCCGGTCGTGGTGCGACATCCCCAGCGGCAAGGCGCCCTGCGTCGACCCGTTTGGCCAGCAGCAGATCGCGATGGCGCTGCTCTTCGCTCATGGCCGGTGGGGGAGCGACACGGGGAGCATCGATTACGGTGCGGACGCGCTCGCCCTGTTCGATGTGATGCGGCACAAGGAGGAGCAGAACGGGGGCGTCGTCTCCGGCGTGACGAACATGTTCGACGCGGAGACGAAGCTGGTCTTCGACATTCCGCACGTCGCGGCGGCGAACACCACCCGTCCCTCCGTCGAGATGCCCGCGTATTACGAGCTCTGGGCGCAGGCCACGGGGGACCCGTTCTGGTCCGAGGCCGCGGCGAGCGCGCGCGCGTACTGGAAGCAGGTCGCCCACCCGCGCACCGGGCTCATGCCGGTGCGCGCCGACTTCGACGGCACCCCGCTGCCCGGCTCGGACGACTTCGGGTCGCAGGCCTACCGCACGCCGCTGAACATGGCGCTCGACCACGTCTGGTTCGGGGTCGACCCGTGGCAGGTGGAGGAGGCGGACCGGCTGCTGGCGTTCTTCTCGGAGCAGGGCATCGACGACTATGGCGGGGCGTACACGCTCGAGGGCGAGGCATCCACCGTCCCGGTGAGCCGTGAGGCGGCGCTCATCTTCATGAACGGCGTCACGGGCCTCGTCGCGGAGAACGAAGATCGCGCCGCGTACATCGAGGCGGCGTGGTCGATGCCGCCGTCGACCGGGACGCCGCGCTACTACCCGGGGCTGCTCCACCTGCTGTCGCTGCTGACGCTCAGCGGTCAGTTCCGCGTGTACTGAGCCGCTCGCGTCCGCGGCGGCGCTCATTCGAAGCGCAGGTGGAGGATCGACGACGCGCGCTCGCCGCGGAGCAGGCGAGACACCCTGTTCACGCCGCGCAGCGCGCGCTCCAGCGCCGGCGTCACCTCGCCGTCGCCGATCGGCCGCAGCCGCGGATAGCGCGCCACGGCGCCGTCCGCCGTCGGGATCTCCAGGCACGCGCGCAGCCGCGGCGGCGTCCGCAGCGGCGGGTGCGCCTCGTGATCGAGGATGAGCTCGGTGCCCTTCGCGAGGCGCGCCGAGGCGCGCGTGAAGAAGGCGTCGACGAGCCCGGGCGGCTGCCGCTCCAGCGCGCCCTCGGCGATGAGGAGCGTGGGCACGTCGCCCGCGCCGCGGAGGCAATCCATCCAGCCCGTGCAGGCGATCGAGCAGCTCCTCGCGATCGCGTGGCGGTCCGACGTCTGCCACAGGCGATGGGCGCACTTGAACTCGGCCACGTGCGGCGGATCGAGGTCCACCCAGCGGAGCCTCCCGTTGTCGACGCGCGAGAAGCGCGTGCAGAGCCCGGCATTGAGCGCGATGGCGAGGCCGTCCGGGTTCCGCTCGAAGTAGTGCCGGACGAGCCCGTCGACGACCATGGTGCGCACCGCCGTGGTCCGGAGCGCGCGGTCGTCGAAGCCCTCCGGATCGACGTCGAGCGTGGCCAGCATCGCCTCGGCCCACGGGTCAGCGAAGCCGAGGTCGGGGAACCGCACGCGCGCCGCGGCGCGCCCGACGAGCGAGAGCACCGCGTCCCTGGGGACGGTCCTGGAGCTCATATGCCCTCCGTGCGGCGCGGGGCGCGAGGTCGCGCGGGCGCGCGCGTGCCCCGAAGCCGGCGGGTCACGACGCCACCCCGCCGCTGCCCCGGACGACCTCGTCGACGAGCGCGCGCTCGAGGCGCAGCACCGTGGACGCCTCCGGGAGCCTCGCCGTGAACAGACCGTCGAGGAGCGCCGCGAGCTTGTCGTAGTCGGGCGCCTGCGCCTTCCAGTTCTCGATCGGGTACGCCTCGTAGAGCCCGCGCGTGAGCCGCGACGGCGTCAGCACCGAGACGCGCGCTTCCGGGTGCCAGAGCTGCAGGTGCCAGAAGCCGCGCGCGACGAAGTACTCGAACTTCCGCCCGACGAAGAGGCGCACCTCCCACCCCGCGACGACGAGGGCGAGCTCGCGCTCGCGAGGATCGTGCGGCGGCGGCGGCCAGCCCTCGCCGCCCGCGGGCTGCACGAGGCGCCTGCCGTCGGCGCCCGGAGGGCGGCCATCGGCGGAGAGGATCGCGCGCGCGTTCACGAGGCGTGTTCCTCGTGCACGTCGGACCAGGGGAGAGCGGCAAGCGCTGCGCCGCAGGACGGGCTCGGGGCAGGGGGCATGGTTTGGCTCACGTGGGCTCCGTTGTTGATATTGAAAGTGATGTTCAACTTCGATACGTGGAGCTCCACGAGGTGTCAAGAAAAACCGGCACCGGCGGCGGCGAGCAGGTCGGGCAGGGGAGGGCCGCCGGGAGGCGACATCGGGGATAGAATGCGCGTCCGATGAAGCCTCTTCGTGCGGTACGTCCGCCCCCTGTCGCGCGTGGGTCTGTCGTGGCCCTCCTCCTCGCGCTGGCGGCGGCGACCAGCGGCGTGGGCTGCGGCACAGCGGACGGCACGGCGAGCCACGGAGGCGGCGCGCCGGCCGGAGCGGGCGGCGGCGAGAGCCAGGGCAGCGGGAGCGTCGCCGAGGGCAGGGCGGGCGGTGGCAGCGCGGAGGCTGGCGGCGTGGGCGCAGGCAGCGTGAGCGGCGCCGTGGACGCGGGCGTCGAGGTCGGCGGCCCGAGCGCGGGCAGCGTGGTCGGCGCCGCGGACGCGGGCATCGAGATCAGCGGCCCGAGCGCGGGCAGCGTGAGCGGCGCCGCGGACGCGGAGCTCCGCGTGGTCAGGATCATCGCCATCGGCGACACCGGCGAGGGCAACCTCGCGCAGCACCAGGTGGCCGACCGGATGAGCGAGAAGTGCATCGAGGTCGGAGGCTGTCACGCCGTGATCATGAACGGCGACAACTTCTATTCTCACGGCGTGACCGACACCAACGATGCGCAGTGGGGACCGAAGTTCGAGCAGCCCTACGACAGACAGGGCCTGAACGGACTGCCGTTCTACGCGGTGCTCGGCAACCACGATCACGGCCCGAGCAGCAGCGGCGTGCGGCAGGCGCAGATCGACTACTCGCAGCTGCCCGTGGGCGTCGGGCCGGGCCAGCGGATGAGCGACAAGTGGCACATGCCCGCTTCGTATTACGATGTTCGCATTCGCCACGTCCATCTCTTCGGGATCGATACGGTCGACTTCACCTCCAACGAACAAGCGGACGACATGAGCGCGCGGGTCGCCGCCTCGGACGCCACGTGGAAGATCGTCTTCGGCCATCACCCACGCTACACGTCGGGAGAGCACTTCTTCGACAACGACACGTTCGGGAACTCCGGGATGTACGCCATGCAGCGGGCGATCTACTGCGGGGCCGACATGTACATGGCGGGCCATGATCACAACCTCGAGCTCATCGACAAGGGGCGCGACGTGGGCTGCCCGAACACCTATTTCGCCATCAGCGGCGCCGGCTCGAAGACCCGACCGGCGTTCTCCGTCCCGGCCGACCCGCGGCAGCTCTTCTACACGGACGCGATCGAGGGCTTTGCCTACCTGCGGTTCGAGGGCGACTCGCTGCTCTACGAGTTCATCGACAAGAACGGCGCGCTGCTCTACGCGAAGGGGATCACGAAGTAGCCGGGCGCCGCGCCCGGGCCGGGATCAGCGCCGCTCGCGGTCGTCCGGCGCGCCGGCGCTCGCGCCGTCGTCGGGGCGCCTGCCGAAGGAGATCGTGCTCTCGGTCCCGGCGAGCATCCGCCGGATGTTCGGGGTGTGCTTCAGCCAGATGAACGCCCCGAGGAGGAGCGAGAGGCAGAGCACAGGGGCGTGCCGCTCGCCGAGGAGCCAGAGGAAGAGCGGCAGCGCGAGCGCGCCGGCGAGCGAGCCGGCGGAGACCATGCGGGTCGCCCGCACGACGACCGCGAAGACGGCCAGCGCGGCGAGCGTGGACCGCGGCGCCAGCACGAGCAGCACGCCGCAGGACGTCGCGACGCCCTTGCCGCCCCGCAGGCCGAGGAACACCGTGTAGTCGTGCCCCAGCACGGCGGTGAGGCCGCCGGCCGCCGCGACCCACCCGCCCGGCGCGGCGGTGAGCCATGACGCGAGGGGCCCGGCGACGAGCGCGCCCTTCGCCATGTCCGCGGCGAGGACGGCCAGGCCGGGCTTCCAGCCAAAGGCGCGCAGGACATTGGTGGCGCCGATGTTCCCCGAGCCCACCGCGCGGATGTCGATCCCTTTGACGAACCGCGCAAAGAGGTAGCCTGTCGGGATCGCTCCGAGGAGGTAGGCGAGGACCAGGTAGATTGCCGTCATCGGGCGCCTCCGTGCCCGCGCGCTCCGGGGATGTAGCATGGCGCCGCGGCCGCGCGACGCGGCGAGCGCGCTTCAGGGCCGCTCTGGCGATCGCGACCATGGTACTCTGCGAGCATGGCCAACCTTCCGCCCGCTTCGACCCGGAACGGCCGCGCCCCCAAGATCGCGCTCGTGCTCGCCGGCGGCGCTGCCCGCGGCGCCTACGAGGTCGGCGTCGTGCAGCACATCCTCGAGGAGGTCTCTCGCGACATCGGCCGCGACGTGCCGCTCGACATCCTGTGCGGCACCTCGGTCGGCGCCATCAACGTCTGCGGCCTCGCGGCGTTCGCGGACGAGTCGCGCAGCCGCGCCCGGCGGCTCGCCGCGGTGTGGACGCGCCTGCGGATCGACGACCTCGTGCGGCTCGACGTGCGCGGCGTGCTCGCGGTCGGGCACGATCTGCTCCGCGGCGGGGCCGCGAGCGCGCCCGCGAGCGGCGCCCGCACCGCGCTGCTCGACACCTCGGGCCTCGAGCGGCAGATCGCGGAGGCCGTGCCGTTCGAGCGGATCGACGAGCACCTCGAGCGGGGCCTCCTGTCGGCGGTGACGGTGTCGACGACCCTGGTGAAGTGCGGCCGCACGGTCGTCTTCGTCCACCGCCGCGAGCCCGGGCTGCCGCCCTGGAGCCACGATCCGACGATCGCCCCGCGCGCCACCGCGCTCCGCGCCCAGCACGCGCTCGCCTCGTCCGCGGTCCCGATCCTGTTCCGCCCGGTGAGCATCGACGGCGAGCTCTACTGCGACGGCGGTCTGCGCCAGAACGTCCCGCTGTCGCCGGCGCGGCGCCTCGGGGCCGACGGCGTGATCGTCGTCAACCCGCGGTACATCGAGCCCGCCTCGTCCACGGCCGATCGCGAGGCGCCGGGCTTCCCGGGGCCCCTGTTCCTGCTCGGAAAGACGCTGAACGCGCTGATGCTCGACCGGATCGACAACGACCTGGCGCGCCTCGAGAGCATCAACGGGATCCTCGAGGCGGGGCGGCGCCGCTATGGCGACAGCTTCGTCGACGAGCTGAACGACGAGCTCGGGCTCCCGCCGGGGCGCTCGCTCCGGCCGCTCCGGTCGCTGCTCATCCGCGCTTCCAAGGACATCGGCAGCCTGGCGGCGGAGTTCGTGAGGTCGCCGGCGTTCCGCGCGCGGACCACGAGCGTGCTCGGCCGGGTGATGCGCCGCCTCGCCGAGGGGGACGAGCGGCGCGAGGCGGACTTCCTGTCGTATCTGCTGTTCGACGGGGAGTTCGCCGGGAGGCTCATCGAGATCGGCCGCGCGGACGCGCGCGCGCGGCACGAGGAGCTGTGCGCGTTCTTCGAGAAGGCGCTGAGCCCGGGCGGGTTCGACGCGCGGGCGGGGTGAGCTCGGGAAGCAGCTCGGCGCGCGCGCCGACCTCCGCGCGATCTCCGGGCGGGGCCGGCGGTGTAGACTCGCGCCGCGAGCATGGCACCTTCGGATCCCTTCGGCTGGGTGGGCGCGACGATCGGCGGCAAGTACCGGCTCGACGCCGTGATCGGGGAGGGGGGATTCGGCGTCGTCTACCGCGGTCATCACCTCGGCCTCGACGAGCCCGTCGCGGTCAAGTGCTTGAAGTTGCTCAGCAATCTCGCCCCGGCCGAGCGTGAGTCGTTCCAGCGGATGCTCCTGAACGAGGGCAGGCTCCTCCACCGCCTCTCGCGGGCGAACGCCGGCATCGTGCAGGCGCTCGACGCGGGCGCCGCCGTCTCGCCGTCGGGCGAGTGGACGCCGTACCTCGTGCTCGAGTGGCTCGACGGCGCGCCGCTCGACCGCGACATCGCCGAGCGGCGCGCCCGCGGCGAGGCGGCGCGGCCGCTCGCCGAGGCGGTCGCCCTGCTCGCGCCCGCGGCGCACGCGCTCGAGGCCGCGCACGCGCAGGGCGTCGCCCACCGCGACGTCAAGCCGGCCAACCTGTTCCTCGCCGAGATCGGCGGCCGGCCGACGATGAAGGTCCTCGACTTCGGCATCGCCAAGGTGCTCAGCGAGCTCTCGAGCATGACGCAGGCGATGGCCCAGACGGGGAGCGCGCTCCGGGCCTTCACGGTGCATTACGGCGCGCCGGAGCAGTTCCACCACCGGTTCGGCGCGACAGGGCCGTGGACCGACGTCTTCGCGCTCGCCCTGGTGCTCATCGAGGTCGCGTCGGGCAACCGCGCCCTGCTCGGGAGCGACGTGACGCAGCTCTACATCGCCGCGACCGATCCGGCGTTCCGCCCGAGCCTGCGCGGCGCGGGCGCGACCGCGCCCGAGGCCGTCGAGGCGGTGGTGCGCCGCGCGCTCGCGGTCGACCCGCGCGAGCGCTACCGCACGGCGGGCGAGCTCTGGGCAGCGCTCGAGGCCGCGATGGCGGCGGCCGCGTCCGCCGAAGCCGGCGCGCTCGCTGCGGGCGGTCCGCCGGCCGGCGCGGCGCCCGGTGCCGGGGCGCACGTCCTGACGGGTGCGGCGCACGTGGCCACGGGCGCGGCGCACGCGGCCCCGGACGCCGCCGCGCTGGGCCTGGCGGGCACGGCGCGCGCGCCGGCTGCGATGTCGACGGCCGCCGGCGCGCTGCCCGGGCCCGCGCCGTCGCTCACCACGATGCGCGGCCTCACCGCGAGCGCCGCGCCCCCGGCCGCCTCGCATCCGGCGCCGCCCCCGGCCGCGCCCTCGGCCGCCCCAGGCGCTCCGCGGCGGCGCCTGCTGCTCGCGCTCGGCTCGGCGGCCGCGCTGGCCGCCGTCGCGATCGCCGTCGCGCTCGTCCGGCCCCGCGCCCGGGAAGCCGCGCCGCCGCCGCGCGCGCGCGACGGCCTCGCCGCGCCGCCGGTCAAGCCATCGCCCTCGCCCGACATGATCCGGGTGTCGGCGGGCCGGTTCACGATGGGCAGCGCCAAGGGGGGCAAATCCGAGCGGCCGCCGCACGAGGTGACGCTCACCCGCGCGTTCGACCTCGATCGCACCGAGGTGACCGTCGCCGCGTACCAGCGCTGCGTCGAGGCGGGCCGGTGCACGCCGAGCGGCCTGCACGGCCCCCGCGCGAGCGACGCCGACGTCGCGCAGCGCGGCGCGCTCTGCACCGCGGCCGATCCCGCGAAGGCGCAGCACCCGGTCTCGTGCGTCGATCAGGCGCAAGCGGCGGCGTACTGCGCGTTCGTCGGCAAGCGGCTCCCGACCGAGGCCGAGTGGGAGTACGCCGCGCGCGGCGCCGACGGCCGCGAGTTCCCGTGGGGCAACGACCCGCCGGGGTGCGCGCAGGCCGTCGTGTCGCGGTCCCCCGCGCAGGCCTGCGGCGGGCGCGGCACGCAGGCCGTCGGCTCGGCGAAGGCGGGGGCGAGCCCCTCGGGCGCGCTCGACATGGCGGGCAACGTCTGGGAGTGGGTGGCCGACGGCTGGGACCCTGGCGTTTACGCGAAGGGCGCCCGGACCGATCCGCTCGTCCCGGCGACCGGCAGCAAGGGCGTGCTCCGCGGCGGCTCGTGGGACTTCTCGGCGAGCACCGCCCGATCGACGTACCGGCTGGCGTTCGATCGTGAGGCAGGCGACGTCTCGACCGGCTTCCGTTGCGCTCGCTCGGCCGACTGAGCGCGACCCGCCCTGCGCCGAGAGGCCACCTTCCTGCCGCGCCGGAGATAGGGTATCTGTGAGATTGCACAGGAGCCCATGCAAGAACCCGAGAAGATGATCTCCTTCGAGGAGCGCCGAATGCAGCGCGTCATCAACGCGGTTGCGCTCGCGTCCGCGGGAGAGATCGAGCTCGCCTTGAAGCTCCTCGATGGTGTCGCGCAGGACTCCTTCGGGGTGGTCGAGGAGGCGCTGCGCGTCTTCCTCTCCGAGCTCTCCGAGGCCACGCAGCAGAACACCCAGGCGCTCGCCGCGCTCGCCGCCTCCAAGCGCGAGCTCGAGAGCCAGCTCGAGACGATCCAGCGCCAGGAGCGCGCGATCCGGGAGCTCTCGGTGCCGATCATCGACATCTGGCACGGCATCCTCACGCTCCCGCTCGTCGGGCTGTTCGACTCGGTGCGCGCCGTCGAGGTCACCGAGCGGCTCCTCGCGCGCGTCGCGGACGACAGCGACGTCGAGTGGGTGATCCTCGACCTCACCGGCGTGACGGTCGTCGACACGATGACCGCCCAGCACCTCATCAAGCTGGCCCAGGCCGTGCAACTCCTCGGCGCGCGCTGCATCCTCACCGGGCTGGGCGGTCACGTCGCGGGCACGCTCGTGACGATCGGCGTCTCGCTCGACGAGCTGAGCCCGATGCGCAGCCTCCGGGAGGGGCTCAGGTTCTGCCTGGCGCAGCGCAAGACATACGACCTCACCGAGGTCATCCGCCGGAGCGCCGAGCGGATGGATGTGTCGCGCGAGACGGACTCCTGACCGTCGAGACGTCCAGCGGAGAGCGCGCCGTGAGCGACACCACCGCTCACGCGCTCGCGCCTGCGCTCGCCGGGCGCCCTGCGCGCGGCGCGCCTTTGCCGAACGCCGGCCGTGTGCCAAGGCATTCGAACCCGCCGCATGAAGCACCCGCCGATCCCTGCTCGTTTCCAGGACACCGCAGAAGCCCGCCGCCGCTTTGGTGATCAGCTCGATCGCCTGGCCCCCTTCCTGCACCGCGTCGATCCGGTCGCCGACGCCGTCGTGGACGCGTTCGCGTCGATGCCGTCGGGGCAGGGCTTCCGCCAGCTCGAGGCCGCCCTCGCGCGCGGCATCGACGCGGTGCCCGACGCCCCGGCCGAGCTGCGCGCGCTCTTCGCGGCGGTCGATCACGTGCCGCTCTGGGTCGACTGGGAGGCCGTGAACCGCGGCGGGACGGCGTTCCTGCGCACGGGCATGCTCGGCGGCATCCTGCTCGCGATGCAGGCGCTCATCCTCGGGTACGCCTCGCCGGGCGGGAACAAGCCGCTCGTCTTCTCGGGGAGGCTCCGCGAGCAGGCCCCGCGCCGCCTCGGCGAGACGAGCCGGTTCGTCCACGCCGTGAGCCTCGCGGGCGGGATGCGCCGCTCCGGCGAGGGCTTCGCGATCACCGTGAAGGTGCGCGTCATGCACGCCCAGGTGCGGCGCCTCATCCGCGCGAGCGGCCGGTGGAAGACGGAGCTCTGGGGCGAGCCGATCAACCAGCACGACATGGTCGCGACCGCGCTGCTCTTCTCGGTCGCCGTGCTCGACGGCTTCGACAAGCTCGGCTACCACATCCCGCCCGCGCAGAAAGAGGACCTCGTCCACCTCTGGCGCTACGTCGCCCATGTCATCGGCGTCGAGCCGGAGCTCATCCCCGGGTCCTGCGCCGAGGCGAGGCGCCTCGCCGAGATGATCTTCCTCACGCAGGGCGCCCCGGACAACGACTCGCGCCTGCTCGTGAGCGCGCTGCTCTCCCACGGCATCAACAGCGGGTGGACCGAGCGCCAGCGCCGTCGCGCCGAGCAGCTCGTCGCCGTCTTCTGCAGCGTCTCCCGCAGCGTGCTGGGCGAGGATCTCGCCGATCAGCTCGGGGTGCCGCGGCAGAGCTCCCTCCTCACCGTCCCGCTCCTCCGCGCGATCGCCGCCGCCTCGAGCCGCGCGCACGCGCTGCCGTCGCTGCAGGACTTCGCGCTCGACCTCGGCGATCGCTACTGGCAGCGCTCCGTCGCCATCGCCCTGGGCGGCCGCCCGGCCGACTTCGCGCCTCCGGAGGGGTTCGTCGGCAGGAGGACGTGACGGACGGCCGCCGCGCGGCCAGCCGAGCGCGATGCGGAGCTCCCCGAGGCAGCGCCCGGGGGGCGCGCCACGGGAGGTCGGGGTTGAAGCGCGCTCCGGTTCTGCGGTACGGACCTCCGTCATGGAGATCATTTCCTACGGTGGTTGGAAGCGCGCTGCGCGGCTCGTCTGCGGCGACACGGAGCTCGTCGTCACCCTCGACATCGGCCCGCGGATCATCCGGTATGGCGTCGTCGGCGGTCCGAATGAGCTCTCCGAGATCCCCGAGGACATGGGCGCGACCGGCGGGACCAAGTACAGGTTCTATGGCGGCCACCGGCTCTGGATCGGCCCCGAGGACGCGCAGCGGACGCTGCAGCCCGACAACGATCCGGTGGAGCACCGGGAGGAGAACGGCGCGCACGTGTTCCGGTCCCCGGCGGACAGGTACGGAATGCAGAAGGAGATCCGGATCACGGCGGATCCCGCGGCGGGCAGGTTCGTCCTCGATCATGCGATCGAGAACCACAGTGCCTATGCCGTCGAGTTCACGCCGTGGGCGCTCACCGTGATGGCGGGCGGCGGCGAGTGCCTGTTCCCGCACGCCCCGTTCTTCCCGCACCCCGACCGCCTCCTGCCCGCGCGGCCCCTCGTGCTCTGGCCGTATACCGACATGGCCGATCCCCGGTGGACCTGGGGCAAGCGCGTGCTCCGCCTCCGGCAGGTGGCCGGCAAGGGCCCGCAGAAGGTGGGTATGCTCCTGAGCCAGGGCTACGCGGCGTACGCGAACCACGGGAACGTGTTCCTGAAGCGGTTCCCGTTCGTCGAGGGCGCCACCTACCCGGACATGGGGGTCAATTTCGAGACCTTCACGGACCAGAACATGCTCGAGGTGGAGTCGCTCGGCCCGCTGCAGCGCGTGGCGCCGGGCGCCCGCGCGCAGCACCGGGAGGCGTGGTATCTCCTGAAGGGCGCGCAGCCGCCCGCCGACGACGGCGCGTGCGCGGATTGGCTCGAGGCGGCCGCGAAGCAGAGACCGCTGTGAGCCGCAGATCCTGAGTCCACCGCCGCGCGATCAGCTCGGCTCACCGCCGCGCGGCGAGCTTCACGTCGCCGAACATCACGCCCCGGGTCATCGGCCGCGCCAGGAAATCGTGCGGGAAGCCGAGCTCGACGGCGCTGGCCTGCTCGAGCCGGGCGCGCTGGCCGTCCGTCAGCCGCACGTCGAGCGCGCCCAGGTTGTCCTCGAGCTGCCCCAGCGTCCGCGCGCCCATGATCGGCGCGGTCACGGCCGGGTGGAGCAGCGCCCAGGCGAGCGCGATCTGCGCCGGCGTCTTGCCGCTCTCGGCCGCGACCGCCTTCACCACCTCGGCGATGCCGAGGCCCCGCTCCGTCAGCGAGCCGTTGGCGGCGGCGACGTTCTTGCGCGTGCCGGAGGCGGCTGCCGTGCCGCCGCCGGCGTCCAGATCGGCCCTCGTGTACTTCCCGGTGAGCACGCCGCTGCCGAGCGGCGACCACGGGATGACCCCGAGGCCCATCTCCTGCGCCATCGGGATGAGCTCCCGCTCGACGGTGCGCTCGATGAGGCTGTATTCGATCTGCAGCGCGACGAGCGGCGACCACCCGCGCAGGTCCGCGATCGCCTGCATGCGGGAGACCTGCCAGGCCGGCGTGTCGGAGATGCCGACATAAAGCACCTTGCCCGCCCGGACGAGATCATCCATCGCGCGCAGGATCTCCTCCACGGGCGCGGTTCCATCCCAGGCGTGCAGGTACAGGAGATCGATGTAATCGGTCCTGAGCCGCCCGAGGCTCGCCTCGACCGAGCGCACCATGCTCTTGCGGTGGTTGCCGCCCGAGTTGGGATCTCCCGGGCGCATGCTCAGCGTGTACTTGGTGGCCAGCACGAGGCGCTCGCGCCGGTCGCCGACGAGCTCGCCGAGGAGCCGCTCCGACGTGCCGTTCGTGTACTTGTTGGCCGTGTCGATGAAGTTCCCCCCTCGGTCGAGGTAGGCATCGAGGATGCGCCTCGACTCGTCGCTGTCGCTGCCCCAGCCCCAGTCGGCGCCGAACGTCATCGTGCCGAGGGCCAGCGGGGAGACGCGGAGGCCCGAGCGCCCCAGCATCCGGTAGGTGTCGAGAGAGAGAGCGTTGGTCATGGTTGGCTCCACAGGTGCGGCGGGCGCGTCAGGCGCCCTGCCTGGACCCGGACCTTACGGCGCTGGCTCCCGGCAAAAAATCCTACATGATCGAACGAGCCTGTTAAGCCAGGGGTACACAATGCGCGGGAGAGAGTTCGCCGATCTGACAGCGTTCGCGGCCATCGTGGAGCACGGCAGCTTCGCCCGCGCGGCGGCGCACCTGCGCGTCTCGCCGTCGGCCCTGAGCCAGACGATCCGGGGGCTGGAGGAGCGGCTCGGCGTGCGCCTCCTGAATCGCACCACGCGCAGCGTCGCGCCGAGCGAGGCGGGGGCGCGGCTGCTCTCGCGGCTGGCCCCGGCGCTGACCGAGCTGGACGCGGCGGTCGCCGACGTGAAGGCGCTCGGGGACAGGCCCGCGGGCGTGCTCCGGATCAACTCGGCGCGGGTGGCCGCGGTCTGGGCGCTCGCCCCCCTGTTCGGCCGGTTCCTCGAGGCGCACCCGGACATCGTGCTCGACGTGGTGGTCGAGGACGCGATCGCCGACATCGTCGCGCGCCGCTTCGACGCCGGCGTCCGGCTGGGCGAGCGCCTCGAGAAGGACATGGTGGCCGTGAGGCTGAGCGGTGATCTCACGATGATGGCGGTGGCGTCGCCGGGCTATCTCGCGCGCCACGGCGTCCCCGCGACCCCGCGCGACCTGCACCGGCACCGCTGCATCAACACGCGGTGGCCGACGGACGGCAGCCTGTATCGTTGGGAGTTCGAGAAAGGGAAGCAGTCCCTCGAGGTCGCGGTCGACGGCCCGCTCATCGTCAACGACGTGGACCTCGCGCTGCGCGCCGCGGCGGACGGCGTGGGCATCGCCTACGTGTTCGACGAGCAGGCGAGGCCGCTGGTCGAGGCCGGGAAGCTGACGCAGGTCCTCTCGTCCTGGTCGCCGTCGTTCCCGGGCTTCTATCTGTATTACCCGAGCCGCCGGCAGACGCCGCCGACGCTGCGCGCGTTCGTCGACTTCGTTCGCCGCGCGGGCCCGCCGGAGGCGAGGGCGCGGCGCGCCCGCCCCGCCGTCAGAGCGAAGGGGTAGAAAGACCCGAGGGAAGCGGCACCAGGGCGCCGCGAGGCCGTGGACCGCGCCGGCGCGGCGGTGGTAGGAGGAGAAATGGTGAAGAGGCGCGCAGCATGGATGTGGGCGGCGTGGACGCTCGCAGCCGGCGGGTGCACGACGCTCGCGGGGCTGGACGACCCTTACCACCCGGTGGAAGAAGCGGGCGGCGGGTCGGGCGGTATGTCGTCGGTCACGGCCAGCGCGGCCAGCGGCGGGGCGGGCGGGGGCGAGCCGGTCGGCTCCACGGACGTCGATCTGATCGACGACATGGAAGACGGCGACGGCGCCATCGAGAAGGCGGGCGGCAGGGCCGGCTACTGGTACAGCTACAACGATGGGACAGGCACGCAGACTCCCCCGGTCTCCACGGAGGAGTTGCACGTCGGGTTCCTCCCGGAGGCGCTCACGCCGCCGCGCGGCCAGAGCACGATGGCGATGCACACGTTCGGGTCCGGCTTCACGGACTGGGGCGCCGGGGTCCGCTTCCCGCTGAACCGCCCCGACATGGTCGCGCTCGCCTACGACGCGTCGGCGTACACCGGCATCGTGTTCTGGGCCAGGCTCGGCGACGCGGGCGCGACGGCGACCATGAAGGTCAACATCTCGGACACTGTCTCGGAGCCCGCGGGCGGGATCTGCGATGAGTCGGCGGGCGTGGGCGATCCCGATCGGTGCTACGACCACTGGTCCTACGCGACGAGCCTCGGCGCGGAGTGGTCCCAGGTCGTGATCCCCTTCGAGGAGCTCGCGCGCGAGGGCTGGGGCGCCGAGCCCACCGCCCAGGCCATCGACCTCGCGGCGCTCTACGCGATCGAGTTCCGGTTCGCGCAGGGCGAGGACTTCGACGTCTACATCGACGATATCAGCTTCACCAGGTGACCGCCGGGAGGCGCGGGGCCAGGCGCGGCTCGACGAAAGCCCCGGTCAGGGTGAGAATCGGGCGATCAGGTTGCCGAACTCCTGCGCGACCACCTCGCTCAGCGGATCGAAGGAGACCCCTTCCGTCATGCGGAAGTCGCGGACCCACACGAGCTCCGTGCGATTGCCGCAAGCCCGGAGCGTCAGCGTAGATTCGAGCTCCTCGATCCGACGCAGGAGCACTCTCCTCCTGCTCCACGCTGCACGCCCGCGCATGAAGCCGGCGCGAACCAGTCCGGCTCTCCGCTGCCCGGGAACCGCGCGATCAGCCGGCCGAAGCTCACGTAGTAGTCGCCGTGCCCGTCTCCTGTCACCGACGCGTCGAGCGCGCGCGGTATCAGCAGGTTCGACCACTCACCCACCTTGTCCACACCCGCCTTGGTCACCCGGTACAGCGCGCCGCACGCGCCGATGAGCACCGCGTCGGCGCCTGGATCGATCGCGCGCGCGGCGGGGCAACCGGCGACCTCCGCGTGCGCCGTGAGCGCCCAGTCACCCCGCTCGTCGCGCTCGATCCGGTAGACCGTCGTCCGCCGCGCGCACGCCTCGCCATGGCACAGCCCGGCAACCCCGATGAGCCCGAACGGGACGCGTGAGATCCATCGGATCCGCTCGTCCAGCGCCGCGTCGACCCGGCGTCCTCGCGTACCCGTCTTGTCGACCCAGAAGAGACCCGCGCCGAACTCCCCTTTGTCGACCGCGACCAGCCAGCCATCGTCCACACCGATGACACGACGCGCAGCGCCGGCAGGGACGCTGGAGCGAAGCTCGGCTGGCAGCTCGACAGGGAGGGGGTCCACGACGGGGCCCGACGTGTCCACCTGGACAGGGAGCACCCGTCCCACGTCGTCGCGCCGGAGACCCCACACGGGTGCCGACATCTGCCCGGCACACTCGATATCGTCCGGGCGGGTTCGTGGGTCGGGGACAGCGATCCAACCGGGCCACGGAGCCCCACGCCCGGCTCCCTGCCCGGCGGAAGCGCCTGTGGCCGGCGAGCGGATGCCATGGTCTGCCTTCGTCGGCGCCGCTTCTCTCGCGCCGGTGGCTGCGCAGGAGCAGAGACCGAGCGTCGCGGCAGCGACGCCGCCGAACCAGTGCAACCATGTCATCCGCATGAAGACCTCATCCTTGCAGCGCCCCGAGCGGAGCGTCCTCTGGTGACGTCGTTCGATGCTACAGGATCCGTCAGAACGAGCAACCGAGATGCGAGGTGATGTTCGTCGCGGGGTCGTATCTGTACCCGCAGCCATCGCTGCACGCCACGAAGTACATGCGGTTGGCGGCCTCAGCGTCGTCGATGTCCTCGGGGCTGAACTCGGGCTCAACCCCTGCGGGGTGCGTATGATAGTAGCCGACGACGCTCTCGCCCGCAGCGAGCGAGATGCCCGCCGAGCAGAACGTCTGGGAGTTCTGCGTCACCGGCGATCCGGCGCGGTACTGACCGTTGGCCTTGCGGACCACCAGGCCGCAGTATTCCCGATTGTTTCCGTTCGCCCTGGTCAGGTTCTGAGCGGCGTGCAACGCCAGCACGCCGCTCCCCACGAGCTGCGGGCTGTCGTAGAGCGGGCTCGAGATCTCTTGTGTCTCTTCTTCCTCGGCAGCTTCGTAGATACAGCCTGAAGAAACGACGGATGCCAGAAGCGCGAGAGCCGTACCACCGAGCGCCCTCACGCGTGCCTGTTTCGGTGCCATGAGCAGGTCTCCTTGATAGATGAGTCCACCAAACGCCGGCTGCGAACCAGCGAGCATGGCTCTCCGAGCCGTCACGGAGCGCGGCGCCTCGTCCGATGACCTCATGGACGACGGGAGCGGGCTCCGGTGACGCCCGTACAGCACATGTCCGCCTTCTTCAGCCGGACCGAGGCCAACGTACTTGCGCAGGAGTGTGTGGGTCAACGCTTGTAGGCGTTACATTTGTGCTGCGAGCTCTCGCTCGATCCGGACGAGGGTCGCCACGAGGACTACGGCGACGAGCGCGCCCGGGCGCCGGCCTGCGCGCGCCGTCAGGGGGAGAAGCGGGCGATCACGTTGGCGAACTCCTGCGCGACCACCTGGCTCAGCGGATCGAAGGAGACCCCCTCCGTCATGCGGAAGTTCCGCACCCAGACGAGCTCCGTGCGGTTGCCGCAAGCGCGGAGCGTCAGGCTGGATTCGAGCTCCTCGATCCCGAGGGACGGCTCGATCAACCGATAGTCGAACCGGTGCTCCTGATGGTCGCGGGTCACGACGAGCAGCCGGATCAGGCCACCGTCAAGGATGAAATTGAGCTCGTCGCCCACCGACTTGCCGTTGCCAACGACCCAGTGCAGGTCCGTGGCGTGCGGCAGCGCGATCTCGAAGAAGCGCTCGAGAGAACCTAGCTTGGCCCAGGCTTTCCCGACCGGAGCGTCGAGCAGGACCTGTTGCTCAACACGATAGCGGTCCGGCCCAGTGACGGTGATGACCGATTCGGTGGGGAGGTCGCACGCGCACTCGAGCGCGAACGACTGTTCCGCCGTTTCCTCCGCGGTCGCCTCCAGGGCGCAACCCGTGACCAGCAAGCTCCCGCCAATGATGCCCGCCACGCAGGCGGCGTTCTTCCGTCGTGAAATCACTGTGATACTCCCTTCGATCTCGAACGCTGCGCCATCGTGACCCCACGGGTCACGATGGCGCTCGTACCGGGTACGGCCCCTGGCTACATCGCGCGCCGGGCCACGGCGGCGCGTGTAGACCGAGGTCTCCTTGGCATTTTAAGGACTATTAAGAATCGGGTGTGAACGGTAACATGTGGAAAGCATTGCGCAATACCTGAACGTCTGACGCGGCGGACACATCCCACCTCCTGCCTCCCGCCTACTCGGCTTCCGGGCGCAGTCGCAAAGCGACCTCACGGCGGCGCCGGATCCGTGCCTGTGGAGGCGCCGTGGCGCGCTACGGATCGCCAGGACTGCCAGGCGCAGCGCTCCCGGGTCGCGCGGCCGCGCGCCTCAGGAATCCCTCGATCGCCAGCGCGGACGCCTCCGGCGCGAGCTGCAGCACGAGGTGCGGCGCGTCCACGGTGACGCACTCGAGATCGGGCCGCAGGCGGCGGAGCTCGCGCAGCACGCGCGGCGGCACGAGCGCGTCGCCCGCGGCGCTCAGGTAGAGCAGGGGCACCGCGCAGCGCTGGAGCAGCGCCCGCGCGTCCACCGCGAGCACCTCGCGCACACGCGCCGCCATCACCGCAGGATCGACCGTCTCCACGTTCGCGGCCACGCGCTCGAGCCAGTCGGCGGACGCGCGCGCGCCGACGAGGTAGCGCCGCGAGACGAGCTCCGGCGCGCGCCGGCGGAAGAGCCACGGGCCGACGAGGTGCTGCGCGAGCGACGGGACGAGCCACACCGGGTTCCTGACGAAGGTCGCCACGAGCACCACGCCGACGAGCCCTCCGGGGCGCCGGCAGGCCAGCCGGAGCGCGAGCGGCCCCGAGAACGACTCGCCGAGGAGCGCATACGGCCCGTCCGCGGGGAGGCGCTCCGCGACCAGCGCCTCGAGGGCGTCGTAGTCGAGCGCCCGGTCCGCGGGGTAGGAGACCACCTCCGGCGCGATCTCGCCGGACAGCGCCGAGAGGAAGGGCTCGAAGAGCGCGCCGGTGCCGTCGAGGCCGGGGAGGAGCAGCAGCCGGAGCGGCGCGTTCACGGCCGCGAGCATCCCCGAGCGCCACCCGCGCGGCAATCCGGCCGCAGCGCCTCGCGCAGGGCTTTGCTCGTCCCGCGCGCTCGGCTATGCGGAGGCCCATGCCGCTCCACCCCCTCGCGGGCCGTAAAGCCCCGCCCGACGTGCTGATCGATCCGGACAAGCTGCGCGCGCAGTACTACAGCGAGAGCCCCGACCCGGGCGACCCGCAGCAGCGCGTCGCGTTCGGCACCTCCGGCCACCGCGGCTCGGCCGCGCGGCGCAGCTTCAACGAGGCGCACGTCCTCGCGGTCGCCCAGGCCATCTGCGAGTACCGCGCGAAGCAGGGCACGACCGGCTCGCTCTACCTCGGCATGGACACGCACGCGCTCTCCGAGCCGGCGCAGCGCTCCGTCATCGAGGTCTTCGCCGCCAACGGCGTCGACGTGATCTTCGCCGAGCGCGACGGCGTCACGCCGACGCCGGTCATCTCGCACGCGATCCTCACCCAGAACCGCGGGCGCACCTCCGGGCTCGCGGACGGCGTGGTGATCACGCCGTCGCACAACCCGCCCGACGACGGCGGCATCAAGTACAACCCGCCGAACGGCGGGCCCGCGGACACCACCGTCACCGGCTGGATCGAGGATCGCGCCAACGAGCTGCTCCGCGGCGGCAACGCGGGCGTGAAGCGCATCCCCTACGAGGCCGCGCTGCGCGCGCCGACGACGCACCCGTACGATTACATCGGCTCCTACGTCGCCGATCTCGGCAACGTCGTGGATCTCGAGGCCGTGCGCGGCGCGAAGCTGCGCATCGGCGTCGACCCGCTCGGCGGCTCGAACATCGCGTACTGGGGCCCGATCGCCGAGAAGTTCGGGCTGGATCTGACGGTGGTGAACCAGGCCGTCGACCCCACCTTCAGCTTCATGCCCCTCGATCACGACGGCAAGATCCGCATGGACTGCTCGTCGCCCTACGCGATGGCGAACCTCATCGCGCTCAAGGACGACTACGACCTCGCGTTCGGCAACGACGCCGACTCGGATCGCCACGGCATCGTCACGCGCAGCGCCGGGCTGATGAACCCGAACCATTACCTCGCGGTGGCAATTTTCTATCTGTACCAGAACCGCCCGCACTGGCGGTCTGACGCGGCGGTGGGCAAGACGCTCGTCTCGAGCAGCATGATCGACCGGGTGGCGAAGCACCTCGGCCGGCCGCTGCGCGAGGTGCCGGTCGGCTTCAAGTGGTTCGTCGACGGGCTGCTCGACGGCTCGCTGGGCTTCGGCGGCGAGGAGAGCGCGGGGGCCTCGTTCCTGCGGCGCAACGGGCAGGTGTGGTCGACGGACAAGGACGGCATCATCCTCGACCTGCTCGCCGCCGAGATCCTCGCCCGCACGGGCCGCGACCCCGCCGAGCACTACCGCGACCTGACCGAGCGCTTCGGCGCGCCGCTCTACACGCGGATCGACGCGCCGGCCACGCCGAGCGAGAAGAGCGTGCTCAAGAAGCTCTCCCCCGAGGCGGTGCGCGCCACGACCCTCGCGGGCGAGCCGATCACCGCGAAGCTCACCCGCGCGCCCGGCAACGGCGGCGAGATCGGCGGGCTCAAGGTCGTCGCCGAGAACGGCTGGTTCGCCGCGCGGCCCTCGGGCACCGAGGACGTCTACAAGATCTACGCGGAGAGCTTCAAGGACCAGGCGCACCTCGATCGCGTGCTCGACGAGGCGCGCGCGATCGTCGCCGACGCGCTGTCGGCGAGGTGAGCTCTGGCGCGTCCGCGCGGCGCCGCGCGTGCGCGGCGCCGTGGGACCCGGCGGCAGCTCAGAACAGCGAGAGCTGCCGCTTCGCGCCGGTCATCGCGTCGAAGTCGGGCCCGCCCAGCCACCGCAGCACCGAGTCCGCGATCGGCCTGAGCTGCTGCGACACGTAATGATCGTAGTCCGGCGGCGCCGTCGTGTGGCCGACCGGCTCGGGCCCCGCGCGCGTGATCACGTACGCCACGATCCGCCCCGCGTCGCCGGTCAGCTTGCGCGCCGCCTTGACGTGCGGCGGCGTCGTCTTCGTGTAGGCGCCGAGCGGCTTCCGGAGCGCCTTCTTGTAGACGAGCTCCGCGTCGAAGCGGCCCGAGCGCAGATCGGCCACGAACGTCCGCACGAAGGCCTCGACCGGGCGATCGTGGAACACCAGGTCGAGCAGCTCCCGCTGGAAGCGCCGCGCGACGGCGCTCGCGTCGCGCCGGACCGCCTCGAGGCCGACGATCTCGAGCTTGTCGCCGTCCCCGGCGACAAGGCCCGCATACCGCTTCTTGCTGCCCTGCGCGGCGCCGCGCAGCTCGGGCAGGAGGAAGCGCGCATAGACCTTCTCGAACTCGAGCTCCAGCCGGCTCTCGCACCCGAAGGTCCTCCCGATCTCGCCGGCGACGGAGGCCGCGACGGCGTCGCGGAGCTCCTCGGCGCGGGCGAGCGCGCGCGCGGCGTCGGGCTCGCCGATATCGACGAAGAGCGAGTCGGTGTCGCCGTAAAGGACCCGGTGCCCGGCCTTCCGGACCGCCTCGGCCGTCAGCCGGATGACGTGCTGGCCGGCGCTCGTGATCGCGTTCGCGACGGCCGGGGAGAACAGGCGCGACGCCTGGGAGCCGAGCACGCCGAAGAGCGAGTTCATGAGGATCTTGATGGCCATCGCGCCCCGCTCGTCGCCCGCCCGCCGGGCGTCGGCCCGCTCGTCCCAGAGGCGCGCGACGAGCTCGGGGAGGATGCCCGGCTCGCCGCGCCGGAACGCCGCGCCGCCCGGCGTCACGATGAGCGCCTCGGGCGGCGCGCCGTCCCCGGCGACGAACGTCAGCGGGTCGATGTTGAAGGTGCGAATCAGGCTCGGATAGAGGCTCTTGTAATCGTATACAACGATGTTGCGGAAGAGCCCGGGCACCGGATCGAGCACCAGGCCGCCGGCGATCTCGACCTCTCCGTCGGGCGCCTCGCTCGACACCGACGGCGCGACCTTGCCGCGGGCGCGGAGCGCCGGCAGGTACAGCGAGTCGATCGCGGCGATCTGCGCGCCCACGCGGTCGACCTGCATGCCGGTGAGCAGGCTCCTCCGCACCGACAGCTCGACGAGGCCGGTCTTCGCCAGCAGATCCCGCACGAGGCGGGCGTCCTCGAGGTTGTACGCCGCGAGCGTCGCCGGGTCGTCGCGGTACGACGCCTCGATCTGCGCGCCCCGGTCGTCGGACCCGAACAGCTTGCCGCGCCCGAGGATCGTCTGCGCCGCGGTCTCGAGGCGGTAATCGTCGAGCCGCATGAAGGCGCTGCGGAGGAGCGCGAGCCCGTCGAGGACCACGCGCCCCGGGAGGATGGCGCGCGCCTCGCGCGTGAAGCCTGGGTCGCGCAGGATCGCGATCTCGTCCGCGCCCCGCCCGAGCGCGCACGGCAGCCCGGCGCGGCGGCAATAGCGCTGGATCGCGGGCAGATCGAAGTCCGGGATGTTCCAGCCGGTGAGGACGTCGGGATCTACCTCCGCGACATAGGCGAGGAACCGCTCGAGGACCGCGCGCTCGTCGGGGAGCTGCTCGACATAATCGGGCAGGCCGCCGGGCACGGGCGCGTCCCGGACGAGGAGGCAGCGCTCGCCGCCTGCGCCCGCGAGGCCGATGCAAAAGAGCTGTTCGCCGTCGAGGCTCGTCTCGATATCGAGCGACAGCACGCGCAGCTCCGGGACGAAGGTCGCGGGGGCGAGCTCCGGGTTGCGGTACACGCGCCCCACGCCCGGGCGCAGCTCGAACGGCCCGGAGACCGCGAATGCCCCGCGGATGCCGCGATCGATGAGGAAGCGGTAGGCGAAGCGCACGTCCGCCTCGAGGCAGTCGGCGCCGGCCTCGACGAGCCGGTCGCGCAGCGCCGCGGCGTCCCGGGGCAGCGTGGCGTCGACGCGCACGACCGGCTCTCCGTCGAGGGTCTCGAGCGCCGCGGGGGAGACCCGGTTGCCCGCGATCCGCCGCGCGATGTCCTCGTCGCGCGCGCGCACGAAGAAGTAGGGCCTGAACCTGTCCTCGATGACGAGCGCCGGCGCGCCGTCCTCCATGACCGCGTAGAGATGGATTTCCGGGCATCCGGAGACGACCCGGGTCGTGGGCGTGAGGATGAAGCCGCGGTCAGGCATGGTCGAGCGCGTGAGCGCCTCCGGACGAGCTCATCGCCAGAGGGCGGGGCGGACAGCTCCGCGCCGAGCTCCACTTGACCACCGGGGCCGGCCTCCCGCAAGGCCTCTTTCCCCCGCGCCGACGGGGATTTCCGGGGATCGCGCGCTCTCTGGGCGCCACGGCTCCGCCGGAGAGAGCGTCTTTCGCGGAGGCGATCTCGACTCCGCCGGTCGCTGCGCCAGGCGGCGCGGCGTCGGCCCTTGACGCGAGGCCCTGAGGCGCCGCGCCGTCGGTCTGCCCGGGTGCGCGGCCACTGCCCTTCCTGCGCCTCGCCGCGCGCCGAGATGAGCAGCGCGGTCCCGCCGATTCCGTCGAGAGCGGGTCCGCCGATTGCTTAACAGCTCCGACGTAGTGACCCGCGGGCGTCCATGGATTTCTCCGTGAATCGCTCCGCGGAAACCAGGGAAGGGAAACACCCATGATGCGCCATCATTTCAAGCATCGCGTCGCGGTGCTCGCCGCGCTCGCCGCGAGCGTCGTTGGCAGCTCTGCGCATGCGTATGGCCGGGGCGGCTACGCTCAGCAGCGCGCGCAGCTCTCTCCGCAGCAGCAGGTGGGCCAGCAGCAGGTGGGCCAGCAGCAGGTGGGCCAGCAGCAGGTGGGCCAGCAGCAGGTGGGCCAGCAGCAGGCGCGCCCGCAGAGCCCGCAGATCCAGGTATCGGACGGCGCGCTCGCGGCGGTGATCTCGGCCTCCAACCAGCTCGAGATCACCCAGGCGATGATCGGGCGCAGGCAGGCGCGGTCGCGCGAGGTCAGGGAGTTCGCGCGGGAGATGCTGGAGTCCCACAGCCAGTCGGAGCGCCGTCTCGGCGCGCTCCTCGTGCGCCTCCGGATCAAGATGGAGCCGACGCGGGTGAGCTCGATGCTCGTCGGTCATTCCTCGCTCGTCGCCGCCTATCTCCGCCGCCGGCCTGCCAGGGAGTTCGACCAGGCGTTCATCGCAACGCAGGTGATGACGCACCGCTACACCCTGCGCATGCTGGACGAGCAGGTCCTCCCGAGGGCGAAGAACGAGTCCTTGAAGCAGGAGCTCCAGCGCATTCGCGGCGAGGTGGTCACCCACCTGAAGCGCGCGCAGCAGATCCAGGCCTCGCTGGCCAAGCAACAGACCGCCTCCGAGCAAGGTCGTTAGCTCGCCGGTCCACCCCCCAGATCCACCGTTGGCCTCCGGCGAGGGAGCTCCCTCGCCGGGGGCCGGGCGCCTCAAGGCGCGAACACGGCCCGCATGCACCCCTGCGCGCGCTCCTCGAACAGCCGGTATCCTCGCGGCCCGTCGTCCAGGCACATCCGGTGCGTCACGAGGTACGAAGGATCGATGTCCCCCCGCTGCATGAGATCGAGCATCCTCGGGATGTACCGCGGCCCGTGCTGCTGGCCGGTCCTCACGATGAGCCCCTTGTTCATGAGCGCGCCGAGCGGGATCTTGTCGGCGAGCCCAGAATAGACGCCGATGATCGACACCGTACCTCCCTTGCGGCACGCCATGATGGCCTCGCGCACCACGAGCGGCCGGTCGTTCTGCAGCCGGAGCGCCTGCTTCACCCGGTCGACCGCGTGCTGCAGGCCCGCGCCGTCGGCCTCCATGCCCACCGCGTCGATGCAGGCGTCGGGCCCGCGCCCGCCCGTCATCTCGCTGAGCGCCTCCAGCACGTCGACCTCGTCGTGATTCAGGACGTCGGCCCCGCCGTGCGCCTTCGCCATCGCCAGGCGATCCGGGATCCGGTCGATCGCGATGACGCGCTCGGCGCCGAGGAGATAGGCGCTCTTGATCGCCATCTGACCCACGCCGCCGCACCCCCACACGGCCACGACCTGGCCCGGGCGGATGTCGCAGAGCTCGGCCCCCATGTAGCCGGTCGTGAGCGCGTCGGACGCGAACAGCGCGCTCTCGTCGCGCACCCCGTCGGGCACCTTGAACGCGCCGTGATCCGCGAACGGCACGCGCACGTACTCCGCGTGACTCCCTGCGAACCCGCCGAACGCGTGCGAGTAGCCGAAGATCGCCGCCGTCGTGTCCCCGAACACCCGATCCTCCACCGCGTGGTGCGGATTCGAGTTGTCGCAGAGCGACCACAGCTCGCTCTGGCAATACACGCATTGCCCACAGCCGATGATCGACGACACCACGACCCGGTCGCCCCGCCGGACCTTCTTCACGTCGGCGCCCGTCTCCACGACCTCGCCGAGGAACTCGTGCCCGAGGATATCGCCCGCCTTCATGGTCGGGACGTACCCGTGGAGCAGGTGCAGGTCCGAGCCGCAGACCGACGAGAGCGAGACGCGGACGATCGCGTCCTGCGGGCTGAGGATCCTCGGCTCGGGCACCGACTCCGCGACGACGTCATTCACCCCGTTCCAGCAGATCGCTCGCATGGTCACGTCCTTTCACGGCCTGTCCGGCCGGACGGTTGCCCCACCGTCGTCGGGATCTCGCCGACCTCGATCCATTGCCTCAGCCGCCGCATGTCGCCCCGCAGCCGCCGCCTGGGCAGCTCCGCCATCAGCCTGGCGGCCACGCGCGCGATGGCCCCTCTCGGCCGCGCGCCGGGCAGCACGGCCTTGATCTCCGTGCCCCGCTCGCCCGGCGCGCCGGCGAGCGACACGAGCCCTGTCCTCCCCCGCGCGCGCCCGCCCGGGCCCGCCGCCCAGATCGCGGCGTCTCCCTCGCCCGCGCCCATCTCCACGCTCCCGACGCCCTGCGTGAAGCGCCGGACGCCCTCGGCGTCGTGCAGCGCGCGCAGCACCGCCGCGCGCGGCCTGCTCACCGTGAGGCTGCTCGCGACCCGCGGCTCCGGGACCCCGAGCGCCCGCAGCACCGGCGCCGCGATCTCGGCCCCGAGCGCCGGCCGCTCCTCGGACAGCCCGGTGACCCGCCCGTAGGCGCGGTAGACCGCCGTCTCCACGCGGCTCCAGAGCCGCCGCGCGACTCCTCTCCTCGCCGGCAGCGGCGCGCACGCCGCGCGCTGCCCTGCCGCGGAGCCCTGACCTCTCGGCGAAGCTGTCTCCCGCTGCGCCGGGGGCGCGCCCTCGCGCCCGCCCCGCGCCCGGTCCGCGGCCTGCTCCCCCCGCTGCGCGGCCTGCTCCCCCCGCTGCGCGGCCGCGCGCGCGCGATGGATAGCCTTCGCTCTTCCCATCTTTCCTCCTTCGAGCCTCGTCCCGAGTGCCCGCGAAGGCATGTTGCAATCAGACGGCCACTCGCGATGATCCAGCCGCTCACGTCCAACGACGCTCCGCGCGCTCCATCGCCGCTGCGAGCGACCACAACCAGGACTTCGCCGCGAAAGCGCGCTCCACGGCGCGCGAGGAGCAAGGTGGATTGCAGTGAGGAGAGAAGAAGGTTGCGATGGCTGAACTTCCAGGCGATACTCGGCGCGCCAGGACGCTCTTCAACTTCAATCACATGATGTCCGGCATAAGGCGACTCCTGATTAGCCTACGTGTACATACGGAGATAACGTATGAAGAATAGAATTTTCCTGCGTAGCTTGAACTTGGTGCTCTGTGGTCTGGCGGTCGCGGCGTTCGTGGCCTGCGGCGACGACGGCGACGGGGGATCCGGGGGCGCGGGCGGCGGCACCGCCAGCGGCGCCACCACGGGCACCGGGGGCGCGACGTCGGCCTCCTCGGGGACGACGGAACCGTCCACCTCGACCTCCTCGACGTCGGCCTCTTCGACCTCCGCGTCGACGGGTGCGGGCGCCGGCCCGCAGACGATCGAGATCATCGACGACATGGAGGATAACGACAACGCCATCAACGCCGCCGGCGGCCGGGTCGGGTACTGGTACACCTTCAATGACGGGACGGAGGGCGCCACGCAGGAGCCTCCGCCCGATCCGGAGGGCACCGGGGAGACGCCGTTCACGATGACGGCGCTGGAGCCGGCGCGCGGGCAGAGCACCTACGCGGCGCGCTCGTGGGGCTCCGGCTTCGAGGAGTGGGGCGCCGGGTTCGGCTTCGATCTGAACAGCCCCGAGGGCGAGAAGGCCTCGTATGACGCCTCGGCGTACACGGGCATCACCTTCTGGGCCAAGGGCACCGCGAGGGGGGCGACCGTCATGATCTCGGACCCGGGCACGGATCCGGCCGGCAGCGTCTGCACGGATGAGTGCGACAAGTGGCAAAAGTCGCTGACCCTCACCGAGGAGTGGCAGCAGTTCACCATTCCCTTCGCGGACCTGAAGCAGGGCGGCTGGGGCACTCCGGCGGGCGCCGACCAGATCGACGCGTCGAAGCTCTACTCGATCCAGTTCCAGGTCGGCGTCGCGCCCGAGTTCGACGTCTACATCGACGATCTCGGCTTCTACAACTGAGCGCCCTCCCCACCTCCCGGGGGCCCTCGTCCTGAGGGCCCTCATCCACTCTGCGCCTGCAGCGTCTCCTAGCCAGCCCGAGCCACGGCCCGGGCCGCGCGGCTCCCGTCTGCCCCCACGAAATAATTGCTTGCATCTCGGGCGCGCCCCGGGCAAACGTGGCCGCGCGTCGCACCCGCTCACACGCCAATGTCTCTCCTCGAGCTCGCATCGATAACGAAGCAGTTCCCGGGCGTGAAGGCCCTCGACGGTGTGTCGTTCGACCTCCGGGAGGGTGAGATTCACGCCCTCTGCGGCGAGAACGGCGCGGGCAAGAGCACCCTCATCAAGACCCTGTGCGGCTACTACCCGGCCGGCACGTACGGCGGCGAGATCCGCCTGAACGGCCGTGTCGTCGAGTTCAGCAGCATGCGCAGCGCCGAGGAGCACCGGATCGCGCTGATCGCGCAGGAGCTCGCGCTCGTCCCCGAGCTCACGATCGCCGAGAACCTGATGCTCGGGCGCGAGCCGGTCCGCGGGGGGCTCATCGACTGGGACGCGGTGCGGACCGAGGCGCGCAAGGCGCTCGAGCGCGTGGGGCTCGACGTCGACCCCGAGCGCCCGATCAAGGACCTCGGCATCGGCCAGCAGCAGATGGTCGAGATCGCGAAGGCGCTGCTCAAGGACGCGAAGATCCTCGTCCTCGACGAGCCCACGGCGGCGCTCACCGACTCCGGCGTGAGGACGCTGCTCCGCCTGCTCGACGACCTGCGCGCCCGCGGCGTCTCCTGCATCTACATCAGCCACCGTCTCGAGGAGGTCTTCGAGATCGCCGACCGCATCACGGTGCTCCGGGACGGGAAGTCGATCACGACGCAGCCGAGGACCGACCTCACGCCCGACAAGGTCATCTCGTACATGGTCGGCCGGGAGGTGACGAACCTCTATCCCTGCCCGCCGCCGCCGGACGGTCCGGTCGCGCTCTCGGTCGAGCGCTGGTCGGTCGAGGACGCGGGGCACCCCGGCCGGTTCGTCCTTCGAGACGTGAGCTTCCAGGTGCGCGCCGGCGAGGTGCTGGGCATCGGCGGCCTCATGGGCGCCGGGCGCACCGCGCTGGTCTCGACGCTCTTCGGCGCGGCCACGAGCCGCGTCACGGGCTCGCTCTCGGTGCGCGGCGGGCCCGCCACGACGCCGTTCACGTCGCCCGCGCAGGCGATCGCCGCGGGCATCGCGCTCGTCAGCGAGGATCGCAAGCGGTACGGCCTCGTCCTCGAGGGGACGCTGCTCGACAACATCACGCTCGCGACCCTGCGGCGCTTCGTGAAGGGGCTCTTCCTCGATCACGCCGAGCGGGAGGTCACGGCGGTCGAGCAGATGAGGGCGCTCAGGACGAAGGCGCCTGGGCCGCTCGCGCTCGCGAACCAGCTCTCGGGCGGCAACCAGCAGAAGATCGTGATCGGCAAATGGCTGATGACGGGGCCGCGCGTGCTCCTCCTGGACGAGCCGACGCGGGGGATCGACGTCGGCGCGAAGGCGGAGATCTACCAGCTCATCCACAAGCTCGCGGTGGACGGGCTGGCGGTCGTGCTCGTCTCCTCCGATCTGCCGGAGCTGCTCGGCATGAGCCATCGCGTGCTGGTCCTCACCCAGGGAAGGATGACTGCCTGCCTTGATCGGCAGGACGCCACGGCCGAGCGCGTGATGGCCGCAGCAACGAGGAAGGTGACGGAATGAGCGAGGCCAAGCTTCGCGTGCGTATCCCCTGGCGTGCCCTCTCGATGGTGGGCTCCCTCATCGCGATCTGGGTCGCCTTCTCGATCACGACGGACGGGACGTTCGTGACGCCGCGCAACCTGACGCTGCTCGCGCGGCAGATGTCGGTGACCTCGATCCTGGCCGTCGGCATGGTGATGGTCATCGTCGCGGGCCAGATCGATCTCTCGGTCGGCGCGCTGGCCGGCCTGCTCGGCGCCACGTCGGCGATCATCTACGTGAACCTCGGCTGGCCGCTCCCGGCCGCGTTCCTCCTGCCGCTCGCGCTCGGCGCGCTGCTCGGCTTCGTGCAGGGCGCGCTCGTGGCGCGCCTGCGCATTCCACCGTTCATCGTCACGCTCGGCGGGATGCTGATCTTCCAGGGGGCGATACTCGGCACCACGGGCGGCGTATCCATCTCGCCGGCGCGTCCTTACCTGTTCGTCGGCCAGGCGTACGTGCCGCACGCGCTCGGCTGGGCGGGCGCCGGGCTCCTCTGCGTGGTGCTGCTCTACAAGGCCGTGCGCGCGACCGGCCCGGCGCGCCTCCCGTGGATCGGGCTCGCCGCGTTCACGATCGCCTTCGCCGCGCTGATGAACGCGTACCAGGGTGTCCCGTTCCCGGTGCTGCTCGTGCTCGTGCTCGCGGCCGCGTTCACGGTGCTGGCGAAGCACACCGCGTTCGGCCGGCACCTCTACGCGATCGGCGGCAACCGCGAGGCGGCCTTCTACTCCGGCATCAACATCAACCGTCACCTCATCGCCGTGTTCACGCTGATGGGCGTGATGGCGGCCATCGCGGGCATCGTCCTCACCGCCCGCGTCGGCTCCGCGACCTCGGACGCCGGCCGCATGATGGAGCTCGACGCCATCGCCGCCGCCGTCATCGGCGGCACGTCGCTCCTCGGCGGCCAGGGCACGATCTGGGGCGCCCTGCTCGGCGCGCTGGTGATGGCCTCGCTCGACAACGGCATGAGCCTGATGAACACCGAGAGCTTCTGGCAGCCGATCATCAAGGGCATCATCCTCATCCTCGCCGTCGGCATCGACATGGCGAGCCGCAAGGGACGAGGCCACTGAGGCGCCGCCCGCTGCACAGAGTCCACGGCGGCGCTCCGACGAGGAGCTGAGCCGCCGGGCCCCCGAGGACGCCAGGGAGAGCAACTCTCCTGGCGTCCTCGGCGTTTTGTACACGCCTAGAACTTCATGCCCGAGTTGACGCGGAACGTGGTCATGCCGTGCTCACCCAACCCGAAGCCCATGGGCTCATCGATCGGGATGAGGACCCCGGCCCGCATGAAGAGCTCGAAGATCGTCATATCGAAGTTCACGAAGGGCTCCAGCGCGACCTGCGCCATGTCCGGCTCGGTGAGGAGGAACGCCTCCTGGACCCGCAGCCCGGCGCCGAACCCCTGGTATCCGAGCTGCAGCTCGTTGCCCTGCTCCACGACCAGCTCGGTGGAGTCGCTGCCGAACGAGAGCGCGAGCGAGGCCGTTAGATCGGTGCGGAAATCGACGATCTCCTCGAGGTTCATCTCGGCGCCGCCGCGTACGCGCAGCGGCAGGTGATTCAGGAATGTCCGGTGCGTATCGAAGAACGCTCGTGTCATCAAGGCCACGTCCGCGACCTCGATCTCCCGCGCGTTGGGCCCCCAGGTGAGCGGCAGAGACACCGACGCCCCGGCATACACGACGAGCTCGGGGAGCAGCTTCCTGGCGAGGTGGCCGCCGGCCGTCAAATTGCCCACCAGGAACACCGGTCTGGTGTCCCTGGTGCTCTCGCCGTGTCTCAGCATGGGCGCCTGTCCGAGGAGGAGGGGGAGCCACGCCTCGACGTACGTTCCCTCCGCGAGCGCGACCTGGCCACCGAAGCTCACGACGGTGACGAGGGCCCGCGGCGTTTGCCCGTACGGGGCGACGTACCCTTTCCGACTGAGCACGTCGATCTCGCCGGAGATCCGGTTCGTCATCGATCTCGCCCAGACGCCCTTGTCCGCCCATCCCGACTCGGAGCGGGCGCGTGGGCTGACGGAGAGCGTGAGGGCGAGGGCCGCGACGGCGGCCGCTGCGGTGCGCATGCGCCGAGCTTATCCAGTTTTTCGGCCAGAGTCCCGCGACGCGCGCCCCCTCCACGCATCCAATCGCCACCTGCGCACCGGAGATCGGGCAGGAGGATGGGGAGGACGCATGGCCGAACAAGGCAAGAAGGGCGGGAGCCCGGGGATCAACGCGCACAGCAAGATCGATAGCCTGGAACCTCACCGCGAGGACCTGACCGGCACGGTCCTCTCGACCGACCAGGGCATCCGGATCGACAGCACCGACGACGCGCTCAAGGCAGGGGCCAGAGGGCCGACGCTCCTCGAGGATTTCCATCTACGCGAGAAAATTACGCACTTCGACCATGAGCGCATCCCGGAGCGCGTCGTCCACGCGCGCGGGTCGGGGGCGCACGGGTACTTCCAGGTCTACGAGTCGATGGCCGAGTACACGAGGGCGGCGTTCCTGCAGGATCCGAGCGCCAGGACGCCGGTCTTCGTGCGGTTCTCCACCGTGGTCGGCTCGCGCGGGTCGGCGGACACGGTCCGCGACGTGCGCGGCTTCGCGACGAAGTTCTACACGCCCGAGGGGAATTTCGATCTGGTCGGCAACAACATCCCGGTCTTCTTCATTCAGGACGGCATCAAGTTCCCGGATGTCGTCCACGCGATCAAGCCGGAGCCAGACCGGGAGATCCCACAGGCCTCGTCCGCGCACGACACCTTCTGGGACTTCGTCTCGCTGATGCCGGAGTCGACCCACATGATCATGTGGCTGCTCTCGGATCGCGCCATTCCGCGGAGCTTCCGCATGATGGAGGGCTTCGGCGTCCACACCTTCCGTTTCGTCAACGCGCAGGGCAAATCGCGCTTCGTCAAGCTGCACTGGAAGCCGTTGCTCGGCGTGCACTCCCATGTCTGGGACGAGGCGCAGGAGCTCGCCGGCAGGGACCCGGACTATCACCGCCGCGATCTCTGGGACGCGATCGAGCGGGGGGATCACCCCGAGTACGAGCTCGGCGTGCAGATCATCGAGGAAGACGACGAGTTCGCCTTCGACTTCGATCTGCTCGACGCGACGAAGATCGTGCCGGAGGAGCTCGTGCCGGTGCGCCGCATCGGCAAGCTGACGCTGAACCGCAACCCGGACAACTTCTTCGCCGAGACCGAGCAGGTCGCGTTCCACACGGCCAACGTCGTGCCCGGGATCGACTTCACCGACGATCCGCTGCTCCAGGTCCGGAACTTCTCGTACCTCGATACCCAGCTCCTGCGGCTCGGCGGCCCGAACTTCCCGCAGATCCCGATCAACCGCCCGCTGGCTCCGGTGCACAACCAGAACCAGGACGGCTTCATGCAGCAGCGGATCAAGCAGGGCCGGGCGAATTACGTGCCGAACTCGCTCGCCGGCGGCTGTCCGATGACGGCGTCGTGGGAGTCGGGCGCCTTCGTGCACCACGCCGAGCGGGTCCTCGGGCTCAAGGCGCGCCTGCGGAGCGACACCTTCAAGGATCACATCACGCAGGCGAGGCTCTTCTGGAACAGCCTCTCGGCGCCCGAGAAGAAGCACCTGATCCGCGCCGCGCGCTTCGAGCTCGGCAACGTCGCGACGCGGCACATCCGCGAGCGCATGGCCGCGCGGCTCGGCGAGGTCGACATCGACCTCGGCAGGCTGGTCGCCGAGGGCATCGGCGTCGCCCCGCCCGCGGGCCAGCCCCAGGCGCCTGCGAAGGGCGGGTTGACGGGCAAGCGCTCCGTGGACGCCTCGCCGGCGCTCAGCATGGAGAACACGGTGAAGGACACGGTGAAGAGCCGGCTCGTCGCCGTGCTCGCGGCCGACGGGTTCAGCGGCGCCGAGCTCGCCGCGGTGAAGGCGGCGCTCGAGGCGGCGGGGGCGCACGCGCAGGTGGTGTCGACGCGCCTCGGGGCGATCCACGGCGACGACGGCAGCGCGGTGGAGGCGGAGAGGTCGCTGCTCACGGCGAGGTCGGTCATGTTCGACGCGGTCTACGTCCCCGGCGGGCGCGCCAGCGTCGAGGCGCTCGCGGCGACGGGCGAGGCCGTCCATTTCGTCAACGAGGCCTTCAAGCATTGCAAGGCGATCGGCGCGACGGGCGACGGCGTGGCGCTCCTCTCGTCGTCGCTCATCCAGGGCGTGGCGCTGGCCGGCGCGCAGGGCGCGGGCCCGCTCCTGTCCGACAAGGGCGTCGTCACGCTGCGCGACCCCGCGGGGCTCGTGCCGTTCAGCCACGAGCTGCTCCGGGCGATCGCGCAGCACCGCCACTGGGATCGCGAGGACATCGCGCAGATCCCCGCCTGACGGCGAGGTCGGCGGGGCCCCACCCCGCGCGACGAACACCCTCTCTGGGGGCTCGCGAGGCAGATCCCTGGCAGGATCTCTGACCCGCGGTGCTAAGGCGCCCCGAGCTCCGCGATCTCCTGCTCGAGCTGCTCCCACTCCGCCATGAGCGCGTCGATCCGCGGCCCGAGCGCCTCCTCCTCGGCGTTCAGCGCCGCGACCTCCGCCTTGCCCGTGCGCTCGAAGAACCCGTCGCTGCAGTACAGGTCGTGGATCGCCTTCTTCCGCGCCTCCGCCGCCTCGATGGCCGCGAGCACCTTGTCGCGCCGCGCCGGCAGCTCCTTCTGCCGGTTGCGCCGCCGCTTCTGCTCCTCCCAGGAGCCGCCCGCCTCCGGCGCCGCCGCCGCCTTCTGGTGCTCGCGCTTCGCCTTGAGCACCACCGTGTCGGCGTCGAGGTGATCGTCGCCGCAGCCGGCCAGGTACTCCTCGTACGTGCCGGGGAAATCGCGCGGGCCCGTGGGCGTGACCTCGAGGATGCGCGTCGCCAGCTCGGACACGAAGAAGCGATCGTGCGAGACGAAGATCACCGTCCCCTCGAACGCCTTGAGCCCCTCGACGAGCCCGTGGATCGCCTCGAGATCGAGGTGGTTCGTCGGCTCGTCGAGCACGAGCACGTTGGGCCGCTCCACGATGATCCGGCAGAAGATGAGCCGCGCCGCCTCGCCGCCGGAGAGCGAGCCGACGCTCTTCTCCACCTCGTCGCCCGAGAACAGCGCCTTGCCGAGCTGGCCGCGGACGTAGCTCGGCGACTCGTCGGGGCACGCCGCCCACAGGAAGGAGAGCGGCGTCATCGACCCGTCGACGAGCAGCTCGCGGTGGTCCTGCGCGAAGTAGCCCACGCGGGCCTCGTGACCCCACGACGCGCCGCCGGCGTCGGCTTCTAGCCGGCCCACGAGGATCTTGAGCAGGGTCGACTTGCCGAGCCCGTTCGGCCCGATGACCGCGACCCGCTCGCCCCGCCGCACCGACAGCGACACGTCGCGCAGCACCTGCTTCGCGCCGTACGCCTTCGAGATCCCCCGCGCCTCGAGCACGTCGCGGCCGCTCGGCCGCTGGACGGCGAACCGGAACGCCGGCGTGCGCCGCGACGTGTCGGCGAGCTCCTCGACCTCGATCTTCTCGATCTGCTTGAGCCGGCTCTGCGCCTGGCGCGCCTTGGTCGCCTTGGCGCCGAACCGCTCCACGAACGCCCGCTTGTCGGCGATGATCTTCTCCGCGCGCGCGATCTCGGCCTGCTTGCGCTCGCGGATCGCCTGCTTCTCGACGACGAAGGCGGCGTAGTTGCCCGTGTAGAGCGTGATCGTCTCGTAGTCGACGTCGAGGATGTGCGTCGCGACGTTGTCGAGGAAGCGCTGGTCGTGGGAGATGACGACCGCGCAGCCCTTGTAGCCGGCGAGGAACTTCTCGAGCCAGCGGATCGAGAGGATGTCGAGGTGGTTCGTCGGCTCGTCGAGCAGCAGCACGTCCGAGCCGCCGAGGAGGACCTGCGCGAGGAGCACGCGCAGCTTGAAGCCGCCCGACAGCGTCGAGAGCGGCCGCCGGTGCGCCTCGACCGGGATGCCGAGCCCCTCGAGGACGGCGCTCGCGCGCGCCTCCAGCGTGTAGCCGTCGTGGGCGCGGATGCGGTCCTCGAGGTCGGCGACCCGGCCGGGATCGCCGCCGCCGCCGTCCTCGGCGAGGCGGCGCGACTCGACGAGCGCCTCCCACACGACGCGATCGCCCATCATCGCGAGGTCCAGGATGATCTGGTCGTCGCTGAGGAACCGGTCCTGCCGGAGCACGCCCACGCGGGCGTCCTTCGGGATGCTGACGTTCCCCTCGGTCGCCGGCTCGTCGCCGGCCACGATCTTGAGGAAGGTGGTCTTCCCCGAGCCGTTGGCGCCCACGAGGCCGTAGCGGGAGCCCGGGTTCAGCTTGAGCGAGACGCCCTCGAAGAGGGTCCGATCACCGAAGGATTTCGCGAGGTTCGATGTTCCGAGCATGGCGCTGTGGGGGCTCTTGTCGCGCGGCGCGGCGGCGGCCGGAGCGGCGCGGCGGCGGCCGGAGCGGCGCGGCGGCGACGGCGGCAGAGGCGGCGCGGCGGACAGACATAGCACCGGCGCTCGCGACGAGCGCCGGCCTTCGTGCGCGGCGGCGGCGTCAGGGCCGCCGGCGCGTCACTGGATGGGCTGGCACTGGACCTTGTCCGAGGCGGCGTCCCTGTTGTTCCCGTCGTTGCACTCGTCGATCGCGCCGTCCGGGTCGACGACGCCGTAGATCAGGATCGAGAGGTTCCACGGGAACTCGCCGATGGTGGGGGTGAGGTCCACGCTCTCTCCCGGCGCGATCGGCCCCGCGACGACCTCCTCGTGGAGCGCCGTCCCGCCCTGGCCCGGGTCGCCGGCGTAGTAGCGGACGCGCACGTCGCTGGCCGGCGCGGAGCCCGCGTTGAGGATCTTCGTCGGGACGTCGACCTGCTGCATCTGGCACTTCGCGTCGGTCACCCGGCCGATCTCGATCTGGAGATCGGGCAGCGCGCTGCCGGCGTCGAGCGGCAGCGTGAGCTCGTTGTTGCCCTCCTCGCACTCGCGCTCGATGCCGCTCTCGTCGACGACCGCGCGCACGCGGGCGGGGAGCGTCCCCTGCGGGTTGTTCGTGGCGCTGTAGCTCACCGTGAGGAGCAGCGAGCTGTGCGGCTCGATGCTGGTCTGGAGGACCGCCTGGAGCGGGGCGAGCTCCGCGTCGTAGAGCGGCTCGGCGACGGCCGGGGAGTCCCACTCGCCGTAGAAGCCGATGACGACGCCGGGGCCCACGCGGAGGTCGCCGAGGTTGTCGACGCGCACGGTGATGTCGACGTTCTCGGTGAGCTCGCCGCAGGCGGCGTCGGGCGACGAGACCTGGATGCCGCTGAGCGAGAGGTCCGGCGCGATCCCGTACGACCGCGGGTTCGAGCGGTAGGTGTTGTAGGCGCGGCCGCCGTACGTCTTCCAGCTCTCGGGCTCGCGCACGGGGATGCCGCCGCTCTCGAGCACGTTCGTCACGTGGTAGCTGTGCTGGTTCCAGATGCGGCGGGCGGAGACCCAGAGGTCGTTCTGCGCGCCCCAGACCTCGAGGCCGTTGTTGTAGTCGACGCCCGCCGAGCAGTTGGTGGACTCGTTCGAGGTGGCGAACACGATCTCCGCGTTGCCGTCGTTGTCGACGTCGGCGACGATCGGGTACTCGGACCGGGTGCGGCTCGGGGAGTGCTCCTTGAACAGGACGCCGGCGGTCACGCCGTCATAGATGCGGAAGTAGCACTCGTCGTTGTAGATGACCTCGGCGGCCCCGTCGCCGTTGAAGTCGAACACGCTCGATCCGGTGGCGCGGCTGGAGTCGTCCTCGGTCTCGCGCTGCCAGCCGTTGTGGTAGCAGACGCAGGTGCGCGCCTGCTGGTTGCACGTCACGGCGCCCGGGGCGCCGCAGTCCTCGTCGGTCTCGCACGGCTGCCCGTTCGGCGTGCGCGGGGGGTTGGGCAACCCCGTGCCGGCGTCGTTGATCGGGTTAGGCCACGCGGGGCACTCCGCGGTGGGCTCCTGGAGGTCGAGCATCACGTAGCGCAGGCCGAACGCCGTGCCGATCTCGGGGAAGCCGTCGCCGTCGAAGTCGTCCACGTTCGGCGCACCGCCGTCGCGCGTGGCGCCCAGGCCCATCACCGTGTGGCGCAGGATCGTGCCGTCCTGCCCGTCGAGCACGTAGAAGTACCCGTCGTTGAACAGGATCACCTCCGGCTCCTCGTCGAGCGGGTTGTTCGGGCCGGGCGGGGCGGCCTTGTTGCCCCCGAGGACGTCGGCCACCGCGCAGAACCCGTCGCGTCGGGCGTCCGGGATCGGCGTCGGGCCGGTCAGGTTGACGGCCTGCCCGTCCCAGGCCACGAGGAGCTCCCCGTTGCAGAACGCCGTCGCCTCCGGGTCGTCGTAGGGGGGCGCGCACTCGGCCCTCCTCGTCACGCCAGAGGGCGGGCGGGGGAGGGCGTACGCGGTGCTGCCCGCGACGATCTCCAGCCGGTGGTCGTCCCTGAGGTTCGCGATGCACGTGATGGGGCCGAGCCGGTTCGCCGGGTTATTGGGATTCCCCTGGATTCCCTGCGTCAGCTTGCCCTTGAACTGGTCGACGATCGAGAGCACGCGGGTCTCTGCGTCGACGTGGAGCGTGAACACGTTCGCCCCGACAACGATCTCCGGCAGCCCCTCGCCGTCGATGTTGGCGATCGACGGCGCCGGCTCGTTGTACCCGGTCCAGAGGTTGTTCGCGAGGAGCCGGGTCTCGCCCGTGTTGCTGAAGATCTGGAGCCCGGAGGTCTCGGTGATCGCGACGATCTCCGGCGCGCCGTCGTTGTCGAGATCGCCGACGGCCAGCGAGGCGGTCGGCAGGAGCGTCGCGTCGCCGCAGCGGTAGGCCACGTCGAGGGGGTCGCCCTCCTTCCAGAGCTGCGCGCCGAGCACCGCGAAGTAGTTGCGCCCCTTGTCGGGGCCGCCGCCGTGGATCGCGCGGAGGACGCCGCTGTTGCCGTACGTCGAGCCGCAGAAGGTCGTGAAGATGATCTCGGGGAAGTCGAGCTCGTTGATGCGCCCGTCGCCGTTGTCGTCGTCGAGGTTGGCGACGAGCGGCGTCATGACGTTCTGCGCCGAGGTCGGGAACGGGCTGTCGACGGCGCTCGAATTGGCGCGGTTCTGCCCGCCCCACCGGATCTCCATCTGCGGCAGGACGTTCGCGAACGGCTCCGGTTCCAGCAGGCACGTGGGCGCGTCGCCGGTGCCGGTGCAGGAGCCGACCTCGCACGAGGCGTAGGTGGGGCAGTCCCAGTCGTCCTCGCAGGGGCAGTTGGCGCTGCCCATGCCGTCGTCGGTGCACGTGCTCTCGTAGTAGGCCTCTCCGCCGCACGTGAAGAGCTCGCGCGTGGCGCTGCCGTTCGACAGGCACTGGAGGAGGCTGTCGCCGTCGCAGGTGCGCTCGCCGGCGGTGCAGGCGTCGGCGACGCAGATGGTGCCGTTGCAATACCTGTCGGTGGGACACTGGAGATCGCTGCGGCAGCCGATATCGACGCAGATGGCGCCCCCTTCTGCGGTCGTCTGGCACTCCTCGGTGGGGCCGCACGAGAGGTCGTCGCAGGTGTTGTCGACGCAGGTGGCCTGTCCGTCCTGCAGCTCACAGCGCTGGTCCGGCCGGCAGTCGACGCCCTCACAGCCGTTCTCGCCGCCCGCGCCGCCCGAGCCGACCGTCGTGCCGACGAACACCCCGGTGCTCTCGCTGGTGCTGCCGCCGCCCCCGCCGCCGCCGCCCTCGCCTGGGGGCGTCACGATCTCCGGGTTGCTGCAGGCCGCTGCAGCGAGCAGCAACGAAGGAAGCGCGAGGGGAAGCAACCGCCGGGGGCGCATGGGCATGAGGCGATTGTACGGGCGCGCTGTCGCCATGGAAGCGCGTTCGCGCGCGGCTTCGTGCGCGGAGTGGGAGCTCTGCGCACGATGGGCGTCGCGCGCGGCGGAGGTCAGCGGCGCGGGGGTGGGGGGGCTGCGCGGGACGGGCGCGGCGGGCAGGGGACGGGCTCAGCGGGCGCGCGGCAACGACGGCTCGATCTGCCTGCGATGGATTCGCGGCTCCATCACGACCCGGCCCAGAGCAATGTGGCGCCGTAGCGGGTGAGGAGCTCGTCCACCGTGACGAGCGCCGCGCCCTCGCACAGCGCCTGTGCCACCAGGAGACGATCGAACGGATCTCGGTGATGGTACGGCAACGCCGCGGACGAGATCGCGTGGCGGGCGGTCATCGGAAGCTCGAACGCACCGAGCGCGGCGATCGCCCGCGGGACGAGCAACTCGGGGCTCTCGGGCAGTGGAAGCTTCCCGATCGCGTGCTTGACCGAGATCTCCCAGGCGCTGGCAGCGGAGATCAGGATGATGTTGTGGGGATCCTCCACAGCTTGACGCGCCGCCGCTGCGAGGCGCTCAGGCGTGAGCACTGCCCAGAGCCACACGTGAGTGTCGAGGAGCAGCTTCACGTCTCCCCGTCTCCCTCGAAGGCGCGTAGCATGTCCTCGGGCAAGGGGGCGTCGAAGTCGTCGGGGACCTCGAACAGTCCTCGGAGCGCCCCGAGCTTGCGCGCCGGCGGTGTGGGCCCACGCGGGGCCGACTCCTCCTCGAGGATGATCACCTCGACGTTCTTGCCCACGAGGGCGGAGAGCTCCGGGATGTGGAGGGTCTCGGAGGTGACCTGCGTGTGAATCCGGATCGCGTTGGCCATGGTAGACACGCCGGGAGTCTAGCGCAGGTGAGGAATCCCGCGGCCACGGCGATCCAGGGGCGAGGAGGAGGTCTACCGGGAGGCTCCCTGCTGCGCCTCCCCCTCCGCGCCTCCCCCTCCGCGCCTCCCCCTCCGCGCCTCACGCCCCGCCGCTCTCCAGCGCCTCCTGCAGCGCGCGCACCTCGCGCGCGAACGCCGGCTCGGTGCGCAGCGCGGCGGTTCGCTCGTCCGGCAGCGCCAGCGTGCGGTCGGCGACGATGCGCGCCGGCCGCGGGGACAGCACGACGGCGCGCTCGGCGAGGTAGGCGGCCTCGGTGATCGAGTGGGTCACGAAGAGCACGGTCATGCCGAGCTCGGCCCACAGGGCGCGGAGCTGATCGTCGAGCCGGCTCCGGGTGAGCTCGTCGAGCGCGGCGAACGGCTCGTCGAGCAGGAGCAGCCGCGGGCGCGTGATCATCGCGCGGGCGAGCGACACGCGCATGCGCATGCCGCCGGAGAGCTCGGCCGGATAGCGCCCGCCCGCGTCGTCGAGGCCGACCTGGAGGAGCGCGGCCCGCGCCGCGGCGTGGCGCTCCTCGAGCGGCGCTCCGGCGAGCTCGAGCGGCAAGGCGGCGTTCTCGAGGACGCTCCGCCAGGGCAGGAGGTGCGCGTCCTGGAACACGTACGCAATCGGCGCGCGCGCGCGCGCGCGCTCGCCCGCGCCGCCCGGCCCCTCCTCGGCCTCGACGACCGCGGCGCCGGCGTCGGCGCGATCCAGCCCGGCGACGAGGCGCAGCAACGTCGATTTGCCGCACCCGGACGGCCCGAGCAGCGCGACGAACGCGCCCGGCGCGATGTCGAGGTCGATGCCGTCGAGCGCGACGACGCCGCCGGCGGCGCCGCCGCCCTGCGCGCGGCCCGCGTCGTCGAGCACGGGGAAGACGCGCCGGATGCCGTTCAGCCGCACGCGGACGCCGCCGCTCGCCGTGGCCTTCTTCATCTGCGCCGGCCGTTCTATCCGCGCCGCCCCGGGTTGGCCAGGCGTTCGTGAGCCGCGGGCGCCGCGCCGCCGGCGCCGGTCAGCTCGACGACGCCGTGCGCACGCAGCGGAAGCCGCCGTCGGCGAAGCGGTAGTGCGCCTCGAAGCTCGTGCGCGCCCAGGTGCGGAGCGACTGCGCGCCGTACATCCATGAGCCGCCGCGCATCACGAGCAGCGGCCGGTCCGGAGGCCGGGTGTTGCGCGGGTTGTGGGTCGGACCGTCCGCGTAGAAGTGCGGATCGTCGTAGTCCTCGCACCACTCCCAGACGTTCCCGGCGAGGTCCAGGATGCCGTAGGGCGACGCGCCCGCCGGCAGCGAGCCGACAGGCACCGTCCCGCCCTCGCGGTTGTCGTGGTTCGCGCGCGTCAGCCCCGGCTCGGCGCGCCCCCAGGGGTACTTGCGTCCGTCGGTGCCGCGCGCGGCCTTCTCCCACTCGGCCTCGGTCGGCAGGCGCTTGCCGGCCCAGTTGGCGTAGGCCCGCGCGTCGTCCCACGACACGTACACCACCGGGTGGTCCTCGAGGCCCGCGGGGATCTCGCCCCGCCTGAAATGGGAGAGGAACCGGCTCGCGTCGGCGTCGTCGGGGCGATACCCGGTCACGTCGACGAACGCCTTGAACTGCCGGTTCGTGACCGGCGTGCGATCCATGTAGAAGGCGTCGACATGGACCCTCCTGCGCTGCTGCCCGCTCAGGAACGGCCCGCCGGGGACGAGGATCATCTGCTCGCCGGTCTTCTCGCGGACCGTCGGCGCGAGCTCGCGCGCGTCGGACGTGGGCCGCGCCGGGGAGGGCGAGAACGCCGCGAGCGCCTCGTCGAGCCGCGCCCGGAACTCCGCGCACGAGGCCGGCCTCCCGGCCGGATCCTTCGCGAGCGCGTCCAGGATGAGCCGGTCGAGGGCAGGGGGGATGTCGGGGCGGAGCGACGAGGGGGGCGCCGGCGGATCGGCGACGTGGGCCATCATCACCGCGAAGTGGTTGGGGCTGTCGAACGGCACCTGCCCCGTCGACAGCTTGTAGAGCGTCACGCCGAGAGAGTAGATGTCCGAGCGCGGGTCCGCGGCGTGAGGGCTCTTCACCTGCTCGGGCGACATGTAACAGCACGTCCCGAGGAACGCGCCGCTCAGGGTGTAGGTCGTCCCCTCGAGGATCTTGGCGATGCCGAAGTCGACGATCTTGGGCATCAGCCCGTCCTTGCCGGTCGTGACGAGGATGTTGTCGGGCTTGAGATCGCGGTGGATGATGCCCATCCGGTGCCCCTCATCCATGGCGTCGAGGACCCCGCCGAACAGGGCGCGGATCTCCTGGAACGGGATGCGCCCGCGCCACCGCTCGAGGTGCCGCACCAGCGTCGACCCCTCGACGTACTCCATGACGATCGCGAGCAGGTGATCGCGCTCGACGAAGTCGTAGACGGAGACGACGTGCTCGTGGCTCCAGGAGCGGAGCACCCGGGCTTCCCGCGCGAACCGCCGCCGGATCTCCGGGTTGCCGCAGAGGTTCGAGTGCAGGCATTTGACGGCCACGACGCGCTCGCGCGCGCGGTCGTGGGCGCGGTAGACGACGCCCATGCCGCCCTCGCCCAGCGTCGACTCGATGCGGTAGACGCTGATCTCCGTGCCGGGCAAGAGCCGCACGGGCGGCAGCGGCAGCGAGGGCGGCGGCTGCCCCCCGGCGCCGAGCTGCGTCGCGGGGAACGCCGTCGGCGCGTAGCCGGGGCCAGGGTCGGTGACGAGCTGGCCGCACGAGGGGCAAAAGCGGGCGTTCTCCGGGAGCGGAGCGCTGCAGCCGGCGCACCGGGGAGAGGCGTCCTGGCCCATCGGTCGCCGGGGAGTCTCGCACAGGTCGGGGCGGCCGTGGGCGGCGAATGTGCGGCGCGCCCGCCGGCCGGCGAGCGCGCCGGCGTCGCGATCCTGCGCGGCGGGCGCGGCGCTCCTGGGCGGTGGGCGCGGCTCCTGCGCGGGCGCCGCGCGTCGCTCGATGTGCTCTCCCGGCGCGCTCTACCGCGAGTACGATGACATCGACCGAGGTGGTAGGATCCGGCGCATGGACGACTGGCTCCACCGCGCGCCGACCGCGCTCCGCGGCAAACGCGTCTTCCGGATGGGCCTCGCGGCGAACTACGGCATCGACGAGGACGGCGTGCGCGCGGCGATGGATCGCGGCGTCAACCTCTTCCTCTGGACGATGCGGGCCGGCGGGCTCGGCAACCCGCTGCGCGAGGCGCTGAAGCAGCGCCGCGATCGCGTGGCGGTGGTCGGCTTCGCGCAGGCCGGCTGGTTCGGCTGGGGCGTGCGCAGGGGGGCGGAGAAGCTCCTGAAGGAGCTCGGGACCGATCACCTCGACGTGTACCTGCTCGGCTGGCTCGGCGTCGGCTCCGCGTGGACGAGCGCGACGGAGCGCGAGCTGGTCCACCTGCGCGAGAGCGGCAAGGTGCGCGCGCTCGGCGTGAGCATCCACGACCGCGCGCGGGCGGGCGGCCTCGCGGCGTCCTCGCCGCTCGACCTGCTCATGATCCGCTACAACGCGGCGCACCCCGGGGCGGAGCGGGACATCTTTCCGCACGTGCAGGGCGGCAAGCCGAGCGTCCTCGCCTACACGGCGACGGCGTGGCGGCGCCTCCTGAAGAAGCCGAAGGGCTGGGACGGACCGGCGATGACGGCGGGCGACTGCTATCGATTCCAGCTCTCGAATCCGCACGTGGATCTCGCGCTCACGGGGCCGAAGAGCCGCGCCGAGGTGGAGGCGAACCTCGACGCGCTCGCGAAGGGGCCGCTCACCGCGGACGAGGAGGCGTGGATGCGCGATTTCGGGCGGGCGGTGCACGGATGAGCGATGCACAGAGGAGCGATGCACGGACGAGCGGGGCGTCGATGGGCCGGATGGTCGTCGCATGCACGATGACGTTCCCTGAGGAGGCCGAGCGCCTCCTCGCCGCGGGCGTCGCGCCGCACGAGCTCGCGCTGCCCGGCGCGCGCTCCGCGGAGAACCTCGCCGTGGTCGGGCGGGATCCGGTGGTGCGGGGCGCCGACGTGGTCTTCGGCCAGCCGCACCCGGACGACGTGTGCGCGGCCCCGCGCCTGCGCTGGGTGCACCTCAGCACCGCGGGCTACACCCGTTATGACGTGGAGGCCGTGCGCGCCGCGCTCGCCGCCCGCGGCGCCGCCCTCACGACGAGCAGCGCCGTCTACGCCGACCCCTGCGCGGAGCACGCCCTGGCGTTCCTGCTGGCAGCGTCGCGGCGTCTACCCGAGTGCCTGGAGAACCAGCTCGGCGCGCGCGGCTGGCCCGACGCGCCGGTGCGGTCGCGGAGCGCGCTGCTCCGCGGCCGGCGGGTGCTCCTCCTCGGCTTCGGCGCCATCGGCCGCCGGCTCGCCGAGCTGCTCGCCCCGTTCGAGGTGGAGCTCTGCATCCTGCGCGCCCGCCCCCGCGGCGACGAGCCCGGCCGCGTCGTCGCCCCGGAGGCGCTCGGCGACGCGTTCGCGTGGGCGGACCACGTGGTCTCGAGCCTGCCTGCGGCCGCGGGCACGCGCGGCCTCGTCTCGCGCGCGCTGCTCGCGCGGATGCGCCCGGACGCGTGGTTCTTCAACGTCGGCCGGGGCGCCACCGTCGACCAGGCGGCGCTGCTCGAGGCGCTGGAGGCGCGCCGGCTCGGGGGCGCGTACCTCGACGTGACGGACCCCGAGCCGCTGCCGCCGGAACACCCGCTGTGGCGCGCGCCGGGCTGCTACGTCACCCCGCACACGGCCGGCGGGCGGCGCGAGGAGCCGTTGGCGCAGGTGGAGCATTTTCTGGCGAACCTGCGGCGGTTCGAGCGGGGCGAGCCGCTTTTGGACCGCGTCATCTGAGGCCGCGGCGCGGACGCGCTCGCGAAGGTGCGGCGCACGGCGAACCGCAGAGAAACATGCTCTTTCAACCCAGGGCAGGTTCCGCGGTTGGCGCGTGACGTCTCCGACGTGTTCGGAGTTCCTTCCTCCGTGCGATCACTGGGTGAGCACGAGGCTGTCGACCAGGCCCGTGGTGTTGCTGACGGGCGTGCCGAGCAGGCACCCGACGACGCTGCCGAGATAGCTGATCCCGGATGTGACCTTGGTGGCAGAGTCTCCGGCGTGGCGACCGGCGGTGACCGTCCCGGAGAAGATGGCGGTCTGGCCGACGACGGTGGGGGCTGACCAGCCGATGGTGCTGGTGCCGCCGGTGGCGTCGTTCCAGGTGACCGTCTCGGTCTCCGGTGGTCCCGCGGTGACGGGCACGCAGCCGAGGGACAGCGAGAGGGAGGCGGCGCCGGTGGCGCTGGGGCCGATCGCGCAGGTGTCGTAGTCGAAGGCTTCGGTCACCGTGACAGTCTGCGGGGTGACGGTGACCGCCGGGCTGAAGGATCGGTCGAAGGATCCCAGGCATTGAACGTCGATGACCGCTGCGCGCGCGGGCGCGGCGAGGGTGAAGCACACCGCGGCTGCGGAGGCCATGAGGGTGGCGGCGGTGAGCTGGGCGATTCGCAGCGTGTTGATCTTCCGGTTGCGGAGCATGGGTCATCCCTCCTGTGGTGACGAGCCCCGGCACCGCACGCCTGTCGATCCTCATCAACCAGGGCAACGGCACGTTCGCCGCGCCGGTCGCCTACACCAACTCCGCCAGTGGCCAGACGGCGGGCATCGCCTTTGGCGACGCCGACGGCGACGGCAAGCTCGACATCCTCTCGAACGGCGCGGCCGGCCGGTTCCTCTTCTTCTTCAAAGGGAACGGCAACGGCACGGTCGCGAGCGGCGTCGCGTCCACCGCCTCGCCCACCGCGAGCGCCAACTCGGCGCTGGGGGTCGTCGCCAGCGACTTCAACGGCGACGGCAAGCTCGACGCCTACATCCTGGTCACCTCCTCCTCGGGCGGCGTCCGCCCGATGACCGGCAACGGCAACGGGACCTTCGTCTCGGGCCCGGTCGTCCCGACCGGCACCTCGCCCGGCGCCAACGCCATCGCCGCCGCGGACCTCGATGCCGATGGGTACGACGATCTCATCCTGACCAACTGGGGATCCGGCGCCCTCACCGTGATCCCCAACGGTCTCTGACCCCACTTCTCGCCCTTTTTCATTTACGTGGCTCGCCTGGTTGAAGCATCCTGCGTGAGCTGAAAGTTCTCCATCGACGGCGGATCGTACGCAGTCGTTCCGCACGATGAGGGGCGCGCTCTGCAGCTGAGGCATTCACGCAGCAGCAGCAGTAGCAGCGGAGCGCGCCTGGACCCGGGGGCTTGGACGACCTGACATTTCTCCAACCAGCGCAGGCTCGACATCGCGCGGCACCCCCCGGCTTCAACAAGAAAGCAGAGGACGACCCATGAGCCATCGCAAGAGCTCTCTTTTCAGCTGTCTGGCGATCCTGGCATTCTCCAGCCTGCTGTTCGTGAGCTGCACCAGCGCTGGCCCCTCCGTGGCCGACGGCGATGACGACGAGCACGCCTGCCAGAGCGGCACGTGCACTGATGTGAACGAGTGCGCCCTGGGCACCGACAACTGCGACGCGAACGCGGCGTGCACCAACACGCCGGGCGCCTTCACCTGCGCTTGCAACGCGGGGTACGAGGGCGACGGTGTGACGTGTACCGATGTCGACGAGTGCGCCCTGGGTACCGACGACTGCGACACGAACGCTACGTGCACCGATACGCCGGGCTCCTTCACCTGCGCTTGCAACGCGGGGTACGAGGGGGACGGTGTGACGTGTACCGATGTGAACGAGTGCGCCGGAAGCCCGTGCCAGAACGGCGGGGCCTGCGCCGACGGCATCAACAGCCACACCTGCGCGTGCCTGCCCGGCTACACCGGCACCAACTGCGAGACCGACATCGACGAGTGCGCCGGAAGCCCGTGCCAGAACGGCGGGGCCTGCACCGACGGCATCGACAGCTACACCTGCGCGTGCTTGCCCACCTACGAGGGGACCAATTGCGAGGCGTGCGAAGGCAGCCTCGCGGACTGCAACGGGCTCACGTCCGACGGCTGCGAGGTGAACCTCCAGAGCGACGCCTCCCACTGCAACACCTGCAACCTCGCGTGCGCGGCGGGGCAAATCTGCTCGAACGGCGGCTGCCAGGATCCGCCCTCCGGTCAGGTCCCCGGCACGCCGATCGATTCCTCCGTTCCCCACGGCCCGCTGGCCCCGGCGGTCGCCGATGTGAACGGCGACGGCAAGCTCGACATCCTGTTGGCCAACGCCGAATCCGGTTCGTCGACGACCCCATCCGGGTCGCTCTCCGTGTTTCACGGCAACGGCGACGCGACCGTCCAGCCGGAGCTCTACACAACGGGCGCCCCGCTCTCCAGCAACGCGGTCGTGGCGGTGGACGTGGACGGCGACGGATGGCTCGACGCCGTCACCGTCGACGGCCAGACCGACCTGCCCACCAGCGACGGGAGCATCAGCGTCTACAGAAATCGGGGCCCGAGCGCGCCCGGAACCTTCGACACGCCGACGAGCTTCACCACCGGCACCCCGGGCTCCATCCACCTCTGCGCCGGGGACTTCGACAACGATGGGGCGGCTGACATCGCCACCACCAGCGTGGCCCTGAACCAGGTCAGCGTGATCATGGGCACCGCCGGGGGCAGCTTCGGCGCGCCCACCCTCATCTCCATCGCGAGCACCGGCGGCGTGCAGTCGAGCATCGCCTGCCGCGATCTGAACGGCGACGGCTTCTCCGATCTCGTGGTGACGAGCCCCGCTTCCGCGCGTCTCTCGATCCTCATCAACCAGGGCAACGGCTCGTTCGCCGCGCCGGTCGCCTACACCAACGCCGTCAACGGCCAGACGGCGGGCATCGCCTTCGGCGACGCCGACGGCGATGGCACGCTCGACATCCTCTCGAACGGCGCGGCCGGCCGGTACCTCTTCTTCTTCAAAGGGAACGGCGACGGCACGGTCGCGATCGGCCTTCAGTCCGCCGCCGGGTCCAGCGCGATCGCCAACTCGGCGCTGGGGGTCGTGGCCAGCGACTTCAACGGCGACGGCAAGCTCGACGCCTACATCCTGGTCACCACCTCCTCGGGCGGCGTCCGCCCGATGACCGGCAACGGCAACGGGACCTTCGCCTCGGGCCCGGTCGTCCCGACCGGCACCTCGCCCGGCCCCAACGCCATCGCCGTCGCGGACCTGGATGGCGACGGGTATGACGATCTCGTCCTGACCAACAGGGAATCCGGCACCCTCACCGTGATCCCCAACGGACTCTGACCTGCCTTTTCGCCCTCGCGCTGCGTGTCGTCCGGGAAGTCCACGGACGAGACCGGTCGGACTGGCACGCAGCGCTCCCCGAAGCTCGACGGAGCGACTCCCGATCTCCCCCCTCCCGCGGGCACGTAGCAGGCTGTCTGTGAGGTGAGGGGAGAAGGGAGGGGCTCACTTCCTGGGCACCGCCCGCGCGGGGGCCGTCAGGGGCTCGCCTTCGCGCGCCGGCCGGTGAAGGTGTCGGAGGCGATGGGATCGCCGGTGTCGCTCGAAGGGTCGAGCGGATCTTCCCCGTCCTCGAAGGTGCGCACGACGAGGGAGCCGGCGATCTCGTCGCAGCCCTGACCGACCGTGTCGAGGACGATGTCGATCCGGGCCGTCGTCAACAGGGTATTGTCCTCGTCGTACACGAACGCGAACAGCGCGCCTCGAGCGCCGTCGTTCCCGACCTTCTCCCAGCTCCCCTGCTGGTTGGAGAAATTGTAGAGAGGCTGCGTCGAGGTGGTCCCGAAGAAGGACCCGTCGGCCGCGAACGTCCAGAAATCCCTGGCCCCGCCGGCTTCCGAGATCAGGTAGGTCCCGGCGCAGCTGGAAGGGAAGCCGCCGGCCAGGGTGGGCGCCGGCCGGAGCGCGAGCCCGAGGGCCGCGAGCGGGAGCAGCGAGAGAGCGAGCAGGAGCCTTTTGCGCATACGGTTGTCGATCCTTTCCACGGACCAGGTCGCGCGCCCTCGGCGCGTACTCGCGCCGGGGCCGCGACAGGTCCGTTCCAACGAGCGTGGAGAAGCCATCTCTTATCTCACGGCGGCGGCGTGCCGGAGGCTCTCTTCGGTGCGACGAGCTACGGCGCGGGCGAGCGATGGTAGGGATGCCCATTCAGGTATCACAATCGAACACCGTGACCGGCGTGGCGGCGGGATCGAGCGGGTCGACGCCCGTGGCGAAGATCTTGCCCTGGCAGCTCGCCGTGAGCGTGTCCTTGCCCGGAGCGAACACAAGGACGTAGTCGACCACGGCGATCCCGGAGAACGCGGGCGCGGCGCCGGTCAGATCGAAGTTGAGGTTGAGCATGCGCACGGAGATCGTGTGGTTCCCCGCGCGCCGCCAGGAGCCCAGGCTGTCGCTGAACGTGAACCCGCCGGCGCCGAGTCCGGCGGGGTGGTGTCGGCCGCGCAGGCAGCGAGTACCAGGGCCACGAGGGACAGGACGGGCACGCTGGTGAGGGAGCGCAGGGGTCTCATGATGGACAAGTCCTCTTTGGCGGCGGCCCGCGCGGGGACGCCGCCCTCTGTTCGTTGATCGCAGGGCCCGCGGCCGCCTGCCTCGGAGGGGCATGTGCCGTGACCGCGGACGCTACGTCCCGCAGCCGGGCGCGCGATAGCGTAGTTCACAATGATTCGCTGTGAATCACACCACCGCGCGCCCACGTCGTCGGCTCTCCGGGGAATGCTCGGGTGCGAGCTCATTGCAGCACCGCCGCGCCCGCGTGGCGCCGGGCTCCATCATGCTGTCCGCCCAGCGCAAAGGCCAGCGCGGCCGCGAGCGCGACCAGCGGCGCGACCTGCAGGGCGCCGAGGAGGCCGAACCGGTCGGCGAGGACGCCGGTCACGAGCGGCGCCAGGGCCATGCCGAGCAGGTTGTTGGCCAGCCCCAGCGTCGCGAACGCGGTCGCGCGGATCGACGCCCGGATCATGCTGGCGACCATGGCGCTGGCCGGGCCGGCCGTGCCTCCGGCGAACAGCGTCCCGGCCCCGATGAGCACGAGCTGCATGGGGCCTGCTTCGAGCCGGAAAGCCACGCCGAGCAAGGTGCAGCAGGTCAGGCTGTAGGCGAGCGCCATCCGCCACGGGCGAGCCGGCTGGCCGCGACTCAGCCGATCGGTCAACACACCGCAGGCGATCATGCCGGCGCCGCCGATCAGGACGAAGACGGCCGCCGCGGCGCCCGCCCGATCGACCGTCATCCCGTAGTAACGGTTCAGGTAGCTGGGCATCCAGGTCAGCACGGCCCCCATGACGAACAGGTGCAGACCGCTGCCCACATAGACACAGACGATCGAGAGCGTCGGAAACAGCGCCTTCAGCACGGAGCGGAGCGTCATCGGCTGGCGCGCAGGGGGCCGCGCGACGGCGGCGTGCTGGCCCTCCTCCAGCGCTGGTCGCAACCGCTGTTCGGTGATGGCGAAGCGGTAGATCGCAGCGAGGACGAGGCCGAACAGGGCCATGACGCCGAACGACCAGCGCCAGCCCAGCCTCGCCGCCACGTGGCCGCCGAGCGCCATGCCCAGCACGGCGCCGAAGGCGCCGCCGGCCGCGAAGGCGCCGCTCAGGCTGGCCCACTGGTGGCGCGGGAACACCGACAGCACCACGGCGATACCGACGCTGCCATACGCGGCTTCCCCGACGCCGACGACAAAACGGGCGACGAGCATCTCGCCGAAGTCGGCCGACAGCGCGCAGCCCAGCGTCGCCACGCTCCACAGCGTCGCCATGAGGGTCAGGCTCCGGACGCGGCCCAGGCGATCGGCCAGCAACGACAGCGGAATGGCGAGCAGACCGACCGTCAGCGCCACGGCGCCGCTCAGGGCACCGAGCTCGGTATCGGACAGGCCCCACTCCAGCTTCAGCGACGGGAAGACCGCGTTCAGGACCTGCCGCGACATGTAATCGGACAGCAGCAGGCCGAAGCTCAAGGCAAAGACCAGCCAGGCGTAGGCGCGCGGCACGGCGGGGGTCTCGGGGAGATGGTCCACCTTGGATTCGTGGGAATGCGGTGCCAAGAGGGGCTCCTTTCGTGTCCAGGCGCAGCGGTCCCCTGACGCGCGGAGCGTAGGCGGGGAGGCGATCCGAGGGGGATGAATCCGCCGCGGCCCGGGCCGGGATCGCCTTCTCTGGCGCGCAGTCACCCGCTTCAAGGCTTGAGGCGGCCGACCTGGCCGCCCAGCCGGCGATTTCAAGCTTTGAAACGGCACTTCCGGCCGCCCAGCTGGCGATCTCGAGGCTTGATCCGCCCCGCTGGCCCGTCGGGTCGGCGGTCTCAAGCCTTGAAACGGCCGACGCGGCGGCCGAGCAGCCCGCTGCAAGGCTTGATGCAAGCCTTGCAGCGGGCCGCGGGCTCACGCGTCCGGCGGGGCGGCCGGCTGGGCAGGCGCGGCGGCCGGCTGGGCAGGCGCGGCCGGCTGGGCAGGCGCCGCCGGCGCGGCAGGCGCCGCCGGCTGCCCCGGCGGCAGCGCGTCGCTCACGCCGCTCGCGCGGTGCACCTCGGCCAGGTCGTCGAAGATCAGCGGCAGGAGCTCGGGCTTGCCGAGGTGGGCGAGCAGCCCGCGCACGAGGCTCTTGTTGGCGTTGTACACCGCGAGCCACGCCTCGCGCGCCGTCGACACCTCGGGGCCGAGCTCGAGCCGCTCGACGCGCGTGGCGCGCTGCTGCCGCTCGACGATCCCGAGCTTCTCGTGCACCTCTCTGAGCTCGGCCAGCCACAGCTCCGCGCCCCGGATCTTCTCGCGCTGCCTCTCGAGCTCGTCGGCGATGTGCCCGACCGCGGCCGTGAGCTTCGTGATCCGCCGGCGCGCCAGCACGCTCGGCGCCTCGCCGCGGAAGAACACCTTGGGATCGACCGGCCTGCCCTTCAGCGAGTCGAGGTACGAGGCGAACCGCACGATGACGTCCCGCGCCTCCTCGAGCACCGCGTTGCTGTCGAGCTCCGGCGCGGGCTTGGGCTGGCGATCCAGGACATCGGACATCGCCTGATCGGCCAAGAGCTGCTTGCCGAGCGCGAACTCCACCATGCCGTCGAGCGGCGGGAGCTTGCCCATCAGGACCGCGGCCATCTGCTCGCGCGCGAACTTGCCGTAAATCTTCGTCTCGAAAGGATCGATGTAGGGGTCTGCCACTGGCTCCTCCTTGGGGTGAGCAAAACGGGCCGATGGTGGCAGGGTACGAGCGGGCATGGCAATGCCCGGCGACCGCATCGCGGCCCGAGGGCACGAATCGGGCGCCGCGATCGGCACGAATCGGGCGCCGTGATCAATCGCGTCGCGCCTCCGCCCGGAGCCGCCGCAGGAGCTCCTCGCGATCTCCTGCGTAGGTGCCTTGCGGGAAGTCGCGCCTGTGTCGCTCGAGCAGGAGCCGCGCGGCGTTGCCTCGACCGGCGGCGAGCGTCGCGATGGCCCGCCGGATCAGCCGGCGCTCGCCCATCGCCCGAGCTTCGTCGTCCCGAGCGCGGACCGGCGGACGGCGCGGCCTCGCCGGGTCCGTGTCTTGACGCGCGATCTCGAGGGCGCCGCCCGCGGCCCTGGCCGCCATCTCCGCCGAGGGCACCTCGACGGTCCGACACCCGAGGCGACGCTGGACCGCACGGCCGCGGAGGAGCCGCGCTGTCCCGCTCCGCGCTAGAGCGGGCGGCCGATCCGGGCGCGGATCTGCGCCTGCACATCCTCTGGAAGGGACCGCAGATAATCGTCGCGGCAGCCGCAATGCCTCGTCCGGCGCGAGGAGGACCCGCTGCTCGGGCGGCAGCCCGGCGAGCCGCTGCTCGGGCGGCAGCCCGGCGAGCCGCTGCTCGGGCGGCAGTGCCGCGAGCAGCTGCTCGGGCGGCAGCGCCGCGAGCAGCTGCTCGGGCGGCAGCGCCGCGAGCAGCTTCTCCACCGGCAGCCCTGGCAGCAGCGCCTCGATCGGCAGCTTCGTCAGCAGCGTCCGCATCACCTCGTCAAAGCCTTCCAGCTCGCGCATCGCCATCGCGATCTCCTCTGCACCGATCTGCTCGGCCAGCCACCGGCGGGCCTCGGCCGTCCGCGCCTCGCCGTGACCGAGCAAGTGTAGCAGATCGTCGCCCTCGTCCTCGGCCACCGTGGCGAGCTCGACCACGTACAGCGCGAACGCTCCTCCCTGGAGCTGCCAGTAGCCGCCGGCGAGGTCGAGCCAACCCAGCCCGAGCGCCGCGGCATCGGCGTCGAGCGAGCGGGTGCGCGACGGCAGCAGGACCACGCCGGCCAGGTCGGCGCGCGGGCCGAGCCGCCTCGCAGCGCCCGCATAGTGCAGCGATATGTAGCCCCAGAGCCGATCGAGATCGCGTCTGCGGTAGGTGCGCCGGACGCTCTTGAACTCGACGATCGTCTCTCTCGGCAAGAGAGGCCAGAGCCTCCGCAAGGTGCCGGCCGGCTCGCGGGCATCACCCGGCGCGTCGTTGCGCAGCAGGAGGTGATCGGCGCGGGGCGGCTCGGCGGAGAGGGGCACCTCGCTCTGGATCCGGAAGTGGCGCGGGCGGCGCTGGCGCAGCAGCGCGGTGAGCAGCACGTGCCAGGCGGTCCGGGTGGAGCCCATGGCGCCCCAGTACTCGATAGCTCCGGCGCAGGACAAGAGAACATGAGCCTGCGATGAGCCTCCCATGGTCCCTGTCTCATCGCATTACGATGATAGGTAATCTTTCGTCACGCCTTTTTGAGGAGCAGGCGCGCCGCGTCGACACCAGGGCGCGCGCGGCCCCGAGGCGGCGGGGTTGGCGCGGACCGCCGCCAGCGCCCCTCAGGGCGCCTTCCTGCCGATGAGGATGTCCTCGGACGACAGCACTCCATGGCGGGCGGCGAGCTCTGGACCGACGATCGCCGGAGGCGGGATCGCCCAACGCTAGCGGGCGAAGGTCGACCCGTTCCAGACGTACCGCACCGGCTGCGCTCCCCCCCACGGCAGGAGCAGCGGCTCGAAGCCGCCGACTGGCCCCTTGTCCTGGTTGAACGGATACGTCTGCTCCGTCCATTCGGTGGCCCGCCCCGGGGCGAGCTCGATCCCCACCTTGTCGCCCACGCGCACGAACCTGAGCTCGCCGGCGACCTTCTTGTCGCCGATGCTGCGCGCGACCTCGGCCGCGAAGACGCGCTGGATGCTCTCGCCCTCGATCCGGAAGATCTGCACCACGTCGCGGTCCACCGTCCCGCCGCCCGCCTCCTTGGGCGCGGCCGCGCGGACGGTGCCGTGGACGATGATGTCCGCCTTGCCGTCGCCGGTGAGATCGCGCGCGCTCACCGAGCGGATGTCGGCCGGGGACGAGAACTGGGCGAGCGTCATGAACGCGTACCCCGCGCCGCCCCGGAAGCCCTTGCCGAACACCACGATGTCGCGGTCGTGCAGGAGCACTCGCTCGGGCTCGCGGCCCCCGGCCACGTCGGCGCCCAGATCGAACCGCGGCTTGCTCGACGACGCGCTGCGGTCGCGCCGGTACAGCGCGTACACCTTGTCGAGCATCTCGGCCGGCGAGAGCGCGGGCTTCGCCGCGGCCCGCGGCTCCTCGGCCCTCGCCGGTCGCGGGCCGTCCGCGCGCGCCACCGCGACCGCCGCCTGCCGCTCCTCGCTGGCCTTCGTGAACGCGCCGCCGTTGAGCTTGTAGAGCTGCGACTTGATCGGCCCCCACGGCAGAAGCAGCGGGTCGTACGTCGTCTCCACCCCCTCCCCGTAGTTGCTCGCGTCGTACCGGGTCGCCTTGCCCGGCTGCACGCGGATCGCCATCTTGCCGCCGTCGGGCACGAAGTCGACCTCGTTGACGACCGAGCCCTTGTCGGTCGCGATCGCGACCTCGTGCTGGAAGATCGGCCGCGGCGTGTCGCCGGCGCCGAACTGGAGCACGTGCAGCACCTCGCGGTATTTCGCGCCGGTGCCGGAGCGCTTCCTCAGGATGAGCTCGGCCTGGCCGTCGCCCGTCAGGTCGCGCGCCGTGAGCGACGGGAGCATCCCCTCGCTGGCGTCGACCCCGAGGTCCTCGAAGTAGTACTGCGCGCCCTTCCGGAACCCGGGGCCGAGGACGACCAGGTACCGCTCGTAAACGGTCACCCGCTCCCGCATCGCGTCGCCGGCGACGTCGGCGACGAGGTCGTACTTCGGGGCGCTGCGGATGCCCTTGCTCCTCAGCAGGCCGTCGATGACCGCGAGCTCGGGCTCGGTCGCGAGCGGCGACAGCGACGCGTACGCCTCCGATGCGGCGCTGCCGACGACCGCGTCGACCCCGCCGCCACCGTCGGCGTCGTGGACGAAGAGCCCCGCCCGCAGCCCGACCCGGGTCGTCGCCGCCTCGGGGAACGCCGCCCACGGGATGCTCGCCTCCAGCGTGTACCCGCCGCCCCGGGGCGCCTCGACCACCCTGGCCCCGGCCACCGCCTTGCCGCCCGGGACCTTGGCGCTCCCCGCGGTCTTGCCCGGCTCGCCCGGGTACAGCGCGACCTCCTGGACCTTGCCGCCCGGGAAGCCGAGGACGAGCTTCACGTGATCCGCCCCGCCGCGCAGGGCGTCGTCGGTCACGTCGGCCGCCACGTAGACCCGCGCGTCGTCGTAGGCGATGGCCACCTGCGCGGACAGGTCGGCCTTGCCCGGCTTGCCCTTCACCCGGGTGCCGAGGGCGGTGAGCGCCACCGGCCACTCCTTCGGGACCCCGTCGAGCTTGAGCCACTTCGACTCGACCAGCGGCGCCGCGAGCGGCGTCCCGGCGGCGAGGGCGGGGGAGGGCGCGGCGGCCGTCGTCAGCGCGGCCAGCGCGACCGGCGCGAGCGCGGCGAAGCGGGGACCGAGGGCAGGAGCCCCCGGCGCACGGAGGGTGGGTGTTCGGCGTCTCATGAGCTCGGGTTTGGACGCCTCTCCGCGCCCGCTTGTTCTTACCACGAGCACTTTGTTTCCGGATCGTCCGGCGTGAGCGCGCTCGGGGCCGCGACGGCGGGCCGGGACGACGCCCCACGGCGGCCGGAGCGCCTACCCCGGCGCGGCGGAGGAGGGGGCCGGCGACGCCGGCCCACCTCGGCGGGTCAGCGGGGCTCGGCGGAGGTGGCGAGGCGGGCAGGGCCGCCGTCGGAGCGGATCCGGCGGTACACGAACTTCGCGATCTCGACGGCCGGCACGATCAGCGCCGAGAGGACGAGCAGGAGCATCCACTCGTTCGACGACATCTCGTAGGTGCGGAAGACCGGGCGCAGCGCGGGCACGAGCAGCGCGATCAGGTGGATCGCCGCGCTCGCCGCGACCGCCAGGAGGAGCGGCAGGCTCACGAGCGGCTTCGACCCGAAGAGCGAGACCACCGGGCTCCGGCAGCTCCAGGCGTGGAAGAGCGGCGACAGCGCGAGCAGCGAGAAGGCGACGGCGCGCGTGCGGAGCAGCGCGTCCTCGGTCTGCTCGGACGTCGCGTAGAGCGCCACGGCCGCGAGCCCCATGAACGCGCCGACGTACAGGATGCCCAGGTAGTCGCGCCGCACGAGCAGGCCCTCGTCGCGCGGGCGCGGCGCCTCCTCCATGAGCTTCGGATCCGGCGGATCGATGCCGAGCGCGAGCGCCGGCAGGCCGTTCGTCACGAGGTTGATCCAGAGGATCATGAGCGGCGTCAGCGGGGGCCACTTGCCGAAGAACGAGACGACGAACACCGCCACGAGCAGGCCCATGTTCGACGAGAGCAAGAAGAAGATGAACTTCTGGATGTTGCGGTAGATGGCGCGCCCCTCGCGCACCGCCTCGACGATGGTCGCGAAGTTGTCGTCCGCCAGCACGAGGTCGGCCGCCTGCCGCGCCACGTCGGTGCCGCCGCGCCCCATCGCCACGCCGATGTGCGCCTCGCGGAGCGCGGGCGCGTCGTTCACGCCGTCGCCCGTCATCGCCACGATGTGGCCGTGCGCCTTGAAGGCCCGCACCAGCCGGAGCTTCTGCTCCGCCGTCGTCCGGGCGAAGACGCGCAGGTGCATGATCCGCCGCGCGAGCTCCTCGTCGCTCATCGCCGCGAGCTCCGCGCCGCTGAGCGCCTCGTCGCCCTCGTCCCAGAGCCCGATCTCCTTCGCGATCGCCGTCGCCGTGAGCCGGTGGTCGCCGGTGATCATGACCGCGCGGATACCGGCGCGGCGGCACTCGGCCACCGCCTCCTTCACCCCCTGCCGCGGCGGGTCCATCATCCCGACCAGGCCGAGGAACGTGAGCTCGCGCTCGACGTCGGCCTCGTCGCGGCTGACCCGCACGCGGCGGCAGATCGCGAGCACGCGCAGCGCGGACGCGCTCATGCGATCGGCCTCGGCGATGATGGCCTGCCGGTCCTCCTCGGTCAGCGCCCGCACGCCGCTGTCGGCGGCGAACTTCACGCAGAGCGGCAGGAGCACGTCGACGCTCCCCTTCACGTGCGCGATCTCGCGGCCGCGCTCGTCCCGCGTGATCACCGTCATCCGCTTGCGATCGCTGTCGAACGGCAGCTCGTGCACGAACGCGTGCGACGGCGCCACCGACTCGCGCGAGTGCCCGCCCTTGGCCGCGAGCGTCAGCAGCGCCCCCTCGGTCGGGTCGCCGACGATGTTCCAGCGGCTCGTGGCCTGGTCCTCGTTGAGCTGCGCGTTGTTGCAGAGCGCCACCGTCGCGAGCAGGTAGGTGAGCGGCGCCGACCCATCGACGACCTCCGCGCCGGTGTCGTCGCGCAGCGCGCCGGCCGGGTTGTACCCCTCGCCGCTCACGGTGAAGTGGCGGCCGCCCGCGTAGACGTTCCGGACGGTCATCTCGTTCTGGGTGAGCGTGCCCGTCTTGTCCGACGCGATGATCGTCGCGGCGCCCAGCGTCTCGACCGCGGGCAGCTTGCGCACGATCGCCCCGCGCTTCGCCATGCGCTGCATCCCGAGCGCGAGCGTGATCGTCGTGATCGCCGGCAGCCCCTCGGGGATGGCGGCCACCGCGAGGCTCACGCCCTCGAGCAGCAGCTCGTGCCACGGCCGCCCGCCCCGGATGAACCCCCAGCCGAGCAGCACCGCGGACAGCGCGAGGCACACCCGCAGGATGATCGAGCCGAAGCGGTCGAGGCGCTCCTCGAGCGGCGTCTTCTGCTCGCCGACCGAGCGGATCATCTCGCCGATGCGGCCGAGCTCGGTGTGCACGCCGGTCGCGGTCACCACCGCGCGCCCCTTGCCGCGCACGACGCTCGTGCCGGTGAAGACCATCGTGACCCGGTCCCCGAGCGGCGCGTCCTGCGCGACCGGGGCGAGGGCGTCCTTGACCGCGGCCGCGCTCTCGCCGGTCAGCGCCGCCTCCTCGGTGGCGAAGCTGATCGTCTGCACGAGCCGCGCGTCGGCCGGGATCGCGTCGCCCGCCTCGAGCTCGAGGATGTCGCCGGGCGTGACGTCCTCGGCCGCGATGACCACGGTCTTGCCGCCGCGGCGCACGCGCGCGTTCGGCGCGCTGAGCTTCTGGAGGGCCTCCAGGGCCGCCTCGGCGCGCCGCTCCTGGTAGTACCCGAGGAACGCGTTCAGGATCACGATCAGCAGGATCGCGATCGCGTCGCCGAACCGGTGGAGGAAGCTCTCCGACTTGTCCGCGGTGAAGCCCACGACCACGGCGATCGTCGCCGCGGCGAGGAGCGTCAGCACGAGCGGGTTCGCGAACTGCTCGAGGATCCGGACGAGCGCGCTCTTCTTCTTCGACTCGGGCAGGCGGTTCTTCCCGTGCTCCGCGAGGCGCTTCTGCGCCTCGGCCTCGGTGAGCCCGCCGGACGAGCTCACCCCGACGCGCTCGAGGAACGCGCCGACCTCTTCGGCATGCACGGGGATGGGGGCGGAGGGGGGAGCGGCGGTCGACTCGGTCCGGCGGAGCGCCGTGGCGGCTTGGCTCATGGGCGGGCGTGCTCTAGCGCTTCATCCTGGCTTGTTCACGTTGTTCTTCGGCCTCGAGCTCCGCGATGGCCGCCGCGAGCTCGTCCTGCTCGGCCTGGGGCATGCCGGTCGGCGCGCCGCCGGTCCCGGCCACGCGCACCTGCTGCGGCGCCGGCGCCGGCGGCGGCTCGGGCGGCAGCACGCCCATCTTCCGCTTCAGCGCGAGCAGCTCGTCGTCCGCGCCCGCGGTCGCCTCGAGCTGCCCGAAGCGGTGCGCAAGGGTGTCGCCCGTGTACTGCTCGGCGATCTCCCCCGCGGCCTCGGCCTCGGCCTCGATCTGGTCGATCTTGTTCGCCATCCGGTCGAACGTCTCGAAGGCGGAGGCGTTGTTGAGACCGCTCATGGTCTCCTGGATCGCCTTCTGCGCCTCGGCCCGCTTCTTCCGGGCGATGAGCACGTTCTTCTTGCGCTTCGCCTCCTCGATCTTGTTGTTCAGGAGGCGCAGCGCCGTCTTGAGCTGGTCGACCGCCTGCTTCTGCTTCTGCCACTGGTCCTTGTAGGTGGCGGCGAGCTGGTCGTGCTCCTTCTTGCGGTTCAGCGCCTCCTTGGCGAGCGCGTCGTCCCCGGCCTTGATCGCGAGCATGGCCCTGCGCTCCCACTCCGCGGCGTTGGCGGCCTCCTGCTCGGCCTGCTTGGCCAGCCGCTTCTCGTCGGCGATCGAGACGGCGACCTGCTTCTTCGCCTCGATCAGCTGGTTCGACATGTCGATGACGACCTGGTTCAGCATCTTCTCGGGGTCCTCCGAGCGGCTGATGAGGTCGTTCAGGTTCGACTTGATGAGGGTCGCAAGGCGCGCGAAAATTCCCATAGATCAGCTCCAACTCTCGGGTAGCGCAGGGGTCGAAGGCGCGGCGGGTCTACTCAGCTCAGCGCGAGATCGTGCAGCACCGGGACGTGGCGGGCGAGCGCGAGATCGATGTCGCTCAAGATCGCCTCGAGCTCGTTCATGTCGAGGTTCTCGAGCTCCAGCGCCGCCGACAGGACCACGGTGCCCGCCTCGATCCCGTACGACGCGTGCATCAGATCCGTCGCGTTGTACTCCAGCAAGCGGCGGAAGAGCTTGGTCTGGTGGGCGTCGTCCCCGGGCACGGGGCCGATCGTGACGCGCACCGCCACGATCGGCGGATCGATGCGGATCGCGATCGGCGGCGCGTCGGGCCCCCCCGAGACGAGGTAGGTACCGGCGTCGTTGTCGAACCGGCGATCGAGCTGCAGGAGGTAGGTTTCGACGTCCTCGGCTGTACGCGGCATGGCGCGGCGAGCCTACAGAATGATGCCGCCTCGGGCTAGTGCCGCGGCCCCCCAAGTTCCTCCCGGCATTCCGCGTCGTGACGCGGGCCACGGCCGCGCGCCCCGCTGCGCGCGCTGCAGCTCCCTCCACGCCCCCGGCACGGCGCGACCGCGACGCTCCGCGCGGCCCGCGAAGGCGCGCATGCGCGCCGCGGAGATCTCGGCTTTTGCCAGCGCTCTCGCTTTTTTCTCACCCGTTTGAGAATGACGGTGGTACGGTCCCGATCCAGGTTACGTGGCGATCCACCCGGGCGACATTGTTGCTGGCTACCGTGTCACCCGCCTGCTCGGGCGGGGCGGGATGGGCGAAGTCTGGGCCGCGACACGGGAATCGGACATGCAGCCGGTGGCCATCAAGGTCCTGCTCGCGCGCGCCGCGATGAAGCCGGACCTCGTGCGGCGCTTCGACCGGGAGGCGAAGATCGCCTCGGCCATCAAGAGCCCGTACGTCTGCCAGCTCCTCGAGGTCAACGAGACGGACGACGGCGCGCACCTCCTCGTGTTCGAGCAGCTCGACGGCGAGTCGCTGGCGGACCGGCTGAAGCGCGAGCAGTACCTGCCGTTCAGCGAGGTGGGGCCGATCATCGACGACGTGCTCCAGGGGCTCGTGGCCGCGCACGCCGCGGGCGTCGTCCACCGCGACCTCAAGCCGGGCAACATCTACCTGGAGCACCTCGGCCTGCCGGACCGGCGCGAGCGCGCGAAGATCCTCGACTTCGGCATCTCCAAGATCACGCGGCGCGAGAAGGAGGAGCCGACGCTCACCGCCTTCGACGCGACGCTCGGCTCGTTCGCGTACATGGCGCCGGAGCAGGTGCGGGGCGCGGCGCGGGCCGACGAGCGGGCCGACCTCTACGCGGTCGGCGCGGTGGCCTTCCGGGCCCTGTCCGGGCGGCTGCCGTTCGAGGGCGCGACGGCCGCGGTGCTCGTCGCGATGAAGCTCGACCGCCCGGCGCCGTCGCTCGCCGAGGCGACCGGCGAGAAGTGGCCGGTGGGCATCGAGCGCTTCCTCGAGCGGGCGCTCGATCGCCGGCGCGAGCGGCGCTTCAGCTCCGCGGAGGAGGCGCTCACGAGCTGGCGCGCCATCCAGCCGGCGAACATCACGCGCGCGGTGCGCCGCTCGCAGCGGAGCCGGCTCCCCTCCGAGCTGCCCGAGGCGCTCCTGGAGGACAACCCCACGGTCGTCGACGGCCCCCCGACGATGACCGAGAACGGCGGCTTCCCCGACGCCGGCCAGAGCGCGCCGCCCCCGCCGCCGCCGAGCAGGACGAGCGGCCCGACCCCGACGCCGCTCAGCAGGACGAGCGCGCCGCCGCCGCCGCCGCTCAGCAGGACGAGCGTGCCGCCGCCGCCGCCGAGCAGGACGAGCGCCACGCCGCCGCCGCCGAGCAGGACGGGCGTCACGCCGCCGCCGCCGAGCAGGGCGGGCGCCGCGCCGCCGCCACCGCCGAGCAGGGCGGGCGTCGCGCCGCCGCCGCCGCCGAGCAGGGCGGGCGTCGCGCCGCCGCCGCCGCCGAGCAGGGCGGGCGTCGCGCCACCGCCGCCGCCGCCGAGCAGGGCGGGCGTCGCGCCGCCGCCGCCGCCGAGCAGGGCGGGCGTCGCGCCACCGCCGCCGCCGCCGAGCAGGGCGGGCGCAGAGATCCCCCGGCCGGAGGGCCCTCCTTCGCGCCGCAAGACAGAGAGGCAGTGAGTTGCTCGACGCAACGGTAGGCACGAAGAACAGGGTCGAGGTGCGCGGCGGGCGCATCCGCCCGACGAAGTCGTCGGCCGCGCGGGGCGGCGGATGGCTCGAGATCGGCACCGACCCCGTGATCGTCGGCCGCAACGCGGCCTGCCAGCTCGTCCTCGACGACGCCAAGGTGAGCGCGGTGCACGCCGAGTTCGTCGCCACCGAGCAGGGCGTGCGCGTGCGCGATCTCGACAGCAGGAACGGCACCTTCGTCGGCGGCGTGCGGGTCGGCGACATCTACCTGCTCACCACCACGAAGCTCCGGCTCGGCGAGACGGAGATCCAGTTCGAGCCGCTGCGCCCCGAGCGCATCACGGTCTCGGCGATCCCGTCGTTCGGCCCGCTCGTGGCGAGCAGCGCCGGGATGCGCGCCATCTTCGAGCGCCTCTCCAAGATGGCGCCGACCGACCTCACGGTGCTCATCACGGGCGAGACCGGCACGGGCAAGGAGCTCGTCGCCCAGGCGCTGCACCTCGCGAGCGCCCGCTCGAAGAAGCCGTTCGTCGTCGTCGACTGCGGCTCGATCCCGCCGACCCTGGCCGAGGCGACGCTGTTCGGCCACGAGCGCGGCGCGTTCACGGGCGCGGTCGACAAGCGCCTCTCGCCGTTCCTCGAGGCGGACGGCGGGACGATCTTCCTCGACGAGCTCGGCGAGCTGCCGCTCGAGGTCCAGCCGAAGCTCCTCCGCGCGCTCGCCGAGCGCCGCATCAAGAGCGTCGGCGGATCGAGCTACCGCGAGGTCGACGTGCGCGTGCTGGCGGCGACGCGCCGCGACCTCGTGCGGGCGGTCAACGCCGGCAACTTCCGGAGCGACCTCTACTTCCGCGTCGCGCAGATCAAGATCGAGCTGCCGGCGCTCCGGCAGCGCGTCGAGGACATCCCGGTGCTCGTCCGCCGGATGCTGAAGGATCTCGGCGACGAGAGCGCGTACGAGCGCGTCTCGAACAGCACGCTCGAGCGGCTGATGCGGCACGACTGGCCCGGCAACGTCCGCGAGCTCCGGAACGCGGTCGCCGTCGCGTTCGCGCTGGCGGCCGAGGGCGAGGAGATCGACATCGCGGCGCACCTCGGCGCGCTCACCGAGACGCCGGTGCACGGCAACTCGTCGCCGTCGATCCACCCGGCCGGCGGCGGCGGCGGCGGCAGCTTCAACGGGTCGTTCGCGTCGCTGAAGGGCCGGCAGTTCCAGGAGGCGAAGCGCGACGTGCTCGCGCGGTTCGAGCGCGACTACTTCGCCGCCCTCTCCGAGGACGCGAAGGGCAACGTGAGCGAGATGGCGCGGCGCGCGGGCATGGAGCGGGCGCACGTGCGGGCTTACCTCCGCCGCCACGGCATCGGCGCGAAGCAAGAACCGGAGTGACCGGCGCGCGCTCGCGCCGCGCCCGCGCGGCGGGCTCGGCCGCGGCGCGGGCCTCGCGTGGGCGGTGGAGCTCGGCGCGGCCGGGCGCCTCGCCGGCGGCGCCCGCCACGCCTCCTGCGCTCGCGGCGACGGCCTCTGCATGGAACTTCGTAAACAGTACTAACTTCTCGCCGTGTGCGTTAGTAAATAGTGCTGACTTAGTCCTCGCTCCGCCTGATCACACGGCCGCGGCCTTGTCGTCGCCGGACGGCGCGCTCGCGTCCGTCTCGAACAGGCTCTCCAGCTCCTGCGCCGTCTGCTTCGCGGTCTGGATGAGCTTGGCCTCGTCGTTGTGGACGGCGTGCCCGCGGAGGAGCGCCTGCTCGTCGTGGGCCCTGAACCGCTCGACGGTCGCGCGGGCGTCGGGCGCCCGCATCCCGAGCCCCTCGAGCACGCGCTCCGCCACCTCGAGCGACGACAGGAACGTCTCCCGCGCCAGCACCTTCACGCCGATGTCCATGAGCTGGTACGCGTGCTGGCGGTTCCGGGCGCGCGCGTAGATCTCGAGGTCCGGGAAGTGCCGCTTCACCACCTCCGCCGTCTTCACGGAGGACGCGACGTCGTCGATCGCCAGCACGAAGATCTTCGCCTTGTCGGCGCGCGCCGCGCGGAGCAGGTCGAGCCGGGAGGCGTCGCCGTAGTAGATCTTGTTGCCGTACTGGCGGACGAAGTCGACCTGGGCCGCGCTCGCCTCGAGCGCGGTGAACGGGATCTTCCTCGTGCGGAGGACGCGGGAGACGATCTGCCCGAAGCGGCCGTAGCCGGCGATGATGACCCTGGGATCGCTGTCCTCGATCGCGTCGAACTCCCGGGTCGGGCCGGTCCGCTGCCACCGCCGGACGAGCGCGTCGCCGACCGCGATGACCAGCGGCGTGAGCGCCATCGACAGGGTGACCACCACGACCAGGAGCTCGGAGAGGGGCCGGTCCAGGATGCCCTGCGCGGCGGCGAGCCCGAAGAGGACGAACGCGAACTCGCCCCCCTGCGGGAGCGCGAGCGCGAGGTCGCGCGCGGAGGCCGCGCCGTGCCCGCTCGCCCTGCCCAGGCCGAACAGGACGGCGGCCTTGAGCGCCATCATGCCGACGACGAGCCCGAGGACGAGCGCCGTCCGGTCGGCGAGGAGGCCGATGTTCGCCGACATGCCGACCGCGATGAAGAAGAGCCCCATGAGCAGGCCCTTGAACGGCTCGATGTCCGCCTCGAGCTCGTGGCGGTACTCCGAGTCGGCGAGCAGCACGCCCGCCATGAAGGCGCCGAGCGACATGGAGAGGCCCACGTGGACCATGAGCAGCGCGGAGCCGAGGACGACGAGCAGCGCCGCGGCGGTGAAGATCTCGTGGGCGTGCGCGGCGGCGATGGCCCGGAAGGCGGGCCGCACGAGGTAACGGCCGCCGGCGACGACGGCGAGCACCACGGCGACCGCCGTGAGCGACGAGGCGAGGGAGCCTCCTTCGGCCGGAGCCCCGCCCCCCTTGGCCGCGGCCCCCGACCCGAGCAGCGGCAGCACCGCGAGCAGCGGGATGACGGCGAGGTCCTGGAACAGCAGGATGGCGAACGCGGAGCGGCCGTGCTGCGCCTGCATCTGGCCCTTCTCGGCCAGGATCTGCAGCACGAACGCCGTGGACGAGAGCGAGAGCCCGACGCCGGCGATGGCCGCCGCGTCGACGCGCAGGCCGAGCGCGACCCCGATCCCCGTGATCAGCGCGCCCGTGACCGCGACCTGCGCGCCGCCGAGGCCGAACACGGCGCGGCGCAGCACCCACAGCCGGGACGGCTGGAGCTCCAGGCCGATGAGGAAGAGGAGCAGCACGACGCCGAGCTCCGAGAAGTGGAGGATCGCCTCGACGTTGGTGATGAGCCGCAGCCCCCACGGCCCGATGAGCCCGCCCGCGACCAGGTAGCCGAGCACCGCGCCGAGCCCGATCCGCTTGAAGAGCGGCACGGCGACGACGGCTGCGCCGAGGAAGATGGCGGCGTCAGACAGCAAGCTCATGCGTCGTGGGACTCCTTCGGGCTCCGCTCCGGGAGCGCGGGGCAACGTGCGCTGGCCGTCCGAGGCCGGAGCGCCCCGCGCGGCGCGCCTGGGCAGTAGGGGCCGGCGCGGGGCCGTGATAAGCACGATCTGCCATGCAGATCGAGCTCATCGCCACGGCAAGCGAAGATTCCGCCTACCTGCCCCGGGTGGGGCTCGGCACGCTCGCGGCGCTCACGCCCCCGGAGGACGAGGTCATCTACACCGATGACGTCGTGCAGCCCTTCGATCTCCAGCGTGACGTGAAGGACGTCGACCTCGTCGGCATCAGCGTCGACAGCAAGACCGCGCGCCGGAGCTACGATATCGCCGCCGCGTACCGCAGGCGCGGCGTGAAGGTCGTCCTCGGGGGCATCCACCCCACCGCGTGTCCGGAGGAGGCGATGCAGCACGCGGACGCCGTCGTTGTCGGCGAGGCCGAGGACGCGTGGCCCGCCCTGCTCGCGGACGCGAAGCGCGGCGAGCTCAAGCCGATCTACCGCCCCGAGCTGCCGAACCTCGCGGGCAGGCCCGCCCCGCGGCGCGATCTGTTCACGTCGAAGAAATACATCCCGTTCCAGGTCGTGCAGACCATGCGCGGCTGCCCCTATCCGTGCGAGTTCTGCAGCGTATCGACGGCCAACGGCACCACGATGCGGTTCCGCCCGACCGAGGAGGTGCTGAGCGAGCTTCGGTCGCTCGGCAAGCTCATCATGTTCGCGGACGACAACGTGATGATCCACCGGGCGTACTCGAAGGAGCTGTTCACCCGGATGATCCCGCTCAAGAAGCACTGGATAGGCCAGTGCTCGCTCGCCGCGGTCAAGCGCCTCGAGAACGTGAAGCTCATGGCCGAGAGCGGGTGCAAGGCGCTCTTCATCGGCTTCGAGAGCATCGACGACGAGACGGTCAAGTTCACCGGCAAGCGGCAGAACCGGCCCTCCCAGTACAAGGAGACGATGGCGATGCTCCACGATCACGGCATCTCCGTGTGGGGGAGCTTCGTCTTCGGCTTCGACACGGACGACCCCGAGGTGTTCGATCGCACCGTGGAGTTCGGCATCGACATGAAGCTGACGATGGCGCTGTACGCCATCCTGACCCCGTATCCGGCGACGCAGCTCTACCGCCGCCTCAAGGCCGAGGGGCGCCTCACCGACGAGCGCTGGTGGCTGCGCCGCGACCACGACGCCGGCTCACCCTACTTCGTGCCCAAGCAGATGTCCCGGGAGCGCCTCCGGGAGGGGTGGGTATCCGCGTGGACGAAATTCTACTCGCCCACGTCGATATGGCGCAGGTTCACCCTGACACGGCAATCGAGCTGGATTCAGCTCGCCGGGTTCTTCCCGCTCAACTTCATGCAGCACACGCTCGCGCACCGCAAGATCGCGGGCGGCGAGCAGCGCTTCCGGTCCGGCGTGCACATCGAGGAGACGGCCTCTCCGCCCGCGGCGCAGCCGCAGGCAGAGCAGCCCCAGCCGGTGAAGGCCGGCGGCGGAAGGCACCTGCCGATCATCGGTTGACGCGCCCGCCTCCGGGGCGCGCGGCGGCCCTGCGCAGATGCCGCCCTTCGCGCCGCGGCCCGGCGCGCTGGTGCCCTGCCGGCCCGCCGTGACGCGGTGTCCTGCCGCGCCGCTCCTCACCCCTCGGCGCCGCGCGTCGTTGGCTCCACGAGGCGACGCGCAGCGGCGCGGGCCCGTCGATCGCGCCCGGATCCAGGGCAGCGCCCCGACGCGGGAGGCGCGATCTCCCGCCGCTACAGCAACGCTGTCGCTGGGTGATTTTGGTACACTCGCATGAGCTCCTGGAACACCGGGGGTGTGTCGGGCGGGGGGTGAGCCCGTTCTGTCCCCGCATCGAGGGTCCCTCGACATGGAGGTCTCATGGGTCGACTGCGTTTCTCCTCCTCGCTCCTCCTCTTCGCGGGCGTCGCGGCGTCCAGCGCCGGCGTCGCCGCGAGCTGCAGCGCGACGGGCGGCTTCAATCCCAGCGGAGGCGGCGAGCACGGGGCCGGGGAGGGGGGCGACGTCGGCCGCGGCGGGGCGGGCGCCATGGCCGGCGAGGGCGGCGCCCCGGGCGGGCTGGGCGGTCTCCTCGACATCGACGGCGGGCAGGAGCCGGCGGACGACGTGACGGTGAACCCGTGCGGGACCGCGTGCGGCGACGAGGAGCTGTGCACCGGCGCGCACCTCGGCCTCGACGACAACTGCAACGGCATGATCGACGAGACCTGCGCGTGCATCGCCGGCCAGGCGCACGCCTGCTTCCGCGGCGACCCGTCGTTCCGGAACAGCGAGGGTTGCTTCCCAGGCACCCAGCTCTGCGACGAGACGGGCACCTGGGGCCCCTGCGTCGGCGGCGTGCACGCCGACGAGGCCTGTTACGTGAACAGCTACGTCGCCTGCCACCCCATCCAGGCGCCGCCCTTCGCCGACGTCGACCTCAAGGAGGGCACCGGCATCTTCAGCGACGATGCGGTCGAGGGCTCCGAGCGGTGGACCGTGGCGTGCCCCGAGGGCATCGACCCGTGCCCCGCCGTGAGCGGGGCGGACCCCGCGGACGATTTCAAGCCGCTGCAGTCGGGCGAGTACACCGTCACGTACACGAAGCGCGTCGCGAGCGGCGCGACCCAGCGCTGTCAGTACCCGCTGTTCGTCGGCGCCGGCGGCCTGCGCGTCGAGCTGGAGTGGGAGCACGACTTCGGCCGGGTCGATCTCGACCTGCACCTGCACAAGCCGAACAACACGCAGCCCTGGGCCACTGCGGGCTCTGCGTTCGACTGCGGCTGGCGCAACTGCACCATCAAGCAGTTCGCGTCCGGCCCGGACGGTTCGCCGCCCACATCGAACCTCCGCTGGTTCAGCGATAGCGCGACGCCGCCCGATCCGGTGAACTGGTTCCTCGATCCGGTGGACAGCAACAACACCTGCTTCTTCGCCCCCCGGGGCATGGGGGAGCTCTGGCGAGACAACGGCATGGGCTGCCACAACCCGCGGCTCGACCTCGACAACGCGAACTGCGACCCCACCCAGACCAGCCCCGACCACGAATTCTTCTGCGCGCCCGAGAACATCAACGTGGACTTCCCCCCGAAGGCCCAGTGGATGCGGGTCGGCGTGCACTACTATGGTCACGGCGGGGTGCCCCACGACATCCACCCGCGCATCAAGATCTTCTGCAACAGCGCCCTGGGCGCCGACCTCGGGCCCACGGGCTTCTACAGCCCCGAGCGGCCCGTCGCCTTCGCGCCCGGCGACTTCCGCGACCTGTTCTGGCTCGTCGCCGACGTCATCTTCCCCGAGCCCGACGAGTGCGGCCGCCAGACCTGCGTCGTCCAGCCTCTCTACGAGAGCGCAGACACGAAGACGCCGCTGCTCACCACGAAGGACCACGTCGAGGCGAACTTCGGTCCAGCCTACCCGCCGCGCCCCTGACCGCGGGCGCGCCGCGCCGCCCGCGTGACCGCGGGCGCGGCGCCCCCCCGAGCCGCCGCCGCGAATGAGTCTGTAGTGAATTGCCTGATGGTGATTCGCCTGACTCCGCGCCTCCGGAGAGCGCGGTTCGCGGGCCCGCGGCTGTTCGTTATCGGCGGCGCCGGCCGTCAGCCGTGCTACGGAGTTATGCGTAGCACCCTGTTGAACCTGTAAATTCGTTTTGCCTCTTACCCGACGAAGGTGGAGGCGTGGTGTTCTGCCATCCCCGGCCGCGCGATCTCGCGCGAAAGCGCGCGTCGCGGGGCCGCGGCGTGTCGCCGCTTTGCTAGGCTATGGATCGCTTCGCCGTGGCGCTGAGCGGAGGTGAGCCCGCTGCGACCCTGCGGCGGGTCCCCTCACGTGGAGGTATCATGTTTCGTCTTCGTGTCCTGTCCGTGCTCCCCGTCGTGATCGCAGCCGCGGCGTCGAGCGCCGTCGTCGCGGCCGGCTGCAGCGCCGAGGGCCAGCGGTTTGATTTCGGCGATGTGACGGAGGGGAGCGGCGCCGGCGTGGGCGGCTCGGGAGGGCCCCGCGGCGGCTCGGGCGGCGCGAGCGTGGCGGGCGCCGCGCCCGAGGGGGGCGGCTCGGACTCGGACGGCTTCGGCGGCAACCTCATCATCGATGGAGGGGCGCCCGAGGAGACGCCCGACGTCGCGGTCAACCCGTGCGGGAGCGCCTGCGGCCCGGTGGAGCTGTGCGGCGTGGATGAGCTCGGCATCGACCACGACGGGCTGGACGACGACTGCAACGGCATGATCGACGAGACCTGCGCGTGCATCGCCGGCCAGGCGCACTCCTGCTTTCGCGGGGACCCGTCGTTCCGGCAGAGCCCCGGGTGCTTCCCCGGCACCCAGCTCTGCGACGAGACCGGCACGTGGGGGCCCTGCGTCGGCGGCGTTCACGCGGACCAGAACTGCCACCTGAACGACGCGGCGGGCTGCCATCCGATCCAGGCGGCGCCCTTCGCCACCGTCGATCTCAAGGAGGGGACCGGCACGTTCAGCGCGGATGCCGTCGAGGGCTCCGAGGAATGGACGGTGACCTGCCCCGCGGGCGTGGACCCGTGCCCCTCGGTGGGCGGGACGGAACCGAAGGACGATTTCAAGCCGCTGCAGTCGGGCGAGTACACGGTCACGTACACGAAACGGGGGGCGGACGGTAAGAGCGCGACCTGCGCCTATCCGCTGTTCGTCGGCGCGCGCGGCCTCCGCGTCGAGCTCGAATGGGAGCACGAGCCGTACAGCGTCGACCTGGATCTCTACCTCCACAAGCCGAACAACACGCAGCCCTGGAAGGTCGGCGGCTCGAACGTCGCGTGCGGCTACGGCAACTGCACGATCGACACCCTCGCGGACGACGACCCGGGCATCACCTGGTTCAGCGATATGGCGACGCCGCCCGATCCGGTGAACTGGTACCTGGATCCGGAGGAGACGAACAACACCTGCTTCTACGCGCCCCGCGGGGTGGGGGAGGAATGGCGCCGCGACGGCAGAGGCTGCCATAACCCGCGGCTCGACCTCGACAACATCTCCTGCGCTCAGGACACGACAGATCCCGACGACCCGACGTTCTGCGCGCCGGAGAACATCAACGTCGATTTTCCGCCCAAGTCCGGGTGGATGCGGGTCGCCGTCCACTACTTCGGCGGCGAGGTGTCGTTCAACGTGCACCCGCGGATCAAGATCTTCTGCAACGGCGAGCTCGGGGCCGACCTCGGGCCGACCGGCTTCCACGACCCCGAGGAGCCGGTCACGTTCCTCCCGGAGGACTCGGGCGAGCGGTTCTGGCTCGTCGCCGACGTGGTGTTCCCCGACCCGGGCGAGTGCGGCAGCAACACGTGCATCGTCAGGCCGCTCTACGAGGACGAGACGACGAAGACGCCCGTCCTCGTGAACACCCGGACGGCCATCACGAGCTTCGGCCCGCCCTACCCCAGGCTGCCCTCGCCCTGAGGGGCGGTGCAGGCCGGCGACGTGACGGGCGGAAGAGCGCCCGTCACGCCTCGACGCCGGCTCGCTTGAGGAAGGCGAGCGCCGGCCCGAGCGCGTAGGCGGGCGCCTTGCCGAGGCGCAGTTGCTCCCCGGTCGAGAGGTGGAGGAGCAGCCACCGCGGCGCGAGGCCCGGCTCGTCGACCTCGACGTCCAGCGCCGGCGGGGTCGAGACGCGGGCGATCGCCTCCACTGGAAAAATCCGCCGGAAGCCGCGGCCTTCCTGGACGATCTCGGCGCGCTCGAAGTCGAGGCGGAAGCGCCCGTGGAAGCGGCGGCGACGGCGGACGAACAGCAGCGCGGCGGTGGCTCCCGCGGTCCAGGTCGCGGCGATGAAGACGATGGGGAAGGGGGCTGCCCTGGCGGCCACGATGCCCACGATGATGAGCGAGGCGGTCAGGGCGAAGGCGGCGACGCGGCGCACGGCGAGGTCGAGGGTGTCGCCGGGGCAGTCGCAGACGAGCACGGTGGGGCCGTGCGCCAGGATGGCGCCGTCGGCGTTCGAGAGCAGGACGTCTCCTTCAGGTTCGGCTTCAGGCACTGCGTTCCTCCCGATGGGGTGAGGGGGTCGATACCGCAATCCGGGGGGAGCGGCCGCTCCTCTCGTCGCAGGCGGAGCGGAGCTCGGGACGGAGCGAACGGAACGCGAGGGGAGGGAGAAGGGCTTGCCGGGGGCCGACCGTGGCTCGTGTGGTAAAGCGGTCCTCGAGCACGGCGACTGCCGATGTCGACGGGGGCGCGCGGGGGCGCCACGACCTGGGCAAATGGGGGTGGGGCGTCAGTCTGCTAACGCTTCGTGGCGCGGCGCGGTCGACCGGTGAAGCGGGGGCAGGACGCAAGAGACCGCAAGCGCAGCGGATCTGGCGGGGGAAATAGCGAGTTGCGGCGGTGGCATGCGATGTGCCGCTGTCACGGGGGCGAGCTGATAGGCCGTTCGCACGGGGGACGGTCTTCACGGGAGATCGCATGGGGACGCCGAGGTTCTCATGCGGGCATGCGCGCTCGTGACCGCGTCAGGGGAGGACTCTGCGATGGGGTGGATTGTGAGACATGCAGGGCTCGCGGTGGCCGTCTGCCTGGCCGCGGGCTGCGCCGAGGAGCGGGCGGAGCTCAACCAGGTCCAGGCGAACGCGCTGGCGAAATCGTTCTTCGTCGGCGCCGATCTGCAGAGCAAGGAGGATGACCCGGAGTTCTGGGCGCGGACCACCGTTGTCGACGTGGGGTACGGGGCGTCTCAGGACGGGCTCTTCTCGTCCTCGTACGCGCAGGCGGACGTCGCGCGGATCAAGTGGGTCGTCCAGGAAGATCTCCTGATCGGACGGCTCACCTACGAGCGCGTGAACGACACCGACGGGAAAGGGACCGGCGCCGCCACGGACGATGGAGTCGTGGCCGTGGCATACAAGATCCTGTCCCACTTCGACATACGGCGCGACTACAACCCGGCGACGGGGGAGGAGAGCAACGTCATCGTCGAAAACACGACCGACCGCCCCTGGTACGAGCGGGAGTACATGCGGGTCGACTGGTCGAAGAACCTGAACGTCGACTCCTACGACTTCGACACGCTGTCGCTCCTCGGCGTCTACGGCGGCGTGCAGTACGAGCCGCTCTCCTACACGATCAACGACCCGGGCCACCCGGACGCGCCGCATTTCGACCCCGAGGAGGGATATTTCGACGTCACCAACAAGGCCTTCGCGGTGCCCCAGCTCATCGATCTGAGCCACCTCGGGTGGGGCGTGGACCGCTTCCCGGCCTGCATGCTCGACGCGGATTTCTCGGGCGGCACGGCGCCGGTCGGGTCCTGTAACCCGGTCGAGATCACGCTGAGGCAGTCGTTCCGCCGCGTCGTCGACCGGGACTACGAGCCGGCCGAGTGGGACGGATACCGGTTCCGTGCCTACGGGCCCTTCGTGCGCGAGCGCCTCGGCTACGCCCGCAACTACGGCATGAGCGACGCCAAATGGCACCGCATGATCAGCCGCTACAACCTGTGGGAGCGCAGCCACTACTACGCCGATCCGGAGCGCATGACGGGCGAGATCCCGTGCTTCACGCCGGAGACCACGCCGTTCGGCGCGGATCCGCACCGCGACGAGGACGGGAACGGGACCGAGGACGAATGCGAGGCGGTCACCGAGGCGACGATCGACGCAGACGGCGGCGAGGTGAAGGTGGGGCCGGGCTCGCGGTGCGACACCTTCAAACAGCGATGCACCTTGCCCTACCAGCGCAGGAATGCCGTGCCGCAGCCGTGGTACGTGACGTCGAACAGCAACCCGGACTATTTCGACGCCACCGACTGGGCAGCCCACGAGTGGGACGTCGCCCTGCGCAGCGCCGTCGTCACGGCCAGGTACGTCGAGTGCGCCCGGACGACGGGCGACGCGGCGGGCTGCCGCGCGGCGTTCCCGGTCCACGACGGGCAGATGGACGACAACGCGGACGCCGTCGCGCTCGCGCGCGAGGTCGACGCGTGCCGGCGCGGCGAGGCGCGCGAGGGGCAGGACTGCGGCGCCGTCGCCGACGAGATCGGGGCGCGGCGCGGGTACGCGCCGGGCGTGGTGGCGCTCGCGAGGATGCCCGAGATGATCGTGGTCTGTCACAGCCCGGTCGAGGCGGCCGACCCGGAGGCGTGCGGCGGCCCGCGGCTCCCCGCGGGCGTGACGGCCAGGATGTGCAGCGAGGAGCGCGGCAAGGAGGCGGGGCGCGACGAGGCGCTGATGAGGGCGTGCGGCGAGGCGCTGACCGCGCGGATCGGCGACCTGCGCTATCACCAGATCAACAACTTCGAGGCGCCGCAGTCGCCCTCGGCCTGGGGCATCTACAGCGACGCGGAAGACCCGCTCACGGGCGAGAAGGTCGCGGCGAGCATCAATGTCTGGACGCACGTCAACGACATCTGGAGCCAGGGCGTCATCGACACGGCCCGCTACATCAAGGGAGAGCTCAAGACCGAGGACGTGACCGACGGCGACCACGTCCGGGACTGGGCCCAGGCGAGCGAGGGCGCGTCGAAGGGCGGCGCGCTGCCGCGGCTCACGCGGGAGGAGCTCACCCGGCGGATCACCCGGGCGGCCGGGGTGGACGGCGACGCGCCCGTGGGCGCCGGCCAGCTCGCGCGCGACCCGGGCCTGCGCGAGAGCCTGCGGCGGCTCGCGAAGGAGGTGCGCGGGATCGCCGCGGACGCGACGGCGCCGGACAGCACGCGCGCGATCTACGAGGCGCGCCGTCGGGCCGCGGCGGGCACCGAGCTCGAGGCCGAGCTCACGACGAAGCGGATGCAGGAGCTCACCGGCGTCGAGGGGCTGCCGCTCACGGACGAGGTGATGCGCTTCGCCTCGCCGCTCCGCGGGGCGAACCCGAGCGTGCAGCGCGACCTCAGGAACCTGAGGGAGGTCGCGCTGGCCGATCGCGGGGCGTGCGTGATGCACGAGGCGCCGGCGCCGCTCGCGACGGCCAACCTGGCGGACATCCTCGAGGAGAAGTTCGCGGCCCAGCACGGGCGGTTCGGCGAGGGGGACGCCGGGCAGAAGGCGCGGCGCGCCGAGGCCATGCGGCGGTACCTCGCGCAGCGGGCCCACTACGCGGTGGTGCTCCACGAGATGGGCCACTCCGTCGGCCTGCGCCACAACTTCGTGAGCTCGTCGGACGCCTGGGGGTACCGGCCGCAGTACTGGCAGCTCCGCACGAACAACGGGCGGGTCAAGACGCTGTGCGAGACGCTCTCGGAGGACGGCGAGGCGTGCGTCGGGCCCCGCTATTTCGACCCGATGACCGAGAACGAGCGGAAGAACCTGCTCTCGATGTTCATGCACTCGTCGACCATGGATTACGCCGGCGAGCCCACGCAGGATCTCATCGGGCTCGGCGCCTACGACTTCGCCGCGGCCCGCATGTTCTACGGCGACGCGGTCGCCGTGCACGCGGACCCGAGCTACAAGGCGACCACCCCGCGCGGCAAGGGCATGCTCGCCAAGGTCGACGACTTCGGCGGCGTCCTCGGCTTCCAGCCGGAGCACGGCGACGACGACATCCATTATTCCGATCTGCAGAACAAATACGACCTGATCCTGCCGGACAGCTGCGTCGAGGTCGACCCGGGCGCGTACAGGCCCTCGGACTGGAACGACGAGCGGGACGGCGTCTGGCACCCTGTCCTCGACGGCCAGATCGTGCCGATCGACGGCAAGTACACGCGGTGCCGGCAGCAGAAGGTCGACTACGTGGCGTGGCGCTCGCTGAAGACGGCGAAGGGCGCGAAGGGGCCCGCGGTGGACCCGGCGGGGCGCACCCGCGTTCCGTACGGCTTCGCGACGGATCGGTGGGCGGACCTCGGCAACCTGAGCGTGTACCGGCACGACAACGGCGCGGACGCCTACGAGCTGTTCAACTTCTTCATCACGCAGCAGGAGGTGAACCACATCTTCGACAACTACCGGCGCGGCCGGCAGGCCTTCAGCGTGCGCGTGGCCTCGGAGCGGACGCTGAACCGCTACAACGCGAAGATGCGCGACGGCGCGAAGGGCCTCGGGCTGCTCTCGAACGTCTACCGCGAGTTCGCGCTGGAGCGCGGCTACGACTTCGACACCCTCTGGGCCCAGGCCGCCGGCGACCTCTTCAAGGAGAACATCCTCGCGGCCGGGATCGCGTTCGATCACTTCGCGCTCCAGATGGCGCGCCCGGAGCCGGGGGCGCACTACCTGCCCAAGGGGGACACCGTCCTCCGGTCGGCGGTCGACGTCTTCGGCGGCGCCGGAGACACGCTGGTGATCGTGCCGAACGGCGCGACAGGGTACTTCGGCGACATCGCCCTCGGCGGCAAGCCGCTCGAGAACGCGCTCGCGGAGGACAAGGGCGAGTTCGACTCGTCCTACACGATGAACGCCGGCTCCTATTACGACAAGGCGTGGGTGGCGATGCTCATGACCGAGTCGGTCGACAACTTCATCAGCGACTCGCGCCACGACTTCCTCGACGCGCGCTACCGGGCGGTCTCGCTCGCCGACGTCTTCCCGGAAGGATACCGCCGCTGGCTGGCCAACAACCTCACGGGCGACGACGCCATCAAGGGCGTGCGCATCGAGGCGGACCAGAGCGGCAATCCGATCAAGGACCCGAGCGGCTACCCGGCCAGGGCGCTGGGCTGGACGTCGTGGTGGAGCAAGCGCGGACCGGAGAGCTGCTTCCCCGGCGAGGGCAGCACCGTTTGCAGCGCCTACGGCGCGGTCGACAGCGCGCCGTGGAACCCGCGGGCGCCGGACAAGGTCGCCATCCTCGATCCGCAGATCGGCTGGGAGCAGCAGAAATTCCTCATCGCCTGGACCCTGCTCTACCTTCCCGAGAACCAGAAGCAAAAATGGCTTGATATGATGCACGTCTGGGAAACCGGCGCAGACACCGATCCCGGGTTCACGGACCGGATCGAGCTCCACCACCCGTCCGGCAAGGTGTTCGTCGCCAAGACGTACGGGACAGAGACGATCTTCGGAAAGGTCGTGCAGAAGGGCATCGGCGCGCGCGTCCTGGAATACGGAAATGAGCTCCTGGCCAGGGCCTATGTCACGGAGCCGGGGCCGGACCTCGACGGCGACGGCAACGCGGACTGGCACACGGTGAAGCTGAGCCCGGAGAACCGGCAGCCGATCGTGCGGTGGGATCCGTCCATCGCCGCCATCGCGTCGGACGGCGAGGTCGATCGGGACGGCGTGCCCGGCTGCAAGGCCGACTCCGACGCCGATGACGACGATTACAGCGATTTCTACCAGTGCACGTGCTCGTCGAACCGCGCCTGCGTGGCGCTCGAGGGCTACGTCTCGGTGCCGGTGTTCATCCGGCAGGCGCTGTCGGCGTTCAAGCTGGGGGACCCGAGCATGCGGGGCGTCCACTGAGCGCGAGATGGCGCGAGGCGGCGCGGCGCGGAGGACAGAGCCCGTCGCTCATCGGTACACCCTGAGGTGCGAAGCGTCTTTCGCCGCACCGGAGATCACGAGAGCACCGGGCTCATCCGAGCCGGAGCTGACGCCGTGTTGTCGTTCCGGTGGCAACGTCGGGAGTGCGCCGACAATGGCACGGCGGCGCGATGGTCGGGGCATTCTGCCGCACGGAGGCAATTCGCCCCATGCGCTCGCCCCATCTCCCCGCGGGGGTCGAAGCGGGCCGGCGTGGCGCAGGTCTTGCTGAACTTTTCCATGAAATGACGTGCTGTTGGAGTTCGCCCGCCCCAGGCGTCAGCCGCGTCGGCGACGCGGGACGGGGGGCAGGTCGCGGTTCTGACGAGTTGCACCCTCAGCTTGCCATCGTGGAGCGCCGAGCCGGCCGCAGCGCCGATACCGGGACACCGGGAACGTAAAGAAGAAGAGCGCCTTCTCGCGTCGCGAGCGCTGGAAGGTCGGTCGCCCGAGGGCATGGAAAGAGCCAGCAATGGACTTCGAGAATGGTACGCACGTCCAGAGAGCGAAGGCACGCGTGGGAACGGTGCTCAACGGCGCGTGGAGGCTGGATGCGCTGATCGGCCTCGGGGGGATGGCGGCCGTCTACGCGGCGACGCACCGCGCTGGGTCGCGGGTGGCGATCAAGCTGCTGCACCCCGAGCGGGCGCGGGACAAGGTCGATCGGGCGCGGTTCCTCCGCGAGAAGGCGATCGCGAACACCGTGAACCACCCCGGGATCGCCGCGGTGCTCGCGGACGACGTGACCGAGGACGGCGCGCCGTTCCTGGTGATGGATCTGCTCGAGGGGGAGACGCTCCTCCAGCGATGGAAGGCCCAGAGGGGCCCGCTCCCGCCCGCCGAGGTGCTCTCGCTGAGCGGTCAGATCCTGGACGTGCTCGCGGCCGCGCACGAGAAGGGGGTGGTCCACCGGGATCTGAAGCCCGACAACATCTTCCTGACGCGCGATCGCGGGGTGAAGCTCCTCGATTTCGGCATCGCGCGCCTGCGGGCCCCCTCGGGGCAGACGTCGCTCGTGGGGCTGCGCGCGATGGGGACGCCGGCGTACATGCCGCCCGAGCAGGCGCGCGCGCGCTGGGACCTCGTCGATGCGCGGACGGACATCTGGGCGCTCGGCGCGACGATGTTCTCGCTGCTCACGAACCGGTACGTGCAGGAGGCGCCGACGGTCAACGAGCTCTTCTTCCTGAGGATGACCTGCCCGATCGCGTCGCTCGCGCGGGTCGAGCCGTCGATGCACCCGGCCGTGGTGCGGGTGGTGGACCGCGCGCTCGAGTTCGCGCAGGCGGATCGCTGGCCGGACGCGCGGTCGATGCAGGCGGCGGTGCGCGAGGCGCTGGCCCTGGTGGCGATCGCGCCGCCTCCGCCGCCGCCGCGGAGCACGCTGACGCCGCCGCCGCGGAGCACGCTGGCGCCGCCGCCGCGGAGCACGGTGGCGCCGGCGAAGGAGCTGCGAGAGCTCGGCGCGCTCGATGGTCGGCCGTCGTCGGGTCGCCCTCAGGCGCGGCCCTCCCGGACGCCGGGGCTCGCGGCGCCTACCTCGCTCGCCACGATCCCGCGCGCGATCTCGACGATCCCCCGCGCGCCGTGAGGCGAGCGCCGGCGGCGACGGGCCGCGCCCGGGCGCCGCCGCGCGCCGGCCGCGATCATGGACGGGAGCGCCGATCGGCTTGAAACACCCAGGAATGAAGAGATTTGAACCACAGAGGCACAGAGGGCACAGAGGAGAGAGAAGATAGAAGTTTCTTTGATTCTTCTCTCCCCTCTGTGCCCTCTGTGCCTCTGTGGTTCGTCTTCTTTTTCTCGGACTTCACCTGTTCGGCGTCCTGGCCTGGAGCGCCTGAAGCCACAAGAGCGCGGAGGGCGCAGAGAACGGGTGCGTTCTCTGCGTCTTCCGCGCCCTCGCGGCTGCAGGTCGTCCGGGGCGCGCCGGGCGCGCTCGCGCGGGTTACGCGTTCAGGCCGGCGAGCAGCTCGCTCGGCCGCAGGACGGCGCGTCGATCCGACTCGCGCCGGGCAAGGAGCGCCTCGTAGATATCCATGTAGCTCGCCATCATGCGCTCGGCCGAGTAGCGCCCCAGCGCGAGCTTCCGCCCTCGCTTGCCCATCGCCGTCGCGCGCCCGGGATCCGCCTTGACGGTGGCGAGCTTCGCGGCGAGCGCGTCGACGTCGCCCGAGGGGACGAGGAAGCCCGTCTCGCCGTCGGCCACCAGGGCAGGGATGCCGCCCACGGCGGTCGAGATCACGGGCAGGCCGGTCGCCATCGCCTCGACCAGGGAGAGCGGCAGACCCTCGGAGTTCGACGACAGGACGAAGACGTCGCTCGCAGAGAGGAGCTCCGGCACGTCGTGCCGCTCGCCGGCGAACACGACGCGATCGCCGATGCCGAGCTCCTCGGCGAGGGCCCGCAGCGGGGCGGCCTCCGGCCCGTCCCCGACGAGGAGGAGGCGCCCGTCGTCGCCCGACAGGACCCCTGCCGCCGCGGCCGCGCGGAGCAGGAGCGCGTGGTTCTTGACCTGCGACAGGCGGCCGACCGCCCCGGCGACCCACGCGCCCTGAGGAATGCCGAGCTCGGACCGGATGCGCGCCCGAGCCATGGAGTCGGGCCTGAACCGGGAGAGGTCGATTCCGTTCTGCACCACGTGCAGCTTCGAGCTCGGGACCTCCTTGTGCTTCAGCATGAAGTCGGCCGTCGACTGCGACACGGCCACGTGCGCGTCGGCGAGCCTGGCCGCCACGTGCCGCAGCCACGCCCTGCGGCCCTGATCGAACATCGCGCCATGCAGCGTGTGGCACACGGGCACGCGATGGAGCCGGCCCGCGGCCGTCGCATAGATGAGCGGTAGCTGGTTGTGCGAGTGCACGATGGAGACACCATGCTTGGCGAAGAACGCCGCCAGCTTGCCGGGGAGCTTGAAGTCGAACCCAGGGCGCTTCGGGAGCATGTGGACCGCGACGCCGCGCGCCCGGAGCTGCTCCGCGCGCGGGCCGTCGGGGTTCATGTGGATGCCCACGACCATCACCTCATGCCCCGCCTCGCGCTGCAGCCCGGCCAGGTCCACGACGACTTGCTCGGCGCCTCCCACCTGAAAGGAGTTCAGCACGTGCGCGATCACCAGACGGTTCTGGCGCGCTCGGGTCGTCGGTGCGTGTTCGCTGGTCTTCATAGCGTAATCGATCGTCATGGTTCCCCTCTAGGGTGCGCTGGGAGGCATGTGGTCTGACCTGAGAGAAACCCCTCCTTCGTGTTCTCGTCCCGAGGGGGAATTTACCACAGAGGTCCGGGGGCAAGGAGATTTCTCTGGGGCTCTCCTCGATATGCCTCTTACCTCTGGGTTGAAGTGAGGGGGTGCCTTCATTGGCCGGTCCGTTGACCACGTGGAGTGACGCCTGTGGCACATCGCGACAGATGTGACAAAGAGCGACCACCAATGCTGAACGCGCTGCGTCGTCTCGCGCGGAACAATCGTCACGTCGGCGTGATGTTCCGGTGAAAGCAGCGCTGGTCGCGCAATCTTTTCGGCATCGTGGAAGGGCCCAGTGTTCACGAGGTCACCGCCCGGGCTCCTTGCGAGAATCGTGCGAGCCGTGCCGCGGCCGGGGGCGGCGCCTGCTTCGCCGTGTGCTCCAGGTGTGAAGGGTCATGCTTTGTGGGTGGAGGTGCTGATGAGACGCACGTTTCGGGGTGAGCGTGGTCACCCGCGGCGTCCGTCGGGAGCTTGTTCGTACGGTGTACGGAATGGAGGGGGGAGCCCGCCGTCCCCGGCGGGACCTGGCGCAGCGAAGGGGTCGGTCGGATGGGCCGAGGGCATCGCGCTGGCGGGAGCCTGGTGCGTTGTGTCGTACGCGGCCCGCGCGAAGGGTGACGTCGCTGGATGCGATGGCGCTCCTCGACGGCGTGATCCTGCCGGACTGGGCGGTGGGGCGCGCCGGGCGCGGCGGCGACGCGCTTCGTGCCGTGCGGGCGTGCGGTGTGCGGGGAGCAAGGGTGAGGCGTTGAGTCCGCGGTCCCCTGTCCTCGGTGCCAGGGTGGAGGTACAGGGGACCGCTGGTGGGGAGAGGGGCTCACGACGTCACGTGAGCCTGGCGCTGCCCATCGGGCTCAGCGCTCGGGCACCTCGGCGCAGACGGCGTAGGTGGTCAGCGTGATGGACTGGCCCTTCTTGCCGTAGCCGCTCTCGAACACGGCGGTCGACGTCCAGCCGGCGCGGCCCTCGTCGGTCGCGTCGTACGGCGAGTTCTCGACAACCCTGCTGGTCGACTGCGCGGCGCCGGAGACCGCGAATCCGCCGCTGATCACGACCTCACCCGCCTTGCAGAGCGCCTTCACGTTGATGAACGCGCTGGTGGGGTCTGCCTGGCGCGTCACCGAGATGACGCGGATCTTGGCGAGTCCGGGCGACCCGGTCGGTCCCTGGGGGCCGATCCCGCCCCTGGGGCCGGCAGGACCCTGGAGGCCGCGCTCGCCCTTCGGGCCCGTGGGACCCTGGGGGCCGATCTCGCCCTTGGGGCCGGCAGGACCCTGAGGACCCCGCGCGCCGTCGACGCCCTTCAGGCCCTGCAGACCGCGCGTGCCGTCGGCGCCCTTGAGGCCTTGCGGACCGATCTCGCCCTTGAGGCCGGCGGGACCTTGAGGACCCCGCGCGCCGTCAACGCCCTTGAGGCCCTGGGGGCCGATCTCGCCCTTGGGGCCGGCAGGACCCTGGGGTCCACGCTCGCCCTGCGGGCCGCGCTCGCCCCTGGGGCCCACGGGGCCCTGAGGCCCGCGCGCGCCGTCGGCGCCCTTGAGGCCTTGCGGACCGATCTCGCCCTTGTGCCCGACCGGTCCCTGGGGACCCATTTCGCCCCTGGGGCCCACGGGGCCCTGAGGCCCGCGCGCGCCGTCGGCGCCCTTGAGGCCTTGCGGACCGATCTCGCCCTTGAGCCCCTGGGCACCCTGAGGCCCGTGCGCGCCGTCGGCGCCCTTGAGGCCCTGGGGTCCGATCTCACCCTTGGGTCCAGCCGGCCCCTGGAGACCACGCTCGCCCTGGGGACCGCGCTCGCCCTGGGGACCACGCTCGCCCTTGGGCCCTGCCGGCCCTTGCAGGCCCTGGGGACCCATCTCGCCCTTGGGTCCAGCCGGCCCCTGGAGACCACGCTCGCCCTGGGGGCCGCGCTCGCCCTTGGGCCCCGCCGGCCCTTGGAGCCCCTGCGGACCGATCTCGCCCTTGGGGCCCTGAGGACCGCGCGCGCCGTCAACGCCCTTGAGGCCCTGAGGGCCGATGGGGCCGATGAGGCCCTGAGGACCGCGCGCGCCGTCGACGCCCTTGAGGCCCTGCGGACCGATCTCGCCCTTGGGGCCCTGAGGACCGCGCGTGCCGTCGACGCCCTTGAGGCCCTGGGGGCCGATGGGGCCGATGGGGCCGATGGGGCCCTGAGGACCGCGCGCGCCGTCGACGCCCTTGAGGCCCTGCGGACCGATCTCGCCCTTGGGGCCCTGAGGACCGCGCGCGCCGTCGACGCCCTTGAAGCCCTGCGGACCGATCTCGCCCTTGGGGCCCTGAGGACCGCGCGCGCCGTCGACGCCCTTGAGGCCCTGGGGACCCATCTCGCCCTTGAGGCCCTGGAGGCCCTTTGCGCCGTCAACGCCCTTGAGACCCTGAGGGCCGACGAGCCCCGCCGGCCCCTGCGGGCCCGGCTCGCCGCGCTCGCCCTTGGGCCCCTGCGGACCCTGAGGACCGCGCGCGCCGTCGACGCCCTTGAGGCCCTGGGGACCGATCTCGCCCTTGAGGCCCTGGGGACCCATCGCGCCCTGGAGGCCCTTTGCGCCGTCAGTGCCCTTGAGACCCTGAGCTCCGACGAGCCCTGCCGGTCCCTGCGGGCCCGGCTCGCCGCGCTCGCCCTTGGGCCCCTGCGGACCGGGCTCGCCCTTGGGCCCCTGAGGACCGCGCGCGCCGTCGGCGCCCTTGAGGCCCTGGGGACCGATCTCGCCCTTGAGGCCCTGGGGACCTATCGCGCCCTGGAGGCCCTTTGCGCCGTCAGTGCCCTTGAGACCCTGAGCTCCGACGAGCCCCGCGGGTCCCTGCGCGCCCGGCTCGCCGCGCTCGCCCTTGGGGCCCTGCGGACCACGCTCGCCCTTGGGCCCCTGGGGTCCCATGGGGCCCGCGGGGCCCTGAGGACCGCGCGCGCCATCAGCGCCCTTGAGGCCCTGGGGACCGATCTCGCCCTTGAGGCCCTGGGGACCCATCGCGCCCTGGAGGCCCTTTGCGCCGTCAGCGCCCTTGAGGCCCTGAGCTCCGACGAACCCAGCCGGTCCCTGCGCGCCCGGCTCGCCGCGTTCGCCCTTCGGCCCCTGCGGGCCCGGCTCGCCCTTGGGCCCCTGGGGACCCTGAGGACCACGCGCGCCGTCAGCGCCCTTGAGGCCTTGCGGACCGATCTCGCCCTTGAGGCCCTGGGGACCCATCGAGCCCTGGAGTCCCTTTGCGCCGTCAGTGCCCTTGAGGCCCTGGGGTCCGACGAACCCCGCCGGTCCCTGCGCGCCCGGCTCGCCGCGCTCGCCCTTGGGACCCTGGGGCCCCTGCGGACCCGGCTCGCCCTTGGGCCCCTGAGGACCGCGCGCGCCGTCAGTGCCCTTGAGGCCTTGCGGACCGATCTCGCCCTTGAGGCCCTGGAGGCCCTTCGCGCCGTCAGTGCCCTTGAGACCCTGAGGTCCGACGAACCCCGCCGGTCCCTGCGCGCCCGGCTCGCCGCGCTCGCCCTTGGGACCCTGGGGCCCCTGCGGGCCCGGCTCGCCCTTGGGCCCCTGGGGACCCTGAGGACCGCGCGCGCCGTCAGTGCCCTTGAGGCCTTGCGGACCGATCTCGCCCTTGAGGCCCTGGAGGCCCTTTGCGCCGTCAGTGCCCTTGAGACCCTGAGGTCCGACGAACCCCGCCGGTCCCTGCGCGCCCGGCTCGCCGCGCTCGCCCTTGGGACCCTGGGGCCCCTGCGGCCCCTGGGGACCGGGCTCGCCCTTGGGACCCTGCGGGCCCTGAGGACCGCGCTCGCCCTTCATGAACTGCTGACCCACGAACCCCTTGCCGGGCTGGTAGACCAGATCCTCGGAGGCCTGGCACTGGTCCGGCCTCTCCACGGCCCGGAGCTGTCCTCCCTGCCGCTGCTTGCAGGCATAGGTCATGTTGGCGTCCGCGTTGGCCTGCTCTGCATCGCCGGCCCAGCCCACGCCTGCGCTGGCCATCACGCCCGCAAACCCGGCGAGGATTCCAGCAGAAACCGCGCTTGCTCGATACTTCCGCATGTGACTCCACCTTTCTCCCGATTCCGAGCTTCGATGAGCCCGATCCCGCAGGCAGTCGTGTTCAGATGAGGTGGAGCCCAGGAGGCGAATCAGCCGGGCGAAGGGCGACTTCGGGACAGAGATCCCCCCGCGCCCAGTCCCGCCTTGCTCGACGAGAGTCCCACCAGATACCGGCACGAAAAGTCAGGCCGATGCGTCGATGCGACACCCGAGTGGCCACGCCACGACGCGGGCGCAGCCAGATGCAGCCAGAGCGAGAAGGCTCCTGCCGCCGATACGCTCTGTCTTGAGCGATCCTAGGTTGATGGGGGCGGTTTACCAAGCCCCCCTGTTGAGGGGTTGACGGCCGCGATGATCAACGACGCTCCGCCGTCCATCCGTAGAGCGCTGTAGCCGCCGCGCCGCCCGCGACGAGAGATCGACGCCCCGCGTCCAGCGCGCGTCGCCCGGGCTCGTCGCAGGCTTCACGAGAGAAGAGAGGGAACCACAGAGGCACAGAGGGCACAGAGGAGAGAGGAGAGAGGAGAGACGAGAATGAAGGCTCTGGCCTTCGTGGTTCCTCGTCGCGGGACCTGCGCGAGGACAAAAGGAGCCACGGCGGCGCAGGGGGGCACAGAGGAGAGTGAGAGCTCTGTCCTCCGTGGTTCCGCTTCGTGGACTCGAGAGAGAAGAAAATGGACCACAGACGAGAGAGAATGAAAGCTCCGCGTGCTCCGTGGTTCCGCTTCTTCCCCGTGGACCAGGAGCGGAGGCGCGCGCCGAGAGCTCTCTGTCCTCTGTGCCCGCTGTGGTTCCTCTCCTTCCCCCTCAGGGAGCCAGGACAGGAACGGGGCGACGCGGCGCTCGCCGCGCGCGGCAGCGCGATCGGATCAAGAAAGCCGCCAGGACGCCAGGGACGCCAGGAAGACCCGCTGGTCCGAGCTCCTGGCGTCCCCGGCGCCCTGGCGGCTCGTCCCGATCTCGTCCGAGCGCCGCGCCGGAGCTGCGCTTTTCAGGACCACACGGAACAGGTCAAATTCCAACCTGGTGGCCCGACGCGGCGAGCGCCTCGGCGAAGTTCCGCGAGAGCGCGCGCGAGGCCTGCTCGTCGGGCACCCCGGCGTGGGCGACGAGCGCCGGATCGACGCCGCGCCGCGCCTCCTCCTCGAGCCCGGCGAGGGCGGCGCGCCGCGCCTCCTCAACGCGCCGACGCTCGGCGGGCGAGAGCCTCGGGCGCAGCCACGCGTCGAGCGCCCACGAGAGCTTCGCGTGCCGCACCTCGTCCCGGGCAATGCGCGTCATCACCCGCCGGACCAGGGGATCCCGCGCACAGCGGCCCTGCCACGTGCCGACCAGCGCGCCGTACGTCTCCCGCACGCACCCCTCCGCCGCGTTGTCGATCGCGAGGTCCTCCAGCGAGCGGACGGGCCTCGGCTCCACCCGCGGCGGCTCCCAGCGGCCGCCGTAGCGCGCCGAGAGGCGCCGCATCAGCCGCGCGTGCCGCACCTCGTCCCGACCGGCGAGGCGCGCCCGCTCCACGAGCGGACGCGGCGCCCGGTGCTGGACGAGCTCGCGCGCGAGCGCCTCGAACGCCCAGACGCTCGCCGCCTCGAGCTGCGCCACGTTCGCGAAATACGCGCCGACGCGCGTGGCGCCGCGGCCCGCCGTCCGCTGCAGCCCCGCCGGCCTGCGGCCGATGCAGACGCCGGACTCCGACGCGATCACCTCGGACTCCAGCTCCTGCACGCCGCCCTCGCCGACCGCGAGGACATAGAGCGTGCGCTCGACGGGATCACAGATCTTCGTGTGCCTCGTCGCGAGCACCTCGTACGCATCGCCGGCAGGCCGGACGCCGCCCTCGTCGGGGTGATCGCACCGGACGCTGTAATCCTCGAGCGACGCGGCGAGCACCGCGTCCGCAGGCGTGTTCACGGGGCCGAGCCACGCCCTCACCTCATCCTTCGCGTCGAGGACGAGCACCTCGTCGCCCGTGCTCACGATGAGGACGTGCGAAGGGCAGCTCCCGATGCACTCCCCCAGCGAGAACCCGCGGCTCGACGTGGCCGCCGCGATCTTCTCCTCGCACGCCGGCCTGTCCGTCGCCCCGGCGCACTTCACCCCCACGGAATCGAGCGTGCGCGTCCCCGTACCCGTCGGAGCGAGGAGCTCCCGCAGCTCGATGTAGTCGGCCGGATCCCCGGGCTCGATCCCCGCCAGGTACGGGGGGGCACCCGTGCTCCCGCACGCGACGCTGGTGAAGCCGTCGGTGTCGATGCCGCAAGCACCGACGAGCGGCGCCAGCGAGAGCGACAGGACATGATGCAGGATTTTGTCGATCGGGTTGGAAGAGGGCATATGCGCCCGCACAAAACAAGTTCTGTGCCGCTTCGAACAGCGCGCGGTTGTGGCGCGCTCGGCGCGAAAGCGGGCGCGTCCTGCCTGACGCCGGCGTCGCACCCGTGAACCGCGCGGCACAGCCCGACGAGGGCGGACGCCGGCGTGAACGCGCCGCGCGCGCCGCCGCGCGACACCGCGCGCGCGTGTCGCGCGGCGGCGGATACGCTAGAATCGAAGGATGCTTGGCCCTGAAACGAAACAGATCGACGAAGAGGCCGCCGTCCTCTCGACAGAACGCCTGAGCCTCCGCCCCCATCGGCCCTCCGACGTCCCGTTCATGATGGATCTGAACTCGGATCCGGAGGTGGTCCGCTACACGGGGGATACCGCGTTCGCGAGCGAGGGAGAGGCGCGCGCGGTGGTCGAGCGGCTGGCCCACCAGTTCCAGGCCTTCCGGATGGGGCGGTTCGTCGTCACGAGCCGGCAGACAGGGGAGAAGCTCGGATGGTGCGGGTTGAGGTGGCACGAGGACATCGCGTGCGCCGATCTGGGATACCGCTTCTTCCGGAAGCACTGGGGCCACGGGTACGCGAGCGAGGCCGGCGCGGCGTGCGTCCGCTACGCCTTCGAGGCGCTCGGCCTCCCGGGCCTCGTCGCGCACGCGATGCGCGAGAACGCGGCGTCGGTCAGGGTGCTGGAGAAGCTCGGATTCCGCCGGACGGGGCCGACCGTGTTCAAGGGCCTCGCGGCCGAGGGGTTCGAGCTGCCGAGAGAGGCTCACCCGGGCAGCAGGTAATCGAACGGCTCGCCCACGTTGCCGGCCCAGTCCGTCGGTCGCACGCAGAACCGGGCCGGCAGCTCGCTGGGATCGAGGAAGATGGGGAACCGCCTGTACCTTTGCCACTCGGCGGCCGGATCGTCGCAGTCGGTCGTCTCCGGCGGGCCGAAGCGGTAATCGAAGCCGGCGTGCTCCGGGTTGGAGAAGATCGGCTCGACGTGCATGCCCTCCACCGCGTCGCCGCCGCGCGAGAGCTCCGGCCGGCGCGTGGGCGGGGTCGTGTCGATCGTGGTGAGGACGACCGTGGGGAACGAGAGCGGCTGCCACGCGGCGTCGGGCGTCGCCGTCGAGCCGGCGACGACGCAGAGCAGGTGGACGCCCTCGCCCTCGGGTAACGACAGGCCCGACAGGTCCTGAGCGACCACCTTGATCGGCGCCGAGTAGCCCTCTTGACGGCGGCAGTCGACCTCGCCGGCGCGCCCGAGCTTGTAACGGAAGAAGCCGAGCGCGTCCCGCTCGCCCAGCGTGACAGCCCAGGTGTTCGTCGCGCCGGTGGTCGGATCGCTCGGCCGCTGGCGGGGCACGGGGTAGGTGAGCACGTCGAGCGCGCGGCCCGCGTCGAGCGGGCAGCCCTCGAGATCGAGCGCGAAGCGCCCGTCGACCCCGAAGCAGGCGCTCAGGCCGGTCACGTCGACAGCGTAGCTCGCGCCCTCGGCCGACACGCCGGGGGGCGCGTCGATCTCGCACGGCCTGCCGAGGAAGCAGTCGCCGTCGGGCGGGCTCCCCAGGGTCGTGGTGTTGACGATCGCATAGACCCGCTGCGCGTCGTCGAGCACCGGCGAGCCCGAGCTGCCGTTCGCGATGTCGGCGCAGCGATTCCGGTGCGCGCCGAACCAGTGCCAGCGGAACTCGACGATATCGAAGGTGCCCTCCTCGCTGCAGCGGGCGCGCCGAAGGAACTCCACGTCGAGCTGCGGGGCGCCGACGACCGACACGGGCGCTCCGGGAGGCGGCGCCGCGGCGGAGAGGCCGAGCGCGACGACGCCGCGCTCCGCGAGCGCGCCGACCGTGGCGTCGAGCTCGACCACCGCGAGGTCGGTGCCCTTCATCGTCGCATAGCGGATGGTCTTCGCCGGGACCGCCACCTGCGCGTCCGCGGTGTCGCTGAAGTAATTGAAGATCATCTGCAGCTCCGGGGTCGCCGCGGTGTCCACGTGCACCGCGTTGGCCGCGGCCTCCACGGCCCAGTCGTGGGTGCAGTGGGCGTTCGTCAGCACGTGCGCCGGCGCGTCGGGGCGCCCCGCAGGGTCGATGAGGAACGCCGTGCAGGCCCCGGAGCCGAGACCGCCGTTCAGCCGGCCCACCGCCCTGAGCGGCGCGTTGGCCTCGTCGAGCCCGCGGAGGAGCTCGGACCCTCCCGGCTGCGGCTCGCCGCCGCCGGCGCCGCCTCCGCCGGCGCTGGCGCCGCCTCCGCCGGCGCTGGCGCCGCCTCCGCCGGTCGCCGCGCCGCCCGCGCCGCCCGCGTCGCCTCCGCCGGCCCCCGCGCCGCCGGCGCCGCCGGCGCCGCCCGCTCCGCCCGCGCCGCCTGCGCCCCCCGGGGGCGACGAGGTTCCGCAGGACGAGGTGGCGCAGGAGAGGAGCCCTGCGGTGAGCAACGAGAGAAAACGCGGCGTCATGGATCGATCTCCTTGGATGGCGAGGCCCCTCCTCAGCTTACCCGCTGCGCGCGCGGCTCGCCCGGCACGATCCTGCGTCGCGCGTCCCGGGCCCCTGCGCGACGGCCGGCCGAGCGGCTCCTCCGCGGGGGGCCAGCCATCCGATCATCACTGGCCAGCGTACGCGACGCGGTAGATGACACCGCTCGTGTCGTCGCTCACGAGGAGCGACCCGTCCGGCAGCTGCAGGAGGCCGGCGGGGCGGCCGAAGACGGCTTGGCCGTCCTCGATGAGCCATCCGGTGATGAAATCCTCGAAGCCCTTCGGCTCGCGGGTCTCCTTGTCGAACAGGACGCGCACCACCTTGTAGCCGACCGCCGGATAACGATTCCAGGAGCCGCGCAGCGCGACGAACGCGTCGTTCCTGTACTCGTCAGGGAACTGATCGCCCGTGTAGAAGCGAAAATCGATGGGCGCGCTGTGCGCGTCATAGATGAGCTCCGCGGGCTCGGTGGTTTCGGCATATGCCTCCTTCGTCGTGTCGGGCGGATCATCCATGATCGGGTCGATCCCCCGTTCGCCAGGGCCGCTCGAGTAGACGTAGGGCCAGCCGTAGTCGTTGCCCCCGACGAGCCGGTTGAGCTCCTCGGGCGGCACCACGTTGCCGCGCTGATCGCTGCCGTGATCCATGCCCCAGAGCTCGTCGGTGCCCGGGTACCAGTCGAAGCCGATGGTGTTGCGGAGGCCCCTGGCGAACACGGAGCGTTCCTTCTGCGTCTGCGGCCCCAGCGACGGGTCGATGAGCAGGATGGCGGCGTGCTCGGGGTTCGTCTCCGTGCACGCATTGCAGCTGCTGCCGACCGAGAACAGGAGCGACGCCCCGTCCGGGGTGAAGCGCATCGTGCGCTTGCCGTGCTGACCGCCGTCGGGAAGATCGGTGATGAGCGCCGACGGGTCGCCGAGGCTGCCGTCCGCGTTGACGGGGGCGGCGTAAAGGGCCGTCGCCGTCGCCAGGTACATGGTCTCGCCGTCGGCGCTCGGCGCGATGCCGTGCAGCGTCGCGAAGCCCTCGCCCCCGGCGAACGCCGTCGTCGCCTCGTCTGCCACCCCGTCGTCGTCGGTGTCGCGTAACAGCTGCACGTCCCCGGGCGTCGGCCGCGTGACGTACACGCCGCCGCCGGGGGCGAGCTCCATCATGCGCGCATTGCCGACGTTCCTCGCGAACACGCTGATCGTGAACCCAGGCTTTACCTCGAGGTGCTCGAGGAGCTCGTCGGAGAACGGCAGCTCCTCCGGCCTGAAGGTGTTGTCATTCTCCGGGGTATAGCCGCCTTCCCCGGTGCCGCTCGCGCCGCCGGCGCCAGCGCCCTGGCCGCCGCCGCCCGATTGCGTGGTCTGTTCGTCCGGGGGCGCGCCGCCGCCGCCACCGGAGCCGGCCGTCGATCCGGCGGGCTGCACGCCGCTTTCATCGGAGCACGAGGGCGCGAGAACGAGAAGGAACAAGGCCGCAAGATGTCGTCTCATGCGTGCGCTCAAGGCACACCGCATACCCGCGCGCAGCGCATTGAAGGCAATGCCTGCCGTTGCGCCCAGGACGCGCCGCCCGCTGTGGCACAATGCGACTGGTAGCCTCGGCTGCGTGGCAGAACGGCGCGCGGGGATGGGAGATGAGCCCGCCGCTACTCGGCCTCGGCCGGGCGCAGCGGGAGCTCCACGATGAACGTGGCGCCGGCGCCAGGCTTGCTCTCGACGCGGATCGATCCGCCGTGCGCGGCCACGATCCAGCGCACGATGTAGAGCCCGAGGCCGAGACCGCCGAAGTTCCTGACCGACACCGCACGCTCGAAGCGCTCGAAGATCCTGGCCTGGTCGGCCTCCGCGATGCCGATGCCGTGATCGCGGACCACGAGCACCGCGCGATCGGCCTCCCTGCGCACGCCGACATGGATCAGGCTCCCCGCGCCGTACTTGGCCGCGTTCGACACGAGGTTGATGAGGATCTGCTCCACGCGGAACGGGTCCCAGTGCCCGATCACGGGCTCGTCGAGCTCGAGCTCGGTCGGGCAGCCGGCGCCCGCGAGCTGCTGGCTCATCCGCTCGATGACCTCGCGCGCCAGGGCCGCCAGGTCGACCGGCGCGCGCGCGAGCGTCAGCCGCCCGGCGCTCATCCGGGTCACGTCGAGCAGCTCGTCGATGAGGCGCCCGAGCCGCGCGAGCTGGCGGTTCAGGATCTGGATCGTCCCCTCGAGCCGCTCCGGGGAGAGCTCCGCGCGCTCGCGGCGGCGGAGCTGCCGCTCGACGAGCTGCGCCTGCATCAGCAGCGAGGTCAGCGGCGTCTTGAGCTCGTGGGACGCGACGAGGAGGAACTCGTCCCGCCGCGCGATGGCCGCCTGCGCCTCGGCGTACAGGCGGGCGTTGTCGAGCGCGAACGCCGCGCGGCGGCCGAGCTCCTCGGCCTGCTGCAGCTCGGCGGGGCCGTAGCGGCGCAGGGGCGCGGTCGCGAGCAGGGTCATGACCCCGAAGTACCTGTCGCGCGCGAGGAGGGGGACGCGGAGGAACGCGTGGACGCCGAGCTGCTGCAAGGCGGGCGCGGCGCCGCCGTCGCCCACCTCGGGCCGGGCCGGCGACGCCGCCGCGAGCGAGTGCAGCGCGCTCTTCAGCGCCTCGACCCGATCGGCAGGCACCCCCGCGACGGCGGCGTCGCCCGGCGCGCCCTCGTCGAGGGACGCCTCGACGACGCACTGATCGGCCAGCTCCGGCACGGCGAGCTGCGCCACGCTCTCGAAGGTGGCGCTGTAGCCCAGCGTCATCAGCTTGCGGCTCGCGTCGGCCAGGAAGCGCTCGGCCTGCTCGGCCCGCTTGCGCTCGGTGATGTCGGTGGAGATGCCGCAGAGCACGCCGGGCCTGACGGCCTCGCCGAGCGGGAACTTGAACGACAGGAAGGTGTGCAGCCCGTCCTCCAGCAAGATCTCCTCCTCGCACTCCAGCGCCTCGCCCGCGTCGAACACCCGCCGGTCGTTGCCCCGGAGGGTCTCGGCGGCCGCAGCAGGAAAGCACTCGGCGTCGGTCTTTCCGAGGATCTCGTGGATCGACACGCCCAGGATGCGGCCCGCTTGACGGTTGGCGAGCAGATACCGGCCCTCGCGGTCCTTGAGGTAGATGGCCGCCGCCGACTTGTCGACGATCGCCTGGAGCGTGGCCTGGTTGGCCCGGAGCTCCCGCTCGGCGCGCCGCCGCTCGGCGTTCTCCTGCTCGATCTCGGCGTAGAGCATGGCGTTCTCCAGCGAGATGGCCGACTGCGAGGCGATGAGCTCGAGCACGCTGAGCCGCGCGGGGGTGAAGGCGCCGGTGACGAGCTTGTTCTCGAGGTAGAGCAGGCCGAGCAGCCGGTCCTGCCGCACGATGGGGAGGCACAGCACCGACCTCGGCCTGCTCTGCGTGAAATAGGCGTCCTCCTGGAACGGGTGCCTGACCGAGGCGTCGTCGAGGAGCACGCGGTCGTGGCTGCGGCGGACGTAGTTGAGGATGGATCGGGGCAGCGCGGCCGCCGAGGCCTGCTCCGCGCCGAGCAGCCGCGCCACCCCGCCGTGCGCCGTGACGGCGGCCGCGGTCGACAGGCGGTCGTCCCGGGCGAGGAGCACATAGCCCTCCTCGGCGCCGGCGTGCTCGATCACGATGCGCAGGAGCATCTCGAGCAGGCGTGCGAGCTTGAGCTCGCCGGAGATGCTCTGCGAGGCCTTGACCACGGACAGGACGTCGAACTGCTCGGCGCGCACGGCGAAGGTGACGGTGGGGGCCATGGGCCTGCGCTCGACGAGGTGGGGATAGCGCTGATCGAGCTGCTCGACCTTGGCGTGAGCGCCCCAGCGGAAGTAGCCGGCGCGGGCCTTCTGCAGGTAGGCGTCGGCGGGCGTGGTGAGGTCGCGCGCTCGATAGAACGCCGCGGCGAGCTCGCAGGCGATGGCCTCGTGCTGGACGAAGCCGCCCTCCCGCGCCGACGAGATGGCGTGTTCGTAACACCGGCTGGCCTCGGGCTCCTGCCCCGTGAGCCGGGCGATCTCGGCGCGGACCAGGGCGTGCTTGTGGAGGAAGTTGTCGGGGCAGCTCTCCGCCCATTCGCCGAGCTGCCGCTCGCAGTCGAGGAGTCCGGCGGGGAGCTCCCGCTCCGGCGAGGACGGCGCCTCGTCGCAGAGGGCGGCGAGCGCGAGCGCGCGATAATAGACGCTCTCGGCCGTCAGCGCGTTCGCGTCGAACTTCCATCGGTCATCGACGAGCACCCGGGCCGTCGCCGCGAGCGCCTCCCGGGGCGACCCGAGCACGAACAGGCCCTGCGCCTTCATGCCGTGGTACAGGCCGTGAATGCTGTCCTTGTCCCCCGGCGGGAGGCGGGCCTCGAACTCCGCCTGATCCAGCTCGGAGCCGTCCAGCATCGAGAAATGGACCGGCCGCCCGCGCAGCGTCTGCACGAGGTGCCGGAGGCCGAGGAGGATGTCGTGCGCGAACGCGTAACCGGCCTTGCGCACGAAGCCGAGGCGGTCCTCGGTCTGGTGGAGGACATCCTCCAGCGGCTCCCCGCAGAGCAGCGGGAACAGCGGCGACCAGATGCAGTTGTAACAGGCGTTGTTCCAGTCACCGCCCTCCACCGCGGCGCTGAAGCCGAGGCGAGCATAGCTAAAGGTCTCCCTGTAGTGGCGCGTCCAGAAGACGATCTGCTGTCCGAACAGCGTGAACACCGAGCCCTTCGCGGTGAGGGACTGGCCCCTGTCCGCCAGGTCGTGGGCGAGCTTGCCGAACCGATAAGCCTCCTCGTATCGCCCGAACCACGGGCCGAGCACCCGCGCGAAGGCGGTGTACGCCTGCGCGGAGGCCTCGGCGTTGCCGTGGCGCAGGCTGAGCTTGACCATGCGCGCGACGAGCAGATAGTGCAGGTTCTGGTCCACGAAGTAAGCAGGGATGGCGACGCCCATCAGGACGCTCACCGCGACCTTGATCTCCGGGTGCGCCATCGGGGGCAGGTGGATGAGATCCTCGATCGGCCGGTCGCCGAGGGCCTGCAGGACGCTCTCGGTCTCCTCCTCGATCTGCGCATCGGAGACATGGAGCGGCAGGTCGATGTCCCAGGCGCGCAGGCACGACAGCCCGATCTCCACGGCGCGGGCGCACTGCCCGCGGGTCACGTTCAGCGCGACGGCGATCTCGACCACGGCGGCCCGCTCGATCGGGGTCCTCGCGCGATCGATGAGCTCCCCGAGCAGCCGCTCGGCGTCCTCGAAGCTGCCGGTGACGTACGCGGCGCGCGCGCGCTCGAAGGTCAGGCTGTAGGTCAGATCGTACTGCGCCTCCCAGCGGTCGTCCGAGAGCAGGGCCATGCCGGCGGCGAAGAGGGCGGCGGCGGACTCGTAGGCCGCCGCGGCCTTGGCCCTCCTGCCGGCGCGGAGGTTCAGCGCGGCGAGCTCGTCCCGCTCCGCCCGCGAGCGGAGGAGCGCGGCGCCGCGGTTGAGGTGGTCCACGACGTCGAAGAGCGCGTCGTCGCGCTCTTCGACGCGCCGCCCCCTCAGGAGCAGCCGGCCGATGCAGAGGTGCATCTCGGGGAGCTGCGCCGCCGGGATGAGCGCGTAGGCGGCCTGCCGCACCCGGTCGTGGAGGAACCTGTAGGAGCCGTCCCGGCGGAGGATCAACCCCTCCTGCTCGGCCTCCGCGAGGGCCTCGCCGAGCTCCTGGAGCGGACGGTTCGCGACGACAGCGAGGGTGTCGCCGGTCAGGCTGCTGCCGAGGCACGCGGCGAGCTTGAGCGCGTCCTGCGCGCGGCCCGAGAGCCGCTTCAGCTTCCCCGAGAGCAGCTCGACGACGTTGTCGGTGAAGCCCTTGTCGCGGATCGCGGCCGTGTCCCACCGCCACGCGCGCTCCTCCGCGTCGAAGGCGATGAGCCCCTCTTCGTGCAGCGCGATCAGGAACTGGATCACGAAGAAGGGGTTGCCGCCGGTCTTCTCGTGGATCAGCGCGGCGAGCGGCTCGACCTTCTCGGGCCGGGCGTGGACCGCCTCCGCGACGAGCGCCCCGACGTGCGCGGTGGACAGCGGCGCGAGGACGATGTCGGAGATCGAGGCGCCGCGCTTCTGCGCGTCGGCCAGGACGAGCGACAGCGGGTGCGCCGGCCCGACCTCGTTGTCCCGGAAGGCGCCCACGAGCAGGAGGTGCCCGGCCTCGGCGTAGGTGACGAGCTGCTCGAGGAGCTGGAGGCTGCCGGCGTCGGCCCACTGCAAGTCGTCGAGGAAGAGGACCACGGGGTGCTCCCGCTGCACGCACGCCGCGACGAAGCGCTGGAGCGTGGCGTGGAACCGGCGCCGGGCATCGGGGGCCGGGAGCTCGGGCACGGGGGGCTGCGGGCCGAGCAGCAGCTCCAGCTCGGGGAGCACGTCGACGAGCAGCCGGCCGTTCGGGCCGAGGGCCTCCCGGAGGCGCTGCTTCCAGCGCTCGATCTGCTCCTCGCTCACGCACAGGATCTCCTGCACGAGCCCCCGGAAGGCCTGGAGGAACGCGAGGTAGGGGATGTCCCTCCTGAGCTGATCGAACTTGCCGGACAGGAAGAAGCCCCGCTCCCGCGCCACCGGCCCGCGCAGCTCGGCGACGAGCGACGACTTGCCGATGCCCGAGTAGCCCGACACCAGCACGAGCTCCGGCCGGCCCTGCGCCGCCACCCGATCGAGCGCGTCGAGCAGCGCCTCGACCTCGCGCTCGCGGCCGTAGAGCCGCTGCGGGATCTGGAACCGGTCGGAGACGTCGCGCAGGCCGAGCGCGAACGGCTCGACCGTGCCGCCTGTCCGCCACCGGGAGAAGCACTGCTCCAGATCGTGCCGCAGGCCGAGCGCGCTCTGGTAACGCTCGTCTGCGGCCTTGGCGAGCAGCTTGAGCACGATCGCCGACAGCAGCGGGGGGATCGAGGGCACGACCGCGTGCGGCGGGCGCGGCCTCTGCGCGATGTGGCAATGCACCCATTCCACGGGATCGCTGGCGTGGAAGGGCAGGGTGCCCGCCAGCATCTCGTAGAAGGTCACGCCGAGGGAATACAGGTCCGCGCGCTCGTCGACCCAGCGGTTCATCCGGCCTGTCTGCTCGGGCGCCATGTACGCGAGCGTCCCCTCGATGAGCGCGTCGTGGGCGGGGGCGCGCGACTGGCGGGAGGCCAGGCAGGCGATCCCGAGATCGGTGATCTTCACCTCCCCGGTCTCGGGGTTATGAAGCAGGTTCTGAGGCTTGATGTCCTTGTGAATGACGTGATGTCGGTGCAGCTCGGCGAGCGCGCCGGCGAGGCGGAGGGCGAGGGGAAAGAAGCGATCGAGCGGCAGCGGCCCGTCGATGAGCTGGTCGAGCGAGCGGCCGCCGAAGTCCTCGAGGATCAGCGCGACCTGGTCGCCGTACGCCTCGATCGCGCGCGGCTTGACGACGGCCGGCGTGTCGAGCGTCCCGGCGATCTCGTGCTCGTGGTGCAGCCGGCCGAGGGCGCGCGGGCTCGCGTGGTCGCGCCGCAGGACCTTGAGCACAACCGGTCGACCGTCCTGCCGATGCCGCGCTCGGTAGAGGATCGTGTCTGCCCCTTGGTGCAGGACCTCCAGCACGAGATAGCGTGAACGATCGGGCATAGGGAGATCCTAGAAGGCCGGAGCGGCCTCCCGGGCGCCAGCGTCGATGGGATGTTGCCAAAAGCGCCGCGCTTCGCCACGGACAAATGGCGGCGCGCTCTCGCGCACAGGCTGACCGCCCGCAGCGAACGCCTACGCTGTTGGGCGCAGAGAGCCCGGACCTTCCGTATCCGTCTCGGCCGGATGCGAGGGAGCTCCACGAGGAACGTGGCGCCGGCGCCAGGTTTGCTCTCGACGCGGAGGGTGCCGCCGTGCGAGGTCACGGTCCAGCGCACGATGTAGAGCCCGTGTTGATACCGTGTTGATACGGAGATCGAGCTTCAACGCGCCGGCAAGAGGACGCGCGCTCCGCGAGCGAGCGTCACGCTGTCCACGTGGCCCATCAGAGGTCGCTCCGGCAGGACGACGTGAAAGTGCGTGTTCGACCCCATGTGCGTGAAGACGCCGTGGTGGCGCTTCGAGAAGAAGCCCACCAGCGTCCCTTCGGCCGCGGGGAGCGTTCCGCTCACGGACGCCCGGACATGGTCCGCGTGCCCGCCGCCGGGGGCGAGCTTCCTCCCGTCGATGACATGCCAGCTCAGGTCGCGGAAGCTCCCCCGCACCTGGACCGGGACGGCGTCCTCCGCGTCGATGCCGCGCTCCCGCAGTAAGGCCTCGATGCGCGCGTCGATCTGCCCGTCCGGCACGTCGGCGTCGAGCGTCGCCTCCTGCCAGCGCGCGACGCTCGCCACCACGAAGAGCGCCGCCTGCTCCTCCGCCCCCGCGGGGCGGACGTCGAGCGTCCCGTCGTCGCGCGCATAGGACGTCCAGATCGCGTCGTCGACGACGGTCACCTCGCCGCGCAGCTCGCTGAGCGCGCCGACGCCGAACGCGTGCGGGCCCGGGACGACGTCGCCGATGCGCACGGCGGGCCCCGTCTGCCCCTCGTGCATGATCGCGCGGAGCGCGCCGAACGAGCGGACCGACACCGCGGCCGGCGCGCTCCGCGCGGACCCCGCGGCGGTCTCTCCCGAGGGCGCGCAGGCCGCGATCGAGGACAGGAGAAGGGCTCCGACAGGAACGCTAGCTCGCCTCGCTCGCATGGGATGGCTCCTCGGTCGCGCGCCGGAGCGCGCTGTTCAAGATGTGCAGGGCGCGCACCACGGCGTCGCGCTCCGCGCAGGGGATGGCGTCCAGGATCGACTGGAACCGCAGCAGGCTCTGCTCTTCCAGCCTGCCCGCCAGGCGGCGCCCGGCCGCGGTGAGCCGCAGGCGGCGGACCCGCCCGTCCGCCTCGCTGACGTCCTGCGCCACGCGGCCGTCGTCGCGGAGGCGCTGTATCAGCCGGGTGACGTTGCTCTTGTCGACGCCGAGCGCCCTCCGCAGGTCGCTCTGCGAGAGCTGCACGCCCGCCTGCTCGGCCTCGGCGAGGATCGCCAGGGCGTGCGCCTCGCGCGGCGCCACCTCGACGCCGCAGGGCGTGCGCTCCTCGTCCAGCAGCCCGAACCCGCGCACGAAGGCGCGCACCTCGGAGCGGAGCTCTCTCATGGTCACCACGCCAGGTGAGCACGGATAGTTGCGCATGGCAACCATTTCGTTGCGTAGAGCAACCATCTCCTCAACGCCGCGGGGCGTCCCCGGCGCCGGGCGCGGGGGCGCCGCGGCGGGCCCCGGCGGCTATGCGCTGGAGCCAGGGGGCGGCTGCGTGCGCGAGAGCTCGTCGGGGTACCGCTGGAACCACGACGACAGCAGCAGCACCTCGTCGATCTCGCCGAGCGGCACCGGCGCGGCCGCGGGCTCGACGGGGCCGAAGACGTCGGCCGCGAGCCGGGCGAGCGCGCGGTGATCGTCGTCCGAGCGCGGCGCGGGGACCTCGGCGCGGACGCTGCCGCGGCGGACGAGGTAGACGCGGTCGTCGCCCTCGTGGCCGGGGACGGTGTAGAGGAACGAGAGCGACCCGAGCGCGAAGCGGAGCCGCTGGAGCTCCCCGCGCAGGGCGGTGAGGCGCTGGATCCTGTCGCGCAGCGCCGCGGCGCGCTCGAACTCGGCGCGCTCGCGGCACGCCTCCATCTCGTCGCGGAAGCGGCCGATCGGGCCCTCGCTGTGGCCCTCGAGGAAGGCGCGGGCGAGCGCGACGCGGTCGGCGTACTCCCGCGACGAGCAGCCCGCGACGCAGGGGCCGAGGCAGCGCTTGATCTCGTAGCGGATGCAGCCGGGCGTGCGGCGCTCCAGCGAGAAGAGCGATCGCTGGTCGTCGAAGCGCATCGGCACGTCCTCGGCGCAGTCGCGCAGCCCGAGCGCGTTGGAGAGCGCGCGCACGGCCTCGCGGACGCGTCCCGCGCCCGTGAACGGGCCATAGTAGAGCGCGCCGGGGTCGCGCGCGGGGCCGCGCACGACATGGAGCTTCGGCGCCGGCCCCCGCGTGACCTTGATGAAGGCGTAGCGCTTGAGGTCGCGCTTCATGGCCACGTTGAAGCGCGGCCGCAGGCGCCGGATGAGCCTGAGCTCGGCGAGGAGCGCCGCGAACTCGCTCGGACAGTACTCCCACGCAACATGGCTCGTCGCCCGCAGGATGCGCGCGCCCTTCTCCTCGGGGTCGCAGCGGAAATAGCCGAGCAGCCGCGTGCGCACCCGCTTCGATTTGCCGACGTAGAGGACCGAGCCGTCCTCGCCGAACATGCGGTAGACGCCGGGCCGGTTCTCGGCGCCCGCGCGCACGAAGCCGCGGAGCAGCGCGAGCCGCTCTTCGTCGGCAGGTCCCTTCCGCGCCGGGAGCAGCGCCTCGCGCGACATCGGCGCATGTTCTTGCCAGTCCATGGCGGCCGCGCAAGGCGGGCTGCGCGCGGGGGCGGCGTCGACAGGCGAGCTCGGGAGACGCGGGAGGCGAGCTCAGGAGATGCGGAGTGAGCGTCCGTCGACCGGCGAGCCCGGGCACCGCCGTCCACGCCTGCCGGCTCTACCTCGTGGCGCGCCGGAGCGAGCGCGACGCACGATGGGAGCGCGCGTCGGGGCTGGATGGGCGCTGTCCTGCTCAAGCGGCGCTCTCGGCCGCCTTGAGCTTGCCGCGCTGTGCGCCGGAGCGCTCCGCGGCGCCGGCGTCGACGCGCGCAGCGAGCATCGGGCGGAACGCCGCGCGGTACGCGTAGGCGAGGTAGATCTCGAGGGCGAGGACGAGCCACGCGACAGGGTTCGGCGGCGTGAGGAAGGTGTGGAACGCGACGATGTTCACGACGATGGGCGCGAGGAGCGCCAGCGCGAGCGGGACGTAGCGGTTCGAGAGCAGGAGGGCGCCCGCGACGACCTCGGTGCCCTTGAGCAGCGGGAGCAGGTACCCGCTCGCCGCCAGCGCGCCGGCGAAGCTGGCGGCGGCCTCCGGGATCGGCGGCTGCGGCAGGAACTGCAGGAAGCCGTTGAGCCCGAAGACGAGGAACACGAGCCCCTGGAGCGTGCGGGCGGCGGCGGGAGCGAAACGTTTGATGTTGTTCATGACACGAGCCTCGCTGGGTGAGGCGGGCTCTCCCGGTCGGAGCGCCCGCCCCCCTGATGTGGTCGCTCGCGGCGCCCGGTGCTATTGTGCAACGGTTCAACTCAGCGTTGCGCCAGCGCAACGTGACCGGTGCAACACGGCCGGCGCGTCCCGACCGGGGCCACCAGGCCGCAGCTGCCTCGCAGGAGGCGCTTCCACCCCCGCGAGGTCCCCGCATGCCTTCCCCCCGCGCGACAGCCCGACCCCAGCCGCCCCGGGCGCCCCAGCTCGACGAGATCGCCGCCTTCGCCCGGGTGGCGGAGCTGGGCTCGTTCACGGCCGCGGCCGCGCAGCTCGGCGTCCCGAAGTCGACGGTGAGCCGCGCGGTGACGCGCCTGGAGGAGGGCCTCAAGGTGCGGCTGCTCCAGCGGTCGCCGCGCGCCGTGGCGCTGACGGACGCGGGCCGCCGCTTCTTCGGCGACGTGGCGCCGCACATCGCCGGCCTGCGCGACGCCGCGCGGGCGCTCGACGCCTACCAGGGCCAGCCGCAGGGCCTGATCCGGCTGAGCGCGCCGCCCGACAGCGGAGGGTCGTTTCTGGGCGAGATGCTGGTCGAGCTCAGCGCGCGCCATCCGCTGCTCTCCGTCGAGGTGGACCTGTCCTCTCGCCAGGTGGATCTGGTGCGCGAGGGCTTCGACGTGGCGCTGCGGGCGACGCGCGAGCTCCCGGACTCGTCGCTGGTCGCGCGCAAGCTGCTCGACTCCGACGTGCAGCTCTTCGCTGCCCCCTCGTACCTCGCGCGCCGCGGCCTCCCCCGCGCGATGGACGAGCTGGCCGAGCACGAGCGGGTGATGTTCCTTCCGGGCGCCCGGCGCGGCCAGTGGCCCCTCGACCACGCGGACGCCGTCTGCAATGCGATGGCGACCGGGCGCATCGCCACCGACAACTTCCAGCTCATCCGCTCGGTGCTCCGCGCGGGCGGCGGCATCGGGCCGCTCCCGCGCCTCCTCGCCGCGCCCGACCTGGCGAGCGGGCGCCTCGTCCATGTGCTGCCCGAGTGGTCGGAGCGCGCGGGGACCCTGTACCTCGTCTACCCCAGCGCGCGCCACGTGGCGCGGAACGTCGCTGTGTTCCGCGACTTCGTCGTGGCCTGGGTGAAGCGGCTGGCGTGAGCGCGGCGGCCGGCTCGCGCGCCCACCTCGCCGCGGCGCTCGACAGAAGAGAGATTTCAACGCCAAGGCGCAAAGGCGCCAAGGCACAAAAATGCATGGCAATTGTTGAGCTCGGCGAGCCCGAGCCCGCGACGCCCGTATCGGCGGCTCACCGGTCGAAGGCGAAGAGCACCAGCGTGGTCTGGTCGAGGCTGAAGGGATAGAACCCGGCGGCATAGCAGCCGATGAGCGGGTGGAAAGGGTTCCCCTCGAGATCATCGCTGCCCTCGGCCAGCTGCCACTCGATGCACTCGAGGGCATCCATGTAAGCGTAGGCGAGATACCAGCGCGCGGGCTCCACGCCGTCGCGCGGCAAGCGCGCCTCGACGTCGAGATCTGGAGAGAGCTTGTTCCAGAGCACGAGGTCGCCGACGCGGAGGAACAGATCCCCGGGGCGAGGCGCCGCGCCGGTCTGGAGGTCCACGCAGTGCTTTGCCTGATCTTGCAGCGTCCAGCCGCGAGCCTTCGAGTGGCGCGATGACAGCGGCTTCAGCGCCGAGAACTTCCAGTCCCACGGCTGTTTGCACACGCGATCGCGGAGCGCGGTGAACTCCCGCCAGCCGCCCCGGGCCGATCGCGTCTCCACGGCGGCCGGAAAGACCTCCGGCAGGTGCGTCCGCGCGCGCACGTTGTGCTCCCTCAGGAGCCGCGCCGCCCGCGCTTCCGCCGCCGGATCGCGCGGCGGAACGAACCAGTCGGTGGCCGCCCACTCGGCGAGGATCTGCCGGATCGACGCGGTCGCCGCCCCGTACTCGCGCTCGGCCGGATCGAAGTCGAGCGTCCCTCTCACGGCGAGAACCTCCCGAGCGTCGTCCTTCGCCCGTCGTGCTCCAGGCGAACCAGCGCGACGCCCTCCTCGCCGCCGGCGATGCCGACGCCGGACACGAGCGATCCGATGACGGGGGAGAGCTCGGTTGTTCCCAGCATGTAGATGCGCCCGGCGGGGATCAGCTCCTCGACCGCCTCGCGGAGCGCGCGCACGGCCTCGCCGAAATCGACGGTCGTGTCGCCGAGCTTGCGGCGCGCGAGCGCGACGATGCGTCGATCGCGCTCGCTGAGCGCGATCCCGTCGAGCGGCTCGGTTCGCCGCCGGATGCCGGAATCGCCGCGCGCTACAGACCCGGAGATTCGCCTGGATACGAGCTCGCTCCCGGGGCCGGTGAAGACGGGGATCACACGAAGGTTCTACACCCCGCACGAGCCCGCGGCAACGGGGGCGCCCGCCGCCTGGACAGGCCCCTTCACGCGGCCAGGAGGCTCATGACCGCTGGAGCTCCGCGAGCAGGTCCTCGAGGCGGTCGTAGCTGATGCCAGCGCCCTCGGCCATCCCGGTCGAGAGGACGATGTCGCGCACCTCCAGCGACGGATAGCGCACCGTGACCGTCATTCGTGTCTTCCCGCCCTCCTCGGTGAAGACCGATGTCACCACGGTGACGGTGTCCGGATACTGCTCGAAGATCTCGGTGAACACGAGCCGGCTCGGCGGCGAGATCTCCCGGTATTCGCCGTAGAAGGCGAACTCGCCCCCGGGGTGGCGGTTCACGAAGCGCCACGCGCCGCCCGGGCGGAGATCGATCTCGCAGACGGGCACCGAGTAGCCCTCGCCCAGGCAGCCCCACCACCGCTTCACGTGCTCGGGCTTCGTCATCGCGTCGAACACGAGCTGCCTCGGCGCGTTGAACACGCGCGTCATGCGGACCTCCTGCTCCGACGGGGTCGAGACCTGGAAGCTGTCCTTATTCACCGCGCTGCTTGCGATCATGGCTCTTCTCCTCCTCTGCTGTGAGCTCTTGCAGGTACCTGTCCAGCCGATCGAGCCGCCCTTCCCAGAGGTGCCGGTAGTGCTCGGCCCAGTCGACCACTTCCTTCAACGGACTCGCCTCGATCCGGCACCGCCGCCACTGCGCGTCACGCCGCCGCTCGATGAGCCCCGCGCGCTCGAGCACCCGGAGGTGCTTCGAGACAGCCGGCATGCTCATGTCGAACGGCGCCGCGAGCTCGGTGACCGAGCACTCGCCCGCAGCGAGGCGGGCCAGGATCGCCCGGCGCGTCGGGTCCGCCAGGGCTGCGAACGTGGTGCTGAGCTGGTCGGTCGGCATGGGTACTTAACCGATTGGTTAATTAACCTGTTGGTTAAATACGGCGCGGACCCGTGCCTGTCAAGGAGATCCAGCGCGATGGCGCGACCCGTGGCCCGAGATCCTTGATGCAGCTGGATTGAAAAAATGCAGCAGGGCCACCGCGCGGCAGCGCGGTGGAGCGGTTCTTCCCGGCGCGGCGCGCCGGGTGCCGGCCGCCGGGGAGCTACTTCGGGAGCTTCATCACGGTGCCGCCGGCGCTGTTCGTCCAGTAGACGCTGGTGGCGTCGACAGCGATGCCGAGCGGGTGGTCCTGCCCCGTCGCGAGCGTGATCGGCGCATCGTCGCCGAACCGCGCCGCCATCACGGTGCCTCCGTCGTTGGTCCAGTACACGCCGGCGCCGTCCACCGCGATCCTTCGCGGGTTGCGTTGCCCGTCCGCGATCACGACGGGATCGCCGCCCTCGAGCGGCGCCGCCATCACGGTGCCTCCGTCGTTGGTCCAGTAGACGTGCGTTGCGTCCACCGCGATGTCCTGCGGCTTGCTCTGGCCGTCCGCGATCACGACGGGATCGCCGCCCTCGATCGGCACCTTCATCACGGTGCCGCCCTCGTTCACCCAGTAGACGTGCGTCGCGTCCACCGCGACGGCCAGCGGTGAGTCTTGCCCCTCCGCGAGCGCGACGGCGTCGCCGCTGCCGTCGCTCGGCACCTTCATGACCGTGCCCAGGCCGCCGCTCGTCCAGTAGACGCTCGCCTCGTCGGCCGCGATGTCCAGCGGGTAGGTCTGGGCGCTCGCGAGGAACTCGAAGGCGCCTTCGAGCGATGTCAACATGATGTACTCGAGGCCCGTATCCGCATAATAGACGTTGCCGGCGCCGAGCGCGATGCTCACGGGATAGAAGGGAGGATCTGCCTCGATGAAGAGGGTTGCGTTGCCGCCGCCGACCGGTACCCACATCACCTTTCGAGCGCCAGGATCGACCCAGTAGACCGTGGTGTCGTCGACAGCGATGTCGGCCGGCGCGACGCCGCCCGACGCGAGGACCAGGGGCTCGCAGCGCGAGTCCACGCACGCCTGTCCCAGGCAGTAGTGGCCACAGGCGCCGCAGTGCTCCGGATCGGAGCTCGTGTCCGCGCAGGCGCCGGAACAGAACGTCAGGCCATCGTCGCAGGCGGCCACCCCGCCCCCGCCGGAGCCGGACGCCGCCGCGCTCGTGGCCTCGGAGGTCGCAGGATCGAAGTCTCGGCTCTCGGGGCTGCACGCGACAGCCGAACAACAGAGGATGCTCATCAGGAGAAAGCGCTTCATGGAGCGCATCGTATACCGAAGCCTCTCCCCTCGACGTCGCCGACAGCACGGCCACGCCGGGAGAGCGGCGGGCGCGCTGCTCGTGACAGCGCCGGACGCGCGCCGCCTAGTTCCGCCGGGCAGAAATCCCGCCAGGGATCTGCCTCGCGAGAAGAGAGATTCAACGCAAAGGCGCCAAGGCGCAAAGACGCAAAAAGTCATGAAATAATTGATTTTTTTGCGCCTTGGCGCCTTTGCGTTGAAATCTCTGCTGATGCCTGGCCGGACTCCTGGCGGGCGGAACTAGCCCTTGTCCGGCGGCGGCCCCCGGAAGGCGTCCAGCCCCGCGACCGGCTCCAGCTTCACCGGGCGCCCCTCGCGCGCCGAGGTGTAGATCGCCTCGATGAGGCGCATGTCCTGGAGCCCCTCCTCGCCCGGCGTGTGCGGCGGCCGGTCCTGGCGCACGCACTGCGCGAAATGGTCCATCTCCAGGGCGAAGTGGTTCTTCTCGGGCAGCTTCCGCTCGCTCGCGTCCTCGATCGGGCTGCCTTGCATCTTGCGCGAGACGCGCATGCGGAGGCCCTGGTACGGGAACGCCGGGTCCATGTCCGCCCAGCCCTCGGGCCCCATGACGCGGAGGCGCTTCGACTGGTGGCAGCTGTAGCTCGTGGAGCAGACCGCGCGCGCCCCGCTCGGGAACCGCAGGAAGAAGTCGACCGTCTCGTCGACCTCGCGGAAGCGCGGGTCGTCGGGCGTGCTGTAGGCCGACCCGAGCACCTCGATCGGCTCCTCTCCCGTGAGGTAGCGCGCCGCGTTCAGGCAGTAGATCCCGATGTCCGGGAGCGCCCCGCCCCCGGCGAGCGCCTTCTTCAGCCGCCACTGGTTCGGGTCGCCCTGGTGCTGGGCGTTCACCGCCGTGATCGTCTTGATCGGGCCGATCTCCTTCGCCCGGCAGAGGCGGATCATCTCGCGGTGATGGGGCTCGTACTGGAGCCTGTAGGCGACCATCAGCTTGCGATTCGCCTTCTTGCACGCGTCGATCATCTCCGTGCACTCGGCCGACGTGTTGGCCATCGGCTTCTCGCAGAGCACGTGTTTGCCCGCCTGCGCCGCGCGGATCGTGTACTCCGGTGCATGCTGTTGGGCAGCACGATGTAGACGACATCGACGGCCTTGTCGTCCTTCAGGCGGTCGAACGTCTCGTAGCCGTAGACGCTCTTCGGATCGATCCCGTACTGCCCGGCCACCCGCGCGGCCTTCTGCGCGTCTCCGCTGACGAGCGCCGTGGGCCGCGCGTACTTGCACTGGCCGAAGGCCGGGAGGAGCTCCTCGAGCGAGAGCCGCCCGAGGCCCACGATGGCGAACCCGACGCGCTTGTCCGGGGCGAGCGGGGCGGGCATCTCCTCGGATTCACGCTCGGTCGGCGCCATCAGGCGAGGCAGCTTGACGGGCGCCGGCGAGTCCGGGGACGCGCCCGCGCCGCTCTCCGCCCTGGCGCACGCGGCGCCCAGCTTGGCGATCGCGCCCGCGACCACGACCCCGCCGGCGGTCCGCAGGAGGCCGCGCCGGGATACCATGTCTCCGGATCCACCCATCGAGAGGCTCCTTGTCGTGGAAGGGCACCCGACCCCTCCGGCGGGCCGCAGGCTTGCACGGCCGCGCAGCGCGCGAGCGTCGGGTGCGGCCGGATTCTCGCCCTCGGACGGCGACGTAGCCGCCTGAGGAGCGCGAGCACCAGCCGGCCCACGCCGGAGGCGGCCGAGGCGAGCGCGAGCGGCGCCGCCCCCCGCGGGCCCGCGCGCGCCTCATTGCCGTGTTTCGCGCGGGACGCGGCTTGGATACGCTGTCTCGCGAGCTCGCTCGTCACGCCCGTGGATCCGGGGCCGAGCACCCATCGTTCGAGGCCCCGCACCCGACATGTATCGAACCGCCGCGTCCCGCCCGCCCGAGCCACCCCGCGAGTGGCAGCTCCTCGTCGAGGCCCGCCTGTACGAGCACCTCGGCGTGCCCGAGGCCTGGCTCGCGCGCGTCGGGAGCACCGTCGCGCTGCTCCTCGGCGCGCGCGTCCTCGTGCCCGAGCACCACGGCGAGCAGCGCGCGCGCCTCTTCGACGACCTGCGGCGGGTCGCGGGCCAGCCGCCGCCGCTCCTCGCGCCCGGCTCGTTCGGCCTGGAGCGCGTGTGCGCGCCGGGCGAGGAGGAGGCCTCACCGCGGCACGTCGCGGTCTGCCCCTGGCCGGACGGCGCGGGCATGACGCTGGGGGGCATCGCGCGCTACCTCCCGGGCTCCCGCTTCGAGCCCGGCGCCGCGGTCGAGGTCGCCGCACAGCTCGCGCGCGCGCGGCTCGCCGTGCCGCACGCCGACTTCACGTACGCTCGCGTCATCGTCTTCGAGACGGGCGAGGTGTGCGTCGCGCCGCCGCTGCCCGAGACCGAGCGCTCGGCGATGCCGAGTTACACCGGGCTCGAGTTCCTCGACACCCTGGGGATGAGCGCCTCCTCGCTCGACGTCTCGCTCGACGTTCGGGCGCCCGCCTTCGGCGTGGCGTCGGCGCTCTTCGAGCTCGCCACGGGCTTCGGCGAGGCCGGCGCCGAGGCGAAGCGCCGGTTCCTCTCCGGCGCGGCCGCGGCGCAGCCCGCGCGCCCGCGCCACCCGCTGCCGTCCGACCTCGGGGTGAGCGACCGCGAGATCGACGGGCTCGTCGCGCGGGGCACGTCGGGCGAGGCGCCGCTCCCCGAGCTCGCGCAGGCGCTCGCCGCGCTGAGCCAGGCGCTCGACGGCGCGGCCGCGCTGGGCCGCGCCGTGCGCGCGTGCGTCGCCGCGGCCGCGCCCGCGCCGCCGCACGTCCAGACGTCGGACGGCAGGCGCGTCTACATGCTCTTCCCGGACGTGCAGGAGCTCCCCATCGGGGCCGGCTGGCCCGGGGGCGGCGCCGTGACGACGCCGCGGCGCTAACCGCAGCGCGGCACCTCGTCCAGGCTGAAGAAGACCTGCTTGCCCAGCGAGCGGGACAGCTCGACCATCTCGTCGGCGCCCTTCGAGGGGCCGCCGATCCGCAGGCACGCGTCGCAGCGCGCGACGAGCCGGCGGGCGACGGGGTGGAAGATCTCGTTGAAGATCTCGTCGCCGATCTGCCGCGACCCGGCGTGCTCGATGAGCGGCAGCGCGAACCACTCGCCGAGCACGGGGAGGTGGCCGGCGCGGAACAGGCGCACGGCCATGTCGTTCATGGCGCGGACGTTGGCCGCGATCAGGGCGGGGTCGTCGTTGGTGCCGGAGCGATACGGCCCGGCGACGAGGATCATGAGGGGCTGGGCGGTTGTCATCGTCTTGAGTCCGGAAGGGGAGCGTTGAGTCCGGAAGGGGAGGGCGGCGCCGCCCGGGCGGGCGCGCTGGTCAGGGGGCCTGCAGGTCCCGATCGGCGCTCTGGAACCAGCGCGTCGCGATGCGGACCGCGTTGGTGGCCGCGCCGAGCCGGAGGTTGTCGCCGACCACGGTGAGGCAGACGCTCTTCCGGTCGCGGTCCCGCGCGTCGGGGCGGATCCGCCCGACCAGCGCGAGGTCGCGGTCCTGCACGCAGTGGAGCGCGCTCAGGCCCTCGCCCGCGGCGCCGGGGAGGTACTTCACGTAGGGCGACAGCGCCGGGTCGCTCAGGATGCTCGTCACCCGCTCGAGGTCCACCGGCCGCTCGAACGTGACCCACGCGTTCTCGTAGTGGCCCACGGCGACGCCGACGCGGCAGCACTGCGCGGAGACGCCGAGCTCGGGCATGCCGAGGATCTTGCGGCTCTCGAAGATGAGCTTCCGCTCCTCGGAGGAGAAGCCGCTCTCGTCGGTGCCGCCGTTGTGCGGGACGGTGTTGCCCGCGTAGCCCGACAGCTTGAACGGCAGGCCCAGCCGATCGAGGGCCTGGTAGCCGTCGCGCGCGTCCGCGAGGAACGCGTCGAGGGCGGCGATGCCGGCGCCGCTGACCGCCTGGTAGGTGCTCACCGTGACCGCGCTCAGCCCGAACTCCCGGCGCAGCGGCGAGAGCGCGAGCGTCAGCGGGATGGTCGTGCAGTTCGGATTGGCCACGAGGCGGACCGACTCGTCGACGATGCTCGAGTTCACCCCGGCGGTGACGAGCGGCACCTTCGGGTCGGCGCGGTACGTGTTGCTCTTGTCGATCACGCGGTACCCGAGGTCGAGCAGCCGCGGCACGTACCGCTTGCTGTGCTCGTCATCCAGGGCCACGAACGCGAGGTCCCCGCGGGGGGCGTCCTGCGCCTCGAGGCGCGACGCGCCGAGCACCTCGTACGACTTGCCGTCGAGGGTCAGCTCCTGGTCCCGGCTCGCGAACAGGGCGAGCGTTGCGCCGGGCCACGCCCGCGCGATGAGGGTGATGGTCTCGCGACCGACGAGGCCCGTAGCGCCGAGAATGCAGATTCGCATGGGACCGCTCTTTACCAGAGCAGGGCCCAGCCGACGAGGGGCCTGGCGAGAGGGCGAGACAGCCGGATGAGCACCGCGTTATGATGCGGTGCGTTATCCTGAATCGATGGGAACGTTGGCGGGGACGTCCATGGGGACGTCGACGGAGGAGCGACGGGGGCGTGCGCTCAGATGATCGTGCCCGGGGGGACGACGGCGTTCTTCGGGACGACCACGACGCCCTCGCGCGCCGCGTAGAACTCGGCGTCGGTGTCCTCGCGATCGGGCAGGTTGCGGATCACCACCCCTTCGCCGATGCGCGCGTTCTTGTCGATGATGGCGCCGTCGATCTTGCACCCTCGGCCGATCCCGATGGGGGGCAGCCCCCGCGTGCTCTCCGGGGCCTGGACGTGGAACAGGGACTCGTAGTCCGCGCCCATCATCACCGTGTTCGACATGGTGACGTGGGGCCCGATCGACGAGAGCTGCCCCACGACCGAGCGGCAGATCTTCGACTCGATGATCCGGCTCCCCTCGGCGAGCAGCACCTGATCGAGCACCGAGCCGGCCGTGACGTGGGCCGGGGGGAAGAACTGCGGGCGGGTGTAGATCGGCCGCTGCGGATCGTAGAACGAGAACGGAGGGTTGGTGTCGGTGAGCGCGAGGCTGGCCTCGTAGTAGCTCCGGATCGTGCCGATGTCCTCCCAGTACCCGTCGAACGTGTAGGTCACCATCCGGTGGGTGTCGAGCGACTGCGGCAGGATGTGCTTGCCGAAGTCGGACGAGTTGTCGCGCTCGAGCATCTCGTAGAGCGCCTTCGCGCGGAAGATGTAGACGCCCATCGAGGCGAGCCACGGGTTCTTCGGGTCCGGCGTCTGCCGCACGTTGTCGAGCAGCTTCATGTCCTTCGGCTTCTCGATGAACTTCACCACGCGCCCGGCGTCGTCGGTGTCCACGATGCCGAGGCGGGAGACCTCGGCGGTCGGGACGGGGCGCACGGCGAGCGTGACGTCGGCCCGGGTCTCGCGGTGGCGGGCGAGGAAGGGCTCGTAATCCATGCGGTAGAGGTGGTCGCCCGAGAGGATCATGACGTCGCGCGGGTTCGGCGACTTGACCTCGACGAGCTGCTTGCGGACCGCGTCGGCGGTGCCCTGGTACCACTCGCTGTGGTTGGGCGTCTGCTCGGCGGCGAGGATCTGCACGGCGCCCGCGGAGAAGACGTCGAACCGGTACGTCTGCGTGATGTGGTTGTGGAGAGAGACCGAGTTGTACTGCGTGAGGATGTGGATGCGGTTGAAGCCCGAGTTGAGGCAGTTGCTGATCGGGATGTCGACCAGGCGGTACTTGCCCCCGGTCGGGACGGCTGGCTTCGAGCGCAGCTTGGTGAGCGGGTAGAGGCGGCTTCCGACGCCTCCGCCGAGGATCAAAACCACCACGTCGTTGTGCTTCAAGCGGACCTCCGCGAGGTGAGAGGGGACGGTTCGACGCCCGGAGCGATGGGCGCGACTAGACTAGCCGAACATCGTGATCGGTCGAGCCGAATACCGGCGCGCGCGGGGCGCGGTGGCGTCGCGGCCCTCGCTATCACCGGAGCGCCCTCAGGGCAACATGCGTGGTGAGGCGGAGACGCGGAGACGCCGATCTCCGGCGTTTGTCGTGCGTTCGAGGTGGGGATTGGACCGGCGCGCCCGCGCCGCGCCGCCTCGCCGCAGCGGCGATGAGCGGTGGCGGGCGGGCGCGCGGGGCCTTCAGGCGAGGAGAGAGTCGACAGCTTCGCCGGAGCTCAGCGGGGCGCCCCGGAGCCCTGCGTGCCGCCCGCGTTGCCGCTGCCCTGGCCCGGGCTCTGGGCGCCGGTGCCCGTGCCCGTGGTGCCACCCTTCTTGTTCTGCGAGCCCGTGGTGCCCGAGGCGCCCGTCGTGCCCGTGGTGGGCGACTGCTGGCCGCTGCTCGTGTCGCCCCGGAAGCCGCCGGGGGTCCCCGCGCCCGGGCCGGTCGCGCCGGTGCCCGTGCCCGTCGCGCTGCTGCCCGAGCCGGTCGCGCCGGTGCCCGTCGCGCCGGTGCCCGCGCCCGTCGCGCCGGTGCCAGTACCCGTCATACCGCTGCTGCCGGCGCCGGTCATACCGCTGCTGTCGGTGCCGGTGCCCGTCGCGCCGCTGCCCATGCCCGTCCCGGAGGCGCCCTGCCCGGTCCCCATGTCGCTGCCGGTGCCCATGCCGCCCATCGAGGGCTGACCCGTGGTGCTGCCGGTGCCCGGAGCGCCGCTGGCCCCGGTGCCGCTCGCGTCCGAGCCCCACGGCGACTGCGTTCCCGTGGTGCCCTGAGAGCCGCTGGCCCCGGCCGGGCTCTGCGCAGGCTGCGAGTTGCTGGAACACCCGATACCGCCGAGAGCGATCAAGGCCGAAAGCGCGACAGAGTGAACGAGATATCTCATGGTCGATCTCCTCGCTGCCGCCCGAGACGGGCGATCAGCGTTGAAGCGAGCCTCCAGTTCCCCGGAGGCTCGCTGGAAGAACAACGGAAAGCCGTTGAATGAGCGGAGCCGGCGCAATGCACGAGGCGAGCCACCTCCATGGCACCGCCGGAAAATCGGTAGCCGCCGCGCTGCCGTTCAGCGAGCTCTACCGTCGTTTCGTGTGGGGGCGCTCTGCCACAGGTGTGGCACGATGGCTGAGACCGCGGCGCGACGGCAGGGCCGCAGGCGAGCTCAACGGCAGCGCGCTGGCCGGGCGTTCCGGCGCGCGCCCTCCCAGGCGGTCGCGCCCGTCTGCTCCTCCACGCTGAGCGACGTGATCAGCGGGTCCGGCGAGGTGTCCACGCGCACGGCCACCGACAGCGCGCCGTGCTCGCAGCGGAGGCCGAAGCGCGCCGACGTCGCGCTCTCCACCATGGCCGAGCCGTCGAGCGCGCACGCGCCCATCCGCGAGCCGACGTCGCGCAGCTCCTGCCGCAACGTCGTGAGGTGATCCTCGGGGAACCAGCCGGGGCGGAGCCTGCGGTCGAGCACGTCGGTCCGCGCGCGACCGATGACCGAGGCGACGGCCTGGGCCGCGCGGCGGACGGAGGGGGAGGGCGGGACGACGCGCGCGACCATCGCGCCGGTGGCCTGGAGCCTGCCGAGGACCTTCTCGTTGAGCGACTCGAGGTCGGCGCCGGCCACGTTGGCGAGCGAGACGACGCCGACGCCGCGCTCGGGCAGGAGGACCACCGAGGCGGAGAAGCCGTCGATGAGGCCGTTGTGGAAGACAACGTGGCCGAGGTCGCAGTCCTCGCGCACGTGCCAGCCGAGGCCGGGGCCGTCGGCGCCGCCGGCGGCCGGGAAGGCCGAGCCGTTGCGCGCCATCATGTGCGACTCGCGCACCGTGCTCCGCCGCAGGGCGCCCGTCTCGGGCGCGTCGCGCGCCGGCCAGGCGGCGAGCTGGAACCCGATGAAGCGGCCCATGTCGGAGAGGCTCGCGTAGAGCCCCGCGGTCGACTCGGAGGCCCCGAGCCGCCACGGCAGGATCGGCGTCACCGCGCCGCCGGCGCGCACGTGCGGCGACGCGAGCGAGGCGGGCGGCACCTCGGCGCCGTCCCAGGCGGCGTCGCGCATGCCGAGCGGCGCGAGCAGCGCGTCGTGCACGTAGCGCCGGTAGGGGACGCCCGCGGCGCGCCCGACGAGCAGCCCGAGCAGCGAGTAGCCGAGGTTCGAGTAGGACGTCTCGGTGCCCGGCGCGCTCTCGAGCCCGAAGCCGTCGAGCGTGGCGAGGATCTCGCGCTCGGTGACGTCGCGCGCCGTGGACGCCGGGGAGAACACGCCGAGCCGGGGCAGGCCGGAGCTGTGCGTGAGCAGGTCGCGCACCGTCATCGGCCGCGAGTCGCGCGTCGGGTAGACGACGCCGGCGAGCGCGGGCAGGTAGCGCGCCGCCGGGGCGTCGATCGACAGCCGCCCTTCGTCGCGGAGCCGCAGTATCGCCGCGGCGGTCAGCGCCTTCGTGATGGATCCGATGCGGAAGCGCGTGTGCTCGTCGACCGCCCCGCCCAGCGCGACGTCCCGCACGCCGATCACCTTCTGGATCGCGAGCTCCTCGTCGATGACGACGCCGAGCGCGAGGGCGGGCAGGCGCTCCCGCTCCGCAGCCCGCTGCGCCAGCCCCTGCACCTCGGCCGTCACCGAGCGCAGCCTCCGCCCGCGCTCCGGATCGAGGAAGCGCGGGGTCGGCGCGGGCTCGCTGGCGAAGCGCTGGACGAGCGGCGCCGGGGCGGCGGCCTTCACGGCGCGCGGCGCGGGCGGGGCCGACGCGCATCCGCTCACGATCGGGAGCGACCCGGAGAAGAGGGCGGCCGTCGCGAGGAGCACGGCGAGCTTGTTGTCAGTCGTCCTCAAGGCGGAACCATGAGTATCCCCCCTCAATCATGGTCCGACCAATCGAAATGAGCCGACGCAGGATTTCCGCTTTCGATTTTTCCATTGGGGGTAGACGGGAGGAGTGCCCTCGACGTGCGCCGGAGGGCATGTCTCCCAGGGTGTGACCCGCGCTGGCGCTAGGCGCTGGCGAACCGCTCGCGGAAGGCGCGGTAGTTCGGCTGATCGTCGCCCCGGTCGTACACAGCGAACACGACGCGCGAGAACGCCCCGCGGAAGCGCGGGTGCTCCAGCGTCTGCGCGAAGACGTCGGCGACCTCGCGGGGGTCGTTGCGGAAGACGCCGCACCCCCAGGCCCCGAGGACGAGGCACCGGTGCTCGTGCGCGCCCGCCGCGGCGAGCACCGTGGCCGCGCGGCGCTCGAGGGTCGCGCGGATGTCCTGGTCCACCGAATCGTCCCGCAGGAGCGCCTCTCCGGCGTTCGGCGCGGGCATGGTGATGATCGAGAGCGCGAAGGGCCGCTCCAGCAGCGCGTGCTGCTCGTCGCGGAAGAACGGCACTTCCGGCGAGTAGATGAGGTGGTCTGTGTACAGGAAGCTCCCCGAGGCGCGGTTCTGGTCGTAGTACTCGCGCTGCTCGACCAGGCACGCGTACAGCGCGGAGCACCGGGCGAGGTCCTCCTCCTGGGCCTTGGCCCCGCGCAGGAACCCGCCCCCGGGGTTCTTGGCAGACGCGAAGTTGAGCGCGACGACGCGGGCCTCGCCCTCCTGCTCGACGAGCCGCCGCCCCGCCGCCCCCGTGGTCTCCTCGGTGACCTCGATCACGGGCGGCCTTTCGAGGCGCACCGTCGGCTCCCACGTGTCGAGTGAGCCGGGCCGGTAAAGCACGGTCCCCTTCACCGCGGCGAGCACGCGGTCGCGGATGCGGACCGTGGCGCCCGAGGGCGAGGTGTACTCTCCCCGACTCCCGATCTGCACGGTGTCGGCGGCGACGCTGGTGAGCTTCATGGCGCAAGGATTGGCGAGCCGCGGCCCATCGTCCAGCGAAACGCGCGCCGCCGCGCGATCCCCCTTCACCGGCGTCTCTGCGGACGCCGTCACCGGCTCCTGCGCCGCGACACGGCCGGCCTCGGCCTCGCCGGGCACCTCGCGCTCGAGCGCACCGCCGTGCCCTCGGCCGGCGAGGCGCTCGGCCTGCTCGCGCTCGGGCTCGGCCCCGCGGGCGCCGCGTTCTCCGCGTGGGACCACGCGACGAAGCACGGCGACCTGCCGCAGCAGCATGATACTTGTATTGACAATTGATTCCTCCGCGTTACGCTCGGTCCACGATGCGCGACCAGTTCACGGCCGACGGCGGGATCATCCTCGACAACGCGCTCGGCTACTGGGTGTCGCGCGTGTACCTCGCGTCCCGCGCCGCGATGTACCGGCGCTTCCGCGCGCACGGCGTCGAGGTCACGCCCGAGCAATGGATGGTGCTCGTCCGGCTGTGGGAGCAGGAGGGCGTCACGCAGACGCACCTCGCCGAACGCACCTTCCGGGACGTGCCCACGATGAGCCGCATCCTCGCGCTCATGGAGCGCGACGGGCTGGTCGAGCGCCGTCAGGACCCGACGGACCGGCGCGCGCGGCTCGTGTACCTGACCGCGCGCGGGCGAAAGCTCCGCAAGGCGCTGTCGAGCGAGGCCATGGCCCTGGTCGACGCGCTGCGCGCCGGCATCCCGGAGGACGACCTCCTCACGACCCGGCGCACGCTGCAGCGCATCCTCGCGAACCTCGAGCCCGAGGGCTGAGCGCGGCGCCGCGCCCCGGCCCTGCCCTTCGACGCCCATTTACTTGTATTGACAACCATTTGCCCCGAGGAGACTCCTTCATGAGCCAGCCCGCCGCCGCGTCCGCGCATCCCGCTGCTTCCCCCCACTTCCCCGCCCACACGCTCGACACGGCGCCGGCGGCGGCGCGCCCTGCGCTGGCGCAGACCGCGCAGAAATTCGGGTTCCTGCCGCTGCCCGTGGCCCGCTTCGCGACCTCGCCGCTCCTGGTGCGCGCCTTCGACGAGCTCAAGGCGCTCTTCGAGGGGGCGACGCTCTCGCCGGTGGAGCGCGAGGTCGTGGTGATGGTGGTCGCGGCCGAGAACGGCTGCGATCTCTGCCGCGCGATGCACCGCGGGCTCCTCCTCCGCGCGGGCGCGCCGCCCGCGGTCGCCGCCGCGCTGTTCGAGCGAGCGCCGGTGCCCGACGCGCGCCTCCAGGCGCTGGCGGCGTTCACCGAGGCGGCGCTGCGCGAGCGCGGTCAGGTGTCGGACGCCGAGCTCGACGCCCTCGTCCAGGCCGGCTTCACCGCCGAGCAGGCCCTCGAGGTGATCGTCGGGATCGCCGCCTTCACCCTGTCGACGTTCGCGAACCGGATGACCCGCAGCCACGCGCTGCGCTGACGCGCCCGGGGTCGGCGGCGCTCGCAGCGCCCCGCGCCCGCGCGCCCCGCGATCGCAGCGCCCCGCCAGCGCGCTCGTCACGCGGGGCGCCTCGTCACGCGCGGCGCCGCGCGGGCGCCTCGCCGCCGTCGAGGCCCGCTGTCGCGCTCGGCGTCGCGAACACCCCCCGCACGTCGTCGGCCGGCGCCCACAGCCCGGCGCACATCAGCGCGCCCCCCGTGATCTCGGGCGGCGTCGTCGGGCGCGCCTGCACCTCGTCCGCGTGCACGCACACGTTGACGTGCACGCGCGCGTCCGCCCCGTCGCGCCGGGCCAGCGCCTCGTGCAGCGCCGTCGCGAACTCGAGCGCCGCGCGGCGCTCGCCGTGCTGCTCGGCCGCGTCCGCCGGCAGCAGGCGCACCCCGAGCACCTCGTTGCCGGTGGTCGAGGCCAGGATGAACCCCGCGCTCGAGAGCTGCGACTCGGCCATGTCGAGCACCTGCCCGATGTCGGCCGCGAGCCCCTCGTCGAGGTCGTCGGAGCCGCGCGTCCGGACCTCCAGGTACACCGCCACCGCCGGCACCGTCGGGTCGGGCCCGCTCTGCACGCCCGACGCGGGCTCGCCGATCGCCTCCCGGAGCGCGCGCACCAGCTCTTCCACCGAGCTGAATCGCCGCTCCCGCCGCTTCTCCATGCAGCGGAGCACCACCGCGTCGAGCTCGAGAGGAAGCGGGACCCGCAAGCTCGGGGGCATCGGCGGCTCCTCGAGGTGCTTGCGGACCATCTCGTCCATATCGTGTGTATGGAATGGTAGTCTCCCCACCAGCATGCGGTGGAGGAGCACGCCGAGCGCATAAACATCCACCCGAGCATCGATGGGGCCGCCAAGGATCTGTTCCGGCGCCATGATCGATGGCGTCCCGGGCATTCTTCCGGCGGTCGTCAGCCAGGTCTGACCCTCCTCGGGCCCCATCAGCTTTGCGATACCGAAGTCGAGCAGCTTCACGGTGCGCGGCTTGCCGGAGCAGATGAAGATGTTGCTCGCCTTGACGTCGCGGTGGATGATCCCCGCGGCGTGCGCGGCCCCGAGCGCCGCACAGATGGGCTCGAACAGCTCCAGCGCTTCCCGGGGCGCGAGCCGCGTCTCGGCCCTGATCAGCGCGTCGAGCGTCTGCCCCTCGAGGCGCTCCATCGCATAGAAGGGCTGGTGGTTGTCCATCTCACCTACTTCGTAGATTTCTACGATGTTGGGGTGGGAGATGAGCTGCAAGGCTTCGATCTCGCGAGCGAATCGCTCGACCACCCGGCGAGAGTGGGCTACCGCCTCGCTCAGCACCTTCACCGCGGCGGGCCTCCCGGTTCGGGCGTGCCTCGCTCCATAGACAACGCCGCAACCGCCGCGCGCGATGAATCCCTCGAGGATGTAATCGCCGGCGACGGTGCCCGGCGGGAGCTCGCCGCGGGCGCTGGCCCTCTCGACATCGGAAAACGGCCTCGTCTCGTCTTCTTTCGTCATCTCCCCTCACCGCGCGGCGCGTCAAGGGCTGCCGTGCGCGCCGCTGTCTCGCTCTCGTGCGATCTTTGGTGAACCGGTATATGCAGGAGCGTTTCCAAATGGTAACTTAAACTTGGCCGCTACTCGACACTGAAACGCTGGGACCGTCGCCGAAAGGGGGAACCGAGATGTTCCTTTGCTGTACGCGGACTGTTGCGCTGCTCGCAATACCTCTGGTTACTACCGCCTGCATCGGGGCCGAGATCGACGAACAACCGGATGAACCGATAGAGGAGGCCGAGGAGGCCATCGTCATCGGGAATAGCCTGATTGCCAACAGGCTGGCATTGAACGCGCTCACGCAGACCGCCCTCACCCCGCTCACGCTCAGCCAGACCGCGCTGACCCCGGGCTCCCTCAGCCCGAGCTCGCGCGCGGCCATCCAGAATCCGGGAACGGACGGCACCCTGTCAAGGGAGCTCCTGCGGTACGTCGTGAGCTGTGCGCTGAGGCCGGACCAGTCGTTCTCGTTCTCGTGGACCGACAGCAGCGGGGTCACACACGCGGAGACCTACGCCGGCAACCTCGGGATCGCGGACTGGTGGGTCTACGGTCCGCTGACCGATTCCTACTTCCAGCGCTGGATCTCGGCGTGCCTCGCCTCGCGGACGAACTGGTACGGCGTCTCCGTGAACATCTCCCTGCGCGGCACCCAGAACCCGCTGGCCTCGCCGGCGGGGGAGCGCTCGGCCTACACGGTGAGAGAGGGCGCGTTCTGGGGCAACGTGTTCAGCCCGACGCCCTATCTGCGCTCCTGCCACGCGCCCGAGGGCATCAACCGCGCGCGGAGCCTGAAGCGAGATTGTGCGGCAGGTCACCTCGCCAGCGATCCGGCGACCGGGGGGACGGTCACGCAGGCGTGTGGTCCTATCGCGCTCACGGGCTCGTGCGATACGATCTGCAACCGCGAGCCCGATGCTCTCGGCGGCTTTTACTCCCGATGTCTCGACAATCCCGCGACCTCGTCCACGGCGTACACGGAAGTGGTGATCACGTCGTTCTTGCCCCCGTAGGATCGGGGATGCGCTTCGAGGCAGCGCGAGGCGAGGAGCCGGACGGCGCGCCGGTCGAGGGCAGGCGCTGCCCGTCGTGCGGGCGGAGGAACCAGGGCTCGTGTCCCGAGTGCCCGGCGCACCATCGGCCGCTGCCGTATGACGCGACGGTGCTCGACATCACCGAGGTCGTCCAGGTCGCGCTGCCCCGCTTCGCCGGCTACCGGACCCTCAGGATCCTCGGGCAGGGCGGCTTCGGCACCGTCTTCGAGGCCGAGCCCGAGGGCGGCGGGGCGCCGGTGGCCATCAAGCTCGCGCGCGCCGATCGCCGCGGGGCAGGGCCGCGCCTGCGCCGTGAGATCAACGCGCTCCTGGCCGTGGGCGCCCCCTGCGTGCCGGCCGTGCTCGCGTGGGGCGCGCTGGACGACGGCTCGCCATACGCGGTGCTGACGCGCGTCGCGGCGCCGACGCTCGCCGCGCGCCTCGCCGCCCGCCCGGCGCCGCGCGTCGACGAGGCCGCGCGGCTCGGCCTCGCGACGCTCGGGGCCCTCGATGTCGTCCACGGGCGCGGGTACGTGCACTGCGACCTCAAGCCCGAGAACATCTTCGTCGACGGGGCAGGGGAGGCGACCCTCATCGACCTCGGCATCGCCCGCGTCGTGGGGCGGCGAGGCGCCGCCGAGGACGAGGATCTCGCCCTCGGGACGGCGGAGTACATGGCGCCGGAGCAGTCCGCCGGGCGCGCGGACCTCGACGCGCGCGCCGACATCTACGCGATGGGCGTCATCCTCTACGAGCTCTTCGCCGGCCGGCCGCCGTTCTGGGGGCCGCGCGCGGCGGTGCTCGAGGACCACAGGAGCCGCAGGCCCCCGCGCCTGTCGTCGCGCGCGGCCGTGCCGAGGGCGATCGAGGAGGTGGTGCACCGCTGCCTGGCCAAGGACCGGAGCGAGCGGTTCGCCAGCGCGACCGAGCTCCGCGCCGCGCTGGAGCTCGCGCTCGCGGACGAGGTGGCGGCGAGCGAGCGCGGCCGGCCGCAGGCGGCAGGCGGCGCCACGCGCCGCGCGGCGGGGCTGCTGTTCTTCGAGGGCGCGGCCGATCGCGCGGTCGTGCAGCGCCGGGTCCGGGCGCTCGGCGGCGAGCTCGCGCACGCCTCCGGCTCGCGCTACGCGGCGGTCTTCGGCCACGAGGGCGCCGCGAGCCCCGCGCGCCACGCGCAGCGCGCGGCCGACGAGCTCCTGCGGGAAGGGCTGTGCGAGCGGGTCCTGATCGATCTCGCGCCCGTCTCGGTCCAGGTCCGGCCGGGCGGCGCGACGCGCTTCCTGAGCCCGCTCTTCTCGCGCGCCGAGCGGTGGCCCGCGGCGTCCGGGCCGCCGGGACCGTTCCTCACGCCCGCGGCCGCGGCGGCGCTCCCCGAGGCCCCCGTCGCGGCGGAGGACGAGGTCGCGTGCGCGCCGACGCTCGGCTCGGTCGGCGCGGTGCGCGAGACGACGGATCCGGGCGCGTTCATCGGCCGCCGCGAGGTCCTCGAGCAGCTCCTCCGCGCCGCCGAGGAGGCGGTCCGCCTCAAGCAGCCCACGGTCGTGTCGGTGCTCGGCGAGCCCGGGTACGGGAAGAGCCGCCTCTTCGCCGAGCTCGGCAAGAAGGTCCGGGAGCTCTTTCCCCAGGCCAAGGTGATCGAGCTCCGCGCGCAGGAGCCCACGAGCGGCGCCGAGGACGCGACGCTCCAGGAGCTCGTGCGCGAGGCGCTCAACGTCCCCGACGCGCCCCCGCAGAGCGCCGCCCGCGCGGTGATCGAGGAGCGGCTCGGCGCTGCGCTCGGCGAGGAGCTCGGCGCGGGGCTGGCGATGGCGCTCGGGTGGGTGGACGAGCGGACGGGCAGCGACGTCTTCCCCGAGATCGAGGCGCTCAAGGCCGCGCCGGGCGCGCTCCGCTCGGCGCGCATCCGGGCGGCCGGCGAGTGCCTGCGCCAGCGCGCGGCCTCCGCGCCAGTGCTCGTCCTCCTCGACGACGCGCAGTTCGCGCACGACGCGACGCTCGCGACGCTCGAGTACGCGGCGCTCGCGGACGGGGCTGCGCCGCTGTGGATCTGCGCGATGGGGCGCCCGGCGTTCGCCGAGGTGCACCCCTCCTGGGGCGAGCGGGCGGCGCGGCGCGAGGTCGTCCGGCTCGGCGCCCTGGACGCGGAGAGCGCGCGGGCGCTGTGCCGCCGGCTTCTCCTGCCGGCGCGGGACGTGCCGGAGCAGGCGATCGATCGCCTGCTCGAGCGCTCGCAGCAGGTGCCGCTGCTCCTTGTGGAGCTCGTGCACGGGCTCAAGCGGGAGGGGATCCTGCGCCGGCACCCGCGGGGCAACGCGTGGTACCTGGCGACCGACGAGCTCGATCGCCTGCCCACGCTGCCGCTGCTCGATCCGCTCGCGCAGGGGGAGATCGCGGCGCTCGGGCCGGCGCTCGGCGCGCACGCGCGGCTCGTCGCGCTGCTCGGCGCCGAGGTGTCGCTCGACGAGATCGCGGGCGTGCTCGACCACCTGGACCGGCGCGGCGAGGGCGCGGCCTTCCCCCTCGACGCGCGGATCGGGACCGAGCGCCTGGTCAGGGCGGGCGTGCTCGTCGCCGATCGGAAGGGCCGGCTCGGCTTCCGGCACGCGCTGATGCGGGAGGCGATCGCGCACGGCGTCGCCGAGGCGGAGCGGCGGAGCATCCACGTCGCGGCCTACGAGCACCACCGGCAGGCGGCCCACGAGAGCCGGGAGCAGCGGTGGTTCAAGATCTCGTACCACGCCGCCGAGGCGGGGCTCGCGGCGGTCGCGGAGGAGGCCTACCTGGAGCTCGCCGAGCGGGCGAGGGCGCGCCACGTCTATGTCGAGGCGGAGCTCCACTACAGCCGCGCGCTCGCGCAGCCGGTCGAGGGGCGCGGCGCGCGGCGGAGGGCGGCGTACAGGGGCCGGGGGCTGATGCGCTACCGGCTCGGCCGCTACCACGACGCGCTCGGCGATCTGGAGCGCGCGCGGGCGATGGCGGTCGAGGAGGGCGACAGGATCGAGCAGATCGAGCTCCTGCTCGACGAGGCCACGGCGCTCGACTGGATGAGCGACTACGGGAGATCGAAGGAGCGGGTGGAGCAGGCGAGGGAGCTCGCGCAGGGCGAGCTGCCGCCGGCGCTCACGGCGCGCCTGTCGATGGGGGTGGGGCGCTCGCTCATCCACGAGGGCCGCGAGGACGCGGCGGCGCCGCCGCTCGAGGACGCGGCGGCCCAGGCCGAGGCCGTCGGCGACGACGGCTACGAGACGCTGGTGATCTCGCTGCTGCTCCTCGGCTTCGTCTATCCAGGGCTGGGCAAGCTGGACCAGGCAGGGGCGGTCCTGGAGCGGGCGATCCGGATGTGCGAGGCGCGCGGCGATCGCCTGCACCTTGGGTCCGCGATCAACAGCCGAGCGCTCCTGCGCGCGTGCCTCGGGGACCACGAGGGCATGATCCTGGACACGTGCCGCCTGCTCGCCATCTCACGCGAGCTGGGGCTGGGGACGATGGAGCTCGTGGGGGAGTTCAACCTCGGCGAACATTTCTACCTGATGGGCAACGTGGACATCGCGATGTCCCATGTGGAGCGGGCCGTGGCGCTCGAGCGGCAGCAGCGGGGGGACGAGGCGCGGCCGGTGGTGCAGCTCCTCCTCGCGAGGGTGCTCCTGTACCGGGGCGAGGAGACCAGGGCGCGGGAGATCATCGAGGCGATCCGGAGCCAGCAGGAGAGGGCCGCCGTGGAGGGGCGCGGGGGCATGGAGATGGCCCCCTCGGAAGAGGTGCAGTGGTCGATGATCGACCTGTCGACGCGGGAGGCGACCGACGAGGCGTGGGACGAGCTCGAGGAGCGGTCGGCGCGCTTCTCGGTGGGGCAGGAGCAGATCGAGGTCATCGAGGCGCGGGCGCGGGCGTGCGCGCGGCGCGGCCGCCACGCCGAGGCGCGCGCGGCGCTCGAGCGGGCGATCGAGGCAGCGGGGAGGATCCCCAACGTGATGCGGGAGCGGCTCGAGCGGCAGCGAGGGAGCCAGCCCGGATGAGCCTCTTGCGCTGATCCCGCCGGGGCGCTGCGACAGGCCCGCCGCTGCGAGGCCCGATGGCCTACGTGCGGAACCATGGCCGAAGCGTCCGGCCATGGGGGCGCATCGAGGGGGTCGAGGCGCTCGCCCTCGGGCTTGACACGATTGTCGTAATGCGTGCTACGGTGCCCCCGAAGCCACCCGACGCTGCGATGGCGGCCCGGCCCGCGCCGGTCCGTAGGGCGTCCCTGGTGGCCTGCGCGACCCGAGACCACCGGGACGACCTCCGTGGTCGCCGAGGCTCGGTGGAACATGGCTGGGACGAAGAGCGCGTCCACGACGCTGCCCCTGCTCACGTTCGTTCTTCGCAACTACAAGAATTTCAACGCCCGCGCGACGCGCGACGCGCTCCTCGCCTACTGGGAGCACATCGAGCGTGGGGGGAAGATGTTCTGGGCCGTGGCCGGGGCGATGTCCTCGGCCCAGCTCGGCATCACGCTGGCGCCGGCCATCCGCGCCGGCCTGATCCACGGCATGTCGGTGACCGGCGCGAACCTGGAGGAGTCGCTGTTCCGCCTCGTCGCGCATGACGCTTATCACGACTTCCCCGACTACCGTTACTTCACCAAGCAGGACGACACGCGGATCCTCGAGAACCGGATGCGGCGCGTGACCGACACCAGCATCCCCGAGGACGAGGCTTTCCGTGCGGTGGAGAAGCACATCGTCCCCATGTGGGAGCGGGCGACGGCGCGCGGCGAGCGCCGCTTCTGGCACGAGTACTTCTACGAGCTGGTCCGGGCGGTCGAGCCCGCGCTCCACCGCGGACCGCCCGAGGAGTGCTGGTTGCTCGCCGCCGCGGAGGCCGGGCTGCCGCTGGTGGTCCCGGGACACGAGGACTCGACCTTCGGCAACATCTTCGCGTCCTACGTGAGGCGGGGCGAGTGCAGCGCGAGCATCGTGAAGTCGGGTATCGAGTACATGGCCGATCTGTACGATCAGTACCGCGCGCTCAGCGCAGGCGCGGGCGTCGGGTTCTTCCAGATCGGCGGGGGCATCGCGGGGGACTTCCCCATCTGCGTGGTGCCGTCGCTCAAGTACGATCTCGACGAGCCGGCCCGGCCCTGGGCCTACTTCTGCCAGATCTCCGACTCGACGACATCCTACGGCTCGTACTCCGGCGCCACGCCGAACGAGAAGATCACCTGGGACAAGCTGACCGCGGACACACCCATGTTCGTGATCGAGTCGGACGCCACCATCGTGGCGCCGCTCCTGCTCGGAGCGCTGCTCGAGTGCAAGAGCCACCCGGCCGAGGCGCGGGCCATCATCGAGGCCCACGGCGCGTGAGCGTCGGCGGCTCTCCTTACCCCTGAAGCGAGGTTGCAAGACGATGAGCAAGAAGAAGGTCCTGATCACGGGCGGCGCGGGCTTCCTCGGGATCAATCTGGTGCGGCACCTGCTCGAGCGCGGCTATGAGGTCACGTCGCTCGATCTCCTGGACTTCGATTACCCCGAGCGGTCGCGCATCCGCGAGGTGCGCGGGGACATCCGCGACGCGGCGGTGGTCGACGCGGCGGTGAAGGGGCAGGACTTCGTCGTGCACACGGCGGCCGCGCTGCCCCTGTACACGCCGGAGGAGATCTACACGACCGACGTGATCGGCACGCGCGTGGTCATGAGCGCGGCGCGCCGCCACGGCGTCGAGCGCGCCGTGCACATCTCCTCCACGGCCGTGTACGGCATCCCCGACCACCACCCGCTCAGCGAGGACGACCGGCTCGACGGCGTGGGCCCGTACGGGCAGGCCAAGATCCAGGCCGAGCTCGTGTGCCTGGAGGAGCGCGGCCGGGGGCTCGTGGTGCCCATCATCCGGCCCAAGTCCTTCATCGGCCCGGAGCGGCTCGGGGTCTTCGCGCTGCTCTACGACTGGGCGCTCGACGGCAAGGGCTTCCCCATGATCGGCGACGGCAAGAACCGCTACCAGCTCCTCGACGTGGCCGATCTCTGCGAGGCCATCTACCTGTGCATGACGAAGGACGCGGCGGTCGCCAACGACACCTTCAATATCGGCGCGAAGGACTTCACCACCATGGGAGAGGACTACCAGGCGGTGCTCGACGCGGTGGGCAAGGGCAAGAAGATCGTGCCCTTCCCCGCGGCGCCGGCGGTGCTCGGCCTGCGCGCGCTGGAGGCGATGGGCCTGTCGCCGCTCTACAAGTGGGTCTACGAGACGGCATCGAAGGACTCGTTCGTGTCGATCGAGAAGGCCGAGCGGCAGCTCGGCTTCGCGCCGAAGTATTCGAACAAGGACGCGCTGGTGCGCAACCTCGAGTGGTACCGGGCGCACCGGAGCGAGTTCGAGAGCCGCTCGGGCGTGACCCATCGCGTGCCCTGGAAGCAGGGCGCGATCGGCCTGTTGAAGGCGTTCTTCTGAGCCAACTGAGGTCGTCGACGGTGAGAGGTGATGACATGGATCAGGAGCGAGGGTTGCGGTCGCGCATCGAGCGCGCAGGAGCGAACGTCGCGAGCCGGCTGGGCTGGGGTTCGCGGGGTGGTGGCGGCAGGACACCGGCGCCCGCGGCGCCGCTCGGTGACGAGGAGGAGGCGCTCGACGGCTGGGGCTTCAAGGACACGCGCTTCGTCGTGAAGCCGGACGGCCACGTGACGCTCACGGGACGTCGCTACAACCTCAGCGGGCTCGATCTTCCGAAGTTGCTGCCGTGGCTGTCGGGCATTCTTCAGGCGCCGCTCGCCTACGACAACCGCAACGTGCCCCGCTATCCGCCCGCGGTTCCCGCCGCGCGGCGCGACGAGGCGCTGCTCGAGGCGCTCCGCGGCTTCCTCCGCGACGATCAGGTGAGTGACGAGCCGCTGGTCCGGCTGCGGCGTGGCCACGGCCACACCGGGGCCGAGATCTGGGCGATTCGCTACGGTCGGCTGCCCCGCGTCCCCGATCTCGTCGTTTTCCCCGAGGCGCACGCCGAGGTGGAGCGCCTCGTCGAGGTGGCGCACGAGCGCGGGGCCTGCCTCGTCCCCTTCGGCGGCGGTACCAATGTCACCGACGCCCTGCGCTTGCCCGTCGACGAAGCGCGTGTCGTCATCGTGCTGGACATGCGCCGCATGAACAAGCTGCGCTGGGTGGACCCGGTGAACCGCACGGCGTGCATCGAGGCGGGCGCCACCGGACGGCACATCGCCGCCGAGCTGGCCAGGCACGGGCTGACGCTCGGACACGAGCCCGACAGCGCGGAGTTCTCGACGCTCGGCGGGTGGATCGCCACGAACGCGAGCGGGATGAAGAAGAACCGCTACGGCAATGTCGAGGACATCGTGCTCGATGTCACGGCAGTGACGGCCCGAGGCGTGATTGAACGTCCCGCCGTGGGCCCGCGCGAGAGCGTCGGCGTCAACCCGAAGACCTTCCTGTTCGGGAGCGAGGGGAACCTCGGTATCATCACCAGCGCGGTGGTCAAGGTCTGGCCCCTGCCCGAGGTGCAGCGCTACGCGAGCGTGATCTTCCCGGACCTCGAGCGCGGCTTCCAGTTCCTCTACGACCTGCAACAGAGCGGCGCCGTTCCTGCGAGCGTGCGCGTGATGGACAACACCCAGTTCCATTTCGGACAGGCGCTGAAGCCGGCCTCGAAGGGCCTCGCCGCGCGGCTCAAGAGCCAGGCAGAGGCGCTCGTGGTGACGCGGATCAAGGGCTTCGACCCGCACAAGATGTGCGTGGCGACGGTGGTCTTCGAGGGCACGGCCGCGGAGGTCGCCTTTCAGGAGCGAACGCTCCGGGCCATCGCGGCGCGCCATGGTGGCCTCCAGGGAGGCGCCGCCAACGGGGAGCGTGGCTACCAGCTCACGTTCGGTATCGCGTACATCCGCGATCTGGCGTTCGAGCACTGGGCCATCGCGGAGAGCTTCGAGACAAGCGTGCCATGGTCGCGCGCGCTCGAGCTCTACGAGCGGGTCAAGCGCCGCGTGGAGCTCGAGCACGAGCGCCGCCGGCTACCCGGAAGGCCCTTCTTCACCGGTCGGATCACGCAGGTCTATTCGACTGGCGTCGCGATGTACTTCTATCTCGGTTTCTACGCGAAGGGCGTCGCCGACCCCGTTGCGGAGTATGCCGCCCTCGAGCACGCGGCGCGTGAGGAGATCCTCGCCTCCGGCGGCACGCTCTCGCACCACCACGGCGTGGGGAAGATCCGGCAGGACTTCCTCGGCGAGGTGTACTCCGAGGGCGCGCGGACGGTCATTCGCGAGGTCAAGCGCGCGCTCGATCCGGACAACCTCTTCGGCGCCTCGAACCACGGCGTGCGCGGCGCGGTCGCGCTGGCCGGCGAGACGGAGCAGGCGCCGTGACGGTGCCGCGCGGTGACCAGCGCGACATCGTGTCGCAGGGCCGTGGAGGTCGATAGCGGTAGTCTGTCTCGCCATGAGCCAGCGAGAGCACCGCGGCGCTGCGGATGCCCCGGTCCGTGCCCCTCACCGCGCGCGCGACGTGAGCTCGACGCTGCGTGTCCGATCGCCGCGGAGCTCGCGCGGGCGTCGCGCGGCGGCGCTGGTCGTCGCCGTCGCGGGCGTGGTCCTCAGCGGTAGGGCCACGCCCGCGACGACCAGCACGGCAGCGGGCGAGCTCGCCGACTCGACAGCGGCGCCCGGCGAGAGAGCGCTCGAAGGGCGCCTGCTCGCGCCTTGTTGCTGGGATCAGACACTCGACATCCACGAATCGCCGGTGGCGCAGGAGCTTCGTCGCGAGATCCGAGCGCGTCTCCGCCGGGGCGAGGCCGTCGACAGAGTCGAGCAGGACCTCATCGCGCGTCATGGGGAGCGTATCCGTGCGGCGCCTTCGTCCGGCGTCCTTGGCCAGGTTGCCCTGGGCTTGATGCTCGGCATCGCGGCGTCGTTCCTCGGGATCTTCGCCCTGCTGCGCTCGTGGAGGCGGAGCGCCGCGCAGCCGGCTCCGTCCAATCTGGCCATCGCGGCGCCTGTACGTGACGAGTACGACGAGCGCCTCGACGACGAGCTCCGGAGGCGCGACGCGTGAGCACGCCCTCGCTGTGCACCCTTGGCGCGGTTGTCGCGCGCCGGGCATCGATGGTCGATGGCCGGTCGTCGCTCCGCTCCTCTCCTCAGGTGCCCGCCACAACATCTCGCTTGACCTGCGCCCCGCACCGCAATATGTAGTGGCTCATGTTGGTGCCTCGGGCTTCGGCCCGGGGCTCAAAAGGGAACCCGGTGCGAATCCGGGGCTGCCCCGCAGCGGTAAGCGAGAACGATCTCCACGACGAGCACTGGCCCTCGGGCTGGGAAGCGGTGGACCGTAGGAAGCCGGCGAGAGCCGGAGCGCTCGCGAGCCCGAAGACCTGCCAACGTCCAGCGCCGGGGAGACATCCCGCGCCGGTTTGACCTGGAAGCCTCGAGGGAGGCGGGTAGGTCCGAGCTGGCGCAGACTCTCGCGCTTGTCCCGGTTCCGACCCCCTCCCGCGTTGTCTTCCTTTCGCCCGCGGGGGCGAGCGGTCGGTCCGAAGGGCTCTCCTGGAGAGCCTTGCGCGCTCGCGCACATCGGCTGGCTTCTTCGCTCTCGCGGCATCGACGCGAGCGGTCCGGTACCGCTCCGACGAAGCTCGACGAGGAGGATTGCCATGCTGAGCGACACAGTGACGATGAGCAACGGCGCGGCGCCGTTGCGGGCGCGGGGCGCGAGGAGCGGAGGCGCGGAGGAAGCGCTCCCGCACACGACGATGCGGGTGAAGAAGCGCGACGGGTCGAGCGAGCCTGTCGACGTCAACAAGATCGTCCGGGCCGTGAGCCGCTCTTGCGCGGCCCTGTCCGACGTGGACGCGCTCCGCGTCGCCACCAAGACCATCAGCGGCCTCTACGACGGCGCGACCACGCGCGAGCTCGACCAGCTCTCCATCCAGACGGCGGCGTCGCTCATCGCAGAGGAGCCGCAGTACGCGAGGCTCGCGGCGCGCCTGCTCGCGACCTATATCGACAAGGAGGTCCGCAATCAGGAGATCCACGCCTTCTCGCAGTCCGTCGCCGTCGGGCGGCGGCTCGGCCTCATCAACGAGCGGCTCCACAGCTTCGTCGCGCAGAACGCCCGCAAGCTGAACGACGCGATCGAGCCGGGGCGGGACCACGAGCTCGAGTACTTCGGCCTCCGGACGCTCTACGATCGCTACCTCCTGAAGCACCCCGAGACGCGCCTCGTCACCGAGTCGCCGCAGCAGTTCTTCCTGCGCATCGCCTGCGCGCTCTCCGAGACGGCGGCGCAGGCGGTCGAGCTCTATCGCCTGTTCTCGTCGCTCGACTACCTCCCGAGCTCGCCCACGCTGTTCAACGCCGGGACGAGCCACGAGCAGCTCTCGAGCTGCTTCCTGCTCGACTCGCCCGAGGACCACCTCGAGACCATTTACCAGCGCTACACAGACGTCGCGATGCTCTCGAAGTTCTCGGGTGGCATCGGGCTCGCCTACCACCGCGTGCGGTCGCGCGGCTCGCTCATCGAGAGCACCAACGGGCACTCGAGCGGGATCGTGCCGTGGCTCAAGACGCTCGACGCGTCGGTCGCGGCCGTGAACCAGGGCGGCAAGCGCAAGGGCGCCTGCTGCGTCTACCTCGAGCCGTGGCACGCCGACGTCGAGGAGTTCCTCGCGCTGCGCGACAGCACCGGCGACGAGGCCGCGCGCACGCACAACCTGAACCTGGCGAACTGGGTCCCGGACCTGTTCATGAAGCGGGTCGAGGCGGACGGCGAATGGAGCCTCTTCGACCCGAAGGAGGTGCGCGACCTCCCCGATCTCCACGGCGACGAGTTCGAGCGCCGCTATGCCCAGGCCGAGGAGGCGGGCATCGCAAAGAAGACAATGAAGGCGCGCGAGCTCTACGCGCGGATGATGCGCACGCTCGCGCAGACCGGCAATGGTTGGATGACGTTCAAGGACAAGGCGAACCGCGCCTGCAATCAGACGGCGCTGCCGGGCCGGACCGTGCACCTCTCGAACCTCTGCACCGAGATCGTCGAGGTGACCTCGAAGGACGAAGCGGCCGTGTGCAACCTGGGCTCGATCAACCTCGCGCGCCACACCGTCAACGGTGAGGGCGGCGCGGTCGCGTTCGATTTCGAGAAGCTGGCGCGCACCGTGCGGACGGCGGTCCGCCAGCTCGACCGCGTCATCGACCTCAATTACTATCCCATCGCCGCGACGAGGCGCTCGAACCTCCGCTGGCGGCCGGTGGGGCTCGGGCTCATGGGCCTGCAAGACGTGTTCTTCCAGATGCGCTTGCCCTTCGACGCCGGCGCCGCGCGGGACCTCTCGAGGCGGATCTCCGAGGAGGTGTATTATCACGCGCTCTCGACGTCCGCGGACCTCGCCGCCGAGAAGGGGCGCCACCCGGCGTTCGACGAGACGCGCGCCGCGCGCGGCGAGCTCCAGTTCGACGCGTGGGGCGTGGTGCCGGAGGACACGGCGCGCTGGGAGGCGCTCCGCGCGCGCATCCTCGCCGAGGGGCTGCGGAACTCGCTGCTCGTCGCGATCGCGCCGACCGCCACGATCGCGTCGATCGCAGGCTGCTACGAGTGCATCGAGCCGCAGGTGTCGAACCTGTTCAAGCGCGAGACGCTCTCTGGCGACTTCCTCCAGATGAACCGCTACCTCGTCGCGGAGCTCAAGCAGCGCGGCGCCTGGAACGACGCGGTGCGCGCCCGTCTCAAGCTCGCGGAGGGCTCGGTCCAGGGGCTCGACGAGCTGCCGGAGGAGGTCCGCGCCGTGTACCGGACCGCCTGGGAGATCCCGATGCGCTCGCTCATCGACATGGCGGCGGAGCGCGGCGCCTTCATCGATCAGAGCCAGTCGCTGAACCTCTTCGTCGAGAACCCCACCATCGGCCAGCTCTCGAGCATGTACTTCCATGCATGGAAGAGGGGGCTCAAGACGACGTATTACCTCCGATCGCGCCCCGCGACGCGCATCGCCAAGGCCACCGTGGATGCGCCCCCGGACCGGGCGCCCGCGGGCGACGCCGGGCCCCGCGAAGGCGGCGGAGGGACGGCGGCGCAGGCGCCCGCGGGGGCGAAGGCTGCCGCGGACGTGGCGTGCGCGCTCGAGAACCCCGAGGCGTGCGAGGCCTGCCAGTGAGCCGCGTCGGCCGCCCCGCGCGCCTCCTGGATCCGGGCCAGTGCCTCACGCTGCGCCCGATGGCCTATCCGGCCTTCTTCGAGATGTACCGCGCCGCCATCAGGAACACATGGACCGTGGAGGAGGTCGACTTCTCCACGGACGTGGGCGACCTGAGGAGGATGACCGACGCGGAGCGCCACCTCGTGCAGCGCCTCGTCGCGTTCTTCGCCACCGGAGACTCCATCGTGGCGAACAACCTCGTGCTCAACCTGTACAGGCACATCAACGCCCCGGAGGCGCGGATGTACCTGTCTCGGCAGCTCTACGAAGAGGCGCTGCACGTCCAGTTTTATCTGACGCTCCTCGACACGTACATCCCCGATCCGGAGGACCGCCACCGCGCCTTCGCGGCCGTCGAGACCATCCCCTCGATCCGGAAGAAGGCCGATTTCTGCATGCGCTGGATCGACTCCATCCAGTCTTTGAATCAACTGGAGTCGCGCTCCGAGAGGCGGCAGTTCCTCCTGAACCTCGTCTGCTTCGCCGCGTGCGTCGAGGGGCTCTTCTTCTTCGGCGCTTTCGCGTACGTGTACTTCCTGCGCTCGCGCGGCCTGCTCCACGGGCTCGCCGCGGGCACGAGCTGGGTCTTCCGCGACGAGAGCGCGCACATGCGCTTCGCCTTCGAGGTCGTGAGCACGGTCCGGCGCGAGGAGCCCGAGCTCTTCGACGCCGGCCTCTCGCGGTCGATCCTCGAGATGATGGATGAGGCGATCGACTGCGAGGCCCAGTTCGCGGACGATCTCCTCGGCGCCGGCGTCGCGGGCCTCTCGGCGCGCGACGTGCGCCGCTACCTCGAGTTCTGCGCGGACCAGCGGCTCGTCACGCTCGGCATGCCGAGGCGCTACGGGGCGAAGAACCCGTTCTCGTTCATGGATCTGCAAGACGTCCAGGAGGTCACGAACTTCTTCGAGCGCCGCGTCTCGGCGTATCAGGTCGGCGTCTCGGGGGAGGTCGTCCTCGATGGGGTGTTCTGATGTCCAACGGACTCAGGCGCCTCATCCGCATATCTGCGGGCGCCGAGGCCCATCGACCGGCGCTGGCTCGGGCGGCACGCCCGCGAAGCGCGCGCGCAGGTCCATCCAGAGCGCGAGCCTCGACCAGTCCGGCTCCTTGACGGGCTTCATGCGCTCCTGGTCGAGCCACGGGTTCGGGAAGAACACCGTCATCATCTGCTCGTCCCGCCCGCTCCAGAGCCCCGATCCCCGGCTCCTCGGGCGTCCGTTCGCGTCCAGATCGCGGTAGAACGCGGCGCGCGCGCACTGCCGCCAGCGCGCGAGCTCCCGAGGGCCTCTCAAGCGCTCTGAGGCGTCGCTTCCTCGAGGAGTCTCTCGGTAGCCACGTCGCCTGTGGATGCGACCCTGACAGCCATCTGTCGAGCTGCCTCAGGTGCGTCTACACTGGCTTTTTCTAGGCGCTCCTGGGGCACACCTCGCACGGATGCCGCCGGCACCCTTCGGAGGGCGCCGCGAGGTGCGACAAATTGATGCATCCCAGGAGAGCCGACCGTCGAGTAGGCTTCGCTCCGCTCCGGCGCGGCGGTGACGACGCTGCGGCCTCGTAGCTTGAAAGGTTGTCCGATGGTTGGTTCAATGGCTCGCGTCACGTTCCTGGGCGTGACCTGTCTCGCGGCGCTGAGCGGGTGCGGCGAGGGCGACGAGGACGTCGCCTCGAAGACGTTCGCGCTGAGCTTCGCCGCCAAGGTCGGCGACAAGCCGTTTTCCTGCACGACCACATTCGACGGCGTCGGCACGACCCGATCGGCGGTGAAGCCGCTCGATTTCCGGATGTACGTCTATGACGTCCGGCTCGTGCGCGACGACGGGTCCGAGGAGCCGCTCTCGCTCGAGCAAGACGGCACATGGCAGCGCGACAAGGTCGCGTTCCTCGACTTCGAGGACGGCACGGGCACATGCGAGACCGGCAGCCCGGAGACGAGGACCGAGATCGTGGGCACCGCCCCGGCCGGTGATTACGCCGGCGTCCGGTTCAGCCTGGGGTTGCCCCCGGAGATGAACCACCTGGACGCGGCGACAGCCCCGGCGCCCCTGAACATTCCCGGTATGTGGTGGTCGTGGAAGGGCGGCTACAAGTTCGTCCGCCTCGACCTCATCTCGACGATGAACCCGACGTACTTCTTTCACCTCGGAGGTACGAAATGCGAGGGTACCGTCAGCGAAGGCTTCTCGTGCGCGGCCGACAACGTCGCCGACGTGCGTCTTGACGGCGTCGACCCGGAGTCGAGCACCATCGTCTTCGATATCGCCAATTTCTATGCCGAGTCCGACCTCGACCACCAGGTCGACGGCATGACGGATCGCACCTCCGGCTGCATGTCGTTCGAGGGCGATCCCGAGTGCCCGCCCGTCTTCAAGGCGCTCGGCATGGGCTTCGACGGCGCGAGCCCTTCCGCTCCGCAAACCGCGTTCCGGGTGGAGTGAGATGTACCTTCATCGGCCAGCGGCCAGCCTCATCGCGCCGCTCTTGATCTGCGCGCTTGCCGGCTGCGGCGCCTCCGACGAGGACATGGACGAGCCGAGCGACGCGGAGGTCCTTCCGGGCGACCCTGGCTTCCAGCGCGATCCGGCGCTCAACGTGGACAACATCAGCGCTGCTGCGGAGAAGCGCAGCCACAACATGGGGCAGAACTGCATGGGCTGCCATCAGCCCCATGGGCCCGGCAAGGGGCTCTTCACCGCTGCCGGGACGGTGTACGCGCCGTCGGGCACGCCGGTCGCAGGCGGAACGGTCGAGCTCCGCACAGCCGCGCAAGGCGAAGGAGATCTCGTGCTCTCGGTCGCCATCGACGGGAACGGGAACTTCTTCACGACCGAGCCGCTGCCCTTCCCGGACGAGGCGCTGTTCTTCTTCCTGCGCGCGCCGGCCGGAGGGGGGACCAACAACATGCCTTTTCCAAGCATCTCAGGAGCTTGTAACCTGTGTCACAACGAGCAACGCCGCATTCTGCTGGAGTGACCCGCGCAAGCACGTCGGCGGCGCTCCTCGCGCTCGCGGTGGCGTCCTGTGGCGGCGAGGCGGAAGCGATCCCGCCTGTCGATAGCTATGAGCTCGCCCTGCCCGTCGGCTTCCCGAAGCCGTGGGTGCCGCCCGACAACCCGATGACCGAGGCGAAGGTCGCGCTCGGACGCGCCCTGTTCTTCGACAAGCGCCTCTCGGGCAACGGGACGATGGCGTGCGCCTCGTGTCATGAGCGCGACAGGGGCCTCGCCGACGGCAAGGTGACCCCGACCGGCTCGACGGGGGACGCGATTCCGCGCAACGCGATGGGGCTGGCCAACGTCGCCTATTTCCCGCTGCTCACGTGGGGCAACCCCACGCTGGCGTCGCTCGAGGAGCAGGCGCTCGTCCCGATGTTCGGCGAGAGCCCGGTCGAGCTCGGGATCACCGGGGCCGAGGACGTCGTCCTCGGCCGGCTCCGCGGCGATGATGCGTACAAGGCCGCGTTCGTCGCCGCGTTCCCCGGCGAGAGCGAGCCGATCACGCTCGACACCGTCGTGAAGGCGGTCGCGACGTACGAGAGGACGCTCATCTCCGGGCGCTCCGCGTACGATCGTTTCACGTACGGCGGAGAGGCGGGCGCGATGTCCGAGGCCGCGTTGCGCGGCATGGACCTCTTCTTCTCCGAGCGGCTCGAGTGCTATCACTGCCACAGCGGGATCAACTTCACGACCGCCTTCCGGAGCGCCGAAACGAAGCAGGCGGAGATGGATTTCCACAACACCGGCCTCTACAACCTCGGCCCGGACGGGAGTTATCCGCCCGGCGGAGAGGGGCTGTTCGAGTTCACCGGCGACCCGGCGGACAAGGGGAGATTTCGCGTTCCCTCGCTGCGCAACGTGGAGCTGACGGCGCCCTACATGCACGACGGGAGCGTGGCCACCCTGGAGGAGGTCGTCGACCACTACGCCGCAGGAGGCAGGACCATCAAGGACGGGCCGTTCGCAGGTGTGGGCAGCAAGAACCCGAACAAGAGCTCGCTCATCAGGAGTTTCACCATCACGCCAGAGGAGAAGGCGGATGTCGTGGCCTTCATGAAGAGCTTGACCGATCCGGAGTTCGCGGCCGTCGTGGATGGCGCGCAGGCGCCGTAGCCCCCGGCAAGCGACGCTAGCACCTCACGCCTGCCTCCGGCCGCGCGCGACCAGCAGCGCGCCGCCGAGGAGCGCGAGCCACGGCGCCGGCGCGCCGCTCGCTGGTGGGCCGCCCGCGGCGCGACAGTCGCAGCCGTCGCCGCCGCCGCCGAGCCCGCCGGCGGTGCCCCACGAGGGCAAGGCCCCGCCCGATGAGCCCGCCGTGCCCGACGCCGTCGCGCTCGACGCGGCCACGCTCGACGCCGCGGCGCCGCCGCCGCCTTCCCCGCCCGGACAACCCCGGTGCGCGAACGGCCCGGCCGCGGTCGGGCAGTCGTCATCCAGGTCGCCCACGAAGTCGTTGTCGTCGTCCGCGTCGCAGTCGTCCCCCACGCCGTCCCCATCCGCGTCGGTCTGAGCAGGGTTCGCCGCGGCCTTGCAGTTGTCGCAGTCATCCCCCACGCCGTCGGCGTCGGTGTCGGCCTGATCCGGGTTCGGGACGGCAGGGCAGCTATCCACGCCGTCGATCACACCGTCGGCGTCGGAGTCGAGGACATCCTCGTCGCAGGCGTCGCCGGTCCCGTCCTCGTCCGCGTCGCCCTGCCCCGGATTGGCCGCTAGCGGGCAGTTGTCCGCGTCGTTGTGAACGCCGTCGCCGTCGTCGTCGATATCGCAGGCGTCGCCGACGCCGTTCGCGTCGGAGTCCGCCTGATCGGGGTTCTGCGTGCGAGGGCAGTTGTCGCCCACGACCACGCCGTCACCGTCACCGTCGACGGCGCCGGGCGTCGGCGCGGCGCACGCGGCCCAGGTCGACGACAAGGGCTCGCCGGTCTCGACCGCGCCGGTCACCCCGTTCCCCCCGCTCGCCGCCTGGGCGCCCTCGGTGAGGTCCAGCCGGCAGCTCCCGCCGTCGGCGGACAGCGGCGCATGCCGTGCGACGTCGTCCGCCGCGTCGGCCAGGTAGGCGCTCCGCGCCGTCCCCGGATCCGGCCCGTCGAGCGATTCACCCGTCTTGTCGACGGGGGCATTCGGCCCCGTCGCGCCATAAAAAACGTAATCGACGTCCTTCACGAGATCGCTCACGCCGTCCCAGGTAAACAGGATGAGACACTCGTGGTCGTTCGTCAGCCCGCGCGTCTCGCCCACCGAGCCAGGGAGCGGCACCCGCATGTCGGGCACCGCGGCGGCCGACTTGCTCTCCCCCTCACCGAAGGTGCCTGCGTTGTGGATCTCATAGGTGGGGTGCGAGCCCCAGCCCGTGAACGTCCTCGTCTCCCCGCACCCCATGCGAAAGCACTCCGCGCCTCCGAGCGACACCGTCTGGACCTCGCCCGGGCCGATCCTGGCCCCGTCCGGGAAGCGCACAAGGAAATCATTCGTGTTCGGGAGCGAGGGGCGCTCTGCGACGATCTGGTAATAATATCGATAGTCGGCGAGATAAACGTCGGACAGGTCGACCGGGGCGCGGCCCGGGTTGTAGATCTCCACGAACTCCGCCGCCGCCGGGTGGACGCGGAGCTCCGTCAGGAGGAGCTTCGCGGGGCTCGACACCCGCGCGCGCATCCGGCCGTGGAGCGCGTCGAGCTCCAGCGTGACGACCTGCCCCGCCGCAGCGCTGAACGCCCCGCTGGACGATTCCTGCGGGGCGTAGCTCCAGCCGTTCGCCCCGAGCTTCGTGCTCGAGGGGCCCTGCGCCGCGAACTTGAAGAGCGCGCCGGGGAGCGCCGTCGGGGCCACGAAGCGGTACGTATGGACATGATCGCCCGCGACGCGATCGCCGAGGCGGCCGTCGTCGCGCGCGACCGTGATCGTCGAGGTCGAGCTCCAGTCGGCGTCGCCCACGGAGCGCTGCCAGTCTCCGACCGCGACCCACACCTGGGGTGCGCCCTCCGCGTTCATCGAGGCGCTGCGCGAGTCGGAGGTCGATTCGGTCGCCGGCAAGAACCCCTGTGCGGTCAGGTCGCGTGTGTCGTAATAAAAGATGACATCGTGGGGCGCTGTCCCGCCGGCCAGCGTGAAACGCAGGTTGTCGCCGGTGGCCGTACCCGCGCCGCCGTCGCGGAGGTCGACGCCGTTGCGCGAGATCTTGTACTCGACCGCTCCCTGCGCCGCGAACGAGACGATCGCCGTGAAGATGCCGTCCCCCGCCGCCGCGTCGGGGGCCGCTCCGTCGTCGCGCAGGGGCGCGCCGGCGCGCGCGTTCCAGGCGCCGAGCTCCGGCGCAGAGCCGGTCACCGTCGGCAGGGCGAGCGCGGTCCTGGCCAGGAGCGAGAGCAAGGCGAAGCTGAGACCGACCGATGAACGGCGTCGTCGCACGTGGCCACCTCGGTGCCGGGGCGAAATATCCGGACGTGTGAACCCTAGCGCAGGACGGACGAACAACGAAGTCACAAAGCAGGAAGAGAGCCAGCGCTCGTGTGGCGCGCGCGTGTGTCATCCATCGATGTGCGCTGAATCTGGCCTTCAGTCGCCTCAGCGCCGCGGAGAGGCCTCGACGTCGCGGCGAGGACGCCGTGGCCGGGCCGCGCGGCCAGCCCGGTGGGACCGGGCTCGACCTCGTCGTCACCGCGAGACGACCGCAGTGACGGGGCGAGGCAGATCCTCACGATGCGGCACGCCCGCGAGAACACCCTTTGCGCCCGCCTGGCCGGCGAGGTCGCCCACCCCGTCCAGCAGGGCGTGCGCCCTCGCGTAGTCCAGCGCCGCGCCGGCGGTGTCGCCCCGCTCACAGCGCAGGTCGGCGCGCGCCCTGAGCACGGCGGCCTGACCCGCGCGGTCGCCGAGCGCCTCGCAGAGCCGGAGCGCATCGTCGTAGTCGCGCTCCGCGCCCGGGAGCGCGCCCCGCTGGCGGCGCAGGTCGCCGCGGGCCTTGAGCGCGACGGCCTCGCCGCGGCGGTCGGCGCTCTCCCGGTACAGGAGGATCGCATTGCCGTAGTCGCGCGCCGCGAGCGCCGTCTGCCCCTCTCGCAGGCGCAGGTCGCCGCGGGCCTGCCACGTGCGCGCGTGCGTCTGCTCGTACCCGAGCGCCCGGAGGAGCTCGGGCTGCGGGACGACCTCGCGCGCGGCGCGGGGGATCGCCCCGCGGCGCTCGTCGGCGCTGCTCGGCGGCGACCGGAGCTGGCTGAGGACGCGCTCCTCCACGCCCTCGAGGATGTAGAGCGCCCGGTCATAGTCGCGCGCCGCGCCCGCGAGGTCGTCCTCCCGGAAGCAGAGATCGCCGCGGGCCTTCAGCACGTTGGCCTCGCCGAGCCGGTCGCGGCAGGTCCTGAGCAGCATGAGCGCGCAGCCGTAGTCGCTCGCCGCCCCCTGCGCGTCCCCCTGGTCGAGCCGGAGGTTGCCGCGCGCGAGCAGCCCCATCGCCTCTCCCGTCCGGTCGGCCGCTGCCCTGAAGAGCGGCAGCGCCCGCTCGTGGTCGCGCGCGGCGGCCGCGAGATCCCCCTGCCGCCTCCGCAGGTCGCCGCGGAGCAGGAGCGCGGTCGCCTCGCCCCGCGCCTCGCCGGCCGCCTCGAACGTGGCGAGCGCCTCGCCGTAGTCCGCCGCGGCGGCCTCGAGCTCGCCCTCCCGCACGCGCACGCCGCCGCGCGCGAGGAGCTCCTTCGCGCCGCGGACGCGATCGTCCTCGGGCAGCGGCGTGCACCGCGACGCCGCGCGCTGCGCGCTCGCGCGCACGGCCTTGCGCAGAACGTCGCGGTGGCCCGGCCGCCCGCGATCGCGGGCGGCCGGCGTGGCCCGGAGCGTCCCGAAGGTGCCCCGCCGCTTGCTCGCGAGCTCCGCGCGGCGCGCGCCCTCGAGCGCCGCCTGCGCGCGCGCGCGCAGGTCGGGCAGCGCGTCTCCCGCGAGGCGCGCCGCGTCGTCGAGCAAGCGGTGCTGGACCTCGGCCGGCAGCCCGAGATCGAGCACCGTGCAGGCGTCGACGAGCACCCGCGCCAGCACCTCGCCGCCCCGCCCGCCGTCCCGGAAAGGCGCCGTGTCGAGGGCCGCCAGGAGATCGCCGGCGACGCGCCGGCGCATCGCCGCCTCGGGCCGCCCCTCGACCGCGGCCGTCCAGAAGAGGAGCGCCTGCATCGCGCCCGCCGCGCCGCGGAGCAGGGCGTCCCACCGCCCCGCGTCGCCGGCCACGTCCTTGCGGGCCACCTCGCGCATGGGCGCCGTCAGCCGGTAGGTCTGGGAGCGCTGCTCGAACGACACGAGCCGGCCGTGCACGAGGAGCTGCAGCGGCCGCGCCGCGGAGGGCGCGGGCCTCCCCGCCGCCGCGGCGACCACCTCGAGCGGCGCGCCCGCCGCCGGCAGCGCGGCGAGCGCGTGCACCACGCCGCGCGCGTCCTCGCCCAGCGACTCCAGCGCGTCGCCGAAGACCACCCCCAGGATCTCGCCCTCGGCGCCTTCCGGATCCAGGTACATCGCATTTTTGCGCACGTACGCTTCGGCCGACATCCCCGTCCGGCGCAGCGTGGCGGCGGCGATCTCGATCGGGGCTGGCAGATACCCGAGCGCGGCGATCAGCGCATAAGCCCACTGGACCTCGGCGGCCGGCGGCGCGTCCGTCCCCCATGCACCCTGCGAGAGGACGGACAGCGCAGCGGAGATCGAGAGCGCCGAGACGTTGAGCTCAGCTGTCTTCCGATCTCCCGACGTGGAGCGGAACCTCGACATTTCGCCTCTGTTCATTCCAGAAGAGCTGGTTATCCGCGCAGGCGGCGCCGGGCTGTCGGCCCTTGACGACACGCCTGCTGGCTCCCGATGAGCCTGAAGTCTGCTGCTATGGCGCGGAGCTTAGCGCGGCGCAGGACGCGCTCAACAGCCTTCCAGGGTTTCGTGCGGCGCCGCGGCCGGCGCGCCGCGCTCCGTATCATCGCGCCGCGCCCGCGCTGGCACACGCCCGGCATTGGCTTGCCGCTCATGCGGAAGCGCCCTCGACGAGGTGGAATGAGCGGAGCCTGCGCCGAAAGCCGGCCTGGCGCCACGAGCTTGTCCGTGCCGCGGCGGGCGCGCCGAGAGAAGATCTTGCTCAGGCCCGAGCGCCCTGCGAGACGACGAGGGGCGCCGGAGGAAAGCCGCGGGCGGGAGATCCGGGCCGGCGGCGCGGTCGTGTTTGTGACCGAGACGGGCAGCGGGAGGCCGGCGGTGCTCCTGCCCAGCATGCTGATCAGCGGCATGAGCTACGGGCCGATCGTCGAGGCGATGCGGCGGCGCGCCCGGGTGATCGTCATCGAGCTGCCCGGCTCGGGCCGCGGCGGGCGGCTCCGCGCGCCGTGGACCCTGGAGCAGTACGCGCGCTGCGTCGCCGAGGCGCTCCAGGCATTGCAGCTCGAGGGGGTCACGCTGATCGGTCACTCGATGTCTGGCGCGGCGGCGCTGGTGGCCGGCGCCCTGTACCCCGAGCGGCTGTCGGGGCTCGTGCTTGTCGGTTCCGTCGGAGTCGGCTCGCCGCGGTCGCTGCTGGCGCTCGTCCTCGGGCGCATGGCGGACATGCGGATCGAGCCCCGGTTCGCGGTGCGCGCGGCGCCCGCGTTCCTCTACAACCTGCTCGTCCACACGCGGAGCGCGCTGCGCTTCGTGCGGCTCGCCGCGGAGGCGGAGCTGAGCGGCTACGCCGCGCGCCTGCGCGTGAGGACGCTGATCGCATGGGGCGCGCGCGACAGCACGGTGCCGCTCGGCTCCGCCCTCGCGCTGAAGCGCCTGATCCCCGACGCGACGCTCGTGGTCTCCTCGAAGGGGAGCCACGACTGGATCGTGGAGCGACCCGCGGAGTTCGCGGACGCGGTGGCGAGCTTCATGGATGGCGGCGGTTGAGCGCGGGCGGGCGCTGACCGGCCGCGCGAGGGGGGTATCGGGGCGCGCCGGCGTGCGCTAGCCTCGTGGCGGGGTCTTCGTCGTGAATCTCGGCAGCGCGGCGCGCCGCCGTGAGAGGGAGTGGGGATTGACCGGTTGGTGGCGCCTGGTGGAACAGGCAGCGAGGCGGGCGCGGCGCGCGATCCCGCTCCTCGCGCTGATGGCGACGATGGCGCTGTGCCGCCCCGCGCGCGGCGAGGCGGCCCCGGCGTCGAGCGGGGGCGCGAGCGGCGCGGCCGCCGCCCCCGCGCCGCCGGGCCCGCGGCCTCTCCCGCCGATCCCCGGCGCGGGGAAGGTCACCGTTGTCGCGATCGCCGGCACGATCGATCTCGGCCTCTCGCCCTTCCTGGAGCGCGTCGTCGCGGCCCAGGGCGAGGGCGATCTGCTGGTGCTCGACATCAGCACGCTCGGCGGGCGCATCGACGCCGCGCTCGCCGTCCGGGACGCCCTGCTGCGCGCCCGCGCCCGCACGGTGTGCTGGGTCAACCCGCGCGCGATCTCGGCCGGGGCGCTCATCGCGTTCGCCTGCGACGTCATCGCCGTCGCCCCCGGCGCCACGATCGGCGCGGCGACGCCCGTGCAGATCGGCGAGGGGGGCGAGATGAAGCCGGTCGCCGAGAAGGTCGTCTCGTACATGCGCAAGGAGATGCGCGCGACCGCGGAGGCGAAGGGCCGGCGCGGCGACATCGCCGAGGCGATGGTCGACGCCGACGCCGAGGTCCCCGGGCTCGACGAGAAGGGCAAGCTGCTCACGCTGGACGGCCCGCAGGCGCTCGCGTGGGGCGTCGCCGAGGTGCAGGCCGGCACCGAGGCAGAGCTCCTCGGCGCCCTGGGCCGCCCCTCGCCCGGCGAGATCGCGCGTCCGCGCCTCAGCTCTGCCGAGGCGCTCGCGCGCTTCCTCTCCGATCCCACGCTCTCCGGGCTCCTCATGACCCTCGGGATGCTCGGCATCCTCCTCGAGCTCTATGCGCCGGGCCACGGCGTCTCGCTCGCCGTCGGGCTCTCGTGCCTCGGGCTGTTCTTCTTCGGGCACCACGTGGTGAAGCTCGCGGGCTGGGAGGAGATCGCGCTCTTCGCCGCCGGCGCGATCCTCATCGCCGTGGAGCTCCTCGCCCCGGGGCACGTCGTGCCCGGCGTCGCGGGCGCGGCGTGCGTGGCGAGCGCCCTCGTGCTCTCGCTCCTCGACCTCGAGCGCGTGCCGATCGACGTCGCCTGGCACGCCGGCTGGCTGCCGCGCGCCCTGGCCACAGCGAGCGTCTCCCTCGCGGCGACGGCGGTGCTCGCCGCGGTCGCCGCCCGCGTCGCGCCGAGGACGCGGCTCGGGCGGCGGCTCGTCCTCGACACGGCGATCCGCGCCGTCGCCACCGGGAGATCTCCCGAGGGCCCCGCGGCGTCCGCGTCGCCGCTCGCGGATCGGCTCGGCACGGCCGCCACCGATCTGCGCCCGTCCGGCAAGGTCGAGATCGATGGGCGCCGCGTGGAGGCGCTCTCGGCGTTCGGTTACGTCGAGGCGGGCGCCCGCGTCCGCGTCCTCCGCGCGGAGGGCGGCCGGCTCGTCGTGAGGGCGATCGCGCGCAGCGCGGAGGACGCGGACGACGCGGGCGAGGAGGCCGGACCGTGACGCCGGTGCTGCTCGTCGTCGCGCTGCTCGTGGCGGGCCTCGTGCTGCTCGCCATCGAGGTGCTCGTCATCCCCGGCATCGGCCTCGTCGGGCTGCTCGGCGGCGCGGCGGTGCTCGGCGCGGTCGCGGTCGCGTGGGCGACGCTCGGGGCCGCGCACGGCCTGCTCGCCCTCGGCGCGGGCGTCTGCGCGACAGGGCTCCTGTTCTGGGCTCTCCCGAGGACCGGGGCGGGCCGCAGGATGGTGCTGCTCGAGACCCAGCGGAGCGGGCGCGGCCCGGACGCGCGGCTCGCCGCGCTGGTCGGCAAGGAGGGCAGGGCGCTCACGCCGCTCCGCCCCGCCGGGACGGTCGAGATCGAGGATCGCGCGGTCGATGTCGTGACCGACGGCCTCTACGTGGAGGCCGGCACGCCCGTGCGCGTGGCGAGCGTGGAGGGGAACCGGGTCGTCGTCGAGCCGCGCGAGCCCTAGGGAGCGCGGGAGCGGCGGCCCTTCACGGACAGGGACGGGTGGAGAGGGGATATGGAGATCATCTCGGTCATCGTGATCGGCGGGCTCGTGCTCGTCGCGGTCATCGCGACGCTGTACATGGTGCCGCTCCGGCTGTGGGTCGCCGCGCAGGCGTCGGGCGCCGGGGTGTCGATGCTCACGCTCATCGCGATGCGCCTGCGCCGGGTGCCGCCCGACCAGATCGTCAACGCGCGGATCAGCGCCGTGAAGGCCGGCCTCGAGGGGGTGTCGGTCGACATGCTCGAGGCGCACTACCTGGCCCGCGGGCGGGTGGAGGCCGTCGTCAACGCGCTCATCTCGGCGGGCAAGGCGGGGATGGAGCTCGACTTCTCGCGCGCGGCCGCGATCGACCTCGCCGGCCGCAATGTGCTCGAGGCGGTGGCGATGTCGGTGAACCCGCGGGTCATCGAGACCCCGAAGGTCTCGGCGGTGGCCAAGGACGGCATCCAGCTCCTCGCGATCGCGCGCGTGACGGTGCGCGCCAACATCGATCGCCTGGTCGGCGGCGCGGGCGAGCAGACGGTGCTCGCGCGCGTCGGCGAGGGCGTGGTCTCGACCATCGGCTCGGCCGACGACTACAAGCACGTGCTCGAGAACCCCGACACCATCTCGAAGAACGTGCTCAAGAAGGGCCTCGACGCCGGGACGGCGTTCGAGATCCTCTCGATCGACATCGCCGACGTGGACGTGGGCTCCAACATCGGCGCGAAGCTCCAGACGGAGCAGGCCGAGGCGGACAAGCAGGTGGCGCAGGCCAAGGCGGAGTCGCGCCGCGCGCTGGCGGTCGCGCAGGAGCAGGAGATGAAGGCGCGGACGCAGGAGATGCGGGCGAAGCTCGTCGAGGCCGAGGCGACGATCCCGCTCGCGATGGCCGAGGCGCTCCGCACGGGCAAGCTCGGCGTGATGGACTACTACAACATGCGCAACGTCATCGCCGACACCGAGATGCGCCAGGGCATCGCCGGCACCACGGGGGGCAAGCCCGACCCCGTCGGGGAGTCGTGAGGTGCCGCCGCGGGACGTCGCGGGCCCGCGCTGGGCGTGGCTCGCCCGCCGCGAGGGGCTCGCGCGGCGCTTCGTGCTGGCCGAGGTGCTCGGCCCGCCGCGGGCGCTGTCGCCTCTACCGTCGCTTGCGCCCACCGCCGGCCCCGCGGCGGGCGATCCGCGCCCGCAGGACGCTGGACGGGCGCCATGGATGAGCTCGGGGACTTCCTCGGCTACGCCCTCGCGGCGGCCTGGCTGATCGCCAAGCTCGTCATCAAGCTCGCGGGCCGCGACGACGCGCGCGACGCTGCGCCGCCCGAGCGCGCGGGCGAGGCGCAGCGCGTCGCGCCGCCCGATGAGGCCGCGCCGGCCGCCGACGTCGCGCCGCGCAGCCGGGCGCCGCGGGCGGTGGTGCCCTTCGGCGCCGCGCGCGCCCCCGACGAGGCCCGGCAGCGGGCGGCGCTCCTGCGACTCGGCGAGCTCGACCGCAGCGCCGCCGCGCTCGGCGAGTCGGTGCGCCACGAGCGGGCGAACCGGCGCTTCGCGGACGCGCTCACCCGGTTCGTGCCGGAGGAGATCGCGCGCGCGCGGGCGGCCGCCGAGGCGGGCGCCCCGGCGCGCGCGGTGGAGGTCGCGGCGGACGACATCGAGCTCGTGCTGGGCGAGATCGCGGTGCTCGCGCGGCAGCGCCGCGATCCGTCGCTCCTCGCCGAGCTCGGCGACGCGGACGCCCTCGCGGAGGCCTGCTACGCCCCCGTGATCGCGTTCGCGCGGGCCGAGGGGCTGCCGCTCCGGAGCGGGTTCCCGGCGACGCAGCTCACGCCCTTCGACCTCGCCATCTGGACGGGCTTCATCCCGACGTCGATCGCCCCCATCTTCCTGCCCGCCGATTTCTTCGCCACGCCGCTGCGCTGGCCGGCGCTCGCGCACGAGATCGGCCACGATTTCCTGGCCTCGATCGACGACCTCGAGCCCGCGCTGCGCCGCGAGCTCGGCCTGCCCGACGCGGGCGCGCGGCCGCGCTCGCTCGCGCTGGACGACAGTGACGTCCCGAGCTCCGAGCTCCGGCGCGTGTTCGGCGCCTGGTTCGAGGAGATCTTCTGCGACGTCTTCGGCACGCTCATGTTCGGCCCCGCCTACGTGCTCACGATGAGCGAGCTGTTCTTCCAGGAGGGCGAGCCGTACGCGTCGCTCGCCGTCCACAGGGACGTGACCGGCGCGCGCTACGACGAGCACCCTCCGCCGCACCTGCGCGTGCTCATCGGGTGCATGGTCCTCGAGCGCGTCGGGCTCGGCGAGAGCGCGCGCGGGCTGCGGGAGGCGTGGGCGCGCCGCCACGCCGAGGTGAGCCTCGATCACCTGATCTGGCCGGTGAGGGGCGCGTGGATCCCGCTCCCGCTGCAGCCGTGCGCCGAGATGGCCGCGTCGATCGTGGAGCGCCTCTATGCCGGACCGCTGCTGGCCCTGTCGGGGTTCGGCCTGCAGGACATCAGCGGCCTCGATCACGGCCCGCACGAGCACCAGGAGGCGCTGCGCGCGCGCGACGCGCTGCTCGCCGGCCGGGTGCCCGCGGTCCGCGACGCGCGGGCGCTCCTCGCGGGCGCGGTGCTGGCGGCGCACTGGGCGCCCGAGCGGGCGCTCGCGATCCTGACCAGGGCGCGCGCGGCGATCCCGGCGCTCGGCACGGGCGAGCGGCGCCCCGACGCTTTCGCGCCGGCCCGGGGCGCGTCCGGCGCCCCGCTGGACCGCCGCGCCGTGACCGAAGCGCTGCTCTTCCGGGAGATCCTGCTGCCGCCGAGAGCGCTCCGCGGCCGCCGCCGCGCGCGGCTGTAAAGCGGCGCTCGGACGAGAATGGTTGAATCGCCAGGACCCGAGGGGCGTCCATGAGAACGAGCCTGGACGCCAGAGAGGCAGGGAAGGCGCTCTCCGATTCTCTCGGCGTGCCTGCGTGATGGCGGTATTTTTATTGGAATCGGAGCGGCAAACGCGGCCGAGCACCGGGCGGTGACGGGTCTGCCCGCGATGATCGGATCAGAGGGCGTCGAGCTCGGCGGCCGGCGCCACCGGGGGGATGGTGTGGATCGTCGGCGCGCGCGGCGCGGCGAGGCTGCCTGCCGCGATCAGGGGCAAGGGCGCGCGCGGTGGGGGGAGGCTGTCCGACTGGAGCTTGAGGAGCTCCTCGCGCTGGTGCTTCCACACGGTCCGGTACCGGAAGAACGGCACGGCCGGGTAGAGGTGGTGGATCAGATGATAGGTCTGCCCGAAGAGCAGCACGTTGAGCAGCGCGCTGTCGACGGCGCGCGTCGCGCGATACCGGTTCTGCGCGGCCGTGATCCCGTGCGGGTAATGAGGCAGGTAGTCGAACGCGAACGCGAGGAAGAAGATCGCCACCCGCGCCGGCACGATCCAGTAGAGGACCGCGAGCTCACCGACCCCGAGACCGAAGGCCAGCGCCACGAGCGCGAGCATGGCCGCGAGCGTCGCGACCGTCTCGAGCCGCTCGCCGCGCCGCTGCGCGCGGTAGGAGCGCAAAAATAAATAGTAGTAATGAAGGTCCTGTGTCGCCCACCGGAACGGGAGGAGGTACCACGGGCCGCGACCGCTCCAGTGGTCGGGATCCCGATCCGCCTCGTTCGTGTGCTTGTGATGCTCCATGTGGAAGTGACGCACGGCCGGGAACGGCGCCATGAGCAGCAGCCCCGACAGCCGACCGACCACGCCGTTCAGCAGCGCCGAGCGCGCCAGCGACCGGTGCGAGGCCTCGTGCATCGGCGTGAAGGCCGCATAGGCGGCCACCGCCGCGGCGAGCACCGCCGGCACGGTCGACACCCAGCCCGCGATGCCCGCGACGACGGCCGCCGCCCAGAGCGCGTACGACCCCGCGAAGAGCACCAGCGTCGGCCACTCGATCGGCCGGGTCTGCAGCAACCCGCTGGCCAGCGGCAGGACGCTCCAGAGCGCGGGCCGCCCCGACGGCCGCCCTGATGGCCGTCCCGACGGCCGCCCCGACGGCCGCCCCGAGGGGCGGCTGCAGCGATTCTCGTCGTTGTTCATGGTGACATTCCAGGCCGCCGGCCGCCCCGATGGACGACTGAGTCGATTCTCGTCGTTGTTCATGGCGTTCAAGACTCCCGGGGGAAGCTTCGGTTCTTCAGATTTGTGACAGCGGACGATGCACGCCGGACCCTGTGGAAGCGCAAGCGAAGGTTCGACCACCTCGGGACCGCGCTCTGGGATCGCACCGAGAGGTCGTCAGCGGCCAGCGATCTCCAGCGCGAGGTCCTCCTCGGCCATTCCCTCGAATGCCTCGATTGATCAGGGGAGCGCCGTGGGCGGTTCCACTGCGAGAGAAGGCGGGAGTTGCTCGCAGACGAGCACGAATCCAATCTAGCAGCCTCGCAACAGGAGTACAACGAGACTTTCGGAGCAATGCGTTGGGCTTCTGGTTAGCTGGATTCCAGAAGCAGGCTCGGCAGTTACGCTGCCGCGTCTCGTTCGCTTCCGGCTTCCGGCCGCATCGCTCCTGCGAAGGGCCGTTCCGAGCGCGTGGCGCCGGGAGCTCGGGAGCGTCAAAAGAGTGCTGACGCGGGGCTGCCCTATACGCAGCAGCGCGTCGAAGCGTCGACGTGCCGCATCATCGAGCGCACCTCGTCGGCGCAGCCCCACGCGAGCGTGTATCCGGCGCCGCCGTGGCCGTAATTGTGGATCACGCGGCCTTCGCGCTCGAGGCGAACGGCGTTCCGATACGGGCGCAGCCCGGCGCGCGCGCCGGCCAAGCGGCCTGGTCTGAGCCCCGCCGCGCGCACCCGCTGGAGCATCGCGTCAGTGCGCTCCGGGTCAGGCACCAACGAGCGGTCGTCAGCGGACGGAACAACACAGCCGCCAATCACGATCTCGCGGCGCCGCGGGATGACGTAAATGAGCGCTGATTCGTCCCTTTCATCACCCAGTGCGACATCTGGGTCGATATCGCCTGGCTCCGTGATCGCGACCTGGCCATAGAGGCCGAGGAGCTCCGCGTCGCCCGTGAGCGCGCGCGCCCCGAGCCCGGTGCAATTCACGACGCAGTCGCCCTCGACCGCGGCGAGCGATTGAACGCGCTCGACGCGCACCGGGCTGTCGAGCTGCGACTCCAGCCAGGGCAGGTGCAACGACGGCTCGATGCGCGGCGCCGTGAACCGGAAGCCGTGCGGCGCGCCGAGCGGGTGCGGCCCGGCGTCGATCGAGAGGTCGGGCACGCACGGGGCCCACCAGGGCGGGCGCGTGTCGTCCGCGGACTCGAGGCAGGTCAGGACGTCGACGCCCGCTTCCGGGTGCTCCCGCGCGATGCGCGTGAGCTCGTCGAGGCTCTTGCGCGACCACGCGTTGACGCGCTCGGGCGGGCTCGCCCGGAAGGGATACCACAGCGCGGCCGCGGCCGCGGACGTCGTGCGCTCGCCGCGCTCGGCCGCGATCACCTGCACCCGATGGCCGTCGCGCTGGAGCACGACCGCCGTGGTCAAGCCGATCACCCCTGCGCCCACGACGGTGACGTGCAGCTCCGGGGATCGCCCTTCCGATGGATCCACGAGCGCGCTCTAGCATGCTGCACCCCTGCGTCGAGAGCGCGCGCCGCGCTCCGGTGCCCGGCGGCGGTCGCGCGTCTGTGCCATGCAGCCGGCGGCCGTCCCTCGCGCTTCACCCCGCGCCCCGGACGGCGCCGCGCGGCCGCCGTCGTGCCCGCGCCGCGCGCGCTGCCGCCGCCGCGTGGGCGGTGCTACCCGTCTCGTCCGCTGCGCCAGGATCGCCGGTGTCCGGCGGCGCGGCGCGCGCGAGGGACCATGTCGAGCTACCGCTTCAACGATCCGGAGATCGCCGCCGTGTACCGCGCCATCCACGAGCGGCGTGACATGCGCCACTTCCTGCCCGATCCGGTGGACAAGGACGCGCTCGCCAGGCTGCTCGCGGCCGCGCACGCCGCGCCGAGCGTGGGCATGATGCAGCCCTGGCGGTTCGTGCGGATCACGGCGCCGGAGCTCCGGCGCGACATCCACGCGCTCGTCGAGGCGGAGCGCCTCGCCACCGCGCGCGCGCTCGGCGAGCGCGAGGACGAGTTCATGCGCCTCAAGGTCGAGGGCGTCCTCGAGTGCGGCGAGCTGCTCGTCGTCGGCCTGATGGCGGGGCGCGAGGCGCACGTGTTCGGCCGCCGCACGCTGCCCGAGATGGACGTCGCCTCGGTGGCCGCGGCCATCCAGAACCTGTGGCTCGCCGCGCGCGCGGAGGGGCTCGGCGTCGGGTGGGTGTCGCTGTTCGAGCCGCGCGACCTCGCCGCCCTGCTCGGCATGCCGCCGGGCAGCCGGCCGCTGGCGATCCTCTGCGTCGGTCACGTGGCGGAGTTCTACGATCGGCCGATGCTCGAGGCGTGCGGCTGGGCGGCGCGCCGGCCGCTCTCGGAGCTCGTCGCCGAGAACGCCTGGCCCGAGGACGGGGCCGCAGGCCGCGGCGCGTGACGGCCGCGCGCCCGCGAGGCGAGCGCGGCGGCGCCCCGCGGAGCTACAGATCGCGCGCGCACCGGGCCCCGATGTTGTTCACGCGATCGGTGGGGTTGCCGGCGTCGCGCTCGGCCACGCGCATGTCCTTCGCCGGCGCGCGGAAGCTCCCGCCGCGTTGCACCCGCATCGGATCGTCGCCCTCCGGGCGGCGCAGCTCCACGCAGTCGATGCACGGCGTGAGGAGCTCGTCGTGCGACCAGTCCATCACCCACTCCCACACGTTTCCGGCCAGGTCCGAGTGACCCCATCGCCCGTCTCCCCTCGGCTTCGAGCCGACCGGCAGGATGTCGCTCAGCGCGCAGCTGCGCGCGGCGCTCCCATCCCCAGTGCAGTCGAACGCGGCGCGGGTGACGTCGACGTCGTCCGCTCCCCACGGGAACGTCCGGTGCTCGTCGCCCCCGGCAGCCGCGTAGTTCCATTCCGCTTCGGAGGGCAGCCGGCCGCCGTCCCACGCGCAGAACGCGAACGCCTCGAACCAGGTGATGCAGTTGATCGGCAGCTCCTCGTTGGCCCCGGGCTCGTCGGTCCACGTCCAGAGGTTGTCGCCATTGCACTTCAGCGCCGATTTCAGCGCCGCAGTGTTCGACGTGAGCATACCTCTCCAGTTCGCGATCCACCCGCTGCCGTCGACGTGCGGGTGCCGGCCGGCCCCGATCGCGGGCGGGTTCGCCTGTACGCCCTGTCCGGCGTCCACGAAGGCGCGGAATCGCCCGACCGTGATCTCGTACTTGTCGAGCCGGAAATCGCTCACGGCCGCAGGGAACGAGTCGTCCGTGCTCGATATACCGTCGTAGCTCCTCAGGTACGTGCCGCAGGGGACCAGCGCGCCGGCGCAGCAGTCCTCCGTGGCGCCGGGCCCGCAGGTCGCCCCGGCGCCGTCGCCGCCGTCCGTACAGCTCGGCGGCACCTCCGCCACGTCCGCGGAGCCGCACGTGTTCGGGCAGCCCGGCTCCCCGCACGTGTCGCAATCCGTCCCGTCGCACCCCCCGCAGGCCCCGGAGGCATCGCACACCTCGCCGCCGTCCTCTCCGCAGGGCGTTCCCGCGGGCCGCGGCCGCTCCGCGCACGCGCCGTTGATGCACACGGCCTCCGTGCAGTCGCCCTGCGGCGAGGGGCACTGCGCCGCATCGATGCAGGCGTCGCTCGAGCCGCCGCTGCTGCCGCTGGTGCCGCCGTTGCTGCCGCTGCTGCTGCCGCCGGCCCCGCTGCCGGTGGTGCCGCTGCCGGTGGTGCCGCCGGCCCCGCTGCCGCCGCTCCCCGCGTCGTTGTCGCTGGGGAACAAGCGAACCTTCTGGCTGCAACCGAACACGAGCGAGACGGACGCAAAGAACACCAATGATCTCATGTGTGCCAAGATACACCACCGCTCGCGTCATGTCGCCGCGCCCGATGGCGAATCGGCGCGGAAACGCGCGGGGGCCCCGCGGCGGCCAGGGCGGCCGCCGCGGCAGGGGCGCCGCGCGCGTCGCTGTGTCGTGGGCTCTCCGGGGCTCGTTCAGGCGGAGCGGCGATTCGAGCTCACCCGCGACTCGTCACGCGCGCCGGCCCGGCTCGATCTGATTGACGTCGCGGACAGCGCCGTTCGCGGCGCTCGTGGCCATGAGCGCGTAGGCGCGCAGGGCAGGGGAGACCTTCCGGTCGCGGTTCGGCCGGAACGCGTCGGCGCCCTGCGCCTCGGCCGCGCGGCGCCGGCGCTCGAGCTCCGCGTCGCTGACGAGGACGTCGATCGTCCGGGCGGGGATGTCGATCCGGATGCGGTCGCCCTCCTCGATGAGCGCGATGGCGCCGCCCTCGGCGGCCTCGGGCGAGACGTGCCCGATGCTCAGGCCCGACGTCCCGCCGCTGAACCGGCCGTCCGTGATCAGGGCGCACGCCTTGCCGAGGCCCTTCCCCTTCAGGAACGACGTCGGATAGAGCATCTCCTGCATGCCAGGGCCGCCCTTCGGGCCCTCGTACACGATGACGACAACGTCGCCCGAGCGGATCTGGTCGTTCCAGATCGCGTCGCACGCAGCCTCCTGCGAATGGAACACCCGCGCCGGCCCCTCGAACTTCCAGATCGACTCGTCGACGCCCGCGGTCTTCACGATGCAGCCGTCCGCGGCGATGTTGCCGTAGAGCACGGCGAGGCCGCCCTCGCGGCTGAAGGCGTGGTCGACGTCGCGGATGCAGCCCTTCACCGCGTCGTCGTCGGTGTCGGCGAAGTACTTGTCCTGCGAGAACGCGACCGTGGTCGGGACGCCGCCCGGCGCGGCGAGCGAGCGCTTCTTCGCGGCCGCCGTCGCCGTGGGGCGGCGGATGTCGTTCTCGTCGATCGCCTCGCCCAGCGTGCGCGCGTGCACCGTGCCCGCCTCCCGGTGGATGAGCCCCGCGCGGTCGAGCTCCCCGAGGATCGTCAGCACGCCGCCCGCGCGGTGCACGTCCTCGACGTGGTAATGCGACGACGGCGCGACCTTGCAGATGTTGGGCACCTTGCGCGACATGCGGTCGATGTCCGACATCTTGAAGTCGACCTGGGCCTCGCGGGCGGTCGCCAGGAGGTGGAGCACCGTGTTCGTCGAGCCGCCCATCGCGATGTCGAGCGCCATCGCGTTCTCGAACGCCTCGAACGTCGCGATGCTCCGCGGCAGCACCGAGGTGTCCCCCTCGACATAGTGCTTCTGCGCGAGCGCGACGACGCGCTTCGACGCCGCCTCGAAGAGCTCCCAGCGCGCCGCGTGCGTCGCGAGCAGCGTCCCGTTGCCGGGCAGCGCGAGCCCGAGCGCCTCGTTGAGGCAGTTCATGCTGTTGGCCGTGAACATGCCGGAGCACGAGCCGCAGGTCGGGCACGCCGACCGCTCCATCGCCGCCAGATCCGCGTCCGTCACCTTGTCGTCGCTGGCCGCGATCATCGGGTCGATGAGGTCGAGCTTCCGGATGAGCGGCTTGCCGTCGCGGTCATGCGTCCCGACGATCTTGCCCGCCTCCATCGGACCGCCGGAGACGAAGACGGTCGGGATGTTGAGCCGCATCGCCGCGAGCAGCATGCCGGGCGTGATCTTGTCGCAGTTCGAGATGCACAGGAGCGCGTCGGCGCAGTGCGCGTTCACCATGTACTCGACGCTGTCGGCGATGAGCTCCCGGCTCGGCAGCGAGTACAGCATGCCGGCGTGGCCCATCGCGATGCCGTCGTCGATGGCGATGGTGTTGAACTCGACGCCCCACCCGCCCGCGGCGTCGATGACCTTCTTCGCCCGCTGCCCCACGTCGTGGAGGTGGACGTGCCCCGGCACGAACTGCGTGAAGCTGTTGGCAATGGCGATGATCGGCTTCTCGAAGTCCGCATCTTTCATGCCGGTGGCGCGCCACAGCGCGCGCGCCCCTGCCATGTTGCGTCCCTGAGTGGATGTACGACTGCGGTATCCGGCCATGCCGGGAACCTACTCCGTTCCAGCCTTGGCGCCTAGCCGACAGGCGGGGCCGGCGTCAGGGGACGACCTCGACCCACGCGGACACGGGCGTGAGCTCGGTCGAGCCCGCATCGACGGCGGTGAGGCTCGCCCCGTACGCGCCGACGCGCCGGTTCCTGCCGAAGGTGATCGCCGGGCCCGGGCCGGGATCGAAGCCCCGCAGCCCCTCGAGCGCCGCGATGAGGCCGGGGCGGGTGAGGTGGGCGCCCGCGCGCTTGAGCGCCTCGACGAGGACGCGCGAAGCGGCGTAGGCGCTCGCCTGGAAGGCGATGTGCCGCGGCGGGATGCGGTGGCGCTCGAGGAACGACGCGAGCGCGCGCTGGGCGAGCTGCTCCGCCTCGTCGAGGGGGTCCGGGTGGAGGAGCAGCACCCGCGCGGCGGCGGCGCGCCGGAGCGAGTCGGGATCGCGCCGCAGCAGGAACGCGGGCGCATAGAGGGCGGGGCGCGGGCCCGCGGAGGGCGGTGACGCGGCGAGCCAGCGCGAGAGCTCGTCGCCCTCGCCGGCGAGCAGGACGGCCCGCGCACCGAGGCGCGCCGCCGCGTCGGCCAGCGCGGCGGCGTCGAAGCGGCCCGGCTCGAAGGGGCGCGAGACCGGGGGCGGCAGGTCGCGGCGCAGCGCCTCGGCGCGCGCCCCGCGCAGGAAGGCGTCCCCTCGCGGGTCGGCCGGGTGGACGACGAGCACGGCCCCCGCGCCCGCAGGGGCGGGGGCGTCGGCGAGGTGCGCGACCGCGACGCGCGCGAGCATGTCGAGGCCGGGCTGGAGGTGGAACACGACGCCATATCCCGGATCCGCGGCGGGGAGCCCGGCGCCGAGGGGGCCGACGAGCGGCACCTCGTCGGCCGCGAGGCGCGCCGCGGCGTCGCTGCGGTCGTCCGCGTCGCCGCCCCAGACGCTCCCGACCAGCGCGAAGACGCGCTGATCCAGGAGGCGCGAGGTCGCGCGCGCGCCGTCGAGGGACTCCTCGCTGTCGGCCACCACGAGCTCGAGCCGCCGGCGGAACACGCCGCCCTGCGCGTTCACCTCGGCGAACGACGCGGCGAGGACGTCGCGGGCCGCGGCGCCCGCCGCGGCGAAGCGCCCGGTGAGCGGGAGCGCGGCGCCGAGCCGGAGCGCCTCCGGCGAGACGCCCGGATCGGCGTCGCGGCCGAGGCAGCGCAGGTAGGCGACCAGGTCGGCGAGGTGCGCGCCGTCGAGCCGGTAGCGCGGCATGACGAGGTGGAGCTCCCGCCCGCCCGGCGCGCGCCCGTCGCGGACGGCGGCCGCGAGCGTCGCCTCGGTGTGCGGGCCGCCCGGGCGATCGGCCGAGAAGAGCCGCTCGGGCGTGAGCGGCGGCGCGGCGACGCCGCCCTCCGCCGTGCCGTCACCGCTCCGGCCGTGACAGCTGGCGCAGGCCGCCGCCTCGCCGTGCAGCGCGGCGCCGCTCGCGCCGAGGCGCCCCTCGACCGGCTCCCCCGAGGCGAGGGCCCCGCGGTGGAAGAGGCGCCTGCCGCGCAGCGCCGCCGGGCTCAGCTCGGCGCACGACGCCGCCTCGCCGCACGACGCCGCGCCGGCGCACGGCGCCGCGGCGCCCGTCGACGCGGCCGCGGCGCTCGGTGATGCGCCGCACGCGCCGCACGCGCCGCACCCGGCGCCCCTCAGCGCGGCGGCGAGGCCGAGCGCCGAGAGCGCGGCGGCGAGGCCGAGCGCCGCGAGCGCGCCGCGCCGCCGCTCCGTCACGAGCCGGCCCATCTCCACCTCACGGCGGGTCGTTGAGGTGATCCACGAGGCGCACGATCGTCTCGGGGCGCTCCGTGGCGGTCGTCTTCAGCCACATGCCGGTCCTCGTGTCGCCGATCAGCAGCGTGGAGGTGTGCTCCTCGGGCTTCTTCGTGAGCCCGCCGAGGCGCCCGAGCACCGTGTCCACGTTCTGCGGGGTGCCGGTCAGGAAGCGCCAGCCGTGGCCCGCGTTGAACCTCGCGGCGTACTGCTTCAGCACCTTCGGCGTGTCGTTGACCGGGTCGACCGTGATCGTGAGGATCATGATCTCCTTGCCGGCGCGCTTGCCGAGGAGCGCCTGCACGCGCGCGAGGTTCGCGGTCATCGTCGGGCACGCGCCCTTGCACGAGGTGAAGGCGAAGTGGATGAGAACCTTCCGGCCGCGCAGGAGGTCGGTGTAGAAGCGGCGCGGGCGCCCGTCCTGGTCGACGAGCTCCGTGTCGGTGAAGTACGCGGCCGAGGCCGCGTCGTCGCTGGCGGACGCGCCGCCGACCTGCGCGCGCGTCCGCTCGGGCGCCGGCTCCCCGGCCGGGCTCGCGGCCGGCAGCGCGAGCGCGAGCGCCGCCGCGAGCAGGGGTGCGCCGCGCCTCATCGCGCGCCTCCCGCGTCCGGGGCGTCGCCGGGCGAGGCGGCGTGGAGGTCGCCGGGCGAGGCGGCGTGGAGATCGATGAACGGCAGCGCGCCGAGCGGGGCGTTGCGCGACTCCGCCGCGAGCAGGAAGCGGTACTGACCGGGCTCGGGGGGCGTGAACGTCACCGAGAAGGCGCCGTCCGGCTCGGCGCGGGGCTGCACGGTGTCCCGGAAGCCGACAGGGAATCGGAAGATCATCACCTTCATCTCCTTTGCTTCGAGCGGAGGCGCCGAGGCCTTCGGCGTCGCGCGGAAGCGCAGCGTCGCGGGCTTCGACACCTCGAGATCGGCGCCCGCGTCGAAGAGCGGCTCGACGGTGAGCCCGGGCGAGCGGTCCTCGGCCGGGACGGCCGAGGGCGCGACCGTCGCCTCGAGGCAGGCGGAGACGCCGCGATCGCGGAGCAGCAGCTCGACGTCGTGCACGCCCTCGTCGCCGAGCCGGACCGTCGCGGCGTACACGCCGGGCTGCACCTCCTTCAGCGATCGATCCTCGAGGAGCGCCGCGCGGGGCTCTCGCCCGTAGTTCGAGAGCGTGCCCATCGGCGCCATCATGCCCTCGACGTAGTAGTAAAGGACCTTGTCGGCCGGGCTCGCGACGATGGCGCCGTTGCCCTCGGGCAGGACGGCGAACGGCGTGGCGCCCCTCCCGCCCTTGGCGGCCCGCGGCGGCTGCTGCCCGACCTGGACCTCGACGACCGCGGGCTTGCCGGGCCGCTCCAGCGAGGGCAGCTCGATGAGCGAGACGCGGCTCTCGCCGAGGTTCCTCACGTAGGCGTACATGTCCGAGAAGGCGACCGCGTCCGGGCCCGCGAACCCGGGGAGCGTGTGCGCGAGCGCTCCCACGGAGGCGTCGAGGATCGACACCTCGCCCTTCGCGGGGTTCAGCGCGAAGGCGAAGCGGCCGCCCGGCGCGAACGCGACCGCGCTGACGCCGGCCTTCACCGCGACGCGCCCCGCGACGGCGCGGCGCCCGGCGTCGAGGATCACGATCTCGCCCCGCGGCTCGTTCGCGACGTAGACGGCGTTCGCGCCGTCGCTCGCCGCGACGGCGGCGGCGCCCTCGCCGACCTCGATCTCGGCGACGGGCTCGAGGGTGCCGGTGTCCACGGCGGTGACGGTGCGGGCGTCGCGGCTCGTGATCCAGGCGGTGCGCCCCTGGCTCGAGAACGCGAGCTCGTGGTGACCGGGGCCGGCGCGCAGCGTCTTCAGCACGCTCGCCGCGCGCGCGTCGACGACGCTGACCGTCCCGTCGCCGTCGTTGCCGACCCACACGGTCCGCCCGTCCGGCGCGACCGCGACGCGCATCGGCTCCGCGCCGACGGGCACGTTGGCCGTCACCAGGCTGCGCCTCGTGTCGACGACGGCGAGGCCGCGCCCGCCCTGGAGCGTCACGTAGAGGCGGTCGCCGTCCGGGTGGAGCGCGAGCGACGTGGAGCCCGCCGCGAGGGTGACGATGCTGCGCAGCTTGGTCCGGGTGAACGCGAGCTGCGGGTTGATGACCGACAGCGTGTTGTCCTGGTTCTGCGTCCACAGGAGGTACGCGTTCATGTCCACGTCCGGGCGGAGGGCGATGCGCCCGGCCATGAAGCTCCTGATCTTGTCCTGGCACCCGGCGTCGTCCGGCGGCGCGTCAGCGCGCCTCGACATCCACGCGAGCGGCCCGAGGTCGCGCGCGGGCGCACCCGTCACCGCGTCGGTGATCGTGAACACGGCGGTCGCGTCGGTGCGCGCCTCCGGGCGGTCTCCGGCGCCGGGGAGCGGCCGGAGCTCGAAGGCGATCGACAGCCCATCTCGCTCGACCCGGCTCACGACCGGGCTCCGCTCGCCCTCGCGCGGGCCCTCCGCGGGCGCCGCGGCGGCAGCGGGCGGGGCAGGCGTCTCCCGCCGACTGCAGGCCGGCGCCGCGGCAGCGCCGAGGACGCATGCGATCAGCATCGACGCATCCCAGCCAATCGCCCCGAACAGCCTGTTCGAATCTGACACGCGTTCTCTCCTGGCATGCACACACCGGCGTGCGCCTCGCCCGGACGCGCGCGCCCGGCGCGACCCATCCGATCGCTGGTTCGGGCCGTCGCCGATGTATCGGCGAAGTCGCCGCCCGGTGTTCGAGATACCGAATCTGTAGGCGCGCGACATCGCGGTCAAAGGGAATCTCGCGTGATCTTCGGCCTGTCTCGTCCGCGGACAGAGCGACATCGCGATCGTCTATGGGCGGAGACGCGAGCGCCGGCGCGCACGGAGCCGTGTGTCTCGGCGAGAGCTCGTCCGACCCGGCTCACCGTCGCGCCGCGCCCCGGCCGGCGGGGCGCGGGCGCGCTGGAGAGCTCGTGGATTGGTGGCGGGGGCGAGCCGGCGTGACGTGACGAAGGCGCTTACCGCGTGACGCGGAAGATGCCCCAGAGGCCGTCGGAGACCTTGAAGCTCGGCTGGTCGAGGTAGAGCCGGTCGCCGGGGACGGCGAACTTCCCGCCCGCGCCGAAGAACGGGACGACGTTGTGGTGCGTCATGGCGCCGACGGGGTGCTCGACGGCGATGTTCAGCACCTCGTCGTTCTCGCCGATCCGCCGGGAGTACGCCCCCGCGGCGAAGGGGTTGTGCGGCCACTCCGCGCCCCAGAGCGCGAAGGCGTGCTGGCGCCGGTGTGCGGACGGATTCACGATGCGCACGCGCAGCTGCTGCGCGGCGCGGGCCCTGAAGATCGGCGTCGCCGGATCGTCGCCGGCGAAGATATCGCGCAGGTCCCTCTCGTTGAGCTCCACAAGCGCGAGCTCGGGCTTGATCCCGAGCCGCGCCCAGAACGGCTCGGTGCGGTAGTTGAAGGCCTCGTGGCCCGTGTCCTCCGCGTCGTCCTCGGCGCTGTAGTTCCGGAGGGCGGTGCCGCAGTTGAGGCTCTCATCGGCGCACTGGAACTTCTCCTTGTCCGAGTGCAGGGCGACCTCGTCCTGATAGACGAGCACGAACTCCCGGAACGATCGCCTGGCGCCGTGCTCGTCCGTGAAGGTGATATCCGCCTGGGCGCGCGTGCCCCGGTCGGTGCGCCAGGTGGCGCCCTGAGGCTCGACGATGAGGGCGCCGACGGCGCCGTGCATGCCGTGGTTCACGACGTCGGCCATGTCCTTGAGGTTGATCGCGCCGTACTCGACGGCCCGGTGCTCGCCGAGGTCGAGCCTGCCCTTCTGGGAGATCTCGCCGGCATACCACGTGTATTCGCGGGACTCGCCGGGCGCGACGGTCTGCACCGGGTTGTGCCCGACGTTGGCCCCGTCGTCGGTCCTGACGTCGTAGGACACGAGCTGCGGGTGCAGCGAGACGTGGTTCGACGGCCTGACCTGGTTGGTGTTGAACCCGTCGACGATCGGCGGATTGTAGTTCCAGTGCGGCGTCTTCGGCAGCCTGCGAGGCAGGTCGTTGACGAGCGTCACCTTGATGCAGTCGCCCGCGGCGGCGCGCAGGATGAGCGGCTCCGGGGCGTAGTCCTCGTCGCGGAGGCGCGGAAGATCCTCGTCGTGGACGAACAGGATCGCATCAGGATCGTAGAGTTTGAATTTCTCGTTGTAGGTGAGGCGGCCGCCCGGCAGGTTGTCCTTCGCGGTGATCGCGTGGACGGTATACCTGGTCACGGGCGCGTCCGCGGGGCAGATCGGGAAGCGCCTGGGCCCGTGCGGCGCCTCGTCCCGGGCCCGGGGCAGCGGCCGGAGGCCCGGGGTGCCCCGCGGGTGGATCCTCAGGATGCCCCACATGCCGTCCCAGAGGTCGTCGGTGGTCGCGCTCTGGTACATGTAGTCGCCGGGGCCACCGGCGCTGCGCGCGGAGGCCGTGGGCCCGAGCCCGAGCTCGAAGTGCTCGGAGATGCCGAGGGGTTGAGCGTTCGTGAAGCCGCTGTCCGGGTCGGCGACCTCCCTGAGCCATTTCTTGCCGTTGATGGAGAGGACGTGCTGTTCCTCCTGCGCGCCCTGGAGGAGGCGCACCCGGACGTCGTCGCCCTCATGCGCTTCGAGCAGGGGCGTGTACGGATCGCGGTGGACCCGGGAGCTGAACACATTGTGCATCTCCCCCTCGGCGTTCGCCTTCTGCTTGACCTCGCCCGTATGGCAGTCGCGCTTGGCGATGCGCAGCGGGATCGGCTCGTTGCGGTAGTTGACGAGCCCTCCGCCGGGATCGGCCGCGGAGATCGCCTCCGGCGCGAACACCTTGCGGTGCTCGACCGCGAGCGGGAGCGGCGCCTCCTGCACCGTCGGCGGGTTCACCGGGTCGCCGCACTCGTCGAAGAGGAGGGCGAAGTCGGCGATGGCGAGGTTGAACTCGCGGAACGGCCTCAGCGGGGAGCCCCTCGGGGGAATGATGTCGGCCTGGAAGCTCGTGGGCCCGCCGTCGAAGCGCGTGCCGAACTGCGTTCCTGTCTTGGGGTCGAACCATTCCGAGCCGGGCGGCTCGACGACAAGCCCCATGTAGAGGCCGTGCTGCTGGTGAGAGGAGGGGCCGAAATGGTCGTGAGAGAAGGAGGCGTTGAGGGTGCGATCCTGATCTTTCTGATTCACCACCGGGGAAGCCCACCACCGCTGCACCGTGGTCTGCAGGCCGTATCCCGCGTGTGGCATGCGGTAATGTTGCTTCGGGATCAGCCGGACGCGGATGCCGCCCTCCTCGGTCGAGCCGTCGGCCCAGAAGGCGCCGCCGAGCGCGTTGGCCGCCGCGATGCGCTGCAGGACCTCCTGCGCCGCGAACGTCCCGTCCTCGTAGTTGAAGCCGTTTCCCGAGCCGTCCGAGGACGTGACGTCGAACTTCACCAGGTGGATGTGCTGGCCGACGGTGTCCGTGGGCGTGTAGATCTGGAACGGGTCCTCTTCCAGGGCTTCGGGGAGGCGGTTCGTCGCCTCGAAGACGACGCACTCGCCCGATTCGGCGCGGACGAACAGCGGCTCCGGCGGCCGGCGGCCCGCCAGCGTCGCGTCGACGTCCTGCTCGAGGACCTGGATGCGCATCTGCCGGTCGCGCCAGCGGTGCCGGTTGACAACGGCGTCGAGCTGGATCACGGCGCTGCGATACTTGCGCAATCCCGCCTCCGGCGGGCAGGGGTTCGCATAGGGCGCGCCCGGCGCCGGCGGCTGGCCGTTCACGACGAACTTCGATGGCTCACCTTCCGGCGTGAACGCTGGATACGCCGCCGCAGGGAATCCTTCTGGCGTCGTGACCCGCTCCGCCCGAGGGGGGACCAGGCCGGCGTGGAAATCCTGGGCGTCGAGCTCAGCGGGCGTCCCCGCGTCGGGCAGCAGCTTGAGGTTTGCCTTGATCAGGTCCACAGCGAACCTGCGGCGCTCCCCGCCGAAGATAGCGCCGCCCGGCGGCACGCTCGTGACGATGTGGCGCGGGAGCCCGCCGTCGACCACGAGATCGCGCGGCGGCTGAGAGGCCCTGTGGCCTTCCTGGGCAGCGATGTAGAACGGATACCCCGGCAGCGCCGGCCGCACCTTCTTGCGGCCGCCGGGCAGCTCCACGACCGTGGGCTTGTAGGTCGGCATGGGCGGCATCCCGAGCTCCGGAATGGGCACCACCGCGGGGATGGGCGTCCCGCCCTTGATCTCGCCGTCCGGCAGCAAGCGATCGCGCGTGCCGGCCTCGAAGACGTCGTGGTTGCGGATGAGCTCCCACATGCCCTGCGCGAAGTGGGGATACAGGTGGCAGTGGAATATCGCGTCTCCTGGCGTCAGGTTGACGTTGCCGGCCCGGGTGATGTTGTAAGTGAAGGCCCCGCCCGGACCGATGGATTGCGCGTCCAGGGTCATGCCGTTCTCGTTGTTCGGCGCCTTCAACCACTGGTGGGAATGGAGGTGGAAGACGTGCGTCTCCTTCGGGCCTGCGTGGATGTTCCTGATCCAGACGGGATCGCCGAGGTAGGCGTGATGGACGTTCGAGGGGTCGTCCGGGAACAGCGCCCGCGTCGCGCGGCCGCGCCTGTCCCGCTCGACGACCATCGCTGGATCGCCGTTGGCCCACGAGGTCAGGAAGAACTCCTCGTACTTGCACTCGACGCACTCCTTGCTGGGGCCGATCCGCTGCCGGTTGGCGAGGAGGATCGATCCGAACCCGGAGGCGCCGTAGTTGATCCCGAAGCCGTCGCGCACGCCGTGGAAGTCCTCGTCCTTGTCGAGCTCCGGGAACGCCTGGACGGCCCTCAGCTCGTCGTGGAAGAGCGCCGTGAACTCGCGGAACCGGCCCCGGGCCACCGGGATTGGTCCGTCGAGCTGGCTCTCGTCGTAGCCGGCGATGATCGCGTTGAGGTCGCCGTGGACGATCTCGTTGTCGTCGTTGAGCATCCTGAGGATCGGCTCGCCGCGCTCGTCCACCGCGTCGTAGTCGATGAGCGGCGTGCCGTCGGGGTTCGTCCCGGAGAACGAGGCGGCCTTCAGCTCCTCGGCCGTGACCTGCGACCGGTAGGCGATCGCCCCCGCCGGCTCGACGGTGACCGCGCCGAACAGCCCGAGCACCGTCAAGGCGCCGTCCCCCTCGCCGCCGCCGGCTATCGGGGTGCCGCTGTGGAAGAGGAACGTCCCCTCGCGGTCGGCGAAGAGCTCGTAGCGGCGCGTCTCGCCGGGGTCGGCGAGGGAGTCAGGCCCGTCGCCGACGTTGCCGCCGAGCGCGTCGATGTCTCTGATCTGGAGGCCGGCGACGTGCACGGACGCGCTCCTCGTCCTCGGGGAGTCGCCTGGTCGCCTGTTCGCTGGCCGGAGCAGGTTGGTGAACTTGATCTGGAGCTTGTCCCCGACGTTCACGCGCAGCACGAGCGGCCTTGGCCGCTTGCCGGGCCGCAACATGACGTTGCCGGGGCGGAGCGGCTCACCCGGCCGGATGGGCACGACGTCCCGCTTGAGCGCGTACATCATGCCCTCGGGGTTGAACGACCCGAATCGATTGTAAACGTAGACCTGATCGAGCGCCACGACGTCGGCGTACACGGTCCTGCCCGTCGTGGCGCGCTCCTCCGTCACCCTCTCGACCGCTTCACGAGCCTCGTCGGTCGGCTCGTCGTCCGGGCCAACGCAGCCAGCCAGCCCGAGCGCCACGGCAGCCCAGCCAAGCGCTTTGAGCAGTTTGTTTCTGAACAAGTTACCCCCCTATCCGGCGCGCACACACACACACGTGCGTCTTACCCTGGACGTCCAGCGCTTCCCGCGCTCGTCCAGAGCTTCACCACCGACATGGCTGGCGGCCGTCCGCCGAAGACTGGCCACCAGAGCCGGACCGAGGTCCGGGTAAGCGACTTTGTGAGATTGATATATTGTCGTCAAATAGAATTGCTCGCGTCCGCCTGCGGCGCCGCTGTTCCGGGTGGAACACGAGCTTTACGACGATCGCGTGCTCGATCTGGGCTGTGGGTATGCTGGAGAGTCGAGCGCGTCTCCCGCCACGCAGGCGCCGACGGACGGGACGACAAGGGGCTGTGATGGCGCTCCTCGCCGAGGCGCTCGATCCGCACGTCCTGGCCAGGAGCGCCGCCAGGCCCCTCGACGGGGCGGGCTCCCGTCCACGACGTCGTGACACGCCGTCCCGGCCGCGCTGCGCGGCGAGCCTCGCTGGCGGGGGACTATCGGCCTTGCGGCTTCGACCACCGATCCACGGCGACCATCGCGGCGCCGAGACCATCGATGTACGTGCCGTGCCGGAACGTCGCGCGCTTGAGCGCCGCGACCAGCGTGACCAGGATCTGGCGCGCCTCGTCCCGCTCCCGCCGCAGGTCCTGGACCTCATCCCGCGACGGCCGGTTGACGGCCGCAGGTTGCCCGGCGTCCTTCGTGCCTGTCTGCTTTGTTCTCTCGGACATGGGTCTCATCCTCCCATACCAAAGTAGCGCTCTCCTGCCCGCGTCATCAACCTCCTGATGAGGTATTTGAATCGCTGTTCGTATCCCGGCCCACGTCGGCTTCGGAGCGCGCGACGAGGGTGACGAGGCCGCGCGCGATCTCGCGATGAACGACGCGGAAGCCGGCCGCTTCGAGCGCGCCGCAGACCCAGTCCGGGGAGAGCCGCAGCTTGCGATAGAAGCTCGCTGACATCCTCCACCGGCCGTCTTCTCGGCTGCGCGTGTGGACGATGTCGTGCACCTTGACGGTCTCCGGTTCGTACTCGAGGAAACAGGTCATGATCACATCGGCCGAGTCGTGAACCGGGATGAACCGATCGACGCCCTCGAGCTCGCGGGTGAGGTCGCGAAACGTGAGCGCGAGCCGGCCGCCCGGGGTGAGCCGGCGGGCGCAGCCGGCGAACATGCGCTCCACGTCGGCCTTGCTGCCAAGATGAGGGAGCGTGTCGCCCATGCACACGGCGAGCTCGCAGAGGGGGCCTGATCGCTCCAGCGCCTCGAGGAGATCGGCTTGCACGAGGTCGACGGGGAGCTGCCCGCGGCGCGCGGCGAGCTCGGCGAGGAGCTTGTCGGAGGTGTCCACCGCCGTCACCCGGAACCCGAGCTGCGCCAGCGCGAGCGACTGAAAGCCGGAGCCGCACCCGAGGTCGATGGCCTCGCAGGGGCGCTCGGGGCCGGCGCGCAGGCCGAGGCGCTCGAGCAGCGCGCGCTGCTCGGCGACCTTGGCGTCGTGATCCCCGAACATCCGCGAGTAGTGTTCGGCGAGGAGCGTGTCGTAGTGATCGGCGACGGTGGGCATGGCTCTCTTTCTCCGCGGCCATCCTACAGCCGCGGGCGAGCCCGCCGCACGAGCGCCCCGCGTCGAGCACGCCGAGCACGCCAAACACACACGGACGCACGGTGGCGCACCAGAATCGTGTGCGCTCGAAAATTTCTGTTCTGCTTTGACGTGTTCGTGATATCTTGATTGGAACGCGACTTTTACTCCGACATCGAATCTGGCGTCATCGATGTTGGAAGGCATCGGGAATGATCCCGGAGCGATGTTGAGGAGGGAGAGGTCGCGCTGCTGTGCGCAGGTGGTTTCGTCGGACGGGGAAGAATGAGATACGGCGCGCTTCGACCGAGCGCGCCTGTCGCTCGCGCGGGCCTGACGCTCTTCGAGAGCGCGCCTCGCGCGAAGCGCGCTGACGGCCCCGTCGGCAGACCAGCCAGGCAAGCCGGAGAGCCCGGGCGAGCGGTCAAGCCGGGTGACCAGGCAGCCGGAACGACGAACGAGCCAGAACGACAGGCGAGCCAGAACACCAGGTGAGCCCAGGCGAGCCGCGCCGCGCTCTCGCGCGCGCCGCTCAGCCAGCGCCGGTCGGCCTCGCGCTCGCCAGGACGCGAGAAGCGGACCGAACGGTGAACGCCGGTGAACGCCGGTGAACGCCGGTGAACGCCGGTGGCCTGTGACGCAGTCCGAGCGACGCTCGGCGCGAGGCGGCGCGTCGAGCGTGGCAGCCGGCTGAACAGCGCGGGTCCTGGTGCTGGTAAGCGCTGCTGAGAAATGAGTTGCGGAAAGTGCCAGTCTCAGGCACGATCAAAGGTTTTTGCACCGGGGTGTCTGCGGTCTCGCCGGGTGGACGCGGGCCGCGGAACACATCGGAACGAAGGAGCGGAGTGCATGAAGACGGTTGGCAATTGGCTCTCCAGGTGTTCGCGATCGCTCGTCGCGGCGGGCGTGGCTGCGCTCCTCTCCTCCACGCCGAGCGCGGCCTCGGCAGAGGGCCCGGGCGCGGCGCAGCAGGCTGCGCCCAAGGCCGCTCCCGCGGCGGCCGGGGTCGCGGAGAGCGCGCCTCTGGCTGAGTCCGCTGATGCCCCCGGTGCGGGGGAGTGGGACAGCTACTCCGTGGAGGTGTACGGCATGCTGGTCTCCCGCGCGGGGAAGGTCGCGACCCTGCTGCCGCTCGTGGCCACGACCGCGACGCCCGTCGCCGCGGGCACCAAGGCGGTGCTCTTCCGCAGGATCGAGGATCCCAAGAGCTCGAGTCCGGCGAAATGGGTCGAGATCGCCAGGGTGACCATGAAGAAGATCGAGTCGACCGGCAACATGCAGCTCACCATCGACTCGGAGCACCAGGCGGCGACCGGCGACAAGGGCAAGAGACCGGGGCACTTCGTGAAGGGCGCCCGGCTCAAGCTCGCGATCCAGTAGCGCCGACATCGCCTGTCCGCCGAGGGGCCGCGGCGTGAGCTGCGTCGCACCGGGCGGCGCGGCGATCGCGCGTTCGCGCGTTCACCGCGCGGCGTACCGGGAGCGGGGCAGGGGTGGGAGCGGCGGCGCGAGCAGGGGAGGGGGCGGCGGTGGTCGCGTGGACCACGCCTGCGGCGCGCGCGGTCCACCTGCGGATCTCGACGGCCACGCACGACATTTTGAAACGCCGGGCCTCATCGTTGGTAGAGTCGACTTGCGGAGACGAGCGACGACGATGAACGCCCTTCGATCCTGGCTCTCGCAACTGAATCGCGCCGAGGTGACCGAGTTCGCCGTGGCCACGGGGCGCATGCCCAGCGTCAAGGTCTCGGGCGCCTTCCAGGCGGTCGATCCCGCCGCCCTCTCGACGGAGGACATCCTCATGCTCCTCAGCGCGCTCGGCGGCGGCCGCTTCATCGAGACCCTCGGCGCGAAGCCGTCGCAGTGGCACATCCGCATCGAGGGCATCGGCGCCATCTCCGTCGTCGCCGCGCGCCAGGGCGACCTCGTGCACGCCCGCATGACGCGGATGCAGCCCTCGACCGGCGCGTCCGGCGCCGCGGCCGCCGGATCCGGCGCAACGGCGGCCGCCTCCGGCACCGCGGCGACGGCCTCCGGCGCCGCGGCCGCCGCGGCCGCGGCGCCGCCTGCCCGCCCCTCGCAGCAGTTCTCCATGCGGGAGCACCTCGCCCCCGATGAGGCGCAGCGCCCGCCGCGCGAGCCCGAGGCGAAGCGCACGAGCTCCTCCGAGATCGCGATCGACCTCCGCGGTGCCCCGCCTCCCGCCGAGCCTCGCCCGGGCCGCGCCTCGACCCCGCGCCTCGACCCGCGAGCCGACGAGGCGCCGGCCGCCGAGCGCGCCCCGCCGGCCCCGCGCGCGCTCACGCCGCTGCCCCAGGAGCCCCGCGCCGCGCGCGCGGCCGCGGCGGGCGCGCGGGCGCGGCCCTCGTCCGCCGACATGCAGGCAGGCGCCCTCGACGGCCTGCTCGCCATGGCGCGCGACCAGGGCGCGAGCGACCTCCACCTCGTCGCCGGCCGCCCGCCGCTCCTGCGCGTCGCGGGCGAGCTCGTGCCGCGCGGCGATCCGCTCGACCCGGCCGCGGTCGAGTCGCTCCTGCTCCCTCGCGTCCCCGCGCGCCTCGCGCCGGTGCTCGCGGCCGAGGGCTCCTGCGACTTCGCCCTCGAGCTCGGCGCGCTCGGCCGCTTCCGGGTGAACATCGCGCGCCACCGCCAGGGCTACAAGGGCTGCTTCCGCCTGATCGCGCGCAGCATCCCCACCCTCGCGTCGCTCGGCCTGCCGGACGCCATCGGGCTCGCCACCCGCCATCACCAGGGACTCATCGTGATCACGGGGCCGACGGGCCACGGCAAGACCACGACGCTGACCGCGATCGTCGATATCCTGAACCGCGAGACGAGCCACCACATCATCACGGTCGAGGATCCCGTCGAGTTCGTCCACGCGCGCGGCAAGGCGATGATCAGCCAGCGCGAGGTCGGCACCCACACCCGCTCCTTCGAGAACGCGCTGAAGGCGTCGCTGCGCGAGGACCCCGACGTCATCGTCGTCGGCGAGCTCAGGGACACGGCGACGGTCCGGATGGCGCTGGCGGCGAGCGAGACGGGCCACCTCGTCCTCGGCACCATGAACACCCCGAGCGCGGCGAAGACGATCGATCGGCTGATCGACCTCTTCCCGCCCGGCGATCAGCAGCAGGTCCGCGTCACGCTCGCGGGCGGCCTCCGGCTCATCGTCAGCCAGCGGCTCCTGCCGAGCGCCGACGGCCAGCGCATGGTCGCCGCGGCCGAGGTCCTGCCCGGCTCGGTCGCGCTCTGGAACCTCATCCGCGACTCCAAGACGTTCCAGATCCCGAGCCTCCAGCAGCGCGGCAAGGGCCTCGGGATCATCCGCCTCGACGACTCGCTGGCCGAGCTCGTCCGCGCTGGCAAGACCACGCTGGAGGCGGCGCTCGCGGTCGCGGAGGCGCCCGACGAGCTCGAGGCCGTCCTCGCCGGCAAGCGGCAGCCCGCGCTGACGCCCGACAGGCGGCCGCCCGCGCCGCCGCCGGACGCCTCGAAGGCCGCCGCCCCCGAGGCGGGCAAGGGCCTCTTCGAGCGCGCGGGCGCGCTCTTCGGGAAGAAGGGAGGCTAGCGTGGCCAGGATCGACCGCCTCTTCGACGAGCTCCTGTCCAGGAAGGGCAGCGACCTACACCTCGGCGTCGGCTATCCGCCCCTCGTCCGCGCCCGCGGCGAGCTGATCGCCGTGCGCGACACGCCCCTCGACACGGCCGAGATGGAGGCGCTCCTCTTCGAGATCACCACCCCCGAGGAGCGGCGGCGGATCGTCGACGAGCTCGACCTCGACTTCGCCTACTCCTACGCCGACAAGGCGCGCTTCCGCGCCAACTACTTCTACAAGACCACCGGGCTCGCGGCCGTCTTCCGCACCATCCCGAGCAAGATCCTCTCCCTCGACGACCTCGGCTGTCCCGAGATCATCCGCCGGCTGTCCGATCGGCCGAGCGGCCTCATCTTGATCACGGGCCCGACGGGCTCCGGCAAGTCCACGACGCTCGCGGCGATGATCGACCACATCAACCGCTCGCGCGCCTGCCATGTCCTCACGATCGAGGACCCCGTAGAGTTCGTGCACAGCCCCATCCGGGCGCAGATCACGCACCGCGAGGTCGGCCCCGACGCGGGGAGCTTCGCGAGCGCGATCCGCAGCGCCGGGCGGGAGGACGCCGACGTGATCCTGATCGGCGAGCTCCGGACCAACGAGACCATGAAGCTCGCCTTGCAGCTCGCGAGCTTCGGCGTCCTCGTGTTCGGCACGGTCCACACGAACAGCGCCGCGGCGACGATCGACCGCATCATCAACGCGTTCCCCGCCGACGAGCAGCTCCAGGTCCGCGGCATGCTCTCCGAGAGCCTCGCCGCGATCATCGCCCAGCAGCTCCTCCGCACGAAGGACGGCGCCGGCCGCGTCGCCGCGCACGAGATCCTCGTCGGATCGAGCGCGCTCTCCGCGATGATCCGCGAGGGCAAGACGTTCCAGATCACGAACCTGATGCAGGCCGGCCGCTCCGCCGGCATGCAGACGATGGACATGGCGCTGGAGCGGCTCGTCAAGAAGGACACCATCTCCGTCCAGGCGGCGCTCGAGAAGGCGATCGACAAGGACAGCTTCCAGCGGCTCTTCGCCGAGCCGCAGGCGCTGTCTTGATGAAGAAGTGTTTCGCCGCGACCCGGGCGGCGCCGCGCGCGCCCGGGCCGGCGTATCCTCGCAGGAACGAACCATGCAGCCGACCGCACAGGACAGCCATCCGCTCGACCTCGACGCCTACCTGAACCGCATCGGCTACCGCGGAGCGCTCGCCCCGACGCGGGAGGTGCTCGACGCGCTCCACACCGCGCACGTCCGCTCGATCCCGTTCGAGAACGTGGACGTCCTGCTCGGCCGCGGGATCCGCATCGACCTCGGCAGCGTGCAGGCGAAGCTCGTCCAGGCGCGCCGCGGGGGCTACTGCTTCGAGCACAACAGCCTGTTCGTCGCGGTGCTGCGCCGGATCGGGTTCAAGGTCACGACGCTCATCGCGCGGGTGCGCTTCCTGCAGAGCGACATCACCCCGCGGTCTCACATGCTGTCGCTGATCGACATGCCCGGCGGGCCGCTCCTCGCGGACGTCGGCTTCGGCGGGCCGGGCCTCTCGCGGTCCGTGCGGCTCGTCGAGGGCGAGCTCCAGCCGCAGGACGTCGATGTGGTCAGCCTCCGCCGGGAGGGCTCGTCGTTCTGGGTGCTCGAGTCGAGGATGGGCGAGCAGCCGCAGGACCTCTACGCGTTCACGCTCGAGGAGAACCACCCTGTCGATTACGAGGTGGCGAACCACTTCACGTCGACGCACCCGGGCTCGCTGTTCGTGAACAACCTGATCGCGGCGCTCCCCACGCCGGAGGGCCGCGTGACGCTGCGCAACCGCACCCTGGGCGTGCTCCGTCACGGCCAGCTCGAGCGCGTCGAGCTCGACCGCGAAGCGATCGTCGGCGTGCTCCGGGATCGCTTTGGGCTGGAGCTCCCGGCCGGGGCGCAGCTCTCCTGCCCCGGCCTGGACGCCTGAGGAGGGGAGAGGGCTACTCCCGGCGGACGCGGGCGCGCATGTGCTCGGTGCCGGCGAGGCGCGCGAAGAACTCGAGCAGGCCGATCTCCCCGCTCATCAGGCCCTGCTGGACTTCACCGATGGCACACTCGGAGCCGAGCGCCCCGCCGTAGGTGTAGGTCGACCCGAGCTTGCTCACGCACTCGGTCACCTCCGGCGTCGCGGCGAGCGTCTCGGCCAGGCCCCTCGCGCCGACCACGGGCCGCTCCTCGCCCGCGACGGCGATGTAGCCCGAGTCGTCGATGGCGAGCCCGCCCTCGTCGGCGCGGTAGCGCCCCGTCTCGTCGAAGTGCTCGAGCGCGAAGCCCGTGGGATCGAACTTCGCGTGGCACACGTTGCAGCCGTCGGCCGAGATGTGGATCTGCTCATAGCGCGCGCGCGTGGTCGTCTTCCCCGGATCGGGCTTCGTGATCGCGGGGATGTTCTCCGGCGGCGGGGGGATGTAGCCGCAGAGGAACCGCTCGAAGACGAGCAGGCCGCGGTGCGTGGGCGACGAGCCGTCCATGCGCGAGTTCCCGGCGAGGATGGACCCGTGGGCGAGCAGCCCGATGCCCCGCTCCGCGGGCCGCTCCACACGCTGGAAGCCCTGACCGGTGACGTTCCCGTACCCGTAGAAACCCGAGAGCTGGGCGTCGAGGAAGGTATACGGCGCGGTCAGGAGCTCGGTGACGCCCGCGCCGCGGGTGTAGATGACCTCCTCGAGGAAGAGGCGTGTCTCCTCCTGCATGAGGGCGCCATACGTGCTGAAGTCGGGGAGGTTCTCCTTCGCGATCCCGTTGACCTTCCCGTAGCTGAGCCACTGCTGCAGGAAGCGGCTCAGCGCCTCGTGCCCGCGCGGCGTGCTCAGGAGCGCGCGCGCCTCCTCGACGAGCGCCTCCGGCGACCCGAGCTCCCCGCGCGCCGCCTTGTCGAGCAGCTCGGGCGTGGGCGTCGTGCCCGTGTAGTTGTAGGCCAGCGCCGTCGCGATCTCGTGCTGCGACAGCGCATAGCGACCGCCGCTCGGCGCGCCGATCTCGGAGCGGTAGAACGCGTGGGGCGACTGGATCATGGAGACCAGCGTCCACTTGAGCCCGACGCGGAAGTCGGACTTCCCGCTCACCGACGTGTGGAGCGCCAGGAGCTCGCCCTTCTCCTCCTCGGTCACCGGGCGGCGGAACAGCCGCAGCCCGTGCCGGGCGACGAACTCGGCGGCGCACTCGGGGCCGGGCTGCGTCGCCGCGCACGGGAGCGAGGCGGCGAGCGCGGCCTCCGCGGTCACGACGTCGGCGACCTCCTCTGCCGTGCTCAGCAGCTCCTTCGCGGTCTGGGCGCCGACCTGCAGGGTCTCGGCGTCGTTGGTGAAGCCGAGCTCCGAGGTCGGGTCCGTACCCAGCCGCACGCCCGACCACGCGGCCGCGCCAAGCTCGGGGAAGATGTCGCGGAGGCTGTTCTCCAGCTCCAGGGCGGTGAGCCGCCGCAGCACCGGAGCGCCGACCTGCGCCTGCTCGCACGAGCCGCCGGGGATGACAGGGCCCTTCTCGGGATCGACTTCACCGCCGATGTTGCCCGCGCCGCACGCGAGGACCGATGACGAGAGCCCGGCGATCAACCACGTTTGCCAGCGGTTCATGACTTCAGCTCCTGGATCGGCCGCGCCGGGGTCGCGCCGAGCTTCTGGATGGAAACGCCCATGGCCTCGCCGAGCGTGGCCAGCATGTTGACGTGGTCGGTGTCGACGTCGACGACGCCGCGGCTCGCGATGCGGCCGCCGGCGTTGCCGATCAGGATCGCCGGGAGGTACGAGTGGACGATCTGGTTCCCGGAGAGGTAGACGTCGTGGACGCTCGAGTTGTGATCCGCGCCGTCGCCGATCTCGCTGCACACGTAGATGAGCGAGTTGTGCAGGACGGTGTTGCCGGGATCGAGCGGATCGGGCTGGTCGAGGAGGGTGAGCAGCTTCTCCGCGAGCCGCGCGAAGAACCAGCTCTGGACGGTCGCGAACTCCGTGCGACCCGGCGCCTCCCGGGAGTGCGACGTCGCCCCGTGGTACGCCTTCGCGCTCCCGGGGCCTCCGTCGAAGTTCATGGGGAGATCGCAGTTGACCCACAGGTTCTGCATCGTGACGACGCGCGCGGTGCCGCACACCATCGCGTTGGCGGCGACCTCGAGGTGCGCGTCGACGACGCTCCGCAGGTTCGCGTGCTCGAAGACGCTCTTGCCCGCCAGGGCGTCGAGCGCCGGGAGCGCCGGTCTGCTGCTGCAGCCGTTCGTGACCGGCCTGTCGCCCGCCGCCTTGAGCGAGCGCACCGACTCGAGGTGCACCCCGAGCTTCTTCTGCTCGCTGGTGAGGCCCGAGAGCGCGCGCTGCATCTTCTCGATCTGACGCTCGGTGAGCCCCAGCGCCTCGTTGCGGAACGCCGTCTCGTCGGCGGCCGGCGCGCTCCCGTCGCCCTGCTGCCCGCCGCCGACGGCCCCGAGCATGTCCGCCGCCGCGGCCGCGGGGTCCTCCGTGGGGCGCACCCAGACGCCGCCGTGCCTGATCAGGTAGGAGTTCTTGTCGAACCCGGTCCCGTCCTGGTTCCTCGGGTACGGGTTGGCGCCGAGGTTGTAGGCGTCGACGCCCAGCGCCTGCGCGATGAGGTGATCGATCGAGTCGGCCCCGGCGCCGTCCTTGACGCCGGTGAGCACGCCGGAGACCGCCTCGTGGTTGCTGAAGCCGTTGATGCCGAGCCCGCGGCAGACATTGACGTATTTGCCGAATGGCGCGAGCGGCGAGAGGACGGTCGAGCCTTTCAGGAAGTCCGCTCCCGCGCCGTACGGCTCGGCGTACTCCATGGGCATGCCGTGGGGCACGAAGTAGATGAACAGCCGGACCGGCGCGGCGCTCGGCTCGGCCATCGCCAGATTGCTCATCCGGAAGGCCAGCGGCGCCGCGATGCCGGCCCCGAGCGCCTTCAAGAAGACGCGTCGGCCCAGCGCAAGATCGCTCTTTTTGTGCTTGTTCTCAAGATAACGCATCTCGTCGTCTCCATTCGGGCAAGCAAGAAAGCCCCGTGGATGATCACCGTCGTGTCGTCGCGCTGTCGTGGCGTGACGCCGCCGCCCGGTCGGCGTCGCGACGGCGTGACGCGCCGTCACGCGCGCCGCTGCAGCGGCGTCGTCCTGTCGACATCGCGTGTGTCGCGTCTGTCGTGTTTACATCGTCAAGAAAGATAGGTTGGTATTCAACTTATCTCACGGCTGGCGCGCGAAGCAACCGCCGCGCTGGCGATATCGTGCTCTCGCGGCCCGGCATGCAGACGCCAGGGCGCTCCGCGCGGGGGCGGCGGAGCGGCTACCCGGCCGCGCCGCCGCCCCTCGCCCCGGGGCTGGGGAGGATCAGTGGACGCGGCTGATGCCGCGGCGGATGAACGCCGAGCGGCTCGCGGCGGCGTCTACGGGCGCGCCGAGCCGCGCCGCGGGCGCGCCGGCCGCGAGGGCCGGAGCAGGCTCGCAGACCAGCGCCGCCAGATCCTGATTCCGGCGTCCGAGATCGTTCAGCGTGCGCAGCTCGCCGGTCACCGGGTCAGAGATGGTGATCCCGGTCATGAAGCCCGACAGGGACGTCTCGCCCCCGGGGAACCTCGGGTTCACGTGCAGGAACGGCGTCCCGGTCTCCGCCCCGCCGTGGCACCCGTTGCAGGTGTTGAGCGAGAACTTGTGCCGCGCCTCGTTGTTGAGGATGCCCGGAGCGGTCCACGCCGTGAGGTTGTTGAACGACGAGCCGCCGAGGAACGGAGCGCCCTGGAACATCTCCGGCACCGTGTGCCGCTCCGCGATGATATCGGCCTCGTTCTGGTTCACGAAGTCCGCGAGCGTGGGCGTCCCGTCGAAGCCGAGATCCGGCGTCAGCTTCACGGTCTCCGGGCGCAGGAAGCCCGTGTCCGCCGAGAGGACGAACTCGCGCAGCTCCCACGGCCCCGCGAGCGCGATCTCGTTGGTGCGGAGCTGCCCCAGCGAGCTCCCGTTCGGCCTGCCGGGCGCGGCGTTCCGACCCGCGAAGCGCGTGGTGATCTCCTGGAGCGCGGCGTTGTACTCCTCGGACGGGAAGGGCAGGCTCCCGAGGGCGTGCCACGCGTTCGCCCAGTCGAGCACGTCGGCCTCGGTCGACGCGGGGAGCTTGTACTCCAGGATCACGGTGAACTGCTGCGCGAAGCCCTGGCTGAAGACGCCGAACACGAACCTGCCCTCGCCCGCGTGACCTTCGGCCAGGTTCCGCACGTCGATGCGGTTGACGATGCCGAGCAGCAGCAGCGGCGCCCGCTGGAGGTCGAGCGACCCGTCGGCGTTCCGCGGCCACTCGTCGAGCACGACCTGCTGGATGGCGGGGCGCGCCGGGATCGTGAAGCCGTTCACGACCTGATCGGACAGCCAGCTAGTGAAGAGCTCCTCGACCATGGCCGGCGCGTCGGCGGGCGTGGGCGCCATGTCCTCCATCAGGCGCGCGAACGTCCACGCGCCCGTCCGCGGATCGTCCGGCGGACCATCGGACGTCGTGCGGATCGGATCCTCGACCACGCTGAGGTGCTTCACGAAGATCTCTCGGCTCGTCCTGACGAAGCACCCCGTCGGCTCGGTCAGCTCGTAATTGAGGGTTCCCGACGCGGCGAGGAACTCGGGCGAGTTGAAGTTGAACACGGAGAACGGGATCTGGTGGACTCCGGGCTCCGCGTCCTCGCTGCCGGTCACGGTGACCGGGAACGTCACCGTGGCCCCGGGCTCGACGCCGGGGAAGAACTGGGGATCCGCGAAGACGTTGATCCCCACGTCGCCGGACGACTGGAGGAAGTAATCCCCCGGGAAGCACGCGCCGACATCGTTGTTGGTGACGGCGACCTGGTAGGTCACGGGGGTGTTCGGCGCGACCGGCCCGCTGCTCTCCGGCGTGACCGTGAGCGTCGTCGGCCGCCTGATGCAGGAGAGCTGGCCGATCTCGTTGACGGTCGTCGGGCTGGCGGAGAGCCAGACCTCGTCGAGCAGGCCCATGAATTGCTGCTTCTGCGGGTTGTTGCCGATGTGGATCGGCGCGTTGATGTCGGCGATCGTGCCCGGCGCGCTGATCTGGCCGAACTGCTCGCCGTTCAAGAAGAGCCGCACGAACCTGCCGTCGTAGATGCCCGCGACGTGCGTCCACACGTTGGCCTCGATCGCGGCGCGGGAGGTGACCGTCCGCCCGTCCTGGAGGGTCACGGAGAACCGCACCTCGCCGTTCCGGACCACGAGCGCGAAGCTCGAGTCTCCGTTGCCCTTCTCCTGCGCGATCGTCCGCACCGTCGACCCGGACACGGAGGTCGGGTTGACCCACGCGGCGACCGCGAGGTTCTTCCCGAACGTGAAGCGGGGATCGTCGTCGACGGTGACGGTGTCTTTCTTGTTGTCGAAGGAGATGCCGAGGCCGCTGATGCCCTGCGCGCAGGCCGCCCCTGCGGAGCGGGTGGCCGTCGAGCCGTTGCCCGACGAGTCGAGCAACTCTGTCGTCGAGCCGCCGCAATCGTCGAACTGCCAGAAACCGACGCCCGGCGGGCCGACCGGCGGATCGACAGGGCCACCGCCCACGCCGCCGCCATCGCCGCCGGTGCCGGTGGTGACGGTGGTGACGCTCGAGCTGCTGCTGCCGGTGGCGCCGCCGGCGCCGCCGCCGCCGCCGACACCGACGCTGACGCCGACGCCGCCGACGGTCACGGCGATCCCCGAGCCGGTCGGCGCGTCCGCCTCGCCGAGCGCCAGGTCCGCATCACCGAATGAGCCTTCATCGACGCCATAGCTTCCGCATGCGGCGGCGCCCAGGGCGACGAGGGCGAGCACTGCAGCCGAGCTGGTTTTGGTTGCTAGAGGATGGGCGAAGCCGAAGGAGAGGTTCCGCATCTACGTTCTCGTTGGGTAAGAGTTGACCGCGCGAGCGCCGGCCGATTGCAGCCGGTGACGCGAGCAGGCGTCGGTGTGACCCGATCGGGCTGTCCGGGCTTGGGCGCTTGTGCGAGTCGCCTGATTGGCAACCGCTATGCCCGATCTGAAGGAGCGATTTCCCCCCTGCCGCGTCGATGCCCGTTGTGCCTGGCCATGATTTCGAAGCCCGACTCTGGCACAGCTGGCTCAGCTACAATACGACGCCGGATGGGCTCGTCGCCGGACAAGCACGCTTCCAGCACTTCCGCTCGTGCGTGCACCGAGGCGCGGCCGACAGCGCTCCTCGCGTCTTGCTGGATTCCGCACGGCGACCCCCTTCGTTCAGAACGCAGCGCGGCGAGCGCCGGCCGTGCCGCGACGCGATGGCGTCATGAAGGTGTGCCGGCGTGTCCCGCCGCGCAGCGGCGGCCCCGGCTCCGGCAAGATTCCGGCGCGCGGTGGTCTATCGGTCCTGTCACGGACTCTGATACAGGCGTTCGACGGCGGAGCTCATCCGCCTTGAAGAAGGGCCCAGCGCGACGCCCTCGGCCTCAGCGCCTCTCGTGCGCCTGCCCGCCGCGGGGGGCCGGTCCGGGTCCGTCTCCCGCGCGGGAGCGCTCCGCTCAGGTGCTCCAGCGCGGGCCTTGCGGCGTGTCTTCGAGCACCACCCCCGCTTCGGCGAGCAGGTTGCGGATGGCGTCCGCCTTGGCGAAGTCCTTCGCCTTCCGCGCGGCCTGGCGCATCGCGATCAGCCGGTCGACGGCGGCGTCGCCGCCGCGCCCCGCCGCGCCCTCGGCCGGGGCGAACGCGTAATCGGCGACGAGCGCCGGATAGAGCGCCGGCTCGACGACCTCCACCCCGAACACCGCGAGGTGGCGCGCGATGGCGCGATAGACGGCGAGCAGCGAGGCGCGGTCGTCGCATTGCTCGATCCCCGCCGAGTAGAGCGCGCTCACGTAATCGAAGAACGCGGCCACGGCGTTCGGCGTGTTCAGGTCGTCGTCCATCGCCTCGATGAAGCGCGCGATGAAGCGCTCGGTGTGCTCCCCGAACCGGCCGTGGACATACTGGTGGCGCATGCGCGGGACGCGCTCCTCCTCGGGCCGCTGCGACGCGTACGCGCCCGGGGCGAGGGGCTCGTCGCCCGCGCCGCGCAGCTTCTCCGCGAGGACCGCCGCGAGCTTCTTGATGCGCGCATAGCCCTGGGAGGCCTGCTGGAGCAGCTCCCAGCCGAACGGGAGCTTGCACCGGTAGTGCTGCGTCACGAAGAACCACCGCGCCTCGTCGTGCCCGTGCCTGGACAGGAGCTCCTCGATGCAGATGACGTTACCGAGGCTCTTCGACATCTTCATGTCCTTGAGATCGAGGTGCTCGGGGTGCAGCCAGTAGCGCACCCAGGGCCTGCCGCAGAGCGGCTCGCTCTGCGCGATCTCGTTCTCGTGGTGAGGGAACATGTTGTCGATGCCGCCGCCGTGGACGTCGAAGTGGTCGCCGAGCAGCGCCGTGCTCATCGCCGAGCACTCGATGTGCCAGCCGGGGCGCCCCGTCGGCCAGGCGTCCTCCCCGGTGCGCCAGGCCGGCTGGGTCGGGTCGGTCGGCTTCCAGAGGCTGAAGTCCGCGGGGTGCCGCTTCCGCCCGAAGTCCTCCTCCACGCGGCCGCTCGCGCCGACCTCCTGCTCGTCGACCTTGCGCCCCGAGAGCTCACCGTACGACGCGCAGGTGGCGACCTCGTAGAAGACCTCGCCGTTCACCGTGTACGCGTGGCCCTTCTCGATCAGGCGCTTTATCATGTCGACCTGCTCGTCGACGAAGTCGGTCGCGCGCGTGTAGGCGGCGTAGTCCTTGATGTGGAGCTTGCGGCAGTCGCGCCGGAACGCCGCGATGTTCCGCTCGGCGACGTCGACGGCGCCCTCGCGCTCGTTCGCGCGCTGCATGATGCGGTCGTCGATGTCCGTGTAGTTGATGATGCTCAGCACATGATAGCCGCGGTACTCGAGGTAGCGGCGGAAGACGTCCCAGAAACAGTAGGTGCGCGCATGGCCGATGTGCATCGGAGCGTAGACCGTGAGACCGCATGTGTAGATGCGCACGATCTTCGGCTGGGCGGAGACGAAAGGCTCCTTCTTCCTGGTGAGCGTATTATGGACCTTGAGCGGCATCGGCCACCTGCGTGAGTGTGCGAGCTTTCTTCTGGACCGGCTACGCTACCCCGGCCCCGCCGCCCGGTCAACGCGGAACGTCGGCGCCTTCCGCGAGGATTCCCGAGAGTTTTCGGGCTTTTCCGGCGGCTCTTGTGCCTTGGCTGCCCTGGCGCGGGCCCGGGTGAGGCGGCGCTTCTTGTTCGCTCCTGCTCGCTCCTCGCCCGCTCCTCGCCCGCTCATCGCCGCCGGCGCGTTCGCCCCGCTGCTGCCCTGTCTCGCGCCGGGATGGACACCCGTCCTCGCGCTGGTCTGCGCGGAGCTCGCCGCGCTGGACGCTTGCGGCCGTCGCCTCTTCAGTCTACGCCGCCGTGCATGCACACCATGTCCAGAACGGTCCTGTTCGTCCTCGCCGGCGCGCTCACCGCCTGCGCGGGGAGCCCCCCGCCCGTCGAGAGCGCTCCGCCGCCTGCCCCGCCTCCCACGCAGGCTCCGCCGCCCGCGCCGGCCGCGCAGCCGGAGGTCGCGGCGCCGCCCCAGGTGGATCCCGCAGAGGAGAAGAAGAAGGCGGAGCTCGCCAAGCTCGCCGAGGACACGAAGGCCATGGAGGCCAAGGCCGACCAGGAGGCGGCGCGCTTCGACGACGCGCTCAAGGCCGAGGTGAAGGCGCTCGTCGCGGCCAATCACCCGAACACCGGCGCGGCGCTCCGCGCAGCGCTCAAGGGGAAGCACCGCGCTCCGGGCAACGCCGAGCGGGACGCGGCCCGGCACCCGGTCGAGACGCTCGAGTTCTTCGGCCTCAAGCAGACGAGCACCGTGATCGAGCTCGGGGCGGGTGAGGGCTGGTACACCGAGCTGCTCGCGCCCGTGCTCGCGAAGAAGGGAAAGCTCATCGTCACGTCGTTGGATCCGAACGGCCCCGCGGACTCGCGCAATACCCTCTACGGAAAGCGGGTGAAGCGCCTGCTCGACAAGTCGCCCGACCTGTTCGGCAAGGTCGAAGTCGCCGTGATCGACCGGGATAACCCGAAGCTCGGGATCGAGGGCAAGGCCGACCTCGTGATCGCCATTCGCGAGGCGCACGGCTGGCACCGAAACGGCAAGTTCGACACCTACGTCGCGGAGGCGTTCAAGGCGCTCAAGCCGGGCGGCGTCTTCGGCATCGTGCAGCACCGCGCCAAGCCCGACGCGAACCCCGACGAGAGCGCGAAGCAGGGCTACCTCCCGGAAGCGTGGGTGATCCAGAAGGTCGAGTCGGCGGGCTTCAAGCTCGGCGGCAAGTCCGAGGTGAACGCCAATCCGAAGGACACGAAGGACTACCCTGAAGGGGTCTGGACGCTGCCGCCGAACTTCCGCCTCGGCGACAAGGACCGCGCGCGCTACGCCGCCATCGGCGAGAGCGACCGCATGACCCTCAAGTTCGTCAAGCCCGCCCGCTGAACCGCCGCGCCCGGCGGCGCCGCGAGCCTCCTCGATCGGCTCGCGGCGCGCCCGCGGCGCGCTCCTCACGTCGACCAGGACATCGCGCGTGCGCGCCGGGGCGCGCCTCGCCGGTCGCCTCGACCGCCGTCCGCCTCACGCGGGCGCGTGATCTCCGTCCGGCGGCCGGCCGACCACGCGGCGCATCGGGATCGTGGCGCCCGGGGCGCCCGAGGCGCGGTGGGAGGCGAAGCCGAGGCCTTCGAGCAGGGCCGGCGACGCATAGACGCCGGGCGCCGCCGTCTCCGGCAGGCACGACGAGAGCTCGACGACGTTGCCGCCCACCATGGACCCGTCCTCGGTGAGCACCACCTCGCCGGCGTGGAGGCACAGCCGGATGCCGACCCGCCGATCGCGCTGCCCGGCCCGGTCGAGCCGCTCGTACAGCGAGAGCGCGGCCGCGATCGCGCCGCGGCGCGCCTCCTCGCCGCCCCGCTCGTCGCGCGGCCAGTCCGCCGAGAGCAGCACGCTGGTGCTCGTGACCGCGAGCGGCGAGAAACCGGCGGCCGCGAGGTCGGTCATCGCCTGCGGGAGCACGGCCTCGAAGTCGGTCAGGAACGAGTCGGTGGGCGTCTCGAGCGCCCGGGTCTCGGCGAGCACCTCGACGAGCAGCCCGATCGCCAGGCGCCTGACCCGGCCCCCTTCCATGGCGTCGGGGCGTACGACCCGCTCCGTGGCGGCCCGGACCTCCTCCAGGAACGCGGTGACGTCGGGCTGGCGGCCCGCGGGGTCCTTGCTCATGGCCCGCACGACGATATCGTCGAAGGCCGGGTCGACCGGCGCGTGCAGGCTCGGGCGGGGCGGCGCCTGGTGCAGGTGCAGGTGGCGCAGCACGGGATACGCGCTCGCCGAGAACGGCATGGATCCCGCGATCATCGTGTAGAGCAGCGCGCCCAGCGCGTAGACGTCGGTGCGCATGTCGACGGGCCGGTTGAGGAGCTGCTCGGGCGACATGAACGCCGGGGTCCCCACGACGTGCCGCGACGACGTGAGCGAGAGGTCCGTCGTGTCGAGCAGCTTCGCGATGCCGAAGTCGAGCAGCACGACCCTGGGGCTCCCGCTCTGCTGCCCGCCCTGCTCGCACAGGATCACGTTCGACGGCTTCACGTCCCGGTGGATGATCCCGACCGCGTGCACCGCGGCGAGCGCGCCGCAGAGCGGCTCGAGGATCGCGAGCGCCTCGTCCGCCGGGAGCCGGCCGCGCGAGAACAGGTGCTGCTCGAGGCTCCTGCCCTGCAGCAGCTCCATGGCGTAGTAGGGCCGCCCGTCGTCGAGCCGCCCGACGTCGAGGATCTCGACCACGTTCGGGTGCCGGATCCGCCCGATCGCGTCCACCTCGCGCTGGAAGCGGAGCACCACGTCGGCGCGCGAGACCAGCTCGGCGTGCATCACCTTGACCGCCGCCGGCGCCCCGCTCGCCGCGTGCACGGCGCGGTAGACGACGCCGAACCCGCCCTCGGCGATGACGCCGTCGAGGAGGTACTCGCCGGCCCTCATCGCCGCGGCGATCGGGATGCGCGGGCCGTCGCCGTCTCGCTCGCGCGTCTCGAGCGTGCGCTGGTCCCATGTCGCCGACGTCCCGAGCGGCGGCCCGTCCACGACGGGCGCGTGGGTCGACGGCGCGACAGCGGACGACTCATCGTCTCGAGAGGAGTTCTTCATACATGACAGGTGCGGAGTTCGCGCGCTACTGTAGTCGTAAGCCGGGGTCCAATGCGACCCTTGGCTGCCTCGGCACCGCTGAAACATGCACCGTTGCGCGGTATGTCACGGGCGGCTCATGGGGGCTGCGCCGTGCGTCAGAGACGGCTTCACGCCGCCGCCCGGCGCGCGCGATGCCGTGGAGCGCGCGTCGCCCGCCGTCCCGGGCTTCACCCTCCTCGGCCCGCTGGGCCACGGCGGGTTCTCCGACGTCTGGGCCGCGCATCGGGGCCACGACGGCGCGCCGGTGGCCATCAAGGTCGCGCGGCAGGCGACCCGGCTCGTGCGCGAGCGATTCGAGCGCGAGGCCGCGCTCGCCGAGCGCGTGGGCGTGCCGCACGTCGCGCAGCTCTACGAGCGCGGCGAGCTCGCCGATGGCCGGCCGTACCTCGCGATGGAGCGGCTCTTCGGCCGCACCCTCGCCGAGGAGCTCGCCGCGCTGCGCGCGCCGCTCGATCCCGACCTCGTCGCCGGGCGCGCGGACGCGATCCTCGCCGTGCTCGAGGCGACGCACGCCCGCGGCGTCGTCCACCGCGATCTCAAGCCGGAGAACCTCTTCCTGCTCGGCTCGACCGGCCGCGCGGTGCTGCTCGATTTCGGCCTGGCGAAGCTCGCCACCGCCGAGGGCCAGCCCGCCGCGTCCGCCGCCGCGACGCGCGCCGGCGACGTCGTCGGGACCCCGGAGTACATGGCCCCCGAGCTGCTCCGGGGCGACGCGGCGCGGATCGACGCGCGCGCGGACATCTATGCCTTCGGCGTGATCCTGTTCGAGCTGCTCACGCTGCGCCCGCCGTTCGTCGGGGACGAGAACGCCGTCGAGCACGGCCACCTCGCGCTGCGCCCGCCGCGGCCGGGCGACCTCGCCGAGGTCCCCGAGGGGCTCGAGGAGCTCACGCTCGCCTGCCTCGCCAAGGACCCGGCCCGCCGCCCGGACAGCGCCGCCGCGCTCCGGCGCACCCTGCACGCCCTGCGCGCGCGGCCCCCCGCCGACACGATCCCGCCGCCCTCCGCGCCGCGCTCGGCGCCGCGCTCCGCGCCCCGGTCGTCGGCGCAGGCCGACGGCCTCGCGACGGCGGCCGCCGAGGGCAGGCAGCCCGTCGCGCTGCTCTTCGCCGAGACCGGCGCCGGGCCGGTGATCGCGGCGGTCGGCGGCCGCCGCGGCTTCATCGCGCGGCAGCGGGGGCAGCGCTGCGTCGCCGTGTTCTCCGCGAGGGACGTCGACGACCCGGCCCGGGCCGCCCTCGCCGCCGCGCGCGAGCTCGCGCAGCGCGGCGGCGTGCGCGTCGCGCTGCACCTCGCCAGCGTGCGCCTGCGCCGCGTCGCCGGCGGGCTGCACGCGGTCTACGGCACCCCGGTCGAGCGCCCCGAGACGTGGCTCCCGGCCGAGCCCTGGTGCGGCCTCGCGATGACCGGGGAATTCGAGCGCGCGCTCCCCGACGAGGAGCTCGCGCCCACGCCGCCGGACGCGCCGGACAGCGTGGCGGAGCCGCCGCTGCTCGGCCGCGACGACGTGCTCTCGGCGCTCGCGGGCAGCGCGACCGACGCCTTCGACGGGACGTGCCCCGGCCTGTTCACGCTGGTCGGCGACGCCGGCCTGGGCAAGACGCGCCTCACGGCCGAGGCCGCCTGCATCGCCGGCGTGCCGGTCCCCGACGTGCGCGTCGTCGCGGTGCGCGCGCTCCACCCCATCCACGGCGGCGCGTCGCACGCCGTGCGCTCGCTCCTGCGCGTCGCGCTCGACGCGCCCGACGAGGCCCCCGACGACCCGCGCGCCCTCTGCGTGGCGCGGCTCGGCGAGCCGCTCGGGGCCGCCGCCTGGGAGGCCGTCGCGGCGGCGCTCGGCTGGGCGAGCGCCAAGGGCGGGCGGCCGTCCGGCGCTGCCCGCCACAGCCTGATGCTGGCGCTCGCCGAGTCGCTCCGCGGCCGGGCGCGCCGCGGCCCGCTTGCCGTGATCCTCGACGACGCCGACCAGGCGGACGACGTGCTCCTCGACGCCCTGGAGTACGCCACGCTCGACGGCGAGGGCGTCCTCCTCTGGGTCGTCGTGGCCGCGTGCCCGCGCTTCGAGCAGGCCCGCCCGAGCTGGGGCCAGCGCAGCCAGCGCCACACCCGCGTGACGCTCGCGCCGCTCGCCGAGCCGGCGGCCATGGATCTCGCCTCGCGCCTGCTCTTGCCGGCGGAGTACCCGCCCGCGGAGACCCTCCGCCGGCTGGCCGGCTGGGCGGGCGGCAACCCGGATTGCCTGCGGCAGATCGTCCGCTCGCTCAAGCACGCGGGCGTCGTGCGCCGGCGCGCCGGCGGCGGCTTCTACGTCGCGACCGCCGAGGTCGAGGCGCTGCCGCCCGTGCCGGCGTGGCAGTGGCTCGCCGCGCGGCAGCTCGACGACCTGCCGCCGGAGCTCGCGGCGTGCGCCCGGGTCTGCTCGGCGCTCGGCAAGTCGTTCGATCGCGCCGAGCTCGAGGCCGTGCTCGACGGCCTCGATCGCGCGGGCGCCGCCGGGCCGATGGTCGACGCGGGCTTCGGCCTCGCGGCGCTCGTCGAGCGGCGGATCCTGCTGCGCGAGGTCGACGGCCGCGGCCGCGCCGGCGAGTGGCACGCGTTCCAGAACGCGATCCTCCAGGAGGCCGTCTACGAGATGCTGGACCCGACGCACCGCGCCGCGATCCACCGGAGCGCCCTCGGCTACTGGCGGGCGCAGGTGGCGGCCGGCTCGACCGGCGGGCTCCGCGCGCTCGCGCGCCACGCCGCCGCGTGCGGCGAGCGCGCCGAGGCCGCCGACGCTCACCTCGCGCTCGGCGATCTCGCGTCCGCGCGGCACGACGCCGTGGAGGCGGACCAGCGCTACGACGCCGCGCTGCACGTCGCCGACCCGGCCGACGCGGGCCGGCGCGTGCGCGCGCTCGCGGGGCGCGGCAGGAGCCGGTACCGCATGTGCCGCCTCCAGGAGGCGCGGGCCGATTTCGGCGACGCGCTCGCGCTCACCCGCGCGCTCGGCGACGCGCACCTCGAGGCGACGCTCCTGCTCGAGGACGCGACCGCGCTCGACTGGGCGTTCGAGTTCGAGGAGTCGGCGCGCCGCGTGGAGGAGGCGCGGCCGCTCGTCGAGGCGCAGCGCTCGCCCGAGCTCTCGCTGGGCCTCCGGGTCGCCGAGGGGCGGACCTTGTGGCGGCGGGGGCGGACCGAGGAGTCGACCGCGGAGCTCGCGGCGTGCGCCGAGCGCGCCGCGGCGTCAGGGGACTACGACGCCCGCGTCCTCGCCCTGATGATGCTGTCGTTCCAGCTCGCGTCCGCGGGGCGCTGCGACGAGGCCGAGGTCGCCTTCCGGGACCTGATCGCCCTCGCGGCGGGCGCCGGCGACCTGTTCCACCTGTGCGCGGCGTACACCAACCGCACGGCGCTGTGGGCCTGGAGCTGGTCCTTGCCGGGCGCGGTCGACGACCTGCGGCGCGCCGTCGATCTCGCGCGCGAGCTCGGCAATCCCTGGCTGGAGAAGGTCGCCTCGTACAACGTCGCCGTGCTGCTCCACTGGAGCGACAGGCAGCGCGAGGCGCTCGCGCTCGCCCGGCGCTCCCGCTGGCTGGAGGAGCAGTCCTCCGAGCGCCCGATGCCCCAGACGGCGATCCTGATCGGGCAGATCCACCTCGCGCTCGACGAGTACGAGCAGGCGAACCAGCTCGTCCTCTGGATCGAGCGATCGTGCGCCCTCGGCCCCGGCGACCTCGCCGACTACACCTTGCTCCGACTCGTGCTCTCCGAGGTCGGGGTCCGGCCGGCCGGCCCGCCCTCTCTCTCGTGGAGCGCGGCGATCGAGCTCGCGAAAGAGCTGCCCTTCGTCGAGGTCACGCTGCTGCTCCTGTACTGGCGCGCGCGGACGGCGCTGCGTCGAGGACACACCGATGAGGCCGCGGAGGCGCTCGCGGGCGCGCGGGAGCGCCGCGGGGACAGCCCCATGTGGCTGTCCCGCTTCGGCGAGCTCGAGCGCGCTCTGGACGAAGCCACGCGAACTCCGGACGTTCATCCAACCCTGTCGGCCTGAGTCGACAGAGCATGTTCCGTCGTGTGTTCAGGCGAGTCCGTAGTTCCGTACAAGCGCTGTGTACTGGTTTTCAGTATTGCGCGTCTTCCGCCAAGGTGAAACAATTGCAATTACAGGAAGAGCGAGAGCACCGGCAGCAAGGCGCCTCAGTTCTCTTGATTTCGTGAGGTCCCTTGGAGGAAATCTGCATGTTGGCGATCCGATCCGTCGCTGTCGGTCTTGTTTGCGCTGGTGTGCTCACGGCGGGGTGCCTCGGTTCATCGGACACTGAGCCGACGGACCCTGCGCCGATCGAGTCGGCGGAGCTGCCGATGCGGCGCGAGGTGGCGCCCATCGGCGTCAACGGCCTGAAACCGAGCGATTTCTGGGCGACCGACAACCGCGCCGCGCTCCGCGCGCTCGGCGCCGCTGCGCTCGTCGCCGCCGGGGACGTCCTGGTCGCGACGCCGCTGCTCGCGACCGCCGGCGGGAGGAGCGTGCTCGATCATCTCATGCGCTGCGCGCTGCCGCTCGATCGCGTCGTCTACGGCCCTGGCGGCGAGGCGTTTTACGGTGAGTTCGGGTTCGCGCCCGCGTGGACCGGGCGCGCTCTCAACACCTCGGAGCAGCGGTGGGTCTCGGCGTGCATGTTCCAGCACCTGAACGGCTCCGGCGAGCACGTCGATATCCTGCTGGATGGCAGGCACTCCGCGCTCGATTTCCCCCGGGACGAGGCGCCGTTCACGGAGTTCGTCGTGGAGGACGCCACGACGTACGGCAATGCCTTTCTCCCCGGGGCCATCGTCGGATTCACCTGCATCAACCCCGACATCGCGGGGGCGCTGTCGGCGCCCTCGCTGAGCTGCCCGCTGGACCTCAACCTCCTCGTCCTGGAGCGCTCCTGCGGGGTCGTACCGACGTGCGGGATGGCCTTCGTGGGGCTCTGCGATCTGGTCTGCGCGAAGGACGCCGCCGGCGACCAGACGTGCCACACGCTCCCGCTGCTCGGGCCGCTCCTCGCACCGCTGCTCGGGTCGGCCTATCCCGAGACGATCCGGACCGAGCTGCGCGACAGCGACATCCTCCCGCTCTACCCCGGCTGCGGCCTGCTCTGACCGGCGCCGCGCGCGGCCCGGCCGGCGCCGGGGTGAGGCGCCGCGCCGACTCGCTACGTCCCGAGCCGCGCCTTGAGCTGCTGAATCGCCTCCGCGATCGCCTTGTCGTCGCGGAAGCAGCACGGGTCGGTCCGCCTGCACCGCGCGCCGTGCAGCACCTGGAGCTCGAACAGCGTGCGCTCGTCGCCCTCGGCGGCGGCGCGGCCGAAGAGCGCCCGCTTGCCGTTGCAGGTGGCCTTGCGGAACGCGTAGGTGACGCGGAGCGCGGGCGTCGCGCGCGCCATCACCGCGGGCCGCGCCAGGATCTCGCTGGCGCGCCGGGCGGCCTTCGTGCCCCCGCGCGCGCGCACCACGTCGAGCAGCACGTCCAGCCCGCCGGTGCCCAGCTTGTTCGTGAGCAGATCGAAGACCTGATCCGCCGCCGGGTTGTCCTCCTCGAACGCGATCCCTGCCACGGTGGATATGACCTCCTCGCGCAGGCCCCTGCTCAGCAGCATCTCCGGGTCGGCCTCCGCGAGGGCCAGCATCGATCGCGCCGCGTTCACCCAGTTCCTGGTCGCCACCGCCCGGCTGAGCTGCGCGCGCACCGCCCTCGGGCCGGTGGTGTCGTCCTCGGGCGGCGCGCTCGCGGGCGGCGCCGGCGGCGGCGCGGCTGGTGCGGGCGGGGGCTCCACGGCGACCACCGCGGGCGCCGCCGGGGTCGCCGCGGGCCGCCGCAGGGCGAGCCAGATCGCGCCGCCGCCGATCGCGAGCGTCGCCAGGCCCGCCAGCGCCACCGCGAAGGGGACCCAGCCGGCCGAGGGCCTGGCCCGGCCGTGCGCGTGCGCGAGCAGGGTCCGCCGTGGCCCCGACCAGACCGGCTGAGCCCTGGGCGCGGCCTGCCCGGCCTGCCCCGGCGCGGGCTGTCCCGCCTGTCCCGGCGCGGGCTGTCCCGCCTGCCCCGGCGCCGCCTGCCCGGCCCGCCGCGGCGCGGGCTGCCCGGCCAGCCCCGGCGCCGCCTGCCCGGCCTGCCCCGGCGCGGTCGTCGCGACCGCCGCCGGAGCCGGCGCCGCCGCGCGCGCGACCGCCGCCAGCGCCTCATCGAGCGCCGCGATCGCGTCGTTCGCCGTCTGGTAACGGAACGACGCGTCGTGCTCCATGAGCCGCGCCACGACCTGCTCGACCTCGCGGGGCACCTCCAGGTCCGGCGCGCGCGCGCGGAGCGGCGGCGGCCCGGCCGGCCCTTGCTGCTTGAGCCGCTCCACGACGTTCTTCGCGTCGAACGGGTGCTGTCCGGTGAGCATCTCGTAGAGCACCAGCCCGAGCGCATACAGGTCCGCGCGCGCGTCCACCGCGTCCATCCCGCGCAGCGCCTCCGGCGCGAGGTACGCGAGCGTACCGAACACCTCGCCGGCGCTGGTGAGGGCGGGGCGCGGGCTCGACGTCTTGCGGACCTGGCTCGACAGGAGATCGACATCCACCTTCGCGAGCCCGAAGTCGATGAGCCGCACCTGATCGTGCGTGTCGAGCAGGATGTTCTGCGGCTTCACGTCGCGGTGGACGATCCCCTTCTCGTGCGCCGCCGACAGCGCCGACGCGATCTGGCGCGCGACGCGGAGCGCCCGCGCCGGCTGCAGCCGCCCCCCCGCGGTCACCTCCTTGAGCGGCGTGCCGGCGACGTACTCCAGGATGAGGAAGTACGACGCGTCGTCCAGCTGACCGAAGTCGATGGCCGCGACGACGTTCGGGTGCCGGATGTGCGCGCCCGCGACCGCCTCGCGCTCGAACCGCGCCACGAGCTCCGGCATCCGCCGCGCGAGCGGCCTGAGCAGCTTGATCGCGACCTGCTTGCGGAGGTGCACCTGCTCGCCGCGGTACACGGCGCCCATCCCGCCCTCGCCGATCAGCTCGTGGACGCGGTAGCGCCCCGAGATCAGGCTCCCGACCAGCGCGTCGTCACCCGCGGCGGCGGCCGCCGCCTCGATGTCCTCGGCGAGCGCCGAGCTCGAGAGCTCCTCCGGAGGCGGCGCGGCCGGCGCTCCGGGCCGCGCCACCGTGAGCTCCTCGATGTAGGCCGACTCCAGCGGCTCCTCGGATCCCGGCGTCTCCGGCATGCGGCGCAGGATATCAGGAGAGCCGGCGCCCCGGGCAACCCGCGCGGCGCCCGCGTCCGCCGCGGGTGCGCGGGAGTGCGCGCCGCGGGGCGACGCGCCTCACAGGAGGAACGAGACGCCCAGCGAGAACGCGGGATACCCGAGTCGCATCGTCAGCGTGACGTTCTCCGTGAAGTGGAAGCGCCCTCCGACGAACACGACCGGCGAGACCCCGGGGAGCACGCGTCGGTCCACGTCGCCGAGGTAGAGCGAGAGCCCCGGCTCGCCGAAGACGGACCACCGCCGGTGAAGCCAGAAGTTCCACTGCATCACGACCGAGCCGAACAGGTAGTTCGACGCGTCCCCGTACTCGTCGACCTCGGTGCAGACGCGCGTGCCCGCAGGCCCGTTCTCGAACCGCGTGCAGTCGCCACGGTAGTTTCCTCTGCCCCCGTAATGAATGCCGTCGATGCCGAAGCCGATACCGACCGAGTCGTTGAGTTTCTGGATGAAGCCGTTCGGGGCGATGTCGATGGTGGCGCGGAACCCGGCGCCGACGCCCGCCCCGACGCCGGGACCCAGCGGCTCGAACGGCGCGATGAGCAGGTGCGGCTCCAGCTCGACCTTGTAATCGGGGCGGTCGCCGGGGCGCTTGATCGTCATCTGCGCTTCGCCGACCCCGGCCCACCCGACCGTCAGCGCCACGAACGAGAGCGCAGCGGCCAGCAGGCGCGGCGCGCGAAGCTGCGAAGTCATCGCTGTCTGCATGATCTCGGTCTCCATCAGCATGCGCCGCACGTGCGCGAGCCGTTCGGGCACATCACCGGTGCGCCGCCGTCGAGGCAGGTGACGCGGCACTCGCCGCCCACGTTCTCGCAGAACACCTCGCACGAGCCCCGGCACTCGACCTCGCAGGTCGTGACGTTACGGCAGGTCACGACGCTGTTCGATCCGACGATGACGCCGCACCGGCTGGTGTCGTGGCACTCGTACCGGCAGCCGCGGTCGCAGATGGCCCCGCACGACGCGGTGTTGTGGCACTCGAGATCGCAGTCGTCTCCGCAGGAGGCCGAGCACTCGTCGACGTCGAAGCACTCGAACGAGCACCCGTGCTCGCAGACGGCGCCGCAGCGATCCATCTGAAAGCAACGCTGGTTGCAATTGTCACCGTCGCAGCCGAGGTAACACTCGTCTCCCTGGGAGCACTCGCACGCGTCTCCCTCCACGCAGGCGGCGCTGTTCCAGCAGCTCGCCAGGCAGAGGCCTGCGAGGAGCATGAGCAATGTCAGTGCATAGAAGCGCATGTCCGGGCGAGCATACCTTCGCCGCCCGAGGGTGTCACGAAATCCGCGGAGGTACGCCCGCCGCGAGGCTCACCACCGCGCCCAGCGGGAGATTCGCCTCACGCGGGTATGGAGGGTGCCGTCGCTGGCGAGCGCGAGCCGCTCCGCGATGTGCGTCCCGAGGTGGGGACCCCAGCCACCGTCGTCGAACGGCGCGTCCGCGTCCGCGCCGAGGTTGTACTCCCAGCATTGCGCGTAGTGTTGCGTGACGTTCTGGTGCTCGAGCGCGCAGTTCCCCGGGGACGGGTCGCCGTCGTGATCGTGGGACGACCACCCCGACATGAAATGGGCAACGAAGATGTCGGCGTTCCCTGTCGTGTGCTCGGGCCGGAGGAGCTTCATGGTCTCCGGGTCGATGCCCTCCGCGCTCGCGCGCATGACCTCCTTGACGGTCCCCTCGAGATCCTCGATCTCGTCGCGGTACTCTCGACCGACGACGTAGAGCGAGCCCCGGTAGAAGTTCTGACCGAGCCCCGGCTCTCCCCTGGTCCCGAGCCGCTCGGCGTAAGGGATGTCCCAGAACTGCAGCGTCTTTCCCGCCTCCGACCCGACGCTGTTGTAGAGGAGCGCCCACCCGCCGCCGTCCGTCACCAGATCGCACCATGCGGCGAACTCCGGCTCAGGGCCGGGCCCGTCCGGATCGAGCGAGTAGACGTCGCTCGGCAGGCCGCGGGGGACGTCCCCGCACCGGGCGTATGTGCACCCCTTGTTCACCACGCCGTCACAGTCCTCGTCCTCGGCGGTGTCGCAGCGATCGGGCGCCGGCAGCACCTGGCCAGCGCACGGGCCGTATTCGTTGCCCTGCTCGTCGCAGACCCTCAGGCCGGCGCGACAGGCGCCGCGGTTCAGCGTGCCGGGCGGTCCCCCGTAACAGGCGTCCTGGCTTCCAGGATCGCAGGGGCGCCCGCCGCCGCCGCCGGCGCTCGCGGCCGAGCCGCCGCCGCCGGCGCTCGCGGCCGAGCCGCCGCCGCCGGCGCTCGCGGCCGAGCTGGCCTCGTCGAACCTCCGCACCTTGGTCGAGCAGGACGGCGCGGCGGCGAGCAACACGACGGCTGCGCAGCAGGCTCCTGCGACCGAGCCCTCGCCGAGTACGATGCGACCTTTGCGTGTGCGAGCGTCTGCCACGCTGCCTTATACACCAGCCGCCCCGGCGTGTGCACCGGCCCGTGCGCCGGGGGGCGGGGAGGCTTCGCCGCCGCGCGCCGGGGGGCGGGGAGGCTTCGCCGCCGCGCGCCGGCGGTCGTTACAGGGGGCGGACGTGGGCCGGGATCTGGCCGCTTTGCAGCGCGAAGGTGATGGCGCTCTGGAGGGTGCTCTTCGTGAGGATGCCCGCCAGATCGAGCCCCAGCCCGACGAGCGTCTGCGCCACCGCCGGCCGGATGCCGGTCAGGATGGTCCTTGCGCCGAGGAGCTGCAGCGCCTTCGCCGTGTCGACGAGCGCGGAGGCGACGCGCGTGTCGATCTCCTTGAGCCCTGTCACGTCGAGGATGACAATCTGCACCTGCGTCGACTGGACTCCATCGAGCGCGACCGACATCACCTGTCCGATCCGCTCCGAGTCCATCTGGCCCACGAGCGGCATGACCACGATGCGATCGGTGATCGGGATGAGCGGCGTCGACATCGCCTGCATCGAGTCGCGGAGCCGCGCGAGCGTCCGCTCGAGCTCCCCGTGCACCTCCTTGTAGGACGTGACGTCGTGGGCGGTGCCGTAGACGAGCCGGCGCGACGGCTCCTCGGACGCGTCCATGTGCGCGGTCCACGCGAGCCACTTGTACGATCCGTCCTTGCACGCATAGCGGTTGTCGAACCGGATCGTCGTGCGGCCCTGGAACAGGGCGGTGGCCTCGGCGAGCGTCGCCTCGCGGTCGTCGGGGTGGACGAACTCGATGAACGGCTTGGCGGTCATCTCCTCGGGAGACCAGCCGAGGGTCTGCCTCCACGCCGGGTTGGCGTGGCGGAAATACCCGTTTGCGTCCAGGGTCACGAGGAGGCCGACCGAGACCTGGAACAGCTTCTCGTACACCGTCGCGAGGTGCGTCACGCGCGCGAGCTCATCCGCCCGCTCCCGGTCGCTCGTCACGTCCATCGCCGTGGCGTAGATGAGGCGCTCCTCGGGGGCGTCGTCCATGTCCACGCTCGCGGCCCAGCCGAGCCACCTGTACGAGCCGTCCTTGCACCGATAGCGGTTGTCGAACCGGGCGTGCGTGTGCCCCTGCAAGAGCTCGGCCGTCGCCGCGAGCGTGGCCTCGCGGTCGTCGGGGTGGACGAACTCGATGAACGGCTTGCCCCGGAGCTCGTCGAGCGACCAGCCGAGGATCCGCTCCCAGGCGGGGTTCAGATCATGGAAGTGGCCGCGAGCGTCCGCCGTGGCCAGCAGCCCTGCCGAGACCTGGAAATGCTTTTCGTGGCTCAAGCCCATGTCCTCCCCTGCACGGTCACGGCGCGCGCTCCTCGTCGCGCCCGTCTGCTTATCCGGTGTTCCCCGCCCGAACGCAGGTGAGCGCCGTCCCGCGCCGTCCGGCCGGAGCGCGCGGGCGCACACCGCCAAAGCGAGGTCGACCCCACCGATGCGTCGGAGCTCGCTTGTCCACGAGATCGACTTTTATGTCAAGGGTGTCCGTGGCGCCCTGGCGCGACCGAAAGGGGCGGCCGGAGCCGTGGGTAGGCGCGCGTCTCTCGTCGGCGCCCACTGTCGGTGTCACCGCGGTTGCCAGGCCACCATGAGGCGGGTAGGGTCCGCGCCCACAAGGAGTGGACCATGACAGTCTCTACGATTTTCGACCCGGCGCGCTGGCGTGAGGTCGAAGGGTTCTCGTTCGAGGATCTCACGTACCACCGCGCCCTGGACCAGGGCACCGTGCGCATCGCGTTCAACCGCCCCGAGGTGCGCAACGCGTTTCGCCCGCGCACCGTCGACGAGCTGTACACGGCGCTCGAGCACGCGCGCACGACCGCGGACGTGGGTTGTGTGCTGATCACCGGCAACGGGCCCTCTCCCAGGGACGGCGGCTGGGCGTTCTGCTCCGGCGGAGACCAGCGCATCCGCGGGAAGGATGGATACAAGTACGAGGGGGCGAGCGCGGGGCAGGCCGATCCGGCGCGGCTCGGCCGACTCCACATCCTCGAGGTGCAGCGGCTCATCCGGTTCATGCCCAAGGTGGTCATCGCGGTGGTGCCCGGCTGGGCGGCCGGCGGAGGTCACAGCCTCCATGTCGTCTGCGACATGACCCTCGCGAGCCGCGAGCACGCGATGTTCAAGCAGACGGACCCGGACGTCGCGAGCTTCGACAGCGGGTATGGCTCGGCGCTGCTCGCGCGGCAGGTCGGGCAGAAGAAGGCGCGGGAGATATTCTTTCTCGGGCTCGACTACACGGCAGAGCAGGCGGCGGCGATGGGGATGGTCAACGCCGTCGTCCCCCACGCCGAGCTCGAGGAGGAGGCGCTGCGGTGGGGCGCGATCATCAACTCGAAGAGCCCCACCGCGATGCGGATGCTGAAGTACGGTTTCAACCTGCCTGACGAGGGGCTGGTCGGACAGCAGCTCTTCGCCGGCGAGGCGACGCGGCTCGCCTACGGCACGGAGGAGGCGCAGGAGGGACGAGACGCATTCTTGGAGAAGCGGCGTCCAGATTTCAAGCGCTTTCCCTGGCACTACTGATCGCGGCGCGCCGCCCGGTCCCCGGCGGGCGCCGCCGCCCACCTCGGGCGGCCGACGATCGCGCATAAGTATTCGAAATCAGAAAGAAAAATCTTGATGAACTCGGCGCTCGAGGCGAGACGGTCGCGGCGGCATGTTCTGGTAATTTTGTAAAATTTTGTCGTTGACGGATGTGGTACGGCGGGTTCACTGCGTCGTGACGCATGATCTCGATGACGCCGCAACGCGTGATACCCGAGGCGAGGACGTCACGAGATCTCGACGCGCCCTCGGCCCGCATCCGCGCTTGACAACGACACCGACTCCATCGATTGTTGCGCGGTCATAAGGTTCCGTGCGCGTCGTCTCTGCTGCGGGACTGTCAACTTTAGCTGGAGATGCTGATTATGCTTTTGGCTTCAAGGTCGGCTGGTTGGAAGCGTTCGTGGCTGTCTCTGGGAGGGCCGCTCCTTCTGGCGCTCGTGGGCGGCCTCGCCGTGGTCGGCTGCGGCGACGACGATCCCTCGAATGGCACGGGCGGGTCGGGCGGGTCGGGCACGGGCGGGTCGGGCACGGGCGGCGCCGGCGGCGCCGGCGGAGCCGGCGGAGCCGGCGGCGAGGAGCCGATCGAGACGGTGCCGCCGTCCGGTGATGAGCTGATCCGCGTCAACCAGGTCGGGTACCTGCCGAACGCAGCCAAGTTCGCGACGGTCGTCGCCGCGGCGGACAAGCCGCACGAGTGGGAGCTCGTCGACGCCGGCGGCACGGTGATGGCCCGGGGGGCGACCCACGTCGTGGGCACCGACGCGAGCTCCGGCGAGCACGTGCACACCATCGACTTCACCGACTTCGTCGCGGCCGGCCAGGGGTTCACGCTGCGCGTCGGGGACGTGTCGAGCCACCCGTTCGACGTGAGCCCGACCATCTACTCTCAGATGAAGTACGACGCGCTCGCGTACTTCTATCATAACCGCTCCGGCATCGAGATCCTGGAGCAGTACGTGGGCCCGGACCACGCGCGTCCGGCGGGGCACATGCCGGACCAGGCGCCCTGCGCCGCGGACATCGGCTGCTCGTACACGCTCGACGTCACCGGCGGGTGGTACGACGCCGGCGATCACGGCAAGTACGTGGTGAACGGCGGTATCTCCGCGTGGACGCTGCTGAACCAGTACGAGCGCCTCGTCGCGCTCGGGTCCACCGTGGGCGACTTCGGCGACGGCAAGCTGAAGATCCCCGAGAACATGAACCAGATCCCGGACCTCCTCGACGAGGCCCGGTGGGAGATCGAGTTCTTCCTCAAGATGCAGGTGCCGGAAGGCGAGGAGAACGCGGGCATGGTGCACCACAAGATCCACGACGCGGAGTGGACCGGCCTGCCGCTGGCCCCGCACGAGGATACGCAGCCGCGGTACCTGCGCCCGGTCAGCACCGCGGCGACGCTCAACGTGGCCGCCTCCGCGGCGCAGGCGGCGCGCATCTGGCGCGAGCTCGATCCCGCGTTCTCCGAGGCGTGCCTCGAGGCCGCGACGCGGGCGTGGGACGCGGCGAAGGCGAACCCGGAGGTCATCCCGAACGAGGGCGAGGTCGTGGGCGGCGGCGCCTACGGCGACGGCGAGCTGAGCGACGAGTTCTACTGGGCGGCCGCCGAGCTCTTCATCACCACGGGCGACGCCAAGTACCAGGCCGAGCTCGCGGCCTCGCCCTACACCGAGGAGCTCCTCGGCGCGCCCGGCACGTTCAGCGCCATGACGTGGGGGCAGGTCGACGGGCTGGGCGCCATCTCGCTCGCCGTGGTCGACGCCCAGCACTCGGCGGCGGAGCGCGAGGCGGCGCGGACGAAGCTGACCGCCATCGCCGACAAGTACCTCGATGTCATCGGCGCGGAGGGCTACCGGGTCCCCTTCAAGGCGGACGAGACCGGGTATCCCTGGGGCTCCAACTCGTTCGTGCTCAACAACATGCTCGTCCTGGCGCTGGCGCACGACTTCACCGGCGAGCAGAAGTACCTCGACGGCGTGGTGTCGGGCGCGGACTACATCCTCGGGCGCAACGCGATGGACAAGTCCTATGTCTCCGGCTACGGCGAGAACCCGCTGAAGAACCCGCACCATCGCTTCTGGGCTGCCCAGCTCAGCGACGAGTACCCGGCCGCCCCGCCGGGCGCGGTCTCCGGCGGCCCGAACACCGCGCGTCAGGACCCGATCGCCATGGAGCAGATCGACGCCGCGTGCGCGCCGCAGAAGTGCTATATCGACGACATCGAGGCGTGGTCGGTCAACGAGATCACGATCAACTGGAACGGCCCGTTCGCGTGGGTCGTGTCCTGGCTCGACGAGAAGGCCACCCAGACCGGCCAGTGACGTGAAGCGCCGCGCGGTCACACGGACCGCGCGGACCTCACGGACCGACCAGACCGACCAGACGAACCGCCGCCCGGCCCCGCCATCCCGGCGGGGCGAGCCGCGGCGAGCCTCGGGCACGCCGCAGGACGGCACGCCGCGGGACGGCGCGCCGTCCCGCGGCGTGCGATTGGCCGCGACAGCCGTCCAGCTTCTGCTAGGTTGCGCGGCTTTCATGAATCCAGACTCACCGATCGACGCCTTGCCCGCGCCGCTCGCGGGCGCGCTCGCCCGCCGCGGCTTCACCTCCCTCACGCCCGTTCAACAGGCCGTCCTCGCGCCGGAGCTCGCCGGCCGGGACCTCCGCGTCTCCTCGCAGACCGGCTCGGGAAAGACCGTGGCCATCGGCCTCGCGCTCGCCCCCCGCCTCGAGCGCGCCGTCGCCGAGCGCGCCGCCGCGGCCTCGCCCGAGGGCGCGCCCCGGACCACGGCGGCCCCGGCCGCGGTCATCATCGCCCCCACGCGCGAGCTCGCCGCGCAGATCGCCGGCGAGCTCGGCTGGCTCCTCGCGCCCCTCGGCGCGCGCGTCGCCTGCGTCACCGGCGGCACCAGCTTCGGCGCGGAGGCGCGCTCGCTGCGCCGCGATCCGCTCGTCATCGCCGGCACGCCCGGCCGCCTGCTCGACCACCTCGAGCGCGGGACCGTCGATCCGCGCGGCGTCGTCGCGCTCGTGCTCGACGAGGCGGACCAGATGCTCGACCTCGGCTTCCGCGACGAGCTCGAGGCGATCGCCGGCCGGATGCCCGCGGACCGCCAGACCCACCTCGTCTCGGCCACCTTCTCGCGCGACGTCCGCGCGCTGGCCGATCGCTTCCAGCGCGACGCGGTGAGCGTCGAGGGCACGCGCCCCGGCGCGGCCAACGGCGACATCGCGCACGTCGCCCACCTCGTGCTGCCGGCCGAGCGCGACGCGGCGCTCGTGAACCTGCTGCTCCTCGCGCCCGGCGAGCGCACGCTCGTCTTCGTGCGGACGCGCGAGGGCGCCGCCGAGCTCGCCGACAAGCTCACCGCGCTGGGCCTGCCCGCGGGCGCCCTGAGCGGCGACCTCGAGCAGCGCGAGCGCACGCGCACGCTCGACGCGTTCCGCTCCGGCGCCATCACCACGCTGGTCGCGACCGACGTCGCCGCCCGCGGCATCGACGTGCCCGAGGTCGGGCGCGTCATCCACGCCGATCCCCCGGGCGACCCCGAGATCTACACGCACCGGAGCGGCCGCACCGGCCGGGCGGGCCGCAAGGGGACGAGCGTGCTGCTCGTCGCGCCGTTCGCGCGCGAGCACGCGCTGAGGCTGCTCCGGCGCGCGCGCGTCGAGGTCACGTTCCGGCCCGCCCCGTCGCCCGCCGACGTGCTGCGCGCCGCCGACGAGCGGCTCGCGGCCGAGCTCGCCGCCGCGCGGCGGGTCGACGCGGCCGACGCGAGCGCGGCCGACGCGGCCGACGCGAGCGCGGCCGACGCGGCCGACGCGGCCGGGGAGAGCGCGCGCGAGCGGTCGGGCCCCGCGCCCGAGCCGCGGCTCATGCAGCTCGCCGCGCGCCTGCTCGCGGACATGGACGCCACCGAGCTCGTCGCGGCGCTCCTCGCGCGGGCGAAGCACACCGGCCCCTGCGCCCCGCAGCCCGTCACCGCCGTCGCGCCGCCCCGGTCCGAGCCGCCGCCGCGCGATCGCGCCGCCGGGCATCGCGGCGACGCCGTCCGCCACGGCGGCGCCGTGTACCGCCCCGCCGGTCGCCGGGACGACGCCGGCCGCTTCGGCGGCGCTGCGCTCCGCGGCGACGTCGCCCCTCGCGGCGGCGCCGCTCGCCGCGGCGACGTCGCTCCTCGGGGCGGCGCCGCGCGCCGCGGCGACGCGGAGCACGCCCCGCGCCTCCCGTTCGTGCCCTTCCAGGTCAACTGGGGGGAGCGCCACGGCGCCGATCCCCGGCGCCTGCTCGCCCTCGTGTGCCGCCGCGGCGGCGTGTCGAGCCAGCAGATCGGCGCGATCCGGATCGGCAGCACCGCGTCCGTCGTCGAGGTGGCCTCCCCCGCGGCGCCCGACTTCGCGCGCGCGGTCAACCAGCCCGACGCGCGCGACGCGCGGATCCGCATCGTCCGCGCGAGCTCGATGCGCATCGACTAGCCGGAAGACCAGCCGCGCCGCGCGCGCGCGGCCGCGCCGCGAGCGCGGTCCCGCGCGCTACGGGGATAATTGCCTTGAAAGGCAGGGGTTTCCTGATTTCTTGACGACCTCAGGTGTTGTACAAGGGACGGGTGAACCGAAGCCCGAACAACAAGCCAGCCACACGCCGTCTTGCGAGCCCGGCCGCAGTGCTCGCAGCATTGCTCGGTCTTGCCCTCGTCGGATGCGGCGGCAGCGTGCCCCCGCCGAACGACCAGCTCGCCGCGTCGCAGGCCGCGATTCGCGCGGCCGACGAGGTGGGCGCCGGGACCGACCCGCAGGCCACCCTCCACCTGAAGCTCGCCAACGAGCAGATCGAGCAGGCCAGGCAGCTCATGCAGGCCGGCGAGAACGAGGCCGCCCTGCCGCTCCTCGAGCGCGCCGAGGCGGACGCCGAGCTCGCGCTGGCGATCGCGAAGGCGCGCGCCACGCAGGCCCAGGCGGAGGACGCGCTGAAGCAGGTCGAGCAGCTGCAGCAGGCGGGGGTCAAGTGAAGCGAGAGGTGAAGGTGATGGCTTCTGGAATGAAGAACCTGTCCTTGCCGGCCCGGTCCCTCGCGCTGTGCGCGGCGCTCTACGCGGCGTCGGGGTGCAGCGCGGCGATGCCGCCGAAGGAGCTCGTCGAGGCCCGCACGAGCTACAAGCGCGCGGCCCAGGGCCCGGCGGCGAGCCTCGCGCCCGCCCAGCTCGACACGGCGAAGCAGGCGCTCTCCCGCGCCGAGGGGGCCTTCAACGAGGAGCCCGAGTCGCAGCAGGCGCGCGACCTCGCCTACATCGCCGACCGCAAGGCGCGGGAGGCCGAGGCGGCGGCGGCGCTCGAGCAGGCGCAGCGCGACAAGGCCGAGGCCGAGCAGAACTTCAAGGAGCTCTCGCACGAGCAGCTCGCCACCGCGAAGGAGGCGCTGCAGACGAACCAGCAGCAGATCGAGCGCGAGCGCCAGGCGCGCGCCCAGGCCGAGAGCGGGCGGCTCCAGGCCGAGAGCGCGCGCACCGAGGCCGAGAAGGCCCGCAAGGAGGCCGAGGCGGCGCGGCGGGAGGCCGAGCGCGTCGCGAACGCGGCGCTCGCGAGCCTGAAGGAGATCGCCGCGGTGAAGGAGGAGAAGCGCGGCGTGGTCATCACGCTCTCCGGCGCCGTCCTGTTCGCCTCGGGCAAGTCCGAGCTCCTGCCGATCGCCAAGGAGAAGCTCAACCAGGTCGCGACCACCCTGAAGGACCAGGGGTCGCCGCCGCTCCGGATCGAGGGGCACACCGACTCGACCGGCTCCGCCCAGGCGAACCGCAAGCTCTCGCTCGATCGCGCCGACGCCGTGAAGAACCACCTCATCAGCGTGGGGCTCCCCGCCGACAAGATCACGACCGTCGGCCACGGGCCGGACCGCCCGGTGGCGGACAACGCGAGCGTCGAGGGCCGCGCCAACAACCGGCGCGTCGAGATCATCGTCAACCCCACCAGCGCGCAGTGATGCGCGCCCCGGGCCGCGCGCCCCGTCGGGGTGGCGGCCCGGGAAGGCTGCAGCGCGGCCCGGCGCGAGCCCGTCCGCGCCGCCGTCACCGCGGGCGGCGCGCGTCGTCACCCGAGGGGGCGCGCCGCGCGAAGGGCCTCGGGGCGGGCGCGCTGCCGGCGTGGATCGCCGCGCCCCTGGCCGACCGGGGCCTCGACGGCGCAGGCTCGGCGCGCGCCGCGCCGGCCGCGATCTGCGCCTCGAAGGCGTCGAACATCGCGGTGAGCTGGCGGTAGCACCGCTCGACGAGCTGCAGCGCCTCTCTCTGCGCCTCGTCGTCGAGCTCGAGGGTCTCGATACGAGCGTCGTTGCATTCCTCGAAGACGTCATGGGCCTTCTCGACGTCGAGGTGTGTCTGGGAGAAGTAACGCAGGCGGCGCCGCTCGCCGGTGCGCTCGAGGTAGCGCGCGAAGCGCTCGAAGAACACGTGTCCCGCGGATTCGAGCGTCAGGAGCAGGGTGAGCTGACTGGCGTCGTGGCGCGCGGTGAACGCCTCCGACATCAGCGCGAAGCTCGCGCTCCGCGCGGCGTCATGAGGCTGCGCGAACAGCTCCGCCGCCGTGGGCAGCTCGATGCCGAGCGCCTTCAGATCCGCGACGAACCAGCGGTCGTGCCCCGCGTCCTCGAGGCGGTGGCAATGGATCATGCGCTTGTATTCCGGATCGGTCGCGCGCTCGTCGCTGATGCGCAGGATCTCCTGGAATGTCATCACGAAGAACGTCAAGCAGAGCGGAAAGGGCGCGAGCTGCTCGATGGGCGGGTTCTTCTCGAGGCGGGCGAAGAACGGGTGACCGGTGAAGCGTGCCTGATGGCGCAGGATGTGTTCTTGGATCATTTTCATGGCCTGGTCTTCTCCGAAAGCCGCAAATTGATGCAAACCGTATACCGAAAAATGGCCAATTCGGTAAGCTGCCATGCCGTCCAGAGCGAGGTTTGCTGTAAGCTGTTGCCAGCGGGTGAGGGCAGGGGTGGGAGCGCAACATGACCAAGACGAAGAGTGCGAGGGAAGCAGTGCACAAACTCGATCGGCGTACGTTTCTCGACCTCCTGGGGCTCGGTGGGCTCACGCTGTCGATCGGCGCGGGGTGCGGGCCGGCCGGCGCGGCGTGGGAGGAGGACGAGCGGTTGTCGGGCCAGTCGAGCGCCGCATTGCGGCTCTCGCTCACGACCCGGCTCACGACGGATTACGGTGTTCGATACCCGCTCGCCAGCGCCGGCATGGCGTTCGTCAGCCTGCCTCCGCTCGTGGCCGCGGTCTCCAACGCGGGTGGGATCGGCGTGCTGGGCTCGTCGACCGAGCCGCCGCCCGTGGTGCAGGCGCGCATTCGAGCCACCAGGGCGCTCACGTCGAACCTGTTCGGCGTGAATTTCATCGTCGAGACGGGGCCTGGGGGCTCCTTCGTCACGCAGGAGCATATCGACGTCTGTATCGCCGAGGCGGTAGAGCTCGTGGTCTTCCACTGGAACGCGCCCGAGGTCGCCTGGGTCGACGCGCTCCACGCGGCGGGGGCCAGGGTCTGGGTCCAGGTGGGCTCGGTGGCGGCGGCGCGCGCCGCGATCGCGGTCGGCGCGGACGGGATCATCGCGCAGGGGTCTCAGGCAGGCGGCCACGCCCGGGCCACGCTGACGAGCAGGGACCTCGTGCGCGAGATCCGCAGGCACGTGAACCCTGCGCTGCTCCTCGCGGCGGGGGGCATCGCGGACGGCGTCAGCGTCCTCAAGGCGCTCTATCACGGCGCCGACGGCGTGGTCGCCGGCACGCGCTTCGTCGCGTCCACCGAGGCCTACGCCCACCCCGATTACAAGGCTCGCCTCGTGGCGGCGGGCGCCGGGGCCACGGCGATACAGACCTTCTTCGGCCCGGAGTTTCCGGATCAGCGCCAGCGCGTCCTGCGCAACCGCGTCGTCAGGCAGTGGGCCGGGAAGGAGTCGAGGATCCCGGTGCCGCCGCCCCCGCCCGCCACCATCGGCACGACCGTGCTGTTCCCCGGAGTCCTGGACATCCCTTATGTGATGCCCAAGTTCAGCGCCATCGTCCCCACGCCGGACACGGTGGGCGATCTCGAGGAGATGGACATGCCCGCCGGCTCCGAGAGCGTCGTGACCGTCAAGAGCGTCAAGCCCGCGGCCGAGATCGTGACGGAGATGATGGGCGAGGCGCAGGCGATCCTCGACCTGCTCGGCGGCCAGGTGCGCAGCGCCGAGGCGATCGAGGCGGCCAGGTAGTCCGACGACGACGCGTCGGACTCTGGCAGGAACAGGAAGAGGAGAGCCTCGGTCAGGGGCGGTGGACGTCGTCCCGCGCCGCACGCCGTGCGAACGGGCGCAGGGCGTGCGCCCTCACGCTCTGGACGCCGGCGCCTCTCGCCGGCTCTCGCCTTGACGCCGGGAGCCCGGCGCGCGCCGCGGCATCGGCGATCTGCGCCTCGAGCTCGTCGAACATCCCGTGGAGCTCGCGGTAGCACCGGTCGACGAGCTGTAGCGCCTCCGCCCGCGCCTCCGGGTCGAGGACCATGGACTCGAGGCGAGCGTCGGTGTCCTCCCCGAGGACGCCGTGCGCCTTTCCCATGTCGAGGTGCGTCCGGGAGAAGTAGCGCAGGCGCCGCTCGCCGATGCGCTCCAGGTAGCGCGCGACGCGATCGAAGAAGACGTGCCCCGCCGAATCGAGCGCCAGCAGCAATGCGAGCTGGCTCGCGTCGTGGCGCATCCTGAACGCCTCCGCGACGAGCGCAAAGCTTGCGTCGCGCGCGGCGTGGTGAGGCTGGCCGAAGAGCTGCGCCGGCGTGGGGGGCTCGATGCCGAGCACCACCAGATCGTCGAGGAACCAGCGGTCGCGACCGGCGTCCTTCAGGCGATGGCGGTGCACCATCCGCATGTACTCCGGATCCCACACGCGCTCGTCGCAGACGCGCAGGATGTCCTGGTACGTCATCACGAAGAACGTCAAACACAGCGGGAACGGCGCGAGCTCGGCGAGGGGCGGATCGGCCTCGAGTCGGGCGAAGAACGGGTGGTCGCTGAAGCGCGTCTGGTGGTGCACGAGGTGCTGCTGAATCGTTTTCATGGCCTGTCTACTGCTCCGGGGGCTCGCGTGATTGCAAAGCTGATTGCAAAACGCATACCCGGAGCCGTTACGGCCGCGTTCGCCGTACCGCGACGGTCGTGAATTATGTTGTCGGACGATCGACGGCGGGACGGCCGCCGGGCTTCCGCGTTGTGCTGCGGCCGGCCGCGGTGATAAGCACGGCGCGTGATCGGACGCTTTTTCCGAGGGATCTGGCAGGAATACGTGATCGACCTGCGCGACCGGCTCGACGCCGAGGCCGCGCTTTACCGGAGCACCACGCCGCCGGGCGAGGTCAGCCGCCGCATCGCGAGCGTGTTTCTCACGGTGATCGGCGTGCTCATCTTCGTCCGCTTCGCCGGCAACGAGAACGACACGCGGTGGATGGTCCAGGGCCTGCGCGCCGTGGGCCTCGATGACGTCGCGGCGCGGCTCCACGACGCGCTGAACACCTCTCCGGACCGCCGGTTTCACCAGCGGATCGTCTGGGCGGTCGGCCGCCTCACCGGCTATCTGGTCCCGACCCTCCTCGTCGCCCGCCTCGTGCTGCGCGCGCCGATCCGGAGCCTCGGCCTGCGCGTCCGCGGGACGGCGCGGCACATGTCCATCTATGCCTTCTTCTTCGCGGTGATGGCGCCCGTGCTGTACGTCGCGTCGCTCTCGCCGGCCTTCCAGGCGAAGTACCCTTATTACAAGCTCGCGCGGGGCGAGGACCTGTGGCCGTGGTTCTGGGGGTGGGAGGCCCTCTACGCCGCGCAGTTCGTCGCGCTGGAGTTCTTCTACCGCGGCTTCTTCATCCACGGGATCCGCCGCGCGCTCGGCTATTCATCCATCTTCGTCATGATGGTGCCTTACACGATGATCCATTTCGGCAAGCCGCTGCCCGAGACCCTCGGCTCGGTGCTCGCCGGGTTCATCCTCGGCACGGTGAGCCTGAAGAGCGATTCCATCTGGGGCGGGTGCGCGATCCACGTCGCGGTCGCGACGTCGATGGACCTGCTCTCCCTCTCTCACCAGGGGCTCTTGTGAGCTCGGACAGGCACGCAGCGGCATCGAGGGGCGCGCGGGCCGCGGAGGGCGAGGTCGACGGCGCCCGCGCGGAGCGGGGGAAACGCCGCGGCGGGAGGTCGGGGGTGGACGTCAGGCCAGGGTCCTGCCGCCGTTCACGGACAGCTTCTGGCCCGTGATGAACCTGGCGGCGTCGGACGCGAGGAACGCGACGGCGTCGCCGATCTCGTCCGGCGTCCCCATGCGCCGGAGCGGGTTGCCCGCCGCGTAGGACTGCTTGTGGGCGTCGGTCAGGCCCTCGCTGGCGTGGCGCTCGACCGGGATCCACCCGGGCGCGACCAGGTTGACCGTGATCCCCCACGGGCCGAGCTCCTGCGCCCACGAGCGCGTTAGGCCGAGCTGCGCCCCCTTCGCCGACACGTAGTTCGAGAACTCGGGGACGCCCTGCTCGAACACCTCGGAGCCGATGTGGATGATCCGCCCCGCGCGGCGCTCCTTCATCTCGGGCACGACCGCCTGCGAGAGGAGGACCGGGCTCTTCACGAAGAACTCGAGCTGGTCGAGGCAGTGACGCCAGGTCAGCTCCTCGAGCTTCACGTACGGCTGCGGGCCCGTCGCGTTGAGCACGAGCACCTCGACGGGGCCGAAGCGCGCCCGCACCTCGCCTACGAGGCGGACGACGTCCCGCTCGTCGCGCACGTCGGCCTGGAACGCCTCAGCCTCGCCACCGCTCCGGCGGATGTCCTCGACCACGCGCGTCGCTCCCTCGCGCCCGCCGAAGTAATTGACCGCCACCCGCGCGCCGGACCCCGCGAGCTTGCGCGCGATGGCCGCGCCGAGGCCGCGGGAAGCGCCAGTGACAAGGGCGACTCGTTTCGATAGATCGTGCGCCATTCAGGGCCTCTCCAGGAGATGGGTGACCGCGGTTCGCTCGCCTCTGCGCGGGAGATCGGCCGCTCCGGCGCGCCTCCGGGAGCCTCGCTCCCGCGCGGCGCTGCGGGCCGCGCGCGCAGAGGGTCGAGCGCGGTCACGGCAGGTGTAGACACTGTGATACAGCAATACAAGATTTTTCCGTCTGCCGTTCTTCAATGACGTCGGGCACAGGCCTGCTCGTCCCTCCGGAGCGACGCTATTTCAACGCACCGCGCTACTCCACCCGCGCTGATGGGCGTATGCTGGATCACATGAAAACGCGTGTCGTTCCTCAGGCCCTGCGACCTCTCGTGATGCTCGTCGTGGCCCCTGCTTTCTGCGCCGCCGTGGGCATCACCGTGATCCACGCGTGGATCGACGGGCGGCGCAGGCCGCCGCAGCGGCGGCTGCCCGGACGCGCCGCGGCGCGGCATGAGCGCCCCCGTGCGCGCGAGCAGGCGCAGCTCTGATCGACACGGTGCGTCCGGCGCGCGACGGCCGGATCAGCGCGCGGCTCAGCGCACGAGCAGGAGCCAGAGGAGCGCGGCGGCGGTCGACGCGAGCGTCACCGGGACGCCCACCCGGGCGTAGGAGCGAAAGCCGATCTCGCGCTCGGCGCCCACGGTCTCGACGACGATGATGTTCGCCACCGAGCCGAGCAGGGTGAGGTTGCCCGCGAGGGTGGAGACCAGGGCCGTCGCGATCCAGGCGAGGTGCGGATCGGGCTGGCTCTGGATGTACGACTCCGCGAGCAGGATGAACGGGACGTTCGAGACGATCTGACAGCCGACGAGCATCGCGATGCTCAACCCGAGGACGCCCATCGTCGGCCCCGCGGGCAGGAAGGGGCTCGCCGCACGCAGCGCCTGCTCGGGCATGCCGGTCTTCTGCAGCCCCGCCACGACGATGAAGAGGGCGCCGAAGAACACGAGCACCGTCCACGAGACCCGCTCGAACAGGACGTTCGCGTCGCGCCGGTGCAGCAGGATGGCCGCGGTCGCGCCGCCGATCGCCGTCCACGCGAGGTTGGCGCCGAGCACGAAGAGGACCGAGACGACCGCGACGCAGACGAGCGGCGCGAGGGCGCTCGGCCGCGCGCCCTGCGACGACGCCGGCGCGGGCTCGGGCGCCGGCGCAGGCTCGTGGGGGAGGGCGCGCGCCGCGAGCCGGCGGCGGAGCAGGAGGTGCAGCGTCACGGCCGTGACGGCGAGCCCGACCAGCGCCGCCGGGCCGGCCTCCAGCAGGTACGCGCGGTACGAGATGCCGGAGAGGTGGCCGACGAGCATGTTCTGCGGGTTGCCCGCGAGCGTGAGCGCGCTGCCGGCGTTGGCGCCCATCGCGAGCGCGAGGAGGTACGGCACGCGATCGAGCCCCGCGCGCCGGGCGGTCCGGTCGACGAGCGGCGCGAGCATCACGCAGACCGAGTCGTTCAGCAGCACCGCGGAGGCGAGCCCGGAGCCGAGCGTGACGAGGTAGAGGAGGCGGACCGGCGACAGGCGCCGCCGCGCGACCCACGCGGCGGCGCGCTCGAAGACGCCGGCCATCTCGAGCGACGCCGCGAGCAGCATCATCCCGAGCAGGAGGCCGATGGTGTTCGGCTCGATCGCCGCGAACGCCTCGTGCGGGGTCAGGCCGGCGCCGGGGTCGAGCACGCTCAGGAGGACCATGGCGCACGCGCCGGCGAGCGCGCCGGCAGGGCGCCCGATGGGCAGGATCGCCAGGCGCCGCGCCGCGATGAGCACGTACGTCGCCGCGAAAACAAGGAGGACGGACCACACGGCGCGGCATCAGAGCGATCCGGCGCGCGGCTGTCAAACGGGGCCGCGGCGCCGAGGCGGGCGGACGCGGAGGCGCCTCGCCGCCGGCGCGCATTCCGGCTAAGCAGCGACGGCCGTGGACCGGCGCGGGGGCGGAGCTCCCGGGCTCCGCGGGAACGCCAAGGCATGGGCAGGCAGCTCTCGACCCCCACCGCGATCCTCCTCGGCAGCGCCATGATCGCCGCCGCGGTCTACCTCGGCCTCCGCCACGGCCCGGCCGCCGTCGCCCCGGACGCGCGCGCCGTCGACGGGGCGGAGGCGCTCCAGGCCGGGCCGGCGGCCTCCGCGCCGCCGGCGCAGCGCGCGGGCGCGACGGCGCCGCCGAGGGCGCCGAGCGTGCCGCGCGACGAGATCGCGCGGCAGGCGGCGCGCGCGCTCGACGCGCACCGGCCGGCGATCGTGGCGCGCTGCTACGAGCCGGCGATCGCGGCGCAGCCCGAGCCGCGCGCGGTGAAGTACGTCTTCAACATCACGTTCGACGCGCAGGGCCGGCAGATCGCGCGCGGCCTCATCGAGGACCGCGAGACAGCGCGGCCCGAGGTCACCGCGTGCCTGGTCGGCGCGCTGCCGCCGGTCGAGATCGCGCCGCCGGGCGCGAACGTGCGCGTGGACGTCCCGTTCTCGCTGCCGTGACGGAGGCCCGGGCTCGTCGGGCCGGGCGCGAGCGCGTCGCCCTTGACGCACCCGCCTGAACGCCCGATGCCGGAGCGGTGACGCCCGACCAAGCCTTGAAGGAAGCGACAACCGGCGCGCTCCGCCCGGTCTACGTGGTGCTCGGCGAGGAGCGCTGGCTGGTCGATCGCGTGGTGAGCGCGATCCGGGAGGCGGCGGCCAAGGGGGGGATCGCCGGCTTCAACGAGGACAAGTTCACCGCGGGCGACGCGTCGATCGAGTCGATCCTCGGCGCCGCCCGCATGCTCCCGATGATGGGCCCGCGCCGCTTCGTGCTCGTCCGCGGCGTCGACCGGTGGGAGAAGAAGGACGACAGCGACGACGGCGACGGGGAAGACGAGCGCGGCGCGGGCGGCGCGGGCGGCAAGCGGGGCGTGTCGAAGCAGCTCAGCCCGCTCGACGCGCTCGCGGAGTACGCCAAGGCGCCGTCGCCGAGCGCGGTCCTCGTCCTCGTCGCGCCGAAGCTCCACGGCCAGCGCCGGATCGTCACCGCCGCGAAGAAGGGCGACTTCCTCGTCGCGTGCGAGCCGTTGAACCGCCGCGCGCTGCCCGGCTTCATCACGACCATGGCCCGCGAGAAGGGCAACCCGATCGCGGGCGACGTGGCCGAGCAGCTCGCCGAGCTCGCCGGGCCCGAGCTCGGCTACGTCGTCGACGCGATCGAGCGGCTCTCGCTGTACGTGGGGCCGAAGCAGCCGATCACCGAGGACGCGATCGCGCAGGTGGTCATCCGCGTCCGGCAGAGCACCGTCTGGGAGCTCATCGACGCGCTCGGGAGGCGGCGCCTCGACCGCGCGCTCGCGGCGCTCGCCGACGCGTACGACCCGCGCGACGGCGGGCTGCGCCTGCTCGGGGCGGTGTCGTGGTCGGTCCGGCAGATGGTGAAGTTCGAGTCGGCGCTCGCCGCGGGCGCGAGCCAGGCCGAGGCCGCCCAGCGCGCCGGGGTGGCGCCGTTCAAGGCGAACGACGTGGCGCAGTCGGTCCGCCAGCTCCCGAAGGGCGCGCTCGCCGGCTGGATGCGCATGCTCGCCGAGACCGACCTCGCCCTGAAGAGCAGCCGCCGCCCGGCGCAGGCGGTGCTGGAGACGATGCTGATCGAGATGTGCTCGCGCTGAGCGGCTGGCTCCGGTGTCGTCGTTTCCGCAGGCGTACTCGGCGGCGGGGACGGCGCCGCCCCAACGCGATCGATTGTGAGCGGGCTAGCCCGGTCTGCCGTCCTTCACGGCTGGACGGCCTGGATCCCTGTCGCCTGGGCCCCGCGGGTGATGTTGACCCTGCACTCGGCAAACGGACAGTCCGAGACCTTCACGCGCTGGTAGAAATCGGTGGTGCCGAGCGTGCCGGTGCCCACGGGCATGCCCTCGGGGATGGGGACGAGAAATTCGGTGCCGCCCGGCACCTCCGGGGCCGCCTCCGCCAGGCTGGAGTCGTAGCCATCCCAGCCATTCTTGGCCCTGCACCACGCGCGGTTCAGCTCTCGTTCGTCGTAGGTGAAATAGAAGCCCTGGGTCGGGTCATACCAGGGATCTGCGGGATCCACGTCGACTCCCGGCTCGATGAGGACCAGTGCTTCCGTTCCTCCCACGATGACGCCGGCCGGTAGACGCAGGCGGCGTTCGACGAACCAGTCTACCGCGACGGCTGTCATGGGTTCACCGCCGATCCGGACCGTCAGCCGCTGGGGGCCGCCGCTCGACGCGAGCTCCTTCACGGGGTCGAGCTCGAATGCGGGATAGCTGCATCCCCAGCCGAAGTCCGAGGCGAACTTCCAGCCGCCGGAGGCCACTTGCGGGATCCGCACTCCATCGATGTCGACCTCGATGTCGTCGTAAAAATGACACTCCTCGGCGGAAACCCAGCTGTTGGCCACACAGAGGCCGTCGTCGTTGAGAACCACGGTGACCTTCCCCTTCCCCTCATCGAAGACGCCGCATGCGCCGAGGGTCAGCCGAGCGGCGGTCAGCGCCGTCCCGGGCGAGTCGGGGGGGGCGGGGGTGGCCTCTCCTTCCAGCGGCACGCGCGGGCTGCACGCGGCGACTGCGATGGAGACGATCACGACAAGGCCGCGTCTCATGACGTGAACCGGAGCGCCGGCCAGGTCGGCATGCGGAGCTCGGGACCGCGAGAGGAGCATGGGAGCCATGGTAACACGCTGCCGACACGGCACCAGCGCTGCTCCGGCCCGCGGGCGACCCCACGCGGGACCTATCAGGGGTTCCGGCGCGTGCCCGAACGCCGATCGCTGGTGCTCACCGAGATGACGACACGGCGGCGTGGCCGCGACGCCTCCTGCGGCTCCCCGTGCTGCGGCTCCCCTTGCTGCGGCTCCCCTTGCATCGCCTGGTGCTGTTGAGGCCTGTGCGGCGCCTCGTGGCGCTGCGGCCTGTGCGGCGCCTCGTGGTGCTGCGGCCTGTGCGGCGCCTCGTGGTGCTGCGGCCTTTGCGCGGCCTGGTGCTGCGCGGGCCGTTGCGCCGTCGCATGCTGGGCCGACCGATGGTCTGGCCCCTGCTGCTGTGGTCGCTGCCTCGCCTCGTACTGCACCGGCGGTCGTCCTGATGGGTGCTGCGGTGGCCTCTGGGCAGGCGCGTTGCCCGCGTACGGCTGCCTCGGGTCAGGCCCGGCGTTGTGCGGCCTTTGCCCTGGTCCGTGTTGCTGCGGCCTTCGACCGCCCCCGTTCCCGGCATGCGCAGCCGGCCTCTCCGCCTGCCGCGGTCGGTCCCGCGGATCGGCCGTTCGCCCCTCGGTCGTGGGCGCCTCGGGCGCGGGCGATTGGGCGGCCTTCGGCGCTCCCCGCATGCTGATGCCCTGGCGCTCGCGGCGCTTGCGCTCGTCGTGGTTCGCGTCGCCGATGAGGTCGAGCACAGCGCGGGTATCCACCCTTCGCTCGGAGACCCAATGGCGACCGGTCAATCGGGTCTCAGGCGTGAGCGCGCTGTTGGCGTAGAGCTCCCACATCTCCTCGCCATAGGCGGCTCGCCGCTGCTCGGGCACGAAGCGCGTGAGGAAGCGATGGAGATTGTCGACGTCACGGAGCAAGAGCTTCCTGGCGTTCTGGTTCCTCGCGGCGTCCACCGATTGGGGGAAGTCGATGATCACCGGCCCGTCGGCGCTCATGAGCACGTTGAAGTCCGACAGATCGCCGTGCACGACGCCGGCGCACAACATCCGCACGACCTCGCCGATCAGGCGATGGTAGACCCACCTGGCCTGATCTCGGTCCAGGCTCGTTTCGGCGAGGCGAGGCGCGGGGTAGCCGTCGGCATCGGTGACCATCTCCATCAGGAGGACGCCGTCGATCGCGTGGTACGGCGTCGGCACGCGGACGCCTGCGTGGCGCAGGCGGTAGATCATGTCGACCTCGGTCGAGCGCCAGGCGGCTTCGTCCTGGGCCCGGCCGTGGCGCGAGCGTTTGTCCATCGCGCGCTGGTCGCGGCTGTTGCGCACCCTGCGGCCCTCGGTGTACGCCGCTCGGTTCTTGAAGCTGCGGTTATGCGCTTCTTTGTAGACCTTCGCGACGCGCAGCTCGCCGCCCGACCGGACGAGGAAGACCACCGCTTCCTTTCCGCTCATCAGCGGCCGCACAACCTCGTCGATGAGCCCTTCGTCGACCAGCGACGCGAGGTTGCTCGGAATTTGCATGTTCTCGTGGGTCTTCGTTTCGTGGGAGGAAAAATCTCCCGGCCTCCTCTTGCCGCAAAAGATGGTGCGCTGCAACCGTACCGGATGCTTCGGCGGCCGCGTCGCGCTCTGGTCGCCGCGGTGCGTCATCCACGGCTTAGACGGTCCGCGCACCCCGCGGTGAGCTGGTGCCGAGGTGCTGCTCGCGAGGACACCGGCATCTCTGCGATGGACGAGGGCGCCGAGCTGCGCGTCGACGCCCTGATCCAGTCGCTCTGGCGCGACCTCGACCTGGATCGGGCCGCGCCGCACGCACTCGAGCAGACCGAACCGGGAGAACGTCACGTCCTCTCGCGGCAGCGGCGTCGGCTCAGTCGACGAACACGTTCCAGCAGAGTGCGTTTCGCAGTTTCTGGTCGTCAAGGACGAGGTCTCGTATCTCGTCGGGCAGTCGTTCCCACTGCCACTGGCGTTCGGCTCGCGCGGCCGCGTCCCCCTGGCCCGATGGTGCGGCTTCCCTGGCAGCCCTGATGGCGTACGCCGCAGCCCCTAGCTCATGGGCGGCCACATGCGCCACGGCCACCGCCTGACCCGCCGAGAGAGCGGCCATCCGGGCGGCGGGGGGCGCCTCGCGGCCTGCGGCGTTGGAAGCGAACGCCGCGTTGTGACACTCTCTCATCGTGGCCTCACCTCGGGTCCACGCCCGCACCAGCGCGATAGCCCTACGCGGCCGGTCATCCTCTGGGCTGTACGCATCGAAGAACCCCAGGACGTGCTGTGCGCAGTCAGCGGACCAGAGTGCCAACGCGTGATGGGTGCCGTCATCCAGGAGCCCTCCGCGGCGGATCGTGATGAACCGTGGGTCACGTTTCTTGGGAAGAATCATGGTGCTCCTCCGTGCGCTGTCCATCGATATACCCGATCGACAGCGCAACACCGGGACATCGCGCACCGCCAGCGGGCCCCACGCCCGGAAGGCGCCAGGGTGGGTAAAAATCGTCAGGTGGACACGGGGCGTCCGAGCAGGCGCTGCCGGAGCTCGGGGTTGCGGATCGAGCCGGTGATCGCGAGCAAAACGAGCACGATGATCAGCGGCAGGTATTCCGGAAGCGTGAAGCCGCGGGTCATGTTCGTGGCCAGAGCGCCGGAGAAGTAGCCGACCATGAGCACGAGGGCGATCACGGAAGAGCGCGGGATGAGGAAGAGGATCGCGAGGCAGATCTTCGTGATGCCGAGCGGCACGGTGATGTCCGTGATGCCCAGCCGCTCGATGAACGCCGCGCCTTCCTGGTTCGAGGGGGGCATGAGCTGGAGGATGCCGCTCGCCAAGGTGGCGAGGGACAGGAGGACGGTCAAGATCCACGAAACGGTCTTGCCGGCCTTGCCCGGGTTCGGGACGGACTCCGGACTCCGCGCGCGGGTGAGAAGCTCCGGCGTGCGGAAGTACGCGCCGATCGTCATCACGAGGATGAGGACGAACGGGAACCACGGCCAGTTGCCTTCGACGTCATGCGTGAGGCCGGTGGCCGTCGCGCCGCCGAGCACGCCGACCATCATCACGAAGCCGAGCGTGGCGGTGCGGGGAACAAGAAGGAGAACGGCGGCGATGATCTCGAGCGCGCCGATCAGGTAGCGATGATCCCAGACGCCGATCGCCTTCACGAAGTCGGCGTTGGGGGTGCCATCCGGGATGAAGAATTTCGCCAGACCGGAGGCGAAGATCATGAAGAGCGCCAGCAGGACGGTGGGCGTCCAGCCGAGGATTTGCCGAGAGCGGGTCGTCATGTGGCCCCGATGATAGCAAATCAGCAGCATATCGCCGCGATCTGCTTCGTCGAGGAAGATGCCGGTCGGCGGCGCGCCTTGGCCGCGCCGTCGAAGGCGCGGGAAGAGCACCCTACACGACCGCGCGCTCGCGCTCTGGATCGAGCTCCAACAGGTTGGAATGATCCTCGTCGTTGGTTGCGGGCGCGCTGGCCATCGCCTTCGGGGCCTGAAGGGTCACAGCTTCGAGGCGGCGTGGTCCCAGTTCACCAGCTTCCACCATGCCTCGACGTACTTCGCCCGGGCGTTGCGGTAATCGATGTAATACGCGTGCTCCCACACGTCGCACGTGAGCAGCGGCGTCTTGCCCTCCGTGAGCGGGCATCCGGCGTTGCCCGTCTGCACGATCTCCAGCTTGCTGGAGCTATTCTTCACCAGCCAGGCCCAGCCCGAGCCGAACTGGCCGACGGCCGCGGCGCTGAACTTCTCCTTGAACGACGACACGCTTCCGAACGCCTCCTCGATCGCCGCGCGCAGCGCGGCGGTAGGCTCACCGCCGCCCTGCGGCTTCATGCTGTGCCAGTAGAACGTGTGATTCCACACCTGAGCCGCCTGGTTGAAGACCGCGCCGGACGTCGTGCGGACGAGATCCTCGAGGCTCTTGCCCGCGAGCGCCGCGTCCGCGGCGACGAGCTCGTTCAGCTTCGTGACGTAGGCGTTGTGGTGCTTGCCGTGGTGAAAATCGAGCGTCTCGGCCGAGATGTGGGGAGCCAGTGCGTCTTTGGCGTACGGGAGCTCGGGAAGAGTGAAGGTCATGGTTCTGTTCCTCGTGTTGCGTGTCGACGGCCGCGCGCTCGTCGCAGCCCGTTGTGAGTAGCTCGGCGGAGGCCTTCGGGGGGCGCTCCAGCCACGAATCGAACGTCCGCGCTTCGCGGTCCAACAGCCGCTCCACGCCGCCGGGGCCGGCGGCACCGTAGCAACCCCGGACGGCGCGCGTGGCGCCTTGCCAACGAGTTGGCAGGTTTCCATCCATTTGGAGAGACGGCCTCCCGGCCAGCGGTTCCGTGGCGCCGCTGACCGACCACAGCCGACCGGGGCCGGCGCAACGCCCTCCTGCGCGGGCCGGGGGCGGCTCGTCGTGGTACAGCCCGTCCCGGCGTGAGCGGCGCGAGCGATCGCCCGTCTGCGTCGGACGATGCACCTGGACCGCCGGCCTCCGCGCTCGATCGTGGGCGGCGCGGCTCGAAGGAGTGACGAATGAGGATCGGAATCATCGGCGCCGGCTTGATCGGCGGGTCGCTGGCGAAGCTGCTGGGGAAGCTCGGCCACCAGGTCGTGATCGCGAACTCGCGCGGGCCGGACACGCTCCGCGAGGTCGCCGCCGAGACCGGGGCCACCCCCGTCACGGCCGCCGAGGCCGCGCGCGGCGGCGAGATCGTGGTCGTCACGATCCCCCAGCGCGCTGTCGTGGACCTGCCGAAGGATCTCTTCGCCGGCGTGCCCGCCGACGTGGTCGTGATCGACACCAACAACTACTACCCGGTCCGCGACGGCAGCATCCCGGCCATCGAGGCGGGGCAGGTCGAGAGCGCGTGGGTCGCCGAGCAGATCGGGCGGCCGGTGGTCAAGGCGTTCAACAACATCTACTTCGAGAGCCTGCTCGCGAAGGGCAAGCCGAAGGGCACGCCCGGGCGCGTCGCGCTCCCGATCGCGGGGGATCCGCCGGAAGCGCGGGCGAAGGTCATGCGCCTCGTCGACGAGCTCGGCTTCGATCCGGTCGACGCCGGCGGCCTCGAGGACTCGTGGCGCCAGCAGCCGGGTACCCCCGGCTACATCCACGACCTCGACGCGCCTCGGCTGAAGCAGGCGCTGGCCGCGGCCGAGCGGAGCCGCGTCCCCGAGTACCGCAAGGCCTCGGACGACTGGCTGCGATCGCTCATCGCATCGCAGAGCCCGAGCTGATCGGATCGGCTGACGCTGCGGCCCTGCGGCGCCTCAGGAGCCCTGGAGGGGCGGGACCTCCGGGAGCTCCGGGGCGTCGAGCCCCGCGAACGGATCGCGCCAGGCGTCGAGCTGCCACAGGCGCGCGTGCCAGGCCGCGACATGCGGGTAGTCCGCCAGCGGCAGCCCGGCGAGATCCGCGAACGGAAGCACCGACGCCACGCGAAAGTCCGCATACGAGACCGCGTCCCCGACGAGCCAGTCCCTGCCGCTCAGGACCTGATCGAGCAGCGTCGCCGCTTCGGCGAACCCCGAGAGCCCCTCTGCCACGATGTCGTCGCGGATGGGACCGAGCCCGTAGCGCTGCTTCGTCACGCGCTCGAAGTGGACCTTGTCGCACGCGGCGATGAAGTTGTGCGTGCCCCAGCTCAACCAGCGGATCATCTCCGGTTGTGCGGCGCCGGTGCGCCAGAAGTCCGAGCCCATGAGCTGCGAGAGGCGGCACGCGATCGCGTCCGTCTCCCAGAGCGACTGGTTCCCCTCGACCAGGATGGGCAGGCGCAGGTTCGGATTCAGCGCTCGAAACTTCTCCCGCTGTGACGGGTCGAGAGGCGCCGCGTGGACGCACTCCACGGGTGCGTCGAGGTGGCGCGCCACGGCAACGGCGACCCGGGGGTTCAAGTTTCGGCTGAAGTACAGTCTCATGGTTCGTCCTCTCCTGCCAGCTCGCTCTGTGCGCCCATGCGGAGCTACGACATCGCTCACGTTGATCAAGCGAGAGATGAATCGCCAGGACGCCAAGGCAGGATTCTCTTCCTGGCTTCCCTGGTGTCCTGGCGATTCGAAGCTCTGCGCTCTTCAGGCGGTCTCAACCGTCTGTCGCTCTAGCCGAGCAGCGCCTCGAGCACGCCCTTCGCCTGGAGATCGCGGAAGCTGTGGGTCGGGGCGCAGGCCTCGAGCTCCGCGAGGGTGTAGGTGCCGGTGGCCACGGCGATCGACTCGGCGCCGATCGCCCGGGCGGCCGCGACGTCCTTGGGCGTGTCGCCGATGACGACGACGCGGCACGCCTCGAGCGGCGCCTCGAGCGTGGCCGCGCCGCGCGCCGCGCCGATGCGCAGGAGCTCGTCGCGGCGCTCGTGATCGCAGCCGAAGCCGCCGAACGCGAACCGCTCGTAGATGCCGACGCGCGTGAGCTTCGCCTGCGCCCCCGCGCGGACGTTCCCCGTGCCGAGGCCGACGGCGCACCCCGCTCGCCGGGCGGCGGCGTCGAGCGCCTCGAGGACGCCGTGGTGCACGCGGGTGTCGCCCGCGAGCGACATCTCCTCCGCGAGGACCTCGACGTAGATCGCGAGCAGCGCGTCGATCGCGGGCTCGGTGACCTCGCGCCCGAGCGCCTCGAGCCCCGCCCGGATGATGGCCCTGTCGGTCATGCCGGCGAACGAGAACCCCTCGCACGCGTCGCTCCGGCCGGCGGCCCGGGCGAACGCGCGTTCCATGGCGCGCCGTCCAGCGCCGCCGGTGGAGAGCAGGGTGCCGTCGATGTCCCAGAGCAGGACGGTGGGGTGCATGTCCCCATGGTAGATGCGGCGCCCGTGAAGGGCGAGCGCGGAGGCTCGGCCCGCGGGCGCACGGCACCCGGACACTCCGCAGCCAGGCCGCCCCGCGAAGCACGCGCGCTCGTCCAGAAGTTGCGCTAAGCCTCGAACTCGATGGCGCTCCAACCGATCCGCGTCGCCGCGCTCGCCCTCGTGGCGGGGCTCCTCTTCCTTGGATCTCCGGCCTGCAAGAAGGGCGAGGAGGCCTCGCCCGACCAGGGGCGCAGGCCAGGGAAGCAGGGGATGAGCTTCCCCGTCGAGGTCATGCCCGTCGCGGCCGAGCGCGTCGAGTACGCCATCCCCGCCGTCGGGACGGTCGAGGCGTTCGAGCAGGTGCAGCTCACCGCGCGCGTCGCCGGCGTCGTCGAGGCGGTGCGGTTCATGGAGGGCGACGAGGTCAAGGCGGGGCAGGTGCTCGTCGAGATCGACCCGGCCCGGTACAACCTCGCCGTCCGCGCGGCGCGCGCGACGCTCGACCGCATGACCGCCACGCAGGCCGAGGCCGCCGCGGGGCTCGAGCGGCGCGAGGCCGAGGGGGCCGAGGGCGTGTTCAGCAAGGAAGACGTCGCGTCCTGGCGCTCGAGGGCGGCGACCACCGCCGCGCAGGTCGCCGAGGCGAAGGTCGCCGTCGACCAGGCGCTCCTCAACCTGCGCGACGCCTACGTGCGCGCGCCCATCGAGGGGAAGATCCAGACGCGCACCGTGCAGACCGGCCAGCACGTGGCGGTCGGCACCGTGCTCGCGACGCTCCTCCGCCGCGATCCGCTCCTGCTCCGCTTCCAGATCCCCGCCGCCGACGCCCCGCGCGTCAGGCCCGGCATGGAGGCGCGCTTCCTGGTGAAGGGCGACGCGCGCACCTACGGCGCGAAGCTGACGCACGTCGCCGACGCGGCCGATCCCGCGACGCGCATGGTCGCCGTGACCGGCGAGGTGCTGGGCGAGGGCAAGGAGCTGCTCCGCCCCGGCACCTTCGCCGAGGTGACCGTGCCCGTCGGCGCGAGCGGCGACGCGCCGGTGATCCCGCAGACCGCGGTGCGGCCGAGCGAGCGCGGTTTCCTCGCGTACGTGGTCGACGGCACCACCGCGCGCGAGCGCGTGCTCTCGCTGGGGCTGCGCACGCCGGACGGGCGCGTCGAGGTCAAGTCGGGGCTCTCCGCGGGCGAGCGCCTCGTGGTGCGCGGCGCGGAGGCGCTGCGCGAGGGGGCGCAGGTCCGCGTCGCGCCGCCCGGGAGCATGCCCGGAGGCCAGCCCGCGGGGCACGCCGGGGAAGGCGCCGGCGCGCCGCCGGCCGGCTCGGCGCCGGCAGCTCCCGCCGACGCGCCGCCGACCGGCTCGGCGCCGACGGGACCCGCCGGCGCCGAGCCGCCGGCGCCGGCAGGCTCGGCGCCGCCGACCTCTCCCGCCAGCTCGACGCGGAGCGCGCCATGAACCTCACCGAAGCGTGCCTCAGGAAGCCGGTCTTCGCCTGGATGCTGATGGCGGCGACCATCGTCTTCGGCCTCGTGGCCGTGTCGCGGATCGGCATCAGCCAGTTCCCCGACGTCGACTTCCCCACGATCACCATCTCCGCGACGCTGGAGGGCGCCGCCCCCGAGATCATGGAGCACGACGTGGTCGAGCCGCTCGAGGAGGCGGCCGTCCAGGTCGAGGGCATCCGGTCGATCACGTCGACGTCGCGCCAGGGCAGCGCGTCGGTCACCATCGAGCTCGACCTGTCGCGCGACGTCGACGTCGCGCTCCAGGACGTGCAGACGAAGATCTCCCAGGCGCAGCGGAACCTGCCGCTCGACCTCGACCCGCCCGTCGTCTCGAAGAGCAACCCGGAGGACCAGCCGATCATGTGGGTCGGGCTCTCCGGCCCGTTCTCGCCGCAGCTCGTCGCCGACATCGCGCGCTACCGGCTGAAGGAGAAGCTCCAGACGGTGCCCGGCGTCGGCGAGCTGACCCTGGGCGGCTACCTCGAGCGCAACGTCCGCATCTGGATCGACGCCGACCGCCTCGCCGCCAAGGGGCTCACCGTCGCCGACGTCACCGACGCCCTGCGCCGCCAGCACATCGAGCTCCCCGCCGGCCGGCTCGAGACCGAGGGGCGCGAGGTCAACGTGCGCGTCATGGGGGAGGCGCTCGACCTCGCGACGTTCAAGCGGATCGTCATCCGCCAGGGCAACCCCGCCGCCCAGCCGGGCGCGGCGACCGCCGGGCCGACAGGTCCGCCGTCGTCGGCGCGCGCCACCGTGTACCTGGAGGACGTCGCGCTCATCGAGGACGGCTTCGAGGACGTCCGCCGGCTCGCCCGCGTGAACGGCGAGCCCGCGCAGGGCCTCGGGGTGAGGAAGCAGCGCGGCTCGAACGCGGTCGAGGTCGCCCAGGGGGTCCGGGCCGCGCTCGCGGAGGTCCAGAAGACGCTGCCCGAGGGGATGGAGGTCGGGGTGAACTTCGACTCGACGAAGTTCATCGAGGAGTCGGTCCACGAGATCGAGCTCGAGCTCGGCATGGCCGTCGCCCTCACGGCCCTCGTCTGCTGGATGTTCCTCGGGTCGCTCTCGAGCACGATCAACGTCGTGCTCGCGATCCCGATGTCGCTGCTCGGCACGGTCGCGGCGATCTATTTCCTCGGGTTCACGCTGAACACCTTCACGCTGCTCGGGCTCTCGCTCGCCGTGGGCATCGTCGTCGACGACGCGATCATGGTGCTCGAGAACATCCACCGGCACGCCGAGGGGGGGAAGGACCGCGTCCGCGCCGCCCGCGACGGCACGGCCGAGATCACCTTCGCGGCGCTCGCCGCGACGCTCGCCGTCGTCGCGATCTTCATCCCGATCATCTTCATGGAGGGGGTGGTCGGGCGGTTCTTTCTCCAGTTCGGCGTGACCCTGTGCATCGCCGTGCTCCTCTCGTACCTGGAGGCGATCACCCTCGCGCCCGCGCGCTGCGCGCAGATCCTCGACGTCTCGCGCGAGGGCCGCAGCCGCGTCGGGCGGCTCGTCGACCGCGGCTTCGAGAAGCTCGCCCGCGGCTACGGGTGGACGCTCGCCCGCGCGCTCCGGTTCCCGGTCGTGGTCGTCCTGCTCGGCGCGCTCCTGTTCGCCGGCGCGATCGTCACGATGCAGCGGCTCCCGACCGAGTTCGTCCCGTCGCAGGACCAGGGGCGGCTGCTCGTCCGGCTGCAGACGGCGGTCGGCTCGGACATCGAGGAGACGGACCGGCTCTTCCAGCGCGCCGAGAGGTTCGTGGGCGAGCATCCGGCGGTGTCGCGGGTCTTCGCGGTGGTCGGCGGCTTCGGCGGGGGCGCCGTGAACACGGGCATCCTGTTCGTCACGATGAAGCCGACGGACGAGCGGACGATGTCGCAGGCCGATCTCCAGGGCGCGCTGCGCAAGGAGCTGAACGGCTACGCCGGCCTGCGCGCGGTGGTCCAGGACATGTCCCAGTCGGGCTTCACGGCGCAGCGCGGGTTCCCGGTCGAGTTCTCGATCCGCGGCCCGGACTGGGGGGAGCTCACGAAGCACAGCGAGCGCATCCGGGGCGAGCTCGCGCAGAGCGGCCTCGTCGTGGACCTCGACACGGACTACCAGCTCGGCATGCCCGAGCTGCGCATCACGCCCGACCGGGCGCGCGCGGCGGACCTCGGCGTGAGCGTCGAGGCGATCGCGACGACGCTGAACACGCTGGTCGGCGGCGGTCGCATCGCCAAGTACAACGACGACGGGCGCCGCATCGACGTGCGCGCGCGCCTGCTCGCCGAGCAGCGGAGCCGGCCCGAGGACCTGGCGCGCATCCAGGTGAGGAGCGCGTCGGGGGCGCTGGTCCCGCTGACGTCGGTCGTGAGCTACGAGGAGCTCCCCGCGCTGCAGGCGATCACGCGCCGCGACCGCGAGCGCGCGATCTCGATCTTCGGCAACATCGCGCCGGGGCACTCGCAGGGCGAGGCGGTCGCGCGCGTCGAGGAGCTCGGGCGGGACCTGCCGGCCGGCTACCGCCTGGTGCTGGGCGGCGCGAGCGTGACGTTCCGCGAGTCGATGGGCGGCCTCATCTTCGCGCTCGTGCTCGGGATCCTTGTCGCGTACATGGTGCTGGCGTCCCAGTTCAACTCGTTCCTGCACCCGGTCACGGTGCTGACGATCCTGCCGCTGTCGATCGCCGGCGCCGCCTTCGCGCTGCTCTTCTCCGGGCAGACGCTGAACATCTTCAGCATGATCGGGATCCTCCTGCTCATGGGGATCGTGAAGAAGAACTCGATCATCCTGGTGGATCACGCCATCGAAGTGCGCCGCGAAGGCGGACGCACGACCGACGAAGAAGCGAGGCGCGGCGGAGCGGCCCATGAGGAAGCGCGCCGCGAAGGCGCGGCCCACGAGGGAGCGCCCGGCGAGGGGGGGCGCGGCGCGGGGGCAGTGGAGGTCATGGACGCCCGCACGGCGATGCTCCGCGCCGGCCCGGTGCGGCTGCGCCCGATCCTGATGACCTCGATCGCGACGTTGATGGCCGCGGTCCCGTCGGCGCTGGCGCTCGGCCCCGGCGCCGAGATCCGGGCCCCGATGGCCGCCGCGGTCATCGGAGGACTGCTCGTCTCCACGGCGCTGAGCCTCCTCGTCGTGCCGGCGTTCTACGTGCTCGCCGACGACGTGCAGGGGCGCGTCGCGCGGCTCCGGGCGCGGCGCGCAGGGCGAAGCGCGCCCGCCAGCACGGCGCACCCGGCCACGCCGCAGCAATAGCGGCGCCCTCCCTCCACCGGCGGCGTTACCGGCGTGGCGGCCCCATGGAGAGCGTCTGGCCCACCGCGGTCAGCGGCGGACCGGTGATGATCGCCTCGCTGCCGGAGCGCCCGATGGACAGGTACCTTGCCGATCCGAGCCTCCTGGCCCACCTGTTCGTCCACGAGCTCGATGACCACACGCCCTGCTACCGACAAGACGTGGAGTCCGACCGGCACGGTCTCCGCATCGGCCGCGGCAACATGACACGCTGGCAGTACAATTGTGGTCGGGCAGTCCGGCGATGGCCGCGATCCGGCGCCCACCCCTCTTAACGCGGCGCTCCGAAGGAGCCCTGCCAGCCATGTCCTCCCTCGGCCTCGAAGAACCCCGTGGGCCGGTCGATTGGAATTGACACCCGTAATGTGAGCGTTCACATTCCAGTCGAGGGCCATCCTTTTGTTTCGGTTTGCTCGGGTCTTCCCGAGTACCGGGCTCCTCGTCAATCTGAGCCATTCGGTCGATTTTTACACCGATCCTGTTCGCTCGGCCGTCGCGGAAGCGATCGCCGATCGATGGTGATCGGCGTTTTGCCAGGAGCGATCCGATAGAGGACGCTACAACCCTCGCTGGTTCGACGGCTGTCGTGAAATCCTGGTTGCTGTCCACCGGAGATGATTTCGTCGAGAATCCGGCGATGCTGGCGAAGCGACCGGGAGGTGAGTGTGCGAGTCGCCGTTGACGCGATCGAATCGTTTTGTTTCCTTTTCACCTGATTCCGGTACGTAGGAGACCTGTGATGCAAGATCAAACGTTCAGTCGACTCGCCCTTTGTGCCACCCTTGCGAGTTGGGTCGCGATTTCGTGCGCCCCCGCCGAGTCCGACTCGAACAACGACGGAGGGGGCGGAGGGGGCGGAGCGACGGCGACCAGTTCCGTCAGTAGCGCGAGTAGCAGCGCGAGCGGCAGCGGCGTTACGACCTCTAGCAGCACCACCGTGGCTGGGACCGGCGGTGACAACAGCAGCGGGAGTGGCGGGGTCGAGCCGACTGGCAGCGGCGGCAATGGCATGGGCGGCTGGCCCGAAGGCGCCATTCCCATGGGGAACGCGCCTGTGCCGAGCGCAGGGTGCGGCAAGGCAACCACGCTGACGACCAAGGAGTATACGATCTCGAGCTCGGGCCAGAATCGCGTGTACTACGTCGATATGCCCAAGAACTACGACATGAACAAGCCCTACCGGCTGTTCTACACCTCACATTGGATCGGCAGCCGCTGGCAAGACGTCGAGGGGCAAGACTTCTACTTTCTCAAACCGCAGATGGAGGCCGACGGAGAGCAAGCCATCTTCGTGGCCCCCTCCTCGGACGGCGCAACGTGGCAAGAGAAGGACCACGCGCTGTTCGACGACATCATGGCGTTCATGAATGAAAATGTCTGCTACGACACGACCCGCGTGTTCGCGACCGGCTTCAGCTTCGGAGGGATGATCACCTATTCGCTGTCGACGAACCATCAGGCGGAGATCCGTGCGGCCGTGGGCATCGCCCCGGCCAACTACAACATCTGGTTGCCTGAGAAGACGCGTAAACCCATTGCCTGGATGCACACGACGGGCATGAGCGACGGGACTTGCCCGTGGGTGAACAACGAAGGTCAAAAGAGAGGGGCCAAGTTCATCGCCCTCGAAAAGGCCGAAGACAACGGCTGCACGATTCCGGACAACATCCCGACTTCAAACGGCGCGTACAGCTGCTACGATTTCAAGGATTGCGATCCGGAACATCCGACGCGGGTGTGCACCTTCGGCGGCGGGCACACGAACATCGACGGCAATCCGAACTGGATTCCCATCGAGTCGTGGAAATTCTTCAAGCAGTTCTGACCGACGTCCTCGCCGCGGACGGGACCCTCGCCCGCCCGTAGCGCCGCGCTCGAGGCGCCTCGCGTCCGCGAGCGCTCGCCGGACCCATGGCCGCGACAGGCCCTCGACATCCCGCGTCGTGCGCGCCTACCTTGCGCCGAGGCCGAGGCCGAGGCCGAGGCCGAGGCCGAGGCCGAGGCCGAGGACAGGCACCATGACCGCTCCGCAGAACCCGCTGCTCAACGACCGCGACGTCGACTTCCTCCTCTACGAGGTGCTCGACGCCCCGCGCCTCTGCGCGCTCCCCTGCTTCGCGGATCACGCGCGCGAGACGTTCGACCTCTACCTCCAGAGCTGCCGGCGGCTCGCGCGCGAGGTGCTGTTCCCGACGTACAGGCCGGTGGACGCGTCGCCGCCCCGCTTCGAGGAAGGCGCGATCTCCGTGCACCCCGCGCTCAAGCAGGTCTTCCGGCCGCTCGTCGAGCTCGGGATGCTCACGGCGACGCGGCCGGCGGCGGTGGGAGGTCAGCAGCTCCCGCTCGTGGTCGCGACGCTCGCCGGCGCGTACCTGATGGCGGCCAACCTGAGCGCGTGCGGCTACCTCGGCCTGACGACGGGCGCGGCGCACCTCATCGAGGCGTTCGGCGACGACGCCCTGAAGGCCACGTTCATGACCCGGATGTACGCCGGCGAGTGGACCGGGACGATGGCGCTCACCGAGCCCCAGGCGGGCTCGAGCCTGGCCGACGTGCAGACGCGCGCGGCGAAGACCGACGCGGGGCACTACCTCATCCGCGGGTCGAAGATCTTCATCTCGGGCGGGGACCACGACCTCACCGAGAACATCGTCCACCTCACGCTCGCCCGCATCGAGGGCGCGCCGCAGGGGATCAAGGGGGTGAGCCTGTTCGCCGTGCCGAAGCGGCGGCCCGAGCGCGGAGAGCTCGTCCCGAACGACGTGGAGGTCGCCGGCATGATCCACAAGATCGGCTGGCGCGGGATCCCGAGCCTGGCGATGAGCTTCGGCGAGCGGGGGGACTGCCACGGGTACCTCGTGGGCAGCCCCCACCAGGGCATCGCCTACATGTTCCAGATGATGAACGAGGCGCGCATCATGGTGGGCGTCAACGCCACGGCCACCGCCTCGGCGGCCTACCACGAGGCGCTCGGCTACGCGCTCGCCCGACCGCAGGGCCGGCGGCTCGGCGCGAAGGACCCGCAGGCGCCGCAGGTGCCGATCATCGAGCACGCCGACGTGCGCCGCATGCTGCTCCGGCAGAAGGCGATCGTGGAGGGCAGCCTCGCGCTGGTCGCCACGACGGCGATGTACGCCGACCTCGCGGACCACGCGGCCGACGCGGAGGAGCGGGAGCGCGCGCAGCGGCTGCTCGACCTGCTCACGCCGATCGCCAAGACGTTCCCGGCCGAGAAGGGGTTCGAGTCGAACGCCCTCGCGGTCCAGGTCCACGGCGGCTACGGCTACTCGAGCGAGTACCTGCCGGAGGCGTGGCTCCGGGACCAGAAGCTCAACTCGATCCACGAGGGGACGACGGGGATCCAGGGCCTGGACCTCCTCGGCCGCAAGGCCGTGGCCGGGGGCGGCGCCGCGCTCGTGGCGCTCGGCGGCGAGGTCCAGCGGGCGATCGGCCGGGCGCAGCGCGCCGGGGTCGATCCCGCGTGGGGCGAGCGCCTCGGCGTGGCGATGACGCTGGTCGGCGAGGTGACGGCGCACCTCGCCGAGGCGGGGATGCGCGGCGACGTCGAGCGGATGCTGCGGCACAGCGCGGACTACATGGAGCTCGCCTCCACCGTGGTGGTCGCCTGGCAGTGGCTCGCGATGGCCGCGGCGGCGCGGGAAGGGCTGGCCGCGGGCGCCTCGCCCGCCGGCTTTTACGAGGGCAAGCTCTGCGCGGCGCAGTACTGGTTCTCGACCGAGCTGCCCCGGGCCGAGGCGCTCGCGGCGCTCTGCCGCTCGGGCGAGGACTCGTACGCGCGGATGAAGCCGGAGTGGTTCTGAGGCGCGCGCGCCGCGCGCGGCTCGAAGCGCCGGGGCGCGCCGTGCGCCGTGCGCCGTGCGCCGTGCGCCGTGCGCCGTGCGCCGTTAGAAGAGAGGAGCTGTCGCATGGGTCGCACGAAGAAGGCCGTCATCCTGGTGGGGCACGGGGCGCCGGCGGCGGACTGCCCGCGCGAGCTCGTCACGCGCCTCAAGGCGCTGGAGGGCCGGCGCGCGGCGTCCGGGGGCGGGCCGCCGAGCCCGGAGGAGCGCGAGGTCGAGGCGAAGGTCCGCGCCTGGCCGCGCACGCCGGAGAACGACCCGTACCGCGCCGGCATCGAGCGGCTCGCCGCGGAGCTCGCGCCGCTGCTCGACGGCGCCGAGCTCCTCGTCGCCTACAACGAGTTCTGCGCCCCGACGCTGGCCGAGGCCGTCGCGACCGCGGCCGCGCGGGGCGCGGACGAGATCGCCGTGATCCCGTCGATGATGACCCCCGGCGGCGTCCACTCCGAGGTGGAGATCCCGGAGGCGATCGCGCGGCTCCGCGCCGAGCACCCGTCCGTCGCCCTCCGCTACGCCTGGCCCTTCGACCTCTCGGCGGTCGCGCGCCTGCTCGCCGCCCAGCTCGCGCGGGACCTCGGCTAGGCCGCCGGGGCTGCGCAAATGTTGCCGCTATGTCCGCGGAGCAACAACTTGGAGAGCTTACCTTGTCCCTGTCCGATGCTTACGCTACTTGATTGACGCCGCCTTCAGGGGTGGCCGTACAAGGGCAGGGTAGCGGGCAGACACGACGCGCCGTTCCTTGCTTGACACGAGACCCAGGATTCCTCCACCAGGAGAGCGAGATGTACGTCCCGACGACGGCGATCCGGCCTCAGCTCGATATTCGCGCCCAGGCACCCGTGCCGACGAAGCACGGCGTCTTCCAGATGTTGGTGTTCCACTGGGGTGGGACCGCGAGCTCCGACCAGGGGCTCTCGCCCGACCACGTCGCCCTGATCATGGGCGACGTGCGCGGCAAGTCGGACGTCACCCTCCGCGTGCACTCGGAGTGCCTCACGAGCGAGGTGTTCGGCTCGCTGAAGTGCGACTGCCGCGAGCAGCTCGAGTCGGCCCAGGCCGAGATCGGCCGCCGCGGGCTCGGCGTCGTCCTCTACCTGCGGCAGGAGGGGCGCGGCATCGGGCTCGCCAACAAGATCCGCGCGTACCAGCTCCAGGCGTTCGGCCACGACACGGTCGACGCCAACCGCATCCTCGGCCTGCCCGACGACGCCCGTGGCTACGAGCCCGCCGCGGCGATGGTCGACCACCTCGGCATCGAGTCGATCCGGCTGCTCACGAACAACCCGGACAAGGTGGAGGCGCTCCGCGCGCTCGGCGTGCGGATCTCCTCGCGCTCCCCGGCCATCGTCCCGGCCAACCCGTTCTCCGCGCCCTACCTCGAGGCGAAGCGCCTCCGGATGGGCCACGCCATCCCGTCGCTGCGCGACGGCGCGGCCGCCGAGAGCGCCGCGGCCGGCGACGCCGAGTAGCGATGACCGAGAGTCTGAAGGAGCCGGAGGCAGGCGACGGGCAGCCCGAGACGGGCGGGGCCGAGACGGGCGGGGCCGAGCGGTTCCGTTCGTTGCTCGTCCCCGTCGATCTGACGGCCATCTCGGACCGCGTCCTCGGCCGAGTCGCGCTCCTGCCCCTGGCCGACGGAGCTCGCGTCACGCTGCTTCACGTCGTCCCCGGCAACCTCCCCGTCAGGGCCCAGGACCGCGCCGAGCGGGATGCCAGAAGAGCGCTCGCGGACGAAGCGCGGCACCTCGCGAAAGCTCTGCCCAGGGGCGTCGACGTCGAGCCGGTGGTGAAGATCGGCAGCTCGGCCGCGGAGATCGCAGGCTGCGCGACCTCGACGGGGGCCGAGCTCATCGTCATGGGTCGCGGCGGCGGCCGCGCGCTCCGGGACACCTTTCTCGGCTCGACCGCGGAGCGCGTCATCCGCCGCGGGCAGCTCCCGGTCCTCGCGGTTCGGCTGGCTCCTCGCGCGGTGTACAGCCGGCCCGCGGTCGCCCTCGACCTCGAGCAAGGATCCACGGATGCGCTCGCTCTGATGCTCCGGTTGATCCCGACCCCGCGGCCGCGTGCCACGGTGATCCACGCATTCGACACGCCCTATCGCGGCGTCGCCTATCCCAGCCTCTCGGAGGAGGACGCAGAGGAGTGGCGCAGCGAGCTCGAGCGAACAGCGACACAGCAGATCGCGAAGCTGCTCGCTGCCTCGCTGGCGCAGGCCAAGGTGCGTCCAGCAGACGCGCCGCCCTGGAAGACGCATGTCCGGTGCGGCTCCGCGCGGCGCGTGATCGAGAAGGCCGTCAAGAAGGCAGAGAGCGACCTCCTGGTGCTCGGCACCCACGGCTATTCCGGGGTCGCTCACGTCTTCCTCGGGACGGTCGCTGGAGACGTGCTGCGTCAGGTCGCCTGCGACGTGCTGGTCGTGCCTGCTCGGCCACGCGCCGAGGAGCCCGAGTGAGCCTGCGTCCTGCCCTCATCTTCCTCGGTGGTCTGGTCGTCCTCATCGTCTGAGCTGAGCTCCTGCTCCGCGGCTCCTGCTCCGCGGGCGGCGCGCACCGCCGCGGCGCTGACGCTCAGGAGTCGCGGCGCAGCGTGAGCGGAGGGGGCGTGTCGGCCGCTCCCGCGGCGCGGCGGCGGAACAGCGCCACGCGCGCCAGGAGCAGCGTGGTCACAGGGACCGTGATGGAGAGCATGATGATGATGAGCCACGGGTGCAGCACGGGCCGGGACTCGATCATCGAGAAGTAGAGGATGCCCGCCAGCGCCACGCACCAGCTGCCGAAGGTGTACGCGAGCGCAGGGGGATGCATGCGCAGGAAGAAGTCTGGCAGGCGCAGGAACCCGAGCGCGGAGATGACCACGAACAGGCCGCTCAGCACGAGCAACGCCGCGACCACCGCCTCGACCCAGAGGGGGAGCTGGTTCATTCGATCACCTCGCCTCGCAGGATGAACTTCGCCATCGCGGATGAGCTCACGAAGCTGAAGAGCGCGATCAGCAGCGCGGCTTCGAAGTACGTGTCGCTCCGGTGACGGATGCCGAGCACCAGCATGACCAGCATCGCGTGGAAGTAGAGCAAGTCGAGCGCGAACACGCGATCCTGCGCCCGCGGCCCCCGGATCAACCTGATGACCACCAGGACCGACGCGACGGCGTAGCAGCCGAGCGCGAAGGCGATCGCGCCAGACAGGAGTGCGCTCATTCGAAGATCTCCCTGAGAGGCTCCTCGTAGCGAGCCTTGAAGCGGGCGACGAAGGCGCCTTCGTCACCGACATCCCACACGTGCAGCAGGAGCGCGCTGCGATCGAGCGCGAGCTCCGACCACACCGTGCCCGGGACCACGGTCGTCACCATGGATAACGCGGCCAGCCCGAGGGGGTCACGCAGATCGAGGGGCACGATCACGAACTTCGACTGCGGTCGCCGCCATCGCCAGGTGACCACGCCCCAGGCGACCTCGAAATTCGAGACCAGGACGTCGTAGCCGACCCTCAGGATGAAGCGCACGACGACCAGCGGCCGCCGCACCCGGGGGTTCGTCAGCCGCAGGGTCGAGGTGAGGAGCGGCACCGCCAGCGCGAGCCCCAGCCCCAGGACGATCTGGCCCACGCTCGTGGAGCGCGCGAGCGCCAGCCACAACGCGAACAGCGCGGCGGACAGGAGCGGCGCGGGCGCGAGCTTCTCGAGGAAGGTCACGGTGCGCCCTCCGCTTCGATCACGGCGCGCGTCGGTCCCGGACGAGGCCTCATCGACAGGACGGCCTCGATGTACGCCTCCGGCGCGTGCAACCCGGCGGCTGTCGCCCTCGTGGTGCGTAGGACCGGCTCAGCGAACAGCGTGAGCAAGACGCAGCAGAGGAGGAGTCCGAGGACGGAGGCGGCCTCGACGACCTTCAAGCGGGGCGGGAGCCGCTCACCCCTCGACCAGAAGTGTCGAATGCCCGCCCTCGCGAGGGAGATGGTGGCCGCGAGCCCCGAGAGGAGCAGCAGCCCGAAGAGGAGCCACGCGGCGGACGGGACGGGGGCGCCGGTGCTCGCGTGGCCGCCCCCTCGGGGCGACAGGAGGGCGGTCAGCAACGAGGCCTTCGCGACGAAGCCTGAGAGCGGCGGCAGCCCTGCGACGAGCAGCGCGCAGACCATGAACGCCAGGCCGAGCAACGCGAGGGACACGGGGAACGCTCGGGCGACGAGCGGCGCCTCCTCGTCATCGAGGTTGGTGTCCTCGCCCGGCTCCACATCGAGGTCCGGCACCCGCCGCTCTCCATCGGAGCCGATGCGCTCCACCAGCTCGACGAGGAGGAAGAGAGCGCTCACCGCCAGCGTGGCGCTCAGCATGTAGAACAGCGCCGCCGACGTGACCGCGGGGGTCCCCGTCCCGAGCGACGCGAGGAGCGTCCCCGACGACACGATCACCGAGAAGCCCGCGATGCGCCCGAGGGACGTGGAGGCCATGAGGCCGATCGCGCCGAAGGCGAGGGTCGCGAGCCCTGCGTAGAGCAGGACTGTCCCCCCGAACTGCGCTGAAGCGCCCGCGGAGAAGAACAGCGTCCACAGGCGCACGAGCACGTAGATACCCACCTTGGTCATCAGCGCGAAGAGCGCCGCGACAGGCGCGCTCGTGGCCGAGTAGGCGGGCACCAGCCAGGCGTTGAGGGGCCAGATCGCCGCCTTGATGAGGAACGCCACGGCGAGGACCGCCGCGCCTGCATGCAAGAGCCCGCGATCGCGCGCCGGGACGAGCGCGAGCTTCTCGGCGATGTCGGCCATGGAGAGCGTGCCCATGACGCCGTAGAGCACCGCGAGGCCGACGAGGAAGAGCGACGACGCGAGCAGGTTGACCGCGATGTAGTGGAGCCCCGAGCGCACCCGCGGCCACCCGGATCCATGAAGATGCAGGCCATACGAGGCCGCGAGCATCACCTCGAAGAACACGAAGAGGTTGAAGAGGTCTCCCGTGAGAAAGGCGCCGTTGAGCCCCATCAATTGAACCTGGAAGAGCGCATGGAAGTACGCTCCTGCACGGCCCCACGCGGCCTCCGCGTACACGGCAGCGCAGAGGCTCACCACGCCGACCAGCACCAGCATGAGCGCAGAGAGCCGGTCCGCGACGAGCACGATCCCGAAAGGCGCCTCCCAGTTCGACATGAGATACACACCGACGGCGCCGGGCGAGCCGCCAGCGTTGGCGCCGCGCATGATCTCCAGCGCCACGAGGAGGCCTGCCAGGGCCGCGCCGATATTGGCGATCGACTTGGCGCGCTTGCGCTTCTCGCCGAGCAGGAGCAGCAGGGCGGCCGTCATCAGCGGCAGCACGACGGGCGCGACGATGAGGTGCGGGAAGCGCTCGGTCACGGCTCCTCCCGCGTTCCATCCACGTGGTCGGTGCCGCTGAAGCCGCGCGAGGCGAGGAGCACGACGAGGAAGAGCGCCGTTGTCGCGAACCCGATCACGATGGCCGTGAGCACGAGGGACTGCGGCATCGGATCCGTGTAGTGCTGGAGATCGGCGGGCACGCCAGGTCGCACGATCGGCGGCTTGTCGATGAAGATGCTCCCCATGCTGAAGATGAAGAGGTTCACCGCGTAAGAGAGCAACGTGAGCCCCATGATCACCTGGAAGGTCCGCGGGCGCAGCACGAGCCAGATCCCGGATCCGCCGAGCACACCGATGACGAGCGCGAGCAGGGCTTCCATCTAGCTCGTGCCCTTGCTCGTCGACGACGCCGGGCTCTGTGCTGGTCGCCGGTGCGCACGCAGCGACTGGTGAGCGAGCGCCGTGAGGGTGAGGAGCGTCGCGCCCACGACGACCGCAAACACGCCGAGGTCGAAGAAGGTGGCGCTCGGCAGGTGGACCTCGCCGACCAGCGGCAGCCTGACGTGCGCGGTGTGCGTCGTGAGGAAGGGGTAGCCGACGGCGAGCGCGCCGAGGCCCGTCGTCGCCCCGAGCAGCAGTCCAACGGCGATCCAGCGCGCCGGACGGAGGCGCGCGCGCGCCTCCAGCCAGAGCGCCCCCGAGACCATGTACTGCATGAGCATCGCGATCGCGACGACGAGTCCGGCCACGAAGCCGCCGCCTGGCTCGTTGTGCCCACGAAGGAGGAAGTGCGCTGCGACGAGGACGGAGACCGGCAGGAGCAGGCGTGCGATGATCGCCGGCACCATCATGTATCCGCGCGCGGCGTCCTCGGCCGTGCGCGGCTTCACGAGATCGGTGACGACATCGGCCGGAAAGGCTCTCTGTTGCTGGGGCTGCTCGATGCTCTCCGGGGGCGGCCGAAAGCGGCGCAGGAGGGCGTAGACCGTGAGCGCGACCGCGCCGAGGACCGTGATCTCGCCGAGCGTGTCGAAGGCACGAAAGTCGACGAGCATGACGTTGACGACGTTGGCGCCTCCTCCTTCCGGCAGCGCGCGGGCGAGGAAGAACGGTGAGATGCTGTGCGGCGCCGGCCGGGTCAGCATGGCATAGGAGAGCGCGGCGAGGCCGCTGCCGCCGCCGATCGCGAGCAGCAGATCGCGCGCGCGCCGCACCCTGTCGCGGGCCCTGACAGGCCTCGAGATCCCTTCGATGCGCATCGGCAACCAGCGCAGCCCGAGCAGGAGCAGGATGGTGGTGATGACCTCCACGACGATCTGGGTGAGGGCGAGGTCGGGCGCCGAGAACCACATGAACGTCAGGCAGGTGACGAGGCCCGCGCCGCCCATCAACGTGATCGCGATCAGCCGGTGGAACTTCGCCATCACGGCGGCGCCGACCGCGCAGACCGCGCCGATGACCCACAAGAGCACGAACGCAGGCGACGCGGGGAGCCGGTCCCGGTCGCCCCACTCCAGCGGGACGCCGCGCGCCGCGAGGAGCGCGAGGAGGAGCGCGACCGCGATGATCGCGAACATCTGCGTCTGGAGCCGTCGAGTTCCGACGAGCCGGAGGGCCCTTCGCGAGAGGCGCGTGAGCCCGAGCAGCGCGCTCTCGAACAGCCGCCTTGCGTTGAGCCGTCCGACGAAGGGCGTATCCTGGAGTCGCCCCTGCTCCTGGTGCTTGCGCAACCAGAGGTACCCGACGACGCCGCCCGAGATCGCGACGAGGCTCATGATGAAAGGCGGGTTGAAGCCGTGCCATACGGCGAGGCTGTACTCGGGGAGCGCCCCGCCGACCACCGGGCGGGCTGCGGCTGCGAGCGATGGTCCGATGGAGATCGCGGGCGCGACGCCGACGATGAGGCAGCTGAGCACCAGGAGCTCCATCGGCGTCCGCATCCACCGCGGGGCTTCTTCCGGCTGCCGAGGAAGATCGGTCGACGGGGGGCCGAAGAAGATGTCGTAGCCGAAGCGCAGCGAGTACACGACCGCGAAGACCGCCGCGATCGTCGCCAATACCGGGAGCGCCACTTCCACCGAGCGGTGCGCGGACAAGAACACCGTCTCGGCGAAGAACATCTCCTTCGACAGGAAGCCGTTGAGCAGCGGCACGCCGGCCATCGCGCCGCTCGCCACGAGCGCCAGCGCGCCGGTGTGAGGCATGGAACGAATCAGGCCATTCAAGCGACGGATGTCGCGCGTCCCGGTCTCGTGGTCGACGACGCCCGCGGCCATGAACAGCGAGGCCTTGAACGTCGCGTGGTTCATGATGTGGAAGACGCCGGCGACGGCGGCGAGCGAGCTGTTGAGCCCGAAGAGGAGCGTGATGAGGCCGAGGTGGCTGATGGTCGAGTAGGCGAGCACGCGCTTCAGATCGTTCTGGAACATCGCGATGTACGCGCCGAGCAGGAGCGTCGTCATGCCCGCGCCGCTGACGATCCAGAACCACAGCTCGGTCCCCGAGAGCACCGGCCAGAGCCGCGCGAGCAGGAATACGCCCGCCTTCACCATGGTCGCCGAGTGCAGGTAGGCGGACACCGGCGTCGGCGCGGCCATCGCCCGCGGCAGCCAGAAGTGAAACGGAAACTGAGCGCTCTTGGTGAGCGCACCAAGCAAGATGAGGGCGAGCGCGACCGGGTAGAGCGGGTGTGCCCGCACGAGGTCGCCCGAGGCGAGGGCCACATCGAGCTCGTAGCTGCCGACGATGTGGCCGAGGATGATCACACCGCCGAGGAGCGCGAGCCCGCCCGCGCCGGTCACGGTGAGCGCCATGCGCGCTCCCCGCTGCGCGTCCACCCGGTGATGCCAGTAGCCGATGAGCAGGAACGAAACGAGGCTCGTGAGCTCCCAGAAGACGACGAGCTGAACGAGGTTGCCCGAGACCACGACGCCCAGCATCGCGCCCATGAACGCGAGGAAGAACGCGTACAGGCGCGCCACCGGATCCTCGGGGGACATGTAGTAGCGCGCGTACAGACAGACGAGGGCGCCGATGACGGTGATGAGCACCGCGAACATCCACGCGAACCCGTCGATCCTGAGGACCAGATCGAGACCGAGCGAAGGCACCCACGAGATCGTCTCGCGAATCACGCCCCCGTCGCGCACCCGCGGGAACAGGCTGATGACCCAGGCCGCCGCGCCGGCCGACACGAGCCCTGCGCAAGCCGCCAGCTCGGACCGCGCCCGCGTCGGCAGGAGCGCGGTGAGCACGCTTCCGAGGAACGGCAACAGGAGCAGGGCGACCACCGGCATGGCGCGCGAGTGTACTTGCTGACCGCACCGGTTTCAGCCAAAAGGCGGGAGGGGTCGCAGCGTTTCCGACACTGCGTGGCGGCGCCAAGGTGCCCGTCGAACGAACCGCTCCGCGGAGCGGTTCGTTCGACATCAGGCGCGCCTGTCACGACCGAGCCAGCGAGTCGCGCCGCGAAGAGATGTCGTGACGAGACGGGACCCGATCGCCGGCAAAAGCGCTCAAGCGGAAGATATCGTGAGCTCGAACAGGAGTTCCCACGGTTCTCAGGATGCCGCGCGACCTCGTCGGCCCCGGGGCCGGAGGTCGCGCACCCACGCCCGCTACTTCTTCGCGGCGTCCTTCAGCCGCGCCTTGAGCCGCGCGGCGTAGCCTTCCTTGTTCTCCTGCTTCACCCGGCCGATCGCGAGCGCCTCCTCCGGCACGTCGCGGGTCACGGTCGTGCCCGTCGCCACGTAGGCGCCCGCGCCGATCTTCACCGGGGCGACGATCTGCGAGTCGCTGCCGATGAAGGCGCCGGGGCCGATCTCGGTCCGGTGCTTCCGGAAGCCGTCGTAGTTGCAGAAGATCGTCCCGGCGCCGACGTTTGCGCCCTCGCCGATGTCGCCGTCGCCGAGGTAGGCGAGGTGGTTCGCCTTCGCGCCCTTGCGGACCACCGTCTTCTTCGTCTCGACGAAGTTGCCGATGTGCGCGTCGGCCTCGATCTGGCTGTCCGGACGGAGGTGCGAGAACGGCCCGATCTGCGCGCCGGCGCCGATCGACGACTGCGAGGCGACCGTGTACGGCTTCACGGAGGCGCCGGCCTCGACGACAACGTCCGTGAGGACCGAGCCCACGTCGATGCGCGCGCCCGCGCCGACGCGCGTCTGGCCCCGCAGCACCACGGCGTGCTCGATGACCGCGTCCGGCTCGACGACCACGCCCGCGTCGATACGGGCGCTCGTCCTGATCGTGACGCCGCTCCGGCGCAGCGCGTCGGCGATGCGGCCGTAGAGCACCTCCTCGGCCGCGGCGAGCTGCGCGCGATCGTTGATGCCCACGAGCGAGCCGACGTCCCTGGCCACGACCGCCGCGGTGCCGCCGGCCTTCGCCGCCTGCGCGACGATGTCGGTCAGGTAGAGCTCGCCCTGGGCGTTGTCGGTCGTCAGCCCGGCGAGCGCGCGCCCGAGGAAGGCGCTGCGGGCGAGGTAGACGCCGGGGTTCACCTCGGCGATCGCGCGCTCCTCGGGGCTCGCGTCCTTGTGCTCGCGGATGCCGATCACGCGGCCGGCGCCGTCGCGCAGGATCCGGCCGTAGCCCGTGGGGTCGGCGACCCGCGCGGTGAGCATCGCGATCGGCGCGTCGGGGGCGCCGTCGAGCGCCTCGCGGAGCTGCGTGAGCTGCCACGGATCGAGCAGCGGCGTGTCGCCGCAGAGGATCAGCACCGCCTCGGTGCTCGCCTCGATCTGCGGCATGGCGCAGCGCACCGCGTCGCCGGTGCCGCGCTGCTCGGGCTGGAGCGCCGTGCGGACGGCCTTCCCCCGGGCGCCGAACGCCTTGTCGAGGGTGGCGGAGACCTCGTCGCGGCCGTGGCCGACGACGACCACGACGTCCGAGGCGCCGGCGGCGATGGCCGCGTCGACGACGTAGTGGAGCATCGGCCGGCCGCAGAGCTCGTGGAGCACCTTCGGTCGGGCGCTCTTCATGCGGGTGCCTTGGCCGGCGGCGAGTACGACAGCGGTGAACGGGGCTTGTTGGGCGGTCGCCATCGCCCGCAGCCTACCACCGTCAGGCCCGCCGCCGTCCCCGCCGCCGTGCAGTGAGCGTGGAGAATGCGCGCCGCGTCACGGTCCCGCCCACCCGCGCGAGCACGAAGGGCCTACCACCTGGAGCGGAATCGTCTACCCTGGAGGTGTCTTGGGGAGGTTGTCGTCATGCGCAGGCGCACGCTGCGTTCCTCGGCCGCGGAGGTGTTTCGGCTGGTTGCGCTCGCCGCGGCCGGGGCGGTGGCGGCCTCGTGTCACGAGCCGCTCGACACCCGGCGGGTAGCGCCCCCCAAGGCGACGCTCGGCGACGACGTCTTCGGCGTGCTCTGCGACCGCGTGGGCGCGTCGAGCCTGAACGAGGACCACACAGGCGCCTCGTACCAGCGCGTCTGCCACTACGACAGCGAGGGCCGCTACGAGGACAGCGTCGACGTGGCGCTGCTGCCGCCCGTCTCCGGCGAGAAGGCGGAGCGGGCGCGCCGGCTCGGCGTGGCGAAGGTCGAGGCGATGGCGCGGTGGCGCGGCGACCTCGTGCGCGCCGTCAACGCCGCGGTGCCCGACGTCGAGATCGACAACGTCGCGGCCGGGGAGGGGGGCGGGAAGATCCGGCTGCACGACGCCTTCCTGAGCCTGTCGCAGACGATCGCGCCGCTCTACGAGACGAACCCGTTCGAGGCGGGGGCGCCCCCGGTGCTGCCCGAGTCGACGCGGGGGATCGGGCGGCTCGCCGCGGCGTTCGCCGGCAGCGAGGAGGCCTCGGGCAAGCTCGCGCAGATCGGGGAGCGGAAGGGCTACCGGCCGGCCGGCGTGGCGCTCGGCGCGGCGCGGGCGGCGCTCGAGTACCCGGAGCTCCGCGCGATGACGCGGGCGTCGCTCGACGTCCTCGGCCCCGGCGGGGCGGGGGAGGCGGCCCTCCAGGCGCTCCTCGCCGCCGGCAAGGGCGAGCTGCTCGCGATGGAGCCGACGACCTCGCGCGAGGAGCCCCTCGCGATCGACGAGGCCACCGCGCAGCCGAGCCGGCCGCGCACCCTGGTCGAGCTCGCGGGCGCCGTCGCGCTGGCCGAGCACCCGCGGTTCGCCGAGCGCGACGCGGCGCCGCCGCGCTACGTCGCGCGCCGCGACCGGCGCGGCTTCGCGCTGCCCGCGGGGGAGGGCGTCCCCGCGCCGTTCGCCGACGAGGACGGCGACGGCCTCGCCGACGTCGACGCGTTCGGCCGCTTCGTCGACGCGGCCGGGACGCCGCTCCCGCTCGACCCGCCGTTCGCGGTCCCCGGCGTCGCCCCGTCGCAGGAGCCGGACCGGTTCGGGCGGCCGTCGCCGGAGCGCTACGCGTACATCGACACGTCCCGCACGCTCGCCGCCGCGGCGCTGCGCTCGATCGCGCCGCTCCTCGACGCGACCCGCTACGCGGGCGACGGGGACCCCGCGCCGTGGAAGACCGAGCACGAGGGGCTCATGTACGCCCTCGCCGGCTCGTACCTGCTCTTCGGCGACCGCGAGGAGGCCCGGTACGATCCCGCGCGCGGGAAGGTCCTGCCGCCGGACGCGACGTGCGACGGCTGTCTCCGGTACCGCCGCTTCCGCGGGGAGGACTCGCCGCTCGCCGACCTGGCGCACGCGGTCGGCCAGGTGCTCGCGGACCGGGACTCGGACGCCCTCCTCGTCACGCTGATCGATCTGCTGGAGAACCACGAGGCGGAGCTCGCCCGCATGACCGGCGCGGCGCTGCGCATCCGCGATCTCGCCCGCGAGCACGACCGGCTCGCGGCCGAGGGCAAGGAGCCGGTCGCGGAGATCGCCGACGAGGCGCCGCTCGGGGACGAGCTGGCGGCGGTGCTCGGCAGGGCCGTCGAGCAGCCGGGGCTCGTGGCGCGCCTGCTCGAGGCGCTCGCGAGCGACGCGCTCCTCGCCCAGCACGGCGGCGCGCGGCACGCCGGTGATGCGGTCGCGGCGATGCTCACGACCCGCGACCAGTACGCGTACAACCCGAGCAACCTGAACGGCCCGGCCATCAACCTCTCCGTCGGGGCGCCGTCGACGGCCGACCCGCGGACCCCGGTCGACCCGACGAAGCCCAGGGCCGGCGACAACCGCTCCAACATGGAGCGGCTGATGCACCTCATGCACGACACCGCCGGCGTCCGGCAGTGCAACAAGGAAGGCGCGGTCGTGACCGTCTTCGGCCTCACGGTGCCCTTCGTCGAGTTCACCGAGTGCGAGCTGTTCCAGATCGACGACCTGGCGGCCTTCTACCTCGACTCGCTGCTCCCGGAGGGGCACCCGAAGCGGGCCGAGCTCGAGGTGAAGCCCTCGGCCCTCGCGCTCCTCGTGACCGACTCCATCCTCGAGTCGGCGAGCGGCATCACCGGGCTCACGGGCCACCCGACGTCGGCCGCGCTCAGCCGGCTCATCTACTTCGGCGCCGACTCGGAGCGGTACCCGGGCCTGCGCGACCTCGATCCGCTGCGGGACCTGGCGAACGAGACGACCAACCAGTTCATCTCCGGGTCGCTCGAGCCGGCCGGGACGATCCACTGCCCGAGGAACGCGCTCGGCGTGAACGAGTGCAGCACCCCGGAGAACCTGATCCGGGTGCGCCACCCGGGGACGACCTTCCTGATCGAGCGGCTCGGGCTCGGCGCGTACCTGAGCCCCATCGTGCAGGCGTTCGCCGAGGTCGGCCCGGACACGACGGGCGAGGCGATCCTCATCGATCTCTTCAGCACGGCGTACCGCCACTGGCCGGGCAAGGAGCACGGGCCCGAGTGCATCAAGGCGGGCTCGCCGGCGACCAACACCGCGTACTGCTCGGAGGCAGGGGCCAACTCGTACGAGCCGCTCCTCGCCGACGTGCTCCGGGCCGAGGACGTCCTCGCGTCGTCGGTCGCGTTCGCGAAGATGGCGACCGACCCGTCGGCCCCGGTGACGGTGCAGCGCGGCCCGAGGGCCGGCCAGGCCTGGACGAAGGCGCAGGCGATCGAGAAGCTCGCGCGGATCCTCTTCAGCGCCGACCACGCGGCCAGCGTGGGCATGGTCGACCGGTGGGGGAAGAAGACGGCCACGTGGGCCGACGGCCGGACCCAGGAGCAGCTCACCGGGTTCACCCTCCTCGCCGACGCCCTGAACCGCATCGACGCCCGCTTCGAGGAGAGCAGCGCGCCCGACGCCGCGGAGCGAAAGGGGCAGTGGAAGCGCGCCACGGACGAGCTCATCGACGCGCTGCTCGCGGTCGAGGGGTCGGGGCCGGAGGCGCGGTTCAAGAACCGCGCGCTCCCGCAGATGGGCGCCGTGGTCCTGCGCGCGCTCCGCGAGCAGCTCAACGCGCGGTGCCCGGATCGCGAGACCACCGGGCGGTGCGCCTGGGCGCAGAAGGAGCTCGGCGCCAAGGTCGTCGACCTGGTGAGCCACCCGCTCTTCGCGGGCCTCGCCGATGTCATGGAGTCGATCCGCGCCCACGAGCCGGCGCGGCGGGAGGTCGAGCGGTTCCTCTCCGCGATGCTCGACGCGGACGGGGACGCGTTCCCGGCGCTGCTCGCGACGGTGGTGGACGGGGCGCAGATCCTCGCCAACGACGACGTGCTCGCGCCGCTCCTCAGGACGGCGGCCGTGGCGCTGAGCCCCGCGGGGGACGCCGAGGGGCCGGGCGCGGCCGACGCCGGGCTCGAGGCGCTCAAGGCGCTCAACGACGATCGGTACGACAGATACCACGCGATGGATCACATTCTCCCGGCGCTGGTGGCGCCGATGGCGGACGGCCGCGCGCCGGTCCAGGTGTTCCTGGACGCGATCGCCGACGTGAACCGCTTCGACGCCGAGAGCGCCGCGCCGCTCTCGGCGGAGGACTACCGGCAGGTGTTCCTCTCGACGCGGGATTTCCTGCTCGATGAGACCCGCGGGCTCGAGCAGATCTACGCCATCATCAAGAATCGACCTCACGAGTGATCCCCGTGCAGAAGCTCATGATCCGCGCGGCGATCCTCGCGGCGGCCGCCGCCGGGGCGCTCGCCGTGCCCGCGGGGGACGCGGGCGCGGCCGGGCTCTATTTCACCGATCGCGGCGTGCGCCCGTCGTCCCGCGGCGGGGCGTACATCGCCGGGGGCGACGACCTCGGGGCGATCGCCTACAACCCCGCGGGCGTCTACGAGGCCGGCACCCAGATCCTGATCGACGCCGGGCTCTTCGAGTGGCGCAGCCAGTACACGCGCCAGGCGATCGTGCGCCAGGTCGATCCGAACACCGGCGAGCCGACGGGCGCGAGCTTCGTGCAGACGATGGCCCCCGTGACCGGCACCGCGCCGGTGCTGCCGATCCCCACGCTCGCGGCGTCGTTCAAGGTCGACCCGCAATGGGTCGTCTGGGGCGGGGTGTGGGCGCCGTACGCGGCCATCGCCAGCTACCCGGAGCAGGTGAACGGCATGCCGGCGCCGCAGCGTTATGCGCTGTTCACGATGGATGGCTCGCTGCTCGCCTTGCTCGGGGTCGGCGCGTCGTACGCGCCGTCGCCGACGTGGCGCCTCGGCGCCTCGATCGGCGCGGTGGTGGGCACGTTCAACAGCCGGATGGTCGTCTCCGGGTGCGTCCCCGAGCGGATGTTCTGCGCGCCCGAGGACCCGGAGTGGGACATCCACTCGGAGCTCTCGGTCGGGCCGATCGTGGCGCCGACGGGCCAGCTCGGGGCGCTCTTCGTCCCGAGCCGGGCGTGGCGCGTCGGCCTGGCCTTCCAGCTCCCCGTCTGGGTGCGCGCGCCGGCCACCGTCCGGGCGCGGCTCCCCGCGGCGCCGTTCTTCGAGCGCGCCGTCCAGGAGGGCGAGGACGCCGACGTCTCGTTCGACCTGCCCTGGATCCTCCGCGCCGGCGTCGAGGCGCGGGTCGAGGACGACCTGCGCGTGGAGCTCGGGCTGGGCGTCGAGGGCTGGGGCATGCACGACGACATCCTCGTCGAGCCCGACGGCCTGGTGCTCCGCGACGTCGTCGGTTTTCCTGAGGAATTTCGAGTACCTGCGGTCGAGTTCCCCCGGCGCTTCGAGGCCTCGTTCTCCGCGCGGCTCGGCGGCGAGTACTCGGTCGAGCTCGCGGGCAGGCGGTGGGATCTGCGCGCCGGCGCGAGCTTCGAGCAGACCGCCGTCCCGCCCGAGTACCTCACGGTCCTCACGATCGACGCGACGAAGGTGACCGCCGCGGCTGGCCTCGGCGTGCACCTCGGCCGGTGGCGGCTCGACGCGAGCTACGCGCACGTGTTCGCCGCGGGCGTGAAGGTGGATCCGGCGGACGCGCGGGTGCCGCAGGTGAGCCCGGTGCGGGCCAACCCGCCGGAGCACCCGAACACCATCAACGGCGGCGCCTACAGCGCCCGCGCGAACGTCGTGGGGCTCGGCGTCGCCTACACGTTCGAGGCGGCGCCGGAGGACAGCGCTACTCCGCGCGCAGCTCGCGCAGCCGCTCGGTGAGCCGGGGGCCGTCCAGCCAGCTCAGGTCCTTGTCCACGCTCGACTCAATGTGGTTGCTGACCTGCTTGCTCACCGTCCCGCGGAGCAGGCCGAGGAAGTGCGGTGGAGCGATGAGCACCAGCGACTCGTAGGCGTGCTCGTTCAGGCCCTTCTCCAGCACCTCCGCGAGCTCCTGGGCGAACTTCTGCTTCTCGACCTCCTTGGGATCGGTGTCGGGCGCGGCGCCCGGACGGCCCAGATACGTGCCACCCCCGCCGCCGCTGATGTTGCCGTTCCCGCCCGGGGTGCCGTTCGGCTTCCGGCCGTGCGCGTCGGCCATCAGATCCCGCACGCGCGCCCGGCTCTCGTCATGAGTGTAGGACTCGAGCAGGGTGAAGCCCTTGCCCGCAGGCTCTTCACGATAGAGCTGGGCGCGGCTTGCGTCGGAGACCAGGATCCACGTCTTCCGTGCTGCCTTGTTTGCCATAAGCCTCCACAGGGAATCAACCCTTCCCTTTGTCTACGTTAAAGACCGACCCCCCCCAGCGCAAGCGGCCAGAGAGCCCAAACCGACGAGATTCGACCGGATTGCACGCAAGGGCGCAGGATCGAGCAGGCTCATCCTCCTCCATATGCATGAATTCGAGGAGAACGGGGGAGGGCGAGAGCGGCTCAGGAAGTTGTTGAGCGCGAAATACGGTTCTCGGTGTACGAGCCAAGGCCGCAGCAGGCGGCTCGGTATCTGGAGACGTGACGACCGATCGCACCCTTCGAGGCCATGGCCCCGACGCGGGCTCAACCGCAGGGCCCCGGACCTGGTGACCTCGCGACGGCTGGCCCGTCGCCACGGACCGCCGTGATCGCGTCGCTGTCTGAGAGGCTCACCCACGCCGTCGCGCTTGGGGACGAGGAGGCGGCCCGGGTCGTTCCGGCGATCGGTCCGCTGCTCGGCCTGGCCGCCAGCACCGGAGGGGCGAGCACGGGTTGACCGGGCGCCCGGGTAGGACAGATGCGGAGACGCGCGAGGGATCTGGCGAGGACCGCCGAGCTCCTCGGCGGCTCCGCGCCTCAGCCGGCGAGGACGAGCCGATCGGGGAGCTCGGGGGGCGACGCGCCGTCAATCCTTGAGCACCTTGAAACCAGCCAGCCAGCCCTCGTCATTCTCTCCGGGATAATAATAGATATACGGATAGCCGGCAGGGTTATCGTGCCATGGCGCGAGCTCATTCCCGCTGGGCTGGTCGTAGCGAAGCGTGATCCGTGACATGTAGTCAATCCAGTGCAGGTAGGGAACGGGGGGAGTATCTCTCACCTCGACCCCGCACGAGATGCCAGCCGAACCTTCGATCGACTGAAACAGCACGCATACCTTCGCGTACGGCCAAGTATAGGGGAGGTCGACTTGGCCCACGAAGTGGGTGTTGACCTGTACCTCGTGAGCTTCGGTTGCTGTGAAGTCCTCCGAGCTCACATGTGTACAAACCTGTCCAGCGCCATAAGCGTGGCAATCGAAATGATGGTATCTTCTTATCTTGCTGGCCGCGCTGCTGAAGGTTCCCGACGCGACGATGAACCCGACCACGAACGAGGCGACCAGAGTGGGACTGATTTTCATGCTACCTCACGTTCTTCGCCGCGAACGCGCACGGAGTGCCCATGCAAGGCAGCGCGCCATGCGATGCCGCGAATCAACGGGTCCACAGTGCCTGTTGCGACGAAGGAAGTTTATTGACAGTTGGAGAATATGACGGGATTTGCGACATTGGCCGCTTCGCCGTCTGGTCTCTTCAACACGATATCGATGGCGCAGTTGACTGAATATTTGGAATGTGCAACTGCGGCGAACTGCTGGGTTGCTTTCTGGTGCGTCGCCCATCGGAGCTGGGCCACGCACCGCCGGTCCTTGCACTCGACGTCTTCGAGGTCGAAGCCGAGCCGCTCGGAGAGCGCGCCCAGGTCGGTCCGCAGCGATTTGGAGGCCTGCGGCGCCCAGGTCGGGTCCACCTGTGCCCGCTCGAAGTCCTGGAGCGCCGTGGCGAACCTCTCTTGAACGCGAGCACTCTCGGCCTCGTCATCCACGGCTTGATCCGTGGAGCTATCTTGTGGTTGGGGCGCCTCTTGCCCCCGCAGCTCCGCGAGCTCCTCCTCCAGGCGAGCGAGCCGCGCGCTCGTCATGGCTTCGTCGGTCCGGGGCCGACGGCCGCGATCCGGCTCGCTCGCCGGCGCTCGCGCGACGTCCGCCACCGGCTCCGGGGCGCTCGGGAGCTCGTTCTTGCCGGCCACGACGGCGGCAGCGATGCCCGCCGCCGCCCCCACCAACGCAACCGATGCCATTCGCAACCACGACATTGCATGCCTCGAGAGGCCCGCTGGCGCTCCAGATCCGGGCGCCGGGGCGGTTCCCCGGCGGCGGATCACCGCCGCTGGCCGTGTTACAAGCCTCGACCACTCACTCGCCTCCACAGCCCGGTGAGCGATCTGTGTTGCTCCTGTCCCATCCTCCTCTGGCCGTACAGCGCAGCTTCCTCGGCGCCCGGCCGCCAGGTGCACGGGACGTGATGAAGCCCGGCCGTCGATGCCGGGACGACCCATGAGAGCCGGTGTGCATCGCGGCGGCGCAGCCGCTCAGCTCCAGCCTTCATGTCCGGACGATTCCTGTCTTACGTTGCCATGGAGAAGAACCGTCCAGACGAATAGAGCAAATGCAAGCTCCGGGCCACCACCTGGCACGTGGTCTCGGGCTCGTTCCGGCGAGAAATTGCAGAGAGGCGAGGGCCGTACGGCGTGACATGCCACGGTGCGGGGCGTGACATCTCATGCTCACTACGGTCGGCTGGCACGTGCCACGTGGCACCGCTCGGCTGGCACGTGCCACGTGGCACCGCTACGAGCGGGCGTGCCATCACGCCATCGACGAGCCAGCGGCTCCGGCGCCTCGCGCCGAGCACGCGCACGGACCCAGGAGGTCTCGGTCCCGTCGCGGCGATGCACCTAAATGCGATCGCGCTGGCCGGGGACGCGGACGAAGGCGGCTCGCAGGAAGGGCGCTCCGGTGCTCATGCGGCGATCGTACCGCACGCTCGCCTGCGCGCGCTCGCCTGCGCGCGCTCGCCTGCGCGCGCTCGCCTGCGCGCGCTCGACCGAGCAGAGGGGCGGCCGGCCGCTCGTCAGCGGAACCGGTCGGTCGCCTCGACCAGCTCGTGCAGGATGCCCGGTTCCATCGCCGAGTGCCCCGCGTCCGCCACGATGCGCAGATCGGCCTCGGGGAACGCACGGTGGAGCGCCCACGCGCTCTCCGCCGGACAGACCACATCATAACGGCCCTGCACGATGACGGTGGGGATATGGCGGATCCGGTGCACGTCGTCGAGGAGCTGCGTCTCTGTGGTGAAGAACCCCTTGTTCATGAAGTAGTGGCACTCGATCCGGGCGAACGCGAGCGCGAAGTCGTTCCCCGCTGTCTTCGCGACGAGCTCGGGGTTCGTGAACAGGCAGCTCGTCCGCCCCTCCCAGACGCTCCACGCGCGCGCCGCCCGCTGCTGCACCTCGGGGTCGGGGCTCGTGAGCCGCCGGTGATACGCGGTGAGCAGGTCGCCCCGCTCGGCCTCGGGGATGAACGTGAGGTACTCCTCCCACGCGTCCGGGAAGAGCGCGCTCGCGCCCCGCTGATAGAACCAGTCGAGCTCCTGCTTCCGCAGGAGGAAGATCCCGCGCAGCACGAGCTCGGTCACGCGCGCCGGGTGCCGCTCGGCGTAGGCCAGCGACAGCGTGCTCCCCCACGAGCCGCCGAACACCTGCCACCGCTCGATGCCGAGGTGCTCGCGGAGCGCCTCCATGTCCGCGACGAGGTGCCAGGTGCTGTTCTCCTCCAGGCACGCGTACGGCGTGCTCTTGCCGCAGCCCCGCTGATCGAAGAGCACGATCCGGTAGGCGGCCGGGTCGAAGAAGCGCCGCTGCTTGGGCTCCGTGCCGCCCCCGGGGCCGCCGTGCACGAAGATCACCGGCTTGCCGCGCGGATTGCCCGACTCCTCGAAATAGATCTCGTGCACGTCGGAGACGCGGAGCCTGCCGGCGCGGTACGGTTCGATCTCGGGATACAGCGTCCGCCTCTGCGTGCCTGTCATGGTCATGCCGCCCCGCTCCCGTCCGTCGACCGGCGCCCGGATGGCGCCAGGGTGCGCCCAGCGTACGCCAATGTGCGCCGCGAGGGGAAGGGCGGGGCGGCGGGGCGCGGAGCCGCCCGGCGGGGTGCGGAGCCGCCCGGCGGGGCGCTCAGCCGGGCGGCGCGGCCTCGCGCGGCTCGGCCCTGGTCGCGCCGCTGTAGAGCGCGTCGAGCACGGGAGCGTACTTCTGGAGCACCACGCGCCGCTTCAGCTTCAGGGTCGGCGTGAGCATCCCGTTCTCCGCGGTGAAGTCCTCGTCGGTGAGGGCGATCTTCTTGACCTTCTCGAACCCCTTCGCGTCCGACGAGCACCTGTCGACCTCCGCCTGGACGCGCGCGATCACCCGCGGGTGCTTCAGCATCGCGCCGGGCGAGTCGAACGTGAGCCCCTCGCCCCGCGCCCACTCGGCGAGCGCCGTCAGCTCGGGCACGATCAGCGCCACGTTGAAGAGGCGGTTGTCGCCGTACACCATCGCGTTGTTGATCAGCGGAGACAGCTTGAGCTTGTCCTCGATCGGCGACGGCGCGACGTACTTGCCGTTCTCCAGCTTGTACTGCTCCTTGATGCGGCCCGTGACGTGGAGATAGCCCTCCTCGTCGAGGTAGCCGAGATCGCCGGTGCGGAAGCCGCCGTCCTCCGTCATGACGGCCTTGTTCTCCTCGTCGCGCCTGTGATAGCCCACCATCACGTTCGGGCCATACACCACGATCTCGCCCTGTCGCGAATCGTGCGTCGAATCATGCGTCTCCGACCTGTCGATCTCGACCCTCACGCCCGGGATCGGCTTGCCCACGGTGCCGAGGCGGCGGGCTCCCGGGTAGTTCACCGCGACGACGGGCGACGTCTCGGTGAGGCCGTATCCCTCGTAGACGGTGATGCCGAGCGCGTCGACGAACTCGGCCACCTCGTAGGAGAGCGCCGCCCCGCCGCTGATCGCATATTTCAGCTTGCCGCCGAACTTGTCGCGGATCTTCGAGAAGATGACCCGGTCCGCCGCCGCGAGCGTGAGCCGCTCGACGAGGCCGAGCGCCTCGCCCTTGTTCTGCTTCGCCGCGGCGCGCAGCCCGGCGCGGAACAGGCCCTGGATGAGCGCGGGCTTCTCCGTCATCTGCTTCTGCACGCCCTCGTAGATGCGGCAGAAGATGCGCGGGACGCTCATCAGCACGGTGGGGTGGACCTCGGCGAGGTTCGCGACGATCTTGTCGACCGACTCGCTCAGCGCCATCGACCCGCCCACCGTGACCATCACGTGGAGCTCGCCTGTATGGCCGAACGAGTGCGCCCACGGGAGGAACGACAGGCTCCGGTCGGCGCTGCCGAACGGGATGAGATCGAGCACCGCGCAGACGTTCGACGCGATGTTGCCGTGCGAGAGGATCACCCCCTTGGGGTTGCCGGTCGTGCCCGAGGTGTAGATGAGGCACGCCGTGTCCGCGGCGGTCGGCTCGATGGCCGGGGCCGGGCTCTTCTCGCCCGCGGCGAGCAGCGCCCCGTACGAGATGCTCTGTGCGCCGGGCGCGCCGCCCGGCTCCTTCGGCTCGAAGAGACAGACGATGTGCTTCAGCGAGGGCGCCTTCTCGGGGAGATCCCTGCACTTCTCGTAGATCTGCGGCGTGGCGACGATCGCGCCCACGGCCTCGCAGTCGTTGATGATGAACGCCCACTCGGCCGGGAGCTGCGCCTCGTACATCGGCACGACCGCGACTCCCATGCTGAAACAGGCGTAGGCCGCGACCGCCCACTCGACACGGTTGTTCGAGATGAGGGCCACGCGGTCCCCGCGCTGGACGCCGAGCGACGCAAGGCCGCCGCGAAACCTGGCGACGAGATGCCCGAACTCCGCATAGGTGATCCAGCTCCAGCGGCCGTCCGCCTTCGTGCCGAACAGCGGCCGCGGACCGTAGAGGTTCAGTGAGCGGTCGAGCAGTTGTACCAGGTTCTCCAGCTTGGCCATCGGATCTCCTCCCACATCGATTGTTACCATGGCACCGCGACGGACCTGCGCGTTTTTATCGGCTCGCGGCGCGGGTATCGGCTCGCGGCGCGGGTATCGGCTCGCGGCGCGGTGCGCGGGTGTCGTCGCGTGGAGGGCGTGGAGGCTGGACGAACTGGCCCGGCGGTGCGCCGCCTCCTGCGCCGGGCGGGGCCGGGGCCGGGCGGCTAGGCGCCGCGCGCGCGGCGCGGGCCCTCCCGGCGCGCGGCGGGCGAGGTGGCGGCCCCGGGAACCTTCTGTTAGAGGGTGCATCGCTTCGATGCCCCGGTATTCGATCACGACGTTCGGCTGCCAGATGAACGTGCACGACTCCGAGCGGATGCACGAGGTGCTCCGCCGCGCCGGCTACACGGAGGCCGGCGGCCCCGAGGAGGCGGACGTGCTCGTGCTGAACACGTGCAGCGTGCGCGAGAAGGCCGAGCAGAAGCTGCGGAGCGAGGTGGGGCGGCTCGCGCGCTGGAAGCGGGAGCGCGCCGAGCGCGTGGTCGTCGTGGCGGGGTGCGTGGCCCAGCAGGAGGGGGAGCGCCTCCTCAAGCAGATGCGGGCGATCGACGTCGTGGTGGGGCCCGACAACATCCCGGAGCTGCCCGGCCTGCTCGGCGACGTTGCGCTCGGCGGGCTGCCTGTCGCGCGCACGGTGTTCGACCTGGACGCGCCGCGGTTCCTCGTCGCCTCGCCGTCGCCCTCGACGCGCGCCGCGGCGACCGCGTTCGTCACGATCATGAAGGGCTGCGACGAGCGCTGCTCGTTCTGCATCGTCCCGTACACCCGCGGGCCGGAGCGGTACCGGGCGAGCGACGAGATCGTCGCCGAGATCGCCGCGCTCGTGGCCGCGGGGACGCGCGAGATCACGCTCCTCGGCCAGACGGTGAACAGCTACCGCGACCCGCTCGGGGCGCTGCCGCGGGCCCCGGGCGCGAGCGCGGACGACCCGGACGAGAGCGAGTTCGCGGCGCTGCTCCGGCGGATCGCGGCCGACGTCCCCGGCCTCGCGCGCCTGCGCTACACGAGCCCGCACCCGCGGCACCTCACGCCGTCGCTCGTCCTCGCCCACGCCGAGCTCGCCGTGCTGCCGCGCCACGTGCACATGCCCGTGCAGTCGGGCAGCGATCGCGTCCTCCGGCGGATGATCCGCCGCTACACGCGCGCCGAGTACGTCGCGAGGACGCGGGCGCTCGTCGAGGCCGTCCCCGGGCTGACGCTCTCGACCGACATCATCGTCGGCTTCCCGGGTGAGACGGAGGACGACTTCGCGGCGACGCTGTCGCTCGTGCGCGAGGTGGGGTTCAAGGGGCTGTTCGGCTTCAAGTACTCGCGCCGCCCGCACACCCCCGCGCTGAAGCTGCCGGACGACGTGCCCGAGGACGTGAAGGGCGCGCGGCTCGCGCGCCTGTTCGAGGAGAGCGAGGCGCTGCTCGCCGCCCACCTGTCGGGCCTCGTCGGGACGACGCAGGAGGTGCTCGTCGAGGGGCGCGACAAGGAGCGCGGGGGTGAGCGCGGCGCGGGCGGGGCGCTCTGGTCCGGCCGGACGGGGCGCCACGAGATCGCGCACATCGAGGGCGCGGGGGAGCTCGACCTGCTCGGCGAGGTCGTCGAGGTCTCGATCGCGCGGGCGAACAAGCACTCGCTCCAGGCCGAGCTCACCGAGGCGGCGCGCGCCGCGGCGCGACAGCAGCCGCGGGGCGACGCGGGGCGGCCGGCCCGGCGCTCGCTGCCGGTTGTCGCGGCCGGGGGGGGCTGACGTGGCGCTCGTCCTGGCCCTCGACGGCGTGTCGCCGCGGCTCGGGCGCGACGTGTTCCTGGCGCCGAACGCGACGGTGATCGGCGACGTGGAGCTCGGCGACGAGGCGAGCGTGTGGTTCGGCGCGGTCCTGCGCGGGGACATCGGCGCGATCCGCGTCGGCCCGCGGAGCAACGTGCAGGACCTCGCGTGCCTGCACCTGACGGCCGGCGTGTCCCAGACGATCGTCGGCGCCGACGTGACCATCGGGCACAGCGCGATCCTGCACGGCTGCCTCGTCGGCGACGGGTGCCTGATCGGGATGGGGAGCATCCTGCTCGACAACGTCGAGATCGGCGAGGGCTCGGTGATCGCGGCGGGCGCGGTGGTGCCGCCCGGCAAGGTGATCCCGCCGCGGTCGCTGGTGCGCGGCAACCCGGCCCGGGTGATCGGCGAGGTGCGGCCGGACCAGGCCGAGCTCGGCAGGATGGGCGCGGCGAGCTATGTGGAGAACGCGCGGCGCTTCCGGGCCGCGCTCGCCGCGACGGCGGCCGGAGCGCCGGGCGTCGCGCCGCACGAGGTGAAGAAGCCATGAACATCACGGTGAACGGGGAAGCGCGCGAGGTGCCTGCGGCGGTGACGGTGCGGAGGCTCGTCGAGATGCTCGGGCTGACCGAGGGGCCGGTGGCGGTCGAGCGCAACGGCGAGGTGGTGCCGCGGGCCGAGCACACGGCGGCCGAGCTCGCCGAGGGCGACGTGATCGAGATCGTGCACTTCGTGGGCGGCGGCTGAGGCTGCCCGGCGGCGCCCTTCCTGTAAGGAGAGATTCAACGCAAAGGCGCCAAGGCGCAAAGGCGCAAGGAGAGAAGATAAAAAATCTTCTTGCCTTTTTGCGTCTTTGCGTCTTTGCGCCTTTGCGTTTTCTTCTCCTCCCCTCTTCCCTGCCAAACGGCGCTCTAGCGATCTTCCAGATCGTCCGGGATCCGGCTACGATGCCTGGCTGCCATGGATACGAGGGCCCTCGTCCTGGTCTTGGCGCTCGGCGGGTCGGCCGGCGTGGGCGCCGCCCTGGCGGTGCGCGGCGCGCTGCCCGCGTCGCCGGTGGTCCACGGCCTCTCGATCGGCGAGCGCTTCGTGCCGGACGGCGCCTCGCCGGCGGCCTGGCTCGCGGCGCGGCGCGACGCGCTGCGCGGGCGCGAGATCCGGCTCCGCCACGACGACGTGGAGCTGACCGCGACGCTCGGCGAGGCGGGCGTCGAGATCGACGTCGACGAGACGCTCGCGGCCGCGCAGCGCGTCGGCCACGAGGGCCCCTGGGCGCGGCGGATCCGGGAGGCGCGGCGGGCGCGGCGCGGCGCGATCGACGTGCCGCTCGTCTGGGCGGTCGACGAGGACAAGGCCCGCGCGCTGCTCGAGCGGCTCGCCCCCGAGGTCTACCGGGCGCCCCGCGACGCGCGCCTCGACCTCGCGAACCGGCGCAAGATCCCCGAGCAGGCGGGCCGGGAGCTCGACGTCGACGCGTCGCTGAAGGCGCTGCGGGCCGGCGCTCACGAGTCGTACGAAGAAGAGGAGCGCATCGAGCTCGCGGTCCGGACGATCGCGCCGGCCGTCGTCGTCGACGACCTGGTGAGCGTCGACGTGACGCGGGTCGTCGCGGCGTACGAGACGAAGTTCAAGCGGCACGGCAAGGAGGCCGGGCGCGCCGTGAACATCAAGAACGCCGCGTCGAAGATCGACGGCACCATCCTGGCGCCCGGCGAGACCTTCTCGTTCAACGCCCATGTCGGCCCGCGGACGCGCAAGAACGGGTTCACCATCGCCCCGGAGATCCTCGGCGACGAGACCGTCCCCGGCTACGGCGGGGGGACGTGCCAGGTCTCCAGCACGCTCTTCGCCGCGTCGCTCTTCGGCGCGCTCGAGACGCCGGACCGCCAGAGCCACTCGCGCCCGAGCGCCTACATTCCGATGGGGCTCGACGCGATGGTGACCTACCCGGAGTCGGACCTGAAGATCAGGAACACGCTCCCGTTCCCGATCATGATCCACGCCTACCTGCCCTCGCCCACGGTGCTGCGCGTGGAGATCCTGGGCGGCGACCCGGTGGCGGAGGTCGTCCACCAGATCGACGCCGAGCACACCGACGATTTCATCCGCCGCATCTACGTGAAATCCGAGCTGTCGGAGGGCAAGGTGCGCCGCCACCAGAAGGGCTCGTGCGGATACGACGTGAGGTCGTATGTCAAGGTCCGGTACAAGGACGGCCGGGTCGGCGAGCGCAGCTATACGAGCGAGTACAAGCCCGCGCCCGAGGTGTTCTGGGTCGCTCCGGGTTACGACCCTTCGACGCTCCCGGAGCTCCCGGAGCACGCCAGGGCGGTGGAGGAGCTCCAGGAGGGGGAGCTCCCGGCGGAGACGCGGGAGGCGCAGGCCGCGTCCCCGGAGGCGCAGGGCGACGGCTTCTCGATGTGAGCGGCGGCGCGGAGGTCCCGTGCGCCGCCGCGGCTCCTCCGTCGCATCGCGTGGGCGCGCCCTCCAGGGAGCGCGGGGGGCGCCGCTTCAGGCGCTGCGAGCGGACCGGTCGAAGCGCAGGCGGAGGCTCTGTAGCCCGCGCAGGCTGAACATCCTGCGCCACACCACCGGCTCCGGCTCCCGCGAGAAGGGCGGCAATCGCCGGAAGATCTCCTCGAAGGCGATCTTGCCCTCGAGCCGCGAGAGGGGCGCGCCGACGCAGAAGTGGATGCCGAACCCGAATCCCACGTTGCCGCGCTGCTCCCGGGCGATGTCGAACCGGTCCGGATCGGAGAACTGCGCGGCATCCCGGTTGGCCGACGCGATGATCGGCACGACGATCGCGCCCTTCGGGAGGGTGACGCCGGAGAGGGTCACGTCCTGGGTCGCCTGCCGCATCAGGAACTGCGCGGGCCCCTCGTAGCGGAGGACCTCCTCGATGAAGCCCGGGATCAGCGACGGGTCCTCGCGGAGGCGGCGGAGGGCGTCGGGGTTCTCGAGGAGCGCGAGCGTGCCATTGCCGATGAGGTTCGTCGTCGTCTCGTTGCCCGCGATCAGGAGCAGGACCACCATGCTGAGCACGTCGTCCCCCTTCAGCTCGCCGTACTCCACCTCGCCGCGGATGAGGTCGCTGATGAGATCCTCGCGCGGCTGCCGCTTCCGCTCCGCGATCAGCTCGTGGAAATAGGCGCGCATCTCGCGGCGGCTCCGGAGCACGCGCTCCACCTCCGCGTCGCTCAGCTGGCCGACGCCCGAGCTCACGGCGTCGTCGGACCATCGCTTGAAGTCCTCGCGGCGCGCCGGATCGACGCCGAGCATCTCGGAGATGACCGTGACCGGCAGCGGCACGGCCAGGTCCTCCATCATGTCGAAGGTGTCCTTCGCGAGGATGCGATCGAGGTACTCGGTCGTGATCTCCCGCACCCGCTGCTCGAGCCGCGCGATCGCCCTCGGCGTGAACGCGCCGCTGACGAGCTGGCGCACCCTGGTGTGGACCGGCGGATCGCTCATGAGGAGGTTCACGTCGCTGACGGCGACCGGCTCGCGCTGGAGCCGCTCGTCCTGCCGGCTCGTCCTCGCCACCATCGTGTCGGACGAGAAGAGCTCCGGGTGCTTGAGGACATAGACGACATCGTCATAACGGCTCACCGCCCAGAAGCCGCCCGGATCGACCTGGCACACAGGCGCCTTCTCGCGGAGCGCGGCGTAGACCGGATAGGGATTCTGCGTGAACTCGGGCGAGGCGAGGTTGAACGCGTGACTCATGGTTCCCTCCACGAAGCAAGCTCAGCTTGTGGTCTGGCATACCATGCGGCCTGGTGAAGGCAACATCGCCGGAGAAAATCGCCGGACCGAAGAAAGGACATAACGGTAACTCCGGAGCATCGCGTGGTCGTTCTTGCGTTCCCGGAATATTCCACTGGGACGGTGGATGACATCGGTGTAAATCGCCGCGGCAGCCGGGGGATCGGGGGTGAGCCACGGTCCGGCTCGGTCGCAGGCCAGGCGCCGGAAGCGAGCCCTCTGCGGCGAGATCACGTGAGCAGAGAGCACATGCAGAGGGCGCGAGCACCGGGGACGAGTGGAGATCCCGAGCGGCTGCCGGGCCGTCGCGCGCTCCTCGCCGGCGTGGGGGCGACCGCGGGCCTGCTGCTGCTCGGCTGTCGCGGCGAGCCGGTCGACGTGCGCGATCAGGCCGCGATCGCGGCCGGCGGCAGCCGGGGTTACGCCGGCCCGGCGATCGATCTCGCCTTCTGGACGGGCTTCACCGGGGGCGACCGCCCGCCGATGGAGCGGCTCGTCGAGCGGTTCAACCGCGAGCACGACAACATCACGGTGCGGATGAGCGTGACCCGCTGGGGCGACTTCTATCAGAAGCTCCCCGCCGCGGTCGACAGCGGCAATGGCCCTGACGTGGCCGTCATGCACGCGGACCAGCTCGCCACGGCGGCGGTCCACCGCACCCTCGTCCCGCTCGACGAGGTGACCGACGCGCTCGGCCTCGGCGCCGGCGACTTCTCCCGGACGCTCTGGGACGCCGGCGTCTACCGGGGTCGCCGCTACGGCATTCCCCTCGATGTGCACCCCCTCGGCCTCTATTACAACCGCGCCGTGCTGGCCGACGCAGGCCTCGGCGACGCTGCGCTGCCGCGCTCCCGGGGCGACTACATGGCGGTGCTCGAGCAGCTCAAGCAGCGGGGGATCCAGGGATCGTGGGTGTCGCCGGTCCTGTTCACCGGAGGGCTGATGTTCCAGTCGCTCCTGTGGCAGGCCGGCGGAGAGCTGTTCTCGGAGGACGGCGCCCGGGCCACCTTCAACTCCGAGGCCGGCGTCGAGGCGCTGGGCTTCATGCTCGAGCTGATCCAGCGGGGGTACAGCCCCCGCGACGTCGGCCAGGACGCGGACAGCGTCGCCTTCACCAACAACCGGAACGCGTTCATCTGGAATGGTATCTGGATGATCAACGTCTACCGCGCGATCCCCGGGCTCGAGTGGGGCGTCCTCCCGGTGCCCACGATCGGCGCGCAGCGGGCGGTCTGGGGCAACTCGCACAACCTCGTTCTCCCGCGCCAGCCCGCGTCCGGCCAGGGCCGCCTCCAGGCGTCGGTGGTCTTCGTCGACTGGCTGAGCCGGCATTCGCTCGAGTGGGCGAAGGCCGGCATGGTGCCTGCCCGGCGCGAGGCCCGCGAGAGCGCCGCGTTCCAGCGCATGACCGAACAGGCGATCTTCGCCGAGCAGATCCCGGTGGTCCGCTTCCCGCCGGCGATCGCCGGCGTCGACTCGGTGCGCGCGTCCACCCTCGATCTCGCGGTGAACGAGGCCGTGCTGCTGAGGTCCCCGCCGAGAGAGGCCCTGAACCGCGCCGCCCGCGAGGCCGACGCGCTGCTCTCGCACAACCTCAGGAAGTTCGGGAGGGCGCTGTGACAACGGTCGACGTACCCCTCGTGGAGCCCGGCCGCGTCGCCGCAGACGGCGGCGCGCCGCGCGCTGCTCCTGGCGTGGGCCGGCTGCGGCGCGACGCCGCGCGCCCGGGGCGGTGGGCGCCGTACCTGTTCCTCGCGCCGTACCTCGCGCTGTTCGGCCTCTTCGTCGTGGTGCCGATCGTGCTCGGCGTGTGGCTCAGCCTCCATGACTGGGACCCGTTCCTGCCGACAAGGCCCTGGGTCGGGCTCGACAACTACGCCGACCTGTTCCGGTCCGGCTCGCCGATCCGCGGCAATTTCTGGCGCGCGCTGCGGGCCACGGCGCTCTTCACGGCGTTGAGCGTGCCTGTCCTGGTGACGCTCCCGCTGCTGCTCGCCCTCGCGCTCAACCAGCGCTTCCCGGGCCGCTCGTTCTTCCGGGCCATGTTCTTCGCGCCCTACGTGCTCGGCGTGGCGGTCGTGGCGCTCATGTGGCGGCTCCTGCTCGACCCGCACATCGGCGTGGTCAATCACCTGCTCGGGAAGATGGGTTTGCCCTCGGACACGGGCTGGACCACGGCGGTCCCGTGGGTGTGGGTCTCGCTGGTGGGGATGACGGTGTGGTGGACCCTCGGCTACAACGCGGTGATTTACCTCGCCGGTCTGCAGAACATCCACCACGAGCTCTACGACGCAGCGCGCATCGACGGCGCGACCCGCTGGCAGCAGTTCCGCCACGTCACCGTGCCCGGGCTCAGGCCGGTGTTCGTGTTCGTCGTGACGATGACCGTGCTCGCGTCGGCCAACATGTTCGGGCAGGCGTACCTGGTCACCGGGGGCGGGCCGGGCAGCGAGACCCGCACGACCATCATGTACATCGCCGAGGAGGGGTTCCGGAACTTCCGGCTCGGCACCGCCGCGGCCATGAGCTACGTCCAGGCCTTCTTGCTCGCGCTCGTCAACATCGGCATGTTCCTCCTGTTCTTCCGCAGGGGCCGCGACGAGGAGATCCAGTGAACCTCCGGTCGTTCGCGCCGCTCGCGGGGAGCCGCCCTGTCCGCCGGCGGAAGATCGAGAGGGCCCTGTCGTACGCCGCGCTGATCGTGCTCGCGGTGGTCTATCTGGCCCCGGTGATCTGGATGGCGCTCACCTCGCTGAAGTCGCCGCCCGAGGCCACGGCGGTGCCGCCCACGCTCGTCCCCGCGCGGCCGACGCTGGAGAGCTACGAGGCGCTCGCGGGCGCGAGCTCCGGGGCGCCCGTGTTCCGCTGGCTGCTGAACAGCATCCTGGCCGCCGTGGCCCACGCGCTGCTCGTGCTCGCCACGGCGGCCCCGGCGGCCTATGCGCTCGCGCGCATGGAGTTCCGCGGCAAGCGGCTCGTGCTCGCGGCGATCGTCTCCACGCTGTTCATCCCGCCGATCATGTTCCTGCCGTCGAACTACCTGATCGTCAGGGCCCTCGGCTGGCTCGACAGCCTCCCGGCGCTCGTCGTGCCGCCGGCCGCCTCGGCGTTCGGCGTGTTCTTCCTGCGCCAGTTCTTCCTCGGCCTCCCGCGGGAGCTCGAGGAGGCGGCGGCGCTCGACGGCGCGAGCCGGCTGGTCGTGTTCTGGAAGATCGTACTGCCGCTGTCGAAGCCGGCGCTGGCCACGCTGGCGGTGCTCAGCTTGCTGAGCAACTGGAACGACTTTCTCTGGCCCATCTACGTGCTGTTCAACACGGACAAGCTCACGCTGTCGCCCGGCCTCGCGCTGCTGCAAGGGGCGCACGCCACCGATTATGCGCTCGTCACGGCCGGCGCGATGGTGGCGAGCGTCCCGATCCTCGCGGTGTTCATCGCGGCGCAGCGGTACGTGATCGAGGGTGTCGCCCGCACCGGCCTCAAGGGGTGATCGGCGCGCGGGGCGCGACGACGCGGGCGCGACGACGCGGGGCACGACGTCGAGAAACGCCTTGAAACGCCGCGCAACGTGAGCGCGACGGCGACGCCCCGGAATGGACATTTCCTGTCCGCGCACGTCCTCGACGTCGCTTGACCTGGAGTCGCTCTCGGGGGAAACTCTCGGTCCACGGCGGCTGGCGGCGCCCCCTTCGCGCGGCCTCGCGCCGCGTTGTGACGGCTCGTCCCTGGTTTCATGAGGATAAGAAACCACAGAGGCACAGAGGGCACAGAGGAGAGAGAATGACTCTGGTCCCTCATCCTCTGTGATCCCTGTGCCTCTGCGGTTCGTCTCCTCCTCCAACACGGAGCCGGGGGCGAGCCCGGGCGACGCGGTAGACAGACGCCGCGAATCGCCTGTCGCCAGGGACGACTGGCGTGCTCTTGGCTTATCTTTTCTTCACCCTTGCCCTGGTGGATGGATGACCATCGTCTTCTTCTGGTTCCTTCAGCGCGGCCTCCGCGCGAGCTCGGCCATGAGGCCGAAGATCTCGAGCAGGCCGGGCGGCGCGAGCTTTCCTCCGCTGAACTCGCGGTAGAGCGTGTGCACGTTCACCGCGATGCGCTCGGCGTCGCTCCAGCTCGCGTAGTCGCCGAGCGCGATGTCGCGGGCGGCGTCGGCCGGGGACATGCCGGCGTCGTAGCGGCGCCGCGCCTCGTCGCGGATGTACACGAGGTAGTCGCGGACCGCGCGCACGCCGCTCCGATCCGTGATGGGGCCGTGTCCGGGCACGATGACGTCGACGTCGGCCGCGAGGATCGCGTCGCAGGCCTTGATCCAGTTGCCGACCGGCCCTGCCCACATGATCGGCGTCACGTCGATGAAGAGGACGTCGCCGGTGTAGAACACGCGATCCGCGGGCACGTGCACCAGCAAATCGCCGCTCGTGTGCGAGGGGCCGACCTCGAGGAGGCGGACCTCCTTGGCCCCGACCGTGAGCGTCAGCTCTCCGTCGAAGACCCGGGTGGGTGCGGTGGGGGCGATGCCGTCGAAATCGAAGGCTCCGAAGCAATGGAGGAGGTAATCGCCCAGCGCGCCGGCGGCGCCGCTGCGCGCTTGCCGCATGATCGTGGCGAGCATCGGCGCGGGGATCTCGTCCATCTCGGCGGCGCTGGCGCGCGTGGCGACGATCGTCGCGCCGGCGACGAGCGCGTTGCCGTAGCAATGGTCGCCGTTCGCGTGGGTGTTCACGACCGTGCCTATCTGCGCCGCGGCGGGGGTCGCCGCGCGCATGGCGTCGAGCATCTCGCGCGTGCGCTTCAGGTCGAAGAGCGTGTCGACGAGCAGCGCCTCGCCGTCCGAGGTGACGAGGCCCGCGTTGCTGAGCCCCCAGGTGCCCGCCGGCTGGAGATAGGCAAAGCAGCCGTTGCCCACGTCGTGCAGCCCCTGTTCATACCGCCATCCGGCCATGGATACCCCCTCGTGCCCGAGCGCCCCTTGGCGCGTCTACGGGCCTCGGAGCGTAGGTCATGCGCCGGCCGCTCTGGAATCGAAATCGGCCCGTCCGACGGCGCTGTTGCCGCGTGCGGGAGCGGCGCGCGCGGCGCGAGGCGGGCGTGCGTGGCGCGAGAGGGGAGGGCGAGAGGGGGCCGCGTACTCTTCGCGAGCGCAGCTACCAGGCGTAGGCCTCCGGCGCCTCGCCGCCGGGGCCCGGGAAGATCTCGTCGAGGCGCTTCATGTGCTCCGGCGTCAGCTTGATCTCGAGCGCGCGCAGGCTGCCGTCGAGCTGCTCGGCGGTGCGCGGGCCGATGATGGGCGAGGTCACGACGGGGTTCTGGAGCAGCCACGAGAGGGCCACGTCGGCCGGCTTCTCGCCGAGCTCGGCGCAGAACGCCTCGTAGGCCTCCAGCCTGGGGCGGGCCTTCTCGATGCGCGCCTGCGCGTCCGCGGACGCGCGCCGGCCCTCGCGCGCCTTCTGGAGGGCGCCGCCGAGCAGGCCGCCGGCGAGCGGGCTCCAGGGCAGGACGCCGAGCCCGAACGCGCGGCACGCGGGCAGGACCTCCAGCTCGACGGTGCGCGCGTTGAGGTTGTACAGGCTCTGCTCCGACACGAGGCCGAGGAAGTGGCGCTGCGCGGCGAGGCCGTTGGCCTGCGCGATCTGCCAGCCGGCGAAGTTGCTGCTGCCCACGTAGAGGACCTTGCCCTCGCGGACGAGCTGCTCCATCGCCTGCCAGATCTCGTCCCAGGGCGTCTCCCTGTCGATGTGGTGCATCTGGTAGAGATCGATATGGTCCGTCTGCATGCGGCGCAGGCTCGCCTCGCAGGCGCGCCGGATGTGATAGGCCGAGAGGCGCCGCTCGTTCGGCCCCTCGCCCATGGGGCCATAGACCTTCGTGGCGAGGACGATGCGCTCCCGCCGCTCGCCGCCCCGGGCGAGCCAGCGGCCGACGATCTGCTCGGTGATCCCCTCTCCCCGCTTCCGGCCGTACACATTGGCCGTGTCGAAGAAGTTGATCCCGTGCTCGAGGGCCCGGTCCATGATCGCGAAGCTGTCCTGCTCGCTGGTCTCCGGGCCGAAGTTCATCGTGCCGAGGCAGAGTGGGCTGACCTTCAGGCCAGTGCGTCCGAGATTGCGGTAGTTCATGGCGACCGGAGGGTAGCAAGGCGGCCCGCCAGCGCGCCATATGCGGATGCTGAACGCGCGGTAAGGTTTCGCCGGAGCCGCGCGCCGTGAAGCCGGCCCGGCGGGCGAGGGATCCGAGCGCGTCGGCGAGCTCGGGGGAGCCGCGCTGCGGGCCGCGCGCGGGGTGGCGAGGGCGCGGTGGGAGCGCGGCGCGCGGCCAGCGCGGGAGAGCCGCGCCGGCGCGGGAGCGGCTTCCTTGATGCGCTGGCGTGCTTCACATACGCTCTTTTGCGAGGGGCGAGGAGAAGACCATGTGGCAGCACGAGGACACGGAGATCCAGCACGCGGAGGACGTCCACGACGAGGCGCGGGGGATGCGCGGCGTCCGGTTCACGATCGATATCGGCCACATCGACCCGCTCGACGCCGCCGCCCTGTGGTGGGATCAGCACGGCCAGGCGCGGGAGCTCTTCCCCGGCACCGCGTGCACGATGCAATCGGGATCGTACCGGGAGCCGAGCTTCGTCCTCAGGACGAGCGTGGATCTCCCGGGCATCGGCGCCTTCATGCAGACGGCGCGGTACTCGGCGCAGCGGGAATCGCCCGATGTCGTCGTCATCAGCGCCGACGTGTTCGAGGAGAACATGCTCTGGTCGCGAGGGATCGTGACGTCCCGCTTCTCGCCGGGCTCCGGCGGGACGACGCAGCTCGAGGTGACGAGCCTGTACGCGCCGCGGGTGCCGATAACGATCCTGAACCAGGCGTCGTTCGCCGCGGCGCGCGCGCACCAGCGGCGCTACCTCTCGGGGCGGCGCCCGACGGCCGAGGAGAGGGAGCAGTTCCTGGCGGCGATCGGCGCTGTGTAGCGCGCGGGGAGGGGAGCGCGGCTCAGGCGCGGCGCTGGCGGCGAGGCGGTGAAGGCGGCTCGGCGCGCGGCGTGGCGGCGGCCAGCACCGCGGCCTCGTGCGCGGCGAAGCGCTGCTGGAGGAAGTCGACGAACAGCCGCGCCCGGGCGGGCAGGAAGCGCCGGCTCGGATAGAGGACGTTCACGGCCGAGCTCGGCGCGGGCAGGTCGGTCAGCAGCGGCACGAGGCGCCCGGCGTCGATGTCCGCGGCGACGTCCCAGATCGACTTGAAGGCCAGTCCGTGGCCCGCGACGGCCCAGTCGCGCGCCAGGTCGCCGCTGTCGGCCACGAGCCGGCCGGAGGGGCGGACGGTGTGGAGGCCCTGCGGGGTGCGGAAGGTCCACGAGAGCGGGCGCATGCCCGGGCGCTGCAGCACGATGCACGCGTGGTCGTCGAGGTCCGCGGGCGCGCGCGGCCACCCGCGGCGCGCGAGGTAGGCCGGCGCGGCGCAGAGCACGCGGCGGCTCCGGGCGAGCCGGCGCGAGACGAGGCGCGAGTCGGCCAGCGCGCCGATGCGCACGGCCACGTCGACGCCGGCCTCGAGCAGGTCCACGACGCGGTCCGACAGGCTCACGCGCACGCGGAGCTGCGGGTGCGCCGCGGCGAAGTCGGCCGCGGCCGGCCCGATCCACTGCCGGCCGAGGTCCACCGGCGCCGACACGTGCAGCACGCCGCGCGCCTCGGCCTGGCCGGCCGACACAGCGAGCTCGGCCTCGCTCACGTCGGCGAGGATGGCGACGCAGCGCTCGTGGTACGTCGCGCCCTCCCCGGTGAGCGTGAGGCGCCGCGAGCTGCGCTGGAGGAGGCGCACGCCGAGCGCCGTCTCCAGCCGCGTCATGCGCTTGCTCGCCACGGCCGGCGAGAACCCGAGCTCGCGCCCCGCCGCCGAGAGGCTGCCGCTCGCGACGGCGCAAACGAACAGCCGCATGTCCTCGAGCTCGACCATCGCCCGCTCCCGACGCGGATCCGACCTCGATCGGCCGCGAGGCGCGCAGGGTAGCGGCGAGGGCGGTCATCTTCAACTTTTTCGAAAAGCTGGTTCGGCGATCGGCGCCGTTCTCCTCCATGGTGGAAAGGATCAAGGTGGTCCTGTGGCCGCGCCGGGGCGGGGCCCGGGTCCAGCAGGGCTTCGGGCTCGCGCTCCAGCGCTGCCGCCAGCGCTGCCTTTTCGAGCGTGCGCGCTGGCCGGCCGCTCAACCGCGTCATCCCACGGAGACATGTCATGAGAAATCCTGTCTTGATCAGCGCCCTTTCCCTCTCGCTCTTCATCGCCGCGAGCGCGTGCTACGTGCAGGGCGCCGGCGCGGAGGACCTGCCCGCGCCGCGGTCGACGGTCGTCGACGCGAGCCTCCCGAGGGCGCAGGCCGACGCGGAGATCCTCGCGGCGCGGCGCTTTTACGCCTTCTGGAACACCGGCGACACGGCCTATCTCGACGCGGCGATCGCGCCGAGCTTCACCGATCGCACCTTGCCCAGGGGGCGCCCGCAGGGCCCGCCCGGGCCGGCGTTCGCGTCGAAGAGCTTCCGCGCGGCCGTGCCGGACCTGAGCTGCGAGGTGGAGCAGCTCTTGGTCGCCGGCGATCGCGTGGTGGCGCACCTGCGATTCCGGGGCCATTTCACGGGCACCTTCGGCGACAGGAAGGGCGCCGGGCAGGCCGTGGACTTCATCGCCACCGACATCCTGCGCGTGCAGGACGGCCGCATCACCGACAACTGGCACATCGAGGACAACCTGACGCTGTTTCAGCAGCTCGGCCTGGTGGCGCAATAACGAGCGCCGGGCGGGCGGAGGGCCTCGGGGTCGAGGAGGAGCAGATCCCGAGATCGCCGCCGGCGGAGGATGCCGCGCTGGACCCGGGGGCGCCGCATTGATACGGCGCTGCCGAGGGGCATTGCTGGTCCAAGAGAGATGGAACCACAGAGGCACAGAGGGCACAGAGGAGAGAGGAGAGATGAGAGAGAGAATAGGACTATTTCTCTCCTCTGTGCCCTCTGTGTCTCTGTGGTTCAAATTCTTCCCCGATGTGCGCTACACGGCCGCCGCGTCGGGGAACCATTCGCCGTGGGCCCGAACGGGACGCGGCACGGGAGGCGGACGCGCGCGACGGGGGGCGCCGCGAACCGCCTGCAGCCGGTCCGGGCCGTCAAGCTGCGCGAGGTAGAGGTTATCCGGCAACTCCTGCCGCCGATTGAATTTACAGACCGCGGCGGGAATCGTAAGTACGAGATCGGGGCCGCACACGTTTGTGCGATGGTTGCACCTGATCTTGCCAGGGAGTATTCGATGCTTTTGTCCAGACGTGACCAAAGGGACGCGTGCGTCTCACACAATGCCGGAATGGCAGCGCGTAAGCGGAGGGGGCTCCTGGCGGCGACGCTGGCGGTCGCCGCGCTCTCGTGGTCCGAGGATGCCCGGGCCAACCAGGAGGTCCGTGACTGGAACACGGTCATGGCGCAGATGGAGCCGCTGACGGGGTTCTTCATGGCCTCGAGGCTCTCGGCGCTTTTGCACGTCGCGATCCACGACGCGCTCAACTCGGTCCCCGAGACCGCTCGGTATCACACCTACCTGCCGCCAGTGCACACCGAGGAGCCCGCCTCCCCCGAGGCGGCCCTCGCCGCGGCAGGGCGGACGGTGCTGGCGACGTACATCGATTTTTACGCGAACCAGAGCCTCCCGCCCGAGTTCTCGAACCCGGGTCTGGCGGACCTGTTGCCGATGGTGGAGACCCTCTATGACACGCAACTGGCGGCGATCCCCGACGGCCCCGAGAAGACGGAGGGCATCCGGATCGGCGAAGCGGCGGCCATCAACCTGTGGAACGAGCGTCTCGGCGACGGGTGGAACAACCCGGATGGCCTCGAGTTCGAGTTCCTCGACAACGACGGCGACGACAACCCGATGACCGGCCTGCCCGGGGAGTACGTCATGCTCGACCCGGCCGACACATTCCCCGGCACGTCGCAGCCGTTCTTCTTCTGGTGGGGAGCCATGACCCCCTGGACGATGGAGTCCAACGACCAGTTCCTGTGCGCCCCGCCGCCAAACCCGAGGAACGGCGCGTTCCGCAGGGACATGGAGGAGACCCGCGCCTACGGCGCCGTGGACAGCGCCGTGCGCACCCCTCAGCAGAGCTTCGAGGCCCTCTGGTGGGAGGCCTGCGACGGGTTCGTCTTCAGCGGCACGTACGCGTTCACCCGGCAGCTCGTCACGGATTTCGAGCTGGACAACTACGAGGCCGCGCGGGTGTTCGCGCTCGCGCTGCTCACCCAGGCCGACGCCATGATCTCCAACGTGAACAGCAAGAACTTCTACCATTTCTGGCGGCCGATCACGGCGATCAACCACTACCATCCGGGCTCCGACTGGAAGCCGCTCATGACCACCTCGCCGAACCAGGAGTACCCCGCCGGCCACCCCATGGTCAGCGGCGCGACCCTCTACGCCCTGATGGAGTTCTTCGGCGGCGGCCGCCTGGATGAGCCGCTCGTCGGCACGAACACCTGCGGAGATATCGTGTTTTCCTCGCTCAAGGACGCGGTCGAGGGGGTGATCAACGCCCGCGTGTGGGGGGGCATCCACTACCGTGGCTCGGGCGAGGTAGGGGCCCGGACGGGCAGGAAGATCGCCAGATATGTGCACAGGAACTTCCTGGAGCCCCTGTAGAACAGCGGCGCGATAACGGCTGAGACCCTCCCGGCCGCCGTTTCCGCCGGGTCCCCCTGGGCCGCCGCAGCCTACACTCCTTCGCATGTCTGCCTCCTCACCCCCGCTGCCCGTCGCGACCGACCCCGGCGTGCTGGTCGAGCGCGCCCGCCGGCTCGCGGCGCTCGTGCTCGCTCCGGCGGCGAACGCCACGGATCAGGCCGACGCGGTTCCCCGTGAGCACCTCCGCGCGCTCGCGGACGCCGGTCTCCTCGGGATCGCGACGCCCGCGCGCCATGGCGGCCAGGGCGCCCCCGCGCGGGTCGCGCGCGAGGTCCTGGAGATCCTCGCCGGCGCCTGCGGGGTGACCGCGTTCGTCCAGATGCAGCACGCGACCGCTGCGTGCCCGCTCATCACGCGCGGCGACAACGAGGCGCTCAAGGAGCGCGTCCTGCCGCGCCTCGCCGCCGGCGAGCGCTTCTGCACGGTGGGCTTCTCGCACGTCCGCCGCCCGGGCCCGCCGATGGTCCGGGTCGAGCCCGACGGCGACCACGTTCGCCTCCACGGCACCGTGCCGTGGTTGACCGGCCACGGGATCGCCCACGACGCGGTGATCGCCGGCGCGCTCCCCGATGGCCGCCTGATGTACGTGCTGACATCGCTGCAGGCCGGGGAGTCCATCGAGGTGTCGCCGCCGCTCCGCCTGAGCGCGATGAACGCCTCGGCCACGGTGTCGCTGACGCTGCGCGATCTGCGCGTCGGCCCCGAGCAGGTGATCGCCGCCGTGACGCGCGAGCAGCAGGCCGCCCGCGACGTGGCGGGCCTGCTGACGCCGTCGGCGCTCTCCCTGGGCGTGGCCGGCGCCGCCGCCGCACTGCTCGCGGAGCTGGCCGAGCGCCGCGGCAGCGCGCACCTGGCCGGCGCCGCGCGGGCCTTCGACGACGAGCGGGAGGCCGCGCGGGCCGAGGTCGACGACTGGGCGGAACGGCCGGAAGCGGCGGGATATGGCGAGCAGGCGGTCCGCATCCGCGCCTGGTGCATCGATCTGGGCGTGCGGGCCGCGCACGCGGCGGTCGCCGCGACCGGCGGCAGCGCCAACCTGCTGGATCATGCCGCGCAGCGCCTCTTCCGCGAGGCGATGCTGTATTCGCTCACGGCCCAGACGCGCGACCTGCAGGCAGCGACGGTGCAGCGGCTGCTCGATCGAGGCGGCGGTCGGCCGTGAGGGCGGATCCGGGGGATGGACGACTCGGGTTGGGGGACCCGACCCAGGTTGGGGGACCCGACCCAGGTTGGTGGGGGACCCGACCCAGGTTGGTGGGGGACCCGACCCAGGTTGGGGGACCCGACCCAGGTTGGTGGGGGACCCGACCCAGGTTGGGGGACCCGGGGGGACCCGACCCAGGTTGGGGTATCCACCATCCGCCATGGCGCCGCCACGTGCCTGAAGCGCGCGCCTCGTCCCAGTTCCCTTGGTTTTAGCCTTCTGAACCGCTGGTACGCGATCTGCCATGGCCGCGGCGCATGGGAGACGCCGACATCACCTTGCGCCACCTCGCCCGCAGGCGCCCCGGGGACCTGGCGCGCGCCTTCGTCCCCGAGGGCCGCCCCATCGAGGTCCTCGGCTGGGTCGACAGCCAGGTCACGAACATCGAGCGTCGCATCGACAAGGCCCTTCGCTTACGTGTCGACGGCGAGCCGCGGGTGCTGCACGTCGAGTTCTGCTTCGCGCTCCGCGACGACGTCCCGGATCGCGTCTTCGAGTACCTCGGCTTCCTGTTCGCCGCGCTCCGGCTCGAGGCTCCCGGTGCGCCGGTGCCGCCGATCGAGAGCGTCGCGGTGGTCCTGTCAGGTCGCAAACGACGCTTGCCGGCGACAGGTAAGCGCCGCATCGCCTGGCCAGGGCGGCCGTTCAGCGGCGCGCACTTCCGCGTCGACGCCGTCTACCAGCGCACAATCAAGGAGCTGCGGGCGCGCGGCAGCGTGCTCTGGCTGGTGTTCGCCCCGCTCGCGCGCGACGCGACGGCTGCGGCGCTGCGGCAGGTCGTCGCGGAGATCCACGCCGGAGCGGCGAGCGCCGAGGAGCGGGCCGAGCTGTACACGGCGCTGCTGGTGATGGCGACCATCGATCCCTGGGGGCATAATCTGCGGAAGGAGCTCATCGTCATGGTGGAGGACAAGGAAGAGGGGCTGCTCCGGCGCACGCCGATCATCGGGGAGATGATCATCGAGGCCGAGCAACGCGGGGAGAAGTCGATAGCGGAGCTGCTCGGTCGCCTCTTCACGCGGCGGCTCGGGAGGCGCCCTACTCCCGACGAGGCGCGCTCAATGGTCGAGCGAGCCCGCGCGATCGGCCCGGGCGAGGTCGCGGATGCGTTGCTCGATCTCGAGGGCGATGCGCTGGTTCGCTGGCTCGCGGAGCCGATTCCCCCCTCGTGAGCCGCCGCCTGTCTCCCGCGCCCGCCGCGCGACCAGCCCTGCGCCCGCGCCGCTCGCCCCGACCCATGCTGGCCATGAATCGAGGCGAGCGGCCGTCAGCTCAATACGCGAGCACCTCGACGCCTGAGGCGAGCGCGCACGCGCCGTCCAGGGGGTCACCGCCCGTGCGGAGGATCTCGGACGGCTCCGGCTCGCGGTAGACACCGGAGAGCTCGATGTCGACCATGCGCAGGATCGCGCGATCGAGCTGGGTCACGTAGTAACAGGGGATCGTCGGCTCCTTGTGGGCCCCGCCGACCCCGGAGTCATCCGTCAAGAAGAGGTACCGGCCGCCCGTCAGCTGCGCGGTCGAGCGCATGGTGAGCTCGGTGAGCTCGTCCACGCCGCTCGACGCGACCGGATAGACGTGCACCCCGCGATCCTGGAGGGCCCGTATCCCGTCGGCCATGTCCGCCGCGTTGCCGTCGTGGTGGGGCGCGTCCGCGACCCAGAAGGCGAGGCGCGCGGCGTCGCCGTCCGTGCGCCACGAGAGGTCGGCCGCCTTGAAGAGCGCCATGTCGGGCGCCTCCGGGAAGTCGCCGCCGCCGTCGGCCGTCTGCGCGGCGAGCTTCTCCTGGAACTCGACGGGATCGTCGCGGAAGTCGAACCACCGGACGATGTAGTCGTCCTCCGTGTCCTTGTAGACGACGAGCGACCAGCGCTGCGCGGCGTCCGGGTACCTGGCGAAGATGGCGTCGGAGAGCGCGATGAACTCCGTCTGAAGGTACGTGATCTCGTCGCCCATGCTGCCGGTGGTGTCGATGATGAGCGAGATGTCGAGCGTCTCCCTCGTCCCCGGGGGCGCCGCGAAGAGGCTGCGCGCGGCCTGGTGGTCGGCCTCGGTGAAGGGCAAGAGGCCCGGGAGCTGCTGCGCATGGAGCGAGCTCCGGTACGAGAGGAAGAAGTCGAAGTTGCGGTTGTCGTCCCAGACGCCCGCGGTCAGCGTGCCAGGCTCGACGCCGCCGCCTCCGCTGCCCCCGCCGCCCCCGGCGCCTCCACCGCCCCCGGTGCCGGTGCCCCCGCCGCTGCCGAGGGAGCCGGAGTCGCTCGGGGCATCGCCGCCCTCCGCCCCTGGACCCCCCGCGCCGGCCGAGGCCGAGGCGCCGTCGCCCGTGCCTTCGCCCCTCCCCGGGACGGCGCCCGTGCCGGCGCCCCTCCCCGGAATCTCGCCGTCGCCGCCGTGGACCGGGTTCGAGGGGGTCGAGCCGCCCGAGCACGCACCCAGCGCAAGAAGGCTCCCCACCATGAAAGCGAAACGGAAACGGGTACGCATCGGGTCTCCTTGGCCGCGAGGGGCCTCACGCGTCGACGTCGGACGCAGCCGGAGAGGCCGCAATGCATGGCGCATACCGGGCCCGAACCGCATGATTTCCGGCGCTTGCGCGGCGGCGCGCGGCGCGTTCTGTGCCAGGGCGCGCCGGCACGCGACCCCGACGACCCAGGCGCTCACGGCGCCGCCCCCTCGACCTCGGCTTCCAGTCCCCTGAGCAGGAGCCGAAGCCCGTAGAGGAGCCGAAGCCCGTACCGGAACCGCGCCTCGTGGTCGGCGCTCGCGAGGCGCGGGAGCACCGCCGCGCGGCGGGCGACGCGCCTGTCCGACCCGAGGAGCGCGCACGAGGCGTGGTGCGGCCCCGCGTGAGGCCGCCTATGCTCCCGCCGTGCTCGCCATCGAAGCCGCCGCGCTCCGCAAGACGTACGCGGGCCTCTTCCGGCGGGACGGCCCCGAGGCCCTGGCCGGCCTCGATCTCGCCGTCCCGCGCGGCGCCGCGTTCGGCCTGCTCGGCCCGAACGGCGCCGGCAAGACGACCTTCATCAAGACCCTCCTCGGCGTCGTCCGCCCCACCTCCGGCGTCGTCCGCGTGCTCGGCGGCGCCCCGGAGGACCGCGCCGTCCGCGCCCGCATCGGCTACCTGCCCGAGCGCCTCCACCTGCCGCACGCCTGGACGCCGGTCGCCTTCCTCGCCAGCGTCGCCCGGCTCAAGCGCCTCCCGGTGACCGAGGCCGCGCTCCTTCGCGACCTCGACCGCGTCGGGATCGGCGACAGCGCCCGGCGCCGCATCGGCGGCTTCTCCAAGGGCATGAAGCAGCGCCTCGGCCTCGCCGCGGCCCTGCTCGGCGCGCCCGACCTCCTCGTCCTCGACGAGCCCACCGACGGCATCGACCCCCTCGGCCGCGCCGAGATCCGCCGCATCCTCACCGAGGAGCGCGCCCGCGGCGCCACCCTCTTCCTCAACTCGCACCTGCTCTCCGAGACCGAGCGCGTCTGCGACCGCGTCGGCATCCTCGCCGGCGGCCGCCTCGTCCGCGAGGGCGCCCTCGAGGCGCTCTGCGGCAGCCCCACGCGCTACCGCGTCCGCTTCGCGCCCGGCTGCGACCCGGCCGCGCTCCTCCCGCTCGGCCTCGTCGCCCGCGACGCCGAGGGCGCCTTCACCTGCGACGCCCCGGGCCCCGAGGAGCTCAACGCCCTGCTCGACCGCGCCCGCGCCCGCGGCGCCCTGCTCATCGAGCTCGCCCGCGACATGCGCGACCTCGAGGACGTCCTCGCCGAGGCCCTCGGCGCGCCCACCCCCACCGCCGGAGCCTCGCCGTGAAGACCGTCCTCGCCATCGCGCTCGACCTCCTCCGCGAGGCCGCCTCGCGCCGGTGGTTCCTCGCCCTCGGCGCCGGCATCACCCTCCTGCTCGGCGTCGCCGGCTTCACCCTGCGCATGGACGTCGTCGACGGCGCCCTCGCCGCCACGCGCTTCTTCGGGCAGGTCGTCCACACCGACATCACGTCCGTCGACGTCGCCCTCCGGCCCGTCTTCCGCGCGGCGGCGTACGTCATCTTCTACGGCGGCCTCGGCTTCGGCGTCCTCGCCTGCGCCGACTTCGCCCCGAGCCTGCTCGCGCCCGGCCGCATCGAGCACCTCCTCGCGCTCCCCGTCCAGCGCTGGGAGCTGCTCGCCGGCACCTTCCTCGGCGTGCTCGGCCTCGCCCTGGCCGGCGCGCTCTACGGCGCGGGCGGCCTCACGCTCCTGCTCGCCGTGAAGACAGGCGTCTGGACCCTCCGCCCCGTCCTCGCCGCCCTCCTCGCGAGCGTCACCTTCGCCGCCCTCTACGGCGGCATGCTCGCGGCCGCCGTGTTCGCGCGCAGCGCCGCCCTCTCCGCGGCGACGGGCGGCGCCCTCTTCCTCGCGGGCATCGTCGCCGGCTACCGCGAGCGCCTCGCGACCTTCTTCGAGACCGGCGCCCCCCGCGCCCTCTTCCGCGCCGTCACCGCGCTCCTGCCGCGCGTCTCCGCGCTGGCCGACACCTCCGCCGATCTCGCGGCGTCGACGCCCGTCGAGGGGCTCGACCTCGCGAGCCAGCTCGCCGGCATCGCCGTCTTCGGCCTCGCCGCCGTCGCCTTCGGCATCTGGGGCTTCGAGCAGAAGGACTTCTGACCACCATGCGCCACCGAGCCTGGCTCCTCGCCGCCGTCGTCCTCCTCGGCCTCGCCGCGTGGCTCATGTCGCGCGGCGACAGCAAGGCCACCGCCGCGCGGAAGCCGCGCGTGGAGTTCCCGCGCCACCCGGAGATCACCGAGCTGGAGCGCAACTCGCGCCGCCTCACGCTGCCGCCCCCGCCGCAGGACGACCCGAGCATGGAGCGCCTGGGCCGGCGCGACCCGGTGCTGACGGCCCTGCCCACCGACAAGGCGACGTCGGCCCTCGTCTTCGAGGCGAGCGCCATCAAGGAGTCGCCGGCCGGCAAGCTCTGGCTCGACTGCATGCTCGCGGAGCGCGGGATGAAGAGCTTCGACGAGCTCAAGGACGAGCTCGGGATCGACGTGCTCGAGGACATCGACCGGATCGCGGCGACCTCCGGGGGGCTCGTGGTCGTCTCGGGCCAGCTCGGGTCGGCGCGCCTCGAGTCGCTGCGCGGGAGCCGCCGCGCCCACGGCGCGCGCGGGGCGCTCTTCGAGGAGGAGGGGCGCGCGCCGGTGCTCGGCCTCTGGGGCGACGGCCTCCTGCTCCTCGGCAGGGACGCGGAGGCCGTCGAAGCCGCGATCGACCGGCTCGAGGACAAAGTCCCGCCGGCGTCGCCGGTGATCCCGGCGTGGGCGAGCTACGGGGACGCGTACGGGGTGCTCTCGGCCGACGACCTGGCGGCCTTGCTCGAGGAAAGCCAGCCGGAGATCGCCGAGCGCCTGCGCGGCGCGGTCAGCCAGGTGGAGCTCCACATCGACGCGTCGGAGGACATCGCGATCGTGGCCGACGTGACGGGGCCCGTGAAGGCCGACATCGACGACCTCGGCAAGACGCTCGGGACCACGCTCTCGCTGGCCCGTCTGAAGGCGCAGACGGACGGCGAGGAGGAGCTCACCGAGCTCCTCGACCTGGCGCGGGTGAGCCCGCGCGAGGGCCGCTTCCTGCTGGATCTCGCGCTGCCGCTGCCGATGATCCAGAAGGCGATGAGCCGCTGCGGGGCGCGCTACCGGGGCGACACGGCGCCGCCGGTCGAGGAGGGGCGGGGAGGGGAGGCGGGCGAGGCGCGGTGATGGCGCGCTCGTAAGGGCGTGCTCCCCCGCCGGAGATCGCGCGCACGCGGGTGCGGCCGTGAGCGAATCGTGTGGTGCAGGTTCAGCGCAGGGCGACCAGCATCCGGGCGAAGTCGCAGACCGCCGCGGGGCCGCCCAGGCCGAGCACGAGGCGGATCACCGCCTCGGCGTGCAGGTAGTGCTCCGAGGCGATGTAGGCGAACAGCGCGGGATCCGTGAGATCGATCGTGCGGCGCCAAGCGCTCGCCCGCGCGCGCGCCGACCAGATCGCCCGCCATGCGCTCTCCGGCAGGATCGCCAGCGCCGCGCGCAGGGCGCCGTCCTCCGTGTCGGGCATCTGCAGGATCGCGCGCGCCGTGGCCTCGATCTCCGGCAGCAGGCGTGCGCGCTCCGCGTCCGGCAGCGAGGCCCACGCGCTTGCCCAGCCGCGCAGCCGCTCCTGAGGCGACGAGGGCTCCGCTCGCGCGCTGCGCCCGGCGCTGCCGTCCTCCGTCGCCGCGACCGGCGCTCCCTCGCCGAGGGCCGCGCGCACCGGCGCCGGGAGACCCGTGCGCAGCGCTGCCCGCGGCGCCGGTGCATCCACCCCTTCCTCCACGACCCAGCGGAGCGCCGGCGCCCAGCGCGCCTCGGGCAGGGCGGCCCACACCGCGTCGGGGATCGCCAGCAGCCGATCCCTCGCCACGGTGCGCTGCGCCTGCCCCGCCGCGATCGCGTCGAGCACCCGCTCCGCGAGCGGCGCCGCGCGCGCCGTCGGCAGCATCGGCAGCGCGGCGGCGATCCCCTCCACCCGGTCGTCCTCGTCGAGCCCCTCGCCCGCCTCCATCCAGGCGAGCGCCTCGTCGAGGAGCGCCGGGCGCAGCGCGCCGTCGGCCAGCGCGGCGGCAGCGCAGAGGCCCTCGAGCCGCCCGCGTGCGCCGAGCGCGCGCACCTCGTCGACGAAGAGCGACAGCACCTCCCGGCGCGCCTCGCCCTCGACGAGCGTCGCGGCGATCCTCAGCGTGTCGTGGATCGGCACCTCCACCGGCCGCTCGTGCGCGGCGATCTCCGCGCGGAGGTGCGCCTGCCGCTGCTCCGGGGAGAAGAGCTCCGCGAACCCGGGGACGCCCCAGAGCGGCTCCCCGCTGCGGAGGAGCGCGCCGCAGAGTGCCGCGCGGCGCTCGCCTTCCAGCGTGCGCGCGTACTCCAGCACGAGCGCGAGCTCGCCGCCCGTGGCGTGGTGCTCGGCGAAATCGAGCACCGCCGCGAACCCCTTGTCCGTCGAGAGCCGCGCCGCGCCCTGCGCGCCGAACAGCAGCGCGCCGAGCCGCGCCCCCGCCGGCTCGACCGCGGTCGAGGGCGCCGCCGAGGCGGTCCCCCGGGCGGGTGAGCCCGCCTCACCTGCGCGATCGGGGACCCCCGCCGCGGCCGCGGCGAGCGCGGATTCGTGGCGTCGGGCGCGGTCCAGCCGGAGCGCGATCGCCGACAGCGTCGATTCGTCGGAGGACCAGATCGAGCCGTCGCCGCGCTGAGGCTCGCGCACCAGGTCGAGCAGCGCGGGGAGCGAGGCGTCGGGGAACAGCGCCAGGTTGGACCGGATGAACCGGCGGCGCGCCACGAAGTCCAGGCGCCCGAGCCGCTCGACCGCCTCCTCCCAGCTCCACAGCCCCTCGGCGAGCGCCCACCTGCGCAGCGCGTCCGGGAGCCGGCGCTCGGCCCAGGACCACCGCTCCAGGAGCTCCCGCGCCCGGAGCTGCCGCACCATCGCCGCGGCCCGCGCAGCCCCGGCGTCCGCCTGCTCGAACGCCTCGTCCGCGAGGCGCCACGCGGAGAGCGCCTCCCGCTGTCGTGCTCCGCCGCAGATGCATGGTTCACCAGGGCCGGTCACTGCCTCTTCTTTCAGTTCTCGTTCCACCCGGGCTGCTTCGATAAATCGCCCCGGATCTCCTTGGCCTGCTTGCTGAACGCCTCGAACTCGGCGCACTTGCCAGTAGGATCCTTCTTGTCGTCCCGGTTCTCGAACTTCTCATGGGCCTTGTTCAAGGCGTCCTGGATGGCCGGATCGGTCTCCTCCTTGTCCGCCATGCCCGCGTGGCGCAAGCCGTCCGAGAAGGCCCCGTGCTTCTTCTTCTTGTCCTGACCGGGGATGTTCGAGATCGTGGCGTACGCCATCAGCCCCAGCGGGTCGACGAGCGCGGGGCCGCGCGCGAGATCGGGAGTCGGCCCCACGCGCGGGCGACCAGGAGGCGCCGAGCTCACTCGAGCGGGATGGATTCCACCGAGCTGGTGCCCTCGTTCGCCTCGCCGACGCCTCCGCCGAGCGCGATGAGCTCGTTGGCGTTCCTGTCGACGAGGCGATGGAGGATGCGCGGCGTCTTCAGCGTCGCGACCTGCTCCCAGCCGTCACGGGCGTCGTTCAGCCGGTAGACGACGCCCTCGGCCGCCGTGAAGTAGAGGGTGTCGTTCAGGCTCACGGCCGCGCAGCCGAAGCCGGCGACGGGCGACTGCGTCGGCAGGGCCGGCCCCTCGGACCAGGTCTCCGTCGCGGGGTCGTAGATCTGAGCCTCTTTCGGGAACACGCCGCTCAGCATCCCGCCAAGGACATAGAGCTTGCCGTCCACCACGCCGCCGCAGTGGTCACGCACCTTGAACGGCTGCGGGTGCTCCTCCCACGCGAGCTTGTCCGCCGCGAGATCGATGCTGAGGAACGTCTCGTAATACGTCTCGGTCTCCGTCCCGCCGTCGATCTTCCAGCCGCCGGTGACGTAGAGGGTGCTGCCGACGATCTGGACGTCGAGCGACGAGCGCGAGTCCGGCATCGGCGGCAGCGCGGTCCACGCGTCCGCCTCGGCGTCGTAGACAGCGAAGTCGTCGAGCGTGAGGAGGTCGAGCTCCTCGCCGCGGTGGCTCCTCGAGGTCATGCCGCCGAGCCGGTACAGCTTGCCTTCATGGGTGAAGAGCGCGCTCTGCTGCACGGGGACGTCCGGTCCCGCGACCTCCTCCCACGCCGCGTCGGGCTTCGAGAGGTCGAGCCGGCGCAGGTTGGGTATCAGGCTCTCCACCGAGGAGTCGTGCGCCTCGCCGATGTGACCGCCGTGGATGTAGAGGTGATCGTCGAGCACGCGCGCCGCGAACGCGGCCAGGGGCTCGGGGAGCGCTGTGTAGTCGGAGGGCGCGGGGCCCGTGTCCGGGTCGTCCGCGGGGCCGGGGCCCTCTCCGTCATCGCCGCAGGCCGCGACCGCGGAGACAGCGAGCGCGACCGCCAGAGCGTGAATCGAGGCTCGGCTCAGGTGCATGGGAGCGTTCCTTCCGGTGGGGTGAGACTCCCTCGCGACAAGGCGACGCTGGCGCGAGAGGCACGGGGACGATGGTTCCACGAACGCCGGCGCGGCGTCCAGCGGGCGCGAGCGCGCGCCCGCGCTCGGCGAGCAGCCTGCGCTTGCCGTCGTGGTCGAACTTCCCGAGCTTGTCGTGGGGCACACGTCGTTGACGTTCTGGTCCGCGGGCCCGAGGCGTCAGAACCCGCCTTCCAGCCCGAGGATCGGGACGGTCACAGGCCCGATCTCCTCGGGCTCGCACGGCGAGAACGCGTCGCAGATCGCGGGGATGTACTCCTTCGACAGCGTGGTGTTGAGCACGTCGAGGACGAGCGACAGCCAGCCGGTCTTCCCGACGGACCAGCGCTTCTCCAGGCGGACATCGAGGCGCAGGAACGGCGGCAGCCGCTCCCAGCGCGCCTGGCCGCCGGCGGCGGGCTCCGGGCCGCCGGGGACGCCGCTGCCGGGCGGGGGGATGGAGCCGCCGGCCTTCTGGGGGAGCCCGGAGTAGAAGACGGCGCGCCCGCCGGCCCTGTACCCGCGGCCGAGATCGTAGGTCAGCGCGAGGTTCGCCACGTGGGTCCGGTCGACCGAGGTGACCTGCGTGGTCCGGCCGAAGCTCCGCGTGGAGCGGGACAGCGTGTACGACGCGAATCCACCGATGCGCCGGGTGAGCCGCCGGCGGGCCGACAGCTCCAGGCCAGTCGCGGCGCCGAGCGCGCGGCCGAGGGCGCCCTCGTCCCCGTCGATGCCTCCGACGCCGAGCGCGTCGGTCATGTCGAAGAACGCGTTGTGGAACACCGTGGCCGACGCGGTGATGTCCTCCGGCAGCTCGAGCTCGACGCCGGCGCTCGACTGGAAGCTCCGCTGGAGTCCGTCGCCGAGGCTCGGGCGGAAGCCGGGGACCGGGACGATGAAGCTCGGCATCTGGGAGGCGAGGCCGTGCGCCTGCACGAACGTCACGCCGGGCGCCACGGTGAGCCGCGCCGAGAGGCGCGGGTCGGCGGCGAGCGCGACCTCGCTGTCCGAATGGTAGAGCTCGAGCCGGAGCCCGGGGGTGACGCGCAGGCGCGGCGTGACCGCGATGTCGGACTCGATGTAGCCGCCCACGGTGACGTCGTAGCGGGTCGAGAAGAGATCGTTGAAGGGGTCGTCGTCGTCGACGCCGCCGGGGGGAGGTTCGGCGTCGATCCCGAGATCGAACGAGTTGCCGTCGAGCACGGCGTCGATGCCGGCGCGGATCGGCGTCTCGTCGCGCAGGCGATGGTCGAGCGTGAGGCGCGCGCCGAGGCTCCGGGTCAGGGCGCTCTGGTCGTCTCCGATGCCCGTCTCGTCGTGGCCGAGCGTCAGCGCGCCGCGCAGCGCGCTGCCCGCGCCGTAGGCGTGGTCGTACCGGAGATCGATCCGGTGAAACGTGGTGTCGAAGAGGGTCGTCCTCTTGCCCTGTTCCTCGTCTGCGAGGTAGTCGCGGGCGCCGAAGGCGAAGAGGCTCAACCGGCCTCCCGGGACGAGCTCGTAGGAGATCCGGGCCTGGTAGTCCCAGTAGTCGAGCGCCACGCCGGGCGCGGCGAGCGAGAAGAGCAGCGCCGTGTAGGAGTAGCGGCCTCCGACGAGCGCGACCCCGCGGCCGCCGGCGAAGGGGCCCTCGACGAGACCGCCCACGTCGAGGAGCCGGAGCGAGCCCTCACCGTGCCAGTCCGGGAGCGGCGGTGTCGTCTCGCCGGCGACGATCCCGCCGGCGTACCGCCCGTGGCGCGCCGGGTAGCCGCCGGGGTAGAGGTCGACGCGGTCCACGATGCCGGGGTGGATCACCGAGGGGCCGAGCCCGAGGTGATAGAGGTAGGGGACGCGGATGCCGTCGAGGTAGTAACCGACGTTGCCCGGCGGCGAGCCGCGGACGTAGAAGAAAGGCAGCCCCGAGACGATCGGGGTCACCCCGGGGAGCATCTCGATGGCGCGGTAGGGGTCGCCGAACGCGCCGGGGACGAGCCTTACCTCGCCGCGGCTCAGGGTGGAGACGCCGGGGGCCGGAAGCTCGCCGCGCACGGTGACCTCGAGCGGTTGCGGCGGGCCCGGGGGCGGGCCGGAGGCCGGGGGCGCGGCGGCGGCCGAGGGCGCGGGGGCGGGGCCGGGCGCGGCAGGGGCGGGCGGCGCGGCGCTGGGCGGCGCCGGGGGCGCGGGCGGCGCGGCCTCGGTGAAACGGACCTCGACGCGGATCCTGGCGGCGACCGGCGCGCCGTCCCGGGTGGCCGGCGCGAAGCGGAACGACGTTGCGGCGGCGACGGCGGCCGACGCGAACGGCTCCGGCCCTTCCTCGGGGACCGCGGAACGAACGGTCCCGTCCGCGTTCACGGTGAGCACGAGGCGGACCGTGGCGTCGCCGTGCGCCCCGTCAGGGTAGCCGGCGGCGAGCGGCGTGAGCGGGGTCGGCGGGACGAGCCCGGCCGCCGACGGCGCGTCGCGGGACGGCGCCGCCGAGGGCGCGTCGCGGGACGGCGCCGCCGAGGGCGCGTCGCGGGGCGGCTCCGGCGAGGGCGCGTCGCGGGACGGCGCTGCCGAGGTGGCCTCGCGGGCCGGCGGTGCGCCGGGCGGCGGTGGGTCGGGCGCGGCGAAGGCGCGGCCCGGCGCGATTGCGAGCGCGAGCAGCGCGGCGGCTGCCGTGGATGTCCGGAGGAAGCCGGCCGCCGCGCAGCGGAGAGGCGGCGGCGCGAGCACCGGAGCAGAGCACGGCGCCGCGAGGCGCGGGGGCGAAGGGCGCGACACCATCGAGGGGTTCACATCATCGGCGCTCTGGCCGACGTCCTGAGCGGCTTTTTCTGGAGGGAGTGCTCGCGCGTCCGGGTCACCCTTGCCTGGATGCTTCCGGGGCAGGACATCCTTCGCCAGATCCTTCCTGGGCCGACCGCCGCTCATCGCCTTCACCGCGGCCGTGCCGCCGCGCGGCCGGTCACGACCAACGTGGCCGTGGCCGACCTCTCGCGGCTCCGGCGCGACCGGCGCGGCGGCGCGCTACTGGGACGGTACGTCGGTGAGCGGCAGCTCCATCACCACCTCTTCCCCACTCATCTGGCCGTTGGGGCGGAAGCCCAGGCTGCGGTAGAACCCCTCGGGGCTGTCGGGGCCCGGCACGTAGGACAGCAGCAGCGACGAGAAACCCCCCTTGCGCCGCACGTACTCGATGACCTGCAGCATCGCCGCCCGGCCGACGCCTCGCCGCTGGAAGCGCTTGTCGATCATGAAGCGCCACACGGCGATCTCGGGCTTCTCCGGCGGCGGGGAATCCAGCGAGTGGTCTTCCAGCATGACGAAGCCCGCGGGCTCGTCACCGCAGTAGATGGCGCGGTACCAGGCCTCCGGCGCGAAATGCGCCTGGGCGAGCGAGACCGCGTTGGTCGCGACATAGCGCTTCTGGTTCTCGGCCACGGAGAGCTCGAGGATGGCGTCGAGGGTGTCGCGCGTGATCTCGCGCAGGGAAACGGGGGGAGTGTCGTCAGGCATCGTGTCGTCCGTAGAAAGCAAGGGATGGACCGGGGCAGCCGGCGTGGAGGCTGAAGGGGCCACCGTCACGGCCTTGGTTGCGCAGGCAGAGTAGCACATGCGCGAGACGAGCTGCGCCTGGACCGGGCGCAGGAGCTAGCAGAAGCGCTGCTCGCCGCGCTCCTCTCCTCGCTGCTCTCCCCGTTGCTCGGCCTCGATGATCATCTCCCCGATGATCGGCGTGCGCCGGAGCAGCCCCTCTTCCTTGTCCTCCACCATGACGACGAGCTCCCTCCAAAGATTACTTCATCTGCTTCTCGTTCCGCGCGCGCGCCGGCAGGAGCTCAAGGAGCTTCACGACGGCCCTTCGCGGCCGCCAGGATGCGGCGCCGGGCTTCCGGCCAAGGGACCGGTGTGACGACCCCGGCGTCGACGTCGGCGAGACGTTGCTGGATCTCCTCGTCCCACGCCGCCTCGACATCGTCGGTCGTCTGCTCGGGCTCGTCGAGGCTCTGGATCAGCGCGGCCGCGACGGCGGCTCGCTCCTTGGCGGACAGGCGCAGCGCCGCGACCAGGACATTCTCGGCGTCGCTCATGATGCAGCCATCTTACCGCAAGCTCGGCCGGGTCACGAGCCGGGCCCGCCTGGCCCAGGACGACCCGTCGAGGCGCCGGAAGTCCTTTCCCGGTCGCGCAGCTCGCGGCGACCTCGAGATGGGTCGGGTCGCCGCGTACAGCTCGCGGTGACCTCAGGCTGGGTCGGGTCGCCGCGCAACCTGGATCGGGGCGCGGCAACGCCAATCTGGGCCGGCGCGGCGACGCATCCGGAGCGGGAGGCGGTTGGATCGCCCGCGAGGACCGAGAACGATGCTCGGGGGGCGGTTCAACCGGCCCATCACGACCGAGAACGATGCTCCGGGGGCGGTTCAACCGGCCCTCCACGGCCGAGAACGATGCCCGGGGGCGGTTCAACCGGCCCTCCACGGCCGAGAACGATGCCCGGGGAGCGGTTCAACCGGCCCATCACGACCGAGAACGATGCTCGGGGGGCGGTTCAACCGGTCATCCACGACCCCGATCGCACCTCTCCGGGCGATTCGACCGCCTCCTCCCGGCTGCCTCCGGGGGAGCGCGCGCGGTTCCGTGCGGCCGCAACCCGTTGCGCGCAACCGCTTGCGGACCGGCGCAAGGCGCGCCGCGCACCACGGCCCTCCCCGCGCGCGAGCTTCCCGGCGGCGCCGCGCCGTTCCGGCCTGATCCGCCGAGCATCGACAGCGCGCCTCGCCGTGCTGGCATGGCTGTTGACTTCTCGCGGCGCCGTCGCCCGAGGGCGACCGCGAGTTCCCCCGTCTCCGTTCTTCATCACTGCACCGACGGGGCCCGCTCACATTGCGAGGGAGAAGCCGATGCCGAGATCCAAGCCGAACACGAAGAAGTCTTCCCCGGCCAAGCCTGGCGCGCCGAGCGAGGCGGCCAAGGCGTTTGCGCTCGTCGAGCCCGAGCTCGACGACGTCCGCGAGGTGGTGCCGATCAACGTCGATGTCCCCCGCGCCGTCTCCGTGGCCATCGGGGCCGTCCCACACCTCCAGGCGCTGCGCCCGCGGTTCGTGGAAGAGCTCCCGAGGCACCCCCTGAGCCAGCTCGACAAGCTCCAGACGTATGCGCTCGCCGCCTGGTACGCGCACCTGCTCGCGCTGCCAGCCTCGGGCGGGCAGGACGCGCTCAAGCGGCTGCTCGAGGAGGCGGCGCCGCTGCGCGAGGACCTGCTGGTCGCCGCGGAAGCGCTGGCCCACAAGGGGATCGTCGACGCCCAGCGCGTGGCCGAGATCCGCAGAGGTCACGGGCACCTCGACACCGCCAACGACCTCGTGGCCCTCGCGGCGTTGTTCGGCGAGGTCTGGGACGCCGTGAAGAACAGGACCACGGTCGAGTGGGAGGACGTCGAGCGCGCCTCGCGGCTCGGGCCGGAGCTGCTCGTGGCGCTCGGGGCCCGCCAGCAGCCGGGCCTGCCGGCGCCGAAGGCGGGCGACGCGGCCGAGCGGCGCGCGCGGGCGTTCACGCTGCTCGTGAACGCCTACGACGCGTGCCGCCGCGCGGCGTCGTACCTGCGCTGGAACGAGGGCGACGCCGACGCGATCGCGCCGTCGCTGTTCGCGCGGGGCGGGGGGCGCAAGCCGGGGGCGGGGAAGAACAACACGGCAGGGGGCGGCGAAGGCGAGGGCGACGGCGCGAGCGCGGAGCCGGGCGGCGAGCCGCTCCTGGAGCCCACCGTGGTGTAGCGGTTCCCCGCCAGCGCTCACGCGCCCGGCGCGCCCGCAGCTTCGTTCAATGCCGGATCGATCGAGCCGGCATGCCCCTCCAGATCCATGCGTGTTCGTGCGATCGCGTACGGAGCCGGTTCCGTGCAAGAACAGACTTCCTCGACCGTCCGAACAACCAAGGACGGAACGATGGCAACTCGACAGGTTGTGGTTGAGCCCTTGTCGACTACGTGCTCGCCCACGAGCTCGCGCACCTGGTCCACGACCACCATGGGCGGGAGTTCTGGGCAGCGCTCGGCAGGGTGATGCCCGACGACGAGGCCAGGAGGGCCCGCCTGGGCGAGCTCGGGCCAGCGCTCTTGTGGTGACGCAATCGGGCTCGCTGCCGCCTGCGGGAGCTCACGAGGGGCGAATCGGCTCCGCGAGCCAGCGGACCAGCGCCTCGCCCTCGAGATCGAGCAAGGCATCCTCGACCTCGCCCGGACCGAGCGCGCGGGCGCGCTCGACGATCGAGCGCTCTTCGTCGGCGGTCGGCCGTCGCCCGAGCCGCCGCGCGAAGAGACGACCGAGCAGCGCGGCGATCGCCTTCTGCTCGCCGCGCTCCTCTCCTCGCAGCTCCCCCCGTTGCTCGGCCTCAATGATCATCTCCCCGATGATCGGCGTGCGCCGGAGCAGCCCCTCTTCCTTGTCCTCCACCATGACGATGAGCTCCTTCCGCAGATTATGCCCCCAGGGATCGATGGCCGCCATCACCAGCAACGCCGTGTACAGCTCGGCCCGCTCCTCGGCGCTCGCCGCCCCGGCGTGGATCTCCGCGACGACCTCTCGCAGCGCCTCCGCGGTCGCGTTACGTGCAAGCGGCGCAAACACCAGCCAGAGCACGCTGCCGCGAGCCCGGATCTCGGCGACAGTGCGCTGGTAGACGGCGTCGACGCGGAAATGCGCGCCGCTGAACGGCCGCCCCGGCCAGGCGATGCGGCGCTTACCTGTCGCAGGCAAGCGTCGTTTGCGACCCGACAGGACCACCGCGACGGTCTCGATCGGCGGCACCGGCACACCAGGGGCTTCGAGCCGGAGCGCGGCGAACAGGAATCCCAGGTACTCGAAGACGCGATCCGGAACGTCGTCGCGGAGCGCGAAGCAGAACTCGACGTGCAGCACCCGCGGCTCGCCGTCGACACGTAAGCGAAGGGCCTTGTCGAGACGGCGCTCGATGTCGATGTTCGTGACCTGGCTGTCGACCCAGCCGAGGACCTCGACGGGGTGGCCCTCGGGGACGAAGGCGCGTACCAGGTCCTCGGGGCGCCTGCGGGCGAGGTGTCGCAAGGTGATGTCGGCGTCTCCCATGCGCGGCGTCCACGGCAGATCGCGTACCAGGAGATCAGGAGGCCAAAACCAGGGGATTTCCGGGCGAGGCGCGGCATCGCCAGGTGGCGGCGCCATGGCGGGTGGCGGCGTCGCGAAGCGCGGGGGCTCCTCGAGGAGCCCCCGCGGCTGCTTGCGTGAACGGCACGGGCGCCGTGCCTTGGCCGACATGCCGCCGTGCACCGCCGCCTGGCGCGAGCTGGCTTCGACGGCGCGCGAAAACCGAGATCGATGTCTGGAGGCGGCTCGCAGTCGGGCGGGACGGGCGGCGAGCCGCTGCTGGAGCCCACCGTGGTGTAGCGGTTCCCCGCCAGCGCTCACGCACCCGGGGGCCCGAGGAGGTGCTCCTTGCGGAGAAGATGGACGAAGCCGAGTTCGCGCGAGAGGTCCGCACCCTCCCGCTGCCGCCCGCGTGAGCTCACGAGGGGCGAATCGGCTCCGCGAGCCAGCGGACCAGCGCCTCGCCCTCGAGATCGAGCAAGGCGTCCTCGACCTCGCCCGGACCGAGCGCGCGGGCTCGCTCGACGAGCGAGCGCTCTTCATCGGGCGTCGGGCGTCGCCCGAGCCGCCGCGCGAAAAGACGACCGAGCAGCTCCACGATCGCCTTCTGCTTGCCGCGGTCCTCTCCCCGTTGCTCGGCCTCGATGATCATCTCCCCGATGATCGGCGTGCGCCGGAGCAGCCCCTCTTCCTTGTCTTCCACCATGACGATGAGCTCCTTCAGCAGATTATGCCGCCAGGGATCGATGGCCGCCATCACCATCAGCGCCGTGTACAGCTCGGCCCGCTCCTCGGAAGTCGCCGCGCCCGCGTGGATCTCCGCGACGACCTCCCGCAGCGCCGCCGCGGTCGCGTCACGTGCGAGCGGCGCAAACACCAGCCAGAACACGCTGCCGCGCGCCCGCAGCTCCTTGATTGTGCGCTGGTAGACGGCGTCGACGCGGAAGTGCGCGCCGCTGAACGGCCGCCCCGGCCAGGCGATGCGGCGCTTCCCTGTCGCCGGCAAGCGTCGTTTGCGACCCGACAGGACCACCGCGACGGTCTCGATCGGCGGCACCGGCTCGCCCGGCGCTTCGAGGCGAAGCGCGGCGAACAGGAAGCCGAGGTACTCGAAGACGCGATCCGGAACGTCGTCGCGGAGCGCGAAGCAGAACTCGACGTGCAGCACCCGCGGCTCGCCGTCGACACGTAAGCGAAGGGCCTTGTCGAGACGGCGCTCGATGTTCGTGACCTGGCTGTCGACCCAGCCGAGGACCTCGACGGGGTGGCCCTCGGGGACGAAGGCGCGTACCAGGTCCTCGGGGCGCCTGCGGGCGAGGTGTCGCAAGGTGATGTCGGCGTCTCCCATGCGCGGCGTCCACGGCAGATCGCGTACCAGGAGATCAGGAGGCCAAAACCAGGGGATTTCCGGGCGAGGCGCGGCATCGCCAGGTGGCGGCGCCATGGCGGGTGGCGGCGTCGCGAGGCGCGCCCGCCGCGCCAGCAAGACCCCGCCCCGCGCCACCCCGCACTCCCTCCACCCTCGCGCGTCGCAACCGCGTCAGTCCATCGAGCGCTGGCGGCCTCCTCGCGCCGGCCGACGCGCCGACACCCGGAAACCGGAGCCCGCAGAACCTGGAATAACTCCGGCTCGCGGCGTCGTTGTTGCGGGCGCCCGATGAAGCCGCGAACACCGACTCTCGTTCTGGCCGCGGTCCTCTCCGCGGCCTGCTCCAGCCCCTCCAGGCAACCCGCGCCGGACCAGCGGAATGCCGGAGCCGAGGAGACGGCCACCCCGCCGCCGTCTCCTCCACCACCGCCGTCCCCATCACCGCCGTCCCCGAAGCTCCGCGCTGTCGTGCGGACCGGCGGCGCCCTCGCGCGCGCCCCGCAAAACGACGCGCTGTACCTGGCCGATGAGGACCACGCCGTCGTCCGGCGCATCCCGCTGCCGATCGACGTCAGCACGCCGCCGATCGCCGTCGCGGTCCCCGGGCGCCCCGCGCAGGTCCTCGCGCTCGACGGCCGCGTGCTCGTCACGATCCGAGATCCCGGGCTGCTGCTCGTCCTGCGGCCCGATCCGACAGCGGGCCTCGTCGAGGTCGCGCGCGTGCCGCTGCCGGCCGACGCGTGGGGGCTGGCGATCACGCCGGACGAGCGCACCGCCCTCGTCACCAGCGCGTGGACCGGCAAGGTCTCCGCGGTGGATCTGGCCACCACCACGAGGTCATGGTCGATCGACGTCCCGCGCGAGCCCCGCGGCATCGTGATCCGCGAGGACGGCGCGGCCGCGTACATCACCCACCTCACGTCGGCGGCGCTCACCCGGATCGACCTGCGCTCTCCACCCCAGGCGCGGCCTGTCGCGCTCCCCGCGTCGCCCTACCGCGCCCCGCCGGACGCGCCGCGCGCCGCCTCGCTCGGCTACGCGGCCGCGCTCTCCCCGGACGGCCGCCGCCTGTTCGTGGCGCGCCACGCGCTCGGCGCGCTCGGCGATCTGGCGTGGTTCGGCGCCGCCACGGTCGACGTCCTGCAGACCGGCAACGACGAGCCCCTCGCGCCGCGCCGCCGCGAGGGCGCCCCGATCCGGACGGCGCCGGCCTTCGACATCGACATCCTGGGTGACCCGGAGCTCGAAGCCCCGAGGACCGAGCTCGCCCCGTTCGTCCAGCCGCGCGCCCTCGTGGTCCGCGCGAGCACCCGCACGCTGCTCGTCGCCAGCGAGGGCACCGACGCGCTCGTGGAGCTCGACGCGCTCTCGGTCGAGCCGACGCTCCGGCCCCTCCGCACGTACCCGCTCGGCAGCGCGCCGGCGTTCGACAAGGCGACGCCCGGGTCCCTGGAGTTCCTGTCGCGACGGGTCGGCGCGGCGACCCTGTGCGGCGCGCCGAGCGGCGTCGCCCTCTCCAGGGATGAATCCCAGGCCTGGGTGTACTGCCGCTCGACAGACACCCTCGCCATCGTCCGCCTCGACGCGCACGATCCGGAGGTCCCCCACGAGCCGGGGCCCGTGCCGTTCATCCGGCTGGCCGAGCCTCCGCTCTCCGAGCAGGCCGCCATCGGCCGGAAGCTCTTCTACAACGCGACCGACTGGACCACGAGCGGCGGGCTCGGGTGCGCCGGGTGCCACCCCGACGGGCGCGACGACGGCCACGTGTGGCACGAGGTCAGCGGCGACGACTTCGCCAACTTCTTCGGATCGGCCGACAACCGGCCCATGGAAGGGCTCGCGGGCGGCGTGGCGCGCCAGACTCCCATGCTCGCAGGGCGCGTGTCGGCCGAGGGACCTTATGGCTGGAACGCGCAGAGCGAGAGCCTGGCCGCGCGCATCCGGGAGGGCTTCGGCCTTCACCGATGGGGGATGGGCGGCGGCGCGGACGCCGAGCTCGCGCTGCGCGCGAGCCACCTCGCCAGCTTCCTGCGCGACGGGCTCGTGCCTCCGCCCAGGGAGACCCGGCCGCTCACGCCGGAGGAGAAGCACGGCTTCGCGCTCTTCACGAGCGAGGCGGCGCAGTGCTCCCGCTGCCATGTGCCCGAGACCGAGTACACCGATCGGACGGGTTACCCGATGCCGGGCCTCGGCGAGAGGCCCGGGTTTTACCGGGAGAAGAAGGGCACCGTCTACAAGACACCCTCCCTGCGCTTCGTCGCGGGGACTGCGCCCTATTACCACGATGGCTCCGCGAGGACGCTCGAAGAGCTCGTCGAGAAGAACGAGGATCGCATGGGCCGCACCAGCCACATGTCGAGGAAAGACAAGGCGGCGCTCGTCGCCTTCCTGAGGACGTTATGAAGAAGCTCTCGTGGATCGGTACAGTCCTGCTCGGCGCGCTCGCCCCGGCGCAAGCCGCGGAGCCGCCGAGCGCCCAGTCCGTCGAGCCGGACGGCGCCGCCGTCGAGTCTCGGGTAGAGACGGGGGAAGCGCCCCCGGACGGCGGAGGCGGCAAGGAGGCGCCCAAGGTGCGCGCGCTGGAGGAGGCGCCGCCTGCGTCCGAGCGGACGCCGCGCCCCGCGGCGGCGGAGTGGGACGCCGCCGAGCCGGTGCGGCTCGCGAGGGACAGGAGCGGCGCCGCGTGCAAGGCGCGGATGCGGCGCGAGTGGCTGCGCATCGACTGCACGGCGCCCTCGCTGGCCATGGTGAGGACGCTCGGGGCGAGCGCTGGCGAGGCGTGGTTCGGGCTGGACCAGAAAGCGAGCGACGGGCTCGCGACGGGCGTCTCCGTGGTGTTCCCCGTCCGGCTCGGGGATCGGCGGGTGATCGAGATCGGATCGGAGAGCTTCGAATACCGCGGTCAGGTCGGGTTCTCGACCAGCTTCGTGATCTCCGAGCAATGGATCGACGGCGACGCCGGGCCGCTCGTGAGCGTGCTCTGAGGCCCGGCGCATCCGCCGGGCCTTGTCCGCCTGGCGTCGTCCCGGATCGGGGCCTCGCGGTCGGACCTGCTTGCCCGGGCGCGCGCGGCGTGCCTTGATGGCGCGCGTGACGACGGGGTTCTTCGAGGCAGGTGGCTTTCGTTTCCGGCTCGACCGCGAGGGGGCCGAGGTGAGCGGCGGGCCGGCGCGTCCGGTCCAGGCCAGGATCGAGCCCGACGAGGCGGGCCTCGACGGGGACGAGCCGCTGGCGGAGCTCCTGGGCCGCCGGCTGTCGGCGCTGCTCGGCGCGCCGGTCAGCGACGAGGAGGGGATCTTCGACCTGGCGGTCGAGCGCGATGGGGCCGTGGTCGCGGCCGTTCAGCTCTCGTGCGGCGAGGACGACGAGGACGTGCTCGAGCTGCTCGGCGAGCGGGCGCCGTCGCTCCAGGTGCGCGCGCTCGTCGAGGCGCTCGTCGAGGCGCTGCGCGGCCCGGGCTGACCTCGCGCGGCACCGGAGCGCCCGGGCCAAAGGAGGGTCGCCGATTCGGTGGGCAAGGCCGGCCATCCAGCGCCAAGACCGCCTGTCGCGTCCGGACCCGCGCACGCCTTCGGCGTCCGTGGGCTGGTACAGCGTTCGCGAAGTCCGTTCCTGGATCGGCGGTGCACCAACCCAAGCCCTCGTGGCGGGTCGCAGCTCGAGCGTGGCGAGCACGCCCGCGCTCCGTCACGGTTGACGACGCGGTTTTACCGGTTCACCCACGAACACGTGCGGCTCTGAATCCATCCACCCAGGGAAGGAGCGATCTACTCGCGGTGATGGACAAGTTGGCGGAGCGCTATTCCACGTGCGATGTCTACATTATCTGGCACAGCCGCAACGTTCACCACGGCGCCAGGAGAGAGCAGTTCAGCGCGCTGCACGGCCAGCGCTTTCGCTTCGTCAACATGCCTCCGCATGCATAGCGGGCCCATCAGAGCAGCCGAGCTTCGGTGCGGGGCCCATGTCCAAGCCGCACGCCTCCCCTGAGCACGCCACGGCGGTCCCCTGACGGGACCTGCTCGAGCTGCTGATGACGGACTTCCCTTGGACCCTCGCGCCGATCGAGTCGCTCGGTCGGCGGCGGCGTTGCTCCGTCGGGTGTTGTGCGCGCGGGAGATCATGCTCCAGCGACGGCCCATGGGGCCATCCGTCGGCTGCGACAGCCGGCGCCGCCCTTGCCGTGCCCCGCCGCCGTAAGAGCCGAGGCTGCTGCTGCAGCAGCCTCTGCAGGAGGGGTACCGACCGTCGGGAGCGTAGGGGCCGTAGGTCCTTGAGTCCCACCCCTATCGGCCCCGGCTTGTCGCATGCTACGCTGAAGGACGATGGTCGAACGAACGACGCGCTGCCATGACCTTCGAGGGAAGATCGATTTCGGCATCCTGACCATCCGCGAGGATGAGATGGAAGCCGTGCTCCAGCGGTTTCCAGCAGAATTCACGATCTCCTCCGAGCAAGGGCACCGCGAGTACAACCTTGGCGAGGTGGGGATCCCCGGTAGCGCGGAGCGCTACCTCATCGCAACGACTCGATGCCTCGACCCGGGAAACATCGAAGCCCAGGCCACGGCGAGCGACATGCTTCGCGACCTCGCCCCGCAGTGGCTCTTGGTCGTCGGCATCGGCGGCGCGGTGCCCGACGAGGAGTGCGCGCTGGGCGACGTCGTGGTGTCGTCGCGGATCTACGACCTGACAGTGTCAGCCATCTCGCGCGGCCGAAACGAGGAGTTCTCGATCGCGGGCGGCACCATCCACCCGGCGGCCGGGGCAAAGGTGGCCAATCTGCCTGCCATCCGTGATCAGCTCGGCTCATGGCACGATGAAGCGTCGATAGGCCGACCGCGTCCATCGGTCAAGATCGAGTCCGACCGGCTCCTCGGTGACGTGGCCTGGAACAAGAAGGTGATTGCCGCGCTAAGCCCGCTCACGGAGGGCCGGCGTCCGCACCCCGTTGCGAAGGTCGGGCACATCGCGGCCAGTGACACGCTGATCAAGGACATCCACCGGCCGAAACAGTGGCTCAAGGTCGCGCGCAAGATCCAGGCGTTCGAGATGGAATCCGCGGGCGTCTACAGGGCGGCGAAGTCGTGGAGACCCGAGGTTCCCGTCGTCGCGATCCGCGGGCTGAGCGATGTGGTCGGCTTCAAGCGCGAGGGGGAGTGGACGGCGTACGCTTGCCACACCGCCGCGGCGTTCGCGCTCGCTTTCGTGAGGTCGCGCCCCATCGAGCCGCGCTCCTCCGCGGAGTGCGAACGCCATGGCGACGCCGCGCCGCCATCGGCTGGCGGTACGCCCTCCCCCTGACGCGCTCGCCGGTGAGCGCCGGCCCGGCGAGCGAGCGCCCCCCCTCGGCGAGCGAGTCCCGCACCCTGCCTGTCGTCGGGCGTTGCGTGGGGCGTGATGAACTCCTGTCGGAGGTCGTGCTCGAGCTGTCCCAGCCGCGGGTGGCCCCGATAGCGATCCTCGGGCCCGCTGGCATTGGCAAGAGCACCCTCGCGCGAGCCGCGCTGCACGACGGCCGGGTCGTCGCACGGTATGGCGAGCGCCGTTACCTCGCGCGCCTCGACGCCGCGTTGAGCGCGGATGCCGCGCTGAGCGCGATCGCGGACGCGCTGGCCGTCTCGCTGGGGCCCGACCTGTGGAGGGGGATCCACGATGCGCTGCGATCCGCCCCTGCGCTGCTCGTGCTCGACGACGCCGAGAGCCCCTGGGAGCACGACCGCGAGCGGATGGAGACCCTGCTCGGGAAGCTCGCATCCATCTCCGGCTTGGCGCTCGTGGCCTCGATCCGCGGAGCGGAGCGCCCCGGAGGCGTCGCGTGGCGGGACGCGATCCGCGTGAAGCCGCTGGCCGATGCGCCCGCGGTGGACCTGTTCTGCAGCATCGCGGGCGAGGAGCACCGGAACTCGGAGCTTCTCGCCGATCTGCTCGCTGCGCAGGAAGGCGTGCCGCTCGCGATCGCACTGCTCGGACACCTCACGGAAGGCGCGTCCGTCGCGACGGTGAGCGCGATGTGGCAGGAGCAGCGAACGGCGTTGCTCGCGCGCCCTGGGCGTAAGCACAAGCTCACGCATTGGGGAGTGTCGCTGGAGCTGTCGATCCGCTCTCCCCGCATGACCACCAAGGCGCGCCGTCTCCTGCGCCTGCTCGCGGCGCTGCCGGACGGGATCGCCGAGGAGGACCTCGACGCGTTCTTGCCGCGGAAGGGCCGGCGGGCGGCGCAGGTGCTCGGCCAGGTGGGACTGACGCGCTTCGAGGGAGGTCGGGTGCTGATGCTCGCGCCGGTTCGCGAATACGTGCGTGACGAGCACCCAGTCGACGCCGAAGGCCTCGAGAATGCGATCAGGCACTACCGCACTCTCGCGCAGCGGTCCGGGAGTCAGGTGGGCAGTGCCCTGGGGGAGAAGGCGGTGGCGAGGCTGCTGCACGAGATGGCCAATGTTGACATGGCTATACGCAGCTCGCTCTCGGGAACACGGCCACGCCCGATGCGCCTTGCAGCGATCGACGCGGCCATCCGGCTGTCGCAGTTCGCGCAGTTCTCGGGCCGCACGTCCCCATCCCCGCTCGAGGCGGCGCGCAAGGCCGCAAACGCGCTCGGCGACCAGCGTCGCGAGGCCGCCTGCACGATCGCGCTGGCGTACCAGCACCGCCTGTCGAGCCAGCTCGAGGAGGCGGGCAAACTTTTCCGGGTAGGGGCCGCTCTCGCCCGGCAGACGAACGAGGGGATGTGGGAGGGCAACTGCCTGATCGAGCTCGGAAACATTGCAGTGCTCCAGGCGCGCTTCAAGACGGCGATGAGCCAGTACCAGGAGGCGCGGGCGCTGTTCGCGCGGGTCGACCGCAAGGGTCATCCCCCTCAGGTCGGCTACCTGCTCCGCGAGGTGGACGAGGACGACCCCGACGACGAGCAGGTGACCAGCCAGCTCGAGAAGGCCAAGAAGAGTGGAGATGTGCTGGGACAGGCAGAATGCTTCCAGCGGATCGGAAACGCGGCCAAGGGGAAGGCACAGCTCGCCAAGGCGGAGGAGGCATATATGGAAGCGCTCCGTCTTCTCAGGCAATCGGGCTGGCTTCTCGGGGTGGCCAACTGCCTGGTAAAGCTCGCAGAGACGAGATTCGCGCAGAGGCGCCTCGAGCTCGCGAGGGAAGACGCCGGCGCCGCGCTGCTGCTCTACAGTCCGGCGGACCACCTCCCGGGGCAGGCGCGATCGCACCACGTACTCGGCATGATTGCGCGGAGGGTGGGCGAGCACGCGGCGGCGCGGGCCCACTACACGGCGGCGTTGCGGTGCTGGACGGAGATCGGCAATCCGCTGGAGGTTAGCCACCAGCACCGCCACCTTCTGAGGCTCGCGTCGGGGCCGCGGGAGATGCTCCACCACCTCGTGCAGATGTGCGTCACCGTGACGCAGAAGACATCGGACGAGCTCTCGCCATACACCAGGCACATGCTCCGCAAGATGGCGCGCCGCACGGCGCGCACCGTCCTTTGGATCGGTGCGGTGGCGGTCGTCGCCGTGGCGATCGTGCTGCTCGTGCTGCTGCTGCTGCGATGATGAGGGCCACGCGGTACGTGGCATAGTGCTGGTACAGCGTTCCCGGAGTTCGATTCTGGAGCGGCGGTGCACCAGCCCAGGCCCTCGTGACGGCTCGCAGATCGAGCATGGCGAGCACGCGCGAGGCTGACCCGCGGGTTCCCTGCATCAACGTGCTCATCAAGAACGCCTGACTCCAGAATCGCCCGCCTTCCTTGGTGGAGGCGTAGGACCGGTCAGGTCGCCTGGCGCCCGAAGGGGAACGCGGGCACAGACCCCCGACCTCCATTGACCTCTCACGGTTGAGCCTCTCAGCCGCGGGCGACGCCAGGCCGGCTCAGCGCGGGATCAGGTTGCGGCAGCCGCTGCCGCAGTCGTCCCCGTCGAGGTTGTTGCCGTCGTCGCACTCCTCCACGGCCTGCACGACGCCATCGCCGCAGAACTCGCCGAGCCGGCAGTCCGCTCCGCACTCGCCGTAGCCGCCGTCGTTCACGCCGTCGTCGCACTGCTCGCCCAGGCCGACGATGCCGTCGCCGCAGATCGGCGCGCACTCGCTGCGCGCGGTCGCGAACCCCTGCAGCGTGAGCTTGAACGTCGAGGCGGCGGTCTGGCGCTCGGCGTGGAACACGGCGATCTGGTAGACGCTGCCGTCCACGAGGCCGAGGTCGACGTTCCGCGCCGGGATGACCTCGTCGCCTTCCGCGGCGTAGGTCACCCTGCCTGCCCCCGAGGCGTTGATGACGAGGTGCCCGGTCACGGCGCTGTGGATGCCGCCGACGTCGACAGCGAGGCGATCGTTGATGAACACCCACACGTCGTCGTCGCCCGTGAAGTCGAGCACGTACTCCTCGCCCGCCGTGTACTGGAACCAGTAGCGGATCTCGCTCGTGAAGTGGAAGTTGTGATCCGGAGTGCCCTCCTCCTTCAACCAGCTCCCATCCCCGTAGCTCGGGAAGATGTCGGCAGGGACGCGCTCGGCCGCCGGCGTGAACGAATCGCCGTCGACAGGGAAGAACAGCGGGTTCCCGTCGTAGGCGGCCTCCAGGTATCTCGCCCAGTAGACCCCGCCGCGCTCCTCGCAGCCGCGGAACTCGGGGCTGTGGATGTCGCCGCAGGAGGCGGTGTTCTCGGTCGTCGAGGTGCACGGCTCCCCGTCCTCCTCGTTGCCCACGTTGCCGCAATAATGCGCGCTCTCCGGGGACAGCAGGGACCACTGCTCGCCGTCCGCGCCCCACCGGTTCACGAAGCGGCCGTCGCCCGTGTCCCACAGCGTCAGGGTGGTGACCGTGGTGCTGTTGGTGCCGGGCACGTCACGGTACCAGTCGGCGAAGCTCTGCGCGCTGGTGACCAGGCTGTTCGCGGCCGCCATGTACGTCGGCTTCTTCCCGGCGTCGAGCCGGGGCGCGACCATGCCGAACACAGGCGCGCTGCGCCCGGGGCCATTCGGCTGGAAGTCGGGGTGGGCCGCGCGGAAGTCGCGGTACACCGCCGGCACAGCCATCGATCCCGAGGGCTGCGGCACGACGCAGTCATACCCCGGCTCTTCCGTGCACGCCGCCGAGCAGCCGTCGCCGTCGATGTTGTTGCCGTCGTCGCACTCCTCGGCGAGCACGAGGCCGTCCCCGCAGCGGGAGGCGCAGGAGCCCGCGGAGCAATCGGGCTCGGCCTGGCAGCTCGTCGAGCAGCCGTCGAAGGGCAGCGTGTTGCCGTCCTCGCAGCTCTCTGCGCCCTCCCGCGCGCCGTCGCCGCAGGCCGTCGGCGTGCACGCGCTCGGGCTGCCCTCGCATTTGTGGCCGACCTCCACCTTGCACGTCGGCGAGCAGCCGTCGCCCGGGTCGGTATTGGCGTCGTCGCAGAGCTCCGGAAACACCACGGCGCCGTCCCCGCAGCGGGCGATGCGCACGCAGGCAGCTCCCGGCACGGCGCACGACCAGCCCAGCTCGACCGAGAGGCAATCCCCGGGACAGCCGTCCCCGCCCGCGACGTTGCCGTCGTCGCAGGCTTCGTCCGACGTCAGGACTCCATCACCGCAACGGAACGTGGCGCCGTCGTCGCCCACGCCGATGTCGTCCCCGATCCCCGTGGCGCCGCTGCCGGCGCTGCCGGCGCTGCTGGGACCACCCCCGACACCCGGTCGCCCGTCGCCGGGCGTGCCCTCGTTGGACGCAGAGCAGCTCGCCACCAGGGCGAGGCAGCTCGCGATGACGATCGTCGAACCAGGCCGCGAAAAACAAGGACGCATGACCTCCTCCTTCCGGTCGCCCTGGACCTTGCGGGGGGCGTGACGTGGCGACAGTCTCTCACATGGGTGCCCTGCGCTCGAGCGCCTCGTGCGCGCGTCGCCGCCCGCTCGGGCGTGGATTGAAGTCGACCACCTCGCCGCGCGGATAAATCCCGACACAGCGTCGCCTTCCCGCGACAGCGGAAGCTCCGCAGCACGCATCGCGTCGTGGAAGCTCGTTTCTTGTCTCGTGATGGCGAAGAATTCGAATTCCAGAGGCACAGAGTACACAGCGTTGCTTTGTTCTCTCCGATGTGCCCTCTCTCCCCCTGGGGTCCCTTCTCTTCATGAACAGGGATGAGCCTGGGCCTCTTCAACCGGTGTTGCCTCCTCGCGCGCGCGATCCGGAAGCCCCGTGGCCAGCGGCTCTGCGGCGCGACGTGGGCGCATCGTTCTTCGAGCGCGCGAGCGGCAATCCGAGCGGGGCGCGGGGCGGCTTGACAGATTTTGACGAGGCCACGATAATTTCGGCCCCACGACGACTAGGCCGGGGGAACAGGAGGCCGACGTGACCTGGACGATTATCTCGGATAAGAAGTACGAGAAGACGCTCTCGAAATCGGGGCTCATGGGCTCCGAGGAGCGAAAGCTCAACGAATGGCTCGCCCTCGTGCCGAGCAAAGGTCCGTTCGACGCCGCCAGGGAGCTGCACATCGACTGCACGAAGCTCAAGGGCGTGTCGGACGAGTGGCACCTCTACCTGGGGAGCTACCAGCGCCTGTTCTTCACGGTGACGGGGTTCGAGCAGGTCGAGCTGCTGGGCGTCGGGCACACCTGAGGCGCCGCGGGCCTCGCCACCGAGGCCGTTGACGCCGCCGACGCGAAGAGACGGCGACGCGCATCGCGCCCTCCGCTCCCGGCCAGCGCCCGTACCGACCTGGCCACGACGCTGCGTCCGGCTCGATCCCGAGGGGAACAACATCGAGATCGTCCACCACGGCGGGCGAACAGGTCGGCGGACGGTATCGCGATCACGTTCTGACCTGGGCGAGCGCGCCGCCAGGCGCGCATCCACCACCCTTGCGCACCTTGTGATGGATCCGGAGACTCCTGAGCGAGGCACTTCCATCCTTCCTGATTCCAGCTTCGCTCTCCCGGTGCTACGCTGACCGACATGCCCCGGTCTCGGGGGCCAGGAGCGTTGTCGCATCAGCGCGTCAATGAGCCTGGCCACGACGACGGCACGGAGGGTACCGCTCGTGTGGCAAGCATCGGCTTCGGGTGGACGTTCTGACGCTAACCTCCAGAGCGTGGACAGCGCGCGTGCCGTCGCGGCGCGCTCTGACCGCTCCGGCGACGCCGCTCCCGCTTCGTCTGTCGGCGGGCGGGGTGACGCGGCGCAGGACCCGCGGCGCAACCAGCTCGTCGCGGGGCGGTACAAGCTCGTGCGGCTCGTCGGACGCGGCGCCATGGGCGAGGTGTGGCGAGCGCACGACGGGGCGCTGCGGGTCGACGTCGCGCTCAAGCTCCTCGCGGTCCAGCGCGAGGGCCAGGCGGGCACCGCGCTGGAGCGCTTCCGGTTCGAGGCCCAGGTCGCGGCGCAGCTCGCGCAGAAGACGGACCACGTCGTCGCCGTGCGCGACGTCGGCGACGATCCTGCCGTGGGGCCGTACCTCGTCATGGGCTATGTTCGCGGTCGATCCCTGAAGCAGCTCATGCAGGAGCGGGGGCCGATGTCCCCGGCGGAGCTCGCCCCGCTCCTCGGCCAGATCGGAGAGGCCCTCTCGGTCGCGCACGGCCTCGGCATCGTGCACCGCGACATCAAGCCGACGAACGTGCTGCTGGAGGAGGGGCGCGACGGTGAGGTGCGCGCCAGGGTCGCGGACTTCGGCATCGCCAAGTGGATCCGGAAGGAGCTGCCAGCCGACTTCCCCCGTCGAACCGACGCCGGCGTGGTGCTGGGGACGCCGGCGTACCTGAGCCCGGAGCACACATGCGATGGGGACACCGGCCCGCACTCGGACATGTGGGCGCTCGCTGTCGTCTCGTACGAGGCGCTCACGGGCCGGCTGCCCTTCGCGGGCCACACCATGAGCGACGTGATCGCCTCGATCCTGGCCCGGGCGCAATCGCCGCAGCCGGCGCTGTACCCGGAGGCGCTGCCAGTGCTCTCGGCCTGGTTCGAGCGCGCCTTCGCCCTCGATCCGACGGAGCGATTCCCCTCGATCGAGGCCATGGTCGCCGCCTACAAGGCCGCGGTCGGCCCGTCGGGCGCGCCGGCGCGAGCCGAGCCCGCGCGCCGGGGCAAGCTGGGCCTCGCGGCCGGCCTCGTCGTGGCGCTCGGCGTCGTGCTGTCGACCGGCGCGCTGCGGGCGCAGGCCGAGGTCCCCGCCGCGCTGCGGGCGTCGAGCGTCGACGCGCGCGCCGCCGCCGTCGTTCGCGCCGCGCAGGCGCGCATCGCCGCCCAGGCGAGCCCACGCCCAGCCGCGCGATCGGAGGACGCCGCGGCGGTGGGGGCCGCCGTCCCTGCGCCCGAGGAGGCCTCCGACCCCGCGGCCGCGCCGCGCACCCCCTCCGCGCAGGACGCGCGCCCGGCCGACCCCCGCCCGGCGCCGCGGAGCGCCCGCGGCAACCGCGCGACGGGCGCGCGAGGCGTGTCCACCGAGCGCGAGCTGCTCAGGACGCGCCACTGAGGGTCGTCGGCGACGACCTCCCTCGAGGTCGTGTCCAGCGTCGCCCGACGCTGTGCGCTCTCCCGGACACCCCACGAGTCTTTTCCTCGCGGCGAAATCGACCGTGTTCGACATGCTCGCGCGGCGGCCGCGACGGCCGCGGCCGCTGCGGTCGCCCGGCCGGGTGGCGGGGCGCGGATCCCTCTGTTATGTCAGTCCCTGGCACACAAGGAGCGTCGCTGGTGAGCGTCCGCAAGCGTCACAATGTGAAGGTCATCGGCCGGGGTGACGTCGACATGATCTTCGCGCACGGCTATGGCTGTGATCAGAACATGTGGCGCCTGCTCACCGGCGCGTTCGAGGATCGTCACCGCATCATCCTGTACGACCTCGCCGGTTGCGGCGGCTCGGATCTGTCCGCGTACGACCGCGGGAAGTACGACACGCTCGAGGGGCACGCCCGCGACGTGATCGAGATCCTGGGAGAGATCGCGACCGGGCCGGCGGTGTTCGTCGGACACTCGGTCAGCGCGATGATCGGGCTGCTCGCCGGGATCGCGGCGCCGGAGCGCTTCCGCGAGCACATCATGGTCGGACCGTCGCCCTGCTACATCAATGACGGCGACTACTTCGGCGGGTTCACGCGCGACGACATCGATTCGCTCCTCGACGCGCTCGACAGCAATTACCTTGGTTGGGCCAGCGCGATGGCCCCGACCATCATGGGCGCGCCGGATCGGCCCGAGCTCGGCGAGGAGCTGACCAACAGCTTCTGCAGGACAGACCCGGAGATCGCCAAGCACTTCGCGCGCGTGACCTTCCTCTCGGACAACCGGGCCGATCTCCCCAGGCTCACCGCGCGCTCGCTCATCCTGCAGTGCTCCGACGACGTGATCGCTCCGCCCTCCGTGGGCGAATACCTGCACAAGGCGCTGCCGAACAGCACGCTTCGCGTCATCGAGAACATCGGTCACTGTCCTCATCTCAGCGCGCCCGGCGCGATCGTGCAGGCGATGCGAGAGTTCCTCGAGGCGTGAGCCGGGCCGGTCGATGAGCTCCGCCGGGGAAGGCTCAGGCGACGCGCTCGACCTCTACGAGCTGGCCGCGTGCGGCCTGCTCACGACCGCCGCCGACGGGACGATCGAGCGGGTCAATCGTACCATGTGCGCCTGGACGGGGTTCGCCGCGGCCGAGCTCGTCGGCAAGCGGTTCCAGGATCTGCTCACGATCGGCAGCAAGCTGTTCCACTACACCCACTGGATGCCGCTGCTGCAGATGCAGGGCTCGGTCGCCGAGGTGCAGCTCGAGCTCGTGCGCCGCGACGGCCGCGTGCTCCCCATCCTCGTGAACGCCGCCCGCCGCGCGGGCCCGGCCGGGGCCGCCTCGTCCGCTCGGCCGCCGGTCGACGTCGCCGTGTTCATCGCGACGGACCGCCGCAAATACGAGCGAGAGCTGCTGCTCGCGAGGAAGCGGGCGGAGGAGCTCCTCGCGAGCGAGCGGCAGGCGCAGCAGGCGCGGGCGCGCGCGGAGGCCCGGCTGCGGCTCGCGCTCGACTCGGCGCACCTGCGCGTCTGGAGCGTCGACGTGACGACCGGCGCCCGTCACTACGAGCGCGACGTGGCCTCGCTGCTCGGGCTCCCTCCCGCCGACGAGCTGGCCCCCGAGGCGTTCGCCGAGCGCATCCACCCGGACGACCGCGCCGCCGAGGCGGCCGCGTTCGCCGCGGCGATCGATCCGGAGCGCCGCGCGACGTACTCGATCGAGCACCGGCTCCTCGGTCATGACGGCGTCGAGCGGATCGTCCGCTCCACCGGGCGCGCGTTCTTCGACGACGGCGGCAAGCCGGTCCACTTCAGCGGCGTGATCGAGGACGTGACAGACCGCCGGAGGAGCGAGGAGGCGCTCCGGCAGCGCGAGAACGAGTTCCGGACGCTGGCCGAGAACTCGCCCGATGTGATAGCGCGCTTCGACCGGGCGCACCGCTACGTGTACCTGAGCCCCGCCGCCGAGGGGCTCATCGGGAGGCCCGTGGAGGACCTCCTCGGAGAGCGGGTCGGCCGGGGCGGGCTGGGGGACGCGGACGCGGCCGCCTGGAACGCGGCGATCGACGAGGCGTTCGCGGGTCGCCATGGCACGCTCGCGTTCTCCTACGAGGCGCGGGACGGCCGCCTGCGCGAGTTCCAGGCGCACGTCGTCCCCGAGCGCAACAGCCGCGGAGAGATCGCCACGGTCCTCGGGCTCACGCGCGACGTGACCGCCCTGCGCCAGCAGCAGCGCGAGGCGCAGCAGCGCGCGATCCTGGCAGAGCAGCTCATCGGGATCGTCAGCCACGATCTCCGCAATCCGCTGAACGCGGTCCTCCTGGGAACACAGCTGCTCGGGGACGCCGACGCCGAGCTCCAGGGCGTGATCGCCGGCCGGATCACGGCCGCCGCCGACCGCGCCATCAGGCTCATCGGGGACCTGCTCGACTTCACGCAAGCGAGGCTCGGCGGCGGCCTGCGCGTGCAGCGCCGCGAGATCGATCTGCACCTGTTCGCGGCCGGCTTCCTCGACGAGCTGAGGCTCGCGTGGCCGGGCCGTCGGGTCGAGCACCGACGCACGGGGGACGGCCTGGGGTCCGCCGATCCGGATCGCCTCGCGCAGATCCTCACCAACCTGGTGAACAACGCGCTGACGTACGGCACCCCGGACGAGCCGGTCACGGTGACGACGGTCGTGGCCCGGGACGCGCTCGAGGTCCGGGTGCACAACACGGGGCGGCCCATCCCGCAGGAGCTCCAGGCGCGGATCTTCGAGCCGATGCAGCGGGGAGCGGCGCAGGTGGGGCCGGGCGCGCGCAGCGTCGGGCTCGGCCTCTACATCGTGCGCGAGATCGCGAGCGCGCACGGCGGCCGGGTGAGCGTCCGCTCGACGGAGCGCGAGGGGACCACGTTCACCGTGGTGCTCCCGCGCGCCCAGGCAGCAGCGCGCGCATCGCAGGGGTGACGACGTCGGCGATCGCGCGGCGCCAGGCGTCCGCCATCTCCTCGCCCGGCGCGGCGGCGGCTCAGCAGCTCGGGGGATGCGCCGGCGCGTGGCTGTCGAGCGCGCGCACGTCATCGACCGTATCGACGTCGATCGCCCCGCCCGCCCAGTCGATCGCCGCGACGCTCTCGGCGCGCAGCAGCCGGCCGGCGCCCTGGTCTCCTTCGAGGCGCGACAGGGCGTCCCAGCGCGATCGGTCGAACACCGCCGGCGCGCCCACGACGCCGCTGAACCGCGACGCGGCGATCGGCGCGCCCGCGAGCCACGCATTCCGCAGGGCGGTGAGGTGCTCGACCGTGATCAGCGGCTGATCCGCGAGCGCGATCAGGAGCGCGTCGGCCTTCGAAGCCTCCGCCCACCGGACCGCGGCGCGGATCGAGGAGGCGATGCCCTCCTCCCAGCCGTCGTTCGCGACGAGCGCGACGCCCAGATCGCCGAGCGCGGGCGCGACCGCGCCGGCGTGGGCGCCGAGCACGACGCACACCGGCCCGGAGCGCGCCTCGATGCACGCCGTCGCCACGCGCCGGACCAGCGGCGCCCCGTCGAACTCGACGAGCTGCTTGGGGCGCCCGAGGCGGCGCGAGCCGCCCGCGGCGAGCACGGCCATCGCCAGGCCCGCGTGCAGCGGTCGCGCGCGGTCGCGGAGCTTCCCCCCCTGCGCCCGGCGCGCGACGGCCTGGAGCTCGCCCACGACCGAGAGCGCGATCTGCTCGGGCGTCTCGGCGCCGAGATCGAGCCCGATCGGCGCGTGGATCCGCGGATCGTCGCCGGGGCCGCGGCCGAGCTCGGCGAGCAGATCGCGCGTGCGGCGCGCGGGCCCGAGCACGCCGATGTAGCGGGCGCGCGACGCGAGGGCGGCCGCGAGCGCGTCGCGATCCGGCGTGCGCTGGTGGTGCATGATCACGACGTACGGCTCGGCCGCCGCGTCGATGAGCGCGCGGAGGCGATCCGTCGCGCCGCCGGTCGACAGCACGCGATCCGCGGCGGCGAACCGGGATCCCTGGCGGATGACGGGGCCGGCCACCGTGACCCGGAATCCCACCGACTTCGCGAGCGTGACGAGGGGGACCGCGTCGTGGCCGCCCCCGAGCACGAAGAGCTGCGGCGACGGCGCGATCTTCTCGACGAGCACGGTGATCCCGGCCGCGTCGAGCTCCACGACCCCCGCCGGCCCCCGCGCCGCGCGCTCGATCGCGGCGCGCGCGGCCGGATCGGTCACGGGGCGCGCGAGCGCGCACGGCGGGCCGAAGGCGAGGCGCGCGCCGACCGGGACCGCGGACGCCGTCGAGCGGATCACCGTGACCAGCGTGCCCGTGGTCTCCTCGGCGAAGCAGGCGCCGGCGAACGCGAGCGCGTCGTGGGTCGCTCCGGCCTCGACGCGCTCGAGCAGGACGTCGACGACGCCGTTGCAGCCGAGCCCCACGCCCCACGGCTCCCCGTCCTCGGTGGTCGAGTCGTAGGTGACCACCACGGCGCCGTCACGGCACCGGTGCTCTCCGCGGAGCATCACGTCGCCCTCGAGGCAACCGCCGCTCACGCACCCCGACAGCCATCGATCGCCGGCGACAAGCATCCGCGCGCCGGGGCGGCGGTACGACGACCCGGACACCCGCACGACGGTCGCGAGCAGAAACGGGGACCGGTCCGCCACCAACTTCGTCGCTTCCCGCACGATCCGCTCGAGCTCGTTCATCCGCGCGGCATCATCATCCTTTCGCGACGCTCCCGCCAGGACGTTCATCGTCGCTGGACGCCGCGCGGCGCCCTCACGCGTCGCGGCCCGCGTGGAGTCCCCGGGATGTAACGGGACGATGTCAGGCGCTGACCGATGTTGAAGAAACAATAAGAAGGGATGACGTCGCTTGACGGCGCGCCAGCGCAAAAGTATGGCCTGGACGGCCATGAAACTCCATATCAACGGCGCTGTTCGCGAGGTCGATGCCGCACCGGACATGCCTCTGCTCTGGGTGATCCGGGATCTGCTGGGATTGACCGGCACCAAGTATGGCTGTGGCATGGCCCAGTGCGGCGCCTGCACGGTCCACATCGACGGCAAGCCCGCGCGCTCCTGTGTCCTGCCGGTGTCGAGCGTCGGGGCGCGCAAGGTGACGACGATCGAGGGCCTGTCTGCCGACGGGTCGCACGCGGTGCAACAGGCGTGGGCGCAGGCCGACGTGGTGCAGTGTGGGTACTGCCAGTCCGGGCAGATCATGACCGCGGTCGCCCTGCTCGAGCAGAAGCCGGATCCGACAGACGCCGACATCGACGCTGCGCTGTCCGGAAACGTGTGTCGGTGCGGGACGTATGGTCGTGTTCGTGAGGCGGTGATCCTCGCGTCGCGGCTCAAGCGAGGTGGCAAGTGACCGTCTCCCGGCGTGACTTCTTGCAGGTGACCACGGCCTCCGCCGCGGGGCTCCTGCTCAGCTTCTACGTGCCGGAGGGGGTCCGCGCCGCGCCGAAGGCGGCGCAGCCCGCCCCGCTGTCGCCGAACGCGTTCGTGCGCATCGGCACGGACGACTCGGTGACCGTGGTGCTCGCGCACTCCGAGATGGGCCAGGGCATCTGGACCGGGCTCGCGATGCTGATCGCCGAGGAGCTCGAGTGCGACTGGTCGAAGGTGCGGTCGGAGCACGCGCCGGCCGCGCCGGTGTACGGCCATCCGGTGATGCACTTCCAGATGACCGGCGGGTCGATGACCACGAACAGCGAGTTCGATCGGTATCGCACCGTCGGCGCGATGGCGAAGGACATGCTGGTGCGCGCGGCGGCCGCCCGGTGGAAGGTCGCGCCCGCGGCGTGCGTCGCCGCGAAGGGGGTCGTCACCCACGGCAAGAATCAGCTCACCTACGGCCAGCTCGCCGAGGACGCGATGAAGCTGACCCCGCCGGCGAAGGTGAAGCTGAAGGAGCCGAAGGACTGGAAGCTGATCGGCACCCCCGTGCGCCGCCTCGACACGCCGGAGAAGATCTCGGGCAAGGCGCAGTTCGGGATCGACGTGCAGTTCCCCGGGCTGCGCACCGCCGTGGTGCTCCGCCCGCCGGCGTTCGGCGCGAAGCTCGTGAAGTTCGACCCGGCGGACGCCCTCAAGGTGCCCGGCGTCGAGAAGGTCGTCCCCACCGCGAACGGCGTCGCCGTCGTCGCCGCGCATTTCTGGGCCGCCAAGCTCGGGCGCGACGCGCTCCGCGCCGAGTGGACGAAGCCCGAGGGCGGCGGGGTCGACACCGGCAAGCTGCTCGACGAGTTCCGCGCGCAGTCGCGCAAGCTCGGCGCGATCTCGACCCAGGTCGGCAAGGTCGAGGACGCCCTGGCCGCGGCCAGGTCGCGGCTCGTGGCGGAGTACGACGTGCCCTACCTCGCGCACGCGCCGATGGAGCCGCTCAACTGCACGGTGAAGATCGACGGCGACCGCTGCGAGATCTGGACCGGCACGCAGTTCCAGAGCGGCGACCAGATGGCCGCGGCGAAGATCCTCGGCACGGCGCCCGAGAAGGTCCAGATCCACACGCCGTTCCTCGGCGGCGGCTTCGGGCGGCGCGCCAGCAGCACGAACGATTTCGTCGCGGAGGCCGTGACGGTGGCGAAGGCCGCCGGCGTGCCGGTCAAGGTCGTGTGGACGCGCGAGGACGACCTGCGCGGCGGCTTCTACCGCCCTGCCTTCGTCCACCGGATGCAGGTCGGCGTCGACGCGCGCGGCCTGCCCGTGGCGTGGGATCACGTGGCCGTGGGCCAGTCGATCGTCGCCGGCACGCCGCTCGAGCCGTTCATCGTCAAGAACGGCATCGACCACACCTCGGTGGAGGGGATCGCCGAGTCGCCCTACGTCGCGAGGACGCCGGCGCTCCGCGTCTCGCTGCACTCGCCGAAGACGCCTGTCCCCGTGCTGTGGTGGCGCTCGGTCGGCAACACGCACACCGCCTTCGCGGTGGAGAGCATGGTCGACGAGCTGGCCCACGCCGCCGGGCAGGATCCGCTCGCGTACCGCCTCGAGCTGCTCAAGGACAAGCCGCGGCACGCGAACGCGCTGAAGCTCGCCGCCGAGAAGGCGGGCTGGGGCACCGCGCTCCCGGCGGGGCGGGCGCGCGGGCTCGCGATGCACGAGTCGTTCGGCTCGATCGTCGCCGAGGTCGCCGAGGTCTCGATCGAGAAGGGGCGAATCCACGTCCACCAGGTCACCTGCACCGTCGATTGCGGCACCGCGGTGAACCCGCTCGGCATCGACGCGCAGGTCCAGAGCAGCGTCGCCTTCGGCCTCACGGCGGCGCTCTACGGCAAGCTGAACCTGGTCGAGGGGCAGGTCCAGGAGAGCAACTTCCACGACTATCCGATGCTCAGGATGTTCGAGATGCCGCGCGTCGCCGTGCACATCATCCAGAGCGAGGCGAAGATGGGCGGCATCGGGGAGCCTGCCACCGCGCCGATCGCGCCCGCCGTGGCGAACGCGGTGTTCGTGTTGACCAAGCAGCGGCTGCGCTCTCTGCCGTTCCGTCTCGCCTAGGTGCCGACCCTATGATCCGATCTTCTCTCGTGCTCGCCTTTCTCCTCGCCTCGTGCGGGGGGCAGACGCCCGGGGCCTCGCAGGCCCCCGCGCCGTCGCCGGCCGACCGCCAGGCCGGCCTCGCTGCGTTCGAGACCGTGCGCGGCGTCCTCCAGCACCCTCGCTGTCAGAACTGCCACCCAGCCGGCGACGTGCCGCTGCAGGGCGACGAGGGCCGCCTGCACAACCAGCTCGTGCTCCGCGGCCCCACGGGCCACGGCATGGCCGGCGCCGAGTGCACGACGTGCCACGGCCCGACGAACCCGCCGAACAGCTTCGGCATGCACGTGCCGCCGGGCGTCTCGAAGGGCTGGCACATGCCGCCCCCCGAGATGAAGATGGTCTTCGTCGGCGTCGCCCCGCGCGCGCTGTGCGAGCAGATCAAGGACCCGGCGCGCAATGGTGGCAAGGACATGGCGGCGCTGCGCGTCCACCTCGAGGACCCGCTCGTGACCTGGGGCTGGAACCCCGGCGCCGGCCGCACGCCCATCCCGACGCCGTATCCCGAGTTCGTGGCCGCCTGGGAGACCTGGGCCCGCGCCGGCGCGCCCTGCCCGGGCGGGTGACCGACCTCCCTCCAGGGACGCCACGACGGGACGCTGATGTCGGCGCCGATCGCGGGCGGCACGCCGGCGCCGATCGCCACCGGCCAGGGCCGGATCACCGGCATCGCGGTCGACGAGAGCGGGATCTACTGGGCCGACGGGTAGCGAGGAGGACATCATGCGACGATCGCTGGATCTGATGGTGTGTCTGTCGGTGGCCGTCGTGCTCGGGGCCTGCGCCGACGACGAGGGCGGGGCGGCGACGGGCACGGGCGGCAGCGGGGCGACGAGCGCCTCGGGGAGCGGCTCGGGCACGGGCGGCGCGACCCCGGGATCTCCCGCGCACGAGGGCGGCGGCCCGGCCGCGGGCAACCCCGACGGCGCGTGCGCCGTGCCGGCCGAGGCGCGGGCCGTCGACACCTCGTCTCCGACGACCGTGATCGGCGACGGCACACCCGAGAGCTGCACCTCGGCGGCGGTCGTCGCCGCCGTCGCGGGCGGCGGCGTCATCACGTTCGATTGCGGCCCCGACCCGATCACCATCACGCTCGAGGAGACCGCGAAGATCTTCAACGACACCGGCCCCGAGATCGTGATCGACGGCGGCGGGCTCGTGACCCTGAGCGGCGGCGGTCAGCGGCGCATCCTCTACATGAACACGTGCGACGAGGCGCAGGTCTGGACGACGCCGAACTGCGACAACCAGGATCACCCGCGCCTGACGGTCCAGAACCTCACCTTCATCGAGGGCGACTCGACCGATGAGGACGACGAGGGCGGCGGCGCCATCTTCGCGCAGGGCGGGCGCCTCAAGGTCGTCAACTCCCGCTTCTTCAACAACGCGTGCGATCCGACCGGCCCCGACGTCGGGGGCGCCGGGATCCGGGCCTTCATGCAGTACAACGGGCTACCGCTCCACGTGGTGAACAGCACCTTCGGCGGCGCCGAGGGGTACGGGAACGCGTGCGCGAACGGCGGCGGGATCAGCAGCATCGGCGTCTCCTGGACGGTGATCAACAGCCTGTTCTCCCACAACCGCGCGCTCGGCAACGGCGGCAACCCCGCCGAGGCGGGCACGCCGGGCGGCGGCAGCGGCGGGGCCATCTACAACGACGGCAACACGATGACGCTCACGCTCTGCGGGACGCGGATCGAGCGGAACGAGGTGAACGCCCACGGGAGCGCGATCTTCTTCGTGAGCAACGACCACTCGGGGAACATCGTGATCGATCGATCGGTGATCACCGGGAATCTCGGCGGCTCGTGGTACCCGACATACCCGCAGATCTCGAACCACGACGACACGCCCATCACCGTGACGGACTCGACAATCCAGTGAGCGCGGGAGGGCAGCGCCTCACAAGGAGCTCGTCATCGCCGGATCCCGCGGCGATAGGGGCCCGTCTCGAGAGATGACCACGAGGGCACGGCCCGCAGCGCGCTACGAGCGCGCCGGTTGACGCCTCGCGCCACCTCGATGTAATGGCGCTTCATGGTTCGACCCTTGCTTGCCGCGGCTTTGCCGCTCCTGGCCCTCGCGTGCGCCCCGGCCTCGCCGCCGCCCGCCGCGCCGGCGGCGCCCGTCGCGGCGGCGCCCGCGCCGGCCGCCTCTGCGGCGTTGCCCGACGCGCGCGAGCAGCAGGCGCTGGGAGAGCAGCTCGCCGCTGCCTTCTGCGATACATGGAACCGGCACGACATGGATGCGTTCGCCGCGCTGCAGGCCGAGGACGCGGACTTCGTGAACATCTTCGGGATGTGGTGGCACGGGCGGCCGGAGATCCGGAAGAACCATGTCGGCATTCACGAGACCGTCTTTCGCCAGAGCCGCCTCACCAGCGTGCGTGTCGAGACGCGCTTCGTCGCGCCGGAGATCGCGGTGGTCCGCTGGGCCTGGGAGCTGACGGGCGTCGTCACCCCCGATGGCAAGCCCGTGCCCGACATGCAGGGTATCCTGGTGCACGTCGCGCGGCGCGAGGGGGATCGGCTCCGGATCGTGACGACGCAGAACACGCAGGCCACCGCCGACGCCTTCCGCGCGGTGCGCAGCATGGGTGCGCCGGCCAGCCCGGCGCCGTAGTCGCTCGCCGGTCGCGCCTCGCGCGGCGCTCGACGGCCCGACCCGGACGGGCGTCGCGGGCTCTGGCAGGTACGGGCCGCCCAGGGCGAGGAGCCCATCGTGCGCCCTGCGGCGGCAGGCGCGAGGGGGGGCCGCCTGGCTTTCGCGGGACGCATGCTCCGGTCGATGTCGTTGCGCAGGCGTCCAGGGTGCTCACGGCCCTGCGCCGCGCGATCCACGACGTCGCGCAAGCATCAACTCCAGGATAGAGAGCGAGTCCGAGCGTCCTCTTTTCGTGTGCTGGTTCGACGTTCAGGGTGATATAAGACAAGCTACTTCCGCGCTCTCGCGAGGGGCTCCGCGCGGGAAGCGCGCTTGTCGATGGGTGCAGATCGGAACGCCGACCGGGGCGGGTCAAAGCCTGGGTCGGGCGGATCTGCGTCACTATCATCCTGGGGAGACGTCATGAACAACACGGACATCGAAAATCCTTTCGGTGGTGTGCTGACGCGGCTTGGTCCCGTATCGGCCGCGTTCTCGGACCTCAATTCACTCGTCTCTGGCCGCCTCCACTCGACGGCATGGAAGGTGTCGGCGTGGGTGCGCGCTCCGCGCGTCCTCCAGCTCCACGAGCACGCGGGCCATTCCGGGCACGGACGACGCTACTGGGTGAATCACGACGCGCTGTGCGCCGACGGCGGGTACCTGGAGCGCCCCTGGACGTGCCCGCCGGGCGTCTCGAGCGTGATCCTCGGGCTCGATGGAGTGCAGCTCCCTCCCGGCGTGTCGTCGTCGCCGGACTTCGCGCTCCAGCTGCTCGACAGCACCAGGACGAACGTCCTCCACACGACGTCGTTCACGCCCACGAGCGCGATCGCCCACGTGGCCACGCCGGCGATCGCGGTGACCCCGGGCGTGCAGTACTGGACGCGCCTCGCCGTGTGCTTTGCTGGACAGGCGACGTTTCTCTGCGACCGGATCCGGGTCCGCCCGGTCGCTACGTCGGGGATCTTCGCCGCCCCGTTCGTGCGGATCGACGCGCATCCCAGCCTGCTGCACGACTCGAACGAGGTCCGCCACGAGGATCCGGCCTTGTGGCCAAACCCTCGCTTCGCGATGCACACGTCGTTCGCGAGCATGCGCTTCCGCACGTCCGCCACGATGCTGGCTGTCGAGATCTACGACACAGCGAACCGAGGGCTCGGTGACCGGGGGAGGCCTTCCGTGTTCGTGGACAGCGAGCCGCTCGACCCTCCGCTGCCGGTCACGAGAGATCGGGTGAGCTATCACGAGATCCGGATCCCGTCCGGGCGCCGCGCCGACCGCGAGGTGGTGGCTCACGCCGGCCCCCAGCTCTACACGTCCCACCCCCCGCCCACGAGAGAGCATCGGGGCGTGTACCTGTCTGCCCTGTACGTGCCGGCCGACGCACGGCTCGACGTCCTGCGACCGCCGGCGGCGCGCCCTGACATCCTGTTCGGCGACTCGAAGGGGACAGGGTACTACTCCTCCCATGTCGGGAGCAACTCGATGCACTTCCAGCTCCACGAGCGCGGCCTCTCGCTCATCACGTACGCGGCCGGCGGGTGGTACCTTGCCGCGAAGACAGGCACCGGGCTGACCGTGGCGGCGTGCAAGCCGCTGGCCCGCGAGCTCGTCAGGCACCATCCGGCGCGGCTATGGCTCCAGATCGGCCGGAACGACCTCGCCGGCCAGACCCTGGGTACGATCCAGAACCTGGCGACGCAGCTCGGCAACCTCTGCGACGCCTGCCACGAGCTGCTGCCCGATCTCACGATCATCGTCCCGACGATCACGCGCGAGGTGAACGAGCCCGACGTCGCGGGCGGCTCATGGAACGACTTCCGGGCGCTCCAGCGCGCTCTCGTGACGGGGAGGGACTACGTCAGGATCCAGGACTGGGCCTCCGCGTGGACAAGGGCCGAGGCGGCGCAGTTCACGGCCGACGGCGTGCACCCGAACGACCGCGCGCAGGAGCATTGCGTCGCGCTGGCGATGGGCGAGCTTCACCCGTACTCGCCAAGGCGGATAAGCTCCCTCGTCGGGTGGTGGGAAGCCGACGCGGGCCTCGGCGGTGGTGAGATGTCCAGCGTGACCGCGACGGGCAACACCCCGCCCGCGGTGACCATCTCGGGGACGGCCACGCGCGCCTTCCGTCTGCGCGTCGAGGTGACGACCGCGGGCGTGCCGCCGAACTCCCGGCTGCGGTGGTCCATCGACGAGGGTCGGTACTGGGAAGAGATCGATGTCCCGCTCGGCGCGAGCGTGCCGCTCCCCGGGACCGGTCTCACGCTGACGATGCCGACGGGCATCGCCTACGCGAACAACGTCGTCTACACGTGGAACGTCCGCCCCGCGAGCTGGGCCGACCTCTCGGGCAACGGGAACCACCTGGGGGTCGAATCGGCCGCGTACGCCGGTCGGTACGACGCTGTCGCGTTCAGCGATCAGCCTGGAGTGCTCTGGGCACCCCAGCAGGGAATGCGCCTGCTGGGGCTCAACCTCACGGCGCCCTACGCCGTGGCGGTTGTCGCGACGCTCGGGTCGATGACGCCCTCCCGCGCGCTCGTGGGGCGGCAATCCGCTGGAGACGGCGTTCTCCTGTACTCGACGAGCTCGACGAGGATGTCGCTGGCCGACGGGACGTTTCAGCTCGACGCGAATGGCGTCGTCGCGACGGCGCCGCACGTCTACGTCGCTGTCGTCGACGGGGCGAACAGCCGGCTTTACGTCGACGGCGTGGCGGCGGTCACCGGTACCCTGAGCAACGCCCCGCTCACCGGGATATGGTTCGGGCTCGATCGCGTCGACGGGTGGGCGTCGGACGGCCGTCACCTCGCCGCCGCGCTGTTCGGTGGTCGGCCGTCCGATGACGAGATCGCCTGTCTCACCGCGCGGTGGCGCCAGAAGTACAGGTTCTAGCGACAGGCGCGGCCGGCCGCCGCGGCGGCGTCCTCAGTCGACGCTGACGGCGGTCACGGCGGTCCAGTCGTTGCGGCCGTCGGCCGAGACGAAGTGGAAGCGGAGCGCGTCCTCGTGGCGGGCCGTCGAGACGATGGCCGCGCACGCGCCGACGAAATCGTCGCCGCGGCAGGTGTCGCGCAGATCGCCGCCGTCGTCGAGCACGCCGACCCGGACGGGCGTCGCGGGCTCTCGCAGGTACGGGGCGGCGATGAGCTCGGCCGGGGTCGACGGGGAGGGGACGCCCGCCTCGAGGTCCCAGAGGCGAAGGTGCTTTGCGTCGGCGAGGTGGGCATAGAGCCGCTCGACCTCCTTGCCGGTGTCCTCCTCGACGGCGAGGGCGAGGAGGAGGATACGGTCGCCCTCGCGGCCGCGCGCGCGGGCCTTGAACGCGACGGGCGCGCGCAGGGTGACCACCGTGGGGAAGCGGCCCTGCGGCGCGCTGAAACGGACGAGGGTGCGGCCTAGGGGGCGAGGGGGCGTGAGGCCGGCCGGGGCGCTCGGATCCGCGGGGAAGAGGAGGTATGCGGCGAGGAGGAGCACAGGCTCGGGCGCGCCGCGGAGGAGACCGTCGTGGCCGGAGGCGATCTCCAGGCCGGTGAGGTCGAGGCGAAGGCGGAAGGCGCGCACGCGCCTCGCGGCCGGCGCGGCGGAGGCGGGCGGCGCGGCGGAGGCGGGCGGCGCGGCGGACGCGCCGCCCTTGCGGGATTTGCCTTTGCGCTTTCGGGCCATCGAGGGGGCAGAGAGATACCATGATCGTCAGCGGATCGACGGCGGCTCGAGCAGCGGCGCGCGATCCGGCCCGGCGAAGGGCTTGCGCTCGCGCGCAACCGCTGCGAGCGCGCGGGCCGGTCACGCCCCGAGCCGCGGTGACGAGGGCACCGCGACCGCCGGGCTCGTCCAGTGGTCCGCGTCTTGCAAACCCTCTGGGGCATCACGGACGCCAAGCGCCGGCGGAGGCCTCATGAGCACTTCCACTCTTCGCATCCAGGACTGCATGACCAGGAGCCCGCACTCGATCGGCGCCGATCAGAAGGTCGGCCTCGCTCGTTCGCTCATGCGCGGTCACCGCGTCCGGCACCTGCCGGTGCTGCGCGGCGGCCGGCTGGTCGGCATGATCTCCGAGCGGGACATCTACTGGATAGAGACGCTCAAGGAGGAGGAGGGAGATGACCTCCTCGTCAGCGAGGCCATGTCGCCGAGCCCGTACGCCGTCGCGCCGGACGCGCCGCTCTCCGAGGTGGTCCGCGAGATGGCCGAGCACAAGTACGGCTCGGCGGTGGTGCTGAAGGGCGAGCACGTCGTCGGCGTCTTCACGACGACCGATGCGCTGGCCGTGCTGGCGGCGCTGCTCACCGGGCAAGAGACCGCCTAGCGGTTTCGAGGCCGATGTCCTGCTGACGACGCTTCCCCGGATGCTGCCATGGGGTACGATGGATCTCGTGTCCACGACTCCCCTCGAGCGTAACGATGCCGTCGCGAAGCCCTCCGCCCCCGTCCCCTCGCTCGACGATCCGCTCGACGACCGGTCCAGGGAAGCAGCCGAGCCGGCCTCGACGTACGACGCCGCGCTGAGGGAGGCCGAGGAGCTCCGGCGGCGGCCGTATGTCTCGGCGGGCGTCGAGAACATCATCCGGCAGCACGGCAAAGGCCGGATGACGATCTGGGAGCGCATCCGGGTGCTCACGCCGGAGCCGCCGCGGGTCCTCTTCGAGAACTGGGGGCCGAACCTCGACGGCGCCTCGCTGGTCACGGCGATCCTGCGCATCGGCAGCCGCGACGTCGCGCTGTACGGCCACGATTTCACCGTCCGCGCCGGGTCGATGGACGCGACGAACGGCCGCAAGCTCGCGCGGCTGTTCCAGATGGCGGGCGAGCGGGGGATCCCGCTCATCGGCCTCAACGACAGCGCCGGCGCCTACGTCCCCGCGGGCGTCGGCGGGCTCGACGGTTATGCCGAGGCGTTCGCGGCGCTGCGCAAGATCAGCGGCGTGGTCCCGAGCATCATGTGCATGTTCGGGTTCAACGCGGGCGGCGGCTCCTACCTGCCGCGGCAGGGCAGCTTCGTCATCCAGCCTGGCGACACGTTCTTCGGCCTGACCGGGGCGGCGGTCGTCAAATCGGTCCTGGGCGAGGTGGTGTCGCCCGACGAGCTCGGCGGCCCGCGGGTCCACGGCGCCTCGGGCGTGGCCGATCTCACGGTGCCTGACGAGGTCGGCGCGCTCCGCACCACCGTCCGCCTGCTCGGCTACCTGCCGAGCAACAACCGCGAGAGCCCGCCGTTCCAGCGGACGAGCGATCCGCTCGACCGGGAGACGACCGAGATCGACACGCTGCTCCGCCGGGCGATCTCGTCGCCGACGGGCTACAACACGCCGCTCGATATCAGCATCATCATCCAGCGCATCTGCGATCACGGCGACTATTTCGAGGTGCAGCCGCTGCGCGCGCGCAACACGATCACGGCGTTCGGGCGGGTCGGCGGGCGCGTCGTCGGCTTCGTGGCGAACAACAGCGCTGTCGCGTCGGGGCAGATCGACGTGGCGGCGGCTTACAAGAACGCGCGGTTCATCCGCTTCTGCAACCTCTACAATATCCCGATCATCTTCATGGAGGACACCACCGGGTTCCTCCCTGGCAGGGAGCAGGAGGCGATGGGCATCGTGCAGGCCGGCCGGGCGATGCTCGACGCGATCATCGACGTGCGCACCCCGCGCATCTTGCTGCTCGTGCGCAACGCCTTCGGCGGCGCCTACGCCTCCTTCAACAACTACGCGACCGGCGCGGATGTCGTCCTGGCGCTCCCCACGACGCGCGTCGCGGTGATGGGGCCCGCCGGCAAGGAGTTCGTCTACAAGGACGAGCTCCGCAAGGCGCGCGCGCAGGCGAGCGCCAGGGAGAAGGCCGGCGTCAAGGAGCGGCTCGGCCGCGGCGCGGAGGAGGCGAGGGCGAAGGCGGAGGCCCGCGACGAGGCCGCGGCGTGGCTGAAGGCCAGAGAGGCCGAGCTCAACGCGCGGTACGAGCGCGAGCTCATGAACCCGCGCGAGGCGCTCAGCCTGGGATCGATATCGCGGCTCGTGATGCCGCGCGAGCTCCGCGCGGTGCTCGGCGAGAACCTGGAGTTCTTGCTCCGCCATTACCAGCCAGGGCCGTTCGTCGGCGTTCAGCGGGAGTTTCATTGATCATGGGTGCGTCCGAGGGCAAGCGCGGTTACGACCGCAATCCGATGGTGGTGCGGGACCGCAGGCTCGGCCGATCGAGCTCGGCGTGGGTGCGCTCCTTCGCCGCCGAGGACGTGCGGCCGCTGATCGTCGGCCGGGGCCCGATCCGGAAAGAGGCGATGGATGTCTTCGCCCAGATGGGGATCGAGCACCACGGGATCCTCCTCTCGGAGAAGGACTCGATCGTCTACACGCACGCGCTGGCGCCCGAGCTGCGCTGCCTCCACCCCGCGCGCGTGCACCGGGTCAAGGACTACACCGGCGCGACGAAGGACGAGCGCGTCACGCTGATGCACGAGATCGTCGCGATCGCCCGGGCGGGCGGCTACACGCACGTGTTCGCGGGGTACGGCTTCATGGCCGAAGACGAGGAGTTCGTGCGCACGCTCGAGGAGGCGGGGCTCGTCTTCATCGGCCCTCGCTCGTCGGTCCAGCGCGCCGCGGGGCTCAAGGACGAGGCCAAGCGCACGGCGCTCGCGAGCGCGGTCAGCGTGACGCCCGGCGTCGACGACGCGACCCGGCGGATCGTGCTCCGCAAGTGGCCCGATCACGCGGCGCTCCGCGCGGCCGCGGCCGAGCGCGGTCTGTCGATCGAGGGCGCGCGGCGCTCCGGGGAGGTCCCGCTCGCCGAGGCGGCCGACGCGCTGCTCTCGGCCGCGTACGCGCGGCGCGTGGATCTCTACACGACGGACGAGCTCTGCGCCGAGCTCGAGCGGGCCGCGGCCGAGCTCCTCGCCCGCCACCCGGGGCGGCGGATCCGGCTCAAGGCCATCGGCGGCGGCGGCGGCAAGGGGCAGCGGCTCCTCGCCGGCGTCGCGCCCGACGCGGCGGATCCCGCGGCCGCGGCCCGCGCGCGGGCGGCCGAGGTCCCCGCGCTGGCGCGGGAGGTCCTCGCGGAGGTGAAGGCCGGGGGCGTCGGCGACAACAAGAACATCCTGCTCGAGCTCAACGTCGAGGAGACCCGGCACAACGAGATCCAGCTCATCGGCAACGGCGCGTGGTGCGTGGCGCTGGGCGGGCGCGACTGCTCGCTGCAGATGCACGAGCAGAAGCTGCTCGAGGTGGCGATGACGCAGGAGGGGCTGAGCGAGGCGATCGGCCGGGCTCGCGCGGGCGGCGACGACCGCCGCGCGGCGTCGCTCGAGCGCGAGCTCGCCTCGCTGGCGCGGATGGAGGCCGAGGCGGAGCGGTTCGGGCTGGCGGTCGGGCTGAACTCGGCCTCGACGTTCGAGTGCATCGTCGAGGGCGATCACCACTACTTCATGGAGGTCAACACCCGGATCCAGGTCGAGCACCGGGTGTCGGAGCTCTGTTATGCGCTCCGCTTCGAGAACCCGGATGATCCAGCCGACGCGTTCGAGGTGACCTCGCTCATCGAGTGCATGGTGCTCCTCGCGCGCCACGGGGAGCGGCTCCCTCGGCCGATCCGCGTCCGCAGGGAGGCCTCCGCGGTGGAGGCGCGCCTCAACGCCACGAACGGCGCGCTGGAGCCGCACGCGGGCGGCGTGGTCGTCTTCTGGAGCGATCCGCACCCGCACGAGATCCGCGACGATCAGGGCATCTGCGTGAAGAACCCGGATACGGGGGTGTTCATGCATTACCGGCTCGCCGGCGCCTACGACAGCAACATCGCGCTGCTCGTGACCTATGGCGGCTCCCGCGAGGAGGCCTATTCGCGTCTCTGCGAGATCCTGCGCACGACCACCCTGCGCGGCAACGATCTGCACACGAACCTCCTGTTTCATTACGGGCTCGTGCACTGGTTCATCGCGCGGGACGTCTGGGCGAAGCCGACGACGCGCTTCGTGGTCCCGTACCTCACGCAGGTCGGCCTGCTCTCGGTGGAGCTCGGGGGCCTCGATCTCGACGCGATGTGGGCCGAGCTCGGCGCCCGCCACGAGCGGCGGCTCGCGGCGCAGGCCGGGGCCGCCGACGGGGCGGGGGTGGCGCTCAAGAAGATCTTCGCGCTCAAGGACACGCTGGTGCGCCGTCCCGTGGAGAGGATCTGCGCGGAGCCGCACCTCCTGTCCGCGTGGCTGAGCCGGAACATGGGGTCATTCGAGATCCGGTCGGGGCGGGTGCGCTGGCTCAAGAACCCGGTCGAGGTGCTCGCGGACACCTACTGGCTGCTCCACATGGAGCCGCAGCCGCACGCCCCCGCGGTCCACGTGATCTGGGATCACGACCAGGCGCTCCTCTCGCGCGCGCTCGGGTTCTACGGGCGCCTCCGCGAGCGGATGAGCCTCGCGGGCAGCGCGCCGTCGTGGCCCGCGCTGCGAGAGGTCCTGTCCCGGGACAGCGCGCCTCCCGGCCACGACGACGAGCTCTGGCGGCGGGTGCGCGGCGCCCACCTGGGCTTCCAGGCGGGGCTCGAGCTGCTCGACGCGCTGGTCCTCGCGGGGGAGGCCGCGCGCTTCTTCGAGCTCGGGGTGCGGGAGGACGGCACGGTCGCCATCCCCGAGCGCCTGCTCGATCGCGAGCTGTCGGCCCGGATGCGCAAGGTCCTCGCGCCGCCGCCCGCCATGCGGGCAAACGAGATCGTCGCCGTCACCGGCGGCATGTTCTACGCGCAGGAGGCGCCGGACCGGCCCCCCTTCGTGACGAAGGGCAGCCACTTCGACGCGGGCGATCCGCTCTACGTGCTCGAGGTCATGAAGATGTTCAACAAGGTGCTCGCGCCGTTCTCCGGCACCATCGAGGAGGTGCTCATCGACGGCGGCGAGGGGACCATCGTGCAGAAGGGACAGCCGCTCTTCCGGGTGAGGCCGGACGAGGCGCTCGTGGAGGAGGACGCCGCGGAGCGCAAGCGCCGCCGCCGCGAGCAGACCCTGCGGTACGTCGACGCCATCTTCGACGCAGCGGGGCCCTGAGGGAGCGCGCGGCCGGGGGCGGCGCTGCGTCCGGACGCGGCGCCGGCGCCGGTCAACGCGCTCCAGGCCTCGGCCCCGCGGTGGGGGGTCAGCGGCCGGCCGGGTCCTGCCGGTAGAAGGCCTTCAGTTGATCGTAGAGCTCCGGGTGCTTCGCCCTGAGCTTCCGTGGCTTCTCGAAGAACGCCTCGGTGACGACCGCGAAGAACTCGGCCGGGTTCGTCGCGCCATAGGGATCGATGACCGTGCGCTTGAGGCTCGCCTCGTCGCGCAGGAGGCGCTCGTACTCGCGGCCGAGGATGCGCGCCCACGCCGCGTACATCGAGCGCTCGGGCAGCTCGGGCGCGCCGTCGGCGGGGCCGTCCTCCTGGTCGAGCTGATGAGCGAACTCGTGGAGCACGAGGTTGTGCCCGTCGCTCACGTCCGCCGCGCCCGCGAGGACGCCGTCCCACGCGAGCACGACCGCGCCGCGCGACCACGACTCCCCGAGCCGCGCGCGGTCCCCCTCGACGACGATGCCGCCCTCCCGGACCTCCCGGCCGCGGGCCACGTAGGTACTCGGGTAGACGAGGATGACCTCGAGCTCTGGGTAGTAATCGGTCTCGCGGTGCAGGAGCAGGAGGCACGCCTGCGCCGCCACCGTGACCCGGATCTCGTCGGTGATCTCGAGGCCGCCGCACCCCTCGAACGGCTTCTCGGCCAGAAAGACCTGGATATGTCCGAGCAGCTCCTCCTGGTCCTCGGCCGGAAGGCGGCCGAAGCAGGGCACGTTCCGGTCGAGGATCGCGCGCCACGCGGCCGGAAACGGCGCGCGGCGGACCGCGGCGCGCCGACGCCTCCTGAGAAAAGCGAGCATCGGCGCCCATCTTACCCGCGATCGACTCCGCGGATCGGCCATCGTCAGCGAATCAGGCCCTTGATCCGAGCGTGGAGGGGTGCAACAACCTGGTCGTACATATCCGGCGTGACTGTCGCCATGCGAAGCGACCTCGGCCGGAGCGACAGCGGGAAAGGAGCTTAGGATGAAGGGTCGACTCGTAGGGTACACGGCGATCGCCTCGGCGATCCTGGCCATGACCGCGATGGCCGCGTGCGGCGATGACGAGGGCGGCGCGGGCGCGCCGTCGTCGAGCTCCGGCGGTTCGGGCGGCGGCGCGGGCGCGCCGTCGTCCAGCTCCAGCGGTTCGGGCGGCGAGGGGGGAGCGATCGCGACGCCGAGCGGGGCCACGGCCGACTTCGCGCTGCTCGAGACCACCGATCTCCACACCAACATCCTCGGATTCGATTACTTCAAGCTGGTCGCGGATCCATCCATCGGCCTCGAGCGCACCGCGACGCTCATCCATCAAGCGCGCGCCGAGCTCCCGAACAGCCTCCTGGTCGACAACGGCGATACCATCCAGGGCACGGTGCTCGCCGACCATCAGGCGCTCGTCGATCCGGTCGCGTGCGGCGAGACGCTGGCCATCTACAAGGCCATGAACCACCTCGGGTTCGACGTCGGCGGGATCGGCAATCACGAGTTCAACTACGGCCTCGACTTCCTCTCGCAGGTGACCCACACGCCGTTCGACGTCGAGGGGCACGATCTCGCGGGCTCGGCCGCCTGCATGGGCCCGGAGTTCCCGCAGGTGAGCTCCAACGTCTTCAGCCTGAGCACCGAAGAGACGCTCTTCCCGCCGTCGGTCCTCGTGTCGAAGGCGATCACGGCGACGGCGCCGGGCGGCGGCACCGTGGAGAGCGAGCTCAAGGTCGGCTTCATCCACATCACCCCGCCGGCGATCCTGACCTGGGACAAGAAATGGCTCGACGGCAAGGTCTTCACGAAGGGGGTGAAGGAGGTCGCGGCCCCGCTGGTCGCCGATCTCCGCGCCAGGGGGGCCGAGCTCGTCGTCGGCATCATCCATGGTGGGCTCGACGACGCGCCGTACACGCCGACCCTCGAGAACCAGGCGTGGCACCTCGCCCACGTGCCCGGCATCGACGCGGTGCTCATGGGCCACTCGCACCAGATCTTCCCCAACCCGAGCAGCACGGTGTCCCAGTTCAGCCTGCCGGAGGTCGACAAGGACGCGGGCACTGTCGCCGGCGTCCCCGCGGTCATGCCGGGCTTCTGGGGCCAGCACCTCGGCGTCATCAAGATGGGGTTGCTCCACGACGGCGAGCGCTGGACGGTCGACAAGGCGAAGACCGTGGTCGAGGCGCGGCCGATCGCGACGACCTGCCAGGACGGGCTGCCGCAGGCGTGCGACGCCATGGAGCGCTGGCGCACGGGGGCGCCGTGCGCGTTCGCGACGCTGTGCGCCGAGCAGCCGGACAAGGCGAAGGTCTTCGTCGAGGCCGACCCCGCCATTGCGCCGCTCCTCGAGGCCGAGCACCAGGCGGCGATCGATTACGTCAAGACGCCCATCGGCACGAGCGATTTCGAGATGTCGACGGCGTTCGCCGACGTGGGCGACGTCAGCGCGATCCAGATCGTCAACCAGGCCCAGGCGGACTACGTCGCCCGCTACATCGAGCAGAACCTGCCGCAGTTCGCGGCGCTCCCCGTGCTCTCGGTGAGCGCGCCGTTCAAGTCCGGCTTCCAGGGCGGCAACGATTACACCGGCGTGCCGGCGGGGAGCATCGCGATCAACAACGCGGCGGACCTCTATCTCTACGCGAACACGCTCCAGGCGGTGAAGGTGACCGGCGCCGACATCCTCGACTGGCTGGAGAGGGCCGCGACGCGCTTCAACCAGATCGACCCGAGCGCGACGGACCCGCAGCCGCTCATCAACGTCGGGATGCCCGGCTACAACTTCGATATGTTCACGGACCGGCGGATCTCGTACGAGATCGACGTGACGCAGCCGCTCCCGCCCATGGGGATGAAGGCCAGCGGCCGGATCAAGAACCTCCTGTGGAACGGGGAGCCCATGGATCCGGCCGCCGAGTTCATCGTGGCGACGAACAACTACCGCGCGAGCGGCGGCGGCGGCTTCCCTGGGCTCGACGGCTCGAAGACGATCTTCGCCGCGCCGGACACGAACCGCGACGTGCTCATCGCGTACATCAAGGAGATCGGGAGCCTCACGCGGGCCGAGAACGGCTCCGACAGGAGCTGGCGCTTCGCCGAGGTCTCGACCGCTGGCCCCGTGACGTTCACCTCGGCGCAGGGGGCGCTCCCCAAGGCGGAAGCCGCGGGGCTGAACAACATCTCGCTGCTCGCGCAGGACGACGGCAGCGGCAAGATGCTCTCGGTCTACGCCATCGATCTGAGCATGCCTTCGTCGATGTAGTCGTCCTTTCGGGAGATCCCTGATCCGGAGGCGCGGTCCGATCGACGGCTGCACAGCGGTGCACGGCGCTGCTATGGAGGTGCGCACCGGACGGAGGTGCGTAGCGATGGTGACGATCTACGGGTGCAAGGGGTGCGGCTCGACGGTGATCGAGGCGGTCTGCAAGCTGCTCGGCGAGGAAACCAAATTCATCGAGGTGGCGCCCTGGGAGTCCGGGCCTGCCGTCGAGTCGTTGAGGGCGCTGAACCCGCTGCTCCAGGTGCCGACGGTCGTGCTCGATGACGGCACGGTCATGACCGAGACCGTGGCGATCCTCCTCTGGCTGCTGGAGCGTCACCCGGACACGGATCTCGCCCCGCGCCCCGGCGACCCGAAGCGCGCCGCATTCCTTCGACAGCTCGTCTTTTTCCCCTCGGCGATCTATCCCATGTACACGGTGGGCGATTTCCCCGAGCGGTGGGTGAAGGGCAAGGCGGCGCAGGACGAGCTCAAGGAGGCCACCGTGCAGCGCACGCTGAAGTGCTGGAGCGGGATCGAGGCGAGCTTCGGGCCAGGTCCCTTCTTCCTCGGAGAGCGGATGAGCGTGCTCGATGTCTATGCCGCCATGCTCTCGCGCTGGCGCCCGGGCCGGGATCGCCTCCGCGAGGTGGCGCCGCGCGCCGTCGCCGCGGCCGAGCGCGCCGAGGCCCATCCGGGCGTCGCCCCGGTGATCGCGCGCAACTTCGGCGGCTGACGGCCACGGGCCTCACGGCCCCGCCCTGGGCTCCTTGCAGCAGCGAAACCCGATCTCATAGAACCGGAACATCGGACCGTGCGAGTCGTTGGTGCCGCGGCACCCCGCCCACGGCTTGGACCAGTAGCCGCCCTTCAGCGACGACGGATGGGGCCACTCGGGCCGCGACGTCGACACCCACTCTTCCACGTTGCCGACGAGATCGACAACGCCGTACGGGCTCACGCACGCCGGGTACGAGCCCGACGGCTCGCCCTGCCAGAGCCGCTGCGTCTCGGCGGCGCGCACGGCCGGGTCGTTCGACGCGAGCCGCCGCTCGCTGATCCCCCGGTACGGCTTGCTCACGTTGCAGGCGGCCGGGTCCTGCGCGTACCCGTAGGGGAAGGGGAGCGCGGACGGCCCCTCGCACGCGAGCTCCCACTCGAACTCGGTGCAGAGGCGCTTGCCGGCGGCGGCGCACTCGCGCTCGGCCTCCACGTAGCGGAGCATCACGACGGGCAGCGCGCCCGCGCGGTTCGGCCACTCGTGGCGGTCCATGCACGTGCGCACCGGCGTGAAGCGCGGCTCGGCCGCGAACAGCCCGGGGAAGAAGCTGTAGCAATGGCCGCCACGGTAGCTCGTGCAGATCCGCTGCACGTTCTCGTGGTGCGTGCCCTCGACGAGCACCATGTCGGGCGGGCAAGGCGCCGCGGCCCCCGGCCGGGGCGGCGCGTCGGCCTGGGCGAGCAGCGGGGCGAGAAGGAGATCGAGGAGCACGCGGCCGCTCTCTATCGCAAAGCCGCGCGGCGCACGAGGGGCTGCGCGCGTCGCCGTCGCGCCGGAGCGCGCACCTGGGGTAGTCTCGCGGCATGAAAAGAACGTGGTTCGGGACGCGCCTTGCCGCGCTCGCCGCCCTGGCCTGGGGGAGCGCCTGCGGCGGCCACGTCGTCGTCGACGGGACGCCCGACGGGTCGGGAGGCGCGGGCGCGGCGAGCACCAGCGCGAGCTGGGCGAACGCCTCGGCCTCGGCGAGCACCAGCGGCGCGGGCGGCGGCGACCTGGCGACGACCTGCCTGTCCTACTGCCAGCTCGTCGCGGCGACGTGCCCGCGGGACCTGGGCGAGTGCAGCGCGTTCTGCGGGACGCTGCTGTCCCAGGCGCCGGAGTGCCACGAGCTCCTCGTACCGGTCTTCGAGTGCGCGAGGACCACGGTGGAGCAGTGCGACTTCCCCGCGCGCGAGTGCTCGGTGCTCGTGTCCGCGTACGAGAAGTGCGTCTTCGGCGCCGACTGATCGGACACCGAGCGCGCCGGCGGCGCCGGGGGCCCTGCGTCCGCGCGGGCGCGGCGGCCCGCGTCGAGCCGCCGCCTCGCCGCGTTCATCACGCGCTCGCGCCGCGCTCGCGCCGGAGCGCCCACCTGGGGTAGTCTCGCATCCCATGGAGACTTCGCGGCTCGGGACGCGCCTTGCTGCGCTCGCCGCCCTGGCCTGGGGGAGCGCCTGCGGTGGTAACGTCGTCGTCGACGGGATGCCCGACGGCTCGGGAGGCGCCGGCGCGACAGGCACCAGCGGGGTCGGCGTCGGCGTGACGAGCGCCAGCGCGATCAGCGTCGGTGTGACCAGCACCAGCGCGGGCTGGCCCAGCACCTCGTCCGTGACGAGCTCGTCCACCGGGGTGGGCGGGGGCGACGTCTGGTCCCTCTGCATGAGCTATTGCGAGCTCCTCCAGGAGAGCTGCGGGCCTGTGTCGCCGGACGGCTGCCGCGGCGAGTGCGACCGGCAGCTCGCCGAAGCGCCCGAGTGCAACGACCTGCTCGTTCCGGTCTTCGAGTGCGCGATGCCCAGCGCGAGCCGGTGCGACCTCATCCCGGCCGCATGCCAGCCGGACCTGCGGCGGTATGGCATGTGCGCGTCCGGTTCTGGGGCCGGATCCGACTGCGAGCCGTTCGTGTGCTCCGGCGGCGGCGACAGGACCTGTCATTGCAAGGGCTCGTGCCCGGGCGTGGACTTCGCTGCCGAGTGCCGCCCCTTCATGCCCACAGGCTTCGTCTGCTCCTGCTTCATCAACGGCACGGAGGTGGCCGTCTGCGAGGACGTCGGCCCGGCGTGCGATCTCGCCGAAGGCTGTTGCGGGCCGATCTTCGAAGAGCTCCGCTGAGGGGCGCGCGGCGTTTGCCCTGCGCGCGCCACGCGAGCTCCTCGGGTCAGAGATCCTGCCAGGGCGTTGCCTCGCGAGGGGAGAGAGAGCTCACCTCGCGCCGCGCTCGCGCCGGAGCGCGCACCTGGGGTAGTCTCGCGTCCCATGGAGAACTCGCGGCTCGGGACGCGCCTTGCTGCGCTCGCCGCCCTGGCCTGGGGGAGCGCCTGCGGTGGTAACGTCGTCGTCGACGGGATGCCCGACGGTTCGGGAGGCGCCGGCGCGACAGGCACCAGCGGGGTCGGCGTCGGCGTGACGAGCGCCAGCGCGATCAGCGTCGGGGTGACCAGCACCAGCGCGGGCTGGTCCAGCACCTCGTCGGTGACGAGCTCGTCCACCGGGGTTGGCGGCGGCGACGCCCGGTCGATGTGCGCGGACTATTGCGAGCTCCTCCAGAGGCGCTGCGGGTTCGCGTCGGACGGCTGCGGAGCCGCCTGCGATGACCTGCTCAACATGGCGCCCGCATGCAACGACCTGTTCGTGCCGTACCTCGAGTGCGCGATCGACGACGTGGAGGAGTGCAGCTTCTTCCCGACCAAGTGCGAGAGGCACCTGGGCCCATATTCGACGTGCGCGGTCGGCGCGGACTGCGAGCCGCTCGCGTGCGCCGGCGGCGGCGACAGGGCCTGCCATTGCAAGGGCTCTTGCCCGGGCGTGAGCTTCGCTGCCGAGTGCCGCCCCGGCGAGACCAACGGGGTCGTCTGCTCCTGCTTCGTCGATGGCATGAAGGTGCTCGTCTGCGAGGACGCCGGCCCGGCGTGCGGCCTCGCCAAGGGCTGTTGCGGGCCGATCTTCGACGAGCTCCGCTGAGGGGCGCGAGCGGCGTTCGCCATGGACGACGAGCAGGGGAGCGGGCAGGGCGGGGCGCTCGCCGACGCGGTCGCCGGCTGGGTGGGCGCGCGGATCGACGCGGCGCACGCGAACCCCGCGACGGGGCTCGTCGCGCTCGCTGTGTACGCCGGGGCGCGGCGCGTGCTCGGCGCCGGCATCGGGCCGCGCGTGGCCGGGGCAGGGGTCCTGCCGCGGGTGCCGCGGCTCCGCGCCGGCGCCTCGCACCCGCTGGTCGCCGCGATGCGGGCGCACCTCGTCGGCCGCAGCGTGCTGGCCATCGAGGTGCGGCGCGACGGGATCGCCGTGGTCGCGGGCGAACCGCTGCCGGGGGAAAAAGGTGGTGGGGATGAAATGGAGGCCGAGGCGGCGGGCGGGCCGGGGGCTCGTTCGGGGGACGCGCCGGGGCCTCGGCCGGAGGACGCGCCGGGGCCTCGGCCGGAGCTCGCGCCGGGGGCCCGCCTGGAGCTCGCGCCTGGGCGCCGCGGCGAGGCGCGGCTGCTCGACGCCGCCGGCGGCCTGATCCTCCGCTGGCCCCCGCAGGGGAGCGACCCGCCGGCGGAGATCGCCTACCCGGCGGATCCGTTCGCCGCCGGCGCGGCGCTGGTCGAGGCGAGCGACGCCGCGGCCGCCGCGCAGGAGAAGGCGGCGCTCGCGCGCGCGGTGAAGGCGCGGCGCGCGGCGCTCGAGCGCCGGGCCGAGGCGGTGCGCGGCGATCTCGGGCGGCTGGGGAGCGTCGCGCGCCTCCAGAAGACGGGGCAGCTCCTGCTCGCGCAGGGCGCGCGGGTGCCGCGGGGCGCCGCCAGGGCGCTGCTCGACGACTGGGAGACGGGCGGCACGATCGAGGTCGCGCTCGACCCGGCGCGCCCCGCGAAGGCGCAGGCCGAGGCCTTCTTCGCGAAGGCGCGGCGCTACCAGCGCGGCGAGGCGGTGATGCGCGCGCGCCTCGCCGAGACCGAGCGCGCCCTCGAGGCGGTCGCCGCGCTCGAGGCGGACGTCGCGGCGGCGGAGGCGCGGCCCGAGGCGCTGGAGCCGCTCGCGCAGCGCGCGCGCTCCCTCGGCGTCTCGCGCGCGGAGCTCGCCGGGGTGGGCGTCGTGGGCGGCGCCGCCGAGCCGGGCGCGTCCGGCGCCCGCGGCGCCCGCGGCGCCCGGGGCGCCCGGGCGGGGCGGGCTGCCGCGCGGCTGCCGTTTCACGCGTACCGGAGCGCGTCCGGCGCCGCGATCCTCGTCGGCCGGGGCGCCGAGGACAACGACGCGCTGACGACGAAGCACGCGCGGCCGCACGACCTCTGGCTGCACGCGAAGGGCGTCACGGGGTCGCACGTCATCGTGCCGCTCCCGAAGGGCGCGAGCTGCCCCGCCGACGTGCTCGTGGACGCGGCGACGCTGGCGGCGCACTTCAGCGACGCGCGCGGCGAGGCGGTGTGCGAGGTGAGCTACGTCCAGCGCCGCCACGTGCGCAAGCCGCGCGGCTCGGCCCCCGGCGCGGTGACGTACGACCGGGAGAAGGTCATCGCCGTCCGCATCGAGGCAGAGCGCCTGTCGCGGCTGCTCGCGACGAAGGAAGAGGGCTGACGCCGCCCTCAGGCGGCGAACGCCGCCCGGACCTGGTCGTTCAGGTGGGCGAGCCGGCGCGCCGGGAGCTCTGCCGCGCGGGCGAGCGACTCGATGACCGCGCGCTCCGCGTCGGAGACCCCCTCGCTCGCGTGGGCCACGGCCAGCGCGACGATGATGCCCTCCTCCACCGCGTCGCAGTCCATGAGGATCTCCGCGAGCAGGCGCACCCGGGGCTCGACGCCCGCCGCGGCGATCACCTTCAGGCTCGCCTCGATGAGGTAGCGGACGAGCTCCGCGTTGAGCTGGGTGCCGAGCATCGGCTCGATGAGCTGCCGCAGGGCGTCGATTTCCTCGGCGTCCACGGTGCCGTCGGCGTTCGCCACGAGCGCGCCGAGGTCGACGATCGGGGTCGGGTTGTACTCGTTCAGATCGAAACGAGCGCGGAGCAGGCCGGCGGCCTGCTCGACCAGCGCGGGGGGCTTCATGCGGCCTCCGGTCCGGCGATTCGCCTCATGACTTGCCACCTCTCGGCGCGCGGCGCCGCACCGTCTCGGCCTCGGGGAGGCCGAGGCAGAGCTGCGCTCGGAGCGCGCGCAGCCCCGCGAGCACCTCGGCCGACGCCGACTCGGCCTCGGCCTTCTCGATGGCCGCGTCGAGCGTCGCGAGCCTGCCTGTCTGGAGCGCCTTGAGCGAGTAGGTCATCTGCACGAACGTGTCGAACAGGTCGCCGAGCTCATCGCCCTTGCGCAGCCCTTCCCCGATGGTGAGCCGCGTCGTGCCGACCTGGCGGCACAGGCGCTTCATCTGGTGGACCGGCCCCACGATGCGCTGGGTGATGAAGATCCCGAGCACGCCGAGGACGACGAGGAGGAACGCGCCGCCGCCGATGAGGATGTTGAGCAGGCGCTGGCGCAGCCCCTCGACCTCGGAGCGCCGCTTCGCGACCTCGGCGAGGTTGCGCTCGTGCTCGCGGTTGGTCTTCTCGAGCTCCTCGTCGAGCGTGCTGCCGAGCTCGGATCCCTCGCCCCCGAGCGCGGCGGTGCTCATCTTCAGGATCTTCGCGCTGTTGGCGGCTTCCTTGAGCGCGAGCTCCGCCTGGGTGGCCGCGTACTGCGCCTGTTCGTTCGCGACGCTCGCGGTCTGCCAGACGATGATGCCGAGCACCACCATCACCGCGAGCACCACCGAGACCAGGAGCCCCGTGTACTTGAGCTGGAATCGCGGGTTCAGGAGCAGCTTGCGGCGGGCAGCCGGGCGGGCCGTGGCGCGATCGTGGGCAGGAGAGGTCATGAGGGCTCGTCAGAGGACATGCGACATTGCCGCATGTCCAAGATAGACCAGGAGCGGGCCGCGCCAGTGCGACCCCCCACGAAACGCACTGCGGTCTCCGTGGTACCGCATTCCGTGCGCCGGTCGCAAGGCCCAATCCGCGGGCGGGAGCTCGCGACGCGGTTCGCGGCCTGTGAGGGCCATGAGGTCGCGGCGCTGGTTCTCCGGGGTCGGCGCGGCGCCGCCGTGGCGGCGAGGCGTGATGGGCGGCGAGCGACGAGCGCGACAGCGGGCTCGGGGTGGCGTTCTTTCCGGCGCCCGAGGCGCTGCCGCTCTACCAACGCCTTCGGTCACTGGAGGCAACCGCAAGCGAGCGAGCCTTCGCGCACCGAAAAGCCGTCGGCGTCGGCGTCGTCGGTCCAGAAGAGCGGCTTGACGCCGCCGCTGCACTCCGCGTCCGGCGCGAGCGCGATGCCTTCGTTGTTGGAGTCCGGCAGCCCGCTGGGGTGCGTGAAGCGCCGCTCCAGCACGAAGCGCCCGAGCGCGTCGTCGATACCGAACACGGCGGATTGGTTGTCGCACGTGTCGTCGCAGTGAGCCCACAAGCTCCCGGTGTCACGGTCGAACTCGAGTCCCATCACGCCCGCGAGCGGCGTCAAGATGCTGGCGACCAGGGTGGCCGCGCCGCTCTCGTGATTCAGCGCGAGAGCGTACACCTTGCCGGTCTCTTCCACGCCCACCAGAAACAGGCCGGCGCCGTGCTCGCCGTAGTCGCTCGGGACGTAAGCTCGGGCCTTGCTCTCGTCGAAGAAGTGGTGCGCCGTGAGCAAGCTGTCAGGCGCCCAGGTGACCGCTTCCAGACCCGCGTTCGCGTCGACCTCGGGCAAGAGGGCGGTGAGGTTCCACTCGTGAGTCGCGGTCAGCGTCGCTCCGCCGGCCGTCACGTCGTAGCGCAACACGGACAGCCGGCTCACGGACGGATCGTCCGTGTCGCGCTCGGCGCACACGTAGACGCCCGCGGCGCTCGTGGCGGCGAGCGTCACTCCCTCCGCGTCGGGCGTGCCCCTGCCGTTCGGGTAACGTAGCCGTTTGCCGGAGGCCCAGTCATTGGACGTGTCCGGCGCGTAGCTCCCTCCGCTCTTCAACAATCGAAACAGCTTGGCGGAGAGGTTGTTGGTCGCCCACAGCGCTCCGGGGGCCTCGTAGGTCAGCCCGCTCAGATCGCTCTCGAACGCGTCCTCGCTGTCGAGCGTGCGTACCTCGGTTCCGCCGGGCCACGGCAATAGCTGCGTCGAGCCCGCCGGGCACGCGCCGGCACCGCCCGCCGCCGCGCTCGCTCCGCCGGCTCCGGCGCCGTCGGCTCCGCCAGCGTCCGCGGCGCCGGCCACGCCGGTCGAGCCCGCGACGGCCGCAGCGCCGCCGCTCGCTCCCGCAGCGCCTGTTTGTGCTGCGCTCCCGCTCGAGCCTCCTGCCGCGGACGAGGCGCCGACCGCCGACCTACCGCCTGCTCCGCCCGACGGCGCTGGCAGAGGCGGCTCGCCAGAGCCGCTGTCGCACGCAGCCACCCATGCCATCGCGACGACGGCCGCGTAACACCGGAGGTTCATCGCGCTCGCTGCGCTTTCTCGTGATCGCTCGGGTACACGTCGAGCGCCAGCGTGCCGCGCTGCGCCGCCGCTTCGGCCAGCCACACGCTGCGCTTCCCGGATGGATCCAAGAAGACCATGGGGCGAGCGTATCCCGGTGAAGTACCACGGTTCAACGGACGCCGCCGAGCGCATGGAAATGATCGCCGGAAGCTGCGCCGTGCGGCTCGACGGGCAGAGCAGCTTCGAGGCATTCGCCGCGGGACGCGGCGTTCAGGCGCAGGGATCGGGCACGAATGCGCGCGAGGCGTAGTCGAAATGGGCGAAGTCGGCGGGGTGCTGCGTGCCAGCGAGATCCTGGCAGGCCATGCCCACGAACGCGCCGGTGAAGTTGGGCAGGCCCGGCATCGTCGCCTCGTCGGAGAGGATGCTCGCGTCGAACGGCTCGGGGAGCCACACGAGCGGCCCTTGCCCGACGCGATAGCCGAAGTAGAGGCGCTCGTAGTCGACCTCGACCCGCAGCTCGACGGGCTGGCCAGGCGCGATCGGCACCGGCGGCGTGAAGGCGTCGAACACGAGCTGATCGGGGCGCCGGGACATCACGCGCAGGTGTTTGCCGTGCATGTCGTCGTGCGAGATGTACAGGTAGTGGAACTTGGAGCTGTTGTAATAGGCCACGAGCCCCGCCATCTGCTGGAAGTGCTCCGGCTCGAACTCGACGACGGTCGAGGCGCTGTAGCAGAGCGACTCCTGGCGCCGCGCCACGAGCGCTTGCCGGAACCAGCTACCGATCGTCTCCCGCCCGAACAGGCGCAGGTAGCCGGGGCGCTGGCTCAAGCTGAAGAGCTCCTCCGGGTACGGTGAGCGCAGCCACTGGAACGCGAGCGGCAGCTCCTTGCCGTCGAAGCGCTCGCGCGCCGGGGGGCGCTCGAACCCGTGCGGCGCGAGCTCCGGCGCGAGCACGTCCACCTCCGGCAGCCCGCTGCCATCGAAGGTGCGCAGCCAGCCGTCGTCGCACCAGCGCATGCGAGCGATCGCCGTCTCGCGGCCCAGGGTGCAGCGGCCTCGGTTGTGCAGCGGCCGCCCGCACAGGTACACCATGTAGACGTCTCCGCCCGGCGTCTCGACGAGGTCGGCGTGGCCCGCGCGCTGCAGCTGGAGATCGGGCCGCAGGCGCGAGGAGAGAATGTACTTCTCGGGGTGCAGCTCGTAGGGGCCGGTGATCTGCTTCGAGCGCGCCATCGTGACGGCATGGTTCCAGGCCGTGCCGCCCTCGGCCGTGATCAAGTAGTAATAGCCGTCGCGCTTGTAGAGGTGGGGCGCCTCGGTGAGCCCGAGGCTCGTGCCCTGGAAGACGTTGCGGCGCTTGCCGATCAGCTTGCCTTCGCGCTCGGAGTACTCCTGCAGCACGATGCCGGCGAAGGGGTTGGCGAGCGGGCGGTGGTCCCACAGCATGTTGACCAGGTACTTTCGACCATCGTCATCGTGAAACAGCGAGGGATCGAAGCCGCTGCTGTTCAGATAGACCGGGTCTGACCAGGGGCCGTCGATGCGCGGGCTCGTCACGACATAATTGTGCGTGTCGCGCAGCGACGCGCTGCCGTCCCGCAGGGAGCGCCCGTAGCGCTTCACGTCCGTGTACACGAGGTAGAAGCGGCCGCCGTGGTAGCTCAGGCACGGCGCCCAGACGCCGCACGAGTCCGCGTCGCCCAGCATGTCGAGCTGGCTCGCGCGCGTCAGCGGGCGGGTCACGAGCCGCCAGTTCACCAGGTCCCGCGAGTGGTGGATCTGCACGCCGGGGAACCACTCGAACGTGGACGTCGCCACGTAGTAGTCCTCGCCGACACGGACGATGGAAGGGTCGGGGTTGAACCCCGGCAGGATGGGATTATGAATGATCCGGTTCTGGCTCATGGGGCGAGAGTCTTAGCACTGCTGCGGGGAGTCGCCCCTCATCGGCAGAAAAACCGCTATGGCGCCAGGGCCGCCAAGGGCAGAGAGGAATGCCAACTCCGCCCTCACAGGTCGAACAACGTCCCCTGTCGGCTCGGCCGCCGGAACGTCGACTCGCCCTCTCCCTCGCGCACCTCGCCGCTTCCGCGCGACACGTTGAGGCCGAGCCGCTGGCAGTGGACCTCGAAGAGCCGCTGGATCGCCGCCCAGCGCGGGCCTGCGCCCTGGAAGCGCGCCCCGAAGGCGGCCTCGTTCATCTTGCCGCCGCGCATCTCCTGGATGCCGCGGCGGACCTTGCCGGCGCGGTCCGGGAAGGCCTCCTCGAGGCGCTCGTCGAAGACGGGGAGCACCTCGCGCGGCAGGCGCAGCGGCATCATGAAGGCGGTCTGCGCGCCGGCGTCCCGGGCGCGCTCGAGGAGCTCGGGGACGTCGCTGTCGTTCAGGCCGGGGATCATGGGCGACAGGGAGATGCCCGTCGGCACGCCCGCGTCCGAGAGGGCGCGCATCGCCTCGAAGCGGAGCGACGAGCGGCTCGCATAGGGCTCCATCTTGCGGGCGACCGCGTCGTCGGCGAAGGGGATGCTGAGGTGGACGCGGGCGCGGGCGCGCCGCGCGAGCTCGCCGAGCAGGGCCACGTCGCGCCGCACGAGCGCGCCCTTCGTGATGAGCCCGACGGGGTTCCGGAAGGCGAGGCAGACCTCGAGGCAGCGGCGGGTGAGCTCGTAGCTCGCCTCGAGGGGCTGGTAGCAATCGACGTTGCCGGAGAACACGATCGTGTCGCCCTGCCAGCCCTTGTGGGAGAGCTCCTTCTCGAGCAGCTCGGGCGCGTTCGCCTTGACGACGATCTTGCGGTCGAAGTCCGTCCCGGCGCCCCACCCGAGGTACTGGTGCGAGGGGCGCGCATAGCAGTAGGCGCAGGCGTGGATGCAGCCCCGGTACGGGTTGACGCTGAACCGGAAGGGCAGGTCGGGGCTGTCGTTCGAGGTGATGATGGAGCGGGCCTGCTCCTCGAAGACCTGCAGCGTCGCCGGGGGCGCCTCTTCGAGGTACTCGACCTGCGTCGACGACCACGGGTTCGGAGGGTTGTTCACGGGGCGCGGCATGGTGCGGGCGGCGCCGGGCGAGGGGCCGGTCGCCGCGAGCGGAGTGTAGCGCTTCCTCGGCGGGGTGGGAGCATTTGTTCAGGTGAGCCCGGTGAGCGCCGGCGTGGCGGGCTGAGCGGAGGCGGAGGGCGCGGCGGGGGAGGGGGGAGCGGATTGACAGGGCAGGGGGGCCCTGCTCGCATGGGCGCCTCCACGAGCGTTGAGAGGGACAAGATGGCCAATCCGACACAGCCCGGGTTCGATCTCCGCAGCACCTACCTGCACCTCGCGGACGGGGGCGACGCGTTGCCCATCGAGGTGAGGCCGACGTTCTGGCAAGAGCTGATGTCCGGCGACTCCAGCGCCGAGGACGTCCGGCGGGTCGCGGACGCGGGCGGCTGGCTGGTGACGACGTTTCACCTCGCCGAGGACATGCAGCAATGGGAGATGCACCCGGCCGGGGACGAGATCCTGTACCTCCTGTCGGGTGCGAGCGACATCGTGCTGCAAGAGCAGGGCAGCGAGCGGGTCGTCGCGCTGCGCGCGGGCACGGCGTGCAAGGTCCCGCAGGGCGCGTGGCACCGATTCATCGTCCGGGAGCCGGGGGATCTCCTGGCGATCACGTACGGCAAGGGGACGCAGCACCGGCCGCTGTAGCGGGGCCGCGGCGAGGTTGCCGTCGGGCGTTCAGGTGGAGGCGCCTGGTTGCGTCATACGGGTCATACGGGAAGAGATTGAACCACAGAGGCACAGAGGGCACAGAGGGAGAGAGAGAAGAATCATGCGTCGTTGACGACGCGCTTGATGCCGAGGCGCAGCGCAGGGACATTGAACGTGACGAGCAGGCCATGCCGGAGCTTCATTGCCTTCAGGTAGGAGAGAAGCTGCGCCACATGGATGGGAGCGAGGTGCTCTACCGCCTTGAGCTCGACGATCAGGCGAGCGTCCACGAGCACGTCCACTCGCCCCTCTCCAACGAATCGTCCCTTGTAGTTCACTCCAACCACAACCTGCCGTCTGAACGGAATTCGTCGGAGTGACAGCTCCACGCCGAGCGCTTCCTCGTAAACCGACTCGAGGAACCCGGGGCCGAGCACGCGATGTTCCTCGATCGCGGCCCCGATCACCTGACGAGTAAGCCCTGTCAGCTCGGCATCCAGCTCATTCTCATCTTCCTCTGTGCCCTCTGTGCCTCTGTGGTTCATCTCTCTCTTATCGATGGCGGCAGAAGCTCAGTTGTGTCGCTTGGCGACAGTGAAGCCCAGCCCGCGACACGCGGCCGTGATCGACAGGATGAGCCCGACGCCTCCGTTCCAGCGTCCCAAGGTCGAGACGCGCCAGCGCTCACCGAAGCGTCCGCGCCGCCCTCAGCCCCGCCCCGCGTACCGGCGGTGGTCGACCATCAGGCAGCGGCTCTGCACGACCAGGATGCCGGCCTCGACCAGCCGCTCGGCCACCGGGTCGTTCTGGATGCCGCTCTGCAGCCACACGGCGCGCGGCCGGGCGGCGAGCAGGTCGTCGAGGTGCCCGGTGACGTCCTGGCTGCGTCGGAAGACATCGACGATGTCGATGGGGCCCGGGACGTCCGCCACGCGGCGGTAGACCTGCTGGCCGAGGATGGTCTTCACGTCGGGGTAGTAGACAGGGACCGGGATCACCTCCACGCCCGCGCTCTTCAGGTAGCTCGGGACGTAGAAGGCGGGCTGATCCGCCTGCGCCTCGGTCTTGATGCCGAGCACGGCGACGCGCCGCGCCGAGCGGACCAGCTCCGCCACCCGGGCCTCGTCGTGGCTGATGTCGCGAATGTCGTTCATGCGGCGAGTGTACGCCCGCCGAGCCGGCGCGGCACCCCGCACGGCCGGGGGCGGGGGGGGGGCCCTGAACCGTCGGGCCGGCGCCCTGCTCCGTCCTCAGTACTTGTACACGTCGGCGAAGATCGAGCGGCGCATGAGGCTGTTCGTCGTCGTCTCGCGCACCCACGCGGCGATCCCGGTCCCGTTCGGGCCAAAGGCCACCGCCGGCTCCGCGTGCTCGGCAGCGTTGTCGTCCTCCAGCGCGTGGGCCTCCGTCCATCCCAGCGCGGGCGACAGCTCGCTGGCGAAGATCGACGGGAGGGCGGCCGATTTCTGCGCCCACACGGCGAGCCCGCGCCCCGCCCCATCCACGGCGACCTCGGGACCTCCCACGCTATTCTCGTCGGTCGAGAGCTTGTCGGCCGGCCGGAAATTCGCCCCCGAGAAGCGCCGCGCCCAGATCGCGCAGGCGGGACCGCACTGCCGGAACACCACGACCCCTTCACCCTCCTCATTCATCGCGACGGAGTAGTCGCTCGCGCTTTCGCCCGCGGTGTCCACGCCGGTTGCGCCGGTCCACGCGCCCCCTGAATAGGAATTGGCGATGACGTGCGACTCCGATCCGGTCGAGCCGCGCTGGAGGAATACAACCATCGCGTTCCCGTTGCCGTCCATCACGACGCGTGGGCTCAAGTGGTCGAGCGTGTCGTCCGTCTCCAGCGGCTTCGAGTCTCCCATGATGCCGTTGTGGGTCGTCAGATCGTAGGTGACCACGTTGCCCAGCACGTTGAGACGCTCGCCATCCGACTGGTGCCACGCTGCCACCGCGCGCAGCGTCGTGCCCACGGTCGAGACGCCGACAGCCGTGCCGCTGGCGCTGGTGGTGCTCCCCGACACCTTCACCGGTGTTCGCCAGCCCTGCCCGTTCTCGTAGATGGCCATGTATCCCTCATGCGACGAGTTGTCGTTCGTGCGCACGTCGATCCCCACGACGGCATGGCCAGCGGGGGTCATCGCGACCGTCATCGATTGTTGCACGAGCCCCGCCGTGCCCTCGGCGACCGTCTCGACCGGGCTCCACCCGGCGGGCCATCCGAGCGATGCGGTGAACCGCCTGGCGAACACGGCGCCGCCCACCAGGTGCGAGTACCAGACGACCATCCCGTTGCCCTCTGCGTCGACGGCAACCGTGGCGTTCACGCCGCCCGAGGTCGCGTCGTTGAGCTGCAGCAGCGGGTCCCAGCTGTCGCTCTCCTTGACATAGCGGCGTGCCCAGACGGTGCTCTGATCATAGAACACGAGCAGCGCGTCGCCGCTGGCCGATACCGCGACTTGCGGGAAGAAATTCGAGACCTCATTGGCGAGGTCGTCATGACCGACGCGCTCGAACGTGTCCCAGGAGGGTGAGGTGGCTTCGCCTCCGGCACCGGCGTCGCCTGCCCCGTTCCCGCCAGTCGCGCCGCCACCTCCGCTGCCCGCAGGACCGCTACCTGTGCCGCTGCCCGCAGGGCCGCCACCGTGGCCCGCGGCGCCGTCCACCCCACCGGAGCTCGACGACGACTCGAAATCTCGCACCTTCGTTCCGCAGGCCGCGACGAGGACGAGCCCCAGAATCAAAGCCAGCTTGCGCCTGGCGCCCGATCCTCCGTCGTGTCCGAAATGTTCGCGCATCATGCGAGAGGATGAGATTGGAACACCTGGGAGATGTCAATCCCCAGCAGGTGTACCTGTCCCGGCTCGACGAAGCACATTCATGCGCTCCGCCATGTCTTGACTTGTGCTCCGGGGCGATCCGCGACGGAGCCAGACGATGCGCACCACGCGAACCACCCGCAGCTGCCCTGCGACGCGGGTCGCTCGCTGTCGCGATTGCGCCTGAACACGCCTGTTCCTGTGCATGACAGGCGGTGATTGCGATCTCGCACACCGAGCGTGCGTCGTGCCCGAACGCTCCCTCCCGCGAGGCGTCGCGTCGTTGCACGACGCGCAGGGCAGGCTCCGGGGTGCGCAGGGCGAGCTCCAGGGGGCGATGGCGCCCTGCCCGCCATGGCGCGCAGGCGCTCATCGGCGCGAGCTCCCCGGTCTCCGCTTGTGGCAGACTCGTTGCGTGAACCTCGAACGGCTGCCCGCGCTCTGGGCCGACCTCGTCCGCTCCCCCGCCTCGCTGCCCGTGGCGCTGGGGATGTCGCTCGCCGTCCTCGCGCTCGGGCTCCTCGCCTACCGCCTGCTCTTCGCGTTGCTCGCGCGCATCGCGGACGCCACGCAGACGTCGCTCGACGACCTCCTGATCCGCCGCATGCGGCTCCCGGCGCGCCTGCTCGTCGCGCTGCTCTCGATGCACACGTTCATCACCCTGCGCGGGGGCGACCTGCCCACGCTCCACAAGGGCGTGCTCCTCATGGAGCTCGCGCTCGCGTCGTACCTGGGCATCGAGGTCGCCGAGACCCTGGTCATCGACTTCTGGCTCGCCGAGCGCCAGAAGGTGCAGATCCCGGCGCTGGTCCGGCACCTCTTGCTCGCGATCCTCTACCTGGTCGCCGGCCTCTCGATCGTCGGCGCGGTCACCGGGGTCGACCTCGTGCCGCTGCTCGCGACGTCGACCGTCATCACGGTGGTCCTCGGCCTCGCGCTCCAGGACACCCTGGGCAACCTCTTCGCCGGGCTCGCCCTGCACTCGGAGCGGTCGTTCGGCGTGGGCGACTGGATCCTCGTCGACGGCGTCGAGGGGCAGGTGGTCTACGTCGGGTGGCGCTCGACGCGCCTCAGGACGTTCTCCGGCGACGTGGTCATCCTGCCGAACTCGGTCATCGCCAAGGCGCGCGTGCAGAACTTCTGCGCGCCGGACCGCAGGTGCGCGCGCAACATCGAGATGCTCGTCGCGCTCGGCGCCGCCCCCGAGGCCGTCGAGCGCGCCGCCCGGAGCGCCTGCGCGCAGGTGCCGGACGTCCTCGAGGAGCCCGCGCCGAGGCTCTGGCTCGCGGCGGTCACGCCGCTCTTCCAGCGCTACGTCATCAAGTTCTGGATCGGCGACTTCGAGCGCCACGATCTGATCGAGTCCGAGGTCATGAAGGCGTTCTTCCGCGCCTGCCGCGAGGAGGGCATCGCGCTCAGCCCCGGCTCCGCGCAGCCGGGCCTCGCCGTCGAGCTGCACCCCGGCGCCCCCCCGACCATGGCCCCGCTGGTGCTGCCGGCGGTCGTCGCGCCGCCTGCCGCGCCGTCGCCGGCCGCCGCCATGGCGCCGGTGCTCGTCGCCGTGCCAGCCGCCGCGCCGCCGCCGGCGCCCGCCGCGCCCCCGGCGGCGGCCCAGGCGCCGGCGCCGCCGCTCCCCCCGCGCTGAGCCTCATCCCCGGCGTGCGACATGCGTTGCCACCGGTCGAGCCCGCGTGTTCAGGCGCGGCCTGACACGGCCTGACACGGCCTGACAAGGCCTGATTTGGCTTGGTCCGGTCGCCTCGCTGCGGTACCCCGGGCGGCATGCCTGATCTCCAGTCCGTCTCTCCCAGCAAGGTCGCGGTCGTGGGCGCTGGCAGCGTCGGCGCGACGATCGCTTATGCGTGTCTGCTCCGCGGCGTGGCGAAGCAGGTGGCGCTGTTCGACGTGAACCGGTCCAAGGTCGACGCCGAGGTGCTCGACCTGAACCACGGCCTGCAGTTCGTCCCGGTGGCGACGCTCGAGGGCAGCGATGACGTCGAGGTCTGCCGCGGGGCGCACGTGGTCGTCATCACCGCCGGCGCGAAGCAGAAGCCCGGGCAGAGCCGGATGGACCTCGCCACGGCGAACGTCGCGATATGCCGCGAGCTCCTGCCGAGGCTGCTGGCCGTGGCGCCGGACGCGCTCTATCTGCTGGTGACCAACCCGGTCGACGTGATCACGTATGTCACGATGAAGCTGACGGGCCTCCCGCCTGCCCGCGTGATCGGCAGCGGCACGGTGCTCGACAGCAGCCGGTTCCGCTTCCTGATCGCCAGGCAGCTCAACGTGGCCGTGCAGAACGTCCACGCCTACATCGCCGGCGAGCATGGCGACAGCGAGGTGCCGCTGTGGAGCAGCGCGAGCGTCGCGAACATCCCGCTGGACGAGTGGTCCGTGCCCGGCCATGGCAAGCTCAGCGCGGGCGACCGGACGGCGATCTTCCACGGCGTGAAGAACGCCGCTGCCCAGGTGATCTCCGGCAAGGGCGCGACGAACTACGCCATCGGCCTGGCGACCGCCAAGATCCTGGAGGCGCTGCTGAGGGATGAGAACCGCGTGCTCCCCGTCAGCAGCCTGCTCAGCGGCTACCGCGGCATCGACGATGTGTGCCTGAGCGTGCCGTGCATCGTGAACCGGTCTGGCCTCGAGTCGCAGCTCCCGATCCCGATGAGCGCCGAGGAGGAGGCCGGCGTCCGCGCCAGCGCCGACACGATCCGCAAGGCGATCAGGTCGCTCGGGTTCTGACGGGGGCCGGCGCGGTCGAGGCCGATCCGGCGCTCACCGGATCGTGCAATAGGTCGGGAAGCTCGACGGGATGCCCGACGCGTAGGGCCGCGGCGCGACCTTGTACGGGTGGTCCTTCAAGAACTGCCAGCTCGACGCGGCGATGCCGGACGGGATGCGGTGTCCGCCGCCGCTGTCGCAGTCGATGGCGAAGCCGCCTTTCGCCTTGATGTCGTTCTCGAACGCCGCGCTGGCGCGCGCGAAGTCGATCCCGACGACATCGGAGCCCTCGGCGCCGTGGACCCCCATGACGGCGGGCGGGTTGGTGGCGTCCTGGAGCGCCGGGGTGCCGAAGCCTGTCGTGCCGCCCGAGTACGTCACGACGCTCGCGACGTAGCCGGATCGCGCGTACGCCATGTACGCCGCCTGGAGCCCGCCCGCGCTGAACCCGAGCGAGTGAATGCGGCGCGTGTCGATGTTGCGCTGCTGGATGGCGCACGCGAGCGCCTCATCGGCCGTGTTGAGGTCCCCCACGTACCACACGTTGTTGCCCGTGGTCCGCGTGCCGTCCTCGCCGCCGTGACCGTCGTACGCGTTGGGCGCGAACACGACACCTCCGCGGCTCGTGATCTCGTCGATGGCGGCCTGTCCGAGGCCGGTCACCGCCTCTCGCGGCCTGGAGCCCGTGGCGTGCCAGTAGACGACCACCGGCGCCGGCGTGGCGGACCGCGCGCCGGCCCACACCTGCACCTCGCGACCGCGGAACGTCATCGTCCCGGTGGCGATCGTCGGACACGCCTCCCGTGCCGCCGGCAGGGCGCTCGGCGCGCTCGCGCCGTCCGAGCCGCCGCTGCCGCCGGTGCCGCCGGCGCCGCCGCTGCCGCCGGTGCCGCCGGCGCCGCCGGTGCCGCTGCCGCCGGCGCCACCGGCGCCGCCGCTGCCGGTCGTGCCCGTCGATCCAGACGACGGCGTCGCGTCACCGGTCACGGACGAGACCGTCGGACGCGTGGTGCCCGTCGCGCAGAAGTTGAACGTGACCGAGGCGCCGGGCGCGATGCGCGCGTTGCTCGCGGTCGGCGTCGCCGTGAGGAGGGTGCCGCTGGTCGAGAACACGGCGCCCGAGGACCTTGTCACCGTCGCGTTCTTCACGTCGGTGACGACGCTCCAGGACGTGGTGGCGTTCGCGCTGCCGTTCGTCACGGTGACGGCGGCGCAGTAGCGGCCTCCCCAGAGCGGCTGGTATTTCAGCTCGGCCGAGAGGCCGCTCTCGGCGGCCATCGGCGACTCGTCGCCCAGCTCCGCGTCGCCGGCCTCTCCGGCGACGCACGCGCCCAGCGCCGCGAGCAGCCCGGCCAGGGCGACGCGCGCCAGGGCGTGTGTGCCTGCGCGTCCTGCCTCGACCGGACGCGGGCTCGACGCGCCCGCGGCTCGCTCGTCCCTTGCTCGACGCTGCTCGTCGCTCTCGCTCCGGGACTGCGGACGTCGCCTCGACGAGGGCTTCTGCCTGGGTGCAAGGTTCATGAGGATCTCCTTCGTCCTTGTGATGCCGAGAGCACGACGCTGCGCCAGGCGCTGAACGACCCACGCGCGATGCGCGACGCGAGCACACCCGGGGGCAGCCGCGAGCTCCCCAAGAGATAAGCTGGCTCAAGGCCGCGATGAAGACATCATAACAGATGCTGAGTTCTTCGTGAGCAGATGAGTGTCTCTCATGTCCGAATTGCCTGCAGCCTTGTCTGAAGTTTTCACGACGCGTGCAAGCGGTTCGCACGGTGTGAGACGCGGACTCCGATGGCAGCATCGTTGTGTGTGGTGCTCTGTTGTGTAAATTTTCAGGTGCGCGAACCGGCGCTGTGTTCTCGCTTTCAGTCGCCTTCCCGTGCTCGCGCGCGGGTTTGTGTCGGAGAGCGCGGCCGCACGAGCGCTCTTGTCGTCGCTCCCCTGATCTGTTGTCTCACCGTGCGAGCTTCTGTGGTTGTCGTGGCGGCGATGGGTTGGTTGGTCTCACCGCTTCCGAACGGCCAGGACACCGAACAGGTCGAAACCCCGAGAAAACGAACCACAGAGGCACAGAGGGCACAGAGGGCACAGAGGGCACAGAGGGCACAGAGGGCACAGAGGGCACAGAGGGCACAGAGGGCACAGAGTTTTCTTTTTGTTGTTCCTCTGTGCCCTCTGTGCCTCTGTGGTTCAAATCTCTTCATTTCTGGGTGCTTCGAGCTGATCGGCGCTCTACGATCGCCCCGGATGGCCAGGAACGACCGCTGTGTGGATGGCGTTCGGCGCCGAGCGCGTCGGTGCGCCGCGCTCCTCGCGCTGCTCGTCACCGGTGGTGCGCGTGCCGCCGGGGCCCAGGAGGAGGGCGCGTCGCGCGGCGCGTGCATTCGGCTCGCGGTCATCGACTCCACGCCGGCGGTGGCCGAGTGGTCCTGGTGGCTATCGGGCGGCGGCGGCGCGACGCTGGCCGGCGCGTCCGGGGGCGGTCTGGGCGTGCTTGGCGTGGGGAGCGAGATGACCACGGGCCTCGCGTCGTTCGGCTCCGAGGCGATGTACGGAGGACCGATGGAGCTCCGCTGGGGCCCCGGGTTCGGCGTGCTCACCGATCTCGACGGTGCGCGTGGCGAGGGCGGGTTGCTCCTCAGCGTGGGCCAGGTGCGGCACGCGCGGTGGGGGACCTATGCTCTCCGTCTGGGCGGTGGTCTTGGCGACGACAGGCTCGGGCGCACGCCGCACCTGGCGCTGACGCTCACGGGCGGCGTGCGTCACGTGGAGGGCCGGATCTCGGAGCGCGGCGCGTGCGACCCTCCCGCCGCCCCCGCGCCCTCGGCGCTCGCGTCCGGTCTACGCCTCTTCTCGACCGCGCGCGCTGGTCTCGGCGACGATCGCGCGTGGCAGCTCACGTTCGGCGTCGAGCTCGAGCCTTCCTTCCTGCTGCCGCCGCACTCGCTGTCGAAGTGGATCGGTGTGCATCGATAGCCGCTCTGGACCTGACGACCCCCGATCGTCTCGTGGGAAGATCGCAACAATTCACCCGAGGAGAGGCAGCTCGTCACCCCGCCTGAAAAGCGGTCGGGGGTCTCTCTCGAGCTGGTGCCGGGGCACGGGAGACGAGAGAGGGAAGACGAGAGGCGGAGACGGACGATGTTACCCGCTCGCCGGCCCCGTCCCCTGGTCGGAGTCCCCCCACGCCACCATGACAGCGCTCGTGTTGTGGAACCCCTCCACGCTCCCCCCGAACTTCGCGATCTGCCCGTAACACGCCATCCCGAACATCGGATGCGACGCCGCGTTCGGCGACAGGAACGCCCTCACCTCGTCGCGGTACCGCTCGCCGAGCAGCCGCAGCCGCGACGCGCAGTCGAACACCAGCGACCCGGACACCGCCGGCAGCGGCCCCAGCACCTTGGTCGACAGCCCCTTCGCCGCCTGCACCAGCGCGTCGGGCGCCGCGTTCACCACCCGCACGACCTGCCCCCGCGCCAGCCCGCCCGTCAGCACCACCGCGCCATCCCCGCGGATCGCGATCGGCGACCTGATCTTCAGCGCCTCCCCGAACGGCGTCTTCGCCCCCAGCGCGTGCTTCGCCATCGTCTGGAGCAGCCCCTCGCCGCTCGTCCTGAGACCGAGCCGCGACAGCTCCTCCTCGTACACCCGCGCCGCCGGCTGCCCGTCCAGCGTCCTGAGCACGTTCCGCTCGATGTCGGTGATCGTGAAATCCCGCCCACCCTCCGCGGCCCGGAACCCGTGCACCACGTCGATGTTCACCCGGTGCCGGTGCGTCAGCCGCACCAGGATCGCCGCGTCCGTCAGCGCCTTCCGGCCCAGGAACACCCGCGCCCCCTCGAAGGTCCACCCGTCGCCCGCCGTCCCGCCGAAGACGCGCGTGTGCGGCGGCACACCCTGGCGGAGCGCCGCCACGAGCTCGTCGCCGTCGCACGCGAACGCGTCCGCCAGCACCAGGATCGAGCTCGGCGCGCCGCTGCGCGGGCCGTTGCTCGAGATCGCCTCGTCCATGTCGCTCAGCGCCGCCCGGACGCTCTTGCCGTGATCCGCCCGCAGCTCGCGCGCCGCCGCGCACGCCACCTCGACGCTCGTGCCGCCGAGGAACGCGCACGAGATGCCGCTCCTGCCGAAGCCGCGCTCCGTGAACGACCCCCCGCCGGTCGTGGCCCCGACCACAGGAACGCCCGTCGCGTCCTCGACCGCGGCGAGGTACTCCTCGTGCTTCGTCCCGCTCGGCAGTGCCACGATCGCGAGCTTCGCCGGCTCCTTCCACTCCGCGACCGTGCGCTCCACCTTGCGGCCCAGCAGCCACGCGTTCCCATCAAAGGGTCCGAGGGTCATCATCTTCATGTGCCGAAGCTCCTGCGTGCCCGGCGCCGGTGCGCGGGCTTCGAGTCCTGGCCATCGCTGACGATACGCGTCGCGGCACGGTGATAACACGCACAAGGGACGCGCCTCCACTGCTGATGGAGGCTCCTGTCCCGTGCGTCCGCTCGCTGTGTGTGGGGAACGCGCGGCGGGCCGGCGGCCGAGCTCGTGCGCTGTGATCACGGCGCGCACCTCCGCAGCGGCGACCGCGCCCTCACGCGCGCAGCAGCATCGGCTCCCGCTGCCGCACGAACCCCTCCACGAGCTCCCGCTGCTCGCCCGAGAGCCGCACGAAGCGCGCGCCGAACCCGGGCGGGCCCTCCTCCTGCGCCTCGCGCGTCCACTCGACCACCGCCACCGCCTCGAGCTCGCCGCCCTCCGCGAACGGGATCCTGATCGCCACCGTCGTCCCCCGCGCCGGCGGCTGCCGGGAGGTCGGCACGAAGATGCCGCCGTGATCCACCACGTCGGCCGCGGGCGCGGTCCGGTAGAAGTTCGCCGGCGACCCCGCCCCGAGCCGCGCCTCGTAGCGCGGCGGAGGCGGCTGGCTCGCCGGGCGCGCCCCCGCGCGGACCTTCTCGTCGAGCGACCGCAGCGCCTGCCCGAGCTCCGAGACCTGCGCCTCGATCGCCCGGATGCCGAACGCGCTCTGCGTCGTCGCCTTCGCGAGCGGCGCCACGATCCGCTCCACCAGCGACAGGTGGTGCCCCACGAACTCCGACACCGATCGATCGGTCTCGACCTTCACGTCGACCCGCGGCTGCGCCACCCCCTTCAGCGCCGTCGACAGCCGCTCGATCTCCGGCGCGAGCCACTGCTTCATCTCGCGCGCCCGCGCGTCGCCCGCCTGCGCCACCGCGGCCGCCTTCCCGATCGCCCCGCGGATGCCCTCGAGCTGCTCGCCCAGCATCGACAGCGTGCCGGTCACGCGCACGACCGGATCGTCCTCCTTGCCGCCCATGCGCTTGATGCGCACGAACCCGCTCTTGATCGCCTCCCACCGCGCCTTCTGCTCGGGCGTCATCCGGCCGCGCAGCTCGGCGAGCTTCAGCAGGTTCTGCTCGGCGCCGGTCGTCAGCGTCTGCGACTCGCTCACGTAGTGATCGTCGATGAGCCGGTCGACCTCCGCCGGCGTGTGCGCCGCCACGACCTTCTCGGCGAGCTTGTTCATGTTCCGGTAGCTGCCCTGCAGCTTGAACGGCGGCTCGGTCCGGAAGGCGTCGTCCTGCGACGCGCTCCGGATGTACTCCAGGTTCACCGAGAGCAGCACCCTCTGCACCTGGAAGAGCCGCTCGAACACCGCGACGATCTCCGACACCTCCGCCGCCGAGTAGGCGTGCTCGAGCTCCGTCGTCGCCACGGCCTCGCCCTGCGCCATCCGGATGAGCCGGTGCGTGTCGCCCGGCGCCCGCCCCGAGAGCGGCGCGAGCGTCGGGTTCGACGTGAGCGCGTTCTCCAGGTAGCTCAGCGCGAACAGCGCCTCCTTGCCGTCGAGGATGTCGCCGAGGTTGTACGTGTCGGCCCGGTTCGACAGCATGTCGGGGATCTGGAACCGCGCGCCCGACTCCGTGTACGGGTTGCCCGCCATCACCACGCAGAACTTCTTGCCGCGCAGGTCGTACGTCCTCGTCCGGCCCCGCCACACGCCCTCGATCCGGCGCTGCCCGTCGCAGAGCGAGATGAACTTCTGCAAGAGCTCCGTGTTCGTGTGCTGGATGTCGTCGAGGTAGAGCATCACGTTGTTGCCCATCTCGAACGCCAGGTTGATCTTCTCGACCTCCTGGCGCGCCGTCGCGTTCGGGGCCTCGGCGGGGTCGAGCGACGTGACCTGGTGGCCGAGCGACGGCCCGTTCACCTTCATGAACACGAGCCCGAGCTTGCTCGCGACGTACTCCATCAGCGTCGTCTTGCCGTAGCCGGGCGGCGAGATGAGCAGCAGCATGCCCATCAGGTCGGTGCGCTTCACGTCGCCCGCCGCGCCGAGCTGCTTCGCCAGGTTCGCGCCGACGAGCGGCAGGTACACCTCGTCGATCAGCCGGTTGCGCACGAACGACGTGAGCACCCGCGGCGCGAACTCCTCCAGGCGCAGCCGCTTCCGCTCCCGCTCCGCGATCTCGCTGCGCACCTTGCGGTAGGCGCGGTAGCGCGGCGCCCTGTCGTGCAGGAAGTCCTCGATCCTGCTCAGGAATTCGTCGAGCCGAAGCGCGAGCGCGCGCTCCCTGATCCGCGGGTGCTGGCCGAGCAGGCCCTCCACGCGCGCCTCGGTCACGGCCCCGCTGGGCTCCCGCTCCAGGTGCCGCTCCGTCACGATCACCACCGCCGCCTCGAGGGCGAGGTGGCTCAGGGGGCCGTGCGCCGCGTCTCTGGCGACGAACCCCCTCAGCCAGGCGAGCGCGAGCTGGAGCCGCTCGGCCGGGTGCTTCTCGAGCTGCCGGAGGTCGTCCTCGAACGCCGCGCGGCCCCCAGCGACATCGAGGTGGGCCAGCAGCGCGTCGCGCAGCGACAGCGCCGCGTCGCTCGTCACGAACCGCACGCGCTCGGCCGCGAGCTCCTCGACGAGGTAGCGCGCCGCGACGCGCACCTCCGCCGCGGCCGGCTCGAGCCGGTGCGCCGCCGCCGTTGCGCGCACGCCCTCCGCCAGCTCGGCCGCGAGCGCCGCCCGCGCCTCGCTCTCGCCGAGCTGCGCCGCGAGCCGGCCCAGGCTCCGCGCCCGCCGGTGCGCGAGATCGCGGGCGCGCGCGTCGAGCCCCGCCCAGTGCAGGCAGCCGAGCGCCCGCGGCGCGCTGCCGAAGCGGAGCAGCCCCGCCGTGGCCCGCAGCGCGAGCAGCTTCTCCAGGATGAGCGCCGCGTCCGCGTCGTGGACGCCGCGCTCGTAGCCCTCGTCGTGCCGCCCCTCCGCGTACGCGCGCACCGCGGCGAGCAGCCCGCCCGGGCCGATCGCCGCCTCGCGCAGCCTGTCGACCGTCAGGCCGTGCCGCCCCGCCTCGGCGTCCGCGAGCATCGAGCCCGCCAGGAACTCGCCCCGGTACACGTCCGCGGTCTCGCTCGCGAGCTCCTGGCCCCAGAGGTCGCGCGCGCTCTCGAGCGCCGGGTCCTCGATCGGCTCGAAGAAGTCGGTCCCGGTGAGGTGCAGCGCCAGCCCCTCGCCGCGCGGGACGAGCGTGAGCTCCAGCGGCTGCGTGCTCACGTTGAACCGGTGGCGGCCGAGCTTGATGACGTCGCCGCCGCCCTCGAACAGGTCCTCGCGGTCGCGCAGCGCCCGCAGCGCGTCCTGCCGCGCCGACTTGAGCCGCGCCTCGACCTCGTCGCCCTTCACGCTGTCGCCGAGCGCGTGGAGCTCGGCGGCGAGGTCGCGGACCTTCGCGACCATCGCGTCGGACGCGAAGTACGTGTTCAGCTCGTCCGCGCTCGCGAACGAGCGCGCCCGCCGCCCGACCCCCTGGACGATGCGGTCCGCCGCGGCCACGAGGTTCGAGACGCGCCGCTGCCGCTCGTCGAGCAGCGCCTGCCGCCGCGCGGCGATCGCGTCGTTGACCTCCTCGCGCTTCGCCGCGAGCTCGCCGAGGAACTCGTCGAACTCGCCGAACTTGCCCTCGAGCTCCTCGAGCTGGACGAGCAGCTTCGACAGCTCCCTGTCGCAGCGCTCGGGCGAGTCGCAGACCGCGAGCGCGCTCGAGACGCTCTGGCCGAACACCTTGAACTGCGCGCCGAACTCGGCGCGCCCCTCGGCGCCCCGGAGGTCCTTGCCGCGGGCCGCGAGCGTCGCGCGCGCCCGGTTGAGCTGCGCGTACACCTCGCTGATCCCCTCGAGGATCCGCGTCCGCGCCGTGGGGTCGTCGACCTTGAGGCTCGCCACGATGTCGGCGAGCACCGAGAGGCCCTCGTTCACCGCGTCGAGATCCGCGGCGAACGGCGCGAGCCCGGGCGACTTCGCGACCGCCTCGATCTTCGCGATGAGCCCCGCGAGCCGGTCGGCCAGCGGCTTGAACGCCTGCTCGCCGAGGAGGAACGTCACGCACGCCTGGCTCACCTCGTCGGCCCGCGCGACGACCTCGGCCTCGAGCGCGTCGACGCGGCCGAGGTCCATGTACTTGAGCTCGCGCAGCGTGATGAGGTGGCCGCGCTGCCGCCGGAGGGCGGTGAGCGCCGTCAGGAAGGCGTCGACGCTCGCCGCGTCCTCGGGCCGCACCCCGCCGAGGAGCTGCTTCTGCGCGGCCTCGGTCTCGGCGAGCGCGCTCGCGGCGCGCGCCTTGATGGCCTCGACCTTCTCGAACTCGTCGACGATGCTCTCGGAGACGGCCCGGAGCTCGGTCACCGTCGACAGGAGGTCGCCCGCCTCGGCGTGGCCGAGCCAGTAGAAGGCGTCGGTCATCCGCCCGGCGGTCCGGATGAGATCCTCGAACGTCTGGCGGGTCGGCGACCCGTCCATCGCCGCGCGCCGCAGGCTGAGCGCGTCGGAGATCCCGCGCACGAGGTCGGCGTTGCCCACCTTGGCGAGGTACGAGCCGTCGGTCGGCGCCGACGCCGCGAACTCCGCGGTCATGAACGGCGTCTGCCAGATCTGCATCGGGTGGACGCGCGTCGCCTCGTCGCTCGACGCCCGGAAGATCACCATCTTGCCGTCGTCGAAGAGGCTGTACCCGTGGCACTGGATCGGGGTCGCGATCTCCTTGCGGATCAGGTTGTAGGGGAAGAGCACGTAGCGCCCGTCCACGACCTGGTGGAACACGTAGAGCACGTCTTCCCCGTTGGGCGAGCGGATGACGCGCTCGAAGACGAGGCTCTCGGTGCTCCCCTCGAAGCGCTTCGTCTCGCCGGTGACGAGGTAGTAGCCGTTCGGGAAGACGATGCCCTGGTCCTCGGGGAGGCTCAGGCAGGCGAGGCCGATCGCGTCGATGCGCACGACCTTGCGGGTGCGGCCGTTGTAGACGAGGTAGCGGTACGACGGCTCGCGGAACGGCTTGATCTTGAGCAGGATGAGCGGCCCGAGCCGGGCGTACTGGATGTCGGCGTCGTCGAGCGCCTGGCCCGCGTCGTCGACGGGCTCGCGGTAGATGCCGAGCCCCGTGGTCGTGTTGTTCTCGACCTTGACCGTGAGATCGCCGCCGACCGTCTCGACGAAGATCTCGCCGAGGATCGAGACGTGCGGGTGCTTGCCCTGCACGTGGTCGTCGCGCGTGGACTGCGTCCAGGCGAAGTCGTGGGCGCGCGGCCGGACGTTGTCCTCCTCGCCGCGCGAATCGAGGTACCGGATGCGCCCTGTCGCGTCGATGCTCCAGCGGAACACCTTCACGTCGCGCTCGGTCGCGCCGACCTGGAAGATGGCGAGCAGCCGCGTGTCGCTGCGCCGGAGCTGGAGCAGCCGGGGCTCCTTCACGTAGCGGTGCAGGTCCTTGAATTCCTTGGCGAATCCAGGATCGCTGAGGAACGCGTCGCCCTCGTCGAGCGCGACGGGCGTGAGGTCGAAGGCGCCGTCCTCCTTCGCGAAGCGGTGGAGGCTGAAGACGTCGCCGACGTTCACCTCCTTCAGCCCCATGAACACGAGGTAGCCGACGAGCAGCTTGCCCCGGATGCTCACGATGTCGCGGGGGACGCAGTTGTTCTCGGTCCTGACGCGCGCGTTCTCGAGGAGCGCGAGGTCGGCGCCGCCGAACACCTGCTTTCGCCGCGCGTTGAGCGCCTCGGCGCGGCGGCCGAGCTCCTCGGCGCGCTCGACGAGCCGCCGCCGGATGACCTCGTAATTGCCCCCATCCAGCGTATCCGCCGGCTTCGGCGGGGCGGCCTCCGCCGCGCGGGCCGCCCCGTCCAAGGCCCCTGTCGACACCATGCCTGCTCCGTTCGATCGCCTTGTTCCTCGCCTCGACCCGCCCCGCGTCGCGCGAGCCCGGCTCCCCCGCGGCCAGACTACAGCCCTTCTGCCGCGCCCGGGGGACGAGTTGGCGCGCTCGCGCGCCCCCGAGGGCCGAGCCGCGATGTCAAGACCGAGCCGGCGGCGAGCCGCCCGCGCCCGCGCCGCGCCCGCGCCGCGCACCGCGCGGGCGGATTCCGTGGCGGCGCGGCGCGCGGCGCGTCGCAAACCCGCTGTGGCGAGAAATCCGCTTGCAATATTGCAGTGTTTGCGTTGCGATCGGGCCGGGACGAGGGCGGCCTGCACGCGCGAGAGCGCGGTGCGACACGCGCCCACGCCGTCCCCGGAGGCGCACGTCCATGGGCGGAGGCGCTCCGCGGCATTCCTTAAAACAAAGTGACGCTCTTCTGAAGCGGGTTGGGATGGTGGCATCGATGCGCTTGGCAAAGGGACTTTCTTCTGTGCTGCTCGTCCTCGTCGCCGGGCCGCTCGTCGCCTGCGGAGGAGGCGGCGGCGACACGGGCGCGGGCGGCGGCGCGACGGGCACCGGCGGCGCGGGCGGCGCGGGCGGCGCGGGCGAGGGCGGTGCGACCGGCACCGGCGCCGACGACAGCTCCGGCGCCTTCGGCGGGTTCATCACGGTCGGGCCCGCATCGGGGAGCGGCGGGGGCGATCCGTGCGACGGGCCGGACGCGCCGCCGGAGTGCGACGCGGTCGAGCCTGCGTGCGGCGACGGCGAGAAGAACCGGGAGGAAGAGCAGTGCGACGACGGGAACAGCCTTCCCGGCGACTGCTGCTCCGGCGCCTGCAAGATCGAGCCGTACTGCGCCTGCGAGCCGGGGGAGGGGTGTCACACGACGATCGCGTGCGGCAACGGCGAGATCGAGCCCGGCGAGACGTGCGAGGACGGGAACACCGCGGCGGGCGACGGCTGTGATGATCGCTGCCAGCGGGAGCCGGGCGACTGGGTCTGCCCGCGCGCGGGGGAGCCTTGCTACCGGCTCCACACGTGCGGCGACGCGCGCGTCTCCACCGGCGAGGCCTGCGACGACGGGAACACGACGCCCGGCGACGGGTGCTCCGAGGTCTGCGCGCTCGAGGACCCGGGCAACATCGTCTGTCCGCTGCCGGGGATGCCGTGCAGGCCGGTCGAGCGCTGCGGCGACGGCCGGCTGCGGCCGAGCGAGCGGTGCGACGACGGGAACACGGAGCCGGGCGACGGCTGCTCGCCGACCTGCCTCGTCGAGGCGGGCTGGGTGTGCGCGGACGGCCAGCACTGCACGTTTACGGTCGTGTGCGGCGACGGCCAGATCGGCGTGGGCGAGGGGTGCGACGACCGCAACACGGTCTCGGGCGACGGGTGCTCCGCGACGTGCGAGGTCGAGGCGGGGTTCGACTGCGCGCGCGCGGGGAGCCGCTGCACGGCGGTCTGCGGCGACGGGCGGGTCGTCGCCCGGGAGCAGTGCGACGACGGCAACACGAGGAACGGCGACGGGTGCGACGCGGCCTGCAAGTGGGAGCCGGGCGTCGTGTGCGAGCCCGCGGCCGGCGGCTACATCTGCCGCGACACGGTCTGCAACGACGGCAGGCGGGAGGGCTCCGAGCCGTGCGACGACGGCAACGCCAACCTGGGCGACGGCTGCACGCCGTTCTGCCAGGTCGAGCCGGACTGCGGCGACACCGGCTGCACCTCGGCGTGCGGCGACGGGCTGCGCCTCGGCGGCGAGGCCTGCGACGACGGCAACACGGCGGACGGGGACGGCTGCTCGTCGGCGTGCGTCATCGAGCCGGGGTACAGCTGCTCGAACGACGTGACGCTGGGCGACGAGCTGCGCGTGCCGATCGTGTACCGCGACTTCAAGGAGGACGCGCCGAACTTCGAGCCCAACACCGACCCGCCGAACGCCCTCGTGCGCGGGCTCGTGCGGGCGACGCTCGGCGCCGACGGCAAGCCGCAGTTCGCGGGGTCGCCGCCGGCGGCCGCCTTCCTCACGAACGCGACGGATTTCAACCGCTGGTACAACGACTCGTCGCTCTCGAAGACGGTCGTCGACCAGCTCGTGCTCCTGCGCGCCGGGGTGTCGAACGTGTACGTGTTCGAGGATCCCCTGTTCTTCCCGCTCGACGGCCGCGGCTGGCAGGACCCGTCGGTCCCGGCGGCGCAGCGCGAGGCGAGCCGCCTGGCGCGCGATCCGTTCAACGACTGGGCGGAAGCGGGCAACCACAACTTCTACTTCACGAGCGAGGTCCGCTACTGGTTCGAGTACCACGGCGGAGAGCGGCTCGATTTCTACGGCGACGACGACGTCTGGGTGTTCATCAACAACCGGCTCCGCATCGATCTCGGCGGCATCCACACGCCGATGGGGACGGGCGAGGTCGCCGGCGTGGAGGACGATCGCGGGACGGTGCTCATGGACGAGCTCGGCCTCACCGAGGGGCGCGTCTACGAGGTCGCCGTGTTCCAGGCGGAGCGCCACACCGCGGCGTCGAGCTACAAGCTGACGCTGGGCGGCTTCAACGCGGCCCCGTCCGTCTGCGCGCCGGTGTGCGGCGACGGCATCGTCACGCCCGACGAGCAGTGCGACGACGGCGCGGCGAACGGCCCGGGGTACGGCAAATGCTCGACGAGCTGCACGCTGGGGCTCTACTGCGGCGACGGCGTCCGGAGCTCCCCGTACGAGATCTGCGACGACGGCACCAACCTGGGCGGCTACGGCTCGTCGGCGTGCGCGCCGGGCTGCGTGGCGGCGCCGCTCTGCGGCGACGAGAACATCGACAGCCAGTTCGGCGAGGAGTGCGACGACGGCGTGAACGACGGCCGCTACGGCGGGTGCACGGAGGAGTGCCTGATCGGGCCGCGGTGCGGGGACGCGCGCATCGACGCCCCCCAGGAGACGTGCGACGACGGCGTGAACGACGGCCGCTACGGCGGGTGCACGCCGGAGTGCGCCAAGGCGTCGGACTGCGGCGACGGGGTCGTCCAGGAGGAGTGGGGCGAGGAGTGCGACGACCGGGTGAACGACGGCAGCATGGGCTGCCTCGGCTGCCGGATCGGCGCGGTCTGCGGCGACGGGAGCGTGCAGCGGGACCTCGGCGAGGAGTGCGACGACGGGGTGAACGACGGCGGCTACGGCGAGTGCGCTCCCGGTTGCGTGATCGGTCCGCGCTGCGGCGACGGCGTGACCCAGACGCCGCCCGAGCAGTGCGACGACCGGGTGAACGACGGCGGCTACGGCGAGTGCGCGCCCGGCTGCGTGTTCGGCCCGCACTGCGGCGACGGCGTGCGGCAGTCGCCGTACGAGGAGTGCGACGACGGCAACACGGCGAGCGGCGACAACTGCAGCGCCACGTGCCGCACCGAGGTCAAGTGATCCGGGTGGGCCCGTGACGGCGTGAAGCGCGCGGCGGCCTTATCGGGCCGCCGCGCCGCCGCGCCGCCGTCGGCGGGCCTCGGTCGCGCGGCCTTCTCTCGTGCCGCGGGGCAGAAATCCTGCCAGGGACCTGCCTCGCGAGAAGAGAGATCCAACGCAAAGGCGCAAAGGCGCAAAGACGCAAAAAGGCCAATAATTTCATGTATTTTGCGCCTTGGCGCCGTTGCGCCTTTGCGTTGAAATCTCTCTCCGGATCCCTGGCCAGACTCCTGGAGGGCGGAGCCAGTCCCCGCCCTCGATTCCCAGCTTCGGTTCATCGATCCCGAGCGCGAGCCCGGATCCCCCGCGCCGCCCCGAGCGCGTGACCGCCAGGAGCGCGTGGCGGCCGGAGCCCGCGCGCGCTTCCGCGCGGCGCGCGTCGGGCCGCCGACCTGTCAGAACGAGTCGCCCGACGCGCCCGCCGTCCCGGCGTTGCCGCTCGAGAGGCCGCCCGCGCCGCCTGCGCCTGCCGCGAGGACGTTGCCCGCGAGCGACACCGAGCTGCTGACGCGGTAGACGCCGTACGAGATGCCGCCGGCGCCGCCGCCGCCGTGCCCGCCGCGGCCGCCGTTCCCGCCCGTGCCGCCGTTGCCGCCGGCGCCGACCTCGCCGGTGCACACCGTGCCGCCGGCGCCGCCCGTGCCGCCGTTGCCGCCGTTGCCGCCGTTGCCACCGCGGCCGCCGGCGCCGCCGTTGCTGCTGGAGATCTGGTTGGCGACGAGCTGGAACCCCGTCGAGCTCACGAGGAACAGCCCGAACGAGCCGCCCCCCGCGCTGCCCCCGACGCCGCCGCTGCCGCCGCAGCCGCCCGCGCCGCCGCCGCCGCCGCCGTTGCCGGCGCCGTTGATGATGGTGATGCCGCCCTGCCCGCCGCCGCCGCCGCCGCCGCCGGCCCCGTTGCCGTGGACGCCCGTGCCGCCCACGTTCCCGGTCCTGCCTTGCCAGAAGCCGCCGGTGATCACCCCCCCGGCGGCGCCGGTGCCGTTCAGCCCGACCGCCCCGACGGCGCCGTTCTGACCGTTCGTGCCCGGCGCCCCCCGGCCTTCGTCCCCTGCTGCGCCTCCGCTGCCGCCGGGCGTCCCGCCGGTGCCGTTGCTGCCCGCGAGGCCGGCGTGTGTCCCCTGGGCGCCGCCGTTGCCGCCGCTCCCACCGGTGCGCCCGCAGCTCGACGTCCCGCCCGCGCCCCCGGTGCGCGTGCCGATGCCGTCGCAGCTCCCCGCCCCGCCGTTCGCGCCGCTGCTGCCCGCCGTCCCTGTCGCGCCGTTCGCGCCCGCCGCGCCCGGCCCCCCGCCGCCGGCCTCGAGCCGGCTGTTCCTCAGCGTCACCGCCGTGCAGTTCACGCACCGCATCGCGTAGTTCGACGCGCCGGCCAGCGTCGCCGTCGACGTCCGGATCGTCAGCCGGTCGAGCGTCGTCGGCGCGTTGATGTTCTGGCCCTCGACCGCCGCGAGGTAGCCGCCCTCCGTGCTCCCCGAGCGGATCTCCACGATCGACGCGGCCGAGCGCGCCCAGCCGGCCGTCGCGTCGTAGCCGCCGTAGAGCGACACCCCGCTCGAGAGGGTGACCCGGCCGATGTACGTCCCCTGCGAGACGTAGACCTGCGTCTTCCCGGTCAGCACCGCCTCGTTGATGCCCCCCATGACCGACACCTTCGGCGCCTGCCGCGTCCCCGGGTTGGCGTCGCTCCCCGTCGGCGCCACGAAGACCGCGAGGCGCGCGTCGCCGTCGATCCCGTCGCAGTTCGCGTCGACGAAGCCGTCGTCGGGCCGGTCCTCGTCGCTGACGAACGCGCACGCGTACTCGCAGCCGTTCGCGAGCGACCCGTCGAGGTCGTAAAAGCCCGGCAGGCAGCCGCCGAACGTGCAGGCCCCCACGCTGCACCCGACCGCCGCGTTCGGGATCGCCGCGGCGCAGTCCGCGCCGCACGCGCCGCAGTTCGCCGGGTCCGACGCGATGCTGATCTCGCACCCGTCGGCCTCGACGCCGTTGCAGCTCGCGAAGCCCGCGTTGCAGGCGACGAGCTCGCACGACCCGAGCTCGCACGCCTCGGACGCGTTCGCGAGGTTGCACGCCATGCCGCAGCCGCCGCAGTGCGCGAGGCTCGTGCCGGTGTTCGCCTCGCACCCGTTCGCCGCGACGCCGTCGCAGTTGGCGAAGCCGGGCTCGCAGGCGCCGAGCACGCAGGTGCCGGCGAGGCACGACTCGGCCGCGTGCGGGAGCGCGCACGCCAGGTTGCAGCCGCCGCAGTGCGCGAGATCGCTGGCCGTGTTCACCTCGCAGCCGTCGAGCGCGCTCGCGTTGCAGTTCGCGAACCCCGGCTCGCACGCGCCGATCACGCACGTCCCCGCGAGGCACGACTCGGCGGCGTTCGCGAGGGCGCACACCGCGCCGCAGCCGCCGCAGTTCGCGGCGCTGCTGTTCGTGTTGACCTCGCAGCCGTTCGCCGCCTCGCCGTCGCAGTTCGCGAACCCCGCGGCGCAGGCGCCGAGCGTGCAGGCGCCGTCGACGCACGACTCGGACGCGTTCGCGAGGTTGCACGCCATGCCGCAGCCGCCGCAGTGCGCGAGGCTCGTGCCGGTGTTCACCTCGCAGCCGTTCGCCGCGCTCCCGTCGCAGTTGGCGAAGCCCTCGGCGCAGGCGCCGAGCACGCAGGTGCCGGCGAGGCACGACTCGGCCGCGTTCGGGAGCGCGCAGGCGATGTTGCAGCCGCCGCAGTTCGTGAGGCTCGTGTCGGTGCTCACCTCGCAGCCGTTCGCCGCGCTCCCGTCGCAGTTGGCGAAGCCGGCGTCGCAGGCGCCCATCACGCAGACGCCCGCGAGGCACGCCTCGGCGGCGCCCGGATAGCTGCACGGGGTGCCGCAGGCGCCGCAGTGGTCGAGGCTGGCGCCGAGGTTCGCCTCGCAGCCGTTCGTCTGGTCGCCGTCGCAGTCGGCGTAGCCCGCGTCGCACGCCCCGAACTCGCACTCTCCCGCCGCGCACGTCCCGCTCGCGTGCGCGAAGTCGCAGGCGATGTTGCAGCCGCCGCAGTGGGCCGCGCTCGTGAGGAGGTCGGCCTCGCAGCCGTTCAGCGCGTCGAGATCGCAGTCGGCGTGATCGGGCGCGCAGCCGATGATGTTGCAGTTGCCCCCGTTGCAGAACGCCTCCGTGTGCGCCTTGAGGCAGCTCGCCCCGCACGCCCCGCACGAATCGACGTCGGTCAGCAGGTTGGTCTCGCAGCCGTTCGTCGCGTTCCCGTCGCAATCGGCGTGGGAGTTGGTGCACGACGACACGGTGCAGATCCCGTCGATGCAGCCGGTGGTCCCGTTCGGCGAGACGCAGAGCTGGCTGCACGCGCCGCAGTGGGCCGCGCTGCTGAGGAGGTCGGTCTCGCAGCCGTTGTCCGGCTCGTCGTCGCAGGCCGCGGTCCCCACGGGACAGCCGTTCGAGCGGCCGATGACCGGCACCACGACGTCGGGCGCGTGCGCGTCGCCGATGTCGGCCTCGACGATCACCCGGTCGGCGGGCAGCGGCCCCGCGATGCCCTTCGAGGTGAACGTCACCTCGAAATAGAGCGCGCCGCCCGGCTCGCTCTCCGCCGGCAGCTCCTCCGCGGCGCGCGTCCACGCGCCCGGGCTCCCCGGGTCGGGCTCGTAGCGCACCGGCTCGATCGTGAAGTCGGCGCTGGCGATGGTGGTCTCGGTGAACGTGACCGTCTCCGCGGTCTGGTTCTCGACGCGGAACAGGCGCGTTTGCTGCCGGCCCGCGGGCACCGCCTCGAAATCGAGGACCTCGGGGCTCGCGCACGCGTCCGTCGGCCCTCTGTCGTTGAGCACGCAGAGCTCGAGCTTCCCGCTCGGGGCCGCGCCCGCGTCGCCGCCGGTGCCGCCCGCGCCGCCCGCGCCGCCGCTCCCGCCCTGGCCGCCGGTGCCCGCCGCGCTGCTGGACCCGGTGGGCCCCGTCGTCACCTCCGAGCCTCCCGCGCAGCCGGCCGCGGCGAGCGAGGCGAGCACTGCGATCATCGGGACCAGCGGCGCCATCCGGGCGGCCAGCGAGGCGAATTCGAGCCGAGGAAGCAGAAAATTCCTGTCGCGCGCCATAAGAAGAGTGGACCCGATGGCCCTCACGGTGTCCACATGTCTCGAGCGCGCCGGACGCAGGGAAGCGCCCTGCGCGGCGCGTTCCTGTGTCCGAGATGCACCGCGTCCGAGATCGCGCCCTGCGGCGCGCTGCGCGGCGTCACCGGCCGGTCGCGGCGCGCTCCCTCGCTGACGAGAGTGTGCTTCTCTGCCGGCGCAGCGCGTCTGTCCTGGAACTATCCGGCCTGTCCCGCGGTCATCTTCGACCTCCGGGACGCTGCATCATACGGTGGTCTGTCTCACACCGGTTGAGGGGGGGGCCGGCAGGGCCGGCGACCCGCTCGTGATGAGGCCTTCATGACCCCGCTGGCGCGTCGGCGCGGCGGGCGCGGTTGAAAAGGAGTTCCATGCGACATTCGATATCGGGCGTGTTCACGGTGCTCGGGCTGGTTCCGGCGCTGCTCCTCGGTTGCTCTGGCGAGGATGCGCCTGGCCCCACGGCGGCGTCGCCGACGTTCCATCGCGACGTCGAGCCGCTGTTGCAGAAGCACTGCATGAGCTGCCATTCCCCTGGCAACATCGCCCCGTTCAGCCTGACGACGTACGACGCGGCGCGCTCGGTGGCCAACCTGGCCGCGCGCTCGACGCGGGAGCGCACCATGCCGCCGTGGGGCGCGCAGGAGACCGACGAGTGCGAGCCGCCTCATGGCTGGAGGGACGACCTCCGGCTCACCGAGGCCGAGATCGCGACGTTCGAGGCGTGGGCCGCCGCGGGCAGCCCCGAGGGCGATCCTGCGGACGCGCCGGCGCCGTTCGTCCCCGAGGCCGGCGGCCTCGCCGGCGTCGAGATGGAGATCGCGCCGAAGGAGCCGTTCGTCGCGAGCGGCGACGCCGACCAGTTCCGGTGCTTCGTGATGGATCCGGGGCTATCGGAGACGCGTTACCTCAACGGCGTGCATGTCCTTCCTGGCAACAGCAAGGTCGTGCACCACGCGCTCGTGTTCCTCGACAAGGAGGGCGCGTCCGCGGAGCTCGCGGACGAGCAGGGTGGATACGACTGCTTCGGCGGCCCGGGTTTCTCGGGCGAGCTCGTCGCCGCGTGGGCGCCGGGGGGTGTGCCGCTGGAGTTCGAGCCGAACATCGGCGCGGAGATCCCCGTGGGCTCGCGGCTGGTGATGCAGGTGCATTACCACCCGGCCGGGACGACCGCCGAGCCGGACACGACGCGCGTGCAGATGCGCTTCACCCAGGGCGTGCCGGAGTACTTCATGGGCGTCGCGCTGATCGGCAACTTCGAGTCTGCCATGGAGGGCGGGGGCGGGCTCCTGCCCGGCCCGAACGACGGGGACGGCGTCGAGTTCCTGATCCCGGCCGGCGTGCCCGATCATGTCGAGACGATGCAGTTCAGGATGCCGGCGTCGCTGTCCGAGTCGGAGGTCTACCTCTACGGTGCTGGCACGCACATGCATTATGTCGGCAAGGATATGAAGATCACCCTCGCGCCCGAGGCGCCCGCGGCCGGCGAGCCCGCGGAGCAGTGCCTCGTGCAGACGCCGAGGTGGGATTTCTCGTGGCAGCGCGGCTTCTATTACGACGCGCCCATCGCGGACCTCCCGCGCATCCGCGGGGGCGATCTGCTCACGATGCGCTGCACCTACGACAACACGATGAGCAACCCGTTCCTCGCCAGGGCGCTCAAGGAGCAGCAGATCCCGGCCCCTGTGGACGTGCGCCTCGGCGAGAGCACGCTCGACGAGATGTGCATCGCCGCCCTGATCTACGTGACCAAGAACCCGCAGTGATCGTGGCTTGATGAAGAGAGAAGCTCGTGGGGCGGGCGGTGACTCCCGACCATCCGATTGAGCTCCCGCCGAACGGGAGCGGTGCTCTCCCGCACAGGAGACGGGCTCAGATCGGCGTTTTCGGCGCGCAGGCGCGCTTCTACTCCAGCGCGCCGAGCACCGAAAACGTCGAGATGGGCCCGTATCCGAAGCGGGTGAGCGCCGCTCAGGCGCGCGGGCTTCGCTGCTGGACGAGCTCGTCGAGGCCGAGCTCCCGCGCCTTCTGGGCGAGCGCCTCGATCTTCTTCTTCCCGTCGTCGTCGGTGCCCGGCAGGAGCGACGTGAGCATCCCGGACAGCGTGCCGTCCTTGGGCCGCGCGAGGGGCGCGGGGTGGGAGATGATCTGCTTCAGGTCCTCGGGGAGGCTCGCGTTGCCGTTCAGGTAGTCGCCGACCAGGGCGCGCACCGTGGCGCTCTGGTCGACCATCCCGTCGACCGACTGGCCCAGGGTGACCGCCTTGACGAAGCGGTCGAAGAACGCCCCGTCGCCGCCGACGATGTTGATCTTCGCCTGGTCGAACGCGCCCCGCAGCACCTCGGCCTGCGCCCGCGCGATCTCGGCGCGGATGCGCAGCGCCTCGAGCTCCACCGCGCGCTCCTTCTCGAGCCGCAGGCGGAACTCCTCGTGCTCGCGCCCGACCCCGTCGAGCGCCTTCATCGCCGCCGCCTTCTCGGCCGTGCCGGCGGCCTCGGCCAGCAGCCGCTGCTTGATCGCCGTCGCCTCGGCGAGGCCCGTCTTCTCCAGCGCCAGCGCCTCGGCCTCGCGCGTCCTCGCGGCCGCGAGCCCCTTCTGCTCGATGCCGGCGGCCTCGGCGAGGAGCCGCTCCTTCGCGGCCAGCGCCTCGGCGCGCCCCTGCTTCTCGATCACCTGCGCGTCGGCCTCCTTCACGAGCGCCCGCGCGAGGCCCTGCTTCTCCTCGCCGGCCGCCGCGGCCGACATCTTCTCGAGCGTCACGCGCGCCTCGGCGAACCCCTGCTTCTCGATCGCCTGCGCGTCGGCCTCCTTCACCCGGATGCGCGCCAGCCCCTCGGCCGCGGCCTCGGCCTGCACGCCCTCGGCCATCCGGATCTTCGCGCGCGCGGCCTTGTCGCTCGCCTCGAGCTCGGCGTCGGCCGTGATGAGCTTCTCGCGCGCCCGGAACTTCGCCGCCTCCTCGCTCGCCTCGGCGCCCTTGATGTGCTTGACGAGCTGCTCCTGCGCCTCGGCCTCGGCGTTGATGCGCACGACGTCCTTGAGGCGCGTCGCCTCGGCCACCGCGCGCACGTCCTTGATGCGCTCCTCCTCCTCGGCCACCGTCTTCTCGACCGCGATCCGCGCCCGGACCACGTCGGCGATGTCCTTCCGCTGGAGCTCCAGCTCCTTCTCGCGCGCGATCTGTTGAAGCGCCACGTCGCGCTCGCGGCTCACGATCTCGAGCTGCCGCGCCTTCTCGACCCGCTCGGTCTCGACCGCGACCTCCCGCTCCTTGTTCTTCTGGGCGACCGAGACGCCGCGCTCCTTCGCCTCGCGCGCGATGAACGCCTCCTCGTCGTTCTTCTCCTGGAGCAGCACCGTCTTCTTGCGCTCCTCGCTCGTGATGCGGGCGGCCTCGTTCTGCTCGCGCGCCTGCGCCACCGCGATCTCCTTCGCCTTCTTCGCCTCGGCCTCGGCCCGGCGCTGCTCGAAGCGGAAGACGGCCTCGTCGGAGTTCAGGTTCTGGCTGCCGATCTCCATCCGCTCCTTCTGGCGGAGCTCGTTCGTCAGCACGTTCTGCGCGACCGTCAGCTCGGTGATCTTCCGGATGCCCTCGGCATCCATGATGTTGTCCTTGTCGAGCAGCTCGATCGGCGTCTGCTCCAGGTAGTCGATCGCCGCGTCGGCGAGCACGAACCCGCTCAGGTCCTTGCCGATGACGTCGATGATGTCGTCCTTGAACTTCTGCCGCTCCTTGTAGAGGTCCTCGAAGTTCAGCCGCTTGCCGACCGTCTTCAGCGCCTCGGAGAACTTCGCGGCGAAGAGCTGCTCGAGCGTCTCCGGGTTCGACGCGCGGACGCAGCCGATCGTCCGGGCGACCGTGCGCACGTCGTCCTGCGTCTTGTTCACCTGCACGAAGAACGTGACCTTGATGTCCGCGCGGATGTTGTCCTTGCAGATCAGGCCCTCCTTGCCGCGCCGGTCGATCTCGATCGTCTTGACCGAGATATCCATGTACTCGGCGCGGTGGATGATCGGGATCACCAGCGTCCCCGTGAAGGTGACGATGGGGTCCTCGCCCCGCGTGTTGATGATCAGCGCCTTGCCCTGATCCACCTGCCGGTAGAACTTGGCGTACATGACCAGCATCCCGAGGGCGACGAAGGCGAGGACACCGACGAGAGCGATGATGAGGGGGACGGTCAGAGTGGGCACGCGGAGCTCCTTCGCGTTTTCGGCGGGGGGCAGGGCGACGGCCCTCGCTGCCGCGTTCGCGTCAGCGAGGGCTCGATCGCCCGGCCTGAGCCAGATCGGGGGCCGCATGATGCCCCCTCAGGGAGGAGCGTACACGAAACCGCCAGCGCGACGGCGGCGTTCGAGCGGACCGCGCCGGCGGCTTCAGCGACCGCGCTGACGCACGTTTTCGGCGCCCGACGCGGCGATCTCGTCGTCCTCGGCGCCTTCCGGGGGGCCTTCCGCGGAGGACGCAACCCGCCCGGCGAGCGGTGGGGGCGGGCCCAGCAGGGCGTCGAGCGGCTCGACGGCGAAGACCTCGCCGTTCGGGTCCCAGCTCACCAGCAGCGCGCGGTCGCCGCGCCGGAGGGCGCCGGGCGTGTCGCTCCGCACGTCGAGGATGTGGCTCGCGCCGCCCTCCTCGATCACCGCCTGGCCGAAGCGCTCGTCGACGCGGCCGGTGGAGATCACGCACACGCGGCCCACGAGGTCCTTCTTCGCCTGGGCGTGCCGGGTCACGAACAGGGGGGCGATCGGCCGCACCGCCAGCGAGGTCAGCAGGACGGCGACGGTGAGCGACCCCGCGAGCACCGCGAGGCCGAGCGCCCAGCGCGGCAGCCCCGCGCCGGTCCAGGCCGGCTCGGCGAGCATCGTCGACAGGACGCTGGAGAACCAGCCGAACGCCGCGACGAGCGTGAGGGTCACGGTCGCGGGCACGCGGTGGAGCTGGAGCGCGACGAGCAGCGATCCGACGCCGTGCGCGGCGTCGCCGCCGTCGGCCAGGCCCTCCGCGGCGCCCTTGGCAGCGCCCTCGAGCGCGCCCTTGGCGGCGCCCTCGAGCGCGCCCTTGGCGGCGCCGCCGAGCGCGCCGAGGTCGGGCGCGGCGTCCGCGTGCGCGCCGCCGAGCAGGTCGAGGTCGAGCGCGCCCACGAGGACGAACAGCCAGTAGATGAGCGCGAGCGCGAGCACGACCGTGAAGAGCACGGCGGGGAACATCAGCGATGCGGCGAGCACCTCGGCCATGGGCAGACCCGGGCAGGAGGCAGGCGCAGCGGGCGAAGCGCGACGCGGCGCCCGCGACCGGCGTTCCGGATTGGATCACAGCGAGGGGAGGAGCGGGGTCAAATTCCACCGCCGCGGTGCGCCGCCGAAAAGGGTTGACATGCCGGGACAGGCGCCGCTGCGGATCCGGTCAGGGGATCATACGGAACCGCTGGCTGTCGGCGCCGGTGCAGGGCATCTGGACGACATCGGCGAGGGGCGCGGTGCTCCCGTTCGCGATGCTCAGGCACTGGCCGCTGTGCTGGGCCTTGACGTAGAAATAGCTGCCTCCCGCGTCGACGAGCTGGAATCGCTGGTTGGGGGCGCCTGTGCACGTCCACTGGACGACGTTGGTCCCAGGGTCCGGGCTGGAGTAGTGCACGTCCAGGCAGAGGCCGCTGTGCCTCGGCTTGATGAAGTAGTGGCCGTCGCCCTCGGGGGTCTTCACGAACTCGAAGCTCTGGTTGGCGCCGCCCGTCGGCGTCCACTGGATCACCGGGGTCTCGAGCGCGGTGCTCGAGTAATAGACGTCCATCGCGAGGCCGCTGTGCCTGGCGATCAGCGGCGCATAGAACTCATGGATGCTCACGTGGCTGAAGTCCACGGTGGTATTCGTCCAGATCGTGTTCTTCTTGGAGGACGAGAACACGTCCGACCAGAAGACGTGCCACTCGACGTAGGTGTCGCGCAGCGTCTGGCTGGACTGCAGGCGAACCGGCACGGCGCCCGTGTAGCGCGAGTCCGCCCGATAGATGGCCTGGAACTGCGGCGTCAGCGTCGACTTGGCCAGGAACGGCAAGTCGCGCAGGTAGCCGGTCCACGAGTTCACGAGGTCCTGCGGTGCGTTGTACGGATTCCCCTCCGCGGCGCTCATCCGCCAGGTCCAGTCCGTGCGCGTCCCGACGCTGCTGTCTATCGCGCTGAAGTCGCTCAGCGTGACGCTGCTCGTCGCCGCCGTGCTGCACGAGAAGCTCGTCGTGGGGCCGTCGGTGCCGACCCCGCCGCCGAAGGAGCAGCCGTTGGAGACAGCGTACGAGTTCACCCCGTTGGGCGAGTTGGGCGTGTGCATATGGGAGATCAACGGCGCCGACGCGTCCGGCTGGATCTGCACGTTGACCGATTCCTGGAACCAACCCCGCTGACCGCCGTCGTTGGCCGGAAGACCGCCGGGGTTCGTGCCCGAGCCGACGCCGGAGATGATCAGGAACTTGCCGGGCGGGTTTGCCGATGCCACGAGCTCGACCTCGAAGCCGATATCCATCGTCGCCGTCTGGACCCAGCTGCAAGCGGGGCACCATCCAGGGCTCCAGGTCGTGCGCAGATTGACGAGGTAGCTCCGGTACGTGCCCTGCGGGTAGCTCGACATGGTGAGCGCCATCGGCTTCACAGACGTCGCCTTCTCCGCCACGATCTCGCGGAGGCGCCGGGCCACGTCGTTCGCCATCTGCTCCGGGCGCGCTGCGGGCGGCGATGCCCCCGTGGGCGCCTGGCTCGACGCCTGCGCTTCATCGCTGGCAGGAGCGCCGAGATCGAGGCGACCGCTCCGCGCGTGGGCCTCGTCGGACGGCTGGACGGCCACCGCCGCGTGCTCGCTGGGCCCGGAAGCCACCTGCATGTCGCCGGCATTGCCGAGGATCTCGATACGGAACCTGGTCCCGTCCATCGACGGCTCGACGATCGCGGCGTCGGCGGGCACGCCGTACCCGATGGCGGCGGCCATGCGCGACGGGTCGTGGGCGTTTTCCATGACGAGGGGAATGCCGGCCTCGGTGGCGGCGCGGAGGAGGGGCAGGACGGCCTCGATCCGGTCGGGGCCCAGCGCCTCCATGTCGGCCACGATCGCGCTGGCGTCGTCGAGCAGCTTCGCCACGTCTGAATCCGCCGTGGGGAGCCGATCGAGGACGCTATCGGCGTCGAGAACCCGGAACTCGCCGGCCAGGCGATCGAGCATCGGCGCGCTGTCCGCCGATATCGGCGTCAGCGCGACGAGCGAATCGCGCGCGCCGAGCGGTTGGCGCGACAGGACGGCCTCTCGCGACGGGATTGCCTCTCGCGACGGGATTGCCTCTCGCGACGGGATGCCGTCCGGCGGGGCCAGATCTCCAGTGGAGTCCACCTCGGCGGGCGCGCCCGCGCCTTCCGCTGCACAGCCGGCCTGGAGGGTGTTCAGCGACAGAAGCGCCAGGGAGAACGACAGACCAATGTGTTTGCGCATGGATTCCTATCTTTCGATGGTTGGGTTCGTGGTTCGCAGCGGCTCCGGCGACGCGGCGCTCCTGCACGGCAGAGGCGCCCCCGACCGCGCGGCTCCTGCGACGCGGTAGAAGAAAACGACCCTCGTCCCTGCTCCTCGACAGGTCTTCGAGGGATGGGAGCTGCCGGGGCAGGGCGCGGTCGCCGCCCGGTCGTGCATGGAGTGTCCGCGCCAGGAGCGAACGTTACAGCGCTCGCGGCGATTGTCGGCGGACGCCCGGGACGAGCCCCCGACCGGAGGGTCGAGCGAGGGTGGCAGTCCGGCGCGACGTCGCTGCTCCGCGGTGCCCGATGGACTTGCCGCCGCCGGGGCACTACCCTCAGCGATCATGCCTCCCACCGAGGAGAGCGATGCATCGCTCGTCGACGGGCTGCGCGCTGGACAGCAGGGGGCGCTGGCCGAGCTCCTCCGGCGCTACCACCGCGCGAGCATCCGCGTCGCGCTCACCTACGTGGGCAGCGACGCGCTCGCCGAGGAGGTCGCCCAGGAAGCCTGGCTCGGCATCGTGCAGGGCGTCGAGCGCTTCGAGGGGCGGTCGTCGTTCAAGGCGTGGCTGTTCTGCATCGTCGCCAACATCGCGAGGCGGCGCGGCCGGCGCGAGGCGCGCACGGTCCCGTTCTCGGCGCTGGGCGACGGTGACGGCGACGACGAGCGCGGGCCGACCGTGGATCCGTCCCGGTTCCAGGAGGGCGGCCGGTGGGACGGCCACTGGGCGGTGCCCCCCGCGGGCATGAGCGACGTCCCCGACGACCGGCTGTTCGGGCTCGAGGTGCGCGCCTTCATCGAGCGAGCGATCCGCGAGCTCCCCGCGCTCCAGCAGCGCGTCATCGTGCTCCGCGACGTCGAGGGGACGAGCGCGGAGGAGGCGTGCAGCATCCTCGAGATCACCGAGGCGAACCAGCGCGTGCTCCTCCACCGCGCGCGGGCGAAGGTGCGCAGCGCGGTGGAGAGCCTGCTCAACGAGGCCAAGGAATGACGATCGACCCGCTCGACATCGCCTGCCGCGACCTCGTCGAGGTCGTGAGCGACTACCTCGAAGGCGCGCTGGGGCCCGCGGAGCTCGTCGCCCTCGAGGCGCACCTCGTGATCTGCTCGGGTTGCGCCGAGTACCTCGCGCTCCTCCGCCGCGTCCAGCGCGCCACCCGCGGGATCGCGACGACGGACCTCGACCCCGCCGTGCTCGATCGGCTGACCCAGGCGCTGCTGCCGCGGCGGGGAGCGCCGTGATGGAGCGGACCGTGCGCGCGCTCAAGTTTCTCGGCGAAGGGGGCGTGGGGCCGTTCTCCGGCTTCCGCTGGCCGCTGCCCGAGGGCGGCGCCCCGGGCGCGTGGGTCGAGGCGAGCGAGGCGACGCGCGCGTGCTCGCGCGGCGTCCACGCGTGCCTGCCGGCCGATCTGCCCTACTGGCTCGCGCCGGAGCTCTACGTGATGGAGCTCGGCGGGGCGGTCACGCGCGCCGAGCTCAAGCTGGTCGCGCCGCGGGGCCGGCTGCTCGGCCGCGTCGAGGGGTGGACCGGGGAGCGGGCGCGCGAGCTCGCCGTCGCCGCCGTCCTCCACGCGCGCGACACGGCCGTGGCGATCCTGTGCGCGGAGGCGGAGGCGCCGATCGCCGATCGGATCGCCGCCTGCGCCGACGTCACCGCGCTGGAGGTGGCGCTCGCTGGCGCGTCACCGTCGAGCGACCGGGGGAAGCTCGCGCTGGAGTACCTCGACGACGCGGCGTGCTCGCTCGCGTCCCCCGTCGTCAGCGCGTACTGCGCCGCGCGGGTCGGGCTCGATCGACGAGGCTACCTCGCGGAGAGGGCGTGGCAGGCGGAGTGGCTCGCCAGGGCGCTGGGGCTCTGGGAGGCGCTCGCGGGCTGACGAGGGGGGCAGAAGTCCGGCCACCTCGGGCCGGCGCCGGACTTCTGGGGGGCGGAGCTACGAGGCGTTCCGGCGCGACTCGTTGTTCTTCGTCTCCGTGGACGACGTGGCGCCCGCGGAGGTGATGGCGCCGGACGCGCCCGCGATGGAGCCGGACGACGCGGTGGAGCGCTCGCTCGACGACAGCCCGGCGCTCGACTTCGCCTCGCCCTGCTGCTGCTGCTCGCGGTAGAGCCGGATCTCGTTCCGCACGTCGGTCACGCCCGACACCCGCTCCGCGAGCGTCTCGAGCTGGTGCTTGAAGCGGCGATCGCGGACGGTGCCGGAGAGGATGACCTCGCCGTTCTGCACCTTCACCTCGACGTCGCTCGCGTCGAGGTCCGGGTGGTCGGAGATCTGATCGCAGATGTCCTCGCGAATCCGGTCGTCCGAGCGCTTGTAGCCCTTGGGCGGGCGACCGCGCGAACCGCTGAGGCCTCCGCCCTGTCCGCCGACCGTGTCGAGGAAACTCCGTCCGCCGCCGTGGCCCTGTCCGCCCCAGCCCTGTCCACCCGGCTGGTGCTGCTGGAAGCCCTGATCGCCCCGGAAGCGCGACTCCTGGCCTTCGAATCCTCGCTGCTGGCCGGACCGCTCGGTCCAGCCGCGCTCGTCGTCGGCCCACTGCCGGAGGCCGCCCCGGGCCCCCTGGTGCTGGCCGCCGCCGAAGCCTCCCTGGCCACCGAAGCCGCCCTGGCCGCCACCAGGTCCACCCTGGCCACCGAATCCACCCTGGCCGCCGAAGCTGCTCTGGCCGCCGCCGTAGCCGCCCTGGCTGCCGCCGAATCCACCCTGACCGCCGAAGCTGCTCTGGCCGCCGCCGTGGCCACCCTGGCCGCCGAATCCACCCGGATGACCGCCGTAGCCTCCCTGACCGCCGTAGCCTCCCTGGTGGCCGCCGAATCCACCCTGGGCGCCGTAAGCGCTCCGGCCGCCGAGCTCATGCTCGCTGCCGAAGTAGCCCGGGCCACCCTGGCCGCCGTGCTGGCCCCCGAAGCCGCCCTGGCCGCCGCCGAAGCTGCCCTGGCTGCCCCCGAAGCCACCCTGGCCGCCACCGTGGCCGCCCAGACTTCCTCCGAATCCACCCTGGCCCCCGAAGCCGCCCTGGCCGCCGCCGTAACCGCCCTGGCCGCCGCCGAATCCGCCCTGGCCGCCGCCGTGACCGCCTTGGCCGCCGCCGAAGCCGCCTTGGCCGCGGTAGCCGCCCTGGCCGCCGCCGAAGTGACCTTGGCCGCCGTGACCGCCCTGGCCGCCGCCGAAGCCGCCCTGGCCGCCACCGAAGCCGCCCTGGCGGCCGCCGTAGCCGCCCCTGGCGCCAAGATCGTCGCGACCTCCTCGCTGGAAGTCATCGCGGTAGCCGCCCGAAGCGTGGGATGCGTGGTGCTGGCCTCCGAAGTCCTCGCGCTGTCCCCAGCCGCGCTCCTGCCGGCCCTCCCAGCCACGCTCGCCGCCGTGGCCGCGTCCGCCCTGGTCGCGATCGTAGCCGCCTCCGCCGAACTCACCCTCGTAACCGCGCTCCTGGCCGCGTCCGCCGAACTCCCGTTGATCCGCGCCACCACGGAAGTCGTCGTGGCCGCCTCGGGCGTGACGCTGGTCGTCGCGCTGGAGTACTTGCTCGTAATTGCCACGGTGGCCGTAACTAGCATCGCCGGCGGCGCCGCGCTCGCTACGATATCCTTGATCACCTCGCTGCCCCTGGTGTCGCCCGAACCTCTCGTCGTCGCGTCCCCGACCGTCACTTTGCTCCTCGTCGATCCAACCCTGACGATTCGGCATGACTCCTCCGCCTTTCTCTGCAACACGAGCGACAGATCGGCGAAACCGTGTCGCTTCCGGTGATGATCCAGTGGGCGCTCATGGCACGCGGGACAGCAGTGATCGGGCCGCCTGTTGTTCGCGCCTGTCCGGCGCCGCGCCCCTGAAAAAACCGGGGCCCCGATGCCCCAGCGCGGCCGGATGTCGCAAGGGGTATTCCAGATCCGCCGGGGCGACGTTTCGGTCCGTTTTCGGGAAGATGACGGGACTCGACCCCGCGCGCGGAGGTGCAAAGTGCCCCATGTGCGAGCGACAGAGCGTCCCATCGAGACGTTGTGCCACAGGGCGAGGACGTCGATTCAGGTTGTTCCTGAGCTCTCTCCAGGGATCGATTGACGCTCTCCTGCAGCGGTCGAGCGTGCGCTGATCGAGGGATCTTCAGCGCGAGAGGGAGAATCCCGCGGGTCGATCTGACCTGGGCGCTTCTCGTCCTGTCGAGCCCGGTCGCGCGTCTGCCTTGCTCGGGTCTGCTCGCGCGCTTCCTTTGCGCGCTCTGGTTGCTCGTTCGTTGCTCGTTCCGTGCCGCGCGCCGTCAGCGCGGCGCGCGCAGCGCCTCGAGGATCCCGTCGAGCCTCTCGAGGATCGCCCGGTTCTGCTCCTGCAGCTCCTGGGACGCCGGCGCGCCGCCGGGCGCGCTCAGCGCGGAGCCCACGAGCGTCGGGCCGAAGGTCATCACGAAGGAGGCGATCGTCTTGCCCGCGGGGGTGCGCGCGAACAGGTCGGTGTAGCCGCCGGACAGGCACGTCGAGATGAACAGGAGCGCGTCCACGAAGCGCGTGCACCGCGGGTTCTCGGCGTGCTCGGCCTGGTAGAACAGGTACGAGCACCCGAGGACCATCACCGCCATCGAATCGAGCGGATCGCGCGTCATCGCGCTCCGGAAGCGCTGCTTCACCTGGTCGAAGGAGAGCTCGCCCGCCCCTCCGGCGGCGAGGCCCACCGCGAGCAGGGCGACCGCGCCGCGCAGCCGCTCGTCGCGGCCGAGGGCAGGGGCCGCGGCGTCTCCCAGGACCTTCCTCGCGGCGAGCGGTGACGGATCTCCCACGGCGTGCCCTCCCGGCCGCGCCGCGGACCGCGGCGCAGCCTCCATGTCTCGCACGGGAGCGGACGGAAGGGAACGGCCGCGCGCCTCACCGAAACCGAAAATTCATGCGCGCGCCGCGCACCCGCGGCTACCCTCGCGCCTTCGCCGGAGCCCCCATGCCGGCCAGGACAAGCGTGATGACATGGCTCGTGAGCAGCGTGACCCGATGATGCGTGCGCCGCGTGACGAGGCGGCGCGCGGGAGCGTGACCCGGTGGCTCGCGCGCGCGCCCGCGCCGGTGTTCATGGCCTTCGCCGTGACCGCCGCGTTCGCGACGTACTTCTGCATGTACGCGTTCCGCAAGCCGTTCGCGGTCGGCACCTTCCAGGGCGCGGTCGCGCTGCCGCTGCTCCCCGCGCTCGACCTGAAGAGCCTCTACATCATCGCCCAGGTGCTCGGGTACTGCGCCTCGAAGTTCCTCGGCATCAAGGTCGTCTCCGAGATGCCGCCCGAGCGGCGCGCCCTCGCCATCCTCGTGTGCATCGGGGTGAGCGAGGCGGCGCTCGTCCTGTTCGGGCTCACGCCGGCCCCCTACGCCGCGGTCTTCCTCGTGCTCAACGGGCTGCCGCTCGGGATGGTCTGGGGGCTCGTCTTCGGCTTCCTCGAGGGGCGCCGCGTGAGCGACCTGCTCGGCGCCGGCCTCTGCGCGAGCTTCATCGTGGCGAGCGGCTTCGTGAAGACGGTCGGCAAGCTGACGCTCGGCTGGGGGGTCCCCGAGGCCTGGATGCCCGCGGTCACCGGGGCGCTCTTCTTCCCGCCGCTGCTGCTCTCGGTGTGGATGCTCGCGCAGATCCCGCCGCCGTCGGCGACCGACGAGGCGCTCCGGACCCGGCGCGCGCCGATGGACCGCGCCGCGCGGCGCGCGTTCGTCCTGGCGAACGCGGGCGGGCTCGCGACGCTGGTCCTCGGCTACATCGTCCTCACCGCCTACCGCGATTTCCGGGACAACTTCGCCCGCGAGATCTGGGACGCCCTCGACTACGCCGATCAGCCGGCGATCCTGACGACCGCCGAGATCCCCGTGGCCATCGGCGCGCTCCTCTCGGTCGCGGTGATGATGGGGATCCGGAGCAACAGGACGGCGCTCCTCGCGATCCACGGCATCATGGTCGCCGGGGCGGCGCTCGCCGGGGTGAGCACGGTGCTCTACCAGGCGGGCGTCATCGGCCCCGTCGCGTGGATGATCAGCGTCGGGCTCGGGCTCTACGTGGGGTATGTCCCGTTCAACTGCGTGCTCTTCGACCGGCTCATCGCGGCGGTCGGCTCGGTGGCGACGGCGGGCTTCCTGATCACCGCGGCCGACGCGTTCGGCTACCTCGGCAGCGTGGCGCTGCTGCTCTACAAGAGCTTCGGCCAGGCCAGGCGCTCGTGGCTCGAGTTCTTCCTCGGCTTCAGCTACGCGACCTCCTTCCTCTGCGCGGCGCTCTTCGCCGCGTCGGCGGCCTACTTCTGGCTGCGCACGCGCCCCCCGCTCCCCGCCGCGCGCGCGGCGTTCGACGCCTGAGCCGCGGTCACCCCATCGTCGAGCGCAGCACGTCGTGGTCGGGATGGCGCCGTCCCGGCGATCCGATTCCTGCTCCGCGCGTCCGCGCGTCCTTGACCTCCGTTATCCTCGACGGTGCTTTACAACCCAGGAGGTCCAGGTTGATCCGAACAGCACTTGTCAGGCTCGGGTTTGCGGCATTTCTCGTGGGAGCGCCGCTGCTTCCAGCATGTACCCTCGGTCCGGACGGCGCGGAGCAGGCGGAGGCCACCGGCCGCGCGAGCCTGTCCCTCGTGACGCAGGCCAACGGGCGCGTATACCGGTTGAGCAACGCGGTCTTCTCGGTGGAGGGGCCGATCGTCACCTATCTCAGCAGCTCGGACGATCCGGGCGAGACGGCGCTCACGGCGGCGTTGCCCGTGGGCGATTACACGAGCTTCCTGGAGACGGGCTGGGTCCTGGAGCGCGACGACGGCGGCACGTTCGTGCCCGTGCAGGCGACGCTCATCTCCGGCAATCCCGCGCTGTTCACCATCCACGAGGGGGCCACCACGGCGCTTGTGTACCGGTTCCAGACGGACGGCACGGTCGTCACCATCGGGGATGGTCAGCTCGACATCTCCATCGAGGTGACCGAGGTCGGCGGTAGTTGCACGCCGCTCGTCTCGGGCTGCGGTGACGGCGCGTGGTGTGTCCCCGGAGAGCTGGCGGGGGGAACGCCTGCCTGCCTCGAGAACGGCGACATCCCCGTCGGCGGCGCCTGTGACGACCCTGCAGCCCAGTGGTGCGTGGCCAACGCGCTGTGCGGCGACGTCGAAGGGACGGGCGCCGCCGTCTGCATCGAGCTCTGCCCGACGGACAGCATCGGATCTCCCTGCGAAAGCGGCGGGTTCTGCTCCGATATCGGCTACCTCGAGTTCGGGATCTGCTTCTGATCGGGGCCCGCCCCGCCAGGGGCCAGCGCGGCACGGCGGGCTGATCGGCCGATCACCGGGCGCCGTTCAAAGCACGTAACGGACCCAGCACTCCTTCAGCCCCCGCACCAGCAGGGAGAGGTTCCACTCCGGCGCCCTGCCGTCTGCCCGCTCGAAGCGCCCCGGGAGGGACGCCAGCACCTCGATCCCGACCTTCGCCTCGGCGCGCGCGAGCGCCGCGCCGATGCAGAAGTGGACGCCGTGGCCGAACGACAGTCCGACCTGCCGCTCGCGGTCGATATCGAACCGATCCGGGTCCGGGAAGACCTGCTCGTCGCGGTTGGCCGAGCCGATGAGCGCCGCCACGAACGCGCCCGCCGGCACCGTGACGCCCCGGATCTCGACATCGGTCTTCGCCTGCCGCAAAGCGATCTGCCCCGGCGGCTCGAACCGCAGCACCTCCTCGAGGAAGGCCGGGATCAGCGCCGGGTCCGCGCGGATGCGCGCGTACACCTCGGGGTGATCCATGAGGAGCACCAGCGCGGCGTTGAGCAGGTGGGTCGTCGTCTCGAACCCGGCGGCCAGCAGCACGAAGAGGAAGCTCACGAGCTCGGGCTCGGTGAGCGCGACGCCGTCGACCCGGGCCGCCAGGAGGTCGCTCACGAGATCGTCCCGCGGCGCGGCGCGGCGCGCCGCGATGACCTCCAGGAGGTACTGCTCGAGCTCGACGATGGTGGCGCGGATGCCCGGCCTCATCTCCGGCGTGGCCGCGGCGGTGGCGACGAAGTCCGCGGTCCAGCGCTGAAAATTGGCGCGCAGCGCCGGGTCGAGGCCGAGGAGATCGGCGATGGCCGCCGCCGGGATGGGCATCGCGAGCTCGGCGTAGAAGTCGAGCTCGCGCCCGGGGGTCAGCCGCTCGACGAACTCCCGGGTCACCGCGCGCAGCACGGGCTCGATCCGCGGGATCACGCGCGTGCTGAACGCGCGGCTCACGAGGGCCCGGGTCTTCGTGTGCTCCGGCGGATCCATGAGCAGCAGCGAGTCGGCCATCGGATTGCGATCGAGCCAGGGCGGGAGCACCGCCACCCGGCCGCCCTGCGCGGAGAACAGGTCGGTGTTCTTGAGGGCGAACGCGACGTCGTCGTAACGGCTGAGCGCCCACAGGCCCCCTGGATCGACCTGGCACACCGGATGGGAGCGGCGCAGCTCCGCATAATAAGGATACGGGTTCGCGCGCAGCTCCGGAGAGAGCAGATCCAGGCGATGGCTCATGTGTCCTTCCTGATGTCGGGTAGCTGGGTGAAGCCCCCATGGTCCGCGAACGCGCGGACGACGTCAATGGACGTGGGCCTCCGGGGCGACGGCCGCCGCTGCCGCCCGCGGGCGACCGCGGGCGCCGACGCGCTCGGGCCGGGGGTGACGATTCCGTGATCCCGGCGCTCGGCGCCGAACATAGCGCAGGGAGACCACGATGAGCGCGAGCGGAGCCGGCCGCCCTGCTCGCGCGAGGTGGACATCTCACCACGTCGCGCTCCCTCGAGCGCGCATCAAGGAGGAATCGCCATGCGCAACATTCTTGTCTTCGTGTTCGTGCTCGTCGCTGGATGCGGCGGTGATGGTCAGGTCGCCGGCAAGGTCGCCTGCGACTTCAGCTCCTCCGCCGCGAGCGGTGTGAAGGTCCATAGCTGCAGCGAGGTCGAGGCCGACGACATCGACGAGCAGGAAAGCCAATGCAAGGATTCCGGAGACGTCGACGCCACGCTCGTCGATAGCTGCTCCACGGAGGACGTGCTGGGCACCTGCGTCGTCGCCCGCGGCGAGGAGACGATGACGATCACCTATTACAATGCGGAAGGGTTCACGGAGGAGGCCGCGAAGCCGATCTGCGAGGGACTGAACGGCACCTGGACCGCGAGCTGACCAGAGGCGCGTCGCCGCGGTCGCGGCACGGATCCACGCAGGCTGCCTTGCCCGGGTCCCTCGAACCGCGCCGCGCGCGCCGGAGCGCCCCTGCGCTATGCTCCGCCGGACCGTGCCGCCGCCGAACGAGCGCTCCGACCGCAAGCGCGTCCTCGCCTTGCTCAAACGCCACGGGTGGAACGCGACCTCGTTCCAGACCCTGGAGTCCGACTTCCGGTACTGGTTCCACGGCGACGACGCCTGCGTGGCCTACGTCGACACAGGCAGCGCGTGGGTCGCCGCCGGCGCGCCGCTCGCGGCGGCCGAGCGGCTGGCCGAGGTCGCGCAGGCGTTCGTGGAGGCGGCCGCGGCGGCGGGGCGGCGAGCGTGCCTCTTCGGCGCGGAGGCGCGGTTCTCCGAGCAGGTCCCGTGGAGCGCGATGCTCATCGGGGAGCAGCCGGTGTGGGATCCGGCGCGCTGGGGCGCTGTCCTCCGGTCGAGCCGGAAGCTGCGGGAGCAGCTCCGGCGCGCGCGCGCGAAGGGCGTCGTCGCGCGCCCGGTGAGCCCCGGCGAGCTCGAGGCCGCCGAGAGCCCGCTGCGGCGCGAAGTCGAGCGTCTCATGGCGCGCTGGGCCTCCTCGCGACCGATGGCGCCCATGGGCTTTCTCGTGCAGCTCGAGCCGTTCTCGTTCGCCGGCGAGCGGCGCTACGTCGTGGCGGAGGCCGGAGGCGCGGTGGTCGGCTTCCTCGCGGCGGTGCCGGTGTACGCGCGGCGCGGCCTCTTCCTGGAGGACCTGCTGCGCGACCCGTTCGCGCCGAACGGCACCACGGAGCTGCTCGTGGATCAGGCGATGCGCACCGCCGCGGCGGAGGGGTGCCTCTATGTCACGCTGGGCCTCGCGCCGCTCGCCGGGCCTGTGCGGCGCGGGTTGCGCGCGGCGCAGCGGCTCGGCGCTCGCCTCTACGACTTCCAGGGCCTCTACGCCTTCAAGGCGAAGCTGCGGCCGGACGGCTGGGCCCCGATCTACCTGGTGTACCCGCCGGGCGGCCACGGGCTCGTCGCCATCCATGACGCGCTCGCGGCGTTCGCGCGCGGGGGTCTCCTGCGCTTCGGGCTCGCGACGCTGCTGCGCGGGCCGGCCGTGGTCTTCGAGGTGCTCGGCTGGTTGCTCATCCCGTGGACCGCGCTGCTCGCGCTCGCGCCCGCGGCGCGATGGTTCCCGTCGCCCGCGGTGAAATGGGCGTGGGTGGCGTTCGACGTGGGCCTCGCGCCGGCCATGCTGCGGCTGAGCCGGCGGCACGGGCAGGCGCTCTCTCTGATGCTCGCGGCGCTGGTGACCTGCGACGCGGCGCTGACGCTGGCGCAAGCGTTGCTGTTCAACCTGCCGCGGGCGCGGGGGCCGTTCGAGCTCGCCGTCGTGGGGGTGGCTGTCGCGGCGCCCGCTGTCGCGGCGGTGCTGCTGTGGAGCGCGCGGATGCACAGGCCGGAGCGGCTCGTCGGCGCCTGAGGCGCGGCCGCGCTCCGTTGTCCAATCTCCCCTTTCTTCCCTCTGTGCCCTCTGTGCCTCTGTGGTTTTTTCTTTCTCTCTCTCATGTACCCGGGACCGGCCCTGGCGACATCGGCCCTAGTTCCCGCTGCAGCGCTCGAGCCCCTCGGCCTCCGGCTCGGGCGTCATCGGCCCCTCGCCCCCGTACCTGGCCCGCAGCGCGCCCGTGAGCGCCCGCCCGCGGGCGATCTCGCCGAGGACCTCGGCGCCCTCCGTCGGCGTGCGCTCGTAGGAGCCGCCGTAATCGACCGTGTAGAGCCCGAACCTCGGCGCGAACCCCTCGGCCCACTCGAAGTTGTCGTAGAGGCTCCAGTGGTAGTAGCCCCGCACGTCGACGCCCTCGGCGCGCGCGCGCTCGATCTGCTCGAGGGCGCGCACGACGCCCTCGGCCCGCCGCTCGCCCACGCGGGTGGCGATCCCGGACTCGGTGACCACGAGCGGGAGGTCCGGGTAGCGCGCGCCGAGGTCCGTCAGCGCGCCGTGGAGGCCTGGCGCGTGGTGCTCGTAGCGCATCGCCGGCACGCAGAACGTCGGGTCGATCGGGGGCACGCACGCGCCGAGGTCGAGCCCGTTCACGCACGGCGTGAGGTTCAGCACCGGCACGAGGCCGCCGTCGCCCGTCACGCCGGCGCGGAAGTAGTACTGGACCCCGAGCCAGTCGAGCGCGCCCTGGAGGCCGGGGAGCTCGAGATCCGGCTCGCCGTCGAGATCGCTGTCCAGCCTGCCGCTCCGGACCGCGTCGACCACCAGGTGGTTGTAGACGTAGGCCATGCGGTCGCGCGCCCCGATGTCCTCGGGGTCGTCGCTCACCTGGTGGTTGCGCGCCGGGACCCACTCGGCGACCGAGAGCGGCAGCCGTCGCCGGGTTGCGGTCCTCGATCTGGGTCGCGGCGCTGGCGGCGCCGAGGCGGAAGCCGCCCTTGCCCGACGCCGCCGAGAGCGACCCCGGCGCGCCGTAGCCGATGTCGGGCAGCGGCGGCGGCGCCGGCGTCACGGCCTCCTCGGAGGAGCAGGCGGCGAGCGCGAGCGCGGCGAGCGCGAGCACCGTGAGCGCGGGAGAGGCGCGGAGGGCGGGAGAGGGCGCGAGGGCGGCGATCGCGCCGGCGCGGCGCGCCGACCGACCTCGCCTCTCGCGGGAGCGCACGGGGGAGGGGCTCAGTTGACCGGCGGGACCTCGGTCTTGCAGCCGACCTTCAGCTCGACCTGGCCGCCCTCGCGGAACTGGGTGCAGGTCGCGGGGCACATCACGATCTTCGTCGGCGCGCCGCCGGTCGCGGGGTCGACGTCGTAGTACCAGCCGCCGGCGGCCGCGTCGCAGCTCGCCTCGTCGGCCACGTAGAAGATCGTCGACGGGTCGTTGCCGTCCGGCCGCGTGTGCTGGACGTTGAGCGTCCCGTAGTCGAGCGTCTGCCCGGCGGACGGCGCCGGGACCTGGTACTCGCACGCGAGGCTCTGGCCGCGGATCTCGGTGAGCGCGTCGAGGAACGCCTGCGTCACGTCGGTGCTCGTGTCGATGAAGAAGGCCGACGTCGTCCCGCCGCCCTCGGCGATGCGGTCCATCGTGTCCTGCGCGCCGTCGTCGTTGCCGTCGAAGACGCCGATCACGAAGGTCGAGATGCTCGGCGTGCCGCTCAGCGCCTCGGCCGCGAGCTGCGCGATGCCGTCGGCGCTCTGGGGATCGCACTCGGTGGGCATCCCGTCGGTGGCGAGCACCGTGACCACCCGGTGCGTCGGGTTCGCCTCGGCGTGGGCGCGGGCCTGCTGGAGCGCGCCGGCGAGGGCGCCCGCGGTCGGCGTCGCGCCGAGCGGATCCTTCTGCGCGATCGAGGTGACGAGCGCCGCGGCGCTGGCGTCGTCGAGCGGCGTGATCGGGACGGCGGGCGCCGCGTACACATCGGCGTTGCACGAGTCCGGGTGCGCGCACTCGCTCTCGGTGAGCTGCCGGCACGAGCCCCCGCCGTTGCGGCAGGTCCCGCCCGCGGGCGCGCACAGGTCGCCGCTGACGGAGCACTCGCCGAGGGCGATGCAGGTGTCGCGGGGCCCGCAATCGTCGTCCGTTTCGCAGACCGTGATGGGCACCGCGTTGCGGCAGATCCGCAGCTGACACGGCCCGTTGGCGCCGCACTGGGAGCTCTCCGTGCAGGTCTCGGGCACGCCGGGGTCGCGCAGCGGGAAGTACTGGAGCCCGACGCCGAGCCCCGCCGACTGCGGGTCGGTGAAGAACGCCTCGAGCGCCTGGGTCACGGCGTCCCACTTGGTGACGTTCCTCGAGATGTTCTCGTCCATCGACCCCGACGCGTCGAGCATGATGTAGAGATCGAGCGGCACGAGCTCCGCCGTGCTCGTCTCACCGGCGCACGACATGTCGCCCCCCGCGCCCTCGCCCGAGCCGCTGCTCGGCCCCCCCTGGGTTCCTCCGGGCTCGTCACCCGGGCCGTAGCCCGAGCTGGAGCTCATCCCCGAGCCCGTCCCCGTGCCGGTGCCAGCGCCCCCGCCCCCGCCCGAGCCCGACGCATCTCCGCCGGTCCCGCCGCCGAAGACCGAGCCATTGGACCCACCGCACGCCGCGAGGATCACGCTGATCCCTGTCGCGGCGAGCGCCACCCTCGTTGACCGGTTCTCCATGAAAGTATCGAAACACCCCGGAAGACCTTTGTCGAGTGTGCGTTGAATCGAGCCTCACCCAGGAGATGGTCTGATGTGGTGTCGGGTGAGACTGTTTATGAGAGGTGCGGGGGACATCCGGATTCAGGGGTGTCCTGGAGAGCAGGCCGCATGCGGGCGCACGGGCGCTCCGTGCCGCCGCGCGCCCCGGAACGCGGGGTGGTTCGAGGCGCCGCGGGCCCTGGAGGACGTGGGGTATCGGGGTGTCATGTGCTTTGACGCACAGGGCGCCTCGGAGCGCAGGGTGCTTTGCGGCGCGGGCGGCGACGGAGCGCAGGGGCTCCGGAGATCAGGATGGCTTCTTGGGGCCGACGAGGCTGCGGAGGACGGCGCGGGCGACCTCGGCGCCCGTCGCGTCTCGCATGCTCACGGGGATCTGGTACTCCCGGCGCTCGCTGCTGTCCGGGACAGGGCACTCGCAGACGGCGCGGATCGTGCCGCGGGACTTCTTCAGGTACTCGATCGAGAGGCCCGCGACGATGAACCGGGCGTCGTCGGGCAGCGCGTAAGCCAGCGCGGTGTTGCCGGTGAGCTCGGCGAGGTTGACCAGGGCGACGGCGTGCACCGAGCGGAGGTGGTTGCGCAGCCCGGGCCGGTCGCGCATCGTCACCTCCGCGCGGCCGCGCTCGAGGACCTCGATCTGGGCGCCGATCGTCCCCGTGTAGGGCGCCATCCTGCCGAGGAGCGTGCTGAACAGACGCTTGCCCCCGGGCATGTGGCGCAGCCTGTCCCAGAGGTCGCGGAGGACGTTGCGGCGCGAGGTCGCCGTGAGCGAGGCGAGGGAGAAATCGGAGAGGTTCATGCGCAGGATCCGCGGTGCGGCGGCGGCAGCGTGCCTCAAGTCGCCCGCGCGCGCACCTGGAATGCGGCGGCCGTCCGCCTCGTCCGCTCCGGCCCACGGCCAGGGCGACGATCTCGTCCGCTCCGGCCCACGGCCAGGGCGACGATCTCGTCCGCTCCGCCGGTCAGCTCTTGCGTTCCAGGGACCTTCCTTGGGCCCCGAAAAGGGGTCTGAAAGAGCAATTCGCACCGCGAATTGCTCATCCGTCGCGCATTGAATCGTTGGATGGGTCGTCCGGGGCGCCAGCGCCGCGTCTTCGCGACGTTTCCGCGGTGTTTGCGGCCCACGGAGGCCGGCGAGCGGCCGCCCGGGGCCAGCGCGCGCTGCGAGGCGCCTGCCGCGGGAGATAAACCCCCGTCTGGCCCCGGAATTTGGCATATGTATGACACGACCTCGCCGCCCGGGCCAAGGTGGTCCACCCGAGAAAGAGCGGGCTTTCGAGCTGCTCTTTCGTGAGAAGACGTTCGCGCTTGTATGGCGCTGGTTGACGCGCCTCGGAGTCCCGCTGCGCGACCGCGGAGATCTCGCGCAGGACGTCCTGCTCTCCGCGTACCTGAGCTTCGATAACTACAAGCCTGAGATCTCCCGGCCCGAGCGGTGGCTGAACCGCATCGCGGTCCACACGGCCGCACACTACCGCGAACGGGCCCAGCACCGCTACGAAGAGCTCGTGTCCGAGGACGAGTTCCCGGTCCTCGTCGACCAGTCCAAGACCCCGGACGAGCTGATGATCTCGGACCAGGAGCGGCTCATGGTGCTCGAGCTCCTGCACCACCTCGACGTCGACGCGCACTCGATCCTTGTCGCGCACGACCTCGACGGCGTCCCGATGGCCGACATCGCGCAGCAGCGCGGCATCCCGCTCTCCACGGCGTACAAGTGGCGCGCGCGCGCGCTCGCGCTGTTCCACGACATCGTCGCGAAGCGCCGGCGCGAGGACCGCAAGAAGGAGGGCCCGCGCTTCGTGGTGCCCGTGGATCTGGCGGCGCTCGTCGCGTCGGCGCGGGTCGCGCCGCGCGTGCCCGACGACGTGCGGCTCTCGATCCTCCGCGGCGTGCAGGAGGCGGCGCGGGCGCTGGAGGACGGCGCCGCCGGCAAGGCGGCCAGCGGCGCCGGCAAGGCGCTGAGCGACGTCACGGCGTGGCTCAAGGGGCTCTGGAAGCTCGTGTCGACCGCGGGCGTGGGGCCGGTCATCGCCGCGCCCGTCGCCGCGACGGCGGTCGCGGGGGCGCTCTGGCTCGCGCTCCGCGCCCCGGCCGAGCCGCCCGCGCCGGCGGTGATGCACGTCGGGCCCGCCATCGCCGCGGTGGTGCCCCCGCCCGCCGTGGAGCCGGAGCTGCTGGCCGTCGAGCCGGAGCCGCCGGTCGCCGAGCCGGAGCCGCCCTCGGTCGACGCGGAGCCGGTCGAGCCGCCGCCGAGGAGCACCGCGGCGGCCCGCCGCCCGCGCCCCCCGGAGCCGGCCGAGCCCGCGCCGGAGCCCGTGGCGCCGGCGAGGGCGGTCACGACGCCCGGCGGCGACCGGGACATCGAGCTGTTCGAGGCGTGCAGCGAGGCGCTGCAGCGGCGCGAGCCGCTCCGGGCGATCGCGGCGCTCGAGCGCTACGAGCGCGAGATGCCGAAGAGCGCCTTCGGGTCGGAGCGGACGGTGCTCTGGATCCGGGCGCTGCGGCTCGCGGGGCGCCTCGGCGAGGCGCGCGCCCTGTTCGAGCAGGCCAGGCTCGATCCGGCGATCAACCAGCGGCTCCTCGACGAGCTCGAGGACAGCCTGATGGTGCCGTGAGCGGCGCGGGGCTCGCGGGACGCGCGGGGCTCGCGGGGCTCGCGGGACGCGCGGGGCTCGCGGGGCTCGCGGGACGCGCGGGGCTCAGTCGCCCGCGTAGGTGCCGAAGCTCGCGCTGCGGCTCGAGGAGACCTGCGGCGCGGCCTGGCCCACCTGCACGACGGCGGAGAGGAACGCGGCCGGCTTGAGCCCCTCGTCGGGGCCCGCCTCGTTGGTGATGTACTCCAGCCCGAGGCCCGCCAGGAAGCCGAACGACGTGGTGTTGCCGCCGGATCCGAGGATGGGGACCGTCGGCGCGATGCCCACGTAGCCAAGCAGGCCGACGCGCCCCTCGCCGAGCGTCTGCACGAAGCCGCCGAGCTGCGCCGCGACAGGGAAGGCCCGGCGCTCCACCGGGTCGTAGCGGTCGATCGCGAGCGCCACGCCGACGGCGCTGAGCACGCTGCGCGTGACGAGGGGCTTCTCCACCCACGGCGCGCGCGTGATCTGCAGCGTCGCGAGCATCGCCGGGACGGTCAGGTAGGCGCGGAAGCAGCTCCCGGCGCCCTCGAGCGTCTCGAAGTTGTCCTCGCCGCAGAGCGGGACCGAGTGGATCGCCACCGAGCCCACGAGGCGCCGGGCGCGCTCCGGATCGCCGGGCTCGTTCGAGCGCAGCGAGCTCGCGACGCGGCCCGCGTCGGACAGGAGCACCACCTTGCCCTGGGGGCTCAGCGGGTCGCTGTAGACGGCGAGCCGGAGCCGCGCGTCGCCGTCGAAGTCCTCCGCGAGCGGCGGGAGCGGGAACTCCGCGCTGCTGGGCGTGACGATCCACGTGCCGTCCTGCAGGAGCTCGATCGGCGCGCCGCCCCGCATCTGGTCGGTGCGCGTCAGCGAGACGTGGAGCGCGAGCGGCGCGACGAGGCGGTGCTTGGTCTGGCCCGTCAGCCGGATGCGGCAGTTGCCCAGCCGGAGCGGCGCCGGCGAGATGACGACCGCGCCGTGCGCGAGCGGCTGCGGCCCGGGGCGCGACGGGTCCACGTCGGGCGCCCGGCGCGGAGGGAGGCCGGCCGGCGCCGGCGGGGCGCCCTGCGGCGGCGGGGATGCCTGCGCCGGCGCTGCGGGGCGCTGGCCGGCGCCGGCGGGCGCCGCGCCGGCGTTCGCGGGCCCCGCGGCGGGGCCCGGGCCCCCGGGGCCGCCTCGGGGGTGCCCGGCGGCGCGCGGCGGCGCAGGGCCCCCTGGCGGGGCCGCGGGCGACCCCGGGGGCCCGGGAGGCGGGGCGCCTGCCGGCGGCGGGAAGCCGCCGGGCGCCGCGCGGGGCGCGATCGGCGTGGGGCCGCAGTCGACCTTCAGGTCGTCGGCGAGCGGATCGGGGAAGAGGAGCCGCGCGGGGTTCGACTCGACGAGGTTCTCGAGCGGCGGGATCGTGACCCGGTAGGTCGCGTTGACCACGGTGCCGGCCGCGGGCGCGTGGAGGTTGAAGGCGGTGACGCGCAGCCAGCCGCCGCCCGGGAAGACGCGCAGCACCTTGCCGTCGGGGCGCCCGCAGCTGCCCGAGGCGACCTCGAGGACCGGCACGGTGAACGTGCGCTGGAACGGCTGCACCCGGGCGTTGCCGCAGCTGTCGACGATGGCGAGGTAGTGGAAGTCGGCCATCTCGGACTGCTTCGGCCACTGCATGCCCAGCGTGAGCTCGCCCGCGTCGGGCGGCGGCGGCTCGGGCCGGCCGTCGCGGCAGACGTCCACGCGCTCGGGCGACGGCGCGGCCGCGGGAGACAGCGCGCCCGGCCCGCCCGCGGGCGACCGCGCGACGTCCGCCACGGGGCGGTACGCGCAGACGTGCCGGTACGACCGGCGGCCGAGGAGCACGGGATCGAAGTCGAGCAGGCGCTGGCCGTCCTCGGTGATCCGCCCCCAGACCGTGAGCGGGAGGGGCAGCGTCGGGGTCTGGAGCTTGATCGAGCGGAGGATCTGGTCGCCGATCGCGCTCTGCCCGGGATCGCCGGTCTGCGCCGCGCAGCCGCCGCCGCTGCACAGCCACCGGCCGCCGCGGCGCGCGGCCTCGATCGGGACCGGATCGGTGTCGCGCACGCTCATCCAGACGCGGCGCGCGTCCGGGAAGATCTCCGGCCCGCCGCCCGCCGCCGCCGCGGCGCCGGCCGTGCCCGCCGGGGCGCGCACGACCTGCAGGCTGCCGCCGAAGTCGGCGGGGACGGCCATCGGCGCCGCGCTCCGCGGGGCGGCCTGCGCCGCCGCGGACGCGTCCTCGTCGGCTCCCCCCGCGTCCGTCGCGGGCTCGTCCTGCCCCGGCGCGGCTGCCGGCATCGCGAGCGCGGCCATGAGCGCGGCGCCCGCCAGGAATATCGCGGATCGGCGCGCGCTCACGGCGAGCCTCCCTCGCCGGGGTTCGGCTCGGGCTCCGGCTCCGGCTCGGGCTCCGGCTCCGGTTCCTCTTCTTCCACTTCCGCCCCCGGTTCCGGCGCGACCACGGTGATGGGCTCCGAGGTGCACTCCGGGCTCGCGAGCAGGCGGGGCGTCACCCGGAGCTCCGTCGTTCCCGGCGCGACGGCGACGCCCTGGATGATCGTCGCCTCGCTGTCCTCGCCGCGCAGGGTCACGGACGCCTCGCCGAGCGCGATCACCTGATCGTCGCCGACGGCGAGGTCGACGGGGACGGCGATGCGCACGCGCTCGGCGTTGTAGGCGCTCACCTCGAACAGATCGCCCGGCGTCCCCGCGGTCACGACGCTCCGGAGGGCGCGCACGCGGAGCAGGCGCGGCTCGGGGTCGACGGTGAACGACGGGCTCGGCTCGATGACCTTCTGCCCCGAGCTCACCGCGAGCCTCACCTCGCCGCCGAGATCGCTGAAGCACACGGTGAACGGCGGGCTCTCCCCGGTCGGGCCGAGCAGCGCGCGCAGGCGCGTGGCCCGCTCGCGGCAGTCGGGGTCGAGCGACAGGGCGGCCTCGCTGTGCAGCGACTCGATGATCACGGGGGCGTGCTCCACCACGCCCGGCGCGTTCTGGGGGGGCGACGCGCGGACGCGCGCCTCGCGCGCCCGGATCGCGCCAGGCCGCCAGGTGGCGCCGAGGTCGCCCGGGAGCGGGCCGATCGTGCATGTGAGGGGCAGGTACGTCGCGAGCACCCGGTCGCTCTCGCCGAGGCCGCCCGCGATGAGCGCGAAGTTCGTGGCGTCCTCGGGCAGGCCGGCGGGGAGCACGGTGATCGGCAGCTCCTCGGTGCGGTCGGCCCAGGCCACGACGAGCCGCGCCTCGCCGGACCAGTCGCCCTCGGAAGCGGCGGTGAGCCGGGCGTAGCCCTGCGTGCCTGCCGTGCAGCGGAACGCGCCGTCCTTCACCCCGCACGAGGCCCCGTCGCCCTGCGCGTCGTCCGCCGGGTGCAGCGCGAGCGCCTCGCTCGGGACGACGCGGACCTCGACGTAGCCGCCGTAGGCCGGCTCGTTCGCCTCGGTGAGCTTGAGCGAGACCTCGGTGCGCCACGGGCTCTGGCGGGGGAGCACCGGCTTGCCCGCCGCGTCCAGCGTGTCGGCCGCGAACAGCGGCCCCGCGACGTCGGCGCGGAGGTCGACCTGGCCGCTGCCGGCGAGCGGGTAGCCGCGCTCGATGCAGGCGCCGGCGAGGAGGAGCGCGCCGCCGGCCGCCGCCGCGAGGAGCGGGGCGCCCGGCTGGCGCCGGCGAGGGGGGCTGTGCTGGGCGAGGGGGGCGCGCGGGGCGCGGGGCGCGGGGGCGGCGCGGGGCCAGCGCGCGGCGGGGGGCATGGCCCGTCGAGGCGCGCTCACTTCTGGTAGATCTCGGTGTACTCGGTGCCGAGCGGGTGGCGGTGCCACGCGTAGGCGGTCTGCGGGAACCCGCTCTCGTCCGTGTAGTCGCACGGGCCGAGCTCCCACTCGGTGTGCCAGGCGCTCGCGCCGGTCGTCGGGTCGACGGACATGGAGTGGGCGGTCACGTCGATCTCCGGCTCGACGCCGTCGTGCACGACGCGCGCGGCCTCGACGACGTAGCGCTCGAGGACCGCGACGGGGACGCGCGCCACGCGCCCGCCGGGCATCGGGATGAGGAACACGTCGCTCTCGTCAACGGTGCTGGTCATGGAGTCTTTCCTGGCGAGCAGCGGGGGGGGGCGGCCGCTGGGCCGCGGAGCGCCGCGCCGGTCCCGCGGCCGCGCGCCGCGCCGGGGCGCGGGCTCTCGCTGGTGCTCGGCGCTGTCCCTCCACGCTGTCTCGAGCATACCTGCATCCCGCGGCGCGCGGGAGCGCATCGCGCGGTGCGCGGGAGCGGCGCGGGAGCGCTGGGCGGCGCAGGTCGAGCAGCCCGCGTCGAGCTGGTCGGCGAGCTCGCGAGGTCCCGTCGAAGAGCCCCCACCAGACAGCCCGAAGCCGTCCCCGCGCCCTCGTTCGGGGCGGGCGGGACGCCGTGAACCCATCCTGGCGAGGTGGCGCGTCCACGCCGAGACGCTGGCGCCCGTCACTCGGTGGCCGCGCCTCCAAGAAAAAGATGGGTCGTACCCATCTCCTGGTGGACGTGCCTCCAAGAAAAGATGGGTGGCACCCATCTCCTGGTGGACGTGCCTCCAAGAAAAGATGGGTGGCACCCATCTCCTGGTGGACGTGCCTCCAAGAAAAGATGGGTCGTACCCATCTCCGCGGTGGAGAGGCTGTACGAGCGGAGCCCCGGGGTCACCTCGGACCGGGAGGCGCGGTGATACTCAAGGATTCAGGAGCCGTTCGTGGCGAGGAGCTCCCTGGCGTCGCTGACGACCGCGGCTCGGCGGAGCCAGCGGTCCAGCTCGGCGAGGTCGGCGTTCGCGAGGACGCGCTCCCGCACCTCCGCGGGGATCTCCAGCCCGCGGGCCTCGAGCACGACGAGCACGGCCTGCGCCTTGGCCTTGATCTCCCCCTTCGCCACGTAGCTGCGCGCGAATTCGCTTTGAAATTCGTATCCGGCCTTCATCATCGCCTCCAATGTCCGCCTCGCCGCTGCGTTCAGCGAGGATAGCACCACGTCCGCGTACAGGTCGCGGCGCTCCTGATCGAGCCCGGCCGCCGCCGCCAGGAACGCCACGCCGATCGCCTCCCCGGCCTCCTCCTGCCCGTGCGCCATCGCCGACAGCACGACCACCTCGGGCGCCGCCTTCGCCTGCTCGGTGTCCGTGACGACCGGGACACCCTCGGGCCCGAGCACCAGCGGGGTCAGGGCCCAGCTGTAGATTCCGGGCAGCTTCCCGGACTGGTCACGCCGTGTGAGGGGACCGCGTTCACTCCACTGCCTGCGGGGCGAGCGCCGCGCTGTACACGGAGAGTCTTCGCTTGCGCCACTGATCTGTCACGAGCGTGCACCACGCTGTCTCCCAGGAACATGCGGATCGATCCACCAGCCGCGCTGGGACGACACACCGTGACCCTGTACCTCGGGCCCGCGGAGGACCAGGGCCCCGAGGCCAGCGAGTCGTTTGGCGAAGCCATCTGGTTCGACCGCCGGGATCCACGATCCATTCGCCGCGCCCAGGAGATCATCCAGGACCGGCTGCGACTCTCGGTCGCACCGACGCTGTGCGACGAGCCTTCGCCTGGCCTCGGGGCAGCGCTGGGCCGGATCCTCGCGGCCCTTGGCAACGTGCTCGGGCGCTGGCATCGGCGCAACGCCGGTGAAAAACACCTTGAGCTCGAACCTCGAAGGACGGGATCAAGCCGCAAGGCATCTTTGTCCTGTTAGGGCGTGCCGGCAAACGCGTGCGACCACAGGCGGACAGCCGCGAGCTCGACCATGGACAGGTACTGTTCGCCTCGTTTCCCGTATCGGGTCGCGACGCGGCGGAACTGCTTCGACCTGTTCATCAAGCGCTCCAGATGACCGCGCAGCCGGATCCCCTCACCATCACCGGCACGCTCACGATCGAGCCATACGTCGGTACGCCTTCGGCGATCGCGTGGGATCTATCCGTAGGCGCTGGCCGCACCGATCTATCCGTTTGCGGCGACTTCGACGACTTCCCGTGCCGGTGAGCCTCACTCACCTTTGACGAAGCGGCCAGGACATCCAAGGGCGATCTGCTGCGGAGCCCCCCGTCGGCGCTCCGCCGCCGATGCACGGACCGCGGCAGCTCGCCCGCTCCAGGCGCAGCGCTGGCGGCGTGTGGCCTCCGGCGGGCACACGTCCCCGTCCCCCCCTTCCTCGCGCTCGCGTCACGCCGCCTCGCACCCCGCTGGGTCGCGCGCTCGGGCCACGGCCGGCCCCTCGGTCGGCAGCCCCAGGTGGACCAAGATAGCGGTCACCACCTCGGGATCGTGAAGGTCCGCGACGACCCGACGCGCGCGAGCGCCTCGATACCTTCCGCGTGAGCGCGCCGTTGAACGATCTCAGAGCGGGCGGGCACTCACCGAAGTAGCACCGACGCCAGGCCGCCGGCCCGTCCGTAGACCTGGGTCGCCGGTGCTCTCACGCGCCAAGTCTCCCGCTGTTCTCGGGAGCTCGCGGCGCGCGTTCTTCTTCCACCCAATTCGACGGCGTTTTTCGGGATCTCGGTCTTCGACCGCCCTTCCGAAAAGCTCCAGAACAGCGCTCGATACCCTCGAACGCCGATTCAGGTCGCACTTTTTCCCGAGGAGCTCGCATGAATCGTAGTCGTTATTTGTTCTCGGTGCTGTCCTTCCTGTCCGCTCTCGTGGTCGTCGCGTGCAGCGACGCCGAGAAGGGCAGCAGCGGCTCATCCGGCTCCGGTCCGGAAAACGGCAACGCGGACGCGCTGCCGTGCGACGTCGACAAGATCCTCTCCACGAAGTGCCAGACCTGTCACGGGGCGTCCCCGCAGTTCGGCGCGCCGTTCCCGCTGGTCGACCGGAGCGATCTGGTCGCGCCCGCGGTGAGCGATCCCAACAAGAAGGTCTACGAGCTCGTCGCCGCGCGCGCCCGCGACACCGCGCGCCCCATGCCTCCGCCCCCAACCGAGCGCCTGACCGCCGCGGAGCTCGCGATCTTCGATCAATGGATCGCCGCCGGCATGCCGGCCGGTAAAGACACGTGCGTCGACCCGGGCGGCGGCGGAACCATCGACCCTCCGACCCTGAGCTGCACACCGGATGTCCTGCTCGCGCCGTCCGCGCCTTACGTCATGCCGAAGGGCGTCCAGGACCAGTATATGTGTTATGGGGTCGATGTAGAGATCGGCCAGAAACGACACCTCGTCGGGATCGCACCCCAGATCGACAACAGCACCATTGTACACCATATCCTGCTCTTCAAGGCGGATGAGGCGTCTCCCTCGACGCCCACGCCCTGTGAGGGGGGCGACATCCAGGGGGCTCTTTTGTCCGTCTGGGCGCCCGGCGGTAAGGCCACGGAGCTGCCGCTAGAGGCGGGCTTCCCGCTGGAAGGCACGGCACACTTCGTAGTCCAGGTGCACTACAGCAACATCAAGGGCCTCGACGGGCAGCAAGACAGCACCGGCTTCAACGTCTGCACGACGACGGAGCTCCGCCCCAACGACGCCGGCATCTTCGCGTTCGGCACAGAAGACATCGACATCCCGCCTCACGGCTCGCTCGACGTGAGCTGCGATTACCAGTTCCCGCGGGATATGGGGGCCATTTCGGTGATCAGCGTCATGCCGCACATGCACAATCTCGGCAAGCACCTGTCGAGCAACACGGTGCCCACGGACGGCAGCGAGCCGAGCAACCTGGGGCTCGCCGATCCGTGGAACTTCGACAACCAGATCTGGTACGACAACGATACCATCCTTCGAGGCGGCGACACCGTGAGGACGCGTTGCGCGTGGGACAACCCGGGCAACATGGCCGTGGAATTCGGGGAGCGGACGGTGGATGAGATGTGTTATAATTTCGTGATGTACTATCCGTCTCAAGAGCTAGAGTTGACTGCTCCGACGGACGACGCGTCCTGTGTGACGACAAAATAGACCAGCTCGTGCAAGACGCGCGGCCTGTGCCCAAGCGGAGGGGCGCGCCGTTCGGTGAGAGCGCTCGTGAGCCTGGCGAACAGGAGCACCGCGCGCGCCGCCGGGCGCCTTCGAGGGTCTCTTCGATCCGCGCGCCACCCCGAACGGCCGCGTCGATCGCTTCGCTTTCAGCGATCGGATAGGACAAGCAAACGCGTTCCGCAAAGTCAAGATTCTCGGATCCGTTCCTGACTCGTGTCAAGCGACAGTAACTTTTTACTGACGCTCTACACCATGCGCCAGCGTCGCCTGCTCCCTGAATTAAGATCGGCGAGCGGGCGCGATAAGCACGCACGGGAGAGGTACGCGATGAAAGTCCAACGCGACGCCGCTTCATGTGCTCGACTCGCGCGCTTCCCGCCGGGCAGCGCTGCACCGCAGACCAGCATGCCGAGCGCTCGGACGTGGGCTTGAGACCGCGGGCGTCCCGCGCTCCGCCGCCTCCCACGCGTTCCGCGTGTACCGCGGCGCTGCCGAGCTCCACACCTCGCTCGACGAGCTCGGCGTCCTGCCGTGATCGGTGGCCGTCAGGCGGCGAGCGCTTCGTGGACCGCGCGGGCGAGGGTGTTCAGCCCTCGATCCACCTCTCTGCCAAGGTGGACGCGGAGCGCGCGCCGGCCGCGCGACGTGAGGGTCGCGAAATCGCCGAGCGCCTGCGCCTGCTCGACGACGCCGAAGGTGAACGTGTAGCCGGGGATGGGCAGATCCTCGGGCTCGTCGGCGGTGATCTGCAGATACTCGCCGGTGCCCGGCCCTCCCTTGTACATCTGCCCGGTCGAGTGCAGGTAGCGCGGCCCGAACTCCACGCACGTCGCCACGTGCCGGTGATCGCGCACGGCGCGCCGCATCTCCTCGAGCAGGCGCTCGTGCGCCTCGCTCCGATCGACCCACGCCAGCAGGGCCGCATAGTCCCCGGGCGACAGGCGCGCGAAGTGGGCGCGCAGATAGCCGCGCAGCGTCCGATCGCCGGCGGCGCCGCGCTCCAGCGCCTCGCGGTTCGCCGGGTCCGCGTGGAGCGCGAGCCCCGCGTCGGCGAAGAACGGCGCGTCGTCGGGCAGCTCGCCGGCCTGGTCGTAGGCTTCCATCCGCTGCCGCGCTGCGGTCTTGCTCGCCTCGACGTCGGGCTGATCGAAGGGATTGACGCCCAGGATCGAGGCGGCGACGGCGGTGGCGAGCTCCCAGCGATAGACCTCCTGGCCGAGATCGTACGCGTCGGTGAGCGCGATACGCACGGTGGGCTGCCCGGCCGCCTCGAGCTCCGCCACGGCGGCGTCCTGCCCGCGATCGAAGCCGCGGTCGAGGCGCAGGTAGACGAAGATCCGATCGCTCCCGTAGACCTCTGCGCGCCCGAGCGGCTCGCGATCCACGGGCAAGAGGCCGGTCGCACGCTTGCCCGTGGACTCGGCGAGGAGCTGCTCGAGCCAGGCGCCCAACGCCGCCATCGGCGGCGACGCGACGATCGTCACCTTGTCGCGCCCCGCCTTCGCGGCCGCGCCGAGCGCCGTGCCGAGCACCACGCCCGGGCAGTCGCCGGGCGGCGTGCTCTTGGTCGAGGCCCCGGCCATCACGGCGGCGCGCTCGAGCAGCAGCTCGACATCGACCCCCATCACCGCGGCGGGCACCGTCCCGGTGCTCGTGAGCGCCGCATAGCGCCCGCCGATGCCGGGCACCGTATGGAACGTGTGCGCGTAGCCGTGCAGGCGCGCGCGCCGCGCGAGCGGAGAGCCCGCGTCCGTGACCGCGACGAAGCGCGAGGCCGCCGGGAGGGATCCCAGGCGGTCTTTCATGAGCTCGTGGAAGAACGCCTCCAGGAGGTCGGTCTCCAGCGTCGTGCCGGACTTGCTGGAGACGATGAAGAGCGTCTTTTCGGGCACGAGCCGATCGACCACCGCGGCGATCTCGGCGGGATCCGTGGAGTCGAGCACGGTCAGGGCGGCGTGCCCGGTGGCCACCGGGAAGCTCCGCGACAGCACGTCCGGCCACAAGCTCGCTCCGCCCATACCGAGCAGGACGGCGCGGGTGAGGCCGCGATCGCGCACCTCGTCTTGCAGCGCGCGCAGACGCGGCAGGTTCGCCTTTTCATGGAAGGGCGCTTCGAGCCAGCCGAGCCAGCTCGGCTCGTCGCTCCCCGTCCAGAGCGCCGCGTCGCGCTCGTGGATCCGCCGGAGGCCATCCGCCGCCTGCCACTCGGCGAGGGCCTTCGACGTGGCGAGCTCGAGCTCGCGGGGGAGGTGGAGCCGCACCGGCCGGGGGATAGCCGCGGCCGTGCGAGCAGCGTGTGATCGGGGTTTCATGCTGGGGCCACGCGGCAGCAACCTCAATGCCCGCTGTCGCCTCCGGCGAACCTGGCCTCCTCCTTGCTGCGCGGCGCGCCCGACCCCCTCCCGGAGGCGTTCGAGCGCGACGCTCGCCTGCTCGGTCGGCCCGTGGTGCCCGTGATGCATGAGTGGTTCGCGCACACGGCCCCGGGCCCGTGACCACTGTCGCGGCGCGCGCATGACGGTGACGGGCGCGCGTGATCGCGCCCCACCGGGCTCATGCAGGGCCTTGGTGCGCTGGGAGCATCATCCTGGTGGCACCGGCGTTGCGTCGATGGCTCGCCTCGCGATCCCACGAGGACCGCTGTCCCGAACGCCGGATGCGGCGACCGGGCACGGAGGAAGGATGGAAGGCGGAGGGCCGTCTTCGCCCGACATCCCACGTTGCGCTGGGAGCCGCGGGTCGAGGGCGCCGCTCGGGCGCTCGACGGGAAAGGGGAATGGAGTCATGGCAGCCAATCGTGCGGTTGTGTATCAGGGGCCTCGGAAGGTCGAGGTTCAAAGCAGGGACTATCCCAAGATGGCCGATCCGCGCGGCCGGAAGCTGGAGCACGCGGTCATCCTCAAGGTCCTGGCGACCAACATCTGCGGCAGCGACCTGCACATCTACCGGGGCCGGTTCCCGTTCCCGAAGGGGGACCAGCTCGGCCACGAGATCACCGGCGAGGTGATCGAGCTGGGGAGCGACGTGGAGTACATCAAGAAGGGCGATCTCGTCTCGGTGCCCTTCAACGTCGCGTGCGGACGCTGCCGCAACTGCCGGGAGCGGCACACCGACGTGTGCATGAACACGAACCCTGCGGTCGCGTGCGGGGCGTACGGCTTCAACCTCGGCGGCTGGCAGGGCGGGCAGGCCGAGTACCACATGGTGCCCTACGCCGACTTCCAGCTCCTGAAGTTCCCCGACAAGGACCGGGCGATGGCGAAGATGAAGGAGCTTGCCTTCCTCTCGGACATCCTCCCGACCGGATACCACGGGTGCATGGAGGCGGGGGTGAAGACGGGATCCACGGTGTACATCGGCGGAGCGGGCCCGGTCGGCCGCGCCGCCGCCGCCTCCGCGCGCCTCCTGGGCGCGTCCTGCATCATCGTCGGCGACCCGAACCCCGCCCGGCGGGCGCTCGTGAAGAGGGCAGGGTACGAGGTCGTGGACACGACCTCGCAGACGCCGCTGCCCGACCAGATCCAGGCGATCCTCGGCGAGCGAGAGGTCGACTGCGGCGTGGACTGCGTGGGCTTCGAGGCGCACGGCTACGGCAAGATGGCCGGCGAGGAGGAGCCCGAGGCGGTGATCAACGCGCTCTTCGGGGTCGTCCGCGCCGGCGGCGCGATGGGCGTCCCCGGCATCTACGCGGAGGGCGATCCCTACGCCAAGGACGAGGAGCACAAGAGGGGGAAGCTGAGCCTCGATCTCGGCAAGGCGTGGATCAAGTCGCCCTCGATGACCGCGGGCCAGGCGCCCGTCATGCGGTACAACCGGGACCTGATGATGGCCATTCTGTGGGGCCGGATGGAGTACCTGAGCGAGGTCATCAACCCCGAGGTCATCAAGCTCGACCAGGCGGTCGAGGCCTATCAGGTGTTCGACCGGGGCGAGCCGAAGAAGTACATCATCGACCCCCACGGCAGCCTGGGGAAGGCGGCGTAGAACGGACGCCCGAGGGCCGCGCCGCGACGGCGCCTCCGCGGCGGCGCGATCGTCACGGGCGCGCCGGGACGGCGGACCCTGCGCTGAGGCCGAGCAGCAGCAGCGACGTGCCGCTGAAGAGCAGGGCTGCTCCTGCGCTTCGGCGATCTGCGGGCCTCGCAGCAGCCCGGTCCGCGCGCGCGCCGGCACCGCCTGCCGCAGCTCGCGCGGGCTACGGCCTGGACGCCCCAGAAGCGGATCAAACCCGCGCGGACGAGCGCCTCGAACGCCGCGATCGTCTCCGAGAGGGGCGTGGGACCGCGCCAGTGCAGGAGATAGAGGTCGAGCCGGTCCGTGCCGAGGCGCCGCAGGCTGCCCTCGCAGGCGAGGACCGTGGCCCTCCTCGATGCGTTGGACGGGAGCACCTTGCTGACCAGGAAGACCTCGTCGCGGCGCCCGATGATGGCCTCGCCGACGAGCTGCTCGGCGGCGCCGTCCCCGTACATCTCGGCGGTGTCGATCAGCGTCATGCCGAGATCGAGGCCGAGCCGCAGCGCCGCGACCTCCTCGGCGTGACGCCGCGCGTCCTCGCCCATGTGCCAGGTGCCCTGCCCCAGCGCCGGGATCTCCTTGCCGGACGGGAGCGCGATCGTGCGGACGGCATCGACTGCCATGGCGGACCTCCTTCAGCCGAGCGCGTCCAGCGCTCAGCCTCTACCCTCTAGATGGAAGATGGGGGGAAGGACCAGCCCCTGCGGCGCGCCGCGGAGGAGGGCGCGCGCTCCGCGCGCGACGGTCTCATCCACCATCTTCAGGATGCGACCGAGCTCCGGGCTCGCGGGCCCGGCAGCCTCGGTGATGGTTCTCATGCGAGCCATGGAAGTGCCCTCCGGCCGCTCGTGGCGCTCTCGTCATGGACTGGCAAGGGGTGTCCCGACCCGCGCGCCGAGCCTGCTCGTCGCGCGGCGGCGCCTCGCGGGAGAGGGCCCCGTCGGGGCTTTCGATTCACCTTCACGAGACTACGATCTCGCGCGGCGAGGGGACCATGTTGCTCCGAGATCGTTTCGACGCCGGGTGAGCTCGAGCGCCTCGCGCGCGCGGCGGATGTGGCGAAGCTCGTGGTGCCGATCGCCGCAGCCTACCCGCTCGCCGGGGCGGCCAAGGCGCACGAGCGTCTGGCGCAGGGACACGTGCTCGGCAAGATCGCGCTCCACGTCCATCGCGCCTGACGCGCAGCCTGCCGGCGCGCCCTCGACGCCCCGCCCAGTGACATCGGGGGGATTCGACACCACAGCCACGCTCGGGAGGGAGCCATGCTCTGTAGCGAGCTGATGAACAACAACCCCGTTTCCGTGCTGCCGAACACCACCGTGCAGAAGGCGGCGCTGCTGATGCGCGCAGAGAGCATCGGGTTTCTCCCGGTCTGCGACGCCTCGGGCAAAGTGCTCGGCACGGTGACGGATCGGGACATCGCGATCCGCAACGTGGCCGACGGCAATCCCCCGTCGGCTTCGATCGACGACGTGATGACCCGCGAGGTGGTCGCCTGCCGGCCGGAGGACGACGTCCAGGTGGCGGAGGTGCGGATGAGCCTGGCGCGCAAGGCGCGCATCGTGTGCACGGACGAAGAGGGGCACCTCCGCGGGGTGATCAGCCTCTCCGACATCGCCCAGAACGACGTCGCCGAGAGGGCCGCCGAGACGCTGCGGGCCGTGACGTCTCGAGAGGCGCCGCCGGCGGGCGGGCTCGCGCTCGACGCGAAGTCCGCGCGCATCCTCGAGCGGCTCGAGCGGGACGATACGCTCCCCGTCGGCGTCGAGGCGCCCGACGCGGCCGGCGCCGTGCTGTGCGTGCTGTCGCGCCGGCTCAGCGGCGGCGAGGCGAAGGATCTGGCGCAGGCCCTGCCCCCGCCGCTGCGCAGGCTGGTCCTCCCGTGCGTCACGCACCGGGGCGAGCGGCCGGAGCGCTTCGGCCGCGACAAGTTCCTGCAGATGGTGGCAGAGCACCTCGATACGACGCCGACCCAGGCGGAGGCGGTCGCCCGCGCGGTGTTCTCCGCGATCCAGGCCGAGTTGCCGGAGGAGGAGGTCATCGCCGTCGAGTCGCAGCTCCCTTCGGATCTGAAGGAGCTCTGGGGTCGCCGCCGCCCGGCCGCATGAGAGGGTCACCATGAGAACCGTCGAGTCGATCCACATCGATCCCGTCCACGCTCGCGATCCCAAGAACCTCTCCATCGACGCCTCTGCCTTGCGCGCCCTCGCGCAGGCCGCCGTCACCGTCGAGCTGTTCACGATCCCCCTCTACATGGTGCCCATGTACTCGATCCAGGGCATGCACCCGATCAACGCCTCCGAGCAGACGTTCTACAAGGGACGAAGGTGGCCCGGCTCCGCGCCGACGCACGCGCCGGAGAGCGCCAACGAGCGCGCCTTCAACATCATCTTCAGCGTCTTCGTCCAGGAGATGCTGCACCTCCAGCTCGCCGCCAACCTCGCCACGAGCATGGGCGTCACGCCGACCTTCACGAGCTCGATCCTCCAGACCGAGGACGACGGCTGGAAGTGCTTCGGCCCCGACAACACCGTCATTCCCCACATCATCGATCTCCGCGACACGACGACCCACGCCTCCGCCAAGGTCGTGCTCGGGCCGCTCTCCGCCGCACAGATCGAGCTCTTCCTCGCGGTCGAGGCGCCGGAGAACCAGGCCAGGCAGCGCATCGATCCCCAGAAGCTCGACAAGTACTTCCCCGCCGTGCCCTTCGCCGGCTGGACCCCTGACCAGACCGAGGCCGATCTCCCGATGTTCGGGACCATCGGATACATGTACGAGTGCATGGTTCACTACATGACCATGCGCTATCGCGACGGGACGACGCTCTGGCAGCACGTCTATACGCCGAGCTCCGTGCAGCGCGAGCTGTTCAACACGCCGACCGGCGGGCACCCCATGCCCGAGTACCCCGGCATCTCGGCGGTGCTCCCGACCATCGGCGCGGAGGAGGCGCTCGGCGCCGCCGTCGACATCATCAGCGCCATCACGGACCAGGGCGAGGGCAGGACGATCACCCCGCCCCTGCGCGCGGTGCTGCTCGGCCACAGGGAGGCGCTCGCTTCCCTCGCGAACGAGGTCGCGACCGACTACCGCTCGTCCGAGAAGGGCCTCACCCTCGATTACCCGAGCTACGACGACGACGGCAAGCTCTTGCCCTCCGCGGACGCGAAGGCCCGCTTCGACAACGACCGCAAGGATCACTACGCGCGCTTCCTCGAGATCAGGGAAGAGCTCCTCCCCCATCTCGTGACCTGGGACGCGTGGCACGCTTCGCGCGGCGCGACCCCGTGGACGACCAGGGACCTCACGATCGGCGACACCGACGAGGCCTCTGACAAGGTCCCCCGGGCGGCCGACGTCGCCGCGGCGCTCAACCGGCTCAAGGCCAGGAATGCCGACGGCAGCGTGCGGCGGCAACTCAGCCAGGTGGCCGCCGGCGCCATCGCCGGGGTCACCCGCGCGCTCGACGGCTACTGGAAGGACCCGAACGTCGGCTTCCCTTACCCCTCGATGGTCGGCTCGGGAGATCGGGTGTCGATCTGCTGGGCCGTGCTCGGCGAGGCCCCGGACCTCGCGCTGGGCACCGAGCAGCCCAGGCAAGGCGCTCTCTATCATGCGTGCCAGGGCCTCGACCTCGCCCACCCCGGCTCCGGCGAGATGCCCGCGATCACGACCTACCACACCTGCAAGGGCTCGAACGCCTGCAAGGCCCAGGGCGGCTGCGGCTTCGTGCAATCGGTGGCGGGCGGCGGGAGCTGCCGCGGGGGCGGCGGCGGGGGCGCGACGAGCTGCGGCACGACGATCAAGTCCCAGGCGAGCTGCGGCCATCGCGGGATGCTCTACAGCGCGCCGACCGACAACAAGTGCGGCGCCCTGGGCGGCTGCGCCGTCCCCATCTCGGCCTCGCAGCTCTACCCGTCGAGCGGCGAGATGGCGCTGTTCGACATCGGGCCGGACGCGGAGCCCAGGTCGATCGGCACGATGCCCTTCGCCTACGGCGACCCCGTCTACGACGTCGCCTGGAGGGCCTATTGCGAGGTCCTCCGCGCGCGCGGCGAGACCCCGCCGAGCGCGCCACCCCCCGCCGACGATCTGCGCGTGGCCTTCCCGCCCTCGACCTGACCATGCGCCCCGCCCGCCTCGGCATGCCCCAGCTCGGCTTCGGACTCGGGCTCCGGTCATGCCATTTCCACCACCTGCTCCGGCACCCGGCGCGTGTCGACTGGCTCGAGATCATCAGCGAGAACTTCATGGATGATCACGGCTTCGCGCGTCACGTGCTCGGGGCGCTGGCGCGCTCCCACCCGATCGTCATGCACGGCGTCTCGCTCTCGATCGGCTCCTCCGATCCGCTCGACATGGACTACCTCGAAGGGCTCCGCGCGCTCGCCGCGTGGGTCGAGCCCGCCTGGATCTCGGATCACCTCTCTTGGACCGGCGTGGCCGGTCACAACACCCACGATCTGATGCCCCTGCCGCTGACCGAGGAGGCCCTGGATCACGTGGCCGAGCGCGTGCTCCGCGTGGAGGACTTCCTCGGCCGGCCGCTCGTGCTCGAGAACCCGAGCACCTATGTCGAGTACGCCGCCTCCACCATCCCGGAGTGGGAGTTCCTCGGCGCGCTCTCCGAGCGGACCGGCTGCGGCCTGCTCCTCGACGTGAACAACGTCTTCGTGTCGTCGTTCAATCACGGCTTCGACCCGGAGCGGTACATCGAGGGCCTGCCGCACGATCGGATCGTGCAGATCCACATCGCCGGCCCGACGTCCTTCGGCCGCTACCTCGTGGACACCCACGATCACCCCGTGCCCACGCCGGTCTGGCGCCTCTATCGCCTGGCAGAGGAGCGGACGGGCGGCGTCCCGACGCTGCTCGAGTGGGACGCGGCGATTCCCGCGTATCCGGATCTCGTCGCGGAGCTCGACAAGGCACGCGCCGTGCTCGCTGGCGAGCTGCCGGACGTGCCGCTCTCGGGCCCCGTGCGCGACGACGCCCCCTGGCTCCCCGGAGTGATTCATGACCTCGCCCCCTGAGGGCGCGCCGTCGCTCTCCGCGCTCCAGGACTGGCTGCGGCTCGCCGTGACCACGCCGGGCGGCGTCCCCGCCGGCCTCTGCCGCGCGCGCGAGCGCTACGGCGAGGCGCGGACGATCCGCGTCCCGGAGGGCGCCGACGCGGTCGAGCGGCTCTCGATCTACGCGCGCGGCTACCTCGATCGCCTGCTCGCCTGCATCCGGGCCGACTACCCGGCCGTCCGCGCGCTGCTCGGCGACGCGCTGTTCGAGCGCTTCGCGACCGGCTACCTCGCGTCACGGCCGCCGCGGCACCATAGCCTCTTCATGCTCGGCGAAGGCTTCGCCGACCACCTCGAGCGGACGCGCCCTCCCGACGAGGTCATGCCCGAGGATCGGCGCTCGCTCCTCCGGCTACCGATCGATCTCGCCCGCGTCGAGCGCGCCCGGATCGAGGCGCTCCGGGCGCCGGGGCTCCCGGACGAGGACGGCGCGCGTCTCGACGTCACCGGCTTCTCGCCGCTCCTCCGGGACGAGCTCTACGTCGTGGCCGCGCCGTGTCTGCGGGTGGCCGCGCTGGGGCACGACGTGCGTGGCTTCCTGTCGGCCGTCGATCGCGGCGAGGCCCCCGCCCTCCCCGAGGCGCGGCCCTCGCTGCTCGCCGTCAGCCGCGTCGCGTACCGGCCCGTGCTGGCCGATGTCGCGCCCTGGCAGCGACGCGCGCTGGCGAGCTGCGGCAGCCCGCGCCCGCTGGTCGCGCTGGCCGGGGAGGTCGCCGCCGCGACGGGCGAGGACAGGGGCGCGGCGCTGGTGGATCTCCTGCTCTGGCTGCCCACGGCAGAGGGGCTCGGGATGGTCTCGCTGACACGAGGCAGGTAGATCCCTCCGGGATCAGCGCGCGATGCCGAGCTCGTTGCGTACGTCGACGATCCCCGCCACGTCGAAGACGTCGTCGCCCGCACACCGCTTCTCGACGAGCGAGGCCAAGTTCCCCTACGGCGACTTCGAGAAGCTCCATCGCTGCGGCGTGATCGCGGCGGAGGTGCGAGCAGCCCAGTACGAGGACCGCGAGATCGAGGTGGCTGCCGCCCACCTGCACGGCGCCTTGAATGCGCTGGTGTGACAGGCCGCGCGGGCCGCGCGCGCTCGGGCGCGGGACGGCGATCTCGGTCAGGCTGCGGTACGGCCGAGCGCGCGCCGCCCGCGCGGCGTGAGCGCGAAGTCCTTGCCGACCAGCCCGTCGTCGGCAAGCTCTCGCAGGTGCTCCCACGGCGGCTGCCCGCGGGGCTCGTCGACCCAGGCGCGCAACGCCTCGATGGCCTCCGGGGAGGCGACGAACGTCTCGCCGAAGTCGCCGACGCCCTTGATCGGGAAGAACGACCGCTCTCCATCCTGACGGAGAGCCAGCGCGACCGTGCGATTCAAGAGCGCGCCGTCCACTTCGACGCGGAGCTCGCCGCTGCTCGCGACGCGCACGACGACCTCGGATCCGGCCTCGGAGCGTCCCCTGAAGACGAGGATGGGCGGTGGGGGCGGCTCCGCCGGAGCCGGACCCCGCGCGTGGAGGTGCTCGCGCCAGGCGCGGCGGACCGCCTCGTCGGACACCGACTCCGTGAGCACCCGCTCGAAGCGCTCTTCCAGCTCGAGCAGGCGGGCGTGGAGCTTGCGCCGGACGCTCTCCGAAGTCGCGCGGGCGTGCTCGTTGTGGACGTGGAGCGCCTCGTGGACGAGCAGATCCAACTCGCGGCACCCGATGGGCGGACTCGGCATGACTTATCCTCTGTTCCGTCTCTCTGAGCTCAGCGACGTTCCGCGGCGTCCCTCGATACCCTCGCCTCGGCCGCCCCCCTCCACCACAACTTAGGACGCCGAGGTCGCATGAGAAGCCGGGAATGCGCGTGCACGCGAACGTTCGACGACGATCGCAGGTGTCCCTCGCGCCTCGCTGAGCGCGGCGTGGGTGGTCCGCTTCCTGCAGCATCCGCGCGCGGGAAGTGTGAGCGAGATGAGAGAAATACCGAAGACCATGCTCGCCGCTGCGATCGATCGCTTCGGGGGACCGGAGGTGCTCACGATCCACGAGCTGCCGGTACCCACCATCGGAGCGAGCGAGGTGTTGATTGCGCTCCACTCGGCCGGCGTCGGGCCGTGGGACACGGCGATCCGACAAGGCTGGTTGTCGGAAGGACGCGCCGATTTTCCGCTCGTGCTCGGCACCGACGGGGCCGGCACGGTCGCCGCCGTCGGCCCGAACGTCGCTGGCCTCGCGGTGGGCGATCGCGTGTTTTCCTACAGCTGGAGCAACCCGAAGGGCGGCTTCTACGCGGAGTACGTCGCCGTGCTCCACGAAATCGTGCTCGGCACGAGGCTGACGGCGCAGGAAAAGGCCGATCTCACGGCGTTCCTGCGGGTCCTTTAGCTCCGTCCCCGGGGGCGGTCATCGGCGCTCGACCCCTCCGCGACGACCGAGAGCGCGATCTCCTCGGGGGTGTCCGCGCCGATGTCCAGACCCACCGGCGCATAGCCGGGCTCCGAGACAGGCATTCACGACCTCTCAGAGCTCTTTCATCCGGCTCCCTGGGGTCGGCTCGCCCCTGGCGCGGGCTGCCTGTCTGCGGGCGCCCAGAGCAGCTTCTCCGGCGTGATGGGCAGGCCGCGCACGCGGACGCCGGTGGCGTGATGGACCGCATTCGCGATCGCCGCCGCGACGCCGGTGATCCCGATCTCCCCGGCGCCGCGGCAGCCGACCGCGTTGAAGACCAGATCCGGCTCATCAAGCCAGCTCACGTCGATGTCCGGAACGTCGGCATGGACGGGCACGAGATAGCCGGCAAGATCGGCGTTGATCGGCTGCCCGTGCGCTCCGTCGTAGACCAGCTCCTCGAGCAGCGCCTGCCCGATGCCGAAGACGATGCCGCCGATGAGCTGGCTGCGCGTCGCCTTCGCGTTCAGCACCCGCCCGACGTCGAAGACGCTCACCACGCGCGAGACGCGGATGCGGCCGATGTCCGGATGAACGCGCACCTCCACGAAGTGCGCGCCGAACGACTGGAACGTGAAGCGGTCGTCATGCAGGCTCCTTGGCGCGGTCTTGCCCTCGGCCTCCAGGCTGTCGCGCCCGATGCGCGCCAGCAGCTCGGCATAATCGATGTGGATGGCGAGCGGCGGACGGCGGGGGAGGCTCCCCTCCGCGCACGGGAGCTCGCCGGTCTCGTCCACCGCACCCGAAAGGCCGCTCGGCGTGGCCGCGGCGAGCGCGACGATCTCCCGGCGGAGCGCGGCGCATGCATCCAGGATCGCCGGCGCCGTGCTGGCCGTCAGGTTCGAGCCGCCCGCAGGGGGGCAGGGCGCGAGCCGGGTGTCGCCCAGCTCGGCCGTGACCTGAGCGAGCGGCAAGCCGAGCCCTTCCGCCGCGACGAGCGCCATCATCGTGTACATGCCGGTCCCCACGTCCACACCCGCCGTCGAGACGACGGCGCGGACGCCGGTCCCGCGGCGCTCGAGACGCACGCGCGCGGTCGCGCCCATGAGCCAGGCGGGGTGCGTGGCCGTCGCCATCCCCCAGCCGACGAGCGCGTCGCCATCGCGCATCGAACCCGGCTCCGGCGTGCGCTGCGCCCACCCGAACCGCTCGGCGCCCCGCTCGTAACAGGCGAGCAGGTGCTTGCTCGAAAACGGAGCTCCGCGGTGTGGATCGATGTCCGTGTGATTGCGGCGGCGCAGCTCGACCGGATCCATCCGGAGCACGAGGGCGAGCTCATCCATCGCGCTCTCCAGCGCCCACATGCAGGGGGCCTCGCCTGGTGCCCGCATCCATCCAGGCGCCATCACGTTCAGGCGCACGCAGTCGTAGGTCGCTTCGTAGCTCGGACAGGCATACAGCAGCCGGGAGGTGCAGCTCGTCGGTTCCAGGAACCCCTCTCCGTCCAGGCGCTCGTCCGCGGCCGTGTGCACGCGCGTGTGGTGGCGCAGGGCCAGGAGCGTCCCGCCTCGCGTCGCGCCCAGCTCGAAGCGCTGCACGGTCTCCGTGCGATGTCCCACGTTGGTGAGCACCTGCGCGCGGGTGAGGACCGCTCGGACCGGCCGCTTCAGCCTCAGGGCGGCGAGCGCGGCGAGGACCGTATGCCAGCCCGTTGCGACCTTCGAGCCGAACATGCCGCCGACGAACGGCGCGAGCACCCGGACCTTCTCCTGGGGCAACCCGAGCGCCGCCGCGAGCACGGCCCGGTCGCCCCGCACCCATTGCGTCGCGTTGTACACCGTGAGGGTGTCGCCGTCCCACGAGGCGACCGACGCGTGCGGCTCCAGCGCGCACGGATGCTCGTTGGGCGTCGCGTAGGTGACGTCCAGGCGCACCTCGGCCGCGGCGAGCGCGCCCGCGAGCGACGCGCCCCGCTGCACCTGCAGCTCCTCGCCGAACACCTGCCGCGGCACATCGGCGGTCTCCAGGGCCTGCTCCATCGCCACGGCGAAGGGCGCGCGCTCGTACGCGACCTGGACCAGCGACGCGGCGTAACGCGCCTGCTCGGGCGTGTCGGCCACCACCATCGCCACGTACTGGCCGTAGCGATGGATGCGCGCGTCCTCGAGCGGCGGGCGCCGCTCGGGCGTCATCCCCGTCCAGTCCGCGCTCGTCGGCATCTCGCCGAGCGGTCCACGGTTCTCATGGGTGAGCACGAGCAGCACCCCCGGCGCACGCTCGGCAGCCGCCACGTCGAGGCGCACCACCCGGCCGCTCGGGATCGTGCTGCCCACGAGCGCCGCGTGCGCCGTCGCGGGGAACCTGGTCTCGGCTGCGTACCGCGCGCCGCCGGTCACCTTCATTCGCCCGTCCACACGGCTGACGGGTGTGCCGATCAGGCAGTTGCCAGTCGCCATCGTCGACTCCTAGGCCGCCCGGGCCGTGAGCTCGCTCAGCGCACGCACCAGCGCGCGCTTCGCGAGCTCGATCTTGAAGCCGTTGTGCCGCCGGGGGACAGCGCCCGCGAGCGCGGCGTCCGCGGCGGCATGAAAGCTGTCCGCCGTTGCACGCCGCCCGGCGAGCACCCGCTCGGCCTCGGGGCAGCGCCACGGCTTCGTGGCCACGCCGCCCAGCGCCACACGGGCCGCGCGGATCGTCTCGCCATCCATGTCGAGCGCCACGGCCGCCGACGCGAGGGCAAACTCGTAGCTCGCCCGATCCCGCACCTTGAGGTAATGGGAGCGGCGGGCGAAGGAGAGGTGCGGCAGATCGACGTGGGTGATCAGCTCTCCATGCTCCAGCACCGTCTCGCGCTCGGGCGTGTCGCCCGGGAGCAGGTGAAGATCCTCGAGGGGAATGCTGCGCGTCGTGCCGTCCGGCTTCCGCGTCCGCACGACGGCATCGAGGAGGACGAGCGCTGCGGACATGTCGGATGGATAGGTCGCAATGCAGTGCTCGGTCGTGCCCAGGACGGCGTGACTGCGATTGAATCCCTCGATGGCATCGCAGCCGGACCCGGGCTCCCGTTTGTTGCACGCCGCGTGCACGTCGCGGAAGTACGGGCACCGGGTGCGCTGCAGGATGTTGCCGGCGGTCGTGGCCATGTTGCGCAGCTGCGTCGAGGCGCCGGAGAGGATCGCCTCCGAGAGGACGGGGTAGCGCTCGCGGATGGTCGCGTGCCACGCGAGCTGGCTGTTGCGCACGTTGGCCCCGATATGCACGCCTTCCCCGTCCTCCGCGATGGAGGCGAGCGGCAGCCGACGGATATCGACCAGCGTGTCCGGCGACACCACATCGATCTTCATGAGGTCGATCAACGTGGTGCCGCCGGCGAAGAAGACGGCCCCCGGCGCGCTGGTCACCGCGCGGGTCGCAGCCTCGGCGCTCTCGCCTTCCATGTAGCGGAACGGCTTCATGCCGCGCTTCCTCCCCCGTTCAGATCCCGCGCCCGGCGCACCGCGGCGACGATGTTCGGGTACGCGCCGCAGCGACAGAGATTGCCGCTGAGACGCTCGCGGATCTCCTCATCGGAGAGAGCACCCAGCGAGGGCGGCGCGGAGACGTCCAGCGTGACATGGCTGGGGACGCCGCGGCGCGCCTCCTCGAGGAGCGCCACGGCCGACATGATCTGACCCGACGTGCAGTAGCCGCACTGGAGCGCGTCGCATTCGATGAAGGCCGCCTGCACGGGGTCGAGCCGGTCGCCGTCCGCGAGCCCTTCGATCGTCGTGATCTCGTCCTCCTGGTGCGCGACGGCGAGCGCGAGACAGGCAAGCTCCCTCTGGCCATCCACGAGCACGGTGCAGGCCCCGCACTGCCCGAGGTCGCACCCCTTCTTGCTCCCGTTCAGGTCGAGATGCTCGCGCAGCGCGTCGAGCAGCGTCGTGCGCGGGTCGAGGCGCAGCTCGCGAAGCTCACCGTTGACCCGGAGACGCACGGGCACGCAGCCCTCGGGGGACTGCGACGCTCCTATGCCCGCATCCATTCTGCCCGCATCCATTCCCGCCGGGCGCTGTTGATCGGCGACCGCCACGGCGCCATCACCCCGTCGCCGCCAGCGTCTTCGCGCGGATCGCGGCGCGCAACGCGGCCGTAAGCGTATCCGCGTCCCAGCTGCCGTCGAAGCGCACCTCGTCGATGAAGAACGTCGGCGTGCCGTTGACGCCGCTGCGCACGCCGGAGTGGACGTCGGCCTTCACCTTGTCGAGGTGCGCGTGGCTCGCGAGCTCGTCGGCAAAGCGCTCGGTATCGAGCCCGAGGTCGGTGGCGTAGCCGACCAGGTCCTCGAGCCCGAGCGCGTCCTGGTGCTCGAAGAGTGTGTCGTGCATGGCCCAGAACTTCCCCTGCGCCCCCGCGGCCTCGGCGGCCTCTGACGCGGCGAGCGCGTGCGGGTGCAGCTCGGCGAGCGGGAAGTGGCGGAAGACGAAGCGCACGTCGCGACCCACCCGGCGCAGCACGTCCTGGAGCACGAGGTGGGCGCGCCCGCAGTATGGGCACTCGAAGTCGCCATACTCGACCAGCGTGACGGGCGCGTCCACGTCACCGAGGATGTGGTCGCCGGGGCCGACCGGCGGTGTCAGCTTGCTCATTTCGAACCTCCTAACTTGTCCAGCGCGTCGAGGATGCCGTCAGCGCCGGGATTGATGCCGACGGGCGAGACGTAGCTCCACGCCACCTTGCCCTCCGCGTCGGTGACGAACAGCGCCCGCTCGGAGATGCCGTCATGCGTGCGGTAGACGCCGTACTGCCGCGCCACTGCGCCCTTCGGCTCGAAATCGGCGAGCAGCGGGAAACGCAGCTTTCGGTCGCGGGCGAACGCGAGGTGGCACCACACCCCGTCGACGGAAATTCCGAGGAGCTTGGCGTGGTGTCGCTCGAATTCGCTGCGGACCTCGCTCTCGTTGTAGAGCGCCAGCTGGTCGCCGCACACGGGGCTCCAGTCGGCCGGGTAGAAGGCAAGGATGACCGGCTGCCCGCGGAAATCGCTCAGCGATACCTTCTGGTCGGGCGTGGTCGCCAGCGTGAAATCGGGCGCGGCCGCGCCCGGGCCGATCGGTTGGGCCATGATGGTTCCTCCCCCTACCCTACTTGATGGCAGCATGGTGCGCCCACCGGGGACCGCAAGAAGCGATCTGGGCTCCCGATCGAGCGGCCAGCGGCGGCGGTCGGCTCAGGGCGAGACGGTGATGAGGTCCTCGACGCTGTAGACCCCGGGCGCCGACCAGGCTGCTCTCTCGGCCTCCTCCCTCTCGGCCCACGAGCGCACGCTCCCGCGCAGGACGATCTTGCCGCTGTTCACCACCTCGACGCTGATGCGCCGGGCGTCCATCTCGGCGCTGCGCTTGAGGGCGTCCTCGATCTTGGACCTGACCTCCGCCGGGGAGACGTGCGGCTTGACTGTGATGAAGTTGCTCACCCCGACCACGCCTACCAGATTGCGGACGGCCTTCTCGGCCTCCTCCTTCTGGAGCTGCCACTCCACCTCGCCGTCCAGCTTCAGCCAGCCCTTGCTGACCGTGACCTTGATCTTGTCGGCCGGCACGAGCACGTTGGATCTGAGCGCGCTGACGGCCGCCGCAGCAATGTCCTCGTCGGTGCGCTGGCTGCTGCCCGGCAGGCTGACCTCGAGCTCGTTGGCGACGGCCTTGACGCCGTAGACGCGCTTGGCCGCCTGCTCGGCCGCGTACTTCTCGGCAAACGATTGCACGCGGCCGGTCAGGGTGACGATGCCGTCCTTGACCGCCACGCCGATCTCGGCTGCATTGACGCTCGGCTCCCACGCCAGCTCATCGAGGACATCCCGTTGCAATTGTCTGTCGTCCATTGATCGCTCTCCTTTGCTTGCGTCGGTTCTGGCTTGTTCTTCCTGTACCACCAGGCGGTTGGCTCACCCGGCCGGCAGCGTCAGAGCGAACGCAGCTGTACAACCTCGGCCGGGTTCTCCTTGGCGCTTGGCACGCGTGACCTTCCCCCGGGCCGGCCTCGCAGCCTTGGCCTCGCGAGCTTGCATCGCGCGAGCCACTCCGGCCCATGGCCAGGCCGCTCCCTTCTTCTTATTATTAATTTGATTTCAGCGGTCGAGCGGAGAGGCACTCGAGCGGCATGAACCGTCGATCGGGAGCCCTCGCGCTCCCTCCTCCTGTCTCGCCTGCATGACCGGATGAATGGCAGTCTGGCACACGTCCGCTCCCGAGCGCTTCGATCCGGCGAACGCGAGGGGAGGCTCGCCGGCGCGCGTTGCACACTTGCGCCGCCGGTGCGGTGCGCACGATTTATCCTCATTGCGCACGCACGATTTATCCTCATTGCGCACGATTGATGCTTATACTGGTTGGTGGAGGAGGAAGGAGGGTACGATGGCCAATCTGAACATTCGCCGAGGCGAGCCGCTCGCGACCGCCTGGGAGCCTGCGCGCATGACGGATCCGCTCCGCGCGCTCGATCCCTTCCGTATCATTCGTGACCTCATGGGCGCCGACCCGTTCGCTGGCATGGTCCAGGCAGCGAGCACCGTGTTCGAGCCCAATGTCGAGATCAAGGAGACCAAGGACAGCTACGTGATCAACCTCGACCTGCCCGGCGTGCGCGAGCAGGACCTCGAGGTCTCGATCACCGGCAACCGGCTCACGGTGAGCGGCAGGCGGGAGGAGGAGGAGCGGCGCGAGGACGAGCGGTTCTTCGCCTACGAGCGCTCCTACGGGGCGTTCAGCCGCTCGTTCGTGATGCCGGAAGGTGCCGATCTCGGCAGGCTCAGGGCCGAGTTCGGGGACGGCGTGCTCCGGATCACGGTGCCCAAGAAGGCGGAGATGCAATCGCGCCGCGTCCAGATCGGCGGCGGCAAGGAGGCGGGCGGAAAGGAGCTCCCGTCCGGACAGTCGGCCGAGAGGGGCGGGACGACGGCCGAGGCCGAGAGGGCCGGGACGGCGGCCGAGAAGGGCGAGAAGGGCGAGAAGGGCGAGAAGGGCGAGAAGCAGGCGGCGTAGGACCTGGGAAGTCGCCAGGTCTCGCCTGATCGTCCTCGCGACGGCGCGACGTCCGGCCAGGCCTTCTCGCCAGCCGGGACGCCGCGCCGGCTCCGGGCTCCGGGGCGATCCGGGACCGCGAATCCATGCGGGCTCAGGGGGACCACCGGCAGGTGGCCGATCAGCTCGTCAGGACCTCCACGCTGCCGAGGTGGCGTCTACGACGCAGACACAGCCGGGGAGGCCGCAGCGAGGCCGGAGGTCGAGCCCGGGCGCATCGGCGGTCGAGCCCAAAGGAGTGACACATGAAGACCGACATCGAACTGCAACATGACGTCCTGAGCGAGCTGTCGTGGGAGCCGAGCGTGAACGCGGCCCACATCGCCGTCTCGGTCAAGGCCGGTGTCGTCACCCTCCGCGGCCACGCTTCCACCTACGCCGAGAAACAGGCCGCGGAGGAGGCTGCCAGGCGCGTCTACGGCGTCAGCGCCGTCGTCAATGAGCTTGACGTCAAGCTGCCCGACAGGCGCACCGACGAGGACGTCGCCGCCGCGGCGGTCAGGGCGCTCGAGTGGAACATCCTCGTGCCAGCCGACAAGATCAAGGTCACGGTGAGCAACGGCTGGCTGAAGCTGGAAGGCGAGGTGAGCTGGGGGTTCCAGAAGAGCGCAGCGGAGAGGGCCGTCCGCAAACTTCCGGGCGTGAGGGGGGTGAGCAATTTGATCACGGTCGGGCCGAGCGTCACACCGACGGAGGTGAAAGCTCGGATCGAGGAGGCCTTGAGGCGCAGCGCCCTGCTGGATGCCCGGCGCATCCGCATCGAGGTGGTGGACGGCGAGGTGACCCTGCACGGGAGCGTGCGCTCGTGGGCCGAGAGAGAGGAGGTCGAGCGGGTAGCCTGGGCGGCTCCGGGGGTCCACGACGTGGAGAACCTCATCACGGTCGAGGCGTGATGATGCCCGGAGATGATGCCCGGAGAGGCTCCGCGACGCGAGACAGGCCTCATCGCCGCTGGGCGGCGGTCACTTGACGCCGTTCACGGGCGGCACCTTGTTCGCCGTGGCCCGTGCCGCGCCCCGCATCATGCGCTCCCGGGGGAGGAGCTAAGTGAGCTAGACGCTCATTGCGGCGAGCAGGCACGCCGGTGAGACGCTGGGGCTTCGGTTCGCGATGAAACTTCAGCTCCAAGAAGAGGAGGGCACGCACATGGCTGGTCGCTTGGAGGATCCTATCCGCACGACGAGCTTCGGATTGGGGTTGGTCGATGCTCATGCCGTGCAGGAGAACCGCGGTTCGTTCGTGGGGCTCGGCATCGCCCTCTTGGTGCTCGGCGTGCTCGCGATGCTCATGCCCGTGATCGCCTCGCTGGTCTCGGCGGTCGTCATCGGGGGCGTGCTGGTGGTGAGCGGCCTCCTCCAGGGCATCCACGCCGTCCGGAACCCGCGATGGTCCAACTCCGCCTGGTCCCTCGTGAGCGCCCTGTTCCAGATCGTCGCGGGCGTCCTGATCGTGGCCTTCCCGGTGACAGGCACGGTCACGCTGACCTTGATCCTCGCGGCGTTCTTCTTCGCCGACGGCTTCCTCAGGATCATCCGCGCCATCCAGCACCGCGACATGCCCGCCTGGGGTTGGCTCCTGTTCGATGGGCTGCTCTCGCTGGCGCTCGGGGTCCTGATCTGGTGGCGCTGGCCGAGCACCGCGGCGTGGGCGCTCGGCCTGCTCGTGGGCGTCAACCTCATCATCGGCGGATCGTCGATGCTGCTGATCGGGGTCAGTGCGCGACCCCGGCCCGTGGCCAGCGCGCGCGTGTGACCGGCGCGCCGCGCCCGGAGCGGCGCGCCACGCTCGTCGTTGCGGCGCTCGGCGTCGTCTTCGGGGACATCGGGACGAGCCCGTCGGCCGGGTCTTCGGCCCGATCATGTTGCTCTGGTTCATCGTCCTCGCCCTGCTCGGGCTCCGGTTCATCGCAAGCGACCCGTCGGTGCTGGACGCCCTACGGCCGGCGCACGCCGTGCGTTTCTTCCTGGACCAGGGCGTCCACGGCTTTGCTCTCCTCGGCGCCGTCGTGCTCGTCATCACCGGCGTCGAGGCGCTCTACACCGACATGGGGCATTTCGGTCGCGGGCCGATCCGAAGGGCGTGGTATTGGCTCGTGCTCCCCGCGCTCGTGCTCAACTATTTCGGCCAGGGGGCGCTCCTGCTTGGCCATCCCGAGGCCGCCGGCAATCCGTTCTTCGATATGGCGCCGCCGGGGATCCCCACCTACGGCCTGGTCGCGCTCTCGACCATGGCCACCCTGATCGCGTCGCAGGCGCTCATCTCCGGCGCCTTCTCGCTGATGCACCAGGCGGTGCAGCTCGGATATTTCCCGTGGACCGCGGTGAAGCACACCTCCAGCGAGGTGGAGGGGCAGGTCTACGTGTCCGTAGTCAACTGGGCCCTGGCCGTCGCGTGCGTCGCGCTGGTCCTCGGCTTCAAGGCGTCGAGCCGCCTCGCGGCCGCATACGGCATCGCCGTGACCGGGACGATGACGATCACGTCCGTCCTTTTCTACGGCGTCGCGCGGAGGACCTGGCGCTGGCCTCGCGTGAAGGCGCTGCCGCTGCTGGTCGTGTTCCTCGCCGGCGACCTCGCCTTCTTCGGCGCAACCCTGCTCAAGCTGCGCGACGGCGGGTACATCCCGCTCCTCGTCGGCGCTGCCCTCTTCGGCCTGATGGCCCTCTGGAAGAGGGGCCGCGCGCTGCTCGCCGAGGCTGTCGTCGAGACCGCCCCGCCGCTCGGCGCGTTTCTGCGGGAGCTCGACGCGAAGCGCCCCGCGCGCGTGCCCGGCACAGCGGTGTTCCTCACGAGCACGGACAAGACGCCGCCGAGCCTCGCGCACCACCTCGCGCGCAACAAGGTCCTGCACGAGACGGCCATTCTCCTCACCGTGCTCACGGAGCACGTGCCCCGCGTGCCCGAGGGGGAGCGCATCGAGCTCACGTCGCTCGGCGGCAACCGCTTCTACCGGCTCCGGAACCGCATGGGTTTCATGGAGAGCCCGCATGTCCCCTCCTGCCTCGTCGCCGCGGCGGAGCGGAGCGGCGAGCCGTTCGACGTCGACGACCTCACCTACTACGTCGGCCGCGAGACGCTCCTGGCGACCGACCGGGGCCGCATGGGCCACGTCGCCGAGAGCATCTTCGCGTTCATGTTGCGCAACGCGGTCCCGCGGTCCGCCTATTTCGAGCTGCCGCCGAGCCAGGTGGTGGAGATAGGGCTCCAGATCGATCTCTAGCGCGCCTCCGCGAGCGCGCTCTGGATCAGGCTGCCGGCGGGCGCGGCGGTTCGAAGCGCGTGGATGCCTGCGCTCAGCGCCGCTCGCTCTCGGACTGCCGCTTGAAGAACGCCGCTATCCTATCCTTCAGCTTGGCGAAGGCCGAGGTCGCGTCTTCCTTGTTCTTGAGCTGTGCCTCGATGTCCGACATGTCCTTGTGCAGGGCTGCGTATTCCGGGTCATTGCCCGCGTATCCGAGCTCCTTCGCGCGCTCGAGCTCGTGCCTGGCCGTGGCCAGAAGCCGCTGCGCTCCGTCCCTGTCCTTCTCGCGCAGGGCCTGGGCTTCGCTGATCGCGGCCTGCGCAGCGACGATCGGCAGCGGCCTGACACGGTCGATCACCGCCAGGGTGTTGAGCGCCGTCTGCAGCACCACGCCGGCCTCCTTGGTCTTCTTCTGCTCGAGCAGACGGGCGGCCTCGCCAAGAGCGGCCGGATAGGTCGCGAGTGGCAGGTTGTAGACGCGGGTGCGGATCTCGCTGGTCAGACCGAAGAGCACCACCCGCGCCACCGGATAGTTCTTGTCCTCCACGGCCCTCTCCGCGGCTTTGGCGATCTCCTTGATGGCCTGAATGTCCACCGGCGCCACGTCGATGATGTCGACCTCCAGCTGGACAGGGATGAGGGCCGCCGCCGGGTTGCGGGCCAGGAGGACGCTGACTTTGCCGGTAGCCCGCTCGAGCGCCGCCGCCGCTTCATCGCGCTTGTCCTCCGCGGTGGCCTTGAGCGCATTCCGGGTCTCTGTGATGGCCGCGATGGCTTCCTTGTCCAGCGTCTTCTCGCCCTGCTGCTCGGCCTCCTTCCGCTGCTTCTCTACCTCGGGCCGCATCTCGGGCTTCCTTTGTCGCTCGCCTTCCTTCGGTGGCTTCTTGGTGTCAGGTAGCGCCTGTGCCTCGCTCGGCGCGAGGAGAGACGCGGATGTCCCGCCATGCTCCCGGGCGCGTTCGCACGAGGCCAGTCCCATGCACAAGGCCAAGGACATCGCCAGCACCGAACTCGATGTGCTTCTTGTGTCCTTCATCTGATGTCCTTTCGGGTCTCGATCTCCGGTTGCCTGCCCACCAGCCGGCCGGACGCCGCCGAGCGTGCGTCGCTCAGCGTCCGCTAGCTCGCCACCTCTGCCCGGGTGAGCTTCTCCGCGACTTGCCGGTGGTCGCCCAGCACCTCGACGGATTCTCCCACTGCGAGCATGCCGCCGGGCCTCGGCGCGTCAATACCACATGATGCTCGGTATCGCGTTTGCGTCCCCTCCACGCAAAAGCGGAGGGACTGGTGGAGAATCACGTGCGAACAGGCGCGCCGGAGGGGCACGCCCAAGACATCATCCTCGTGCCGGTCCACTTCGGGCAAGCGCTCGCTCCGAGCGGAGGCTGCGAGGCGGGCCCTCAACCGTTCGCCCGCGCACCCGAGACCAGCGCGAGCGCGCGTCGGGCAACGTTGTCGGCCGTGAGCCCGTACTCCTCGAGCACCTTCCTGCCGGGCGCCGAGGCCCCAAAGCGGGGCACGCCGACGACGTCCCCCCGCTCCCCGGTCCAGCGCTCCCAGCCCAGGGGCGATGCGGCCTCCACCGCCAGGCGCGCGACGCGGGGCGGGAGCACGCCCTCGCGGTACGCGGCGGTCTGCTCCTCGAACAGGCGCCATGACGGCATCGAGACCAGCCGGACCCTGACGCCTGTTCGCCTGAGGATCTCCGCGGCGCCGACGATCAGCGCCACCTCCGATCCGCTGGCCATGAGCACGATCTCCGGATCGTTGGCGGATCCATCGCAGGCGAGCACATAAGCGCCCCGACGGAGCATGCTCGCCGGCGCGAACACGTCGCGATCGAGCGTGGGCACCGCCTGGCGGGTGAGCACCAGCAGCGTCGGCCGGCGGCGCTCCTCGACGGCGATCTGCCACGCCCAGCGGGTCTCGTTGGCGTCGCAGGGCCGGATGACCACGAGATCAGGAATGGCGCGGAGGGCGGCGAGGTGCTCGACCGGCTGGTGGGTGGGCCCGTCCTCGCCCACGCCGATGCTGTCGTGCGTGTACACCCAGATCGAGCCGAGGCGCGCGATGGCGGAGATCCGGACCGGAGGCCGCATGTAGTCGTGGAAGACGAGGAATGTCGCGCCGAAGGGAATGAAGCCTCCGTGGTAGGAGAGCCCGTTCACCGCGGCGCCCATGGCGTGCTCGCGCACGCCGAAATGGATGTTCCGGCCCGCGTAGCTCCACGTCCCTCCCGCGGCGCCCTGCACGCCCTGCGGCGGGCGCGACGGCGGCTCGAGGTCACCGTACCCCTTCAGGCACGTGAACGTCGACGCATCGAGATCGCCCGACCCGCCGACGAGCTCCGGCACGCCGGCGGCGAGCGATTGCAGGACCGCCTCCGAGGCCTTCCTCGTCGCCAGTCCCTCCTTGCTCGCGGGGAAGGTCGGCAGATCCTCGTCCCAGTGCTCGGGCAGCCGGCCGCCGAAGCGCCGCACGATCTCCGCGGCCAGATCGGGCAGCGCGCGCTCGTACGCCCGGAAGCTCGCGCGCCACGCCTCCTCCAGCGCGCGGCCGCGCTCCAGCGCCTCGCGGTAGCGCGCGAGCACCTGCTCGGGCACGAAGAAGGGTGGATCGAGGGGCCAGCCGAGGCGCTGCTTCGCCTTCACCACCTCGTCGCGGCCGAGCGGATTGCCGTGCACCTCGAACGTGCCCTGCTTGTCAGGCGCGCCCTCGCCGATCACGGTCCGCACCGCGATGAGCGAGGGCCGGTCCTCCACGTCGCATGCCTCCCGGAGCGCGCGCTCGATCGCATCGAGATCGTCACCGTCGGGCACGCGCTGCACGTGCCAGCCGTACGCTTGGTAGCGCGCGCCCACGTCCTCGCTGAAGGAGAGGGACGTCGTACCCGAGAGTGTCACACCGTTGTCGTCGTACAACACCACGAGCCGCCCGAGCTGGAGGTGGCCGGCGAGCGAGCTCGCCTCGGACCCGACGCCTTCCATCATGTCGCCGTCGCTGGCGATCACGAACGTTCGGTGGTGAAAGATGGTGTGGCCCGGCCGGTTATAGCGCGCGCCGAGGTGCGCCTCGGCGATGGCCATGCCGACCGCATTGCCGAGACCCTGCCCGAGCGGGCCCGTGGTCGCCTCGACGGCCTCGACCAGGTGCGACTCGGGATGTCCGGGCGTGAGGCTCCCCCATTGCCGGAAGCGCTGGAGTTGCTCCAGGGTCATCTCCCGGTAGCCCGTCAGGTAGAGGAGCGCATAGAGGAGCGCCGAGCCATGACCGGCCGAGAGCACGAAACGATCGCGGTCCCAGAAGCACGGGTGCTCGGGGCTGTGCCGCAAAAAGCGCGTCCAGAGGACATACGCCATGGGCGCGGCGCCCATCGGCATCCCCGGGTGCCCGGACCTCGCCTTCTCGACCATGTCGACCGCGAGCATCCGGAGCGCGTCGATCGAGAGGCGATCCAGCGCGGCCTCGTGGCTCGGTGTCTCGACGGGATTGGCGTGGGATCGATGCTTCATGCCGCCCTCCTCATCCGGATCTGGACCGTGGCCGTCGTGGGCGTGCGCCATCCGCCGAGGATGTGGAGGCGCACGGCGCAGTGCGCGTAGGGCAGTCGTCGCGCCATGGCCGAGCCCAGTCGTCCCATTCCGATCATCCCAATGCGCATGGCGTCCGCCGTGGTCTGCAAGTGAGGTGCCGTGCCCCCTGCGGCGCGGTCCGCCGCTTGCCGGGCACGAGGGCGCGACGCACGGGACGCACGAGTTCTACAGTCTCAGGCCCTCCGGCCCTGCACCTCTCGCCGCGGGCCGAGAAGGAGCCCCTGGAGACCTTCCCCGCCGGCATGTGACGCCGGCGGCATGGCGCGCGTGATGCAGAGTCGGAGAGGGGGTTGTTCATGGCGGAATCGAGCGCCGAGCTCATCGCCGTCGGGAGGCTGTGGGTCGAGTACGTCGCCCACGGCCCATGGCTGCCGAAGGTGGGAGAGACGGTCGTAGCGACGGCCTTCGAGGAGGTGCTCGGCGGGCGTGGCGCCCGGCAGGCCGTCGCGGCGGCGCGCCTGGGGTCGCCCGCGGCGCTCGTCGCGGCCATCGGGCAGGACGAGCGCGCGGACTCCCTGCTCCGCCGGCTCGACGGCGAGGGCGTCGCGACGCGGTGGCTCCGGCGCGACAAGGCCGTCTCGTCCGGCGCCGCGCTCGTCCACCTCGATCCGTCGCGAATGCGGCAGGCGATGATCTTCCCGGACCCGTTTCGGGCGATCTCGCCCCTCGACGTGGAGGCCGCTGCGGACGTCATCGCCTCTGCGCGCGCCGTGCTGGTCTCGCTCGAGGTCGCGCTTGAGGCTGCGCAGCGGGCGATCGGGCTGGCGCGCATCGCGCATGCGCGCGTCGTTCTCGACGCGGCCGGCGCGATGGAGGCCCTCTCGGGCGACGAGCTGCAGGGGGTCGAGATCCTCCACGCGACCGCAAGGGAGGCCAAGGCGCTCGTGGGCGTCGAGGTCCGCAGTCCGGCGACCGCGATCGCCGCAGCCGAGGCGCTCCGCGCGCGCGGGCCCGGGGCGGTGCTGATCGACGCGGGGCCCGACGGGCACCTGCTCGTCACGGAGCGCGGCTCCCGGATGTTCCCCCGCCTCGCCGCGCCCAACGCCGACGCCGAGGCCTCCGACGAGGTATTCGTCGCCGCGCTCGCCGCGGCGCGCGCCGAGGGACGCTCGCTGGAGGACGCGACCACGCTGGCGACCGCCGCGCAGTCTCTCGTGGGCCCGGAGCACGACGTCCGGGCCTTTCCGCGCCGGGGCGCCGTGCTTCGATTGCTCGAGGTCACCACGGGACGGTCGTGGGAGCTCGACGATGGCGCCTGACGGGGCCGTGGGCGCTCGGGCGCCAAGGTCGATGGGGAGCCCACGAGGACGAGGAGAAGCGCCGGAGGTTCAAGCTCGAGGGAGCGCTGACGCTGAAGCAGCCTTCCGGCGCCAGAGGAATCAGTGAGGAAGCGCTGTGCACGCGATCATTTTCGACCTTGATGGGACCCTGGTGGACACGGTCTATGCCCATGTTTTGTCGTGGCAGCGCGCGTTCGCCGAGGCGGGCATGCCGATCGACGCCTGGCGGGTCCACCGGCGCATCGGGATGAGCGGCGGGCTCTTCGCCCGCGCGGTGGCGCGCGAGGTCGGCCACCCGCTCGCGACCGAGCAGGCGCGCTTCGTCCAGGAGCGCCACGGCGAGATCTTCCAGCAGATCCTGCCGGAGCGACGCCCGCTCCCTGGAGCGGTGGCGCTGCTCCGTCACCTGCGGGATGCGGGGGTGCCGCACGGGATCGCGACCTCCGGGCGCCGTCCGGAGATCGACGCCTCGCTCGCGGTGCTCGACCTCCCGCCGGACATGGTCGTGGTCGCTCGCGGCGACGTGAGTCGCGCGAAGCCGGCGCCGGATCTTTTCTTCGCGTGCCAGCAGCGTTTGGGTGTGGCGGCCGAGGATTGCTACGTTGTCGGTGACTCCGTATGGGACCTGCTCGCCGCGCGCCGGGCCCGCATGTTCGGGGTCGGATTGCTCTCCGGTGGGTACGGGCAGGACGAGCTGCTCGCGGCGGGGGCGTACCGGGTGTACCGCGACCCCGCGGAGCTCGGCGCCGCGCTCGACGAGCTCGGCGTCCTGCCCTGAGGACCGCCCGGCACGGCGGCGCAGCGGGAGCAGAGCAGAGAGGATCAGCGCCCTCTCTGCTCGCTGCGAGTTCTCAGAGCCGCTGTCCTGAGCTTGCCCGCCCTGACGGCCCGCCTCTGGAAGAGGAGAGGGAGGCTCTCGAGCACGTCGACCCGGTCCGCGATGATCAGCAGGATCGTGTGGGGAAGCTGGTGATCCGGGATCTCGTAGGCCACGCGGCGCAGCGCGCCGCTCGCCCCCCTCGGCGGCAACGCCGTGCTGAACACCGGCGTCGGGCGGGCGAGCCCTGGGCGCCTGAGCACGCGACCCTCGATCGGCTGCCGCTCGGGCTCTGTCCAGTGCGCCCACGCCAGGAGGTGTGGCGGCGCCTCTCTCGGGACGCCGGGCCTCTCCTCCGGGCACAGATCAACTCCCCAGTACGGCTGCTCCATCGGCCGCGTGATCTCGGCTTCCATGATCGTTTCCTCCTCGATGAAAGAGCTCACTTGGCGCCCGACGGGATGAGCACGCATTTGAGGATCCCGTCGGACCTCGCCGCGAACACGCGGTACATCTCCGCGGCCGCATCGAGCGGGACGCGGTGCGTGATGAGCGCCCTCGGGTCGATGTTCCCCTTGCGGATGTGCTCGAGCAGGTGGGGCATGTACCGCTTCACGTCGCATTGCCCGGTCTTGATCGTCAGGCCCTTGTTCATGGCCGCGCCCACATCGACGAGGTTCCAGGGCGGCCCGTAGACGCCGATGATCGAGACCCTCCCGCCGCGGCGGACCGACTGGATCGACCAGTTGAGGGCGACGGGCGAGCCGGCCTCGAGCATGAGCGTCTTGCCCAGCACGTCGTGCAGCGTCGAGCCGTTCGCCTCCAGACCGACCGCATCGATGCAGACATCCGGCCCACGGCCGTCGGTCATGTCCCGGAGGACGGAGACGACATCAGGGACCTTGCTGAAATCGAGCGTCTCTGCTTGGTTGTACCGGCGCGCGAAATCGAGGCGGTAACCGACCGAATCGATGGCGATGACCCGGCGCGCGCCGAGGAGCCAGGCGCACCGCTGGGCCACGAGGCCGACGGGCCCGCAGCCGAAGACAGCCACCGTGTCCGCGGGGCCGATGTCTCCCATCTCCGCCGCCTGGTACCCCGTGGGGAGGATATCCGAGAGAAAGAGCACGTCCTCGTCCGAGAGGTCGTCGGGGATCTTCATGGGGCCGACGTCGGCGAAGGGGACGCGGACGCGCTCGGCCTGGCCGCCCTGGTAGCCGCCGGTGGTGTGCGAGTAACCGAAGATCCCGCCGGTGATCGTGGTGAGCGGGTTCGTGTTCTCGCAGGCGGAGGTGCGTTCTCGCTGGCAGAAGAAGCACGTACCGCAGGCGATGTTGAACGGCACCACGACGCGGTCGCCGCACTGGAGGGTCCGCACGGATGGCCCGACCTCCTCCACGACGCCGGTGAACTCATGGCCGAAGATGGTGCCGACGCGCGTGTCGGGTACGTAGCCATGATAGAGATGCAGGTCAGAGCCGCAGATCGTGGCGCGACTCACACGCAGGACCACGTCATTCGGATGTTGAATCCGAGGCTCCGGGTTTTCCTCGACACGGACGCATTTCGGCCCATGGTATGTGAGCGCCAGCATTCGCACCACCTCCCCTTTTGCTCGATGGGGGCGATGCAAGGAGCGAACCCAGCGCGCACGCTCATGGGTGCAACCGGCGTAGGCACCGGCGCTCCGCGATCTCGCCGCCCGGAGGCCAGGGAGGACGGTTGTCCATCGTTTGAAAACCCGGACATCTACCGCTGATCCATCGAGCTCCTGGTTCTGGCGCTTCGTCTTGTCGTGCGCCTTCTCGAGGAGAGCGGGAGCTCCGTGTTCAACTCGAACGCGCAGCCATGTCGGTGCCACGACACATCGGGCGATGTTCTCATCGGTGCGCTGGCAACTGCCCGGCAGCCTCACCTCGAGCTCGTCAGCCTTGAGCTCGCGAGCTTGCATCGCCTGAGCCATTTCGGACCATGCTCCGACCGCGCTCTTCCGCTCTGCGGTCGAGGAGAGGCACGCGAGCAGCATGAGCCGTCGCTCCGGAGCCGTCGCGTCCTCTCCCGCCTGCGTGACCGGATGAACGGCAGTCCGGCATGCGTCCGCTCCGGAGCGCGTCGATCCGGCGAACGCGAGGGGAGGCCCCTCGGTGCGCATCGTGCACTTGCGCCGCCGTGCGGCGCGCACAATTGATGCTTGCAGTGGAGGGGGGAGAAAGAAGGAGGGTACGATGGCCAATCTAAGCACTCGACGAGGCGAGCCGCAGCAGTCGCTCGCCACCGCCGGGGATCCCACGCGCATGACGGCTCCGTTCCGCGCGCTCGATCCTTTTCGCATCATCCGCGACCTCGTGGGCACCGACCCGTTCGCCGGCATGGTCCAGGCGGCGCGCACGGCGTTCGCGCCCGATATCGAGATCAAGGAGACCAAGGACAGCTACGTCTTCAACATCGACCTGCCCGGCGTGCGCGAGGAGGACCTCGAGGTCTCGATCTCCGGCAACCGGCTCACGGTGAGTGGCAAGCGGGAGGAGGAGGAACAGCGCGAGGACGAGCGGTTCTTCGCCTACGAGCGCTCCTACGGGGCGTTCAGCCGCTCGTTCGTGATGCCCGAAGGCGCCGATCTCGACAGGCTGAGGGCCGAGCTCAGGGACGGCGTGCTCCAGATCTCGGTGCCCAAGAAGGCGGAGATGCAGTCACGCCGCGTCCAGATCGGCGGCCGCAAGGAGGCGGGCGGCAAGGAGCTCGCATCCGGGCAGCCGGCCGAGAGGGCCGGGACGACGGCCGAAGCCGAGAGGGCTGCGACGGGCGAAAAGAAGGCAGCGTAGACCCTGGGAAGTGGCCAGGTCTATCCTGCTCGCGCTCGCGACGCCGCGGCGCAGGAAGAGGAGGGGATGCACATGGCTGATCGCTTGGAGGACCCTGTCCGCACGACGAGCTTCGGATTGAGGTTGGTCGATGCTCATACGGTGCAGGAGAACCGCGGTTCGTTCGTGGGGCTCGGCATCGCCCTCTTGGTGCTTGGCGTTCTCGCGATCCTCATGCCCGTGATCGCCTCGCTGGTCTCGGCGGTCGTCATCGGGGGCGTGCTGGTGGTGAGCGGCCTCCTCCAGGGCGTCCACGCCGTCCGGAACCCGCGATGGGCCAACTCCGCCTGGTCCCTCGTAAGCGCCCTGTTCCAGATCGTCGCGGGCGTCCTGATCGTGGCCTTCCCGGTGACAGGCACGGTCACGCTGACGTTGATCCTCGCGGCGTTCTTCTTCGCCGACGGCTTCCTCAGGATCATCCGCGCCATCCAGCACCGCGACATGCCCGCCTGGGGTTGGCTCCTGTTCGATGGGCTGCTCTCGCTGGCGCTCGGGGTCCTGATCTGGTGGCGCTGGCCGAGCACCGCGGCGTGGGCGCTCGGCCTGCTCGTCGGCGTCAACCTCATCATCAGCGGATCGTCGATGCTGCTGATCGGGGTCAGCGCGCGACCCCGGCCGGTGGCCAGCGCGCGCGTGTGAAGCGCGCGCGTGTGACCGGCGCGCCGCGCCCGGAGCGGCGCGCCACGCTCGTCGTCGCTCAGCCGTACGGTCGCGGTCCATGAGGCCGGTCTCTGACGGTTCGGCGCGCCGGCGGGCGCGGCCGCTCGAAGCGCCTGGATGCCTGCCCTCAGCGCGACCCGTTCGCCCTGGTGTGGCCCTGGCGGAGGAGGAGGTCGAATCCGATGCGCATCAATGAGATCATGACATTCCCGGCCATCACGATCGCTCGAACCGATTCGGTCGCGCACGCCGAGGAGACGATGAACCGCGAGAAGATCGGGCACCTCCCGGTCACCGACGGCGACGTGCTGGTCGGGGTCGTCAGCCGGCAGGACGTGCTCGACGTGTCGCCTCCGAGCATCAGCATTCCGTCGGAGGACGACGAGATCGAGTACAAGGCCAAGCTCCACGTGTGCAAGATCATGCGCGGGGTGGTCGAGACGGTGCGTCCCGGCACAGACGCCGCCGAGGCCGCCGGCAAGCTGCTCGACCTGAAGATTGGGTGTCTTCCGGTCATCGACGAACGATTCCACGTCGTCGGAATCGTCACCACGTCCGATTATGTCCGCCTCGCCAGAGACCTCCTGAGCCATAGACATCTCGAAGAGACGGGCGTCGTGCGCCCCTGATGCACCATCTACAACATCGACCATCGCCTCCGTCACGACTGCTGCAGATCGGGGCGAGGTGAACCTCCTCGGCCGCGTGCGCTCGTGGGCCGAGAAGGAAGAAGCCGAGCGGGCGGCATGGTCGGCTCCGGGCGTCCACTGGGTCGAGAACCTCATCACCGTCGAGCGGTGATGAGCGCCCCGGCGCAGCTCTGCAGCTCGCGAGGTGGGGGCTCCGGATCGATCTCCAGCGCGCCTCCGGCGCCCGAGCTCGCGGGCGATCCTCAGCCATGCCTGACGAGATGGATCGGCAGGATATAGAACAGCGCGCTCAGGAGGATGATGAGCGCGCCGGCGACGGGGCTCCACCATGCGACGAGGAACGAGGCGCCGTAACCGATCGGCCCTATGAGGTAGCGCTCGGTGGTCGCTCGGATGACATCGTCGTCCAGCTCCGGATCGACCAGCCGGCGATTGTGGGTCGCGTACAGCCATATGGCCAGGAACAGGCTCGCCGTGACGAACAGCGAGCTCGCGTAGACGAGGAGCGCCGTGCGCGTCCTGTCGTCGTGCGCGTGCCAGTAAACGCCGAGGAGCGCCGTCGGAAAGGGGATGAGCGCGATCGTCATCAGGAAGAGCACGTTGAGCTTGAGGAAGACATGGTCCGTGCGCCGGAACAGCCTGAAGACGTGGACGTGGTGGCTCCAGTAGATCCCGAGGTACACGAAGCTCATCACGTAGCCCACGTAGACGGGCCACTGCGTCGCCAGCGCATCCAGGAGCCGGGCCGAGTCGGTCAGCCCTCGAGGGATCTTGAGCTCGACCACCAGCAACGTCGCCGCGATCGCGAACACCCCGTCGCTGAGCGCCTCGATGCGGCTCGTCCCCTCGTGCGTCGCGAGGACGAGGGCGAGCCTCCGGCGTCGGTGCGGTCTCAGGCGCTCGCCGGGAGCGCTCGCCAGAGGGGCCGTCATGGGCTCGTTCGCCCTCTCCCTCGCCGGCCGCCGCTCGCCGTGAGCAGCCACGTCTCCACGGCGTGCGCGAAGCCCTCGTCGTCGTTCGACAGCGTGATGAAGCGCGCTTGCCGCTGCACGACGGCGCGCGCGTGCCCCATGGCGATGCTGAGCCCGCTCTCCCGGAACATGAACACATGGTCCGGCAGCTCGCCGATCGCGGCGATGGCCGCACCGGAGATGCCGAGGAGCGCCGAGAGCGTCCTCACGACCTCTCCAGGGTTGGCCCGGGGATGCCTCACCTCGATGGAATGAGGCCGCTGGCGTGACGCCGAGAGGTACGCGCACGCTCCCAGGAGGTCCGACTCGCAGCGCTCCAGCACCTCGGCGTCGTCGATGACGCCGACGATCTTGACCGCGCGGTCCACGACGCCCTCCCAGCGCTCGACGACCCTGGGGAGAACCTGCACGGCCGCCTGCTCGAGCGCTACGCGCGGCGCGTCGGCGCGGCGCACCAGCCAGTCGTCGCCCTGGTAGACCCAGACGTCGGCGCCGTGTCGCTCCAAGGTCGCGATGACGACCGCGGCCGCGCCATTGTCCAGCGGGTGCTGCTCGAGCACGGACAGGTCCGGCCTCACCAGCATGGCGCCGCCGAACGCGGCGACCGGCGTCGCGATCCCGAGCCGCTCGATCAGAACGCGCAGGCCGCGCGGCGGCCGCCTGCTCGTGAGCGCGAGGTCGATGCCGGCGCCGCGGAGCTGGCCGACCGCCCGCTCGGCCCTCGGGGTGAGCACGCCGTCCGGCGTGAGGAGCGCGCCCTCCACGTCGGCGAGCAGCAGGCGAATCCCTGTCATACGGCGAGCGCCTCCCTGGCGGCGTGGAGCTTCACGCGGCCCTCCTCGCCGGCGGGGCGGCCGGGGTGGGCGCGCGCCACCCGCCGAGATCGGCGACGAGGCGGTCGGCTTCCACTGGGCCCCACGTGCCCGGCTCATAGCGAAAGACGGGGGTCGCCTGGTCCAGGACCGGATCGACGACGGCCCATTGCGCCTCCACTTCGCACTGACTCGCGAACAGGGTCGGATCGCCGGCGAGCGCGTCGCCGAGGAGCCGCTCGTAGGGCGCCAGCGCCTCGGACATCTCGCTCGTCACGAGCAACTCGGTCGGCTGTCCGGCCATCCGCTCCCCGGGCGCCTTGACCCGCACGCCGATGGCGAGCTCCGGCGCAGGGTCGAGCCGGATGCGAACGTAGCCCGGGTCCGCGCGCTCGACGTCGCCGAACACAGCGTGCGGCGGCCGCCGCAGCTGGACGAGCACCTCGGTCGCCGTGACCGCGAGGCGCTTGCCAGCGCGGATGCAGAACGGGACGCCCGCCCAGCGCCAGTTGTGGATGCGGAGCCGCGCGGCGCAGAACGTCTCGACCTGCGAGTCCGGCGCGACGCCCGGCTCGCCGCGGTACCCGTGGTATTGACCGCGGACGACGTGCTCCGGCTCGAGGGGCGCGATGGATCGCAGCAGCCGCACGCGCTCCGCCCGAACGGCGTCCGCGTCCCCGGACGGGGGTGGATCCATGGTGAGGCACGCGACCACCTGCAGGAGGTGGTTCTGCAGGACGTCGCGGATGCACCCCGTGGCGTCGTAGAACCGGCCGCGGCCCTCGATGCCGAAGCGCTCGGCCATGGCGATCTGGACGCTCTCGACATGGTGGGAGTTCCAGACCGGCTCGAGCAGCGCGTTCGCGAAGCGGAAATAGACGATGTTCTGGACCGGCTCTTTGCCGAGAAAATGATCGATTCGATAGATCTCCTCTTCCGGAAAGATGCTCGTGAGCGTGCGGTAGAGCGCCCGAGCGGACGCCAGATCGTGGCCGAACGGCTTCTCGACGACGAGCCGCCCTCGGCGCACGCACCCGGAGCGGTCGAGCGCCTTGACGACCTCTGCGAACAGAGCCGGCGGCACGGCCATGTAGTGGAGCGGCCGCTGGGCGGCGCCGAGTCGCTCGCGCAGGCGGAAAAACGTCGCCGGATCGGCGTAATCGCCGCTCACGTACGAGAGCCGCGCGCACAGCTCGCGATGGACCCCGGGTTCGAACGCGCCGGCCCGCTCGAGGCTCTCGCGGACGCGGGCCCGGAGCTGATCGATGTCCCATTCGCTCTTGGCCACGCCGATGATCGGCACCTCCAGCCGGCGCCGGCGGACCAGCCCGGCCAGCGCCGGGAAGATCTTCTTGAAGGCCAGATCGCCTGTCGCCCCGAACAGCACGAGCGCATCGGCGGCGCTCACGCCGCCTGCTCCGCGGCGCCGCCGAGCGCGCGCCGCATCGCCCCGATCGCCTTGCCCATGATCCATCCAGCGAGCACGCGCCCGGCTCCTCTCGTCACGGCCCTGGAGCCGTGCCTTCCCGGTCCGGCATCGCGTGTGCCACGCCGGCCCAGCACCCGAGCGCGCTCGTTCCGGCGGGCGACGCGACGACGCGGCCTGGGGCGACGTGGCGTGAATCGAGCGCAGGAGCCTCCCGGCTCGTACCCTGGAGCGCGCTCGAGGGCAAAGGACGGTGACGAGCGTCGCCAGCGGCACGGGGCCCCGCGTGCTGCACAGGGCACTTCGTGCACGGGCGTGCTCGCCGGGAGGACGGGCGCGGCATGCGCGCGACGCCGCGGCGAGGAGCTCTCCGGGGTCCTTGCTGCCGCAGCGTTGAGCGCGGCCCTGCGCCGTCCCTGTGCAGGTTGCGCATGCGGCGGGTCTGGTCCGATGATCGCTTGAGTCGACTCCATGCTCGATCGAGTCGTCGCCTACCTGAGGACGCACGGCGTACCGTTCCGTCTCTCCAGCCATCCATCGCCCGAGCCGCTCCCGGCGGTCGCGCACTGCGTCCCTCCGGGCGGCCTCGCGGTAGAGACGCAGGTGCTCGTCGTCGGCGGGCAACCTGCCATCGCCTGCCTGCCCCGGGGGGAGAGGCTGAGCCTGCCGGAGCTCAGGCACGAGCTCCGCGCGGAGGTGATCGAGGGCAGCCCCGCGGATCTGAAGCCGCCCTACTCGCAGGCCGGCGGGCAGATCCCGCCGCTCGGTGGGGCGATGGGCGCCCTCACCCTCATCGACGAGCGGCTGACGAGCGCGTCCGCCATCGTGTTCACGGCCTTCTCCCCGAACGACTGCATCGAGCTCTCGTATGACGAATTCGCGCGCCTCGAGCGCCCCCGCGTCGCCTCGTTCACGATCGGCGGCGAGCTCCCGGAGCATGCCGAGCCGCAGGAACCCAACAAGAAGGTCGCATAGGTTACCATGGCCAAGATCATCGGAATCGACCTGGGTACGACGAACAGCGTCGTCGCCGTGATGGAGGGAAAGGAGCCCAAGGTCATCCCCAACCAGGAGGGCTCGCGCCTCACCCCGTCCGTCGTCGCCTGGGACGAGCGGGGCGAGGTGCTCATCGGGCAGATCGCCAAGCGCCAGGCGGTCGTGAACCCCTTCGGCACCATCGCCTCGGCGAAGCGCTTCATCGGGCGGCGCTTCGAGGAGGTCACGGAGGAGGCCAAGCGCGTGCCCTTCAAGGTCGTCAAGGCGAAGAACGGCGACGCAGCGTTCGAGGTGCGCGGCAAAGTCATCTCGCCGCCGGAGGTGTCGGCGCACGTCCTCCAGAAGCTCAAGAAGGCGGCGGAGGAGTACCTCGGCGAGAGCGTCTCGGCGGCCGTCATCACCGTCCCCGCGTACTTCAACGACGCGCAGCGCCAGGCGACCAAGGACGCCGGGCGCGTCGCGGGGCTCGACGTCAAGCGCATCGTGAACGAGCCGACGGCCGCGGCGCTCGCGTACGGCCTCGACAAGAAGAAGCACGAGATCATCGCCGTCTATGATTTCGGCGGCGGCACGTTCGACATCTCCATCCTCGAGGTGAGCGACAGCGTGGTGCAGGTGATCTCGACGAACGGCGACACCCACCTCGGGGGCGACGACATCGACCACCTGGTGATCGACTGGCTGGTCGCCGAGTTCAAGCGGGACACGGGCATCGACGTATCGACCGACAAGATGGTCGTCCAGCGCCTCAAGGACGCGGCGGAGCAGGCGAAGATCGAGCTCTCCAACGTGCAGGAGACCACCATCAACCTCCCGTTCCTCACCGCGGACGCCTCGGGCCCCAAGCACCTCTCGAAGGTGCTCACCCGCTCGCGGCTCGAGCAGATGATGAAGCCGCTCGTGGACCGGACGATGGAGCCCGTGCGCCGGGCCCTCGGCGACGCGCAGAAGACGGCCCAGCAGATCGACGAGGTCGTCCTCGTCGGCGGCTCCACCCGAATCCCCTTGGTCCAGGAGACGGTCCGGAGCTTCTTCGGCAAGGAGGCGCACAAGGGTGTCAACCCCGACGAGGTCGTGGCCGTCGGCGCGGCCGTGCAGGCCGGCGTGCTCTCCGGAGAGGTCAAGGATCTCCTGCTCCTCGACGTCACGCCGCTGTCGCTCGGCGTGGAGACGCTCGGAGGCGTGATGACGCCGATGATCTCGCGCAACACGACGATCCCGGCGCAGAAGAAGGAGGTCTTCTCCACCGCGGCCGACGGCCAGCCCTCGGTGGAGGTCCACGTCCTGCAAGGGGAGCGGGCCGAGGCGCGGTATAACCGGACGCTCGGTCGCTTCCACCTCGACGGCATCCTGCCGGCGCCCCGCGGGGTGCCGAAGATCGAGGTGGCGTTCGACATCGACGCGAACGGCATCCTCTCGGTGCACGCCAAGGACATGGCCACCGGCAAGGATCAGCGCATCACCATCACCGCGTCGGGCGGGCTCAAGGAGGACGAGATCGAACGGATGGTCGCCGAGGCGCAGCGCAACGAGGCCGAGGACGCGAGGCGCCGCGAGGAGATCGAGCGCCGGAACAAGCTCGACACCCTCTGCTACACGCTCGAGAAGACCGTCGCGGAGAACAAGGACAAGCTCGCCGACGCCGACGTCGCGGCCCTGAATGCGCTCATCGCCGAGGGCCGTCGCGCGATCGAGCAGCAGGACGACGCCCAGGTCGCGGCCGCGCTCGAGAAGGTGGAGAAGGAGGCGCACCGCGTCGCCCGGGTGATGTACGAGAAGGCGGGCGGCCAGCCGCCCGAGGCTCCGGCGCCGCCCTCGGGGGCGCGCGATACCGGAGGGAAAGAGGGCGTGATCGACGCGGAGTTCGAGGAGACCGGGACGTAGGCTGGTCCGATATCGAGGCGGCGAGCCGCCCGGCTCCGCCGTGCTCCTGAGGAGTGCAACTGGCGTAGGCATCGGCGCGCCGCGCGCGCGTCGCCCGGAGGCCAGGGCCGGCGGTTGTCCATGGTTTGCGGAAGCGCTGGCGCGTGGGCGGTCCTCGGTGGTCCTGGATGCCTGCGGCGTCAGCGCCGCTCGCTCTGGGTGCGGGCCAGGAGGATGCTGACTTTGCCGGTAGCCCGCTCGAGCGCCGCCACCGCGTCGTCGCGCTTGTCCTCCGCGATGGCCTTGAGCGCATTCCGGGTCTCTGCGATACTGGCGGCGCGGGCGCATCGTCGGACGGCCCGGACTCGGGCGCCTCGAGCTCGGCGAGGTCGGGCGGCGCGGGCGCGCGGAGCGAGAGCGCCCGGTCGAGCCATTCGCGGAGCCGGCGGAGCATCCGCGCGGTGGAGCCGGCCCGGCGGCGCCCACCACCGCGCGCGGCCGAGCGAAAACCAAATACAGGAACGGGCCTGCGGGCATTCAGTGACGATGGAGACGTGGCCAACGCGGGCACTCAGGGGGCGTCTCGGGTGGCAGCCGTGCGTCTGCATCCATTGAGGCCGGAGAAATACAGCCATGACAACACGCATCAACCGAAGAATCTTCCTCCGGGGGCTGGGCGGAGCTTGCGTCGTTGCGCCGTTCCTCGGCTCGATCGCCGACCGCACCGTGATGGCGCAGCCGGCCGCGCCACCGAAGCGGCTGATCGTGATGTACACGCACCATGGCTGCATCACGACGCGGTTCTTCCCGAAGAAGTCGCACGGGCCGCTCACCGCCGCGGACCTCGAGACGACGACGCTCAAGCACCTGGCGCCTTACGTCGACAAGCTCCTCATGCCCCGAGGCATCCGCGCGATGAACGAGTGGACGGTGACGCTGGCGCGGGGGCAGGGGAACGATCACCACACGCAGGTGAACGGATCGTACTTCACTTGCCACCCGGTCACTCCCAACAGCAACGACCCGTTCAGCTTCGACCAGGCGACGAAGTTCAACGCCATGCCGACCGGCCCCTCGCTGGACCACGTCATCGCACGACAGCTCAGCCCGCACGGCACTCCGCTGCTCATGAACACGATCGGTGGGAATGACAACGCTCAGTCGGCGATCTCCTACTCCGCTGCCGAGACCATCTTCAAGAGCGTCTCCGCGTCGCAGGTCTTCAGCAGCCTCACCGGCCTCTTCGAGGCGGGGAGGCCGACGTCTCCGGACACCTACGCGGCGATGCGCGGCAAGAGCATCCTCGACCTCGTGAGGGACGATCTGCAGACGCTCGAGCGGTTCGACATGAGCCGTGCCGACAAGCAGAAGCTCGCAGCCTGGAAGGAGCTCCTCCACGCGACAGGAAGCGTGGTGGTTCCTTCGCAGTGCAACACGTCCCTCGCCACGGCGCTCGGCGTGACGCAAGAGAACATCGACCTGCAGAGCACGCGCCCGAGCGTCGACGACTGGCTGACGCGACGAATCTCGGACAGCCTCGACGGAGCCGACCTCTATTCGAACCTCGCCGTGCTCGCGGCGGCGTGCAACGCGAACCCCGTCATCTTCCTGAAGTACCCCGCGGCCTACACCTTCAAGGGGCTCGGCCTGACGCAAGAGAGCGAAGGTCTCTCGAGCCGCCTGGACCACGCGGGAGTGCAGGGCCCCTGCGTCCCGGGTGTGATCGACATGCTCCTCACGATCGACGACTACCATGCAAGGAAGTTTGCCCACCTCGTCGGGCAGCTGAACAGCATCGACGAGGGCGACGGGACGCTCCTCGACAACTGCGCGGCCGTCTGGTTCCAGGAGATGTCGGACGGCTGCGCCCTCAACCTCAACAACCTGCCGATCGTCCAGGTCGGCAGCGCCGGCGGCTATTTCAAGACCGGCTGGGCCGTGAACGTCGATGACGGTTCGCCCGATCTCACGACCGGCAACAGCGAGATCACGTGCGCCGAGGGCACTCCGGGCGAGGTCGACGGGTACTCCCAGGAAACGGGGACCGATCCGTCGCTCGCCAACGCGCCGATCAACAAGTACTACTGCAACTTGATGAACGCCCTCGGGGTCAAGGCGGGCGCGGATGGTTTCCCGGCGCGGGGCGGCTCGGGACCGGTGACCCACTTCGGCATGTATGACCGGACGGAAGACTTCATCGGTGGAGGGACCAATCCCCCCATCATCCACGATCCAGGCGAGTTCACCGCGCTCCGGGCGAGCTCCTGAGCGGTTCGCGCGGGGACACCGCCGTGCTCACGCGCCACCGGCGTGTACCGCCGGAAGTAAAGGCCGCTACGGGCGCTTCGAGCCCTGCGGGAGCCTGGCGCCGTCGAGCTTGGCGCCGTCGAGCCTGGCGCCAGTGAGCTTCGCGTACTGCAGGTCCGCGTCGCGGAGGTCGGCGCCGCGGAGGTCGGCGCCGTCGAGCTCGGCGCCGGTGAACTCGGCGCCGGCCAGCCTCGCTTCGCGGAGATCGGCGTTCGAGAAGACGACGCGGCCGCAGCGAGCGCCTTCGAGATCCGCCCCGCGGAGGTCGGCGCGGCGGAAGACGCAGTCGTAGAGATTGACCCCCTCGAGGCGCGCGTTCGAGAGCTTCGCCTCTTCGAACGGGATCACCATGAGGTCTGCCTTTCGCAGGTCGGCTCCCGTGAGATCGATGCCCGAGAGCTGCACGAACCCGCCGCTCAGCGTGCGCCAGCGCGACCGCCAGCGGTTCCAGCGCTCGATGCCGTCCTTGACCTCACCTCGCAGCATCGCGCGCGACTCTTCGAACGTAGGAAGCAGCATCTCGATGAGCTTCTTCTCGCTCAGCTTGATGACTTTGTCGCCTCGGGCGATGCGCGCGTCGATCTCGGCCTCCGCCTTCGACGGGACGTGCTTCACGTACGGAATGCGCGCGCCGACGAAGTGCGTCGCGTCCTTCGCCTTCTTCGCGACCGTGCCGCCGAGCTCGAGCAGCATGTCTTCGCGGAACTCGCGCGACGTGCGCACATCCATCGCCGAGCTCTGGAATTTGCCTGCGTAGAGAATGCGCATCCCGGCGAGGCGCTCCTCGAACGTGCCCTGCGGCTTCTTCTCCGCCAGCGGGGTGAAGCCGAGATCGAAGGGAGCCACACGCTTCTTCGTGCCTTCGATCGCGTGGATGGAGAGGTTGCCGTGCCCGTCGATGTACGCGATCTCGGTGCCGTCGTCGGAGGCGGTGAGCGGGAGGATCTCGAAGCCGTGGAACTCGATGTCTCTCGGTGCCTCGGGCTCGTCGAGCCACTCGCCCTTCTCGGCGTCGGCCGTCCTCGTGCGGCCCGCGGAGTCGACGACGACCGCGCGGGCATCGTCGATGAACGCGACCTGCCCGAGGCGCTTGCCTGGGTGTGAGAGGGTAGCTGTCACCTCACCCGAACGCGGATCGATGAAGACGAGCGCGCTGTCGGACGAATGATTGCTGAGGTCACGATCGACGCTGACGGCGATCCACCCGACGCGCGAGACGGCGACGCCGCCGCAGTACTCGGGCGCACCGCTCTCCAGCTCGATCGTATGGACGGGTGTCTCCGGATCGTCGAGCCGCCAGATCCGGACCGCGTCGGACACCGAAACGGCCCAGGTGTCGTCGGACCCGAACGTGCAGGCCGACACCTTGGCGTCGTGCGAGAGCGTCGCGGTGCGGACGCCGCGCGCACGGTCCCAGAGCTCGACGTTCGACGCGACGGGGAGCATCACCGTATTTCCGTCGCGCGAGACCGCCACCACGCCCTGGGGAGAGATCGCGTCGTTCGCGAAGATCGCCTTGCCCTCGTCGGTGATCTCGCGCACCACGACGGCGTTTTCGGGCTCGACGATGAGCAGCTCTCCCTGCGGGAGGTTCGCGAGCGCCGCGGTGCCGCTCGCGCGCCGCTCGCTGACGGTGCCGTCGGTCCGTCGCCAGGACCAGATCCCCGACGAGCCGGCGACGACGACGCGCTCGCGGCTCAGCGCGATCGCGTGTGGCGCGTCGATCCCGAGCTCGCTCGAAGCCGGCTCACCGTCCGAGGTCCAGAGGCTGATGCCAGACGCCGTCGAGCCTGCGGCGAGCCACTTCCCGTCGCGCGAGAGCGCCATCGCGGGGCCCTGGCCGTGGGCGTGGTGGCGAGGCGTGCGGACGCGACGGATCTCCGCGCCGCTGCGCTTCCACCAGCGAAAGTAGCGATCGTTGCCTTGCGAGACCACCGTCTCGCCGTCGGCCAGGAACGCGAGCCAGCGACAACCGGCCGGCCCCCCGTCCTGCTCGCCCGAGCCGTGATCTTCCTGGAAGCGATGCGAGCCCAGGAGGCGGACGGGCTCGAGCGATGCGCTGTCCCAGAGGTGGACGTCGCCTTGTCCGTGGCCGCCGGCGAGCACGCTGCCCTCGGGTGAGAACGCGAGTACGAGGACCTTGGAGCTCTTTCGTCGGGCGAGCTCCTTCTTCGACTCGCGATCGAAGACGCGGACGATGCCCTTCTGTCCACCGGTCGCGAACGTCGCTCCGTCGGGTGAGAAGGCGAACGCGAAGATCTCGCCTGCAGGCTCGCTCAGGTCGTGAAGTCGTTTGCCCGTACGCGCGTCGAAGACGCTGGCGACGGAGTCTCCGCCGTAGGTCGCGACGATCGCGCCGTCGGCGCTCACGCTCGCGAAGGCGAACTTCTTCGTCGCCTTCTCTCCGAGCTTCCACGAGAGCTCGCGGTCCTGGCCGAGGCGCGCGATGGATCCACGCGCCCACAGGAGAAGGTCGCCGTCAGGCAACGCGAAGACGCCAGTGAAGCAACCGGTCACCGTCTGCTCGTCGAGGGCACGACCGTCGTCGACGGCGAAGCGATGCACCCTCGTGCGACGCTCGCCGGTCACGAGGGCCACGAGCGCTCTGGAGTCCGGAGAAAAATCGAGACCAGTGAAGTTGCCGGGCGCGTTGAAGCGGGTGGCGCCGAAGACCTGTCGGGTCATCGAACCCATCTTACTCGGATCCCCTCGGCCGCGCCGCCAGGACGGCGCATCCCGGCGCATCCTGGCTCCGCCGGATCAGAACACGAGCCGGGCCGACAGCCCCGCAGGGCCGAGCGACGCGATGGGCCGAAGCTCGACCTCCACCTCGCCCCGATCGCGGACGCGGTAGGCCTGTGGCCTGTTCATGAGGAGCAGGACCGTCCCCGTGATCATCGTCGCTCCGCCGGCGACGAAGGCGCCGATCGCCAGGTCGCCGCCGCCCCGGTTGCCCTTGTCTGCCGCTCCGCTCCACATCAGCCCGCCACCCGCGACACCCAGGGCTGCGCCTGCCCCGAGCATGGACCAGGGGATCCACGTGGGCCACCGGGGCTGGCCGACGACGGTATCGACGCGCCGCGCGAGCTGGCCAGAAGCCTCTTTGCCGGCGATGACGAGGATGGGCTTGACGACCGTGGAGTAGCCGTCCCTCCTCACCATGACCACGTGCTCTCCGGGCGTGACCATCCGGCGCTCGGTGCCGGGGCCGACGAACCACGACTTGTCGTCGAGCAGCACGGTAGCGCCCGGCTCATCGCAGCGGATCTCGATGGCGGCGAGCTCGTGCTCCATGAGCGCACGCATCGCCGCGCGCGCCTCCTGCTCCTTCTCGGGCGCGAGCGCGCCGGGCCCCCATCGCAGGGCGAGTCGCAGGTTCTCATAGGCCTGGAGCGGCAGCCCGATGCTCTTCAACACCCGCGCGAGATAGAGCCGGAGCTCAGGATGCTCCCAGGCCGCCAGCGCCTCTTCGTATTTGACCCGCGCCTCGGCGAACATCATGCGCCGGTGCAGCGCCCGCGCCTGCGTGAAGAGCTCGTGCGCCTGCTGCTTTCGATCGTCGGAGATGCCCTGGTGCCATGGCCGCGGCGACAGCGATGGACGGGGCGGTGACGCCTCCACCGCCGCCGGCGGCAGCAGCGGCGGCGGAGACGAGAGAGAAGGTGGATGCGGCGACAGCGACCCTGGCGGCGGGCTCGCCGTCCCTGGGCCCGTCCCTGAGCCCGTCGTCCCTGAACCCGCCGCCCCTGGGCCCGCCATCCCTTGGGCCCGCGCAGGCGCGGCGCAGAAGACGCACAGGGCCACGAGAGCGATCGATGATGGGAGCTTCGCTGCTGGAATGGAGACGTGCATGGGTCGCGTGTGGGTCGTTTTGCTTTGCGGGGGTCGCCCGAGGTGATCCATCCAGCCTTCACCCCGGCTCACCGGGCCGGCGAGCATGCCGCGCTCCCGAGCGTACGCCCTCGCATGTCCTCCTGTGAAGCGAGCTCGTACCCGATCTGAGGTTGCGCGCGTCCATTGGGCGCCTGTGCTATCGTGATCGCTCTCGCAGCTCTCGCCGTGGTAACCACGGTTTCAGTGGTGGCGTTGTTTTACGGGCAGGGGGGAAGATGTCCACCGAGCTGATCGTTCTGGGGCCGAATGGTCGATCATCCGGCGCAGGCGAGCACCATCATGAGGGGAGCTTGCCAATGCGCGCCGGAGGGCTCGAGGACGCATGCTACTCCAGCACCGTGTCCGTCGGCGCAGCGCCGGCTGCGCCCGCGCAGGCCGGCTCCGCGGCGCCGGCTGATGCCGTGCGGGCGGGCGCTCGAGCGGTGAAGGCCGGCCGGGCGACGAGCACGGGCGCTCCGCCTTCCTCGTCGCCTCCGCATAGCAATCCGCTGCTCTCGGTCGGCGCCCGCATCGGGCATTACGAGCTCTTGCGCGAGCTCGGCCGGGGCGGCATGGGCAGGGTCTTCCTGGCGCGAGACATCAAGCTCGCGCGCCTCGTCGCGATCAAGCTCCTCACGAAGGTGAACAGCAACGGGGTGCAGCGCTTTCTGATCGAAGCGCAGGCGACCGCTCGCTGCAAGCACGAGCATATCGTGACGATCTACGAGGTGAACGAGCACGACGGATACCCGTACATGGTGCTCGAGTACATCGAGGGGCAGAGCCTGGGCGCCTGGATGAAGCAGCGCAGGCCCGCGGACGCCGGGGAAGACATATCGACGGCGCCGGTGCCGCCCAGCCTCGCCGTGGAGCTGATGGTCCCTGTCGTGGGCGCGCTCTCGCGCGCGCACGCGTCCGGCATCGTCCATCGCGATCTCAAGCCCGAGAACATCATGATCGAGGCGTCGGGGGCGATCAAGGTGGTGGATTTCGGGATCGCCAAGCTGCGCGAGGACGAGGCGAGCCTCGCGCTCGCGGTCGAGCGCTCCGTCGCCGGCGATGCGCGCCTGACGCGCGACGGAGCGATCATCGGCACACTGCCTTATATGTCTCCAGAGCAGTGGCGAGGAGTGGATATCGACCAGTCCAGCGATATCTGGGCGGTGGGCATCATGCTCCACGAGCTCGTGCTCGGCGCGCACCCGCTCGCGCCGGTCAGCATGGCGAGCCTCCTCAGGGTCTCGAGCGCCGACGAGCCGATGCCCGAGGTCAGCGCGCGCCACCCGGCGCTCGGCCCGCTCGGCGCGATCATCGATCGCTGCCTGCGCAAGCGAAAGGCCGAGCGGTTCGCCTCCGCGGAGGAGCTCCTGGCCGAGCTGCTGCCGCTCCTGCCGGGGCGCCGGGAGATCCACCTCGCCGCCGACGAGAGCCCGTTCGCCGGCCTGTCGTCGTTCCAGGAGGCCGACGCGGACCGCTTCTTCGGCCGCGCGCAGGTGCTCGCCGCCGTGGTCGCGCGCCTCCGGAACCAGCCGCTGCTCGCGCTCGCCGGGGCGTCCGGCGTGGGGAAATCGTCGCTCGTGAGGGCGGGGGTGATCCCGGCGCTCAAGCGCTCCGGGGAGGGCTGGGAGGCGCTCGTCCTGCGGCCCGGGCGCGAGCCCGTGGCCGCGCTGGCGCACCTCTTCAGCCACCCCGCGCTGACGCTGAGCGCGGCCACGCGCGCGCTCGCCGCGCAGGGCGGCGCGGCGACGGGCGCGGGCTGGAGCGAGCGGCTGCGCGCCGAGCCTGGCCTCCTCGGCGCCGCGCTGCGCGCGTGGTCGGACGGCACGCAGCGACGCCTGTTGCTGTTCATCGATCAGTTCGAGGAGCTCTTCACGCTCGGCACCCCGGCCGGCGAGCGCGAGTCGTTCCTCGCGTGCCTCGAGGGGGTCGCCGACGACGCCTCCTCGCCGCTCCGGGTCGTCCTGTCGGTGCGATCGGACTTCCTCGAGCGGATGGCCGAGCACGAGCATTTCATGACGGCGATGATCCGCGGCCTCGTGTTCCTCCGGCCGATGGGGCGCGAGGGGCTGCGTGAAGCCCTGATGAAGCCGGTGGAGGCGGCGCGGTACCAGATCGAGGATCCGGCGATGGTCGAGGGCCTCCTCGACGCGCTGGAGAGCACGCGCGGCGCGCTGCCGCTCCTCCAGTTCACCGCGGCGAGGCTGTGGGAGATGCGCGATCGGGGGCGCCGGCTGCTCACGCGCGCCAGCTACGAGGCGCTCGGCGGCGTGGCGGGCGCGCTGGCGAGCCACGCCGACACGGTGCTGGCCGCGATGAGCCAGCGCCGGGCGAAGCTCGCGCGGGCGGTCCTGGAGCGCCTGGTGACGCCGGAGCGGACGCGGGCCGTCGCCAGCCTGGGGGAGCTGTGCGAGCTGCCGGGGGATCGAGGCGAGATCGAGCGGGTGGTGGGGCTGCTCGCCGATGCGCGGCTCCTGGCGATCGAGACGGGGAGCGACCGCGCGGGCACCACGGTGGAGCTCGTGCACGAGTCGCTCATCGAGCGGTGGCCGACGCTCAAGCGCTGGCTCGATGAGAACCAGGAGGACGCGGTGTTCCTGGACCGCCTGCGCGCGGCGGCGAGGCTCTGGGAGTCGAGTGATCGCGCCGCGGACACGCTCTGGCGTGGCAAGGTCGCCGACGACGCGCGCCTGTTTCGCAAGCGCTACCAGGGGGAGCTGCCCGAGCGGGAGCGGCTCTATCTGGAGGAGGTGCTCCGGTTCGCCGATCAGCAGCAACGCGGGAGGCGCCGCCTCGTGTCCGGGATCATCGCGTCGCTGTCGCTCCTGATCGTCGCGGCGGGGGCGGGGATCGTGACGGTGACCCGTCAGAACCGGGTCATCACGGCGCAGTTCCGCGAGATCCAGAGCACCGAGCACACGCTGAAGGACACGCTCGCGAGCGCGGAGGCTGCCCGGAGCGCGGCCGAGAGGGCGCGGCAGGAGAGCGAGGCCGCGCGGCAGGAGAGCGATGCGCAGCGGAGGCGGGCCGAGCAGCTGCAGCAGGAAGCCGAGGAGGTCCGGGACCGCGCGGAGGCCGAGGCCGAGAGGGCCCGCGTGGCGGCCGGCCAGGCACAGGCCGCGCGGGATGAGGCGCGGAGGTCCGAGGCGGAGGCGCGACAGGCCGAGCTCAAGGCCACCCAGGAGGAACAAAAAGCCAGGGCGGCGTCCGAGGAGGTGCTCCGGAGCCAGCGCGAGCAGGAGCAGCTCATCGAGCGGAGCGTGGGGAGAATCGAGGAGAGCTTGGACTAGTACCTCGGGTCAGAGATCCTGCCGGGGACCGGTGTCGCGAGGGGAGAAAGAGTTCAACGCAAAGGCGCAAAGGCGCAAAACTGCACAAAATCTGTTCTTTTTTGCGCCTTTGCGCCTTTGCGTTGAAATCTCTCCTCAGATCGCTGGCCGGACTTCTGGCGGGCGGAACTAGGTCCGGCCTACTTCGATGTCTGCCCCCCATCGACCGCCAGGGAGTGCCCGTTCACGAACGACGCGTCGTCGGAGCAGAGCCAGACGATCACCCGCGCTACCTCGTCGACCCGGGCCGGGCGACCCGCCGGGATGTCGGCGATGTACGGCTCTATCAGCCCCGGGTAGTTCTTCATCGCGTTGTCGATGAGCGGCGTGCCCGCGACGACCACCCGCGCCCGCCGCCGCGAGCGCGAGCGCCGCGCCTCGCCCGATCCCCGAGCTGCCGCCCACCACCAGCGCGACCTTGCCGTTCAGCGCCATGGACATGTTCTCTCCTCCCGCCGACACGACAGCATAGAACGGCGGCGGCTGAGCTCGGCGCGCGGGCGCCCTGTGGTAAGCTGCGCCGGCCGCGGCCTTCACGAGGTGGTCCCGACCGCGATCGTCCCATGCTGCACCAAGAGCGCCCGATCGTCCTCGGCGGCCGTTACCGTCTCCTGAGCGAGATCGGCCGCGGGGGGTCGGGCGTGGTCTACAGGGCCGACGACCTCGAGGGCGGCGGCCAGGTCGCCGTGAAGGTCCTGCTCCGGGTGCACCGGGGGGGGCCGGCGCAGGCCCGCTTCGAGCGCGAGATCCGGGCGATGAGGCTCCTCGACGCGCCCGGGTTCGTGCGCATGGTCGACGCCGGCGTCGCCCCCGAGGTCGACGACGCGCCGTTCCTGGTGATGGAGCTGCTCCGGGGCAACGACCTCGAGCACCTCGTCGCCACCGAGGGCAAGCGCTCGCCCGGCGAGGTGCTGCGCTGGCTCGGCGAGGTCGCCGACGCGCTCGAGGTCGCCCACGCGCGGAGCCTCTTCCACCGCGATCTGAAGCCCGCGAACCTCTTCCTCGCGACAGGCGACGACGGGCGGGAGCGCGTGAAGATCCTCGACCTCGGGCTGGTCAAGGAGCTCGACCCCGGCGCGCTCGGCGCCTCGGGCGGCATCACCGCCACCGGCACGGCCGTCGGCACGCCCATCTACATGGCGCCCGAGCAGGCGCGCGGGCGCGCGGGCCAGATCGGCCCGGCGGCGGACGTGTGGGCGATCGGCCTCATCGCCGTGCGCCTGCTGACCGGCGACATCTACTGGACCGCGAACAGCATGGCCGAGCTGATGGCGGCGCTCCTGGTCATGCGGCTCTACGCGCCGTCGACGCGCTGGCGGTGGCTCCCGCCCGCGTTCGACGCGTGGTTCCTGCGGTCGTGCGACCGCGATCCGGCCCTGCGCTTCCCCTCGGTGCGCGAGCAGAGCCTCGCCCTGCGCGCCGCGCTCGAGGGGTACTGCGCGCCCGCCGAGCTGGCCGGCGCCGAGGGGCCCGGGTCGACCGCGGGCGGCGCGCCGTTGGACATGCTCAGCACCGAGACCATGGAGGTCGCCGGCACGGTCGAGGCCCCCTCGCAGCGCCTCGCGCAGGCCGCCTCCGCGGCCGCCGGCGCCGCCGGGCGCGATCCCGGCGGCGGCCCGGCGGAGCCCGCCGCGCCGCCGCCGCCCGGCCTGCACACGTCGCCGCCGCCCGGCCTGCACGCGTCGCCGCCGCTCGGCGCGAACGCGTCGCCGGAGCCCGAGCGGCCGCGCCACAACCTCCCGGTCCAGCGCACGGGGTTCGTGGGCCGCGCCCGCGAGCGCGCCGAGATCGCCTCGCTCGTGCTCGATCCGAGCGCCGGCCTGCTCACGCTCACCGGCGTCGGCGGCACCGGGAAGACCCGGCTCGCGCTCCAGGTCGCCGAGGACCTCGTCCCCGTGTTCACCGGCGGCGTCTGCTTCGTCCCGCTCGCGTCGCTGCGCGACCCGGCGCTCGTGCCCTCCGCGATCGCGCAGGCGCTCTGCCTCGGCGAGGGCGGCGCGCGGCCGGACCTGGAGCGCGTGGCCCAGTTCCTCCGCGACCGCCGTTTCCTGCTGGTGCTCGACAACCTCGAGCACCTGACGGCCGCGGCGCCGGTGGTCGCGCACCTCGCCGCGAGCTGCCCGCGCCTCTCGCTGCTCGTGACGAGCCGCGCCGCCCTGAACCTCTCGGGCGAGCGGCGCTTCGTCGTGCCGCCGCTGGAGCTGCCGGAGCCGCGCGAGGTCACGGTCGACGCCGCGCTGGCGAGCTCGGCGGTGAGCCTGTTCTGCCGCCGGGCGTCGGTGATCAAGCCCGGCTTCCAGCTCGGCCCCGGCAACGTCGCCGAGGTCGTGGAGATCTGCGCGCGCCTCGACGGCCTGCCGCTCGCCATCGAGCTCGCCGCGTCGCGCCTGCGCGTCCTCACGCCCGCGGCGCTGCTCGCGCGCCTCCGCGACCGCGGGGCCGCCGGGCGCGGCGGCGGCGCGACCGCGGGCTCGTTCCGCCTGCTCACGGGCGGCGCGCGCGACCTGCCCGAGCGCCAGCAGACCATGCGCGCCGCCATCGACTGGAGCTACGGCCTGCTCGAGCCCGAGGAGCAGCTCGCGTTCCGCACGCTCGCGGTGTTCCCGGGCGGCTTCTCGCTGGCCACCGGGGACCGGATGTGCGCCTTCCGCGATCCGGCGCTCGACACGCTCGGGATCCTCGAGTCGCTGGTCGACAAGAGCCTGCTGCTCCCGGTCGCGGGCGACGAGCCCCGGTTCCAGATGCTCGCGATCCTGCGCGAGTACGGCCTCGAGCGGCTCGAGGAGGAGGGCGCCGCCGCCGCGTGCAACCGCCGCTTCGTGGAGCTCTCGCTGGAGCTCGCCGAGCGCGCGGCCGAGGCGCTCCGCGGGCCCGAGCAGGCCGCGTGGCTCGCGGCGCTCGATCTGGAGCACGACAACCTGCGCCTCGCCCTCGAGCTCGCGCTCCGGGGCGAGGGCGAGGCAGGCGGCGACGCGGCCGCCGCGGTCCGCCTCGCCGCCGCGCTGGCGTGGTTCTGGTACATCCACGGCCACTACCAGGAGGGCCGCGCCTGGCTCGGCCGGGCGCTCGCGGGGGCGGCCGGCGTCGCGCCCGAGCACGTGGCCGCGGCGCTCCGGGGGGCCGGCAAGCTCGCGCTGCTCCAGTGCGACTACCGCGAGGCGCGCGCGCTGCTCGAGCGGGGCGCGGCGCTCTACCGCGGGCTCGGCGACGAGCGCGGGCTCGCCTCGGTGATCCAGATCCTCGGCAGCGTCGCGCGCGAGCAGGGCGACTACGAGCGCGCGCTGTCGCTGCACGGCGAGAGCCTCGCGCTGGCCACGCGCCGCGGCGACACGCTGGAGGCCGCGCACGCGCTCGGCTACACGGGCTTCGCGGCGTGGCTCTCGGGCGACGTCGCCCGCGCGGAGAGCGCCTGCCGGCTCGCGCTCGCGGAGCTCCGCCGCGCGGGCGATCGCGAGGGCACGGCGACGGCGCTGCTCAACCTGGGCTGCGCGGCGTTCTACCGGGGGGAGCTCGGCGAGGCCGCCCGCCTCTGCGAGGAGAGCGAGGGGCTGTCGCAGCAGGTGAAGTTCAAGGAGGGGATCGCCTGGACGAGCAACATCCAGGGCCTCATCGCGATCGAGCGCGGCGACCTCGCCGTGGCCGGGCGGCGCCTGCGGGCGAGCCTCCGGCTGCACCGGGAGCTCGGCGATCTCTGGCGCTCCGCGAGCGTCCTCGAGGCGCTCGCGCGCGCGGCGGTGGGGGCGGGGAGGGCGTCGCGCGGCGCCCGCCTGCTCGGCGGCGCGGCGGCGCTGCGCGAGGCCATCGGCACGCCGGTGCCGCCCATCGAGCGGCCGGCGCTCGCCGCCTGCGTCGAGGCAGCGCGCTCCGCCCTGGGCGACGCCGCGCACGAGGCGCGCCTCGCCGAGGGGCATACCGCCGGGCTCGACGCGACGATGGCGGCGGCGCTGTCCGACGGAGGGTGAGCCCGGGCATCGCGGGCGCTGGTGCCGTGGAGCCAAGGAATCTCCTTGTTGCAGCGCTTTTCAGGGGAGAAATTGAACGGGGAGGCGGGGAGGATGTGAAGATTTATCTCCCCGTCTCCCCGCCTCCCTGTGAATTTTCCCAAGATGAGTTCGTTTCGTGGCGTGAGCTTGACTTCGCATCAGGGGAGCGAGCAAAAATCCCGCGTCTCGAGCGAGCGAGATCCGCTTTGCGCGTCGGGGCGAGTCGTGGTTCATGACGGCCATGAACACAACACGATGGTTGTTTGCAGGATTGATGGGCGTGATGTTGGCCTTGCCCGCGTGCTCGGATGACGACCCGCAGGGCGGCGACAGCACGAGCAGCAGCAGCGGTACGGGCGGCAGCGCCGGCGACGGAGGCAGCGCGGGTGACGGCGGCAGCGCCGGTGACGGAGGCAGCGCGGGTGACGGAGGCAGCGCGGGTGACGGAGGCAGCGCGGGTGACGGCGGCAGCGCGGGTGACGGCGGCAGCGGCGCCGGGACCGAGGGATTCGCGGTCACGGGACCGATCTCCGGAGACGCCGTGCCGGAGGACGCCGAGGTGATCGTCGCCTGGGTGGTGAGCTCGAGCAGCCCCGACTACGCGTTCAATTTCGGTGAGGGGAGCGTCTCCGGCGCGCAGTTCACCGTCAGCTTCGGGGCCGAGCCGCCCGGCGAGGCGATCAACAGCTACGGCGTCGGCGTCGGCGTCGTCATGCTCCTCGAGCCGGGCACCGAGGTGCCCGAAGGCGAGCTCGACGAGGACGTCGTCGAGGCAGCCATCCTCGGCGCGAGCCCGCAACACGCGATCATCTGGCGCGACCCCGCCAGCCAGGGCCCCGACTGGTCCGATGCATTCCCGGAAGGGTTCGGCTGCGGCCAGTGCGTCCCCGCGGGGGAGGGATTCGACACGTTCGAGCCGGTCGACTGCTCGGAGGTGGAAGTCCAGGCCACCTCCGACTTCGACTCGCTCGAGTTCTGCAACTGGACCTGAGCGCAGCCAACGAGACGGCCCCACCGCACCGGTCGAGAGGCCGATGCGGTGGACGAGACGCCCCCACCGCATCGGTCGAGAGGCCGATGCGGTGGAATTGCAAAAACTTCTGACCGTGGCATATTGGAGGCCTCTCCGCAACCGTGCCAGGGCCATGTCCATCGCGTCCACCACCGACGAGTACCCGATTGCCCCCGGAGACATCCTCCTCGGCAAGTACCGCGTGGAGAACGTCCTCGGACGGGGCGCCATGGGGCTCGTCGTCGCCGCGCGCCACCTCGCGCTCGACGATCGCGTCGCGATCAAGGTGCTCCTGCCGAAGTACGTGCAGGACGCAGACATCCTCCAGCGCTTTCTGAGGGAGGGGCGCGCCGCGGTGCGCATTCGCAGCCGGCACGTCGTGCGTGTCGCCGACGTCGGCACGCTGGAGAACGGCGCGCCGTACATGGTGATGGACCACCTCGAGGGGAAGGACCTCGCCGCCGTGCTCGCGGAGAGCGGACCCCTCCCGGTGCCCGTGGCTATCGAGCTCGTGCTCCAGGTGTGCGAGGCGCTCGCCGAGGCGCACGCGCAAGGCATCGTCCACCGGGACGTGAAGCCGAGCAATCTGTTCCTCACGCGCAACGCGGACGGCTCGCCGTGCGTCAAGGTGCTCGACTTCGGTATCTCGAAGATGACGCACGCAGAGGACCACGCGCTCACGCGGGTCGGGGGCGTGCTGGGCTCGCCTCTCTACATGTCGCCCGAGCAGCTCCGCTCCGCGAGCGACGTCGACGGCCGCGCCGACATCTATTCGCTGGGCGTCGTGCTCTTCCAGCTGCTCACGGGGCGGACACCGTTCGTCGCGCTGGAGCTCGCGCAGCTCGTCTACCTGGTCACGCAGGGGGAGCCGCAGCGGCCGCGCGCGCTGCGCCCCGACATCCCGGAGCCCCTGGAGCAGGTGATCCTCGTGGCGCTCGCGCGCGATCGCGATCGCCGCTTCCCGACCATCGCGGAGCTCGCGCTCGCGCTCGTGCCCTTCGCTCCGCCGCACATGCGGGCGGCCGCCGAGCGCCTCTTCGGCGTCCTGCGCGAGACGCTCCCGGTCCCGGCCCTGCACGCGCCCCTCGCGGCCTCGGCGGCGGGGGCGTCCACGTCCCCGGCGGCTCACCCCCTGGACGGGGGAGCGCTCACGATCGCGCCGGTCGGCACGACGCACCGCAAGCCAGCGGCGCGGAGGCACACCCTCCCCGTCGCGCTCGGGATCGGCCTGCTGGTCATGACCGGCGGCCTGTTCCTCTGGCGCCTGTCGCCCCGAGCGCCGCACCACGTCGAGCGTGAGGCCGCGCCGGCAGACGGCCCTCAGGGCGCCGCCGCGGAGCCTCGCGCCGCCCAGCCGAGCGCCGCGCCGCCCGTGGCCGTCGAGCCTTCCGCGAGCGCCGTGCCGCCGCCGAGCGCCGCTGCGAGCGCGTCGGCCGAGGCGCCGCCGCCGGAGGCGCCGCCGCCGGAGGCGCGCGCCACGGCCACGGCGGCGCCGGCGCCCGCGAAGCCGACCGGGTCGGCTCCCCCCAGGCGCAGCGCGCCGCCCGTGAAGCGGCCCGCTAGCGCCGACCCCTTCGATCGCGATGTCTTCTGATACCCTCGCAGAGACGATGACGCCGCTGCACAGGAGGAGCCGAGTCCAGCGCGGACGCGGGTGGATGGCGCGTCTCTGCGCGATCGGCGCCGGCCTGACGGCGGCGATCGCGGGAGCAAGCGCGGCGAGGGCCGAGGACAAGGCGGGCGCCGTGGCGCTGTTCAGGGAGGCGGGGGCGCTCGTCGATGCTGGCCAGCCGGCGCGCGCCTGCCCCAAGTACGAAGAGAGCCTTCGCCTCTACGACAGCAGCAACACCCGCTACTTCCTCGCCGATTGCTACGAGCGCATCGGCAAGATGGCCTCCGCGTGGGCGCACTTCCTCGAGGTCGCCGCCCGGGTGCACGCGAGCGGCGACCGGGCGAAGGAGGCGAAGGCGCGCGAGCGCGCGGCGGCCGTCCTGCCGAAGGTCTCCCGTCTCACGGTGGTCGTCGGGGCCGCGAGCGCGCCGGGCCTCGAGGTGAAGCGCGACGGCACGCCGGTCGGTGCCGGCCAGTGGGGCGTGCCCATGCCGGTCGACGCGGGGACGCATGTCGTCGAGGCGAGCGCGCCGGGCAAGCGAACGTGGACGGCGCGGGTCGAGGTCGGGCCGGGCGGCGCGACGTCGACCCTCGTCGTGGGCCCGCTGGAGGACGACCCCGCGTCGAGGGACGCGGGCGGCGCGGGCACGCAGCGCCGCACGCTCGCGCTCATCACGGGCGGCGCGGGGGTCGCGGCCGTGGGCGTCGGGACGGCGCTCGCCTTCGCGGCGAAGTCGACGTTCGACGAGTCGAGCGCGTTCTGCAACGGCGACCGCTGCGACAGCCGCGGCATGGACATCCGCGACAGCGCCGTGGCGCGCGCGAACGTCGCGACGGTGGTCTTCGGCGTCGGCCTCGCGGCCATCGCCGGCGGTGGCGTGCTGTGGCTCACCGCGAAGAGCCCGACGAAGGGCGCGTCGATCGGGCTGGCTCCCACGGTGGGCGGCGCGCTCGTGCGAGGCAGCTTCTGATGCGTCTCCAGGTGCTGGTCGTCGGCCTCTGCGCGTCGACGCTTGCGAGCGGATGTGGTCTCGTCTTCGGCATCTCGCCCGGCGAGTACGACCCCGATCCGTTCGGCCTCGGGGGCGGCGGTGCCGGGGGCGCCGGCGGCGGTGCCGGGGGCGCTGGCGGCGGTGCCGGGGGCGCCGGCGCCTCGGACGCCGGGGCCGAGCCGCCTCCCTGCACGGCGCTCCTGGACGACCTGGAGGACGGCGACAGCGCGATCCTCACGTGTGAGGGCCGCGTCGGGAGCTGGTACACGTACAATGACGGCACCCGGAGCGGCACGCAGACGCCTCTGCCCGGCCGCCCGTTCGTGCCCGCCTCGCCCGGGCACGCGAGCGAGCACGCCGCCCACGTCGCGGGCAGCGGCTTCACCACCAGGGGGGCCGGGATGGGGTTCGACCTGAACCTCGCCCCGGGAGGAGCGAAGTTGAGCTACGACGCTTCCGCCTACGCGGGCCTGACCTTCTGGGCCAGGGCGGCGGCGCCGACGCACATCTACGTGAACTTCCCCGACCGCAACACGGATCGCGAGGGCGGCGTGTGCGAGGGCTCGGGCTGCGGCGACCACTTCGGCGAGGGACTCGACCTCACGACCGAGTGGGCGCAGTACACGGTGATGTTCTCCATCCTCAGCACGGACGGCTGGGGCGTGCCGGCGCCCCCCGCGTTCGACGCCGCGCACGCCTACTCGGTGGAGTTCCATACCGCCAAGTCGACCGTGTTCGACATGTTCGTCGACGACATCGCCTTCGTCCCGTGAGCGCGGGGGCGGTGACGGGCGCGCTTCCCCGCGCGCGCGTCTCCAGCGAGCCGGCTCACGGGCCCATCCAGGGGGCGTGGCCCGCGGCGGCCGCCCCCGACCGTCGCTGTCCCGGTGGTCCACGCCGGAGCCGCAGCGGCGGTCCTCGTCCCCGCGCGCCTGCGACCTCATACCTGGCCTCGGACATCGGGTCCACGAGGAGGACGCCATGAAGCGACGATGGGAGAGAGCGGGCATCGAGACGAGCGCACTGGGCCTGGGGTGCTGGGCCATCGCGGGGAAGTGGAACGATCCGGGCGCGAGCTGGGAGTGGCACGGCACCGACGATGCGGAGTCCATCCGGGCCGTCCGCGCCGGCATCGACGCCGGCGTCACGCTGCTCGATACCGCCGACGTGTACGGGTCGGGGCACAGCGAGGTCCTGGTCGGTAAGGCCATCCAGGGGATCCGCAATCGCGTCACGCTGGCCACCAAGTTCGGCCATGTCTTCGACGAGGAGAAGCACGCCAACCTGGGCAGGACCGACGCCAGCCCGGCGTACATCCGGCGCGCCGTGGAGGGGAGTCTGCGGCGGCTGGGGACCGATCGGATCGACCTCTACCAGCTCCACATCTGGGAGCACCCGCCGGAGAAGGCCGGTGAGGTGGTGGAGGTGCTCGAGCAGCTCGTGGAGGAGGGGAAGATCCGCACCTACGGCTGGAGCACCGACGTGAAGGCGTCGGTCGAGGCCTTTGCCCGCGGTCCGCGCTGCGGCGCGGCCCAGATCCTCCTCAACGTGTTCGAGGGGAACGACCGGCTGATCGCCTATGGCGAGGGCAATGGGCTGGCGCTCCTCTGCCGGAGCCCGCTGGCGATGGGCATGCTCTCGGGCAGGTACACGAAGGGCGAGACCTTGCCTCGCGGCGACGTGCGGACCAGCAACTTCGAGTGGATCAGCTGGTTCAAGGACGGCAAGGTGAACCCCAACTACGCCCGTCGCCTCGAGGCCGCCCGCGAGATCCTGACCAGCAACGGCCGGACCCTGGTCCAGGGCGCGCTGGCGTGGATCTGGGCCAGGAGCCCGAACACCATCCCTATCCCCGGCTTCAAGAGCGCCGCCCAGGCCGTGGAGAACGCGCGGGCCATGGAGAAGGGGCCGCTCACCGCCGAGCAGGCGCGCCAGGTGTCGGAGCTGGTGGCGTACGAGGATCGGAACCTGTAGCGCCCGCGCTGCGACTCCGCCTGTCCAGCGCGACGAACACCTGCACGCCCGCGGGAATCATCGCCCCGCTCCGCCGAGGGCGCGAACCACCTCCGCCAGCAGCGCGGGGTCGAACCCCGCGGCGACGCGCAAGCTCGCCGGAGTCCACCTCGACCCCGCGCCCGCTCCTCCGCCTCGCGCCACCCCCGGCGAGTTGCGCCCCCGGCGAGCGGCGCCCCCTTACAGGCTACAGCCGGCCTACGACCTCAGCGACGGCGCCGGAAGCCGCGGACGAGCGCGGCGCCCGTGCCGACGAGCACGAGCACGACCATGCCGACCCACACCCAATCCAGGGGATCCGAGCTAAAGGAGACGGCCACCGCGCCGCACCCGGGAGAACACGCTCTTCTCATCAGGCAGCCCATCTCTCATCAACCGCCCCCTCCGGTCCGCCGGAAGGTGCGCACCCGGCCGCGGCACACCTCGACATCGCGGCCCGGCTATCTGCTCCAGCGCCATGTACGACGCCAGCACGCTCGCGCGATCGTCAGCGTCCACCTCGGCACGCGCGGCCGCTCCGCAGGCCGCGACGCCGAGCCCACGCTCGAGGAACTCGCTGCGACGGACCCGAGCTCGACCAGGTGGGCGGTGAACGGCGACGGCCGCTCTGCCCTCAGGGCGACATGGCCGAGCTCCACCAGATGCACGGCCATAGCCCCGAACTCCGTCGAGGTACGCATCAACCTTCGCGGCCGCGCCGCCGCGGAGCGCGCCGAGCCGCTTTGAGCACCTCGCCGCAGGGCGGCGCGGCACGAGCTCGTGCCATGCCAGACCGCGCGCAACTGCATGATATCGTGCATGTTGTGGCACTCGCTTCTCCGGAGGATCAGCGCCCGACGCAGTGGGATACGAACCGTGTAATTCCGAATACTTGCGCGCTGTCTGGCTGGTTTGCACGCCTTCGAGGTCGCTGGGCCAAGTCGTCGCGGCGCTGCTGTCTACACATCGATCTCGAAGGGCATATCGTGCGCGGCGCGTGAACGTGATAGCGTCCGCGCCCGATGCGCACCAACCAGAAAACGCTTCAAAACAAGGTCGCAATCGTCACCGGAGGCGCCTCCGGCATCGGCCGCGCGCTCGGTGAAGAGCTCGCCCATCGAGGGTGCGAGGTCGTGCTGGCGGATCGCCAGCACAGCGTCGCCGCGGAGGTCGCCAAAGGCATCACCGACCGCGGAGGTCGCGCGACCGCCGCCGAGCTCGACGTGCGCAGCCTGCCGGCCTTCAAGGCCATCGCAAAAGACACGCTGCAGCGCTCAGGCCGCATCGACTACCTGTTCAACAACGCCGGCATCGTCGTCGGGGGCGAGATGGCCAGTCACGTGCAAGAGGACTGGGACGACGTCATCGACGTCAACCTGCGCGGCGTCGTTTACGGCATCCAGGCAGTCTACCCGATCATGGTGAAGCAGGGTTCAGGACACATTTTGAATACAGCCTCCGTCGCAGGCCTCGTCGCGGGCTTTAACGAGGGCGCCTACACCGCCACCAAGCACGCCGTCGTCGCCGTCACCAAGGCCCTCCGCGTGGAGGCAGAGCGCTACGGCGTCCGCGCCTCCGTCCTGTGCCCCGGCACCATCCGCACACCCATCCTCACCGGCGGTGTGTACGGCCGTATCAACGTGGAGAACGTCTCCAAAGAGGCCATCATGCGCATGTCGGAGCGCCTGCGCCCAATTCCCCCCGAAGAGCTCGCGCGCCGCACGCTCGACGCCGTCGCCCGCAACGAGGCGATCATCGTCCTGCCCAAATGGTGGAAGGCATTCTGGTACCTCGATCGCCTGTCTCCGGCGCTCAGCCTCAAGCTAGCCAGCTACAGGTACAAGCGCATGCGCGAGGAGATGCTGGCCGCCGGCGCCAAGCCCAAGAGCATTGACGCCGACGCGTGAGCGGGATCCGTCAGCACATTGAATAGAGCCGAGCTGGGCGACGCTTCGGTGCCGTTCGAGCTGGATGTCCACGCCATGATCTGGTCCGAGGATCCCCCCGCTTTGGAGAACGCTCTTCACCGTGAGCTCCACTACCGGCGGGTCAACCTGATCATTGAGAGGAAGGAGTTCTTCCACGTCGAGATCGATGAGGTCGACGTCGGTGGTCACGGACCATCAGCGCCCGGGCGCGGCGGCTTGCGTCTGGACCTCACGGACACGACGCTGGCAGCGCTCGTGGTCGGCGCGGGACTGATCCTCCGGGAAGCCGAGCAGGCGCTGGCGGATGTCGAGCGGCATGCAGTAGTTGGTCGCGGTCCACAGCTTCGGGTCGTCGGCGCCCGAGAGCGGCTCGAGGTCGCTCCACACGATCACCGTCTTGTCGTCCGAGGCCGTGACGATGCGCCTTCCATCGGGGCTCCACACCGCCGTGTTGACGGCATCGTCGTGCCCAAGCAGCACGAGGGGTTGTCCCGTGCCGTCGGCCTTCCACACGCGCACAGTCTTGTCCTGCGACGCGGAAACGATGCGCTGGCCGTCTGGGCTAAACGCCGCCGCGTAGACGGGGTCGTCGTGTCCAAGGAGCACGAGGGGCTGGCCCGAGCCGTCGGCCTTCCACACGCGCACCGTCCTGTCCTCGGACGCGGAGACGATGCGCTGGCCATCGGGGCTCCACGCTGCTGTATGGACGTCACCGTCGTGACCACCGAGCACGAGGGGCTGGCCCGAGCCATCGGCGTTCCACACGCGCACCGTCTTGTCTTTCGACGCGGAGACGACGCGCCCGCCATCGGGGCTCCACGCCGCCCCATAGACGACAGCGTCGTGACCACGGAGCACGAGGGGCTGGCCCGAGCCATCGGCGTTCCACACGCGCACCGTCTTGTCCTGCGACGCGGAGACGATGCGCTGGCCGTCAGGGCTCCACGCCGCTGTATTGACGCCACCGTCATGGCCACGGAGCACAAGGGGCTGGCCCGAGCCGTCGGCGTTCCACACGCGCACCGTCCCGTCCCACGACGCGGAGGCGATGCGCCGGCCGTCGGGGCTGAACGCCGCCCCAAAAACGATATGGTCGCAACCACGGAGCACGAGGGGCTGGCCCAAGCCGTCCGCCTTCCGCACGCGCACCGTCCTGTCAGAAGCGGCGGAGACGATGCGCTGGCCATCGAGGCTGAACGCCGCCGCGTTGACGCAGTCGCTGTGACCACGGAGCACGAGGGGCCGGACCGAGCCGTCGGCGTTCCACACGCGCACCGTCCTGTCTTCGGACGCGGAGACGATACGCTGGCCGTCGGGGCTCCACGCCGCCGTAGGGACGCGGTCTGCGTGACCACGGAACACGAGGGGCTGGCCCGAGCCGTCGGCGTTCCACACGCGCGCCGTCTTGTCAAAAGACGCGGAGACGATGCGCTGGCCGTCGGGGCTAAACGCCGCCCCATAGACGCTACCGTCGTGACCACGGAGCACGAGGGGCTGGCCCGAGCCGTCGGCGTTCCACACGCGCATCGTCCTGTCTTCGGACCCGGAGACGATGCGTCGGCCGTCGGGGCTCCACGCTGCCGTATGGACGAAATCGTCGTGACCACGGAGCACGAGGGGCTGGCCCGAACCGTCGGCGTTCCACACGCGCACTGTCTTGTCCATCGACGCCGAGACGATGCGCTGACCGTCGGGGCTGAATGCCGCCGCATAGACGCGGTCGTCGTGACCACGGAGCACGAGGGGCAGTCCCGAGCCGTCACTGTTCCACACGCGCACCGTCTTGTCCCACGACGCAGAGGCGATGCGCTGGCCGTCAGGGCTAAACGCTGCTGCATAGACGACAGCGTCGTGACCACGGAGCACGAGGGGCAGTCCCGAGCCGTCAGCGTTCCACACGCGCACTGTCTTATCTGCCGCCGCGGAGACGATGTGCTGGCCGTCGGGGCTGAACGCCGCCGCATAGACGTGGTCCTCATGACCACGGAGCACGAGGGGCAGTCCCGAGCCGTCACTGTTCCACACGCGCACCGTCTTGTCCCACGAAGCGGAGACGATGCGCTGGCCGTCGGGGCTGAATGCGGCAGACCAGGCCAGATCCTCGTGGAGGAGCACCATCGTGGCGACGCCTGCACCCCGTGCCCACCGCGCAAGCTCGCCCCATCCCGGCGGCGCCGGGCCCGGCTCGATCTCGCGGAGTAGCGCGAACATCGTGGTGGGGTCTCCCTGGCACTCGCGGGCCGCGGCCATCCGCGTGGCATTCCGGGCGCTCGCGGCGCTGCGCTCTGCCTCGGCCCTCTCCGCCTCGGCCCTCTCCGCCGCCCGCTTCGATTGGACCGCCAGAGCGGAGACCAGGAGCACGACCAGGCTCAGGGCACCGAACAGCACCGCGACGACCTGCCTCCTCCTCCGTCGTTCCCGCTCCCCCAGCGCCACCACCGCCGCGAGGTAGCGCGCCTCCCGCGCGCCCTGCTGCGCGCCCGCCGCCGGGCCCTGCCGCTTCTGCCAGCGCCGGGCTTCCTCCGCCGCCTCGCCTCGCCAGAGCAGGCCGTCGGCGCAGCCGCTCTCTTCCCATTGCTTGGCCGCGGGGCGCACCCGCGCGAGGAACTCCGCCGCCTCCTGGTTGTCGTCCAGCCATCGCCCGAGCTTGGGCCAGCTCTCGATCAGCGACTCGTGCACGAGCTCCACCGTCGGGAACGCGCGCTCTTCGGCGGTCTCGATCAAGAGCAGCCGCGCCTCGCAGAGGCGGAAGACTACCCGGTCCACGGCGTCCAACTGTTCGTCGAGCTCTCGCAGGTCGGGCAAGCTCACCACGGCGCGCGTCCGCTCGGGTGAGACCAGCCGGAGGAAGATCGCCCGGCAGAGGCTCTGCTCGATCCCCGAGAGACCTGCGAGCACCGCGTCGGCATGGGTGGAGAGCGCCCCTGCGACACCCCCGAGCTTCTCGTAGCTCTCTTGCGTCAGGAGCCGGCGCCCACGATCGCGCGCCTCCCACAGCTTGGTCGCGGTGAACTGCAAGAGCGGCAGGGGGCTCGCCGCGCTCTCCAGGGCGCGGAGCATCGCTAGCGTCATCTCGGCGGTCTCGAAGCGATAGCCGAGAGCCTCGACCGGCCGCATCAGCGCCGCCACGAGGCCGTTCGGGTCGAGGGGCGGCAGGAACCAGAGCCCGCGGGTCACCTCGGTCATGAGCCGGCGATCTTCGGCCAGCCGGTCGAGGAAGTCCGAGCGCATGCAGAGCACGACGCGGAGCGGGGACAACGCGTCGTCGGCGACGCCCTCCAGGCACGCGACGAACGCGGCCCGCTCCGCCGGATCGATGCCCTGCGTGTAAAGCTCCTCGAGCTGATCGACGAAGACGAGAATCTTGTGCTCGGCGCTCTGGCTGCGGCAACGCGCGCGCAGCCGGGCGCCCAGGAGGCCGGGCTGGGCGCGCAGGGCCGCGATGAGCGCATCGGGATCGCTCGCCGAGGAGAAGGCGTGCGAGCTCGACGCGTCGGGTGGAGCTCCCGTCGTCACCGGCGTGGCCGCGATCTGCGCGAGCAGGTCGGCGAGCGCGTGGAGCGGCCTTCGCCCCGGCCTGCGCGTGAACGCCTCCCAGGGCTCGCCCGAGCGCTTCAGCGCCGGGATCACGCCCGCGCGCACGAACGACGATTTTCCCGCGCCGGACGGCCCGGCAACCATCACGAGCGGCTGGCTGCGAAGACGTCCGACGAGCGCGGCGACGTCGTGATCGCGCCCAAAGAAGCGCCCGGCGTCCACCTCCTGGAACGCGCCCAGCCCGGCAAAGGGGCTCTCGTCCTCGCGGAGCGCCGGCGCCTTCGCGCCCGGCAGCAAGGGCTCGAGCGCCGCGATGAGCTCCTCGGTTCCGCCGAAGCGCTCGTCCGGGCGCTTCTTCAGGCAGCGATCGATCACGTCGCCCAGCGCGCCCAGGTCGGGACGCGTGTCGCTTGCGCGCGGCATGGGCACGTCGAGACGCCGAACCTGCCCGAGTTGCCCCACCGCGAACGGCGCGAGCGGGTGCGTCCCGGTGCAGAGCTCGAAGAGCATGATCCCCACGGCCCACAGATCCGTCCTGGGATCGACCTTCTCCGCCCGCCATTGCTCCGGCGCCATGTACGGGACGGTGCCGACGAGCGCTCCTTCCTGCGTCAACGCCGGTAGCCCGCGCGAATTCTCGCCCTGGGCCGCGAGCCGCTCGATCTCGTCGGCTTCGAGCTGCTTGGCGATACCGAAGTCGAGCACCTTGATCGGCCCCGCCTCGGTCAAGAAGACATTCTCCGGCTTGAGGTCACGGTGCACGATCCCGAGCGCGTGGGCGCAGCCCAGCGCGCGCACCACCGGGAGCATCAGCTCGACCGCGAGGCTCAGCGGCAGCGGCCCTCCTCGCTCGACCAGGAAGGCGCGCAGCGTGCGGCCCTCCAGGTGCTCGAGCACCATGTAAGGAACGCGGTCGACCTCGTCCACCTCGTGGATCACCACGATGTTCTCGTGCTTGCAGCGCGCCGTGGACCGCGCCTCGGCGAGGAAGCGCTCGGCGCTCCGGCCGTCGGACTCGAGGAGGACCTTGACGGCGACCAGTCGGCCCAGCTTGGTGTCGCGGGCCAGGTAGACCACGCCCATGCCACCCTGGCCCAGCTTGCGGATGATCTCGTAGTGCTTGAGGGTGGAGTCCACCTGCGGAGCCGCGACCGCCGGGTGCAGGGGTCGCGACCGCAGGGCTGCGGTGGCGATCCGCGCGCGACCGAGGGCGCCCGTCGCGTCGTCCTGATCGCTGGTCTGGAGGACCTCCCCCGGCGGCGATCCCTCGGCGACGCCACGCAAGGATTCTCCCGGAGGCACCGCCACGCTACTGAACTCCAGCTCGGCCAGCCGAGCGACGATGACGCGGCAAACCGCACATCCGTCGATGTGGTGCGCGATCGCCTCGAAACCTGACGGATACGCGGCGTACTCTGCGAGCTGGTTGTCCGTGGGGCAGTCCGACGTCGGCTCGATGGTGCCCGACTCTTACCACACGGAGCGGGACTGTCAGGCGGCACGCCTTCTTGACGGCGCGCCAACATCAGCCATTCTCCGCAGGTGGATCGAGCGAGCGGTCTCTCCTCTGCGTTCGCGGCGGGCCTCGGCGGGGGCGGGGTGATGCCCGAGGCCGATCCCGGCGCGACGATCGCGGCGCTCTTCGAGGCGGGGCAGGCGGCCTTCCCGGCCATCGCCGTCGAGGCGACCGCGCTGGCGCGCTACCTCGGCGAGCGTTGCTCGGCCGCGGGCGGCGCGCTGCCGCCTCCGTCGCTCGCGGCGGACGTCTACCTGGCGTGCGCCTGCGTCCTCGGGGTACCGGGTGCGCACGCCGCGTTCGAGCGGGAGTTCTCCGGGGTGATCGCGCGCGCGGCGGCCCGCGTCGAGCCGTCGCCCGCCTTCGCCGACGACCTCCGGCAGGTGGTCCTCGAGGGCCTCTTCAGCGCGCCGCCCTCGGCCACGCCGAAGATTGCCGGGTACGCGGGGCGCGCGCCGCTCCGGACTTTCCTGCGCGTGATCGCGGTACGCACCGCGATCAACCTGCGGCGGCGCAAGGCGGACATGGCGAGCACCCCGCTCGACGAGGAGCGGGAGATCGCCGCCTCCGTCGACGTGGAGGCCGCCTACCTCGAGGCGCGCTACAAGGCCGAGTTCGAAGAGGCCGTGCGCGTCGCGATGGGGCGCCTCTCGCCGAAGCAACGCGCGCTGCTTCGCCTCCACCTGCTCGACGGCCTGAGCATCGACGTCCTGGGCGCGCATTACCAGGTCGGGCGCGCCACGGCGGCGCGCTGGCTTGCGGCCGCGCGCGAGGCGCTGCGCGAGGGCACGCGCGCGGAGCTCGTCGCCAAGCTCGGCCTCACCGAGTCGCAGTACGCGAGCCTGGCCAGGTTGATCCGGGGCCGGCTCGACGTGAGCGTCGCCTCGCTCCTCCGCGAGTAGGCACACCTCGCCAGACTATTTTTGAGACTTCGTCCGCCTCACGGTGACTTCCCGGTAGGCACGCGGGTGTGAGCCCCCGGCCCTCCTGGCGAAGGAAGGGTCTGGCACCACCGCGAAACGCCGTGGACCGTTCAGCGACGTCGCACGTCGCACGTCGCCGATAGAGCGTGACGAGAAAAATGCACCCGGAAAGGATCAAGAAAGACGCGATCACCCGCACGCCGCGTCGTCCTCGCAGCCGACCGAGGGGCGCGCCGCCAATCCCTCCTCGCCCTCGCCTCGCCTCTTTCCTCGCCACCGCCGCCCTCCTCGCGTCGGCGCCGCTCGCGTGCTCGCCCGCCCACGATGCGACAGGATCAGATAGCTCGGACGCCGCGAGCGCGGCGCCTTCATGCAGTCCGGCGGAGGCCTCGTGAGCGCCGGCCTCGCCTGGTGGTGGGGCACTTCGCACACGCAAGCCGCCGAGAACTACCCTGGCAACAACTACCTGCGCACGGCGGTCGCTGAATACGATCCGCTAGACAGAAACGTCGCTGAAATGGATTTAAACAGCGTTGAACACCGTTGGACAGCGCCAGGCAGCGCCAAGCAATGACGATGGAAGCTCTCGCCTCTCGGCCAGCCGTGATTGCCCACGCGAGCCCTCACATCGTGCGAGATCACACGCCTCGTAAAGGAGACACCATGAGAAATACATTCGCCTTCGCCATGTTCGGAGCCACGCTTCTCGCCGCCACGGCGAGTGCCCAAGCGAGCACAAAGAGTGTTCGTGTCCTCTACGTCGTGCCGAGCGACGCGCAGCGAAGTGACCGCGCCGCTCTCGTCGCGAACGCCGTCGAGCACAACCGTCAGACATGGCAGAACTACGGCGCCACGATGACCACGGACGACGTCGTGACGGTTCGAAGCCATCATGACGTGAACTGGTTCCTGACCAACCCCAACGACTATCACGGCGCCCTGGCAGAGTGGTACTGGCTCGGAAACGCCTGCAACGCGGCCAGGGACGTGTACCCTGACGCCTGCAGGTGGGACGCCAACCACAAGTACATCATCTTCCTGGAGGCCGACATCTCGAGCGTGAACGGCAACGGGGCGGCCGCCGGCTTCGGCGCAGCCGTCATGCCCAAGTGGATCATCGATGGAGCCGAGCAGGGGGACCTGCGCAGGATCGGAAGCATCGGCCACGAGCTCGGGCATACGTTCGGCATGCCGGATCCGGAGCCGGATACGGATACCGACTGCGAGTCGCAATGGCCTACGAAAAACATCATCTGCAGTGGCGGCTACTACCCGCACAACCGGCTGAACCACCTCGACTACCCCTACCTGTTCAGCGCTGAGAGCAGTGCCTATTTCGAAGAGACTCCATCTGATCTGTTCGACGTCGGCCAGGGGAAGGTCCTCGCCGGAGAGAAATGGAAGACCCAGCGCGGGCTCGACCTCGAGGGGTGCGCGCTCTCCTGCCTGCGCGACCCTGGCTGCAGCTCCTTCGTTCACTTCGGCACGACGTGCGAGTTCAAGGGAGGTCGCCTGAGCGAGGCCTGGGATATCTCTGGGTATACCTCGGCTCAGATCAAGATACCCGCTGACGGCGCCGTCGAGAAGAAAGTTGCGCCGATCTGGGACCCGCAACTCGCGACGCAGGTGTGCCGGCAGGTGTGCGACATCTGGACGAACGTCCCCTGGACCGAGTCGAGCTATACGGGGACCTGGTGGACCCCCCCGGCGAGTGAATACTCAGTTTGCCTCTGCGACTACAATCCTGACTACAATCCGTGAAGCGATACGCCGGGGCATGCGCTCGCGCATGCCCCGGCGGTGGCCGAGCTCGGCGCGAGCGACGTTGGTATGAATCCCGCTATCGACCGCTACATTTCCCGGGATTTTTGCCGTAGGAGGTCGATAGTGAGGCTGGAACCGGGGCCCCGCCGCTGTTGCTGACGACCTCGAACTCCTCCCAGCGCTGGGCTGAGCTGCGGTTGGCGACCAGCGGCGCGTTGCCGGCGTCCTCGGCGCAGACGAAGCGGCCGTTGACCGCCGCCTTCAGCGCGACGACCCCGCTCAGCTGTCCGGGGAGGCCTGCGGCGATCCTCTGCTTCACGAACCGGCCCGAGTCCGTGAGCGCCGAGTCCGGCCACCGCCAGACCGCGTCAGCGCTTCGTGGTGGGCTGCTCCCAGCACACGACCTCGTCGGTCGCGACCCCCTCGCCGGCACCGCCGCCGGGGTGCGCGCAGGCCATGAACACCTCGTGGCCGCAGCCCTTCACCTCGAAGACGTCGAGCTCGTCCAGACTCTCCCGCGTCGCTGCGTCCTCTTCGGCCCGGTCCTTCTGCCATTTCGCCAGCCGGCCGGGGTCGTTCTTCACCTCGTCGGGCGGCGCCTCAGCGGGTCTTTTCGCGAGCACGATCGAGCCCCATTTCACGTCGTCGCGTGAGCGGACCGTGATGCGGTCCTCGGGACAGCTGTGCTTTCTCCCGAACTCCTCCCGCGCGCCGGTCTTGAGCCGCTTGCACCCGATGGAGAAGACGACCGCGAGGAGCATGAGGAAGGACAGACGGACAAGCGAGCGATAGGCGGCGTTGGTGTTCATGGATTCCAATCGTATGTCAGTCCGTGTGCAGAAGAGCGCCTGTTCTGTGGATATGTTACAGGTTTTCATGCCGCTGTCGAGGTCGCGGAGCACGAGCGTGGTCGAAGGCGGAGGTCGCGAAGCTGCATGAGCTGCTGCTTCGTAGGCCGGCCGCGGCTAGCTAGAACAGCTTGGCGCTCGCTACCGCCTTGGCGCGCATCTTGATGATGTTGATGTAGGCTGGCTGCTGCTTCAGCATCTGTGGTCGGGAAGTCTCGCCCTCGCCGCTCGAGCGTGCAACGGTCCGGTGATTCCAGATCGACGCCCCCGCACAGATGAAGCCGACCATGATGGGATAGACGGCGCAGCGTTCGACGAGGCCGATGAGGACGTTGGCCCCCGAGCTGGCGACCACGAGGAAGGCCACCATCGAGGCGAGCCCGAACACGCCGAGGACGACCATGGCCCTCCCGGCTTTGGGAGTGACTCCGACTTGTTGACGCTGGCGTCCAAGGAGCATCGCGAGCACGTTGCCTCCGACGATAGACGCGAAGGCGCCCAGGGCGTGATAGTCGACTGCGCCGTCGGGCGGCTCTCCGGAACCGGGGTTGAACGCCAGCAAGACGCCGCCAAGCGCGACGAGAGCTCCCAGGATGAGCGCTGCCCAGCGGCGCCAGCTTCGCAGGCCCTTGAGCGCGGCGACACCGATGAAGAACATGATCCCGAAGAGAAAGAACCCGGTGTTCATGACCCACGCGAGTGGCGATTTCATGAACTGGCCAAGAGCCTCGAGGGGGCCACGGACTCCCAGGTTGCTGATGTAGTGATGCGTGTAGCTGTAGGGAGGATCCGTCCATGCCGCGGCGGCGATGAACTCGGCGAGGAAGAAGATCACTGCCCCGGCGACGAGCAGCGCGCCGGCGGGGCGACGTTGCATCATCTGGTTCGCCTCGGGTGCGGGCCTCGCGCGCTCCTTTGGTTCCGAGCTGGAGGTGGGGTTGTTCTCGGTCATGTTCGGGTTCTCTCGGTTGTCGGTCGCGAGGCTCAGCGAAACAGAAGCCCCAGCGTGTGCTTTGCGTCGGCGCTCGAGCAGTCGACGCGCGACGCCCAGCCGCGCGCCAGCTCAGCCGGCCCAAGAAAGCCGGGCGACAGCTTCTCGAACGTCTCGTGTCGCCTCATGTTGAACAGCCTGCACCGTCGCGCTCAAGACCACCAGGACATTGATCGCAACGGTTTCAGACCCTATAGGTCTGAATCATGGAGCTACGTCACCTGCGGTACTTCATCGCCGTCGCGGAAGCGGAGCACTTCGGAAGGGCGGCCGAGCGGCTTCACGTCTCGCAGTCGCCCTTGAGCCGGCAAATCGCTCAGCTCGAAGCTGAGATCGGCGTCGAGCTCTTCGTGCCCTCGGGACGCGGGGTGAAGCTGTCCGCCGCCGGCCGGAGCTTCCTCGAAGGTGCGCGCGCGACCCTGGCTCGCGCCGCGCTCGCGGTCGAGGACGCCCGCGCGACGGCGCAAGGCCGTATCGGGACGGTCGTGGTCGGATTCGACGGGGCCCTGGCTGACACCCTCCTGCTGCCGAGGATCGTGCAGACGTTCCGCGCGCGTCATCCGCGCGTCGAGGTACGCCTTCGGCCGCTGCCGAGCGAGGAGCAGGTCGCCGCGCTGCGCGATGGCAAGATCTCGGTCGGGTACGGCTACCATTCGCCGGAAGACAACCCGCTCTTCCGCTTCCGCGTGCTGTATCGCGAGCGCGTCGGCGTCGTGATGTCGAAGAGCCATCGCCTCGCTGCACGGCGCACGCTGAGGGTCGCGGACCTGAAGCAGGAGCGCTTTCTCTGGCCTCCGCGCAAGGAGGGCCCGCGCCTCCACGACGACATCATCGCCGCCTTCCGGGCGCATGATCTCACGCTCGAGCTCGCCCACGAGGAGGCCAGCAGCGATGTGATCCTCATGCTGGTGGCGAGCGGCGAAGGTCTCAGCTTGTGTCCCGAGAGCGCCGCGTCGACGCTCCTTGCCGGAGTGGTGTTCAAGCGGGTTCGGGACCTCAACGTCGTCATCCTTGGCCGCTCGGTGTGGCGCGCCATGGACGACAAGGACCCGCTCGTGCGGTCGCTCCTCGAGATCACGAATTCGGTGCATGGATCCTCACGGTAGGCATGCGCCAGGTCGATCCTGCGACTGAAAGCGCGCGCATCTTCCGTTCGCATCTGGGGCATCGCAAAGCATCGAACCCGAAGGTGCGTTTCATGTGCACAGCCCACTCGACGTAGCGCGACGTTGCGAACAACTCCCCGTCGAGCAGCCGCCCCCAGTGCAAGACCGAGATCAGGGTCGGCTCAACTCGCACCGTAGGCTCGGCATGCGCGGGCGACTTCGCTGAGAGCGCCGGCGGCGCGCACGACGACGCAGGGCCAGGTGCAGGCACCTTTCCGGCGGCCGGTTGTCATCGAGCGGTGTTCCTGGCGGGATTTCTGACACGCGGAACTAGCGGAGGTGGCCGACATCCGCGACAACCCGAGCGTGCCTAGGTAGACGACGGCGGCCCCGAGTTCGTGCCCGGGGACCTCGGCGTCGCCTGGGTGCGGAGCGGCCGTCCGGCGGCCCGACGCCCGCGCCGCGGCGAGGCACCGCGCCGATCGGCTCCGGCGCCCTGCGCTCGACGGCGGCCGCGCCGAGTTCCTCCTCACCGAGCCGCTGGATGGTGAACGACCACTGGCCCGAGCGCGTCCCCGGGCGTAGCGATCCGAAGCCGCGCCCTTGACGACCCGCGCCGCCGGCACCGGCACGGGCGCGCCCATGGCCCCGTACAGCTCCCCCGGCCTCCCCGCGCCTGCCACGCAGCTGTCGGGCACAGCAGCCAACATTTTGAAACTATTCAGGTTTATCTCTGCGTCTCCGAATTGTTTTCCCCTTGCAGAGCGCATCGCCGCAGACGCGGCGACGGAGGGCTCACGGCGAACGGACCTCACGATCCGCATGCCGCTCGACGAGGGCTCCCAGCAGCTCGAGGCCCTCGTCGAGCTTCTCGTCCGTCACGTTGCCGTAGCCGAGCACCAGCGCGTCGCCCTCGCTCGACGGCGCTGCCCGGAACTCGTCCTCGGTCGAGATCCGCAGCCCCTCCGCGCTGCAGACGTCGGTGAAGGTCGGGCCGAAGCGCCGCCCGCGGAAGCGCACGTGCAGGTGAAAGCCGGTCTCACCGCCGCCGGTGCGGACCAGATCCCCATACCGGGCCTCCAGGAAGGAGAGGATCGCCTCCAGCCGGGCGCGGTAGCGCCGCTTCATGGCGAAGACATGCCGCTCGAGGTGGCCCTCCTCGATGAAGCGGGCCAGCGTCCGCTCGTGCGGGATGGAGCCCCGGACGTTGGTGCGCCGCACCAGGTCCGCGATCGGGCCCACGAGGTGGGGCGGGGCGATGAGGTACCCGACCCGCACGAAGGGCGCGAGGCACTTCGAGAAGGTCCCCAGGTAGACGACGCGCTCGGCGTCGAGCGAGGCGAGCGGCGGGACCGGGCTGCCGCGGAAGCGGAACTCGGAGTCGTAGTCGTCCTCGAGCACCAGCCCCTCCGCCGGCGCGGCCAGCTCCAGGAACTTCACCCGCCGCTTGAGCGGCAGGAGCGCGCCTGTCGGAAACTGGTGCGAGGGCGTCAGGTAGAAGAGCGCGCCGCGGGGCACCTCGCCCAGGCCGGACGGGAGCGCGCCGGCGTCGTCGACGTGCACCGGGCGGCAGCGGAACCCGGCCGAGGTGAAGGCGTCGCGGGCGAAGGTGAGCCCGGGCTCCTCGCAGAAGAGGGTCGTGGCGGGGAGGAGGCGCGAGAGCAGCGACAGCGAGTGCGAGGTGCCGGAGGTGATGCAGATCTGCGCCGGATCGGCGGCCAGCCCGCGGAACCGGTACAGGTAGTCGGAGATGGCCTGGCGCAGCCGGGCGTCGCCGAGCGGCGGGCCGTACGAGAGATCGGCCGCCTGCGCCAGCGAGATCGCGTCGTCCGCGGCGCGGCGCCACGCTTGCCGCGGGAAGCTGGCGAGATCGGGGATCCCGGGGGTGAAGTCGAAGCGGATGGCGGGCCGACGCCGTCGGAGGGGCGCCGCCGCCGGGACGCTGGCGTGCGGCGCCCGCGCCGGCAGCGTGGCGGCGTAGGTCCCGTGGCCCGCGCGGGTCTCGAAATAGCCCTCACCGGTGAGCTGCTCGTAGGCGTCCGTCACCAGCCGCCGGGAGATCCCCAGCTCCGCCGCCAGCTGGCGCGAGGGCGGGAGCCTGGCGCCGGGCGCGAGCTCGCCGGCGACGACCGCCTTGCGCAGCCCGTCCGCGAGCTGCAGCGCCAGCGAGCGCCGCGAGGCGCGATCGAGCACGATGCCGAACACGGGCCCAACATAGCCCTTCTCCCGGGAAAGAAGGCGTCATGCGACCGTGGTGTCCGGGCGGCCGACAGGAGGCCGCGAGGCGCCCGGGCCCTGCGCCGCCGCTCCGGCTCGCCCCGCGGCCCGGCCGAGGCGATCGGCCAGGCGGCGGAGGACCTCGATCAGCTCCTCCGGCTCGTGCACCTCGAACTCGAACCCCATGAACCCGAGGTGGAACGCGAGCGAATCGAGGGTCGCGCCGCCGGTGTGGATCACGCAGCGGTCCGGCCCGAGCGGCTCGACGCGCCCCGCCACGCCGGAGAGCTGCGCCGAGACGACGTCCGCGGCGGCGTGCACCGTCACGCGCGCGCGGAACCGGTACGTGTCCGTCGAGACCGACTGCGACACGTAGGCGGCCACGTCCTCGGCGGGCAGCGGGCGCGGCTTGAAGCGCCCCGCCGCCCTCGGTTTGCCCTGGATGCGATCGACGCGGAACGTCCGCCATTCCTCGCGATGGAGGTCGTACGAGAGCAGGTACCAGCGGCGGCTCGTGTGCACGAGCCGGTAGGGCTCGACGGCGCGCGCGCTCGCCGCGCCGCTGTGGCTGCTGTAGTCGAAGTGGAGGACCTCGGCGTCGCGGCAGGCGTTCGCCAGCGCGGCGAGCGCGTCCGCGTCGAAGGTGGGCCCGCCGTCGCCCAGCCGCACGCTCACGGCCTCGAGCGCGCTCACCTTGCGCCGGAGCCGCTTCGGGAGCACCTGATCGAGCTTCGCGAGCGCGCGCACCGACGCCTCCTCCAGCCCCTTCACGGGCCCGGTCGCCGCGGCGCGCAGCCCCACGGCGACGGCGACCGCCTCGTCGTCCTCGAGCGGGAGCGGCGGCAGCTCCTTCCCGGCGCCGAGCTGGTAGCCGCCGCCGGTGCCCGTGGCTGCGTGCACCGGGTACCCGAGGCTACGGAGCCGGTCCACGTCGCGCCGGACGCTGCGCTCGGTGATCTCGAGCTCGCGGGCGAGCTCCCCGCCCGTCCAGAAACGCCGGGACTGCAGCAGCGACAGCAGCTTCAGCAAGCGCGCGGAGGTCTGGATCACGTGCGGCTCCTCGTTCTCACGTCGTTGTTCCTGGATCATTGCGGACCGAATCTGTCCGCAAGCCAGTGTAGCCTCGTCTCATCACGCGGACGAGGCGCCCGAAGGCGCCGCGCCCCCCTCAATCCCTGGAGCTTTCCCCCATGAGCAACGCCGCTTCCGCGCAGACCACGACGACCCCCGGCGCCCGGACCTACCGGGGGAGCTGCGCCTGCCGCGCCGTTCGCTTCGAGGCCGACTTCGACCCGAGCGCCGGGACGACGCAGTGCAACTGCACCATCTGCACGAAGACGAGGTGGTGGGGCATCATCGTGAAGCCGAGCGCCTTCCGCCTCGTCGCCGGCGAGGAGGTCCTCGGCGACTTCTCGCGGTCCGAGGCCGGCCATGCCCGCTTCTGCAAGACCTGCGGTATCCGCGTCTTCGGGCACGGCGATCTCCCGATGCTCGGCGGCGCGTACTGCACCGTGAACCTGAACTGCCTCGACGACGCGGATCTCTCCGGGGTCCCGGTCACGTACCTCGACGGGCTCCACAACACGTGGGAGCAGCTCGCCGTGGCGCCGTACGTGGATCCGGTCACGGCCGCGAAGCGGGCCTGAAGCGAGGCGCCCCGGGTCGCCTGCTCCACCGCGACGCGCTCGCCCCAGGGCTGGTCGGCGGGCGGCTGCGGCCGACGCACTCCCACGACACCGGGCTGGCTTTGGCCGGGCGAAACGGATCGCCAAAACCGAAGGGAGGCACTAGATTGGCTTCGGCGCGCCGGGCTCGCGCGCCGAGGCCGGTGCTCTGCCTCGCACATGCTGTCGGTCTCTGTGCGGAATTCGGTCATGGCGTGCCTCGCTGACATGACGTCGGCGGTGTGCGGAGGGTAGTCGATGCGAAAGATCCACGTTGCCTTGGGTGTGCGCTCGTTGACGGACTCCATCGCGGATTACACGCAGCGCCTGGCGGCCCAGCCGCAGGTGATAGTGCCCGACGAATACGCGCTCTGGCGCACCGACACGGTGAACTTTTCTATTCGTCAGATCCCCGCTGGCCAAGCTCCGGGACTGCGTCATCTGGGGTGGGAGGACGACGCTGCCAGCGCCTTCTCCGAAGCGCGGGATTGCAATGGCCTTGTCTGGGAAGAGTTCGGTCCCCAGCAGCAGCTGCAAGAGATCCTCGAGCTCTGGCCTGATGCCCAGATAAAGCGCTGACTCCGCGCTGGCCACGGACCGGCCGGAAGGACCTGATCGATCCGGACGCTGCCCCGTGCTGCCGGCGCTCGCCGCCGACGACGAGACCTGCGCCGTCAACGGCGGCAGGGCCGGCGCGCCGGTCCCGGCGCCGCCTTGACCGGTGACGCAAGGCTCGGAGATCCGTGACGTATCCGTGCTCCTCTCCGTGGATGGCCATCGACGCGGCGGCGAAGCGATGGAAGCGTTCGCCCGGGAGAAACCCCGAAAATGGAGTCGATAGCACCGATGAAGAAGAGCGCGCTCGTGATGATCTTCCCGATGACGTTCGTGGCAGCCTGCGGGGCGGCGGGGGGGCCGGACGACCCGGAGATCGCCGCCTCGCAGGAGGCGATCACCCTCTCGCCCGACTTCGGCGCTCGGTACCTCGACTGCGACGAGTTCGCCGGTGTGGGGCTCGCCCCCTTGTCCACCGTCGCGCCGCTCGTGCCGGGCGACTACACCGTGATCGAGGCAGCACCCGGGATGGCCGTCGTGGTCGCGCAGGCGGGGGACTGCGCCGAGATCAGCGTGAACGACCGCCTCGCCCAGCCAGGCGTGTTCGCGCAGCTCGGCGTCGGCGTCGTCCCCCCGACGGGCACTGGAGATCAGAACTTCTACCAGATCGCGTTTGCGACCACCCACCCGATCCTCGCCGCTCGCCTCCGCCTCCTCGGCGTGAACGCGCGCTACGCTCCTTTCATGTCGTACGAGATCACGAGCACGTCGGGCCCCCAGGCCGAACTGGCCGTCTCCGTTCCTCGGCCCGCGGGCCTCGCGTTCGATCTGGACGGCCCCGTCACCCTGCCTGATCCCGCGGCGCCGCCCAACCCGCTCACCACGTTCAACTACTGGCATCAATCCGCGCGCTACGGCAACATCCTCCAGGAGAACGCCGTCACTGGCATTCGCCTGGGCGAGGGGACCGGCGTGACGCTCACGGCCGTGGGCGACGATCTCGAGGCGATCCTCGGCAGCACGACGCTGACATTCCCGTTCTTCTCGAGCCCGGAGCTCTTCGACGAAGCGGTGCTGACGGTCCAGACCGACGCCTTCTGACGCGCGGGGGCACGACGACTTGCCCGGGTTACGACGGCTTCGACACCCCCTGTCACGGCCTCGACGCGCGTTTCACGGTCACGCCGAGCGCGGGCGCCTGGTACCGCTACACCGGGGCCTACACAGAATACTTCCCGGTGCCCTGAATCAGGAGCCCCCGAGAGCGTCGCGCGGGTCGGGCAGGCCGGGAACGACGACCACATGGGCGCTGCGGTAGGAAAGTGGGCGCGATCTCCGTCATCTCACCGCTGATCGACGCCGTCGAGGGAATGGTGGTCGCCGAGCGCTTCTCTCGCCCGCGAGCGCGCGCCGAGAGTGACTCGACCCTGCGATTGGGAGGAGATTCCCGGGCATGGTTGCAGTATGAAGGGGCGGTGGAAATCAAAGACCTGTCCGACTCCCTGCGCGCCGATCCTCGCTTCACCACCCGTCGCAAATGGCTGATCTTCAGCGACTTCGTCTACACCCCCACGGGGGAGAAGGTGGAGGAGGGCTTCCGCTACTTCACCTGCCCCATGGACGCCCTCACCGCCGCCCTGGCGAGGCGGGACTTCGCCGCCATCGCGAAGCTCCCCTTCGCGCTGGACGGGGAGGGGGAGCCGGACACCTCCGCCGTGCGCCTGGATCTCGCCTACACCGCGTCCGGCGCCCTCGCCGCCTTCCAGCCCGTGGAGTTCCGCGACCACGTGCCCACGCCCGTGTCGGCGGCCGTGATCCTCGAGGGGGCCGAGGCCAAGGCGCTCCGCGAGACGTTTCTGGCGATCGACCAGTCCGCGTAGCCGGGCAGGCCGGCGCCGTGAGCCCGGCCTTTTCGCTGCGGGCGCGCCCCCTGACCTCGCTCGCCCGTGGTCGGGGGCGCCGCCCCCTGGCCATGGCCAGCGGGGGGCCGTCGTGTTAGGGTCTCCACGGGATGAGCGCCTGCCTGTACCTCGTCGCGTCGCGTTCGTGGCCTCGCCACGGCGCGCGTAGCGCGCCCATCCCCCAGCGGACCCGGCTGCTCTGCCCGAGGTCGCCCGCACGCTCGTAGGGGAGCGGTCATCCGGCGCCCTGTGCCGACCGCTCCCGGGATGAAGCGGGCTGGCGTCGAGCGCGCATGCGCGGGCGATCTGGACGAGCGCTCGCGCCGGCCAGCTCGCTCGGCGTGGCCTTCGGCCGAGCCCGGCTCGCGTCGACGACACAAGGAGATCCCAGTTCATGGCACCTCACTCGAACCCCATTATCATCACCGAATTTGACCGCGATCGGCTCGCGCGGCTGCTCGAAGCGCTGCGCGCGCGGCCCGGGGGCGATTCCCCGGACCTGGAGGCGCTCGAGACCGAGATCGAGCGCGCGGACGTCGTGAAGCCGGGCGACATCCCGCCGAACGTGGTCACCATGAACTCGAAGGTCGAGCTCGTCGACCTCGACACGGAAGAGCGGCTCTGCGTCACTGTCGTGTTCCCCGGAGCCGCCGACGTGAAGAGCGGTCGGATCTCGGTGCTCGCGCCGATGGGGCTCGCGCTGCTCGGCTGTCGAGAGGCCGACGACGTGGAGTGGCCGACGCCGAGCCGCACGCGGCGCCTCCGGGTCGAGCGCATCGTTTACCAGCCCGAGGCGTCGGGTCGCTTCGACCTCTGAGCCCGGTCGGATCGCTGGAAGCGGCGGGGTACACGCCCTGTCACCTCGTCGATCGTCGCGTCCGGCCCGCCCGTGACGTGGCCCCACGGCTCGGGATCCCGCCCGGCCACGTTCTCGCTCCTCAGGATCGCCACGTCACCCCCCTTGTGCCACTGCGATCAGGCCCATCCTCCGGCCCGCATCCCGCGCGACCGCCTCCGCGTCGGTGAGGGCCGTTGTCTTGGGGTTTGTTGACAGTCCGAGCGATTCGGTAGTATGGGTCTCCGCCATACCCGGATTTTGCTGAAGGAATCCCGGCGCGCTGAAATGATTCACGCGGACCGTGCCGCGTACCCGATTCACCGCCAGAGGAGATTGTTCATGAGCACCTGGAAGACGCCTGGCGCAACTCTCGTCGTCTCGCTCTCTCTGGCCGGAGTTGCTGTACCGGCGACGGTCGAAGCGCAAACGGCGGATCGGCCTCCGCAGGCCGCGTCCGCCGAGCCGGCGCCCGTGTCCTCGGCGGTGCCCCCGTCCGTGGAGTCTCGTCCTGCTCCTCCTCCGCCGGTCGAGACGAAGAAGCCCGAGGACAAGCCGCTCGTCCGTGTCTACGGCATCGTCAAGCCGACCGTCGTCGTGGGGAACGGCCTCGAGTCCTTTGGCAACCCGAACTACGTCGCCCCCACGGCCGCGGCGAATCCGCTGTTCCTCGCCGATCCGGATGCCGTCGGCCTGAGCTTTCAGGCGCAGCAGACGCGCCTCGGCGTGGCCGTCGGGGAGGGCACGCCCGTCAAGGGGCAGGTCGAGGTCGATTTCGTCGATTTCGCCAAGTCGTCGCCGGCGCAGGCGACCACCCTTCGCGTGCGTCAGGCATTCGTGGACTGGTCGCCTGCCGAGGGGCACAAGCTCACGCTCGGTCAGCTCTGGGATCTGTTCTCGCCGCTGAACACGCACACGTACAACCTCGTCGGCGGGCTCTTTCAGTCCGGGAACTCGGGCTTCGTGCGTCACCAGCTCATGTACGTCGCGAACCTCGGCGGCGTCGAGGTGGGCGCCGCCCTCGGCCTGGTCAGCCAGAACGTCACGGCCATCCTCAACAACGTCGAGTACTCGCGCACGCCCACCCTCGCGCTGCGCGCGAGCTATCGCGCTGAGAAGACCGCGTGGGTGGGCGCCTCGCTGATCGGCACGCGGCTCACGTTCGACGCGAACCTGGACACCGAGGAGGCGCGGACGGCGCTGGGTGGCAACCTGTTCGCCGAGGTCACCTCCGGTCCGCTGAACGTGCGGGCCGAGGCGTACGGCGGTCAGAACCTCGCCAACCTGGGCCTCCTGACGCTCGGGCAGGGCTACCGCACGAACGACGTCACCGAGGTAGGCGGCTGGGTCTCGGGGAAGCTCTCCTTCGATGCCCACGCTGTGCATCTCGTCGCGGGCGTCGCGCTGGTGGCCAACACCGACGACATGCTGCTCGGTTACACGCCCGGAACACCGGCCACGGACGGCGCGCCGGCCACCAATCCCGCGCGCGTGGGCGGCAATGGCCCCGGCATCGAGCGCAACGTGACCCTGCGCGGGGGCTATGCCTTCGCGCCCATGAAGGCGCTCTCGATCGTGCTCGAGCCCTCTCTGATGCTCACGCGCCACAAGCTCGATCCGGCGGCCAGCGCGCAGACGGACGCGAGCCGCGTGGGCTGGGGCGTCGAGACGGGCGCCCTTTACCAGTTCTGACGGCCCACGCGCCGGCGCGCTGAAGCCGGCCGCCGGCTGCGGAGCCTGCCAGCCCGCGTCGCCCGCGGGCGACGCGGTGCTAGCGCCGGCGCCGTCTCGATACCAGCGCGCCGAGCGCGCCGAGGAGCGCGAGCCCTCCGAGATCGGCCGAGCGACCGCTCGTCGAGCAGGAGCACCCGGAATCGCTGCCGGACTCCCCATCGCCGCCCTTGGGCGTGTCGTCGGTCTCCGCGTCGGCGCCGCCCGCGCCGCCCGCGCCGCTGCTCGAGGCGGCGGACGAGCTCACTGTCGCGCTCACGGTCGAGGCGATGCTGCTCGACGAGCTCGACGCGCTGCTCGCGCTCGCGCCGCCGCCCCCACCGCTGCCGTCGCCGCCGCCGGCTCCGCTGCCGCCGCCGCACTCGGCGGAGCACTCCGTCGAGCAGGTGTCGCAGAGGCATTCGATGAGACGGACATAGATGTTCGCGCCCTCCGCCTGCTCGCGCGTGCAGCGCTCCACGCAAGCGTCGTCCGGGCACTCGGAGATACAGCCTGCGAACGCCCGGCACGCAAACGACGCCCCGCAGGCGTCGTACTGCGGCCTGCAGGCGTCCGACAGCGAGCCGTTGGTGCAGCTGTCGCAGCTGCCGCCGCCGCCGCTCGCGGCGCTCGAGGCGCTCGCGGCCGTCGTCCCGCCGATGGGATACAGGGCGCACACGCCCTCGATGTCGTCGTCCTCGAGGGTGCGCGTCGACGAGCCGGCAACGTAGTACGCGGTCATCGTCGCGTTCCGCTCGCCGGAGTGGCCGAGGCCCAGGAAATGTCCCTCCTCGTGCGTGGCGATCGACTGCGTGTCGACACAACCGTTGTTGCCGGTGTCGTTCCAGCAGAACCCGACGTTGTTGAAGACCATGTCGGCGTCCACGATGACGTCGTCGCGCCCCCAGACCGTCATCGTGACGCCGATGACCGAGTTGACGTCGCCGAGCATGCCCGGCCAGGAGTTGCTGATCCAGTGGAACACGTTCTTGCCGTCGTTGGCGTTGTAACGATCGGTCGTGTCGCCGAGGAGGTTGACCCGCCACTCCGTACAGCCGGTGTTCGCCCATGCCGCGAAGCCGGCCTCGATATGGGCGACCGCGAAGCCGGCGAGGGGGCCCGGGATCGTCGAGCGGTTGATGTAGTAGCCGACGGGCAGATCACGCCAGCGGGGGACGCCGGAGTCGAGCGGCGTCCACGCGGCGGCCTCGGGAGCCGCGGCGAGGAGCGATGCGGCGCCGAGCGAGACGGCGAGGGCGATGCGGCGGCTCACCTCACTTCCCTCCCGCGATGCGGACAACGTCCGTCATGAGGCTCTCGACGGGCTCGATCTCGTCGGCGGGCCCGTGGACGGGCACGAGCGCGCCCCCGCTCCGCCGGACGAGCTGCAGCCCCTCGAGGCTGCGCCGCGCCATGCCCTTCGTGTCCACGTGATAGACCGACAGCGCGAGCGCCGTGAGGTGCCACCGCCCGTTGTCGCCCGGCCGCAGGAAGACGATGGCGTCCTCGCCCGGCGAGAGCCTGGCGTCGCCGACCAGCCGCTGCGTCTTGCCTTTGTACGTCCCGCCTATCTGCTCGAGCACAATCACCTTCGCGCCGGCGCCGTCCGCCTCGCCGCCCTTGAGCGGCTGGGTGATCTTGAGCTGGGTGCGGGTCACGATCGATTTTCCGTCGTCGGACTCCGTCGTGGTCGACTGGCCCACGCTCACGCGCGCGATCGTCGCCGACCGGCGCACGAGATCCTCACGCGAGAGCAGGACGGCCGTCGTCGCGTCGGCGGTCGCGCCGATGCAGAGCAGAGCGGCGGAGACGAACAGGGACAGCACCGCGTTCACGCTTCGCTTCATGTCGGTGGCTCCTCCAGGACCACCGTTTCTATCCCGAAGCGGGCGCGGCCACCATACAGGAAGTGGGCACTGACCTCATGCTCGCGGCGCTGCGATGCAGCAAGTCTGTCGTGGCGGCGGATCATCACACCGTGGCGCGACGTGACGCCGTGATCCGCGGAGTCGCCGGTTGCTGCTCGCATGGCAGTGCACCGGGATTTATGCCGTGAGCCCGTCCGTGGTAGGACGACCCCGTGGCCACCAAGGACCGCCGCGCGCGCAAGCAAGCTCCCGAGGGCGGCCGCCGCCTCACGCTGACCCCGGGGCCACGCCGGGGGCGTGGCGAGCCGGCGGCGCTGCCCGACACGATCTCGTGGTGGGACGCGTTCTATCGGGTCATTCGCCGGATCCCCGCGGGGCGGGTGTGCACGTACGGCGCCGTCGCCGCGATGGCTGGACACCCCCGCGCCGCGCGCCACGTCGGCTATGCCCTCGCCGCGCTCAAGGAGACGGGATCGGGCGCGGGCGTGCCCTGGCAACGCGTTCTCGGGAGCCGTCCGCGCAACCGGGCCGCCGTCACCATCAAGGACCCGGTGGGCGGCGCGCTCCAGCGCAAGCTGCTCGAGGCCGAGGGCGTCGAGTTCGACGACCGCGGCAACGTCTCCCTCGATCGGTTCGGGTGGTCCTGGAGCAAGCCCGTCGCCGCGCCTGCGAAGAAGGTCCGCGGCGTGCCGCCCAGGAAGCGGCGATCCTGAGCCCCGGTCGTCCCTCCTCGCCGCCATTGCCCGGCCACGCGACCATCGAACGCACCTGCGAACGCGTGGAGCTCCGCCGCACGACGAGCTGATCCTGGCAGAAATTTTCGCCGTGGATGCCGATATCGTCCTGGACGACAGCAACTCGCAGGCGACACGACACACGGTTGTTGCAAAGACCATCCAGGCTCAGCAGCGCGCTTTTGCGCTTGCCGCCGTTTCTTACCCGCAAGGCTTCCACATGCCCGACACGTTCGTCGTTCAATCGAGCGCGCTGCCCACGTCCATCAAGCTGGTCGCGTTTCACGGCACCGAGGGGCTCTCGAAGCTCTATCGCTTCGAGCTCTACCTGATCACGACGCGCGACGTCGGCCATGAGCTCGACATGGCGGCGGCCGTGGGCCAGCCGGTGACCGTCTCCCTGGAGCGGAGCGACGGCGGCGAGCGCTTCATTCGAAGCGGCGTGATCGGCAGCATCGAGCTCATCAACGACTTCGCCGGCCGGTGCGTCTTCCGGGCGACCATGATCTCGCGCCTCGAGCTGCTCACCCTGTCGGTCCACAGCCGGATCTTCAGCGAGAAGACCATCCCGGAGATCATCCAGAGCGTCCTTCAACAGGGCGGCGTGACGGACTGCGCCCTCCAGCTCCGGGGCGCCTACAAGGCCGAAGAGCACGTCTGCCAGTACCGCGAGAACGACTATGCCTTCATCGCCCGATGGATGGAGCGCGAAGGCATCTACTATTACTTCGAGCACGAGGAGGGCGGCGAGACGCTGGTGCTGACCGACGATCGGTCGGTCCATCAGCCGAACGGCGGCAAGCCCGTCCGTTATTACCCGCAGCCCGGCGCGAACACGGCGAGAGAGACGATCCGCGCCTTCACCTGCCGGCACGGCGCCGTGCCCGGCGCGGTTCGCCTCAAGGACTACGACTACGCCAACCCGGCCGTGCCGGTCGCCGGGCAGGCGTCGGTCTCCGCCAGCGGCTTCGGTGAGATCAGCCTGTACGGCGCGCGGTTCTTCTCGCCGGGCGACGGGGAGCGGCTGGCGCGGATCAAGGCCGAGAGCCTCTCCGCGGCCAGCGTCGTCTACCAGGCGACGGGCGCGTCGGTGACGCTGGTCCCCGGGTTCACCTTCGAGCTCGAGGAGCACCCGCGGGCCGCGTTCAACACGCAGTACCTGACCACCGAGGTCGAGCACTGGGCCAACCAGGCCCCGGAGGTGCCCGAGCTTCAGGGGCTCACGCCGTGGGAGGACAACTACCGCATCGAGGCCAGGGCCATCGCCGCGACGGCGCAGTTCCGCGCGCCGCAGGTCACCGAGTGGCCGCGCATCTACGGCACCGAGCCCGCCGTCGTCGATGGCCCGGCGGCCAGCGAGTACGCCCAGATCGACAGCCATGGTCGCTACCGGGTCAAGTTTCACTTCGACGAGAGCGACCTGAGCGGCGGGAAGGCGTCGACCTGGGTCCGGATGCTGCAGCCCCACGGCGGTGGTATCGAGGGCTTCCACTTCCCGCTGCGCGCTGGCACGGAGGTCATGTGCTCCTTCGCGGGAGGCGATCCCGACCGGCCGGCCATCGTCGGGGTCGCGCCCAACGCGCTGACGCCGAGCCCGGTCACCTCGGGGAACAATACGCGGAACGTGCTCCAGACGGGCGGACGGAACCGGCTCGAGCTGGAGGACCAGGCCGGGCAAGAGCGGATCACCCTGTCGACGCCCTACGACAACACCTACATCCGGATGGGGGCGCCGAACGCCGGTGCGTCGTACGAAGTCAAGACGCAGGGCCACGCCTACACGTGGATCGGAGGCTCCTCCGAGAACATCGTGACCGGCAACCGGACGGCGATCACCGTGGGTATCTCCGAGAGCATCGTGGGAGGCTTCGCCTTGAGCTTCGTCGGGGGATACTCCGGGAGCTTCGTCGCTGGATACTCGCAGAACGTGGTCCTGGGCTATCGCGACACACGCATCGTGGGCAACGAGAAGACGAGGGTCTACGGAAAGCGAGACACCTTCATCGGGAAGAGTCGGAACACGAAGATCGTCGGCGACGACACGTCCTTGCTCATGGCCAATCGCAGTGTCACCATCAGAGGCAACAGTGGTCTGGTCGTCTCGGGGAACCGCACCACCCGGATCGTGGGGAACGACAGGGGCACGGTCCAAGGTTCGCGAACGAGCCATGTGATCGGAGATAGCGACTCGAAAGTCTGGCGCAACAGCACGAAAGAGATCCTGGGCACGAAGAAGAACCGAATCGTCGGTCGCGTCACCTCCGACCTGTTCGCAGGGCAAAAAACTACCGTTCACGCGGGGGGAACCGAGGCGACGATCAGGGGTGGCACCACCACCGAGATCTTCGGCACGAGGAAAACCACGGTCACTGGGCGGAGCGAAAGCACCATCAATGGCCCTGCCGAAAGCACTGTGACCGGTCTTTACAAGACCAGGATCGGGTCGCGCGTCGAGGTCATCAACGGAACGAAATACGAGAATATCAAGGGGCTGGCATTCAAGAGAGCTCCTAACGAGATCAAGGAATTGAAAATTTCGACCATCAGGGCAAAGGGTTACAACGCCGTACACGAGATCATGAAGATCAGGACCCACCTCGGGCTCTCGAACGCGGATTTGCACATCCTGAAGTGATCCACCTGGCGCGTGTGGAACAGGCTCCCGCTCGGCGCTGAGCCATGCGACCCATCGAGCCCGCTACCCTGGATTTCGTCGGATGAAAATCGTCAAGCCCATGCGTCTCGGGGTGGTGCCCAGGGTCTTCATGAACCAGCGCACCCCGCACCTCCTGATCACCGCCTTCGTCGGCTTCTCCTATGAAAAGCCGGCCCGGCTGCTCTACGAGCCGACGGTCTGGAGGATGGCCACGGAGGAGCTCGGCAAGGATGGCCTCTTCGACGAGTTCAACCCCAAGACCCGGGGCGAGCTCCTCGTCACGGGCCGCTGCTATCCGCCGGGGCGCGTCGCTCGCCCCGCGAGCTCGGTCCGCGTCCAGCTCGGATCCATCGACAAGAACCTCTATGTCATCGGCGACCGTACGTGGGGGCTGCTCGGCATGTCGGACCCGACGCCTTTCACCGAGATGCCGGTCACCTGGCGCAACGCCTTTGGCGGAGAGGGGTTCGCCAAGAACCCGCTGGGCAAGGGGCACGGCGACAGGAGCGCAGCGCTGCCCAACATCGAGTCGCCCAGGCACCTGATCCGCGCGCGCGGCGACCGCCCGTCGCCCGCCGGTCTCGACGGGTACGACGTCACCTGGCCCCAGAGGTTCTCCAAGATCGGCACCTGCGATACAGCGTGGCGCGAGGAGTGCTTCCCTGGTTTTGCGCGGGATATGGACCCGACGCTGTTCAATATGGCTCCGGACGATCAGCAGATGGACGGGTTCTTCCGGGGCGACGAGACCTTCGTGGTCGAGAACATGCACCCCGACAAGCCCCGGATCGAGGGCGCCCTCCCCGGGGTCGCGAGCCGGTGCTTCATCTGTCTCAAGACGAGCGACGGGGTGGAGATCCGCGAGCCCGCCATGAAGCTCGACACGGTGCGCCTGTTCCCGCACCGCGAGCGGGGAGTCGTCCTCTTCCGCGGCGGCATCGAGGTTGCCGAGGACGACGCGAAGGACGTGGTGGCCGTGCTGGTCGCCTGCGAGGCCATGGGCGCTCCCAGGCCCGCCGCGTATTACCATGAGTACCTGGCCCCCCGGCTTGGCCTCCGGAACCCCGATCTCCCGGACGACGAGGATGACGTGCTCATGCCTGAGCCCGAGGATCCGGAGGCGCCGCCGCTGCCCGATGACAGGCTCTCGGGGCTCGCGTCAAGGCTCAGGCGGCAGGGGTTTCTGGGAGGTACTCCGGATCGGGCCCTCAGAGGCGCGGCCGCGGCCAGCGCGGCCGCGGCCGGAGTCGCCGCCACCGGTGTCCGCGGAGCCGGAGCACAGAGGGACCCCGACATCGAAGAGATGGAGGCCGACCTCGCCGGGATGGGGATCGACCTCGAGCACCTCCACGCCGCGGCCGACGAGGACCAGGCGGAGCCGCCCATGGACTTCCCAGAGGGCAGGGAGGAAGAGGAGAGCCTCGCGTGGTCCGAGCCCGAGTCTGAGGCGCAAGACGACGCCGACCCGGAGCCGATCGAGCCTGCGGCCGCGACGACGGCCCCCGATCTGGTAGACGACGCCGACGACGCCGAGATGCTTCGCCAGCAGGATGCGATCCTGGAAGTGGCCAAGAAGCGGATGCGGGACCAGGGCATCGATCCCGAGGCCTATCTCTCCCAGCAAGGCCCCACCGAGGACCCCGAGCCCCTCGATGAATCCGAGGAGGCCGCGGTCAGCCTGGTCGAGAGCCAGATCGCCGGCCGAGCGTCGAAGACTGAAGGAGTGGACGTCGGTGCGCTGCTCGCGGAAGCGCGCCGGCACGCCGCCGACCAGCCGGGCGAGATCTCGGTGTTGGAGACGCGCGAGCGCTTGCGGCAAGCGATGCAGCGCGAGGGCGTCGCACAGGACAAAGCCGAAGAGTTCCTGTCGACGGTGGACTGGCAAGGGCTCGAGGACGAGCCCCAGGCCGACCTCGACGACGACATCCCCGACGAGGCGTCCGAGGCCGCCCGCGCCCTGCCCGAGGAGCCAGCCGGAGACACCTTTCCAGAGGACGACTCCGCTGAGTTTGCGGAGGACGACTCCGCTGAGTTTGCGGAGGACGACTCCGCTGAGTTTGCGGAGGACGACGCCCCTGAATTCGCGGCGGGACTGGGCGAGAACGCCTCGTTGCGCGCCGCGTGGGGCGAAGAGGGGCGGGTGCTCGCGCACCTCTTGCCGGCCTCGGCGCGCCTCGACAGCCAAGAAGCGCTGCGTTTTCGCCACGAGGTCGAGGCCGGGCACAAGGACGGGCGGAGCTTTGCGGGGTGCGACCTCACGGGCGCCGACCTCTCTCATCTCGATCTGGCGGGAATCGACCTCTCGGGCGCCATCCTCGAGTCGGCCTTTCTCAACGGGAGCAACCTGCGAAAGGCGAACCTCACAGGAGCCATCCTGGCGCACGCGAACCTGGAGGGCGCGGATCTCTCGGAGGCCAAGCTCGATGGGGCCAATCTCGGCTCGGCGTGCCTGCGGGACGTGAAGGCCCGCGGAGGTGTCGATTTCGGCGAGGCCGTGCTCGTCAAGGCCGACCTCTGGGGAGCGGACCTGTCCGGGGCCAAGCTCTCGGGCGCCGACCTCTCCGAGGCCAGTCTCCGCGACACCAACCTGGAAGGCGTCGTCGCAGAGAAGGCGACCTTCCAGAGCGTGGACCTCACTGGAGCGCGCCTCCTGGGCGCGCGGCTCTCGGAGGCCACGTTCAACGAGGTGAACGTGACCGAGGTCGACTTCACCGGCGTCGACCTGAGCTCCGCAACCTTCATCGCCGCCGAGGGCGACGGCGCCGTCTTCCGGGACGTCATGGCCAGGGACCTCGCGAGCGTGAAGGGCTCGTCCTTCGCGGGCGCGGACTTCAGCGGTGCGACGCTCACCGGCGCGAACCTGATGGGGACGCGCCTCCGCGGCAGCGACTTCTCCAACGCCGACCTGCGCGGCGCGCTGCTCGACGAGGCGGACTTGACCGAGGCAACCCTGGATGGCGCGAGCCTTGTCGAGGCGATGCTGACCCGGACCAACTTGACCGGGGCGTCGCTCTACGCCGCGGATCTGAGGCAAAGCGTCATGAACAGCGCGTGCGTTCGTGGGGCCATCTTCGAGAAGGCCAACCTGTTCGGCGTGTGCGCCGACAGGATGATCGGAGACAACGACACGAGCTTCGAGGGCGCCAACCTCAAGCGACTTCGGGTGATCCCGGCCGAGAAGCAGCATGGATAGAGAAGCGCTGCGCAAGCTGATCGAAGAGGGAGAGGCCGTCTCGGAGCTGGATCTGTCGGGCCTCGACCTCTCGGGCCTCGACCTCTCCGGCGGGATCTTCGAGGATGTCCGCTTCGCCGGCGCCAACCTGGCGGGCGTCAAGGTGCGCGAGGCGATCTTTCACCGCTGCGACCTCGCGGGAGCGAACCTGAAGGGGCTGGATTTTCACCTTGGCACCGCCATGGACTGCACGTTGGCGGGGGCTGCGCTCGCCGACGCCTCGCTTGTCGGAGCGAACCTCTCGCACGTGGACCTCGAAGCGGCCGATCTGACCGGAGCGGACCTCTCGTCGGCCGGCATCGAGTACGCCAGCCTCAAGAACACCCGGTTGGTCCGCGCCAACCTGACCGACGCCTCCCTGTTTCAGACCGAGAACGCAGGCGCGGACTTCTCCCACGCCAACCTGACCAAGGCGGTCCTGTTCCGTCAGGACCTGTCCCAGGCCGTGCTCACGGGCATTACCCTCACGGAAGCGATCCTCGTCGAGGTGCGGATGGGGCCCAAGGACTTCCGGCGGATGGACCTCAGCAGCGCGCAATTCACCAACGCCGACCTGCACGGCTGCGACTTCTCCGGGGCCACGCTGACGCAATGCAGCTTCAAGGGCGCCGACCTGACCGGGGCCAAGCTGGATGGGGTCATCGCGCACATGGCCGTCTTTGTCGAGGCGACCCTGATGAACGCGAGCCTCACCCAGGCCGACCTGACCCAGGCGCTCTTCGTCGACGCGCGCGTGGGCGCCGCGAACTTCTCGGGCGCGAGGCTCGAGACGAGCGTCTGGCACCGAGCGGCCTGCCCGGGGACCCGCTTCTGCCGGGCGGACCTGAGCTACGCAGACCTGTCCCACGCCGACGTGTCCTTCGCCGACTTCTCCGACGCGACGCTGGCGCGCGCGCGGCTGCACCGCGTGACCGACAAGGGCACGATCTGGCCGCTGAGCAAGACGCTGGCGCACGGCGACGACCAGGAACTCAAGGAAGCAGAAGACTGGCAGGCCAACGTTCTTGGGCGGCCTGCCGGCGGTCAACGCACCCCGCAATCATGAGGAGATGATGCAGAGCGTAGCAAGGACGAGGCGATACGAGCGGGGAGCCCACGGTGACCACGGCGCCGTGCTCCGCACCGATGGCTCCACGTACATTGTCGAGACCGAGGACGGCGAGGTCCGCGCGAAGCGCGCGACGAGCTGTCTGCTGGAGCCCGCCGCCGGAGACCTGGTGCTCCTCGCCGCCGTGAATGGCACGCGGTACATCCTCGCCGTCCTCGAGCGGGAGGAAGGCGCGCCCTCGCACCTCGTCGCCGAAGGGGATCTCCAGATCCGTTTGCAGCGCGGCTCGCTGGGCCTCTCGGCGCCGGACGGCGTGCACGTGGTGTCCGGCAAGGACCTCTCGATGGCTGCGCCGACCTTCCGTGTTCAGGCCAGGGAGGGACACGTCGCGCTGGGCCTGCTCTCGTTCGTGAGCGAGATGGTTCGCGCGGAGGTCGACCGGGCCAAGCTGATCGGCCGGAGCCTCGACGCTCAGCTCGAACGGCTGCACCAGAGGGTGAAGCGCTCCTACCGCATCGTGGAAGAGGCTGATCACGTGCGCGCCGAGCGCATCGACTATGCGGCCAAGGGCGGCCTCGCCATGCACGGCGAGAACGCCAAGATCACCGCGTCGCACGTCGTGAAGATCGACGCCGATCAGATCCAGGTAGGGTGACCGGACATGTGCTTTGCCATCACCTCGGGCGGTGGGATCGACTTCGGCGTCCCGGACGTCTGCCTGCCGGGGCCCATCCCGTACCCGAACACCGCAAATCGATGCATGGGGACGTCCGTCGCATACAAGGTGATCCTGGGGAGGGGCGCCGCCCATACCATCGCGACCATCATCCCCATCTCCATGGGCGATAACCCGGGGATTCTCGGCGGCGTGGTTTCCCGTCGCAACATGGGCCCCTCGCGGCGCCTCGTCCCTTATCCCAAGCTGCTGCTCCAGAACAAGCCGGCGGTGCGGCTCGGCGCCACGGGCCTCCAGAACCAGATCAACATCAACGGGACGAACATCGTCCCGAGCCAGCCCAAGGTCCTGCTCCTCTGAGGTCCGCGCGTCAGTCTGCGAGAGCCGTCCGCGAGAGCGACCACGACCCCAGCGCTGCTCTGCCCGTCGAGAGACACAAGCATGGCCATCAATGAGCACGCCCGCATCCGCCTGGCGATCATCCAGAGAAAATACGGCCCGCGCCTCGCCCGGGACACGAGCGGCTCTGACGTGCCCGACCGGCGCGAGCGCTTCAATTCCGATTTCCGGCGGATCCTGGCCGACATCATCGCGCCCACGTGCGAGGCCATCGGCAACGAGCTCGCCGCGTCGGGCCATTCGTGCCGGCTCGAGCGGGACGTGGGCGAACAGACCCCCAGCCTCGAGTTTCACATCCTGCTCCAGGGCGTGCCGGGCGACGCCAACAACCTGATCCGCCTCTTCTCCAGGGCGGACGCCGAGGGCGATGGAGAGGTGATCGCCGAGGTCAACGTGGGCCAGACATTGACCGAGCTCACGCGATTCCGGGTCCTGTCTCGGATCACCCAGGAGGTGGCGGAACAGATGTGCGTGGACGCCATCGAGCACATCTTCGCCTGCAACGCTCGCTGAGCGCCTCGCGGAGCGAGCTCGAAGGAGCTCATCCGATACCATCGGATTTTTCTGTGTCTTTCCCCTGAGGACAGTCGTCCGCCCTGCCAGCGAGCGAGCCGCTTGGACGCTGGCATGAGCTCCTGTACGATCGCGCGCATGCGTGGAAGGTGCGTGTCGGTCGCGGTTCTCGCGTGGGTCCTGGCTGCCTGTTCGGAGTCGCCGCCCGACGACAGCGCGGGCGCGGGCGGCGGCGGCACGGATCCAGTCGGCAGCGGCGGCGCCGGGAGCACGGCGGAGACAAGCTCGAGCGCGGCGGAGGGCACGGCTTCCAGCGCCTCGACGGGCGCCGGGACGGGTGGGGGCGGAGGGGCACCCGAGGACGCGTGCGCGAGCGTCTCGGAGGTGCCGACGGAGCTGGGACTCGACCCTTTCTACCAGAAGTACGTCGACGCCTCCGGGATCCCCGTCGTCAGCTCCGAGGGGCCGCCGGACGCGGCGCTGCTGCGCGCGTGCTCGGTCGTCGTCCGCATGCTCGGCCTGCGCGACGACGTGCGTCAGGCGATGATCGCGAACCACACGCGCGTCGCCGTGATGGCAGAGACGGAGGTGACAAGCGACATCCCCGAGCACAGCGATCTCTACGAAGCGTTCCCGGGAACGGACTGGGACACGCGGGCCCGCGGCCTCGGCGCGACCCCCGCCCGTCCGGCGAGCTCCTGCGCCGAGGAGAACGTCCTGTGTTATCCGAGCGATCCGTACCGCGGCGAGGATATCCTCGTGCACGAGTTCTCGCACGCGATCGCGATCATGGGCATCGCCTTCGCCGAGCCGACCTTCAACCAGGAGCTCGCCGACGTGTTCCAGGGCGCGATCCAGGCTGGAAAGTGGGCGAACACCTACGCCGCGACGAACAAGGACGAGTACTGGGCCGAGGGGGTCCAGGACTGGTTCGATACCAACATCGAATCGATCCCGGGGAACGGGATCCACAACGAGATCAACACCCGCGCGGAGCTGCGCGCGTATGATCGCCCGCTCCACGATCTCATCGCCAGGTACTTCGCCGACGACGCGTGGCGACCGAGCTGTCCCTGAGGAGCGGACACCCATCCCGCGGGCGCATCCCGGCGCGGCACAGCGTGGCACAGTGGTGCGTTCCCCGCCGATTCTGGAGCAACACAGGCTGGCACCCACCTTGCTGGGAGCACCTGCCATGCGCCACCTCCTTCTTCGTCACTGTGTACCTGGCCTCGTGGCCGGGGCGGCGGCCCTGTCCACCTTCACATGGACGACCGAGTCGGCCGCGTGCGGCGAGACGGCTCCTGAGGTCACCGCGCTCTCGCCGGGCGACGGCGCCGTCGACGTGCCGCTGAACGCGGCGCTGTTCGCCGGCTCGAACCTGGGTCGGGTCGCCTTCACGCTGCGCGAAGCGCAGAGCGGCGAGGTCGTGCCGGTCTCCGTGTCGTGCAACGGATTCTACGACGGCAACCTCTGCGCCGCGCACGCAGGGCCCCTCGCGGAGAACACGACATACGAGTGGACTGCTGCCATGGTGGAAGAGCTGGACCCGAACCCCGGCGCGCCGGTGTGGCGCCAGTTCACGACGGGCACGGCGCACGACGAGCGGACGCCGCTGTCCCTCGACCTCTCCGTCAGCGTGCTGGAGCGCGGTGAGAGCGCCCCCTCCGACTGTGGTCCCGGCGGCCCCTGGACGAAGGTGCGTATCTCCTTCTCGGTGGATGAGCCGGTGCTCTTTGACCTCGCGTCGTCGCAGAGGATGCCGGTCCCGGTGCCCGAAGGGCGCTCGGAGATCGAGATCACGATGCCGAGCGACGCCTTCTGCCTCGCGCCCCGGATGCTCGACGTCGCCGGCAACGAGTGGATCACGCAGACCGCGTGTGTCTCCGCGGACGACAGCCCGGCTCAGCCCACCGACCCGGCTCCGCCCGACGAGACGGACCCGCCTGCGGAGGACACCGCGACCCCGGGACGCGATCCGGTGTCCGTGCCGCCGGAGCCCGGCGCGGCCGGGGGCTGCAGCGTTGGCCAGGCGGGCCGGACGCGCGACCTCGGCGCGGCCTCCCTGCTGTCCCTGGCGGTGCTCGCCCTCGCCTTCCGGCCGCGGCGTTCGCTGTCGGCGTGAGCGCAGAGGTCACGCCGTGCTGGTCTCCTCTGCTGGTCCCGCGCGGCGGTGGACCGCGCCCGCGCGCCGGTGGTAGGAGAGGGCATGGCGAAGAGGCGCGCAGCGTGGATGTGGGCGGCGTGGACGCTCACGGCCGGCGGGTGCACCGCGCTCGCGGGGCTGGACGACAGCTACCACCTGGTGGAAGGCGCAGGCGGCGCGCCCGGCGCGACGAGCGGTCCGTCGTCGGCCTCGTCCACGGGCGGCGCGGGCAGCATGGGGACGGGCGGCGGCGAGGGGCCCGGTCCCATGGACGTCGAGCTGATCGACGACATGGAAGACGGCGACAGCGCCATCGAAGAGGTCGGTGGCAGGGTCGGCTACTGGTACAGCTACAATGACGGGACGGGCACGCAGACTCCCCCGGTCTACTCGGAGGAAATGCCCGTCGGGTTCATCCCGGAGGCGCTCACGCCGCCGCGCGGCGAGAGCACGAGGGCGGTGCACACGTTCGGGTCCGGCTTCACGGAGTGGGGCGCCGGGGTCGGCTTCGCGCTGAACGGCCCTGACATGGGCCTGTTCGCCTACGACGCGTCGGCGTACAGCGGTATCAAGCTCTGGGCCAAGCTCGGCGACGCGGCCGCGGTGACGGCCATGAAGGTCAACATCTCGGACAAGGTCTCGGAGCCCGCGGGCGGGATCTGCGATGAATCGGCGGGAGAGGGCGAGCCCAACCGGTGCTTCGATCACTGGTTCTACACCGCGCCGCTCGGCGCGGAGTGGGCCGAGGTCGTGATCCCCTTCGAGGAGCTCACGCGTGAAGGCATTGGCGCCGAGCCCACCGCCGAGGCCGTCGACGTCGCGGGGATCTACACGATCGAGTTCCGGTTCGCGGCGGACGAGGACTTCGACGTCTACATCGACGACATCAGCTTCTACAGGTGATTGCAGCCAGCCGGCGCGCCAGGTCTCGGTTTTGATGAGCAGCGCGGCGCGGTGTACACTGGCAGCATGCTGCAACGATCCAGGGCTCGGCTCCCGCCCGGTCCCAGGGGGCCGCATGACGCAAGGCTCGATCGGGCGGTGCCGGCCGGCGAACGCGCGGCGCTCATCGCCAGCCAGGCCGAAGCCGAAGGATGCACGGACGCGGCGTTCCCGGGCCTGCGATTCGTCCGCCTGTCGCGCCCTTCGATCTGTCCGATCCTGCATGCCCTCGGTCCGACGCTCACGGTGGTCGGTCAAGGCAGGACGACCGCGCGATCCGACGAGGTCGAGCTCGAGGTCGACGCCTCGCGCTATGCCATCATGGCGAGGGAGGCGGTCTTCGAAGAAGCGGTGACGGAGGCCGACAGCACCTCTCCTTACCTCGCCATGAGCCTCGAGATTCCGCCGGACGCGATCGCCAGGGTGCTGCTCGCGCTGGCCGACGTGAGCGCCGAGCCTGTGGCCGAGGCGGCGCTGGCCTTCGTCTCGGACCTCGACACGCCGATCGAGGACGCCATCGTCCGGCTGCTCCGCGCGATCCGCGACCCGGTGGAGCGCCGGATCGTCGCTCCCTTGGCGCTCGAAGAGCTCGTCTTTCGTCTGCTCCGCTCGGAGGCCGCCGCCATGGTCCGGAGCGCCGTGGGGCGCGATCGCGACGCGGACAAGGTCCACGCGGCGATGCGCTTCCTCCGCGCGAACGTCGAGCGGCCGCTGTCCGTGGAGGACGTGGCGCGGCACGTCGCCATGAGCCCTTCGCACTTCGCCCATCGATTCCGCGCCGTCGCGCGCGTCTCCCCGATGCGCTACCTGAAGCAGCTGCGCCTGCAGCACGCGCGGGCGCTCCTGCTCTCTGGCCTGCGCGCGAGCGAAGCCGCGCAGCGCGCCGGGTACGAGAGCGCCTCGCACTTCAGCCGCGACTTCAAGCGCTGCTTCGGCGCGGCGCCGGGCGACTACGCGGAGCGCTTCCGGAAGCAGTAGGGCGCCGGATCGCAGGATCTGGCAAGAGAACCGCAGCTCTCGCCGTCGCCGCACCCCCGGCGCGACCATAGACTCTCCACCATGATCATCCTCACTGGCGCCACCGGGCACCTCGGCTCCTCTGTCCTCAAGCACATCCTCGAGCTGGTCCCGCCCTCCGAGATCATCGTCTCCTTGCACAACCGCCGGGCTCGCGAAGAGATCGAGAAGGCAGGAGTGCAGGTGAGGTCGGGGGACTATACGGACCCAGGATCCCTGGAGGACGCGTTCCGTGGCGGAGACAAGCTGCTGATCGTCTCTCATCCGTCCTTCTCCGACGATCTGCGGGTCACGTCGCACAAGAACGCGATCGACGCAGCGGTGAAGGCGGGGGTGAGGCACATCTACTACACCTCCCTCGCCTTCGGACAGGAGAGCGAGGCGGCCGTGATGCGAGCGCACCTCGACACGGAGGCGTACCTGAGATCGCGCGGGGTCACCTACACGATCATTCGAGAAGGCGTCTACATGGAGAGCTACCCCGTGTTCCTCGGGTTCTTCGGCGCCCGGGACGACGAGGTGATCGTGCCGGGCGACGGGGGGGTCGCCTGGGCTGCGCGGGACGACCTCGGAGAAGCGACGGCGAGGATCATCGCGGGCGGCGGATACGACGACGAGACCATCCTCCTCGCTGGGCCAAGGGCCTACACGCTGAAGCAGACGACCGCGCTCATCTCGTCGATCCTCGGCCGCGAGATACGCTTCTCGGTGGTGAGCCAGGGCGAGTTCGTGCGGCGAAACAGCGCGACGGGAGATGTAGCGAGGTTCTGGGCGTCCACCTATCCGGCGCTGGAGGCGGGCGAGGCGTCCATCGTGGATCCGCTCCTTGGGGCGGTCCTCGGGCGACCGCCCGTCTCCTTCGAGTCGAGGTTGAGGGAGCTGCTCGAGAACGAAGCGGAGCCGCGGAAGGAGATCTCGAGCTGGCTCGACAACGGACGAGGACGAGCGCGCTGAGCGCCATCCGTTCCCGTCGTGCCTACCCGCCGGCGAGCGGGCAATCCGTCATGGTTCGCGCGACGCGAACGCGGAGAGCTGTCGCTCATCATAGATTGCAGGCCAGCACTTCCGGTGCGTTCGTTCCGTGCGTGTCCACGCCCGAGATGACGTTGTTCACCGGGTGGAAGAGCACCTCCCCGCCTGCTGGGCCCGACTGCCAGCATCGCTGCTGGATGGATCTCGTTTGCTTCCCGCGCGACTGTTCGCAGCGCTCGAAATCGCCGCCATCGATCGTGATGTTGCTGGCCTGGAGCAAGATGCCAGGGAGATCCTGCGAGGCGGTCAGCCCGTTGTCGAAGACGATCGGGTCCTGCATGTACACGGTTCCGACCCGGAGCGCGCTCGGGGCGAGCGTCGCGCGCGAGGTCAGGTACATACCATAAGAACCGTTGCCCCAGGACCAGACGTCCCGGAGCTCCACGCCGGTGCCCGCCTGGATGTGCACCCCATAACTCCCGTTGTAAGCGAACTTGACCCGCTCGAGCTCGATGTTTTCCGGGCGATAGTTCTCCACGGGGCTCGCCATGGCGACGCCGGAGTTGCCGTTGTGATGGAAGTAGCTGTCCTGCACCACGACGTTCGAGGGGTACGCGCTGGGGTAAGTGGCCCCAGGGATCTGGGCGGCGATCCACAGCCCGTATCCACCTGATGTCGATCCCGAGCTGACCCAGTTATGGTGGACCTCGCAGTTCCGCACGGCCACCTCGGAGGCGATGATCTTGATCCCGCCGGCCCCGACCGGTCCGTTGATGTTCTTGATCTCGCAGTTCTCCACGTCGATATGGCGCGTGACGTGGTGGCCGGTGACCGAGGCCAGGTAGATGCCGCCCTTCGGTACGCCGTCGACGATCACGTTCCGGATCGCGCCCCCGGACCCCAGGGCGAACGTGATGCCGTCCAGGTTCGATGGCTTGCACTTGGGCGGCTGAGCCGAGCGGGGCACGTATCGCATGATGATGTTCTCCACCAGGCAATCCGCGCAGTTGTTCATCTGGATCCCGCTGTTGGCCTTCACCCGCGGCCCCTCCGTGAGCACGATCTGGAAATTGCGGATCCAGACCCCCGAGACGTTGTCGCTCACCCATTTCCCCGAGCCATCGAGGGCAACCTTATCGACCTGGATCGCCCCGGGGAGATACTCCGGATGGCAAGGCAGCGTCACCAGGGTCGCGGTCCCGGGATCGCCAGGGGCGGCGTCCGGAGGCAGCTCCGGTCCCTCCAGGGTCAGGTCGTTGTGCTCAGGTCTCAGCGGTGAGCGCAGCACGTAACGCCCGGCAGGGAAGGCCACGGTGTGCCTGGTCGTCGGTTGCAACATGGCGCATTTGATGGCATGCGCGATGCCCGGGCTGTCGTCGACCGTGGTGCTGTTGTCGATGGCGGGGTCGGCGGAGAGCGGACGTGCCAGGTAGGGCAGGACATCGACGACGCCATCCGGGTCGACGGACCCCGCCAGGCAGCATTCTTCCTTCGTATTGCATGCGATCTGATCCTCGTACAGCGCGCGCGTTCCCATGCACGCCTCGCTCGCGGAACAAACAGCTCCCGTGCAGGGCGTCGGCGGAGCGCCGCAGCTGCTGTTGTCCACGGGGGCCGTGAACGGCATCTCGGAGTACGGAGCATCGAGCTCGCAGAAATCGGCGCTTTCCGCGGGAGGGTGGTAGCCCCACACGGCGCTGGAGCTGGCCGCGGACGATGTCGCCCAGATCGAGGCGGAGACGAGCGCGAGAAAGCCAACCATCCAGGTCTTCATGAACCGCTGCGTGGACAGCATGCGTTTACAGTCCTTTGATGAGGGTAGTGGGTTGATTGCGAGATATAGCTGCCAAGAAATGCCCCGGCCGAGCGCTGCCTGGTCGACAGCAGCGGTATCTCTGCGTACATCCACGCAATGCTGGCGTCGGAGCTCTACAGCCCTGCGTCCGGCATGAGCGACGTCCCTGGGGGGGCGCAGCGCGCACGGCGCGACGTCGCGACCGGCCCGCGGATGCCGGAGAGCGCGCCGTCGTGAGAGGGTGAGGAACAGGCGCTGGGAGAAGGTGGACTGCTCATGCGTCGTGGAGACTCTCGGTCTCGCCCCGGGGGTGAGCGGCAAGAACCGCACCACGAGCATCGACCTGATGCACCGGACGCTTGCGATGCGGGGGCGCGCGGGCGCCCTGAGCAGGGCTGATCGGGAGCACAGGGGCCCGTCGGCGAGCGCAGCCGCTCCTCCAGCGATGTGAGCTCCCGGCCGACCGACAAGGAAGCAGGCGGGCCATCCCTCGGCTGGTGCCCGCGTGCCAGCGTGCCAGCGTGCCAGCGTGCCAGCGTGCCAGGACCCAAGTCGCGCGGCCCGGCGCGACCCGGCCTCGGCCGTCCCAGCAGGGTCGGGCGGCTCCGGGAACCCGGGTCGGGCGCGTTGCCGTGCCGATGCTTCGTCACATCCGGCGACCATCGTCGCCATGGTGGGTATCGTGGTTACATAAACTTCGGACCAACGCAGCGCGTGATCAAAAGCCCATTTCCCGGGCATGTGGTACTACGCGCGGAGCTACGCGCGTGAAACGCTGACGTAAGCATCTTACTTGACCATCTTGCTGACTACCTTGCGGCTCATCTGGCCGCTCCAAGGAGAAAATTATGCGTCTTAGCAGCTTGCTGAGCTACGGCTCGGTCTCGATCGCGTGCAGCCTGCTCGCCTGCAGCGGCGGCGATTACGGCGACGACGAGATCGCTTCGCTGGAGGGCGATCTCAGCGGCGACGCCGCGATGACGGCGGTGATCGAAGTCCAGTCGCAGTGGCCGACGGGGTACTGCGTGAACGTTGTCGTGACGAACGGCGCCACCCCGGTCACCGGCTGGAACATGGTCGTCGCGCTCAACGGCTCCACGCTACAAAGCGCGTGGAGCGCGAAAGCCAGCGCGTCGGGCGGGCAGCTCACCGCCTCCAACGTCGACTACAACGGCTCGCTGGCAGCGGGGGGTAAGACGAACTGGGGCTTCTGCGGTAACGGCACCGGCAGGCCATCGGTCGTGTCCATCAGCGGCAACGGGGCCGGAAGCTCGACCTCGACGAGCTCCAGCAGCAGCAGCGCTTCGAGCAGCAGCAGCGCTTCGAGCAGCAGCAGCGCTTCGAGCAGCAGCAGCGCTTCGAGCAGCAGCTCCTCGGCCAGCTCCGGCACCGGCGGCGCCGGGGGCAGCGGCGGCTCAGGCGGCGGCGGCGGCGGCGGCGCAGGCGGCGGTACCACGGGCGGGCCCTCGGGGCTCCCGGTCCCGCCTGGCGGCGGCGTACCCAGGCCGTCGGGCGCGCCAGGGAACCTGGTCGTGCTGAACTGGGCGGGGTTCCAGGGCGCCGTCTCGTACACCTTCGACGACTCGAACTCGAGCCAGATCAACAACTACGACGCGCTGAACGCGCTCGACGTTCCGTTCACCTTCTACCTCCAGACCGGCAAGAGCGAATCGAACAATGCGGTGTGGCAGAGGGCGGTCGCGGACGGGCACGAGCTCGGCAATCACACGAAGAGCCACTCGAGCAACGACAGCGGCGCCGACACGGACGCCGCGACGCAGTTCATCGAGAGCAAGTTCGGCGTCGACGTGTGGACGATGGCGGCCCCGAACGGCTCGTCGGTGTACTCGAACATCGCCCGGACGCGCTTCCTCATCAATCGCGGCGTGGCCAACAACCTGATCGGCCCCAACGACTCGACCGATCCGTTCAACCTGCCCTGCTACATCCCCCCGACCGGCGCCTCGACGTCGGCGCTGGACCAGCAGGTCACGAGCGCGCGGTCGGCCGGGAAGTGGCGCACCGTCCTGGTGCACGGCTTCACCGGCGGCAGCGACGGCGCCTATCAGCCCATACAGCTCAGCGCCTTCCTCGATCACGTCAAGCACACCAAGGATCTCCGCGACGTGTGGATCGACAGCGTTGTCAACGTCGGCGCCTACTGGCGCGGCCAGAAGGCGCTCTCCTCGGTCTCGCCGACGACGTCCGGCAGCGACAGGACGTGGCGGTGGACGCTGCCGGCCAACTTCCCGCCGGGCAAGTACCTGCGGGTCAAGGTGGACGGCGGGACGCTCAAGCAGGGCGGCCGCACGCTCCAGTGGGACGACCACGGCTACTACGAGATCGCGCTCGACGCGGGCTCGGTCACCCTGTCGCCGTAACCGCTCGCGCCCCCTCGGCGGCTCTGGCGCGGCGCGCGCGCCGCGCCGCCGCACCGGAGCGCGCGCGGCGCGCGTTCCTGCTCGACGCGGCCCCGACGCGGGTCTATCCACGCCGTCATGAAAAGCTCGCCGCGCGCGCTCCGGTGCGGGCTCGCCCTGACCAGCTCGCTCGCGCTCGCCTGCGTGTCGGGCTGCGGGAAGGACGTCCAGCAGCCCTCGCCGGAGGGCGCGACCGGCGCTGCTCAGGAAGGAAAGGCCATGTCGATCCACGACGTCACCGTGAAGACCATCGACGGACAGGACCGCTCCCTCGGCGAGTACCGGGGCAAGGTGCTGCTCGTGGTGAACACCGCATCGGAGTGCGGCTACACGCCGCAGTACGCCGGGCTCGAGGCGCTCCACGATCGGCTGAAGGATCGTGGCTTCTCCGTGCTCGGCTTCCCCTCGAACGACTTCGGCGCGCAGGAGCCGGGGACCGACGCCGAGATCGCCGCCTTCTGCTCCACGAAGTTCGGCGTCAGCTTTCCCATGTTCTCGAAGATCCCGGTCAAGGGGGGCAGCAAGCACCCGCTCTATGCCTTCCTCACGCAGTCCGCGCCCGCCGGAGAGGTGAAGTGGAACTTCACCAAGTTCCTGATCGGCAAGGACGGGTCGGTGATCGGGCGGTTCGAGTCGTCCGTGACGCCGGACGACCCGCAGCTCACGCAGGCGATCGACAAGGCGCTCGGCGGCTGAGCCCCGGCGTCCGCGCGCGTCCTCCAGGGCAAGCGCCCGGTGGCGCGCGGACCGGCACCGGGCGAAGATGCGCGCCCATGGAGATCTACCAGGTCCGCTATTTCCTGGCGGTCACCGAGACGCGCAGCTTCACCCGCGCGGCAGAGCGCTGCGCGGTCTCGCAGCCCGCGCTCACCGCGGCGATCAAGAAGCTGGAGGAGGAGCTGGGCGGCGCGCTCCTCCTGCGCGAGCGCGGCGGCGCGAAGCTGACGGCGCTCGGGCAACACGTGCTGCCTCGGTTCCAGCGGCTCCAGGACGAGACGCAGGCCGTGCAGGTGATCGCGGACAACCATCGACGGCTCAAGCAGGTCCCGCTCCGCGTCGGCGTCCTGTGCACCATCGGGCCGGCGCGCCTCGCGCGGGCGCTCGCGGCGTTCCGCGGCGAGGCGCCGGGCGTGGAGCTGGAGATCTCGGTGGCCGCGCAGGCCGAGATCCTGAGGCGCCTGGAGGAGGCCGAGGTCGACGTCATCGTCACGAACCTCGGAGGCGCCATCCCGGATTGGTGCGTCGTCGCCCCGCTCTACGACGAGCGGTATGTCGTCGTCCTGCCGCCCGGACATCGCCTGGAGGCCAGCGAGGCGCTCCGGCTCGAGGATCTGAGGGGAGAGCCGTACCTCGACCGGCTCGCGTGCGAGATGCGCGAGTCGGTGACGGCCGCGTGCGCGGCCCGCGACGTCGAGCTGTATGCGGCGTACCGGACCGAGCGCGAGGACTGGGTCCAGAGCCTCGTCCACGCGGGCCTGGGCTTCGCCTTCATGCCCGAGCACTCGGTGCTGCTCTCCGAGGCCTGCCGGCGGCCGCTCGTCGACCCGGCGCTCCAGCGCACGATCGCGCTGGTCCGCTCGGGAGATCGCACGCCGACGTCGGCGCTCCAGCGCTTCTGGGACGCGCTGCTCGCGCGCGCCGCCCGCGGCGGGCCGCGGGAGGGCGGCGGCGCCCAGCAGCCCAGGCGCCCTCTCGGGAGCGGCGTCAGGGCTTCGCGGCGATGATGTCGACGCGCTCGATGACGGGCGCGGTCGCGAGCAGCTCGGGCGCCTTCGCCATCAGCGCGGCCGCGATCGGGCCGTGGAGGTGCGCCTCGCGGCCTTCCTCGTCGGCGAAGGTGTCGAAGACACCGAACGTCGACGGGCCGATCCGCAGGGCGAACCAGTGAACGGTCCGCTGCTCCTCGACGGCGAGGCCGATGGCGCTGCGGAGGAAGGCCTCGACCTCGGCCGCCTTGCCGGGCTTGGCCTCGATCCGGACCAGGAGGGAGCGGGTCACAGCAGGAACATGGGGGGTCGTCATGAGCGTCTCCAGGGTTCGGCGGCGCGCTGCGCGCCGCGCTCGATGAGGAGGGTTGTGACGACGAAACGGCCGCTTCGCCCATCGATGTTCCTGATGGATCCATCCGCGGCGTCGATGGACGGACTCGCGGCATCCGTCTTCCCCGCTCCGGTGGGCACCCCCGACGCGGCCATGAGGCAGGCATGGGCGGTAGGCCACGGAAGCGCCCGCGGACGGCCGACGACCGCGTGCGGGCACCCGCGCGGCGGCGCGCCTCGGGCTGCTCCGCCGCGTGCGGGGCGTGATCACGCCGGCGCGCTCCGGGAATTTATCGGGGCCGCGCAGCAGCGGCCTTCGTGTATAAAGGCCGTAGCAGCTCACGCGTGACGGTCTTTGAGCTGGTCTTTTCATTCTCGCTCTCCTGGGTACCCTCCACTGGAAAGGCTGATGCAGATGGCGCCTCCTTCGGACAATGAGAATTCAAGTCGCTCGGCCCGACCGCTCACCCGACGGTCCCGGTCGATGACGTTCCTGAGGGGGCCGCTCCTGCTCGCCGGGCTCCTGAGCGTCGCGCTCGCGAGCGCCTGTTCCTCGGGCGGCACCGGCGAGCCGAGCGAGACGACAGGCAGCGGGGGCAGCCCGAGCGGCACCGGCGGCGGCGCCTCGGTGGGCGGGGGCGACGGCACCGGGGGCTCGGGCGCGGGCACCCCTGGGAGCGGCGGCGGCGCGGGCACGGGTGGATCGACCGGGAGCGCGGGCGGGATGTCGGGCTCCGACGAGGAGTACCCCCTGCCGGATTCCCTGGCGGACGAGACCGGCGCAGACCTCTGGCTCAGGTACCCGCAGGTCCCCATTCCGGGGCGCCTCGCGGAGTACCAGGCTGCCTTCAAGCGCGTGATCAAGTCGGGGAGCGGCGCGAGCCTCGACATCGCCGAGGACGAGCTCGTCGAGGGCCTGAGCGGCTTGACCGGCGGAACGGTGGAGACCGGCGCGGCGGTCGAGGGGCCGGGCGCCGTGGTGATCGGGACGGCCACCGCGGACATCATCAAGGGCCTGCCGCTCGCGGCGCGCCTCGGCGCCCTGGGCCCCGAGGGCTACCTCGTCGAGACCGCCGAGGTGGGCGGCCAACCGGTGACCGCCGTGGCGGGCAACACCGAGGTCGGCGTGCTCTATGGCACCTTCGCGCTCCTCCGGCACCTCCAGAGCCACAGCACGCTCGAGGGGCTGTCGATCTCCGGATCTCCGAAGATCAAGAACCGCATCCTGAACCACTGGGACAACCTCGATCGCAGCGTGGAGCGCGGCTACGCGGGGCGATCCATCTGGGACTGGAGCGCGCTGCCGGGCACCCTCTCGCCTCGCTACAAGGACTACGCGAGGGCCAACGCCTCCATCGGCATCAACGGGACCGTGCTCACGAACGTGAACGCCAACGCGCAGGTCCTGACGCCGTCGTACCTCGTGAAGGTCAAGGCGCTGGCCGATGTCTTCCGTCCTTATGGCATCAAGGTGTACCTCACGGCCCGCTTCAGCGCGCCGATCGAGATCGGCAACCTGAGCACGGCGGATCCGACCAACGCCAGCGTCAAGCAATGGTGGACGAGCAAGGTCGACGAGATCTACCGGCAGATCCCCGATTTCGGCGGCTTCCTGGTGAAGGCGAACTCCGAGGGGCAGCCGGGGCCGCACGACTACAACCGGACCCACGCCGACGGCGCCAACATGCTCGCCGACGCGCTCGCGCCCCACAAGGGCATCGTGATGTGGCGCGCCTTCGTCTACTCGGACGACAACCCGCCGGACCGCATCAAGCAGGCCTACGAGCAGTTCAAGCCGCTGGACGGCAAGTTCAAGGACAACGTCCTCGTGCAGGCCAAGAACGGCCCGCTCGATTTCCAGCCCCGGGAGCCGTTCCATCCGCTGTTCGGGGCCATGCCCGAGACGCCCCTGGCGCTCGAGCTCCAGATCACGAAGGAGTACCTCGGCGAGGACACGCACCTCGCCTACGTCGGCCCGCTCTACGAGGAGGTCCTCAAGGCGGACACCTACGCGGACGGCGAGGGCTCGACCGTGGCGCGGGTCATCGACGGCACGCTCCATGGGCATGAGACCACCGCGATCGCGGGCGTCTCCAACGTCGGCGACGACGCGAACTGGACCGGGTCCCACATGAACCAGGCGAACTGGTACGTGTTCGGCCGCATGGCGTGGAACCCGGACCTGTCCTCGGAGGCGATCGCCGAGGAGTGGGTCCGCCAGACCTTCTCGAACGACCCTGTCGTCGTCACGCCGGTGGTCCAGATGATGATGAGCTCCCACCAGGCGCTCGTCGACTACATGACGCCGCTCGGCCTGGTCCACATCATGGGCACCGACCATCACTACGGGCCAGCGCCGTGGGTGAGCGACCTGAGCCGCGCCGAGTGGAACCCGGTCTATTACCACAAGGCGGACGCGCGCGGCATCGGCTTCAACCGCACGTCGTCGGGCAGCAACGCTGTTGCTCAGTACTTCGCGCCGCTCGCGCAGGAGTTCGGGAGCCGGGACACGGTGCCGGACGATTTCCTTCTCTTCTTCCACCACGTCGGCTGGCAAGAAGAGCTGAGCTCGGGGAGGACGGTCTGGGAGGAGCTCGTCCACCGTTACAGCCGCGGCGTCGATGAGGTGGGCGTCCTGCGAGAAGCATGGGAGTCCGTCGAGGGTCGCGTCGACAACAAGCGCTTCGCCGACGTGAGCGAGTTCCTGAAGATCCAGCACCACGAGGCGCGCTGGTGGCGCGACGCGTGCCTCACCTACTTCGCCCAGGTCGGGAGCCTGCAGGTGCCGAGCGGCTACGCCCCTCCGGCGAACGCGCTGAGCTTCTACCAGGGGCTCCGCTGCCCCTCCGACGCAAAGAAGCCCCGCTGCTCGCAGGTCTACACGGGGGATCCGTCGCCGGCCATCCTCCCGTGATCCCGTGAGCGCGCCCGGCCGGCTCGGTCCGGCCGGCGCGCGTCAGCGCGTCAGCGCGTCAGCCGCGCCGCGATGCCGTCGAGCACGCAGTCGAGCCCCCTGTCGAACACGACGTCGGGCGGCGGGTGGGTGGCGTCGCGGACCACCCTGGCGAGCGTCGGAAATCGGCCGGTGGCGATCATCCGCTCGATGTACGGTCCCGTGGACCTCTGCCATGCGGCCTGGTCCATGCCGCTCGCGTGCTCCGCGCGCAGCTCGCTGGCCTCGCTCTGGAGGGCGCCGAGCACGTAGGCATTGACCGTTCCGGCGGCCAGGAGCGCGGCGTCGATGTCTCCGAAGCCCGGGCTGTCGCTCAGCGCCGCGAGCGAGGCCTCGAGGTGCGCCAGGGCGTTCGGTCCGAGGTGAGGACGGCCGCCCAGCAGGTCGGTGAGCCACCGGTGCTGGTGGGCAGCGCGCCGGGTGCGGTGAGCCATGGCGCGCAAGACGTCGCGCCAGCCGCCCCGGAGCGGCCCGGCCGCCGCCATCTCCCCGTACACCGCGTCCACCATGAGCTCGAGCAGCTCTTCCTTGGTGGACATGTAGCCATAGAGCCGCATCGGCCCGGCCCCGAGCGAGGCCCCGACCTTGCGCAAGGACACCGACGCCAGCCCCTCGGCGTCGGCGAGCGCGATGGCGGCGCGCACGATCCCGTCCCGGCTCAGCGGTCCGGGCGCCGGACGGGGGGCGGGCTCCGGGCGCTCCCAGACGAGGGGGGCGTCGGCCGCGTCCGGTTTCTGTCGTGCGTTCATCGCGTCCCTTCTTTCCCCGCCGGGGGCGGTTGACAAGAGGTCGCCAGGTATACACTGTATCGTAGTGATACACTGTATCGAGAGGCGGTCGCACATGGAAGAGAGCTCGACGTCGGTGCTCGTGGTCGGGGGCAGCCTGGTGGGCCTGTCCGCCGCTGTGTTTCTGGCCTGGCGGGGGGTGCCGACCGTGGTGGTCGAGCGGCACCCTGGCAGCTCGGCGCACCCTCGCGCGATCGGCTTCACGCCGAGGACGCTGGAGCTGTTGCGCGCGGTGGGGCTCGGCCCGCGTGTCCCGCAGGCGGCGCGCGGCACCAGGCCGCGCCGGGTGCGCGTCGAGAGCCTGGCCGGGAGGTGGTTCGAGGAGACCCTGTGGACGCCCGAGCGGCCGGAGGCGCCCGCCATCGAGCACTCGCCGTGCGCCGGCGCGGCGCTCGCGCAGGATCGGCTGGAGCCGATCCTGCGCGAGGAGGCGATCGCGCTCGGCGCCGACGTCAGGCTCGGGACAGAGCTGCTCCGCTTCGAGCAGGACGACGGCGGGGTGACGGCCTGGCTGCGCGGGCGCGACGGGCAGGAGTACGCGACGCGCGCGGCCTACCTGATCGCGGCCGACGGCCACCGCAGCCCGGTCCGCGAGGCGCTGGGGATCGGCCGCGACGGGCGAGGCTACCTGCGCACGGCGCGGAGCGTCCTGTTCCGGGCGCCGCTCGACGCGTACCTCCGGAGCGGGTTCGTCCAGTTCGAGGTGGAGCAGCCGGGGTTCAGCGCGTTCCTCGTCACGTACGGCGATGGCCGCTGGATGTTGATGTTCCGGGACGACGAGGAGCGGGACGAGCAGGCGCAGCGGGAGATGGTGTCCAGGGCCATCGGCAGGTCGGATGTCCCGATCGAGATCGTCACCACCGGCCGCTGGACGATCAGCGCGCTGATCGCGGACCGCTTCGCTTCCGGACGCGTGTTCCTGGCCGGCGACGCCGCGCACACCTTGCCGCCCAACCGCGGCGGCTACGGCGCGAACACCGGCATCGAGGACGCCCACAACCTGGCGTGGAAGCTGTCTGCGGTCCTGTCGGGCGCGTCGGCGCCGCGGCTCCTCGACACCTACGACGCCGAGCGGCGCCCGATCGCGTGGCTGCGCCACCAGCAGATCTTCGCGCGGGACGACTACAAGGCGTTCGCGGGCGGGCCGGCCAGGGACGCGACGATCCTCGACGACGACGCCATGGAGCTCGGTCAGCTCTACCGGTCGGCCGCGGTGCTCGGGGCCGACGACGCGCTGCCGCCGGCGTTGCGGCCCGATCGATGGGCTGGCCAGCCCGGGACGCGCGCGCCGCACGTGTGGGTCGTCGATGGCGGCGAGCGGCGATCGACGCTCGACCTCTTCCAGAAGGGCTGGGTGCTGCTGGCCGAGGACGGGCGGTGGTGCTCCGCCGCGGCGCAGGCGGCCGGGCGGCTGGGCATCGAGGTGCGGTGTATCCGCCTCGGCGTCGACGTGCGGCCCGTCGACGAGCGCGAGGAGGGAGCGCTCCGGAGGGCCTTTGGCCTGGGGGTAGGGGGAGCCTCGCTGATCCGGCCGGACGGCTACGTGGCGTGGCGATCGGTGGATCTGCCGGCGGATCCAGCCGGCGCGCTCACCGATGCCCTCGGGCGGGTGTCGTGCGCGGCGTGAGACGCCGTGGCGCCAGGATCTGTTCGATCAGCGTGAGCGGTGTTCCAGGCTAGGGGGAAGTCGCCTTGACGGCGGCGTCGACGATCGCGTCCAGGTTCACCGCGTCCGCCATCGCCTTGTATCCGGCGTCGTTCGGGTGCAGTTTGTCAGCATCGTAGGCCGGGAGCAGGCGGCTCGGGTTGGCCGGGTCGCGCAGCGCCTTGTCGAAGTCGATCACGCCGTCGAAGGCGCCGCTGGTGCGGATCCAGGTGTTCAGCTTCTGCCGCTCCTGCTCGCCCTTGGCCGTTCCGTAATCGCCCTTGTAGGTCCCTGTCGATCCGGCGAAGGGCACCAGGGTGCCGCCATAGATCTTCAGCCCGGCAGCGCGGGCAGCCTGGATGATCTGCTGGTAGACAGGGATCAGATCCGTGGCCTTGGCGGAGCGGTCGCCGATGTCGTTGATGCCCGCCAGCAGGATGACCGCGCGCGCGCCGGGCTGGGTCAGCACATCGCGCGCGAGGCGGGCCGGAACGGGGTACCCGAACTGGAGCTGGGGACGGACGGTGAGCAGCTCGTTCCCGATGATCCCGGCGTTGACCACGGAGAGGGTCGGACCCTTGCGGCTGGCCAGGCGCTCCGCGAGGAAGTCGGGGTAGCGCTGGTTCTTGTTCTTGGTCGAGAGGTATCCGTCGGTGATCGAGTCGCCGAGCGCGATCAGGGTGCCGACGACGTTCGGCGCCGCCTTGACGTCGACGCCCGAGAGGAACATCCAGCACGAGAGCTTCTGCGTGAACTGCTTGTCGGCGCCGGCCCCGGTCTGGTTGCCCGCGGCGAGGAAGCTGTCCTGCGCCGCGAAAAAGTGCTGTGTGGCCGGCCCGGTCTTGGCCGGGAGGTGGACGTTGACGGCCAGCGTCTGGAGCGCCTGGATCTTCAGGGGCACGGGGTCGCTCAGCGCCTCGGCGCCCGCGGCGATGACGATCGAGGGCTGACCTGCGAAGCGCAGCGCGTGCGTGGCCCCGGTGGTCGCGGCGGCTCCGTCCTTCGAGAGCGCGACAGACGCCGCGCCGACCTTGAGCGGCTCGGCGCCGCCGGCGTTGGAGATCCGCACGCGCACCGAGCTGCCGCCGGCGCTCAGGCGGACGATGTTCCGGACCGTCTGGCCGGTCAGGCCGACATCCGACGGGCACTCCTGCGCGTTGAACGTGCCGCCCGGCGTCGGGCTGGCGTGCCACGCGGCGACCCAGCGGCCGTCGGGCGCCGGATCGGCGGCCAGCGCGGGGCGACCCAGCGCGCCCGTCAGCAGCGCGAACACCGCGGCGGCGAGGGAAAATCGTGGCAGACGACCGGTCTTCGGCCCTGGCAACGTGAGCGAGAACCGCGAGGGGGCACGGCGCTCCGAGGTGACTTCGTGAGGTCTGTGTCGATTGGACATCGGTTCTCTCCCGACTGTTCGCGTGGGACGCGGAAAGCCTCTCTGACTCCGTGGGGGATGCTCGCTCGCCTTGCCCGAAGTCATCCTCGAATCCGCACGAGCTGAGTCGAAGCTGGCGCCAGGGGCGCTTCCAGGGGGCAGGATGCCAGCGCGCGGAGAGGGAAATGCAAACGTAAGGAGACGTCAAGCCCGAGCTGCGCGAGCGGCCCCGGACTGACAGCATATTTCTCTGCGATCCGGTCCTCGCCTGGAAAAATAACGCCATGTTGCAATTGTGTGCGGATCGCGGCGGTCGCCGTCATCTCGGCACGGCGCCTCACCCTGCGCGCGTGAGGCCGTTGAGCCCGTGGTACTCGACGAAGCGCTGGATTCGGACCCGTCGCGCGCCGCCCCGGTCGACGCCTCCATCGACGCCCACGCGTCAGCGCCATCACCGCCGGCGCATCATCTCTGGAGGTCGGTCCGGCGTCGCGGGATCCCAGCGGCCGACGACCTGGCGCAGATGGTCGAGCGATGCCATCAGCGCGGCGTCATCCACGCGGATACCCGTCGCCGCGGGCAAGATCTCGGCGAACATCTGCCCGGCTTTCCTCAGGTCGCAGAACTTGTGCGGGTATCGCTGGCGGGCAACGAGAGAGAGCCCTGTCACGATGCTGCGCACCGCCGCCGCCCGGAAGCCCGCCCCTTCGACGACGACCGCCGAGCACCTGGTGAACGAGCTCGCCTCCGCGAGGAAGGCCGAGAGCGCGTCGCGCACAGGCGCCGGCGGGAACGACGCTCCACCCTCGATGATGGTGAGCAGCCCGATGCCGCGCGGATATTGCTTTGCGAAACCCCTGCACGCGTCGGCAAGGTGGCGCACGCCCTCCTTGGTCGTGTCCTGGCGCCAGATGGTGCAGAAGATCTGGCGCCAGGTCGCCAGGATGTAGTCCGGGTGCCTGGCGACCAGGTGGCACGGCTCGACGGGCACGGTGGCGTTCGCGCCGAAGAGGGGCGCCTCCGCGACGACCGTCGTGGCCTCGTCGCCGATCTCCCCCTGGACGCGGTGATCCGCGAGCGGTCGGTTCATGTCGTCGTCGGCGGCGTGGGCGACCGGGAGCTTCGCCGCGATCGTGGCGCGGGTCGCCGCGCTGGCCGGGACCAGGAGCTCGTCGCGGAGGCCGAAACCGTCGGGCAGCAGCCGTCGGATCGCCTCGAGCATCGCGGCCGCGGTGGGGAATCTCTCGCCAGCGTCGAGCCGCAGCGCGCCATGCACCACGGCCGCGGCCTCCGCTCGGACCCAGGGGGCGACCGACTGGACGGAGGGCGGCGGCCGCGAACAGATCGCTATGATCAGATCACCGAAGCCGGCGATGTGCTCGTACGGGAGCTTCCCCGTGAGGGTGCGGTAGAGCACCATGCCGAGCGACCAGAGGTCGGTACGGTAGTCGATGTCGCTGAGTCCCCGGGCCTGTTCGGGGGACATGTAGAGCGGCGAGCCGAGGATCCCTCCGGTGCGGGTGAGGCTCGTGGTCGGGCCGTCCTGATTCGCATCCCGCTTGAGCTTGGCGATCCCGAAGTCGAGGATCTTGACGACGATCTCACCCTCACGGCGCCGGGCGAGGAAGAGGTTGGCGGGCTTGATGTCCCGGTGCACGACGCGTGCCTCGTGAGCCTTCTGGAGGCCGATGCAGACCTGCGCCGCGACCCGGAGGGCGGTGTCGGGATCGAGGCTCCCGACCCTGTCGAGCAGTTGCTGGAGATCCTCTCCTTCCAGGAGCTCCATCACGAGATAGGGCGCCTGGGTCTCAGGATCCGTTCCTGACTCGAGCACGCGGACCCTGTGCTCGGTGTCGACCGCGCCCATGGCTTTCGCCTCGCGGTGGAAGCGCTCCACGCTGCTCTTGCCAGGAACCAGGAGCTCTCCGTTCATGCACTTGAGCGCGACGTGCTCACCGGTCTCGACGTGCTCGGCCTGGTAGACCGCGCCCATCCCCCCTTGCCCGAGCAAACGGATAACCCGGTACTTCCCGTCGTGGAGCTGTCCGATCAAGACATCGATAGAGTAAAGGAGGCGGGCATGCGGACGCAACAGCCGCCCGGCTCCTACCGGGGCGTCACCTCCCGAACGTGCTACGAGCGGCCTCGACAGGCTCGGGTACCTCCGCGTCCCGGGGCGCCCGGTTGACGTGCTCAGGCAAGGCTGAAGCCAGGAGCGCAGGCCCCATCCGCGTTCCAGGACGCCTCTCTGGGCCGCGCGCGATCCGGTCTCGGCGGCCCCGCTGCGTGTGATTCGCTTTGCGGCAGCCATCCATCCTTCGCGGCAAACGATCGAGCGCGGGCCGACAGAGCGTCTGCGACGTATCCGCGTAGCGAGCGGTCCAAAGATACGTCGTCGAGATCGCGTGTGCCTCTTGGGGGAGGACGGCTCGCGCGATCTGCGTCCTGCCCACGCATGGACGCATCACGAGGTCACAGGCGGCACGACCGGCCGCGCGCCCCGGCTGCGGCGGGCGGGACGACGCGGGCGAGGGCGCGCGGCGCTCGATGGATGCGCCGCGGCGCAGCTGCGTTGAAATTTGCGTTGAATTTGCCGGGGCGCGGTGCGGTAATCGTTCGAGGAGCCCGCCGGGCGCCCGGGCGGCGCGGCGCGCGGGATCACCATGGACAGGCAGGCGTGACGGGCGCACGGGACAGCGGCGGGGACCTCCCGGCAGGCGAGAGCATCCCGCCCGGCGAGAGCATCCCGCCAGGCGAGGGCGCTCCGGCCGCCGCGCACGGCGGCTCCGAGGGCGCGCCCGGGGCCGAGCTGCGCTCGGTGACGGCGGGCGGCGCGACGCTCTGGCTCGCGCAGTCGCCGGGGTTCTCGCTGTGGCGCGGCGAGGTGGCCGCGCCGGATCGGCTGCGCATCGAAGGGCGCGACGGGTACCTGCACGAGCTCCGGCTCGAGCCGGTGGGCGTGCTGCGGCTCGGCCGCGCGGAGCGCGTCGGCGACGAGCGCAACGACCTCGTGTACCCCGACGTGGCGTCGCGGCTCGCGGCCACGCTGCGCCACGACGGCGTGCGCTGGTGGCTGCGCCGCCGCGACGAGTGCAGCGTGCCCGTGCAGGTCGGCGCGCGGCACCTCGCGCGCGGGGAGGAGTCGCCGCTCGTGCACGGCACGTTCGTCTGCGTCGGCGGCATGCGCGCGACGCTCTTCGACCGCCGCTACGCCGCGCTGTCGGTCCCCGCCGGGGCGGTGGACCCGGCGACCGGGCTGCTCGCGCGCGCCGGCCTGGAGCAGGAGTGCGCGTCGCTCCTGTCGCGGAAGGGCCAGGGGGCGCTCGTCCTGCTGCGGCCGATCGAGGCGGCGCCGCCGGTCTCGGGCGCCGCGAGCGGGCGGGGCGGGGAGGGGGCGGCGAGCAGGCCGGGCGGGGAGAGGCCGAGCAGGCCGGGCGGGGAGAGGCCGAGCAGGCCGGGCGGGGAAGGAGCCGCGGGGGGCAGCCTCTTGCCGGGCGCGGCGTCGCGCGCGGCCGCCGCCGTGGTCGCGGTGCACCGGCTGTGGCCGGAACTGCCGGTCGGCGACGCGGACGGCACGGCGGTGGTGCTCGTGCGCGGCGGCGCGCCGGAGGCGGCCGCGGCGGCCCGCCGCGCGCTGGAAGCCGCGGCGGCGGCGGGGCTCGGGGCGTTCGCGTGCGGCTACTTCTCGCTCGCCGGGGACGCGGACGTCGCCGGCCGCGAGGTCGAGCTCGCCCTGCACGCCGTCGCCTCGCTCGCGGCGGAGCGCGAGCGCGCCGCGCCGGGAAGCGCCGGCGCCCCGGGGGCTCCGAGCGTGGCCGAGCTCCGCGACGGCGCGGCGGGCGCGCGGCTCGCGACGGCGCTCGAGGTGATCGAGGCGTCGCAGAGCGGGCGCCGGGCGACGGTCCTGTTCGGCATCGAGGAGCAGAGCGCGCTCGGCGGCGTCGGGCCGCACGTGATCGGGGCGCTCGCGCAGGAGCTCGCCGCGGTGATCGCGAGCCACGCGGGGGCCGGCGCGCTGGTGGCGCCGCTCGCGCCGGGCGTCGTCGCGGCGTGCGTGCCGCGCCGGGCGGATCCGGCCGTGATGGCGAGCGCGGTGCAGTGCGACTGGCACGGCCGGCCGCCGATCCTCGACGGCAGGGTCGAGCTCGCGCGGACGCTGTCGTGGGAGCTCCTGCACGGCCTCGACGCGGGCGCGCGGGCGGCGGAGATCTCGCGCGAGTGCGGCGATCCGCACGGCGTGCTCTCGGCGCTGAGCGGCGGGCTACCGTACCCGATCGCGGGGCGGGTGCGGGCCGCGATCGGGGCGTCGAGCGCGATCGAGCGGGTGAAGATGCTGTTCGACGTGCTCGAGGGCACGTGGCGCTTCATCGCGACGGTGCTCGTCTCCGCCTTCTTCAGCGGCGGCAGCGCGCCCCCGGCCTCGGGGCGCAGCGGCGGCGCGGGCGCCCCCGGCGCGCGCGGCTCCGGCGCGGGCGAGCCCCCGCCGGGATGGAGCGCCGTGCTCGATTTCTACGGGCGCACGCGCACGCGCGACGGCCTGGCGCTCGGCGCGTGGCGCGAGCTCGCGCGCACGGCCGCGCGCGCGTTCGGCGACCGCGACGACCCGATCGGCTCGATGGCGAGGGAGGTGCTCGACGTCAAGCTGTCGCACAACCAGACGTTCGAGACGCTCTCGAACCTGATGCAGGCCGAGCGCAACCAGTTCGCGCACGGCCACTACACCGAGGCGCGCGCGGCCGCGGATCTGCCGGACTTCGAGCAGATGACGCGCGCGCTCCTCCGGGCGCAGCGGCCGCTCTGCGCGTGGACGCTGGTGACGGTCGAGAAGACGGAGCCGGACCTCTACGGCGATCTCCAGACGGTGGAGTTCATCGATCACACAGGCCCGTTCGCGTCGGGGACGCGGCGCCGGATCGGCCTGAACTCGCCGGTGCGCCTGTCGAACGTTGTCTACCTGGCCCGCTTCCGCGAGGGGCTGATGCTGCCGCTCGATCCGATGGTGCGGCGCCTCGCCCACGACGACCGGCTCGACCTCTACTGGATGGATCACCTCCCGCGGGCCGGCACATGCCACCTGAGCGCGGTCGTCGCAGGCCGGGCGGTGAGGGCGCCGTGCGACGCGCGGCGGATGCCGCCGCTCCTGCGGGCGCTGATCGACGCCGCGGGCGCGTGAGGGGCGAGGAGAGACAGCGGTGACGCGGACGGGCTCCGCCTGAGCGGCGACGGCCCGTCTCGCGCGCGAGCACGGGAGGAGCCAGCGGGCCCGGGCCGCTAGCCGACCGAGGCGGCGGCCGCGACGGCCGAGGGCGCCGGCGCGGGGTCGAAGAAGCTCGTCAGGTGGGCGGCGACCACCTCGGGCGCGTGCACGTCGGGCGCGTTGTGGTCGGCGCCCGGGATGTCGGCGCGGCGGACGTCGGGCAGCGTCAGATCGAGCTGCGCGGTGGCCTCCAGGAGGTACGCCGGGCTCCTGGTGCCGGCCAGGAGGAGCGTCGTGCAGCGCACGTCGCGGTAGCGCGCGATGTCGGTGCCGAGCGACCCGATCGCCTCGAGGTCGCGCGGCACGGTGCGCAGCAGCTCGGCCATCTCGCGGCCGTCGGCGCCGAGCAGCATCACGCGGGCGAGGACCGCGAGCAGCCACACGGGGAGCTCGATCGGCGGCCCCATCCGCAGGCCCCGCAGGAAGAGCGCCATCGCGCGCGCGCTGTGCCCCGCGTCGAGCGCGGCGCGGAACGACGGGACCCAGTCGAGCGGCAGGAACTTCTCGAGGCACACGGGAGGCTCGTAGAGCGCCAGCCGCCGCACCGGCAGGCGCCGCGCCGCCTCCAGCGCCACGATGGCGCCGCCGCTGTGGCCGAAGATCTGCGTCGCGCCCGTGGCCTGCATCACGGCGGCGACGTCCTCCACCTCCGTGTCCATGCCGCGCCAGGCTCCGAGCGACGGGCTGAGCCCCCGGCCGCGCCTGTCGACGGCGAGGACGCTGAAGCGGCCCGCGAGCGCGGCGGCCAGCGCGCGGTAGTGCCTGGCGGCGCGCGCGCCGCCGTGGAGCACGAGGACGGGCTCGCCCGCCCCGTGCCGCTCCCACCCGATGCGCGTCCCGTCGGCCGATGTGGTGGCCTCTTCGACGATCTTCATGGCGGTGGTCCTTCCCAGAGGCCGCGCTCACGCCGCGCTGCCAGCGTGCTCCTGCTCATAAACGCGCCACGACGCGAAGGCTAGCATCTGTGACGCGGAGAGGAGGACCACAGAGGGCACGACGGAGAGAGGTAATCAAGAGACGAGCCGTCTCTGGTCGAGGTCGCGCTCCGCGAAGGACAACACGGTTGCGCTCGAGGGAACTTCGAAATACTCCCCGTCTCCCCGCCTTCCTGTTCAATTTTCCGCTGAAATGGCTGCAAGATGAGAGGATTCCGCACGTGGGTAAGGGTGTGGCGTGGAGGTGGTCTGAAATGGCAACCATCGCCGTCCCACGCGTGGCCACGCACGTCACCTTCGCCGAGCGCAGAGCGTCTGTCGCAGATCGGCGCGACGAGACGTGACGCCGGCTTCGAGGCCTGCTGAGATGGAGGCCCATGCCCCCGTGGAACGACGACGACGCCGCCTCCACCGAGCTCGTGCCGCAGCCGCTGCGCCCCGCCGCGGCCGCCGCCGAGAGCTTCGCCCTCTCTGTCATGGCGGGCCCGGACGAGGGGAGCCGGTTCGTCGTGGCGCCGGGGCTGCCCTCGCGCGCGCTCGCCGGCACCAGCCCGGCCTGCGACATCACCCTCACGGACCGGCTCGTCTCGCGCCGCCACGCCGCGTTCGAGCTCGCCGGCCCGCGCCTCCGCGTCACCGATCTCGGATCGACCAACGGCACCTTCGTGCAGGGGATCCGCGTCGGCGACGCGTACCTCCAGGGCAGCGAGCTCGTCCGGCTCGGCGAGACGGTGTTCCGCGTCGAGGCGCTCGGCGTCACGCAGGCGGTGGAGCTGCCGCGCGCCGTGCGCTTCGGCAAGCTCGTCGGGGCCAGCGACGAGATGCGGCGGCTCTACCCGTTGTGCGAGCGCCTCGCGAGCTCCAGCGTGCCCGTCGTCATCGAGGGCGAGACGGGCACCGGCAAGGAGGTGCTCGCCGAGGCGATCCACGAGCAGGGGGCGCGCGCGGCCGGGCCGTTCGTCGTCTTCGACTGCACCGCGGTGCCGCCGACGCTCGTCGAGTCGGCGCTCTTCGGCCACGAGCGCGGCGCCTTCACCGGCGCGAACGAGGCGCGCCGCGGCGTCTTCGAGGAGGCGCACGGCGGCACGCTGCTGCTCGACGAGATCGGCGACCTCGATCTCGGCCTGCAGGCGAAGCTCCTCCGCGCCATCCAGCGATCCGAGGTGCAGCGCGTCGGATCGAACCGGTGGATCCGCGTCGACATCCGGGTGCTCGCGGCGACGCGGCGCGATCTCGAGCGCGAGATCCAGGCGGGGAGGTTCCGCGACGACCTGTTCTACCGGCTCGCCGTGGCCCGCATCGAGCTGCCGCCGCTGCGCCGGCGGCAGGGCGACGTCACCGTGCTCGCGCACCACTTCTGGCGGCAGCTCGCGGGCCGCGGCGCGCCCTTCCCGCAGGGGTTCGCCGAGCGGCTGGAGGACTACGACTGGCCCGGCAACGTGCGCGAGCTCTACAACGCCGTGGCGCGCCGCGTGGCGCTCGGCGAGGCCGCGCCGATCGAGACCACCCGGGCCGGGGTGAGCTCCGCGGGCGCGCCCGCGTCGACGCCGGGGCTCGCGCCGCCCGGGCCCGCGTCGACGCCGGGGCTGGCAGCGACCGGACCCGCGTCGACGCCCGGGCCCGCCTCGGCGCCCGGGTGCGCCGCGTCGGCGCTGGCGCCCTCCACGCCCGTGCCCCCGTCCGCGGCCGCAGAGGAGAGCGAAGGCGCCGAGGCTGCGACATCCAACGACATCATCGAGGAGATCCTCGCGCTCGATCTGCCGCTGCCGCGGGCGCGGGAGCGGATCGTCGAGCACTTCGAGCGGCGCTACGTGCAGCGCGTGCTCGCGCAGCATGGGGGCAACGTCCGGAGCGCGGCGGCCGCGTCGGGCATCGCGCGGCGGTACTTCCAGATCCTGCGCGCGCGCCGATCCACCTGACGCGCGGCCGGGCGCCGCGCGGCGGTGCTCCCGGGGACCACGCGCGCGGCGATCCACCCGACATGTCGCCGCGGCGCGCGCCCCGGCCATGATATCGTCGCGACGATGCTGCAGGCCCGGAGCCAGGGCGGCGCGCTCGCCGTCGTCCGCTACCTGCTCTTCGACGAGATCGGGGCCGGCGGCATGGCGACGGTGCACCTCGGCCGCCAGCTCGGCTCGGCCGGGTTCCGGCGGACCGTCGCGATCAAGCGGCTCTACCCGCAGTTCGTGCGGGATCCCGAGCTCGTCGCCATGCTGCTCGACGAGGCGCGGGTGGCGGCCCGCATCCGGCACCCGAACGTGGTCTCGACCATCGACGTGGTGTCGAGCGGCGGCGAGGTGCTGCTCGTGATGGAGTACGTGCACGGCGAGCCGCTGGCGCGCCTGCTGCGCGCGGCGACGCGGGAGGGCGGCGCGCCGCCGCCGCGCGTCGCCTGCGCGGTGCTCGCCGGCGCGCTCCACGGGCTGCATGCGGCGCACGAGGCCACCGCCGAGGACGGCGCGCCGCTCCACCTCGTGCACCGCGACGTGTCGCCGCACAACGTGCTCGTCGGCGAGGACGGGGTGGCGCGCGTGCTCGACTTCGGCGTGGCCAAGTCGGCGGGGCGCGCGCAGATCACGCGCGACGGGCAGCTCAAGGGGAAGCTGGCGTATATGTCGCCCGAGCAGATCGCGGGCGAGCCGCTCGACCGGCGCGCGGACGTGTACGCGGCCGGGGTGGTGCTGTGGGAGACGCTGACGGGCGAGCGCCTCTTCGAGGGCCGCGGCGAGGCGCTCTCCATCTTGCGGCTGCTGCAAGCGGGCGTGGATCCGCCGAGCGCGCGCCGGCCCGGGGTGCCGCCGGAGCTCGAGGCGATCACGCTGCGCGCGCTGGCGCGCGACCCCGAGGACCGGTTCCCGACCGCGCGCGCCATGGCGCTCGCGCTGGAGGAGACGGGGCTGGCCGCGTCGACCTCGGAGGTGGGCGACTGGGTGACGTCGCTCGCGGGCGAGTCGCTGGCGCAGCGGGCGGCGCTGATCGCGGCGATCGAGCCGGGAGGGGCGGGGGGCGAGGCGGGGGCCGCGGGGGCGGGGGGCGAGGCGAAGGCGGCGGGCGCGGGAGCGGAGGCGGGGAGCGAGGCGGCGGGCGCGTGGAAGGGGACCGAGGTGGGGGCGGCGGCCGGGGGCCCCGGGGCGGGCTCGCTGCAGGCCGCCAATCGGCCGCCCTGGGCCGCGCTCGCGGCGACGGGCGCGCTGCTCGCGATCGCGGCCGCCGCGATCGGCCTCGCCCGCGCCGAGGCGCCGACCCTCGCCCGCGCGAAGGCCGGCGTCGCCGCCGCCGCGCGCGCGCGGTCCGCAGGAAGGCTCCTGGGCACCGCGCATCCCGCGGCCACCGCGTCGAGCGCAGGCCTGCCGGCGACGCCCGGCGCGCCGGCTGCGTCGGCCGCATCGGCCGTTGCCGCCACCCCTGGCGCGCCCGCTGCGCCCGCCGCCGCCATCGCGCCCGCCACATCGGCCACCACGGCCGCTCCGGCCACCGCGGCCGCCGGTGCCGGCGCGCGCCGGTTGCCGCGCCGCGCGCCGGCGCGCGACGGGTGCAATCCGCCGTTCATCATCGATGGACAGGGCCACAAGCGCTACAAGCGCGAATGCTTCTGACGGAGGCCGGATGAACCAGCGCACCGCTCGCCGCTCCCTCGTCGTCGCCGCCGCCTTCGCGGCGCTCGCGTACCTCCAGCCCGCCCGCGTCCACGCCGGCGACGCCGAGGCATGCTTCACGGCCTCCGAGGAGGGCCAGCGCCTGCGCGACGACGGCCATCTGCGCGACGCGCGCGCGCGCTTCATCGCCTGCGGCGCCGCCGCATGTCCCGCGCTCGTCCGGTCTGACTGCGCGGGCTGGCTCGCCGACGTCACGGCGCGCGTCCCGACGCTGATCCTGAGCGCGCAGGACGAGCAGGGCCAGGACGTGGCCGACGTGCAGGTGATCCTCGACGGCGCGCCCCTCGCCGCGCGCCTGGACGGCAAGGCCGTCGAGGTCGACCCGGGCGAGCACGTGCTCCGCTTCGAGCGCGCGGGCAGCGCTCCCGTCGCGCTGCGGCTCGTCGTGCGCGAGGGGGAGAAGCTGCGCCGCGTCTCGGCCCGCCTCACGCGGACCGCCACGGCGCGCGCAGGCGCGGCCACGCCGGCAGCAGGCGCGGCCACGCCGGGCGGAGGCGCCATCGCGCCCCGCGAGGACCGGGCCGCGTCGCCGCCCGCGAGCTCGCTCCTCCTGCCCATCGCGCTCGGCGGCGTCGCCGCCGCCGCGGGCGTCGCCTACGCGGCGCTCGGCCTGAGCGCGCGCGCCGACGCCGACCGCCTCCGGACGACCTGCGCGCCGCGCTGCGCCGAGGCGGACGTCGACGCGGTGCGGACCAAGGTCATCGCCGCCAACATCGCGTTCGGCGTCGGCGTGGCGGCGCTCGGCGGCGCGGTGGCCGCGCTCCTTCTGCGCAGCCCCGTGCCGGCGGCGCCCGCCGCCGCCGCGGTGCACGTCGTCCCCTTGCCCGGCGGCGCCGCCGCTGCGCTCGGCGCCCGCTTCTGAGGTTCGATTCACGCCGCGGACCCGCGACCGGGCGGAGGTCGCCCCAGCATCACCGCCGCGCGGAGGCACGACCTGCTCTTGATGGGTACGCCAGGCCTGGGTGGCGCCGGGGGGCCCAGGCCCATGGACCTCTTCTCGGGGCCGGCCACCGTATCGCCGATCGTTCGTCGGGGTACGCGCGAGGCACTCCGTAGCGAGTGGTCGAAGGCAACGGCAGAGTCGCTCACTCCGGCGAGCGCCGACCACCGGCTGCTCGCGACGATGCTCACGATCGATCCCGGAGGCAGGACGGGGACGCTCCGGCAGCGCGCAGGGGTACGAGCCTTCGCATACTGCATCCGCGGCACGGTAGAGCTCGTCTTCGGGGAGAGGCGCGAGGAAGCCCTCCTGGAGGCGGGCGACAGCGTGCTACTCGACGACCCTCGCCTCACAGCGTGGGAGAATTGCGGGGAGAGCACGGCAGAGGTGCTCGTGGTTTCCGCTGGCCTCGTCGGAGAATCGTCGTGAACGCGCGGTTCGGGTCCACCGTCGATCGATGCTACGTTGAGGCTGGCGGCTGTTCGTCGCACCGATGAGCGAGCCCCGTTCGCGGGCGACTCAGGACAGGCGTGATAAAACCGGCTTCAGAGACAGCATCTGATAAACGCTTGCTAGTTTTTACGAAATGATTCGTCTCCGTCCGCTCCGGACGGCGTTGGAGCAGACGCCGATCTCCCGAGCGATCTCGGCCCAGGTTCGGCTGCGGTTCACCACGAACCGGGCGGCGAGGCTGGAGCGCTCCATGCACGCGATGCCAGCGGCGTTTCGTGCGTATCCGCTGCTGCTCCTGAGCTGGGGGGTCATCGCCGTAGCCCGTGCGGGACGAACAGGAGGCAGCTCGCCGCCTCCCGAGCCCGCGAGAAGAGAAACCGTTCCGGCTCCCAGCTGCCCCCGGACCGCGCCCGACCCGAACCTGACGGCGACGAGGAGCGCGCTGCCCAGCAGCTCTCCCGTCACCGGCCGAAGCCACGCGGGGCCGCGCATGCGCTACGCCAACGCCCTGGGTTCGAGGTTCTCCGGTTTGCCGACGAGCTCGTCCGGCGTGAGCCGGGCGTAGATCTCGACGAGGTTGCCGTCAGGGTCCTCGAGCCAGAGCTCGTGGAGCGGCGTGCCACGCCACGTCGTGCGCGGCGGCTTCCTCACCGTCAACCCGGCGGCCATCGCGAGCTCGCAGTACCGAACGACCGCGGACTTGTCAGCGACGGCAATACCGAGGTGGTAGAGCGTGTCTCGGTGCAGCTCCTTGCCGTCGGAGACGACGAGCACGAAGTTCGTGTGCAGATCCGGCCGAACGAAGGTCGCGTAGCGATGCGTCCACTCCTTCGGCTCGGTGCCGAGGAGCCACGCGTAGAAACGCGTGCTCTTCGCGAGATCCTTCACGCGCACGCTGGCGTGGAACTCCTGCGCCTGTGGACCCTCGGGGAGGTCGAGCAGCGCGTCGAGCACCTCGAGCCTCGCCAGGATCTGGTCCCGCGCGGTCCGGAACCGCGTCAGCATCTCCTCGCGTGGGATCGACGCATCCTTGCTCGCCGGATCCTGAATGGGCCAGTGCAGCCGGCGCGCCTTACCGAGGAAGACCGGGCAAACCTCCTCGGCGCAGAGGGTGATGACCGTGCCCACGGTGGCGGCGTCGATCGTCTGCACGGCCTTCGAGTGGTGCGTCGTCAGGTCGACCCCGACCTCACGCATCACCTCGATCGCGTACGGGTTCACCTTCGACGGCTCACTCCCCGCGCTCTGCACGGCGATGCGCGAGCCGAAGAGCTTGCGAGCAAGGCCCTCGGCCATCTGGCTGCGCGCCGAGTTGGCGACGCAAAGAAAAAGGATCGTCTTGCCGGAGTTCATCGTGGTCAGGCCTTGCTCTCGGGAGTGCTCGGAACGGCGAATGCGGGCGGCGCGACCTCGAGCGGGGTGTTGGGGAAGAAGCGCTCCTGCGCCCACAGGGCGACGTTCACGAGGCCGATGAGGACGGGCACCTCGACGAGAGGACCGATGACCGCCGCGAACGCCGCACCACTGTGAATGCCGAAGCTCGCGATCGCGACAGCGATCGCCAGCTCGAAGTTGTTCGACGCAGCCGTGAACGAGAGCGTCGCCGACTGCTTGTAGTCCGCGCCGATGCGCTTGCTCATGAAGAACGACACCGCGAACATCAGCACGAAGTAGATGAGCAGCGGCACCGCGATGCGAAGGACGTCGAGCGGCAGCTGCACGATGGTCTCCCCCTTCAGCGAGAACATCACCACGATGGTGAACAGCAGGGAGACGAGCGTGATGGGGCCGATGCGAGGCACGAATGCCTTCTCGTACCAGTCACGCCCCTTCGCGCGCACGAGCACCCGTCGCGTGAGGAACCCGGCGGCGAAGGGCACACCGAGGTAGATGGCCACGCTCGTCGCGATCTCGCCGATGCTGATGTTCACGACGGCTCCCTCCAGGCCGAGCCAGGTCGGCAGGAGCGTGGCGAAGAAGTACGCGTAGACCGAGAAGAACAGAACCTGGAAGATCGAGTTGAAGGCCACGAGCCCGGCGCAGTACTCGGTGTCGCCCTTGGCGAGATCGTTCCAGACGATGACCATCGCGATGCAGCGCGCGAGCCCGATGAGGATGAGGCCGAGCATGGACTCGGGCTTGTCGCGCAGGAACACCACCGCGAGCCCGAACATCAGCAGCGGGCCGATGATCCAGTTCTGGACCAGCGACAGAGTGAGCACCCGCTTGTTGCGGAAGACCTTGCCGAGCTCCTCGTAGCGGACCTTGGCAAGCGGCGGGTACATCATCAGGATCAGCCCGGCCGCGATAGGAATCGACGTCGTGCCGACGCTCATGTCGTTGAGCGCGGTCGTGAAGCCGGGCGCGAGGAAGCCGAGGGCGACGCCCAGGCCCATCGCGAGGAAGATCCAGAGCGTCAGGTAGCGGTCGAGGAAGGAGAGCTTGCCGAGCAGGCCGGGGTTTGCGTTGATCATGCGAGTTCAGTTCCTTGTGGTCGTGCGAGGCGTCGAGCCCGTGCCTGGGAGCGTCGCGAGCCACGACTCGATGCGAGCCCGAAGGCTCTCGCGCACCTCGATGACGCGCGCGAGCTTCTCCTCGTGCGAGCCGGTGAACGTGGCCGGATCGGGGAAGCTCCAGGACAGGCGCTGCGTGACGCCGGGGAAGAGCGGGCACTTCTGACCGTGCTCCTCGTCGCAGACCCCGACGACGTAGTTGAAGCGGCGGCCTGCCTTGAACAGCTCGAAGACCGACGGCTGCGTCGCGGTCAACGGCAGGGAGAGGCCGATGCCCGCCAGCGCCTCGACAAGGGGCGGATGGGCGCGCGCCCCAGGTCGCGCTGCAGATGGTCACGGACATGGAAACTCCTTTCGTCAATCGTCGATGGACGATAGGCCGGACGTGCGACGACCATCAGAGCCCCCCGACGAGGGCCTTCAGACGCCGGAGCGCCCGAGGCTCGATGCAGTAACAGACGCGGGGACCGTCGACGTCGCCGCGGATGAGGCCGGCTTCCTTGAGCACCTTCAGGTGCTGCGAGACCGTCGACTGGGCGAGCGGCAGCTCGTCCACGATGTCGCCGCAGACGCAGGCGTTCTTTCGGATCAGGATACGCACGATCTTCACGCGCGCCGGGTGTCCGAGCGCCTTCGACAGGCTGGCCAGCTCCTCGTCGGCCCCGTCGCCCTCGATCGGCCGGAGGTCTACCTGCTCGCGCGCAGGCGGACAGCAGCGGTCGGTTGCCTCCGGCGTCGTTCTCATCGTAAGGTGACGATAGGAGATGATGCGCCCTCTGTCAAACGGCGGATCTCGCCCCTGGTCGTCGCCGTGAGGCGCTCGGGCATCGCGTCGAGGAGGGGACAGCCCGGCGCGGGGTGGCCTCAGGCGAGGCCAGGCCGAACGAAGCGGAGCGCGACGGGGCGCAGCCCGAGCACGACGTGCACGAGCGCCGTGAGCGCCGCGCCCGGGAGCAGGTTGAGCGCGATGGTGTGCGTGAGCGCCGGGAGCGCGGTGTCGAGGAGGACGGGCGCATCGAGCGACCAAGCCGAGGCAGGGCGGGCGGCGAGGACGAGCGCGACCGAGGCGGAGTAGAGCGCGATGAGACCCGCGTGGAGCGCGTATTCACGCGGCGTGAGCCCACCGAGATCCTCGCGGGAGCGCCGCTCCTCAAGCACGTCGAGAATGACGACGACGAAGGACGCAGCGAAGGCGCCCACGCCGGCCCAGAGGAGGAGACCGGCGCTCGGAGCGAGGTAGAGCGTGCCGATGACGGCAGCGAAGAGCGCCGCGTGGATCGTGTGAAGGTGGTGCTCGCGGCGCGAGGCCTCATGGGCGAAGAGGCGGTACTTCCAGAGATGGAAATAGATCCCGTCGATCGCGCCGACGGCGGCGTAAACGGCGAGCAGGATGGATGCGATCTCGTTCATGGCGATGACCTCCGCAGAGGAGGACGGGGTTCGAGCGATGAGGACGCAGGAAATAGAACGAGATGCAGAGCGTGCGAGGAGGTGACGCGGATCGAAGGGATCGAGCGCGAAGGGGAGTAAGCAGCGACCGCTGGCCAGGCAGGGAGCGGGGCTTGTGGTGGGCCGGCCAGGAGGACGGGTCGCGCGTCAACCGCAGGCGCAGCGGGGCCCGTTGCCCGGTGCGCGCGGCACGCAGTCGATGACGTGCCCGCGCGCGTCCAGGGCCACCTCGCAGCACTGCTCCACGAGCGCGCGTAGCTTCTCCCGCCCGCGCTGGACGCGGGACTTCATCGCGGTGAGCGAGATGCCCAGCATGTCGGCCGCTGCCTTCTGGGAGAGGCCTTCGAGCTCGGTGAGGGTGAGCGCCTCGCGGTAGGGCGACGGGAGCATGGCGACGAGCGGACCGATCGCCAGGGCGAGGAGCTCGGCGGCCCCGTCCTCGCCGCTCGGGGGTTCTGCCTCCATCTCGGGGACGTCGCCCTCGACGAGGAGATGACGCGCGCGGGCCCGGTGATGCTCGGCGATGGCGCTGCGGGCGACCTGGTAGACCCAGGGGCCGAAGCGCTCGTCGTCGCGCAGCCCACCCACGCCCCGCTGCATGCGCAGGAACACGTCCTGCACGACGTCATCGACGTCGGCCGCTATGGAGACGCGGCGCACGACGAAGGGGCGGAGGCGCGCCTCGAGCTGATGCCAGGCGCCGCGCGCGCCCGCGTCGATCATGCCCGAGCCTCCGGCCGAGCGGGTTTGGTCGCCTCGATCGTCGCGGAGGTGACGTACTGCTCGGCGCCCGACCCGGGCACCCAGTCACGGATGAACTCGCGGCTTTGGGGCTTCACCCCGATGCGTATGTCTGTGAATCCGGCGTGCTGCAACAGCTCCTGGAGCTCGTCGGCCTTGACCGCCCCCGCGACGCACCCGGTGAGCGCGGCCACCTGCTCGCGCAGCCCGGCGGGCAGCTCCGCGGTCGCGATGACGTCGGAGATCGCAAGCCGGCCGCCGGGCCGGAGGACGCGATAGGCCTCGCGGAACACGGCGGGCTTGTCCGGGGACAGATTGATGACGCAGTTCGAGAGGATGACGTCGGCGGTCGCGTCGGCGACGGGCAGGTGCTCGATCTCGCCGAGGCGGAACTCGACGTTGGCCGCGCTGACCTTTCGCGCGTTCTCCCGCGCTTTGGCGATCATCTCCGGCGTCATGTCCACGCCGATCACCCGCCCGTCCGGGCCGACCTGGCTGGCGGCGAGGAAGCAGTCGAACCCGCCGCCGCTGCCGAGGTCGAGCACGGTCTCGCCCGGCCGGAGGGCGGCGATCGCCTGGGGGTTGCCGCAGCCGAGACCCATGTCCGCGCCCTCCGGGACGGCGGCGAGGTCTTCGCGCGTATAGCCGAGCTTGAGCGAGGCCGCTGGCGCCGGCGCGCAGCAGCTCGGGGCGCAGCAGCCCGCCCCGTCCACGGCTACTTTTCCGTAATGATCTCGGACAGCTTCACGGGTCTGGTCGATGGTTCGGTCGGTCATCTCGGTCCTCCTGCCTGGAGGACGGGGATTCGGGCGGATGGACGCAGAAAATCGACCGGGAGCTGGTCGAGCCGGGGCGTGCACCGGCTGCGGAAGGTAGCCAGCGCGCCGAGCTGCTGCGCGCAAGCTTCCTGCTCCAGAGCCGGCGCAGCCCCGTGCCACGGCGGTCGAGGTCAGAAGCCCGGCCTCCTTTGACCGGCGGGTCTCCATGGTCATGGCCATGGGGTGGTGTGCGCGCAGGTAGTGGGGGATACCACTTCGAGTGGTGCGAGGGGAGGATGCGGATCGGCTTGCCGCACCCACACGCACAGGCGTGCCCCTTCGCGTTCTCGGCCGCGATCCACGCGGTCACCGAGCCGGTCTTCCGCGCCAGCCGTACGCGCTGCCGGAAGAGGACCCGTGGGTCCAAGATACCAGGCTTGGGTCGAGCCGGGGGGCCCAGGCGCATCCGGTTGTGCCTTCCGCTGCTGTCCATGAACCCGGCGCAGGGCTCCCTCGAACGCCAACGCACCGGGCGAGGCAGAGAAAACCGTTGCGATGGCGATGAAGGTCGTCGTGCCGAGCTACCGGACAGGCAACGGAAAATCCGACGTGATCAGCCTCGCCGAGACGACTCGGGCTTCCGCGGCCGTCGCAGGACAGATCCAGCCCGCCTGCGTCGAAGCCGCTCGGCCACGCGTCCACCCAGCGGCCGTGTCAGGCCGCGACGAGCCCGCCATCGATGGGCACGGCGACCCCGGTCACGAACGACGCTTCGTCGCTCGCCAGGAAGAGGGCCACTCGAGCCGGCTCGATCGGATCCGCGAACCGGCCGATCGGGTGGCTCGCGAGGACGCGTTGCTCCACGGCCCGATCCTCTATCCACCTGTCGAACATCGCCGTGTGCGTGCCCCCAGGGCAAATCGCGTTCACCCGCACGTTGCGAGCCGCGAAGTCGATGGCCGCGGCCTTGGTCAGCCCGATGACGCCGTGCTTCGACGTCACGTACGCGGACAGACCAGGCGTCGCCACGAGGCCTCCGACGGAGGACGTGTTGACGATCGCGCCCCCGCCGGCCTTGAGCATCTCCGGGATCTGGAACTTCATCGACAGGAAGACGCCCTTCAGGTTGATGTCGATCACCCGATCCCACTCGTCCTCCTCGAGCTCGGGCACGCTCTTGATGACCTGCTCCACGCCTGCATTGTTGAACGCGACGTCGAGCCGCCCGTACCTCTTCACGGCGGCCGCGACCATGGCGGCGCAGTCGGCCGCGCGCGACACGTCCGTCGGGACGAAGATGGCTTCTCCCCCTCGGGCGACGATCTCCGCGGCCGTCCTCTCGCCCTCGGCCACCCGGCGCGCGGCGATGACCACCCTGGCGCCTTCCTGGGCGAACAACAGCGCTGCGGCCTTGCCGATTCCCATGTTTCCACCCGTGATGAGCGCGACTTTATCTTGCAACCGTCCCATAGGATTCGCTCCGGATCTGTGGGCCTGATGAACGACAGGCCGTGTCATGCGTGCGCGCGGCGCCGAGGCGCTCTGCCGCGCGTCGAGAAGGGCAGCGCCCGCGTCGAAACGCAGCGGATCGCCTGCGATCGCGACGTCCGTCAGCTTCGCGCGCAGGTGGGTCGAGGACGACAGGACCCGCGACCTCGGGACGGAGGATGTCCCCCCTCCGACGGCGCCGCTTGGGCAAAATTGACGGGACCCGCGCAGCGCGCGATCCACGGAACCGAGCCTGGCGCAGCGCGCATTGGCCCACTAGGATCCTGGGCATGCCGAGCGCACTGCCAGCCTGCGATCCGGACGCTCCGCTGCGTATCGAGATCGTGCGACCGAGGGCGCTCTCCGGCGTGACCGTGGCCCGCTGCCGCAGCGACGCCCGGAGCCACCGTTCCGTGAAGGACCGCTTCGCCTCGGTCTACTTCACGGCCGGCCAAAGCGAGTGGCGGGCGCGCGGGCGCACCTGGACGGCGAAGCCGGGCACGCTCGCGCTCATGCTCCCGGGTGAGGTGCATCGCGAGGAGAGCCGCGATGGGCCGGCGCGCTTCCACGTGGTGCTCTTCAACGACGCGCTGGTCAACGAAGCGCGCCTCTCGCTCGGAGGCCGGCCGTTCGCGCCCCGGCCAGGCCTGTTTCTCGAGCGCGGAGAGCCCGAGGGCGCGCCGCTCCTCACCCTGCACGCGCTCGTCGACGAGGGCGACGCCGAGCCCCTCGCGCTCCAGACCGCGCTCGCCGAGTCGCTGCGCTCCGTCGTCGCGCTCACCAGTCCGGGTCACGCCGAGCGCGGACGCCCGTACGCCTGGGGCGCCCCCCTGCGCCGCGCATTCGAGCTCATCCGCGAGCGCTTCGTCACCGCGCTCTCTCTCGATGAGATCGCGCTGCACGTCGGGCTCGACAAGTTCCAGCTCATCCGCGCGTTTCGCGACCAGCTCGGCGTGACGCCGTATGCCTATGTGACGCAACTGCGCATCGGTCGCGCCCGAGCGCTCCTCACGCGAGGCGTGCCGCCGTCCGAGATCGCAGCGCGCGTCGGCCTCTACGACCAGAGCCAGCTCAACCGGCATTTCAAGCGCATCGTCGGCATCACGCCGGGACAGTTCGCGCGCGCCGTCGTGTGAGCGCCCTTCACGGCGCGCAGCGGGTGATCGTCACCTTGTTCAGGCCCAGCTCCACGAGCGGCTTGTCGTCCGCACCGGTCTCGACATGCGTCATCTCGGTGACCACCTCGACCGGCGCGCACTGGCCGAAGATCGTGTACGCGCCGTCCAGCCAGTCCGTCGCCACCTCCGTGACGTAGAACTGGCTCCCGTTCGTGTCCGCCCCGGCATTGGCATAGGCGAGCGTCCCCGCTCGATGCTTCAGCGCGGAGATCTCGTCGTCGAACTCGTACCCTGGCCAGCCCTCGCCGTTGGCGAGCCGATCACCCCCCTGCGCCATGAACTCCGGAATCACCCGGTGGAAGGTCAGCCCGTCGTAGAACCGCCGCTTCACCCAGGTGCCGGTCTCCGGGTCCAGCCAGGGCCGGCGCCCGCGCGCGAGCCCGACGAAGTTGGCGACCGCGTTCGGAGCCTCGTCCGGGAAGAGCTCGCAGGTGAGCGCGCCCTTGTCGGTCTCGATGATCGCGCGCAGCGGCCCCGGGCCCTCCGGGAGCTCGGCCAGCGCCTCGTCCAGCGTGAACACCCCGGCCTCTGGATCCGTATCGCCGGCGAGCACCTCCTCGGGCGCGTCCACGTCGGGGCCGCACTCCACGCTTCCACCGCCGCCCGCGCTCCCGCTCGCCGTCGAGGCGCTCGAGCTCGTCGCGCCGCCGCCTTCCCCGCCCGTGCCGCCGGTCGAGCTCGTCGCGCCCCCGCCGCTGTCATCGCCGCAGCCGGCGGCGAGAGGGATGGCGAGGAGCATCGAGACGCAAAGTAGGTTCACAGACGGATGAGGAGAAAAGGAGCGGATCTGCATCGGAGCGACACTCGCACGAACTCCAAGGGAACGCACGCCCGACTTGCCGGGCGTCTCACGCGCTCTCTCCGGAGCTCCAGCACACAGACAAGGAATGCTCACGCTGGTCGCCGCGCTCTGCTGCGGGGCTGGCGCGGCGAGCCGTAGAGCCCGGCTGCCCCGTTGCGCTCGCGCTCGTCGACCTCGGGATGGCGCCGGGGTGGGATGTCGCGGAGGCCCTCCGGATCGATCTAAGATCCGACCGAGGAGGTTCTTCATGCGCACGCATCGACCTGTCTTGCTCGCGACGCTCCTGTCGGCCGTCGCCGTCGCGATGTCCGCTGTGCCCGGATGCAAGGACGACGAGCCACCGGCGAGCAGCGGAGGCCAGGAGCCGACAGACAGCGATTTCCTGGCCAGGTATGCGAAGGCCCTGTGCGACCGCACGTTCGCCTGCTGCGACGCGGCGACCCGGGCCGCGCACGGCCTGGACGCGAGCTCCGCCGACGCGTGCGCCTCGGAGCTCGAGGCGATCCTCGTTGTGGTCACCGATGGAGGCGAGGTGAAGGGCACCTTCGTCCCGGAAAAGGCGGCGGCGTGCCTCGCCGAGGTGGATGAGGCCCCCTGCGCCGAGCTTCAGATCGTCGGTGTGCTGTTGGGTGTGAACGGCGAGTTCACGCCATCCTGTCTGGATGTGTGGGACGGCTCCGTACCCGAGGGCGGGACGTGCGGATCGGACTGGGACTGCGCCCGGGACCGCTGCGTGCGCACCACCGACGCGAGCGGGCAGACGACGTCGGCGTGCAAAGCGAGGGCGCTCGCCGGAGAGCCATGCTCGTCGGCGTTCGACTGCGACGAGGCGCTCCGGTGCGACCAGCCCTCGCCGCCCGACGCGGGGACGTGCGCGCCACGGCTCGCCGCGGGCGAGTCGTGCAAGGGAACCCTCGAATGCCAGGCGGAGCTTCGCTGCGGCGACGACGGCACGTGCCAGGCGCGCGAGCAGGCGGGCGGTCCGTGCGCGTCGGACCAGGACTGCGCGGCCGGCGCGACGTGCGATGGCGCCACGTGCGCGCCGCTCGGCGCCGCCGGCGCGCCCTGCTCCTACGATTCGGACTGCGCGTCCTCCGCGTGTGTCGACGCGACGGGCACCTGCGCCGACGTCTGCAAGGGCGGCTGATCGATGTTGAACCCGGCCGGGCGGGCGGGCGCATCGAAGCCGCGGTCTGCTGCGCCGTGAGGTGGAGTCAGGTGGTGAAACAGCGACTCACTTTGTAGCGGGCCGGGTCGCCTTCGGCTGTCTCGGCCTCTCCGGCACGATGGTCTCACCGCGCGCCAGCATCGCCACCAGCGCGGCGATCTTCTTCGCCCGACCCGCGGGCGTCTTCATGTTGTTCGTGCGGAACGCCAGCGCGAACAGGTTCTGGCGCCCCAGCGACTGGAACGTCTCACGCGCCCGTGGGTTCGCCTCGATCGCTGCGCGAAGGTCGTCGGGGAGGGTGGCCTCGGTCGCGCTGCGGATCGGCGCGTACGCCGCATCCCAGCGACCATCGGCCTTCGCCGCGTCCACGTGCCGCTGCCCGTGCGGCGTCATGCGCCCCGCGGCCGTCAACCGGGCGATATGGCCGCGGTTGATCTGGCTCCAGACGCTCCTCGCCTTGCGCGGCGAGAACCGCTGCAAGAACGAGGATTCATCCAGGGCTTTTTTGATCCCGTCGATCCACCCCCAGCAAAGCGCCACGTCGAGCGCCTGCGCGTAGGTCACCGTCGGCACGCCGGAGTCCTTCTTGTAGATCCGGAGCCACAGCTCCGTCTCCCGCGCGTGGTTTGCGGCCAGCCACGCTTCGAACGCGGCGTCGTCAGGGAAGCTCTTGATCTTCTTCTTGTCGGGAACGATGGGCGCCATCCAGTCTGCCTCGCAATGCGCCCATCCTACGCCGAGCCAGCAGCGACACCAGCGCGGAGGTCGTCGAACGCCGACTCACCCGGCCCGCTGGCCCGGTTACGCGGCGCCCGCTGCCACACGGGGGTACAAGGTGCGATTCGCGCAGCGGACCTGCTGCCGTCTCCCCCGGCGACGAGGCGGCCCGGGGTCGAGGGCTTCAGGGATGTTTCTTCTCGGCGTGGCTGGCGGAAGATCAGAATTGACATCTTCGATGTGAGCGTTCACAATCTGGCCTCATTCTTCGACTTTGCCCTGAGTGAGTCGTCATGAGCACCGGGATCTCCTTCATCGAGATCGAATTCTTCACCGACTCTGTTCGTTCGGTCATGGCGGACACATGCGACGGCGCTGCCCGGAGCGCACAGAGCGAACTTATCCGCTCCGTGTGCAAATTGAGCGAGCTTCATCCGCAGCGGCAATGGCCAGCGCGGTGGCACCTCGGGAGCCTTCAGCGCGCGGCGAGCGGCCCCGAGGCACGCAAGGGCAGCGTCGAGCACTAGAATGATCCGCGTTTCACTTACTTAGTACACGAGGAGAATACGATGAGATTTGGAACGAAGCATGCCTTGCTTGCGGCGGCGACGGGTATCCTCGCCGTGTCGTGCGTCATCGACCCCGAGGAGGCGTACGACGCCGAGACCGAGGAGGAGGGGTCGCTCGAGGGCGCCATCTCGATCGATGGGAGCGCGACCTACACGATCGTCGGCGCGCAGAGCGGAAAGTGCGTCGAGGTGGCTGGAGGCAGCACCGCTGACGGAGCGGGCTTGCAGATCGCCAGCTGCAACGGCTCGACGCGACAACAGTTCCGCGTGGAGTCGACTGGCGGCGGCTACTACCGCATCCGCAACGTGGCCAGCAACCGGTGCCTGGACGTCTCGGGCTCCTCCACCAGCGACGGCGCCCGCGTCCAGCAATACTCCTGCTGGAACGGGCAGAACCAGCAGTGGTCGCTCACGGACGTCGACGGCGGCGTGCGTGTCACGGCGCGCCACAGCGGCAAGTCCCTGGACGTCGCCGGTAACCGGGACGGCGCAGGCCTCCAGCAGTGGGGCTGGGCGAACGGCGCAAACCAGAAGTTCTCGTTCCGGACCGGCGGGGGCGGAACGACCAGCAGCTCCAGCAGCTCGAGCAGCGCCAGCAGCTCCAGCAGCTCGGGTACGGGCGGCTCCGGCGGTGCGGGTGGCGGCGGCGGCGCCGGCGGTGGCGGCGGCGCCGGCGGCAGTGGCGGCGGCACGGCCGGGCCGAAGTTCGTGGGCAACATCACGACCAGCGGCGCCGTGCGCGACGGCTTCTCGAGGTACTGGAACCAGATCACGCCCGAGAACGAGGGCAAGTGGGACGCCGTCGAGCGGACCCGCGGGTCGAAGAACTGGGCAGCGCTCGACCGGATCTACAACTATGCGAAGGCGAACAACGTCGTCTTCAAGCAGCACGTGTTCGTCTGGGGTGCCCAGCAGCCGAGCTGGCTCGCGGGCCTCTCCGGGTCGGAGCAGCAGGCGGCCGTGAAGGACTGGATGCGGTCGTTCTGCGCGCGCTACCCGGACACGAAGTACATCGACGTGGTCAACGAGCCGCCGCCCCACACCACGCCTTCCTACAAGAACGGCATCGGCGGCGACGGCGCCAGCGGCTGGGACTGGATCGTCAACTCCTTCAAGTGGGCGCGCGAGTACTGCCCGAACGCGGTCCTGATCCTCAACGACTACAACAACATCGAGTACGAGAACGATCACCAGAACTTCATGAGGATCGCGCGGGCCGTCATCAACGCGGGCGCCCCGGTCGACGCCCTCGGCGCGCAGGCCCACGACGCCTACAAGATCAACACCAACACCGTGAAGGGGTACATCGACAAGCTCGCCTCGCTGGGCAAGCCCGTGTACATCACCGAGTACGACATCGGCATCGCGGACGACAACCAGCAGAAGCGGGTGATGGAGGAGCAGTTCCAGATGTTCTGGAACCACCCGGCCGTCCCCGGCATCACCCTCTGGGGCTACATCGTCGGCGCCACGTGGCGGGACAACACCGGTCTCCAGCACTCGAACGGGACCATGCGGCCGGCCATGTCCTGGCTCATGAACTTCCTCGGCCGGTAACGGTCGGGCGGAGCGGCCGCTGCACCATGCAGCGCGTCGAGATCTCGAGGTAACGACGCGGCAGAGGGCGTAGAGCGCACCGACGACAGGTGCCTCTGCGCCCTCTTCGCCTTCCATCGCAGCGTCGAGACGTGGACGGATCCACGTCGTGTTTGCCGCGAGCTAGCGTCCCCGATGAGGGGCCACGCCACGAGGCGCGTGCCAGAGCGCGTCGGGTAGGCGGGGAGACGCCATGACGTCGACCCGTGTAACCGCAATCACGCGCCGGGCAGGTCGGCGCCGCTCGTGCGCGCTTTGCGAGGCACGCTTACCTCGACAGCTTACTTTCCCCCGGATCCTCCATTCCGCTCTTCGTTGATTGTTCTCCTATCACTTGACAGTTCGACCCCGGACGTTGTAATCAGAAAGATCGGGTATGGACGCCGGGACGCCTTTTCTGCATCGCTTCCGCAGGACCACACATCGCTCGCGCGCCGCAGGTGACGCGTGCGCTGTATGGAAACCGGGCTGCACGTGGGATCTGCGTCCCTGGCTTGGTGTCGCGCTCGCGGAGGCATCTCGCTGCAGGATGGACTCTCACGGCAGTACCGCGCGCGATGGATCGAACCACCGACGAGGAGGTCTCATGACCACGGTTGGACGATGCTGGATGGCGGTCTTCGGGCTCATCATGACCACGGCGGCGTGTGGATCGAGCGATACCCCCGGCGCGGGCACGAAGGTCCCACGCATCGATCGGGCGCCGACGCCAGAGAACGAATTCAGGCCCAAGCAGCTCGAGGCGACGGTCGATAACCTCATTGCCAGGGTCAATGAGGGCACGGTCGATGGGATGCAGATGGTGGTCCTGCTGAAGAACCTCACCTCATTCTTCGCGCCGATCGCCACGGGTGCGAACCGGGCGATGGGCGAGCTCGAGGTCACGGGAAACGTCCTGGGGCCGACGGACCAGTCGACCGACACGACAACATCACAGGACATCCAGAATCAGCAGATCAAGCAGGCGGTGGTGGACGGCGCCGAAGGGATCGGCATCTCGCCCTACGGTGACATGAACGGAGCCGCGATGGATGAGGCCGTCGATGAGGGGGTCCACGTGGTGACGCTCGACGGCGACGTGCCGACCTCGAAGCGCTCGCTCTACGTCGGGACCGTCAACGAGGTTGCGGGAGCCACGGCGGCGAAGACCTTGCTCGCGATGCTACCCCCGCCGCCAGGTACCGTGGTGATCCACGGCACCGAGAACTTGACCTGGGTGGACGGGTACAAGCGAACGCAGGGGGCCCAGAAGGCGATCGAGGAAGCCGGTTACACGCCCAGGGTGAGCGAGGCCCACTACGAGCTCGACGACGGCCTCGACGCCGAATGGCTGAGATCCCGGATCGTGAGCGCGGACCCGCCCGCCCTCGGTATCGTCGGCCTGTTCGACATCTCGTACCGGTGCGTGATGGGCGCCGACGCCGCGGGCGTACCGGATGTCCCCATCGTCACGTTCGACTTCGATCCGAGGACCGTCGACTACATGCGCCAGGAGCGCATCAAGGCCACACACACACAGCGGCAGTACTACCAGGGGTACCTCGTGCCCTACGTTCTCTACGGCATCAAGACCCTCGGTCTCGAGGGGGCCAAGGAGATCCTCGCCCCGCTGATGGACGGCGATAGCACGGTCAACACCGGCATCGACGTTGTCCGGTGGGACAAGATCGACGATTACAACAATTTCCTCGATACGATCGGCGCGATGCAGTAGCGGCATCGCAGCTCGTGGGTCGTCATGCGCCCGGCGGCGGTCAAGCGGGCGACGTGGTCGCGGTCGAGAGACCCTACATGCCCATCGGGCCCGGCTCGTGGCGGAGGAGGACCTCGCCGCCGATCGGCGGCAGGGCGACGGCGCGCAGGCCGCCGTCCTTCCAGTGCAGGAAGGCGAGCGAGGGGTCGTCGAGGTCGCGATCGAAGGTGACGGCGAAGCGGGTCGGCTGACCCGCGTCGTCGGCGAGGACGCGGACCGACCAGGCGCCGAGCGGGACGACGTCGCCCGCGCGGAGGGGGTGGCGCCTGGCGCGGACGACGTTCTCGAAGGCGCCGTCGAGGAGGCGGCCGTCGACCGCGATCTCGAGGGTGCGGGCGTCGACGCGGCGGACGCGGTGGTCGTGGCCCGCCATGCTGAGGAGATCGACCGTCGCGGGCGGGGGGTCGAACGCGAGCTGGAGCCCGGAGGCGAGGTACATGCCGACGAGCGGATCCGAGAGCCCGATGCCGAGGACGCGCGTGCCCTCGCGCCGAGGAAGGTCGGCGCGGGCGAGGACGTCCATCGCGGTCCTCGAGGTGATCGTGAGGTGAAGGACGCCGAAGAGGAAGACCGGCGCGGCGAGCACGACGTGGAGGAGGCCGAAGAGGGCGACGCCGGCGCGCGCGGGGGCCGCGGCGAGGGCGCGCTCTTCCGGAGCGCGGCCGGCGTGGAGGAGGACCGTGGCGAGCGCGGCCACGATGCCGAGGTTGGGGAGGAAGAGGACGCGATCGCCGGGGATGCCCGCGGCGCCGGGGAGCAGCGCGAGCGCGGCGCCCACGAGCAGCCAGCGGAGGGTGCGCGCGTGCTCGGGCGCGATGCGCCGCAGCGCGCGGCGGAGGAGCAAGGAGAAGGCGAGGAGCGCGAGCACGCCGAGGGCCGCGAGGACGCGCGCGGCGCGGGGGTCGAGGGCCGAGACCTCCGCGGGGACGCCGATCAGCGCGGCCTCGGCGAAGACGGCGAGGCGCACGGGGAGCGCGGGCAGGAAGGTCGACGCCTCGGCGATGGGGTCGAGGTAGCCGCCGGAGCCGTAGGCGCCGAAGTGGAGCGCCTTGTAGGCGATCGCGTAGACGAGCGCGAGCGCGACCCAGGGGGCGAAGGCGCGGGCGCGGCGGGCGAGCGGCTCGTCGCGGCCGAGGAGCTCGTAGGCGAAGACGTAGGCGAAGACGCCGAGCGCGGCCTCGCCGGCGAGGAGCGCGATCGCGGCGCAGGCGAGGGCGCCGGCCGCGGCGCGGCGGTCGCCGCGCTCGCGGGCGCGGAGGTGGAGGGCGAGCGCGCCGAAGCCGAGCGCGCCGACGATCGCGACGTGGCGCGACGAGGGCCATCCGGCGGCCATCCAGTGGGCGGGGGCGATCGTGAACATCAGGGCCGCGGCGGCGGCCGTCCGCTCGGGGAGGAGGCGCCGGAAGAGGAGCGCCGCCGCGAGCACGGCGGCCGCGTACCAGGCCATCGAGTGCACGTGGTAGAGCAGCGGGTCGCGGCCGGCGAGCGCGTGGTCGAGCGCGAGCAGGCCGCTCGAGAGCGGGCGGAAGAACGAGAGGCGGAGCTCGGGCAGGGTCCACCAGGGGAAGGTGCCGCCGCCGTGGAGCTGGGCGCGCTGCTCCGCCGAGCCGTCCGCGAAGGTGTAGAGATGAAAGGGGCCCGGCACCGGGGAGGGGACCGTGCCCTCGAGGCGGAGGACCATCATCTGGTCGTCCGTGTAGAGCTCGGCGAAGAGGGACGGGAGCGGGAGGAGGATCGCGAGCGCCAACGCGATCCAGAGCGCGCGCGGGAAGCGGAGCATGGCGCCATCATGGGGGCGCGCGCCGGCGAGGAGAAGCAGGGATCCGCGCGGGCTCACCGTCCCGGGCAGCCGATGGAGAGCCGTGGCTCACGAGCCGACGCGCTCTGTGCCTCGACGGCCAGCGGGCGCGCCCGGCGCGCTGGACTCGCCCTCGCCCGGCGTCCCCGCTGGCCCCTTCTGCTGCTCGACGACGTCGAGGACCCCATCGATGGCGTGGCCCGCGACCCGGTTGACGAGGCGGATGGCCACGTGGACGCCGGACACCATCGTGTCGTGGACGAGCCGTATCCCCCGCACCGGCGCCGCGATCGGCGGGATCTGCTCCAGCAGGTCGAAAGGCAGCTTCGCCGCGTGCTTCTGCAGGCGCTCCACGGCCCGCGAGCCGTTGTCGACCGCATCCTGCACGAGGTCCTTCAGGCCGCGCCACCGCTCCATCACGCCTCCTCCTCGCACCACGCGCGGATCTGCGCGTAGACGTCCGGGTCGCGGGCCAGGCGCAGGTGGCCGAGCGCCGGCATGATCCGCACGTGCTCCTGGGGGAACGGCGAGCACCGGTCCCTGGCCACCGCCCTCCCCGTGGCGCTCCTCAGCGAGACCACCGCGTCCCCGAACAGGAGCGAGAGCCGCGGGTCGGCCGTGAGCGCGCCGGCGATGAGGTGGTGGCGGACGTGCGGGAGCAGGGGCACGGGATGGCGCCGGTTCTGGAGCAGGGCGTCCGCGTCGGCGCCCTCCCAGTCCTCTCGACGCAGGTTGGCATAGGCCAGGTCCTTGATCCCGCCGCTGCGGAGGTTCGCGATGTCGGCGATGAGCTTCGTGTACGGGTTGTCGATGCGCCCGAGCGCCCACGTGACGACGCTGCCAAGGCGCTCCATCGGGGCGCCGAGGTGCGGTGTGCCGAGATAGAAGGCCCGCTTCAGCAGGGGCAGCCACCTACGCCCCTTGCCGCTCGCCGCGTGCGCGGCGCTGCGCGCGACAAGGCCGCCCATGCTGTGGCCGATGATGGCCAGCTCCTCCACGGGAACGGGATGGCGACAGACGAGCTCCTCGAGGAGCGCGTCCAGGGCCTCCCCGTTGTCGGAGACGCGGAGGCCGCTGTTGTACCGCACGTAGAAGGGCGTGTAGCCGAGATCGCGCGCGAGCCGCGATCCGTACGTCTCGCCGTCCGGCATCGTCCAGACGCCCTCGGTGCTCATCAACCCGTGCACGAGCACGACGACGCGCGGCGTGGCCGGCGCGGCGGCGTCCGCGGGGAGCGCATCGGCGAGCGGCACGGGGCGCCCGTCGCGGACGAGCTGCATCGCGGTCGCAAGGCCATTGGTGGTCCGCTTCAGGTAGTCGCCGAGGACTCCATTGAGGACGGCAATGGCCGATTCCAGGTTGTTTCCCATGCGACGAGCCGGCCGGCATCGTATCACGGCGCCGCGCCGCTCGGGGCGGTTCGGCCGTGACGCTTCAGCTGAGGTGACGGCGAAGCTCGGCCTCGAGCTCGCGCACCACCACGCGCACCCGCGGCGTCTTCCTGCCGTCGCGGTGAAAGACCAGATAGACCTCGACCGAAGGAGGCCGCTCGTCGGTCTCGAGGCGCACCAGCCCGTCGAGCCCCAGCGCTTGCGCCTCGCCGAGCAGCCCGATGCCAAGACCGGCGAGCACCGCCTCTTCGATGGCCGTGATCGAGCTCGAACGAAAGACGAAGCGGGTCGCGCCGTACGCCCGCAGCCACTGCTCCTGCGGCAGGCGCTCCAGGCCCCGGTCGAAGCCCACCCAGTCGTGGCGGCTCGCCGCGTCGCGGCCGAGCCGCGCCCCAGGCAGGCGCCGCTCGACGTAGCCACGCGAGGCGAACAGGGCGACGTGGCCGCGCCCCATCGGCCTCTCGACCAGCGTGGCCGACCCGGTGCGCGCGACGCGAATGCCCACGTCGGCCTCCCGGCGCGCGAGGTCGACCAGGCGCGACTCCGACGAAAGCTCGAGCTGCAGGGCTGGGTGCTTCACGCGCAGGCGGGCCAGGACTCGCGTCGTCGGCCGCACGAAGCCCTCGCTCACCGACACCCGCACGATGCCGGCCACCGTCGCGTCACGGGCGTCGCGCCGCAGCGCCTCGAGGCCCAGCTCCAGGTTCTCTCCCAGCCCCACCAGCCCGAGCGCCTCGGCGTCGACCTGTACGCCCGTGTTGCCGCGATGCACGAGCGGCCGCCCCAGGGCTCGCTCGAGCGCCTCGATGCGCCGGGCGACGGTCGACGTGGCGACCCCGAGCGCCTTGCCCGCAGCGAGAAAGCTCTTCTCGCGGTGAACGGTGAGAAGAACGCGCAGGTCGTCCCACGAGGGTCCGTCCGTCGGCATGGCGTGAGGTTACGAAGCCCAAGCGCTGCCGGAAAGTCAAGCCTCTCGTCTCCTTGACACGGCGGGGTAGCCGTCGGGTACGCTATCAGGAAGAAGCGATGAAGCGCACGTGGACGATTCTAGGCGTTGCTGATGTTGCCCGCAGCTTCCAGTGGTATCAGTCGCTGTTCGGCCAACCGGTGACGAAGCCCGCTCACGATTACTTCGGGCAGATCGTGGACACCGATGGAACGGTCTTGCTCTGTCTTCACCAGTGGGGAGCCCACGAGCATCCACCGCTGGCCAGCCCCGAACATGCTCAGCCTGGCAATGGACTGCTCCTGTTCTTTCGTGTGGACGACTTCGATGAGTCCCTGCTTCGAGCGCGCGCGCTCGTCGATCGGCTGGAAGAGGAGCCGCAGTTGAACCCCAGCACCGGCACGAGAGAGTTCGCGCTCCGTGATCCTGATGGGTATTACGTCATGGTCAGCGCGCTCGCCGAGGCGTGAGAAAGCGTTCGAGCCGGCCCCGCTTCACCGGCCCCGCGTCTTCTCGGCCTTCTGCCGCCGCACCATCTCCGCGATCCAGACCGGCGCGAACGGCGGCGTGCAGCCAGGTGATGCCGGGTAATCCTTGAGCACCTCGAGCCGCTCGCCGATGGCGATCGCGCGGGCGCGCAACCCGGGGTCGCGGATGCCGATCTCGGCGAGGCAGTGGTTCATCGACCACTGCTTCGGGCCCGGCGCCGTCTTCATCTCCGCCTCGATCTGGTCGAGCAGCGCGGGGAGATCGAGGCCGGCAGGGCTCTTCACGACGCGGTCCGTCGTCAGGCTCCAGCCAGCGCGCCCGACCAGCTCGCTCGCGGAGTCCTTCCAGCGGACACGCAGCTCCTCGGCGTGGCGCGACGCCTTCACCACGTTGACGAGGAACCAGTCGAGCAGCTTGGGGTAGTCGATCTCCCGGACCATCGCGTCCAGCTCGTCCGCCGACAGGGCCTTCGGCTTGAACACCAGCGTCGCCAGGAGACGGGCGTCGGGGTCCCCCGTGCGCCACAGCTCGCCGGCCAGGGCGTGGTCGTTCTTCAGCTGCTTCGCGAGCGCGCGGAGCTGGGTGAGGTTCACGCCGTGGGCGTCTCCGGCGCGGGCGTTGACCTCGCGCATCCTCTCGTTGCCCAGCGCGGCGAGCTCCCGCATGACGTTGGTGAGGCTCATGGGCTGGAGCTAGCCGTGTCCGCGGGCGCCGTCCAGCGGCGTGGTCCTGACGTCACTCCCTGCCTCGCGCGCGGGGCCCCGGAGAGGCGCTCGGATGGGCCTACGTCGCTCGTTTCGATTCGACCCGTCCGAGCGGGGTGGCCGCGCCGGTCAGCGCGTCTTGCGCTTCCTGCCAGGCGGAGTCTCCGGGGTAGAGCTCGCTGCGGAGGTAGGCCCAGGTGAGACGCTGGACGGCGGCCACTCGCTCGGGGTTCTCGTCCGTGGTCTCGGCGACGTCATATCCCGAGACGCCGCCCAGCCCGTGACCTGCGTCGAACAGGGTGACCAGGGACTTGGGACCTGGAGAGAGGAAGTAGGGATCGGCGTGCCAGTCGGCGCCTGCGACCGTCAGGTGAGGAGAGGTGTCCTTGTCGCCGGCGACCACGAGCGCGGGCGTCGTCATCGTGGAGAAATCGATGGTCGAGAAGAAAGGATATTTCCTGGCCGCGAGCTCGTTGAGGGCGTCGCCGCCTCTGCCGGGCGCGGCGAGCAGCACGCCCGCCTTGATCCGGGGCTCGGCGAGGTTCACCTCCGTCCCGTCGCGCGGATCCTTGTGCCGCGCGCCCAGCAGGATGCTCGCTGTGTGCCCGCCCATCGAGTGCCCGGCGACGGCCACCTTGCTCCGGTCCAGGCGCCCGGCGAGCGCAGCGACGGCGCCCTCGATCGCGTCGAGCTGGTCGAGGATGCGCTTCATGTCCTCGGCCCGCGATCGCCAGTACAGCGGCGCCTCGGGGTGATCGGAGCTCCTGAACGGGAGCGTCTTCGAGTCGAGGTGGGTGGGCTGGATGACGACGAAGCCGCGCGCCGCCCAGTAGCTGGCGAGCGGGGCATAGCCGTTCAAGGAGGAGAGGTGGTTGGAGGGGCCGTGGCCATGCGAGAGCAAGAGGATGGGCAGTCCGCTCCCGGTCACGGGCGCGGAGACGCGCACCTGGAGGTCGACGGCGCGGCCGGGGGCTGGCAGCACGACGGGGCTGACCGAGAGGACGGGCGTGGGCGCGCGGGAGGTGTCGGCTGCGGGAGTCGGTTCGCTCATGACGCTGCACCCCCGCTCGCCCCGGTGACGACAACGACGTGTTCTGAAGATTCTCGGCTGCTCATGCGGCACCTCCACCGCCTTCGTATCTCCGGCCGCCGCCCTCCGATTGGAAGGAACGGACATTTTCCGCGGGATCGGCTGACCCGGACGCCTACGCCGGTGAGGGCAAGGAGCTCTGACCGTCTGCCTCCGCTTCGATCTCCGCCGGCTCCAGCGGGAGCTCCACGAGGAACGTGGCGCCGGCGCCTGGCCTGCTCTCCACGCGGATGGTGCCGCCGTGGGAGGCCACGATCCAGCGGACGATGTAAAGGCCGAGGCCGAGTCCGCCGAAGTTCCTGACCGACACCGCGCGCTCGAAGCGCTCGAAGATCCTCGCGTGATCGGCCTCGGCGATGCCCATCCCGTGATCCCGGACCGAGAGCAGCGCGCGCCCTTCGTGCCGGCGCACGACGACGTGAATGAGGCCACCGGCGCCGTACTTGATCGCGTTGGACAGCAGGTTGACGAGGACCTGCTCGAGGCGCGACGGATCCCAACGCCCGACCACGGGCTCGTCCAGCTCGAGCTGGACGCGACAGCGCGCGCTCGCGAGCTGCTGACCCATCCGCTCGACGGCCTCGCGCGCCAGCGCCGCCAGATCGACGGGCGCGCGCGCGAGCGTCATCCGGCCGGCGTCCAGCCGCGTCACGTCGAGCAGCTCGTCGACGAGGCGCCCGAGCCGCGCGACCTGGCGACTGAGGACCTGGAGCGACGCGTCGATCCGCTCCGGGGCGACCTCCGCGCGCTGGTAGCGACCCAGCAGCCGCTCCATGAGGTGTGCCTGCATCTGCAGCGAGGTCAGCGGGGTCTTGAGCTCGTGCGAGGCGACGAGGAGGAATTCGTCCCGCCGCTGGATGGCTTCCTGGGCCTCGGCGTACAGGCGGGCGATGTCGAGCGCGAGCGCCGCGCGGCGCCCCAGCTCCTCGGCCAGCCGCAGCTCGTCGGGGCCATAACGGCGCCGAGGCGTGGTCGCCAGCAGGGTCATCACCCCGAAGCACCGGTCGCGCGCGAGGAGCGGGACCCGGAGCCATGCGTGGATGTCGAGCTGCTCCAGGAGGTGCCTGGCGGGCTGGTCGAGCCGGTGCACCTGCTGGGAGAGGGGCGCGGCGGGGGACGCTTCGCCGCCGGACCCGGCCGATGGCGCCCCCGCCAGACGCAGCGCCTCCCTCAACGCCTCTACCTGCTCGCAGGGCACTCCTGCGACGGCTGCGCTGCCCGGCGCGCGGTCGCTCAGGGCTGCGTCGACGATGCACTGGTCGGCGAGCTCAGGCACCGCGAGCTGCGCCACGCTCTCGAAGGTGGCGCCATAGCCGAGCATCATCAGCTTCCGGCTCGCCTCGGCCAGGAAGCGCTCGGCCTGCTCGGCCCGCTTGCGCTCGGTGATGTCGGTGGAGATGCCGCAGATCGCGCGGGGCGTGCGCCCCCCGTCGAGGGGGAATTTGACCGACAGGAAGGTGTGCGGCCCGTCGTCCAGCAATACCTCTTCCTCCCACTCCATCGGCGTGCCCGCCTCGAGCACCCGCCGGTCGTGGTCCCGGATCGCCTCGGCGACCGGCGCAGGGAGGAGATCGGCGATGGTCTTGCCGAGGATCTCCTCGACGGGCAGTCGCAGGGTGTTGCTCAAGTGCCGGTTGACGAGCAGGTGTCGGCCTTCGCTGTCCTTGACGTAGATTGCCGCCGCCGAGTTGTCGACGATGGCCTGGACCATCTGCTGATTCGCCTTGAGCGCCTGTTGCGCTCGCTGCCGCTCGGCGTTCTCCTGCTCCAGCTCCGAGAAGAGCATCGCGTTCTCCAGCGAGATCGCCGACTGCGAGGCGAGCAGCTCGATGACGCTGAGCCGCGCGGGGGTGAAGGCGCCGGTGACGAGGTTGTTCTCGAGGTAGAGCAGGCCGACGAGCCGGTTCTCGCGCACGATCGGGAGGCACAGCACCGATTTCGGGCGCTTGCGCTGGAAATACGCGTCCTCCATGAAGGGGTGACGTGCGGCGGCGTCGTCGAGCAGCACGCGCTCGTGGCTCCGGCGAACATAGTTGAGGACGGACTGCGGCAGCGCGGCCGAAGGCGCCTCGCCCGCGCCGAGCAGCCGTGCCGCGCCCCCCGGCGCCTCGATCGCCGCAGCCCACAGGCGATCTTCCCGGACCAGGAGGACGCACCCCTCCTCGGCGCCCGCGTGCTCGACCGCGAGGCGGAGCAGCGTCTCGAGCAGCCGCGGCAGCTGGAGCTCGCCGGAGATGCTCTGCGCGGCCTTCACCACGGAAAGGACGTCGAACTGCTCGGCACGCACGGCGAAGGTGATGGTGGGGGCGATAGGCCTGCGCTCGACGAGGTGGGGGTAACGCTGGTCGAGCTGCTCCACCTTGGCGTGGGCGCCCCACGCGAAGTAGCAGGCGCGGGCCCTTCGCAGGTAGGAGTCGGCGGGCGTGGTGACGCCGCGAGCGCGGCAGAACCCCGCGGCGAGCTCGCAGGCGATCGCCTCGTGCTGGACGAAGCCGCCCTCCCGCGCCGACGCGATGGCCTGCTCGTAGAGAAGGATGGCCTCCAGCCCGTCCCCCAGGAGCCGCGCGATCTCGGCGCGGACCAGGGCGTGCTTGTGAAGGAAGTTGTCGGGTCCGCTCCTGGCCCACTCGCCGAGCTGCCGCTCGCACTCGAGCAGCGGCTCGGGGAGCTCCCCGAGCGGCGTGGGTCGCGCCTCGTCGCAGAGGGCCGCGAGCGAGAGAGCGAGATAATAGAAGTTCTCGGCGGTGACCGCGTGCGGCTCGTGCCTGAAGGAGTGCTCGACCTTCGCGCGGGTCGCCGCCGCGAGCGCCTCGCCGGGAGAGCCGAGCACGAAGAGCGCCTGGGCCATCGCGCTGTGATAATGGTTGAGGATCGGCCGTAGATCCCGCTGCTCCAGCCACGCCTCGAAGGCCGGCGGATCCAGGTAGGACCCGTCCAGCGTCGAGAAGCGGACCGGCCTCCCGCGCAGCATCTGGATCATGGCGCGGCCGCTGAGGAGGGCGCAGTACCCGAACGGGTGACCGACCCTGCGCACGAAGCCGAGGCGCTCTTCGACCTCGTGAAGCACGTCTTCCAGCGGCTCGCCGCAGAGCAGCGGGAACAGCGCCGCCCAGACGCTGTTGATGCACGCCATGTTCAGGTTACCGGATTCGACCGCTGCGCTGAAGCCGGCGCGCGCGGACGGATACGTCTCTCTGTAGTGGCGTGTCCAGAACACGACGTGCTGTCCGAAGAGGGTGAACGCCGTCGATTTCGTGGTGAGCAGGTCGCTCCTCTCCGCCAGGTCGTGGCCGAGCTTGCCGAGCCGGTACGCATCCCTGTATCGCCCGGACCTCGGGCCGAACATCCTCGCGAAGACGGTGTACGCGTGCGCTGACGTCTCGGCGTTGCCATGGCGCAGGCTGAGCTTGACCATGCGCATGGCGACGAGATAGTGCAGGTCCGGGTCCACGAAGAGCGCGGGACCGATCATGCCGTCCAGCACGCCCATCGTGAGCCTGGCCTCCGGGTGCGTCATGGTGGGCAGATGGATCAGGTCCTCGATGGACCGAGCGCCCAGGGCCTGCCAGAAGCTCTCTGTCTCCTCCTCGATCTGTGCGCCGGCGGGGTGGAGCGGCAGATCGATGTCGCAGGCGTGGAGCCACGACAGCCCGATCTCCACGGCGCGGTCGCATTGCCCGCGGGTCAGGTGGAAGGCAAGGACGAGCGCGACGACGGCGGCCGTCTCGCTCCGGGTCCTCGCGTGATCGCGGAGCTCTTCCAGGAGCCGCTCGGCCTCATCGAAACCGCCGGTGATGTACGCGGCGTGCGCGCGCTCGAGGGTCAGGGCATAAGCCAGCTCGTGCTGCGTCTCCCAGCGGTCCGGCGCGAGCAGGGAGAGGCCAGCGGCGAAGAGGGCGGCGGCGGACTCGTAGGCCACCGCCGCCTTGGCCTTCCTCCCGGCGCGCAGGTTCAGCGCGGCGAGTTCGTCCCGCTCCGCCCGGGAGCGGATGAGCGCGGCGCCGCGGTTGAGGTGGCCGACGACATCGAAGAGCGCGTCGTCGCGCTCCTCCGCGCGGTGCGCCTCGAGGAGCAGCCGCCCGATCTCCAGGTGCATCTCGGCGAGCTGTCCGGCCGGGATGAGCGAGTATGCGGCTTGCTGCACCCGGTCATGGAGGAATTGATAGCCCGTGCGCTGGTAGAGGAGCAGCCCCTCGCGCACGGCCTCCTCGAGCGCCTCGCGGAGCTCCTCCGCCGCGCGCCTCGTGACCACCGCGAGGGTGTCGAGGTCCACGCTGCTGCCGAGGCAGGCGGCGAGCTTCAGCGCGTCCTGCGCCGGGGCCGAGAGCCGCTTCAGCTTGCCCGCCATCAGGTCGACGACGTTGTCGGTGAACCCCTTGTCGCGGATCGCGGCGATGTCCCACCGCCACGTGCCCTCGTCCGCGTCGAAGGCGATGAGCCTCTCCTGGTGCAGCGCGATCAGGAACTGGAGCACGAAGAACGGGTTGCCGCCCGTCTTCTCGAAGACCAGCCGCGCGAGCGGCTCGACCTGCCCCTCGGGCGCGTGGACCGCCTCGACGACCAGCGCGGTGACGTGGGCGGCGGAGAGCGGCGAGAGGAAGAGCTCGGAGATGGAGGCGCCGCGCTTCCGCGCCTCGGCCAGCGTGAGCCGCAGCGGGTGTGCGGGGCCGACCTCGTTGTCGCGGTAGGCGCCGATCAGCAGCAGGTGCTCGGACCCGGCGTAGGTGGCGAGCTGCTCGAGAAAGAGGAGGCTGGCCGCGTCGGCCCACTGCAGATCGTCGAGGAAGAGCGCCACGGGGTGCGCCTTCCGGGCGCACGCCGCGACGAAGCGCTGGAGCGTCGCGAACAGCCGGCCCTGGGCCTCGGCGGGCGGGAGCTCGGGCACGGGCGGCTGTGGGCCGAGGAGCAGATCGAGCTCGGGGAGCACGTCGGCGAGCAGCCTGCCGTCAGGGCCGAGGGCCTCCCGCAGGCGCTGCCTCCAGCGCTCGACCTCCTCCTCGCTCGCGGAGAGGATCTCCTGCAAGAGCGCACGGAACGCCTGAAGGAAGGCGCGGTAGGGGACGTCCCTCGCGGTCTGCTCGAACTTGCCGCAGAGGAAGGAGCCCCGCTCCCGCACCACCGGCGTGTGCATCTCGGCGACGAGCGACGACTTGCCGATGCCCGCGTAGCCCGCCACGAGCACGAGCTCTGGCCGGCCCTGCGCCACCACCCGCTCGAACGCGGCGCGCAGCGCCTCGACCTCGCGCTCGCGCCCGTACAGCCGCTGCGGGACCTGGAACCGGTCCGAGAGGTCGCGCTGGCCGAGCGGGAAGGCGTCGATCGTGCCGGTCGCCCGCCACCGGGCGAAGCACTCGTCCAGGTCGCGCCGCAGGCCGGCCGCGCTCTGGTACCGCTCCTCGGCGGGCTTGGAGAGCAGCTTGAGCACGACCGCGGACAGGAGCGGGGGAATCGAGGGGACGAGCGCGTGCGCCGGCGGCGGCATCCGCGCGACATGGCAGTGGACCCACTCGACGGGATCGCCGGCCTGGAACGGCAGGGTGCCAGTCAGCATCTGGTGAAAGGTGACGCCGAGCGAGTAGAGATCGGTCCGCTCGTCAATCCAGCGGTTCATCCGGCCTGTCTGCTCGGGCGCCATGTACGCCAGGGTCCCCTCCATGAGCCCGACGTGCGTGAGGTGCGGGTGCTCGCGCTGCGCGAGGCAAGCGATCCCGAGATCGGTGATCTTCACCTGCCCGGTCCCGGGATTGTAGATCAGGTTCTGGGGCTTGATGTCCTTGTGGATGATGTGGTGGCGGTGCAGCTCGGTGAGCGCGTCGGTCAGGCGGAGGGCGAGGGGGAAGAAGCGCTCGAGCGGCATCGGCCCTCCGAGGAGCCGTTCCAGCGAGCTGCCGCCGAAATCCTCCATGACCAGCGCCACCTGATCGCCGAACGGCTCGAGCGCGTAAGGCTGGACGATGGCGGCCGACGCCTCGATCGTTCCGGCGATCTCGTGCTCGCGGCGCAGCCGCCTGAGGGCGTGGGGGCTCGCGTGGTCGCGTCGCAGGACCTTGAGCACCACCGGTTGGCCGTCATCTCGACGCCGGGCTCGGTACAGGACCGTATCGGCCCCTTCGTACAGGAGCTCCAGATCGGCATAACGTGAAGTGGCCGGCATACCAGGAGCTCTGGAGGTCACGGAGGAGGCTCCCCACGCGCTGCATCCTCACCGCGGATGGTGCCAGAACCACTGCGCTGCGCCACGGGCAAACGAGGCGGCTCTCGCGCCGGCTTGCCCGCGACACGACGCCAGGGAAGGGCCTGATGCGCGCGCTCGGCCGGAGTTCGGGCCCTCATGACCGTCGTGGACGGCTGGCCCGGTGGGTGGCCATATCGCGAAGCGCGAAGGCTGGGCGCCGCCGCCTGGAGGCGCCCGCGCTCACCGCGCGCGAGGGATCACTCCCCGCGACCGAGGAAGTCCATCAGCCAGGTCATGGCCGGCCGCGGGGTGCCGTCCGGGTGCAGGAGGCCCGTGTTGTCTCGCCATGTGGCGCCGACGACGTAACCCCACAGGGTGATGCCTTTGACAGCGCTGTGGTTGTAGAACATCGTGAACTGCTCCTCCATCACCTGGCGCTGCCGGTCGTCGTCCGCGAGGCTGATGTCATACTCGGTGATGTACACGGGAAGGCCCGTCGCGGCGAGCCCGTCGAGGTAGCCCTTCACGACGTCGGTCTCGATCCTGTACGCGTCGTGGGCCTGCGCGCCGATGGCGTCGACCGGGGCGCCCGCGTCGAGCAGCGTCTTCACCAGCTCGACGAAGTGTCTGTGGTCGGTCTCGTACTCGATGATGTTGTAGTCGTTGAGGATCAAGGTCGAGGCCGGGCAGAACTCGCGAACCCACTTGAAGGAGTTGACGATCCAGTCGTGGCCGCTCGCGCCATCGCCCCCGATAGCGTTCTTGAAGCTAGGTGTCGTGTGGGGCGGCGGCTCGTTCACGACGACGATGTACTCCGTGTCGGGGTACCGCTCGCAGAACGCCTGCATCCAGTCCCGCACGGCCTGCCGCATCTCGTCCGCGGTGAGACGCCCGAACCATTCCGGCGTCGGCGTACCCCACACCATGGGGTACTGCATGAAGGGAATCCCGTGAGCCCGCGCGTATTCGTAGACGGCGTCGAGCCTGCTCCAGTCTCGAACACCGCGGGTCGTCTCGATGGTGGTCCACCTGCCCACGACCTCGGGCGTGATCTGGTCCCAGTACTGGATGAAGTCGTCGCGCACGACGTTGTTCGTCGTGATGTTGCCGACGAACTTGCGGGGGCTCGCGCCGCCCGAGCCGCCGGATCCGCCGGCCCCGGAGCCGCCGTCGCCGGAGCCTCCGGAGCCGCCGTCGCCGGAGCCGCCGTCGCCGGAGCCGCCGGTGCCAGCGCCGCCGGTGCCAGCGCCGCCCATGCCAGCGCCGCCGGTGCCAGCGCCGCCGGTCCCCGTCGCGCCGGCGCTGCCGCCATGGCCGCCCCCTCCCGTCGAGCCGGCTGCGCTCGATGAGCCGCCCGGACCAGCGCCAGCCGTGTACGTCCTGCCAGAACAGCCGGAGAGGGCCGAGATCGCGACCGCCGTCCAGGTGGCGGCGCGCAACCATCGAGAACAACGATTCTTTTTCATGTCATGCGCTCGTGGGCTGAAGGACCGTGATCGGCAGCTCCAGAGGAAAAATCGACGGGCAGCAGCACGAGCGGGAGAGCACGCGCCCAGGAGATCGCCCCCTGGTATTCTCACTGGCCGTCGGATCGACTGTACACGGTCACGAGAGCCGGCGGAAGGTGAGGTGCGACGGCGCGTGTCGCCGTCCATCGCCGGCGCGCGGCGGTCAGGGAGGAGGCGGGGTGCAGGTGAAGCAGCCGCCACACTCGTAGTGCGACGTCTTGCTGCCCCACGCGATCCGGTTGTTGCAGCAGTCACGGCCGTACTGGCCGACGACCGTCGTGTAGCTCTCGTCGCTGTAATAGGTGCAGTTTGCCCCGGGCGCCGCCTCGCTCGAGGGGGCGAGCAGGGCAGTGGTTCCGAGCATCGCTGCGCCTGCCGTCAGGGCAGCGAAGAAGAGCCGCAAGCGGGTAGCAGTTCCGAGCCGACGCATGGACGTTCCTTTCGCGATGGAGGCCTGTTCCAGCCCCCTGGTTGATGCGAGATACATTGCACCGAGCGCTCGACCCGGGCAAGCGCTCCGGCCGGATCGCCCTGTGCGCGCCATCTGCAGATCCATTCATTCGGCTCGGTCCGGTCGGCTCGGCGCCCTTCACGATACTTCACCCAACATTGCACTTCTTCATCATCGCGCGCCGAGCAGCGCCCCGCGCGTCAGCGCGACCAGCACGTAGGCGCCCTCGACCGCCGGGCAGAAATCCCGCCAGGGATCTGCTTCGCGAGAAGAGAGACTCAACGCAAAGGCGCCAAGGCGCCAAGGCGCAAAGACGCAAAAAGTCATGAAATAATTGATTTTTTTTGCGTCTTTGCGCCTTGGCGCCTTTGCGTTAAAATCTCTGCTGATCCCTGGCCGGACTCCTGGCGGGCGGAACTAGTCGAGCTCGTAAAGGCCGCTCAGCTCGAGCGCGCGTATCGCCTCGTAATCCCTGCGGAGGACCTCGGGGTCCTCGTGGATGAGGTAAACGTGGCCTGACGAGGTGAACGCGTCGACGGTCTTCCTCAGGCGCGCGCCGGGGCGAGCATAGAGGCACATGTCGAAGAACGACGGCAGCCTCCGGATCTCGTCCAGGCGATCCACGGACCGCAGGACGCCGTCGCGAGGGACGATGAGCGACACATACCGCAGCCGCTTCGTCATCCGGTAAGGGACGCCGACCCTCCGGAGCAGCTCCGCGGGGCGCACGTAGGACTCGACCGCGAGCTCGACCTGGCTGCGCTGCATGCACGCCGAGACCGCGGCGGGGATGATCGAGCCGGCCAGCCGGGCGCCCGTCTCCAGCAGGATGGGGCCGCGCGCGGTCATCATGATCTCGCTGTGGGCGGGGCCGACCCGGACCCCGAGCGCGTCGAGGACGCGGACGACATAGCCCCGCAGCGCGGCCTGGGGGTCGCCCTCGAACGGCAGCGGCTCCTCCCAGTCGTAGATGCTGCCGGCCCCGGGCACCGTGCGCTTGTGGTACTGCCATATCTCCGCGACATGGTGCCTGCCGTCGGCGCTGACCGTGTTGACGAAGTACTCGGTCCCTTCCAGGAACTCCTGGGCCAGGACCTCGCGGTTCTGCCGGCCCGTGACGCTCCTGCTCGAGGTGATCCGCTGGAACGCCGCGGCCACCTCCGCTTGCCCCCGGCAGAACATCACGTTGTCCGACCCCGAGCTGTCGACCGGCTTGAGCACGACCGGCCAGCGCTCCAGCGCGGACGCCCATGCCACGACGTCGTCCTGGCGAGCGGACTTGAGCTGCCTCGCCACAGGGACGCCCGCGCGCCGGAGCGCCTCGCCCATCTCGAACTTGTCGCGCCGCGCCCGGCTCAGCTCGGGGGCGTTGCACGGGAGCCGCATCCGCGCGGCGAGCGCGTCGCCGAGCTCGACCCCGAGCTCGCACCCGATCAGGAGCAGCTCGACCCCGCGCGCGGACAGCGCCCGGGCCGTCGCGTCGACGTCGCCGTCGTGTGCCACGCTCGCGACGAAGTCGTCCGGGTGAAACGACGCGGCGCCGATCTCGGGGATCACCTGCGTGCTCTGCACATGGATGCACGAGAAGCCGTGCTTCCGCAGCTCGGCGGCGAGGTACTGGCCGGTCGAGTACGCGTCGACGACGGCCGCTGTTCTGGTGGCGTTCATTGCGGGCTCCTCTCCATCTTGTAACGGGCCACCACGCTGGTGGAGACCAGGAGGGTGATGAGGACGATCAGCGCGAGCGAGGTGACCGAGAAGGCGATCCTGTCGTCGAACATCTGGAGCAGGAACGTCAGGATCGGCGCGGCCGTCACGATCAGGGCGACCGAGACAGGCTCGAGCCGCTGGATGCCGACCTGCAGCAGGTACAGCGGGAAGACGATGCCGATGATGGACAGCGAGAGCGCCGGGATCATGACGTCGAGCCGGACGAGCGCCCCCCCGATCGCGGTCCTGCTCAGCGCGAAGGTGACGCCGATGAGCAGGAGAAAGCGGACGGACATGATGGCCGACGCGCTGAGCCCCCGCTCGGCCAGCCTCTTCGAGTAGATGAGGCTCCCCGCGGCGAAGACGCCCGACGCGACGCCGCTGACGAGCCCGAGCAGCGTCCGAGAGCCCGAGACGGGGGCACGGGCGATGGACGACCACGACAGGAGCAGCACCGTGACGAAGATGCCTGCCGCGCAGCACCACTCGATCTGCAGCACGCGAGACTGCCGCCTGAGATAGCGCCCCAGGAGGATGGTGCAGATCGGCCCGATGGCCACGGAGATCCCGTTGACGAGCGCCGGCTCCACGTATTTGAGCGCGTAGAAGAGCCCGACCCAGGTCACCGCTGTCGTGAGGTTGAGCGCCAGCACGTCGGACGGCCGCTCGAGGGCGATCGCGACGAACCTGCTCCTCCGGAGCAGCTCCCTCGCCGTGAAGACCGCCCACGCGCTGGTGAAGCAGAGGAACATCAGCAGCATCGGGTCGATCCGCTGGAGGACGTTCCCCGCGTAGACGTCCAGCGCCGCGGAGAAGAGGCTGAACGCGCCGACCGCGACGACGCCCGCGGTGTCGACGCGGGGAGACGGGCGCCCGAGGGACGCCGAGGCGGTCGTCACCGCGGGCCCCCCACGCAGCCGTAGTTCCCGTCCCAGACGCTGAAATACTTCCACGCCGAGTCGAAGAGCACGGTCACGATGTTCTTCCCCGGCCCGAGCCGCCGCGCGTGCCGCAGGGCGATCGCGACGTTGCCGCCGGCCGTCGGCCCGACGAAGAGCCCCTCCTGGTCGATGAGGGACTTCATCATCGTCCAGCCCTCCTCGCCTGACACGACCTCGACGTCGTCGACCAGGTCCTCACGGAGGACGCTCGTCAGCTTCCCGGGGCCGAGCCCCATGAGGTTGTGAGAGCGCTGCTTGAACGGCGCGCCATTGCGCCTGGCGTGGAGCGGCGCCGACCTGTCCACCTCGATGGCGACGGTCCTCATCGCGGGGAAGCTCGCCTTGAGCTCCTCGGCGATGCCCGAGAAGGTCCCGCCGGTGCCGATGGCGCAGATGAACAGGTCGACCACCCTGTCCAGGGCGCGGAACGCGCTGACGATCTCGGCGCCGCACCGGCGCCAGGCGCGCCGGTTCAGCGGGCTGGTCGACTGATCGATGAAGTAGCTGCCAGGGTGCTTGCGGACGTACTCCCGCGCCTGCTCCTCGGCGTGGGTGAGGAACGACTCGCCGTGCGTCTCGATGATCTCGGCGCCGAACGAGCGCATCTGCGTCTTGCGCTCGATCGTCATCCCGGCCGGCATGAAGACGACCACCTTGTAGCCCCTCTCCCTGCCGGCATATGCAAGCGCTGCGCCCCCATTGCCCGTCGAGCACTCGACCAGGGTCATCCCCGGCTCGATCAGCCCCTGTCGCTCGAGCTCGTGAATGATGTACGCGAAGATGCGATCCTTGTGGCTCCCGGTGGGGTTCTTGAACTCGCATTTCGCGAAGACGGCGGCGTCGCCTGGGTCGCAGACCCGCCGCAGCGGGTAGAGCTCCGTCGGCGGCAAATGGCTCTCGCACATCGATCGACGCGCCTCCATCAGGCAGCCTGACGCGAGCTCGAGACGACCCTGGTCCGGCGCAGCGAGGGATCGATCGTCACCTGGATCAGCGATTTCACCTCGAGGCCGAAGCGGGACCGGATGAGCTCGGAGCCGCGGTTGTCCACCTTCTCGACCGCGACGAGCACCTCGACCACGAGGGCTCCGGCCGACTGGACCGCGTCGATGAGCGCGGCGAGCGTCCCGCCGGTGCTGATCGTGTCGTCGACGATGACGACGCGATCGCCGGGCGATATCCCGTTCACGTACAGCTTCCCGGCGAAGTACTCCGACGCGATCGGGACGGTGAGGGAGTGGGTGAGATCGTAGCTGTACCAGCGGGCGACCGCGAGCGGCAGCCGCTTCATGACCGCGACGACGGCGCCGAGGATGGCGCCCTTGTCCTCTTCGACGAGCAGCTTGTCGGCGCTGAACGCGCCGAGGCCGCACAGCCTGTCCCGCACCTCGAGCAGGACCTCGGGCCTCAAGGCGGGCTGCTGATCGGTGAACTCGTTGATGGTCGTGAAATGCTTGCCGCTCTGCACGGCGGGGGCGTTCTCGTAGACTTGTTCCAGGAGCATCGGTCGAAAGACCCTTGGTTCATGGTTGCTGTCTCGCGCGCGCTCGGCGCCAGCAGCTCGGGTGTCCCGCTGTCGCGATCGTCCAGGCGGGGACCGTCGCTCCCTCGGCAGGGCGGCGCAGAGCGCCGCGGCGCCGGGGTCGGCCGTGCGTGCGCAGCCGGGGCGCGCGCTCTGCGTGCAGCGGAGCGCCCGGCGTGCGCTGGATGGCAGAGCAACCCACGTGCCGGGCCGCGGAGAGGGGCGGCGCGGCGCTGAAGGCGCGGCGGTGTCAGGTCGCGGGAGGGCGTGGAGGCACGCGGGGTTGCGCGATCGAGCAACGACCTGACAGCCGATGGCTCAGCGAAGCTGCCTGAGCAGCGCTTCACGCTCCCTGGCGAGGCGCCCTCGCGGGTACTGCCGCGCGTGGGTCTCGAGCAGCCGGCGCGCCTCGACGTAGCCGAAGGCGGTATGGGTCTCGATGGCCACACGGGCCCGCAGGATCAGGCCCCTCTCGTGTACGCTGGCGGCCGCTCGATCGGCGCTGTCCGGTGTCACGACCCGAGGAATCGTCTCCGCCGCCCGAGCGGGCGCGCTGCCCGCTTCATCCTCGGCGCGCGCGTCCTCGGCGCGCGCGCTTTCTTGTGCCGCTGGCGACGAGTCCTCTTGCCCGGCGTCGGCGGCTCCTGCGGCGCCCTCCACGCCGACCGCGGCCGGCTGCGGGCACGGTCCCGGGCCGGGCGAGAGCGGCGCCCGGCAGCAGAGGGCGCCGGTCACCACCAGGAGCGCACCCTGGACGAGGATCCTCAGGCCCAGAGGCCTGGGAAGGCGCCGGAAGAGCTCGAAGCTGCCGGAGGTACGTGCTGGCTTTCCCACGCTGGTAGCACGTCTGAGCAGGCCCCTTGGGGTCATCAAAATGCACGAGCGAGGACAGTTTGGTAGGATGATGTGGCAGAATGTGCGTCTGACATGTCGGCGCGAGCCGGTCGGGCCGGACGAAACAACCCATTGCGTCATCGGGCTACATTTTCTCGTCTCAGAGTTCGCTCGACAGTCATTGGCGAGGATTGACGCCACGAGGTGGGCGTAAGTACCGTCCGTGAATGCGCGGCGTCGCACAACCGCTGTTGATTTGCTTGATGCTTGGAGCCACTACCGGCTTTGCGAGCTCGGCAGGCGCTCAGGCCAGTCAGGCGATGTCACGGCGGAGCGAGGGGTCGCCGGTGAAGGATCTCGTCCGCCGCGGTCAGAAAGCTCGCGCTGCGGGGCGGTGGACCGAGGCCTACGAAGCCTACAAGGCAGCCTTCGAGGCGACCGACGCTGCGTCCAGCCCGGTGGCAGAGCGCGCGGAGCTCGCTGGCGAGATCGGCCTGTGCGAGCTCGCGCTTCGCAGGTACCGTGACGCGGCAGAGCACCTGACCCAGAGCCTCGAGCGCCGCGAACTGCTGCCGATCCAGCTCCAGCGGCGCGTCGAGGTAGGACAGGTCAAGGCGGCGTTTTATGTCGGGACGCTCCTGCTGTCCGTCGATCCGCCGGACGCCGAGGTGCTCATCGACGGCAAGCCCGTCGCCCAGGCCGCGCGGAGCTACAAGGTGTTCCTGGAGCCTGGACGGCACCTGGTGCGGGCCCGGGCGCTGGGCCGCGAGGAGGCCCTCCATTCGATCAGCGCCGTGGCGGGCGTGGAGCACGAGATATCGATGCAGCTCCCGCGCGCGGCCGTGAGCGGCGTCAAGGAGGCGCCGGCGACGCCGAGGCAAACACCGACGGGGGCTGCCGCCGCCAGGCCAGCGCGGGCCGCCAGCCCGTGGGATTCCTGGCCAGGAGCGCTGCGGATCACGGGGATCGCCGTCACGACGGCCGGGATCTCCGCGGGCACGCTCCTGATGATCCGGGCTGGCAAGATCGACGATGACCTGAGCGCCCGGCGTGACCGGCTCCTGAGCGAGCCGGCCGCGAGCCCGTCGATGTGCTGGCAAGCGCCCCGGAATTCACCGTGTGGCGAGCTGCGGCGCCTGCGCGATGCGCGCAACCTGTCCGGCCGCGCGGGCGTGGCCACGGTCATCGCGGGCGGCGTGATCGGCGCGGTGACCGCCGCATCCTTCTTCGTGGATCTGTCGTTTCCGGGGGGCACGCCGGCCCGGGAGCGGGTCCATGTCTCGCCGGTCGCGAGCGGGGGCGAGCTCGGCGCACGGATCGAGGGGCTGTGGTGAGCACACCGGGAGCCGCGGGGACGGGTTCGGTGGCAGGCCGCAGCGGTCTGATGTCAGCCGTCGCTCTCGCGGTCTGCGCGTGGGGAGCCGGCGCGCTGACAGGCTGCGCTTCCTACTCCGAGGATTGCTGGGACATCGTGGCGTGTTCGCCCGCACCGGAGCCGCCGCGCGACCCGTGCGAGGGAGAGCCCGGTACGGCGCCAGCGCTCGACACGTGCGGGGTGTTCGTCAGCGAGCAGGGCGACGACAGGGACCCGGGCACGCGGGACGCGCCGGTGAGGACGTTGCGACACGCGATCGGGCTCGCCGCGGGCGGACGGGGTGACGGCGAGGCGCCGACCCGGCGCGTGTACGCTTGCGGAGGGGCGTTCGAGGAGGAGATCGCGCTGCCCTCGGGGGTCGACCTCTGGGGCGGGCGTCTGTGCGACGGCGGTGATGGGTCGTCGTACGGGGGGTCGTTCGGCGGGCCGGATCGATTGACCACCATCGCGCCGCCGGCGGGGATCCCGCTGCGGGTGATCCAGGGAGAGGGAACGTCGACGATCTTCGGCGTACGCGTCGTGGCCGTGGATGCGTCCGCGGCCGATGGCAAGTCGTCGATCGCGATGATCTTGAGCCCGGGGGCCAAGGCGAAGGTGGTATCGAGCGAGATCGCCCCGGGCCATGGCAAGGACGGGGAGCCGGGAGAGGACGCGCCGAGCGACCGCGCAAACGATGGTGTGGTCGGGAACGACGGCGCGGATGCCTGCACCGCGGATGTGGTGAGGGGAGCGCTCCCGGTCGTGACCCTGTGCGATGAGGGCATCGAGTCCACGAGCGGCCACGGTGGGGATGGCGGCATCGATTCCGGCGGAGATGGCGCCGCCGGACAGCCGGAGCCTGCGCTGAATCCGGAGGGCAAGGGGATCGGAGGGACCGGGGCCGGCAGCGCGATGTGCACGGAGGGGGAAGGCGGCGCGAAGGGGGCTGACGGCGGCAGGGCTGCCGGCGCGGCGGGCGCAGGTTCCCTTGGCATCGACGGATGGTCCGGCGTGCGGGGTGAGGACGGGAAGAGGGGAGGCGTCGGGCAGGGAGGAGGCGGCGGCGGGGGCAGCAAGTCGCCTGAACCCATGACCGCGTGCCCGACAGGTCGCCCCCAGGGCGGCGCGGCCGGCGGCTCCGGAGGGAGCGGCGGCTGCGGCGGCCGGGGAGGCAAGGGCGGCGGCCATGGCGGCGCGAGCATCGGAATCATCGCCTTGCAGGGGAGCGTCCTGACGGTCGAGGCCAGCCGGGTCGCTGCCGGCAACGGTGGCCACGGCGGTGTCGGGGGAACGGGTCAACCGGGGGGTTGGGGGGCTGCGCTCGGTCGAGGCGGGAAGGTTCGGTTTGCCCGCAACGAGTGGCGCGGGTGCGACGGTGGGTCTGGCGGCGATGGCGGCCGCGGGGGCGACGCCGGCGGCGGCCTCGGTGGCCCCTCGTTCGCCATTGCGTCGGTGGCCGCCACCGTGACCATTGCCCTGGACGCCTTCGTCACCCCGGGAAAGGCCGGTGGGGGTGGTCTCGCAGGCAACGCAGCCCCGGGTGACGAGGAGGGACAGGGGGAACCGGGACGCGCGAGCTTCTGGTACCGGTTCGATGCGCCGGACCCGGAGACGCCGCAATGAACGACGCTCTGCCAGGCGGCAGCCGTCAGGAGACACGGATGAGGAGAACCACCGCCGCTGCCCTGTTTCTCATGTCGTCGCCATGGACGATCGGCTGCGGGACTGCACCCGAGCTGGAGGGGCCTGGCGAAGCACTTTGCGGCGACGGCTCGTGTCAGAACGAGCCACCACCGGAGTCCGTCTGCCTCGAGCACCTGGCCGCCGATATCCTCGATGATGGCTGCGGCGTGTTCGTGGCCGGGCTCGCCGGCGGCGGCGACGACAAGAACCCCGGCACGAAGGCGAAGCCGGTCTTCTCCGTGCAGCGAGCCGTCGATATCGCGCGCGAAGGACGAGGGCGCGTGTTCGTCTGCAGCGATGGTTTCGAGGGCAACGTGAGGCTGCCCGCCGGCGTCGATCTTCACGGAGGCTGGAACTGCTGGCGCTGGGGGCGCGACCCCTACAACGAGGTGTCCACGCTCCAGGTGATAACGAACTCCGACCCTGTTGTGATCGTCGAGCCGGCGGGCTCGGGCGACACGGGGGCCGCCGACGGGGTATCGACGATCGTGGACATGCGCATGCGGTCGAACGGCCCGATCTCGGTGCTCGTCCGGTCCAGCACGGTGGTGGAGATCCTCAGGAGCGAGGTCATGACGTCTTACGGGTGGGGAGGCGGCCACGGGGAGGAGTGGCCCTGGCCGTACCGAGCAGCGGACGGCCCCGATGGTCACTTCGGTGGTGACGGGTGCTCTGCCGCGACCGTCGCCGGGGGGGCGGCGGTGATGAACCTTTGCGGCGACGGAGCCTCGAGCACCGGCGGCAAGGGCGGTGACGGGCTCCCGGACAGCGGTGATGACGGCGGCGCCGGCGCGCCCGCTCCGATGCCGAACCCCACGAGCTCGGGGCGCGGTGGCCACGGGGACCGCGAGGGCAGCGGATGTCAGGGCGGATCCGAGGGAATATCCGGCGCTTTCGGGACGGTCGGCGCGGCCGGCGAGGGTATCGGGCGCATCACCGAGATGGGATGGGAAGGCGACAGGGCCGCCGATGGCAGCAGGGGCATGCCGGGCCAAGGCGGCGGCGGGGGCGGCGGCCTGCGAGGCGGGCTCGCCGCGTGCGGCGTGGCCACGCTGGGCGGCGCCAGCGGCGGCTCCGGAGGCGCGGGCGGCTGCGGCGGCAGGGGCGGCCGAGGGGGCGGCAACGGGCGCCCGAGCATCGGGATCGTCGCGCTCCACGCCAGGCTGACGGTGCGCGACACGGTGATCATGACGCTCGACGGGGGGCAGGGCGGCGATGGCGGACCGCCGGAACGAGGCGGCAAACCCGGCCGGGGTGGGCCGGGGGCCGCCCTGAGCGACGGCAGGTGGGCCTGCGCCGGCGGCAAGGGCGGCTACGGCGGCACGGGCGGCTACGGCGGCCCCGGGCGCGGGGGCGACTCGATCGGCATCGCCTATCTCGATGAGGACCAGCTCACGCTCGAGGGCGTCGGCTACGAGCTCGCTCCGCCGGGCAAGGGCGGCATGAGCTGGAACCATGACGGCAGCACCGTGTCGGCGGAGGACGGCGTCGCCGTCGAGACGCTCCGGTTCCCGGAGCCGTGAGGGAGGGGCGTCCGTCGGCTGCCAGATTGGCCGCGAGCGGCTGCTCGAGCAGCGACGTGATGCGCTACAGTATTGCCTGAATTATTTGATGCGACGGTAGCGTGAAGCCTCCGGGTTGAATTTCAATTCTCCGGGGAGGCTCTCGACAGCCTCCGGGTTGAATTTCAATTCTCCGGGGAGGCTCTCGACAGCCTCCGGGTTGAATTTCAATTCTCCGGGGAGGCTCTCGGCAGCCTCCGGGTTGAATTTCAATTCTCCGGGGAGGCTCTCGGACCGGGCTGCGTGGCCGTTGCCTGCCGGACCCAGGGCGCACACCACCCTGCGACGCCCCGCCCCGCGCCGGAAGTCGAGACCGTCGCCGCCGGCACCCTTCCGGGGACGTTCTCCATTTCGAGCACCGGGGAGGCCGTGTACATCATGGAGCTGGCCTCCCTGCCCTCCCGCGCGGGCATGGGACCTCGGCTCCAGCTCGTCTATCGCAGCGATGGCGGCGACGGCGTGCTCGGCGCCGGCTTCTCCATCGCAGGGCTCTCGGCGATCACGCGATGTCCGAGCAGGATCCGAGCGGGTTCCAGGCAGAGCCGGAGGAGCCTGGCCTGCCGTCAACACCAGGGTATGAGGATGTCTCGAAGGATCCATCGTCGCTGAATGAGTAGCACCTCGTTGCCCAAGTTCGTCCCTGGAGGGGCGGCGCGCCAGCCGCTACGTCGACGCCGGCATACCTACGGCACGAGCACCACGCGCCCTCGCACCGCGCATGGCCTCGAGCGCCGTCACGCCGTCGAGCCCGACGGCAGCGAACGGGTCCTTGCGGCGAGCCACTGCACGGAGGAGGCGCGCGTCGAGTTACACCTCCACGCCCTCCAGTCGCCAGGCTTGTGCGAGGCGGTCGAGGCAACCTTCTTCGATGACGTCGGCATGCCCCACGACGAGACGGTGGGCCGGTCGCTCCAGCATGGCGCGGAGGGAGCGCGCGGCCGCTGTCTTGTCCGGAATCTTGTTTCTGGCGTCGGGAGGTACGCGCACCCGCTCGTAGCAGCCGGTGATGCGCGCGGCACAACGGAACGTCCAGTGATCCTCGGCGCCAGCGCAAAGGACAATGTCTGCGCCGAGCAGGGTTTGCGTTGGCCGATGGTAGAGCACTGTCTCGTCCCAGAACGGCACGCCCAGAAGTGGCAAGGCCTCGAATTCGGGAACCTGCTCGCCGAACCGGGCGTCGTGGATATCCACGTGGAGCCTCAAATCCTTGTTCCGGTTCAGCGCCGACGCTGGTCCCACCACCCGCGCCTCGGGGAAACGGGCCGCCGCCGCGGGGGTCCCAAGATGATGCCAGCAGTTGGGTACCACCAGCCATCGCACCGGGCCCAGGGCGCGTAGCTGCTCTGCCATCGCGTCGGTGGGAGGGGCCGGCGTGTGCAGGAGTAAACTGCCGTCGTCGAGGCGTACGACCGTGGTGCGGGCGCGCAGCCGTACCCCGCTGAACCACACGGGGCGGTCCAGCGCCCAGATCCTGTCATCGACAACGGCGGTGAGAGCGCTGTCAGGCATGCGGGCGGCCACCTCCAGGCGGCAAAGGCCTTCAAACGGCCGGCTGGCACCGACGACGAGAGCTTATCGGTGCCAGGGGGCCAGGAAATCCAAACGGGATCCGGAAGTCAATCTCCTCGTGGTGGCATCCCACCGTACAGCCACGCTGCACGCGTCGGTTGACATGGAGAACCTTACGCGATCCGCACCCCTCCTGGAAAAGCGATGCTGCATCAGCAACTGCTGGATCTTCACGGTCGTCGCCCGCACGTGCCCAGTGAAGCACTGTAAGGGGGCAGGAAGGTCGACCGTTCGCCCGGGATGCGCCCGTCGCGCGCTCGCGCATTCGCGCATTCGCGCGTTCACGTGGGGCCCACCCCGTACAGCCTCGCCAGCAGCGTCGAGCGCCAGCCGTCGCGCGTGCCGGCGGCCCGCAGACCCTCCTGGATGCCGGCGAGCCCGGTCATGTAGCCCACGGGCGTCGCCCCGGGGAGGCTGCCAGCGCGCACCCTCGACGTGGCCTCGATGGCGCGCGCGATCCGCGCGCGCAGCGCCCCGGCCGCGCTGCTCCCGGTCATCTCGGCTGCGACGCTGAAGCAGAGGAGCTCGCCGGTCATCCCGTGGCACAGGCTCAGGTTGTCGCTGCGCAGGTCCGCGGGCCCCAGCGCGCGCGCGATCTCGTCGACGAGCCTCGTCAGGGTCGGGTGCTCCCGGCCGATGACGGCGATCGCGCTCAGGATCCCCGAGATGCCGTGGCACCACCCCGTCGGCAGCAGCGCCGCCCCGCTGCGGCTCGCGTGCTCCTCGATGAAGCGCCTGTCCTGGAGGATCTCCGCCGAGAGCGCCTCGGCGATACGCTGCATTCGCCCCGCCAGCGCCGACGAGCCGAGCGATCTCGCCAGGCGATAGCCAATCAGGAGATCGCCCGCGACCCCGTGGGCCAGCCCCACGAACCTCCGCCGGCGGAGCATCGCGTCGAGGTCGTCGCAGGACAGGACCTCGACGATCCGGTTCGCGACGCGCGAGGCCGACCGCGGGAGTGGGATCTGCATCTCCCTCAACGTGACCAGGCCAAGCCCCACGCCCAGCGCGCCGTCGATGACGTCGCCCATCTCGAGCCCCTCGGCCGCGCGGCACGAGAGATCGGCGAGCGCCGCGGCGAGCTCTTTGAGCGACGCGCACTCCTGCGCGGCGCACACCAGCGCGACCCCGGCCGGGCCAGTGAACAAGCCCCTCCCGGTGCCCATCAGGTAAGGGCCCTTCTCGCCCGCGGCGAGGGCGACGAGCGACACCCGAGCCAGCTTGCGCAGCCCGCCCCAGGCGCGATTCCGTCGCTCGACGGCGGCTCGCGTCCAGGCATGCATGACGCCGGAGCTGCCCTCGTAAAGGTCAGCGCCTGCGCCGTCCGCGAGCCAGGCGCCGTCCTGACACTCCCTCACGGCGTGCGCTCGCGCGACGCCCTCGCTCTCCTCCACGCCGTCGAGGATCCCCGAGATCCACGCCGCGGCCTCGCCCGCGGTGGGCGCGACAGGGCGCTCGTCGACGAGCGCCTCGGCGCTCGCCGGGAACATCGCGGCGACGCCGTCGCGCAGGAGGAGCACGCTCCTCGGGATCGCGGCCTCCCCGAGCCCCATCACGCCTTGATCGACGCGGGCCCGCGGCGGCGTGAGCGTCGCCACGGGGCGGCCGGACGCGTCCTCCAAGGTCGAGCCCTCGAACGGCTGGTAGAACGCGGGGAACAGGCCCAGACCGAGCGCGCGCACCTCGGACCTCAGGATCCCGAGCGGGAAATGGGGCGCGCTCTTCCGCAGCTTCGCATGCAGGTAGGCGCTCGAGACGGCGCCGCCGGACCACGCGTAATCGAGGAGCTGGCCATAGGAGCTCGTCGCGCGGAGGACGACCCGACACTTGCTCCCACGGAGGCCGGTCGCGATCTGATCCCGCAGCCGCGCTCGATCCGCCGAGAGCTGCCGAGCCGCCCGCTCGTAATGCGCCTCCAGCGCCCGCAGCCACGCCGGCGAGATCGGCACCGGCTCGGGCGCGGGCTGCGCCTCCTCGACCAGCTCGGGGCGATCGCCGTCGGCGCTTTTCCAGACCGTGCGGCGGAGCTCCAGCGCTGACAGCGCCGTGCCGCGGAGCATCCCGGCGAGCACGCGCCGCTGCTGCGCTCCGAACGGCAAGAGGAGGCTCTCGTCGATCGACGGGCTCCGCACCGCGCGGCACGCGAAGCGCTCGTCGAGCTGCGGCGAGCCGATCACCTCGCTGTCGATGGGGACGAGCTGCCCCGCCACCCGCAGCACATTGTCCTTGTGCAGATCGGCGATCCCGACGCGCTGGCTCAGCGCGAGCAGCGCGCCCAGGGCTCGCGGGTCCGGCGGCGCCCACCCCGCGTCTTCCCGGAGGAATCGGACGAAATGCCTGTCCGCGCTCACGTCGACGAACATGTCCTCTGCCCGGACCGGAAAGTCCGGCACGAGCTCGCTCATGCGCTCGAGGACCACGCGGTCGCAGGCCGAGGAGCGGTGCTTCAGGATCCAGCGCTCGTCCTCGCCGAAGCTCAGCTTGACGTGCTGCGCGTGCCACGAATGACCATCGTCGTCCAGGAGCTCGATCGCGGTCACCTGCGCGGGCGTCTTGCGCAACGCATGCAGGTCGTCCACGCAGGAATGGACGCTCGACCGCAGGCGCGAGACGCCCCCGATCAAGCTCGCGGCGGGCACCGGGTGGCCGGCGAGCAGCGGCGCGAGGAGCCGCTGGGCGAGCACGCGATCGAGGAAAGAGCGCCGCCTCGCGCGCTCGCATTCGCCGGCGAGCAGGCCGCGGTCGCGCGCGAGGTTCAATCGCTGGAGGAGGATCCTGTCGCATGTGAGCCGGAAGAGCCTGAGCAGGGCGGCTCGAGCGTTCGACAGCGACGCCGCCGTCTGGAGCGCGCGCGGGATCACGGCCCGCGCGCCGGCGGCGGCGTACACCTCGTAGAGCCCGTCGAACGGGCCGAGCGCGGAGGTGTCGGCGATCCCGGCGGAGCCTTCGAGGCTGCCGAAGAACGCCATCAGGAGATCCGGCAAGCCACCGCTCCTCTGGGCGGCGAGAAACTCGGTCGTCGTCGGTGTCATCGAGGGCCTCCGTTCGGTTCAGCCATGGGCCGCCCCACGGGCGGTGAGCGCACGGCAAAGAGCGCCGGGCGGCCGCGAGAGCAGTCCCGCCGGCCGCCCCGGTCGCGTCGAGGATCAGCCGGAGAGGCAGCAGGCGAAGTGCGTCAGCGCCGTGCAGACGCGCCCACACGTCCCGGTGAAGTACGAGTAGGCGTGGTTGCCGCCCTCCTCCTCCAGCTGAGGCTCGGGCGCGTTCGTCTTCACGCTGGTGATCATCACATCGAGCATCGCATTATCCATGGGGGCCATGTTCAATTCTCCTGTTTCGTGGTCCATCGAAGCGCGCGACTCACCGCGCGCCTCGCTCGGGGCGTTTGCAACCGCTGGACCAGGCGTGGAGAGGGCGCTCCGCATCACGGCGCGTCGTTGCGCGGCCCAGGTGAAACCGCTGCAGCGTGGCCCTCGGATCCTCGCCAGGCCGTCAGCGCTCATCGCCGCGGCGCGGTGTCACGCGCCGGGGCGCTGTCACGGGGCCGTGTCAGGTGAGCTGTAACCGGCGCGTGTCACCTGTCATGCGCCCGTACCAGCGGGTCGGGGCGCGGCCTGCCTCACTGCGCCTGAGAGGGGACCCTCGCCGCGGGATCCAGGGCGCCGACGACAGGACACCGGCCGTCCGACGTGCGCTGTCCGCGAAGCGCCCGCGCGCACGGCGATTGCTACGTTCGCGCTCGTCATGCAGAGTCCTGTCAAGGGGCGCCCCGGCCCGACGCACCTCCGACGCCTCCTCCTCCTCGCCCGCCCCGAGCTCGGCGACCTCGCGCTCGGCGCCCTGTTCCTGGGCGTCGGGAGCGCGATGGGCCTCCTGCTCCCCCAGGCGATCCGCGTGATCCTCGACGACGCCCTCAAGCCGGGCAGCAGCGTCGAGGCGGTCGACCGCGCGGCCCTCTGGCTCGTGGTCCTCGTCGCGATCCAGACCGCGGCCGCCGCCCTGCACCACGTCCTCTTCTCGACGGCAGGCGAGCGCATCGTCGCCCGGCTGCGGGCGCAGCTCTTCGCGCACTTCCTCCGGCAGGAGGTGGCGTTCTTCGACGATCACAGGACAGGCGAGCTCACGAGCCGCCTCGCGTCGGACACGATGGTCCTCCAGGGCGCGGTCAGCGTGAACGTCTCGATGGCGGTTCGGTGCGCCGCGTCCGTGATCGGCGGCGCCGCATTCCTCCTGATCACGTCCCCGCGGCTCACCCTCCTCATGCTCACCGTGGTGCCGCTCGTGGCGCTCGGCTCGGTATCCTATGGGCGCCACGTCCGCGAGCTCTCCCGCGCCGTCCAGGACTCCCTCGCTCGGGCCAGCGAGGCCGCGGAGGAGGCGCTCTCCGGCATCCGCACCGTCCGCGCCTTCGCGGCCGAGCGGCGCGAGGTGGATCGCTACGCCGGCCGCATCGGCGCGTCGCTCGAGGTCGCCCGGGCGCGGATCCGCGCCTCGGCGGGCTTCATGGGCCTCGTGACGTTCGCCGGCTACGCCGCCGCGGCGCTCGTGCTCTGGTACGGCGGTCACCTCGTGGTCGACGGGCGTTTGACGCTCGGCGGGCTCACCTCGTTTCTCGTCTACACCGTCCTCGTCGCCTTCGCGCTCGGCGGCCTGAGCGACCTCTGGGCCCAGCTCATGAAGGCCGCGGGCGCCGCCGAGCGCATCTTCGACCTCCTCGATCGCGAGCCGGCCATGGCGGACGCGGGCGGCGTCGAGCCGCTCGCCGTCGAGGGGCGCCTGGAGCTCCAGCGCGTGCGCTTCAGCTACCCGAGCCGCAGGGACGCGCCGGTGCTCAAGGACATCGACCTCTCCGCGCGGCCAGGGGAGGTCATCGCCCTCGTCGGGCCGTCCGGCGCGGGCAAATCGACGATCGCCGCGCTGCTCCTGCGGTTCTATGACCCGGACGAGGGCCGTATCCTCCTCGACGGGCGCGACCTCCGCGAGCTCTCGCCGGCGTGGCTCCGCCGGCAGATCGGGCTCGTCGCGCAGGAGCCGTTGCTCTTCGCCGCGAGCATCGCCGACAACATCCGTTATGGCCGAGAGGGCGCCTCGGACGAGCAGGTCGAGGCGGCCGCGCGCGCGGCGAACGCCCACGATTTCATCGCGCGGTTCCCGGCGGGGTACCGGACGCTCGTCGGCGAGCGCGGGGTGCAGCTCTCCGGCGGGCAGAAGCAGCGCGTGGCCATCGCCCGCGCCATGCTCAAGGACCCCCGGATCCTCGTGCTCGACGAGGCGACGAGCGCGCTCGACGCCGAGAGCGAGCACCTCGTGCAGGGGGCGCTCGACGCGCTGATGAAGGGGCGCACGACGCTGATCATCGCTCACCGCCTCTCCACGGTGATGGGCGCCGATCGGGTGCTGGTCATCGATGGAGGCACGATCGTGCAGAGCGGCGCGCACGCGGCGCTCCTCGCCGAGGAGGGGCTCTACCGCCGGCTGGTCACGCGGCAGCTCGCCGGCGGCGACGGCTCAGCGCCGCGCCCTCGTCCGCTGGCGACGCCCGCTCACCGCGGCGCGCGCACCACGCGGCCGCCGCCGGCCTCGTCGACCGCGTAGACGCACGCGCCCTGCACCGCCACGGCCGAGGGGCGCGTGAGGCCCTCGGCCAGCACCTCGGGGTAGCCGGGGCACCCGGCGGTCGGACAGCGCATGAGCGTGCCCCCGCCGCGGTTCACCCAGTATGCGTCCGCGCCGTCGACCGCGATCGCCGCGGGCTCGTGCAGCGGCCGCGCCGGCTCGGTCTGCGGCGCGAGCGACTCCGCGGCGCACGACGCCGCGAGGTCGCAGCGGGAGACGCCGCCCGCCGCGCCGGCCGGGTCGACCCAGGTCCAGACCACCTCGCCGGCGCCGAGCGCGACGCGGTCCGGGTAGTCGAGCAGCACCGCGATCTGCGTGGCCATGACCGGCGACGTGGCGGTCTTGTCCAGGCGCAGCACCTTGCCGAACGCGGCGCCTTCGCCGTGCTGGACCCAGACGACGTCGCCCGCGTCGCCCGGGGCGACCGCCACCCCGCGCGGGTGGGACTGGCTCGGCGCGAGCAGCTCCGGCGCCGCGCCGCAGCCCTCCGCGACGGGGCAGCGCAGCAGCTCGCCGGCGGTGCCGCTCTCCTCGTCGCGCGTCCAGTACACGTGCCGGCCGTCCGTCGCCAGGCCGCGCACGGCCTCGGCGTCGGCAGGACCGAAGGCGAGGAGCGAGGTCGCGCCGGCCGGGCAGCCGTCGGCCGGGCACCACCAGAGCCCGTCGTCGGCGACCCAGACGACGAGCCCCTCGGCGGCCGCGAGCAGGCCCGGCCGCGGGGTGAACGGCACGAGGTCCTCCACCGCGTCGGTCGCGGGATCGAGGCGGCGGACGCGATCGGCCGCGCGGCTGGTCCACACCACGTGGGGCCCCACGGCGGCGATCGCGGCTGGCGTGCCGGCCGCCTCGGGCCCTGCGACGACGCACTGGACGCTGCAATCCCCGGGAGCGCAGCCCTCCGGGTCGCCGGGGGCGGGGCTGCCCGTGCCTGTGGTGCCTGTGCCCGAGCTCGCGCCGGAGCCGTCCTCGGCCCCGCCGCTCAGGCCGTCGAGATCGATGTAACAGCCAGGCAAGCCGGGGAGCAGCGCGAGGACGGCCACGAAGGCCCTCCGCCGCGCCGCGATCCTCGACCAGCCCCTCACCGCGACCAGCCCCTCACCGCGCCGCCCGTCGTTCGCCCGAGGCGCCCGACGCGCCCGACGCGCCCGGATCGAGCACCGAGGTGCGGCTGCCGCGGCCGCGCGTGTCGAACGTCCTGAGCTTCACGACGCCGCTCACCGCCACCGGGCCGCTGTAGACCGGCGATTCGGCGCCGGGCTCGGCGCCGTCGGTCGTGTAGCGGATCTGCAGCCCGGGGAACGCGACGTTCGCCATGAGCTGGCCGCCCTCGATGCGCGCGCCCGGCAGCGGAAGCCGGTAGTCCACGCCGCCGCTCAGGCGGTCGAGCCGCGGGAGCTCGCGTTGCCCGAGGCTGTTGGCGAAGCGATTCCACGCCTCGGCGAGCAGGCCCGCGCGCGCCTGGGCGTCGTCCTCCGCCGCCCACGCCGGGTCGGGCGCCCAGGCCCGCTCCGCGAGGCTGACCAGCTTCGGGAAGATCAGGTATTCCATCGCTCGCTGCCCCTTGGCGTTCTCGCCCCAGAGCTGCCCCTGGATGCCGAGGATGTTCGCCCGGCCGGCGTCGGTCAACCGGACGTGATCCCGGAACACCTCGGCCTGATCGATCGGGTTGCCCATGCGATCGGCGTGGGCGCTCCGGTAGACGTCGAGCGGCACGAACTCGTAGGGCTGCCGCGTGTCCACGAACCCGGCCCAGTAATAGCCGGGCTCCGCAGGATCCTTGTCGTAGGCGAGGTCGAAATACAGGTTGGTGGCGTTGGAGAGGACCACCGGATAACCCGCGTTGGCGAGCTTGTAGCCGTTGTCCTCGTCGCCCCAGCCCCAGACGTTGTTCCACGCGTACGGCCTGAAATTGCTGCTCACGAACTCGGGGTTGGCCTCCTTGTCGACGCCGTCGCCCTCCTGCACCTTCATGAGGCCGATCTCCTCCCAGCCCCCGGTGACAAGGCCGTGGGAGGCCACGATCGCGCCGATCTTGCGGAGGAAATGGCTCGCCAGGTCCTCCGCCGAGTCGACGCCCGACGCTTGACCGAGGAGCGCCTCGCACGCGGGGGACTGCTCCCAGACGCCTTCCGGCACCTCGTCGCCGCCCGTGTGAAAGGTGGTGAGCGTCGCGCCGGCCTCGGCGTACATCGCGACGATGTCGCCCACGACCTTCTCGACGAACCTGTACGTGGACTCCCGGCAAGGGTTCATCACGTTGTCGTGCCACATCTGCACGGACATGTACTGAGAGGCGTCGTCGAGATCGCTGAGCAGGTACTCCTCGGCTCCCTCCTGGTCGCCCTCGGCCGCGAGCCTCGCGTGGCGCGCCTCCATCGCCTTGACCGCCGCGCGGGCGTGGCCCGGCATGTCGATCGCGGGGATCACCTCGATGTGGCGCGCCCTTGCATGGCGAAGGATCTCGACGAACTCGGCGCGGGTGTAATGGCCGCTGCCGCTCGATTTCGGCGATTCCGGATCAGGGCCGGAGCCGAACGAGGGGACGATCTGGTCGCGGTCGTCCAGCGTGTGGCCGCGCCGGGCGCCTACCTCGGTGAGCTCGGGGAGGCCGCTCACCTCGATGCGGAACCCTTCGTCGTCGGTGAGGTGGAAATGGAACCGGTTCAGCTTGTAGAAGGCCATGAGGTCGAGCAGCTTCAGCACGGCCTCCTTGCGCTGGAAGTTGCGCGCGACGTCGAGGTGCATGCCGCGGTACGCGAAGCGCGGGGCGTCCTCCACCGTCACCGCGTCGATCGCGATCTCGGGCTGGGCGGCCCGGTACGCCTCCACGGGCGCGAGGGCGCGCAGGCTCTGGATCCCGTAGAAGACCCCGGCCGCGTCGCTGCCCACGATCGCGATGCCCTCCTCGGTCACCGTGAGACGATAGGCCTCGTCGCCCGCCTGCCGCGGCCGGCCGCCGACGTCGATCGCGCCCGTCGTCAGCGAGATCGCCGCCGTCCCGGCGGGCGGCGCGCCCTCGCGGACCTCCGGCGCGTCGCCGAGCAGCGTCCCCAGCGCCTCCGCCAGGAAGGCCGCCTCGGCCTGGAGCCCGGCAGCGTGGTAGATGGGCACCGCGGACGACAACACGAGCGCTCCGGCGCCTGCCTCGAGGTGCACGGGCGAGGGGACGATCCTGTCCACCTCGGCCGCCGGGAGCAGGCGGACAGCCTGGTTCTCGTCATAACGAGACTCCGCCGTCGGGACGGGCGTGATGTCGCCGGGGAACCTGTCGGTCTGCTTCTCCTCCACGAACGGCGCGACGGTCTCGGAGCCGACCGGCTCCGGCGTGGAGGCCACGCCCGCTTCGTCCGTGAACACGAAATAGAAGCCCGCGGGCGCGTCTGTCTCCTTGATGGCCCAGAACGATGCGTCGAAGGGGATGACCGCGCTCTCGCCCGGCGGCACCGGCTGGAATGCCTGGGTGGGCTCCATCTTGAAGAAGTCGCCGTTGATGTGGGTGACCTTCACCCCCGCTGGCAGGCTCTCGGGCACGATGGTGCGGACGAAGTTGAAACAGAGCGTCCAGCCGCTGCTCCCGAGCGCGACCGATCCATGGTTGGTGATCGTCAGCGCCGAGCCGAAGCTCACGGCGGGGTTCTTGGTGTTGTCCAGCACCTCCCAGCGCACGGCGATGTCGGCGCCGGACGGGCGCTGCTGCGCCGAGTCGCCGCCCGCGCCGGTACCCGGTTCGCCGCCGGCGCCGCCGTCGCCACCGACGCCGGTGCCGCCACCGCCGTCGCCGCCGTCACCGCCCGTGCTGGTGCTCATCGTGGTGCTCCCCGTGGACGAGGGGGTCTCGTCGTCGGCGCACCCTGACATGAACAGGGCCGCGGCGAGCAGCCCAAAGTGGAAAACAGGCCTTCGCATGGCGCACTCCTACAGTGTTTTCGTGACCTTCTTCAGCCGTCTCGGCGCGTCGGGGTCCAGCCCTCTGGCCTCGGCCAGGGCCGCGGCCGCGAGATAGAACGCCTGGACCTGACAGAGCGGGTCGAGCAGCTCGTGCGGCGACTCGGGCACCGCGAGATTCACCCCCGGCAGCCCGGCAGGGCCCACCAGGATCACCTTCGCGCCCTGCCCCCGGAAGTCCTCCGCCACGCGGACGAGGCCCGCCTGGGCCGGGCCGCGCGGGGCGAAGATCAGGAGGGGAAACCGCTCGTCGATGAGGGCCATCGGCCCGTGCTGCACCTCGGCGACCGTGAACGCCTCGGCGTGGACACCGCACGTCTCCTTGAACTTGAGCGCCGCCTCCAGCGCGATGGAGAAGCCCGGGCCGCGCCCGAGCACGAGCAGGCGCTCCTCGCCGGCCAGCGCGCCCACGAGCGGGCCGACGTCGACCGCGCTCGCGGCGGAGAGGGCGTCCGGCAGCGCGCGCAGCGCGTCGAGCAGGGCGGCGTCCTCCTTCCAGCACGCCACCAGCCGGGCCATGGCGCTCAGGCTGGCGATGAAGCTCTTCGTGGCGGCGACGCTGCGCTCGGGGCCGGCGCGCAGGGGGAGCGTCGACGCGGCCACCTGGGTGAGGGGCGAGCCGAGCTGGTTCACGAGGGCCGCCGTCACCGCGCCCGCGGCGCCGCAGGCCTCCAGCGTGTTCACCACGTCAGGGCTCTGCCCCGACTGCGACACTGCGACCGCCAGGGCGCCCGGGAGCCGCAGCGGCGCGCGGTAGAGCGTCACCACCGAGGGCGGCAGGCTCGCGACAGGGCAGCCGAGCTGCGTCATCGCGAGGTAGGCGAGGTAGCCCGCGGCGTGATCCGAGCTGCCGCGCGCGATCGTGACCACCGACGGCGGCGGCGCCGCGCGCAGGCGGGCGCCGAGCGCGCGGTAGGCAGGCTCGTCCTGGGTGAGCTGCTGCGCCACGACCGCCGGGGCGGAGCGGGCCTCCTCGGCCATGATCGAGCTCGTCCGGCTACTCAAGGGGCTCTCCTTCCACGAGGACCCGCCGCAGGGCGAGATCGTCGTCCACGACCAGCAGATCGGCGAAGCAGCCCGGCGCGACGCGCCCGCGGTCCGCGAGGTCGAGGTGCTCGGCCGGGAACTGGCTGCAGCGGCGCGACGCCTCGGCCACGGAGAGCCCGAGGCCGACAAGGTTCTTGAAGGCCTGGTGCATCGTCAGGCAGCTCCCTGCCAGCGTCCCGTCGGGGAGCCGCACGCTGTTCTGGCACTTCGTGACCGCGTGCGCGCCGAGCTGGTACGGCCCGTCCGGCATCCCCGACGCCGCGGTGCCGTCGGTCACGGCGTAGAGCCTCGGGATGCAGCGCAGGGCGGCCCGGATGGCGCCCGGGTGGACGTGGACGAGGTCCGGGATCAGCTCGGCGAAGTCGCCGTGGGCGAGGGCAGCCCCCACCGCGCCGGGCTCGCGGTGGTGTAGCCCGTTCATCGCGTTGAAGAGGTGGGTGAAGCCGCTCGCCCCCGCCGCGAGGGCCGCCGCGACGTCGTCGTAGCTCGACAGCGTGTGCCCGACCTGGACCCGTATCCCGAGGCGTGACAGCTCGCGGATGAGCTCCAGGTGGCCGGGGAGCTCCGGCGCGAGGGTGAGCACGCGGATCGGGGCGATGGCGTGGAGCGCGCGCGCGGCGTCGATGTCGCCGCTCGCCACGCACGGGGGCTGCGCGCCCAGCCGACCCGGGTTGAGGAACGGGCCCTCGAGGTGCACGCCGAGGACGCGCGCCTCGCCGCGGCGGCGCGCGTCCATGGCGGCCCGGATCGCGCGCAGGGCGAGGGCGATCTCCGGCATGGGGGCCGTCATCGTGGTGGCGAGCAGGCTCGTGGTCCCTGTCGCCGCGTGCGCGCGGGCCATCGCCCGGGGCGCGTCGCCGCCCTCCATGACGTCCCGTCCGCCGCCGCCGTGGACGTGCAGATCGATGAAGCCGGGCAGGATCCAGGGCCCTCCGGCAGGCCCGGAGATCGGCGCGCCCTCGACCTCCTCGACCCGCGCGCCGAAGCGCACGCGCCCGCGGAGCCAGCCGTCCGGCGTGAGGATGTTGCCCTCCAGATCCACGGCATCACCCCTTGAGCTTCTGCTCGAGCGCGGCGGCGTAGCGCGGCGCCTCGGGGCCGACCAGCAGGTGGACGACCCGGTCCGGGAGGCGCATCACGCCCTTCACGCTCGCGGCCTCGAGCGCCGCCTCGTCGACCGAGGCGTCGTCGGCGAGCTCGACGCGCACGCGCCCGCTCGAGAATCCCTCCACGGACACGACGTTGGCGGCGCCGCCGAGCGCCGCGAGCCAGCGCTCGACCCGCGCCGAGAGCGCGGCCGACGCGCCCTCGCGCGCGGCGCTCGCCGCCTTGCGCACGCCGGACGCGGCCGTCGCCGCCGATGCGGCCGGCGCGGCCGGCGCGTCGGCCCGGAGCTCCCGCATCTCCCGCGCGACCGACTCGGCCATCGGGCCGAGGATCACCTGCAGGCCGTCCGTGCCCGGGCGCACGACGCCCTTCGCGCCGAGCGCCTTCAGGTCCGCGTCCTTCACGAGATCGCGGTCGACCATGACCAGGCGCAGGCGGGTGATGCACGCGTCGAGCTCGCGGATGTTCGCGTGGCCCCCCAGCGCCCGCAGGAGCTGCCCGGCGAGCCCGCCGTCGGCCTCGGCCTCCGCGCGGGGCCCGCCTCCGGGCGCCGGCGCGGCGACCGTCGCCGCCGCCTCGCGGCCCGGCGTGGCCAGGTTGAACCGCTCGATGCAGACGACGAAGAGCCCGTAATAGACGACCGCGTAGGCGAGGCCGACCGGCACGATCATCCAGCCCTTGGTCGAGAGGCCGTAGTTGAGCGCGTAGTCGATGAACCCGGCGGAGAAGCTGAACCCGTGCTTGACGCCGAGCACGTCGAGCAGCGCCAGCGAGATCCCGGTCAGCACGGCGTGGACCGCGTAGAGCGCGGGGGCGAGGAACATGAACGCGAACTCGATGGGCTCGGTGATGCCCGTCAAGAAGGCGGTCAGCGCGGCCGAGAACATCACGCCGAAGGTGGCCTTGCGGTTCTCCGGGCGCGCGGTGCGGTAGATCGCCAGGCACGCCGCCGGCAGGCCGAACATCATCACCGGGTAGAAGCCGGCCATGAACGCGCCCGCCGAGGGATCGCCGGCGAAATAGCGGTTCAGATCGCCGGTCACCACGCCCTTCGCGCCCTCGAACGAGCCGACGACGAACCAGGCGAGGTTGTTGAGGATGTGGTGCAGCCCGGTCGGGATGAGCAGGCGGTTCAGGACGCCGAAGAAGAAGGCGCCGACCGGCCCCGAGGCCACGATCCAGCCGCCGATCGCGTCGATGCCGGCCTGCACGGGCGGCCAGACGAAGCCGAGCACGAGCGCGAGGGCGAGGCTCGCGCCGCCGGTGACGATGGGCACGAAGCGGCTGCCGCCGAAGAAGCCGAGGAAGGCGGGTAGCTTCGTGTCGCGGAAGCGGTTGTACATCGCCCCCGCGAGGACGCCGGCGAGGATGCCGGCGAGGACGCCCATCTTGATCTTGTCGTCGATGGTCTTCACCCCGCCCGTGATCACCAGGTAGGCGATCATCCCGGAGAGCCCGGCCACGCCGTTCCGCTCGTGCGCGAGGCCGACGGCGATGCCCACGGCGAAGATCAGCGCCAGGTTGTCGAAGATCGCGCCGCCGGCCTGGGCGACGAACGCGACGTCGAGCACGTCGGGCTGCCCCAGCCGGAGCAGCAGGCCCGCGACCGGAAGCACCGCGATGGGCAGCATCAGCGCCTTGCCGATGCGCTGCAGCTCGTTGAACCCTCTCATTCGAAGCTCCTTCTCCCGTGGGCGGGGCGGCCCTCGCGTCGCGCCGGCGACGGCCCCCGGCCCGCATGCTGCGGCGGAATGACGGATGACGCTCAGCCGGGGCGCGCGCCCGGCGAGAGCAGCGCCCGCACCTCGGCGGCGGTCCCGAGATCGAGCGCGGCCTTCGCGATCTCCCGGCACCTCGCGGCGTCGAGCTCGCGGATCTTCGACTTCACCTCCGGCATCGCCTGGACGCTGACGCTGAGCTCCGTCACGCCGAGGCCGATCAGCACGGCCACGGCCTCGGGATCGCTCGCGACAGCGCCGCAGATCCCCACGTGGCGCTCGCGCCTCTGCGCGGCCTTCACGGTCGCGTCGATGAGCCGGAGCACCGCGGGGTGCAGCGCGTCCTGCCGGCCGGCGAGCCGCGGGTGGGTGCGGTCCATGGCCAGCGTGTACTGGGTGAGATCGTTCGTGCCGATCGAGAAGAAATCGACCTCCGCCGCGAACCGATCGGCCTGGATCGCGACCGACGGCACCTCGACCATCACGCCGAGCTCCACCGGGGGCGACCCGGCGCGCCGGCGCTCCTCCTCGAGCACCTGCTTCGCCTCCAGGAGCTCGTCGAGGCTCGAGACCATGGGCAGGAGGACGCGGTGCGCGCCCCGGGCCCGGGCCGCGAGGATCGCGCGGAGCTGGCTGCGCAGGATCGTCGGGTGGAGCGCGCCGATGCGCAGGCCGCGGATGCCGAGGAGCGGGTTGTCCTCGGCGGGCAGCGGCATGTACGAGAGCGGCTTGTCGCCGCCGACGTCGAGCGTGCGGATGGTGAGCGGGCGATCGCCCAGCGCGTCGGCGATCGCCTGGTACGCGGCGGTCTGGTCGGCCTCGGTCGGCGCGGTGGCGCGATCGAAGAACATCAGCTCGGTGCGCAGGAGGCCCACGCCCTCGGCCCCGAGCCGGACGGCCGTGCGCGCGTCGTCGGCGCTCGCGATGTTGGCGAGCACCGCGACGTGGACGCCGTCGCGGGTCACCGCGCGCTCCGCCGCGGCCGCCTCCTGCCGCGCGCGCAGGGCCCGGCGCGCCCCGAGCCGGTCGCGGTAGGTGTCGAGCTCGGCGTCGGTCGGGCGGAGCAGCAGCGCCGCCTCGTCGGCGTCGAGCGTGTCGAGCACGGCCGTCGCGCCCGCCTCGAGATCGAGCAGCGCCCCCGGGGCGCCGACGAGGTACGGCACGCCGAGCGAGCGCGCCAGGATCGCCGCGTGCGAGGTGGTGCCGCCGAGCACGCTGACGAGGCCGGCGACCCCCTGGTCCGCGAGCCGCACGACCTCGGAGGGCGTCAGGGTCTCCGCGACGACGACGCTGCCCGCCGGCGCGGCCTGCGCCTCGTCGCCGCCGGCGAGGTGCCGCAGCGCGCGGCCGCCCACGTCGCGCAGATCGTTGGCGCGCGCGGCGAGCAGGGGGTTCGACTGGCCCGCGAGCTCCCGGTACGACGACATCACCGCCTCGCGCCACGCGAACGCGGCCGACTTGCCCTCCACGATGGCGACCTCGGCGCGCGTGATCACGTCCGGATCGTCGAGCATCGTGAGGTGCGCGCTGAAGATCTCGGCCTGCTCGGCGCGCTTGCCCGACCCGGCGACGAGCTGCTTCAGCTCGAGCCGGGTGTGCGAGAGCGCCTTCTGCAGGCGCGCGAGCTCCGCCTCCGTGTCGGTCGCGTGCTCCTCGACCTCGACGGCGAGCGGGTCGATCTTGCAGACCGGGCCGATGGCGAGGCCGGGCGCGGCGCTCACGCCGTGGAAGCGCCGCGGGTCGTCGGTAGAGCGTGGCGCGCGCGGCGCGGGGGCAGGGGAGGCGGGGGCGGCGCGCTCGGGCGCGGTCGGGGCGGCGGAGAGGTCCTCGCCGAGCCCGCTGCGGACGAGCTCGACGAGGCGCGCCACGGCCCGGGCCGCCTCGCTGCCGCTCGCGACGATGCGCAGCTCGGCGCCCGGGCCCGCGCCCAGGTTCAGCAGCGCGACGACGCTCTTCGCGTTCGCGTTGCGGCCGGCGAGCTCCACGCTGATGGCGGCGGCGAACGACCTCGCCTCGCTGGCGAGCACCGCGGCCGGCCGCGCGTGCAGCCCGTGCGGGTTGGGCACCGCGACGACGGCGGACGTGACGCCGACCGTGGCCCGCGGCGGCGGCCTGGACGCGCCGGCCTCGCCCGCGCTCGACGCCCGCTGCGCGTCGTCCGCGGCCTTGCGCCGGGGCCCCACGCTCATGAGGCGGCTCGCGCCGGCCGTGGCCACGCCGCTCGCGCGCTCGACGATCGCGCTCGTCTCGCCGCTCAGGAGGATGATCTGCGTGAGCAGGCTGGGCGCGTTGCGGAGGATGTGATCGGCGTCGAACTCGAGGAGCGCCTGGCCCGCGGACACCCTGTCCCCTTGGCTCACCAGCGCCGTGAAGCCCTCGCCCTTCAGGCCGACGGTGTCGATCCCCACGTGGATCATGATCTCGACGCCGCCCGCGGCGCTCAGGGTGATCGCGTGCCGCGCCGCGTGGAGCTGGGTCACCGTCGCGTCGCAGGGGGCGAGCAACGTGCGGGTGGTCGGATCGATCGAGATGCCGTCGCCGACCACCTTGTCGGCGAAGACAGGGTCGGGGACCGACTCGATGGGCACGATGGGACCGGAGAGCGGTGCGAGGAGCGTCAGGAATTCGCCGGGGTGCATTTCGGCGGCGATCCTACCCCGATGCGCCTCGGTCGGTTCCTGGCTGGGGAGCACGATGGTTCCGTCCACGGATCCGCAGAAGAGCAAGCGTCGTGCCCCGGATCTCGATCGCGCGCCGCTGGCGGGATGACCGAGGAAGAGCGCTGAACCGGGCCGTCGCCGCGCGATCGTCGGGATCGCTGGGGGGCGATCCGGCGGCTCTCCCGCGATCGGGGCGATCGCACGGTGATCTCCGGGATCGCCCCCCTTGCTGGCCGGGGTGGCCGGGCGCGATCGCGGCGCGCCTCCTCATGGCGGCGCTCGAAACGGGGGTGCCGCGGGGCCGTGGCGCCGAGCGTCGGTGTCACCGCCAGGACCGGTACGCCAGTTGCTCATCACGTTTGCAACGTTTGCAACAACCGGAGACCGGGACACCGGCACACCCAAGGAGATCAGCCATGAAGCTTTCCTCGCTCACGACCCTGCCGATCTTTGCTGTCATGGCCCTGGCCGCCTGCGGCGGACTCGATGGCGGAGATGGCCTTGGCCCCGATGGAGCCGAGATCGACGCGACGGAGCAGGCCGCTACTGCCGCCTGGGCGCCGTACACCGCGTATGCGGTCAATTCCCAGGTGACCTACGGCGGTGTCACCTATAGCTGCATCCAGGCGCACACCTCTCTTCCGGGGTGGGAGCCGCCGATCGTCCCGGCGCTCTGGAAGGTGGTCAGTGGTGGCACCAGCACGAGCGCCAGCACGACCAGCGCTGGCGCTGGCGGCAGCGGCGGTTCGGGCGGCAGCGGCGGCTCGGGCGGCAGCGGCGGCTCGGGAGGCAGCGGCGGTTCGGGCGGCGGCGGCGGCGCGGGCGGCGGCGGCGGCGCGGGCGGCGGCGGCGGCGCGGGCGGCGGCGGCGGCTCGGGCGGCGGCGACAGCGGCGGCAAGAAGGTGATCGGCTACTTCGCGGAGTGGGGCGTCTACGGCCGCAACTACCACGTCAAGAACATCGACACGAGCGGGTCGGCCGCCAAGCTCACGCACATCAACTACGCGTTCGGCAACGTGGTGGGCAACCGCTGCCAGCTCGGCGACACCTACGCTGATTACGACAAGGCCTACAGCGCCGCCGACAGCGTCGACGGCGTCGCCGACACCTGGGACGCGGGCGCGCTCCGCGGCAGCTTCAACCAGCTGCGCAAGCTGAAGCGGAAGCACCCGCACCTCAAGGTGCTGATCTCGCTCGGCGGCTGGACCTGGTCGGCCGGCTTCTCCGACGCGGCCCTGCCCGCGAACCGCGCCGCGTTCGTCTCGTCCTGCGTCGATCTCTTCATCAAGGATCCCCGCTGGGCCGGCGTGTTCGACGGCATCGACATCGACTGGGAGTACCCGGCCGCCTGCGGCAGCACCTGCAACCAGCGCCCCGAGGACACCCAGAACTTCACGGCGCTGCTCGGCGAGTTCCGCAATCAGCTCAACGCGGTGCGCCCCGGGCTGCTGCTCACCATCGCGGCGCCCGCTGGCATCGACAAGATCGACAAGATCCAGGTCGGCGAGATCCACCGGCACCTCGATTTCATCAACCTGATGACGTACGACATGCACGGCGCCTGGGAGAGCACGACGAACTTCCATTCGCCGCTGTTCAACTCCGGCTCGAACCCCGCGAAGGCGCTGAAGTACAGCACCGATGAGGCGGTCGCGGCGTGGCTGAACGGCGGGACGCCGGCGAGCAAGCTGGTGGTCGGGGTGCCCTTCTACGGTCGCGGCTGGACCGGCGTCGCCAACGTGAACCAGGGCGTGTGGCAGTCGGCCGCCGGCGCGGCCCCGGGCACGTACGAGGCGGGCATCGAGGACTACAAGGTCCTGAAGGCCAAGGGCCACCCCGGCTTCACCCACCCGGACACGAAGGCTTTCTACACCTTCAACGGGACGGAGTTCTGGAGCTACGACAACCCGGCGTCGCTCGGGGTCAAGATGCGCTACATCAAGGACAAGGGGCTCGGCGGCGCGATGTTCTGGGAGCTGAGCGGCGACACCTCGAACGGCGAGCTCATCTCCGCGGTGAAGAGCGGCCTGCGCTGACGGCCGGCGCCGCGCCCGGCAGCGGGCCCGGCGCGCGCTGAAGCCAGCTCACCCCCGCCGGCGCGCCCTGCGCCGGCGGCCGGCGGGGAGCAAGCGACGATCTGCCGCTCGCCCGGAATTTAACGCCAAGGCGCGAAGGCGCAAAGACGCAAAAAGGCAAGGGAGAGGGTCAATCGCCTCTTCGTGGACGGTTTCGAGGAGCCCCGGACCTCCAAGGCTGCGATGCACCTCGATCGCCGCGTCGACGACGAGCTTGGTTATCTCATTCTCATTCATTTCTCCTCCGTGGTTTTGCGCCTTTGCGCCTTTGCGCCTTTGCGTTGAATTCTCCCTGCTCCGCAGGGTATGTGTCGTACGCTCCGGAACCTGCCGGAGCCCGACTGGCTCACCCACAAATTCTTCTGAGGAGGCACAAAGACGGGCTCATTCAACCAGCGCGTGCAGCATGGCTGTACGGTGAGACGGCCACCACGAGGAGATTGACTTCAGGATCGCGTTTGGATTTCCTGGCCCGCCATGGGAAGCATGGTCGAGGCCGCGGTGAAGACCTACATCGACGCGGCGAGCGAGCGGGATCCAGAAAAGCGGGCAGCGATGCTCGAGGCATGCTTTGCGGCGGACGGGCGCGTCGTTTCACGCAGTCGCGAGATCCGAGGGCGAGCAGCGGTCGCTGACGAGATCGCGAAGCTGCTTGCGGACCCGCTGCTGGTGCGCATCCGCATGCTCAGCGTCATCGAGACGGGGAACACCACATTTCGATTCCGCTCGGTCGTCGAGCGTCGTGATGGCAAGAATTTCGAGTTCTTCGACGCTGGTGAGGTAGACGCTACCGGCCAGATCTCGCTCCTGCTCACGTTCGCCGGCCCTCTACATGAAGCCGCTGACCCCTGACGACGGGTCGGCAGGAACGCTGCTGGCAGCCGTACCACGACGATTCATCCCACGTCGCGCTGAGTTGTTGATACAGTCTCACTTATCCCGCGGGCCGGTCGATCGGAGTCAGGGCGCTCCCGCGCTGCCTCGCAGCCAGAGCCCGACCGTCAGCGCGGCGGCGGCCAGGAGCGCGGCGGCGGTCCGCACGTGGTTCCCTGCGGTCCAGCTCGTGATGTAGTCCGCCCATAGCCTCGCGCTCTCGGCGCTCGCCGGGTCGACCGCGGCGAGCGCGTTGTTGCGCGGCACATGGAACGTGAGCGTCTCGATGAACGTGCCGCACACATAGAGCAGGCCGCCGGCGAGCGCCCAGCCGGCGCCTGGCTTCGCCCACGTCAGGAGCGCCGCGATCGCGAGGAGGACGCATATCGCGGCGGTCCCCGTGAACACGCCGAGGAAGACGGGGTTGAGCACCACGACGTTGATGGATTGCATCGCGGCGATGCCCTGCGCGGGCGGCAGGCGGGCCAGCGCGCCCATGACGAAAGTCGAGAAGGCGAAGAAGGTGCCGGCGATCAGGCCGCTGCCGAGCGCCGAGACGAGGGTCAACGTGAAGAAGATGCTGTCCGGCATGAATCCTCCCGCGCGAAGCTTTGGTGCCGTCGGACGCCAGGGGCCAGGCACGCGCTCTTACGCTCGCTCGCCGCGATGGTGACGCACGCCGCCGGGGCGGGGATCGCGCGGATCGGCGTACCGCGCGTGGGCGCCGGCTCTCCTTGCTGCAATCGCAATTGCCGCATCAGGGGACGGGACGCTGGCGATTCCCCTCGCCCGAGTCGAAGAGGACCGCGAACCCGCCCCAGATCATGCGCTTGCCGTCGAACGGCGCGTTGTCCATCTTCATGCGCGGGTCGTTCTGCATCTTCGCGTTCGCCTGGTCGCGCACCTCCTTCGATGGCCACTCGATCCAGGAGAACACGATGGTCTCACCGGGCTCGGCCTTCACTGCGCCCTTGAAGTCGGTGATCTTGCCGTCCGGGACATCATCGCCCCAGCACTCGACCACGCGCGTCGCGCCATACTCCCTGAAGAGATCGGCGGCCTGCGAGCAGACCTCGCGATAGGCTGCCTTGTTGCCCGCGGGGACCGGAACCACGAATCCGTCGATGTAGCTCATGGGCGCGATTATGCGGATTGGTCGCGAGCGACGTCAAGGAGGAGGCGCGGGGCCCCGCCGCTGGAACCTCGCCAACGCACGCGGGCACACGTCTACAGCCGCCCGCCCCCGAAGCTCCGCGAGCAGCACGGGCGCGCGCCAGGAACGATGGAAATCGCGCGTTGCAAAATGCAATGCGAGCATGGTTGTCTCTCTGTGCTAGCCGCTGCCGGGTATGCATTTCCGCTTCGATCAGCTCGGCAAGAACATCCTCCGTGATTTCTTCGGGCTCGTCGGCGCTGCCGAGACCGAGGTGGAGGTCCCGGCCGGCGATGCGCAGCGGATCGACGTCTGGCACGTCCCCGATCCCGCGCTGCTGGTGGCCCACCCGGAGATCGAGCCGGGGCTGTTGCGCGCGATGGCGGTCGAGCCCGGGATGGTGGAGGTCTTCAGTCAGGCCCTCGACGCGGCCGAGCTGCACGAGTGCCTGCGCAAGCGCTACCAGTGGCATCACACGCTCGAGCTGCGGGCGGAGCGGCGGCTGCCGCTTCCGGCCGCGTGGCTGCTGAGCGCCGGGCGGCCGGACAGCGTGCTGCGCGGCTTCGGGTTCGCGCCGGATGCTGCCGGCCGGGCGGGCCTGTACGCCCCGGCGGCGGAGTGGCGGGTGCAGGTCGTGGTGATCGGCGAGCTGCCGCGCGAGCGCGGCACGGTGCTGTTGCGCCTGCTCGGCGCGCCGCGGGTGCGCCGGATGGCGCTCCGGGACCTGACCGAGCTGCCGGGGGACGCGTGGGAGCGGCGGGTGGCGCTGCCGTGGCTGGTCCGGCTAAGCTTCGAGGTGCCGGCGGAGCTGCTTGCGGGGCTGCCGTCCGAGGAGAGGGATTTCATCATGGAAACCCGGGAGTGGTACGAGCAAACGCTGAAGCAAGCGGAGGAACGCGGGATCGAGCGCGGGATCGAGCGTGGAATCGAGCGCGGGATCGAGCGCGGGATCGAGCGCGGGCAGCTCCGGATGACGGCTCGGCTGTGCGCGCTGCGCCTCGGGCGGCCGCTCGCCGAGGCGGAGCAGGCGGCGCTCGCGGCGCTGCTGGATCGGCTCGGGGAGGAGAGGGTGGGTGAGGCGGTGCTCTCCTTCTCCGCCGAAGCCCTGGCTGCGTGGCTGGCGAATCCGAACGCGCGATGAGTAGCGCGCGCGACGCTCGCTTCGATCGTCGCGTCAGGACCGCCGACGCGCAGACCCGGAGGGACTGCACGCCGCGGCGGCGGAGCGGGAGGCGGCGGAGCGGGAGATAGAGAGCGTCGTGCACTTCCCGGCACTCGCTCGGGCCTCGCGCGCGCCGCGAGCCCGAAGGGACCACCTGGGAGGCGCTCCGGGGCCAGCCCTCGTGCGCGTGGAGGCCTGTCGAGCGCGAGGTGGCCTCAGCGTCCCGTGCTGGCGGCCTCGAGCACGCCCCGGTACACCTCGTCCACGGCGATGTCGCACCCCACCGACGACAGCGCAGCGCGATCGCCGGGGCCGTAGACCCGGAGCACCCAGCTCCCGTCGGCCTGGCGCGCGAAGACCTCGACGCGAGGCGCCTTCTGCGACGCCAGGACGACCTCCCGGATCGACGCCACGGTCTGGTAATGCGCAAACCTGTCGCCGCGATCGTACGCCTCGCTCGAATCGGAGAGCACCTCGAGCACGAGGACCGGGTTCAGGAGCGTGTCGCGCCGCTCATCCTCGAACTCGGGGCGGCCGCAGACGATCGAGCCGTCCGGGTAGACGTAGCGATCCGCGGAGGGGATCTTGATGCGCATGTCGGAGTTCAGCGCCATGCACCCGCGCTCGCCGAGCGCGTTGCCGAGCAGCCGGCCGATGTTCGCGGCGATGGCGCTGTGCTCGAACGTGCCGCCGGACATCGCGAAGAGCTCGCCGCCAGCGTACTCGTGCCTCACCTCCGATGCGCGCTCGAGCTCGAGATACTCCCCTGGCGAGAGCTTCCGTCGCGGTGCCGCCACGCCCATGCGCGACAGTGTCGCGCGCCGGGCTGGAGATGTCCACGCGCAGGCAGGCGAGGTGCCGCGAGCGCGCGTGGCGCGCCCGCGTCGGGGGCGCACGGGGCCGCGTGGCGGGAGAGGGGAGAGATGCGACCGGGCGCTCCTGCCGCTGTCTCGGCCGGTCGATGCCGCACGGCAGCGGCCATGGTACCTTCGACAGCAGGCCATGTCAGCCATCGAGCCCACGGTCCGCCCGCCCGCCGCACCTCGCCGGCCGACGCGGCCCCATGTCTACAGCCGCCCGCCCGAGCCGGTGTACTTCCCGGAGTCCGAAGAAGTGCCCGAGACGAATCGCCACCTGGAGCTCCGCACCGCGCTGTACCTGATCCTCAAGCGCGAGCTCGCGCACACGGCGACGCTCGGCTCCGATCAGTTCGTCTACTGGGACCCGCGTACCTCGAAGAAGCGCCTCGCCCCCGACGCCTTCGTCCGCCTGGGCGTTCCGCATCGGACCTTCCGCACGTGGAAGACCTGGCTGCACGGGGCGCCTGACCTCGGGGTCGAGATCGTGAGCGACTCGGACGAGGGGGAGCCCGACTGGGACGAGAAGCTCGAGCGCTACCGCGCCGCGGGCATCCGCGAGATCGTGCGCTTTCATCCCGAGGATCGCGAGCGACAGATCCGCATCTGGGACGCCCTGGATGGCGATCTCGTGGAGCGGGCGCCCGATGACCCGGATCTCCGCGCGTGCGAGACGCTCGGCCTCTGGTGGACCGTCGTGGAAGACCGAGCGCTCGGCCCGATGCTCCGGCTGGCGCGCGACCGCGAAGGCCGTGACCTGCTGCCGACACCGGACGAGGCGGAGGCCAAGGTACGCAAGGCGAACGAGAAGCTGGAGGCGGCGAACGAGAAGCTGGAGGCCGAGGTGCAGGCGCTGCGGGCGGAGCTGGCGCAGGCCAAAGGGAAGCGGCGGCCGCGGCGACGATCACCGGGGTGAGCCCGGGAGCGCCGGGAGCGCTGCTGGCGCCGCAGCGGTGGACGCGCGCGGGTCAGCGGCCCGTCCTGTCGTTCGCCCTCGCGCCAGGGCGCAGCGCGCCCGGCAGGGAGGCCGCGGTCCGAAAGGACGACGGACGGACCGCCCACCTCTCCCCGCGCCGGTGATACCGTCGTCCCGCGATGGATCGCACGCTCGTCGACGAGGGCAGCTCCTCCCGCGACCCGGGCGCGGTGCCGCTCCCCCCGGGCGGCCTCGGGCACGCGTCCGGCGACGTGCTCGACCGCCGCTATCGCCTGCGCGTGCGCCTCGGCCGCGGCGGCTTCGGCGACGTGTGGCGCGCCGAGGAGCTCCTGCCCGACGGCGCCCCGTTCCGCGAGGTCGCCCTCAAGCTCCTCTGCTCCGACTTCGCGAACGCCGCGGACTGGGCCGACGAGGCCAAGCTCCTCGCCTCGTTCCGCCACCCCTCGCTCGTCACGATCTACGCCGCCGGCATCCTCCACGGCGCCCCGAGGACCCCGTTCGTCTCGATGGAGCTCCTCGAGGGCCGGAACCTCGCCGACCTGATCCGCTACCGGCGCCGCATCCCCTGGCGCCGCGTCGTGGCCTGGGCCCGCGACGTCGCCGGCGCGCTCGACGTCATCCACGCGCGCGGCGTCGTCCACCTCGACCTCAAGCCCGCCAACCTGTTCCTCACCCAGGACGGCGCCCTCAAGGTCCTCGACTTCGGCATCTCCCGGCGCGCCGGCGGCCCGCCCGGCGGCCCCGTCTCGCGCGCCCCCGGCGCGCCCCCGGCCGTCAGCCTCGGCGCCGGCAGCGGCGACGCCGGCAGCGGCAGCGGCCTCGCCGCCGGCAGCGGCGACGCCGGCAGCGCCAGCGGCCCCGCCGCCGCCAGCAACGACCTCGGCACCGCCGCCTTCCTCGCCGAGCGCGACGTCTACGCCTCCACCCGCCGCGCCTTCGCCGGCGCGGACAGCCCCGCCGCCGCGCGCAACGTCATCGGCACCCCCGGCTTCATGGCCCCCGAGGTGCTCGAGATGGCCGAGCCCACCGCCGCCACCGACGCCTACGCGCTCGCCGTCTGCATCGCGCAGCTCACCACCGGTCGCCTCCCGCACGACGTCCCCGACGAGCCCGACGACTGCTCCGACCCCTCGAGCGTCACCGCCTGGTGGACCGAGCTCCGCAGCGCCACCCTGCGCGGCGCCATGCGCGACCTCGGGCGCGACCCCGCGCGCCTCCCGCGCGGCCTCGTCGCCCTCCTCACCCGCCTGCTCTCCGTCGACCCCGCGCACCGCCGCGTGGCCCCGGGGCGGCTCAAGCAGCTCCTCGACGAGGTCTGGGAGCGCCCCCACGGCGTCCCCGACCGCCCGTACCGCGGCCTCGCCCCGCTCTCGTCCACCGACGAGGGCCTCCTGTTCGCGCGCGACGACGACACGGCGCGCCTCGGGCGCGAGCTCGAGTTCGAGCCGTGCGTCATCCTCCAGGGGCCGCGCGGCTCCGGCAAATCCTCGCTCGCCTCCGCCGGCCTCGTCCCCCACCTCGCGCGCCGCCACGCCGACCACAAGGACGACTGGATCGAGGCGCGCCTCACCCCGGGGGACGACCCCGACCGCGCCCTCGCCCGCGCGCTCGCCGCCGTCTCGCCCGACCTCGAGACAGCCGACCTCGACGCCCTCACCCGGTTCTGCATGGCGTCCGCCGTCGGCGTCGCGCTCGTCGTCGACCCCATCGCCCCCCTCGGCGGCGGCCGGCTCGCCGCCCTCGTGGGCGCGCTCGCCACCGGCGAGGCGCGCCGGGGGCTCCGCCTCATCGGCGTGCTCGACGAGGCCGACGAGCGCGCCGCCGCGCTGCTCGCCACGCCCGCCGGCGAGGGCCTCCGCGCCGCGCTGCGCTACGTCGGCCTCCCCGCCGCCGCCGCCGTGAAGGACCTCGTCGCCGGCCCCGCCCGGCTCGCCGGCGTCGAGGTCCGCGGCCTCGCCCAGGTCGCCGCCGAGGTGCAGCGCGAGCTCCGGGGCGGCGGCGCCGCGCTCTCGTTCGTGGCGCTCGCCCTCGCCGACTGGTGGCAGGCGCGCTCCAGCGACGCGCGCGGCGCGCTGCGCGGCGAGGTCTGGCAGGAGCTCGGCGGCGTGCGCGGCGCCCTCGCGCGGCACGCCGACGCCGCGCTCGCCGCCCTCGCCCCGGACGACCGCCCCATCGCCGACGAGGCGCTCCTCCGCCTCGCCGCCGTCGACGGCTCGCGCGTCCGCTGGGTCGAGGCCGAGCTCGTCGAGGCCGTCGCCGCCCCGCCCGCCGACGTCGAGCGCGTCCTCGGCGCCCTCGAGCGCGCGCGCCTCCTGAGCCGCCGCGACGGCGCCGTCGAGCTCGCCCACGAGGCGCTCGCCTCGAGCTGGCCCCACCTCGCGTCCACCCGCGCGCGGCACATGGACCGGCTCATCCTGCTCGAGCGGCTCCGCGAGGCCGCCGACGTCTGGGACCGCTCCGGCGAGCACCCCGACTTCCTCCTGCGGCGCGACCTGCTCGATCAGATCAGCGCCGGCGCGACCGACGTCGCGCGGCTGCCCCGGCGCGAGCAGGCCCTCGTCCGCGAGAGCCTCCGGCGCGCCCGCGCCCAGCGCGCCCGCAAGCTCGGCGCCGCCGCGGCGCTCGGCCTCGCTGTCGGCGCGGCGTTCGCGGCGGAGCGGTGGGTCGCCGCGCGCCAGGCCAGCGCCGAGGCGGCGCGCCGCGCGGCCGAGGAGCGCGCCGACCTCGCGGAGCTCACCGGCAAGGCGCGCCGCACCGAGGACCCGTACCACCGCGCCGCGTGGATCACCGCGGCCCTCGCGCGGCGCGCCGACGACGCCGCGCTGCCGCTCGACCTCGCGACCGCGGTCCTCGACCTGCCGCGCGCGCACTTCCTGACCGTCGACAGCGTGGTGGGCCCGGCGCTGCCGTGGGACGACCGCTGGGTCATCGCGGGCGGCCCCGGCGGCGCCCTGCTCGTCGCCGACCTGCGCCCGCCCGATCCGCAGGTCATCGACGACGTCCCCCTCGACGCCGACCCCGACAGCGTGACGCGCGCCAGGTCCCCGCGCGTGCTCGCCCTCCGGCCCCACGACGCCCCGCACGTCGAGCGGGTGCCGTTCGCGTTCGACACGGCGCTGGCCACGCGCTCGGTCACGGGCGAGGTCCGCGTCTTCCGGCTGCGGGAGGGCGGCACCGTCGCGCTGGCCGCTGTCGCGCCCGTGCGCTGCAGCAGCGCCGTGCACGCGGCCGAGGCCGCGCCCGTCCTCGCCTGCTCGACCGACGGCGGCATCGCGCGCTGGGACATGCGCCGCGGCGCCGGCGCCGATGCCGTCGACAGGCACCCCTTCCGCGGCAACGTGCTCGGCGTCTCCCCCGACGGCGCGCGCGTCGCGGCGGTCCTCGGCCGCCGGGCGCTGCTCTGGGGGCCGGACGCGGGCGCGGGCGCCGAGATCACCCTCGCCGTGCCCGCCGTGCTCGGGCGCTTCAGCCCGCGCGACCCCGTGATCGCGCTCGTCCAGCAGGGCAGGACGTCGATCTACGCCTTCGACCGGCCCGACGCGCCGCTGTTCGAGCTCGACACCGACCCGGCGCCCGCCTCCGCGCGCTGGGACGCGGGCGGCCTCGATCTCGGCGTCTGCGGCGGCGGCGCCGGCGCCGGCGGCGTCTGGCACTACCTCCGCAAGGGCGGGCGCGCCGCGGCCGACCCGCCGCCCGAGGGCTCGCCGTGCGCGCCGCCCCCGGCCCAGCGCGCGCCGCGGACGCTGCGCGCGCGCGGCGAGGCGTCCGACGTCGCCGAGCGCGACGTCGGCCCGCACGTCCTCCTCGGCGCGTGGCGGCTCCCCGACCGCCGCGTGCTCACGCGCGACCTCGTCCTGTTCAACCCGGGCCCGCCCGCCGCCGAGCGCCTCCTCCGGTTCGAGGGGCTCGATCCGCAGGGCGGACCGGAGATCCGCGACGCGAGCGCCTCGGCCGCCGCCGTGCTGCGCAGCGGCGACACGGTCGCCGTCCAGCTCGGCGCCGAGGTGCGCCTCTACAGCGAGGCCTCGCGGCGCCGCACCGCCGCGCGGCGCGGTCATCTCCTGCGCGCCTGCGACGACGGCCGCCTCCTCTCGTACCGCCGCGACCAGGGCATCTGGGCGCTGTTCGACGCGGCGACCGACCAGCTCGTCGAGGCGGTGCCGAGGGCGCCCGCGTTCGTGCTCGGCGTCGACGCGGCCTGCCGCACGCTGTTCACGCAGGAGCTCGACGGCAACCTGCTCGCCACGTCGCTCCGCGACCTCTCGTCGCGCACCATCGCGGTGACCGACGGCTACGTCTACGAGGCGCGCCCGAGCCCCGCGCGCGGCGACGTCGGGCCCGGGCTGCTCCTCGCGTTCAGCTCGGGCGCGGTGGCGCGCATCGACGAGGCGCGCGGCGAGGTGCGCGTCCTCGGGTACGCCACGCCGCGCGCGACCGCGATCGCGGACGGCCCCCTGCCGGGCGACGTCGCCTTCGCCGACGCGACGGGCGTCGTCGTGGTCCGCCGCGCCGGCGTCGCCGAGCGGGTGCTCGACGGCGTGACCGGGGCCGAGTGGGAGGACATCGCCGCCGCGCCCGACGGCGAGACCCTGCTGCTCTCGTCGGCCGACCGGCTCGCCGTGCTCGACCTGGAGCGGCGCGAGATCGTCGGCGCCATGCCGTCCGAGGGCCGCGAGCGGCTCGCCCCCTGGGACGCCGAGGGCTCGGCGCTCTCGTGGTCGTTCGGCCGCGTGGGCGGGCCGAGCGGCCTCGTCGTCCCCCGCGGCCTGCCGCTCGCGCAGCGGGTCGGAGAGGCCGTGTCGAACCTGAGGGCCGACGGCAAGCGGCTCGTCGCGCGCCAGTGAGCTCAACGCGGATTGTTGTAGGGCGCCCGCTCACCTGCGCGATCGCGGGCGGGTCGAGGGGATTGGATCCGCCCGCGAAACGCCGTACGCTGCTTCAATCGTGTCAGCGCCTGAACCGAGCCAGAATGCCTCATTGTTCTTGTGCATCACGTTCTTCCCGAGCGAGCGGCTGGCCACCGCGGTGCTGCGGCTCGTCTCCAGCTTCTGCGGGATGGTGCTGGACGACGCGAACGTGAGCTCGAGGTTCTACATGGCCGCGCACGAGCTCGCCGAGAATATCACCAAGTATTCGGCCGGCCCCAAGGTCAGCCTGGAGCTCGCGCTCGAGGAGGGCGAGAGCTCCTGTATCATGAAGATCCGCGCCCGGAACGAGGCGTCTCCGGAGCGGCTGCGCGAGGTGGAGCGGCGCCTCCTCGAGCTGAAGACGGCGGCCGATCCGGTGAAGCATTACGACGATCTCATCACCGAGACGGCGATGGTAGAGGGGGTGTCCGGGCTCGGCCTCGCGCGGGTGCGCGCCGAGGGCGGGCTCGACGTGGACTACAAGATCGAGGGAAACGAGCTGACGATCATCGCGCACGCGCCGGTTGGGAGGTGGAGGGTAGATGAGAAGCTTGAGGGTTGAGCCCGTCGTCACGGAGAGCTTCGGGATCGAGCCGGCCCTGAGGGACGACTCCCTCGGCGTCAAGCTCACCGGCACGGGCGACATGTCGGCGGTCGCGCCGCTCGGCCTGTTCCTCAAGGACCTTCAGGCCGAGGCGGCGCGCCTGCGCGTGAGCGCCATCGAGTTCGACGTGAGGGCTCTTTACTTCCTGAACTCGAGCTGCCTGAAGGCGTTCATCAGCTTCATCTGCGGCCTGCCGGGCCTCGGGCTGCGGTGCAAGGTCCAGTTCGTGACGGACGCGCGGCTCGGCTGGCAGCGGCGGAGCCTGACGGCGCTCGAGCGCATGTCTCCGGATCTCGTCTCGATCACCGAAAGTTGACCCGAGAGCCGCAGGCCATGACGAAGAAGCGCCGGACGATCGCCCTCCTGATGGACTACGTACGAGGCGAGTACCAGTCCGAGGTGCGCTTCGGGGTCGAGCGCGCCGCCGAGACGCACGACGTCAATCTCCTCGTCGCCTTCGGAGAGACGCTCGCGCTCCCCGGATCGAACGCGTCGGCGCAGAACAGCATCTATCACCTCATCGGCCCGGAGACGGTCGACGGCGTGATCGTCGCCTCGACGACCCTCTGCCATCACGTCGGCATCGAGGGCATGCAGCGGTTTTGCCGCGCCTACGCTCCGCTGCCCGTCTGCAGCGTCGGGATGGCGATCGACGGCATCCCGAGCCTCGTCGTCGACAACGCCCTCGGGATCGAGATCTCCCTCAGGCACCTGGTCGACGATCACGGGCGCCGGCGCGTCGCGTACATCGGCGGGCCGGCCAACAACGAGGAGGCGGACGCGCGCGCCACCGCGTACTGGCGGGCGCTCGCGGAGCGATCTCTGCCCTTCGACGAGCGGCTCTTCGCGTTCGGCGCGTTCACCCTCGACACAGGGCGCATCGCGATGCGCGAGATCCTCGAGCGCGGGGTCGAGTTCGACGCCGTGGTCGCCGCGAGCGACACCATGGCCCTCGGGGCGATCGAGGTGCTGGAGGCGCGCGGCATCAGCGTCCCGAAGGACGTCCTCGTGTGCGGCTTCGACGACGTGGCCATCGCGCGCTTCACGAAGCCGTCCTTGACGACCATCTGCCAGCCCATCAAGCGGCTCGGCGCGCGCGCCATGGACACGATCCTGCGCATGATCGACGGCGCCCCCGTCGCGGAGCGCAGCCTGTTCCCTGTCGAGCTCGCGCTGCGCGAGTCCTGCGGCTGCGGCTACCAGGCCGAGACCGCGGGCGCGCCCTCCAGCATGGCGCGGCGCGCGCCGCTCCCGCCCCCGGGCCAGCGGGCCGACCTCGAGCGCCTCCTCGAGAAGAGCGTCGCGATCCCGGCCGGCTCGCTCCGCGGCTGGGCCGGCGCGCTCCTGTCGGCGCTCGAGGAGGAGCTCGCCGGCGGAGAGGCGGCCGAGGGCACTTTCCTGCGCGCGCTCGAGGCGCTCCTCGACGCGGCGGGGCGCGAGGGCGCGACCCTCGAGCACTTCCAGGTCGTGATCACGCTGCTGCGCGAGCGGTTCCACCCCGGGCCCGGGGAGCGGCGGGACGCCGCGCTGGACGAGGCGCTCGAGCGGATCTGGCACGGGGCGCGCGTCGTCATCGGCGGCGCGTCCGTGCGCGCCGAGGGGCAGAAGCGGCTCAACGTGGAGCTCGCGTCGCTCTACCTGAGCTGGAGCGCGCGGAGCTTCTCGACCTGCCTGAGCCTGCCCATCCTGCGGCGCATGATGGCGTCGGAGCTGCCGAGGATGCAGTTCTCGCGCGTCGCGGTGTCGCTCTACGACGACGCGCAACGCGCCGTGCTGAAGCCCCTCTTCCTCCTCGAGGACGGCCTCGAGGTGGATCCCCCTTCGGTCCGCTTCCCGGCGCGCTGCCTCGCGCCCCCGGGGTTCCTGGAGGACGGCGAGCGCTGGAGCATGATCGCGCTCCCGGTCGCCTTCGGCGACACGGAGAAGTTCGGCGTCGGGGTGCTCAACAGCGGCGCGAACGAGCTTGTCTATGACGCGCTCCGCCTCCAGCTCGGCTCCGCGGTCAAGGCCGCGGCGCTGCACTGGGAGGTCGTGCGGCAGGTGGAGCTGCGCGAGCGGCTCGAGCAGGAGAAGGTCCGCCAGGAGAGCGTCGTCGCGGCGCGCATCCAGACGACGCTGGTGCCGCCGCTGCTCTCGGTCGAGGGCCTCGAGCTCTGCGCGGTCATGAGGCCGGCCGCCGAGGTGGGCGGCGACTACTACGATGTGCTCGCGACCCCCCGGGGCGGGTGGCTCGGGATCGGCGACGTCGCGGGGCACGGCCTCGCCGCGGGGCTCGTGATGCTGATGATCCAGAGCATGATCTCGGCCCTCACGCGCAGCGATCCGGACGCCAGCCCGGGCGAGCTCGTCTCCGCCGTCAACGCGGCGGTGTACGAGAACGTGCGCAGCCGCCTGAAGCGGGACGAGCACGCGACGCTGCTGCTCCTTCGGTACGAGCGCAGCGGCCGCGTGACGTTCGCGGGGGCGCACGACGACATCATCGTATGTCGCGCGCGCACGCGGCGTTGCGTGTGCATCCAGAGCTCCGGCGTCTGGATCGGCGCGCTGCCCGTCATCGACGCGATGACGCGAGACGCCGAGTTCCTCCTCGAGGACGGAGACGTGCTCGTGCTGTACAGCGACGGTGTCACCGAAGCGCGTAACGCGCACCGCGAGCAGTTCGGCCTCGAGCGGCTCTGCGCCACGATCGAGTCCGCGCAGGCGTCGCCCGTCGAGGCGATCCGCGACCGCATCCTGAGGGACGTCGACGGCTGGTGCCCGAGCCCCGATGACGACATCACGGTCGTCGTGGCGAGGTACAGCGCCCCGCGCCCGTTGTAATGCGGCGCCGCCAGCTCTCCTACATGAGCGCCATGTTCCGTCCCGCGCGCAGAAGGGATTGGATCCGGATCGAGAAAGCCGTACGCTGATCCAATCGTGCCAGCGTCCGAACCGAGTCAGAACGGCTCACTCTTCTTGTGTATCACGTTCTATCCGACCGAGCGGATGGCCAACAGCGTGCTTCGGCTGGTGTCCAGCTTCTGTAGCATGGTGCTGGACGACGCGAATGTGAGCTCGAGGTTCTACATGGCCGCGCACGAGCTCGCGGAGAACATCATCAAATATTCCAGCGGCCCCAGGGTCAGCCTCGAGCTCGCGCTCGAGGAGCGCGATAGCTCGTGCGTCATGAAGATCTGCGCGCGGAACGAGGCGTCTCCGGAGCGGCTTCGCGAGGTGGAGCGGCGCCTCTTCGAGCTGAAGACGGCGTCCGATCCGGTGAAGCACTACGACGATCTCATCATCGAGACGGCGATGGTAGAGGGGGTGTCGGGGCTCGGCCTCGCGCGGGTGCGCGCCGAGGGCGGGCTCGACGTGGACTACAAGATCGAGGGCAACGAGCTCACGATCATCGCGCACGCGCCGGTCGGGAGATGGAGGGTAGATGAACAGCTTGAGGGTTGAGCCGGTCGTCACGGAGAGCTTCGGGATCGAGCCGGCGCTGAGGGAAGACGCCCTCAGCGTCAAGCTCACCGGCACGGGCGACATGGCGGCGGTCGCGCCGCTCGGCAGCCTCCTCAAGGAACTGCAGTGGGAGGCGGTGCGCCTGCGCGTGAGCGCCGTCGAGTTCGACGTGAGGGCCCTTTACTTCCTGAACTCGAGCTGCCTGAAGGCGTTCATCAGCTTCATCTGCGGCCTCGCGGGCCAGGGGCTGAAGTGCAAGGTCCAGTTCGTGACGGACGCGCGGCTCGGCTGGCAGCGGCGGAGCCTGACGGCGCTCGAGCGCATGTCGCCGGAGCTCGTCTCGATCACCGACACCTGACCCGAGAGCCGCAGGCCATGACGAAGAAGCGCCGGACGATCGCCCTCCTGATGGACTACGTGGGAGGAGACTACCAGTCCGACCTGCGGTTCGGGGTGGAGCGGGCCGCCGAGGCGCACGACGTCAATCTACTCATCGCCTTCGGCGAGACGCTCGCGCTCCCCGGGACGACCGCGTCGGCGCAGAACAGCATCTATCACCTCATCGGCTCGGAGACGGTCGACGGCGTCATCGTCGCTGCGGCCACGCTCTGCCACCATGTCGGCGTCGAGGGCATGCGGGAGTTCTTCCGCGCTTACCCGCCGCTGCCCGTCTTCAGCATCGGGATGGCGATCCCGGGGATCCCGTGCGTCATCGTCGACAACGCCCTCGGGATCGAGCTCGCGGTCGGCCACATGGTCGATGTCCACGGGCGCCAGCGCGTCGCGTACATCGGCGGGCCGGCCAACAACGAGGAGGCGAAGGCGCGCGCCGACGCCTACTGGAGGGCGCTCGCGCAGCGATCTCTCCCGCTCGACGAGCGGCTCTTCGCGTTCGGCGCGTTCTCGATCGACTCGGGCCGCCTCGGGGTGCGCGAGTTGCTCGACCGCGGCGTCGAGTTCGACGCGCTGGTCGCCGCCAACGACAAGATGGCGCTCGGCGCGATGGAGGAGCTCGCGGAGCGGGGGCTCCGCGTCCCGGACGACATCCTCATCGCCGGCTTCGACGACGCCGCCATCGCGCGCTTCTCCAGGCCGTCGCTGACCACCGTCCGCCAGCCCATCAAGCGGCTCGGGTCGATGGCGGCGGACGTGATGATCCGCATGCTCGACGGGGAGCACGTCGACGGGACGACGCTCCTCGGGGTCGAGCTCACCTGCCGCGAGTCCTGCGGCTGCGGGACCCAGGCGAGCGCCTCGCTCGCGCCCCCGGGCCCGCCGACGCGGGGCGGGGCGCTCTACCTCGCCGGACAGCGCGAGTCGCTGGAGCGCGCGCTCAGGAGGAGCGTGATGATCCCGACCAGCATGCTCGACGGCTGGCCGGGCAAGCTCCTGTCGGCGCTCGAGGAGGAGCTGTCGGGAGAGGCGGCCGCGGGCCGCTTCCTGCGCACGCTCGAGGCCATCCTCGACGCGGCGAGGCGCGAGGGCGCGATCGTCGAGCACTTCCAGGGCGCGATCTCGCTGCTCCGCGAGCGGCTCCGCCGGCCGCCCGAGGACGGCAAGGACAGGGAGCTCCAGGACGCCCTCGAGCGGATCTGGCACGCGGCGCGCGTCGTCGTCGGCAGCGCGTCCGTGCGCACCGAGGGCGAGAAGCGGCTGAGCGTGGAGCTCGCGTCGCTCTACCTGAGCTGGAGCGCGCGGAGCTTCTCGACCTGCCTGAGCTTGCCTGTCCTGAAGCGCGTGATGACGTCGACGCTGCCGGCGCTCGAGCTCTCCCGCGCCGCGGTGTCGCTCTACGACGACGCCGACGCGGAGCGCGCCACGATGAAGCCGCTCTTCGTGATGGAGAGCGGCCGCGAGGTGGAGGCGCCGCCGCTGAGCTTCCCGGCGCGCCTCCTCGCGCCCCCGGGGTTCATGGACAGCCCGGAGCGCCAGACCCTGATCGCGCTCCCTGTCGCGTTCGGCGACGCGGAGAAGTTCGGCGTCGCCGTGCTCGACAGCGGCGCGAACGAGCTTGTCTATGACGCGCTCCGCCTCCAGCTCGGCTCCGCGGTGAAGGCCGCCGAGCTGCACCGGGAGATGATCCGGCAGGTGGAGCTGCGCGAGCGGCTCGAGCAGGAGAAGGTCCGCCAGGAGAGCGTCGTCGCGGCGCGCATCCAGACGACGCTCGCCCCGGAGCAGCTCTCGGTCGAGGGGCTCGATCTCTGCGCCGTCATGCGGCCGGCCGCCGACGTGGGCGGCGACTACTACGACGTGCTCGCGACGCCCGGGGGCGGGTGGCTCGGCATCGGCGACGTCGCGGGGCACGGGCTCGCGGCGGGGCTCGTGATGCTGATGATCCAGAGCATGGTGTCGGCGCTGACCCGCAGGGATCCGGGCGCCAGCCCCGGCAAGGTGCTCTCGGCGATCAACGCGGCGGTGTACGAGAACGTCCGCAGCCGCCTGCAGCGGGACGAGCACGCGACGCTGCTGCTCCTGCGGTACGAGCGCGGCGGCCGCGTGACGTTCGCGGGGGCGCACGACGACATCATCGTGTGTCGCGCGCGGACGCGGCGCTGCGTCTGCATCCCGAGCACGGGCGTCTGGATCGGCGCGCTGCCCGTCATCGACGCGATGACGCGAGACGCCGAGTTCGTCCTCGAGGACGGAGACCTCCTCGTGCTGTACAGCGACGGTGTCACTGAGGCGCGCAACGCGCATCACGAGCAGTTCGGCCTCGAGCGGCTCTGCTCCACGATCGAGTCCGCCCAGTCCGCATCCGTCTATGACATCCGCGATCGCGTCCTGAGGGAGGTCGATGGCTGGTGCGCGAGCCCCGACGACGACATCACCCTCGTCGTGGCGAGATACCGCGCCCCCCGGCGGCCTTGATCGCGCCCCGCGCGCGGTCGGCACGCGCCGCGTGCCCATCGAAGCCGCTCGCTGGCCGACATGTCGCACACCGGGGCAAGGGGGATTGGCTCCGGGTCGAGAACCACGTACGCTGGCCAACGCGTGTTAGCTTTCGAACCGACCCAGGACGCGTCACCGTTCTTGTGGGCCACGCTTTCTCGTGTGAGCGGACGATTGCCGTGGTGTTGCGACGGACGAGGCGGGCTCGTGCGGGCTCGCGCGGAGGGCGGTCTCGACGTGGAGGACACGACCGACGGGAGCGAGCCGAGGATCCTCGCGGGGGCGCGGGTGGCGGAGGTGAAGGGGAGATGAGCAGCTTGCGGGTTGAGCCTGTCGTCACGGAGAGCTTCGGGATCGAGCCGACCCTGAGGGACGACGCCCTCAGCGTCAAGCTCAGCGGGACAGGCGACATGGCGGCGGCGCCCTCGCTCGGTCTCTGCCTCAAGGCGCTCCAGGCGGAGGTGCTGCGCCTCTCCATCAACCGCGTCGCGTTCGACATCAGGGCGCTTTATTTCCTGAACTCGAGCTGTCTGAAGGCGTTCATCAGCTTCATCTGTGGCCTCCCGGGTCAGGGCATGAAGTGCAAGGTCGAGTTCATCACGGACGCGCGGCTCGGCTGGCAGCGGCGGAGCCTGACGGCGCTCGAGCGCATGGCGCCGGACGTCGTGTCGATCTCCGACGTCTGATCCCGAGAGCCGCAGCACATGACGAAGAAGCGCCGTACGATCGCCCTCTTGATGGATTATGTGCGTGGCGAGTATCAGTCCGCGGTGCGGATCGGGGTGGAGCGCGCCGCCGAGGCGCACGACGTCCACCTCGTCATCGCGGTCGGGGAGACGCTCGCCGGCCACGGCCCCTCGGAGATCGCCCAGAACAGCGTCTACCGCCTCGTCGGCGCCGAGGCGGTCGAGGGCATCGTCATCGCCGCGGCGACGCTCTGCAATCACGTGGGGGTCGAGGGGGTGGAGCGCTTCTGCCGGGACTACGCGCCGCTGCCCATGTGCAGCATCGGGATCCCGCTGCAGGGCATCCCCAGCGTCGTCGTCGACAACGCGCTCGGGATCGAGATGGCCGCCGGCCACCTGCTCGACGACCACGCCTGCCGGCGCGTCGCGTACATCGGCGGTCCGACGAACAACGGCGAGGCGAGGCTCCGCGCCGAGGCGTACCGCAAGGCGCTCGCCGCGCGCGAGCTCCCCTACGACGAGCGCCTCGTCGCGAGCGGCGAGTTCACCATCGACACCGGCCGCGCCGCGATGGCCGAGATCCTGGCCCGCGGGGTCGAGATCGACGCCGTTGTCGCCGCCAACGACAACATGGCCCTCGGCGCCATCGAGCTCCTGAAGGCGCAGGGCCGCGGCGTCCCCCGGGACATCCTCGTGTGCGGCTTCGACGACGTCGGCGTGGCGCGCTACACGAAGCCGTCCCTGACCACGGTGCGCCAGCCGATCAAGCGGCTGGGGGAGATCGCGCTCGAGACCGTGCTGCGCATGCTCGACGGCGCGCCGGTGCCGCTGCGCAACCTGCAGCAGGTCGAGCTCACGCGGCGCGAGTCCTGCGGCTGCGCGTACCAGGCCGCCGCCGCGGGGCCGCTCACGATCCCGCCGCCGGCTCGCGCCGGGGCGATCTCGCTCGCCGGCCGGCGAGACGAGCTGGAGCGCGCGCTCGAGCATGTCGTGGGCATCCCGGCCGCCTCGCTCCATGGCTGGGCCGGTGAGCTCCTGTCGGCGCTGGAGCAGGAGCTCGCCGGGGGCGAGGGGCGCTTCGTGCGCGTGCTGGAGCGCCTGCTCGACGCGGCCGGGCGCGAGGGGGTGTTCCTCGACCTGTTCCAGGGCGTGATCACGCTGCTGCGCGCCCGGCTCCGCCGCCCCGTCGGCGATCCGGCCGGGGCCGCCGTGAACGAGTCCCTCGAGCAGCTCTGGCACGCGTGCCGCGTCCTCATCGGGAGCGCGTCCGTGCGCGCCGAGGGGCGGCAGCGCCTCGACGTCGAGCTCTCCGCGATCGGCCTGGCCTGGAGCGGCCGGTGGTTCTCGACGTGCCTGAGCCTGCCGCTCTTCAAGCGCATGCTGGCCTCGGAGCTGCCCCGGCTGGGCTTCACGCGCGTCGCCATCTCGCTCTACGACGACCCGACCCGCGCCACCCTGAAGGCGCTCTTCCTGATGGAGGACGGCCGCGAGGTGGAGCCGCCCGCGGAGAGCTTCCCCTCGCGCCTGCTCGCGCCGCCCGGGTTCCTGAGCTCGAGCGAGCGCAGGAGCGTGGTCGTCATGCCGCTCACGTTCGGCGACACGGAGTATTTCGGGCTGATGGCGCTCAACAGCGGCGTGAACGAGATGGTGTACGACGCGCTGCGCCTCCAGGTCGGCTCCGCGGTGAAGACGGTGACGCTGCACCGCGAGATGGTCCGGCAGGTGGAGCTGCGCGAGCGGCTGGAGCAGGAGCGGGGGCGCGAGGAGACCGTCGTCGCGGCGCGCATCCAGACGACGCTGGTGCCGGAGCAGCTCGAGGTGGAGGGGCTCGAGCTCTGCGCGTCGATGACGCCGGCGGCGGAGGTCGGCGGCGACTACTACGACGTCATCGCGACGCCCGGGGGCGGGTGGCTGGGGATCGGCGACGTCGCGGGGCACGGGCTCGCGGCGGGGCTCGTGATGCTGATGATCCAGAGCATGGTCTCCGCGCTGACGAGCAAGGACCCGAGCGTCAGCCCGAGCGAGCTCCTCGCCGCGCTCAACAAGGCCATCTACAAGAACGTGCGCGGCCGCCTGAGGCGGGACGAGCACGCGACGCTGCTGCTCCTGCGGTACGAGCGCGACGGGCGCGTGACGTTCGCGGGGGCGCACGATGACATCATCGTGTGCTCGGCGCGCACGCGGCGTTGCGTGTGCATCCCGAGCACGGGCGTCTGGATCGGCGTGCTGCCCGTCATCGACGCGGCGACGCGGGACGCCGAGTTCGTCCTGGAGGACGGGGACGTGCTCGTCCTGTACAGCGACGGCGTGACCGAGGCCCGCAACGCGCACCGCGAGCAGTTCGGCCTCGAGCGGCTCTGCGCCGCGATCGAGGCCGCGCAGGCGTCGCCCGTCGAGGCGATCCGCGACCGGATCCTGAGGGAGGTCGAGGGCTGGTGTCCGAGCCCCGACGACGACATCACGGTCGTGGTGGCGCGGTACCGCGCGCCCGCGTAGCGCGCCTGGCGTTGCGGCGCGCCGCGGCGGGTGAGAGCATCCGCGCGCACCCTGGAGGCCGCGCCATGACCTGTCCTGATCCGCACACGATCGAGCAAGCGCTGACCGCCGTCGGGGCGCTGCGCGGGAGCGCCGTCGAGCACGAGGAGCGTCACCGGGCGCTGATCGACGCGGCGCACCCGGCGCACCGCGCGGGCGCGGCGAACCTGCTCCACTACCTCGCGGTCCGGCAGCGCGACATCCGCGATCTCCAGCGCCAGCTCGCCTCGTTCGGCCTGAGCTCGCTGGGCCGGATCGAGCGCTGCGCGCTGGCGTCGCTCGACGCCGTGCTCGGCGCGCTCGACGCGCTCGCGGGGCGCCCCGGGACGCGGCCTCCGGGCGAGCACCCCACCACGTTCGACTCGGGGGAGTCGCTGCTCGAGGACCACGCGCGGGCGCTGCTCGGCGAGGGGAGGCCGGGGCGTCAGACGCGGGTGATGGTCACGCTGCCCGGGGACGCGCGGAAGCGCGACCTGAAGCGGCTGCTCGAGGCGGGCATGGACGTCGCGCGGATCAACTGCTCGAAGGGCGACGCGGCGGAGTGGACCGGGCTCGTCGAGCGGCTCCGGAAGGCGTCGCAGGAGACCGGCTTCGCGTGCAAGATCCTGTGCGACGTCGCCGGGCCGAACCCGCGCGTGAGCAAGGTCGACGGGGGCTCGGCGCGCCTCGCGCTCCCGGAGTCGGGGGGGCGGCCGCAGTTCTGGCTGTGCAAGGAGCTGAAGGACGTGAAGCGGGCGCGCGCGGCGGCGGCCGGCGCCGAGGGGGGCGACGCGCTCGCGGTCGGCTGCACCATCCCGGAGGTCGTCGACGATCTCCGGCCCGGGCACCGGGTGTTCTACGACGACGGGCGGCTCGGCGGCACGGTCAAGCTCGTCACCGACGGCGCCGCGCTCGTCGAGGTGGATTTCGCGCGCCAGGGCTCCGTCAAGCTGAAGCCGGGCAAGGGCCTGAACTTCCCGGACACCGAGCTCGGGATCCCGCCGCTCACGCCGAAGGATCTCGAGGATCTCGACTTCATCGCGCGCCACGCGGACATGGTGGGGCTGTCGTTCGTCAGGTCTCCTTCCGATGTGGAGCGCCTCCAGGCGGAGCTCGCGGCGCGCGAGGCCGCGCACCTCGGGCTCGTGCTCAAGATCGAGACGACGCCCGCGTTCCGGCAGCTCCCGCGGCTCCTGCTCACGGCGATGCGCAGCGAGAACGTCGGCGTGATGGTCGCGCGCGGCGACATGGCCGTCGAGATGGGGTTCGTGCGGCTGGCCGAGGTGCAGGAGGAGCTCCTGTGGCTCTGCGAGGCCGCGCTGGTCCCGGCGATCTGGGCGACGCAGGTGCTCGAGAGCCTGAACAAGACCGGCGTGCCGACGCGCGGGGAGGTGACGGACGCGGCGATGAGCTCGCGGGCCGAGTGCGTGATGCTCAACCGGGGCGAGAACATCGTCGCGACGGTCGACTTCGTGGTCGACGTGCTCCAGCGCATGCACGAGCACCAGGACAAGAAGCGGGCGCTCATGCGGCCGCTCAGCGTCTCGCGCCTCGACTGAGGCGCAGCTCCGGATCAGTCGACGGACGGCACGGTCGCGTCCACCCGGGTGGGCAGCCCGCGCGCCCCCGCCGGCGCGCGGAACGTCGCGGCGGACAGCTCCCGCCGCATGCAGGTGGCCGCGTCGTCGTAGCGCGGGTCGGACGCGCTCCCGATGATCGTCGGCGCCACGATGTAGCCGTCGGCGTCGACGTTGAACTCCACCCGGATGACGTCGGGCGGCAGGATCTTCCCGTCCGGGCCGCGGCAGCGCTGCACGAGGTCCCAGTAGAGCTGCGCGCGCGCGGCCTTCTCGATGGCGGGGCTCGACATGTCGACCTGCACCGTGGGCGCGCCGATCTCGACGCGCGATCGCGGCGCGGGCTCGGGCGGCGGCGCCGACGCAGCCGGGCGCGCGGAGGGCTCCGGGACGCCGGTGCTCGTGCCGATCTTCGCGATCGTCCCGCCGTCGTTCGCCCTGGGCGCGGCCTGCCGCGCGGCGGCGAGGATCTCCTCGAGCGCCTCCGGCTCGGCGGAGCTCACCGCCGCCGCCCCGGTCGTCCGGAGGCTTGCGCTGCGGTGGTCGAGGGGCGCCGCGCTGTCGCGCGTCCAGGGGGTGTGGGTCCCGGCGTCGGCCTGCGCCGGCGGCGCGGGCTCCGGGCGCTCGCAGGCCGCGAGCAGCGGGAGCAGGACCACGAGCGCGGTGCGCACGCGGAGAGGGTCGATCGGATGCGCGTCGCGCGCAACCGCGCCCGCGGTGTAGCGTGGACGCGCACGTCGATGCGCGCGCTCCTCGCGATCTTGCGGCTCGGTCTCCGCTCGCTGCACGCGGGGCGCGTGTCGCACATGTCGGCGGGGCCACAGGGGTCGCGGGGAGCCGGCGCGCGTCTCGCGCTCGTCGTGGCGCTCTCGTCGCTCGCGGGCGCCCTGTCCGGCGTCCTGCCGGCGGTGGCCGGCGCGGCCATCGGCGCCGTGGCCGGGCGCGCCGCGCGGCCCTCCGGCGGCTTCGGCGGCGCGATCGCCCGGCTGCTCGACGGCGCGCCGGCGGCCGTCGTGGTCCTCGCCGCGCTGGCCGCCACGCTCGCGTCCGCCTCCCTGGCGGTGGTGTCCGGCCGGAAGAGCTCCGAGCTCGCCGGCGATCTCACCGCCGCGCTCCGCGTCGCGCTCTTCCGCGCGGCGCTGTCCGCCTCGCCCCGGGACGTCGACGCCGCGGGTCGCGCGCTCCTGGACGCGCAGGCGGCGGGGCCCGCGGCGCCCCGGCCGCCGGCCGGCGCCGGCGCGCGGCCCGCGCCGCCCGCGCGGGGCGCCGAGGTCGTGCGGCTCGCGATCGTGCGCGACGCCGGCCTCGTCGCCGATTTCGGCCTCGCCGTCGCCGCCGGCCTCCCGCAGGCGGTCGCGACGCTCGCGGTGCTCGCCGCGGGGCTCGTCTCGAGCGGCATGGCGCTCGTTCTCGCCGGCGGCGCGGCGCTCTTCGCGGCGTCGCGGCTCGCGGCCGACCGGGCGTCCGGGCGCGTGGCGCGCGCGATGCGGGAGATGCAGCACGCCGACACGGCCGTCTTCGGCGCGGTCGGCGAGGCGCTCGCGGGCGCCGAGGACCTGCGCCTGCTCGGCGCCCGCGAGCAGGCCGTCCGCGAGCTCGCCGGGGCCGCGTACCGGGTCGCCGACGCGCGCCGCCGCTTCGGCCAGGCGCTCGCGGTGTCCGGCCAGATCAAGGGCGTGTTCGCGGCGCTCTCGCCGCTCGTCATCGTGGCCGCGATCGCGGTCTCCCGCGGCGACGTCGGCGCGGGCGAGGTCGGCGAGCTCCTGCTCGTGGTGCCGCTCCTGATGGCGCGCCTCGAGGCGCTCGACGCGCTCCGCGCCGGCTTCATCGAGCGCGCCCCGCTGCTGCGCGCGACGCTCGCCTTGCTCCGCCTGCCGGAGCACCCGCCGCGCGTGGAGGGCGGCCACGCGGCGGGTCTGGACGGCGAGCCGAGGCGCCCGCTGGCGATCGTGTTCGACCGCGTCACCTTCACGCCGCCGGGCGCGGGCCGCCCGGTCCTCGACGACGTGTCGCTCTCGATCCCGGCCGGCGCGGTGGTCGGCATCTGCGGCCGATCCGGCAGCGGCAAGTCGATGCTGCTGCGCCTGCTGCTGCGGCTCGACGAGCCGTCGTCGGGCGCGATCACCGTGGGCGGCGTGGACCTGCGGCAGATCCCGCCCGAGGCGCTCCCGCGGCTCTTCGGTGTGGTGGGCCAGTCGGCGCGGCTGTTCGAGCGCAGCCTCGGGGACAACCTTGCGCTCGGCCTCGACCCTCGCCCGTCGGAGGACCGCATGCGGGAGGCGCTCCGCCTGGTGGAGCTCGACGAGCTCGCGGGCGCGCCGGGCGCACCCCCGGACGCGGGGCCCGCGGGCGTCGTCCGGGCGGCGGCGCGCGGCCTCGCGACCGAGGTGCGCGCCGCGCCGCCGAGCCTGTCGGGCGGCGAGGCGCGGCGGCTGCTGCTCGCGCGGGTGCTGCTGCGTGAGCCGCGCGTCTTCGTGCTGGACGAGCCCGAGGCGGGCCTGCCGGGCGCGACCGCCGAGGCGCTCCTCCGCGCCGCGTGCGAGGTCGCCGGCGGGCGCACGACGGTCGTGGTGACCCACGCGCCGCACCTCCTCCGGTCGACCTTCAACGTGCTGCTCGACGGCGGCAGGGTCGCGGCGGTGGGCACGCACGCGTCGCTGCGCGAGAGCTCGCCGCTCTACCGCTCGCTCCTGGCCGAGGCGCTGCAGCGGTCCGCGGCGGGGCCGGCGCTCTAGCTTCGCGCGCCTCATGAAATTCAATGTGGGTGCACACGATTGCACATTTTATTTTGCAAAATATTGTTTGCGATCCACGCTCACGCCGTGGACCTGACGACCATCACCCCGACGCTGCAGGCGCTGCGCGCGCTGAGCCACCCCGTCCGCCTGCGGATGCTCGGCCTGCTGCGCAGCGAGGGGCCGGCCACCGCGACGACGCTGGCGGCCCGCCTCGGCCTCAACACCGGCGCGACGTCGTACCACCTGCGCCAGCTCGCCCAGCATGGCTTCATCGTCGACGACGAGGAGCGCGGGAACGCCCGGGATCGGTGGTGGAAGGCCGCCCACCGGTCGACGCGCACGTTGCCGGCCGACGACCCCGACACCCAGGCCGCGCAGGACGCCTTTCTGCGGGCGGTCGCGGTCGTGCACGCCGAGCAGATGCAGCGCGCGGTCGAGGAGGTCGAGCTCCTCCCGGCGCCGTGGCGGCGCGCGTCGACCGCCAGCGACTGGGCCCTGCGCCTCACGCCGCGGCGGGCCCAGGCCCTCGTCGAGGCGCTCGAGGCGATGGTCGACGGCGCCGAGGAGGACGACGGCGATCCCGACGCCGGGGAGTTCGTCGTGATGCTGCACGCCTTCCCGCGGCCGGGCACGGTGACGGGTGAGCCGCGACGATGAGCGCCGTCCCGACCCCGCGCGCGTCGACCCGGAGGCCGCTCTACGGCTGGCTCACCGCCGAGGCCCTCTCGCTCACCGGCACCCGCGTTTCGCTGATCGCGCTGCCGCTCTTCGTGCTCGAGACGACCGGCAGCGCGACCCGGACCGGCCTCGTGGCGCTCGCGGAGACGCTGCCCCTGGTCCTGTTCAAGGTGCTCGGCGGTCCCGTCATCGACCGGGTGGGCGCGCGCCGGGTCGCGATCGGCTGCGACCTCGCCTCGACGCTCGTCGTCGCCTCGATCCCGCTGCTGTACGACGCTGGCCTGCTGGGCTTCCCCCTGTTTCTGGCCCTCGTCGCCGTCGCCGGCGCGCTGCGTGGACCGGGCGACGCCGCCAAGCAGGCGCTCGTGCCGGCGCTCGTGGCCAGCGCCGGGGTGCCCATGGAGCGGGCGACCGGCCTCGCGTCCACGGTCGAGCGGACCGCGAGCATGCTGGGCGCGGGCGCCGCGGGCCTGCTCGTGGCCGGGATCGGCGCCGCCCGCGCGCTGTACGTCGACGCCCTCAGCTTCGCCCTGTCCGCGCTGGTGCTGGCATGGGCGACCCGGCGGATGGTGGCGACAGGCTCGATCGACGCCGCCCCGGCGCGCGCGCCGGCCGACGCCGCCCCGGCGCGCGAGCCGGCCGGCGCCGCCCGCTACCTCGCCCAGCTCCGCGAGGGATGGGACTTCCTGCGCCGCGACCGGGTGCTGCTCGGCATCGCGGGGATGGTGGCCCTCACCAACCTGCTCGATATCGCCTATGCGACGGTGCTGATGCCGGTCTGGTCGGTGGATTCCGGCAGCGGCGCCAGGGCGCTCGGGCTTGTCTTCGCTGTGTTCAGCGGGGCGTCCGCGCTCGGCGCCGTCACCGCCGCGGCCTGGGCGTCGAGGCTGCCGCGCTACACGACGTACCTGACCGCGTTCCTTGTCTGCGGCGCCCCGCGCTTCGTCGTGATGGCGCTCGACGCGCCGCTGGCGGCGATCCTGGCGGTGTCGGTCGCGGGCGGGTTCGCGGCCGGGTTCATCAACCCGGTGCTGGGCGCGGTGATCTTCGAGCGCATTCCCGAGCCCCTGGTCGGCCGGGTCTCGTCGCTGACCTCGGCGATGTCGTTCGCGCTGATGCCGTTCGGCGGCCTCGTGGGCGGCCTCCTCATCCGCGCCGACGGGCTTTCGTTCGCGATGGTGGTGTGCGGCGCGGCGTACCTCCTCGTGACGATGCTGCCCGCCGTGGACCCGCGCTGGCGGGAGATGGACCGGCGGCCGTCGCCCGCGGCGGCGCCCGACCCGGCCTGCCTGTAACCGGCCCCGCCGGCACGGACCGTCAGGGCGGGGGCGGCGCCGCTGCCGAGCCCGCCGCGGTCGCGAAGGCGATCCCGCTCTGCAGATCGCGTCGGGTCACGATGCCGGCGAGGTCGATGTCGAGGCCGACCATGGCCCGGGACACCTCGGGCCGGATGCCGGTCATGACGACCTGCGCCCCGAGCAGCCGGACCGCCCGCGCCACCTGCAGGAGGGCGCTCGCCGAGCTCGAGTCGATGTGCGGCACGCCCGTGACGTCGATGATCGCCACCCGCGCCTGGCGCTCGACCACCTTGCTCAGCAAGCTGTCCATCATCTGCTGCGCCCGCGCCGCGTCCAGCACGCCCACCAGCGGCAGCACGAGGACGCCGTGGCTCATGGGCACGATGGGCGTCGACAGCTCCACGAGCGTCCTCGCCTGCATCCGGAGCGTATCCTCGAGCCGCTTTCGCTCGGTGATCACCTCCGTGAACAGCATGATCCCGCCGATCTCGCCGCTCGCCGTGTGCCACGGGAAGATCTTCCAGCGCACCCAGTCGACGCGCCCGTCGGCCCGCGGGAAGGGCTCCTCATCATTCCCCTCCGAGGCGCCTGCGAGGCAGCGCCGGTGGATCGCCCTCCAGTGCTCGGGGATCTCGGGGAATAGCTCGTAATGGTTCCGGCCGGTGATATCCGTGTCCTTCAAGCCGAAATCCGCGATCCACTGGTGACTGGCCAGGACGTAGCACATGTTCCGATCGAACATGGCCACCGCGGCCGGCGTGTAGGTGACAAAGACGCGCGCGTGCTCCTCGCTCCGGCGCAGCGCCGCCTGGAGGCGATTCCGCTCCGCCTCGACCTGCTCCAGCTCCTGGACGCGCTGCCTCAGGCGCTGGATCTCCGGAACGCCATCTGTGTGATCGATTGGACGTGTCATCGCTTGGTCCGGCTCCATCGCGCCATGCATATCAAAGAAGCGCAGCGCATGGCGAACGGAACGGAACGGCGCGGCGCCTGCGGTGCCCACGGTCGGCCGCTCCGCCGCTCCGGCCAGCCGGACGACCCCGCGCCCGTCGCGAGGGAAATTGACACCCGTCGTGTGAACGTTCACAGTGGGCCCGCGTTCGCCCTTTGGATCTGAAAGGCTGCACGGGTCGTCATGCGCACCCGCCAGAGGTCCTCGTGGCCGGGATTGGCGGCCAGAGCGACTCAGGACATGACCATGAGAAAACACAACGCTTTCATCACGGCGATGATCTTGATCGGGGCCCTGCCCATGTCCTGCGGAGGGGACGAGCACGTGTCGCCGCTGGAATATCCCCTGACGATCGAGGCGAAGGGGGACGGGACGACCGATCCTCCGCCTGGGACCTACCTGCACAGGGCCGGCGCCGTGGTCACAGTGACCGCCAGACCCGCGCCGAGCGCCGACTTCACGGGGTGGAGCGGGGCCGCGAGCGAGGCGGACGACGTCGTGGAGATCACGGTGGACGGGGACAAGACGCTGACCGCCGCCTTCGAGACAGCGAGCTGGCCGGGCGAGCCCCAGTCCACCTACCTCAACCCGGTCCTGCCCGGCGATCACCCGGACATGAACATCTACATCGAGGGGGACGATTTCTACATCACCGGCTCCAGCTTCAACATCTCACCCTACGTCGAGATCCTGCACTCGCGGGATCTCATCCGCTGGGAGCGCGTGTCGCGCGTCGTCGATCCGGCGTGGTCCGGCCTGGAGGCCTCGACCTCGGCGGGGGGCGGGACGTGGGGTGGCTTCATCGTCAAGGTCGCTTCCGGGTACAGGGTCTACTTCGCCGTCAACTTCAACCAGTACTTCGCGGAGGCCGAGAGCCTGGCAGGGCCCTGGGGAGAGCCCGTCCACGTGGAGCCCGTGGGCCCCTACACGCCGCCCGGAGAGGACCCGGAGCTCGTATCGTTCGATCGCGGGACCGGCTATGACGACTCGGTCTTCGTCGACGACGACGGGACCACGTACCTGGTCGTGAAGGCGGGGCAGTGCAAATGGAATGGAGTGACGGGCGGCGAGGTGAACAACTTCGGCGTCAACCTGCTCCAGAAGATCGATCCCGAGACCGGGCAGCTCAGCGGCGAGTCGATCGATCTCAGCTTCGTCAACTGGGACGTGGAGAACGGGGGGTGCGGTGATCCCGCGGCCGACCCTGACAGCGCGGTCGAGGAGAACTGGGCCGAGGGGCCCACCATGACGAAGCGAAATGGCTTCTACTATTACTTCGACTCGACCCACACGGGGTGCGGCGGCGAGCAGTATGGGTGGCGCTCGGCCACGCTGAGCAGCAACCCCGAGGACTGGACGCCGCTGGGCAGCGTCCTCAAGGGAGAGGCCCCGTTCAGCGGCGCGCAGCACAGCACCGCGCCGTTCCAGATCGCAGACGGCACGTGGTGGGTCTTCTCCCACTCGTACGAGTGCGACAACAACCGGCGTGGCCTGGGCCGGCAGGGGTTGCTCAGCCAGGTGACCTGGATCGACGACGCGAGCGGCGCCGGGGTCCCGGTCGTGAACGGTCGCCTGGGCGAGCCGGCGCCGGCGCCGGCGCTGCCGCCGAGCGACATCCCGTTCCTGCTGCCCGTCAACGACGAGTTCACCGGGGACAAGCTCTCACCGGCCTGGACTTTCTACGGCAACATGCCGGCCGATCGCGCCTCGGTCACCGACCGCGCCGGGTGGCTCCGGCTCAAGCCGGCGGCGGGCGAGACGCGGTGGGCGATCCAGAAGGACGCGCTGCACGCCAAGGCGATGGTCGTGAGGATGGACTTCGCTCCGGAAGCGGAGGGCGACGCGGCTGGCGTTCGCCTGGGCAACGCCGTCCCGGAGCAGGATCTCACGACGTTCCCGACGTGGATGCACCCCATCAGCCAGGAGGTGTCGGTGGCGCGCGTCCGGGAGGACGCAGAAGACCGGATCCGCTTCTCGTTCCGGTCGGTCGTCCCCGTCCTCAACGCCGACGAGAGCGCTTATGACGCGGTGGACGCGACCGAGATCAGCTTCGATGCCCCGGCGCCGGCCGAGCGCACCCTCTGGCTGAAGCTGGTGCACGGCAACGACCACGAGGCCACCGGCTGGTTCAGCACGGACCGCCTGACCTGGACCCAGGTGGGCGAGCCGATCGACATCAGCGCGCTCGAGGACTACGACACAGTCAACAACGGCTGGGTCGGCAGCCAGGCCGGCGTCTTTGCCAGGAGCGCGAGCGCCGACTTCGACCTGTTCACGTACCGCGACGGATTCACCGCGATCGCGGCCGCGGATCCGGACCAGGAGTCCGGCACCGAGGTCGTGTCGAGCCAGTCGGCGGGGCCGGTGCTGGGCGGCCTGGAGGACGGCGACTGGGCCATGTACGGCAGCGTCGATCTGGGCAGCGGCGGTGTGGCGTCGGCCGAGATCGAGCTGCAGGCCTCCAGCGCGAAGGGCGGCGCCGTCGAGGTATGGCTCGACCCGCTGGCGGACGGCCGCCGCGTCGCGACCTGCGATGTCCCCGCCACCGGCGGCTGGGAGACCTGGACGACCGTGACGTGCAAGGTGAGCGCCGCCGGCTCCCACGAGGTCTACCTGAGGGTCAAGGGCGGCTCGGGTGAGCTGCTGCGCCTCGCGTCGCTCCGCTTCGTGCCCGCGAAGAACGAATGAGCGGCCCATGCCCTGGGCACCCTGGAGACGCCGGAAGGCGCCGAGAGCAACGAGCCCACGGCGCCTCCTGTCTGCTCGGTCCCGTTCGCGCGGAGCGCGGCGGAGGACCGCCGCCCTAGGCCTTGCCGGAGACCTTGTCCCAGGCGTGGCGCACCGCCGACTTCATCTGCTCCCAGGTGCCGGGGTTGCGCTCTTCCCACGCCTTGCCCGCTTCCATCTCGATGGTCGACCAGTCGTGTCCCTTGAAGTTCTGGGACGTCCCGAGCTGGTAGCCGAACAGGTAGGCCGGGGCGACCTGCTCGTAGGCATAGCCGTGCTTCGAGTACGCGCCGGCCTGGTAGTGATTCCGGAACTCGGCGTCGTACTGCTCGTAGCCCCTCGTCCCGTTGCCGCGCTGGGTCGCGCTGACCGGCTCGACGTGGACCTCCGTGTGGCGCAGCGTCTCGCGGATCTGCTCGGCCCTCTGCGTCACCGCCTTGCTGACGACGACCTCCTCGATGACGCGCGCCTTCTTCGCGACGACGGCCTCCTCGTCGGTCTCGACGAGCTCCACCGTGCCGGCCTGGAAGGTGTCGAGCGCCGCCGGCTGGACCGGCCGGTCCACGGGGTGCCGCTCGACGTGGACGTGCTCCTCGCGCAGCATGACGTCTTGCTCGACCGGCTGCTCGACCAGGCGGCTCGACACGCGGACGCCCCCGCGGTTCACCTCGCGCTTGCCGACCTGGAGCTCCTCCTCGATCACGGGGACGGCGACCTGCTCCTGCAGGACGTCGGCCCGGATCTCGTTGGTCTTCGCGGTCGAGGTGGCGGTCCTGCTCGTCTGCTGCGACTTGCTGATCTGCTGAGAACGCTGGGACGGGGACACGGATCGTTCGCTGTTGTTCATGATGTGACCTCCATGCCTTTCACGGCCTCATCGGCCATGTTCCCCTCGCGCCGCGCGCGAGGTGGGGTTTGCGGTTCAGGGCCCGTGACGCCGGGCCCGCGACAAGACGCTCACGCGCCGTCGCGCTCGCGTGGGGGCACGCGCTCGACCCGCGCGTCCTCGCTCCGGAGCGTGACGTGCTCCGGCGGGCTCATCTCGACCGAGCGGACCCGGGTGATGCGGAGCTCTTCCTTGAGCACCAGGCGCTTCTCGACGACGAGCACCTCCTCGACGACCGGGACGATCAGGGTGTCGCCCTCCTGACGGGTCGCGGGCGGTTCCGTCACCACCCGATCGATCGCGACGCGCTCCACGAAGACGCGCTCGCGCGCGAGCGGCTCCTCGACCTCCTCGACCCGCTCGCGGACCTCCTTGGTGATGCGGACGCGGCCGGATTCGACGGTGCGCTTCGTCACCTCCAGCTCCTGCGCGACGACAGGCACGACGAGCTCGTCGGTGAGTTCCGTTTTCATCTCGGAGAGTTCTTGTCGGCTGTTCGAGTTCTGCACGGTGCCCCGGTGCGCGCTCCGCGGAGCGCAGTCAGCGGCTCGCTGGAGTGCTCTCCGCGAGCGCAGGCTGTCAGAGCATGCTCCGGGCCAAGGGATGTTCAGGGGCGGCAGGCCGCCTGGCGAAGCGCGCTCGCTCACGCGTCGGCGCCCGTCACGCGAGGCAACGCGCCACAGGCGAGCTGCAAAGGGTGTTTACAAATAGCGTGTTGCCGCGGATCGAGGCAGCGGAGGTGATGGCCAGAAGGCCACACGTGAGACAGCAACGCGGTTCGGCTCAGGGCATATCGCGCGGACGCTCATCCGCTCGGAGCGCGCTGGGCGGCGTTGCGGTTGGGGCCGGCTCTGCAGCGCAGGGGCTGTTCGCTCGTCTGCTGAGCTGCTCTGCTCGTGGAGGTTGCCCGCTCGCATGGACATCATGTCATGCAGGGACAGATCGCTATTCTGTGTGGGTCTCAGGCGCCGCGGAGGGAGCGCGGTTGCCTGTCGGGTCTCACGGCTCGAAGGGGCCGCTCGCCTGGACTGCCTGGCGGGCGAGCTCCTCCGCGTCGCCCGTGGGCCGGGACGCAGCTTCCGGTACGTCCGGCGTGATGCCGAGCGGGCGGCCGGCGAGCCCCCGCGCGAGGTACACGAGGATGGAGACGGTCCCCCAGGCGAGCGCGAGCGCGACGCCCGCGTCGACGATCGCGCGGTACGGCGCGGGCATCTGCCGCACGAGCAGGATGAGCGCCACGATGCCCGCGATGAGCGCCCACGTCGCGATCAGCCGGCGGCGCGTCGCGTGGAGGAGCGCCATGCAGTAGAGCGGCGCGAGCGCGACGTGAAGCGGCCGTCGGTGCTCCGCGAGGTGGAGCGCGCGCGCGACGACCCGCGGCGAGAAGCGCTGCTGAAAGCCCCGGTATCCCTCGAAATAGACGATCACGACCGTCCACGCGGCCAGCAGGATGAGCTGGCCCGTGGTGAATGCATGCGTTGTCAGGATGCGAACAGCCAACGTCCCGAGGCGATAGATGGCCTCGACCAGGACGGCCACGACGCCGAGGACGCCCCACAGCACGACGGCGAGGCGGCGCCGCCGCTCCCGGAGAGGCGGGCTCATCGCGCCCGCGCCGGGGCGAGGGGCCTCACGGCCGTGGACCGCGGCCGTTGCGCCGCGCGCGCGGACAATCGCCTCGGACGGTGCGCGGGGCAGCCGGAAAGCCGCATGCCCTTGCATGCTAGGAGAGGGGCGCAGCACGTCAACCGGAACCTCGCGCCGCGGCCGGAGGGCGTCTTGCGGGCGGGCGCCGATCGTCGCGGCTCGCGGCGGCGCGGCTCGCGGCTCGCGGCGGCGCGGCTCGCGGCTCGCGGCTCGCGGCTCGCGGCTCGCGGCTCGCGGCGGAGGTCTGGCATTCGGCGGGCCGGCGGGCGTCATGGCGGTTCGCTCCGGCGCCCTCCGGAGGTAGCATCGCCGACCCATGCCGCTCGCCGATCGCTCCGCGCCGGGCGTACCGCCTGCCCCGGGGCGGGCCGTCGCGCCCCTCCCGCACGCGCTGCGCTCGCCGCTCGCCCCGTTCACCGCGCGCCTGCGCGACCTGCTCTCGACCGTCGAGTCGGCGGCGCTGCTCGGCGCGGTCGAGGCGCGCGTGCGCGGGCTCGGCGAGCACCTGCGCTTCGCCTGCCTCGCGGTGCCGTGCTCGGAGGCGCTCGTGGCGCTCGAGATGGAGGCGCTCGGGCGGCTCACGATCCCCGTCGTCGCCGACGCGGCCAGCTTCCGCCCCTCGGGCGCGGAGTTCCCGCCGAGCGGCACCCCGTTCGCGTACCTGCTCGGCGGCGGCGGCGGGCACGCGGTGGCGCTGTCCGACGGCGATCCGATGATCGCGCCGCTCCGGCCGCTCCTGGCCTCCACGCCGGCGGCCGCGATCTTCGTGCCGATCCGCGTCGGCGCGGCGACGGTGGGCGGCGCCGCGCTCTTCTCCTGGGACGCGCCGCTCGGAGGGCGGGAGCTCGACATGGCCGAGCGGCTCGCCGAGGTCCTCGCGCTCACCGTGGAGTCGTTCCGCACCGAGCGCGTCGTCTTCGAGCTCTTCGCGCGCGCGATGCCCGACCTGCTCGCGCAGGCGCCAGGTCAGGCGGCGGCGAGCGCAGGCGAGCCGGCCCGGGAAGAGGCCGGTCCGGCGGCGCGAGGAGGAGCGGCCTCGCCGGCCCCGGGAGGGGCGGCCCCGCCGGCCTCGGAATGGGGGGCCCCGCCGGTCCCGGGAGGAGCGGCCCCGCCGGCCTCGGGATGGGGGGCCCCGCCGGTCCCGGGAGGAGCGGCCCCGCCGCCGACCTCGCTCCGCGCCGCGCTCGAGCGGCACATCCATGCGCTCCGCCTCACGCCCGAGTACCGCCGGCGCCTGGAGCTCGCGGCGGTGGTGGGGCGGCTCGCCGAGCGCGGCGAGGCCGAGGCCCGCCTCGCGCTCGACCTGCTCGCGCGGATCGACGCCTACGCAGGCGGCGCGCAGGGGCTGCTCGGGGAGGGGGAGGGGAGCGCGGCGTGACCGCGGCCTCTCCGGCAGGACCGGGCGGCGCGCGAGGCGAGGCCGCGCGCCCGATGGATCGCCGCGGCGACGGCGTGCGGGTCGCGCTGGTCGACTCCGGCGTCGACGCGTCGCACCCGGCGCTGCGGGCCGCGGCGCTGCGGCACGTCGCGCTGATCCGGCGCGGCGCCGCGCACGAGGTGGCGCCGTGCGCGCCGGGGGACGTCAGCGGGCACGGGACCGCGTGCGCGGGCATCGTCCACCGCATGGCGCTCGGGGCGGAGATCACGAGCGTCCGCGCGCTCGGCGACGACGGGCGGTGCTCGCGCGACGGGCTGATCGCCGCGCTGCGCTTCTGCGTCCGCGAGCGCTTCTCCGTGGTCAACCTGAGCCTCGGCATCGATATCCCGAAGGGCGCGCCGCTCCGCCCCGGCGACCACCGGTCCCTGGTCGAGCTCTACGAGGTCGCGGACGCCGCCTACACGGCGGAGGTCGTGCTCGTGGCCGCCGGCCCGAACGCGGCGGCGTTCCGCACGTATCCAGGGCGCTTCAAGTCGCTGATCGGCGTCGGCCGGGGGCCTTTCCGTGACCCCGAGGCGCTCCGGAGCGAGCTCACGCTGGACCACGAGATCCTCGCGCCCGGCGACGAGGTGCTCGCGCCCGCGCCGGGCGGCGGCGAGCGGCGCTGGACCGGCACGTCGTTCGCGGCGCCCCACGTGACCGCGCACGTCGCCCGGATCCGCGCCGCGCGGCCGGAGCTGTCGATCGAGGCGGTGAAGGCCGCGCTGCACGAGCTCGCGCGCGGGGCGGGGAGGAGCGCGGGCGAGGGCGTGAAAGAGGCCGATGAGGCGGCGGGGGAGCCGGAGGCGCGCGGTGCTCCCGCTTGAGCCGCTCGAGAGCGCGTCGCCTCTGCCACGGCTGCTCCGCAGCGCGCCGGCCGCCGAGGTGCGCGCGGAGCTCGACCGCCTCGAGGCGCTGCTCGGCGCCGCCGGCGATGCTGCGGCGGCGCCTGGCGGGGGCGCGCAGGCGGCGCCTGGCGGGGGCGCGCAGGCGGCGCCTGGCGGGGGCGCGCAGGCGGCGCCTGGCGGGGGCGCGCAGGCAGCGCCTGGCGGAGGCGCGCTCCTCGCGGCGGCGCTCGGGTTCGGGCGCGGCGCGCTCGCGCTGCGCGAGGGCGCGCTCGACGCCGCGGTCGTGCACCTCGACGACGCCGCGGCCGCGTTCAACCGTGAAGGCGAGGCGGAGGCCCGGGACCTCGCGCGGTGCGAGGCGGCGCTCGCGCGCATGCGCCGGGACGCGCGGTCGGCCTGCGGCACCGCCGTCGTGGAGCTCGGCGCCATGGCGGCCGCGGGCGATCCCGGCCGGCGCGTCGCCGTCGTCGCCGACCATTACCGCGGGACGGCCGAGCGGCTCCTCGGCGACGCCGCGGCCGCGCAGCGCACGCTGCTGTCGGCGCTGCGCCGCTCGGAGCCGTTCCTCGGCGAGCGGGCGCAGATCCTGAACTCGCTCGGCACGCTGTACGTGGCCCTCGGCGCGTACGGCGCGGCCGAGGCGCTGCTCGAGCACGCCGCCGAGCTCCACCGGCGCCGCGGCGACGCCGTGGGCGAGGCGATCGCGTGCGGCCAGCTCGGCGCGGCGGCGCTCGGGCTCGGCGCCCTCGAGCGCGCCCGCGCCCCGCTCCAGCGGCAGGAGTGGCTCTGCGCGCGCCTCGGCGATGCGTTCGGCCGCGCCCGCGCGCTCACGTTCCTCTCGGAGCTCGCCCTCGAGCTCGGCCGCGCCGACGACGCGCTCGCGCTGGCGACCTCCGCCCGCGACGTCGCCGAGCGCGCGGCGCCGCCGCTCCGGACCTGGGTCGCCTATGCCGCGCGGGCGATCGGACGCGCGCTGCGGGACCTCGGCGATCCTGCGGCCGCGGCGGCGCTCGACGAGGCGGGCGCGATCTTTCGCGAGCTCGGGCATCCGCTCGGGGTGGCGCTCGCCGCCTGGGATCGCGCCACGGCCGAGGCGCTCGCGCTCGGGGGGCCGGCGGTGCTGGTCGACTGGTTCTCCGCCGCCTGGGCGCTCGGCTCACTGGGGTTGCCCGCGCGGGTGGCCCAGCTCCTCCGCGAGCGCCTGGAGATCGAGGAGACCGCGCCGCGTCCGGAGAGGAGCGGCGGGCCGGCGCCGGACGGCGAGGCGCACGAGCGGGCGCTCGCCGCGGCGGCGCAGACGTCGCCGCACGTCGCGGTGCAGCGCGAGGTCGAGCTCGTCTACGACCGGCCCGACGAGCTGGCCGGGATTGCCGTGCGGCGGAGCGCGGCGAACCGCAACCTGGGTCGCCTCGCGGCGCTGACGCTCGCCCCACCGGGGCTCGCTGTCGCAGCGGTGGCGGCATCGCGCCTCGGTACCCGCGGCCTCGCGCTGCCGCCCGAGTGCGCGGCGGCGGCCTGCGTCGCCGACCTGCCGGGGATCGCGGTCTGGATCTGGCCGGCGGACACCGCGCCCGGCGTCATCGGCCGCGACCTCGCCGCTCTCGGCGTCGCGCTCGGTGAGCTACCGCGCGCCGCGCTTGCGCTCGCGCCGGCCGGGCGGGTGCTCTGCCCGCCCTTCGCGGGCGACGCTGGTGCCGAGCTCGAGGCGGTCGAGGTCGGCGCGTTGATGGCGCTGTCCGCCCGACTCGCGGCGGGCGAGGTGCGCCTGGATTCGCGGCTCGGCTGGGACGGCGAGGCCTGCGCGAGCGTGGAGGCGCTGGGATTCACCGTCACCCCGACCCAGGTTGAGCAGCCGCCCCGACCCGGGTCAGTCGAGCCGCCCAGCCGCCCACCGACCCGGGTTGAGGAGCCGGAGGAGCCGCCGACCTGATCGTGGTTGGATTTATCAGGTTGGGCCGTCCGACCGGTGGCGACCGGAACCGGGACCCGGGGTCAGGGGCCCGCTCGATCAAATTGCGCTTACAGCAACTCGCTCATACGCCCCTTCGTTCGCGCTCGACTCATCCTTCGCGCTGCCGCGTGAAGGATCTGCCGCCCGCTCCGCGCTTTGAAGACGAACGTTCCCCATGACGACGCGTCGAATCCGTCGCTCGCGGTTGCCCACCTGACTGTGTCGCGCCCCCGCGAAGCGCCTACGTCGTGGGCACGATCTCGGTCACGTTCACGCCATGGAACGTGCGCATCCACCACGTCCCCCATGGGAATACAACGCTGCGCACGCCGGCGCGCCACCGCTCGAGCGCCGCGCGATACGACGCGCGAAATGCTCGTACAGCGGCACCAGCGACTCGCCATGCATCACCCTGCTCACGACCGACCGCGAACGTCGGATTGCGATCGCGCAGTGTTTCGAAGCTCGTGGCACGCTCGTAAGGGGAGACCGTGCTGGCTCGCTCGGCTCCCAAGAAACGGAGTCCCTGCCGCTGCATCTCCGCATGCGCCTGAGCTTCCTGTCTCTCGAGCTCGGCGGCGACATCACGACGAAAGCGCTCCGCGCCGTCATGCTCGATGCCAGGCGGTAGCATGAGCGGGAGCGTCACTTGGTCCGGCCACTGTGGGTTCTCCGGATCGAGGTACGTCGCGGGGCGCGCCGCGCGGAGCAGGCCGTGACCGATCTCGCCCGCATCCACCTTGGCGCCCGGCCACTCGCGCGCATGTCGGACAAGGCCGGCGGCTACAGGGTTCGCGATGACATACGCGATCTTTTCCACCACTGCCGCTCGTGTAAGCAACCGTACTACGCTGGTGGCTTCGTGATCCCATACCGGCCCTTCCCATTTGCGGAGCACCTTCGTGCCGAGCGCGACGATGCGATGGAAAAATTGCAGGAAGCGAGGCAGGACGCCATTCACATCGGTCACTACGAGGTGCAGATGCGTCGACATCGCGCAGAGCGCGTGGACTTCGATACCGTAGCGGCGGGTCGAGACTGCGAGTGCGTAAACCAGGAGCTGGGTGATGGCTGCATCGGGCCGGAGGAGGAGATGTCGTCGCAGGACGCGACGGGTGATGAGGTAGGTAGCGCCTGGAGCGATCTCGCGGGGTTGGCTCATGGCTGGCGTACACTGACAAATGCCGTGCCAGGGGTTGTGGCAAGTAATTCCGAGGAGTTGCCATGCGCCAGGGGTGGCGGCCACCAGCTGATCCGTCACGGCCTTTGCTCCTCCTGCTACCCGAACTTGGGTAGCTGCCCCTGCGACCCGAACTTGAGTCGCGTCGCCGACAGACGCCCTGCTGGGGTCACGACGAATTATTTCGAGGATTTATCACGCTCCGTGGGTGGCGGCCGCCAGGTGATCCGCCTGTCCAGTGCTACCCTCCTGCCCCGACCTGAGGTGTGTCGTGTCGTGGGTGGCGGCCGCCAGGCGCCACGTGGTCCGCCAGTCCCGGAGCGGCCCGGTGACCTCAACCTGCGGTGACCTCAACCTGCGGTGACCTCAACCTGGGTCGGTGACCTCAACCTGGGTCGGGTCGCCCCACCTCAACCTGGGTCGGGTCGCCCCACAACCTGGGTCGGTGACCTCAACCTGGGTCGGGTCGCCACAATCTTCCGCCTGAGCTACCGGCCCAGTGATCGCCCTCAGCAGCGAATTGACCCCTGGCCTCGCCGGTGAGAGGGCGATGGCGCGGCTTCGCCGGCTGCGGGCGAGCGCGCGCGGCCACGGCGCCCTTCGGGCCTGGACCGATGATGCAAGCTTCCCTGGAAGGAGTACGAGACATGCTGAGGCAACTGGCGACGAACATCCTTTTCCTCGCGTTCGCGGTGGCCGGTCCCGTCGCGTGCACGGGCTCGGGCGACAGCCCTGCGGACCCTGGCGGCAGCAGCGTCGCGAGCGGGAGCGGCGGCGCTGCTGCCGCCGGCGGACAGACCTCGGCCAGCGGCGGCGCTGGCGGCGACGTCGCTGCGGGCGGCAACCCGGAGGGGAGCGGCGGTGCGGATCCCGGCGGCACCGGCGGCGCGGATCCCGGCGGCACCGGCGGCGCGGATCCCGGCGGCACCGGCGGCGCGGATCCCGGCGGCACCGGCGGCGCGGATCCCGGCGGCACCGGCGGCGCAGGCACCGGCGGCGGCGAGACCGGCTGCGTGGGGATGGGCGGAATCACCTACACGCTCGCGACGGTGCCCACGCCGACGGCAGAGCAGCAGTCCGCGTACGACATGATCACGAGCGCCATGGATGAAGCGCTCTCGTACTACAACTGCCACACGAGCATCGAGAAGAGCCTGCGGGTCTCCTACGAGCCGTCGGTCGCGACGGCCGACGGCAACGTCAACGGATCCATCCGGTTCGGCGCGCCCAGCTCCATGAACCACATCACCGCCATGCACGAGATCGGGCACACCGTGGGGGTCGGCAGCAGGGAGTTCGGCGCCCTGGTGGTGGACGGCATCTTCACGGGCCCGGCGGCGACCCGCCAGCTCAGGGCCATCACCGGGAACGACGCCGACGTGGTGCACGCGGACGCCCAGCATTTCTGGCCCTACGGCCTCAACTACACGAGCGAGGTCAAGACCACGGACGACCTCGTGAACCACTGCAAGATCGTCGCCGCCATCCGCGAGGACATCGGCCTCTGAGGCCGCCCCGCGGGCGCGGCCTCACTCGACGAGGTACGCCGCCAGGCCGATCGCCTGATCGCGAACGGCCTCGGCCACGAGCCCCGCGATCTGCGCCGCGCCGGAGCGCGCGAAGTGCGTGTGATCATCGCAGAAGAACTCGCCGACGGGCCCGCTCGTCGTCGCGCTCACGTCGCCCCCCGGGACCGGGCAGAAGCCCAGGGCGTTGTACAGCGCGACGCTGCGCTCGTGCAGATCGATCACCGGCACGCCGTACTCCGCGCCCGCCTCCTGCGTCGCCGTCACGTAGCCGCCCCGCGTCCCCCGGGCCGTGCTGCCGCTGCAGGAGATCGCGCTCACGGGCGTCACGAACACGGGCTTCGCGCCCCGCTCCTCGGCCGCGCGGGCCATCATTCCATAGCTACTCTTGAAGGCGTCGAGCCCCACGTGCCGGTCGCAGGTGCGCGAGCCGTCGTTGATGCCGAACTGGATGAACAGGTAGTCGCCCGCCTTCATGCCGTCGAGCATCCGGACCCACCGGTCCTGCAGCACCGGCTCGCCGCTCGCGTCGCGCTCGAGCTCGCACTCCCCGTCGCTGTCCATCACGGTCTTCACCTGGTACAGCCAGGTGCGCACGCTCCGGCCGCCGACGGCGCTGTTCGCCACGGTGACGCGATCGTCGAAGAGCGCGTCGAACGGACCGCCCCACCCGGCCGGACAGGGGGTCTGCCCGTTGGCGACCGTCGAGTCGCCCGCGATCCAGATCGTGATGTCCTGCAGCGGCCCCATCCCGCCCGACCCGCCACCACCGCTGCCAGCCACGCTGGCCGACCCCGCCGAGCCCCCCGCTCCGCCGTCGTCCCCCTCGTCCTCACCCCCGGCAGCGCCCGACGACGTCGAGGCGCCGCCCGCCCCCGCCCTCGAGCTGCTCGGCCCAGGCCCCGCGTCTCCGCCCGTTCCCCCCGCTCCGCCGGCTCCCCCCGCTCCGCCGCCGACACCGCTCCCGGGCGCCTCCGGACCTGCGTTGCAGGCCACCGTGAGCGCCGCGATCTGGGCCACCCGGGCGACGACCCGATGCGCGGAAAAGTTGGCGGTGAATCGAGGGTGCCAGGGCATGTGCATGGGGGGTTCTCCGGTCGCGAGGGCAGCACGAGATCATCCGTCAGGCGCAAGGAACCACGAACGCGAGAGCGATGGCGAGGCCCAGCGGGCGTGCCGACGGTGAGTGAGCGCGGCTCACATCCCTAGTGTCGGCTCGGCGTCCAGATCAATCACGACAGGCGCCTTTTTTGATCCACGGCCGCCGGCCGGGGGACGCCCCGATGCGCTCGCCGAACTTTTGAAACGCCAGCGAAACGGCGCAGCGTGGTCGGCGCGGCGTCAGCCTCCGCGCGCCTCGGAGCGCGATGCGTGATCAGTTCGACAGGGGGCGGGAATTCCTCGGCGCCGTACGTAAGACGTTGTGCGTGCGAGCTTGTTGAAATTTTACAGCCACCGCTCGGGTCTCTGCGAGGCGCAGCCGATCGAGCGGTGACGGGCCGGGGCACGTGGTCGCTGCCGATCGGGATGCATTTGTCGATGCACACAGGAGAGCTGAAGACGGGCTGATGCCCTGACGGGAGAGCCTGTCGCCGGGGCGCATCCACAGGAGAAGGTCGCCGCCCATCCGTCGGTGGCTCATGCAGTGATGATTGCAATTCCGAGCGATTGATGTCTTTGGTGGTCCGCGAAGGCCGGTCGTTCCACACCGGCAGCCCGAGATCCCTGGAGTGCCGTCCTGCATGAGAATCGTTGATATCCGCGCCACCACCGTCACCGTGCCGCTCGAGGCGCCCCTGCGCCACGCGAACGGCTGTCACTGGGGCCGCTTCGTGCGCACGATCGTCGAGGTCGAGGCCGATAACGGCCTCATCGGCCTCGGCGAGATGGGCGGCGGCGGCGAGTCGGCCGAGGCCGTGTTCCGCGCGATGAAGGCCTACCTCGTCGGCCACGACCCCGCCCGCCTCGAGGAGATGCGGTTCAAGATCGCGAACCCGACGGCCTCTCTCTACAACAACCGCACCCAGATCCTCGCCGCCCTCGAGTTCGCCTGCCTCGACCTGATCGGACAGGCCTGGGGCGTGCCGGTCCACGACATCCTCGGCGGCAAGCTCCAGGACGAGGTCCCGTTTGCGTCCTACCTCTTCTTCCGCTATCCGAACGCCGACGGCTCGGGCGAGGTGCGCACGCCGAAGCAGCTCGCCGACGAGGCGAGAGCGCTGAAGAAGAAGCACGGGTTCACCTCCCACAAGCTCAAGGGCGGCGTGTTCCACCCAGATTACGAGCTCGAGTGTTACCGCGCCGTGGCCGAGGCCGTCGGGGGTGACCGCATTCGCTTCGATCCGAACGCCGTCTGGTCGACGGAGCAGGGCATCCGCTTCGGACAGGCGATCGAGGACCTCAACAACGATTACCTGGAAGATCCCGTCTTCGGCCTGCACGCGATGCGGCGCACCCGCGAGAAGGTGCGGATGCCGCTCGCCACCAACACCGTCGTCGTCAACTTCGAGCAGCTCGCCGCCAACGTGCTGGACACGGCCGTGGACGTCATCCTGCTCGACACGACGTTCTGGGGCGGCATCCGGCCCTGCGTGAAGGCGGCCGGCATCTGCGAGACGTTCGGCCTCGGCGTCGCTGTCCACTCCTCGGGCGAGCTCGGCGTGCAGCTCGCGACGATGCTCCACCTCGGCGCCGTCATCCCGAACCTCTCGTTCGCCGCCGACGCGCACTACCACCACCTGAAAGACGACGTGATCCGCGGCGGCCCGCTCCCCTACAAGAACGGCCGGATCCGCGTCCCCGAGGGCCCCGGCCTGGGCGTCCGCCTCGATCGCGACAAGCTCGCCCACTACGCCGAGGAGTACCGGCGCCTGGGCTCGTATCCCTACGACAAGGACCCGCTTCGCCCGGCCTGGTGCGCCACCGTGCCGAACGAGCGCTGGGCCGATCCGAACGACGACCGTACCCCCGAGGTGCCGAGATGACCCTCGCCGAGCGCGTGGCCAAGGCGGTCGACGCCGCGCCCATCATCGATCTGCACACCCACCTGTTCGCGCCCGGGTTCGGCGCGCTGAACCTCTGGGGCGTCGACGAGCTCCTGACCTACCATTACCTCGTCGCGGAGACCCTGCGCGCCGAGCCGAAGGTCACGCCCGAGGCGTTCTTCGCCCGCGACAAGGCCGCGCAGGCCGACCTCGTGTGGGACGCGCTCTTCGTCCGCCGTTCGCCGCTGTCCGAGGCCGCCGCGGGGGTCGCGACCGTCCTCGACGCGTTCGGCCTCGACCCCGCCGCGCCGGACCTGCGCGACGCGCGCGCCTTCTTCGCCGCGCGCCGGGTCGAGGATCACGTGGACGACGTGCTGCGCCTCGCGGGGGTGAGCGCGCTCGCGATGACGAACGACCCGACCGACGCCGCCGAGCGCGCCGTCTGGGAGGCGGGCGCCGGGGCCGATCCGCGGTTCCACGCGGCGCTGCGCCTCGACCGCCTCGTCTCGTCGAACGATCTCGCCTCCGAGCTCGACCGGTGGATCGCCCGCATGCGGCCTCGCTACCTCGCGATCTCCGTCAACGAGGTCTCGGCCCCGCCCCGGGCCGTGCTGGACGCGTGCCGCGAGCACGACCTGCCGTTCGCGATGATGATCGGCGTCCGGCGCGCGGTGAACCCCCGCCTCGGCGTGGCCGGCGACGGCGTGAGCACCGCCGATCTGGTCCCGCTCGAGCGGCTCGCCGCCGAGAACCCCGACGTCCGCTTCCTCGTCACGACGCTCGCGCGCGAGAACGCGCACGGCCTCTGCGTCGTGGCGCGCAAGTTCGCCAACGTCCTCCCGTTCGGCTGCTGGTGGTTCATGAACAACCCGAGCCTGATCGAGGAGACCACCATGATGCGCCTGGAGATGCTCGGGCCGACCTTCGTGCCGCAGCACTCCGACGCGCGCGTCCTCGATCAGCTCATCTACAAGTGGCGCCACTCGCGGCGATCGATCGCCCGCGCGCTGACGCGACGTTATGAGGCGATGCCCGTCTCGCCGACCGACGCGCAGATCCAGCGCGACGCGCGGGCGCTCATGGGCGGCATCGCCGGGGAGTGGCTGGGAGCATGACTTCCCTCTTCGATATCGCGGGCCGCACGGCCGTCGTGGTCGGCGGCACCTCCGGGATCGGGCGCGCGATCGCCCTCGGCCTCGCCGAGGCCGGGGTCCACACCGTCGCCTCCGGCACCCGCGCGGACCGGGCGAACGCGGTCGCCAAGGAGATCCGCGCCCGGGGCGTCCGCTCGGTCGAGGCGACGTGCGACGTCGGTGACCGCGCGTCGCTCGACGCCCTGCGCGATAGCGTCGTCCAGGCGCTCGGCGGCGTCGACATCCTCGTCAACTGCGCCGGCCGTACCTTCCGCAAGCCGACGGCGGAGGTCGCCGACGCGGAGTGGAGCAGCCTGCTCGACACGAACGTCACCGGCATGCTGCGCGCCTGCCAGTCGTTCCACGGCCCCCTCAAGGAGAGCGGCCGGGGCCGCATCGTCAACATCGCCTCGCTGTCGAGCTTCGTCGCGTTCCACGAGGTCGCGGCCTACGGCGCGTCGAAGGCGGCCGTGCTGGCGCTGACGAGGAGCCTCGGGGCCGAGTGGGCCAGGGACGGCATCCGCACGAACGCGATCGTGCCGGGCGTCTTCGTGACCGACCTCAACCGCGCCCTCCTCGAGGGCACCCCGCGCGGGCAGGAGCTGCTCACCCGCACGCCCCTCGGCCGCTTCGGCGAGACCGCCGAGCTGATCGGCGCCGCCCTCTTCCTCTGCTCCGACGCGGTCAGCTTCATCACCGGCACCAGCATCGCCGTCGACGGCGGCTTCCTCGCCTCCGGAGTCAACCAATGACCGCCGCATCCCCCGCAGCCCCCGCGAACGCCGGCACCATGACCCGCGTCCGCTGGACGGTCTGCGCGCTCCTCTTCTTCGCGACGACGATCAACTACCTCGACCGGCAGCTCTTCTCGCTGCTCGTCCCGTTCTTCGAGAACGACCTGCGCCTCGGGCCGACGGACCTCGCGCTCATCAACGTGAGCTTCCTGCTCGCCTACGGCTTCGGCATGGTGTTCGTGGGGCGCTGGATCGACCGCGTCGGCACCCGCAAGGGGCTCGGCCTGACGTTCCTGCTCTGGAACATCGCCTCCGCGGGCCACGCCTTCGTCGCCAGCTTCGGCGGCTTCGCCGCGATCCGCTTCCTGCTCGGGGTCGGCGAGGCGGGCAACTTCCCGTCCGCCGTGCGCACCGTCGCCGAGTGGTTCCCCAAGAAGGAGCGGGCGCTCGCGACCGGGCTGTTCAACTGCGGGTCGAACGTGGGCGCCATCCTCGCCCCGCTGCTCGCGGTGCGCATCGCGGAGGCGTACGGCTGGCGCGCCTGCTTCCTCACCCTCGGCGGGGTCGGCGTCGTGTGGATCTTCTTCTGGACGCGCTTCTACCGGCGCCCCGAGGAGCACCCGAAGGTCTCGCCCGAGGAGCTCGCGCACATCCGCTCCGACGCGAAGGAGTCGACCGAGGCCCTCGGCGTCGGCGAGGTGTTCGGGATGCGGCCCGTCTACGCGGTCGCGATGGCGAAGTTCTTCACCGACGCGCCGTGGTGGTTCTACCTCACCTGGCTGCCGAAGTTCCTCGTCAGCGAGTTCAAGCTGACCCCGACGTTCATGGCCTACGCGATCCCCGTCGTGTTCATCGTCGCCGATGTCGGCGCGATCGGCGGCGGCTGGCTCTCCTCCAGGCTCATCGCGAGCGGCCGCTCCGTCGGCACGTCGCGCAAGCTCGCGATGCTCGCCTGCGCGCTCTGCGCGGTGCCCGTCATGGCCGTCGGGCAGCTCGTTGATCTACCGAGCGTCGGGGGCATCCCGTCGGTGTACGTCGCGGTCGCAATCATCTCGCTCGCCGCGGCGGCGCACCAGGGCTGGAGCAGCAACCTCTACACGCTCGTCTCGGACACCCTCCCTCGCCCCGCCATGGCGACGGTGGTCGGCATCAAGACCGCGTTCGGCGTCGTCGGCGGCGCGCTCTTCCAGATCTTCGTGGCCCGGTCGCTCACGCTCACCGGCTCGTACGCCCTGCCGTTCATGCTCGCCGGCAGCCTGTACCTCGTCGGGCTGCTCGTGCTGCACCTCCTCTTGCCGCGGGTCGAGCCGGTCACGCCGAAGCGGCGCGTGCCGCAGGCGCTCATCGTCGCCGGCGGCCTGGCGATGCTCGCGGGCATCGCGGCGACGCAGTTCACCCTCAACGCCCCCCCGTACGCCTCCGTCGCCGGCTACCGCGAGACGCGGCCCGCCCAGCTCGGCGCGACGGGCGCGCCGACCGAGGGCCCGGCCGCCCGCGTGGGCTGGATGGAGGCCCGCTGGTACTTCTGGCCGACGGCCGCCGGGCCCAGGGCCGAGCTCGTCAAGTTCGACCGCGACGGCCGGCCGATCGTCGAGACCAAGGGCGCCGCCGCCAAGGGCTACACGGGCCCGTCCGCCGCCGAGGTCGAGGCGGCCCGCGCCTCCGGAGATGCCCGGTGATCATCGCCCCCGGCGCGCCTTATCATCCCTCCAGGGCCCCCGCGGCCCCCGGACCTCTCTCGTGGAACAAGCCTCTCCGCGCGCTCAGCGCCCCTGTCGATAAGCCATGTCCTTCACTCTCCGCGATCCTGCCACGTGCCGCTGGGACCTCGTGTCCCTCGGCGAGGTCATGCTGCGCCTCGATCCCGGCGACGGCCGCATCTCGACGACCCGCACCTTCAACGCGTGGGAGGGCGGCGGCGAGTACAACGTCGCCCGCGGGCTCCGCCGCTGCTTCCGGCTCCGGTCGGCCGTCGTGACCGCCCTCGCCGACAACCCGGTCGGCCGCCTCATCGAGGATCTCATGATGCAGGGCGGGGTGGACCTCTCGCTCGTGCGCTGGGTGCCGCACGACGGCGTGGGGCGGACCGTGCGCAACGGCCTGAACTTCACCGAGCGGGGCTTCGGCATCCGCGGCGCGGTCGGCACCTCCGATCGCGGCCACACCGCCGCGTCGCAGCTCAAGCCCGGCGACGTCGACTGGGACGCGATCTTCGGCCGCGACGGCGCGCGGTGGTTCCACACCGGCGGCATCTTCGCCGCCCTCTCCGAGACGACGCCGGGCGTGGCGAAGGAGGCCATGGAGGCGGCGCGCCGGCACGGCGCCGTCGTCTCCTACGACCTCAACTACCGCCCGTCGCTCTGGAAGTCGATCGGGGGCCAGGCCCGCGCGCGGGAGGTCAACCGCGCGCTCGCGCCGTACGTCGACGTGATGCTGGGCAACGAGGAGGACTTCACCGCGGCCCTCGGCTTCGAGGTGGAGGACCTCGACGACGCGCACGCCAACCTCAGCGTCGGCGCGTTCGAGGCGATGATCCAGCGCGTCATCGCGGCGTTCCCGAACATCCAGGCCGTCGCGACCACCTTGCGCGTGGCGACCTCGGCGACGCGCAACGACTGGGGCGCGGTGCTGTACCAGGGCGGCCAGCTCTACCAGGCGCCGCAGCGCAAGGACCTGGAGATCTACGACCGCGTGGGCGGCGGCGACTCGTTCGCCTCGGGCCTGATCTACGGCTTTCTCACGGGCAAGGGGCCGCAGTGGGCGGTCGACTGCGGCGCGGCGCACGGCGCGCTCGCGATGACGACGCCCGGCGACACGACGATGGCGACCCTCGACGAGGTCCTCAAGGCGATGAAGATGGGAACGGCGCGGGTGGATCGATGAGCGGAACCGTGAGTGGACAGGCGAGCGGACAGGCGCTTGGAACGATGAGCAAGCAGGACGTGCTCGGCTGGATCGAGCGCACGCGGATCGTCCCTGTCGTGCGCGCCGGCTCGGCCGAGGAGGCGCTGCAGGCGGTCGAGGCGCTCCTCGAGGGCGGCATCGACGTGCTCGAGATCACGATGACCGTGCCCGGCGCGGTGGAGGTCGTCCGCGAGATCGCCCGGCTCCACGGGGCGCGGGCGCTCGTCGGCGCGGGCACCGTGCTCGACGCCCGCACCGCCGAGGCGTGCGTCGAGGCCGGGGCGCGCTTCGTCGTCAGCCCCGCGCTGGACGTGCCGACGGCGCAGGCGTGCCGCGCGATGAACGTCGTCCACGCCCCCGGCGCGCTCACGCCCACCGAGGTCGTGGCGGCGCACCGGGCGGGCGGCGACGTCGTGAAGGTGTTCCCGTGCGACGCGCTCGGCGGCCCCTCGTACCTCAAGGCGCTCAAGGCGCCCCTGCCGCACATCCCGCTCATGCCCACCGGCGGCGCCACGCTGCAGAACATCGGCGCCTTCCTCGCCGCGGGTGCGGTGGCGGTCGGCGTCGGCGGCAACCTCGTGGATCTCAAGCTCCTGCGCGAGGGGCGGCGCGAGGAGCTCGTCGCCCGCGCCCGCGCGTTCCGCGACGCGTGCCGCCCGACGTGAAGCGCGCGTAGGAGGCGCGATCACCGATCGTCGTTCCCACCCCGGCGCGCGCCGCCGGGGAAGCCTGACCTGCGCCCGCGGCACGCCCCGCGCGGCGTGACGTAAAACCGTAATTAAATCAATGCCTTACGGCGCTCACGGGGCATCCCGGGCGCCATTGCACACCCAGGGGCTTCGAACATGAATCAATCGCAGGTTGCGAACCTATTCGGTGCGTCGATCTTCCTCGTGGCCGCGGCCGCGCACGCCCAGGCCCCCGCGCCCGCCGGCGGGCAGGCGCCGCCCGCCGCGGCGCCGCCCGCCGCGGCGCCGCCGCCGGCCGCCGCTGCGCCGGCCGAGCCGGCGGCGACGCCCGCCCCGGCGGACGCCGGCATGACGCAGCTGCCGACGGGCACGCAGGCGCCGGCCACGCCGCCGCCGCCCCCGGGCGCCCCGCTCGCGGCCGCGGCGCCGCCGCCGGCTCCTCCCGCCGAGGTGACGAAGCCCGCCGGTCCGGCCGCCGTCCCCGTGACCTCCAAGTGGAAGGCCACGGTGTACGGCATGGCGGAGTTCAACATCATGCACGACTCCACCCAGAGCTTCGGCGAGTCGGTGGGGGCCACGGTGATCCAGCGCGAGGACACCTACGCCGGCTCGCACGGCCGCACGCACTTCACGACGCGGAACTCCAGGTTCGGCATCAGGGCGAGCGCGCCCGAGTTCGCGGGGATGAAGACGACCGCCAACCTGGAGCTCGACTTCTTCGGCAACCAGCCGCCCACCGTCTCCGAGGCGTCGCTCGTCAGCAGCGGCACCTTCCGCCTGCGTCAGGCCAACATCAAGGTGGAGTCGGACTACGTCGATCTGATGATCGGCCAGTTCTATCACCTGTTCGGGTGGCAGCCGTTCTTCTTCCCGGCCACCGTGTCCTTCTTCCCGGTGATGAACCAGGTCTTCGGTCGGATGCCGCAGCTCCGCGTCGGCCACACCTTCAAGACCGATCCCATCAACCTCGAGATCGCCGCGGCCGCCGTCAAGCCGCCGCAGCGCGACGCCGAGGTGCCGGATATCCAGGCGGCCCTGCGCTTCGGCATCAACGACTGGAAGGGGATCCACACGCTCGGCGCCGCCGGCATGTTGTTCGACCCGCTGACGATCGGCGTCTCGGGCATCTACCGCCGCTTCCGGGTCCCCGAGCTCTCCGCCGCCCCGGTCGAGTCGAGGTCGGCCGACGGCTACGGGATCTCGGTCGACGCGGTGGTCCCCATCATCCCGGTCACCGCGCTGGAGGAGCCTGGCAATGCGCTGACCTTGACCGGCTCGTTCTTCGCCGGCACGGGCATCGCGGACATCGTCGGCGTCGCGAGCAACGTGCCGCAGCCGGCGCTCCCTGACGGCGCGACCTACACGCCGGGCATCGACAACGGCCTCGTGGTCTACGACGCGAACGGCAACCTGAAGACCATCGGCTGGAAGGGGTTCGTGGTCGGGCTCCAGTACTACCTGCCTCCCTCGGGGCGCATCTCCATCTCTGGCAACTACACCCAGGGCTGGAACGACCGCGTGACGGAGGAGAACGGCTACGGCGCGCTCCGCACCGCCTACCACGAGTCGCGCTACATCGACGGCAACGTGTTCATCGACGTCACGCCGGCCGTCCGCACGGGGCTCTCGTTCCAGCACTCGGAGCAGACCTTCGCCGACGGCGTGACAGCGACCAACGAGCGCCTCGAGCTGGCCATCTACTCGTTCTTCTGAGCGGCAGCGGCGCGGGCGCCCTGCGCCGCTGTCCCCGGGGCGACCCGGGCGGGGCAGGGGGCCTCGCCGGGTCGCGCCCACGCGTCCACCACGTTCGTCCACGACGAACCTCCAGCACGCCCCGCGACGGCCTTCTCGCCGACCTACGCTTTGGCTACGGATCGTCGCCATGCGTCGTCAGCACCCCGTCTTCTCCCTCGCCCTGTGCGCTGCGCTCCAGTCGGCCTGCTCCGCGGCCCCGCCGTCGGCCGAGCCGCCCCCGTCCGCGGCCCCGGCCCCTGGCAGCGCGGCGGCGGCGCCGGCGCCCGGCAGCGCGGCGGCGCCCGGCGGCGCGGCGCCCGCGCCCGGGAGCGCCGTCCAGGTGCTCGAGGAGGTCAGCGGCGTGACCACGGCCTCGTACGCGCCCCGCGGCTTCGACCGGCTCACGGCCGGGCAGCGCGCGCTCGCCTACCACCTCGTGCAGGCGGCGCTCGCGGGCGATCCGCTGTACACGATGCAGACCTCCAGGTACGGCTGGCCGGCGACGGAGCTCATGATCAGGCTCCTCGCGCAGAAGGACAGGCTCGATCCCGCGCTGCGCGACAGGCTCTCGCTCTTCCGGAAGATGCTCTTTCTGCATCACGGGATCCACGACGCGCGCACGGGGCAGAAGCTCGTCCCGCCCTTCTCGCAGCAAGAGCTGGAGGGCGCGGCCAGGGCGCTGAACATCACGATACCGAAGGATATGCTCGCGGGGCTCTTCGACCCCAAGGTGGCGCCCGTGGTCACCAACAAGACCCCGGACAAGGGCAAGGACCCGATCCTCGAGTCCGCGGCCAACCACTATGAAGGGGTGAGCAGCAAGGACCTCGAGAACTTCAAGGAGAAGTACGAGCTCAACGGCCGTATCGTGAAGAAGGGCGGCAAGCTCGTCGAGGAGGTCTATCGGGCCGGCGGCGGCGGCGCGCCGCCCGGCGTGGGCGCGAAGGAGCTCGGCCGGGTGGTGAAGCACCTCGAGGACGCCCTCGCGCTCGCGCCGCCCGCGCAGCAGGAGCCGCTCAGGCACCTCATCGGGTACCTGAGGACGGGCGAGCCGGCCGAGTTCACCGAGCACGACGTCGCGTGGCTCAAGCAGGTCTTCCCTGTCGACTACATCCTCGGCTTCATCGAGACGTACGACGATGTCCGCGCGCGCAAGGGCGGCTTCGAGGGCCTCGTCTTCATCGCCGATCCGGAGCGCGACCCGCCGCTCCAGGCGCTCGCGAGGAGCGCGCAGTACTTCGAGCAGAAGATGCCCTGGGAGGCGAAGTGGCGGCGCGACGCCTTCCAGGTGCCCGCGGCCGGGGCGGTCGTCGCCATCGCGGCCACGGGCGACGGCGGGCCGTTCACGTTCGGGGGCGTGAACCTGCCGAACGCCCAGCGGATCCGCGAGAAGCACGGCTCGAAGAACTTCGTCGTCCTCTCCACGATGGACACCCGTGCGGCGCTCACCTCGGACAGGACCATCGACGAGTTCGCGCCGGAGGAGGTGCGCGCCGAGATCCGCCGCTGCGCGCGGCACCTGAGCTTCGCGGGGACGGCCTTCCACGAGGTCACCGGCCACGGCTCGGGCAAGGTGAACCCGGACCTCCGGGCCGATCCGGCGGAGCTCCTCGCCCCCTACTACGCGGCCCTGGAAGAGAGCCGCGCCGAGCGCGTCGCTGACTGGCTGACCGGCGATCCGAAGACGGTGGAGATAGGCCTCCTGCCGGACGCCGGCTGCGCGCGGGTGTTCCCCGCGTATGCGGCGATGGCGCAGCTCACGATGCTCAAGTCGGTGCCCCAGGGCGACGTGGCCGAGGAGGATCACCTCCGGGCGGAGCTGATCGCCTTTGGCTGGGTCAAGGACAGGGGCGCCGTCGCCGTCGAGGTGCGCCAGGGCAAGACCTTCTTCGTGGTGAAGGACCCCGACGCCTGGCGCAAGGCCTCGGGCGAGCTGCTGGCGGAGCTCCACCGGATCAAGGCCACGGGCGACCGGGAGGCGCTGAAGGCGCTCGTGGAGAGGTACGCGACCCGGATCAACCCGGCGTGGCGCGACGAGGTGGTGGCCCGGCTGAAGGCGCTGAACCTGCCGCGCACGATCGCCGTCATCCCGCCGATGATCACGCCCGTCCGCGACGCGGCCGGCAAGGTCGTGGACGCGAAGGCCGAGCAGACCACCTCGCTCGACGCCTACATCGCGGCGCTGGAGCAGGCCTGGGCCGGCTGAGCCCCGGACGCGCGGGGGCGCCCCGTCCGCCAGGCGAGCGGGGCGCGCGACGGGCGGCGCATCGCGCGTGGCCTGTCCTCCTCACGGAGCCGCCGTGGGGCCGAGCAACACGTGCTGACACCATCGGTGCAGGCTCACATCGTCGCGCGCGAACGACCAGCGGGCGGCGAGCCATCGCTCCGCCGGTTCCAGCAGCGCGTCCAGGTGCTGCCCCTCCAGCCACTCCCGGGCGAGGCATCGATCGCGAGCCGTGGCGGTCGGGGTGATGAACGGCGTCAGGTAGCAGACGGCCGACAGCGGCTCGAGCCGGGCATCTCCCAGGACGCAGGGGCCGCCGAAATCGACGACGGCGCTCACCTCCTGGTCCTCGACGAGCACGTTGCCCGGGAAGAGATCCAGGTGCACGAAGCTCGGCCGGGCCGGCTCGGGCAGCGCGGCCGCCAGCCGCGCCGGATCGACGCCCGCGAAGGCGTCCCCGGCGCAGGCGAGGCTCTTCCTCGCGCGTTGATCGAGGTACGAGCGGTGACAGCTCGCCCGGATCGGCTCCGGCTCGCACAGGTCGCCGTACCAGGCGTGGTCCAGGCGCAGGGCGCAGAGGCGCGTCGAGGCGTCGAGGAAGCGCACGAGGAGGCGGTCGCGCTCGGCCCCCGCCACCTCCCCGAGCACGTGCAGCAGCGGCCGCCCTGCGAGGCGCGGCTCGATCGTGAGGACGCGCCCGTGAGCCTCGGTGATCTCCAGGACGCGCGGGATCGAGAACGGCACCGCGCCCGCGCTCCGGTGGAGGTCATCGAGCAACTGGGCCCGTCGAGCGACCGTCTCCCGCGCGGTCCCGGGATGGTGGACGCGCGCGATCCTGTCCTCGCCGAGCGCAAAGACGCAGGCCTCACCGCCGATGCCGAGCAGCGCATCCTGGTCGATGCCGAGGTGGCTCATCACCTGGAGGAGCGGGGCGTCGTCCTGGATGCTCACGGCGTCGTTATCTGCACTGCCCACGAGGGAAGACAATCCTTCTCCGCGCCGACGCGCCCGAACTGGCGTTGCACGGGGTGCGTGCTTATGACGCTATGCGTCATCATCGACGGCGGTTCATCGCGTCGGCCGCGTTCTCGGAAAGCGCGAATCGACTGAACGATCCGCGGGCGTCCGGGCACGGAGGTCTGTTCGGTCGCGCAGCGGCGAACCCGTGACGGGATGCCCGCAGCGCGCCCAAGGAGTCCCAGATGACGCTCGTCTCCTCCGCCCGTGCGGCGCGGAGCTCTGCGCCGCGGTCGGTCCGGCGCCGGCTCGTCAAGCCGCTCCTCGGCCTCACGGCCTTCGCGGCGCTCTTCTTCGCGCTCGCGTGGCACCTCGACGCGCCTTCCTCGGCCGCGGGGCCCCTCGGCGTGATCGCCGCGAGCCCGCTCGGCCAGCTCTCCCGCTCCGCCGCCGATCGCGCGCCCATCGCGGGGCGCGTCGAGGAGCGCCTCCCGGCCGGCTCGTACACCTATGTCGCGGTGCGCGCCGGCGAGGCCCTGACGTGGGCAGTCACGCTGGGAGACGCGCCGCCCGTCGGCACGCCGGTGCAGGTGCGGAGCATGGGCCGCCGGACGAACTTCCACTCACGCCGCCTCGAGCGGACGTTCCCCGAGCTCGTCTTCGGGATCGTCTCGCGCGCCGACTGAGCTCCCCGCAGCGCACGCAACCGAAAGGACCATGACCATGACGACACGTACCTTGAATCCTGCGTCGACCGCCACGCTCGAGCGATCATCGCGCGCAATCGCCGCCGCCGTCCTCGCGGCGCTCGGGGTGACCCTGTCGGCGTGCGGCTCGGACTCCGGCGCGGCGACGCCCGGGCCTTCCGCCCCCGAGTGCACGGGCGGCGTGCTCGAGGCCGATCTGCAGGCGGAGCCGCTGAGCGGGCCCGGCGTCGATCCCGCCACCGGGAAGCTCCGGCCTGCCCCGGAGGGCTCGTCGTACACGGTCAGCTCGACCTACGGCATTCCGAGGCCGGGCGACGCCGTGATGGAGCGCTACGGGCAGATGTTCGGCGCGGTCCAGGCGCAGCTCGCGTCGCAGCGCGGGCTCGTGGCGATCCAGCTCGCCCAGTCGACGTCGTGCGGCTCCGGGCGCACGCTGGCCGTCTGGGAGTCGACCGAGGCGATGTACGAGTTCGTCATGAGCCCGGCCCACCTGGCGGCCATGGACGCGGTGGACGAGCTGGTCCAGCCCAACTACGCGGTCACCCACTGGGAGACGAACCGGGACGACGAGATGACCCTGGAAGAAGGCGTCCGTCGCATTAAGGCGAGCCAGGCCCCCACGCCATGAGCTGACGCCGCGGCGGCGCGCGCCGTCACCGCGCCGGTGAGGCGCTGGCCGCCGGGGGCGCCAGCGTCCGCCGCGCCAGCTCTTCCACGTAGGCGAGGCGGTCGGCCGGCGAACCGAGCGCGTTCAGCCCTCCATAGAGCCCCGCGAAGAACGCCGGGAAGAACACCGCCGACAGCGCGGCCACGACCCGCTGCGCGGCCGCTCGCTCCTCGAGCCCAGGCACGGCCGCCTGGACGAGATCGCGCAGGCGCTCCATCACGGGCGCGAAGAGCGTGGGGAACGGACCGCTGTAGTCGTCGGCGTGGAACGCGCCGTGGAGGTGGGCCCTGCCCACGTTCGGATAGCGCAGGCTGCCCTCGAGGTAGTAGCCGAGGAGCCCGCGGAGCGCCCCCAGGGGGTCGCCAGGCATCCGGGCGAGGAACTCGTCGGTGTCCTCCAGCATGTGCCGGATCGATCCCTCGAGCGCCGCCGCGAGCAGCGCCTCCTTGGACCGGAAGTAGTAGTTCACCGCGGCGATGTTCACGCCGGCCGCGGCCGCGATCTTGCGCACCGTCACCTGCCCGATGCCGTGCTTCTCGATCTGGTCGATCGCAGCGACGACGAGCCTCTGCCGGGGATCGTCCGCGTGGGCGGGTCGGTCTCTGTCGTTCATACAGTTGTTTGAAACGCACCTTGACAAGCTCGCGCACAAGCGTCAATGGTTGAAATGTTTGTTTCAATCACTTGTTTCATCCAGGGCTGGAGGTGCACCGATGATCGAGCGGCGGAGCTTTGCGGGGGGCGCGATGAGGCGGGCCGATCGTCCTGTCGCGCGCTCCCTCGCGGCGAGGCGAGGGGAGGGCGCCTCCCGCCGGCGCGCGCGGACCTCGCGGCTCCTCGCCCTGGCGGCGCTCCTGTGGGTGCTCGCGCCCGGCGTGGCGCTGGCCCAGTTCCCCGATCTCGTGGACCTGAGCGCGCAGTACATGCCGGGCGTCGCGCTCGAGGACCCGCGTCCCGCGCGGGCGCAGGTCACGTCGTACGAGGTGAGCGCCAATGTGCCGATCCCGCTCGGAGAGCGGACGTACCTGATCCCTGGGGCGACATACCACGTCGAGTCGGTCTCGTACGCCGGGGCGCCGCCCGGCTTCGACCAGCTCCGCGCGTTCCACTCCGTCGACGTCCCCTTGCTGTTCGTCCAGCTCCTCCCGCGCGACTGGTCGCTCTCGCTGCGCGTCGCGCCAGGGCTGGCGGGCGACTTCGAGGGCCTCGACGGCGGGCTCGCGCGCGTGAGCGGGCTCGCGCTGGCGACCCACACGCTCTCGGAGAAGCTCGTCCTCGGGGGTGGCGCGCTCGCGTCGTTCAGCTTCGGCTCGTTCCTCCCGCTGCCAGCCGCTTACGTCGACTGGACGCCGAACCCGTATTTCCGCCTCGAGGCCTTCGTCCCGGGCTTCGCCGCGGCGAAGCTCACGTTCTGGGATCGCCTCGAGATCGGCCTGCGCGCGGACGTGGCGGGGAACGCCTACGCGGTGCGCGACGCGCGCGTCACGGGCGCGTGGCCCTGCGCGGCCCGGCCGGACGACGACCCGGCGACCGCGCCGGATGAGCGGGTGGCGCGGCCCGAGCAGTGCGTCGACCACATCGCCTACTCGGTGGCGACCGCGGGCGTCACGCTGGGCGTGCGCGCCTTCTCCTCGGTGTGGCTGACCGCCCAGACCGGCCACAGCCTGTTCCGCCGCTTCGAGCCGATGAACGACGACGATGAGGGCATCCCCGGAGGCGGGCAGAGCATCCCCAACACGTTCTTCTTCCGCGCCGGCGTGACGTGGCGTATCCCGAAGACCTGAAGCGCGACCGGTCACCGCGCTGTCGCGGCGGGAGGGCGCCGGGCTGGACCGTCCGGACGGCGTCTACGTGCACGACGGTTCCCCGGCCCAGGCGTGTCCCGGGTCGGCGCGCGGCCGACGCGGGCGCTGACACCGGGAGCCCCACGGGTGCTACTGGATCCGCCGTGCGCTTCATCGAACCGTACGCCAGCGGTCACCCTCCGTCATGAGCGGGTACGTCTCGCTGTTCCTCATGTCGCTGTCGGCGGTCTTCTTCGTCGTGGACCCGATCGGCATCGTGCCGCTGTTCCTGACCATGACCGCCGACGATCCGCCGGAGAAGGTGCGGCGCACGGCGCGGCGGGCGTGCGCGGTCGCCGGCGGGCTGATGCTGTTCTTCGCCCTCTTCGGCGGCGTCATCTTCAAGGTCTTCGGCGTCTCGCTGGGCGCGTTCCGCGTCGCGGGCGGCATCCTGCTGCTGATCACGGCGCTCGACATGCTGCGCGCCCGCGCGTCCGCGACGCGCACCACCCCGCGCGAGGAGCAGGAGGGCATCGCCAAGGAGGACGTGGCGCTGGTGCCGCTGGCCATGCCGCTCCTGGCCGGGCCGGGCGCCATCGCCACCGTGATGGTGCTCATGGCGCGCGGGGGCAGCGACCTCGTCGCGATGGCGCTGGTGCTCGCCAGCGTGGTCATCACCTTCGTCGCCTCCTACTTCGTGCTGCGCGGCGCGGGGCTCCTGCAGCGGGCGCTCAAGGCGTCCGGCGTGGCCGTGCTCGAGCGCGTCATGGGCCTGATCCTGGCCGCCATCGCGGTGCAGTTCATCGCCGACGGCGTGAAGGCGCTCTGGGGCGGGTGACGCGGGCCTCCGCGGGGCCGCGCGCGGCGCGGCCGCCCCCCGCCGGGGCTCAGCGGGCGAGCGTGCCGAGCCCGCGCTGCGCGCCGAGGCGGCTCATCGCGTAGGCGAGCCCGCTCTGGAGCGTGCCCTGCGTGGTGATGCGGTTGAAGTCGACCCCGAGCCCCACCAGCGTCCGCGCGATCTCCGGGCCGATGCCCACCATCACGCTCCGGCAGCCGAGCAGCTCCGCGGCCTGCACCGCGCGCACCAGGTGGCGCGCCACGGCGGTGTCGATCGCCGGCACGCCGGTGATGTCGAGGATCACGAACTCCGCGCCTCGCTGCCCGATGGCCTGCAGCAGGCTCTCCAGCGCCTGGGCCGCGCGCCGGTCGTTGATCTCCCCGACCAGCGGCATGAGCAGGATCCCCTGCCAGATCTGGATGACGGGCATCGCCACGCGATCGAGCATCGCCGCCTGCGCGTCGATGATCGCGCGCTGCTCCCGGTTCTCCGCCGCGATCCGCTCGGCCTCCATGTGCCGCCGCTTCAGGTCGGTGATGTCCGTGATGAGCCCGCAGAGGCCGACCACCTCGCCCTGCGCGTTCTTCATCGGGAACTTGCGGGTCCAGATCGTGCGCGTCACCCCGTCCGAGCCCGTGGCGACCTCCTCGTTCTCGATCGGCTCGCCGGAGTTGAAGACCAGATCGTCGAAGCTCCAGAAGATGTCGGCCTGTGCCTTGGGCCAGTAATCCGGATCACTGCGGCCGATCAAATCGTCGTAGCGCTGCCCGATCAACCTGCAGAAGCCAGGGTTGCAAGCGATCCAGCGGTGTTGCCGATCCTTGACGAAGACGGGATCCGGGATGGTGTCGAGGACGAGCTGGAGGAGCTCGAACGATTTCCAGTTCGCGACGTCGATGCAGGGGAGCGAGAACACCATGCGGTCAAGCCAGTCTCCCCCCGGCCAGACTTCTTTTATCAGCCATCGTGGATGAGTCCGCAAGGCCCGAGATGGACGGATTCATGGCACCGGAGACATATGTTGAATTGGCGCGCTGCATGATGTCTTGAACGTATTTGGCCTTTCTAGTGGTAGTCACAATTTGTGTGGCTACTTGATGGAGAGACGCGCGCGGAGGCTCCGAGAGGAGCTCACGTGGAAGCCGGCGCGCTGCGGCGGCGCGCCGGGCGCTCCAGCGCCTTCGCCACGCGCGTCACCTGGTCGCGCACGAAGCGGATGGCCTCATCGTCCTCGACCGCGCTCCGCCAGAGCAGCTCGAGCGGCGCGCCCTCCGGGGCGACCGGCAGCGCCGCGATGCGGAGGCGGGGGCGCAGCGACGTGATCTCGCGCGCGACGATCCGAGGCACCGTGGCGAGCAGGGCGCTGCCCTCCACGACGGCGCCGATGCTGTGAAAGCTCGGCACCGACACCCGCACCCGCCGCTGCACGCCGAGGCGGTCCTCCATGACGCCGCGCAGATCGCCGTTGTACGAGACGATGACGTGCTCGTGCGCGAGGTAGCGCGCCAGCGTCAGCGGCTTGCCCACCCGGGCGTGGCGCGGATCGAAGAGGCACACGAAGCTCCCCGTGAACAGCGCGCGCCGCCGCGCGCCGGCCGGCAGCTCGCCCGCCACGGTCACCGCGAGGTCCACCGCCGAGGAGCCCAGCGCGTCGCCGACGGTGCGGAACTGCACCGGGATCACGACGAGCCGCAGGCGCGGCGCCTGCTCGGCGAGCGCGCGGAGGAGCGACGGGAGGAGCCACGCCTCGGTCGCGTCGGAGAGGCCGAGCCGCACCGTGCGCTCGCTCGTCGCCGCGTCGAACGCCGCCGGGGAGAGCGCGGCCTCGACGAGCGCCTCGAGGTGCGGCCGCGCCGACGCGAGCAGCCGCTGCCCGCGCGCGGTCAGCGCGAGGCCGCGCCCCGCGCGGACGAAGAGCGGCGCCCCCACCGCCGACGCGAGCCGCCGGAGCGCCGCGCTCACCGCGGGCTGGGTGAGGTAGAGGCGGCGCGCCGCCTCCGTGACGCTGCCCGCCTCGGCCACGATCACGAAGAGCCGGAGGAGGTTGAGGTCGAGGTTCTTATCATAACTTCCATTCATGATCTGTATACATCCTATTCACTCGACTTCTGTGTGGGGAGCCTTGATCTTTGGGGCGCGTGGGGCGAGGGGCTCACGGGGGAAAGGAACGTGCGAATGCGAATACTGATCACCGGCGCGACGGGGTATATCGGGTCACGGGTCGCGCGGCGGCTCCACGCGAAGGGACACGCGGTCCTCGCGGCGGTGCGCGACGAGGCGAGCGCGGGGCGCCTGCGCGACATGGGCGTGCCCGCGGAGCCGCTCCGCGCGTCGCTCGACGACGTGGACGTCCTCTCCGAGGCGGCGCGGTCGGCGGACGCGGCCGTGCACCTCGCCTTCGAGATGCGCGGGGGCGATCTCCGGGCGGCGGTGGCGCAGGAGCGACGCGTGGCGCAGGCCCTCGCCGACGCGCTGGCCGGGACGGGCAAATGCCTCATCGGCACGACCGCCACCGGCGTGGTGGGCAACACGGGGCCCGCCCCGGTGGACGAGGATCACCCGTCGGAGCCCGGCCACGGGGCGGCGGTGCGGCGCGAGGTCGAGGGCGATTACCTGGCCGCGGCGCAGCGCGGGATCCGGAGCGCGGTCGTCCGCCCCGCGATCCTCACCCACAGCGACGCGCCCCACGCCGTCGCGCCGAGGCTCGTGGCGGCCGCGCGCCAGCAGGGCGCCGCCCACCACATCGGCCAGGGCGAGAACCAGGTCACCAGCGTGCACGTCGACGATCTGGCAGAGCTGTACGTGCTCGCGCTGGAGAAGGCGCCGCCGGGGCGGATCTACAACGGGGCCGGCGCGAACGTGGCGACGGGCGACGTGGCCCGATGGACGGGCCGCGCCCTGAACGTGCCTGTCGCGAGCGCCTCGCGCGAGCAGGCGGCGGCGCTCTGGGGGCCGTTCTTCGCCATGCTGCTCGCGCTCGACAACCGGATGTCGAACGAGCGCGCGCGCAGCGAGCTCGGCTGGCAGCCCTACCGGACCACGAACACGCTGGAAGACGACATCCCGCTCCTCGCGGCGCGCCTCGCCTGAATCTCGCGAGCGCGAGCGCGGACCGCGGTGCGACACGAGCCCACGTGAGTCCTCGGCGAGCGACGAGGGTGACGCGTGTGACGCGTGTGACGACCGCGACGACCTTCACGGCGCGGGGAGAACGCGGCGTCTGCCGGTGATTTCGCTCGCGAGGCGGCGGCGCGGGGCGGTACTCTGTCAGGTTTCGAGCGCCACCATCGCTCGCCGCAGATCGGTCGGGCGGCGGGTCGCAACCTGCGCTCTCAGGAGGACGCCCTTGCACCAGCAACGCTCTGTCGCCTTCTCACGCTGGATCCCTGTCGCCGCGTCGGCCATCGCCGTCTCGAGCGCGGCGGGCTGCACCGCCGCGGGCGACGCGCCGGCCGGGGCCGCGCTGTCGGTCCGCCACGTGCGCGTCACGCAGGCCGACGTGGGCGCCTTGCCGCCGGGGGAGCGGCTGCGCCTCGACCTCGGCGCGGCCCGGGTCGCCTACCACGTGGCGCTCGACCCGGCGCTCGACGCCGACCGCATCGTGCTCGTCTCGGCGGCGGGCGCGGAGGCGTCGCTCGCGGCCGAGATCGAGGCGATCGAGCGGCGCGCGGCGGAGCCGCTCGCCACGGCCGACGGGCGGCTGCTCCTGACCGGGGACCCGACGGTGTTCGAGGAGCTCGACGCGGCGGAGCTCTCCGCGCTGCGCGCGCAGGGCGAGCTGGTGAAGCCGCTCGCGGCGGCGTCGCCGAACGCCAGGCCGCAGTCGACGGACCCGTGCGGTCGGTCGGGCGTGTACCTGGAGAGCGATCTCGCCGGGGGCGCCGCGGCGCTGAGCGTGTGGAGCGCGCACGTGGCGCTGATCTGCGAGCCGATCTGCGCGCCGGGGGCGACGGAGGCCTGCTACGGCGGGCCCGAGGTCACGCGGGCGGTCGGCGCGTGCCAGGAGGGCCAGCGCGCGTGCAACCTGACCGGCACGGCGTGGGGGCCTTGCAGCGGCGAGGTGAGGCCCGAGAGCGAGGCGTGCACCTCGACCACGGACGTCGATTGCAACGGGGCGGTGGGGTGCCTGCCGGGTCACCTCTGGAGCAAGCTCTTCGGCGACGCTGTCGCGCAGGCCGGCAACCGGCTCGTCTACGACATCGCGACGGACGCCGCGGGGAACCTGCTGCTCACCGGGAGCTTCAGCCGGTCGCTGCCCGTCGGGTCGCAGACGCTTGTGGGCGGGCGCGGGGTGGATGCGTTCGTGATCAAGCTCGACCCGGCCGGCAACCCCCTCTGGGCGCGCAGCTTCGGCAGCGACGGCCCGGACCTCGGCTTCGGCATCGCCACGGACGCGTCGGGCGACGTGATCGTCACGGGGTCGTTCTGGAACACCGTGGACTTCGGGGCCGGCCCGCTGGTCAGCGCGGGCGGGGCGGACGTGTTCGTGCTGCGGCTCGACGCGAACGGCACGACGCTCTGGAGCCAGCGGTACGGCGCCGCGGGCACGCAGCAGCCGGAGGCGATCGCGGTCGGCCCCGGGGGCGAGATCACGGTGGCGGGGCGCTACTATGGCCCGCTGGATTTCGGCCTCGGTCCGCTGCCGACCAGCGACATCACGAAGACGTTCGTGCTGCGGCTCGACGCCGGCGGCGTCCCGCTCTGGAGCCGGGGGTTCGACGTGGAGCACGTGATGTGGCCGAAGGATCTCGCGGCGGATGCATCGGGCGACGTGGTGCTCGCGGGGTGGACGCAGGGCTGGGTCGACCTCGGCGGCGGGCCGGTGAGCGGCGCGGGCGGGGACGACGGGTTCGTGGTCCGGCTGGCGTCGAGCAGCGGCGCGACCGTCTGGGGCCGGGCGATCGGCGGGCCCGAGGACGACCAGGTGACGGGCGCGGCGCTCGACGGGGCGGGCGGCCTCGTCGTGGCGGGGTGGTTCGGCGGGCAGGTGGGCCTCGGCGGGGGCACGACGCTGACGAGCGCGGGGAGCACGGACGCCCTCGTCGCGAAGCTCGACGCGGGGAGCGGCGGCGTCCTCTGGGGCAAGGCGCTCGGGAACGCGTCGCAGCAGGACGCCAGCGCGCTCGCGCTCGACGGCGCGGGCAACATCGTGCTGCTCGGGCATTACCGGGGCGCGGTGGACCTCGGCGGCGGGCTGATGACCTCGTTCTCGGAGTTCGCCATGAGCCGCTTCCTGGCCAGGCTGGACCCGGCGGGCTCGCTCCTGTGGAGCCGGGGGCACGCCTTCCAGACCTACTCGCTCCTGTCCGGCGCCGAGGACGAGCGGGGCCTCGCCGTGGACCCGGCGGGGAACGTCTTCTTCAGCGGCGTCGCGTTCGACACCGCCTGGGCGGTGGAGTACGGCGGCGGGCTCCTCACCCCGCTCGGCAACATGGACTTCGTCGTGGCGAAGTACGCGCCGTAGCCCGGCGCGCGGGCGCGCGCAGCCGCACGTTCCTTGGCGGGCGTCGGGCCGCGGCTATCGCGGAGCGCCCGCGCGCCGCATCAGCCCGTCGATGCAGCCTTGCCAGGCGGCGGGCTCGAGGAGCTGCGACGGATCGTCGGACGGCTCGCCCTGCGCTGCTTCTCCGGCCGCGCCCATGGCAGCCATGAGCCCCCGCAACCTCGCGCGCTCGCCGCGCACGAGGCACTCCACCATGCTGGCCGCTTGCACATAGAACAGGACCGCGTCCTCCGAGCGGAGCGTGTACGGGATCGCCCGCTCCATCACCTCCAGCGGCATGGGGTCTTCCCGTATCCGACCGAGCCAGTTCGGTTCGAGCCACCACGCTTCGCGCGCGACGTGCATGGCGATTCCCTCTTGCACCCAGGTCGGCCCCAGCATTCCGTGGCTCATCAGCACGTGGTGCGTGTACTCGTGCAGAACGCTGGTCTGTACATCAGCGTGCGTCATGACCACGTGCATCGCGCCGTCGTAGTAGGCGACCACGTCGCGGTTGGTGCACGCGGCAGCCACGAGCAGCTCCGCGTCGAAGTACGCGAAGACGTCCGGACGCTGGGCTTCGAGGTTCAACTGCACGAACACCTCGCGCTCCGCCTGGTCGAGGTGATGCAGGAGGGGCAGGTGCGTGCCCTCCGGCAGCCTGGGGTCGACATACACCCGCCCGGCGCCGCCCCAGTCTTCCTGGTCGAAACGCGAGATCAGCGTCTCTCTCGCCCGGGATGCCTCGCCGGGGTCCGTGCACAGCCCGGGCTGCAACCTCCGCCGGAACGAGGACTGATCCGCGCGGCGCCCGCGGCGGGGGGCGGTGTCTGACGTCGCGGGGACCTCGGCGCGCTGGAGGTCGGCCGTCCCCTGCTGGACGGGTGAGAACGGGGGCTCCGGCGAGCTCTGGCCTTCCGGCCCCAGCGCCGTCAGCGCTGGCGGCTGGAGGGGAGCCGCTGACCGCGCGAGGGGAGCCCCGCCGGGCGCCGGCTGAATCGGCGCGGGTGTGGCGTTGTGCTGGCTCGCGCGAAAGGCTGCTCGCTCGGGCGCCGACGCGCCCGAGGGGGCCGCCGACGGGATCGACCGATGTCGGCCAGAGGTGCTCGGAGCACCCGATCGTCGCGCCACCCACGCGACACGCGCGAGCACCGCGACGACCACGATCAGCCCGAGGCAGAGAGCGAGGCGGCGAGCAACCGTCACAGCACGGGAGCGGCAAATGGTGTGCCGCGCACTCTTGTAGGACGTGGAGCGCGTTCGAGCGGCTCGTCTTGCTTCATCTCTGTCGACCTGTCACCCGCGACGGCCATCGCCGACGATCTGGCACGACGGGTTTGCTCGATCAATCGGGACCCCTTCGTGGCGGTCGACGGGCCAATGCTCGACGGACCCATCGATGGGGGTCGGCCCGGGGCGGCGCGACGCGAAGGACCGGAGTCGCAGCATGGCAGGCCAACCGGTCGGGAACGCGTCTTGCCGCGCCAGCGTGCACGAAGTAAGTGCCATGGAGTTCGCCACGCGAGAGGGGTTCACATGGCCGACACGTTCCGCATCCGCCGCGCCACCTCCGACCCGGCGGTGGCCGAGGCGCTCGCTGACGTGCTGCTGGACTGCGTGGAGAGCGGCGCGTCGGTCGGCTTCATGCACCCGCTGCCGCGCGCCAGGGCGCTCGCCTTCTGGCAGAGCACGCTGGCCAGCGCCGAGCGCGGCGAGCGCCTCGTGCTGGTGGCCGAAGACACGGAGTCGGGCAGCATCGTGGGCACGGTACAGGTCGTGTTGACCATGCCCGACAACCAGCCGCACCGCGCCGACGTGGCCAAGCTGCAGGTGCACCGCAGCGCGCGCCGCCGCGGCCTGGGTGAGGCGCTCGTGCGCGCCGCCGAAGCGGCGGCGCGCGAGGCGGGCAGGACGCTGCTGGTGCTGGACACCGTCACCGGGAGCGACGCAGAGCGTCTGTACACCCGCCTGGGATGGCAGCGCTGCGGCGTGATCCCCGGCTATGCGCTCTGGCCGCGAGGCGGGCTGTGCAGCACCACGGTGTTCTACCGGGAGCTGCCCGGTTGATGGATGGTGTGCGCGATGGCTATCACCGCGTCGTCGCGCGACACAGCGGCAAGTGCCTGGACGTTGTCAGCAGCTCGACCGCCGACGGGGCGGTCGTGAAGCTGTACTCTTGCAGCAGCGACACCAACCAGCAGCGGGAGACGTGGTGACGCAGGGAAGTACGATCACGCTCCCCCGGTGACGATTTCGCGAAGGATCGGCGAGCCTCGCCTCATTCAAGGCGCAGGAGGTGGCCAGGGCACGCGCCTCTCCTGATGTCGCTCTCTCGATCAACGCGTCACCAACCTGGAGGTTGCTTCCATGTCCCTTTCTTCCTCATCGGCCGCATCGTCGAGGCGAACCGGACCGCTGAAGCGGGTGCTGCAAGGGCTGACGCTGGCCTTGCTCGGCGCTGCCGGCAGCGCACAAGCCCAGACGCATCCGTTCGGCAGCCACCATGAGGCCTACCACGCGTCGACCTTGCGCGTATCAGCCGGCCAGGCCGCGGCCGACAGCGCGACGGCGAGCTTCTACTGGCAGTGGAAGAGCCGCTACGTGGAGGCCGGTTGTCAGCCGGACGAAGTCCGCATCCGGGCCAGCACGGGCGACGGCGCTCACGTCGTGTCCGAGGGCCAGGGCTACGGCATGCTCATCGCCGTGATGATGGCCGGGCAAGACGCGCAGGCCCAGGCGATCTTCGACGGCCTGCACCGCTACAACCGCCGCCACCCCAGCCAGAACAACCCCGACCTGATGGCGTGGGCGCAGGACGCCAGTTGCCGCGACATCCTCGATCACGACTCGGCCACGGACGGCGACCTCGACATCGCCTACGCGCTGCTGCTCGCGCACGAGCAGTGGGGCTCCGGCGGCGCGATCGACTACGCCTCCGAGGCGACCCGCGTGCTCAACGCGATCGCGGCGAGCAACGTCAACCCGACCACGAAGCTCGTCAACCTGGGTGACTGGGCGAAGTGGCCGGACGATCCCACGTATTATTACGCCACGCGCAGCTCCGACTGGATGCTCGGCCACTTCCGCAGCTTCATCGGCCGCGCCGGCACCGACTGGTCGCGGGTGTTGAGCTCCCACCAGACCTTGATCGAGACGATGCAGAACAGCCACGCCAGCGCGACCGGCCTGCTGCCCGATTTCGTCATCAACACGCACACGACGCCTCGCCCCGCCGCGGCCAACTTCCTCGAGGCGCCGCACGACGGCCGGTATTCCTGGAACGCGGCCCGCGTGCCGTGGCGCCTCGGCATCGACGCGGCGATCAGCGGCGACGCGCGCTCGCGCGAGGCGGTCGGCAGGATCAGCCGCTGGATCCGCGGCAAGACCCGGGGCAACCCGAGCAGCATCCGCGCCGGCTACTACCTCGACGGCCGCGCGATCGAGTCCTACAGCGACATGGTGTTCATCGCGCCGTTCGCGGTCGCGGCCACCGCGGATTCCGGTGGTCAGGCGTGGCTGGACAGCCTGTGGAGCCACATCGTCGCCGCCGCTCCCGTCGAGGACTATTACGGCGATACGGTCAAGCTGCTGGCCATGCTGTGCGTCTCACGCAACTGGATGACGCCGTGATCGGGCCCGGGCAGCGGCACCGCTGCCTGCCTCCCAGCCAGGCCAGAGCCAACCCCGCGCAGGTCGGCGTGATCCACGCCGGGGCTTCTCCGCTCAGAAGATCGCGCTCTTCCGCACGCCCGCATCGTTCGCGCGTTGCCGCGACGGGGCTCCGCCCGTGCTCCGCGGCGCCTCGGTCGCGCGCGCCGGCCGCGCCGCGGCGGGCCGCACCGCGGCAGGCCTCGGCGCGGCCGCCAGCGGCGCAGCCGCCAGCGGCGCAGCAGCCGCCAGCGGCGCCGCAGCCGCCAGCGGCGCCGCAGCCGCCAGCGGCGCCGCAGCCGCCAGCGGCGCCGCAGCCTGCGCCTGCGCCGTCCCCGTCCCGCCCGGCGCGCCGGTCGAGCACGCGGCCGCCTGGGGCGCCCTGGGCGTCTGAGCCCCAGGGGCGCGGCGCGCGGCGGCGAGCACCCCGTCGCTGACCGCCAGCAGCGCGGCCGTGCTGCCCTCCGACCGCTTCCAGGGCAGCGCCGTGACGAGCGCCAGCCCCATCCCGAGCGCCATCATGAGGCCCGCCGCCGCGAGGTGCAGCCCGGTCCGGCGCGCCGGCGCGGCGGGCGCCCGCTCGGCCGGCGCCTCCGGCACCCCGGCCGCGGCCACGAACGCCGCGATCATCGGCCCGATCGACGGGAATCGCTCCCCCGGATCCAGGGCGAAGGCCCGCGTGAACCAGGCCTCCAGCTCCGGCGGCGCTCCCGGGCACAGCGTCGACAGCGGCGGCCGATCGCTGGCGAGGATGGAGGCGAGCACGTCGGCGATCGTGCGGCCCGCGAACGGCTGCTGCCCCGTGAGCGCCACGTGCGCGACCACCGCGAGGGCCCACATGTCGAGCTGCGGATCCGCGTGCCCGGTGCACGTGTGCTCCGGGCTGAGGTACGCCGGCGTGCCCAGCACCACGCCCTCCGCGGTCTGGCGCGGGAAGTCGGCCGGTAGATCCTGGCGAATCCACTTGGCGATGCCGAAGTCCGCGACCTTCGCGCGCAGGCGTCCGTCGCGCCCCTCGCGGAGCAGGATGTTCGACGGCTTGATGTCCCGGTGCACGATGCCGAGTCCATGCGCGACCGAGAGCGCCTCTCCGATCTGGCAGAGGAGCGCGCCGAGTTCACCCGCCGGCACCCGCCCTCGCTCCTGGATGAACTGCCGGAGCGATCGGCCGCGCACGTACTCCATCACGAGGTACGGGCCCGCCTCGGGATCCTCGCCGGCGTCGTGCACCGTGACGATGAGGTCCGTCTTCCGCCCGATCTGCGCCGCGACCTGCGCCTCGAACCGGAAGCGCTCCATCATGTCGATGGCAGGGTCCTGGCGAGGCAGCACGAGGAACTTGAGCGCGACGTCGAACCGCCGGACGCTGTCGTGCGCGCGCCACACCTCGCCCATCGCGCCCTGGCCGAGCGGGTGCACGAGCCTGTACCGCCCGGCGACGACGCGGCCTCGCGCGAGCGGGGCGCGGCCTTTGTCGCGTCCGGGTCCGCGCGGAGCGGCAGGGCGCGGCTGCGGCGCCGGCGGGGCGAGCGTGACGGCCTCGCGCGCGCCGACCGGCGCCGGCGGGGCGAGCGTGACGGCCTCGCGCGCGCCGACCGGCGCCGGCGGATCGGGCGCTCGACGCGACGAGGGCGGCAGCAGCACGCCGGTGATCTTCGTGTCGCCCCCGCGTCCCAGACCGGTTCCTGTGCCCGTGGGAGGACGACCTGACGTGGGAGGCCGGGACATGTCCGCAGCGTATCTCGAACGCGCGGACCTTTGAATGGCGAACGCCCGGGATCTCTCGCGCAACCGTACCTGCACGCTCGCACGACAGCGTCGCAAGGCGCAGCTCCGCCGCATTTATCGACGCATGCTGCCGGCGCCACGGCGCGCGCGCCGCACGGTGCACGGGTGCACGGGTGCACGCACGACGTGTCGCCCCTTCATGTGCCCCGGTCCGCCGCGGATGTGGGATGCGTGCTCGCCGAGGCGCAGCGCGCGCCGCATGGCTCGCGAGCGCGGGCGCGCCGCAGCTCGTCCTGCGCGCACGCGCGCGAGCTGCCAACCGTGCATGACCGGCCGCCCCAGGGCGACAGGGGCCAAATCTGCACGATGTCACGGTGCGCTCCTTCGACTCGCCCCGACTCCTCCGGAGTTGGCGTTGGTTGCATTACAGTCCTGCCCCGAGTCCATTTACCCGGATGCCGCAAGGGTGTTATGCAACAAAGATGGGCAGGGAAGCGATTCCGCGGTCAATCCGCGGCATGCGCGCGATCGGACTCAGAGGGTATATCGGGCGATCCCGGACGGTGTCTGGCGGGGCTCTGGCCGCTGCACCCGAGCGCCATCGGCTCCCCACGGCCTGCTCTCTCTTGCGACGCTGTCCAGCGATCGAGCGACGGCGACCCACCACCCACCCTCTGCGAGCGGCCTCCACGGAGAGACCCGCTGTCGCGATGGTGTGGTGGAGAGGACGATGATCAGCCTTACCCATTACACGATCACGGGCGAGATCCAGAGCGACGTCGAGACCGTCATCTATCGTGGGTACCGGAACGTGGACCGGGCGTCCGTCGCGATCAAGGTCTTCAGGAGCGAATACCCGACGTCCCGGCAGATCGCCAAGCTCCGGCACGACTACGAGATCACCAGGGACCTCGACCTCGCCAGCGTGGTGAAGGCGTACGGCCTGGAGCGGGTGGGCGCGAGCCTCGCGCTCGTCACCGAGAGCCTCGAGGAACAGCCGCTGAGCGACGTCCTCCAGCAGGCGCAGTCGCTCGGCCTGAAGACCTCGCTCCAGATCGCCGATTCCATCGCGGACGCCGTGGACGCGATCCACCGGCGCCACATCATTCACAAGGACATCAAGCCGCACAACATCCTCGTCCGCATGGACACGCGCCAGGTGAAGCTGATCGACTTCGGCATCGCCACGCGCCTCTCCCAGGAGATCCAGCGGGCCAGCAGCCCCGACTCGCTGGAAGGGACCCTGGCCTACATGTCACCGGAGCAGACCGGGCGGATGAATCGAGCCCTCGATCACCGCACCGACCTGTATTCCCTCGGGGTTACCCTCTACGAGATGCTGACGGGCGCGCCGCCTTTCCGGGCGACCGACCCGCTGGAGCTCTTGCACAGCCACATCGCCAGGCAGCCGACGCCGCCGCACATGCGGTCGCCCGGGGTCCCCGAGGCGGTCTCGAACATCGTGATGAAGCTCCTGTCCAAGGCGGCGGAGGATCGGTACCAGAGCGCGCACGGCCTCAGGGCCGATCTGCGTGAGTGCCTGGAGCAGCTCGAGGCCACCGGCCACATCAAGCCCTTCCCGCTCGGCCGGTACGACCGCGGCCACGGGCTGCTCATCCCGCAGAAGCTCTATGGACGCGACGGGGAGATCGCGGCGCTCCGCGCCGCCTGGGAGCGCGCGAGCCGGGGCACCGCCGAGCTCGCGCTGATCTCCGGCCACGCCGGCATCGGCAAATCGGCGGTCGTGAGCGAGCTGCACAAGGTGATCGCGGACCGGCGAGCGCGCTTCATCGCGGGCAAGTTCGACCAGTTCAACCGGAGCATCCCGTACGCCTCGCTGGCGCAGGCGTTCCGGGATCTCATCCGGCACCTGCTCGCCGAGCGCACGGAGCCGCTCACCCGGCTCCGGCGCAAGCTCGCGACAGCCCTCGGCCAGAGCGCGCGGGTCCTCGTCGAGCTGATGCCGGAGCTGGAGCTCATCGTCGGTCCCCAGCCGCTCGTGCCCGAGCTCGGGGCGAGCGAGTCCCAGAATCGACTCGACCTGGTCTTCCAGCGGTTCCTCCGCGTCTTCGCCACGGCCGACCATCCGCTGGTCCTCTTCCTCGACGACCTGCAGTGGGCCGATCTCGCCTCGCTCAGGCTCCTCACGCTGCTCCTGTCGGATCCGGAGCGCGGCTACCTGCTCGTGATCGGCGCCTACCGGGACGACGAGGTGGACGCCGGCCACCCGCTCTCGGCGGCCCGGGCAGAGCTCCGGGAGGCGGGGACGAGCGTCGTCGAGGTCAACCTCGATCCGCTGCGCCTGTCGGACATCAATCAGCTCGTCGCCGACGCCCTCGGCTGCGACCAGGAGAGCTCCGCCCCGCTGGCGAAGCTCGTCCTCGACAAGACCCAGGGGAACCCCTTCTTCATCAATCAGTTCCTCGCCTCGCTCTACAAGGACCACCTGCTCACCTTCGACGCGTCCTCCGGCGCGTTCTGCTGGGATCTCGAGGGCATCCGGAGGGCGGGGATCACGGACAACGTGGTCGAGTTCATGGCGAGGAAGCTCCGTCGGCTCACGCCGCGCACGCAGCGGATTCTCACGCTCGCCGCGTGCATCGGCCACCGGTTCGACCTGGGGACGCTCTCGATGATCGACGAGCGGCCGCCCGCCGAGACGGCCGCCGACCTCTGGGAGGCGCTCCGGGAGAACATCGTCCTTCCCCTGGACACCGAGTACCGGTTCGTCCACGTCACGCCCGATCCGAGCGGCGAGGGCGGGCTCGCCCCCGTGGACATCGATGTCTCGTACAGGTTCCTGCACGATCGCGTGCAGCAGGCCGCCTACTCGCTGATCGAGGAAGATCTCAAGCAAGATCTCCACCTGCGGATCGGGCGCCTGATGCTCGCGCAGCGGGAGCTCGGCGATCGAGACGAGAGCCTGTTCGACACGGTGAACCACCTGAACCTCGGCGCCTCGCGGATCACCTCGCCGGCCGAGCGGACGATCCTCGCGCGCTTGAACCTCGCCGCCGGCACGAAGGCGAAGGCGTCGGCGGCCCACGACGTCGCGGCGGGCTACCTAGCGGCCGGGGCGTCGCTCCTCGGCGAGGAGGGCTGGGACCAGGCCTACGAGCTCACGTTCGCGCTCCACCTCGAGCGCGCCGGCTGCGAGTTCCTGAGCGGCCGCTTCGCGCAGGCCGAGTCGCTGTTCAACTTCATCCTGGCCAGCGCCAGGACCCACCTCGATCGCGCGCACGTCCACGCCCAGCGCCTCTTGCTCTTCAACGCCGTCGCGCGGTTCGACGAGTCCGTGCGCTGCGCGCGGACGGCCCTGGCGCTGCTCGGGATCGAGCTGCCCGCAGGGGACGATCGCATCAAGGCGGCCCTCGAGGCGGAGCTCGCGGAGGTGCCGATCAACCTGGCGGGCCGCCGGATCACGGACCTGTTCGACGCCCCGGAGCTGACCGACCCCCGGCACAAGGCCGCGCTGACGATCCTGACGAACGTGAGCGCGGCCATCCTCGGCGCGAACCCCGCCCTCCACGCGCTCGTGTGCGTCAAGCACGCCAACATCTCGCTGAAGCACGGCCACTCGGAGGTCTCCGCCTGGGGCTACCTGATCTACGCGATCGTCCTGATCGAGCTGGGTCGCTACGGAGAAGCGTACGAGTTCGGCAGGCTCGCGATGGATCTCAACGAGAAGATGAGCGGCGCCGTGGTCTCCTCCAAGGTGAAGTCGAGCTTCGCGATCTTCGTCTCTCCCTACCGGGAGCCGCTCCGCCTGTCGTTCTCGTACCTCTCGCAGGCGCACCGGGACGGCATCGAGGCGGGGGACTTCCAGTTCGCCAGCTACTCCCTCTTCCACGGGGTCACGAACCGGCTGAGCCACGGCGTCGAGCTCACCGCGATCGCCGAGGAGATCGAGCGGTGCCTCCCGTTCCTTCAGCGCACCAGGGACGTCATGTCCAACCTCATCGTGTCCTCGTCCCGGCAGATGATCGCGAACCTGCGGGGCTGCACGCAGGGGCACCACACCCTGAGCGATGGAGTCTTCGACGAGGCGGAGTTCGACGCGGTGATCGGCGCGCCGAACCACGAGTTCATGGCGGCGTTCTATCACATCCAGAGGGCTCAGCTCGCGTTCCTCTACGGGGATCACGAGCGCGCCCTCTCCCTCATCGCCCTGGCGGAGCCGCTGCGACCGTACCTGGCGAACATGTGGATGTCGACCGAGGTGCCGTTCTACGCGTGCCTGATCATGCTGGCGCTGTACCCGACCGCGCCGGCCGTGGACCAGGCGCGCTACGCGCGGGAGATCGAGCGCCACGAGGCGGACATCGCGGTGTGGGCGGACAGCTGCCCCGAGAACTTCCGCCACAAGCTCCTCCTGGTCTCCGCCGAGCGCGCGCGCGTCTCGGGCGACGGCGCGGCGGCGATGGATCTCTACGAGAAGGCGATCGCGGCGGCCCACGAGAGCGAGTTCCTGCACCACGAGGCGCTGGCAAACGAGCTCGCCGCCAGGTTCCACCTGGCGAGGGGCAGAAAGAGGATCGCGCGCGCGTACATGGCCGACGCCCTCCACGGCTACGCGCGGTGGGGCGCGGAGGCCAAGGTGGCGCAGCTCAAGGACAGGTATGCAGAGCTCGCGCCGCGGGGCGCGGATGCCGTCGTGGCCGCGCGGACGATGACGCCGGGGCCGAGCGTCGCGGCCGGCGAGGACCTGGAGCTCGCGACCATCGGGAAGGCCTCCCAGGCGACCTCCGGCGAGGTCGAGCTCGACAAGCTCCTCCGCCGGGAGCGCGAGGCGGCCGAGAAGCGGATGGCGTGCGGCTTCGCGCACGAGATCCAGAGCGCGCTGGAAGGAGCGAGGCTGGCGCTCGCGAGGGCGCTCGGGCAGGACGAGGCGGCGTCGCGGCCGAGCCTCACCTTCGATTCAGGGGTGGAGCTCGGCAAGCTGCACGAGGAGCTCAGCCTGCGCTTCGCCGACGAGGAGCTGGATCGGATCACGGACCGTCTCCAGCACATCTTCGAGAACCAGGAGGCGCTCGACGCTGCGCTGCGGCTGGCGTTCAAGGCGACCACCCGGGCGCTCGCCATCACGAAGAAGATCGTGGATCTGTCCAGCGTCACGGACGGCGAGGGCGCGGCGGAGCCGATCGACCTGAGCGAGCTGATCGAGAGCGCGCTTGTCGATCTCCGGCAGACGCTCGACGGCTCCAGCATCTCGATCCGCGAGGACGTCGCGGCATCCCTGAGCATCGTCGCGGACCCGACGCAGTGCTACGCCGTGGTACAGAACCTCCTGAGCAACGCGCGCGATGCCGTCCTCGAGCGGTATCCGCGCGGCGGCGCGGGCGTGATCGAGATCAGGGCGAGGGCCGAGGGCGAGGCCTGCGTCATCCAGGTGACGGACAACGGCGTGGGCATCCGGCGAGAGAACCTCGGGAGGATCTTCGACTCCTTCTACTCCACGAAGCCAGAGACCGGCACGGGCCTGGGTCTCGCCATCGTGAAGCGGATCATCGACGTCGCCGGGGGCACCATCGACGTGCAGAGCGAGTGGGGGAGGGGGAGCGAGTTCACCGTCACCTTGCCGAACTCACGCCAGCCCGGTGCGAGGTGAGGGGTGTGAGCGAGCACGAGCTCGTGGGTACAAAAGCGCGCGAGCCCCCTCGACCGAGGGAGCTCGCGCGCTCATCGCGTCAGCCTGGTGTCAGTTGCGGCCCAGGAACTCCATCAGCCACTGCATGGCCGGGCGCATGTTCCCGTTCGAGTGCTGGATGCCGGTGTTGTCCCGCCACGTGGTGCCGACGATATAACCCCAGAGGGTGATGCCGGGGACGGAGGGGTGATTCCAGAACATCGTGAACTGCTCCTCCATCACCTGCTTCTGCCGGTTGTCGTCCGCGATGCCGATGTCGTACTCGGTGATGTACACGGGCTTGCCCAGCGCGGCCATCTTGTCGATGTACGACTTCACGGTGGGGGTGCTGATCTTGTACGCGTCGTGGGCCTGCGCGCCGAGGGCGTCGACCGGTGCGCCGGCGTCGATCACGGCCTTCGCGATCCTCATGAAGTTGTTGTGGTCGTTCTCGTACTCGATGTTGTTGTAGTCGTTGAAGATCAGGACCGCGCCCGGGCAGAACTCGCGAGCCCACTTGAAGGAGTTGACGATCCAGTCCCAGCCGCTGGCGCCGTCGCCGCCGATGCCGTTCTTGTAGGAAGGGGTGGTGTGGGGCGGCGGCTCGTTGACGACGTCGATGTACTTCGTGTCGGGGTAGCGCTCACAGAACGTCTTCATCCAGTCGCGCACGGCGTTCCGCTGCTGATCCGCGGAGAGACGCCCGACCCAGTCCGGCTGCTGGCTGCCCCACACGAAGACGTGGTGCTTGAAGATGATGTTGTTGTCCTTCGCGTACTTGTAGATCGCGTCGAGCTTGCTCCAGTCCTTGGAGCCCTGGGTCCTCTCGACGGAGCCCCATTTGCCCTCGTTCTCGGGCGTGATCTGGTTCCAGTACTTCGCGAACCCGTCGCGCACGGCGCCGCTCGTCGTGATGTTGCCGACGAACTTCTCGCTGCTGGGGGCGCCGCCCGTTCCGTCGCTTCCGCCGGTCCCGCTGTTCGAACCACCCGACCCGCCGCCGCCTTCGCTCGAGCTGCCCGTCGAGGTGGTGGTCGTTCCAGGGCCTCCGGTGCCGCTGGTGACCGACGCGCTGCTGCTGGCGGTCGTGCTGGCGCTGGTGGTGGTGCCGGAGCTGACGGTGCTGCCGGCTGCCCCCGAGCCGCCCGTGCCCTCATCAACCCCGCCGTCGCCACCAGAGCATCCAAAGAGGGCCGCGACGCCGAGCGCCATCCACGTGGTGCCGCACAGCCATCGAGAAGAACGGTTCTTGTTCATTGTGCACTTCCGCAAGTTGGGTGGTTGGTGAGTCTCGAAGCGAGGGAGCCGATGGCAGCGGTGCGAGCCGGCGCGCACCCGCTCTGCGAACTACGTGCCAAACAGCTCGGCACCTACAATTCCCTCCTGCCCTGGAAGTGATCACGACACGCACACGAAAGCCGCGGTCACACGGCGTTCCGCGTCGATGGGAATTATACCGTGGTATTGCGAGATCCGACCCAGGTTGAGCCGACCCGGGTTGAGGGTGGTTGGTTAGATTCGACCCAGGTTGAGCCGACCCGGGTTGAGGGTGGTTGGTTGGCCGGCTTACGCTCAGGTTGCCCAACCTCGGTCGAGCCACGGCGACTCCAACCCGGGACGGGCCGGCCTCAACGAGCGCGCGCCGCGCAGGCCCGGAGGAGCTCAGCCACCAGCGGCGGAAGGCGACCGGCGAGCGCGGCGCGCTCCGGCTGGAACAGCGTGGCGACGAAGAACGGATGTCCGTCGAGCTCCACGGCGCGCACATCGCCGGCGTCGTCCTCCGCCCCGACCCGCAGCGGGCCCGAGACCAGCGCGGCCTGGAACGCCGGGTTCAGGCCATAGCGGCAGCGGTACCCTTCCGTCGCCTCCGCGCAGCCGTAGGCCTGCGCGATGCGGGTGCCGGCGCGGAGCCGGACGGCGCCGGTGGCCTCCACCAGCGAGCACTCCAGCGGCGCGATCACGGCGCGCTGCGCCTCCGGCGCCGTCTCCGCGTGCTCGGCGTCCGACCAGCCCAGCACATGGCGCGCGTACTCGATGATCGCGTGCTGGAAGCCGCCGCAGGTGCCGAGAAAGGGCCGCCGCTGCTCGCGCGCGAAGCGGATCGCGCGCAGCGCCCCATCCATGCTCCGGTACGGGCTCGCTGGCACGCACCAGAGGGCGTCGTAGCCCGCCACCCGCGACGCGTCGGTCACCTCCTCGGTCGGCACCCACTCGAACGAGAGCGGCACGGCCAGCGCCTCTCCCGCAAGTCGCAGCGCCGCCGGGATGGCCCGGTGCGCGGTCACCCCGTCATCGCGATCGCCGACGAGCCCCAGCCGAATCACCGACATCATGCGCCTCACCAGAGATCCCGACGTGCGGGCAAGAGGGTCCTCGTCTCGATCCTACGTTCCACAGGGCGGAAGCGTGAAAGCGACATGGAGGTCAACCTCCTCGCGCCGTCCACCCAGCGCACCGCCGTGTCAGCCAGGCGGCCTTCGTGCGTAGAGGAAGCGAGCGTAGCCGATCTCGGCGGCGTTCTTCGTCAGCTCGATGTTCACCCACGCCACGACGTCACCGAACGGACGATCCTGAAACGGCCACCGGGCGCGCTGCGTCGACCGCAGATCGTCGTCCGTGACCCGATCGAGCGCCGCGCGCCACTGTGCGTGCAGGCCGCCGAGCCACGCGCGCACGCCGTCGGCGTCGCCGGGCCACGTCACGCTCTCGCGGGAGAGCGCTCCGTCGCCGAACGCGTGGTCGAGCGCCATGGACCACCAGAAGCCGATATGCCACGTCACCCACGCGATGCTCGGCGGGCCGAGGTCGTATCCCTCGTGATCAGGCCAGTCGGCGCGCCACGCGCCGCCCGCGGTCTGATGGACGTGCAGCCCCGCGTCAGCAGGGCGCCACAAGCACTCTTCGGTGGAGAGCCCGTCGAGGTGATAGCTGGCGAGCTGCCACGCGATGTCGAGCTGCCGGACCAGATAGCCACGGACCTCGTTGGCCTCAGGCTGCGTCGGCGCGCCAGGGCTGTCGCTTCTCATGGTCCAGAGCCTAGCAGCACGCCCGTACCCGGTAAACCGCCGGACCCGCCGCGCGCGCCGCCGTCATGGCTGCTGTAGCCGCTCCGCGTGCTCGGCCAAAAGCCCGCCGAGCAGGTGAAGCTCGAGATACGACCGCGCCAGGTCCGTCGCCCCGGGTAGCTCCTCCTTCTCGTCGCCCAGCACCACCCAGCCGCCGCCTCGCTCGAACCGGAACGAGAGGGTCTCCCCCTCCTCGAGCCCGCGCTCGCGCACCCGCCGCAAGATCGACACACCTTCCAGCCCGAACAGGAACAGATCCCGGGCGATCACCTCGTCGAGCCACCGCTTCGACAGCGCGGTGAGCGACAGCTCCCACGCCCCCTCGCGCAGCATCTCCGGCACCGACCCGCGGCGGATGAGCGGCGCGTTCGCCGCGTCGAGCGACACGAGCTGCGCCCGCGCCACGCCGTGATGGACCCCGAGGGCCCCGAAGCCCACCGACAGATCCGCGATTCGATAGCCCACCTGCGCCGGATCCTGCGCCACGCCCTGCAGCAGATCCCGCGTGGCCATGATCGCCTTCACCACGCGCAGGGCGAGCGACGGGCGCAGGCACAGCGCGCGCGTCCTGTCCGGCGTGAGCGCGACGACGCGGGTGACCGCGTCCTGCACGATCACCTCGAAGGGATCGAACTCGGCCGCCACGAGGGGCTCGCTCGCGCGCATGTGCCGGTGCAGATCGAACGAGAAGGCGCGCCCCTTCTTGAGCACCTTGAGGTGCACGCTGAAGGGGCTCTTCCGCCCGCTCGCCGTGGTGCCCTCCGCCAGGAGGAGGACATCACCGATCACGGTCTTCTCCGGGTAAACGTGATCGTTATAAAGAACGATGCGCCGCGCCTCGGTGTCCAGGTCGACGCGGGAGCGATCATCGTCGAGGGCGAGGCGATTGCCGTCGTGATCGCCGCGCGTGCCGAGCCCGGCGAAGGGGCAGCGGACGCGACCCGCGAAGTGGTAGACCCCTCGATCACAGAAGCGCACGGATCACCCCCAATCCCCGGAGGCCACGCCCTGGCGAAAGACGCGCGCGGAGGCCCACTCCGCGACGAGCAGCGCGCCCAGCGTGACGCCTGCCATCAGCAGGCGCGCCGACCAGGGCGTGGGCGCGAAGACCGCCATTTCTCTGGACGGGCGGTGGGCGAGGTTCACGTTGAGCGCCGGGTCGGTCGCGACGAAGCTCAGCGCCAGCAGCGCGACGAACATGGCCCAGGCAGCGAGCGCGCTGCCCGACGGCAGGCCGCGCTGCGCGAGGTGGAGCGCGGCCGCCGCGGGCGGCGCGAGGTGCGCGGCGACCGAGAGGAGCGTGGCCTTGCGCGTGGCGACGACCTCGATGAGCCACGCGGGGATACCGACGCCCACGGAGAACACGAACGCCGGCCCCACCAGCCATCCAGCGCCGGCGACCAGGCCGAGCGCCACGGCGAGGGCCGCGACGTGGCAGGCAAAGAGCATCTCACCCATCCTGCCGGTGCCGCGCTTCTCCTGCACGTACCTGGCCAGGATCGCGAAGATCGGCAGGGCGCACAGGACTTCAAGGGCACGCACGCGCGCAGGGTACCGCGCGGCGCCGCCGGAAGGGAAGCGGATCGCGGGCCCACGCGAGCGCGGCAAGGACGTTCGACATCCGTCGACTACCCCGTCGGACGAAGCTGGGTAATAGTGACGCCTCGTCTGCTTCACGAACGCACGGAGGAGGAGGGAGCGATGTCGAAGATCGCACTTGTCACAGGCGCGAACCAGGGCCTCGGTTACGCCATGGTCGCCCGGCTATGCCAGGACTTGCCGGCGGGCAGCACCGTCTACCTGGCGGCGCGGGATCAGGAGCGCGGCGAGGCGGCCGTCGCGAGCTTGCGCGCGCAAGGCCTGCAGCCGTCGCTGGCCCGGCTCGACGTGACCGACGACGCGAGCGTCCAGGCCCTGGCCGAGACGGTGGCGCGCCGCCACGGCGGGATCGACATCGTGCTCTCGAACGCGGCAGCGCGCATCGCGAAGGATCGGCCGCAGGCAGCCCAGGTCCGCACCTTCATCGACACGAACAACCACGGCACCTACCGGATGATCCGCGCCTTCGGGCCCCTGCTGCGCGACGGCGGGCGGCTCCTCATCGTCGCGAGCGCCTTCGGCTCCCTGAGCAAGCTGGATCCGCGGCTCCATCACCACTTCGACCCCGCCGCGCGCTCTCTCGAGGACATCGAGCGCGTCATGGACGAGTACGTGGAGCTGGTGGAGCGCGGCGACGCAGAAGCCCACCACTGGCCGGCGTGGATCAACATCCCGTCCAAGATCGCCCAGGTCGCCTCGATGAAGGTCTACGCGCGCCAGCGCCAGGACGAGGCGACGCAGCGCGGGATCGTCATCGCCGCGCTCTGCCCCGGGCTCGTCGATACCGATGCGTCGCGCCCGTGGTTCGACGACATGTCGTCCGCGCAGTCGCCGGCGGATGCCGCAAAGAACGTCCTCTGGGTCTGCACGCAGCCCGCCGAGTCACCGCGCGTGTACGGCGAGCTCGTCCAGCATCGTCGGATCATCCCCTGGGTTTGAGACAGCAGCAGGGCGCCGAGCCCGCCTGCTGGAGCACGCGGTCGAGCGATGGCTGGATCCGAGTCCGAGGTACGGGACGAGCGCGTCGTACCGCGCGTTCGCCCTCTTCGCGGTTCCGCATCGACGCGCGCCGCCGCGATTGACGACGCGTAACGAGTCGGTTACACATCACGCCGATGGACGCGGTTGCCCAGGCGCTGGCGGATCCGATCCGGCGGGAGATCCTGCGGATCCTGCGCGACCGCACCGCGTCGGCGGGCACCATCGCCAGCGCGTTTTCGGTCAGCCGCCCGGCCGTCAGCCGGCACCTGCGGGTGCTGCGCGAAGCCGGCCTGGTGCGCGACGTCTCGCGCGGCCGCGAGCGCGAGTACAGCATCGTCCTCGGTGCGCTCGATGAGCTCGAAGCGTTCCTGCGCGAGCTGCGCGCGGAGAGCCCGTGGCACCGCCGCTTCGACGCGCTCGAGACCGAGGTCCACCGCGTGCGCCGACAGAGGCGCATGGCCACCGTCGACCCGCCCCGCAACGACACGAAACGAAAGAAGGAGACAGCATGAGCCCCCGACCCACCGGCCGCGTCCGAGGCACCGCGACAGGCGCCGATCTCGTGATCAAGCGCAGCTTCCGCGCTCCCATCGAGGACGTCTGGCAGAGCGTCACCGCCTCCGAGTGCACGGCGCGCTGGATCGGCCCGTGGGAGGGGGAGGCGGGGCCCGGCAAGACGGTGCGCCTCCAGATGGCGTTCGAGAAAGGGGCGCCGTCGTGCAACGTCTCGATCGACGCATGCGAGCCGCCGCATCACCTCGCGGTCTCGATGAAGGATGACTACGGCGACTGGCGGCTCGCGCTCTCGCTCACGACGAAGGGGGAGACCACCGAGCTCACCTTCGTTCAACACCTCACCGATCCAGCGCTCGCCGGGGACACCGGGCCAGGATGGGAGTACTACCTCGACATGCTCGTCGCCTCCCGGCTCGGCGAGCCGCTGCCGGACTTCTCCGATTACTATCCGGCGCAGCGTGCCTACTACCTGGGCGACGCGCGCACGGGGGAGTAGCCCAGCCGCGGGAGGGAGCCCCTGCGCGCATTCCGGCTCGAGCGGCGGCACACCGGCTGGCGGCGGCGGGTCCGGAGCCTTCGCCGGAGGATCCGGTCGTCGCCGGGCCCGCGACGCGGGGCTGCTCGAGCGTCGGTCGCGGAGCCCGCTGCGGTGCCGCGCCGCCCGGCGTCGAGTTTCGTCGGATCCGGTGAGCCGTGACGGCCCCCGGCGAGGACTTCACCTCCGGAACATGCCTGGAGGGAATCCATGAAGCGTTGGATCACGGCCGTCGGTGCGCTGGCGATGATGAGCGGCGGGTGCGACCCGATCGTGTTCGGTCCCGTCGAGCCTCAGCCGACCGAGGAGCCGCCGCCCTCGCCCAACGCCCTCGCGATGCGCGCCGGCGACTGGATGCTCTCGCTGGAGGGTCGCTCGACATCGAGCCTGGGCCTGGCAGAGAATCTCCTGTACCCGGCGCCGCATCCCGACTCGCTCGTCCTTTTCTTTAGCGAATCCGTCCAGGAGTGCAGCCGGCCGCTGATCCATTGGCCGACCCCCTGTGTTCGAGGCGCGCACCCGTTCTGGCAGGTCATCCTCCTCATCCCGCCCGAGCTCAATCGACCCGGATTGATCGACCTCAGGGACCATCGCATCCGCATCTACCACGGCGTCGTGACGCCCGATTGCGGTGGCGGTTTCGGCTTCAGCCCCGGCACGTGGGGCGCCTCGGGGAAGTGGGAAAAGACGCTCGAGATCGTGAGCAGCGACCCGGGCTCCGTCTCGGTGAAGCTCGACTGGGGGGAGCCATCTCTCGGCTGGGGACAGATTGACGGGGACTACACCGCCGCCTATTGCAGCGCCGCGCCGCCCGTGAGCCCGCCTTCGCCCGGGCTGGCGTTCACGGGCGCGCGCGGCTCCACGACCTCGGGCGCCGTCGCAGCGCCGGATGCCGGCGCGCTCCACCTGACCCTCGGGAGCGCAGCCACGAGCTGCGAAGATCCGTTGTCCCCCATCAATTGCACCGGCACCTCGCGCGTGACGCTGCGCCTCCCGCCGTCGCTCCAGCAGCCCGGGATCATCGACCTCACCGACCCGGCGATCGACGCGTCCTTCGCCGTCTCATGGGGCTCAGCGGAGCTCTGCGATGCTTACGACCATGTCACCGGATCGTTCGATGGGGGCACGGTCGAGATCCTGAGCATCGACGCAGGCGGGGTCCTGGCCAGGGTGTACGGGTCCTACACCAACCTCGACTTTGGCGGCTTCGACGCGGACGGGCTCTATGCCGCGTCGATCTGCCCGTGAGCCGCTCTCGGCGGCTTGCACCCTTGCGGCGCGCTGGATAGGGTGGCCCACGCGCCATGATGACCGAGCTGAGCCACGCGCAGATCGAGCACTTCATCACCGAGGGATTCGTGCGGCTCGATGCCGCCTTTCCCCGGAGCCTCGCCGACGAGGGCCGCGCCATCCTGTGGCGTGACACCGGGTTCGATCCGCTCGAGCCAAAGACATGGACGAAGCCCGTGATCCGGCTCGGGCTGTACGGCCAGCGACCGTTCGCCGAGGCGGCGAGCACGCCGGTGCTCCGCGCCGCGTTCGACCAGCTGGTCGGCCCCGGTCGCTGGCAGCCGCAGACCGTGCTCGGCACGTTCCCCATCCGCTTTCCGTCGCCCGACGACCCGGGCGACGCGGGCTGGCACGTCGACGCGAGCTTCGGCACCGAGAACCCCGACTTCATGACGTGGCGCGTGAACGTCGCGTCGCGCGGCCGCGCGCTGCTCATGCTGTTTCTCTTCTCGGATGTCAGCGAATCCGACGCGCCGACCCGCATCCGCGCCGGGTCGCATCTGGACATCGCGAGGCAGCTCGCGCCCGCAGGCGAGCAGGGGTTGACGCTGCGGGAGCTCGCCGCGAACGGCTTCGCGGAGACGGCGCATCGACCGGAGGTGCTCGCGACGGGCGAAGCGGGGACGGTCTACCTGTGTCATCCGTTCCTGGTCCACACGGCGCAGCCGCACCGAGGCACCCGCCCGCGCTTCCTGGCCCAGCCGCCCCTGCTGCCGGCCGAGCCGCTGCGGCTCGAGCGCGAGCACGGGGACTATTCACCCGTCGAGCAGGCCATCCGCGGGGCCCTGAGCGGGGGCCTCTGACGGGCCGCCACGATGGGCGACCCGACGGAGATGGGCCCACCGATCCTGGTTCTCAGCGCGACGCGTACGCCGATGCGGACGATGTCGACCAGATCGGTCCCGTCGTCCACGTCGCGGGCAAGGCCGAGAGGTTCGACTCGGCGCTGCTCTCCGAGGTGTACGCGCCCTCTTCCCGATCGCGGAACCTCGGGGCGCCGCCGCCTTCGGGGCCGAGGATCGCGATCCAGTACGGCTGGCCGGCGACGATCGACACCGGCGCCACGTCCACCGAGTGCCACCCGGGGTTGTGGTACAGGTACGGGATCGTGCCTTGCGTCAGCAGCGTGCCCGGATGACCGCCGTTGTCCGTGTAGAGGCCAACGACGATGTTGACGGCGGTGTTCGCGTTGTCGACGTACAACGTGAGCACCGAGGCCGTACCCGAGGCCGTCGAGGTGTACTGGAACGCCTCGGCCGAGCCATCCGGATTGCTGTCCGGGTTGCTCTCGATCGTCCCGTCGCCGACGAGCGGGCCCCCGGGGCATGAGGTGTCGGGGTTCGCCATGATGCCTCCGCCGCAGTCCCGGAGCGAACCGCGGCAGACGCCTTCTCCGCACTCGTCGGGCTGCGGATCGCACATGATGTCGGCGACCAGGCAGCCGCCGTAGCAGCCGCAGTAGACGAACCCTTCCTGGCACATATCGCAGCTCCGCTCCGGACAGGTATCGCCCGTCGCGACCCAGAGCCCGCAATCGCAGTACTTGTAGCCGTCGCACACCGACGGGTCGCTCAGGCCCTCGGCATGCGTGCCCTTGTCCTCGATCGGAGCGCGGCCCGCGTCCATCACGCTGGTGCAGCCGGCGCCGAGCGCGCAGACGAACGCCAGCGGTGTGGACCATCTCATGACGCGTGTCGCCTGCCTGAAATCCATCGTCGTCCTCTTTCTCCAGGGCGAAAGATCATGAGCGTGGTCGTCAGCGCGGGTATGTGTACTATTCCACCTGCGAGCAGGCCCGCTGATCTTGCCGGTGAATCAGTGGAGTTCACCCTGGGCGTGCCGTCAATCGCGGGCCGCCGACGAAACATTACTTAACAGATCAGGGCACCGGGATCACTTGGCCTTCCGGGTGCGCCGGGTCGGTCGTCTCAGCCCACGTGTTGTTCTGCCAGAGGAAGCGCTCAGGATCGGCGGCTTGCACCTCCGTGTCGGGCGTGCCCTCCCGATCGGCGGAGATCAGCCCGTAGTAGAAGCTGTCGCCGTGCTGATTCCCGATGAACCGGACGCGCGTCGGCATCCCGTGGCCCTGCTCGCGGTTGTAGAGGGTATAGTTGCCGCCGTCGATGAAGTTGTCCTGGACCAGCACGTCATCGGTCGCTCCGAAATCGCAGGTGATGTTGATCGCCGCGGTCTCCTCGCCGTCGTGCTCGATGCGGTTGCGGAGCAGCGACGTCGGCTGGGTCGTCCCGTAGATCTCGATCTGATCGCGGTGCGCGGTGCCGTCGTAGGGGATCGGATCGTGGAGGTAGTTCTCCTCGACATGGCCGCCGTTCAGGCGCATCCCGTTCTCCTGTTCCGACACGTCGTTGCGCCGGCATACCCCGTCGCCGCTCGTCGTCAGATCGATGCCGATGGTCCCCGTGGTGCCGCCGTGGATCGTGTTCCACTCGATGCGCCAGCCCGAGGGGTTCGTCTCGTACCCGACCCAGATCCCCCGCGCGTCGACCGCACCGTCGAGGTCGACGTCGCAGCATCGGACCGTCACGTCGTCGGCGAGGATCTTGATCGCGCCGACGATGCGCTTGTTCTCGATCACGGTCCCTGGAACATCGACGATGCGGGGCCCATCGTAGTCGGTGAGCTGACCGCACGGCAGCCCCGCCGCGATCGCCCCCGCGATACCCGTGTTCGCGGCGCCGATGTCGCGACCATGGGCGACGTCGCCGGCGTGTCCGCCGCCCCCGCCGGACGTCGACGCGCTCGCCGTGCCCGAGGACGCAGCGTCCCCGTTCTCCTGCCCCGAGCAGGCGATCAGGATGGCGAGCGGCGCGGCCAGAAGGAGAGGGGAGGGGCTCGTTCGTCCGTGCATCTCCGCAAGGTACCGCCCGCCCGGGCGCGCGGGAAGCTGGCCGCGCGCGGCGAGCGCCGCCTGCTCCCGAGTCGACTCACAGCCCCAGATAGGCCCTGCGCACCTCCTCTTTCTTCGCCAGCTCGCTCGCCTCCCCCTCCAGGTGGACGCGCCCCTCCGCCAGCACATAGGCGTAGTCGCTCACCGCCATGGCCATGGCCACGTTCTGCTCGACGAGGAGCATCGTCAGCCCCTCGGCCTTCAGCCGGCGCAGCGACTCGAACAGATCGAGCACCAGCCGGGGCGCGAGGCCCAGCGACAGCTCGTCGAGCATCAGCACCTTCGGGTCGGCCATCAGCCCGCGGGCCACGGCGACCATCTGCTGCTCTCCGCCGCTCAGCGTGCCCGCCTTCTGCCCGCGGCGATCCGCGAGGCGCGGGAACATCTCGAACACGCGCTCGAGGTTGCGCCGCGCGCCCGGCTGCGCCCGCCGCGAGAAGGCGCCGAGCTCGAGGTTCTCCTGGACCGTCATGTCGCTGAAGAGCTGCCGTCCCTCCGGCACCAGCACGAGGCCCTCGCCGGCGCGGGCATGCGCGGGGAGCCGCGTCACGTCGTGCCCCCCGAACACAACGGCGCCGCTCCACGTCGGAAGCAGCCCCGTCACGGCGCGCAGGAGCGTCGTCTTGCCAGCCCCGTTCGACCCCACGAGGGCCGTCAGCTTCCCCGGCTCGAGGCGGAGGCTCACGCCCCACAGGATCTGCACCTCCTCGTAGCCCGTCGTCAGATCAGTCACTTCGAGCGCGGCCGCCATCCGAGCCTCCTGCCAAGAGCTCCTGCCCGAGCTTCGGGTCGCCGAGGTACGCCTCGATCACCGTCGGATCCGCCGCCACCTCCCGCGGCTCCCCCGCGGCGATGAGCTTGCCATGGTCCAGCACCACGATCCTGTCGGAGAGGCTCATCATCGCCTGCATGAGGTGCTCGATCATCAGGATCGTCACCCCCTGGCCGCGGAGGAGGCGGATCATGTCGATCATCCGGGCCACCTCGGCGGGATTGAGGCCCGCGAGGACCTCGTCGAGCAAGAGCAGGTACGGCCGCGCGGCGAGGGCGCGGGCCATCTCCAGCCGCTTCTTCTGCGCCACGTTCAGGCTGCCGGCGAGCTGCGCGGCCCGCTCGCCGAGGCCCACGAGGGCGAGCACCTCGTCCGCCACGCGCGCCGCAGCGCCGCGGCCGTGGCGCTCGCGGCCATAGCAGGCGCCGAGGATCACGTTCTCGCGGACCGTGAGATCGTGCAGCGGCCGCACGATCTGGAACGTGCGGGCCAGCCCGAGCTGCGCCACGCGGTACGGCGGCCGGCCGGTGATGTCCTGCCCGCGGAAGACGACACGGCCCTTCTCCGGCGCGTTCACGCCGCTCACCACGTTGAAGAGCGTTGTCTTGCCCGCGCCGTTCGGGCCGATGAGGCCGACGATCTCCCCGTCCTCCACGCCGAACGCGACGTCGCTCAGCGCTTGCAGGCCGCCGAAGCGCTTCGATATCGCCTGCACCTCGAGCATCATTCGAGCACCCCCCGCGCGCGCGGCAGGCGCGCGCGCAGCCAGCCGACGACCCCGGACGGCACGAAGAGGACGATGAGCAGGAGCACGCCCCCTGCGAAGGCGAGGTGGAGATCCTTGAAGAGCGGGGTCGTGAGCAGGAAGCTGCGGAGGCGGTCGTACGCGGCCGCCCCGAGGATCGGCCCGAGCGCCGTCCCCGCGCCGCCCAGCATCACCATGACCAGCGTCTCGATGGACATGTGCAGCCGGAAGGCGTCGCCCGGCTCGACGTTGCCGTTCTTGAAGAAGTAGAGCGTGCCGGCGACGCCGGGGAAGAACGCCGACAGCACGTAAGCGAGCGTCTTGAGCCGCGGCGCGTTGACGCCCATGACGAGCGCCGCGTCCTCGTCCTCGCGGATGCTGAGCAACCCGAGCCCGAACCGCGAGCTCTTCACGAGCAAGCTGACGGCGACCACCACCACCGTGACCAGCAGGAGCAGCGAATACGTGAGCCACAGCGCGTCGGCCGGGCCGCCGTACTCCCCGTAGACCGAGAAGTTGATCGACAGGCCCGTCGCGCCGCCGAAGAGGGACACGTTGTTCACGAACGCCCGGGCCGCCTCGTTGATCCCGATCGTGGCCAGGGCGAAATAGGCGCCCCGCAAGCGCAGGATCGCGAGGCCGAGGACGCCGGCCAGCGCGGAGGCGGCGAGGCCGCCGGCGAGCATGGCGAGGTAGAGGGAGACCCCCCGCTGGCTCAGGAGGTAAAAGCCGGTGTACCCGCCCAGCCCGAAGAACACGATGTGGCCGAAGTTCACGTAGCCCGTGTACCCGAGCAGGAGATTGAGGCTGGACGCGAGCGTGACGAACGTCAGCAGGGTGAACATCGTCTCCCGCAGCGTGTCGCCGCGCGTCGCGAGGGGGAGGGCGCCCAGCCCCACGACGAGGAGGAGCGTCAGCCAGAAGGCAGGGTGTCGATGGGCGTTCATGCGCGGGCTCCAAACAGGCCGCTCGGGCGGAGCAGCAGCACGAGGACGAACAGGACGAACTCCACCACAGGCACCCAGCTCACCGGGAGGAACACGGGGATGAGCCCCTCCAGCATGCCCAGCAAGAGCCCTCCGGCGAGCGCCCCGAGCGGGTTGCCGAGGCCCCCGAGCACGCCGATGACGAACGACTTGAGCTGATACGACTCGCCGCTCAGGATGGTGAAGGGGAAGAACGTGGCGATGAGCCCGCCGGCGGCCGCCGCGAGCATCGTCCCGAGCCCGAAGCTGAGCGCCAGCACGCGGGAGGAGGGGATGCCCATCAGCTCCGCCGAGGCGCGGTTGCTCGCCACCGCGCGGATCGCCTTGCCGAGCCGCGTCCGGCGGAGAAACAAGGTGAGGGCCGACGCGACAAGGACGGCCATCAGGGCCGCCATGAGGCGCGTGCCCGGGAGCGCCACCGGGCCGAGCCGCGCCGTGCCGAGGGAGTAATCGATGTTGCGCGGCGTGGTGGTCAGGAGCGCCGTGCCCAGCCCGATGAAGATCATGTTGACGGCGAACGTGGCCAGCAGGGTCGTCAGGTGGTGCGGCGCATGGACGACCCGGTGTACAGCCACGGGGTAAATCAACAGCCCGAGCAGCAGGCCCCCGCCGGCCACCGCGACCAGCCCGAGGTAGGGGTTCAACCCGAGGTGGGTGAACAGGAAGTAGCTCGCGAACATCCCGAGGGCGACGATCGCGCCGTGGCTCAGGTTGATGATGCGCAGGATGCCCCAGATGAGGGTCATCCCCATCGCGGCAAGGCCGTAGACGAACCCGAGCATGAGCCCGTCCACGAGCGACGTCAGCAGTCGACTGGGGCCCGCGGCCGCCTGCTCGCGGGCGGGATACAGGGCCTTCGCCGTGCTGGCGTCCGCCGGCCAGACAACGCGCTTGACCATCTTGCCCTGCTCGTCCTTCTGCCACTGGATGTACACCATGTCGTGGCCGATCTGGCGGCCATGCCGCTTCGCGCTGGTGTCGTATCTCGTGTGGCCGAAGAAGGTCAGCATGTCCGTGCCGTCGAGCGCCTCCTTGACCTTCGCCGTGTCCAGCGACCCCGCGCGCGCGATGGCCTGCTCCAGGATCAGCCCGGCTGCATAGCCCCCGGCGCCGTGGTACGACGGCGTGTCGCCGAACCGCTCCGTGTACCGCGCGACGAAATCGCTCACCGACGGGCCGTGCCACGGGAGGCCCGCCGCGCCGGCGGACTCGGGGCTGTATTTCACGGCGGACTCCCACTGGCTCGGTCCGATCACGCCGAGCGCCGCCGCGCCGAGCTCCCCGAACCGCGGCTCCGGCGGCGCCACGAGCAGCGCGATGAACTTCGCCTGAATGCCCTTCTCCGCGAGCTGCCGCGCGAAGGTGCTTGTATCGGCGAAGTGGCCGCCGCCCATGATGGCGTCCACGTCGCCCGGCATCCTGTTGATGAACGGCGCGAAGTCCGTGGTGCCGCTGGCATAGCCCTCGAAGAGGACGATCTCGTATCCCTTGCCCTCGCCGTGGCCCTTCGCGGCCGTGGCCACGTCGGTGGAGAACTTGTCCCGCTCGTGGACGATCGCGACCTTCTTCGCCGAGGGATCGAGGTGGGCCAGCAGATCGAAGGCGCCGGTCAGGTAGCGGCTCGCGGGCGTGTAGGTCATGAAGGCCAGCGAGTAGCCCTTGTCGTGGGTGGAGTCCGACGAGGCGCCCGCCGTGACCATGACGCGGCCATACTGCTCGGCGATGACGGCGGCCGCGTCGGTCAGCCCGCTGCTGTAGGGGCTGATCAGGAAATCGGCCCTGTCCTCGTTGATCAGCCGGGTGTAGAGCTGCTGGACTCGGTCCTTGTTGCTCTCGTCATCATAGAACCTGATGTCGAGGGTGACGACGCTGCCGTCGGCGAGGCGGATGCCGCCTGCCTTGTTGACGTCGTCCACCCACATCTTGATGCCGTTGGTCTGCCGGGTCGACTCGACGTTGACGTTCCCCGTCAGCGACGCCGTGAACCCGACGATGGCCGTCCGGGAGCGGGCCGCCGTCCCCTGCGGACCGGGCGCGCCGGATTGCGCGCTCGCTGTCGAGGTCGCGCCCCACGCGATCGCCACCAGCGTCAGGATGAACAGGGCCAGCTTTCGCATCGCGGCATCCTACACCGCGGCGCCGGCGCCCCCTCCGGGAAAGCCCGCTGGCCCGCGACCGGACGCTGGTCGGCTCGCCGGGAATGGCCGCCGGCCGGGCGCCGCCGCGTGCCTTGGTTTTCTCGGCTCGATCGGGCACAGTGGGCCTCTCTCGCCGCAGCGTCGCTCAACGCTGCTCAGGAGCTCCCGTATGCGCTCGATCCTGCCCACGCTGCTCCACTCGGCCTTCGTCGGCGTCAGCCGGCTCGCCAGGCTGCGCTTCGAGACGCAGGCCCACCGGGCGGGCGCGGTGAACGAGCGCCTGCTCCTGGACATCGTGAAGCGACACAAGGGCACCGAGTTCGGGCGACGGCACCATTTCAGCGCGATCCGGACCGCGGGGGACTTCCAGCGGGCGGTGCCCATCGCCACCTACGACGACCTCCGCGCGGATATCGAGCGCATGGCCCGCGGGGCGCGGGGCGTGCTCACCGCGGATCCTGTCACCGCGTTCGCGCTGACCTCGGGCACGACGGGCACCCAGAAGCTGATCCCGATCACCGCGCTCACGCAGCGCCGGCTCGGGCAAACCCTCCTCACGAGTCGTGGCATCCTGTTCAACGCGCTCCCCGCGTCGAGCGAGGACAGGCCCGCGGCGGCGTTGATGAGCGCGCTCTTGACCGGCCGGACCGAGGGCGGCTTTCCGACCGGCTCGATCTCCTGTTACATGATGCGCGCCGCGCTCGAGCGGCGACCCGGAGCGTGGGCGTCCCCGCCCGAGGCCTTCCACGTCCCGACCCAGGCCGACGCGCTCTACCTGCACCTCCTGTTCGCGCTGGCGCAACCCGCGCTCGGGACGATCGTCGCGCCGTTCGCCTCCGGCCTCCTCGATTTCTTCCAGGTCCTCGAGGCGCGCTGGCCTGCGCTGGTCGAGGACCTCGGCCGCGGAGCGCTGCGCCCCGACGTCGCCGTGCCGCCCGAGCTCGCGCAGCCGATCCGCGCCAGGCTGCGGGCCGATCCCGGGCGGGCGAGCGCCGTGGCGAAGCAGCTCGAGCGGGGCCTCGACGGCGTCGCCCGGCGGCTCTGGCCGGGCCTCACCCACGTATCGGGCGGCACGAGCGGCAGCTTCCGGATCTACGCCGAGAAGCTCGCGCGCTACGTCGGCGATGTCCCCATCTACTCGCCCTTTTACGTGTCCTCGGAGGCGATGCTCGGCTTCAACCTCGGTCTGGGCGCCCCTGTCTACGCCCTCCTGCCGAGCTCCGCCTTCTACGAGTTCATCCCTGCCGACGATCTCGACGCCGAGCGCCCCTCGGTCCGGCGCATCGACGAGCTCACCGAGGGGGAACGGTACGAGATCGTCGTCACGACCCACGGCGGGCTGTACCGCTACCGCATGGGCGACGTGATCGAGGTCGCGCGACACCACCGTCGCGTGCCGGTGGTGGAGTTCATCCACCGGCGAGGGTGCCTGCTCAACATCGCCGGCGAGAAGACGTCCGAGCACGCGATCCATCGCGCCCTGGACGAGGCGCTGTCAAAGGAGGCCCTCGGGCTCGTGGACTTCTCGACGATGGAAGATGCCGAGTCCGCGCCCAAGCGCTACGTCGTGTTCGTTGAGCTCACCGAGGGCAGCCGGCCTGCGTCCGCCGAGCGGCTCGCCGGGCGGATCGACGACGCGCTCCGCGCGGCCAACCCGTACTACGCCACGCTCCGGGGGCGCCTCGGGCCGCTCTCGCTCCACGTCGTGCAGCCGGGGACGTTCCGTGAGCTGCGCGAGCTCTTGGTCCGCCGGGGCGCCTCGCCCAGCCAGGTGAAGGTGCCGCGCGTGGTGACCGAGGGCCCGCTCGCGGAGCTCTTGATGGCGCGCCGCGAGGCCGCGCCGGAGCCTGCGGTCGCGCCCTGACGGGCCTTCTGGTCTCGGCCCCTCCCGCCGTCCGGGCGCGCGGCGCCGCGGCGGCGTCGCTGTCGAGATGGCCCCCTGGTCGCCGGGACCGCCAGCCGCTGCCGGCTGAAGCCACAAAAAGTAACCGCCCGCAAGCCGAGGCCTGCGGGCGGTCTTCATGATCCGCGATTCGTCTACTTCAGGCGGGCCAGCATCTCGACCTTCTCCGAGTCGAGACCCGTCCAGGTGCCCCAGCCCGACTTCTCGGCATCGGTGTACGCGTGCTCGTAGATGCCACCCGTATCACCCGACTCGGGGTTGATGGACCAGTACGTGAAGTCCGTCATCTTCCTCTTGATGAGGTAGTCCACGTAGATGTTCTGCCACTCCCAGTCGTAGCGCTTGCCGGCGGGCAAGTGCGCCCACTGCTGGGCGAGGGGCGGATCCATCTCGTTCTTCGGCCAGTCCTTCACGCCGCCGAACTCGCCGGTGATCACGCAGAAGTTCTGCTCGTGCAGGAACCCGAAGTGCTCGTCCCACTGCTTCTCCAGCTTCGCGACGGCCTCCGCGTTGCTCCGCTCCACGATCAGCCCGCACTTCGCCTCGGCGGCCGCCTCGTCCTCGAGCCCGACGCACTCGGGCTTGGACTGATCGACGTGCTGCTTCTGGACGAACACGGCGGGACCGTAGGTGTGGGGCGAGAAGCAGAGCCGATCCTTGGGGACCTGGATCGGGTAGGCCGTCTGCCCGTAGAAGTTCTCGCCCCAGTTCGGGTTGAGGTTCTCATCGCCGTGGGGTTCCGGCTCCAGCGTCAGGCCGGTGGCGCCCGGGGGCTGGTGGCTGCCGGACACGCCCTGCACCACCGCGATCATGTCGTTGTTCTCCTCGGCGATGACGTCGTAGCACGCCTTGGCCATATCGGCCCACTCGGCCCAGGAGTACTTCCACGGCTCGTTGAAGCAGTCGATGCCGATGATGTTGTTGATCCCGAGCTTCGCGGGGAGCTTCGCGATCGTGCGGATGTCCGCGAGCCACTTGTCGAAGTTGTAGGCGTCCTCGCCCATCGTGCAGTTGTAGTCGTCCGCCTTGTAATCGTAGTTCTCGCGGGCGCTGTCCACGTAGGGCGGGGCATCGTCGAGCCGGCCCGCGCGCCACCCGAGGTGGTTCGAGCAGGAGTGGATGCCGATGATGACGTTCAGGTTGTTCTTGGCAGCCTGCTTGAGGAAGTCCTCGAGCGCCTCGTACGCGTTGGCGTACGGATAGACGTCCGGATCGTTGTTTTTGATCCGGGGGGTCATCGTGCTGTAGTTGCCGTCCGGGTGGTTGGCGACCAGGGTCTGCGGCGCGATGGGGAGCCGGATCGTGTTGAACTTGAGCGCAGAGCTCGTGAGCTCCTTCATCGTCATCTCGATCGTGCGCGGGGCGTTGTTCTCCGCCCACCACATCGACCCGATGAAGAGCTCCATGGCGCCGGGGCGCTCGAGATCGTCCTGCCCCTCGAGCCCGAACCAGTTGCCGCCGCGAACCTGGATCGCGGTGCCGTCCTGCGTCAGGCGGCCGTCCTTGACCCGGAACCTGCCGGCCGGCGAGCCATCGGTCTCCGGCGTGGGCTTCCCATCCGGGTTGGTCGTGCCGCCACCACCGCCCGTCGGCGTGCCCGTCCCGGTGCCGCCGGCCGGCGTGCCCGTCCCGGAGTCCGCACCGCCGGTGCCGCCCGCCGGCGTGCCCGTCCCGGTGCCGCCGGTCGGCGCGCCCGCCCCGGTGCCCGCACCGCCGGTGCCGCCCGCCGGGCTCCCGGTCGCCCCGCTCGAGCTGTCGCCGCCGCAGCCGATGGCCATCAGACCAGCGATGGAAAGGGAACACAAGAAGATATGGCTTCTTCGGATTCTCATGGCTTCGCTCTTTTCGTTAAGCACAAATTCAGTACAAGGTACACGTCCCGAGCGACCACATCCGTGGTGCGACCGTAAGCCAGTCCAAGATCGTCAACTGGTCGCGCTCGGAACTCGACCCTGAACCGAATTCGCAATCAAGCAACACCGACGGGTTGCCAACCGGGCTCGTACACTACCCGTCTAGAAACAAGGGGTCAAGACGGGACTGTCCCTACGGGCCGGGGACCAAATTATCAATTGGGCGTCTCTTTCCCGCGAGAGTGGATCGTCGGCGCGGGCTCTCGGCCTGGCCAGAGGCCAGCCCGTGGGGCGCGTGTTGCTCTGAGGATGGGACGGCCGCGCCAGGGGGCCTGGCCTCGGATCGCGCTTGAATTCCCCAGCCGTCGAATCGCAATCGGCGCATCGCGTTCACGTCAGACGCGCAGCGTCATCGATGCTGAGCTTCATCAGCCGCCGAATCGCAATCGGCGCATCGCGTTCACGTCAGACGCGCAGCGTCATCGGTGCTGGGTCCACTTCGGGTGAAACGTTTCAGCGAAGGGAGATCGGCGCGGCGCGGCGGGCGGACGCGTCGGTTCTCCGGGGGAGGGGGCGCATGACAGGGCGCCGCTCGATCGGAACCCGAGCGGCGCAGGCGCGGGTCGAGGAGAGTCACCCCGTCACCGCCGGGCGGCTCATGGCGGTATGCTGCCGTCATGGACTGGAAAGAGCGCTGTCGCGCCCGCCTCCGCGAGCACCTCGACCCGCACGGCGACCTCGCTCCTCCCTGGGAGCGCTTCCCCGATTACGAGCGCCACACGCTCGGGTGGCGCATGGGCGCCGGTGAAGACTGGATGGGGCTGTGGGGCGCCTTTCTCGATCAGCTCGCTCCCGACCTCGAGACCCGCGCCGCCTACCTGAGACGCCACCCTCCGGCGCCGGTGAGCTGGGCAGACGCCGTTCATGACGTGCTCTATCCCACGGAGCGATCCGAGGACGACAGCGACGACGAGGACGATCCGGCAGCGACTGCCCAGCGCCGCGCCGCGCTCCTGGAGCAGGGCTTCATCGCGTCCGACGTCGCTTTCACCACGTGGCTCGGCCAGCAGAGGGACGTGCGGTGGCCGTGGGAGCGCGGCGCGACGCCCGAGGACGCGGCCCGGTACGACACCCGCGAGCTCTGGTTCTGGTCGCGTCAGATCGCCGGGCTCCGGAGCGCCGGCGGATGGAAGCCGCCGATCGTGCCGGAGACGTGGCGCGCCTGCGCGCGAGCGCTCGAGAGCGGCGACGCAGGCCCGGTCGAGCCCCACCGCGGGCTCAGCTCGCTCGCACGGTTTCTCTGCGCCGGAGACGTGAAGGCCCCATGGCAGCTCGGCCTGGATCTCGCCGACTTCGCGGATTCGTTCGATGACGACATGGGCTACGTCGATGCGTTTCGCCTGTGGGGGATGTCGGCCTTCGACGACGCCCACCAGCTTCGCCGCTATCTCGAGGCCACGCGCGCTCCGCAGGACTGGAGGGCCTGGGCAGAGGAACAGCTTCCTGTCGATTGAGCCGCGACAGGGAGCGCCGGCACACGAGGGCATGATCCCCGAGCGCGCGGAGCGAGCGTACATGCTGCGCCGATGAGCGCACCTCGGGCATGCCTCGCGGGTCGCGAGCGGTCTCCTCCATGGCGTTACGGATCTACCCAGGCCGCACGAACGAGCGCCTGGTGGCCTGGGTAGATCCGCTGGAATACTCAATGAAATTGATAAGATAGGACGATGGTTCCCGGCCCGGCGAGGCCCGCTTTCCCCCTTGCTTGGCCGGATCACGCCGTGGTAATTTTTGGGGCGTCCTGGACGCTCTGGGAGGGAAGGCAGGCTCCAGGACACGCGGAGACACTCTCCTCCTTCGTGCCTCCTGCGCTGTTGCCGCGGTTCCCTCTCCTCTTCGCAAGGCCGTTGTCCAGCTCCTCCGTCGGCCCGTAGGGTCGAAGGGGGCGCTCACACGCTCATGCGCCAGCGGGCCAGCGCGGCGCTTCCTCCCGATCGGCAATGCTCACCCTACCCAGCTACCACTCCGTCATTCACTTCGACCCGACCGACGACTCCGCCCGCTACCGCGCCATCCGCGCGTCCGACGGCGCGCCCGTGGTGCTCAAGGTGCTCGGCGCCGGCGCGTCGCGGATCGTGGACCGCGCCCGTGTCAAGCACGAGTACAAGCACATCGCGCGCATCGAGTCGGAGCGTGTCGTCAAGGTCCACGGCGTCGAGGAGCACGAGGGTGACCTCGTCGTGATCCTCGAGGACGCCGCCGGGGAGGAGCTCGGGAGCTTCCTTGCGGCGCAGGGCCAGCTCGACGTCGATCGATGTGTCGATCTCGCCATCTCCATGACCGAGGCGGTGCGGGTGCTGCACGGACACGACATCGTGCACGGCGCCGTCAGGCCGAAGAGCTTCGTCGTCGGCGGCGACGGCCAGGTCCGGATCCTGAACTACGGGGTTGACGCCGCGGTCAATCACGAAGGCACGTCGCTCTACAGCGAGGCCTTCATGGCCGACGTGCTCCCCTACCTCTCGCCCGAGCAGACCGGCCGGATGAACCGGAGCGTCGACCACCGCTCGGATCTGTACTCGCTCGGCGTGCTGTTCTACCGGATGCTCACCGGGAGCCTGCCGTTCGAGGCGAGCGACCCGCTCGAGCTCATCCACGCTCACATCGCGCTCATCCCCGATCACCCCGCGGCCCGGCGCGCCGATGTCCCCGCCCCGCTCGGCGACGTGGTGATGAAGCTGCTCTCCAAGGACGCGGAGGACCGCTATCAGTCCGCGAGCGGCCTGCTCGCCGATCTCCACGAGTGCCGGCGGCGCTTCGCGCAGGGCCGCCGCCTCGAGCGCTTCGAGCTCGGCCAGCGCGACGCCGCGTACCTGCTCCAGATCCACCAGCGGCTCTACGGCCGCGAGGAGAGCATCGCGCGCCTCACGGCGGCCTTCTTCGGGGTCCTGGGCGGCGCGCGCAAGGTCGTCCTCGTCTCGGGCTACTCGGGCATCGGCAAGTCGTCGCTCGTCCAGGAGATCCTCAAGCCGCTCGCGCGCGAGAAGGGCTATTACATCAGCGGCAAGTACGACCAGTACAACCGCGATCGGCCGCTCGGCCCCGTGCTCCAGGCGTTCGACGCGCTGCTGCGGCAGATCCTGTCCGAGAGCGAGGAGCGCATCGCGCGCTGGCGGGCGGCGATGATCCAGGGGCTCGGGAACAACGCGCAGGTCATCTGCGAGGTCCTCCCCGCGCTCACGTACCTCGTCGGCCAGCAGCCGCCCGTGCCGTCGCTCGGCCCCGTCGAGGCGCAGAACCGGCTGAACCTCACCTTCCAGAAGTTCGTCTCGGTCTTCACCGGGCACGGGCGCCCCGTCGTGCTCTTCCTTGACGATCTCCAGTGGATCGACGCCGCGAGCCTGAGCCTCGTCAACGCGCTGCTCGAGGGCGACGGGCTCGGGGCGTTCTTCTTCTGCGGCGCCTACCGCGACAACGAGGTGAGCGCCGCGCACCCGTTCATCCGCGCCGTGGAGGACCTCCGGAAGACCGGCGTCGAGATCGAGCCCATCGTGCTCACGCCGCTGGAGCTCCCGCACGTGACGGCGCTCCTCGGCGACAGCCTCGGGCGCCCGGACGTCGGGCAGCTCGCGGCGCTCGTGCTGAGGAAGACCGGCGGGAATCCGTTCTTCATCAAGCGCTTCCTCAAGTCGATCCACGACAGCGGCGCGCTGTCGTTCGACCAGGCCGGCCGCTGGTCGTGGGACCTCGAGGCGATGAGCGCCCTCGAGTACACCGACAACGTCGTCGACCTCATGGCGAGCAACATCCGCCGCCTGCCCGCGCCCACGCAGGAGGCGCTGAGGCTCGCGGCGGCCCTCGGGAACCGCTTCGATCTGGGGACGCTCTCCACGATCAGCGGGTGCTCCGTCGACGAGCTCTACGCGCGCGTCGAGCCGGCGCTCAAGGAGGAGCTCATCACGAGCGACGGGGCGACCCACCGCTTCGTCCACGACAAGATCCAGGAGGCGGCCTACTCGATGATCCCTGTCGAGGAGCGGCCGGGGCTCCACCACCGCATCGGGATGCTCCTGCGGGAGGCGCTCGGGGCCGACACGCGCGGGCTGTTCGACGTCGTGAACCACCTCAACCGCGCGGGCGATCTGATCAGCGGCCGCGCGGCGCGCCTCGACCTCGCGCGGATGAACCTCGCCGCGGCCGAGCGGGCCGAGGAGAGCTCGGCGTTCGACGCCGCGCTCAAGTACCTGGCCGAGGGGATCGCGCGGCTCCCCGACGATCCGTGGGGTGCGGAGTACGAGCTCACGTTCGCGCTCACCACGAAGGTGGGGCTCATGCAGGTGCTCGCCGGCCGCCCCGACGAGGCCCTCGTCACGCTGGACGGGGCCGTGGCGCACGCGGCGAGCCGGCTCGACAGGACGCGCGCCTACGGGGCCAAGGTGAAGGTGCATGTCCTCAAGGGCGACCTGTACGCCGCCCTGACCGAGGGGCTCGTGGCCCTGCGGCTCTTCGGGATCGACCTCCCGCCCTTCCCGTCGGACGAGGCGGTCGCCGGCGACGTGGAGGCGACGCTGAAGTTCCTCGACGGCCGCTCGATGGAGTCGCTCGTCGGTGTGCCGCGGCTCCAGGACCCCGAGATCGCCGCCCTACACAGCGTGCTCGAGGAGATGATCTCGTCCTGCTACTTCCTCGCCAGCAACAACTTCGGGTTCTGCGTGATGAGGATCCTGCGGGACACCGTGCACTACGGCGTCTCGCAGAGCTCGGTCTTCTCGTACGTCGTCTTCGGCCAGATCCTGTGCGTCAGCGGCCGTATCCCGCTCGGCTACGCCTTCGGCGAGGCCGCCGTCGAGCTCCTCCGGCGCTATCCGGACAAGCGGAACGACCCGATCCTCGCCTGCATGTGGGGCGGGTTCGTCATGCACTGGCGCACGAGCTACGCGAGGGGGCGCGAGATCCTGCACTCCGGCATCCACGCGGGCCTGGAGACAGGGCAGTACATCTGGGCGTTCTACTGCATGGTGAACGCGAACACGAGCACGCTGCTCCTCGGCCTGCCCCTCGCCGAGATCAAGGCGGAGTCGAGGTCGCTGCTCCCCCTGCGAAAGTTCGACAGGTGGAATTTCATCACCTGGATGGTCAGCGCCATCGGCCAGCTCTGCGAGAACCTCATGAGCCCGGATCCGGGCCCGTCGGACCTCGCCGGCGAGTGGATCCAGATCGACGAGATCGTCGCGGCCGCGGCGGCGATCAACAACCAGGCTTCCCTCTTCTTCGCCCTCTTCTACCGGCTCGTCCTGCGCCTGTTCCAGGGCGATCACGCGGGGGCGGCGGCGCTCGCGTTCGAGGCGAACCCCACGATCATCGGGATCGCCGGCTGGCAGGGCAACCCGCCCTTCCACTTCTACGGGGCCGTCGCCCTGATCCTGGCGGCCGAGGGCGCGGATCCGGAGACCCGGGAGAAGTACCTCGAGAAGGCCCGCGCGATGGGCGAGAAGGTCGCCTTCTGGGCGAGCCACGCCCCCGACAACATGCGGCACCGCCACCTCCTGCTCTCGGCCGAGCTCGCGCGCGTGGGCGGCGACAGGCGAGGGGCCCTGGAGCTCTACGACGAGGGCATCCGCGCGGCCGCGGACGGCGGCTACCTGCACGACGGCGCGCTGGGCAACGAGCTCTGCGCGCGCGCCTACCTCCAGCTCGGGAGGACGACGCTCGCGCGCGCCTACATGATCGAGGCGCACGCGCAGTACGCGCGCTGGGGCGCATCGAGCGCCATGGCCCGCCTCGAGCGCGATCATCCCGATCTCCTCGTGAGGCGCGAGTTGCCCGCCCTGGCGAGCGCGCCTGTCGTCGTCCGGGAGGACCTCGACCTGCGCAGCGCGCTCAAGGCATCTCAGGCCCTCTCCGGGGAGATCGTCCTGCCCCGGCTGCTCGAGGCGCTGATGCGCATCATGCTCGAGAACGCCGGCGCGCGCCGCGGCTTCCTGATCCTGAAGGACGAGGGCCGACTCACCATCGAGGCCGCCGGCGACGTCGCGGACGACCGGATCGAGCGGATCGCCTCGGCACCGCTGGACTCCCGCCCCGACCTGGCGACCAGCGTGGTTCATTATGTCGCGCGGACTGCGGAGAGCGTCGTCATCGACGATGCCCCGAGCCATCCGTCCTTCGCCTCCGACCCGTACGTCAGGGCCGCTCAGCCGAGGTCGATCCTCGCCTCGCCCATCTTTCATCAGGGGCGCGTGCTCGGGATCCTCTACCTGGAGAACGCGGTGGCCAGCGCCGCCTTCACGCGCGACCGCGTCGAGCTCCTCGGCCTCCTGTCGACCCAGATCGCCGTGTCGCTGGAGAACGCCCGCCTCTTCGCCCAGCTCGAGGACAAGGTGGAGGCCCGCACCGCCGAGCTCAGCGAGGCGCACGCCCAGCTCGGGGAGCTCTATGCGGCGCGGGAGCGCGAGCAGGAGGAGAGGATGCTGGAGCAGCGCGCCCTCATCGAGCAGCAGCGCGAGGTCATCCACGCCCTCTCCGCCCCCATCCTCCAGGTCTGGGACGGCGTGCTCGCCGTGCCGCTCGTCGGCGCGCTCGACAAGGAGCGCGCCGACGAGCTGATGCACAGCCTGCTGCTGGCGGTCTCGCGCGGCGACGCGCGCTTCGCCATCCTCGACACCACCGGCGTCGAGGCGATCGACGAGGCCGTCGCCGATCACCTCGTCCGCATCGTGCGCGCCGTCCAGCTCCTCGGCGTCCGGGCGATCGTGACCGGGATCCGCCCCGCTGTCGCGCGGACGATGACCTCTCTGGACATCGACATGCGCGCCCTGGGCACGCACGCCACCCTGCGCGAAGCCCTCAAGTTCTGCATGCGGAGCCTCACCGCCGCGCGGCGCGCGCCGCGCTGACGCCGCTCATCGGGGCGGGGCGGCGTCGGACGTGCCGGTGAGCTTCGCCTTCGCGAGGTGGCTCGCCTCGAGCTTGGTCTCCGCGTCCTTGACCGCGGCCGTGCCGGTGCCCGTGATCGTCACCGACTCCTCGCCGAGCGCGTAGATCGTGAACTCGTAGGTGTCGGTGTTGGCGTTCCCGCCGCCGAAGTTCGGGCAAGGCCCGAGGTAGTTGCTGTTCTGCATGGCGCCGATGGACGCCGCGTTCTTGAACTCCTCGGGCAGCGAGGTGACGTCGGCCGGAATGTTGTAGATGACCCAGTGATAGCCGTTCATGTTGGGCGGCGTCTTGGTCGTCAGGGTGACGTCGATGAAGGTGATGGCGTAGCTCTTCGTGCCCGGAGGCCCTGCGGTCCAGTGGAGCTCCGGCAGGAGGCTGCCGTTGAAGCCGGCGGCCGCGCAGGTGTACTTGTCGCCGAACTCCGCGCCTTCCGTGTGATTGGGGCTCGTGAGCGTGAATTCACCAGAGGACGTGTCGCCGCCGCCGCCGCCGTCGCCCGTCGAGCCGCCCGCGCCGCCGCTCCCCGACGTCGCCGTCGTCGAGCCATCCGCGCCGCCGCTCCCTGACGTCGCCGTCGAGGTGCTCGTGGGGCCGGCCGAGGTCGCGCTGCCGGTGGTGCTCCCGCTGCTCGTCGCGCCGCTCCCGCCCTCCCCCGACGGATCGGGATCGCTGCTGGAGCAAGCCAGTGCGGCGAATGGCACGCCTGCGAGGACGAGGACTCGAATGGTACGAATGAGCCTGTTCGTGATGGTCTGCATTGGCGGACTATGTCACGTTCGCATTCCGGCAGCGATGACAGCGCGCTTCGTGTCACGATAAATATCCGCAAATCCGCGGCATATTTCCCGGAACAGCGCACAGTGGGTGTCGTTCGGTATTGCGTTCGGCATTGTGAACGTTCACTCGGTTCTGGCCGGCCTCATCGACAGCCAGAGAGCATGTTCGGCTGCGGAGGAGATTTGCAGAGACAGCCTTCGAAGCCGGGCGCCCTCGCTCCTCGCGTCGTCACATCGCCACGAACCGGTCGCCCACGGCTCGAGCAGGACGAGCACGGGGTGCAGCTCGGCCGGCGATCGGTAGCCTCGGCGGCCGCCGGGGATCACACTGCGCCGGCGCCGCTGCAGGTCGGCGCCGATCGTGAGGAGCGCAGCGCATGAAGGCAATCGGAATCCATCGTCACGGCGACGCCTCGCAGCTCGCGCCGCTGGAGCTGCCCGCGCCGGAGCCGGGGCCGCATCAGGTGCGGGTGCGGGTGGTCGCGTCGTCCGTCAATCCGGCGGACGTCCGGGCGCGCTCGGCAGCGCCCGGGCCGCGCCGCATCGAGCGGCAGTTCCCCGTGGTGCTCGGCTACGACGTCTCCGGGACGGTCGACGCGGTCGGCCCCGGGGTCGACGACCTCGCTGTGGGCGACGAGGTGTTCGGCTCGCCGAGCCTGTTCGGGCAGGGCGCGAACGCGGAGCTGGTGGTGGTCGACGGCCGCACGATCGCGCGCAAGCCGGCGGCCCTGTCGCACGAGCAGGCCGCCTGCCTGTCGCTCGCCGGCGTCACGGCGTGGGAGTGCCTCGCGCGCGCGCAGCCCCCGGCCGGCGCCACGGTGCTTGTCACCGCGGGCGCCGGCGGGGTGGGGCACCTCGAGGTGCAGCTCGCGCGGCACCTCGGGCTGCGCGTCGTGGCGACCGCGAGCCGGCCCGGGTCGATCGCGCTGTGCCGCGAGCTCGGCGCCTCGGTCGTGCTCGATCACGCGACGCAGGACGTCGGGCAGGCCTGCCGGGACCTGACCGGCGGGGCGGGCGTGGCGGCGGCGTTCGACAACGCCGGCGGCAGCGCGCTGGATCAGGCGCTCGACGCGGTGGCGCCGATGGGCACCGTCGTGAGCATCGTGCCGACGCCGGCGCCGGTGGCAGACAGGCTGTTCATGAAGGCGGCGTCGCTCGTCTACCACGTGATGGGCGCCGCCTCGATCTGGCGGCTTGACCCGCGCGCGCAGGGCCGCGCGCTGGCCGCTGTCGCGGCGCTGGCGGCGCAGGGCCACGTCAGGCCTGTGGTCGCCGCGAGCTATCCGGTGCGCGAGCTCGCGCAGGCCCACCGCGCCATCGAGTCGGGCCGCACGACCGGCAAGATCGCGATCCGCGTGGCCGACGGGTGGTGAACCGCGGGGCGCGAGGGCCCGCCCGGCGGGCCCGGGATCAATTCGCCGGCGGGATGAAGAGGCCCGGGCACGGCTCGTCGCCGAAGACCCGCACGCCGAGACGGTACATCGTGATCTTCGGGTTCGGCGCCCAGTTCCAGCTCAGGCCGCCGTAGGAGCGGTCGTTCGACTGGTTGAACGCCTGCCAGCTCGACGCGTGGAACGCGACGCGGAACTGGTCGGTGGTCGACGACGGATCCACCGAGATCGAGGGGAGCTCCACGTCGAGGTAATGGGTCGCGCCAGCGCACCCTCCGCCGGGCACCTCATGAAAGCTCATCGTCGGCGTGCTCGAGCAACCCCAGCACTCGGCCGCGAGGGAGCCGGGCGGCTCCTGGGTGAAATAGTACCGTATGGTCGAGCCCCAGAGATACACGCTCTCGGTGCCGGTATTGCGCACCTGGAGGCCCGGCGTCACCCAGTTCGGCTGCGGCGTGTGCTCGTCGTACAGCACCTCGAGCTGGCAGTCCGCCGGGCAAGAGGCGGTGTTCTCGCCGCTGCTGCAGATGCCATCGCCGCAGGAGCAGTCGCCCGGGCACGAGGTCGGGTTCTCGAGCGGGCCGCAGGCGCCGTCGCCGCAGGAGCACACGTCGGACACCGTCTTCTCGCACATGGCCTGGACCGCCTGGAAGGCATAGGTCGCGTCCTCGCCGCGGCAGGCGTTGTCGGCGCACGTGTTCGGGCGCGCGCAGCCGTCGTCCTCGTCCATCACGAAGTCGATCGCGCCGCGGGACAGGACGCCCACGAGCTCGTGCGTGTTGAGATCGAACACGCCGGAGCCGGAGTTGCCCACGAACGTGTCCAGGTTGCTGACGAAGAACTCGAGATCCCCGTCGTTGCTGCGGACCGCGGCGCCGTCGGCCAGCTTGAGCGGCAGCCCGCGGGGGAAGCCGTGCACCACGAGCGGGGTGCCGACGGCCAGCGGCGCGCTCGACACGCGCACCGCGGCGGGCGTCCGCCCGACGACGGGCCGGTCGAGGCGCACCACCGTGTAGTCGGCGCCGCTCGGGTCCCGGTACCAGGTGATGAAATCCACGCAGCGATAGACGTCGTCGCTGGTGATCTGGCCGAGCTCGCCGGCCGGGGTCATCGCGTAATCGAAGACGAAGCGGCTGTCGCCGCAGTTGTTGATGCAGTGCCCGGCCGTCAGCACCAGGTCCTCGTCGATCAGCGTGCCGCTGCAGTCGGCGAGCGCCGGCTGCGCGGCGAAGCGCTCGTCGGGGCACACGCCGTCGCGCTCGATCCACGTGGGCCCGGCGATCTGGATGTCGTTCGGGTCCGAGTCGTCGACGGCCGAGGTGGGGATCAGCGCCACGGTGAAGTCCCGCGCGCGCTGGGCCCACGCCGGATCCGAGTACGTGAACGGCTCTTCCCTGTCGTCGTCGCCGTAGATGACCTCGGAGCGGATCTGGCCGGTGGTCTCGTCCTCGACGGGCGCCGAGCACGCCGCGCCGGCCCCCGCGAAGATCAAGCCAGCGTGAAAGAACAAACGGAATGTCTTCATGGCAAACTCCTGGTAGGCAATGCAAGGACGCTCGGGCCGGTCTCGAGCACGAACTCGACACCCGAAGAATGCTGGCCTGCACAGGGCGCGTACGGCGCATCCGAGCAGGTCAGTCGGGGAGTCTATTGGGCAGCGCAGCGCGCTCCAATGATCATGCGACATGGGCCTCATGCACACCGTGCATCGGGGTGTCACGTCATGTGCGGTCAACGCATGTCGTAGCCGTTCGCGCGGCCCTGCTCCTGCAGCGCCTCACGATGGCAACGTCGGCGCCCAGTCGCCGATCGCCTGGGCGATCTCTCCTGGCGAGTCCTCCTGGACGTAGTGGGCGCCGCGCACCGTGACCTCGCGCTGGTTCGGCCAGCGCCGGCACGCGTCGCGCAGCGCGCCGATCAGGATCCGCCCCGGCTCGGCGTTGATGAACAGCTTCGGGACGGGCGTGGTCGCGAGCCAGCCGGCGTACTTCTGCACCTCGGCGCAGACCGCCGGAGGGTGGCCCTCGATGGGCAGTTGCCGCGGCCACGAGAGCGTCGGGCGGCGCGACTCGCCGGGCGTCCGGTAGGGCCGGCGGTACTCGTCGAGCTCGGGCTCCGTGAGCCCGCGCAGGACGCTCGACGGGAGGATCCGCTCGACGAACACGTTCTCCTCGAGGACGAGGCGCTCGCCCTCGGGGGATCGGAGCCGCTCGAACAGCGCCCTCGCGCTCGGGGGCCAGCCGTCCCACGTCATCGCGCCGACGATGGCCTCCATGTACGCGACGCCGCGCACGCGCTCCGGGTGCCGGCGCGCCCAGTCGAACCCGAGCGCGGAGCCCCAGTCGTGCACCACGAGGATCAGGCGCCGGCCGGGCGCGAGCTCTTCCAGGAACCCGTCGAGGAACTGCCGGTGCTGGAAGAACGTGTACGCATCGGGGCCGCTCGGGGCGAGCTTGTCCGAATCGCCCATCCCGATGAGGTCGGGGGCGACGCAGCGGAAGCCCTCCGAGAGCGGCGCGATGACGTTGCGCCACAGGAACGACGACGTGGGGTTGCCGTGAAGAAACACCATCGGCTCGCCCGCGCCGCGGTCGACGTACGCGATCGTGTGCCCGTTCACGCGGGCGCGCTTCTTCTCGCTCTGGATGATCATGGGTCCTCCGGCGCTCGACGCGAGCGCTCGGAGCGGTCAGGGACCGCGTCGCTCCCGCGTGTGACCGGAAATCGACCGCTCGCCTCCTGCGCGCCCGACAGCGAGCTCGCCGACGCGACCAGGGCGCGCACGCGCTCCGCAAAATCCTCCGTAGATGAAAATTTTGGCTGCGTGCGGAACAGGTCCAGCGACAGCCGGATCTGGCGGATCTCGCCCTCGGCGCGGAGCACCTCGAGGGTCGTCCTCGTCGGCGCCACGGCGTAGTTGAGCCGAGCCGGGTTCACGCAGCGCCGCGCGACGTTCAGGTTGACCTGGTACGCGCAGCGACACGGGTTCGTCGGATCCGCGACCCCGCAGTGTCTGGCCAGGAAGGCGTCGAGCGTTGCCCGCGCGCGCGAGAGGCGCTTGCGGAAGGCCACCTCCGAGATGCCGAGCACGTACGAGGCCTCGGCGGCCTCGAGCTCGCAGATCGCCCCGAGCACGAGCGCGATCCTCTGCGGTCGATCGAGCGCCTGCAGCATGGCCTGCGTGCACCCGATGAAGACCTCCTCCTCGAGGAGCCGCTCGTCGGCGAGCGCGCGCGTGTCGGCCTCGATCGCGTTGGGCGGCTGCCCGAGATCCTCGTCCGCGAGGGCCTCGAACGTCCAGCGCCGCCCGCGCCTCCGCAGGCGGAGCAGGAGGCGCGTCGCCACGCGGTACGCCCAGGTCCGGACCGAGCTCTCGCCGCGAAACGTCGGGAGCTCCATCACGATGAGCAGGAGGATCTCCTGCGTCGCGTCCCGGGCCGGCTCGGGCCGGCCAAGGAACCGCAGCGCGAGGCGGTACATCGGATCCTGGAGCGCGCGCACGAGCTGATCGAGGGCGTCGGGGTCGCCTCCTCGCGCGCGCTGCGCCAGCGCATCCATGGAGGTGTCGTCGCGCGCCGTCGGCGAACCTTGCTTCCCGCCCAGGTCTCCTGAGTTTTCTGGCTCCGTGATGAACTGGCTCACGGAGCCGACGGTACTGCATGATCGAAATGGAGACTTGCGGGAATGTACCTCGGCCACACGTGCGACGTTGACGAGACCCCATGAGGGTTGCCCTGGCTTGTGCACCGCATCACTGTCTTTTGCCGCGAGCACGGGAAGTTCACGTGATCTCAAGGACTGCAGACCGAGACGGAAGTCGGCCCGTTTTCGGCTAAGATGGGCCCCATGATGAAGCAACGAACGACCCTGGCTTTCTGGCTGGCTCTCGCGCTCGTGAACGGCGCCTGTGGCGACGATGGCTCCTCCAGCAGCGGTGATTCCCCGCAGGGCTCGGCGAGCTCCGGTACGGGTGCGCAGCAGGGGAGCAGCAGCTCCTCGGGCGGTGGAGGTTCACCGGCGGGCGGGACGACGGGCACGAGCACAGGGACTGGAACGGAGGCGGGCACGACCGGGAGCGGCGGCGCGCCGCCGGCCGGCACCGGAGGCGGCGGCGGAGGCGACGAGCCGCCGGTGTGCAACGCGACCGCGGCGCCCGACGTCGGGAAGCTGGCGCTCGCGCCGGTGGTCACCGGCGTCGACAGGATGGTCTACGCTGCGCAGCCGAAGGGGTCGAGCGACTGGTACCTCGTGCAGCAGACGGGCAAGATCCGCGTGTTCACGGGCGGCGCGCTGCGCGAGGAGAACTTCCTCGACGTGAGCAGCCAGATCCAGCTCAGCACGGGCGCCTTCGACGACGAGCGCGGACTCCTCAGCATCGCGTTCCCGCCCGACTACGCGACGAGCGGGAAGTTCTACATCGCGATGACGCCGACCACCGGCACCAACATGAACCGCGATGTGGTGCTCGAGTACCAGCGCTCGGCGGGCAATCCTTACGTGGCGAACGAGACGCCCACGAAGACGATCCTGCGGCTCGACGCCTCGGCGGTCAACCACAACGGCGGCCACGTCATGTTCGGGCCCGACGGCATGCTCTACGTCGGCACGGGCGACGGCGGCGGGAGCTGCAACAGCGACAAGCCCGGAGGATCGCAGGACATCAACTCGCTGTTCGGGAAGCTCCTGCGGCTCGATCCGAACGCGCCCGAGCCGTACGCGGCCGCCGGCAACCCCTTCGACGGCAGCGCCGCGCGGGTCTGGCATTACGGGCTGCGCAATCCGTATCGGTTCAGCTTCGATCGGCTGACCAAGGATCTCTACATCGGCGACGTCGGCCAGGATAGTTATGAAGAGGTCGACTTCGTCCCTGCCGGCGTGAGCGGGCTCAACTTCGGCTGGGCGGCCTTCGAGGGCAACCATGCGAATACCTGCAACGGGCGCACCCTCCGCGAGGGCACGACGGACACGAAGCCGATCGTCGACATCGACCGGCGCCGCTCCGCGACAGGGCCGTTCCGCGATTACGTGTCGGTGATCGGCGGCTACGTGTACCGGGGCGCCGCGCTGCCCCAGCTCCGGGGCGTGTACCTGTTCGGCGACTACACCGGAGAGCGCATGGGCGCGATCATGCAGTGCGACACGCAGACGTCGCCGATCACGCAGATCCTCAAGAACCGCGATCCGAACACGCCGAACGCTCCCGCGTTCGCGCGCCAGGGCGGCCTGCCGACGTTCGAGGACCTCACCGCGATCGTCGAGGACAACGACGGCGAGCTCTACTTCGTCGCGAACCGCAACAGCCTGGTGAAGATCGTCCCTGAGATGTGAATGGCTGCCCGGCGCTGGCCGCGGACGTGCGGCCGGCGCCGGGCGGTTTTATCCGCCCTCTTCCGGAGGGCGCTTCAGGGCCCGGGCGGCGGGTAGCTGGCCTCGGTCATGCCCTGGATCCAGCGCACGACCGCCTGAACGCCCGCTTCGTCGACCTTGTGAGTCCCGATGCGCGGCATCTGCCCCTCGAAGCCGCGCAGCTCCTGGCGGGCGACGAGCAGGCTGCGGGCCGGGTCGCCCGGGCGGATATCGTACCAGTAGCTGGGATCGGTGTTCTCGAGCCCCTCGTACTTGGCGTTGTCGGCAGGGCGCCTGTTGATGCCGGTCGTGACGGCGTCGGTCGTCGCCACGCTGCCGAGGTCGCCGGCCTCGAGCCGCAGGTAAAGGCCCGTGTCCCGCGCCGGCGCGTCCACGCTGTCGTTGTGGCAGCTCACGCCGCAGTTCGCGTGCATGTAGCCGAGCGCCAGGCGCTCCACCTCGTCGCCCGGGATCGACAGGGCGAGGTTGCTGCCGCCGTCGACCAGCCCGGCCTCGACGAGCTTCTCGCGCGTGAGCCCCTCGGCGCCCGGGCCGAGCATCAGCGCGTCCCAGCCGAGGACATAGTCGCCGCGCCCGGAGTGGCACTCCTTGCACTGATCGCGCGTCGGCACCGTGTGGCCCGTGCCGTACAGATCGACAACCCCCGTGTCGTTCTGCATCTGGATGGCCTCGCGCCCGTCCTCGGACCACACATAGCTCGTGTAGAGCCAGCCGTCCGGCGTCTTGCGCAGCAGGCGCGTCTCCGCGAGACGCATCGCGCCGTCAGCGCCCTGCACCTGGAACTCCTTCCAGAACTGCGTCCCCTCCGGGTACACGAAGGCGTCGGGATCGCTCGCGTCCACCTTCTGGCCCGCCGGGATCGACACCCAGCGACGCTTCGCGGCGCCGTCGCTCCAGAGCTCGATCGCCGGCTTGTACTCGAGGACACCGCACGCGGGCTCGCGCCGGTCGAAATCCCCGTAGAGGCCCGTACAGCGCAGGTCGGCCGGCAGCGCGCCGTCGGGCGGCGCATCGCAGTTCACGCCGGTGGGCATCACGAACTCGGCGCAGCCCGGGCCGCCACCTGAGCCGTCCACCTGCGTACCGCCTCCGCCATCACCCGCGGTGGCGCCCCCGCTGGAGCCCGTGCCGGCGCTGGACGGCCCCTCGCCATCGCCCGGATCACATGCGGCCGTAAATAGCAGCGCAAAGAAGAACGTTCCTTTCCCAACAACGCGAATCAGCATGCGCGCGATTCTGCCACAGAATGGCGCGCTCGGCGCCGTTCCTTGCGATCCCGCCGAACAAAATGGTCACGCATGTGGGGGTGGATCTCCGAAGGAATCTTTTGCTCGAGCTGAATGACGGGCGGCCACATGAGCCAGCGAGTCGGCCGCGGTGAGCCGCGGTGACACGAGTCCGACAGACGCTGGCGCCTCGTCCGGCCCTCGCGCGGGGCCTGTACAGCGGCCGTCTCCCGACGTTAGCCTGGGCGCGGGCGCAGCGGATCGCGATGCCAGGCAGCCCGCGCCCGGGCGGCCAGCGAGGGAAGCGATGGAACTGACGGTGGTTGACGAGGGAGGCGTGCAGTTCGTGGAAGGCGCGCCGGATCAGCGGCTCATGGCGAGCGTTCACGACGTCGACCGGGTGCTCGAGGCATGTTTCTCGGGCGGCGTGAGCGGCGCCCTCCTCCACGCGCCGAACCTGACGGCGGCCTTCTTCGACCTCAGCTCGGGAGAGGCCGGGGCGATCCTGCAGAAGCTAAGGAACTACTGGATCCGGCTCGCCGTGGTGTGTCCGCCGGGCAGCGTCAGCTTCAGCAGCCGGTTCGGGGAGCTGGTGGACGAGGAGCGCCGCGGCAAGCACTTCGGGGTGTTCGAGGCGCGCCACGACGCGGTCGAGTGGCTCCGCCGCACGTCGGACGCAGCGCCGGTGTGACCCCCGGGCGGCCGTCGCTCGGCTCGTTCCGCTTCCAGGTCGTGACCACCTGAGCGCGTGACGCCCCCTCGGCGTCGCCCGGCCTCAGGGCTGCTGACGCCCCGTGGGCGAAGTGCTGCGCTCCAGGAGTGCTTGCGTGCAGGACGCAATTTATGGGACCGTGTGTTGTCTACCTTAGCGTCGGGGCCTACGGAGGGGGCGGGTCGAGAGGATCATCCTCCCGGCTTGATCGCCGGTGTGTGCCTCGCTCGCGCGACGAACCGGGAGGCAGCCGCGATGAATTTCCCTGTCAATGTGTTGGCCCCAGAGCTGCGTGCGAATCCGTACCCTTATTTCGCCGAGATGCGGCGCGTGAGCCCGGTTTGCCAGGTCGAGCCAGGCGGGATGTGGGCAGTCACTCGGTACGAGGACGTGCTCTTCGTGATGAAGAATCCGGCGCTCTTCTCGTCCGAGGGCTTCAAGGTGGCGTGGCAGCCGCCCTGGGTGGGATACAACCCGTTCGCCAACTCGCTGCTGGCCATGGACCCGCCGTCGCACACGCGGCTGCGCGGCCTGATCCACCGCGCGTTCGGGGCCGCCACCGTGGCCCGCGTCGAGCCGCGCCTCCGCGCCGTCGCCGCCGATCTCACGAACCGGCTCGTGGAGGAGACCGATTTCGTGGAGGCCTTCGCGCACCCGCTGCCGGCTCATGCCATCGGTGAGATCCTCGGGCTCGATCACGCCCTTCACGCCCATTTCAAGCGGTGGGCCGACGAGTTCGTCGCGATCACGCCCGAGATCCCGAGCCCGGAGGACGCCGCGCGCGTGCGGGCGACCATCGCGGAGCTGACAGGGTACCTCATGGAGGTCATCGAGAAGCGGCGCCGCGCGCCCGTGGACGACACGGTGAGCGATCTCGTCCGCGCCGAGCTCGACGGACAGCGGCTGACGGACGCCGAGATCGTCGCGTTCCTCGTCACGCTCCTGATCGGCGGGCTGGAGACCACGACGCACCTGCTCGGCAATTCGCTCCTGTTCCTCGCCGACCACCCGGACATGATGGATCGGCTGCACGCCGAGCCCGGCCTGACAGCCCTGTTCGTCGAGGAGATGCTCCGCTATGACGGCCCGGTCCAGACGCTCCCGCGCATCTCCACCGCGGACGTCGCGCTGTCGGGGGTGACCATCCCGCGCGGAGCGCTGGTGCTCCCGATCGTGGCCTCCGCCAACCGGGACGAGGCGAAGTTCAAGGATCCGGATCGGTTCGACCTGCACCGCGGCTCGCAGGGCGGGCTCAACTTCGGGCACGGTATCCACTTCTGCATCGGCGCGGCGCTGGCCCGCATGGAAGCCAGGGTGGCGCTGGACGCGGTGATCGCGCGGTTCGGGCGGGTCGAGCGCGTGCCGGGAGAGATCCGCTATAACCGCACGCTCACGATCCGCGGACCGATCGCCCTGCCGCTCCGGTTCACCTCGCGGCGGTGAGCGCCGCTCGCCGAGCTGACCATGATCTCGACGGCGCGGCCCATAGGGAGCGTTCTTCCAGGCTATCTCCCGGGAGCCGCGCCTCTTGCCTATCGAGCGCTCAATCGCGGTCCGGGGCGCCCAGCGGGAAGAACGAGCGGTAGGGCCTCGCCTCGTCGATCGCCCGCGCGAAGGACGGTCGAGCGAGGAGCCGCCGCCGGTACGCGCGGACGTTCGGGAACGCCTCGCCGATCGGGTGGGCCCAGTCGGCGTAGAACAGCGCAGGCCCGGCAGCGCAGTCCGCGAGGCTGAAGGCATCGCCCGCGGCCCACTCTCGCCCGGCCATCGCGCCGTCGAGCCAGCGATAGGCGGTGTCGAGCAGCTGCCGCGCCTCGGCGACCCCCTGGGGATCGCGGTTCTCCGCGGCGCGGATGCTGTCGAACACGAGCTTCTGCATCGGCGTCATGACGTAGTTGTCGAAGAAGCGATCCATCATCCGTACATCGAGCGCCGCCCGAGGGTCGTCCGGGAGCAGCCGGAAGGAGCCAGGGTGATGGAGATCGATGTACTCGACGATGATGCTCGCCTCCACCACCGTACGGCCCTCATCGAGGAGCAAGGGCATGCGCTTGAGCGGCCACAGGGCCGCGTGCTCGGCCGCCGCCTGCTCGTTGCCGGGCGCGAGCAGGCGGAGCTCGAACGGGGTCTTGTGCTCGTAGAGCGCGATCAGGACCTTCTGGCAGTAAGAAGAAAAGGGATGGGCATACAGCTTCATCGGCATCGTCGGCTCCTCGCGTTCGTTCTGCAGCAGGCGGCGATCCTCGTCGATCGCGGCCGCCGGGCCCACATCATCTCGTTGTCTCGAGGCGACCGAAATCGACACCATGAGCCTGCCCAGCGTCGCGCTCGGTCGTGAAGCGCGGCGTTTCACCCTCTCTCGCATGTAGGCTGCCCTGTCAAGCACCCCATGGGCGCCCGGCGCGCTCTCTCCAGGGCCCGTGCTCGATGCAAGGCCCAATCACGCCTTCGCGAGATGCATTGCGATTCTGAAGGTGGTTTTTCCTGGCGAGAACTGTCGAGGCGTGGATTTCCCCCACCGGGCGAGAGACAAGCCACCATTGTGCCCTGCTGCTCGCCGCCGCGCGTGTCCGTGAAGGCGCCGCGGCCCCGCGAGTTCTCCTAAAAAAATACGTCGTGGCTGCATCCGTTGCGCCGAGGCGCTCGGCCACACCGGCGCGCCGCGCGCGGCGGTCTCCGCGGCGGGGTGGCCGCGCCGACGCACCTCCGCGTCTTCCTCGACATCCTTCATGAGCATGTGCGTCAGCACCCGCGATCGCTGGGCGCCGCCGCGTGGCGCGCCGGTCGATACAACCGATGTTCAATGCATCCGACGAACTCATCAAGACCCCGGAACTCCACGCGTGGCGCGGCGGCGCTGGATGCCCGCCGGACCGGGGGTGTGGTACAAGCGGGCGTCGCATGGCGAGGCAGCAGGGGGGGCATCTCGACGCGGTCGAGGAGCGGAGATCGGCATGAGCCGGATCGAGGCGGCGCGCGCCGGGAGCGGGCTGGATCCGGCCGGCGCCGCGCTCTCGGGCGGCGGGGAGATGGGGGCGCTCATCCGCTCGATCGACTGGTCGCGGTCGCCGCTCGGCCCTGTCGAGGCGTGGCCCCAGTCGCTGCGCACCGCGCTGTCCATCCTGCTCTCGTCCGATCACCCGATGTTCCTGTGGTGGGGCCGGGAGCTGATCCAGTTCTACAACGACGGCTACCGCCCGATCCTGGGCTCCACGAAGCACCCGGCCGCCATGGGGCAGGCGGGGCGTGTGTGCTGGAAGGAGATCTGGGACGTCATCGAGCCGATGATCGAGAAGGTCTTCTCGGGAGGGGCCACGTACATCCGCGATGGCCTGCTCATCCTCGATCGGAATGGCTTCCTGGAAGAGTGCTACTTCAACTACGGATATAGCCCCATCCGGGACGAGAGGGGCGCTGTCGCGGGCGTCTTCGTCGCGTGCTCCGAGAGCACCGGGCACATCCTCGGAAAGCGGCGGCTGCAGCTGCTCGGGGAGCTCGGGGCGCGGGCGGCCGACGCCAAGAACGTCGACGACGCCTGCCGCGTGATGATGGAGACCGTCGCGCAGGCCGGGCGCGACCTGCCGTTCGCGCTGCTCTACGTCGTCGAGCAGGACGGCGCGCGGGCGTCCCTCGCCGCGAGCGCCGGGCTCGGGCAGGGCCACGCCGCGGCGCCGGCGGCGGTGAGCCTCGAGCCGGCGGAGGGCGCGGTGTGGCCGCTCCACCGCGCGCTGCGCGAGGAGGTCGACGTGGACCTGTCGGAGCTGCCAGCGGGCGCCCTCCCGCTCCCCGGCGGGCCGTGGCCGGACGCCGCGCGCCGGGCCGTCGTGCTGCCGCTCCACCGCGCCGGCAGCGGGGGGCCGGCCGGGTTCCTCGTCGCGGGCATCAGCCCCCGGCTGGTGCTGGACGACGACTACCGCAGCTTCCTGCGGCTCGTCGCCGCGCACAGCGCGACGGCCCTCCAGAACGCCCGCGCCAGCGAGGAGGAGAAGCGCAGGCTCCTCGCGCTCGCCGAGCTCGATCGCGCCAAGACCGCGTTCTTCAGCAACGTCAGCCACGAGTTCCGCACGCCGCTGACGCTGATCCTCGGGCCCGTGGACGACAGCCTCCGCGACGCGGAGCAGCCCTTGCCCCCGCGGCAGCGCGAGCGGCTCGCGATCGTCCACCGCAACAGCCTGCGGCTCCTCCGGCTGGTCAACACGCTGCTCGACTTCTCGCGCATCGAGGCGGGGCGCATCCGGGCCTGCTACCAGCCCACCGAGCTCGGCGCGTTCACCGCGGACCTGGCGAGCTCGTTCCGCTCGCTCCTCGAGCGGGCTGGCCTCTCCCTCGCGGTCGATTGCCCGCCGCTCCCCGAGCCCGCCTACGTCGACCGGGAGCTCTGGGAGAAGATCGTGCTCAACCTGGTCTCGAACGCCTTCAAGTTCACCTTCGCGGGCGGCGTCCGGGTCTGCGTCGAGGCGGTCGACGGATCGGCCGTGCTGTCGGTCGCGGACACGGGCACCGGCATCCCGGAGGCGGAGCTGCCGCACCTGTTCGAGCGGTTCCACCGCGTCGAGGGCGCCAGGGGCCGGAGCTACGAGGGCAGCGGCATCGGCCTGGCCCTGGTGCAGGAGCTGGCGAAGCTCCACGGCGGCAGCGTGGCCGTGGAGAGCCGCGTCGGCGAGGGGAGCCGCTTCTCGGTCTCCGTCCCGCTCGGGAAGGCGCACCTGCCCGAGGACCACGTCGAGGCGGCCGCGTCACCCGCCGAGGCGGCCGAGGCGGCCGAGGCGGGGGGCGGCGCGGCGCCCTTCCTGGACGAGGCCGCGCAGTGGCTCCGCGGCGCGGAGGCGCGGTCTGCGCCGCCGCCGGCGGGGGCCGTGCCGGCGGCGGGGGAGGGGCCGCGCATGCGGCTGCCAGGGCACCTCCTCGTGGCGGACGACAACGCGGACATGCGCGAGTACGTGCGGCGGCTGCTCGTCGCGGAGGGGTGGACGGTGGAGGCCGTGGCCGACGGCCTGGCCGCGCTGGAGAGCGCGCGCGCCCGCGCCCCGGACCTCGTGCTCACCGACGTGATGATGCCCCGGCTCGACGGCTTCGGGCTGCTGAGGGCGCTGCGCGCCGACGAGCGCACCCGCGGCGTGGCCGTGATGATGCTGTCCGCGCGCGCGGGCGAGGAGGAGCGCGTCGACAGCCTCGAGGCCGGCGCCGACGACTTCCTCGTGAAGCCGTTCTCCGCGAAGGAGCTCCTCGCGCGGGTCCGCATCCACGTGGAGCTCGCGCGGCGCCGGCGCGAGGCCGACGGGCAGCGCCAGTACATGAACGACCTGTTCATGCAGGCGCCGGGGCCGATCGCGATCCTGCGCGGGCCGGAGCTCGTCTTCGAGGTGGTCAATCCGCTCTACCAGCAGCTCGTCGGCGGGCGCGCGCTCGTGGGCAAGCCGATCCGGGCCGCCCTGCCCGAGCTCGAGGGCCAGCGCGTCTGGGAGCTCCTGGACAGCGTGATGCGCACCGGTGAGCCCGTCGTCGGGAAGGAGTTCCTCGTGCGGCTCGACCGCCAGGGCACCGGCGCGGCGGAGGAGGTGTTCTTCAACTTCGTGTACCAGCCGATGCGCGACCGCGACGGGGCGATCGAGGGCGTCTTCGTGTTCGCCTTCGAGGTGACCGATCAGGTGATCGCCCGCCGGCGCGTGGAGGCGCTCGTGGAGGCGCTGAAGCTCGCCGACCAGCGCAAGGACGAGTTCCTCGCGATGCTCGCGCACGAGCTCCGCAACCCGATGGCCTCGATCAGCCTGTCGCTGTCGCTGCTCGACGACGAGGAGGGCCAGGGGCCGGGGTCGGCGCGCTACCGGGAGATCGCGCGGCGGCAGATGGGCCACCTCGTGCGGCTGGTGGACGATCTGCTCGACGTGTCGCGCATCACGCGCGGCACGGTGGAGCTGCGCCTGGAGGACGTCGACCTCGCGGCGGTGGTGCAGAACGCCGTGGCCGCGGCGCAGCCGGCCGTGCAGGCGCGGCAGCACGCGCTCTCGGTCTCGGCGGGGGCGGGGGATTTCGGCATGCGCGCGGACGCGACGCGGCTGGAGCAGGTGGTGACGAACCTGCTGACGAACGCCGCGAAGTACACGCCGCCGGGGGGCGCGATCTCGGTGCGCCTCACGCGCGAGGCGGCGGGCGGCGCGCCGGAGGCCGTGCTGCGGGTGCGCGACACGGGGCGCGGCATCCCGGCGGCGATGCTGGAGCGGGTGTTCGAGCTGTTCACGCAGGTCGACCAGACCATCGATCGAAGCACGGGCGGGCTGGGGCTCGGGCTCACGCTGGTGCGGCGGCTCGTGGAGATGCACGGCGGCAGCGTGGTCGCGGCGAGCGCCGGGCCGGGGCGGGGCAGCGAGTTCACGGTGCGCCTGCCGCTCGGCGCGGCCCCGGCGCCGCCCCTTGCGGCGCGGGCCGAGCCGCCGCCCGCGCCGCGGAAGGAGCCGCCGCCCGCGGGGCGGGAGGCGCCGCGCGCGGAGGCGGCCGAGCGGCGCCGCGTGCTCGTCGTGGAGGACGCGGCGGACGTGCGCCGGATGCTGCGGGAGTTCCTCGAGGCCCTGGGGCACGAGGTGACGGTGGCGGCGGACGGGCTGGACGGCGTGGCGAAGCTGCTGGCGCTGCGCCCCGACGTGGCGTTCGTGGACGTCGGCCTGCCCGGCATCGACGGCCACGAGGTCGCCCGCCGGGCGCGGGCGGCGCCGGACGGCGAGGCGCTCTACCTGGTGGCGCTCTCGGGCTACGGCGGCGCGGAGGACCAGGGCCGATCGCGGCGAGCCGGCTTCGACCTGCACGTGACGAAGCCCGTGACCGCCGCCACGCTGCAGCAGGTGCTGGCCGGGCGGCGAGGCGGCGTGATGTGAAACGGCGCTCGCACGGAGCGAGATCGTCAATCCGTCTGCAGGGGCCCTCCTGGGGAATCACGCGCTGACGAACTGCCGCTCGACCAGCCGTCGATAGAGCCCGTCCTGCGCGACGAGCGCCGCGTGGGCCCCGCTCTGCACGATCTGGCCGCCATCCATGACGAGCACGCGGTCGGCGCCGATCACCGTCGAGAGCCGGTGGGCGATGATGAGCGTCGTGCGGCCCTTCATGAGCGTGTCGAGCGCCGCCTTCACGAGGTGCTCGCTCTCGGTGTCGAGCGCGCTCGTCGCCTCGTCGAGCACGAGCAGGCGAGGGTTCTTGAGCACGGCGCGGGCGATGGCCACGCGCTGCTTCTGCCCGCCGGAGAGCTGCACGCCGCGCTCGCCCACGAGCGTGCGATAGCCCTCCGGGAACCGCTGGATGAAGTCGTGCGCGTTCGCCGCGCGCGCGGCGGCCTCGACCTCCTCGTCCGAGGCGCCCTCCCGGCCATAACGGATGTTGTCGGCGACGCTCGTGGCGAAGAGGATGGGCTCCTGCGCGACGATGCCGATCTGCCGGCGGAGCCAGCTCGGCGACAGCGCGCGGAGGTCGTGCCCGTCGAGGAGGATGCGCCCCTCGTCGGGATCGTAGAGCCGCAGGAGCAGCGAGGCGATCGTCGATTTGCCGGCGCCGGACGACCCGACCAGCGCGATGACCTCTCCGGGACGTACGGAGAGATCGATCCCCTTGAGGACGGGCACGTCCCTGCGCGCCGGATAGCTGAACTTCACCCGATCGAGCTCCAGCTTCCCCTGGACGCAGGGCGGCTCGAGGCCGCCCGAGAGCGGTATGGCCGGCGCCCGGTCGAGGAGATCGAAGACGCGCTCGGCGGCGCCGAGCGCCCTCATGAACGCGGCCCACAGGTCGCTCAGGCCGGCGAGCGAGAAGGCGACGAGGAGCGTGTAGACGAGAAAGGAGGTGAGCTTGCCGATCGTCATGCTCCCGGTGACGACGAGGTGGCCGCCGTACCAGAGCACGAGCCCCGTGGCCGCGTAGCCCGCGAACGTCACCACCCCCGAGAAGGCCCCCGAGGCGCGGACGCGGGTCCTGGCGCGATCGAAGGAGTCCGCCACCTGCCCGGCATAACGCTCCACCTCCTGCTTCTCGGCGGCGAACGCGCGGACGGTGCGGATGCCCGAGAGCGCCTCCTCGGCGATCTCGCTGGAGCGCGCGAGCGAGTCCTGGACGGCGCGGGAGAGCTTGCGGACCTTGCGCCCATAGATCACGGCGCCCACCAGCACGGGGGGGACCACCGACAGCATCAGCAGCGTGAGCCGAGGGGACGTGTACACGAGGAACCCGAGGCCGCCGATGGCAGACGCGGTGAGCCGCAGCGCGACGGAGATGTCCACGCTGACGGCGTTCTGGAGGACGGTCGTGTCCGAGGCCAGCCGGCTCGTCAGCTCACCTGTCCTGTGATCATCGAAGAAGGCCATCTCCTGCCGGAGGACGTGCTCGAACAGGCGCGCGCGCAGCCGGGCGACCACGCGCTCGCCGGCGGTGGTGAAGAGGACGTACCGGAGCGCCACCGCGACGGCCTGGAGCGCGATGATGGGCACGAGCCAGAGCGCCATGCTGTCGATTGTCCCGGCGGCATTCCCCGGTCCGAGCGCGTCGTCGATGATCCGCTGGATCACCTGCGGAAGGAGGAGGCTCATTCCGCTGCCGATGGCCAGGAACAGGGTGCCGAGGGCGAGACTCCCGAGCTCGGGTCGGGCGAGGCGGAGGAGACGCAGGAGGTGTCCGGGGCTGCTCCGCCCCTCGTCTGAGCGCTGCATTGGCCTCCTTCAGCCTAGCAGGCGCCGCGCGATCGGGCGCGCGCCGCGGCGCCCGCGTGACACCGCATGCATGCTGTCTGGTGCTACGCCGCGTTCGCGGACATGGTTTGACCACCTCGCACGGTCGAGGCCGCTTTTGCTGGATATCTACTGACCACATGCTCGGTCGAGCCCGTTTGCGCCGGCCAAATCGTGACCACCGGAATGGGGCATCGAGCAGAGCTTCTGCGGGCTCAGCGTTGAGCTCGTGGCAGGGTGCTACAGATTGGCAATTTTGCCACCGCGTGATTGGGGCATTTTGACAGCTCCAATTGCGCTGTGATGGATCTGATCTGCTTTGGTGTGCAATCGATCTGAGATAGCAGATATCGATGTTGACTGTTGTGGTAATGTTTTGGTGTGGATGCAATCGTGGCGCGCGTTCCATCATCTCTGACGGATCCGCGATGGCGTCGCGGTCTGGCCTCGCTCTTGCTGAACCCCTCCTCGACCAAAGGAGGTCAATTATGAAGAAGATCCTGTCGCTCCAGAAGCTTTCGACGAAGGGTACGACCACGGGCGGTGGCGGTGGCGGCGGTGGTGGCTCGCATGCCAGCCTGCTGCTCTGCGGGGACTCGTCGCTGAGCCTCACCAGCTGTAACTAGTCCTGCATAGAGGGCGATTGCAGCTACCGAAGGTTGGAGCGAGCAGAGTCCTCTCCCGGGGGTAAGCCTTCGGGAGAGGACTCTGCTCCTCTGCTTTCATGGTTCATGGTTCGAGGCGCGTGGCCAGCGAGGGATCATGCAAGGCATCGACAGAAGGGCGAGAGAACGCATCGTTGATTTCACGATCACTCACCCGGAGCGCTACGCGAACCTGGATAGCTACCGGTCCGAGAGGGCAGAGTTCAGGAACCAGGTGAAGGGCCTCGTGCCCGAGGGCTGGACGGTCGGAGAGGGCCCGGGCCTGTGGTGCGAGGTCCACCCCCCGGAGAAGCGCGTGCCGGACGGCGGGTTCAAGATCCACCTGTCGACCACGCACGACCGCGCGCGGGACATGCTGGCGGCGGTGGCGCCCATCCTCGTGGAGGAGGGCGCGTCGTTCAAGGTCCTCGTCGACGAGCGGGTCCTCGACCTCGGCAACTCGACGTTCTGGGGTCGGGGCGCGTGCGGCAAGTTCATCACCATCTACCCAGCGGACGTCGATCAGCTCAAGCGGCTCATGGAGCGCGTCCACGACGTCACGAAGGACTTCCGGGGCCCGTACATCCTGTCCGACAAGCGCTACAAGGACAGCAAGGTGCTGTTCTACCGTTACGGCGCCTTCAGGAAGGCGAGCCAGGTCAACGTGTTCGGCGAGCAGGTCCCCATGCTCCGGACCGCGGACGGCCAGATGATCCCCGACTACCGGCTACCCTACTTCGGCCTCCCCGAGGGAGTCAGCGATCCGTTCCCGGATACGGAGGAAGAGGACGACGAGCTCGTCCTGAAGGGCAGGTACAAGGCGACCGAGGCGCTGGGCACCTCGAGCAAGGGCGGCGTCTACCGGTGCCTCGATCTCGAGACGAACGCGGAGGTCGTGGTCAAGGAGGCCAGGCCGCTCGTGAACCGAGGGCGGAAGATCCCGCACGACGCGATCGACTGTCTGAGAAATGAGTATCGCGTGCTCAAGCGCCTGGAAGGCACCGGCGTGACCCCTCGGCCGATCGAGCTCTTCGACGAGTGGGAGCACAGCTTCCTCGCCATGGAGCTCGTGAAGGGCATGCCCCTCGGGCACTACCTCGGCTCCTGGCGGTCGTCGATCCTCCTCATGACAGATCCGACGGTCGATGACATCCGGAGGTACTGTAAGGAGTTCCTGGACATCGCGCGGAAGATCCTCGCCGGGGCGCGGAAGATCCATGAGCAAGGGGTGGTGATCCAGGACATCTCGCCGCGGAACATCCTGTTCGATCCGGAGGAGCGGACGGTGATGTTCATCGATTTCGAGGCGGCTTACATCCAGGAGCGCGACGCCGGCGGGCTGATCATCCCGATCCACACGGCTGGCTTCGGAGAGGAGCGGAAGATGGGTGAGGCCCCGACGGTCGCCGGCGACTACAGGGCGCTGAGCCGCATCCTCGGCGAGCTCGTGTACCCGCCCACGCCGTTCTTCACGCTCGCGCCGCAGCGCCGGGCGCCCATGCTGGCGCACGTCGCGAAGGAGCTCGGCGTCCCCGAGGCGTTCGTGCGGCTCATCGTCGGGGTGGGCGAGCAGCCGGAGCGCGCGGACGCGCTGCTCTCGGAGGCCGAGCGCAGCATCGAGCGCGTCACCGCCGTCGAGCCGCTGAAGCCGCTCCGGAGCGACGACGACCGCCGGAAGGTCGTCGATTCGATCGCGAGCTACATCGTGGATCAGATCGGCAGCGGCGACGATCCGCTGGATCTGCCGATGGACTACCGGCGGTTCGCGACGAACCGGCTCAGCGTCGCGTATGGCGCGTCCGGCATCGCGCTCTTCCTGAAGCGCACGCGGGGAGAGGTCCCCGGGGCGTTCCTCGATGCGCTGGCGCGCGAGGCGTCGAAGATCGACAATGGCAGCTATGCGCCCGGGCTCTACGTGGGCAGCGCCGGGATCGCATGGACGCTCCTGGAGCTCGGGATGCGGAAGGAGGCAGAGGCGCTCATGGAGCTTTCGGCGAAGTCGCCGATCCTCTTCGAGAACGCCGACATGTTCTACGGCGCCGCGGGCTGGGGCCTCGCCAACCTCTTCTTCTTCGCGCAGCTCGGCGACGAGAGGTACCTGAAGAACGCGGTCGACGCGTTCGACCACATCAAGCCGAGCCTGAAGCAGGACAGGGGCGGGTACTGTTACGAGAACACGGACACCGTGTATCACGGCCTCGCGCACGGCGCCTCCGGCATTGGCTACTTCCTGCTGCGGCTCTACCGGGCCTCCGGGAAGGAGGAGCACCTCGACGTGGCGAAGGGGCTCCTCGATTTCGAGCTCGCGAGCGCCGAGCAGCAGGAGGGGAAGGAACACCTCGTGTTCCGGCGATCCATCGAGGAGAACGTCTACTATCCTTACTGGCGGATCGGGGGCGCGGGAGTCGGCACGGTCGCGCTGCGGTTCCACGCGGCGCTGGGGGACGCTCGCTACCTGGAGACGGCACGGAAGATCGCGCTCCACCTCGAGGGCGGCTACACCGTCTTCCCCACGAACTTCTCCGGCATGTCCGGGATCGGCAATTTCTTCGTCGACCTGCACCGCCGCACCGAAGACGGGCGCTACCTCGACGAGGCCCGCCGGTTCGTCGACAGGGTGATGCTGTTCGCGCTCGAGAAGCCGTCGGGGCTCGCGTTCCCCGGCGAGGAGCTCCTCCGCATCTCGACCGACTATGGAACCGGCTCCGCCGGGATCGGGATGTTCATTCACCGGACCGTGGCCGGCGGCGGGCTTCCGTATCTCGATTTCTGATGTGATCGACCCCCCGGCCGATCGCTCCGCCGCGCGCGGGCCACGGGCGCGCGTCACGGCGGCCGATGAGCGCGCCCTCAGCTCGGGCGGTGCAGGCGGACGATCTTGGCGCCGGGGCGGGGATCGATCGGCGGCAACGCGAGCACGAGCCGCTCGATGTGCGGCAAGGCGTGCTGCACCGCGCCCTCCGCCTGGAGCTCGGAGAACGGGCCGGGGTAGGCGAGGACCAGGCGGTAGATGCTCGCGAAGGAGCGCGCGTACACGCCGACCTGCTCGTCCTGGCCGACGAACCGGCCGTGCGTGGATCCCTCGGAGGCCGCGGGCCCCCGCACCCGGTCGATGGCCCGCGCGATCGCGACCTGCCGCCTCCACGCGTTCGGGCTGCGTGAGCCGCGCTCCCGGATCTTCTGGAGGTGGCCGGCGATGGTCTCGCGCTCCCCGGGGCCGAGCGACGTGGTCGCGAGCGTCTGCTCCAGCGCGAGGTCGTCGAGCTCGAGCAGATCGATCAGGTTCACGCCGGCGTGCTCCACGTCGTCGGCCCACTGCGCGAGCAGCAGCGCATAGTCGACGTCCGCCTCGTCGCGGCGCGGCTCCGAGGTCCCCCAGATCACCGGGGAGGTGTCGTCGACGACGACCGCGCCGAGCGCGCCCGCGCGCTGCGCGAGCACCTCCAGCTCGTCGTCCAGGCGGTGCGTCGACCCGCCGTGCGCGGGCCGCTGGCCTCCACCCCCTGACGAGAGCCCCGCGAACGCCGCAGAGAGCTCCTCGAGCCGCCTCGAGACCTCGGCCGGCTCGCGGGGCGGCTCGGCGAAGCGCGCGACCAGCCGCGAGCCGTTCGGCAGCGCGCACCACACCGCGCGCGGGTCGGCGGGCGGCTTGCCGCCGAGCTCGATCAGGGCGTCATCGGCCGAGAGCTCGCGCTGCACGAGATCGAGGAAACGGAGCAGGGCTGAGTCCATGGCCGAGCAGCCTACTCCAGGACCGGGAGGCCGACGACCGTTGACGAGCGAGCCGGCGGCTTCGACTCCCTCGCCCATGTCGAGCGCCTCGACCGCTGGACCGCGTCGCCCGCTCACCGTCCGGCGCGGAGCCGCTTCCCGCGCCCGGCGGTTCGGGCGATCCTGGGTGCATGAGCATCGATCGCGCCGTGCTGGAGCAGCTCGAGCGGGTCGGCGGGCGCCTCGCGGAGGGCAAGGCCCTCAAGCTGCTCGACGACATCGCCTGGCCCCGCGAGGTGGAGGAGCGCTTCTTCGCCTCCGGCGAGGAGCGCCTCCCCGAGGTCGAGTACCGCGTCGACCGTGACGGCCTCGCGCGGCGCATCGCCGAGCTGCGCGAGCTCCTCGGGTCGATCGACGGTGACGCCCCGGCGCTCGAGTGGCTGCGGGACAGCGTGCGCGCGCAGATCCAGGCCGCGGAGCTGCTCGACGCCGCGGGCACCCGCGAGTTCTCCGCGCGCTCGCGGGAGCTCTACGGCGGCGCGCGCACGCGGTTCTACGGCGGCGCCCTCAGGAACATCGATCTCGCCGAGCACCTCACCGAGCGCCTGCGCGTCCACGGCTGGGACGAGGCGAGCGACCCCGAGGAGGAGCCGCTCGACGCGGGCGCGCTCCGGGACCAGCTCGCCGCGCGCGTCGCCGCGCGGAGGCCGCACATCGACATCGAGATCGCGCTCGACCCGCGGATCACGGCCAAGGTGGTGGCCGGCATGAGCCGGGTCCGCGTCCGGCCGGAGGCCACCTTCGCGTCGTGGGAGGCCGAGGGGCTGTGGCACCACGAGGTCGAGACGCACGCGCTCACCGCGCACAACGGCGCGGCGCAGCCGAGGCTGTCGTTCCTGCGCTCGGGCGGCCCGCGCACCACGCGCACGCAGGAGGGGCTCGCCATCTTCGCCGAGCTGTACAGCCGCTCGCTCTCCATCGGCCGGCTCACCCGGCTCGCCGAGCGGGTGCGCCTCGTGGACATGGCCGAGCAGGGCGCGAGCTTCGTCGATCTCTACCGCCACCTGCGCGAGCGCGGCGCCGAGCGCCGCGACGCCTACTTCGACGCCCAGCGCGTCTGCCGCGGCGGCCTCTGCGAGGGCGGCGCGCCGTTCACCAAGGACGCCTGCTACCTGGCCGGGCTGCTCGAGGTCTACGCCTTCCTGGCCGCGGTCCTGCGCGGCGGGCTGCGCGACGAGGTCGAGCTGCTCGTGTGCGGCCGGATCGCGCTCGACGACATCGCGGTGCTCGCGGAGCTGCGCGCCGCAGGGGTGCTCGAGCGGCCGCGCTACCTGCCGGGCTGGCTGCGCGCGTGGCAGACGCTGCTGCCGTACTTCGCGTTCACGTCGTTCATGGACGGCATCGACCTCGGCCCGGTGGAGCGGCACTTCCAGGAGCTGCTCCGCGTGGCCGCGGACGCGCGGCCGGCCGGGGAGGGGAGGCGGCGCCGCGCCCGGCCGCCGGGATCGTGAACACATCCTGGCTGAGGTGGGCCGGTCCCGGAGCTCGGCACGGCGGGCCACTCCCCACCGCGGGCGCGCTGCACAAGGCTGCTCTCGGCGCGGAGGGACCGCGACGGTTCCTGGCGCGAGGGGGGGACCCATGGCGGAGTCGATCGACATCAACAAGGCGAACGCGGAGGAGCTACAGCAGGCGCTCCAGGTGAGCGAGGAGTGCGCGCGGAGGATCGTCGAAAAGCGCGAGCAGCTCGGGGGATTCAGCAGCTGGGAGGAGCTCAAGCAGGTGGCCGGCATCGACGATGCCCTGGTGGAGAGCCTGAAGGACGGGGGCTTCAAGGTCTGGAAGGGCTTCGTGCCGCCGCCCTCGGCGAAGCACGCCTGAGCCGGCGGACGGGAGGCCTGAAGCTGTTCTCGACGGCGGCGCGCGTCGGGACGCCGCACCAGGCTTGCGCCGTGTGGGGCGGCCCCGCGGCGCAGCGATGGCGGGCCGTCGGCGGGTGCAGCGAGGCGCTCCGTTCAACACGGTCGCGGGGCGGGTTCATCCATGTCGCCCATCCGCCCTGCTTGTCGACCCGCGCCGCGGCGGGCGCAGGTTGCGCTCTGGCACCGGGCGCTCGCCGGCGGTAGACCTGTCGAGAGCGCGCTCGGGGCTCGCGCCATGAGGCCTGCCCGTCCGGCCCGCAGAGGCGGCGTCCGGGCATGCCAGTCAGCTCGATGAGGGGGAGGACTCATGACGGATTCCATCGTTGCCACGCCGCCTCTGGACGTCCTGGTCCCGCCGGCGGCCTCTGGACCGGACGCCCTCGGCGACACACCCGCCGAGCGAGGCACGATCCAGCGGCTCTTGCGGGTAGATCCCGCGACGCGTGAGCCGGACAGCGATGCGACGCTGATCCTGTCCCTGGCGTCGGCGTGGATGTACTCGGATCCGGACACGCTGAAGAAGGCTCTGTGTGTCTATGGCGAATGGAACTTCGTGCGGGTCAGCGTGGAGAACAACGCGCTCTTCCTGGCGAGCGACGTGTGCTTCATCCAGAGCAGGTGCCGGCGCCTGCTCATCCTGTGCGTCAAGGGGACCGAGCCGGGGAACATCTTCAACTGGCTCACGGACGCGAGCGTCGCGTCGCAGCGGTTCCACGCGCTCGGGCGCGTCCACGGCGGCTTCGCGCGCAACATCGGCGTGATGTGGGATATGATCGACAGGCATTTCCTCGCGGCGCTGCGCGGCGAGAACATCCATGATGTGCTCCCAGGCAACGTGGACTCCCCGTGTACCGCCGTCAGGTCGAGCGCGGATGGCGAGCCCGCGCCGGAGTCCCCGGGCAAGCTGGAGGCGCTCTACATCACCGGACACAGCCTGGGCGCAGCGATGGCGGCGCTCGCCGCCGCGCGCCTGTTCACGGACAACAAATACAGCGACATCCGGCGGCTGCTGCGCGGGGTCTACACCTTCGGGCAGCCCATGGTCGGCGACGCGGCCTTCGCCGCCAGGGCCGAAGAGCTCCTCGGCGACAGGTTCTTCCGCTTCGTCTACGCGAACGACATCGTACCTCGCCTGCCGCCGCTCTCGACGGGCCGCTTCGCGCACTTCGGGAGGGCGTACCGCTCGACAGGGGAGGGGTGGACGTACGAGGGCAGGGTCGCGGGCCAGACGCGCACGTTCCTCGTGAGCGCGTCGGTCGGGATCTTCGCCTGGATCAAGCAGCAACTGCCGATCGTCCGGTGGATCCCGCTGCCCTTCTCCTGGGGCGACCACTCGCCGGCCAACTACGTGGAGGCGTCGCAACAGGGCACGGAGCAGCCGGCGATCTTCCGGTTCCGGCTCGACTAGCGCGGCGTCGCACACGTCGGTCCGTGATTCCGCGGAGCGGCGAGGCTGGAAGACACCCGGCGCGCCGCGCGCGCGACGATCTCGTTGTGAAACGGGGGCCGTGCAACTAGATTCCGCGGCCGCACGCCCCATGAGCGACATCCCTGCTTCGCCCGAGCCCGCGGCCACGCCGCCTGTGCGCCGCTGGCCGCGCGTCTCCCGCCGCGCGGCGCACGCCGTCGCGGCCGGGATCCTCGCGCTCTCGGCGGCCCTCATGGCGGTCGACATCGCGCGCGACTCTCCGACGTACGATGAGCCGTTTCACACGACGCGCGGGCTCGCGCTGTGGTGGGAGGGGGACAGCCGCCTCTCGTTCGCCCACCCGCCGCTCGCGAACGCCCTGCAGGCCGCGCCGGGCGCCGCGCGCGGGGCAGCGGCGGATCTCTCCGAGCTCCGCGGGTGGGAGCAGTCCGATCTGGTGGAGGTGGCGCGCGGGTACGGGGCCAAGAGCTACGACCGCGCGCGCTCGGACATGGTGCTCGGGCGCGCGGTCACGGCGGCGCTCGCGCTGCTGCTCGGCGTCTACCTCTACGCCCGCGCGCTCCGGCACGGCGCGGCGCGCGCGCTCCTCGTGCTCGGCCTGTACGCGCTGCACCCCATGGTGCTCGCGCACGGCCACCTGACGACCACCGATCTGCCGATCGCCGTCACCTTCGTGATCGCCGTGTGCGAGTGGCAGAGCTACCTCACGGGCGGCAGGCCGCTGCGGCTCGCCACGGCCGCCCTCGCGCTCGGGGCCGCGATGGTCACCAAGTTCAGCGCGCTGATACTCCCACCCGCCTTCGCGCTGGTCGCGCTGTACGCGGCCCTCCGGCGGGCCGGCCGGTTCTCCGGCCTCTCCTGGCCGCGCGTCGCCGGCGGGCTCGCGCGCGACGCCGCCGTCGTCCTCGCGGTCGTGCTCCTGGTGATCAACGCGTCGTACGGCTTCCAGCGGACGGGCTGGACGGTCGACCGCATCCTCGCCGAGCCCGAGCCGGCGCACTGGCTCAGCAGCAAGCAGAAGGGCAACCTGCTCGACCGATCGGCCCTCGCGGCGCTCCCGGGCGGCCTGCGCGTGCCGCTGCCCTACACCTATGTCTTCGGGACGTTCTCCGCCGCCGCCCATACCAGGTCGAACCACGGCAATTACTTCTTCGGCGGCCTGCACGGCCCCTCGCCCGCGTACTTCCCTGTCCTGCTCGTCCTGAAGAGCCCTGTTGGATTCCTGTTCTTGCTCGGGGTCGGCGCGTCGCTCCTCCGCGTGCGCCGGCGCTGGCCTCGCCTGCGGACGGTGGCCCTCGCGACCGCTCCGGCGCTCTTCATGGCGCTCGCGGTCCGGTCGCAGATCAACCTGGGCGTGCGGCACGTCCTGCCCGTGGTGCCGTTCCTCGCGATGGTGGCGGCGCGCGGCGGCGCGTGGCTCGCGCTCCGCCCCCGGAGGGCGGCGACGCGCGTCCCCGTCCGGATCGCGAGGTTCGCGGCGGCGGGGGCCGCGGGCCTCGTCGCCGTGGAGGCGGTGGCGGCCACGCCCCACCACCTCAGCCATTTCAACTGGCTCGTGGGCGCGCGCGCCGGACACTGGGTCAGCATGGTGGGAGAGGACTGGGGCCAGGACATCGCGAGCCTCGGCGAGGCCCTGCGCGAGCGCGACGCGTCGCCCGTGTACTACGAGCCTTACGGCGACTGGGCCTCCGCGGAGCTCTCGCGGGCGGGCGTCCGGCACCGGAGGCTCCGCTGCAATCAGGCGCTGCCCCGCCCCGCCTGGGTGGCGATCCACGCGTCGGTCGACGTCCGGCGCCGGAAGCCGTGCGCGGCGCTCCGCGACGGCGCGGTGCGCGAGGCCGTCATCGATCACCACATCCTCGTGTACCGCCTGGAAGACGCGCCCGCGTCGCCGCCCGCGAAGGCCCCCGACGACGCGGCGGACGGCGACGACGTGAAGGAGTAGGCCGCAGCGCTGCGCGCGCGGGCGCGCGTCGACAGAAGCTCGCTCGCGCGCCGTCCGTCAGAACCGCAGCTCGCTCGTCCTCACCTCGTGCTCCACGCGCGTCACGCCGGTGACGTCGATCAGGCCGAGGGAGATCGCGTGGTCCGCCTCTCCCCAGGTGATCTCCACGAAGCCGTAGTTGTTCTCCGCGACGGGCGAGCCCACCCGGTTCGCGTTCGCCTCGATCGCCGGCCACGTCTCGGTGATGCCGCTCGAGGTGAGGTCGTAGAGGGGATAGCCGCCGTCGGTCTCGAGCCGGGAGAGCTCGCCCCAGTGGACGTCGCCGCTGATGAAGAGGGTCGCCTCCGCGCGCGTCCTCTTGAGCAGATCCACCATCCTCTGGCGTTCATGGGGCATGTTGGTCCACGACTCGTAGCCGTTGTATTCATGGCCGAACTGCGTGCTCGTCCCGATGATGCGCACGTCCGCGGGCTTCTCCAGCTCGCCTTCGAGCCAGGCCCACTGGGCGTCTCCGAGCAGGGTCCGCGACGTGTCCGCCGTCGGCTGGTAGTCGTGCTTGTATCTCGTGGGATCGCTGTTCGCGTCGAGCGGATCGCGGAACCAGCGGGTGTCGAGGAGGATGATCTGGACGGTGCCGCCGGGCTCCTCGCGGAGGTACGAGGTGTAGATGCCCTCCCGCGCGCGCCGCGGCGAGCCCGCGGGCTCTCCCCAGAAATCGAGGAAGAGGGCCTTCGTGGCGGCCTTCTGGGGGAACTCCTTGCCGGCGTCGTTCGCGCCGTAGTCGTGGTCGTCCCATGTGGCGATGACGGGGACGGCCGCGAGGAGGCCCTGAAACTCGGGGGACGCCGCGAGCTTGTCGTACTTCGCCTGCAGCACGGCGATGTCCTCGGAGTCGCCGTAGATGTTGTCGCCGAGGAACACGAACAGGTCGGGCGCGCTCGCCGTCGCGAGCTCCAGGACAGGCTTCCTCTTGTCCTGGTGCATGCAGGAGCCGAAGGCGATGCGGGTCTTCAGCGACCTTGGGCCGCCCCCGCCTCCGCTGCCCCCTGTCCCCGCGTCGCCTCTCGGCGTGTCGCTGGAACTGGCGTCGTCGGTGCCGCTGCACGCGAGGGTGGGAAGGAGGGGCACGAGGCCAAGGGCAAGGCCGAGGATCGTGGGGACCTTTTGCATGACGGCGAGGCTAACACGCAGATGGAGCGCTTCCCGCCGTCGGCTGACAGCGCCATCTGCTCGGCGCAAAGGGAAAGCCCAGACGGAAGTCTCGCTCTGGATCCGCGCTGGTGAGGGCGGCGCGCGTTGACCCCCGGCGCTGTTGAGGTATGACGCCGCGCTCATGGAGCAGGCCCGTTCCCGTCTCGCGCCTCCGCGCGCGCCCTCTGCGCCTCGCCGGGCGGCGCGCCGTCGCCTCGTCGCGTGGGCGCTGGCCTTCGCCGCCGTGGCCCCCGCGTCGACCGCGGGCGCGCAGACGAGAGCGGAAGGCTCGGCGACCGCGCCGACTGCGGCGACCGCGCCGATTGCAGCGACCGCGCCGATTGCAGCGACCGCGCCGGCTGCGGCGACCGCGCCGACTGCGGCGACCGCGCCGCCCCCGCCGTCTGGCCTGCCGGGCCTCCCGCCGGGCGCCACGTGGGACGAGACGGTCGCTGCCTACGAGGCGCGCATCGCCTCCCTCGAGCGCCAGGCGCGCTCCGCCGCGACGCGCGGCGCCGAGGACGAGCTGCGCCGGATCGAGCTGGACCTCCAGGCGACGAGGCGGGCCCACCGCGACTTCGAGGAGCGGACGACGGAGCGGAACAGCCCTTTCATGATGGTCTCGGGGATCGTCCTCTCCGGCCTCGGGGGCGTCGCCTTGATCAGCGGCCTGGTCCTGGTCATCGCGAACCACGACGACACGGGCGCGGACGCGCGCGACCGGTACACGGCGGCCCTCGTCACGGCGGCCGGGGGCGTGGCCGGGCTCGGCGTCGGCCTGCCGCTCTATGTGATCGGCAAGAAGCGGGTGCGGAAAGACCTCGAGTCGAGCGCGCCTGTCGCCGCGCGCCTCCTCGTCGGCCCGGGGGCCATCGCCGCGTCGCCCGGAGCAGGCCCCCTGAGCCTCGGGCTGCGCGTCGCGTTCTGACCGCCGCGCCGCAGCCACGCGAGCTGCTCGCGCATGCGCCGGAGATTGTTGCTGGGCAAGCTCCCGGTTGAGTGCTAGTGTTCCTGTCGACGCGTCGCCCGCGTCGACCATGCACACCGAGCCCTAACACCACCGCTCCGTTACGCGGCCCTCAGGGTTGATCGCCTGTTGCCCAGGTTGGCACGGCGTCCCTTGCTGCCGCGCGCGAGCAGCCACGACGGCGACCGCGGAACCCCGCGCGAGCGCGGTGTCGTGCGCTGTGGGGACGGAGCGGGGCCGACAAGCGAACGAGTCCGAGGCGCTGGAGATCATTGACCTGGACGTCACTGATCTCCTGGTGGCCGCCCCTCGCTCGCTGGCCGCTCGCTCGACGCGCTGAGCCCGAGGGTTCGTGGCGCGGCGGGCCGACTCGCCATCTCTCCTGACGTCGTGGCGCCGAGGCGCCTCGACAGAGGGCGTGTGGTGCGCCGGACCGCCCCGTCCCGACGCAGGGCCGAGGTGCGTCGAGAGAAGGCCAGTCGGGCGACCCGGGAGAGGCCTCCTGCGTCGACGTCCATCGCTGCATCGGTCTGCCTGCGATCCGGGGTCATGCGACGAATGGAGGATGTATGAGAGCTGGTTCTTCGATGGTTTCGCTGGGTGTTCTTCCTGCCGTGGTGATGACAGAGACGAGCGATCGAATGGAGGATTCCATGCAACGACGAGCGCATTTCCCCGACGGTCACCTGGAGCTCGGCTCGGCCAGGACGCCGGTGCGGCGCCCGCCGCCGAGAGGGCCGCTCCCTGCGCAGAAGCCGATGGACCGGGAGCCCCGCCCGCCGGCCAGGCACCCCAACATGGATCGCGCGCGGCCGACGGTGAACATCCCGCAGCGCCGCCGCATGGGCGTGCAGCGGTAGCTCCCGGGCTGCCGGCCGCGCTCGCGGCGCCGGAGCGACGGCCCGGCCGCGCGCTCCGGCGGCGCCGAGCCGGAAGGCCGAGACTTCCGCGATTCCGCGTCGCCCGACGCGGCCGTCCCGGCTCGGATCGTGTTTGGGCCGGGCCGAAGGCTGCGGTAAGACCTCACCCGCCGCCCGGCCCGAGCCCGCAGCAGCCCCCGACATGATCCACGCCGAACCGTTCGAAGCCCGCCTCGTCGCCGCCCGGCCTCTCAGCGCTCTCGTCCGCGAGCTCTCGTTCGAGCGCGCCGACGGCAAGGCGTTCCAGTTCGAGGCCGGGCAGTGGGTCAACCTCGTCCTCCCGCTTCCGGGCGGCGAGGTGAAGCGCGCCTACTCGATCGCCTCCGCCCCCGACGGCTCGCCGCGCTTCGATCTGGCGGTCACGCGCGTCGAGGGCGGGGCCGGCTCGGAGTTCCTGCACCGGATCGAGCCCGGCGCCGCGCTCCGCGCCGTCGGGCCGCACGGGCTCTTCACCCGGGATCCCGCGGATCCCGCGCCTTCCCTGTTCGTCGCCACCGGCACCGGCGTCACGCCGCTCCGGAGCATGCTGCACGCCTCGCTGCGCGCGGGGCTCGCGGCGCCCCACCTGTGGTTCCTGTTCGGCGCGCGCTTCGAGGAGGACGTCATCTACCGCGACGAGCTCGAGGCGCTCGCGCGCGGCTCCGATCGGATCCGCCACGAGATCACGCTGTCGCGCGGCGGCCCGTCGTGGGCCGGCCGCCGCGGTTACGTGCAGGCGCACGTGCCCGAGCTCTACCGCGAGCTCGCGGCGGCGAGCGGCGACCCGGCCCCGCACGTGTACATCTGCGGCCTCGATCGGATGGTCTCGACCGTGCGCGAGCTCGCCCGCGGCGAGCTCGGCGTCCCCCGCAAGCACGTCCACGTCGAGCGCTACGACTGAGCCGCCGGTCTCTCGACGACGGAGCCGCCGGCCTCGAGCGCGCGCGGCGTGGGTGGGTGGATGGATCGCTGCCCGGCGGCGCGCCGCGCCTTGAGCGGCACCCTGGGTACGACGTAGGATGCGCGGCCCCGCGGGAGGTTCCAGCGGGGTCCGTTCTGCAGGTGACCACGTGACGACCAAGAAGACGTTCCGCACCATCGATCCCGCGACGCTCCCCAAGCACTTCGACTCGCCTGTCGCCGAGCAGCGCCTGGCCGAGGCGTGGGAGGCCGACGGGACGTACCGTTACGACCCGTCGCGCCCCCGCGAGGAGACCTTCGTCGTCGACACGCCCCCGCCGACGGCCTCGGGCTCGCTGCACATCGGCCACGTCTTCAGCTACACGCACACGGACGTCGTCGTCCGGCAGCGCCGCATGCGCGGGTTCAACATCTTCTACCCGATGGGCTGGGACGACAACGGCCTGCCCACCGAGCGGCGCGTGCAGAACTACTTCCACGTCCGCACGGACGTGCGCACGCCGTACGAGCGCGGCCTCACGCTGTCGCAGGCGACGCCGGAGGCGATGAAGAAGGACCCGCCGCGCATCGTCTCGCGGCCGAACTTCATCGAGCTCTGCCACAAGGTCACGCGCGAGGACGAGCAGGTGTTCAAGGCGCTCTTCCGCCGGGTGGGCCTCTCGGTCGACTGGCAGCACGAGTACGCCACGATCGATGATCACTGCCGCCGGACGGCGCAGCTCTCGTTCCTGGATCTCCACGACAAGGGCCACCTCTACTCGGTCTTCGCCCCCACGATGTGGGACGTCGATTTCCAGACCGCGGTCGCCCAGGCCGAGGTCGAGGATCGCCCGCAGTCCGGCGCGTTCCACGACATCGCGTTCGCGGTGGAGGGGACGAGCGAGGAGCTCATCATCGCCACGACGCGCCCGGAGCTGCTCGCGGCCTGCGTCGGCGTCACGGCGCACCCGGAGGATCCGCGGTACCAGCACCTCTTCGGCAAGACGGCGCTCACGCCGATCTTCCGCGCGCCGGTGCCGATCTTCCCGAGCCCGCTGGTCGATCGCGAGAAGGGGACGGGCATCCTGATGGTCTGCACGTTCGGCGACGCGACCGACGTGATCTGGTGGCGGGAGCAGAAGCTCCCGCTCCGGCAGATGCTCGGCAAGAACGGCCGCGTCCTCCCGGTGACGTTCGGCGAGGGCGACTTCCAGAGCCGCGACCCGGCGGCGGCGAACGCCGCCTACGCGCCGCTCCAGGGCAGGGGCGTGAAGCAGGCGCGCGCGGCGGTGGTCGAGCTGCTCCGCCGCGAGGAGCACGCGGCGGCGCCCGGCCGCGGCCCGGCGCTCCGCGGCGAGCCGAAGCCGATCGAGCGCGCGGTGAAGTTCTTCGAAAAGGGCGACCAGCCGCTCGAGTTCGTGCCCACGCGGCAGTGGTTCGTGCGGCTCTCCGACAAGAAGGCCGCGCTCCTCGAGTACGGCGACAAGATCGCGTGGCACCCGGATTACATGCGCCTCCGGTACCGCAACTGGACCGAGGGCCTCCAGGGCGACTGGTGCATCAGCCGCCAGCGCTATTTCGGCGTGCAGTTCCCTGTCTGGTATCCGCTCGACGCCGAGGGCAACCCCGACCACAGCCGGCCGCTGCTCGCGACCCGCGAGATGCTCCCGGTCGACCCGACGGTCGACGTGCCGCCCGGGTACGACGCGTCGCAGCGCGACCAGCCGGGCGGCTTCACGGCGGAGAGCGACGTGTTCGACACGTGGTTCACGAGCTCGCTCACGCCGCAGATCAGCTCGCACTGGGGGCTCGACGCCGGGCGCCACGCGCGGCTGTTCCCGGCCGATCTGCGCCCGCAGGCGCACGACATCATCAGGACGTGGGCGTTCTACACGATCGCCAAGGCGATGCTGCACGAGTCGTCGGTGCCGTGGCATCACATCGCGATCTCGGGGTGGATCCTCGATCCCGATCGCAAGAAGATGTCGAAGAGCAAGGGCAATGTCGTGACGCCCATGCACCTGCTCGATACGTATTCTTCCGACGCGGTCCGCTACTGGTCGGCGAGCGCGCGGCTCGGCACGGACACGGCCTTTGACGAGAAGGTGCTGAAGATCGGCAAGCGCCTCGTCACGAAGATCTGGAATGCGAGCAAGTACGTGCTCAGCCAGTCGGCGGAGGTCCACCCGATCTCCGAGGAGCTCGACCGGGCGTTCGTGCACAAGCTCGCGGCGGTGGTGGCGGACGCGACGCGCTCGTTCGATGAGCACGAGTTCGCGGCGGCGCTCGAGCGCACGGAGGATTTCTTCTGGCGCTGGTTCACCGACGCCTACCTGGAGCTCACCAAGGCCCGCGCGCGGGGCGAAGCCGGCTCCGGCGACGCGGCGCGCGGCTCGGCGGTGGCGGCGCTGCGGCTCGGGCTCTCGGTGCTGCTGCGGCTGTTCGCGCCGATGCTCCCGTACATCACCGACGAGGTCTGGCGCTGGGTGTACGCGGAGGAGACGGGGCAGCCGTCGATCCACCGGGCGGCGTGGCCGGCGGCGTCGGATTTCGCGCAGGTGGCGGCGCCGGCGGATCCGGCGCTGCTGGATCTCGCGGCGGCGGCGATGGCGGCGGTCAACAAGCGGAAGAGCGAGCTCGGCGCGAGCGTGGGGCGCGTCGTGGCGGACCTCGCGCTGGGGGCGAACGCCGCGACGCTGGCGCGGCTGCGGCCGGCGCTGGCAGACGTGCTCACGTCGGTGCGGGCGAGCGCGCACGAGCTCGTGGAGCGGCCGGAGCTCGCGGACGGTGAGGTCGTGGTGGTGCGCTGCGAGGTGGAGCCGGCGGGGGCCGCGGCGGCGGCCGGGGCGGGGGAGGCGGCGGCCACGGAGTAGCGGGAGCGGGGCAGGGGAGCGGAGCGCGGAGGGAGTCCGGTACAGCCGGCCTCGACGCGTGGGGGGATTCTCCAGCCCGATGATGGAGTCCCACGTTCCGGGGCGACGGTCGCGGCTGGCGCCGCGGAAAACCTGCGGTGTCATGCGCGAGAAACGGACACCCAGGGATTCGCGACGTACATAAGACAGCAATGCATGCCTTGGACCTGGTCGAGGATCGGTTCGAGATCGAGCGGCTCGCCGGCTCCGGCGGCATGGGCGACGTCTATCGTGCGCGCGACCGGCTTTCGGGGGAGACGGTCGCGCTCAAGGTGCTGCAGCGGGCGAGCGTGCGCGACCTGAGCCGGCTCTCGCGGGAGGCGGAGGCGCTCGTCACGCTCCAGCTGCCGGGGGTCGTGCAGTACGTGGCGCACGGGATGACCGGCGCAGGACGGCCGTACCTGGCCATGGAGTGGCTCGACGGCGTCACCCTGGAGGAGCGGCTCGCCGGAGGACCGCTCTCGATCGACGAGAGCGTGGGCCTGGCGATGCGGGTGGCGGCGACGCTCGGCGCGGTACACCGGCTCGGCATCGTCCACCGCGACCTGAAGCCGAGCAACCTGATGCTCGTGGGCGGCGCCATCGAGCGCGCCACGCTGCTCGATTTCGGCCTCGCGCGCGATCTCCAGGTCACGCGCACCCTGACGGCGCCCGGCGCGATCCTCGGCACGCCCGGGTACATGGCCCCCGAGCAGGCGCGCGGCGAGTCGTCGGTCGACGCCCGCGCCGACGTGTTCGCGCTCGGCTGCATGCTGTTCGGGTGCCTCGCGGGGCGCCCGCCGTTCGTGAGCGACAACGTGCTCGCGCTCCTCATGAAGGTCGTCCTGGAAGATCCGCCGCGGCTCGGGGAGCTCCGCGACGGCATCCCCGCGCCGCTCGAGCGCCTCGTGGCGCGGATGCTGGCGAAAGAGCCGGGGCAGCGGCCGCGCGACGGCGCCGCCGTCGCAGAGGAGCTCGCGACCGTGGCGCACGCAGGGCTCCCCGCCGGCGGCAGCGTGAGCATCGTGCCGCCGGCGCCGGGTGTGGAGATCACGACGTCGGAGCGGCGGGTCATGTGCGTCATCCTGGCCGCCGACGGCCGCGCGGCGGCGGCCACGCTCACGGACACCGAGGGCGACTCGGGGACGGAGCCGCCGCGCCCGGACGCGGAGGCGCTGCGCCGGATCGCGGCGCGCCACGGCGGGCGCCTCGAGCTCCTGCGGTCGCAATGGCTGCTCATCGCGCTGTCCGGCGCCGAGACCCCGACCGATCTCGCCGCCCGCGCGGCGCACTGCGCGTTCGCCCTCCGGGCAGAGCTCGGGGATGCGCCCATGTCCATCGCGATGGGGCTGGCCGAGGTCGCAGGGAGGCTGCCGGTCGGCGCGCTGATCGATCGCGTCGTGCAGCTCTTCCCACAGCAAGGCCGCGCGACGGGGTCGAGCATCCTGCTCGACAGCACGACGGCAGGCCTGCTCGCGAGCCGCTTCGACACGACGCAGGAGCCCGATGGATACTGGCTTCGCGGCCCCAGGGAGGAGCCGGTCGCCGTCCCCAGGCTGCTCGGCAAGCCGACGCCCTGCGTGGGCCGCGACCGCGAGCTCTCGCAGCTCTCGACCGAGTGGCGCCACTGCGTCGACGAGCCCGCCGCGACCGCCGTGGTCGTCGTGGGCGCGCCGGGCCTCGGCAAATCACGCCTCGCCTGGGAGTTCCTCCGCGGCCTCGCGGAGCAGCGCGAGGCCGCCGAGATCTGGACCGGCAGGGCCGATCCGATGGCCGCCGGCTCCGCGTTCGGCCTCCTCGCCCACGCGCTCCGCCGCGCCATGGGCATCCTCGACGGCGAGCCGATCGAGGCGCGGCGGCGGAAGGTGCTCGCTCGCGTCGAGCAGCTCGACGGCCTCGGGGCCAGGGGCCCGCACGTCGCGGCGTTCCTCGGCGAGATCGTGGGGGCGCCGTTCCCCGACGAGGGCGACGTGCAGCTCCGCGCGGCGCGCCAGAACCCGGTGCTGATGGGCGACCGCATCCGCCTGGCGTTCGAGGAGTTCGTCCGGGCCGAGTGCCAGCGGCAGCCGGTGCTGCTCGTGCTCGAGGACCTGCACTGGGGCGACCTCCCCACGGTGAACCTGGTCGACGCCGCGCTCCAGCACGCGCGGGAGCTGCCCTTCTTCGTGCTGGCGCTCGCTCGTCCCGAGGTCAACGAGCTCTTCCCTGCGCTCTGGGGCGAGCGCCACGGCCTCCGGATGCGCCTCGGGCCGCTCCCGCGGCGCGCGGGCGAGCGGCTCGTGCGGGAGGTGCTCGGCGACCGCATGGATGCCGGTCAGATCGAGCGGCTCCTCGCGCGGGCGGAGGGCAATGCGTTCGTGCTGGAGGAGCAGATCCGCGCGGTCGCCGAGGGCCGGAGCGAGGGCATGCCCGAGACGGCGCTCGCGATGGTGCAGTCGCGCCTCGAGGCGCTGGGGATCGAGGAGCGGCGCGTCCTGCGCGCGGCGAGCCTCTTCGGCGAGACGTTCTGGGAGGGCGGTGTCGCGGCCCTCGTGGGCGGCGCGCCGGTGGCGCGGCGGCTCGCCGAGCTCGTGCGGCGGGAGATCCTCCTGCGGCGGGACGAGGCGCGCATCGCGGGGGAGGTGGAGTACGGGTTCCGGCACGCCCTGGTGCGGGAGGCCGCCTACGGCATGCTCACGGAGCGCGATCGCCGCGTCGGGCACGCGCTCGCGGGCGAATGGCTGGAGCGGGCCGGGGGCGCGGAGGCGATAGCGCTCGCGGAGCACTTCGAGATCGGCGGCGCGCCGGCGCGGGCGGCGGAGGCGTACCTGCGGGCGGCCGAGGAGGCGCTCCGGGGCGGCGATCTCGCGGCGGCGCTCGCGCGGGCCGAGCGCGGTATCGGCTGCGGTGCCGCCGGGGACGCCGCGGGCAGGCTCCGCCTGGTCCAGGCGGAGGCCCACGTGTGGCGCGGCGAGCTCTCCCTGGCCGTGGAGCGAGGCATGGAGGCGAGCGAGCGGCTCGCGGTCGGCTCGGCCGCGTGGTTCTCGGCCATCGCGCAGGTGGTCATCGCGACGTCCAAGGTGGGCCAGCTCGACGAGCTCGAGCGCTGGACGGCCCTGGCGGCGGGCGCCGTCCCCGCGGCCGACGCGCAGAGCGTCAGGCTCACGTGCCTTGCCATCAGCGCGGCGATGCTGACCGTGGTCGGTCGCTACGCCGAGGGGCGCGCGCTCATCGATGTCGTCGAGCGCGCTCTCATGAACACCGAGGTTCGAGACGTGGCCGCGGTCGCGCAGCTCCACGAGGCGCGCGCTTGCCATGCCGTGTGTACAGGCGATCTGGTCGCCGGCGCAGAGGGGATGGAAGCCGCGAGCCGTGCCTTCGACCAGACCGGTGATCGCCGCAGCGCCAGCACCGCACGCCTCAACCTGGGCTCCGTCAGCGCGGAGCTCGGCGACTTCGAGAAAGCGGAGTCGATGATGCGCATGGCCCTGGAGGAGGTCGAACGGATGCACCTGCATGAGCCGAAGCTCGCCACGGAGGCAAACCTCGCGCAGGTCCTCGTCTATCGAGGTCAGCCCGCCGAGGCGCGGGCGCTCGCCGAGGCGGCCGCCTCGGCGAGCCGACAAGCGGGCTTCGTGCGCACCGAGCTGTTTGCCCGCTGCTACCTCGTCAGGGCCCACGTCACCCTCGGCGATCTGGATGCCGCCGAGCGCGAGGCGCGCGCCGCGGTGGCGCTCGCGCCGAGCGCGCCGACGCTCGGCGTGCAGGCCTTGGCGCTGCTCGCGCGCGCGCTGCTGGGGCTCGGGCGCATCGCCGAGGCTGTCACGACAGCCACCGAGGCGAACTCCATGCTGGCGTCGTTCGGCACCCTCGAAGAGGGCGAGTCGCTGGTCCGGCTGACCTTCGCCGAGGCGCTCGCCGCGGCCGGCAGGCAGGACGAGGCCACCGCCGCGATCGCGTCGGCCAGGGCGGCGCTGCTCGCGCGCGCCGAGAAGCTCAGCGACCCGGTCTGGCGCGAGCGCTTCCTCCGCGACGTCCCGGACAACGCCCGCACGCTCGCTCTTGCGCGGCAGCGGCTCGACGGCTGAGCTGCCCGGGTACCAGAACGCGTTGTGGTCGCCGGCATCGCCGGACGCCGGGCACCAGAACGCATTGTGGTCGCCGGCGTGCCCGGACGCCGGGCACCACAACGCGTTCTGGTTGACCCAGGCGCTAACCGTATGAACTTGCTCGTCTTTCGGGGTCCAACGTGAGCTACCTCACGCAGCCGCCCCACCGGAGCCCCGCGGCATCACGCCCGCGAGCCCCTCGGCGCCCGCGCCCCGCGCGACCTCTCCCGCCCGCCCTCACTTCGTGGCGAGCTTCGTCAGGTCGAGCATCTCGTCCACGTCCGGCATCACGATCAGGTCGCACCGGCGGTTCTTCTGCTTGCCGGCCGGCGTGGCGTTGTTCGCGATCGGGTCGGTGTCCCCGAACCCTGCCGCGCTCCAGTGCCGCGTCGGGAGCTGGCCTTCCTTGCCGATCAGGAACAGCAGCACGGCCCGCGCGCGCATCAGCGAGAGCCCCCAGTTGTCGTAGTACGGACCGTTCTTGTACGGCTGGCTGTCCGTGTGCCCGGCGACCTGGTAATCGCGGTCCACGAGCGACTTGTCGCCCCGGATGACGTCCGCGATCTTCTTCAAGATCTCCTGGCCGTCCTTGCTCAGGGTGTCCTTCCCCGAGTCGAACAGGACGTCTCCGGGCAGCGAGATGACCATCCGGTTCCTGCGGACCTGCACCTCGAGGCCGAGCTTGGTCAGCTCCTCGAGCTTCTTCCGGAGCAGGTCGAACCGCGCCTGGATCGCCTCGAGCTGCTTCGCGCGCGCCTTGTACTCCGCCAGCGCCTTCTCGCGGTCCTCCAGCGTCGAGCTCATCTTCGAGATGTCGGCGCCCTGCGCCTCGAGCTGCTTCTCGAGCTCCTCGACGCGCTGCTTCGCCGCGGCGAGCTCCTTCTCGAGGTCGGCCTCCCGCTTCTGGCTCCGGCTCTGGAGGTCGTTGTACTTGGCGAGCTGCGCCTTCCACTCCTGCTCGGAGTGGCCGCAGCCCGCGGCGAACAGCGACGACAGCGCGAGGGGTAGTGCAATGAGTGTCCGATTCATGAACGCTTTCTCCATGGCTCTGTCAGGCGGAGCGGATGCTGCGGTCGGCAGCCTCGCTCAGCTCGGCCGAGAGATCCAGAGGGGAGGACGGCGAGCCCCGGCCGTCCAGGCGGCCGGGCGCGGAGGGCGGGAGATCAGGCCCGGAAGCGGAGGGCGGGAGATCAGGGCTTCGGCGGCGGGGGCGCGAGCGGCAGCGGGGCCGCCGGCGACGGCGCTGCCCGAGGCGGCGTTGCCGCAGGCGGGGCTGCCGGCGGCGGCGATGCCGCTGGCGCGCCTGCAGGCGGCGCGGGCGCCGCTCCCGGCGGCGAGGGCGCCGCGCCCGCCGGCGTCGTCTCCGTCGCGCCCGGCGCCAGCGGTTTGCCGACCGAGTGCAGGATGACGAACTCGACGCGCCGGTTCTTCTGGCGCCCGAGGGCGCTCTTGTTGTCCTCGATCGGCCTGTCCGGGCCGTAGCCCCTCGCCACGAGCTGCTTCGGATCGATGCCCTTGCTCGTCAGGTAGGCGACCACGGCCTCGGCGCGCTTCTGCGACAGCGCGCGGTTCATGTCCGCCGGCCCGGCGTTGTCGGTGTGGCCTGCCACCTCCACCTTGAAGATCTCCGGGTGGAGCTTCAGCGCCGAGACCACCGCGTCGAGCACCGCGAAGCTCTGCCCGCCCTGGATCTTGTCGCTGTTCAGGGCGAACTCGACCCGCTGGAGGATCGTGATGCTCTCCTCGCCGACCTGCACCAGGCTCGCGCCGCGGTCCGGGCAGCCGTCCAGATCCTCGACGCCGTTCAGGTTCTCCGGCTGCGTCGGGCACTTGTCCCGCTCGTCCGGGATGCCGTCCCCGTCCGTGTCGGGGAGCTCGTCGGGGCAGCCGTCCTCGTCCTTGAAGCCGTTCTTGACCTCGGGCTGATCGACGCACTCGTCCTGCTGGTCGAGGATGCCGTCGCGGTCGTTGTCCGCGTCGGGGCAGCCGTCCTCGTCCTCGAACCCGTCGGTGTCCTCGACAGCGTCCGGGCACCTGTCGACCGGATCCGGCACGCCGTCCTCGTCCGTGTCAGGGCAGCCGTAGTGCTCCGGCGTGAGCACGCGCCCCGCCTGATCCGGGCACTTGTCCCGCGCGTCGGCGACGCGATCCTTGTCGCGGTCGGGCAGCTCGTCGGGGCAGCCGTCCTTGTCGTCGAGCCCGTTGATGACCTCCGCCTTGACCGGGCAGCGGTCGCTCTCGTCCGGCACGCCGTCCGCGTCCGCGTCGTCCTCGGGGCAGCCGTCCTCGTCGGCGATCCCGTCCCTGTCCTCGGGCTGCGCCGGGCACCGGTCCGCCGCGTCGCGCACGCCGTCGCCGTCCTCGTCTCCGGGCTCGTGCACGAAGAGGATCCCCGCGATGGCGCGCGCGGCGGGCACCCCGATGCCCTGGACGACGCCCGCGCCGCCGCCGACCGTGAACACCAGGCCGAGGTCGCGCGGCGCGATCTGGAGCGCGCCGTCCACCTCGAGCGAGTTCGTCCCGCCCTGCGCGCTGAACTCGGTCGCGCCGTACCCCTCGGCGATCGCGCGGAGCGCCGGGGTGATCTGGTAGCCGAGCCCCGCGCCGTACCGGAATTCGACCGGCCCGACCTCCGTCGCCGCGATGCGCGCCGTCTCCGGCAGCAGCTTGCCGCGCAGGTTGAGCCCGAACGACAGCGGCCCCGCGCTGCCGTCCACGATGAGGCGCAGCCCCGCGGTGACGGGCGACGAGCTGCCGAGGTAGCTCCCCGCGCTGGTCGCGTGCCCGAGCGGGAAGCTCACGTCGGCCGCGGCGCCGAGCACCAGCGGATCCCGCGGCCCGCCGAAGAACCGCACCTTCGCCTCGAGGGTCGGGTCGCCCGCGCCGAACGCCTTCAGCGCTTCAGCAGCGGGCGCCGCCGGCGCGCCCGTCGCGGCGTCGATGCCCTGGCCGCTCACGTAGGCGACGGGGAAGCGCAGGCCGGCCTGGAGCCACGGCGTCGGCGTGATCGACGCGAGCAGGTTCCAGGTCAGCATGTCCGAGATGACCGGCACCTCGCGCCTGTTCAGCGCGTCGGGGGCGGAGCAGTCGGTCGCCGAGACGCAGCTCTCCACGACGAACGGCGTCCGCGCGTAGTCGAACACGAGCCCCGCCGTGACCCCGAGCGACGCCTCCATCCGGGCGCCCTCGACGCTCAGGTAGTTCCTCGATCCCGGCGCCGGCTCGAACCGCTGCGCCGAGAACTCCCCGTCGAGGACCGCCTCCTGCGCGCGCGCCACGCCCGCGGCGAGCCCCACCCCAGCGCCCACGATCGACACCAGACACAGCGCTCGCAGCCTTCTCATCTATCCCCTTTCAGACATCTTCCCGGTGAGCGTCCTGCACGCGCGGCGCGGTGCAGGGCCGACGTGCGCTGGGTACAGAGGCGCTCCGCGCGGACGGTGAGGCGAGTACGGCAGCCGAGGCGCGCGGCGGCACCCACCGCAACGAGGTCGAATCTTCCCGGATCGCGCGCAGATTTCCAAGGGGGCTCAACTCGCGCGCCGCGCGCAGGTGCGCGCGGATCAGCCCGGCATCCGCGGCGCTGACGTGCGCGTCAGGGCGCCGGCTCGGGCGCCGCGCTGCCGTGTGCGCGCGCGCATCAGGGCGCCGGCTCGGGCGCCGCGCTGCCGTGTGCGCGCGCGCATCAGGGCGCCGGCTCGGGCGCTGCCCGGGGGACCCGGACGCATTCCCCGGCCCCGGTTCCAGGGGTCGGGGCCGAGCGGCGCCTTGACCACACAGGCCGGGCATGAGACATCGGCCCCCGGCCTCCGGGCCACCGAGAGCTCGGAACTTCAACCTCTTCCTGCGCGCGGGGCAGAAAACGCGCGAACGAACCAAGCAGATGCCCATCTCGTCGCGGTCTCCGGGAACGTCGTGCAGCCCTGGCACCCCTCGCCGTCGCCTCCGGTCGGGCCTCGCGCTCGCGCTCGTGCTGGGCGCGTCCTCCGCGTCCGCCCAGCAGCCGGCGCGCCGGCCGGCCCAGCCGCCGGCGGCCCCAGCGCAGCCGCCCGCCGGACCGGCGGGCGCTCCTGCGCCGCAGCCCGGCGCAGCGCCCGCGCAGCCCGGCGCGGCGCCCGCGCAGCCCGGCGCGGCGCCGGCCGCCCCGACGCCGGCCGCCCCCGCGCAGCCCGGCGCGGCGCAGCCTGCCCCGGCGCAGCCCGGCGCGGCGCCGGTCGGCGGCGCCGGCGACGGCGTGGAGGCCCTCGAGCCCCCCGCGCCGGCGGCCGAGCCGCTCATGCCGCCGGCCGGTACGGCCGCGCCCTCGGCCCCGCAGCCGGCCACCCCCGCGGCGTCGGCAGGACCGGCGGCGGTCGGGGCGACCGAGCCCGAGGAGCGACAGGCCACCCAGGGGGAGATCGGCGCCCGGCCCAGCGAGGTCTACGCCGAGGACTGGTGGTCTCACGCGCGGCCGACGTTCGAGGTCCACGGCTACTACCGGCTCCGGTGGGAGCTCTTCAACAGCTTTGCCCTCGGCCGCGTCGATGCGCGCAATCAGGCGCTCTGGCCGCAGCCGGCCGACAACTCCTACAACCCTTCCCACGTTGTCGATCTCTGCAACCCGAGCGAGGGCACGAGCGGCGGCTCGCGCTCGTTCGCGCCGTGCGAGAACGACACCCAGGCCGGCGCGAACATGCGGTTCCGGCTCAACCCCGAGCTGCACATCAGCGACAACCTGCGCATCCTCTCGCAGGTCGATCTCCTCGACAACGTGGTGCTCGGCTCGACGCCGGAGGGCTACGCGAACCGGCCGAGCGCGAACGGCTACGAGGTCGTCCGCCGGGGCGGCTACTCGCCGCTCGGGGCCTTCGCCGGCACCCAGTGGGCGCCGAGCGCCGGTATCAACTCGCCGAAGGACTCGATATCCGTCAAGCGGGTCTGGGGTGAGTACATGACCCCCATCGGCCTCCTCCGCTTCGGCCGCATGCCGAACCATTGGGGCCTCGGCATGGTGGCGAACAGCGGCGACGGGTACGACTCCGACTACCAGTCGACGGTCGACCGGCTGATGTTCGTCACCGGCATCAAGAAATACGACCTCTATTTTGCCGGCGCCTGGGACTGGACCAACGAGGGCGCGACGAGCGCCTCCCTCCAGGATCTCGAGGGCCAGCCCTACGACCTCGCCCAGGCCGATGACGTCGATCAGTACGTGTTCGTCGCCGTCCGCCGCAAGAACCCGGAGCTCCAGAAGCTCGAGCTCGCCCGCGGCAACATGGTCCTGAACGGCGGCGTCTACTTCGCTTACCGGCAGCAGACGCTGGCGAACGACAACGCCGGAAGCGACCCCAGTCGCCCGGGCGCCTCGCTCGGCCAGACAGCCGACAACGTCGCGGCGGGGTACGTGCACCGGGGCGCGGAGATGGTCATCCCCGACGTGTGGTTCCAGCTCCTCTACAAGAAGTTCCGCTTCGAGCTCGAGGCCGCCATGATCTACGGCTCCCTCGACGTCCGCGGGAGCGACGAGAGCGACTACGCCAACGTCCTCTCGCCGGACGACACGGGCTGGGGCATCCGGCAGTTCGGCCTCGCGACGCAGGCCGAGCTCATCGAGATGGAGGGCCGGCTGCGGCTGCACTTCGGCTTCGGCTACGCGACCGGCGACGACGACGCGCCCTCCCTCGAGCCCCGGGGCACCGCGATCGGGGCCATGGATCCCCAGAACTCGACCGATCGCACCTACTCGACCTTCCGCTTCCATCCGGATTACCGGGTCGACCAGATCCTCTTCAGGAACATCCTGTCTCGGGTCCAGGGGGCGTATTACTTCCGCCCTGGCGTGGACTGGGACTTCGCTCGTGACAAGAACGGCCAGCGGGCCGGCCTGGGCGCCTCGCTCATCTGGAGCCGCGCCTCGGAGTTCGTCCAGGCGCCCGGAAACTCCCGGGATCTCGGCGTCGAGCTGAACGGCCAGCTCTACTTCCAGTCGAAGGACGGGACGCTCAACGACGATCCGGACAAGATGGGCGGCTTCTACACGGCGGTGCAGTACGGCGTGCTGTTTCCGCTCGGCGGCCTCGGCCAGCTCCCGGGAGAGCAGGCCCTCCAGGAGGTCGACCTGCAGACAGCGCAGACGGTGCGCTGGTATCTCGGTATCCTCTTCTGAGCCGATAAGCCGACCCGGGCTCATCCGTCGCAGTATGTCTGGAAATAAGCGCTCGGGGCGGCAAGATTGCCCGCGTTGACCACGTCTGCCGTGCTCGTCATGAGTCCTGCATGAGCCATTCGGGGCCAAACAGGCCTTGATCTCGCGACCGTCCTGGCCAAGGATAAGACCGTCTGGACGCCGGGCGCGTCACGAGATCTGAGTGGTTGACCGAGGTGAACGGACGGCGAAAGCCGCCGATCCCCGGAGGGACGTGATGGTTCGTCGTCTCTTCATTGCGATGCTCCTGGCGACTTCGATGATCCTCGGGGGCACGTCCCCGTCGATCGCCGAGGACGGCGACACCTCGGCTTTCCGCGACATCGCGGTCGGCAAGGACTACCGGCTCCGGGTGGCGGCGGCGCTGGCGCTCGGCAGGTCGAAGAGCCCGGGCGCGCGGCCGGCCCTCGAGAAGGCGCTCCGGGACGCGCACCCGGCGGTGCGCGCCTCGGCCGCGACCGCGCTCGGGGCGATGGGCAACCCCGCGGCCGTCCCGGCGCTCAAGGCGGCGCTCGACACCGAGCCTGCGCCCGGCCTGAAGCGCCAGATCCAGGCGGCCATCGAGCGGCTCTCGAAGTCGACGTCGAAGGCGCGCTTCCTCGTCAGCCTGGGCAAGTTCGAGAACCGCTCCGGCGTGAAGGACGCGATGCTCGGGTCGCTGCTCCGGCAGCACACGCGGAGCCGCGTCGCGCAGTTCGCCGACATCGAGATCGTGGCCGACGGCACGGACGTGGCGGCGGCGGGCAAGAGCCGCAAGCTGCCGGCGTTCACGCTGGACGGCTCGGTCACGCAGCTCAGCAAGCGCCAGGGGGCTGACGGGATCGGCTTCGCGGCCAAGGTCGAGTACGTGATCCGCGAGATGCCCAGCCAGACGCTGAAGGGCTCGATGATCGGCTCGGCCCAGGCGGTCGCCGAGGCCCGGCGCGCCAAGGGCCTGCGCGAGCTCGCCCAGCTCCAGAGCGACGCTGTCGCCGGCGCCATCGAGAGCGCGCTCCAGAGGGCCCCCCTCGCCCTGGAGGCCGCCTCCGGCAGCAGCGTCGTCCCCTCCGGCCGCTGACCCCGAGGCGCCTGCCCGGGCGTGCCCCCGGGGCGGCGCGCTCGCGGTGGTCCCCTCGACGGCCCCCTTGGCGGCCCCCCACAGCCCCCGGCGGCGCAGCCGCCGGTCAGCCCGACAGGCGGGCCCGGCGCGCGCGTCCTCCGCGGCGGCGGCGCGGCGCCCCTCGAGCGGGGGGAAGCCGCTCCGCGGTCGTGCTAGACCGCGCGTCCTCCTATGCCCATCGCAACGCCTGCCAGCTCCGATCTGATCCGACGCACGTTCCTCGAGTTCTTCGGCCAGCGCGGCCACGAGATCGTCCCGAGCGCGCCGCTCGTTCCCCAGAACGATCCGACGCTGATGTTCGTGAACGCGGGCATGGTGCCGTTCAAGGACGTCTTCACAGGCAAGGACAAGCGCCCTTACCAGCGCGCCGCCTCGAGCCAGAAGTGCATCCGGATCAGCGGCAAGCACAACGACCTCGAGAACGTCGGCGTCACCGCGCGCCATCAGACGTTCTTCGAGATGCTCGGCAACTTCAGCTTTGGCGACTACTTCAAGGAAGACGCGATCGCCTTCGCCTGGGAGCTCCTGACGAAGGTCTACGACATCTCTCCCTCGCGGCTCGTGGTCACCATCTACAACGGCGAGGGGGGCTTTCCGGCCGACGACGAGGCCGCGGCGATCTGGCGCAAGGTCACCGGGTTCGGCGACGACCGCATCCTGCGGCTCGGCCTGGCCGACAACTTCTGGACGATGGGCGACGTCGGCCCGTGCGGTCCCTGCTCGGAGATCCACTTCTTCCACGGGAGCGAGCCCGACGTCTCGCGCTTCGGCGAGGAGCCGCGCATCGACGGCACCGGCTGGACGGAGATCTGGAACAACGTGTTCATGCAGTACGAGCGCGTCGAGAAGGACGGCCCGCTCGTCCCGCTGCCGGCGCCGAGCATCGACACCGGCATGGGCCTGGAGCGCATCGCGAGCGTGCTCCAGGGCGTGACGTCGAACTACGACACCGACCTGCTCCGGGGCCTCGTCGACAGGGCCGCGGAGCTCAGCGGCAAGCCGTACACGGGGAGCAACGCCGATGACGACGTGTCGATGCGGGTCATCGCGGATCACGCCCGGACGACGGCGTTCCTGATGGCCGAGGGGGTGATGCCCGAGCGGCAGCGGCGCGAGTACGTGCTCCGCCGGGTGATGCGCCGCGCGATCCGCCACGGCCACCGGCTCGGGATCGACAGGCCGTTCCTGCACGAGGTCGCGCTCGAGGTGGTCCGCCGGATGGGCGAGACGTACCCGGAGCTCCGCGACCGGCGGGAGCTCATCGCCCGCGTCACCGAGGACGAGGAGGTCCGGTTCCGCTCCACGCTGAAGCGCGGGATGAAGATCCTGGAGGAGCGCTTCGCCGAGATGCGCTCGTCGGGCGAGGGGACGCTCCCGGCCGCCGCGGCCGCGGATCTCTACACCACCTACGGCTTCCCGCTCGACCTGACGCAGGTCATCTGCGCCGAGTCGAACTTCGACGTCGACGTCCAGGGGGCCGAGGCGGTCATCCACGGCGCCGCCGAGGCCGACGGCCCGATCGATCCGACCGCGGCCGTGGATCCCGCGCACCGCTCGGCCCGCGCGGCGCTCGCGCACCCGGTCGTGTTCACGGGGTACGAGCACGAGGAGGGCGACAGCGAGATCGTCGCGATCATCCAGGTCGAGACGCAGGGCGAGGGCGACAAGGCGCGCAAGGTCCGCGTGCTGGTCGAGCGCGCGGAGGCGGGGTCGGCGGTGGAGATCGTGGTCCGCGAGACGCCGTTCTACGCCGAGTCGGGCGGCCAGGTCGGCGACGTCGGCGAGGTGACGGCGGACGGGGTGCGCGTCGAGGTGAAGGACACGCAGAAGCCGCTCGTCGGGCTGGTCGTGCACGAGGGCGTCGTCCGCGAGGGGGCGATCGCGGTGGGGCAGCGCGTGCACCTGGCGGTCGACCACGCGGCGCGCTCGGCGACGCGCCGCAACCACTCGGCCACGCACGTCCTGCACTGGGCGCTGCGCAAGGTGCTCGGCGAGCACGCGCAGCAGAAGGGCTCGCGTGTCGGGCCGGACATGCTCCGCTTCGACTTCACGCACAACCGGCCGCTCACCCGCGAGGAGATCTCGCGGATCGAGGACCTGGTGAACGAGAAGGTCCTCACGAACGCCCGGGTGACGACCGAGATCCTGCCGATGGACGAGGCCCGGCGGCGGGGCGCGATGGCGATCTTCGAGGAGAAGTACGGCGACACGGTCCGGATGCTCACGATGACGCCCGAGGTCGTGGAGCTCTGCGGCGGCACGCACGCGCGCGCGCTCGGGGACATCGGGCTGTTCAAGATCACGAGCGAGGGCGGCGTGGCCGCGGGCGTGCGCCGGCTGCTGGCGTCGACGGGGCTGAACGCGCTCGCGTACGCGCGGAACGTGGAGGCCGAGCTCGCGCGGGCGCGGCAGGTCGCGAAGGCGCAGGGCGGCGATCTCGCCGAGAAGATCGGCAAGATCGTCGCGCACGAGCGGGAGCTCGAGAAGAAGGTCGCCGATCTCGAGCGGCGCATCCTGGAGGGCGCGGGCCCCGCGCAGGGCGGCGGCGGCGGCGGCATCGACGCGATGCTGGAGGGCGCCCGGGAGATCGGCGGCATCAAGGTGCTCGCGCGGCGGGTGCCCGACGGCACCAACCCGGGGGCGCTGCGCGATCTCGCGGAGAAGCTGCGCGACAAGCTCGGCGACCGCGCGGCGGTGCTCCTCGGCGCGGCCGTGGGCGACAAGGCGCAGCTCGCGGTGATGGTCTCCAAGTCGGCCACCGAGCGGCTCAAGGCCGGGGAGCTCATCAAGCCGATCGCCCGCATCGTGGGCGGCTCGGGCGGCGGCCGCCCCGACATGGCGCAGGCCGGCGGGACCGACGTCGCGCAGCTCGACGCGGCGATCGCCGCGATCTACGCCGAGGTCGAGCGGGCGCTCGCCTCGTAACGCCCGCGGCTGTCAGGCCAGGAGCGCCAGGGCGCGAGGACATTCCTCTTCCGGTCCCGGCGCTCCTGGCGGCTTTACCCTCTTCTCTCCACCCTTCTCGCACGAGGCATCACGGAAGCCGGCGAGGCGGCGCGCCGCCGCGATCAGGCGTCACGCCACTTGGTGCGGGCGAGCGGGAGCAGCCGCGGGGCCTTTGGGCCCTTCGCGCGCCGCACCGGCAGCCGCACGGGCTCGCCGGGCGCGGCCGGGCGCGGCCGCGCCCCGGGGGCGTGGGCGCCGATGGTGGCGCGCACGATCGGCGGCAGGAACACGGATTCCAGGTCCACGCGCGCGAGCGCGCCCGCGACCGTGGCGATGCGGTCCGGCAGCGACGCGTTGGCGTCGACAAGGATGAGCCGCTTGCCGAGCACCGTGCAGAGCCCGCCGCGCGGATTGCGCGCGTCCGACAGGTGCGGATCGAACGCCTCCATCCTGACGGCGATGCCGACCCTGTTGGCCGCCAGGGTGAGCTCGTCGAGCAACCGCGAAAGCTCCACCCATGCAGCGTAACCCTCTTATCCGGGCGATGGCAAAGCGCAAAAGCGATGTTGGCGCCGCGCCCGCCAGCGCGGGTTGCGCCGGCCGCCGGCGCGGCGTCCACGCCCGGCGTCCACGACCGCCGGCCCGCTCGCCGCGCGCCCCGGCGAGGCGCGGCCGCAGCCCCGGAGGCGCGCCCTGCCCCGGGGGCGCTCTCCCGCGCTCCGCGCGCGCGGCGGTCAGCAGCCGGCGTGACGCGCGCTGCCGGCGTGACGCGCGCTGGCGGGCGCGCCACGTCCCAATCGCGTTCTCCAACATCCCATGATCGCGCCGCGACCACGCGGCCACGCGCGCAGCCAGGTTGGCCAGGCGAGGAGAGAACAACCGATCTCCCGTCTTCGTCGTATCCCATGCTCCGGACTGGCCGACAGCCGCTCACGGACCACATCGATGCTCGTGGCGCTCGCGCGAGGTCGGCCCGCGCCTCCTCCTTTCGCGCCGCGCGCCCCGAGGGCCGCGCGCCCGCGGCGCGCGCGGCCGATCCGGGCTTGGCGCCGCCGGCGCCCTGGTTCCGTGCTCATCAGGCCGGTCAGCGGCTTGTCTTGAGCCAGATCGCGCTGCCCGTTGACCGCCGTTTCCGAGCATGCTACGAGCACGCCGTTCCGCGCGTCGTGGCCGAGTGGGAGCGAATGTGCGTTTCCCGGCTGCGGTGGGGTATCCCGCGCGCTTCGTCAGCCAGTTTGGACGGGGCGGCCGCGATGGGGACGACGAGGGCGCCCGCCGGGCGGCGCGCCCGAAGGGCGAACAAAATGACGTTCACGGATGCAGCCGCCGAGGTGCTTCGCCTCGTCGGTAGACCGCTTCATTATAAAGAGATCACCGATATCGCGATCGAGAAGAACCTCCTTAGCCACGTTGGGAAGAGCCCAGAGGTCACGATGGGCGCCCGCCTGGCCGCGACGCTCAAGAAGGACACGGCGGACAACCCCCTGGTGCGGGTGAAGCCGGGCGTCTTCGCGCTGCGCGAGTGGGACGAGAAGACGATCAAATCGGGGCTCGACGGCAAGAAGGCGAAGCGGGGCGGGAAGCCCGAGGCGGTCAAGGCGCGCAAGGACGAGGAGCAGCCGACCCTCTTCGAGACGGCCGCGGACGATGAGGCGGCGGAAGAGGGCGACTCGGGCGCTCTGGCGGCCGGGGCCGAGGCGGAGGCCGAGGCGGCCGAGACCGAGGCAGCGGGCGACGACGCGCAGGCCGCGCCTGCGGGCGACGACGAGGACGAGGACGAGGTCGCGATCGGCGCGCCCGTCGCGGCCGGGATGAACGGCGTGGAGATCGCGGCAGCGCGCGAGCCCGTGCCGCCGCCGGCGCCCTCCTCCCCGCGCGCCGCGAGCACGTACATCGACGAGGAAGAAGCAGATCTCGAGGACGCGGAGCCGCCGGGCCCGGACGAGGCGATGCGGGCAGAGGCCGTCGCCGGAGCGGCGGAGCTCTTCGACGAGGAGGACGACGACGACCAGCCGATCCTCGGCGGCGATGACCGCGCGACCCCTGGGTCGTCGGGCGAGCAGGGCGAGGGGCGCCGCCGCCGCCGCCGCCGCCGCCGCGGCCGCGGGACCGCCGAGGCCAACGTGAGCTCCTCCGGGGGGCTTCCTTCCTACGTGGCGACGCCTGTGTTCGAGGCGCGGCGCGAGAACGGCCGCGGCGAGCCGCCGCGCTCCGACCGCACCGAGCGCTTCGACCGCCCCGATCGCGCCGAGCGGCTCGATCGGCCCGAGCGCATCGACCGGCCCGAGCGCACCGACCGGACCGAGCGGGTCGACAGCTTCGGCGCCGAGCCCGTTTACCGCGGCCCGCAGGTGATCGAGCTCACGGGCGGTGAGGGGCACGCGCTCGACGATCTGGCCGGCCGCGACCTCGCGGACGCCATCGCCGGCATCCTCTCGACCTTCGATCGGAACGCGGGCGCGGTCTCGCTCCGCCAGATCGCGGAGACCGCGCAGCGCCGCGGTCGCCTGGTCGGCGACGTGCAGCTCGTGCAGTCCCAGGTCGCTGCCGCCGTGCGCGCCGACAACGCGCGCCGCACGGCAGCGGGGCAGCGGCCCCGCTTCCGGTTCGCCGGCGGCCGGATCGCGCTGACGGACTGGCTGCTGCCGGGCGACCTCTCGCGGCTGGAGCAGGAGGCGCTCGCCGCGGTGGAGCGCTACCGCGAGGCTGCGCGGCGCGCGTTCGTGCGCAAGCTCTCCGAGCTCCCGGGCCATGCGTTCGTCGAGATCTGCGTCCTCGCCCTCGAGCGCATCGGGCTGGGTCAGCTCCGCGCCGTGCGCCGCGCGGGGGCGCCGGGCGGCGAGAGCCACTTCTCCGGGGCGCTCCGCACGGCGGGCGACGAGATCAAGCTGGCGCTGGTCGTCCGGCGGGACGGCCGCGAGGTCGGCCGCGAGCGGGTCACCGAGCTCCGCGGCTCGCTCCACCACTACGGCCCCGCCACCGCCGGCTGGATCCTGACCGCCGGTCAGATGCTCTCCGGCGCCCGTGAAGAGGCGGCGATCCCGGGGACCGCGCCGATCTCGCTCTTCGACGGTCTCGCGGTGGCGCGCCTCTGTGAGGACAACGATGTCGCTGTCCTCCGCGCCCGCCTCCCGATTGCGATCCCCGACGTCGATCTGCTCGAGGCGCTCCGGGCCTCCTGATCCCTGTCGCTCGCGTCCGGCCGGGGGCTCGCTCCGGCCGGGCGCGCCGCGCCCTCCTGTTCCCTCCCTCGCCGGCGTCCTTCCTCGCCGGCGTCCTTCCTCGCCGGCGCCCTTCCCCGGCGCGCCGTCTCTGCTGGCGCCCTTCCTCGAAGCGCCCTCCCACCTCGCCAGCGCCTCTCTCGACGCTTCCGCGGTTGACGGGCTCGGCGATCCTTGTCAGCGTCCGCGCCCATGCGCCATCGCGCGATCGCCTGGGTCGCGACCCTCGCCGTGCTCGTGACCGGCTGTGCTTCCGTGGATCCCCCTGCATCCCGGTTCCCGACCGCCGACGCGGCGCTCGGCCGGATGAAGGACACGTATGCCTGCGTGAACGGCGTTCAGGGCACCGCCAAGATCGACCACTTCTCCCGCCAGGGGCGGATCCGCGGAGACGTGTACATCCTGGCGGTCAATCCCGATCGGGTCCGCTTCGACATCGTGAGCCCCTTCGGCGCAAACCTCTACACGCTCACGTCGAATGGGACCCTGTTCCAGATGCTCGACGTCGGGGAGAAGCAGCTTTTGCATGGGCCGGCGAGCGCGTGCAACCTGGCGCGGCTCACCCAGGTGCCCATCCCCGGGCACGCGCTCGTCTCGCTGCTCCGCGGCGAGGCGCCCGTGCTCGTTCACGAGCCGCGCAACGCCTCGATCGCGTGGGACGGTGACGGCTTCTATCGCGTGCTGATCCAGAGCACCCGCGACGCGACCCAGGAGATCCACCTCGAGCCGCGCCCGGACGACTGGCGTCTACCCTGGAGCCAGCAGCGCCTGCGCGTCAGGCAGGTCCGGGTCGGGCAGCGCGGGATCGACCTCTATCACGCCGAGCTGAGCCATCATGAGGTGATCCACACCGCGCCGCCGCGCGTCGATCCCGAGGGGATCGACGATCCGATCCCCCCGAGCGGCGGGGTCTGCGACGCCGAGGTCCCGCGGTCGATCCGCATGCGGGTGCCGAACACCGAGGACGACGTCATCTTTCAATACAAAGAGGCGAAGTGGAATCCGCCCCTCATCTCGGGGGCATTCACGCAGCCGATCCCTGGCGGGGTCATCCGTCGTTATGTCGACTGCCAGGACTGAGTCGCTGCACTCAGGTTATTCCTGAGAGGCTGCGTCCACCCTCGTTCGTCTCACGCGTGGTTACGCGTGGACGCCGCCCTCGCGAACGTCTAGAAAGGCGCAATCCACCTCGCCTTGGCGAGAGGAGTCGTCGATGGACGTCGAGCCGGGAACGATCGTCGGCGAAAAGTACCGGCTGGAGGGGCCGCTCTCGCGGGGCGGGATGGGCTCCGTGTGGGTGGCCCGCCATCTCCAGCTCGGCGCGCCGGTGGCCATCAAGTTCATGGACCCGGAGCACGCCGCCTCGCCCGAGTTCCGCGCGCGCTTCTACCGCGAGGCGCGCACGGCGGCGAACCTCGAGAGCCCGCACGTGGTGAGCGTGCAGGACTACGGCATCCAGGGGACGGTCCCGTACCTCGTCATGGAGCTGCTCCGGGGCGAGGACCTCAGCCGTCGCCTGAGGAGGGTCCGGCGCCTCGCGCTCGCCGACGCCGCGCGCGTCGCGATCCAGACCGGCAAGGCGCTGCGCCGCGCGCACGAGTCCGGGCTCGTCCACCGCGACCTCAAGCCTGGCAATCTGTTCCTCGCGCGCGTCGACGACGAGGAGGAGATCGTCAAGGTCCTCGACTTCGGCATCGCCAAGCAGCTCACCGGCAAGCTCCTCAGCGACGAGACCACGAAGACGGGCGAGCTCCTGGGCTCGCCGTTCTACATGAGCCCGGAGCAGGCGCGCGGCGACAAGGACCTCGACGCGCGCAGCGACCTCTGGTCGCTCGGGGTCATCCTCTTCCGCGCGGTCACGGGCAAGCTCCCGTTCGAGGGCGACGTGCTCGGCGCGGTGCTGTCGAGGATCCTCGTCGAGCCGATCCCCACGGTGACGCAGATCGCGCCCGACCTGCCCATGGAGCTCGACGGGTTCTTCCTGCGCGCGCTCTCGCGCGACAGGTCCCAGCGGTTCCAGTCGGCGCAGGAGATGGTGCTCGCCTTCGTGGCCGCGGCGGGCGACATCGGCGTCCCGCTGCCGGTGCCCTCCGCGCCCCGGCCGCCGCCGTCGGCGTCGCGCACGGGGACGCTGCTCGGGCTGTCGCCTGGCGGCACCGCCGAGCCCGAGGGGCCCGGCGACGTCCGGTCGATGTCGCTGTCCTGGCGCGGCGACGAGGCGCCGCGTCCGCCGAAGGACGCGCTCACGCCGCTGCCCGATCCGTCGCAGCCCGGCACGCTGACGGCCGCCGCGTCCGGGGAGGTCCACGACGTGCGCAGGCCGCGCGCGACCGCGACGCGCTGGCTGCTCGCGTGCGGCGCGCTCTCCGTGATCAGCGGGACGATCGCGATCACGGCGCTGCGGCCGGTCGCCGAGGAGGGCGCCGCTTCCGTCATCGCGCCGGCGCGCTCCTCGGCCGTGAGCGCGGCCGCGCCGCAGGCGGAGTTGGCCCGCGCATCGGCGCCGGAGGTCGGCCGCCCGCCGGTGGTCGAGGGCACGCCCGTCGTCGACCGCGCGCCGGTGGTGGTCGAGGGCGTGCCTGTCGCGAACACCACGTCGCCCTCGCGCCCGGCGGAGCCCGAAGCGGCCGTCGCGCCGCAGCCCTCGCCGTCGCGCCCGTCGCCGCGCCGGAGCCCGCGCCGGGCGACAGAGATCGTCGATCCCTGGCGCGGAAGGTAACGCCGTCGGCCGATCACGCGAGCGCGTCGCGGATGCGGCGCGGCGCGTCCGTGATCAGCCCGTCGACGCCGAGCGCCGCGAGATCCCGCGCTTCGCGCGGATCGTTCACCGTCCACACGTTGACCACGCGCCCCTGCCGCTTCAGCAGCGCGATGCGCTCGGGCGACGCGATCGTCCGCTCGATGTGCGCGGCGAGCGCCCCGAGCGCCGGCGTGAGGCGCACGGCCGCGTCGTGGTAGCGGCTGCGGTGCACGAGGAGCGCGCGCGGGACGGCCGGCGCCAGGACCCCGAAGGACGCCAGCATGACCGGATCGAACGACGACACGAGCACCGCGTGGCGAGGATCCCACGCGCGCAGCAGCCGCGCGGTCGCGCGCACGACGGCGGCGCGGTCGGGCACGTCCCGCTTCATCTCGACGTTGACGGCGAGCCGCCGGCCACGCGCGAGCGCGAGCACCTCGGAGAGGAGCGGCACCCGGTCGCCGCCCAGGTCGACCTGCCGGAGCTCGTCCCAGCGGAGCGCCGCGGCGTGGCGCGTGTCCGCGCCGCGCGTCACCCGCTCGAGGTCCGGGTCGTGCAGCGCCACGACCTCGCCCGAGCCGCACACCCGCACGTCGAGCTCGATCCCGTCGGCCCCCTGCGCGGCCGCCTCCTCGAAGGAGGCGAGGGTGTTCTCCGGGGGCGCGCCCTCGCCGCGCACGCCCCGGTGCCCGAAGACGAGCGGCGCGCGCGCGGCCCCGCCCGGCGACGCCGCCGCCGGGCCGCGCGCGCTCCGGCGGAAGCGCTGCTCGGCCCAGGTCACCGCGCGGGCTCCTCGTCGAGCTCCTGCGCGATGGTGCGGGCGGCCTCGCGCGCGCGCTCCAGCGCCGAGAGCGGGAACGACGCCGCGCCGACGGCCGGGTGCCCGCCCCCGTCGTAGCGGCGGCAGATCGGCGCGATGTCGCGATCGCGCGGGACGCCGCACCACGGGTTGTAGCCCACCGAGAGCTTGTAGTGCTGCTTCTGCCGGGAGAGCGTCACCGAGTACACGCAGTCCGGGTACATCGCGTACGTCATGAACTTGCCGACCGCCTCGAGCGGCGCGTCGGAGAGGTCGACCAGCACGACGCGGCCGAGCTTGCGCGCGCCGCGCTCGATGCGCGCGACGAACGTCTGCCGTGACAGGGAGAGGGGGCGCCAGAGATCCTGGATGTCGGGCGCGCGCGCCACCTCGCTCACGGGCTGATCGACAAGCCGGGGCACCACCGAGGCGAGGAACGGCCCGTCCCCGTGGTGCTCCACGACGGACGCGAGCTGCATGATCGGCTCCTCGCGGCTCACGGCGGCCTCGGCCGAAGGGAAGCGCGCGGTGTCGATGACGTCGGCCCACCGGATGAGCTCGTCGACGCCGGACATCTCGACGCCGAAGTGGTCGCGGCTGACGTCCGCGATGAGCTTCGTGCACGAGCCGTACGCGGCGTCGTAGAAGACGTGCGGGGCGTCGCCGGCGCTCCGCGACCGCGTCGCGCCGGCGAGCGCCGCGTCGCGCTCGTCGTCCGAGCCGAACCCGGTGACGTGGTGGTCGAAGTACCAGGTCAGCTTCTTCGTCGGCGTGTAGCGGAAGTCGAGGATCGCGTTCTCGTCGCCGTCGAGCCACGAGGGCGGGATCATCGTCATGCCCGGGCCGTACCCGCAGGAGCGGTAGCGGAGGGCGAGCGGCTCGCCGGGGTGGAGCGCCTGCATCAGGCGGGTGAACAGCGCCGCGCTCGCCATGCCGTCGAAGCAGTGGCCGTGCGTCGCGACGACGATGTCCCTGGGCTTCATCGGGCGAGGGGGTAGCACGCCGCATGGCCGGCCGCTCGCGGGCCGAGCATCGCGCGGCGGTTCTGGTAGTCTCCGCGCCGTGCGGCGCGCCCTCGCTCTCCTCGAACTGCATCCGTTCAGGCCGGCGCGCCGCTTGCTCGCCGCGTCGCTCGCGCTGGCCGCGTCGCTTGCGCTGGCCGCGTCGGGCTGCGGCGCCGGCGCGTCCAGGTCCAGCGCCGAGGTCCTGGTACCGAGCCCGCCGCCCGCGCCGGCTCCGGCGCCCGCGCCCGAGGTGCGGAACCCGCCGCCGCCGAGCGATGCGCCCGAGCCGGACCCCGAAGCGGCGCGCCTCTTCCTGAGCCGCGTGGGGCAGCAGCGGCCGCCGACGACCGCGCCGGTGCCGCGCGTGACCGCGCTCGCGCTCGACAACACCGCGCGCGGCGAGGCGAGGGGGATGGCGGCGCAGGGCGAGGTCGTGTCGCTCCAGATCGCGGAAGGCGAGAGCGCCGCGATCCCCGCGCGCGTCGCGCCGGGGGAGTGCGCGGTGTTCATCGCGCAGGGCGGGCTCGGCGTGATCGAGGTCGACCTCTTCGTCACGAGGGGCGCGCCGCCGGCGCTCGCGATCGCCGCTCAGGACGCGGACAGCGGGCCGGTCGCGGTGGTCGGCGGCAGGGGCGCGTGCTTCTCCGTTCCCGGCAGCGCGCCGGCTCCCGGCGACGCGCCGGCTCCAGGCAATGCGCCGGTCGCGGTGAGCCTCCACGTGCAGGTGCGGCGCGGCGCGGGCGTCGTGCTCGTGCGGGGCTATCGGGGCCCGCGCCCGCCCGCGCCCCCCGCGGCGCCGCCGAGCGCGACCCCGCCCAACACGGCGCCGCCGAGCGCGACCCCACCCAGCACGGCGCCGCCGAGCGCGACCCCGCCCAACACGGCGCCGCCCGGCGCGACCCCGCCCAACACGGCGCCGCCCGGCGCGACCCCGCCCCGCGCGGCGCCGCCGAGCGCCGCGCCGCCCGGCCCCGCGCGCGACGTGCCGCCCCGGTAGTTCGCGCGCGCTCCTCATTTCGCGCAACTCGGCCCGGGCGCCGGTCGACACGCCGCGTATGGCGTCGATCGAGATCCACCCTTCCGATCCATCCTACCCCGCGCCGCTCTGGGCCCTCGTGACCGAGTCCGAGGCCGCACCGCCGACGCTCTACGTGCGCGGCGCGCTCCCCGCGCGTCCGGGCATCGCCATCGTCGGGACGCGCGCCGCGAGCGACGAGGCGCTCCGCTTCACCCGCGAGCTCGCCGCGGCGCTCGGCGAGGCGGGCTACTCGATCTGGTCGGGCGGCGCGCGCGGCGTCGACGCCGCCGCGCACGAGGGCGCGCTTGACGCGCGCGCGCCGACCGTGGTCGTCAGCGGCGGCGGCCACGCGCACCCCTATCCGCGGGAGCACGCGGCGCTCTTCGATCGCGTCGTCGCCGCGGGCGGCGCGCTGCTCGCGCGCGTCCCCGACGACACGCCGCCGCTGCCGGCGCTGTTCCTCCAGCGCAACGCGGTGCTCGCCGCGCTCACGCGCGCGACCGTCGTGGTCGAGGCGGGCATCGAGAGCGGCGCCCGGTCCGCCGCCGCCGCCGCCCGTCGCCTCGGCCGCCACCTGTGCGTCGTCCCGCACGCGCCGTGGAGCCCGCGCGGCGTCGGCTGCGCGCTGGAGCTCGTCGGCGGCGCGCGCCCCATCACGCGCGCGGCCGACGTGATCGACGTCCTCGGCGGGCCCGCGCCGCCGCCCCGCCGGCGGCCGCGGCGCGCGCCGCGCAACAGCCCGCCCGCCGACGGCACGCTGCCGCTGCCGGACGCGGCCTTCGCGGCCCGCACGGCCGCCTCGAGCGAGAAAAGCGCGCTCGCGCGGGCCATCGACGCCGAGACCCGCGGGGAGCGCGCGGACGCCCGCGAGGGCAGCGCGGGAGCCCGCGCAGAAGGCGCGGAAATCATCGCGGAAACCGCGGAAGAGCGCGCCGTCCTCCACGCCCTGGACGCCCACCCGGCGCACGTGGATGAGGTCTGCGAGCGGACGGGGCTTCCGCCCAGGCGCGCCGTGGAGGCACTCTTGACGTTGACGCTCCAGGCCGTAGTAGTAGAGGGGCCCGCCGGGTTGTTTCGGCGGGCTCTTCGTTGAAGGGCACGCCGGTCCACCCTACCCAGTGCGGTTCCGGGTGGCCGCCTCCTCGCGGGGGGGCCTCCCTCGCACGAAGGTTAGCCCTTCAATCCTCCCACAAAGCCCCGACACGTTGCTCAGAAGGTGGTGATGGCCAAGACGCTCGTCATCGTGGAGTCGCCGGCGAAGGCGAAGACCATCAAGAAGTATCTCGGCAACGGGTACGAGGTGTTCGCCTCGAAGGGCCACGTCAAGGACCTGCCCAAGAAGCAGAACGCCGTCGACGTGCAGAACGACTTTGCCGAGACCTACGAGGTCATCGAGGGCAAAGAGAAGGTCCTGGAGGAGCTCAAGTCGGCCGCGAAGAAGGCGGACGAGGTGCTCCTCGCGACCGACCCCGATCGCGAAGGCGAGGCGATCGCGTTCCACATCTCGGAGGAGATCAAGAACCCGAGGCTCAAGGTGGCGCGGGTGGAGTTCCACGAGATCACGAAGAAGGGCGTCGACCACGGCGTCCACAACCCGCGCAAGCTCGACGAGAACCTCTACGACGCCCAGCGCGCGCGCCGCGTCCTCGACCGCATCGTCGGCTACGACGTCTCGGCGCTCGTGTGGTCGAAGCTCGCGTTCGGCCTGTCGGCCGGGCGGGTGCAGTCGGTCGCGCTGCGGCTCATCGTGGACCGCGAGCGCGAGATCGAGGCGTTCGTCCCCGAGGAGTACTGGAACATCGCGGTCGGCCTCACCGCGGCGAGCCCGCCGACGCGCGCGCCGTTCGTCGCCAAGCTCGCCGCCGCGGACGGCAAGAAGCTCGAGGTGACGAACGGCGAGGTCGCCGCGAAGGTGCGCGCCGATCTCGAGACGGCGCGCTTCCGGGTGGCGAAGGTCGTGCGGCGCGAGCAGAAGCGCAACCCGCCCGCCCCGTACACCACCTCGAAGCTCCAGCAGGACGCGACGAACTACCTGCACTTCGGCGCCAAGCGGACGATGCAGATCGCCCAGGCGCTCTACGAGGGCATCGACCTCAAGCGCGACGGCGGCCCGGTCGGCCTCATCACGTACATGCGTACCGACTCGACGCGCGTCAGCGACGACGCCATCGCCGAGGTGCGCGGCGTGGTCGCGAAGCGCTACGGCAAGGAGTTCGTCCCCGAGCGCCCGAACGTCTACAAGTCGAAGAAGAACGCGCAGGACGCGCACGAGGCGATCCGGCCGACGAGCGTCGAGATCCACCCGGACTCGATCAAGAAGTACCTCAAGGACGAGCAGTACAAGCTGTACAAGCTCATCTGGAACCGCTTCGTCGCCTCGCAGATGAACCCGGCGGTCTACGACCGGACGACGGTCGAGATCGACGCGACGCCCGCGGTCGCGGCGCCCGCGTACCGGAGCTACCTCGCCAGGGCGAGCGGACGGATCCTGAAATTCGCCGGCTGGCTGCAGGTGACGGAGGGCCAGCAGGAGTTCGCCGGCGAGGAGGAGAGCGCCGGCGGCGCGGCGGACGGCAGCGGCGGCGGCGGCGCCGCGCCGGCGCCCGTCGAGGCGAGCGCCGCCGAGGCGGAGCGGGCGGCGCCCGGCGCCTCGGCCGAGGAGGACTCGGAGGCGCTCCTGCCCGACATGAAGGAGGGCGAGGCGCTCGCCGTGTCGCCCCCGGGGGTCATCACCGACCAGAAGTTCACGCAGCCGCCGCCCCGCTACAACGAGGGCTCGCTGGTGCGCGAGCTGGAGAAGCGCGGCATCGGCCGCCCGTCGACGTACGCCGAGATCATCAGCAAGGTGCAGCAGCGCGCCTACGTCGAGAAGCGGGAAGGCGGCGCGTTCCAGCCGACGCTGCTCGGGAAGTTCGTGGTCGACGGGCTCGTCCGATCGAACCTCGACATCATGGACCCGAACTTCACGGCGCAGATGGAGGAGGAGCTCGACGCGGTCGGCGCCGGCAACCTGAAGCGCGAGCAGCTCCTCAAGCGCTTCTACAAGAAGTTCAGGGAGCAGCTCGACAAGTCGAAGAAGCTCGCGCCGTGGAAGCCCGAGGCAGAGAAGACCGACCTCGTCTGCGACGAGTGCGGGTCGATGATGCTCAAGAAGTGGGGCAAGAACGGCTGGTTCTTGAGCTGCGAGCGCTACCCGAAGTGCAAGGCCACGCGCGACCTGTCCGACGCGCGGGGCAGCGCCGCGGTCCGCGAGACCGACATCTCGTGCGACAAGTGCGGCAAGCCGATGATCATCAAGACGGGGCGCTTCGGCGACTTCCTGTCGTGCACCGGGTACCCGACCTGCAAGAACACGCGCCCGGTGCCGCTCGGCGTCGCGTGCCCGAACTGCGGCGGTGACCTCATCGAGATCAGGCCCCGCAAGAAGGGCGGTCGCACCTTCTACGGCTGCTCGAACTGGAACGCCGAGCAGAAGTGCGACTTCAAGCTCTGGCAGAAGCCCGTGCCCGTCCCGTGCCCGCAGTGCGGCGCGAAGTTCGTCACCCGCACCGCCGGCAAGAAGGCGATGCTCGTCTGCGCGACCAAGGACTGCGGCTTCAAGCAGGAGATCGTCGAGGGAGAAGGAGAGGACGGCGCCGCGGACGGCTCCGGCGCTCCGGACGCCGCGTCGATCGTCGCGGGCGCGGGCGCGGGCGCCGCGCCGGCCGCCCGGCCCGAGCCGACGGGCGCCGCGCCGGCCGCGGCCGAGCGACCCGAGGCCGCGCCGACCCCGGGGGCGACCAAGGGGGCAGGCGAAAAGCCCGCGCGCGCGCGCCGCACGGCGAGCTAAGACGGTCACGAGACACCCCAACCATCCCTGGTGAGCTGTATGAGCGGAGCGGAGAGCCCGTGCGACGTGGTCGTCGTCGGAGGCGGCCTGGCCGGTTGCGAGGCGTCGTACCAGCTCGCGCAGCGCGGGCTGCGCGTGCGCCTCGTCGAGATGAAGCCGCACCGGCGCACGCCCGCGCAGACGAGCGACCGCCTGGCCGAGCTCGTGTGCTCGAACTCGCTGCGCGGCGCGGCGCTGAGCAACGCGGTGGGGCTCCTCAAGGAGGAGCTCCGGCGCGTGGGCTCGCTCGCCCTGCGGTGCGCCGACGAGACGTCGGTGCCGGCCGGCGGCGCGCTCGCGGTCGACCGCGAGCGGTTCGCCGAGGCGATGACGCGGGCGATCGAGGCCCACCCGCGCATCGCCGTCGACCGGCGCGAGGCGACCGAGATCCCCGCCGAGCGCCCGGTGATCCTCGCGACCGGTCCGCTCACCTCGGACGCGCTCGCGGCGAGCCTGGCCGCGGCCGTCGGCGCCGAGCACCTCGCCTACTACGACGCGATCGCGCCCATCGTCAGCGCCGACTCGATCGACTGGTCGCGCGTGTGGAAGCAGTCGCGCTACGGCAAGGGCGTCGTCCGGGGCGAGCGGCCCGCGGAGCCGGAGCGCGCCGCGCCGCCGGAGGACGCGGCCGAGCGCCGCGATGACGCCGAGGCCGGCGACGAGGCCTACGTGAACTGCCCCTTCGACGAGGCGCAGTACAAGGCGTTCGTCCGCGCGCTCGTCGAGTCCGAGAAGGTGGAGGCGCGCGACTTCGAGGAGGTGCGCTACTTCGAGGGGTGCCTGCCGTGCGAGGTGATGGCCGCGCGCGGCGAGCAGACGCTCGCGTTCGGGCCGATGAAGCCGGTCGGGCTCACCGACCCGCGCACCGGCCGGCGCCCGTACGCGGTGCTCCAGCTTCGCCCGGAGGACGAGGCGGCGACGGCGTACAACCTGGTCGGCTTCCAGACGCGCATGAAGTACGCCGAGCAGCTCCGGGTGTTCCGGATGGTGCCCGGCCTCGAGGAGGCCGAGTTCCTCCGCATGGGCTCCGTCCACCGGAACACCTTCGTCGACGCGCCGGCGCTCCTCGGCCCGGTGATGGAGCTCCGCGCGCTGCCGGGCGTGCACCTCGCCGGCCAGATCGCGGGCGTGGAGGGCTACGTGGAGAGCGCCGCGGCCGGGTTCGTGTGCGCGGTCCTCCTCGCGCAGAAGCTGCGGAACGAGCCGCTCCGGCCGCCGCCGCCCACGACGGCGCTCGGCGGCATCCTCACGCACCTCGGCCGCAAGCAACCCACGTATCAGCCGTCGAACATCACCTGGGCGCACATCGCGCCGCTCGATCCCGCGCAGGGCAAGCTGCGCAAGCGCGCCCGCTACGAGGCGATGGCCGAGCGCGCGCTCCGCGACCTCGACGCGTGGCGGGCCGCGGGCTGACGGGCGGGCTCGGCGCGCGGCGAGCGCGCTGACGGGCGGACTCGACGCGCGGCGGGCGCGCTGACGGGCAGACTCGACGCGCGGCGGGCGCGCTGACGGACTCGGCGCGCGGCGGGCGACCGTCGGCGGCGCGCCAATCGTGCGCCGGCCGCCCGGCGGGCGCGGGCTTCGATACCCTGGCGCTGGTGCGCCGCGCGCCGCCCGCGCGCTCCGGGAGCCCGCCCGTGCGCGGACCCGCGCCCCATGGAGGTAGCCGATGAGACTTCGCTTGCTCGCGTTCCTTGCGCTCGCCGCTCCTGCCGCGACGCTCCTGCCACAGCGCGAGGCGCTCGCGTGCGGCGGGTGCTTCGCCCCGCCGACCGAGACCACCGTCGTCAACGCGCACCGGATGGTGCTGTCCGTGTCGCCCGTCCAGTCGGTGCTCTGGGACCAGATCCAGTACGCCGGCGATCCCAGGGAGTTCGCCTGGGTGCTCCCGGTCAAGCGCGGGGCGACCCTCCAGGTCGGCTCGGACGCGTGGTTCGAGACGCTCGACGCGGCCACGTCGGTGCGCATCACCGCGCCCAGCTCCACGTGCGCCTCGAACGGCGCGGGCTGCGGCAGTCTGGCAGGGAACGACTCGGCGAGCTTCGGCGGCGACGCGTTCGGCGGCGAGCAAGTCACGGTGCTCCACCGCGGCACCGTCGGCCCGTACGAGACGGTGACGCTCGCGACCGACACGCCCGGCGCGCTGAACAAGTGGCTCGACACGAACGGCTTCGGCGTCGACGCGTCGACGCAGCCGGTCATCGACGCCTACGTCGACGAGAACTTCGACTTCATCGCCCTCAGGCTCCAGCCGGGCAAGGACGTCAAGGAGATGACGCCGGTGCGGGTCGTCATGCCGGGGGCGAACCCCACGCTCCCGCTCCGGATGGTCGCCGCCGGCACCGGCGCGAACGTCGCGATCACGCTCTTCACCATCAGCGAGGCGCGGCTCGCGCCCGAGGGGTTCGAGGCCGCGGCCGTCCCCCACGACCTCCTCGCGTGGGACTTCGCCTCGCAGGAGTCGAACTACGGCGTGCTCCGCGAGAAGGCGCTCTCCGCGGCCGACGGCGGCCGCGCGTTCCTCACCTCCTACGCGCAGCAGGGCTCGCTGTTCTCGCCCGTGTCGAGCTCCGCGGCGCCGTTCGGCGTCCAGTACACCACGAGCGGCTCCACGGCCCCGGTCGACACGATCGCCGCGGCGTTCGCCCAGCAGGGGCTCGCGAACGGCGAGACCGAGGACCCCGCGTGCGCCGTGCGCTTCGCCCAGCTCGCGGCGGAGGGCCGCGCCGTCGGCAACCCGTGCCCGGCCGGCGTCCTCCTCTCCGACCCGAGCTGCGGCGAGGTCGCCTCCGGCCAGATCGACGCGCGCGAGCTCGCGTGCGGCCCGCTCGACGACCTGGCTGTCGCGATGATCGGGCTGCACCCGAAGGACGTCTGGCTCACGCGCCTCGAGGCGAACCTGCCGCGCGCCGCGCTCGACACGGACCTCGTCCTGAACCCCGGGCCGCAGGAGCGGGTCGACAACTGGCTGCGCGCCCGCGTGAGCGTCCACGCCGAGGTGCTCTGCGGCGCGGCGCTCCCCGTCCTCGATGGCGACCGCGCGTCGCGCTCGCGGGGGCAGGGCACGCTCGTCGGCATGACGCTCGGCGCCCTCGCCCTCGCCGCCGCCGTCGTCCGCCGCGGCGCGCGCCGCTTCGCCTCCCGCGCCGCCTGACCCGCGCTCAGACCCCCGCGTCCCGGTCCCTGGTCCGCGAGACGGGCAGGCGCGCGGCCGGCGGCTCGCGCGCCCGCGCCCGCGGACACGGCGCCGGGATCTGCCGGAGAGGCCGCTTGCCTCGGCCGCGCTGTGGCGCGGCGGCCGAGCGTGGCAGTCTGCCACGTAGCGAGTCTGATTCTGCCGCTGTCCTGGCGCGTTCGCTCCTCGGCGAGGTGGCATACGGGCTGCTTCAGCCGTTGCGTTGAGGGCGTGCGGGCCGCTGCGGCAGTCGAGCTGCAGCCGCCCAGCGCTCGGGACTCGACATGACCTGCTCGGTGCTGACTTTTCCAGGCTCCAGGGCGAATTCCAGACCAGGTCACGCGATGACGGGCAACGCGCCTGCGCTCCACGCCACGCGTCTCCTGCCTGGAATGACGATGGTGCTCGAATCGCTCCTCGACGACATCGCGCGCGCCCGGGAGAAGATCTGGATCTCCACGTACATCTACCGCAACGACCTGATGGGTCACCGCTTCGCCGACGCCTTCGCGGACGCCGCGCGGCGCGGCGTCGACGTGCGGCTCCTCTACGATGCGCTCGGCAGCCACGCAACGCCTGCGCCTTTCTTCGAGGACATGAGGGCTCGCGGCATCCGCGCCCGCGCTTACCGGCCGCTCAGCACGGTGCTCCGCGGGGGCGCCCTGTTCCCGCGGGAGCACTCGCGCGTCGTGGTCATCGACGGCGCGGGCTACGTCGGCGGCGCCGCGTGGGCCGACGAGTGGCTGCCGCGCGAGCAGGGCGGCGGCGGCTGGCACGAGGTCTGTAGCCGGGTGATGGGGCCGTGCGTGGCCGACATGGAGCGGGTGTTCGAGTGCCGCTGGATGCTCGCCAACGAGGCCGAGGGGCGATCCTTCGATTACTGGACCGGCGGCGTCTACGATGACGTGGAGTTCATCACGGACGCGCCCAGGCCGCCCGCGGTCATCTACGAGCGTCACCTGGAGCGGATCCGCGCGGCGCGGCGCCGCGTGTGGATCGAGAACGCGTATTTCTGCCCGCCCCGCGGGCTCGAGCGCGAGCTCATGGAGGCCGCGCGCCGCGGCATCGACGTGAAGATCATCGTGCCGCGCAACTCCGACCTCCCGGCCATCCGCAACGCGAGCCTCGCGCGGTACAGGTCGTGGCTGGAGAACGGGCTCCAGATCTACGAGTTCCTCCCCTCGATGCTCCACTCGAAGTTCGCGGTCATCGACGACGACTGGGCGACGGTGGGGACCTTCAACGTGAACCCGACCAGCCTGAGGTGGGTGAGCGAGGCGAACCTCATCGTCAAGCAGCCTGCCTTCGTGAGGGACGCCGCCATGGTCTTCGAGCGGGACCTCGAGAAGAGCGAGGAGGTGTGCCTCAACAACCTTCCCAGGCTGGGGCCGCTGGCGCGGCTGCGGAACGCGCTGTGGAGCATGGGGCTCGATCTGCTGGAGCCGCGGTACGCGGGCGTGCGCTGGCACGGCGCGCTCCCCGAGCGCGAGGGCGGGTTGCTGCCCTCGCTCGGGGTCTAGCGAGGCCCACGGCCGCCAGGCCGGCAGAACAAGGGCCTTCGATCGGGTCGAGCGCCTCCCGGCGCTCCGCGGCTCATCTCCAGAGCGCTCGACAGCCACTCCTGACGTCTCCCGACGTCCTGCGCGCGCCGCTTGGCACCACGTCGCCTCGGCCCCAGCAGGGACACAGGCCCGGAAGATCGGGTACGTGGCGTCCGCCGCCGCCGGGGGCAGGAGGGGAGTTCAGGATGAAACGTCGTATCATGGAGCCCTGGAAGGGCGTTGTTCCGGCGGGCGTCGCCGGCGCGTTGCTCGCGCTGATCGGCTGCGCCGATCTCGGCCCGCCCGGGAGGGACGCGGACGACGAGCGGCCGGGGGCAGCGGAGGGCGGCGACGAGGCGCTGGGGGAGGGGAGCGCCGAGGCCACCGCGACCGGCAGGTGCCTCGTGACCGGCTGCAGCCGGCAGCTCTGCGCCGAGACGCCGACCACGACGACGTGCGAGTGGCGCGAGGCCTACGCGTGCTACGCGTCGCACGGCGTCTGCGAGCGCGACGCGGGAGGCCAGTGCGGCTGGCGTCAGACGCCGGAGCTCGCCGACTGCCTGCGCGCGAGGCGGTGAACCGCGGTCAGCTCGTCGATGCCGGCCCGCTAGGGTGCCGCCGGAGCGTCAGGGGACGGCTCCGCCGCCCCGGCGTCCGCGGCCGGCGCCGGCGGCGCTTCCTCGGTCGCCGGCCGGTGCGCGTCGTTCTCCCGCCTGGCCGTCGCTGTGTCCTCGGGGGCGTCGACCGTGCTCGTCGAGCCCTCGGCCGCCGGAGGCGGCGGCGGGCAGGCCGTTGCCCCGCCCGCCTGCCCCCCGTCCGCGGGGCAGGACGCGGCGGCCTCGGGCGACGGCGCGGTGGGCGACGCCTGCGCCACGAGCAGCGGCGCCTCCACGCCCGCGTCGGACGCGGGCAGCTCCGGCAGCGCGGTCGCCGGGGCCGGCACCTTCTGGGGCGCGGGGGCGGCCGCCGTGGCCGGCGCCGCGGGCGGAGCAGGCTTCGCGGCGCGCGTCGGGCGCGGCGCCACGGGCGCCGCCGGCGTCACCACGAGCCCGCGCGCCATGCTGGCCGTGAGGGAGCTCCCCTCGGCCGCCGGCTGCGTCGGCGCCGGCGCCGGCGTCCCGGCCATCGTCGCGGCGGGCGCGGCCGGGGGCACCGGCGTCAGCTCGGCGACAGGGCCCGTCGTGACCGGCGCGACGCTCCACGCCGCCGCCCCCGCCATCAGCACGAACCCGGCCGCCGCCACGCGGCGGAACGGGAAGCGCTCTCGCAGCGAGGGCCGCTGCGACGGCGCCCCGGCCCCCCGCAGGTTCCCCATCGCGGTCGCCTCGGACCACGCGCGCTCGCCGCTGTCCTCCAGCGGCTGGCGCCCCGCCGCCATCGGCGCCCTCGGCTCCGCCTCGGCCGGCGCCCGCCGCGCGGACGCCATCGGGAGCTGCAGCTCCATGGGATCGTCGGCGCGGCGCGAGTGCAGCGTCGGCGCGGAGCTCACCACCATCGGCCGCGGTGACGGCGCCGGGACCTGGCTTGTCCGCTCGTCCAGCCACTGCGCGCGCAGCGACGCCCCGCACACGTCCTCCGAGACGCCGCGCGAGAGCAGCCACGTCGCGAGCGCGACGCCGAGCTCCCGCATGCTCCCCCAGCGCTCCGTCGGGTCCTTGCGCAGCCCGCGCTCGATGATCGACCACAGCGCCGGGTCTGCGCCGCACCGCTCGACGAGCGACGGCACCGGGTCCTGGAGGATCGCGCGCAGCGTCCCGAACCCCTGCTCCCCGGCATACGGCGTCTCGCCCGAGATCGCCTCGTACAGCATCGTGCAGAGCGCCCAGATGTCCGCGCGGTGATCGAGCTGACCCTGCCCGAGCGCCTGCTCGGGAGGCATGTACTGCGGCGTCCCGATCACGGCGGCGCCCGTCGAGCCGGACTCGGGCTCTGTCCAGGTGACCTTCGCGATCCCGAAATCAACGACCTTCGGCTGGAGCCTGCCGTCGCCCTGATCCGCCAGCATCACGTTGTCCGGCTTGAGATCCCGGTGGACGACGCCGCGCTCGTGGGCCGCGTGCATCGCGCTCGCGACCGGCAGCAGGATCGCGATCGCCCACTCGGGCGAGAACCGCTGCTCCCGGCAGAGCACGTCCCGCAGGGCCTCGCCCTCGAGCAGCTCCATCACGATGTACGGCGTGCCGCCCGCGGTCTTGCCGAGATCGAAGACGCGCACGATCCCCGGATGGCTCAGCTTCGCCGCCGCGCGCGCCTCACGGAGCAATCGCTCCGCGATCGCCGGAGAGCGCATCTCCGGTCGCAGCACCTTGATCGCCACGTTCGCCTCGAGCGCGGTGTTCGCGGCGACCCAGACAGAGCCCATCGCCCCCTCTCCCGCTTTGCGGAGGAGCTGGTACTTGTCGCCCACCAACGTGCCGACCTCGAAGAGTTCCCCTAAGGTGTGCTCGTAACCCTGGGTCATGTTGCTCGACATGCGCTCTCCTGTCGCCTGCTCCGGGCATCCAGCCGCTCACCACGCCACGCCACGCGTTCCACGTCGAAATCTGGAGCATCGCCCATGCCAGAAGTCTGCCCTCGGGGAACGCCTGAGACCCCGCGCGGGCGCGTGAGCGGCAGCGCGCCTCAGCGAGGCAAGTTGCCACGCGCCGGGGCGCGGTCGAGGCACGCGAGCGCCGTGCCCGCAAAGCACCCTAGATGAAGCTGTCGTAGGGACGCCTGAGCGCGCTGTCGCTCCGGACGTTCTCGGCGCCGGCATACTCGAGGATCATCTCCAGGATCTCGGCGTCTCGCTGCGACTGGGCATGAACGCCGACGAGGATCTCGCCTTGCTGCAAGCCGGTCTCGTAGACGCGCGCGCGGTGCTCGGGGATCCCCGCGGCGACGAGCGCGCCGACGAGCCCGCCCGCCGCGCTGCCCGCGCCGGCGAGCGCGGCCTCGATCGGCCCTGCCGCCACGAGCCCGAGGCCGGGGAACGCGGCGCTCGTGCCGAGCGCCGCGACCGTGACGACGGCCGCCCCCGCGGCCCCGCCCCTGCCGACGTCCGCCGCCTTCGCGCTGGTTCCGCTCTCGACATGCTGGCCGCGCGCGGCGTGACTCATGACAACGCTGATGGTGTCGCGCCTGTATCCACAGCTCATGACGCGCTCAACCGCCCTCTCGGCGTCCGCCCGCGTCTGCAGCAGACCGGTCACCAGCTTCACCTTCACGTACCACTCCTTTCCCAGGGGCGTCACCGCGCGGCGCGATCCCTCGCTGTATTCTGGAATCCCACACGAGCCAGCAGACGGCGTGCCAGCCGAAATTGCCGCGGATCCCGGGGATCCAGCGCTGTCGGTTGTGGACGTTCGCGCAAGGAGCTGCGCAGGGACGCCACACTGGGGCATCATTGCAGCGCAGACGAACTGTCCGCCATGCCCTGAGCTGAGCCCGCTGTGGCGATGGTGGACAGCGGCGGAGGCGAGCTCAGCGATGCAGCCAGATCCGGAGCAGCGCGAGGAGCTGCTCCGTGTCGACCGGCTTCGAGATGTAGTCGGTCGCGCCCGCCTCGAGGCACTTCTCCCGGTCGCCCTTCATCGCCCTGGCCGTGACCGCGATGATCGGCAGCGTCTGGAACACGGGACGTTTGCGGATGGCGCGCATGGTGTCGTATCCGTCCATCTCCGGCATCATGATGTCCATGAGGACGACATCGATACCGCTCGTCCGCTCCAGGCGCTCGATGGCGGCCTTGCCCGTGTCCGCGGCGAGGGTCGTCATTCCGTGGCTCTCGAGGACGGTCTTCAGCGCGTAGATGTTGCGGAAATCGTCGTCGACGATCAGCGCGCACTTGCCGGAGAGCGCGGTGGCCGACTCGTGGAGCTGCTCCACGATGAGCCGCTTCGGCTCCGGCAGGTCCGAGAGCCGGCGGTGCAGCGCGAGCGTCACCTCGTCGTAGAGGCGCTCTCGCGACTGGACGTGCTTCACCGGGAGCCGCTGCGCCAGCCGGGCGACCTGCACCTCGTCGTCCCCGGCGATGTCGGCCGGCGTGTACACGATCGCCGTCAGCTCGGCGAAGCGCCCGGCACGGTCGAGGTGGTCGATGAGCTCCAGGCCGGACATGTCGGGCAGGCGCAGCCCGAGCACAAGGGCGTCGAACCCCTCGTGCTGGAGCGCCGCGAGCGCGGCCTGCCCCGTCTCCACGGTGGTGATCGCGACCCCCTCGTCCTGGAGCAGCTCGGCCACGGGGTCGCCCGAGGCCCTGTCCGGCTCGATCAGGAGCAGCCGGCGCCGCGGCGAGTTGACCAGCCCGCCGAGCCGCCCGAACGCGTCGTCGAGCGCCGTCCTGCTGCTCAGCGGCTTGTTGAGCAGCCCCACCGCGCCCATCCGCCGCGCGCGGCACCGCTCCTCTTCCGTCTCCGTCGTGATCACCTGGACCGGGATGTGCCGCGCCTGGAGATCGCGCTTCAGGCAGTCGAGCACGCGCCACCCGTCGATGTCGGGCAGGTTGATGTCCAGCGTGATCGCCAGCGGCCGGAGCTCGCGCACGAGCGAGAGCGCGGTCGCGCCGCGGACCGCGACGATCGCCTTGAAGTTGTGCTCCCGCGCGACGTCCACGAGGAACCGCGCGAAGACGGTGTCGTTCTCGACGATCAGGAGCGCGCGATCGCCCGGGCGCACGTTCTCGCTGTCATCGATGATCTGGGTGTCGGCGCCGGCGGACATGCGATCGGACGGGCGGCTGCTGTGGACCGGCTCCTCCTGGACCGCCGGGGCGTCGAGGACGTGCGTCGGCTGCCGCCGCGACGCGCGCACCGGGCGGTAGCTGCGCGGCAGGTAGAGGGTGAACGTGCTCCCGCGGCCCGGCGCGCTGACGAGCACGAGATCGCCGCCGAGCAGCCGCGCGATCTCCCGGCTGATCGCGAGCCCGAGCCCGGTACCTCCGTACTTCCGGCTCGTGCTCCCGTCCGCCTGCTGGAACGCCTCGAAGATGATCTGCTGTTTGTCCGGCGCGATCCCGATGCCGGTGTCGTGGACAGAGAGCGCGATCACCGCGTCGGCCCGGCTGAGCACATCGTTCTCACGGCTCCAGCCCTCGCGGGCCACTGTCACCTCCAGGATCACCCGGCCGCGCTCGGTGAACTTGAAGGCGTTGGAGAGCAGGTTCTTGAGCACCTGCTGCAGCCGCTTCGCGTCGGTGAGCATCGACGGCGGCAGCTCCTGCGCGAAGGCGACCTCGAACTCGAGCTTCTTCGCCTCGGCGACGTGCCGGAACGTGCGCTGCACGTAGTCCGAGAGGTCCTTGAAGCTGATCTCCCCGACGTCGACGACGACGGTGCCCGACTCGATCTTCGAGAGATCGAGGATGTCGTTGATGAGCGCCAGGAGGTCGGTGCCCGACGCGTGGATCGTCTTCGCGAACTCGACCTGCCGCGGGGTGAGGTTCTGGTCGTTGTTCCTGGAGAGCTGGTCCGAGAGGATGAGCAGGCTGTTCAGCGGCGTCCTGAGCTCATGGGACATGTTGGCCATGAACTCCGATTTGTACTTGGAGGTGAGGGCGAGCTGCCGCGCCTTCTCCTCGAGCGCCTGGCGGGCCTGCTCGACCTCGTGGTTCTTCCGCTCGACCTCGACGTTCTGCTCGGCGAGCAGCCGCGCCTTCTCGCCGAGCGCCGCGTTCGTCTCCTGGAGCTCCTCCTGCTGGCTCTGGAGCTCGCGCGCCAGCGACTGGGACTGCTTGAGCAGGTCCTCGGTGCGCATGTTCGCCTCGATCGTGTTGACCACGATGCCGATCGACTCGGTGAGCTGATCGAGGAACGCCTGGTGCGTCGGGCTGAAGCGCTCGAGCGACGCGAGCTCGATGACGGCCTTCACCTGCCCCTCGAAGATCACGGGCATGACGATGATGTTGACCGGGGGCGCCTCGCCGAGGCCGCTCGTGATCGTGATGTAGTCGGGCGGCGCGCTGACGAGGAGGATCTTCTCCTTCTCGAGCGCGCACTGCCCGACGAGCCCCTCGCCCAGCTTGAACTGGTTGTCCACGTGCTTGCGCTGCTTGAACGCGTAGCTCGCGAGCAGCTTCAGGACGGGCTCTTCCCGGGACGAGTCCATGATGTAGAAGACGCCCTGCTGCGCCGTCACGACGGGCGCGAGCTCGGAGAGGATGAGCCGGCCGACGGTGAGCAGATCCTTCTGCCCCTGGAGCATGCGCGAGAACTTGGCGAGGTTGCTCTTGAGCCAGTCCTGCTCGCTGTTCTTCAGCGTCGTGTCCTTGAGGTTCCGGATCATCTCATTGATGTTGTCCTTCAGCGCGGCGACCTCGCCCTGCGCCTCGACCTTGATCGACCGGGTGAGGTCGCCCTTGGTCACGGCGGTGGCGACCTCGGCGATCGCGCGCACCTGCGTGGTGAGGTTCGCCGCGAGCCGGTTCACGTTATCGGTGAGGTCCTTCCAGGTGCCGGCGGCCCCGGGCACGCTCGCCTGCCCGCCGAGCTTCCCCTCGACGCCGACCTCGCGCGCCACCGTCGTCACCTGATCCGCGAACGTCGCGAGCGTCTCGATCATGCCGTTGATCGTGTCCGCGAGCGCGGCGATCTCGCCCTTCGCGTCGACGATCAGCTTGCGCTTGAGATCGCCGTTGGCGACCGCGGTCACGACCTTGGCGATGCCGCGCACCTGGTTCGTCAGGTTGCCGGCCATCGAGTTCACGTTGTCGGTGAGGTCCTTCCAGGTGCCGGCGACGCCGCGGACGTCGGCCTGGCCGCCGAGCTTTCCCTCGGTGCCGACCTCGCGCGCGACGCGGGTGACCTCGGAGGCGAAGGAGTTGAGCTGATCGACCATCGTGTTGATGGTGTTCTTGAGCTCGAGGATCTCGCCCTTGACGTCGACGGTGATCTTCTTGGAGAGATCGCCGTTGGCGACGGCGGTGGTGACGGCGGCGATGTTGCGCACCTGGGCGGTGAGGTTGCCGGCCATCGAGTTGACGGAGTCGGTGAGGTCCTTCCACGTCCCCGCGACGCCGCGGACGTCGGCCTGCCCGCCGAGCTTGCCCTCGGTGCCGACCTCGCGCGCGACGCGGGTCACCTCGGACGCAAAGGAGCGGAGCTGATCGACCATCGTGTTGATGGTGTCCTTGAGCTCGAGGATCTCGCCGCGGACATCGACGGTGATCTTCTTGGAGAGATCGCCGTTGGCGACGGCGGTGGTGACGGCGGCGATGTTGCGCACCTGGGCGGTGAGGTTGCCGGCCATCGAGTTGACGGAGTCGGTGAGGTCCTTCCAGGTGCCGGCGACGCCGGTCACCTCGGCCTGGCCGCCGAGCTTGCCCTCGGTGCCGACCTCGCGCGCGACGCGCGTCACCTGCGCCGCGAAGGCGCTGAGCTGATCGACCATCGTGTTGATGGTGTTCTTGAGCTCGAGGATCTCGCCCTTGACGTCGACGGTGATCTTCTTGGAGAGGTCGCCGTTGGCGACGGCGGTGGTGACGGCGGCGATGTTGCGCACCTGGGCGGTGAGGTTGCCGGCCATCGAGTTGACGGAGTCGGTGAGGTCCTTCCAGGTGCCGGCGACGCCGCGGACGTCGGCCTGGCCGCCGAGCTTTCCCTCGGTGCCGACCTCGCGCGCGACGCGGGTGACCTCGGAGGCGAAGGAGTTGAGCTGATCGACCATCGTGTTGATGGTGTTCTTGAGCTCGAGGATCTCGCCCTTGACGTCGACGGTGATCTTCTTCGAGAGATCCCCGGTGGCGACCGCGGTGGTGACGGTGGCGATGTTGCGCACCTGGGCGGTGAGGTTGCCGGCCATCGAGTTGACGGAGTCGGTGAGGTCCTTCCACGTCCCCGCGACGCCGCGGACGTCGGCCTGTCCGCCGAGCTTTCCCTCGGTGCCGACCTCGCGCGCGACGCGGGTGACCTCGGCGGCGAGCGAGCTGAGCTGATCGACCATCGTGTTGATGGTGTCCTTGAGCTCGAGGATCTCGCCCTTGACGTCGACGGTGATCTTCTTGGAGAGGTCGCCTTTCGCGACGGCGGTGGTGACCGTGGCGATGTTGCGCACCTGGGCGGTGAGGTTCGACGCCATCGAGTTGACGGAGTCGGTGAGATCCTTCCAGGTGCCGGCGACGCCCTTGACGTCGGCCTGGCCGCCGAGCTTTCCCTCGGTGCCGACCTCGCGCGCGACGCGCGTGACCTCGGAGGCGAAGGAGTTGAGCTGATCGACCATCGTGTTGATGGTGTTCTTGAGCTCGAGGATCTCGCCCTTGACGTCGACGGTGATCTTCTTGGAGAGGTCGCCGTTGGCGACGGCGGTGGTGACGGCGGCGATGTTGCGCACCTGGGCGGTGAGGTTGCCGGCCATCGAGTTGACGGAGTCGGTGAGATCCTTCCACGTCCCCGCGACGCCCTTCACCTCGGCTTGCCCGCCGAGCTTGCCCTCGGTGCCGACCTCGCGCGCGACGCGGGTGACCTCGGAGGCGAAGGAGCGGAGCTGATCGACCATCGTGTTGATGGTGTCCTTGAGCTCGAGGATCTCGCCCTTGACGTCGACGGTGATCTTCTTCGAGAGATCGCCGGTCGCGACGGCGGTGGTGACGGCGGCGATGTTGCGCACCTGGGCGGTGATGTTGCCCGCCATCGAGTTGACGGAGTCGGTGAGATCCTTCCAGGTGCCGGCGACGCCCTTGACGTCGGCCTGGCCGCCGAGCTTTCCCTCGGTGCCGACCTCGCGCGCGACGCGCGTGACCTCGGAGGCGAAGGAGCCGAGCTGCTCGACCATCGTGTTGACGGTCTTGGCCGTCCGGAGGAACTCGCCGTCGAGCGGCCTGCCGTCCACCTCGAGGGCCATCGTCTGCGAGAGGTCGCCCTTGGCGACCGCCCCGATGACGCGCGCCGTCTCGGCCGTGGGGTGGACGAGATCGCCGATGAGCGCGTTCATGCACGCGATCGCGTCGGCCCAGGCGCCGTTCACCTCGCCGATGAAGGCGCGCTGCGAGAGCTTGCCCTCCTTGCCCACCACGCGGCTCAGGCGCTGGAGCTCTCGCGCCATCTTGTCGTTGAGCTCGACGACGTCGTTGAACGTGTCCGCGATCTTCCCGTCGAGCCCCTCCAGATCGGGGGGCAGCCGCACCGAGAAATCGCCCTTCTTGAGCGCCGTCAGCGACAGCAGCAGCGTCCGCCGGTCGATCCCGCCCTGCTCGACGGCCGGCGCGGCGCGGGCGACGCTGGCCGCAGGGGCCTTCTTCGCGCGCGCGGCGCCGTGCAGCCCGTCCCCGGACGCGCCCTTCTTGGTCTTGCCGTTGCCAGCTCTCGCCTTGCGGGCCGCCTTGTCGAGGTCGCTTCGCTGCTCCATGCCGCTGTTCTCCTGGCCCCGCCTGTGAGCGGGGCCGATCTTTCAAGGGAAACGAGAGCGCGCCCCGGACACGGAGGTGTCCCGGAGCGCCGCAAGCGGTCGGGCCGGAGGCCCGCGCATGGCCCCCGTGCGGTGCCCGCGCATCGCCGTGAGGCGGGGAGAGGACGGCTGGAGGACAGGCCCTCTCGCCTGGTGGGCAAAACCCTCGATCGCCTCGAGCAGGGCGGGCCTTTGCGGGCCGCTCGCGCCGCCGAAGGGCAGGGCTCTCGCTGCCCGACCGCGGAGATTCCGTCGGGTCTCATCGATGTTCAGGCTTCGGTGCACGATGCGCGTCCGCACCCACCGCACGACAGCATGGGTTCGTATACTACGCAGGCGCGCAGCCGGGCAAGCTTCGCGCCGCGCGCGTCGCGCGCTTTGCCTGTCGTGCGCCGTCGGGCCAGGTGTGTGGCGAGCAGGCCCGCGCAGCCACGCTGTCAGAGCACCGTGAGGGCAGCCATGCGCGGGGAGAGAGGGGGCGAGGTGCGCTGACTCAGGCGACGTCGGCCTTCGGTGTCCGGCGCTTCGGTGGGAGAGAGCTCGGCTTCTTCCGTGGCGTGACGATGCAGTAACGCCCTGCCTCTCCCACCTTCTCGTGGACGCCCGACTCCAGCGCCAGCCGCCCTGGCGCCAGCGGCGGCAGCCACCGCGACACGCTCGCGAGGCACGAGGGGCGCTCGGGGAAGGGCGAGTGACGGGGGCGCGGCCGCTCCGAGGCCGCATCGTAGGGGCGCTCCGGACTCGCGTCCTGCGCCCGCTCTACACCTGCGTCGACGGGCCGCTCCGGGGCCACGACAGCGTCGAGCGCTCGCTCGGACAGGGAGCCGTGCGGCGGCCGATCGGAGGGCGCGGCGTGCGGCGGCCGCTCGGACGGCGGGCCGTGCGGCGGCCGCTCCGTGAGGGCGCCGTGCGTCCCGTCGAGCGAGGCGCCGTTCTGCGCAGGGTGCATGCCGGACGATGCGCGCCGCTTCGCGGTCGTCGCCGCGATCCGGAGCCGGAGATCCTCGACGTGCCTCGCGAGCCGCTCGGTCTCTTCCGTGAGCCGCGTGAAATCATCGACCTGGCTTCTGCGCTCTGACATAAACGAGTCCTTTGCTGCGTTTATCAGCCGATCTCGACTCTCTGACTCGCGTCCGTGCACATCACATGCCGAGCGAGCACAGGACGCTTGAACGGAACGTGCAAGGCGGAGCAGAGCGACGGTGTGGCGGACTGCCGCATCGTGGCAAAGGTGCCTCCACCCTGTAATCGCGATCGCTGCTGCAGGCCAGCGCGACGAGCGGAGAGCAGCCAGAAAACGCGGGGGCGGAATCGGCGGCACGGCCTGTGCCATGGCGAGGCCGCACACACGATGGATGAGCCCGGCGCGCTTCAATGCGTCACGGACCGTCCGCCGGGCCGGCGAGCGCGTCATGCGTCTGGGGCTCGGCGGGCCGGGCCGGAGGCGCGCGCGGAGTGGCGGAGTGGCGGATTGAAGGAGCAGATCCATGCAGAACTCGGTCTTTGAATCGCTCGGTGCCCGGCTGGGGATCCCGGCGGATGGCCCGTGGCCGTGGGTGGTCGTGGCGGCGAGCGTTCCGGTCGGCCTCGGGCTCGCGCGGCTCGTGGTGCACGCGTTCCGGCGCGCCGCCTCGCTCGTCGTGCGGAGGACGGCGACGCCGTGGGACGAAAAGACGCTCGACGCGGCAATCGGCCCCATGACGCTTTGCCTCGGCGTGATCTTGACGGCAGGCCTCGCCAAGACGACGCGGCTCGGCCAGGAGCTCGTGGCCGAGCTGCGGCCGCTCCTCTCGGCGCTGTTCATCGGCGGGGTGGCGTGGCTGCTCATGCGCGTCGTGGGGATCCTCTCCGAGGTGCTGGACGCGCGCGCCCTGCGGCACCTCGAGGAGGGGAGCGAGTCGTCGCGCGGGCTGCGCACCCAGGCGCGCGTGCTCGAGCGGGTCGCGCGCGTGATCATCGTGATCGTCGCGGGCGCGCTCGTGCTCCTGAACTTCGAGACCGTGCGGAACGTCGGTGTCTCGCTCCTGGCGTCGGCCGGCATCGCGGGCGTCGTGCTCGGCCTGGCCGCGCAGAAGCCGGTCGGCGCGATCCTGTCCGGCCTCCACATCCTGTTCACGCGCCCCATCGACCTCGGCGACAAGGTGGTGGTGGACGGGCAGTTCGGGACCGTCGAGGAGATCCGCCTGACGCACGTGGTCATGAAGATCTGGGACGAGCGGCGGCTCATCATTCCGACCGCGCGGCTCCTGGACCAGTCGTTCGAGAACTGGACGAAGCACGGCGCGGAGAAGCTCGGCACCGTCGAGATCTACGTCGATTACCGGACGCCCGTGGAAGCTATCCGCCAGCATTTCGAGTCCATCCTTCCGAACAGCGAGCTCTGGGATGGTCGCGTGAAGGCCGTCCAGGTCACGAACGTGTCAGAGCGCACCATCGAGGTGCGGTTTCTCGTTTCATCGAGCGACTCGGGGAAGCTGTTCGATCTGCGGTGCTGGGTGCGCGAGGAGATGCTCCGCTGGGTGCGCGAGCTCGAGGACGGCCTGTTCCTGCCGCAGGAGCGCTTCACGCGGGCGTCTCCCGTCGCCGAGGCGGTCGAGCGGCGTGGGCCGGCCTCGGGCGGCCGCGCGCGGCGGGCTGGAGGGATGGACGGCGTCGGTGATGTGACGTCGTGACGGAGCGCGCCTGCTACGTAGCGTAACGCCACACCGCGACATCCGGCCATGCCGCACTGTTGGCGTGCTCATCCGGCGCGTCGCGGCCCCGTGAACTCCCCGCCTCACGCCCGCCGACTCGATGACAGCCCGAGGCGCGGAACAGGTCATCGCGCCAGATCGCCGCCCGCCGCGCAGCGCGAGGCGGTGTGTTGCTCATCACGTGGAGCAGGAAAGCGGCACGTGCTTTGCAGTGAGCGTAGAAAAAGTCCGCGACATTGCCCGTCGGCCGTCCACCGCGCGACGAGGTTCTCGCCACACCCCCCGGGGGGAAGGGGGGGCGGTGGCAGGTCGGAACTGCCCTCCCGCCATGCGCAGCGGTCTGCGCGAGAACCCAGGAGCAATGTGCCATGAATTGGGTCATCAGGGTCACGCGGATTGGCGGTATTGAAGTCGTTGCCCACGCGGCGTTCGGCCTGCTCATCCCGCTCGGGGCGCTCCAGTGGGGGGCGCGGCACGGCGGGGGCGGCGCGCTCTTCGGCTGCGCGCTCGGCGCGGCGCTGCTCGGGTGCGTGGCGCTGCAGGCGCTCGTGCACGGGGTGGTGGCGCGGCAGCTCGGGCTCGGTCTGAGCGAGGTCCTGCTCTCGCCGCTCGGCGCGGTGGCGCGGCGCGCGCGCCCCGTGGCCGGCTGGACGCAGGGCGGCGCGCTCGGCCTCGCCGCGAACTTCGCGCTCGCGACGCTGTTCTTCGTGGCGGTCGACGGGCAGCGCGGGGCGGAGGAGCTCCGGTGGGCGTCGGTGCTGCAGGCCGCCGAGGCGCCCTCGCGCGAGGCGGCGCTCGTGTGGGTCGCGAGCGCGAACCTCGGCATCGCGACGCTCGGCCTGCTGCCGGCGCTGCCGCTCGAGGGCGGCCGCCTGGTGCGCGAGGCGCTCTCGCCGCTCACGGGCACCTGGCTCGCGACCACGATGGCGGCGACGCTCGGTCAGGCGATGGCGGCGGTGCTGTTCTTCATCGCGCTGTTCGGCGGTCAGGTCCTGATCGCGGGGCTGTCGGCGCTCCTCTTTCTGGGGGCGCGGCGGGAGTGGAGCGCGGCGCAGGCGGTGATGGCGCCTGTCGAGGTCACCGAGTGCCGTCCGCTCGTCGAGGGCAGGGCCGTCCAGCTCTGGCCTGGCGAGCTCGTGGGCGACGCCGCGCGGCGCATCCTGGCGAGCCAGGAGCCGGATTTCCCGGTGGTCTACGAGGACCGCGTGATCGGGATCGTGACGCGAACGGACGTGATGCGCGCGCTGGCTTCTGGCGAGGAGGGGTCGTTCATCGCCTGGATCATGCGGTGTGACGTGCCCAGGGTGGCGGCGGACGTGCCGCTCGACGAGGTGGGGCGGAAGATGGTGGAGAAGAACACGCCGGTGGTGGCGGTGTTCGATGGGGAGAGCTATCTGGGGCTCGTCAAGCACTCGGATATCGCGGGCGCCCTCACGCGGGGGCGCGGTGGGCGGCTGGGGAGGATTCACCTGGCGGCTCAGCCTGGGTGACCGCAGCCCCTCGAATTCTTCGGAAAATTCACAGGGAGGCGGGGAGGAAGATCTTCAAATACTCCCCGCCTCCCCGCCTCCCCGCCTCCCGGTTCAATTTCTCCGCTGAAAAGGGCTGCTGATGAGGGGATTCCTTGGCGCGCGACGAGCTCCGCCCCTGGGGCCTACGATCCACGTGAAGAGGGGAAGCGACCGCTGCGCGGGACGACTCAGGCTTGATGACGGCGCAAGCGAAACGCCCCGCCCCGGGGGACGGGGCGGGGCGTTCTTGGGTCGCCCTGCGGCGGAGCCTCAATCGCTGCGCACGAAATTGAGCTTGAAGGAGACCACGAGCACGAGCGCGTCCTGACTGATGCGACGCTTGCCCCAGGCGACCCCGATGTGCAGCCCATCGATCGGCTCGAGGTTGGAGGGGAGACCCACGGTGTGCGTGAGCGTCTTCGTGAAGTTCCACTCAGGCTTCTTGTTCGCGAGCGCCGAGTTGACGGCCTTCATGATCGTGTGGTCGATGATCGAGGGGATGCCGCGGATGTCGGCCTCCTCGAGCTCGACGTTGAACGCGAGGACGTTCCCACTGTTCTTCTCGACGATCTCGGGGGAGATGAGGACCTTGAGCTCATCGAGCTTGACGGTGGGGCTCACGACCGGGATAGACCACTTCAGCTCCGCAGGACAGTTGACGCGCAGGCCCATGTCCTCGACCAGCGTGATCTCGGTCGGCTTGCCCAGGTAGAGCCAGCGGTCCGTCTTCTCGTCATCGTCCAGGTGGATTTTCACGGGGAGGAACTCGCCCAGAATCTGGACGAGATCCTCCCGCGTGATGATGGCTTCGAGCCACACGTGCAGCGCCTCAGCTCAGGTGGTGACCGCTCTCGCCGCCCTGCCGCCCGCCTTCGATGCCGTAGTGCGAGTTCCCCGTCTCGGACGAGGAGACCGCGCCCTTCACCGCGTCGACAGCGCCGCCGACCTTGCTCTGGACCTGGCGCTCGGCCTGCTCGACCCCGCGGGTCGCCTGGCGCTTGAGGCCGTCGAGGCGGGTCAGGATGTCACGGCGGAGCGCCTCGCCGGACGTCGGCGAGAGCAGCATGGCCACGCCCGCGCCCACCGCGACGCCGGCGCCGAAGTACGCGAGGGTCGCGAGCGGGCTGCGCCTGCGCGCCAGCCCGACCCAGCCGAGCACATCGTCGAAGCCGAGCGCCCCGATCGTCGCGGCGATCCCGGCGACCGCCTTCGCGACGTCGAACGCCGTCGTCTTGGCGGTCGTGGCAGCGCCGACGGCGCCGACGGCCGCCGTCTCGTACACACCCTTTGCAGCCCCCACAGCGTCATTCAGTCGGTTCGTCATGGCTCTTGTCTCCTTGTGACGGACATGACGTCCGCCGGTTCGTGACGGCAGGCATTGCAGACTCCGGACCAACCCCCAGACCCTGCTGTACGGCCCGCTTGTCCCCGCTGCAGCCGCCCGCTCCCGTGACGCCCCCGTGACGAAATGCCACATCTGTCGTGACGCGCCCCGATGCATCGCGCGCTCCCGTACCAGAACGCCCCCGCGTCGCCCGCGGCCACCGTCAGAAACGGAAATAGGGTTGTCCGGAAGAAGCGCGGAGTGCGTGCCCACCAGGCAGACTGCGTCGTCAGCCCCTCGCCCCCTCGTTGACCCTCGCCACCGAGCGAAACGCTGATCCCAGCCGCCGCCGAGCGAGCGGCTGAGCCCAGTCGCTGTAGAGCGAGAGGCTGAGCCCAGTCGCTGTAGAGCGAATCCCTGAGCTTAGCCGCTGCCGAGCGGGGCGCGCCCCGCACAGGAGACGGGCCCAGATCGGCGTTTTCGGCGCACAGGCGTACTTCAGTACGCCGAGCACCGAAAACGTCGAGGTGGGCCCGTATCCGCAGCGGGGCGTGCCCCGCTCACTGGGGGGAGTGGATGATGCCGACGAGCACGACGTCGACGCGACGGTCGTAGCCGTAGGAGTACATCGGCTGCGTGCCGACCGCCTCGGCGGCGCCCGTCGCGCGCACCGTGACGCGGTCCGCGGGGATGCCCTCCGCCACCAGGATCTCCTTCACCCGCTGGGCGCGGCGCAGCGAGAGATCCTGGTTGTACGCCTGCGTGCCGCGGGGATCGGCCCGGCCGACGAGCTCTATCCGCGCCTTGCTCAGGTTCGAGGAGAGCAGGCAGTCGACCACCGCCCGGAGCTCCAGATGCTCCTGAGGCAACGGCTCGGCAGAGTCGAAGGCGAAGTTCGTCTTGGGCAGCCGGCAGACATCGGCGATGTCCGCCCCGAGCGTGAGCCCGATGAACCGATCCTCGCCCTCCCTCAGATCGGGCCACTCCACCTTGTAAACACCGTCGGGGCCGGGGTTGGGCATCCTCGGCTCCGCGACCGCCGATTGCGCCGGCGCCGGGGACGCGGCGCACGCAGCGAGAAGAGACACAGCCAGCGCGCCCAGGAGACTCCTGGGCAGTTTGAACATCGACATCACGAACACCCTCCTTCCGAGGCGCGCGGCGTGAGCAGCGGGACACGACGCCACGAGAGAAGGAGCCGTGGCTCACCGCCCCGCCATCACCGGCGCTCGCCTCGCATCAAGCCGCTTGTTGTTCCGAGGAGGTGTGTTCAAACTTCGTGCCGGGCCCGAGGACGCGCTGTGTCGGCGCCCGGCGCAGCCCGTGACGCGCGCACGTGGCCCGCACCGCCGGCCGCGCGCGCGGCCGACGCAGGGATCAGCCGGGCGAGGAAGGCTCCCGCGCCTCGAGCTTCGGCCAGGTGAACCGGAACGTGGCGCCGGCGCCGACCGAGGACTCGACCCACGCGCGCGCGCCCTTGCTCTGGACGATCTTCTGCACGACCGACAGCCCGATGCCGGTGCCCTCGACCTTGTCCCGCGCCTTCAGCGTCTGGAAGATGCCCCAGATGCGGTCGTGGTACTCGGGCGCGATGCCCGAGCCGTTGTCGGAGACCGAGAACTCCCAGAACGCGCCGGCGTCGCGCGAGGAGATCCGGACCTCGGGATCGGCGCGCCCGGCGTGCTTCAGCGCGTTGCTGATGAGGTTCAGGAACGTCTGCTGGAGCGGCGCGCGCTCGGTGACCACCACGGGCATGTCCGGGGCGATCTCCACCCGCGTGTCCGGCGGGGGCGCGAGCAGCTCGACGATCTCCCGGAGGAGCTTGCCGACGTCGATCGCCTCGGGCTTCTCCCGGACGCGGCCCGCGCGAGAGTAGCTCAGGATCCCGTCGATCAGGTTCTCCAGCCGGTGGACGCGCCCGCGGAGCAGGTCGAGCTGCTTGCGGCTCTCCGCCGTCATCTTGTCGCTCAGGTCCTCCTCGATCCACTGCGAGAGGTTGGCGATGCCCCGCAGCGGCGCCTTGAGGTCGTGGCTCGTGACGTAGGCGAACTGATCGAGCTCCTTGTTGCTGCGCTCGAGCGCCTGGACGAGCCGCTGCCGCTCCTCCTCGGCGCGCTTCTGATCGTCGATGTCCGTGTAGGTGCCGAACCACCGGACGATGCGGCCCGCGCCGTCGCGCGCGGCGACCGCCCGGCCGATGAACCAGCGGTAGACGCCGTCCGCGCGCCGGAGGCGGGACTGGCTCTCGTACGGCTCGCCCGTGCGCAGCGCCTGCCGCCATGTCTCGATCGCCTGCTCGTGCTCCTCGGGGTGGATGATCCGGCTCCAGCCCTCGCCGCCCGTGTCCTCGGGGGTGAGCCCCGTGTAGTCGTACCAGCGCTGGTTGAAATACTCGTGGTGGCCGTCCGGGCGGTTCGTCCACACGAGCTGCGGCATCGTCTCGGCGAGCAGCCGGAACTGCGCCTCGCTGTGCTTCAGCTCCTCCGCGAGCGTCTCGACCTCCTTGCGCACCGTGACCTCGCGCTCGAAGAGGAGCGCGTTGTCGACGCTGAGCGCCGCGCGCCGGGCGAGCTCCTCGGCGAACTGCACGTCGGTCTTCGTGTAGCGCCGGCCCGACTCCGCGTGCACGAGCGTCATCGCGCCGAGGACGCGCCCGCGCGCCGCCAGCGGCACCACCACCGCCGAGCGGAGGCCGAGCTCGCGGGCGATCCGGAGGTGCTCCTCGTCCCGGGCGATCGAGACCAGCAGCGCGTCCGTGATCTCGGGCACCCACTCGGTCTGGCCGGTCCGCAGCACGTTCGGCACGCCGGTCGGCGACGCGGGGTCGACCGGGTACCGCTCCTCGATCTGCCGCACGAACGCCACCTTCTCTGCGTCGGTGTGCTGGACGGCGACGCGCTGGATGGCGCCGTCTTGCCCCTGGATGTCCACCGCGCACCAGTCGGCGAGCAGCGGCACGGCGAGCCGGGCGAGCTGCCCGAGCGTCTCGCGGAAGTCGAGCGAGGACGAGAGGATCTCGCCCGCGCCGGCGAGCAGGCTGACGTTCGCCTCGGCGCGCTTGCGCTCGCTGATGTCGAGCACGTAGGTGAGGTTGCGCCGCTGCGTCTCGATCCGCGCCGAGCCGACGAGGACCGCCACGCGCTTGCCGTCCTTGCGGATGTACTCCTTCTCGAACTGCTTCGTGACGCCGTGGGCGCTCAGCTCGTTCACCGCGTCGTGGTGCACGTGCTCGTACTCCGGCGGCGAGAGCTGCTGCCACCGGAGGAGCCCCTCCTTCAGGTCCTCGCGGGTGTAGCCGACCATCGAGAGGAAGCAGTCGTTCGCCTCGATGACGCGCCCCTCGTAGTCGCTGAAGAGCAGGCCCATCATGCTCGTGTCCATGATGCGCCGGAACACCTCGTCGCTCGCCTGCCGCTCGAGCTGGCGGAGCGCCGCCTCCTGCCGCTTGATCTGCTCGGCCCTGCGGTGCAGCTCGACGAAGACGGCCACCTTGGCGCGCAGGATGTCGGGATTGAACGGCTTGACGACATAATCGACCGCGCCCTGCGCGTAGCCGCGATACAGCCGGTCCTCGTCCTCCGGCAGCCCCGAGATGAAGATGATCGGGGTGTGCCTCGCCTGATCGAGCCCCCTCACGCGGGCGGCCGTCTCGAAGCCGTCGATACCGCGCATCTTCACGTCCATGAGGATGAGCGCGAACTCCTCGCGGGTGAGGTGCTCGAGCGCCTCCTCGCCCGATTGCGCGGTGACGAGCCGCTGGCGCAGCGGATCGAGCACGGCCTCGAGGGCGAGGAGATTCGGGCGGTGATCGTCGACGAGCAGAATGCTCGCGACGGGCTCGGAGGGCGTGGAGGGCTTGGAAGAAGCGGAGGGGAGCGGGGCGCCAGGCGGGAGCGGGGCCTTCATGATCTGGGGGCTCAGCCCTGGCTTGCGGTCGGGCATAACGATGACGGTTAACGGCGCCCGGACCGTCTGGCAAGCGAAAGCGGCGCTCGCACGGCCGGGTCGAATTCTCCAGCTTCTGCGGTCCGGCGGCGCCGGACGGGCTGCCGTCGCCACGCTGTGGCGAACCGTCTCGCGCGGCGGACGAAGTCGGCTGGTGCTCGCGTCGGGCCGCGCCGCGGCAGCCGGACGCCCGTGGCTGGCATGGGGCCTGCTGGACGTGGGGACTGGACGACCGATCGAGAGATTGTCGAGGGATCACCCATGCGATTCGAACTCAAGCTGGCCTGTCTCGTCGGCGCGCTCGCCGGCGCGCTGTCGCCTTCGCTCGCGGAGGCGGCCGACGGCGCGGGGCTCTTCGCGCTGCCGCCGAGCCGGCTTGACGCGGCGGATCGCGCGGCGATGCCGGCTCCGGAGCCGCCTGGAACGTCTGGAAGGACGATCAAGGCGCTGATCGCGCGCGTGGTGATGTCCACCATGGCGCCGCCGCCGTCGGAGATGCGCGTGGCGCCGCTCGTGAGCCAAGGTGGCGGCGGCGGGCTCCGTCTGGTCCTCCCTGTGTGCGAGGACGGTTGTTCGCGCTACGCGTCGCGCGGAGTCCTCCTGGTCACGCCGCGGACGCCCGACTCGCCGGTGGCGTGGCTCGCCGCGGTGAGCAACCGCGTGGCGCAGCCGACCGACGGGCCGCCCGGCCTCGCGGCGTTCCGCGAAGAGGCCCGCAACGCGCGCGCGAAGGTGCCCCAGGAAGAGGAGAGCGCGCTGCCCGAGTAGGCGCGCCGCGCGCGGAGCGGGGGAGTGCGCGCCGGGGAGAGCGCCTGTCGCCGCGGCGGCGCGGCGAACGACGAGTCCGCATCACGGCGAGGGGCCGAGTCGGCGCAGGGGCGATGTGGCGCGACAGCGGCTCTCGGATCACCACCTTTCCGGAGAGCGCGCTGCCCGCGCAGGCGCGCCGCGCGGCTCACGGAGGGGCAGCGGCGGACGCGACAGCGTCGCGCAGGGCGCGGAACATCTCGGCGAGCTTCTGCGGCTGGTAGCTGGCGTTGAGGCCGCTCGGGTTCGGCAGCACCCAGAGCCTCGTCGCGCCGAGCGTCTCGGGCTGCGGGCCGGGCGCGGCGTGGGGCCGCCCGAAGGCGCTCCGGTAGGCGCCGATCCCGAGCACGGCGAGGAAGCGGGGGCGGTACTGCCGCACCTTGGCCGCGAGCCTCACTCCGCCCGCGGCGAGCTCCTCGGGCGACAGCTCGTCGGCCGACGCGGTCGCCCGCTCGACGACGTTGGTGATCCCGTAACCGAGCTTCAGCAGCTCGCGCTCCTCGGGCGGCGAGAGCACGCGATCGGTGAAGCCGCCCGCGTGCAGCGCCGGCCAGAACCGGTTGCCGGGGCGGGCGAAGTTGTGCCCGACGGCGGCCGTGTAGAGGCCCGGGTTGATGCCGCAGAAGAGGACGCGGAGATCGGGCGCGATGACGTCCGGCACCGTCTTGCCGGCGGCGGCGAGGAGCTCTTCTTTCGTGGGTCGGCGGGGTCGGCGAGCGGTGGGCACGGGCGTTCCGGGCGGGCGCGGCGCGCCGCAGGCCGCAGCTTATGACGGCGCCGCGGAGAGAGCGCGCGGGCGTCGCGCGGTCGAGGCGGATCAGCCCTGGACGGGGGCGGTACAGCGGATACCGTCGTGCTTTCCCCGATGCTGGCGCGCGCGATCGGTCTGCTCACGGCTCTCGTCGCGTCCGGCTGCGCGCGCGGGCCCGAGGCCAGCCCGGCGAGCGGCGCGGCCGGGCCAGCGGGGCGCGCGCGTGTGTCAGGCGTGCCGGGGGCGGCGGGCGCGTGGGGCGCGATGGGCGCGGGCGACGCTGTCGGCGCTCTCCCGGCGGGGGCTCGCTACTTCCAGGAGATCACGGACGGGGTGTTCCGCGTGACGCGCGACGGGCCGGACGCGGCCGTCGTGAATCGCGTCGTCGCGGGCGGGGCGCGGCTCGAGCTCGGCGCGGGCGGGCGCGTCGTCGCGGCGGCGTGGGAGGCCGCGCTGTGGGCGGCGGGCGAGCCCATCGTCGGATCGCTCGCGATCGCGCCCCACCTCGGCGGGGGCTTCCTGCACTGGAGCCGGGGCAGGGCGTTCCGGTCGCGCGGCTTCACGGGGCCGCTCGCGGAGGTGGCGCTCGGCAGGGGCGCGGGCGCCGTGCGGGGCGCGCGGAACGGGCTCCACGGCGTCGTGGTCTTCACGGAGCAGGGGCCGCGGGTGGTCCTGCCGGGCGAGGATCGCGGTCGGGCGCTCGAGGCGCCGGCCATCCACGATCTCGCGGCGCTGGACGGGGCGCGCGCGGTGCGCCTCGACGTGTTCGGCCGCGCCGCGACGACGGCGGACGGCGGCCGCACGTGGATCGACGCCGGTCGGCGGCTCGGGGTCGCCTCGCTCGGCATCGGCGTCGCGCCGGGCGCGCTGTGGCTCGAGACGGGGCTCGGGCGCGCTGCCGTCCTGCCGGACGGCGCGCTCCGCCGGCCCGACGGCGATCTCCGCGCGATCGCGTCGTGGTCGGGCGGATCGTTCCAGCTCCGCTTCGCGGGCGCCGGGGCCGGCGGGCGCGAGGATCTCGCGGAGCGCGAGATCGCGCCGGTCGCCGCGGCGGTCGCCGCGGGCGCGCTCCTTCCGGACGGGACTGCGCTCGGGGTGATCGACGGCGGCGTCGCGAGGATCGACGCGCGGACGGGCGCGACGCGCGAGCGGCTCGCCGGCTGGTTCCCGGACGGGCTGGGGTGCGCGCCGATGCGCGCGGACGACGGGCTGCTGTTTCTGTGCGCGTGGGACGATTACGAGCGCCACGGCAGCTACGTCCTGCGCTCGGAGCGCGGCGAGCCGCCGCGCGTGGAGCGCGCCTTCAGCGACGAGGGGTTCTTCGCGGCGGACGACGGCGGCGCGCTCGGCTTCGTCGGCGGGTGCGGGGCGTCTCAGCGGTTCGTCAGCGACGAGGAGCGCGAGCGCCGGTACGGCGACGTCGTGGTCCACCCGAGGATCTGCGTGCGGCGCGGTCCGGGCGCGTGGGTCGAGCACGCGATCGAGGTCGGCGAGGGGCAGGCGCTCGTCGGCTGGGCGCCGCGCCGGGACGGGAGCGCTGTCGCGCTGCTGCGCGGCGAGCGCGACGCGCTGCCGGCGCCCGTCGGCGCGCCGCGCGCCCGCGACGAGGGGGGCGCGCGGGTGGTGCGGCTGGAGGGGGATCCCCCCGGCTGGTACTGGACGCCGCCGCCGCGCGACGCGTCGCGGGTGCTCGTCGACAGGCGCTTCCGCGCGCGCGAGGACGGCGGGGTCGACGCGTGGCTGTCGTCGGTCGAGTGGTCCGAGCCGATGGGGAAGGCGAGCCTGGGGGTGACGATCGCGCCGGGCGGGGAGGTCGTGGCGCACGCGCTGCCGCCGGAGCCGGCGGGGATGGTGGTGACCGGCGATCACGGCGTGCTCGTCACGCGCGGCGCGGAGCTCCACGAGACGCGCGATCACGGCCGGACGTGGCGCGCGGTCGGGCGCTCGCCGGTGCCGCCGTCGTCGTTCCAGGGCGCGTGCTCCGCGCTCGGCTGCGCGCTGTCCGGCGTGGTGCGGCTCGGCTGGGGCGCGGGCGATCTGTCGCCGGCCGCCGCCGGGCCCGCGCCGGCCGCGGGCGCGGCGGCGACGGACCGCGCCGGCGATCCGCAGGAGCCGCCGGCCGGGCTGCCGGCGCTGTCGTGCGCGCCGGTCGGGCTGCCGGCGCCGCTCCCGGGCGCCGGGCCCGCTGCCGGCGCGGAGCGGTGGACGGTGCCGACGCCGTACGGAGAGGCGATCGAGATCGTCGCGGACGCGGCGGAGCCAGGGCGCGACCGGAAGCCGCCCGAGGCGGCGATGCGGTTCGATAGCGATGCGGCGGAGCAGGGCGGCGAGGCGGTGTGGCAGGGCGAGGCGGCGCCGGGGCAGGGCGACGCGGCGGCGGGGAAGGGCGACGCGGCGGCGGGGAAGGGCGACGCGGCGGCGGGGAAGGGCGGCCCGAGGGCGGCGCCGATCCGGACGCACAGCGCGCTGTTTCGCCCGCCGTTCGATCTGCGCGGCGAGGTGCTGCGGCTGAACGCGACCGACCTCGCGCTGAGCCTCCGGCGCGGCGCGCAGCGCGCCGGCGCGGTGCCGCTGCTCGCCGCGCGCGGCGAGGTCGCGCTGCTCGTCGTCGCAGAGGCGGGCGAGCTGCTCCTCGGCCCCGACGGCGCGCGGGTGCTCCCGGCGTTCGAGCCGCGCCGAGGTCAGCTCGACGGCCCGCTGGGCCAGGCCCCTGGCCTGCTGCTCGGTCCTGGCCGCGCCCTCGTCCTCGGCGAGCTCCGGCGCCGCGCGGCCGTCGAGGAGCACACGCCGGAGCCCCGGCAGCCCGCGCGCGTCGTGGGGCTCGATCGCGAGGAGCTGCGCAGCAGGCCGATCTCGCTCGCCCGGCGCGACGACGGCGAGGCCGGCGTGCTGGTGCTCGACGGCGTCGCCCCGGAGACCGCCGGCGTGGCGGCGCTCGACCCCGCGGCGGGGACGGCCGGCGAGGTGGCGGCGCTCGCGCCCTGGTCGACGCTGACCGCCGCGAGCGACGCGCGCTGCCGCGCGATGGCGGGCGCGTGGCGCGCGCTCGTGACGCTCGATCCGGAGCGCGCCCTGCGCCTGGACCGGCGGGCGCTGCCCGCCGTCTCGCTCGGCGATCGCGGCGTCGCGCAGGTGCGCTGGGGGCGGGAGCGCGTCTGCCTCGAGGCGCTGCACGTCGCGGTCGCCGACGCGCGCCGGCGCGGGGAGGCCCCCGTGGGAGCGGCGCTGATCGCGCGGTGGACGGCGCCGCGCGGGCAGGGGACAGGGGGCGGAGAGGGCGCGCTGCGGACCCGGGAGATGACGCAGCGGCTGGCGTGCCTCGTGGGCGGTCGGTCAGCGGACGAATGAAAGGGGCCTCTCCATGCCCGCCGGCATGCGCCCGAGCCGCCGCTCCGGCGGCGCAGAACGGGTACACTCGCGCCTCCCGAGGGTCGCCATGATCACCCCGAAACAGCTCGCCAGGAACGAGAAGCACCGGCGTTGAGCGCCCCCTCGCGATCGCTCTGCCGCGCGCTCGGCCCGCTCGCCCTCCTCGTCGCGCCGGCGCTCGCGGCCTGCGGGGCGGCCGAGCCGGCGCCGGCGCGGCCCGTCGCGCCCGATCCGCCCGGGCGCGCGCTCGCCGCCGCCCCGCCCGTCGCGCTCGGCCCTGCCCGGTACGTCGCGCAGCCGGCGCCGGGCCTCGTCGAGCGCGTGGTCCAGCGGGGCCAGGAGGTCGACCGGGCGGTCGTCAACGGCCGGCGCGCCGAGCTGCACGGCGTCGCGCGGATCGTGCCTCTCGGCGCCGACAGCCCGGAGGTCGCCGGCGGCGCCGCGTTCCCCGCCTGGGCTCAGGCCAGCGCGCCGCCCGGGCCGCGCTACGCCTTCTGGAGCAGCAAGGAGATCTACACGGCGGCCAGCTTCTCCGGGGAGCTCCGCGCGCTCGCCCCCCTGCCCGGCGACGTGGCCGGCGTGTTCCCGTGGCTCGACGGCATCGGCCTGATCACGTCCGCCGGGGCCTTCGCCGTCGACGGCGCGCGCGGCGCGCTGCGGCCGCTCGGCCTCCCGTCCCTCGTCGCGGCCGCCGCGGCCAGCGACCGCCGCGCCCTCGGCCTCACCGTCTTCGGGCGCGCGCTCCTCACGCTCGACGCGGGGGCCTCGTACCGCGACGTCACCGCGGCGCTCGGCGACGCGGTCTCGGTCGACGTCCGTGGCGAGGAGATCATCGCCTCGCTGGACGACGGCCTCGAGCGCGCCATCGACGCGAGCGGCCGTGTCGGCGAGCTCCGCGCGCCGCGCGCGCGGCCCCCGGCCGACGTCGAGGCCGCGTGGCCCGACCGCGCGCCCTTCGCGCTGCTCGCGGCCGCCGTCGACGCCGGCCTGCCGCTCGCCGACGGCGGCGCCGCGGTCGCCGCGGAGGGCCTCGTCGGCCGCGTCGACCTCGCGACCGGGCGCGCCTCGTCCGGCGCGCCGTTGCCGCCTGGCAGCGGCGCGTGCGCGCCGTTCCGCGCGAGCGACGCGCTGCTCGCCGTCTGCGCCGGCCCGGATCGCGCGAGCGTGGTGGACATCTCCGGCGACGCCCGCGCGCCGCGGGCGCTCCGGATCGAGCGCGCGTTCGAGCTGCGGCCCGGCGCGGAGCCGGAGTCCGATCGCTTCGTGGGCGTCGACGGCGAGTCGCTCGGCTACGTCGGGCCGTGCGAGGGGCTGCCGAGGCCGCGGATCGACCTCCGGGCGATCTCGCGCGCGGCGCTCGCCGGCGGCTCGACGCAGCAAAGCGCGGTGTTCTGCGTGCGCCGCGGGCCGGGCGCCTGGGTCGAGCACCGCCTCGACCCCGCGGACGCGACCGACGTGCTCGCCTGGATCCCGCGCCGGGGCGGGGGCGCGGTCGCCCTCGTCGCGCGCCCCGGCGCGTTCCCGCGGGACGCCGAGCGCGTCGAGGTGCGCGGCGCGCTGCGCGTCGTGCGGCTCGCGCGGGGCGAGCCCCCGCTCTCCTTGCCCGAGGGGCCCCGGTACGGCGAGCGGCCGGAGCTGCTCTCCCGCGCGCTCGCCGTGCTCGCGGACGACACCGTCGAGGGCTGGCTCCCGGTGCAGGACCAGGCGGCGCGCCTCGCGCCGGTCGCCATCGACGCGGCCGGCCGGGTGCGCCGCCGCCCGCTCCCGGCGCGCGCGGCCGCGCTCGAGGCGTCCGGGCCCTTCGCCCTCGTCGAGACGGAGGACGGCCGCCTCTTCGAGACGATCGATCGCGGAGCGCGGTGGGCGCCCGTCGCGCCGCCGCCGGGCGGCGCGGCCGCGCGCGTCGAGAGGTGCTCCGCGGTGGGCTGCCGCGTCGGTCCCTTCCTCCGGATCGGGTGGGCGTCGGTCCCGCGCGCCGGCGCGGCGTCCCCGGCCGACGCGCCCGCGGCGGAGCCGGCCCCCGGCCGCGCGCCGCGCGATCGCGACGGGCCGGCGCGGCCGGCGCCGGCGCGGCTGGAGCCCGTCGTGCGCCTCGACTGCAGCTTCGCGGGGCCGCTCGCCGCCGCGCGCGTCCCGGAGTCGCGCGGGTTCGGCGCCGTCGCCGCGGCGCCCCTGCGCGGCGCGAGCCCGCTGCGGCTCGGCGCCCTCGGGGTGCTGACGCTGCCGTCCCTCGGCGGCGCGCTGCCGGCGTCCTTCGCCGACGCGGAGCTCGCCTGGATCGCCCCGCTCGACCTGCGCGCGGAGATCCGCCGCGCCGCCGTGCCGCTCACGAGCGCCAGCCTGGCGCAGCTCGAGTTCCGACCGTACGAGGCCTCGGTCGGGCTCCTGATCGATCGCGACGGACGCGTGGCCCCGGTCGCTGCCGGCGCGCGGGAGGCGTGCTTCGCCGGCGTGCTGGACGCCGCGCTCGTGACGCGGCCGATCGGCGGCTGCGTTCCGTATCGCTCGGTCGGCGTCGACCTCGGCGACCGCGCGGTGTTCGTGAGCCCCCGGCACGACGGCCTCGCGGTGAGCGCGGTCGATCTCCGCGGGCGGGCGCGGCGCGCGTCGCCGGGCGGAGGCGGCGTGCCCGCGATCCGGGAGCTCCACGTCCAGCGCGCCGCGCGCGCGTCGCCGGCCGGCGCGCAGCAGGCGCGCTTCGCGTTCGGCGCGGGGGCGCGCGACGGCGCGCCCGTCGTCGTGGCGGTCTCCGGGTCCGGCGGCGCGGTGCTCTCGCCGGTGGATCCGGCGCTCGGCACCCTCGGCCCGGAGGAAGCGCTCGCGCCGCTCGGCGAGCTCGCCGCGGGCAGCGCGCCGTCGTGCGCGCCCCGCCGCGGGGAGACGCGCGTGGTCCTGCCGTTCGACGCGGAGATCGGCCTCGTGCCCGGCGCGCTGCCGGGGGTCACCGAGGCCGCGACGGGGGGCGTCGCGGTGATCCGGTGGTCGCGCGATCGCGCGTGCCTCGACGCCGTGGAGCTCAACGTGCGGGACGAGCGCCACGAGATCGAGCCCGGCTTCTACGAGATCACCGGCACCGTGAAGAAGCTCGTCGCGCGCTTCGCGGGGCCGCCGCCCGCGGCGCGCTTCGATGACGGGCGCGCGCGGGCTGCCCCCGGCGGGCCGAGCGCCGCGCTGGCGCGGAGCGACCCGCCGCAGGGAGCCGGTGGAGGCACGCTCGTGATCGTCCTGCACGGCCAGGAGGTGCGGCAGCCGGTGCGGTGCAACGCGGTCGTGCGCTGAGGCGGTTCACCGGGGGCGCGCGGTGGTGTACTTTTCGACCGTCCCCCATGCGCAGCGTGAGCTCATCCGGAGGGCGCGCCGCCGCCGCCGCGATGTCCTCCCGCCCGGCCGCCCTCCTCGCGCTCGCCGTCGCCGCCGCGTGCAGCGCCGCGCCGGAGCGCGCGCCGCGGCCCGCCCCGCCCCCCGCTGCCGCGCCCGCCGACCCGCCGCCGCTCGCTCCGGCGCGCTACGTCCTCACCGAGGGCACCGGCGCCCTCTTCGACGCCGCCGATCCCGGCGACGGCGCTCCCTCGCCCCGCCCGGAGCCGGCGCTCTACGAGGGGATCCGCGTGCGCCTCGACGGCGGCGTCGTGCTCGCCGCCGCGCCCGCGTCCGAGCTGCTCCGGGGGTTCCGGTCGATCCCGGCGCGCCTCGGGGGAGGGTTCGTCCTGTGGTCCGAGGCGCGCGTCTACCGCGCCGGCGATTTCCTCGGTGATCTCGCGCCCATCGCCGACATCGGCGCGCCCGGCGGCGCGCGGCCGTACCTCGGCGCCATCCTCCTGCGCACCGACCGCGGGCTCCTCGAGATCGACCCGGCCACGCTCTCCCTTCGCCGCTTCGGCGCCGCGGGCATCGTCGACGCCGTGGCCGTCGACGCCCGCCGCGCCGCGCGCCTCGACCTGCTCGGCCGCGCCTCGGTCACGCTCGACGGGGGCGCCACCTGGACCGACGTCCTCGAGGAGCGCGGGCTCGCCACGACGCTCCTCGAGGAGCGCGGCGACGCTGTCGCGCTCCTCGGGCCGGCGGGCGTCCCCGCGCTCCACCTGACGGCCGCGGGCCTCGCGCCCGCGGCGCCTGCGCCCCCGAGCCCCCGGCCGAGCCCCGCGCTCCACCTCCCGCCGGCGACGGACCCGCTGCGCGACGCCCCGTCGAGCCGCGCGCTCGCCCCGGACGTCGTCGCGCTGGCCGCGGCGACCGGCGCGCTCCTCCCCGGCGGCAGGCTGCTCGTCGCGCGCGACGGCGGCCTCTCCGTCCTCGCCGCGGCGACCGCCCGGCCGATCGCCGCGGCGGAGATCGCGGGCCTCGACCCGCGCTACGCGCGTTGCCAGCCGTTCCGGGCGGGCGAGGACGTCCTGCTCGCGTGCGCGCACGAGGCCGCCCACGTGCTGCGCCTGGAGGCGGCGCTCGCCGCGCCGCGGCTGGAGGCGACGTTCCCGCCCCGCGACCGCGACCCCGATCCGCGCGCGACCTCGCGCGGCGCGTTCCTCGGCGACGACAGCGGCCGCCTCGCCTTCGCCGGCCGGTGCGGCAGCGCGCCGCCGGGGCTCCACGACTTTCCGGAGCTCCCGGACGACGCCGCGCCGCGAGGCGAGCGGTGGCCCTGGCCTTCCGCGCCGCTGCCGGGCTCGCCCCGCTCCGGCGCGGCGCGCGGCGAGCCCGCGGAGGACCACGTCGCGCGCGTGTGCGTGCGCGCCGGCGGCGGCCGCTGGGTCGAGCGGCGCGTCGAGGGCGAGGACGCTCGCGGCCTCTACCGCTGGATCCCCGGCGAGCGCGGGACCGTCACCGCGCTCGTGCTGGAGGCGCCGCGCGGGCCAGCGGCGCTGTCGCGCGATGCGCAGGGCGGGTCGCCGCCGGCGCGGCCTCCCGGAGCGCGCGCGGGCGACCGCGTCCCCGGAGGAGCTCCCGAGGGCGTCCGCGTGATCCGCGTGCGCGAGCGCGACCCGGCGCTCGCGGGCGGCGTCTTCCCCGCGCCCGCCGATGCCGCCGCGTCGCCGCGCCTCGTCGACACCGACTTCTGGGAGGACGACGACGGCGCCGTGCGCGGCTGGCTCCACCTGGCCGACGCCGCCTCGCCGGCCGACGCCGCCCCGCCGGCCGGCGACGCGCTGCCCGACGCGGAGGCGCCGGCGCTCCTCCCGCGCCTGCTCTCGCGCCGCCTCGGCGGCCGCATCGCCGGCCTGCGCATCGACGCCCGCGGCGGCGCCACGGTCTTTCCCCTCCCGGCCGCCGTCGCGCACGTCGTCGTCGGCGGGCGGTTCGCGCTCGCCGCCTCCGCCGACGAGCCGCCGGCCTTCTTCGAGTCGACCGACGGCGGCCGATCGTGGCGCCCCGTCCAGGGCCCGCCGGCGCGCCAGATCGAGCCGCCGTTCGACGAGGGCACCCCCTTCGCCTGCTCTCCGATCGGCTGCGCCATGGGCGACAGCGGCCTCGTCCGCCTCGGCTGGGGCGGCCCTCCGCCGCCGCCGCGCGGCGCGCCGCCGCCCTACGCCCCGGCCGCCGGCCCCGCGCTCCGCGCCGCGTCTCCGCCGCTCGTCTCCTGCCGCCTCGACGACGACGCCGCGTCTCTCCCGTCCCCATCGTCACTCCCGGCGCCCCGGCGCGCGCCCCCGGCGCCCGGCGATCCCGCGGCGCCCCGGCCCTCCGGCGCCGCGCCCCCGGTCGTCTCGTTGTGGACCGCCCCGTCCTTGCCGCTGGGCGCGCTCCGCGACGGCGTCTTCACCGCGAGCGTGATCCCGCCGTTCGCGACCGCCGCCCCGCGCCGCCTCTCGCTCCGCGCCGGCTCGCTCGCCGCGCCGTCCGGCGATGCCGCCCCCGTGCTGCTCGCGCCCGGCGCGAAGGCGCCCGTGGATCTGCTGCTGCTCTTCCGCAACAGCGACGGCGCGCGCGGCCTCCGCGCGCGGGCGGGCGCCGCGCAGCCGGCGCTGCTGCCGTTCGACCACGCTGGCTCGATCGCCGCCGCGGCCGAGCTGCCGGGCGGCGACCTGCTCGCCTTCGACGCCGCGAAGCGGAGCCTCCTCCTCGCCACGCCGCAGGCCACGCTCACGATCGCCGGGTTCGCCCCGGTCCCCGACGTGGCGGGCGTCCGGCTCACCCTCGGCCGTCGGCTCGACGCGCCCAGCTTCGCCCTCGTCGGCTACGCCGTCGCCTCGGGGGACGTGTTCGCCGGGCCGATCGACGTCGCCCGCGGTCAGGTCGGCCCGCTCGAGCCGCTCGGCTCCCTCGCGTCCCTCCGCGAGATCGGCGCCGGCGATTGCGGCGGCGCGCGGCCGTCGCACCGGTTCGTCGCCGAGCTGCCCGCCGCGCTGCGGGTGGCCTCGAGGAGCGGGGCCCCGCTGCTCGACGAGGGCGTCCCCGCGGTGGCGCTGCTCGCCGGCGACCGCGGCGCGCTCTGCGTCGAGGCGATCGAGGTGCGCGCCTCGACGCGGGGCTCGCCGGATCTCGTCGCGGTCTTCGGCCCCGGCGGGGGCGCCGCGCTCCGCGGCGCGGGCGCGCGGCTCCGCTGCGAGATCGTGCCGGACCGGCCCTGACCCCGGCCCATCCGGACCGGCCCTGACCCCCGGCGCATCCGGGCCGGCCCTGACCCGGGCGCATCCCCGGGAACTCCGCGCCGGCGGGGGTCTCGTGCTAGGGTCGCCCCCATGCCCGCCCTTCGATCCTTGGCCCTGCCGATCGCGGCGGCCGCGTCGATGCTCGGCCTGCTGTTCGCGTGCTCCGAGCGGCCCACCAACTTCCCTGACCGCGACAGCGTCATCGCTGCCCAGGCCGAGTGGTGCGCCGCCCTCGCCCGGCTCCAGCGCGCCGGCGCCAACTGGGAGCACATGAACGCGTGCAAGGCCGCCTACCCGACCTCCTCGCCCACCTACCTCCGCGCGATGACGAGCTGCTTCTCGCGCCGCATGGAGGCCGCCACCGAGAGCTCGCCGGACCGGAGCCAGATCATCCTGGAGTGCAACGACGAGGTGGCCGTCAACATCAACCCGGACGATCCGGCGGCGAAGCCCATCATCGATTCCCGCTGCGCGCGCATGGTCCGCTGCGAGCGCATCTCCGTCGATACGTGCAAGGCGGGGTTCAGCAAGCTCGAGTCGGCCCAGCGCGCGATGTTCACCACGATCTACAACGCCGCCGGCCGCTACGAGATCATCGACTGCTTCGAGAACGCGAGCTGCACGGACAACGAGGAGGCCGGCCGCCAGGCCTGTTACAAGCCCACCTCCGACGCGCTGCTCTGGTTCCCCGACTGAGCCTCCCCGCCGCGGGGCCCCGGCGCGCCGCCGGCGCCGCCGCCCAGCACCCCGCCTCCGCGCCGCCGTCCCGCGCCCTCCGGCGCGCGCGTACGTGCCTCGTTTCCACGAAATCCCTGGTAGCGTGCTCCGCATGCGAACCGCCCGACCTCGAACCGGTCCCCTGTCCCAGCTCGGCGCGCGGCGTCAGCGCGCCGCGCGATCTCACGCTCGCCCCGCCCACGCCGGCCCCGGCGCGGCGCGCCGCCTCGACGGCGGCCGCCGGCTCCTGCTCGCGCGCGTCGTCGCCGCCGCGCTCGCCCTGCTCGGGGCGTGGCTGCCTGCGACCGCGGCGCACGCGGCCGGCACCGTCACCCTCGCCGATCGCTCCCCCAAGGAGGACGGCGGCCGCTGGAAGCTCAAGATGACGATCAACTACGGAGGGACGCCGCACCTCGGGCACATCCCGATGCTGTTCTCGTTCACGCCGACGGTGCACTACGAGCGCGCGCTCACCGACCAGTCGCCCGACAAGCCGATCCTGAACAAGATCCCGCTGCAGAACCAGCAGGCGATCAACGAGAGCATGGATGTCGGCTTCTCCGACGGCAGCGGCAAGGTCTTCTCGATCACGAAGTTCGACTTCGTTCTCCGGCGCGATCGCGGCTTCGAGGCCGGCGAGTACGAGCTCGTGATCAAGCGCGCGAGCGACGGCGTGCAGATGGGGCAGAAGCAGAAGATCACCCTCCAGGGTGAGAACGAGGTCATGGATCGCCGCGCGATCGTCTTCACCGGCGAGAAGAAGAAGAAGGACACCTCGGCGGACAAGGCCGACGCCGAGAAGAGCGATGAGCCCGCCAAGGAGGAGACGGCGAGCGAGCCTGCGTCCGACGGCGCCGAGGCCGACGTACCCTCCGGCGACGTCCCGCCCGACGAGGCGCCGCCCCCGGTGGAGCCGAAGCAGGGAGGCTGCGGCTGCCGGCTCGCGCCCGACGAAGCCGCGACGCCCCTCGCGCTGCCGCTCGTCGCCCTGGGCGCCGCGGCCGCGTTCGCCCGAAGGCGCCGCGCTCGCCGCGGCTAGCCGCGCGCCGCGCCTCGCGCCGCGCGCGCCGATCGCCCTCGCCCGCGCCGGCAGCCCGGGCGGACTGGCCTGCGGCGCGGCGCCCTCTGTGCAGGACGTTGCGCGGCCTCGCTTCGATGGCGCGCGCACCTCGCGATCGCCCTTGCAGGGACCACCCGAGCGCGCCGACAATCCCCGCGACGCCGCCTGCCCACGACTTCCTCGCGGGCCCGCCGTCCCCCAATCCAATCGATGAGCTCCCTAGTCCCCGCCCACCAGCACCCCCTGCTGTACGCGATCTTCGCGCGTGTCTGGCTCCATGAGCTCTCGCGCGCCGCCAAGGCGAGGGTGACGCTCGCCAGCGTGCCCGACGCGGCGCTCGACCGGCTCGCCGCGCTCGGCGTCGACTACGTGTACCTGATGGGCGTCTGGACGCTCGGCCAGGAGGGCCCGCGCTTCTCGCTCACGAACCCGGACCTGCGCGCCGAGTACGACCGCGTGCTGCCGGACTGGACCGAGGCCGACGTCGTCGGCTCCCCGTTCGCCGTCGCGCGGTACGAGGTGAGCCCCGCGTTCGGCGGCGACGCCGCGCTCGCGGATCTGCGCCGGCGCCTCGCCTCGCGCGGCATCGGGCTCCTCCTCGACTTCGTCCCGAACCACGTCGCGCGCGATCACCACTGGGTGAAGGAGAAGCCGGAGTGCTTCATCTCCGGCGACGATGGCGCCCCGCTCAGCGGGCGCGACCCGTACATCCCGCCGTGGCCCGACACCGCCCAGCTCGACTACCGCCTCGCGTCGACGCGCGCCCTCTCCATCGAGGCGCTCCGCAGCGTCGCGTCGCGCTGCGACGGCGTCCGCTGCGACATGGCGATGCTGGTGCTCGACGACGTCTTCCGGCGCACGTGGTCGAAGCGGCCGCCGGCAGAGCGGAAGGCCGAGGCCACCGGCGAGTTCTGGGCCGAGGCCATCGACGCCGTCCGCCGCGACCACCCGAGCTTCGTCTTCATCGCCGAGGCGTTCTGGGATCTCGAGTGGCGCCTGCAGATGCTCGGGTTCGACTACACCTTCGACAAGAGCCTTTACGATCGGCTGAGCCACGCCTCCGCGTCCTCGGTCCGCGGCCACCTCGCGGCGACGCCCGACTACCAGCGGCGGAGCGTCCGGTTCATCGAGCACCACGACGAGCCGCGGATCGCGGCCGTGCTCCCGCCCGACCGGCGCCGGGCCGCGGAGTTCATCGCGGCGACGGTGCCCGGCATGCGGTTCATCCACCACGGCCAGCTCGAGGGCCGGACGGTGCGCGCCTCGCTGCACCTCGCGCGCGCCCCCGAGGAGCCGGTCGATCAGGCCTGCCTCGCCTTCCATGAGCGGCTGCTCTCGGCCGTGCGCCGCCCCATCCTGCGCACCGGCAGCTTCGCCACGCTCACCCCGCGCGGCCCTGGCGCCGACGCGTTCGTCGCCTACCGGTGGGAGCCGCTCCCGGCCTGCGGCGCGCCCCGGAGCGCGGCGCCGCTCGTGGCCGTGGTCAACTTCGCCCCGTCGCGCGGCGGGTGCCGCATCCCGCTCGACATCGCCGGCATCGCCGGCCGCAAGGTCCTGCTGGTCGATCTCATGACCGGCAACGAGCACCCGCGCGACGGCGACGAGCTCGTCGATCTGTCGCGCGGCCTCGGCGTCGAGCTCCCCGCGTACGGCATCCACCTCTTCGAGATCCGGCGCTGAGTCGCGCGGCGCGCCCGTTCCGGCCGCGCCCCGGAGGTCGTCATGTCTGATCCCGGCGCCGACGCGCCTTTCCGCCTCGTCACCATCCCGTTCAGCCACTACTGCGAGAAGGCGCGGTGGGCGCTCGACCGCGCCGGCGTGCCGTACCGCGAGGACGCGTATCTCCCGCTCGCCCACGCGCTCCCGGCGCTCCGCGCCGGCGGGCACCGCTCCGTGCCGGTGCTCGTCTCGCGGGCGGGCGCGATCACCGACTCGACCGACATCGTCCGCTACGCCGACGCGTTCGTCCCGTCGGAGCACGCGCTCTTCCCCGGCGCGCCCGACGCGCTCCGCGCCGAGGTCGAGGCCCTCGAAGAGCGCTTCGATCGCGATCTCGGCCCCGCGGCCCGCCGCGTCGTGTACTTCCACCTCCTGCCCGACGAGGACGCCGCGTTCGTCGTGATGGGCGGGGCCATCCACGCGCGCGCGGCCGCCGGAGCGACGTTGCCCTGGTGGTTCGGGCGCGGCGCCTTCCGCGCCTACTTCCCGGTCACGCGCGCGGTCATCCGGCGCGTGCTGCGCATCGACGCCGCCGGCGCCGAGCGCTCGATGGGCAAGCTCCGCGCGGTGTTCGACACGGTGAACGAGCGCCTGCGCGACGGCCGCCCGTTCCTCGTCGGCGACCGGTTCACGGCCGCCGATCTCACCTTCGCCGCGCTCGCCGCCCCGGTGCTCGCGCCCGAGCACCACCCGGTGCCGCTCGCGCCGCCCAGCGAGCTGCCGGCCGTCCTTCGCGGGCTCGTCGAGGCGCTCCGCGACGAGCCTGCGGGCGCGTTCGCCCTCCGCCTGTACCGCGACCATCGGCAGCAGCAGGCCGGCCTCCGCGCCGCCGCGTGACGCCCGCCGCCGCGGCCTCGCCGGCGGCCTGCGCCGGCGCGCCGGCGCGCGTGTTCACGCCGAGGCGCCGGCGCGCGTGTTCACGCCGAGGCGCCGGCGCGCGTGTTCACGCCGGCGCGCCGGCGCGCGCGTTCACCCGCGCGCCGGCACGCTCGCGAGCAGGTCTCGCACCGCCGGCCCCGCCTTGAGCGGATCGCGGCGCGCGCCGAAGTACCGCGCGTGCTCCCGGACCGCCGCGATCGCCGCCTCGGGGGCGAGGCCGTGCCGCGCGCGCAGCCACGCCACCAGCACGACGCCCGCCCGGCCGTCGCCGGACGCGCAGTGCACCACGATGGGCGCGGCGGCGGCCTCCGCGCGCCGGAGCGCGGCGAGCGCGCGCTCCAGCGACTCGGGCGTGGGGACCGCGCCCCCCTCGAGCGGCACGTGCGTCACGCGGAGGAACTCGCGCTGGTAGCGGCCGAGGAGCGGGATCCGGTGCAGCGCCAGCTCCCCCTCGTCGAGCAGGCAGAGCACCTCGCGGATCCCCTGCCGCGCCATGAAGCCGAGCCACGCCTCGACGGGCGCGTCGCTCGGATCGGGGTTCGCCGCGGACATCGGCGGCGGGACGATGGACGAGCGGATCCCGGACGCCGACCACATCGCCATCCCGAAGCCGGGGCGCTCCGCGCCGTGCACGACGCGATCGAGCGCCGACGCGGGCGCGAAGTTGAACGGCGCCGGCGTCGCCTGGTCGTGATCGCTCCGGTAGAAGATCTCGAACGCCTCGACCGAGGCCTCGAGCTCCGGATCGTCGATCGAGCCGGGCCGCGCGCGCCGCACCTCGGCGACCGCGCTGGCCGCCGAGCTGCCCAGCGACACAAGGCGGCACGCGAGCACCACGCCGGTGCGCCCCACGCCGCCCTCCCCGTGCACGGCGATCGGCCGCGGCGCCCGGTCGAGGAACGCCACGGCGCGCAGCAGGTCCACGCTCGGGATGCGCGTGAAGTCGGCGAGGGGGCAGTGCAGGTGGACGAGCGATCCCAGCGCCTCGGGCGGCGGCGCCCGCCGCGACAGCGACACCACGCTGCGGAAGCCGAGCTCCGCGAGCTCCTCGAGCGCCCGCGCCGCGTGGGGGTACGCCATGCCGGCGAGCTCGCCGGGGATCAGGTAGGAGAAGTTCTCGAGCTCACTCATGGCCGCCGCCCGGCGCGCACAGGGTCGCGGCGCGCGCCTCGCGGCCGGGCATCAGCCCGCACCGGACCTGGACGCCGCGGCGCGACGCATCGAGGCGCTCCGCGTCGCCGCCGGGCGACGCGAGCGAGAGCAGCTCCGGGCCCTCGGGCCGCGATCCTCGCCGTGTGCGCTGGCAAGCGAGGCGGCGGCCGGGGCGGCGGAGGCGGCGAGGTCGAGGCTCGCTGGAGGTCGTGGCCCTGGGCGCGAGAGCATTCCTCATGGTGGGTAGGCATTCTAACGGCACTCCACGGCCGCTTGGCAGCCGTGACCGCGGGCGGTTCGTCCTGGTCGCGGGGGGAGGCGCCGCGGGGTCGAGCCGCGTCGATCGCACGTCGCTCCCGGTTCCCTCGGCACGGTCCGGCGTGTATGAAGGTCCCGTGGTCCGCCATGCCCTCGCCCGGACGGCCGTCCTGCGCCCCGTGATGGTGGTCGCGCTCGGGCTCGGCTCGGCCTGCAGCGGCGCCGGGTCACCGGCCGCGCCGCCGCCGTCCCCCGGCCAGGAGGCGCCCGCGGCGCTGGCCGCGCCCGCGGCGCCGCCGCCCCAGGCCGCCCCCCGGCAGGCCGCGCCCCCCACCGTGGCCGAGGCGCAGGCCTTCCTGGCCGGCGTCGACAGGGACCTGCGCGCGCTCCGGCTCCAGGGCGCGCGCGCGGCGTGGGTCAACCAGACCTTCCTCACGGACGACACCGACGCGCTCTCTGCCTCCGCCGAGGAGGCGAGCATGGAGTACCTCAACCGCACGATGAAGGCGGCGACGCGCTTCGACGGGCTCGCGCTGCCCGCGGATCTCGCGCGCCAGCGGACGCTCCTCAAGGTCTCGACGACCCTGCCGGCCCCGAGCGACCCGGCGGAGCGCGCGGAGCTCGCCGCGCTCTCGGTCGAGATGACGAGCCTGTACGGCAAGGGCAAGTACTGCCCCAAGGGCAAGCTCGGGCAGGCCGGGGCGGCGGGCGGCGCCGCGTCGGTCGGCGGGCGCGGCGCTGCGGCCGCGGGCGGGGCGGCGCCGAAGTGCCTCGCGCTCAATGAGCTCTCCGAGGTCCTCAGGACCAGCCGTCAATGGGACGAGCTGCTCGAGGCGTGGGCCGGCTGGCACGCGATCGCGCCGCCGCTCCGGCCGAAGTTCGAGCGCTACGTCGCCCTCGGCAACAAGGGGGCCGCGGAGATCGGCTTCCCGGACGTCGGCGCGCTCTGGCGAGCCGGATACGACATGTCCCCCGAGGCGTTCGAGGCCGAGACCGACCGGCTCTGGGGCAAGCTGAAGCCGCTCTACGACGAGCTGCACTGCCACGTGCGCGCCAGGCTGCGCGCGATCCACGGCAAGGACAGGATCGGCGACAAGGCCCCGATCCCGGCCCACGTGCTCGGCAACATGTGGGCGCAGGAATGGTCGAACGTCTACGCGCTCATGGAGCCGTACAAGGGCCAGCCGTCGCTCGACGTGACGCGGAAGATCAAGGCGAAGAAGCTCGACGAGAAGCAGATGGTCGCCCTCGGCGAGCGGTTCTTCACCTCGCTCGGGTTCGACCCGCTGCCGGCGACGTTCTGGGAGCGTTCGCTGCTCAAGAAGCCGGCCGATCGCGAGGTCGTCTGCCACGCGAACGCCTGGGACGTGGGCGATCGGGACGATCTCCGCATCAAGATGTGCGTCGAGCCGACCGAGGAGGATCTCATCACGATCCACCACGAGCTCGGGCACATCTACTATTATCATCAGTATTACAAGCTCCCGATCCTGTTCCAGTCCGGCGCCAACGAGGGCTTCCACGAGGGGATCGGGGACACGCTGGCCCTCTCCGTGACGCCGGCCTACCTGAAGACGCTGGGGCTCGTCGACCGGGTGCCCGAGGACGAGAAGGGGGTCATCAATTTCCTCTTCAAGAAGGCGCTCGACAAGATCGCGTTCCTCCCGTTCGGGAAGCTCATCGACCAGTGGCGGTGGGACGTCTTCGCGGGCAAGACGAGGCCGGCCGACTACAACCAGGCGTGGTGGGCGCTGCGGCTGAAGTACCAGGGCGTCGCGCCGCCGGTGCCCCGCAGCGAGGCCGACTTCGATCCGGGGGCGAAGTACCACGTCCCGGCGAGCGTCCCGTACACGCGCTACTTCCTCGCGAGCATCTATCAGTTCCAGTTCCACCGCGCGCTGTGCAAGGCGGCCGGGCACACGGGGCCGCTCCACACGTGCTCGATCTACGGCAGCAAGGCCGCGGGGGAGAAGCTGCGCGCCATGCTGTCGCTCGGCGCGAGCCGCCCCTGGCAGGAGGCGATGCAGGCGATGACCGGCGAGAGCGAGGCCGATCCGGGCGCGATGCTCGAGTACTTCGAGCCGCTCCGGAGATGGCTCAAGGAGCAGAACAAGAATGAAGTCTGTGGGTGGTAGTCGGGCGTAGGTGAGCTGTGCGCGTCTTCGTCGCTGTCGATCCGGGAGCCGAGCTCCTCGCCAAGGCTGGAGATCTCCTTCGGGAGCTCTCGCCCCGGGCTCCGTCCGCCAAGTGGGTGGAGCCTGCGGGGCTGCATATCACGCTCGCCTTCATGGGCGAGATCGGCGAGGAGCGTCTGCCCCTCGTCATCGCGGCGGCCGGGAGCGTCGCCGCCTTCCACAGGCCGCTCACGCTGCGCATCGAGAAGGGCGGCGCGTTCGGCGCGCGGCGCCGGCCGCGCGTGCTCTGGCTCGGCGTGGGCGGCGAGGTCCGCGCCCTCACCGCGATCCACCGTGACCTGGAGCAGACGCTCTCGATGTCGACGGGCTACGTGCCGGAGGACCGGCCGTTCGAGCCGCACCTCACGCTCGCCCGCTCGCGCGACCCGCGCGGCGATCCGGCGCTCGAGGCGTGCGCCCAGGCGATCGGCGACGTCGACTTCGGCGAGACCCGGGTCGACGAGATCATCGTCTACCACAGCGAGCTCACCCCGAAGGGCGCGCGCTACACGGCGCTCGCGCGGGTGCCGCTCGAGGGGATCGGCGCCCCGGGGCCGGGGCACTGAGCGCCGCCCCCTGAAGGGGCGGGAGCTCTCCCGGGCGGCTCAGCGCCGGCGCGGCGTGAAGGGGTGGGAGCTCTCCCGGGCGGCTCAGCGCCGGCGCGGCTCGGGCGGAGGGATAAGACCGAGCCGCACCGCCTCCTTGTAGGCGAACGATCGGCTCACCCCGAGCAGCCGGCCGGCCATCGCGGCGTTGCCGCCGGCCGCCCGGAAGGCGCGCGCGAACGCCTCGCGCCGCGCCCGCTCCAGCGCCTCGACCAGCGGCTCCACGGGCGCCTCCGGCGGCGCGCCCGTGAGCCACAGCCGCTCTTCGGCGAGCTCGATCCGCGCCGCGCCGCGCTCGTCGGAGCCGCCGTCGTCGCCGGCGTCGACGTCCTCGCGGCGGAGGACGAGCTCCCTGCCGGCGGCGCCGGTGCCCTCGGCCATGGTCCGGCGCAGCACGGCGCGCTCCACGGCGTTCTTGAGCTCGCGGACGTTGCCCGGCCAGGCGGCCTGGGTGAGCGCGCGCAGGGCCGGCTCGGTGAAGTCCACCCGCGCGGCGCCGAGCTCGGCCGCGATCTCCGCGGCGAAGCGCTCGCAGAGCGCCGGGATGTCCTCGCGCCGCTCGCGCAGGGGGGGCACGCAGATCGGGTAGACCCAGAGCCGGTGGAACAGATCGGCGCGGAAGCGCCCCTCGGCGACCTCCCGCCGCAGATCGCGGTTCGTGGCCGCGACGACCCGCACCTCGACGCGGCGCGCCCGGTCCTCGCCCACGGGCTGGATCTCCCCCTCCTGCAGCGCGCGCAGGAGCTGCGCCTGCGCTGCCAGCGGGAGCTCGCCGATCTCGTCGAGGAAGATCGTCCCGCCGTGGGCCGCCTCGAACCTGCCGGCGCGCGCCGCCGTCGCGCCGGTGAAGGCGCCCTTCCGGTGGCCGAAGAGCTCCGACTCGACGAGCTGCGCGGGGATCGCCGCGCAGTTGACGATCACGAGCGCCCGGCTCGCCCGGGGCGACCGCTCGTGCAGCGCGCGGGCGACGAGCTCCTTGCCCACGCCCGTCTCGCCCGTGACGAGCACCGGCACCGACAGCGGGGCGAGCACCGCGATCTCGCGCTCGATCCGCCGCATCGCGGCCGAGCGGCCGGGCAGCGCGCCGCCGCCGGGCGCGGGGTCGGCCGCGCGGCGCGCCCCCGCGGAGAGGGCCAGCCCGGCGCCGCCGTCGAGCCGCAGCGCGCCGGCGCAGAGCCCGGCGAACACGCGCGCGTCGTCGTCGCCGAGGCCGCGGAGGCCCTGGGGATCGCACGCGTCCAGCGTGAGCAGCCCGGCGAGGCGGCCCTGCACGCGGAGCGGGACGGCCATGCAGGCGTGGATCGGGTGGATCTCGCCGGTGTTGCCGAGCAGCCAGCCGCTGTACGGGTCGGGCTCGCTCGGATCGAGGAACCGGATCGGCCCGGCCGCCAGGGTCGCCCGGCGGAGCCGCGGGTGCTCCGCGGGCGTGAAGCTGAGCCCCAGGGCGGCCGGAGACAGCCCGATCTGCGCGGCGACGCCGACCGACCCGTCGTCCGCGGCCGTGAGCACCGACAGCGCGTCCGCCGCCGTCGCCCGCGCCAGCGCGCGCAGGATCCGCTGCAGCGCCTCGTCCCGGGCGGGCGCTTCGGACAGGCTGAGCACGGCGTCGAGCAGGGTCACGAGGATTCCTCGGGGAGACGGGGGCGGCGGCGGTTTCCTGCCGGAAACCACGGCAGGAGACAGCGTGACCACGGCAGGAAACACCGCGGGGCCGGGCGGGGCAAGCGCGCAGGCGGGGCGGCGCGCGCGAGCGACGACCGCGCGCGGCAGCTCGCCAGGTTTCCCTGGGGAGACCGCCCCGGCCGCCGGGCGCGCCGATCCCGCGGGATCCGCGCGGTTCACGGGCGAGGCGCCTCTGGCATGGCCCGTGCGAAGCCTGCGAGCGACGAGCGATCAGCCGGTGGAGCTCGTGAATCCCACGTCACCTGACGTGAGCTGATCGCGACGGACGATGCGCGGATTGACGATGGACGACGGCCTGCGCGCGGCGCAGCGACCGCTGGGAGGTATGTCATGGGATTGAACGTCGGCTTGCTGCGGGAGAGCTTCGAGCTCGTGCTCGAGAGGGAGCCCAACCTCACGCACCGTTTCTACGGGATCCTGTTCTCGCGCTACCCGCAGGTGAGGCCGCTCTTCGGGCGCAACAGCCGGGAGCATCAGGAGAAGATGCTCGCGGAGGCGCTCGTCGCGGTCATCGACCGGCTGGAGGACGCGTCCTGGCTCGAGGAGAAGCTGATGGCGATGGGGGCCAAGCACGTCGATTACGGCGTCACGGACGAGATGTACCCCTGGGTCGCCGATGCGCTGATCACCGCGATGTCCGAGGTCGCCGGCCCCGCCTGGTCCCCGGCGCACCAGCAGGCCTGGTCGGACGCGCTCGGCGCGATCGCCTCGCTCATGCAGCGCGGGGCGAGGGAGCACGGCGCCGTCCGTCCCGCCGCGGGCCAGGCCGCCGGCGGCGTCACTCCCCCATCGCCTTGACGACGACGCGCTTGCGCCGCTTGCCGTCGAACTCCGCGTAGAAGATCTGCTGCCACGGGCCGAGATCGAGCTTGCCCGCGGTGATCGGCACGATCACCTGGTGGTGCACGAGGATCGACTTGAGGTGGGCGTCGCCGTTGTCCTCCCCGGTCCTGTGGTGGTTGTAGTCGGGCCCCTCGGGCGCGAGCTCCTGGAGCCACGTCCAGATGTCCTCCCAGAGGCCCGGCTCGTGGTCGTTCACGAACACGCCGGCGGTGATGTGCATGGCGCTCACGAGGACCATGCCCTCCTGGATGCCGCTCGCCGCGACGACCGCCGCGACGCGGTCGGTGACGTTGATGAGCTCGCGCTTGGCCTTCGTCTCGAAGTAGAAATAGTCGGTCTTCGACTTCATGGCTCCTCCCGCGCGCGCGTCGCGGGGCGCGGCGGGGCGCGCCCTCGGTGACCGCGCGACCGCGCCCCGGCCGCCTGCTCCCCGCGGCGCGCGCCGGCTCCGGGGATCCATAGCCCACCTGCCGGCCCGGCGCGAACCGCGTGCGAGCCCGGCGACGTGAGGCTACGATCGCGCGCCGTGAAGGCCGCGCGGCGCCGGTTGATCCTGGACATCGTGGCGACCGACGCCACGTTCGAGCGCACCGAGATCCGCGGCCAGGCGGCGTGGGTGGGCAAGTGCATCCATTGCCTGTCGCACGTCGTCGTCGGCCTCGACGGCGAGCCGATCCAGCGCGCGACGATAGAGCACATCGTCCCGCGCACGCATGGCGGCACGGACGCGCTCGACAACCTCGCGCTCGCGTGCGGCCGGTGCAACGCGCTGAAGGGCATGCGGCTCGACGTGCGGCGCCGCGACGACCCGAAGCTCGTCGCGGTGATCGAGCGGCTCAGGGAGCGCAAGGCGAGCCGCCGCCGCGCGACCGGCGCGTAGCGCCGCCGCGATCAGGGGTACAGGCGCTCGACGCGCCAGCCGCCGCCGTCGCGCAGGTAGACCAGCCGGTCGTGCAGTCGGCTCTCCTGGCCCCGCCAGACCTCGATGCGCTCGGGCACGACCCGGTAGCCGCCCCAGAACGCCGGCCGGGGCACCGGCTGCCCCTCGAAGCGGGCCTCGATCTCGCGCACGCGCTCGATGAGCCGCTCGCGCGAGGGCAGCGGCGCGCTCTGCCGCGACGCCCACGCGCCGATCTGGCTGCCGCGGGGGCGGGTCGCGAAGTAGGCGTCCGACTCCGCGTCGCTGATCCGCTCGACGCGGCCCTCCACCCGGATCTGCTCCGCCGCCCTCGCCCAGTGGATGCACAGCGCGGCGAACGGGTTCGCCTCGAGATCCATCGCCTTGCGGCTCCCGTGGTTGGTGAAGAACACGAACCCGCGATCGTCGATGCCCTTCAGCAGCACCATCCGCGCCGAGGGGCGCCCCGACGCGTCCGCCGTGGCCAGCGTCATGGCCGTCGCGTCGGTCGGTTCGGAGGTTTGCCGCTGCTCGAGGAGCTCGCGCGCGAGGACGAGGGGATCGGTCGGCTCGGTGGTCATGGTGAAATTGCGGCATGCATATACAGGCGCGGGGCGCCCCTGGCGAACCCGAACGGCTCGCCGTATCGCTGCGGGCCGCGGCCTTGTCGCGGTGTCGCTGCGCCGCCGTACGGGGAGCCCGCGCGAGGTGCTCCGTGGCGCGTCGGGCGCACATCGGCCTTCCTTTCCGGGAAAGCTCGCGTTGTGGCCCACTCCCTGGTTTGATACTAGCGAGGAGCCAGAGCGAGGGCGTGCATGGTCGCACCGGTGAGCGTGGGGGACGTCCTCGCGGAGAAATACGAGGTCGAGCGCGTCCTCGGGGAGGGCGGGATGGGCGTGGTCGTCGCCGCCCGCCACCTCCTGCTCGGCGAGCGGGTGGCCATCAAGTTCCTGCTGCCGAAGGCGCGCGAGCGGGCGGATCTCGTCGCGCGCTTCCTGCGGGAGGGGCAGGCCGCGGCGCGCATCCGGAGCGAGCACGTGACGCGCGTGTTCGACGTCGGCACGCTCGCGCGGGGCGAGCCCTACCTCGTGATGGAGTACCTCGAGGGCACCGACCTGAAGGCCCTCCTGCGTGACCGCGGGCCGCTCCCGGTCGAGCTCGCCTGCGACTACCTGCTGCAGGCGTGCGAGGCGCTCGCGGAGGCGCACGCGCTGGGCATCATCCATCGCGACCTCAAGCCGGGCAACCTGTTCCTCAGCCAGCGGGCCGACGGCAGCCCACTCATCAAGGTCATCGACTTCGGCATCTCCAAGATGGCCCTCGGGGCCGAGACCACGGCGCCCAAGGAGCACGACATGACCGAGAGCGCGGCGATGCTGGGCTCGCCGCTCTACATGGCGCCCGAGCAGATGGTCTCCTCGAAGAACGTCGACGCGCGCGCCGACGTCTGGTCGATGGGCGCGATCCTCTACCAGCTCCTCACGGGCGCCATCCCCTTCCGGGGCGACTCCGTGATGGAGATCTACGACCGCATCCTGGAGGGGCCGCCGCAGATCGTCGCCGTGCGCGCCGACGTGCCCGCTCGGCTCGAGTGGGCGGTCCAGCGCTGCTTGCAGAAGAGCCCTGCCGATCGTTTCGGCAGCATCGCCGAGCTCGCCGCCGAGCTCGCCCCGTTCGCGCCCCCGCACGCGCAGCACCTGGCCGAGCGCGCCGCGCGCGTGCTGCGGATCCGCCGCGACTCGGCGGTGGACGGGGCCGCCGACGGCGGCCGCGCGCTCGCGTCGCCGCGGCGCCCGCTCTCCACGGCGCCCGGGCCCCTCGTCGCGACGCCGCCCGCCGGCGGCAGCTCGGGCGGGCGGGGCGCGCCGGCGGAGGCCGCGTGGGGCGCGCCCACGGCGGTCCTGTCCGACGGCGCGGCCACGGATCGCTCCTGGGGCGGCACGCGCGCCTCGTCGGGCAAGGGCCGCTCCGGCGCGCGCGCCCTCGGGATCGCGGCGGGCATCGCCGCGGCGCTCCTCGGCGCCGCGGGGCTCGCGTGGTTCGCGCTCCGGCCCCCTGCGCCGGACGTCGCGCCCTCCGCCACCGGGGCTCCCGCGTCCGCGCCCGAGGCGCCGCCGCCGGGCGAGGCGCCGCCTGCGACCGGTCTCACGGCCGGCAAGGTCCCCGAGCTCCTCGACGGGGGCCCCGCGCCGCCGGCGGGCTCGAGCGCGACGGCGCAGCCGGCGGCGAGCGTGACGGTCCAGCCGGCGGCGAGCGCGGCGGTCCAGCCGGCGGCGAGCGGATCTGCGGCGCCGCAGCTCGCCGCGTCCGTCAGGGGGACGCGGCCGCCGGGGGGGCGTCCGCCGAAGCCCCGGCCCACGCCGACCCGCCCGCAGGACGAGCTCTTCTCCGATCCGCGATGACACCACGTGAGCCCAAGCGAGGTCCCGTCTTGCTCTGCCATCGTCGTCTGTCGAGCACCTGTCCGGAGGCCGGGCGCCGCGCGTCAGCCTCCAGCGCGCCCCTGACCGGCGGCGCGCGCCGCCGCGCGGCGGCCTCCAGCGCGCCCCCGGCCGGCGGCGCGCCGCGCCGAGCGCTCGCGCTCCTGTCGACGCTCGCCGCGCTGACCGCGCTCGCGCCCGCCGCGCGCGCCGCGGAGCCCACCCGGGAGGAGCGCGCCGCCGCGGTCGCGCTGTTCGACGAGGGGCGCGCGCTGATGGCCGCCGGCAAGTACGCCGAGGCGTGCCCGAAGTTCGCAGAGAGCCACGGCATCGACCCCGGCATCGGCACCCTCTTCAACCTCTCGGACTGCCACGAGCGCATCGGCAGGACGGCGACGGCGTGGATCGGCTTCCGCGACGTCGCGGCCGCCTCGCTGTCGGCCGGGCAGATGGAGCGCGAGCGGGTGGCGCGCGCCCGGGCCGCCGCGCTCGAGCCGCGGCTCTCGCGCCTTCAGATCGTGGTTCCCCCGGAGTCGGCGGTCGCCGGCCTGGAGCTCACGCGGGACGGCGTCCCCGTCGGGCGCGCGCTCTGGGGGACGGCGGTGCCGCTCGACCCCGGCGAGCACCGGGTCGCCGCCGCGGCGCCCGGGCACAGCCCCTGGGAGACGACGATCGCGGTCGAGAAGCCGGGCGTCGTGAGCGTCACCGTGCCGGCGCTTGCGCGCGCGCCGGCGTCGAGCGCCGCCCCGGGAACGGACGTCGCGCCGAAGGCGATCGCCGCGCCGCCGCCGGCCGACCCGCCGAAGGCCGACGCGCCCTCGCCGCAGGGCGGGAGCATCCGCAAGCCGATCGGCATCGTGGGGGTGGGGCTCGGGGTGGTCGGCCTCGGCGTGGGCACGGCGCTCGGCTTCATGGCCAAGTCGACCTTCGACAAGGCCACCGAGGGCGGCCACTGCAACGAGGCGGGCGAGTGCGTCGACCAGACGGGCCTCGACCTGCGCGACGACGCGGTCATGAAGGGCAACATCGGGACGGCGGTGTTCATCGCCGGGGCGGTCCTCGCCGCTGGCGGGGCTATCCTCTGGATCACCGCCCCCTCGGCGCCGCCCGCCGGGACGGCGTCCGCGCGCGGGCTGACGGGCGGCGCGCCCTGGAGCGCGCGCGTCGGCATCGGCCCCGGGAGCGTGTGGCTCGAGGGCAAGCTCTGAGCGGAGCGCGTCATGAGGGGCAGCTACAGCTTCGTCGCGATGCTCGCGCTCGCGGGTTGCAACGCGGTCTTCGGCATCGAGGCGGGTAAGCCGATCGGCGCCGGCTCGGGCGCTGCGGGCGCCGGCGGAGAGGGCGGCGCGGGAGAGGGCGGCGGCGCCGCGGGCAGCGCCGGAGAGGGCGGCGGCGGCGCGGGAGAGGGCGGCGGCGCGGGCAGCGCCGGAGAGGGCGGCGGCGCGGGCGGCTCTTCGACGTGTGGCACGGGCGGCGGCGGGCCCTTCACGGGCGCGCTCCGCTGGGCGGCGCAGTCCGCGGCGTCCTCGAACGCGATGGCGACCGCCGTCGCGTGGGGCGGGAACAACGACGTCATCGCCGCCGGCGTGTACAGCGAGGGCCACCTCCAGATCGGCCGCGATGTCCTCGACTACCCGCACGGAACGGGCTTCGACATGTTCCTGACGAGCCTCGACAAGGCGAGCGGCCGGCCTCGCTGGGCCGTCGGCTTCTCGGGCGAGAACACGCAGGAGCCTTCCGCGGTGAAGGTGGCGGCCGGGTCCGGCGACATCGTGTTGACCGGCTGGTACGACGGCGCCTTCTCTTTCAACGCCGGGGAGCAGCTCGTCGCGCAGGACCAGGACGCCTTCGTCGCGCGGCTCACCCGGGAGGGCGAGCTCCGCTGGAGCCGCCGCATCGGCGGCGCTGGTCAGCACATGGGCCTCAACGTCGCCGTCGACGGTGACGAGGCGGTCGTGGTGGCGCTGTACATCGACGGACCGGTCGCGTTCGCGGGCGAGACCTTCGGCAACGTGGACGAGCGCGGCGTCTTCCTCGGCAAGCTGGATGCGCAGGGCAACGAGCTGTGGGGCCGCTATGAGCCGATCTGGTTCGATCCCGGGATCCCCCTCGGCCTCGACGTCGACGCCGCGGGGAACATCGCGCTGACGGGCCCCACGGACCGCCATGCGTTCCGGAGCACCGACGAGCACCGCGGCGCGTTCGACGTCTTCGTGGTCAAGCTCGACCCGAGCGGCAAGCCGATCTGGAGCCGGATCTTCGGCGGGACCGCGGCCGTCCACACGGAGAACGGCATGCAGCGCGGGACCGCGGTCGCCATCGACTGCTCGGGCGCTGTCTACGTGACTGGCACGTTCCAGAAGGATCTCGTGCTCGGCTCGCTGCCGGTCCTGACCAACGTGGCTCCGGCCGCGGAGGAAGACGACATGTTCGTCGCCCGGCTGAGCGCCGATCGGGGAGAGCCGGAGTGGGCGAGGGCGCTCGGGGACACAGGCGTTCAGCGCAGCGCCTCGATCGGCACGGATCGCGGGTCCAACGTGGTGATCGGCGGCACCCTGGTCGATGACGCCGCGTCGACCGGGATCGATTTCGGCGGCGGCATGAAGCACGGCACGTCGCTGCCCGACGGCACGACGTACCAGCCGGACTTCTTCGCTGCCAAGTACGCGCCGGACGGCGAGTATCTCTGGAGCACGCGGGTCGGCGACGAGTTCATCCAGGAGGGGACGGTCGCGATGGATCCCTCGGGCGCGGTCGTCGCGGCGGGCAACTTCTTCTTCAGCATGCGATTCGGCGATACCCCCGACGGCGTTCTCTCCTCCGAGCGGCGCGACCTGTTCGTCACGGTGCTCGAGCCCTAGCCGTCCCCGTGCGCCCGGACGAGCGTCCTCGACGCTCGGTCGCATCGGCCCGCGCCCCTTCGTATCCACCGCTGACGCGCGATGACACGCCTGCCCCCCTCGGTCGTCGCCCGCGAGCGGCTCGATTCCTCTGGCGATCGTCCGCGCCGCGATGGTAACGCTCGAGGTTCCGGCTGCGCCCCGGAGCCGGAAATGCAGGGGTCCCGCCCCGGCAAGGAGGCTCGAGTGGCACCGAGGACGTCCTCCACGCCGTCGAGGAACGGCAAGAAGAGCAGAACACCCGATACGGTGAGATCCGCGCTCCCGGGATCTCCCCGCCCGGCGCCGCGACACCACCTCACGGCCGCCCGCGAAGCCGAGCTCGCCCGAGAGGCCGAGTCGCTCGGTGACGTGCTGCTCCTCCTCCCCGGAGACCTCGCGCCCCACGTCGCCTGGTTGAGCCGGCTCCAGCGCGCCGCGCAGCGTGACGCGGCGGACCTCCTGCGCGCGCCGTTCGCGGGCGACGACCCGCCGCTCACGCGCGACGAGATCCGCGGCTTCCGCGACAAGATCGAGCTTCTGCGCCTTGCGCAGTCGCGCTGGCAGGCGACGCAGCGGGGTCCGCGGAGGGCGGCGACGAGCGTCGAGCAGCCCGCGAACGAGGCCGGCCAGCACCGGAGAACGCTGCTGCGCTTCTTCGACCTCCGCTTCAGGAGCGACCCGGAGGGCCAGCGGCGCGTCTCCCTGATCCGCGCCCGCGGCGACGCGGAGCTGATCCAGGGCGTATCCGAGCTGCTCGCGCTCTGCGCGGAGCACGGCGACGCCCTCCAGCAGGCCCCGCGCGGCGAGGCGGACGCCGCCGCGCGCCTCGGGGCGCTGGCGCCGCTCCTCTCCCGCCTCGTCGACGACAGGACGCTCTCGACCGAAGCGCGGCGCGCGCGCCGGCTGCGCGACGCCGCGTACGCGCTCGCGATGCGCGCCGAGCGCCGCGTGCGCGCGGCGGCCGAGTACTGGTACGGCGACTCCGATAAGATGAAAGATTACGAATGCTTGCGCGTGTTCACTGCCGCGGGAGACGACGCGGGCGCCGAGCCGGAGCGAGGCAAGGAGGCCGAGCGCGGCGCGAGCGGCAGCGTCGATATCTACGCCGGATACCGCGCTGACGCCGACGCGCCGCCCGCCTAGGTCACCCCTGCGCCGCGCCGCCCTGGCACGATGTGGACCGCGCGCCCTCTTCCGATCTTCCGAGCGCCCGGCGGATGTGGTTGGCTTGCCGCCTCGTTCAGGAGGAGCCCATGAAGAATGTTGTGACGGTGCTCGTGGCGCTCGGCGCCGCGTGTCTCTTCGGCTGCGAGGACAAGCACCAGCAGGTGAAGCCCGAGCCGCCGAAGCCGGCGACAACGGCCGAGGCGGCGCAGCCCGCGCCCAAGGCCGAGCCCGCGAAGGCGGCGCCGGTCGAGACCGCCAAGCCGGCGAGCACCGGCGGCTGGTGATCCGCGCGGCGGCGCGCGCCGCCGCCGCCCTGTCGCCTCGACGCATGGACGCGACGCGCCTCGCGCTTGCGCTCTCGCTCGGCCTCGCGGCGCTGGCCTGCGACGGTCGCCCCGCGTCGCCGGCTGCTGGCGGCGGCGGACCGGATCGGCTCGAGCCGCTGCGGCAGCTCGAGGCGTCCCGCCGCGCCGCCGCTGATTTCTCCCGCCTGCCCAGCTCCGACCGCCTCCTCGGGCCCGACCCGATCGCGCTCCGCCCCGTGGATCCGCGGGGCCGCCCCGCCGCGCCGGGCGCGCCGGCGCTGCTCTCGCCGCTCCGCGGCCGCGACGCGCTCGTCCTGCTCGACGCGTCGCTGCGCGAGCTCTCCCGCGCGCCCGCGCCGGCCTCGCCGACGGGGGTCGCGGTCGTGCCCTCGGGCGAGGTCTTCGCGAGCGGCGAGGCGTCGCCCGCGCTCTTCCGTTACGCCGTCCGCGGCGCCTCGCTCGAGCCCGCCGGGCGCGTCGAGCTCGCGGGCGTCCGCGGCATCCGCGACCTCGCGGCCGGCCCCGAGGGCGTCCTCTACGCGCTCGACGAGCGCGCCGGCGCGCTCCTGACGCTGCGCCCCGGCCGCGCCGGCGCGGGCGGGCGCCTCGACGTCGAGCGCTGGGACGAGCCGATCGGCGCCGGCCCATTCCGCGTCGTGCGCCTCGCGCGTCACCTCATCGTCGCCTGCCTCCTCGACCACACGCTCGTCGTCCTCCCGGTCGGCGCGGACGGCCGCCCGCTCTCCGGCGGCGCCGCGCGTATCCGTCACGACGGCCCCCTCTGGAGCTTCGACGCGCTCGAGACCGAAGGCGGCGGGCTCCTGCTCGCCGCGGGCGGGGTCGAGGATCACCCGCTCGACCGGACCGGCGGCTCGTTCGGCTACATCGACTCGTTCGTCTTCCTCTACCGCGTCGCCACGGGCGCGCGGCCCGAGGTGACGCGCCTCTCGGCCGTGAACGTCTCGGAGCACGGCGTCCTCACCCCGAAGGCGATCTCGCTCTCGGCCGTCCCCGGCGCGGCCGACGTGCGCGTGATCGCGACCGGCTACGGCGGCGATCGCCGCGCCGAGCTCCTCTTCCGCGCCTCGCACGCCGGCCTCTCGCCCGCGCCCGAGGTCTCCACCCGCGCGCTCGTCCCCGGCGTCGCCGCGATGGTGGCGCTCGGCGACGGCGCGTTCGCCTACGCGAACCCCCTGCTCGACGCGTGGCTGCTCGACGCGGGCGGCGCGCTCGAGAAGCGGCCGGTCCCCGACGGCGGCGACGATGCCCGCGCCGAGGAGGTCCGCCTCGGCGAGGCGCTCTTCTTCACGTCGCTGATGGCTCCCTGGAACACGACCGACGGGCCGCTCAGCCGGTTCACGTGCGAGACGTGCCACTTCGAGGGGTACGTCGACGGCCGCACGCACCACACCGGCCGCGGCGACGTGCGCGCCACGACCAAGCCGCTGCTCGGCCTGTTCAACAACCGCCCCCACTTCTCGCGCGCCCTCGACCCGGATCTCACCACGGTCGCGGACAACGAGTTCCGCGTCGCCGGCGCGCTGAGCGGCCACGACCCGTGGTTCTCCCTCCCGAGCGAGGCCGCGCCGTGGCTCGCCGACCTCGGGGTCTTCAGCGCCGGGGGCGCCGCGCGCGCCGAGCTGCCGCCCGAGGCGCTCCGTCGCGCGCTCATGAGCTTCCTCATGGCGTTCTCGCACCGCGCGAACCCCGCCGTCCTCGGCCGCGCGGCCTTCACCCCGCTCGAGCGCGACGGCGCGCGGGTGTTCCTGGACCGCTGCGCGCGCTGCCACGCGCCCGTGCTCCGCAGCGACGATCCCGGCTCCGCGGTGCCGTTCGAGCGCTGGGAGGAGCTCGTGCTCGCGCCCGAGGGGGCGATCGTGTGGGGGAGGGCCGGGTACGAGAAGACCGGCGTCGTGCCGTACGTGCACGAGGAGGGCGCGCGGGTGCCGTCGCTCCGGCGGCTCTACAAGAAGCGGCCTTACTTCACGAACGGCTCGGCCAGGACGCTGCGCGACGTGCTCGAGCGGGCGCGCTTCGCCGCGCCGCTTGCCGCGGGCCCCCTCGCCGCGCCGGGCGCCTTCTTCCACGACGGCGCGCCCGCGGGCGAGGGCCTCGCCGCGCTGGATCCCGGCGCCACCGAGGCGCTCCTCGCCTTTCTCGATCTGCTCTGACGGCCCCACCCCCGAGCCCGCCCGCGCGGATCCCGCAGCAGCGCCCGGCGATCCGCGGTAAGGTGAGCGGACCAAGGCCATGCGACTTCACCCTACATTCCCTCGCCCGTCGGCGTCGGCCATCGACAAGGCGCGCCGGCTCCTCGAGCGCGCGCTCGGCCCCTCCAAGGTCATCACGTCGGCCGATGGGTGCGCTGCGTACGCGGGGGACGAGTCGGATCAGCCGCCGGTGAGCCCGGATGCGGTCGTGCTCGCGTCGTCGCCGGCCGACATCGAGAAGGCGGTGCGGGCGGCGAGCGAGGCGGAGGTGCCGGTCGTGCCGCGCGCCGCCGGCAGCGGCAAGTCGGGCGGCGCGGTGCCCGTGGGGGGCGGGATCGTCATCGCCACCATCGGCATGAACTCCATCAAGGAGATCAGCCGCGAGGAGCAGGTCGCGGTCGTCGAGCCGGGCGTCATCCTCGCCGATCTGCACGCGGCGGTGGAGGCCGAGGGGCTCTTCTACCCGCCCGATCCGAACTCGCTCAAGATGTGCGCGCTCGGCGGCAACATCGCCGAGAACGCCGCCGGGCCGCGCGCCTTCAAGTACGGCCCCACGCGCGACTACGTGCTCGGCCTCGAGACGATCCTCATCGACGGCACGCGCCTCCGCACCGGCCGGCGCACGGTGAAGGGCGTGACGGGCTACGACGTCACGGCGCTGCTCGTCGGCAGCGAGGGCACGCTGGCGATCACGACGGAGGCGACGCTCCGGCTCATCGCGAAGCCCCCGTCGGTCATGACGATGCTCTGCCTGTTCCCGGACGTCCGCGCGAGCGGCCGCGCGGTGAGCGCGCTCGTCGCGGCCGGCGTCGTCCCGCGCTGCCTCGAGCTGCTCGACCGCCCGACGCTCGAGGCGGTCCGGGCGCGCGGCGTCGGGGTCGACGAGCGCGCGGGCGCGATGCTGATCATCGAGGTCGACGGCGAGCCCGCGGACTGCGAGGTCCAGACCGAGCGCGTGGGTCAGGTCTGCATGGATGCGGGGGGGCTCGACGTGCTCGTCGCGCAGGACAAGGCGCAGCGCGACCGCCTCTGGGAGGCGCGCCGCCAGCTCTCGCTCGCGACGCGCGCGATGGCGCGCCACAAGATCTCGGAGGACGTCGTGGTCCCGCGCGACAAGATCCCGGCGCTGCTCGACGAGGTCGCGGAGATCTCGGCGGCGACGGGCGTCCGCATGCTGACGTACGGCCACGCCGGCGACGGCAACCTCCACGTCAACCTGCTCTGGAACGACCCCGAGCTCGTTCCCCAGGTCGAGACGGCGCTTTCTCGCCTGTTCCGCGCGGTGATCGGCATGCGCGGCACGCTGAGCGGCGAGCACGGCATCGGCACGTCGAAGGCCGATTTCCTCGCGCTCGAGCAGTCGCCGGAGCTCATCGCGATCGAGAAGCGGATCAAGGCCGTCTTCGATCCGAAGGGCCTGCTCAACCCGCACAAGATCTTCCCGCGGCGCGCGCTCGAGGCGGCCGAGCGCGATGAGCGCGACGGCGGGGTCGAGCGCGCGCCGGGCTTCCCCACCCACGTCGCGACGCCGTCGCACGGGGCGTGCTGAGCCCATGAGGGTCCTCGGCATCGATCCCGGGTCGCGCCACCTCGGCTGGGGGCTGCTCGTGCGGCACGGCACGCGGGTCGAGCACGTCGCGCACGGCGTCATCGACATCGACACGAGCGGGACGTTCGCCGGCCGGCTGGTGGAGATCGACGACGAGCTCGGCAAGGTGATCGCGGCGCACGCGCCCGACGCGGCGGCGGTGGAGAGCCTGTTCTTCGCGAAGGACGCGCAGAGCGCGGCCAAGCTCGGCCACGCGCGCGGGGTCGTGCTGCTCCGGCTGGCGCGGGCCGGCGTGCCGATCTCGGAGTACCCGCCGGCGCTGGTGAAGCGGACGATCGTCGGCCGGGGCGCGGCCGAGAAGGCGCAGGTGGCGCAGGTGATGACCGCGGTCCTGCGCCTCGCCGCGCCCCCGCGGCCGGACGCCGCCGACGCGCTCGCCATCGCGATGACGCACCTCAGCGCGGCCGGCTTCGCCGCCGCGCTGGCGGCCTCCGGCGCCCCCGCCCCGTCCCGGTCCCGGCCGCGCCGGGCGCGCCTGGCCTGAGCGTGGCGCCGGGGGGCGTGTGCTATGGAGGCTGCATCGGACGCGCCCGCGCCGCGTCCAAAATGAAAACGGTGCGGCGCGCCCCGTCTTCAGCGAGGGCGGCGGCCGCCGGGGGAGCCGGCGATCACCACCGGCGCCCCTGTCTCACGGAGCGCGGAGGCGACACGCCTCTGGACATCAAAGGAGATCGGGAAGGATGACGCGAACCTCACTTTACCGCCTCGCCGCCGCGTGCCTCATCGGGCTGACGGCGCCCCTCACGGTCGTGATGGCGACCGCCGGCGAGTCCCAGGCCGCGGGCCCCACCGCCGAAGAGCTCGGCAGGCGCGTCCAGCAGTTCTACGACTCCACGAAGACCTTCAAGGCGACCTTCACGCAGACGTACACGATCAAGGTCCAGGACGTGAAGAAGGTCTCCACGGGCAAGGTGACCTTCGAGAAGCCCGGCAAGATGAGCTGGATCTACGACGCGCCGAACGGAAACCGCGTCGTCTCCGACGGCGTCACGATCAAGGTCTACGAGAAGGACAACGAGCAGATGTTCGAGACGCCGGTGAAGGGCTCGCAGTACCCGGCGGCGCTCGCGTTCCTGATGGGCAAGGGGCAGCTCACGAAGGACTTCTCGCTGCGCCTGCTCGACCCTGCGCAGATGAAGTTCGAGGGCGGCTATGTCCTCGAGGGGACGCCGAAGGAGGCGACCCCTGCCTATCAGAAGATGCTTCTTTACGTCGACGGGCAGACCAACCAGGTCCGCCGCGTGCTGATCCTCGACGCGCAGGGCAACCGGAACCGGTTCGACTTCTCGTCGCCGGTCGTCAACCAGCCTGTCACGAAGGGCGAGTTCGACTTCACGCCCCCTCCCGGCACGCGCGTCGTCCGCCCCTGACGCCATCCCGCCACGCACCGTTCGTCCGCGCCGGGCAGCGACCGCTGCCGGTGCCATCGCCATCAGCTCGCGTCAGCTCGCGTCAGATCGAGGAAGCGGAGCGTCACCTTGCCTGCGAGCGTCGCGGCCACGCGACGCGCTGACGCTTCCGGGATGTATGCCCGGCGCGTCCGCGTCGTGGTAGAAATATCGAGTGACGCTTCGATCCGACGCGCGTGGACGACAGGGCCGAGACGGCCGTCGCCCGCCGCGGATCGTGGCCGTTGCTGGCGGCTCCCTGCGTGGGGTGGGCGTTCGTCTCGGCTGCACGGTCCCCCGCTGTCACGAGGACATCGCGAGCGCGCTCGAGCCATGAACAACCCCCCCGGACACCGTCCCGAGTTCCCCGGCGTGCCGCAGCAACCCCGGCCGACGGAGCGCCCGAGCGAGCACGCCCACCCAGGCGGCGCGCAGGTCTCCCCGGGGTATCCGGCGCGCGGCGCGGGACATGTCCCCTCGGCTCAGCCGTCGCAATGGCCTCAGCGCCACGGGCAGCCGCCGCAAGGCCATGGGCAGGCGCCGCAAGGCTACGGGCAGCCGCCGCAAGGCTACGGGCAGCCGCCGCAAGGCTACGGGCAGCCGCCGCAACAAGGCTACGGGCAGCCGCCGCAACAAGGCTACGGGCAGCCGCCGCAAGGCCATGGGCAGGCGCCGCAAGGCCATGGGCAGGCGCCGCAAGGCCATGGGCAGCCGCCGCAACAAGGCTACGGGCAGGGGCCGCATGTCCACGCGCCGCCGGGCCGCTCGCCGATGCCGGCGCAGGGGCATGCGCCGCAGCACGGCGCTCCCGGGCAGTACGGCGTCCCCGTGCGCCCCGTGGCGGGGCCCGCTCCGCACGGCGCCCCGCACCCGGCGTACGCGCATTCCCCCGCCGGCTACCCGGCGGTCATCCGGGTCGCGCGGAGGCCCGACCCGGACCGGCGGCGGCGCATCGCCGGGCTTTGGCTCTGGGCCAACGGCATCATCGCGGGCGTGGTCCTCAACGTGATCTTCACGCTCTTCGGCGTGCTCGGGTCCGGGGGGAGCATGCTGAGCGCCATGGTCGTCGGAGCGCTCTTCGCGTTCCCGCCGCTCGTCATCTACCTGTTCGTCCCGATGATCATCGACCGGTACGACCCGGAGCCGTGGTGGTGCCTGCTGATGGCGTTCCTCTGGGGCGCGCTCGCGGCGACCGGCTTCTCGATCCTGATCAACACCGGCGTTCACGTCGGCGTCTCCAGCAGCTTCGGCGAGCCGCTGGGAGAGCTCGTCAGCGCGTCGGTCAGCGCGCCGTTCGCGGAGGAGCTGTTCAAGGGGCTCGGCGTGTTCGGCTTCTTCTACTTCCTGCGCCGTGAGTTCGACGGCATCGTCGACGGCATCATCTACGCCACCTTCTGCGCGCTCGGCTTCGCCGCGGTGGAGAACGTCCTCTATTACGCGCGCGCCTCGATGCAGGGCAGCGACGTGCTCGCCGGCACCTTCGTCCTGCGGGGCGTGTTCACGCCCTGGCTTCACCCGCTGTTCACGTCGATGACCGGGATCGGCTTCGGCCTCGCCCGGGAGTCGTCGAAGACCTGGGTGCGCGTCGCGGCCCCGATCGGCGGCTACCTGCTCGGCGTCGCATTGCACGCGGTGTGGAACTTCCTCCCGACCGCGCTGGGTCGCGCGATGGGGGACCTCTTCATGCCGTGGCTCCTGCTCTGGCTGTGCTTCGTCGCCTCGTTCTTCGGCATCATCGTGGCGCTCGTGATCCGCAAGGGCTGGGTGATCCGCGATCATCTGCGCGACGAGGTGGCGCTCGGCATGCTGACCCAGGACGAGCTCGAGCTCGTCTGCTCGCCGATCGGCCGGCTCCGGTGCACCCTGGGCTGGCGCGGCGCGACCGGGCGGAGCTTCATCCGCGCCGGCGCGCGCCTCGCGCTCAGCAAGTGGCACACGGCGCGCGCGCTGGAGGGTCGGAACCGGACGCTGAGCGCCGATTTCATCGGCCCGCTCCGCGACGAGATCGCGCAGCTCCGGCAAGAGCTCCTCGCCCGCGCCCCCCGCTGACGCCACGCGCGGGCGGCGCGGCGCGGGTCAGCTCTGCGAGCCGTTCGTCTCGTCGGTCGTCGTCGTCGTCGGCCGCGCGGCGGCCTGGGCTGCTCGGTCCTCGCGCCGCTGCACGGGCTTCGCGGGGATGCCGACGACCGTCGTGTTCGGCGCGACGTCGTGCACGACCACCGCGTTGGCGCCGATCCGGGCGCCGTCGCCGACCGTCACGCCGCCGACGATCTTCGCGCCCGCGCCGATGAAGAGGTCGCTCCCGAGCACCGGAGTCTGCCGCCGATCGGCGCCGATCGTCACCTGGTGCTCGATGAGCACGTTCGAGCCGCCGCGGACGTTGCCGTTGATGACGACGCCGTTCGAGTGAATGAGCACGAAGCCCGGCCCGAAATCCGCGCCGCGACCGATGACGCAGCCGCCGGCGAGGTTGGTCGCCTTGTTGAGCACCATCTCGAGCACCGGCATCCGGTGGACGCGGGCGGCCTGCGTGAACCGGTAGAGGACCATCGCCGCCGTGCCGTCGGTCGCCAGCGTCTTCAGGATCGTCGGCAATGGAGCGCTGCCGTAGCACCATGTCGCCTTCTGGCGCACGTCGGCCGCGATGAGTCGCAAGGTCCGCAGCATCGCGACGAGAATAGCGCATCCCGCCCACGCGAATCCACGCGAATCGCGAGCAACGGGGGCGCCGTGTTGTCAGGCGAACTCGGCCGCACGTCCCTGTTGCTGTTCGGTCATCGGTCCGACACATCGCTCGGGTACACGCGCTATTCAGCATGGCGCGGATTTTGGTTATCGAGGACGAGCCGGCGCTCCAGAAGGTGCTCGACTACAACCTCAGGCAGGCCGGGCATGAGGTGCTCCTCGCGGGGCAGGGCGGTGAAGGGGTCCGGCTGGCGATGGACCAGCGGCCCGATCTCGTCCTGCTCGATCTGATGCTGCCCGACATCTCCGGGACAGAGGTGTGCCGCGCGCTCCAGCAGGGCGAAGGCACCCAGCAGATCCCCGTGATGATCGTCTCGGCGCGCGGAGACGAGGTCGATCGCATCGTCGGCTTCGAGCTCGGCGCCGTCGATTACGTGGTCAAACCGTTCAGCGTCCGGGAGCTCGTGCTGCGGGTGCAGGCCGTGCTCCGGCGCGCCAGGTCCTCCGAGGCAGGGGACCGGTGCATCGAGTTCGGGTGCCTGCGGATCGACGAGGGCGCTCATCGCGTGTGGGTCGACCGCGAGGAGGTCGAGCTGACGCTCCTCGAGTTCAAGCTCCTCGTCGCGCTCTACGAGGCGCGCGAGCGCGTGCAGACGCGCACCGCGCTCCTCGACGGCGTCTGGGGCATCGACGTGAGCATCACGACGAGGACCGTCGACACCCACGTCAAGCGGCTGCGCGACAAGCTGCGTCGCGCCGGCGATTACATCCAGACCGTCCGCGGCATCGGCTATCGATTCGCCGCGTCGCCCGAGGTGCCCGAGAGCCGCAGCGCCTGAACGTGGCATCGGGAGATCCACGACAATCGTTGCCTCCCCGTCATCCTGCCGCAACGCAATCGCACTACGGTGCGGACATCGGCTCACACGATGGGCCACACCGATGAAGCCCTCCTGTCCCTCTCATGAGGTCAGGCGGTGCTCCGGTGTTCGCGCCAGAGGGCGCCGGGAGCTTCGATGTACCTTGAGACGTGGAATGCGGGGGAGGCCGATCCTGACCGAGCGAAGCGGCTCGCCATCGGGTACGCGGCGGGTCTCCTGCTGTTCGCGGGCATCGCGCTCTCCGCCGCCCGCCTGAGCGGCGCGATCAAGCCTCCTCCGCCCGAGGAGGACGTCGTCGACGTCAAGCTCGCCGCCCGCATCCCCGAGGCGCCTCCCGTCGTCGCGGCCCCTGCGCCCCCGCCGCCGCCGGCGGAGGCGCCGGCGCCTCGCCCTGCGGCGGCCAGGCGCCCGGCGCTTGTCGCGCCGACCGCGGTACCGAAGGACGCGCCGCCCGAGGCCGACCCGAGCGAGGCCACGCCGAGCGACGACGACACGTACGGAGAGCCCGGCGGTGCGCCGGGTGGCGTGCCCGGCGGGGTCCCCGGCGGGACGGGGACGGCTGTGGTGGAGGCGCCCCCGCCGCCTCCGCCCCCGCCGCCTCCTCCTCCGCCGCAGCCGAGAGGGCCGATTCACCTGCCCGAGAACGCCACGCCGCCGGTCGCGCTCTCCTGCGCGCCGCCCGTCCCTCCCGAAGCTGCGCTGAGCGCGGGGGTTGAAGCAACGGTGGCGGTCCGGTTCGTGGTCACCGAGACGGGCGAGGTCACGAATGTCACGATCGTCCGCGGCCATCCACTCTTCAATGACGCGGTCCTCGCGGCGATGAAGGCGTGCCGCTACAAGCCGGCGATCTCCGAGGGGAGGCCGGTGTCCGTCTGGAGGACGGTGCCATTCCGCTTCACGGCGAAGCGATGATTTTCAGCGCACGGCCGCGCACGCGGCCTCTCGCGAGAGGAACGAAGGAGGTTAGCCATGATGCAGTTTGATCTCGGGCACATCTGGGCGAGCATGGGGCTCTTGAGCAAGCTCGTCGCGTTCGCCCTCGTGCTCATGGCGCTGGCGAGCGTCGCTGTCGTGGTCGAGCGGCTCATCGCCCTCGCGCGCCAGGCCGCCGAGACCCGGCGCTTCGCGAGCGAGGCGCGGCCGGTGATGGAGGCGTGGGACACCGCGCGGCTCGTGCAGATCGCCGGCGAGTACGAGCGATCGGCGCTCGCCCGCGTCGTCGCGGCGGCCGTGCGCCGGTTCCAGCGCGCCCTCGACGCCGGCGAGGGCGGCGTGCCCCCGGTGGAGCTCGCGCGCCGGGAGGTGTCGCGGCGTCGCGAGGCGATCTCGGCCGATCTGCGTCGCGGCCTCTCGGTCCTCGCCACGGTCGGCTCGGTGGCCCCTTTCGTCGGGCTGCTCGGCACCGTCATCGGCATCATCACCGCCTTCCAGACCATCGCGTCCACCGGCTCTGGTGGCCTCGGCGCCGTGAGCGCCGGCATCGCCGAGGCGCTCATCGTGACCGCGCTCGGGCTCGGCGTCGCCATCCCGGCGGTGCTCTGCTTCAACTACCTCACCACCCGGATCGCCGCGGTCGAGCTCGCGCTCGAGCGCAGCGCGGGCGAGCTCATCGACGAGATGGAGAACGAGCATGGGCGTTCAAGTGGAGAGCAGGCGCTCCGGTCGGCAGCAGCCTGAGCCGGACATCAACGTCACGCCGCTCGTCGACGTGGTGCTCGTGCTCCTCATCATCTTCATGGTCATCGCGCCCCAGATGGAGCACGGCGAGCGGGTCGAGCTCCCGGCGGTGTTTCAGCCGGATCCGAGGTCGAGATCGAAGCTCGATCCCATCTATGTCACGATCACCGGAGCCGGCATCGTGTACCTGGAGAAGGAGGCGGTCGCCGACCTCCGGTCGCTCGGCGAGAGGCTGCGGGCCATCCGCGCCGCGGAGCCAGAGCGCCGGGTGGTCATCAAGGGCGACGCCTCCGTGAGCTACGGCCGCGTGCGGGAGGCATTCGCGCTGTGTCAGGAGGTCGGCTTCACCGGGATCTCCCTGCAGGTGAGCCAGCGAGGCGGCGGGGCCGCCGAGCAGCCAGAGGAGGGATGACGCCGTGGGGATGAGCGGTCCGCAGAGCGGAGGCAGGAGAGGCGGCGTCGCGCCGAGCATGAACGTGACGCCGCTCGTCGACGTGGTGCTCGTGCTCCTCATCATCTTCATGGTCGTGACGCCGCTGCTCGCGAAGCAGTTCTGGCTGAACCTGCCCAGGAAAGACGACACAGCGAAGCTCGAGCCACCTCCGGACGACGCCAGCAAGCCCGTGGTGCTCACGGTGGATCAGCGCGGCGTCCTCCGCATCAACCAGACCGAGGTGCAGCGCGGCGAGCTGAAGGAGCGGCTCGCCCGCATCTTCGCGGCGCGCTCGGACGACGTGCTTTACTTCGACGCGGAGGACGAGGCCGCCTACGCGATCGCGGTGGAGGCCATGGACGCCGCGCGCATGGGCGGGGCGAAGACGATCGCCGTCCTGACAGAGAAGACCGGGCGCTGAGCGGAGCTCAGCCCCGATGAGCCGCTGACGACGCGCGCACGGGCGCCTGCGCCCGAGGGCGCGATCGCGGCGCGGTGCACACGAGGGGACGGCGGGGAGCTGGCTCTCCGCTCTCCTCATCGAAGGGCGCAGGTGCGCCCAACCATCGGATCGACAGGCGCGCCCGATCTCGGGGCGTGAAGGGACAGGTGCATGATTCGCAGAAGGATCTCGGGGGTAGTCGCAGCGCTCGTGGCACCGCTGTGCTGGGGGGCCACGGCCCTCGCCCAGGGCGAGCCCGGCGCGGCCGCGCCGCCGCCTGGAGGCGCGGGGACCCCGGCCGACGCCTCGGCGGCAGAGAACGCCGCCGGGCTCGACGAGCCGAGCCCGTCGCGCCCTCCCTCCGCCGGGAAAGGCGTCGTGTGGGGCGTCGCCACGGACTCCGCCACGAAGGAGCCCGTCTTCGACGCCCAGGTGTCCGTCATCGGGACGAAGCTCAAGGTCATCGCGGATCTCGACGGACGGTATCGCCTGGAGCTCCCGCCAGGGAGCTACCAGCTGCGGGTCTGGTACGAGGCGTACAAGCCCCAGCGCGTGCAGGACGTGCGGGTGACCGCCGGGCAGGTGGTCCAGGTCGACGTCGGCCTCGATCCGGATCAGCAGGTCGAGGAGGTCGTCGAGGTCGAGTTCGAGCCGGAGCGGGCGAGCGTCGCGGCGCAGCTGCTCCTCCGGAAGAACGCGCCCCACGTCGGCGACGCGGTCGGCGCGAAGGAGATCGCGAAGACCCCCGACCGCAACGCCGCGGAGGCCGCGAAGCGCATCGTCGGCGCGACCGTGGTCGACGGCAAGTACGTCTACGTGCGCGGCCTCGGCGACCGCTACACGAACGCGCTCCTGAACGGCGCCCCGTTGCCGAGCCCCGAGCCCGACCGGCAGGCCGTCCCGCTCGACCTGTTCCCGTCGCTGGTGCTCAGCGACATCACCGTCGTCAAGACGTTCACGCCGGACATCCCCGGCGATTTTGCCGGCGGCTCGGTTCAGATCAACACGCGCGAGCTCCCCACGAGCTTCCTCTTCCAGGCGTCGGTGTCGCTCGCGGCGAACACCCAGAGCACGTTCCGAGATCGCCTGACCTACGACGGATCGAGCACGGACTGGCTCGGGATCGACGACGGCACGCGGGCGTTGCCCAGGGAGATCCCCGAGCACAAGGTGGCCCGCGGGATCCGCCGGCCGGACGGCACGCTGATCACGAGGGACGACATCGCGGCCTACGGGAGGGCGATCAACTCGTCGATGGCGACCCGCCGGTCGTTCACCCCGCCGAACGGGAGCGGCAGCGTCGTGGTCGGCGACACCCTGAAGCTCCGCGGCGAGCAGCGCCTCGGCTACCTCGCCACGCTGAGCTATGGTCGGAAGTTCTCCCCGCGCGCCGACGAGATCAGCCGGAGCTTCGCGTTCGACGCCACGCGCGAGAGCGGCCTGAGGCAGACCAGCGAATCCACGGTGGATAGCATCCGCGATCAGGTGTCCTGGGGGAGCTTCGCCAGCGTCACCTACACGCCCGATCGGGATCACAAGGTGATGCTCACCGGGCTCCACAGCCGCTCATCGGACGACGTGGCGCTCCAGTCGAGGGAGGTCGGCGAGGAGAGCGGGGCGGTGTACCGCGACACGCTGCAGCGCTTCGTCTCGCGGGCGCTCACCCTCGGCCAGCTCTCGGGGGAGCATCGCATCGCGGCGCTCGGGAACGGCACGCTCGACTGGAAGGCGTCCATCTCCCGCGCGACGTCGGACGAGCCCGACGCGAGGGAGAACGTCTATGCCAGGGACGACACGAGCGGCGCCTGGTCGTGGGACGACGGCACGCTGAGCGGCTCGCATGTCTTCCTCGATCTGGCGGACACGAACTACGGCGGGCAGCTCTCTTACGCGCTGCCGCTCGTCCGTGGAGACGCCCCGACCCGCCTGAAGCTGGGCGGCCTGGTGAACTTCCGGACGCGTGAGTTCGACGCGCGCCGCTTCCGGTTCAAGGCGCTCCGGCGCGACGACACGACCGTGCTGCGGCAGGAGCCCGGCCCGCTGTTCTCGGACGAGAACATCGGCACCATCTTCGAGCTGGAGGAGACCACGCGCAACACGGACGACTACACGGCCGGCACCGATCTCTACGCAGGCTACGTGATGACCGACACCCACATCACGCGGTGGCTCCGGGCGATCCTCGGCGCCCGGGTCGAGGCCTCCATGCTGTCGATGGATGTCCCGAAGGATCCCGAGAAGAACGTCGAGAACGACGATGTGGATCTCTTGCCCGCGGCCAGCCTCGTGCTCAAGACGAGCCCGAAGTCGAACCTCAGGTTCAGCGTGACCAGGACGCTCGCGCGACCCCAGCTCATCGAGCTCAGCCCGGCGCTGTCCCAGCCGGGGTACAGCGCGCGGGAGGTGGAAGGCAACCCAGAGCTCGAAAGGACGAGCGTGGTGAACGGCGATCTCCGGTTCGAGCTCTTCCCGACGACCGGCGAGGTGATGGCGGCCAGCGTCTTCTACAAGCGCTTCGAGGATCCGATCGAGGAGATCATCAAGCCGAGCAGCGGCAAGGGGAGGCTGAGCTGGACGAACGGGGACAGCGGCTATGTCGCGGGCGTCGAGCTCGAGATGAGGAAGAGCCTGGGCCTCATCAGCCCGCTCCTGCGGGAGATCACCGTGCTTGGCAACGTCACGCTCGCGACCTCGGAGGTCCGGATCAACCCCGAGCCGAAGGAGGGAGGGGTCGCGATCCAGAGCACCGCGACTCACCCGCTCCAGGGGCAATCCCCCTTCGTCGTCAACCTGGGGCTCGACTACAGCGGCGAGTCGACCGGCACGAGCGCCCGGCTCCTCTACAACGTGTTCGGCGCCAGGCTCAGGACGGTGGGGAAGAACATGCCGGACGAGTACGAGCAGCCGCGGCACCAGATCGATCTCACGGTCGCGCAGCGACTCGGCGAGCACGTCGAGCTGAAGCTGGCCGGCGAGAACCTCATCGACGCTCCCGTCCTCGTCACGCAGGGTAGAGAGAGCACAGAAGAGAACATCGCGCTTAAGTACCACGTTGGTACGACCGTGACATTGAGCGCGGCGCTGACCTATTGACGGTATTGCCATTGAATCGTCACATGGCGATATTCGCGATGTCGCCAGTGCGGACTACTTTCGCCCTGGAGGTAAGAAGACCATGAGGATATCGAGAACTGCCTTGGTTTGCTCGTCGGCGCTCGCCGTCGCGATGGTTGCCGCTTGCGGCGGTGACGAGAGCGGGCCGAGCCCGGTCAGCACGTCGTCGACGACCAGCGGCGGCGGCGACGGCGGTGGCGGCGACGGCGGCAATGGCGGTGGCGGCGACGGCGGCAACGGCGGTGGCGGCGCTGGCCCTGACTGCGCCAAGCCGGTGGAGGTGACCGAGGCGATCGAGGCGAACACGACGTGGAGCGCCGATGGCTGCTACCTCATGAAGGGCACCATCTTCGTCGAGGAAGGCGCCACCCTCACCATCGAGCCCGGCACGACCATCATGGGCGACAAGGAGAGCCTCGCGACGCTCGTCGTGAAGCCCGGCGCCAGGATCAACGCCAAGGGCACCGCCGACAAGCCCATCGTGTTCACGAGCCAGAGCCCGAAGGGCGAGCGCTCCGCGGGCGACTGGGGCGGCGTCATGCTGCTCGGCAACGCCCCCATCAACGTCCCTGGCGGCAAGGCGGAAGTCGAGGGCATCGTCGGCGTCGAGTACGGCGGTGATGTGGAGGACGACGACAGCGGTGTCCTCGAGTACGTCCGCATCGAGTACAGCGGGATCCTGCTCTCTCAGGACAACGAGGTGAACGGCCTCACGTTCGCCGGCGTGGGCTCCGGGACGACGGTCGACCACGTGATGGTGCATCACACGCTCGACGACTGCTTCGAGTTCTTCGGCGGCACCGTCAATGCGAAGCACCTCCTCTGCGCGCAGAACGGCGACGACGGCTTCGATTGGGACTTCGGCTACACCGGGAAGCTCCAGTTCCTCGCCCTCCAGCAGGACGCCACGGTCGCCGACGAGACGAACGGCTTCGAGGGCGACAACGACGGTGATGGGTCCGACAACACGCCCGTCAGCGAGCCGACAATCTACAACGTGACCCTGTGCGGCAAGAACAAGGACGTCGACAAGCAGCAGTACGGCATGCTGCTCCGCCGCGGGACCAAGGCCCATATCTTCAACACGATCGTGACCGGCTTCGAGGCGGGCCTGGATCTCAGGAACGAATCGACCGAAGTGGAGCTCGCCAGCTCGATCTTCTTCGGCAACCTCAAGGCGAACATCGCTTACGAGGAGGCCGACGTGAACAAGTCCACCGAGTCGACGCTCGACGACGATGACGACGGCGGCGTGGACGAGGTCGCGTGGTTCGAGGGCGAGGCGACCAACAGCGCCGAGGATCCGCAGCTCGCCGACTGCTTCGCGGCCACGCCGGACTTCCGCCCGGCGGCCACGCTCACCGAGGGCGCGGCGACCCCGCCCGACGACGGCTTCTTTGACGCCGACGCGGCCTATATCGGCGCCTTCAAGGCCGATGATAGCTGGGCGACCGGCGCCTGGGTCTCGTTCGACGTCGAGTGAGGCGACGTCGAGTGAGGCAGCGCCGTCCGCCCCGGCTCGCGGTCGCTCGGGGCGGACCGGATCTGCTTCACGCAAAATGAGGAAGGCCGGCTCTTCAGCCGGCCTTCGCCGTCTCCAGCATCGCGGCTCCGCCGCAAACGCTCAGCGCACCCGCGGCGTGAATCCGGACACGTGGCTCCGGTGCTCGCCGCACACGCCGCGCGCGTCCGGGCTGTCCTTGAATGACACCCTCCCGCACACCTCACAGATGCAGAGGTGTGCGCGATAGAACTCGCGATCGAGCAGGATGTCGGCAGCGAGCAAGCTGAGCACAATGTCACCGAGGAAGTCGATCTCGCGGGGCGAGGCGACCCAGACGGGACGGCCGCCCACCGCGGCCCGGCGGACCCTGCCGCCGTAGATCGCCGCGTTCAGGAACCGATCGTCGGCGACGGGCGCGATGAGCCCCCGCAGGGCCGTGATGACGCGGCCGCGTGCCTTGTAGATCAGCTCCTCGAGGTTGCTGCCGCCGTCGGCGCGCGGATCGAGCATGACGGGCGTCGCGCCGGGCTCGCGCACGATCTGCGGGCGCTTCATCAGGCCCGGGGTCACGAGATGGTCGACGAACCAGTCCTGAAGGTCCTTGATCGTCCACTCGGACGCCGGCCATTCCAGGAACTCGAGCGCGCCGCGCAGGCCGGTGATGCTCTGAAGGCCGGGGTGGGTGGGGAAGCTCGGCAGGGTGCGGGATGTGTGCAGGCGCCGGGGTGATCGGCGACCAGCCTCGTCGATGTTACGGCCGGAACCCATGTTCACCTCGAGGGCAGACCCCCGGTCCCGATGGATGCGAGCTCGTGCAGAGGCCACCATACCGAGGAAACAAGCACAACTTGTGCCGAAGCTGGCGAACGGGGCGAGCGGGATTTTCCGGGACTTGTACCCCCGGAAACCAGGGGCGTCGCGTAAGTGGCCGGCCACTGGCCGGCCAGGTTCTTGAACGGGTAAGATAGCTCCTGATGGACCACTCCACTGTCCGCGTCTCGGTTCCCCCCGAGCCCTCGGTTGCCGAGCCCGTTCCCGGCATCGTGCTGATTTTCTCGGGGAATCAGCCCCGATGCGCGCCGATCCCGCTGGACGGCGGCGCCGTCGTGCTCGGCCGCGGGGGCGTGGGCGGCGTGCCCCTCATGGACGACTCGCTCATGTCGCGGCGGCACGCCCGCATCGCGTACGACGGGGCCGCGTGGACCGTGGAGGACCTCGGCAGCACCAACGGCACCTCGGTCAACGGCGAGCCCATCCGCGGCGAGGTCCGGCGGGAGGCGATCCAGGTCGTCGGCGCGGGGACGTCGGTGTTCCTCGCGCTGCCGGACATCCGGTGCTTCGCGCGCGGGGGTGTGCGCATCGAGAAGGAGAGCGTCCTCGGGCCCAGGCTACAGCAGACCTACGACACCATCACGCGCGCGGCGGCCGCGGGGGACAGCCTCCTCGTGACGGGCGAGAGCGGCACGGGCAAGGAGCTCGCGGCGCGCGCCTACCACGAGGCGGGGCCGCAGGCGCGCGGCCCGTTCGTGGCCGTCAACTGCGCGGCCATCCCGGAGGGGCTGGCCGAGCGGCTCCTGTTCGGCGCCCGCCGCGGCGCCTACTCCGGCGCGACGCACGACACCGAGGGCTACGTGCAGGCCGCCCACGGAGGCACGCTCTTCCTCGACGAGGTGGCCGAGCTCGACGCGGCGGTCCAGGCGAAGCTGCTGCGCACGATCGACACGCGGCAGGTGCTCGAGCTCGGCGCGGTCGCGCCTCACCCGGTGCAGATCCGGATCTGCGCAGCGACGCACGACCTGCGCGCCCGCGTCGCCCAGGGCCGCTTCCGTGACGACCTCTACTACCGCATTGGTCGTCCCGAGGTCCGGCTCCCGCCGCTCCGCGAGCGGATCGAGGAGATCCCCTGGCTGCTCGCGCAATGCGCGAAGGCGGTCGGAGCGACGTTGCACGGATCGCCGCCGACGATTCACCATTCGCTGATCATCGCGTGCGCGCTGCGCCGCTGGCCAGGGAATCTGCGCGAGTTCGTGGGCGAGGCGCGGCGCGCGGTGACGCGCGCGCTCGACGAGGGGCGCCACGCGGTCGAGGCCAAGGATCTCGACCCGCTCGCGGGCGTCGGGCTGGGCCCGGAGGCGCTCGACGCGCACGCCCGGCAGACAGCGAGCGATCTTCGACCGGCGCCGGCGCGCGCGAGCCAGGCGCCGCCTGAAGATGAGATCGCCGAGGCGCTTCGCCTCGAGCGAGGCAATGTGTCTCGCGCGGCCAGCAGGCTCGGCGTGCACAGGAATCGAATTCGTCGCTGGCTGGAGAAGAATGGCGTGGATCGCTCGCATTTCGCCGAAGGAGGCGAGCTGCCCGATAACGACTGAGCCCCGCCCGGCGACGTATGCACAGGCACAGGAGCGGGTCAATGTCGGCGTCGCCTCGCGGACAGCGGTTGTCCGCCTCGCTGCGGTCCGATGACGACGTCACGCCAGGCGTAGGCGGCTGAGCCCGACAGGGCGGCCGTTCCATACATTGCCTCCAGCGAGCGCTGAGTCCCTCCACGGCATTGGCGCTCGACGTGACGGCGCGCTCTCTCGGCGATGACGAGCCCGGTCGTCGCAGGGTTGCCTCCATCCGGCGACGCGGCGCCGGCCCGATTCGACCGTACGGCCATGTACAGGGTCTTTACAGACCCCGTTATGCAGGATGTAATATGGTGTGTAAGCCCCGTCCCCGGCGACGGTGCTGTCACGACGACGGTCAAGTCAACACGTCCGGCGCGCGCGGCGCGCCAGGTCGAAGCGCGCGGTGCGCCATCGCGACGCGCCATCAAGAGAGCTGCGGTGATGTGCCCGGTATGCTGCGCCTCGCGCTCGGTCCGTGTGTTCGAGTCCACGCGCGCGTCGCGCGGCCGGTGCGTTCGAGTCGGCGCGCGCGACACGCGCGGCCTGCGTGCTCGAGACCGCGCGTGTCGCGCGGCGGGGGATATCCACCTGCCGCGGGGCCGCGGCGCCCTCGTCGGACGCCCACGAGCGCCTACGTCTGCCGCCAGGAGGCTCGCCTGGCGCGAGGGACACGAGGAAGGCAGCGCCACGCAACATGACCATCTTGGGCTTGACCAAGCGGGCGGCTTCATCGATGAACAGGTACAGGGAGTTGCTTGTCGGGCCCTCGTGCGAGCTTCATCCGATCGCGTCATGGGCGGGCGCCGCGCCTCGCGGCCTCGCCGCGTGCGCTCTGCAGCGGAGCGCCTGCTCCCCTGCTCGCCGTCGGGCTCTCCCGCAGCGACGTCAGCGAACATTGAAACCCCCGGCTCCTGCGAGGTGGTCGACCTCATGCGTTCGCGCTTGAAATCGGCAGATCGCGGAGAGCCCAGCCAGGACGGTGGGCCTCCTGGCTGAACAGCCCTGGACACCATGACCGCGATCCGTAGATACGCATCGTCCGAAGAGGCGCCTGTCGGCCTGGGAGCGCACATCGAGGGGCCCGCGAGCGGCGCCGCCTCGGGACCTGGGGCAGGGCAGCAGCCGAGCTCGGGAACCCGGCAGACGCACTCCCGACGTCGGCCGTTCCTGAGCCGCCTCCTGGCGGCGGGTGAGGCGATCGACGCGGGAGATCGCGAGCGCGCGCGGGCCCTCGTGGAGGGCATCCTGCGGGCAGAGCCCGATACGGGGGATGCCTCGGAGCGCATCTCGGGTGTGTTCGGCCGGGCGCTGCTCGCCCGCCTGGACGGAGATCGCTCCGGCGATGGCAACCTGTACCTTCGCAGCGCCGGTCCGCGGGACATGCTCGCGGCGTTTCAGCTCCTCGTGCACGCGACGCCGCTCATCCGGTTCGGCTACCTCAGCGCCAACGCGGCCATCGTCGAGGCGTTCCAGGGGGAGGATGAGGTCCATGTCATCGACATCGGCGTCGGTGGCGGGACGCAGTGGCCATTCCTGCTACATCGGCTGGCTTCGCGGCCTGGCGGCCCGCCGCGGGTCCGCCTCACCGGGATCGACCTGCCGTGCCGGGGCCCTGATCCCGAGCAGCGGCTGCGCTGGGCGGGGGCGTTCATCGGGGGCTGGGCGGAGCGGCTGAACGTCCCCTTCGAGTTCCACGGCGTCGCTTCCTCGGTGGAGCGCGTCGACTGGGCCCGTATCGCGGCGCGCTCCGCGGCGCCGATCGCCGTGAATGCCGCCTTCGCATTGCACCACGTGCCCGACGCGTCGGTGCACCCCACCGCGAACCGCGACACCATTCTCACCAGGATCCGCGCGCTGTCGCCGCGCGTGCTGACGCTGGTCGAGCCGGACGTGGAGCACAACGCGCTCCAGTTCCTCCCGCGGCTGTCCGAGGCGATCGGCCATTACTATGCGGTATTCCAGGCGCTCGAGGCGCTGCTCCCGCCGCATATCGCCGCGCGCGAGACCATCGAGCAGGTCTTCTTCGGGCAGGAGGTGATGAACGTGGTGGTGGGGGAGGGGGGGGCGCGGGTCGAGCGGCACGAGCGCCGGGGCGCCTGGCAGCGCCGCCTCCGCATGAACGGCTTCGAGCCGCTGCGCGTCTCGCCGCACGAGCCGCTGGTGCGCGGAGGGCTCCGCCTGAACCAGGGGTTCGATGTCCGGGCGGACGAGCCGGCGATCCTGCTCATGCGCAACGGGGTGTCCATCGTGGCCGCGTCGGCGTGGCGGCCGCGGCAGGTCCCGCCGCCTTCGCGGTTCATCTCCGGGCTGTTCCGCCGGGCCGGCTGAGCGCTCCCCTGCCGGGAAACGCGGGCGACGCGTGCGGCGCTGGCCCTCAAGGCCTCAGGATTGCGAGCGCCGCCCAGAGCATCAGCGCGCCGATCGCGACGGCCGCAAGGACGAGCCACGAGGCGCGGCGCCTGCGCGAGAGCATGGCGCCTGCGCCCGGCAGGAGCTCCGGCGTGCGACCGACGAGGCCCTCGGGCTCGACGTCGCGCGGAGGGAGCGGGCTCAGGCCATGAAGCCTGACCATATCGAAGAGCACAGAGCCGCGCGCCTGCGCTCGCGCGAGCCGCTCCAGCATCTCACGACGGCAATGGAGACAGAACATCGACGCATCGCCCTCGCCGTCATCGAGGCCGAACTCCCGTAGCTTCTGCTGCTCCCAGCTCTCCCTTGCTTGCCGGGCCTCGCGCAGATCGTCCGCTCGACGGCCGTGGTGGTGTGGGCTGTCCTTGGCGCTCATCGCTGCTCCTGATCCCTGCCGCAACGTGCGACTCCTACCAGGATCTATTCCTGTTGGCTGCGTGAAATTCTCCTGCGGCGCGCGCCGGGGGGCCTCCCGCATCCGGCGCGCAGAGCCGAGCAGGCGCCTTGCGGGAGAGGCCTGCGGCTCCTCACGGCTGCTCGGGGCGGCTCACAGGACTTACGGCTGCCGGAGAATTTCGTCACGAAAGACACGGAGGTTCTCTGCGTCTGGTTCGATTGTTTCATGTCGCGACGTCGCAGCCAGCGATCTGTGGCGGCGTCCGTTCCCCTGGGCGCTGGGCAACTCCGTCGTTGTGCGGACGCACGTCGTGGATGCATGGCGTGCATGAGAGGGCGCTGCCGTGCTGCACGGAACTCATGCGTGGTGGCGCCAGAGCGAGCGGGCGAGCACATGAGGCGGGTGCTCCTACGGGAGGATAGAAATGAAGAAGATGTGGCGGTCGATGAGGTGAAGAACACGGGGGGCGACGTCGAGCGACAGCCGACCTCGCCCAGGGCGAAGGACGCGCCGCGCTGGCCGCCCTGCCCAGGTTTAGGTTGCCGGAGAGCGCGGCCCGAGCTCAGCGCGTGACGAGCACCTTGAGGGCGCCTGGCGCCGCCGCGGCCTGCAGCGCCTCCGCGGCGCGTTCGAGCGGGAGCCGGGCAGACACAAGGGAGCGGACGTCGATGCTGCGGTCCTCGAGGGCGCGCAGCGCCGGCTCGAACAGCCCGCAGCGAGACCCGACGACCGTGATCTCATGCACGACGAGCTCGGCGAGGTGGACGCTGGAGAGCCCGGCCACCGTGCTCTTCAGCACGAGCGTGCCGCGCGGCCGGGTCGCGCGGACCGCCCTCGCGAACCCCTCGGCCGTGCCCGTGGCCTCGACCACGAGCTCGGCCGGCTCGCCTGCCCACGCGCCCTGGCGAGACGCGGCGCCGGCGTCTGCCTCGCCCGTGGCCTCGGGGCGAAGGATCTCGGTCGCGACGCCCCGCGCGCGCAGCAAGGCGAGCTTCTCCTCATGCTTGCCGACCGCGAGGACGCGGGCGCCCGCTTGCTGCAGCACCTGCGCGATCAGCAGGCCGAGCTTGCCGTCGCCGAACACGAGCGCCGACGTGCCCGGCGCCACGCGCACCTGCTCCAGGATCGCGAACGCCGCCGCGAGCGGCTCCGTGAACACCGCCTCCTCGTCGTCCACGCGGTCGTCGACCGCGTGGAGGTTCGCGACGGGCACCGCGACGCGCTCCGCCAGCGCGCCGTCCGCGCCGACGATGCCCATCACCGTGCGCGCCGGGCAGTGCCGCCCCAGCCCGCGCGCGCAGGTGCCGCAGCGGCCGCAGGCGAAGTTGATCTCCCCCACCACGCGGCGACCCCGCCACGCGGCAGGCCCGTCCACGACGTCGCCGACGAACTCGTGCCCGAGCGTGCCCCGGAAGCCCATGTACCCCCGGACAATCTCGAGATCCGTGTTGCAGATGCCCGCGCACCGCACCTCGACCACGGCCATGCCGGCCGTGGTCGAGGGGGGCTCGCGGTCGACGACGCGCGCGATCGTGCCGTCCCAGACCAGCGCGCGCACGGGCGGGCTCTAGCTCGCCGCCAGCGCCAGCCGGCGCCTCGCCGGTTGCATCAGGTACGCGTCGACCGCCTCCGCGGCCTTGCGCCCCTCCGCGATCGCCCAGACGACGAGGCTCTGGCCGCGCGACATGTCGCCCGCGGCGAAGATGCCCTCCACGCTCGTGCGCCCGCCCGGGGCCTTCACGTTGCCGCGCTGGTCCATCTCCACGCCGAGCTGCTCGATCAGGCCCTCCCGCTCGGAGCCGACGAAGCCCATCGCGAGCAGGACGAGCTCGCACGGGATCTCGAAGTCGCTCCCCGGGACGGGCACGAACCTCCCGCCCTCCAGGCTCACCCGCGTCGCCTTGAGCGCGCGGACGTGCCCGCGCTCGTCCCCGAGGAACGCCGTCGTCGACACCGACCAGTCCCGCTCGCCGCCCTCCTCGTGCGAGGACGACGTGCGGAGGATGAGCGGCCATGCCGGCCACGGGTTCGTCAGGGAGCGCTGCTCCGGCGGGCGCGGCAGGAGCTCGAGCTGCGTGACGTGCGCGGCGCGGTGGCGGTGGCTCGTGCCGAGGCAGTCCGAGCCGGTGTCGCCGCCGCCGATGACGACCACGCGCTTGCCCGTCGCGAGGATCGCCTCGCTGTCGGGGATCACGTCGCCGGCGACCCGCTTGTTCTGCTGGGTCAGGAAATCCATCGCGAAATGGACGCCCTTCAGCTCCCGGCCCGGCACCGGCAGGTCGCGCGGCCGGCGCGCCCCGCCGCAGAGCACGATGGCCTCGTACTGCTCGCGCAGCGCGTCGCCGGTGATGTCGACCCCGCAGTTCACGCCTGTGCGGAAGGTCACCCCCTCGGCCTGCATCTGCTCCATGCGCCGGTCGATGAGGTGCTTCTCCATCTTGAAGTCGGGGATGCCGTACCGGAGCAGGCCGCCGATGCGGTCGTCGCGCTCGAACAGGGTCACGTCGTGCCCCTTGCGCGCGAGCTGCTGCGCGGCCGCGAGGCCGGCGGGCCCCGACCCGATCACCGCGACCTTCTTGCCCGTGCGCTGCTTCGCGACGACCGGCACGATCAGGTTCCGCTCGAACGCGCGATCGGCGACGCCGCGCTCGACGTTCTTGATCGTGACCGGCGTGCCCTCGATGTTCAGCACGCACGCCGCCTCGCACGGCGCCGGGCACACGCGCCCGGTGAACTCGGGGAAGTTGTTCGTCGCGTCGAGCGCCGCGATCGCCTCGGGGAGGCGCTCGCGGAACATGTGATCGTTCCAGTCGGGGATCAGGTTCCCGAGCGGGCAGCCGTCGTGACAGAACGGGATGCCGCAGTCCATGCACCGCGCTGCCTGATCGCGCAGCTCGGTGTCAGGGATCGGGAGCTCGAACTCCTGCCAGTCGTTCAAACGCTCGGAGACGGGCCGCTTCTTGATGTCGACCCGCTGGATCTCGAGGAAGCCTCGTACCTTACCCATGGGCGGCCGACCTCTCTCCCGTGCTCGCGGGACCCGCGTTGGCGGGGATGTAACGTCCAGTGGAAACGTAGGGGGTGGAGGGTGAAAGGAGCGACACGATCCCGCTGGTCGCGTCCGCCCCGTTGGTCGCGGGCGCGGAAGCGGCCTCGAGGGCGCGCCGGTACTCGCTCGGGACGACCTTCACGAACTTCGGCAGGACGGCCTGCCAGGAGTCGAGCAGCTCGGTCGCCTTGCGGCTGCCCGTCCGCCGCACGTGCTCCTCGAGCAGCGCCCGCACCGACTCGGCGTCGGCCGCGGTCATCGTCTCGAGCGCCACCATCTCCTTGTTGCAGCGCGCCTCGAACAGCGCGTCCTCGTCGAAGACGTAGGCGAGCCCGCCGCTCATGCCGGCGCCGAAGTTGCGGCCGGTGGTGCCGAGGATGATCACGGTGCCGCCCGTCATGTACTCGCAGCCGTGGTCGCCCACGCCCTCGACGACGGTGGTGGCCCCGCTGTTCCGGACCGCGAAGCGCTCGCCGGCGCGGCCGTTGAAGAACGCGCGGCCGCCCGTCGCGCCGTAGAGCACGACGTTGCCGACGATGACCTGATCGTCCGCCTTGAACGGCGCCTCGCGCGGCGGGCGCACCGCCACCACGCCGCCCGAGAGGCCCTTGCCGACGTAGTCGTTCGCGTCGCCCTCGAGCTCGATCGTCATGCCGCGCGAGGCGAAGGCGCCGAAGCTCTGGCCGGCGCTGCCGGCGCACTTCACGACGATGCTGTCCTCGGGCAGCCCGGCGCCGCCGTGGCGGCGCGCGATCTCGCCGCTCAGCATGGCGCCGAGCGTCCGATCCGAGTTCCGCACGCGGGTCTCGATGACGACCGGCGGGCCGCCGTCGATGGTCGCGCGCGCCTGCTCGATCAGCTTGAGATCGAGCACCCGATCGATCTTGTGATCCTGCAGCTCGACGCAGTGGGTCGGGCTCGTGAGCGCCTCCTTCGGGCGGTAGAGCACCTCGGAGCAGTCGATCTTCCTCGCCTTCGCGTGGAGCCCGGTGCGCCGCTGCACGATGCAGTCGGAGCGCCCGACCATCTCGGTCAGCGTGCGGAAGCCCAGGCTCGCCATGATCTGCCGGAGCTCCTCCGCCACGTAGAAGAAGAAGTTGATGACGTGCTCCGGCGCACCCGTGAACTTCTTGCGGAGCTCCGGGTCCTGCGTGGCGATGCCGACCGGGCAGGTGTTGAGGTGGCACTTGCGCATCATGATGCAGCCCGCCGCGACGAGCGGCGCCGTGGAGAAGCCGAACTCCTCGGCGCCGAGCAGGGCGGCGAACGCCACGTCCCGGCCGGTCATCAGCTTGCCGTCGGTCTGCACGATGGCGCGGCCGCGGAGCCCGTTCATCACGAGCACCTGGTGCGCCTCGGCCAGCCCGAGCTCCCACGGCACGCCCGCGTGGTGGATCGACGTGAGCGGGGAGGCGCCGGTGCCGCCCGAGTCGCCGCTGATCAGCACGACGTCGGCGTGCGCCTTGACGACGCCCGCGGCGATGGTGCCGACGCCGGCCTCGGCGACGAGCTTCACGCTGATGCGCGCCTTCGAGTTGATGTTCTTCAGGTCGAAGATGAGCTGCGCGAGGTCCTCGATCGAGTAGATGTCGTGGTGCGGCGGCGGCGAGATCAGCGTCACGCCGGGCGTGGAGTGGCGCACCTTCGCGATCACCGCGTCGACCTTGTGGCCGGGGAGCTGGCCGCCCTCGCCGGGCTTGGCCCCCTGCGCCATCTTGATCTGCAGCTCGTCGGCGTTGACGAGGTACTCGGCGGTGACGCCGAACCGCCCCGAGGCGACCTGCTTCACCGAGCTCCGCTTGGAGTCGCCGTTCGAGAGCCGGATGAAGCGCGACGGGTCCTCGCCGCCCTCGCCCGTGTTCGACCGCGCGCCGATGCGGTTCATCGCGACGGCGAGCGTCTCGTGCGCCTCCGCCGAGATGCTCCCGAAGGACATCGCGCCGGTGGCGAAGCGCTTGACCAGCGAGGCGGCGGGCTCGACCTCCTCGATCGGCACCGGCGGGCCCGCGGGCCTGAAGTCCCACAGGCCGCGGAGCGACATCGGGTGCTCCTGCTGCTCGTTGATGACCGCCGCGTACTCGCCGTAGCTCTTCGCGTCGTTGAGGCGGACCGCCCGCTGGAGCGTCGAGATCGACTGCGGCGTCCAGAGGTGCCGCTCGCCGAACACGCGGAAGTGGTGGTGGCCGCCGACGTCGAGGTGCGCGCGCGCCCGCTCGCCGTACGCCGCCTGGTGGCGCGCGAGGGTCTCCTCGGCGATCTCGCGCAGCCCGACGCCGCGGACGCGCGACGCCGTGCCGGTGAAGTACGCGTCGATGACGAGCTGATCGATGCCGATCGCCTCGAAGATCTGCGCGCCCTGGTAGCTGGAGAGCGCGCTGATCCCCATCTTCGACATGATCTTGAGGATGCCCTTCTTGAGCGCCTTCACGTACCGCGAGCTCGCCGCGGACGGCGAGAGGTCGCCGAGGGTCTTGTCGCGGCACATCGCCGCGATCGACTCGAACGCCATGTACGGGTTCACCGCGCCCGCGCCGTAGCCGATGAGCAGCGCCATGTGACCGACCTCGCGCGCCTCGCCGGTCTCCACGATGATGCCGGCGCGCGTGCGCGTCCCCTCGTTGATGAGGTGGTGGTGCACGGCGCCCATCGCGAGCAGGCTCGGGATCGGGGCGAGCGTCTCGTCGATGCCGCGGTCGCTGAGGATGAGGATGCTCGCGCCGTCGGCGATCGCGCGGCTCGCGTCCTTGCACAGCTTCGCGAGCGCGGTGCGCAGGTTGTCCTCCGGGTCACCGTCGACCGGGAAGTACATCGGCAGGGTCGCCGCCCGGAAGTCGGGGAAGACGTTCTTGCGCAGCTTGGACAGATCGTCCTGGGTGAGGATCGGGTGCGGCAGCTCGAGCATCCGGCACTGGCGGGGCGTCTCCTCGAGGAGGTTGCCCTCGCCGCCGACGCAGCTCACGAGCGACATCACGATCTCCTCGCGGAGCGGGTCGACCGGCGGGTTCGTGACCTGGGCGAAGAGCTGCTTGAAGTAGCGGAAGAGGAGCTGGGGCTTCTCGGAGAGGACGGCGAGCGGGATGTCGATGCCCATCGACCCCACCGGCTCCTCGCCGAGCGTGGCCATGGACGCGAGGATCATCCGCAGGTCCTCCTCGGTGTAGCCGAAGGCCTGCTGCAGGGTCCGGAGCTCCGCGTGCGGGACGGTGTAGAGGCTCGGCACGTCCTCGAGGGCGCGCAGGTCGATCTTGTTCTCGGCGACCCACGCCGCGTACGGCTTCTGCGTCGCGACGCGGCGCTTGATCTCGTCGTCGCTGACGACGCGGCCCTCGCTCGTGTCGACGAGGAACATCTTGCCCGGCTGGAGGCGCCCCTTCTGGATGACGCGCGCCGGCTCGATGTCGAGCACGCCGAACTCGCTCGCGAGCACGACGAGCCCGTCGCTCGTCACGACGTACTTCGCGGGGCGCAGCCCGTTGCGGTCGAGCGTCGCGCCGATCAGCCGCCCGTCGGTGAAGCACAGCGCCGCGGGGCCGTCCCAGGGCTCGATCAGGCAGCCGTGGTACTCGTAGAAGGCCTTCTTCTCGGCCGACATGTCCGGGTCGAGCGCCCAGGCCTCGGGCACGAGCATCATCATCACGTGCGGGAGCGACCGGCCGCTCGCGAGCAGGAAGTCGACGACGTTGTCGAGCGCGGCCGAGTCGGACCCGCCGGGGCGGATGATCGGCTTGAAGTCCTCGATCGCGTTCGCGAACACATCGCTCTTGAGCAGCGCCTCGCGGGCGCTCATCCACGCGGTGTTGCCGCGGACGGTGTTGATCTCGCCGTTGTGCGCGATGACCCGGTACGGGTGCGCGCGCTCCCACGTGGGGAAGGTGTTCGTGGAGAAGCGCGAGTGCACCATCGCGAGCCGCGACACGGTGCGCTTGTCGGAGAGGTCGGGGTAGAACGCCGAGACCTGCTCCGCGAGCATCAGGCCCTTGTAGACGACCGTGCGCGACGAGCAGGAGGCGATGTAGAAGTCGTCGGCGTGCGCCGTGCGGCCCGCGCGCTTGCGGATCGCATAGAGGACCTGCTCGAAGGACTGGCGAGGCGCGACCCTGCCGATGAAGAGCTGGCGGATCGCGGGGCGCGAGTCGCGCGCGACCGGGCCGATCGCCGCGTCGTCGATGGGGACATCGCGCCAGCCGAGGACGCGCTGGCCGTGGTGCACGACGGCGGCCTCGAGGATCGCCTCGCACTGGCGGCGGCGGGCCGGGCTCTGCGAGAAGAACACCGTCGCGACCGCGTAGTCGCCGGGTGCAGGCAGCGCGATGCCCAGGGCCGCGAGAGACGCGGCGAACAGCTCGTGCGGGATCTGGAGGAGGACGCCCGCGCCGTCGCCGGTGCAGGGGTCGCAGCCAGCGGCGCCGCGATGGGTTAGATTTTCGAGGATCTCGAGCGCTTGGCGAACGACCTCGTGCGTCGCTTCACGGCGGAGCGTGGCGACGAATCCGAGACCGCATGCGTCGTGTTCGAAAGCCGGATCGTAAAGACCTTGTCGTTGGGGCAGAGGCATGGTGCTGACTTCACACGCGCGTAGCACAGGTGGCACAAGGATTGGAGCCCTAGTTAATGCGCCGCGCCAGCTCCGGAGGAATCAGGCGTAAATCGGGCGTAAAATTGAGCGTGGCTCGGGGGGCGCGGTCCGCCTCTCCGGGGCCGGATGGGGGGAGGGCGGCGGCGCTCGGCAGTGGACGCCCGTCGTCGCCCGTGGTCTGTGGGTGGGGCTGGCCGGCCTGCTGGCCCGGCCGCCGGCGACGTGTCATTAGGATGAAGCTCTTCGCACTCAGTGATCTCCACGTCGGCTATGCGGAGAACCGGTGGGCCATCGAGCGCGTCACGCCGCGGCCGAACGACTGGCTCATCCTCGCTGGGGACCTCGGGGAGACGGAGCAGCACCTGCTCTACGTGCTCGACACGCTGGGCCCGCGGTTCAAGCAGCTCGTGTGGACGCCGGGCAACCACGAGCTCTATACGATGCCGAGTGAGCGCGGCGGGCCGCGCGGGCAGGCTCGGTACGATCGGCTGGTCGAGCTGTGCCGGAGCCGCGGCGTGATTACGCCGGAGGACCCCTACGTGGTTTGGGACGGCGAGGGCGGGCCGCACGTCCTCGCGCCGATGTTCCTGCTCTATGACTACAGCTTCCGGCCGGCCGACGTGCCCGAGCGCGACGCGGTGGCGTGGGCGGTGGAGAGCGGCATCCTCTGCAGGGACGAGGAGCTGCTCGACCCGGCCCCGTACGAGAGCCGGCCGGCGTGGTGCCGGGCACGCCTCGCGCAGACGGAGGCTCGACTCGCCGCGATCGGAGGGCGCCCCACGGTGCTCATCAACCACTTCCCGCTGCGGGAGGAGCTCGTGCGCTTGCGGCACATCCCGCGCTTCTCGATCTGGTGCGGGACGCGGCGCACGCACGATTGGCACACGAGGTTCCGCGCGCGCGTGGTCGTGTCGGGCCACCTCCACATCCCGCGCACCGACTGGATCGATGGTGTTCGTTTCGAGGAGGTATCGTTTGGTTATCCGCGCCAGCGCCCCATCGACCGCACCGCCGACAGTTGCCTGAGGGAGATCCTGCCGGGGCCGGCGGCCGCGGCGCAGCCGGGGGCGTAGATGCTCGAGATCGGTCCTGGCGTCGCGCACCTCTGGTACGTCTTCTCCGACGCGGTCCGCGACGAGGCCCTGCTCGCGGCGTACCACCGGCTGATGGCGCCGGACGAGGCGACCCAGCAGGCGCGCTTCCTGTTCGCCGACAACCGGCACGAGTACCTGCTGACGCGGGCGCTCGTGCGCACGGTCCTCTCGAAGTACGCGGACGTCGCGCCCGAGGCGTGGACGTTCGTCCGGAACGAATTTGGCCGGCCCGCGATCGCGGGCCCGCCGGGCGTGCCGCCGCTCCGGTTCAACCTGTCGAACACGCAGGGGCTCATCGCCTGCCTGGTGGCGCTGGACCGTGACGTGGGGGTCGACGTCGAGGACACCGAGCGCGCGAGCAGCGCGACGGAGATCGCCGACCGGTTCTTCTCGCCCGCCGAGGTGCGCGCGCTGCGCGCGCAGCCGCCGGAGCGGCAGCGGGCGCGCTTCTTCGAGTACTGGACGCTCAAGGAGTCGTACATCAAGGCGCGCGGGATGGGGCTCGCGATCCCGCTCGACCGCTTCTCGTTCCACCTGGACGACGGCCCGACGATCGGCATCTCGTTCGATCCGCGGCTCGACGACGACCGCGCGGCCTGGCAGTTCGCGCTCTACCGGCCGTCGGCGCGCCACACGATGGCCGTCGCCCTCCGCCGGGGAAGCGACCCGCCGCTGTCGATCGAGCTGAAGGAGACGGTGCCGCTGCGCGACCGGGGATGAGCCGCGGCGGGCGTCGCCCAGCGTGAGGCGCGCGGCCTCGACGTGCGCTCGCTGTCAGCGCCGCGCGCGGCTCGCCGTCAGTCCGGCCGCTCGATCGAGAGCTCGACGTTGCGCCATGAGGGATCGCCGCTGCCGTCGCGGCCGAAGCCGGAGGTTACGTCCACGACGGCGCGACGGCGTCCCTCGGCGGCGACAGGGTCGTCGTCGACGGCGTAGTCGAGGGCGACGCCGCGGATGGCGAGGAAGCCGTTGTCCTCGTCCCAGATCTCGATCACGCGGACCTGGTGCGGGTAGTCGGAGAGCGCGGAGGTCTCGACCTCCCAGTAGGCGTGCCCGCCGCCCGGCCTCACCTCCGTGACGCGGTGCACGTGCGTGTGGCCGGCGAGGTGGAGCAGCACGTTGTCGTAGCCGCCCACGAACGCCTGCCATGCGTCGGGGGTGAGCGCGCCAGGCACGGTGGGCGCGCCTGTGCCCGCGAACGAGCCGTCGCCGAGCAGGCGCGACGCATGGTGGGAGGCGAGGATGACCCACCTGCCGTCGTGCTGCGCTCGGTCGAGCGCCGGTCGGATGAACCGATCGACGTCGTCCTGGACGATCACGCCGCCCGGCCCGCCGGTCTCGGCGGCCGTGTCGAGCACGACGACGCGCAGGGGGGTGTCCTCCACGTCGAACTCGTAGAACGCCTTGCCGTACGCGCGCGTGTCCGGCCCGATCCCGTGCCCGTCGCCGGACGCCGCGAGCCGATCGAGCAGGGCGGGCCGGCTCAGGAAGGCCCTCTGCGGGTCGGGGATGACCTCGCCGGTGACCACCGGGCCGCCGGGGAGCGACCAGTCGCGCGTCCCGCCGTCCGACGTGCTCCCGATCGCGAGCTCGGCGCGGGTGTCCACCGGGAAGTTCCCCTGGTGCAGGATGTCGTGGTTGCCGGTCACCCAGCGCCACGGCACGAGCAGCCCCTCGGCGAAGAACGGGTCCTTGGGATCGTTGTCCGGGCCCTGCACCGGATCGTCGTCGGCGCCCGAGTCGCACTCGACGCGCTCGGCGCCGTCGAGGATGGCCGTGAACCACGAGATCTCGTTCGTCTGCGCGCTGTCGGCGTTGTCGCCGCCGAGCAGGACGAAGTCGATCGGCGTGCTCCGGTGGAGCGCGTTGATCGTGCGGACGGCGGCGTTGAGGATCCGGCACTCGTGCCCTTCCTGCGGGCGGAACGCCGACGCGAAGGGGCCGGGCCCGTCGAAGATCGCGAGCCGGGCGGGCGACTCGTCGTCGGCGAGCTGGGTGTCGGCGAGGTGGACGAAGCGCGTGAGGAGCTTCGGCCGCGGGCCCTGCGGCGGCGGCACGGCGTCGTCGAGCGTGGCCGGCGCGAGCGGCTGCCCCGGCCCGACCTCGACCTCGCCGTAGCCCTCCGCGAGCAGCGCCTCGATCACCGCCGGCACCGCGGGGTTCCTCTCCGGCGGATCGAGCACCGCGGCGCGCGGCATCAAGGTGCGATCGGTCGTCAGCGGCGGCGCGCCGCGGAGCGCCGGCAGCGGCTCCGGCGCAGGGAGGGGCACGGGCGCGACGGACTCCTCCGACGCGCAGGCCGCGAGCGCGAGCGCAAGGAAGAAGAACACCGCGGGGCGGCCCCGGCGCGCGCGCGGGGCGAGCGGCCTGCCGTGCTCTGCCGCGCCGGTGCCCACAGCTCGTGTCTGGCTCATCGCTTCCTTACATGACAACACGACAGCGCCCGATCAACCTGATCGAGAAATGTTCATCCTGGCGGTAAGAGCGTTGTCGACAGCGGGCGTCGATCGAGGGCACGAGGCGTGTCCCGATCGGGCGTGGTGCATCTCACGTCATGCGGCAGGACGTCGCAGGGCGTCATGCGGATGCGCACGAGCGAGCTGAGCCATGGTAGGGCGATGTCGCGGCCCTCGCGCCGGCGGCTGCTAGGATGCGGCGCGTCGGGGCTCCGGGCTCCCTCTCGAGGTCATCCATGGTCCTTTCGCGATTCCTGGGCTGCGCGCTCGCGGCGGCGACGCTGGCGAGCTGCGGCGAGCCCGATCCCATCATCGAGACCCATTATGATGCGTACGAGGGGGACGCCTATCCGAACCGGCGCCCCAGGATCGAGGTCCCCGAGGGGGGAATGGGGGTGGTGAGCGATAGCCTCTCTGACACGATCTCCCTCGTCTCGCTCGCGACGGGAGAGCGGTTCGGCGTTCACCCCGTGGGCCGCGATCCCGTGACGATCGACGGGCCGCATCACGTTGCCGTGGACCCTTCGGGGGACGCCGTCTATGTCGCGCTCTCGTATCCTTCCCTCGCGGGCACGATCGGCCCCCACGCGACCCACGGCGGGAGCGTGATGTCAGGCTATGTCCAGAAGCTCGCGCTCGACGACATGCGCGTCCTCGGGCAGGTGCGCGTCGAGGCCAACCCGGGTGATCTCGTGATCTCCGAGGACGGCAGCCGCCTCGTCGTCTCTCATTTCGATCTCAAGCGCGTGCTCGACAACCCCGGCGACATCGAGGCGCAGCGCTCGTCTCTCGCGGTGATCGATCCCCAGAAGATCCTCCTCTCGGGGTCTGCCGAGCCGGTGCTCATCCCTGTCTGCAGGGCCGCCCACGGGATCGTCCTCTCGCGCCCTGACGCCGCGCGCGCCTACGTCGCTTGCTATAGCGAGGACGTCCTCGCGATCGTCGACCTGACGGACCCCACCGCCGAGGTGAAGCGCGTGCCCGTGGGGCCGAGCCCGTCCCGCAGCCCCGACCCGTCCTACGGGCCTTACGCCGCCGCGATGTCGCCCGATCAGAAGACCATCGCCGTGAGCAACACGAAGAGCAGGGACGTGCGCTTCTTCGATGTCGCGTCGGAGACGTTCGACGATTCCCTGACGATGCCCTTCTTCGGCGCGCCCTACTTCGTCGCGTGGACCCCCGACGGGAGCCGCATCTACGTGCCGACGCAGGTGCCCGACGCGATCTCGCTGGTCGGCGTGGACCCGGAGCACAGCGACGCCATCTCCCGGCAGCTCTCCGGGGAATGCTTCAGGCCGCACCTCGCGGACCTCGACGAGGAGAACGGGCTCTTCGTCGTCTGCGAGGGAGATCAGACCACCACCCCCGGCCGGGTGCTCCGGCTCGACCCGGAGACGCTGGAGACGCGCAGCGACACCCAGGTGGGCCTCTATCCCGACGCGTTCGCGCGCGTCGCGGCGGAGGCGCCGTGAGGGCGCCCGGAGGCCTCGCGGCCGCGCTCGCCTGCGCGGCGCTCGTCGGCGGCGTCTGCGGATGTCCGGGCGATCCCGAGACGAAGATCGTCGACGCGACCGCCGTCGAGCACGGCGCGGCGCTCTTCCGCGACCCGTCCATCGCGGAGACGAGCTTCAACCGCTATTCCTGCGCGACCTGTCATGAAGCCATCCCCGGCGACGCGGGGGACGCCATGCTCCCCGGCGCCCCGCTCGCCGGCGCGGTGAATCGCCCGCATTACTGGGGCGGGCAGGAGGTCGATCTCCTCGCCGCGATCAACCATTGCCTCTATTACTTCATGACGAAGGACCTGCCCTGGACGGCCGACGACGAGGCCGCCCAGGCCATGTACGCCTACCTGGAGTCGCTGCCCGGCGACGGCGCGGCGGCCGAGGCCGCCCCCTTCACGCCGGTCTTCGCGCTGGGCCAGCCGCCGCCCGGGGACCCGAAGAAGGGCGCGCTCATCCACGAGCGCGCCTGCGCCTCGTGTCACGGCCGCGCTCACTCGGGGGAGGGGAGGCTCGTCGAGCGCGCTCCGGCGCTGCCAGACCAGACGCTCGACGAGCACCCGCTCGGCGAGTACACGGAGGCCGACCGGCTGCTGGTCTTCGTCGAGAAGGTCCGGCACGGCGGGTTCCTCGGGTACGGCGGGCAGATGCCGCCTTTCTCTCTCGAGGTCCTCTCCGACGAGGAGTTCGGTGATCTCCTCTCGTTCTACGAGCTGCCCTGACACGCCGTGAAGCGCGCCGACAAAGCCGCGAGGATCGGCGAGGTCCTCGATCGATTGTACCCGCAGCCCGCCATTCCGCTCGTCCACGAGGATCCGTATTCGCTGCTCGTCGCGGTGATGCTCAGCGCCCAGACGACGGACAAGATGGTCAACGCGGTGACGCCGGCGCTCCTCGCGCGCGCCCGGACGCCCGCGGAGATGGCGGAGGTGCCCGTCGAGGAGATCGCCCGGCTCATCCGGACGGTCGGGCTCGCGCCCACCAAGGCGAAGAACCTGAAGGCGCTGAGCGAGCGGATCGCGCGCGAGCACGGCGGCGTGGTCCCCGCCTCGTTCGAGGCCCTGGAGGCTCTGCCGGGGGTCGGCCACAAGACGGCCTCGGTGGTCATGGCCCAGGCCTTCGGCCACCCCGCCTTCCCTGTCGACACCCACATTCACCGGCTCGCGTTCCGCTGGGGGCTGTCGTCCGGAAAGAACGTGGTCGAGACGGAGCGCGACCTCAAGCGCACGTTCCCCCCGGAGCAGTGGAACAAGCTCCACCTGCAGCTCATCTACTTCGGTCGCGAGCACTGCCCGGCGCTGCGCCACGACCTGGCGAGTTGCCCCATCTGTAGCTGGGCCGCGCGCCGACGGCGCTGAGCGCGGCGCCTCGGCGGCCCAGCGGGCAGCCGGCGTACGCCGCGGCTGGCACACGCACCCCGCCGCCGAGAAGGGCGCCAGGCTACCCGGAGCGCCGGCGGCCGTCAAGCAGGCCGCACCGCGCCGGCGAGGTCAGGAACGCGGGCGCGAGCGCGTTCCGCCGGCCGTTCGCCGCGCCGCGGCGTCGCCCGTTTCGCGCGTGCTCCGGTGCGGATCCCCGTCGCCGCGGGCGTGCGCTTCGAGTAAGGCATCCCGGTGGCAAAGATGGGATTTGAGATCATCGGGACGGGGCACTACGTGCCCGGCGAACCTGTCACCAACGACGACCTCGCGCGGGTAATCACCACCTCCGACGAGTGGATCTACCAGCGCTCCGGCATCCGCCAGCGGCATTACGCGCCGGACGGTGTGGGGGTGAGCGACCTGGCGTGCGAGGCGGCGAAGCGCGCCATCGAGTCCGCCCGCATTTCACCGTCGGAGATCGACTACATCCTCTTTGCCACGATGACGCCGGACTACATCTTCCCCGGCTCGGGGGCGCTGCTCGGCGCCAAGCTGGGGATTCCCGGCGTTCCGGCGCTCGACATCCGGCAGCAGTGCGCCGCCATGCTGTTCGGCCTCCAGACGGTCGACGGGCTCATCCAGACCGGGGCCGCGAAGACCGTCCTGTTCGTGGGCGCGGAGGCGCACGCCGGCTTCATGCCCTGGGAGGACTGGGGAGCGCTCGATCCGAAGAACGGCAGGTCCGCGACGCCGGAAGCGCGGGAGCGCGCCGACCGCCACCGGAACCTCGCGGTCCTGTTCGGGGACGGGTCCGGCGCGCTCGTGCTCCGCGCGACCGACCGGGACGCGGGGCTTCGCGCCAACAAGATCTGCTCCGACGGGCGTTTCGCGGAGCTCCTCTTCGTTCCGGGCGGCGGCTTCCGCTCGCGCCCCTACTGGAAGCAGGGATCGTTCGAGGACGACGCGCACATCCCCCGCATGGACGGCCGCGAGCTCTTCAAGTTCGCGGTGACCAAGCTCCCGGCGACCGCGCGGGAGCTCTGTGCCTCCCAGGGCGTCACGATCGACGACATCGACGTGTTCCTGGCGCACCAGGCGAACGGCCGCATCAACGAGCACATCCGCAAGGATCTCGGCGTGCCCGTCGAGAAGCTCCCGAGCAACATCGACCGGTTCGGCAACACGAGCGGCGCCACGGTGCCCATCCTCCTCGACGAGGAGATGCGCGCTGGCCGGGTGAAGAAGGGGCAGCTCGCCATGGTGCTCGCGCTCGGCACCGGCGTGCACTGGGGCTGCGCGCTCTGGAAGCTGTGAGCGGCTGAGCTTCCGCAGGCGCGCCGCCCGCCTGACCCTGCTGCTGAGTCCGGCGCCGAACGCGCTCTGCCACCGGACCGAGCCAGAAGTAGAAGCCGTGGAAGCCGTGGAACGTGCAAGGCCGCACGATTTTCCATGGGAACCGCCGGTGGCGGATTGCACGCGGCGTAGCCTTTGTTACCTTTCATTCACCGCCCGCAGCGAACCCGCGTCCGCAGCGCCGTCGACCTGACGCCGGCCTGCGCGGCGCCTCTCCGGCAGATCCGGCCACACGCGCAGCGGTGACACGAGCAGCGGTGGTATGAGCGCGCGCCCGCGCCGCCCAGCACGCGGCGCTGCGCAGTCAACCGCCGAACACCGCGTGAGCGGCTGTGCTCGGATGTCGTTTCATCTCGTTCCTGTGCGCACGATTTCCGGCCCTTCATGCCAGTGGGGCATGTTGCCTCAGCGACAACAACCGAAACTCTTCGTATTGAGTATTGACTTGGACGCGCAATTATTGAATTTTGCATACTGAGGTGGGTGTGACCGGAGAACACGGAGCGTCGATCTTGAGGGACACGCCGACTCAGCTTGGGCTCGGCCGATATCGCCCCATTGCGAAGCTCGGCCGCGGCGGAATGGCCGACGTCTTCCTCGCGATGGCGCACGGGCCGGCTTCCGTGAACAAGCTGGTCGTCGTCAAGCGGCTTCGCAGCTTCGCCGACGAAGAGGATCGACACGTCCTCATGTTCATGGACGAGGCGAAGCTCTCGGCGCGCATGAACCACCCGAACGTCGTCCAGACCTACGAGGTCGGCAGCGATCAGGACGGGTACTTCATCGTCATGGAGTACCTCGATGGGCAGCCGCTCAAGCGCGTCATGAAATCGGCCGCCGACCGGGAGCCGGGCACGGGCGGGCTGGTGCGCGCCACATGGCTCCGGATCGTCGCCGAGGTGCTGCGCGGGCTGCATTACGCGCACGAGCTCTGCGATTTCGACGGCAAGCCGCTCGGCATCGTCCATCGCGACGTCTCCCCGCACAACATCTTCGTCACGTACGACGGCGCGGTGAAGCTCGTCGATTTCGGCGTGGCCAAGGCGGCGGTCAACTCCTCCCGCACCGAGAGCGGGACCTTCAAGGGCAAGCTGACCTATATGGCGCCCGAGCAGGTCACGGCGGGCAAGTCGGTGGATCGCCGGGCGGACATCTTCGCGGTGGGCGTCGTGCTGTGGGAGCTCCTCGCCGGGCGACGCCTGTTCGAGGGCGACCAGATCAGCGTGATGCACCAGCTCCTCCTGGGGAAGCTGCCGCGGCTGTCGACCGTGGTCCCGGGGATCCCGATCGCGCTCGACCAGATCGCCGCGAAGGCCCTCGAGCGCGAGCCGTCGAAGCGCTTCTCGACCGCGCAGGAGATGTGCGACGTGATCGAGAGCTACCTGCAATGGTCGGGCGAGGACGTCCGCGGCGAGTTCCTCGGCGCGTGCATGCGGGGGATCTACGCGGAGAGCAGGGCGACGATTCGCCACCAGATCAAGGCGCAGATCGAGCGGGTGGCCAAGGCGTCGGGCCTGAGCGAGCCCTCCAGCCCGGTGACGCTCAGCGGCATCGGCCTCGCGATGGGGCCGTCGAGCTCGCGCTCGGGGTCGGGCTCGGCGAGCAAGCTCCCCTATCTCGGCGAGCCGAGCCACCCGGGCATCGAGCCCTATTCGGGCGTCGAGCGGTATTCCGGCCTCTCGCGCCATTCGGGCGTCGAGCGGCCGAGGACGCCCGTGAGCGATTCGGTGAGCCTGCGCGCGACCGCGATGCCGGCGCCCCCCTCGCGGCGCGGCTTCCTGGTCGGAGCGTCCGGCCTGGTCGCGCTGGCCGCGGTGGCCGGGGGCGCGCTCTATGCCGCGAGCCAGCGCGCGCCCATCGCCGCGCCCGCCGCGGCCGCCGCGGCCGCCGCGGCGTCCCAGGCGGCGGCCGTGGAGGTTGTCGAGAAGAAGCCCGAGGAAGCTCCCAAGGCGAGCGTGGCGATCGCGAGCGACCCGCCGGACGCGATCGTGAGCTGGAAGGGCAAGACGCTCGGCAAGACGCCGCTCAAGACCGAGCTGCCCGTGGGGACACAGGTCGTGGTCGTGTCGAGGTCGGACTGCTTCGATGAGACGATCATGCTGACGCTCGCGCCCGCGGAGACCGTCGAGCGCTCCGTCAAGCTGCGGCCCACGAACTACGCGAAGTAGCCCTGTACGGGCGAACGCCGCCTCGACCGCCGGCGGTCATCAGTCGTGGCGGATATAGGAGATCACCTTGGTGACGCCGTCGGCGTCCATGGCCTCCTTCACCGCCTCGGTCGCCTCCTTCATGCTGGCGACGCTGCCCTGCAGCGTGACGACCCCGTTGTGCACGGTCACGCTGAGCTTCTTCACCGCCTCGTGATCGCTGCTCGCGAGCTTGCCGCCCACGGTGTTGCGGAGCGCCTCGTCGGGCGGCCGCTTGTCAGAGCCCTTGGCCTCCTTGGTGGCGACGACGGAGCCGTCGCGGTTGAAGCTGACCTGATAGTCGTCGTCCTTCGCCGCCTGCGTCCAGGCGTCGCGCTCACTCGCCGCGGCGTTCCCGGGCTGCCCCTTGTCCCTGGCGCCGCCGGCCTGACCGTGCTGCGCCTCCTTTCCTTGCTGGCCACCTTGCTGCGGCGTGGCCTGCTCCCTGGGCGCCGCGGGCTGCCCGGCCTGCGCGCGCCCGGCCTGGCCGTGGTCGTCCTTGAGCGCGCCGGTCTGCGCGCGCCCGGCCTGGCCGTGGTCGTCCTTGAGCGTGCCGGTCTGCTCGCGCCCACCCTGGGCACGGTCGTTCTTGAGCGCGCCGGTCTGCTCGTGCCCGCCCTGGGCACGCTCGTTCTTGAGCGCGCCGGTCTGCTCGCCGACGCGGTTCATCTGGTTGCTGACCTCGCTGCCCACCTCGCGCCCTCGCTCGGCGAGCTGCTCGGCCTTCTCACCCACCTTGTCCGCTTGCTCGCGCGCCTCCTTGCCGAGCTCCTGGCCCTCCCGGGCGAGCTGCTCGGCCTTGTCGCCCAGCCGCTCGGCCTGATCGCGCCCGTCTTTTCCGGGCGACTGGCGCTGGTGATCGGGCGGTGCGGCCCTGTCGCCGGTCTGGTCCGCTGGCTCGCGGACCGCTCCTTCGGCTCTCTCGCTCTCGCTCCTGCAGGCGGTGCCGACGAGGGCGAGCGCGAGGAGGGTGGGGCCGGAGAACCAGCGTATTCTGCTCATCGTGCAGCGGTAACTCATGGTGCCTCTCCGGCCGTCCACCCAGGCAGACGTCGTGCCATGAACGCGGTCGCCCTCGGCCGTTCGGGAACAACCGCGCGGCGCGCGTGTCGGCACGGCCATGCCGAGAACTCCCCTGGCCACCGCGCGGCGGCGGCAACGGACACCGGACGAGCGCTCCGGCCCGACGCATCGTAGGCTCGAGGCCGTGAGCGCGGCGTCGCCGGAACCCGTCCTGCTCGACGCCCTGCCCGGGCAGCGCGCGGCGCCGGATCTGCTCTCGCACCGGCCCGCGCTCCGGGTCGACGCGCGCGCGGTCAAGGAGTCGCTGACGTTCGCGTTCGCGGGCGGCGCCCCCGCGGGCGCGTTCGACCGGCACATCGAGTCGGCGTCGCTGCCCGCGTCGACGTGGGACCCGGCGCGCTTCGCGCAGCACGTCTTCCTGCAAGAGCTCATCGTGGGCTGCCTTCACTTCACGAGCGACGGGCGCACGTACATCCCGAGCCCAGCGCTGCTCGGCCGCGCGCTCTCCCGGCCGCCGAGCGACCGCGACACCGTCGAGCTCCGGCGCGACATCTTCCGGGAGCTCGCCGGGTCGGAGGCGCTGCGCCGCGATCTCGGCCGCGCGTACGCGGCGCTCCGCCGCTGGGTGGGCCAGCTCGAGACGATCTCGATCTCCCGCCGGGAGGGCAGCCGGCGCCGGCTGGACATCCTCGTGGCCGCGAAGGAGGCGCTCGACGCGCTCGCGGACGGGTTCGCGGGCGCCCGATCCGGCCTCGCGCGGCTCCCCGCGTTCGGCGCCGCGGTGCGCGAGACGGAGGCGTACCGCCGCCTCGCGGACCTGCTCGCGTACGACGAGGAGCTCGCGACGCTGGACGTCCGGATCCGCGTCGGCTCCGACGGCCACGTGCGCGATCTCCGCGCGCTGTCGATCCGCGAGAACGACGGGAACCGCTTCTACCAGTCGCCGATCGGGCGCGTCGTCACGAAGCTCGTGATGCTGTGGCGAGGGTACCGGTTCAGCGACGACGAGCTGCTCACCCGCTACGTCAACAGCGTGTTCGAGGGCGTCGAGGACGAGCTCGTCGCGCTCGTCCAGCTCCTCGGAGATCTCGAGTTCTACCTCGCGGGCCTCGCGCTGCGCGATCGCGCCCGCGCGGCCGGGCTCTCCGTCTGCCTGCCCGAGCTCGCCTGGCCAGGCGGCGCGCGCGGCGAGGCCCCGGCGCGCGAGCTCAGGGGGCTGTTCAACCCGCTCCTCCTCGCGAGCGCGGCGAGCATCGTGCCGTGCGACCTCGCGACCGAGCGCCACGACGCGACGGTGATCGTGACCGGGCCGAACTCCGGGGGGAAGACGCGGCTGCTCGAGGCGCTGTCGCTCGCGCAGATGCTGGGGCAGGCGGGCTTCTTCGTGCCGGCCGCGGAGGCCCGCCTCTCGCCGTGTCACGGGCTGTTCGTGTCGCTGATCGAGCAGGCACAGGCCGACCAGAGCGAGGGGCGGCTCGGGATGGAGCTCCTGCGCATCCGCTCGCTGTTCGAGGCGATGCAGGTCGGCGACATGGTGGTGCTCGACGAGCTCTGCTCCGGCACGAACCCGTCCGAGGGGGAGGAGATCTTCCAGCTCGTGATCTCGCTGCTCGGGGAGCTCCGCCCTCAGGCGTTCATCACGACGCATTTCCTGGAGCTCGCGGCGCGGCTCGAGCGGGAGCGGCCGGTCGATGGGCTCGTGTTCCTGCAGGTCGAGCTCGACGCGCAGCAGTGGCCGACGTACCAGTTCGTCCGCGGGGTGGCGCGGACCTCGCTCGCGCAGCGGACCGCGGCGCGGCTCGGGGTCACGCGCGAGGAGCTCGTCGCGCTGGTCGAGCGCAGCAAGCGAGCGCACCGCCGCCGCGAGGTCGAGCCCGACTGATCGCCGGCACGGCGCGCTCGCCGTGAGCGGAAAAATCTGGTTGTATGCGCCGCCATGGAATATCGACCTCTTGGCAGAACGGGCTTCCGCGTCTCCACGGTGAGCTTCGGCGCCTGGGCGATCGGCGGCACCTGGGGCGACGTCGACGACAAGGAGTCGCTCGCCGCGCTGCACCGGGCCATCGAGCGCGGCGTGAACTTCTTCGACACCGCGGACGTGTACGGCGACGGCCGGAGCGAGCGGCTGCTCGCGCGGCTCCGGAGGGAGCGGCGCGAGGAGATCGTCATCGCGACGAAGGCGGGCCGGCGGCTGAGCCCCCACAACGCGGCCAGCTACACCGCGGAGAACCTCACGGCCTTCGTCGAGCGCAGCCTGAAGAACCTCGAGACGGAGGCGCTCGACCTGATGCAGCTGCACTGTCCGCCGACGGACGTCTATTATCGGCCCGAGGTGTTCGATGCCCTCGATCGGCTGGTGAAGGCGGGCAAGATCCGTTTTTACGGCGTCAGCGTCGAGCGGGTGGAAGAGGCGCTGAAGGCGATCGAGTACCCGGGCGTGCAGTCGGTGCAGATCATCTACAACGTGCTCCGGCAGCGCCCGGCCGAGCTGTTCTTCCCGGAGGCGAAGCGCCGGCAGGTCGGGATCCTGGCGCGACTGCCGCTCTCCTCGGGGCTGCTCACCGGGAAGATGAGCGCCGCGACGACGTTCGCCGCCGACGATCACCGCAACTTCAACCGCGAGGGCGCCGCGTTCGACAAGGGCGAGACGTTCTCGGGGGTCGACTACAATCTGGGCCTCGAGGTCGTCGAGGAGCTCCGCCCGCTCGTGCCCCCCGGCGTGAGCATGGGGGCGTGGACGATGCGGTGGATCCTCATGCAGGACGCGGTGACGTGCGTCATCCCCGGCGCGAAGCGGCCTGAACAGGTGGACCAGAACGCGAGCGCCGCGGACCTGCCCGCGCTGCCGCAGGAGACGATGGCGAAGATCCGGGAGATCTACGACCGCCGGCTCCGGCCGGCGATTCACCAGCGCTGGTAGGGTTCGACGAGGGCGCGCCGCGGCCGGCCGGGGCCGCGGCGCGTCCCCGCGCGCGTGGCGCCGAGCGCGCGCCGCGCGATCAGAAGGCGCCCAACCACCGTGATGCCCTCGCCTGACACCCTGACTGACCACGATGTCCGTGGAGGCTGAGCAGCGCACGAGCGACGTCGGCAGGTGCGCTGTGACAGGACGGACGAGGTGAGAAGTCCGCCGTGGTCGGCGTGGTGAGGATGGGCGCCTGAGCGCTCTACTCCCGGCCGGCGGAGCTCCGTGGAGCTCAGAGGATGCGCGGCAGGAGCCACCCGGCGAAGGAGATGAGGGCGGCCGTGCCGAAGAGCGAGCCGAACCCGCGGATCTCGAAATCGTCGATCAGCTTGTCCGTCGCCCAGAGCAGCACGGAGTTCACGAGGAGGCCGAAGAAGAGGTAGGCCAGGCCGAGCGTGACGACGGCGGCGGGCAGGAGCGCCACGGCGACCAGGAACTTCACGAGCCATCCGAGCAGGAGGTTGAGGAGCGTGAACACCGCGGCGACGACGAGCGTCGTCCCTGTCCTGCGGATGCGCACGCCGGGCATGAGCTTCGTTCCGACGAGGACCGCGAGGCCCGCGGCGAGTGCCTGGATGATGAGCGTCTTCATGACCACCTCCCTGGGCCGGCACCGCAGGGGCGGGCCGGAGTTCGCCCGTTCTTGGTGACCCAGGCGCGGGCCGGGCGCAACCTCGCCGGTCAGGGAGGGGCTCGCCCCGGACGCTCCTCTGCAGGTTGCAGGTTCAGCTCTTCGGCTTGTCGCCGCCGAGCAGCTCGCCGATGGCGGGGGCGCCGCCCGGGCCGAGGGCCTGCGTGCTCTCGATGAGGTGGATCAGGAACTGGCGGTTGTCCGTCACCGAGAGGTTCTGGAGCTCGAGCGCGCCGATGCGGTCCTCGGGGGTGAAGTAGGCCTCCTCGACCTTCTCCATCGAGAGCTTGTCCGGCGCATAGGCCATGTAGTCGGCGCGCGTGTTGGTGATGCTGTAATCGTCGCCGCGGCGCAGCTCGAGCGTCACCTCGCCGGTCACGCCGGGCGCGATCCAGCGCGAGAGCGCGTCCTTCAGCATCATGGCCTCGGGGTCGTACCACTTGCCCTCGTAGAGCAGGCGCCCGAGGCGACGGCCCTGGGTGAAGTACACGTCGAGGGTGTTCTCGTTGTGGATCGCGGACAGGAGCCGCTCGTACACGGCGTGGAGGAGGGCCATGCCGGGCGCCTCGTAGATGCCGCGGCTCTTCGCGTCGATGACCCGGTTCTCGATCTGGTCGCTCATGCCGAGCCCGTGGCGCCCGCCGATCCGGTTGCACTCGACGAACAGCTCGAACAGCGAGCCGAAGCGCTTGCCGTTGATGGTGGTCGGGACGCCGCGCTCGAACCCGAGGGTCACCGTCTCGGCCTCGATGGCGACCTCCGGCCGGAAGGACGCGACGCCCATGATCGGGTGGACGATCTTGATCCCGGTGTCCAGGCGCTCGAGGTCCTTTGCCTCGTGCGTCGCGCCGAGCACGTTGGCGTCGGTGCTGTAGGCCTTCTCCGTCCCCATGCGGTAGGGCAGCCCGTGACGCACGAGGTACTCGCTCATCTCCTTGCGCCCGCCGAGCTCACCCACGAATTTCGGGTCGAGCCAGGGCTTGTAGATCTGGAGCGAGGGGTCGACGAAGATGCCATAGCGATAGAACCGCTGGATGTCGTTGCCCTTGTGCGTGCTGCCGTCGCCGAAGACGTGGACGTCGTCGTCGCGCATCGCGCGCACGATCGCGGTCGTGGTCACCGCGCGGCCGAGCGGCGTGGTGTTGAAGTACTTCTTGCCACCCGTCGAGAGGTGGAAGGCGCCGCACTGGATGGCGAGGATGCCCTCGCGGACGAGCGCCTCGCGGCAGTCCACCAGCTTCGCGGAGACCGCGCCGTGCTGCAGGGCGATCGGCGGGATGTCGCCGGGGGAGTCCTCGTCCGGCTGCGCCAGATCGGCGGTGTACGCATGCACCTTGAGCCCGTTGCGCGTCAGCCACGCCACCGCGCAGCGCGTGTCGAGCCCGCCCGAGAACGCGATGCCGAGATGGGTGCCGGCCGGGGGAAGGGAACGGAAGATCCTGCTCATGGCGGCGCAGCATAGTCACATCGCCCGCGCACACGCGAGCGTAGATCGCGCGGCGCGGGGGCCCCGGACGGCGGCCGCGGAGCGCGTCGCCCGGTCGCCGCCGGCGCGCGCGTGCTCGCACGCACGGAGCGGGGCGCGTCGGACTAGGATGGAGGGCGCCTTCTCACGCAACCCTGCCCGCCGACGAGGTGCACCCATGCCGAAGCTGTCGTACGCCGAGATTGCCCGGATCGAGGAGCGCCGGCTGGCGCTCGGCACCGCCGCCGTGGTCGCCTGCGCGGAGCCCATCGCGGGCGGGTGGATGGCCTTTGATGGCGAGGGCTCCTGGGGCAACTTCGCTGTGGGGCTCGGGCTCGACGGGCCCGTCTCCAGCGAGGAGCTCGATCGGCTCGTCGCGTTCTACACGACGCGCGGCGCGGAGCCGCAGATCCAGGTCTGTCCCTTCGCGCACGAGTCGCTGGTGCGCGGCCTCGCCGAGCGGGGGTTCGTGCTGCGCGAGTTCGAGAACGTGCTGGCGCGCGAGATCGCGCCGGACGAGGACCTCCGCGCGCTGCTGACGCACGGCGGCCCCGACGGGCTCGAGATCGTGCGCGTCGACCCCGCGGACGAAGCGCAGGTCCGGGTGTTCATCGAGGTCTCGACGAGCGGCTTCCGCCCCGAGGGCGAGCCGATCACGCCGGCGCTCTTCGACGTCACCCGCCGCCTGGTCGCGCACCCCGGGTGCGACTCGTACCTGGCGCTTGTCCACGGCGAGCCCGCCGGCGGCGGCTGCGTGGAGGTCTCCGGCGAGGGCGCCGCGCTCTTCGGCGCCTCGGTGCTCCCCCGCTTCCGCGAGCGCGGCATCCAGCTGGCGCTCATCGTCCGCCGGCTGGAGCGGGTGCGCGAGCGGGGTTGTCCCCTGGCGTGTATCAGCGCGAGCCCTGGCATTCCCACGGAACGCAACGCCATGCGGCTCGGGTTCTTCATGGCGTACAGCAAGGGTGTCTTCATGCGGCGGAGCGAGAATTCGCAGGAGTCCACCTGAGCGCTCCCCGGGCGTCGCGGATCCGCGCACTTGCAGGAGTGCAGCTCCGTCCTTGCAGAAGCGAAACAATCGCCCCGGACATCCATGCGAAATGCCCGGCAATGACAGAGACGTGCCGTGGCATGTCCGGTGCTTAAGACCAATGCAGCGTCGCTGGCGCGGCCTCTCCCCCCCCCCGAGGCCCCGGCGGCGCTTTTTCATTTTGTGGCCTGAGCCGGTCGCGCGCTTCCGTGTTGAGCTACGCGCTCCCCGTGTTGAGCGCGTGATCAAAGCTCCACGGTAGGCTCCGAGAGAGGGAGTCCGGCGCGCGGCGGACTCCCTCTCTCGGAGCCGGGCGACTCGGATCCCCCTCGCGCGTCACCCCCCGCCAGCCCGCCGCAGCTCGGTCACCGCGTTCCGCACGAGCCGGAGCCCCACGTTGTCGTCCTGCGACAGGATCGACTCCGGGTGGAACTGCACCGCCGCGATCGGCAGCTCCGCATGCTCGATCGCCATCACGACCCCGTCCTCGGTCTCCGCCGTGATCTTCAGAGAGGGCGGCAGCGCGTCCCGCAGCGCGTAGAGCGAGTGGTAGCGCCCCGCGTGGAACTCGCGCGGCAGCCCCTCGAAGAGCCGCCCGCCGAGCACGCGCACCTTCGAGGCCTTGCCGTGCATCGGGTAGTCGAGGATGCCCAGCTTGCCGCCGAAATGCTCGACCATCCCCTGCAGGCCGAGGCACACCCCGAAGACGGGCAGCCGCCGCTCTAGCAGCGCCGACAGCGTCCCCGAGAGATCGAAATCGCTCGGCGACCCCGGCCCGGGAGAGAGCACCACGAGGTCCGGCGCATAGCTGTCGAGCTCGCCGTGAGGGAAGCCGGCGCGGAGCGTCACCACCTCGGCGCCCGTCTGCCGGAAGTAGTTCGCCAGCGTGTGCACGAACGAGTCCTGATGATCGACGAGCAGCACCTTGAGGCCGGCCCCCGGCGCCGTGCCGGCCGTCGCCGGCGCCTGCGCGGGGACGCCGCGAGGCCGCCGGATCGCGTCGAGCAGCGCCGACGCCTTCACGTGCGTCTCGCGCTCCTCCTCGTCGGGATCGGAGTCGTAGAGCAGCGTCGCGCCCACCCGGACCTGCGCCACGCCGTCCTTGACCCGGATCGTGCGCAGCGTGAGCCCCGTGTTCATGCTGCCGTCGAAGCCGACGATCCCGACCGCAGCCCCGTACCAGGCGCGCGGCGAGCGCTCGTGATCCTCGATGAACTGCATGGCCCAGGCCTTCGGCGCCCCGGTGACCGTGACCGCCCAGGTGTGCGCCAGGAACGCGTCGAGCGCGTCGAACCCCTCGCGCAGGCGGCCCTCGATGTGATCGACCGTGTGGATCAGCCGCGAGTACATCTCGATCTGCCGGCGCCCGATCACGCGGACGCTCCCCGGCACGCAGATGCGGGACTTGTCGTTGCGATCGACGTCCGTGCACATCGTCAGCTCCGACTCGTCCTTCGCGGACGCGAGCAGGCGCGCGATCTGCGCCGCGTCGGCGATCGGGTCGCTGCCGCGCGGGATCGTGCCCGAGATCGGGCACGTCTCGACGCGATCGCCCTCGACCCGCACGTACATCTCCGGCGAGGCGCCGACGAGGTACTCGGACTCGCCGAGGTTCATCAGGAAGCCGTAGGGCGCCGGGTTGCGCTCGCGCAGCCGGTAGAAGAGCTCGGTGGGAGGCACCGGGCAGGGCTCGAAGAGCGTCTGGCCCGGGACGACCTCGAAGAGATCGCCCCGCTTGAACGACTCGCGCGCGACCCGGACGAGGTCGGCGTACTCGCCCGGCGCGTACTCGTTCTGCGGCGCGCGATCGGCGCCGACGTAGGCGCGCGCCGCGCCCTCGCGCGGCAGCCCCTCGGTCGAGCGATCGCCGCACGTGAGCTCGTAGCGCGTGCGCGTCGCGCGCTCGCGGCGGTGATCGACGGCGACGATCTCGTCGGGCAGGTAGAGCACGAGATCCCGCTGATCCGCCGGGCGCTCGAGGCGGAGCCGGATCGGCTCGAACTGGAAGGCGAGATCGTACGCGAACGCGCCGTACAGCCCGAAGAGCGGATCGCCCGGGGTGCTGAACAGCTCGATGAGCCGCCGCAGCACCGAGAAGATGGACGGCTGGCGGCTGCGCAGCTCCTCGGGCACCCGCTCGCCCGGCGGCCGGACCGCGCCGACCACCTCGTCCCCGCGGCGCTCGACGGCCGCGACCGCATCGAGATCCCGGAGCGCCTCGTCGATGGCCGGGAGGATCACGCGACCGCGCTCGTTCAGCGCGGTGAACCGGAAGTCGCGGCCCCGGGAGACGAGCACGAGCGGCGGATCGATGAAGCCGATGTCCCATCGCGTGTACCGGCCGGGAACCTCGTAGCTGGACGCCAGGACCACGCCGAGGTGGCTGTCGAGCGCCTCCACGATGGGCTGGATCGCGCCGTCGACGGCGAGCTCCTCGACCACCCGCCGCACCGCGACTCCCTTCCGCGTAACGTTGCTCTCTCGTTTCAAGACCGCGTCTCCTCCTGCGCGGCGAGTATATGCGGTGCGGCATGCGCTCGGCACCGGCTTCTTCGCCGCGGGCACGTGTTCGTCGGGCACGTCATCTGCGCGACGCCCTCGGCGGACGCGGGCGATGCGCGCCGCGCGCGGGCGCTCGATCGGCGTCCGCGGCGCGCTCGGCGAGGTAGACGGCGCGGAGCAGCGGGAAGCTTTTGACGAGGACCTCCTCGTACTCGGCCTCGGGGCTCGACTCCGCGACGACCGCGCCGCCGCTGCCGAAGCTGACCCCCTCGGCGTCGGCGACGAGGGTCCGGATGGCGATGTTCATGTCCATGGGGCCCTCGAAGGCGAGGTACCCGATGGCGCCCGTGTACACGCCGCGCGTGCGCCGCTCGAGCGCGTCGATGATCGAGGTGGTCCGGTGCTTCGGCGCCCCCGTGATCGAGCCGCCGGGGAAGCACGCCTCGAGCGCGTCGAGCGCGGCGCGCCCCTCGCGCAGCGCGCCCGTGATCACCGAGGAGAGCTGGAGCAGGGTCGCGTGCTCGGTGATCCGCATCAGCTCCTCGACCTCGATCGAGCCCATCGCGCACACCCGGCTGAGGTCGTTGCGGACCAGGTCGATGATCATGAGCAGCTCGGAGCGGTCCTTGTCGCTCGTCGCGAGATCGCGGCGCTGGGCCTGCGTCTCTTCGTCGGTGGCGCCCCTCGGCCGCGTCCCCTTGATCGGCTCGCTGCGCACGCGCCGCGCCCGATCGACCGAGAGGAACCGCTCCGGCGACGACGACAGCACCGCGCCTCCCGGCAGCCTGAGGTAGGCCGAGAACGGCGCGGGGTTCGTGCGGCGCAGGACGCGGTAGAGGGCGAACGGGTCGAGCGAGGTCCGCACGTGGAACTCGTTGGTGAGGCACACCTCGTACGTCTCGCCCTCGTGGATCTCGGCGAGGATCGACCGGACGGCGTCGAGGTGCTCCCTGCGCGAGAGGCGCTGCGACAGCGCGAGGCCGTCGGCGAAGCCCTCCGGGACGGGCGGGAGCGCCGGCTCGGCGAGATCCGGGAGGCCCTGGAGCCGCGCCGCGACTTCGTCGAGCCACGCGTCGCACGGGGGCGGCGGCGCGGCGATCGGCGGCGGCTCGCCCGCGTCGATCGCGCACGCGTACACGGCGCGCTCGACGTGGTCGAAGGCCAGGAGCCGCCGCGCGATCATCATCGCGCTGTCCGGGAGCGCGCGGCGCGGGTGGGCGGACGCGCCGAAGCCGAGGTGCTCCTTGAGCTCGTAGCCGAGATAGCCGACGAGCCCGCCCGTGAAATGGAACGGAAGGCCGCTCGGCTCGAGCGACACGGACGCGAGCTCCCGCCGGAACGCCGCGAACGGGCTCCCCTCGGACAGGGCCGGGGTGAGCAGGCCCCCCGGGCCGCCGGCGGTCCAGCGCGTCACGGCGGCGCCGTGGCTCTCGATCGCCTCGGTCGCGCTCCCCATGAACGAGAAGCGGCCGTCGCTCCCGGTCGCGCTCGAGTCGAGCCAGAACGCGTACGGCGCCGCGGCGAACAGCCGGGCGAACGCCCGCTCGGGATCGACCCAGGGGAGCCGGACGTGACGCACGCGGCCGCGCCCCCCCGCGCGCGCCAGACCGGCAGCCGCGGCCCCAGGCGCCGCCGCTGCTCCCCTTGCGCGCGCGGTGATCTCACGGAAATTGCTGATGATTTTTCTGCCGTGCTCGGTGCCGATCGACTCGGGGTGGAACTGCACGCCGTAGAACGGCCGGTCCTTGATCTTGAGGGCCATGATGAGCCCGTCGCCGCGCGTCCGCGCGGTCACCTCAATGTCGGCCGGGAGGTCGTCGTCGCCGACGATCAGCGAGTGGTAGCGCACCACCTTGAACGGGCTGGGCACGCCCTCGAACAGCCCGGCGCCGTCGTGCTCGACCTCCGCGACCTTGCCGTGCATCACCCGCGGCGCGTGCCGGACGCGCCCGCCGAAGCGCGCCGCGAGCCCCTGGTGGCCGAGGCAGACGCCGAGGATCGGCGTGCCGGAGAGCGCCTCGATCACGTCCGCGCAGACGCCGAAATCGGCCCGGCGCTCCGGGCGGCCGGGGCCGGGGGAGATGACGATGTTGTCGACCTCGAGGTCCCTGATCTCGGCGAGCGAGAGGCTGTCGTTCCTGACGATGATCGGCTTCTCGCCGTTCACCTCCCAGAGGTACTGCCCGAGGATGTGGGTGTACGAGTCGTAGTTGTCGATGAGGAGTGTCTTCACGGCGAAGCTCCCCTGGGGGCCCTCGCGGGGGCCGTCAACGCGGGCGCGCCGGCGCGGGGACCGGCGTGGAGGAGGCGCCAGGGCGGCGGCCCCGGCATCAGGGGCGGATGAGGGCCGCGAGCATGGCCTGCAGCTTGAGCTGCGTCTCCACGAGCTCGGCCTCCGGGCTCGAGCCCGCGACGACCCCGACGCCAGCGACCATCCGCGCGCGGGCGCCGTCGACGGTGGCGCTGCGGATGCCGATGAACCAGTCGCCGTCGCCGCGCGCGTCGACCCAGCCCACGATCCCGGCGTAGAGCCCGCGCCGGATGCCCTCGTGCGCGCCGAGCCACGCCTCCGCCGCGTCGCGCGGCGTGCCGCACACGGCCGGCGTCGGGTGCAGCCGCGCGGCGAGCGTGAGCGCGTCCGGCGCCGCCTCCTTGAGCTCGCCGTGGATCGACGTGCCGAGGTGCATCACGTTGCGGAGGCTCAGGATCGACGGCTCGCTGGGCACGTCGAGCGACGCGCACTCCGGCCGGAGCGCGGCTGCCACGGCCTCGACCACGAAGCGGTGCTCGCGCTGGTCCTTGGCCGACCTCCGGAGGACCTCGGAGAACCGGCGGTCGGCGTCGACGTCGGCGGAGACCGCGTAGGTGCCGGCGAGCGGGTGCGACGAGACGGCGCGCGCGCGGCGCGAGAGCAGGAGCTCCGGGCTCGCGCCGAGGAAGCCGTCGACGTGGAAGATCGCGCACGAGGGGTACAGCGCGGTCAGGCGGCGCAAGACCTCCTCGACGACGATGGGCCGGTTCGCCTCGACGTCGACCGCGCGCGCGACGACGACCTTGGACAGGTCCCCGCGCTGGATGTCGGCCACGGCGTGCGCGATGCGCCCGCACCACTCGTCGTGCGGGACCGCGGACTTCAGCGTGAAGCTGTCGGGCGAGCGCCGGTGGCCCTCGGCCCGCTCGAGGTGCGGCGCGGGCGCGGCGCCCTCGCCGATGGTGGTGACCCACGCGGTCCCGTCGGGGGCCGCGCCGACGAGCTGGGCGGGGATGACGAGCGCGGCCGGCTCCGTCCGGCCGAAGGGCAGGGCTCCGAGCGCCACCGGGCCGCTGCCCGGGCGGCCCACGGCGTCGGCCGTGCCGATCGACGAGAGCACCTCCTGGATCCACGCGACGCCGCCCTCGATGCCGTGCGGCAGCTCCAGGCGGGCGGCGACCCCGTGCGCGATGAGCTGCGCGCTGGGGTGCATCCAGACGCGCGCGCTGTCCCCGGCGAGCGCGGAGATGCCGCCGGGCATCCTCGCGAGCGTGTCAGCGTCGAGCCGGACGGTGCGGGCGACCAGCCGTGCCGCCTGGCGGGGGGCATCGGCCGAAGAGGAGAGCGTCAGGGGGGTCATGCACAGCCTGCGCAGGCCGGTTCGGGCTCGTCCTGCTCGGCAGGAGCAGTCAGGCGCCAGCGGGCCGTGCGCCCGCGGCACCATGCCGGATCGCGAGCGCCGGCCGCACAGCGTCGGCTCTACCGCCTCCGGATGGGCTCCGCAAGCGCAAAGCAGCCCGCGCCCCGTGCGCGTGAGACGGCGATTCACCGCGAAAATTGCGCGATCCGGCGCGCATCCGCCGTTCGCGCAACGCGTGCGCGCGCTGGTGTGCGATGCGCGACGTGCGATGCGCGACGTGCGCGCGTCGTACCTCGCGCGACCGGCTCACTTCGTCGTCGCGCAACGCGCGTGCGCACCGCCTTCGTGCAACCCCGCTCGCGCTCCGTTGCGAGTCCGCCACGCGCGCGCAACGCACACGCGGTTCGCCTCCGCCTCGTGCATGCGCGTCCGCGTCGCGCATGCGCGTCCGCGTCGCGCATGCGCAGCGCGCCTCGTCGTGCGTCTCGTGCCCGCTTCGCTGCGGCGTGGCGCGTCGAGCAGAGCCGTAGGCTTCATCCCTAGCTGTGTTCAGGTACCTCCCGACCGTAAATCCGCCGCGGACAGGCGGCGCGATCGCTTGCCCCGGAGCGCGTATCTGTTCGATGCTGCCGCGGGGCCTCATCCTTCGCGGCGCTCGTGAGCGGCGCGTCTCGACAGCACCGAGGGGCCCTCGGAACCGTGAAACTCCCTGGCACTGAGCTCAGAAAGGATCCTGCGATGGACCTCACTCGGCAGCATGACCTCCGCGCATGGCGCCCCACGGCGCTGCTCCTCCTCGTCGTCGGTCTGGGCGCCTGCCGCGGCGGCGACAAGAGCCCGCCTGCCGGCGAGAGCCGCCCTGGCGCCGCCGCCACGACCGCGGCCGCGGTCGCGGAGGCGCCGGGCGAGAAGGCGATCAAGGCGCAGCCGCCCGCGGTGCCGAACGCCGCCGAGGCGAAGAAATACGCGGGGGCCAAGCTCAAGTATTACGGCGAGTCCGTGGGCGTCGGCGCCGAGCTCGACAAGACGATGATCCAGCAGTTCCAGCAGGACACCGGCATCCAGGTGACCATCATCCCCCGGCCGAAGGGCGCGACCGAGACCTACTCCGTCTACCAGCGCCTGTTCCAGGCGCAGTCGGGCGACGTCGACGTGATGATGCTGGACGTCATCTGGCCCGGCGCCTTCGCGCAGAACCTCGCCGATCTGACCGGGAAGCTCGGTGAAGCAGCGAAGCAGCATGTCGAGAGCATCGTCCAGAACAACACGGTCGACGGCAAGCTCGTGGCGATGCCGTGGTTCACCGACTTCGGGCTGCTCTACTACCGCACCGACCTGCTGACGAAGCACGGCTACTCGAAGCCGCCGGAGACGTGGGACGAACTCGAGCAGATGGCGAAGAAGATCCAGGAAGGGGAGCGGGCGCAGAACCCGAACTTCCTCGGCTACGTGTGGCAGGGCAAGGCGTACGAGGGGCTGACCTGCAATGCGCTGGAGTGGATCGCCTCGCACGGCGGCGGCGCCATCATCGAGAACGGCAAGATCACGGTGAACAACCCGAACGCGCAGAAGGCGCTCGCGCGCGCCAGGGGCTGGGTGGGCTCGATCTCGTCCGCCGGCGTGACGAGCTACGAGGAGGAGGACGCCCGGAACACGTTCCAGAGCGGGAACGCCGCGTTCATGCGCAACTGGCCCTACGCGTACGCCGCGGGCAACGCCGAGAAGTCGCCGATCAAGGGCAAGTTCGCGGTGGCCCCGCTGCCGCACGAGCCCGGCCAGAAGAGCGCCGCCGCCGTCGGCGGCTGGCAGCTCGCCGTCTCGAAGTTCTCGCAGCAGCAGGACGCGGCGATCGAGCTCGTTCGCTACCTGGCGAGCCCGGAAGGGCAGAAGTTCCGCGCGCTCGCGGCCTCGCTCATCCCGACGGTCCGATCGGCGCTCGAGGATCCGGAGGTGGTGAAGGCGATGCCCTTCCTGGAGAGCGCCAAGGACCTCTGGCTGGTGCCGCGCCCCTCGAACAGCACCGGCCCGCGCTACAACGAGGCGTCGATCGCCTTCTTCCAGGGGGTGAGCGAGGTCCTGCAGGGCAAGGATCCAAAGGCGGTGCTCGGCCAGGTGGAGCAGCGCCTCACGCGCACGCTCAGGTAACCGCCGCGGAGGTCGCGCCTCCGGCGGCCGCGCGCTCCCCCGCCGCCGCGGCGCCGCTGGCGCGACCTTCCGGCCACACCGCCTCTCGAGAACGGAGCTTCGCATGAGCACGCCGGCTGACCCGAAGGCCACGATCGAGGCGACCCCCGCGCGCGGCGCGTCGCTCGAGAGGCGGCGGACCACGATCGCCTGGCTCTTTCTCCTGCCGACGCTGGTGGTCGTCGGCTTCATCGCCCTCTACCCGCTCGTCCAGACGTTCTACCTGAGCTTCACGAACACGCGGCTCGGCACCGGGGCGCCGGCGGCGTTCGTCGGGGCGCAGAACTACGTCGATCTCGCGCAGGACAGCTACTTTCACGACGCGGTCCTGCTCACGGTCCTCTTCACGGTCGTCACCGTGCTGAGCGAGCTCGCCCTCGGCCTCGCCATCGCGCTCATCGTCAACTCGCAGTTCAAGGGGCGCTCCACGGTGCGCGCGGCCATGCTCATCCCCTGGGCGATACCGACCGTCATCTCGGCGCAGATGTGGAAGTGGATGTACAGCGACGTCTACGGCGTCTTCAACGACATCCTCGTGAACCGCCTGCACATCGTGGATCGGAACATCGCGTTCCTCGCCGATCCGGACGTGTCGTTCTGGGCGGTGGCGCTCATCGATATCTGGAAGACGACGCCGTTCATGGCGCTCCTCCTGCTCGCCGGGCTGCAGCTCGTGCCCGGCGACCTCTACGAGGCCGCCCGGGTGGACGGCGCGACGGCGCTCCAGCAGTTCACCCGCATCACCCTGCCGCTCCTCAAGCCGTCGCTCCTCGTGGCGCTCATCTTCCGCACGCTCGACGCGCTCCGGGTCTTCGACGTCTTCTACGTCATGTTCGGCAACCGGCCGGACATGCAGACGATGGCCACGTATGCCCAGCAGACGCTGGTCAGCATCTCCGACATCGGGTACGGCTCGGCCATCTCCGTCGCGCTGTTCCTGGTCATCGCCGTGTTCATCATGATCTATCTCGCGGTGTTCCGCGCGGAGGAGGCTTGAGATGGATGGCTCTCCCGGAGCTCCGGGCGGCGGGCACCGTCGGCGCGGCGGGCAGGTCGCCCTGCGCGTCCTGTTCTACCTGCTCGTCGCCGCGGTCGTCGTGTTCACCGTCTTCCCGTTCGTCTGGGCGTTCGTCTCCTCGATCAAGCCGGACAGCGAGCTGTTCACGACCCCGGTCCGCTACTGGCCCGATCGCGTCACGCTCGACAACTACCGCGCCGTGCTGGAGGACGGCCAGTTCCAGACGGCGCTCCTGAACAGCGTGATCGTCGCCGTCTCGGTCACGGCGCTCTCGCTCGCGGTCGGCTCGCTCGCCGCCTACTCCCTCGGCAGGTTCCGGTTCCGCGGGCGCAGCGTCGTGCTCTACGCGGTCCTGGCGATGACCATCTTCCCGCAGATCGCCGTGCTCGGCGCCCTGTTCGAGATGATCAACTTCCTCAAGCTCTACAACCAGCTCCCCGCGCTGATCCTGACATACCTCATCTTCACGCTCCCGTTCACGGTCTGGGTGCTCACCGGCTTCCTGAAGGCGATCCCGCGCGAGGTCGAGGAGGCGGCGTACGTCGACGGCGCGACGCCCTGGCAGGTGTTCACGAAGATCATGCTGCCGCTCGCGGTCCCGGGGATGGCGACGACCGGCATCCTCGCGTTCATCGCCGCCTGGAACGAGTTCCTGTTCGCGCTCTCGTTCACCCAGACGCCGGACAAGCGCACGGTGACGTACGCGATCCAGGCGTTCTCGACCGCCACCAGCGGGCTCTATGAGATCCCCTGGGGGCAGACCATGGCGGCCTCCGTCGTGGTGACCGTGCCGCTGGTGGTGCTGACGCTGGTCTTCCAGCGGCGCATCCTCGCGGGGCTCACGGCGGGCGCGGTGAAGGGCTAGCGCGCGCTCGCTGCAGGCGGCCAGGGGCCGTCACGCGTCCCGTCTCGCGCGAGCTCTCCCCGCCTTCACGGCCGACGCCGCGCCGGGCTGACGCGCGAGGTAGCCGTCACGCGCGCCCCCAGGGGAAGCGGAGCCAGCGAGGGCCGTAGACGGCGCCGAGATCGCGCAGCCCCGAGAGCAGCACGCCCGCGGCCATCGCCGGCAGGAGCACGCGGAGGGCGAGGGGCGCTTCCCAGCGGGAGAAGCCGGTGGGGGCGAGCGCCCAGCGCCAGAGCTCGGGGAGGAGGTGCGCGAGGGCGGCGCCGTAGATGATGCCCATCACGGCGTGCATCACCCGCTCTCCCGGGTAGACGCCGCCGAGCGGCCGCCGGACCGTGTCCTCGACGACGAAATCGCGGAGCGTGATCGCGATCTCTGCGAGCAGGAGCGCCGCGAGCGCCCACGCGGCGAGCCCCTCCCAGCGCACGAACGGCAGCGTGGCGAAGAGCACCGCGTACACGAGGTCGCGGACGGCGTGCAGGACGAGCTCGGGCGCGGTGCCGGGCACGCCGCCGGGCAGGCGCGCGCGCCACTCGTGGTAGTAGAGCGTGTCGAACGCGCCGAGCGCGCCCTGAACGGCGAACAGGACGAGCGCGGTGATCACGCGCTCGACCCGCGCGCCGGCGCGCCGGCGCTCGCGGAGGCGGCCTCGCCGGCGCTCACGGAGGCGGCCTCGCCGGCGCGCGCGGAGGTTGGCTCGCGGGCGGGCGCCGAGGCCGCCTCGTCCTCTCCGCCGCGCGTCACGCGCCCCTCGTACGCGACGAGCAGCCCGGCGACGGGCGCGAAGATCCGCACGTCGACCTGGACCTCGTCGCGCAGCGCCTCGGCGCGGCCCTCGACCCGCGGGGCGAGCCACCTGGGCAGCGGCAGCCCGAAGCTGCGCAGCCCGATCGTCGACCGCACCTGCTCGAACACGAGCGCGCCGCCCTCAGCGCGTAGCCGGAACCAGCACTGGACGAGGCCGAGCGCCTCCACCAGCAGATCGCCCGAGCGCCACTGCGTCGAGCGGAGCAGGCGAGTTCCGAAGGTGCGGATCCACCGCTCGCCGTCGGCCCGCGGCTCGACCGCGAGCGTGACGGCGACGTCCTCCGCTGCCTCCGGCATGCGCAGCAGGGCGGCGATCAGGCGCGCCGCGAGCGCGCGGCCGCGGCGCACGCGGAAGCGACCGCGAGCGCGCGCGCCGCCCGCGTGGAGGCGCTGGACCGGCGGCGCGAGCGCAGACCACGCGGCGCCGAGGAGGGAAGGGTAGAGGGAGGGCATCGGAGCAGCGCGCGTCGCGCCCGCTTCCACGTGCGCCGCGGCCGCGCGGGCGCGGCTCGCGCGCACGCGCGGCGCGTCGGCGGGGCCGGCGTCAGCCGTCCTCCGGGAGCATCTCGCGCGGCAGCGCGGGGCTCCTCGCGGCGACGGCCGCGTCGGCGAGGTCCCGGATCTTGACGAGGATCGGCTGCTCCGCGTCGCTCTCCGCCTCCTCGCAGAGCGACCGGATCTGCCAGAGCAGCTTGCGCGTGCGCCGCAGCTCGAAGACGAGCCACCGGCTCTCCGGCCGCGCCTGCAGCGGGTGGCGCTCCAGCTCGACCTCGATCTCGCGGATGCGCTCCTCGATCTGCTCGCCGGTCGGAAAGATGCGGCCGTTCCCGTTACAGTCCTTGCACAGGTAGGGTCCGGAGTCCGTGTTGATCTCGCCTTCGCCGTAGCAGCTCGCGCACGTGATCAGATCGTAGGAGTTCATGCTGGGCACTCTATCCGATCCTGCGGCGCACCGGAGAGCGCGGTGCGGCCCGGCGGCGCAGCAGCATCCCGACCTCGCGGGCCCGCCGGGGGCGGAGCGGTCGGCCGCGCCGGCCCCGCGATCGCCGCGCGGCGGCCCAAGCTGGCCGGCATCCGCGCGTCCTAACTTCGCTTGCCCCGCTCCTTGCGATAATTGGGAGGCCTCCCCGTGACCTGCCCTCGTTCCTCGCTTCGGGGCGCGCTCTGCGTCCTCGCCCTGTGCGTCCTTTCTCTCGGCTCGCTGCGCGTCGCCGCGGCGGCCCCGCAGCGCCCGCGGCTCGCCGTTCACCGGGCGCCGTCGGCGGCTGACTGCCCCGACGCGCCGTCGCTGGCCGCAGCGGTCGAGCGCGTGATGAAGCAGCCCGCCCTCGACCCGGTCAGCACACCGGCGGCCGCGGACGGCGCCCCGGCGGCCGCCGCTCCCGCGCCGTCGCTCGCCGGGGATGCCCCGTCGACCGCCGGGGCCGCTGCTCCGGGCGCCGGCACCCCGCCGGGCGCCGGCGACGTGCCCGAGTACGAGGTCCACTTTCTCCGGACCGAGACCACCTACACCGCCGTCCTCCAGGCCGGAGGCCGCGCCCGGCAGCTCTCGTCCGAGGCGGGGGCGACCTGCGGCGAGCTCGTCGAGGCGCTGGCCCTGACCATCGCCATCCTGCTCGACAGCGAGCCAGCGCCCGCGCCGCCCCCTCCGGTCGCGCCCGCGCCGCCCCCTGCCGCGCCCGCGCCGGTCGTGCCCGCGCGCAGGCCCGCGCCGCCGCCCTCTGCGCGTCAGCCGCCGTCCTGGGACGTCTCGGCGGAGCTCGGCGCCGCGGGGACCGTGGGCATGCTCGACCCGTTCCGGGCGGCCGCCACGGGCGGCGTCTCGCTGCGGCGCCGCGCGTGGTCGGCCGGGCTCGGCGCGGTGTGGCTGCCGCGCCAGGACATCGACATCGAGCCGGGCGTCGCCTCCATCGGGCTCGTCGCGGCGACGGCGCGCGGCTGCGCCACGATCGCCGGCGAGCTCGACGAGGTCCGGCTCTCGGCCTGCGCGGCGTCGATGCTCGGCGCCGTCCACGGCGCGGGCAGGGGGTTCAGCCCGAACCGCGAGGACTCCGCGCTCTGGTTCGCCGTGGGCGGCTCGGCCATCGCCGAGGGGCCGCTGTTCGGTACCCGCGCGCTGGGCTGGTCCGCGCGCGCGACGCTCCTCGCGCCGGTCGCGCGGGCGCGCTTCACGGTCGACCGCCGCGCGGGCAGCGACGCCGGCGCGCCGGTCACGACGGACGCCGTGCTCGACCCCTCCCCGGTGGGGTTGCTCGTGGGGCTGGGGGCCCGCGTGTCGATTTTCTGATCCGACGTGTCGATTCCCTGATGGCGGACCAGGCGACCTTCCACTGAGGGGGCGAGCATGACCAGAAGCGGCAGGCCACGATGACCTTCGGAGAGGTCTATGCGCAGCATTTTCGGTTCGTGTGGCGTTCGCTGCGCCGGCTCGGCGTGCCCGAGAGCGACGCCGCCGATGCGGTCCAGGACGTGTTCCTGGTCGTCCACCGCCGGCTTCCCGAGTTCGAGGGTCGGTCAAAGATCACGACCTGGCTGTACAGCATCTGCTTTCACGTCGCCCGCGACCGGCGCAAGCTCGCGCACATGAGACGGCGCGCCCACGACGACGAGCCGCTGCTCGACTGCGCCGACGACCGCGCCGACGTCGGCGCGCAGGCGGAGCGACGGCAGGCGATCGAGCTGCTCGAGGCCATCCTCGACGAGCTGCCCCTCGAGCAGCGCGCCGTGTTCACGCTGTTCGAGCTCGACGGCATGGGCGGCGAGGAGGTCGCGGAGCTGCTCGACGTCCCGCTGGGGACGGTCTACTCGCGCCTCCGCCTCGCGCGCGACGCGTTCCGCCGCGCGGTGGCGCGCCTGAACGCGCGCGACCAGTTCCGCGTGGGCGGGCCGACGGTCACGAAGTCGCAGCCCGTGCTGAAGGCAGCGGCCGTCGACGCCGGGATCTCGGCCGCGGAGCGCTCGCCGGCCGCGCGGGCACCGGCGTCGAACGTTCTTCCCTTGCCGGGGGTCGAGCGGCAACCCGTCTGGAAGCACGCGGGAGGGGAGCGATGAGCGATCCGATGCGCTGGATCGACGCCGACGGGAGCGCGCTCGAGGTGGAGCGCGAGCTCCTCCGCGCGGCGCCGCCGGTGGACCCGCCCGACGGGGAGCAAGAGCGGGTGTGGGCCGCGATGGCCGCGCAGCTCGGCCTCGCCGCCGGGGCCGCCACGCTCGGCGGGGCTCAGGGCGCCGGGGGAGGCGCGCTCTCGGCCCAGGCGGGCAGCGCGGCGAGCGCGGGCAGCCTTGGGACAGGCGGCGCGGGCCAGGCCGCCGCCGCCGCGTCGGCGGGCAAGGTCGCGGTCGCCGCGCCTGCGGCCAAGGTCGCGGTCGCCGCGTCGGCGGCGGGCAAGGTGGCGGCTGCGGCCGCGGGCGGCGGCGGTCTCGCCGGCGCTGCCGGCGCGGCGGGCGCCGCCGGTGCGGCGGCCGTGGCGGGCACCGCGGGCATCGTGAAGTCGATGCTGCTCGGCGCCGCCTGCGGGGGCCTGTTCCTCGCAGGCTATGCGGTCGCGGTCCCGACGGCCGTCGCGCCGCGGGCGCAGGTCGTCGAGGTCGCGCCGGCCGTCGCGCCGCGGGCCGCCGCGCCGGCGGCGCTGCCGGCGAGCCGGAGGCCGGCGGCGCCCGCCGAGGCGGCGGAGGCCGAGGCGGCGGAGGCCGAGGCGGCAGAGGCCGAGGCGGCGGCGCGGGTCGCGACGCCTGCGCGGGTCGCGACGCCTGCGCGGGTCGCGACGCCTGCGCGGGTCGCGACGCCTGCGCGCGCCGAGGCGGCGGCGCCGGCCGCCATCCCGACCGCGCCCCGCGCGGCCGCGGCGCCTCCGAAGCCGGCAGCACCGCGGCCCGAGCCCGCCGCGAGCCAGCCGCCCGCAATCGAGGCAGAAGTCACAAGGGCCGCACCCGCGCCGGACGCCGCAGACGCCGTCCTCGGCGCGGACGGCGCGTCCACCCCGGCGGCGCTGCGGGAGAGCCGGCTGCGCGAGGAGCTGACGCTCCTCGGCGACGCGCGCGCGGCGCTCCGGCGCGGCGACGCCGCCGGCGCGCTGGTGATCGTCGAGCAAGCGCGGCTCCGCTTCCCTGGCGGCGCGCTCGCGCAGGAGCGTGAGGCGCTCACCATCGAGGCGCTCTGGGACAGCGGCCAGCGCGCCGCAGCCGCGCAGCGCGCATCGGCATTCCTCCTCGCCTACCCCTCGAGCCCCCACGTCTCTCGCCTCCAAGCCTTCACCCGCTAGAGCGGGGCGCTCCCGCTTCGGATACGGGCCCATCTCGGCGTTTTCGGTGCTCGGCGTACTGGAGTACGCCTCCGCGCCGAAAACGCCGATCTGGGCCCGTCTCCTGTGCGGGAGCGCCCCGCTCTGAGGCCGCAGAGGAGGATCCGTGAAGGGGGGGAGCGGGGGAGAGAGAGCGCTGTGTCGACTCGGGGAGCACGGATTTGTTGGGCGGAGGTGCTTTTTGAAATGGGGGGCGGGGGGAGCGCCCCTTCATGCTCGTCAGTGCCGGTGGTCGGCGGGGCCGCTCGGCTCCGCTCAAGGAGAAGCCATCATGCCGAAACTCTCACGGTCCTTGTCGTCCTGTGTCGTCCTGGGCGCCATCGCACTCGCAGGATGTCAGGTGGAGGTGTCGCTCGGCGGGATAGACGCCAGCGCGAGCTCGGGGGGAGGTGGCAGCGGCACCACCACGGGCACGGGCACGGGCACGGGCACGGGCGCAGGAGGCTGGGACGCGCCGCAGTTCACGCCGGACAAGGTCGATCTGCTGTTCGTGGTCGACAACTCCGGGTCGATGTCGGACAAGCAAGAAGTGCTGCGCCTGGCGCTCGCCGACGTCGTCAGCGGCATGACCAACCCGCCTTGCCTCGAGCCGAGCGGACGTCCAGCGAGCGCGCAGCCCGCGAGCGGGTTGAGCCCGTGCCCGATAGGCACCTCGCGCGCGCGCACGCCCGTGAACGACATGCACATCGGCGTCATCAGCAGCAGCCTCGGCGGACATGGGTCGGGCGCCTGCCCTCAGCTGACGTCCGTTTCCAACGACGACAGGGCCCACCTCCTCGCGCGCTCGCATCCGCAGTCGGTGGAGAACGATCTGCCAACCTACCTCGACAGAGGCTTTCTCGTGTGGGACCCGGCCGGGAACCACGGCCCCGCAGGAGACTCCGATCCGGTCGAGCTCGCCACCAAGCTCGGCGCTATCGTGGAAGGGGTCGGGCAGGAGGGGTGCGGCTTCGAGGCGCCGCTGGAGAGCTTCTATCGCTTCCTCGTCGACCCCGAGCCGTACGTCACACTAGAGCTCCAGGGAGATGTCGCCGTGCCCACGGGGATCGACCAGACCGTGCTGCAGCAGCGCAGGGACTTCCTCCGGCCAGACTCGCTGCTGCTCATCGTGATGCTGTCCGACGAGAACGACTGCTCGATCAGGGACGAAGGCAGGAACTACCTCGTCGCCGAGACGAGGAATGGCTTCAGATTGTGGCGGCCGCGGAGCGAGTGCGCCTCCAACCCGAACGACCCGTGCTGCAAGTCCTGCAGCCAGGCCGCGGACGGCTGCCCCGCGGACCCGACCTGCGTGGGCGATGATGGTTTCCCCGCCAGGCTCTCTGCAGCGGAAGATCCGGTGAACCTGCGGTGCTGGGACCACAAGCGCCGCTTCGGATTCGATTTCCTCTATCCGATCGATCGCTATATCGAGGCGCTCACGTCGCCCACCGTGCCGGCGCGGAACGGAGACCTCGTGCCGAACCCGATCTTCGCGGATCTGGACCCCGAGGACGGCAACACGCGGACCCGCGGGCCGCAGCACATCGTCTTCACGGGCATCGTCGGGGTGCCGTGGCAGGACCTCGCGCGCCAGAACGCGGACGGGATCCCCGATCTCATGCACGGCCTCGACGCGGAAGGCAACCCGGTCGGCGGGCTCAAGGACGCCGCCGAGCTCGACGCCCCGGTGCCCGGCGGCTTCAGCAGCACGTGGCAGATCGTCCTCGGCGATCCGGCGAACCACGTGCCGCCCGCGGACCCGTTCATGATCGAGTCGCAGGCCCCCCGCTCGGGCACAAACCCGCTCACCCTCGATCAGCTCGTCCACCCGGACGCCACGGGGTGGAACGCGATCAACGGCCGGGAGTACACGATCCCGCCGGGGGGCACGGGAGACCTCCAGTACGCCTGCATCTTCAACCTCCTCACCGAGCGCTCCTGCGATGGGAGCTCCCAGAGCTGCGACTGCCGCGAGAGCGTGAGCGGGGCGAACGACAGCCCGCTGTGCAAGCCGGAAGGCACCAACGGCCTGGAAGATCCCGGCAACCGGGAGACGACGCAGGAGCGGGCCAAGGCGTATCCGGGCCTCCGCGAGCTGCAGCTCCTCCAGCGCCTCGGGGAGCAGGGCGTCGCGGGATCCATCTGCCCGGCGCAGCTCTCGGACGCCTCGTCGCCCGACTACGGCTACCGGCCGATCATGAACGCGGTGCTCGACCGGCTCTCCTCCGCGCTCTGACCACGGCGAAAGGACGACGCCGCCCGGCCGCAGAGGGCGGCGCGCCGGTCCTCCGGACCTTCGTCGAACGAAGATGATTTTTTGAAATGGAAAGCCGCGCGTGCCTCCCTTCACGCTCTGCCACAGCGAATCTTCCGCGGCGCCTCCCGGCGCCGCTCAAGGAGAGATCATGTCATCGAAGCTCTCGCGACGCCTGCCACCCTGCCTTGTCCTGGGCGCCATCGCGCTCGCAGCATGTCAGGTGGATCTGTCGCTCGGCGGGGCAGACGCGAGCTCGGGCGTCGGGGGCGAAGGCGGGGGCAGCGGCGGGACGGGCGGCCTCGACAGCCCCGTCTCCAGCACCAGCGTCAGCACCACCACGGGCACAGGGGGCTGGGATCCCCCGGAGTTCACGCCGGACAAGGTCGATGTCCTGTTCGTGGTCGACAACTCCGGCTCGATGGCAGACAAGCAAGCGGTCCTGCGCCTCGCCCTCGCCGACTTCGTCTCCGGCATCACCAACCCACCCTGCGTGGACCCGGACGGCTCGGTGCGCGCTCAACCCGGGAGCGGGCTGAGCGCGTGCCCGGAAGGCTCAGCGCGCGTGCATACACCCGTGTACGACATGCACATCGGCGTCATCAGCAGCAGCCTCGGCGGCCACGGGGCGAGCGTGTGCTCGAGGAGCATTTCCCCCTCCAACGCCGACATGGCTCACCTCCTCGCCCGCTCCGATCCGAGCGTGACGGGGAACGATCTGCCGACCTACCAGGACAGGGGATTCCTCGTGTGGGACGCGAACGGGAGCCATGACCCCGTAGGGGACTCCGACCCGATCACGCTCACCACCAAGCTCGGCAACATGGTGCAGGGGGTCGGAGAGGCGGGGTGCGGCTTCGAGGCGCCGCTGGAGAGCTTCTACCGGTTCCTCGTCGACCCCGAGCCGTACCAGACGATGGCCATCGAGACCGAGACCGCGGTGCCGGCAGGGATCGACCATACGGTGCTGCAGCAGCGCAAGGAATTCCTCCGGCCGGACTCGCTCCTGCTCATCGTGATGCTGTCCGACGAGAACGACTGCTCGATCAAGGACGGAGGCAGGAACTACCTCGTCGCCGAGACGAGGAATAACTTCAGGGTGTGGCGGCCGCGGAGCGAGTGCGCCACCAACCCGAACGACCCGTGCTGCAGATCGTGCTCCCAGAATCAGGACGGCTGCCCCGCGGACCCGACCTGCGCGGGCCCGGACGGCAATCCTGCCAGGCTCTCTGCGGACGAAGACCCGGTGAACCTGCGGTGCTGGGACCAGAAGCGCCGCTTCGGGTTCGACTTCCTCTACCCGGTCGAGCGGTACACCGAGGCGCTCACGTCACCCACCGTGCCGGCGCGGAACGGCGACCTCGTGCCGAACCCGATCTTCTCGGATCTGGATCCCGAGGACGACAACACGCGAACTCGAGGGCCGCAGCACGTCCTGTTCACGGGCATCGTCGGGGTGCCGTGGCAGGACCTCGCGCGCCGGAACGCGAACGGGGTCCCCGATCTCGTGGACGGCCGCGACGCGGACGGCAACCCGGTCGGCGGGCTCAAGGACGCCGGCGAGCTCGGCGCCCCGGTGGACGGCGGCTTCAGCAGCACCTGGGAGATCATCCTCGGCGATCCGGCGAACCACGTCGCGCCCAAGGATCCGTTCATGATCGAGTCGCGGGCGCCCCGCGCGGGCACAAACCCGATCACCGGCGATCAGCTCGTCCACCCGGACGCCACGGGGTGGAACGCGATCAACGGTCGCGAGTACACGGTCTCGCCGGGGAGCACGGGAGACCTCCAGTACGCCTGCATGTTCGACCTCCCCAACGAGCGCTCCTGCGAGGGGAACGTCCCGAGCTGCGACTGCCGCGAGAGCGTGACCGGGGTGAACGACAGCCCGTTGTGCAAGCCGGAAGGCACCAACGGCCTGGAAGATCCCGGCGACCGGGATTCGATACAGCAGCGGGCCAAGGCGTACCCGGGCCTCCGTGAGCTGCAGCTCCTCCGGAGCCTCGGGGATCAGGGCGTCGCGGGATCCATCTGCCCGGCGCAGCTCTCGGACGCCTCGCGGCCCGACTACGGCTATCAGCCGGTCATGAGGGCGGTGCTCGACCGGCTCTCCTCGGCGCTCTGACCCCTGCGATCACGGGGACCCTCCGGCGCAGCGAGGCCTCACGCCGTCGCGCCGGTCCTCCGGAACCTCGTCAAACCAACAAGCTCTCTTTTTGAAATGGGAAGCCGCCCGTGCGTCCCTTCATGCCCTGTCACGATCGGTCTTCGGCGGCGCCTCCGGGCCCCGCACAAGGAGGAACCATGTCATTGAAGATGTCACGAACCGTGTTGCCCTTTCTCGTCCTGGGCGCCGCCTCGGTCGCCGGATGTCAGCTCGAGGTCTCGCTCGACGGACTCGACCCCACCACCACCGTCTCGAGCTCGGTCGTCGGCAGCAGCTCCAGCGTCGGCAGCGGCGGCAGCGTCACCAGCGTCGGCAGCGGCGTCTTCGTCGGCAGCAGCACCAGCGTCGGCAGCGTCACCAGCGTCGGGAGCGGCGTCTTCGGCGAGGGCGGCGGCGGCTTCGGCGGTGATGGCGGCAGTGGCGGCCTCGGTGGTGATGGCGGCAGCGGTGGCGGCTGGGATCCGCCGCAGTTCACGCCGGACAAGGTCGATCTCCTGTTCGTGGTCGACAACTCCGGATCGATGGCGGACAAGCAGCAGATGTTGCGGTCGGCGGCCGCCGACCTCGTGTTCGACATCGCCAACCCGCGTTGCGTGGACGGCGCGGGCCACCCGGTGGCGGCGACGGAGCAGCCCGCGAGCGGGCTCGAGCCATGCCCGGAAGGCACCTCGCGCGCCCGCACGCCCGTGAACGACATGCACATCGGCGTGATCAGCACCAGCCTCGGCGGCCACGGGGCGAGCACCTGCGCTCCGACGACGTCCGCTTCCAACACGGACATGGCCCACCTCCTCGCGCGCTCCGATCCGGGGGTGGTGGGGAACGACCTCCCCACCTACCTGGACAAGGGCTTTCTCGTGTGGGACGCGGCCGGGAGCCGCACCCCCGCGGGGGACTCCGACCCGGCCGCGCTCGCCGGCAAGCTCGGCAACATCATTCAAGGGGTCGGGCAGGCGGGGTGCGGCTTCGAGGCGCCGCTGGAGAGCTTCTACCGCTTCCTCGTCGATCCGGAGCCGTACCAGACGATCACCCTGGATGACGACTCCGCCGTGCCCGCCGGGATCGACGTCACGGTTCTGCAGCAACGGAAGGACTTCCTCCGGTCGGACTCGCTCCTGGTCATCGTGATGCTGTCCGACGAGAACGACTGCTCGATCAGGGACGGTGGCAGGAACTACCTGGTCGCCGAGACGAGGAACAACTTCAGGTTGTGGCGGCCGCGGAGCGAGTGCGCCACCAACCCGAACGACCCGTGCTGCAGGTCGTGCGCGCAGAGTCAGGACGGCTGCCCCGCGGACCCGACCTGCACGGGCCCGGACGGCAATCCTGCCAGGCTCTCTGCGGCGGAAGACCCGGTGAACCTGCGGTGCTGGGACCAGAAGCGCCGCTTCGGGTACGACTTCCTCTACCCGATCGAGCGGTACACCGAGGCGCTCACGTCGCCCACCGTGTGGACGCGGAACGGAGACGTCGTGCCGAACCCGATCTTCTCGGATCTGGATCCCGAGGACGGCAACACGCGGACCCGCGGGCCGCAGCACGTCGTGTTCACGGGCATCGTCGGGGTGCCGTGGCAGGACCTCGCGCGCCAGAACGCGAACGGCGTCCCCGATCTCGTGGGCGGCCTCGATGGGGAAGGCAACCCGATCGGCGGGCTCAAGGACGCCGGCGAGCTCGGCGGTCCGGTGTCCGGCGGCTTCGACAGCACCTGGGAGGTCGTCCTCGGCGATCCGGCGAACCACGTCGCGCCCGCGGACCCGTTCATGATCGAGTCGAGGGCGCCCCGAGCGGGTGCGAACCCGATCACCGGTGATGGAATCGTTCAGCCTCATCAGACGGGGTGGAACGCGATCAACGGTCGCGAGTACACGATCCCGTCGGGGAGCAGTGGCGATCTCCAGTACGCCTGCATCTTCGATGTCGAGGAGCGCTCCTGCGAGGGAACCACCGCGAGCTGCGAATGCAGGATGTTTGCAGGCAATGTCATCGACAACCCGGTGTGCATGCCCGAGGGCACGAACGACCCGGCGGAGCCCCTCCCGCGCACGACGACGCAGTACAAGGGCAAGGCGTACCCGGGCCTCCGCGAGCTGCAGCTCCTCCAGAGCCTCGGGACGCAAGCGGTCGCGGGCTCGATCTGCCCGGCGCAGACGGCGGACACCTCATCGCCTGACTACGGCTACTTGCCGGTCATGCGGGCGGTGCTCGACCGGCTCGACGCGGCGCTCTGACGCAGGCGGCGGTCGATCGTCGCGACCTCGTGCGCAGGCGGCGCGCGGAGCGCATGTGCCGCCCCGTCGCACAAGGGGAGAGGTCCTCCGCCCGGGGGGCTGGCTCACCCTGCGGCCAGGCCGTTGGCACAGATGAGACACTGCTGAGACACAGCGAGACATCTCGATCGCGCGGTGAGCGCCTCGGATAGGGCGAATCTCCGCGCGAAATGCGGCGCGTTCCAGCGGCACCGAAGCTGCTGGAAGTGGCACCGAAGCTGCTTGAAGCGGACGCCAGGATGGGAAGTCGTCCCGGAGGACGCCCTGCGGGCGAGCGCAGACCACAGCATTCCTGCTGGCGGTCTGGCGGTCGCCGGGGGCGTTCTCCGCGGCGGCGCCCGCACGCCAGGGTTGTCGCGCGGTCATCGTCTGGAGGCCGCAGCGGGGTTCGGACAGGCACAACGCGGAGGTTCTGATGCGCCACAAGGGACTGGCTTTCTTGCTCATCGTGATCGGACTCGTGGGCTGCGCGAAGGAGGACGACGGCGATACAGGTGAAACGCAGGATCCGCAGGAAACGGAGTCGTGCGGAGGGTTCCTTGGGACGAGCTGTCCAGAGGGCCTGGCGTGCGTGGACGACCCGAGCGACGACTGCGACCCGGCGCACGGCGGGGCCGACTGCCCAGGCGTGTGCGTCGACGAGCCGGCGCCGCAGGTGTGCGGGGGCTTCGCGGGGCTGCCGTGCCCCGACGGGCTGGAGTGCGTGGACGACCCGAGCGACGACTGCGACCCGGCGCACGGCGGCGCGGACTGCATCGGCGTCTGTGTCGAGCCGAAGCCCACCGCGACGATGTGCGGAGGCTTCGCGGGGTTGCCGTGCCCCGACGGTCTGGAGTGCGTGGACGACCCGAGCGACGACTGCGACCCGGAGCACGGCGGCGCGGACTGCGGCGGGATCTGCGTCGAGCCGAAGCCCACGATGTGCGGCGGGATCGCTGGGTTCCCGTGCCCCGAGGGGCTGGAGTGCGTGGACGACCCGGGCGACGACTGCGATCCGAGGCACGGCGGCGCGGACTGCGCCGGCATCTGCGTGGTGGCCGAGCCCGCGCCGACCATGTGCGGCGGCATCGCGTCGATCCCGTGCCCCGAGGGGCTCGTGTGCGTCGACGATCCGCGCGACGACTGCAGCCCGCCGATCGGCGCGGACTGCGGCGGCATCTGCGTGAAGGGCTGAGCCGGCGCCGCTCAGGAGGCGCGCCGTCCCGAGGGACGAGGGCGCGCCCTGCGCGGCGGGCGCTCGAGCCCTGCGCGGCGGGCGCTCAGTACCGGTGCTTCCAGAGCAGATCCAGGGTCGTCCCCGGGTTCTCGCCCGTGGCCATCCCGGCCCGCACCGACCAGTCGCGGCGGAAGCGCCACTCGAGGCTCACCTCGGTGCGGGCCTGAGCGCTGTTGGCGGTGCCGCCGCGCGCCGTCCCCGTCCCCGTTCCTTGCCCCGTCGAGCCTGCCTCGTAGCTCGCGCTCGCGGTCACCCGCTGCCCGAGCTGGTAGCCCACGGTCGTCTTCAGCGCGCCCTGGTCGGTCGTGTCGAGCTGCGTCTCGAAGTTCTGGAGCGGCCCGATGCTCTGGAGGATCATGTTGATCTGCGCGGACGCGAGCCCGGTGCCCACGCCGGCCGCGACCCCGCCGGCGGCGCTGCTGCCGCCGCCGGAGCCGGGCTCCTCGGTGGACGTGCCGCCCGCCAGCGTCCCCTCCGCGTACTGCTTGCCGAGCAGGAGCTCCGCGATGACCTCGTTCTCCGGGCGCGGGGGCTCCGAGCGGAAGGTGATCTTCTCCTCGGTGATCGGGTTCAGCTCGCCCACGTAGTCGATGTAGATGCGGGTCCCCTCCGGCGTGTCGTGGAACGCCTTCACGTTCAGGTACGGGTTCGAGGGATCCCCCTGCAGCGCGACGACGCCCGGCTCGATCTCGAACTCCTTGCCGATCACCTCGAGCTTCCCCGAGACGATGTTCACGTTGCCCTCGATCTTCGTCTCCCCCCCGACCGTGATGCGGAGCGGGTGCGCGCGATCGCCGGCCAGCGAGGCCTGCACCATGTCGCCCTCGATGCCGATCCCGCCCAGGTGGACCTCCATGACGAGCGGCGTGCCGCCCGCGTCCTGCTTCGGCGCGCCGTCCGGCGGCTCGGCCGGCGCGCGCCGCGCCTCGTACTCCGCCTGGCTGAGCGGCGCCGAGGTGACGATGTCCTCGTTCTCGTCGAGCGGCTGGACGCTCCGCCCGATCGTCGGCGGCAGCGTCAGGTTGAGCGTGGGCACGTCGACGCGGACGGCGATCTGATCGTCCCGCTGCTGCGCCGCGAGCACCACCTTGCCGCGCACGTCGCCCATCGGGACGCCCTCCAGCGCGATCGGGAGGTCCCGGCCCTCCGGGATCTCGAGCTCGGCGCGGGCGCTCTTGAAGGCGAACCCTTGCATCTGGAGCGTCGCTCCGCCGCGGACCAGGCCGCTGCCGGCCTCGGCGCGGATGTCCTCGATGCGCAGCTCGCCCGAGGGGCTCGCGGTGACGCGGAACGAGGCGTTCTCGAACGGCTGGCCGATCGTGGCCACGTGGACGAGGCCCTTGGTCAGGCGCATCTGGCCGGTGAAGCCCGCGTGCTCGCCGAGCCCGAGCCGCACGTCGCCGTCGAGGGTGCCGTCGAGCCGGTTCACCGAGCCCTGAACGAACGGCTCCACCGCCGCGAGCCGGAAGCGGTCGACCGACAGCGACACCTCGGCGTTCTGATCGTCCGTGAGCGTCGGGATCGCGTTCGCCTCCCACATCACGGGCGCCTCCGCCTTCGCCTCGAGCCGGCCGCCGTCGCGCGCGACGAGCCGCACGTCGGCCACGGCCGCGGTGCGCCCGCCGTCGCCCGGCGGCGGGATGTCGAGCGACACCTCGGCGGTCTCGTACTGCGCGTCGGGGCCGAGCTTGAGGCCCGGGAACTGGAGGCGCGCCGCGACCTCGGGAGCCGCCCCGAAGAGGCCGCGCACCGTGACCTCGCCGCGCGCCTGGCCGCTGACCTGCATGTCCGCGAGGACAGGGATCTCGGCGAGCGGCAGGTCCGCGATCTTCGCCTCGAGGTTGCCGTCGCTGAAGAGCGGGGCGCCCGGGGCGCCGCCCATGAGGGCGGCGGCGTTCGCGCCGAGCTTCGCCTTCGCGGTCATGTACGTGCGCGGGCCGCGGAACGCGTACGCGTCGAGCGCGGCGTCGCGCCCGTCATAGACGAGCAGCGTGTCGAGCCGGAGCTTGCCGAGCGGCGAGGGGCCGCCCATGCCGCCCACGTTCGCCGCCGTCGCGCGGGCCACGAGCCTGGGCTCGGCGATCGTCCCCGCGAAGTACACGTCGACCCCCGCGGCGCCCGACAGCACCGGGGTCCGCTTCCCGAAGGCGGCCAGCTCGGCGAGATCGTTGAGCTTTCGGCGCGGCACCTGGAAGTGCGCCGCGATCGGCATCCGCGGGAGCGCCGCCGCCGGATCGGCCAGGAGCGCCGGGAGGTCGGCGTCGAACGCGGCCGAGAGCTCCGCCACGAGCCGGTGATCGAACACCGAGAGCGTGACGTGCGCGTCGCCCGACTTCGCGTCGAGGTCGCCGGCGAGCCGCGCGTCGAGCTTCCTCGACACCCACGCAGGCACGCCCGTCTTCTCGTCGAGGGGCCCGGCCGCGCGCAGGCCCTCGGTGCGGATCAAGAGGCTCCGCACCGACGGGAGCCGCTCTCCGGCCTCGCGCACCACCGCGAGGCGCGCGGTGAGCCGGCCCGCGAGCTCGCTCAGGGCGACCGGGACCGGCGACGCCTGGGCCAGGCAACCGAGCTGCCACGCGTCGGCTTCCATCCGCGCTGAGCCCGTGACCGTCTGCCAGGTGCGCTCCGACAGGAGCGAGCCGCGCAGGTTCGCCGCGCTCCCGTCGACGAGGACGCGCGCGATCGCGCCGCGGCACACCGGCGGCGGCGGCGCCTTCGGGCGCTCCGCGAGGTCGCCGAGCGTGGCCGACGGCTTGCCGGGCGTCGCGCCCTGCCGGTGGGCCTCCCGGGACTGCGCGGGCGGGGGCTCGGGCGGGGCAATCAGGCGGACCAGGCCGTCCGCCTTCAGCGCCTCGCCCTCGATGCGCGCGGTCATGTTCATCGAGAGCCGCGGCGCCACGCCCGGCACCGATCCGTCCTCGAGCTCGACCAGCACGTGCCCGGCGCGGCGCTTCCCGCGGCCGCGCATCGACACGTCGAGGTTGGCGAGGCCGCCGACCCCGAGCGGCACGCCGGCGACGTCCGCGATGCGCTGGAGGTCGATCGCCGTGCCGCGGAGCTCGCCCTCGAGCTCGTCCCCGACGAGCGACAGGCTGCCCTGGAGATCTCCCACGCCGTCGCCGCGCAGGGCGAGGTCGCGGACGGCGATCCCGCGGTCCCACGCGACGCGGGCCGCCTGCGCGACCATCTCGTCCTCGCCGCGCGCCACCTCGACGCGGATCCGCCGCGCCTGGCTGCCCGGGATGTCGAGGTCGGCGGAGGCGGCGATGCGGCGCTCCGCGCTGGCCAGCGACACCCGCACGCGCGGCGCGGTGACCGGGCCCGCGGCGCTCGCGGCGACGCTGTCGAACGCGTACTGCTGCGCGCGGAGGTCCGCCCCCCGGAACGCGCCGTCGATCGTGAGCTTGTCGAGGGGACCGGCGGCCTTGGCCCTGATCTCGCCGCGCCCGAGCTGCAGATCGGACCCGACGCGGAGCCCGGCGACGCGCACGGTCGCCCTGGCGTCGAGCGCGTCGTTCTTGAGCGCGCCCTCGACGTGCAGCGCGGCGCTGCCGTGGATGCCGCTCGGGACGTGCTGCACCGCGCTGAGCGACGGGATCTCGCTCCGCGCCTCGAACTGGATCTCGCCCTCCTTCGAGAGGGCGACGCTCGCCTCGATGGGCGCGCCGGGCTCGTGGATCGTCGCGTCCGCCCGCAGCGCGCCGCGCTCGAAGGTCGCGCGCGCCTCGGTCGCCGGCACGCGCTGCCCCACGACGAGGAACGGCTCCGTCTTCGCCTCGGCGACGATGCGCGGCCCGCCCTCCTCGTCGAGGGTGATGTCGCCGCGCGCCTCCGCGCTCACCCGCGCGGCCGGCGCCGCCGCCCCGACGAAGGCGCGAGGGTCGAGCTCGGTGATCCGGACCTCGGCCGTGATGCGCTTCGGATCGAGCGCGTCGAGGCGCGCGCGGGCGGTGATCTCGCCGGTCACGGCGTCGTCGGTGACCAGCGGATCGAGGACCGCGACGCGCGCGGTGACCGAGAGATCCGAGAGCTCCCCGTCGGCGGTGACAAGGACCGAGAGCGGCCGCGCGAGCGGCACGCTGGGGTCGATCGCGAGCGCCGCCTCGGGCGTCACGCGCGCCGACGAGACCCGCGCCGAGAGGCGCTCGTCCTTCAGCGTCCCCTCGGCCGTGATCGGGATCGCGCCGACGCTCCCCTCGACCCGCGCGGTGAGCTCCATCGGCGCGTCCGCGGGGACGCTCACGTTCCCGGCGATGCTGGTCGCCTCGACCGGCACCGGCAGGAGGCGCCGCTCGGTGATGCGCACGCGCTCGATCGCGTACCGGCTCTGGTCCGCGACGACGATCGCGCCGGCGAGGTTCTCGATGGTCGCGTCGATGGGGCTCTCGGGGGCGACCGTGCCGTGGACCGCGGCGTGGTCGAGGATGACGCGCGAGAGCTCGAGGCGGAGCGGCCGCCCGTCCTCGGCGGGCGGCTCCTCCGACGGCTTCGGCGTGAACGCCTGCGCGAGGGTGAGCGCGCCCTGCTCGTCCTGCTCGAGCAGGGCGTCCACGTCGCCGACCCGGACGAGCGGGATGGTGATGGCGAGGTCCCCGTCGCCGAGGAGGAGCTCCTTCACGATCGCGAGCGCGTTGAAGTCGGCGTGGACGCCGCTGACGCGCAGGAGCTCCGTCCCGCTGGGGTGGCGCACGGTGACCGTGGAGACGTCGGCGGTGAAGAGGCCGAGACGGTCGATGTGCGCGATCTCGATCTGCCCCTCCAGGCTGGATCGCAGGATGTCGTTGACGAGCTGCCTTGTGAGGTTGCGCGTCGAGGCGACGTTCAGGTGAACGACCGCGCCCACGGCCGTGGCCGCGACGAACACGCCTCCCAGGCCGATCACGCTGGCCGACACGGCGGCCGCGCGGGCGAGCGCCCGGCGGAAGCGGCCCTGCCGGTGCGGGACGGCTGCGCTGGACACGGGAGGGAGGGTGGGATCTTCGGGCATGGTGATCAGCTAGGGATAGAGGTCAGCATCGCAGCTCCGCGAGACCAGCCAACCAACAAATCCGGGGAGACCCGACGGCCTCTTGCAGATCTCCCTGAGGGCCCGGCAGGCGGCCGCGCGCCGTCCGACGCGAAGCTGGAGCCCACGGCACGAGCGCGCCCGCCGTTCTGCTGGACGGCGGGCGCGGTCGATGTCGTGCCCCGGGTGCGGCGCTCCGGTCGCTCGCCTTCCGTGGGGTCACGCGCGCGGGAAGTCGTGGCGCGGGACCTCGTACGGCGACGGATCGGGGATCTCGTGCGTGTGCGCCGGCGCCGGCACCTCCGGTTGGTGCTTCTCCGGAGCCCCTCCGGGCGTGGGCTGCTCCGTCGTGCCCGGGAGATGGATCTCGCGGTCCGGCGACGTGCGCCCGGGCGAGCCTGGGGTCTCCGGCTGTTCGCCGGGGGGGCTCATGATCGGCTGCGGCACGCCGGGCCGCCAGGGCTCTCCGTTCGGCGGTTGGGTTGCGTTGCTCATGGCTTCACCCAGTCCTTTTGCGCGTGCCGTGCGTCACGAAGGGACGCGGCGCCCGAGCGCGAGCGAGATCACGGCGAGCACCAGGAAGGCGACGAACAGGATCTTCGCGATGCCCGCGGCGCTCGCGGCGATACCGCCGAAACCGAAGATGGCGGCGATGATTGCGATGATGAAGAAGGTGACAGTCCAACCGAGCATGATGTCCTCCAAGTGGTCTCAGGGCGTCGATCCGTTGTCTTCGTGAAGACGACCTCAACGCGAGTTCTGAGTGCCGGATTGCACCCCCCGTGCCGAAGCGTGGCAGAGGCTGGCGGCCGCCGCGGGCCGCGGCCTTCCGGGCCGGACGCGGCCGCAGGGCGACGAGCTCGGCGCCGCCGCTTCCGTCCGGGCACGCGAGCGGCGCCCTTTTTGTGGGGCATGATGCCCCGATCGTGACAGGGTGGACCTGTGCGGGCGCCGGGCGCGGCCGCGCGGCGCTGCGCGGTGTGGGCCCCGCTGCACGAAGGCTGCACGCGGACGCCCCACAACTTCCCGGATCGGGCGACTCCGGACGGGCTATAAGGTCCTGGCCATGCCGAAATCGAAGGTTGCTGTCATCCGCACGTCCCCCGCGACGGTGCTCTCGGACTACCACCGGCTGATGAACCTGGCCGGCTACCAGGATGTGGTCGCCAAGGACGCCGACACGGCGCTCAAGGTGAACATCTCCTGGCACTTCTTCTACCCGAGCTCATCCACGACGCCCTGGCAGCTGGAGGGTGTCATCCGGGCGATGACGCAGGACGGGTACTCGAAGGACCTGATCCACGCGTGCCACAACCGCACGGTCGTCATCGACGCCCACCTGGGTGAGCGCGAGAACAAGCAGGTCGACGTCGTGCAGGCGCACGGCCTGCGCAACGTGCACCTCTACGAGGGGGAGGAGTGGATCCCGATCGGCGATGCGGTCGGCGATCTGCGGAAGAAGTTCCTCTGTCTGAACGAGGTGTACCCGAAGGGGTTCTCGATCCCGAAGCGCTTCATCGGCGAGAACATCATCCACCTGCCGACGGTGAAGACGCACATCTTCACGACGACGACGGGCGCGATGAAGAACGCCTTCGGCGGCCTGCTCAACGAGCACCGGCACTGGACGCACCCGGTCATCCACGAGACGCTCGTGGATCTCCTGATGATCCAGAAGAAGATCCACCGCGGGGTGTTCGCGGTGATGGACGGCACCTTCGCGGGCGACGGCCCGGGGCCGCGGTGCATGGTGCCGCACGTGAAGAACGTCCTGCTCGCGTCGGCGGACCAGGTGGCGATCGACGCGGTGGCGGCGAAGCTGATGGGGTTCGACCCGATGCGCGACTGCAAGTTCGTGCGCCTCGCGCACGACCTCGGCCTCGGGACGGGCGACGTGCGCGACATCGAGCTCGTGGGCGACGTGGACGCCGCGAACGAGAACTGGAACTTCGAAGGGCCGTTCAAGGAGATGACGTTCGCCTCGCGCAACCAGCACCGCATCTACTGGGGTCCGCTCAAGAAGCCGGTCGAGTGGTCGCTCAAGACCTGGCTTGCGCCCTGGGCCTACGTGGCGTCGGTCACGTACCACGACATGTTCTGGTACCCGCGCTACGCGAAGGAGAAGATGGCGCCCGTGCTCGAGAGCCCGTGGGGCCGGCTGTTCGCGAACTGGGGCAAGGTGCAGCCCGACGCCGAGGGGCGAGGGTACCCCGACGTGGGGACGGCGAGCCCGGATCTGGTCCGCACCGGGGTAAGGCACTTCCTGGAGGGCATGCGCCTCGTCGGGATGGCCGTCGCGGAGTCGCCGGAGATCCAGGTCCGCAAGCGGGCGCGCGCGCAGGCGGCCGGCGGGAGCGGGGCGCCGGCGGTGTAGCCGTTGCGGCGAGCCGGCTCCGGAGCGCGGTGCGCGCGGGGACGGTGCCGCTCCTCCACCAGTGAGGAGCCCAGGGCCCAGCGCCGGCAGACGCCGGTGCTGGGCTTTCGCGCATCATGGGCCGGAACCCGTGGGGGGCGCTGCTTGACGCGCCCGTCACCATGCGCTTTCATTGACGACACGTCGAAAAAGGCGGACCGGTTCGGTGAGCCCCGGTCACTTCCGCAAGGAAGCTCTGTCCGACGCACCAGCGCCAGGACCCACGACGAGCAGGGCGCAGTCTGTGCTGCGCCTTGGTCGGGCGGTCCATGGGCGAGCACATCCATCACCAGCATCGTGCGAGAGCGCGCGCCGGCACACGTCGGCACCGGAGCGTTCGCGCATGGCGGGCCCGACCTTTCATCCACCTGAAAGGACCCGACATGCACCTCAATCATCTCGATCTCTGCGTATCCAACGTCCGGGAGACCAGCGAGTTCTTCGAGCGGTTCTTCGGCTTTCGCTGCCAGCGGGAGAAGGGGCGCGACGCCCTCGCCATCCTGCAGGACGAGGCCGGCTTCACGCTCGTCATCAGCCGGCTGCGCGCCGACGATCCGATCAGCTACCCGGCCCAGTTCCACGTGGGCTTCCTGCTCGAGAGCGAGGCCGCGGTCCACGAGGCCCATGAGCGGATGACGGCGGCCAGCGCCGGCATCGTCTCCCCGCTGCGGGACGTCCGCGGCGGGCCGGCCTTCTACACGCGCGCTCCCGGCGGCGTGCTCGTCGAGGTCAGCCACCGTCGCTGACAGCGCCGGGGCGGCGCGTAGACCGCGAGCGCCTCGCCAGGCAGGCGCGTCGCGCGGCGTCGCTCAGGCGTCCGCGGGCCGGGCGAAGACCTTGAGATAGAGCTCGTCGACCGCCAGATCGCATCCGATGGAGGCGAGCTGAAGCTGCTCGCCCGGGCCGAGCACCCGGAGGAGCCAGGTCCCGTCCGGCTGACGGCAGAAATGCTCGATCTCCACATGCAACTGGGAGAGAAGGACGTAATCGGTGATCGAAGGGATTCCCCGATACAGGGCGAACTTGTCGCCGCGGTCGTAGCGCTCCGAAGACTCGGAGAGGACCTCGAAGACGGCCGTGGGGTTGAGGAGCGTGTCGCGGCGTTCGTCCTCGAACAGGGGTTGACCGCAGACGACCGACGCGTCCGGGTAGACGTAGCGGTTGGCCGTCACGCTCTTGATCCGCAGGTCGGACGCGTGCGCCTCGCACGGGTGCGCCCGCAGCGCGCTCCGGAGCTCACCCACCACGTTGGCCGCGATGAGGCTGTGCTCGCGCGTGCCGCCTGACATCGCGAACACCTCCCCGTCAGCGTACTCGTGCTTCAGCTCGGAGGAGCGCTCGATCGCCAGGTACTCCTCCGGGGAGAGCTTCGCTTCGGGTGCCTTCTGGGCCATGCGGCATCGTAGCATCCAGCCCCGAACACCGGCGCCGCGCTCCTTGATCTGCCCGCTCAGCAGGATGGCGCGGCGGGAACCTGGGAAGGAGGCCGCCTGGTGCCGACGCTGGACGGCGCGCTGCCGACCGAGACCGCCCGTGCCGACAGCTCCTCCGGCGGCGCTCGTCGCGTGCTCAGCGCGCCGCGCTCGTGGCGTGCGACGGCCGTCGCCCCGACGTCACCGTCGGCGCGGCGCCCGCGACGAACCTGACGCGCACCGGCCTCGGTCGGAGCGGCGGCAACGACCGCGCGAGCGCCTCGTAGGCGTCGCGCCCCACGCGCCGCGCCTCGTGCACGAGCGTCGCCCAGATCTCGGCCTCGCGCGCCTCGGCGTGCTCGGCCGCGCGCGGATCGAAGCGCAGCCCGCGCTCGATGGCCTCTGAGCCGGGCACGCCCTCGGCGGGACGTTGCGCCGCGCGGTCGCGGAAGACGCCGGGCCCGAAGCGGTCGTACTGGAGGATCGTGTGCGCGGTCGACACGGCGCCGGCCCAGGGATAGGTGCGCAGGGTCCAGCCGCGGGACAGGTCGGCGAGCCGCTCGTCGACGTCGGCGCGCTCGGCGTCGGTCTTCCACGGCTCGCGCGGGACGAAGAACAGGCCCAGCCCGAGCTCGTCGCCCTCGAGCTCGAACACCTCGTCGATCCCGAACCGCTCCGGCGTCTGCGCGACGAGCGACCCGTGCGTGAGCCCGAACTCGCCGACGATGTACACAGCGAGCGCCTCGCGCCGCGCGCGCAGGAAGTCGAGCGTCGCGACGGCCTCGGCGTGCGTCTCGGTGGGGAAGTCCGTGAAGCACATCGCCTCGGCGGCCACGCCCGCGGACGCGAGGTGGTCGATCACGTCGGCGACGACCTCGACGGGCGCGCCCTTGTCGATGAGGCCGAGGACGCGCGGCGACGCGGACTCGACGCCGAGCGCGCACGCGACGGCGCCCGCGCGGCGCAGCACGTCCGCGCGCTCCTGCGTGAGGTACTTCTCCGGCTTGAGGTCGGTCGCCCACCGGACGTCGAGGCCGGCGTCGAGGATCGCCTGCGACATCTTCACGAGCGTCTTCGGCGCGACCGAGTCCTGCGACAGGTAGAAGTGGCGCGTGCCGTGCCGCGCCGCGAGCGCCCCGAGGTGCGCGACGATGGTCTCGACCGCGCGCTCGCGGTACGCCGCGGTGCCGACCTCGGCGAGGCCGTAGTGGCAGAAGGTGCACTTGCCCCAGTAGCAGCCCCGCGTCGGGTCGTACGGGAGCACGAGCGCCGGCGCGAGGTAGGCGTGGAGCGGGAGCCCGTCGAAGTCGGGCGCGGGGAGCGCCTTCAGGTCCTCCATGCCGTGCCCCGATAGCCACCGCGCGCCCAGCAGGCGGTCGCGCACGACGACGTTCGGCACGTCGCGCAGCGGCCGCCCTTCATCGAGCGCGCGGGCGAGCGCGAGGAGGGTGTGCTCGCCCTCGAAGAGGCACGCCGAGTCGAACGGGCCGAGCGCGCGCGCGAGCCGCTCGCCCGACAGCCGGAGGAGCATCTGCGTGACGCCGGGGCCGCCGCACGTGACGTGCACGCCGGGCAGCGCCTGCTTGATCTTGTGGGCGAACGCGTACGCGGGCTGGAGCTGGCCCGGGAAGCAGACGGAGAGGCCCACGACGTCGGCGCGCGCGTCGCGGAGCCGGGGCACGAGCGTCTGCTGCACCCAGCCGTCGAACGGGTCGTGCTCCGGCCGGCTCGACCGGGCGATCTCGTCCATCGAGAGCAGGCCGAACGGGGTCCGGTACGCCGTGAAGTCGAGCTTGAGCGGGTGGTGCGTGGCGGAGACGACGCCGAGCGCCGCCTCGACCGTCGCGACCGCGCTGGCGTAGGCGTCGGGGTCGTAGAAGCCGTCGCCGGAGCGCAGCGTGGCCTTGGCGTGGTCGATCGCGGCGGGGACGGCGTGCGCGTCGCCGCGCGCGCGGGCGAGCGCGAGGTATTCGAGCTGATCGGCGTGCGGCAGCGCGGGGCGACGGTCGAGCTCGCCGAGGCGCGCCTCGAGGCGGTCGCAGAGGCCGGCCATGGGCTCGGGCGAGAGGAGCGCGTCGAAGGCCTCGACGTTCGCGTCGACGGGCAGCACCTCCACGCCGTTCGCGCGCAGGAAGCCGGTCAGCATCGGCACCGCGAGGTACGGCGCGGTGGGGTCACAGGTCGGCGGGTAGACGAGCGCGATGCGCATTCGGGCGGCGGTCTAGCACGGGGCGGGGTTAGCGTCCGGGCCGGTCGTGAAGCAGGGAATCTCCTTGTGCCGTTGCAGCGGTGAGCGACAGTCTCCAGGGGAGGTGACCATGCGCAAGATCGTCGTTCACGAGCCCGGCGGCCACGACAAGCTCCGCGTCGAGGAGCACCCCGACCCGAGCCCTGCGCGCGGCGAGGTGCTCGTCGACGTGCAGGCAGCGGGCGTCAACTACGCCGATTGCGTCGTTCGCATGGGCCTCTACGAGTCGGCGAAGAAGTACGTCGGCTGGCCGATCACGCCCGGTTTCGAGGTCGCCGGCACGGTCGCCGCGCTGGGCGAGGGCGCGTCCGATCTCGCGCCGGGGTCGCCGGTCTTCGCCGTGACCCGCTTCGGCGGCTACGCCTCGCGGGTCGCCGTCCCGCGCCACCAGGTCTACCCGCGGCCGGCGCGCCTCACGCCGGAGCAGGCGGCCGGCTTCCCGGCGGTCTTCATGACGGCGTACTACGCGCTGTACGAGCTCCTGCGGCTGCGGCCGGGCATGGTGGTGCTGGTGCACTCGGCCGCCGGCGGCGTGGGCGGCGCGCTCGTGCAGCTCGGCAAGATCGCCGGCTGCCGGGTGGTGGGCGTCGTGGGCGCCGCGCACAAGGTCGAGGCGGCGCAGCGCCTCGGCGCGGACGCGGTGATCGACAAGAGCCGCGAGCCGCTCTGGTCCGCGGCCGAGCGGCTCGCGCCCGAGGGCTACGACGTGGTCCTCGACGCGAACGGGGTCGAGACGCTGCGGCAGAGCTATCGGCACCTCGGGCCGGCGGGGAAGCTTGTCGTGTACGGCTTCCACACGATGCTGCCGCGGCAGGGCGGCCGCCCGAACTACGCGAAGCTCGCGCTCGATTTCGTGCGGATGCCGCGCTTCAACCCGCTCGACCTCTGCAACGACAACAAGAGCGTGCTGGCGTTCAACCTCTCGTACCTGTTCCACAAGACGGAGATCCTGCGCGAGGCCATGGAGCGACTCGTGGGCTGGCTGGAGGAGGGGCGCATCGCGGCGCCGCCGGTGACGACGTACCCGCTGGAGCGGGCAGGGGAGGCGCACCGGGCGCTGGAGTCGGGGACCACGGTGGGCAAGCTGGTGCTGACGATGTAGCGCGCCGGCGGGCCGCCTGAGCGCTGCTGGCGCGCGCGGCGTCGTGATGTTGCTCACGCCGGCGGGCCGCGCTCACCGGATAACAGACGCCGGACAGCACGAAATCGCCACGGCCGGCGTTCGTTCTTCCCCCTTGTTCCCCGGGGGGTCGAGAGGCTCCGGGGAGAATTGAAATTCAACCCGGAGGCTGTCGGGAGGCTCCGGGGAGAATTGAAATTCAACCCGGAGGCTGTCGGAAGCCACGGGGAGAATTGAAATTCAACCCGGAGGCTGTCGGAAGCCACGGGGAGAATTGAAATTCAGAGTGGAGGCTGTCGAGCGCCCCCCAGGACAGTTATTTCTCGTCCCGGCGGGATCGCCCGGCCGTGCAGGTCCGCGCAGAACAAGAAAACGACGGGGCGCCCGGTCGATTTTCGTGACCCGATCGGTGCCGCGCTCCCGATTTACCCCTGTGACGGGACAGAGCGACGTCGGGCGGTGATCCCCTTCGCGCGGCGCGCTCCGTCCCGCTGGCCCCGGTCCATCGTGCGCTCGCGCTGCCGCGCAGCGAGGCGATGGGCCGGGCCGTGCTGAAACCAACAGCCTCCCTGTTCGAGGAGACTTCAGGAGGAGAGACATGCCTGCTGTGAAGAAGACGAAGAAGCGCTCCCTGACCGCCACCTCCGGAGAGCCGTCGTATGCCCCGCCCATCTACGATCCCGCGGCCGGGAAGAAGGCCATCGAGGCGCTCGCCCCGCAGCTCGACGGCCTCTCCGACGCCGAGCTCGTCACCGTGAGGATGGACGTCGAGGCGGCCACGTACGCGGCGCTCGGCGTCGTCGGCTTCGTGTCATCGCCCGACGTGCGCGCGCGCTTCGCGCGGCTGCCTCGGGAGGAGTTCGACATCACCCACCTCGACGAGCTCGGGCTCGCGTGCTTCGCCACGCTCCACGCGCTCGCGGAGGCGCGGGCCGCCGGCGCGCTCGAGACGGACGCGCGGCTGCCGGAGGCGCTCGTCACCGAGGCGATGGAGGTCGAGGGGCGCATGCAGGCGCTCTGCGAGTACCAGCTCGCGGACGATCCCGCGATCAAGCCGGAGCTCGACCGGCTGCGGCCGGGCACCGGGCACCGCGACCTCGCGAACGACCTGCTCGGGTACGCGCGGATCTACGAGCTGCGCGTCGACGTGGTGAAGGCGGACCGGAAACACTACCGGGCCGGCGACGCTGCGCGGGCGCGGGAGCTGGCCGGGGCGATGATCCAGAAGCTCTCGGCGGCGCTGACGCCGAAGGCCCGGGAGGCCTACGACCGGTACGTGCGGGTCTGGACGCTGCTCTGCCAGCGCTATGACGAGGTGCGGGCGGCGGCGCTGTGGCTCTGGCGGAGGAACGCGCGCATGCAGGAGCGGTTCCCGTCGCTGTTCGCGGCGGGCCGGCCGAACGTGGGCCGCTCGAGGAAGGAGGCGCCGAAGGGGAGCGAGGGGCCCGGGAAGGGCGGCAGCGGCGGTGGCGGGACCGGCGGCGGGGAAGACCCGGAGCTGACGCCCGTCCCGGATCTCGTGACCGAGAGCCCCGGCTGAGCGAGGTGATGGTGCCGCCCTGCGCGCGCTGGTTCGGGCGCAGGGCGGCAGCGAAGCGCTCACTTCTCTGGCGTTTGCCCCCTGGCACGCTCGAGGGCAGCGATATCGGCGAGATCCTGGGGTCTCCCCGCTGCGCGCTTGTTTTGCAGCAGATCGGCGAGTCCGAGGAACGGGCAGAGGAGGTCCGGCGCGATGGCGACCTCGACGCGGTTGGGCCACGCCGCCTCGAAGCGGAGCCCGCTCGTCTGGGTCAGAATGTCGATGCGCTGGGGCGGAACGCCGATCTGCAGACCGAGCCCCGGCACTTCGAAGTCGCTCTCAACGAGACCTTGGAGTGGAGCTCCGAAGGCTCGGAGCGCCCTCATGACACGCGGGGCGTTCTCGCTGGTCGCATCGACCCAGACGTCGAGGTCCTTCGTCGCGCGCGGACGGCCGTGGAGTGCAACCGCGTAGCCACCCACGATGAGGAAGCGCGTCTCAGCCGCGGATAACTCGTACAACAGATCGCGAAAGTCCGGGCTCAGCGGCGGGAGCATCGGGGTGGGCAAGGGCGTGCATCTCCTGACTCAGCGCCCACGCGGCGAGGACGCGTTCGGCCGGCGACATACGCGCCCAGAAGCGCGCGTCCGCGTCTGCTTCGCCTTGCGGGTCGTCACGGAAGATCCGAGTTTCCCAGCTCGCCCGCGCCCTTCGCCGTGCCTGGGCGTCATCCATGGACCAAGCGTACCGTGCTCACGTTCAGCGTGCGAGCGATCGGCTCGCAGGTGGCCGCCGGCTCATCCGGACGTCGCGCCGGAGAGCCCCACCCGCTCCGGCGCGGACGTGCCCCCCTGCGCGCGCTCCCGGTCCGCGCGCAGCGCGGCGGCGAAGCGCTTCCGGGCCGCGGCGCCGCGCCGCTTGGCGGTGCTCTCCGAGCAGCCGAGCGCGTCGCCGATCGCCTGCCAGGTCCGCTCCTCGACGTGATGGAGCAGGAGGACGCGCCGCTCTTCCTCCGTGAGCCGCGCCAGCGCGTCCTCCGCCGCGCGGATCGCGCGGTCGTACGTGGCGCGGAGCCGCTCGCCCTCCTCGCCCGGCGCCGCGAGCGCGCGCCCCACGAGGCCGAGCACCGCCGCCGCGGCGACCTGGTCGCCCATCTCGTCGACGTGCGCGGTCGTCTCGGCGTCGCCGTCGGCGAGGAGGTCGCTCGCGTCGTCCACCGCCTCGGCGGCGTCGTAGCCGTCCTCGCGGGCGGCGCGCCAGTGCTTCGACTCCTGCCGCAGCGTGTCCGAGAGCGCGCCGTCGATGCGCCGCCACGCGTAGACCGCGAAGGGGACGCCGCGGGCGGGGTCGTATCCGAGCGCGGCCTCGTGGAGCGCCTGGAGCGCGGCGGAGCGGAGATCGTCGGCCACGTAGCGCGCGTGCGTGCGCCGGAGGAACTGGTCGCAGAGCTTCTCTGCGAGCGGCACGGCCTGCGCGACGAGCGCCTGCTGGTCGGGGCTCAGCGGCCTCTGCGCCCGGTCGCCCGGGCTCATCGGGGGCCCCCTCGGCCGCGTCCCTGGTTTGCGCTCGACCTGGCCGCGAGCCGCTGCGCCGCTTCGGCCAGCGCCGCCGGATCTCGCCGGTCGACCTCGCCGCTCGAGGTTGGCGGCGTGCGCGGGCGGAGCCGATCGACGAGCGGGGCGGCGACGGGGTGCGTCGCGAGGAAGCGCGCCGTCAGCGCGCGCAGCGCCTCGAGATCCTGCGCGGGCAGGAGATCGGCGTAGGGCGCGACGGCGTGGTCGACGCGCGCCTCGAGGGTCGGATCGACGTCGTCGGGTTCGGGGCGCTGGCTCGACATGGGGGCTCCGGGGGCGCGCTGCTCGCCGGCGCTGCGTGCGTGGAGCGCGCGATGGGCACCCGAAGCTACCTTTCCCCGGGAGGGTCAACAAGGGTAGAGAAGCGATGATGGCCAGGGTGTTGCGGCGTGGCGCGCTGCGAGGTTGGGGGTCGCGAGGTGACGAGCGTCGATGATCTGCCGGGCCCCGGAGCGCTGTTCCAGGGGCGCTTCCTGATCGACCGCCTCCTCGGGCGCGGCGGGATGGGCGAGGTCTGGGCTGCGTTCGACACGACGCTCGAGCGGCCGGTGGCGATCAAGAGCATCCACCGCGCGCTCGCGGGGGAGGCGCGCTACGCCGACCGCTTCCTCCGGGAGATGAAGCTCGTCGCGCGGGTCGCGCACCCGAGCATCGTGCGCCTGTACGACGCCGGCGCGACGGCGGACGGGCGGCTCTTCATGGTGATGGAGCGCGTCTTCGGCGTCTCGCTCCGGGAGATGATCGCCGGCGGCACGCGGCTCGACGTGGTGCGCGCGCTCCACTACGCGATCCAGATCGCGGACGCGCTTTCGACGGCTCACGCGGCCGGGCTGGTGCACCGAGACGTGAAGCCCGAGAACATCCTGGTGAGCAACGGCGTGCATGCGCGGCTGCTCGACTTCGGCGTGGCGAAGGACGCGCGCGGCCTCGGGCTGACGCGGCAGGGGAGCGTGATCGGGACGTCACGCTACATGGCGCCGGAGCAGGTCGCCGGGAGCGCCGTGGACGCGCGCGCGGATGTGTATGCGCTCGGCGTGGTCCTGTACGAGATGCTGGCGGGGGTGCACCCGTATGCGGTGCTTGACGAGGCCTCGGGCATCGGGGAGACCGAGATCCAGGCGGCGCACGTGCACCTGGAGGCGACGCCGCTGCCGGAGGTGCTGCCGGGATGCCCGGAGGCGCTGTGGCGGGCGGTGGCCACGTGCCTCGCGAAGAGACCGGAAGAGCGGTTCGAGCGGGCGGCGGAGCTCGTGGAGGCGCTGCGTGAGGTGGCGCGGACGGTGGTGCTGGCCGAGGTGGCGCCGGAGGACGCGAGCGCGCGGCAGCTCGTGAGCGAGGCGGCGGATGCGGCGCGGGAGAGGGCGATCCGGGGGCTCGCGGGCGCGCCGCGCGGGGAGGCGGCGAGGCCAGTGGAGGCGCTGCCAGTTGGGCGAGCGCCGAGCGTCGCGACGGCGCGGGACGTGCCAGCGCGCAGCGCGGTCGCGGGAGCTGCGGAGGGAAGGGCGGATGGGGCGGACACGCGGGGCAGGCTGGGAATGGCGCAGAGGTTCAAGGTGGATCCGGCCTACGGGCTGCGAGAGGTGGTAGCGCCGCCACCGGGAGATCGGTTGACGAAGACGGAATCTTGGGAGCCGACGAGGGCTGGCGCGGTGAGTACGGGCGCGGCGTCTCAGCGGTGGCGGTGGGGACTGGTCGTTCTCGGGACGCTGCTGCTGGGCTTGGCGGCGGCGCTTCTTGCTGCTGTGATGGTCGGGCTCACGCGGTGCTGAGGCACGATCGAGGTTCGGCGTGCGCCCTCCCGGAGAACCTTTGCCACCGCGGCCTCACCGAGGATTGTTCTGCTTCCAGCCAAGCCGTACCATGCCAGCGGTCCTCGCCGCACCTGTCCGGCGGCGCTCTGTTGCTCGGTGTCCCCCTGCACGGCCATGTCGGCGCGCAGGCGCTTGAAGATGCGGACCATGCGCTTGAACCGCCTGTTGGTCGCCTCGTTCTTCGCGATACCGCGGTCGTAGTGCTGTTCCGGCCAGTTGATGATGCGCTCCGCGGGCGCGTTGCGCGGTCGCAGCTCGACGCCATCGATGTACTCCCACGCCCCGGTCGCGGTCTTCTTGCCGGTATAGCGGCGGTGTTTCAGGAACACCGCCACTTCGGCGTCGAGCCGAGCACCGGACGCGCGGACGTCGAACGCCTTTCCCTTCTGCTCGAGCTTCGGCGCGCCGCGAATCGCCTGCTGGATCGCCTCGCGAGCGCTCCTGACCCGCTCCTCGTCGGTGGCGTTGATCGTCTCGCCCAGTCCTTGAGCGTCTGATCCCAGTTCCTCGACATGGTTCACCTCATCCCGGATGCGCGCGGGCCAGCATGCAGAGCGCCTGTCGCTTCGGCAGAGGTCCAGGCCCATCGCATCCGACCGGGCTCTTCAGCACCTGTCGTGCCGGCTCGATCAGGGGGTGAAATCCGAAGGAATACTCGTCCTGGAGGGGGCTGGAGGCTGATCGCGATCACGCGGCGAGCTGTCCGCGATCAGCCAGGCGCAGAGGGCGCGATGGCGACGCGGATACCCCTCGAGCCGTCGCGGAATCGAGGTGGAGCGTCCGGGGCCGCTCCGGCGATGACCTTGTGAGCTCCCCCTGCGCCGCGCATCAAGTCCCCAAGCTCCCCGGGAACCGAGCTCGCCGCGCGCTCTGCGCGAACCACCCACGTCAGCGGTCTCCTGCTCACCCGGCGGTGAGCGAACACGCTGACACTGTCCTGGAGCCACCTTCGGGACTTGAACCCGAGACCTACGGTTTACGAAACCGTTGCTCTACCACTGAGCTAAGGTGGCACGCCTCGCGTTGAGGAGGCGCGCAGATTACCCACTCGTCCTGCCAAGTCAAGCGCTTTTATTCTCGCCCCCGGGCAGCCCCACCTTCCCCGTCACGTTCCCCGGCTTTCCCCGGTGCGCGCTCCCGCGGCTCCGAGCCTGCGCCCGCGTCTGCGCTCCCTCTGCCGAAGAACTCCCCCAGCCGCTCCGCCAGCTCGCCCGCCGCCGACCAGTGCATCATGTGCCCGGCCTCGGGCAGCTCGACGTGCTCCGCGCGCGGGAGCCGCGCCGCCCGCTCCGCCTCGTCCGGCGGGTGCCACCCGTGCGGCCCGCCGCTCACGAGCAGCGTGGGGCACGCGATGCGCTCCAGGAACGCCTTGAACGCGTCCACCTGGAACATCAACGGCGATGTCGTCCGGTGCATCGGATCGTACGCCCACGCGAGCCCTCCGTCCGGCTCCTCGCGCGTGAGCAGCGGTGCGCGCGTCGCCAGCACCTCGCGCGGCACGCGCGGGTGGTTCGCCACGAGCCGCGCGATCGCGTCCTGCATCGACGAGAGCCGCCGCGGCGCCCGATCCATCCCCTTCATCTCGCGCAGCCACGTCTCCATCCGCGTGACCGCCAGCTCGGGCGCGTTCGCCGGCGGCCCCATGCCCTCGAGGAGCGCCAGGCGCTCGACGCGCTCGGGGCACGCGCCGGCGTAGTACACCGCGACCGCGCCGCCCATCGAATGACCCACGACGCCGAGCCGCGCCGGCGCGAGCGCGTCGACGAGCGCCGCGACGTCCGCGATGTAGTCGGGGAAGTAGTAGTAGCTGCCTGCGCCCACGCGCGCGCTCCGGCCGAAGCCGCGCAGGTCGGGCGCGACCACGTCGTGCCCTGACCGCGCGAGCGGCTCGGCCACGAGGTCCCACGTGCTCCCGGCGTCGAGGAAGCCGTGGAGCAGCAGCAACGTCAGGCCGGTCGGCTGCGCGCCCTCGTCGCGGAAGCGATGGACGCACAGCTCCAGCCCGTTGACCTTCCAGGTGTCCGACGACCTACGCACCACGCGCGTGCTCGCCCGTGCGGAGGCTCCCGTCAACCCCCCGCGCGCACCGCGCTCGCCGCCCGGTGCGCGCCCCTCTGCTCCGCGTCGCGCGGCGTCCATCCCGCGTCGCGTGCGCGCGGCGCGCGCGTCGTCACCGCTTCGCCGGCGTCGGCGCCGCAGGGGCCGCGGGGGGCAGTATGGCCCCGGTCGCCACCGGCACCGGTGTGCCCGTCGCCGCTCCCGCAGGCGCCGCGCTCGCAGCGCCCGGAGCCGCGCTCGCAGCGCCCGGCGCCGCGCCGTCCGACGCGGCCGGCGCGGCGCTGCCAGGGGCCGCGGGCGCCACCGGGAGCGCCGCGCCCGTGAGCTGCGCGGCGTCCTTCAGCACGTCCTCGGCGTGCACCCCCGGATCCACGTCCGGATACACCTTGGCGATCTTGCCGTCGGGATCGATCAGGAAGGTCACGCGCGCCATCGTCCCGAGCCGCAGGGGCACGCCGAACGCGGTGGCCCACGTGTGATCGGTGTCGACCAGGATCGGGAACGGCAGCCTGTGCTCGGTCGCGAACGCCTCGTGCGACTCGCGCGTGTCGGACGACACGCCGAAGACCTGGACGTTGGCCTGCTTGAAGCGATCCCACGCGTCGCGGAACGCGCACGCCTCCTCCGTGCAGCCCGGCGTCCCGTCCTTCGGATAGAAGTACACGACCACGGCCCGACCCCGCTGGTCCGACAGGCGCTGGATCGCACCGTGCTGATCGGCGGCGAACACGTCGGGCGCGGGCGCGCCGACCGGGAGCAGCCCTTGTCCACCATCGGGGCGCTCGGCCGCGCCGCACCCGAGCAGCGAGACAAAGGCAAAGACGACAGCAACAACGACGAAAACGAGGGCAGTCGGGAAGCGTCTCTTCATTAGAGCGCCACGTTAGCACGCACTCGGTAGGATCGATCCGACGCTTCTGATACGTTGCGCCGACAGGAGACGAGACCGATGGCGATCTTGGGGAGCGAGCGCGGCGCCACCGACGGTGCGGTGCGCCAGGGCAGGGGAATCACCTACCCCGATTTCTCTTCGCCCACCGTGGATAAGGTCATGGTCGAAGAGCGCGCAGGCGGGCTCGGCAAAAGGAGCATCAAGGGCCCGGCCAAGGTCGCCGGCCTCAAGCTCGCCATCTCCATGATGGACCTCACCACCCTCGAAGGGAAAGATTCGCCGGGAAAGGTCCAACAGCTCTGCCAGAAGGCGCTTCGGCCCCACGAGCGCGCGGACATCCCTTCCTGTGCGGCGGTGTGCGTTTATCCCAAGCTCGTGCCGGTCGCCAGGCGAGCGGTCGAGGGCTCGTCCGTCAAGGTGGCGAGTGTGGCGACCGCGTTCCCGAGCGGCCTGTCGACGCTCGAGGTCAAGCTCGCCGACGTGCGCCAGGCGGTCGAGCTCGGCGCGGACGAGATCGACATGGTGATCGACCGCGGCGCCATGCTCTCCGGCGAGTACGCCGCGGTGTACGACGAGATCGCCGCCACCAAGGAGGCGTGCGGGCACGCGCACCTCAAGGTGATCCTGGAGACAGGCGAGCTCGGGAGCTACGACCGCGTCCGCAAGGCGAGCCGCATCGCGATGCTCGCGGGCGCCGACTTCATCAAGACCTCGACCGGGAAGATCACCCCGGCGGCGACGCCCCCGGTGACGCTGGTGATGCTGGAGGCGATCCGCGATCACGCGCATGCGACCGGCCGGCGCGTCGGGATGAAGCCGGCCGGCGGCATCCGCACGGCGAAGCAGGCGCTCCACTACCTCGTCATGGTCAAGGAGACCCTCGGCGACGCCTGGCTCACCAGCGACCTGTTCCGCTTCGGCGCGTCGACGCTCCTCAACGACGTGCTCATGCAGCTCGAGAAGGAGCGGACGGGCGCCTACCAGAGCGGCGACTATTTCAGCAAGGACTGACCCGGCGCGGCCGCCGCGCGCGATCCGGCCTGCCGCGCGCGGCCACGCCCGCTCCGATGTTCAACCAGCGGCCGCGGGCGTAGAGTGCGCGCCATGAGCGACAAGAGCACCGCCGCCGCAGGCGGCGACGGGGGCGCGCCCCGGGAGACGATCGCCGCTCGGGACGCGGGCCCCGCGCGCGACGCCGCCGCGGACGCGGCCATCGTGTTCGGCGACGCCTGGCGCTACGCGCCGGCGCCCGAGGGGCGCGACCATGTGAAGATCGCGCCGCGGTACGACCTCTTCATCGGCGGCGCGTGGCGCGCTCCGGAGTCGGGCCGCTACCTCGACAGCATCAACCCGTCGACCGAGGAGAAGCTCTGCGAGTTCGCCGAGGCCTCCGAGCGGGACGTCGACCTCGCCGTGCAGGCGGCCCGGGCCGCGTACGAGAAGCACTGGTCGCGCCTGCGCCCGCTCGATCGCGGCAAGTACATCTACCGCATCGCCCGCGCCCTCCAGGAGAAGGCGCGCGAGCTCGCGGTCGTCGAGTCGCTCGACGGCGGCAAGCCCATCAAGGAGTCCCGCGACGTCGATCTCCCGCTCGCGGCCGCGCACTTCTTCTACTACGCGGGCTGGGCCGACAAGCTCGACCACGCCTTCCCGGGGCGCGACCCGCGCCCGCTCGGCGTCGCAGGCCAGGTGATCCCGTGGAACTTCCCGCTCCTCATGGCGGCGTGGAAGCTCGCCCCGGCCCTCGCGGCGGGGAACACCTGCGTCCTCAAGCCCGCCGAGACGACGCCGCTCACCTCGCTCCTGCTCGCGAAGATCATCGAGGAGGCCGACCTCCCGCCCGGCGTCGTCAACGTGGTCACGGGCGCGGGCGCGACGGGCGCCGCGGTCGTCGGCCACCCCGGCGTCGACAAGGTCGCGTTCACCGGCTCGACCGAGGTCGGCAAGCGCATCCAGCGCGCGCTCGCCGGCACGGGCAAGAAGCTCACCCTCGAGCTCGGCGGCAAGGCCGCCAACATCGTCTTCGAGGACGCGCCGCTCGACCAGGCCGTCGAGGGGATCATCGGCGGCATCTTCTTCAACCAGGGGCACGTCTGCTGCGCGGGCTCGCGCCTCCTCGTCGAGGAGAGCATCCACGACGCGCTCCTCCTCAAGCTGCGCGAGCGCATGGCGACCCTGCGCGTGGGCGACCCGCTCGACAAGAACACGGACGTCGGCGCCATCAACTCGCGGGCGCAGCTCGAGAAGATCCAGGAGCTCGTGGCGGCGGGGGAGCGCGAGGGGGCAGCGCGCTTCTCGGTGAGCTGCGCGCTGCCGCAGCGGGGCTACTGGTTCGCGCCGACGCTCTTCACGGGCGTCGCGCAGTCGCACCGGATCGCGCGCGAGGAGATCTTCGGCCCGGTGCTCTCCATCCTGACCTTCCGCACGCCCGACGAGGCGATCGAGAAGGCGAACAACACGATGTACGGGCTGTCGGCCGGCGTCTGGACCGGCAAGGGATCGAAGAGCTTCTGGGTCGCGCAGCGCCTGCGCGCCGGCGTCGTCTGGGCGAACACCTTCAACAAGTTCGACCCGAGCTCCCCGTTCGGCGGCTACAAGGAGAGCGGCTTTGGCCGCGAGGGCGGGCGCCAGGGGCTGCTCGCCTACCTCGAGGTGGACTGATGGCGCTCGGCAACCAGGACAGCAGCGGCAACGAGGGACGCGCGTCGACGGGCGATGGCGCCGGCGCGGCCGACGCCACGACGGGCGAGGCGGGCGCGCGGGTCGGCGTGCGCAAGGCGTACAAGATGTTCGTGGGCGGGGCGTTCGTGCGCTCGGAATCCGGGAGGTACACGCAGGTGCGCGATCATGGCGGCGCGGGCGCGGTCGAGAACATCCCGCGCGCGTCCCGCAAGGACGGGCGCGACGCGGTGCTCGCGGCCGCCGGCGCGCTCGGCGGCTGGTCGTCGCGGTCGGCCTTCAACCGCGGGCAGATCCTCTACCGCCTCGCCGAGATGCTCGAGGCGCGGCGCGCGGAGCTCGCGGCCTCGCTCGAGCGCGGCGGGCTCGACGCCGGCGCTGCGCAGCGCGAGGTCCTGGCGACGATCGATCGCGCGGTCGCCTACGCGGGCTGGGCCGACAAGTACCAGAGCCTCTTCTCCAGCCTGAACCCGGTCGCCGGTCCGCACTTCACCTTCACGGTGCCCGAGCCGATGGGGGTCGTCGTCATCGCGGCGCCGCCGCGCCCGGCGCTCCTCGGCCTCGCGGGCGCTCTCTTGCCGGTGATCACCGCTGGCAACACCTGCGTCGTGCTCGCGAGCGAGGCGGATCCGCGCACGGCCCTCGTCTTCAGCGAGGCGCTCGCCACGAGCGATCTCCCGGCCGGCGTCGTCAACATCCTCACCGGCCAGCTCGCGGAGGTGCTGCCGCACCTCGCCGCGCACATGGAGGTCGCGGCGCTCGATCTGCACGGCGTGGACGCGGCCCTGCAAAGGCGCCTCGAGGACGCGGCCGCCGCCACGGTCAAGCGGGTGCGCGCCCGCGCGCTCGACGAGGCGGCGTGGTTCGACGACAGGGCGGCGACGTCGCCCCGGTGGATCGAGCGGTTCGTCGAGATGAAGACGATATGGCACCCGGCAGGGCCGTGACGCCGGAGCGCCGGAGGCGCGCCGCGCCCACGGCTCAGCGACCGAGCACCATCCCCGTCTGCAGCGTCCGCCCGGCCACGAGATCCGCTGCCGCGAGCGGCTTCCGTCCCTCGGCCTGCGCCCGCAGGATCTGGATCGCGCCCGATCCGCAGGCGACGATCACGACGCCGCGGGCGGCCATCACCACGGTCCCCGGCGGCGCCTCGCCGTGCGCCGCCTCGCTCTCGACGCGCGCCGCCAGCACCTTGAGCGCCTTGCCCTCGATCGTCGTGAAGGCGCCTGGCCACGAGGTCATCCCGCGGATGTGATCGTGGATCTGCCGTGCGCTCCGATCCCACCGGATGCGCCCGTCCTCCTTCTTCAGGAGCGGCGCGTGCGTCGCCGCCGCGTGGTCCTGCGGCGTCAGCGCGAGCTCCCCGTCGACCGCGCGGCGGAGGTCCTCGCGCACGACGCGCGCCGCGAGCGCGCCGAGCTCGGCCGCGAGCTCATCGGCGGTCGTATCCGGGCCGATCGGCGTGCGGTGCACCGCGTAGACCGGCCCCGTGTCCATGCCCTCGTCCATCTGCATCAGCGCGATGCCCGTCTCCGCCTCGCCTCCGACGATCGCCCACGTGATCGGCGCGGCGCCGCGGTAGCGCGGCAAGATCGACGCGTGCAGGTTCATGCAGCCGCGCCGCGGCGCCTCGAGCACCGCCCTCGGCAGGATGCGCCCGTAGGCGATCACCAGCGCGACGTCGGCCTCGGCGTCCCGCACCCACGCGGCGAACTCGGGCGTGCGGATCTTCTCGGGCTGCACCACCGGGATGCCGAGCTCCCCCGCCTTCACCTTGACCGGCGGTGCCTTCAGATCGAGCCCGCGCCCGGCCGGCCGATCCGGCTGGCAGACGACGGCGACGACGTCGGCGATCGACGCGAGCGCCTCGAGCGAGGGTACGGCGATGGCTGGGGTTCCGAAGAAGAGCGCGCGCACGCCGTAGCTCTAGCAGGAGCTGCGCGCTTTCTGGCCGTCTTCTTCGCGGTGCGCCGCCGCGCGCGGCGCGGCGTCAGGGCCGCGTCGCCGGAAGACCGTCGCGCTCGTCCTCGCCGCCGCGCCCCGCCGCGCTCGTCTTCGCCGCCGTCGGGCGCGGGTCCGCGCAGCACCGGAAGCCCGTCTCGTAGAACACGAACTTCGGGTCGTGCGCGTCGTTCGTACCGCGGCACCCCGTCCACGGCTTGGCCCAGAAGCCGCCCATGAGCGCGCCCGGCCACCGGCGCCCGCGGCGCGACGCGACCCACTCCTCGACGTTGCCCATCATGTCGAAGATGCCGAAGGCCGACGCGCACCCCGGGTAGGAGCCGCTCGGGGCGCCCTGCCAGAGCCGCTCCACCTCGCGCTGCGCGACCTCGCCGGAGGCGCCGAGCTTCCGCTCGTCGACCTGCCGCCAGGCCTTGCCGCTGTTGCAGACCGCCCTGTCGACGCGCCAGCCATAGACGAGCGGACGCCGCTCGGGGCCCTCGCACGCGAGCTCCCACTCCTGCTCGGCGCACACGCGCTTGCCGCGCGCCGCGCACCAGGCGGTCGCCATCTCGAACGACTGCATCACGAGCGGCTTCGCGCCCCGCTGGTTCGGCGCCTCGAACTGGTCCATGCACACCGAGATCTCGGTCGTCGGCCCCTCCTCGGCGGTGATGCCTTCCCAGTAGGCGAAGCAGTGGGTCGCCTTGCCGCTCTTGACCGGCTCGACGCAGACATGCTGCACGTCGTCGTGGTGCGTCCCGGTGACGAGCCGCATGTCCGCCGGGCACGCCGCGCTGGGCCCGGGATCGAGGGAGGGCGCCGCTGGCAGGCTGAGCATCGCGAGCGCGAGCGCGCCGAGGCCGAGCAGGGGATCGATCATCGTTCAGCGAGGGCTCCGGCGATCGGTCCTCTCCGCTGCGGATCCGCCGTGGAGGATCCTGCGCCGCGTCGACCAACGGGCGAGCGCTGCAGGTCGGAGCTGACCGCAGCGTATCCTCATTCAAAAAAATGGCCAGGGCTGTGGCACGCGGCATGCGCCGTGTCTATGGTGAGCTCCCGTAGCCTCGCGGGCTGTCTTCACGCCAGCAGGCTCCGCGTCGCACGATTCTCATCCGTCTGGATGCAAGCCAAGATGACCGGGGCGCGCGTCGACCGCGCGGCCCGGCCGCAGGTTCATGAAGGGGTTTACCTCCCCCGGTCGGGTGCCTAGAGGAGATCGCCATGTCCGAGAAAAAGAACCCGCCGATGCCGCCGCGCTCCGAAGAAGAGGTCGTCTTCGGCGACGAGCTGCCGGTCCTGCCGATTCGCAATGCGGTCCTGTTCCCGGGCGCCGTTGCGCCCTTCGATGTCGGCCGCGAGAAGTCGGTCGCGCTCGTCGAGGATGTCGACAACCTCCCCGGCCCGGTCATCGCGATCTTTGCCCAGCGCGATCCGTCGACCGACGATCCCGGGGCTGAAGACCTGTACCCCATGGGCTGCGCCGCCCGCGTGCTGAAGGCGCTCAAGCACAGCTCCGGCAACTACTCGCTGATCCTGCAGGGCCTCACGCGGATCCGGCTCGACAGCGTCACCGCGCACACGCCGTACCTGCGCGCGAAGATCCGCCGCATGGACGAGCCGGCGACGGAGGACGTCGAGGCCGAGGCGCTCGCGATGAGCCTGCGCGACATCGCGAAGCAGGTCATCCAGCTCATGCCCGAGCTGCCGCGCGAGGCGGGCTCGCTCATCGACTCCATCCAGGCGCCCGGCGCGCTCGCCGATCTCGTCGCGGCCAACCTGGACGCCCCGGTCGAGGAAAAGGCGCAGCTCATCGAGACGATCGACGTCAAGGAGCGCATCCGCAAGGTGCTCCGGCTGCTCACGCGGCAGCTCGAGATCCTGAAGATGCGCGAGCGCATCAACTCCCAGATCAAGGAGGAGATGGGCAAGAACCAGCGCGAGTACGTCCTGCGCCAGCAGCTCAAGGCGATCAAGGAGGAGCTGGGCGAGGACGACGGCGATCAGGGTGATCTCGACGGCCTCGAGGATCGCATCGCGAAGGCGAACCTGCCGACCGAGGCGGAGACGGTCGCGAAGAAGCAGCTCAAGCGGCTGCGCACGATGCAGGTCGGCTCGGCCGAGTACACCGTGGTGCGGACGTACCTCGACTGGATCCTCGACGTGCCCTGGACGCAGTCGACGCAGGACAACCTCGACATCGGCAGTGTCCGCAAGGTGCTCGACGAGGATCACTACGGCCTCGAGAAGGTCAAGAAGCGCATCCTCGAGTACCTCGCGGTCCGCAAGCTGAAGCAGGACAAGAAGGGTCCCATCCTCTGCCTGCTCGGGCCGCCCGGCGTCGGCAAGACCTCGCTCGGCCGGAGCATCGCGCGCGCCCTCGGCCGCAAGTTCCACCGCGTCTCGCTCGGCGGCGTGCACGACGAGGCGGCGATCCGCGGCCACCGGCGCACCTACGTCGGCGCGCTCCCTGGTCAGATCATCCAGGGCATGAAGAAGTCGGGGACGATCAACCCGGTCTTCATGATGGATGAGGTCGACAAGATCGGGCACGACTTCCGTGGCGACCCCTCGGCGGCGCTCCTCGAGGTGCTCGACCCGGAGCAGAACAACACGTTCGCGGATCACTACCTGGAGATCCCGTACGACCTGTCGCACGTGATGTTCGTCGCGACCGCGAACGTGGCCGACCCGATCCCGCCGCCCCTCCGCGACCGCATGGAGATCCTGGAGATCCCCGGCTACACGCGGAAGGAGAAGCTCGCGATCGCGCGCCAGCACCTGCTGCCGAAGCAGCTCTCCGAGCACGGGCTCACGACCGAGCAGCTCGAGGTCACGGACAAGGCGCTGGAGGAGATCATCGATCACTACACGCGCGAGGCCGGTGTCCGCTCGCTCGAGCGGCAGATCGCGGGCGTCATCCGCGGCGTGGCGGTGAAGGTGGCGGAGGGCGACGCGCAGAAGCGGCGCGTCGACAACGAGGACGACCTGCACGAGTTCCTCGGCCCGGCGAAGTACACGAGCGAGGTCGCCGAGCGCACCGCCGAGACCGGCGTCGCGACGGGCCTCGCGTGGACGAGCGTCGGCGGGGAGATCCTCTTCATCGAGGCGACGAGGATGTACGGCACGGGCAAGCTCCAGCTGACCGGCCAGCTCGGCGACGTGATGAAGGAGTCGGCGCAGGCGGCGCTGTCCTTCGTGCGCAGCAACGCGGCGAGGTACGGCATCGCGAAGGACTTCCTCGAGAAGAGCGATCTGCACATCCACATCCCTGCCGGCGCGATGCCCAAGGACGGGCCGAGCGCGGGTGTGACGATGTTCACGGCGCTCGTCTCGCTCCTCACCGGGATCAAGGTCCGTCACGACGTCGCGATGACGGGTGAGATCACGCTCCGCGGTAGGGTGCTCCCGATCGGCGGTCTGAAGGAGAAGGTGCTGGCGGCGCACCGCGCCGGCATCAAGCGGATCATCGTCCCCGAGCGCAACCGGGCGGACCTCGAGGAGGTCCCGAAGGAGGTCGTGGACGAGCTGCAGTTCTTCTTTGTCAGCCGGATGGAGCAGGTCCTCGAGGCCGCGCTCGAGCGGCTGCCCGAGCCCGCGCCCGTGACCGAGGAGTCGAAGGACGGCGAGAAGAAGGATCTCGAGAAGTCGGAGAAGAGCTCGATCGCCAGCAACTGATCCCTGATCGCTGAGCGACCTGTCTCCGTGGGCGCCGCGCGGCTTGAACGCGCGGCGCCTTTTTCGTCAAGAGGGGCGTGGGCGCGATGGCGCCCGCTGTGCGCGCGGCGTCTGAACCGCTGTGCGCGCGGTGCCTTGGCTTCGCGTCACGCCTCCGCTTCACCGAACAACACGTGCATCGCATCGCGTCGCGGCACCCGCGCATCGCAGCACGCGCGCGACGCATGCGCGCACTCCTTCCGTCGGCCTTTCGTCTCGACGGATGTCAAGCGAATCGGTAGCCTCATCGACGCATGAGGCCGTGCCCGAACTGCGCGTGGATGCTCAAGGAGACAGACACTGCCTGCTCGATGTGTGGGGCGAGCGTGGCCGGCGCAGCTCCCGGAGCCTCTGTCCCGGTCGCGCCGCCGCCGGTGCAGGCGGGGGGCGCCTACGCTCAGCCCGGCCCTCCGGGCTACCCGGCGCAGCCGGGTGTCTCCGGCTATGGCGCCGCGGTGCCGCAGCCAGTGTCTCCGGGCTACGGCGCGATGGGGGGCGGGCAGGGCGCCTATCCGCCTCCGCCTCAGCCGGTTGGGCTCGGGGGCAGCCTTGCGGCGCCTGCCTCGCCTGGCGGCGCCACCCCGTTCTCGACGGGCGCGGACGCTCCCTTCCCGGTCTCTCCGTGGGCGCGCGCGGCGCCTTCGGCGGGGCTCACGTCGCAGCCGTCGTCACCTCAGCTGAACACGCCCGGGATCACGCCTGCCCAGCCGCCGCTTGCGTCGCCGATCCCGGGCATGGTGCCCGGCGCGGGCCTCGGCGGCGCGATGGCGCAGCAGCCCGTCCCGCAGGCGCCGGTGTTCGGCGCGCCCCCGCAGATGGTCGCGCCCCCGCCAATGGTCACGCCGGGGCTGGTGGCGCCGCCGCCGCTGGTGCAGGGAGGCGCGGTCGCGCCGCCGCCGCTGGTGCAGGGCGGGGTGCCCGCGGCGGTACCGACGGGGACGCCGGGGCTGGTGGCGCCGCCGCCGCTGGTGCAGGGAGGCGCGGTCGCGCCGCCGCCGCTGGTGCAGGGCGGGGTGCCCGCGGCGGGGCAGGTCAGGGCGCCGGCGATCGTCGCGCCGCCGGTGGTTCAGGGCGCGGTCCCGGGCGTCGCACCGGCGGTATCGGCGCAGCCGTCGCGCGTCCTCGTCGGCTTCATCGTGACGTTCCAGAACGATCCTGGCGGCAGCTTCTGGCCGATCTACAGCGGCCGCACCCAGGTCGGGCGCGCCGGGGCGGACCCGGGGACGGGGATCGGGCTCGCCGACGCGAGCGCCTCCTCGCGCCATGCGTCGCTCCATGCGGACCCGACGACGGGCCAGGTCTTCATCGAGGACGACGGCTCGCGGAACGGCACCTTCGTCAACGAGCAGCGCCTCGCGCAGGGCGAGCGCCGACAGCTCCGCGACAACGACCGATTACGGCTCGGAAGCACGACGTTCGTGGTGAAGGTGCTGGTGGCGTGAGCTGAAGCGTCCCGCCTGGCGCCGATGAACGGCGCTGCGCCTGCAGCGGAACAGAGGGGCGCCTCGGCGAGCGAGCTGTCGTGCTTCCAGCGCAGAGATCGAGGTGGCCAGCCCGGAGCGATCCTGCCGCTGAGCGCTGCTGTCGGTGCAGCCGAGAAGGGGGTAGCGCCCGAGATCTCGGCCTGACAGCAACCGATGGCTACTCTCCGCCTGCGCCCCCCGAGCCGCCCGCGCCCGCGCCGCCTCCCGTCGTCGTGCTTGCGCTGCTGCTGTCATCAGGCGCCTGGCATTTGAGGAATCCGCTGTTGTCGAGCGCACACGGCATTCCTGCGCAATCTTCATTCACAGCACAGGACTGACCATCGCCGCACCGCTTGTCGCAAAGCGTGCCTCCGCAGTCGACGTCGGTCTCCAGCCCGTCCTTCTGACCGTTCGCGCAGATCGGCGCAGGAGGCGGGATACGGCAATTGAAGTATTCGATGACCTCAGGGTCTTTGAGGACCTGCTTCACCTTTTTACCGTTCTCCTCCACCTCCTCTGTCGCCTCGCTCTGCGGGTAGCGAATGCTGAGCTTGATAAACCCACCATAGGTCTCCGTCGTTTCCGGAATCGTCGGGTCCGCATCCGGCGGAGGCTGGTTGCCAGGGTTCGCCTCCAGCACGGCTCGAGGTTGCAGCTTGGCTTGTCCTCTGACCGCGCACTCCTGGATGTCGACGCGATTAAAGTGGTGAGATGTTCCGTCTGCACAACTCACGTCGAGGACGTCCCTGGCCTCTGGAGTCGCCAGTGTGATCGTCCTGCCGATTTGGCCGGTGCTGTCGGTGCCGGGATCCGCGCACTCTTCTGCGCCAGCGTCGACATCCTCAGGGGTGCAGGGGACCTGAACGGTCACCGAGTAGCTGAATTCTCCTGAGAGCATGACAGCGCCGCACTCTGCTGCCTGGGTATCGAGGCGCTTGAACGCGATGCTCGTCGGCGGAAACGCCGCGATGTCAAGGGGGGGATCGAAGACGATTTGCCCGCCACCTTCGAGGAAGCAGACGTCCAGCTTCTCTCGGCTTGCAAAGGTACCGACTGGTGAGCTCTCGCCGGACGGCCAGCAGTGGGTCGAGGTTTCGGTCCGGAATTTGTGATAGCAGCTGCTCGAGTCGTCGAGGAAGACGCAGATGTTCTCGAACTCCTCGCCACAACCGGGCACAGAGACGGCCGCGGTCACGGCGAGGATCGGGGCGACGGCGGCGGCGAGCAAGACGTAACGGCGCATGGGCGCAGTCTACGCGGTCTCCGTGCGGGTAGGCCAGACTCGCAGAGGTCGCCCGCAGCGGCACCGGCGTGCGCCTCCGCCCCCCGCGCCGGCGGCTCGGCTCACAGCTCGGCGTAGGGCCCGGGGACGACGTACGCGTCGTCGTGGCCCGCGTACGTGAACACCCCCCAGCAGACGAGCTTGTACTTGATGGCGAACGCCATCGCCTCCCTCAGGCTCGCCTTCGGCGCGAGCACGGCGAGGTTCGAGCGGCGGACGCCCCACCAGCCCGGACCGTGCTGCAGCACCGCATCGTGGAGATCCTGCGTGGCGTGCTTCGGGTCCTCGAGCACCGCGAGGCGCAGCCGGACGAACGACTTGTCGCTCGACGGGAAGTCGAACCAGTACAGGTTCGACCGCGCCTGCTTCGGGGCGATGCTCCCGGCGCCCTGCGCCGCGAGGAATCGGGTGAGATCGTCCGGCGAGAGCTTCTGGGTGACCGGGTGCGTGTCGACGCCCTGGCACGTCTCGGGGCCGACCTTGAACTCGCCCAGCGTGAGCGACGGATCCGCGCCGTTCTCGGGTGTCAAGAGGTACCGGTCGATGTCGGGCAGGTCGCTCGGGTACTCGACGCCGGCGTCGATGCCGCTGCACGCCGGGACGCCCAGCGCAAGCGCGAGGGCCGCTGCCAGCGCAGGGCGTCGGGGCGCGCGGCGGCTCGGCGCCGGACGCTCGCGATCGTGGCTCATGCTGCGGGGGGGGCTCGGCGCGCTCGCCGCCGGTGCTCCGGCGGGCGCGCCCTTGCGGCTCGGTTTGCTTTCGTTCGACATGGCTCTCTCGCGGCACCTGGAGCGCCGCCTCGATCGGCGGGCGCAGCGCTGCCCGGGCCGGGCAATCATTCAATGCCGGACGCCTCGAGGGCAAACTCCTCTGCGAACATTTGGCTGGCGCGCCCCCGCTGGCCTAGAGTTCGGCCGATGAGGCACCTCGGAATGCCGATGCTCGCGCACGCCCCCGCCCTCCGCGCCAGGCGTCCGCTCGCAGCCACCCCACGGCGCGCTGGAGCGTCCTGCGCGGCCGTCGCCGCGATCGCGCTGCTCGCAGGCTGCGGCGGATCGCCCACCGCCCCCAGGCAGGACGACGTCTTCTACCTGCACGGCGCCGCCGGCCTCCTGAGCAAGGACTCCAGCTTCGAGGTGTACTTCCCGCCGCTCGACGCCCCGGCAACGGAGCGGGTGCCCCGCAGGATCGGCGTGGGCCTCATGAACGGCGACGTCCGCATGAGCCGCCCGATGGACTGGAACGTCGGCGGCGCCGACTACACGGCCGAGCGCCGGTTCATCACGTACCAGTCCCCGCGCCAGTTCCTGTTCTCGATCTACGAGCGCATCGACAGCCCCGAGGATCCGTGGCCCGACGTACTCAAGCGCTACGAGGCCGACCTCGAGGAGCAGGGCGCCGAGATCCTCTCCGGCCGCGCGCCGGTGGCGACCGCGAACACGCAGGGGCGCAGCTACGTCGTCAAGGCGAAGATCCCCTCGAAGCCCATCTCCGAGGCGTTCGCCCACGAGATCCTCATCCGGAGCCCTCGCCGCATCCTGCTCGTGCAGATCGTGCACCACGAGAACATCGACGCGAACGCCGACGAGATCACGGCGGCGCTGCAGAGCCTCACCGTCTACTGACGGTCGGGAGCCGCGTCCGCGCTCGCTGACGCCGGGCGCGGTCGCGGTCATCTGGCGCGCCGCGACCTCGCTCGCCGGCGCCGCGCGTCGCGACCGCGGCGCGCTGCTCCGGCGGCTCCGCTCGATCTGGCTCACATCGGCGGGGGCTCGCCCCGATCCTCGTCGTCCGCATCGTCGCTGCCCGCGAGGTGCTTGTCGTCGAGCGGGATCGTGATCACGAGCCGCTCCGCCGCGGAACCGCCGATCCACGCGGTGCGCTTGAGCGTCGCGGCGCGCGGCGAGCCGAGCTGGAACCGCGGCGCCTCCTCCGTGTCCACGTGGATCTCGAGCATCACGTCGTGGATGCCCGGCGTGAACGTCTCGATGATGCCGCGCACGAGCTCCTGACGGTGGCCCCCGGGCAAGAAGGAGAGGTACTCGTCGTAGCCGACGGGGCCGAGCACGACCTTGTAGCGGCCCGAGCCGTCGAACACGTAGCGCCCCAGGGTCAGGCTCTCGCCGAGCTGGTGGTTCATCACGCCGAGCTTGTTCCTGAACGGCTTCTCGATCTTCGTCCAGTGACCGACGAACTGCTCGATGCGCACGTCGATGTTCCCGAGCATCTCCGACAGCACGGTCTCGAGGCTCCGCGCCGAGCGCGACTTCGCGGCGAGGATGGGCGCGTAGCGGAGGAAGAAGAAGCGATCGAGCGGCGTCTCGTAGTCGCGGAACCCGTCGAGCCCGACCGCGCAGAGCATGCGGCGCGAGAACGGATCGGCGCCCTGCTTGCGGTAGGTGACGGGCAGCCGGTACTTGGTCCACGCGCGGTAGAGCAGCGACAGGAGCCGGTGATGGAAGACGTCGAGGAGCTCGCGGATGGGCTGCGGCCCGCCCTGGTAGTCGGCCAGCGCGATCTGCTCGATGAAGTACGCCGGCAGCGGCGACACCGAGCCGTACAGGCCGAGGAACGTCGTCGAGACGCGCGCGCGCTGCACCGCGTCCGGCGACTTGACCACCGCGAGCTCGCTCACGTCGCTCGACGCGAAGATGAGCGATGGGTCGCCGCGCAGCCGGATGCGCTCGTCCTGCACGGGCCCGAGCTGGCCCACCGGCGGCGCGGCGGGGAAGAGCCGCTCGAGCAGGTAAATGAGGCGGTAGTACGAGAAGCGCGGCGCGGTCGCCTCGAAGCGCCGGAGCGTCTCCAGCGCGGCGGGGTCGGCGCTCGCGGCGCCTCTCGGCGCAGCGGCCTTCAGATCAGGGTCAGGCTGCCGCTCTTCGGCTCCCATTTGTGCACCACGCGTGTGTTCGTGCCGGTGACCGTCAGCTGCGTGAACGAGTTCAACGAGACGTAAGACCCGAGCATCTCGTTCAGGATGCTCGCGAACAGGTACATCTCCCCCTCGCCGACGAACCCGCCCTCATCGAGCTCGATGTCGACCGCGACGCCGCGCACCGGCGCTCCGCGGTACAGCCGATCCGTCGGCCGCACCCGGATCGACTTGATCGCGGCCAGGCGGAGCTGGTTGGCGCGCGCCGCCTGGCGGTCGACGATCGCCTGGAAATTGTAGAGATCGACCGTCGCCCGGAGCACCTCGAGCTCGGTGATCGATCGGTAGCTCATCGCCATGTGCGCCAGCACGCGCCACTGCAGCTCGCGCCCGATCGGCGGCGGGAGCGGCGCGGTGACGCCGGTGAGGTTGGTGAAGCTCGCCACCGCGGGAGAGGTCGCCGTCGGCACCCGGAGATCGCCGACCCTGAGCTGCGCCGGCAGGCGGCGGTTCGTGCTCGTCGCCTCGATGCTGATCACGTCGAACTCGGGCAAGGCCCCCGCGTCCTGCGGCGAGCCGAACGACAGGTACATGTCGATCCCGTCGCCGATCGCGGCAGGGCGGAGGTGCGCCTGATAGAAGATGGTCCGCGCGGCGGCCTCGGGATCGAGCTCGTGCTGGAAGCTGAAGAACGAGGGGATCTCGACGCGCTGGCTCGTGCGCCGGGCGATCCCGACGACCTTGTCGATGCTGTGGATCTCGAAGGCGGCGGGCGCCGCGCCCGCCGGGCGGCAGAGGTACTCGTGCTTGGTGGCCTCGGGCTTGATCGGATCGCTCGTGTGCTCGAACAGGTTGACGACCGGCGAGCAGAACAGCCGGAGGTTCTCCTTGCCGACCCGCGTCCCCGGCGGGAGCCCGTCCTTGAACTGCAGCAGGATCGCGAACCGATCGGAGATCCGCTCCGTCGAGAGCGCCTGGAGGCCCGTCACCTCGAAGAACGCGAACTTCTGCGGCAGCGTGAAGAACTCCTGGAGCAGCCGGAAGCCGGGGTAGACGGTCTTCGGGTACGGGATCAGCGCCTCCTCGTCGGTGAAGCCCGTGAGCCGCACGGCGCGCGCGGGGAGCGACGCGATCGTCGTGTCGCGACCCGCGGCGTCGACCGCGGCGAGCGCGACGGTATCGACGTGCGCGCCGACCCAGAGGCGGAGATCGTCCTGGAGCCGGCGCTCGCCGTGGATGTAGAAGCGCAGCGACGAGAGCGACAGGCTCGACAGCGCGGCTCCCCCCGTCAGGCGGAGCTCGATGCGGAGCGTCTGCGCGAGCTGCGCGCCCGTGTCGACGCGCACGTCCTCGACCGCGAGCGGGACCAGCTCGACGTCCTGCGTCGTGCGGAACCGGCACGAGATGCCGTCGACCGGCACCGACCCGACCTCCGCGTGCCGGGCCACGACGAGCTTCTCGCGCACGACGTTCGGCAGCGGCGTGAACTCGATGATCGACGTCGCCGGGATCTGACGGAGGTAGTGCGGGAAGAGCAGCGACGCGACCGAGTGGATCACCTCGGGGAGCTCGTCGTCGAGCTTCTGGCGGATCTTGCCGGTCAGGAAGGCGACGCCCTCGAGCAGCCGCTCGACGTCGGGGTCGCCGCCGCGCTCCGCGAGCATGGGCGCGATCCCGGGATAGGCGGCGGCGAACTCCCGCCCCAGATCGCGCAGGTAGGTGAGCTCGTCCTGGTAGTACTTGTTGAACATCCTCTCGTCACCGCCAGTCGACCGCCGGGGCCGAAGCGTGTCAACCGCCGAGCGCCCCGGCGGCCCATCGACGCTACGTCATCCGGACGTTGCCGCTCTGGTCCACCGCGGCGCCGAGCCGGAGCGCCTGGCGCCGGCCGTCCGAGAACTGGATCTGCGCGGTGATCTCGAACTCGAGGACCATGGCCTGGATCGCGTCGCTGCGCAGGTGCCGGACCTGGACGTTCTTCAGCCGTGGCTCGTAGGTCTGGATGCAGTTCTTGATCGAGCGCTGCACCAGGCCGATCGCCTCGGGGAACTCGTGCAGCACCTCGGACACCTCCATGAGGCCGTAGTCCGGGCAGGTCAGCGAGCTGCCCTGGCGGGTGTTCAGCATGTGCGCGAGGTGCGTCAGGATCGCCGACTCCAGGTCGTGATCCCGGTACGTGTGCCGCTCCGTCGAGTGCGGGTCGGCAGCGTGCACGATGCGGGTAAGGAGCGATGCGCCGGCCACGGCGCAATCGTAGACCAGCTCGCGCCTCGAGCGGAAGCCCGCTCGTTCAGCGCGGGGTCAGCCAGTCGTCCTCGGCGGAGAGGCCCCCATCGTTCCAGGTCCAGACGACCTTCTGGTACGTGAACGCGACCTCCTCCTGCTCGGGCACGCGCGCCAGCACCGGGTTCCTCACGTTGAAGACGTGGAACTGGATGCTCGAGATGTTCGCGTTCGTGAGCTGGACCGTGAAGATCGGCCGCTCGACGCCGATCGCGACCGACCGGTAGAACTGGAGCTCCCAGTGCGGGATGTTCTCGTTGTGGCTGAGGATGTCGAGGAGGTGCGGGGTGGACCGATCGAGGTCCTTCGTGACGATGAACGGCTTGTGCATCCGCTTGCCCGTCGGACGCCCGGTCACCGGGTCGCGCGGACCGACCAGCGAGTGGAATACCTCAGTCACCAGGATGCTACCTTCACGCCCCTTCTGCGTGACGGAGCCCCTGATTTCCCCTTGTCTTGCGCCGACGAGTCTGAGGTAGGCGTGGAGGGGCATGCCAACATTCTGATCCTGCTGCGCGTGATGGCCATGCCTGATTTGAGGCCCCCTGGCACCCCCAGATCAGGACGACAAACGCAGCCGGGCGACCCGAAGGCCGCCCGGTGCGACGAGACCTCAGCCGCTAGGCGCTACTGGTTCGGCGACTCCCAGTCGTCGTCCGCCTGGCGGGCGCCGTCGCCGTCATCGTACGACCACTCGATCTTCTGGTACGTGAAGGCGATCTTCTCGTACTCGGGGATCTCCCGGGCGTCGGGCCGGCGGGTGTTCTCCATGTAGAAGTCGATGCTCGCGACGGTCGCGTTCGTGAGCTTGACCGTGTAGTGGTTCTGCTCCTTGCCGATGTTCTTCGCCGCCTGGGTACCCGGCGTGTAGAACTTGAGCTCCCACTCCGAGATGCTCTCGTTGTTGACCAAGGCGTTGTAGAGGAGGGGGGTGGCCTTGTCGAGCTCCTTCGTGATCACGAAGGGCTTGTGCTGCCGCTTCCCGCTCGGCATCCCGGTCGCCGGATCACGCGGGCTCACGATCTGATGCTGCACCGCGATGATGGCGATCGACTTCTCGCGGCCCTTCTGGGTGACCGAACCGTCGATCGGACCCTGCGTGACACCCTTCAGCTTAAGATGAGCTTGCAACGCCATGATCAAATGCCTCTTCCTTCGAGGTCTCGCCGCCTGGGCTCAGTCTACGCCCCATTGCGCGCTGGCAGACGGTTCGTCCCGTCGGGAGTAGGAGTCTGGATATCTAGAGATAAGACTCTCATCGTATCTCTATCCCTGCTCATCGCAGGGAGTCCAGAAGGTAACTCCCTATATGGGAGCGTCAAGACTTTTGTGTCCCAGAACAGCGGGTGGCCGCCGTTCGCCTACGTTCGCCGCTGTTCGCCGCTGTTCGCCGCTGTTCGCCGCTGTTCCCCGCCGTTCCCGATGGCCGAAATATTCCGTCGGCGTGACACCGCTTCGATAAGGAGGCATGGGCGTGTCCAGCGCGTTGCGAAGCTGCGGACGCTGTGGGCGACGTGACGATGAGCGATGCGGCGGCTCGATCCTGGGGTGGGCGCGACAGCCGACATGGAGAACAAGGTGGCCTGGCCGGCCAACGCGGCTGGCCGGCCAATGTGTGGCCGGCCAGCGTGTGGCCGGCCAACGGGGCAGGCAGGCCACGCGCTGGCCGGCCAGGTGTTCGGTCGCGAACTCGCCTCGGCGATGCCTTGCATGATACGAAGGGCGCGTGAGCATCGTTCGTTTCGGCTCCGTCGTCGGCCTGGGGCTCGCCGCCGCCCTCACGGGCTGCGGATCGTACCCCGAGCAGCCTCACGGCGAGCTGCAGACACGCAAGCAGAACCCGATCCCGGTGTGCACCGCCCAGCTTCCGCCCGCGCGGCGCGCGGCGGGGGACAAGGCCGCCGTCCGCACCCTCGACGCCGACCAGTGGCTGGGGATCGTCGTCCCCAGCTACAGCGAGCAGCGCGGGATCGGGGCGACCGACGTCGACTGCACCGGCCACTACGTGTTCGCCAACGAGACGCTGCGCGGCGGCGTCTCGAAAACTGGCTGGCCGCGCAAGATCGACCCCGACGAGGTCGAGATCCGCTCGGGGCCGGAGGGGCTGCGCGCGATCTGGGTGCGCGTCCTCAAGTTCGAGAACGGCGACGAGGGCGGCCTCGTCGCGCTCGTGCGCGCGGCCGGCGATCGCGCGGACGTCTACGGCGTCGGCAGCTTCCGCGCGCCAGGGAAGGGGACCAAGCTGTCGCCGGTGCGCCTCGGCAACGACAACCTCGTCGTGGCCGAGACGAAGAGCTGCCCCGATCCCGACGACTGCAGGCAACGAGCCCACTTCTACCTCGCGCGGAGGGGGCGGCTGATCGAGGCCGCCTCCGTCGACCTGGAGCGGACCGCGGTGGTCCCCTCGGTCACCGAGCGCGGGCTCTACGCCCGCTACGTGCTGCGCACCGACGTCTCGTACAAACCGAACGGGATCCAGCTCCTCGAGCAGGTGCGGGTGAAGATCGTGAAGTACGAGGACGGCAGCCGCGACAGCGACCGCGAGCTCCGCCGCGTCGAGTTCCAGCGCTTCCTCCGGGTGGAGCGGGATACGCTCTTCTCGTCGAACGATCCGCTCTGGGAGCGCGTCGTCGGACAGGACTAGAGCGGCAGCAGCGGCCCGGGGGCGGGAGGGGAGAGCGCGGGGGGGGCGGGTGGGGCCCGCCGAACTCGCAGGACGCGCGGCTCTCCCGCGCGGGGCGCGGACGAGCCGCGCGTGGATCTGCTCGGCCATCGGCCCGTCCCCGCCCGCCCTCCCGGCGCTCCCCCTCCCGCCCCCCCAGCCTCTCTACCGGGGGAAGAGGGGGCGCCGTCGCGAGGCGTGATGTTGGGCCGAAGCTTGAGAAGGGTGTCCGACGATGGCGCGGCGGTTTCGCCGGCGAGGTCACAGCCTCGCCGGCGAGGCGAGACGGTTACCAGCAGAACAGGGCGTTGCCGTAACCGCAGTTCGGGCGCTGGAACATCGCGTAGGCAGTGCCGACAGCGAGGCCGCTCAGGAAGCCGGTGACGCCGCCGATCGCGATCTGACCGGCGTGCTCGTGCGGCCGATTGTCCCCGGGGGCGACGCCGCGGGCGATCGAGGTGACCACCGAGGCGGTGAGGGGGAAAGCCACGTTGCCGATGAAACCACCGGCGTTGAAGCGGCCAGAGGAGTAACGGAAGGTGTCGACGAGGAAGATGCCCGTGCCCGCGCCCGTCGCGCCCCACGAGGCGAACGCGTGCGTGGAAGGGCCGCCGAAGGACTCGCAGTTCGAGTCGGACACGGCCGTCTTCGTCTGGTCAATCCCACAACCCCGGCGCGGCGACTCGATCGCGTCCTTGATCGGCAGGTCCACGAGCAGCGTCAGCGCCGTCATGGTCATGGCAGGCGCCAGGACCGAGAAATGCCAGCGCCCCTTCCAGCCGACCGTGGCCTCGGGATCGCTGTAGTAGACGCGCGGCATCAGGAAGACGACCGATGTCCCCAGCACGAGGCTCACATCCGAGACGGTGGCCCAGCTCTCATCGCGGCGTACCGTCGTCTGCGCAGCCGCCTCGCCGGGGGCGAGGAGGCACGCGGCGACGGCCAGACAACCTGCTGCTACGACTTTCTCCCTGATTCGCATGAACGGCGCCTCGCGTTCGGCTGCGCCACCGGCGAAGATCGGCGAGCCCAAGGCGCGGCTCGCCGCGTGAAGCCCCGCCGTTGAGGGGCGCTACCGTTTGTTCGGATTCCCAGAGACGGGGAAGCGGACGATGCTCCGGCCTCCCGACTCGCCGGATGACACGTAGTCCTCTGCGGCGGTCGCAGCGTACGCCCGGTAGAACTGCTCGCCAAATATTTCCCGAAACGTCTCCTTGTCCTCGCCCGAGTAGTCGCCGTGGCGGCGCTCGTACAGCCGCCAGAGCTCCTCGTACTTGTTCGAGAACAGCCCGCCTTTCTTGCCCTCGCGCTCGAGCTTCTCCTCGAGCGTCTTCGGCGCGAGCTTCACGAGCAGCGACCGGACACCCCCCATCACGCCGCTCAGGAGCGCCATCTGGTGGCTCATCACGTCGGCGAAGATCTCCTGCAACTGACGCGCGGCGTCCGCGCCCCCCTCGGGCGTGAGCAGCACCGAGCCGAGCGCCTTCGCGTCCTTCACGGTCGCGACCTTGTCGGTCTCCGCGGAACGATCGCGCGCGAGCACCTCGGCCTCGAACGTCTGGTAGCCGTCGCGCAAGCTCACGAAGCACTTCAGGAAGACCTCCATCGTGTCGCGGAGCCGCCGCGCGAAGTTGACGATTCCCGCGACGTCGTCCGGGGGCTTCGTGCCGGGCGCGAGGGCGCTCGCGAGCTCCGAGAGCGCCGCGAACGCCGCGTTCGCAGGGGCCAGCTCGCCGAGCGTGCGGTAGTCGACGCCGTAGTACTGAGAGATCTTCTGGAAGTCGCGCTCCGCGAGGACGCTCGGGTGCTCCTCGCCCAGCCGCCGCAGGTAGCTCTGGCGCGCGTCGGGCGGGAGCCGCGCGAGGTGATCCCAGATCATCCGGTAGACCGCGGCCCACGCGGTCCGGTACGCCTCCAGGTACGGGACCACCTGGCGCAGGTACGGGTCCTCGCCGCCCGGCGCGGCGCGCTTCTGCGGCGTGAGCAGCGCGGAGAGGTGCTCGCCGCTCGTGCCGAGCAGCGTGCCGTCGTTCGGGCTCTCGGCCTTCAGCGGCGCCTCGATGATGGCGAGCCGGATCTGGATCGGGCCGATCGTGATCTCCGGCTGGCTGCTCACGTCCACCGACGTGTCGCGCGCCAGCCGGTGCCCGGCGAACATCGTCCCGTTCGTGGAGCCGAGGTCCCGGACGAGGATCCGGCGATCGCGGACGTCCACGTCCACCGCCGCATGGAACTGGGAGATGTACGGCCGGTCGATGTGAAGATCGTTCAGCTGGTTCCTGCCGATCCGGACAGGGAAGCGCTCGAACGAAGCGTCGAAGCTTTGGTTGGCCTGGGTGTCGGACACGCGGGCCGAGAGCGCCGCCGGCATGGGTGCAGACTAGCAGACCCGCTCCGCCGCACGGGAGTGCCTGACGTCGCTCCCCACCACGCGGTCCTCCGACGCGCACCCCGGCCGCCGACCCGCGGCGCTCCCGCGCGCCCGACGGGTTTCTTGACCAGTTTGCCTACATGGTGCGACCTTAAACCACACATGAGCCTCGTCCATAAGATCCCTCCCATGGTCTCGGCCCTGGCGTTTGGCTACGGGGTCGGGATGGCGGCGCCGCAGTCGGCGATCTCGTCGGTCCAGTCGGCGGTGTCGACCTACCAGGTGGGCGGAGCGCGGACCACGGCGCCCATCACGGCCGCGGCGCTCGCCGCCGCGCCGCCAACGTACGCGCCGCCAGCGCGCGGCCCCGGCGCCACGGCGGCGCCGCCGGGGAGCGAGTCACGGGAGCTGTCGCGGCTGCGCGACGTGGCGGGGCGCGACGCGCGGGAGGGCGCCTCCTGCGAGCTGGATCGGCCGAGCTACTCGCGGCCGCCGCGCGCGTTCTCCGCCGAGGGCAGCTACGCCGACGACGTGGACGACCTCGACGCGGCCGGCGCCGAGGCGCTCTCGAGGTTGCAGCTGCCGGACCTCCGGCTCGCCGTGTCGCGCCGCACCCTCAAGTATGTCCGCTTCTTCACGCGCACCGACCGCGGGCGGCAGATGTTCGAGACATGGCTGAAGCGCAGCGGGCGCTACCAGGAGATGATCCAGGCCGAGCTCAGGGACCGGCGGCTGCCGGAAGATCTCATCTGGGTCTCCATGATCGAGAGCGGCTTCGACCCGACGGCGAAGTCGCCGGCCGGCGCCGTCGGGCTCTGGCAGTTCATGCCCGCCACCGGGGCCGTCTACGGGCTCCAGCAGAGCCGGCACCTCGACCAGCGGAAGAACCCGCGCCTCGCCACGCAGGCGGCCGCCCACCACCTGCGCGATCTCTACATGCGCTTCGGGAGCTGGGATCTCGCGCTCGCGGCCTACAACATGGGCTACGAGCAGCTCCTCGACCGGATCGACCGGTACGGCACGTCCGACTTCAACGAGCTGGCGCGCCAGGAGGCGATCCCGTCGGAGACCGCGGCCTACGTGCCGAAGATCGGGGCGGTGGCGATCGTGGCGAACAACCTGGAGCGGTTCGGCTTCGATCAGGTCGAGGTGAGCCGGCCGGTCGACGCCGCCGAGATCGCGGCGCCGCCGGGGACGCCGCTCAAGACGCTGGCCAAGGCGGCGGGCGTCGCGACCTCGACGCTGCGGAAGCTGAACCCCGACATCCTGGGAGACCGCGTGCCGCCCGGCCGCGGGGACTTCCTCGTGATGCTCCCGTCGGACACGCTGGCCCGGGCGCAGGCGGCGCTGCCCGCGATGCTCTCCACGGAGCTGCTCGCCACCGACGACTCGTCGATCCTCGATCCCGTCGACCTGCTCGGCGGGCGCGACTTCGCGCCGCGCAAGGGGTATCGCGACGACGAGAGCTTGCTCTCGCTCCTCCCGAAGCCGCGGAAGCGGACGGTCGACCCGATAGATTCGGCCGACGACGATCGCGCCGCGAGCCGCAAGCGGCGCTCGATGCGCGATCCGGTGGTCGCAGCGTCGCTCGACGACGGCGCGGACGGCCCGCCGGACGAGGACGACGGGGGTCGCGCCCCGCTGCGGTCGAGGCCCGCGCGTGGGCAGGCGAAGCGCGAGGTGATGCTCTACCGCGTCGGGCCCGGCGACACGCTGATCGGCGTGGCGCGGCAGTTCGTCATAGACGTCGAGGACGTCGCGCGCGATAACGGCATTGACCCGGATCAGAAGCTCCGCGTCGGGGCCCTGCTGAAGCTGCGGATACGGCCCGACATGGTGGACCGCGTCTCCGCCGGCGAGGCGCACGCCGCGCAGGCGAAGGACGACAAGCGCCCAGACGACGCGGCGCCGCCCAGCGAGGTGACCCGCGGCGGTGCCAAGCCGCCCGCGCGCGAGCGCGGCGAGGCCGGCGGGGCCGAGGGCAGCGCCCCGGAGGCCGCGGAGAAGAAGCGCAAAGGGCGAGGCTGACGACGGCGCTTTCGGACGAGGGCGCGCCTCGGTTAGCATGCCGCGCATGCAGCTCGTCGACACCAAGGCCATCGTCAAGCGACTCACCAAGAACTGCACTTCAGCCCTCGAGGCGGCGATTGGCCAGTGTGTCAACGCGCGCCACTACGAGGTCACCCTCGAGCACCTGCTCCTCGCGTTGCTCGACGACGCGAACTCGGACATCGCGTTTCTGGTCTCCCACTATGATCTCGATCCGTCGCACCTCCGCGCGGCGCTCCAGCGCAGCCTGGAAGAGCTGAGGAAGGGCAACGCCGGGAGGCCCGTGCTCTCGCCGACGATGCTCGAGTGGATGCAGGACGCCTATCTGGTCGGATCCATGGAGTACGGCTACCAGCGGGTGCGGAGCGGGGTGCTCTTCCAGCGCCTCGTCCAGCAGCCGACCCGCTACTCGGTGAGCAGCATCGGCGCTTACCTCGAGGGGATCTCGAAAGACGATCTCAAGAACAACCTCCCCAAGATCGTCTCCGGCTCGAAGGAGGAGGCCGAGGCCGCCGCGGCGTCCGCGGGCGCAGGCGCGCCCGGGGCGGGGAAACTACCGGCTGGGATGGCGAGCGCCGGGCCCGACTCGGCCCTCGCGAAGTTCTGCGTCGACTACACGGGCAAGGCGCGTGCGGGGCAGATCGACCCGATCTTCGGCCGCGAGCGGGAGATCCGGCAGGTCATCGACATCCTCGCGCGCCGGCGCAAGAACAACCCGATCATCGTCGGCGACGCGGGCGTCGGGAAGACGGCGCTCGTCGAGGGGCTCGCGCTGCTCATCGTCGAGAGCACGCCGGAGAACCCGAAGGTGCCGCCGCTGCTCCAGGGGGTCGACATCCTCGGGCTCGACATGGGGCTCCTCCAGGCAGGGGCCGGCGTGAAGGGCGAGTTCGAGAACCGGATGAAGCAGGTGATCGCCGAGGTGAAGGGGTCGCCGAAGCCGATCATCCTCTTCATCGACGAGGCGCACACGCTGATCGGCGCGGGCGGGCAGCAGGGCGGCGGCGACGCGGCCAACCTGCTCAAGCCGGCGCTCGCCCGCGGCGAGCTCCGGACGATCGCGGCGACGACGTGGAGCGAGTACAAGAAGTACATCGAGAAGGATGCGGCGCTCGAGCGGCGCTTCCAGCCGGTCAAGGTCGACGAGCCGAGCGAGCCGGCGGCCGTCGTCATGCTCCGCGGGCTGCGGCCGAAGTTCGAGCAGGCCCACAACGTCATCATCCAGGACGAGGCGGTGACCGCGGCCGTGCGGCTGTCGGCGCGCTACCTCACCGGCAGGCAGCTCCCGGACAAGGCGGTCGACCTGCTCGACACCTGCGCGGCCCGCGTGAAGGTCGCGCTGCAGCAGCGCCCCGCCGCGGTCGAGGACGCGGAGATCCTCATCGTGAACACCGAGACCGAGCTCAAGGCGCTCGAGCGGGATCGCGACAGGGGCGTGCACATCGATCAGGAGCGGGTCGGCGCGCTGACGGACAGGCTCGCGAAGGCGAAGACCGAGCTCGAGACGGTGCGCGCCGCGTACGCGAAGGAGACGGCGGGCACGCAGCGGGTCATCGACGCCCGCAAGAAGATGGACGAGGCCAAGACGAACGAGGAGCGCGACGCCGCGCGCCGCGAGGTGGTCAAGGCCCTCGACGAGCTCAAGCAGAGCCAGGGCGAGGTGCCGCTGGTCCGGCCGGACGTCGACGAGGCGATGGTCGCGAGCGTCGTCGCGGCATGGACGGGCATCCCCGTCGGCAAGATGGTCCAGGACGACGTGAAGGCGCTCCTCGAGATGGAGGACCGGCTGACCCGGCGGATCAAGGGGCAGACGCACGGCATCGTGAGCATCTCCAAGGAGCTGCGGAGCGCGCGCGCGGGCCTGAAGCCGCTGAGCACGCCGCAGGGCGTGTTCCTGCTCGTCGGGCCGAGCGGCGTCGGCAAGACGGAGACCGCGCTCGGGATCGCCGACCTCATGTTCGGCGGCGAGCGGATGATGACGGTCATCAACATGTCCGAGTTCCAGGAGAAGCACACGGTCTCCCGGCTCATCGGCTCGCCCCCCGGCTACGTCGGCTACGGCGAGGGCGGCATGCTCACCGAGGCCGTGCGCCAGCGGCCCTACACGGTGGTGCTCCTCGACGAGGTCGAGAAGGCCGACCCCGACGTGATGAACCTGTTCTACCAGGTGTTCGACAAGGGCATGCTGAGCGACGGCGAGGGGCGGCTCGTCGACTTCAAGAACACGGTCATCATCCTCACGAGCAACCTCGCGACCGACAAGATCACGAACATGACGGTCGCCGCGCGGGAAGAAGACCCGGCGCGGCGGCTCGACGCGGACGGGGAGTTCATCAAGGAGGTCGTCGAGGCGATCAAGCCGACGCTCTCGGCGCACTTCAAGCCGGCGCTCCTCGCCCGCATGACCACGGTGCCGTACCTGCCGATCTCGCCGGACGCGCTCGGCGAGATCACGCGGCTCAAGCTCGACGCGCTCGTCGACCGCCTGCGCAAGAGCCAGCGGATCGAGGCGTCGTACTCGGACGCGCTCGTCGACACGATCGCGGCGCGCTGCACCGAGGTCGACACGGGCGCGCGCAACATCGACCACATCCTCCGGGCGTCGCTCCTGCCGCAGCTCTCGGTCGCCGTCCTCGAGAAGATGGCGGAGGGGTCGCTCCCGAAGCGGCTCCAGATCGGGGTCGACGCCGAGAAGAACTTCACGATCGCGTTCTCGGACTGATCGACGCCGCCCGGCGCACCGAAAGTTGTACGGGCCGAGGGACTCCGCATAAATTGGTGGAGCATGGTCGCGTTCGCCAAGCTCCGACAGCGTTCGATGTGGATCGGGGCGCCGCGCTCGCCCTCGCCGGAACCGGGAGGGGAGGGCGCGGCGCGCCGGCCGCGGTCCCGACGATGGCCGGCGTCGCTCCCCCGCGGGGCGACCCTGGCGAAGGTCGCCGCCGCCCTCGCCGCATCGACCTTGGCCGTCTTCCTGGGCGCGGCTCTGCCCGTCGCGATCGCGGGCTGCACGTCCGCCGCGCCGCCGCCCGCGGCGCCAGAGCCGTGCGACGTCCAGATCGTGACGCTCTCGATCTACGCGTCCGACAACATCAACCCCAACGAGAACGGCAACCCGCGGCCCGTCGTCGTGCGGCTCTACCAGCTCAAGAGCAGCGCGCGCATGGAGAACGCGACGTACGATCAGATCCTGCTCCGCGACAAGGAGACGCTCGCGGACGACCTCGCCAAGGTCGACGAGGTCGAGGTCTTCCCGAACGACCTCGTCGAGGTGAAGTTCGAGCGCCTGCCGGACGCGAGCCACCTCGTCGGCGCCGCCCTGTTCCACAGCCCGAAGGGCAATAGCTGGAAGACGTTCTACGAGTTCCCGCTCCCGCCCGGAGAGGCGCAGTGCGGCGGGCGCGAGTCCGACGCGGGGCCGCCCGTCGCAGACCCGCGGGTCGCGTTCTTCATCGACTCGACCAAGATCGACAACGGGGTCGAGTTCGACGAGTCGATGTTCCCCAACGCGAGCGCCGTGCGCCGGCTCAGCCTGCCGAAGAAGGTGGCCGCGCCGGAGGCGCCCGCCTCGACGGGGAAGTAGGGCCATGGATCGCCCCGGTCGTCCTCGGCGCGGTCGTCGCGGCGGCGCTCGAACGACGCGCGCGCCGCGGCGTCGCGGCGCCCCGCGCTCGGCCAGCTTTCGCGCCGCGGCGCACGGCACATCTGATAAGACTGGACGGGCGACATGATCCACCCGCGTAAGCCTGTCTGGACCGAGGGGCTCTTCATGACCCCTCAGCATCTTCAGCAGTCGGACCTGTACCACGAGACGCTGGTCCACGCGCGCCTCCACGCCGTCGTGGGCTACGACTGGGGCATCACCTCCGCGCAGTTCGATGAGCGCGCGCTCTCGGCCGGGCAGTTCAAGGTGGTCAAATGTCACGGCGTCTTCCCCGACGGGACGCCGTTCTTCATCGGCGACCGCGGCGAGGACCAGGTCGAGGCGCGGCCGATCGAGGGCGTCTTCCCGGCCGCGCTGGAGTCGCTCGACGTGTTCCTCGGGATCCCGAACCTGCGCGAGACCGCCGCGAACATCAGCCTGGATCCGGCGAAGGCAGGGCCGGCCCAGCGGTTCGTGGCGTCGCAGACGACGGTCGCCGACGTGAACTCCGGGCGCAACGACACGTCGGTCACCTGGGCCCGCGCCAACCTGCGGCTCATCTTCGGCACCGAGCCGCGCGACGCCTACCAGACGGTGCGGATCGCGCAGCTCGTCCGCGACCGCGCCGGCGCGATCGTCCTCCGGAAGAGCTTCATCCCTTCGGTCCTCCGCATCAACACGTCGGACCACATCATGTCCGGCCTGCGGCGGGTGCTCTCGGCGCTCGTCGGCAAGCAGAAGTCGCTCGTCGAGGGGCGGCGCATGCGCACCGCGGCCTCGGTCGACTTCCAGGCCTCCGACATCACGAAGTTCTGGCTGCTCCACACCGTGAACTCGTACATCCCGATCGTGTCGCACCTCGTCGACCACGGCGCCGCGCACCCGGAGCAGTGTTACGTCGTCCTCGGCTCGCTCATCGGCGAGCTCTGCACCTTCTCGGCGGCGGACAGCGACCCGACGACGATCCCCAAGTTCAACTACCTGGAGCTCGAGGGCGTCTTCGATCCGATGTTCGACCGCGCCGTCACGCTCATCAGCGGGCTCGTCACGGATCAGTTCGTCATCGTGCCCCTTGAGAAGCGCGAGGACGGCATGTACCTCGGCAGGTTCGAGGACCCGAAGCTGCCGCGCAACCACGAGATGTTCCTGGAAGCGAAGGGGGCGGACGAGGGCACGCTGCGCGAGCGGCTCCCTCGCCTGCTCAAGATCGGATCGTGGACCCAGATCGGGCACATCCTGCACTCCGCGACGCCCGGCGTGCGCGTCGCGATCGAGTACCGGCCGCCGGGCGCCATCCCCGTCAAGCCGGGGCTCGTCTACCTGCGCGTCGACCAGGCCGGCGATTACTGGAACGACATCCTCGGCTCTGGCACGATCGCCATCTACCAGCCCATCGAACCGCAGAAGGTCGACCTCCGGTTGATCGCGGTCCCGGCAGGGAAGTGATCGTGCCCGGCCGTCCCTCCCGGGTGAGGAGCCCATGAGCCTCTCGCAGACGATGTACTTTGTTTGCTCCGACGTGCTCTCGCTGATCCTGCAGCTCAGGAACTCGCGCGATCTGCCGGCGCCGGACATCCTCCAGCGGCGTGTCCTCGGCCTGTTCGACACGATGATGCAGAACGGGCGAGAGGCCCGCATCCCCGAGCAGGACATGATCGACGCGAAGTTCGCGCTCGCGGCCTTCGCCGACGAGGTGATCTTCAACTCGAACTGGCCGGGCAGGACGCAGTGGCTCCAGAACCCGCTGCAGTTCCAGTTCTTCCAGCTCAACACGGCCGGCGACGGGTTCTTCACGAACCTCGACAACCTCTACGGCCAGCGCGGCAGAAACCACGTCGCGCAAATCTACTTCCTGTGCTTGGCCCTCGGCTTCCAGGGGAAATATCGTCTGCGCCAGCAGGAGGGCCTCGGCGCTGTCATCGAGGGGGTGGGCAACTACGTCGCGGTCAGCGAAGGAGGCGGGGAAGTCCTCGCGCCGAACGCGGAGCGCAAGGACGGCGGCGCCGGCGCGGTTCGCCGCGAGCTGCCCTATCTGGCGATCGCGCTCGGCTTGCTCGTGCTCGCCGTCCTCGTGGTCATCGTGCTCCGGCTCGTCGTGGCCTCGGACGCGGAGAACGTCGCCGACCAGATCAAGAAGCTCATCAGCACAGGTACCTAGGCGGCTCCGCCCGTCCTCTGCTGTTCCCGAGGGAGACTTCCGATGTGGCTGTGGATCCTGAGCGCCCTGTTCCTCACCGCCGTGTGGGGAGTGTGGTTCATGCTGCGACCCGGGGCAGGGGAGGGGACCGAGGCGTTCCCGATCGAGATCCCGCTCGCGGCGACGGCGGCCATCGTGGCGCTGCTCGTCGGGCTCGCGGTCTACCGGCGCATCCGCGCGGCGCGCGCCGCGCGGGCGCTCGAGAAGGCGATCGCGCAGCAGGCGCAGGAGCAGGTGATCAACGCGAAGCCGGAGCGGCGCGCGGAGATCCAGGAGCTCAACCGGCAGATGCAGGAGGGCATCGCCGCGCTCAAGGCGTCGAAGCTCGGCGGGGGCAAGCGCGGCGCTGACGCGCTCTACGTCCTGCCCTGGTACGTGATGGTCGGCCCGCCCGGCGCCGGCAAGACGACCGCGCTGCGTCACTCGGGGCTCGTGTTCCCGTACATCGATCCCGAGCGCACCGGCGTGCGCGGCGTCGGCGGCACCAGGAACTGCGAGTGGTGGTTCACGAACGAGGCGATCCTCCTCGACACCGCCGGCCGGTACACGACCGAGAGCGACGACCACGACGAGTGGATGGCGTTCCTCGAGCTGCTGCTCCAGTACCGCGAGCACAAGCCGCTGAACGGCATCATCGTCGCGGTGAGCCTGAGCGAGCTGCTCGACGCGAGCGACGACCAGATCGACCAGACCGCCAAGAAGGTCCGCGCGCGCATCGACGAGATGCAGCAGACGCTGCACATGGTGCTGCCGGTCTACGTGCTCTTCACGAAGAGCGACCTCGTGGCGGGGTTCACCGAGTACTTCGGCGACCTGAAGAAGAGCGAGCGCGCCCAGCCCTGGGGCGCCACCATCCGGCTCGACGAGAACAAGGACGAGCCCGGCAAGATCTTCGACCGCGAGTTCGACGTCCTGGTCGAGAAGCTCCACGCGCGGCTGACGAAGCGGCTCATCGGCGAGCGCAACCGCGACGTGAAGGAGAAGAGCTACCAGTTCCCGCTCGAGTTCGCGGCGGTGAAGCGCAACCTCGCGGACTTCATCGCGTCGGCGTTCGCGCCCGGGGCCGGCGCGGCGCCCGCGCCGATCCTGCGCGGGTTCTACTTCACGAGCGGCGTCCAGGAGGGGCGCCCGCTCGACCGCGTGGTCGGGGCGATGGGGCGGGCGTTCGGGCTGCGCGCGGCGCTCGGCGAGGGCGAGGAGGACGCCGCGATCCCGAAGGAGTCGAAGAGCTTCTTCCTGCACGACGTCTTCACGAACGTCGTCTTCCCCGATCAGGACCTCGCGGCGCGCACCGAGGCCGAGCTCCGGCGGCGGCGGCTCCAGCGGATCCTCGTGGCGGCGGCGGCGGCGATCGTGGCGATCCTGTTCCTGCTGCCGGCGGTCATCTCGTACTTCAACAACAAGGCGCTCGTCGCCGAGACGCGGCGCATCTCGGACGAGATCGCGTTCGTGGACTGGTCGGGGCGGAGCGGCACCCCGCCGAACGTGCCCGCGAACATCGACAAGCTCGACAAGCTGCAGGGGCACGTGGGGCTGCTCGACCGCTACGTCGAGAACACGCCGATCGATCACAGCTGGTTCATGTTCCAGGGGGACAAGCTCTTTCCCCCGACGCTGGGGCAGTACATCAAGAGCCTGAAGCAGGGGTTCGTCGGCCCGGCGAAGGCGCAGCTCGAGGCGAAGCTCGAGCGGGTGCGCGAGGGGGAGTTCCTCGACGGCTACAACGCCCTGCGCAGCTACCTCCTGCTCGGCAAAGAGCACCAGGGGTACATGGATGACCAGGTGGCGCGGTGGCAGACCGCGCGGCTGGTCCAGGTCTGGGCCGAGGTCCTGAAGCCCTGGACCGACCTGCCCGAGAGCGACCTCAAGGAGCGGCTCACGCCGCACGTCGCCTATTACATCGACCTCGTGCGGCGCAAGAAGCTGGAAGCCGAGGATCTGAACACGACCCTGATCGACAGGGCGCGCGCCGATCTCCTGCGGGTCGATCCGACGAAGCGCTACTACGACCAGTTCGTCACGAAGCTGATCGACGAGAAGTACGACGAGTCGGGGCCGAACACGCCGGAGAACCTGAAGTACCCGCCGGTGTCCCTCAACGAGATGTTCGCGGACCGGCCCGAGGTGCTGACCGTCATCCACAGCGCGCAGAAGAACCGGGCCGGGACGTGGTTCGAGGTGCAGGGGCCCTACACGGCCAAGGGGCACGCGCAGGTGATCGAGTCGCTCAAGGAGGGGAAGAAGGAGCTCGAGCGCGAGCTCTGGGTGCTCCCGCTGTCGAGCGACGAGAAGCGGACGGGCGACCAGATCCAGAAGGAGCTCGATCGCGTCCGGCAGGACTACGACAACGCGTACATCGCGCAGTGGGAGGCGTTCTTCCGCGACATCCAGGTCGACGTCCCGAAGACGAACCGGGATGCGATCCACGAGTTCAGGGTCCTCTCCACGCCCGACTGGCCCTACCGGCGGCTGCTCCAGCGGCTCTCGGACGAGACGCAGTTCGCGAAGGACGAGAAGCCGAGCGTGCTGACCGCGGACGGCGGGCTCATCGACAAGGCGAAGGACATGATCGTGCAGAAGGTCGACCGGCGGACGGGCGCGCGGATCGACACGCTCCTCCCGGGCGGCAACCGGCGCGAGCACTACGACCCGGTGCCCGACAAGTTCGAGTCGATGGCCAGCTTCGCGGTGCCGGGGCCGGCGGCCGAGGGGCAGCCGCCGCCGCCGCCGCCCAAGCTCAACCAGTACGTGGGCCACCTCGAGCGGCTCGCGGGCGAGATGAGCGTCGTCGAGGACGGGCCGCCGGACGCGGACACCTCGAGGGCCACGGAGGCGTTCCAGGACGCGGTGAAGGAGACCCAGGGGCTGCTCCTCTCGATGGACCAGACCGGGCAGCGCCTGATGGAGCCGCTGCTCATGAACCCCCTCCGGCAGGCGTACAAGGCGGTCGTGCGGCGCGCCGGCGGCGCGGCGAGCGGGATCTGGGAGGTCGAGGTCTGGCCGCACTACCGCGACAAGATCAAGGACCGCTACCCGTTCAACCTCGCCTCGTCGCGCGACGCCTCGCTCGAGGACGCGATGGCGTTCTTCAAGCCGAAGGACGGGGTGCTCTGGGGCTTCTACGAGACGTACCTCAAGGGCTTCCACTACCAGGTCGGGCACGAGTACTTCCCGAAGTCGCACCTGTCGGGGCAGCCGCAGGCGGCGAAGCCGTTCACGCCGTTCAGCGCGAACCTCTACAACTGCCTGAGGCGCTCGAACGAGATCACCGACGCGCTGTTCGGCAGCAGCGGCGGCGCGGAGCCCAAGGTCGTCTTCCACATCAACATGAAGACGGTCAGCCCCATCGTGAGCGAGGTGATCTTCGAGGTCGACGGCCAGAAGAGGCTCTATCGCAACGAGAAGGAGTTCTGGCACACCTTCAACTGGCCCGGCGACGGACCGAAGGGCGCGAGGATCCAGGTGCGCGGCGCGGGCGGGCTCGACGAAGAGCTCGTGCGCGAAGGGCCGTGGGGGATCTTCCGGCTCTTCGAGGCCGGGACCACGACCGCCCAGAGAGACAACGACGAGCTCTTCACGGTGACCTGGCAGATGACGGCGCCGCCGGTCACCGTGACCATGGAGATCCGGCCGACCCGCGGGAACCATCCGTTCCCGACGAGCTTCTTCCGGGCGACCAACTGCCCTCCCAGCATCGGCGATCGCTTCGGCAAGGGGTGATCCGAACAGCAACGGAGCCGGCGGGGGAGGGGGTGTCGTGCGGGGGGCTGGCGGGGGCCCCTCCCGCGAACTCGCGCCTCTTGGTGGCTGTTGCCATGGGAACGGAGAGACTCGGGCTACGAGGCGGGCGCTGCGATGCGGGCCGGCGCTCGGATTCGCGGGGCCCTACCCCGCCAGCCCCCCGCACGACACCCCCTCCCCCGCCGGCTCTTTGTGCCGGAATGAAGAGGGAGGGGGCGGTGGATCCGGCCTGCAGTCGCGCCAGCCTGCAGTCGCGCCGGCCTGCTGCTCCGGCCTGCAGTCGCGCCGGGCCTGCTGCTCCGGTCTGCCGATCCGGCTTGCCGATCTGGCCGGCGGTGGATCCGGCCTGCGAAAGATCCGGGTTGCGATCTTTAGGACCCCTTCTTTCAAAGGAGCCGGGTGGGGAGGGGGGTGCGCGGGCGGGGGGCGGCGGGGTAGGGCCCCGCGAATCCGAGCGCCGGCCTGCAGCGAAGCGAGTCGCTCCTGGTCTTGGCTGGTCCGCGTGTGAGGCAATTGCCACCAAAAGGCGCGAGTTCGCGGGAGGGGCCCCCGCCGCCCCCCGCCCGCGCACCCCCCTCCCCACCCGGCCCTAGCGCTCGGCATAGACTTCGTGGTTCACTCTCGGGCCGTCATGTTCTGGCGCCGCAAGAAGGGCCCTGCCGCTCCGCCGCAGATCGGCTGCTTCGGCAAGCTGCCCGCAACGGGCGATTTCATCCGGTTGAACGCAGGCGGAGAAGAGCTCGCCGCCTTCGACCGCTGGCTGGGCGCGGCCATCGACTTCGCCCGACGCGCGATGGGGCCCCATTTCGACGGGTACTACCAGACCGCGCTGGGGCTCTTCGTCTTCCACGGCGACCCGAAGGGCGACGAGCCGCCCGCACGCGGGCTCGTGGGCGCATGGGCCGCCAGCGGCGACAACGCAGGCCGGCTCTACCCGATCGTCGTGTTCGGCTCGTACGATTACGACCAGCTCGTCTCGGCTGGCCCGTCGCTCCCCATCACCCTGTTCCCCCTCCTCGCCGCCGCGCACGACGTCGCCACCAGCGGCCGCAACATGCCCGTCGACGCGTTCCTCCACCGCGTCTCGCAGATCGCTCCGCCGTCGCTCGACGACGCCGACGCGTCGTACGCCAACTACCGCGCATGGCTGAAAACCCAGCCGATGAAGGCGCTCTGGGACGCAGGGTTCGGCACCGACGCGAGCCGCTTCTGGGTGCTGCAGAACATCCTCGAGTCGGTGACGCCGTTCCGCGGACAGGAGCTCCCGAGGACTGGGCTCGCGCTCCGGCTGCCGCTCGGCGCAGGCGACGCCTACGCCGCCGCCGTGTGGATGGACATCACCCTCCGCCTGTCGAAATGGGGACGCACGCTGATGAACGCGTTCTGGACGCCGCAGCGCACCCTGCTCCTCCACCTCGGAGCGCCCCACGTCGGCTCGTTCCGCGAGATGATCGCGCCCACCACACAGGCCGAACACATCGCCGACCTCTGCGGTCCCCCGCCGGTCGAGGAGCACGTCTCCCGACACGCCCTCGGTCCGGAGCTCGACGCGCTCGTCGCACGGACCGACCTGTCGCTCGATAGCTTCCTCGAGGCCCTCGGCTGACCGATGCCCGCGCGCCGACCCCCGAACCGCCGCGTCCGGCGCATGGGTCGTCGCATCGGTCATCACATCCGTCCTCGTGTCCGTCATCGTACGGTTGCCTCGAATTCGCCGTCCACGCTCGGGACGTCTTGATATCCTGCGCGACCCATGGCCGCTGAAGACGCGATCAACCAATCCAAGGCGCGCATCGAGGCGCTGTTCGCGCCCATCAACGGGGGCGTCGGCGTCGACGTCACGTACGACGAAGGGTTCGAGGCCCTCAAGAACGAGGTCGATAAGATGCAGTCGCTCGCGGGCGGCAAGGTCGACTGGGGGCGCGTCGCGAGCGGCGCCGACGAGATCCTGAGCGAGAAGTCCAAGGACTTCCGCGTCGCCCTGTACTACGGGGCGGCGAAGGCGCAGCTCGACAAGCTCCCCGGCCTGCTCGACGGGCTGGTGCTCGTGCAGGAGCTGAACGGCGCGTTCTGGGACACCATGTACCCGGCGCTCAAGCGGCCCAAGGCGCGCGGCAACCTGTGCGCCTGGTACGGCGACATCGCGGCCGCGACGCTCGGCGGCCTCACGCCCACCGCGGCGGACCGCGACGTGGTGAACGCCCTCGAGCAGGTGTGCCGCACGGTGGACACCGACCTCAGCGACAAGCTCGGCGAGGCCTACGGCGGGATGGGCCCGCTCCGGAACGCGATCCGGAGCCTCGTCGCGAGCCTGCCCGCGGAGGCGCCGCCGCCTCCTCCGCCGCCGCCCCCGCCGCCGCCGAAGGCGGAGCCGCCCAGGGCCGCCGAGGCGGCGATCGTCCAGGCGCCGGCGGTCACGGCCGTGGTCGTCACCCCGCCGCCGACGCCGCCGGCCGTCGTCGGCACGGCGGACCCGGCCCTCAGCATCGAGGCCATCGTCGACGAGGACTCCGCGCTCACCGCCCTCGGGCGCTGCGCGCCGCTCATCGCGCGCGCGGGCGACGCGCTCCGTGCCGCGGATCCGAAGCGCGCGGCCGCGTACCGCGTCCTGCGGGTCGGGCTCTGGGTCGACCTCCTCGACGACCCGGGCGCCGCATCGCCGAACGGCAAGACGGCGATCCCGCCGCCGCCCGAGCACGTGCTGCAGACGCTCCCGGCGCTCACGAGCCAGGGCGCGTTCGCCGACCTGCTGCCGGTCGCCGACGAGTACGCGCAGAACTACCCCCTGTGGCTCGATCCGCACCGGTACGCGGCGAACGCGCTCGAGCAGCTCGGCGAGGACTACGCCGAGGCCCGGCGGGCCGTGCTCGTCGAGGTGGGCACCCTGGTGCTCCGCGCGCCGCTCTTGCCCAACCTCAAGTTCAGGGACGGGACGCCGTTCGCCGACAGCGAGACGCAGGCCTGGCTCTCGAGCGAGGTGGCGGCCGTCCTCGGCGGCGGGGGGAACGGCGCCCCGGCCGCCGCTCGCCCGCGGAGCTACCTCGACAAGCCGCTGTCCGATGCGCGCGGGCTCGTCGCGAACCAGCAGCCCGTCGACGCGATGGCGCTCCTCGAGAAGGCCGCGGCCGCCGCTCCGTCGGCGCTGGACCGCTTCCGCGTGCGGCTCGCCATGGCGCAGATCAACATCGAGCTGTCCCAGTTCCTCGTGGCGCGCGCGCAGCTCGAGGCGCTGGAGCAGATCGTCGAGCACCACCGACTCACCACGTGGCAGCCGGATCTCTGCGCGGAGCTCTACGCCGCGCTCCACACATGCTACCGGGTGCTGAACCAGGGCTACGAGGCGACGCCGGAAGCCAAGGCGAAGGAGGCGCTCTGCTTCGAGCGCGTCTGCCAGCTCGACGCTGCGCTCGCCCTGAAACTTTCGCTGGAGGCCTGAGGAGGCCCATGCGAGGCCCGATGCGCGTCGCGCCGAGAAGCTTCCCCGATGGGCGGGGGTTTTGGTCTATGCTCGTGTGGCCTGCGGGCGCTCCGCCCGCTGCCGACGGGGAAAGGAGCCTGCGATGAAAGAGGGATCGGTCGCGCCGAAGGAGCGCGTGAACATCACGTACAAGCCGGCCACGGGGAACGCGAAGGAAGACGTCGAGCTGCCGCTGAAGCTCCTGATGCTCGGCGACTACACGCAGCGGCCGGATCCGCGGCCCCTCGAGGACCGCAAGCCGATCAACGTGGACAAGGACAACTTCCAGAAGGTCATGAGCGAGCAGAAGCTCGCGCTCACCTTCAACGTCAAGGACGTCCTGTCCGAGCAGGAGAACAGCGAGCTCACGGTCAACCTCAAGTTCCGCCGGCTGAGCGACATGGAGCCCGAGGCGATCGCGAACCAGGTGCCGGAGCTCAAGAAGCTGCTCGACCTGCGCGCCGCGCTGACGGCCCTGAAGGGCCCGCTCGGGAACGAGAAGGCGTTCCGCAACAAGATCCAGCAGATCCTGAGCGACCCGGCCCAGCGCAACAAGATCGTGAGCGAGCTCGGGCTCGACAAGGAAGGGGAGTGAGCGATGGCGACAGAGACACAGGTCGCGGGGAGCGCAGGCGTCCAGACCCTCGAGGGAGGGTCCCTGCTCGACGAGATCCTCGCCGAGACGAAGATGACGCCCGGCGACGAGGGGTACGAGATCGCCAAGAAGGGCGTGCAGGCCTTCATCTCGGAGCTCGTCGCCCCGCGGCGCGAGGGCGAGAAGGTCGACAAGGCCTTCGTCGACGCGCTGATCGCGGAGATCGACGTCAAGCTCTCGCGGCAGATCGACGAGATCCTCCACCACCCCAGCTTCCAGAAGCTCGAGTCCGCCTGGCGCGGCCTCAAGTTCGTGATCGACCGCTGCGATTTTCGCGAGAACATCAAGGTCGAGATGCTCAACTGCTCCAAGGACGACCTCCTCGCCGATTTCGAGGACGCGCCCGAGGTGCCGAAGAGCGGCCTGTACAAGCTCGTCTACTCGGCGGAGTTCGGCCAGTTCGGCGGCAAGCCGGTCGGCGCGATCATCGCGAACTACGAGTTCGGGCCGGGACCTCAGGACATCGCGCTGCTCCAGAAGTGCGCCGCCGTGGCGACGATGTCGCACGCGCCGTTCATCGCGGCGGCCGGCCCGCAGTTCTTCGGCCTCAAGGACTTCATGGGGCTGCCCAACCTGAAGGACCTGAAGGCGATCTTCGAGGGGCCGCAGTACACGAAGTGGAACGCGTTCCGCGAGACCGAGGACTCGCGCTACGTCGGGCTCGTGATGCCGCGCTTCCTGCTCCGCCTCCCGTTCGGCGCCAACACCGTCCCGGTGAAGGCGTTCAACTACGAAGAGGACGTGGTCGGCAAGCACGACGCGTACTGCTGGGGCAACGCGACGTACGCCTTCGCGACCCGGCTCGCCGACAGCTTCGCCAAGTACCGCTGGTGTCCGAACATCATCGGCCCTCAGGCGGGCGGCTCGGTCGAGAACCTGCCGCTCCACCAGTACGAGGCGATGGGCGAGATCCAGACCAAGGTGCCGACCGAGATCATGCTCACCGAGCGGCGCGAGTTCGAGCTCTCCGAGGAGGGGTTCATCGGGCTCACGTTCCGCAAGGACTCGGACAACGCCTGCTTCTTCTCGGCCAACTCCGCGCAGAAGCCCAAGTTCTACGGGCAGAGCGAGGAGGGCCGGGCGGCCGAGATGAACTACCGCCTCGGGACGCAGCTCCCGTACATGTTCATCATGTGCCGCATCGCGCACTACCTGAAGGTGCTGCAGCGCGAGCAGATCGGGACCTGGAAGGAGCGCGCCGACCTCGAGAAGGAGCTGAACGACTGGATCGGCCAGTACGTGGCCGATCAGGACGTGGTCTCCGCGGCGACGCGCGGGCGTAGGCCGCTCCGCAAGGCGAAGATCATCGTCACCGAGGTGCCGGGGAACGCCGGCTGGTACAAGGTCGACATGCAGGTGCGCCCGCACTTCAAGTACATGGGCGCGTTCTTCACGCTCAGCCTCGTCGGCAAGCTCGACAAGGAGTGAGCGGCCCGCCACGGCGCCGCGCCGCCCTCGCGCGCGGCGCGGCCCCGCGAGGCGCCGCGCCGCCCCGAGCGGGCTAACGCCACCACGCTTCGCCAGAGACACGCGTCGACAGGCACTGACCTCCGGGGGATCGCCGCTGGAACGAGCGCGCCTGGCGGCGTAGGCTCGGGCCATGAGGAAACTCTCGAGGATCTGCGTTTATTGCGGGTCGAACCCCGGCGCGTCGCCGGCCTACCGCGAGGCGGCCGTGCGGCTCGGGGAGCTCCTGGCGGCGCGAGGGATAGAGCTTGTGTACGGGGGAGGCCGCGTGGGGCTCATGGGCGCGATCGCCGACGCGGTGCTCGCGCGCGGCGGGCAGGTGACCGGCGTGATCCCCCACTTCCTCAACCAGCGAGAGATCGAGCATCGGGGGCTGACGGAGCTCCACGTCGTCGAGACGATGCACGAGCGCAAGGCGAAGATGGCGGCGCTGTCGGACGCCTTCATCGCCCTGCCGGGAGGCATCGGGACGCTGGAAGAGCTGTTCGAGGTGTGGACATGGACGCAGCTCGGCTCTCAGGAGAAGCCGGTCGGGCTGCTCGACGTCCAGGGGTACTACCGCCCGCTGATCGCCTTTCTGGATCACGTCGTGTCCGAGCAGTTCATGAAGCCGGGCCACCGCGCCGTGCTGCAGGTGGCCGACGACGCGGAGGAGCTGCTCACGCTGCTCGCCGCGTGGCGCCCCAGCGCCGAGTACAAGTGGATGATGCCAGGAGAGCGGTAGGCCCGGCGCGCGCTCCTCGCCAGCCTGGCGCGAGCGTGAACAGCCAGGCACGAAACACGCGAGGAGCGCTCCTGCAACCGCCAGGAGAGCGGGGGGCGAGCTCCGGCGAGGCGCCCATTCCGGGAACGCCTCCCCGGTTGCATCAACCTTGCATCCTTTGTGAAGGACCAGCAGGAAACGCCCGATCTGCGGCGCATTTTGCCCCATCTGTGGCAGGTTCGTCCGTCGCGGCGTCCCGCGAGCACAGCGCGCGCGGATCGCGTGCTGTTCAGTGTTTTGCGCAGCTCATGTAGCGGATTGCCGCGCTTCCAGGCGGAGCGTTCACGCCACGATCGCGGCATCTCCGTCGATGGCTGAGTCGCGTCGTCGGCCTGCAACTTGCTAAACCCCCGGCGCGCATACGTTCTTTTTCCCACAATTGGAGACAAGATGAAGCAGGCCGGGCCCGATCTCATCTGTTTATCGCACCTGCGCTGGAACTTCGTCTTCCAGCGACCAAACCACCTGATGAGCCGCTTCGCGCAGGAGAAGCGGGTGTACTTCGTCGAAGAGCCTGTGTTCCAGGACGGACCCCCAAGGCTCGAGGCGAGACACATCGAGGCCAATCTCACCGTCGTCGTGCCGCACCTGCCCCACGGCACCGAGCAGGAGGAGGGCCTCGCCCAGCAGCGCCGCCTGCTCAACTCGCTCGTGAAGGAGCAGGACATCCGGCAGCCGATCCTGTGGTTCTACACGCCGATGTCGCTGCCGATCGCCGCCGACGTGGAGCCGTCGCTGGTCGTGTACGACTGCATGGATGAGCTCTCCGCCTTCCGCGGCGCGCCGCCGATGCTCCGCGAGCGCGAGCGCGAGCTCTTCGCGCGCGCCGACCTCGTGTTCACGGGAGGCCAGAGCATCTACGAGGCGAAGCGCGCCCACCACCCGTCCGTGCACGCCTTCCCGAGCAGCGTCGACGCGGCCCACTTCGCGGCGGCGCGCAGGGCGTCGACGGATCCGGAAGATCAGCGCGACATCCCCAGGCCCCGCCTCGGGTTCTTCGGCGTGATCGATGAGCGGCTCGACGTGGACCTCGTCGCCCGCGTGGCCGAGGAGCAGCCGGACTTCCAGATCGTGATGCTCGGGCCGGTCGTCAAGATCGACCCCGCCTCGCTGCCCCGGCGGCCGAACATCCACTGGCTCGGTCAGAAGTCATATCAGGATCTTCCGGCCTACCTCGGCGGCTGGGACGTTGCTATCATGCCGTTCGCGCTCAACGAGGCGACCCGGTTCATCAGCCCGACGAAGACGCTCGAGTACCTCGCGGCGGGCAAGCCGGTCGTCTCCACCGCCATTCGCGACGTGGTCACGCCCTACGGGGACAGGAAGGCGGTCCACATCGCCGATGCCTCCTCGTTCGTGGCGGCCGTCGACGCGGCGCTCGCGCAGCCCACCGAGGCGCGCCTCGCGATCGCGGACGAGATGGTGAGCGCGACGTCCTGGGACAAGACGTGGCGGTCGATGTCCAGGCTCATGACAGACGCACTCCAAGCCAAGCGTTCGGCGGCGGTCCGGACGGAAGGGAACGTACCGTGTTCGACTATCTGATCGTCGGTGCTGGGTTTGCTGGCAGCGTGCTCGCAGAGCGCCTCGCCTCGCAGATGAACAAATCGGTCCTCCTCTGCGACAAGCGTCCTCACATCGGCGGCAACGCGTACGACTGCTACGATGATGCCGGGGTGCTCATCCACAAATACGGTCCCCACATCTTTCACACGGCGTCGCCCCGCATCTTCCGCTACCTGTCGCAGTTCACGGAGTGGCGCCCGTACGAGCACCGCGTGCTCGCGCACGTGGACGACAAGCTCGTGCCGTTCCCGATCAACGTCGACACGGTGAACGCGCTCTACGGGACCAGCTACTCACCCGCCGAGGTCGAGGCGTTCTTCACGCGCGTCGCCGAGCCGATCAAGCACTGCCGCACCTCCGAGGACGCGGTCGTCAGCAAGGTGGGCCGGGAGCTCTACGAGAAGTTCTTCCGCAACTACACCCGCAAGCAGTGGGGGCTCGACCCGTCCGAGCTCGACGCCGCCGTGGCGTCGCGCGTGCCGGCGCGCACGAACTACGACTCTCGGTACTTCACGGACGAGTTCCAGGCGATGCCGCTCCGCGGCTACACGCGGATGTTCGAGAACATGCTGGATCACAAGAAGATCCGCATCGTGCTGAACACCGACTACCGCGACATCATGAACGAGGTGAACTTCAGGGAGATGATCTACACCGGGCCGGTGGACGCCTTCTTCGACCACCGCTACGGGAAGCTTCCCTATCGGTCCCTCGATTTCAAGTTCGAGACGCACGACAAGGAGGTCTTCCAGCCGGGCGCGGTCATCAACTACCCGAACGAGCACGCATACACCCGCATCACGGAGTTCAAGTACCTCACCGGACAGCAGCACCCGAAGACGAGCGTCGTCTACGAATTCCCGACCTCCGAGGGCGATCCCTACTACCCGGTGCCGCGGCCCGAGAACGCGGAGATCTACCGGAAGTACAAGGCGCTTGCCGACGCGACGCCGAACGTGCATTTCGTCGGGAGGCTCGCGACGTACCGGTACTACAACATGGACCAGGTGGTGGGTCAGGCCCTCGCCACCTTCGACCACCTCCGCGACGCCAAGCTCGACGGAGCAGCAGTCACCGTCGCCGCCTGATAAATCCATGCCTCGACAGCACCTTGCACAGATCGGCATCCCAGGTTCGGTGCCGCCGCCGGCCGACAACACGGACATCGGCGGCGGCGCCCGCGGCTACCCTCGACCCCTGCTCAGGCGAGGAGACTGGATCTCGCTGAACGGGACGTGGGAGTTCGCCCTCGATCCCCGGGCGGACTGGTGTTCCCCGGCCGACGCGCGCTTCGACAGGGCGATCGAGGTGCCGTTCGCCCCGGAGACGCCGCGGAGCGGGGTCGGGGAGACCGGCTTCTACAAGGCCTGCTGGTACAGGAGGCAGGTCGACGTGCCGGAGCTCGAGCAGTCCGAGCGGCTGGTCCTGCACTTCGGGGCCGTGGATTACGTGGCCAGGGTGTGGGTCGACGGCAGCTTCGCCGGGGAGCATGAGGGCGGCTACACGCCCTTCAGCCTCGACATCACCGAGCTCGCGCGGGGGCGCAAGAGCGTCTCGATCGTGGTGCAGGCCCACGACGACCCGAGCGACCTCGCGAAGCCGCGCGGCAAGCAGGACTGGAAGCTCGAGCCGCACTCCATCTGGTACCCGCGCACGACGGGGATCTGGCAGACGGTGTGGCTCGAGCGCGTGCCGAAGATGCACATCGAGTACCTGCGCTGGACCCCGAACCTCGAGCGCTGGGAGATCGCGGTCGAGGTCCGGGTCGCGAACGCGCCCGTGGAGGGCGCGCGCGTCGGGGTGCGGCTGCGCGTCGGCGACGTGACGATCGCGAACGACCAGTACACGGTGGTGGCCGGCGAGGTCCACCGGCGCATCACCCTCTCCGATCCGGGCATCGACGACTTCCGCAACGAGCTCTTGTGGTGCCCCGAGCGCCCGACGCTGATCGACGCCGACATCGTCCTCTACGACCAGTCGGGGACGACGATCGACCGGGTGAAGAGCTACACGGCGCTGCGATCGGTGGCCGTCCGCGGGGACCGCTTCCTCCTGAACGGGCGGGCGTACGTGCTCCGGATGGTGCTCGACCAGGGCTACTGGAACGAGACCGGGATCACCGCCCCGGACGACGAGGCCCTCCGCCGCGACGTCGAGCTCACGAAGCAGATGGGCTTCAACGGCGCCCGAAAGCACCAGAAGATCGAGGACCCGCGGTACCTGTACTGGGCGGACAAGCTCGGGCTGCTCGTCTGGGAGGAGATGCCGAGCGCCTACCGTCACACGCGCAAGTCGATCGATCGGCTCGCGCGGCAGTGGCTCGAGGCGATCCGGCGCGACATCAGCCACCCGTGCATCATCGCGTGGGTGCCGTTCAACGAGTCGTGGGGCGTCCCGAACCTGCCGGACAACCCGAACGAGCGGCACTACGTGCAGGCGCTCTACCACCTCACCAGGTCGATGGACTACACGAGGCCGGTCATCGGCAACGACGGGTGGGAGAGCGTGGCGACCGACATCATCGGGATCCACGACTACGATCCGTCGCCCGAGCGCATCGCCCGCCGCTACTTCGCGCACGACGTCGTCCCGAAGCTGCTGAAGCGGGAGCGGCCCGGGGGCCGCGCGCTCGTGCTCGACCCATCGGTCAACCACGAGACCGCCATCGTGCTGTCGGAGTTCGGCGGGATCGCGGTCGCGCCGACCAGCAGCGGCGACAACGGCGGCACGTGGGGGTACTCGGCGTGCAGGACCTCGGATGAGTTCGCCGAGCGCTATACTAAGCTGATGAAGGTGATCAACTCCCTCGAGCTGCTGGCCGGCTTCTGTTACACGCAGTTCGCCGACACGTACCAGGAGGCGAACGGGCTGCTCTACGCCGACCGCACGCCGAAGTTCCCGCTGCACCAGATGGCGGCCGCGACGCAGGGCATGCCGTTCGTCGGTCCCAATGAGACGCCCTCGACGCTGAGCGACGGCGGGATGGCGGACATGCCGGCGCTGGCGGACATGCCCGGGCTGGTGGACATGGGGGCGCCGCGATGACGGCGCAGGGGCGGGGGTTCGAGGCGCTCTTCGGTCGCCCGGCGAAGCTGAGGGCCGAGGCGCCGGGGCGCGTGAACCTGATCGGCGAGCACACCGACTACAGCGGCGGGTACGTGCTGCCGACGGCGATCCCGCAGAAGACGCGGATCGAGATCGCGCCGCGGGACGACGGGCTCGTCCGGGTCGCGACGCTCAACGTGGACGGCGTGGACGGCGGGGCCCAGCTCTCGTTCCGCGTCGGGGAAGAGTCGCGCCGCGGCACCTGGCTCGACTACGTGCAGGGGATCACCGCGGTCCTGCGCGGGCGGGGCGCCTCGATCCCCGGCTTCGACGCGCGCATCGCGTCGTCGGTGCCGCTCGGCAGCGGCCTGTCGTCGAGCGCGTCGCTGCTCGTGGCGCTCGCGCGCGCCCTGCGCGCGATGCTCGATCTGTCGATCGACGACGTGGAGATCGCGCGGATCGCGCACGTCGCCGAGCACGACTTCGTGGGCGCGCCCGTCGGGACGATGGACCAGATGGCCGCGAGCCTCGCCGACGAGAGCACGGCGCTCTTCATCGACACGAGGACGCTCGCGTTCGAGCGCGTCCCGCTGCCGGCCGAGGCCGAGCTGCTCGTCGTGAACTCCGGGGTGGCGCACCAGCACGCGAGCGGCGACTACAAGACGCGGCGCGCGGAGTGCGAGCGCGCGGCCGCTGCGCTCGGCGTGCCGCAGCTCAGGGACGTCGACGCCGCCGCGGAGCAGCGGATCGCGTCGCTCCCGGCGCCGCTCGACCGCCGCGCGCGCCACGTCGTGACCGAGAACGCCCGGGTGCTCGCCGCCGTCGCCGCGCTCCGCGCCCGGGACCTCGTCCGCCTGGGCCAGCTCTTCGACGCGTCGCACCGGTCGATGCGCGACGACTTCGAGGTGTCGGTGCCCGAGATCGACGCCCTGGTCGAGAGCGCGCGGGCGCAGCCGGACGTCTTCGGCGCGCGGCTGACCGGCGGCGGCTTCGGCGGATCGATCGTCGCCCTCGTGAAGCGCGGGAGCGCGGCGAAGGTGGGGCGCGCCGTCGTGGACGCCTACGCGCGCACGCCGAACGCGCTGGGCCGACGCGCGACGGTGCTGGTAGGAGGGCCCGTCGCATGAGGGAACGGTCCGGGATCGCGCTCTGGGCTGGCGTCGAGTGCACGGTCAACCGCGTCGGCGACCAGTACTTCAACCAGCTCGAGCGGACCGGACACCACGATCGCACCACGGATCTGGACCTGCTCGCGGAGCTCGGGGTGAAGGCCGTCCGGTACCCGGTGCTGTGGGAGCGCACGGCCCCGAACGGCGTCCGGAGCGCTGATTTCTCGTGGGCCGACGAGCGGCTCCACCGGCTGAAGGAGCTCGGCATCGACGTGATCGTCGGGCTGGTGCACCACGGGAGCGGGCCGCCGTGGACCAGCCTGACGGAAGACAGCTTCGTGGCCGGCCTCGAGGAGTTCGCGGGCGCGGTGGCGGAGCGGTACCCCTGGGTGCGCGACTACACGCCGGTCAACGAGCCGCTCACGACCGCGCGCTTCAGCGCGCTCTACGGGCACTGGTACCCGCACCGCCGGGACTCGGCCTCGCTCCTGCGCGCGCTGCTCGTGGAGACGCGCGCCACCGCGGCCGCGATGCGCGCGATCCGGCGGGCGCGCCCGGACGCGCGCCTCGTGCAGACCGAGGACTTCGGCGCGGTCGCCAGCACGCCCAGGCTCGCCTACCAGGCCGCGTTCGAGAACCACCGGCGCTGGTTGAGCCTCGATCTGCTGTACGGGCGCGTGGACGCCGCGCACCCGCTCCACCGGCACCTCCGCGACTGCGGCGTCGCCGACGAGGATCTCGCGCGCCTCGTGGCGGCGCCGTGCCCGCCGGACGTGATCGGCGTGAACTACTACCTGACGAGCGACAGGTTCCTCGATCACCGGCTCGACAGGTACCCCTCCTGGACGCACGGCGGGAACGGTCGCGAGGCGTACGCCGACGTGGAGGCGGTGCGGGTCCGGGAGGAAGGGATCTTCGGCCACCACCGCGTGCTGCGCGAGGTGTGGCAGCGCTACGAGACGCCGATCGCGATCACCGAGGTCCACCTCGGGTGCACGCCGGAGGAGCAGATCCGCTGGCTGGTCGAGGCGTGGGAGGGCGCGCACGCGGCGCGCGCGGAGGGCGCCGACGTGCTGGCGGTGACGCTGTGGTCCGCGTTCGGGGCGTACGACTGGGACAGCCTCGTCACGCAGGCGCGCGGCCACTACGAGCCGGGGGTCTTCGACGTGCGCGGGCCCGCGCCGCGGCCCACGGCGCTCGCGGCCGTCGCGAAGGAGCTCGCGAAGACCGGCTGGTCCGAGCACCCGCTCGCCGAGGTCCCGGGGTGGTGGCGCCGCGACGAGCGGCTGCTCTACGGGGCGCCGCGCTCGACGACGCGGACCATCTGCCGGCCGCGGGAGCGGCCGATCCTGATCACCGGCGCGGGCGGGTCGCTCGGCGCGGCGCTGACGCGCGCGTGCGAGGAGCGCGGCATCCATGTCCGGGCCATGACGCGCAGCGAGCTCGACATCGCCGACGCGGCGGCCCTGGAGCGGGCGATCGCGGAGGTCCGCCCGTGGCTCGTGATCAACGCGGCGGGCTACACGCGCGTGCACGAGGCCGAGGACGAGGTCGAGGCGTGCCGCCGCGCCAACGTGGTCGGCCCGACCCTGCTGGCGGAGGCGTGCCGACGCCACGGCTCGAAGCTGCTGATGTTCTCGTCGTCGTTCGTGTTCGACGGGAGCAAGCCCGCCCCGTACGTCGAGGATGATCCGGTCGCGCCAATCAGCGCGTTCGGCGAGGCGCAGGCGCAGGGCGAGCGGGGCGTCCTCGAGGCCCTGCCGAGCGCGCTGGTGGTCCGCACGGGCAGCCTGTTCGGGCCGTTCGAGGCGCGCAGCTTCGCCGCGCTCGCGCTCTCGGTCATCCGGCGCGGTGAGCCGTTCCGCGCGGCGGACGATCTCTTCGTGTCCCCCACCTACCTGCCGCACCTGGCGCACACGTGCCTGGACCTCGCGATCGATCAGGCCGAGGGGGTGTGGCACCTCGCGAACGACGGTGTCCTCAGCTTCGCCTCGTGGGCGAAGATGATGTGCGACGCGTTCGGCCTGCCCTCGCGGGCCGTCCACCCCTGTCCCGCGCACACGCTCGGGCTCCGGGCGAACCTGCCCCGCCAGGGAGGGCTCCACAGCAGCCGCCGCGCGACGCTGCCGACGCTGCCCGAGGCCGTCGAGCATTACGTCAAGCACCGGGCGGACGCCGTGCTGGCGGCCGTGTAGCGCGGCGCGCACGCGGAGGATCGAGCCACCAGGGCGTCAGGGAGGCCAGGAGAAGGAAGAGTTGGTTCTCCTGGCGTCCTTGACGTCCTGGCGCTTTTTGTGATCTGCGCGCGACCTTGATAGGCTCACGTCCATGACGAATTATCTTTCATGGACTTCCGGGATCATCGCGGCGCTGCTCTGCACCGCAGCGATGGAATCGAGCGCTGCTGCGTGCAGCCCTCCGCTGCCGGGACTTACGGGCACATTGCCGGAGAGCGGCGGGTCGCTCCCGGGGAACGCCGCGATCTTCTTCGACGGGTTCTCGATCGCGCTGGACGCGGTGTCGGTGACCGTCGACGGCGATCCGGCGAGCCTCGTGGCGGTGACGGATCTGCCGTCTCTCGGGTACAGCCTCGTCGCGCGGATCGATCCGCCGCCCGGCGAGGGGCAGGCGATCGTGATCGAGGGCGACTTCTGCGGTGCGGCGGAGCCGTGCGGGCAGACCCGGATCGAGCTCACCGCCGGCGCCGCGGACGCGGACGCTCCTGCGGGGCCGAGCGGGCTGTCGTTCGATGTTCACGATCACGCCGATTTCAAGTCGAGCGGCGGGGACTGCCAGGTGGACAGCGATCTCTCCTGGTGGGTCACGGTCGAGGGGGAGAGCGCCGGGAGCGGCGAGGCCCCCGTGATCACCACGATCGAGGCGTTCCGGGACGACACGTTCACCGATCCCGTGATGTCGCAGAGCAGGTTCATGAACGCCACGCCGGTGACCGTGGCCCTGAGCCGGACAGCCGACGTGCTCGACGGCGCCGCTGCCCCGGAGGCGTTCTGCTTCCGGGCCACGGTGACGGACACGGCCGGGAACGCCGCGGGCGAGTCCGTGCACGCCTGCAAGCCTTGTTATTACCGGAAGGACCCGGCGACGGCGCAACCGGGCCTCGGCGCGCCGCCCGAGCCGGCGTGGACCGAGGGGGACATCTATCCCGGGGGGACGTGCGATTCCGGAATGGGGCCGGGCAGCGGCACGGGCACTGGCGCAGGCGGTGGCGACGCGAGCACAGGCGCGGGCGGCGGCGGTGGTGACGGCACGGGCGGGAGCGACGGAGACGGTGAGGCGGCGGAGAGCGGGTGTAGCTTCCGCGTTGCCGGCGGATCGGGCGGCGCGGGCACCCCCGGGATCGCGGCGCTGGCCCTGCTCGCGTGCGCGGCGATCGCCGCCGGGCGAAGGAAGCGTTGAGTCGCGACGCTGAACGTGAAGGGCTGCGCGCTCTCCGCCGGCACCGCGGCGGGAGCGCGCCCGTCATGCCTCAGAGCACCCTCGCCAGGACGACGACCGAGTAGCCGACAGCGGGCTGCTTGCCGGGGTTGTTGTACGAGTGCCGCTGATCGCCGCGGAACACCGCGACGTCGCCCGAGCCGAGCGTGAACCGCTCGCCGCTCACCACGAGCAGCATCTCCCCCGACTCGCACGTCAGGTACTCGCGCGTCCCCGGGGTGTGCGGGACGCCCGTCATCCGCCCGCCCGGCGGGATCTCGATGCGATCCATCTCCATGCCCGGGATCGGATCCGGCAGGAGCTTGCGGACGAGCGCCTGCCCGGGCGAGCGCGTGGGCAGCGTGTCGCGCGCGTAGAGCTGGCATGTCGCGCGGGGGGCGGAGAGCATCTCCTCGATCGAGACCTGGAGCGCGGCGGCGGCGCGGTGCAGGACGCCGAGCGTCGGGTTCGCGGCGCCGGACTCGAGGTGCGCCCAGGTCGCCCGCGGCACGCCGGCGAGCTTCGCGAGCTGCTGCTGCGTCAGCCCGCGGGCCTCCCGTAGCTGCTTGATGTTCTTCGCGAGCCTCCCCGCGAGCTCCGCGTCCTGGTCCATGCCCGGACATTAGCACGTCTCCAAGACATTGGAGCTACCTCCAACACGCGAGCCAGCGCGAATTAGCCTGTGGTCGAGGAGGAATCCACGATGAACGACGAATCGATCGGAAGCGAGGCGCTCATCCAGGCCGAGGCAAGCTCCCAGCCGTCGCTCCCCCGCGCCGCCGTGCCCGGGCCGTTCGCGCCGCGCGCCGCGCTGGTGACAGGGGCGAGCCGCGGGCTCGGCGCCGCGCTCGCGCGGGAACTCGCCCGGCGGGGGGCGAAGGTGGTGCTGGTCGCGCGCGAGCGCGCGCCGCTCGAGGCGGTCGCGGCCGAGATCACCGCGCACGGCGGGGTCGCGCACGCGCTCGCGGCGGACATCGGCGACAAGGGGCAGACCTACGCGATCGCGGGCGCGGCGGCGGCCCTGGTCGGGCCGATCGACCTGCTCATCCACAACGCGAGCGCGCTCGGCAAGACGCCGCTGCCGATCCTTCTCGACACCGAGTGCGAGGACCTCGGCCGCGTGCTCGAGGTCAACGTGGTTGGCCCCTTCCGCCTCACGAAGGTGATCGCCGGCTCGATGGCGCTCCGGCGGCGCGGGGTCGTCGTCCACATCAGCTCGGACGCCGCCGTGAACGCCTATCCGCGGTGGGGCGCTTACGGCGTCTCCAAGGCGGCGCTCGACCACCTCTCGCGCACCTGGGCCGCGGAGCTCGAGGGCACGGGCGTCTCGTTCTATGCGGTGGATCCCGGCGAGATGGACACGCGGATGCACGCGGAAGCCATCCCCGACGCCGACCCGAGCACGCTGGCCAAGCCCGCGGACGTGGCGCGCCGGATCGTCGATCTGGTCACCCGCGCGGGCGAGGTGCCGAGCGGCGCTCGCGTCGAGGCGGCGAGCCTTCCGGACGCGCCATGAGCCCCGGACGCGGAGAGGTCGGCCTTTACCGCACGCGCGCCCGGGCGCCGGGGCTCACTTCGCGCATGTATACATGGCAGCCTTGCCGTTCGAGACGGTGATCGTCCAGTTTCCGTCGATCGTGGAGGGGGGGTTGATGATCACGCCGTCGGTCCAGCTATCGTTGTTGAAGGCGCCGGTGACGTGGGTGAGACCGCACCCCTTGATGCCCGCGCCCGAGGTGATGACCTTGGTCTTCGTCTGTCCAGGGAGGGCGGACGCCGACCCCGTGATGAACTCTGTCCCCTCCGGAAAAGTCACGCATACCGTGTCGACGACCGCGTTGGGCGTGGGGGTGTGGTGCATGCTTTCGACCCACCAACCGAACGACGTCGGGTACACGCGCGCAAAGTCGTCCGCATGATTCCACGCTCCATCGATGCCATGCAACGCAGAGAGGAAGCATCGCCGTCGGTCGTTCCAGGGCGTCAGGTCCATGAAGTGGGCGCCATCGGCAGACCGGACCGTGTAGTTCCGGTTCTGCGTGGTGAAAAAGCACGTCGCAGTCGCAAGGACAGGGTTGTTGTGCCAGATCTTCTGCCCCGCGCCGCCCTCGTGTGCACCTCCATGCCCCTTGAGTGTGTAACGTTGATCGTCGCTCTCGCGTACCTCGGCCCTCGCCGGCTCGCCGGCTCCATCCCAGCTACCCTGGCTGAGATTCCCCGCAACGCCGCTGAGGACGCAGGTGCGGTCGTTCATCGATCCCATGTCGACGGGGGTCGTATCGGTCGTGGTCCCCTTGCTATGGTAAGTCCAGCCGGTCAGTCTCTCCGCGGATTCGCCCAGCTCCTCTTCCGTATCGACCTCCAGATCGGCGACGCAGCCGACAGACAGCCCACCCGTGATCAGCGCCGAACTGACGTAGGTGAGGTAACGAAATGCCAATGCGGTCATGACAGGCTTGGTGTTCATCGGGTGCCCTTTCGTGAGTTCGAGCCCTGAGGCATGGTCTCGTCTCTTGAAGCCATGTCCACTCGTCCAGGTGCGCGCCCGCCGTCCCGGCCGGAGTTGGCCCGAGACGCCAGCCGGCGGCGCTACAGCGCCGAGTTGTACTCGATCCAGGTGTGCACATCGCTGGTCATCCTGCGGCCATAGTTCACGGTGTTTCCGTTGATCGACCCTCTGTTGATCCCCACGACGTAGCGATCACCTGCGCTGTCGAACTTGTAGATGGCTGAGCCGCTCTGCCCCATCGACGTGTCGATCTCGTACTGGATCGCGACGCCCTCGCCGGAGAGCGGGCCGTGGGAGCCCCAGAGCTGGGGCCAGTTCGCCTTGTCGGCGGGATAGCCGTAGATGTACCCCGATCCGCCCTCCAGGGCGGCGTCGCTCGCGACCCACAGGCCGAGCCACCCGGTATCGTTGCCCGGATCCAGCCCGCAGCTCTCCGGGTACATGGAGCTCAGCTCCATGAGCGCGACGTCATAATAGACGGCGATGTCGCCGTTACTCCATGCGCTCGGGACGATGGGCGTGTAGCAACCGAACATCGGCACGTCGCCGGCGGGATCCGGGTAGAGAGAGCCACCCTGGTACGGGAACGGGTTCGTATCCTGGCTGTCCACGCCCGGGCTCCAGGATCGCGTCCCGAACCAGCCGCTGCCATTATGAAGGCAGCTCGCCGCGGTGAGGATCGTCGTCGGGCCGATCATCTGTCCGGTGCACCCGGACGTCATCGACGGGTTCGTGATGAGCACACGGGTGTTGCTCGGGAACACCGTGTTGTCCCGCGCGATCTGACGCGAGTCGGTGCCGATGACCCCCTGCGGCTGGGTGAGCCCGGGCGTGAGGTCGACCTCCTCCGCGACGCGGGCGCGGCCCTCGCTGCCCTTCGTCTTCAGCTCCTTTCCTCGCGCCGCGATGATCGCATCGGCGAGGTCGTAGGCAGGCCCGTCGAGGGTGTACTCGTGGTCCTTGTACAGCATCACCGGGCGGAGCGCGTGGGCGAGCTCCTCGCGCGTCATCTGATCCTCGGACCGCGTGTCGCGCGTGTCCGAGCCTTTGACGGGCGAGACCGCCTCCGCCTCCCCGACCGGGTCAGGGACGAACTTTGCTGGCCCGCTCAGCACGAAGCGTTGCCCTTTACCGCTGATGAACTCCTTCGGGATCTCCTCCGTTCCGACCATCTTGAACTCTCGATGACTCTCGACCTGCTTGAGTTCTCCCGTGCTGCACCCGACGAGGAGCATCGCAGCCGGTGTGAACACAGCGAGCAGACGTGTGGCGCGCATCATTCTCCACCTTCCTGTCCGCGGTGGATGAATCACCGCGGTGCGTGCCCTGATGGCAAACCTCGGACCAGGCGCTCGGAGCGCGCACCATGGCTCTTCTGTCGTGCAGGAGGCGCCTGCCACACGGGAAGCACGCTGGCACGCTGGCACCCTGGCACCCTGGCACGCTGGCACGCTGGCAATCAGCGCGTACGGCGAGGCGCAGGCGCCCGCGAGCTCCGCGTCGGGGGCCATGACCGGAGATTGGCGCGTATCCAACCTGTTGGAGCCATCTCCAACCTTTGGTTCAGCGCGGATTAGCCTGTGGTCGAGGAGGAACCCACGATGAACAACGAACCGACCGGAAGCAACGCGCTCATCCAGGCCGAAGCAAGCTCCCTGCCGCCGTCGCCCCGCGCCATGAGCCCCGCGGCCTGGCCTCGCGAAAGCCCCCTGGAGGAGCGGCTCCTCCACGTGGACCCGCGCCTCGGGCGTCTGCGCGACGCGCGCATCGCGGACCTGCCCGCGCTCCTCGCGCCGGGCGATCTCCTGGTCGTCAACGACGGCGCCACGCTGCCGGCGTCGCTGCACGGCGCGACCGAGCGCGGTGAGGAAGTGGAAGTGCGGCTCATCGGCGAGCTGTCCGAGGGGCGCTACTCGGCGCTCCTGTTCGGCGCCGGCGACTGGCGCACGCGCACCGAGGATCGCCCGGCGCCGCCCGCGCTCGGCCCGGGCGACGCCGTGACGTTCGGCGACGACCTCTCGGCCGTTGTCGAGCGCGCCTCCGCGGCCTCCGCGCGCCTCGTCGACATCGCCTTTCGCGAGCAGGGGGCCGCGCTCTGGTCAGCGCTCTACCGGCGGGGCCGCCCGATCCAGTATGCGTACCTCGAGGGCCCGATCGAGCTCTGGCACGCGCAGACGCGGTATGCGAGCCGGCCGCTCTGCGCCGAGCTCCCCTCGGCCGGGCGGCCGCTCGTATGGGGTCTCCTGCTCGAGCTCATCCGCCGCGGCGTCCAGATCGCGTGGGTCACCCACGCGGCCGGGATCTCGTCGACGGGCGACGAGGCGCTCGACGCCCTGCTCCCGCTCCCGGAGCGCTTCGAGATCCCCGAGGAGACGGTGGCCGCGGTGCGCGAGGCCAGGGCGAGCGGGCGCCGGGTCGTCGCGGTGGGGACGACGGTGACGCGCGCCCTCGAGGGCTGCGCTGCCCAGCACGGGGGGGAGCTCCGGGCCGGCCCGGGCGTCACCGATCTCGTCCTTCACCACGGCTTCCGGCCGAGGATCGTCGATGGGCTGCTCACCGGCGTGCACGACCCCACGGAGAGCCATTTCCGGCTCCTCGAGGCGTTCGCGCCGGCCCCGCTGCTCCACCGCGCTCACGCCCACGCCGCGCAGGCAGGTTACCTCTGCCACGAGTTCGGCGACTCGTACCTCGTCCTGAGCTGAGCCATCGCGGGCGGCGCCGGCGGCGGAGGCGCGCGATCAGCAGACCTTGCCCTACTGGACGCGCCGGGCGCTCGTGCAGAACGAGAGCTCCAGCCCGTCGTCGAGCGGCACGGCGACGGAGAGATAGCCGTTGCCCTCCTTCCGGACGTACTCGAGATAAGGCGTCACGGACTCCGGGTACACCGTCGTGTCATCCGCGATGACGAGCGCTCCAGGGTTCAGGTGCGGCTCGAGGAGCTGGAGCACGGAGAGATAGATCTCCTTCCATCCGTCGAGCAGGACCATGTCGATCCCCCCGTCGAACCCCTGGGTCAGCGTCTGAAGCGCGTCGCCCTCACGGAGATCGACCCGATCGGCGAGGCCCGTGGAGCGCAGGTTCTCGCGGGCCCTGGCGGCCTTGATCGGGTTGAGCTCGGTGGCGATCAGCCGCCCCGCGCCGTTGTCGCGGAGCGCGGAGGCGAGGTGAATGGCCGAGATGCCGAACGAGGTGCCGAACTCGACGACGAGCCGCGGCCGGCGTGTCCTCGTCAGGATGTACAGGAGGCGACCGACCTCCGGCGCGACCGGCATGTACGCTTTGTCGAGCTCCTTCGCCCAGTACTGGGCGCTCTTCGGCCCACCGGTCCTCTCGATCTCGGCGATGATGTGGTCGAAGACGGCCGGATCGGTGCTGTCCGCCTCGCGGTAGATCCGGGCGAGGACGCGGGAAACTTCGGGGGTGCTCAATGAATCCATGGAGTTCTCCTGTCGTGCGTGGTTCGGGTGTGGTCGACGAGAAGCGAGGGCCGGGCCGCGTCCGAGGACGCTCTGGCCACGATGGATCTCGCTTCATGAGGCCATCGCCACGAGGCCATCGCCTCGCGGTACGTCGCCGTCGCACGTGGTCTGAGCAACGCCCGTGCCCGGGTCGCGCGGCGCCAGCGCCCGCTCGGCGTCGCGCGGGGTGAGCTCGAGCAGCGCTGCAGTCGAGCCCTGCGGGACTTCCGCCGTCATGGCGCCGGCGTCGATGACCTGCTGAGCGGGAATGCGCGGTGCGGCGGCCGAGAATCCGGCCGGATCGCGCCGGCCCGACACCTGGGCTCCGTCGGCCGACCGGCGCCCGGACGGGCCATCTCGTCAGCGGACCCGCCGCCCGGGCCTTGCTCACCCGCGTTGCGCACTCGCGCAAGCGTCGGTCGGAGAGGCGTTGTTGGCCTCGCCCGACGCCCGCGCCACGCGAGCGAGAGGCGCGCGCCGGCGCCTGGGTGAAAGCGCGGATGGAGACGGGCGATGGCCAGATGGACCGTGCGTTGCACTCGGCCGCGGCGAGCGCGTGACCACGTAGGTCCGTCGCAATCGAAAGGATGTTCTGCATGCAGATCAATGTCTCGTTCGAGCCTGGCGACGCCTTTCGACAGGCCGTCGACCTGGTTCGCCAGAAGTACCGTCGCTCCTTCGGCGCCGACGTGCAGCCCAACCCGGATTGCTTCATCGTCTGCTCCACGGATCACGGCCTCGGCGCCGGCGCGTCGAAGGTGGTCGCCTGCGCCGGGATCACCTTCAGCTCGGATGCCCGTCTTTTTTCGGAGCAGTACATCGACGAGCCGATCGAGCAGGTCCTCTCCACGGCGGAGCGGCGGCCGGTGAGCCGCGACGCGATCGTGGAGGTCGGTTCGCTCGCGTCCGTCGAGCACCGCGCCGGGACAGAGCTCATCCGCGTCGTGCCGATCCTCGCCTGGTGTCTTGGCAAGAGGTACATCCTCTGCACGATCACAGCGAACCTGAAGCTCATCTTCGACGCCGTGGGCCTCAACTTCCAGCCCATCCGGGTCGCGGACGTCGACCGGCTCGGCGCCGGAGCGCAGGAGAAGTGGGGCAGCTATTACGAGCAGAGGCCGCAGACCGGCTTCATCAGGCTCGAGGCGATCGCGGAGATGTTCTCGCGCAACACGGGCCGCTACCGGTTCGCGGCCCTCGACCTCCGGCTGCAAGAGCACAGGAGGGCGGAGCGCTACCATGAGGCTCATTGACGACATCGTCGCCCTGGGCGAGGCGCGGCCGGATGCCGTCATGGTCGAGGTGCTGGACGCCGCGCCCGGCGCGCGGCGCAGCCACCGGTGGCGCGAGATGCTCGACGCGATCTCCGCGCTGCGAGCCCTGTTGATCGACCAGCAGGGCGCGGCCGGCGGCGGCCTGCGGGTCGGGCTGGTCATGGCCAATTCGCCGGAGTGGGTCGCGGCCGATCTGGCGCTCTGGCTCAGCGGGTCCGTCGAGGTGCCGATCCCGCTCGCGTTCTCGGCGGCGCAGGCCAGGAACCTGCTGGAGCACGTCGATCTCTGTCTCGTCGACGGGCCTGGGCAGGCCAGGCTGCGCGCGTGGGCTGAGGCCGGCGTCGCGACCCCGAGGTGCGTCCCCGTGGACGTCGACGCGCTGAGCCGGCGCGGCGGGCCGAGGGACCTCACGCCCCGTCAGCGTCAGGACTTCGTCTGCAAGATCGTCCACACCTCGGGCACCACCAGCGCGCCGAAGGGCGTGAAGATCCGGGCTTTCGGCGTGAACGATCTCGTCGAGGCGCTGCGCCGCGAGGTGCGGCCGGGCACGTACGCGCGGTATCTGTCGATGGTGCCCCTGAGCCTGCTCATCGAGCAGGTCACGGGCATCTACATGACGCTGACCGACGGCGGCACGCTGGTGCTCCTCTCGCCGCCGTCGCTGCTGCTCGGGACCCCGGGGACGACCGCGAAGGCCATCTTGCCGTACCTCCGGATCGCGCGCCCCTCGGCCATGACGCTCCCGCCGGCCATGGTGGAGGCGATCGACCGCTCCTGCCAGGCGACCGACAAGCGCGGCGAGGCCCTGTTCCAGCAGCTCTTCGGCCGCGACGACCCCGCGTTCATCGGCTGCGGCGGCGCCCCGATCGCGCCGGACGTGCTCTCCCGTCTCGCCGGGCGCGGAGTCCCCGTCTATGAGGGCTACGGGCTCAGCGAGAACTCCTCCGTCGCGACGTGGAACGTCCCCGGGAACGCCAGGATCGGCACGGTAGGGAGGCCGCTCGACCACGTGGAGGTCAAGCTCGGGGCAGACGGCGAGCTCTTGATCAGGAGCTCCTCCCTGTTCGCCGGCTACACCTCGGCCGACCCGTCGAGCTGCGTCGTCGACCCGGAGGGCTGGCTGCACACCGGTGATATCGCCGAGATCGACGGCGACGGCTTCGTCCGCATCACCGGCCGGAAGAAGAACCTGATCATCACGGCCAGCGGGAGGAACGTCTCACCCGCGTGGGTCGAGTCGCGGTACAAGTCGCTCGATTTCGTGGAAGAGGCGGTCATCTTCGGCGACCGCCTCGAGAAGATACACGGCCTCTTCATCGTGGAGGATCGCGTCGATCCCGACGCGGCCCGGGCCGCGATCGACGACTTCGGCCGCCGGCACCTCTCCGAGGTGGAGCGGGCCGCCGAGATCGTCGTCCTGAAGAGCAACCCTGAGCTTTACCGACGTTATTTCACCATCACCGGCCGCCCCATCCGCGCCGAGCTCTGGAAGCGCATGACGCTGGAGCTCGGCCCCGAGGAGATCTCATGTCCTGCGTGACGACGAAGACCAGCCATGCTCACGGCGACGGCGCGCTCATCACCGCGGAGCCGGGGGCGTCGCTCGATGTCCTCGACAGGTCCATCGCCATGGAGATGCTGGCGGACGCCGGCTTCCTCCTGATGCGCGGCTTCGACGCCAGCCTGCGCGAGTTCTCGCGGCTCGTGCGGCGCATGAGCGAGCGGATCACGCTCGACCCGGCCCGGTCGCTCCACGGCGGGGTGGCGCAGAAGGTCGACGCCGGCCTCGATGCCGTCGGGCTCCACTGCGAGAACGGCAACAGCCCGTTCATGCCGCACCTCTGCTGGTTCTTCTGCGAGAAGGCGGCCTCGATCGGCTCGGAGACGACGGTGTGCGACGGCTACAGGGCGTGGGACGCGCTCACGCCGGCGGCGCAGCGGGCGTTCCTCGACAGGGACATCGTGTACAGCCGCCGCGTCGAGGCCGCGAAGTGGAAGAGCTTCGTCTACCACTCGCTGCAAGGAAAGAAGGCGATCGAGGACATCACCCTCGACGACCTGCTCTCGCTCGCCGAGGGCCGGCGCGGCACGGTGATCCGGCCCTGCGGGGACGGGGCGATCTACTACGAGTTCCAGGTGCCGGCCGCCCGGGAGACGCTGTTCTCCGACCGCATCGCCTTCGCCAACAGCATCCTGGGCCCGTCCTACAACTACGAGAAGCCGAGGATCACGTTCGCCGATCGCGAGGCGATCCCGCCGTCGCTCCTCGGCGAGGTGGTCCGGGTGACGGAGGCGGTGACCGTGGACATCGCCTGGCAGGACGGCGACGTGCTGCTGGTCGACAACACCCGGGTGATGCACGGTCGCCGCGCGATCCTCGATCCGTGCCGCACCATCTACAACGCCCTGAGCTTCATCGGGCGTGAACCTGAAGGGGAGGGGTGACCGACATGCGCTCCGAGCTGCACGACATCAATCGTCACGCGCACCTGCGGACGATGCACCCGAGCGGCCTCGCCTGGCCCGAGCAGATCCGCCCGGAGGAGCTCGACTTCATCTCGGGCGTGGCGTTCGGCGCGCCGGGGCACCGCGCGGCGGCGACCGCCTACCTGGCCAAGGAGCTCGCGCAGCTCGCCGAGATCGAGCGCCACGTCTCGGCGGTGATGACCTACGTCATGGCGGAGGTCCAGTCGGACGCGACGCCACTCGGCGAGGGGTTCGAGCTTCACCACGCGCTGTCCTGCTTCGCCGCGGAGGAGCTCCAGCACGCCAACATGTTCTACCGCTACGTCCGGCTGCTGTCGGGGCGCGACTTCAAGTGTCGCGACAACCGCTTCAGCGAGCGGGTCGCCCTGTACCACGGCGACGACTCGCCGTACGTGAAGCTCTCGGCGCTCTGCTGCTCCGCGTACATCGGCGAGTCGATCATCACCGTGTTCGAGCGCCGCCTCGGGGCGCTCGACCCGGAGCGGACGTTCTTCTTCACCCAGGTCCTGCACGCCCACGGCCTCGACGAGGCGCGCCACGTCCAGTTCGATCACTTCCTGTTCGACCACGTGATCCCGGCCCTGAGCCGGCAGGAGCGGCGCCGGATGCGCGAGATCCTGGGGCGCACCGAGGCGCTCAACGGCGAGCTGGCGAGGCGCTTCGAGGACCACGCCAGGGCGACGTTCGGCCTCGACTACACGGCGCGGAACGTCGCGCACGAGACGCAGCTCAAGCTCGCGCGATCGTTCCGCGGCCTCATGCTCGACGGGGAGATCGCCCGCAAGGTGGATGAGGGCATGAGCGACGCGGATCGCCGCCTGGTGAGGGAGTTCTGCGGCGCGGAGACGATCCACGGTTGAAGCGGGATTCGCGTATCCGGCAGAGGGCCGCTCACCGGGCGAGCGCGAAGGCGAACGGCGCGAGCCCGCGCTTTCGCACGACGGAGGGGACGAGCAAGGCGACCGCCTCGGGGCCGCGCGCCGTCGTGATGTCCCCGAGATCCTCGATCCAGTCCGCCGGCCACCCCAGATCGCCGAGCAGCCTCCTGACGACCGCCTTCGCGTTCTCGTCGTTGCCGGAGAGGAACGCGGTCGGGGGGACGCGCAGGCTCGTCGGATCGGCCATGACGGTGAACAGCATGGTGTTCAGCGTCTTGACCACGGCCGTCTCCGGCAGCGCCTCCTGGAGGCGCTCGGCGACGCTGCCGTTCGGGTAGAGAAGGCCGCTGGGCAGGCCGTCCTGGCCGCGCACCGTCGCGTTGGAGACGTCGATCAGGATCTTCCCCTTCAGCTCATCGCGGAGGGCGCCGAGCCGCTCGACGCTCGTGTCTCCGGCGGTCGCGTTGATGACGATCGCGGCCCGGCGCGCGGCCTCCGCGTGGTCCCTGAGCTCGACCTGCGCCCCCGACCCTCGCGCGGCGGCGCGCGCGGGGTCTCTGGTGCCGATCGTGATGGCGTGGCCGGCGCCTGCGAGCTTCTTGGCCAGGACGGTGGCGACCCGGCCGGAGCCGAGGATTCCAATGTTCTCCAGGGTGCGATCCATGGTTCGATTCCCTCTCTTCAGCGAACGGTGGACAGGACGCCGACGGCGCCCGCGTGGAGCTGCGGCGCCGCAGCCAGGAAGTCCTCGCTGGCCAGGGTCCAGCGGTCCCCTCGTGTGTCCGTGACCGCGCCCCCGGCCTCGGCGACGAGCAGCGCGCCCGCGACGAGCCCGGAGCGGATCTTGCTGTATTGCCAGAAGACGTCCATCCGGCCGGCCGCGACCTGGATGAGCTGGAGGGTGGCCGGGACCGACACGCGCAGCACGAGCGCGCTTCCCAGCATCGCGGTGACGGACTCGCCGATCCGCCGGTGCGTCTCCCTGTCCTCGTCGGGCCTCGCCTGGCCGGTCCCGACGAACGCAGCGTCGAGCTTCGTCTTCGCCGACGCGCGAAGCCTCCTCGTCCCCAGATAGGCGCCGGCGCCCTTCCGGGCGGTGTACGTGTCGCCGCTGAGGGGCAGGTGCACCGCGGTCAGGACCGGCTCGTCGTCGCGGACGAGGGTCGCCGTGACGCACCAGTCCGTCATCCCGTGAACGTGGTTGATGTTCCCCTCGACGGTGTCGGTGACCCACCACTCCCCTGGCGGGAGGGGCCCGCACCCGAGCTCGTCCTCGACCCACCCGGCGCCCGGGCGAGCGCGCGAGAGCGGCTCACGGATCGCTTCGAGGGAGACCGCATCGCTCGCGGCGAGCGCGGCGAAGACCTCCTCCCGGCTCCCGAGGCGCGGCTCTGTCGAGAAGCGACCGACGAGCCGCTCGCCCGCCGCGGTGAGCGCCGCGACGACGAGGGGCAGCAGGGACTCGTCCTCCGCGCGGGCAGCGCTCTTGTCCCGCCGCGCTGCGTGGTCGGTCATCGGCTCGATGCGTGTCGACATGATTCCTCCTGAGGCGAGCGGCTCACGCGTCCTCGCGGGCCATCTCTCGGCGTGAGTAAACCCTCGACATGGTATGTCGTCCAATGCATAGTTGGTATGCGAAGGATTACCGCCATGCATGTGGATCTGAACCTGTTGACGGCCCTGGACGCGCTGATCGAGGAGCGGAGCGTCAGCGCTGCCGCGGCCCGCTTGCACCTCTCCCAGCCCGCGATGAGCCGGACGCTGGGCCGCATCCGCGACGCCACCGGGGACCCGATCCTCGTGCGCACCGGCCGGACGATGACGTTGACGCCGCGCGCGCTGGCCTTGCGGCAGGAGGTGCAGGCGCTCGTCCAGCGGGCGCAAGCGGTGTTCACGCCCGAGCGGGAGCTCGACCTGGCGAAGCTCGAGCGGACGTTCACCGTCCGCTGCCATGACGCGCTCATGACGGCGCTCGGCGCGCGGCTCTTGCGCGCGGCGCAGGAGCAGGCGCCCCTCGTGAAGCTCCGGCTCCTGGCCGAGTCGGCTGGCGACGACGATGACCTGCGCCACGGCCGCGTGGATCTCGAGATCGGCTCGGCGGAGCCCGCCTTCCCGGAGATCTGCGGGGAGCTGATCGGCCAGGATCGCCTCGTCGTCGCCCTCCGCCGCGACCACCCGCTCGCGCGGGGCCGGCTCACCGCCAGGCGCTATGCCGAGGCGCTCCACGTCCTCGTGTCGCGCCGCGGTCGCCTGCGCGATCCCATCGACGACGCGCTCGATGCGCTCGGGCTGCGGCGGCGCGTCGTCGCCGCGGCGCCCACGACCGCGGCTGCCATGCATTTCGTTCGCGAGAGCGATCTCGTCGTCGCCCTGCCGGCGCGGGTCTGCGGTCCGGCCCTGCAGGCGCTCGGCCTCGGCGCCCTGCCGCTGCCGGTCGACGTGCCGGAGCTCCGGATCGTCCAGCTCTGGCACCGACGCTACGAGAACCACAAGGCGCACGCGTGGCTGCGCGGGCGCACGCGCGAGATCGTTCAGGACATCGATCCTCGGTAAAGCACGTCTCGTCGCTCGATCCCTCGCCGGAGCTCGCCGTCACCGCGCGATCCCCGCACCCTTCGCTTGATCTTCGCGGGGCGCCCGGGGACCATGCGCCGCAGCTACCCGGACGGGTGCCGGGAGAGCCGGCGCGCGGCGCGGGGACGAGGGAGAGCCAGATGATCGACCTGTACACGTGGACCACGCCGAACGGCTACAAGCCCGTCATTCTCCTCGAGGAGCTCGAGCTCGCCTATGCGATCAAGCCCATCGACATCGGGTCCGGCGCGCAGCACCAGCCGGATTACCTGCGCATCAACCCGAACGGGAAGATCCCCGCGCTGGTGGACCACGACCACCCGAACGGGCCGATCACCGTCTTCGAGTCGGGGGCGATCCTCATCTACCTCGCCGAGAAGACGGGCAAGCTGCTGCCCGCGAGCGAGCCGGGCCGTTCGCGCGTCATCGAGTGGCTGATGTTCCAGATGGGCGGGGTGGGCCCGATGCTCGGTCAGCTCGGGCATTTCCGCAACGCCGCGCCCGAGAAGATCCCCTACGCCATCGAGCGTTATCAGAAGGAGCAGGACCGCATCTACAAGGTGCTCGACGGCCGCCTCGCCGCGTCCGAGCACCTCGCCGACGCGTACTCGATCGCGGACATCGCGACCTTTCCGTGGATCTCCATGGCAGCGCGCATGGGGGTGAGCCTGGAGCCGTATCCGAACCTCGCGCGCTGGGAGCAGGCGATCAAGGCGAGGCCGGCCGTGACGCGAGCGTTCGCGGCGAAGATCAAGCCCTGAGAGCGCGATCACCCGGCCTGTCGACAGGGCGGCCCGGGTCGGGTCGGCCCAGATCGGTATAGCCCTGGGCAGGGTCGCGCAGGGCGCCGCAGATCCCCCCGAGCGCCTCTCCGACCCTCGGTGACCAGCCGAGGCCGCGTAGCCTTGTCGCGTCGAGGGCCGCGTCGATCGCCAGGAATCCGGCCATGAGCCCGTGGGCAGCCTGGGCTTCCGCGAGGCTCCACGAGCGCACCGGCACCCCGGCGGCGTCGCCGATCGCCGAGAAGAGGGCCGCCATCGGCTCGGGCGACGCCTCCGCGACGTGGAAGACGCCTGTCGCCTGCGACTCCAGCAGCATCGCGTAGGCCACCGCCAGATCCTGCACGTGGACGGTGGACCAGCGGTTTGCGCCGTCGTCGATGTAACGCGCCACCCCCGCGGCGCGCGCGCCCTTCACCAGGGTCGCCACCGGACCTGCGCCCTCGCCGTAGACGATCGGCGGCCGCACGACCAGGCCACGGACGTTCGCCGCGTCGAGCACGCGCGCCTCGGCCGCCGCCAGCCAGTCGAGCGGCCCACCGGGGCTCGCCGTGTCGTCCTCCGGCACGGGCACGCGCGAGGAGCGCGCCCGCGGCGCCCCGGTGGTCGTGACGAAGACGCCGCCGCTCATCGCCGAGAGCATCGCGGTGACCGCCGCCGCGTCCGTGGCCGCGCGATCCTCTCCCGTCGTCGCCGCGGTGTGCACCACGCCGTCGCCGGCCGCCGCCTCGCGCGCGAGCACGTCGAGCGCATGGAGACTGCCCCGTACCGGGTCTGCTCCGCAGGCGCGCACCTTCGCTTCCGACGCGTCGCTGCGGGCGAGCCCGCGCACGCGGTGCCCGCGAGCCGTCAGGGCGCGGGCCACCGCAGAGCCGATGTACCCGCTCGCGCCGGTGATGAAAATGTCCATGTGTCTGTCTCCTTGTCTGTCGCTGTCCGGATCCTGGCGGACGCCCGGCGGGCTCACCATGTGATAGAGTCCATGTGCCTTTTGTGATCGTCCAATGACGGATGTCCTCACCGCGCTGCTCCGCCACGTGCGCATCGAGACCAGCCTCTTCGGCCGTATCGAGCTCGGCGCCCCGTGGGGGGCCCGCCTCGGCCGGCGAGACGCCGTGCTGCTCCACCACGTCCTCGAGGGCGAGATGTGGCTGGAGCTGGACGGCCGAGAGCGCCACGTGGACCGGGGCGACCTGCTGCTGTTGCCGCACGGCGCCCCCCACTGCCTCCGGCACCGACCTGGGGCTCCGGTCGCCGACGAGGAGCGCTGGATGGCGCCTCCTCGGCCGGGCGCGCAGTCGGTGCGGCGTCGGCTCGGGGGCGACGGCGCGATGACGGTGGTGCTGTGCGCCGCCATGAGCCTCACCGGCGCCGGGCGGTCGCTGCTCCTCCGCGCGCTCCCCTCGGTGGTGCTCATCGACGGCGGCGCCGGTGAGCCGGTGCCCGGCCTCGGCCGGCTGCTGGACGGCATCCGCGACGAGGTGCGCGGCCGGCGCCCGGGCGCGCCGGTCATGGCCGCTCGCTTCGCGGAGCTGCTCCTGCTGCAGGCGATCCGGGCGGAGCTCGAGCGCCCCGCGCCTCCTGGCTCGTGGCGCGCCGCGCTCGCGGACGCGCGCGTCGCCCGCGCCCTGGACGCGCTCTACCAGGCCCCGGAGCGCGCGTGGACCGTGGCCTCCCTCGCGCGGGAGGCGGGCATGAGCCGTTCGGGCTTCGCGCGCGCGTTCCGCGAGCACGTGGGGGAGGGCCCGCTCCGGCACCTGACGCGCTGGCGCATGGATCTGGCGAAGGAGACGCTGAGAGACCGTCCCGAGCTCGCCCTCGCCGAGGTGGCGTCGTCCGTGGGTTACCGGGACGAGGCCGCCTTCAACGTCGCGTTTCGCCGGGAGATCGGCGTCCCTCCGGGCGCCTACCGCGCCGGGCGCGCAGCGCGGCCCTGAGCTCCAGCGAGCACCTCATCGGCCCGGGGTTCACGCGCCGAGCTCGAAGAGCTGCATCGCCACGAGCGCGACGCAGTCGGGCTCGCGCGAGTCCGACACGATCTGGCGGAGCTCGTGGAAATACCGCACGTGCAAGGCGCGCAGCCGCTCGAGGTCACGGCGCGCGACGCTGACCAGGTTGTAGGAGTACAGGCCCGGATCGCCGCGACCCTGCCGGCGCGCGGCGACGTCGAGCCAGTGCGATTTCAATCGCTGTCGCGGCTCGGCGGCGCCTCGGGTCATGTCGACCGTCTCGGCCGTGGCGGCGTACCGCCCGCCGCGCCATCGGACCAGGCCCGCCCGCGACAGGGCTTCCAGGCACGCGCGCACCTCGTCCTCCGGGAGCCCGAGGCGCGCGGCGACCCAGGCGTCGTCGTGGCAGGGGAGGGCCGCGTAGGTCGCGAGCTCGAGGACGCGCAGGACGGCGTGAGACCAGGGCAGCTCCGTCGCTATCCGGCGGCGCTCCTCGAGCGCGCGGAAGTCGCGCGCCACCGAGGGCAGCTCGCCCGGGTGGACGAAGAGGGCGAGGAAGTCGAGCAGCCGGTCGGTCGTCGCGTCGACGATGGCCAGCACGTCGGGGAGCCGGGGCTGGGACGTGCCCGCCATGAAGCGCGACACCTGGGACGCGCTGCGCCCGATGCGGGCGCCGATCTCGGCGTTGCTCAGGCCCCCCTTCACGACCTGAAAGAGCGTGGCCGTGAGGGCCGGGTCCGAGACGGCGACGCGCGCGCCGAAGGCCGACTCCTGGCGCACGAAATCCGAGAGCGCGCGATGGACGTCGACGCCGTTGTACGCCGCGACGCGCAGCAGGGTCGGGAGCGTGGGAAAGCGCCGCCCGGACTCCCACCCGAAGGCGACGTTCGTGCCGAACCCGAGCCGGACGCTCAGCTGCCGCTGCGAGCGCCGGCCGCGGAGAACGCGGCAGAAATCCTTCGCGATCTCATCGTACTGCGCCCTCTTGTATCTCATAGTTGCATCGATGATAGCATATCGGCGCGATAGATAATGCGTATCTGCGCTACACGGCGCTTGCGCTGGCTCCTGCGCTGCGGCAAGTGTTGGCGAAGGAGGCTTCGATGAACGTACGACTTGCTTGCTGGCTCGTGGTGGGGCTGCTCATGGGGTGCACGAGCGCCGGGGGACAGACGGGGGAGATCGCCGCCGATCCCTGCGATTCCTTCCCGGAGGTGGCGGGCCAGTTCGTGGAGTATGGCCTCACCGACCCGACGCCCCTCGGCGTGAGCGGCCAGGAGGCCATCGACGCGACGGGCGGGTCAGGGAGCTTCGACGTGGCGTGGGCCAACGGAACGAAGAGCGCCGTGAGCTGGTCCCTCGCCGCCGACACCGAGAGCTCGCCGGTGGTGGCCCACGTCGACCGCCGCAGCGCGTGTGCCGACGAGTACCTGCAGGTCCTCGTGATCGGCCACATGTCGAGCGCCGACGGCGTCCTCGATCACGAGCAGCGGGGAGCGCTCCATCGGGGCGAGGATGGCGCCGCGCAACTCCGCCTGTTCTTCTCGTTCGACGAGAACCCGTTCCCGGACGTGCACGCCGGCGGCGGATCGGGGGATAGCTGCGCGGGGTGCGGCGGCAACTTCGAGCTCTCCGTCGAATCGCGCTGGGAGGCGGGCGAGTCGACCCCTCATGGCCATGTGTACCTGACCGAGGGCGGGACGCTGCTCGGCGAAGTCGGCTCCTTTTGAGGCCGATCACGGCGGAGGCCGCGGGCGGGGCGGCGGCCGCGATGTCACGGCGTCATCGGTAGCGCGACCAGGATGTTCGCGTTGCACATCTCGTTCTGCGTGCCCCACCCGGGCAGCACCGGCTCGCTGGCGTCGCGCGTGTCGAAGGTGCATGTCACCTCGAGCGAGGAGCCCGGGTCGAGCAGCGGCGGCGTGCGGTACCAGTACACGCCTTGCCAGTGGACGTCCCAGTCCTCCACGCGCGCGATGCAGCTCTCCTGCGCCCCCGACGCCACGCGGATGTCGAAGGTGCGCCCGCGCTCGTGCATGTGCGGCATCACGCCGAGCACCTCGATCGGGGGCAGCGCCGGGTCGATCGCGAGCTCCGCCCGCGTCCTGCTCCACGTCGTGGCGGCGTCCTGCTGGCCGGGCGGCAGCGTGTCCGGGCCGTCCGGCTCGAAGAGGCTCGTGAGGAAGCCGTCGTCCCCGATGAACACGGCGCGCCGCTCCACGGTGTCCTCGTAGCGAAGCCGGAGGCGCGTCGAGTCCTCGGCGGAAGCGCCCGCGTGGTCATGGAGGTTGTAATGCACCTGGACCACGAAATGGTCGTTCGAGGAGATCGGCGCCCCGGTGCCGACGGGGAACTCGACCACGTTCTGCCCGGGCGCCCAGGCGAACAGCGGCTGGAACGGCATCGCGTCGGACGGGCCGCCGAAGCACTCCCAGCCGGGCCGGTCCGGCGAGGCGTCGTCGAGCTCCGTCATCACGTCCTGGTTCGTCTTGCCCTCCGCGAGCGATGGATCCGAGGGGGTCACCCGGTAGACCGTGACGTGATGAACGATGGACCGGACCCCTGGCGTCACCTGATACCCGGTGATGAAGCGGTCCGCCTCGATGCCCGGGTCCACCTGGAAGCACCGCCACTCGTCGTGCGCCGCGAGCGGATTGGCGGGGTCGACCACGGGCGTGATCGGCGGTGTCATGTAGTCGACGCCGCCCTCGAGCGTGGGCACGGGCGGGGTGGGCGGCGCGCTCGCGCGATCGCCCTCGGCGCGCGCCCCGGTCGCCCAGCGATGGATGATGTCGAGCTCCGCGGCGGTGAGCGTCGCCTCGTCCTTGAAGTCGCCGCACGAGCCGTCGTGCGTCACGAGAAATGGAGGCATATGGCCGCCCTGCACGGCGTCGTCGATCGCGCCGGCGCGCGCCTTCGCCGAGACGTAGTCGTCGAGGCGGAAGGGCCCGAGCCCACCCTCCTGATGGCACGAGCTGCACCTGGACATCGTTATCGGCGCGACGTCCTGCCAGAACGTCGGCTCCGGCGTCGGCTCCTGCTCCTGCGCCGCGCATCCGAGCGAGAGCGCGACCGGCACGACGGCCGAGAGGCCGCGCGCGCGGAGGGGCATGGTCATCGTTCGCATCGATCGCCTCGGGTCGTGCTGCTTCAAGCGGACCTCCGTGAAATGTGTATGCCGTACACGTTTGTGTGTGTGGTATACGCAGTCGAGGGATGGCTGTCAAACCAACGAGGCGTCGGAAAACGGCGACGGAGTACAGCGGCGGCGGCGACGCCGTCCGCAGCCTGGAGCTCCTCTGGGGGGCCAGGAAGCGGCCGAGCCGGGGGCCCAGGCCTGGCCTGAGCGTCGATCAGATCGTGCGGGCCGCCATCGAGCTCGCCGACGGCGAGGGGCTCTCGGCGCTGTCGATGCAGCGGGTCGCCGGGAAGCTCGGGTTCACCACGATGTCGCTCTACCGGTACGTTCCGAGCAAGGCCGAGCTCCTGGATCTCATGCTGGACACCGTCGCGGGGGAGCTGCCCCTGGTCGACGACGTCCCCGGGGGGTGGCGGGCCAAGCTCGAGGCGGCGGCGCTCGCGGACTGGGCGCTCTACCACCGCCACCCGTGGTTCTTGCACGTGACGCCGGTGCGCCCCGTGATGGGGCCGAACGGGATGGCGGCGTACGACGCGGAGCTCCGCGCGGCGTGCGGGATCGGCCTCACCGACCGCGAGGTGATCGCCGCCGTCCACCTCGTCGACGGGTACGTCCGCGGCGCGGCGAGGCTCTCGGTGGACGTGGCCGAGGCCGAGCGGGAGACAGGCGTCACCGACGCGCAGTGGTGGTCCGAGCGCGCGTACTTCTGGGACAAGCTCTTCGACCCGGAGCGCCTCCCGACGATGGCGAAGCTGATGCGCTCGGGCGCCTTCGGCGAGCACCCCTTCACGGAGGAGGTGTTCCTGTTCGGCCTGCAGCGCGTGCTCGAGGGCATCGAGGCGCTCGTCCGGGCGCGCTCCGGCCACCGTGACGAAACTCGTGATGAAACGGGGGGCCTGGCGCGTGGGTGTGATGAAACTCCCGGCGACGCCCCTCGGCGTGAGGAGCCGCCGACGTGCGCGCAGTGCGGCGGCGAGATCGCCCAGCCCGCCACGGGGCGGCCGCGGGCTTACTGCTCAAGGGCCTGTCAGCAGCGCGCGTACCGGGCGCGCAACGCGGCCGACGGACGGTGATCGCCGCCTGTCCGCGCCCGGCGTCCGAGCGCTCGCTGGCCTGTCGGGGACGGCGGAGAGAGGCTCAGGCGGAGAGCGGGCGCGCCTTGCGCGCCAGCGCGTAGGCGATGCCGCTTTGCAGGGTGCCGCAGGTGACGAGCCCTCTCAGCTCGGTCCCCAGGTCGACCAGCGCCTGCGCGACGACGGGGCGGATGCCCGAGAGCACCACCTCGGCGCCGAGCAGCCTCGCGGCCTGCGCGACGCGGACCAGCGCGGCGGCGACGTCGCCGTCCACGTGCTTCACGCCGGTGATGTCGAGGATCGCGACCGTCGCTTGCCTCTCGCCGAGCGCGTTCAGGAGGGTCTCCAGGATCTGCTGCGCGCGCTCGCCGTCGATCGTCCCGATGAGCGGCATGGCGATCACCCCGTCGGCGATCGGGATGAGCGGCGTGCCGAGCTCCCGGAGCGCCGCCTGCTGCACCTGGATCACCTGCATCTGCGCGAGCATCTCCTGCTCGTACCGGAGCTGCTCGGTGATGTCCCTGAAGAAGGCCGCGAAGCCCGTCGGCTCGCCTGTCGGGCCCACGAGCGCGAAGGCGCTGAGCTGCCCCATCCACGTGCTCCCGTCCGGTCGCAGGATCCTGAGGACGCCGCGCCAGGCGCCCTCGGTCGCGAGGGCCGGCATGACCACGCCGGAGAGCTGGGCGAACTCCTCGGGTGAATAGAAGACCGACAGCGGTTGACCGACGCCCCCGTCGGCGAAGCCGCTCATCGACTTGAAGGCCAGGTTTGCGTACGTGACCACGCCGTTCAGGGTCGTCATCGTGATGCCGTCGAGGGCATGGTCGACCAGACGCTTCGAGACCGCGGCGTCCTCGGCCTGGCGGCGCAGATCGGCCTCTCTCTCCATCTGGGCGGTGGTGTCCTGAGCCACGCGACGCAGCTCGGCTCGCAGATCGCGCTCTGTTTGCTCGAGCTCGGACAGGCGAGCGCGGAGCGCGGCGAGCTCGAGCTCCTGCGCGCGGTGAACCGAATCGTGAGAATCCATGGACATTCCTGAGTGAAGTCAGACGGTGCCGACTCGGCATCTCGCCCGGGCCGCGAGGCTACTACCAACGGACCGTCGCTGGGAAGAGCGCGTCGCGGCCTCAGCGGACGTGCCACCGCGAGTGCGGCTGCTGCGCTCCTGCGTCGAGCGCCCACTCGCGCGCACCTGACCCGGCACCGGGGGCGCGCAGCATGCCTGTTGAACTCCCGCGTACAGCGCGTCGCGCCGGCGCCGATCGATGACGGCGGATGGCCACGCACCACCGCCACGCGATGTGCCGGTCGCCACGTCGGTGGGGTCCCACCGCCAGGGCCTGCAAGGTCGTCGGGAGGGTAGCGCGCCCAGGTGGGCTGATGTAGGATGCTCGCGGCAAGGTTCTTCCGGGCTCCGCATCGCGGATTTATCGATGACGCGACGCGGTATCCCGCTGTCTGGCGGCTCGCCGGGCTCGGCGCCCGCTTGACGGAATCACCGTGAAGCTCCAGAAAGATCGCTCTACATGCAAACGAAGACCATCCTGCCTGTCGTGGTGTTGACGGCCTTCGCCGTGGCGGCCTCCGGTTGCGGCAACGGCGAGCGTTCCAACGAGCGGTGGGCGACCACCGAGAACACCACCGTCGAGCTCGACTTCGACAAGATCAACGAAGCCTTCAAGGCGGCGGAGGGGCCCGAGGACTTCGAGCGGCGCGTCAACGAGATCTACCAGGGGAGCGAGGTCATCAGCGTCGCCGTCCAGGACCTCGACGCCAAGACGCAGGTGGTCACCGGGTTCTTCGACAAGAACACCGACGGCGCCGTGCAGGACCCGGAGAAGGTGTTCACGATCCGCCGTGACGTGACGGGCGAGGGCGCCGCGCAGATGCAGACGTCGGGGTACGGCGCCTTCGGCTACTACCACTCGCCGTTGATGGGCATCGCCTCCGGCATGCTCCTCGGCTCGATGCTGTCGTCGGCGTTCCGCCCGAACTATGTGCCGGTCTACACGCAGCCGTACACCACGCCGCCGAGCCGCGCGTCCGCCCTGCAGTCCCACCGCGACACGGTCCGCTCCTCGAGCCCGTCCGGCGCCGACAGGAGCAAGGCGTCGCAGACCGGGCGGCGTTACAACAGCGTCGGCGGCGGCCGGTCCGGCGGCGGCTCGCGGTTCGGCGTTCACCGGAAGGATCGCAGCCGCAGGCCCGAGCGCCTCATCGCATAGCGCGCGCCTCCCGCCGCGATGCAGCCCCTCCGAAGCATCTCGGAGCTCCCTTTCCACGGCCGTCCGGCGCTGGAGCTCCTCAACCTCGAACAGCACCGAGACGCGCCGGACCTGGAGTCCACGCAGTTCGGCTGGTGCCGGGTGGACGAGCTCTGGCTCGACGGCCGCGCGGATCGCGCGCCGTTGCGGGTGACGGACGCGCTCGTCGTGGCGGTGCACGCCGCGGACGAGCCGGAGGTGCTGTCGGACGACGTGGAGCTCGAGTTCTTCGTCGAGGAGGTCGCGAAGGACTACTCGGTGACCGTGCTCCTGTCGACGTTCCTCGATCGCTGGCTGCCCGCCGCGTCCGGCGGTGAGCGGGCGATCGTGCTCGCCATGTGCAACCCCCACGCCGCGCGTGTCCGGCAGCCGAAGGCGGCCGGGCGCACGCCGGTGTATTACGCCGACGGTGACGTGGATTCTTGGCTCGACACCGACGGAGACGGTCGCCAGCGCATCCGCCTCGAGGCGGAGGCCTGGCACATCGCGGAGTGAGTCGATGGGCTTTGGACGAAGAGATGCTGTGGTGTCGCGCGAGCAGAAGCTGGTCTTTGCTGGCATCTACGTGCTGAAGAAGATGGACCTGAAGCCCGCCGAGGGCGGCATCGAGATGCCCCTCGTGCTGCCGTCCGATCTGACCCCGTTGCAGGATGTCCTGCAGGAGCTCGTGAACGCGGACCTGGTCGAGGTCAACCGCCGCAAGGCGCGGTTCGAGATCACCAAGAAGGGGCTGGCCTACCTCTCCGAGATCATCGACGAGGCGGAGGCGCTGGTCGACGAGTTCGACGACGAGTCGCTCGAGGACGCGGTGACCGAGCTCCGCGCGCGAAACGTGGACGTGCTGCGGGCCCGCTTCCTGTGGGGCTGGTACGACGGCGAGCTCGACGACCTCGTGCTCTTCCAGCAGCGCCGGGGCGCGGAGCCGGTCGAGTCGTGGTGGGCGGATTACCTCCTGAGCGACGCGTTCTACGAAGCGCTGAGAAGCGACTACGAGTGAGCGTCTCCGGCGGCGGGAACACGCCCCACGTGTCGGGCATGTCGCCGTGGACCAGCAGGCGGGTAGCGAGCGGCGTCGCCACCAGGGCGAGCAGGCCGCGGGCGAGCGGGAGCTCGCGGACTGCGCGCGAGCGGCCGAGGTGCGTGCTTCAGCGGCGGCAGCCGATGCGTTCGGTCGCGACGATGACGTCGTCGTAGAGAATGGTGTGCGCGTCGGCGACGGTCATGCCGCGCTCTTCCATCTCCGCCCGTCGGCGAGCGTCGGAGTCGCGCTCGTAGTAGGCGTCGAGCATGAAGCTCTTGAACCGCACGTCATCGCTCGACCGGAAGTCGAAGCCCCCGAACGGCTCGGGCGGCGTGCACGCGCTGAAGTCGCACCCTCCCGTGTGGAACTGGTCGCGGAGCCAGGTGCCGTCGGGGTGACCGGGGCGGTAGTCGCCGATCGCCACGCCGTCGATCCAGAACGCGAGCGCGCCGTCGCTCTGGCCGACCGTGTTCGCGCGCGCGTGCATCTCGACGCAGAACCAGCGGTCCCGCGGGAACGGCGCTTGTCCCGGCGGCTGGAACCCGTTGCCGTAGTGGTAGGTCGTGCCTTGATCTCCCGCGCAGCCAGGCGTGGCGGTCCCGTCATTGCAGCGGCCGGAGCGCATCTTGTACCAGTAGGCGTAGAAGTTGAAGACGTCGTCGGTGTTCGTGTCGAAGTCGAACCAGAAGCCCTCGTCTCCCGGCGGCACCGTGTTCGCCAGGCCGCTGCTGTCCCAGCCCTCGGTGCCCGCCGCCATGCGCACCCAGTGGTGCGGGTTCGGCGCGAGCTCGGGGAAGCGCACGTGGAAGCGCCAGTAGGCCGCGTCGACGCGCGCGTGGGTGACCCATGTGGACGACGAGACGTACGTCTCCTCCGCCAGATCGGCGGTCGTCACGGTCGAGCGGAGGTAGCCCTGTCCGGCATGGGCGGTCGCCGGGTCGGTCTCGATGTGGAGGTAGCGCGTGTCGGCGGTTGGCCCGTCCCAGCGACCCCAGCCTTGCTCGAAGTCGTCGTGAAAGAGCACGGCCGGGTCACCGGCGATCCCGACGTCGTCCGGGTAGCGCTCGCTCAGCGTGCCGGGGGGCGGCGGTGTGTCGCCGTTACCCCCGCCGCCGGCGCTCGCTCCGCTGCCCCCGCCGCCGGCGCTCGCTCCGCCGCCGTCGGGGTGCGGCGAGGGCATGTCCGGCCCTGAGCCACCGTCGCCGCCGGAGCCCGGCGTGGAGTCGCAGGCGGCGAGGAGCAGCGTGATCACCAGGGGAAATGGCAGATGGTTCTTCATCCTTCCACGCTATCCGCTGCTCCGCGCCTGCGCGAGCGCGCGAGGAAAAATGCGGGAGCCCCGGTGGTGGGCGGTGTAGTCCGGCCGGGGATCGGCATCAGGAGAATGGGTTGAAGCCGCGGCGTGCTCCACCGGCAAGAGGGGCAGGAGGTGAAACCCATGGACGAATGGTGCGAGGACCGGCACGATGCCTCGCCATGGAACGAAAGAAGCCGCACGCTGCGGCGATCCTCTCGCTCGTCGCGGCGCCCGCCCTGCCGCTCGCCGCGGGGGTGATGGTCCGTCTCGGCGTATGGGCGCGGAGGTGCGAGGTCCGATGCTGAAATGGCTGCTCGTCGGGCTCGTGGTGTTCCTGGTCTACCGGTTCGCGATGAAGCGGCCGCGTCACGATCGGCTGTTCTCGCCGGACCACCTGATCGAGCTCTCGCGCGGGCTCGGCCGCGCCAAGAGCACCGCGCTCGGGCGCGTCGGGGGGGGCCCGCCCGCGGACCCGTTCACCGAGGGCAATGCGTTCATCACCTCCGCCGACATCGCCGTGGCGTATACCGTTGCCCAGGCCGGCCAGGACGGACACGAGCACCACGTCTCGCTCTCGTGTCGCCGCGGCGCGTTCGCTCGTGCTGCCGCGGGATTCCTTGCCGCGGCGATCTGTCGATTGCTCGACCTCGGGGAGACGCAGCGCGTGCTCGCTGTCTCGAGCAGCGGCGTCTATCACCTGATCTTCCAGGTGCCCGCCGCGGACGAGGCGCGGTTCGCAGCGCGAGCCGTCCCGAAGCTCGACGATGCGGCTGCACGGAGGCTCGTCGGCGTGGCCATGGAGGATCGGGGCCCGCTGCTCGCGCGCCTCGGCAAGCTCGACGTCAAGGTCCCGAGATGATGTTCTTGCTTGTCGACCTCCCCACCGCGCCCTGACGTCCCGAGCTGAAGGGGAACGAGAATCCTCTACTCGCAGTCGACGAACACGACGTCGTAGGCGATGGTCGCCGAGATTCCCGAGACGCTCACGGAGTAAGTCTGGCCGGCCTCGGGGTCCCAACCGTTCGGCACGATGCGGATGGCGTTCGTGGAGCCGTAGCGCCCCTCGAGCGGCTCCACGTCGACGGCCAGAGGGGCTCCGCCGCTCGTGATCGTGACCTCGGCGTCCTCGAGCTCGATGTCCTCGCTCTGGATCGACCAGCCGGTGTCGCTGAGGGAGCTCCAGCGGTCGCCATACGCCTGCATCGGGAACACCCCTGGCGGAGGCCAGGCCGTCCACTCCTTCCCGGCGCGCCCCGTCCCTCCGATGTTCTGCATGCAGGAGGCGCCGTTCTTCCCGGTGGAGCCGAGGCCGATCGGACCGAGATCGTTCGAAAGGATGATGCGCCGGTGGCCGAAGGTCGACTCGTTCCCGGGGTCGATCAGATAGCCGAGGACGCTCGCGACGCCCGGGCCGCTCGAGATGTTGCTTGTCCTCGCGCCGTCCGCGCCTGTCTTCGAGTAGCACTTCCAGCTCTCCGGCGGCTCGTGCGAGAGCGCGTTGTTCGCGTCCATCATGAGCGCGCAGGCCTGGGCCTGAACGTCGCGGGTGGGCTCGGTCGCGACCGGGGGCAAGTCCGCCAGCCAGCGGTACAGGTTGAAGAGCCGGAGCGCATTCGCTCGACCGTCGGCAGAGATGTCTCCCGGGTCGCACGCGGGATCCAGCGAGCCGCTCCACGTGCCTTCGCTCATGTCGGCTGTGTCGGCGTTGAAGCGCGCGCAGGTGCCTTCCGGCGAGCGATCGCCCGTCTCGGGCTCCGCCCCTCCCGAGCCCCCCGATGCCGTGCCCGCCGATCCACCGCCGCCTGCTCCTGTGCTGGCGGCCGACGTACCCCCCGTGGAAACGCCGCCACCTCCTCCGGCGCTCGAGGCGCCCGAGCCTGAATCCGCACCGCCGCTGCTCGCGGCCGCGCCCCCCGTCCCTCCCGAACCGCCGGCTGGCGGCGAGCCACCCGACGAACCTGGCGTGCCAGGATCGGCATCTTCGCTGCTGCAGGCCGCGGCGGTCGCGACGAGGAGCGCCGTCGATGCGACGAGTCGAAAGCGAGGGAAAGCCGTCTTCATGGTGGAGATAAGGAGATCCAAACGTCTCGGAGACGTCAAGCCCCAAGTGGCGCGGCGACCTGGTGGTGGCCATGCGGAGCAGCAGCAGGGGGCCCACGCTCACCTCATGGCGTGTTGGCGCCCCGAGGAGGCAACTCCCACTCACGCGGTAAATCGGCGACGGTGGCGGATCAGCGCGCCGAGCCCTGTGACGAGCAATCCGACGGGCGCGCCGCGAGGCAACTGACCACTGGAGCCCAGGTTGGTGGGTAGGGGGTCAAACGCTTTGTGGGTGGGGGGTCCAAACGCCTTTGCGAAAGCAAGTGCCCACCGACCCCAACGTTCGGTTGACATGATCGCACAACCACGACGTGGGAGTGCTAGCCAGGGGCCGGACCTTCGGAAGGTCCGGCTTCGCCCCCGCAGTAGAGGCACCGACCAGGGCGCGGAGGCGCCGGCCGCGTGCACGAGAGGCACGCCCACGCCTGGCCCGACCCGTCCCGCAGCCGTGGCATCGGCTTCCCCAGGCCCACGCCGATGAACTCCTGGAGGAGCGCCACGAACCGCCGCGACGCGTCCTCCTGGCCGCCCTCCAGGTCGACGACCGCGTCCCCGAGGAACACGCCGAGGTAGCCCGTCGAGACAGAGCCCTCGCCGCGGAACCGGAAGAGGCGCACCGGCTCCTCCTCGCCCTTGAGCACCAGATCGACCGAGAAGCTCTCCACCTGATCGGTCGGCCGGCCGCCGAGGCCCCGCTCCGTCGTGAGGCTCGAGAAGCGGTAGGCGATATGCTCCACCTGCCTGAAGGGAATGGCGCGGCTCCGCCGGAGAAACCACAGAGTCCGCCGCTCGATGAAGACGTAGCGAGCGCGCCGGTCGACGTGGAGCGTCATCGCGTACGAGAAGAGCGAGAGGGCGCGCACGCCGAGCGAGGTCCTCGCGTGGAGGTGGTCGCCGTCGACCCACACCCGCGGGACGGAGCTCAACAGCGACGAGCGCGCGACGACGAGGCTCACCGAGGCGGCCCCTCGACGGCGCAGAACCCGTTGATGCAGAGGTTCGCCGGATCGCAGCAGTCGGCGGCCGAATCGCACCGCTCCTGGGGCTGCGAGCAGTGCGCATCAGGCGGGGTGTTCGAGCAGGTGAGCTCGCCGTCGGCCCCGGGCTGGCAATACCCGCCACAGCACTGGTCGCCCGTCTCGCACGCGGCGCCCTCCTGCCGGCAGGGGTCGAGCACCCAGAACCCGCGCGCATTGCCGGCGAGCAGCTCCTGCGCGGGCAGGTAGAAGGCAGGGTGGCTCGGGTCGGCGCCGGGCGGCGCGTTCAGGTCGATGGCCGCGACCCAGAGCTTCTTCGTCGTGATGTTCTGGACCAGGTCCACGCCGCGCGGATCGCTGCAGAACGGGGGGATCGTCGCCTCGTTGCCGTACATGCGGCGGCTCGTGAACACGACCCACGCGTACCCGCCCGACGCGACCGGGTTGACCGTCGGCTCGTAGTTGAGGTTCACGTCGTCCCCGTGGTCGGCGTCGATGCCGCCCACCGACGAGCCATCGGCGCTGCAGGTCATCGCCACCGGCGCCGTCAGCCTGGGCAGGTACACCTCGCCCGAGGCGCCCTTGCCGTTGAGCTGATCGAGGGGAACGACCTCGCCCGAGCCGTCGGCGCTCACCCAGGCGATGTGGGCCTTGGCGCCCCGGCGCGTCTTGAGATCTCCGTCGACGTCGCCCTCGCCGCTGGCCCTGGTCTGGTGGTGGAACACGACCGCCTTGCTGTCGGGCAGGAACGCCGGCCACCCGGGGCGCGTGCCTGTCGGCGCTGCGCCGTCGTCGACGACGACGACGGGATCGCTGAAGGCGCCGCTCGTCACGTCGAACTTCATCACGAAGAGCTTCTTGCGGATGTTCTCGCCGGGGCCCGACGTCGCGTTGAACACGACGAGCTTGCCGTCGGGCGAGAACGCCGGCGTCCCGAGCGTGGAGGCGACGTCGCGGAGCCCGGTGGCCGGTCGAGGTGCGCTGTCGTCCGGCAGCGGGAGGAGCTGCCCCGACGGGGAGAGCGCGAGCGAGCCGTCCGGATAGATCGCGGGGAAATTCGCCCCGATGTCGAGGACATGCTCGGTGGCGCCCGCCGGGGTCAGGTTGTAAGCCGAGCTCGCGTCATAGTCGTCCCCATGCTGGACCACCAGCCGCGATCCGTCGGCCGCGACCGAGTGACAGACACGGCACTGGCTGTCGTTGCCGTTGCCCCCGGCGACGAGGCCAGGCGCGGTGTCACCCGCGTGGATCGACAGCACGGCGCCCCCGAACCTGCCGTTGCCGCCCACCGCGCCGCTGTAGTTCTCCGCCAGGCGGGTGCCGTACGAGTTGTAATAGATGATGCCCGACAGCCGGGCAGGGGCCACGGTCCACGTCTGCGTGATCGGCCCGTACGCCTCGCCGTCCCGCGCGACGGTGAGGCTCACCGTGAGCCTGTCCGGCGAGCCGTCGGGCGTCGGCCCGCCGGCGCTGCTCGTGGCCGCGGCCCAGACGTCCTGGGGGATGGGGTGCCGGATGAACGGCCCCTCGGTGGTGGCCAGGATCTCCGGCCGCGCGAACGTGCCTTTCCACGCGTACGAGCCGCTCGTGGTCCTGAGATCGATCTGGATCGCGTCGGCGTCGCCCTGATCCCAGCGCCACATGAGGAGCGGCGCGAGGAGGCCGCGGGGCCACACGGTGCCGTCGTAGGGATAGAGGAGCGTGAGCCCCTCCGCGCTACCGTCGCTCATCGGGTGCGCCAGCGCGTCGAGGAGGGCCGTGTCCGTGACCGCCGCGCCGAGGCCCTCGCCGCCGACTCCGCCGATGCCGCCGCCGGCCGTGAGCAGCGTCGGGTCCGTGGCAATCTGGGACTGCTGGGCTGGACTGGCCGCGTCGGCGCCGTTCTGCTCACCGGTGATCTGGATCAGGACCTGGCGCTGGACCGTCACCCCGTTCAGCCCGGCGCGCACGGTGACCAGGCCGCCGGTGGTCCCCTTGGGCGTGAATGTGGCCATGTTCGAGGGCCCCGCGCCGACGGTCCCGAGCTCGCCGCGGTCGACCGTCCACCCCACGTTGATGGGCGCGCCCATCAATGTCGCGGTGTAGGTCACCACCGGAGATGTCTGCCCCGCAGCGACCGTGATCGTCTGGAGGTCGCGCGGCTCGACCTCGAACTCCTGCTGGACGCCGCCGCCCCCGGATCCGGCGTCGGCGGTGGTGATGAACTCGCCGGTCGAGTCGGTCGTGCTGCCGGTGCCGGTGCCGGTTCCAGTGCCGGTGTCAGCGCCGCCCTCGCCACCGCCTCCCGAGGTCTGTCCCGTGGTGTTCGATTGCTGCGCGCTGCTGCACGCAGCAAGGGTGGCCCCCAGTCCGAGCGCCACCACGAGCGCCCCGCTCCAGGCCGAGAAACGTGCCATCATGCATCGCAGAGTACAGGAGCGTCGCGACGGACATCAATCGGGATGGATCGCTGTTCAGCGGCGCCCGGCGTATCGCTCGACCGCCGCGAGGCGGCGTCTGGCCTATCGCTCGATCTCCGCGAGCGGCGCGTGGCCTATCGCTCGACCGCCTCGAGCGGCGCGTGGCCACGGCGGGCGACGCGGGCGAAGGCGCCGGGCGTGATCCCGAAGGCGCGCCGGAAATGGCCGTGCAGCTGGCTCTGATCGCAGAAGCCGAGCGCGCTCGCCACCTCGCTCACCGGCCTGCCCGCCGCCAGCCACGCATACGCGCGCGCGATGCGCATGCGCAGCACGTAGGTGTACGGCGGGATCCCGTGCTCGGCGCGAAACGCACGGCACAGCTGGAAGCGATCGAGCCCGGCCGCCGCCGCCAGCTCGTCGAGCGAGAGGGCCTCGCCGAGGCGCGCGTGAATGAGCTCGACGGCGCGCCCGAGGCGGCCGCGCGCCACGCCGGCGTGCGGCCACGCATCGGCGCCGTCGAGCTGGCGCACCAGCGCGTCGAGCGCCTCGGCCACGACGACCTGTCGCGTGAGCGGATCGGGCCGCCCGCGGTACGCACGGTGGAGGGCGAGCAACGGCCGGCGATCGGGATGGCGCCGCTCGAGCCGCGGCACCCGCATCGCCAGGCTCGGCCGCAGGCCGCGGCGCTCGGCCTGCTCGCGCACCAGCGCCGCGTCGAAATTCACGATCTGGAAGCGCGCCGGCCCGTCGCGCCGCAGATCTCTGTGCACGCTCGTCGGCGCGTCGAGGTGCAGGTCGCCCGGCGCGCTGGGCACGCCGCCGCGGCGCGACCAGAACTCGGCGCGCCCGCGGTGGATCAGCGCCACCGCGTACGTCTCCTTGACCGCGCACCACAGCCGCTCGTCCGCGTCGACGAGCAGCGAGCGCACCCCGGGCACGTCGGCGTAGGCGCGCAGCTCGGTGCGCACGGGCGCGGCGTCTTTCGGCATCCACCGAGAGTAAACCGGCGCCCGCGGTCGCGCTCGCCGAGTTTGCGCGCGAACGCTCGAGAGCGACGCTGGCCGCCGCGCGCGCCGACGTTGGCGCAAGGAAGCCCAAGACGACGTGGCGGTCGCGCCGCATGCTCGCCCTCGATAGCGAGGAGCCCACGCATGAACGAATCGTCCGCCGCCCCCTGCTCGCCGCGCGTCGCCGCCAGCGCCGCGTTCCTGTGCTTCGCCCCCGTCATCGTCAGCTTCGCCGTCGCCCCCGGCGCGCGGTGGCCCGAGTACCCGGGGATCGCCTTCCACCTCGCGGTCTTCGCGCTGGTCCCGAGCCTGCGCGCGCCGGAGTGGGCGCGGATGGCCGGCTACGGCTGGCTGTTCCTCGACGTGACCACCGGCGTGATGGCGATCAACCACGTGCCCCACGCCGTCGCCGATCCGGTGCGGCTCGGCGCCCACATCTTCGCCGGCATCTGGATCGTGACGGCGTCGCGCGCCGCCTCGCTGCCGGTGAAGCTCGTCGGCGTCCCCGCCGGCGCCTTGCTCTTCGCCTACAGCTTCGTCTCGCCCTTCTTGCCCACGACGGTGCTGGCGCCGGCGTCGATCTTGATGATGGTCTGGTTCGCGCTCATCGCCTGGCAGAACGGCAGCCAGCGGCGCGCGTGACGCAGCCGGGGGGCAAGGCCATGATGGCTTCATGCCCCCCGAGGGCATCGCTACCGCAGCACCGTATCCATGTCCCAGTCAACCCACATGTCTTTCCATTCGCTGACCGGCTGCTGGACGCCGTTGTCCAGGATGTTCAGCACGTCCGTGTTTGCGCTGGTGTTGCCTTCGAACGCGCGCTTGAACATCTCGCCTGCAAGGGCGGTCTGAGAGCCCGATGCGCCGCAGTGGTTCGCGCTATACATCTGAAAGCCCATGCGCTCTGGAACGCCGAGCGCTTTCCATACCGGTTTTGCTGCCCATGCGGAGAGCGCTTCGCAGGTCCCGCCCAGGTGACACCATGAATTCGGGCCGTTGGCATTGGTGAAGTGCACCAGGTGCCGTGGCGCGATGGTCGCCAGGATCATATGCGTATCGAAGGGAAGGTTGTATACCTTCGAGGGGTCGTTCCGGAGCCAGCGGGCCGCGCTGGTCACCCAGGGGCCGCAGATGCCGCTGTCCTCGAGGTTGTCGATGCTCTGAGGCTTGGCGTCCGAACACTGCCAGGTAGAGCTACCTTCGCCGTGCCTGAACCACTCTGCCTGACGCAGGTTGGCCACGCCGCCACCGCCCGACTCCACGATGACAACCACCGGTGCACGGCTGAAGACACCCGCCAGGTAAGCACCTTTCCCGCATCCGGAGCATCCCGATACCATCACCTTGGTGGGATCGTGTCCGCTGCCCGGGTTCTGCTCCAGCACGTCCATCACCCGGTCGATCATCCATCCGTTGGCGATGTTGGTGTTGACCTCGGACAGGCCGAAGAGATTTCTTATCTTGCCTTCGAAGCCGCTCCCAAACGAGAGCGTCTTGCTGCCTGACGGAAAAATCCCGCCCGACAGCTTGAGGGCGATCACGTCGCCGGAGCCGCTGATGCTCGCCGAGAAGTTCTCGGTTTTGGCACCCACCTTGGCAGTGATCGAGACGGTGCCCCCGGATACGGTCCCGGTCACTTCGTCCGGCTCGGAGGGGACTGGGCCGTAAAGGTACTTGGCTGCCATCGCCAGGATTTCCTTGCGGCGGCACTCCCACTGCTCTTTGGTGGTGACCTTCGTTCCGTCAAAGAACGTGAACGGATCCGGGAGTTTCTCGTTTACCTCGGTCAGGCCGCTCGGTTCAGGCAAAGTGGGCAGGGTACACGTGAAGTCGCCGCCGCCGGTCCCGCCAGTCCCGCTAGTCCCGCCAGTCGGAGAGCCGCCCGTGCCGGTCCCACCCGTCGGAGCAGCGCCGCCCGTACCGGCGACTCCGCTGGTCGCGGAAGATCCGCTGGTCGGGGAGCCTCCACCCGTGGTGACTCCACCGCTCCCGCTCGGTGTCCCGCCGCCTGTGCCCGTGGCGTCTCCCCCGGTACCGCCGGATCCTATTTCTGAAGAGCAGCCAGGGAAGCTGAAGAGGGCGAGGGCGGGAATCGCGAGAGCGGCTAACTTGCGCGAGGCACGAGAACGGACAGACATGAAGGCCTCCATGTTTCGAGTGCAGTGGCGGAATGCGACGCGCGGCGCACGACACGTAGTTCGTGACACGCGGGAAAACCGCCGTGCTTATAGCAGACGGTAGGGAAGTTTATGCGTTTTTCGCGTTGATGACGCTGCTTTTGTCACACGTGCGAATTTGTGATGTGACCATGCCAATGGCACGTGAACGAGAAGATTCAGGGCACAGTGCGATTCGTCCGCCGCCAAGCCGAGGACCCGTGAGCGGAGCCCTGAGAGCGGCGCTCCCGGGGCCTGTGGGAGCAAGTCCCGGATCGGAGGATGCTCTCCGCTCGAGCGCGGGATCATGCAGCTTGTCATACACCTTCAGCTCGCTGAAGGCCGGCATGTTGGGCACGGGACAGTCCGCGCCGGGGGTCTCGACCGCGACCAGCGTCGTGTCCCCGCCGCCCGTCGGGAGGAGGGCGGTCAGGGGGAGAGGTCTGGAGAAGGTTGGCCGGAACGAGACCATCAGATGCCCATTCCCAGCGGAGGGCGGTTCGATCACGCTTATCGCTAGGAATCGTACGACCATGGCGGGCAGCGTTTGGTCAAGATGTAAATATTGAACAGGTCTGTGCGATGTGATCCCTCCGGGGCGTCTCCGGGAGCACCTCGCGAAAGCTCGCACCTGCGGGACATCTGAGGAAGCGACACTGCCCCGCGCCTCGCCCGGGCCGACCGGGACCTCGCGGCCGGCGAAGCGGCGACGGTTTCGAGGTAAGTTTCCGCGGTCGGCAGCGTAGTCACGAGCAGACGCTTTCTTCCTCGCTGAACCTCATGAACACCACGCCTTCTTCTCGTCGGCGCCTCCGAGCCAGGCTCTTCTCTGCCGCTGCCCTGGCAGCGCTCTTCGTGGCTGCCCCCGAGGCGAGCGCGCAGCTCTGCTGGGGCACCAACTGCCCTCCACCCGGGCCCGCGCAGGGCAGCGCCGGGGGCAACGCGGGTGGCAACGCCGGCGCCGGCGCTCAGGGCGGCACGCGGGGCACGGTGGTGTGGGACCCCTGGACGGGCAAATGGATCCCCCAGGTGGTCATCCAGGGGCAGGGCCAGGCCGGCGCCGGCGCCCAGGGCCAGGCGAGCGGCCAGGCCCAGGGCCACATCCCGCCGCCGCCGCAGCCGCCGTCGCAGCCGTCCCCCCCGCCGCCGCCTCCTATCCAGCCCGCGCCGACCCCGGCCCCGCCCCCGCACTACTCCGGCGGCCGCAGCGGAGGCTGGACTTACCGGTTCCGCCCGTACCTCGGCGTGGGCGGGTGCATTGGCTTCCAGCTGGGCATTGCCGATGAAGAGGTCCGCTTCCTCCAGTGCGCGCGCGTGCGCCTCCAGCCCTGGGCCCACGTCGGCTTCGGCGTGGATGGCACCTATACCCTCGGCGCCGACGACGAGATGAGCTCCGGGCAGCCGTTACCGCCGGAGCTCGAGGCGTACCGCCACGAGGTTTACGCGTGGCCCTACCTCTCGATCCACCCGTTCGACTCGCAGATGTCGCCGTACCTGCGCCTCGGCGCGAACATCGGCACCGCCATCATGCTCGGCGAGGGCTGGAGCGAAGACCGGTCGTACCTCGGCGGCCACGCGGGGCTCGGCTTCGACGCGAACATGACGAAGCACGGGATCGTCACCATGGACATCCTGGGTTTCCGCGTGGCGCGCCTCGACGACCTGCCCCGCCCGGACGGCCGCCAGGGCCGCGGGGGCTGGGGGATGCAGATGCGCCTGACGGTGAGCTACGCGTTGCTGCTGTGATCGGCGCTCCCGGGCCGCTGCTACCGCCGCCGAAACAGCGTCCACCAGCTTCGCCTGGGCTCTTCGGCGGCGCGTGAAGCGCCGCCATCACCACCGCTCCCGGCGCTCTTCCCGTGGAGCGAATTGCCCCGCTCCACGATGGCGCCGCTCACCATCGTCGTGAAGAGCATCCGCAGGGACTCCTCCTGTTCGAGCGGCGCGACGAAGCCGAAACCGAACAGAAGCAGGTCGCCGTGGGCCTCGCAGAGGAACAGCTCGTACACCGCCCCGGGGGCGAGCTTCGTGCACTCCTCCAATCGGTGCTTCTCGAACGCCATGCCCTGCCAGCTCGTGCTCTCGCGGAGGTGACGCAGCGGTGCCTTACCCTTCACGAACCCGTCGACGTGCCGCCGTCGTTCCTCCTCGTCCCGCCCCCGCCCGACGATGACGTAGAAGTCGAAGCTCACCCCCGCGACGGCGACGGCGTTGTACCCGAAGAAGCCGGGCTTCTCGCGGACGTCGCCCTCCTCGTACCAGAACTCGGGCAGCCGAAGGGGGTAGGGGCCAACGTGAACGATCTTCGGCTCGGTCATGGTCATGCGCTCCAGGCGGAGCTCGACCGATACCACGGCGGCCGAGCAGGTCACGACGAAGGGTGATTTCAAGGTCGTGGCGGGCCAGAATACCGACGTCACCCTTGTGGCTAAGCCGGGCGAAACCGGCGCCAGCCCGGTTCTTCAGGACGGAGAAGGTCCACATGCCAGCACGCCTGATCCGCGACGTCTCCGACACCGCCCGCTGGGCCGCCTGGTGCCGCGGGACGGAGGGAGATCGCGCCGACGCGCTCTTCCACGACCCGCTGGCGCGGGTCCTGGCGGGCGAGCGCGGCGCCGCCATCGAAGCCACCATGGGCGGCTCCACCGTGGCCTCGCTGGTGACACGCACGGTCTGCTTCGACCGGCTGCTGCTGGAGCGCCTCGCGGCAGGAGGCATCGACACGATCCTGAACCTCGCCGCGGGCCTCGACACCCGCCCTTACCGCCTGGGCCTTCCCGCGGCCCTGCGCTGGATCGAGGCCGACCTGCCGGGGCTGGTCGCCTACAAGGAGGAGGTCCTCGCGAGCGAACGGCCGAGGTGCCACGTCGAGCGCCACCCCGTCGATCTCTCCCGGCCCGACGCGCGCCGGGTCCTGCTGGCCGGCGTCGGCAAGGCCTCGAAGGGCGTCCTGGTGCTGACGGAGGCCCTGCTGCTGTACCTGGAGGCCGACGTCGTCGCGGAGCTGGCCCGCGACCTGGCCGCCGTCCCGGCGATCCGCACCTGGCTCACGGACTTGCTGCATCCTGCGCTGCTGCCGATCGTGCTGCAGCGCTGGCAGGGGCTGGGGGCGGACGCCGAGAGCCGACCCCGCTTCGCGCCGGAAGGGGGGCCGGCCTGGTTCGCGCCGATGGGCTGGGCCCTGCGCCAGCAGCTCTCCGCGCGGGAGGAAGGCGAGCGCCTGAACCGGCCGATCGGGCCGCCGCTGCCGGAAGCCCAGCGTGAGGCGGCCCGTTGGATGAACACCTACGTCCGTTTGGACCGGACCTAGGGGAACTGCTCCTTCTCCGTGGGCCCGCCAGGGCGCCCGTGGAGCACTCACCGTCGGTGATCGACCGGCCCGACGCGCCCAGACGACCGGTGACTGGGCGGCCGAAGGGGCATTCGACGTCCTGGCCTCGAGGGCGCAGCGAGGATCCGTGACGCGGAGCTTCGCTGCGCCTTTTTCGCTCGGGCCGTGCCGAATTTGCGCGCCGTGGTTCGCGGGGGGGAGCACGCACGGAGCGCGCGGGGGAAGGCCACGTTTTCCCCTTCCCGCTGCAAGCGTATACCAGACATGGGGGCTTGCTGGAAGCCCCGGATCATGCCGCACACTCCCTGGCCATGACGAAACACGCAGTGGTCATCGCTGGTGGGGGTCCGACGGGGCTGATGTTGGCGGGGGAGCTCGCGCTGGCGCGGGTGGACGTCGCCATCGTCGAGCGGCGCGAGAGCCAGGAGCTCGCGGGGTCGCGCGCAGGAGGGCTGCACGCACGCACGATCGAGGTGCTCGATCAGCGCGGGATCGCGGATCGATTCCTCGCGGAAGGGAAGATCGCCCAGACCGCGTCGTTCGCGACGACGCCCCTCGATCTCAGCGACTTTCCGACGCGCCACAACTACGGGCTCGCGCTGTGGCAGAAGCACTTCGAGCGCATCCTCGCCGCGTGGGTCGAGGAGCTCCGGGTGCCGATCTACCGCGGGTGTGAGGTGACGGGGTTCGCCCAGGAGGACGCCGGCGTCGATGTCGCGCTGTCCGATGGGCGGTCGTTGCGGGCGGCGTACCTCGTCGGATGCGACGGTGGGCGCAGCCTGATCCGCAAGAAGGCCGGGATCGGTTTCCCGGGGTGGGAGCCGTCGGTCAGCTACCTGGTGGCCGAGGGCGAGATGGTCGAGCCGGCGCTCGGCATCCGCCAGGGAGACAAGGGGGTCTATGGCATCGGGCCGCTCGAGGACGGCAAGCGGGTGCGGGCGGTGCTGTGCGAGAGGGAGATCCGGCAAGACGAGGAGCCGACCCTGGACGACCTGCGCGAGGCGCTCGTCGCCTCGTACGGGACCGACTTCGGGGTGCACGGCGTCACGTGGCTCTCGCGGTTCAGCGATGCGACCCGGCAGGCGGCGTCGTACCGGGAGCGGCGGGTGCTGCTGGCCGGCGACGCGGCGCACGTGCACTCCCCGGCGAACGGGCAAGGGCTCAACCTCGGGGTGCAGGACGCGGTGAACCTGGGGTGGAAGCTGGCGCAGGTGGTCCACGGGACGTCGCCGGAGAGCCTGCTCGACACCTACCAGGCCGAGCGGCACCCGGTCGGGGCGCGGGTGCTCAAGCACACCATGGCGGCGACGGCGGTCCATCGGGGCGACGAGCGGACGAAGGCCCTGCGCGAGACCATGGCCGAGCTGTTGGCGCTGGAGGAGGCGCGCAAGCAGTACGCCGGGCTGGTCTCGGGTCTGGGCATCCGCTACGACCTCGGCGCGGGACACCCGCTGCTCGGGCGCCGCATGCCCGATCTGGACGTGGAGACCGAGGGCGGGCCACGGCGGGTGTTCACGCTGCTGCACGAGGCCCGGCCGGTGCTGCTCGACCTCGGTGAGCCCGGGGCCGTCGACCTGGGTCCGTGGGCGGATCGGGTGAAGCGGGTCGACGCGCGGTACGCCGGGGCGTGGGTGCTCCCGGTGCTCGGCGCGGTCGCGGCGCCCAGGGCCGTGTTGATCCGGCCCGATGGATACGTCGCGTGGGTGGGAGACGGCACGGACCAGGGCCTCCGTGAGGCCCTGGCCACGTGGTTCGGGCCGCCCACGGGGGCGTAGCTCGCTCGGCCGCCCGCGTCACCCCCGGTCGCCCGGCGATGCGCCCGGGCTCGCGATGTCGATAAGGAGATCGGAAAGGAGCGGACCATCCTGCGCTCCACCCACAACCTCTCCGAGGTCGAGGCCGCCGGCGACCGCGCCATCATCGTCTCCAAGGGGCGCCGTGAATGCGCGGCCCGGCCGTGCGCCGGACGCCACGAGATTGCGACGTGGCGCCGTGCCTCTTGCGTGATCACGCAATCGCTCCCGGGCTCGCACAGTCCGGGGCTCGAGGCCGGGCTCCTCCGCCTGCGCTCTGGCGCCCGGTTCCGACGCGATTTTCGAGGAGCGCCGCCGCCGACCTGCCTCCTGGCACAACGCATGCTCCAGGCAGCCGGCGACGGAGGGCGGCGACCGTGACCCGAACGGGCACGCCGGGCGCCGTGCGGGCACGATCGCACGTGGCAGTCCAGGCGACCCACGGAGCCGTGGCGCGACACACCTCCGATACGAACTCAGACCGTTCGCAGGACATCAGCTCATGATGAATCCGGAGGCCCAGGTGTCATCGACGGCCGGCATGGCAGAGCGCGCGGTGTCGCTTCACGGCCTGAAGAGCCGCTCCAGCGAGGTGACGTTCGCGCTCAAGCTCTCGATCTACCTCATCCTGCTCGCGCACGGCGCCCAGCTCGCATTATCAAGCCTGCTCGTGTTCAAGATCTTCGGGGTCGTCGTCCTGGGGTTGATGTTCGCGCACGGCGTCGAGCTACAGCATCAGGTGCTGCACAGACAGGGGTTCAGGAACAAGCAGCTGAACGAGCTCGCCGGCGTCCTCCTCGGCCTGCCCATGCTGGTCTCGTTCGCGGGCTACCAGGCGAGCCACCTGCGCCACCACAAGCACCTGGGGACCCCGGAGAACAAGGAGTTTTTTGACTACGGGGACCAGTACGGCAGCTCCCGGGTCGCATCGCTGCGGCTATGGTTCAATCGCCTCATGATGCCGAGCCATTACGCGAGCTTCGCGAAGAACCTGTGGCTCTCGCTCGTCGGGCGGCGGTTCTCTGCGGAGCGGCCCGACGTCTCGGCCCGGATGTGCCGAGACTACGTCGTGATGCTGCTCGCCATCGTCGCGCTGGGCGCGGCGTCCTGCGCGACGCACGCCTCGCTGATCCTCCTGGTCTGGCTGCTGCCGCTCGTCCTGATCGCGACGCCCGTGCACGCGCTGATCGAGATGCCGGAGCACTACCGGTGCGACGTCTCCAGCACGGACGTCTTCCGCAATACGCGCACGATCAGGACGAACGCGCTCATGACCTGGTACACGAACGGCAACAACTACCATGTCGAGCACCACCTGATGCCCAGCCTGCCGATCGACCGGCTCCACGACCTCCACGGAGCGATCCACCAGAACATCGAGTTCTTCCACCCGGGCTACCGGGACTTCTACGTCGCGCTGCTCCGCGGTCGGCTCGCACGTCCGGCGAGCGCCCCTGAGCGGCGAGGAGCCGCATGGAATCGCGAGCAGCCGTCGCCTTGATCGAGGGGCTCGCCCTCGGCGCGAGCCTCATCATCGCCATCGGCCCGCAGAACGCCTTCGTGCTGCGCCAGGGGCTCGCGCGGCGGCACGTGGGCCCGATCGTCGCCATCTGCGCCTTCAGCGATGCGGCCCTGATCCTGGCCGGCGCGGCGGGCGTCGGCTCGCTCGTCAACGCCTCGTCGGGCCTCTTCACCGCGCTCGCCCTCGGCGGAGCGGCCTTCCTCGGGTGGTACGGGCTCTCGGCGGTGCGCCGGGCGCTCTCGCCGTCGAGCCTCGGAGCGGACGGCGGCGCGGGCGGCTCGCTGCGCCAGGCGCTCACGACGGTCCTGGCGCTCACGTGGCTCAACCCCCATGTCTACCTCGACACGGTGGTCCTGCTCGGCGGCATCTCCGGCCGTTACCCGCTCGAGACCCGCGCCTTCTTCGCCGGCGGCGCGATGCTCGCGTCCCTCGTCTGGTTCACGGCGCTGGGGTACGGCGCGCGGCTGCTCTCGCCCGTCTTCCGGCGGCCGCTCGCCTGGAGGGTCCTCGACAGCGGGATCGCCCTCGTCATGTTCGCCATCGCCGCTCGCCTGCTCGTCGAGGGCGTCACCGCGCTCGGCTGAGCCCCTGAAGCCGCTCGTGAGGCTCAGCGGAGCCGCCACGTACGCTGGCGACCACGAGGCCTTCAAGCACCTGGGGCCTCCGGGGAGGCCGCCGGCCACCTCACGGCTGGACCGGGAGCGAGGCCAGCGGACCCCCTGTACACCTCAGCCCTTGTTTCCCGCTCGCCGCTCGAACCGCAGCCTGAGCACCTCGTCCTCGAGCTCGTTCGCGATCGCCATCGCCCGCCGCCTCGCCGCCGCGCCCTCCTCGCCGCCCGCGATTCGCGCCAGCATGTTCAGCGCCATCGCGCGCATCCGCAGGTGCCCGCCGTCCCCCGCGTGCCGGCACGCATCCCGCGCGAGCGCCGCGCCTTCCTCGGGGAAACCCTGCTTCCACCGCGCATACGCCAGCCCGTTCGCCCGCCGCGCGCGCGCGAAGGCCGGACCGTCCTCCGGGATGCGCCGGTAAAGCGCCTCCGCAGCCGCCGGATCCGGCGGCTTGCCGCCCCAGGAGCGGTTCCGCTCGAAGGCGCGTTGATCGATCCACCGGGCGAACAGGCAGGCTCGGTCGTGGGCGGGCATCGGCAGCTCGAAGAGCGGCTCGATCTCGTCGAGCAGGCCGGCCACGCGCGCGACGTCATCACGGCTCGCCAGGAAGGCCTCCGTGAGCAGAGCCTCCACCCGCGCCTCGGGCGGGGCCTTTCCGAGCAGCGGCCGGATGCGGGCGAGGTGCGTCTTTCCGGCCTCGCGGTCGTCGCCGCGCAGCGCGCAGGTGGCGTGGGCGAGGGCGAGGAAGACGTGGGAGGTCGGATCCTCGCTCACCGGCGGTCGATCCCAGAGGCGCAAGAGGTCCTGGGCGAGGGGCAGGGGCAGGTCGGTGAAGCGCGAGTGATAGGCGCCCATCCAGCGGGCGCGCTCGGTGAGCGCGTCCGGCAAGCCGAAGGCCGCGAGCGCGCGCGTCCCCCAGGTCCCGCCGTCCCGCTGGCCACGCGTCCGCAGCCGGCGCCGGGCGCGCTCGATCGAGGCGACGTCGTCCTCGTAGCCCCGCAGGGAGGAGAGCCGCTCGGCGACCGCGGTCAAGGAGCCGTGCTGCGCGACGAGCCAGGCGACGTAATCCTCCCAGGAAAAGCCTGCGGGAGCGGCCTGTCCGGTTTCGTGTCCGGGCATGTTCTTCGCGCGGATCGTATCAAGGTCAGCAGAAAGGAGGACGGACATGGGAAAGGAACCTGCATTTTTCCTGGTGATCGATCTGGAGGCGACGTGCGATGAGGAGGGCCGCATCCCCGAGCGCATCATGGAGATCATCGAGATCGGCGCGGTCCTCGTGGACGGCGCGACGCTCGAGCCCGTGAGCGAGCTCGCCACCTTCGTGCGCCCGGTCATCCGGCCGAAGCTCACGGAGTTCTGCACGAAGCTCACCACGATCACGCAAGCAGACGTCGACGCCGCGCCCACGTTCCCCGAAGCCATCGCGGCGCTCGGGCGCTTCGTCGGCCAGCGGGAGGCGCTCTTCTGCTCGTGGGGCGATTACGACCGCAAGCAGTTCGAGATCGACGCGGCCCGCTGGGGCGTGCCCCTGTCGCTGCAAGGGCACATGAACATCAAGAAGCGCTTCTCCGCGACGCTCGGGGTGACCCAGCGCTACGGCATGGCGAGCGCGCTCGAGCGGCTCGGACTCCCGCTCCACGGGACACACCACCGCGGGATCGACGATGCGCGCAACATCGCGCGAATCCTGCCTTACGCGATCGGCCGCGTGGCGGTCCCGGATGCAGGGCCCGCGGGGTGAGCGACTCGCTCGGGCTTCGCTCCAGACCTCGTGGTATCTTGTGGCTCATGCAACGAGCCATCCAGGGCCCGCCGCCCGGCTTCGACGACCTCACCGTGCACGAGCAGATCGAGTACGTCCAGGCGCTCTGGGAGCGGATCGCGGCGAGAGAGGATGAGGTGCCGGTACCCGAGTGGCACAAGGCCGAGCTCGATCGCCGGCTCGCCGAGGTCGAGGCCGCACCGGATGCCGGCCGCTCCTGGGAACAGGTCGAGGCCGACCTCCGTACGCACCTCGCGACGCGTCGATGAGCCGGCTCCTCGTTCTCCCGTCTGCCGAGCTGGACATCCGGGAGGCAGCGGAACGACGAAGAAGCGCTCAAGTCCCCTACGAGGTCGAGCAGCACCAGGCCGGCCAGGCCGCCGATCCCCCGCGAGGTGGCCGACATGCTGGGCGTGATGCTCTCGCCGCTCAAGCCCGAGCAGATGGCGCGGCTGCACAGGGAGTTGCCCGTTGATGCGGAGATCCTGGACGACGTGCCGGCGCTGCTCGCCGAGGATGCGGCCGCGCTCGTTCCGCCTGTTCAATGCATCAGCAACCGATCCTCGCCTTCCTTCCTCGCTGCGGGGATGGCATCCTGCCGGGCATGACCGTCGGGTCCGACCGTCGCCGCCACCGCGCCCTCCCTGTAACCGACCGGCTTCGCGTGATCGAGCTGGTCGCGCATGAGGCCGCCAGCGACCTCCCTGCTGCAGATCATCCGGCGCGACGTGAGGGCGTCACCTTGACCGAGCGGCATGGCCTCCTGCTTGTCGACGCTGACGCCACCATGCCGGCCGAAGTGTTCGACCATCGCCCCGATCGCGATGCACGAGCGGACCGGATCCAGGGAGAGTCGTGAAGCTCGCCTTCGACACGAGCGTGCTCGTCGCCGGACTGCACCGGGCGCATCCGCACCACGGTCGCGCCGTCGATGGAGAGGGGTAGCCAGCGCTACGCGGGCGGGTGCCAGCCCACCTCGGCCCAGCGCCGACGTGCAGCGAAGATCGTCGCGCGGTTCATCCGGAGCGCGATGAACGTTGCTCTACCCGAGGGAGTCACGCCCTCTACCCTGGTTGCGTCGACGCTCCACGTGAAGTGATCGCTCCAGCGATGGAGGCGCGGGTTGAAGAGCGGCACGACCTCTCCTGTCAGCGGGTCGGCCGACTCCGTGGCGCCTGCCTTGAACTCGTTACAAGGGCGGCATGCGAGGCATACGTTCTCGAACGAGGTCGGCCCGCCCTTCGAGACCGGCGTGATGTGATCGCAGGTCAGGGGAATTCCGCTATTGGCCTCGCTCGTCAGGCAGGTTTGACAGCGGCGCCGATCGGCCTCCTCGATACGAGAACGGAGCAGCTCGGAGACGTAGGTTGACACCGCAGTCCGTCTTCCAGCGGGTGGAGGGCGCGCTACGGAGAAGCGACGGCGTGCCCGCGCCATCGCAGGAGCGCCGCAGCGTGCGCCTTGCGGAGCATGAACAGGTCGCTCTCGTGGCGAAGACGCTCGAGCTCGATGCGCTCCGCCGGCGTGAGGAGCCCCTGGGTGTTCCGGTCGAGCAGCTCGTCGTAGCGCGCGAGCTCTGCTTCGGACCTGTGGCTCTTTGCGATCTCCCAGAGCGCCTGGTCGTCCATCCTGTCCAGGCAGGCGAGGTCGACCTGGAACTCCGGGGGCGCGTCGTCCCAGGCGGGAGGGCTGCCGAGGCTCAGCGCCCGCAGCATCACGGCTTCGAGCGGCTGTCGGGTCGCGAGCGCAGTCCCCCGGAGGCGCTGGTAGAGCGCTTCGGGGAGAGCGAGGGTGACGGTGGCGGTCGACATCGCGCTGGGGTGGACGCGGGAGGCAAGCCCGCTTCGCCGTCGAGCCTAACACGCGGAGCACCCCGGCTCCTCTCCTCCCCGGCCAGCCGCGATGACGAGAGCGAACGCGCGGCGGGGCTGCCGGCTGGGGCGGTGCGCGGGAGGCTTTCGGCTGGATGCGCAGGGGCGCTGCGCCCCGCGAGGAGACCTACTCGTGGACGGCGGCGTAGCGGCCGCTGGGGGTGACGATGACGTGGGCCTTGAGCGGGACGTGCAGTTCCTCGGAGAGGTGGCGCAGCTCCAGGGTCATGTCTTCGTCCTCGTGGGTCGGCGTCGGGTCGCCGCTGGGGTGGTTGTGGGCGAGGACGAAGCTGTGGGCGGCCATGTCCAGCGCCGTGCGCAGGACGGTGGAGCGGCCGACGTAGAGGGCGTCGTCGGAGCCGCGGGCGAGCAGGCGCGTCTCGCGGACGCGGCCGTGGGTGTCGAGCGCGGCGATCCAGAGCTCCTCGTGGACGAGGGAAGCGAGCCTCGGGCCGAAGTACCGCGCCACGCGGGCGGCGTCGGTGAGGAGCGCGCCCCTGCGCGCGCGGGCGGCGTGGTAGCGGCGGCCGAGCTCGAAGGCGGCGGCGAGCCGGGTCGCGTCGAAGAGGGCGATCTGGGTGCGCTCGGCGAGCGCCGCGGGAGAGAGGCGGCCGAGCGAGGGGAGAGCGGCCGTGCCGAGGATGCGCGGGCCGACGCCGGGCAGGCCGAGCACCATCTCGAGGAGGGCGGCCTCGGTCGCGGTCGGGAGATCGGCCGCCGTCTCGGCGGGGGCGTCGACGGGGGCGCCGCTCATCGGGCTCATCGGGGCCACCTCCGAGAGCGGGTGAGGGCGCGGGCGAAGAGGCGGCGCGCGAGGCGGAGGCGGGTGGCGACCGTGGGGCGAGGGAGCGAGAGGGAGGCGGCGAGCTCGAGCGAGGAAAGGCCGGTGGCGGCGAGCGCCAGGATCTCGCGCAGCTCGGGGCGGAGACGGTGGAAGGCGCGGGGCGGGCCACCGTGGCTGAGGGCAGCACGGTTCTCGAAAGATGCATGCCGGCTCGGTGAGCACGCTGGGCCTCGTGTGGCTGCGAGGGCGCGGCCGGCGCCGGCTCACGCAGTGCCTCCTTGACCGGCCGTCCTGGGCCCGCAGTCGTAGCGGCAGCGCCAATCAAACTGGAACACCGTCCCGGCCTACTTAGGCACCCTCACGGAATGACCGAAAATGCCACCGACAACAGCCCCAACGAGGACACCGGCCGGCCCCGCTACCAGACCTCCAGCGAGAGCACCGGCCGTGAGCCCCTGGACGGTGTTGTGGCCACGAAGCTGAGCTTTCTTCTCACGCGAGTACGGAGCCCGCGTTTTCCCGTGGAAGGCTCGCGCCTGCCACGTTGAGCCGTCGCGCTTCCGCCGATTACACGAGACGTGGGCCGGGAGGAGGTTGTTCAGGCGATCCGTTCCACCCCGGGCTCTTGGCACCGAATGCTCAACCTCCCAGCCGCCGCGTGCATATGGCCGCCCGTAGTTATGGAAGGTGAGTACACCGTGGCAGATGTGGCAGTTCCCGTCAGTTTTGATAAAGATCTCTAGCAGCCGTTCGGTGCTGTAGGCCATGGTAACTCCGTCAGGTTCGAGTCGGACACCGCGATACCGCCGCCGATGAGGGGAGCATTCGCGGAAGGCTTCACCATCGTCGCAGCTTATTTCTTGGGTGCCCGGGGGGGCGACGGCGGCGATCGTTTATGTGGGTCTACAGGGACGGTTTTCGGTCCGGGCTTAGGGTAGTGCCGTTCGCCGGGCGGATTCGGGACGGGGGACGGTGGCGATCGTTTGTGCGGATTCACGGGCACGGTCTTGGGTCCGGTCATGTCGGGCTCCTCCTTCGAGCGCACATCGTCGATCACTCGTCCTCGACACGCCCCGTGGCGGGTCACATGATCCGCTGGAGCGAGGCGCTCGGGTCGTGTCGTCGCGCCCTCGAAGAGAACCGTAAGCTCGGGAGCCTGGGCATGCTACACGATTTCCCGATGTGATCGCTAGACGATCACATGATCGCGAGGTGATCGTGGCGGAGCGCGCGATCATTTTTCTGTTGTGATCGCCATGTGAACACACGATCATCTCGTGATCATGACGGCGCGTGACGACGAAGAAGGCCGTACGGGCACGCTCGAGCGTGTGCTCGCCGTGCTGGACGAGCTTCTTCAGGGCAAGGAACACGATCGACGGTCCATCGCGGAGCTCGGCAAGGTGGAACCGTCGACGGCGGATCGTGATATCCGCCTGCTCACGAAGGTGCGAGGCGTCAGCGCAGTCAAAGAGGGTAAACGCAAGGTGCTGCGCTTCGACCAGCAGAAACTCCTCTCGGGGTCGCCTGCTCCGAAGGATGCCGCGGTCATTGCTGCTTGCCTCGGCACAAGCCTCGCGAGCATCTTCGATGGCACGAGCTACGAGTGCGGAATGCGCGACGCACTCGCGTTCATCCTGAATCGCGCCAAGAGGGGTAAGAAATTTCAAGATATAGATCGTAAGTTCATCTTTGTGCGCCGAGGCGGTGAGGCCGCGCTCTCCGAGAAGGCCGGCGAACTCGACGACGTCATCGATGCGCTCCTGCGTTCCCGGTACGCGACAATCGACTACTGCCACTTCAGCGGCAAGCGCGAAACCATCCGGATCAAGCCGCTCTCTCTCGCAATCTACGACCACCAGCTCTACGTTATCGGACGGTCTGACACAAAGCCACCCTACCCGTACCGCTTCTCGCGCATCGTGGGCGTCGATGTCGACCAGACCGTCTTCTCGTACCCACCACGCCTGGACTATGATCCCGACCAGGTCTTCCAGCACAGCTTCGGCATCTTCATCGGTGCCGAAGCCGACGCTGCCGACGTCGAAGTGCTGCTGGCGCCACGATGGAGCACGTACGCAGCGGCGCACCGCTGGCACCTCACACAGAAGATCGAAGTTCGTGATGACGGCGTTCTCGTCCGCCTGCACGTAAAACCATGCCCCGAGCTCGAGAGCTGGATTCTCGGCTTCGGCGAGGAGGCTCGCGTCTTGAAGCCGGCATCGCTCGCGAAAAAGATCGCCGGACGCGTCGCTGCGATGGCAGCCAAGCATGGGCTTGTCTCCCGGGCGGCCCCCCCGGCTGGGACGTCGCCTTCCACTCGGAGGCGCTCGCGCCCGCAGAAACCGCGAACGCGACGGTAAGCGTGAGGCGGGTTCATCCGCGCGCCAGGACGATGCGCTCTGCGGTGAGGCGTCGTCAGAGCAGACAGCAGCGGGGATCGCCCGCTGATGCCGCCGGCGTGCAGGCGGTCTACGGAGGCGGCACGTGGGTGCGGGTCGACCTCAATGCGGTAGCCTGCGTCGGTCCCGCGGTGGATCGTGCTTCAGCGTCTTGTGCAGCCGCCGGAGGTCTGCGGAGTTCCCGACCGGGGCGGTGAGCGGGAAGCTTTCGGCTGGATGCGCAGGGGCGGGACGCCCGCCGCAGGGGCGCTGCGCCCCGCGAGGAGACCTACTCGTGGACGGCGGCGTAGCGGCCGCTGGGGGTGACGATGACGTGGGCCTTGAGCGGGACGTGCAGTTCCTCGGAGAGGTGGCGCAGCTCCAGGGTCATGTCTTCGTCCTCGTGGGTCGGCGTCGGGTCGCCGCTGGGGTGGTTATGGGCCAGGACGAAGCTGTGGGCGGCCATGTCCAGCGCGGTGCGCAGGACGGTGGAGCGGCCGACGTAGAGGGCATCGTCGGAACCGCGGGCGAGCAGGCGCGTCTCGCGGACGCGGCCGTGGGTGTCGAGGGCGGCGATCCAGAGCTCCTCGTGGACCAGGGAGGCGAGCCTCGGACCGAAGTACCGCGCCACGCGGGCGGCGTCGGTGAGGAGCGCGCCCCGGCGGGCGCGGGCGGCGTGGTAGCGGCGGCCGAGCTCGAAGGCGGCGGCGAGCCGGGTCGCGTCGAAGAGGGCGATCTGGGTGCGCTCGGCGAGCGCCGCGGGAGAGAGGCGGCCGAGGGACGGGAGAGCGGCCGTGCCGAGGATGCGCGGGCCGACGCCGGGCAGGCCGAGCACCATCTCGAGGAGGGCGGCCTCGGTCGCGGTCGGGAGATCGGCCGCCGTCTCGGCGGGGGCGTCGACGGGGGCGCGGGTCATCGGGCGCATCGGGGCCACCTCCGAGAGCGGGTGAGGGCGCGGGCGAAGAGGCGGCGCGCGAGGCGGAGGCGGGTGGCCACCGTGGGGCGAGGGAGCGAGAGGGAGGCGGCGAGCTCGAGCGAGGAAAGGCCGGTGGCGGCGAGCGACAGGATCTCGCGCAGCTCGGGGCGGAGACGGTGGAAGGCGCGGAGGAGGCCGCGGGCGACGAGGCGGGCCTCGGGAGAGGGGGCGGCGAAGGCGGAGAGGCGGTCAGGGTCGACCGCGGGGAGCTCGTGGCGGCGGTGGGCCTTGTCGCGGTAGTGCGAGGCCTGCCGCGCGGCGACGCCGGCGAGCCAGCGGCGGAGGGCGTCGGCGGGAGGAAGAGCGGGGGACGGGCGGAAGCGGCCGGCGCGCAGGCTGCGCCAGGCGCCGAGGAGGGTGTCCTGGGTGAGGTCGTCGAGATCGGCGGGGAGAACGCCGCGGGCGCGGAGGGTGCTGCGGATGAGCGGGCGCTGTTCGAAGAGCGCGGTGGGGTCGAGGTAGACGGCAGGGGGAGAGGGCTGGTGATGAACGGGTTTGGGCGGGCGGGCGAGCCGGCTGAGAGCAGCGGGATGGGGACGGCGGCGGGAGGGCGGATCGATCTCTTGGCCCTGGTCAGGGCGTAGACGTACGGTTTCCATGTCGGACCTCGTGCAAGCGGGGTTCGGCCACGCCTCCGGACGGTGCCAGCCGTCGCGGGGGCACTTTGTGTTTTGTTCAGGGTACGTGCGAGGCACGATCCGAGTCAAGTAAAGTCACAATCCACGACTACTTTTGGCCCTCCCAGGTTCAGCCCGTGGCGATGGAACCCATCGAGACTGATACGGTTTTTCGGTACATCGCGGCGAACGTGCAGCGGCTTCGGGTCAGGCGAGGGCTGACCCAGGACGAGCTGGCGGCAGCGGCGGACGTGAGCCCTGGCCTGCTCCATCGCCTCGAGCGCGCGAAGACCAACGTCAGCGTCGCGGCGCTTGTGGCGATCGCCAACGCCCTCGGCGTGACACCAGCAGCACTGTTCCGGCCAGCCGAGATGCCGGAGACGACGCGCGGGAGGCCGCGCAAGCGTCTCGCCGGCCCTTGACGGCCATCCCTCGCTGCCCGCAGTCGACTGCCTACGGCTATCGCCGGTGCTCCTCACCGTGACGCAGAACTGGCGCATGCTTTGCGCAGACGCTGCACCGCGCCGCGGCGAACTCTACAGGCCGTAGCAGCTTGAGGGCCCCAGCCGATGACTGGCCGGGCCATTGCAGGGCCACTTCTTCGCTTCGGAGGGGTAGGGCATCGAGGAACCGCTCGCGCCTTCGTCCGTTGGAGAGCCCGCTCGGTCCTGCGCTGGCCTCCTTGACAAGGTGGGCCAACCGTCGGCTAGGCTACCTTTCCACGATGCACGGGGGCGGCACGAGGGGGTGGGGGCGGAGTTCAACGCGCTCCACGCGGAAGCGGCGGTCAGCGGTCGAGAGGACTGATTACGCCGAGAGGGCCGCGGTCGACGATGTGGGTGTAGATCATCGTGGTCCGCACGTCCTTGTGGCCGAGCAATGTCTGGATCGTCCGGATGTCGGTGCCCGCCTCGAGCAGGTGGGTCGCGAAGCTGTGGCGGAGGGTATGGCATGTCGCGCGCTTGGTGAGCCCCGACGCCCGTCCGGCATTGTTCACGGCCCTTTGCACCGCCGATTCGTGCAGGTGGTAGAGGACCTGTCGACCCGTCGCTGGATCGGTGCAAGGGCGAGAGGCGGGGAAGAGGTACTGCCAGGGGAGGCTCGTGGCTGCTCCTGGCATCTTCGCTCGCAGAGCGTGGGGCAGGTCGACCTCGCCGCGGCCAGCCGCGAGTTCCTTCTTGTGCCGTTGCGCCACGGCGTCGAGCTGGGCCTGCAGCTCGTCGCGCGCCCGAGCGGGGAGCAAGGCCGGCCGGTCGTGCTGTCCTTTCCCGCGGCGCACCATGATTTGCCGTCGATCAAGGTCGACGTCTTTGACGCGAATCGAAAGCGCTTCGAGGAGGCGGAGGCCGCTTCCGTAGAGGAGCTCGCCGATGAGTCGAAAAGGTGGAATCAGGTGCTCGAGCAAGGTGAGAGCGTCCTTTCGCGAGAGGACCGTGGGGAGGTGCTCCGGCCGGCGGGCACGCTCGAGCGCTTCGAGCCGGGGTATCTGCAGGTCGAGGACCCGCTTGTAAAGGAAGAGGAGCGCGCACAGCGCTTGGTTCTGCGTGGACGCCGCGCTGCGGCGCGCGACCGCAACATCGTTGAGGAAGGCCGTGACCTCTTCCGCGCCCATCTGCCGCGGGTGCTTGCCGTGATGAAAGCGAATAAATGCCCGGATCCAGTGGACATACGCCTCTTCGGTACGCGGCGAGTAATGCAGGCGCCGGACGGTGGCGCGCACGGCTTCGATGAGGGTCATGGGGGTGGTTCCGATTGGTTGGGGCCGGTTCGTCGGACCCGCAGTGACCCTTATCGGCGCAGGGCGGGCGCGAGTTGCGGCGGCCAGCGGATATTTGGGCCGCACATCAGTCGCCCGAGGCAATCAATCACAGGCACGCATCTTGCCTCTCGGCACACAGTCGCCGTCCGAAGCCCATCAACGGCGATACGTAGTTGCGTAGCGGCGGCCTATCTCCGGAGATGCGCAGATAGCCTGCGGAAGATCGCGACCTATCCGCGGGGATATCTAGATATGCTGCGGGGTGCCGCGACTCATCCACGAGAACACGGTGATCGGGCACCGCGGTTCGCAGTCTACATGCAAAAATGCGAAGATATGTCGCGCGGCACAGATGATTGCGACGTTAGCCGGAGAGGCCGATGTTTACAGACCCACTCGTCTTCATGCTATCGAAGCCGAGGCCTCGGTGACTCTACGCGGAGCCACTCAGACCGGTGGACGCACTTTCGGCTGAACCGGCTATGCGATGACAACCATGGACTTTCTCGTGATCTTTGCATGCTTGACCTGCGCGGCAGCGTGCATCCTGTTCTACTCGTACCACCGGCAAGCCAGCCGAAAGGTGCACATGCCTACGAACCCATCTCGACTAATGTACACGTCGCATCCTGACGCCAACGCGATTCGTGTCGCAATGCCTATGGAGTACGCGACGGCGGCGTCGAACGCGCTGGAGATCGCTTACAATCAAGTTCGAGAAATGCGAGCGACCGTCTGGCAGCTTGCGGACGAGGTCGAGCACCTTCAGCCGAATCTCGTACTGTTCTTCGCGACAGGTGGAATTCCCTATGTCCTACCGCTTCTACATTGTCTCGCCCATCGCGGACGCCTCAACTTCCTGGACGGGAAGACATTCCATATGTTTCCCGGGCTCGTGTGGGAAGGGAAGATTGAAGGCGGCTCATCCGAGGACTACTTCTGCCGTGCGTTTGCGGGACTGTTGCAGCTTGAGAAATGCGAGCGACTCAGTGTTCTTGTGATTGATACGACCAACACTGGGAATGCCGTCAACAGCGCAGTCAAGGCGCTAGACAAGGCACTCAGCAGTCGATTGGAATCCAGGCCCGACCGCGTTGAAGTTCGCGTGGTGGGAATAGTGAACGGCTCCCACCCCGTAAAGGAGCGTGATCGCCGCCAACGCGCACAAATTGCCACGCCACAGGGGACCGCGTGGGTGAAGTTGCCGGACGGATATTCCAACGTATCGCCCCTTGACGCGCGAGCCTGGGTCGCGTTCACTCGCGACGCGGGTCCAGGGTCTTTTCAACTATACATTTCATATTGGGTAGAGAGCGCGTTGCCGACAGAGGACGAGGCGGAACTACTTGGGGCCAAGAGCGATCATGCGACGCTTGCGGTCGAATCAACTGAAGAAGCAGGCCGGCTGGTGATTCTGCATGCGAATGGCTGTAGGTCGCCGATAGCACTCGGCCGCACGCCCGGTTCGACGCTAAGCAAGCTTGTGGCCTCAGCCGATACGACGACGCCTTGGCAAACGCTCATGAGAACGGATTCGTTTACCGAGGCAGAATGTGCAAGCCTTGATGGGGCGGCGGAAGTCACCGAGGACTATCTGCGGCTGATGGAGTTGGATAATGCCGACACGGAAACAACAATCGCAGCGCTAGCGGTTGCTGACTACGCGCTTAGGCAGGTGGACGTCTATTGGCTATCCAAGCAACACCGGAATGTCATTCTGCCGCACGAGTTGCAGCTTGTGGGGAAGACCCGTTCCCTTTTGGCGACGGATGAGTGTCGCGACGAGACAGTCGAAGCCGCGATTGCTCTGCTCGCGAACGTCTACCCGGACCTTGCCGCAGATGCTCCCCATGGCACGGACCAGCAGGCGTTGCGTTGGTGGCTGGAGCATATAGGGGATAGGCTTGCAGACACTCGCACAGCAGCACGACGGCGAGGTCCCTGATTGCGGTGAACTGCATGCCGAAGCTACGGAGCTACCGCCATGTCCATCGAGGAGCAAGCCGCGTCGAAAACAGCTTCAGCCGCGCCGACCAGGCAGCCCCGGCTAACCAGGGCTTGCAGGCGACGACGCTGCGCGCCGCGCCTGAAGCCCAAGCCGTTAGACCAGGGCCTCCTGCCGTAAACCCTGAGCTACAGTGCGAAGATGCTCCAGACGCTGACCTGCTTGCACGATTGACGCTCGACACTAGGTGTGGTCCCGTTACCCGGAGGTTCACCGTGCGCACTCGTCGTCCCGCCCCGCCCCCCATGAAGAAGATCCGGTCGCTCCGGTTGCAACGCTTTCGACAATTCGCGGACACAATCGTTGAGGTTCGAGACTTCAACGTTCTGGTGGGTCCGAACAACTGTGGCAAGACGACAATTCTGCACGCAATCCGCGCGTTCTTCTTGCTCATGCATGGGCATGTCCGATTTGAAGGGAACTCGCCCGATGCCGTGTATCACAAACGATATCTAACCGGCGCAGAGGAGGTCGCTCCGACGCCAGATATCAAGGAACTCTGGCACCAACAACGTGCCGGCAAGCCACTTACGATTTCACTAACGTTCGACGACGACACGACCTTTGGGGTGTCCCTGCGCCAGCAATTTGGGCAGATTCATGTCTCTGCCGAAAATCTGCCCGAAGGCCTCACTGCCGCCAGCGTTGCATCGTACTTGGCGACAGAGGTTGCGTTTATTCCTGGCCTGGTCGGCGTGCTCGTTTCCGAGCCCTACGCGACTGCGGCAAGGCGCAACGCACTTGCAACGCAAGGGCGATACTCGGAGATTTTCAGAAGCAGCTTGCATCAGCTAAACTCCAAAGACCCCACGCTGTTGGAACAAATCAATACATGGCTAACCGGTCTATTTGGGGTATCGGTCAGCGCGGTCGAGTTCGATGGCGATTCCGACGAGTATGTGACGGTCAAGTACAAGCAAGGTAGCAGCGATTTTGACGTGGTTTCGTCGGGTGCTGGGTTGCAACAGGTAATCCAGATGCTCACTTATCTATATCTTAAGAAACCGCGAATTTTGCTAATTGATGAGCCCGATGCCCACCTGCACAGCAAACTTCAAGCGCGGCTGGGCGACCTATTTCGTCGTATTGCGACTGATCTGGATGCACAGGTATTTCTAAGCACGCATTCGCTCGATTTGATTGACACATTCTCTACGAACGACGTAACCGTAGTCGATTCGAGCAAGAAGAAACTCTCGCCGATCGGCAAGAACGCGGATCTCGTAAGCGTACTCGTCGACGCCGATGTCGTGGACGTCTCTGCGCTTTCGCGTTTGTTGTCTTCGCGCCGCTTGGTGGTTGTTGAGGACAAAGATCAGACCATTCTCAAGTCGCTCGACAAGGCCTGTGGTAGCCCGCTGTACTCGTCCAAAAGTAGTTCTTATGTCTTGTCTGCTCGAGGTGTGAGCAATTTTCGCGCGGTTGCGGAACTGGGGAAGGTCCTCGCAGGACTGACGGGTACAAAATTCGACATCACGTTCGTTCAGGATCGCGACGGCATGCCTGATTTTATTGTTCCTGCATTCCTTGCCTCACAGCAGGAAGAGGGGGTTGTGCCGCACCTCTTGGAGCGCCACGAGATCGAGAATTATCTCTTGGAGCCGGAGTTGCTTGTCGCTGCCGCAGCGCTCGTCGGAACCACCATCACTGCCGCCGACGCGACGATCGCGATCCTTGCCGCGGCCCAAGAACTTAAAGCAGAAGCTCGTCGTGCTAGCTTGGAGTGCGCACGAGGCGTGAACCGCTTCTTGAGGGAGCGTCGCAAGGAAGACGAGTTGGATGTCCTTGTGTTCAAATGGTTCGATGAGCTAAAGCTAGACGACTTGAATACTGTGCAGCGCGTCTTCCCCGGGAAGGAACTCTTGCCCAAAGTCCTTCAGAAGATCTCGGGAGGCGGAAAAACTATCACGAAGGGCCACTGTGTCGCTGTGATCACGAAGGAGTTGATCTCCGCTGACATGACTGCGTTCATCGAGAAGGCCGCCGAGAATATCGAGAAGACGCCGTCGAAAAGTGCTCCCGCGCAAAGTGCCTAACTCGCCGCTGCTGCTGACGCTGCGGCGAGTCTCGCTTCGCTCGGCACGCCGCAGCGCAGCAGAGCGTCAGACGTTCGGCAGGGTGGGCGCTGTGCCAAGACCGGCCAGACCGGAGAGGATTGGAGGGCGCCACGTCCCCTGTACCCAAAGGCCGTCATGGTCGCTCGCCGACGCAGAGAGGTATCGCATGATTTTCCGGCTCGTGGACCACGCGTGGGACAAGGAGATCGATAGCGGGCTCGCTGCGGACCACTCGGCGGTCCGGATCGTATGCCCGTTCATCAAGCGACGCACCGCCGCGCGCCTACTCGCGCACGGCCGGCCCGAGACCCTCCAGGTCATCACCCGCTTCGACCTCGACGACTTCAGCGCCGGCGTCAGCGATATATTGGCCCTCCGCAGCCTTCTGGAGCACGGCGGGCGGATCCGCGGCCTGCGAAACCTCCACGCCAAGCTCTACGTGTTCGGCCAGAGCCGCGCGATCGTCACCTCCGCGAACTTGACCGAAGCAGCGATGGCGCACAACCACGAGCTCGGGGTGGTGGCCGAGGGGAAAGACCTGGTCGATCCCTGCCTCTCATATTTTGACCGCTTGTGGGGCCGCTCCGGGGAGGACCTCAACCTCGCTCGTTTAGAGAGTTGGGAGGCGAAGGTCACGAAACACCAGGCCGAGGGGGCGCGGGCCGATCCCGCTTCGCGCCTGGGCGACGAGGGTGCCGACGGCGGCCTGCTGGCGGTAGCTCCGCGTGGCGAGCCCTGGTCGGGCGACGCGGAGCAGAGCTTCGTGAAGCTCTTCGGTGAGGGAGACAACCGCGCGTTCTGGACAATGCCGGTCTTCACGGAGGTGGACCGCTCGGGGAGCCACCGGGCCTGCACGTACCCGAAGGGCAAGCGCCCACGGAAAGCGCAGGACGGCGCGATCATGTTCATGGGCCGCATGGTCCAGGAGCCCAACGACATCCTGATCTACGGCCGCGCGATCGCGCTGGCGCACATGCCCCAGCGCGACGACGCCACGCCGGCCGACATCGCGAGGCGGTCCTGGAAGAAGGACTGGCCCCACTACGTGCGTGTCCATCATGCGGAGTTTGTCGACGGCACGCTCGCGAACGGTGTCTCCCTCAACGCCCTAATGGAAGCCCTGGAGTCCGACGCGTTCAGGGTGACGCAGGAGCATGCGCGGAGGGGCGAAGGAAACACCAACCCGCGGCACGCCTACCGCCAGCAGCCGCAGGTGGAGCTGTCCCGCGAGGGCTTCGCCTGGATGAGTGCCGCGCTCGATCGGGCCTTCGCCGAGCACGGTAAATTGTCCCCCGAGATCCTCGCCAAGCTCGATTGGCCCTCCCTGGCTTCGGAGCACCCAGCATCTTCCTCCGCCGGGACGCCCGGAGGGTAGGAAATGCCAAGCCCTTTGCTGATGTCACCCAGGTGGGAGGCGCCGAACAAGCCGCTGGATCCGACCGCGCCTGCGGCGCGGCGGCTCATCGGCAGTCGTTCGGCGGGCAAGGTTCGCGCCTGGGGGTCGCATCGATGACGCTCGACATCGGAGAGCGTTTGCACCCCTTGTCCGCATCCGCTGCGGTCATCGTCCGCTCCACCAGACCCAGACGAAGCCTGCCGCGAGCACCGCCTCTGCGACGACCGAGCGGAAGATGCCAGCGCTGACTCGTTGGCTCATGAACTCGAAGAACCCGAGGCACGCGAGCAGCGCGCTCGCTCCCCCCGTGACCAGACACACCGCCGAGCGGAGCTCCGAGGGGGCAGCCGCTCTTCCGAGGAAGAACATCAGGGCGAGGCCGAGATAGATCGCGCCGATCCGGCGAGCCACGATCAGCGAGCCAGCGGTCACCTCGATGCCCCACTCCTGGAGCACGGAACCCCCGGCGAAGAGGAAGCGGAGGCCGAGAAGGCCGCCGGCAAAGGTCATCACGAACGCCATCACCTTGAACGTCATGTCGGTCTCCTCGGAACAGGCGCTTACCTGTACCGCGACGCCATCACGCTTACCATGATGGATCGGCCTCATTTTTTGATGTATCGTCCAGACCGTGACCTCGGACGTTCGCGATCCGCTCGCAGACATGCTCGCGCTCTTGCGGCCCGAGGCAGTACTCGCCGCGGAGCTGCGCGCCCATGGTCGGTGGAGCCTCGCGTTCGACGGCTATCCTGGGGTGAAGTTCGGTGTCGTCGTCGAGGGAGAGTGCCTGATCGCCATTCGCGGACGCTCGGCCAAGAGGCTTCGCGCGGGCGACGTCTTCCTGCTTGGCGGCCCGCCGCCGTACATGATTGCCAGCGACATGGAGACTCCGAGCCGAAGCGCGAACGAGCTCTTTCGCAGCACCCAGAAGCGCGTCGTCCGACTCGGCGGCGGGCGAACGAAGCCGGTCGTGCATTTAGTCGGTGGGCGCTTCGCGCTGGACCCCGCGAACGCCCACCTGCTGGTCGAGGCGCTGCCAGCGTTGGCGCGCATCCCGGCGGACGAGGCGAGCTCGTTGCGCGGTGTGACGCGGCTGCTCATCGACGAGGTGCGCGCCGCGGAGCACGGTCGGGTGCGCGCGCTCGACCAGCTCGCGCAGCTGGTGCTGATCTACGCGCTGCGCTGGCTCGATTCCGAGGGCAACAGCCCCGCTCGCGTAGGTTGGCTCCGTGCGCTCGCCGATCCGCGCATCGGCGCCGCGCTGCGCCATATCCACACCAGCGTGGCGACGGGGACGCCGCTGGCCGATCTCGCGCGCGTGGCGGGCATGTCGCGCACAGCGTTCGCTGCGCGCTTCAAAGTGCTCGTCGGGCAGCCACCACTCGCTTACGCCATCCAGTGGAGGATGTCGCTCGCGAAAGACGCGTTACGGACGACCAATCGCGCCATCGGAGAGCTGGCATTTGAGCTGGGGTATGCGTCAGAGAGCGCGTTCAGTATGGCGTTTCGGCGCGAGGTCGGCTGCTCGCCGCGCGCCTATCGCGATGCAAGTCGTCAATCGAAGAACATCGAGACATGAGCGCCTATGGGCGTCGATTCCGCGGCCGCCGAACGAGGGTTTGCAGCTGAGCGGCTTCGCCGCCAGCTGAAACCCAACGCGTTAGACCGAGGCCAGACAGGACGCCCAAACTTGAGCAGCAGCGCTCTGGCTCGTGATAGGATCCGAGCATGGCACCGTCCGCCTCCCCGCCCGTCGTAAACATCTTCGATGCAACCGATCCGGTGTCTGAAGATGACGTGCGGGAACTCAAAGAGTTCCTTCACGGGAGCCTCACCGGCGATGAAGCCGCGCTACACAGACTGCTTGAGCGGCATCCGGCGCTTGTCGGGGTGCTCGGATTCAGCGAATTCGCGTCCGAGCAGCCCCTATACAAGCTGAACGAGAGCTACGAAACCATTCTAACGGATGCGCGGCAACGTGATCGCGCCGATTTGATCGCCGCCAAAAAGAGCATCATTCAACCGCCCTCTGGCGGCGGAGTCTATAAGTCCGCACACATCATCGAACTCAAGAGCGCCGCCATAAAAATATCCGAACGCGGCTACGGCTTGCGCTTATCGCCAGAAGCAAGACATGCCGTGGAGCAACTACGCGAGTAGAAGCACTGGCTTACGCGCGTGCCTGAAAACCGCGACCTGTTCCGTACACTGGGCTGGGACATCAGGGTGCCGCAGCAGTACTTGGTCATGGGCACCAGCGCCGAATTCGCTTCGAACCCGGGACACTTCGATGAGATCAAGGCGCGCCTGCAAGAGGACGGCGTTTGGCTCACAACGGTGGACGAGTTGCTGGGCATCGCGGACAGTCATGTGCGGACGCGGCGTCGCGTCCCTGATGTCACCGGCTGGGCAATCTCACCTCACGTGGTGCAAGGAAACGGATCGCTTAAGGTTCTCGTGCAGGTTGAGGACTTCGCCCTTCTTTATCCTACTTCTGTAGAGTTTGTTCGCTCGGCAGGACCAGGGCTTCCGAGCGATGTCGACTATTTTAGCTACGATCGCGGCATGAGACGAGCGGTGCTGGCGCACCTGCGCCGGGATTTTATGGGTCTATGTGCGTACTGCCGTACCCCAGATCGGCTCGCCGGTGGCATCGATGCGTTTAGCATCGAGACGTTTCGTCCGCGGGCGTTGTTCCCACAGCTCGCGTGGTCATACCAAAACCTGCTTTACGCATGTCGATCATGTAACGCGGCCAAGGCTGCCGGCTGGCCGGCACCGCGGGAAGAGCAAGCCGGCTATCGCTTCGTAGACCCTGTTGAACGGTTCCACGACCACTTCGAGGAAACAGACGAAGGTGTGTGGAGGCCCAGGACGCGAGCTGCGGAGTACACCATTGCCAATTTGAAGTTGAATCGAGAATCGCTCATGAAGACCAGGCGCCTCCTCCGTCAGTTGCAGGGCACCGGAGAGTAGCTTGGTAAACCAGCGGTCTAACAAGCCCATGCTGCTGGCCGCACTTCGTGCGGCAGCAGATGGGCAGATCGTTGGGCAGGCGGGGTTGTACAATGATTGGCTCCTCATAGAGGAGGCGGTCTGGCGCGAGAGCATCATCAAGGACATCGCCGTGCGCTCCAAGCTCCTCGATGGTCTCCGCGCCCGAGAGGCGAGCGGGGACGCGCCGCCGGCTTCGATGTACTGGAAGAGCTGAAGAAGCAGCATTCGACGCACCGCGTCGTCCTGATGTGCGGGTGCCCGAGCCGCGTTGGCTCGAAGGACCCCCGTCGTTCTTTACAACGACGGCCTGCGACGCGTGAGGGGGCCGGCTTAGCCTAAATTTCGCGCTGCGTCGGGCCGATCAGGCGCTGATTTGCCTTGTTCCGAAGGCTCTCGCGTGCATGAGCCCGCCATCTCTTCGTTCCTCACTCAACGGGTGAACTTGCGAAGCGAGCTCTTCCGTTCCGGACCCGCCGGGAAACGCCGCGCAGATGCGCGGTCGGCAGCGTCAGGCAACGCGAAACCTAGGCCTAGGGGAATGTCCGGGGCGCTCAAGCGATGCCTGATTGACCCGTGAGCTGAGCATGTGTACAGTCTCAGGAGTGACGCGGAAGACGACGAAACCAGCTCGACCGGATACAATCGACGGGCGCAAGGAACGGCTATGAGCACCATGTCTTCCATAGAGTGGACGGAGGCGACCTGGAATCCTGTTCGCGGCTGCTCGCGCCTCTCCCCTGGCTGCGAGCGCTGCTACGCGGAGCGGATGGCCCACCGCTTCAGCGGACCGGGCGCCGCGTACGAAGGACTGACGACGCTTACCAGGAAGGGCCCTCGGTGGACGGGCAAGCTCAAGCTCGTGCACGAAGCGGTCGAGGAACCGCTGTCGTGGCGCCGACCGCGGCTCGTCTTCGTGAACTCGATGAGCGACCTCTTCCACGAGGATGTGCCGATGGATTTCATCTCGTCCGTCTTCGAGACGATGAAGCTCGCGCATTGGCATACGTTCCAGGTTCTGACGAAACGCGCCGATCGTCTTGCGCGTATCGCGAACTATCTGCACTGGCCGGAGAACGTCTGGATGGGCGTGAGTGTCGAGTCGCGGAAGTACATGCCACGAATTGACCTACTGCGTACCATTCCGGCGCACGTTCGATTCCTCTCGCTGGAACCTCTGCTCGAAAGTCTTCCTGATCTCGACCTCCGAGGGATGAGCTGGGTCATCGTCGGTGGAGAGTCTGGACCTGGTGCACGCCCGATCGAACAAGAATGGGTGCGCGCGATCCGCGGCCAGTGCCAAGACGCCCGCGTCCCGTTCTTCTTCAAGCAGTGGGGTGGTGTAAAGAAGAAGGAAGCGGGTCGGTTACTCGATGGCAAGACCTATGACGAGATGCCGCCTCTTCGGAGCTCTACGGCAGCTTGAGGTAGTACTCGTCCGCGAGCGTCATCACGCCATTCTTCATCGGACGCTTACTAGCGACACCGACTCCATTCTTATTGATGACCACGATCTTCCCTTCTTTCTCCAGCTCTAACAGCGCGGCCTTGTACGCCTTCGAGCAGAGGCGGTTGTCCGATCGCTGCACTAATTCAACCGCGAAGTAGCTGACACGCTTCATGCCTGACTTGAGCTCGGCAAGGATCGACTGTCGGATGGACTCCCACTCCGGCGTGAAGAGCATCTTCATCGGCACCGAGCTGGCTTGCTCAAGCGCCAAGCCGCCTTTGCCTTCAGCGGTCTTGCCGACTCCCCACATCACGTCCTTCATGATGGCGAAGCCGAGGGGATGCTGCGCCGCGTGGATAAGGTAATGGCTCGTGACCCTGCGGTCCTCCTTCTCTACCCGGAAGGAGACCACGTACTTCGCTGGGGTCTGCGTTCGAAGTAGATCCTCGTAGAACATCATGATCGCCTGTTCGCGCTCGTCCGGGCTTGAGCAGGCCTCGACGCGGGCCAGGAGCTCCTTCGCGCGTGCCTCGCTACCGAGCAGTTTCGCAAGCGTCGGTCCCATCTTGTCCTTCAAGCCTAGGATCCGTCGGACGCCTTCGATGTTGAAGAACAGGAATACCTCGGCCTTTGCTTGGCTCTTAAGAACCCGAGCGATCACGTTGAAATCAACGCCGTCGACACCGCACGGGTCCACGAACACAAAGGCGGGGGCGATGCGGGCGTCAGCCTTCTCCAGCGAGTCGAGTTGCTGCGTCATCACTTCAGAGAATTCGCCGTTGCCCCATTGCGGCTCTCGAATTTCAGGGTGCTTGCTGTGGAAGTCCTTGAGGCTTCTCACAAGCTGATCGTAGAGCTTCTTGTCCTTCTCGATGAAGATCGTGGTCACCTTCTTGGCCAGCCCTGGGTGCGAGGCGATCTTTTCCAGTGCACGTAGTGGCGAACCAGAAACTGGGCCATTGGGGCCGTCATACGTCCCGCGCCCAGCGAACCCGTCGATGTAGACGAGGTTGTCGCCGCCCTGCCCCTTAAGGATGTTGAAGTACGCGTAAATGTACTTCTCGATAATCGTGTGCTTCGCGAGAGTCTGCGCGCGGTATTCTTCGAAGTGCTCACGATCACTCTTGCTGCTCATGCCGTTCCCTTATACAACGCCCGAACCGTTCGCGTGGGATGATCGCACGAACCCAAGCATTTCACCAGCGCGGATCGCGCGGGGCGTCCTTCGGCCTCCGTGTCCGTAGCAATGCGGCAGTCCGCGCTTCTGCGACCACGACTGCTCCCGAGTGCCGCATGGTGCTGCCCAACCAGGGCTTGCAGCCGGCGGCACTACGCGCCGCGGCTGAAGCCCAGGGCGTTCGGCGGGCAGGCGTGAGCCGAAGCAGTTATGGCTCCAGCGGAATACAGCCTCCCAGGCGTCTGCCCCTGGAAGGCTAAGGGAGAGTCGTTCTGCTGCCGCGAGGACGGGTGCCGGTGACGGCGCACGCCGCCCTCTGTCGTCTTCCTGGGCTGGCGCGTCTACCTCGGAGCGGTCGTCATCATCGCAAGCGCGCTCGCGCTGTTGCAGCGTAAGCTCCCGGTCCGTCCGGATGCAACCCAGGCTTCCGGTCTGAACTGTTACCCAGGCCACCGGTCCGTACCGACGGCGCTGGGGCTTATCCAGGAGGGCCAATGGGCTGCGCAGGACGGCCCAGGGGTATCGCAGCGTGTGCGCACGCGGTCACCCCACGCGGTGCAACCACCTTCCGGCGAGCGCCACCTCCTCTGCGGCCGCAAGCACGGTCTCCTCCCCTCCGGCGCGACGGAAGAGGCCGGCGAGCTGCGCCATGCTCGCCCATCCCTGGAAGACACCGGCCAGCGACGGAGTCCCCGAGGCGTCCAGCAGGCTCGCCGAAAGCAGCCGCGCCGCATCGGCGGGGCTTATCCAGGGGGCGGCCCCGCAGAGATCGCCGAGCGCGTCGGCGTCGTGGCCTCCTGCCTCGAAGGCAAGCACCGCACGCCGTGCCGCCTCGGCGCGCATCGATTCAGGGAGCGCCCCTGCAAGCCGCGCCAGCGCGCCAGTCCGCGCATAGCTCCCGGAGGGCTCGACGCAGCCCTCCGCGATTCGTAAAGCCGCTTCGTCCCCCAGGAGCGCGACCGAAGCGGAAGGGTGCTCCTTGACCCGATGGCACCGCTCCTCCGGGGCGAGCTCCTCGAAGAGTGCCCGCACCTCCTCCACCGGCCGCCGGCCCGGAGGGAGCGCCTCACCAAGGCGAAGCAACGCGTCCGCCCGGTAGCCTGCGCTGCTCCCCGCCCACCGCAGCACGAGCGCGCGCGCCTCGTCCTCTCGCCCGACCGAGACCAGGCGTGCACCGAGAGCATGCACCGGCCAGACCGGGACCTCCTCGAGCGCCCTCTCCAGGAGAGGCTCGGACAGGTAAGGCGTGACGGCCTCGGCTTCCTCCCTGGTCTCGAAGCACCAGGGCGCCCAGCGTCGTTCGATCTCCTGGACAGCACGAACTCTCGCCTCTGCCGGCAGCGCCGAGAGCAACCGGGCGAGGACGCGGATCCGCTGGGGCGCAGGCAGGGAACGCGAAGCCCGCTCCAGCGCGACGGCGGAAGCTTCGCTCACCCTCGGCCCAGGCACGAGCGTGGGCGGCGCCCCTCCCGCGCGCGCGATGGCCTCTGCCGCGACCTCCTGGGCTTCCTCTTCGGGGAGCAGGCCCGCCGCCGCGACGAGCCCCCAGACCGCATCCCCCTCATCCGACCGGCGCGCAGCTGCCAGCGCGAAACGCGCAACCCGGATGCGCCTCTCGCCCTCCGCCGCCTCCGCCACGGCGACCAGCGCCGAGGGGCTTGACCACCCCGCGCTCGTGTTCTCGGCGATCTCGAACGCTCGCTCGAGGACCCCGGCTCGGGCGGACGGCGAGACCTCCGCAGAGAGGGCGAGCAAGGACAGCGCGCGCGCCGCGTCGGCCTCAAGCCATGGAGTCACGAGGTCTGCGTCCGGGATCGCCCAGGGCTCCGCGTCTCCGATCAGCCGCCCCTGCTCGTCGTAGAGGAGGCGGGTGGAGCCCTTGGTCTCCAGCCGGCCCCCTTTCCCATAGCTGCGCTCCTCCGCCCCTTCGCCTCGCTCGTGAAGGTTTCCGGCGGAATCATAGCGGAAGAGCTCGATAGCAGAGGGCCGCTGATCCGAGCCGGCGGGTACTCAAGGCCTATGTCGAGTGCCTCTTCCGGACAGAGGACGTCGAGCGCTGGGCCGGGTGCTTCGTGGTTGCAGCGGACAACAAGATTCGCGTTCGGCGGCTCGGACCGAGCCGTTGATCTGACGCTCTTGGTCCAGCAGGCCAATGCTGCTGACGTGCGCCCTTCCTCGCTTCGGCCAGTTGCCCGCAGCAGATTGGCAAATCGTCAGGCACAGACAATGCTTTGCGAGGTTTCTTCGCCTGCCGCACAGGGGGTCCGCCTCCCAGCCGGCGTCGCTGGCCGCCCCCGTCCGCCATGGCGCCGCCACCCCCTGCGCTGGAGCTCTGCTCGCATTTCCCCGGCATTTCGTGCCGGCACGGGGCGTGCTCGAGACCGGGCGTCATGCCGACGCTCGAGCACAACGCCCTCGTCGAGATGTTCCGCGAGCACCCGGAGCTCGCGCCCCGCTTGCTCGCGACGCTCCTCCACGTCGAGGTGCCGCCGCACGCCTCGGTCGCGGTTGTCGAGTCGTCGCTCGACCAGCTCATTCCGGTGGAGTACCGCGCCGATCTGGTGCTGGAGCTTCGCGACGAGCGCGACGCGCTCGTGCTGGCGATCGTCCTCGAGGTGCAGCGCGACGTGGACCCGGACAAGAAGTACTCATGGCCGGCGTACGTCGCGGTCGTGCGCGCCAGGAAGCGCGTTGGCACGATCGTCGTCGTTGTCGCGCCGGACGCCGGCGTGGCTGCCTGGGCGGCGGAGACCATCGATCTCGGCCTGGGCCGCGGCCACGTCGCGCCGCTGGTGCTCGGTCCGGCGGTGGTCCCCGAGATCACCGACCCGGCCGACGCGGAGAAGGAGACGGAGCTCGCCGTGCTGTCGGCGGTGGCGCACGGCAACGGGCCAAGCGGGCTGACCGTGGTGAAGGCGGCGCTCGCGGGCCTCGGCCGGCTCGACCAGGCGCACGCGATGGTCTATTTTCAGGTCATCTGGAACGGGTTGCGTGAGCCGATGAGGCAGGCTCTGGAGGCACTGGTCATGGAACGGCAGATCGAAGGCGAGGCGACCATTCCCCCGTCGTTGCAAAGGCTCATCGATCGCGGCATCCGCGAGGGCGAGCTCAAGGGCATGCGTGAGGGCAAGCTCGAGGGCATGCGTGAGGGCAAGCTCGAGGGCAAGAGGGACACGCTGCTGCGGCTGCTTGCGCGTGCAGGGATCGCGCTCACCGAGGACGAGAGCGCGCGAATCCAGGCATGCACGGACGTCGCGACCCTCGACCGCTGGATCGAGAACGTCCTCGGGGCGAAGTCGGCCGCCGAAGTGCTCTCCTGACGGCGGCCGTGGCGGCCGCGCTGATCCAGAGCCTCGACGAGCCCGAGCCGTCGACCGAGGAGGTCGAGGCTGCGTGGGCCGAGGAGATCCAGCAACGCCTCGCCGGCGTCGACGCCGGGGTCGTCACGCCGGTCCCCTGGCCGGAAGCCCGGCGCTGCATCCTGGCGGCTTCAAACGGCCGTCGTGAAGCTCGTTGGGGTCCTGCCAGCCGCGCTCGCGGAAGCCGAGGCGGCTGCGCGCCGGCTTCCTTCCACCGACGCGGTTCGCTGGCCAAGCTCCACTCCAGCTATCCAGGAAACCGGCGCACCTCCACGGCGACGCCGTCCTCGCCCGCGACCGTCTTGCCCTCCTGGTCCCAGCTCATGCCGCCCTTGCCCGGCGACCCCAGCGTGATTGAGGAGAGTTCGATGGAGGGACCGTTCTTTGGTGAAGGCCAGTCCAGGGCATTCGAGGCACTGCGATCCTGGCATGAAGCGGGGCGCCCGTCGGCGTGCGTCGTCCATGGCCCCTCCGGCGCAGGGAAGAGCACGGTCGTCGAACGCTTCTTCCGCTCGATCATGGGTCCTGACACCCTGAAGCTCCTCGTCCACGCCGGACGCAGTTTTTGCGCGGCCTTCGAGGAGGAAGTGCTCGCGCGGCTCTCGGCTGGCCCATGGCCCGAAGGCACGGGATTCGACGAGTTTCACTTCGGTGTCCGCACGAGCCTCGTGAACCGCATCGCGAACTGGGACGGCGAGGACGGCCAGCCGCAGCTCTTGATGGGCCTGCTCGCGCCTGATGCCTGCGTGGACTGGCCGGACGACCCTCGCCGCTCGGTGCTGGACGAGCCAGGCCCCGGCGCGCGTGTGCTGGTGACGGTCTCCGGCGCGCGCGACGTTGCCGAGCGGTGGGCAGAGCGGCTCGGTCTCCGCGCCGCGGACGTGACGTATGTCTCGGTCGACGGATTCCGCCTGGAGGACGTCGAGCCATCTCTCCGCGACCATCTCGCCTGGGCGGCGGTTGACGGTCCAGGTCCACGCGCCCATGTGGACGCGATCGCGAGATCGCTCCGCGATCGCGGCGCGGCTCCGCTCGAAGAGCTCCTGACGACCCTCGCGTGCGCCTTCGCGCCGCTCGACGTGACCGAGCTGGCGCCGCTCCTCGGCGCGCACGTCGCCGAGGTGATCGGCTCTCTCGACACGCACCGCGAGGCCGTGGAGCCGGTTCTCCAGTGGTGTGAAGAGGGTCGCCAGATTCGCTTTCGTCATGAAACGCTGCGCGCCGCCTGGGTGGCCGCGCACCCGGAGCACGTCGCGCTCGCTGAGCAGCGGTTCGCCGAGGCTGCCCGGGCGCTCGTTCGCACCTGGGAGAGCGTCGACACAGGCGAGAGGGGCGCGATCACCTACCTCCGCCGGTACGCCGGCGATCACCTCGTCTCCGCCGGCGCGCCGCGCGCCGATCTCCTTCCGCTCGGTGCACCGCGGTGGGCATGGCCGCGCTCGCGCGAGGATCTCGCTGCGCGCCGGGCGGAGCTGGGGCGCGTGCGACGCTCGATGTCGGCGCCTCTTGGCGCCTCCGACGCCAGGGAGATCCCATCCGACGCGCTGTCGAGCTTCGTGCGGATCGCGCTCGCGCAGGGCGCGCTCGCGACGCTGCACCGCGCGTGGCCTCCTGAAGCCAACCGGGCTGACGAGGAGGCGTGGAACGACACGGAGCGGGCGCTCGTCGTCTCACTCTTCGCTCTCGCGGCGCGCGCCTCTCCCTCGCTGCGCGCGGACATCGAGGCGCCCGCGCTCGACGTCGTGAGGCGGACAGGCGCGGCATGGCGCGGTGATGGCTGGGAAGATGCGCTCGCATTGCTCACCGCGGCGCGCGCTGCGTCGGCCGACGAGGCGTCGACGTTCGCTCGGTGGGCGGTATCGGCCACGTGGCGCGCGGAAGGAGGGCCCGACAGCACCTTGAGCGCGTGGCTCACGGCGGCCGACTTCCTGCCGCGCGCCGAGGCGGAAGCGCTTGTCCAGCAAGCCATCCGGCGCGCGCTGTCGAGCGCGAAGCCGGGGCAGGCGCTCGCGCGGCTCGCCACGGCGAAAGGGATGGGGCGGAACCAGGCGCTCGCCCTCCTCGGCGCGGCGGCCCCTCTTCCACCGACGTCCCGCGCCAACGCGCTGGCGCCCCTCTTGCCAGTGCTGCCCGATGCCGAGCGGACCCTCGCTGTCTCGATGTCCTTCGATGCGTTTTTTGCCGACCACGACGAGGGCGCCGAGAGGCACGACGTCGGCGCGTGCACCGCGGCCCTGCTTCCCTTCCTCGGGCTGGCCGAGCTCTCCAGGCTGCTGGACGAGGCCCTCCCGCCCCCTTCCGCGATGGCCGTCCGGTTCGCCGAGCTCGGCGATCCGGAACGCGCGCTCGGCATCGTCCGAGAGCTCTGTGGCAGCGGGATCTTCGCCGCTCGTCCGCTGCTCTGCGCCGCAGCGACCGAGGGAGGCCGCTCCCTCGTGCAAGCGGCGCGCGACGCGGTGGCCTCGCTGGAGCCCCCGTGGGTCGCCGCGGGGCTCGTGTGTGATCACGCGGCCGAAGCGATCCAGGTGCTCGGGCTCGAGGCGGCGGTGGCGATCGCCGAAGGTGGCGGCGGAGGTGGCTCGGAAGCCGCGCGCATCATGGCCCTCGCGGCGCTCTGTCTCGCCGCCCCCGAGCCGTCGCGCCCCACGCTCGCGGCGCGCGCCGTCACTGCTTACCACGACGACGGGGGCACCGAGGCTCTGGAGAGCGTGGTGCGCTGCGCTCCCTGGATGTCGCTCGCGACGGCGGCAAGGCTGTTCGTCGTGAGCCTCGGGGACGCGGCGGAGGACGCCTCGCTCGTCTCGACCCTGAGCCGCTGGGGCGGCGTGGAGCAGCTCGCGCCCCTCATCGCGCGTATCGGCGGAGATGAAGCGCTCGCTGCCGCCGCGAGCGTTCTCTCCGAGGCGCTCCGGTGGAAATTGCGGGCAAACGCCGGATCGAAGGAATGCTCGACGTCCGGGGTCGCGCCCGCGGGACTCGACGATGGACGTTCCACGATGGAATGATGGCCGATTCGTAATTCCCGAGCCGCAGCGCGGTGATCGCGAGGTGCAACCGAGTGATGCGCTCGCGCACCCACGAGCACCGTGACGAGGCACACCGAAGGCGACAGGGACCCGCTTGGGGGCCGCAAGGAATGGCCTGGCCGGTCGCTGCGAGCCGCGCCGCAGGGGTCTCACGCTGATCGAGGACATCCTCAGCGACCACCCGACCCTGACCGCGGACGACGTGCGCGGTACTCAAGGTGTATATCGAGTGTCTCTTCCGGACAGAGGACGTCGAGCGCGCGCGCTGCGCCTCGGGAGAGAACGTCTTGTCGGCGAGCATGCGCGCGAGCTCGGGCGAGAGCTCGCGGAGGCGGGCCGCGAGAGCACGAGTCGGTCGCGCCGCGCAGGAGGCGCTCGGGCCGGGGGCTGAGAGAGGCGGTGTGCCGCGCATCGAATCGAGGGGGGCGGCGTGCCCGGCGCCGCGAGCAGCGGGCCGCGACGGTGAAGCGTGTGCGCACGCGGTCACCCCACGCGGTGCAACCACCTTCCGGCGAGCGCCACCTCCTCTGCGGCCGCAAGCACGGTCTCCTCCCCTCCGGCTCGACGGAAGAGGCCGGCGAGCTGCGCCACGCTCGCCCATCCCTGGAAGACACCGGCCAGCGACGGAGTCCCCGAGGCGTCCAGCAGGCTCGCCGAAAGCAGCCGCGCCGCATCGGCGGGGCTCATCCAGGGGGCGGCCCCGCAGAGATCGCCGAGCGCGTCGGCGTCGTGGCCTCCTGCCTCGAAGGCAAGCACCGCACGCCGTGCCGCCTCGGCGCGCATCGATTCAGGGAGCGCCCCTGCAAGCCGCGCCAGCGCGCCAGTCCGCGCATAGCTCCCGGAGGGCTCGACGCAGCCCTCCGCGATTCGTAAAGCCGCTTCGTCCCCCAGGAGCGCGACCGAAGCGGAAGGGTGCTCCTTGACCCGATGGCACCGCTCCTCCGGGGCGAGCTCCTCGAAGAGTGCCCGCACCTCCTCCACCGGCCGCCGGCCCGGAGGGAGCGCCTCACCAAGGCGAAGCAACGCGTCCGCCCGGTAGCCTGCGCTGCTCCCCGCCCACCGCAGCACGAGCGCGCGCGCCTCGTCCTCTCGCCCGACCGAGACCAGGCGTGCACCGAGAGCATGCACCGGCCAGACCGGGACCTCCTCCAGCGCCCTCGCCAGGAGAGGCTCGGACAGGTAAGGCGTCACGGCCTCGGCTTCCTCCCTGGTCTCGAAGCACCAGGGCGCCCAGAGTCGTTCGATCTCCTGGACAGCACGAGCTCTCGCCTCTGCCGGCAGCGCGGAGAGCAACCGGGCGAGGACGCGGATCCGCTGGGGCGCAGGCAGGGAACGCGAAGCCCGCTCCAGCGCGACGGCGGAAGCTTCGCTCACCCTCGGCCCAGACACGAGCGCGGGCGGCGCCCCTCCCGCGCGCGCGATGGCCTCTGCCGCGACCTCCTGGGCTTCCTCTTCGGGGAGCAGGCCCGCCGCCGCGACGAGCCCCCAGACCGCATCCCCCTCATCCGACTGGCGCGCAGCTGCCAGCGCGAAGCGCGCAACCCGGATGCGCCTCTCGCCCTCCGCCGCCTCCGCCACGGCGACCAGCGCCGAGGGGCTTGACCACCCCGCGCCCGTGTTCTCGGCGATCTCGAACGCTCGCTCGAGGACCCCGGCTCGGGCGGACGGCGAGACCTCCGCAGAGAGGGCGAGCAAGGACAGCGCGCGCGCCGCGTCCGCCTCGAGCCATGGAGTCACGAGGTCTGCGTCCGGGGTCGCCCAGGGCTCCGCGTCTCCCAGCGTCGCCGCCGCGCCCTGCGCCGCCGCACAGCGGACGAGCGCTGCGGCGAGGGAGGGAGGCATGGAGCCGCAGCGCTCCACCTCCTCTCCGATACGATCGCGCAGGCGGCGGAGATCGAGGAGGGCATCGGCGAGCGCCTCGGCAGAGGCAGCCGCTACCCAGCCCGGCTCGGCAAAGGCGAGCATCGAGGCGACGGGAGCGCCGCCGAGCGCGAGGTGCGCGCTCGCATGACGGCGGAAGTAGGCCGGCCGGCGGCGGGAGGTCTCCGCGGTACATCGCGCGATCGCGCCCCGGAAGCGCGCCTCGATCGCCTCGTCGCGACCGGCGCTCCGCTGCGCCCACGCGACCCGCAGCGCCTCATGCTGGAACCTCAGCGCGCGCGCCGGCCCATCCCAGCGCAGGATCCGATCGAGGAACGGCACGTACACTTGCAGGAGACCGCGCGCGGTAAAGTCGTCAAGCTCCAGGAGCTCCGCGACATCCTCTGCATCGAGCGGCGAGAGCGCGCGCGCCAGCAGGGAGAGCACCTCCAGCGCGACCTCTCCTCCGTCGAGGCGCCGGAGCTCACGCTCGACCTCCGCGGCGAGCGCCTCCGGTCCGCCGTCTCCCCCTGCCGCCGCCCAGCTCGGAATGCCTCGGCTCTCCGCCGCCGCGGGGGAAGGTGGTGCAACCTCGACGAGGAGCGCATCCGCGTCCCCCCATCCGAGGCGCTCCCTCCAGGCGTGCGCTTCGCCCTCTCCGCCCGAGATGGAGACCAGACATCGGACCCGCTGTCCTAGCTCCCGGAGCGTCGAACCCCGAGCGTCGCGAGGCCAGTCGACGCACTCGTCGAGACCATCGAGCACGAGGAGCACCTCGGGCTCGTCCTCGTCCTGGCCATTGGCCAGCCTGTTCCGGAGCTCGGAGCGCAGCTTCAGGACGTCCCGCGGAGGGTGCAGCACGTCCTCGCCGAGCTGCTCCAGGAGCGACGCGAGGATCTCCTGCTCGAAGACGAAGGCGCTCGCCCGTCCTACCTGCACCGCGGCGACACAACCCCGCGTGCGCTCGACCGCCTCGTCAACGAGCCGGGTACACAGCGCCGTCTTGCCGGCTCCCGGAGGGCCGTGCAGCACGCACGCGGGGCCCGGAGCAGCGCGCCATCGCTCGAGCGCTTCACGGGCGCGCTCTTCCCCCTCGGTCCACGAGATGGGCGCGGGAGCTCTTTCCTTTTCCTTTTGATGCATGCGCACCTCGGCGTGGGGCGTTCGCCTCCGCTGTTCTAGGCCCTGTAAACGCCGTATTGGCCCTTCTTGCCCTTCGCCCCGATGACGTGCTCCTGAATGCCGAGCCTCTCGAACATCGCTCCGCATTTCTCGCACGGGTCGACCCGCTTCCGCATCTTCGCGCTGTCGTACGTCTCGATCGAGAGGCCTTCGTCCTGGAACTTCTTCTTGATGCGCCGGTTCACCTCGGCGTCGGTCTGCTCGGGGGTCATGCGATCCTGAACGCGCACCTTTTTCTGCTCTTTCATCACGTCTCTTCGGATGTTGTCCCCCATCACCGTCAAGACCTGCGCCTCCGCGCACGGCTTGTCGCTGATATGACCGGCGGGCGAGACCTTGCCTCCCTCGCTGGGGTTCCTTCCCGTGTACGGCTTCGTGCTGCCGTCTTCATCCACGTACGTGAGGACGTTGCCGTCCCTGTCGAGGATGCGGGAATAGATGAGCCCATCGGGATCGACGAGGGTCCACGGCTGGTTGCGCGCGTACCAGTAGGCGTTCATCTCGCCGTCGATCTCCGCGGGATCGGGCGAGATGTACCTCCCGAGATCGGGATCGTAGTAGCGGTGCCTGTTGTAGAAGAGCCCCGTCTCCACGTCCTCGTACTGCCCCAGGAAGCGCACCGGTGTCGACGCGCGGTCTCCGGCTTCGGACGTCACCTTCCCCCAGGCCGTGCGGAACAGCTCGCCCGCGACCTCACCTTGGCCATCCACGAGGCGCTCCGGAAAGCCCGTCATGGCTTCGTTCAAATAAAAGAGCCACGGCCCCACGACCGGCCCCTCCCCAGTGTGCCTCGTGTCGCGGTGAGCCCACGGAGCCCCGCTCTCATCGAAGCAGTAGGTGCGCTCCTCGGTCTTCCCCTCGGGGGTCGACGCGATCTCGTGCGCGAGGGTCATCGCGTCCCAGCAGAAGCGCGTCGTGCGCAGGAGGCGCACCTCACCGCCCTCTCCCCGCTGCCACACGGTCTTCTTCATCCTTCGCGCGAACGCATCGTACGTGAGCTCGACCGTCGTCCCGCCCGGCCCCTCGACCTTCGTGAGCATGCCGCTCGCCGACCAGGCATAACGCGTCACGTGCTCGTCCCCGGCAGCGCCTCGCGCCCTTTTCTCGATCAGCCGCCCCTGCTCGTCGTAGAGGAGGCGGGTGGAGCCCTTGGTCTCCAGCCGGCCCCCTTTCCCATAGCCGCGCTCCTCCGCCCCTTCGCCTCGCTCGTGAAGGTTTCCGGCGGAATCATAGCGGAAGAGCTCGACAGCAGAGGGCCGCCCGGCCGCGAGCCCATCGCGCGCCTCCTCAGGGATCACCGCCAGGAGCTGGCCGAGCGCATCGTGCTCGAAGCGCTTGTGTCCGAGATGCGCATCCCACACGGCCGCGAGGTGCCCTGCCGAGGTATACTGGAACGCCTGATCCACGGTCACGTTGGCCCTTTGGGGCCCGACCCACTCCGGCTCGCCTGGCCGCATCGCGACCGGGCTGGATGACGACGACACCCGCCGTGTAACGAGCCTGCCGAGCGCATCGTGCCTCGTGTCGATGCGGCCTCCATCGGGCAGGAGGGTCTCGACCGTGAGTCCCCGTTCGTCGTGGCACGAGAGTATCTCGTGCCTGCCGTCGAGCCGCGTGCGCGTGCGGCGCCCGGCCTCATCAAAGGCCCATTCCACCACGTGACCACGGGACGTCGCCCTCCGGAGCGCAGTCCCGACCCGATCGCAGGTCACCTCGATCTGGAACGCCTCGCCGTCCACGACCTGCTTCTCCCCGATCACCCATCCGACCGCGTTGCGTCGAAGCTCGACCGTGCACCCGCTCCCCTCCGCCAGGATCACCTCGCCACGGCCGTTGTAGATGAACCGCTCCTCGGCCCCGTCGTCGTAGATCTTCCTCACCACGCGCCCGGCGAGGTCGCGCTCGAGCGCGGTGGACTCGCTGCCACGGCGGATCAGGAGGACGCGCCCGAGGGCGTCGCGTTGATAGCGGATCTCCCGACCATCGAACGTCCTCTCCGCGATCGGGAGGCCGAGGGCGCCGACCTCGATCGAGTACACCTCCCCCTTCGCGTTGTGGATCTCGACGAGTCGCTCCTGCCGGTCGTACCGGAGCTGAACGACGCTCCCGTCCGGCAGGATGGCGTCCGCCAGCGAGCCGGTGCCTCCGCGCACGAGGCGGGTCGTTCGACCGTCAGCGTCCGTCACGCGGATGAGGTTCTCGTCACCATCGTAGTCGTAGCGCGTGACAGCGCCGTTCGGCTCGCGTACCGCGAGGAGCAGCCCCTTGTCGCTGTAGGAGAACTCGGTCACGCGCCCGCCCTCGTCGCGCTCCGCCGTGCGCCGCCCGAGCTCGTCGTACGCAGCCGTCCAGCGCGCGCCGGAGGCGCGGATCACCTCGACGAGATTGCCGTGATCATCGTGACGGTAACGTGTCTGATGCCCCGTCGGGGCCACAGTCGATTCCATGAGGCCGCGAGCATCGAAGCGGACCTCGAAGGTCGCGCCGATCGGATCGGTCCAGAAGATCGCTCGCTCGGCGTACGTCACCTCCGTCACGCCCCCTTCCGGATCGATGATCTTGCGGATATCCCCGTTCCGCAGCCGCTCGATCAAGGTCTCGTTCCCGAGCGGGTCCACGATTCGCGTCTCGTTGCCGAAGATATCGCGCGTCCAGCGGGTCGTCGCTCCGAGCGGATCGGTGAACGAGCTCAGGTGGCCCCGCTCGTCATACGTGCGCGTATACACGCTCCCGGCCGTGATGGCCTTGTCGACCTTCCCGTGCGCGTTACCGAAGTAACGGTGAAATGTGACTGCGTCTGTGGCCTCCGAGTAGCCATCGGGATAGAAGTCGAGCCGAACGTGGTGGATGCCCTTCGCCGGCGTCTTGCCGTCCGACAGAAACGCCGGGACTGAGGCGGCGAGGCACGGATCGACCGCGCCGGGGTAGTCTGCCCATGTCTCGACACATCGTCCGGCGGCGTCGTATCGATAGTGGAATGTGAGCCCAGTCGGCCTCTGCTGCCAGACGAGCCGGTGGTCGTCGTCGTAGCCGTACTTCGTGCTGTGTCCGTCCGCGTCGGTCACCGCCACGAGATCGCCGGCTTGATCGTGCTGGTAGCGCGCGAGGACGAGCGAACGCCCCCCGGACGCGCGGCTCACGAACTCGATCTGGCCGATACGTCCCGCGGACGCCGGTCGAAGCCGCAGGACGCGCCCCACGCTGTCGGTGACCTGGGCCAGGCGGCCTTCGACATAGGTGAGGGCGATTCGGTTGTTGAACGCATCGACCTGCGCAGCGAGGCGGAAGCGATGCTGCGTACCGGCGGCCGGATCCGGCTCGAACAGCAGGCGGTCCCCGTCCGGAAAATCGAGGGAGAAGCCGTCGCCCTCCCGATGGAGGATCCAGCCGTGCGGGCCGATCACGCCGGAGTCCCGCGGAACGAGCCCGAATTCCTCCTCGATCCCGTCCGCCGTGACGACGATGGTGGTCCGCCGGCGAAGTTCGATCGCCCATGCGAGGCTGTGGCTCCATCCGAAGCCGAGGCCGACGTCCCGCTCACGCGCCTGGCTCCCGTACGACCGGACGAACTGGAGGGGCAGGGGACCCGGGAGGTCGACGTCCGTCTCGGGGACCGTGAACACTCGGCCGGTGACCACATCGACCGGCTCGCCCTGAGCGATTCTTCCGCTACCGCTGCTTCCATGGTGGTTCGGGCAGCTGCCGCCGTCTTTACCGGCACCGCACGCGTTTTTCCCACCGCCCTTGGCCTTGTCGCCGCCGTTCTTGCCGCCGGCCCCCTGTCCTCGCCCCTTGCCGCGGCCCGAGACTCCGCCACGCCCGCCGGAAACAGCGCCTCCGCCCATGACCAACACACCTGGGTTCATGCCAGGAATTGCCGGGATGTTCGGGACAGGGGCGGTGCGAGCCATGACGGGAATGCTGCCAGAACTCGAATGTAACCGTCAATCTCGCCGCCCCGCCGCGTCGAACGCGACGGCTCCGCCGCGATTCGCGTGCCGCGCTCGCTCCAGCGCGTGCGCGGAATGTCTCCCGGCCCGGGCGCGAGCGTCCGCAGGGTCAGCTGGGTGCCTCGCGCGCCGTAGACGCGGCCCGCACGCTCAGCGCACCACGAGCGCCGCGCCGAAGGACGCCGTCGCGACCAGCATGGTCACGATCGGCAGAGGCGGAAACGCGCGGACGGCGATGGCCAGCAGCGCCAGCGACACCGCCGCGTTCAGCGCCACGACACCAGGGAGCGCGGCGAGGGCGGGCGCGGCGAGCACGCAGACGGCGCCGTGCAGCGCGAGCACCAGGCCCATGGCCACGCTGAACCCCCTGAAGAGGCCGAGCAGGTCGCGCGACAGCCCCATCATGGTCATCCGGTGCGCCCGCGTCGCGCCGAGGACCGCGGTCTCCGCGGCGGGCGTCGCGGGGCGACCGAGCAGCAGCGCGGTGATCGCGAGGTGCCCGATCCCGGTGACGACCCACGCCCACACGCCCACCTGAAACAGCACCTGTGCACGGCACCTCATGACAGCCCTCGCTTCTTTGCCGCCGGTCCCTGGCGGGTGCGCTCCACATGCTGCCGTGCGGACCTGGAGCACGGCCCTGGAGATTTCACTACTGCACCGAATGGTCTCACCGGCCGACCGCGCTGGGCCGCCGTCGCGCCCGTCCTCCGCGCCGCCGGGCAATCCGTCAGCCCCCTTGCCGCCGACGCTCGAGAGCCCGCCGTCCGCCTCGCTGGGGCTCGCCGCCGTCGCCGCCCTGGCCACCGTCGGACGTCTCGATCTCGCTGTCGCGCACGGTCACCCCGGCGTGTAGCGCGACGAGGCCGATGCTCGGGTAGCAGGACGACGGAACGGAAGATGGCGAGCCGGAAGGGAGAAAGGCACCCGAGACGGCGACGGGGCTGCGCAGGAGACCACCGGGGCTGCGCAGGAGACCATCGGGGCTGCGCAGGAGACCATCGGGGCTGCGCAGGAGACCACCGGGGCTGCGCAGGAGCCGGACGGTTGTAACAAAGGACACCAATCGAGGCGCCCAGGAGGGGCACGGGGCCGCGTAGGACGGCGGCGACTGTTGCATAGGACACCAACGGCGGTGCGCAGGAGGGCGCCGGGGCCGCACAGGAGGGCGCCGGGGGCCGCACAGGAGGGCGCCGGGGCCGCGCAGGAGGGTGCCGAGGCTTGCGCAGGACGGCCGACGGCGGTGCGCAGGACGGCCGACGCGGCCGCCCCGGGATCGAGCACGCCGTGGGACTCGCCCTGGACCGGCGTGCGCATGGCAAGCGTTGCCTTCATGGCAAGGTTTGCCAGCCCCCCGGGAGGCAAAAGCGGCAAGGACTGCCATCACGCGCCGATGCCCGCGCCCCGGCCGCGACGAGGCGACCGCTCCCGCGCTCCGCCGGGACGGGCGCCTCCTCGTCGCGCCGGAGCGTCACAGGCCAGATCTCCGTGGCACGCTCGTTGCGATGTCTCGTTGCGATGTTGCGATGTTGCGATGTTGCGATGTTGCGATGTTGCGATGTTGCGATGTCGATGGGTGTACGCCGAGCGAGGTGACGGCGCCGCTCCCATCACGGATCGGCTGCTCGTCTCGCATCCACATCCGACATGCTCCGCGTCGCGCAAGCGTCGCCGGAGCTGCGTCGCAGGCGGCGGGGGGCGGCACGCCCCATGGGACCGGGAAAGCTGCCCGGCCACTCGGCCCCCTCCGTCCAGGAGTACGAGAAAGCCGCGCGCTACATTGCCGTACTGAAGAACACTTGTGCGGACTTCTTCGATATCGACGCTCTGTTCGACTCGCACCCCGAGTGCTCCACGGTCTTCGTGGGCAAGGTGGCCGATGGCGACGAATGCACCGATGACAAGCCAAGGAGATTGCAATGAAATGTGACTTTCGCACCGGTTGGCTCGTGTCGATGATGGCCCTGTCCACGCTGGTGGTGGCGTGCAGTGACAGCGGCGGCGGGCCGAGCAGCAGCGGTGGCGGCAGCGGCGGCAGCGGCGGCAGCACCGGCACCACCATGGTCGGCGACGGCGGCAGCGGCGGCAGCGGCGGCAGCACCGGCACCACCATGGTCGGCGACGGCGGCAGCGGCGGCAGCACCGGCACCACCATGGTCGGCGACGGCGGCAGCGGCGGCAGCGGCGGCAGCACCGGGACCACCATGGTCGGCGACGGCGGCAGCGGCGGCAGCGGCGGCAGCGGCGGCGGCGAAGCGGAAGGCCCGAGCGCTATGCAGGCGTGCTTGGCTATCTGTGAGGCGCACAAGCTGTACGGCTGCGATCCGCCGGATCTTGACTGCGCCCAGAGCTGTGGCGTGGTGGTCGTCCCGCTGTCCCGCCCCGCGTGCGAGGACGAGCTCGTCGCGTACTATACGTGCTGGCTGCCTGAAGCCTCCACCTGCAAGGAGGGGTTGCCCGCCCACTGCCAGGACGAGAAGGACGCGTACGGCGCGTGCGTCGACACTCACGGTTGCTACGACCTGAAGTGCGAATACCCGCACGGCCTGGAGGGCAACGAGTGCGCGTGTTCGTCCACGTGCGTCACCAAGAAGCACGAGGTCAAGTGCGGGCCGTCCGAGGACGGCACGACGATGTGCTCGTGTCTCGTCGAGGGCGTCGAGGTCGGGACGTGTGAGGGCGCGCCCAGGGAGGTGTGTCACCTCACGCAGGGCTGTTGCCAGGAGTTCTTCAACATCCCCTGACCGCTCGTCTCCGCTCACCGCTCCTCCCCGCCGCACGCCTCCACGTCGTGCCGCGCCCCCGGCGTCCGGTCCCCGGCCACGGGGCGCTCGTTGACCGACTATGGTCGATGGCGCGCGTGTCGAGGCATGCGCGTCCGCCTACCTGGACGACTGGCGAACATCACGCGCCCGCCGCGATCGCATCCTGGAGGCGCGGGAACTCGGGCTTGAAGCCGAGATCTTCGCGGATGCGGCGGCCGTCCAGGAGTACCTCGAAGGCTCGGGCCGCTTCGCCGGCCGAGCCGTCGGGCGGTGGGGCGCCGACCGACGCGAAGAGGGTGGCGAGGTCGGGGGCTTCGTCGTCGACCACGTTGTAGATGCGGTGCGAAGGCGATGCGGCGTCGAGCACGCGCGCGACAGCCTGCGCGACGTCGGCGTGATGAATCACGGCCATGCGCTGCGACGGCGGCCAGCCGCGCATCATCGGGATCGCTTCCTCGATGTGCGGATCACCGTCGCCGTAGACGAAGGGGAGGCGGAGGACGCGCACATCGAGGCCCTCGAGGGCGAGGAGCGCGCGTTCGGCGGCGAGCTTGCTCGCGGGGTAGCCCGGTGGCGGCGCGCAGTCGTCGCCCTCGCGGGCGAGGCGGCCGCCGCTCGGTCCGTAGACCAACCCGGTGCTGGTGAAGACGAAGCGCTTCACGTTCGCGGCGCGGGCGGCGGCCGCGAGTCGTTGCGTGCCGAGGTCGTTGACGGTGTGCGCTTGTTCCGGGGTGGCGCCGCGGAAGAAGGCGGCGCAGTGGACGACAGCGTCGATGCCGCGCACCGCGGGCGCGAGCGAGGCTTCGTCGAGGAGATCGCCCTTCACGATCTCGACCTGGTGCTCGCGCAGCTCGGCGGCGCGGTTCGGATCGCGCACGAGGGCGCGGACATGATCGCCCCGGCGGGCGAGGCGCTTTGCGAGACGGCTTCCGACCTTTCCGGTCGCTCCGGTGACGAGGATCTTCATGACCGCGATGCTAGCGACGCGCGCGGGTCGGGAATTGGAAGAAGCGGACAATGTCGCGCGCGGGCATGCGCGATCGGCGCGCACGTTCGTCCTCCGGTCCTGCACGCGAGCACCCGCCGCCATCGCCTCGGGGCGCGCCGGTCATCCAGGGGACGCGGGTCACGCTCCGCACGCTGCTCGCCAGGCTGTCGGACGGCGACTCGATCGACGACATCCTCACCGCGGGCGAGGGCGGCGCCTGAACGCAATCTCATGATGCCGCTGTCCTCGCGGCGATGCAGACCGCCTGCTCGCTCGTCGGTTGGGGTGGCCGAACGAGCGTTGCCTGGTCTGCCGCGGGCCGGTACGATCCACGAGCTTCATCCCCGAGGCCTGTGCATGAAACCGAGCGTCTACGTGGAAACCAGCATCGTCAGCTACCTGACCGCCAGGCCGAGCCGCGATCTGGTGCGAGCGGCGCATCAAGAGGTGACCGGCGAGTGGTGGGCAGGGCGCGACGCCTACGACTTGTACGTCTCGCAGCTCGTGGTCGACGAAGCTTCGGCGGGCGACCCCGGCGCGGCAGCGCTGCGGCTCCAGGCGCTCGGCGACCTGCCGCTGCTGGAGCTCACGCCGGAGGCTGTCGGTCTCGCCCGGCAGCTCCTTCTCGCCGCCGCCCTCCCGTCCAAGGCAGCCGGCGATGCAGTTCATATCGCGCTCTCCGCGGCGCACGGCATGCGCTACCTGCTCACCTGGAACTGCGCGCACATCGCGAACGCCACGATGCGCCCCAAGATCGAGGAGATCTGCCGAGCTGGTGGCTTCGAGCCTCCGATTATCTGCACGCCTCTGGAGCTCGTGGAGGAGTAACATCATGCGCTATTCCGATTCCATCATCGACGAGGTCCGTGCTACCCGCGACGCCATCGCCAAGGAGCACGACTATGATGTTGATAAGCTCGCCGAGGCGCTCAAGGCGCGTGAGGCCAATAGCGGGCGGAAGATCGTACGCCTGCCACCGCGCGAGGTGACGGTCGTTCGCAAAGTCTCGTGACGAAGCGATGCCCGGCGCCCCCCTTGGACGCCGCGCCGCACACGCCGAGCCCGCCCCAGCGGCCGCCGCCTTCGCCGCCGCCCTGGCCCGGCGTGCCCCGGCCGCCGTCGCCGGCCCAGTCCGCTAACAGCACGACACGGCGCCTCGCAGCCCGCACGGCCTCGACGATCCTGCGGCCGAACAAGAGGTGATCCTCGCCCGAGATCCTCTTGCCCTGCTCGGGCCTGAGAACGGTGGGCGGAGGTGAATGCATGACTACCCGATGGGACATCGAAGGCACTCTGGCGCGTTGGTTCGCCGTCGACGCAGATTCCCAGCTTGGTGTCTTCACTGGACCGTACGCGGCGTGGCCTGCGTCGGTGTTCGATGACTACCAAGCGGTCGAGGCGGCCGACGAGTTCCTCGCATCCGCTCCCCTCACCACGGAGGCCGTCGTCAGTGCTCGGTTGCGCGCATCAGGGGCGTCTCCGACACTCCCGTCGCTCGAGGCTTCCTGTGGCCTCTACTCCTTTGATGCAGACCCCGGTTACGGGGGACAGACGGTCTACTACCTCGACGCCGCACCCGTACGCCCTCTGCTGGAGCCCGCGGCGCCCCCCGTCCTTCGTCGCGCTGCACGCCTTGTCTGCCTCTCAAGCATCCGATTTGCCACCGTCACGCAGATCGAGCTTTCCGGCCTCGTCCCGATCGTGGTCGACGGTGGTTGAGCCTGTGCCCATCCCGGCGGATCTCTCGCGGCACGGTGCGGCCCAACTCGGCGGCTGCTGCCGGCGGTGCACCAGCGCCGCGCTGCGCGCGGCCCAGGTGCCCCACGGCAGAACCGCAGTCGTTGGGCGGGTAAAGACCCGGGTAGGGTCTTTCAGGCGCAGGTTCCGGCACATCGCGCCGGGTCGATCCGGCGCCTGCCGGACGTGTTCGTCCGGGCCGCGCGCACCGGCCGGCCTCGGGCATCGCGCGTGACGCCGGGGAGCTCTGACGCTAGACTGAGATCGCCGGTAACGGAGCAGGAGGAAGCACCGTGCGAGCCGCCAAGATAGCCATCGTCATCCCCGCAGACCGTCGGGTAGAGCTGCAGGTACCCGCAGACCTTCCAGAAGGTCCAGCGGAGGTGATCGTTCTTATCACCTCCTCGCAGGCGGCCGCGCCACGCGACAAGCGGGCAGCGCTTGGCATGGATCGGGGCAAGGTTCAGATCTCCGATGACTTCGACGCGCCGCTGCCGGAGGACCTACAGCGTGCGTTCGACGGCGAAACATGAAGCTGGAAAGGCGAACCCTCGAGCAGCTTGAGGCGGCGCTCGATGCCGTCAGCAGAGACCTGGCCCCGCGCGTCGAGGAGCTCGCGCAGAAGAGCACCGAAGGCGCGCTCACCCCGGACGAGCAAAGGGAATACGCAGAGATCGTCCGCTTGAACGATAGGCTCAGCCTCCTCAAGCTCGAAGCCGAGGAGTTCTGGACGATACGCGCGGCTTCGTGAAGCTCTCGAATGATATGCGGGAGACGGTACAGCGGCGCGTCCAAGGCGCGTGTGAGTACTGCCGGCTTCCTCAAGAAGCTTCAAGCTCGTGGCCCTGAGCGGGGGCGTCGAGGTGCTCGAGCCCGACGAGAAGGAGGCCTCGCCGAGCCTTCGCGCCGATTCCTGCGCAACCGCGCGGCCGCGCTGGTATCAGGGCCGTCATGACGACGATGCGCGCCAAGCGAACGGTCTCGGCCCCTCGTAGAGCGCCCGGCGCGGCCGCTCCAGCGGTCGCTGCCCCGCGTGCGGCGCAGGAGCGAGCCCATGTGCTCGACGTCCCGTTCGCGATGCGCGCGGTCGCGTCCGCGAGCGGCGCGCGCTGGGACGCGGAGCACGGCGTGTTCGTCGCTCGCGCAGAGACGCTCCCGCCGGCCCTCGCGCCGTTCCGCGCCGCGCCGTACTCGTGGGAGCGACGCATCGAGCGCGAGCTCAACGACGACCCGGCGCCCGCGCCGGCCGCCCCCGCGGGGGCGATCGTCCTCCGCCCGCACCAGCTCGACGGCGTGCGGGCCATCGCGGCCGCGAAGGCCGAAAGGCGCGCCGGGTTCCTCCTCGCCGACGACGTCGGCCTCGGCAAGACGATCACCGCCTGGGACGCGGTCCTCCGGATGCCGGGCGTCGCGACGGTGCTGATCGTCTGCCCGCTCGCCGTCGTCGCGCACTGGCGCCGCACGGTTCAGGCGATGGGCGACGCAGGCAAAGAGATCGTGATCATCAATTATGATCGGCTCGGCAAGCTCTTCGAGGTGACCCCGGAGGCGCGGCGGAGGATCCGATCGAAGAAGGGCCTCGCGCGCGCCGGCAGCGCCGCGGAGTTCGACGTGGTGATCTGGGACGAGAGCCACCGCTGCAAGAACCCGGCGGCGGCGCGCTCCAAGCTCGCGGTGAAGCTCAACGCACGCGCAGGGTTCGTGCTGTGGCTCTCGGCCACCGCGGGGCAGAACCCGCTGGAGCTATCGTATCTCGCGCCGCTCCTGGCGAGCGCGACAGGGAGCCGCTCCGCGGATCTCAAGGACTTCGAGCAGTGGTGCGAAGGCCAGGGGCTCGGGGTCACGCGCGGCGCGTTCGGCAGGTGGGACTGGCGCGGCGATCCGGCGGACTGCGAGAAGGTGCGCGCGCTCCTGTTCGACGGCCGCCCCGCGGTGGGGATGCGGCGCCGCCCGGAGGACGTGGCCGGCTGGCCCGAGATCAACCGCATCCTCACGCCCATCGAGCTCGACGCCTCCGCGCGCGAGCTCTACGCGCAGGCGTGGACCGCGTTCCGCCGGGAGATGGAGCTCGTGCCGAAGGGCGCGAACCCGAGGTCGGCGCTCGCCGCGACGCTGCGCCTGCGGCAGAAGAGCTCGCTCATCCGCGTGGCGGGCACCGTGGAGCTCGTGCAGGAGCTGCTCGACAACGGGCATCAGGTCGCGGTCTCCGTCGCCTTCCTGGAGACGCTCGAGGCCGTGCAGGCCGCGCTGGCCCGCGAGCGCGTCGCGTGCGCGCTGATCCACGGCGCGATGCCGGCCGGCGAGAAGGAGGCCGAGCGCCTCCGCTTCCAGCGCGGCGAGCCGCGCGTCGTGCTCTTCACCGTGGAAGAAGGGATCTCGCTCCACCAGGGCGAGCACAACGAGGTTCCGCGCTCGGAGGTGATCCACGATCTGCGGTGGTCGGCGATCCAGATGGCGCAGATCGAGGGCCGCTGTCACCGCGATGGACGTTTTGCGCAGGTCTACTGGGCCTACGCCGACGGTACCGTCGAAGAGAAGATCGCCGCGATCGTGTGCCGCAGGATCCAGTCGATGAAGGCGATGGTCGGCGATGACGTCGAGACGATGCACGAGATCGAGCGGCTGCTCGCCGGAGCCGATTGAGGCGCGTCACGCGCTGAAGCCGTGGTCGTCCCCGTTCCCGTTCCATCGAGCCGCCGGGCGCGGGGGCGAGCGCCGCGGCGCCGCCCGAGGCGATCGGGCCGTCCGAGGCGATGGGGCGACGGCCGCGCCGCTCGACGCAGCGGCCGGAGCCGCGGCGCCGGCGAGCGCCGAGGCGAGCGCCTCGGGCGCCGGCTGGAGCGCGGCCGAGGGATCCGGCGCGCAGTCGCGGCACCCGGACGCGGCGAGGACCAGAACGAGCGGCAGTGAACGACACACACGCATCGGTCGCGCAAGATAAAGATAACCGGAGACCGCACGCCAGGGCCCGGTCAGCGCTCCTCGAACACGTACTCGTGCTGTGCGTCGCGGAGCACGAGCGTGCGCTTCGGCCCGGCGCCGACCACGAACTCGAGCCCGACAAGGCCGGGGACGATCGTCAGGAACGAGATCGAGCCGTCGGGGTTCTTGCGCGATCCGACCTCGCTCTTCCAGTCGCCGAAATCGAACACCGTCGCGGCGCCGGCCCGCGTGACCGCGACCTCGCCGAGCGCCGCGTTCGCGTAGCGCGGCGCGAGCTTTCCGGTGTGCGCAGGGTCGGCCGGCACCGTGAGCAGCTTGCGCTCGGCCGCGAGATCGTCGAAGAATTTCTTGCCCTCCGCCGCGATCTGCGCGTCCGCCTCCGGCTCGCCGTCGAACAGCGCCTCGAGCAGCTTGCGGCGAAACACCGTGCGGATCAGCCAGCCCGGATCGCCGTTGGTCAAGATGACCGCGCCGACGCCGTGCTCGGGCAGCCACAGCATGTCGCTGTGGTAACCGATCATGTCGCCGCCGTGGTGCACGACGGGCACGCCGTAGGTGCGGTCGACCGTCAGCCCCATCCCGTACGTCGCGTCGTTGCCGATCGCGATCTGCGGCGCCCGCCGCGCGAGCAGCGCGTCCTTGGAGATGTACTGCGCGCCGCTCGGGAGCTTGCCCTCGGCGAGCTCCATCATCACGTACTTGAGCATGTCATTGACCGTGCTCCACCCGCCGCCCGCCGGGCGCACCGGGATGATCGAGTCGTTGATGGTGTTGATCGCGAGCGCCGGCTTGCCGTCGATGTCGGGCGCGTGCGCGACCGCGGAGTTGCCCTGCTGGGCGCGGGCGAAGTCGAACGTGGTCGCCTTCATCCCGAGCGGATCGAACACCAGCGCCTGCATCGCGCGGTCGTACGCGGCGCCGAGATCGAGCTTCGGGTATGCGACGTGGCCGCCGATGAACCCGGCCGCCGCCGCGAGCAGGTTGGAGTACTGGAACAGCTCGCCGAACTGGCTCGTCGGCTGCATCGTCCCGAGGACCGCCATCGCGCCTTCAGGCTTGATCTCCTTGAACTGCAAGAGCCACTCCAGATCCTGCCGCGGCATGCCCGTGCACGCGCAGATGAGGTGCTTGACCTGCACGCGCCTCGTCGTGTCCGCGTCACCGAGCTTGAAGCTCGGGAGCGCGTTCGTCGCCGGCGTCTCCCACGTGAGCTTCTTCTCGTCGACGAGCTTGGCGAGCATCAAGGTCGTCAGCGCCTTGGTGTTCGACGCGATGATGTAGCGCGTGTCGGCGTCCACAGGCGCCTTCTTGCCAAGCTCGCGCACGCCGAAGCCGCCGGCGAACACGACCTTGCCGTCCTGGATGAGGCCGACCGAGACGCCGGGCACGCCGAGCTGCTTCTGCGCGGCCTCGACGAACGCGCCGAGCGCGGCGATCCGCGCTTGATCGAGCTTGTTGGCCGCCTTGCCCGCGAACGACTCACGCTTGCGGCCCTTCGGCAGCAGCCGATCGAAGATCGCCGTGACCTGGCCGCCCCGCTTCTCGCCGACAGGCTGGGTCATGTCGTGGATCACCACCGTCCACGTGCCGCCGGCGAGCATGGTGCTGGCGAAGACATCGCGGCGCTCGTTCGGCGACGTCTGGTAGACGTACGTGCGCCGCTTCGACCAGCCGTCCTTATCGGGCATGTCGTTGGCGACCTTGAGAGGCCACCTCGCGTCGGGCCGGTACGCCTTCCACGCCGCCGCGACGGCCGCGTCGGCGTCGCTCGCCTTCACGTCGACGATCGCGATATGCGAGTCGCCCTCCGGCGGCTCGAGGATCGTCGCCGGCTCGCGGACGGTGATGCCCCACCCGGCGGGCGCGATGAACGTGTTCCCGGCGACGGTCGTCTTCGGCGTGTCGGCGGCGAGCCGCTCCAGGGTCGGGCCCGGGGTGACCGGCGCCGCGCTCGGGGCGAGCGGCGCCGCCGCGCTGGAGACGACCGTCGCGGGCATGGGCGCAGGCGTGACCGCGGCTGGCTCGCTCGAGCCACAGGCGGCGAGGAGAGACGAGGCGAAGAGGCAGGTGAGAGCTCGCATGGCGAGCACCGTACCATCGCCATTTCACGGCGAGGTGCGGGTTGCGTGGACCCTGGCCCCGAGCCGCGCGGACATCCCTAGAGCGACAAACGCGCGCGCGATGCTCTTGCAGCGCGGCGGCTGGGGGCTCGCCGGGGACGCGCGGGCCGACAGGCGTCGATCATTCATGGGGGCATACCATCGTCTCCGGCGCGCTCGTATCGTCGTGCAAGACGATGTCCGAGAAGACATTGTTCTCCGGATAGAAGAGCACCTCCTCGCCTTCCAGGCCCGACATCCAGCATTGCTGCTGGATGGACTTCAATTGCCTCCCGCGCGATCCGGTGCACCGAGCGAACTCGCCTCCGTTGATCGTGACGTCGCTGGCCTGAACGATGATCCCGGGGTAGGCGCCCGATGTGCGACGTAGATAATTATCGAAGATGATCGGGTCATCCAGCGTCACGGTGCCGACCCGGAGCGCGCTCGCGGGCAGCGACACCTTCGACTGCAGGTACACGCCGGAGTACCCGTTGCCCCAGGACCAGAGGTCCTGGAGCTCCAGATCGGTCCCCGCCTGGATATGCACACCATGGTTCCCGTTGTAAGCGGTCCTGACGCCCTCGAGGTAGATCCGCTCAGGACGTTTGTCCGGAATGGGGCTCGCCATCACGACCCCAGAACCGCCGTTGTGGTGAAAGTAGCTGTCCTGGACCAAGACATCGATAGGCTTGGTGCTAGGATTCGAGTCCTGTGCGGCAATCCACAGCCCGTGCCCACCATACGCTGCACCACCATTGCGAGGATGAATCAGGCTATGGTGAACCTCGCAGTTCCGCACGGTCACGTTGGAGGTGATGATCTTGATCCCGGATGCCCCGACGGGGCCGTTGATGTTTCTGATCTCGCAGTTCTCCACGTCGGTGTGGGGCATGGGCTGGTCGCCGGTGACCGTGGACAGGTAGATGCCGCCCTTCGGTACGCCGTCCACGATCACGTTCCGGATCGCGCCCCAGGACCCCAGGCCGAAGGTGATGCCATCCAGGTTGGGTGGCTTGCACTGAGGCAGCTGAGCGGGGGAGGGAGCGTACCGCATGATGATGTTCTCCACCTCGCAATTCGAGCAGCTGTTGACCCGGATGCCGCTGTTGGCCTGGATCCAGGGGCCATCCGTGAGCGCGATCTGGAAATTGCGGATCCAGATCCCCGAGACACCCAGTTTGTTGATCTGGATCGCCCCGGGAAACTGCTCCGGATTGCAGGGGACGGCCACCAGGGTCGCGGTCCCGGGATCGCCAGGGACGGCGTCCGGAGACAGCTCCGGCCCCTCCAGGGTCATATTGCTGTGCTCAGGTCTCAGCGGCGTGCGCAGCACGTAACGCCCGGCAGGAAAGTACACGGTGCGCCTGGTCGTCGGCTGCGACGCTGCGCATTCGATCGCCTTCGAGATGGCCGGGCTGTCATCGACGTCGTCGCGTTGATCAACGGCGGGATTGGCGGAGAAGTCCGCTCCTACCGGTCGCGTCAGGTAGGGCAGGACATCGACCACGCCATCCACGACGGACCCTGGTAGACAGCAGCCTCCATTCGTGCACCCGTTCGAAGTCTCATGCAGCTCTTCGTTTCCCAAGCAGACATTGCCGGGGAGGCAAAAAGGTCCCTTGCAGAGCGGCGGCGGATTCGGGGCAGCCGTGGGGCAGGGATCGTTGCTGTCATCGTCTATCGTGAACGGTTGCACGTCGTACGGTGCATCGAGGCCGCAGAAAGACGGGTCCTCGGTGCTCTCGACCGCCGAAGGGTGATAGCCCCAGACAGCGCTGGAGCCGGAGCTGCCCGTGGACGCTGCCGCCCCGGCTGGGGCGGAGACGAGCGCGAACAGGCCATAAAGAAAGGTCTTCGTGATCCGCTGCATGGACAGCATACGTTTCCTGTCGTTGGGTGAGCGTCGGCGCTCGGTTTTCCGGGCCTCTTGCGGGGCAAGAACCGCACCACCCGGCCGGCCTGATGCACCGGGCGGCCGACGAAGCGCCGACGCCCCGATGAGGCTGCGGGAGGGCATAGGGGCTCGTCGTCGAGCGCAGCTGCCCCTCGAACCATGTGAGCGCCAGGCGGAACGACGAGGAGCAGGCGGGCCGCTCCTCTGCCGGTGCCAGCGTGCCAGCGTGCCAGCGTGCCAGCGTGCCAGCGCAGCGGGACCCGACCCAGCCGTTGCCCGCATGGCTCTCCGGCCTCGGATCGGATGGAATCGATCACGTCAGCTCGAAGGGGACAAGCCGTAAATCCTTGACATCTGCGAAGCAGTATGGCTGTCCTATCCCCCTGCAACGATGCCAATTTATAGATCCTGAGCTGGCAATACAATCGAAGGGACGAGATCCATGACCACTTTGCCCAGAGGCCCCACCAACAACATCCTGGTGAACATTCAGGGGATGCTCGACCCGATCGGCTACACGCTGCGCATGCGGGAGCGCTACGGCGATCCGATGTCGTGCCCGAAGATGAACGGCAAACCGGTGCTGGCCACCGGCAGCGTGGAGGGGCTACGCTCCGTGTTCGCGGTGCCGCCGGAAAACCTCGACCAGATGCTGGGCGAGAGCTTCACCGCGGCGATGGGAGAGTCGTCGCTGTTCGCGCTCTCGGGCGCGCGGCACACGGCCATGCGCAAGCTGCTCATGCCGCCGTTTCACGGGCAGCGCATGCGCCTGTATGGGAAGCAGATCTGCGACCTGGCCCTGCAGCACTCCCGGGACCTCAAGCCGGGCCAGCAGCTGGTGGCGCAGGATCTCATGCACGCGATCTCGCTGCAGACGATCGTCCACCTCGTGTTCGGAGTCACTGCACCGGCGGAAGCGGCGCGCCTCGAGAAGCTGCTCGAGGAGCTGCGCAAGAGCTTCTCCTTCGGCCTGACCATCACCCTCGTGATTCCCTGGCTGCGCCGGGAGTTCCGGGGCATCGGCCCGTGGGCGCGCAGGCAGCGCGCGACCCGCGACCTGCGCAGCTTCCTCGATCCGGAGCTCGCCCGCCGCCGCGCCGACCCCGCCGAGCGCACCGATATCCTGAGTCTGCTCCTGGAAGCCCGCCAGGAAGACGGGACGGCGCTCAACGACCAGCAGATCTTCGAGCAGCTGCACACGCTGCTCTTCGCGGGGCACAGCACGACCGCGGGCGCGCTCACCTGGGTGCTCTATTTTCTCGGACACGCGCCCGCCGTGTTGCGCCGGCTGCAGGACGAGCTGACGGCGCTGGGCGCGGATCCGGAGCCCGAGGCGCTGGCCAAGGCGCCGTATCTGGAAGCGGTGTGTAACGAAACGCTGCGCCTGCGCCCGCCCAGCCCGGGGGTGGGACGCAAGCTGAATGCGCCGATGCAGATCGCGGGCTACGAGTTGCCGGCCGGAGCAGGCGTGTTCGCGCAGATCATCTGGGCCCACCACAATCCCGCGGTATTTCCGGAGCCGGAGGTGTTTCGTCCCGAGCGATTCCTGGAGCGAACCTATTCCCCCTTCGAATTCCTGCCGTTTGGCGGCGGGAATCGGCGCTGCATCGGGGCCGCCTTTGCGCTGTACGAGATGAAGCTGGTCCTGGGCACGCTGCTGCGGCGCTACAGCTTCGAGCTCGTGTCCAGGAAGCCGGTGCGGGTGGGGCTGCAGGGTATGCCCGGCTCTCCCGTGCGCGTGATCGTCCGTTGAACCCTGCCGCAGCGAACTCTACCGAGTTGCGCCGACGTCCCTTTCCCGGCGGGGAGAGGCCAGGTGAGGGGCGATTGCGTACCGCTTCGCCCGAGCCATCAACCTGTCAAGCGAAGCGTACTGAGTAGATGGGCGGCAGGTTGTTGGCGACGGCCGTCCACCCCTCTCCGCCGTCATCGCTCACGTAGAGGTTGCCCGTGGTGGTCCCGAACGCCACAGCGCCCTCTTTGTTGGCGAGCGCGTGGCGGTAGATGACGTCGTAGGCTTGCTCCTGGGGCAAACCGCGGCGGAGCTGCTGCCAGGTCTCACCGCCGTCCGTCGTGCGAGCCACGAAGAGCGCGCCGTCGACGGTCATCCGCTGCATGTCCGACTTGCCGGGCACGACCCACGCCGTGCGCCCGTCCTTCGCGTCCGCGGTGATGGGGAAGCCGAAATGCACGCCTTGTTCCGGGCGGCTCACCTTGCGCCAGCTCCTTGCGCCGTCGCTGCTGTAGTAGATACCGACGTGGTTCTGCTGCCAGATATGGTCGGGATCGCCCTCGCATTGCTCGATGTAATGCGTGTCGTGGCCCCACTCGGCGTCTGGCTCGGGCGTGTGATCGAGCCGCATGCCCTTGTTGCGCGGTCGCCAGGTCTCTCCGCCGTCCTCTGTCTCGATGACGCCGGCCGTGGACACGGCCACGAGCATGCGCTTCGGGTTGCGCGGGTCCACCACGATGGAGTGGATGCCCGGGGCGAACTCGCCCCCCTCGGAGGCCGGCGTGCCGAACCATTTCGTCTCGCCCTTGCCCTCGCCGGTGAAGAGGTCGCCGCCGCGTGATTCGTGGTTCCAGAGCGGCCGGTTGAGCTCGAAGGAGCCGCCGCCGTCGCGGCTGACGAACAAGCCACCAGGGATGGTGCCCACGTAGACCGCGCCGCCGGGGCCGAAGCCGATGATCCAGAGCTTCTGCACCGTGGCCGGGCGCGTGACGATCTTGATGCCGACGCCGAAGTCGCTGCCTGCGTCTTCGTACATGTCCTGGCCGATGTAGCGAGCGCCCTCGGGATACTTGATCTGGGTGGGGTTGTCAGTCCAGGTCACGCCATCGTCCGTGGAGACGGACAGCTTGGCTCCCCAGTGGCCGAAGCCGAGCAGCGCCCAGAGCTTGCCCGTGTAGGGATCCCGCGCGACATAGTTGACGCCACCGCCGGCATGGCCGGCGAGGCGCGGCTTCCATGAGCCGTTCTGTTTCTCGACGACAAACGTGCCTTTGCGCGTGCCCAGCAGGATACGGCTTGCCATTTCAACCTCCGCTCAACGCTTGCAGGATGTGGACCTCGTCGTCGGCAGCGACCGCGTCTGTGAGCCCCTTACGGTCGCGGATCATCTGCTTGCCGACGAAGATGTTGACGTGCGTCCGCAAGCGGCCGCGCTCGTCGCAGATGTAGAAGCCGATGCCGGGCGCGAGCCTCTCCAGGGCCGCTACGACCTCACCTGCTGTCGACGCCTCGACGACGATGGTTTGACCTTCGAGGTGCGGAAAGAAGGTGAAGAGGTGGCGCGTCAGGTGGACAGACGGCATGATGGGCTTGCGGTACTCCCGACGTCGCCGCGTGTCAATCGGTTTTGCAGGGCGGAGGTGACATCTGGTGTGGTAGAGACAACCCGCCTGTCTACCTCGAGGAGGTGTTGTCCTGCCCGCGTGGCGGCCGGCGTAGGCTCGTGGCCGACATCTCCGAGCGCGAGGTCATCGTCGCCATGCTCGAGCATCTCGAGCTCCCTGGCGAGGCGCCCCGACGACCGGCGACTGGGCGCTAGAAGGGTCACTCGACGTCCTCACCTCTGATCCGCAAAATTATGTCCCGGTCACCCCCGCCGCTCGTCGGCGTCGACGCGCAGCGAGCGCGCCCCGGGCACGTCGCCGCGGCATGTCAGCGCACCCGCGGCTGCGCCGCCGATTCACAGGGTCACGCTGCGACAGAAAAACTTCGCTTCGGCAATATCTGCTCTCGCGGTGAGCCGATCCGATGGCGATCTGCTACTGCCACCGGTGAAACCGTTGATTCGCCAGAACGATGCTGGAGCTCTCTGCTCTGCCGGATCGCGCTCGTCCTGGCGAGCGCATGCAAGGCGGACGGTGGGCGATGGTGGCGCCGGGGAGGAGGACCCAAGCAAGACCTCGGGCGACTCGCTCGTCTGCGAGGGCGGCGCGGTGCACAGGGGAGAGCGCCGCTGCGGCGGCTGACGCGATTCGAGTACAACGACACCGTGCGGGACCTCCGCGGCGACACGGCGGAGCCAGCCTCCTCGCTGCCGAGCGAGGACGTCGGAAATGGCTCTGGCCACGACGCGGACACGCTGCCGGTCAGACGGACGGTTTCCTCACCATGGCTGCCTGACAGGAGAGAGGGGTATGTCGAAATTCCGCTTGAGCCGACGTGCCATGCTGCGAGGCGCCGGCGCCATCGCCGTCGCGCTGCCGTGGCTGGAGATCATGGGAACCGAGCGCCTGGCGCGCGCGCAACCCGCCCCCGCCCGGCGCTTCCTCGCCGTCTACACGCCCGGCGGGACCCTGATCGACCGCTGGCGTCCGACCGGCACCGAGACGAGCTTCACCCTCGGCCCCATCCTGGCGCCGCTCGCGCCGGTGCAGGACCGGCTGCTCGTCGTGGACGGCCTCGACATGTTGAGCGCGCGCGGTGAGCAGCACCAGAGCGGGATCATCGCCTGGCTCACGGGCACGGCTCAGGAGGGCTCCTCGAACGGCGGCTACGGGAGCGGGCCGTCCGTCGATCAGGTGATCGCCTCCCGGCTCTCCGCCGGTCGGACGGCGAAGGCGAGCCTGCAGCTCGCGGTGCGCTGGGCAACAGGCAAGTCCCACGGCCTGATGTCGCCGATGAACATCGCCAACTTCGAGGACACCGCGCCGTACAGGCCCATCCCGCCGCGCATTGATCCGGTGGAGATCTTCACCGATCTCTTCGGCACGCTGGACCCCGGCGCCAGCAACGACGCCGCCCGTCGCCTCGCGCGGAAGCAATCGATCCTCGACTTCCTCGACCGGCGCTACGTCGACCTCTCCGCGCGGCTCGGCGCGGCCGACAAGCAGAAGATCGACCAGCACCTCACGAAGATCCGTGAGATCGAGCGGAGCCTCAGCAGCACGCCGGCTGCGACGAGCGCTTGTCGGGTCCCGACGAGGGTCGACACGTCCGACTACAACCCGAGCGCGGGGCTCAACTCGGACGACGTCGGCTCGATCAAGGACACCTCGACCGACGCGGCGATCCCCAAGGTGGGCAAGCTGATGACGGACATGCTGGTGATGGCGCTCGCCTGCGACATCACCGCGGTCGGCACCCTGCAGTGGAGCGACACCGAGGCGAAGTACTCGTTGCCGTGGCTGAACCTGACCGAGAACCACCATTTCTACCAGGAAATGGGCGGCTTCAGGCCGGCCGAGTGCGAGCTCATCTACACCTGGTACTCGGAGCAGCACCTCTATCTCTTGCAGGAGATGGAGAAGGTCGACATGGGCGGGCACTCGCTGCTCGACGAGAGCGTCGTCTTCTTCGGCTCCGAGATCTCGGATCCGCCGACCCACATGAAGAAGAACATGCCGTTCCTGCTGGCGGGCGGCGGCGGGGGCCTGCGGACCGGGCGCTGGGTCCGGTACCCGAACCTCCCGCACAACAACCTGCTCGTCTCGATCTTGAACCTGTTCGGCGACACCCGGACCAGGTTCGGCGGGCCGGCGTACTGCACCGGGCCGCTCACGAACCTCACGTAGGCATCTCCCGCGGCGCCTGGCTGAAGGCGCGCTTCGCCGCCGGCGCGAGGCGAACGCGGCGAGCGCAAGCCGTCCTCTGGACGCGGTCGCTCGCCTCCTCCTCGGCTCGGCGGTGTACCCGCGGTCTCGCGGGCACAGAGGCCGGGCGCATCGACGCGTGCGTCGACGTCGTGTGTCCCTGCGCTATACTCGCCCGCCAACCACCAGAGGAGACTGCTCATCATGGAGTATCGGTCGCTAGGAACCAGCGGGCTCAAGGTCCCCGTGCTCTGCCTCGGCGCGATGACCTTCGGGGAAGCGAACGAAAAATCGTTCATGCACAACGTCGGCTGTGATGAGAAAACGTCGTTTGCGATCATGAGCCGGGCGCTCGAGCGGGGCGTCGGCTTCATCGACACCGCCGACGTCTACGGCCAGGACGGGCTGTCCGAGCGCGTCGTGGGCGCGTGGATGGCAGAGACCAAGAGCCGCGACAGCGTGGTGCTCGCCACCAAGTTCCGTTTCCGCATGGGCGAAGGACCGAACTCCACCGGCGCGTCCCGCTATCGCATCGTCCGGACGGTGGAAGACAGCCTGCGGCGCCTCAGGACGGATCGCATCGATCTCTATCAGATCCACATGCAAGACATCGACACGCCGGAGGAGGAGACCCTGCGCGCGCTCGACGATCTCGTGAGAGCGGGCAAGGTCCTCTACCTGGGCGCGAGCAACTACGCGGCGTACCGCCTCACCGACAGCCAGTGGATCTCGAGGTCCGAGCACCTCCATCGGTTCGTCGCGCTGCAGATGCAATACAGCTTGCTCGTGCGCGACCTCGAGCGCGAGCACATCCCGGTGTGCAAGCAATTCGGCATCGGCGTCCTCCCGTGGTCGCCGCTCGCCTCCGGCTTCCTGTCCGGGAAATACGTGAAGAACCAGCCGCCGCCTCCAGGCGTGCGCCTCGAAAAATGGAAGCAGAGCTTCGCCGACTTCGACAACGACCGCGGCTGGCGGACGCTCGACGCGGTGAACGCGATCGCGAAGGAGAAGCAGACCACGCCCGCGGCCGTCGCCCTCGCCTGGCTGCTCGCCAAACCGACGGTCACGTCGGTCATCTTCGGCGCGCGCTCCCTCGAGCAGCTCGACGACAACCTCAAGGCCGCCGACGTGAAGCTCTCGGCCGAAGAGGTGCAGCGGCTCGACGACGCGAGCGCGTTCGAGCTCGGATATCCCTACAAGTTCATCGCGAACGTCCAGAAGCGCTGGTGAGCCCGGGCCTGGCCGGGGCTGCGGCCCCCCTTGTGCGTGGAGCGCGACGGCGCGCGCCCGCCGCCGGGGGCCGCCCGCGCGGCGCCCCCTTACTGGCCGCCCTCGACCGGAAGCCCCTCGGCCCGCATCGCGCCCTGCACCGCGGGGCGCGCGGCCACCCGCCGCTGGTAAGCGAGCAAATTGGGGAAGGCCGACAGGTCGAGCTTGACGAAATTCGACCAGTTGGTGACCGTGAAAAGGTAGGCGTCGGCCACGGTGAACTGCTCGCCGAACAGGTAGGGCCCCTTCGCGAGCGCCGCCTCGATCACGCCGTAGCGCTTGCGCAGGTACTCTTCGCGCTCTTGCCGCTGCTCGGGCGCGGTCTTCGGGTTGAAGAGCGCGCTATAGCTCTTGTGCAGCTCGGAGTTGATGTACCCGAGCATCTCTTGCACGCGGTAGCGAGCCATCGTGCCCGGCGGCGGCATGAGCTTCGCTTCGGACTTCTGGTCGGCCAGGTACTGAACGATGGCCGTCCCCTCGGTCAAGACCTCGCCGCCGTCGAGCTCGAGCGCGGGGATGTACCCCTTCGGGTTGATGGCCAGAAAGTCGCGGCCCGACGACGTCTTCTTGGACGCGAGGTCGACCTTGTCGAGCGTCAGCTCGATGCCGAGCTCGCGGGCGACGACGTGCGGAGACAGAGAGCAGGCACCGGGAGAGAAATACAATTTCATGGAAGCATCCCTCGAATGATGTGATGTTGGTGCGATACGAACGACCCCGCCCCGGCGACGTCCCCGGGCGTTCGGCGCGGCGGGGGGCGGACGGGCGCGGGGGGTCGGCGAAGGCCCCCGCGCGCCCCGGCGAAGCCCGTCGCTGCGGCGAGGGCCGCGGCGCGCCAGCCCCGATCGTTCGGGGCCGGGGCCATCGACACCAGCAAGCTAGCGCGCGAAGTTACTCCTGGATACTAGCTGGGTGCCAGATACCTGAAAAACGGGTATCTTCGGGGTTACCCATGGCACTGCCGGTGCGAAAAAATCGCGTCCCCCCGCCGCCCCTCTGCCCGCTGACGCTGTGCATGGCGCTCTTGCGCGGGGCCTGGGCGCCGAACGTCATCTGGTCGCTCAGCGGGCAGCCGCGCCGGTTCGGCGAGCTGCGTGTCGACATCCCGCAGATCTCGGCGCGGGTGCTGAGCGCGCGCCTGCGCGAGCTCGAGGCCAAGGGCGTGGTCAGCCGCCGCGTCATGCCCACCTCGCCGCCCTCGGTCGAGTACGAGCTCACCCCGCTCGGCCAGGAGCTGGTGCCCGCGCTCCGTGCCATCGTCGACGTCGGCAGAAAGCTCAACGTCCGAGAGCCTCACACCGTACCGGGGCCCGGGGCACGCTCGCGCAGGCGCGCGGCCGCCCCGGCGCGGAGCCTCACCGCCTGAGAGCGGGGCCGGCCCCCTGCGCCGTCGCTGCCGAGCGGGCTGATGCTTGTCTTGTTGCCGCCGTAGGAGGCGCCGAAGAGGTGGCGCCCGCTGCGATGGACGAATCGCGCGAGGACCGGCACGATGCCTCGCCATGGGACGAGAGAAGGCGCACGCTGCGGCGATCCTCTCGCTCGTCGCGGCAGATCGGCGACGGCGGCCAGCGCGCCGAGCCCCGCCACGAGCGATCCGACGAGCGCGCCGCGAGGCAGCTACCTCCTCGGATCGGGTCGGCCAACAGGCTGGCAGCCATCCTCGCCGCTCCTCAGCCCGCCGACTCAGCCCCGACGCTGTCCACCGGATCTGGCCGGCCACCCCCGAAGTTGCTGGTCTCCCCACCAACCACGCTGGCACGCGGGGCGGCCTATTCTTCCGCACCACGCCGTCACGACGGCGGCTTGGTTTCGGCTGGTGAAGAGCGCTGGGGGTTGAGCCCCACCGCGTGAATGTGGGGCTCGACGGTGAGCGTCTATCACCCAACGCGAAGTGCATGCCTTGCTCACGCAGGCGGCACAAACAGTGCATCGTAATCACTATCATCCGGCTTGAACGTACGTGAATTCGCGTAATCGCCGATGGAGATCACTGTGGCTCAGGGGGAATTTATGCAAAAATTCGTAATGTTGCTCATTTGTGGAGTTGCACCTCTCTCTATGTTGAGCGGCTGCGCCGCGAATGGAGGGCCGCGCTCGGACTCGAAACAAGAATCGCTCTTCGCCTCTGTTCCAAAGGACAAGGGCACCCAGAGCAGACGGGCCCAGAGCCACGGTGAGAGCATGGAAAGGACGGCCTATGTGTTCGCAGCGTGGAGGAAGTGCGCGGACGAGCATCAGCGATGCCAGTTCATCGGAACGCATACGGTGGCATACGGCGCGGGCGACCAGTGGTTCTATCGAACCGCGACCAATGGCATCGACTGTAATAACGAAACCTTCGGCGATCCTGCCTTTGGCATTTTCAAGGCCTGCTACCTGACGGACTGAGAACACGGCGTAGCTCCATCTCGTGCCCTGGGCCAGAGCGCCGACCGGTAGGGGTCTGCGGTGGGGTCGGGTCTGGAAGTAAGTCTGAGTCCCGGGACTGCGATGTTCGTCTGGGTTACATGGCTTGTAACGCCTCGTGGGAAGAACCCAGGTAACCGGCCGCCACGCGCCGGAGATTCCGGACGCGAGCTGGTCTCCGTGAGTACGAGTCCGCGGGCTTCCACGAACGGCAGCAGCCTGTCCCGTCGTGCCGTTCGCGGCGATCGAGTGGGTAGGGGGTCCAGACGCCTTTCTACCAGCGGGCCCGCAGCAGGACACCCCTGCGCCGGACCGGGCGCATCTCGTCAGAACCCGCCCTCCAGCCCGACGCTCGGGATCGTGATCGGGCCCATCCACTGGACCTCGCAGCCGAGCGGCGAGCTGCAGTCATAGGCGACCGCCTCTCTGCTCAGCGTCGGATTGAGCACCTCGATCACCGCCGAGAGCCAGCCCGTGCGGCCGATCGACCAGCGCTTCTCGGCGCGGACGTCGATCCGGAAGAACGAAGAATACCTGCCTATCTCGTGCATCGGGACGCCCGGAATCCGAGGGACGCCGTTCGGCACCAGCTGGCTCGGTGTCCCGGTGAAGGTCGGTGTCCCCGTGTAAAAGACGAGGCGGCTGCCCGCCCTGTAACCGCGGCCGAGATCGTGGCTGACCGCGAGGTTCAGCACGTGCGTGCGATCGGAGGTGGAGGGGATCTCGTACCTGTCGAAGGCGCGGGTGGACCGGGACAGCGTGTACGCCAGGAAGCCTCCGAGGCGGCGCGTCAGCCGGCGGCGCAACGAGAGCTCGAGCCCGGTGCTGGCTCCCAGCGATCGGCGCGCGAGCGAGACCGGGATGTTGTTGTCCCTGTCCGACGTCCCGAGCGTGTCCGTCATGTTGAAGAAGGCGTTACGAAAGAGCGTGAGCTTGGCCTCCACGTCCTCGGGCAAGTCGACCTCGATCCCGCCGCTCGACTGCAGGCTCCACTGGAGACCCTGGTCGATGGAGGGCTGGAGGCCGGGCAACGTCGCGATGAAGCTGGGTGGCTGTGATGCGAGGCCGTGCGCGTGGACGAAGCGGACGCCGGGGGTGACCGTGAGTCGGGCCGCGATGCGCGGCTCGATCGAGACCCAGGTCGCGCCCTCGGAGCGCACGACGTCGAGGCGGAGACCGGGCGAGAGCTGGAGGCGCGGGGTGACCTCGAGGTCCGCGTCGAGGAACCCGCCGGCCGTGATGTCGAGCCGCGGCGAGAGAATCTCGTCGATCGTGGCGTCGACATCGGTCCTGCGGAGGTTCACGTCGGTGTCCTCGAGCGTGACGCCGGCGCCGGCCCGGAAGCGCGCGCCCGGGCCCTCGCCGTGCGCCTCGGGCAGCGGCGGCCTCGTCTCGCCGGCGACGATGCCGCCGGTGTGACGGCCGTAGCGCGCCGGATAGCCGCCCGGGTAGAGGTCGACGCGCTGGACGAGCGCGGGGTTCACGACCGAGGGGCCGAAGCCGATGTGGTAGAGGAGCGGGACGCGGACGCCGTCGAGGAAGTAGCCCACGTTGCCGGGCGGCGCGCCGCGAACATAGAAGTACGGCGCGCCCGAGAAGACCGGCGTGACCCCCGGGAGCGCCTCCACCGCGCGGAACGGGTCGCCGAACGCGCCGGGGATGAGCCGGACCTCCGCGCGGCTGAAGCCGGTGACGGGCGGCGCCTTCGCCTCGCCGCGCACCGTGACCTCGAGCGGCGCGACCGTCGTGGGCCGCTCGGGCGCGGGCCGGGGCGCCGCGCCGGGAGCGACCTGGGGCGGGGGAGGCTCGGCGGCGCCCGGCGCGGGCGCCGGAGGCAGGGATGCGGGCGCGGTGAAGCGGATCTCGAGCCGGATCTTGCTCGCGATCGGCGCGCCGTCGCGCGTCGCCGGCGCGAAGCGGAAGGCCGATGCGGCGGCGATCGCGGCCGAGGCGAACGGCTCTGGGCCCTCGCTGGCGCTCGCCGAGCGGACCGTGCCGTCCGCGCTCACCGTGATGACGAGGAGGACCACGGCGTCGCCACGGGCACCCTCCGGGTAACCCACGTCGGGCGGGGCGAGCGGACGCGGAGGCGTCACCGCGGGCGCGGCGGCCAGGACGGGACGCTGCGCCTCTTCGGCCCAGGCCACGCGTGCCCCGGTGAGGAGCAGCGCGGCGCCCAGGATGGACAGGACAGGATGTGTTCGACGGAGCAGGTTCTGTCGCAAAGGAGCCCTCGCGGGCGCGCCTGGCGACCGGCGCGTGCGTCCGGGCGCCGAGCTTCGTGATCGCTGGCCGCCTGCGCAACGCTCGACCGAGCCGGCGCGTCCGCTGGATCCGTGCTCGTCGCGGAGCCTCTCGCCGCGCGGCCCCGTGAGGATGGGCTGGCTTTAGCGGGCAAGCGTGTCCCGTTGGGCTCAGCGGTTACCTCTCCACTGTACGCCCGTTTCTCCGCGTCTCGGCGGTCACCGTCTGTTCGCGCGGCATGACTCCCGCTACTTCAGAGGTTCGTGCGGCCCCTCCGCACCTACCGAGGTCTCCTGCTCAACTGGCTCCGCGCTCGTCGAGCGCAGCCGTGAAATCCTGCTCCGCTGCGGTGTCCGTCCGCCGCTTGATGAGAAGATGGGCTCCACGACCGGCGCAACGTGCTTGCGCCCCCTGCACGGAGACCCATGCTGAATACCCTCCTTGTTCGACATGCGCTGTCGTCGCGCACGCGCGCGGTCCCGCGGTGGACGCGGGCTGGCCTGACCGAGCGCCGCCCGCGGCGCGGCGCAGCGCAGGACGCCGCGAGGCGCTGCGCCGCGGGCGCGCTGCTCCTCCTGGGCCTGGTCCTGGCTCCGCGCTCAGCCGCCGCGACCGAGGTCTCGGACGAGCTCCAGCTCGGGCAGCCGACGCCTGTCGCCTCGCCCGGCGTCCAGACCGCGCCGGCGGCGGCGTGCGGCGCGGGCGGGTGCCTCGCGCTCTGGGAAGAGACGAACGTCTTCCCCCAGAACGTGCTCGGGCGCCGCATCCTCGACGGTGCGCTGGTCGACCCATGGCCGTTCGAGGTGACGCCGCGGTCCGTGCCCCAGGCCAGACCTGCCGTCGCGGCCGGCGGCCCTGGGTACCTCGTGAGCTGGGTCGAGGCCGCCGACGGCGGCGACAACCGCGTGCTGGCCTTGCGGCTCGACAACGACGGCGCCGCGCTCGACGCGGAGCCCCTCCTCGTCGCCGAGGGAGACCGGCTCGACAGCGCCGCCGTGGGCTCCGACGGCGCCACGTTCCTCGTCGTGTGGAACACGCCGAACGGCCGGTGGGCCCGGCGCGTCGGCGGAGACGGCGCGCTCCTCGACGAGGCCCCGATCGACGTCGCGGAGACCACGCACGGCGGGACACCGCCGGCCGTCGCGTACGACGGGACCAACTACCTCGTCGTCTGGAGCGACTCCCCTGGAGCGGAAAACGCCCGCGTCCTCGGCGCGCGCGTGACGCCGACGGGCGTGGCCCTCGATCCCGAGAGCTTCGCCATCTCCCCCTCCTCCTCGCCCTCCCCCCGCGATCGCCCGGCGGTCGCGTGCCGCCCCGGCGAGTGCCTCGTCGCGTGGCTCGATGCCAGCGAAGGCACCCCGGGCGTGGTCGCGGCGCGCGTCACGTCGGAGGGTACGGTGCTCGACGCCGCGGGGACTTCCCTCGTGCCGGGCAAGGACTGGCGTGGGCCGTTCGCTGTCGCGGCGGACAGCTCCGGCTACCTCGTGGTCGTGGGGTACTCGCACCACGACGACGCCACGGGCGTGGGGGAGCACCGGGTGTCGGCGAAGCGCGTGGACCGCGATACCGGGCTGCCCGACGCCGCGCTGACGCTCCTGTCGACGACCCCGGAGCCCGACGCGGAGGTCGCGGCGGTCTTCGACGGCGCGGCCTACCTCGTCGCGTGGGCCGACGCGCAGGGCGCCTCCTTGCACAGGAACCCGGACATCCATGCTGCGCGCCTGTCGCCCGGGGGCGCGCGCCTCGAAGGCAACGTCCTGCTCTCGGATGTGCCGAGCGATCAGCACAGCGTCGCCGCGGCGCCCTCCGGCGACGGCTTCCTCGCGGCGTGGAGCGAAGGGCGCACGGACGGAGAGCTGGGATGGGAGCTCCGCGTCGCCTGGACCGCGCCTGACGGCGTCGTCCTGGGCGCGCCCTCGGTGCTCGCGACCGCGGCCAACGTCGGGGAGCCGGCGGTCGCGTTCGACGGCGCGCAGCACGCCGTCGTGTACATCCAGGACCAGACGCTCGAAGGGGCGCTCCTCGACCCCACGGGTCAGGCCCGCGCGATCGACCTCTCCGCGTGGAACGAAACGACGCCGGAATCTCCGCGCCTCGCCTTGGACGGCAACGATATCGTGGTGGCGAGCCGCTTCCGCGGGCCCTCCGACGCCGGCGGCGTGCAGATCGGGCGGATCCGCGCCAACGGCAAGGTGACCGGACCGATCGAGCTCGACGTGGAGCTGGAGCCCTCTGCGCCGGACATCGCCTGCGACAGCGGCGTCTGTATGGTCGTCTGGACGGCGTCCAACAGCGGGGGGCTCGAGGCGCGCTTTCTGCGCTGGCACACGGCGACCCGGCTGCCTGCATTGTCCTCCTTCAACGCCGGGCCGAACACGCGGCCGCGCGTCGCGCAGGGCGGCGGCCGGTTCCTGATCGTGTGGGGCGGACCGCGCGCGGACTCGGCGGTCCACGCCGCGCTCGTCGGGCGGGACGGGGAGCTCCTTGCGCAGGCCGATATCCCGACGACCGACAGCGACGCGGTGGTGCACGAGCCGGCGGTCGCGTTCGACGGGGAGCGGTTCGTCGTGGCCTGGATCGAGCAGCGGTACCGGGAGGACGCGGAGCTGGAAGCGTGCGACGTCTTCGCCGTGCGGCTCTCGACGACCGGCGAGGTCTCGACGCCGTTCGCGGTGACCGACACGCCGTCGGTGGTGGAGGAGAAGCTGCAGGTCGCCTCGAACGGGGCCGGGCGAACGCTCGTCGCCCATGACGTCTACGAGAGCATCTGGGGAGACTCGAAAGGTCGTCGCGTCGCGGCGCACGTCCTCAGCGATGACGTGGCGCCCGACGGCGGCGCTGGCGGCGCTGGCGGCGCTGGCGGCGACGGCCCGGGCGGTGGTGAAGGCGAAGGCAGCGGCGGGGACGCTGCTGCGCACGACGAGGGGTGCGGGTGCCGGGTGGCCGGCGCGGCGGCGGGAGACAGCCCGGTGGCCGCGATCGCGGGGCTCGTGCTCTGCCTGGCGGCGGCCGCCCGGAAGGGCTCACGGAGCCGGGCAACCCGGCGAGATCAGCCGTCTTGACGCCCGCCGACCGCGGGCGCCGGGGCCGCCGCCGCCTCGGGCGCTGTCGAGCGCTTGTAGCGGCGGATCGCTGATTCCCCGATCGCCCGGGTCGCGGCGGTCGCGGCGAGCGCCCCTGTCGCCACGGCGAAGACCGGGTTCATCGTCGCCGCGAGGACAGCCGCCGGAGCGGCGGCGCTGGCAGCGCAGGTCGCCACCACGGCCGCGATCTCCTTCACGCGGTCGGATTCGTCGATGTCCTTCCCGAAGAGCAGCGCTATCTCGAGGATCAGGTAAAGGTGCATCCTGGTGAGGATGGATGTGCCGGCGACGAACCCCAGGCCTTCGTACATGACGCCGAACCCGGGGATGATGGCGGGCGTATGGACGACGCCGCCCGCGGCGAACGCGATCGCCGCGGTCGATCGGACCAGGTGCCGCGCCTGCTGCTCGGGTGACTCGTCCGGGTACATGCGCCGCACGCGGTCCGCCACCTGGCGGATACGGGACTTTCGGAGCCTCAGGACGAAGTAGAGAAAATCATCGGTGAGCAGGCTCTGCTGACCCGCATGCTGCTGCGCGACTGCCATGGGTTGCTCCTTCACAGGCCGCTACAGGGACGCCTCGAACGGATTGTGTCCTGACCAGGAGAACGTCGGCGCAACGCCGTTCCTCTGCACGCCAGCGGCGATCGCTGCCGCAGGGCGCCGCCGCAGCTTCCGCGCTGGCCCTTGCGGAAAGAGGATCGGCGCCACGGCAGGCGGCGTTGCGTTCACAGGTGATGGCCAGGACACCGAACAGGTTGAAACCCGGCTACTTCTCTCTCATGCTCGGCCGCCGTGCGAGAGCTGTACCGGTTCTCGTCCACCGCTGCGCCGCACGTTCGCGATCGATGTGCTCGCGTGCCCGACCTGTAACGGCAGGATGAAGCTCGTCGCCATGAGCACCGAGCCGTAACTAAGGGGTTCTGGCGCAACGCGCCCCGATGTTGCCTCGGTGCTCGGGGTAGTAGACGTGGCGGGTGGCTGACCGCAGGGTCGGGGCGAGCTCGTCGTTGCTGCCGCTCCGGAAAGCCCGGTAGGAGCCAGCTACCACAGCGGCACAGTCATGGCATGGCATCGGGTACTGGACCGGGTCCCAGTCCAGCGTCCATTCCCACGCGTTCCCGCCCAGGTCGGCTTGCCCCCACTTCCCGTCGCCTTTCGGCGACTTCGATCCGACGTCCTGCAGGCTGCACGTGCCGCCGCAGTAGACCGCGTAACTGTCATCGATCGTCGTGGAGGTCGCTGGCTCCGACCACGGGTAGTACCTGTGCTCGCTGCCCCCGGAGGCGGCGTAGTTCCACTCCGCTTCGGTCGCCAGCCGACCCCCGTCCCATGCACAGAAAGCGAACGCCGTGTACCAGTCCAGGCAGTTGATAGCCTTGTTTTCGTTGCTACCCGCCGTGTTCGTCCAGCTCCGATGGGCAAAGCATTCCAGGGCGTTCTTCAGGGCAGCCGTGTCCGGGGGCAACCTGGTGTCCCACGCGGAGCTCCAGCCAGAGCCTGGGATCTTCGGATGTGCGCCCGTACCATCCCGGGGCGGGCTGGCCTGCGTGCCCATGCCTGCGTTCACGAACGCACGGAACCGACCCACCGTGATCTCGTATTTGTCGAGGTAGAAGTCGCTCACCGTCGCCGGGTAGTTCCGGTCCAGGTAGTCCACGCCGTCGTAGCTTCGAGCGAAGGTTCCGCCGGGGACCGGCAAGCTCTTGCAGCAGCCCTCGTCCCCCGATGGCCCGCAGGTCGCCGGCAGCCCGGTGCAACTTGGCGCCGCTCCAGCCCAGGCGTCCGCGTGGCCGTTGCTTCGGTCCTTCGCGATCGTCTCGCCCGCGGTACAACCTGCCGAGATCAGCAGCCCGAGAAGTGCGATGCCGGCGGTGTGGCAAGGACCGGTAAGCGAAAACATCGTTCATCCACCATGGTCAGCTCCTGCTCCCTCCCGGGAGCAGGGCTCACCGCTACGCTGCACACGGATCTGTCCGGACATGCCGTCGTCGAACGACGCTTTCCAGGTCGGTCAGGACGCCGACGAGCGTCGCAGCTGGGTTCGTCTGGACTGCGCTCCGATCAGCCCCCGAAGAAGGCCTTTGCCTGCTCTCCCAGCACGTTCTCGCCCTTCGGGCTGCTGGCGTGGCAGCCGTCGCTGACCTCGCCCGCGTCATTGTCGAGGATGAACTTCCCGAGGTAGCTCATGTTTTCGTTGATGGTCGGGTCGTTGGCCAGCTCTTGCGCCTTCATGTCGGTCCAATCGGCACCTCCGGCTCCCGCGATGAAGCAATCGTGCCCTTCATTGTAGACCGGCTGACCCACGATGTAGATGTGCGTTCCCGGGTTGACGTGCTGGCGCGCCGCGTTGACCATGTCACGGAGCTCTTGATCGGTCGCCCTCTGGGACAGGATGCAGATCTGGACCATGATGGCTTTGACGACGTCTATCCCTCCGATCGACTCCATCTTCCGGTCGAAGAGCTGCCAGGAAGAGCTGCTGGGGCTCGTCCAGTTCTGGACCACCATGGCGCCGGTTTGATAATTGTCCGCGTTCCACATGATCCTTCCGCCAACGCGCTTGTAGCCAGTGCCAATGTTGTTGGCCATCGAGCAGCCAGTGTACGCGACAGAGTTGTCTCCTGTCGGAGGCAGGCCGTCATCCCCGCCGGCCGTTCCGGCACCTCCGCCGGTGCCCGCAGCGCTCGCCGACGCTGATCCGCCCGCGCCTGCGCCGCCGGTGCCACCTCCGCCGGTGCCTGTAGCGCTGCCGGTCGTACTGCCGGTAGTGCCGCTCGTGCTGGCGCCTCCAGCGCCTGTCCCACCGCTGGCCGAACCTCCGGTCGCGGGGCCGCCGGTGCCGGTCGTCCCTCCGACCGCGGCGCCTCCCGACCCGGAACCGTCGACCGGGGCACTTTCTGAACCGCAAGCGCCGAGGCAGAGCGCGGCTATCGCAAGAGCGCAGCGGGCCACCAACCGGCAGGAAAGAACAGGAGAATTCATCGTCGTCACCTTCTGTTAGGGGGCTTTGGGTCGGGACCTGCGGCGACTCTCGGCTCGCGTCCGACCGTCCGCGTTCTATTGCCGCTGCGACCGGCGTGAATAGACGGCCAGATCGTCGTCGCCCCCCTTGGACAAACCTGTCATCCCCCCTCGTCGACCTCGAGAGGTGCCCGCGCTGCTGGTGACGGCGTCCCCTCCCGTCGCGCTTCCACGGGTGACACGTCCGCCGACTCCGGTGCTTGTCGAACATCCGCCCACCGCGACTGCGCTGGCGGTGGCTCCGCCGACTGCGGCGCCGCCGGTCACCGATCCGCCACGTAGGGAAGCGGCTTCCTTCACGCCACAACCACCGTGCGGGTCCCGCACGGCCCTGCCGATCGTCGACCCCTCACGCCCGAGGGGTGTCGGGTTTGTCACTCCCCCCCTGACCTGTGCCGCGCTAGTCTGCGGCGGTCTACGAGGATCTCTCGTCGAACCCCATGACAGTCGAGCTGATTCACGCCATCGTTCGCCAGACCACGGTCCTCATCGCCCAGCTGGCGACCTCGGGGGGCTGGCGTGCCCCCCTGGCCCAGCTCGCGGACCAGGTGTTCCAGGACCTCGTGACCGAGCTCGAGCGGCAGGGAGTCAGCCGCAAGGTGGGCGCCGACATGTTTGGCATGGGGCTCCGGAGCTACCAGCGCCGGGTGCGGCGAATCACGGAGAGCTCGGTAGAGCGAGGCCGCTCGCTCTGGGAGGCCGTGCTGGACCACATCCGCCGCCGGGGGATCACGCCGCGCGCCGAGATCCTGAGGGCGTTCGCCGCCGAGGACGATGTCCTGCTCCGCGGGGTGCTCTTCGACCTCTGCGAGAGCCGCCTGATCTTCCAGGCGGGGCAGGGGGCTCAGGTGGTGTATCGCGCGGTGTCCGACGACGAGCTGGGCGCGCTCCGCGCGCTTCGCTCCGGCGAGGGCGTGGACGAGCTGGTCTGGGCGATCATCTATCGAGAAGGCCCGCTCACGCGCGACGAGCTGCTCCCGCGGACGCACCTCGAGCGCTCGGAGCTCGATTGCGCCCTGAGGCGCCTCGTGGAATCGGGGCGAGTCGAGCGGACCGGGGAGGACGCCGGAGCGACGTACAGCGCCGCGAGCCTCTACGTGCTGCTGGGCTCGCCGGTGGGGTGGGAGGCGGCGATCTTCGATCACTTCCAGGCGATGGTGAAGACCATCCTGTGCAGGTTGCGCGAGGATCGCTCGGCGCCCGGCCTCGCCGACCGCGTCGGGGGCAGCACCTATACCCTCGACGTGTGGCCCGGCCATCCGTACGAGCAGCGGGCCTACGAGACGCTGGGGCGCCTGCGCGCCCAGCTGGTCGAGCTGCGCGAGCAGGTCGAAGCGTTCAACGCGGCGCACGAGACGCCGGACAGGTACACGCAGGTGGTTCTGTACGTTGGACAGTGCTTGATCCAGCAGGACGTCGGAGGCGGCGATGAGGACTAGTGTGGTTACGACGGCGTGCCTCATCGCGAGCGTGGCGGGCGCGGTGCTCCTGTCCTCGGCCTGCAGGGGCTTGACCCCTCAAACCGGGAGCGAGACCAATTTCCTCACGAGCTGCGACGCCGGCTGCGAGGAAGGTCTCGCCTGCCTCTGCGGCGTGTGCACGCGCGCCTGTTCGGCCGCCGACGAATGCACGGCGCTCGCCTCGGGCGCGGCGTGCGTGGCCGTGGCGGAGCGGCCTGCCGAGGCGGCCTGCGCCGCGGCCGAGAGCGCTGCGTTCTGCGATCTGTCCTGCAGCGGCGACGCAGACTGCGAGCCGCTCGGCGCGCCGTTCCGCTGTCAGGGCGGCTTCTGCCGGGCGCCCGGCGAGGGCGAGACGGCGACCGCCTGCCCGGCCACCACCCTGTCGATCGGCGACAACGACCGCACGGTGACGGTCGGGGACACGACCCGCAGCTACGTCGTCCGCCTCCCTGCGAGCTACACGGGGGGGAGCCCCATGCCCCTGGTGCTCGATTTCCATACGCTCGGCGGGACGCCGGCGGCGGAGGCCGACGCCTCGGGGTACCGCGAGCTCGCCGAGCAGGAAGGGTTCATCGTCGCGTGGCCGCAGGGCATCGACGGCGCGTGGAACATCGGGCCGTGCTGCACGACGTCGCGCGACGTCGACGACGTGGGGTTCGCGCGTGCCCTGGTCCAGCAGGTCCAGGCGGAGGCGTGCGTCGACGTCAAGCGAGTCTACGCTGTGGGCGTCGCCAACGGCGGCGGGATGGCGTACCACCTGGCCTGCAACGCGGCAGACGTCTTTGCCGGAGTCGCTCCCAGCGCCTTCGACCTGCTGGCGGCGTCGGAGCAGCCCTGCGAGCCGGTGAGGCCGGTGACCGAGATCTCGTTCCGGGGTACCGCGGACGTGCTCGTTCCCTATGAGGGGGGGCCTCAGCAGGCGCCGAACGGCGCGAGCATCACCCTGCTGGGCGCGGTCGGCACCTTCGCGCGGTGGGCCGAGCTGAACCAGTGCGCGGGAGCCCCGAGCGCGGAGGACAGCAACGGTTGCTCGACCTACTCGAGCTGCGCGGACGGCGCGGAGGTGACGCTGTGCACCGCGCAGGGCGGCGGCATGGCCTGGGGAAGCCCCGCGGTCGGGTGGGCCGCGCTGAAGCGGCATTCGCTGCCGTGAGCGCGTGACGAGCACATCGCGCCGCCCGCGCTCGATCTGCTCGGCGAGCGCCACGAGATCGCGCTTTGCATTCGTGGAAACCGGCTTACCGCCGATGCCCATTGTCGAGAAGCGCGCCCGAAACCATCCTTCCGCCATGACTCCTTTCGATTTCAAGGGAAAGACGGCGCTCGTCACGGGCGCCTCGATGGGCATCGGCGAGGCGTTCGCCCGCGAGCTGTCGCGGCGCGGGGCGACGCTGATCCTGGTCGCGCGCAGCGAGGCGAAGCTCGCCGCGCTCGCCTCCGAGCTCGGCGAGGCGCACGTCATCGCCGCAGATCTCGCCGCCCCGGGCGCCGCGCGGCGCCTCCTCGACGCGGTGACCGCGAGGGGGCTCGAGGTCGACGTCCTCGTCAACAACGCTGGCTTCGGCGTGTATGGCGCCTTCGACGAGCTCTCCCTGGCGACGCAGCGCGAGCAGATCGATCTCAACGTCGGCGCGCTCGTCGAGCTCACGCACGGGTTCATGCCGATGATCGAGCGTCGAAAGGGGGGCGTCATCCAGGTGGCGTCGATGGCGGCCTTCCAGCCGATCCCGTACTTCGCGGTCTACGCGGCGACGAAGGCGTTCGTCGTCTCCTTCAGCGCGGCGCTCTGGGGCGAGTACCGCCCGCGCGGCGTGCGCGTCCTCGCCCTGTGCCCCGGCGCGACCGATACGCCGTTCTTCCAGCGCTCGGGCGACGTCCCGGGGGCCAGCAGGAGGGCGCGGCCGGAGGACGTGGTGAGCGCCGGGCTCGCGGCCTTCGTGGCCGGCCGCGCGACGGTCGCCCACGGCGCCGCGAACAAGGCCGCCGCGTTCCTCTCCCGCTTCCTCGGCCGGGAGTTCGCCGCGAAGGCGATGGCGCGCTTCGGGAAGCCGAAGGCGCCCGCGCTCCCGAGCGCCGCTGGCCGCGCGGCGTGACCTCGACGCGCCCCGCGGAGCAGGGGTCCTTGTCGGCTTGAGCGCTGTCGCCGGCCGCGAGAGGTGGTATAGGTGAATCTCTCGCCGCGCCCGGCGTGACGTGAGCACGCGGGCGCGACGTCGCTCAGAGACTGTCGCCCTCGCGTCGACAGTGTCCGCGCACCTTTTTTCTACACGCGTCGCGAGAGACCTCGACCTTGCGCGCCGCGCGGCGCTCGGAGACGTCCGAGCGCCCGGCGGCGCGCCCGGAGCGGGCCTCTCGCGTCCCCCGGAGCGAGAATGATGAAATATCGAGTACTTTCGTCACTGGCCTGCATCGGCTGCGCGCTGTCGCTCGTCGCTTGCGGGAGCGATGACGTCGACAAGGGCGCCACCTCCACCGGTCAGGGTGGCGGCGGAACCAGCACGGCGAGCGCCGATCCTGGCGCCTCGTCCGCTGGGGGCGCCTCGTCCAGCGCGGGAGGCCAGGGAGGCGGCGCCATGGGCAGCGGGGGTGGGACGCCCAGCGGCGGAACGACGGCGGCCGGCGGCGGGGCCGGCGCTGGAGGCTCGACGGGGACTGGCGGCCAGGACGAATTCGCGCCGGTGGCCATCTCGTTCGGGACCGAGCTCGATCCGCGCGCCGTGGTGCTCGAGGCGCGAGAGCTCGCCACGTCCGTCGCCGATCCCAGCTCGCCAGCGTGGCGCGCCAGAGGTGACCAGCGCAGGACCTATCGCTTTCCAGCCGCCGGCGCCGACGTTCCTTACCGCGTCTGCGTCCCGGAGCGCTGGGACGGCACGTCGGAGCTACCCCTCGTGATGTTCTTGCACGGCGCCGGGAACGACGAGAGCTCGTACCTGGATCAGAACAACAAGCAGATGGTGACGCTGGCCGACCAGCACGGCGTGCTGCTGGTCTCGCCGCTCGGCCTCAACGGCGCGTATGGCACCTACCTGCGGCTGCCGGCCGTGTTCGGGCAACCGGAGGAGGCCGAGAAGCTCCTGGCCATGCGCACGCCCGAGCGCGAACGCGATCAGGAGCTCAGCGAGAAGGACGTCATCAACGTCCTGGAGCTGGTGCTGAACGAGTACCCGGTCGATCGCAGCGCGATGTTCCTCACCGGACACTCGATGGGGAGCGCCGGCACCTGGTACATCGGCGCCAAGTACTCCGACTACTGGGAGGCTCTGGCCCCCATGTCCGGCCCCTTCGTCCAGGAGTCGGTTTATCCCTGGGACCGGCTGCGCGACATGCCCATCTTCGTGACGGAGGGGACCGTCGGCACGCCTTCCCTGACGGGCAGCCGGGCGCTGCGCGACTGGATGATGGCTGGCGGTTACGCGATCACCTACAAGGAAGTCGATGCGGACCATGCAGGGATGGTTCCGCTCGTGCTGCCCGACGTCTTCGACTTCTTCGACCGCCCGTAGCCCCCGCGCCGGTCGCCCCGCCATGCGCCCCCGGCGGCCGACGCAGGCATGCGTCGGCCGCCGCCGGGGCCGTCACGATCCTCAGTAGGTCGAGAACAGGCTCCAGAGGAACTTGGGCGCGAACCCGGGCCAGCCGTGGTTCGTGTTGCTGTAGTTCGGGTCTCCGTGCTCGCACCAGTAGACCGGATAGCCCTCGTCACAGCCCTCGTACATGACGCAGTTCGAGAGGTTGTCCGTGTAGCCTTCGACCGGCGTCGTGCTCGTCCCGCAGTGGTTCAGCGCGGTATAGAAGTCGCGCGTCTTCGGGCCGTTCTCCGTCCCGACCACCGAGTCGCGCTCTCCGTGAATGACGACCGACGTGACCTGTCCGGTACAGTCCCGGGTGCCGGCGTTGAGCGGATACTGGGACACGTTCTTGGTGGCGCACGGGCCCACCGCGCGCAGCTTGTCCGCGTGCTCGCAGCCGAGGATGCTGGAGAAGTCGCCGCCCGAGCTCTCGCCCGCCGCGAACACGCGCGCCTTGTCGATGCAGAAGTTGTTCGTGATCTGGTCGTAGAACGGCTGGAAGAACGAGACGTCGTTCGCCCCCCAGCCAGAGTTGGAGTTGGCCGGGTGAGGGTAGACGCGGATCCAGGCCTCCTTGGGCCCGGTCGCCTCGAAGCCCGCGTTCTGCTCTGCCCAGCTGATCGGGTTCCCCGTCGGGTTGAACATGATCATCACCGGGTACGGCTTGCTGGCATCGTAGCCGGTCGGCAGCTTCACGTAGTACTGGTGACCCGATACGGTGAGCGGGCTCTGCGCGCTGCCCGTCTGCGGATTGGCCTTGTTGCACCCCGCGCTCGGCTCCGGGGGGACCTTGCCGTCCGTCGATCCGCCCTCACCGCCGGTCCCTGGCGAACCACCGCTGCCGCTCATTCCGCCCTCACCGCCGGCTCCACTCGTGGACGCGCTGCCTTCGCCCGTCGTGGTGCTGCCGCCCGTCGTGATGCCACCGCCGCTGCTGGAGACGGACGCCCCGCTCGTCGCGGCTTGAGGGTCGCCCGACGCGCCCGTGCCGTTACCATCGTCATCACTGCACCCCAAGAGGGCGTGAGAGGCGACCAGCGCCGCGAAAAATGTGATTCGAGCGGAAGCAGGTTTGTTGATCATGTGAATTTCCAGGCGCGTTTTTGCGCTCGCCGATGTCTCAGGAGGGCATGTATTGTGAGCGCTCACATTTTTGATGTCAACTCTTGTCGGCGGGACCCGGGGTATCCTCGGGCCTGAGGGAAGACAGGTCTGGGGTGGCTCCTCCGGAGCGCCGCGTCAGGCGAGGCGGGCGCCGGGCCGTGGTGCGGCATGTGTGCGCTCACATCCGTTATAAAGGACTCGTGCAGACGAAGAGCAGGTCGTCAGCACGGCGATCGTGCGCTCGCTGGAGCGCCGATCGGCTTGAAACACCCAGGAATGAAGAGATTTGAACCACAGAGGCACAGAGGGCACAGAGGAACAACAAAAAACTCTGTGCCCTCTGTGCCTCTGTGGTTCGTCTTCTCGGGCGTCCAACCTCAGGGCCTGGCGGCCGCCTCGCGCGCCGCCTCGACGTGGCGCAGGCAGGCCTCCCGGCTGGCCCTGGCGGCGGCCTCGGGCACGCGCAGGAGCTCCATCCGCCGCTCGACGGGCATGCAGTAGGTGGTCGCCGCCCACAGCTTCGGGTCGTCGACGCCGCGGAGCTCCTCGAGATCGGTCCACACCCGCACCGCCTTGTCGTCGGCCGCGGTGACGATGCGGTGGCCATCGGGGCTGAACGCCACCGCGTTGACCGGCGAATCCGAGGCGCGGAGGACCAGCGGCTCGCCCGTGCCGTCGGCGTTCCACACCCGCACCGTCTTGTCCTGCGATCCGGTGGCGATGCGCTTGCCGTCGGGGCTGAACGCCACGCCCAGCACCCAGTGCTCGTGACCGCGAAAGACGAAGGGCTCGCCCGTGCCGTCGGCGTTCCACACCCGCGCGGTCCGGTCCCAGGACGCGGTGACGATGCGGCGGCCATCGGGGCTGAACGCCACCGCGTTGATCGCGCCGTCGTGACCACGAAAGACGGTCGGCTTGCCCGCGCCGTCGGCGCGCCACATGCGGGCGGTGCTGTCCGATGACCCGGAGAGGATGCGCTTGCCGTCGGGGCTGAACGCCACGGAGTAGACCCGATCCTCGTGACCGCGGAGGACCAGGGGCGCGCCGGTGCCGTCGGCGTTCCACACCCGCACTGTCCTGTCCCACGACGCGACCGCGATGCGCTGGCCATCAGGGCTGAACACCGCAGAGTAGACCTGATCCTCGCTGCCGCGGAGGACCAGGGGCTCGCCGGTGCCGTCGGCGTTCCACACGCGGACGGTCTTGTCGGCCGACCCGCTGGCGATGCGCTTGCCATCGGGGCTGAAGGCGACCGAGTTGACCTCGTCCTCGTGACCGCGAAGGACGATGGGCTCGCCGGTGCCGTCGGCGTTCCACACGCGCACGGTCCGGTCCAGCGACGCCGAGGCGACGCGCCGGCCGTCGGGGCTGAACGCCACCCCGTAGATGCGATCGTTGTGACCGCGAAGCACGATGGGCTCGCCCGCGTCGTCGGCGTTCCACACCCGCGCGGCCCTGTCGTGCGACGCGGTGACGACGTGGTGGCCGTCAGGGCTGAACGCCACGGAATAGACCTGATCGTCGTGACCGCGGAGGACGACGGGCTCACCCGAGCCGTCGGCGTTCCACAGCCGCACCGTCTCGTCCTGCGACCCGGTGGCGATGCGCTCGTTGTCGGGGCTGAACGCGGCGGAGAAGACCCGATCGTCGTGGCCGCGGAGGACCAGGGGCTCGCCGGTGCCGTCGGCGTTCCACACCCGGACGGTCCTGTCCCAGGACGCGGTGACGATGCGCTGGCCATCGGGGCTGAACGCCGCGGAATAGACGCGATCGTCGTGGCCGCGGAGGACCAGGGGCTCGCCGGTGCCGTCGGCGTTCCACACCCGCGCGGTCCGGTCCCAGGACGCGGTGACGATGCGCTTGCCGTCGGGGCTGAACGCCGCATCGTAGATCTGATCCGTGTGACCGCGGAGGACGATGGGCTCGCCGGCGCCGTCGGCGCTCCACACGCGCGCGGTCCTGTCGGCCGACGCGGTGACGATGCGCTGGCCATCGGGGCTGAACGCCGCCGCGTAGACCCAGTCCTCGTGACCGCGGAGGACGAGGGGCTCGCCGGCGCCGTCGGCGCTCCACACGCGCGCGGTCCTGTCCCAGGACGCGGTGACGACGCGCTGGCCGTCGGGGCTGAACGCCGCCGACTGGACCCGATCCTCGTGACCGCGAAGGACGAGCGGCTCACCGATGCCGTCGGCGCTCCACACGCGCGCGGTCTTGTCCCACGACGCGGTGACGATGCGCCTGCCGTCAGGGCTGTAGTCCGCGTCCATCACGCCGTCCGGGTGGACGAGCACCGCGCGCGAGATCCTGCTGTACAGCGCCCACCGCGCGAGGACGGCCCACCCGCGCGGCACGTCGCTCGGCTCGACCTCGCGCAGGATCGCGAGCACGCTCGTGGGGTCGGCCTGCAGCTCGCGCGCCGCCGCCACGCGGGTGGCGTTGCGCGCGCGCAGGGCCTCGGTTTGCGCCCGCCCCGCCTCCCGATCGGCGCGCGTGGCCTGCTGGTCGGCGCGGACCGCCAGGTACGAGACCGTGACCGCGATCGCGGCGAGCGCGGCGATCACCCCGGTGGTGAGCCGGCGGCGCAGGCGGCGCGCCCGCTCGCAGTGGTCCACGACGGCCAGGAGGTAGTCCTCCTCGCGGCTGCCGAGCCCGGCGCGCCACTCGGCGCCCTGCTCCTCGCGGCGGCGCCTGTACCAGGTGCGGGCGTCCTCCGCGGCGCGGTCGCGCCAGAGCAGCCCCTCGGCGCGGCCGCTCGCCTCCCACTGCTGGGCCGCGGCGCGCAGCCGGGCCAGGAGCTCCGCGTCCTGCTCGCTCTCGGCGAGCCACTGGCCGAGCTTCGTCCACCGGCTGATCAGCGACTCGTGGACGAGCTCCACGGTCGCGCCCTCGCGCTCGTCGCCCGTCTCGATGAGCAGCAGCCGCGCGCCGGCGAGGTGCTGGACCACCAGCGCGATCGCCTGCGAGGCCTCGCCCTGGCCGTCCCGCGCGAGGTCGCGGAGCTCCTCCATGCGCACGACCGCGCGCGTGCGCTCGGGCGTCACCAGGCGCAGGAGCACGGCCCTGGCCAGCCGCTGCTCGCCGAGCGGCAGCGCGGAGAGCACCGCGTCCGCGTGGGCGGACAGGGCGCCGGCCACGCCGCCGAGCTGCTCGTAGCTGTCCCGCGTCAGCACCCGGCGCTCGCGATCCCGCGCCTCCCACAGCTTCGCGGCCGTGAACTGCAGGAGCGGCAGCGGGCTCCGCGTGCCCTCGAGCGTGTCCAGCATGTGATCGATCATCGCCTCGGTCTCGAACCTGTGGCCGGCCGCCTCGATCGGCCTCGTCAGCGCCTCGCGCAGGCCGTCGCGCCCCATCGGCGGCAGGAACGTGAGCCCGCGGGTCACCTCCGTCACGAAGTGGTGGTCGTCGGCGATGCGATCGAGGAAGTCCGAGCGGATGGCGAGCACGGCGCGCAGGGTCGACGAGGCGTCGTCGGCGGCGCCTTGCAGGCAGGCGACGAACGCCGCCCGGTCCTCCGGCGCGGCGCCGAGCGTGTAGAGCTCCTCGAACTGGTCGACGAAGAGCAGGATGCGGTGCCGCTTCCCCTCGCGGCGGCAGCGCGCCCGCAGCCGGGCGCCCAGGTAGCCCGGCTGGGCGCGCAGCGTGGCGACGAGCTCGTCGTGATCGCGGATCTCGGGCGAGCCCGTCGCGCCGGCGGGCTCCGCCTCGGCGACCTGCACCAGCACGTCGACGATCGCGGAGAGCGGGCGGGGCCCGGGGCGCAGGATGAACGCCTCCCAGCGGTTGCCCGAGCGCTTGAGCGCCGGGATCACGCCCGCGCGCACGAACGACGACTTGCCCGCCCCCGAGGGCCCGGCGACGGCCACGAGCTGCTGGTTGCGCAGCCGCGTCACCAGCGCGGCGGCCTCGCGATCGCGGCCGAAGAATCGCGGGGCGTCCGCCTCCTGGAACGCGGAGAGCCCGGCGAAGGGGCTCTCGTCCTCGCCCAGATCGAGCGCCTTGCGGCCGGGCAGGAGCGCCTCGAGCGCGGCGAGCAGCTCCCGGGCCGAGCCGATGCGCTCGGCGTTGCGCTTCTTCAGGCAGCGGTCGATGAGGGCGTCGAGCGCGCCCACGTCCGCGCGCCGCTCGCTGGCGGAGGGCATGGGGACGTCGAGGTTCATGATCTCGACGAGCCGGCCTGCCGAGAACGGGTCCAGCGGGTGCGCCCCCGTGACGAGCTCGTGGAGCACGATGCCCACGGCCCAGAGATCGGTGCGCGCGTCGATGTCCCAGCCCCGGAGCTGCTCGGGCGACATGTACCGGGGCGTGCCGAGGATCGCGCTCTGCCCGCTCTGGTAGGCGCCCCCGGCGAGCGCCATCCGCACGCCCGTGAACATCGAGACAACGTCGGCCTCGACCTGCTTGGCGATGCCGAAGTCGAGCACCTTGATGCACCCGGCGTCGTCGAGGAGGATGTTCTCCGGCTTGAGATCGCGGTGCACGATCCCGAGATCGTGCGCGCAGATCAGCGCGCGGACGACGGGGATCATGAGCTCGACGGCGAGGCTGGGCGCGACCGGGCCGGGCGGGGTGTGCACGGGCGGCAGGCCGGGCGCGCTGGGGTGCTCGCGCTGGGCCATCCATTCGCGCAGCGTGCGGCCCTTGACGTACTCGAGCACGAGGTAGGGGTGCCCGTGGATCTGGTCCACCTCGTGGATGACCACGATGTTCTCGTGCCTGCAGCGCGCCGTGGCCCGGGCCTCGGCCAGGAAGCGCCCGATCCCTTGCCCGCTGTGCTCGCGCAGGAGCTTGATGGCGACGAGGCGGCCGAGCCTCGTGTCGCGGGCCAGGAACACGATGCCCATGCCCCCCTGGCCCAGCTTGCGGATGATCTCGTACTGCTTGATGGTGTCGCCGACGTCCGGGGGCGTGTAGACCGCGACGGGCTCCGCCGGCGTCGTCGGCGCCTCCTCCGGGGCGGGCGGGGGCGCTCGCATCTCCGGCGCCCCTCGTATCTGCGGCGTCTCCACGTCCTCGGGGCGCGCGCCCTCCAGGGACGGCTCCGGCTGCGGCCGCGCCGGAGCCCCGGCGCTCCGGATCTCGCCCCGCTGGGCGCCGATCCCCGCGCTCACGTCGGCGTCGAGTCCGGCGTTGATCCCCGCGCTCCTCTCGGCGCCCCTCTCCAGGGCGCTCGGCGCGCCGAGCTCGATGAGGTCTGCCCGGCGGATCCCGCCCGGCTCGCTGGCGTCGAGCTCGCGCAGCAGGTCGTCGGCCGTCGCGATCCGCGCGTCGACGTCCTCGATGGTCGCCTGCCGCAAGATCGCGCCGAGCGGGTGCCCGAGGAGCGCGCGGGGGATCCGGACCACCGGCCCGCGGCTCTCCCGCTGGAGGGGCGCGCCGTCGAGCGGGCTCTCCCGGCCCGCGCGCCTGCCCGTGAGGCACTCGAGGTACACGAGCCCCCAGGCGTACAGATCCGAGCGCGCCGTCGGCGGGAGCCCTCGGAGCTGCTCCGGCGCCGCGTAGAGCAGGCCCAGGGCCTCGGTGCCCGAGGCGGCCGCGCCGGCGCTGCCGCCGCGCGCGCCCGAGGCGAGGCCGAGGTCGAGCACCCGCGCGTCGCGGCGCGCCTCCGAGGGCACGACGATCACGTGGCTCGGCCGGAGCGCCCCGTGGACGATGCCCTGCCGGTGCGCGCAGGCGAGCGCGTCGAGGACCTGCCGCATGAGGTGCCGCGCCTCCTGCGGGGCGAGCGCGCCTTGCTGCGAGAGCACCTCGGCCAGGCTCTGCCCTGGCACGAGCTCGGAGACGGCGTAGAGCGCTCCCTCGTCCGTCTGCCCCCAGTCGACGAGCCGCGCGATGTTGGGATGATGGAGCCGCGCGCAACAGCGCATCTCCTCCTGGAAGCGGAGAAAGCGGGCGCGGCCGGCCCCGGCCGGGTCCGCGGGATCTCCGTCCCGAGCGAGGCGGAAGATCTTGAGGACGATCGGCCGCCCGGTGGCGATGTGCCGCCCCGCGTAGACGACGCCGAGGCTGCTCTCTCGGAGCAGAGAGAGGAGCTCGTAGCGGCTCTGGAATACCATCCCTGGAGCGAGAGTCTCCCGGTTCATCGCAGCCCCTCCCGTCGCGGCCGCCTCCCCGCGGGCGCTCCGGGCGAAAGGCCCAATCGAGAGCATCGCGACGACGGCGGCTGTCGAGCTCGTCCAGCGCCCGTGCCTGGACAGCTCGACCCCATGGCCGGTCGGATGCTCCGGCCGCCGATCTCGCTGCCCCTCACTTCATAAAGTGGCCCCTGCTCATCGTCCTGCGGAGGCGAGCCGCCAGCGCACGTCGGCGGCCGCCCGGATCTTCGCGGCGGGGCGGCCCCGCATCGGCGTGCGCCCGGGCGAGGCTGTGTCGCGCACGGACGCCGGATCGCGATCCTTGCGTACCTGAGCAAACGATCGTCGCGCGCTGCGGCACACCCGCCCTCGTCAGCCCGGATCCGGCGCGGGATCCAGCGTGAAGGGCGCCGCGGCGCCAGCGCGGGAGCGTGGCACCGCCGATGCTTCGGGCGAGCGCGAACGCGAACGCAAACGCAAACGCAAACGCAAACGCAAACCCGAACGACCATCCATTCTCCAGGGGATTCCGGACATGCCCGCCTTGAACGCTCAGCTCGCTGGAACGCTCGACGAACGACGGCCTTCTCGCGCCCCCGAGCACGACGGAGGGGACGGTCTCCGGGACGAATTCCTCACGCTCGCGTCGCACGAGCTCTTGACGCCGCTGACCTCGCTCCGGCTGCAGGTGCAGAGGATGCAAAGAATGCAAAGAATGCAGACGACGCAGGCGACGCAAAGAACGCAGACGACGCAGCCGATGCAGGAGATGGAGAGGACGAGCGAGCCGCATGCGGAGGAGTCGCCGGCGTGGGGCGCCTCTCTGGATATCGTCGGCCGGCAGGTCAACCGGCTCACCCGGCTCTGCGATGACATGCTCCAGGCGATCAGGCTCCGGTCGGGCCAGCTCGCGCCCGAGCGCCGGAGCGTCGATCTCGGGGCGCTCGTCTGGGAGGTGGTCGCCGGGCTCGCGGTGGAGATCTGCGCCCCGTCCTCCGCCATCCTTGTCGACGCGCCGGAGGGCGTTGTCGGCCGCTGGGATCGCGAGCAGATCGGCCGCCTCGTGTTCCACCTCGTCAAGAACGCCGTCGTCTTCGGCGAGGGCCGGCAGATCGTCCTCCAGGTGAAGGCCTGCCCCGGCGGAGCGCGGCTCGTCGTCCGCGATCACGGCAAGGGCATCGCGGAGGAGGATCAGGAGCGCATCTTCGCGTGCTTCGAGCGCATCGGCGACGTGGAGCACTACGGCGGACTCGGGCTCGGCCTCTATCTCGCGCGCGAGATCGCGCGCGCGCACGGCGGCTCCCTCGGCGTGGAGAGCTCGCCGGGCTGCGGCGCGACGTTCACCGTCGAGCTCCCGCTCGATCCGGAGCATGCCAGTCAGGCGAGCCCGGCGCGCGCCGCCTGATGCGGCCTGAGATGCGGCCTGATGCGACCGATGCGACCTGACGCGAGCGAGTCGGCCAGCCCGTCCTTCATGGCTTCTGCGGCGCCCTCCCGGACGTGCCTTGGAGCGTGGCCTCCCGTGTGGCACGATCCTCCCGGGGGAGGGAACATGGATTTGCCTCGTGACGGCAACACCGACACGACCATCGCGCTCCAGGGCGACAGCTGCATCGACGCGATCTGGCGGCCTCAGCCGGCAGGGGGCCAGGTCACACTCCTGATCTACCACCGCGAGGGCGTGGAGCGCGTGCTGCTGAGCCCCGGAGTCCCTGTCGTGGTCGGCCGCGCGCCCCCCTCGCAGGTGCGCATCCAGGACAGCAGCCTGTCGCGCGAGCACGCCCGCTTCACGCTGTCGAACGGGCTGCTCACGGTCGAAGACCTGCAGTCCACCAACGGCACCTGGGTGAGCGGATCGCGGGTCGCCCGCGCGGAGGTGAGGCCGGGAGACGACGTCATGCTGGGCAACCTGCTCGTCTCCGTCCGCGCGTGCTCGTCGGAGGAGGGCGTTCAGACCGTCCTCCTGAGCCACGAGCGGTTCCGCGTCGTCCTCGAGGACGAGGTGGTGCGCGCCCGGCATTTCGGCCGCACCTTCGCCGTCGTGATGGTCCGCGCCGAGCGGACCGCCGGGGCGCACGTGAGCCGGTTCTACCCCCGCGTCAGGGCGCTGCTCCGGCCGGTGGACCGGATCGGGCTCTACAGCCCGGACACGCTCGCGATCTTGCTGCCCGAGGCGCGCCCCGAGGCCGCGCTGGCGCTCGCCCGCGCGCTCACGGCGCCCTCCGCGACGGGAGAGCCCGCCTTGCTCGCCGGCATCGCCTCCTTCCCCGACGCGGCGACGTCGGCGGAGAAGCTGCTCGAGCTCTGCTTCCGGGCGACGCGCGGCCTGACGTGCGATCAGCCGGTGCAGGTGGCGCAGGCCGGGGCCTGCCAGTGCAGCGGCGCTGCCGGCAGCGGCGAGCCGGGGGACGAGTACGTCGCCGAGAGCCCCGCGATGCGCCGCATCTTCGAGGTCGTGGCGCGGATCTCTCGATCGCCCGTCCCGGTCCTCCTGCTGGGCGAGACGGGGACGGGGAAGGAGGTCGTCGCGCGGGCGATCCACAAGCAGGGCCCGCGCAGCGCGCGAAAGATGGTGACCGTCAACTGCGGGGCCATCCCCGAGCAGCTCGTCGAGAGCACGCTCTTCGGGCATGAGCGCGGCGCGTTCACCGGCGCGAGCCAGCAGCAGCGGGGCGTGTTCGAGGAGGCCGACGGAGGGACGGTGTTCCTCGACGAGGTCGGCGAGCTGCCGCCCGCGGCGCAGGCGGCGCTCCTGCGCGCGCTGGAGACGCGGCGGGTGACGCGGGTGGGGTCGGTCCGGGAGATCGAGGTCGACGTGCGCGTGATCGCGGCGACCCACCGCGATCTCGAGGGGATGTGCGCGAGCGGCGGCTTTCGCCTCGATCTGCTCTACCGGCTGAACACGATCACGCTGACGCTCCCGCCGCTCCGGGCGCGCCCCGAGGAGGTCGAGGCGTTCGCGCTCCGGTTCCTGCGTCAGGCGAACGACGCGAACGCCACGGCGATCCGCGGCATCGCGCCCGGGGCGCTCGCGCTGCTCAAGAGCTACACGTGGCCCGGGAACGCGCGGGAGCTGCGCAACGCGATCGAGCGCGCCGTCGTCATCGCCGAGGGCGAGTGGATCTCCGAGCACGACCTGCCCGAGCGCGTGCGCGCGGCGCAGATCGCCCCGGCGCCGCCCGCAGACGAGCCCGCGCGCGAGGGCGAGGAGGTTGGCGCCGAGATGTCCGAGGGCGCGGACGGCCTCAAGGCGCGCCTCCTGCGCCACGAGGCCGAGGTCATCGTCGCGGCGCTGCGCAAGGCGGGCTGGAACCAGACGGAGGCGGCGCGGGCGCTGGGGATCCCGCTGCGGACCCTGGTGCACAAGCTGAAGGCGCTCGGGATCAAGAAGCTCGGGTATGCGCCCGCGGGGGAGAGCCCGCACTGATCAACGCATTGGGGGAACGGTCGACCCTTTCTCGTTGCGATGGTGTCTGACGGAAATCTCCGACCCCCCTCCAGCGCATCCCCGCCCGCTCCCCCGAGGACCAGCGGCCGCTCACCTGCGAGGAGATCCACGGGCTCAATCCTGCCAGGGCTCTGCCTCGCGAGCGGAGATCAGCTTCAACGCAAAGGCGCCAAGGCGCAAAGACGCAAAAATGCATGAATTTGAGCTTTCTTGCGCCTTCGCGCCTTGGCGCCTTTGCGTTGAAACCGATCTCCCATGACGCAGACGATGGCGGATGGCAATTCTCGTGTGGGACCGGCCGCCCGCCGCGTCCCGGGCCCGCGTTGACGGCGCCGCGGCGGCTCGCTAGACCGCCTGCCGATGGCCGACACGCCCGAGACCCCGTTCGACCTGCTGGGCGGCGAGCCCGCCGTCCGCCGGCTGGTGGAGCGCTTCTACGACCTCATGGCCCGCGACGAGCCCGCGCTCGCGCGGCTCCACGTCTGCGACGAGGCCGGCCAGGTGTGCCGGGAGAGCCGCGATCGGTTCGCGCTCTTCCTGATCGGCTGGCTCGGCGGCCCGCAGCACTACATCGCCGCGCACGGCCACCCGCGGCTGCGGATGCGCCACATGCGCGTCCCGGTCGACGTGGCCATGCGCGACGCCTGGATGCGCTGCATGCGCGCGGCGATGACGGAGCTCGGCGTGCCGGCGCCGCTGTACGGCTTCCTCGACCAGCGCTTCGGCGAGGTGGCGGACTTCATGCGCAATCGGCCCGGCTGAGCCCCCGTCGAGCAACGCCTACCCCCGCCGTCGACGCGCCCGCGGGGCAGCTCGCGCTCGATCGGGTCCTCGGACGCGTCCACCTCGGCATTCAACTTTGCAAGGTCGAGGTGCTCGCCGGCGCCACCTGGAAGAGCCTCTGTGAGAAAGGCCATCCAGGACCTCTCCCGCGTCGAGACGCCATCACAAGGGCATCTCGATGCGCGGTTGGCGGAGTGCCTGCATCACCATAAATTCCTGGGTACGCTTGACAGAGCGCACGCTGACGACATAATCGACGCGCCGTCAACGCTGGCGAACATACGTCGCCTGTTGATGTCTGTTTTTGTGAATTTCTTCCGATAGTTCCACGCGATCGAGCGGGAATTCACGACAGGGCGATGTGACGTTGCTTGCGGCGTCGTGCTCGCGCAACTCATTCTTGTTTGTCCAGAAGGATCTTTGCGCATGAGATTGAAGCATCTTCCATTCTCCTCGACGGCGATCGCGTCGCTTCTGTTGATCGGCGCGTCGGGCTCGGCTCAAGCGGCTGTTTATCCTGCGAGCTCGTCCAGCGGCGGGCCCGGCGTGAGCGGGTGCACGGGCAGCGCGAACTGCACGAATGAAAGCTGGGGCGTCGACCTCAACGACAATACCGGCTTTTCCTGGAGCGTGGCCGGCGGCGCGGGCGGCGGCGCGGACCTCTATGTGAAGGTCGCCGTGCTGTCGCAGACCAGAGCGATGAGCCTCTGGTTGAACGGCAGCCAGATCTCCGTCATCACCACCACCGCCACAGAGAGCCCGCGCCCGACAGGGAAAGAGTTCGGCCCGTTCCCGGTGACGCTGCTGGCCGGTACCAACACGGTGGAGCTGCGGGATACGCAGGGAACTACGGAGTTCGATGTGCATAGCCTGCGCGTCGAACCGACGAGCGCCGGCGACGATGAGTTCGAGATCGGGCTCTGGCGACTGATGTCCCGCGCCGACCGGGGCACGTTGACCCGCGACGACTTCACCGGGCAGCTGGTCGGCGCCGATTACTCGGGCGCCGACCATCAGCACTGGCGCCTTGTCGGCGTCGGTACGAACAAGTATCGGTTTGTGCACGAGGACACCGGCCAGTGCCTGGTCGCGTCGAGCAGCACGGCGGTGCTCGGCAGCTGCAGCGGCACCGCGGCGGAGTGGACCGTGGACACCCTGCGCGCCCGCGCGGTGGACCGCCCCGCCGTGTATCGCTTGCGCTCGAACGTGAACAACTGCGCTGTCCCGAACGGCAGCGCGCAGCCCACCCTGGGGACCTGCAACGACAGCGCACGCTGGTACCTGGAGCCTGTCGGCTTCGGTGAGCGATTCGCGAGCGTGGAGTTCGATTATCATGGGCTTCTCCTCGTCAAGCCCAACACCAACGTCCCTGGCGTCACCCAGGGCTCGCTGCCGAGCAGCGTCGTCAACGCGGTGCAGGTCGCCTTCGAAGATCGGGTGGCTTACTGGCTGGATCTGATCACCGACGGCCGGGTCGCATGGCACGGCTCCAGCGTCGTATCCAGCGATCCCATCACGTCGCTGACGATCGCGGGGGGTAATCACTTGCCGGCGGCCATCAACCTTCAGGCAGACGTGCAGAGCTTCGTGCCTCGAGGCGATTACGACACCGTGCAGGTGTTCTTCACGCCCGGTAACAGCGTGACGGGGGGCTGGGGGTGGGGCCCGGGGAGCACCTACACCTCGAACTACACCATGTGGACGACGGTGAACGGGAAGAACACGGTCGACTCGCAATGGCTGTCCACCGTCAACAGCGAGCCCATGGAAGTGTTCATCCATGAACCCATGCACGGCCTCGATGGGTTCTACGAGGAGCAGGGGATCCCGCTTCCCGACAGTCCCGACGGGCCGCTGCATGGATCCGAATGGAATCGCTACAAAAAATCCGGCACTCCCGGCCGTTCGTACTTGCACTGGTACCGCGACTACTGGCTCGGGACCGTCATCGCCTCCGATGACACCTACCGCGGCTACGGTCCACGCGCGTTCGCCAAGATCACGCCGAGAGACTACGCGTTGAGCTCCGCGGTGGAGGAGTACAAGATCGTGCAGCACACCAGCGGCAAATGCTTCGCCCCGGAAGGCGGTGCCCTGAACCCGGCCGACAACACGCCGCTGGTGCTGTCGAGCAGCTGCAGCACGCTTGCCTCTTCGTTCAGGGTTCTGGACAGCGGCTTGCTCAAGCATGTTCCGAGCGGCCGGTGTGTTCACCCGGATCAAGGCACCGCCTACAACAACGTTGGCCTGATCCTCAACGGATACTGCGGTCCCGAGGCACGCCTCTCCTTCGACGTGACGTCCGGTGGGAGCCTGCAGAACGCCGAGACCGGCCGCTGCGTTCACCCGCAAGGCGGATCGGCGACCCCCGCCGAAGGAACCGACCTGATCTTCTACGACGGTTGTGATGAAGCGCGCCTGCGCTTCGACTTCGTGTTGCAGTGAAATAGCCGCGGGCGCCCGCTCCGGCGGCCAGCCGTCGCTGCTGGTACGAGGCTTGCTCCGAAGCGCGTCATGAAGAAGCAGCAGAAGAAGCAGCCGACACAAGCGACGAGCCCGCAGGAGCAGGCGGATCCGGCCGAGAAGGAAACGAGGGAGTCGTCGAAGGAGGGCGACGTCGCCGGAGGCGGCGCCAGGGGTGCCGCCATCGGGGGCCTCCTGGGCGGCGCCGGCGGCGCGGCGATCGGCGGCGCGGCCGGCCTGATCGGCGGCGCGCTCGGCGAGGACGAGGGGTCCGGCTGGTGACCGGCGTCAGCCGCCCGCGTCGGTCGCGGGCGGCGAGCCGTGCGCCATTTCGCCCCACCCCGGGCCGTCGATGAGGCGCGCCACCACCATGCAGCTCACGTTGTCGCCGACGGCGTTGACCAGCGTGGCGGGCGGGTCCACGAGGGCGCCGACGGTGGAGATGATCGGCAGCGCCTCCATCGGGAAGCCGAACAGCGACACGATCACCAGCTCTCCGATGAAGCCCCCGCCGGGGATCCCGCTCATCACGGTGCCGCTCAGGATCGCCACCCCCAGCACGGCCAGGTAGGTCTCCGCCCCGCCGAGCTCGCGGCCGAAGAGCCCGAACAGGAGCGCCGTCTTGAGCACCGCCGACAGGCACGAGCCCTCCATGTGGATCGTCGCGCCGATCGGGACGATCACCTCGGCGATGTCGTCGGGCACCCCGGCGCGCCGCGCCGCCTCGAGGTTCGACGGGATCGCCGCCATGCTGCTCGACGTCGCGAGCGCGGTGAGCGCCGGCGCCGGGATGTTCCTCCAGAACGCCCTCACCCCGCGTCCCCGGCCGGCGAGCCACGCGTACAGCGTGAAGGCGACGAAGAAGTACGCGATCGCGATGGGGTAGAAGAGCCCGAGCGCGCGCACGTACGACGTCAGCAGCGCCGGGCCGAAGCTCCCGACCAGGTGGGCGAAGTAGGCGCCGAGGCCGATCGGCGCATAGAGCATCACGAGGTCGACCACCTTGAGCATCACCTCGTTGGCCGAGGCGAGCAGCCGCGCGAACGGCTGGCCGCGCTCGCCGGCCGCCGTGGTCCCGAGGCCGACGAGGAACGCCATGACGATGAGCGGCAGCACGTTCTTGCGCGAGAGCAGCTCGCCGAAGTCGGGGACGCTGAGCGCGCCGACGAGCTGGTCGCCCAGGCTGACCGGCGCGACCTCCGGCGCGCCGGGCAGCGTGGCCGCGAGCCCCTCCGCGGGCGGATAGAGCTTCACCGCGACGAGCATCAGCGACGACGCGACGAGGCCCGTCGCGACGAAGACGCCCAGCATCGCGGTCACGATGCGCCCGAGGCGCCGCAGGCTGCCCATGCCCGCCACGGCCGACGAGATGGAGAAGAAGATCAGCGGCACAACGAGGGTGAACAGCAGGTTGAGGAAGAGATCGCCGAGCGGCTTGATCACCGCCGCGCGCTCGCCCAGCGCGAGGCCGAGCCCCGCGCCGGCGGCGATCGACGCGAGCAGGATCAACGTGAAGCGGTACGTCGTGAGCAGGGTCCGGAGCGTCCTCGCCATCGCGCCGGCAGCATGCCGCGACAGGCCCGCGGCTGTCGCTGCCCGACGCGAGCCCCGCGGCGCGGCGAGGGCCGAGATCACCCCGACGCCGTGCGCGACGACACTCCGGTCGAGCCGAGCCGCCCCGCCGGCCGCGTCACTCGGGCCGCAGGGCGGAGAGCGTGGCGCGCGTGAAGATCTCCGCGATGAGCCCGATCGCGCGCTCGTCGAGGTCGAAGGCGTGGTGGTGGTGCGGCGCCGCGGTCGGCCCGCCCGCGCCCACCGTGAAGAGGCAGCCCGGGACGCGGTCGGTGAACTCCGAGAAATCCTCGCTGACCGTCAGCGGGCCCGGATCCATGACGTCGGCGCGCCCCGTCGCGCGGGCGGCGGCCGTGATCAGATCCACGGGCGCGGCGGCGTTCGCCGTCACGGGCGAGGCCGACACCACCTTGAACTCGCACCCGGCGCGCAGGGCGGAGCACACGCCCGAGGCGATCGCCTGGACGCGCTCGAGCGCGTGCTCGCGGCTCTCGCGCGAGAACCAGCGCACGGCGCCCTGGAGCGTCACGCGCTCCACGACGACGTTGGCCGCGTTGCCGCCGGAGATGGCCGAGATGCTCACGACGAGCGGCTCGCCCGGCTTCACCTCGCGCGCGACGATCGACTGGAGCGCGGTGACGACCTGCGCGGCGGCGTAGATGGGGTCGACCGACATGTGCGGCAGCCCGCCGTGCCCCGCCTTGCCGACGACCGCGATCTCGAAGGCGTCGTACCCCGCGAAGAACGGCCCGGTCCGCGTCGCCACCACGCCGAAGGGGAGGGGCGATATCACGTGCGCGCCGAGCGCCTGGTCGACGCCGTCGAGCGCGCCTGCCTCGATCATCCCCAGCGCGCCGCCGGAGAGCTCCTCCGCGGGCTGGAAGACGAAGCGGACCCTGCCGGCGAGGCGGCCCCTGCGCGCCGACAGCAGCGTGGCCGCGCCGAGGAGCGCGCTCACGTGGGCGTCGTGGCCGCACGCGTGCATCACCCCCCGCGTCTCGGACGGGAAATCATGGCCCGACTGCTCCACGACGGGGAGCGCATCCATGTCGGCGCGCAGCAGCACGGTGCGGCCGGGGCGCTCGCCCTCGAGATCGGCGATGACGCCTGTCCCTGCCACGCCCGTGCGCACCGAGAGGCCAAGCGCGCGCAGGCGCTCCGCGACGAGCTGCGACGTGCGCAGCTCCTCGTAGCCGAGCTCGGGGTGGCGGTGCAGGTCGCGCCGCACGGCGACGAGATCGCGGTCGAGGAGCTGCACGTCTCTGCTGAGATCATCGGCCATGCGGCGATGCTAGCACCCGGCGTCGCGCCCCGGCGCGTGAAGGCCGGAGCCGCTCTGGACTCGACATGTCCGGGCGAAGATCGATGTTCGCGGGGTCGGGTCGATCGACCGCCGGTGGTCGTGAAGCAGGATGTTCGATCCGGTGCAAGAGAGCCGATGGGGGAAGCATGAGAGTCGATTCTGCGTCGAGGCGGCCCCGCCGCCCCCGGCGGCGATCTCGCGCCGGTGACGATTTCCTGAATCCTCCGCCCCCCGCCGGGGCTTCTCCGCGTGAATGATGCGTCAACGATGGAGGACCCCATGACCCCCGACGACACCGTCCTCACGGCGGCGGCGCGCGGCGACGACGGCGCGCTCGAGCTGCTCGTCCGCGCCTACCACGACCGCGTCTACCGCTTCGGCCTGCGCGCGTGCCGCGACGCCTTCGACGCGGACGACGCCGTCCAGGAGGCCTTCACGAAGCTCGCGCGCCGCCCGGAGGTGGCGCGCGACCCGGGCGTCCTCTCGTGGCTCATGACGGTGGTGCGGAACGCGTGCCTGCGCATGCTGCGCCCGTTCGCGCGGGAGCGCGCGCGCCTCGGGGCGCGGCTCGACGACGCCGACGCGGCGCCCTCGGCCGAGCTCGACCCGCACGCGGCGCTCGAGCGCTGGCGGCTCGTGCGCGCCGTCCACGAGGCGATCGCCGCGCTGGAGCGGCCCTACCGGGAGGTGCTCGTGCTGCGCGACGTCGAGGGGATGACGGGCGAGGAGGTGTGCCAGGCGCTCGGGCTCGGCGAGGCGGCCATGAAGAGCCGGCTCCACCGGGCGCGGCAGCTCGTGCGCGGGGAGATCCTCCGGCGCGAGGGCGCGGCCCTGGCGCGATCAGCGCGGCGGGCGCCGTCTGCGCGGGAAGGGGGCTGAGCGCCATGTTCGCGAGCAAGAGCCGCCTCGAGCACGTCGCCCGCGGGATCGTCGGCCTCGTGGCCCTCGTTGCCGCGGCGCTCCTCGCGCCGGCGCACCCCTGGGCGGCGCTCGCGCTGCTGCCCGTCGCGCTCGTGGCGCTGCGCGGCTGCCCCATGTGCTGGACGCTGGGGCTGATCCAGACCGTCAGGGCAAGGGCGGCCCGGGCGCGCGGGGAGGAGCCCCCCGAGGGGTCGTGTCGGTCGTGCGAGCCCGGCTGCGCCGCGCCGGCCGCCCGGTCGCGTTGACAGCCCGGGGAGCCCGCACTAGTAGCCGACATGGCATTCATCTACGATGAGCCGAGCAGGACGTTTGGCGAGTACCTGCTCGTCCCGAACCTGACGACCAAGGACTGCGTCCCTGCGAACGTCGACCTCACCGCCCCCGTGGTCCGCTTCAAGGCGGATCCGGGCGTGAGCCCGCCGGACCCGAAGCAGGCGCCGCTCACGATCAGCGTCCCCGTCACCAGCGCGATGATGCAGTCGGTGTCGGGCGCCGACCTCGCGATCGCGCTCGCGCGCTGCGGCGGCCTGTCGTTCGTGTACGGCTCGCAGGGCATCGAAGAGGAAGCCGCCATGGTGCGGCGCGTGAAGAACTACAAGGCCGGGTTCGTCGTGAGCGACTCGAACCTGCGCCCCGACGCGACCCTGGGCGACGTGCTCGAGCTGACCGATCGCACGGGCCACTCCACGATCGCGATCACCGAGGACGGCACGCCCACGGGCCGGTTCGTCGGCATCATCACGAGCCGCGACTACCGGATCGGCAAGACGCCGCTCAGCACGCCGGTGCGCGAGATCATGACGCCGTTCAAGTCGATCCACTGCGGCAAGGTCGGCCTGGACCTCCAGGAGGCCAACGAGCTCATCTGGCGTTACAAGCTCAACACCCTGCCGGTGATCGACGAGCGGCAGCACCTGCAATACCTGGTCTTCCGCAAGGACTACGAGTCGCACCAGGCGCACCCGCTCGAGAACGTGGATCGCGAGAAGCGGCTGATCGTCGGGGCGGGCATCAACTCGCGCGATCACCGCGAGCGCGTGCCGGCGCTGATGGAGGCGGGCGCCGACGTGCTCTGCATCGACTCGTCGGACGGCTACTCGGAGTGGCAGCGCGAGACCATCGCGTTCGTGAAGTCGAACTACAAGCACGGCTACATCGGCGCCGGCAACGTGGTCGATCGCGAGGGGTTCCTCTACCTGGTCGAGTCAGGCGCCGACTTCGTGAAGGTCGGCATCGGCGGCGGCTCGATCTGCATCACGCGCGAGCAGAAGGGCATCGGCCGCGGCCAGGCGTCGGCGGTGATCGAGGTGGCCAAGGCGCGCGACGAGTACTTCCAGAAGACCGGCATCTACGTGCCGATCTGCTCCGACGGCGGTATCAGCCAGGACTACCACATCACGATCGCGCTCGCGATGGGCGCCGACTTCGTGATGATGGGCCGTTACTTCGCGCGCTTCGACGAGTCGCCCGGGCGCAAGGTCCGCGTGAACAACCAGTTCATGAAGGAGTACTGGGGCGAGGGGAGCAACCGCGCGCGCAACTGGCAGCGCTACGACCACGGCGACTCCAGCAAGAAGAAGGATCAGCTCGAGTTCGAGGAGGGGGTCGACAGCTACGTGCCGTACGCCGGCAAGCTGAAGGACACCCTCGACGTCACGCTCGCCAAGGTGCGCTCGACGATGTGCAACTGCGGCGCCCTCTCGCTGCGCGACCTGTACATGCGCGCGCGCCTGACGGTCGCCTCCGCGGTCAGCATCCACGAGGGCGGCGTCCACGACGTGATGCTGAAGGACACGCGCAGCAGCCCGCGCGAGGCCTGATCGCCGGGGCGCGCCGCCGGGGGCGCGCGAGGCGCTGGTCCCGGCGGCGCGCCCGGCGTATGGACACGGCCATCATGCATCGGGTGTTCATCGACGGGCAGGAAGGGACCACGGGGCTCCAGATCTGCGAGCGGCTGCAAGGCCGCCGCGACCTCCAGGTGCTCGAGATCGACCCGGAGCGCCGCAAGGACCCGGCGGCCCGCCGCGCGCTCATCAACGAGGCGGATGTCCTCATCACGTGCCTTCCCGACGACGCCGCGCGGGAGTCCATCGGGATGATCGAGAACCCGAGGACGCGCGTCGTCGATCCGAGCACCGCGCACCGTACGGCCGACGGATGGGCGTACGGCTTCCCGGAGCTGCGCCCCGGGCAGCGCGAGGCGATCCGCGGCTCGCGGCGCGTCGCCGTGCCCGGGTGCCACGCGACCGGGTTCCTCGCGCTCGTGGTGCCGCTCGTCGCGCAGGGCCTCCTGCCGAGGGACGCCCGCGTGGTCGCGCACTCGCTCACCGGCTACAGCGGCGCCGGCCGCAAGATGATCCAGGCCTACGAGCAGGCCGACGAGGCCCGCCGCCGGCAGATGAGCGGCCCGCGCCCGTACGCGCTCACCCTCCAGCACAAGCACCTGCCGGAGATGCGCGCCCTCGCCGGGCTCGACAGGGCGCCGTTCTTCGAGCCGGTCATCGGCGACTTCTACAAGGGCATGCTCGTCTCGGTGCCCCTGTTCGCCGACGCGCTGAGCCGCCCGGCGACCCCTGCGGCGGTGCACGAGCTCTACGCGTCGTATTACGCCGGCGAGCGGTTCATCCGGGTGATGCCGCTCGGCGGCGACGGGGCCCTCGACGGGGGCTACCTGAGCGCGATCGAGTGCAACGACACGAACCGCCTCGACGTGTTCGTGTTCGGCAACGCGGACCAGATCCTTGTCGTGGCGCGCCTCGACAACCTGGGCAAGGGCGCCTCCGGCGCGGCGGTGCAGAACATGAACCTGATGCTGGGCGCACCGGAGAACACCGGCCTGGACTGACCGGCGCGCGCGCCCTGACCGCAGGCGCCGCCCCGACGGGAGGCGCCGCGGCGCTCACCTCCTCGCGCGCTCCAGCTCGGCCTCTGCGGCCAGGAACACGGGGGATCGCAGGAGCGCGCCCATCAGCCGCAGCGTTTCGCGGGCGTGAGCCGCGGAGACGTCCACCTCGTCCGGATCCGGCGCGGCCAGATCGTACAGCTCGGGGGCGCCCCACTCGAGCGGCAAGACGAGCTTGTAGCCCCCATCGAGGATGCCCACGCGCGCGATCTGCTGCTCCGAGACCGCCGCCGCGAGCAAGGGCAGCCGGCGCGGGGGAGGCTCGGGATCGAGGAAGCCGAGCAGATCCTCGCCGTGGTAGCCGTTCATGGGCGGATCGGGGGTGAGCAGGCGGGCCATCGTCGGCGCCACGTCGATGAGCGAGACGACCTCCTCGACGGCCATGGGCGGGACGCCGGGGACGCGCAGGACGAGCGGCACCCGCAGGAGCGACTCCCACAGGAACGTCGAGTGCGGCCAGAACCCGCGGTAGCCGAGCGCCTCGCCGTGATCCGACACGAAGAGCACGACGGTGCGGTCGGCGAGATCGAGCTCCTCCAGGCCGCGGAGCAGCCGCCCGAAGTGCTCGTCCAGGCTCCGCGCGACCACCCGGTAGCGCCAGTTCCAGCGGCCCTCGTCGGGCACGTGGTAGCGCTCGGCGGCGCCGTCGACGTACGCGCCGTCGAGCTCGTGCCAGTTGTGGACATCGAAGTTGAAGACCCACGCGAAGAACCGCTGCGAGCCGCGCTGGGCAAGCCAGGACAGGACCTGGTCCACCATCGGCCCCGCCGTCGGCCGATCGGCGCCGTAGCCCCAGACGCCCCCGCGGGCGTGGTCGGGCACGCGATACGTCTCGTCGAACGCGAACGCCGGCAGGAGCAGCGAGATGAAGTCCGCCGCCGAGGCGGGGATGAACAGGCTGCTGGGGACCTCCACGCGCCTGGCCACGTCCAGCAGGCTGCCCGGGCTGCGCGCCAGGCCGTCGTAGCTGCCGCCGAGCAGCCCGGGCAACGCGCGCAGCGTGTCGGAGCCCGTCGAGTACGCGCGCTCGAACCGCACCGCCTGGCGCGACAGCGCGGCGGCGTTCGGCATCACCTCCGCGTCGTAGGCGACGTCGCTGCGGAGGCTGTCCACGTAGTAGATGAGGACGTTGAAGTCGGCCGCGAGCGCGCGCCCCCCCGCGCCGGCGGCGCCCGCGCCAGGCCGAGCGGGCCAGGCCGCGTCCCAGCGGGGGTCGCGCGTCGGCTGGTCGACGTCGTACCGCTCGCGCAGCTCGTCCAGGCGGCTGGCGTGCATCTCGGCGCGGTCCTCGCCGCGCAGGAGGGCCTGCGCCAGCTCGAGGCGGCGCAGCATCCGCCCGACGTAGACGGGGTCCCGGCCCGTGTGCGCCAGCGCCTCGACATGCCAGCCTCGCAGCCAGGGCGACGACGCGAGGGAGAGCGCCCACACCGCGGCGGCCACGGCGGCCGCCCGGATCACGGCCCGCGCCCGCGCGCGCCGCGCGAGGCGCGTGAGCCCGGAGAAGCAGGCGCACCCGAGCAGCGCCGCCCCGCAGAGCTCCAGGGCCGTGTGCAGGCGCCTGTAGATGGCCACGAGCACGGTGAGGTCCACGATCACGAGCGCCGCCCCGAGGATCGCGAGCGCCGCCGCCGTCGCCGTCGCCGCCGCGGTGCCGCCCGCGCGCCCTGGGTCCGCCGCGCGCAGGGAGCGGCCGTGGACGAGCGCGACCGTGGACGCGGCCAGGCCGACGGCGGCCAGCGTGAGGTAGGGGCCGAGGGCGCCCAGCGCGCCGGCGTGCGCGACGCGCCCGGAGAACGCCCAGAAGGCGGTGCTCGAGAGCGCCGCGACAGCGAGCGACCCGTGGGCCGCCGCCCGCGCGACCTCGGCGGCCCGCGGCGCCCGGCGCTCGAGCGGCGTCGCGAGCAGGCGCACGAGGGTGGCGAGCGCCCACGCGGCCAGCCCGGCGCCCGCGCCCACGGCGACGTAGAGGCCCACGGCGGCCCTGAGGTGCCCGGCCAGGGCGACGCCGGCCGCGCCGTGGCGCACGGCGGTGTCGGCCGCCACGGCGCCGAGCCCGACCGCGACGCCCGACGACACGCACCGGGCGAGCGCGTCGCCCGATCGCCTGCACCTCGCGGGGAGACGGGCGAGCCGCGGGGCCCGGTGCCGAGCGGCGTGGAGTGATGTCCGAGGCACGCCGCCGCGAGGGTAGAAAACGGCGCCGGCTTCATCAAGCGGCGTCGCCTCCCGGGCCGCGCGCTCTCTCCCAGCTTTCCACGGTGCCGTGCATCACCCGCCGGTCGCGCGCGCGCCGCGCCGCGCTGTGCGGCGTGCCCCCTGGCCGCCGCGCGTCGAGGTCAGCGCGCGACCCAGTAAGCCTGCGTCCAGGCGCGGGACCCGTCCGGCGCCGTCACGCGCGCGCGCACGTACTGCTCGGGGCCGCGGAGCCGGTAGCTCGCGCGGTGGGCCGCGCCCGACATCTCGGCCTCGGCCGTCGCCGGCGCGGCCTCGAGCAGCGCGCCCCACCGATCGATGAACTCGACCATCACGTCGGGAGGATCGACCCAGAGCGTCATCGTGTCCGACGTGACGGCGAGGCGCGTGAGCCTGGGCCCCGACGAGGCGTAGAGCCGACCCGCGCTCAGGGCAGCGCAGACCGCCTCCTGCGACGCCTCCTCGGCGAACACCTCGACCCACCCGGTGCCCGGGGGCACCTGAGGCACGTGCTTGTTCGCGCCGGTGAGCGAGTGCATGTCATCGACGGCGACCGCGGCGATGGGCTGGCCCGACGACAGCGCCTGCTCCCACTTCTCTTCCGCGGAAGCGTGGGTGGCGTCGCCGTCGCTCCGCACGTGCGGATGACCGCTGAAGATCTCGACGAGCTGCGCGCCCTCGGCGTACGCGATGTCCTCGGCCTCGAGGGCCCAGTGGAAGTTCGGGTGGTTCACGAGCGCCACGCCCCCCTGCGCCAGGATCTCCGACGTCGCCCAGGCGATCGCGGCCCGCGCGGTGCGGAAGGTCCCGCCGCCGATCCGCCGCTTCGTGCAGAGCGCGTTGACGTGCACCGGCTGCCCGGCGGCGGCCATCGTCACCTCCTCGCCGGGGATGACCAGGAGATCCTGCACCTGCGAGGCAGGAGGGCGCGTCACGTCGAGGTAGTTGTTGTGATCCGTCAGCGCGAGGAACTGGTAGCCGTGGTCTCGATACCAGGCGAACACGAGCTGCGCCGGGCTGTCACCGTCGGAACGGGCGGAGTGCGCGTGGAGGTTGCCGCGCTGGAACACGCTGACGTCCAGCCGCTGGACGAAGCTCGGCGACCGCGCCGGCAGGGGATCCCGCGAGATGTCGGGCGCTTTTGCCGGAGCGGCGTCCTGGCTCGTCCCCGCGCGCCAGAGGAGCACCGCCGCGAGCGCGGCCGCGACCGTCGCCGCCGCGGCCCATCGCGCGCGTCGCCGGGCCGTCGCGGGTTTCACCCCCGGGTCGGCCATCCTCGGCGTCGGGTCGGAGCCGCGCGACATTGGGACTCGGTATAGCACGGGGCGGTGACTTCCTCGAATGGCCGTCACCGCAGCCGCCACCGCCTGGCTGGCGCTGAAGCGCTGACGGAGCGCTCCTGGCGTAGGGCGCAGCGCGCAGCGCGCGGGGCGCAGCGATTTCACCGCGTCTGCAGGCCTTGCGCGGGCGACGCCGGCGTCGCGTCCGTTCGGGGGCGCGTCCGGGGCGCGTCCGGGGTGCGGGAGCGCGCTGGTCGGCCTTTTGCATGCCTCCTGGAGCGGGCGCAAGGGAGCGGAGCTCGCAGCGACGGCAGGCATGCTCATGCGCGCCGAGGGCGCAAGGAGTCTGTTCGATGAAGCTCAAGAAGAATCGCACCGTCGAGGATTACATGAGCACCGCGGTCATCTCGCTGAAGGAGGCGGACACGATCAGCGCCGCCAATCTCGAGATGAAGCTCGCGGAGATCCGGCATATCCCCGTCGTCGACGCGAAGGGGCGCGTCGTCGGGATCGTCTCCGATCGCGACATGCTCCGCCACGCGAGCAGCCTCGACGGCGAGCCTATCCCCATCGCGTCGATCATGACCCGGCGCGTCCGCACCGTGCGACCGGCGACCCCGGCCGCCGACGCAGCCCAGCTGCTGCTCGATCACAAGATCGGCTGTCTGCCCGTGGTCGGCGACGAGGAGCAGCTCGTCGGGATCATCACCGAGACCGATTTCCTCAGCATCGCCCAGCAGGCGCTCCGAGGCGTCGACGTGACCCAAGGCGCCGTGGAACGCTGAGTCGCGTCCCCGGAGGGGGCGCGCTGCGATCCGCGGGAGCAGCTCCGCCTGCAGGGGCGTCCTCGCCGTCGCTCCGCGATCGCGCTCGCGCGCTCCCCGGGCGAGACTGGCCACGTGAGCATCGAGAACATCGACGATCTGCGCGTGCTGGTGGAGACGGCCCGCCGCGGGACGCTGACGGCGGCGGCGCGGGCCCTGGGCGTCACGCCGGCCGCGGCCAGCGCCATGCTCAAGCGGCTGGAGGCGCGGCTGGGCGAGCGGCTGTTCGAGCGGTCCACGCGCGCGCTGCGCCTGACGCCGGAGGGCCAGATCCTCCTGGACTACGCCGCCCGCGCGCTCGAGCTCCTGCAAGAAGGCGAGGCGCAGCTCGCGTCGCAGCGCCGCTCGCTCGTGGGCACGGTGCGCGTGGCGGCCCCGTCGGATCTCGCGCGCAGCGTGCTCCTGCCCTGGCTCGACGAGTTCGTTGCGGCCCATCCGGGCGTGCGCCTGGCCCTGTCCGTGACCGATCGCGTGCAGGACGTGATGCGCGACGTCGTGGACCTGGCCTTGCGTTACGGCGAGCTCAGCGATTCCCGGCTGGTGGCCCGGGCGCTCTCCACGACCCGCCGCGTGCTCTGCGCTTCCCCCGCGTACCTCGCGCGGCGCGCGCCGCCGCGCTCTCCCGAGGACCTGGCCCAGCACAACTGCCTGACCTTCCACGTCAACCACAAGCGGCACGTGGCCTGGCGCTTCGAGAAGGACGGCGCATGGACCGAGGTGCGCGTCGACGGCGACCGCGACACGGACGACGCCGCCATCGCCCACCAGTGGGCCCTCGACGGCGCCGGCCTGCTCTACAAATCCGAGCTGGATCTCGTGCACGACCTGCGCGAGGGCCGCCTGGTTCGCCTGCTGCACGGCTGGCAGGGGGAGCACTATCCGCTGAACGCCCTCCTGCCGAGCCATCGCTTCGTGCCGGCGCGGGTGCGCGCCCTCGTCGATTTCCTCGCGGCGAAGCTCCGCGAGCTCTCGCCTCAGAAGCCCGGCGCGCCCGGCGCCAGGGGCTTGAAGCGATAGACGAGGTAGGGCGCCTTGTTCCTGGCCACCCCGTCGGCCTGGAGCGCGCTGGTCAGGGACAGCTGCGCCGCGCCGGTGTACATCGTGCCATCGCTGTTGAAGGTGACGCCGTCCGGCCAGACCATGTCCGGGGCGCTGACGAGGCGCTCGTATCGGCGGGTGTCGGACGGGATGACGCCCACGGCGCGCTCGCCGACCTCGGTGAGGTACAGGTTGTCGTCCTCGTCGATGGACAGGCCGCCGTTGAACGGCTTGTCCGCGTAGGTCTCCACCTTCGCGCCGAGCTGCGCGGCGGTGAGCGACGTGTCCAGGAGGTCGCTCATCCGGATCCGGTACATCTCGTAAGCGTTGAGCGGGGCGAAGTAGAGCCACTCGCGCTTCTTGTCGAGGGCGATGCCGTCGACGCCCACGTACAGGTCGACGGCGCCGCTCGTGGGTTGACCCACGTCCCAGCGGATCGGCTCTTTCACGGGCATCACGCTGTGATGGCCTTGCAAGAGGCGCCGGCTCTCGCCGGTGGCGAGGTCCACCACCACGAGCGCCGCCTTGTCGCCGACGCCGCCCGAGCCTTCGCCGATGGCCTCATCGGCGATCACGATCACGCCGTGCTTCAGGTCCACGACGAAGTCGTTGTGCTGCGACTCGGTGAGCGTCGCTTCCGGCGAGATGGGTAGGACGCGCTCGAGCTCGTTCTTGTGGGTGTTCCACCCGACGAGCTTGGGCACGAGGCCAGCGGGGCGCCCCGCCGCCTTGTCCGTGGATCTGGCCGAGTCCAGCAGCCACAGGACGCCGTGCGGATCCGTGTGCAGGCCGAGCACCCAGTCCAGGCAGGCGTTGAAGTCGGATTTCCAGCTGCCGTCGGCGTTCTTGCAGCTTTGCCACTCCATGCTCGGGTACGGTGTCGTGGACTTCCGGTCCGGGTTGAGCAGCGCCACCTGCACCTCGGGATTGTAGAACGGGTGAAAGCCGATGATGACCCGGCCGTCGGGCATCTGGGTGATGCCGCCGACGCCGGTCGCGTCGAGCCGGGCATGGACCTCGAGCGTGGCCTGCGGCGACCGCGCCGGGCCTGTGCTGTCGCTGCAGGCCGCCGCGCCCGCGGTGAGGGCCGCGCCCGCGGCCAGGCTCGCGAGCTTGAGATTGAGATGGGCAAACCGATGCATTCTCGTCTCCTCGTCGTGGTGGTCCTCCATGCTTGAGGAGCGCGCCCTCACGGACAAGCGACGACACGTGGAAACAGTTTCAGCATTTCGTTGAAGATGGCTCGACCCGGGCTCCCATCTCCTCCCCGAGGGCGACAGCGCCGATCACGGGGCGCCCGACTCGGACCCTGGCGAGCAGTCCCCCGCGAGCGAGCTGCAGGTGAGCCGGTTCTGCATGAAGCTCACCCGCCGCGGGATCTCGACCTGCTTGACGAAGCTCGAGAGGACCCCGGTACCGTCGGGGCCGGGCGTCGCAAACGGCGCCACGTGATAGAAGGTGGCGAGCTGCTCGGTCTCGGCGTTGTGGCACCCATTGCAGGTCTGGCCGGCGAACGCGTGGCGCAGCGGCTCGTCCGTGTTCGAGAAGACCCACTTCGTGGCGGAGGGGACGATGTTGCCCTCCGCCTCGCCCCCGAGGAACTGAGGGTCGAGCGGCGTGACGCCGGCGATGATCCCGGTGCGGTTCGCGAGCAGGAAGGCCTCGAGGCCCGGGTCGCCGTTGAGCTGCTGGTCCGGCGTCTGCGCGGCCTCGACGAGCCGCAGGAACGCGCGGTAGCCGGTCGGCTCCGGCACGAGGTGGAACTCCCGCCACGACCAGGGGGCGCCCATCAGGTCCTCGCTCGTGCGGAGCTGGCCGAGCGCGCTCGCGTTGGGGTTGCCCGGCGTGCTGCGCGCGGCGCCGCGCTGCGTGAACAGGTCGGTGATCTCGTGGAGCTCCTCGTTGTACTGGGGGCCGAAGGCGTACTGCCCCAGCGCGTGGAACCGGGTGATCCAGTTATGCCGGTCCGTCACGAGCGAGTTGTTCGGCAGGCGGTACTCGAAGATCACCGTCATCCCGCCGATGAAGTGGTTTGGCGGGATGATGCCGAACACGAACCGCGCCTCGCCGCTGCCGTCCGCGTGCAGGTCGGTCCGGTTGAAGATGCCGCGGAGCTGAAACGGCGCCTGCGCGAGGTCGAGCTTGCCATCCGGCCGCGTCGGCCAGAGGTTCAGCAGCGACGTCGTAGCCCGGGTCGACGTGGGATAACCGTTGACCGTCAGCGGCTGGAGCCCCTCGAGCCACTCCGCGACGAAGTCCGCGGGATCGACGCCGGAGGGGGTCATCTGCTCGATCAGGTACCGGAAGCTCCACGGCCCGCCCGTCGCGTTCGAGGCGCGCGCGTCCTGGGTGACCGAGGGGTCGACGATCGCGATCTCCTTGTAGGGGTCGACCGCGGGTCCCGCGCCGCAGGCGCCGGCACAGGTGAAGTTCTGGATCTGGTCGGCCGAGACGTTGTCCAGGTCGACCGAGCTCGGCGTGATCGTCGCGCTCGGCTTGGAGGGGGTGAGCGTATAGGACCCCACGGGCAAGCTGGTGAAGATGAAGTTGCCGTGGCTGTCGGTGACGGTCGACACGATCACAGGACCGGTGAGCTGCACGGTGACGCCGCTCATGCCCGCGTTCGACGCGTCGTTGCCGACGTGCCCTGCGATCGCGACCGAGCCGCCCAGCGCCGCCTCGTCGCTGTCGAACGAACGTTGCTCCGCCGGCGGCTCGGCTCCGCAGGACGTGGCGGTGAGGGCGGCGAACGCAAGCAGGCGTGCGGTGAGGCGGCGAGACCTGGTTTCCATCGACAAGGATCCTTTCACGACAGGAGAAGACGCGCGCGGCTGCGCGCGCCCGATTCTGCGCCGCGAAGGAGGCTTGGCGCCGGATCGTTGAAACGATTTCACATTACTTCACGGATACATCACGAGGAGGTATGCAGTGTGCCGTTGCGGCTGCCGGGATCCACGAGCGCGCGGAAGGCGTTGACTGGACGCCCGACCGCTGAGACGTTCGTGGCCGAATGATCACCCCCGATGCTCCCCCCGGCTCTCCCACCGCGCCCGCGCAGCTCCGGCCCGGGGGGCTCGTGCCGCTCGAACGCCCCGGCTTCGGCGCGGGCCTCAAGGCCATGCTGGGCGGCTACGGGTACCTCTTCCGCACGCCGGACCTCTGGCCGCTCGCGCTCGTCCCCACGGGCCTCGCGCTCGTGCTCACGGTCGCGCTCGCCGTCGCCGGCGTGAAGCTCGCGCCGTCGCTCGTCGAGCTGATCGTGAAGGAGCCGGGGGCGGGGGCGCTCTGGACCGCGCTCATGGTCGTGTTGAGGATCCTCTCGCTCGCGGTGGTGCTCGTGGCCGCCCTCGCCATCTCGTTCGCGCTCGCGAAGCCGCTCTCGGGGCCCGCGCTGGAGCGGATGGTGCGCAGGGCCGAGGCCGACCTCGGGGCGCCCGCGTGGCCGGAGGTCGCCTTCTTCGCGGACATGTGGCGCGCGCTGCAGTCGTCGCTCGTGGCGCTCGCCTTCACGCTCCCGATCCTCATCGTCCTCGGCGTCGTGGGTCTCCTCTTCGCGCCGGCGAGCGTCGTCATCGTCCCGCTTCAGCTCGCGGTGACGGCGCTCGCGGGGGCCTGGGACCTCTGCGATTGCCCGCTGTCGATCCGCGGCGTGCCCGTGGCGGCGCGGGTCGCCTTCGTGCGCCGGAACTTCGCCGCGGTGATGGGCTTCGGCTTCGGCCTCGCGCTGCTCTCGTTCTTGCCTTGCTCGCTGCTCATCGTGCTCCCGGCCGGCATCCTCGGGGCGGCTCGGCTCGTCGTCACGCTGGAGCGGTGGGAGGCCACGCAGCGAGCGCCGCGCTGAGGCTCGGGCGGGCGGCGGTCGGCGGGAGAAGGTCAGACTTCTCGCGGAGGCTACGACGCTTCGGTCCGCGCGGCCTGCCGCTGCATCTCGGCGAACCCGGCCGCGGCCTCCTGGACGTCGGCGGGGAAGTCCGAGAACTCCTGCACCTGGCGGATCTCGATCACGCCGTCGTCCGAGCAGGGGCAGCGCGACGCCCACGCGATCGCCTCTTCCTTCGACTTCACGTCGATCATCCAGTAGCCGCCGAGCACCTCCTTCGCCTCGGCGAACGGCCCGTCGGTCACCTGGGGTTTCCCCCCGGGGAACGCGATGCGCGCGCCCATCGAGGGCGGGTGGAGGCCGTCGAGGGCGAGCAGCACGCCGGCCTTCTGGAGGGATTCATTGTATTTCGTCATCGCGGCGACGGCCTTCGCGTCCGGCATGGTGCCCGGCGCTGCGCTCTCGTACCCCCTCGGGATCATCAGCATCATGAACCGCATGGTCGTGTCTCCTTCTCTCGCTGGAAGCTCGGCTTCGGGGCGGTCTCGGCGGGGGTGAGCCCCCGCCTCGATGGGACGACGAACGGGGGCCCGCGCGATCGACACGCCACGCGACTTTTTTTTCGGGAAGCGTCGACGCGCCCCGAGGCCGCGCCCCGGCGCCCCTCACCCGGCGCGCCGGTGGAGCCGGGGCGCCGAGCCCTCGAGCGCGGTCACCAGGCGCTCCGCGGCGTCGGCCGACGCACGCCGGTACGCGATCCGCCAGGGACGGCGCAGCGGGCCGGACGACAGCCGCTTCACCGCGAGGTCGCCGCCGTCGAGGTACCCGTCCGCCATCCACTCCGAGAGGACCGCGATCCCCATGCCGGCGCGCGCCGCGTCGATCACGGCCTCGGTGAGCGGAAAGCGCAGGAACTCGAGCCTGGGCTTCTGGCGGCCGAAGACGGTCGTCATGAACCAGCGCGCCTCGGCCGGCGGCGTGTTCGACGTGATCAGCGGGCTCTGCCGCAGGTGGTCGCGCGTGATCGACGCCCGCGCGGCGAGCGGGTGCGCGGTCGCCACCACGAAGACGACCTCGTCCGAGAAGAGCGGCCGCTCCACGAGCGCGGCGCGCGCCTCGCGGGCGACCGGCAGCGCCGCGGTGGTGAGCAGCGCCACGTCGATGTCGCCCCGGGCGAGCGCGCCGACCGGATCCTGGGTGTGCTCCACGGCGAGCTCCACCTCGAGGCGGGGCAGCCTGCGCCGGAGGTTCGCCATCGCCGAGGGCAGCCAGCGGTAGGCCGTGTAGCACTCGCACACGAGGCGGACGCGCGTCGTCGCGGCGGGTGGCGCCGCGACCTCCCGCTCGAGCTCCCGGAGCTGCGCGAGCACGAGCCCGGCGCCCGCGATGAGCCGCTCTCCCGCTGCCGTCGGCGTGACCCCGCGCGCGGTGCGCTCGAACAGGCGCGCGCCGAGCCGCTCCTCGGCCAGGGCGAGCGCCCGGCTCACGGCGGACTGCGTGATGTGCATCGCCGACGCGGCGCCCGCCGTGGTGCCGGCGGCCGCGAGCGCGAGGGCGAGCTCCAGATCGCGGACCTCGAGCTGGGGCCGCGGCGCGAGCGATGAGGGCGCAGGCAGATCGGTTATGCGTGACACGCATCGACCCTATCACGACGATGCGTTGGACGCACAGGCCCGGGAGAGGCACGTTCGTCGTCGTCAGGAGGTGCTGCTCATGAAGCTCTATTTCTCCCCGCTCGCATGCTCTCTCGCCTCGCGCATCGCCCTCTACGAGGCGGGCGCCGAGGCCTCGTTCGTCGAGGTGGACCCGAAGACGAAGCGAACCGAGGACGGCGCCGATTACCGCGCGATCCACCCGCTCGGCCTCGTGCCCGCGCTCGAGGTCGAGGGCGGCGAGCTCGTCACCGAGAACGCGGCGATCTTGCAGCTCATCGCGGACCGGTACCCGGAGGCCGAGCTCGCGCCGCCCGATCCGCTCGGCAGGGCGCGGCTCCGGCAATGGCTCTCGTTCGTCGGGACCGAGCTCCACAAGGCGCTTTACGTGCCGCTCCTGGACAGGGCGGCGCCGGCCGAGGCGAAGGCCTATGCGCTCTCGAAGGCCGACGCGCGCCTCGGCTGGGTGGCCGGGCGGCTCGCTGGGCGGGAGTTCCTGCTCGACCGCTTCTCGGTGGCGGACGCCTACCTCTTCACGGTGCTCAACTGGTCCCAGGTCACGCCCGTCGACCTGAAGACCTGGCCGTCGCTGCCCGCGTACCACGCGCGCCTCCTGCAGCGCCCGAGCGTCGCGCGCGCCTTCGCCGAGGAGCGCGCGCGCTATGCCCGGGAGATCGAGCGGCACGCGAAGGCCGCTCCTGCGCGCGCGGAGCCTGCCGTGGACGATCGGTGAGGGCGGGGGCGCGGCCGGCGCGCGTCGTGCGCGAGGTGCGTCGAAGCGCCCGTGTTCGTGACACGCGCCGACATGCGCCGGCGCTGCAGCGGGAGAGACGCGGTAATGCGCGCGGGAAAAGACGCGCGCCGAGTTCGTGCCTTTCAATGCCGCCGCTTCCCGTGCGCGAGCGTCTTTGATACGCAGCCATCATGAGAACCTTGCGACAGCTCTTCATGGGTTCGGTGCTGGCGTTCGCTGCGGTGCCGGTCGGCTGTGGACCGGAGGCGCCGGGCGACGCCGAGCAGGCGTCCGATGTCGGCTCGATCAGCCTCGCGCTCCTCGGGAACGGGAGCTCTGGCGCGCTATACCGCCTGTCGAACGCGTGGTTCGATCTGAGCGGCCCGACGGACAGGCGGGTCGGCGGGGACGGCGACGCGGCGGTGGTCACCGAGGTGCTGCCGGTGGGCCGCTATGAGGTGAGGCTCGATCCCGGCTGGATCATCGAGCGATGGACCGGCTCCGGCTACGAGCCTGTCGAGGCGGGCCTGACGTCGCCGAACCCGCTCTCGGTCAACGTCCGCGAAGCCTCGGTGTCGACGGCCGTATTCACGTTTCGGGTGACCGGTGATTCCGTCTCCTTCGACCAGGGGACGCTCGATATCAACATCGCCGTCGACGACATCACGCCGGCGCGAGAGGACACCGCGACCGCGTGCAGCGACCGCGGCGACGACGACATGGACGGGCTCGTGGATTGCGCGGATCCGGACTGCCAGGCGCAGCCCTTCTGCGCGCCGACGGGTTCTGTGATCGAGGACTTCGAGGACGGCGATTTCGTCGACGCCCAGCCGCGCGCGAACCGTTTCCTGCCGTTCCTCGGGCCGTGGGCGACGTACAGCGACGGGACCGTCCCGTGGGTCGAGCTGTTCCCCGTGGCGGGGCCCGCGAGCCCGACGGCGCTCGGGATCTCCTCCCCGGCGGTCCCGACCGGGGCGGGCGCCGGCGTCGCGCTCGCGTTCGACGTCTGGCCCGTCAACGTGTCGGCGTTCGAGGGCATCCGCTTCAAGATCCGCTCCCAGGCTTCCACGGTCCGCTTCGAGGCCGGTGCGACCAGCGTCGTGGGCAACGGGTGCTGGCCCTGCGACAGACACGGCGTCGACCTCTCGCCAGGACCGGAGTGGGCCACCGTCGAGCTGCGCTGGTCGGAGCTGGCGCTGCCGGGCTGGAGCGCCGAGCAGTGGCCAGTCGAGACGTGGTCGATCGTGGACCTGCGCTGGCGCACGCCCGCGGGGCAGCCGGTGAGCCTCGAGATCGACGACATCGAGCTGTTCTGAGCCCGCGCGTCCCGAGGCGATCGCGCGTCGATCCAGCAACTCAGCAGCCCCGGCGCGGGATACGGTGGCTCAGCCGCCGGCGCCCTGGGTCGGGAGGCCGAGCAGGTAGAGCTTCCTGGCCTTCCCGCGGATCACGCCCTTCTCCCACCGGTAGCCCTCGTCGTCGAGCCCTTGCAGCAGCTCGTCCAGGTCGCCGAGCGTGTAGGTCCTCGCGTTCGAGACCGCGCCGTCCCAGGCGAAGCACAGGGGGATGATCGGGACGAGGTAGGTGAAGACGAGCTGCCGCGCGGTCATGGGCCTCGCCAGGGGCGTGATGAGCAGGCACATCACGAAGCTGACCGGCAGCGCCGTCCACCAGAGGAAGCGCGGGAAGCTGTTGTCGCTGATCTCGAAGATGCAGATGGGCTGCCTGCTCTGCTGGGCCGACTCCAGGATCTTCCTTGCGACGTCCGGCTTCATGTGATGGAAGCTGCTGACCATCGTCCGGAGCCCCGCCGTCTCGCCGTCCACCTTCGTGGCGTCCAGCGGGTCGAGCCGGTACGAGACGTTGCTCCCTTCCTGGCCGTTGATGCGCTGAGCGGCTTCCGTGTTGGGGTACAGATCGGTCAGCGTCAGCGTGACCCGCTCGAGCCCAGGCTTCGTGTTCAGGGTCCGCAGTACGTCGGGCATCGGCCCGCCGCTCCCGGAGCACAGGTCGATGATGCGCGACGCGCCCGACGCCGTGAGCGCCCTGGCGATCAGCTCGGCCAGCTCCTCGCTCGAGCCCAGCGCCCTGTGCATGGTCACGATCAGGCGCGTCATGCAGGTCCGCAGCCAGCCCGGGAACCAGGGGAAGTCTTCCAGCTCGAACAGGTGAATGCGCTTCATCTCGTCTCCTGGACCCGTGTGCGCCGGCTCCGGGGCACAGCGTAAGCGCTCTCGGTGCGGCGAGGCGAGGCGCTTCACGCGATCACGCGGGGCCGCACCAGCACGCGCCCGCGGCGGTACCGCTCCGGCAGCCGCGTCGCGTCACCGGGCCGCGCAGGTCCTGCGGAGGGCGCGCGCCTTCTCGATGCACCCGGCGAGGGCGTCCTCGGCCGGCTCGTCCGGGCACGCGATCTCGAAGTCGCGGAGGGCGTCGCGGAGCCCCCGCGCGCCGGGGCCACCCAGGTTGAGGTCGAGCTTGCGCTTGCGTTGCTCGTCCTCGTTGTCGTCACCGCCGGCGAGCAGCAGCGTCCCGACCACCGCGCCCACGACGACGACGCCGGTGAGGACACCCGCCACGATGACCCCTGTCTTGCCCTCGATGTCCGGCGGCTCGGCGTCCGGGAGCGACGGCGTGCCAGGCGCAGGCAGCGGCGGCGCCTCGAGGCCCGCGGCGAGCACCGTGGTCGTGATCCCGCCCGCGAGCCCGAGGCCGCCGATGACGAGGCTCGACACGGTGAGCGCGCTCGGCCCGGACCCCACGTCGGCGCGCGCGCTCGCGTTCACGTTCACGCTGGCGGCGAGGCGCGCCTGCGCCGCGCTGCACGCGGCGTGGGCGTCGAGGCGGTGGATCTCGAACGACGCGCGCGGCGCTGTCTCGGCCGGCAGCCTCGCCGCGAGGATGATGTCGTCCGCCGATCGCCGGATCGTCAGCGACGCGGCCGCGGCGTCCGACGCGGCCGCGGGCTCCGGCGCGGCCGCAGGGCGCGTGGAGGCCTTGCCGCAGCCGGCCAGTCCACACGCGATGATCAGGAGCGTTGTGCAGGAGAGGGCGTGATCGCGTCGCAGGGGCATGACACAACGCTACGCCGAAAGGCCGCAGGTTCGTCGAGCGAAATCGATGTCGTCGCGGGGCCTGTCCATCGCGGGCAAGCGGGCTGAGCGTGGGATGACGAAGCGGCGTGTATGGCGCGCGGAGGAGCTCAAGGAGCGATGTAGGTCGGCCCTGCGACGGTGTTGAGCGTGAGCTTCACCGCACTTCCGATGGCGTCGCTCGTGAGCGCGACGAGCGCGGGTGTGCGGTCGAATGCGGTGCTTGTACGACCGGCATGCGCATGGCGGTGCTGTGCGCGGCATGACCCGGCGCACTCCGCCTGGATCGGCGCCGCGCCGGGGAGCTACGCTGAGCCTGTCTCATGCCGTCTCATCGACCTCCTCGGCCTCACGGCCCGCACCACGGCCCGCGCCACGCGCCGCTGCCCTCGTCGGTCGTGTCGGGGCTCATCCGGCCCGACAGGCTCGACGCGCTGCTCGCCCCCTGGATGCCCGACGCGGAGGAGCGCGCGTTCGTCGTCCGGTGCATCGTCGGAGAGGGCCCCGTCCACCACCGCGGCGCGAGCTACACGCTGGTCTGCCTCCTCGGCCTGCTGCTCGAGGAGCTCGGGCCAGGGGAGGGCGGCGCGCCCGCGGGCGAGTCGCTGCCCGTCCCGATCCGCCTGCCGCCGCACCTCGCGCGCGGCGACGATCACGACTACCCGCTGACCATCCCGCTCGCCCCGCTCGCGCGCCTCGCCCCGAGGGGCTCGCCGGAGCTCGCCGCGCTCGTCGACTGCCTCACCGACGGCCCGCCGCACCACGCGCTCGCCAACGCCGCGATGGTCTGCCTGCTCGACGCCCTCTTCGCGCGCGCCGCGCGCGCCCGCGCCGGCGCGGAGACCGCCTGATGGCGCTGCCGCCCGCGCTCGGACAGGCGTTCCGGATGGTGGCCGCGGAGCTGGGCATGCGCTCGGCGGCGCGCCTGTTCGTCCGCGAGCTGATGGAGGCCGGCGGCGCCCCGCTCGTGAGCGAGGCCCGCGACCAGCTCGGGCGCGAGTTCCCCGTCCTCGACTTCATCGCCGAGCAGCGGCTCTCCGGCGGCGCGGAGGCCTCGCTCGACCCCGCGGGCGTCCTCGACGCGCTCCGCGGCGTGACCCGGCTGCTCGTGGTCGGGCTGGAGGCCGACTGCCTCGACGCCCTCGTGCCGCGGCTCTCCGGCGTCCAGGTGGGCCTCGTCACCGACGCGGGCGGGCTCGATCCGGACTTCCGCCGGGTGCTCGCGAACTACGACGGGCTCATGGAGCCGGTGGGGCTGTCGGAGCTCCAGCGCTGGGCCGGGCGGAGGAGCGCGCTGCTCACCTTCGTCTACGGCACCGACGGGCACGCGGCGCACGTGAGCCCCTCGTGGCTGCGCGTCTCGGGCCCCGACGTGCGGACCCAGTTCCGATCGCTGATCGGCTGGGACATCCTCGGCCAGCCCATGACGGTGTACCCGCGCTGGATGGTCGAGACGAGCCCGGGCGATTTCTCGCGCCTCGTGCGGCCGCCCTCGGGCGCGGCCGCGCCCGAGATCGAGAGGGGCGGCGCGGGCCACCCGCGCGCGCTCACGCCCGCGCGCGAGGCGACGTGACGGCGACCCAGGCCGCCCTCTTCACCATCCTGCTCGGCGCGCTGCTGCTCCAGGCCCTCGTGCCGTCGCGCCGCGTGCTCATCGTCACGGGCGGCGCGGCCCTCGCCTGCCTCGCGTCGACGCTGCTCGGGGTCGCGACCACGCAGCGCCTGCTCGCCGAGGTGCCGTGGGACGTGCTCGTCATCCTCGTGACGCTGGGGCTGCTCTCCCAGCTCTTCGCGGCCTCGCGGCTCTTCGATCGGCTCGCCGTCGTGGCGACGCGGCTGAGCGGCGCCGATCCGTTCCGCGTCCTGCTCGTGTTCTCGATCGCGATGTACGTCGTGAGCAGCGTCGTCAACAACCTCACGGCGCTCGTGCTCGTGCTGCCGGTGCTTCACGCGCTGCTCAAGCTCATGGGCACGCGGCAGCGGTACGTCTCCTGGCTCCTCGGCCTCCTGCTCGTCGCCTGCAACCTCGGCGGGGCCGCCACCCCGATCGGCGATTTCCCGGCCATCCTGCTGCTCGGCCGGGGGAGCATGACGTTCGGGGGCTACCTCGCGCGCGCCGCCCCGGCGACGCTCTGCGCGCTCGCCGCGCTGCTGCTCGTCGTGCGCTTCGCGGTGCGCCCGGCCGCGGGCGTGCCGCGCGACCCGGTCTCGGCGCGGCTCACGCGCGCCGCGATGGAGGCGCTGCACCGGCGGGTCCGCGTCGACCGGCGCCTCCTCGCGCCGGCGGCCGCCTCGCTCTGCGCGATGGTGGCCGCGTGGCTGTTCTTGCCCGCCGAGCTCGGCGTCGGCCCGGAGCTCGTGTGCTGGCTGGGCACCGGCGCGGCGCTGCTCATGGCGCGCAGGCTCGGCGAGAAGCTCGCGAGGACGGGGCTCGACATCGAGGCGGTGCTCTTCCTGTTCTCGCTCTTCGTGATGGTCGCGGCGGTGCGGCGCACCGGCCTCTTCGAGGAGGTCTCGCGCTCGCTGGAGCGGCTGCCGGTCGCGCCGTCGGTCCAGCTCGTCGTGTTCCTGGTGCTGGCCGGCGTGATCACGGGGCTGTTCTCGGCGGGCCCGAGCATGGCGGCGCTGCTCGAGGTCGCCGAGTCGCTGGCCGCGCGGCTCCCGGGCCCCGCGGTCTATGTCGGCCTCGCCCTGTCGGTCTGCGCGGGCAGCTCGCTCTTCCTGACCGCCGCCACGTCGGGCCCGCTCGCGCAGGCGCTCACCGAGCGCGCCGACCTGCGGGACGCCGACGGCGAGCCCATCCGGTTCGGCTTCTTCGACTTCCTGCCGGCCGGCCTCCTGAGCTTCTCGGTCATCCAGGCCGTGGCGATCGCGTACGCGCTCCTCGCCCTCTGGGCGGCGCGATGACGCGACCGCTCATCCGAGCTTCAGGGTGGCGCTCTCGAAGGAGATCTCGACGGTCGCGCTCGCCGTGCTCCCGGTCGAGACCTTGACGACGCCGAGGCGCCTCAGCTCGAGCGAGAGCAGCTCGTTCCCCGCAGGGTCGAGGTAGGCGAGGCGGCCCTGCTTGTTGCGGCACCCGTCGCCGTCGGCGCAGGTGCCTTTCTCGCTGCAGGCCAAGAACTCCTCGTGCCAGGCCCTGAACGCCCCGAGATCCGCTGCGTCCGCGGAGACCCGGAGGTGGGGGAGCTCGAGCTTGGTGGATCCGGCGGGCTGCTCGCTGCCTTCGCCCACCGTATCGACGACGGTCTTCTGCTCGAACGTGAGCGAATCGACCTTCGAGATCCTGGAGCACTCCTTCTCCAGGCCGTCGATGGCGAGCTTGAAGCGCGACGGGTAAAGCGGCCTCAGCTTCTTCTGCTGCGGCGCCGCAAGGACGCCGCCGTCGCCCTTCTGCTCGCGCACGACCGAGGGCGAGATCGTCACGACCAGGAGCGCGGTGCGCTGCCCGGCCGCGGTGTCACAGGCCGGGAGCGTGATCCCGGTGATCGTCGCGTCCTCGAACGCGCGAGTCACCGGGGCTGCGCGCCTGTCGTCCGCGATCTCGAGCGAGCCGCTCCTGCGCATCGGCTGCCCGCCGAGCGCCGATTGGATCCAGTCCATCATGGGGGCGCCCATCCCCATGCCGATGTGCAGCGTGACGGGCTCGTGGGGCACCGAAGCGATCTTGCTCCGGGCACCGCCGCTCCCCTCGAGCTTCTGGATCGGGCCGCAGTCGACGCCATCCAGGACGAGCTGCGCGAAGGCGTGAACATCGGTTGTGTCGCTCATCGAAGCACGTATCTCCCCGGCGTGAGTCCGCCACGAGGGCTGCCGGCCGGAGGCCGAGCGAGCCGTGGTCCAGGGCCCGCGCCGGTCGCCAGCGAGGCAGACGAGCGGGGCCGTGGTATTCGGCCCTCGTGGTGGGGCGCAGTCAACCGCTGGGGCCCGCCGCTTCCGTGCCCGGTTACCGATCGGTGCCGGTGCGCTTCGCGCCGTGCAGGCCGCGGAGCCGGTTCCAGAGCTCGTAGTCCGTGTGCTTCTTGGCCACGATCAGGTCGTCGGGTCTGGTCACCTTCTCGCCGGTGACGGTGAACTCGCCGCGCTCGCGGTCGTTCAGGTCGATGTACGTCGCGTTCTGCTCCAGGCGCCGGCCCGGCCGGATGATCCGCAGAGCCCGCAGCTCATCCTTGTTGAGCTCGGGGAGCAGGACGTGGGTTTCCTTGAGGTCGACGGCAGGCATGGTGTCGTCCGCCGGCGAGGGCGCGCCGATGTTCTGGCCCGCCATGGCGTTGGGGTTCAGGTCGCTCTCGTACTCCGCCGGGTGCTTGTCCGGCGTCTCGGCTTGGTGTCTTGTCATGGTCGTTCCCTCGCCGGCCGTGTGGTGCCCGCAGGGGTCGACCGCAAGCGCCGCCGTCACCGGGCTGGCAACGTCCCTGGCCTCCTTGTCCGGCGCGCGGCGGTGACGGACATGCGCCGTGAGGCGCCCGCGCCGGGCTCAGCCCGGGTCGACCGGGGGAGCGGCGAAGACCCGCAGCAGGAGGTCGCGCTGGGCCCGCAGGTAGCGGATGTCCTCTTCGTAGAGCGCGGGGTGGCCCGCGGCGATGTGCGCCAGCGACGCGGCCTCGCCGGCCTCGGCCCGCGCGCGCATGGAGGCGAGGAGCGCCGCGAGCCGGTCGGTGACGGCGTCGAGCAGCGAGGCCCCGGGCTCGAGGCCGTAGGCGCGGCAGAAATGGGCCACCCGCCGCGCCTGCTCCTCCGGGCTGCCGGCGCTGTCCGGGTTGGTCGGCGCGTGGAGCGGGGCGAACCGGTAGACCGCGTACGCCACATCCCACAGCCGCGGGCCCGGGTGAGCGACGTCGAAGTCGAAGAAGCCCACCACCCGGCCGTCGCGGACGACGCTGTTGTAGGGCGCGATGTCGCCGTGGCAGATCACCTCGGCCGGCGACCGGGCCGGCAGCTGCCAACGATCGTCCGGCCCGGGCACGAACGTCGCGCTCGCGTCGTGGAAGCGGCGCAGCAACGTGGCGGCGGAGGCCAGGAGATCGGGAGTCCGCAGCCCGGCCGGAAGGGGGTTGTGCACGTCGCCCTCGAGGAACGAGAGCACCTCGTTGCCGTCGTCGTCGTACCCGAGCGGCTCCGGCGCCCCGTCGAAGCCCGCTGCCCGCAGGTGCCGCAGCAGCCGGTGGATCGCCGGCGCCGCCGCGCTCGCGGGCCGGTGGACCCTGTCGCCGCGCCGGCGCACGGTGTTGATCCCGCCCTGGAACACCGCCTCTTCTTCCACCTTCGCGGCCATGCCGCGCCATCCTCTCACGCGCGGGCGGGCCGGTCGAGAGACGGTGTCGAGGTCACACCGCGCCTGGCGCCGATCAACGGCCACCCTGGCGCGGACCCGCGCTGCGCCTCGGCCTGCTCGGGGCATGGTACCGTCCCCGATCCACCCGCCGCGAGGCGAGAGCCGAGGAGCCGACCATGAGCAGCCAGTACGACGCGCTCGTACACATGATCAACATCACCGCCGAGAACCCCGTGCGCAAGTTCTATGAAGAGCCCATGTTCTTCGAGGCGCTCGGCGACGTCGCCGGGCGCTCCGTGCTCGACGTCGCCTGCGGCACGGGCCTCTACAGCCGTCGACTCAAGCAGCGCGCCGCGGGGCGCGTCGTGGGCATCGACAACTCCGAGGGGGTGATCGCCTACGCGCGCCAGCTCGAGGCGGAGCAGCCGCTCGGCATCGAGTACCATGTGATGGACGCCGTGAACGCCCGCGACCTCGGCGCGTTCGACGTGGTCACCGCGACCTACCTCCTGCACTACGCGCCGTCGCTGGCGATCGTGCGCGAGATGTGCGCGAGCCTGCACGCGGCGGTCTCGCCGGGCGGACGGCTGGTGTCCATCTGCATGAGCCCCGATATCGAGCTCGCCGATCCAGGGTATTACCGGAGATACGGCTTCGAGCTGTTCTCGCGCGGCAGGGAAGGGGACAAGGTGACGCTGAAGGCCGCCTGGCCGGGCGTGGAGCTCTCGATCGACGCTTACCACTGGACGCGGCCCAGCTACGAGGCTGCCCTGCGAGACGCCGGCTTCCGCGACATCGTCTGGCACGCGCCGCGGATCTCGCCCGAGGGCATCGCCTCGCTCGGCGCCGACCACTGGGCGGACTACCTCCGCCGCCCACACGCGGAGATCGTCTCCTGCGCGAGGTGACGGAGCGGTCCACCGCGAGGCCCCCGCCGCGATCGCCGCGTGAGGGCTCGTTGTAGCCAGCGCTCCAGGGCGGCCCGGTCCCGGGCGACCGCGAGCGGCGGCGTCTTCGAGGTCGTGGCAGGGAGGTCGGAGGGGGGAGGCAGAGGCGGGGAGGCGATGTCGCGGGGGCAGGCCTCGGTCGAGGCTTGCTCCCCGCGCGCCCGCTGCCGACAGGTCAGTTGGGGATGCTGTCGAACTGGCAGGTCAGGCTGCAGCCGTCGCCGCCCTTGCGGTTGCCGTCGTCGCACTCCTCGTAGAGGCTCTGCAGCCTGCCGTCACCGCAGTACGGGCCGTAGACGCACCCCGGCGCGCACTTGCCGTAGCCGCCGGTGTTGTTGCCGTCGCCGTCGTCGCACTGCTCGGTGCCGTTGCGGATGCCGTCGCCGCAGCGCGGGCCGAGCTGGCAGCGCGGGCCGCACTCGCCGTAGCCGCCGTCGTTCACGCCGTCGTCGCACTGCTCGCCGGCCTGGACGACGCCATCGCCGCACTGCGCGCCGAGGCGGCAGTTGTTGCTGCAGCCCGTCGCCGCGTTCGGCGGATCGCACTGCTCGCCCCACGTGTCGTCGACGCGGTTGTCACCGCAGCGCGCCGCCGGGGTGCAGTTGGGCAGGCAGCTCCCGTAGAAGCCGTCGTTCACGCCGTCGTCGCACGTCTCGGCGCCGCTGATCACGCCGTCGCCGCAGTACGGACCGTACTTGCATTCCACGGTGCAACCGCCGTAGACGCCGCTGTTCATCTCGCCGAGGTCGCAGTCCTCGTCCTCGGGCTGCACGATGGCGTCGCCGCAGCGCGGGCCGAGCAGGCAGCTCGGGCCGCACTGGCCGTACCCGCCGTCGTTGATGCCGTCATCGCACTCCTCACCGAACTGCGACTGGATCACCCCGTCGCCGCAGTGCGAGGCGAACCGGCAGCTCGCGCAGGTCGGGTCGGCCGCGTTGTCGCACTCCTCGCCCCAGTCCGCGTCGACGCGGTTGTCGCCGCACCGCGGCGCCGGCGTGCAGCCCGGGGCGCAGGTGCCGTACGTGCCGTCGTTCACGCCGTCGTCGCACGCCTCGGAGCCGTTCTTGACGCCATCGCCGCAGTACGGCGCGTACCTGCAGGTGGGCGTGCAACCGCCGTAGGCGCCGGTGTTGCGGCCCTCGCCGAGATCGCATTGCTCCTCGCCGGGCTGCACGATGCCGTCGCCGCAGCGGGGCCCGTACACGCACGACGGGCCGCACTGGCCGTAGCCGCCGTCGTTCACGCCGTCATCGCACTCCTCGCCTTCACCCGGCTGCACGACGCCGTTGCCGCATTGCGGGGCGAGCTGGCAGTTGATGCAGTTCGGGTCGGCCGCGCTGTCGCACGCCTCGCCCCAGTCCACGTCGACGCGGTTGTCACCGCACCGCGGCGCCGGCGTGCAGCTCGGGTTGCAGGTGCCGTAGGCGCCGTCGTTCACGCCGTCGTCGCACCCCTCGGTGCCGTTCCTGATGCCATCGCCGCAGTACGGACCGTAGCCGCAGGAGCGCGTGCACCCGCCGTAAGCGCCGGTGTTGCGCCCATCGCCGAGATCGCAGCTCTCCTCCTCGGGCTGGACGATGCCGTCGCCGCAACGAGGCCCGTTGACGCACGAGGGGCCGCACTGGCCGTACCCGCCGTCGTTGACGCCGTCGTCGCACTCCTCGTCGAACTCCGCCTGCACGATGCCGTTGCCGCACTGCTCGGGGATCCGGCAGTTGACGCAGTTCGGGTCGGTCGCGCTGTCGCACTCCTCGCCCCACGCCTCGTCGACCCGGCCGTCGCCGCACCGCGGGGCGCGCGTGCAGTTCGGGTTGCAGGTGTCGTACGCGCCGTCGTTGATGCCGTCGTCGCACTGCTCCGAGCCGTTCACCGTGCCGTCACCGCACGACGGCCCGATCTCGCACGACGTCGTGCAGCCGCCGTAGCCGCTGGCCGTGTTGCCGGCGCCGAGGTCGCACGCCTCGTACGGGGCGTTGACCGCGCCGTCGCCGCAGCGGGGCGGGGCCACGCACCCCGGCGCGCAGGCGCCGGACGCGTTGGCGTACGTGCTGTTGTTGACGCCGTTGTCGCACGCCTCGGGGCCGTTCCGGATGCCGTCGCCGCAGTACGGCCCGAGCTGGCAGTTGTTGCACTTGCCGTATCCGGTCCCGTTCGCGCGGCCGTCGTCGCACTCCTCCCCGGGCGTCACGACCGGCGGGTCGACCCCGCACTGGGGCTCGCAGACCGACCTGCCGGCGCTGAAGCCCGCCAGCGTGAGCTGGTAGTTCGACCCGGTGACGTGGCGCTCGGCCTGGAACACCGCGATCTCGTAGACCTTGCCGTCCTCGAGGTTCAGGTCGACGACGTAGGGCGCGCGGTCCACGCAGTTGTCCTCGTCGCAGGGGGTCACCCGCGCGTCGCCGTTGTCGAGGATGGTCACGCTCTCCTGGTTGCGCTGGTGGATGCCGCCGATGTCCGCGGTCAGCGTGTTCTTGATGAACACCCAGACGTCGTCGTCACCGAAGAACGTGAGCACAGGGTCGGGCGCCGTCGGGTCCGAGTTGAACTGGAACCAGTAGCGGACCTCGCTCGTGAAGTAGAAGTTGTGCCGCTGGCCTGCGTCGCCGTTCTGCGCGACCTCCAGGCCGCTGGCGACCAGGCTCTCGAGCACGGGATCACCGCCGGGCGGGTTGATGTCCAGCGGCCAGAACGGCTCCCGCTCGTACACGAAGGTGCCGGGGCCCCTCTCGAGCAGGTCGATCGTGGTGATGAACGTCCTGTTGAAGTTGGGGTTGTCCCGGTACCACCAGTGGAAGTTGGTCTGCCCCGTGGTCCAGCCGTTCCCGCTTCCCGGCACGAGCGGGCCGGCCCCGCGGACGTTGAACGGCTTGCCGTCCTCGTCGAGCGTCGTCCGGACGGTGCCGTCGATCTGCGCGCCGTCGGGGCTGATCTCGAAGTCGAGGTGCCCGCGGAGCGCGTCGCTCTGGTTGGCGTCGCAGGCGGCGTTGGCCGTGGCGCTGAAGGTGTTGCTCGTCGGGCAGTAGCCGATGAAGTCGCGAAGGACCATCGGCAGCCGCATCTCGGTGGTCTCCACCGTGCAGGTGTAGCCGGCCTCGATCTCGCACTCGGCGGAGCAGCCGTCGCCGCTGTCGTTGTTGCCGTCGTCGCACTGCTCGGTCGGGTCGCCCGGCAGGAGGATGCCGTCGCCGCACTCCGAGATGCACGCGCCGGCCGGGCAGGTCGGCTCGCGCTTGCAGTCCGGCGTGCAGCCGTCTCGCCAGGTGTTGTTGCCGTCGTCGCAGACCTCGGTGCCCTCGGGGATACCGTCGCCGCAGTCCGAGAAGCCCAGGCAATTCTGGGGCTCGCCGTCGTCGCACACCCGGCCCGGCTCGATCTTGCAGGTCTCGTCGCAGCCGTCGCCGGGGAAGAGATCGCCGTCGTCGCACTGCTCGGCGCCCATCCGGATGCCGTCGCCGCAGATGGTCTTGCAGGGGAAGCCGACGCGCGAGCAATCCCACCCATCCTCGATGAGCTGGCAGTCGGCGCTGCAGCCGTCGCCGTCGGCCGGGGGCTCCTGGCCGTCGTCGCACGACTCGGTGCCGCCGATCACGCCGTCGCCGCACACGGGCGGCGCGGGCGGGGTGCAGCGGCCGCCGGTCGGCGGGCACGTCCAGCCGAGCTCGAGCTTGCACTGCGCGGTGCAGCCGTCGCCGCCGACGGGGCTCGTGTTGCCGCCGTCGTCACACTGCTCGCCCGCCTGGACCACGCCGTCGCCGCAGAACGTCCGCCGCGTGCAGGGCTGGCCAGGCCGGCAGATCCAGCCGTCCTCGAGCCGGCAATCCGCCGAGCAGCCGTCGCCGGACGCCGGCGGATCGTCGCCGTCGTCGCACTGCTCGGCGCCGTTCACGCGGCCGTCGCCGCACCGGTGGAGGAGGACGCAGGCCTCACCCGGCCGGGGGCACGCATAGGACGCCTCGATCGCCTTGCAGTCCGCGCTGCAGCCGTCGCCGTTCGCGGTGTTGCCGTCGTCGCAGATCTCGCCCGGGTTCACGACGCCGTCGCCGCACCGGAGCGTCAGCAGGCAGGGCTGCCCGGGGGTCGTGCAGGTGTAGAACGCCTCTTGCCGGCACAGGCTCGAGCAGCCGTCGCCGCCGGCGGTGTTGCCGTCGTCGCACTGCTCGCCCGTCTCCCTGGCGCCGTTGCCGCAGACCGGGAGCCGGGTGCACGGATGGCCCGGCCGGCTGCACTGATACCCTTCCTCGCGCGTGCACGTCGCGCTGCAGCCGTCGCCGGACGCGGGCGGGTCGTCGCCGTCCTCGCACTCCTCGCCGTTGTTCACGCGGCCATCGCCGCACCGGAAGGGGAGGGTGCAGGGCTGGCCAGGCCGGGCGCACACGTAGGGCGCCTCGATCGCGCCGCAATCGGCGCTGCAGCCGTCGCCGCTCGCGGTGTTGCCGTCGTCGCAGATCTCGCCCGGGTTCACGACGCCGTCGCCGCACCGGATCGTCCGCTCGCAGGGCTGTCCCGGCCTCGGGCAGGTGTAGAACGACTCCTGCCGGCACAGGCTCGAGCAGCCGTCGCCGCTCGCGACATTGCCGTCGTCGCACTGCTCGCCGCTCTCGAGGAGCCCGTTGCCGCAGACCGGCAGGAGCTCGCACGGCTGCCCCGGCCTCGGGCACACGTAGCCCGTCTCGCGCATGCACGTCGCGCTGCAGCCGTCGCCGGACGCGGGCGGGTCGTCGCCGTCCTCGCACTGCTCGCCGTTGTTCACGCGGCCATCGCCGCAGCGGTAGAGGCGGATGCAGGGCTCACCCGGGTCGGGGCACACGAAGAGCGGATCCAGCACCCGGCAATCGGCGCTACAGCCGTCGCCGTCCGTCGTGTTGCCGTCGTCGCAGAGCTCGCCGGGGTCGACCGCGCCGTCGCCGCACCGGATCTGCAGCTCGCAGGGCTCGCCCGGGGTGGGGCACGTGTAGAACGACTCCTGCCGGCAGAGGCTCGAGCAGCCGTCGCCGCCCGCGGTGTTGCCGTCATCGCACTGCTCGCCGCTCTCCTTCACGCCGTTGCCGCAGACCGGCTGGCGCTCGCAGGGCTGCCCGGGCCGCGAGCACACGAAGCCCGGCTCGCGCGTGCACGTCGCGCTGCACCCGTCGCCGGAGGTCTTGTTGCGGTCGTCGCACTGCTCCGAGCCGTTCACGCGGCCATCGCCGCAGTCGTAGAGCAGCGTGCACAGCTCGCCCGGCTTCGGACAGACGTACGAGGGGTCGACGAAGTAGCAGTCGGCGCTGCACCCGTCGCCGTCGACGGTGTTGCCGTCGTCGCAGAACTCGCCCGGATCGACGGCGCCGTCGCCGCACGCGATCGTCAGCACGCACGGCGCGCCGGGCGTCGGACACTCGCAGTAGGGCTCGATCTCGCACAGACCGGAACAGCAGTCGCCGGGCAGGCTGTTGCCGTCGTCGCATGCCTCGCTGGCCTGGTTGATCTCGCCGTCGCCGCAGGCTGGCTCCTGCGGCAAGTTGCACTCGTCGGGCGGGTTCTCGCCCTCGCAGGGGTCGGGCCTGTCGCCCCCGGTGCCGCTGCCGGAGCCGACGCCGACACCGAAGTCGTCCCCGCCGGTGCCGGTGTCGCCGGTGCCGCTGGAGACCGCGCCGCTCCCCGCGCCGCCCACGCCGCCTGTGGAGGGCGCATCCCCTCCGCAGGCGGCAGTTACTTGAAGTAAGCCCACCGCCAAAGCCAGATAAGACGTTCTCAAACTCACGACACACCTCGACGAACACGAGCGAATGCGCTCGGGCAGGAAGTCGACGACCCTCGGCCAGGGTAGCTCGGGCGCGCCTCGCACCTCTAGCCGAAAATCACTCCATCCTGCGCCACTCGGCGCATCCCCACGACGTCTCTCCACGGCGTCTCTCCACGGTGGATTCCACCGCGCACCGCGGACGAATGACGCGCGTTGCGCGACGCGGCGAGGCCGGACTCGGCAGCTTCCTCTCCTCTTGGGAGGTCACCTGAGGGGGATCCGAGGTCACAACCCGGTTCGGGCTTGACAGCCAGGCGTCCGCCGGACGTCGAGAAATAGTTTGTGTTCAAATTATTTCGCGGCCGACAAAGGGCACGCGGAGGCGCGTCCGCCGAGGGGCCGCGGCGCCGAGCGGGCCGAGCGCGCGGCTCACGGGCGGCCGCGCGATGCGCCGGCTGCGCCCCGGCGCGCGGGAGCGCCCGGCGCACGCGTCAGCAGTCCCGGGTCACCCGGGCGTCGGCGTACCTCGGCGCTTGCCCTTGTCGCCGCCCGCCCTGGAGCCACCGCCGCTGCTCCCACGCGACGTTGCCCTCGTCGTGCTCCTGCTCTCAGCGCGTGAAGTTTTGGACGGCCCAGACTTTGCCGCTGCTCGTCGTGTAGAAGCCGCAGGCGACCTGGGTTACGGAGTCGTCGGTCATGTTGATGAAGTGGCCGTACCTTTCGTAGCAGTCGCCGGTGCAGTCTGCGGTGGGTGGCGGGCCTTCGTCCCACATCTGTTGCATGCACAGGCCGATGACTTGCTTGTTGGAGGAGTAGCCAGGGCAGGAGTTTTGCGAGCCGCCGGGCTCACAGATTTTTGCTTGGATGCCGGCGTGAGCCATGTTGTGTTCGGCGTCGTATTTCGCCATCTCGTTGGCGCAGGCTTCGCCGTCTTCGCGGCGCTTGAGCGCCGGCAGGCAAGCGCACTGCGTGAGGAACTGGTTGATGCGATCGACGCAGTCTTGCGCGAGGTCGCCGGTGCTCGGCGGTGGGTCCAGCTTGCAGGCGAGGTTCTTGACGCAGGCACCGCCGCCGCCGGTCCCGCCGCTCGCTCCGCCGGCCCCGCCAGCTCCGCCATTCGCTCCGCCAGCTCCTGCCGACGCTCCGCCGCTCGCTGTGCCCGCGCTTTCCGAGGAGCCGCCGGCTGGCTCGCCGCCCGTCGACGCTCCGCCCGTCGCGGCTCCTCCTGTCGTTGCGCCGCCATTCGTCGCATTACCGCCGGGGCTCGTCGCGCCTCCGTTTGGTTGGGTGACGCCGCCAGTGCCGCTCGTGCCCGGGGCGCCCGCTTCGGCGCCCCCTGCGCCTCCCGAGCCGCCGGGCTCGTCTGGCGAGCTGGAGCAGGCGAATGCGAACGCGAGCACGCTGAAGGAAGCGATACGCATACCTGCAACTGTGGAGCTGCTGCGACTGACCGATCAAGTAAAAAGAAGGATGACGTGAGGCGTTCGAAAATTCCGCTGCGTTGGGACGAGGTTCGCTTCCAACCGCTCGCTTCGTTACGGACAGCTCTTGATGTCGACGGACGCCGCGTGGATTTCTTTAGCAGCTCCCGCCCCCCGCCAGCAGCGCGCGAGAGTTCGTGAGCGGACCGTCGGTCCTTTATCTCGAGCGGCAGTTCCGGCTCCGCTTGCTCCCCGAGCAGGCCCCGCGCCCGCTGGCTCGGTAACAAGGGTGGCGGCCGCCACCCCGTCGGGCCGCAGCCGCGGAGATCGCCGCAGAAGGATACCGCCTGCTGGCAGGCATGCCGCGTCGCGGCTGGGAGGCATGCCGCGTCGCGGCGAGCAGCAGGCTCACGCTGCGACAGAAAAACTTCGCTCCGGCACGATTCGCTCTCGTGGTGAGCCGGTCCGAGGGCGATCCGCTACTGAATCCCAAGAGGTTCCATGACCCGCTCGATCACATGCAGTATCTCGCTCCTTGTCGCGCTTTCAATCGCTGCTTGCGGGTCCGACAACGACGCCGCCGACGGCTCGGGCGGCAGCGGAGGAAAAGGAAACAGCAGCTCTTCGAGCAGCAGCAGCTCTTCGAGCAGCAGCGGCTCTTCGACCAGCAGCGGCAGCACCTCGGGCACGGGCGGCACGGACGACCCGGGCCCGAGCGGCGGGGGAGGACAGGGCGGGACGATCGATCCGGTCGGCACCGAAGGCGACGGCGATTTCGAGATCGGGCCTGACTACCAGGACGCCCCGGAGATCAAGAGGATCGACGGCGTTCCCCAGGGGCGGACGTTCACGTTTTCCCTGTCGTCCCGGGAGAGCGAAATCTTCACCGGCCACGATCCAACCTTGAACGACAACGCCAAAGGAGATTTCAACCGCCGCGTGGAGGTCGCGATCCCCGCGACGTACGTCGACGGCGAGGAGGCGCCGTTCATGGTCGTCCAGGACGCGCGCGACAGGAACGAGATCATCAACACGATCAACAACTTCGTCGCGGACCCGAACAACCGCTTCCCGAGCGTCATCGCCATCTTCGCCGCGAGCGGAGGGGGCGACTCGTACGGCAGCGAGCGGGGGCTCGAATACGACACCATGTCGGACGCCTATCAGAGGTTCGTCGATACGGAGCTCCTCGAGGCGGTCAAGAACGACCAGGCCGTCCACGCCGCGTACCCCAACCTGAAGTTCACCAGCGATCCGGACGGCCGCGCCACGTACGGATGCAGCTCGGGCGGGGCGGCGGCGCTGACCATGGGCTGGTTCGGCCACGACACCTACCGCAAGATCGTCACCTACTCCGGCACGTTCGTCGACCAGCAGAACCCCCGCGCGCCCACCGAGGCCGAGTATCCCGACGGCGCCTGGGAGTACACGGAGGGGCTCATCCGGGACAGCCCGCGCAAGCCGCTGCGCGTCTTCCTGCAGGTCGGCGACAACGACCTCGGCAGTACCAGAGATGAAGCCAGCCACCACAACTGGGTGATGGCGAACCAGCGCGTGGCGGCGATCCTCAAGGAGAAGGGGTATCATTACCGCTTCGTCTACTCGAAGGGCGCCAGCCACTGCGACGGGAAGGTGATCAGACAGACACTCCCCGACACGCTGCGCTGGATGTGGCGGGGCTATCCGGTCGATTGACGCATGGTGGTCCAGCCCATGCTGGGCCCAGCAGGCTGCGGGGGGAAGGAAAAGCATCCGGTGAGCTGACCGGTCGAGCCCGCCGCATCCACCCCCGGCGCAGAACACTTCAACAAGCGGTCTTCACGGCCTCTCGACAGATCTCGAGCAGATCGTGATTGACCTCGGACGCTCGCGTCCACCTCGGGGCAAGACGCGCTCGCACGGCGGTCCGGCTACCCGCGCCGAACCCCTGGAGCGCTACCGATTTCGACACGGATGCCGTCACTCGCGGCAACAAACGGAGACGCCACCACGCGAAGCTCGACGTTTGGATCGCGTCGAAATTTCCAGCCTCACCCAGCTTCGTCCAAAATTTCACCCCAGCAAGAGCGTTCCATGCCTATCGTAAAACGAACCGGTTTACTGCGTTCACTCATGAGCCGCTCGTTTCGCCTTGCGCCGCTCGCGGTCGCCGTGGCCACCGGGTGCACGGGCGTCCTGGGACCCGATGGCGGGGGACCCGAGGGCGAGGCGGCGCCGGCGGCCGAGTGTGGCGCCACCCCTGCGCTGGCCAAACCGCGCATCTGGCGCTTGACCAACACCCAGCTTGCCAACACCTTGCGCGACGAGTTCGACATCCAGCCGGCAGCGCTGTCGAGCTTGCCGAACGAGGCCAGGCTCGACGGCTTCGCCAACCAGGCCTCGAACCTGCGCGTCGCGCCGCTCCTCGCGGAGGTATATTTCGCGCTCGGCGAAGAGCTCGGGGCGCACGCGCTGCAGAACCCCGACAAGTTCGGGATCGCTTGCGACGTCGCCAGCTTGGCGCCTGGCAGTTGCCTGGACGGCTTCGTCGCCCAAACGGGGCGAAAGCTCTGGCGCCGCCCGCTCTCGGCGGCTGAAATCACCTCCTTCAGCGCGCTCTTCGCCAAGACCGCCGCGCAGGGCGAAGGTCCTGCCGGCGGCGTCAAGAGCGTCGTGCAGGCGCTGCTCATGTCGCCGAGCAGCCTGCACCGCACCGAGCTCGGCACGGTGAAGGATACCGGAGCGGTGACTCCGCTGACGGATCACGAGATCGCTTCGGCGCTCTCGTACATGCTCTGGGACAGCGCGCCGGACGCTGAGCTCACCGCGCTCGCAGATCAAGGCAAGCTGCGCGACCGTACGGTGATCTTGGCCCAGGCCCAGCGCCTGTTCGAGGCGCGCGACAAGGCGGCGCCGGCCATGAACCACTTCTTCGAGCAGTGGCTGGAGCTCGAGAATCTCTCGAAGTCGGTGAAAGACGCCAGCCTCTTCCCGATGGCAACGCCCGAGCTCGCCGCCGATTTGCAAGAAGAGTTGCGCCTGTTCACGAACAGCGTGCTGTTCGACGCGGGAGCGGATCGTCGCTTCGACTCGCTGTTCTCGGGCACGTACGCGTTCGTGAACGAGCGCACCGCCCCGCTCTACGGTTTGAGCGGGGTGACCGGCAACGCCATGGTGCGTCGCGAGCTCAATCCGACGGAGCGCCGAGGCATTTTCACCTCGGTACCGTTTCTCTGGGGCCACGCGCACAGCCAAGATACGAGCCTCGTCGGGCGCGGCGCCTACGTCCGCGCAGAGGTCCTGTGCCACCGCGTGCCGCTGCCGCCCGCCGGTGTCCCGAACGCTGGCCAATTTGCCGAGCCGGGTGCCACGGGTCGGCAGAGACTCGGCATTCATGCGAGCCCGGGCTGCGCCGTCTGTCACAAACTGTTCGATGGCATCGGGTTTGCGCTCGAGAGCTACGATGCTATCGGTCGCTACAGAACGATGGATCAGGGGCAGGTGATCGATGCGAGCGGCAGTCTGCCGCTGCCGAGCGAGGAGAACGCGCTCCCCGGAATCGTGTTTTCCAACTTCGTGGAGCTGGTGGACGAGCTGGCGCAAAAGCCGGATGTCTACGGCTGCTTCGTCCAGCAGTTCGCCGCCTACGCTTCAGGGTACGACTTGACGGAGCTCGACGCCTGCGAGAAGGAGCGCCTCGTGGACGAATTTGCGCGCTCACAGCACGCGGTCGATCAGCTGGTGCTGAGCGTGATCGAGTCACCGAGCTTCATCGACCGGAGAAACTAGGAGTTAGCCATGCGCAACGTGAAATTTTCCCGGCGTGCGATGCTTCGTGGCCTCGGCTACGGAACGATCTTCTGTTCTGGGCTCATCGACAACCTCTACGCCCAAACCGTTCCGCGAATCACGCGTGTCGCCATGTTCGGCTACGCGAATGGCTCTCAGTATCAATCGGAGCCGACCGGAGGCGAGAGGAACTTCGTGCTCAAGCCGCACATGGCGCCACTCGAGGCGGTGCGCGACGACATCCTGGTGTTCAAGAACCTGACGCTCGCACGCGACCCAGGTAACGCGCACCGCTCGGCGTCGTTTTCGGTGTTCGGCCTCGGCGCGCCGACCAGCATCGATCAGGAGTTCGCCAGGTTCCTCAAGGGCACGGCGCCGCTGGCATCGCTGGAGATCGCGGTCGGGCAGACATCCGGCGACGGCGGCGTCATCCCCGGGCTGTCTCAGGTCGATGGCAGGTTCATCCCCAGCGTGACAAACCCGCTGGCTGCGTATCAGCGCATCGCGGACCGCATCAGCGGGGGCGGCACGTCCATGAACACGCCGAGCTCCGCCGAGCAGGCGCTGCTCCGCCGTCAGAGCGTGCTCGACTTCATCAAGGACGACGTCCGGTCCTTTCGCGGGCGGCTCGGGCCGGAGGAAGCCGTCAAGATGGACTTCTACCTCGAGTCGCTGCGCACGCTCGAACGCGATGTCGGCGGCAGCATCCCGAGAGAGAGCTCGTGCAAGGAGATCGCGTCGCCGCTGCTCAGCAAGAACACCATGATGAACGACATGCCGGAGCACAGCCGGCTGTATCTCGACATCATGGCGATGGCCTTCGCCTGCAACATCACTCGCGTGGCATCCATGATGTGGGGCGGCGGCGAGAACAACGAAGCCATCAAGTTCGGCGACATCGATATCTCAGCCTGGCACTCCGTCTCACACGGCGATCCGGACGGCGCTCCGGGACGACAGATCACCCGGCTCCAGGCCTATTTCGCGGGAGAGTTCCGCTATTTCGTCGAGAAGCTGAAGAGCCTCTCCGACGGCGAGTTCTCGCTGCTCGACAACACCGCAGCGGTTCTTTGCACCCAGAACGGCAGCAGCCAGCTGGGCTCAGCCCAGAACTTCGCCGAGACCGACCACCCGCCCCAACACGCACCTTTCGTCGTTGCCGGCAGCTGCGGAGGTGCCTGGAAGACCGGGCGCCTGCTCGACGCCGGCGGGCGCAATCACAACGACGTTTATGCCAGCATTGCCCGGGCGATCGGCATGGACGTGACGTCTGTCGGCCGCGCTGCCTGGTGTCGAGGTCCGCTCATCACATAGCTGGGGGCCAATCGCGGCGCGGCAACGGCAGTGCCGTGCTACGACACCCGGGGGGCGCTCCGGCTCACCGCGCAGCTCGCGCGCTCCGCCTGTCATGCCTGCGGCGACGGCGGGTGGAGCTCCTGCCGCTCGTGGTGCGGCACGCGTCGAGGCGCGGGAGGATCTCCAGGTCAACCGGCGCGTCGACACGGGGAGACTGGTCCGCCTTCGCGCTCGATGTGCTCGCTCCCGTGGCCGAGAGGTACGCGGGCTATGGCGCGATGCTCCGCGGAGGCGAAGGCGGCGAGATGATCGTGCCCGAGGAGCGTCGACTTGGCTGCGGGATGCACATCCGCGCCAGGTTCGAGAAGGCGGCCGAGTCGTGGGCCGACGCCGCCCCGCGCCCAACATCGTGGACCCCGGCGAGCGCCGCAAGGGGCCGTGCCCATGGCGATGGTCGGGGGGTTACGGTGTAACCGCCGTTCGCGCTCGGGCGCCGCGTGGCCGCGAAGAGCGCCGCCGTCCAGACGCACTTCCACTCGCGATGAAATCGTTCAACGACGACGGCGACTTCGATGAGCTGCGCCTCACAATCGCGCTGGAGCACGCGATCGTGCTATGCGTAGCACATGCACGTACACCGACTGAAATTCTCTTCTTCCGCCGTCCTCGCGTGTGTGGTGCTGCTCGTCGCAGCGTGCAGTGAGGGCGCCGACTCGCCGGGCACGACGACGGGCGGAACCGCGAGCACGTCCAGCTCCGGCTCGAGCGCGACCAGCGGGGGCGCGGAGAACCCCGGTGCAGGAGGCACGGCCGGCGGCGGCACCGGGGGCGCCGGCGGAGCGGGCTCGGGTGGCATGGGCGGCGTATCCGACGGTGGCGGAGGTACCGCGGGCGACGGAGGCGCAGGGGGCAGCGCTGGCGCGGGCGGCGGCCCGGCATTCCAGCCCTGCCCGGCGAGCGGCCCGTGTAAGATCATGCCCTTCGGCGATTCAATCACGCAGGGTTTCAACGTCGCCGGCGGCTACCGCGCCCCGCTGTTCCACCTCGCGCTCGAAGCGAACCGCGACATCACCTTCGTCGGTTCCGCCAATGATTACAGCGTGCCCATGGTGGACGGAGTGACCTTCCCGAGGAACCACGAGGGTCACGGCGGCTGGACGATCGAGGGCAACAACGGCATCGCGCAGCTCGTGGGCACCAGCATTCCGAATTACCAGCCCAACATCATTACGTTGATGATCGGAACGAACGACATCAACGGTAACATCAACCTTGCGGACGCACCGAATCGCCTGGGCAAGCTGCTCGACTCGATTTTCATGCGTGATCCGAACATCCTCGTGGTGCTCGCGCAGATCGTGCCGACGAGAACGGACGCCACGAACAACGCCATCATGGCCTACAACGCGGCCATGCCCGACCTGGTTTCGACGCGCGTCAGCAAGGGGCAGCACATCGTGCTGGTGGACATGTATACAGCGTTCACCAGCGACACGAACTACAGGCAGACCCTCCTCGGCGACAATCTCCACCCGAACCAGGCAGGGTATAACCGCATGGCCGAGGTTTGGTTCGAGGCGTTGAGTCCGTACCTCCCCTGAAATCGAAAGGCGAACGCCACCAACGCTCGAGCAGATTCGCGGCGCACGCCGTTCGAGCCGAAATTGAGGAGCTCGCGGCGTAACCCCGGCTATTGGTTCGCCCCGGCGCAATCACCTCGCCTGGTATCGAAAACGAATGGCACCACGACGCGGCGTAAGCGCCCGGCCATCGCCATGGGCACGGCCCCTTGCGGCGCTCGCCCGCGTCGCCGGCCGAAGCTCGCGTTGTTCAGGTCGCGTCGGCGTCGCCGGCGCTCGGAGCAGGACGCGACGATCTCGCCCGTGTGTCGGGCAGCAACTCGTCCAGCCGGTCGCGCGGCCAGCCCGCCTGCAGCTTGCCGATGACGTCTGTCGCTCACGCGAGCGGGTTGACTCCGTGCATCCGACACGAGCCGAAGACGTATAGCCCACGGCCAGGCGCTGAGCACCACTATTCTAGCGCGCCGGCAGGACGGCGACGGCGCGGACGCCGTCGCCGCGGAGCCTACCCCGGTGCTGCGTGACGTGAAGGCGATGTCCGGGGGCGGTGGCCACACGTGCGCGCTGACGGCTCGACGTGGTGCTGGCGCTGGAACCCGTACGGGCAGGTCGGTGACGGGACACGCGAGGACCGGCTCGCGGCCGTCGAGACCCTGGTGGAGTGGGATCGGGCCTTCCTGTTGTTCGCTCCGCGGGAAATCGCCCGTAGCCTGTCGGCATGAACTGTCTCACGTGCGGCCGCTCGAATCCGGAGGCCTATGTCATCTGCCTGGACTGCGGCGCCCGGCTCCCCCGCGCCGCGAGCGCGCCCGTCGCGGATCCCGTCACCGATCCCCACGCCGCGAGCGCGCCGGCGGAGCGCTCCCTGGAGGAGCGGGTGGCGCGGCTCGAGCGCGAGGTCCAGGCGCTGCTCGAGCGGCGATCCGCGTCGATGCGCGACGAGCTCCGCTGCCCCGCATGCGGCGCGAGGAAGATCCTCCACGCGCCCAAGGTCCTCGACGCGGACGCCGACGGGCGGAGCGAGCTCGCCATCGCGAAGCCGAGCGTCTGGAGCAGCCGGAGGGTCGGCAAGCTCGAAGCCTACATCTGCGCGGGCTGCATGCTGGTCGAGTGGCACGTGAAGGAGCTCGAGGGGCTCGACGAGCATGTGGACGTGTCGGTGCTCGATGGTGAGGCGCCGCGCCAGGGACCGTATCGTTGATCGATCGCGTCCGCCCGCGTTGTGAACCCATGCAAGGTCGCCCGTGATGGGCGCCTGGACCGCCTGCTTCGCCGACGTGATGAGCCAGCGTGGCGAGCGTCGTGATGGCTCGGTCCTGGGTCGAAAGAGCGCGGTCCGGGCGGCGCCGAGCGCGCTGCGGGGCGCACCGGGGTGCCGTGGGCACACGTGTCCGTCCGGGTGTTGGTCTGGCCCGGGGGCGCGTCGCGAGACGCTATGCGGCGTCAGCGAGCGCCTCGCGGCGCACAACGGCGCTTTTCCAGTGTCGATGATCTCGCGTCCCGGCTCCGGGCCGGCAAACACGCCGCCGGAGGCTGCGCCGGTCCGTGCCGGGACGAGTGATCATCGAGCATTCCGCTGCGCCGAGCGGAGATGCTTCACGACGCTCAGGGCGTGGTGGCGGTCGCCGTGTAGTTTGTGCCGGTCTTGTTCGCGCAGAAGCCGAACGAGGTCGTGGCTCCGGGCGCGAGGTTCGCATTCCAGCTCAGCGGAGTGATCTGATACTGACCGGCGGAAGCCGCCTGAAAGTTCGCGCTGTGGCTGCTCGTCAGCGTGGATTGATTCATCGCGAGCGACACGGACCACGTGGAGATCGCAGTCGTGCCGCCGTTGTGAACCGCGACATTCGCGCAGTAGCCCGTGTTCCAGTTGCTGGTCACGGTGAGCGTCGCGGTCCACGGCGTCGTGCTCGCGCCGCACGGGATCTGGCTCGTCGACCAGGACGTGTTCGGATCGATGAAGCACAGGTTCCAGGTCGAAGGCGGGCCGTTGAAGTCCGTCTCGCTCGGCGGCAAAAGGCTCGTCACGCCGTCGTGAACGAGGCTCGTGTCGATGAAGCCGAGCTGCGGGAACGGCTGATCCTCGAGCGGAGAAAAGTTTTCGACGATCGGGCCCCACCAGCCGCAACCGGTCACACTGCAGTCTTGTTGCGGACCCGTGAACGCGTGCACGTACTCGAGATCCCACTGACTCGTGCAATAATTCCAGAACAAAACGCGGTTCTCCCAGCCGCTCGCGGTGGAGACGGTGGCATTGGCGTAGTACAACGTCTCGTGGTCCACGCCGGCGCCGTCCGCCATTTGCGTGAGCTGGCAGGTGTTGTCGCTGAATGGTCGCGTCCAGATCCAGGAGGGCACGGTCTGACCGCCCGCGCACGGATCGGTCGCCGAGCACGACCAGTCGAAAATGCCGATGTGATGCACGCTGGCCTCGCGGTACCAGCCGACGACCTCGACGGTTTTTTCCGTGCGATTCGTGGCCGTCGTGAACAAGTCCGCCGGTACGTCGAAGCCGAGCCCCTCCGGATACACGATCATGTGTGTGTAGAGCGTCGATGATTCGGTCACGGGCAGCGCGCCGCTCTTGTAAGTCACGCCCGCGCCGAGCCCGCCCGGCACGTGGTCGGGGACGCTCACGTGCGAGCGCGCCGCGCCGCCCGCCGTACCGCGCAACGCCTCGAGATTCGGCGGCAGCCGCTCCGGCCTGCGCGCGGCGGCACGCTGCGCTTCAGCGCGGCGATCGGCGATCGGCGCGCACTGCCGCGTCTCCGGATTCTGCAGCAAACCGGCGGCGCAATGCCCGCCGCCTGCGAGCGCATGCGCCTCCGAGACGACGCCCTCCTCGCCGGATGCGTCCGCGCCGCACGCGAGGAGAACCAGCGGTGCCGCGAGGTACAATGAAGAAGAAAAGGCCGACATCATCGAAACCGTGACTCGTTGCATCGTCGCTCCTACTTCGGTCGACACACACTTTTGGTGAGCTCACGCGCAGTGAGCAGGTGACCGAACCCGGGTTGTTCGTTTCAGACTCTCAGCGCCATTGGAGTCTCGTCGCGTAGGCAAACCAGGCCGGATCGCCGACGCGTAGGCAAAGCAAGCCGGAACGCAGCGCGAGGAAGTGTAGCGCAGCAAGCCGAAAGGGTTGGACCGCGAGCGGCTCGTAGGCTGCACTTTCATGGCTCACCGGAGGGCGTGATTCCAATGCATTGGCATCATAAACGCCATGCAATCGATTCATCTCGCCATGAGCGACCCGGAACGTGCCGCGGCGGCGCGCCCTCGGCGCGCCCGAGGAGCCGCGTGCCTCCCGATCCCCTCGCCGACCACCGCGGCTGCGGGCATACTACGATCGCGCCCGGGCGCGCCCGGCCTGGCAGCGGGCGCTCGAGCGCTACGCCGAGCGGCTCGGCGTGACAACCGTCACATGGGAGACGCCAACGCATGAATACACCACCGTCACCACCTGGAGCGGAGCGGACTGACGGATCCTCCGTCCAGATCGGCGCTCTCGTTCCGCTGACTCGGCCCGGCTGGGTCGAGGCAGGCCGGCACTTGCTCGCTGGACTCGAGCTGGCCGTTCGCGAAGTCAATGACGCCGGCGGGATCGTCGGAAGACCACTCGAGCTGGTGGTCCGAGACACCGCGGCTGATCCACAGAGGGCCGTGGCGGCCGTCGATGAGCTGGCTCGCCTGGGTGTGGCTGCCTTGGCGGGGGAGTACCACAGCGTCGTCGCTCGCGCCGCTGCCGCAAGGGCCGACGCCCTCGGCCTGCCGTTCCTCTGCTCGTCAGCGGTCCTCGACGCGCTCACCGAACAGCCAACGGAATGGGTCGCGCGCCTCGCCCCGGCGCAGTCCCACGGCTGGCGGATCTACGCGAGCTTCCTCCTCGGCGCGGGCCACAGGCGCATCGCCGTAGCAGCCGATTCGAGCGTCTACTGGGCGTCTGGGGCCCGCGTTCTGCGGGACTACCTCGCTCCACGCGGCGGCACCGTCATCGAGCTCGACATGCGCGCGCTCGCCCCCGCGGCCGTGTGCGACGAGCTCGTCGACGATCGCGCGACAGCCCTCCTTCTTCTGGTCGGCTACCCGGAGCCGGCGGTGTCGATCGTCAAGTCTGTCCGCCGCGACCAGCGCCTCCGCGAGATCATGATTGGTGCTCCGGCCGGGCAACCGGAGTTCGCCGAATGGGCGACGCTGCTGGGCGGCGACAGCGCCGCGATCCCGTTCTTGCGCTACCTGCCCGAGCGCCTCAGCCCGCTCGGTGCCCGAGTCGAGGCCGCCCTGCGCGAGCGGCTGGCCGAAGCGCCCTCCTTCGTCGCCTTCGAGGGCTACGACACGGTCGCCGTCCTCTCCGATGTGCTGCGTTCTCACGGCGCAGACCGGGCGCGCACCGCCGAATCCTGGGCGCGCGTCGCAGTCGAAGGCACCCGCGGGCAGATCCAGTTCTCTCGCACCCCAGGTATCAGCGTCTGGCAATGGGCTTGGCCGCCAGTCCAGGTCGTTGATCGAGATCCGGCGGAGCCCGATCGCTTTCGGGTCCTTCACGCCGGCTGAGAGAGCACAGAGGTCCGACTGCCCGGATCAGGCGGTTGCCCACGACGTTCGGGTGGATGGGTGTTGAACATGAACATCACCTCGCGGGCCGCGCTCGCGCGGAGCGCGGGCATCACCGCGGCGAGGCTGCCGCCATTCCGTGAATGGCCGCAAAACCGCGGTCGATCAACGCGATGAACGCAGCGTTCGCCTTCTTCGCCGAGCCTCCGCGCTCGAACACGCGGATGGCTTCGCCGTACGCCGTGCGCCACGTCAGCACGACCATGCCGGCGACGAGCCGCGCGACGCCATCGGGCTTCGGACCAGCGAGCTCGACCGCGAGCGCCTCGACCGTCTCATCCCCGATTTCGCGGAGGCGCGCCCTGAGCGACGGGCTCGCCGCGACGACGCGCCACCAGCCGACCGTCTGGCTGTCGATGCGAGCGAACGGATGTTTCTGCTCGCACAGCCTGTCGACGAGGCGGCGGAGCGCGTCGATCGGCGACTGCCCTTGCGCCCTCTCGCCGATGGCCTCGCGTAAGAGCCGCTTCACCTCGTCCTCGCGATCCAGGAGGAGGTCCTCCTTGCGCGCGAAGTAGTTGAACACCGTCATCTTGGAGACACGGGCGGCGGCGGCGATCTCCTCGACCGTCACCGCGTCGAAGCCGCGCGCGAAGAACATCGCCGTCGCGACGTCGGAGATCCGCTGCCTGGTCTCGCGCTTCTTGCTTTCCCGGAGCTCGCCCATGGATCGAATCTTATACCAAGACAAATATTTGGCTTGCACAAATGTTTACCGAGTCTAAGATTTGGGTCATGACTCACGACGTGGTCATCGTAGGCGCCGGCCCGGTCGGGCTTTTCCTCTCGATCGAGCTCGCGATCGCGGGCGTGAAGCCGCTCGTGCTGGAGCGGCTCGTGGAGCCCGACCGCACGATCAAGGCCGCCGGGGTCGGCGCGGTGGCAGCCGAGGCGCTGGAGCGACGCGGGCTCGCGGGTGCGCTCGACGACGAGCGCCGTGCCACCATGGCGCGGATGATGCCGGCGCTGAAGGCGCGCTTCGGATCTGGAACGATAAAGAGGCCAGGAGGCCATTTTTCTGGGATGTTCTTGGTTGACCAAGACCTCCAGCGCGACCCGGAGCGCCACATGCGTCTCGTGCCGCAAGAGGCGCTCGAGAGGATCCTGAGCGCGCGCGCGACCGAGCTCGGGATCGAAATCCGTCGCGGCATCACGGTGGAAGGCTTCGAGCAGGACGACGACGGCGTGACCGCGCAGACGAGCGCGGGCCCGCGGAGCGCGAGGTACCTCGTCGGCTGCGACGGCGGCCGGAGCCGCGTCCGCAAGCTCGCCGGCTTCGAGTTCCCCGGCACGGATCCGACCATCACCGGCTATCAGGCTGTCGTCGAGCTCGATGCGCCCGAGAAGCTCGCGATGGGTTGGCATCGAACGCCGCGCGGCCTCGTCGCGTCCGGACCGATGCCGGGGCGCGTCTTCACGGCCGAGTTCAACGGGCCGCCGCCCCATCGGGATGCGCCGATCACGCAAGCCGAGGTCGAAGCGGCGATTCAGCGCGTGAGCGGCACCGACGTCAAGATCCTCTCGATGACGATGGCGACGCGCTGGACCGATCACGCGCGGCAAGCGACGAGCTACCGAGCTGGCCGCGTCTTTCTCGCCGGCGACGCCGCGCACGTCCACTCGCCCTTTGGCGGCCAAGGCTTGAACCTCGGCCTCGTCGACGCCGCGAACCTCGGTTGGAAGCTCGCCGCGGCGGTGAAGGGGCGCGAGCATCTCCTCGACTCGTACACCGCCGAGCGCCATCCCGTCGCCGCGCGCGTCCTCGAAAATACCCGCGCGCAAGTAGCGCTCATGCGACCTGACCCGCTGACGAGCGCGCTCCGCACCATCGTGAGCGACCTGATGAAGCTGCCCGAAGGCAACCGCTACTTCGGCGAGATGCTCTCGGGCGTCGGCGTTCGTTACGACCTCGGGGACGACGACCCGCTCGTCGGCACGCTCGCGAAGGACCAGCTCCTCACGCTCGAAGGCGGCAGCGAAGAGCGGCTCTACGTGCTGATGGAGAAGGGCGGCGGCCTCTTCATCTCGCCCTCGGAACGGTCACTCCCGCGCAACGTGCACGTCGCGCGCACCAACGACGGCCCGTCGATGCTCGTCCGTCCCGACGGCTGCATCGCGTGGACAGCCGCGTCGTCGACGTCGCTCGACGACGCGCTCGCGCGCTGGTTCTGAATCAGAGCGACGCGCCGTCGCCGGTACGTCATCGACGCCGAACGCGACGTGCTGCATTGCCTTCGCGCGCTCCAGAGCTCTGTACGAGGGGCAGGAAGAGCTCGTCCACGATGGACTGGATGCGTGCGGGCTTCAGCGGCTTGAGATCCATGAGCAGGTCGTGTCGCACGAGGTCGTACGGCATGGCGAGCACGGCGGAGGGAATGCGCTCGAGGTTGACCTCACCGCGGTCGTGGGCGCGTTGGTAGAGGATGCGGACACGCGGCTTCTGGGTGTCCATGACCTTGTCGCGCATCTGCGAGGGGGTCAGGCCGGTGCTGGCCAGCAACCCCGAGAAGGCGGCGGCTGCGGCGATGGCGAAGAAGCCGGCGAGGGCGTCGCTCAGGGCCGTCAGGTGGGCGAGCAGGTCGCTGCGCAGGGCGCCGGTGTCGGGGACCGCGACCGGGCTCCCGTCTCGGCGGTGCTGGATGGCGGCGAACACCAGCTCGTCCTTGTTCGCCCAGCGACGGTACAGGACCGCGATCCCCGTGCGAGCGCGCGCGGCGACCGATTCCATGGTCAGGTTCGCGAAGCCGACCTGGACCAGCTCCTCCCAGGTCGCGTCGAGCAGATCGGCCTCGAGCTGCTGGCCGCGCCGTCTGCGGCGGACTTGCCGTTGCGTTCCTGTCGTCATGGGCCTGACCCTTTAGAGAATTTTTCATTTCTTATCAACGCCGCGGATGATAAGAGATCCATCGCTCTCTTCAACCGGAGACGGACGATGACGGATCCCGAGATGTGCGCAGCGCTGATCGTCGGCGCCGGCCCGACCGGGCTGACGCTGGCCTGCGAGCTCGCCCGCAGCGGCGTGCCCTTCCGCCTGATCGAGGCCGCCCCCGGCCCGCGGCCCGGCTCGCGCGGCAAGGGCATCCAGCCGCGCACGCTCGAGGTCTTCGACGATCTCGGCATCGTCGATCGCGTGATCGCCCACGGCCGGATGGCGATGCCGATCCTTTCCACGGCTCCCGACGGCCGGGTGACGCTGGGCGGCGCCATCCCCGAGACGCTGAAGGGTCGCGCCGACATCCCCTATCCGGCGAGCCTGATCACGCCCCAATGGCGCACCGAGGAAGCGCTGCGGCTGCGGCTGGCGGAGCTCGGCGGCGCGGTCGAGTTCGGTGCAGCGCTCGCGAGCTTCGAGCAGTCCGACGAAGGCGTGTCGGCGGTCGTTGTCAAAGGCGGTGCGACGGAGACGGTCGCCGCGCGCTGGCTGGTCGGCTGCGACGGCGGCCACAGCATCGTCCGCAAGCTGGCCGGCATCGCGTTCGAGGGCGAGACCCGCGAGGAGGTGCGGATGATCGTCGCCGACGTCGACGTCGACGGCCTCGACCGCGACGCCTGGCGCATCTGGTGGCATGAGGAGGGCGCCCTCAGCCTCTGCCCGCTGCCCTCGACCGACGTCTTCCAGTTGGGGGCCGTCGTCGCGCCGCGACAGGACCCCGAGCTCAGCCTCGCCAGCATGCGGGCGATCCTCGAGCGGCGGAGCGGCCGCACCGACCTCCGGCTCCACGAGCCGACGTGGTCGTCGCTGTGGCGCGCGAACATCCGCCTCGCCGACAGATATCGCGAGGGTCGCGTGTTCCTCGCCGGCGACGCGGCGCACATCCACTCGCCCGCCGGCGGCCAGGGAATGAACACAGGCATCCAGGACGCGCACAACCTCGGCTGGAAGCTGGCGGCGGTCGCGAAGGGCGCCTCGCCGGCGTTGCTCGACAGCTACGAGGCCGAGCGGCGACCGATCGCAGCCGGCGTGCTCGCGCTCTCGAACACGCGCCTCCAGCAGGCGCTCGAGCGGAACGACGTCGCCACCCGCCGCGATGCGAGCACCACCCAGCTCGACATCCACTACCGCGGCTCTTCCCTGGTGCGCGACGACCGCGACGGGACGGCCCAGCTCCGCGCCGGCGACCGCGCTCCCGACGCGACGAAGCTGACCACGGTGGAAGGTGAACGCCGGCTGTTCGAGCTGACGCGCGGCGGGCGCTTCACGTTGCTGAGCTTCGGGCCCGCGCCTGCGATCGGCGCCTCAGCCTCCGACCTGAGGACGCTCCAGGTCGTCGGACAGCCGGCGGGCCCCGACGACGTCGTCGACACCGCTGGCCATCTCGCCCACGCCTACGGCGCGACGGAGCGCACCCTCGTGCTCATCCGCCCCGACGGCTACGTCGCCCTGATCTCCGACGCCGGCGACGCCTCGGCAGTCTCGGACCATCTCGCCGCGTTCAGCTGAGCGTTGCGACGGCGGGTCTGCGACGGGTGCGACAGAGACGCGCGACGGAGCACGCGCTCGATCTCCTCTTGCACGACGCCGACGCGTGCGTTAAATACTGAACCACATGGTTCAGTTTTCGAGTGCCCGCCTCGACGCGTCCTTCGCCGCGCTTTCCGACGCGACCCGGCGCGGCGTTCTGGAGCAGCTCGGACGAGCCGACGCTTCGATCACGGACCTCGCCGAGAAGTTTCACATGACCCTCACGGGCATGAAGAAGCACGTCGGCGTCCTCGAGCGGGCCGGGCTCGTCACCACCGAGAAGGTCGGCCGCGTGCGTACCTGCAAGCTCGGCCCGCGCCAGCTCGACGAAGAGACGGCGTGGATCGAGAGCTACCGCCAGCTCTGGGCCGCACGGTTCGACGAGCTGGACAAGGTCATCGAGGAGCTGAAACGAAAGGAGAACGTCGATGGACGCAAGTAAAGAGAGTGAGCCCAGATTGACGAGCAATCGCACGACGGTGGAACCGAAGTCCGATCGCGAGATCGTCGTCACACGGACCTTCGATGCCCCGGCGCGCATCGTGTTCCAGGCGTGGACCACGCCGGAGCTGTTCAGGCGGTGGTGGATACCGAAGTCGATGCCCGTGCCTCTACTTTCCTACGAAGCGGATATTCGCACCGGCGGCAGCTACCGCCTGGTCTTCGGTCACGATGCCGCGCAGCCGATGGCGTTCTTCGGCACGTACCTCGAAGTGACACCGCATTCGCGCATCGTGTGGACGAACGACGAAGCGGGCGACGATGGCGCCGTCACGACCGTGACCCTCGAGGAGAAAGGCGGCAAGACGCTGCAGGTGCTGCACGAGCTCTATCGATCGAAGCAAGCGCGCGACGCCGCCCTGGCCTCGGGCGCGTACAGCGGGATGGACGAGACGTTCGAGCAGCTCGCCGAGCTTCTCGTCACGCTTGGTACGACGGCGCGATCGTCCTGAAGCCATCGCGCGGGAGGGGCGCCGGGGAGCGCGACGAGCGCGGTCTTCCTTCTCGGCGCTGCGCATTCACGCGGGCGGCGCGAGGCGCACGAGGGTCGCCGCCTCGGCACGCGCGCGACGAGGGCGCGGAGCTCGGGCGGGAGGGGCGATGATGGTGCCGGCACAGCCGAGAAAGCCCGCTGATTCGGTCGATGTCGCCCGGCTCATCCCGACGGGCGGCGCGCGCTCTCCCGGAAGAGGATCGCGGCGCCGAGCGCCGCGGCGGCGGGGACGAAGAGGTCGCCGGAGGCCGACCGCTTCAGCGGGAACCCGTTCTCCTCCAGCAGCTGCCGCGCGACGCCGATGTCGCGCACCGCGACCGCGTAGGCGACGAACGCCGGCAGCGCGGGCGCCCGCTCGCCCGGCAGGATCGCCTCCAGGTCGGCGTCGGCGACGAGGGTGACCCGGGAACCATCGAGCTCGAAGACGCGCGCCGGTCCGTCGGCGCGCGCGGGGCGGCCGAGGTACTTCTCGTAGCGGCGCTCGACCTCGGGCAAGGCGGATTGGGCGACGCAAAGCACCGACTCGACCAGATCCACCGCGCCGTTCGGATGATCGATGTCGGGCTGCGCCTTGAGCAGCGCCGCCGCCGGGTTCTCCGCGATCGCGATCCTCCCTTCGGCGACGCTGCCTGTCTCCTCCGGGGCAGGGCTGTCGAGCTCGAGGAGCCGGATCGGCTCCATCCGTGTCCCGTTCGCGGTGTCCACCGGGCGTCGAACGGTGATGACGCCCCCGTGATGGATGCCCTCCGCGCTCAGCCGGCCGGCGGCGGCGTCGGCGTCGGGGGTCTCGAACACGAGGATGTGCAAGCCCTGGAATCGAGCGAGGCACGCGGCGAGCCTGGCGACGGTGCTGCGGATGGACTCGGTGATCCGCGCCAGGTGCTCCGGGGGAGCCTGGAGGGGGATGCGCTTTGCGTCGCTCGGGAGCCGGTCGGGATCGTCGTTGTCGATGCAGCTCACGAGCTCGACGAAGCTGCGCGGGAAGTTGGCGTGGGTGTTCGTCGCGCCGAACGGACGCGGAGGCTCGCCCTCCCTGGGAGACAGCATGGGGTAGGCGGGCGGCGACAGGCGGAAGCCGAGCCGCCGGTAGAGCGCGAGGCCTTCCTCCATGTCGCGCACGATATGACCGACGTGGTGCAGGTGATCGATGTCATGACGCATGGCGGGTCACCTCCGGTTCCGGGCGCTCGGGACGCTGCCACCGTCGTCGGAGAGGGGCAAGCCCGGCAGTCCGTCGATGCTCGTCGTGTTCTTCTCGAGGCGGTAGCGCGAGAGGCCCTCTGGCCCCTTGCGCTCTGCCCATTTCGACAGCGTGTCCCGCTCGCCCTCGTACGCCATGTGCGGCACGGCGTAGCCGCACGACGTGGCGATTCGCTCGAGGGCGACGCGGATCACCGACCGGACGCCTTGAAACGGCGGGAACAGGCCCGCCAGCGCGTCGAAGCGCGGGTCGCCGGGGAAGACCGGCTCTCCGCGGCCCTGGAGGCGCAGGATGCGCGGCGGGCCGGCGAACGCGCAGAACATCAGGGTGATGCGGCCGTTGTCGCGCAGGTGCGCGATGGTCTCGACGCCGCTGCCGGTCAGGTCGAGGTACGCCACGGTCCGCGGGTCGAGGACGCGGAAGGTGTCGTGCCCCTTCGGCGACACGTTGACGTGCCCGCCGTCGCCCGAGGGCGCGGAGGCGACGAAGAAGAGGCGCTGCTCGGCGAGGAAGCCGGTGATGTCGTCGTCCAGCTCGGAGAAGGTTCGTCCCATGAGTCCTCGTGTGGTCCAAGGGGGCGCCGGGGCGCTCGCGGCGCCTGTCGACGGACGATGCAGCAGCGGCCATGGCTTGCGGCCGCGTCACGCGGTGCTGTAGGGCGCGCGCGGCGCCGAGGGGAGGGGTAGGCGGGGGGACCCTCCTCACGGAGGGCTGCGTGGCAGCATGCGGCGGGCGGCGGCTGATGAACCGTTCCAGCGTGACCCGATCGCGGCGCTGGTCAGACGTCTGGCCACGGAGAGCCAGACGTCTGGCCATGGAGAGCCAGACGTCTGGCCACGGAGCGCCAGATCATCCATCTACGCCACACAGCCCACGCCACACAGCACGTCGAAGCCCGGTCGTGGGGAGTGAGGCGTTCGTGTGAATGAGCATACGACGGAGGCGCCTCCTGGGGCGGCGCCGAGGTGGGCATAAGGGCGAGAACCAACGAGGATCGCTGCTCTCGCGACAGGACGCGAGCAGTGAACAGGCATGGATTTTTCTTGACCGGGGTCAGCGCCATGACCGTTAGAATGCGGTCTGGAGCTGCAAGAAGCGTGTTCGAAGCGCGGTCCGGTGTTTCCGGTGGGGGGAGACGCGGCACGACCGTTCGAGCACGCCCATGCCGAGCCCTGTCGACCCAGCGAGGCCAGCGATGCCCTTTCGATCGATCACGTTCAAGCTTCTCACCGGAACCGCCTTGCTACCGCTGCTCGTGGCGTGCGGGTCAGGCACCTCCGCCGGATCGTCGGACGCGGGCACGGGCGGTGATGAAGGAAGCGCGGGCGTGGGTGGACGTGGATCCGGCGGCGCCGACGGGCTCGGCACCGTCGAGGACAGCGGCGCGCGCTGCGCAAGGCCGACGTTGCCTGCCGCGTCGTCTCTCCCGGCGTACGAGACCCATCACGACCCGTTCCTGATGCTGGACGGCTCACGCATCACGAAGAGGTCGGAGTGGGCGTGTCGACGCGCGGAGATCAAGGCGCAGGTCGAGGAGTATGAGTCCGGGCCGAAGCCCGCGGTCGCCAGGGAGAACGTCACGGGCGCGTTCTCGGGCAAGACGCTGACGATCGACGTCAAGGAGGGCGCGAAGAGCGTCTCCTTCTCGATCGACATCAACGCGCCTGCCGGGGCGCCTTCCGGCCCGATCCCGCTCCTCATCAGCCTCGCGGGCTTTGGCTTCATCACCCTGGACACGAGCGTGTTCAGCTCGAACGGCGTCGCGACGGCGGTCTTCAACAACAACGAGATCGGCGCCCAGAGCGGCGGCGGCTCGCGGGGGACGGGCAAGTTCTATGACCTGTATGGCAAGGATCACCCGGCCAGCTCGATGATCGCGTGGGCCTGGGGTATCAGCCGGATCATCGACGCGCTGGAGAAGACCCCGGCAGCCAACATCGACCCGCGGCGCATCGCCGTGACGGGGTGCTCGCGGGATGGAAAAGGCGCGCTCACGGCGGGCGCGTTCGACGAGCGCGTCGCGCTGACCATCCCCCAGGAGTCGGGCGCCGGAGGCTCCGCGAGCTGGCGCGCCTCGCAGGCAGCGAGCAACGCCGGGGAGAACGTGCAGACCCTGTCCCATGCGGCCGGTGAGCAGCCCTGGTTCCGCGCGGACTTCGGGTCGAACTTCGGCAGCAGGGTGAACAATCTCCCCTTCGACCATCACATGGTCATGGGGCTCGTCGCGCCGCGCGCGCTGCTCGTCCTCGACAACAAGATCGATTGGCTCGGCATCGACAGCACCTTCACGGCCGGGTCCATCGCCCACGCGATCTGGGAGGGGCTCGGCGTGCCCGACAGGATGGGCTACTGGCAGCTCGGGGGCCACCAGCACTGCCAGTTCCCCTCCGCGCAGCGGGCGATGCTCGAGGCGTACGTGAAGAAGTTCCTCGTCGGGGGCGGCACCGACGACACCAGCGTGCTCGAGAGCGACGGGGCGACGGCCGATCTGGCCCGGTGGATGGCGTGGACGCCGCCGAGCCTCGAGTGATCGCCCTGCACGCTCTTGCGCCGTGGACGCGGCGCCCGAGCTCGCCCAGCTCGGCCCGGGTCTGCCCCAGGTCGGCCTCCAGGGGGAGCGCGTGCCCGCGCCAGCCACACGCGCGGAGGCGCGCGCGCACGTTCTGCGCGCCGACGGAAGCTGGCGTGACGCCCGGCCTCGGACCGGGTAGACCGACGGGATGCGCCGAGCGGTGACAGGCTTCCATCAGGACGACGCGAGCGACTGGGTCGCCGAGCTGAGCTGTGGCCATGGCCAGCACGTCCGGCACAACCCGCCGTTCTTCCTGCGCCCCTGGGTGCTCACGCCCGAGGGCCGCGCGTCCATGCTCGGAACCGAGCTCGACTGCGTGCGCTGCGATCGGCTGGAGATGCCCGACGGGATGGTGGCGTACAAACGAACGGCAGAGTTCGACGAGGGCACGATCCCGGGCGGCCTGAGAAAGAACCACGCGACCAAGACCGGTGTGTGGGGCGTTATCCACGTCGTCTCGGGGCGGCTCCGTTATCACATCGACGGCCTCGGCGGTCGAGAGATGCGGCTGGACGCGGGATCCCCCGGGATCGTCGTGCCCGAGGTGCTGCACCACGTCGACCCCGACGGTCCAGTGCGGTTCTTCGTGGAGTTTCACCGCAAGGGAGGGTGACCCGCTCGGCCGGGGTCCGGCGGAGCGCTCGGGCCCGCCCTGCGCCGCGGACGCGGGGAGGACCGCGCAGCGTCGCGCTGGACGAGCTCCAGGGGGTGTGGCCCGAAGCGGGCCCCGTCGATGCCCTCGTCGCGCATGCACCGATTATCGGTACATCGTTGTTTTTCCAGGAGAGTGAACGAGCCTCACACGCTTCTACTCCCGGGCCAATGCGCGCAACGTGACTGTACGCAGCTGCCGCGATGACCTGCTTTTTGCGGCTGCGCATCCAGGTTCCGCTTACTTTCTCTGGCGTAGGCCACTGCCCCGCTGGGTCCCCGCATGTGAGTCTATCTCCGACAGTCGTCGTGGTCGCCGGGCATCGGGTCGGCGCAGGCCCGCGAATGCAGCCGTGATCAAAAGCGCGGTTGCCGGGAATCTTGGACTCTAACCATGGCTCGGTGGAGCTCGCAGGCGCCCTCGCTTGTTGATAGCTCCGTTTTGAGTAGAAGCCTGCGGCTCGACCGACCTTATCCTGGAGAATCTTAATGCGCGTCACTCGCCTGCTTGGCTACATGTCTGCTTCGTTGGCCTTCGGTATGCTCGCCTGCACCGTCGAGCCCATCGAGGACGAGGAATTCGACGGGCTGGACTCCGCCGTGCTCAGCGCGGACGGCTCGGTGAATGCGGACCTCGCGATTCAGTCGGATTGGGGAAGCGGCTACTGCGCGAACGTGAAGGTCACGGGCCGCAGGGCCGTCACCGGCTGGAGCGTGGTCGTGGCGCTCAACGGCTCGACGAACAGCACGCCGTGGAACGTGAACGTCACGCCGGGGAGCGGGCAGTTCACTGCCAGAAACGTGGCCCACAACGGAACGCTGGCTGCGGGCCAGACGGCGGAGTGGGGGTTCTGCGGCAGCGGCTCAGGGCGACCTTCGATTGCATCGGTCAGCGGCACCGGCGGCACGGGCGCCTCCTCCTCGTCGAGCAGCAGCTCGAGCGCGTCGTCGAGCAGCAGCTCGAGCGCGTCGTCGAGCAGCAGCTCGAGCGCGTCGTCGAGCAGCAGCTCGGGGACGGGCGGCGCCGGCGGAGCGGGCGGGGCCGGCGGCAGCGGCGGGGCGGGCGGCTCCGGCGGGGCGGGCGGCAGCGGCGGCGCAGGCGGAGGAGGCGGAGGCGGCGCGGGAGGCGGAGGCGGCGGCTCAGGCGCCGTCGAGGACAGCGGCGCGAGCTGCCCCAGGCCGACGCTGCCTGCGGCGTCGTCCCTCCCGGCCTTCGAGACCCATCAGGATCCGTTCCTCAACCTGAGCGGTTCGCGGATCACGAGGAAATCGGAGTGGGCATGCCGACGCGCAGAGATCAAGGCGCAGGTCGAGGAGTATGAGTCCGGACCGAAGCCCATGACGTCCAAGGACAAGGTCACGGGTACGTTCTCGGGGAGGAGGCTGACGGTCAACGTCAGCGAGGCATCGAAGAGCATCTCCTTCGGCGTCGACATCAACCGGCCTGCCGGCGCGCCCTCGGGCCCGATTCCGCTCGTCATCGGCATCGGCGGCAACAACCTGGACACGAGCGTGTTCACCTCGAACGGCGTCGCGACGGCCGACTTCAACAACAACGAGATGGGCGCCCAGAGCGGCGGCGGCTCGCGCGGGACGGGCAAGTTCTATGACCTGTACGGCAGCAGCCACGCGGCCAGCTCGATGATCGCGTGGGCCTGGGGTATCAGCCGGATCATCGACGCGCTGGAGAAGACCCCGGGAGCCAACATCGACCCGAAGCGCATCGCCGTGACGGGTTGCTCGCGGAACGGCAAGGGCGCGCTCACGGCGGGCGCGTTCGACGAGCGCATCGCGCTGACGATCCCCCAGGAGTCGGGCGCCGGAGGCTCGGCGAGCTGGCGCGTCTCGCAGGCCGGAAAGAACGCCGGGGAGAACGTGCAGACCCTGTCCAGCGCGGCCGGTGAGCAGCCCTGGTTCCGCGCCAACTTCGGGTCGAACTTCGGCAGCAGGGTGAACAATCTCCCCTTCGACCATCACATGGTCATGGGTCTCGTCGCGCCGCGCGCGCTGCTCGTCCTCGACAACAAGATCGATTGGCTCGGCATCGACAGCACCTTCACGGCCGGGTCCATCGCCCACGCGATCTGGGAGGGGCTCGGCGTGCCCGACAGGATGGGCTACTGGCAGCTCGGGGGCCACCAGCACTGCCAGTTCCCCTCCGCGCAGCGGGCGATGCTCGAGGCGTACGTGAAGAAGTTCCTCGTCGGAGGCGGCACCGGCGACACCAACGTGCTGAAGAGCGACGGGGCGCGGGCCGACCTGGCCCGGTGGATGAGGTGGACGGCGCCGCGCCTCGAGTAACGCTCCTGCCGAAGGGGCGCCTGGCCACGCAGGCGACTGGACGATAGGACCGGCGGCCGCGGCGGCCAGCGCCCCTCGACCGCTGGTCGCCGGCGTGCGCTGGCGCCCCGCCCGCGCGCGCACCGCAGCGGCGCGCACCCGAGGGGCGCCAGCGGCACAGTCGGCTGGCCGGCGCCGGCGCGCCGAGGCGCACGCTGGCACATCCATGGCACACACACCCGCTCCGCGACGCCGTTTGCCGCGGTTTTCCCTGCTTCCAGGTTGGCGCTGGTCCTGCATTGGCGGGCACCATGACCAGATTCATCTCGACGCTTGGTGTCCTGGTGCCCCTCCTGCTGACTGCCTGCGATGTGACCTTCATCGATGGCGGCACGAACGAGGGCGGCGCGACCGATCCCGTCGACCCGTCCGGCGAGGACGGCTCGGCGGGACACGCGGGCTGCGGCGGCTCGGATGGCGGCGCTGTGCCGGGCGATCCGCTGCCGGCCATCGCGCTGACGCGCGCGCAGCAGGACGTGCTCTGGGACGAGTACTGGGCGAGCCAGGATGACGTCGGGACGAGCTCGAGCGCCGGGGGCGGCGAAGCGGCGCTCGATCCCGACGACCTCTTTCTGCGTGTGTCGGATCTCGGCGAGTCGTGCGGCTCGCCGATGGCGCACCTGACCTGCGGCGGGCACTGGGAGCTGCGCATCGTGCTGCCGAGCGCCTACCAGCATGTCGGGGTCTATGACCTGGAGGATCCCGGGCTCATGTACTACAGCGGTATGAGCATGACAGGCGAGCCCCACGCTCCGGGATCGGACGAATGCGGAGGGGGAGGTGGGTCGCTCGGACCGGGCACGCTCGAGATCCTCGCCATCGACGAGGCCGAGGTGCGGTTCCGGATCACCGTGAACGGGTTCTGGGACGTCGATGCGAGCGGCGAGTACACCGCTCCGCGCTGTCCGTGAGGCGCGGCGGTCGGGGCCACGACGAGGCGCATCCGACCGCTGGACGCCGGCGGTCCTGGAGGGGGAGGCGGGGAGGAAAGTCTTCCATTACTCCCCGCCTCCCCGCCTCCCCGCCTCCCTGTTCAACTTCTCCGCTGAAAACGGCTGCACAATGAGGGGATTGCTCAGGTCGGGGAGGCAACCCTACTCGTCTTGCCAGACGGGCGGCAACGACTGGCCGTCGCGCGCCAGGTAGGCCACGGTCACCACACGGCCCTCCTCGTCGGGATCGGGGAGCACGGTCGCGAAGCTGCCACCATGCCAGAGCTTTGTCGCGGGATCGTGGAATGCGCCGTACACGAACCGATTGTAGGAATCGGGATCCTGATGGGCCGATTCGACCCGGCACAGGGAGGAGCGGCACTCGATCGATCGCAGCCGTGACGTCTCGTGAGGCGGTGAATCGCCCCCGAGGAGCGCCTTCCGCCAGTACACGGCTCGTGCCAGTCCCGGACGCACGCGGCCGCAGCTCATTTCACCAGCGGTTCGATGGGCCGCGCGGTTCCGCGCGTTTCGCCTGCTGCACCCGTGTTGCGCCTGCGCAGACCTGTGTTGCGCTCGCCCGACGCCGGCGTCGCGGGCGAGCGTCGCGCGTGCAACGACGTTGCGCTCGTTGCACCGAGCGTCGTCCATCAGGCCGATCCCCGGACGCACCCTCGTCCAGCCGCCAGCGCGAGGCCCCTCCGCCCGCGCTGGGCGACGGCAGGGGGTTCTCCGTCCTCCTGGGAAAGCGACGCTGTATCAATAACTCCTGAAGGAGCCGCACCCCGCGCCGGGCGAGAAACGGGTAGCGCTGGCGCCCTGTGTGTCAGTAGGATGACGAGATATTGAACTTTGGATGAGGATAACTGTGGAAAATACCATCTTGGGCAAACACACACGCTTTGCCGGCCTTCACGGATCCATCTCGGTCGCGATCCTCGCGCTGGGCGTTGCCTGTGCCCCAGCACCGGAGGCCCAGCCTGCGGCACCGCAGGACGGCGCCGGAGGCGCGACGGTGGCGAGCTCATCGAGCGCCTCGGGCGCGGTGGGTGGCGGCTCCGCGTCGGCTGGCGGCTCGGGCGGCGGGGGCGCGGCGGGGACCGGCGAGACGACCGGGACCGGCGGCTCGGGCGGCGAGACGGCCGGGACCGGCGGCTCGGGTGGCTCGGGAGGTGCGACGGCCGGGACCGGCGGCTCCGGCGGCTCGGGAGGTGCGACGGCCGGGACCGGCGGCTCCGGTGGCGAGACGACCGGGACCGGCGGCTCGGGAGGTGCGACGGCCGGGACCGGCAGCTCCGGCAGCGAGACGACCGGGACCGGCGGCTCGGGTGGCGATGATACCCCGTCAGAGACTGAGCCCTTGATCGGGGATGTCGCGTTTTCCACGCCGAGCCAGACATTCAGGGACCAGATCCAGGTCGGGATGACCACGACCATCGAGGGGGCCGAGATCCGCTACACGGTGGACGGGCAGCTGCCGACCGCGGACTCCACGCTGTACACGGGCGAGCCGGTGATCCTCACGGCCACCACGCAGGTTCGCGCGCAGCCGTTCGTGGGGGGCGCCGCGACAGGCTCGGTGAGCACGGGCCTCTACATCGCGCGCACCATCGACGCGACGTCCGACATTCCCATCATGATCGTGGACGGTTACGGCAAGGGCAAGCCGACCGATAAAGAAGTCTACTTCGACGCGGCGGTGATGATCTGGGAGCCGGTCGACGGCGTCGCCTCGATGGCCTCGCTGCCCACGATGGCGATGCGCGCGGGCTACCACGTGCGTGGCCAGTCGTCGCGGTCCTTTCCGCAGACGCCGTACAAGCTCGAGCTGTGGGACAACCGCAACAAGGACCTCGACTACGAGGTGCTGGGCATGCCCGCCGACTCGGACTGGGCGCTGATCCCGCCCTACTACGACCGCACGTTGATCCGCAATCCGTTCACCTACGCGCTCGGCCGGGAGATGGGCCTCCAGGCGCCGCGCAACGAGTTCGCCGAGGTCTACCTGAACTACGAGGCGCACGCGATCGGCGAAGCGGATTACCAGGGCATCTACTGGATCTCGGAGACGATCAAGAACAACAAGGTCCGCACCGATCTCAAGCAGCTCGAGGAGGAGGACCGGGAGCTGCCCGACATCAGCGGCGGCTACATCTTCAAGTTCGACCAGGCGGCCGCCGAGGAGCCGAAGCTCGCGTGCACGGGCTCGGATCCCCTCCCGGGGTTCGGCTTCGGCGGCGGCGGTCGTCCGGTAGGCACGTGCTGGGTCGATCTCGAGGTCGTGGATCCCGATCCCCTGAACGCCGAGCAGGCGACCTGGTTGACGCAGTACATCCAGCAGTTCCACGACGGCCTGCACCAGACGCCCATCGGCGATTACGCGTCGTACATCGACGTGCCGTCGTTCATCGATTACCTGATCATCAACGAGCTGACGCTCAACGTGGACGCGTACGTGCGGAGCGCCTATTACCACAAGGATCGCGACGAGAAGCTCAAGGCCGGCCCGCTGTGGGACTACAACTTCGCGCTCGGCGGCGTGGGCGCCCAGAGCGCGACGCCGCAGTCGGCGAGCGACACCGGCTGGCGCTTCAGCGGCCAGAGGAACGTCAACAACTGGTATCAGAAGCTCACCGGAGACCCGGCGTTCATGGCGCAGGTGCGGACGCGCTACGCGGAGCTCCGCGAGACGCTCCTGTCCGAGGCCGCGATCGAGGAGCGCATGGATACCCTGAGCGCGCCGCTCGGGCGGGCCGTGGTCCGCGATTTCGCCAGATGGCCGGTGTCGAGCATCATCAGGTCGAGCACCGGCTTCCTCGGCGGCCCCACCGCGCCCACGTGGGAGGGGCAGCTCCAGGTGATGCACGACTTCCTCCTGGCCCGACTCGCCTGGATGGACGCCAACTTGCCGTGACACGGCGCGGGCCGACCGGGGCGTCAGCGATCACGAAAAGGGGATTGCGGCGAGCGCTGTACGGGTTTGCGTGACGCCGGGCGGCCAGCGGAGAGGCTCAGGACGCCTCGCGCGGCTCCCGGCGCGCACGCTGGAACATCACGATGCCGAGCAGGATCCCGCCCGCCACGATGGCGATGTCGGCGACGTTGAACACCGGCCAGCGATGCAGGTGGATGAAGTCGATGACGTACCCACGGACGGCGCGATCGATCGCGTTGCCGATCGCGCCGGCGACGATGAGCGCGTACCCGGCCTGCTCGGCGACCGAGGCGTGGCGGCTGCGCCACCAGCCCAGGATCACCACGCCGAGGGCGATCATCGACCACACGAAGAGGAACGCCACCTTGGCCGGCGACTGGATGCCCCGGAGCAGGCTGAACGCCATGTCGCGGTTCTCGGCGTAGCGGAGATCGAGCACCCCCGGCACGATCGACAGGGGCGCTCGCCGCTCGAGCGCGGCCTGCGCGACCGCCTTGGTCGCGTGATCGCACCCCACGAGGGCCACCGTGAACAGGATCAGGACCCAGCTCATCACGCGTCGCGCCATGGCCGCCGGAACGCACGGCCGCGGCTGTTGATTCCCGCTCTCACCAGAGAGGACGGCGTGGGATGAGGTCGTCATCGCGTGTCCGCAGACCTCACCAGGAAGACGCCGACGAGGACGCCGAGGTAAGCGCCGGCGTGGAGCCCCCAGCAGACGAGATACCGCGTGGCGGCGCCTGGGGGCCACGCGCCGAGGCTCGCCTCGCGCACGCCGAACGGATCGAGCGCCGCCATGACGGCCGGGCAGACCGCGAGCGCCGCGGCGAGCGCCGCCACGATCCTCGCCAGCCAGGCGCGCCACGAGAACCGGTCGCTGCGCGCGGCGCGGACGAGGCCAACGCCGGCGACGAGGGCGCCGAGCGGCAGACCTCCGCGGAACCCCGTCCACGCGACAGCGATCCGGAACGGCAAGCTCGACGCGGCGAGGCCCTTTCCGTCGAGGAAATACTCCGGAGAGATCGTGGCAGTGACCTGATCGAAGAGCGCTCCGCCGGCGCCCGCGGCCAGGGCGCCAGCGAGGATGGCGAGGTACTCGCGAGGACGGGAGGCGGGGGGGCGAGGCCGCACGGCGCCCACGATACGACGGGCGGGGCGATCGCGGCAGCCTTGCCGCCGGCAACTGGCCGAGCGCTTGCGCCGGAGGCCGCACCGGGCTTTCCTCTCCGCATGTTCCGCATGGGCTCGCCTGCACTGGACCGATTCACGGTCGCCGCGCTCGCGGCCGCCGGCATCGCCGCGTGGCCATCGAGCGCGCGCGCCTACTGTGTGACGGAGACGTGCGTCTCCTCCGAGTGCACGGACGAGGAGATCGCGCAGAAGAAGCCGGACTGCGTCACCTCGTATTACCGGTGCGATCCGATCGAGACCTGCCCGAGCACGTGCCAGTGGGGCCAGACCTGCTCGACGCCGCCCAACGACAAGCCGTGCACCAGCCCGCCGGAGGCGAAGTGGACGTGCTCGACCATCCGGTGGAATCGCACGTGCATGGGGTACGCCATCGACGACGACGGCTCGAAGTATTTCGATCTCGAGACGATCCGGAGGACGGTGGACGAGGCGTTCGCCACCTGGGCGAACGCAGAGTGCCCGGGCGGGGGAAAGCCCGGCTTCGCCGTGCAGTACATGGGCGATGTCTCGTGCGGCGATGTCGAGTACAACGTCCGGGCGGGCAACGCGAACGTGTTCACGTTCCGCGATACGCGCTGGCCGCGGAGCCCGGAGCAGATCGCGCTGACGACGCAGATCTTCAGCACCGTGGACGGGGAGGTCTACAACGCGGACGTCGAGATGAACACGGCGTGCTACCAGCTCAACCCGGACATCGCGTTCGATCGGGAGAGCGGCGGCAAGGACGACGGGTGCGGTGCCTCCAAGGGATCGAGCCACGATTTGCTGGCGGTCGTGACCCACGAGATGGGGCACTTTCTCGGGCTCTCCCACACTCAGCACGAAGGGGCGACGATGGTCACCTCCTTTGGCGGCGTCGACGAGGTCGCGTTCCGCTCGATCGAGCAGGACGACATCAACGGGATCTGCGCCCTGTTCCCGCCTGCAGAGATCGACCCGGTGGCGTGCAACCCGATCCCGAGGCACGGGTTCTCGCCCGAGTGCGGCGCGGAGCAGGTCACGGGGTGCAGCCTCGGGGCGATGCCCCGCGGCGCAGGCGGCCGCGCCGGCTGGCTCGGTGGGCTGAGCGCTGCGGCGATCGCGATGGCCGCGCGGCGCCGGGGACGCGGGCGAGCGACGGAGCGTTGACCCACGTCGCCCCGTTCCGCGCGGCGCGCCCCCGCATCCTCGACGGCGCCGTGGCGGACGGACTCAGCCCCCCGACGCCGAGGAGGCCGTCGAGCGGCTCCGCGCGGCCTCGGGGGCGGCGCCGAAGCGCGTCGCTACCAGGTGATCGCACCATCGCTCCACGCTGGTCTGGATCGGCGGCATCACCAGCCCCATCGCGCGGGCGTGGGCGTCGGCCGCGCGGGTGTCATAGGCGTCCTCGGCGAGGAACGACAGGCTCTCTCGCGGCACGCCGGTGAGCGCCTCCGGCAGCAGACGTACCAGGCCGACGGGCAGCACCCACCGCGGGGGGCGGCGCTTCAGGTGGGCGGCGATGCCGCGGACCAGCGCGGGCAGCCGCGGCGTCGCCTGATCGAGCACGCAGAGGTCCTGTTCCGCAGTCTCGGGGCGCTCGGGCACGCTCGCCAGGAAGCGCGCCAGGTAGTCGACGGTCACCAGCGGCAAGAAGGTGCGCTCGCTGCCGACAAGGGCCGGCAAGCGGCCCTTCCAGAGCCGCTCGACCGTCTCGCCGAGGCCCGTGAGCTGCGTTGTCTCGCCGGTGCGCGAGTCGCCGATGACGCTGCTCGGATGTACGGCCGTCCAGCGCAGCCCGCGCTCGGCCGCGAGGCGGCGCACCGCGAGGTACGACTCGTGCTTCGACGCCTCGTAGGCGCCGAGTCGGCGATAGAGCCGGACCCGCGCGCGCTCGGTCAGCGCGCTCTCGGCGCCCGGCCGGGTGCTCGCGTGCAGCATGCGGTAGCCGCCGAGATAGACGAAGCGCCGCAGGCGGGGCCGCGCGAGCGCCCACGTGGCCGCGTGCAGCGAGCCCTCGACATTGCAGCGCCGCGCCTCCTGCACGCCGAGCCCGAAGGCGAAGCGCGCCGCCAGGTGATAGACATCGCGCACCTGCTCGAAGCGGTCGGCCAGGCCGAGCGACGCCTCTTCCACGTCGCCCTCGACCACCAGGAGCCGCCGCGAATCGCCGCCGTGCGCGTCGACGAACGCGGAGAGCGCCGCGGCCCGCTGCCGCGCGCCGCGCACCGGCGCCGCCACGACCTTCGTCCGGGTCAGCTCGGCCAGCAGCCAGCGCCCGATGAACCCCGTACCCCCCGTCACCAGAACCTCGACGTCGCTCACGTTCATGGGCCCAGCATGCGTCGCTGGACCCATGACGAAAATCGAATGTATCTCATACCAGGTATGAGCGAGATCGATGTCCGCAGCATCAACTTGAACCTCCTCCCCGCCCTCGAGGCGCTGCTCATCGAGGGCAGCGTCAGCGCTGCGGCGCGCCGCGCCCACGTCAGCCAGTCGGCGATGAGCCACTCCCTCGCGCGCCTGCGCGAGCTCTTCGGTGATCCCCTCCTCACCCCCCTCGGCCGCGGCCTCGCCCCCACGCCGCGCGCCCTCCAGCTCCGCGCCGCCCTGCCCGCCGCCTTCGAGCACCTCCGCCGCGCCCTCGCTTCCCCGGAGCCCTTCGAGCCGCGCACCTCGGCGCGCACCTTCCGGGTCGCCACCGTCGACCAGTTCGAGCTCACGACCCTCCCCGACGTGCTCGACCACCTCCGCAAACACGCCCCCTTCGTGCGCCTGGAGATCGAGCGCTTCTCCCCCGACGCCGTCCCCGCGCTGGTCCTCGGCGACATCGATCTGGCCCTGATCGGCGCCTCCCAGCCCGTGCCCGCCGCCGGCCTCCGCCGCGCGCCGCTCTACGAGGAGCCCTTCGCCGTCATGGCCCGCAAGGGCCACCCGGCGATCAAGCGCCGCCTCGACCTCGAGACCTACGTCTCGCTCGACCACGTCCTCGTCACCGTCGAAGGCCGCCGCGACGGCGCCGTCGACCGCGCCCTGGCCCGCCTCGGCAAGAGCAGGCGTGTCGCCCTGCGCCTGCCTCATTTCATGGCCGCGCCCCTCGCCGTGCGCAGCTCCGACTTCCTCTGCACGATCGCGAGCAGCGTCGCCCAGCGGGCCCGCGAGCTCTTCGGGCTACGGGTCTTCCCACCCCCCTTCGAGCTGCCCGCCGCGCGGGTCGTCGCCCTGTGGTCGCAGCGCCACGACGACGATCCGGCGCAGCGCTGGTTCCGGGACCTCTTCTTCTCGGGCCGCGCCCTCTCGCCGCACCTGCGGGCCCTGGTCCGCCGGGGCGCGGGGTGATCCGCAGTCCCGCGAGAGCGGCTCACCGGTGTCGAAAGGGGGCTGCACCCGCGCCTGGCCAACATGGGCTCGCCGGACGGCGACGCCACGCCCCGACCGGGACGAACATTGGCCCACGTTGTCGCCGTTCCGCGCCGCCAACGCGCCTGTGCCGCACCCGGGCCGGCGCCGTCGAGAGCCTATTGCGGGCCACCTCGCTTTGGCCGCACCATGCCTCGTGCGCCGTGGGCACAGGGGCCGGCGGGTCCAGGCCCGGCGTCGCGGGGGGGGGAAGGCATCTTGTTGATCTCGCCGACGAAGAGGATCGCTTCGAGGAGCTCCGCGATCACGTCGCGCCTCGACGCCGCCGCGGCGCGTCGCGCCGTTCGCGCTCTCTCTCCCCGCGCGCCCGAGCTGGCCGATCCCCCCGCCGCCGCATCATGACCGCCTCCACCCCCCCGCTCCCCGCCTCGATGTCGCCGTTCCTCGGGAGCTTCCGCGAGGTGCTCCGGATCCTCGAGCGCATCCCCGGCTTCGCCCTCCTGCCCGTCGAGATCCCCGGCCCCGACGTCGCCCGCGCGCTCGGCGACTTCCTGACCCGCGAGGGGCGCCGGGCGCTCGTGATCGCGCCGCGAGACCGCGACGCCGCCTGGGAGGACCTCGTCGCCGCGCTCTACCGCGCCGAGCCCGAGCCGCGGGGCGTCGTCCTCCTCGTCGGCTCCGACCCCCCGCCCGCGGCCGCGCGCGAGGGCCTCCGGCGCCTCAACCAGCACCAGCGGCGCGACACGTTGTCGAGCCGCCTCGGGTGCCCGCTGCTCTGGTGCGGGCCGCCGGGCTTCCTCGGCCTCTGCCGGGAAGAGGCGCCCGACCTCTGGGCCATCCGCGCCGCCGAGCTCCGCCTCGTCGAGGAGCCCGCCCCGGACGCGCTCCGCGCCGTCGCCGAGCCGCTCGACCCCGCCCACGGCGGTGCGGCGGAGCCCCCGGCGGATCAGCTCCTGCGCCAGGCCGTGACCGAGCGGCGCCGGGGCCACGCCGTCGCCGCGGCGGCGACCCTGGGCGCCCTGCTCGCGCGGCCAGCGGCCCCGCCCGCGGTGCGCGTGCGCGCCGAGCTCGAGATGGCCGGCCTGCTCGAGGACGGCGGCGACCTCGCGCGCGCCGAGGCGAGCTACCGCGAGGCGCTCGCGCTGGCGCGGCAGATCGTCGACCCGGAGCCCGAGGCGCGGGCGATCATCGGCGCCTTCGCGATCGCGGCGCGCACGGGCCGGGCCGCCGAGGCCGAGGGGCCGCTCGCCGAGGCGCGCGCCATCGCCGAGCGGCTCGGCGACCGCGCCCTCGAGGCCTCGGCCGCGGCGGCCCAGGCGCTCGCCGCGATCGGGCGGCACGACGCCCAGAAGGGCCGCGAGCGGATCTCTGAGGCCAAGGCGCTCCACGCCGCGAACGCGCGGCGAGACGCGGCCGCGGACGTGGACGCGGGCCCGGAGCGCGAGCTCGGACCCGTGGACGTGCTCGTCGTCACGGCGCACAAGGACGAGCTCGACGCCGTGCTCGCGCAGGGCGAGGGCGGCGAGAAGGGGTGGCGCGAGCTGCGCGATCTCGGCGGCCTGCGCTACCACCGGCGCACGCTCCCGAGCGCGCGCGGCGGCTCGCTCGTGGTCACCGCCGCGTGGATCGGCGAGGCAGGGCTGCGCACCGCCGCGATCCGGGGGCAGCACCTCGTCGCCGAGCTCGACCCGACGTGCCTCGCGATGTGCGGCGTCTGCGCCGGCGATCCGAGGAAGGTCGCGCCGGGCGACGTGATCGTCGCCGACCAGCTCTACAGCTTCGAGCCGCGCCGGCGCGCCGCGCAGCCGGCGCCGTCGCCGGCGGGCCCCGCGCCTGCGGGCCCCGCGCAGCCAGGCGACGAGGCCGAGCTCTTCCACGACCTCCGCACCTTCAACCTGCAGGCCGCGTGGAAGATGGACGCCGGCTACCTCGCGCGCGAGCTCGACCTCTCCGCGCTCTCCCGCGCGCGCCCGCCCTCCCGGGCGGCCGAGCGGCGGTGGCTCCTGCACGCGCTCCACGCGCACGAGGTCGACGGGGCGCCGAGCCCCGTGGCGCACCCGGAGCGGCGGCGCGCCTGCCCGGGGTGGACGGCGCGGGTCCAGGAGGCGCTCCACGAGGGCCTCGTCGCGATGAAGGGCGGCGCGCTCTGCCTCACCGAGGCGGGGCGCGAGAAGGTGCTGGAAGAGCGGCTCCTCTACCCGGACGCGCTGCCGGCCGATCCGCCGCTGCGCGTGCACGTCGGCGCGATCGCCAGCTTCACGGCGGCCGCGCGCGACCCGGGCGTCTGGGACCGCCTGCAGCGCGTCGTGCCGGGCACCCTCGGCCTGGAGGCGGAGGGCGCCGCGATCGGCGACCTCGCGGCGCGCTTCCAGAGGCGCTCGATCCTGATGCGCGCCGTCGGCGACCATGGCGGCGGCGGCGACGACGGCCTGCGCGCGTTCGCCTGCCGCGCCTCGGCGGCGGCGCTGCTCGCGTTCCTGCAGCAGCACCTCGCGCCCGAGCCGCGGATCGAGCGCCCCTCGGTGCCCGATCTGCGCGAGCTCGGGCCGGCGCCGGCGGACGACGGCGAGCGCCACCCGAGCGGGCGGGACCTCGTCTCCGACGACCGGCACGACCGGCGCGACACCTTCCTCGACCGCGTCGAGCGCGTGGCGCTCCTCCGCGACCCCGGGGCGACCGTGACGAAGCACCGCGCGCCCCCGCCGTTCGCGGGCGCGCTCGAGGTCGCCGTGCAGGACGGCCGGCGCGTCGACGTCCGCGTGATCGGCGTGCTGGACCGGTCGATCTCCGAGGAGCTCGTCACGCGGTACGTGACCGAGGTCGAGCACCGCTTCCGCCAGCAGGACCCGTACCTGCGCTCCACCCTGATCCACACCGACCCGCCCGCGCCGCCCGAGCTCGTCCGGAGCGCGGCGCGCCGCGGGGTCGTGCTGAAGAGCTTCTCCGAGGCGCAGGGGCTCATCGATTTCGGCCGGTACCTCGCGTGGCAGACCGATCGCATCGAGTCCGACCCGTCGTACCCGCCGTGGCTCTACGTCGAGCAGCCGGCGGTCGTGAGCCTCGGCGACCGCGAGAAGAGCGCGACCGAGAGCGCGCTCGACGCCCTCTTCCGGCTGCTCGACGCGCCCCACCGGCGCTTCGCGCTGGTGCTCGGCGACTTCGGCGCCGGCAAGACGTTCCTGCTGCGCGAGCTCGCCCGGCGGATGGCGCGGGAGCGGCACCCGCTCGTGCCGGTGCTCATCGAGCTCGGCCGCATCGAGAAGCAGCGCTCGCTCGACTCGCTCCTCGCGCAGCACTTCGCGCTCGCGAACGAGCCCGTCGACCTGCGGGCCTTCCGCTACATGCTCGCCGAGGGGCGCGTCGCGCTGCTCTTCGACGGCTTCGACGAGCTCGCCCTGCGGCTGACCTACGATCGCGCGCTCGAGCACTTCGACACGGTGGTCCAGGCGGCGGAGGGGATCGCGAAGGTCGTGGTGACCAGCCGCACGCAGCACTTCCTCACCGATCCGCCGATCAAGCGCGAGCTCGCCCGGCGGGCCGAGCTGCTGCAGGGCTACCGGCTGGTGCAGCTCCAGGGGTTCGGGGAGAAGCAGATCCGGCGCTTCCTCGGCAACCTGAGCCCGGAGCCCGCGGAGGCCGAGGCGCGCTACCGGCTGCTCCACGAGGTCAAGGACCTGCTCGGGCTCTCGGAGAACCCGCGGATGCTCGGGTTCATCGCGAAGATCGAGCCGGACAAGCTCCGGCAGGCCAAGGCGCGGACCGGGACGATCACCGCGGCGAAGCTGTACGAGGTGCTCGTCGAGCAGTGGCTCGACCACGAGCACGCGCGCGCGAACCCGCGGGGCGCGCCGCGCGGGATCCCCCGCGAGGCGCTGCGGGCCGCGATGACCGGGCTGGCGCGGCTGCTCTGGGACCGGAGCGCGCGCGCGGTCGGGCTCGGCGAGCTGCCGGAGGGCCTGATCCGGGGCGCGCAGCCGCCCGACGCGCCGCCGATCGACCGCGCGATCATCGAGCACCTGATCGGCTCGGGCTCGCTGCTCGTGCGCGACGCCGAGGGGGCGTTCTCGTTCGTCCACCGGTCGGCGCTGGAGTGGCTCGTCGCCGACGCGGCCGCGCGCGAGGTGAAGGAGACGGGCGACAGCGCGGCGCTCGGCGCCGACGAGATGAGCGAGCTCATGGTCGACTTCTTCGTCTCGCTCGCGGGGCGCGGGGCGGCGGCGGCGTGGGCGCAGCGCGTGCTCCGCGGGGCGGCAGAGGGGAACGCGAAGGACAACGCCCTGCGCGTCGTGCGCTGGCTGGCCAGGGACGAGGAGGACACGGACACGGAGGAGGGGAGGGTCGCCCTCCTGGAGGACCTCGACGCGGCCGGCGTCAACCTGGCCGGGCAGGACCTGAGCGGGTGCAACCTCGCGTGCGCCGACCTGCGGCGGGCCGATCTCACGCAGGCCAACCTCTGGGGCGCCACGCTCGTCGAGGCCCGGCTGGCCGGCGCGTCGCTCGGCGCGGCGCAGCTCGCGCGGGCGGACCTCACCGGCGCCGACCTCGAGGGCGCGGATCTCCGGGGCGCGGATCTCTCGTTCGCCCGCCTGGTGGGCGCGGATCTGACCCGCGCCAACCTCGCGGGCGCGCAGCTCCGCGGCGCCAGGCTCGTCGGCGCCCGGGGGGCGCCTGTCGCGTCGCTGGCCGCGGACGGCGCGGCGCCGCCGCGGCCGCGCGACGCCGCGCCGATGTGGGCGCCGGTCTCGCCGTGCAACGCCGTGGCGTGGAGCCCGCTGGGCGACCTCCTGGCGGCGAGCCACGAGGACGGCTCGGTCCGGATCTGGGACGCTGTCACCGGGCAGGCGATCCGGGCGATGCACGGGCACCTCGGCGCGGCGATGAGCGTGGCGTTCAGCCCGGATGGCCTCCTGCTCGCCTCGGGGTCATCGGACAGGACGGTGCGCCTCTGGGAGGTCAGGACGGGCCGCGCGCTGCGTACGTTCGAGGGGCACACCCACGGCGTCCGCAGCGTGGCGTGGAGCCCGGACGGCCAGGCGCTCGCCTCGGGGTCGTCGGACAAGACGGTGCGCGTCTGGGAGGTCGGCACGGGGCGCGCGCTGCGCACGTTCAAGGGCCACACGCTCGGGGTCCGCAGCGTGGCGTGGAGCCCGGACGGCCAGGCGCTCGCCTCGGGGTCGTCGGACAAGACGGTGCGCCTCTGGAGGGTCCGGAGCGGCCACGCGCTGCGCTGCCTCGAGGGGCACACCGACTGGGTCCTCGGCGTGGCGTGGAGCCCGGACGGGCAGGCGCTCGCCTCGGCGTCATCGGATAAAACGGTGCGCCTGTGGGACGCCGGGAGCGGCCGCGCGCTGCGCGCGTTCGAGGGCCACACCGACTGGGTCTTCGGGGTCGCCTGGAGCGCCGACGGCCTCACGCTCGCGTCGGGGTCGCTGGACCGCTCGGTGCGGCTCTGGGAGGTCAGGACGGGCCGCGCGCTGCGCGCGTTCGAGGGGCACACCCACGGGGTGTGCAGCGTGGCGTTCAGCCCGGGCGGGCAGACGCTCGCGTCGGGGTCGCGGGACAAGACCATCCGCCTCTGGGAGGTCGCGCGCGGGCACGCGCTGCGCAGCTTCGAGGGGCACACCGACTGGGTCCTCGGCGCGGCGTTCAGCCCGGACGGCCACACGCTCGCGTCGGGCTCGGACGACCGGTCGGTGCGCCTCTGGGACGTGGGGAGCGGCCGCGCGATCCGGGCGTTCAAGGGCCACACGCTCGGGATCCGCAGCGTGGCCTTCAGCCCGGGGGGCGAGGTGCTCGCGTCGGGCTCGGACGACAAGACCATCCGGCTCTGGGAGGTCGCGCGCGGGCGGCTCCTGCGCTCGATCGAGGGCCACGCGCACGCGATCCGCGGCGTGGCGTTCAGCCCCGAGGGCGAGACGCTCGCGTCGGCCTCGGACGACAGGACGGTGCGCCTCTGGGAGGTGGAGAGCGGCCGCGCGCTGCGCACGTTCGAGGGGCACACGCACCGGGTGTGCACCGTCGCGTGGAGCCCTGTCGGGCTGACGCTCGCGTCGGGGTCGGACGACAGGACCATGCGCCTGTGGGAGGTCGCCCGGGGCCGCGTGATCCGCACGTTCGAGGGGCACTCCGACGGGATCCGCGGCGTCGCGTTCAGCCCCGACGGCCTGCTGCTCGCGTCGGGGTCGGACGACAGGGCGGTGCGCCTCTGGGAGGTCGGGAGCGGTCGCCTCCTGTGCTGCCTCGAGGGGCACACGCGCGGGGTCCGCGGCGTGGCGTTCAGCCCGGGAAGCCAGGTGCTCGCGTCGGGCGCCTCGGACAAGACGGTGCGCCTCTGGGACGTGGCCCGGGGCCGCGCCCTCCGCACCCTGGAGGGCCACAACGCCTCCGTGCAGGGCGTCGCCTTCAGCCCCGACGGCCTCCTCCTCGCCTCGGCCTCCGCGGACGGCACCCTCCGCCTCTGGGACGTTGCGCAGGGGAGCTGCCTTGCCATCCTCCTGCCCTGCCCCGAGGGGTGGGCCGCCTTCAGCCCCGACGGCCGTTACAAGCTCGGCGGCGACATCGGCGGCTCGTTCTGGCACGTGATCGGCCTCTGCCGCTTCGAGCCCGGCGAGCTCGATCCGTACCTGCCGAACCCCCTGCGCATCCCCGGCGACGAGCCCCTGGTCGTGCGCCATCGCGGCGGGGAGCTGCCCGCGAGCGGCGCGATCCGGTAGGGCAGGGGGCGACCTGCGGGCGCGCCGGCGTCACGCGCTGCGGATCCGCGTGCCGAACGCGGCGAGGCGGTCGAGCATGTGCTCGGGGTCGATCAGCGTGTCCGGATGGTAGAGGCCGGGGGTCACGCGCTCGCCGCCGGTGAGCCCGAGCAGCCGCTCCACCGCCACGGCGACGCCGACGGCGGTCATCGGCGCCTGCCCCTCCGGGTGCACGAGCTCGTGGCGCGAGCGCCCTCGCGCGCCGTCCTTCTTCACCCCCTCGAGCTCGATCACGATCTCCGTCGAGAACGGCTCGCCCCGCCGGCGCGTCGCCGTCTCCCCGAGGACGAGATCGAACCGGATCGAATGCGCGTCCGTCGCCGCGGCGATGCTCATGGGATCGAGCACCGCGTAGGCCTGGCCCTTCACCTCGGTGCCGTCGACGGTCACGAACGACCGTGAGCCCTCCTCTCCGCCCACCCAGATCCACCGGCCGTCCTTCAGGAGCTGCGCTTTCAGCCCGGCCCTGGTCTGGCGCTCGAAGTCGGCGTACGCGGCGGGGCCGCCCACGTCCTGCTCGTCGAGGACCGCGCCGATCGCGACGCTCTCGAGGCGCGCGTAGGCCTTCGCGAAGTGGAGCGCTGGCAGCGTGGCCGAGCCGACGAGCCAGTGGCACGCGAGCAGGACGGGCGCGCTCCTCGGGCGCCGCGCGTGGAGCGCGACCTCGGGCGCGATCTCGAACGCCGCCGTCGAGATGTCGACGTAGGCGGCGCCGGTCTCCTGCGCGAAGCGGAGCGCGTTCAGCCGTTCATCCTTCACGAACATGACCACCGCGCCGTACGCCTCGCCCGCCGGCTGCCCGAGATCGGGCCGCTCGAGATCGACGCGGACGGGGCGCGCGCGGCCGACCTGCTCCGCGACCGCCGCGGCCTTCGCGAGGTCTCTCCCGCCGATCGCGATCGGCAGGTCGGGGTACAGCGCGCGCAGCGTCTTCGCTGTCAGAGAGCCGACGACGCCGGACCCTCCGACGATGAGAACAGAGTGCATCGTGCCCTTCGTCATGATGGATGAGCTCCTCTCCGCCCGGCCCCGCCAGGCGTCACAAATTACCCTTAGTAAGTTACCAAAGGTAATGTCCACGAGGGCCCGCCCTGTCAAGCGTGGCCGCGGATCTTCGTCGGTATGGGCGCGCCGGGGGCGCTGGTCCTAAGATGAGGGCTGCATGAGCGAGGTACCCAGAGGGCGGCTCTCCAAGGCCGAGCGGCGCGAGCAGCTCCTCGAGACGGCGCTCGAGATCGTCCGGGAGGAGGGGACCGACGCCCTGACGCTCGGGCGCGTGGCGGAGCGCGCCGGCGTCACGAAGCCGATCGCCTACGAGCACTTCGGGACCCGCTCGGGGCTCCTCATCGCGCTGTGCGAGCGCATCGACGTGCGGCAGCGCGCGCTGCTGTTCGAGGCGCTCGAGCGCGCGCCCGCGCGGCTCGCGGACCTCGCGCGCGTCGCGAGCCGCGCGTACATGCACTGTTACACCACGGTCGGCCCCGAGTGGTACGCGATCACGGCGGCGCTGAAGGGCGACGAGGAGATGGAGGCGTTCCGGCAGCGCCTGCTCGACGAGTACGTCGCGATCTACCGGGACACGTTCGCCCCGCACGCGAAGCTGCCGAGGCGCGAGCTCCACCTTCGCTGCGTCGGGATCGTCGGCGCCGCCGAGTCGATCGCGGGCGAGATGCTCCGCGAGCGAACGAGCGAGTCCGCCGCCGCCGAGGCGCTCGCGGGCCTCATCGTCGCGTGGCTCCCGGCGAAGGGGTGATCGCGCCGCCGCGGAAGGCGCGGTGATCTCCGCGAGATCCGGCAGATCTGCCGAATGCCGCGCCGGCCAGGCTGGTTGCGCGACGCCGCTTTGCTTTCTACGCTCGCGCACAACCACGAGCGGCTGCGAGCGCCGCGGCGAGGCGATCGCGCCCGCCGCCGGGTGACGGCAGCGCTGTTGCCAGGAGGTGATCGTCCCATGTGCGGCATTGCTGGATGGGTGGACTATGCGCGCGATCTGACGCGGGAGCGTCACGTGGCGCAGCAGATGACGGACACGATGAAGTACCGTGGGCCCGACGACGAGGGAATATGGCTCTCCCCGCGCGCGGCCCTCGGGCACCGCCGACTCGCCATCATCGATCTCGAGGGGGGCCGACAGCCGATGATCGCCGACGAGGACGGCGAGCCGGTGGCCGTGCTCATCTACACCGGCGAGGTCTACAACTTCCGTGAGCTGCGCCGAGAGCTGGAGTCCCGCGGCCACCAGTTCAGGACGCACAGCGACACCGAGGTCGTCCTCCGCGCCTACCTGGAGTGGGGCGCGGAGTTCCCCGCGCGCCTCAACGGCATGTATGCCTTCGCCCTCTGGGACGTCCGCGCGGAGGAGCTCCTGCTCGTCCGGGACCGGATGGGCATCAAGCCGCTGTATTACCAGCCGACCGGATCGGGCGCGCTCTTCGGCTCGGAGCCCAAGGCCATCCTCGCGAACCCGCTCGCCCGTCCTGTCGTCGACGACGGCGGCCTGCGCGAGCTCCTCGCCTTCACGAAGACGCCGGGGCACGCCGTGCTCCGCGACATGCGCGAGGTCCGCCCCGGCCACGTCGTCCACGTGCGCAGGGAGGGTATCACCGAGCGCCGCTACTGGGCCCTCGAGTCGAGGCCCCACACCGACGATCTCCAGACGACGATCGGCGCCGTCCGCGGGCTGCTCGAGGACATCGTCGCTCGACAGCTCATCTCCGACGTGCCGCTCTGCACCCTCCTGTCCGGAGGGCTGGACTCCAGCCTCGTGACCGCGCTCGCGCAGCGGGCGCTCGCGGGCGCGGGCGCGGGGCCGGTGCGCTCGTTCTCGGTCGATTTCGCCGGTCAGGCCGAGAACTTCAAGGCGGACGAGCTGCGGAGCACGCCGGACGCGCCGTACGTCGTCGACGTCCAGCGGTACGTCGGGTCCGACCACGCGAACATCGTGCTCTCCGCGGCCCAGCTCGCCGATCCCGCCCTCCGCGAGGTCGTGCTGCGCGCCCGGGATCTCCCCCTCAGCTTCGGGGACATGGATGCTTCGCTGCACCTGCTCTTCCGCGCCATCCGGGAGCGCTCCACGGTGGCGCTGTCCGGCGAGTCGGCCGACGAGGTCTTCGGCGGATACCTCTGGTTCCACGACCCCGAGGCGGTGGCGGCCGACACGTTCCCGTGGACGACCCTGCGCACGCGTCTGCGGGGATCGAGCTCCGTCTCGACCCTGCTCGCCCCCGCGCTCCTCGGGCGGCTCGATCTCCAGGGCTACGTCGCCGAGCGCTACCGGGAGGCGATCGCCGAGGTCCCGCGCCTGCCGGGCGAGACAGGGAAAGAGCGGCGCATGCGGGAGATCAGCTACCTGCACCTGACGCGCTTCCTGCAGCTGCTGCTCGACCGCAAGGATCGCATGAGCATGGCGACCGGGCTCGAGGTCCGGGTCCCGTTCTGCGATCACCGGCTCGTGGAGTACGTGTTCAACGCGCCGTGGTCGATGAAGACCTTCGACGGGCGCGAGAAGAGCCTCCTGCGCGCCGCGGCCGGCGATCTCCTGCCGCGATCGGTGCTCGAGCGGCGCAAGAGCCCGTATCCCGCGACGCAGGACCCCGCCTACGCGCGGGCGCTGCGCGCGCAGCTCGCGACGCTGCTCGCGCGCAAGGACGCGCCGGTGCTGCCGCTCGTCGACGTGGCCCGCGCGCGCGCCGTCGCCGCGGACACCGACGGTCCGGCCGACGAGGTCTCCCGGTCGAGCGTGGAGCAGGTCCTCGTGCTCAACGACTGGCTCGCTCGCTACGAGGTCGAGCTGGCGCTCTGATCGGCGCGCTGCGGGCGTTGGTTGAATGCGCGCCAGGGCCGCCGCGGCGGGCGGGCGCCCGCCGCGGGCCCGCCGCTCACTGCTGCGGATGCGGAATGGCGCTTGGATCCATGTAGAAGACCTCCCAGTGGTGGCCGTCGAGGTCGTAGAAGCTCCAGTTGTACATGAAGCCGTGATCCAGCGGGTCCTGCGCGTGAGTCCCGCCGGCGGCGATCGCGGCCTTCACCAGCTCGTCGACCTCGGCCCGGCTGCTGGCCGACACCGTGAAGATGCCCTCGATGGACGTGCTGGTGTCACAGAGGCGCTTCTTGGTGAAATCCTTGAAGCGATCTTCCTCGAGGAGCATCACGTACCCTTCCTCGCTGAGGACCATGCAGGCCGACCTGTCGTCGGAGAACTGCGGGTTGAACGAGAAGCCGAGCTTCGTGAAGAACTCGATCGACCGCTTCACGTTCTTGACGGGGAGGTTGAGGAAGAGCTTGCGGGAACGGTTCGTGGTCATGTGCGCCTCCAGCGTGGGGTGAATTCGAACCTACTGACGCCCGCGGGGCGTCGGATTCATCGGTCCCTCGAAAAAAAATCGATCGGCTCGTCGGGGCCGCGCCGCGGTGGCGTCCGTCAGCCGCCCTGCGGCTGCGATGGGCCGCCGTGCGGGGCCTGCGAGCCGCCCTGCGCCTGCGCGCCGCCCTGCGGCTCCGTCGGGAGCTCCGGGGGCAAGCCGAAGCGCGGGAAGAGCGTCTCCGTGTCGAGGAAGTAGTTCATCGCGACGATGTGCGTGTCCGAGAGCTCGAGCACGATGAGCGCCCACGGCTTGTAGCTCTCCCCGGGGCCGCCGGGCTTGTATTGCCCGAACGCGGGCGAGCCGCAGGCGGCCGTCGGCACCAGCCGGGACCCGCGGCAGGCCGCGCCGGGGCCCAGGAGCCAGTAGCAAATCGGCTTGTGACCGCGCAGCCACAGCGCGTACGGCGGCATCGACATCGTCGCGTCCTCGTGGAGGATCTTGGTGAGCGCGCTCACGTCGTACCGCTCGAACGCCTCGACGTAGCGGTCGACCAGCACCGACTGCGCGTCGGACAGCGGGGCGTGGGCGTCCGAGAGGTCGCGGGTCGCGAGCGTCGCCCGGGCGCGCTGGAGGGCGCTGTTGACCGAGGCGACCGAGGTGTCGAGCGTCTCGGCGACCTCGGCGGCCGGCCAGCCGAGGACTTCCATCAGCAGCAGCACCGCGCGCTGGCGCGGCGGCAGGTGCTGGAGCGCGGTCACGAAGGCGAGCCGGATGCTCTGGCGCAGGGCCACGAGCTCGGCGGGGTCGGCGTCGGCGGGCAGGGCCCGCACGTCGGGGATGGGCTCGACCCACCGGTAGGAAGGCAGCGTGGTGAGCGGCCCGTCGATCCCGTTGGGAGGGCCGAGCTCCATCGGGCGCGCGCGGCGGGTGCGCTCGCTCAGCGCGTCGAGGCACACGTGGGTGGCGATGCGGTACAGCCAGGTGCGCAGGGCCGCGCGCCCCTCGAACTGGTCGAGGCTGCGCCAGGCGCGCAGCATCGTCTCCTGCACGGCGTCGTCGGCCTCGGCGGCCGACCCGAGCATGCGGTAGCAGTGGCCGGTCAGCGCGGCGCGGTGCTCGTCGAGGTGGCGGACGGTCGCGTTCGCGACGTCGTCGCTGGCGGCGTGCTTCCTCGGGGGCGGGAGGTCAGCCATCGCAGCCCTGTTTAACAGATCCGCTGCCCGCGAAAAAGGCAGGATCTGCTGCCGCTGGCGTGCAGCTCACCCTCACCGAGGTTGCGCCGGCGAGCCGCGCGCCTGACGTCGATTTGCCCCGCTCGGGCTGGCAATCTGAACCGTGACTCCGGAATGACTGCTCCGCCGCTGCGGATATGGGAGGACGCGTTGACGGTCAAGAAGTCCGGCACCGTGGTCCTGAACGGCGGCTCCGCGAAGAACGGCGACGACAAGGTGTTCCAGATCAACGCGGCCAGCACGTTCAAGGTCTCGAACTTCAAGGCGGAGAACGCCGGCAAGTTCATCCGGCAGAACGGCGGCACCGACTTCAAGGTCGATGTCGTCATCGACCGGTGCGACATCTCGAAGATGAAGGAATCCATCTTCAGGACGGACAGCAGCTCCAGCACCGTGAAGATGACGAACACCCGCTACAGCAACATCGGCAAAGAGCTCTTCATGGGCGTGAGCTCGTCGAACATCACCACGTCGGGCAACAGCGCGTACTGACCGGCCGGCGCGGCCGCGCTGCCGGCGCGGCGCGCGCCGGACCGCGGCTCACACGGCGCAGACGCGCGGCCGGCGCCGGTCCCACGGCGCCGCCTGCTCGAGCTGGCCCGCGAGCCGCAGCAGCGTGGCGTCGTCCGCGTAGCGGCCCGCGAACTGCACGCCCACCGGCAGGCCGTCGGCGCTCATGTGGAGCGGCACCGACATGGCCGGGCTCCCGGTCACGTTGAACAGGGGCGTGAACGCCGCGAAGGCGAAGATCTGATCGAGCCAGCCCTCGGCGCTCGTGGTGGGGTCGTCCGCGTCGAGCGTGCCCGGCGGGATCGGGAGCGTGGTCAAGGTCGGCGTCAGCAGGGCGTCGAACTGCGTGAAGAACTGCCCCACCTGCCGCGCGATCTGGTCGCGCGCCACGAGCACGTCGTGCAGGTCCACGGCGCTCATCCGCCGGCCGGCCTCGGCCATGGTCAGCGTGGTCGCCTCCAGCGTGTCGCGCCCCGGCGCGAGGCCGTACAGCGGGCAGACGCGATCGAACATGTGGGCGTGGTACGAGAGCAGCATCCGGAACGCGATGCGGACGCGCTCCCAGTCGATCTCCGGCCGCGCCGGCACGACCTCGTGCCCGAGCTCCTCGCACAGCGCCGCGGCCCGGCGCACCGCCTGCTTGCACTCGGGGTGCACCTGCACCCCGCTCCAGGCCGTGTCGGTGAACGCGATCCGGAGCCGCCCCGGCGGCGTGCGCGCCTCCTCCAGGAACGGCCGCGCGGCCGGCGGCGCGAAGTACGGCGTACCCGGGTCGGGCCCGGCGATGGCGTCGAGCAGCGCGGCGCAGTCGCGCACCGATCGGGTGAGCGCGTGATCGGTGGCGAAGCCCATCAGGACCTCTCCCTCGACCGGCCCGGTCGGGATGCGGCCGCGGGTGGGCTTCAGCCCGAAGAGGTTGCAGCACGACGACGGGATGCGGATCGACCCGGCGACGTCGTTGCCGTGGGCCATGGGCACCATCCGCGCCGCCACCGCCGCGGCGGCGCCGCCGCTCGAGCCGCCGGGGGTGCGATCGAGCCGCCACGGGTTGCGCGTCGGCCCGTGCGCGACCGGCTCCGTGACCACGTTGAGGCCGAGCTCCGGGGTGTTCGTCTTGCCGATCGCCACGAGCCCCGCGCGCCGGAAGCGCGTCATCAGCTCGTCGTCCGCGGGCGAGACGAGCCCCTGGAAGAGCCGAGAGCCCATGCCGGTCGGCGTGCCCGCGACAAGGATGCCGAGGTCCTTCACCAGGTACGGCACGCCCGTGAACGGCCCCGCCGGCAGCCCCGCGCGCAGCGCCCGCTCGGCGTCGTCGCGCAGCGAGCCGATCACCGCGTTGAGCGCAGGGTTGACCTGCTCGATGGCGGCCGAGGCCGTGTCCAGCAGCTCGGCGGGGGTGACCTCGCGTCGGCGGACCAGCTCCGCGAGGCCCATGGCATCGAACGCGGTGTACTCGGAGATCTTCATGGTGCAGGTCCCTTATACGAGCCCGCCGCGCGCCGCGGGGCGAAGAAAGGACCCACGCCGCGCGGGTCCTGGAGGGGCGGCGACGAGCGGCGCCGCGCCGGGCCGGAGCAGGGGCATTCTCATGGCGCGACGTTACCCCGATGTGGGTGCGATCGCGAGCGCGCGGTGCGCGGCATCTGGAGGGGCCGTGCTCCTCGTCTGCCTGCCCGCGCGGCGGCGCTCTTCGAGGCGCGGTGCGCTGTGACAGGGGCGGCGCGGTTCAGGCCGTGGCGCGGAGGACCTCATGAACACGATTGATCGACGCGCCCCTGGGCCCCTGTCGTTGGGCGCTCCGATGACGCCCGAGCGCGAGGGCGCGATGGAGCTCTATGGCAGTCTCTGATGGCCTGTTGACCGAGCCAGGGTGGGTGAGCTGACGACGGCGACTGACGGACACGGACGCCGAGCTAACCGCGGCGCGCGGCGATGGACGGGTCGACTCGGCCGGAGACCCCGGCGCCGGCAGGGGGCCTTGCTGGCCTGATCCCCGGCGTGTACCCTGTTCAGGATCCGTCGCGCTCGCGCGCGCCGGCCAGGGGCATGACCACGCTGCCACACACCATCTCCGCGGGGCGCGGCTGGATCCACGGCGCCGCGCTGGACCTCGGGATCCTCCTTGGGCCGTGGCTCCTCGTGGCCGCGCTCTGGGCGGCGCGAGGCGGCGACGGCGCGTCGACCGCGCTCTGGTGGTCGCAGTTCGTACTCGGGAACACGACGCACGTCGTCCTCACGTTCCTGCTGCTGGCGGCCCGCGCGGACGTGCTGCGCGCGACCCCCTCGCAGGCGAGGATCGTGGTCGCTGGCTCGCTGCTCACGTTCGCGCTCTCGTGGGCGCTCTTCCGCGGCGTCAAGGCGGCGATCCCCGACTGGACCGACTTCGCCCTCGCCGTGGCCGCGATCTTCGGGACGCACCACCGGCTGTCGCAGGCGAAGGGGATCTGGTCGCTCTACAACCTGCGCGGCGCGCAGCTCTCGCGCCCGGCGCCCTCGGGGCGGGAGCGCGCGCTCCAGCAGCACTGGGTCTCGGTCGGCCTGGTCGTCGTGATGGTGGCCTGGCTGTTCGTGCCCTCCGGGCCGGGCCGCATGTTCCCGCTCCTCCAGGCGATCCCGCGCGAGCCGGCGATGCTGCCGCACGCGGCCGCGTACCTGCTCGCCGCGGCGTGGCTCGCGTTCGTGGCCGCGCTGCTCGTCGAGCTCGGCCGGGCGAGCCCGCGCAGCGCGCCGAAGATGCTGCACGTCGGCGCGCACGGCGCCGCGGTGACGCTCGCCATCGTCGCGCCGCTGTGGGGGAGCATCGTGTGGGGCGCGATCCACGGGCTCGAGTACTATTTTCTCTGCGCGAGGATGATGCGCCCCCGGGAGGGCGACGCCGCGCCGGGCCCGTCCGCGCGCTGGGTGTGGCCGCTCATGCTGCTGTCGATGACGCCGCTGTTCCTCGTCGGGCTCGCGCTCTCGCCGTTCGCGGCGCGCTCGGTGTTCCCGTCGGGCTGGACCGAGGAGGCGCTGATCGTCGTCAACGCGCTCGTCATGGCGCATTACTTCGCCGACGCGTTCATCTACCGCTTCCGCATCCCCGAGGTGCGCCGGGTGGCGCTCCGCCGCCTCGGCTTCGCCTGACGGCGCGATGCGGCGCCTGATCGCGTGGCTCGACGGCGCCCGGGCGCGCGCCGCCCCGGCGCTGCGCTCGCCCCGCGCGCTGCCCGCGCTCGGCGCGCTGGTCGGGCTCGTCGCGCTCGTGCCCCGCTGGGGCTTCGCGGTCGAGGAGCACCCGCCGCGGCTCTATGTCTTCGGCGACATGGCGCTGTACCTGGAGCGGGGCGTCGCGCTCGCCCAGCGCGCGCGCACGGCGTGGGACACGTTCACGCCCCCCGGCTATCCCGCGCTCCTCGCCCTGCTGCACGCCGCGGCGCCCGGGGATCTCGCGCTCGTGGGCGCGTGCCAGGCGGCGCTGGGCGCGCTCACGGCGGCGCTCACCGCGCTGTTCGCGTACCGCCTCGATCGCTCGCTCGGCGTCGCGGCGCTCGCGGGGCTCGCGACGGCGCTGTACTTCCCGCTCGTCTTCTACGCGGGCTTCGTCCTCACCGAGACGACCTTCGCCTTCCTGCTGCTGCTGTTCGCGTGGCTCGAGCTCCGCGCGCTCGAGCGCGGGCGCGCGGCGCTCGGGCTCGCCGCGGGCGGGGTCCTCGGGCTCGCCGTGCTCGTCCGCCCGAGCCTGCTCGCGTTCCTGCCGTGGGTCGCGTTCCGCGCGGCGACGGGCGCGGGCCCCGATCGCCGCGTCGCGCGCGCCACGTTGCTCGCGTGCGCGCTCGTGATCGCGCCCGTGTCGGCGCACACGAGCTGGCTCCTCGGGCGCCCGGCGCTGGTGGCCACGAACGGCGGCGTGAACTTCTACCTCGCGCACTCGGCGTGCCGCTCCGTGCGATCGGCCGCCGGCGGCGAGGTCGTCGAGGTGAGCACCCATTACAACCGGACCCATTTCGAGCGCCGGTGCGAGCTCCCGCGGCCGTTCCTCGACGAGGGCGCCTATTACCGGGCGGGGCTCGCGGAGATCGCCGAGCACCCGGGGCGGCTGCTGCGCGCGTGGACGGGCGTGGCCGAGGGCCTCGGCCTGGCGCCGCGCCGCGCGTGGCCGAACCAGCCGTTCTGGCCGGGCTCGGTGGAGCACGAGGCGGTGCTCGACGCGTCCTCGCGGCTGTTCGTGCCGGTGGTGCTGCTGCCGGCGGTGGTCCATGCGATCGCGCGGGCGTGGGGCGCGCGGCGCGGGCGGGGCGGCGGAAGCGGGGAGGGCGGCGTGGCGCGCGAGGAAGGCCCGGGCGCTGACGCCGGGGCTCGCGCGCGCGGGATCGCCTGGGCGATCCTCGCGAGCGTGGGTGTCGTGCTCTACCTGTATAACGGTAACCCGCGCGTCCGCGTCTCGAGCGATCCGCTCGCCCTCGCCCTCGCGGCGAGCGCCTGGGCGGCGGCGGCGCGGCGGCTCGGCGCGCGATTTCGCGCCGGCGTCCGCTCCTGGGCCCTCACCGATCGTCCCCTGCGCATCGTGCCGCGCGATCCACCGCATTGACGAGGATTCTTTGAACCAAGCTCTCCTGCGCCGCGCACCTCTCCTCGCCCTCGCGGCCATCGCCGCCTGCGGCGGGCCCACGCCGCCGCCGCAGCCCGCGAGGCCGTCTCCCGCGGCGACGGCGCCCACCGTCGTGGTCTCCCGGCTGCCGGCCGCGCCCGGGCCGTCGCCGCTCGTGAGCATCACGGCGCCGGCCAGGATGCCCGACACGATCGCGATCGACGGCGACATCTCGGAATGGGGCTCGCTCGTACCGCCGCCGCCACCGGCGCCCCGTTCCTCCGCGCGGTCGACGCGGGCCGCGCCCCCGCCGGATCCGAACCCGCGCGACGCCCCCTCGCGTATCTCGGTCGCGCTCACCCGGGACGGCGCCTACATCGCGGCAGACCTCGCGGAGGCCTCCAGCGAGGGGATCTGGCTCGGCCTCCTCGCCCCCGCGCCCGAGCTCCCGCCCATCGGCCACATGACGACCGGCGGCGGGATGGATCGGCTCGGCTGCGAGCAGGGCTTCGACGGCGGAGGGGCGATGACGCCGCAGGAGCTGAAGGCGTGCCAGGAGATCGTGGGCCGGTACGAGGCGTTCGCCGCGGCGCATGAGGCGCGCTTCCGGCGCTTTTTCAGGATCGATCGGGACGGGATCAAGGCCGTCGGGGAGGGCTCCGCGCTGGCGCCGATCGCCGGCGCGCGGGCGGCGTTCAAGGCGACCTCGCGGGGGATGACGGTGGAAGCCCTCGTGCCGCCGAGCGGGCTGCCGCGCGTGGCCGAGGCGCCCCTCGGGGGGATGGGCGTCCACGCGATCGCCGCGACGAGCCCCGCGCCGCCCGCGCCGGCGGAGGAGCAATGGGTGCGCATCTCGGCACCCGAGCCCGTGGCCTTCGAGCCGCACGCCGATCTTCGCAAGGCGGCCTGCGAGACCGCCGACAGGGCCTTCAAGCCCATCGCGTTCTCGTATCACCCCGGCTCGCCGCACGAGTTCGAGGTCGTCGGGTACGGCGCCTCGGGCAGCCTGTCGGTCGAGCCGAGGACAGAGCTCGTATACCGGCCGCAGATCGAGTCAGGCAAGGTCCAGGTGAGCTATCTCTTCACGGCCGGCGTGTGGGCCGCCATCCTCGAGGAAGGAAAGCTCATCGACACGGTGCTGCTCTCGGGCACCCCGATGGGCTCTGTCGTGCGCGGCAAGGAGATCTTCCTGTTCAGCTACCACGAAAGCTCTCGGGAGGACGTCCCTGTCGGGACGATGGCCGAATGGCAGGTGCTGAGCATCGGACCGGATGGGAGCTACCGGGAGGGGGTCAGCCACGAGTTCCGCATGTCGAGCGCGTGGCACTCGGTCGCCGAGCTCCACACGCCGAGCTTCGATACCATCGGGATGCGCGGCGTGCCCGTGCACCTCGGCCTCGAGGAGAACACCTCCGGGAAGGCGGTCGAGGTGAGGTGGCGATTCGACAAGCGCCAGGGCGTGTACGTGCCCACGAACAAGGCGCTCGTGGCTCCGACGGGACCATGAAGCTCTACTACGCTCCCACTTCCCCCTTTGCCCGCAAGGTGCGCGTCGCCGCCCACGAGCTGCAGCTCGGCGACCGGATCGACCTCGTGCTGGTCAATCCCTGGTCGGACGCGGAGCTGCGTTCCCTGAACCCGCTGGCCAAGGTCCCGACGCTGGTCCGGGACGATGGACAGGTGCTCTTCGAGTCCGCGCTCCTCTGCGAGTACCTGGACCACCTCGCGGCCGGGGGGCTCTATCCGGCGCCGGGAGAGGCGCGGTGGAGCGCCTTGCTCCGGCAGGGCATCGCGGACGGCATCAATGCTGCTGCCGGACGGCTCTTTGCCGATGAACATCGCCCATCCAACGAACGATCGAGCAGCGTCATGCAGCGCCAGGCGGACGCCATCGAGGCCGGCCTCGACAGGCTGGAGCGTGACGCCGGAACGCTGTCGAGCGGACTCGCGGACATCGGCGCGATCTCGGCCGCCTGCGCGCTCGGTTACCTCGACTTCCGCTGGCCGGATCGAGACTGGCGAGGCGCCCGGAGCGGCCTCGCGCGCTGGTTCGACGTCGTCGGCCAACGGCCATCGATGATCGCCACGCAGCATCGCTTGCCGTGATGGGCCGCATCGCCCTCCCGGGCGTGCGCGGCCGGATGTCGTCTGGTGCTGCCCCTGTCAAGCGCGCAGCACCCTTCGGCGCTCGCTGACGCCACGATCTGCGCCGGTCACGACGCCGGGGACATCGCATGTTTTCATCGTGTCTCGCGGTCGACATGAGCGGACGCGCGCTGTTACCGTCCCCGCGGCTCAGCCAACAGAGCGCGGCGCTTGGCGCGTCCGCTGCCATGGCTGTCGGGAGGTGCTTCGTGACGTCGTCGTCGAGTCGAGCGTTGTTGTTGCTGTTGTTGTCGGGGGGCGCCTTGGCGTGCAGCCCCCCCGGATCGCAGGCGGTCGGGAGAGGTCCGACCGAGCCTCTCGCGGAGAGCGCGCTCCGGCCGAGCGGCGCGGCGCCGATCGAGCTCGATCAGATCGTGAGCCGGGCGCGGGCGCGCTTTCGATCCACGCCGCGAGGGATCTCCGCCGAGGGCGTCGCCCATCGGATCGACCTCGAGGGCGGCGCGGCGCGGATCCGCGCGAGGTCCTCGGCGGCGGCCGCGCGCAAGGAGCGAGAGCGGCAGATCCAGGCGCTCCTCGACGCGCGCTCCGCCGCCGACTTCGAGGCGCGACGCCGCGTGCTCCGCGGGTCCCTCCTCGGGGGCGCGCCCGGCGAGCCCCCGCCGGGGGGCGCGCTCACGCTGACGACGCTGTCGATCGCCCGAGCCGGCTACGAGTGCGTGAACGGCGATGGCCGCGTGCGCATCGCCGAGGACGGCGGCGCGGAGCGCGCGTTCGAGACGTGCAGCGAGCTGTGGAAGAACCACGAGGCGAACGCCGAGCAGGCGTTCCGGTTCCCCGAGCGACCGGGCGGGCGCGGCGACCTCGTCGTGCGCGTGAGCGCCCGGCTCGGCGCCGCGGACGCCGCGGCCTCGATCCCGAGCGTCGCGAGCGACGCGCGCGGCCTCGTCCTCGGCGCGGCGCCCGGGCAGCGGTTCGTGTACGGCCACGGCACGTGGATCGACGCGTCGGGCCGCCGCGTGCCGGTGCCGGCCCGGTGGGCCGACGGCCACATCGAGCTACGCGTGCCCGCCGCCGTCGTCGAGGAGAGCGGCTATCCGGCGCTGCTCGATCCGGAGGTGGGCCCCGAGATCGAACCGGAGCCGCCCGTGCCCGTCCAGATGGACGTCGGCTTCGATCCGGAGATCGCCACCGACGGGGCCGGTCATGTCGTCGCCTTCGAGGAGTTCTCGCACATCCGCGCGGTGCGCGTCGACGCGCGCGGGAACGTGCTCGACCTCGACTGGCTGGATCTGGGCGAGGACGGCGGCGCGCAGTTCCTGCCCAGCGTGGCCTACGGCGGCGGCCGTTACCTCTTCACGTGGTGCCGCTATGACGGCGACCGGTTCACCATCCACGGCCGCATGATGCGGCCCGACGGCACGCTCGAAGGGTCGGCGAGCTTCGCGATCCCGTCGTCCGGCGAGGGCCTGTCCCCCTCGGTCGAGTGGAACGGCGAGCGCTTCGTTGCCTCCTGGCTCAGCGTCGCCGGCGACGGCGCCGAGGACGTCCACGTGACGCTCATCGACCCGAGCGGCACCGTCGTTCCCGGCGCCGAGCGCGCCGTCTCCACGAGCGGCGAGGCGGCGCGCCCGGTCATCATCTCCGGGGCGGGCGTCTCCGTGGTGGCCTGGGACGACGCGAACGGCGCAGAGCGCGCCGTCCGCGCCGCGCGGGTGGCCGGCGATGGGACGGTGCTCGACGTCGGCGGCCTCCCGATCTCGGAGGGCCCGGTCAACGCGCGGCAGCCGGCGCTCGCGTCCAGCGGGGCGAGCTTCCTGGTGGCGTGGGTCCAGGACAGCTGGCCGAGCGTGATCCGGGGCGCGGTGCTGAGCGCGGACGGCACGCTCACCGCGCGGGACCTCCCCATCTCCCGGTCGAGCCCGGCCACCCAGGCCCCCGCCGCGGCGTTCGACGGCGCGAGCTACCTCGTGGCGTGGGCCGACGAGCGGGACGGTCGCTCGATGGTCGGGGCCCGCGTCTCGGTCGATGGCGTCGTGCAGGGGACCGACGACGTCCGGCTCGCGGACGGAACGCCGCGCTCCGTCGTGGATTCCGATCGGAGCTCGCTCGTGTGGAACGGCTCGCACTTCCTGCTCGCGTTCCACGGCCAGGGCATCGAGGGCAGCCTGATTCGCCCGGATCTCGGGCTGACCGCGGGCCGGATCGTGCTCAGCCCCATGCCGAACAGGCAATGGAACGCGGCCGTTGTCTGGACCGGCGAGAGCTACCTCGTGGCCTGGAGCGACGAGCGGGACCCGGACTGGGATCGGGCGCAGGTGTTCGTGCGCGCGGTGCGCGTGAGCGCCGCGGGCGAGGTCATCGACCCGGTCGGGATCGATCTCCAGAGCCGCGCGCTCGCGCTCGATCTCGCCTCGAACGGCGAGGGCACCTCCGTGCTCACCTGGAGCGAGCTGCGCGACATGCAGTATCTGCGGCCGATCGCGAGCGACGGCACGCCCGGGGAGAGGGTGGCTCTCTCGCCGCGCTACCTGACGTCGGGGCCATCGATCGCGAGCGACGGCGACGGTTATCTGGTGACGTTCGTGGAGAGGAGCTGGGAGGAACCCTACCCGTACACCGCGTGGGGCCGCCTGCTCGACGCTTCGGGGAGCGCTGGCCCGGCGTTCCCGATCCTGCCTGCTACCGAGTCGACGTTGTACGCGTACCCGTTCCCTGCCGGGCAGGACTACCTGGTGGTCTACTCGAACGAGGGCGCGGGCGTGCGTCTCGTGCCCGTGAGCCGCACGGGAGAGGTCGGGGAGAGCGTCCTGCTGGACCCGCTGGCCTCCGTCACCGGGGCGACGGACGGCACGCAGACGCTCGTGGTCTGGACGAGGGGTGCGGAATGGCCGGAGCCTACCGATGGGCTGATCCGCGGTCGAATCTACGCGGATGGCGGCTGGCAGGGCGAGGCGTTCGAGATCGCGCCGACGAGCGCAGGGAATACGCCGGCCGTGGCCTGGGACGGCGCGGCCTACCAGGTGGTGTGGGAAGAGGCGGAGACCCAGCGGCTCCGAGGCCGCGCCGTGGCGCCCGACGGGACGCTGGGCACGGAGGCGTTGCTCGTCGATGAAGAATGCACTTCGCCGGGGCTGGCCAGCAGCGAGGACGGCCGGCTCCTCCTGACCTATGAAAAGCCCCGCCTCGCCGGGACCATGCGGCGCATCGCGTTGCGTCTACTCACCCCGGATTCCTCGCCCGGGACCGGTGCTGGCGGCAGCGGCGGCGCCGAGGCGGGCGCGGGCGGAACCGGCGGCGCGGGTGGCAGCGGCGGCGCGGAGCCAGGCGCGGGCGGCAGCGGCGGCGTGGAGCCGGGCGCGGGCGGCAGCTCCTCCAGCGTCTCTGCCACCGGCGGCGGCCATGACGGGACCGACGGCGCCGGCGACGGCAAGCGATGCAGCTTCCGCGGCGGTGCAAGCCGGTCCGGGCATCTCGGGCTCGCCGTGTCGCTGTTCGGCCTCGCCCTCGTCGCGCGGCGCCGCGTCAGGGCAGGTTGGCGTCCATCCAGGCGAGTCGGGCGCGAATGAAGTCGCGCATGACCTGGAGCTGGCCCTCCCACGTCGGCACGGTGGGGCCGCCGACGAAGCCGGTGCTCGACTCGATGACGCTCGGCACGGGCCACCTGGCGTAGTCGCGGACCACGGCCTGCGCCAGCGGCGCGCTCAGGCTGCTCATGCGCTGCTCGATCGCGGCCTCGGACAGGAGCGTCTGGCGGAGCGCCGTGTAGCGCGTCCTCACCTGCGCCATGAACGCCGGGTCCCCGGTGAGCTTCTGGTACCAGTTGTTGACGTTCCTCTGGCCGCTGAAGCGCCAGCCGGTGTCGCTCGCCGATTGTGGCGTCGCGTTCTGGGCGCCCACGCCGCCGAGCGCGAAGTTGTAGTCCCACAGCGGGCCGGCCTTGAGCTTCTGATCGCGATCCTTGTGGTAATAGGCGCTCCGCACGTACGCGTCCACGTTGAGCGTCAGCTCGCTGATGATCAGGTAATCGATGAACGACGGCACATCGATGTACGCCGCGTAGTCGCCGATGGGCGTCTGGTGGAGGCTGTCGTGGAACTGCTGGATATACTGCGTCAGCCAGGTCGCCTGCTCGTCGTTCAGCGGATCGGGATCCACCACCTCGAGATCGATCCAGCACGTGCCGCTCTCGTCGTTTCCGCCGGGCCCGCCGGGCCCGCCGCCGGGCCACCCGCCGCCGCCGAAGCCTCCGAACCCCGGGAGGGGCTCCGAGCCCGTGCACGTGAGCTGTGGCTCCTCGGCGGCCGCCTGGTCGAACTTGAAGATGTAACCGCCGCTGATGTCGGGCAGCGCCCGGTCCTCCTCCTCGAGCTGCGCGAGATCGGTGCGAACCTTGTTGTTCTTGATCGTCTCCGAGACCCAGTAGATGCCCTGATAGTCCGCTTCACCGATGGCGTGCGGCTCGTAGTTCAGATAGACCTCCGCGAACTCGGTGCGCGGCACCTGGAGGCCCATCTCCCGGCCGAGCGCGTAGGTGAACGGATTGCGGATCAACGTCCGGTCGTAGTAGGGCGGGATCAGCGCCCAGTCCGAGTCGGCGGGCATGCCCAGCACGCTGTAATCGAGGTCCTTGCCCTCGTTGTCCCACAGCTCGACCTTGTACGGCGTCTGCGGGAAGTTCGCCGACGACTGGCCGCGGACGTGATAGCCCGCGCGCATCGCCATCGTGGGCAGCGAGGCGATCGAGGCCACACCGTTGACCGGCTCCCAGATCATCACCGCCGCGTCGAAGTAGACTTCCTTGTCGCCCGGCTTGCCCTTGCCATAGCCGTCCACGATCATGATGGGAATGTCGGACGTCGCGTCGATGGTGCGCGCGATGTAGAGGCCCGTGCTCACCGCGCCTGTCGCAGCGCCCCCCGCGAACGCCTGCGCGCGAACCTGCGTCGTGGCCGTGAGGGTCAGGGGCTCGCCCGTGTACAGCGTGGAGGCCGCGGTCGGCGGCTGCCCATCCACCGTGTACCGGATCTCGGCCCCATCGACGGTCGTGGTCATCCCGACCTGGATCTGATCCCTGAATGTCTGGCTCGGTGTGGAGAACGCGACGTCCCCGAGCAAGGACGGATTCACCGGCGCGGTGTCACCGCCTGACGCGTTCTGGCCGTCAGGCGCCTGACCACAGGCAACGCACAGCGCGAGGAGGGCGAGCGAAATGGAACCGCGAAGCCTGGCAAAGCGCCTGCGTTTGCCCGTGTTGGTATTTTTCACTGTCAACCTCATTGAGAACGCAAGAAATCGTCATTGTACGGACACACGGGGCTGCCGCGCTACCCGTTTCTCGCGAGGCAGAGGCGCGCCTTCAACGCGCCTTGGCCATCCGGCGACGCGCGCCGGCCATCCGGCGACGCGCCCTGGCCAGCCGGCGACGCGCCCTGGCCAGCCGGCTCGGGCTGCTGGGCATGCGGGAGCGGGCGGCCTGGTCGGCGGCGAGCTGGACGCCGCGCCAGCCCCGGCGGGGGCACGACGGTCGTGCACCGCATCCCGGTCCGGGACGGGGACGTCCTGATGCGGCGCGAAGCGCCTCGTCTCCCGCTCGCCGTGGGAGCAGCCCAGGGACAGGCGAAGGCGCTCCGGGACGTCCCTGGCGCCTTACGTCTTGTCCCTGGCGGCTGGCTCCGTGTCCCTGGCGGGTTACCTCTCGTCCCTGGTGGTGATTTCCGTGTCCCTGGCGCCGACCGCCGGTCGCCCTCGGGCCTGCCCCGTTGTCCCTGTCGCTCGTTTCCGCGTCCCTGGCGGCTATTCACGTGACCCGGGCGCCGGTTTGCGTGTCCCTGGCGGCTATCCACGTGACCCGGGCGTCGGTTTGCGTGTCCCTGGCGGCGATCGGCCCGACCCTGGCGGCGTGCCGCCGGTCCCGAAGTCGTCGAGCGCGATCGGGCCGGTGCCACCGATGTAGATGGGATCCTTCTCATCGACCTCATCGTCGCCGCAGCCGAGGAGCGCGCCGCCGAGCAAGGCGGCGGCGCCGCAAGCCCTGTGCAAGGAGCTGTGCCGGAACATCGTGAATGCCGTCATGGAACGTTGCCTCGCCGTCTGCCGCCGCCGAGGCGCCCCCGCCTCGCGGCCAGCGGCTCGCGCACGGGCGCATCGGCGGCGGTGGAGTCTGAGCGCGTGAAGCTGCTTGTCGTGTGAAGCAGAGGAGACAGAGATATTGAAGAGGCGGAGTGTGATGTCGATGCGAGCGCGACAGGGGAGTCCGGGATCGGCGTTTCACGGTGAGCGTGATCCGGGGCGGGGTGGCCGCCATGGAGCGCCCCGCCGCGCAGCGCGGGCCGCTCCTGGCGCCGCTCCGTGAAGCGGGGCCGCGCGGGCCGTCCCCGGCCGGGTCGCGCTCGCGGCGGCGCTCGCCGACTGCTGCTGCGGCCGCGTCGGGAAGGGGCCTGCGATGGGCGCCGAGGCGGCGGCGCTGGCGCCGGCGAAGGTGACCCTCCACGTGACGGCGTCGATCCAGGGGACGAGGGCGCCGCCTCCTTGTCACCTGCACCGACGGCACGACGTGGTCTCGTCGGGGCAGGCGGGTTGTCGCCCTGCGGGCCGCCGGCACCCGGCTGCCAGAGGCACGCCGCGAATGGCATCGTCCAGGGCATACACTCCAGAGGAACACCCGCGCTGAAGCTTTCTCGGAGCCGGCGGCTCCGCTGCATCGAGCGCGTGCAGCGCCCCGGTGCGCGGCTGACCCGAGCCGATGGAAATGGCGCTGGCTTCAGCATCTGGGCGGCCGATCCCGGCTGTGTGCGCCGAGGCGAGCGCCGCGCACACGGGACCCATCCGCTCCAGCGTCTCGCCGGGTGTGAGACCGTTTTCACCCGATGCTCGCGCCGAGTGTCTAGCCATCCGGGCGCACCTTCGTGTAAGAAGGCATGATGGTGCTCATCTCACTTACTTCGCAGATTTCTAAGATCCTGGGGTGCGATACCAGGAACCCGCGGCACCAGGAGCGAGACGCCGAGCGGGGCCGCCCGCGAGCGCTCTCCCAATCCCACGATAGTTTTTCAGGCGAGCAGTAGTCCTCATAAAGCCGTATACAAGAGCGTTTCGACATGTTATCTTAAACTTTGCCACTACTCGACCTTGAGGCTGGGACCCAGCACCGAAAGGGGGACCATCATGGTGTTTTCCTGTGCACGAACCGTTGCGCTTCTCGCACTCCCTCTGATGACCGTTGCCTGCGTTGGCGCAGAGATCGACGAAGAATCGGAAGAGCTGGTCGGGGAGGACCAGAGCGCGATCATGAGCGAGAACGGCAACCTGCCGAACGCGCTGCCTGGGAACGGGCTGAACCTGAACGGGCTGAACCTGAACGGGCTGAATCTGAATGCGCTCAACCCGGCCTCGCTCAGCACGAACGCGCTCTCGGCCATCAAGAATCCGGGGGCGAACGGCGCCCTGTCGAGAGATCTCATGCGCTACCTCGTGAGCTGTGCGCTGCGTCCGGACCAGACGTTCTCGTTCTCCTGGACCGACAGCGCCGGGGTCGTCCGCTCGGAGGTGTACCGGGGCGAGCTCGGGATGGCGCACTGGTGGGCGACCGGTGCCATCACGAACGATACCTATGTACAGCGTCAGATCACCGCCTGCCTCGCCGCGCGGACGAACTGGTACGGCACTCATGTGACGATCTCCCTGCGCAACGCGGAGTCATCGATGTCCTCGTCGATCTCGGAGCGCCAGACCTATACGGTGAGAGAAGGGGCGTTCTGGGGAAACCTGTTCGCTTCGACGCCCTACGTGCGGGCCTGCTACACGCCATCAGGCGTGGCGCGCGCGCGCCAGCTGCAGCGCGACTGTGCGGCCGGCCACCTCACCGTCGACCCCGCGACCGGGGCCACGACCGTTCAGCAGTGCGGTCCCATGACGATCGTGGGCTCATGCGATGCGGTGTGCAACAGGGTGGACACCGAGGCCGGCTTCTATGCCGGCTGTCTCGAGAACCCCGCCACCTCGGCGTGGATACGCACGGACGTGGTGGTCACGTCGTTCTTGACCCCGTAGGGTAATGAATGCGCTGGGAAGCCCTGCCAGGCGACGAGCCGGAACGCGCGGCCTTGAAGGTCGGGCGCTGCCCGGCCTGCGGACGGCGGAACCAGGGATCGTGCCCCGAGTGCGCGCCGTCTGAGCGGCGGCTGACCGGCGAGTCGAGCCCTCCGGACATCACCGCGGTCGTCCCGGTGTCGCTGCCACGGTTCGCCGGCTACTGGACCCGCAGGGTGCTGGGGCAGGGCGGCTTCGGGTTCGTCTTCGAGGCCGAGCCCGAGAACGGCGGGCCGCCCGTGGCCATCAAGCTCGCGCGCGCCGACCGCCGCGGCGCAGGCGCGCAGCTCCAGCGCGAGATCGAGGCGCTCTCGGCCGTGGGCGCCCCCCACGCCCCGGCCGTGCACGCCTCGGGCACGCTGGACGACGGCTCGCCGTATGCGGTCCTCGAGCGCATCGCGGCGCCCACGCTCGCCGCGCGGCTCGCGTCGCGCCCTGCTCCGCGGTTGGAGGAGGCCGCGCGGCTCGGGCTCGCGACGCTCGCGGCCCTGGAGGCGGTGCACGCGCGGGGCTACGTGCACTGCGACCTGAAGCCCGAGAACCTCTTCGTCGATGGCGCGGGGCAGGCGACGATCATCGACTTCGGCATCGCCCGGGTGGTGGGTCGCCTCGGCGATGCGCCGGACGACGACGTCGGGATCGGGACGGCGGAGTACATGGCGCCCGAGCAGTCGGCGGGACGGGCAGACCTGGACGCGCGCGCGGACATCTACGCGATGGGCGTGATCCTGTACGAGCTGTTCGCGGGGCGGCCGCCGTTCTGGGGGCCTCGCGCGGCGGTGCTGGAGGATCACAAGAGCCGCAGGCCCCCGCGCCTGTCGTCGCGCGTGGCCGTGCCCCACGCGGTCGAGGAGGTGGTGCACCGCTGCCTGGCCAAGGAGCGCGGCGAGCGGTTCGCGAGCGCGACCGAGCTCCGCGCCGCGCTGGAGCGCGCGCTCGGGGACGAGCACGCGCCGGGCGAGCGCGAGGGGCCGCGCTCCGAGGCAGGCGCCGAGCGGCGCGCGGTGGGGCTCCTGTTCTTCGAGGGCGCGGCGGACCGGATGGCCGTGCAGCGCCGGATCCGCGCCCTCGGCGGCGAGCTCGCGCACGCCTCGGGCTCGCGCTACGTGGCCGTCTTCGGGCACGAGGGCGCGGCGAGCCCCGCGCGTCACGCGCAGCGCGCGGCCGACGAGCTGCTGCGAGGGGGGCTGTGCGCGCGGGTGATGATCGACCTGTCGCCCGTGTCGGTGCAGATCCGGCCGGGCGGGGCGAGGCGCTTCCTGAGCCCGCTCTTCTCGCGCGCCGACCGGTGGCCGCCCGCCTCCGGCCCGCTGGGCGCGTTCCTCACGCCCGCGGCCGTCGCCGCGCTCCCCGAGGCGCACCTCGCGGCGGGGGACCAGCGCGGGCCAGGGCGCCGGCCCGACGAGCCAGCGCGCGGCGAGGACGCGCGGGAGACGACGAGCCCCGACGCGTTCATCGGCCGCCGTGACGTCCTCGAACAGCTCCTGCGCAGCGCCGAGGACGCGCTGCGCCTCCGGCAGCCCACGGTGGTGTCCGTGGTCAGCGAGCCTGGCTATGGCAAGAGCCGCCTGTTCGTCGAGCTCGGCAAGCAGCTCCGGGCGCGCCTGCCGCACGCGCAGCTCATCGATCTGCGCGGGCAGGAGCCGACGAGCGGCGTGTCGGACGCGACGCTCCACGAGCTCGTGCGGGAGGCGCTCGACGTGGGCGAGGCACCCCCGGAGAGCGGCGTCCGGGCGGCGCTCGCGGAGCGGCTCGGTCCGGCGCTCGGCGACGAGCTCGGCTCGGGGCTGGCGATGGCGCTCGGCTGGGTGGATGAGCGGACCGGCGGCGAGCTCTACCCCGAGCTCAAGGCGCTCCAGGCCGCGCCCGGCGCGCTGCGCTCGGCGCGCGTGCGGGCGGCGGGCGAGTGCCTGCGCCGGCGCGCGGCCGCCGCGCCGCTCGTCGTCATCCTCGACGACGCGCACTTCGCCCAGGACGCGACGCTCGCGGCGCTGGAGTACGCGGCGCTCGCGGACGCGTCCGCGCCGCTGTGGATCTGCGCGATGGGGCGCCCCGCCTTCGCGGAGGCGCACCCGTCCTGGGGCGAGCGGGCCGCGCGGCGCGAGCGCTTGCGGCTCGAGCCGCTCGATCCGGAGAGCGCGCGGGCGCTGTGCCGGCGGCTGCTCCTGCCCGCGCGCGACGTGCCAGAATCGGCGATCGAGCGGCTGCTGGAACGCTCGCAGGGGGTGCCCCTGCTGCTCGTCGAGCTCGTGCACGGGCTCAAGCGAGAGGGGATCCTGCGGCGGCACCCGCGGGGCGACGCGTGGTACCTGGCGACCGATGAGCTCGATCGATTGCCCGTGCTGCCGCTCATCGACCCGCTCGCGCACGGCGAGATCGCGGCGCTCGGGGAGGCGCTCGGGGCGCACGCGCGGCTCCTCTCGCTGCTCGGCGCCGAGGTGGTGCTCGACGAGATCGCGGGCGTGCTGCGCCTCCTGGATCGGCGCGGCGAGGGCGACGCCTTCCCGCTCGACGCGCGCGTCGGGACCGAGCGCCTGCTGGCGGCCGGCGTGCTGGCCACCGATCGGAAGGGCCGACTCGGCTTCCGCCACGCCCTCGTGCGGGAGGCGATCGCGCGCGGCGTCGACGACGCCGAGCGGCGGCGGATCCACCTGGCCGCGTACGAGTACCACCGCGACGCGGCCCACGAGAGCCCGGAGCAGCGGCGGTTCAAGATCGCGTCGCACGCCGCCGAAGCGGGCCTCGCGGAGGTCGCGGAGGAGGCCTACGTGGAGCTCGCCGAGCGGGCGCGGGCGCGACACGCCTACGTCGAGGCGGAGCTGCACTACAGCCGGGCGCTCGCGCAGCCGATCGAGGACCGCGGCGCGCGGCGCAGGGCAGCGTACCGGGGCCGGGGGCTGATGCGCTACCGGCTGGGGCGCTACCACGACGCGCTCGGCGATCTCGGGCGCGCGCGCGCGATGGCGGTCGAGGAGGGCGACGTGACCGAGCAGATCGAGATCCTGCTCGACGAGGCCACGGTGCTCGACTGGATGGGCGACTACGGGCAATTGACGGAGCGGATTGTGGCGGCGAAGGCGCTCGTCATCGGCGAGCTCCCCCCCGCGCTCGCGGCGCGCCTCACCATGGGGGCGGCGCTCGCGCTGCACCGGGAGAGCCACGAGGAGGAATCCGCGCAGGAGTTCGAGGTGGCCGCGGCGCAGGCCGAAGCCCTGAGCGACGAGGGCTACGAGACGCTGGTCGTGTCGCTGATCGTCCTCGGCTTCATCTACCAGGGGTTGGGCAAGCTGAACGAGGCAGGGTCGGCGCTGGATCGGGCGATACAGATGTGCCAGGCCCGTGGCGATGTCCTGCACCTCGGACCGGCGATCAGCAACCGGGCACTCCTGCGCGCATGCCTGGGGGACAGCGAGGGGATGATCCTGGATCTCTGTCGCCTGCTCTCCATGTCGCGTGAGCTCGGCCTCGGGACGATGGAGCTCGTGGGGGAGTACAACCTGGGCGAGTACCTTTACCTGATGGGCAACCTGGAGACGGCGATGCCGCACGCGGAGCGGGCCGTCGCGCTGGAGCGTCACCTGCGAGGGGACGAGGCGCGGCCGGTCGTGGAGCTCCTCCTGGCGCGGCTGCTCCTCTACAAGGGCGACGAGCGCAGGGCGCGGGAGGTCATCGAGGCGATCCAGATCCAGCAGGCGAAGGCCGTCGCGGAGGGGCGCGTGGGCATGGGGATGGTCCCCTCGGAAGAGGTGCAGTGGTCGATGATCGACCTGGCGACGCGGGAGGCGAGCGCGGAGGCGTGGGACGAGCTCGAGGAGCGGTCGGCGCGCTTCTCCGTGGGGCAGGAGCAGATCGAGCTGATCGAGGCGAGGGCGCGCGCCCTCTCCCGGCGCGGCCGCCACGCCGAGGCGCGCGCGGCGCTCGAGCGGGCGATCGAGGTGGCCGCGAGGATCCCCAACGTGATGCGGGAGCGGCTCGAGCGGCAGCGGGGAGAGCCGCGGACCGGCGAGGCGAGCACATCCTCATGAGACGCACCGGCGAGAAGCCGAGCAAGCCGGGCGCGAAGACCCGGAAGGGCCCGGCCGCCGCGGGGACGCCTCAGGAGGCGCCCGGGAAGCCCGCCGCGCCTCTCGATCCGGGCAGCTCGCAGACGCACCCGGCCGTCATCGCGTTCCTGCGCGAGCTGGAGCATCCGCTGAAGCAGGAGATCGAGGCCCTCCGGCAGATCATCCTCGGCGTGAGCCCCGAGATCCGCGAGGAGATCAAATGGAACGCGCCGAGCTTCCGCACGACGGAGCACTTCGCGACGTTCAACCTGCGCGCGAAGGACCGCATCCGGCTCATCCTGCACATGGGAGCCAAGGTGAAGGGCACCGCGAAGGAGGGCGTCGAGATCGCGGACCCGGCGGGTCTGCTGGAGTGGGTCGCCAAGGACCGCTGCCTCGTGACGTTCAGCGACGGACAGGAGCTCCAGGAAAAGCGGGTGGCATTGGAGACCGTCTTGCGCGCGTGGATCCGCTTGATGTAGCTCCGGCGCGGAAGCTACCGGGTTGCCCGCGCAGGTCGTGGGGCGACGCTGGGCGCAGACGCTGACGGGCGGAGTCCTCGCTCGACGGCGAGGATGACGGGGCTCGTCTTCGATAACGGGCCTCGATATCGCGTCATGCTCCCCTGGCGGGGGGATGCGCTCGCCGCTCGGTGGCGTGGGGGACGTCGTGCGGGGCATCGAACACCTCGCGGACCTCCGCGGCCGTGCCGTCGCCGGCCACGCGGAGGAAGCGTTCGCCCAGCTCCATCGCCGCCTGCCTGGACGCCACGTCGACCAGCACGAATCCGGCGACGAGCTCCTTGGCCTCGGCAAAGGGGCCATCCGTCACGCTGACCTTGCCCCCGGAATACCGGAGGCGCGCGCCGGACGAGCTCGGTTTGAGACCTTCGGTCGCGATCAGCACGCCGTCGTTCTTGAGCTCTTCGATGAGCTGCCCCATCTCGGGTATCGCCATGCACGCGGGAGCGGCAGCCTCGGTGTCCGCATCGGCCTTGAACATGATCATGAAGCGCATGGTCCGTGTCTCCTGGATGAAGTGCGCGACCCGACCCAGGCTAACATGCCCGAGCCGACCCTGGTTGGCAGCGCGGACCGACCCGACCGCCCCCACCCAGCTTGGCGGCAGCCGGGCAAGCGACCGGGGTGGGGTGGGTAGGGGACCCGAACCGATCCAGGTACGCGGCGGTGGCCATCAGATATCGAACCGGGGAGTCACCTGTCCGCCACGCCCCACGCCTCCGCGAGCGCGCGGATGCGCGCATGCTCCGGCACGCCTTCGAGGAAGCTGCGCCGCAGAGGGGGTGACTCGATGGCGTCCGCCTCGGCGTGCAGCTGATTGAAGGCCGTGGCGAGCGCTGCCCTGGCCGCGACCTCATCGCCGCAGGCGTCGAGCGCCTCGGCCCAGGCGAGGTGCACGAGCGCTTCATCCTCATCGAGGCCTCCGACGCGCGTCACGATCTCGATCGCTGCACGCGCCGCCGCGAGCGCCTCGAGGGCGCGCCCTTCTCGGAGCAGCGCGTGGGCGAGGGTGGCTTGCGCGATGGACTGCGTTGCGGGGTACGCCCGCGTCTCATCGATCGCTGTGGTTGCCTGCGCGCACGCCTGTGCGAGGTCCCCAAGGTCGAGCAGCGCTTGCGCGAGCAGCACTCGAGCTTGGCCCAGTTGCCGGCGATTGCCGACCGCTCGCGCATCCTCGATGACCCGGGCTGCCATCGTCCTGGTCGCGGCGCTCTGCCCCCGCGCCACGTCGAGCTGCCCTAGATAGATGGTGGCCGCATTGGCCACATAGGGAAGGTCGAGCTGGATCGCGACGCGCTTCGCCTCTTTGAGCGTCGACTCTGCCGGTTCGTAAGCACCGAGTCGCCTCTGCGCCACGCCGAGCAACAAGCGCGTCAGGCATGCGTCTCGCAGCGCGCCATCGCGCTCGTAGGCCTCCCATGCAGCCTCGGAGAAGCGCAGGACAAGTTCGAGTTGGCGGGGCGGAAAGCACGCTGCAGCGCCCTTCGTCAGGTAGATGTGCCCCGCCAGGCCGGGCTCCAGATGCTCGGGCTGCACCCCATCCATGACGCGCTCGAGGATCATGGCCGCGGCGTGGCGCCCGAGATCGCGCAGCCATGTGGCGGCGCTGTACCACGCCAGGAGGAAATCCCGGTCGAGCGCCGCGTCCTTCCGGTCGAGCGGCAGCGACGACGCCACCGCCTCGAGCTGCTCCACCTTCCCGAGCGCTCCGCTCGCCCAGGCGAGCATCGCCAGCGCGGCGTAGGGAGCCTTGCCCTCGGCGGGCGCCAGGGCCACCGCCGCCTTCGCCGCGCGCTCCGCCTCGGCGAACGTACCCCGCCAGTTGTGCACGGTCGCCGCGAGCGCGTGGAGCCGCCCCGCGGCCTCGTCTTCCGGCGCGCAGGCGAACGCCCGTTCCACCCGGGCGAGCGCGCCCTCGAGATCGCTCGCCTCGAGCGCCTGCTCTGCCGCGCGCTCGTAGCACCGCGCTGCCGCCGCGCGCGCCTCGCCGTGCTCGAAATGCTCGGCCAGCACCAGCGCGTCGCGCTCGCCGGCCTCCTCCAGCCATGCGCCGGCGAGCCGGTGGCCGAGCCGCCGATCGACCTCGGTCAGCATGCTGTAGGCCGCCTCGCGCACGAGCCCATGCCCGAAGGCGAACTCCTCCTCGCCGACGAACCGTGGTTCGGGACGCCGCACGATCCATTCGCGTCGCTCCAGCTCCGCGAGGCGCGCGCCGAGCGCCGCGCCTTCCGCCTGTCCGAGCCCCAGCAGGCGCGCCGCCGCGCCCTGCCAGAACACCTCGCCGAGCACGCTGCCAGCGCGCAGCAGCCGCCGCTCCTCGGCGTCGAGATCCTTGAACCTCGCCTGCACCATCGCCAGCACCGTCTCCGGCGCCTCGCGCGCGTCTCGCCCCTCGACGGTCGCGCGCACGAGCTCCTCGACGAAGAACGGATTGCCCGCCGCGCGCTGGACGATCGCCGTCACGTGATCGTCGTCGGGACGATCGCCCAATGCCGCCCTCACCATTCGCTCGCAGGCACGGCGAGGCAGCTCGGGCAGCCCGATCTCCATCGCGCCCCGATCGGCCCAGAGGGCGGGGAAGGTCACCCGGATCTCCGGCCGCGCCAGGGCGAGCACCATCAGCGCCCGCTCCCCGAGCAGGCGCAGCGCCGCGTCGACGCATTGCACGGTCGGGAGGTCCCCCCAGTGCAGGTCTTCCAGCACGAGCACCACCGGGCCTGCTCGGCACTCGGCGTCGATGAAGTCCACCCACGCCCGGCGGACCTGGTCGCCCATGAGCAGCGGATCGCGCCGCGCCGCGCGGAGCTGCACGCGCGCCTCGTCCGGGAAGGGTGTGCCGACCATTTCGCCCAGGAACTCGGTCACCCGCTCGCGGAGGGCCGGCTCCACATGCCGGGCCACGCGCGCCGCGAGCTGCTCGCGGCGGCGCTCGAGGGGCTCGCCGTCGACGAGGTGCGCTGCGCGGCGCACAACCTGTCCGAGCAAGTCGAGGGGGGCTCCCACGCGCGCCGGATCCGCCTGCGCGACCCAGATCGTGACCGGCTCGGCGCGCGCCCTGAGGCGCCGCACGAGCTCCAGGCGCAGGCGCGACTTGCCCATCCCCGCTGCCCCCATGACGACCGCCGCCCGCGCGCAGGGCTCGCCGGCGCATTCGTCGAACAGGTCCTCCAGGGCGCGCAGCTCCCGGTCGCGCCCCACGAACGGGGTGGGCTTACCGAGCAGCGTGCGCGCCTCATCGAACGGGTCACGCTCACCGAGGACCGCGTGCGCCCGAGGCCCCCGCGCGATCTCGAATCCCGGCCCGAGGAGGTCGGCCGTGACAGCATCCACGAGCACCGGGGCCTGCGCTTCCGTCGCGGTGTTGCCATCGCCGGGCGGACCAGCGTCGATATCGACGAGCAGCGCGGACGCGCGGTCGATGATCGGGCCGACAGGCTGCCCACCTTCCAGCGAATCCCAGCCGGTCGCGACAGCCAGGCGGGCGCCAGGCAACAGCTTCTGCAGCGCGAGACCACAGCGTACGGCACGCGCGGCGAGATCGGTCGGCGGTACCGCGTCGATGAGGATCGCGGCGAACCCGCCGTCCTGCAGCGGCTCGAGGCGAGCGCCGTGCTCTGCCGCCGCGCGGCGCAGGTCGGGCACGAGCGGCGTCGGCCCTGTCGGCATCACAGCCCTCCGGCTCACGTCGAGCGTGGCGATCTCGGCGCACCCCGCGGAGGTCGTGGCGGGCACGGTCCGGTCCTCCCCCCTCGCCAGGACCACGCTGACGAGCCCTCGCTCGCGGCGCGTCAGCGCGGGTGCAGGCAGCGCGGCGACCGCCGGATCGGGCGAGCGCACGGCGAGCGCGCTCGCCGCCACGGCCGCGTTCTCCGGCCGGCCTTCGCGATCCTTGGTCATCAGCCACGCCGTGAGCAGGTCGGCGGTCTCGGGCACCTCGGCGCGCAGCGCGCTCGGCCGGGGCGCGTCCTCGAAGAGCACCTTCACGAGCACGGCGAACGTGTGCTCGGCCCAGAAGGGTTGCTGGCCGGTGAGGCACTCGAACAGGATGCACCCGAGCGCGTACACGTCTGCGCGCGCGTCGATGTCCAGCTCGCCGCGAACCTGCTCGGGTGCCATGTAGGCCGGCGTGCCGAGGGCCACGCCGGGCTCGGTGAGCCCGCCGGTCACCGCCGCGTCGCGCGCAATCCCGAAATCGAGGATCTTCACCTGGTCGAGCCGGCCGCCTTGCAGGAACAGGTTCGCCGGCTTCAGATCGCGGTGGATCACGCCGCGCGCATGCACGAGCGACAGCGCCTCGGCCACGCGGTGGACGAGCGTGAGCCCCTCCTCGACGCCGAGCGGCCCGCGGGCGAGCCTCGCGGCAAGGTCCTCGCCCTCGAGCCACTCCATGGCGAGGTAGTGCTGCCCCTGGTCCGAGGTGCCGTGGGCGACGAGGCGCGGGATCGCCGGGTGCTGCAGCTCGGCCAGGAGCCGTGCCTCCCGCTGAAAGCGCGCGACGAGCTGCGCGTCCGAGCTCCTCAGGAGCTTGAGCGCGACCAGCGCACCGTCCTGGCGATCCCGCGCTCGGTAGACATCGCCCATGCCCCCGCTGCCGGCGATTCGCTCGGGCTCGAACCGGCCGCCGACGAGTTTCTGCGGACCCGCGCTGTGCACACCGGGATAGTAACGCTGCCGCCGTCCGGCACACATGGTGAGATTTGAGGCACGTGGCGACGACGCGGCGCCTCATCGTCTTGAACGAGCCGAGCGGGCTCATGGCACGAACGCGCGATGACCACCGCGTTTTCGCTCGAGGGCCTCGACCCTCTGACTGCCGGAGTCTCGCGACGTGGACTTCAGAATGATACCGGCAGCGCGGCAGGCCCGCGCACGATGAGGCTCGGCCTTATCTGGATCGCCTCCGGCGCCACCTTGAGCGCCAGGTTCGGCATCCGGCGCAGGATCGTCCCGATGGCGATCTGCCCCTCGAGCCGCGCGAGCGGCGCGCCCAGGCAGTAATGGACACCCAGGCCGAACGCGATATGCCGGTTCGGCTCGCGCGCGAGGTCGAGCGTTTCCGGCGACGGCGTGAGCTCCGGGTCGCGGTTCGCCGACCCGAGCACGACGACGACCACGTCCCCCTTCGGGATCACCGCGCCCCCGAGCTCCACGTCCTCCCTCGCGAACCGGAACGTCGCCGTCTCGACCGGGCTATCGTAGCGCAGCAGCTCCTCGATCGCCGACCTCATGAGCGACGGATCCGCCCGCAGCTTCTCTCGCTCGGCCGGGTGCGTGAGCAGCGCGAGGATGCCGTTCGCGATGAGGTTCACCGTCGTCTCGTGCCCCGCGACGAGCAGCAGGAACACCATCGAGAGCAGCTCCTTCTCGTCGAGCTTGCCGGCGCCCTCCTCCTCCACATGAACGAGCGCGCTCAGCAGATCTTCCCTCGGGGCCCTGCGGCGCTCTTCCACCATGGCGAGGAGGTAATCCTTGAACTCCTTGATCATCCCCCCCATGCGCTCGACCCTCTCCCGGGTCGGCACCCCGCCGACGATCGCGTCCGACCACGCCCGGATCCGGTGCCTGTCCTCGACGGGGACGCCCAGCATCTCGGCGATGACGATGATGGGCAGCGGGAACGCGTAGTCGGCGACGGCATCCATCTCCCCTCGCTCCTGCACGTCGTCCAGGAGGCTGTCGGCGATGGCCTGGATACGGCCTCGCAGCCCCTCGACAAGCCGCGGCGTGAACGCCTTGTTCACGATCGCCCGGAGCCGCGTGTGGTCCGGCGGATCCATGTTGAGCATGTGCCGCTCGAGCAGCATGCGCTCCTTGTCCATGCCGAACAGGTCCACCCCGATGGCTCTCCAGTCCTTCACGAGGCGCTCGTCCTTCAGCGCGGCCACGCAGTCCTCGTAGCGGGTGACGAGCCAGAGGACCCGCCCGTCCGGCAGCGTCGTGCGGTGCACGGGCTCCTCCGCTCGGAGGCGGGCGTAGATGGAGTACGCATTCGACTTGAACTCAGGGCTCGCGAGGTTCACCGGCTCTATCGTGGGCATGGTCCCTTTCCTTTCTGGTTCTCGGCGGTCGACAGGAACAAAGGATATGTCGCCGGCCCCCGCCTTTATTCCTTGGTCGGTCGGGCTCGTGCTTCGGCCGACGGGCTCGTGACTGGCCAGGAAGCCGCCGCGCGGCGCACCTGCGCCCTGGTAAGATCATGGCTCGCCGGCGCGAGCGCGGACATGCCCCGAGCGGACCGCCGTCTACCCTGGAGACGGCCCCTGGGACGCTCAGTCGGCCTGCGCCGGCGCGCCGGCGCGCGAGCGCTATTCGCTCCTGAGCCAGCCCTGCTGCAGCGCGTAGCGGACGGTGTCCGCGCGGCTCTTCAGGCCGAGCTTCTCCATCGCCCGCACCTTGTAGGTCTCGACCGTGCGCGCGCTCAGGTCGAGGCGGGCGGCGATCTCCTTGATGGCGTGCCCCTCGGCGACCATCCGGATCACCTCGGCCTCACGCTCGCTCAGATCGGAGCCCGCGCCGGCGTCCCCTGTCGTCCGGCCGGCGACGGTCGACAGGACGTGCGCCGCCATCGCCGGGTCGAGGTACACGCCCCCCTCGGCCACGGCGTGGATGGCGCGGACAAGGTCCGCGGCCCTCGCCATCTTGATCACGTACCCCGAGGCCCCGGCCTGCAGGATCGGCTGCACGTTCGTCTTGTCCTCGTAGCCCGTCAGGGCCACCACCTGGACCGCCGGGCGCGCCTTCTTGATGCGCGCGGTCGCCTCCGCCCCGCCGAGCTTCGGCATGGAGATGTCCATCAACACGATGTCCGGCTCTAGCTGCGTGACGGCCTCGACCGCCGAGAGCCCGTCCGCCGCCTCGCCGACGACGGTCATGTCAGGTTGCGCGTCGATCAACGCCTTCAGCCCGTCGCGCACGATCGGGTGATCGTCGACCACGAAGATGCGGAGCTTGGTCATGCGCTGCCTCCATCCGGACCGACCGCTCGCCGGCACGCGAGCCCCTGGAGCGGAGTGTGGGATGCGCGTGTCGGGCCAGCCTCCGGGATCACGGGCGCCACCCTAGCATGGTCTCGCCGGGGCCCGCGCAGGGCGGAGCCCTGGGCACGGGCTCCCCTGCCCGTGGACCACGCATTACGTCAGGAGGTCGATCTGTGCCGGTCGCGCCTCACGCTCCGCGAGGACGCCCTGGTCTCCGCGCGGCGCCTGCGCCACGCCGCGCGGCCGCTGCATCGCGACGAACAGCCCGAGCCCGGCGACCGTCGCGCCGGCGACGCCGATCAGCGGGAAGTACTCCAGCCACGCCGGCCCGCCGCCGTCGTGCCGCGGCCACGCGATGTTGGCGATGAGCGCGACCCCCCACGCCACGGCGGCCATGTTCAGCGCGAGCCCGGCGCGCCCGAGCGAGAACACCCCGGCCGCGGCCCCGGAGCGGCCGGGCCACCCGCGCAGCCGGCGGGCGAGCATGCCCGCCGTCACGAGCAGGTACGACAGGTTCACGAGGAGCACGGCCGTCTCCGTGATGAGCACGAAGAGCTGCGCCTCGCCGTAGTTCACGACGAGCATGCCGCACGCGAGCGCGCCCACCACGATGGCCGGGGCGACGGGCGTCTTCGTGCGCGCCGACACGCGCGACAGGGCGGCCGCGCACGGGAGCGCGCCGTCCCGCGCCATCGAGAAGGCCAGGCGCGACGCGCCGGTCTGGATCGCCAGCGTGCAGACGCACACGGCCAGCGCCACGTCGACAAGGAACACCTTGCCCAGCGTCGGGCCGAGCGCGCTGACGACCACGTAGGCCAGGCCCTCGGTGGCGAGGCGCCCGTCCGTGAGGCTCGGCGCCGCCATGAGCGCCGCCAGGATGAGCAGCGCGCCGCCGATCCCGGACGCGACGATCGCCTTCAGGATCGCCCGCGGGATGATCCGCCGCGGGTTCTGGGTCTCCTCGGCCAGCGCCCCCGCCGAGTCGAAGCCGTACAGCACGTACGCCGGCATGAGCGCGGCCGCGAGCAGCCCGGCCGCCCCCGTCCCCAGCGACGACGGCGGCCCGTAGACGGGCTCGAGCACCACGCCCGGACCCCGCACCGCGTGCAGGAACAGCGCCGCGATCAGCAGGACGACGCCGCCGAGCTCCGCCATCACGCCGATGTCGTTGACGTAGGCCATGGCCTTCACGCCGGCCATGTTGATCGCCGTGGTCAGCACGATGAGCCCCGCGCCGAGCAGCACCGCGTTCGCGGCGCCGTCGCGCGACGTGAGCGACGGGTCGCCTCCAAGGAACTGGAACCCGCTCCAGACGCTCGGCAAGATCGCCTGGAGCGCGATGGCCGCCGCCGCGACGCTCACGACGTCGCCGAGGAGCTTCAGCCACCCCGCGAGCCACCCGGGGTAGCCGGCCGAGACGCGGCGGCCCCACTGGTACACCGAGCCGGCCACGGGGTAGTGCGAGCCCACCTCGGCGAGGTTGAGCGCGACCGCGAGCTGGCCGAGGAAGACCACCGGCCACGTCCAGAAGAACCGGGTGCCGCCGAAGGCGTACCCGATCACGAAGAGCTGGAAGACGGTCGTGAGGATCGAGACGTACGAGAAGCCCGCCGCGAAGGCCGACAGGCTGCCCAGGTCCCGCCGCAGCTCCTGGCGGTAGCCCAGCCGGGCGAGGTCCTCGGCGTCGCTGCCGCTCTCCTCCGTGACGCCCGCGAGGCCCGCGTCGCAGCCCCGTTGCGGGGCCCCTGTCGAGATCGCGTCACGCATCGGCCGACACCCCCACGAGCGCCTGGCCCGCGCTGACCATCTGGCCCGGGCGGCAGCCGATCCAGTCGACCGCGCCGGCCACGTCCGCCACCACGGCGAACTCCATCTTCATCGCCTCGAGCACGGCCACGCGCTGGCCCGCCTCGACGCGCTGCCCGGGCTCCACGTCGACCTTCCACACGCACGCGGTGAGCGGCGCCGCCACCGGCAGCATCCCGGCCGGCATCGCGTCCTCGGCGGCGGACGACGCGCCCTCGAGGCGCGCGCCCGCGCGGCGCACGCGGTCGAACTCGCCGTCCGCCTCCCAGCGCCCGCGCTCCGCGTCGAACGCCGCCCGCTGCCGCGCCTGGGCCGCGCGGATGCCCTCCGCGTTGTCGTCGAGGAAGCGGTGGTGCGCGCCCAGGTCGAACGTGGTCTCCTCGATGCGCACCTCGCCGCGCCCGGCCACCATGTCGGCCCGCAGCTCGAGCAGCTCCTCCGGCGACACGAGGTGGAAGCGGAGCTGGTCGAAGAACCGCAGGAGCCACGGCGCCTCGCGCGTCGTCTGCCGGAACGGCCGGTGGCGGCTCCAGACCGGCACGGTGCGGCCGAGGAACTGGTACCCGCCCGGCCCCTCCATCCCGTAGATGCACAGGTACGCCCCGCCGATGCCGACGGCGTTCTCGGGCGTCCACGTGCGCGCCGGGTTGTACTTGGTCGTGACCATCCGGTGGCGCGGGTCGATCGGCGTCGCGACCGGCGCGCCGAGGTACACGTCGCCGAGGCCGAGCACGAGGTAGCTCGCCGCGAGGAAGATCTCCTGGACGGCCGCGATGTCCGGCAGCCCGTTCACCCGGCGGATGAACTCCAGGTTGCTCGGGCACCAGGGCGCGTCGTCGCGGACGGCGCGCTCGTAGCGCGCGATCGCCTCGCGCGTGGCCGGGTCGTCCCAGCTCAGCGGCATGTGGACGACGCGGCTCGGGATGCGGACCTCCGTCGGGGCGGGCAGGTCGGCCTCGACCTCGCGGAGCAGGTCGAGCGCCCTCGGCACGGTGAGCTTCGCCCCGTCGACGTGCACCTGGAGCGAGCGGATCCCGGGGGTCAGGTCGACCACGCCGGGCACGCGCAGCTCCTCGAGCCGCGTCATGAGCAGGTGCGCGCGCACGCGCAGGTCGATGTCGAGCACCGGGGGGCCGAACTCGACGAGCACGTAGCGGTCGCCGCTCTGCCGGAAGACGACAGCGGGCCGGTCGTCGCGCGCCGGCACGCGCCCGAGCACCGGCTCGCCGCGCGGCCGCCGCGGCGCGCCCGCCGCCGCGGGCGGCGCGTGGTGCGCCGAGGAGCCGTTCGCGCCGCTCGCGGCGCCGTTCGTCCCGTTCGTCCCGTTCGCCTTGCCCGCGAGCCCGCGCCGCGCCACGAGCGCGTCGCTCCGCTGCGCCAGCGCGTCGGCCTCGGCGGCCACGATCGACCGGAACCGCACCTTGTCCCCGGCGCTGAGCTGGCCGAGCTTCCACCGCTCGGCCGCAGCGACCGTCAGCGGACAGACGAACCCGCCCAGGCTCGGGCCGTCCGGGCCGAGGATGACGGGCATGTCGCCGGTGAGGTCGACAGCGCCGATGCCGTACGCGTTGTCGTGCAGGTTCGACGGGTGCAGCCCCGCCTCGCCGCCGTCGGTGCGCGCCCACCGCGGCGCGGGCCCCACGAGCCGCACGCCCGTGCGCGCGGAGTGGTAGTGGACCTCCCACTCGGCCTCGTAGAGCTGCTCGATCCCCTCGCTCGTGAGGAAATCCGGCGCCCCGTGCGGCCCGTCGAGCACCGCGAGCTCCCACGACCTGCCGATCTCCGGCCGCGCCTCGGCCGGCAGCGGGCCCGGGTCGATCGCGGCGTCGACGTCCTCGCCGAGCCGCAGCACGTCGCCGGGGCGCAGCGGCCTCCCGGCGTGGCCGCCGAAGCCGCCGAGGGTGAACGTGGCGCGGCTGCCGAGGTGCGCCGGCACGTCGATGCCGCCGCGCAGCAGCAGGTACGCGCGCGCGCCCGGCCCCCGCACCGGCCCGCAGGCCACGGTGGAGCCCGGCGCGACCTCGACCGGCGTCCACGGCGCGACCTCGGCCCCGTCGACCAGCACGCGCATCGCGGCGCCCGCGACGCACAGCACCGCGCGCCGGTGGAACACCAGCGTGGGCCCGTGCACCTCGCACTCGAGCCCCGCCGCGCCCGCCGGGTTGCCCACGACGCGGTTGCCGAGGCGGAACGACAGGTCGTCCATGGGCCCGCTCGGCGGCACGCCCACCGACCACAGCCCGAGCCGCCCGGGCCAGTCCTGCACGGTCACCGCGCCCGGCGCCGCGGTCACCTCGACCGTCGGCGGCCGGAACGGCAGCGCCGCGAACGTGCCCGTGTGGTGCCGGACCCCGCGGAAGTCCGGGTGGTCGAGCGCGACGGCGACCCACTCCCGGTTCGTCTCGATCCCGCCGAGCCGCGTCTCCCCGACGGCCTCGCGCAGCGCCGCGACGGCCTCGGCCCGGTCCGCGCCGTGCACGAGCAGCTTGGCCAGCAGCGGGTCGTAGAGCGCGGACACCTCGGTGCCGGTCTCGACCCATCCGTCGACACGCACACGCCCGCGCCCGCCCCCGCCCTCGGGATACCGCACCTCGGTGAGCAGCCCCGCGCTCGGCAGGAACCCGCGCGCCGGGTCCTCGGCGTAGAGCCGGGCCTCGAGCGCGTGGCCGCGCAGCGCCGGGTCGCCGTCCGCGAAGAACGCCGTGTCGCCCGCGGCGATGCGCAGCATCCATTCCACGAGGTCGACGCCGGTGCAGAGCTCGGTGACGCCGTGCTCGACCTGGAGGCGCGTGTTGACCTCGAGGAAGTAGTGCTCCGCGCGCGCGGGATCGACCAGGAACTCGACCGTGCCCACGTTGCGGTAGGCGACCTTCGCCGCGAGCGCGCGGGCCGACTCCGTGAGCGCGGCGCGCAGCCTCGGCGGCAGGTCGGGCGCGGGCGCCTCCTCGATGACCTTCTGGTTGCGGCGCTGCACCGAGCAGTCGCGGTCGCCGAGGACGAGGACGTTCCCGCGGCCGTCGCCGGCGATCTGGACCTCCACGTGCCGGGGCGCCGCGAGGAAGCGCTCGAGGAAGACCTCGCCCGATCCGAAGTTCGCGCGGGCGAGGCGCTGGACGCGCTCGAACGCCGCCGGGAGCTCCGCCGGCCCGTCGCAGCGGGCCATGCCGATGCCGCCGCCGCCCGCGCTCGCCTTGAGCAGCACGGGGTAGCCGATGGCCGCGGCCTCGGCCGCCGCGTGGTCCGCGTCGCGCAGCACGCCGGTGCCCGGCAGGAGCGGCACGCCCGCCTCGACGGCGATCTGCCGTGCCCGGTGCTTGCTCCCGAACGCCTCCATCTGGGCCGGCGTCGGCCCGATGAACACGACGCCAGCGCCCTCCACCGCGCGGGCGAAGTCCTCGGATTCGCTCAGGAATCCGTAACCCGGGTGCACGGCGTCAGCGCCGGCGCGGCGGGCGGCGTCGACCACGGCGTCGATGCGCAGGTAGCTCTCGGCGGGCGTCTGTCCGCCGAGGCGGACGGCGTGGTCGGCGAGGCGCACGTGGAGCGCGGCGCGGTCGGCGTCGGAGAACACGGCGACCGACTCGATGCCGAGGCGCCGGAGGGTGCGGATGATCCGGCACGCGATCTCGCCGCGGTTCGCGACGAGGACGCGCCGGAACGGCGGGGCGGCGGCCGCGCTCATGGCCGCACCACCACCGCGCGGATCGGCGTCGGGTTGAAGGCGTTGCAGGGGTTGTTGATCTGCGGGCAGTTCGAGACGAGCAGCAGCAGATCGAGCTCGGCCCTGAGGTCGACGTGCTTCCCGGGCGCGGACAGGCCGTCGACGATGCCGAGGGTGCCGTCGGCCTCGACGGGCACGTTCATGAACCAGTTGATGTTGCCGACGAGGTCGCGCTTGCCGAGGCCGTACGGCGCCGCGGCCATGAGGAAGTTCTCGACGCAGGCGTGCTGGTGCTTGGTGTGGTGGCCGTAGCGGACGGTGTTCGACTCGCACGAGCAGGCGCCGCCCGAGGTGTCGTGGCGGCCGCAGGTGTCGCCGGTGATCGTCATCATCACGCGGCCACGGTTCGAGCGGAGCTGCGCGCCGGTGGTGAGGAAGATGTTGCGCTGCGCGACGATCGTGTCGGCGGCGCTGTAGCGCTCGGCGGTGTCGGCGAGCACGTAGGCGAGGAAGTCGACGGCCTGGTTGCCCTCGAGGTCGATGACGCGCAGGACCTCGCCGGCGCGGACGACCTTGGCCCACGGCGCGCGCGCCGGGACGACCTCGTCGGAGACGACGGAGCCGGGCAGTCCGGCGAGGGCGGGGTCGCGCAGGGCGGCGACCGGTTTGTTGTAGCTGGCGGTGGGGACGGCGGGGATCATCGGGCACCTCCGTTGCGGAGGCCGAGGGCGAGCTCCTCGGCGGTGTTCTCGAAGGCGCGGCGCGCCTCGGGCGTGGCGTTGCGCACGGGGTCGTCGGCGGCGGCGGGGCGGCCGCGCCAGGCGGTGAGGCGGACCTTGCCGGCGCGGTAGTCGGGGCGCGGGTCGAGCCGGTGGGGCGTGACGGCGACGCTGACGAGGACGTCCTGCTCGGCGCGGAGGAGCACGTGGGCGCCGGGCCGGGACGCGTCGGGCAGGAAGGTGATGGCGCCGTCGGCCTCGATGCGGACGCCCTTGAAGAGGTTGATGGGCGTGGGCAGGTCCCGCTCGGCGAGGCCGTGCTTGGCGAGGGCGAGCAGGAGCCGCTCGCGGCCGGCGCGGAGGGCGCCGCCGTGGGCGTCGCTGCCGTACCGGGCGGCGATCTCGCCGGGGAGCGAGGCGCCGCAGAAGGTGTCGTGTCGGCCGGCGGTGTCCTCGACGAGGGAGGCGAGGACGCGCCCCATGTCCGAGAGGAGCAGGTATCCGGGGCCGGGATAGGCCTGCCACTGGAGCTTCACGGTGTCGGCGAGACAGAGCCGCTCGATGGGGCGGTCGGCCCGGTGGAGCAGGAGGGCGACGCAGGTGTCGCCCTCGATATCGACGAGCCGGAGCCGGCTGCCGGCCGGGAGGGTGCGCGCGGCGTAGCCGCCGGCGCCGAGGGTCTCGTCCCAGAGGACGTCGCGCGCTTCCACGCCCGCGGGCGGGTCGCTGATCGACGTGCTGGGCACCGTCGGTTGCGTCTCGACGACGCTGCCTTCCTGAGCGCGCGCGTGCTCGCGCGCGGCGTACGTTGTAGCCGTTTCAGACATCGCCCGCCTCACTTTCGATAGAGAATCGAAACTGCTGGGCGAACTATCCGGGGACCGGGTTTCCGGTCTGTTTCCCGGGGGTAAAATGCAAGGCGCGCGCGTTTTTTCCCGGCCGCGCGGGCGCGGGGCTCGGCCACGTCGGAGGGGGGCGACCTGATCGAGAGAGTCGCCGGGACACCAGGGGAGCCAGGAGCAGAAGTTTCCTGTCTCCAGGTTCCCCTGGCGTCCTTGGCATCCTGACGGTTTGTACTATTCCCGTCCGAGCGCTGCGCTGGCGCGGATGGCGTGAGGTCGCGAGCGCGGCGCGGATCGACGAGCGCGACGGCGTGACTGCCAGCCTGGAAGACGATGAAGGACGATGAAGACCGAGAGGCCCCCTCAGAAGATCGCTGGACGGCGGAGCGCCGAAGAGGGGCAGAGCGCCGAAGAGGGGCAGAGCGCCGGGGAGGGGCAGAGCGCCGGGGGCGGGCCGCGCCGCATGGGCCGGCCGCGCAAGAAGCCGCAGCGGAGCGCGCTCGCGCCGCGCGAGCAGATCCTGGAGGTGGCGGGCCGGCTGTTCGCGGAGCGCGGGGTCGTCGAGGTGTCGATGCTCGAGATCGCCGAGACCGCCGGGCTGCGGCAGTCGTCGCTGTACTACTGGTTCCGGCGCAAGGAGCTGATCGTCGCGGAGATCTTGCAGCAGGTGAACCGGCTGCCGCTCTCGTATGCGGAGCGGCTCGAGGCTAGCGGCGAGGCGGCGGACGTGCAGCTCTGGCGGTTCGTGCGCTTCGACGTGCAGACGGTGTGCGGCTTCCCGCTGGAGATCACGGAGGTGCACCGCTTCAGCGAGCGGGATCCGGCGGCGTTCGCGACGTACTGGGCCGAGCGGCGCGCGCTGACCGAGGCCGTGGCGGCGATGGTCGGGCGCGGGGTGGGGGAGGGGACGTTCCGCGCGGTGGACGCCTACCTGTGCGCGCTGACGGTGCTGGCCCAGGACGAGAGCGTGCAGAACTGGTATCGCCCCGAGGGGGCAGGGCGCGTCCACCCGCTCGCCGCCAGCGATGGCGCCGCGCTCGGGTACCGGCCGGAGCAGATCGCGGAGCTCGTCGCGGACCAGACGGTCGGCGGCCTGCTGGCGCTGCCGTCGCGGCTCGCGGCGCTGCGGCAGATGGCGTCTGGAGAAGAGGGCTGTTGACCCGCTGAGGAGGTTCGGCTGGAAAGGTCGGGCCAGTTGGGCCGACGGCGAAGCCGCTGCGTGGACGGTGTCCGGCGGCGTCAGCGCCCACATCGTCGCGGGAGCGCGGCAAGCACGAGCGAGACCTCCACGGGAGTTGCAGAGCTGGCCATCACGTCGAGGGCCGCTCCGGGCAGCCACCCGAACGGGCGGGCGCGAGCCTGGCGTGGAACGCGGGGCTGGGCGAAGGCGGGGGAAGGGGGCATGATGAGGAACGATGAACGCCATCAAGGTCGAAACCACGATTGACGAAGCCGTGGCCCGCGCGATCCCGGCGCTGCGCCCGCTCCTCGGGAAGCACGTCGAGCTCATCGCGCTCGATGCAGCGTCCGCGCAGGCGCCGGAGCACAGGTTGACGGTCGACGAGCTCCTGGCCTCGCGCATCAAGCTGCCGCCGGGGGGTGGCCCCCTTTCCCAGGAGGACATCGAGCGGGCCATTGCTGAAGGAGCGCTCGGGCGATGAAGTCCTTTGACACGAACGTCGCCGTTCGCCTCCTTGTCGAGGACGATCCGGCACAGTGCGAGCGGGCCGTGCGCGCCTTCCGACAGGCTGTCGCGGACGGGGGCGTGTTCCTCTCGGCGACCGTCCTGGTCGAGGTTGCCTGGGTCCTTCGAGTCGCCTGCAAGCAAGATCGCGCCACCATCGCGGCAGCGCTTCGCAAGCTGGTTGGTACCGCAGGGGTGACGGTCGAACATGACGCGATCGTCCGTCGAGCGATTGCCGCCTTCGAGGCGGGACCAGCCGACTTTTCCGACTATTTCATCCGCGAGTCGTCCCGCGAAGCGAGCGCCCTCCCGGTGCTGACTTTCGATGAGCGCTTCGCACGTGGTGCGGATGTGGAGCTGGTGCCGGAGATGTGACGTCGCACGCTCGACCGAGGTAAAGCTGCGACGAGCTTGCTCGCAAGACGCGCCCACGCGCGGCAGAAGCCGTCGTTCGGCCGACACACCATCACGACCGTCGAGCGCCGCGCCGCGCCGTCGACGAGCGGGGCGATCGCCGCATGACGCTGGCGGTCGGGCTCGGGTATGATGGTGGCATGATGGCCACGATTCGCTCCACCGTATCCTCCTGCGCCGCGATTGGTGCGCTATGCATCCCACTTTTTCTCTGTCACTGCACCGGACCAAGCTCGGAGGCAGGTGATGCCACCAGCGCTGGTCAGGGGGGAGCCACCTCGGGGGGAGGCGGCGGCAGCGCGACGGCCGGGAGCGCGAGCGGGGGAAGCGTATCCGTCGCGACGAGCTCGTCCTCTTCGACTTCTTCCACGTCGGCGGGTATGGGCGGCTCCGGGACGGGCGGGATGGGCGGCATGCCGGTGTTCGAGCCCAGCTTCATCCTGGGCGCTGATATCTCCAGCGTCCAGGAGGCGGTCGATGACGGCGCGACGTACACGGACACGGACGGAAACGAAAAAGGGATGCTCGCGCTGCTGAAGAATCATGGATTCAACTACATCCGGCTCCGGACGTTCGTGGACCCAGGCGCTACCTACGGATATGCCTTCGGGACCGGCGGTGATTGCGCGAAGGATGAGACCTACTGCGACAAGGACCACACGATCGAGTTCGGCAAGCAGATCAAGGCCGCGGGCATGGGGTTCCTGCTCGACTTCCATTACAGCGACACCTGGGCCGATCCTGGCAAACAGATCATCCCCGAGGCCTGGCGGGATGCCCGATCGATCGACGAGCTGACGGGCCTCCTGAAGGCCTACACCAGGGACGTCGTCGGCGCGCTCGTCAGCGCGGGCGCGCGACCGGACATGGTGCAGATCGGCAACGAGATCACGCCGGGCATGCTCATCCACGTGCCGTCCGCGAGCACGGACTGCTGGGGCAACGATTCGGTCGTCAATCCGGGAGGCCTCACGGGGCGAGCGACGAACCAGAACTGGGACAACCTGGCCGCCCTGCTCAAGGCGGGCATCGACGGGGTCAAGGAGGTCGATGACACCATCAAGATCATGCTGCACGTCGAGAACACCGAGGACGTCAACGGCGTCACGTGGTGGGTCAACAGCGCAAGGACGCGAGGCGTCTCGTTCGATGTCCTCGGGCTCTCCTGCTATACGGCATTTCAGGGTGAGCCTGAAGTATGGGAGAACACGTTCAACACCCTGGCCGAGACCTTTCCGGATCTGTCGTTCGCGATCGCGGAGTACAACCCGGAGCGCACGAAGGCCAATCAGATCATGCGCGACCTGCCGGACGGCCGAGGGCTCGGGACGTTCTTCTGGGAGCCGACGCAGAGCGGTTCATGGGGCTCGTCCCTCTTCACGTCGCAGGGCGGCACGTACAGGGCCAACGGCGACGACTTCGCGGAGTTCGACGCGATCAAGGCGAGCTTCGGCCTGTAGCAGGGTGGTGACGCTCCGTCTGGCCACGGACAGCCAGACGTCTGGCCACGGACGGCCAGACGTCTGGCCGTACCAGGCGGGCGGAGACATGGCCGCGGTGCACGGCGCGCCTGTCTGCTCGGCTCGCTCCAGGCTGCCCGATCTCCATTTCACCAAGGCCGCTCAAGTTGCCTGTCATTCCGTGGACCTCATCCTGAGGAACACACGCCGCGGCGCTTGCAGCATGCGCTGAAGACCGACAGAAGATCCCGATGCCCATCGCCGATCCCTGGCCTGTCGGTCGAACCCGACGGCCCGAAGGAGAGACGTGCTGAAGGCGACGCCGCAGCGTCCTGGCAGCGGGCTCGCCCGCGGGGCGGCGAGCCCTCTCCTGCCCGAGACCTTCACGGCGGACGACTGCCGCGAGGGCGGGACGGTCGCGGGCGAGCTTCGGTTGAAGGCGGCCCTGCTGGATCAGGTCAGTGAGGTGGCCTTCGCCTGGGAGCTCGGCGGGACGGGCGGGATCGTGTACTTCGGCCCTGGAGCCGAGCGGCTCTACGGCTTCTCGGCGCGCGACGCCATCGGTCGGTCGAGCCACGAGCTCCTGTCCACCGTGTTCCCGGTGCCGCTCGCGTACATCGAAGGGGCGCTCGAGCGCGAAGGCTGCTGGGCGGGCGAGCTCCAGCACACGGCCCGCGACGGCCGGAAGATCCTGCTCGAGAGCCGGATGCGGCTCGTCGAGGGGATCGACCGTCGGCCGCTCGTCCTGGAGACGGGTCGCGACATCACCGTGCGCCGGCGCGCCCAGGAGGGTCTGCGCCAGGGCGAGGAGCGGCTGCGGCTGGCCCTCGCGGGCGGCCAGCTCGGCATCTGGGAGTGGGACGTGCCGAGCGGACACGTCTTCTGGTCGCGTGAGGCGTTCGAGCTCGTCGGCGTCAGCGAGGCGCAGCTCGGCAGCAGCGTGGACGGCTTCCTGCGGCTGCTGCACCCCGACGACAGGGACGCTGTCTGGGCCCAGGTCGAGAGCACGCTGCGCGGCGAGACGGACTACTCCTGCGAGTTCCGCATCCTCGACGCCAGCGGGCGCGAGCGCTGGGTCCACAGCCGCGGGCTGGTGCAGCGGGACCGCGACGGGCGGCCGCTCCGGATGACGGGCGTGCTCGGAGACATCACCTCCCGGAAGCGCGCGGAGCTGGCCTTGCGCGAGAGCGAGGCGCGCTTCCGCAACATGGCGGATCACTCTCCCGTCATGATCTGGGTCACGGGCTCCGACGGGGCCTGCACGTACACCAACCGGGCCTGGCTGGACTTCACGGGGCAGCCCGAGCCGGCCGCCCTCGGCCTTGGTTGGCTCGATGCGGTCCACCCCGAGGATCGGCCGGCGGCGGCGGAGGCCTTCGTGCACGCCAGCGCGCGGGGCGAGGCCTACAGGATGGATTTCCGCGTGCGGCGAGCCGACGGCGCCTACCGCTGGTGCGTCGACTCGGCCTCTCCGCGGCTCGGCCCGCGGGGCGAGTACCTCGGCTACATCGGCTCGATCATCGACTTCACCGAGCGAAAGAACGCGGAGCTCCTGCTGCAAGAGAGCGAGGAGCGGCTCCGACGCGCCGTGATGGCGGCCCCGTTCCCGATGATGATCCACGCCGAGGACGGGCAGATCATCATCGTGAACCGCGCGTGGCTCGACCTCAGCGGGTACACCCGCGAGCAGATCCCCACCATCAACGCGTGGACCGCGAGGGCCCACGGCTCGCGGCAGGGCGCCGCCCTCACCGCGATCGATGCCGTCTATGGCCTGGAGGGCAAGCCGGTCGAGAACGAGTTCAACGTCACCACGGCGAGCGGCGCTCAGCGCACGTGGGTGTTCAGCGGCGCGCCGCTGGGGAGGGACGCGGCGGGCAGGCGGCTCGTCATCAGCGCTGCCCACGACATCACGGAGAGGAAGCGGAGCGACGACGCGCTCCGCGAGAGCGAGGCGCGGTTCCGGGAGCTCGCCGACGCGATGCCGCAGATCGTGTGGACGGCCGGCCCCGACGGCAGCATGGATTACGGGAACCGCCAGTGGCGCGAGCGCACCGGAACGAAGGAGGGCGAAGCCCTCGGTGAGGGCTGGCTCTCTTTCCTCCACGAGGACGATCGCCAGAGGTCCCTGGCCGCGTGGCACCGAGCGGTCGTGACCGGCGAGCCCTACGAGGTCGAATACCGCTTCGGGGACGCCGCCGGCCGCGAGCACCGCTGGTACCTGGTCCGCGCCGCGCCCGTCCGCGGGCCGGAGGGCGACATCCTGCGGTGGTATGGCACCTGCACGGATATCCACGATCAGAAATGCGCGGAGGCGTCGCTGAAGGAGGCAGACCAGCGCAAGGACGAGTTCCTGGCGATGCTCGCGCACGAGCTGCGCAATCCGCTCGGGCCCATCCGCAATGCGGTCGAGATCCTGCGGCGCGTCGCCGGGCAGCTACCGCCGCTCACGCGGGCGTGCGGCGTGATCGATCGGCAGGTGTCGCACATGGCGCGGCTCGTGGACGACCTGCTCGACGTCTCGCGCGTGGCGCGCGGGAGGATCCCGCTGCGCAAGGAGCGCTGCGACCTGGCGAGGCTGCTCCGGCAGACCGCCGAGGACTACCGCAGCACGCTCGAGGCGAGCGGCCTGTCGCTCGATCTGGAGCTGCCGGACGGGCCGGTCTGGGTCTCCGGCGATCCCACCCGGCTCTCGCAGGCGGTCAGCAACGTGCTGCACAACGCCAACAAGTTCACCGACGCCGGCGGCCGGGTGACGGTCACGCTCTCGACGACGGCGGAGGGCGCCGCGGCCATCCGTATCCGCGACACAGGCATCGGCATGGATCCGGCGATGCTGGCGCGCATGTTCGAGCCGTTCAGCCAGGCCGACCGGAGCCTGGACCGCAGCCAGGGCGGGCTAGGTCTGGGGCTGGCGCTCGTCCAGGGCCTGGTCGAGCTCCACGGCGGCGCAGTCTCGGCCGAGAGCGCCGGCATCGGTCGAGGGACGGAGATCGTCCTCCGTCTTCCGCTCTCGCGTGGGCCGGAGTCGCCCCCGGAGCGCGCCGCGCCGCCGCCGGGCGTCGACCCGAGGTCGCTGCGCGTCCTGATCATCGAGGACAACGAGGACGCCGCCGAGACGTTGCAGGCGCTGCTCACCATGGACGGCTATCGGGTCGAGGTCGCCCTGTCCGGCCGCGCCGGTGTGGAAGCGGCCCGCGCGTTCCGGCCGGAGGTCGTCCTGTGTGACATCGGTCTGCCCGGCGGCATGGATGGATACGGTGTGGCGCGGGCCTTGAAAGAGCTGAGAGAGAGCGCGAAGGAGAGCGCGGGCGTCTCGCCCTCGCTGATGATCGCGATGACCGGCTATGGCCAGGAGGCGGATCGGCGGCGGGCGCGGGAGGCTGGCTTCGACATGCACCTGATCAAGCCGATCGAGCCGAGCTCTCTGCAGGAGATCCTGGCCACGTTCACGATGCACGCGTGAGGCGGCCGGCGGCGCGCGCGACGCTCAGAGCGGGTTGAACGGCTCGAGCGGGGGGAGGTCCTTCGCGCTGCGCCCCGCGGCGCCGACCGCCGGGATCTCCTTGATCTTCTCGCGCGCGCGGCCGGTGCCGTCGTCGACGATGGTCCACTCGTTCCAGAAGTGGCCGTCGGCCACGAAGAGCTGTGGGTGATCGAACGGCGCCTGCTCGAACCGGACCCGCTCGTCCGTGAGCGTCTCAAGGAACGCCACGAGCGCCTTCGCCTCGCCGTCCGTCAACCCGAGCGGCGCGATGTCCGGATCGAGGTTCGTCGGGTTGGGATCGAGCCCGGTGGTGTCGCCGCCCTCCCGGTCGCGCCGGTTGCCGCCTCGGTTGTAGAACTCGACGACCTGCTCGAGCGTCAGCGCGCTGCCGTTGTGGAAATAGGGGCCTGTCAGCGCGACGTTCCGGAGCGTCGGGACCTTGAAGGCGCCGTCGACCGCGTCGCGCTCGCGCGGGTCGATCGGCGAGCCTGGATCGATCTCGAACGACGCCGGGTCGACGCGGAAGGGATCCGGCACGTCGTGGCCCGCGGCGAGGAGCTTCCCTTGCCGCGTGAACGAGAGCGGAGCGCCGGACGGGTCCACGCCCCCGAGGCCCACGTCCTCCTCGGTCGGCCGGACGCCGATGTTGTAAAAGCCGCTGTCGTAGAGCGCGGGGCGGCCGTCCGCCATCAGCATGCGCTCGACCAACCCGCCCTCCTCGGCCTCGTCCCGCAGGTGGGTGGCGGCTCCGGTGAGCTCGGGGCCATGATGGCAGTTGATGCATTTGCCCTTGCCCTGGAAGATCGCGAGCCCCGCGCGCTCCTCGTCGCTCAGGGCGGCGCTGTCCCCTTCGGCGAAGCGATCGAACCGGGTGTCGTCGGACACGAGCGTGGCCTCGTAGAGCTGGATGGCGACACCCCAGAACAGCGAGAAGTTCGCTTCCACGAGGGGCCGGTCGTCGACGCGGTGGTCCGGGGACCAGTACGCGTCCTCGAAGGCCGCTTCGATGAGCTCACGATACGACGGCGCGAGCCCCTGTCCGCTCGGGTGACGGAGCGCGCCGAGGACGCTGTCCGTGGGATCCACGCCCTGGCCGGCGAGCGGCCTGAGTCGCAGGAGCTTCTTGCCGATGTCCGGGAACGTCCTCCCCTCGCACGACATCTCGAAGGGGCTGAGCGGCGGGCCGACCGCCTGCGAGGCGAGGCTCGCGCTGTCCAGGTCGACCCTCTCGCGGACCAGGACGCCGTCGCGCGCGGCGTGGACGGCGGCGTCCGGGTCTCGCCTGCCGAAGGAGTTCACCCCGTTGAAATGGTTGTTCGCGCGTCCGTCCCAGAAATTGCGGAAGTTGAACGCCGCATTGATGACCGTGGGCGTGTGCCGCGGCTCGACGCGGCGCACGTTCGCGCCCTGCACCTGGAAGACGTCCGGCAGCAGCGTGCAGTCGTCCTTGTCGCTCCCGGGTACGATGGCGTTGAAGCGGGCGCTGAACACCCCCTGCGAAGACACGATGTCGTCGGTCTCGAAGAGGATGTCCGACCCGCGGTCCCCCGGGTCGGCGAGGCGGAAGAGCGGCCAGTCGCTCGCCTGGAGGGCGAAGTTCGGTCCACCCCGCGCGCCCGACGCCAGGGCGTCGAACCGCTCGCGCCGCTCGGGGTCCAGGTGGAGGAGCCCGGGGCTGAGCTGGTTTCTCTTGCGGTGATCGGCGCCGGCGTGGAAGTGGCATGTCGCGCACGCCACACCGTCGCTGCCCGCCTGCATATCCCAGAAGAACGCTTTCCCGAGCGCGACGGCCCTCTCCCTGCTCTTGACGTACCGAGACAGCTCGCGCGGCTCCGGGACGCGGACGCCTCGGAGCGAGCCGATGGTCGGCGGCGGGTCATCCGGCGCGGGCGCGGCGCCGTCGCCCGGCGAATACGACGGCGGCGGCTCGCCGGGCCCGGGCGCGACGGGCGGTGACGGTTCGACGGGGTCGAGCGGCGACCTCGGTCCGGGATCCGCGCCTCCTGTGCCCGCGGGCGCGAAGGCCCCGTCCGAGCAGCCGGCGGTCGCCGACAGCCCCATCACGGCGCCGACGAACAGCGCCCCGAGCCCGCCTGTGCGCGGGTCGCCAGAACAAGCCGTAGCGATCACGAGGAAACCTCCTTCGTTGCTGCGCGAGTCGATGATGGGCGACGCGAACCGGCGCCCTCGCGCGGAGCGCGGGCCGCGGGCCTGTTCGCCCGTCCTCGGACGGGTGGATCCCGCGAGCCTCGACGCTCCACGGCGCTCCGCCCGTCGTCGTTCGAGTTCCTTCAGTCCATTCGAGCCTCGGAAAGACGGCGCGTGTCCAGGGCGCGCCGACGCCTCGTCGGATCTCCTGTCGTCCCGCCTCGACCCGGCGTGTCCTCGCGTCGCGAGCGCATCGGCCCGCGCGATGGATCCGGGGACAGGACGGCCTCTATCGAGGGCAGGACGAAGAGGGATGAGCGGACAGGACGTATCCTCTCGTCGTGCCGGCGGCGCCGCGCCGAGCAGGGCCGGCCATGCGCGCCGCCGAAACCCTGACCCATCCGCCGACTCGCGGCAATGTCGTCGAAGCCGCAGCGCGGGCAGGAGCGATTCGAGCGCGGATCACCTGGCGATCGAGGTCATGGCGAGATGGCGAGACTACCCCCTTCGAGGAGGCGCTGAAGGATCGGGAGGGACGCCGCAGGAGCGCTGTTGTCCGCGTCCGCGACGGCGGCGCCGCGCGACCGGCGCAGATCGGAGCGCCGCCGTCCGCGACGGCGGCATGGTCCCGCGGCCGAGAAGGACCTGGCGCTGTCCGCGCTCACGCAGCGATCGAGGCCGCGCTCCTCGCCGTCGTCGAGCTCGCCGTCGCTGTCGCGTGTCGCGCCAGGGTCACCAGATCGTCCACTGACCACTGGTCGTCGACGTGCTCGCCATACTTCACGGCCAGCACCCCACCGTCGCTCGCGATCAGCAGATCGGCCGGCAGCCCGAGCCGGCCGCCGTGCGGATCGCGCGAGGGGAGTCGCTGCCGCCGCGCGATGACCGCCGGCAGGCTGAGCGCGATCGCCCTGACGATCGGCCACCACGCCCGCGGGTCGAGCAGCGCGCGGGGCGCGGACTCGACACCGAACTCGCTGTAAAGCTGCCTGTCCGGATCCGCCACGACGGCGAACGGCAGGCCGGCCACGTGCTCGCGGAGCTCGTCGGCGGGCGAATGGAACAGCACCACCTCGCGAACGCCTGCGGCGCTGATCTCGTCGTGTCGGTGGACGAAGGAGCGCAGGTGCACGTTGCAGACCGGGCAGCCGGCGAAGCGCCGGAACTGCAGATGCGTCAGGAACGCCGGGTCCGGGACGCGCAGCGGAACGCCGGTGACGCTCACGAGCTCGCGTCCGGTCACGACGGCCCCGGGCTTCACCTGTCTGGACATCAGCTCTCCTCCTTTTTTAGGCGTACGTCGTACACCTACCAAAGTATGAGCGTGCGATGTACGCTGTCAAGGCCATGCCGCGCCCGCGCTCTCTTTCCCATCCAGGCATCGCTGCCGCAGCGCTCGCCGTCATCGACCGTGAGGGGCTCGCGGCGCTCTCGATGCGCGCGGTCGCCGGCGAGCTGGGGATGAGCACGATGGCGCTCTACCGGTACGTGAACGATCGCGAGCAGATCGAGCGGCTGGTGGTCGACCTGGTGCTCGGCGCGGTCGACCTGGAGGTGCCGTCGCGCGGCGCATGGAGCGAGCGGGTGACGATCCTCGTCGGACGGGTGCGTGACGCCATCCGCGCGCACCCGTCCGTGGTGCCGCTGACGCTGGCCCATCGGCACAGCTCCGAGGGGGTGCGCCGGTTCGGAGAGGCGCTGCTCGCGGTGCTCACCGAGGCCGGGTTCGCCGGAGCGCGGCGGGTCATCGCGTTTCGCTGCCTGAACAGCTATGTGATCGGCGCGCTGCAGGCCGAGCACCTCGGACCGCTGTCGGGGCCCGGGACCACGCAGCTCGCTGCGCTGTCCGAGGCGGCGTACCCGTTTCTCTCTTCGACGGCTCGTGACGCGCGGCGCGTGCCGCCGGACCAGGAGTTCTTCGGCGGGCTGGCGATCGTGCTGCGCGGCCTCCATGCGGACGAGCAACACGCCGGTTGTTGATGACAGGCAAGCACCGGTGGCCTCAGAGATCACTGGAGGCCGGCGCGCCGTCGTCGCGCCCGATCAGGCGGCTGCCACGGGGAGCCGGTCCTCCGGCTCAGGGGCGGCAGCGGCGGCGATCGTCCGGCGCAGCAAGGGGCCGATCGTCAGGCCCTGCACCACGATGGAGGTGACCACCACGACATAGGTGATCGACAGCACGATCTCGCGCTCGTGGACGAGCGAGCCGTCCGCGAGCTTCGCCGGGATGGAGAGCGCGAGGGCCACCGAGACGCCGCCGCGCAGACCGCCCCACGTCAGGATGCGGATCGCGCCCGGGGTGAAGGGCCGGCGCCTCTTCATGAGGCTCACCGGGAGCGCGACCGCGATGAACCGCGCCAGCAGGACGACCGGAAACGCGAGCAACCCCGCGAGCACGGACTGACCGTTGAAGGCGATGATCAAGAGCTCGAGGCCGATCAGGACGAACAGCACCGCGTTCAGGATCTCGTCCATCAACTCCCAGAAGTCGTCCAGGTGTTCGCGGGTCTTCTCGCTCATCGCGCCGGCGCGCGCTTCGTTCCCGATGAAGAGCCCCGCCACCACCATGGCGATCGGACCGGAGACGTGAAGCGCGTACGCGAGGGCGTACCCGCCCGCCGCGGTCGCCAGCGAGATCAGGACCTCGACCTTGTAGTCGTCGACCTGTCGCAGCATGGCGAGCGCCGCGAAGCCGAGCGCGAGACCGTACAGCACGCCGCCGATCGCCTCCTGGGCGAACAGGAGCGAGAGCCTCTGCAGGTCGAAGCCCGACGTCCCCGACGCGATCTCCAGGAGCCCGATGAACGCCACCACGGCCACGCCGTCGTTGAAGAGCGACTCCCCGGCGATCTTCATCTCGAGCTCCTTGGGCGCCCCCACGTGCTTGAGGACGCCGAGCACCGCGATGGGATCGGTGGGGGAGATCAGCGCGCCGAAGAGCAAGCAGTAGAGCGGCTGGATCTCCACGCCCATCAGCGTCATGAGGCCGTAGGTCATGCCGCCCACCAGCGCCGTGGACATGAGCACACCCCCGGTCGCCAGGACGCCGATGACGAGCCGCTGCTTCTTCAGATCCGCGAGGTTGACGTGCAATGCCGCGGCGAAGAGCAGGAAGCCGAGCATCCCTTGCATCAACGTCTTGTTGAAGTCGATGCCCGAGAGGTGCTCCCGCGCCGACGCCTCCACGGCCGGGAACATCACGCCGATGGCCACCATGGCGATGGATGTGGTCATCGCGATCAGCATCAAGCCGATCGTGGTCGGCAACCTGAGGAACCGATGGTTGAGATAGCTGAAGATCGCAGCGAGCGAGAGCAGGGCCGCTGAGACTTGGAAGAGATCCATGCTCCCACACCTACGGTGCGGCGCGCATCGGCTCGAGCGCGATGCGGCGCCGTCCTGATCGAAGGTTTGACGTCAAAGGTTTATCGGAAGAAGATTCAACCCGTGTCGAAATGTCAAGCGCCAACTGCCTGCGCCGCGACCTGACCCGGGTTGCGGCCGCGGCGGCGCGGTCCACCCCAGGTGGGTCGGGGTCGCTTCCGCCGCCGCCCCGCCCACGTTGCCCGCGCCCAGAAAAAACTCCCCGGGCGTGTCGATCGCGCGCCCCCTCGTTCGTCGTGACGGTGGAGCCAGGGCCCAGCCGGCCGGGACGACCGTCCGGCGCCCCTCACGACACCAGAAGGAGACACGACGATGCGCTTCATCATCACCGCAGCACCCGGGACCGACCAGGCGAAGTCAGAGGCGGAGGGGGCCCCGGACGAGGAGCTCTTCGCGGCCTACATGAAATACAACGAGGAGATGGCGAAGGCCGGCGTGCTGATCGCGTCCGAGGGGCTCAACCCGGCCGGGGCCCGCGCGCGCGTCGGGATCTCCGGGGGAAAGCGCGCCGTGCTCGACGGGCCCTTCGTCGAGACGAAGGAGCTGGTCGGCGGCTTCTACCTGATCGAGGTGAGCTCGAAGGAGGAGGCGATCGCATGGGCGCTGCGCTGCCCCGTCGGGTTCGGCGCCGCCGAGGTGCTCACGATCCAGCAGATGACGGAGCTCTCGGACATCCCGCCGCGCTTCAGGGACATCCTCCTGGACGTGGCGCCGACGTGGGGGGCGTCGTTCTCGAAGGGGCGGTGATCGACCCGCGGTCGACGGGGAGCGTCGCGCTCAGTTGCGCGCGCGGACGAACGGCGTCGCGTCGTAGAGCACGATCGGCGCGTCCGCCGTGGTCCCCTTGCGCAAGGTGAGGCGGTTCGTGGCGATCAGCGGCGTCGAGGGGATGAGCGTCATCCACCCGAGCGAGCGGAGATTGGCCGCATCGGTGTGCGGTAGCGCGTGCCAGTCCAGATCGCTCGCGGCGTCCCACGAGCCCTTCGCGGGGATCGTCGGCGTGAGCTCGCCGAGAGGGCTCCCGTCCGTCGTCCAGACCTGCACCCTCATCGTCACGGACTGCTCGCCCGGGTTGTTGACGACCGGCGCGCTCCACTGCGTCAGCCCCTCGCCGCCGGGCCAGTTCTTGATGTAAGGCCAGCTGATCAGGGTGTCGGAGGAGGCAGCGACGAGCGGCTCGTCGTTGAACAGGACGACCGGCGAGCTCAGGGTGGCTCCGTCGCGCAGGATCACCCGGTTGATACCGAAGACAGGAAGGTCGGCGCTGATCTCGACCCAGCCCTCGGAGCGCCCGCCGCTGCCGGTGGCCGGGACGCTCGTCCAGTCCGGGTCGCCGTAGGCGTTCCAGGCGCCGAACGGCGGGATGACCTTCGTGAAGCTCCTGAGCGCCCCGCCTCCGTCGTTGCGGCGCACCGTGACCGTGATGGCCACCTGCGCCGGATGGGGGTTGTTGACGACCAGGCTCGACCACTGGGTCATCGTGCCCGTCGCGGGGACGTTCCGCAGGAAGGAGCTCGCGGCGAGCTTCTTCGCCGCCGACGTCGCCGCCGCGAAGCTCACGTCGTCGAGGAGCGCCACGGGCGCGTCGTACGTCGAGCCGTCGCGGTGAACGATGCGGTTCGTCGCGACGACAGGCTCGTCCGACCTGATCTCGACCCACCCGAGCGCGCCGGTCCTCGTGGGGGTGTTGGGCACGGCCAGCCAGTCGCTGTCGCCATACGAGTTCCACACCCCCCTGGCGGGGAGGGCGCGGTCGAACTCGTGGAGGCTGCCGTCGACTCCATGGATCCGCACCGTGATGGATACCTGCTTTGTCGCCGGGTTGTTCACCACGACGTTCGACCACTGGGTCCGGCCGCCGGCTTCGGGCCAGCCCTTCAGGTAATAGCTCGAGAAGAGCCGCCTGGAGGGCGACGTCAGGAAAGGCTCGTCCTCGACGAGCCGGGCGGGCGCGTTCCAGGTGCTCCCGGCGCGGAGCGAGGTGCGGTGGGTCGCCACGACGGGCTTGTCGGACGCGAGCGCGATCCACCCTGCCGCGCGATCGCTCAGGAGATCGCCGTCGTCGATCGCGTCCCAGCGCGGATCGCCGTACGAGCTGTAGGCTTCAAATGCCTTGAGCGTGATCTGCACGGCGCCGAGCGGCGCCCCCCCGCCGGTCGGGAAGACGGTCAGCTTCACGGTGGCCTCCGTGGCGTTCGGGTTGACCACCGTGACGTTCGACCACTGCGTGAGGCCCCCCCGCGCGGGCCAGTTCCTGAGGAACACCGAGGAGTACTGGCGCTCGCACAGCGCGCCTGGATCGCAAGACCAGCTCCGGATCAGGTGGGGGCGAGAGGGGTCCAGCGCCGTGTCCTCGGCCGAGCACGTCGTCGGCGGGCCCCCGTGATTGTCGGGATGGCCGGCGACGCGCCAGTGATTCCGGCAAATCGCGCCGTCGGGGCTCCAGACGGCCTCCAGGGGGAGCTCGGGGACGTGGTCCCCCTGCTCACGGATCTGGATCCCCCTGTTGTCCTCGGCGTCGATCAGGGTCCCTTCCGCCGTGGCGGATCGGTCTTTGCCGGAGAAGTCGGCCCGCACCATGCGGGTGCACGTCTGCCGGAGGCGCTGCGCGTCGTCGTTGTTCGGTACGTCGTTGTAACCCATCCTGTCGCACTTGATGATGGCCGACGTCGCGCAGGCGAACGTGAAGTAACCCGTCGAGGCGGTCCGGGTCCCGCGCTCGTCCCAGACCTCGGCGAAGGGAGTCGCCCAGCTCGCCTCGGGCATCTCCAGCGTCGCGCGACATGCCGGTCTCCACGAGGCTTCGCCCTGCTCCGCCCTGTCCGGGTCCTGGATCTCGACATCGTAGCCATGGCCGGTCGCGCTCACGCCGTGGATGCGCGCGGGGAACGTCTGCCAATCGCCGTCGACGCAGAGAAGATCGACCTTCAGCTCTGCGCCGGCCCAGTCCGCGTCGACGAGACGAGCGCCGTTGTCGAAGCTGCCTGTCAGCTTGCCTTGCTCGACGCGGGCGCCGACGCGCCTGCCGTCCTTCGTGATCTCCGCCAGGCGGAAACGCCTGGGCACCTCGGACGGCTCGAGCTCGCCATACGACGCGCCGGGATCCCAGCGCCCGTGCAGCTCGATCCCGTTACGGGACCGGTGGAGGGGCGACTGGATGAGCGGGTCGGCGCCGGACGGGTCGGGTGAAGGATCGCCCGGCTTCGCGCGCGGCCGCGTGCACGTCGCGAGCGATGTTCCGGACGACGGAGCGGTCGGTATCGCGATCGGCGGAGACACCACGATCCCCTCGATGGGCGCGCTCTTCGCGACGAGCTCGCTCTCGCCCGCGAGCGTCTCCTCCACGTCCACCGCGGTGCACGCGGCGCCCGAGGCGATGACGGCGCAAAAGCTCAATCCGACAGCGGTGCGGCGGGCGCCGCCGCGCCGCCGGGTCGAACCGCCAAGCCAAGGAGTCCCACGCCTCTCGGAACCGTGCATATCGAGGTCTCTTCGCCTTTCCGTGCTCTGCGCGCGCACGAGCGTGCGACCGCGCGAGCGACTTGCCGGCGCGCGCGATGCCACGCCTGCGCGCGCCCGTGCCCGCAAGTCCTCGCAAGCGACGTACCACCTGGTCCTCGCGCCGCGCGGCGTGTGCTGCTGCACCGATCCAGCGCCCGCCGGTCGCGCTCGCCCTGCGCCGATTGCGTGCATGTACGGCGGAAAATTTCTTTCACGCTGTTCGCCGTCGCGATCCCGGGCGCGGCTCAGTCGCGGTGGGGCCGGGGCGTCGCGCAGATCCGCGCCCCGACGAGCGCGTCGCGCAGGGTCGGCTCCGAGGGCTCGCGGTTGCTGCTTACGCTGGTGAGCGCGTTCTCGTACCAGCTTCCGCCGCGCAGCACGGGCTCGGCGGAGCCGTCGGCCGACACGGTCCACTCGAAGACGTTGCCGGCCAGGTCGTGGACCCCGAACGGGCTCGCGGAGGCGGGGTGCGCGCCGACCTCGTCCGGGCCGAAGCCGAGCGGATCGCGGCCGTACGTGGCGTCGTGGTTGGCGTCGTCGGGCTCGAGCCGGTCGCCGCCCGGGAAGACGCGATCGTCGGCGCCCCGCGCGGCGCGCTCCCACTCCGGCTCGGTGCAGAGCCGCGCGCCGGGCACGCGCCCGGTCCGGTCGAGCCAGGCCGCGTACGCGCTCGCGTCGTCGAACGAGATCGCCGAGACCGGGAAGCGGCGCCAGTCCTGCGCCGCGCGCCGGGCGCGCCCCGGGTAGCGGAGCAGCTCGCCCTCGCGCGCGCGGTACGCCTCGACCGTCGGCTTCAGCAGGAGCTCGAACGCGCCGCCCGAGGGCTGCGCGAGCTCCAGCACGTGCCAGTCCTTGTGGGCCGCCGGCGTCCGCCGCGCGCGCTCGTCCGCGGGCAGGGCGCGCAGGTACTCCATCCAGTCGGCGAACGTGACCTCGTGCCGCGCGATGAGGTAGGCGCCCGTCTCGGCGGCGTGGAGCGGCTGCGCCTTGAGCATCCCCCGGAGCTGGCCCTCCTCGCCCATGCCGTACAGGAAGCGCCCCGGCGGCACGTACACGAACCCCTCGGGCACGTCGCCCGCCGGCGGGAGCGCGAGGTCGAGGCGCACGCGCTCGCCCCGCGCGATCACCACCGGGAGCCGCACCTCCGCGCGCCCCGCCGCGGTCAGGGTGAGCAGGAGCGAGCCCTGCTCGACGTCGCGCTCGTCGAGCGGCGTCCGGCCGAGCGCGCGCGGCGCCGAGAGGGCGCGGCGGCCGCCCTCGGGCACGAACCGCTGGAGCGACACCTCGGCGCCCGGCGGGGAGGTGACCACGGCGACGCGGCCCGGCGCGTCCCAGAGGCGGCGGCGCTCGCCGCCGTCGTCGTGCGCGGCGAGCCGCGCGATCAGCTCGTCGCGCTGGGCGAACCGCCGCTCGCGCTCGGCCAGCGCGGCGCGCTCGACCAGCGCGTCGCCGAGCAGGGCGCGCGCTTCCGCCCGGTCGCCGCCGAGGCGCAGCGCGGCCTCGAGCTCCTGGGACGCGCGCGCGTAGGCGCGATCGGCGCCGGCCGAGATCGAGAGCGCGCGCTGCCACGCGGCCTCGCCGGCGTCGGCGTCGCCGGCCCCGAAGCGGCCGGAGGCGCCCTGCTTCAGCGCCTCGGCCTCCGCGCCGGCCGCCCGCGCCTCCGCGAGCGCGGCCTGCGCGGAGGCCGCGTGCGCGGCGACGCTCCGGTCGACCGCGCGCGCGGCGGCCGCGCGCGTCAGCGCGACGCCGAGGCCGGCGACCAGCGGGATCGCCAGCGCCGCCGCCCACCGGCCGAGCCGCCGCCGGAGCGCGGCGCGGCGCGACGCCGAGAGGAAGGCGGCGTCCCGGGGGCCGAGCGCCGCCGGGTCGACGGCGCGCGCCTCGACGAGCTGCCGCTCGGTCCAGAGCGCCTCGGGGGCGCGGCCGAGGCGCTCCCACTCGGCGGCCGCGCGCTCCAGCCGGTGCGCCACGGCGCGGCGCTCGGCGTCGCCGCTGAGCCAGCCGCGCAGCGTGTCCCAGCCGTGGAGGAGCGCCTCGTGCGCGAGCTCGTAGGCGCTCTGCTCGCCCGCCTCGGCCTCGAGGGCGACGAGCAGCCGGCCGCGCACGAGGGCGTCGAGCGCGGCGCGGCGCGCGGCGCGCGCGCCTGGCGGACCGACGCCGCCCCCCGCATCGGAGAGCGGCCCGCCGGCGAGGAGCTCGCCGTCGGTCCGCCGCGCGCGCGTGCCGTCGGGGCTCACGAGCGCGGCGAGCAGCCGCCGCGCCTCGTCGCGCTGCGCGGGCGAGAGCGCGGCGAGCACGGCGTCGGCGTGGCGCGCGAGCGCGCCGGAGACGCCGCCGATCGCGTCGAGCGCCGAGGCGGGGATCTCGCGGCGCGCCTCGTCGCGGGCGTCCCAGAGCTCGGCGAGCGTGAACTGCAGCAGCGCGAGGCCGCCCTGGGGCCGCGCCGCCTCGCGGACCAGCGCCTCGACGGTCGCCTCGGAGGCGAACCGGAAGCCCTTGGCGGCGGCGGGGCCGGTGACGACGTCGCGCAGCCGCTCCGGGGAGAGCGGGCGCAGGAGGTAGAGGGCGAGCGGGACCTCGTCGCCGAGGCCGGGCAGCGCGCCGAGCCGGGCGAGGAAGTCGCTGCGCGCTGTCGCGAGCAGGCGCACGCCGCCGCCCGGGCCGATGAGGGCCGCGAGGGCGTCGGCCGCGAGGGCGGCCTCGGCGGGGTCGGCGAGGGTGCAGAGCTCCTCGAGCTGATCGACGAAGAGGAGCACGCGCCGGCCGTGCCTCGAGAGCTCGCGCCCGAGGGCGGCCGGCTCGGCGCGGAGCCGCTCGACGAGGGCGGGCTCGCCACCGTCGGCGAGGCCGCCCGGGAGGCCCGAGAGGGCGGCGAGCGCCGACGCGAGGGCGGCGAGGGGGCGCCGCCCGAGCCGGGCCGAGACGACGGTCCACGCGCCGCCGTCCGGGCGCTCGGCGGTCCACGCGCCGCCTGGGCGCAGGGCGATCGATCCGACGCCGCTCGGGCGACCGGCGGCGCCCGCGCCGGCGCCCGTGTCGAGCGCGCCCTCGGCCACGGCGGGGAGCACGCCGGCGCGGCAGAGCGAGGACTTGCCGGCCCCGGAGTCGCCCGCCACGAGCACGAACGGCTGCGCCCGGAGCCGGTCGAGGACGGCGCGGGCGTCGGCGTCGCGGCCGAAGAAGAGCCCGCGGTGCTCCGCGTCGAACGGCAGGAGCCCGCGGTACGGGTTGCCCTCGGGGACCGCGGCGTCGGCGCGGCGGGCGAGGAGCCGCTCGAGCGCCTCGCGGAGCTCGTCGCCGGACGCGAAGCGCCGCGCGGGGTCGCGGTCCACGCAGCGGTCGATCGCCGCCGCGAAGCGCGGATCGATGCCGGGCGCGAGGGCCGCGACGGGCGCCGGATCGGTCTCCTGGACGACGCGCGGGAGCTCGGCGAACGGCACCCCGTGGTGCGGCGCTCGCCCGGCGCAGAGCTCGTAGAGGAGCACGCCGAGCGCGTAGACGTCCGCGCGCGGGCTCGACGGCTCGCCGCGCCAGACCTCGGGCGCCATGTAGAGCGGCGTCCCGACGACGCTCTCGGGGTGGCGAGGCGCGCCCTCCAGGCGAGGGGCGCCGCGGGCGAGGGTGGCGTCGCCGGTGGGGAGCACGTCGGCCGTACGGGGGGCGCCGGCGGGCGGCGCGCCGCCGGTGGCGTCGCTGCCGGAGCGCGCGCCGCCGCCGGAGCGCGCGCCGCCGCCGGAGCGCGCGCCGCCGTCGCGCCGCGCCGCGGGCCGCGCGAGCGGCGCCCCGGCAGGGCCCGACGCGAACGACGCCGTCGCGCCGCCGTCCTCTGGAAGGGCGCCCCTGGCCGGCGGCGCCGGGGGCTCGCCCGGCTTCACGGACATCGTCGCGCCCTCGTCGGGCGCGCCCGCCGCGCCGCCCTCCGCCGTGGCGGGCGGTCGGTGCGCCGCGCCGCCCTCCGGCCGGTGGCCCGCGCCGCCCTCCGGCCCGGGCAGGAGCTTCGCCAGGCCGAAATCGAGCAGCTTGACCTCGCCCTCGTGGGAGAGGACCGCGTTCGCGGGCTTGATGTCGCGGTGGAGCACGCCGCGCCGGTGCGCCGCCGCGAGCCCGCGCGAAAGGCCGACGCCGATGGAGAGCGCCTCGGCCCAGGGGAGGGGCCGGTCGAGCCGGTCGAGGCCCGTGCCGCGCACGTACTCGGAGACCAGGAACGGCCGCCGCCGCACCTCGCCGAAGCGGTGGACCGCGACCACGTTGGGGTGCGAGAGCCGCGCCACCGCCCGCGCCTCGGCGAAGAAGCGCTGGCGCGCCGCCTCCGACGGCGACTCCGCGGCGATGAACTTCACCGCGACAAGCCGGTCGAGCAGCCGGTCCTCGGCCAGGTACACCTGCCCCATGGCACCCCGTCCGAGGGGGCGCAGGACGCGGTACTCCTCGAACTCGTCCGGGGGGCTCCACGCCGGATCCGCGCGCTCCGCCGCGACGCTCACGGCCGGCGCTTCGTCTCCCGCTGCGACAGGCCGTACTGCTTGATCTTCAGCACGAAGGTGCGGACCGGCATGCCGATGAGCTCCGCGGCGCGCGTCTGCACGCCGCCCGTCACCGCCAGCGCCTCCTCCATCCGACGGCGCTCGAGCTGCCGCACTTCCTCCGCGATCGGCATGAAGCGGCGCGGCGCGCCCGGCGCCGCGGCGAGGGCCTCCGGAGCCGCGGCGAGGGCCCCAGGAGCCGCGGCGAGGGCCCCAGGAGCCGCGGCGAGGGCCCCGGGAGCCTCCGCCGGCTCCTCGGCTGCGCGGCCGGCCACGCGCGGCGGGAGATCCCACACCTCGACCGCGTCGCCCTGGAGCGTCGCGGCGGCGAACTCCATCGCGTGCTTCAGCTCGCGCACGTTGCCGGGCCACGGGTGCGCCGCGAGCGCCCGCAGGGCGGCGTCGGACAGCTCGACCTCGGGCAGGCCGAGCCGCGCGCGCGCCCGGGAGAGGAACGCGCTCGCCAGGATCGGGATCTCGCGCGGCCGCTGGCGCAGCGGCGGCAGGTCGACCGCGGCGGCGCCGAGCCGGAACAGCAGATCCTGCCGGAAGCGCCCGGCCTTGCACTCGGCCTCGAGATCCCGGTTCGTGGCGGCCACGATGCGCACGTCGACCTCGCGGTCGCGCACGTCGCCGAGGCGCTGGATCCGCTTCACCTCGAGCGCGCGCAGCAGCTTCGCCTGGGCGCCGAGCGGCAGCTCGCCCACCTCGTCGAGGAAGATCGTGCCGCCGCTGGCGCGCTCGAGGAGGCCGGGCTTCGCGGCCGCGGCGCCGGAGAAGGCGCCCCGCTCGTGGCCGAACAGCTCGCTCTCGACGAGCGTCTCGGGCAGCGTCGCGCAGTTGAGCGCCACGAACGGCCCGGCCGCGCGCCGCGACCAGCGGTGCACGGCGGCCGCCGCGTTCTCCTTGCCGGCGCCGGTCTCGCCGAGCACGAGCACCGGCAGATCGCTCTGCGAGAGCCGCCGGATGAGGTCGAAGAGCCGGATCATGGCCGGGTCGGCGAGGAGCACCGCCTCGTCCCCGAGGACGTGGCGCACGGTGGCCTCGGCGGCCGCGGCGACGCCGCCCGGGGCCGCGACGTCGGCGGCCGCGCGGGCCGCGCAGAGGAGCGTGTCGGCGTCGCAGCCGTCGGCCGGCAGGCACGCGAAGCCGCCGCGCGCGGCGGGCGCGACCGGGGCGAGCGCCTCCACGAGCTCCGCGGCGGCCGACCGCGCGGCCTCGCCGGCGAGCTCGGGGAAGACGACGACGAGCTGCGCGTCCCCGCCCCAGGCGACGATGTCCATGCGCCGCACCGCGGCCGCCGCGCTCTGGCCCGCGGCGCGGAGCGTCGCCCCGTCGCCGAGCAGGAGCGCGAGCACCGCGAGCGGGCGGCCGTAATCGGCGGCGCGCTCGACCTCCTCCTCGAGCCGCTGGCGGAGCTGCCCCGCGTCGACGGCGCTCCGGCTGCGCGCCGGCGGCTCGCACCGGAGGATGAGCGCGACGTCGCCGAGGGCGACCACGTCGCCGGGGCGGAGCGTCCGCGCCCCCGTGATCCGCTCGCCGTTGACGCAGACGCCGTTGTGGCTGTCGAGATCGGCCACGCTGACCTCGCCGTCGGCGACGACGAACCGCGCGTGGCGCCGCGAGATGGCGCTGCTGTCGATGCGGAGATCGGCCTCCGCCGCGCGCCCGACGAGCAGCGCCCCGCCGGACGGCAGCCAGACGCGCGACGACGAGCCCCCCTGGATCACGAGCAGGTGGGGTCGCACGCCGGTCGGCGCGGCGGACGTGCTGGCGAGCGTCTGCGTCTCGAGGTTCGGATCCGGCCGCGGACACATTGGCCCGGAGTATCGCTCAGGGGGGCGACCCTCACAACCGGCGGCCAGCCCGCGGCCAGCCCGCGGCCAGGGCGCGGCCAGCCCGGCCAGCGCGCCGGCGAGGCTCGGCAACGTTTGCCGACTCAGCAAGCGTTGCGCGCGGCGGGCTCCCGTCGCCGCGCAGCCGTTGCCGACCGCCCCCTCCGCGCGGCGCGGCGGAGGGCGGTACATCGGTTGCTATCCGGGACCTCAGGAACAGCGGCAGGGCAGGAGAGGGCGCCCGAGGTCCTCCGCGGCGCGGAGCGCCGGCGCCGTTCCTCCCTGGAGAGGTCATTGAGGGGCAAAGCCCCCAAGGAGCATGCTCGTGCACACGAAACGGATGATGCTGTCGCTCGCAGTCCCGATGATCCTCGGCGGATGCGGCGTGAGCGCGGCGGACAGCGACGCAGAGGCGATCGAGGGCGAAGAGGCGATTCAGGAGCAGGTGGCGAGCGCCGCCGACGCCCTCGCCAGGGCCGCGACAGGCACCGTGACGCGCCAGTACGCGTCCCTTTACGTCAAGAACTGGCCCGACTCGGGCAGCCGGAGGCAGTGGACCGACATCACGGTGAACAACCCGAACCCGGTCCCCGCGCAGGTCACGATCACGATTCACCGGACCGGCGGGGGATACCCGCTCGAGGTCATCACGAAGACCATCCCGGCGCGCGGCGCGTACAGCTCGTTCGGCGACGCGGCCTGGCTGGCCATCGACGACAGCGACCCGGCGAACCAGCGCTCGATCGGGTGGATCGAGCTCGCCTCCGACGTCCCTGTCGCGGCCACGAGCCGGGTGACGCTGCGGGACGGGAGCACGTTCGACGCGCCCGTCGCCCTCCTCGACGACGAGGCGTTCGTGAAAGCGCCCTCCACGCGGCTCTTCTCGAGCCTTTTCCTGAAGAACTGGCCCGCCGGCGGCGGCGCCGCCACGCAATGGACGAACCTGATCGTCAACAACCCCGGTGACCAGGCCGCGACAATCACCGTGCGCGTGCACCGGACCGACGGCGGCGGCGTCCTGTCGTCGCTCAGCCGCACCATCCCGGCGAAGGGCGTGTGGAACTCCTACGGAGACGCGGACTGGCAGGGTGTCGCGAACACCGACGCCGCGAACGGGCGCTCGATCGGGTGGGTCGAGGTGGTCTCGACCGCCCCCGTCGTCGCGATGAACCGGCTCACCCTCCGGAGCGGCACCACGTACAACGCGCCGGCCGTCCACGTCGAGGACGACGCGCTCACGTCGGAGACGTCGCAGACCCTCCGCGCCAACCTGTTCATCAAGAACTGGCCCACGAACAGCGGGCTCTCGCAGTGGTCCAGCGTCGTCGTCAACAACCCGGGCGCGACGGCCGCGTCCATCCGGGTCGTGGTGCGGGGCAAGGACGGCGCGATCCTCGGTGATTTCACGAAGACCGTCCCCGCCATGGGCTACTGGAACTCGAGCGGCGACGCGAGCTGGGCCGGCGTCCAGAACAGCGATGTCGCGAACAACCGCTCCGTGGGCTGGGTCGAGATCACGTCGAGCCAGCCTGTCTTCGGGATGAACCGGGTGACGTTCCGCGACGGCAATGCGGCGTCCGCGCCCCTCAGGGACATCGACGACGGCCCGCTCCAGACGGCCACGTCGCGGAAGCTCTTCGCCCCGTATTACCTCAACAACTGGCCCACGACGAGCGGGCACACGCAGTGGAGCAACGTCATCGTCAACAACCCGAACGACTACCCCACGACCATCACCGTCCGGATCCAGCGAAAGGACGGCACGGGCGACGTGACGTTCTTCACGCGGCAGATCCCCGCGCGCGGCCTCTACAACGCGTACGGCGATCCGAGCTGGGTCAACGCGCCGTTCACGGACGCCGCCAACAGGCGCTCTGCTGGGTGGGTCGAGATCACCGCGTCGGCGCCGGTCATCGCCATGGACCGCGTGGTGCACCGGGACGGGAGCGCGTTCGACTCGCCCGACGTGCTCTTCGACGACAACGCGCTCGACGGCGGCGTCCTGTCGGCGTGCGACCCGCTCGGGCCGGGGGAGTTCTGCCCGCGGAGCGCCGAGGAGGAGGTGGCGCCGTTCAAGGAGCTCATGATCGTCGACCCCGCGATCGTCGGCGGCGAGCGCGCCTCGAGCGCGGCGGGCGGCCACTTCAGCTTCCGCTGGCTGATGGAGCAGCTCGCGTCGCCCGGCGCCGATCCCTCGGCGTTCGTCGAGCGGTGGCTGTCGACGGGGTTCTCGGCCGGCTCCGTCAACGGCTTCCCCGTCGAGGACCGCCCGGCCGTGCGCGCCCTTGTCACTTCGTGGCCGAAGATCCCCGGCACGAGCCGGCTCGATCTCTCCCGGTCGCCCTTCGAGCTGCTCGCCATCGTGAACCGGGTCGATCTCTCGTCGGGCGGCAATGCCGGTGAAGGCCGCTTCGTCTTCGGGCTGAAGCAGGGGAGCTCCGGCGCGCCGATGACCGTCATCTTCGAGTACAAGCTCCCGGCGAGCGCGTCGCGCGAGCTGTGGGCGCAGCGCTTCCACGCGCTCGGCGCTGTCGCCATGGGCCCCGAGCTCGGCGCGCGACTCCAGATGATCACCGACGAGTTCACGGCGCGCGGCGCGAGCCCGTCCGGCGTGAACGGGAGCGCGCTCGGGCAGCTCCGCACGAACGAGAAGCTCGACTTCAGGCCGTGGCAGCTCCGGGAGTTCAACCTGGTCGCCGGCAGCCCCGCGCGGCTGCAGATCACGACAACGAAGCAGAACCCGGACGAGAGCCTCGACGGCTCACGCGCGCTGGCCGACTTCATCAACGCGAACGCGAGCGGCATCCTCGCCGGGACGGCGCTCTTTCCGCCGGCGATGCTGGGCGGCGAGTCCAACGCCGAAGTCTTCCGCTGGACGGTGCCCGGCGTCAGCGAGGCGCTGCGCCACGCGTTCGCCACGCAGACCTGCAACGGCTGCCATGAGTCAGAGCAGCCGAGCCTCGATGGCTTCTATCACGTGTCGCCCGTGAGCTCCGGCGGCGCGGACGGCACGGGGCGGCTCTCCACGTTCCTCCGCGCAACGGACCTCCCCGCCCGCGAGCGCTCGCTGCAACAGACGCTCTGCAACGGCAGGTGCCCCGGCGCGGCGCCCGCCCCGGTGGCGCCGGCGCGCGTCCACTGACGACCGGCAGCTCAAATCAGCGCGTCTTCCGGAACCTCCGCCTGGTGCAGGATCCCATCCGTGAACACCTGGCCGTCGATCTCGTAATATAACCGATATTGCACCTTGCGCGCGTCCGGCCGTGGCGACACCGAGCCCGGCGTCGCCGTGGGGCCCTGGAAGATCTTGCCGTCGAAGCCGTACTGCTGGACCGGGCCCCACCCGGTATACGCCAGCGTGATCGTCTCGGCGTGCACGAGCGAGTCGCTGCCGTCGAACACATGGACGTCGATCCAGGCGTTCGCGCCCCACGCCGAGCGGCTGACCCACGCAACGAGATCGAGGTGGACCTGGATGTCCTTGCCGATGCTCGGCCCGTTCGCGGGCCTCGGAAACGTGTTTTCCTTCGAGATCCGGGCGGAGCGCACGTTGACGATGTCGGGGCGCCTCTGCGCCCCGGCGCGGTACACGACCGGCTGCGCCGGGGCCCGCGGCGGCGGGCCGCCCACGTCGAACCAGTAGTTGTCGCCGAAGCGGCTGTCCCACGCGTCGCACCGCGCGCTGGTCTGAGAGAAGTTGTGGAACCACATCTCCACGCGCGTCGCGTCGTCCGGCACGGAGATCTCCAGCGGCGCGGGCGTGTGCGCGACGACGGCCCCGGGCGGGTCCCCCGGAGTCCGCTGCTCCTCGACGACGCTCCCCTGCACGATCTCGCCGCGCGGGTGGAAGCGCACGACCGCGGTGATGTCGCCGATCTCGGCGCCGCGCCACGTCGTGAAGCACCGCGACAGGCGGGGAGGGGCGTATTCGATCCTGAGCGTCCCCCCGCGCTCGATCTCGCCCTGCTGCGCGTGCAGCCACTCGGGGAAGAACTGCAGAACAGCGACCGTCGCCATGGGACCCTCCTCTGAGCAGGCACCGAGGAGCGGGCCAGATCGCGCTGCTCGGCGTCGCGGCCACGGTCGCACGCTTCGCGCGTGCGTTCAAGCCCGCCCCGGGCATCGCGCCAGTCGACCGCACGGGCGCGCGGGACAGACGCGTGTGTCGCGGCCGGGCGTGCGGCTCTCCAGCGACTTCGATCGCGCTGGCCTGCTGCCTTTGCCGATCTCATCATGGGATTCCAGGCGGGCGGCGCGCCGGGGGGAAATACCATGGATCGAAGCGGGCGAATCCGGTCGCTCGACGGCCTTCGTGCCGTCTCGGTGACCATGGTCGTGATCGCGCACCTCGCGAGGCACACGGGCGTCTTCGCGCGCTTCGATCTCGGCAACCTCGGCGTGCGCGTCTTCTTCGTCCTGTCCGGATTCCTCATCACCACGCTGCTCGCGCGCGAGCACGCGGCGACCGGACGAATCTCCCTCTCGGCGTTCTACCTGCGGCGCACGCTGCGTATCTTCCCGCCGTTCTACGCCCTCGTGCTCGCCGTCGCGGCGGCGCGCGCCGCGGGCGTCGTCGCGCTGCCCTGGTCCGACGTCGCCCACGCGGCCACGTACACCATGAATTACAACACGGCAGATCGCGGCTGGATCCTCGGCCACACCTGGTCGCTCGCCGTCGAGGAGCAGTTCTATCTGCTCTGGCCCGCGGCCCTCGCCCTCGCCGGATTCCGCCGCGGCCTCGCCGTCGCCGCGCTCGCCATGCTCGCCGCGCCGCTCGTGCGCGTGGCGACCTACCTGGCCTTCCCCGCGGCCCGCGCCGGCATCGGCGAGACCTTCCCCACCGTGGCCGACGCGCTCGCCGTCGGCTGCGCGCTCGCCCTCGCGCGCGACGCCCTCTGGCGGTGGGCGCTTTACCGCCGCTTCCTCGGCTCACCCGCCTTCATCGCCGTGCCGCTCGTCGCGCTCGTGGCCCACGCGGGCGGCAAGCACCCTCTCTTCTCCTTCTTCGTCGGCACGAGCCTCGTGAACGCCGCCGTCGCGCTCGTCGTCGACCGCGTCGTGCGCTTCCCCGACGGCCCGATCGGCCGCTTCCTCGATCGCCGCCCCGTCGCTCGCGTCGGCGTCGCCAGCTATTCGATCTACCTCTGGCAACAGCCCTTCCTCGACGCCCGCTCGAACGCCTGGTGGACTGCTTTTCCGCAGAACCTGATCCTGGTCGGGCTCTGCGCCGCCGTGTCCTATCACCTCATCGAGCGCCCGATCCTCCGACTCCGCCTCTCCCTCGACTCCCCCCGCGCGCCGCAGAAGGCCCCGCCGGCGCGGCAGGCCGCGTAGCGCCGCGCCGCGGGCGTGACGCCTACCCGCGGCGCGAAACGATCTCCTGCAGCGCGCTCTCCAGGCGCCGCTCGACCTCGGGGTCGTCGAGCGTGGGCGTGATCTCGCCGGGCACGACGCGCGCGCGCATGATGACCCGCGCGTAGATGAAGGCGCTGCGCGCGCTCGGCGGGTCCTGGTTGCCGAGGCAGGAGCGGAGGAGCTCGTACGCTCGGCCCTTCATGACGCCTCCGCGGCCCGCAGGCGCGCGACGGTGGTGATGATCCGGCGCACGGCGGCGGAGGCCGTCTCGTGCGCGGCGAACGCGTCCCGCACGACGTGGGCCGCCCTCGCGGCGGCGCCCTGGTCGAGCGTGCCTTGCAGCACGCCCTCGGCCAGGCGGACGAGCGGACCTATCTCGACCATGTCCGTCGCGAGCGAGCGCGTCGCCTGGGCGATCTCGGCCGCCGCCTCGGCCGGGGCGGAGCGCGCGAGGGCCATGGCGTCGTCGGCCAGCTCCTCCGCGATCGCGAACATGTCGCGGTAGCAGTCGACCGCCGCGCTCAGGTCGTCCGCGCTCAGCGCGGCCGGGGGCGCGTCCCCCATCGCCGCCGCCGCGCTGTGCGCCGCGGCGATCGCGGGCGCGATCGCCGCGAGCGCGTGGTCCAGCGTGCGCGCGGTCAGCTCGAGCCGGGCGAGGCGCTCGACCGTGGCGCTGCTCCGCGGCGGCGCGTCGGCCACCAGCGCCTCGAGCCGCGCCCCGACCTCGTCGCCGAGCTGCGCGAGCTCCTCGACCACGCGCGGCCCGAAGCTGCGGGGCACGCCGTCGAGCACGCACAGCGAGCCGACCACGTGACCGTGCACCCGCAGGGGCACCCCGGCGTAGGCGCGGATGCCGTAGCGCTCGACGAGCTCCCTCGGCACCCGCGGGTCGGTCTCCGCGTCCTCGACGACGAGCGGCGCCTCGTGGCGCACCACGAGCTGGCAGAACGAGTTGCTCCGCGACGTCGCGCAGCTCACGCACAGCTCGGGCGGCAGCCCGTGGTGCGCGCGAAAGAGCTGGATGTGCCGGACCACCAGGCTCACGAGCGCCATGGGCGCCCCTGCGAGCTGAGCCGCACGCGCGACGCACGTGTCGAGGAGGACGTCCGCGTCGGCGTGCATCAGCACGTGATGCAGCTCGGCGAGGCGCGCAGGGTCGTTCAGATCGGCCATGAGGGGTGCTCTTGCGGGCGAGGATGGGCGCCGGCTCCAGGCAGCGCCAGGACGCGACGCGCCTGGAGCGGAACATTACCGCAACGGCGCGGCGCCGGCCGCTCGCCCCGCACGACCGGAGCTCAAATGATCCGATGCTCCAGGCAGCGCCGGATCTCCGGCTTCCTGCGGCGCGCGGCTGACGAGAGCGAGGGACCCGGGGGTTCGGTTGGCGGGGTCCGTGCATGGTTAAGACGAACGCGCTCCAACCGACGGGAGGCTCCGCGATGAGCAACGCTGCAGAGGCCGTACGGCAGCTACCGGTACAGCTCGACCGAGACCGTTTCCTGCGGCAGCTCCTGCGTGAGCTCGCCGGGACGTTACAGGAGGTCGTCGGCCTCGAGCAGGCGTCGGGCTTCGTGAGCGTCGTCGGCCAGAAGATCGGCGACAGCCTCAATGACGAATATCGATCGAGGCTCCAGGTCCGAGCGCTCACGCGCGAGCAGGTGATCCAGGTGCTGGTGGACCTGAAGCGGCGGATCCAGGGCGATTTCTACGTCATCGAGGAGAGCGACGAGAAGATCGTGCTCGGCAACCACGCGTGCCCGTTCGGCGACATGGTGAGGGGCCGTCAGGCGCTGTGCATGATGACCTCCAACGTCTTCGGCGTCATCACCGCGGAGAACCTCGGCTATGCGCGCGTCGTCATCGAGGAGGCGATCGCGCAGGGGCACGCCGGCTGCCGCGTCGTCGTGTACCTGAAGCCGCCGCCGGACGAGGGCGCGCCAGCAGGTCAGGAGTACTTCAAGGGATAGGCGCGAGGCATGCTCATGGTCAGCTTCGGCCAGCTCGCGGACGTGCTGCCCGAGCCCGTGCTGCTCGTGGCGAGCGACGGGCTCGTGGTCGCCGCGAACCAGCGCGCCCGCAAGGCGCTCGGCGGGACAGGCGCGGGCCGGTCCCTGTTCGCGCTCTGCTCCGACGAGCGGGCGCAGGTGGCGGGGCTGCTGAAGCGCAGCGCGCGCGTGCGCCAGCCGACGCTCGGCACGCTCACGCTCATGGACGGGCGCCGCCATCGCGTCGAGGGCGCGGTCGTGCACCCCTCGTCGGACGGCGCTCCGGCGGTCGTCCTGCTCCGCCTCGTGCACGAGCAGGCCGCGCTGTCCGCGTTCGTGGAGCTCAACCGCGCGCTCGATCACCTGCGGCGGGAGATCGTGGCCCAGCGGCGGGCGAGCCAGGCGCTGGACCGGCAGCGCGAGTGGCTGCGGGTGACCCTCGTCAGCATCGGAGATGCGGTCATCGCGACCGACGTCGAGGGTCGCGTCGTCTTCATGAACCCGGTGGCCGAGCAGCTCACCGGCTGGACCGAGGGCGATGCGATCGGGAGGCCGGTGGCCGAGGTGTTCTGCGCCGTCAGCGAGGCGACGCGAGAGCCCGTCGAGAACCCCACGGTCAGGGTGCTCCGCGAGGGGGTCGTCGTGGGCCTCGCCAACCACACCGTCCTCGTGACCCGGGGCGGCGGCGAGACGCCCATCGACGACAGCGCGGCGGCGATCCGGGGCGCGGGCGGCGAGGTGATCGGCGCCGTGCTCGTCTTCCGCGCGATCGCGGAGCGCCGCGCGCTCGAGCGGCTGGCCGAGCAGCGCCTCGCGGAGCTCGTCCTGGCCGACCGGCGGAAGAACGAGTTCCTCGCCATGCTCGCGCACGAGCTGCGCAACCCCATGGCCGCGATCCTCACGGCCACGACCGTCCTGCGCGCGCACGACGAGGATCCGGAGGCGGCGGCGTACGCTGCTGCGGTCGTGGAGCGCCAGGTGCGCCACATGGCGCGGCTCGTCGACGACCTGCTCGACGTCGCGCGCATCAGCCAGGGCAAGATCGGGCTGCGCGCGGAGATCGTCGACGTCTCGCGCGTGCTCCAGCAAGCCGTCGAGACCAGCCGATGGCTGATCGAGGCTGGCCGGCACGAGCTCCACCTCGACCTCGCGGCGGGCTTGCCGCCCGTGGTGGGCGACGCGACGCGCCTCGAGCAGGTCTTCTGCAACCTGCTGAACAACGCGACCAAGTACACGCCGCCAGGCGGCCACATCTGGCTGTCGGCGCGAGGCGACGGCGACGAGGTGATCGTCCGGGTGCGCGACACCGGCGTGGGCATCCCTCCCGAGCTCCTGCCGAATGTCTTCGACGTCTTCGTGCAAGGCGACCAGTCGCTGCACCGCTCCCGGGGCGGGCTCGGCGTCGGCCTCGCGCTGGTCAAGTGCCTGGTCGAGCTGCACGGGGGGTCGTGCTCGTGCGCGAGCGCGGGCGACGGCCAGGGCGCCGAGTTCGTCGTGCGCCTCCCGGCGCTGCGCGGCGAGGCCGCCGCGGCGGGCGCCGACGAGCGCGAGCTGGCGTCGCCGGGGCAGCGGCTGCGCGTCGCCGTGGTGGACGACAACCACGACGCGGCCGACATGCTCGCCGTGGTCCTGAGGCGGTGGGGGCATGACGTCGTGGTCGCGCACGACGGGCTCGAGGCGCTGGAGCTGGTGCGGTCGTACGGCCCGGATGTCGCGGTGCTGGACATCGGCCTGCCGGGGATCGACGGCCACGAGCTCGCGCGCCGGCTGCGGCGCGAGCCGGCGCTCGGCGGGTGCACGCTCATCGCGCTGTCCGGCTACGGTCGGGAGGTCGACCGGCAGCGCGCCCGCGACGCGGGGTTCGACCACCACCTGCTGAAGCCGGTGGAGCCGGCGGCGCTCGTGAAGCTGCTCGCGCGGGTGACGTCGTCCGGCGGCGCGGCGCGGTAGAGCGCCTGGAGGCGCCGCGCACGGTGCGCGGCGAGGATCGAGCGCTGTTCACGCTGCGGCGAGGGTCACCGGACCGGGCTCGGCGCGACCATGGGGCTCATGGGCCCGGGGGGGGTAGACTGGGCGCGGCGGCGGCAGCAGATAACGCTCCTCCGGGTGCTGCCTCGCCGCTCTCGTTTCAGGGCGATCCTTGGTGTCTGTCGCGCGCTCGTCCTGTGGCGACATAGACGGTGGCGGCACAGAGGGCCTGTCGCTGGCGAACCTGGAGCCTTGTCGGACTTGAGCGATCCCGCGACGCGGGGCGTTGCTCGCGGGGGCACCTCTTCAAGCGCGGCGCTTTCCGGAGAGTCTCGCGCGTGGGCTCAGTGGCGCATCTCGTCACGCATCTCGTGAAGGAGCGCGGCGGCGACGGTGCCGGGATGGATGCGCTCCGGCGCGGCGCGGAGCGCGGCGAGGACCTCCAGGAGCGGCGTGGGCTCGCCCTCGGCGGGGGGTGGCCCGCCGAGGCGCGCTCCCGCGAAGAAGAAGCTCGCGGCGTAGAAGGCGAGGGCGATGCGGCGCGCGAGGTGCGCCCGCGAGCGCTCGTCGTCGCTCGCCGGCCGCCCGAGGTACGCCTGGAGCAGGGCCTCGCGCTGCTCGGGCCGCGGGAACGCGAAGACGCCGAGCTGCGCGAGATCGACGAACGGATCGCCCGCGCCCGCGGTGGTCCAGTCGACGAAGACCACGCTGTCGGCCGTCACGAGCACGTTGTTCGGGTTGAGGTCGCGGTGGCACGGGGCCTCGTGCGCGTGGGGCGCGCTTGCGCGCTCGAGCTCCTCGACCGCGCGGACGAGCTCCGCGGGGAGGCGCGCGCCCGCGAGCGCGGCGCACTGCGCGTCGAGGAAGCGCAGGAAGTCGATGCGCGCCGGGCCGCGCGGGAACGGCGGGCCGTCGTGGAGCCGCCGCAGCGCCGTCGCGACCCGCTCGAGCAGCCTCGGGTCCCCGGTCGGGCGGAGCGGCGTCCCGGCGATGCGGTCCATGATCGTGACGCCCGTCCGGCCGTCCGCGTGGCGCAGGCGCGGGGCGACGCCGCGCTCGGACGCGACGCGCATGCACGCGATCTCGCGCGCGGCGCGCTCCGGGTCGGCCGGATCGGGCGCGCAGCGCTTCGCGACGTACGGCGCGCCGTCGACGGCGAACGCGATCAGCGTGGCGCCGGAGAGCCCGCCGGCGAGCGGGGCCGCGTCGTGGACCGGTCGCCCGGGGAACGCGGCCGCGATCGCGGCGGCGAGCTCGGGGTGCATCTCCGCGGCGCTCATGCCTTCCCCCGCATCGCGGCGAGCCGCTTCGCGTAGAGGCGGCCCCGCGCGGCAGGGTCGGCGGGCCGCGCCCAGTCCCACCCGATCGCCTGCCAGTCCGGGTCGTCGGGGTCGAGCCCGAGCGACGCGACGAACGCCCGACCGGCGACGAAGACGTGGTGCTTGTACGCGAGGAGGTAGCTGCGCGGCGCCTCCGGCAGCGCCTCGATGTGGGCGCGCGCCTCGTCGTGGGTCGCGAACCAGTGGTGCAGCGCGCTGGCGTCCCGGCCGTAGAGCAGCGTCCCGAGCTCGGGCGCGCCGGGCTCTCCCTCGAGGGCGCGCCGCGCGCGCTCCCAGCTCGTGAAGCCGCACTCGCGCGCGACCACCGCGAGGCAGTGCTTCCGGCGGATGCCGGGCGCGGCCGCGGCGAGCGCGGCCTCGTCGGCGCGCCGCAGCTCGGGGAGCGCGCGCAGGCGCGCGAGCGCCTCGGCGTCTCTCGACGCGACGCGGGTCTGCAAGAGCTCGGCGCGGATCTTCAGCTCGCGAACGGGATCCATCATGAACGTCTCCTCTCGAAGTCGGCCGTTACCCGCTCCCTCGGCCCGAGGAACTCGACGTGGCATGACGCTGCGAGGTGACCCGCGATCGTCGCGTGCAGGGTGAAAGGCTTCTTTCCGGCGGGAAGGGCGCCCCTGCGCACCCGTGCGAGCCAACGTACCGCTCCGCGGCCGGGCGCGCCAGTCATTTGAATCGACACTGAGGTGGTTCGATGTCTCTCCATCGCGTGCCCGGCGTGCGTGAAGCGACGCTGAGGGCCAAGCCGGCCGTCATGCCCTGATCCGCTTCACGGTTGCCCTGATCCGCTTCACGGTTGCCCTGATCCGCTTCACGGTTGCCCTGATCCGCTTCACGGTTGCCCTGATCCGCTTCACGGTTGCCCTTTTCGCCTCGGACCCCCCGTGGCCCCCGGGTCTGGTGCCCTTTTCGCCTCGGACCCCCGGTGGCCCCCCAGGATCTTGAGCGTCGTTCTTGTCACCACCGAGGTGAACACGATGCCCCCCTGGAGAAGGACGGAGAGGCCGATACAGGGGGGCATTCAAGACGCCGAGCAGCTCATCGAAGACAGCCCGACCGAGCATGAGCTCTGGACTGCGATGTGCAAGAGGCACGAAATGAACATCGCCAGAGCAGGGCTGCTCTAGAGCGACAAACGGGTTGAAATCCCGAGAAAACGAACCACAGAGGCACAGAGGGCACAGAGGAAGAGAAAAGAAAGATTGTTTATCTTCGATTCTTCCTCTGTGTCCTCTGTGCCTCTGTGGTTCAAATCTCTTCATTCCTGGGTGTTTCAAGCTGATCGGCGCTCTAGCCTGCGGCGAGGGGGCGAGGTCCCGGCCGTCGAGGGCGCCTCAGCTCCGCGCGGCAACCTCTCTTGCGGGGTGGGATTGGCCCCGACATGCACGATAACGGACGCCTTCGCCCTGGATCGTGTACGATGCAAGCGTGGCGGACCTCGACGCGATCTCGGATCGAACCCACGTGGCCGCGGGGGCAGACTTCGCGTTCGTGATCACCCGGCGAGGGCGGCTCGTCACCCGCCGAGCGCCGGGCGACATGCCCGAGGAGGGCCGCAGCCGGATCGTCGAGGCCGCGCTGCGCCTCGGGGATCGCGGCCGGCTCGGGCATGTGGAGCTGCCGCGCGAGGAGCTGGTCCCGTACGGGGGCGCGGCGCCCATCGACGTGTACTTCGGTGTGGCCGCCGAGGCGATCCTCTGCGTGGTCATGCCCACGTGGGCGGACCGGCAGGGCGTGCTGCCCGCGCTCGAGCGCGGCCTGCGCTCCATCGAGGAGGGCGCCCCGGCGGAGCCGCGACCGGCCCGCGCGGGGCACCGGCGCACCCGCTCGCGCCCGCGCGGGGAGGCGGCGGCTTCCCAGGCGCGCCGCCCGGGCGCCGAGGTCCGCGAGCCGCCGCCGTCGACCTGCGCTGTCGCGGCCGGCTGCGAGCCGCCCCCCTCCGGGCGCGCCGCGCCGCCGTCGCCGCCGGCCCACAGGCGCAGCGCCGTCGCGGGCCTGATCCTCCTCGCCAACGGCGGGCCGCCCCGCTCGCTGGCGCGCCCGGTGCTGCTCCGCGACGCGCCCCCGCCGCCCGCGGGCGCACCACGGGAGCTCGGCGACGCGCCGCCGTCGCTGCCCGAGATCCGGCTCGGCGCGGCCCCGGTGGGCCACGAGAGCCTGGCGGCGATCGAGGCCGAGCTGCCGCAGCCGGCGCGCCCCGGATCGATGCCCGAGGCGCTGCGCTTCGATCTGGTGAGCATCAGCCGCGAGAGCCTGCTGGAGATCGCGGCCGAGGAGGCGCGCCAGGCGACCGCGGGGCCGCGACCGTCCATGCCGCTGGTGCGCCCCGAGCGCTTCACCCGCCCCTGGGTGGAGGCGCCCGAGGACGGGAGGCGCATGGCCGACGCCGAGAAGGGCGCCCGCAAGACCGCGCCCCCGGCGCTCGACGTCGAGGTCGTCGAGCCCGAACACGAGCTCACCGACGCGGCGCCCGCGGATCGGCGCACCTGCTCGGGGTGAGCCTCGCGCTCATCGCAGGTCGGCGTCAGGAGGCCACGCTCTCCGCGGGAGGGATCACGGAGCCACCGTCTCGGCCGACCCGCGCGACGGACGCGCCTCCTGCGCGCGCCGGAGCAGCGGATCCCCATGGCGTGCTGCTGGAGCAGCAGCGCGACAGCAGCGCTCCGGTCCCGTCTCGGCCCGGCGCCGCCTGAGCGCCGCCGCGCGAACGCGGCGAGCCGCCACACAGGCTCCGGACCGGGCTGCGGTACGGGAGTTGCTCCTCGCCCCGCGCTCGCAATCCGCCGTTCATGGCGTCGCGCCTGCCGCGGCTCCCACCCCGCACGTACCCGCGAGCTCGATGGACAAGGAGTCTCCCGTGACCGCCTCACGCCGACCCGGCAAGCTGCACCTCGATGCCTTCCTGATGACGATAGGACACCACGAGTCGGCGTGGCGGTTCCCGGAGAGCAACCTGACCGGCACGTGGGACGTGGCGCACTACAGGCACCTCGGCACGTAGGACGTGGCGCACTACAGGCACCTCGGACGCCCTGCGGCGGCGCGGCCTGTTCCGCGCCGAATACGAGGGCACGACGCTGCGGGACCACTACGGGCTCCCCCGGCCGGAGAACCGGTTCGCGCTGCGCCGGGCGGCCGGCGGGCAGGCCGCCGCCGCGCAGGCGCGCTGAGCGCAGGAAGGTAGAGAGACCGCAGCGGCGGGGCCGCTGCCGGAGGGGAAAGCGGGCGAGCGGCTTGCTCCGCTCCGAAGCCGCCGGGTATCCTGCCGCGGCCGCGATGGAACTCGAGAACCGCACTCCGTTTCCTGCGCTGGAGTACGCCATCGTCGACTCCTGGGGCGACGAGTCGCACGTCGTCGTCGCGCGGGGCAGCTACGAGCTGCGCGCCGCGCCGGAGGCGGGCGAGAGCGACGGCGCGAGGATCACCCACGTCGCCGCCATCACCGAGGGTGAGCTCGTGTTCTCGGACGTGTATCACGGCGAGATCAACGGCAGCAGCGTCAAGTTCGAGAGCGATCTCGCGCAGAGCAAGCCGAGGTGCGACGTCATCGTGATCGGCTCGGCGCACGCTCCGGCCGGCGAGGCCGTGGCGCGCGTGGACGTGCGCGTCCGCGTCCGGCGCCTGGCCGAGATACCCAACCTGGCGGGAGCCGGCACGCTGCTGGATCATCACCTCGCCGTCCGCGGGGCGCGCGCGTTCGAGCGCAAGGACGATGGATGGGCGCTGACGGATCCGGAGCCCTTCGAGGCCCTGCCGCTGCGCTACGAGCACGCCTTCGGCGGCCAGCTCAAGGTGTACGCCGACGACGACGCCGCGAAGCGGGTCGGCGACGCGCACCGGCTGAGCGAGGAGGCGCGCCGGGCGCACCCGGAGGCGGGCGCGGCCCCGGTGGCGCACGCGACCTGCGCGCACAATCCGTTCGGCGTCGGCTTCCTCGAGGGCTGGTACGCCGACGCGGCCGAGGTGAAGCGCTGGCCGGCCCCGCAGATCGAGGCGCCCGGCGCCGGGATCACGGCGGAGATCTTCGCGCGGATGGTGGCGGGCGAGGTGCGCGCCGGCGAGGTGCCGGAGCTGTCGCCGCGCGGGGTAGGCGTCATCGCCAGGCCGTGGCAGCCGCGGTTGAAGCTGGCCGGCACCTTCGATGATCGCTGGCTCGCCGAGCGCTGGCCGTACATGCCGCCCGACTTCGACATGGCCTACTGGAACGGCGCGCACCCCGACATGCAGTGCGACTACCTGTTCGGCGGCGAGCTCGCGGAGCTGTGGAATCTGCTGCCGCGGAGCGCGCCGGGCGTGGCGCCCGAGACCGCGGGCACGGCCTGCCGCTTTCACGTGCCCGAGGCCGCCGTGGTCGTCCGGCTCACCGGCAAGGACGACGCGGTGAGCTTCGCCGCCGTGCCCATCGACACGGTCATCGTCGACCTCGAGCAGATGCGCCTGTCGCTCGTGTGGCGCGCGCGCATCCCGGCGTCGCTCGAGGTCGAGGGCACGAGCCTCCTGGCGCTCGGGTACATGAAACAGGCGGGCGCGGCCTAGCCGAGGCACGGAGAGAGAACATGCCTATCGGAGCTCGAAAGGACAGCAGCTTCTACGCGGTCACCATGGCCCCGGACGTGTGCTTGACGCCGGTGGGCGGCGCGATGGTGCCGGTCCCGTACATGCTCTACGCCAGCTTCGACGGCAGCATGAAGTGCATCGAGAACGTGAACCTCAACGGAAAGCCCGGCTACGTCTACGATCACAGCCTGGCGCCGACGGTCCAGGGCGACGAGCCCGGCACCGGCGGCGGCGTGAAGTCGGGCGTGAACAAGGGCAAGGTGTGGGCGCACGAGGCGTCGACGAACGTCCGCGCCGACGGCCGGCGCATCGTGCGCAGGGGCGATCGCTGCTGGATGAACGTGAAGGCCTGACGCAGTGGCCCTCCCTCCCAGCGCGCAGATCGACGCCGCCGTTCGAGGCGAGACCCCTGGTGACGGCAACCCACCCGCCAACGCGCTCGGGCGCGTCTACACGACGCAGAGAGAGGGCACGCAGGTGGCCCTGCTCGACGAGGAGCTCGCCCGGCAGCTCGCGGCGGAGGCCGCCAGGAAGGCGGCGGAGGAGGCCGCCAAGAGGGCAGCGCCGGGCGCCCTGTCCACCCTCGGCCCGGCGGCCGGCGGAGCGGCCGCCGGGGCGGGGGTGTGGGGCTTGCTCGCCGGCGCGATCGGCCTTGTCGGCATCTCGCGGACCCAGGCCCTCACCGAGGACGCGCTCACCGATCCGTACCAGCGGCCGATGCGCACGCCCTTCCTGGGCCTGGACATGGGCCTCAACCTCCGCGCGACCCCGAGGCTCGACAGCAACGTCCAGGTCAGGCGCCCCCCGTGCCTCGTGGGGCGGCACGGCGATCTCAAGAGGATCTGCAAGCTGCTGCCGGGCGAGGGCTCCCAGTCGCACCACATCGTCCCCGACGAGTTCGTGCGATCGGGCACGCGCAACGGCTCCGCGTACCGGATCATCTCCGAGGACGACGGCGCCGCCATCTGCATCCCCGGGAACGCCTTCATCAAGGGCACGTTGCACAACGCCATCCACGCGGACCTGAACAACATCCTCAACACCAAGGTCGCCGCCGGCGAGTCGACCGACGGCACCCTCCCGCTCTCCGAGGTGATCGGATCGTCGCTCCGCGTGACCGTCGCGTACAAGCCGGAGTGTACTGCCCAGATCATCCGCGAGGTGGGCAGGGCGTTCCAGGGGATCGACACCACCCAGCGAGTCAAGATCCGATGAACCCGAGCGGCGCGGATCCCCGAGCCATGCCGGACGAGCCCGGCGGCACCCCGATGACGATCACGGGCGCGATCGCCCTGAGCGCCTCCAGCCTCTATCTCTCGGCGACCTTCGCCACGCCGGGGGATTATACCCCGCATACAAGGCTCTTCCTGTACGACGAGGGCGGCGCCCCGCCGTGGACGGCGCACGACGCCGGCTTCTTCACGGTCGGGCTGGCGAAGCACGCGGCGCCGGGGGAAGAGAGCACGCTGCTCGCGCTCTCCCTGGACGGCGAGGTCGAGCTCTGGTCCGCGCGGGGCGTGATGATCGAGCAGATCCCGGAGGCCGGGCTCTACCGGCCCACGTCGAAGGGATACGGATTCCTCACCGCGCTGCGCCGCGTCGGCGACCGCCTGTTCGCCTGCGGGAGCGCGGGGCAGGTGTACCGGAGGCTCGGTCCCGGCCGGTGGGCGCACGCGGATGCGGGCCTCCTCCAGGCTCCCGGCGTGGACTTCAAGGACCTCGTGAGGCCCATCGACCTCCAGGGGGCGGCGGAGGACGACATCTACCTGGCTGCCCAGCAGCTCGGCCCGCTCGGGCTCGAAGGGAGCCTGTATCACCTGGGCGGCCCGCGGTGGCGCCGCCTCGAGGTGCCTCCGATCGGCGGGCTCAACGCGGTTCACGTCGAGAGCGCGCAGCGCGTCTGGGTGTGTGGGCACGAGGGCGCGCTGCTCGTCGGCAATCACCGCGACGGCTTCCGGAGCGTGTCGAAGGAGAGGAGCCCGCACCTCTTCCACGCCGTCGCCATGTACCAGGAGACCCTCTATCTCGGGTCGAACTTCGGCCTCTTCCGCTACGACCTCGAGCGCCGGCGCGCCGCGCGGGTGCGCACGCGCCTCGAGCCGGAGCTGCGCTATATCCACACGATCGAACAGGCCGGCGGCGTCCTCTGGTGCGTCGGCCCCACGGACATCGCGCGCTTCGACGGCGAGACGTGGACCCGCGTCGATGCCCCGGAGGCGCCGAAGAGCGCGGGCTGACGGGGCCGCACGAGGCCCGAGGGGTCTCGTTCACCACGCCGCCGGGAGCACAGGCCGGCGCCCGGGAGGGGACTCCCGACCGGCGGCGGCCTCACCGATCGCCTTCTTCGGGGGACGGCTCGCCGAGCGCGACGGCGTGGGCGACGGCGCGGGTCAACCTACGGCGCTGCGACCGCGTGGGCGTGCTCCCGCGCCGCTCGCCGGAACAGTCGGGCCGACGTGAGCCACAGCGCGACGAAGAACCCTGTCAGTATCAAGGCGTTGCCCGATCCGGCGATCAGGGCGATCGCGGCGACCAGCGCCTGAGCGAGCGCCGTCACGACCAGCGCGCGTTCCATCCCTTGTGGCTGGAAACGCGCGATGAAGGCCCCGATGATCCCGACGGCGAGCACTCCGCCAAACATCAAGTTGGCGGGGTTCTCCTCACTCCCGAGGATGCCGACGGCGAGGTTCATCCAGACGAGGAGGAACGCTGTCGCGACCGCAACGCCGACGGCGGCCCGGTACGCCTTGTTGCCCGTCGCCCTGGCCGCCAGCTCGTAGGTGCCGCAAGCGCCGGCCAGCATCGCGCCGAAGATGGCGAAATCCGCCGGGCCCCAGGCCACCTCTTCGGTGAACTGCATCGCGACCAAGGGCAGCAGCAGGACGAGCGCTGCAGCGCCCCAGAGCGCCATCCGCCGAGGGCTTCCGCGCCGTCCGCCTCCGTTGTCCGTCGTTCCCGCCATGACCTCGCCTCCGTGCATGGGTGAGGCCTTCAACCTAGCTCACACGACGGGTGACCGGCATGAGCCGCTCGTGGAGCTTGGTGGAGCCGCGCGTGGAGTTTTTGTGCAGGGTGGCGCACGCGTGAGGCGGCCGCGCTCGCCGCGCCGGGATCACGGCCTGGCGGACTTCCCCCTGAACGTTGCTCCTGCACTGCATCCTGCTGCGCCCGGGCTCGTCAGACTCGCCATCAGATCTCGATCGGCCAGCCGAGGTGGCGCTCGTACATCCGGCTCCGGTGCTCGACGAGCGCGCGCGGCACCGCGTCGCCGATCGCCTCGCGCGCGGCCCCGAAGGCCTGGCGGAGCAACGGCGGCAGGCGGGGACAGTCGCTCTCCGGGATCGGGCAGAGCGGGGTCAGGAAGGTGGCGGCGTAGACGTCGAGCGCGTTCGGTCGGTCGCCGTCGAGGTAGTCGCGGCCCCCGTCGAGGCGGGTGGCCAGGGCGGAGAGCGTGGTCACGACGCGGGCGCGCACGCGGTCGAGGTCGATCGCGGGAGAGTAGCCGTAGCGCGCCGCGAGGTAGCGCGCGACGGGCAGCGGAAAGCCGCGCTCGCCCCCGCTCGTGAGGGACGCGTGCACCATGAACAGGCGCGCGTTCCAGCCGAGGCCCTCCTCGCCCGCGATCTCGTGGAGCAGGCCGACGGTGCGGACGCGGTGATCGAGGTCGTCGGGCAGCAGGGCGCCCGGCGGGCCGAGGCGGGCGGCGAGGGTCGTGATCGCGGCCCAGTGGGCGCGCGGGGGCTCGTCGTCGTGGAAGACGACGGGCACGTTGTCGGCGCGCATCCACGCCGCGAGCTCCGCGTCGTCCCGCGAGAACCGCACCACACGCACCGGCACGCCCTGAAGCCGGAACATCCCCTTCGCGGCCTCCGACCACGGGCTCGGAACCACCCCCGACGCGACCATGCGGACGCCGCGGGCCGCCTTCGCGGTCGCGACATCGACGAACTCGACAGGATCCATGTGCCCGATGCTGCCCCCAGGCGGCCTCGCCTTTCAAGTCGCAACGGCCGGTTCCACGTCGATGGCGGCCGCGAGCCCCGCTGCGTGTCCTCCCACCAGCACGCCTATCCGGCGCCCGACGGGCTGGTCGCATGAGGCGAACGGTAGAGTTCGACGGGGGCTCGATCCCGAGCGGCCTGCGATGAGCGACCCCACCAGCCCCGGTGTGTGGCGCGTGAACCACATTGTCTCCGAGCGGCTCCGCCATCGCATCGACGAGCTCGACGGTCGAGAGGTGCTGCTCGATCCGGAGCGGCCCGGGGTCGTCGCGCCGAGGCGCTGCATCAGGTCAACCCCGACGGTCCGGTGCGGTTCTGCGTGGAGTTTCACCGCAAGACCGGATGACCTCGATCGGCAAGAGGCCGGGCGATGTGCGGAAGACCGCCCCGTACCGAGGAGGCGACGTCGCGTCGAACGCGACGAGCGCTCGCGGGAGCGGCCTGAAGAGGGCCCTGACGATCCCCTCGTCGGTGCCTGAACGGATTATCGAGACATCGTTGCTTTTCCAGGAGAGTGAACGAATCTCACAAGGTTCCATGTCCGAGCCAACGCGCGCAACGTGACTGCACGGCGAAACGATCTGGAGTTAGAAAAGAGTCTTGACTTTCGTCTGGCATTTGTATGAATACTCTATCCCCCTCGGCGGTCCGGAGTATCTTCGCCCGGTCGCCGGAGTCGGTCGATGGACGCACAACGACCGACATTGCCGGGAGGAATGTTCCTGATAACTTGCTTCTCGCGGCTGCGCGTCCAGATTGCGCTTACTTTCTCTGATGTAGGCCCCCGTCGCACGGGTGTCCACATGTGAGTATTCTTCCGAACATCGTGGTGTACGCCAGGCATATGGTCGGCAAACGCCCGTGGATACAGCCGTGACGAAGAGCACGGTTGTCGGGAATCTTGAACTCTAACCATGGATCGGTGGAGCTCGCAGGGTGCCTCGCTTGTTTGCAACGCTGTATCGAGAATCTGCCTGCGGTTCGACTGACCCTATCCTGGAGAATCTTAATGAGCTTCAATCGCCTGCTTGGCTACATGTCGGCTTCGGTCGCGATCGGTGTGCTCGCGTGCAACGTCATGCCCATCGAGGATGCGCCCATCGAGGATGACGAATTCGGTGATCTCAGCGCCGGCGTGGCTAGCGCGGACGGCTCGGTGGACGCGGCGCTCGCAATCCAGTCGGATTGGGGAAGCGGCTACTGCGCGAGCGTGAAGGTCAAGGGCCTCAGGGCCGTCACCGGCTGGAGCGTGACCGTCGCGCTCAACGGCTCGACGAACAGCACGCCGTGGAACGTGAACGTCACGCCGGGGAGCGGGCAGTTCACTGCCAGAAACGTGGCCTTCAACGGAACGCTGGCTGCGGGTCAGACGACGGAGTGGGGCTTCTGCGGCAGCGGCTCCGGGCGGCCTTCGATCGCGTCGGTCAGCGGCACCGGCGCCTCGGGCTCCTCCTCCTCCTCCTCGAGCAGCACCTCGAGCAGCAGCTCGAGCGTGTCGTCGAGCAGCAGCTCGAGCGTGTCGTCGAGCAGCAGCTCGGGGACGGGCGGCGGCGCGGGCGGCGCGGGCGGCGGCGGCGGGGCTGGCGGCGGCGGCGGGGCTGGCGGCGGCGGTAGCACGTGCACGGCTGCCGATCAGAGGGTCTGCGCCAACCAGACGGGTACCCACTGCGGCCTGACCTTCGAATACTGGAAGGACTCCGGGACCGGCTGCCAGACCAACACGGCCGACGGCTTCAACGTCGAGTGGAACAACATCAACAACCTGCTGGGTCGCAAGGGCGTGAGGCCCGGGTCGAAGAACTCGATCGTGACCTACGATGCCGACTACCGGCCGAACGGCAATTCGTACCTGGGTGTCTACGGGTGGACAAGGAGCCCGCTCGTGGAGTACTACATCATCGATAGCTGGGGCAACTGGCGTCCGCCGGGCGGTGAGGGTCGCATGGGCTCCGTCACCAGTGATGGAGGCACCTACGACATCTACCGGACCCAGCGCGTCAACCAGCCTTCCATCGATGGCAACGCGACGTTCTATCAGTACTGGAGCGTCCGTACGTCGAAGCGCACGAGCGGAACCATCACCGTCGGCAACCACTTCGATGCGTGGGCGCGCGCGGGGATGAACCTGGGGAACCTGTACGAGGTCTCGATGGTCGTGGAAGGGTACCAGAGCAGCGGGTCTGCTGATGTGAACGTGTCCATCAGGTGAGTCCTGGGTCTTGAGCCTCGTCGGTGGGCAGGAGATCCTGCCCCACCGACGGACGGCCTGCTTCCCCCCCGGGCCGATGCTGGCGATCAGGAGCGCCTCCTGACCCAGATCATCCACGTCGGCCGAGCTTCCCCGATACACCAGCCTGAACACGGCGCCCGTCCCCTCGACCCGAAGGGTCCTGGGGGCGGACGCGCCGGGGTTGTCCAGCGACCGAGCTCCCGCTCGTTCAGCTCCACGCCTCACTCGATCTGCGTCAGCATCCTGCCCGACTCCGTGCCAGGGAAGGGACGGGTCGAAGACCCACGTCACTGCAGACGGATCTCACATGGACGATCGAGCAAGCGGGCGCCGCGTTGCAGAGATGGTCGATCGCATCGCGGCGTGATCGATCTGGGTTGCGCGAGGCGCTCGCCACGCGCCGCTCGCGAGCAGGGGCGAGCGGGCCGTGGGCGAGGCGGATCAGGGCGAGTCTACGGCGTCGGCGCGGGCGCGCCGTCCTGGATCCACTGGCGGAGGGCCGCGAGCTCAGCGTTCGTCAGCGTCGGCTTGCCGTCCGCGGACTGCGGCATGACGCCCGTGTTGCAGCTGGCGCTGGCGGAGGGCCTGCATCCCGCGGCCGCTGCCGTCCCTGCGGCCTTGCGGTAGAGCCAGCTCTGCTCCGGATCTCCCGGCACCACGAGCTTGAACTGACCACCGCCCCTGGACGGCTTGTTGACGAGGCCCGCGACGATGTCCGCCGAGCTGATCTCGCCGCCGAGCGACAGACCTGCCTGCGGACCGGTCGACGGCGCAGCGTGGCAACCGCTGCACTTGTGGATCGCGCTCTCGAAGATCGGACGGACCGTGGTGTGGAACACGCCGGACTCGGTGGGGAGCGGATCCACCGGATCCGGAGTCAACTCAGGATTGATCACCCGAGCGATCGCGTCCATCTCGTAGCACTGGGCCGCCACGGCGTCCTTCAGCTCCTGGTCGGTGGGCGACAAGCCCTTGGCGACGCGGTACTTCTCCCAGACGTTGTCGATCCAGCCGTGCAGCTTCCAGAACATGTAGTTGTCGATGTTCGTGAACTGGTTGCCGAGGCCGTGGTCGGTGTTGTTGGAGCGCACCCATTTGAAATGGAGATCCCCGTGCAGGCCGCTGGCCGTCAACGATGAACCGGGGATGGCCTGGCCGGCGAAGCACTGAAGCCACATACCCAGCGCGCCTTCGTCCGGGAAGCGGCTCAGGTTCTCCGGCTTGTCGATCTCGTCGGCGATCTTGGCGTTGGCGAGCGTCGTGGCGCTCCAGGGCCGGAAGTCCGCCCTCCACTGCTGGGGCAGCTCCTCCGCCGTCGTGGGGAACTTCTTGAAACCGTCGAACTGCTCCGCGTGATTCGGCCAGAGCTGCTTCAGCGACTGGATCATGTGCCGGTGCATGGCGAGGAACTGGAAGCCGTCGCCCGTGGTCTTACACTCCTGGTCCGACGGGACCGGGACGGACGAGTTGCAGATGTTGACCCTGCTCATCCCGCCGAACCCGCCGCCACCGCAGCGCCGGATGCTGTGCCACTCGAAGTGGGCGGCTTGCCATTCGTTCTGTTCCATCCAGGCGATGACCTCCGGCTGAACGGTGAGATCGATCTGGCCGTTCTTGGCGAACTCCGCCGGACCGTCCTTCATCATCGCGTCGCTGGGGTGAGGATCGAAGCCGTCCACGCAATGATCTTTCGGGTGTACGTCGCCCGTTCCGCTCGACCCGCCGGTGCCGCCTGCGGCATTTCCGGTGGACGAGGAGCCCGTGGTCGCGGTGGAGGTGGACGGGGCGCCGCCGCTGGTGACGGAGGCGGTGGGGCCGGCTCCCCCTGATCCCGGGGTGCCCATGTCCGGAGTCCCGCCGGCGCCCCCGGCGTCAGGATCGCCGCCGCTGCAGGCTCCCAGCAGGAGGGCCGTGGCGCACGAGAGGAAGCCGAGCGTGCGTTGCGAGATCTTGCCGAATGACATGGTAGACAGGCGTGCCTGATCGTTGGTTCGCATGGTGCTCCTGGTGACCGCTGGATGCCGGGCGCATGCTCCCGCGCATTTGTTGGACGAGACCCCGACGGGGCGTCGGCCAACGGCTGGTCGCGCTGCATGGCAGGTGGCTTCCGAGCAGATAAGCGGGTCAAAAATTGTTGCGAGAAGATCGTGGCCGACTTCGGATGAGCCGAGGGGATTAAGGAGAAGCGTCGACTCCACGACCATCAGGTCGCCGGTGCCGCCGGTCGTGCCGCTGCTCGCTGCACGCCGACGGACACCGTGACCTGCCACCTGAACTTGCGGGAAGGCGCCGCTCGTGACCCCTGGGCGCCGGCGATTCAGAGCCCCTCCCAGCCCGCGAACGCTCACGTCTTGTCTTCTAGTCGCTGGACCAATCGATGCTCAAGGCCCAGCGCTCACTCGATCGAGACCTTCACGTCAGCGCTACCGCTGCTCTGGTATCCTTCCACGACCAGCGAGACCTCATAGAAGGTCCCCAGGGTCAGCCCCTGGCGCTCCCAGGCGTCGAAGTGGTTGGCGACGGTGATGGTTCCGCTCGTGCGCTTCTCCTTGCGGACGCTCCAGAACTGATAGAACGTCGCGGTGCCATCGATGGACGGCTGGTTGACGCGCTGGGTCTTGTAGATGTCATAGGTGCCTCCGTCGCTGTTGACGGTGCCCACGAACCCTTCGCCGCCCGGCGGACGCCAGTTGCCCCAGCTATCGATGATGTAGTACTCGATGAGCGGGCTCCTTGTCCACCCGTAGACACCCAGGTACGAATTGCCGTTCGGGCGGTAGTCGGCCTCGTAGGTGACGATATGGTCCTTCCCGCCCGGCCTCACGCCTTTGCGGCCCAGCAGGTTGTTGATGTTGTTCCAGTTCACGCTGAAGCCGTCAGCCGTGTTGGTCAGGCATCCCTCCCCTCGGTCCTTCCAGTACTCGTAGGTGAGGCCGCAATGCATGCCAATACCATCGCTGCACACCTCCTTGTCGGGCTCGGTGCACGGGCCCGGCGTGCCGCCGGTCGAGGCCGAGGTCGTGGTCGTGGTCGTGGTCGTGGTCGTGGTCGTGGTCGTGGGTCCCTCCGAGCCTCCGGTTCCTCCCGAGCCCACGGTCGCGTCCGAGCCCCCGGTCCCGGTCGTCGCCGGTCCGCCCGAGCTCGTGCTGCCCGTTGTCACGCCGGTCGACCCGCTCGCGCCCCCAGCAGTGCCGGTGCTGCCACCCGTTGTCACGCCGCTCGTGGTCGTGCCGCCCGGCCCAGCCGAGCCGCCACCCGACCCGGCTTCCCCGGATAGATCATCCGACCCCGAGCAGCCCACCGCAACGAATCCCACGATGAGAGCGAAAGTTTGAAGTGAAGCTGAACGCACATCTCCTCCTTGGCTATCCGTTCTTATTCCCGGAAGTCGCCATAGTGATCACGGCTGGCAAAGACTTCGATAGGCAAAGCGGCCCTGGGGTGTTCCTGGTGCCGGTTCAGGGCCAGCCCTCAGGCTCGCTCCGGCCAGGCCGCAGACGCGTTCGCGCAACCGCCGCCGGTACGGTGAGCCTGCGAAAAGCTGCCAATACAAGATCGAGGGGAGCTTCGACGAGGCGGCGGCGCTGCACGCCGGGGCGGGCGGCTCGGACTTGCCTCCGTGGCAGACGAGCCCGACCGCGGCACTACTGAGCTCGGCGTCGGCCTGGCTGGAGGCGCTCCGGCACCGCAAGGCGACCGAGCGGGCGGAGGAGGCGGCGGCGCGGGCGAGACTCCGGGGGGCAGTGGCGGCGAGGGGAGCCCCGCCGCGGGTGGGCAGACGGGGAGTGGTGGCAGCGATGGCACCGGTGGCACCGATGACACCGCGGATGGCGTCTACAATGACGTTTTAGCGTTTCATGGCGAGGACTGTGATGTCGGTCAGCCCGAGGAGGTAAACAACGCCAAGCTGCCAGATCTGTTCGAGTCTCTCGATGGAGCACGTATGTCCAAGAAGTCGCAGTGGCGCTGCCGCAGGGCTGAGCTGAAGAAGGCCATCGAGAAGTACATCCATGGTGAGAAGCCCAGCAGGCCCGACCAGGTCACCGAGTCGGGAATGGTCCGGGACCGTTTTGGGTAGCTATCGAGATAAGGTGAATGTCGTCCAGGCAGACACGCACTCGCTGGTCGCCATGTACGCGCCGCGCGGGTTGCTCGTCCTGGACAATTCGCGTATCGGCGAGCTGGGGTCGGTCGCCCAACACGCGGCTACCGCGGCTGGTGGAGAGGTGTACAAGGCGCCCGGCGCGGAGGAGAATGTCGCTTAACACCGCGGCAGGCCCTCGGACCCGCAGACTCATCGCGGTTTCTATCCGGAGCAGGCGGAGCCGCTCAGAAGGGCCATTCGGGCCCACCTGACTCGGACGTCTGACCCTCCGCCGTCGCCTGGCGGCGGTGGCACCGTGCTCGCGCGCCTGCAGGGGCTCCGCCCCGCTGCGCAGGCGCCTCCGGCCCTGGACGCGCGCTGCGCGCGGTGATGAAACAGAGCGCGGACAAGGTGGCGTGCTCGGTAGCCTCTCTCACCGCTCTCCGAACCGAAGCTCGAAGAGACGGCAGCGGGAACGCAGCGCTTCTCTCGGGGAGAGGAGCGACCGCTCTCTCACCTCGGTCGCCCGAGGGTCGATACCTTAGGACCGTTCTAGTTACGAAAACCGAGCACTGTCGGCCCGCGGCGTCAGGTATGAACGCGCGTCGCTGGGTTGTCAAGCGCATGGCGCGCGACGTCGCCGACGCGCCATGTGCCCGAGGGCCAGGGGCTGACCTCGGCCAGCGCGGCGCGGGCAGCGCGGGTTCTCGGATCAGGTTCCTTCCGGCCACCCTCACAGGTATGGTCAACCACCGACCGCACCGAGACCTCGATCCCCGAAGCGGAGACCTCATGCCGCCGACCCGACCCACCATGATTGAATCCACCCCGCGCTTCCGACGCTCGGCCTCTTGCGGGGGCGCCGCCGCAGCGCTGCGGCACCTGGAAATGGGCCGCGCCAGCCCTCCAGGCGAGCTTTGGGCCCGGCCAGATCATCCGCCACGGAAGCTTCTAATGAGAGAGCACGCAGCAGTCCGGACGACAGAGACTCTCGCGACGGTGATGGCCGCGGCGCTCGCCCTCGTGTGCGGGAGCGCGGCATGCAACGCGATCTCGGGGGTCGACGAGCTCGACTTCTCGGGCACCGCCGGCACGACGGGCGGCGGCACAGCCGGCAGCGGCGGTGGTACCGCCGGCGGCGACGCGGGGAGCGGCGGCACGGGCGGTGCTGGCGGCACGGGCGGCGCTGACGGCACGGGCGGCGCTGGGGGCACGGACGGCGCTGGGGGCATGGGCGGCACGGGCGGCGCTGGGGGCATGGGCGGCGCGGGCGGCGCGGCCGTCGACATCTCTTACGAGGTCTCCTGTGGGGGCAGCAACGTGGCCGTCGGCGTCCACGGGCGGAGCGGCGGCTCGATCGACAGTATTGGCCTGATCTGCGCGCCCCTCGCCGGCGACGGTACCCTGGGCACCGCCTTCCAGACGGTGACCGCCGGCGGCAACGGCGGCTCGCCGGGCAGCGCGATCTGCCCTGCGAGCCAGGTCCTGGTCGGGATCAACATCTGGGTCGACACCCTGGTGTACCGGATCGAGCTGCTGTGTCAGACGATCGAAGCGTGGAAGATGGGCGACGGTACCACCAACACCGTCCCTGGCCTCGGCAACGCCCATAGCACAGCGTATACGGTCAAGTGCCCCGTGGGCGCCGCCGTCCTTCAGATCAGCGGCGACGCCGACCAGCTCGTGCGCTCCGTGAATCCACGGTGTCGCATGCTCTGACGGTGGATTGCGACACCGAGGAGCTCGGCACCCTCGAGACCAACAGCACCCTCGATCTCACGTGGGACAGGCGGGTCTTCGAGCGACGCGATCTGCCCGCCGAGCGCGCTCGATGCGGCCATGGCGCGCGCGCCTTCAGTGGTTTAAGATCCCCCTCGTGCCGAAGGAGAAGGCCAGGCCGGGCGAGACGCTCATCGCGCGCAACAAGCGCGCGAGCTTCAACTACGATCTCGGCGACCGGTTCGAGGCGGGGATCGTCCTCAAGGGCAGCGAGGTGAAGATGCTTCGCGCCGGCAAGGCCGACCTGACCGACTCGTTCTGCACGGTCTCTCGGGGCGAGGTGTTCTTGCAAGGCGTGAGCATCGCCGAGATGGCCGGTGCAGCCTTCGGCCACCTGCCGAAGGGCGCGCGCAAGCTCCTCCTTCACCGGCGCGAGATCCAGCGCATCGACCTGTCGATCGCCCGTGAGGGGATGACCGCCGTCGCTACCCGGCTCTACTTCAAGAGCGGTCTGGCCAAGGTCGAGATCGCGCTGGCGAGGGGGAAGAAGATCTACGACAAGCGCGAGGCCATCAGGGCGCAAGACGCCGAGCGCGAGGCGCGCGCCGTGGTGGTGCACGGACAGCGAGTGTACGGACGCCCGTGACGCGTCCGGCGAACCCGCAGATACCCGGCTCGGGCGTCGATCGCAGGCCGGAGCCCACCCCTGACGGTGGAGCTCCGGCCCCGGGCCGGCTCACCTCAGGTAGTCGGCGATCGCGTCGTACCAGACGCCCGCCATCCGGGCGTAACCCGCCTGATTGGGGTGGACCTGGTCGCCGAGCTCGGACGTGGGGAAACCCGTGAACTGATCGGCGAAGATGATGTGCGCGCCCGCGCTGGCCCGCTCCTCGACCAGCCCGGGGATGGTGGCGTTGTACGCGTCGACCGAGGCTGCGGCGAACGGCAGAGGGATGATGTTGCTCACCACGATCAGCGCGTCGGGCGCCTCGGCGATCAGCTCGTCCAGGAGAGCGCCCAGGCGGGTGTTGGCGCCGTTGGCCTCCCGCACCATGTCATTGGTGCCCGCATGGAGCAGCACGATGTGCGGCACGTCTCGGAGCGCCGGGGTCGGGACGCGATTGGCGATCTGCTGGATGGTCTCTCCGCTGATCCCCTCGTGATTGCGGGGGAACGGCGCGCCATCGACCATCGCGGGTCCGTTCATCGCCTGCGTGCCCGTGAAGGTGATCTCGTGGCCGTCTGCCCGGGCCAGGCGGAAGAGCTCGACCCGATAGCCGCCATCGAAGCCGAGACCAAAGGTTATCGAGTCCCCGAGGGGCAGGACCTTGCAGGGGCCCGTCTCGGGGCAAGGCTGGAACCCTGTCGCGGGAGAACCCCCGCTTCCGCCGGAGCTGCTGGACGTCGCGCTGCCGGAGGGGTCTCCACCGGCGCCCTCCCCGCCGGTGCCCGTCGCCCCGCTCCCCGTGGTGGCTCCCGTGGCCGCCTGCCCACCCGCGCCTACGGTTCCCGTCGTGCTGCCCGGTCCACCCGTGGTCGAGGCGCCTTCCGAGATCCCACTGCCGCTCGTCGGAGCGCCGCCGGAAGACGCCCCTCCGGACCCACCGGAGCCATCGGTCGAGCCATCAGGAGCGCTGGAGCAGGCCAGGGAACCACTCAAGAGAAGGCTCGCGAGGGGAATCCCGCGGGCGAAGGTGCCAGATGCAACACGGCGGACGAGGCGCCAAGAGGTCAAGGGCAACATGGGTGCAGAGCTCCCGGTCATGGCTGACCGATAGGGTGAACTTTTGTGTCTCGAACAGATGTCCGGCGGGCGCTCGGCTCCATGCCACGCAGCCCGCACGACCTCTGCGAGGAAGTGGGGGAACGGTACGCGGCGCCCGCGGATACGTCGTTCAAGTTCTCGACGTAGGTTTTCAGGATCCCGACGCGGAGCGTGAATGCGCGCGACGCAAGCGAGCAGAGGTGCGCGCTGGGCACGCCCGGTGCAAGATTCGTGCAAGAAAGGCTTGACCCGTTGTTCCTCGACGTCGACGATGGTGTGGGGCGACCCCGAGCATGACCGCGGAGTTTTCAGCGAAGTACGGGTTGGCTCTCACCGGATCGGACTGGGTGGGGCTGCCTCTCCGGATCGGGCACGTGCCCGAAAGCGGCCGGCTCGAGGCCCTCTCCAACGAGTCGGATGCGGTCCTGGTCTGGGCGGGAGGCCCCTCGCAGATCGACATTCGCTTCGTGGAGCCGACCTCAGGAGAGGTTCGGGAGCATTCGTTCGAGCGGCTCTCGGGGATGATGGACCTCTTGCCGCGGAAGACCAGGCTTCAACGCATCGATTGGCGGGGGCGGCCGTCGGTGTGTACGTCGGTGAACTTCCCCGAAGCATCCATGTTGGCCCTCTGTTCGTCCCCGTCCGCCGTTCTGGTCCCCGAGCGCGGCCCACAGTTTGGGCTGGTCGACGCCCACGTGGTCGACCTGGTTCATCGCCTGCAGGCGCAGGCCGTGGGGCAAGAGTACCTCGGTGCCGTCTACGTGCAGTCGCTCTCCCTGGCGCTGGCTTCCTACCTCACGGCTCGTTACGGAGCGGGGGCCAAGGCGGAGATCTCGCTGCGCAACGCGAGCCTCTCGGCCAGCCAGCGCACCCAGATCGAGAAGTTCGTGGACAGCGAGCTTTCCTCGAACTTCGGGCTCGTCGACCTGGCGGCGCTGGTCGGCTACTCGCCGGACCATTTCTCGCGCCTGTTCAAGCACGCCTTTCACCAGAGTCCTTATCAGTACGTGCTCTCACGCCGCATCGAAAGGGCGATGACCATGCTCCGAGACGAGCGGATGTCCATCGCCGAGATCGCCCTGGCCTGTGGCTTCTCCAACCAGGGGCATCTCACGACGGCGTTCAAGCGTCGTACGGGGACGACGCCCGGCGCGTATCGAAAGAGGTGAACGCCGGCCGGCCTCCGCCGGCGCAGGCCGTGAGCGCGGGCCGACGGAGGAGGGCGGTGCCGTCCGGCCATGGACCGGGCCTCCACAGAGCGTGCGGGCGCGTGCGTGCGTGCACGCACGCCCCGTGCGCTCGCACCGCCAGTTTTCCCCAGAAAACTCGGGCATTTCGCCCCGGCACACCGTGGCCCACCCCGTGCTTGGGGCGAGGTTGACCCGCGGCGTGGTGCAACCCGCTGCCCCCACGCCCCCTGCTGGCCGAGGCGTACCGGCCCGGCGCGGTCCCGCAGGACTGACGCCAGGCTCGCCCGCGCCGCCAAGGAGAGCTCCGCGATGCCCAACGACGACGATCGCATGGTTCCGAGCAGCATGTCTCCGCGGACCCTCCGGCACTACGACCGGGTGTCCCGCACCGTGATCGATACCGCGCCCCCGCAGCCGGGAGAGCTCGAGGTCGCCCCCCGGAGCTCCGGTAAGGGCGGCGCCTGGCTCCGGCGAATCACCCTCGGCGCCGCCGGCTGGCTCGGCACGAGCCACGCCGCCTTCGGCATCCCCCTCGTCACCTTTGTTGCGCTGCTCACCGTTCTTGTCTTCCGACCTCGCCATCTCGCATCGACCGTCACGGTCGATCTCCATCTCCCCTCGGAAGGAGCCATCCCCGCAGAGCGGCCCGTGCCCGGCAGGAAGCGCGACTGCAAGGAGGACCTCGCGTGGTGCTTCCGGTACGGCGCCACGGGCACCGAGTTCGGCGGGGGAGTCCCTTACTGGATCTTCCGCGTCATGCCGAAGATCTTCGCGGAGGAGTTCAAGGGCGGCGGCTACGAGCGCTTCGGCTTCGGCGACGACGACAGCACCTATTACACGTCGCGCCCGGTGGGCCGCGGGCTCTTCCTCGCCGACTCCACCCTGCACGTCCCGCTGCTGCGCACCAGCTTTGCGCTGAAGCGCGTGGCCATCAACTGCTCGGGGTGCCACCGCGGCGAGTACCTGAGAGCGGACGGCGAGGTCGCCTACGTCGACGGGATGCCGAACCACACCGCCGACCTCCAGGGATTCAAGCGCTTCTTCTCGCGCGCCTTCCTGGACGAGCGCATGACCGGCGAGCGGCTCATCGACGAGATCAACGCCGCGCTCGACGAGGAAGGCGCCCCCCCGCTCACCGTCCGCGAGCAGCTCGTCTACCGGGTCATCCTGGCCGAGCTGAAGCAGCGGGGGCGCGCGGCGGTCAGCGCCTGGATGGACCTCCGGGCCGACAACGGTCCGGGGCGAATCGACCCCTTCAACGCGGTCAAGTTCGAGGTCCTCGGCGCGCCCGACGACGGGACCGCAGCCCAGATCGACTTCCCCTCGCTGTGGAACCAGCGCGCGGAGGTTCGCCCCTGGCACCACGTCGACGGCAACACCATGAGCTCCATGGCCCGCAACCGCGGCTCGGCCATCGGCGTCGGCGCGGTCGCGCTGTCGCTCCACAAGGAGAACGTCGACGCGATCGGGCGCTGGCTCGAGCGGGACCTCCCGGCGCCGGAATACCCGTTCACGGCGCCCCCGCCCGAGCGGGTGGCGCGCGGCCGCGCGCTCTTCGTCGCGCACTGCGCCTCGTGCCACGGGCTCTACGACCGGCAGACGCGGACGGTCGCGCAGGTCGCGGGCAGCCGTTACATGGAGCGCGTCGACGTCGGGACCGACACGGAGCGCTCCAGAGCGTTCATGAAGCCGGCCGCCGACGCGCTCAACGCGTTCGGCGAGCGGCGGCACCTCTGGGAGAAGGACGCGTTCCGCCCGGTCAAGGCGGCGGGCGAGTACCTCGCCGGCCCGCTCGACGGGATCTGGGCGCGCGCTCCCTACCTCCACAACGGATCGGTGCCCACGCTGGGCGACCTGCTCAAGCCGCCCGCGTCGCCCGGCGAGCTCGATCCGGAGGAGGCGCAGGCGTTCCGGCCGAGGCAGTTCTACCGGGGCAGCCGGCGCTTCGACGAGCAGAACGTCGGCTGGCTGTCGACCGAGCCGATGGAGGGAGAGCGCGCGCTCTTCCTTTACCGCACCGTCGACGCCAACCACGAGCCTATCCCGGGCAACAGCAACGCGGGGCACACGTACGGCACCGGCCTCCCGCCGGGCGACCGTGAGGCCCTCGTCGACTACCTCAAGACCCTCTGAACGAACCGGACCAAAGGAGCACAGCCATGATCCCCCTCCTGGAAACCGCGCTCGCGTTCGCGCTGATCATGCTCACTGCGAGCCTGTTCGTGAGCGCGGTCGTGCAGGTGATCATCAACGTCGGGCGTTACCGGTCCTGCGTCCTCATTCACATGCTGCGATCGCTGATCCACGGGTTCCGCACGTTCCACAGGGACCCCGAGGTCGTCGACCCGGTGACCGGGCGCCCGGCGCCGGACGCGCTCTCCAGGGACGAGTCCTGCGAGATGCGCTTCGTGCACGAGGTGCTCGCGGATCCGGTCCTGCACGCGCGCAGCGCGAAGCTCGTGGCCGGATCGGACCCCGCGCGGCTCGCGCTGCTCGTCGAGTACATCGACGCCGACGACCTGATCACCATCGCCGCGGGCGCGTCGGTGGCCGTCGACGCGGAGGGGCGTGAACGCCTGCTGCCCGGCCGCTGGGTGAGCTGTGGCCAGGGCGGCGCCGTCGAGACGAAGCGCTACGCGACGCTCGATCAGTTCTCCGCCTACGTGCGCCGCTGGTTTCCCACCCTCGAAGGGACGGCGTCCCAGACGTTCAAGCAGCGCGCGCGGCAGCTCACCGTCCTCGTCTCGATGATGGTGGTCCTCCTCTTCAACTTCGACGGCTTCCGGGTGCTCGCCCGGCTCCACGAGAACGGCGCCTCGCGCGCGCAGGTCATCGCGCAGGCGGACCCCGTGATGGCCACCGCCGCCCGCCTGGGCGAGCGCCCGTCCGCGCAGCGCGCGCCGGACGAGCTCCGGGACGCCACGCTCGAGGATTTCCGGCTCGAGATGCAGAAGACGGCGACCATCCTCGACGAGGCGAACCTCGGCATCGGCTGGCAAGAGAGCTGGATCGTGGAGCGGTTCTGCGCGTACCGCGGCGACAGCCCCGCGGCCTCGCCGACGGCGCTCCAGCTCGTGCGCGACACGCTGTTCTGGCTGGCCGGGCTCGCGTTCTCGTGCGGGATGCTCTCCCTGGGCGCGCCTTTCTGGGTCACCACCTTCTCGCGGCTCATCCAGATGCGCAACGAGGTGCAGCACCGCAAGCGGCAGGAGAGCGCGTCCGGCGCGAAGCCCGCGAGCGGCGCCCTGGCGCTCCCCGCGCGCGAGCGCGCCCTCGCGAGGCCGTCCTGAGACTCCCAACGACAGAGAGGATCCTGGTCATGAACACGACGCTCGATCTCCACGAGGAGTGCCCGCCGCCCGGCGAGGAAGACTGCATTCGACGGCTCACCGAGGACATGAAGCGCAGCTACGAGCGAGCGTATCCGGCGGGCGCGTCGCCGGCGCTCCGCGGCGTGCACCCGAAGTCGAACGGCTGCGTGAGGGCCCATTTCATCATCGATGACGGCCTGCCCGACGAGCTCCGGCAAGGCGTCTTCCGGGAGCCGCGCGTCTACCCGGCGTGGGTCCGCTTCTCGTCGACCTCCTCGCGCGTCCAGTCGGACATGCAGCGCGACTCCCGCTGCATGGCGATCAAGCTGCTCGACGTCCCGGGCGAGAAGATCCTCGACGGCGAGAAGGACGCGACGACGCAGGATTTCCTGATGGCGAACACGGACGTGTTCTTCGCGCGGAACGTGGCGGACTACGCCGAGCTCATGTCCGCCACGAGGGCGGGCAAGCCCCTCTCGTTCTTCTTCTCGTGCAGCCCGCCCCGCCTCCGGCTGCGCGAGCTCATGAATTACCTCTGCGCCATGCGCAAGCCGGTGACGAACCCCTTGCACGCCCGCTACTGGAGCCAGACGCCGTTCCGGCTGGGGGAGCGGGCGATGAAGTTCTCCGTGGTCCCGCGGCCCTGCGGCGCGCCGCGGGTCGAGGTCGAGCCGGGCGACGACGCGCTCAAGCAGGCCGTGGCGCGGCAGCTCGAGCGGGGGGACTGGATGTTCGATTTCCTTGTGCAGCTCCAGGCGCACCCGACGCGGACGCCCATCGAGGACCCGACGATCCGCTGGAGCGAGGACGTGGCGCCGTTCCGCAAGGTCGCGACGATGGTGATCCCGGCGCAGCGCCTCGACCAGCCGGGACGGGCCGAGTTCGAGGAGAACCTCTCGTTCACGCCCTGGCACGCCCTGCCGGCGCACCGGCCGCTCGGCGGGCTGAACCGCGCCCGGCGCGCGGTCTACGAGGCGATATCGAAGCTCCGCCACGAGAGGAACGGCGTTCGCCGCGAGGAGCCGAGGGCGCTCCGCCCGTGGCGCGGGCGCGCGCCGACGAGCGAGCACCCGGCGCGGCCCGGGGGCGCGTGAGGAGCGCACGTCCGACACGGCCTCGACGCGCGTGAAGAGCGCGCGTCCGACGCGGCCTCGACGCGCGTGAGATCGTCATCCAGCATCCCAGCCTGCGCTCGCGGGCCCCGCAGGACCGGCGCGCAGCGGCTGTCGGCGTCACACGCCGCGTCGTACGGCGCGCGCTGACGCGACGCCCCAGAACGTTACCGATGTCGGTGCCACCCTGCCGTGATAAACTCACGTTCCGGAATTTTCATCCGTGACGTCCTCCACGACCTTGACCGAGCCCAGCGCCCTGTGGGGCCGGAACGACCTGGAGCCGCCCCCGGAGCTCTTTCATCTGGTCGTCGCCTGGTCGCGCGAGGAGCCGAGCCGCCTCGGGGAGGCGGCGCTCGTCGAGGGGCGGTGCGTCCTCGGCCGCGGCGGGCCGCAATCGCAGGACGGCGCGCCGCGCCTCACGTTCCACCGGCAGCGCCCGATGGGCTGGGCCGCGATGCCGCCGCTCGAGGGGCCGCGGATCTCGCGCCTCCAGCTCGAGCTCGAGCCCACCCAGGACGGGCTGCTCGCGGTCCGATCGGTCGGGCGCTGCCCCCTGCTCATCAACGGCCTGCCCGCGACGCAGGGCCTCCTGAAGCCCGGCGACACGCTCACGCTGCAGAACGCCCTGGTGCTGCTCGTCGTGCGGCGGCGGTGGAGCCTCGAGGTGATCCAGTCGCTCCGCGAGGCGCCGCGGTTCTCGTTCGGCGACGCCGACGCCCACGGGATCGTCGGAGAGAGCCCGGCCGTGTGGGCGCTGCGCGGCAGCCTCGCGTTCGCGGCGCAGTCCGGCAACCACGTGCTCGTGCGCGGCGAGAGCGGCGCCGGGAAGGAGCTCGCCGCCCGCGCCATCCACGCGCTCTCCCGCCGGCGCGCGGGCGTGTTCGTCGCGCGCAACGCCGCGACCTTCCCCGAGGGCCTGGTCGACGCCGAGCTGTTCGGGACGGCCAGGGGCTACCCCAACGCCGGCAGCCCCGAGCGTCCCGGGCTCATCGGCGAGGCGGACGGCGGCACCCTCTTCCTCGACGAGATCGGCGAGCTGCCGGCGCACCTGCAGGCCCACCTGCTGCGCGTGCTCGACCGGGACGGCGAGTACCAGCGGCTCGGCGAGCCGCGCGTGCGCCGCTCGGATCTGCGCGTCATCGCGGCGACGAACCGCCCGGCCGAGTCGCTGAAGCACGACTTCTCCGCCCGCTTCCTGATCAGCGTGAGCGTCCCCGGGCTCCCCGATCGCCGCGAGGACATCCCGCTGCTGCTGCGGCACCTGCTCGCCGCCGCCGCGCGCGAGAGCCCGGAGCTGACCGATCGCTTCTTCGAGCGCCGCGACGACCGGCTCGCCGAGCCGCGGATCGCGCCGGCGCTCGTCGAGGCGCTCCTCCGCCACGCCTACACGCACCACCTGCGCGAGCTGCAGCGGCTGATGTGGATCGCCCTCAAGTCGAGCCCGGACAGCTTCCTCGCCCTCACGCCCGAGGTCCGCGCGGCGCTCCGCCCGGAGGTGACCGACCCCAAGACGGATCCCCGGGCCGGCGCCAGGTCGGAGCCCGGCAAGTCCAACCCGCCTCAGGTGTCCGACTCCGGCCCCCCGCTCGGGCGCGCCGAGATCGAGGCCGCGCTCGTGGAGTCCCAGGGCAGCGTGACCAGCGCGGCGCGCTCGCTGGGGCTGAAGAACCGCTTCGCCCTCTACCGGCTCATGAAGCGCCACGGCATCGCCGGGCCGGACGAAGAGGTGAGCGAGGGCTGAGCCGGCGCGCGCGGCTCACGCGCCGCGCGCGGCCTGCGCCGGAGCGCGCTCGCCCGCGCGCATCCGGTCGACGATGACGCCGTACGCCCTGGTCCACGCGGCGCGGTGCGCCTCGGTCCAGTCGGCGGCGCTCACCTCGCGGAGCGCCGCGACGAGCGCCTCGCCGACCCAGTCGTACATCTCCGGCGTCACGCCGTAGGCCACGTGCTGCGCGCCGAGCGGCGCGAGCTTCTCCGAGAGCCAGGCGTCGTCCTCGTAGTGGTCGAGCACCGCCATGAGCGTCCGCTCGAACATCGTGCCCTGGGCCCCGGGGCTGTTGCGCGTGAAGAGCGGCCTCGCCTGCGGGTACCGCTCGAACAGGACCCGATAGAAGAGGCGAGGGAACTCGTGATCTCGCTGCACGACGAGCTCGAAGCTGTCGCGCAGCAACTCGGCATCCTGGGATGACATGAGAGACCGCTCCTCCGTCACGGTGTGAGCATCGCGTCCGAGGCCAGGCATCGTTCATGCCGCGCGCGGCGCCCGTCCCCGGGGCGCGCGCCGCGCCCCGCCATCCCCGCGGCGCACGCCGCGCCGTGCGCGCACGCCGGAGGACTGTGCGCGCACGCCTCCAGCAGCACACCTGAGCGCAGCGCTGTGCACCCGCGCGCCCATCGCCGCAGCGCGGCGCCGCGCGAGCAACAAAGCAAAAAGCGATCCGCTCGGCTGGCCAGTTGGTATCCTCGCTCGCGCACGGGGCGCTCATGCCGCACGCCCGGTGTGGCCGCTGGTGGAGGGCTGGATTCGTGTCGTTCCTCGAAGGTTCTCTGGTTGCGGGTCGGTTCCTGATCGAAGCGCTGGCCAGGAAGGGCGGCATGGGCGAGGTGTTTCGCGCCCGGGACATGACCACCGGCGCGCTGGTGGCCCTCAAGCTGCTGCACGCCGACGCCGAGCGCGCGGAGGAGACCGAGCGTTTCCTGCGGGAGGCGCGGTTCCTCTCCGACCTCAAGCACCCGGGCATCGTCGAGTACCTGGCGCACGGGAAGGCCCAGGACGGCCGGCCTTTCCTCGCGATGGAGTGGCTGTCGGGCAAGGACCTCGGCGAGCGCCTCGACCGCGGGCCGCTGCGCCTCTCCGAGTGCGTGACGCTGCTGACGAAGGTCGCGGACGCGCTCGCCGTCGCCCACGCGCGGGGCCTGGTCCACCGCGACATCAAGCCGGGCAACCTGTTCCTGCGCGACGAGCGCGTCGACGGCGTCACGCTGCTCGACTTCGGCATCGCGCGTTACGCGGTCGCCGGCATGACGCTCACGCGGACCGGGCGCTTCGTCGGGACCCCGGGCTACATGGCGCCGGAGCAGGCGCGCGGCGACCGCGACCTCACGCCCAGCACCGACATCTTCGCCCTCGGGTGCGTCGTCCACGAATGCCTGACCGGCAAGCACCTGTTCGGCGGCCGGGATCTGGTGGGCGTGCTCGCGAAGATCCTGTTCGACGACGTCCCCTCGGTCGCCCTGCTCCGCCCCGACACGCCGCCCGCGCTGGCCGACCTGCTCGCGCGGATGCTGGACAAGGACCCGCTCCGGCGCCCGCCCGACGCCGCGGCGCTCCGCGAGCAGCTCGCCGCCCTGACGCTGCCGGCCTGGGACGACGAGGCGCCGGCGCCCTCGCTCGCGCCGCCCCCCACCCCCCGGGCGATCACCGGCGAGGCGATGCAGCTCCTCAGCGTCGTCCTCGCGATGCGGTCCGCCGGCGACCCCCGCGAGACGCTGCCGCCCGCCTCGGCCCAGACGTGGGCCCGCCCGACGCGTGACGCCTTGCGGTTCCGGCTCGCGCGCATCGGCGGCCGCGCCGAGTGGCTGGCCGACGGCTCGCTGGTCGTGGCCGTGCCGCCGTCGAGCAGCGCGCTCGATCAGGTGTCGGCGGCCGCCCGCTGCGCCCTCGAGGTGCAGCAGATCTGGCCCGAGGCCCGCATCGCGCTGACCACCGGCCGCGGGCTGCTCCAGGGCGGGGTCCCCGCCGGTGAGGCCATCGATCGCGCGGTGGCGCTCCTGCGCGTCGGGGCGGAGCCGACGCTGACGGCCGACGCCGAGCCCTCCTACGCGGAGATCGCGCCGGGGATCTGGCTGGACGAGCTGAGCTCGCGGCTGCTCGAGTCGCGCTTCCTTGTCACGACGATGGGCGGGCAGCTCGTGCTGCGGGGCGAGCGCGCGAGCGTCGACGAGTCGCGCCCGCTGCTCGGCCGGCCGACGCCCTGCGTCGGCCGCGAGCAGGAGCTCTCGATGCTGCTCGGCGCGATCGAGGGGTGCATCGAGGAGGCGATGCCGGCCGGCGCGATCGTGATCGCGGCGCCCGGCATGGGCAAATCGCGCCTGCGGCACGAGCTGCTCCGGCGCCTCGGCGCCCGGGCGCCCGGCGTCGGGCTGCTGTGCGGGAGCGGCGCGCCGATGACCGCCGGCTCGCCCTACGGCCTGCTCGGCGAGGCGCTGCGCCGCCTCTGCGACGTCGAGGTCGGGGATCCTCCCGCGGCGCAGGAGGCCAAGCTCCGCCTGCGCGTCGGCCGGCACGTCGCGCCGGCCGACGCCGAGCGGGTGAGCGAGTTCATCGCGGCCCTGTGCGGCATCGCGGTCGAGCAGCCGAGCGCCTCGCTGCGCGCCGCGCGCGGCGACCCCAGGATCATGAGCGAGCAGATCCGCCGGGCCTTCCTGGATCTGCTGCGCGCGGAGACCGCGGCGCGGCCCTGCCTGCTGGTGCTGGAGGACCTGCACTGGGGCGACGCGGCCACGGTCAAGCTCGTGGACGCCGCCCTGCTCGAGCTGCGCGAGCGGCCCTTCTTCGTGCTGGCGTTCGCGCGCCGCGAGGTGCACGACGTCTTCCCGAAGCTGTGGGAGGGGCGGGTCGTGCAGCGGATCCCGCTCGCCGGGCTGACCCGTAAGGCGGCCGAGCGGCTGGTCACCGCGGTGCTCGGCGCCGGGGTCCCGGCCAGCCTGGTGGCGCGCATCGTCGAGCAGGCGGCCGGCAACGCGCTGTTCCTCGAGGAGCTGATCCGCGCGGTCGTCGAGGGCAAGACCGAGGGGCAGCCCGCGACGGTGCTGGCGATGCTCCAGGCGAGGCTGTCGTGCCTCGAGCCGCGGGCGCGCAAGGTGCTCTGCAGCGCGAGCGTGTTCGGGCAGACCTTCTGGCGCAGCGGCGTGCTCGCCCTGCTCGGCCAGGAGCGCGCGTCGACCGGCGGGGACGGCGCGGACCGCTGGATGGACGGCCTGGTCCGCTCCGAGATGGTCGAGGTGCAGTGGAGCAGCCGGTTCCCCGGAGACACCGAGTACCGGTTTCGCCACGCCCTCGTGCGCGACGCCGCGTACGGCCTGCTGGCGGTGGACGACCGCGTCGTCGGCCACCGCATCGCCGGGGCGCACCTCGAGCAGGCGGGGGAGGCGGATCCCATGGTGCTGGCCGAGCACGCGCACCTCGGCGGGGAGCTCGAGCGCGCCGCCCTCCACTACCTGCGCGCGGCCGAGCAGTCGTACCGGAGCAACGATTACGGCGGGATGCTCGCGCGCGTCGAGCGCGGCATGAGCTGCGGGCCGCGCGGCGACGTGCTGGGCCGGTTCCTCGGGATGAAGCTCGACGTCTGCTTCCTGCGCGAGGACTGGCAGGTCGGCCTGGAGATCGGCAAGGAGGCCCTGCCGCTGCTGCCGCGGGGCAGCGTGGCCTGGAGCAGGGCGGTGGGCCGGCTCGTCGTGATGACGGGCCACCTCGGCCTCGCGGGCGAGCTGGAGTCGCTCGTGAACGCGATCATGAGCAGCGAGCCCGAGCCCGGGGGCGAGGCGGCGTGCTGCATGCCCGTCTCGACGGCGATCACGGCGCTCAGCCACTGGGGCATGCGCGATCTCTCGCTGCGCCTCCTGGCGCGCCTGGAGCAGCTCGCGACGCGCGTCCCCGAGGGCGAGCAGCTCGCGCACGCGCAGCTCCGCTTCAGCCGCTCCACGTTCCTGCGGCTGCTCGGGGACGACCCCTGGCAGGCGTACGAGGACGCGCGGCGCGCGGAGGAGGTGTTCGCCCAGGTGAGCCCCTGGCGCTGGCGCGAGTTCGCGGCGAGCGCGACCGCGCTGGCCATGGCCGAGCTCGGGGAGTGCGCCGAGGCGGAGCGCAAGCTGCGCGAGTCGCTGGAGCGCACGCTGCGCATCAACGACGCCTTCGCGCTCTCCAGCGCCCGCGTCTGGCTGATGATCTTCCTCGCGGAGTGCTGCGCGCCGGAGCAGCTGGACGAGATCGCGGAGCTGGCGAACCAGCTCATCAAGATCGGCGCCATGGAAGCGACGATGGGGCCGGCGCACGGCGCGCTGGCGCGGGTCCTGATGGCGCGGGGCCGCCTCCCGGAGGCGCGTGAAGAGGCCGAGAGGGCGCTCGCGATCCTGCAGCGAGACCGGTTTTACCGGCCGCTCGTCTACCGGACGCTCATCGAGGTGCTGCTCCGGGAAGGGCGCGTGGAGGCCGCCCGGCGGGCCTCGGACGAGGGGCTCCGCTGCCTCGAGGCGCTCGGCGGCTCGCTCGGGTACAGCGAGATCCCGCTGCGCCTCGCGGTCAGCGAGGCGCACCTCGCCGCCGGGGACGCGGCGCGCGCGCGGGCCGCGATCGAGCAGGCGCTGCGCGCGGTCGAGGTGCGCGCCCGCAAGATCCCCGACGCGGCCGCGAGGCTCCGCTACGTCGAGCAGGTGCAGGGGAGCGTGCGGGTGCGAGAGCTGGCGCGCGCGTGGCTCGGGCGCGACGTCGAGCGGCCGCCGGGCGGCGAGGGATGTTAAGCAACCGTTAGCGGGCGCATCGGCGCGGCGCGCCGCTGCTACGCTGCCGCGACGATGGCAGCGGAGCGGAGCGCGGCGTCGATCGTGTACATCGAGGACGACGAGAAGCTCGCGCGGCTCACGGCGCGGTACCTCGAGTCGCACAACGTGCGCGTCACCGTCGCGACCGACGCCCGCGAGGGCATCGCGTGCGTCCTGCGCGAGCGGCCCGACGTCGTCCTCCTCGATCTCATGCTCCCCGAGATCGACGGCTACGAGGTCTGCCAGAAGCTCCGCGCCCGCGTCGACACGCCGATCATCATGGTCACGGCGCGCGGCGAGGAGGCCGACCGCGTGATGGGCCTCGAGGGGGGCGCGGACGACTACATCGCCAAGCCGTTCTCGGCGCGGGAGCTCCTCGCGCGCATCCGGGCGCAGGCGCGGCGCGCCCGCGGCCTCTCGGGCCCGGCGGCCGAGCGGCTGCTCGTCGTCGGCGCGCTCACCATCGCCCCGGCCGCGCGGCGGGCGACCTTCGACGGCGTCGAGCTGTCGCTCACGACCTACGAGTTCGACCTGCTCCACGCGCTGGCCGGGCGCGCGGGGCGCGTGCTCACGCGCGAGCAGCTCGTCGATCTCGTGCGGGGCAGCGCCGACGAGGCCTTCGATCGGTCGATCGACGTCCACATCTCCCACCTCCGCAAGAAGCTCGGCGACGATCCGAGGAGCCCCCGGATCATCAAGACCGTCCGCGGCATCGGGTACGTCTTCGCGGTCGACGCGACGGATCCGGCGTGACGCATGGCGATCCGGGACCTCTTGCGCGGGCGGCTGGCGCTCCGCATCTACCTCGTGGGGCTCGCGCAGATCGCGGTCATCGTGGCCGGCTTCATCGCCGTCATGGAGATGAACCGCCGGACGGGCGTGAACCCGGGCAAGCAGCAGCTCCGCTTCATCACCAGCGTGATCGCCCGCTCGCTCGACGATCCGCGCGCGCTCGAGGGCGCCCTCGCGATCGTGCGCGAGGACCTGAACGCCACGATCACCGTGATCGATCCGGACGGCGCGTTCCTCGCGACCAACGCCCCCGGGGGGCGTCCACCCTGCAACACGACGGCCCCGGCCTTCCCGCCGGACCCCGAGGCCCCGCGCTGCTACACGGCGCCGCTGCGCTTCCCTGACGGCCGGGAGGGGCGCGTCGAGGCGATCCCCCCGCCGCTGCCGCCGCCGTTCAGCGGGCTGCGCGTGATCGCCTTCGTCCTCGTCGTTGTCGGCGTCTCGTCGTGGCTCCTCGGGCGCACGCTCACGCGCCCGCTGCGCCAGCTCTCGTCGGCCGCGCGCGCCTTCGGCGGCGGCGATCTGAAGGCCCGCGCCGCCCTGCGGAACCGGGACGAGCTCGGCGAGGTCTCCCGCGCCTTCGACGAGATGGCCGAGCGCGTGGCCGAGCTGCTCAGGGCCGAGCGGGAGCTGCTCGCCAACGTCTCGCACGAGCTGCGCACGCCCCTGTCGCGCATCCGCGTGGCGCTCGCGCTGATCTCGGAGGCCGAGGGGGACGTGGCCGTCGCCCGGGAGCTGCTCGCCGACATCGACGGCGACCTCGACGAGCTCGAGCGGCTCATCAGCGACGTCCTCACCGCCGCCCGGCTCGACCTCGAGGACGCCGCCTCGCCGGGCGGCATCCCCCCGCTCCGGCGCGAGCGCGTGGACGTCCTCGATCTGCTCGCGCGCGCGGCGTCGCGCTTCCGCGCGGCGCACCCGAGGCGGGCGCTGCGGGTCGACGTGCCCGAGGAGCTGCCCCCGGTCGACGCCGACCCGGTGCTCTTGCGGCGCGCCATCGACAACCTGCTCGAGAACGCCCACAAGTACACGGAGCGGAACGCGGAGGCGATCGAGCTCGTCGCGCGCGGCGGCGAGGAGGTCGCGATCGACGTGATCGACCGGGGCGTCGGCATCGCCGCCGCCGACCTGCCGCGCGTGTTCCGGCCGTTCTTCCGCGCCGACAGGAGCCGCACCCGCGCGACCGGGGGCCTGGGGCTCGGCCTGGCGCTGGCGAAGCGCATCGTCGACGCCCACGGCGGCCGGATCGAGCTCGCGAGCGCCCCGAACGAGGGGACGCGCGCGCGCGTGCGGCTCCCGATCGCGCGCGATCCGTGAGGGGCAGGGCGCGGCCGGGAGCCGCACGCGCGCGCGGCGTCAGGGCGCGCCGGTCAGCGCGCGGGCGGCGGCGTAGATGAGGGCGGCGAGCAGCGCCGAGGCCGGGATGGTGAAGATCCAGGCCCAGATGATGCGGCCGGCCACCCCCCAGCGCACGGCCGACAGACGGCCGTCGACGGCGCCCACGCCGACGATCGCGCCGGTGATCGTGTGCGTGGTGCTCACCGGGACGCCGAGCGCGGTCGCGCCGAAGAGCGTGGCCGCGCCCGCGGTCTCCGCGGCGAAGCCGCCCACGGGCTTCAGCTTGGTGATCTTCATCCCCATCGTCTTCACGATCCGCCACCCGCCCGACAGCGTGCCCAGGGCCATGGCGGCCTGGCAGACCAGCACCACCCAGACCATCGGCTGCACGCTCGCGCCGCCCTCCTGGACGCCGGCCGAGATGAGCAGCGCCGTGATGATGCCCATGGTCTTCTGCGCGTCGTTGCCGCCGTGCCCGAGCGAGTAAGCCGCCGCCGAGAGGAGCTGCAGCCGCCGGAACCGGGTGTCCACCATCCCGGGCGTCCAGGACCGCCCGAGCCGCCGGATCGCCCGCATCAGCGCGAACCCGACCACGGAGCCGAGGAGCGGCGCGACCACGATGAACGCCGCGGTCATGCCGAAGATCTTCGTGTCGAGCACCGAGATGCGGCCGGCGCTGAGCACGGCCGCGCCCGCGAAGCCGCCCATGAGCGCGTGCGAGGACGACGAGGGCAGGCCCCACCACCAGGTGAGCAGGTTCCAGACGATCGCGCCGGAGAGGCCCCCGAGGATCACGTTGGGCGTGATGAACGCCGGCTCGACGCCCTTCGCGATGTTGCGGGCGACCGTCGGCTCGAACAGGGCGAAGGCGATGAAGTTGAAGACCGCGGCCCAGACCACCGCGGTGCGCGGGGAGAGCACCCGCGTCGAGACCACGGTGGCGATGGAGTTGGCGGCGTCGTGGAAGCCGTTGATGAAATCGAAGACCAGCGCCACGACGATGATGGCGATGACGTAGCTCGTCATGCGTGCTCGAGCACCACGCCCTCGATGATGTTGGCGACGTCCTCGCAGCGGTCGGTGGCGTTCTCGAGCTGATCGTAGATGTCGCGCCACTTCATGACGAGCAGCGGGTCGCTGCCCTGCTTGAAGAGCGCCGCCAGCGCCACGCGGTAGTGCGCGTCGGCGGCGTTCTCGTGGCGGTTGATCTCGACGCAGAGCTGGAGCAGCCGGTCGCGGTCCTTCATGTCGCGGAGCGAGCTGGTCGCAGCGCTCATGGTGACGCACGCGGTGACCACCGACTCCGCGAGCTGGCGCGCCTCCGGCAGCGCGGTCTGGATCTCGAAGAGGACGATGCGCTCGCTGGCGGCCTCGATGCAATCGAGCACGTCGTCGAGCCGGGTGATCAGCGCGTGGATCTCCTCCCGGTCGAGCGGGGTGATCCATGTCTTGTGCAGCGCGGCCAGGCAGCGGTGGGTGATCCGGTCCCCCTCGTGCTCGATCTCCTTGATCTTCTTGGCAATTTCCGGGGCGTCCTGGAGCCGTTCGAGCATGTCCAGGAGGAGCTCGCTCGCGGCGACGCTCTTCTGCGCGTGCTCGGCGAGGGCGTCAAAGAAGACAGCGTCGCGGGTCAATCCCATGGCCACGGCTTAACCCGCCGCCGCCGCGCGCGTCAACGCGCGCAAACATTCACAAACAACCAGTTGTGCAACGCAAACAATGGACGTCGGCTCAGCCACCTGGGAGGCCCACTGCCGGTGCAGCCGATCAAGTACGTTGAAGAGTTGCAACTCCGGTGTTCTTCGAGGACGAGCGGGGGGCGCACCGCCGCGCGCGCGCGTCGTGCGCGCGGCTGACGTTCGACCTGGACACCGGGACGTGCGGTGGCGTGACCGCAGCGCTGACGCTGCAGGGAGAGCGATCGCCGCGGATCGGCGGACGGGGCGGGGGAGGCGAGGCCGGGCGAGGCGAGGAGGGCGCTGGGCGGTCACCACGAGAGCTCCTGGAACGACGGGACGCCGCTGCCGGCGTCGAAGACGACCATCAGCTTGCCCGGGGACAGCGAGGGGGCGATGCCCTCGGGCTTCAGCCCCGGGAAGCGTTGCACGAGGCGCGGGGCGAGCGCGCCGGCCTGCGGGCCGTCGACGCGCCACAGCGCGCCCGCGTCGCCGTCCGCCGTGGAGGGCGTGGACGCGATCGCGAGCGAGCCGTCCGGCAGGAACAGCAGATCGGAGATGCCGCCCGGCGCGGCGCGGCCGGCGAGATCCACGTCGACGCGCGCGCGCGCCCAGGGCGAGAAGCCGGCGTCCTCGAGGGGCCTCGGGTCCACCGGGAGCTTGCTTCCCTCGCCCTTGCCGGCCTTGCCCGCCGCGGGTCGCCCCGCCGGGAAGAGCGCGCCCGGCGAGGCGATCCGCCAGATCATCGCGTTGCCCTGCGCGTCGAGCGGGGCCTTCAGCCCGAGGTAGAGCGCGCCCTTGTGGAAGGCCAGGCCCTCGATGTCGAGCTCCCGCGTCCCGTGGGGGAGGCCGAGCGCCGCGGCGCGCTCGGGGCTCGCGTCGAGCATCTCGGCGAGGTGGATCTCGCCGTCGACGCGGAAGCCCGGGCCGTCGCTGCGCAGGCGGAGGAGCGCCGTGCGGCCCGGCTTGCGCCGCCCCTTCCTGTTGTGGCTCTGCGATGAGAGCAGGTAGATCTCGCCCCCGTCGCCTGCGGCGATCCCCTCCACGTCGACGAGCTCGTCGACGCCCTCCACGGCGATCGGCTCCGGGTGGACGTCGCCGGTCGCGGACATCGCGAAGAGCCACGGCGCGCCCTGGCCGTCCTCGCCGTCGTGGCCGGTGTCGTCGCTGACGATCAGGTAACGCGCCTCGCCCGGGCGGGCGAGGATCCCCGAAGGCTCGAGCCGCGATCGCCGCGAGAGCGCCGGCGGCACCCTCATGGCGAGGGCGCGCGCGGTCGCGGCGGGCGGGGGCGCGGTCGCGGCCGATGAGGCGGCGGGTGGCGGCGGCGCGGGGGCCTGCGCGCCGCGGGCCGGCGTGAACACAACATCGAACGCCTGGCCGGCGAGGAGGTTCATGGGGTGGTCCAGCGCGACGGTGACCTCGCGCCCCCACATGGGCTGCCGCGGCGACGTCCAGCAGCGCAGGGGCAGCTCGGCCACGAGCGGGCCCAGCGCGACGATCGTGCCGGGGAGCGCCTCGCTGCGCTGGCCGCGGATCCAGAGCCGGGCGGCGTCCCCTTCGGCGAGGCCGAGCGCGAAGCGCTCCGGGACGCAGGCGACCACGTTGCCGCGCGGGCTGACCACGCGCACCACCGGCTCGCCGGGCGCGGCCACGTCGCCGACCTGCTTGTCGACGCCCGCGACGCGCCCGCCGTGGGTGGCGCGGAGCGCGTAGCCGGCCCGGCGCTGCTCGAGCAGCTCGACGTTGCGCCGGGCCACGAGCAGGTCGGCCTCCAGCTTGGCCGCGGTCGCCGACGGCTGTCCCTTCAGCGCTTGCAGGCGCCGCTCCGCGGCCTGGATCTGCCGCGACAGGAGGCCGATCGTGCGGGGCTTCTCGGCGGCGACGGCCGCGGCGGCGGCCTGCTGCACGCTGAGCTTGGACAGGTCGTCGAGGACGGCCATCCGGTCCTCGACGAGCCGCTTGACCCTGGAGACCTCGTCGTCGAGCACCCTGGCCTCGGCGCTGACCTGGCGCTGCTCCTCGCGCTGCCGCGCGAGCTCGCGCTGCAGCTCCTCGACGCTCATGTCGAGCTCCTGCGCGAGGAGGCTCTGCTCGGCCCGCCCCTCGGCCTCGAGCTGCGCCGCCTCCGCCTGGGCGACGGCGATCTCGGCGTCGATCGCGGAGGTGTCCAGCAGGGCCACGATCTGCCCCGGGGCCACCTCGTCGTCGAGGCTGACGTGGATCGCCGCCACCCGCGCGATCTCGGTCGGGGCGATCGCCTGGATCACCGGTTGCTGGAACCCGACGATGGGTCCGCGCTCGCCGTCGCCGAAGTGGAGGTACGCGGTGAGGCCGAGGGTGGCGACCAGGCAGATCCATGGGGCGGCGTCCTGGAGCGTCGCGCGGAGTCGGTGGGGGAACATCATCGGAGATCCTCGCGCGCTGGACAGCGCAGTGAATCAATGGAGCGCCACGGGCTGGTGCCGCGTCGCCACGCTCGTTCCTTGTGTCATGAGAGAAGGAACCACAGAGGCACAGAGGGCACAGAGGGGAGAGAGGGAGAGAGGAGATAAACAATCTTTTCTCTTCTCTGCTCTCTGCTCTGTGCCCTCTGTGCCTCTGTGGTTTTTATTCTCCCATCACGGAGCCAGGAGCACGCCTGACAGACAGGGGCCTGATGCCCCAGGATCAGAGATCCAGCGTCGGCTCCTGCAGCAACAGGGAGACGTCGCTCACCCCCGGGAGGGCCTGGAGGCTGGTGACGAGCGGCGTGCGAAGGTCGGCGGCGAGGACGCTGATCTGGTAGGCGTGCTCCATCACCGTCCCCTGCGCCGCCTCGCGCAGCGTCACCAGCGAGAAGGTGCGGCAGTGCGCGCGGAGGATCCTCGTGATGGCGTCCTCCAGCCCCGGTCCCGAGGGCGCGACGAAGCGCAGGAGTCCATCCGGCTGTCGGCGCGCGCCGTAGCCCGTGACGTGGAGGAGCACGGCCCCGCCCCCGAAGATCAACGTCCCCGCGATGGCGGTGCCGTAGGACTGGAGGCCGCACGCCATCCCCACGCCGAGCGCCGCGAACACGAAGATGATGTCGCGCGGGTCGCGCATCGTCGTGCGGAAGCGGACCACGCTCAGGCCGCCCGCGACGCCGATGCCCGCGGCGATGTTGGTGCCGACGGCGAGCATCAGCATGCACGTGATGACGCTGCCCATGGCCATCCCGTGCACGACCGTCCGCGCGTACGACAGGCCGCGGAAGGTGACCATGTACACGCCGGCGATGGTCTGGCCCAGCCCGAAGGCGAGCAGGAGGGCCACCACGGCCTTGCGCCACTCGAAGGCGCTCCCGGTGATGACAGGCTCGAACAGATCGAACATGGTGGCTCTCCGCGCGGCGCCCGCCGGTCAGCGATCCCTGTGCGTCACTGCCCGAGGAACGTGGTCACGTCCTGCTGGCGCGCGCTCGCGTGGGCGATCAGCGCGTCGAGGGCCTCGTTGAACGAGGCCTCCGATTCCACGAAGGTGTGCCCCTCGATCTCGCCCTCCGGGCCGACGACGTACGGCGCGATCAGCGCGTGCGCCTCGCGGAAGCGCTGCTCGGCGGCGGCCGGCTCGTACTCGACCTGCACGGTCCGGGCGAGGTAGCCCCGGTACGTCTCGGCGTAGACCGGATCGTCGAGGAGGCGGCGGATCAGCGGCCATTCCTCGGTGATCTCGTCCAGCGCGAGGGACATCCCCGGTCCGCCGAACCCGCCTGTCGAGAACGCGAAGCTGTGATCCCAGGGGATCCACCGGAGCTGGCCGTTGCTCTCGGCGTCCGCGTAAAGGTAGTAGTTGTGCGGCATCCGGCCGTACTGGTCCCAGTCCTGGATCACGGTGTTGACGGCGAGCCAGCGCAGGAAGCCGTCGACGTCGAAATGGGCCTCCAGCCCGGCGCGCCACGCCGCGGCGTCGGTGCGGTCCGCGTGGAGCGCGTCGAAGAGCGCCTGGGCGTCCGAGAAGTCGGCCTCGTCCTCGTTGTTCTCCTTGCCGAGGGTGTCCGACGCCCAGGTGGCCCAGGTGGCGCCGGCGCCGTCGGGCTTGTAGAGGTTGCCCTCGTCGTCGCCGAACTGGGTCCTCAGGAACACCTTGTCCGAGGGGAGCTCGACCCCGGTGTACAGCCCGAAGTAGGTGGGCCCGTCCCCGTGATCGACGAAGACGCGGTAGAAGGCGGTCGCGGGCACGGGGACGCCGGCCTTGCCGAAGATCTCGGTGGCGATCTTCTCGCGAAGGAGCGACTGGTCCGCCGTGCCGTTGGACAGGCTCAGGTTCTTGAAGCCGTGGAACCGCTGATCCTTGATCTCCGGATACTCGTCCTCGAACCTGTCGAACGAGAGGCGGAGCGGGAGCTTCGAGATGCCCTGCGACCAGGCCATGGCAAGGCTCGAGTTGCCCTTGAAGCGGATGCCGACGTGACGCCACGCCCCGCCCTCGGTCGCGACGTCGCACTCGACGTAAACGGGCGTGCCGTCGATCAGATCGACGTCGTCGCCGCCTGGCCCGCCCGGGCCGCCGCTCGGTATGCAGAACAGGCGGCCGTCGCTGAACTCGGCGCACGTCCCCGCGAGCTCGTCGCCGAAGAGCTGCGCGGTGCAGGCGTCGTCGACCGCGAGACCCTCGCACGCGGCGAAGAGCTCCTCCGGCGGGCCGGCGTCGGGTCCGCCCGGCTCGCCGGGACCGCCGGGGCCGCCGGGGCCGCCCTCGCCGAACGGGCCCACCAGCTCGGTCATGTCGTCGAGCAAGGCCTGCCAGTTCTCCGGCGTGATGGTGATGTCGAGGCGCGGCACGCGGTCCTGCGGGAACGCAGCGCCGTAGTCGGGCTCCTCCTTGGCGTCGTCGCCGCCGGTGCCGTCTCCCCCCGTGCCCTGTCCTCCCGTGCCTCCCCCGGGCGTGCCCGTGCCGGCGGTCGCGCCCGCGCTCGCGTCGTTGTCGGGGGCGGATTCACCGCAGCCCTGAAGCGCCGCGGTGGCCAGCACAAGGGCCGCCGCCGCGGTTGTAAGGAATCCAGTCTCCATGGAGTCACTCCCGTGCACGCGTGGTCCGCGGAGATGCTGCGGCGGAATCGTGTCACGCGGATGAAGGAATTGTTTCCATGTGTGAAGACGCCTCGACGGACCCGCCCGAGGCCGCCAGGGCGGGCCCGCCCATCTCCGCGCCGTCGTGCCCGACGTGCTTGACGCAGCCGAAGCTGCGCCGCTGGGCGGCTGGAAATGCTCCGCGACGATGTTGAAGAAGTTATCGAACAGTCCACGAGGACAAGATGCGACGATCCCGTCGGAGCGCTGGGTGGGGCCAAGCACCCGACGGCCGGTCGTCCCTCAGGGCGCGCAACGTATCTGAGGGGGCAGGCTCTTGAGCAGCAAGCACTCCCGACCTCCGCACTCGATGGCGCAAGCCGCCTCCATCGTGGTGCACACCGTGCCCCCGCAGCGCTTGAGCTCCCAGCATTCGCTCCCCGCGGGACAGAGGCCATGTTCACCACAGCGCGCGAGCGCACCACAGCGCGGCGCGGCCGCCTGCTGAACGCTGGCAGCCGGCGCGGCCGGGCTGTCCGCGGGCTGACGTTCGGTGCTCGGCGGCTGTGGATGGGGCTCTTGAGCTGGCGCGCCGGCGTCTTCCGCCGGAGCGCGGGTGTCTTCGGCCGGAGCGCTGGCCTGCGAGGCAAGCGGTGAGCTGCGCGGCTCCTCGCGTTCGGTCCCCGCCCCCCCGGCGCGGCTCGAGCTGGCGCACGCCGAGCCGGCGACCGTGACCCCGAGGAGAAACAGCAAGGCGGCCTGCCAGCGCGGGCCGCGGCGGTGACCTGCTGCGGAGCGCGCGCCGCGGGGCGCCCGCGGCTTCGGTCCATGCATCAGTGTTCGCATTGTCTGCATACCTGCGGTTACGCGGGCGCTCGCGCCGCCGTCGAGGCGGCGCGGGCGTCAGCACCTTTCGAAGCCAGCCTACCCGCGTCTCGGCGTGCTCGCCACAGCCTCGTTCACTGGTCGACGAGCCCTATCGTTGCGACGCAAGGGGTGTCGACGGCGCAGCCGCCGCGGAGCTCGTACGAGCCCTCGTGGCCGACCGGAACCGTGTACGTCAGGCTCGAGTACAGGGCGCCGCCGAGGGTTCCGCAGTTGTTGTCATTGCTGCTCACCTCCGCCGAGCTCGGTCCGAACAGGCGCACGTACGTATCTCCGAGCCCCGTGCCGCCGGGCACGCTCGGGCACGTGCCGAGCTGTACAGTCTGGCCCGCGCGCAGGAACAGGCGCTCGTTGACGGTGTTCTGCGTCGCGTTCGCCGTCGTCGATGCGATGTACGAGAACGTCCCGGCGCCCGTCCTCATCGCCGCCGCACGCATGACCTGGACCACCGGCGTCCCGGTGCACGAGCCGCTGCCGAAGCAGCCCGAGCGCAGCTGGTGCGTGCCGGCCGTCGTCGCTCGGTAAGTGAGCAGCGAGCCGCGGCCATTGCACGCGTCGTCGTTCGAGGCCACCTCGGTCGCCCCCGAGAACAGCCGGATGAACGTGTCTCCCGTGAACGAGGCCCCCATCATGCCGCAGGTGCCGACGGTGATCTGGTCCCCGACGCCGAGCTGCACGTCTTGATTCGCCGTATTGATGGTCGCCGTGCTCGTGTTCGTCGCCGAGTAGGCGGAGTTGACGCGGCCGACCGTGTACGACACGGTCCCGCTGCACGCGGTGTTCGAGGAGCAGCCGGCCCTCAGCGTGAGCGGCCCCGTGGCCGTGGCGGTGTACGTCAGCTGCGATCCGGTGCCGCCGCAGGCATCGTTGTTCGACGCGACGAGCGTGGCGCCCGAAAGGAGCCGCAGGTAGGTGTTCCCGGAGAAGCGGGCGCGCTCGAGCGGCGCCGGCGGGACCGGCGTGACGCTCGACGGCGAGCAGGTCCCCGCCGTGATGACGCTCCCCTGCTCCACGTTGATCACCACGTCCCGGGTGTTCACCGTCGCATTGTTCGTCGAGCTCGCGCTGTACGAGAACGAGCCCCCGCTCGGCCCGCTCACCGTATAAGCCACCGTCCCCGAGCACGCCCCGGTCGAGAAACAGCCGGCCTGGATCTCGTACATACCTGCAAAGAACGCCGGCGCGGTGAACGTCGCGTGGGACAGCCCTCCACAGGATCCGCCGCCGTCGTCGCTGGACGCGACCGTCGCTCCGGACGGCGAGACCAGGCGCAGGTAGGTATCACCGGTGCCGGAGCCGCCTGGCGTGCCGCAGGTGCCGAAATCGATGGTCGCCCCCGGCTCCAGGAACACGTAATGCTCGATCGTGTTCTGCGTGGCGCTGGCGGTGTTGCTGGCGGAGAAGGCGAACGTGTTCCGTTGCGCACCGCAGAGGCGGGCGTTCGTCGGGTTCGCGGCGCAGAACACGTCGAGCGCCGGACCGATGTAGGCTACGCTCTCAGCGTGAGGGGGCGATCCGGGGCCGCTGGCGCAGCCGCTCTCCGGACACACGCTTGCGACCTGGCAGCCGGCCGGGACGCTGCCCGCGGGCCCGGGGACCCAGTCTGTTTGACCGCCGCTGAGGACCCCTGAGAGCTGGTAAGTACCCACCTCATAGATACCCCCTCCGGAGTTGCCCCTGAAGGTGTCCAGGCTCCCGGTGAAGAACGCCGTGCCCGTGCTCGGATCGAGGACGTGGCCGCCCGAATCGATCTTGATCGGGATCCCGTAGGGTAGCCCGACCACGCCCAGGCGGACGCCGTGCGAGAGCGGTGCGCGGTTGACGCGTACGGGCGCCGGGGTGAAGCGCGGGGTGGCGGGCCGATCGAGGCGCACGATGGCGAAGTCGCGGGTCGCATTCTCGACGTCGTGCAGCACGCTGGCGCAGCTGAAGACGTCGTCGGTGGTGACGGTCCGCAGCGTGCCGTCCGGCTCCCGGAGGCGATTGAAGACGAATCGATGGTCGGCGCAGTCGGCCGCGCTGATGCAATGGCCAGCCGTGAGCACGAGATCATCATCGATCAGCGTGCCGGAGCACTTCCCAGGGGCCTGGTCCGTCAAGAATTTCTGGTTCTGGTTGGTGCAGAGGTTGAAAAGCGTCTGCAGGGTCGCCCCGTTGACGGTGACGTTGCTCGGATTGGACGTGTTGAGCGCGCTGGATAGCATCACGCTGACCGTCGACGCCTGCGCCAGGCGACGCAGCGCCGCGTCCGAGTGCTGCCCGACCTCCTTTCGATCGTCGATGCCGTAAACGACCGGCTGCTCGACCTCCGTCACGCTCTCGGTGGCCTCGGTGTCGTCGACGGTGTCCGCGGCGCAGCCTGCCGCAACGACGAGCGATGCCGCGCACAAGATACGTTGAGCCCTCGCAAGGTTCAGCTCGGACCAGTGGGATCTCTTCATCGCGCACTACCTCCTCGGAGCGAGCTTCGCGCCGCCATCTCGGAGGACGAGGATCCGGCAGGGGGCCTCGATATCCGGCGGCATGCTGGCGAGCTCTCGATGCTCGCGATGTCGAGTGGCAATCTTCGGGCCAGACGCTGGAGGGCGTGCTCGGAGGTTCATCGCACGATCGGGCAAGCGACGCAGCGTTCAGGCGCGGCGCCTCACTCCGCGCGCGCGGACCCGTCGAGCCGGGATCGTCACAAGCGGATGTTCAGCCGCGAATCCGTGGACTCGAGCAGCTCTGGCCGATCCGGGCACACCTACCCGTGGCGGAGTCCGATCAATCCGCTGGAACGCAGGAGAGCTCTTCCGTGTCGCAGCGGTACCCGTCCCGGCAGTTGGTATCGGTGAAGCAGAAGTTAAGACAGCGCGCGACGCCGTCCGCAACACCGCACGTGCTATCCGGAGGGCAGACCAGGTCGCCGTCACAATGGTCGGTGGCGCAGTAGCCCCCGGGCCAGGTCGTCAAGCAATACCCCTCCAGGTTGCCGAACGAGGGGCACTGCGCATGATCGGTGCACGGGTCTCCGACCCGTTTCCTCTCCGTACCGCCGCCACCGGCGTCGCCGCCGCCGCCCGAGCCAGCGCTGCCGGATCCGCCCGTGTTCTCGCCGCCCGTCGCCGACGAGCCCGACCCAGCCGTACCGCCCGCGCCGGCGCTCGTCTCATCGTCGCCGCCGCACGCCATCACCACAAGGAGTGAGCACAAGATCGACAAGGCAGAATATAAGTTGCGCATTTTCATCGAGCTCCGGCGCGGAGCCTAGCAGCGCGATATCGGGCCGGTCAAGCGTGCTCGTGCGCTCTTGGCTCGTGTTCCCAGGATGACGGTGTCACCACCGCCACGCCGCTTGGCGTGCCTTCGCATCCATAGGATATCGGCGACGCGTGCCAGGCACTCGTGCCAGGCACGCGTGCCAGCAACACGTGCCAGGCACGCGTGCCTGGCACACGGTGCCTATGTCCCCTCGGTGACACGCACGCATCGGGCCAGCGTCGCTTCCGCGCTCGCGCACGAAGCGCGCTTCAACGTAGGCGGGGCAATCACCGGGCGCAGCTTATCGTCGCTCGCGATCGCAGCCGCGCGGACCGGCATGGCCGTTGCCATCGCCTGCGACACCGTGGTTCGTCGGCGAACGGCGGTGGTGGTCAACCCGTGTCTCCACGAACGACGAGCGTCGTCGCGCGCTCCGCCGCTCGGCGCGCGACGCTCTTCAGGATGTCGGAGGTCCACTCGCAAGATAAAAATTCTCATCGACGGCATAACCAATCGAGCATGGCAGCAAACAGCGCCAACACAACAGAGGGATTCGACATGAATCGCTGGACACGTCGATTCTTATTTTTTAGCTCATTCACCATGGTGGCCTGCGGCTCCGCGGACCATCAGGATCTGCCGAGCACGGGCAGCGCCGAGCAGCCCCTGATCACGCAGTGGTCGGTCCTGACGCCCGTGGGATCGACGCCGCAGAGCACCGTGCTCTCGGCGACCGAGCGCCTGAAGGTGGACGCGCGCGTCCACATCGGCACGACGGGCGAGCTCGAGACCATCGCCAGCTTCGGCAACACGCTCACCGAGATCGGAGCGTCGGTGGTCGCCAACGCCAACCTGTTCAGCAAAGCTCCCCTGAACATCGCCGCTCAGGCCGACGTCGTGGGCTTCGCGCACTCTGCCGGCAGCATCCAGAAAGACGCGAGCGCCGACGTCATCGGCGGCGCCGTGGCCAACACGCCGATCCCGTCGGTCACGACCCGCTGGAGCGTCAACTTCCCTGACGCTCACGCGGGCAACCGCACCGTCAATCTGGACACGACGTTGTCGCTCGACCCTGGGGCTTACGGGAACGTGGACCTGCGCCCGCGCTCGAAGCTGCTATTGCGGACAGGCACCTATTTCTTCGAGTCGTTCACGTCGGAGCCCGACGCGCAGGTCTCGCTGGACGTGAGCGCCGGACCGGTGTTCGTGTACGTGCGCGCGGCGTTCACCCTCAAGGCGCCGTTCGTCGCGGTCGGTGGGGACGCGAGCAAGATCCTCGTGGGTACCCTGGGCAGCGGGACGGTCCTGGTCAATTCACCGCTGCTCGGCACGCTGGTGGCGCCGAACGCCGCCGTGGAGCTGAACCGACCGAGCAACAACCAACCGCATCGGGGCGCGGTGTTCGCGCGCCGCATCGAGGTGTTCTCCGACGTGCCGCTCTTGCACGTTCCATTCACCTGGCCGCAGATCTGCCCGCAGGGCGATTCGGATCTGGATGGCCTGAACGACTGCCAGGAGGCGTGCCCCGACGATCCGGCGAAGGTCTCGCCCGGGCTCTGCGGGTGCGGCAAGCCCGAGACGGACAGCGATGGGGACGGGGCGCCCGATTGCGTGGACGGGTGCGCCGCGGACCCGGTCAACGTGGACCCCGGCACGTGTGGTTGCGCGGGTGAAGCGCAGCCCGGGGCCGCCTGCTCGGATCGCATCTGCGGCGGTGAATTCACGTGCAACGCAGACGGCACGTGCGGCGATCCAGAGGTGTGCTCGCCCGATCCGGGCCACTGTGTCCCGCGCAAGGTCGGAGACACGGTGTACTGGCTGTGCGCCGGAGGTCCGGGGGGTGGCCCGAAGACCCGGGCACAGGCCGATGCCGCGTGCGCCTCGCTGCCGGGCCGCACGCTCGCGCGCATCGACAGCCGCGCCGAAAATGAGCTCGTGGCACGCCTGATCTCCAGCCCTTCCTGGACGGCCGCCAACGAGCTCGCCGTCGACGGCCAGTGGCGCTGGGGCACGGGCGACATGTTCTTCAGCAACGGCGCTGCGGTCGACGGTCGGTACGTCAACTGGCGCAGCGGTGACCCGGTCACCGGGGACGCGGCCCGTTGTGGCGCGATCCTGCCCGGCAGCGGCCAGTGGTTCGACGAGAACTGCAGCCAGCCCCTCGGCTACGTCTGCGAGAACCGAGAGGCAGGGGTCGACCCGGATGCAGGGCCGACCGCGCCGCCGATCACGTGTCAGTCCTACAACCCCAACGATCCCGAGTGCGAGCCCGATCCGGGGCCGCCGTCGGCCGAGTGCGTTCCGTCGAGCACGATGCTGCCGGCGGAGTTCGCCGAGTTTCAGGCCCAGGTCGAGGCGTGTCGGGAGATGTGCACGTCGGACGACGACCCGGACTGCCCCACGGCGTGCGTCGGCGCGGCCACCGTGCCGCCGCCGAGCTCGCGATGCGAGCCGATGGCGCTCGACCATTGTCAGCTCGTCGACATCACGAACGAATGTGTGTCCAACTCGGACTGCACCGACGGGCGGATCTGCGGAACCGCCTTCAGCTGCAACATCTGCGCGAGCCGGGACGCGAGCGGCAACTGCGTCAGCGATTGCGAGGAGGGACAGTCGCCCGTCGCGGAGCTCCGTTGCGGCCGGCCAGAGCCCGACTGCGATCTGACCCAGGATCCCGATGAGCGGTGCGAGCAGGTCGAGCTCTGCCCGGAGCCCGGGGCGATCGGCACGTCGAGCCCGTACGTCAGCCCCGCGACGGACCTGACGCTCGAGCCGTTCGACCCGTCCGTCTTCGGGACGCCACCCGCGCCGGCGACGGCGTACCCCGCGGACCCGGCGTGCGCTGCGCCGCCCTGCGCCGCCGGGCCGTCTCACCCCTGGTGCACGTACGAGGTCGCGGATACCACGCAGGAAAAGCTGCCCGACGCGCCCCCCAAGCACGGGCGCAGCGGCGAGGGCAGCATGGTCACCTTCGACTTCGACCCGAACCTCACCCTGCGCTTCGACGCGACGCCGCTCGCCCTCGGCGAGGCGCGCCTGGACCTGGAAGCGTCGGCAGCCTTCCGGGCCGCCGCCTCGTTCGACCTGCCGGGCATCCCGCACGGCACGCTCGAGCTCATCGACGCCCTGGCGTCGGCGAGGGCCGAGCGCTGCCGGATCTGGACGTCGGACAGCAAGCTCGAGGTCTTCGGCGTCGACTATCTGCCCTCGCTGGTCCCGGGCCTGCTGTACGACAGCGCGGTCGAGGAGCCGGATTTCTACAGTGAATGCACGGAGGCGCTGGATCTGTACGAAAAGACCGTCAGTCGCGCCAAGAAGGCGATGAAGGACGCGCAGGAGCTGGTGCGCCAGTACAACCAGCTCAAGGCCAACGGCTTCCGCTTCGACCCCGCGCTGTGCCAGCAGATCGCCTCGGATCCCCCCTTCGGCTTCCCTCCTGGCGACTGCTCTACCGACTCGGTCGAGGAGACGATCAACCGCTTCATCCGTTACTACTACGAGCGTGTTGACTCGCTGATCCAGGAGCAGCGAGCGCTCGCGACGAAGGTCCTGCACGGCGAGCACTCTCTCACGCTGAACGGCCCGCAGAGGACGCACAACGTGCAGCTCTTCACGGCCAACTTCGCCATCGGCCCCATCCCCATGAACCTCGAAGTCGATGCCACCGCCGGGTATGGCCTGACTGGCAACATCGATTTCGAGCTCAACCCGAGCACGTTCCTGGGGACAGGCAGCGAAGAGAAGATCGCGAACGTGAGGGCGAACGCAGAGCCCTACGCCTTCGCGGGCGTGGGTCTGTTCGTGGGCGTCGGCTTCGACGCGGGCCCGCTGGCGCTCAAGGCCGGCGTGCGGGGCGATCTCAAGCTCGGGCGCATCGACATACCGTTCAGGGCCGGCGCCGGCATCCGGGCGAAGATGGAGGACGACCCGCGGCCGCTGCCCGTGGACCTGCAGGAGATCTCCGGAGGTCTGCTGCGCGTTCAGCCGAAGCAATACAAGTTCAGCCTGGCCTACGAGTACGGAGCGGACGTCAGGCTGACCGAGATCCTGAAAGGGACGATCTACGGACAGGTCAAGGTGTCGTTCCTCTTCTTCAGCAAGGTGTGGAAGAAGACGCTGCTGCATTACCCCGGCTTCTCCGCGCAGAGCTTCCGCCTGTTCGGCGGTGAGGGGGAGGACGCCCTGGGCGCCTTGCCCTGGGCGACGGTCCAGATGCCGCTCCCGTTCGTGGACATCCAGCTTCTTCCGGACGCCCCCCCGGCCCCGAACGCGCCCGTGGCGCCGTTCGACGGCTCGCAGGTCGAGGAGCTATTCTACGACTCTCTCTGCACCTGCCGGGAGCAAGGCGAGCCCTGCTACCGCCCCGCCGACTGCTGCGTGACGGATCCCGGCTATACGTGCCTCATGGTCCCCGGCAACGATGTTGGTACCTGCGGGCCCATCATCAACTGACGTGTAACACCACGGAGTCTACAATGCGCCCTTCCGATTCCAAAGTCATGAGTCGGATCGGCCGCGCAACGAGGAGGGCGGCCCTCGCGGCCGCCCTCTCGGCGCCGGTCCTGATCTGCATCCCTGCCTGCTCCAAGGCGCCCATGGCGGAGAGCTCGAGCGGGCACGTTGGCTCCGCCGAGGTACGCTGGCGAGCCTCCTCGCGCTATCTCTACAAGCTGCACATGAGCAGCAACGCGACGCTGGCGCAGAACGCGCAGCCCGTGGACTTCGAGCTCGACGGGGTGCTCGAGGTCCAGGCTCGGCCCGGCGACGGCGCGACCTCGCTGCTCGTCAACCTGAGAGAGGTCACGTTGAAGGCGCAGAACCGGACGGCGGCTCCGGATCCTGGGGCCATGGCCCGTGGCCTGGAGGGCACATGGGGGTTCGAGCTGAAGAACGGTCGCGCGGAGCAGGTCCGAGCTCCCGCGGGGACCTCGGGGTTTCGCGCCAACGTGCTGCGCAGCATCGCGGCTGCGCTGCAGCACCCGACCGCCGAGCGCAGCGGCGTGGCGGTCGAGGAAGTCGACGCGACCGGCACGTACACGGCGCGGTACGATGAGATCGCGCCGGGCCGGTTCGTGAAGACCAAGCTCTCCTACGCCGCGGCGCGGTTGCCGCTCGGCGCGGTGTCCCCGACCCCGGTGGACCTGACGCCGACGATCAAGGCCTTCAATGGCGAGCTGCGCGTGGACGACGGCAGCCTGTCGTGGGTCGAGCTGGACGAGACGGTCGAGGTCACGCCAGCGCTGGCGACCGCGGTCCAGGGCCGGAATCGGCTCCTGCTCGAGCTCGTGCGGGTCGAGAGCGCTCCTGCTCCCGACTGGGAGGCGTTCCTTGCCAGCCATGCGGTGCTGCCTGCGGAGGGGCCGAAGCTGGCCAGGACGCCGCACAGCCCGTTCGACGCCGCGCGCGCCGGTGACGCGAGCTACGAAGCCCTGCTGGCTCGGCTCGAGCAGACCAGCGGAGCGTTGAAGGAGGCGAAGGAGCGCGACCCGGACGCCGCTCCGGACCACGAGCTGGTGAAGGCACAAACCGAGACGGTGCGCGCGCTCGGCGCGCGGCTCCGGCTCGAGCCAGGGCACATCGCGCACGCGACGAGCCTGGCCCGCAAGGGCGGCGCCGCTTCGGTCGGCTTGCTCGACGCGCTGGGCATCGCCGGGACGACCGAGGCGCAGGCGGCGCTCGTCGCCCTGGCGAACGACAAGCAGCTCGGCGAACGCCAGCGTTCGGCGGCTGCCTACAGCCTGATCGCCACGCAATGGCCTGACCCGGGGTCGGTCGACGCGCTGATCGGCTGGCTCGATCATGACACCCTGAGCGAGTACGCGCTCTACGGACTTGGCACGTTCTCGCGGCACCTGCGCGCGGCAGGGCAGCTCGAACCGGCGAAGCGCGCGGCCGAAGCGCTGCTCGCGGAGCTGCCGAGATCGCAGCACACCAGGCGCGTCCACGTGCTCCGCGGGATCGCCAACTCGGGTTACCCTGGCGCGTTCGAGGCCGTGCGGCCCCTGCTGAACGACAAGGACGAGTCGGTCCGAGCGGCTGCCATCGAGTCGATCCGACTGATGGACCGTCCCGAGGTGGACGGCATCCTGGTGGAGCAGATCGAGGCCGAGGGCTCGCTGAACCTGCGGCTCGCCGCGCTGAACGCCGCCTCGGTGCGCAGCCCGTCGGACGCCCTGGTCCGGGGGGTGTCGGAGCTCGCGACGGGCGCTCCCGAAGCGCAGAGCCGACTCAAGGCCGTCCAGCTCCTGGAGCGCTGGCTCCGCGCGCGTCCCGACGTGCGCCCCACGCTGCAACAGGTGGCGGACAACGAGAACGAACGCGAGGGCGTCCGGCGTGCGGCTCAGGCCGCGCTCGCGGGCTGACGGGAGATCGACCATGCAAGCTCAACTTCGTCTGCGCTACGCCCTGTTGCTCGCGGCCGCGGGATGCCAGCCCGAGGCACGCGCGGAGGTCACGGCGGCCCACGCGCCCGCGAGCGCGGAGCTCACCGCGGCCAGCCCAGGTCCCCGGCCGGCGGCCGCGCCCGGGCCGCCGGTGAGCCCGGCGGCCGCGGCGCCCGGCCCTGCCCGGCGCGCGAGCGCGACGGGCGCTGCCGGCGTCTGCGAGCGCCTGTGCGCCACATCGCAAGCGCTCGGGTGTTTGCACGCGGATCAGTGTCTTGCCGCCTGCGCGGCCATGCAGGCCCAGGCGCCTTGCAGCGCCGAAATGCAGGTCGCTCTGGCCTGCTTCGCGCGGCAGCCGGCGAGCGCCTGGGCGTGCGGTGAAGACGGGGTGCCCTCCGTGAAGGAGGGCATCTGCGACGCCGAACAGGAAGCTTACGTTCGGTGCGTGGAGCGCTCCTAGCGGCGCTCCCTCGACGCCTCGGGTCGGCGGTCATCCAGAAGCGGGCTTCTGACGGCGACCCTCCGGGCGCTTCGCGGCCCGGCGCGGGGCAGACGTGCTGCCCGGCAGCCTGCCGCTGCCCCGCTCGAACAGCTTCTTCTCGTACCAGGGCATCGTGGAGCGCGCGCGGACGGCGTAGGCGAGCGCGATGGCGCCGAGGAGCGGCAACGCGACGTAAGCGGCGGAGTGGGCGGTCACGTCGGGGCCGATTGCGCTGGAGGCGGTCCACGAGCGGACATAACGCGCCTTCAGCCGCTCGACCCCGCGGAGCCGGCCAAAGGTGGCATGGGGCACCTCGTCCGAGAAGAGGACGCCGTCGGCGGCCTGCATCGTGACCACGAATCGGGGGTTGTCGCTGTCGCGGTCTTCCTGCTCTCGCAGCTGCGTCACGCGGACATCCACCGTCTCACCGAGCCAGCGGCGCGCGTGGAAGCCCGCGAACACGGCGTTGAACGCGAGCGACGCGACCACGGCGGCGACGGCCCACCGCCGGTGGAACGCCGCCCTGCGCGCGAACCGCTGGTCGAGCGGCTCGGACGAGATGAGCATCGGCTGCCCGCGCCGGGGCACGAGCACGTGCCCCAGCGCCTCGTCGCGGTAGGCCTGGGCCGGCGCCTCGGGATCCGGCGCGCGCCGGAGCTCGCCGAGCGCGAAGACCTTCTCGCCGGGCATGATCTCGGCGACCCGGATGCGCCGGGTGAGATCGACCCGGATCATGCCGTCCAGCGCGTCGACGAGCATCACGTCCTCGCCCGGCTCCACACGGACGAGCGCGCCGGAGGCGTGGCGAAGATAGAAGGGGTGGACGCGGACCTTGCGGCCCGTCTCGACCCACTGGTGGCTCCAGACGCCGGAGCTCTCGGACTCGGTCCCTTCCTGCTCGACCTCGACGCGCACGGCGACGTCCGCCCCCTGCGCCCGCTCGACCGTGCCCACCACGACGGCCTCGCCGGGCGCGAGCGCGGCGTCGCCCTTGAGCGAGGCCTCGGCCCGCGCGGCGGCCCGGCGCTGCCGGCGCGACAGCCGGAGCGCGATCGCGGCGAGGACGAGCAGGCCGGCCGTCGCGACGGCATCCACCAGGACCGACGACATCCCGGGGTCCAGGTGATAGCGGCTCACGAGCAGCCACAGCCGGTGTCCCATGGCGCGCCATGAGAGCGCAATCCGCGGCGCCCGTGCGAAAAACCCGGCGCCGGCGCCGTCTCCTCGCCGGCATTGGGGCCTCGCCGGAGGGCGCCGCTGTCCGGCGATCCCGGCGGGGGGCGCCGGACCCTTGCCGTCCCGCGCGCCCCGCGCCTACACCCGGCCGCGCCCACCTCCCGGAGGAACGATGTCCGCGCCGCCGCCTCCCTTCCGCGTCCACGAGCCCGGAGCGCCCGGACCGATCGTCGTCGAGGTCCCGCACGCGGGGCTGCTCGTGGACGAGGCCGCGGCGCGCTTCACCCGCGTGCCGGAGCGCGCCCTCGCGGCGGACGCGGACATCGCGGCGGACGCCCTCTTCGGCGACGCCCCGCTCGAGGGGGCCGCGCTCATCGTCGCGACGCTGAGCCGCTACGTCATCGACCTCAACACAGCCCCGCGCGTCCCCACGCCGTACGAGGACAAGCTCCCCTACGGGCTGCGGGAGGTGCGACGGCGCTCCGCCAGCGGCGAGCAGTGGCTCGAGAGCCCGCCGCCGCGCGCCGAGGTCGAGCGCCGCGTGCGCGACGTGTTCGAGCCGTACCACGCCGAGGTCGGCGCGCGCCTCGCGGCCGCGCGCGCGCGCCGCGGCGTCGCGATCCTCGTCTCGGCGCACGCGTACCCCGACGTCCTGTTCCCTGGCGCGGCCGACGTCGTGCTCGGCACGCGGGGCGGCGCGTGCGCGGCCGGCTGGGCGCGCGACGCGGTCGTCGAGGTCGCGCGCGCGCACGGCCTGTCGCTCGCGCTGGACGACCCGTTCCCCGGCGGCCACGCCCTCGAGCGGCACGCGCGCCCAGGCGACGGGGTGCACGCGCTCCAGATCGAGATCTCCCGCCGGCTCTACTGCGACGCGCGCGACCTCGCCCCGCGCCCCGAGGACGTCGCGCGCCTCCGGCGCTTCACGCGCGGCGTCCTGGTCGCGCTCACGGCCGCGTCCGCCGCGCGGTGAGCCCCCCGCGCGCCCAGCGGCCGCGCGTGTCGTCGAACCGTCACCGTGCTGAGACATGCGGCGCAGGTGTGTGTTTATCCCATGCTGGATCCACCTCATCCGCCGCGCTGTCGGCGAACGTGCGCATGTTGACGCCGTGACGCGAAGCACGGACATTCCGCGCTCGGCACCAAGGCCAGGGACGGGGAGGCTCTCCATGCGCCACGACGGATTTTCGCTCACGTGTTCGGCGCTCGCCGGCGTCACGTTCATCGGTTTCCGGGGCACCGAGCACGTCTCGCAGCCGTACGAGTTCGAGCTCTTCTTCTCGGTCCCCGCGAACACCGACGTGCGCAAGGCGGTGGGCGAGCGGGCGACCGTGCGCGCGACCCGCGGCGACGGGAACGAGCCGTTCGTCCTGCATGGCGTCCTCGCGAGCGTGCGCCTGCTGCACCAGAACGCCGAGCGCGCGCTGTACCAGGCGCTGCTCGTGCCGAAGCTCTGGCTCCTGCGCCACTTCTGGCGCAGCCACGTCTTCACGAACCAGCCGGTCAAGGAGTTCCTCGCGGCCACGCTCCAGAGCGGCGGGCTCGCGGCCAGCGACTTCCGCTTCTTGATCGACGAGGGGGACTACCCGGTCGAGGAGTTCGTCGCGCAGTACCGGGAGACGCACCTCGCGTTCTTCCACCGGTGGCTCGAGCGCGAGGGCCTCTACTACTTCTTCGAGCACCCCGACGACGGATCGAGCGAGGTGCTCGTCGTCGTCGACGACCGCGGGCTGCACGACGATTTCCCGGGCGGCGGCGCGGTGCGCTACATCCCCCTCTTCGGCGACGACGTGACCGCGCCGCCGGGCCTGAACCACCTCGAGCAGGACGTCCAGTGGCTCCCGAAGACGGTCACCATCGCCGACTACAACTACGCGAACCCGTCCGCGTCGGTGAGGGGCGAGAGCAGCATCACCGCGAACGGGCTGGGCGCGATCCGCGAGCACGGCTACCGCGTCTTCGTGCAGAGCGACGCCGAGCGCCTCGCGCAGGTGCGCGCGCAGTCGATCGGCTGCCGCGAGGTGACCCTGCGCGGGAGCGGCGACGTGCTCGGCCCGCGCGCCGGGTACCGGTTCTCGCTGGAGGACCAGCCGGGCGACGTCGGCGAAGAGTGGCTCGCGCTGGAGGTGCACCACGCCGCGTCGATCGCCGCGATCACGCCGGAGATCGCGCGGCTGACGCGGCTCTCGGACAGGCAGACCTACGGCGTCAAGCTGCTCGCGATCCCGGCCGACGCGCAGTTCCGCGCGCCGCAGACGACGCCCTGGCCGCGCATCTACGGGTTCGAGAACGCCGTCGTCTGCGGCCCCGCCGACAGCCAGTACGCCCAGATCGACGCCGACGGCCGCTACCTCGTCCGCTTCGAGTTCGACACGAGCGGGCTGCCCGACGCGCGCGTCTCGACGCGCGTGCGCATGATGCAGCCCCACGGCGGGACCACGGAGGGCTTCCACTTCCCGCTGCGCAAGGGGACCGAGGTGATGATCGCCTTCCTCGGCGGCGACCCGGACCGGCCCTTCATCGCCGGCGTGGTGCCCAACGCGCACCGGCCGAGCGTGGTCGGGGAGCGCAACCACAGCCAGAACATCATCCGGACCGGGAGCGGCAACCAGCTCGTGCTCGAGGACGAGCAGGGCAAGGAGTTCATCTTCCTCCACACGCCGAACAACCGCACCGGCATCTACATGGGGACCCCGAGCGCCGGCCACGGCGCGGTCTACACGGGCGACGGCGAGACCCAGGTCGGGTCGTTCCTGTCCCCCGAGAACGCCGACCCGGCCATCGCGGGCAGCAGCCTCGTCAGCGTCGCGTTCAGCTACCTCGAGACGACGGCGGCGAACGGCGGATCCTGGATCGGCGGCGACTGCTGGGAGAACGTCGGCGGGAACAAGTCCAGCATGGTCGTGGGCAACCTCTGGGCGGGCGTCGGGGCGACCTACACGCTCCAGGTCACCGGCGCGGCGACGGAGACGTACTACGCGACGCGCACGACCACGATCAAGACGGGCCGCGTGGACACCGTGGAAGCCGGCGGCATGAAGCAGACGATCACCGGCGGGATGGAGCTGACCATCACGAGCGGCGGGATGAAGCACGACGTCCACGGCACGTACACGCAGACGATCGAGCCGGAGGGCTCGTCGACGGTGACCGGGCCGTGGAAGCACAAGGTCACGGCCGAGAACTTCGACGACTACAAGAGCTGGAAGACGGAGGTCGCCACCACCTGGGGCGGCCACTTCGGCGGGGACGTCGACCTGTCGAGCGACACGAACTTCGTGATCAAGGCGCCCAACGCGAAGATCACGGCCACCAACCTGAAGCTGGATGCGAAGGTGGCGACGTTCGACCTCACGCCGAACAAGCACGAGCTCTACGTGTACAAGGGCGCGAGCGGCCTCATCAAGACCGACCACGCTGCGCTGTACCAGACGCTGTACGGGGTCAAGCTCGAGCTCGTGGGGATCAAGCTCGACTACATCGGGATGGACAAGAAGGCCGCCGCCATGAAGCTGGTGGAGGCCGGGCTGATCCTCGCGCTCAGCGGCTCGGCGAACGTCAGCACCGCGCCGATCAAGGTCAGCTCCGCCTTCGTCACCAAGATCTGAGCGCCGATGCGAGTCGTCAAACCCCTCAAGGTGCCGGTGCTCACGCGGGTCGTCGAGATCGCGCGGCGGCTCAGGTTCCACGTGGGCGCCATGGTCGCGTTCCCCCTCGACGCGCCGCGCGCCCTGCTCGACGAGATGACCTTCTGGCAGGCGGCGACCGCGGCGCTCGGCGGCCTCCCGCTCGACGACGGCATCGCGAAGGCGCGCGGCGAGCTGCTCGTCGCGGGCCGGTGCCACGCCCCGGAGGGCGGGCGCGTCGCCGCGTCGTTCGTCCGCGCGCGGCTCGGCTCCATCGACAAGCGCCTGGCCGTGCTGGGCGACCGGCACTGGACCGGCCACGGCTTCACCGAGCCGGAGCCGTTCTCGGAGATGCCCATCGACTGGGCGCACGCGCTCGGCGGGCCGAAGGATCCGGCGAACCCTTACGGCAAGGGGATCGAGGAGGTCGAGCGGGGCGGGCAGCGCGTCCGCCCGCTCCCGAACGTCGAGCACTACGGCGCGCTGATCCGCTCGCCGTCGGACCGCCCGGGGCCGGCGTGCTTCCTCCCGATGGACGTGACGTTCGCCCAGCGCCGCGCCCGCGCGGGCACATACGGCGCGGACTACGCCGAGAGGTGGGCGCCCGGCCTGCCGCCGGACGTCGATCCCTCGTTCTTCAACGTCGCCTCGAGCGACCAGTGGAGCGCCGAGCCCTTCCGGGGCGACGAGGCGTTCCTCGTCGAGAACATGCACCCGGCGCGGCCGCGCATCGAGGGCGCGCTCCCCGGCCTCTCTGCGCGCGTGTTCGTCACCCGCCGCGACGCGGGCGGCGAGGTGTTCCAGGAGCTCCCTGTCCGCTGCGACACGGTGTGGCTCTTCCCCTCGGACAACCTCGGCGTCGTGATCTTCCACGGCGCGACGCCCGTGGCCGAGGACGACGCCGCGGAGATCGTCGACCTCGTCGTCGCCTGCGAGGAGATCGGCGGCCCCCGGCCGATCGAGCACTACCGCGCGGCGCTCGCCCGGCGGCTCGACAAGGACCGGGGCGCGATCGCGGGCCTCAGCGACAGCGATCTCATGCCGCCGCGCGAGTCCGGCGTGGCGGCGAACATCGCCGGGTTCGACATGATGCAGTGGATGAAGAGCGAGAACCTGGCCGCGCGGAACCAGCGGCGCGGCGCGGAGCGGGCGCGGGAGCGCCGCCGCCAGGACCTCCTCTCGGACGGCATCGACCCGGCGCGCTTCGGCCTCGACGCGCCGCTGCCGGAGGAGGAGCCGCCCCCGCCCGTCGACGACCTCAACGCGCTCGTCGTGTACCTGGACGCCGCGTCCCGCAAGCTGGAGGAAGAGGAGGCCAGGGCCGCCCGCGCGAAGGAGGAAGCCGAGGCGCGCGCGAAGGCGCAGGCCGCCGCGATGGGCATCTCCGAGGCGGAGCTCCGGCGCGGCGAGGCCGAGGAGGCCTCCGGCGGCCCGCCGGCGTTCTCGGCCCGGGCGCAGCTCGCGCAGTACGCCGAGCTGGCCGAGGCGGGGCGCCGCGGCGGCGTGCCCAACGTGGAGCTCGAGGCGATGCTCGCCGATCCGGCCTTCCACGAGCAGCTGCTCCGCCTGGAGCGGGCCGCGCGCGACGGCTACCGCGGCGGGGCGCACCTCCTGCCCGCGGCCCAGCCGATGACCGCGGAGGCCGCCCAGATGGCGCGCGTCGTCGTCGAGGCGGCGCGCGAGGCGGGCGAGCCCCTCGACGAGCGCGATCTCACCGGCGCGGATTTCCGCGGGCTCGACCTGCGGGGGGTGAGCTTCCAGCGCGCGCTCCTCGAGGGGGCCGACCTCAGGGGCTGCGACCTCTCCGGCGCCGCGCTCGAGGGCGCGGTGCTCGCCAAGGCCGACCTCACGGGCGCGAACCTGACGGGCGCGCGCCTCCGGGGCGCGAACCTCGGCAAGGCGAACCTCTCCGGCGCCGCGCTCGAGGGCGCCGACCTGACCGAGGCGATCCTGATGGGCGCGAAGCTCGCGGGGGCGCGGCTCGCGCGCGCGAGGCTCGAGCGCGCCGACGTCCTGCAGGTGGCGTGGGACGGCGTGGATCTCTCCGGCGCCGAGCTCGTCGCCTGCACGTTCCTCCAGGCGAGCTTCGCCGGCGCGAACCTCGCCGGGGCGAACCTCGAGCGGGCGATGCTGCTCGAGTGCGCGCTCGACGGCGCGGATCTCTCGGGCGCGCGGCTGCACAAGGCGACGCTGATGAGCTGCACGGGGGCGCGCGCGCGCTTCGCGGGGGCGCGCTTCTCCGAGGGGGTCGCCCTCCACAAGAGCGGCCTGCCGGAGGCCGACTTCCGCGACGCCGTGCTCGAGAAGACCTGCTTCCGGACGACGGATCTGCGCGGCGCGCGCTTCGACCGGGCCCAGATGACGATGACCGACCTCTCGGAGGCGGACGCGACGGGCGCGATCTTCGACCAGGCCGTCCTGAAGGGCGCGCTCCTCATCCGGACGAACCTCGAGCGCGCCTCGCTCCGCGGGTGCAACCTGACCGAGGCGATCCTCTCGAAATCGCGCCTGCCCGGCGCCGATTTCACGGGCGCCCAGCTCTGCCGCGCCGATCTCAGCCGCGCGCGCGGCGACGACCGGACGACGTTCGCCGAGGCGGCCGTCGAGTTCACCCGGTTCGACCGGCACGGGGCGCAGGCCGCGGGGGGCGCGACATGAACCGCGACGAGCTGCTCGACAAGATCCGCCACGGCGAGCCGATCCAGGCCGTGGACCTCTCCGGGCTCGATCTGGCGGGCGCGGATCTCTCGGGCGCGGTGTTCGACCGCGTCCGCCTGCCGCGCGCGCTGCGGGGCGCGCTCATCAAGGAGTCGACGTTCACGGAGTGCGACCTGTCGGGCGTGGACGCCGCGGGGGTCGATCTGCACCTGACGACGTTCTTCCAGAGCCGCCTCGACGGGGCGACGCTGACGGGGGCGAAGGTCATCGGCGCGAGCTTCGTCGAGTCGACGCTCGAGGGCGCGGGCCTCGCGGGCGCGGAGGCGCAGGTCGCGACGTGGACGAAGTGCTCGCTCGCGCGCGCCTCGTTCGAAGGGGCGAACCTCGACCGGGCGAACCTCATCGAGGTCGCGGCCGGCGGGGCGGATCTCTCCCGCGCGAACCTCGAGAAGGCGACGATGTACAAGCTCGACCTGCGCACGGCGCGGCTCGACGGCGCGAACCTGACGCTCACGACGCTGCTCGAGTCCGAGCTCGGCGCGCGGGCGTTCCAGGGGGTGAAGCTCTTCCGCACGCAGTTCATGCGCGGCAGCGTCGCGGGCTCGAGCTTCGCGGGCTGCGACGCGACGCAGTGCAACTTCACCGGGGCCGACGTCTCGGGCTGCGACTTCTCCGACGCGATCCTGACGCAGGCGCTCTTCGGCGAGGCGAACGCGGCGAGGGCGCGGTTCCCGCGGGCGATGCTCCGGAACGCGATCCTCGAGCGGGCCGCGCTCGCGGAGGCCGACCTCTCCGGCGCGGAGCTCGTCGAGGCGTACGCCGCCTTCGCCTCGTGCCCCGGCGCGCGCTTCGTCGGCGCGAAGCTCGCGTATGCGGATTTCTCGCACTGCGATCTCACCGGCGCGGATTTCTCGCAGGCATCGATGTTCCGCACGAAGCTGCACCGCGCCCGCCGCGACGGCGCGCGGGTGCCGGGCGGGGCCGGCTGGCTCGGCGACGACGACAAGCTCGCCGCGATCGAGGACTGGAAGCCGCGGCGCGGCGGTGAGCGCGATGCGCAGCGCCAGTGAGCCGTTGATGTTCCCCGTGAACGCCGCGAAACTGGCCAGGCGGCGCGCTTGCCGTCGAGGGGCGGAGCCAGGCCGAGGAGATCCGAGATGCAGAGCACGGCGTCCCGCGAGCCTGTGAAGGTGGCACACGACGACAGCGCCGAGGAGGACCTCCTCGCCGCGGTGGATCTGCCGGCGCCCGGCGCCTCGCCGCCGCGCGCGCCGTCGCTCGAGACGGGCGTCGTCCGGGGCGCGGCGTCGGGGCTCCTGGTCGAGCTCGGCGGCGGGCCGGTCCTCGCGCGGCGCGCGAAGAGCTGCCTCACGGCGCCCGACGCTGGCGATCGCGTGCTCTGCGCGCTGGACGGCGATCAGGTCTTCGTGCTGGCGGTGCTCGAGGGCGAGGCGGGCGCGACGACGCGGATCGTCGTCGAGGGCGACCTGAAGGTGCAAGCGACGGGGCGGCTCGGGCTCGGCGCGGGCGACCAGATCGAGATCGCCGCCGCGAAGGAGGTGGGCCTGTTCGCGAGCAAGCTCCAGGTCCGCGCGCAGGCGGCGGTGGCCGCGATCGAGGAGATCGGGCTCGTCGGCCGGTCGCTCGACGCGCACCTCCAGAAGGCGGTCGTCGTCGCCGAGCGCCTCGAGGCGCGCGCCGACCGCCTGGTCCAGCGCGCGAAGCAGGCGTTTCGCTTCATCGAGGCGCTCGAGCAGGTGCGCGCGGGCGTCTTCGACGTCCGCGCGGAGGGCCTCGCGGCCGTCCGTGGGGAGAACACGATCGTCGCGGCGCGGACGCTCGCGAAGCTCGACGGCGAGCAGGTCAAGATCGGCTGAGGCGGCGCGCCGCGCGGCGCCGCGGACGCCAGGGAAGACGAGGGGAGAAGCGATGCTCGCGAAGACGACCGCAGGGGGGATGTGCCTGGCGTTCCCCGACGTGTGCATGACGCCGACGCCGGCCCCGGTGCCGGTCCCGTACCCGAACATCTCGCTCCATCCGATGAGCGTGGCCTTCGTGCCGAACGTGCTCGTCACGTGCGCGCCGGCGCACAACATGCTGACGGTCGCGCCGCTCACGATGGGGGACAACCCGGGCGTCGCGCTCGGCGTCGCGTCCGGGATGGTGATGGGGCCGTCGCGCAACGTGACGGCGGCCTTCACGGTGATCGTCGGCTGCGCGCCGATGACGCGCCTGACGAGCCTCTCGCTGCAGAACAGCACGAATGCGCTGGGCATGGCCATCGTGCCGAGCGTCACGACCGTCCTCGTGCTCTCTCCGTGAGCGTCGCGCGCTCGACGCCCGAGGTGGACGTGGCAGCGCGCGAAGGGGGGCCGCTCGCCGAGGCGCTCGCGAAGCTCGACGAGGCGATGCGCCCGCCGCGGGCCAGTACGGTCGATCCGGAGCGGCGCCGCGTGGCGGTCCGGCTCGCGGACCTCGTGCGCTGCGAGGACGACGAGCTTCCGGCCTTCGCCCGGCGGCACCTGCCGGGCCGCACCGTGGAGGAGCCGGCGCTGCGCGACGCGCGCGAGCTGCTCCTGACGATCGGGCGCGTCCTCGGTCCGGAGGCCGAGAGCGCCGAGGCGCTGGGGGTGCTCCAGGACGTGCACCGCGCGCTGGAGGAGCGGCTGGAGCATGCGAGGCAAGCCGCGGCGCGGCGCGAGGCGGAGGCTGCCTCCGCGGCGGAAGCAGCCGCGGAGGAAGCTGCCGCGGCGGAGGCGAGCGCGCCGGCGCTGTTGGGGTCGCTCGCGGAGGCGAGCGCGCCGGCGCTGTTGGGGTCGCTCGCGGAGGCGAGCGCGCCGGCGCTGTTGGGGTCGCTCGCGGAGGCGAGCGCGCCGGCGCTGTTGGGGTCGCTCGCGGAGACGAGCGCGCCGGCGCTGGCGGGGTCGCTCGTGGAGACGAGCGTGCCGGCGCTGGCGGGGTCGCTCGCGCCGCTTTCTCGGCCGGGCGGGGTGCTGCCGTTCGTGTCCGTGCCGGCGTCGGCGCCCATGCCCGTGACCCCAGCAGCCTCAGGTGTGGCCGCGCCCGCATGCGGGGACCCCGTCAGCATGCGCTCGCCGCCTCCGCTCACGCTCAACCAGTACGCCGGCCTCGTCGTCGCGTGCGAGCTGTACCCCGCCTACGTGGAGAGCACGCACGCGCGTTACGGAGTCCCGACCCCCGCCGCGCGCGCCGCCCTCGACGCCTTCTGGGCCGCCCGCCTCGCCGCCGACCCGGCCCTCGCCCAGCGCTGGCCGGAGCTCTGCGAGGCCGCGCGCAGGTACTTCCTGCAATCGCGCTGAACGCGACCCTGGCCGCCGCCTCGCTTCCGGGCGGCCTCGCGGCGCGCGGCGAGGCGGAGCTCCCTTCCTCCGGCGCGAGCTACCGCGCCGCGCGGAGGTTCCTGGCGACGGCGTCCCAGCTCACGAGCCTGTCGAGGAACACCTCGAGGAAGCGCTGACGGTTGTTGCGGTGATCGAGGTAATAGGCGTGCTCCCACACATCGCACGTGAGGAGCGGGGCCGCGCCCGTCGTCAGCGGGGTCTCTGCGTTCGGCGTGTCGACGATCTTGCCCTTGCCGCCGTCGAGCACGAGCCACGCATATCCCGAGCCGAAGCGCGCGACGCCGGCCGCGATGAAATCGCCGCGGAACTTCTCCCAGCCGCCGAGCCCCGCGATGACGTCGCCCACGTCGCCGGAGGGCGGAGCGCCGCCGCCGCTCGGCCTCATGCCCTCCCAGAAGAAGGTGTGATTCCAGACCTGAGCTGCGTTGTTGAACACCGCGCCAGAGCTCGCGCGGATGACGTCGACAAGGCTCCCGCTCGCCTCGGGCTTGCCCTCGAGCAGGCTCTTGAGCTTGGCCATGTAGCCCTTGTGGTGCTTCTCGTAATGAAACTCGAGCGTCTCCCGGCTCATGGCCGGCTCCAGCGCTTCCTTGGGGTAGGGGAGCGGTGCCACCTCGAAATTCATCCTGTCCTCCTTGTCTCGTTGCTGCGCGCCGCGAGGAGGCCCGCGCCCGGCGACTCTCGAACCCGCGGCGCTGCCCGTCAATCCGCGCAGCCCTCCCCCACGGGCGCGCGCCGCGGCGCCGGAGGTGCCCGCACGCTCCGGCGCGGCGCGCGTCAGCCCGGGCGGCCGATCGACAGCGCCGCGGCGGCGCCGGCGCGCGTCAGGTCGCCTTGCGCTTGCCCGGCCGCGCAGGCTTCGCCGCTGGCTCGGCCTTCGCCGCCGGCGCAGGCTTCGCCGGCCGCGCAGGCTGCGCCGGTCGCTCCGACGCCCTCTCGGTCCGCGTGGCCATCTCGACGACGCGGCCGAGCTCCTCGCGGAGCGCGTCGGCCTGGACGGCGCCGAGCTGCTCGCGGACGTGCTTCTGGGTGCGCTCCCAGGCCGGGAACGCCGCCTCGATCGCGCGCTCTCCCTGGCGCGTCAGGAGGATCATGCGGACGCGCGCGTCGTCCGGCGCGCGCGCCACCCGGAGCAGGCCGGCCTTCTCCAGCGGCACGAGGTTCCTCGTGAGCGTCGTGCGATCCATGACCAGCCCGTCCGCGAGCGCGCTGAGCCTCACGCCCTGCTCGCCGCACGTCGCCACCGCGACGAGCATCGTGAGCTGCGTCGCCTGGAGCCCCAGGGGCCGCAGGCTGTCGTCGTAGAGCCGCGTCAGCGCGCGCGACGCGCGGCGCACGCGCACGAGCGCGCACTGGCTCGCGATGGTCCTGGCTGCGGACGCGAAATCAACCACAAAAGTGTATATACACTGTCGATCGCAAGTCCGTCAAATCGACCCGTTCCGGACTGCTTGACATCTGTACAGGTGCAGGTACACCTATCTCGTCAACGCGGCGCGGCTTCATCGGCCCGGCGCGCTGGCTGCGCGTCGCGCCCCGGAGGCCGCGGCGCGCGCTGACGACGCGCTCTGACGACGATCGAACGGTCTGCCGGCCTTCCCGGCCGCGGTGGCGCCGCTGCGCGCGCCCGCGGCCCCGGGGCGCGGCCGGCGGCCGTGCGCTCGTCGTCAGCGCGCGGTCGTTCACGTTGTTACGTGTAGGTACACCTATTTGACGGTCCGAACGGCGCAGCGGTGAGCGTCGCACGAGACGTCGCGCCCGCGCGCGGCGCCGGGCGTGCGCGACGCCGCGCGCGGCGGACCTCCAGGAGACGGTCCATGGAGGCGTTCTTCGTCGTTCCTTACTGCGTGAAGTTCGAGGACAGCATGGCGTACGGCAGCCATCACTACCTCACCAACTTCCGCTTCCAGTGCATCGCGCGCGAGACGCTCTACTTCGCCGAGGCCGCTGACGGCTCGCTCCCCCACGAGGACGATCGCGCCGCGATCCGGCTGCTCACCGCCGAGGGATACAGCCGGAACCTCGCGCCGGTCCGCGTGGGTGAGCGCGTCGCGATCTTCATGACCCTCGGCGCCGTCACGCGCTCGAGCGCGTACGGCTACTTCCGCACGGTCCGCTTCGACGGCGAGCCCGTGGCGTGCGGCTACCAGCGCATCGTCGCCGTCGCCGCGGCGAGCGACGAGCTCGCGCCGCTGCCCCGATCGGTGACGATGCACGCGGGGTCTCTCGACGAGCGCCTGCCGCACCCGCGCTTCGTCGAGCTCGCCCTGCGCGGCGGCTCCGCGCTGCGCGAGCTCTTCCCCGAGCGCCTCCTGCGGCACGCCGTCGAGGTCGCGCGCGGCCCGCTGCACGCGTCGCGCCCGCACCACAAGGCGTGGGGGGCGGCGGACGAGGCGGCGCCGGAGGGGGCGCGCGCGGGGGGAGGGGAGGCGGCGCGGGACGGCGAGGCGGCGCGGGGCGGCCGCGCGAAGGTCGCGCTGCTCCTGCCAGGCCAGGGCTCGTTCGATCTGCGGCTCCTGCGCGCGCTCCACGCGCGCTTCGCGGCCGCCCGCGAGGCCGTCGACGCGGCGGAGCCGGCGGCGCGCGCGCTGCTCGGCGCGTCGCTCGCGGCGCTCGTGGCCGGCGACGAGGCGGAGGCGCGGGCCGCGCTCGAGGCGTGCCCGGACCTCGATCAGCTCGGCATCCTCGTCCAGGACCACGTCGCCGTCGCGCTGCTCCGGTCCGCCGGGCTCGCCGCGGACGTCGTGGCGGGGCACAGCTTCGGCGAGATCGCCGCGCTCGCCGCGGGCGGCGCCTTCTCCCTCGCGACCGCCGCCGAGATCGTCGGCCAGCGGGTGCTCGCCCTCCGCGGCGCGCCGCCCGGCCGGATGCTCGCGGCCCACACCGGCGCCGATCGCCTGCGCGACGAGGTGAAGGCGCTGGGCCGGGACGACGTGTTCGTCGCCGTGGTCAACGCGGCCGACCAGGCGGTCGCCTCGGGGACGGTGGACGGCATCGCGGCGCTCGAGCAGCGGCTCGCGGCCGCCGGCGTCCGCGCGACCGTGCTCGCGAGCCGCCGCGCCTTCCACTCGCCCCTGCTCGCGCCGGCGGTCGGCCCGTTCGCGGGCGCCCTGGCGCGCGCCGGCGCGGCGCGGCCGGCGCTGGCCACGTACTCGCCGATCGACCGCGTCTACCACGGCGAGGGGCCGCTCGCGCCCGCGCGCCTGCTCCCCATGCACCTCGTCACGCCGCTCGACTTCGGCGCGGCGGTGCGCGACCTCCACGCGGCGGGCTGCCGCACGTTCGTCGAGTGCGGCGGCGGCAGCGCCCTGACCGCGCTCGTCCGGCGGAACGCGCCCGCGGAGCCCGGCCTGCGCGTGATCTCGACGTTCCGCGCCGGCGAGGACGTCGTGGCCGAGCACCGGCGCGTCGTCGAGGCGCTGCGGGCCGCGGGGCACGCGCTGACGGAGGTCGCGCCGCTCCCGGTCGACGCTCCCCGCGCGGGCGCTGGCGCGGCGGCGCCGAGCGCCGCCACGCCGGCGAGCGCCGCAGCACCGTCGGCCCCCGCCGCGAGCCCGCCGGGCGACGGCGCCGCCCCGGCAGCCGCCGCCCCCATCGCGATCGTCGGCATGGGCGCGGTGCTCCCGGGCGCCGGCGGCGTCGAGGCCTACCTCGCGCAGCTCCGCGCCGGCACCTGCGGGATCGTCGACAGCGGCGAGCGACACCCGGAGCTCGCGACCGACTTCCTGAGCCCCGGCGGCCGCGTCGCCGACAAGACCTACAGCCTGCTGACCGGCACCGTCGACGCGCTCGGGCCGTACGCCGCCGAGACCGGGTACGACGCCCGCGCCCTCGAGCGGCTCCCGAAGACGGCCCGCATGCTGGCCTGCGCGCTCGCCGAGGCCAGGTCGCGCGCGGCCGTGCTCCGCGACGGCGCGCCGCTGCGGATCGCGTGCCTGCTCGGGTCCACGGCCGACGGCTCGATCGAGCACGACGAGGCGACGCTGCTGCTCGGCGTCGAGCGGGCGCTCGCCGGCCTCGCCGCGGACGCGGCGGACCGCGCGGCCGTTGTCGACGCGCTCGCGGGCGAGCTCGGCCTCGACGCGGAGCGGCGCGCGGCGTGCCGCGGCCACCTCGAGCCGCTCGCGCGCGTCGTGCGCGACGTCGTGGGCGAGGGCGCGCGCACCGTGGTCGTCGACGCGGCCTGCGCGTCGTCGATGCACGCGGTGCACCTCGGGGCCGCGATGCTGCGCCGCGGCCTCGCCGACGTCGTGATCGCCGGCGGCGCCTACCAGCCCGGGCCGACGAACGCGTGCCAGTTCTCGCAGTTCGGCGGCCTCTCCGCGACCGGCAGCCGCCCGTTCGACGCCTCCGCCGACGGCGTCGTGTTCGGCGAGGGCGCCGCCGTCGTCGTCCTCGAGCGGCTCGACGACGCTGCGGCGCGCGGCGACCGGATCGACGCCGTGCTCCTCGGCAGCGGCCTGTCGAGCGACGGCCCGAGCCCGTCGGTCACGGTGCCGCAGAGCCGCGGACAGAGCCTCGCGATGCGCCGCGCCTACGCGCGGGCGGGCGTCGCGCCGCGCTCGGTGCAGTACGTCGAGGCGCACGCCACGGCGACGCCGGTCGGCGACGCCACCGAGTTCAAGGCGCTCGCCGAGGTGTTCGCCGGCGACGCGGGCGCGCCGCGCATCGCCCTCGGCAGCGTCAAGTCGCTGCTCGGCCACACCGGCTGGACCGCCGGCGTCGCGTCGCTCATCAAGGTCGTGCTCGCGATGCGGGAGCGCACGCTCTTCCCGCAGCACGGGTTCCAGGCGTCGAGCGCGCGCATCGACCTCGAGGGCTCGCCGTTCGCCATCGCCACGGCGGCCGCGCCGTGGACGACGGAGGGGACCGCCGGGGAGGGCGCCCCCCTGCGCGCCGCGCTCGACAGCTTCGGCTTCGGCGGCACCAACGCCCACCTCATCGTCGGGGAGCACCGGCCCGGGCACGCCGCCCAGCGATCTCCGGCGCGCTCCGCCGCGCGCCGCGCGCTGTGCGTCGTCGGGCTCGGGGCCGTGTTCCCCGGCGCGGGCGGCGCGCCCGCGGACGCGCCCTCGGAGGTCCTCGCGTTCGACGAGCGCGCGCTGCGGCTCCCGGCCGGGGCGCGGGTGCTGCCGGACGCCCTCGAGGCCATGGACCCGGCGCAGCTCCTCGCGGTGATGGCCGCCGAGAAGGCGCTCGCGGCGCTGCCCGCGCGCGACCTGGCCGAGCGCGTCGGCGTCGTCGTCGGCCACGAGGGCAAGACCCGCCGCGGCGCGCGCGCGAACGAGCGGATCTTCGGCGACCGCGTGGCCCGGGCGCTCCGCGCGCGCGGCGTGAGCCCGGCGCTCGCGGGCCGCGTTGTGGAGGCGCTCCGCGCGGGCTCGCCCGCGACCGGGCCGTACACGCAGCCGGGCAACATGCCCAACATCATCTCCGGGCGCGTCGCGAACGTCTTCGGCCTGCGCGGGCCGAACTTCGTGGTCGACACCTCCGCGACCTCGCTGCTCGACGCGCTCGCGGCCGCGGATCTCGTGCTCGACGACGACTGCGAGGTCGTGCTCGCGGGGGCCGTCAACGCGTTCAGCGACGACGTCGCGCGCGGCGCGTCCGCGACCGACGACCCGCGGCCGGTGGGCGAGGCGGCGTTGCTCGTCGCGCTCTGCACCGAGGACACCGCCGCGCGCCACGCCTGGCCGGTCCTCGCGCGTCTCCAGGTCGCCGCCGATGCGGCCGAGGGCGGCCTCCCGGGCCGCGCGCTCGCGGCCGGCGGCGCGCTGCGCCCGGGCGCGCGGCTGCGCGGGGCCGAGGGCGTGGTCGAGCTCCACGCGGCGATCCAGGGCGCGCGCGCGCACGGCGCCGCGGTCGTGCGCTGGCCGTCGGACGCCCGCGCGGTCGAGGTCGCGCCTCCGGGCGACGTCCGGGTCTCGCCTTCGAGCGACGTCCAGGCGGCGCCGCCCCGCGAGACCCCCGCCGCGCCCCCCGCGGCCGCTCCGTTCGCGCCGGCGGCCGCGCCCGCGGGCTTCACGACGGGCACGCCCATCCAGGTCTTCGTCCCCCGGATCGCGCCCGCGCCGGCGGCCGGGCCCGCGGCGCGCGTCCCGTCGCGCGTCGTCCACGTCTGCACCGACGCGGCCCTCGCGGCGGACGTGCGGCGCGCCGCGCCCGCCGGATCGCGCGTCCTCGCGCTCGCCGTCGAGGAGGCCCCGGCGGCCGGGCCCGACGGCGCCGGGATCCCGTCGCTCGACGGCCGCGACGAGGCGCGGCTCGGCGCGTCGTTCGCGGCCCTCTCCCCGGACGACGTCGACGCGGTCGTCGTGGTCACCCGCGCCGCGGACGCGCGCGCGTTCGTCGACGGCGCGCCCGGCGCGTACCGGCCTGCCCTGCGCGCGCTGTTCGGCGCGGCGCGCCGCTACCACGACGCCATCGCGCGCGGCGAGGTGTCCTTCGCCGCCGTCGTCGTCGGGGCCGTGGACGCGGCCGCGCGGCTCGCGCCGCTCACCGGCGCGGTCGGCGGCTTCGTGAAGTCGCTGGCGCGCGAGCTGCCGGGCGGCGACGTGCGGGTCGTCCACACCGACGCGCGGGACGCCGCCGCGGCGCTCCGCGCGCTCTCCGACGAGTGGCGGCGCGCCCGGCCGGCCGTGCCCGAGGAGGTGGTCGATCTCGGCGGCGCGCGGCACTCGGTCCAGCTCGCCCGCGCCTCGTCGGCGTCTCCCGCCGCGACGCCCCCCGAGCGCGCGCTCCCGCCTCTCGGCGCCGATTCGGTCGCGCTCGTGACGGGCGGCGCGCGCGGGATCACGGCGCAGTTCGTCGAGGGCCTGCTCGAGCGCTTCGGCTGCCGCGCCGTGCTCCTCGGCCGCTCGCGGCTCGAGGACGCCCCGCCGCGCACGCTCGCGATGACCGACGCCGAGTTCGACGCGTACGAGCGGGATTTCTACGCCGAGTCGCTGCGCGCCGAGCGGGGCGTGAAGATGGCCGCGCTGCGCGAGCGCTACGGGCGCATCCGGGCGGCGCGCGAGGCGCACCGCGTCCTCTCGCACCTGCGCGGGCGGGGCGGGAGCGTGGACTACCACGCCGTCGACGTGACGCGCGGCGAGGACGTGGACCGCGCCGTCGCCGCCGTCGCGGCGGCGTACGGCCGGGTCGACCTGGTCGTGCACGGCGCCGGCATCCAGGTGTCGAGCCGGCTCACGTCGAAGTCGCTCGAGCTGTTCGAGCGGATCGTCGACACGAAGCTCGCCGGCCTCTCCCACCTCCGCCGCGCCCTCGCGCGCCACCTGCCCGACGCCCGCCCGCACGTCCACCTCGTCACGTCGGCGTTCAGCGCGCTCGGCAACGACGGGCAGCCCGACTACGGCGCCGCCAACGAGGCGATGAACCGCGCCGCCGCGTGCCTCGCGGCCGAGCCGGACGCCGGCCCGTGGTCCACCATCGCGTGGCTCGGCTGGAACGGCGTCGGCATGACCGCCGGATCCGAGTACAGCGCGCTCGGCGCGGCGCGCGGGCTCCGGGGCATCGAGGCGGAGGAGGGCCGGCGCCTCTTCCTCGAGCTCGCGGCCGAGCGCCCCGTGGGCGCGGCCCAGGTCCTGCTCACCGACAGCGAGATCGAGCGCTTCGCCCCGCGCATCGCGGCGGCGGGCGCCGCGGTCATCGCCCCGGCGGGCGCGCCCCCGCGCACCGCGGCGGCGAGCGCCGCGACGGGCTCGCCCGAGGTCGCGCCGAGCCGCACGTGGACGCTCGATCCGCGCGTCGACCCGTGGCTCTCCGACCACCGGGCGCGCTCGAGCGCGGTCGCGGCCGGCGCCTTCCTCGTCGAGCTGGCCGTCCGGCACGCGCTCGCGACGGCCGCGGAGGGCGCCGCGGTCGTCCGCGAGGTCCGCGACGTGCGCTTCCGCGAGTTCCTGCGCCTGCCCGACGACGCCGCGCGCGACGTGCGCACGGTGACCGCGCGCCGCGAGCGGCTCCCGGGCGGCCGCGTCGCGTGCGCCGTCGAGGTGCGCGGCGACTTCGTCCACCGGTCGGGCGTCGTCCTGCGCCCCGACATCGTCTTCGCGACCTGCGTCGTCGAGCTCGGCGCGATCCACGTCCGCCGCGACGGCCTCGCGCCGAGGCACGCCGGGCGCGTCGAGGGTCCCTCGGTCCGCGACCCGTACGCGAGCCTCGGCGCGCCGGTCCGGCACGCGGGCTGGTTCGACCACGTCGGCTCCTTCGTGCTCGGGACGGCGCTCAAGTCCGGTTGGCTCCGCCTCCCGGCCGACCGCGCCCTCGAGCGGCAGCGCGCGGCCGCGACGCCGTTCCTCCTGCTCGACGCGCTCCTGACGCTGGGCACCCTGCGCCGCGACGAGGCGGGCGCGTTCCCTGTATGCGCCGCGGCCGGCGTCGACCGGATCCGCTTCGGATCGGCCGCGAACGACCTCGCGCTCCGTGACGCGGGCGGCCCGGTCCGGCTCCTCGCCGCGGCCCCTGCGGCGGTGGACGACCGCGTCCTCGGCGCGTGGGCGCAGGCGATCGACCCGGCGGGCGGCGTGCTGCTCGACGTGGAGGGGCTCGAGGGGCGCGTCATCGGGCGCGTGGCCGCGGACGTGCGCGCGTTCGTCGACGGCGCGCCGGCCTCGCTGTCGCTGGGGGCGCCGTGACGCCGCCGCTCGCGATCGCCGTGGTGCGGGCGGACGCCGGCGCGGCGGAGCGCCTCGAGCCCTACCTGACGGCCGGCGAGCGCCGCGCGTGCGCCGCCCTGCGCGTCGCCGCCCGGCGGGCGCAGTCCGCGTGCGCGCGGGTCGCCGCGAAATGGCTCCGCCTGGAGCTCGCCGCCGGCCGGAGCGCGCCCCTCGTGGCGCTGGACGCGGCCTCGGTGGAGGCGCACCCGCGCGCGGACTACCTGGCCTGCGCGATCTCCGGCCCTGGCGGCGGTCCGCCGCGCTTCGAGGACGGGGCGCTCGCGCTGTCGCTCTCCCACGCGGGCGACCTCGCTGCGGCCGCGGTCACCGCGGCGGGCGCCGTCGGCGTGGATGTCGAGCGGGTCGAGGCGCGCGCGGCGGCGTTCGCCGACGAGCACTTCACGCCGCGCGAGCGCGAGGCCCTCGCGCGCGGCGCCGCGGCGGGTCTGGATCGCGCCGCCCTCGAGACGCTGCTCTGGAGCGCGAAGGAGGCGCTCTACAAGACGGGGGCGCTCGCGCTGCCGGCGCGGTTCTCGTTCCGGGACATCGACGTCCCGTTCCCGCCGGGGGGCGCGCGCCTCGCGCAGCCCTCGGTCCGCTCGTTCTCGCTGCGCGCGCGCGGCGGGCAGTTCTTCGGCCGGGCCGTGCTGACCGGTGCGTTCGCGCTCGTCGCGACCGTCCCGGTCCCGCCGGTCGCCGCTCTTGGATGAATGGCACTCAACGAACACGAGGTATCGACGATGCAAGCTCATGATCTTCTCGAACAGGTCCGCTCCGTCTTCGTGCGCATGACGCGCTATCCCGACGAGGTCGTCGTCGCCGACGCCGACCTGGAGCAGGACCTCGGCATCGACTCGGTGAAGCGCGGCGAGATCCTCGCGACGCTGCGCGCGGATTTCGGCCTCCCGGAGGCGCTCAAGGCGACGCCCGACGAGCTGCGCACGGTGGCCAGCGTCAGCGCCTTCCTGGCGCGAACCATCGCGGCCCGCGCGGACGTCGGCAGGCACACGAACGGCCATGCGGAGCCCGCCGGGTACGCCAATGGCCACGCGCAGCCCGCCGGGTACGCCAATGGCCACGCGCAGCCCGCCGGGTACGCCAATGGCTACGCGGAGCCCGCCGGGTACGCCAACGGCCACGCGGAGCCCGCCGGGTACGCCAACGGCCACGCGGAGCCCGCCGGGTACACCAACGGCCACGCGGAGCCCGCGAGGTACACCAACGGCCACGCGGAGCCCGCCGGGTACGCCAACGGCCACGCGGAGCCCGCGAGGTACACCAACGGCCACGCGGTCGCCCCGGCGGCGCTCGCCGTGCAGCGCCCGACGCCGGCCCCTGCGGCCGCGCTCGCGGGCAAGACGGTCCTCGTCACCGGATCGAGCCGCGGGCTGGGCCGCGCCATCGCGACGAAGCTCGGGCAGGCAGGCGCGCGGGTCGTGGTCAACAGCTTCCACTCGCGGGACGACGGCGAGGCCGTCGCCGACGAGATCCGCGGCGCCGGCGGCGACGCGGTGCACGTCTGGGGCTCGGTCGCCAACCCCGCGCACATCGACCGGCTCTTCGAGGAGATCGCGCGCGACGTGGGCGAGCTGCATCACTTCGTCAGCAACGCGTCGAACGGCCGGTTCGGCCCGCTCGAGCAGACGACCCCGGAGCACTGGGAGCTGGCGTTCCGCACGAACGTCATCGGCTACCACCTGTGCGCCCTCCGCGCGGCGCGCCTGATGGAGCGGCACGGCGGCGGGCGGATCGTCGCGCTGTCGTCGAACGGCTCGTCGCGGTACCTCGAGCACTTCGGCGCCATGGGCGCCGTGAAGGCCGCTGTCGAGTCGCTCACGCGCGCGCTCGCCGTCGAGCTCGCCCCGCGCAACGTGCAGGTCAACTGCGTCTCCGCCGGGCCGATCTACGGCCACGTGACCAGCAATTACCCGGATCACGAGCGGATCCTCCCGTACTGGGAGTCGCGCACGCCGGGCGGCCGGCTCTGCACCGAGGAGGACGTCGCCGACGCCGTCCTGCTGCTCCTGTCGGACGGCGCGCGCAGGATCACCGGCGCGACCCTCACGGTCGACGGCGGGGGCTCGCTGTGCATCTGACGGCGGCGACGGTCGGCGCCGGCGTGCGTTCGCCCTGCGCCAGCGTGGCTTCAGCTCGCGTGTGCCTGGGTCAGCTTGCGGAGAAGGAGGAATCATGAGTGCCAATGATCATCGGCAGCCCCCGGGCCCCGGCCCGCTCGCCAGCCTGCGGTACCTGGCGAATTTCAGGACCGGCGACATGCGTCATTACGAGGACCTGTTCGCGCGGTACGGCGACGTCGTGCGCCTGCGGGCGCCTGGCGCCGAGGACTTCGTCATGGCGTTTCACCCGAACGACATCGCGCACGTGCTCCGCACGAACGTCCGGAACTACCCCAAGGGCAAGCGGTATCACGAGCTCGCCCACGTGCTCGGCTGGGGCCTCGTGAACAGCGAGGGTGAGCTCTGGCGGCGCCAGCGCCGGCACGTGCAACCGCAGTTCAACCACGCCAACACGCTCAAGTTCGTCCCCATCATCGTGGACCACATGGAGGCGGTGCTGCGGCGCTGGGACGCCCAGCCGGCCGAGTTCGAGCGCGACATCAACGACGACATGATGGACGTGACGTTCGGCATCGCGGGCGAGGCGTTCTTCGGCGCTGCGCTGCAAGAGCACACGGACACCGTCCGTGAGGCGTTCAAGTATGCGCTCTCGATCGCGCTCAAGCGCATGTACTCCCTGGTCAACCCGCCCCTGTCCTGGCCGCTGCCCAGCCACGTGCGCTTTCGCCGGGCCATGGAGCGCGTGCACACCGTGATCGACGGCATCATCGACGGATACCAGCGCGGCGCGGGCGACGCGGACAACGTGCTCGTGCGCCTCATGGGCTCGGTCGACCCCGAGACCGGCGCCAGGATGGACCGCGCGCAGCTCCGGGACGAGATCAAGACCATCCTGATGGTCGGGCACGAGACGTCGAGCGTCACCGCCTCCTGGGCGCTGTACCTGATCGCGCAGCACCCCGAGGTCCATGCCCGGCTCACCGACGAGATCGACCGTGTCCTCGGCGGCCGGGCCCCGACGGCGAAGGACTTCGAGTCGATGCCTTACCTCGCCATGGTCTTCAACGAGTGCCTCCGCCTCCTGCCGTCGGTGCCGTTCATCCTCCGCAGCCCGCTGGAGGACGACGTCCTCGGCGAATACCACGTCGCCGCGGGGTCGACGGTGGCCATCGTCCCGTGGGTCACGCACCGGCACCCGGAGTTCTGGCGCGATCCGCTGCGGTTCGATCCCGAGCGCTTCGCGAATCATCGGCGGACCGCGGACGACAAGCTCGCCTTCATCCCCTTCGGCGCCGGACAGCGCATCTGCCTTGGCGAGTTCATGGGGCAGCTCGAGGGCAAGATCATGGTGGCGATGGCGCTCCAGCGGTATCAGCTCCGGCTGGTGCCTGGCTTCGACCCGCGCTGCCGCGGCTTCATCTCGCTGCAGCCGGTGAACGGGATGCGCATGATCCTGAAGCGGCGCGAGCCGGTGAGGGCGGCGCGCGCGGCGCCGGCGACGCGGGGCGAGCCCGCGGCCGCGGAGTCCGCGGCGGCGGCACCCGCGGCGCCCGTGGCGGCGGCGCCCGCGGCGGCCGCCATGAGGTCCGGCGGCTGCCCGTTCAGCGCCCGGGCCTGACGGCCGCGCTTCGGCCGCAGGACCGGAGTCCTGGTCAGGCCCTCTCGTTCTCCAGGAGGCTTCTGGGGCGCGTGCGCCCCCGGGGCTTCACTTCGCCCGCTCGACCATCGCGCTCCCACCCTGGCGGCGGACCGGCTCGGCGACCGCGGTCACGGTGCCATCGTCGTGGAAGCGCAGCGCGGTGGCCGCGCCGATCTCGCCTCCTGACGTGTTCTTGTCAGAGAAGACGTGTCCTAAGGCGGCGAGCCCCTCGGCCTCCGGCGTGCCGAGGAACGCCGTCTCTGCGTCGCTCGAGCCGCTGCCCGCGTTGCGCTGCGAGATGCGCGGCGCCGCGAGCGCCTTGTCGATCGGCAGACCCAGGTCGATATGACCGACGAGGATCTGCAGCACCGTCGTGATGATGGTGGACCCGCCAGGCGAGGCGAGCGCGAGCTCGGGCTTGCCGTCCTTCATCACGAGCGTCGGGCTCATGCTGCTGCGCGGCCGCTTGCCCGGCTCGGCCACGTTTGGGTGCGGCGCGGTCGGGTCGTCCGGGATGTTGAAGTCGGTGAGCTGGTTGTTCAGCAGGAAGCCGTGACCGGGGACGACGATGCCATTGCCGCCCTCGGCCTCGATGGTGCACGTATACGACACGATATTTCCGGCCGCGTCGCTGATCGTGATGTGCGTCGTCTCGTTGTCGTGCGCGTCGTTCGGGCCGGCGCTCCGGCCCCGCGCCCCTTGGCCACGGCCCGGCGAGGGGCTCGGGTCGGTCTGGAACGCGAACGGGTCGCCGGGCGCGGCCGCCTCGGTGGGGGCCTTGATCAGGTCGATCAGGTCCCGCCGTGCATCGGCGTAGTCCTTCGAGAGCAGCCCTGCGACGGGGGCCTCCACGAACTCGGGATCGCCGAGGAAGGCGCCCCGGTCGGCGAACGCCAGGCGCGAGGCGCCGAGGTACCGGTGCAGCACCTCGACGGGCGTGAGAAGCTCGGGATCGAACCCCTCGAGCAGGTTGAGCGCCAGCGCGAGCGTGATCCCGCCGCTGCTCGGCAGGCCCATGCCGTGGATCGTGTAGTCCCTGTACGTCGTCGAGACCGCCGGGCGGATGCGGACCTCGTAGTCTTGCAGATCGGAAGCCGCGATCACCCCGGGTCGGATGGTGAGCGTGCTCCCGGGCTCGACCGGGGGATCGCGGACCGCCGCGACGATGGCCTCGGCGACCTCGCCCTCGTAGAAGGCCTTCTCTCCTCCCCTGGCGATGAGGCGATATGTCCTCGCGAGGTCCGGGTTCTTGAAGGTGGCGCCGACCGGCCACGGCGCGCCGTCGGGCCCGAGGAAGAGCGCCTTGCTGCTCGTGATCGCCTGGAAGCGCGCCAGGTTCCGGCCTGTCTGCTCGAAGAAGGTCCTGTCGACCTCGAACCCCGTCTCGGCGACCCGGATGGCGCGCTGGAGCACGTCGTCGAGCCCGAGGGTCCCGTAGCGGCGGAGCGCCTCGCTCCATCCCCGCACCGTGCCGGGCACGCCGACCGACAGGCCGCTTGTCACGAGCTCATCGAAGTCGATCGGCGCGCCGTTCTCGTAGAAGGCGCTCGCCGCGAGCCCTGCCGGCGCCGTCTCGCGGTGATCGATCGCGACCACCTTGTTGTCGGCGGCGAGGTAGACGAGCATGAAGCCTCCGCCGCCGACGCCGCAGGAGAACGGGTCGGTCGCGCCGAGCACGCTCGCCGCGGCGACCGCGGCGTCCACGGCGTTACCGCCCTTCTTCAGGATCTCGATCGCCGCCAGGGTGCCGCGGAGATCGACCGTCGCCGCCGCGCCGCCGCGCCCGGTGGCGGTCGGCGCGATCTCCGGGAGCGTGGCGAAGAGGTCGTCGTCGTTGCCCGTCCCGCCGCCGTCCGGCTCCGCGCCCGCGTCGCCCGGAGCGGGCTCGACCTGGCTCACCGGGTCGAGCTTCTCGTTCGGGCTGCACGAGGCGCAGAGGACGAGGAGGCCGAGTAGGGGGAGGTGACGGTTGCGCTGGGCCATGGGCAAGGACGGTAGCAGCGCAACCATGAGCCGGCAGGGAGGCACCCTCTGGCAGCGCATGATTGCTGCCCAGCGCGCAGTCGCTGCGCGCTGGGCAGCGCTGCCCGCGCGAGACGACTCCGTCCGGCAGTGCCCTGCAGGCCTGCGCGCCACGCGCTCACCGCTGAGCCCGCATGCGCTCTGCAGCTCCAGGAGAGCCCGATGCGCTCAGGGGATCTCGGCATCCGCGGAGCCGATCTTCACCGGATCGTTCGGCTCGTTCATGTTGTCCCAGCGGCGGTACAGATCGACGGCGACAGTTCCCTTGCCGAGGCCCTTGATCGTCATGCCGATGTCGTAGCGGCAGTCGCATCCGGCGACGGCGCTCGGGTCCATGTCCACCGGCTGCACGAGCACGTCCACCTTGCCTCCGGACCGCCGCACGAACCCTTCCACCGCCTGCTCGCAGCGGAAATGCGCTGCGCCGTAGTCGAGGTGAACGGCCCCGCGCTCCGGCGTCGCCGCGAGCGTCTCCTTCACCGTCGCGTCGTACGCGCTCGCCGTGCACTCGCTCTGGGTGAGGCCCTCGATCGCCTCCGCGTCCTCCCAGCCCTCGGGCAGGTCCGCCCCGCCGCACCCGACCGCGAGGAGCATGCCGACTCCCACCATCATGTTCCGCATCTCGTCCCTCCAGCCAGCGCTCAACGCAACGCGCGTACCAGCGTGTGCAGTACCATCGTGTGCAGAGGAGACCTCGCGCTGCGACGGCCGGCGTGGCGCGACACCGACGTCGCGGGTGTGCCACGCCGGGCGCCCGCGATGACCGAAGGATCAGCGGCGCTGCATCCGGCGGTTTCGTCCCTCGCATCCGCCGCGCCCGTCCCTCCCCGCGGGCCTCTCCGGCTTCGGCGTCGCGCTGGGCGGCGCGACCGCCGCGGCGGGCCGGGACATCCCGGTGACCTCGACGCTCTCCCTCCGCGGCTTCGTCAGCGATGCGGTCTCTTGATCCGTTCTCCCGCGCCGCCGTCGCCCCGGAGAGAGCCCGCCGCGTCAGCCGCCCTGGAAGCCGCCCGCGCGGTACGTCAGCACCAGCGTGTCGCGATGGCCGCGCTCGCCGGCGGGCTGGATCGGCGTCGTCTCGTGGATCACGCGCTCGTCGTCCAGCAGCAGCAGGCTCCACGGCTCGGTGAGCGTGAATCGCTGGCCCGCGGGCCCGTCGGCCTGGAACACGCGCGTCTCGCCGCCCTTGATGCCTTCACGCCCGACGAGGAACACCGCCACGAGATCCACGCCGTCGCGGTGCGCGCCTTCCGGCGTGGGGCGGCCGATCCCGCCTTGCGTATCGATGCGGAACTGGTGCGCCTCGACGAACCAGGGCTGCTCGCCCTTGATGCCGGAAGCGACCTGCCCGAGCGCGCGCAGCAGGCACGCCCAGGCGGGCTGGTCCGCCACCTCTGGCACCATCGGCTCGAACCACCGGTGCATGCCGCCGTGCAGCGCGTTGTACTCGACGGGCTGCCAGTGCGCGCGGCGCGGCGCCGTTCGCACCGCGCCGCCCTCGACCACGAAGCACGCATGCCGCCGGCTGCGGTAGCGCCCGCCGTCCTTGAGGTAGCGGTCCGGCGGCAGGTCGTTCCAGGAGGGCCGCAGCGCATGCAGCTCGCGCAGGTCGCACCCCGTGAGCTCGGCGACGCCCTGCGGGCTGAGCACCGCATAGCCCTGCTGGCGCAGCAGCACGGGCACCTGCGCGGGGTAGGTGAAGGCGGGCGTGAGTTCCATCGCCTGCGAGCTTAACCCGCGGCTGGCGGCGCCGCCGTCCTGACCGCGACCAGCGCGCGCTGCGGTGTCAGTCGATGACCTTCACGCCCTTCCAGAACGCGACGCGGTCGCGCACCATCGCGGCTTCGGGCCTGGGGTCGGGGTAGTACCAGACCGCGTCGGGGTTGAGCTCACCGTCCACGAGCAGCGAATAGTAGCTGGCCGTGCCCTTCCACGAGCAGACGGTGTGATGATCGCTGGGGATCACGTGGTCGCGCGCGAGCGAGCTCGCGGGGAAGTAGTGGTTGCCCTCCACCAGCACGGTGTCGTCGCTCTCGGCGATGACCTTGTCCTTCCAGACGGCTTTCATCGGTTCCTCCTCCGGGTCCCTGCAGCCAGGCACGTTGAGCCTCGCCGCCACGTCGGTCCATGCAGGCCGCGCCCGGAAGCTGGCGCGCTGCGTGAGGCCCCGCAACCCTCGACCGCGCAAGCGGACGAGGGGGCGTGGCGTGGCGTCCAGCGCCGCGCCGGGATCCAGCTCGACGCGCAGCAGGCGCGCCCGATGGTGTATCCACGCCGCAGCCTGGAGGATGCTCATGCGGATTTTCTTCGTTGCGCTTCTCGTGCTCGTCACCGGCTGTGCGGGACAGGGCAAGACGGCGCAGCAGCGGCTCGCCGAGATCAAGACCTACCGCCGTCACCAGGAGATCGAACAGCAGAAGGCCGCCCAGCCTCCGGCGAAGGCCGCCGTCGCGCCGGCGCCGGTCGCCCCGCCCGCGGGCCCGGGGGCGCTGCAGGCCGTGGCGCCCTCGACCCCCGGCGCGCCCGCCGCGCAGCCGAGCGCCTCCGCTGCCCGGCCGAGCGCCCCCGCTGCCGCGACGGCCGCCCCGGCAGGCCGCCCTGGCGCGCCCGCCCCGACGACCGCGGCGGCCGCGCAGGAGCGGCGTGGACCTCGCGCGGGCCTCACCGGCTTCGGCGTCACGCTGGGCGGCGCGACCGCCCCGGCGGGCCGGGGCATCCCGGTGACCTCGACGCTCTCCCTCCGCGGCTTCGTCAGCGACACGGTGTCTCTGGCCGGCGTGGTCGGCGCGGGCATCGGCGTGGCGGGCGACGACACGGAGCTACGCCTGACCGTGGGCGGCGAGGTGGTCGCCTTCTTCGGCGATCTGGGCGAGAACATGCACGCCTTCTTCGTGGGCGAGGCCGCGTACAACCGCCTCTCCCTCTCCACGTCGCGCGAGGACGATGATCCGTTCACCGGCGGGACCGCCGCGAGCGACGTCTCCGCGGTGTCGCTCGGCGCCGGCGGCGGGCTGGAGTACTGGCTCGCGCCGCGGCTCTCCGTGAACGCGCGCATGATGGTGGGCGGCGTCCTCGGCGTGGAAGGGGGCCAGGGCGTCTTCTTCGGGACGTTCAGGCCCGGCCTCGGCGTGACGCTGTTCGCCAACTGAGCGAGGCTCGCCCTGCGCGCGCAGGCCGCCGCGCGCAGGGCGCCGCGCGCAGGCCGCCGCGCCCAGGTCGGCCTCGCTGCTGGTACAAGAAGCGGCGTGAGACGCCTCGCCGCCGTCGCCGCCCTCGCCTTCTCGCTGTGCGCCTGCGCGAGCAGCACCACCGCCAGCGCCCCCCGCTGCCTCACCGGGGCCACGCCGAGCGTGGGCCGGCCGGCGCCGGACGAGATGTTCGCGCTGATGCGGCGCGAGCGGGAGCGCGCCGACCGGGCGTCCTCTCCGCTCGTCCGCGCCCGGATCCTCGAGGCCCTCCCGGGGCTCTTCCCGGACGTGAGCGACCTCGCCCACGAGCCCCGCTGCCGCGACGAGCTCGCCGCCGAGAACGCCGCGGCGCTCCGCGCCGATCCGCTCGTGTTCTCGCGCCTCCTCGTCGCGCGGCTCCGCACCGTGCACGACCCGCGGCTCCTCCTGCCGCTCGCCACGCGGGCCGAGGCGCGCGTCACCGCCTACCAGCTCGGCCCGGACGAGCCCGGGCCTCCGCCCCCGAGATCGCTCGTCAGTCACCTCGCCCTGGCGAGCCTCCCGCCGTCCTGGATCGTGAACGACCCGGAGGGCCGGCGGCTCGCGCTCGACCGTCTCCGCGCGGGCGGCGACGCCCGCGAGCTCCTCGTCCTGCACGGCGCCGCGACCGCGCTGTTCCAGGAGGCGCTCCGGGGCCACCCCGAGCGCGCGCAGGGCGACGCGGGCCCGTCGCTGCTGCGCGCCTGGCTGCCCGACCTCGCGCGGCGGCTGGACGGCCCGGCGGACCGCGTCGCGCTGGAGCTCGCGATCCGCCGGCTCGCCGACGTGGGCACGTACGCCGCGCGCTTCGGCGTGGGGCCCGAGGCCCGCGCCCTCGTGGAGCGGGTCCTCGCGGCGCGGGGCGAGCTCCCCCTCACCCAGGGGATCGCCGGGGGCGCGCGGGACCTGGCCGAGGTGGCGCGCGGGGCGCTCCACGATCTCGAGGTCCCGCAGCGATCGCTCGCGGGCGCCGACCTCCCGCCGCCGCGGCGCGACCGCTTTCGCGTGTGGCGGGACTGGCTCGACGCCGAGCCCGCGGGAGGCGAGGTCCCGGCGGCCGACGCGCTCGCGCGCATCCGCGACCTCGACGCGGAGCTCGCGGCGCTGCGCTTCGATGCGCCGCGCTGCCGCGTGATCGAGGAGCTCGGGCAGTGGCTCCCGCCGGACGAGGCGTCCCGGCGCTTCGACGCGCTCGTCGCCCCCGTGTTCGACGGCGAGCGCATCCGGCCGAGCGCCGAGGCGCTCTGCCGGACGCGCGTGGCGCTCCGGCTCGCCGGCGTCGACGAGGCGCGGCGGGTGAAGCTCCTGCTCCGGCTGCTGTCCGCGACGCCCCTCGACGCGGACTCTGTCGGCACGGTCGCCGCCCGCGCGCTCGCGGAGCACCTCGGCTGGATCGACCGCCACGCGGACCTGCGCGCGTGGCTCGAGGCGCAGGCCCTCGCGCCCATCCCGCTCGACCTGGAGGCCGCCCGGCGGTGGAGCCTCCTCCAGCCAGCCTTCGAGCGCGCGCTGGCGCTGCGCGCGCCCGGGGGTCCGAGCGCGCGGCCGGAGACGGCGGCCGCGATCGTGCGCGCCTGGATGGAATCGATCCGCGCGGCCGAGGCGCAGCAGGGCGCGACCCACCTCGTCGTCGGCGAGGTGGTGAGGGCGCGCCTCCGGGCGCTCGCCGACCATGGACGGGACGCCGGCCTCGCCGAGGAGGTCGGCGCGTTCCTCGGCGAGCGCAAGGACCAGCGAGCGGCGGTGATCGCCTCCTACCTGCTGACGCTCTAGCCAGCGCTCGCCGCCGGGCCGACATGGACACGAGACGACCAGGCCACGATCCGCCTGCGCCGCGAAAAATAACCGGGCGCGTATCGATACGTTTTCCTGGGTGATCTCCACGCGATCGGCATGCTCGCGCGCCGGTCTGCGCTACGCTCGTCGGCGGCCCGGAGCCTCTATGCGATCACTCGATGGGCAGCCCACCTTTGCACGGTCCGTCTTCGAAGGGGCCGCGCCCCGTCTCGAGCGGGTGGTCGAGCGGCTCCAGCGCCTGCAGGCGATCACCGCGGCGCTCGCGGGCGCCCGCACCCTGGCCGAGATCGCGGGCACCGTCATCGATCAGGGGATGCCCGCGCTCGACGCCGAGGTGGGCGTCGTCGCGCTGCTGTCGACCGACGGCGCCACGCTCCGCAACCTCGGCTTCAAGGGGGTCCCCGTCGAGACCGAGGGGGACTGGGTCGAGTATCCGGTCGACTCGCCCGTGCCCGTCGCCGAGGCGGCGCGGCTCGGCGCGCCCGTCATCGTGCCGACGCGCGAGGAGCGCAACGCGCGCTATCCGGTCCTCGCCAGCGTCCACGGCGTGGAGCACGGGGGCGCCGTCGTCGCGTTCCCGCTCATCGTCGAGGCCCGGATCGTCGGCTCGCTCGGCTTCTGCTTCCCTGCTTCGCGCGCGTTCGACGCGGACGACCACGCGTTCGTCGTCTCCATCGCCCAGCAATGCGCGCTCGCGATCGAGCGGGTGCGCTGGCACGAGGTGGCGGAGCAGGAGATCGCGCACCGCCGGGCGTCCGAGGAGGCGCTGCGCGCCCGCGAGCGGGAGCTCACCGCGCTCGTCACCGAGCTCCATCAGACCCAGGACGCCCTGCGGGAGGCCGATCGGCGCAAGGACGAGTTCCTGGCGATGCTCGCCCACGAGCTGCGCAACCCGCTCGCGCCCCTGCTCAACGCCGTGGAGCTGCTCAGGATCGCGGGCCCGGCCACGCCGGTGGTCGAGCGCGCGCGCGCCATCATGGATCGCCAGATCGGGCACATGACCCGGCTCGTCGACGATCTGCTCGACATCTCGCGCATCTCCCGCGGCAAGATCGCGCTCTCCGCCGAGCGCCTCGACCTCGTCGAGCTCGCCCGCGCCGCGGCGCTCGACTACCGACCGCTGCTCGACGCGCGCGGCGTGCGCTTCGAGCTCGCGCTGCCGGCCGAGCCGGTTTGGCTCCGCGCGGACGCGACGCGGCTCACCCAGGCGATCGGCAACCTGCTCCAGAACGCCAGCAAGTTCACCGACGGCGGCGGCTTGGTCCGGCTCTCGGTGGTGCCCGATCGCGGCCGCGGCGTCGTCTCCGTCGAGGTCGCGGACACCGGCATCGGCATCGATCCGGCCATCCTGGAGCGCATCTTCGAGCCGTTCACGCAGGCCGACCGGAGCCTCGCCCGCAGCCGCGGCGGCCTGGGCCTCGGGCTCGCGCTGGTCAAGGGGGTCGTCGAGCTCCACGGCGGCGCCGTGCGCGCGGCGAGCGCCGGCGTCGGCCGCGGCGCGCAGATCGCGATCACGCTGCCGCTCGCCGACGTCGCCGCGCCGCGCGCCGCGGAGGCGCGGCGCCCCGGGGTCGCGGCGGCGAGCGCGGGCCGCGCGCGGCGCATCCTGATCATCGAGGACAACCACGACGCGGCCGACAGCCTGCGCATGCTGCTCGAGCGCCGCGGCCACGCCGTGTCCGTGGCCCACAGCGGCGCGGACGGCGTGGCTGCCGCGCGCGACGCGCCGCCCGACGTGATCCTCTGCGACATCGGCCTTCCGGGGGACATGAACGGCTATGGTGTGGCCCGGGCGCTGCGCGGCGAGAGCGCCACGAGGGCGACGCTGATGGTCGCGCTCACCGGCTATGGCCAGGACGACGACCGGCGGCTCGCCCACGCCGCCGGGTTCGACGCCCACCTCACCAAGCCGGTGACCCAGGCGATGCTGGAGCGGCTCCTCGCCGACATCGCCTCGCTCCCCGGGGACGCGCGGGGCGCGCGCGGCTGAGGCGCTCCGGGGCGCGCGTGGCTGAGGCGCTCCGGGGCGCGCGGTCAGGCCCGGATCACCGTCACCTGCCGCCCTCCCGGGGTCATGGCAGGCGCGGCCGAGAGGCGCTGAGCGAGCGGCGGCGCGTCCGGCCGGCGATCGAAGATCACGAGCCATCCGGTCGTGAGGCCGAGGCCGGCCAGGTAGCCGTCGATCTGCTCAAGGCCCTCCTTGAGCGGGTCCGTCTCCGCCGGTCGCCACACCTTGATCTCGATGCCCAGCGTCTCACCCCGATACCGCACGATGAGGTCCATCCGCCCGCGCCCGATGGCGTATTCGCGCTCGATGGATCCCCCGTTCACGACCCGGTGCAGGAAGGCCATGAGGACGAGGTGCGGCGCGATCTCGTGATAAGGCGCCGTGGCGAGCAGGGGTTCCCCGTGCTGCCGCCAGAAGTCGAGGAACGCGCGCAGGAGGGCCTCGCGGTCGAGGCGGCCCTCCGGCGTGAGCCATGTCGCCGGGATCTGCGGCAGGACATCGCGCGTCGAGCCGGCGAGCGCCCGCACGATGATCTCCCTGTAGATCGGGTTCGCCACCGTCAGCCCCCCGATCTCGGAGCGCCGCAGCAACCCGAGATCCACGACGAAGCGGCGATCGTCCTCCGGCACGTTGCCGGGCGTGCCGCCGGCGAGCATGGGCTCGACGATCGCGCGCACCCGCGGCTCCTGCAGCCTGTCCATGAGGCTGTCGAGGTGCGTATCCTGCCGTCGAATCAGGATCTCCTTGGCCTGCTCGACGTGCTCGGCCGTGATCGGCTGGGCCGGATCCTGCACCAGCACCTCGGTGAGCTGCTGCCCCAGCGCGTTGACGAGCCACGGCTGACCCTGCGTCAGGTGAAAGGCGCGGTCCACGGCCTCGGGGAGGAACACCTGGCCTGTCTCGCTGGTGTGCTGGCGATAGAGCTCCGCCACCTCGTCGCTCGTGAAGTTGCGCATCGTGAGCGACTCGGCCTTGATGTTGAAGGGGCTCGCCGTGCCCAGGCGCCCGGTGCCGCCGGACGCGACCTTGTAATCGCGCACGTCGCGCAGGCCGATGAGCGCGAGAGACCAGGGGAAGTGCCCGGGACGCGTGGGGTACCCGGCGCGGATCTGCCGCAGGGCCGAGATGAGCGCGTTGTCCTGGAGGGCGTCGATCTCGTCGAGGAAGACGACGAGCGGCCGGGGCGCCGTCTCGGCCCAGGCGCGCAGCGCGGCGCTGATACGGCTGCCGGGGGGCGCGTCCGGCCAGGGAGGCGGCTGGAGCTCCGGTGGGAGCCAGGCGGCCGTCCACCCCCGCCACGACTCGAGGATGGCCAGCTCCGCGGCGCCGAGATCGTCGGGGAAGGGGGCGCCCTGCTCCATCGGGAGCAGGACCGACACGTACCGGCCCTCGGCCGTCAGCTCACGCCCCAGGCTGAGCAGGGTCGTCGTCTTGCCGACCTGCCGCGGCGCGTGCAGGACGAAATATCGCTTCTTCGCGATCAGCCTCCGCACGTCCGGCAGGCGAGCCATCACGGGCAGGGTGTAGTGGTCGGCGGGATCGTTGGGGCCGGCCGTGTTGAAGGAGCGCGCCACGGGCGAAGCTTTCGGCCGGAGGGCGCGGGCGGTCAAGCCACGCCAGGGCGCGCCGCCTTCTCCAGGGTGCGTCGCCTTCTCGTGGTGAGCGCGCGACGATAGGATGAGGCAGATGACGGTGCGCCTGCTGATGATCTCGCTCCAGCTCCTCGCGGCGTGCGCCCCCGAGTTGCGGCTGGGCGAGCTCCCCGGCTCCGGCGGAGGCAGCAGCGCAGGGGGCGGTGGCGCCGGCGGCGCCGGTCCCGAGGCCGCCGGCACGTCGAGCAGCGGCGCAGGTGGCGAGACCGCCGGCTCCGACGCGGGAGCCGGCGGCGGCGGCGAGGGCAGCGCGGAGGCCAGCGGCGCCGGAGGCGCCGATTGCACCCGCGATGCCTCCTGCCTGACCGACGACGGCCTCGTCGCGCGGTATTTCCTCGACGAGGCGAGGGCCGGGAGCGCGCCGACGCAGGTCGAGGACGCCGCGGCGGCGCCGCTGCCGCTCGCGCTGACGCACGGGCCGGAGATGAGCTTCGCGGCGGACGGCGCCGGGCACACCGGGCTCTCCTGGACGACGGCCGGCGCCGACGGCCGGGCCTCCGTCCTGATCGACGGCACCAAGATCCAGAGCGCGCTGCAGGGGGCCGTCGCCGGGACGATCGAGGTCGTGGTCCGCATCGCGGAGGTCGTCGAGGGGGGCTCGCGCATCGTTCATATCGGCACGGGCGCGGAGGGGGGCCGCCTCACGCTCCGCTCGGAGGCGCCGGGTCAGATCGTCTTCTGGTGGAACGGCGATTACTGCGGCGGCGCCTGGGACGCCGAGCTCCCGGAGCGCGCGGTGGTGCACGGCGTGTTCGATTCGACCGTCCAGGAGCCCGCGGCGGATCGGCTCCGGCTCTACGTCAACGGCGCGCCGGCCCGGCGGCGCAGCTCGGTCGGCGGCTATTGCGGGATGCACCTGAGCGTGCCCCCGCTCGGCGCGACGCTGGACTTCCCTGACGGACGGCACCTCGTCCTCGGCAACCGCGAGCTCGGCGGGCGGACCTTCTCGGGCGCGATGTACTACGCGGCGCTCTATGCCAGGGCGCTCACGGCCGCGGAGATCGAGCGACACGCGGCGGCGCTGCTGGCCAGCGACGACCGCCCGGGGCCGTGAGCGGCGATCCAGCGCGGCCTCGCCCGATCGCCAGGCGGGGCCGCGCCGGCTCGCCTGGCCGCGCGCGCGAGCCAGCCGCTCGCCTCGCGGCGCCGGCGGGCCGCGCCCGGTCACTCGGGCGAGAGCGCCATCCGCGCCGGCTCGGCCGGCCGCGCGCGGTTCCACGCGGACGCGACCGCCGCGAGCGACGCCATGACGGCGCTCGGGTGCGTCCCCGCCCCGAAGCAGCGCTTGCGCCCGATCGAGAGGCCCACATACGCCACGGACTCGGCGCCTGCGGTCCGCCCTATCGTGTGCTCCGCGTGCTCCTCCACCGCGATCGCGATCCCCGCGTGGCGCGCGAGCGCGCTCGCGAACGCCTCGACGGGGCTCTGGCCGGCGGCGCTCAGCACGTGGGGTACGCCGCGTATCTGCACGTGGAACTCGTGTCGTTCCCCCGCGCCCTGGCCGGTCCTCCGGTGCTCGGTGACGCGCAGCGGCCCGCCGCGGTTCACGTACTCGCGCTCGAAGATCGCGAGGATCTCGGCCTTCTGCACCTCGCCTTCGGTCCGCTCCGCCCGGCGCTGCACGGCCTGGCTCAGCTCGATCGCGAGCCCCTTCGGCACCGCGTAGCCGTGATCGTGCTCGAGCACGTAGGCCACGCCGCTCTTGCCCGACTGGCTGTTCACGCGGATCACCGCTTCGTAGCTGCGCCCGACGTCCTGCGGATCGATGGGCAGGTACGGCACCTCCCACAGCGCGCTCCCGCCCTCGCGCAGCGCCTTGAAGCCCTTCTTGATCGCGTCCTGGTGCGAGCCCGAGAACGCGGTGTACACGAGCTCGCCGACGTAGGGGTGGCGCGGGTGGACGGGCAGGCGATTGCAGTGCTCGGCGGTCTCCTTGATCGCCTGGACGTCATGGATCTCGAGCTCCGGATCCACGCCCTGGGAGAACAGGTTGAGCGCCAGCGTCACGACATCGACGTTCCCCGTGCGCTCGCCGTTCCCGAACAGCGTGCCCTCGACGCGGTCGGCGCCGGCCATCAGGGCGAGCTCGGCCGCCGCGACCGCCGTGCCGCGGTCGTTGTGCGGGTGGACGCTCAGCACGATGCTGTCGCGCTGCTTCAGGTTCCTGTCCATCCACTCGATCTGATCCGCGTACACGTTGGGCGTGGACATCTCGACGGTGGCGGGCAGGTTCAGGATGATCTTCCGTGACGGGCTGGGCTGCCACACGTCCATCACCGCCTCGCAGATCTCCTTCGCGAAATCGAGCTCTGTCCCCGTGAAGCTCTCGGGCGAGTACTCGAGCACGACCTCGGTCTCCGGCATGCGCGCCGCGAGCTCCTTCACGAGCCTCGCCCCGCGCACGGCGATATCGACGATGCCCGCGCGATCCAGGCCGAACACCACGCGTCGCTGGAGCGTCGAGGTGGAGTTGTAGAGGTGCACGACCGCGCGGCGCGCCCCGCGGATCGCCTCGAACGTGCGCTCGATCAGCTCGGCGCGCGCCTGGGTGAGCACCTGGATGGTCACGTCGTCCGGGATGAGCCGTTCGTCGATGATCCGTCGCACGAAGTCGAAGTCGGGCTGCGACGCGCTGGGGAAGCCCACCTCGATCTCCTTGAACCCCATGCGCAGGAGCTCGTTCCACATGCGGAGCTTGCGCTCGGGCCCCATGGGCTCGACGAGGGCCTGGTTGCCGTCGCGCAGGTCCACGCTGCACCAGCGCGGCGCCCTCTCGATCACGCGGCCGGGCCAGCGCCGGTCGGACAGGTGGATGGGCTGATAAGGCTTGTATTTGTGGACAGGCATCGTGGACATGACAGGACTCCCAGAAAGCTGAGGATGGGAGCCGTCGCGACGACGACGCGAGAACCCCCACCGGGCCAAGGAACGGGCGGGGGCCGAGCTGCGAAGATGGACGTCGTCAGCAGCGCGCGGACAGCCCCCGAGGCCGTAGGCCTAGGCAGGGGCGAAGCGAGGGCGCGCAGTGGATCGACATCGGGGGTGCAATCTAGCGAACGTCCTCTGGCTTGTCCAGCGGCGCGTCGCGGGCGACGGCGGCCGGCCACGTTGCCCCCTTGCCGGCGCGGTGCTCGCGGGGGCTGCAGCCCGCCGCGAGGGCGCGGCGGCGACGCCCGGCGCGCCCGCGGCGCGGTCGAGCCGGGCGACGCATCGCCGGCGCCGGCCAGCGGCCTGCTGTCAGACATCCTCTTCGCGCCACAGGGCGATCCGCAGGTCGGAGCACGACGCCTGACATGGGGCCTTCGGCGTGCGGCGATGTCAGGGAAAAACGCGCCGGCGCTCTGCGCATCGCGCCGCGAGATGAGGGCGATGGATATACGATCGCTCGCTGGGCACTCCCGGCGCGAGGTGACGAACATGCGAGGACGCGAGCGCGAACGAGCTGACGTGGGGAATCGACGATCGCATCGACGCGGGTCGCTCGCTGTCGCGATCGGACTCCTCGTCTCCCTCTTCCTCTCCGGGCAGGCGCGCGCGGACGACGCCCCTCCGCCTGCTCCGCCGCCCGTGCAGGCGCAGCCCCTGCCAGCGCCCCCGGCTCCTCCGCCGCCGGGCTACTACGCCGCCCCCGGCGTCCCGCCCGCGGGCCCGAAGGTGCTTCCCTGGAGGGAGGGTGAGCCGGTGCCTCCCGGCTATCATCCGGAGGAGCGCGTCCGGAAGGGGCTCGTGATCAGCGGCGCGATCGTCTTCGGGACGGTCTACCTGTTCACGGCGATCGGCGGCGCTGATGCTGTGTACCGCGGCTCGTCGGGCTACGCGGCGCTGTTCGTGCCGGTCGCGGGCCCGTTCCTCACCCTGGCCACGACCCGGCAGGACGACCTCGAGACCATGGCGCTCGTCCTCGACGGGCTCGTCCAGGTCACGGGCGCCGCCTTGCTCCTGCCCGGCCTCCTCGTGCCGAAGACGGTGCTGGTCCGCGACGACGTCAGCAAGGCCTTCGTGGTCCCGGCGCCCATGTCGTTCGGTCCGAGCAGCGCCGGTCTCGGCCTCGTCGGCCGCTTCTGACCGTCGACCGACCCGTCCAGCATGCCGGGAGGTATCCCCGACAGGTCGTCGACCCGTCCAGCAGGCCGGGAGGTATCCCCGACAGGTCGCCGACCTGCCGGGGAGGCTCCGGGGGTCGCTCGAGGGGTCGCCGACCCGCCCCGGCATGCCCCAGGGCTTCCGGAAACGGGTCGGCGTGGTGTTGCGCAGGCCGATCGGCCTCTTTCCAGGGGTCGCTCACCTGCCGGACAGGCCGGGAGGCCTCCGGAACCGAGGCGTCGACCTGTCCTGCGACCCTCCGGGCGTCACCCGCCGCTCGGGCGCTCGTAGGCGCCGATGTCCGTCGCCGAGCCCTGGGGTCGCGCGACCGGGCGGAAGCAGCCCTCGATGCCGCCCACGCTGGCGATGTACGTGTAGTCGGGCGCGTACTGCCACCACGAGACCGGCTGCCCCGACTGCTGCTTCAGGCACCTCGGATCGAACCCGATGTCGTTCGTGGGGGCCGAGGCGCTCGTGCCGGCGTCGATGAGCTGCGTCGCGCCGTCGGCCACGTGGAAGTCGAGGAGGCCCGACGTGCTCGTGAAGAAGGGCGCCGCGGCCCCGCCGTTCAGGAGCAGGTTGTTCGACTGCGTGACGCCCGTCGCGCCGAAGAGGGCCTGGTTGCCGCTCGACGCGACCGCGACGTTGTTGCGCACCACGGCGCCTGTGCGCGAGCCAGCGTCCGAGAAGAAGATCTCGTGATGATACTGGACGTTTGGGTCGATGCCGTTGCCGAAGCAGGTGTTGTTCGTGATCACGGCGTTCGGGCTCCTCGTCAGGCGAATGCACGACCCGCCGTTGCGGAAGCCGATGTTGTTCTCGAACGTGGCGCCCGTGCTGTTCTCGTCCAGGATGAACCCGCTGCCGTCCGACCGGTTGCTGGAGATGTCGATGTTCTCGAACGACACGTTGCCCCGCACCACGTTGTCGAGGGCCGTCCCGCCGACCTGGAACAGGTTGACCCCGCTCGACCACGACGGGAGCTTGTTGCCGTTGTGCGCGACGATGCTGTTCTCGATGCGCACGCCGGTCGCCTTGTAGAAGGCGATGCCGTTGATGCCGTTGTTCTCCGCGATCGTGTGCCTGAGCTCGATGTTGCTGGAGGGGTGGTTCCAGCCGTTCGAGAAGCCGCTCGACGTGTAGTTGCGCGCGGCGATGCCCATCACCCGGATGTACCGGACCGCCGTGCTGACCGGCTCGAACGCCGAGCTGTCGCTGCCGCCGCCGTCGAGGATCGGGAGCTCGCCCGGATAGGCGCGGAACGTGATCCAGGCGGTCGGCGTCCCGGACTTCGTGGGGTGGATGCCGTTGTTCCACCCGGTGTAGGTGCCGCCGCGGATGTAGACGGTATCGCCCGGGTTGGCGGCGTTCACCCCCTTGCTCACGGTCTTGAACGGCCGATCGAGGGTGCCGGGGTTGCTGTCGCTCCCGTTCGTCGCGACGTAGTACTGCGCGCCGCTCGTGCTGCCCCCACCGCCCGCGCCGCCGCCTCCTCCGGCGCCGCCCGCGCCGCCGGCACCGCCCGCGCCGCCGGCACCGCCCGCGCCGCCGGCCCCTCCAGCGCCGCCTGCGCCGCCCGCGCCGCCTGCGCCGCCCGCACCGCCCGCGCCCGAGCTGCTGCTGGAGCTGCTCGTGGACGTGGTGCTGGAGCTGCTGGAGCTGCTCGCGGACGTGGTGCTGGAGCTGCTGGTCGAGCTGCCCTCCACAGCCCTGAGCGAGAACTTCTGGTTCTCGCCGTTCGCCCAGCTCCACACCTGGAGGCCGGCGCCGTCCGCCGTCGAACGCCCCATGACGTCCAGCGCCTGACCGCTGTTGTGGACGGTGATCCGCTGGACGCCGGTGGTGATGTCGGTGATCGAGAATTGCTGGCTCGCGGCGTCGCCGCAGGCAGACTGGACGATGGTGGCGCCGTTCGCTGTCGAGCCGCCGTTCGTCCCGAGGCAGAGGCCGCTGTTCACGTTCTTGAGCCGGTAGTACCCACTGTCGGCAGGCTCGGCGCGGAACTGCTGTCGCGTCTCGCCGTTGCACGCGGCGATCTGCGCGGCCGCCGAGGTCGCGGTGCTCCCGCCCCGGATCTCCACGCACTTGGCGCTCTGCGCGCCGACGATCGTGTAGACCGCGCCCGGGTCGATCGCGACGGCGCCCTCGAGCCAGCCGCCCTCCTCGCCGTCGATCGCCTCCGGGCCGACGACGCACGACACGGCGATGACGCCCGTCGCGGCGGCAAGCAGCGCGTGCTTGGATGCGAATCTCATATCGTTCTCCTCAGATAAGTAAGTGAAACGTGAATCTCTCGACGGCTCGACGGGCGCTGGCGTCGGCCACTGTCGCTCGCTGCGCGGTGACCGCTCCCGAGGGACGGCCGCGTCGGGCCACCTTCGTGCTGATCCCCCTCGAGCCCGACGTCCGCGGAGCGGATAAGTTCGTGTTGCGTGCGCCAGAATCTATGTGCGCCAGAAGACGCAGGGGGACTTCTTAGTTCCTGACCGGCATAGGTCAAGCAGATTGCTTGTCACCCAGGCTGGATCTGTCGCGTGAGGTGGGATATTCGCGCCGTCGGAGTGACAGGCGAAGAGGGCGCAGAGGTATCCGTCGTGGATGCGCTCTGCGCCCTCTTGCTCATCCCTTCATGACGTGATCGCTGCGTGACGTCATCGCAGGCCCGGCGCTCGGCGCGCCGCCGGGCTCGGGCCGCGGCCGGCCCCGTGGGGCCGTCAGCGGAGGCTCCCGGAGGGGCGGCCGCGGTGGCCATTGCCGCTGCTGATGAATTTTGAACGAGATGCGCGCGGAGCGGATAAGTTCGTTCTGTGTGTGCAAGGTAATGCGGCAAGGATGCTTATTGTTCAGAGATGGCATGTCCGTCAAGGCGATTGTTCGTCGCGCGCTGACCTGGCTCTCCTGAGCAGCACGGGATCCATCCCCTCGAATTCCCAGAAAATTCACAGGGAGGCGGGGAGGCGGGGAGAGAGAGCTCAAAAATACTCCCCGTTTCCCCGCCTCCCTGTTCAATTTTTCTGCTGAAGAACGCTGCGAATGAGGGGAATCCTTGGGATCTACCCAGCTCCGGGAGCGGTCCTGGTCAAACCAGGATCCATCCATGTCCGGGATGGGGACTGGGTCATGCGGGATCCACCTCCGCCATTGACGCGCAGCATCTCGCCGGGGTTCATGTGGGATAGGTTCGGACATCGCCCTTGGTCGAACACGCCTGGTTTCTTGAAAGCAACAAACTCGCACGCAATGCGTGATCAGGGGCGTGGCAGGCGGGCATTCATTACATCCGAGGAGGGGGCGGTTCGGCCTCCGCCAGCACTGTAGAAATCGCGTCCGCAGAGAGTACGGGCCGCACGGCGGTGACGGCCTTCGCCAACAGCCGAGAACCGCGACGAGAGTCGCCGAGAGGTTCGCCGATGCGCAACGTGGCTTATTGGATGGCGCTCACGTCGGCATTCGCGGTCGCGGGCGCGACCGGATGCGTTGCCCAGATCGGGGAGGGGAGCTCCGATTCGGGCGGAAACTCGCCCAGCACCGGCGTCCCGGGCTCGCCCTCGAACCCGAGCACGGGGACCCCCGGAAACCCCGCCAACCCCAGCAACCCGACCGACCCGAGCAACCCGACCGACCCGAGCAACCCGAGCAACCCGAGCAATCCGAGCAACCCGAGCAACCCCGGGGAGCCCGCCGAGCCCGGCGTGGTGGCGGGGTGTGAGGCCGGCTATAGCCGGCTGCCGGACGGCAAGGGCGGGTTCAACGTCGAGGCCGTCTGCATCCCGGACACGATGGGCTTCGACAAGGCGAGGTCGCTCGAGGCGTTCAAGACGACGGTCTACCCGCTCCTCACCACCAACTGCTCGGGCTGCCACAGCACGACGAGCAGGGCCCAGTCGCCCATCCACGCCGACGTCGATCCGGCGCTGGCCCACGAGTACGCGCTCACGCGCGTCAACCTCAGGAAGCCGGTGGACTCGAAGCTCGTCGTCCGCATGGGCATCGACCGGCACAACTGCTTCGGACGGGACTGCAAGGACGCGAACGCGCAGATGCTCGCCGCCGTCGAGGCGTGGGCGGCCGCGGTCGTGCCAGGCCTGCCGGAGACCCCGCGCCCCGTGCCGGCGAGCGAGAAGGTCACCGAGGCGCAGGTCAAGGCGTGGATCGCGGCGGACAAGGCGAACGTCGCCGCCGCCGACGCGGAGTTCATCAAGTACACCTCCCTGCACGAGATCCACAACGCGGGCGTCTCCGCGGAGGAGATGAACGTGGCCCGCGTGGGCCTGGCGAAGGCGCTGAACTCGACCGCGCGCTGGGCGCCCGCGATCGTCAACCCGGTGGACATCAACGGCAAGGGCATCGTCTACCGCTTCGATACCCGCGATTACTGGGGCTACAACAAGGGCGTCACCAAGCTCCACTTCGGCGGGTCGGACGACGACGTCTTCTTCGGGAGGACCAGCGTCAACTACCTGGGTGAGACGGTCGGCTCCGACGTCACCACGAAGGAGAAGTACCGGTATACCGCCGAGGTCCAGGAGGACCCGAGCTTCGCCAGGCTCGTCTGGGGGCGCATCGAGGCCGGCAACGTGGAGGGCGCCACGGACAGCAAGGTGCTGCCGCCCTACGTCGACGGCTTCAAGGACGAGTACATCGAGGGGAGCCAGCTCGTCTACACGGTGACGCGCCCGGACGTGTACAACGCCATCATGGCGATCCCCTGGTACGCCCAGGACCTCGAGAACGAGCTCGGCGTCATCAAGGACCAGGGGATGAAGTCGTACGAGTACATGGTGACCAAGCAGGCGATCACCATCGACTCCCGCATGTACTGGCGCGCCCGGACGAAGAGCGGCGGGTACTACTGGAAGACGTGGGACGTCTTCACAGGCCAGCTCGAGGGCAATGTGCAGACGATCGAGCAGGCCTACGAGCAGGGCCAGATCCGGTTCCCCTTCTGGGCGCACCCGATCCCGAAGTTCATCGCCGGGACCGGCGGCGGCGTCACGGCGGCCAGCCTCAGCTTCGTCGCGACCCTGGCCCAGCCGTTCAACTCGGAGCCCGCGGGGTGCGACGGGCAGCCGAACTACGGCGGCTCGCAGTTCCTGAACTGCCGCTACTACACGGGGACCGAGGGGCTCCAGCAATCGGCCGAGGAGGTCATCTGGGATCTGCCGAACGGCCTGCAGGGGTACTCGCTGTGGGGCGGCTTCAACCAGCGCCGCGTCGACGCGTTCGTGAACATCGTGCGCGACCCGCGCATCACCCGCGAGGACGCGGACGCCGTGATCACGAGCCGGATCGGCTTCGCCAGCACCGACCGCCGCCTGAACACCGGCAGCGCCTGCATCGGCTGCCACGCGGACGGCATGAACCGCGGGGACAACGACCTGCGCGACTGGCTCGACGAGGGAGGCGCGCGCCTCCCGAAGGGCGAGCACGGCGTCGACAGCTGGATCGACGACGAGGCGACCGTCGCCCAGGTCAAGGAGCTGTACCCGCCCTCGACCGTGATGCGCGAGCGGATGGAGAGCGACCGCAAGGTGTTCCTGGCCGCGATGGCGAAGATCAAGCGGGAGATGATCCTCGGCACGGACAAGAACGTCTACGTCGAGCCGACGATCTGGACGATCGAGTGGGCGCAGAAGTTCTACAAGTACGCGCCGACCCGGTCGAACTGAGGCGAGCCTCACGCGCCTGCGCCGCCTGTACCCGGCGCCGCGAAGGCAGGCGCGGCGCGTCGCTCCGTCGGGGACACGGACTCCGTCGAGGACACGAGAAGATGAAATTGAAGGAGCCTGACGAGGCCATCGAACACGTCACCCGATAAGAGCCGCGCGACGCTTGACAGGCCCCCCGCGACACGATGACTTCAGAGGATGAGGTCGCCCCACATCCACCCGCTTGTTGCGCTGCTGCCCTCAGCCCTCCTCGCCGCCGGCTGCTCCGCCACGTCGGACCTGAACAACGGCCCTCAAGGGAAGCCGTCCACGTCCTCGGACGCGGGCGGCGTGGGGGGCTCGCCGGGGCCGGGCAGCTCGGGGATCGGAGGCCCGGATATCGGCAGCGACAGCAGCGGCAGCGGCGGCGCGACGCCGAGCGGCTGCTCCGCGGACATGAGAGACATCGTGGACGCCGAGGGGAACGTCCTCGAGGTGTGCCCGCCCGAGCTGGGGTGTTACCAGGGGAGGTGCATCCCCGCGTGCGAGGCCGCGGAGAAGGCGGGCGGATCGATCGGCTGCGATTACCTCGCGCCGTCGCCGCCGTTCTTCGAGAACGAGCGCACCCGCTCCCGTTACAGCGGCGCGTGCCACGCGGTCTTCCTCTCGAACACCTGGGCCCGCCACGCCAAGATCCGCGTCGAGCGCGGCGGCGAGGCGCTCGACCCGACCAGGTTCGCGTACCTCCCGAGCGGCATCGGCCCGAGCACGACGTACACGCCGCTGCCCGCGGAGGGGATCCCGCCCGGGGAGGTGGCGGTGCTGTTCCTCTCTCACCTGCCGGGGACCTCGACCGCGTACGGTACCCTCGAGTGTCCGCGGCGCCCCGCCGTGCTCGATGACGTGGCGGTCCACAAGAGCGGCGTGGGCACCGCGTTCCAGGTGGCGTCGGATACGCCCGTATCCGCGTACGACATCATGCCGTACGGCGGGGCGATCAGCTTCCTCCCGAGCGCGTCGCTCCTCTTGCCGCGCAGCACGTGGGGCACCAACTACTACGCCCTGGCGCCGCACGCGCTGGGCACCGGCATGCTGTGGATGATGCTGGTCGCCGCCGAGGACGACACCACGGTGGAGCTCGTGCCCCGCGCGTCCCTGCCCGGGGGCGACGGGGTGCCGGCCGCGCCGGCCAACGTCGCCACGCAGGTCACGCTCGGCGCCGGCGAGGTCGTGCAGTGGGTGGGCGCGGACCCGAGCGGCGCGGTGCTGCAGTCGAGCAAGCCGATCGGGGTGTGGACCGGCAACACCTACCTGCAGGTGCCTTCCGACACGTCGCCGAGCGGGGGCGGGCAGGACGCCGCCCACCAGCAGATCGCGCCGATCCGGGCCCTCGGCAGCGAGTACGTCGGCGCCGGGGTGGTGTCGCGCCTGTACGATCAGCAGCCCGAGAGCGTCGTGTACCGCCTGCTCGGCGTGACCGACGGCACGACGCTCGCCTGGGATCCGGCGCCGCCCGCGGACGCGCCGACGACCCTGGACGCTGGCGAGGTCAGCGAGTTCGAGACGACATCGCTGTTCTCGGTGCGCTCGCAGGACGACGAACACCCGTTCATGCTCACGCACTACATGCCGGGCGCTCCGTCGTCCACGCGGCCGGGCTGCGTGGACGAGATCCCGCTCCCCGGGCAGTCGTGCGCGCTCGGGGACGAGGAGTGGGTCATCCAGCTCCCGCCCAAGCAGTTCCTGAAGCGCTATGCGTTCTTCACCGATCCGACCTACGGCACGACCAACCTGGTGATCACCCGGGTGAAGGGGCCGAACGGCTTCTCGGGGGTGGACCTGAGCTGCCTCGGCGAGGTGACCGGGTGGCAGCCGGTCGGGGCCGGGGGGCGGTTCGAGGTGGCGCACGTCGATCTGAGCCGCGGGTTCGTGGGAACGAAGGCGGCGTGCGAGACGAGCCAGCACGAGGCGAGCAGCGCGGGGGCGTTCGGGGTCACCGTCTGGGGGACGGACTTCTTCGCTTCGTACGGGTATCCGGCGGGCGGGAACGTGGAGAGCATCAACGACGTGGTGGCGCCGCCGATACCGCAGTAGGCCGTGGCCCTGAGTTGCTGCCTCGCGCAGCCGCTCGCGGCGGAGGAGCTCCGCCTCGTCCTCCCGCGGGCTCGAGGGGGCCCGCGCTCCCGCGGACGAGCGTTGACATCGATCGTGTGAGCGTTCACAATTGTTCCCCAGGGCGCGCGACTTCTCTACCGAGCCGAACCACGGCCAGGCGATGATGACGCCGGTCGAAGGCTACACGGACGACCTCTCGAATGGCGTCATGTACCAGGGCTGTGACGTGGCGTTTCCTGGATCAACCAGCGCGTGCAGCGTGGCTGTATGATGGGACGGCCACTTCCAGGATCTTGACTTTCGGATCGCGTTTGGATTTCCTAGCCGCCAGAAGCTCTCAAGCGGTAGGCGCCACGCGCCTCGCCGATCACGTCATTCGAATTCGACAGCGTTCGCGGAACCCGCGTGGCGCCCCGGGAATTGACGCGCGATGCCGTCGCATCGGCAGATGCTGATGGTTTGCGCCCCAGCGCTTCGACCATGAGCAACGCGGCGGCACGCGGACATAGCCCTCGTGGCTCGTGAGGGTGAGGACGTGACGACACGCGACGGGCAGTAGAGATCTCCATCCGACCATGTCTCTTTTCTCGAAAGGTAGCGGCACGATGTCGATTGGCCAGCTGAAGTCTCGTGGACCGGCGCGGCGCGCAGCGGCGGTGTTGGGCTGCGCGCTGGGGCTCTGGGGCCTCTCTGCCTGCAAAGGGAATCCCGACAGCACGCAGGCCGCGGTGGGCTCCGCCAGCCCCGCGGCAGAGCAGGCGCCGAGCGGGCAGGGGCCCAAGGTCGTGCCAGGGCCCGGCCATAGCCCCGAGTGCTTCGCGCCGTGGAAGAAGGACACCAAATTTTTGCAGTGGACCGCGCGAAAGCCGCCGTTCCGCCTCGCGCTCGTCAACGGCTACGTCGGTAACGCCTGGCGCATCCAGATGGTCAAGACGGCCAAGGCCTTCGCCAAGGACCCGGCCATCGCGCCGCTCATCAAGGAGTTCAAGGTGGTGTCGACCGGCACCGACGTCGCGGCCCAGCTCGGCGCGATCGAGGACTTCATCAACCAGGGCTTCGACGGCATCGTCACGCTCGCCGTCAGCCCCGACGGCTTCGATCGCGTGATCCGCCTCGCTGACAAGAAGGACGTCGTCCTGGTCCCGTTCGACAACGTGCTCGACACGGACAAGGTGATGCAGGTCAACGAGGACCAGCTCGCGATGGGACGCCAGTGGGGCGAGTTCCTCGACAAGCAGCTCGGCGGGAAGGGCAAGGTGCTCGAGGTCCGCGGCCTGCAGGGCAACTCCGTCGATCGCGACCGCCACGTCGGCTTCCGCGAGGTCATGGAAGCGCCGGGAAAGAGCTACACCATCGTGGAGGTGGTCGGCAGCTGGGACGACGGCAAGGCTCAGAAGGCGGTGGCGGACGCGCTGGCCGTGCACCGCCAGTTCGACGCGCTCTTCGCGCAGGGCGGCTCGACGGGCGCCGTCCGCGCGCTGCTCGACGCCGGCCACAAGCCGATCCCGGTCGCCACGGAGGCCGAGAACGGCGTGCGCAAGCTGATCGCGAAGCACCACGAGCAGGGCATGAAGGGCCTGTCGCTCGGCCAGTCGCCGGGGCTCGCGGCCATCGCGATGAAGGCGGCGCTCGAGGGCCTGCAAGGCAAGGTCATGCCGCAGATGATCTCCGTGCCGATCCCCGCCGCCGATCACAGCACGCTGAAGGACGGCGAGAACTTCTTCTCGCAGCTCTCCGACAACTTCTTCACGCCCAACGAGTTCCCGCCCTGCGGGGTCAACATCTCGGGCGTGAAGATCATGAACGAGTCGGAATCCGACGTAAAGTAGACGTAGAGTGGACCTGAAGGAGCGTCCCCCGCGGGCGCCCCAGCACCATGACCGAACCGGTGAGCCCTCCGCTTCTCGAGCTCCGGGCCGTCTCCAAGCACTACGGCGGAGTCACCGCCCTGAGCGGCGTCGACTTCGCCTGCGAGGCGGGGAAGGTGCACGCGATCCTGGGCGAGAACGGCGCTGGCAAGAGCACCCTGATCAAGATCATCGGCGGCGTGGTCAAGCCGAGCGCCGGGGAGCTCCTGGTCCGCGGCGAGCCGGTCCGGTTCGATCACCCGCTCGACGCGAACGCCGCCGGCATCGCCTGCGTCTTTCAGGAGCTGTCCCTGATGCCGACGCTGACCGTGGCCGAGAACATCGGCATCACCATGCCGACCAACCGCCTCGGGCTCTTCGATCGCAAGGCGCAGGTCCGCAGGGCCGAGGAGCTCCTGGCGCGCGTCGGCTGCGAGGGCGTGAACCCGAACGCCTGGGTGAGCGACCTGCCGCTCTCGCGCCGCCAGATGGTCGAGATCGCGAAGGCGCTCGGCCAGAACCCGCGGCTGCTGATCCTGGACGAGGCCACCTCCGCGCTGACGAGCAGCGACGTCAAGAAGGTCTACCAGCTCCTGGCCGATCTCAAGGCTCAGGGCGTCGGCATGCTCTACATCTCGCACCGCATGCACGAGATCAAGGAGCTCGCGGACGTCATGTCGGTCTTCCGCAACGGTCGGCACATCGAGACCTTCGCCAGGGGCCGGCGCAGCGACGATCAGATCGTGGAGCTCATGATCGGCCGTGACATGGGCCACGTCTTCCCGCCGAAGCCGGCGGCGCGCAGCTCCCCGGCGACGCTGCTCGAGGTGCGCGGCCTGAGCTGGGAGCGGCAGCTCGAGGACGTGTCGTTCAAGCTCGGCAAGGGCGAGATCCTCGGCATCGGCGGGCTCGACGGCCAGGGCCAGCGCGAGCTGCTGCTCGGCCTGTTCGGTGTGCTCAAGGATGTGCGCGGCGAGATCGAGATCGACGGCAAGCCCATCAAGCTGACGAGCCCGCGCCAGGCCAAGGACCGCGCGCACGGCATCGCCCTCGTGCCCGAAGACAGGAAGACCGAAGGCCTGATGCTGCCGATGGCCATCGCCGCGAACATGTCGCTGGCCTCGCTCGACAGGTTCACGAGCGGCGTGGTGATCGACCGCCAGCGCGAGGCCGCGCGCGTCGATGAGATGGTGCGCCGCATCCAGATCAAGGTCGGCTCCCTCGACCACCCGGTGTCGTCGCTGTCCGGGGGCAACCAGCAGAAGGTCGTGCTGGCCAAGTGGCTGATGACGGAGCCGCGGCTGCTGATGCTCAATGACCCCACCCGCGGCATCGACGTCGGCACGAAGCAGGAGATTTACCAGCTGCTCCGCGAGCTCGCGGACGCTGGCACATCCATCCTCTTCTACAGCACGGACTACGACGAGCTGATCGGGTGCTGTGACCGCGTGCTCGTCTTCTACCAGAACCGCGTGCAGGGCGAGCTCGTGGGGCCCGACATCACCGAGAAGAACATCCTGGACCTGGCCCTCGGTCTGCGCGGCGGGCCCGAGCGCCCGAAGCCCGAAGCCGAGCGCGCGCAATCAGAGGCACGATCAGAGGCACGATGAAGGACTGGAGGCTCCGCCTACGCCAGAACCAGGGCCTGCTCGTGGCCGTCGGTCTGTGCATCTTCTTCTACGGGCTCTACTCGCTGTCCCATCCGAAGGGGTTCAGCGCGTCGCTGGTCGGGCAGAACGCCAACGAGTCGTTCGTGCTGGTGGCGGCGGCCATGGCCCAGACGATCCCCGTGCTGACCGGCGGCCTGGATCTGTCCGTGGGCGCGGTGATCACGCTCGTCAACTGCGTGGCCTCGCACGTCCTCGCCGGCAGCGCGCTAGAGAATTTCCTTGGCATCCTGCTGTGCCTGGCCGTGGGCATGTCGGCGGGCCTGCTCAACGGCTGCCTCGTCGTGTACGGCCGCCTGCAACCGATCATCGCGACCCTGGCCTCGGGCACGATCTTCATCGGCATCGCGCTGTTCCTGAGACCGACGCCCGGCGGCCAGGTCGATGGCGATCTGGCGTTCGCGGCCACCTTCGATCTCAACGAGCTGCTGCAGGCCGCGGGCTCCACGCCCCTCGACGGCGCGCTGGGCTTCATCGGTAAGGTCCCGACGCCCGCCATCTGGATGGCGCTGCTCGCGCTGCTCTGGACCTACTACCGCCGCACCCGCTACGGCCTCGGCGCTTACGCCGTCGGCGCGTCGCAGGAGGCGGCGTACATGTCGGGCGTCCGCATCAAGCGCGTCAAGCTGGCCGCGTACACGCTGTCGGGGTTCTTCGCCAGCGTCGGCGGCCTCTACCTCGCGCTGCAGACGACGTCGGGCAACGCCGACATCCCACAGGCCGGCTCTTACACGCTGAACTCCATCGCCAGCGTCGTGATCGGGGGCACCTCGCTGTACGGGGGGATCGGCGGCGCCGTGGGATCGCTCTTCGGCGCGCTGGTGCTCCGCTCCGTCGCCTTCAACTTCCGCGTCTTCAACGAGGGCTCGGCGCTGGGCTTCCTCGCCAACCCGCTCTACCAGCCGCTGTTCGAGGGCCTCATCCTGTTAGCCGCCGTCTGCCTCGGCGCGCTCTGGGTCGTCCGCGTCAAGAACCGGCTGCACGTCTTCAGGTGAGCTCGATGCAACAGCTCCCCGCGCTCAAGCGCCGTCTCGGCGAGATCGACAGGCCGACCTGGTACGCGCTGCTGTCGATCGGCGTCGTCCTCGTGATCGGCTCGATCGGCACGCTGATCACCCAGGGCACGCTGAGCTTCCTGAGCCCGTACTACATCCTGCAACAGCTGCAGATCGCCGCCTTCCTGGGCGTGGCCGCCACGGGCATGATGATCGTGATCCTGCTCGGTCACATCGATCTCTCGCTGCCGTGGGTGCTCACCTCGAGCGCCATGCTGGCCGCAGGGCTCGGCGGCTGGGCCGCGCTGCCCTACGGCCTGGCCGTCGGCGCCGCCGCGGGTCTGGTCAACGGGCTCGGCGTCGCAACCCTGCGCGTGCCCTCGATGATCTTCACGCTGGGCACGAACACCGTGCTTCAGGGGCTGATGGTGCTCTACACCGGCGGCTTCGCGCCGCGCAGCGAGGCGCCGGCGTGGATGGAGGTCCTGGCCGTGGGCAAGACGCTCTCCATCCCGAACTCGCTGTTCGTCTGGATCCTCGTCGGCGGCGTCGCCACCTTCGTGCTGAAGAAGACCGCGCTCGGCCGCTACATCTATGCCGTGGGCAACCAGGAGCAGGCCGTTTATTTATCGGGCATCAGGACTCACCTGGTGCTGATCGGCGCCTTCGTGATGTGCGGCGTGTGCTCCGCCATCACCGGCATGCTGCTGGCGGGTTTTTCGCACAAGGCCTACCAGGCCATGGGCAACGACTACCTCATGCCGGCCATCGCCGCCGTGGTGATCGGCGGAACCAACATCATGGGCGGCCGCGGGACGTACCTCGGCACCGTCCTCGGCACGATCCTGATCGTGCTGCTCCAGAGCATGCTCAGCGTGCTGCAGATGCCCGAGGCCGGCCGCCAGATCATCTACGGCGCCGTGATCATCGCCATGCTGCTGGTCTACGGCCGACAGCACCAGGAGGGACGATGAACCCAGCCGAGCGCCGTGCCCCGAGCCGACGCTGCCGGTAGCGAGGTTCACCGCCCGCCGGTGGCGCACAGGCGCCGAGGAATCGAGAAAATTGAACAGGGAGGCGAGGAGACAGGGAGTGTTTCTTCCTCCCCGTCTCCCCGCCTCCCTGTGAATTTCTGAAGAATCTGAGCGATGCCTCAGGCTCAGGCGAGCATGCCGTCGATGGGCCCGGAGCCGTCGCCCTCACCGAAGTTCTCCGTCCACTCGGTCTTGTCCCGAACGGCGGCGGCGATGAGGCCGTTGAAGAGGCGGTTGTTCGTCACGCCTCCGGCGTCGATGTACTCCCCCTGTTTCAGGTAGCCGCCGCCGTTCCCGGCGATGATCGTCGGCACGTTGCGGAAGCTGTGCGACGGGCCGTCCGCGACGTGGTTCGTCCACATGATGATGGACTTGTCGAACAGGTCGCGCGCCTTGAACTGATCGAGCCCGTGGAGCAGCGTCTGCATGCGGAGCACGTCGATCTCGGCGTGCGCTTGCTCGGCCGTCGGGTTGTTGCCCGAGGACGCGTCCGATTGCACGCGGTGGCTGAGGTGGTGGAAGGGCCAGCCGAGCGACGCGTTCGACGGCACCGCATACTTCGTCTGATCCGTGCCGTCGCCGTGCTGCAGCGTCGCCACGCGGTTGAAGTTGCAGGCGAACGCCAGCGCCACCAGCTCGAGGTGGAGCTTCGCGACGTCCTCGATCATGCCGTCCGTCTTGAACGCGAGGCCGCCCTTGAGCGCCTCGAGCTCCGACGTCGCGAGGCCCGCCTTGGTGCAGGTCCCGCCCATCTCGCCCATCGTGACCTCGGCGTCGCGGATGGAGTCGAAATGCTGCTGGAGGCGCTGCTTGTCCGCGGAGCTCAGCGCCGACATGCGCATCAGGCTGTTCAGCTCCTCCCTCACGAAGTCGTTCGCGCTCTTGCGGCTGCGGATGAGCTCCTCCGCGACCTGCGAGCCGCTACCACCACCGCTGCTGCTGTCCGCCAGGCCGACGAGCTTGGCATAGAGCGTGTACGGGTTGTCGTCCGCCGAGCGCACCTGCCCGGAGCCACCACCCTTGAAGGAGATGCGCTCGGCGATGTACCCGTTCCTTCGGTTGCCGGCGTAGAGCGTGAGCGGCTCGGCGCCGCCCTCGTTCACCAGCTCGGCGATCACCACATCCGCGGACACCCCGGTCGAGGATGCCGTCCTGCCGCCGCCTGACGCCGGGCGCGCGGTGAGCGCCTGACACAGTCCCTGCGCGTGGCCGCAGTTGGTGGGGCCCCCCATGGGGAAGTTGATCCCGCGGATGAACAGCAGGTTCGCGGCGTGAGGCGCGAGCACGTGCGTCGCCTTCTCCGTCATGGCGCCGAGCCCGCTGGTCGTGAGCGCGCCAGTCTTCTCCGGGAAGAACTTGCTACCCACCACGCCGCACGCCGCCACGATGTAGAGGCTGAACACGGGCGCGTTGTCCGCGGCCCAGGCGGAGCGCGACGGCAGGCCCTCGAGGAACGGAAGGGCGATGGCGACGCCGCCGGCGCGCAGGAACGCGCGCCGGTTGATGCCGCGCCGGGGCGCCACGCTCGGATGATTGAGGTTCGTCACGATCTTGGAGTTCACAGCGGGCCTCCCACGCGAGTCCGGAATGCTTCGTTCTTCACGAGCTCGAGCATCATCTCCTTCACCGAGCCGCTGGCGCCGCGGCTCACCTTGGCGAGCGTCTCGACGAGCGGCAAGTCCGCCGGCACGACGTCGCGCTGAAGCGCGAAGCTCGCCAGCTTCTTGGCGTAGCAGAGGTGAGCCTGCTCGCCCTCCGCCATGTGGTGCATCAGCTCGCCGGCATCGGCGAACGGCTTCGCTCCTTCGGAGAAGGAGTAGACACCGCTGCTGTCGATCGGCAAGCCTCCGTTCTCCTCGTCCCTGTATTGCCCCATGCCGTCGAAGTGCTCGAAGGCGAAGCCGACGGGGTTGATGAGCTCGTTGTGGCACGAGCCGCCGCAGGCGGAGGTGAGCCGCGTGATGCGTTGGCGGTTCGTCTGCCCGGGCTCGAGCGGCGGGACCGGCGGAATGTTGGGGGCCGGCGCGCCGAGCGGCGTACACAGCACGTCGAGGTTGATGCTGACGCCGCGGTGGATCGAGTCCGACTCGTCGTTCAGGGCGTTCAGCGTCAGGTAAGGGAGCTGCGAGAAGAAGCCGACGCGATCGGGACCGAGGTCCCGCTCCACCATGTCGCGGCCGCTCGGCTGAAGGCCGTAGAGGCTCGCCATCCCCGGCCCCACGAAGCCCGTGGTCGACGTCAGGATCTCTTTGACACCGAGGCGCTCGGTGAAGATCTTCTCGAAGAACAGGTACGCGCTCTCCTCGTACTCCGCGTTCAACGATTCGTTGTAGCTCGGCACGCCGAGCTTGCTGATCGTGGCGTAGCGGTCGAAGTGGAGCAGCTCGCGATGGAAGTACCGCATGGACTTGGCCGCAGCGGGCTCCTCCAGCATGGACTCGGCGACCTTGGCGATCGCCTCCGGCGTCGTGAGCGTGGACGCCTTGTCGAGCAGCTCGTCGTCCGGCGCGGCGTTGCGCAGCCAGAGCGAGAGCTTCGCCGCGATCTCGTAGCCGTCGAGCGGCTTGCGAGCCTCGCCGAGCTCCGTGCGGTAGAGGAAGTGCGGCGACTGGAGCATCGTCCGGATCACGAGCTGCGCGCCCTTGGCGAAGGTGCTCTTCGTGCCGGACATCGCCGCGCCGGTCTCGAAGAGCGCCGTGTACCCGGCGACCTCGGCGTCCGTCAGCGGACGGCGGTACGCGCGGCGCCCCACGGTCTCGATGAAGCCGGCCGCGTCCGTACCCGGGTAAACGTCGGCGAGCGCCTCATCCGAGGCCGTCACCTCCTCGGCGAGCTCCTCCGCGGCCGACTGGTAGTCGCCCCACGAGCGCTGGTTGATGCTCAGCAGGTGCTCGTTGTTCGTGAAGTCCGTCGTGCCGGCGACGGGCTTCTCGAACCCGTCCGACAGCGCCGAAGGAGCGGCGAGGTTCAGCACCACCTGCACGCTGCTCGCCCACTGCGAGTTCGTGAGGCGCACGAGCCGGTGGTATTGCGGCGCGCCCGGCATGTCGATGCCGCGCGCCACGCCGCCGCTCGGCGCAGGGCTGCCGCTGTCCTCCTCCTCCTCGTGGCCCAGGGAGCCCGTGCACCCCGCGAGCAGGAGCGCCGTGACGCAGAGCCCCGCGCCGAGCGCCCGCTTGCGGCGTGTCATGCTGGTTATCGAAAAAGACGGTGGGGTCATCATTGTCTCCTGACTGACCTCTGGTGACTGGGCAGTTCCCTTCGGGTGACCTGCGCTGCAACGACCATCGTGCTCGCCGGAGCGGGGCGCGTGGTCCCCTTCGATGGCACGACGCCTTCACTCCACAGCCTGCGGTTGCCATCCGGACGCTTCTCCGGAGCATGGAGCGATCGTCCTCGGTGACCGATGGGACCGATGGGACCGATGTGACCGATGTCCGGAGCTCACGACAGACGCCGAACAGGCGAGGCCGGTCGTGTTCTCCCGCGGAAAACCCCTCTCAAGACGCCGAGTACCATCGATCGGCGATCGCTTCCGCGAGGACAGAGCGAACGCAATTGCTGCCGAAATCGTTCAGATGACGAGGGTCTCGATGGACACGACGAGACCCCGAAAGCGAAGCAGAAGGATAGCCTACGGTCCAAATGTGAGCGATCACATTTGAGGTGTCAATTCCAATCGGCCGGGCCGCGGATCTCGTCGAGCCCGCGGAAGGACTAGCTGGCGGCGGTGCGCCGCGTCAAGAGAGGCAGACGCTGGGCCCAGTCGTGTGAACGCCCACATGCTTGTCATCAGCATTGGATTTTTGAACGAGATGAGGCCTGGCGACGGAGGAGAAGAGTCAGGCCCGTTTGGGCAGCGCGGGGAGGCCGCGAGTCCTGTCCTCCTCTGTATGTCCCTATCCCGCTGGCCGTCTGTCCCGCTGGCCGGTCCGCTCAGGGCAGGCGCTGGTCCCAGCCGAGCATCACGCGCATGTGGGTCACCTGCGTCCTCGGCGGCGAGGGCGCGACGAGCAAGATCCTCCCGTCGGGCGCCACGGTGTAGCTCTGGAGATCCGGATCGGCCTGTCCGAACGGCCTGTCGTGGATCACGACAGGCGGCCCGACAGGGCGGGCGTCGACGGGGGAGACGGGCGCCGCGTACAGCTTTCCCTCGGCACGGTAATAGATTCGCGTGCCGTCGGGGGCCCAGGCGGGCTCGGTGCCCTCGCGGGGCGAGATCTGCCGCTTCACCTTGCCGTCAGGGAACGAGACAACGTACACCTGACGCACGCCGGCCTCGTCGGACGTGTACGCGAGCCAGCGGCCGTCGCGCGAGAAGCGGGGATAACGATCGTCGGACGGGCCGACGATGAGCTCACGCGGCCGCGCGGGGTCGTCGAGCGAGAAGACACGGATGTCGCGGGGGGAGCGGCCGTCGGGCGACATCGACAGGGCGACGTGCCGGCCGTCGGGGGACCAGTCGACCGCAAGGGCGAAGTTGGCCAGGCCGTCGGCGAGGCGGCGCTCCTCGCCCGTGGCGAGCGACTTCACCCACGCGCCGAAGCGCCCGTCGCGCATGCCGCTGAACGCAAGCCAGGCGCCGTCGGGCGAGATCGCGGCCGACTCGACCTCGTTGTCGAACACGACACGATCGAAGATGCCGCGGCCCTCCTCGCGCACGTAGGCCGTGTACGTGTCCTCCTTGAGGATCACCGAGAGCTTCTTGCCGTCCGCGGAGAAGCGCGGCTCGGCGAAGGGCAGGGGATCGTCGATGAACGGCGCCGCCTTCCCGTCGTCGCCCAGCCACGCGAGCTGGCTCTCCTCGTGGAAGACCGCGCCGGGCACCCAGACGAGCGTGCCCTCGTCGGAGACATCGAAGAACGAGGCGTAATCGGTGCCGTCGGTGAGCACGCCGTCCACGATGGCGTGCTCGGGGCCGGCGAGCCGCGAGGCGCCCACGTCGAACCGGGCCGCGTAGATCGTCCCCTTGCGCTCCCAGAGGAGGTGATCGCCGCGCGAGGTGCGGGCGAAGCGCGGGGTGGAGCCGCTCTGGACCACGGTGGCGCGGGCGCCTGTCGAGAGGTCGACCGCCTCGATCCGGGTGTCCTTCTTGCCGCCCCAGGAGGTGAACAGGACAGCCCGGCTGCCGGGGAGCACGCACGGGAGCACCTGCGCGAAGTCGCCGAGGTCCGGGCGAACCTCGGTGACGAACCGGACATCGCCGCCCTGCGCGGGGATGCGCGCCAGCCCGCGGCCCCACTCCGGGAAGAACGACACGGACCCGTCCGTCCCCCACGCGGCGCCCGCCGACCACGCGGCGCTGGAGAGCCGCTCGCTGTTGCCGCCGAGGAGCCGGCGCTTCCAGAGCTCGCCGCCGCGGTAGAAGGCGACCCACTCGCCGTCGGGAGAGAGGGTCGGATCCCAGCCCTCCTCGGTGCCGCGGAGCAGCGACGCGCTGCCTTCCTCGAGGTTCCGGTACCAGAGACCGAAGACGCCGTCCGCGCCCGCGGCGCCGAAGACGACGCGGCCGCCGTCGTCGGAGACGGCGAGGCGCAGCCGCGTCAGCGGCGCCTGAGGGGCCGGGTACAGGAGGTCGAACTGGCGCGCGGGCGCGGCGGGCGCGGGGGCGTCGAGGGCGCGCAGGAGCCCGGCCGAGGCCGCGGCGCCGGCGCCGACGAGCGCGGCGCCGGCCGCGGCGAGCGCGAGGCGCCTGCGGCCGGCAGCGGGCGCGGCGCGCGCGGGGGCGGGCTGGGGTGGAACCGCCGAGGGACGGCCGGCGGGCGCGGGGGCGGCGGAGGGGCGGCCGGCGGCGCGGCTGGCCGGCGGGGGCGGGACGGAGGAGGGGCGGCCGGCGGCGAGGGCGGCGGCGGCGCGGCTGGCCGGCGGGGGCGGGACCGAGGAAGGGCGGCCGGCGGGCGGGGGCGCCGCGGCAGAAGGACGGCCGGCAGGAACGGCCGGCGCGGGGGCGGCGGCGCGGGCGGCAGGGGCGCGGGTCGAGGCGGCGGGAGCGGCCGCGGCGGCGGGCGCGGGAGCCTTCGCGGCGGCGCCGGCGGGCGACGGGAGGCGCGGCGCGGCGGCGCCGGCAGGCGCGGGAGCCACCGCAGCGGCGCCGCCGGCGCGCGCGGGGTGCGCCGGCGACGACGGCAGCGTGGCGCGGGTCTGACGCAGCTCGAGCTGCGCCTCCTCGAGCTCCAGGCAGGCGTGGCCGATGTCCGGCAGCCGCCGGGCCGGATCCTTCGCGAGGCAGCGCCGCAGCAGGTCGAGGACGCGCGGGGGGACCTCGGGCGGCACGAGGGCCATGTCGGGCTCGCGCTCGAGCGTGGTCGCGAGCCGATCCGCCACGGTCTCGCCCGGGAAGGCGACCTCGCCGGTCAGGCACTCGTACAGGAGCACCCCGAACGCGAAGATGTCCGCGCGCCGATCGACGCTGCGACCCCGGATCTGCTCGGGGCTCATGTACCCCGGCGTGCCGAGGATGATGAACGGCAGCGTGAGCGTCGTGGACGACATCGGCGGTGCGGCGTCGTCGGCGTCCGGCTTCACCGCGCGCGCGATGCCGAAGTCGACCAGCTTGGCCTTGCCGTCGCGCGTGAGCAGGACGTTGCTGGGCTTGAGATCCCGGTGGATGAGCGCCGCCTCGTGCGCCGCCTCGACGCCCCGGCCGATCTGGAGCGCGAGCGACAGCGCCTCCATGGCCGGGAGCGGGCCGCGGGAGAGCCGCTCCGAGAGCGTGGAGCCGACGACGAGCTCCATGACGAGGTAGTCGGCGTCGTCCTGCTCCAGGCCGTAGACGGTCGCGATGTTGGGGTGGGAGATCGAGGCGAGCAGCTTGGCCTCGCGCCGCAGCCGCGCGCGCTGCCCGGGATCGTCCGTGACCGCCCGCGGGAGCGCCTTGATCGCGACGGGCCGCTGGAGGCGCGTGTCGCGCCCGGAGAAGACGATCCCCATGCCGCCCCGCGCGAGCAGCCCGGTGATCTCGTACGCGCCGATCCGCCGCCCCACCATGGCCGCGAGATCGGCGTCCTCCCGCGTCGGCTGGTCGAACGCGCGCCCGCGCCCCTCGGTCGCGTCGCCCTCCGCGCCCTCCAGCGGGTCCGGCGCGACAGACGTCGTGGTGCGAGGCGGCTCCGCGGCGCCCCGCGCCCCGGCGCTGACCGCCCCCGACGCATGCAGCTCGGAGCTGCCAGCGCGCTCCAGCGTTCGGCCTTGCTCTCCGCCCGGTACGCCGGCGTCGCCGACGTGCGCGTCGCTGTTGGCCTTCACACCACGTCTCCTGGGGGTGGCCCAGGATAGCTCGGGCCACGCGCGACGCGCTTTCAGAAGATCGCGCCGAGGTCGGCGCGTGGCGTGGTCCAGCTCACGCGTGCTGGGCACGTGGAGGTGTGCTGGGCAGTCGGCGGAGAGCTCGCGCGGCGCTACGCGGCCTCGTCCCCGAAGAGCGCTCCGGGCGCTGCGGGCGACCCGCCATAACTTTGCCACAACCTCTCCGCGCCTGTTCCTCGTCGAGGGCGCGGGCGCGCCTCGTGCGGGGGGTACTCCCATCGATGCCTGCGGCGGCACCCGAGAGTGCCCCGCAGCGCTCACCCCACGGAGGTCCTGTGCAGGCGCAAGCTCCCTGTCTCCTCATCCCATCCTCGCCGCAGTCCGGCATGGACTCCGGCATGCCGGATCCGTCAGAGCCTCACGGCGACGCTGCCGCGGCGCCCGCGTCTCGCCGCGACGTTCCGGCGGCGCCCGCGTCTCGCGGCGGCGCTCCGGCAGCGCCCGCGTCTCGCGGCGACGCTCCGGCGACGCGCGCGACCGTGACCGACGAGCCCGCGGCGCACGGCGGACACCCCGGCTGGACAGCCGCGCTCCTCGCCGAGCGGTCGCCCTCGCTGCTCCGCGACGACCTGACCCGGTTCGGGATCGGCGTCGGCCTCGCCTCGCTCTATGGCCTGGCGCTCGGCGCGCGGCAGGGCGGCGCGTCGCTCGTCCAGCACGCCGCCGGCGTGCCCGCCGCCGTGGTCGCCGTCGCGGGCCTCGGCGTGCCGGCGCTCCTCATCGTCCTCACGCTCTTCAACGCGCCGCTCGACCCGCCGCGCGCCCTCTCGGCCACGGCGCGCGCCGCGGCGGCGACGGGCCTCGTGCTCGGCGGCCTCGCGCCGGCCGCCGCGCTGTTCGTCGTCACGAGCGGGTCGGATCTGACCGCCGCGCTCATGGGGCTGCTCGGCCTCGCGGTGGGCGGCATCCTCGGCGTCCATGTCCTGCTGCGCGACCTCCGGGCCGCCCTCCGGGGCAACGGCAGCCTCGCCCTCCTGGCCGGGCACGGCGCCGCGCTCCTCGGGTTCGCGGGGTTCGCCGTCGCGCTCGCCCTGCGCGTCTGGTGGGCGACGCTCCCGATCCTGAAGGCAGGTGTCCTGTGAGCGCCGCCGTCATCAGCCGCCTCCTCCGGGCGCCCTCCGACATCGCCGCGAGCTGCCGCGAGGACCGGGACACCCGCGCCATCGCGCTCGCGTCGCTCGGCGCCATCGCCCTCGGCTCCGCCGTGTTCGGCGGCGTGATCGGCAGCTTCCGCGGCGGGGAGCAGATCCTCTACGCAGCCATCAAGGTGCCGCTCGCGATGCTGATCACGCTCGCGCTCAGCGCCCCCGCGCTCCACGCGCTCGCGGCCGTCCTCGGCCGCCCCCGGCCGATGCGGTCGGTCATCGCCCTCGCCCTCGCGTCGGCGGGCCGCTCCTCGCTCGTGCTGCTCGCCTTCGCGCCGGTGCTCTGGCTGCTCATCGACCTGGGGCTCGGCTACCACGCCTCCTCGGTCGTCGCCTGGCTCGCCTACGCCGTCGCGGGCCTCGCCGCGCTCGGCGTGCTCGTGCGCGGGATCGGCGCGGGTCCGGGCCGCCTGCTCACCGCGGTCGCCTTCATGGCCGTGTTCTTCGCGGTCGGCGGTCAGGCCGCGTGGATCCTCCGGCCCTACCTCGGGCGGCCGAGCGAGAAGACGGTCCCCTTCCTGCGCGCCCGCGAGGGGAGCTTCTCCGACGCGCTCGTCCGGAGCTTCCGCTCCGCGCTCGGGATCTATGACGATCACGGGCACCCGCCCGATCCGAGCGACTACCCGTACGGCTACCCTTACCCGTACGAGGACGGCGCCGCGCCCGACGGCCTGACGGAGGGCTCGCGATGAGCCTGCGCGACCTCTCGGTCCTGTACCTCATCGCGGGGCTCGCGTGCGCCGTGGCGGTCTACCGCGCGTCGCCCGGGGATCGCCGCCGCGCCGCCCTTTCCGCGGCGCTCTGCGTGCCGCTCTGGCCCATCTGGGCGCCCGTCGCGCTCACCGCGCGCCGCGCGGAGCCCGGCGGCACCCCGGGCACCTCCGCGGCCGCCGCGCGCGTGCAGGGGGCGCTGCGCGAGGGGGTCAGCGCGTGCGCGGGCACCTCGTTCGAGGCGCTCCTGTCGCGCGAGGCCGCCTCGCGCATCGAGGCCGAGGTGGCGCGCGCCGCCGCCCGCCACGCCGAGCTCGACGCGCTGCTCCGCCAGAGCGGCTTCGACGAAGCCGCCGCGGCGGCGCGCGTCGCCGAGATCGAGCGCGGCAGCGCGCCGGGGCGCGCGCTGGCGACGGCGCACCTGCACCTCGAGAACATCCGGCGCCTGCGGGCGATGCGCGACCGCGACGCTCGCGCGCTCGAGGAGCTCGCCGACCTCGTGCAGGCGCTCCGCACGCAGCTCGTCCTGGCGCGCTTCGCCGGATCCTCGGTCGAGGGCGTCGGTGGTATCGTGTCCGAGGTCTGGGCGCGCGTGGAGGGCCTCGGCGCGGCCATCGACGCGCACGGCGGCGTTTCATCCGAGGAGCCGATCGAGACGTGAGCAAGCACATCCTGGTCGTCGACGACGAGGCGCGCATCCGCGAGGTCCTGCTCTACGCCCTGCAGAAGGAGGGCTACACCGTCACGGCGGTGGCGGACGGGCGCGCCGCGATCGAGGCGGCGGCGCCCGGGAAGGTCGACCTCGTGGTGCTGGACGTGATGCTGCCCGAGCTCGACGGCCTCGAGGTGTGCCGGCGCCTGCGCGCCGGGAGCAGGACGCCGATCCTCTTCCTGTCGGCGCGCGCCGACGAGGTCGACCGCATCGTCGGCCTGGAGCTCGGCGGCGACGACTACCTCACGAAGCCGTTCTCGCCGCGCGAGCTCGTCGCGCGCGTGCGCGCGCTCTTGCGGCGGGCCGAGGCGCCGCCGCCCGCGCCGGCGGAGGCGCGCGCGGCGGTCCTCTGCCACGGGCCGATCGAGGTGGACACGGACCGCCACGAGGCGCGCTACCTCGGGCAGCCCGTGTCGCTCACCGCGACGGAGCTCGGCGTGCTCGGCGCGCTGCTCGAGCGGCCCGGGGTGGTGCTGTCGCGCGGTCAGCTCATGCAGCGCGCTTACCGGTACGACAACCTGATCACGGAGCGCACCATCGACACCCACGTTCGCCGGATTCGCGCGAAGTTCCGGGTAGTTGGCGGTGATCCGATCGCGACGGTCCACGGCGTCGGCTACAAGGTGAATGGGGCGTAGCCCGGGCCGCGGGGCGCCGGGGCGTACGATGTCGGAGCGTACGAAGCGTACGATGAGCGAGCGCCTGCGCCGGGAGCTCGGCCGGATCCGCGTCCGGCTGCTCGTCGTCAACCTGGTGGTGCTGCTCGTGCCGGTGGCGGGCCTCGAGTTCGCGCGCCTCTACGAGCGGCAGCTCCTCGGCTCGCTGGAGCGCGACATGGCGAACCAGGCGGCCCTGGTGGCGGCGATGCTCGCGTCGGGGCTCGACCGGGGCTTCGAGCTCGACGCGCCGGAGCACGGCGACGTGCTGACCCAGGCCGCGCGGCTCACGCGCACGCGCGTGCGGATCCTCGACGGGGCGGGCGCGGTCGTGGCCGACTCGCACGCGAACGGCCCGCCCGAGGGGCCCGAGCCGGCGCGCCCCGTGCTCATCCCGTCGCGCGGCTATAGCGGCCATGGTCCGAGCTCGGCCGACCTCATCGAGCTGGCCGAGCGGGTGCAGCCGATCGGCAAGGGCGCGCGCGAGGGCTGGTCCGAGATCCCGGATCGCCCGGAGGTCCGCGAGGCGCTCGCCGGGCGGCGCGGCGCGCGGACGCGCGTGCGGGAGGAGCCGCCGGCGGTCTTCCTGTTCCTGGCCGAGCCGATCCGGCGCGGCGGCGAGGTGCTCGGCGCCGTCTACGTGGTCCGCTCGACGCAGCCGGTGCTCGTGGAGCTGCACCGGATCCGTTCGGGCCTCATCCGGGTGCTCGTGGTCGCGAGCCTGTTCACGGGCCTCGTGACGCTGGCGCTCGCGTGGACGATCTCGAGGCCGCTCGGCAGGCTCTCGCGCGCGGCCAAGCGCATCGCCGCCGGCGAGCGCGACATCGAGGTGCCCGTCTCGGGGAGCGGCGAGATCCGGGAGCTCGGCGCGTCGTTCGCGGCGATGAACGAGCGGCTCGGGGCGCGGCTACGGTACATCTCGGACTTCGCGGCGGACGTGGCGCACGAGTTCAAGTCGCCGCTGACATCGATCCGGGGGGCCGCCGAGCTGCTCGACGAGGGCGCGGCGGACGATCCCGAGGCGCGGCGGCGCTTCTTGCGGAACATCGAGCTCGACGTCGAGCGGCTCGACCGGCTCGTGTCGAGGCTCCTGGAGCTCAGCCGGATCGAGGCCTCGAGCGAGGCGATGACGGTGCTCGACCTGGAGGCGCTCGCGGCGCGCGTGGTGGAGCGGTGTACGAGTCGCGAGAAGCCGGTGGTGCTGCGGTACGAGATGCCGAGGCGGCTGATGCGGGCGCGGCAGACGGACCTGGAGACGGCGCTGCTCAACCTGGTGGACAACGCGGTGAAGTTCTCGCCGGCCGGGGAGGCGGTGGTGGTGACCGTGGAGGGCGGGGAGGGCGGCGGAGGTGGGGAAGGGGGGAAGACGGCGAGGATCTCGGTGCGCGACCGGGGGCCGGGGATACCGGCGCAGCATCTGGCGCGCGTCTTCGACAGGTTCTTCACGACCGACGAGAGCCGCAACGGGACGGGGCTCGGGCTCGCGATCGTGAAGAGCGTCGTCGAGGCGCACGGCGGGGTGGTGACCGTGGAGAGCGCGCCGGGGGAGGGGGCGAGGTTCGTGGTGGAGCTGCCGGTGCGGCAGTAGGGAGGAGGCGGGCGAGCCGCTCGATGTGGGTCAGCGCGCTCGACGCTTCTCGTCGAGGGTCGCCTGGAGCACGAGGAGCATCGCCCGATCCTTGGGCCTGGTCAGCTTCGCCTTGACCTCGATCAACCGTTCCAGCGACAGAACGCGGACGAGCGCGCCGGCTATCTCGAGCACCGTCGTGTCGGGCAGAAGATCGTCATACGACGTCGACTCCTCGATCGTCGCCAGCACGTCGAGAAGTCCATGCTTCGTCTGGAGCAGCTTGTGCCCCGTTGACCGCAGATGCGATTCATTGGGGATGAGCCGTCGTGGGTCGGTGCGGAACACGGCTTCCAGGTCCGTCAGGGCCGTCATGAGTCGGCCAATGTTCTGCTCGGATCGCGAGTACACAATATCTATGTCGAGGGTATTCACCGGGGCACCCTGCAACGCTGCAGCCATGCCTCCTACAACGATGAACTCGACACCATGGTGTACCAGGGCGTGCAGGATGTCAGCGAGCGCCATCGGATGGCTCGCGCACGCTCATGATCAGATCGATCGAGCTCTGCACCTGCGCCAGCCGTTCCGTGGGGGACAGGCTGAGCATCCAGCGGACGAGGGAGCGGTCCACGCCGTTCTCATCGTAGGGGCTGTCGTCCCGATCCTCGGTGGGAGGGGCCAGAGGTTCGACCATGATCCGAGTCTAGCACGAGGCCTCGAGCGCCTCCCCAGGTGCCGCGGCAGCGCGCCGCTCTGGTCGACCTGCCGGAAGATCTGCTCGGAGACATCGACATCTGCCCGCGCGCCAGCACGAGAGCCTCTCCGGCCGCTCGCGGCGCGCGCCCGCGGGCGGCCCCGTTACGGGCGCCGTGGCGCTTCCGGCAGGCGCGCCGCCCCTGCGCGGGCGCCTGCGAGCACGGTGTCGATCGCCGCGGCGGCGTAGTCCTCGCTCACGTCCTCGCCGCGGTGGACGAGGCGCGCGTAGATCGCGCCGAAGATCAGGTCGAGGACGAGCTCCGTGTCCACGTCCGCGGGCAGCTCGCCGCGCGCGACGCCTCGCTCGACAAGCGCCCTGCGCACCTGCCGACTCCGATCGCGCAGGGCCCTCGAGATGGCCTCGACCTCCGGGTCCGCGCGCTCCGTCTGGAGCATCCGCACGATGCCCCGGCCCGTCGGCGTCTGGCTCATCCGCACGGCCCCCATCACCACGGCCAGCAGATCCCCGCGCAGCGTGCCCGTGTCCGGCGGCGCCTGCTCCTCGTTCGCCGCGCGCAGGGACGCCGCGACGAGCTCCGCCTTGGTCGGCCAGCGCCTGTAGATGGTCGTCTTCGCGACCCCCGAGCGCGCGGCGACGTCCTCCACGCGCAGCGCGCCGTAGCCCACGCGCCCGAGCTCCTCGTGCGTCGCGGACAGCACGGCCGACACCACGCGCTCCGCGCGCCCTCCGACGCGGGTGCCCTCGGTGCGGCGGCTCCGACGGGCAGACGGGGCAGTGCTCTCGCGATCCATGGGCAGACCTCTTACCGAACAAATCCCGGCGGATCTTGGCTCGCTCACCCGTAAAGGCAACTTCTCGTTGCCTCAACAGGTCCGGGTGGGTACTATGGCAAAAGTTTGTAGCCTTTAGGATCCCGCATGAGCACTGCAGCCTCTCCCTCCGATGCCACCCTCGTCGCCGAAGCCCCCGCCGCGCAGGGAAGCGCCTCCGCGAAGCGGAAGAGCAAGGCGCCCGCGCTCGTGGTCGCCCTGCTGCTCGTCGCCGTCGTGGGCGGCGGGTACTGGTGGACGCACCGCTTCCTGGAGAGCACGGACAACGCGCAGGTGGACGGCGAGGTGATCGCGGTCCCGTCGCGGGCGGGCGGGACCATCGCCGAGGTGCTCTTCACGGAGAACCAGCCGGTGAAGGCCGGCGACACGCTGGCCGTGCTCGATGACGCGAGCGCCAGGGCGAAGCTCGCGCAGGCCGAGGCCAACGTGGAGGCCGCCGAGGCGGCGGCCGAGGCGGCCGAGGCGGACGCGCGCGTGGCCGAGATCAACGCCCTCGGCAACAGGTCCATCGCCGAGGCGTCGCTGCAGACGGCGCAGGGCGGCGTGACGTCGGCGGCCGATCAGCTCAAGGAGGCGGAGGCCTCGGTCCGATCCGCGGAGACGGCGCTCAGGCAGGCCGAGACCGAGCGCGACAGGAGCCGCTCGCTGCTCGCGCAGGGCGCGCTCCCGCAGGCCTCGTTCGATCAGGCGGAGGCGAGCTTCGACGTGGCGCAGGCCAGCCTGGAGGCGGCGCGCGCGCGGCTCTCCACGCTGCGGGCGAACATCGCGGTGGCGCGAAGCCGCACGATCGAGGCCTCGGCCAAGGTGAAGCAGACGAGCAGCGTGGACGTCGTGGTGGCGCAGGCGCAGGCCCGCGCCAGGTCGGCGCGCGCGCAGGTGGCCATCGCGATGGCGGCGCGCGATCTCGCGCAGCTCGAGCTGTCGTACACGCGCGTCGTGGCCCCCGCCGACGGCGTGGCCTCCAAGAAGACCATCGCCGTCGGGCAGCAGGTCGCGGCGGGGCAGGCGATCGCGCAGCTCGTGACGCCGCTCGTGTGGGTGACGGCGAACTTCAAGGAGACCCAGGTCGCGCACATGCACCCGGGCCAGCCCGCGGACCTCGAGGTCGACGCCCTGCCCGGCGTCACCCTGCACGGCGAGATCGAGAGCCTGTCCGGCGCCACCGGCTCGCGCTTCACGCTGCTGCCGCCGGACAACGCCAGCGGCAACTTCACCAAGGTGGTGCAGCGCGTCCCCGTGCGCGTGAAGGTCCGCGACGTGCCGCACGGCGTCGTGCTGAAGCCGGGCATGAGCGTCGAGCTGTCCATCGATACGCGCGGCTAGGAGGAGGGGCTCATGGCTCACGTCGCTTCGTCGCCGGCCGCGCTCGAGCTCGACGCCGCGCCGGCCAACAAGTGGGCCGTGGCCGTCGCCGTGGCCATCGGCGCGCTGCTCGAGGTCGTCGACGCGAGCATCGTCAACGTCGCGCTCAAGGAGATGCAGACATCGCTGGGCGCGACGATGAGCCAGGCGAGCTGGATCGTCTCGAGCTACGCCGTCGCCAACGTCATCGTCCTGCCGCTCGCCGCGTGGCTCGGGCATCGGTTCGGCAAGAAGAGCTATTTCATCTTCTCGCTGGTGGGCTTCACGGCGGCCTCGGTCCTGTGCGGGCTCTCGACGACCCTGCCGATGCTGGTTGTCGCGCGCGTCCTGCAGGGGCTCACGGGCGGCGGCCTGCTGGCCAAGGCGCAGTCGATCCTCTTCGAGACGTTCCCCAAGGAGGAGCAGCCCACGGCGCAGGCGTTCTTCGGGGCCATCGTCATCGCGGGCCCCACCATCGGCCCCACGCTGGGCGGGTACATCGTCACCAACGTCGGATGGCGGTGGATCTTCTTCATCAACCTGCCGCTCGGCGTGCTCGCGGTGGTGCTCTGCCTCGCGGCGCTCCCGGCGGACGGGCCGCTCGCCGCGGCCCGGAAGGGCATCGACTGGCTCGCCATCGGCCTCCTGGCCGTGGGCCTCGGCTGCATGCAGACGTTCCTCGAGGAGGGGAACTCGCATGACTGGTTCGATGATTCGCTGATCGTCGCCCTGTTCGCCGCGTCGCTCGTGTCCCTCGTGCTCTTCGTGCGCCGCGAGCTCCGCGCGGAGGAGCCCGTCGTCGACCTGCGCGTGCTCGGCCACCGCTCTCTGTGGGCTGGCAGCATCCTCTCGGTGGTCATGGGCATGGCCCTGTACGGCGGGCTCTTCGCCGTGCCGATCTTCGCGCAGACCGTCCTGCATTACACGTCACAGCAGACCGGCCTCTTGATGCTGCCGGGCGCCCTGGCGACGGCCTTGTTGATGCCCGTCGCGGGGAGGCTGTCGCGCCGGATGGACCCGCGGCTCACGCTGGTGATGGGGGCGCTCCTGCTGGCGGCCTCGCTGACGATGCTGGCCTCGATGAACCCGCAGACGAGCGGCGACGACCTGTTCTGGCCGCTCATCGTCCGCTCCGTGGGCACGACCTTCATGTTCCTGCCGCTCTCCCTGGCCGCGCTCGGCCCGATTCCGCGCAAGGACATCGCCGCCGCGACGGGCTTCTACAACCTGACGCGGCAGCTCGGGGGCAGCATCGGCGTCGCGCTGCTCTCGACGCTGCTCGTGCGAAGGCAGGCATTCCACGAGGCCGTCCTCGCGGAGAAGCTCGTGTCGAACGACCCGATGACGATCGAGCGCGTCGACCTGCTGACGCGCGCGATGATGGCCAGCGGCGCGTCCGCGGCGGAGGCCAAGCAGCGCGCGCTCTGGCTGCTCTCCGGGTCGGTGGCGCAGCAGGGCTCGGTCATGTCATTCGCGGACACGTTCTGGCTGGCCGGCGTGATCATCGTGCTGTTCCTGCCCCTGGTGATGCTGCTGGGGAAGCCGCAGCGAGGGGCCAAGGTGGAGGCGGGGCATTAGCTCCGCCCGCGCCCTTGCGCGCTGTGCTCACGCCCCGATGGGGGAGAGGCATCGGGGCGAGCTTGCCACCTTCCCGTCGCGCTGATCCCGCCGGTCGCCGGCGGCCAGGTAGGCGCTCTAGAAGCGGACGTGGAGCGCCGTCATCCCGCGGAGCTTGGTGTTGGGCTCCCATGTCGGCTGGGGGGTCGCGAGCCCGAGCCGCGGCAGTCGGCGCAGCAGCACCGAGAAGGCGATCTCGAGCTCGGTGATGGCAAGGAAGGCGCCCATGCACGCGTGCGTCCCCCGGGCGAACACCAGGTGCGGGTTGTGCTTGCGCGTGAGGTCCAGCCGGTCGGGCTCCGGAAACACCTCGGGGTCGCGGTTGGCGGCGCCCAGCACGATGGAGAGCCGATCCCCCTTGCGGATCAGCTTGCCCCCGAGCTCGAGATCCTCCAGCGCCCAGCGCTCCATCCCTCGCTGTCCAGGCGACGCGTAGCGCAGCAGCTCCTCGACGGCGGTCTGCGTCAGCTCCGGGTGGCCTCGAAGCAGCATCAACTGATCGGGATGCGAGAGCAAGGCGTACACGCCAGCCGAGATCATCCGGGCCGTCGTCTCGAACCCGGCCTGGAGGAACAACAAGAGGTTCGACAAGAGCTCCGGAAACGCGAGCCGCTCGCCGTGGTCCTCGGCGGAGATCAGCGCGCTGATCAGATCGGCGCGTGGGCGCACCTGCCGCTCGGAGATCCATCGGCTCAGGTACTCTCGCGCGGCGTCATCGGCGGCTTCGCCCTGCTGTCGCACCGCCGGCGGTTGAGCCTGATCGAACTTCAGATGAATCCGGGTCGTCCACGCGCGAAGTTGCTCTCGCTCCAACGCCGGCAAGCCCATCAGCTCACAGAGCACGTACGTCGGCAGGGGGTACGCGTAGTCGGCCACGACGTCCATGCGCCCGTCCCCCTCGACGCGGTCCACGAGCCCGTGCGCGACCTGCTCGATCCTTGGCCGGAGGCGCTGCACCACACCGCGCGTGAACACCTTGCCGACGAGGGAACGCACCCGGTCATGCGCGGGCGGATCCTGCTCCATCATGTTCGGGGTCCACGGGCATGATCCGGAGGTGTGGCGCGGGGGAACGGCCATGACCTTTTCACGTTGTGTGGTCAGGCGCTTGTCGGCCAGGACGAGCTTCGCGTAGCAATATTTCGTGATCCACCATTCCCCTGCCGAGGCGACGAAATGGACCGGCGCTTCCGCACGGAGGCGTGCATAGAACGGGTAGGGATCCGCCACGAAGGCAGGATCCAGCGCGTCGAAGCTGTCCGCTGACCATTCCTTGTACGTGACCGCGGATGCCATCTCTTTGTCTCCTGCTCCACCGACGAACGAGCTCCGGAGCCGTCGCGCCCCGGTGAACACGCGCGTTCACCCCGCGAGGAAGTCGTCGAGCGCGCGGTGAAAACGGATAGGCCCGAGCTCGAACCGGCCGAACGTGAACACCTGGTTCGCGCCGGAACGCAGCCCGCTCTGGATCAACGACACCGACCTGAAGTCTTCTTCCAGTGTCGTCTCGAAGCTCTCTCTATCTGCTCTGGTATGGCGCACCTCGTCCTCGGTCTGAGGGGCGCGGGCGGTGCTCGCCCACGTGTGCCAGAGCGTCCGATCCAGGCTGCTCGGAAAGATGGTTTGAAGAATGGTCGGACCTTCTCGTAGCATGAGAACCGTGTTTGGAAATATCAGATAGACGACGTTGGCGACGGAGAGGAGATCCCAGTCTGCTGGATCGCGATCCAGGTACTCGTTTATCTTGTTTTTGGGGACGATGATGCGCTGGTGGGGATAGAGGTCGTCGTGTAAGGCGACGTTGTCGGGCACCCAGGGGGCGACCGTCTGCGAGTGCGTCTTCCGGAAGTGATACACCTCGAACGCCACTTCCATGAGGAGCTTCCAGTTCGCGTTCGGTGAGAAGGCGAGCTGATATGCCGGATGGAGGCGCGAGAGATTCCAGCCGGCGAGCTCTCGCGCGAGGGGACCCAGAAAGGTGTCCAGATCCGGTCCAGGATCGGTCCATACCATGCCGAATTTGACCTGGACAGGGAACGGGGTGAGCGCAGTGCGTTCGCAATGCCCCTCGGCAAAGCCGTAGGCGTGTGGGATGTGCAGCAGCTTGCCGTCGAGCCCATAGGTCCATGCATGGAAAGGGCACGTGAAGGAGCTCCGGGCGACGCTCGTCGGACCGGCCACCAGCCGCGTACCTCGGTGGCGACAGGCGTTCAAGAAACCCCGGATCTGACCCTCTTTGTCGACGGAGAGCAGGATCGGCACGCCCAGCCCGTCGTGGGTGACGCAGTCGCCCGGCCTTTGCAGGAACGCCGTGCTCGTCAGGACGATGGGGTAGCGCTGGAAGAGCTGCCCTCGCTCGCGCTCGAACCGCGCCGGTGACGTATAGATGTCCACCGGCCGCTGCTCCGGCTCTGCGACCATGTCCGTGGTCCGCCGCTTGATCAGATCGAGCGCACGCCGTAGCAACGTCACCTGCTCTCGTTGCTTCATGGGTACCTGGAGTTCCAAGACCTCCCGCTGCGCGCCGCTCAGGTCGGCAGGGTAGGGTCTCCCCCTTGAGGCTCCGTGCCCCGGAACCTTGTGCAATTTCTCGGCTAAGCAAGCTCGGAGGGGGTCGTGCTGGTGGTCCTCTGCCTGGCCCAGCGATTGCTGAATGCTGAATGCTGAAGCCGTGTCTCGCGACGAAGCGAGACCTGGGATCGGTCCGGAGACCTTGGAGAGCTGCATGTCCTCGTTCAGCCGCGAGACCATCGAGCCCTTGCTCACCGGGGCCATCGGAGACGTTTCATGACGATCCCGGAGCGCCACCTACCCGTCCTGCGCCGTTGCATCGAGCTCTCCTGGGAGGCCCGGCGACGAGGCGACGGCCCATTCGGCGCGGTGCTGGTACACGATGGACGGGTGATTCTCGAGGCGACGAACGTCTCCCGCACGCAGTCCGATCCTCTCGGACACGCGGAAATGACGCTGCTGCGCGCGGCTGTCGGCCAGGTCCCGCGCGAGGTCCTGTCGCAGGTAATTCTGTATGCCAGCACCGAGCCCTGCGTGATGTGCTCGGGGGCTCTGTATCTCGCGGGCATCCGGCACGTCGTCTATGCGGCGAGCGCCGAGGCCATCGCGCGCTTTCTGCACGACGACATCGCTCTATCCTGTCGCGAGGTGCTGCGTTCGGCCCGCGAGCCGGCCACTATCGAGGGGCCGTTTCTGGAGGAAAAGGCTCTCGAGCCCCATCGTGGATTCTGGCCCGCGGGCGAATAGATGAAGGCCGTCTTGTTCTTCACCTCGGTCTTCCGGGCTGGCTCATCCCGCCAGACCGTCCAGCTCCCCGGATCGTCTCCCCGTTCCGCCGTCAGCTCGCGCGCTTCACGGCGGGGCCATCGCCGGACGAGTCCGCCGCCGTGCGATCCGCGCCCGCGTCGCCCCGGAGCTGGTCCGGCGCCGGCGTCTCCACGCCCGCCCGCGCGGGAGGCTCTGCCTGCGACGTGTCCGCCGGCCGTGTCGCGTGGGAGCTGCCCGCGACGCGGTGGCGCCCCCAGAGGTCCTTCAGATCGGCGGGCAGCTGGCTCTCGATGTCCGTGACCTCCTTCGTGGGGATCTCGCGCTCCACGGCCGCGAAGACCGCGTGGGACACCGCCCTCGCCTGGTCGGTGTCGATGTGCAGGTGCTCCGCGAGCGTCTCCAGGAACTCTCGACGACTGAAGACCTCGGGATCCTCGTCGCGGTGCGTGGCGCACGGCTGGACGATGGCCTGGATCGTCGAGGGCAGGGCCGCGGCGAGGTCCCGCGCCTCTCCACCGCTCAGCCGGCGCGACAGCGTGCACAGCGCCGCGCCGACGGCCTCGGGCGCCCCCAGGTGCGGCGGCAGCGCGCCGCTCTGCTCGACCTGCCGGAAGATGTGTTCGGATGCATCATCGATCGACCGAGCGACCGCGGTCGTCGTGTTCACCTTGCTGCCCATTCGATTGCTCCTCTCGTGTCGTGCGGGAATCGTGCGAGACCGCGTGCACAGCCAACACAGAAGGCAAGCGCGGTGCCGCCCCGCGCGCAGCAAGAATCCAACGTCACCTCGTCTTCTATAAATCACCTCTCCCTCGAAATCTCCCTGGACTCCTCTCTTCACATCATGAATAGAGGACGCTTGCCCGTCTGGCATTCCAGCGCAATCCCGCGCTCCTGCCACGGACGAGGGTGATCTCATGAGCAAATACACCGCTTCGGAAGTGATCCAGCTCCCCCGCTTCACCGCGGTCGGGGCGATGGCGCTCGGCGAGCAGCTCCTCAGCGCGGCGAAGCCCGTGAAGAAGCAGCTCGCGAAGGGCATCGCGCGCGTGCTCGCGGCGCTGGCTTCGCGCCATAGCGAGCTCGCGTCGGCGCTGCGCGATCAGGTGTCGCTGTCCGAGGGAGGGGAGGCGAGCGAGGATGCGGTCCAGTGCGACCGCGTCCTCGACGGGTGCTGGAGCGGCCTCAACGACTTCCTGACCGCGTTCACCAAGCTGCCGCCCGGCGCGCCCGAGGTCGCGGAGGCGGCCTCGCTGAAGGCGGCCATCTTCACGGGAGGGCTCAAGTTCCTCCAGCTCACGTACGTCCTGCAATGGTCCGAGAGCGAGCTCCGGATCCAGCGCATTCGCAAGAACGGCCTCGACGCGCGCATCGAGGCGCTCGGCGGCAAGCGCTTCCTCGTCGCCCTCGAGGCCGCGCACACCGCGTACGGCAAGGCGCTCGGCGTCACGGCGCCTGCGGCCACGGCCGCGGGGGCGCCGCCGAGCGTGCGCGAGGCGCTCGACGCGTTCACCGAGGCGCTGCGCGCGTACGTGATCAAGGTGATGGGCGCGGTCGAGCCCGACGAGCCGGAGACGCAGGAGCTCGCCGACACGCTGCTCGCGCCCCTCGCGAGCTGGAGCGTAGGGCCGAGCGGCCGCGGCGCGGCCCGGAAGAACGGCAAGCCCGAGGGCGAGCCCGCAGCGCCCCCTACGCCCGGCGTGGCGCTCCCGCCCGACGTGCAGGGCACCGAGCCGGCGCCGGCCGACCTCTGAGCCCCCTCGCGTGATGCACGCCCGCTGTTAAGCTCGCGCTTCGACGCGGAATTCTGTGCCAGGGACCCCGCGAATGCCCTCGATCTTGTGCCAGATGGGGGGTCCGGACCCCTCCGGACCGCAAAGCAGAGCGCTCGCGAGGGGTCCGGGCCCCCTCCGGACCGCAAAGCAGAGCGCCTGCCGAGGCTCGGGAACGCCTCTCGGCGGATCGCGGAGCACTCGAGCGCTCGCTGCGTCCGCGTACCCGCCGGATTGCCCATGACGAGCGCGCCATGACGAGCGCGGCGCTCACGGGAACCACGCCGCGACCTGCACCACCTCGCGCGCCGCGCCGGCCAGGCCCTCGTCGCCCGCGAGCGCCGCGATGAGCGGCGCGAGCCGCACGAGGCTCACGCCGTCGCCCGCGAGCGCGGCAGAGCGGAAGTCTCCGGCCAGCGCGTCGAGCAGGAGGCCGAACGCCGCGGCGGCCCCCTCGGGCGGGAGATAGCGGGCCAGCGGGACCAGATCGAGCAGGCGATCCGGCTCATCGGCGCCGAGGCGCAGGGCCAGCGGAAGGGCTCGGCGCGCCAGCTCGGGCGCGTGCGCGGGATCGTGGCGCGCCAGAAAGCCGAGGGCGTTCAGGTGGTGGGCGTCGCTGAGCGGCGCGATCAAGGCGAGCAACGCGTCGCTCTCGCCCGCAGCGCCGAGCCAAGGGCCCACGTCGAACAGCAGCCCGTAGCGATCGAGCGGCTCGGCCCGGCGCAGCGCCGCGTCGATTCGTGCCCAGAGCGGCCCCGGCTCGGTGGCGAAGGGGAGGCTTCGGGCCAGCGCCCGCACGCGCGACGCTTCCGGCAGCACCTCGAGCAGGTCCGCAGCGGGATCGCCCAGCGCCCGGAGGCGCGGGATCAGGCCCTCGAGGAGCTCGGCGGCGCGCTCGCCGAACCGGGGAGCCAGCGCCGCGGCGCGACGGGCCTCCGGGACGGCGAGGAGCGGCACGAGCCGCGCGAGCGTCCGGTGCGCGAGCGGGTCGTAGGGGTCGGCGTGCTGCTCCACGGCGGCGAACGCGGCGCGCACGCGGTCGGGATCGCCGAGGACCTCCGCGAGCGCGGCGAGCGCTCGCGCCCGCGCGGGCCCAGGCAGCGCCTCCGCGTCGGCCCAGAGCGCCTCGGCGACCGCGCGCGGGAAGCGGTCGGCAAACAGGTCGAGATCGCCAGGATCTCCGCCGCCGTCGCGGAGGCTGGCGAGCGCCTCGCGCGCGACCGCGACCCCTTCCTCCGGAGGCAACGCCCTCGTCGCGACGAGCAGCAGCTGTGCTCGATCCTCCGCGTCCTCCACGGTCCGCAACGCAGCGAGCGCTTCGCGCGCGACCGCGTACCCCGCCTCGCCCTCGACGACTTTGGCGAGGTCAAGGAGGACGTCTCCGCGGAGCTCGGCCTCCGGGATGCGCCGTGCGGCGTCCGCGGCCCACGCGAGCACCTCGGCGCGCGCGGGCCCGGCCGCCATCGCCGCGCCGAGCGCGATGAGCGCCTTCGCCTGCTTTCGCTCGTCCGCGATCGGCGTCTCCCGATCGAGGGGCTCGACGCCGACGGGAGCATCGTCATCCTCGCGGCGGGCGCACCAGTTCATGCTCGCCTCGACAAGGGCTGCGCGCACCGCGAGCGCCGCGGCCTCGTGGCCCGACGCGAGCGCCTCGACGGCGCGACGGCGCACGCGCTCGAGGTCGGCGACGAAGCCGAGATAGCCCTCGGGCCGAGCCACCCAGCGGGCGAGGTGCTCCTCGGTGACCAGCGCGGCGAATGCCTGGAGCGGCGCGGCGGCCTGCTCGAGGTGCGCCCGCGTGTAGGCGCAGGGATAGCCGTCCGGCGCGAGCGACAGCAGGCGGCGGATCGATGTTTCCCGCGCGCTGCGGTCGAGGCGCTCCTCCACCTCGCGACGGGCCGCGTTCCAGCGGAGCGCATAGGTGCCATCGACGGCCGTGACGAGCGGCTCGATCCCCGCGAGGGCGCCCTCGATCGGGGCTCCGAGGGCGGTCGTGATCTCGTCCTCGGGAAGCCGGCCGTAGGCGACCGAGAGCAGGCCGAGGAGCCGGGCCGGCACCGCGCCGGCGGCCGCGAGGAGCTCGGCGGGATCGCCCGGCGCGGGCCAGGGCCGCGACGGCAGCGGATGGATCCGCGTGCGCGCCGGATCGAAGCCGAGGCGCGGGATCCACGCGCGGGCCGCGGCTTCGTCGCCCTCGACGGTGGCGAGCACCTTGACGCGAGGGCCAACGGCGGAGAACAGCGCTGGCCAGCCAACGAGCGGTTCCGCCTCCTCTACGTCGGTGATCGTGAGCAGCAGCGATGGATCTTCCTGCGTCGGCCCCTCGCGCAGATGCTCGTCCGCGATCTGCGCGCGTAGACGCCGAGGAGGACCGCCCCCGTAATCGGCCAGCAGCCGAGAAACCAGCAGCGCGATGAGGTCGCGCTCGAGCCTGAGATCAGGCCCGAGCGGCACGAGCTGCGCAGCGTAGGCGGTACCTTCGAGCTGTGAACGGACCAGGTGGGCGGCCACGACCGAGCGCCGGCCTGGGCGCGGGCCATGCAAGATCGCATAGGGCAGCCCTGGTTCGTCGAGCCATTGGCTGAGCGCGGCCAGCGCGGCTTGCTCCGCCGGGTCGAGCGTGGCGCTCGACGCTTCATCCCAGGCGCAGCGGCAGGCGCGCTCGACGGGCGCGGGGGCGAGGAGTCGGGGCGGGGACATCGTCATTGCGCAGGTCATGTGTCAGTGAACGGCGGCGCCGGGCCGGGCGGCGCTCCAGGGACGCCGTCGGATGACGTGGCCCGCGTCCTGTAATATGCACGATACTGGGCGTCGTGATTTCGGGCCGCGTCGGCCCTACACCCGGCCCCCTTGACACCGAGGTTTGATGCCGCCCGTCAGCGCGACCCTGTCGACGCCGCTCTCGTCCCCCGGAGAGGATCTCGTGTTCTGCGCCGCGTTCGCGCTCGCCTGGGAGAAGCTGCGCGAGAGGTTCGGCCCGATCCGCATGGACCCCCAGCCGCCCCTGGCCGACGCGCTGAACGCGGCGGCGCTCGGGGCCGAGGTGGTGGATCCGGCGTGGAGCGTGTCGGGCGCCGGGCTCGGCGGCGCTGGCGTCGTGGAGGCGCTCTGGGCCGAGCTCTCCTCGAAGTTCCCCGATGCGAAGCCGGAGTACCTGCCGCGGGCGGTGCCGGCCGACGCCCTGCTCGCATATGGCTACCTGAGCAAGACGCTGAAGTTCGAGACGACGTTCGCGGTGCGGGAAGGGACGTTCAAGGACTCGAGGGTCCGCGCCTTCGGGCTGGACGGCAACCCGTTCGGCGCGGACCCGGCGCGCCGATCGCAGGTTGTCGTGCACGACTGGGCTGCGCCGAAGGACTTCGTGATCGAGCTCGTCGCCGACGATCCGGACAGCCGCGTCCTCGTCGCGCAGATCGCGCCCGCGGAGACGCTGGCCGCGACGGTGGCCAGCGCGCTCGGCCGGCTCGATCGGCTCGGCGGGGAGGCGCGGCGGATCGCGCCGGACGAGGCGCTCGCGATCCCGCGGCTGACGCTCGATGTGGAGGGGCGTTTCGGCGAGCTCATGGGTCGACCTCTGCTCGGCGACGCATTGCGAGGGAGGCGCCTCGACGAGGCGAAGCAGCGGGTGCAGTTCCACCTGAACGAGGGCGGCGCGGGCGCGACGGCGGAGGCCGTCGTGGGCTCGTACGGTCTGCCGCCGCCCCGGTCCTTCCTGGTGACGGCGCCGTTCCTGGTGCTGCTCCAGCGGCGCGGGGCGCGCGCGCCCTACCTGGCGGCGTGGGTGGAGAGCACGGCCTGGATGGAGGTGCTCGGCCCGGTGGCGTCGCCGATGGCGCCTCCGGCAGGCTGGGGACCGCCGGCAGGTTGGGGACCGCCGCCTGGGTGAGGATCGCCGGCAGGTTGGGGACCGCCGCCGGGGTGGCACCGCCGCCTGGGTGAGGATCGCCGCGCTCCGTCCGGCACGACGCGAGGGCGCCGGCCGTCCGGGCAACGCGCGGTGGTCGCACGACGAGCACCCGCGTGCCACGCGCGGCCCAGGACGGAAGAACTGAACCGGTTCATCTTCCCCCGCGAGGGCTGATGATCCAAGCTTCGCGCCGCGGGGATCCCCGGGGTCCCCTCGTGCTTCAGCAAGGAGCCATCATGCGAAGATCATCGTTCTTGAGCTTGAGCTCATCAGGTTCTCTCGTCCTCCTCCTCATGGCGATCGGGTGCAGCTCGTCGAACGAGTCGTCCTCCGGCGCTGGCGGCGAAGGAGGCGCTGGCGGCCAGAGCGCGACCAGCAGCGCGAGCGGCACCGACCCGGCCGGCGGCACCGGCGGCACCGGCGGCGACGCGGCGGGGTCCGGCGGCGCCGGCGGCGAGGCTGCGGGCACCGGCGGCACCGGCGGCACCGGCGGCGGGGCGCCTGCGGGGCCGGGCTGGGACTGGACAGGGATCGTCGGCACGGGACAGAGCCTCTCGGTCGGCGCCGAGGGCACGCCGCCGCGCGGGACGGAGCAGCGCTTCAACAACCTCAAGCTGTCCCTCGGGGGCACCTCCGTGCCTCCGTTCGATCCGGCGAACAGCGCCCTCTCCCTCGTGCCGCTCACCGAGCCCATCCGCGGGTTCGCGACGACCTACCCCAGCGCGTACCCGAAGAACATCTACGGCGAGACGCCCCACACGGCCATGGCCGACCAGATATCGACCCTGGCGCAGGCGGCAGGCGGCGATCACATCACCGTGCACACCGTCGTCGGCGAGAGCGGTCAGCCCATGAGCGTCCTCCGGAAAGGCGCCAACGCGACGACCGATGGCGACACGTCGATGGGCCGCGCCTACGCGGCGACGCTGTTCGAGGCGGAGGCGATCGCGCGCCTCGCGAGGGACGCGGGCAAGACCTACGGTATCGGCGCCATCATCATCACGCACGGCGAGTCCGACGCCGGCAGCGCGACCTACGAGGACGATCTGGTCAAGCTCTGGTCCGACTACAACGCGGATCTCCTGCCCATCACCGGGCAGTCGCGGAGCATTCCCCTGCTGGTGTCCCAGCAGCACTCGGTGCACACCGAGGTGGGCTCGCGCTCGACGTCGACGCAGGCGCAGTGGCACGTGGGCGTGGGCCATTCGGGCGACATCGTCTGCTCGGGCCCGAAGTACCAGTATCCGTACGCGGAGGATCACATCCACCTCACCGCGCACGGATACCAGCTCCTCGGCGAGAAGTACGGCCAGGTCTACTTCGAGAAGGTCGTCCTCGGAAAGGACTGGCAGCCTCTCCAGCCGACGGGCGTCGAGCGCGCCGGCAAGGTGATCACCGTGCAGTTCCACGTCCCGGTGCCGCCGCTCGTCTGGGACAGCGCGCTGCCGTCTCCCCACCAGACGGCCTTCACGGAGTGGTCGAAGGGCCGCGGCTTCCAGGTCTGGAGCGGCAACACCCGGATCGAGATCAGCGGCGTCGAGATCTCCGGCGGTTCGGTGAAGATCACGACCGCCTCGGATCTGCCCGCGTCCGGCGTGATGGTCGGCTACGCGGCGACGACCGACGGGACCACGATGCCCGGCGGCACGACGCGGTGGGGGCAGCTCCGCGACTCCGATCCGTTCGTCGGGTCGGTCACGGGCGAGGCCCAGCCGAACTACAGCGTCGCGTTCGAGATGAGCGTCCCCTGAGCCCCCGCGCGCGCGGCCTCCCCGCGCGCGGCCTCGCCCCTGCTCACCGCGCGCGCCGGACCTCGTCGGAGAACCTCACCGCCTCGCGGAGCACGTGATCGGCGAGCGAGGGATCGATGATGCTCTTGATCTGCCCCGTCTCGATGCCCTGCTCGGCGGCCGTCTTGAAGTCGATGACATCGTCGGCCATCATCGCGAGCTGCCCGCTGCCGACGAGCTGGATGTTCGCCTGGTACATCGCGTCGGCGCGCGCGTTGGCCTGCCCGACGAGCGCGCGCTCCTGCGGGTCGAGCAGGTGCGCGATGAACTCGAGGTGCTCGGCCATGATCCGGGTCCAGAACGCCCCGACCTCGTCGCGCTGGAACCCGGCGCCGCCGCTCGCGAACAGATCGAGCCGGCCGGCGAACCGCTCGGCCTCGCGCGCGATGTGGTCGAAGAAGAGCGGCCAGACGAGGCTCTTCAGCGTGCCGGCCTCCTGCTGGCGCTGCATGCGGCGCTTGTACTCGATGAACTGAAGCACGCTCGAGCGCGTGTCGGAGAGGAGCGGATAGAGCTCGTCGTCGCGGTAGGCGCGGTCGCGGGCCGAGACGAAGTGCTGGGCGAAGAGGACCTGGAACTGCCGCGCCTCGGCCCGGGGCGCGCGGAGGGCGTCGCCCGGCATGAGCAGCGCCATGAACATCGCATGTTCCATCATGATGTCCGTCCAGAAGAGGACCTCGGAGAGGGCCTGCGCCGCGTGCCCGGCGTGCATTCCGGGCAGGTAGATCGGCTTCGTCGCGCGCTGATCGACGAGGATACCGGGCGTCTGGGGGAGCCCTTCCGGGAGGGACAGGGGCCCGACCGACTCGCAGCTCACGGCGCCCTTCTCGACCGCCAGCGCGAGGCCCGTCGGGGCGAGCAGCGAGACACCGACGGTGGCCGCCGCTCTGCCGGCGAATCGCCTGCGTCCAAATTTGCCTTGTGAAACACGCTTCTCCATCGACGCTCCTCCAGGTTTCGTACAGCCGTGAGAGACCGAGCGAAGGTGCATGTCCCGCGCCCGGTCTCACGAGAGGAGTCGAGGGGCGGTCCGCCGCTCCGCGCCTCGCCGGCTCCGCCGACCGGCGGCGTCGAGGATCGCCGCGCGAAGCGCTTCGCTCGCAGCGGCGTCGCGAGGGGCGCGCCGCGCGTCGAGCGGCCGCGGAATCCGCCCGTGATGCGCGGTCCGCCGACCGGCGGTCTGCGAAGCCCGAGCACAGGGTCGCCGGTCGGCGGGCGGCCTGCGACTGCCGAGCACATGGTCCCCCGGCGGACCACAGGAGCTCGACCCCAGGTGGACGGTGTCGGTGCAGGCGGGGCAGAGATGGGCGCGTGGGTGGGCTTGGGCGGGCTCACCCGCCCGGGCGGGGCTCGCTCTCGCAGCGGCGCTCCTCGACGCCTCGCCTGCTCGAGAGCGGCGCTCCTCGACGTCTCGCCTGCTCGAGACCGCGCCCGGGCGACGCCGTCGACGCGCTCGGCGACGACGACCTGCTCAGAAGCCGATCCGGTCCGTGCGGACGCGCGCGTTCGTCCTTGCGGTGGGCGTGGGCCTCGGCTGCTGGCGCGCGTTCGAGGCGGCTCGCGTCGCCCTGGGAGCCGCCGGCAGGGCGGGGGACGGCGAGGCCGCGCGCTGCGGGGGCGGCGTCGTCGTGGACGCCGCCGGGAGCGCGGCCGCCCGGGCCTCCTCGGCGGGCGGCGCGGGCGGCGGCTCGGGCGGCAATTCCTGGTCGGGCGCGCCGCGCGCGGCCGGGCTGTCCGCGGCGGGCGCGCCGTGCTCCGGCGGATCGCGGTGCATCCAGGGGATGCCCAGGCCGAGCGCCGCCGCCCCTGCGAGCGCGACCCCCGCGATCAGGACGCCGGCGCTGCCCCGACGGGCGCCCGCGCCCGGCATGACGAGCCCGTTGAACGTGCGCGCCTGGCCGCCGCTGTGGGGCGACCCCGCGCCGCCGGGCCCGTGCGCCGGCGCTCCCGCTCCGTCCGTCGAGCACGGCGGCGGCGGTCCTGGCCGGGGGTCGCGCGCGCTGGCCGGAAGCGTCGGCGCGTGCTCGAGGCCGAGCACCGCCTCGTCGAGCGCGCTGGCCATCTCCTTGACCGATCCGAACCGCGCCGCGGGATCGCGCTGGAGGGCCCTCGCCACCCAGGCGTCCACGCCGCGCGGCACGCCTGGCCTCACGGCGCTCGGGAGCGTGAACACGCCGGCGTTGACGGCCACGGAGAGCGCGCCCAGGGTCTCTCCGGTGAACGGCGCCCGGCCCGTCAAGGCGTAATACCCGACGACGCCGAGCGCCCACAGATCCGCGCGGAAGTCGACGTGCTTGGCGCTGAGGAGCTGCTCGGGGCTCATGTACATCGGGGTCCCGAACGAGCTGCCCGTCGACGTCATGGCCTGATCGCGGCTCACAGGCTGCTTGGCCACGCCGAAGTCCAGCACCTTGACGAAGAAGGCCTGGCCCTCGGCGTCGGCGAGGAAGATGTTGTCCGGCTTGATGTCGCGGTGGACGATGCCGAGCTGGTGCGCGCGCCCGAGCGCCCTCGCGACCTGCCGCACGACGCGCGCGAGCTCGTGCAGCGACAGGGGGCCAAGGCGGGTGATCCTGCGCTTCAGATCTTCCCCCTCGAGCAGCTCCATGAGGATGTACGGGACCCCCGCGTCAGTGATCCCGTGATCGAACACCTGGGCGACATGGGGGCTCTTGATCTGCGCCGCGGCCACCGCCTCGCGCCGGAACCGCTCGATGAACCCGGGGCACCGCGCGATCTCCGGGGCCATGAGCTTCACGGCGACCTGCGATCCGAGCGAGAGGTGGTCGGCTACCCAGACGGTCCCCATGCCTCCTTGTCCGAGCGGCCTCACCAGCCGAAGCTTGGGCGTAACCAGATGTCCGGAGTTCACGAGCCACCTCTTGGTCGGGCCACGCTCCGCGCTCGATGGTCGTCGACGGGTGGCGCAGATTACGGCGGAGCGACCGATAGTCAAGTTGTTCAGCCTGTCTGCGAATGCAGGGCAGCGCAGCGCTGCCCGCGGCAGAGCGGGCGTGATCTATGTCTTTGTTGGATCGTCGGTGTCGATTCTCGAGCTGTCGTGTCCTGCGCCGACGACCGCCGCCCGTCGCGGCATGTCTGCGCCTGAGACGTACCGGCTGTCGCGCTCGGTGATCTCGCGCGGGCGGCTGAGGCGGCTCATCGCGACTGTTGTGTCTGCCATCGACAGGTAGGAATCGACGCGGCTCGATGCTGCGCCCTTGTGCTCGCGCGCCGGTTCAGTACTGTCGCGCCCACCCACCCGGATTCTTGCCCTGGAGATCGCATGCGAACCTCGAACCGAGTCTCTCGACATCATGGCTTCCTCCTCGCCCTGCTGGCGTCGAGCGCGCTCACGCTCGGCGCTGGCTGCAACGGCGATGAGACCGTGGACTCGTCGAGCGCGTCGCCGACGACCAGCTCCGGTGGCGCGGGCGGCGAAGGCGGCGCGAACGAGGGCGGGGGCGCGAACGAGGGCGGCGGCGGCGCGGGCGGCGCGAACGAGGGCGGCGGCGGCGCGGGCGGCGGGAACGAGGGCGGCGGTGGCGCGGGCGGCGCGAACGAGGGCGGGGGCGGCGCGAACGAGGGCGGAGGCGGCGGCGCGGGCGGCGCGAACGAGGGCGGCGGTGGCGCGGGCGGCGCGAACGAGGGCGGGGGCGGCGCGAACGAGGGCGGAGGCGGCGGCGCGGGCGGCGCGAGCGAGGGCGGGGGCGGCGCAGACAGCGCCGGTACCGGCGGCGGCACGGGAGGCGAGGGGGGCGGCAGCGTGGACGCCTGCGCCGAACTCGCGGGGGCCCTTCAGGTGCGCCTCGACGGGGCGCGGGAGGCCCTCGGCACCTCGGGCGCCGTCCTCGCGGTCAGCACGCCGGGCTGCGGCATCCAGGACTTCGCGAGCGGCGAGTCCGCGCCCGGCGACCCGATGCGCGCGGATCACGTGCTCCGCATCGGCAGCGTGACCAAGACCTACGTCGCGGCCGCGGTGCTCCAGCTCGCGCGCGACGGCGCGCTCGACCTGGATGATCCGCTCTCGACGTGGATCGCGACGTTCCCCGGCGCGGACGGCATCACCGTGCGACAGCTCCTGAACCACTCGAGCGGCATCTTCGACTACACGGAGGACGAGGAGCTCGCGCCGACCGTCATCGCCGATCCGGGCCATGTCTGGAGCCCCGGGGAGATCGTCGCCATCGCCGCCGAGCACGATCCCTATTTCGCGCCCGGCGAGGGGTGGCATTACTCGAACACGAACTACATCCTCCTCGGGATGATCATCGAGGCCGCGACAGGCGAGGGCGTCGCCGAGGTGATCCGCGATCGGCTGCTCGATCCAAACGCGCTCTCGAGCACCTCGTTCGACGGAGAGGAGCCGATCGCAGGTGAGCTCGCCCGCGGCTACACCGCCGAGGGGCTCGACATCACGTCGCTCATCCACCCCTCGTTGCCGTGGTCAGCCGGCGCCCTGGTGGCGAGCGCGGGGGACCTCGCCCGCTGGGCGGTCGCGCTCTACGACGGCGCGGCGCTCGATCCGGTATCGCGGGCAGAGATGCTCGCGGATCCCGTGCCCACCGGCGTCGCGGGCCAGGGCTACGGGCTCGGGACGCTCGTCATCGGGCGCGAGGTCCTGGGAGTCCCCGCGCTCGGGCACGACGGCGGCATTCCGGGCTTCGCCACGATCGTGCTGTATTACCCCGAGCAGCAGGCCGCCGTGGCCGCCATCGTGAACACCGATGCCGCGGATCCCTCGCTCATCGCGCTCTCGGCGAGCGGGCTCCTGCTCGAATCGGATTGAGCCCTGTCGAGCCATGAAGGCGCCCCCCACCGGCGCCGCGGGCCCGCCGGGGCGCCGCCGCGTCCGCGGCGCAGGCCGCGCCCGCTGCCTCGCGGCGCCGGCGCGCTGCCCTCGCAGCATGGCGCTGTGACGACCTCCGCTGCGCTTCGACGTTGCGCTGCGACCCCCTCCTGCGCACTGCGGCGCATTGTCGTGCGCCACGATGAGAATTTTGCGTTGTGACGAGACGATAGCGTGGCCCTTGCGGGCGCGTGCTCCGGCCCGTCGTGCCCTTGACAAGACAGACCTGTCTGTCTTATTCACGAGGTAGTGAGCGACATCCGGCGCCACATCCTCGAGGTCGCGGAGCGCCTCTTCTACGCCGAGGGGTATCGCGCCGTCGGCGTCGATCGCCTGATCGCCGAGGCGGACGTCGCGAAGGCCACCTTCTACCGTCACTTCCGGACCAAGGACGACCTGCTCGTGGCGGTGCTCGACGCGCGCGACGCGCGCTTTCGCGAGTGGCTGGCCGGGCGCGTCGAGGCCCTCGCGAGCGACCCGCGGGACCGGCCGCTCGCGGTCTTCGACGCGCTCGCCGAGCGGTTCGCCGACAACGACTTTCGCGGCTGCGCGTTTCTCAACACGATGGTCGAGGTGGCGAGCCGGAGCCACCCCGCGCACGAGGCCTCGCAGCGCCACAAGCAGCGGCTCATCGACTATCTGGCGGGGCTCTTGCGCGAGGCCGGCGCGCCGGACGCCGGGGCCCTGGCGCCGCAGCTCATGCTGCTGATCGACGGCGCGACGGTGACCGCCGTCCGCGAAGGGGGACCGGGCGCCGCCGCGCGCGCGCGTTCTCTCGCCGAGCTGCTCCTCACCCCAGCGCGGCCAGGGAGGCGACGACGATGAACGAGAGCACGAGTGTCCCAGGTGGCTTGAACGGACGAGTCGAGGCGCGCCCGCTGCGCACCACGGCGGAGATCGTCCGTGCCGAGCGCGCGGCGCGCCTTCCGCGGCGGTGGTCGGCGCGAGGGCGATCGATCGCCGCTCCGCTGGTCGCGCTCCTCCTGACCAGCTGCGCGCCGGCGACGCGCGTCGAGCCCAGCGCGCCGCCGGCGGCCGCGCCTTCGACCACGCCGGCCGAGGCGTCGGGCGGGCGCCTCCAGTGGCGCGGCGGTCCGACGGCGATCCTCGAGCGGGACGGCCTCCGGCTGCTCACCGATCCCGTCCTCGGACCGCGCGGCCCTGCGGCGTTCGTCCTCCCCCGGCACCCGTCGACCGGCGTCGAGAACGCGCCGGTGGCCCGCTACACCGATCCTCCCGCGGAGCCCATCGGGCGCCTCGACCTCATCCTCCTCAGCCACAACCACGCTGACCATTTCGATGCGGTCGCGAGACAGGTGCTCCCGAAGGACATCGTCTTCGTCCTCCCTCCCGACGCGGTCGAGGCGGCGCGCGCCGCGGGGTTCACCAGGCTGACCCCGCTCGACTGGGACGGCGAGACGGTGATACCGACCCGCTCTGGCCGCCTCCGGATCCTCGCGGTGCCGGCGAACCACACCCACGATGCGGCGCTCGACGCGACGCTCGGAAAGGGCAACGGCTATGTGCTTCGCTGGGAGGGCGCGGCACCCTATTCGGTCTACTGGACCGGCGATTCGGTCTTCACCGATCGCATGCGCGCGGTGGCGGCCCGCTTCGCGCCCATCGACCTCTGGCTGCCGCACCTCGGCGCCGTCGGCGTCGACGGCGCGCGCGGCCTCCGCACCATGGACGCCGAGGAAGCGGTCGCCGCCGCGGCGCTCCTCCGCGCCCGCCACGTGATCCCGATCCACCACACCACGTTCGGCCATTACCGCGAGCCGGTCACCGCCTTCGTCCAGCGCGCCGCCGCGCAGCGCCTGCCCGCGCGCATCCACGTCCCGACGGACGGCGCGTGGGTTCCCCTGCCGCGCTGAGCCAGGCTGCTTGCCTGTCGTGCGCGGCGGCTCCGGCCGCTCGAGGTCTGTGGGCCCACGACAGGAGTAGCCCCACACCGAGGCTCTCGGCGAGTCGACGCCGCCGTCACGAGGAGCGCGCGCTCGGGCCCGCGCCGCGCGCCTGCTCCCGGGAGGTCGCGTCTGTCTCAAGGCGATCGAGGTGCTGCTCCCCTTCGCGGAGATCTGCGCGCATGGCCGCCACGTTCCTGGGGAGCTGGTCCAGCGGGGCCGGGACCTGGTCGACGGGGCCGAGCCGGCGCAGCCGCTCCTCGGTCTCGTCGAGGAAGGCGCTGGCGCGCCGGTGCGCCGCGCGCGCGGCGCCGAGGAACTGGAAGCGCCAGGGCGACGAGGCGGCGCGCTCGGCGCTGCTGAGCCACGTCTTCATCGCCGCGAGCTGGCTGGCGCCCCCGCGGATCGCCGCGAAGATCGCGTCCAGGTAGCCGGCGCCCTCCGGGTCGTCGCTCACGGCGCCGGCCCCCGCGCGCGGGAGCCGCTGCGTGGGCCCGTCGCGGGCGCGGCGCGGTTCAGACCAGCCATGGGGAGCGCGCGATTCTAACGAGCTCTCCCCGGTGGCGCGAGGGCCAAGGCTCGCCGCCGCGCCCCGCCGTCTGCGCCGCGCGGCCCCGGGAGCTCCCGCCCCGGGAGCTGCGCTCGAAAAGGGGTTGCCTGGGATGGGCGATTCGAGGAAGGTTCGCGCAGGTGCACCGTGAGCCAGGAACCCGCCGAGTCGCGCCCTCCGCTTCCGCCCTTCACCGCAGAGACCGCCGCCCGGAAAGCGCGGCTGGCGGAGGACGCCTGGAACAGCCGTGATCCCGCGCGCGTCGCCCAGGCGTACACCGTCGACAGCCGCTGGCGGAACCGGGCCGAGTTCTTTCAGGGCCGGGAGGCGATCGAGGCGTTCCTGCACCGCAAGTGGCAGCGGGAGCTGGACTACCGCCTGATCAAGGAGGTGTGGGCGTTCACCGGCGATCGCATCGCGGTGCGCTTCGCCTACGAGTGGCGCGACGACAGCGGGAACTGGTACCGTTCCCACGGCAACGAGCAGTGGGAGTTCGACGCTCATGGATTGATGCGGCGGCGCGAGGCGAGCATCAATGACGTGCGGATCGCGGCGTCGGACCGGAAGTTCCACTGGCCGCTCGGGCGGCGGCCGGACGATCATCCCGGGCTGAGCGAGCTCGGGTTGTAGAGGCGGTCCCCGCGCCGGGCGCGATCCCGCGCCGACCACGGGGCCTTCAGGTTGGCGACCGACAACACCCTTCCGGTTCGACCCATGTCCACCCCTTCGAGCAAGCCTGAGATCGCCACGGCCTACGATCGCTGGGCCGAGACGTACGACGAAGACGACAACCGGACCCGCGAGCTGGCGGCCGCGGTCCTCCGGCAGCGCGACCTGGATCTGACCGGCCGCGACGTGATCGAGATCGGGTGCGGCACCGGGCGCAACACGCCGTGGCTCGCCGAGCGCGCCGCCAGCGTGCTCGCGCTCGATTTCTCCGAGGGGATGTTGCGGCATGCGCGGGCCCGCGTGCAGTCTCCCCGCGTCCGGTTCGTGCAGCACGACATCCGCGCTGCCTGGCCGGCCGCGGACGGCTCGGCCGACGTCGTGATTGCCCTGCTCGTGCTGGAGCACATCGAGCACCTCGAGGCGCTCTTCGCCGAGGCTGCCCGGGCCTCGCGCGCGGGCGGCGAGCTCTTCCTGTGCGAGCTGCACCCGATGCGGCAGATGCGCGGCGGCCAGGCCAACTTCGTCAACCGGGCCACCGGCGAGCCCGAGCGGGTGCCCGCGTTCCTGCACGACGTCTCCGAGTACGTGAATGCGGGGCTTTCGTGCGGATACGAGCTCGTTCACCTGGGCGAGTGGCGCGACGCCGGGGCCCTCCGGAACGACCCTCCGCGGCTCCTGTCCGTGCATCTCCGGCGGTGATCTGGCATGCTCGCGGCCGTTCCGTCGGAAACCTCACACGGGAGATTGCGATGAAGCTCTACTTCAACCAGCAGAGTCGCGCTGTGATCACCAAGTGGATGCTGGACGAGTGCGGCGCCACGTACGAGCTCGTGCCCATCAGCTTCGAGAAGCGGGAGCACAAGTCGCCCGAGTTCTTGAAGATCAACCCAGCTGGCAAGCTGCCCGCGCTGGTGGACGGCGATGTCCGGCTCTTCGAGAACGCGGCGATCTGTCTGTACCTGGCGGAGAAGTTCCCCGAGGCCAGGCTGGCGCCTCCGGTCGGCGCGCCGGAGCGGGGGCGCTATCTGTCGCTGATGGTCTATTCGACGTCGCAGCTCGAGCCGGCGATGGGCGACCGCCTGCTGAAGGTCGAGACGCCACCGCAGCGGGGGTGGACGGATTTCGACACGGCCATGAACGTCGTCGAGGGCGAGCTCGGGGAGGGGCCTTATCTGTTCGGCGACTGGTTCACCGCGGCCGACGTGATGGTCGGCTCGATGTTCATCTGGATGCGCCTGTGGGCCGGCCCGACGGGCCGGCCCAGGCTGGATGCCTATGTGGACCGCCTGATGGCGCGCCCGCACGGGGTGAAGATGCAAAAGTGAGCCGCTCGCCTGATGGCGTGCCCGCCGGACGGCGGCGAGCCTTGACGCGCGCCGTCGCCGCTCGGAGCCTCGCGACGATGTGACCGAGCTCGCGTAGGATGGTTGCGATGAAGCCTTCGTCGCGCCATCGCCGCCGCGTGCTCGCGTCCTCGTTCCTCGTCACGGTGGCCGGCGGCCCGGCCGCCTGTGGCTCGACCCAGCCGCCGCCCGATCCGCCGGACGCGACGTCCAACCCGCCGCCCCCGGAGGTCCCGCCGACCGGCGCGCCCGGCGTGGGAGATGCGGCCGCCTCCGAGGCGCTCCCGGACGGCGGCGCGACGGCGGCGCAGGACGCGGCGGCGTCGGGGCCGCCGCAGGACGGCGGAGCGACGGCGCAGGGCGCAGCCACCATCGAGGCGCACCAGGTGGCCGGCGTGACGGCAGCGCAGGACGGGCCGCTGCCGCAGCCCGTGCCCGGGGGGAGGGTGGTCCGGGACGCGGACGGCACCTGCAGGGAGTTCTTGCCCAGCCCGTGCCCGCGGGCTCTTCCGTCGCAGGACGGAGGCCCTCCCGTGGTCATCATGTGCAACCCCCCGCCGCCCCGGCAGGTCGCGTGCCCGCCGGGCGGCGGCCAGCGCTGACCGCGCGGCCGCCCCGGGTCAGCGCGCGCCGCCCGCCGCCGGCCGCGGGGCGAGCATCGGGTGCAGCTCGGCGATCCCGAGCCGCGCGCGCCCCGCGAACTCGTACGCGTCGTCGGTCGCGGCGATGTGCTGCGTCGCCGCGTGGATGTCCCGGAAGCACCGCTGCAGCGGGCTCTCCGCGAACAGGGCGCCCCCGCCGCCGGCGCGGTACGCGAAGCCCGCGACCTCCGCGGCCACGTCGGTCACGTACGTCTGGACGAGCCGGATCGCGCTCCAGTCCTCGATCGAGAGCGCCTCCCCGGCGCGCGCCCGGTCCCACATCCGCCCGAGCGCGTCGAACGCGTAGGCGCGCGCCGCGGCGAGCTTCGCCTCCGCGCGCCCGAGATCCATGTGGAAGGCCGCGTGGCTGCCCAGCGCGAGCTGCGGCCAGACCTTGATGCGCCGCGGAGCGACCGCCGCGATCTCGTCGAGCGCGCGCCGCCCGACGCCGAGCGCGAAGCCGACGTGCGCCGCCGCGACCAGGGCGATGAAGGGCAGCGAATACAGCGCGCCGCCGCGCCGCTGCGGGGCCGCCGGGAACGGGCACGTCAGCGCCTCGGGCACGAACGCGCCCTCGATCCGGTAGTGCTCGCTCCCGGTGCCGCGCAGCCCGGCGACGTCCCACGTGTCCTCGACCACCACGCGCTCGCGCGGGACGGCGAGGCTGATCATCTCGGGCGGCCCCGCCGGCGGAGCCCCGCCCTCCGGCGCCACGACGGCGCAGGTGAACACCCAGGCCGCGTGCCGCACGCCGCTGCCGAACGCCCAGCGCCCCTCGACCGCGTAGCCGCCCGCGACCCGCCGCGCGAGGCCGGTCGGCACCTGGAGCCCCGCGAACGTGGGGAACGGCCCCGCGAACACCTCCCGCGCCCCCGCGTCGGGCAGCGTGCCCCCGGCGGCCGCGGCGAGCAGCGCGCTGATCATCAGCGACCACCCCGCCGAGGCGTCCGCGCGCGCCATCGCCTCGAAGACCTCGACCTGCGTCAGCGGATCGCACTCGGCGCCGCCCAGCGCGCGCGGCGCGGCCAGCGCGAAGAGGCCGCTCGATCGCAGCGCGTCGACGACCGCCGGCGCGAGCGTGCGCAGCCGCTCGGACGCCTCGGCGTGGGCAGCAGCGACGCCGCGCACGCGCTCCACGGCGGCGAGGAGGCGTTCACGATCGGGAGATCGACGGGGCTCGGACATACGGGGCTCCTTTCCTGATCCAGGGTGGGTCGGCGCGCCGGCCCCCTCCGGGCCGCCCGCGCGCCCGATGATGACAGCGGCAACATGCCGAAGTTTCCACCGTCTACATTTTCTTCGACGCCGCCCTCCCGCCCTGCGGCGCGGGGCCTTCGTGGTATCGTGCGCGCCTGCGCTGTGGCTTCCTCCCCGAGACGCCGCCGTGCGCGCGCGCGCACCCCGCCTGCCCCCGCGTCGCGCCCGCCCGCGTCGCCGCCCACATCGACCGACCGGCCCTACCACCACGGCGACCTCCGGCGCGCCGTGCTGGAGGAGGCGCTCGCCCTCATCGAGGAGCAGGGCAACGCGGGCTTCACGCTGCGCGAGGTGGCGCGGCGCATCGGCGTCTCCCACGCCGCGCCCTACCGCCACTTCCCGGACAAGCGCGCGCTGATGACGGAGCTCGCCGTCCAGGCGAGCACGGCGCTCGCCGCGCAGATCTCGGCCGCGCTCGAGGCGGCCGGGAGCGCCGGGGGCGACCTCCGGGCGCGCTTCCTGGCCGCCGGCTTCGCCTACGTCCGCTTCGCGCTGGAGCACCCGGCGCCGTTCCACGTGATGTACTCGAGCGAGGTCGACCCCGGCGACCCGCGGGTCGCTGCGGCCACGTCGAGGAGCCTGGGGCTGCTCCTCGGGTTCATCGAGGAGGCGCAGCGCGCCGGGGCGTTCCCGCCCGGCGATCCGATGGCGCTCGCGGTCCCGATCTGGGCGATGCACCACGGGGTCGCGACCCTCGCGGCGTCGGGCGCGCTGTCCAAGGCCGGCCCCGCGGAGCTCCGGCGCGTGAGCGACGACGCCCATGCGCGCCTGCTCGACGGTCTGCTCGCCGCGCCGGGGCCGCCGCGCGCCTGATCCTCGCCCGATCGCCGCCGCGCGGCGGTTCCCGTGCTCCGGCGCCCGGGCTACGCTCGCCCGCCTCGTGCGCGCCGCCCTCGTTGCGACAACGGTCTCCGCCCTCCTCCTCGCCCTCTCACCCGCCGCCGCCGCCGGGCCTTCCCCCGAGCTCACGTACGTGCCGGAGGTCGATCTGCCCGTCACCGTGGTCGGCGGGGCCGCGTGGATCGCCTCGGAGCTCGCCAAGAAGGGCCTCGCGCCCGACGCGTGCCGCTGGTGCGCGGTCGGCCCGCTCGACACCTCGGTCCGCGACGCGCTGCTCTGGAGCGGCAACCCCGGCGCCGCCCACCAGGTCAGCAACGTGACGGTCCTCGCCGTCGCGCCCGCCTCCGCGCTGGGCCTCACCGCGCTCGCCGCGTGGCAGGACGGCCGGACCGAGAACATCGCCGCCGACCTCGTGATCGTCACCGAGGCGACGGTGCTGGCGATGAACCTGAACCAGCTCACCAAGTACATCGTCGGCCGCCAGCGGCCCTATGCCCGTTTCGAGAACGCCGACGTGCTGTATTGCGAGGGCGCGGGCTGCTCGCGCCCGCTCGAGCACGACGACGATCTCTCCTTTTTTTCGGGCCACTCCACCGCGGCCTTCTCCCTCGCCGCGGCGAGCGGCACCGTGGCGTCGATGCGCGGCTATCGCGCGGCGCCGTGGGTCTGGGCCCAGGGAATGGCGATCGCCGCGCTTTCCGGATACCTGCGCATTGCCTCCGACCGCCATTACTTCTCCGACGTGCTCACGGGCGCCGCCATCGGCTCCGCGGCCGGCGTGCTGATTCCGTATCTGTTTCACGGCCCCCGCGCGCGTGTTGCGGGCCCGGACACGCGGAGTTTCCGCCTCTCGCTCGCGCCGGCTGGCGTGGGTGTAGGCGTCGCCGGCGCGTTCTGAGTGGGGCAGTCGCGGCGATAGACAAGGGGCCGCAATGCGCCGCTCGGCGTATGTAAATAGTATTGACAAAGCGGATTCCAGTTTTAGACTACGCCTGTCAGCCAGAGATGCTGGCGCCCGGGCGACCGTTGCTGGTGCCCGAGTTGACGATGTCGAACACGCCGAGCCGCCTGAGCGGCGACGGCAGCGAGCTGCGATCCGCGAAAGGGCGTGCGCGCTGAGCGAGCCCGTTTCAGCGAGGTTCCGGCGGCTCGACCATGTAAGGAGTCCGGCGACATGAACGTCGTTGTTGATCATTCGTCACACAATCGATGGATCGCGGGCGGCCTCGCCGCCGCGTTCCTCGTCCACCTCGCGGGCTGCAGCGATCAAGCGCTCGGGGCGCCGCTTCCGGGCGCCGAGCCGCAGCGCCAGGCCTCGACCGCCGCGCGCGGAGAGCGGTCCCCGGCGAGCGCCGCCCCGGCCGCGCCCCCTCCTGCGCAGGCCGCGGCGCTCGCGCGCGACGAGCTGCTCCGGGAAGCCCGGCGGCTCGCGGAGATCCGGGCGGCGCTCGCGCGATCGCCGGAGGCGTCGCTCTCGCTGCTCGACGAGCACCGGGCCGAGTTCCCGGAGGGCCGGCTCGCGCCGGAGCGGGAGATCATCGCGATCGACGCGCTGGTGCGCCGCGGGCGCGCCGACCAGGCGCGCGCCCGCGCCGAGGCGTTCCTCGCGCATTTCCCGGCGAGCCCCCACGCCGAGCGGGTACGCCGCCTGACCGGCGCCGCGCCGTGAGGCGAGCGCGGCGCCGCGGCCTGAGGCGAGCGCAACGCCGCCGCGCGGCGCCGCGCGCTCGCCTCAGCTCGCGGGCGTCCGATCGGACTCGGGGGGCGCCATCCCGTCGACCACGACCGGATCGCTCTGCTCGACGAGGTGCGGCTTGCCCCACGTGTCGATGAAATGGCCCGATCGCTTCGCCTTGGTCTCCAGGTAAAAGCGGTTGTGCTCGTTCGGCGGAATCACGTGCGGAATGCGCCCTGCCACGGACACCCCATATTGCGTGAGCTGCTGGACCTTGTTCGGATTGTTGGTGATGAGCTTCACCGACTTCACGTTGAGGCTATGCAGCATGTGCGCCGCGACGGCGTAATCGCGCTCGTCGTCCCGGAAGCCGAGCGCGAGGTTCGCCTCGACCGTGTCGAGCCCCTGATCTTGCAGCGCGTACGCCCGGATCTTGTTGATGAGCCCGATCCCGCGGCCCTCCTGGCGCAGATAGAGCAGGATGCCGCGCTCCATGCTCTTGATCTTCTTCAGCCCTTCGAGGAGCTGATCGCGGCAGTCGCAGCGCAGCGAGCCCATGACATCGCCGGTCAGGCACTCGGAGTGCAGCCTCGTCGGCACGTTGGAGGCGCCGACGACATCGCCGTGCACCATCGCGATGTGCTCCTTGGCGTCGCGGTTGTTCCAGAACGCGACGATGCGGAAGTGGCCGGCGCGCGTCGGCAGCTCGGCGACGCCGACCACTCGCACACACACGTTCTCGTGGCCATACCCCTCGCAGTCGTGCTCTTGATCGCGAGCGACGAGCTCCAGCAGCGGATTCATCGGGTCGGTCATCGTCCTGTCTCCGCGAGGAGCCGCCTCGCGCGCCCTTCTTACCAGAACACGACCGGCAGGCAACAACGTGTCAGTCGTCGCCTCGATGAACAACGTGGCAATCGCGGCCGTGAGCGGCGCGGCCCTGCGCCGATCGCCGCCCCGCCCGGGGCCGCTCAGGTGTCGGCGGGCTGGCGCGCGTAGGCCGGGCCGGCCGCGTTCATCCGGGGGAGCGACGCCGAGAGCCCGGCGCGCAGCGCGCGCAGGAGCAGGCGCGGGCTCACGAGCGCCTCGCGCCCATCGAGCATGTGCAGCGCGCGCACGAAGCGCACGTAGACCTCGCGGTCGACCTGCGCGGCGCGGTGCAGCACGCCGGTGTACCAGCGCAGCACCGGCTGGAGGAGGGGCCGCTTCCCCTCGGTCTCGGGGTAGGCGAGGTCTTCCCCCGTCGACATCTGCCACGGCAGGTCGACCGCCCTCGCCGCGGCCGCGTGGTAGCGGCGGGTGAGCCCCGCGATCGCGCCCTGGCCCGCGCGGCGGCGCTGCTCGGCGAGCGCGGCGTCGAGGGCGAGCGCCTGGAGGCAGGCCGACGTCATCCCCTGCCCGTAGACCGGGTTGAAGCTCGCGAGCGCGTCGCCCAGCACCGCGAGCCCCTCGGGCATGCGCGCCATGCGCTCGTAGTGCCGCCGGAGGTGCGCCGGGAACTTGTAGACGGCGATCTCCGTCTCGGGCTCGGCCCCGAGCAGCGCCCGGTACAGCGCGTCGTGCGGCAGGCCCCGCGCGAACTCGAGGAAGCCCTCGGGGTCGACGGGCGGGTGCTCGCCGAACAGGCCCGCGAGCACGACCATCCAGCGCCCGCCCTCGACGGGCACGATACAGCCGAGCCGCCGGCTGTCGGACGGCGAGCCGAGGATGTACAGCGAGGTCCACGGCACCTGCGCCGGATCGCGCGGCCGGTACTGCCGGCTCGCGTACCCGACGCGCACCTTGATCGTCGACTCGAGGGGGCGCGGGTACCCGAGCGCCTCGAGCCACGCCGGCGCGCGGGAGCCGCGCCCGCTGGCGTCCACCACGAGCTCCGCCGGCAGCGCCTCGACCTGGCCCGGCGCGTCGCGCCGCCGGACCACGACGCCCGTGAGCCGGGAGCGGTCGGGCGACGCCGAGAGCTCGACCACCTCGCGCCCGTCCAGACGCCGCACCCCGGGCAGCGCGAAGGTCCGGCGGCGCACGTGCGCCTCGAGCAGCGGCCGGGTCATGCACAGGGTCTGCACCCCCGTCGCGCAGCGCGGCTTCCACGCGCCGAGGTGGTGCCAGGCGAGGCCGAGCCCGAAGTCGTACGCGACCGCCCCGTCCTGGATCAGGTCCTCGGTGAAGCCGGGGAAGAGATCGTTCAGGATGCGCTCTCCCCGGGCGAGCAGGCCGTGGACCTGGCGCGCCTGCGGCACGCCCCTGCGGGGCTCGCGGAGATCGTCCGGGATACCGTCGCGCTCGATGACGGCCACCTCGTCGAAGTGATCGGCGAGCACCCGGGCCGCGACGAGGCCGGCGATGCTCCCGCCGATCACCACGGCCCTGCGGCCGCCGAACCGGTGATCGGGGCGGAGGTTCTGCTGGGTGGAGCGGTTCATGGAGCCGCGGAGACTGCAAACCACGGGCCGATCCTGATGGAGGCAAGGCGGACGCATCAGGCGCCGTCCCGATGCGACGGTATTCCCGCGCCGCGCCGGGCGCGCGAGCCGCGTGACGCCGCTCACCCGCGCGATTGCGTAGCTACGCAATCGGCTGCTCTCCGTCGCCATGAAACAGGCCATCAGGCGCGCGCTTTCGTCGTCACCGAAGAGCGGCCCTGGCCGAGGCCGGCGCGGAGCGGGCGTGTCGGGAATTTGACGCCTGACGCCTGACGGCCGGCGGCGCGGTGCATGGGAGATCGCGGAGTGCGCCGCCTTCATCCGAGCTCCTGCGAGGTGGATTGAACGATCTCGGACCGTCCGGGAACCCATGACAGGAAATCAGGTCTGCTCGGGCAGCGTGGAGCGCGGGGACGCGCTTCGCGCATGTCTGTGCGCGACTCGTGCGCGCTCTTGCGCTTCCTGCGCCGAGCCCGACCAGAAAGGCTGGAGGTCCCACGTCATGCGTAGCTTCGTCCTCACCGCTCTGCTCTGCGCCCCGCTCTTCGCCGGGTGCTCCTCCGAAGAGTCCGGCGCTCCGGGGTCCGACAGCGCCTCTCTCGAGCCCCCTGCGGCCGGGGACGGCCTCCAGTACCGCATGGTCTCCACCGTGGCGCCAGGGCAGGAGATCGAGTGATGCAAGCTCTTCGTCGCGCCCCCCGAGGGGCTCACCATCCGCGGCGACGAGGTCCGGTTCTCGCCCGGGAGCCACCATGTCGTGCTCTACAAGACGGCCTACAAGGAGATCCCGGCGGAGACGCGCGACGGCGTCCGCGTGGACGCGGCCGAGGTCCACGACTGCAACCGCGGCGCGACCGCCGCGTGGGAGATCACCGGCGTGGTCGCCGGCTCGCAGTCCTTCGGCGGCGACTCGTTCCTCGGCGACCTGCCGGACGGGGTGGCCCTCAAGGTCGAGCCGGGCACCGTGCTCGTGATGAACACCCATTACCTGAACGCCACACCGGAGCCGATCGTCGCGGACGCGCGCGTGAACCTCTCGAGGCGCTGCGCTGCCAGCTCACCGCGGGCCGCGGCGCCTGCGAGGGAGCGTGCGGCGCGGACGGCGACAGCTGCGCCGCGTGCCTGGACGAGGCGTGCGCGGCGGACGTCACGGCCTGCGAGGCCGCCGCCTGCGGCGGCGAGTAGCGCCCGCGAAGCGCCGCCTCAGCGGCGCGGCCCGGAAGACGGGCGCGGCGGCCGCGGCTACTTCTTGCGGCAGCCGCACGAGGCCGCCGGCGCTTGCGGGGCCGGCCGCTGGCACGTGGTCACCAGGGTGCTCAGGACACAGAGGAGGATCGCGACGCGGAGCCGCATGGCGGCCATTCTTCCCTCGCGCGACGGGCGGCGTCAATCGTACCGAGCGGGCTCAGCCGAGCGGCACCTCGAGCGACACCTCGTCGAGCCCGACGCCGAGGAAGCGGCGCGGGCGCACCGCGACGGCGACCAGGGCCCCGCCCTCGGCGCGGGCCGCCTTCACCGAGAGCTCGATGGTGGCGGGCGGCGCGTTCTCGAACAGCGTCCACAGCGCCCCCTCGACGACGGGCTGGACCTCCGCCGGGTCGCTGTCCGGGGGCAGCTTCGCGCAGAGGGCGCGCAGGAACTGGACGACGCGCGCCACGAAGAGCTGATCGACCAGCGAGACCCGGTCGAGGCGCGCGTCCGGCTCGGCGGTGGCGCTGTCGTACGTGAGCTTCTCCGGCGGGACGTAGGCCGTCGGCGCGGTGAGGACGTACACCGCGTCGCTGTTCGGGGCCGACGCGAGCAGGAGCACGCCGCTCTTCGCGAGATCGCGCTGGGTGTCCGTCGACACGAACGCCTCGGTCGGGATCGCGACGCCCTCGTCCCCCTCGTACGCGCCCTTCACCTCTTGCACCGGCAGGTCCCCGATCACGCCGCCGCCCTTCGCGCCCGCGATGCGGCACGGCCACGCCGTCTCGCGGAAGCTCGCCGCGATCAGCGCGCCGACCAGGTACGCCGGCGGGATCCAGACCCGGCCGCCCTCGTCGCCCGGCTGCTCGACGATCGCCGCCTCCCGGACGCGCGAGGTCGACCTGTCGTAGGGCATCCGGCCGAGCGCGCGGTTCATGGCGATCGCGACCCAGCGCATGCAGTGCCGCGCCGCGGCGGAGCGCCACGGCGCCCGGTGCGGCGCCTGGAACAGCGCGGCCTTGTTGTCGAGGCGCTCGACGCCGCCGAGGTCGTCGACCCCGAGCAGCCCCGCGGCGCCGTTCACCACGGCGGGCAGCGCGTGCGCCTCGGCGACGCGCGCGATCTCCTCGAGCCGCGCGAGCGAGGCGGCGGTGCCGTCGATCGCGACGTCCACGATCGCGACCGACGCCGGCGGCTCGGTGCTCGCCGTCTGCGCGAGCACCCGCGCGAGCGCGCCGGCCGCCTCGTCCGGCCGCGCGCTGACGACCTCGATCCGGACGCCCTCGGCCGCCTTCACGCGGTCGACGAGCAGGCTCAGCCCCCGCCACGCCTCCTCGAGGCGCCGCACCTCCGGGTGCTGCAGGATCGCGCCGAGCTGCGCGCCGATCGCGCGCTCGAGCTGCGCGATCGCCTCGGCCGGGCGGGCGGGCTGCCCCGCGCGCGGGCGCGCGCTCGCCGCCACGGTCGCGATGAGCTCCGAGAACCGCCCCCCGTCCGAGGGCTTCGGGCCGGCGTTGTCCGGCGTCGCCGGCGCCGCGGCGGCCTCCCCGCCGCCGCCCCCGCCGAGATCGACCATCGAGAGCAGCGCGTCGATGTCGCCGCCCGCCGCGGGCGCGGGCGCGGGCGCGGCGGGCCGCTCTGCCGCGGGCGCCGCCGGCCGCGCGGCCGAGGCGCCTCCGCGCTCCGGGAGCAGCCCGAGGATGTCGCGCCCGAGCGGGGCGCCGCCCCAGAGCCGATCGAGCTCGGCGCGCGCCTGATCGAGCGTGGTCGAGCCGTCGCGCAGCCGCTCGAGGACGCGCCGGGCGTCGAGCAGCGACCGCAGGAGCGGCACCTCGGCGCAGAGGGCGTCGGGCCGGAAGCTCTTCAGGCCGGTGGGTGACAGGTCGACGCGCGCCGTCCGGCCCTCCGCGAGCACGCTCGGCACCTCGATCGCGATCCGCGGCCGGAGCATCGCGAAGAGGTTATCGAACCGGCCCGCGTCGACCCGGATCGCGCCCGCGGGCGGGCTCGCCCCGGCGTTGTGCGGATCGCGGGGGACGAGATCGGCGACGACGAGCACGCGCAGCGGGAGCAGCGGCCCTCGCGCCGCGACGCCCCCGTCCTCGCCCACGTGGAACCTGAACTCCTCGCCCAGAACGCCCTTGATCGTTTCCGCCATGGCCCGCGCAGCATAGGCGTCACCTCTCGGCGCGAGAAGCGCTAAGCTCCGCGCGCATGAAGACGGAAGGCGGTTCGCCCTTGAACTTCAACCCTGAACCCCACGCCGCCAGCGATCGCAGGCGCCTGCGCGGCGGCGCCCCGATCCAGATCGGGCTCCTCGGCTGCGGGACGGTCGGCGGCGGCGTCCTCCGCCTGCTCGCCGAGAACTCCGGCTACCTCGCGGAGCGCGCCGGCGTGCCCCTCGTGGTCAAGCGCGTGGCCGTGCGCGATCTCGAGAAGGAGCGCGTCTCGGCCCTGGATCGCGGCCTGCTCACCACGAACGCGGAGGAGGTGGTCGACGACCCCACGATCGACCTGGTCGTCGAGGTGATGGGCGGCGAGACGCCCGCCCGCGCGCTGATCGAGCGCGCCATCGACCGCGGCAAGGGCGTGGTCACCGCGAACAAGCTGCTGCTCGCCGCCCACGGCCCCGCGCTCCTCGCGCGGGCCGCGGCGCGCCAGGTCGACCTCGCGTTCGAGGGGGCGGTCGGCGGCGGCATCCCGATCATCCGCACGCTCCGGGACGCCTTCGCGAGCGACTGGGTCGAGCGCGTCACCGCGATCGTGAACGGCACCTGCAACTACATCCTCACGCGCATGCGCGACACGGGCGCGTCGTTCGAGGCCGCGCTGCGCGAGGCGCAGGATCTAGGCTACGCCGAGAAGCCCGATCCGTCGCTCGACGTCGACGGCCATGACGCCGCGCACAAGCTGATCGTGCTCGCGATGCTCGCCTTCGGGGCGCAGGTCGACAGCAACGACGTCCACACCTCCGGCATCCGCACCATCGAGGAGGCCGACCACCGCTACGCCGACCGCTTCGGCTACACGATCAAGCACCTCGCGATCGGCCGCGATCTCGGCGACTCCATCGAGCTGCGCGTCCACCCCACGCTGATCCCGAAGCAGAGCGTGCTCGCCAACGTCTCCGGCGTGCTCAACGCCGTGCTCCTCGAGGGGCGCGCCGTCGGGCCGTCGCTGGTCTACGGCCGCGGCGCCGGCGACCTGCCGACCGCGGTCAGCGTCGTCTCCGACGTCCTCGACGTCGCGCGCTCGATCGCCTCGGGCGTCGCGGGCATGCAGGGCCGCGGCATGTCGATCAAGCCCCGCCGGGTCCGCCCGCTCAGCGACATCGTCTCGCGGTACTACCTGCGCTTCGCGGTCGAGGACCGCCCGGGCGTCATGGGGCGGCTCGCCGGCGCGCTCGGCGACGCGGGCGTGAGCATCGAGCAGATCGTGCAGCAGGGGCCGAGCAAGGCGAGCCCGGGCTCGGCGCCCGCGGGCGCCGCGGCGGCCCGCGAGCCCGGCGTGGACGTGGTGCTCATCACGCACGACGCGCGCGAGGGGCTCGTGCGGAGCGCGCTCGACGCGATCGCGCGCGAGCAGTTCCTGCGCGAGCCGCCGCACCTGTTCCGCATCGAGGAGCCGTGACGTCGCACGGGGACGCGCCGCTCGGGGTGTTCGACTCGGGCCTCGGCGGCCTCACGGTCGTGCGCGCGCTGCGCAGGCGCTGCCCGGCCGAGGACATCGTCTACCTGGGCGACACCGCGCGCGTCCCGTACGGCACCCGGTCTCCGGAGACGGTGGTCCGCTACGCGCTCGGCTGCGCGCGCGTGCTGATCGAGCGCGGGGTCAAGGCGATCGTCGTCGCGTGCAACACGGTGAGCGCCGTCGCGCTCGACATGCTCCGCGTCGAGCTCGACCTGCCCGTACTCGGGGTCATCCTGCCGGGCGCGCGCGCCGCGGTGGCCGCGTCGCGCGGCGCGACGATCGGCGTGCTCGGGACGGCGGGGACGATCGCGTCCGGCGCCTACCCCCGCGCCGTGGCGTCGCTCAGCACCCGCACCGAGGTCGCCGGCCAGGCGGCCCCGCTGCTCGTCTCGCTGGCGGAGGAGGGGTGGGTCGAGGGCGAGGTCCCGCGCCTCGTCGCGCGGCGCTACCTGGAGCCGCTCATCGGCGCGGGCGCCCGCTCGATCGTGCTCGGTTGCACGCATTTCCCGCTGCTCCGCGCCGCGATCGAGGCCGAGACGGCGGCGCTCGCCGGCGGCCCCCTCCCGATCGTGGACAGCGCGTCCGCGACCGCGGAGGAGGTGGCGTCGTTCCTCGCCGAGCGGGGGCTCGCGACGTCCCGGAGCGCGCCGGGCAGCCTCGCGCTGCTCGTCACCGATCTGCCGAAGAGCTTCGCCTCGGTGGCGGCCCGGTTCCTCGGGGAGCCGGTCGTCGGAGGGGACGGCGCCAGCCGATCCCCGACCCATGTCGCGGACGGCGCAGGGAACGGCGCAGGGCGGCCCCCGATCCGCCCCGAGACGGACGGCGCCGGCCGATCCGGGGCCCAGGGCGTCGACGTCGAGCAGATCGACCTGTAATAGGCAGCAAGCTTGGCCCGGAGCCCCGGGCGCAGAGGAGGTTTTCCAGACGATGACGCAGCTCAGGTGGCTTTCGGCCGGCGAGTCGCACGGGCCGGAGCTCGTGGCGACCGTCGAGGGTATTCCGGCGGGCATGCCGCTCCTCGCGGAGGACATCGACGAGGATCTGGCGCGGCGCCAGCGCGGCTACGGGCGCGGCGGGCGGATGAAGATCGAGACCGATCGCGTCCGCCTCGTCGCCGGCGTGCGCGGCGGCGAGACGCTCGGCGGCCCCATCGCCATGGTGATCGAGAACCGCGATCACGCGAGCTGGGCCGGGCGCATGGGCCCGGAGCCGTTCCCCGAGCCGCCCGAGGCGCTCACCCGCCCGCGCCCCGGCCACGCGGATCTCGCCGGCGGCCTGAAGTACGCCCGGCGGGACCTGCGCGACGTGCTCGAGCGGGCGAGCGCGCGCGAGACCGCGGCGCGCGTCGCGGTGGGCGGCGTCTGCCGCAAGCTCCTCCGGTCGGTCGGCGTCGAGGTCTTCGCCCACGTCCTCTCGATCGGCCCGGTGCAGTCGCAGATCTCCGCGGCCTCGGGCCTCGGCGACCTCCCGCTCACCGAGCTCCGCGAGCGCGCCCGCGCCTCCGACCTCGCGTGCGTCGACGCCGCCGCGGCGCAGGCGATGCGCGACGCCATCCGCGAGGCCGCGCACCGGGGCGACACGCTCGGCGGCGTCTTCGAGGTGATCGCCACCGGCCTGCCGCCCGGGCTCGGCAGCCACGTGCAGTGGGACCGCAAGCTCGACGGCCGGCTCGCGCAGGCGCTGATGAGCATCCAGGCGATCAAGGGCGTCGAGATCGGCATCGGCTTCGAGGCCGCGCGCATCTCGGGCTCCGCGGTGCACGACCCGATCGGGTACGACCCGGCGTCGAGCGCCTTCACCCGCCCGTCGAACCGCGCCGGCGGCCTCGAGGGCGGCATCACCAACGGCATGCCGCTCATCTGCCGCGCCGCCATGAAGCCGATAGCGACGCTGAAGCGCGCGCTCCCCTCGGTCGACGTGCGCACCAAGGAGCAGTTCGACGCCGCCTTCGAGCGGAGCGACGTCTGCGCCGTCGCGGCCGCCTCCGTCGTCGGCGAGGCGATGGTGGCGATCTCGCTCGCCGCTGCCCTGCTCGAGAAGTTCGGCGGCGACAGCCTCACCGAGCTCTCGCGCAACGTCGACACGTACCTCCAGCAGGTCCGCTCTTACTGAACGCCATGCAACTCCTCCCCGACGCACCTCCGCTCCTGCTCACCGGCTTCATGGGGGCCGGAAAGACGACCGTGGGCCGCATCGCCGCCGCGCGCGCCGGCCTCCCGTTCATCGACCTCGACGACGCCATCACGTCGGAGGCCGGCGAGAGCGTCCCGTCGCTCTTCGCCTCGCGCGGCGAGGCCGGCTTCCGCGCGCTGGAGGCGGCGACCCTGCGCCGGCTCCTCGCGACGCGCGGCCCGCGCGTCATCGCCCTCGGCGGCGGCGCCCTGGTCGACCCCGCGCTCCGCGCCGAGGCGCTCGAGCGCGGCTGCGTCGTCGCGCTCAGCGCGAGCCCGCGCACGATCGCCGCGCGCACGCCGAGCGGCGCGCGCCCGCTCCTCGACGGCGCGCCGGACCGGGAGGCGCGCATCCGCGAGCTCCTGGCCGCGCGCGCGCCCGTGTACGCCGAGGCCCACGCGCGCGTCGTGACCGACGGCGTCGCGCCCGAGGAGGTCGCCGCGCGGGTCCTGCGCGCCTACGCGGATCGCCCCCTCTTCGTGCCGATCGGCGACAAGAGCTACGCTGTGCGCATCGCCTCCGACGCGGCGGCGTCCGCGGCCGACGCCGTCGTCGCGCTCGCGCCGTCGTCGGTCTTCGTGGTCACCGACGAGAACGTGAGCCGCCTCTGGGGCGCGCCGCTGCTCGACGCGCTCGCGGCGCGGGGCAAGCCGGCCGCCGCGGTCACGGTGCTCCGGCCCGGCGAGGAGCACAAGCGGCTCTCGGCCGTCGAGGCGGCGCTCTCCGCGATGATCGAGGCGGGCGCCGATCGCGACGCGGTGGTGCTGGCGCACGGCGGGGGCGTGGTGACCGACATCGGCGGCTTCGCCGCCTCGACGCTCCTGCGCGGCGTCCGCTGGGTCGGGGCGCCGACCACGCTCCTCTCGATGGTCGACGCGTCGGTCGGCGGCAAGACCGGGGTCGACCTCGGCCCCGCGAAGAACGCCGTCGGCACCTTCCACCAGCCGTCCGCGGTCATCGCGAGCCCGGCGGCGATCGCGACCGAGACCGACCGCGCCTACCGGAGCGGGCTCGCCGAGGTGGTGAAGACGGCCTGCATCGGCGACCCGGATCTGCACGTGCTGCTCGAGCGCGAGGCCGATCGCGTCCTCGCGCGCGATCCCGGCCTGCTCGCCGAGATCATCCGGCGCTCGATCGCCGTGAAGGCGGCCATCGTGGCCCGCGACGAGCGCGAGTCGGGCGACCGCGCCCTGCTCAACTTCGGCCACACGCTCGGGCACGCCCTCGAGGCGGAGGGCGGGTTCGTCCGGCTGGCGCACGGCGAGGCGGTGTCGCTCGGCATGGTGGCGATGCTCCGGGTCGGGTGCTCGCTCGGCGTGACCGACCGCGCGTCGGCCGACCGGGTGATCCGCCTGCTCGCCCGGCTCGAGCTGCCCACCCGGATCGAGGACGAGCCGGTCTCCGCGGCGCTGCGCTTCCTGTCGCTCGACAAGAAGCGGCGCGGCTCGACGGTCCGCACGGTGCTGATGCGCGACATCGGCAGCACGTTCGTCGAGCCCATGCAGCTCGACCGCCTCGCGTCGCTGCTCGAGCGCGCCGCGTCCGGCGCCGCCTGAGCCGTCCGGCTCGGTCCATCTCCGAAGAGGTGATTGCGCTCACGCCCGGGCGCTCTCGGCCCGGTGCGGCCGGCGCCTGGGTGAGCGCGCTCCGAGCGGGCAGAGCCGGTCTTTGCCCCGTTTTCCCGCGAGCGGCTCGGGAGATGGCGAATGCCGCCGGCGCGGCGGGCTCACAAGGCATCGCGCGGTGTGCCTGAGACAGCCCTGCTCCGCGCGGGGGCGCCGCGTTTCACGCGACGCGCGCCGTCGTTGTTGTCGGCTCGCCAGCTCGCCGGCTCGCCGTCCTCCGGTGGAAGCGGTCGATTGCGGTGAGGGTGAAGAAAATCAGCGCGGTTCCAACATCCTCGAAAAAGTGCCCCGCGCGCGGCCCGCGTCGTTCGCTTCGCGCTATCCTTCCGGGCGCAGATGGTGACCCTGACAAAAAAGAGAGTTCTGGTGGTCGAGGACGAGGAGGACACGGCGGCGATGATTGCCCGGTTCCTCAGCGACGAGTTCGACACCGTGGTCGCCACGAACGGGGTCGAGGGTCTGGCGCTGGCGCAGCAGGAGCCGCATCCGGATCTCGTTATCGTGGACATCATGATGCCGAAGCTCGACGGGGTGAGCATGACGAAGCGACTCCGCGAGAACGACCAGATGCGCCGGGTGCCCGTCATCTTCCTGACCGCCAAGTCGGATCCGATGGACGTCATCGCCGGCATCCAGGCCGGCGCACGTCACTACATCACGAAGCCTTTCGTCCTCGACGACCTCAAGAAGAAGGTCCGTAAAGCCGTCTACGGCCGCTAGCGTCCTGCGCTGAAGGATGGGTGAAACGTCGAGGACATCAGAAGACGGAAGAGGGGCAATCAGAGCGCCTGGCGCGCTTGGTGTCTTCGATGTTTCGTCGTGGGGGGCGCGGCGCGAGGGGGCTTTAGCTGCGGCTGCGGGGCGCGTTGCTGCAGGCCTTGAAGGCGCGCTCGAAGAGCTCGAGGGAACGCCCGATGCTCGAATGCACCCGGCGGATCTCCTCGGCGGAGGTGGTCGCGAGCTTCACGATCTCCAGCGCCTCGCGCGGGTGGGCGTCATCGTAGTTCGCGTGGGCAGCGAGCCACGTCAGCGCCTTGCTCCCCTCGCCGTAGTGCTTCGTGAAGGCCGGTAGCACCACGCGCGACCACTCGCCGGTGACGCCCTCGATCGCATAGTTGACCGCGCCGACCGCCTCGGCCAGAGAGCCGCGGTACGATACCGACCAGAGCCAGTCGAAGAGCGAGGCGACCTCCGTGGTCGGACGATGGCTCGTGATCTCCGAGGCGCTGATGCCGTGCCCCGCCGCCCAGTCGAGGTACCAGCGCACATGCAGCGCCTCGACCCGGATGTTGCCGATGAGCCAGTCGCGCACCAGGAAGTCGCGCGGCGTCTGGCCGTACGTCGTCTTCGCCAGGCTGAGCCCCATGTACTTCGGGAACGCCTCGACGACGCAGAAGAACTCCCGGATCATCAGGCCCCAGGTCTCCTGATCGATCGGCTCCGTCATCGTCCGCGCGATCGGCGGCGTGTAGACCGCGGCCTTCCACTGGTCGGCCAGGGATTCGAGCATGTCCTCGACCCAGACCGGATGCGGCGTCGCCTTGAGGCTGTCCTTGACTTCCTTGTGCCGCTGCGAGCGAGGTGACAGCATGAATTTACCTGGTGGGTTGCTGGGTCAATCTCCCTCGTGCCTGCCCGCCGGTCTCCGCTCCACCAAACCCCTCAGGCTGACCGGCCTGCGGTCGTCAGGAGACAATGCGCGGCGCGGGCACGATGCTGACCCCCAGACGCTGAGGATGAAAGGGCCAGCACGATGACCTCACCATGAGAGGCTTCGCGTACATGTGTCCCGCCTGCATCCAGTTTGGATCGGGGCGAAGGAACAAGTCAACAAGCAAATGGCTGGTCGTTCAGCCGCTCACCATACGACCTCGGAGAGGCACTCGGTCGCGCCGCGGAACCGGCACCGCTGGTGGGTCACCTTGGGGGTCGACGCGCCGCACAGGAGCAGCGCCTGCTCCACCCACCCGCATACGCCATCGCCGCAGTTCATCGCGGACGGCCCCTCGTCGTCCCCGGTCGGGCCGGTGATGGTCAGCACCCACTCCCGTGGCTTCACCATCCGCGGGAAGACCTTCCCGGAATCGAAGTAGCGCGACCAGAACATTCCAGTGCGGGCCACGATCGTGTCGGGCATCGCGATCGAGAGCGCGAACTTCATCACCGTATTGAGGTCGCGATCCGCGACGTAACGGGCAAATCGCTTGATCTCCGCGGCCTGGTCGCTCGCAGAGCGCACGTGCGTTCGCAACGCCCGGTTCCAGACGCCGATCGGATACCAGCTGCTCGGCAGCAGCGGCTGATACAGTACGTCCCGGTCTGACTTGGGGAGCGAGGTCACCAGCCGCTCCCAGGCCCCGGCGTCGCGGTTCGTCGTGACGAACGACCGGAGGTTGACCAGCAACGTTCCTTTGCATCGACCGGCGGGGATCGAGGATTTGCTCTTCGTTTCGTGCGTCTTCATCGCGGCGAACCTACGGCGGGAACGCCCTGACGACGCCGGCCCAGGTCGTGGGCGCAGCGGGGGCGGTCTCGGGCGGGAAGCCCTGCTCGAGAGCACATCGTCGGGGTGACTCCAGGAGTCGTGGTTGTACCTTGCAGGGGAGCGTGAGTTTGCCTGGATGGCAAGAGATGATTACGCGAGAGCAGGCGCGCGACATGGAATGAAGCGGCGCTGGAAGAGCCTTCGCCGGTTGTCCAGCTCTCGTTTCGACCCGATGGCGAGATCGCACGAAGGCAACATCGACCCCGACGCGGGGTGGTTGTGTAACCGCCATTACCCATCTCCGTGGTTGGGCGGATGACGCGGAGCGCGACGCGCTGCGGGCGGCGCGCGGTCAGGCGGGCGGAGCGCGGGCCAGGGGGCGCCCGGCGCGGTAGGCCGGCGAACGGCGGCGGCCCGCGGCGGTGCGGCGCCTCGCTGTTGCCCTCCTGCGCGAACCTCGGTACCCCTACGCCATGAGCGAATCCACCACGGGCCGGCCGGCCGCCGGCCACGCGGAGCCCGAGCTGCCGCACATCGATGTGGCCGAGCGGGGGGCGCCGCGCGACGGGCGACCGCAGGTCATCGACCGCAGGCTGTTCATGCAGCTCCTCGTCTTCCGCTGTCCGAGCGCCGGCGATCCGGCGGAGCTGACCCGCGCGGTGGGCCAGGCCCTGGAGGCCCAGCGCGTCGGCGCGGTCGTCTACGAGGACGTCAGTGATCCGCGCGGGATCGCGGTGCTCACCTGGGCGGAAGACCCGGCCCTCTTCGTCGAGAAGGTCCGGCCCGCGCTCAACCGGGGCGACCTCCGGGGGCTGGAGCTCCGCCCCGACTTCACCATGCTGGGGCGCACCTACTCGACAGGCTACGAGCAGGACCTCGAGTACTGGATGCTCCGGCGCCCGGCCGAGACCGTGCTCAACCCCGCCTGGTCGTGGGCGGTGTGGTACCCGCTCCGCCGCAGCGGCGCCTTCTCCAAGCTCGAGCCGCGCGAGCAGGGGAGCATCCTGCGCGAGCACGGCACCATCGGCCGGGCGTACGGCGCGCAGGACCTCGCGCACGACATCCGCCTCGCGTCCCACGGGCTCGACGCCCGCGACAACGAGTTCGTGATCGGGCTGGTCGGCAAGGAGCTCCACCCGCTCTCGCACATCGTCCAGTCGATGCGGAAGACCCGCCAGACATCGGAGTTCATCAGCCAGATGGGCCCGTTCTTCGTCGGCCGCGCCGCCTTCCGCAGCGCCGGCGGCTGAAGCGGCCCGTCAGCCGATGCCGGCCAGGGCCGAGAACGCCCTGGCCAGCGCGTCGAGCCGCGCCGCCGCGCGGGCCTCGGCGTCGGCCAGCGGCTCGTCCTCGGTGACCTGCTCGCGCACGTCGAAGTAGAACTTGATCTTCGGCTCGGTGCCGCTCGGGCGCGCGATGATCCGGCTGCCGCCGTCGAGCTCGTACACGAGCACGTTGCTCGGGGGCAGGACGAGCGGCTCGGTCGTGCCGTCGCTCGATGTGCGCGTGCGCGCCTCGAAGTCGCGCCACGCCACCACCGGGACGCCGCCGATCTCCGCCGGCGGGCTCTTTCGCAACGCGGACATGATGGCGGCGATCTTCTCGACGCCGTCCACGCCGCGCAGGGTGTAGGAGCGCTGCCCGCTCATGTAGAGGCCGTAGGTGCGGGTGAGCGCCTGGAGCGCGTCGAGCAGCGTCTTGCCCTCGGCCCTGCGCACCGCGGCGAGCTCGGCGAGCACCACCGCGGCGCCGATGCCGTCCTTGTCGCGCACGACCGGGCCGATCGTGTAGCCGAGCGCCTCCTCGAAGCCGAACACGAAGCGGGCGCCGGTCGAGCGCTCGATGTCCATCGCCCGGTTGGCGATCCACTTGAACCCGGTCAGGGTCTCCTCGTAATGCACCCCGAGCGCTGCGGCGATCGCGCCGAGCATCGGGGACGAGACGCAGGAGGCCAGCACGAGGCGGCGCTCGGTCGCGCTGCCGCCGCTCGCGGCGCGCCCCTCGGTGAGCAGGTAGTGGCCGAGGAGCACGCCGACCTGGTTGCCCGTGAGCTGCGCATACTCGCCGTCCGGGCGCCGCACCGCCACGGCGAGCCGGTCGACGTCCGGATCGTTGGCGAGGACGATATCGGCGCCCTCCTTCTTGGCGAGGGCGAACGCCAGGTCCATGGCGCCCTTCTCCTCGGGGTTCGGGAACGCGACCGTGGGGAACGCGCCGTCCGGCTCGGCCTGCTCGGGCACGCTCGTCACGCGCGTGAAGCCGGCCTGCGCGAGCGCCTCGCGGACGAGGCGGTTGCCCACGCCGTGCAGCGGCGTGTAGACGATGCGCAGGCCGCGATCGCCGTCGCTCCGCACGGCGAGGCCGCGGATCGCGCGGAGGTACGCCGGCTCGAGATCCGCGGGGAAGTCGCGCACGAGGCCCCGCTGCCGCGCCTCGTCGAGGGGGACGCGGGGGACCTGATCCGCCGGCGGCGAGGCGTCGATCGCCGTCGCGATGCCGGTGTCGTGCGGCGGGACGATCTGCGCGGCGTTGTCCCAGTAGACCTTGTAGCCGTTGTACTCGGGCGGGTTGTGGCTCGCCGTGACCATCACGCCCGCGGCCGCGGTGAGGTGGCCGACCGCGAACGCGGCGATCGGGGTGGGGCAGGGGCCCGGCGAGAGGTGACTCGGGATGCCCGCGGCGGCGAGGGCGCACGCGGCGTCCTCCGCGAACTCGCGGCTCATCCGGCGGGCGTCGTGGCCGACGACGACCCCGGCGCTGCGCGCCTTGTCGCCGAGCGTGGCGAGGAGGTAGCGGGCGAGGCCGGCGGTCGTGCGGAGGATGACGGCGCGGTTCATCCGGCTCTCGCCGGCGCCGAGCACGCCGCGGATGCCGGCGGTGCCGAACTCGAGGGGGCCGGCGAAGCGCTCGGCGAGCTCGGCGCGGACGCCCTCCTCGCCCGCACGGGCCGCGTCGATGAGCCCGCGCAGCTCGCTCTGGGTCTCCGGATCGGGGTCGTGGGCAAGCCAGCGTTCGGCAGGCTCGAGGACGAAGTCGTGGCTCACGACTCCATCTTTAGTTCAAGCTGGCCGCCGTGTGCAGCAGGCGCACGCGCGATTCCGCGCGGACGGGCGGGCTAGCCGGCCTTCTTGCCGGCGGCGAGCGCCTCGGCGAAGCGCGTGTCGTACTGGCCGCGCCGGAAGTCGTCGTCCGCCAGGATCTGGCGCAGGAACGCGAGGTTCGTCGCGGCGGGACCGGCCGGGCCGGCGAGCTCGATCGTCGTCTCGGCGAGCGCCCGGTCGAGGCGGGCGATCGCCTCGTCGCGCGTCGGCCCGTGGGCGACGATCTTGGCGAGCAGCGGATCGTAGAACGGCGTCACCTCGAGCCCCTCGGCGACGCCTGTCTCGATCCGCAGGTCGTCGCCCGCGGCGGGCCAGCGGAGCGCGGCGATGCGGCCGGGCTGCGGGGCGAACTTCTTCGCCGGATCCTCGGCGTAGAGGCGCGCCTCGATGGAATGGCCGCGGTAGGCGTGGTCGCGGACCTCCGGCGCGAGCGGCTCGCCCGAGGCGATGCGGATCTGGTGCTCGACCAGGTCGAGCCCGGTGCACATCTCGGTGACGCAGTGCTCGACCTGGAGCCGCGCGTTGACCTCGAGGAAGAAGAGCTCGCCGCTCTCCGCCGCGACGAACTCGACCGTGCCGGCCCCGACGTAGCCGGCGCCGGTCACGACCCGGAGGGCGCTCTCGTGCAGCGTCCTCCGGCGGGACTCGCCCGCGTCTCCCTGGAAGAACGCGGCGGGCGACGGGCTCTCCTCGATGATCTTCTGGTGCCTGCGCTGCGCGCTGCACTCGCGCTCGCCGATCGCGACGGCGCCGCCCTGGCCGTCGCAGAGCACCTGCACCTCGATGTGGCGCGGGCGCTCGATGTACCGCTCCATGTAGACGCGCGGGTCGCCGAACGCGGAGCGGCCGCGGTCGGAGCACGCGGTGAGGGCCCGCGCGAGCTTGACCGGCTCGGTGACGACCTGCATGCCGATGCCGCCGCCGCCGCCCGCGGCCTTGACGAGCAGCGGGAAGCCGATGCTCTCGGCGGCGCGCTGGGCGGCCTCGAGGTCGGCGGGGTCGACAGGGCCGCCCGTGCCCGGCGGCGGGAAGACGTCGGCCGCGCGCGCGTGGTCGCGCGCGAGGATCTTGTCGCCGAAGGCGTGGAGCACCGCGGGAGGCGGGCCGATGAACGTGACGCCGGCCGCGAGGACGGCCTCGGCGAAGGCCTCGTTCTCGCTGAGGAGGCCATACCCCGGGTGGATGCCGTCGGCGCCCGTCGCCCGGGCCGCCTCCACGATCGCGTGGATGACGAGGTAGCTGTCCCGGACCGGCGGCGGACCGATGCGCACGGCCTCGTCGGCCATCGCGACGTGGGGCGCGCCCGCGTCGGCGTCCGAGTAGACGGCGACCGTGGCGATCCCGAGCCGTTTGCAGGTCCGGAGGACGCGGCAGGCGATCTCTCCACGGTTGGCGACGAGGATCTTTTTCAGCACGGTTGACAGCTACGCCCCCGCGCGGCGGGGCGTCAAGGCGGTCCGGCGCGCTCGGAGCGCCCGCGGACAGGCCTCATCGGGCGGCCTCCGGTGCAGCGCTCTCGCCTGCCCAGCGGGCTGAGCCGCGCCGGTCGGGCTCAGCCCACCGCGCGCCGCACCTTGGGCTTGGCCCCGAGCAGCACGAGCTGCCCGCACGCCGCCGAGACGTCGTCCCCGCGCCGGCGCCGCACGAAGCACGAATATCCAGCCTGGGTGAGCACCTCCTGGAACGCGGCCACGCGCTCCAGGCCGGGCGGACCCAGCGAGGACGCCTCGATCGGGTTCATCGGGATGAGGTTGATCTTCACCGGGAGCCCCCTCAGGAGCTTCACCAGCCGGCGCGCCTCGGCCGGATCGTCGTTCTGCCCGGCCACGAGCGTGTACTCGATGGTGATGCGCCGGCGCCGCGGCAGCGGGTAGGCGCGCAGCGCCGCGAGCAGCTCGTCGAGCGGGTACTTTCGGTTGATCGGCATCAGCGCCGAGCGGGTCGCGTCGTCCGCGGCGTGCAGCGAGATCGCCAGCGCGATCTGCCCGCCGAAATCCGCGCCGAGCCGCGCGATCTCCGGGACGAGGCCCGACGTCGACACCGTGACCCGCCGCGTCGAGAGGTTGATCCCCTCCGGGTGCGTGAGCAGGCGCAGCGAGCGCGCGGTGGCCTCGTAGTTGTGGAGCGGCTCGCCCATGCCCATGTAAACGACGTTGCGGAGCTCCTCGCCCTCCTCGAGCATCGCCCGCCCGAGGAGCACCTGGCCCGCGATCTCCTCGGCACCGAGGTGGCGCTTGAGCCCGGCCACGCCGCTCGCGCAGAAGCCGCACCCCATGGCGCAGCCGACCTGCGTGGAGATGCACTGGGTGACGCGGACGCGCGGCGCCGAGCCCGCGTCCGAGCCAGCGTCGTCGTCGTCCTCGTCGTCGCCCGCGGCCGCGTCGGCGTCGAGCTGCGCTTGCGAGCCGGGGCCCGACACCGACGGGAGCAGGACCGTCTCGATGGTCGCGCCGTCGCGCAGGCGGAGGAGCAGCTTGCGCGTGCCGTCCTCGGATCGATGAACCCGCTCGGGCGTCATCACCTCACCGAGCCCCTCTGCGGTGAGGTGCTCGCGCAGCCGCGCCGGGAGGTTCGTCATCGCCGCTGGATCCAGGACGCCGCGGCGGTGGATCCAGTGGAATACCTGCTTCGCCGTGAACGACCGCTCTCCGCGGGCGGCCAGCGAGGCCGACCACTCTTCAGGCAAGCGAGCGACAGGGTGAAGCGGGGTGGAGCGCACCTCCGTGGCGTACTGCGCGCCGACCCGAGCGGCAAGGGAGCAGGAGCGCGGCGCGGCCGCCCGCGCCCGGCCGATGCGTCGGCCGCGCTGGCGCTCCCGGGTCGTCAGCCGCTCTGGGTCTCGATGTGCGCCGCGGGGATCTGCCCGTCGCGGTCGCGGCGCGCCCGCGCGCGGCTCCCGGCGTCGAGCACCTCGCGGGTGTAGCGCTCGAACGCCTCGGCCCGGTGCATCGCCGTGTGCTCGGCGAACACGCGCTGCCGCGCCCGCTGGCCCACGGTGAGGCGCTTGTCCTCCTTCATCTCCCTGAGCTTCCGGAGCACGTCCTCCGGCGTGCGGACGAGGAGGATCTCGTCGCCGGGCTGGAAGAACGTCTCGATCCCCGGCCAGGTGTCGCTCAGGACCGGGGTCCCGCATGCGGCCGCCTCGAACAGGCGCGCGCTCGGCGACCACCCGGACTCGACCATCGCCCGGCGGGTCAGGTTCAGCGTGAAGCGCTGGGAATTGTAGAAGATGCGGTGCTCGTCCGGCGGGAGGTGCTCCGTGCGGCTGATGTTGTCGGGCCACACGAGCGACGCCGGGTACTGCGCGCCCGCCACCGCGAAGCGCCCGCGGCGCATGCGCCGCGCCGGCTCGAGCAGGAGCCGCTCGACCGCCGCCTGCCGGTCGTCGCTGTACGTGCCGAGGTAGCCCAGATCCCAGCGCATCGGCGCCGGCTGGGGATGGTAGACGTCGGTGTCGGCCGAGCAGTAGAGCGCCCGCGCGCGCACCGCCCCGTGGCTGCGCTCGAGCCGCTCCAGCGTCGGGCCCCCCGTCGCCGACAGATAGAGGTCGTAGCGCGGGATCAGCGCCGGCGTGAGGTACGCGTGATCCCCGTGCGCCAGCCGGCCCAGCGTCACCGGCGTGTCGAGATCGTAGAACGCGGTCTTGCCGCGTGCCTCCTCGGTGATCCACGCCCCGACGGTGGCTCCCTCCGGGACGAAGGAGCCGACGATCACGAGATCGGCTTCGCGCACCGCGCGTGAGAATCGATCACGGAGCTCGGGAATGCTCGAGTACTGCTCGGTGGTGCCGTAAGGCGGGTTGGGCAGGTCGCGGTGCTGGTCATAGATGGAGAGGTTCCGCTCCAGAAAGAGCACGTGGTGGCCGCGCGACGCGAGCGCCCGGAGGAGCGCTCTGTACGTCGTGGCGTGGCCGTTGCCCCACGACGACGTGATGGAGAGTCCCAGGAAGACATAACGGTAGGTAGATGTCGTCATAACGTGGTGGCAGCAAGGGTTGAGAGATCCAAGGAGACGTGCCGGCCCGGAATGAGCCGGTCCCGAGGTGCACCTCGGCGACGACGGAGACGCTGAGAGCGCCCTCGCGCGCGGCCAGGCAGGCGGACAGACAGGGGAGCTGCACGTCGCTCCGGTTGCCCTGGCGCCGCGCAAGAGGGCGCGGCGACGAGCGAACGACCCCGGATTAACATGCGTGCTCACGCTCTGCAATCCTGCGAGAGGCGGTTTCTGGACTGAAGATGCGTATTCGTCGTCAGGACCCCAGGTGATTAGGCCCGGACTGATCTCGTGATCAAGAAGGGAGCAGGATCGTAACTCGCTATGGAACAGGGCGGGCCGTTGGCGCAAAGCACCCCATCGCGCCCGCCGCCGCGCCATCGAGCCGACCGGCCTGCGCGGCGACGAAGGATGGCAGCGTCGATGAGAAAATAAGAGGCGATGTCGTAATGGTCAGGCACGGGCGCCGATCGAACGGAGTCGCGGCGGCGGAGCCCGACGAGGAACGCCGGGGCAACGCTCGTCAGACGCCGCGGACCGGGCTCGTCAGGAACGCGGGAGCGGGCGGCGGCGCGGAGCTGCGGCGCTGGCGGGGCCTCGCGCGAGGCGCCCTCGCGCGCGGCTCCCGCTGGCATTCCGGTGTCCCGTCACGATCGCCGGTTCGACCGCGGCCTCCAGCCGATCGCGGGCCTCTCTTGTTGACGAGAAAACGAGCGGGGAGTCAGCAAGACACGGAGAGCGGGAGAGGACGGCGCGCCGGCGCCGCCTTCCTGTCCGCGCGGGCGCGTTGCCGTGAGGCGGGGGCCCTGGGTGTCCACCCTTCAGCGGCGGGGCGCCGCGCGAGGGCGGCCGCGACGTTCAGGGGGCGGGTCGCAGCGCCCGCCAGCCGTCGATCACCTCGGCGATGTTCGCGAAGCGGCGGTCCGGGCTGTGGGCGAGACCGCGGTTGACGAACACCTCGAGTTGCCGGTCGACCGGCGGGGGCATCATGTTCCCGAGGCGCCGCGGCGCCGTCCTCGTCTTGAGATCGGCGAGCATCATCAGGTTGCGCGCGGCGTAGGGGAGCTCGCCGGTGAGCGCCTGAAAGACCACCGTCATCGCCGCATAGATGTCGGCCCGGTGATCCACCGTCTTGCCCTTGGTGAGCTGCTCCGGGGGCGCGTACCTGGGATCGCCGAGGCACCGCCCCGCCACGGTCGTCTCCTCGTCGCAGAGCGCGGGCGGGAGCTTGCACGAGCCGAGATCGAGGAGCGCCAGCCGGTCGCCGTCAGGGCCGCGATCGAGGAGCACGTTCGCGGAGCTGATGTCGCGGTGGATGATGCCAATCTCGTGGAGCTCGGCGATCGCCAGCCAGAGCTGCTCGATGAGCGGGTGGAGGGCGTCGAACGGGAGCGCCCCGCTCCGGGCGATGCGCTCGGCGAGGAGCTCCCCCTCGCGCAGCTCGAAGACGATGAGCGGGCCGTGCTTCGGGTCCGCGCCGCCGCCGATCGACGGGAGCGTGTGCGGGCCCCGCAGCCGCTCGCACGCCGCGGCCTCGCGCCGGAAGCGCGCCTCGGCCTCGGCCAGGGGCATGCGCTCCGGCGCGCTGAACACGCTCCCCGGATCCACGCGCGACGGAGGCTCGCCGAGCACCTTCACCGCGACGCGGCGGCCGGTGCTCGCGTCCTCGGCGCTGAACACTTCGCCGAGGCCCTCGCGGCGGAGGTGACGCACGACGCCGTAGCGCTGGAGCAGGACGGTTCCGGGCACGATTGACAAGAGCGGCCTCCTTCGCTTGACAAAAAGGGGTCGAGCGCGTTCCGGTCGCCTCCCCCCAGTCCCCAGACAAGCTCATTTATCACGCGGGCGCGACAGCGGAAGCGCCGCGCGCCCGTCGACGCGAAGAAGGGGCCGCCGCCTACACCGGCCACGCCGCGTCGGCCGGCCGCTCCACGCTCGAGGTCGTCTGGACGAAAAGCGGCCCGGCGCCGCGATCGAAAGCGCGACGAGCGCGCCGTCGAGGCCCGCGGCGCCGGTGGGACCAGCACCGGAGCGCCGCGGCGGCTGCTCCGGTATCGCGCGCGCGGGGCTCCGGGCGCGCCGGAAAGGCCGCTCGGCGCACGCTGGACGACAGCGGAGGAGAACCGACACGACCCGCGGCCGGACGTGACGGCAGGGGCCGCGCCGGCGCTTCGTCGCTCTGGAGTTGCCCCGGACCGCGCTCTCTGGTGACGATGCGGACCGAAGCGCGGTAATCGGCGGTGATTGTACGAGGGGACGCGGAGGCCTCGCGGCGCCGCGCCCGGTGACACGCCTGCTACCCCGAACCGCTGGCCATCCACATGAACTTCGCATGCTCCCACACAGAGGACGGACGTCGGTCTGCGGGGAGCGGCGGCTAGGGCAATGCGCGCGGGAAACGTCATCGACGGCCGGTTCGAGATCGTGGAGCTCGCGGGCGCCGGCGGCATGGGCCATGTCTTTCGCGCGCACGACCTCACGACGGGCGACACCGTCGCCCTGAAGGTCCTCCAGAACGCCGCCTCCCAGGACTCCAGCCGCCTCTCGCGCGAGGCGCAGGCGCTCGCCAGCCTGCGCGTGCCGGGGGTGGTCCGGTACATCGCGCACGGCCTCACGGACACCGGGCACCCCTACCTCGCCATGGAGTGGCTCACCGGCGAGACCCTCTCCCAGCGCCTCGCCCGGCAGTCGTTCACCCTGGACGAGAGCCTCAAGCTCGCCCGGCGCGTCGCGATCACCCTCGGGTCCGTGCACCGGCTCGGCGTCGTCCACCGCGACCTCAAGCCGAGCAACCTGCTCCTCGTCGACGGCGCCATCGACCGCATCACGCTCATCGACTTCGGCGTGGTCCGCATGTCCGGCATCGACCAGCAGCTCACCATGCCGGGCGCCATCCTCGGCACCCCCGGCTACATGGCCCCCGAGCAGGCCCGCGGCGAGGCGCAGGTCGACGCGCGCGCCGACGTCTTCGCGCTCGGCTGCCTGCTCTACAAGTGCGTCTCGGGGCGCGCGCCCTTCCGCGGCGCGCGCGGGCTCGCCGTGCTGGTCAAGGTGCTCATCGAGGAGCCGCCGTCGCTCCGGTGGCTCCGCGACGACGTGCCCGAGGCGCTCGACGACCTGGTCACGCGGATGCTGTCGAAGTCGCCCGAGGGGCGGCCGAGCGACGGCAACGCGGTCGCGGTCGAGCTCGCCGCGCTCATGGATCCCGCGGCGCTCTCCGTGCGTCCGCCGGCGCCGTCCATGCGCCCGCCGGAGCTGACGACCGGCGAGCGCAAGGTGATGTGCCTCGTCCTCGCGCGCGACGGGCTCGCGACCGCCGCGGCCGATCCGGCCGCGCCCGAGGCCGACGAGCAGGCGCGCGCGCACGCGCTCTCGGCCACGGCGGCGCGCTACCGGGGCCAGCTCGAGCTCGTCGAGGCGCGGCTGCCGCTGGTCGTGCTCTCCGGCGCCGGCGCGACGACCGACCTCGCGGCCCGGGCGGCGCGCTGCGCGCTCGCCGTGCAGGCCCTCCTCGGCGGGGCGCCGGTCGCGCTCGTCACGGGCCGGGCCGAGATCGCCTCGCGCATGCCGATCGGCGATCTCATCGATCGCGTGGTCCAGCTCCTCCCCGAGAGCGGCGCCCCGTCGCGCGCGCCGGCGATCCGCATCGACGAGGTGACGGCGGGGCTGCTCGGGCCGCGGTTCGAGATCTCCGGCGACGAGGCGGACCGCTGGCTCCACGGCGCGCGCGAGGAGCCGGACGCGGCGCCCCACCTGCTCGGCAAGGTGACGTCGTGCGTCGGGCGCGAGCGCGAGCTGGCGCTGATCCGCGACGAGCTCGCGCGCTGCGTCGAGGAGTCGACCCCGAGCGTCGTGCTCGTGACGGGGCCGGCGGGCATCGGCAAGTCGCGGCTCCGCCACGAGATCGTCCGCGGCCTCGGGGAGGAAGGCGCGCCGGTCGAGGTGTGGCTCGGGCAGGTGGACGCCATGAGCGCCGGCTCGGCGTTCGGCCTGCTCGCGCACGCGCTCCGGCGGGCGATCGGCCTGTCGGACGCCGACTCCATCGAGGAGCGGCGGCGCAAGGTGCGGGCGCGGGTCGAGCGGCACGCGGCGCTCGACGCGGCGCGCGTGGCGACGTTCCTCGGCGAGCTGGTCGGCGCGCCGTTCCCGGACGACGACGTCCAGCTCCGGGCGGCGCGGCGGAACCCGATGCTCATGGGCGACCAGCTCCGCCTCGCGTGGGAGGACTTCCTGCGCGCCGAGTGCGCGGAGCACCCGGTGCTGCTCGTGCTCGAGGACCTGCACTGGGGCGACCTGCCCACGGTCACGATGGTCGACGCCGCGCTCCGGAACCTGAAGGACCGGCCGTTCATGGTGATGGCGCTCGGCCGCCCCGAGGTGCACGAGCTCTTCCCGAAGCTGTGGGACGAGCGGCGCGGGCACAAGCTCCGGCTCGCGGGGATCTCGCGCCGGTCGAGCGAGCGGCTCGTGCGCCAGGTGCTCGGCGAGGGCGAGAGCCAGGCGCTCGTGGCGACGCTCGTGGAGCGCGCGGACGGCAACGCCTTCTATCTGGAGGAGCAGATCCGCGCGGCGGCGGCCGGCAAGGGGGCCGACCTGCCGGAGACGGTGCTGGCGATGGTGCAGGCGGAGCTCGACGCGCTCGACGTCGGGGCGCGCCGCGTGCTGCGCGCCGGGGCGATCTTCGGCGAGCGCTTCCCGCGGGGCGGGGTCGCCGCGCTGGTCGGCCGGGCGGAGGTCGACCCGCTGCTCGCCGAGCTCGAGGCGCGGGAGCTCGTCGTGCGGTGCGCGGCGGAGGGCGCGTCGGAGGCGGTCGAGTACCGGTTCCGGCACGCGCTCGTGCGCGAGGCGGCGTACGGGATGCTGACCGATCACGACCGCCGCCTCGGCCACCGGCTCGCGGGCGAGTGGCTGGAGCGCGCGGGAGCGGCGGAGCCGATGGCGCTGGCCGAGCACTTCGAGCGCGGCGGCGAGCCGGCGCGGGCGGCGACGTGGACGCTGCGCGCGGCCGAGCAGGCGCTGCTCGGGAGCGATCTCGCCGCGGCGATCGAGCGCGTGGAGCGCGGCATCGCGCGCGGGGCCTCGAAGACGACGGCCGGGGCGCTGCGGCTCTGCCAGGCGGAGGCGCACCTCTGGCGCGGCGAGTTCGCGCTGGCGGAGCGCCGGGGGATGGAGGCGCTGGAGCGGCTCTCGCCCGGGTCGGCGTCGTGGTTCTCGGCGCTCACGCAGATGATCCTGGCGGCCTCGAAGCGGGGCAACCACGACCAGGTCGAGCGCCTCGTGGGCGTGGCGCAGAGCACCGAGCCGCGGCGGTCGGCGCGGCCCGCGCGCAGCGTCTGCCTGTGCGCGGGGGCCGGGCGCCTCGTCTTCGGCGGGCGGTACCGGCTCGCTGACGAGCTGCTCGACGCGATCGAGCAGGACGCCGAGGAGACGCAGCAGGAGGTCGAGGTGCTGGCGCGGCTGCACGAGGCGCGCGCGTACCGGGCGATGGCTGACGGCGACCCCGGCGCGAGCCTCGCGGGCTTCGAGGCGGCGCTCGCGGCGTTCGAGCAGGCCGGGGATCGGCGCAACGCCTGCTGGGCGCGGAACAACCTGGGCTCCTGCACCGCGGAGCTCGGCGAGTTCGAGGGCGCCGAGGCGGCGCTGCGCGCGTCGCTGGCGGACGCCGAGCGGATGGGGCTCCTGGACGCGCGGCTCGGGGCGCTGCTCAACCTGGGTCCGGTGCTCGCGCGGCAGGGCCTCATCGAGGAGGCGCGGCGGACGGAGGAGGAGGCGATCGCGACGTCGCAGCGCCTCGGCGACGTGCGCATGGAGGGCGCGGCGCGGACCTGCCTCGCGAGGATCCTGATCCTGTCGGGCGACCTCGCGGGCGCCGAGCGCGAGGCGCGCGCCGCGGTCGCGATCCTGTACGGCGCGCCGCCGCTCCGCGCCTTCGCCTACGCGGTCCTCGGGCGGACGCTGCTCGACGCGGGGCAGGCGGTGGACGCGCTCGCCGCGACGACCGAGGCGTACTGCCTGCTCGAGTCGGTGGGCGCCGAGATGGGCGAGTCGCTGGTGCGCCTCGCGCACGCCGAGGCGCTCTCCGCGTGCGGCCACCGGCGGGAGGCGACCATGGCGATCGCCTCGGCGCGGGAGCGCCTGCTCGACCGGGCGAGGAAGATCGGCGACCCGGTGTGGCGCGGGAAGTTCCTTGGCAACGTGCCGGACAACGTGGCGACGCTCGAGCTCGAGCGGCGGTGGCTGGGAGCCTAGGCCGGCGCCCGGCGCGGCGGGACCGGAGCGGCGGGATCGGGCATGCTAGTACCGCGGGGCAGAGACCCTGCCAGGGCGCTGCCTCGCGAGCGGAGGGAGAGCTCAACGCAAAGGCGCAAAGGCGCAAAGGCGCAAAGACGCAAAAATGCAAGAGTGCAGGAATGCACAACGTTGTTCTTTTCTTTTTTTTTTTGCGCCTTTGCGCCTTTGCGCCTTTGCGTTGAACTCTCTCTCTGCGCCTTTGCGTTGAACTCTCTCTGTGGATCTCTGGCGGTTCTCGCTTTCTCCTGACACCGTTCCAGAAGCCAGGAAGGTCACCAGGACATGTCGGACATCCGAGCCGCCATCTTCGACGCCTATGGCACGTTGCTCGACGTGCACGCCCCCGTCATGGCGCAGTCCGAGCGCATCGGTCCGCACTGGCGCCGGTTCTCGGTGGACTGGCGGGCGAAGCAGCTCGAGTACACCTGGGTGCGCAGCCTGACGGGGCCTCCCCATCACCGCGACTTCTGGCGGTGCACGGAGGACGCGCTCGACTGGGTCTCTGCGAGGCACGGCCTCTCCGATCTCGGCCTCCGCGCGGCGCTGCTCGACGCGTACCGGGTCTGCCCCGCGTATGGGGAGGTGCCGGCCGTGCTGGGCGCGCTGCGCGCCCGCGGCCTCGCGACCGCGATCCTGTCCAACGGCGAGCCCGGCATGCTGGCAGCCGCGGTCGCCGCCGCGGGCATCGCGGATCTGCTCGACGACGTGCTGAGCGTGGAGGCGATCGGCGTCTTCAAGCCGCACCCGCTCGTCTACCGCTTGCCCGAGCGCCGGTTCGGGTACGCCGCTGCTTCGATGGCCTTCATCTCCGCCAACGCGTGGGATACGCAGGGAGCGCTCGCCTGCGGATACCGCGCCATCCGCGTGAACCGTGCGGGCGATCCGGACGAGTACGGGCTGCGAGGCCGCGCGCCGGAGCTCGACGACCTCGCGAAGCTACCTGCGCTGTTGATCGGGTGATGCAGGCCGCCTGGAGCCGTCAGGGCGCGAGGCGGGGGGAGGGCGGGGCGCCGGGGAGGCGGATAGAAGCGCCGCGGGAGGCGCGCGGCGCCGCGCGGGCCGGCTCAGAGGAACTCGCAGAAATACCCGGCAGGCTGCGTGGCCTTGACGTCGAAGCCGCTCTTGCCCGCCACCTCGAACGACGTCCCCGCCGGGTAGACGCGCCACTCCTGCGTGCCGTCGAAGCGGATCGCGAGCTCGCCTGCGACGACGGTCATCCGCTCCGGCGATTCGGTCGAGAAGTGGAACTCGCCGGTGTCGATGACACCCATCGTCTGCCGGCGCCCGTGGCGCTCGAAGCCGAGGCTCTGGACGCCGCCGTTGAAGTAGCTGTTGTGCTTGAGCATGGCGCCCTCCTACCGCGGTTCGCCCCGCGAGGCCAGGGTTCCGGGGAGGCGCTCAGGACACGTCGGTCTCGTCGTCCTCCTCGCTGGGCTCGGCTTCACCCGGCCCGGAAGCGGGGCTGTCCGCCTCTTCCTCCGGCGTATCCTCCTCTGCCGGAGCCTCCTCGGGCTTGCTGCTCACGTAGCGCTTGCCCGCGCGACCCGAGGCGCGGAGCACGGGCCCGCGGATGATCTCGACGTCGCGCGCCGGGGCGCGGGACATCTCGAGGTTGGAGAGCACGAGCGACACGATCTTGAACCACTGGCTGCGCGCGGACTGGATGGTTGTCTTGCTGACGGGCGTGGTTGTCTCGGTCGCCTCGAGCTCCGTGCGGGCCCGCTCGATCGCCTGGAGCTCCCGGCCCGTGGTGAGCCACCGCTTCACGACGTCGAGCAGCGACGCCTTGCCGCGGGCGGGGACGGATCGGAGAAAGCCGGCGATCTCGGGCTCCTCCTCGAGGAGGCGCGCGATGCGCGTGGTGTTGCCCGCCTCGGCGAGCGGCGAGGCGTTGAGGATGGAGAGGCCGCCCGGGAAGAGCTTCTTCTGGACGAGCTCGCACCGCGCGGCGCCGGCGGCGTCCGCCGGCTCCTCGGCGAGGCAGAGCTCGCGGTGCGCGTCGATACCGTACGAGACGGCCCGGGCGAGGTGATCGTGACACCGGTCGACCTCGTTGCTCTTGGCGATGAGCGCGCGCATCTTCGACGATGCCCCGCCGCTGCTCGGCTGAACCGCGAGCACCGCCTCATGGGCCTCCACGACCCTCGGGTGGAGCGCCGCGATCTCATGGATCGACAGGAATACCTTGCGCTGCTTCGGATCCTCGACCCACGGGGAGAGGAGCGCGACCATCTCGTCGAGATTCAGATGCTTCAACATGAGAGACACCTCCGGATGGGGTGATGCGGGCAATGCCAGAGGAGGCATTGCGGGTGAGCGGGTAAGGGAAGTCCTGTTTTGCTTTGCGTCAACCCTGGTGCGGTGTGGGTTTCGTGCGGCACCGGCGCGTGAGTTGAACTCTTGCAGGCGTGGTGGAGCGTTCATGAACAGCGGCGTCGGTGTCGAGGGCGGGCACGGAGAGGTCGTGACGTGCCGGAACGGCCTCGGGAGGGGGTGCAGGTCGATCCGAGATCGAGACGGGCGGCCTGGAGGCTGGCGCGGCGAGGTCCCGACGTGGCGGAGCTGCCTCGGGAAGGGGGCGGGATGGATCAGGGACCGAGGAGGGCGACCTCGAGAGGGGGCACGGAGAGGTCGCGACGTGACGGGGGCGGCCCGGGAGGGGGGCGGGGCGATGCGGGACCGAGATGTGCGGCCTCGAGAGGCGGCGCGGAGAGGTCGCGACGTGGCGGAGACGGCCCGGGAGGGGGGCGGGTCGATTGGAGATCGAGACCGACGGCCTCGGAACGGAAGCCCCGCGTTCGGCTCAGCCCCCCGCCACCACCGGCAGCTTCAGCGCCACGACGAGCCCGCCGTCCTCCGCGTTCCTCGCCTCGATCTCGCCGCCGTGCAGCAGCACCGCGCGCTGCGTGATCGCCAGCCCGATCCCCGTGCCGCCGGCGCCGCGCGCCCGGTGGTCGTCGACCCGGTAGAACGGCCTGAAGATGTCCCCGAGCGCCGCCTCCGGGACGCCCGGCCCGCGGTCGCGCACGCGCAGCTCGGCGAGGCCGCCGGCGCACTCGAGGTCGACCCGGACCGCGGTGCCCGCCTCGGTGAACCGCACCGCGTTGCGCACCACGTTCTCGATCGCGCGCCGGAGCAGCTCGCCGTTGCCGTCCAGCGAGCACGCGTCGCGCGCGCCCAGCTCGACCGAGCACCCCTGCCGCTCGGCCTCGAACGCGGCGTCCTCCACGAGCTGCTCCACCAGCGCCGTCAGGTCGACCCGCTCGGTGCGCTCCATGCCCCGGCCCGACTCCAGCCGGCTCAGCGTGAGCAGCTCGCCGATCATGCCGTTGAGCCGCTCCGTCTCGCGCTCGATCCGGTCGAACGCCGGCTCCACGTCCGGCGGCGAGCGGCGGCGGACGAGCTCGAGCGCGATGTTGAGCCGCGCGAGCGGCGACCGGAGCTCGTGCGAGACGTCGCGGAGCAGCCGGCGCTGCGTCTCGAGCAGCTCGTCGATGCGCTCCGCCATCCGGTCCATGTCGCGACCGAGCGCCACCGTCTCGCCGTCGGCGCCCGCGAGCTGCTGCGAGACCCGGACCGAGAGATCGCCCGCCGCCATCCGCTGCGTGGCGCCCCGCAGGACGCGGACCGGCCGCGACAGGTACCGCGCGAGGACCACCGCGACGAGCCCGGTGACGACGACGATCGCGAGCAGCCGGAGCGGCAACGTCTCCGGCACGATGAAGAACATCCACGGCGACCGGACCGGGCCCGTCGCGACGGCGACGAGCGCCGGGTCGCGGCGCAGCACGACAGCGACGAGCTCCCGGTCGTCGATCTCGACGGCGATGCCCTCGGCCGAGCGCCGCGCCCGCTCCTCGACGCCCGCCGCGCCCTCGACCGGCTCGCCGGCCACGAGCGCGCCGGAGCGGTAGACCGCGACGCGCGGATCGCGCGGATCGAGCGGCGCGAGGCGCTGCTCGCAGCCGGGGAGCCCGTCCCGCGCGCAGACGATCGCGCTCTCGGCCCGGAGCTCGATCGAGCGCGTGCTCAGGCGGCGGCGCAGCGAGCTCGACTCGGCGGAGAACGCCCAGCCATGGATCACCGCGAACAGGCCGACGAGGAGCGCCATCGCGATCCACAGCGAGACAAGCAGCCGCAGGAAGAGGCTCTTCACGCGCGCTCCCGGGCCAGGATGTAGCCCGCGTTGCGGACCGTCTTGATGCGCTCGACGCCGCCCGGGCCGGGGCCGAGCTTGCGCCGGAGGTTCGAGACGTGCATGTCGATGCCGCGGTCGTACGCCGCGAGGCGGCGGCCGAGGACCCGCCGCGCGAGCTCCTCGCGCGAGACCACCGTCCCCGCCTGCCGGACCAGGACCTCGAGCAGGTCGTACTCGGCCGTCGTGAGCTTGATCTCCTCGCCGCGGACGCGGACGCGCCGCGCCGCAGGCGCCACCTCGAGGTCGTCGACCGTGAGGAGCTGCTGCGCCTCCGCGGGGCCCGGCGCCGCCGCGCCCGGCGCGCCAGCGTGGCCCACGTGGGATGCCCGCCGGTGGAGCGCGCGCACCCGGGCGACGAGCTCGCGCGGGTTGAACGGCTTCGGCAGGTAGTCGTCGGCCCCCATCTCGAGGCCGACGATGCGGTCGACGTCCTCGCCCCGCGCGGTGAGCATCAGCACAGGGACCCTGGAGCTCTGCCGCAGGCGCGTGAGGACCTCGAAGCCGTTGAGCCCGGGCAGCATCACGTCGAGCACCACCAGCGTGAACGCCTTCTCCTGCGCGCGCGCTAGGCCGGAGATCGCGTCGCGCGCGCTCTCGACCGAATAGCCCTCCTGACCGAGGAGCTCGGCCAGGAGCTCGCAGAGCTCAGCGTCGTCGTCGATGACCAGGATCTGGGGCGGATCGGCCATGTCGGGGACTGTAGCGCGGCCCGCGCGGCGCCGTGTAAGGCCTGGTCAAAAGGCTCTTGACGAATCTTTACACGAACCGGACACCTCTTGAGACACTGGCCTCTAGCTTTCGGCGCATGACGCTCTCTCGCTCCGTTCCCCGGCCGTGGCTGGCGTCCCTCGCCGTGATCGCCGCGTGCTCGCTGAGCAGCGCGGCGCGCGCCGAGACGCTCACCGCCGAACAGGCGGTCGGCCGCGCGGCCTCCCAGAACCCGAGCCTCCGCGCGGCCCTGCTCGAGGCCACCGCCGCGCGCCAGGCCGTGGCCGCCGAGCAAGGCGCCCGCAGGCCCACGCTCTCCGCCTCGGTGACAGGACAGTACACCGAGGCCTTCCGGGGCGGCGGCGCCGGCCTCGCGCGCTCGGACAGCACGTCCGTCGCGGCGAACGCGGCGCTCCGGTACACGACCGACATCGGCACGGGCCTCGAGGTGGGCGCGTCGGCGGACTCGGGGTGGCAGAGCGACGACAGGAGGGCGCTCGACGGCGCGATCGCCGGGCCGACCTACAGGGCGGAGGCGTACGTGTCCGCGCGGCAGCCGCTCCTCCGCGGCGCCGGGACCGACGCCGTCCTCGCGCCGATCGTGCAGGCGGAGGCGTCGGCGGTCGCCGTGGAGCGGGAGCGCGAGCTCGCGGCGAGCCAGACGGCGCTCGACGTGCTCGATGCGTACTGGGAGCTCTGGTACGCGGAGCAGGCGATCGGCGTGCAGGAGCAGGCGCTCGCCGCCGCGCAGCGGCAGCTCGCCGACGCGAGGGCCCGCGCCGAGACGCTCGGCACCGGCACGCGCGTCGACGTCCTGCAGTTCTCGACGTCGGCCGGGTCGATCGCCGACGCGCTGTCGCAGGCCCGCGCGGCGCGCTCGGCGCGGGCGATCGCGCTCGGGCGCGCGCTCGGCATGGATCCGGCGCGCGCGGCGTCGCTCGCCGCGACCGGCGCGCCGCCGTCGCTCGGGGCGCTCCCGCCCGCCGCCGCGCTCGTGAAGGCGGCCAGCGAGCGGTCCCAGGAGCTCGCCGCGATGCGCGCCGACCTCGAGGCGCTGCGCGCGCGCGTGGGCGCCGCGGAGGACGCGGACCAGGTCCGCCTCGACGTGTTCACGACCGCGTCGGTGGGCACCCTGTGGGCCGACGACGGCCTGTCGGGGCTCGCGCTCCCGGGCGGGCGGCCGGCGTTCAGCGTGCTGGGCGGGCTCGACCTCGAGCTGCCGTTCGGCGGGGGGCGGGCGTCGGCCGACGCGGCGCGCGCGCGCACGCAGCTCGCCGCCGCGGAGGCCCGCTACAGGGCGCGCGCCGACGCGATCACGGCCGAGATCACCTCGCTGCGGGTGAGCCTCGAGGCCGCCGCCGATCAGGTCGCGATCGCGACGGAGACGGCCCGCCTCGCCAACGAGCTGGCCGAGGCGGAGCGGCAGCGGCTCAAGCTCGGGACGTCGACGTCGGCGGACGTGGTGAAGGCGGAGCAGACGCTGCGCGAGGCGGAGCTCCGCAAGCTGCGGGCCGCGGTGACAGAGCTCACGTCGCGGTTCCAGCTCGAGCACGCCACGGGCGCGCTCCTCGATCGCTTCGCTTCGGTGCTCTCCAGGAGGTCGTCATGAACAGGAACAAGAAGCGCTACCTGATGTCCGGCGTGGCCGCGGCGGCCATCGCGACGTTCGCGATCGGCGGGTATGCCTGGTACCAGACCCCCTCGCAGGCGCCGGCCGGCCCCACCGTCGAGATCCGCAAGGGGAGCCTGACCGAGACCGCCGCGGCGTCCGGGAAGATCGAGCCCGACGTCCAGGTCGAGGTGAAGTCGCGCGCCGCGGGCCAGGTCATCGAGGTGCTCGTGAAGGAGGGCGACCACGTCGAGGTCGGCCAGCTCCTCGTCAAGCTCGACCCGACGGACGCGGAGCGCGACCTCTCCGCGGCGCGCGTGGCGCGCGACCGCGTGAAGGCCGACCTCGCCGCGGCGCAGGCGTCGCTCGCGGTCGCCGATCTCGAGCGCAAGAACAACGAGGTGAGCCAGGGGATCGCCGAGAAGAGCGCCGAGATGGGCCTCGGGTCGACCGACGCCGCCCGCTCGGCGGCGCACTCGACGAAGGTCGCGGGCGCGAACATGACGCTGCGGCGCGCGCAGGTGAACGCGGCCCAGGCGCAGCTCAAGACGGCCGAGATCGCGGTGCAGGACGCCGAGACGCGCCTGAAGGAGATGCAGATCTACGCGCCGATCGCCGGCACGGTGCTCGACGTGGCCGTGGAGGTGGGGACGCTCGTCTCGTCGGCGCTCACGAACGTGAGCGGCGGCAGCGCCGTGATGACGCTCGCCGATCTGTCGAACCTGCGCATCGTCGGCGCGATCGACGAGGCGCAGATCGGCCGCGTGGCCCCGGGGCAGCGCGTCGAGATCCGCGTCGACGCCTACGGGGACCGGGTGTTCCAGGGCGTCGTCGACCGCGTGAGCCCGCTCGGCAAGGAGACCTCGAGCGTGGTGACGTTCGACGTCGAGATCGTCGTCAACGACAAGGAGGCGTCGCTGCTCCGGTCGGGGATGAGCGCGGACGTGGAGATCGTGACAGCGGAGCAGAAGGACGTGCTGCTGGTGCCGCTCCTGGCCGTGCAGTCGGCGGGCAAGCGGCGGTTCGTGCGGCTCGCGAACGGCGAGGAGCGGCCGATCAAGACCGGGGCGACGGACGGCACGCAGATGGTCGTCGTCGAGGGGCTGAGCGAGGGCGACGACGTCCTCGCGAGCGCGCCCGCCGCGGCCCCCCCGCAGGGGCAGGGGCAGGGGCAGCGGCAGGGCGGCGGGCAGAACCCGATGCGCGGGATGGGCATGGGCATGGGCCGCTCGGGAGGCCGTTGAGATGGACGTCCCGGTCTTCGTCGAGGGTCTCTCCAAGGTGTACCACGCCGACCGCGCGGACCTCGCGGTGCGGGCGGTCGACCGGATCGGCTTCGCGGTGCGCCGCGGCGAGTCGGTGGCGATCATCGGGCCGTCGGGGTGCGGGAAGTCGAGCCTCCTGAACATCCTCGGCTGCCTCGATCGGCCGACGGAGGGCACGTACCGGCTCGGGGGGCGCGACGTCGCGGAGCTCGACGACGACGAGCTCGCGGGGCTCAGGAACAAGCACATCGGGTTCGTGTTCCAGAGCTTCAACCTGCTGCCGCGGATGACGGCGGCGGAGAACGTCGAGCTGCCGCTCCTCTACGGGGCGGTGAAGGACAGCCGCGCCCTGGCCGAGAGCGCGCTCGCGCGCGTGGGGCTCGCGGCGCGCGCGCGGCACCTGCCGTCCGAGCTCTCGGGCGGGCAGCGGCAGCGCGTCGCGATCGCGCGGGCGATCGTGACGCGGCCGTCGATCCTCCTGTGCGACGAGCCCACGGGCGCGCTCGACAGCCGGACGGGGCGCGACGTGCTGGAGCTGCTGCTGTCGCTGAACGCGGACGGGACGACGCTCGTGATGGTGACCCACGATCTCGGCGTGGCGCGGTCGCTCGCGCGCGCCATCCACATGAAGGACGGGCGCATCGTGGCCGACGGCCCGGCGGGCGCCGTTGTGGCGGCGTTCCACGCGAGCGAGATGGAGGGCGCATGCTGATCAAGGAGACCGCGAAGAGCGCGTGGCGCTCGCTCGCCTCGAACCGACTGCGCACGCTGCTCACGATGCTCGGGATGATCATCGGGACGGCCGCGGTCGTCGCGGTGCTCGGCATCGGGGAGGGCGCGCGCAGCAGCGTCGAGGGGCGGATCCGGTCGCTCGGCGCGAACCTGCTGATGGTGCGCCCGGGATCGGCGTCGGCGAGCGGGGTCCGCTCCGGCACCGTCAAGACGCTGACCGAGGACGACGCCGAGGCGCTGCGGGGGCTCGACGGCGTGGCCGCCGTCGCGCCGGAGCGGAGCGGCAGCGCGCAGCTCCGGTACATGGCGAGCAACCTGAACGCCTCGGTCACCGGGATCACGCCGGCGTACCTGGAGGTCCGCTCGCTCGCGATGGGGAGCGGCGTCCCGTTCTCCGACCTCGACGAGCAGCAGCGCTCGCGCGTGGTCATCCTCGGCGCGAACGTCGCGCGGCAGCTCTACCCCGGCGCCTCGCCGCTCGGCACGCGGCTCCAGATCAACGGGAGCGCGTTCCGGGTGGTCGGGGTGCTCGCGGAGAAGGGCTCCGGCATGGGCTCGCCGGACGACGGGGTGTTCGTGCCGCTGTCGACGCACCGGTCGGTGCTGTTCGGGCAGGACCACCTGTCGACGATCTCGCTCCAGCTCGCGAGCGAGGATCGGTCCGACGTGGTGATCGCGCAGCTCGAGCAGCTCCTGCGCCTGCGGCACCGGCTGCGGCCGGATCAGGCGAGCGACTTCGAGGTGCGGTCTCAGGCCGAGATGCTCGCGACGATGGGGCAGATCACGGGCACCTTCACGACGCTGCTCGGCAGCGTGGCGGCGGTGTCGCTGATCGTCGGTGGCATCGGGATCATGAACATCATGCTGGTGTCGGTCCGGGAGCGAACCCGCGAGATCGGCGTGCGCATGGCGGTGGGGGCGCGCCGCCGGGACATCCTGCGGCAGTTCCTTGTCGAGGCCGTGGTCGTGTCGCTCGCGGGCGGCGTGGCCGGCGTGGGCCTCGGGTATGGGGCGGCGGTGCTGCTGTCGCGGTTCGGGGAGTGGGCGACCATCGTGCCGCCGTACGCCGTCGGGCTGGCGCTCGGGGTGTCGATCCTCATCGGGATCACGTTCGGCGTGGGCCCGGCGCGGCGCGCGGCGCGGCTCGATCCGGTGGAGGCGCTGCGGTTCGAGTGAGGTGGGCGGCCCGGGGGGCCGGGGGGGCCGGGGGCGCGCGGCCGCGTCAGGCTGGCGGGCGGGTGGCGGCGAGGGCGGCGAGGAGCGCGGCGTTCTGGTGGAGCGACTCCACCGCGTGGTGGAGGGATTTTCCGGCGTAGTAGACGGCCTCAACGTCGAGGCCCTCGGCGAGCTGGCGGTTGTGGCTGCCCTTGAAGCAGACCTGGTTCTTGGGCTTCACGACCTCATCCAGCGCTCCTCGGTCGTTCGCCCACGCCTGGAACAGGGGGACGTGCTTGCCCCGGCACGCCGCGTTCTCCGCGCAGAACCGAGCTCCGGCGCGCGTGTTCTGGAAGAGCCAGGCTTCGATGCTGTAGTAGGGCACGAGGAGGAGGAGCTGCGACAGCGCCAGTTCGCCGGCTGAGGCGCGACCGCCCTGTAGGCGACGATGCTCGACGAACTGGCGCACATCGGTCTCGATGAAGCTGCGGAACTTCGCGACGTTCTCGCTCGCCTCGCGCTCCGTCCAGGGGCGGTCGCCGTCGATGTGGTAGAGCACGAAGGCGCGGTCGCCCTCGAGGAGCTTCGTGGCGATGTACCCGATCAAATCGAGGCGAGCGCGGTAGTCCCGCGGCTCCCGGCTCTTCCAGAGATTACCGCGGAGGGCCTTGCGCACGCCCTCGCCCTCGGGTGGCTCGAATCGGACCCGTTGCCAGTCGTAGCTGCTGTCGACGAGGCGGAAGATGTTCTTCGCCAGCGCGACCAGCGTCTCGTGCGCGCCCTCGGCTGAATCCTCGCTGAGCACCAGGAGCGAGCACCGGGCGACGCTCACCAGAGCCCTCGCGTCCGCAGGATCTCGCCGACGTGTTCAATGCCGACCTGGTAGGCGCGGTAGAACATGTCGGCCTCGTCGTCGGTCATGTTCCGCCAGATCATCCGCTCGCGGTCGCCATCGGCTTGGTTGCGGCAGAGGATGAAGCTCTCCTTGACCTGCTCGGCGGACTCGAAGGACAGATAGTCGAGCAGGAGCGGGTTCTGGCTGGTGAGGAACGCCTGTCGATCGCCGATGGCGTTCATGCACTCCTCGATCCACGCATGGTGGAGGCCGTTCACGAGCTCGTCGGCGATGACGAAGCTGGGGTTCGCGTCGAGGTAGTAGAGGAACGCGAGCAGGCGCTTCTGGCCGTAGCTCAGCTGCTGGTCCTGGAAGATCGATCCGTCGCGGCGGGTGAACCAGAACTTGAGGTTGCCAAAGTCGAAGTGCTCTGCCGGCGGGTCTCCTCCTGCCACGACCTTGTCGATGAGCTCGATTTTTGCGATGGCGGAACGCAGGCCGAGTAGGCGTACCACCTCCGAGAGAAAAGTGATGTCGTTGTCATCCATGGAATAGTCGGTTGCTCCCTCGGGCAATCCGAGCTTCATGATGTCTAGGATTCCTTTCGGGACGATTCCATGGTCAGGGTTGATGGCTGAAATTGGTGCGGATTGTAGTCTGTCTCTGAATCGATAGAGGCGAATGCGCGGCCGAAGGCCATCCTTCGAGATGTCGGCGTCATCTGATCTTGCTGTGAGTGCGCGAAACGTATCTAGCGATTCGTCAAAGCGGCAGGCGCTCCTGAGGTCGGCCCAAAGGTTGATGTGGACGCGCATCTTGGATGCCACGGTCACAAGGGTCGAAATTGTGTGGAGAAGTCCCATGGGGCCTTCTGCAACGCGTACCGGCCATTCTTTGTCAAGATCTGCCCCCTCGATAGCAATCTGATCTTTCAAGCGGCGGATCGATACTGTCGTCTGAAGGTCCGATATATACAGATCAAGATGAAAATCCGGTATCTCGAGGGCTGCATACGCCCCCTCGCGTCCCGCGCGAGCCATCGGCGGCAGCTGCAAGAGCTCCGCCGGCCTGGCCTCTGGCTCCCGGCTCGCGATCGTCCCGCTCAGCGATCCCTGCGGGAACGTCAGCTCGAGCTCGATCGAGAACGGGTCGCCAGGGTCGGTCAGGCTCGTCCGGAGGATCTTCGAGATCAGCGAGAGCAGCGTCGTCTTGCCCGCGCCGTTCGGGCCGAGCAGGACGTTACGGCGGTCGCTAAAGATGAGCTCGCATGGCTCCACATTGCGGTAGCGGTGGATCTTGAGGCGCTTCAGCTTGACCACGGTGTGGCAGCGTAGTCCCCGACACCGCCGGCGGGCAACGAGAACGCCTCGCAGCCGGCTATCGGCCCGTCGGGGATCGCCGGGGGCCGCTCCGGTCACTCCCGACGCGACAACGCCGCCACGTCTTCGAAATCGCAGCGCTTTTCAGTGCCAGCTCGCCGCCGGCTCGCTATCCTGTTCTGGGCATGTCGGTCCTGCTTCAGAACGAGCACCTGACGGTCATCCTGCAGGAGGACCTCGCGCTCGTCCGGAGCACGCGTTCCGAGGTCCCGTATCCGTCGCCCGACGATTTCATCCGGGTCCACACCGAGGCGCTCACGATCTACGAGTCGCTCGACCGCGCGAGCCTCGGCCACCTGATCGACCTCCGCCAGCCCCCGATGAACAACGACCCGGCCTTCGAGGCCGCGACGATGCGCACCCGCAGCATGCTCGTCCAGGAGTTCGCCTGCGTCGCCATCCTGGTGCGGACCGCTGTCGGCGCCCTGCAGGTGAACCGGCTCCTGCGTGAGGAGAACAACGACAACGTGTTCGTGTTCCACGACGAGGAGGTCGCGATGGGCTATCTCCGCGGCGAGCTGCGCAAGCTCGGGCGCCGCTCCAGCACGCCGCCGGCCGTCCGCCCCCGGAGCTCCAACCCCGCGGCGCGCCCCGCGCGAGTGCGCTGACGCTGCGCTGACGCCGCGCCGCGCCAACGACCCGAAGGCCACGCCGGCGCCCTGCCCGAGCGCGCCCGCCGCGCCGCTTCTCGGACGCGCGGCGTTCTTCTAGAATCACGGGATGGACGCCGGCCGCACCACGTGTCCGCGCTGCGGTCTCTTCGTCGACGCGCAGGGGCGCTGTTATCCCGGGTGCGCTGGCCCGCTCGCCACCCTGCGCTGCGGCGGCTGCTACCAGCTCAACGTGCCTGACGCGGAGCGCTGCGACGGCTGCGGGCACGAGCTCGGCCTGGAGCCGATCGCGGAGCCCGACGCGCTCCGCTGCTCCAGCTGCGATGAGCCCTTTTCAGCCTTCCACGCCGCGACTGGCCTGCTGCGCGACTGCGGCCGATGCGGCGGCCAGCTCGTCGACCACGCGCTCCTGCGCGACCTCCTGGAGCGACGTGAGAGCTACGGCAGCAGCGCGCCGAGGCCGCCGCGGCGCCCGGAGCACGTCGACGTCCGCGTGCGCTACGTCCGCTGCCCGGCCTGCCGCCAGCCGATGAACCGCAAGAACTTCGCCGGCAAGAGCGGCATCATCGTCGACATCTGCAGGGAACACGGCACCTGGTTCGACCGGGGCGAGCTCCCGCAGCTCCTCTCCTTCGTCGCGTCGGGCGGCGCCGCGAGGGCGCGACAGCAGCAGACCGAGGAGGCGGAGCGCGCGCGCCGCCAGGCAGAGCTCACAAGGGACGCGGCGAGGCGCGCGAGCGCCGTGGCGCCCGCGTCGACCTGGGAGAACCGGCGCCTCGTCGTGGAAGAGCTGCTCGAGCTGCTCTGGCAGATCACCCGCTGATCGGGCGATCACGACGCCCGGCGACGGACCGCGGGCGGTGGGCGAGGAGAGGCCCTGTGCGCCCGCCGGGGGCAGGCGGCGGCGCGTTACAACTCTTCTCCAGGACATCACATTACTTAACAGTCCAGTGCGCGTGTTGCGCGGCGCGCTCCGTGGAATCCCCGGTTTGCGCGGCGGATGCGCGGTGATCGACGCTGAACGCGACGTCTCACAAGGTGTCATGTCGAGGCGCGCGCGTGCAGCGTCGCTGAAGAAGCTGCGAAATTCGCTCAATATCTTGATCTTCGATTCACACGTGCTTTTTATCATCCCATGATGACTTCTCGTTCTCGCTTCACCTTGACCGGTCAACGAATCCTCCTGTGCGCCGTCCCCGTGCTTCTCGCCGCCTGCGGCTCCGGAGAGCTCGCCGGCTCGGAACCGATGGATCAGCAGGCGTCCGCCGCCGCGGCCGCGGTGAGCCTGAAGCCGACGAGCGACGTCGCGCTCACGAAGATCTGGGGTGGCGGCGGCACGGCGCCCATCTACGCGCTGGTCGACGACGGCACCTCGTTCGTGGAGAGCGACGGCGGCAGCACGTTCGCGCGGAGCTCACCCGGGTCCGCGAAGGCGTCGCTGACGCTCGGCTACTCGGGCGCTCCGGCGGGCGGCACGACCCAGGTCGTCGTCAACTACCAGGCCTGGACGATCGACGGCGGCGCCGGGACCGTGCGCGTCAACCTCTACGACGGCGATACCCTGGTCGGCTCCGGCCCGGCGCGCGCGCTCCGCGCGATGCAGCAGAACCTGAGGGACACGTTCAGCGGCCTCAAGGTGAGGAACGGCGACCAGCTCCGGACCGAGCTCGTCTTCGAGAACTCGGCAGGCCAGGGGTCGCTCGTGTCCTCCATCGTGTGGATCGACGTCACGCCCGCGGACGCCGGCACGATCGCGGACGGCGGCACGCCGACCGCGGACGGCGGCTCATCCACCGACGGCGAGCCCGTCGTGTCAGACAAGCTCGTGCCTCGGAACGGCGCCTGGTGGGGCGCGTACAACTCGGCGAAGAACTACGGCTGGGACTGGGGCGCCGCGATCAAGGACTTCGAGGGAAAGGCCGGCCGCAAGCTCGACATCGTGTACCGCTACCACGACTGGGGCACCGCCGATAACGGCGTCTTCCCGGACAGGTACGAGACGGCGCAGATGAGGGAAGGATACATCCTCCACCTGTCGTGGGAGTCGCGCCGCTACTCGGGGGGCACGAACGTCACGTGGACCGAGATCGCGAACGGCTCGCAAGACGCCGTGATCCGGGCGGCCGCGGAGCGCGCCAGGAACGCGCCCGGCAAGCTCATGATCTCGTTCGATCACGAGATGGACAACGTCGATGTCCACGCGGCGGACGGCCCGGACGCCGACTACGTCCGCGCCTACCGGCGCATCGTCGACATGTTCCGCGAGGCGGGCGCGACCAACGTCGTGTGGGTATGGACCCCGATGGGCTGGAGCGGCACGCGCGCCCGGCTCCCCGCCCTCTACCCCGGAGACAGCTACATCGACTGGCTCGGATACGACCCCTACAATTTCTACGTATGCAACGGCGGGGGATGGAAGGACCCCGCGACCACCTTCGGGAGTCACTACGCGTGGATGCACGAGCCCGCGCAGCGGGCATGGCACGGCGAAAAACCGTACATCATCAGCGAGTTCTCCAGCCACGAGGACCCGGCAGACCCGGACCGCAAGGGCGCGTGGATGCGCGGCGTCGTCGACGCCCTGAAGCAGTATCCCGACATCAAGGCGGTGCAGTTCTACAACTCGAACGTGACCCTCAGGAGCGCTTGCAAGCTGGCCGTCGACTCGAGCCCCGAGTCCGTGGCGGGCTACGCGGAGGCGGGGAGCGACCCCTACGTGAACCAGCCGCACCAGTGACGCAGCGCAGATAGTTGCGTGCAGGGCGGTCGAGGGCGTCGTATGACGTGCCGCTCCGAAATGACGTCCCTCGACCAGCGCCTGTCGGCCCTCGAGCTGTCGATCCTGCCGACCTGGGTCTACGACCACGACCGCTACCGCTTCCCCTGGGCCAACGCCAAGGCCGTCCCGTTCTGGCGCGCGACGGAGCGCGCCGAGCTGCTCGCCCGCGACCTCTCGGACCTGTCCCCGGCCGTCCGCGCGCGGCTCGACGGCTACGTCCGCGTGCTCGCGGACGGCGGCACGGTCGTGGAGGACTGGACCCTCTACCCGCGCGGGACGCCCGAGACCGTCACCCTCCACGGCCAGGGGATCCGCCTCGACGACGGGCGGCTCGCCATCCTGTTCCAGGCGCTCCCGCGGCGGCCCGGCGCCGACGCCTCGATGGTGCGCGGCGTGGAGGCGGTCCGCCACTCGACGGTGCTGGTCAGCGTCGTCGATCGCGAAGGCACGGTGCTCTTCCACAACCCCGCGGCCCTGCGCGCCCTCGGCGACGCGCCGCAGATCGACGCGGCGTTCCCGGACGAGGGCGTGGGCGCCGCCATCCGCGGCGCGATCGACGCCGACGCGCCCTGGGCAGGGGAGGTGCGGGTCCTGACGACCGACGGCGAGCGGTGGCACCAGGTGGAGGCGCGCCGCACGACCGACCCCGTGACCGGCGCGCCCGCGGTGCTCATCCAGCAGCTCGACGTCACCGCGCAGCGCCGCGCCGAGGGGCAGATCGAGGAGCAGGGCCGGCTAATCGACCAGCTCAACCGCTCGCTCGCCCTCGTGGAGGAGCAGCGGCGGCAGATCCTGAAGCTCTCGGCGCCGATCCTCGACGTCGGCCGGGGCACGCTCGCCGTGCCGCTCATCGGGCGCCTCGACGCCGAGCGCGGCGGCGAGCTCGGCGAGCGGCTCCTGCCCGCCATCGTCGCGCAGCGGGCGTCCCACGTCGTCCTCGACGTGACCGGCGCGGACGCGCTCGATCCGGACGGCGCCGCCGCCCTGGAGCAGCTCGCGCGCGCGATCCAGCTCCTCGGCTCCCGGCCGATCCTCACCGGCGTCCGCCCCGAGGTCGCCCCCGCGCTTGTCGACGTCGACCTCGGCGAGGACCTGCTCGTCCTGCGCAGCCTGGGCCGCGGCCTGGAGGTCAGCCGGAGGCGGGCCGCGGCGCGGCGGCGGGTGTGATCCGGTGTGATCCAGCGTAAGAACACCGCATGCTCGGCCCGACCCAGGTAGGCATCCCCACGCTGGTGCGCATCAAGCCCGGGGCGCTCGCGCGCAGCGGGCTCTACCTCGCGCGCGCGGCGCGCCGGCACGTCCTGCTGCTCTCCAGCGCGGGCATACCCGCGGCCATCGAGGCGGCGATGCTCGAGGGCCTCGCGGGGCAGGCGATCGAGGTCGTGGCGCGGCGCGAGGTCGCCACGGCCAGCTTCGAGGAGGCCGCCGCGCTGCTGCCCACGCTGCCCGCGCGCTGCGACGCCATCGTCGGGCTCGGCGGCGGCCGCGCCCTCGACACGGCGAAGTACCTCGCGTTCCTCGCCCGGCTGCCGTTCCTGGCCGTGCCCACGTCGCTCTCGAACGACGGCTTCTGCAGCCCGGGGGCCAGCCTGACGGTCAGCGGCAGGCGCCGCTCGCTCCCGTGCGCGATCCCGTTCGGCGTGGTCGTGGACACCGAGGTCTGCCTGCGCGCGCCCGAGGTCCTGTGGCTCTCCGGCGTGGGCGATCTCGTGGCCAAGGTGACGGCGGTGCACGACTGGAAGCTCGCGTTCCACGCGCGCGGCGAGCCGGTCAACGACTTCGCCGCCCTGCTCTCGGACGCGACCGTGTTCCAGTTCATGGCCCGCCCCGAGCGCGACCTCGAGGGCATGCGCCTGCTCGCGACGGCGCTGATGCTGAACGGCATCGCCATGGAGATCGCGGGCTCGTCCCGGCCGGCGAGCGGCAGCGAGCACCTCCTCTCGCACGCGCTCGACCTGACCTCCGCGCGGCCGCGGCTCCACGGCCTGCAGGTCGGCACGGCCGCGTACGTCGTGAGCCGGCTCCAGGGGCGAGACACGGACCCCATCGCCGCCGTCCTCGACGCGACGCGCTTCTGGGACGCGATCCGCGCGGACCCGTTCTCGCTCGGCGAGTGGCGCGAGGCGGTCCGCGTCGCGCCGGAGATCAAGCCCGGCTACTACACGGTGCTCTCCGCGCGCGACTGCGCGCCGGAGGTCGAGGCGATCCTCCGGACCGATCCGCGCCTCGAGGGGTGCTTCGTCTGAAGCCGCGGGCCGCGCTGTCGCGAGCGGACCGGAGCGATCACGCGGACGCGCGACGGAAGGCTGGAGACGAGGGGCGGGGAGGAGGCTTCAGCTCACTCCGCGCCGGCCAGGAGGGGCTCCGCCAGCCGCGGAGGGAGGCTCGCGCGCGACGGGGGCGGCGTCGGCGGGCCGTCGCCGGACGCGAGGATCGTCCGCAGCAAGGCGCCGGTGAGGCGACCGACCTCCGGGAGCTCCCGCGCGCGAGGCCGCGGCAGATCCACCGTGACGCTCTCCACGATGCGCCCCTCGTCGAACACGAGCACGCGATCGCCGAGGAGGACCGCCTCCTCCACGTCGTGCGTCACCAGGATGGCCGTGAAGCCGTGCTGGACCCACAGCGACTCGACGAGGCGCTGCGCTCCGATGCGGGTGAGGGCGTCGAGGGCGCCGAACGGCTCGTCCAGGAGCAGGACCTTGGGGTCGTGGACGAGCGCGCGCGCGAGGGCGACCCGCTGCCGCTGGCCGCCCGAGAGCACGCCGGGGTAGTCGTCCTGGCGGTCGAGCAGGCCGACCCGGGCGAGGACGTCGCGCGCGCGCTCGCGGCGCTCCTTCGGCAGCCCGATGCAGACGTTCTGGAGGACCGTGCGCCACGGCATCAGCCGGGGCTCCTGGAAGACGACGCGCACGGCGGCGCCGCCCGTGACGCCCTCGCGCGTCACGACGCGCGCCGCGCCGCCCGTGGGCTCCTCGAGGCCGCACAGGATGCGGAGCAGGGTGCTCTTGCCCGATCCGCTCCGCCCGACGATGGTGAGGAGCTCGCCAGGGCGGACGTCGAGCTCGATGCCCGAGAGGACAGGCTTGTCGCCGAACCGCTTCTCGAGCCGATCGAGGAGGACCCGTGCGCCGCGGCGAGGAGTGACCGGCACGCTCATGTTCACCCCGCGTCCATTCGCTGCAATCGAGGCTGCCAGGGCAGGAGCTGGCGCTCGGCCCACCGCGCCAGCGAGTCGGCCAGCTTGCCGAGGATCGCCCAGAGCACGATCGTGAGCACGAGCAGGTCCATCTGCATGAACTCCCGCGCGTTCATCGCGACGTAGCCGAGGCCCTGCGTGGCGCCGATCGTCTCGGCGACGATCAGCACGAGCCACGAGAGCCCGAGCGCGAAGCGGAGGCCGACCAGGATCGACGGGAGGGCGCCGGGGAGGATGACCTCGCGGTAGAGCGCGAGCCCGCGGACGTCGTAGACGCGCGCCATCTCGATGATGTGCGGGTCGACGCTGCGCACGCCGTGGAAGGTGTTCAGGTAGACGGGGAAGAGCACCGTCACCGCGACGATGAAGAGCTTGGCCGTCTCGCCCAGCCCGAACCACAGGATGACGAGCGGCACGAGCGCCAGCGCGGGGATGGCGCGGAGCATCTGGAGGGGCCCGTCCACGACGAGCTGGAGCGGGCGCGAGAGGCCGGTGGCGAGGCCGAGCACGAGCCCGATGCCGGCGCCGATCGCGAGCCCACCGAGCGCGCGCAGCGCGCTGACGCCGAGGTGCGCCGGCAGGTCGCCGCGCGTCGTGGCGTGGACCGCGGCCAGCACCACCTCCGAGGGCGACGGGAGCAGGGTCTTCGGGAGGATCTGCAGGCGGGACAGGGCCTCCCAGACGAGCACCAGCGCGAGCGGGGCGACCCACGGGGCGAGGCTCCGGCCGAGCGCGCCGGGCGCGCGGCCGGCCGTCATCGGACGCCCCCGTACGCGGCCGCCGACAGGAAGGCGTCCTCGACGCGGACGTCGCGCGGGATGATCGCGAGCTCGTGGAGCGTGTCGGCGATGTCCTGCTGCTTCTTCAGGATCTCGGGCGTGATCGGCAGGAGGCCGAACGCGCGCCGGCGGTAGGACGTGAGGAACGCCTCGTAGGCGACGCCCGACGACCTCGCGAGGATCTGCGAGGTCTCCTCCGTGTGCTCGCGCTCCCAGCCGCTGAGGGTCTGGTACTCGTCGAGCACCGTCCGCAGGAGCTCCGGGTGCTGCTCGGCGAACTCGCGCCGGGCGACGTAGAAGAGGTGGTTGTCGACCAGCCCCTCGCCGCTCTGGAGGACGCGCGCACCGGCGAGCTCCGCCGCGGCCAGGAACGGGTCCCAGATCACCCAGGCGTCGACCTTGCCGCTCTCGAACGCGCTCCGCGCGTCCGCCGGCGCGAGGAACGAGATCTGGAGATCGTCGAGCGTCAGCTTCGCGCTCTCGACGGCCCGGATCAGCAGGTAATGCACGTTGGAGCCGCGGTTGACGGCGACGCGCTTGCCCTTCAGGTCCGCGACGCTGGTGATCGGCGAGCCCTTCGGCACGATGATCGCCTCGGCCTTCGGGGCCGGAGGATCGGTGGCGACGTAGACGAACGGCACGCCGCCCGCCTGCGCGAAGACAGGGGGCGTCTCGCCGACGTGGCCGACGTCCACGGCGCCGGCGCGCATCGCCTCGAGCAGCGGAGGCCCGGCGGGGAACTCGACCCACTCGGCGCGGGCGTTCCTCGCCTCGAGCGCCTTCTTGAGGTTGTCCGCGCGGTCCTTGAGCAGGTAGGGCGTGCCGATCTTCTGGTAGCCGAGGCGCACGACCGCCGCCTCGCGCGTGTCCTGCGCCCGCGCCGGAGCGCGTGCGTCGCTCCCGGCCGCGGCGCCCGGCTCACCGCCGCCGCGATCGCAGCCGAGCAGGGCGCACGCCAGCGCGGCGCATGCAAGCAGCCCGGAACGGATGGTCGCGAAGGAGGTGTGCCTGATCATGGGGTTCTTCTGGATGCCTTCCGGCTCGCCAAGGACGGTACGGGTAGATTCCAGTTGCATGCGATCCGGCGAGACGATCGCACCTGGATGCAAACGCGGGCATCAGGCAGCCGCCGTGCCACGCAGGAACCCTGAGATTTCGAGCGGTTGCCGGGGCGTCCCCCGGCGGAGCCCGGGGCGCGCTGCTGCTCCAGCAGCACCCGAACAGCAATCGGTGCTGCTGGGGAGGCTTTCAGGTGCCAGCGGGGACGGACATCTGTCATAACGGCGCTGCCATGACGGTGGAAATCCAAGGGAAATGGGCGCTGGTCACCGGCGCGAGCCGGGGTATCGGGACGCAGATCGCGCGCGGCCTCGCGGGGCTCGGCTGCAATGTCGTCCTGCACAGCCGCGACGCGGCGCACACGCGGGAGCTCGAGCGGGAGCTCGCCGGCAAGGGCGTCCGGGTGAGCGCCGTCTCGGGCGAGCTGTCGGACCAGGGGGCTGTCGATCGCCTGGTGGACGACGCCATCGCCGCGTCGGGCGGGATCGACATCCTGTACAACAACGCCGCGCTCATGACGCCGTTCCGCGACACCTACACGGAGACGCCGGCGGAGGACTACCGGCTGAGCTTCGAGGTGAACGTGATCAGCCCGATCCGGATCACGTACCGGCTGCTGCCGACGATGCTGAAGCGCGGCTGGGGGCGCATCGTCCAGGTGACGTCCGGGATCCAGGACCAGCCCGAGCTGATGGCGTATGCGGCGTCGAAGGCGGCGCTCGACAAGTTCGTTCGCGACACCGTCCCTTCGCTGCGCGGCACCGGGGTGCTCATGAACCTGCTCGACCCGGGCTGGCTGCGGACCGACCTCGGCGGGCCGAAGGCGCCGAACGACGTCGAGTCCGTCCTGCCGGGCGCGCTGGTGCCGGCGCTTGTCGACGGCGAGGTCCACGGGGTGTTCTTCCGCGCGCAGGACTACGCGCGTCCCGCGGCGCGCTGAAGCTCCCGGTCGGCGCGGCGCCGCCGGGGCGCCGCTCGGGTGGCAATTCCGAGCGGACTGCGGGGGAGCCGTGTCGACCTATTGTATCGCGGCGGTGGTCCGCGGGTTGCTATGATGGCGGGAGGTGAAAGCGATCTCGGGACCCGGGGCGGAGACGCGATGTCGCGCGGCAGGCGGTGCAGGGCGAGCCTCCCCGGAGCGCGCGACCGTGGTTGACGCGCGCCCGCCGCGGCGGGCGCGCTGGGGGGCGTTGCTGCCCCTCCTGGCCTGTGCCGCCTGCTCGCTCGAGGGGCTGTCCACGGCGTGGGACACGTCGTCGGCCTCCGCGGGGGGGGAAGGGGCGACGAGCGGCGGAGGCGGGGGCGTGTCCAGCGGCGGAGGCGGGGGCGTGTCCAGCGGCGGAGGCGGGGACGCGTCCGGCGGCGGAGGCGGGGACGCGTCCGGCGGCGGAGGCGGGGACGCGTCCGGCGGCGGAGGCGGGGGCGCGTCCGGCGGCGGAGGCGGGGGCGCGTCCGGCGGCGGAGGCGGGGGCGCGTCCGGCGGCGGAGGTGACATGCGAGAGGCCGAGGGGTGCCTCCTCTACGGCAGGTTCACGCGGACGGCCCACCCGGAGGCGAGCGGCGGGCGCTACGTGGTCGTCCCCGAGGACGCGGGTTGCAATGCCGACCGGGTCGACTGCTCGTTCGAGGTGAGCGAGGCCGGCACATACCAGATCACGGCCACGGTCGCCGAGGGACCCGACGACGGCAAGGACAACTCGTTCCTGGTCCGCATGGATTACGAGCCGACGCTGGGCTACCAGTACGACTTCACCGGCGCCGAGTTCCACGACGACATCGTCAGCGACGCGAAGGCGACCGACACAGCGCTGCTCACCTTCGCGCTCGATCCCGGGAAGCACATCGTCTCGTTCGAGTGCCGCGAGGACGGGTCCATGCTCGACCGGGTCGGGCTCGTACGCATCGGCCCTTGAGCCTCGCCGCGGTTCGCGGCGGTGAGCCCGGCGACACCGGGGTTGGAAACACCGCAGCAGGTTGAGCGGGCGAGGCCGCGCTGCGGTGACTGCGCGTGTCCACCGTGTCAACCCCGGGTTGACGCCGCGCGGCCGTCACGGCGGGAGATGCCGTGAGCGATGCGCGGATCCGGGCGGCCCCTGTCCGTTCGGAGCTTCTGGCATGTGCGTTGCTGATTCAAGGGCGCGTGCGTCGCCATGGAGTCGCCGGGAACGGCCCGCGCGCTGTCCGGCTCCTCTCTCTGCGCCGCGCGATCCGCTTGGCTCATCACGGAAAGGTCGCTTGCTCATGAAGTGCGAAACTCAGGTTGTCCTCGCTGCGCTGTTCGCGATCGGGTTCTCGACGGTCGGCTGCGGCACGGAAGCGTCAGGGCCGTCAGACGACGACGAGGGCCAGCCGACCAGCAGCGCGAGCGTCAGCTCCAGCAGCAGCGCTGGCACGGGCGGGAGCATCGCGGGCAGCAGCGGCTCCGGGAGCGCGACCGCCGGCACCGGCGGCGGCGGTGAAGGCGGCGGCGCCAGCGGCACGGGCGGCAGCACGGGCGGCACCGGCGGCGGCGGCGACGGCGGCTCGGACAGCTCCGGCGGCATCGGCGGCGGCAGCCCCGGCGGCGCGGACTTCCGGCTCTACGGCTATGCCACGACCGGCGACGGCACCACCGGCGGCAAGGGCGGCGAGGTCGTGTCCGTGAGCTCGCTCGACGACCTGAGGGAAGAGGCCGCGAGGCCGGGCGCCCGGATCATCCAGATCACCGGCAAGATCAGCGGCAGCGGCGACGACGTGGACGTCGCCTCGGACAAGACCATCGTGGGGGTCGGGACGAGCGGAGAGCTCGAGGGGATCGGGCTCAACCTGAGGAGGTCGTCCAACATCATCGTTCGCAACCTGAAGATCCATCACGTGCTCGCCAGCAGCGGCAACGGCGACGGCATCCACATGGACGAGAGCCACAACGTCTGGATCGACCACTGCGAGCTCTGGGCCGACTCTCCCGCCGTGAACTCCGACAAGGACAAGTACGACGGCCTCATCGACGCCACCCACGAGTCCTCGGACATCACGATCTCGTGGACCTACCTGCACGACCACTACAAAGGCATGCTGGTCGGCTCGTCGGACAACGACGACAGCGATCGCCGCATCACCTTCCATCACAACCGCATCAACAACGTGAACTCGCGCCTCCCGAGCTACCGCGGCGGCAACGGCCACGTCTTCAACAACTACTTCGAGAACGTCCCCACGTCGGGGGTGAACTCGCGCGTCGGCGCCTGCCTCCGGGTCGAGGGGAACCACTTCTTCAAGGTCAAGAACCCGATCACCACGCTCGACAGCCCGGCCGGCGGCACGCACCGCATCGACAACTTGTTCGAGGAGACCAGCGGGACGCAGGAGTCCGGCGAGGACTGCACCTGGACCGCCCCGTACGACTACCCGCTCGACAGCTCGGCGGCCGTCAAGGCGCTCGTGCTGGAGCACGCGGGCGTGGGCAAGACCGATCCTCTCGAGAACCTGCCCTGATCGCGCGCTCTGCCGAGCTCGCCGGCGCGCGGTGATCGCGTGCCGGCGCGTCGCTGGAGCTCGCGATGGACCTGCCCCTCGATATCAGGGATCCAGAGGCTCAGAACGTGCAGGTCGGCGTGGGGCCGGCGGTGAAGGGCTCCCAGCGGACGTCCTCGATCGCCACGTCCATCGGCGAATCCGAGTAGATGAGGAAGGGCGTGTTGACGTTGGTGATGTCGAGCCCGCTGTCCGTCAGGCACTTCAGCGGGACGGAGACCTCGTGCCACTGCCCGTCCGCGATGGAGGTCAGCGTACCGGCGATGTTGATGTCGCCGGAGCAGGGATACTCGCAGTGGGCCGCCAGCGTGACCAGCGTGCCCTCGGGCGGAGCATCGACGCGCGCCCGGAAGACGATCGAGGTCTCCGAGTTGTAGTAGGGCGACAGGTCGACCCCGGGCGCCCCCGCCGAGACCTGCGCGTAGATCTGGCCCGTCGCGCTCCAGGTCACCTGCATGGCGCTGCCCTGGATCTCGCCGTCGACCGTGCTCACGCTGACCTCGCCGTCGGGCAGGGTGGCCCCCATGCCCACCTCCATGCCGCCCCAGTTCGAGGGGCCGCCGATGCGCAGCACGTAATCGCCCTTCTCGTCGCCATCCACGAAGATCTCGAGCGGCTCGTTCGTGGTGCCCGCCATCCCCGGGTCCGGGGCCGCGCAGCCGTGGCCGGTGGAGACCTCGGGCAGGTCGTCGCCGAGCACGTCGGCGTCGGTGGTCGTGAGGCCAAATCCATACGGGAAGAGCGGCTCTTCGCCGTCTCCCTTGTTGATGGGCGTCTGGCAGTCGGCCGAGGGCCACGAGAACGACAGCTTGCCCTGGAACTCGTGATCGCCGAAGAGCACGTCGGCGACGCCGCCGCCCTCGCTGCCCGGCAGCCAGGCCGCCACGAACGCGTCCGAACGGTTGATCTCCTTGTTGGTGTGGAGCGGGCGGCCCGACACGAACACCGTGACGATGGGCACACCCGGCGCCTGGGCGCGGATGGTGTCGATGACGGCGAGGTCCTCGGGGTGGACATTGGCGTGCTCGAGCGTCTCGAACTTGCCAATGTCGCCCTGGCCCTCGGCGTAGGGCGTCTCGCCGATGACCACGATCGCGGCGTCGAAGGTGTCGGCCGCGGCGGTGCCGTCGGGGCTCAGGGTCGCGGTGCCGTTCATCCCGGCGCCCGTGATCGCCTCGTCGATGCCGGCGTAGATGGACTGCGCGTTCGGGAAATCGGCGTTGGTGTTGCCGGTGCCCTGCCAGGTCAGCGTCCAGCCGCCGGACTGGTTCTGGATGTTGTCCGCGGTCTTGCCGGCCACGAGGACGTTCATCGACTTGCTGAGCGGCAGGACGCCGCCCTTGTTCTTGAGCAGGACGAGCGACTTGCGCACGGCCTCGCGCGCGACGGCCCGGTGCTCCGGCGCGGCGAGGAGCGTGGCGTCGCCGGCGGCCGGCCGGGTCGAGGGCGCGCCCTTGCTCGCCCTGGGGCCGAGGAGGCCGGCCCGCATCTTCACGCGCAGGATCCGGGTCACCGCGTCGTCGATGCGGGCCGTCGGGATCTCGCCGCTCTGCACCTGGGCGATGGTGTTCTCGATGAACGCCATCCAGTCGTTGGGCACCATGATCATGTCCACCCCGGCGTTGATCGCCGCGGCGCACTGCGAGTTGTTGCAACCCGGGAGCTGGCCGTGCCCGTTCCAGTCGCCGACGACGAAGCCGGTGAAGCCGAGCTGGCCCTTGAGGATGTCGGTGAGCAGGTACTGATGGCCGTGCATCTTGTCGCCGTTCCAGCTGCTGAACGACGCCATCACGGTCTGCGCGCCCGCCGCGAGCGCGGAGAAGTAGCCCTGGGCGTGGATGTCGCGCAGATCCTCCTCGGAGCAGACGGTGTTGCCCTGGTCCTTGCCCTGCTCGGTCCCGCCGTCGCCCATGAAGTGCTTGGCGGTCGCGACCACGCGCGTGCCGCTGAACAGGTCCGCGCTGTCCGCCGGCCGGCCCTGCAGGCCCCGGATCATCCGGCCCGCGTAGCTCTTCACGATCTCCGGATCCTCGGAGTAGCCCTCGTAGGAGCGGCCCCACCGGTCGTCCCGCACCACGGCGAGCGTGGGGGCGAAGGCCCAGTCGAGCCCGGTGACGGCGACCTCGGTGGCGGTGATGGCGCCGATCTCCTCGATGAGATCGGGATCGTTCATGGCGCCGAGCCCGATGTTCTGCGGGAACAGCGTCGCGCCGATCACGTTGTTGTGGCCGTGCACCGCGTCCACGCCCCAGAGGACGGGGATGCCGAGGTGCTCGCCGGGCGCGCCGGTCGTGTCGGTGGAGGCCGCGTGATAGGCGTCCGCGAGGGCGACCCAGTCGGCCACGGTCGCGTGCTTGGAGCCGCCCGGCCAGGAGCCGCCGCCGTTCAGCACCGAACCGATGTGGTACTCGCGGACCTGGTCCGGCGTGATCGCCTGGATCTCGGCCTGGACCATCTGACCGACCTTCTGCGCCACGCTCATCTGCGCGAGCAGCTCGGTGACGGCGTCCTCGATCTCGGGGTCGAGCGGGATCTCGCTCGTCACCATCGGCCATTCGACCGACGCTGTCTCGCCGCCCGCGCCGCCGCCACCGCCGGTGCCGGTGCCGGTGCCGCTGGTCGTGCCCGCGCCGGAGCCGCCCGCGCCGCCGCCGCCGCCGGTCCCGGTCGTGGCGCCGCCGGCCGACCCGCCCGACCCTGTCGGGTCAGCCGGGGGATCTGTGGAGTCGTCCCCGCAGGCGGGGACAGGGATGGTCAGGGCCGCGAGCAGCAGCCAGTTGGCGTATCGGTTCCAATGCTTCATGCGAGGGCCGGAGCATCGTCCCGGCGCCGTGGGGCGTCAACCTATAGCCCCGCAGGCTGCGGGGTGAAGGCGGCCCCTTTCATGCATGGATGACGGGAGTCGGCAGCGCACCTGGTAAAGATTCAACTCACCCAGGTGCATCCCGGGGGGGCGCCGGCGAGGGTGGTTGGCGGAAGGTTCTCGTGGGGAGGCGTCGAGAGATGGTGAAGCCACCCCGCTCATCCCCTGATCCGCGCGGCGGCGCGGATCAGGACTCGGGCTCGTTGCCCCAGGGATTGTAATCGTGCACCTGCCCCGGCGCGGGCTTCTTGCCCTTCGTGAACGCGTCGATCAGGGCATCCTGAAGGGGCTCTTCCTCGGCGCGCCGGTAGGTCCCGGCGCGCTCCGACCAGGCGATCTGGCGGCGGAAGGTCTCGACCAGCGGCACGGTGGTCCGGAAGTCGAGATCGCGCGCCGCCTTGCTGTTGTCGAAGATCGACCCGTATTGATAGATGAACTTGACGCCGACCATGCGGCGCGGGGCGACGTCGTAGAGCCAGTCGGTCGGGATCGGAACCACGGGGGATTTGCCGCCGGCGGCCTCTTGCAGCGCGGCGAAGATGCCGCCCCAGGTGGTGTGCTCGTCGCTCGTGAGGTGGTAGGCCTGCCCGTAGGCCTTCTCGTTGCCGAGCGCGTTCACGAACCCCCGGGCCACATCGGAGACGTGCGCGATGGCCCACGGCGTCGCGCCGTCGTCGTGGACGACGAGCGGGAGGCCGCGGCGCGCGCGGTCGGCCATCGAGTCGTCGAAGTAGAGCGCGCCGAGGGCGGTGTGCCCCTCACCGGTCGTGAACGACGGCCGCAGGATCGTTGTCTTCAACCCGCCCTGGCCGTTCGCCGCGAGCAGCGTCGACTCGATGCGCGACTTGTTGTGGCCATACTTCGTCACGGGGCGGTGCGGCTCGTCGTCGGTCGCCGGCGAGCGCGTGAGGGGACCGCCGTAGACGCACACCGTCGAGCAGACGACGAGGTGGCCGGCGCGGCCCGAGAACGCCCTCAGCAGCGAGTCGGCGTTCTCCGGCCCGAAGGCGACCATGTCGATCACGGCGTCGAACGTGCGCTGCTGCATCTCGCGCTCGAACTCGGCGTACTTCCAGCGATCACCGACGATGACGTCGACGTCGCCCTCGAACCGCCGCGCCGTCACGCCCCGGTTGAAGAGCGTGACCCGATCGCCCCGCGCGAGGAGCTGCTCCACGATGGCCGTCGAGATGAGCCCCGTCCCGCCGATGACGAGGACCCTCATGAACGCACCTGCTTCTGCCCCGAGGGGGCCTCGTCGAGCCAGAGGATGGCAGTCACGCCGCGGGGGTAGTAGCGGCTGCCCACGGGCACGCCGCGCTGCATCTGGTCGGAGTAGGCCCAGTAGCCGGAGCCCTCGATCTGCCAGCGGACGTGGGCCTCCTCGTGGCGGTCGGGGTCGGGGAGGTCGACCTTCAGCACCGCGCGCGCGATGTGCTGGCAGAGGGCGATCTTGCTCGCCCACGAGTTGTCGCTGCTGCTCGAGAGCTTCCAGCCGCCCTCGGGGAACAGGCACAGCCCGGGCTTGAGCACCGCGTTCAGGTGACGGCGGAGCACCTGGACGAGCTCGCCGTGCTCGCCGGCGGCGGCGCGCTCGTCGAGCAGGCCCATGACGTGCGGGTAGAGCAGCCCCTCGATCGCGGGGATGATCGCGCTCGGCGAGCCCCCGTCGAGCAGCGCGGGGATGTAGCCCGATCGCTCGTCGAAGGCCGCCGCGATCGCGCGCGCCGCCTTGCGGGCCGCCGCCTTCGCCTCCGCGGCGCGCTGGGCGTCGCCGCGGCGCTCGAGCAGGTGCGCGAGGATCACGTACGACGCCCACCCCTTGCCGGCGAGGTAGAGGTTGCCGCGCGCGCGCCCGAGCGAGTGGTCGAGCGAGTCGTAGGTCGTGATCTCGGCGCCGGTCCCGCAGCGATCGCTGTCGAGCGCCATCACGCCGGTGCGCGCGCCGGGCTCCGGCGCGTCGCGGTGGAGCAGGCTCGCGAGCAGCTCGGCGAAGAGGCCCCCGTGGCGCTCGAGGAACTGCTCGTCGCCGGTGCGCGCGACGTACACGCCGGCGCAGCAGATCCAGTTCGTGAGCTGCTCATACGTCATGTAGCTGAAGCAGGCGGCGTCGAGGTTCGGCCGCTCGTAGCTGGAGTTGCCCGCGGGCGAGAAATGGTTGCTCATGCCCATGTCGTGCGTGAACGACACGCCGCCGGGCAGGAGCTCGCCGGCCGCGCCGGGGCGCTTCACCCTGTCGCGGTAGCTGTAGCGGTCGACGTAGAGGTCGAGGACATTGCGCACGGCCCAGGGCGCGTAGCGCAGCTCGAAGAAGAGGTGATCGATCGTGAGATCGAAGGTGTTCATCATCTCGTACTCGCCCTCGTTCACGACCCACAGCGGCGCGGGCGGCGAGGCGTCGTCGAGCGCGGTGTCCAGCCACTCGGTCGAGCCGAAGTAGCCGTGCGTCGCCTGGGCGAGCAGCCACTTCTGGGCGGGGCTGAGCGCCGCGCGCGAGAGCTCCTCGTCCCGCTGCGCCGCCTCGGCGACGAGCGCCTCGCGGCGGTCGAGGGCGAAGGAGAGGACGTCCTCGAGCCCCTTGAAGTAGCGGGTGTAGGCGTAGCGCGCCTCGATGCCGGTCGTGATCGCGCCGGCGTCGTGGAACCCGAGGGCGATCCAGACCTCGCGCTTCTGGCCCGGGGGGACCTCGATGAGCAGGCCGCCGGTCTTGCCGAGGCGGAACAGGCGATCGGCGCTGCCGTCGAACGCGTGCTCGGGCGAGAAGGCCTGGAAGGCGCGGACGCCGGCCTCGGGGCGGACCGCGAAGCCCCAGCGCCGGCCGTGGGCGACCCCGACGAGGCGGCCGTCGCTCGCCGTCTCGAGGTCGCGCAGGCTCGGCGCCTCGAGCGCGAACACGCCCGTCAGCGGCTCGGAGCGGCCGGTGTTGTCGAGCTCGATGCGCGCGATGAGCGCCGGGCAGGACCGCGCGGCGACCTCGGCGGGCGGCGCCGTGCGCGGGTCGGGGATCGGGCCGAACGGCGAGTAGATGGCGAGCGTGAGCCTGCCGGCGCGGATCGTGTCGCTGGCCCAGCCGAGCTCGCGGCGGATGTCCTGCTCGCCGAAGACGCGGCGCATGTGCGTGTCGCGCGACAACGTGACGCCGAACGGGACGTCCGGGCCGCGGGTCGTCTCGAAGTAGGGGAGGAGGAAGAGATCCCCGTCGCCCTCGCGGTAGCCGATGTAGAGGTTCGAGTCTCCCGGGCGGCCCACCTGGGAGGCGAAGCCGCCCCGGCGGTCGAAGCTGCCGAGCGTGAAGGAGGCAAAGGCGCCGACCGGCGCGTGCTGGACATTGTAGGAGGAGGTCACCGCGGCAACATACCGTGATCGCCCCGCGAAGCGATCCCGCGAGTCGCCGCGGGGGCGTGATTTCAATCCGCTCTTCCGGCCTCTCTCCTCGCTCCCATCCGGGCGTGGAGTGCGTCGTCCGGGGCCGCGCGTCCGGCGGCGTTGCAGCCGGCCCTCGCCCCGTGGAGGTACCTGGGAGTGCACGTGGGTGCGCCGCGCGTGACCTCCACGTGGGCCGCATGGGCGTCGCGCGTGTCAGGCCTGTGAGCCGCGCGTCAGCCGGGTATGGCGAGTACCGACTTGTGGTCCGCGCGGCGCATGATTTTCGAGCCCAGGGCGCGGCGTGGCCCCCGGTGATCCCGTCGTGGACTGATGTATAAGGGCCTTATCAGGCCCTGCCGGACCGGCCGCGCGCCGCCCGGGCGGGCCCCGTCGCTCGAACAGCACGGAACCTGGGGGAAGATCCGCTCATGTTGACCTTCGCGACCCTTTGTGCCCAGAGCCGCGCGCTCTCACGGATGGCCTTCGATCGAAGGTACCCTCACGCCTGGTTGCTCCGGGAGCTCGGCCCCGAGGACCAGCCTCCCCCGTCGTTCAAGACCCTCTTCGCCGGCACCTCGCCCGGCTCGGCCGGCCAACCGGCGCTGTGCCGCCACCGGATCTCGTCGGGCATGTCGGTGGCGTCCCACGGCTGCGAGCTCCTCGCCGTGACCAAGCGGCCGGAGAGCCCCTGGCAGGATCGCATCCTCATCGGGCGCGCCTTGAACAGCGATATCGTGCTCCGCGACCAGTCGGTCTCCAAGGTCCACGCGCACATCTCGGTCCTTGTCGCAGACACCCCGCTGCTCCACGCGAGGAAGAGCACCAACGGGACCTACCTGAACGACCGGCTCCTCGCGCCGGCCGGCGACGGCGTGCCCCTCCGGAGCGGCGACATCCTCCAGTTCGGCAACGTCATCTGCGAGTTCATCCTGAACGCCGATCTCTACCGGCTCATGAACCGCTGAGTCGACGCCCGCCGCTCGCCCGCCGCTCGCCCGCCGCGCGCGCCCGCCGTCGGATCAGCGCCGCGCCGGGTGCGGCGCGCCGAACAGCACCTCCACCGGGCCCGCCTGCGTCTCCACCACGAAGGTCGCGTCCACCGGGGCGCCGCCGCGGAACGCCCTCAGGACCTCCTTGCGCCGCTTCATCAGCTCGGCCAGGCCGAGCGCGAGCGCCTCGGAGGCGGTGAGCTCCTTGGGCGTCGGCTTGCGGCCGATGAGATCCTCGTCGACCATCGCGAGCATCGGATACGCGTCGGGATCGGCGAGCTCCCAGCGCTGCTCGGCGACCTCGGCGCGCAGCGCCGGGTGCAGGTCGCCGGCGCGGTCGAAGCTCAGCGAGAAGAAGCTCGCCGGCAGCGAGGCGGGCGGCGCGTCCGGGAGCTTCGCGGTCTCGGCGAGGTAGAGCTCGAACCCCTGCGCGCTCTCGAAGAGCAGCACGCCGTGGCTCTGGCCGGCCTGCCCGACGACGCACAGCGCGAGGTCGCGCGCGCCGAGCGACGGGATCGACAGCGCCATGATGTCGGCGTCGCTGGGCACGGCCTTCCAGGGCGCCGCGCGGTAGAGCGCGGCCGCCGCGCGGAAGAACGACGCCATCGCCGGCGCCTCGATGCCGCCCCCGAGGAAGCTCGGCGCCAGCCGGCCGTCGCGCGCGCCGAGGTGCTCCTCCAGGTCCTCGGCGACGACGTCGATCTCCGGCGTCGGCGCGACGCGGACCTCGACCGTCGCGCCGAGCCGCGCGCGCAGCGCGTCCGCGAGCGCGGGCGACGCCACGCGCACGCGCGCGGGCAGGCGCGCCTCGCCGTCCAGCGGCTCCCTGGCGGCGGCCTCGAAGCTGTCGACCGCGCCCGCCACGACGTCGCCGGGGCGCAGCGCGGCGCAGCTCAGCACGAGGCCGCGCTCGGTCATCCAGACGACCGCCTCGGGGCGGTACGCCTCGTCGCCCTCGTGCACGAACGCGCGCAGGGAGAAGAAGCCGCCGATCCACGCCTCGTCGCGGCGAGGCAGCGGGGCCGCGGTCTTCTTCGCGGCCTTCTTGACGATCTTCTTGGGCCGCTTCTTCTTCGGGGCTGGCACGGAGGACATCAGGGCACCTGTTCGCGAGAGCGCTCCAGCCGGTACGCTCGATGACGGGGGACGAGGGCGGGACCGGAAGCGGACGCGCAACGCTAGCGCAATGGCCGCGCGCCCGACCAGGGTACCGGCGGGCGGGGCGCCCAGGGCGCCTTTCGTCCTGGCGCTCCTCGCGGTGCCCTGTTATCGGTCGTCGCGGTCCAGCGCGCCGCTCCGGAGCGGGTGCTGCGCGCCGACCTTCCTGGGGACTCGATGCCTGAAGAGATGTGCAGAAGGTCCCGCCGCCGGGCGCGTGGCGCAGCGGGCGGCGCGCGTCGCGCGGCGCGGGGGGGCCTCGGCCGCCTCGCGATCGGGCTCGCCGTGGCGCTGGCCGCCGCGGCGCCGGCGGCCCCGGCCGGCGCCGAGCCGACGACGATCGGAGAGCGCGCGCGGGCCGACCAGCTCCGCCGGGAGGCTGGGGAGCTCATGGCGAGCGGCCGGCCCGAGTCGGCCTGTCCGAAGCTCGAGGAGAGCGACCGGCTGAGCCCGTCGGCCGGGACGAAGCTCGAGCTCGCGAGGTGCCATGAGGCCACGGGGCGCCTCGCGAGCGCGTGGGCCCTCTACACCGAGGTCGCGGCGGCGCCGGAGGGAGCGGGCGGCGACCCGCGGCAGGCGGCGGAGGCCCGCGGGCGCGCGGCGGCGGTGGAGCAGCGGCTCCCGAAGCTCGCGATCGTCGCATCGCCCGAGGTGCAGGCGCTGCCGGGGCTCGTGGTGAGGCTCGACGGCGTGGACGCGCGCGGCCTGGTCGGCGCGGCCCGCCCCGTCGAGCCGGGCAAGCACCGGGTGACCGCGATCGCGCCGGGCACGCAGTCCTTCTCGCGCGAGGTCGAGGCGAGCCAGCCAGGACAGCTCGTCGAGGTCCAGATCCCGGCGCTCGAGCCCGAGCTCGCGGCAGAGGACGCGCCGCCCGCGCCCCGCGTGATCGAGCGGCGCGCGCAGGCGCCGTACGGCGCGCGGCCCGATCCGATCCACCGGAACCTGATGTGGGTGACTGGCGGGCTCGCGCTGGCGGGCATCGCGCTCGGAAGCACGTTTGGCGCTCTCGCGATCTCCACGTGGGACAAGGTCGAGAACGCCGCCGGGACGGCGTGCAGGGATCCGGCGCGTTACCGGGACTGTGCGCAGCCGGTGCCCGATCTGTCGAGCAGGGCGATGTCGTACGCGACCGTCTCCGATTTCTCGTTCATCGCCGCGGGCGCGGCGCTCGCCGGCACGGCCGTCCTCTGGTGGACGCTGCCCCCGGACGGCCCGCGCGCGAGCGCCCGCGTGCACATCGCGCCCGGCGTCCTCGGCGGCGCCGTCGTCGGGGTGTTCTGATGACGAGGGCGCTCGAACGGCGCGCCCTGCTCTGGCTGGCGAGCGCCCTCTTCGCGGCGAACGCCGCGGGGTGCGCGGATATCGCGGGCATCGAGCGCATCGGCGAGCAGGGCGTCGGGGGAGGCACGTCCAGCGAGCCCGGGTACACGTGCCAGTGGGCGATGCCCTTCGGCGACGCCGACACGACGCTCGGCGGGATCGCGGCCGACAGGGACGGCACCTTGTGGGTCGCGGGCGGCTTCCAGGGGACCCTCGCTGTCGCGGGCGGCGCGGCGCTCCGGGCCGGCAGCGGGGGCAAGGACGTCTTCGTGGCGCACCTCGCGGCGGACGGGAACCACCTCTGGAGCGGGCGCTTCGGGAACGCGGAGAACGACGTCGCGACCAGCGTCCATCAGGCGACCGCGATCGCCCTCGGCGACGGCGGCGTCTACGTGGCGGGCGACTTCACCGGCAGCCTCGCGTTCGGCGCGGACTGCGCGCTCCCGGAGGGCGCGGGCGACGGCGACGTGTTCGTGGCGCGGCTCGACAAGGGCGATCCAGGCGGGCCCGCGGCCTGCGCGACCCACGGCTCCAGCCGCCTCGACGAGGCGAAGGCGGTCGCCGTGGACGGCGATCGCGTCCTCGTCCTGACGTCGCTCAACGGCGGGGCGGACATGGGCTTCGCCAGCCACGACGGACAGACGCTCTCGAGCGCGTGCAACGGCGTCTTCTCGGGCCGCGAGGGGGCGAGCTACCGGCCCCGCGCGCTCCGCGTGGACGCCGGCGAGGCGTTCGTGGTCGCCGATTTCGAGGGCCGCGTGAACCTCGGCTTTCCCGGCGCCGAGCGCGGGCTGCCGTCCGCCGACGAGGCCGCCGACGGCGTCGACGCCCTGCTCGCGTCGTTCCCCACGGCGTGGATCTGCGACCCGCCGAGCGCCGGCGCCGCGGGCCTCTGGTACCGGCATTACTCGTCGCGCCCCGGCGATCAGCGCGCCAGCGCCGTCGCGGTGCACAAGGAGGGCGTCGTCCTGGCCGGCTCGTTCACGGGGGGGATCGACCTCGCCGGCGAGCCTGACGGCGGGTTCGTCTCCACCGACGAGGACGGCTTCGTCGCGCACCTCGATCGGCGCGGCGTCTCCCGGTGGGCCAAGCACCTCGGGGGCAGCCTGGCCCAGTCGGCGCAGGCGGTCGGGACCGACACGTCCGGGAAGATCGTCGTGGCCGGGCATTTCCAGCAGCAGATGAAGACCGACGACGCGGAGGTCACCGGCGACGGCGTCGAGGGCGACATCTTCCTCGCGCGGCTCAACGCCACGACCGGCGAGGTCGAGTGGAGCGGCGCGCTCGCCGGCGCCGGGATCCAGCAGATCCAGGCGCTCGCCGTCTCCGGGACGGACATCTTCCTGGCGGGCACCTTCAGCGACGACTTCAGGCTCCTGAACTGCGCGCCCGAGGTCGCGGACGGTCAGCTCTTCATCGCGAAGCTCTCGGTCTCCTCGCGCTGAGCGCCGGCCGTGGCGCGCGGCGCTCGTCGCGCCCGCGCGCGAGCAGCGCCTGCGCGCAGGGCGCGATGACCTGCGCGAGCGCGCGCTCCCGGATCGCGCGCCGGTGCTGCGCCGAGAGCACGCCGAAGCCGAGCAGCGGCCCGCCGCCGTCGGCCTCGCGCGGGGCGGGGGGCTCCGCGCGCGCGGCGGCGAGCTCGTCGAGGACGGCGCTCGCCAGGGAGGGGTCGCGCTCGAGGGCCCAGGCGGTGAACCGGAAGGCGAGCTCGGCGTGCCGCGTCTCGTCCTCGGCGATCTTCTCGAGCGCGCGCCGGATCGCGGGGTCCGTCGCGTGGAGGGCGGCCTCGGCTGCCTCGATGGCGGCGACGGTCTCGCCGACGCACCCCTCGCGGAAGGTGGTCACCAGGATCTCGCGGGCGCCGTCGCCGCCGAGGGCGCCGTCGATGGCGAGGGGCCCCGGGCCGACGCCGCGCCCGGCGAAGGCGCTCGCGAGCTCGAAGCACATGCGCGCGTGCTCGGCCTCGTCGCCCATGGCCGCCTGCGCCGCGTGGACGAGCTCGGGCGGCGCGCCGAGCGAGAGGAGCTGCAGCGAGAAGCGCGCGAACGCCGCGATCGACGCGTGCTCGAGCAGGGCGGAGCGGGTCCAGTGCGCGGCGAGCGCCGCCTGCTGCTCGGGCGAGAGCGCCTCGCGGCGGGGCGGCGCTCCCGGGGCTGCGGCCCGCCAGTCGTCGCGCGCGGCGGGGTCGGCGGTGCGCGCGACCCCCTCGACGAGGAACGGCCGGCCGATCACGCAGATCTGCGGCGTGCAGGCGTGGCGCCCGGCCTCGAGAGAGCACTGTTCTTCCCCGACGCAGTCGTCGTCGCCGGCGCACTCGTCGGCGGACGTCTGGCAGGCGAAGCCGGTCCCGCCGCAGCCGGGGTTCAGGACGTAGGTGGAGCAGAGCAGGCCGCCGCAGTCGTCGTCGCTCGTGCACTGTGCGAGCACGCACTGCCCGACCGGATCGCCACAGAGGCAGATCTGCCCATCGCCGCAGTCGGCGTCGGTCGTGCACCCATAGTTGCAGTAGCACCCTGGCAGCACGTCGCCTCCGGTCGCGGCGTTGCAGTAGCCGTGCGGCTGGTCGGTGCAGTCAGCGTCGGTCTTGCAGCTCCCCGCGGCGCCGCTCGGGTCCGAGCACGCCTCCTCGCGCGGGAGCGCGCTGGGGCAGGCGACGACCTTGGCGCGGTGCATCCAGCCGCCGGCGCAGCGCACGTACCCGGTGTCCACGCCCGCGACGACGACGGGCTCGGGATCGTCGCACGCGAACGGCGGACCTTCCGGCGTCACGCTCCCCGTGCTCCCGGCGGGGCCATCGACCGAGCTCCCGCCCGAGCCCACGGCCGGGCTCCCGCCGGAGCCCGCGGCCGGGCTTCCGCCCGAGCCTTCCGCCGAGCTCCCGCCCGAGCCTCCTCCGGTCGTGACGCCACCGCAGCTCAGGGCGGGCGCGATCGCCAGCACCGAGAGCAACCTCGCACCCCACGAGTCGATAGAGACGAGCAATCGCATGGAATTTCCCTCTTGCGAGGAGTTTACCCGGGCGCTGCGCCGCCGTCGTCACGAGCTCGCGGCGGCCTGCCCGGCGGGGTGATGGCCAGTTCTCGACATCCCGGGGGGAGACCCTCGGTGAACGCCGCACAGCCACGGAGCTCAGCCGGCATGACCGGAGAGTCGGGCGCTCTCCGCGTCGAGCACGCCGGTCGCCCCCGGTCGAGCGCGCCCGGCCCGCGCGGGCTCGACCGGCCGCGCAACGGGCTGAGCCGACGCCGCCGATCCCGGAGGACGCCCTCCGGCGCGCGCTCCTCCGCGCCGAGAACCCCGCGCGCGCGCCGGCGCCGCCGGGGAGATGCAACGACGCGCGCGGAGCGGTGGAACAACCACGAAAAATGCCGTAAAAGGGCGGCAGTAGGCTAGCCCTTCGATTTTCTGTTTACGTCCATAGCGGATAGAGTATCGAGGCGCCTCGCTGCTCGTATCTCCCTGCACCTCCGGGGGCAGGCACGACGCAGCGGCAACACTGGAGCGCACTGAATGAGGTTCCGTCCCTCGCTCTCTGCGAGCGAGCCCGAATCGAGTCGTCCCGTTGTCATCGATTCCGCGGAGGAGCAGGCGGGCGAGCGCGCCCCTGCGCGCCGCGGCCGGGCTGCGGCCGGGCACGTCGCGCCGGGCGCGACCGAGCTCTACTTCCGCTCGCTCGCCGGCAGCCAGCCGCTGACGCGCGAGGGTGAGGTCGCGATCGGCCGCCGCATCGAGGCGGGCGCGCTCGCGTGCGTCGAGGCCTGGGTCCGCTCGCCGATCGCCCTGCGCGAGCTCGCCTGGACGGCGGAGGACGTGCATGTGGGGGCGCTCGGCATCCGGGATCTGCTGTGCGAGTCCGACGCCAGCGATGTCGACGCGGAAGCGTGCCTGAAGCGGCTCGCGGGGCTGCTCGATCTGGCGCGCTCGCTCCATGCCGGGGAGCGGAGCGGCGAGGACCAGGAGATCGCGCTCGCGGGCCTCGCCGCGGGCCTCGCGGAGCTGCGCCTCGATCCCGCCTTCGAGGAGCGCATCGAGCGGAGCCTGCGCACGGCGGCGGCCGAGGCGACGGGGGCCGAGCGCGCGCCGATCCAGGCCACGATCGCGGCGATCGCCCGGGCGCGCCGCGCCGTGGCCCAGGCGAAGTCCGAGCTCGTCCAGGCGAACCTGCGCCTCGCGGTCGCGATCGCGCGGGAGCACCAGCGCTTCGGCGTCCCGCTGCTCGACCTCGTGCAGGAGGGGAACCTCGGCCTGATCCGCGCCGCCGACAAGTTCGAGTACCGCCGCGGCCACCGGTTCGGCACCTACGCCGCGTGGTGGATCAAGCAGGCGATCAAGCGGGCGGTCCTCAACCAGGGCAAGGCCGTGCGCATGCCGGTGCACCTCACCGCGATCCGGAGCCAGGTGGTGCGCGCTCGGCGGGATCTGGTGCAGGAGCGCGGCCGCGAGCCCTCGGTCGAGGAGGTCGCGGAGCGCAGCGGCCTCTCGGTGGAGAAGGTGCGCATGATCGGCGAGCTCGCGCTCGACCCGCTCAGCCTCGACGCCCCCATCGGCGAGGAGGGGGACACCCGGTACGGCGATCTGCTGGCCGGCGAGGAGCCCACGCCCGCCGACATGCTGGCCCGGCGCCGCCTGATCGAGCAGACGCGCGAGCTGCTCGACTCGCTGCAGCCGCGCGAGCGCGAGCTCCTGCGGCGCCGCTTCGGCCTCGACGGCAACGAGGACGAGACGCTCGAGGAGATCGGGCAGTCCTTCTCGCTGACGCGCGAGCGCATCCGCCAGATCGAGGCGAAGCTGCTCGAGAAGCTCCGGATGCGCTCGCGGCAGCGAGAGCTCGGCTCCTACCTCGAAGGCTGACGGCGCCCCCTGCGGCGAGCGGCGCCCGCCGGGTTGACCCGCCCGGAGGGAGCGCTACATTGACGTCGCGACGTTTGACCAATTTAGAAAATTGGTCAAACGTCCACGATGGAGCAGGCGCTTGATTGAAGGGGAGATCTCGAAGCACCGGCAGCGGGCCGAGCGGATTCTGGATGCTGCGGCGGAGCTGGTGCTCCGCTGGGGGTACAAGCGCGTCACGATCGATGAGGTCGCCAAGCGGGCTGGTATCGGCAAGGGGACGGTCTACCTGCACTGGAGGACGCGAGAGGCGCTCTTCCTCGCCGTGCTCGCGCGCGACTCGGTGAAGCTGTATGCCGGCCTCATCGAGGCGATCCGCGAGGATCCCGCGGAGATCCTGCTGCACCGCCTGCTGCGGAGGACGCTCCTTTTGCTGAAGGAGTTTCCGCTGCTGCAAGCGATGTTCACCGGGGACACGGAGGTGCTCGGTGGCCTTCTCGAGGAGAGCACGGTGCGGCCGCTCCGGGGCCGCAAGTTCGCGTCGTTTCGCGGCCACTTCGCGCTCCTCCGGTCGCACGGCCTGCTGCGCACCGACATGGCCGCGGACGACCAGTTCTATGCGATCAACGCCTCGATGTTCGGTTTCTACCTGCTCGATCCCATGTTGCCGCCCGAGGAGCGGCGGTCGCTGGACGAGAGGGCCGAGATCGTCGCGGCGATGGTGCGCAACGCCTTCGAGCCCCCGGATCCCCCCGATCCCGAGGTCCTCCGCGCGCTCGCGCCCGGGATCATCGACATGTTCGTGCGGTTGCGCGCTGATTACGTGCAGTTCGTACAAGGGAATTCGACCTCAACGCGGGAGAGCCCCGAGGAGTGATCCACCATGAGCACGACCGACGCGATCGCCCATCCGAACCAGCCCGCGCTGGACCCGCTCCTGGCCTGGCTGCGCCATGCGCGGGAGTCCAGCCCGATACATCATGACGAGACGCAGCGGATCTGGCAGCTCTTCGGTCACGCGGACATCTTCCGCGTGCTGTCCGATCCGGCGACGTTCTCGTCGGACATGTCCAGGTTCATCCCGCCGCAGGCGGACTTCGAGCTGTTCTCCCGGGGGAATTTCGTCCGGATGGACCCTCCGATGCACCGGAAGCTCCGCGATCTGGTGAGCCAGGCGTTCACGCCGCGCATGGTGTCCGGGCTCGCGCCGCGGATCGCGGCGCTCACGAGCGAGCTGCTCGACGGCGTCGGCGACGCCGAGCGCTTCGATCTGGTGGGGTCCCTGGCGTATCCGCTGCCGGTGATCGTGATCGCCGAGCTGCTCGGGATCCCGGTCGCCGACCGGGAGTCGTTCCGGCGGTGGGCCGACTCGCTGCTGTCGAGGGAGGACACGGGCGCCCTGCCGGACGAGGCGATGATGAACCGGATGGCCCCGACGCTGCGGGAGATGAACGACTACCTGCTTTCGCACATCAGGCAGCGTCGCGCCCGGCCGACCGACGATCTGATCGGCAAGCTGGTGTGCGCCGAGGTCGACGGCCACCGCCTCGAGGACGAGGAGATCGTCGGCTTCGTCGGCCTGCTGCTGATCGCCGGGCACATCACGACGACAGCGCTCGTCGGCAATGCGATCCTGTGCCTCGACGAGAACCCCGCCGCCGCGGACGAGCTCCGGGCCGACCCCTCGGCGATCCCGGCGGCCATCGAGGAGGTGCTCCGCTATCGCCCGCCGTTCCCGCGGCTCGCCCGGCGGACCACCACCGAGGTGGAGCTCGGTGGGAAGCGGATCCCGGCGGATCAGATCCTGATTCTGTGGCTCGTCTCGGCCAACCGCGACAGCGCGCAGTTCGAGGACCCCGACCGGTTCAATATCCACCGCAAGCCCAACCCGCACCTGAGCTTCGGGTACAGCATCCATTTCTGTCTCGGCGCCCCGCTGGCCAGGCTGGAGGCGAAGATCGCGCTGGAGATCCTGCTCGATCGGTACAAGGCCATCGCGGTGGCGCGCGACGATCAGCGCGAGTTCTTCAGCCCGACGGCGATGCTCAGCGCCAGGCGACTGCCGGTGGACGTGCAGGCCGCGCGGCCGAAGGCGAAGGGGGAGGTGCGGCGGGGGCTGGTGTCCGCGTAGCGCCGCCTGGCGTTTCTGGCAGTTCATCTGCTCTCCTCGCCGTCTGCGCCTGAGAGCGGCGCTCCAGCGCGCTCTCGCACCCGCGTTGTTCACCGCGCGGATGCAGGCGATGAGCGCGCGCTCCAGCGGCGCTCTGCGTGGAAGGCGGTCTACAGGCGTGCGCCATGCGGTCCTCGCGGACCTCACGGCTCCTGGGCGAGGGCCGAGAGGAGCTGCTCGTGAAGGACGGGAGATCGGCTGATGAGCAGCCCGTCATCGAGGCGCGGCGTGGGCCGGTTGTAGCGGAGCGGGTTGCCGGCGAGGTCGGTGGCGGCGCCGCCCGCCTCCCGGACGATCAGGTCGACCGCGGCGATGTCCCATTCCCAGGCGCCGAGGCGGCGACCGGCGGGGACCCCGGCGATCGCGTCGACCGAGCCCTCGCCCGGCAGCAGCGCGCGGGCGCAGAGGCTCCGCGTCGTCTCGACGACGTCCGCAGCCCCCAGCCGCCGCGCGACGCGCTGCAGGCGAGGGAGGTTGTCCGGAGCGCCGAGCCAGCCCTTGGTGGCGATCGCGGGTCGCCCGCCGCCGAAGGAGAGGCGGAGCGGCCGGCGCGCTTCGCCGGGGCGCTCGATCCAGGCGCCGCTCCCGGCGACGGCGCTCAGGAGGAGCCCGGTCGTTGGCTGATACGACAGCGCGACGACCGGCGCGCCATGGACGACAAGCGCGATGAACACGTCGAAATCGCCCGTGCGCGCGACGAACTGCGCTGTCCCGTCGATCGGGTCGACGATCCAGCAACGGTCTCTGGCGAGCCGCGCAGCGTCGTCCGCTCCTTCCTCGGTCAGGAGGGCGTCGCCGGGGAACGCCGACGAGAGCGCGGCGCGGATCGCGGCATCCGAGGCGTGGTCTGCCTCTGTCACCACGGACCCGTCGGGCTTCTCCGAGACCGCGGCGCGCCCGTAGAGCGCCAGGATCACCTCGCCGGCGGCCCGCGCGGCGGCCGTCGCGACCTCGATCTCCCGGGCGTAGCGCGCCATGGACGCGTCGCTTGCGCTGGACATGGGCGACCGGTTAGGCGCGCGCGTCGTCCGGGTCAACGGTCGCTCCTCGACAGCGAAGCCGGTCGGGTCGGTCGCGGTGACGCGCGCCGGCGCATGCCGCTCACCTCCGGGCGTCGCTCAGCCGCGCCGCCTGCGTCGCCAGGTACGCCTGCTCCGGGAGGCTCGTCGTGCGGCTGGCCGCTCGTCTGTAGTGCGCGATCGCGGCCTCGTGATCGCCGGCGCGCTCCAGCAGGTGCGCGCGGACGGCGTCGAGGCGGTAATGCCCCGTGAGCCGCGGGTCGGCGTCGAGGGCGTTCAGCAGAGCGAGCCCCGCGCGAGGGCCGTGCACCATGGCCGTCGCGACCGCGTGGCTGAGCGCGACCATCGGATTGTCGGACATCCGCATCAGCACGCCATAGAGCGCCAGGATCTGCGGCCAGTCGGTGTCCTCGGCGCGCGCCGCCTCGTCGTGCACCGCCGCGATGGCGGCCTGCAGCGGATAGGCGCCGATGGCTCCCCTCGACAGCGCCGCGGTGACGAGCGCGACGCCCTCGGCGATGGCGCGCTGATCCCACAGGCTCCGATCCTGCTCGTGGAGGGGGATCAGCTCGCCCGCCGGCCCGGTGCGCGCCGCGCGACGCGCGTCGGTCAGCAGCATCAGCGCGAGCAGGCCCGCGACCTCGCCGTCGTCCGGGAGGAGCGCGTGCACGGCGCGCATCAGCCGGATCGCCTCGCTCGACAGGTCGGTGCGGTGCAGCTCGGGGCCGGAGCTCGTGGTGTAGCCCTCGTTGAAGATCAGGTAGAGCACGTGCAGCACGGCGCCGAGGCGCTGCGCGCGCTCCTCGGGCGTGGGCATCTGGAACGGCACGCCGGAGGCCTTGATGCTCTGCTTGGCCCGGCTGATCCGTTGCGCCATGGTGGCCTCGGGGACGAGGAAGGCCCTGGCGATCTCGGCGGTGGTCAGGCCGCCGACGGCGCGGAGCGTGAGCGCGATGGCGGAGGACGGCGACAGGGCGGGGTGACAGCACATGAAGAGCAGGGCGAGCGTGTCGTCCTGCTCGGAGGTCTCGTCGCTGTCGGGGGCGAGGGCGATCTGCTGCTCCGGCGGCACGAGGCTGATCACGAACGCCTCGCGGCGGCGGCGGGCGGCCTCGCTCCGGACGTGATCGGTGATCCGGCGCGACGCCACCTGGATGAGCCAGGCGCGCGGCTCGTCGGGCACGCCGTCGCGCGGCCACTGGGTGGCCGCGGCGAGCAACGCTTCCTGGACGGCGTCCTCGGAGGCGGCGAAGTCGCGGAATCGCCGGAGGACGGCGCCGAGCACCTGCGGCGCGAGGTCGCGCAGCAGGCGCTCGGCCCGGGCGTCGCGTGACGGAGGGGTCACAGCAGATCGTTGGGGGGCGCGCTCATCACCTCGCGGACCTCGATCCCCATGTTGAGCGGCGCGCCGCCGGGGCCGGGCGCGGCGGAGGCCTCGGCGGCGATCTGGTAGGCGCGCTCGGGGGTGTCGACCTCGACGATCCAGTACCCGGCGAGGAACTCCTTGGTCTCCGGGAACACGCCGTCGGTGATCGGCTTGCCGTCGTTGCCGGCGCGCACGAGCCTGGCCTGGTCGGGCCCGGAGAGGCCTTCGGCGGCCACGAGCTCGCCCGAGTCGCTGAGCTTCTTGTGGAAGCTCTTCATGAAGGCGATGTGCGCGTGGAGGTCCTTCTGCGGCCAGCTTGCAACCTGGTACGGGCCGCCGTGCGGGGTGTTCATCATCAGCATGTATTTCATGGTGGGCTCCCTCTCATCGCTGACGCCCCGGGCGCGGGGCGCGTTCACAGGCAGGTCGGAGCTGCGGGCGGAGTCTCGACATGCCGGGTGCCGAATGGCGAAGAAATTTGATGGGCGATGTGAGGTAATGTGGGTGTAGGTGTGTGGTGATTGCCAGGGGGAGAGGGAGCCAAGCCGACCGGGGTTGGGGAGCTGGGCCAAGCCGACCGAGGTTGGGGGGCAACCCGACCCAGGTTGAGCCCGGCAACCCGACCCAGGTTGAGCCCGGCAACCCGACCCAGGTTGGGCAATCCGACGCACGGGCTGATCCAGGGGACGGTCATGGCGGAGCGGCTGCTGTACGACGCGATCTCGGGCACCCCGTTCCGGGACCAGCTCGTGGCGGCGTACCTGATCGGCAGCGCGATCACCGTCGATGGGCTGCGCGAGCGCGCGCCCGACATCCCGGCGTGTCGAGTGCCTGATGACCTTCACTGTGTGGTTGCGTGGAACGCGCGCGGAACGCTGTATGCGCCGAGCGATTTCGAGATGCACCGGTCGGACCCGCGCGAGCGGATCTGCACCAACCCCCTGTCCTGGCGGACGGACGGAGCCCTCGCTCCCGCGGCCCTGAACCTCGGCGCTGTGTTCCTCGAGAGCGACGACAGGGCGCCGCGCCGCGGGCTCGTGGGCGACGCCCAGTGCGTGGACGGCACGCTCGTCCTCCACCACGTGGGCGCGGTTCCCAGGGATCTACCGAGCCGCATCCTCGATCGCGTGCTCGGCGACGGGAATGATCACGCGATCGAGTACCAGATCTTCTTCATGAACATTCGAGAGAACGCCGATGCGCGGTTAGCCGCGCTCCTCTCGTCATCGAGGTGAGCGACCCGGGGCGGGGGTGCGTTGTCGCGGAGCGATCCCGGCCCCGTGATCGGACGGAGCGCGCCTCCCGTGTGCTTCAGGTCTCCGCGTGCGGAGGACGCGCTGCGCTGGCGACATCGCGGCGCGTCGGCTGACCGCCTCTGGAAAAGACCATGGTCCCGTCGTCCACCGGACCGAGCTTCATGGCGAGCAAATCGAGCACGTAGTTCTGGCGGAAGGACCACGGCGCCTTCGAGCCCTGCTTGGGCAGGTGGTCCACGGCGCGCTGCACGTAGCCCGATGTCAGGCCGAGCAGCGGACGACCCTCGAGGATGGACTCGTCGGGGCGCGGCAGGCATTGCCGGTAGCCGTGGCGATCCATGTGGTTGAGCAGCCGACAGACGTACGTCGACGCCAGCTCCGCGCGGAGCGTCCACGAGGCGTTGGTGTATCCGAGGCAGAGCGCGAAGTTCGGGACGCCGCCCAGCATCAAACCCTTGTAGACGAAGGTCCTGCCGGGCTCGAGGACGCCACCGTCGACGGCGATGCGAATGCCGCCGCAGAGCAGGAGCTGAAGGCCAGTCGCCGTCACGATGATGTCCGCCTGGAGCTCCTTGCCCGACTCGAGCAGGATGCCGTCCTTCGTGAAGGTCCGGATCCGGTCGGTGACCACCGAGGCGCGCCCCGCCTTGACCGCGCGGAAAAGATCGGCGTCGGGAACGAGGCAGAGGCGCTGATCCCACGGGTCGTAGCGCGGGTTGAAGTGCGTATCGACGTCGAAGTCGGGCGGCAGACGCCGCGCGACGCCGCTGCGGAGCAGCCGCCTCGCCAGCGCCGGCGCGCGCTGACAGATCTGGTAGACAAGAAGGCTGATCCCGACGTTCTTCCAGCGGGCGACGCGGTGGGCGATCCGCTCCGGCAAGCGCGCGCGGAGCGCGTTCGCGATCGGGTCCTCGGCGGGCAACGAGGCGATGTACGACGGCGAGCGCTGGAGCATCGTCACGTGCGCCGCGTCAGCGGCCATCGCAGGCACCAGCGTCACCGCCGTGGCGCCGCTGCCGATGATCACGACGCGCCTGCCCCGGTAGTCGAGATCTTGAGGCCAGTCCTGAGGGTGCACCAGCCGACCCTGGAAGTCCTCGCGGCCCGGGAAGCTCGGTGTATAGCCGCTCTCGTAACTGTAGTAGCCGCTGCAGACGTACAGGAAGCTGCAGGAGATGCGGACGCGCTCCTCGCTCGGGCCGACGTCCACCTCGACGGTCCAGCGCGAGTGCTCGGAGGACCACGATACGGACCGGACCCGGTGATTGAACCGGATGTGCCGGTCGATGCCGAACTCCCGGGCTGTATCGCGCACGTAGTCGCGGATCGACGGTCCGTCGGCGATCGCCTTGGCCTCCTTCCAGGGGCGGAACGAGTAACCGAGCGTGAACATGTCGGAGTCCGAGCGGATCCCGGGGTAGCGGAACAGGTCCCACGTCCCGCCGATGGCGCTGCGTGCCTCGAGGATCGCGTACCGCTTGCCGGGGCAGCGCGCCTGGAGGTGGTAGCCGGCCCCGATGCCGGAGAGGCCGGCGCCGATGATCAGGACGTCGAAGTGCTCGATGGACATGCTGGGCTCCTCGGGGGCGAGCGCCATGGCGCTCCACGGCCGAGGATAGCGTGGTGGGCCGCGCCCGCGCTCGCGACCAGCGAATTTCGTGGCTGTGGGGGCTGACGGGGTTGAGGCGCGTCGGTGGCCTGGCCGAGATCGAGGCCTGTGCCGCTGGCGTCGGGGGCGATGCGGACGGGCTGGCGCGGCGGCCGCCGGCGCCGGGGGGCGAGGGCGGGGGGCCTGGAAGCGGCGCGCGGTGCCGTGGCCCGTTCGGCCCGGCCGGCGCAGCCCCGATCAGCTAACCTGCGCGCGTGGCGAGCAGCGACAGGAGCCGAGCCGAGTACCAGAAGCGGGTCAACCGCGTGATCGACTACGTCCAGGCCCACCGCGCGGAGGAGCTGTCCCTCGAGACGCTGGCGGCGGTGGCGGCGTTCTCGCCGTTTCACTTCCATCGCGTGTTCAAGTCGATGACCGGCGAGAACCTGCGCGAGTTCATCCAGCGGACGCGCCTCGAGAACGCCGCCAGCCACCTGACGCAGCGGCCGCGCGCCGACATCCTCGAGATCGCGCTCGAGAACGGCTTCAGCTCGGCGAGCGCCTTCGCGCGCGCGTTCAAGGAGCGCTTCGGCATGAGCGCTTCGGCCTGGCGCAGCGGCGGGGCCGCGGAGGCATGCAAGGCGCGTCAAGCGGAGAGCAAGCCGGGTGAAGTCGTGCGCAATCCTGGCAAAGCAGCGGCGCGCGCGGCCGACCAAGATGGCTCCTCGTCGGGCGCTGAAGCCCGCAAGGACGAGGAGATGATCATGAACGTGACGGTGAAGACGCTGCCGAGCTACCGCGTGGCCTATATCCGGAACATCGGCCCGTACGGCCCGGAAGGCGGCGTCCGCGAGACCTGGCAGCGCCTCGCGCGCTGGGCGGCGGCGCGCGACCTGTGGACCGCGGACCGCCTCTGCCTCGGCATCGCGCACGACAATCCCAAGGTGACAGCGCCGGCCAGGTGCCGCCACGATGCGGCGATCGTGATCCCGGATGGCCTCAAGGCCGATGGCGACGTCAACGTGACCGACGTGGCCGGCGGCAAGTACGCCGCGGGCCTGTTCGTCGGCGGCGGCAGCGAGATCGGCGCCGCCTGGGACCACCTCTTTGGGCGGTGGCTCCCGGAGAGCGGTTATCAGCCCGACCACCGGCCCTGCTTCGAGCTCTACCAGGGCGAGTTCCACGATCCCAAGACGAACACGTTCCGCTGCGAGCTCTGCTTGCCGGTGCGGCCGCTCTAGCGATTAGACCTCCAGCGCGCTCTCGATCACGCGGTGCACGAGGCCGTATTCCTTGGCCTCGCGCGCCGTCATCCACAGGTTGCGCTCGGTCTCCTGCGCGATCTTCGCGGGCTCCTGGCCGGTCGCCTCGGCGAAGATGCGGTTGAGCCGCGCGCGCACGGCCATGATCTGGGCCGCCTCGATCTCGATCTCCGACGCGGGGCCGCGCACGCCGCCGAGCGGCTGGTGCAGGAGGAAGCGCGTGTTGGGGAGCGCGAACCGGTTCTCCCTCCGCGCGGCAACGTAGATGAGGGCGCCCGCGCTGGCGACCCATCCGGAGCCGATCATCTTGACCTCGGGCCGGATGAAGCGGAGCACGTCGTGGATCGTGTCCCCCGACTCGACGTGCCCTCCCGGCGAGTGGATGAGGACCCGGATCGGCTCCTCGCTCTCGCTCGCGAGCGCGAGGAGCTGCGCGGTCGTGGTCTGCGCCAGCTCGCTCGTGATCTCCCCGAAGATCAGGACTGTCCGGTTCCTGAGGAGCCTGTGGCGGATCTCCTCAGGCAGCGCGCGGGGGAGCGGCTGCTCCTCGCTGGGGGGCGCCTCGAAACGCATCATGGGAAGGATGTTGCGGCCGCTCCCGCCCGCGCGCCATGACCGGGAAGCGCGGAGTCATGCCCGCGCGTCTCGACCTGCGAACGAGCGCTGGACGAGCGGGCTCGGGGCGGGCAACCATGCGCCATGGCGGACGAGATGGAGCGGCAGCTTCCTCGCGGCGTGGTGGTCTCGCGGCGCCATGGGGCGCCGCCGTGGGGCGTGAGCGCGGGCGAGCCGCCGAGCCTTCACGTCGTCGTGCAAGGCTCGTTTTTCCTCGCGCAGGACGGGGCGCGCGTCGTCGGGCTCGAGCCCGGCGACGTCGTGCTCCTCGGGGCCGGCCAGCGTGGCGCCGCGCCTCGTGAGCACAGCCTCCGCTGCGTCGCGCCGCCGTCGGGCGCTGTGGGCGCGCCGGCGGAGCTGCTCTCGGCGACGTACGCGGCCGAGCCCGACGGGGCGCTCGCCGGCCTCGCGCCGGTGGTGCACCTGCCCGCAGGCGAGGTGCGGCGCGCGCAGGGGCTCTCGGCCGTCGTGAGCCTGCTGCGCGCCGCGCTCGCGGAGCCGTCCGTGGAGCAGGAGCGGCTGGCGCGCTCGCTCCTCGATCCGCTGCTCGCCTACACGCTGCACTGCCACGGGCGCGCGCGCGACGGGAGCGCGGCGCGCGCGTTCGATCGGCGCGTCGCGCGCGCCCTCCAGCTCATCCAGGAGAAGCCGGCGGCGCGGTGGACCATCGAGGCGCTCGCGAGGGCGGCGGGCCTCTCCCGGGCGGCATTCGCGCGGCGCTTCGTCGCCGAGCTCGGCGTCCCGCCGCTCCGCTACGTCGCGGAGCTCCGTATGCAGCGCGCGGCCGAGCTGCTCGCCGAGGGCGACCGCTCGCTGGCTTCGGTCGCGGCGGAGGTCGGGTACGACTCGGAGTTCGCGTTCAGCCGCGCGTTCAAGCGTCACACCGGAGAGGCGCCGGGCGCGTTCCGCCGGCGCAGCCGCTCTCAGGGCGCGCCGTCCCGCGTGCCGCCGGTTCGCGCGGTGGCATGAGCGCCTCTCGCGGGGGGCGACCCGACCCAGGTTGGGCGACCCGACCCAGGTTGGGCGACCCGACCCAGGTTGGGCGACCCGACCCAGGTTGGGCGACCCGACCCAGGTTGGGCGACCCGACCCAGGTTGGGCGACCCGACCCAGGTTGGGCGACCCGACCCAGGTTGAGCAACCCGGAGCAACCCGACCGTAGCAACCCGTTGAGCGACCTGACCGAGATCGAAGCGACCCGGTGACCGACCTCGGGCTCGCATAACCTGGGGCGCAGCAGCCCAGGTTGGGCCAGGAGCCAGCAGCACAGGGTGGCGGACCGCCAGGCGGCCGCCACCTACGGCAATCCGCAAGTCATTGAATTCATTGACCGCGATCCCCGGCACGGCATTTGTCAATGTACGCCAGCCATGAGCCAGCCCCGTGAGATCGCTGCCGGCGCCACCTACCTGATCACCCGTCGTGTCCTGCGACGCCACCTTCTCCTCCGCCCCGACGCGGCCATCACCCAGCTCCTGGTCTACGCCCTCGCAGTTTCGAGCCGCCGCTACGGCATTGAGGTTCACGCGTTCTGCGCAATGTCATCGCATGTGCATCTCGTCGTGACCGATACGGAGGGCGTCCTGCCGCGTTTCTTGCAATTCTTCCACCGCATCGTCGCGCTCGGCACGAAGGTGCTGCGCAAGTGGGAAGGACCCGTCTGGGACCACGAGGCGACGAGCGTGGTGCGGCTGCTGACGCGCGCGGCGGTGGTGGAGAAGATCGCCTACGTCCTCGCGAATCCTGTTGCCGCTGGCCTGGTCCGGCATGCGCACGAGTGGCCGGGCGCCAACGTGGATGTGGGCGAGCTCGGCCGCGGCGTGCTACGCGCGGCGCGTCCCGCTGCGTATCTCGATCCACAGAATCCGCAGTGGCCGGATGAAGTAACGCTCCCGCTCGCGCTGCCGTCCGTCATCGAGCAGGACGGCGCAGAGGGCTTTCGCTGCCAGGTAGCGGCCGAGATCGAGCGACAGGAGGCGCAGGCTCATGCGGAGCTGCAGAAGCAAGGGCTCCGCTTTCTGGGCGCCGATCGCGTCACCAGGATCTCCCCTTACGAGCGAGCCACGAGCTTCGAGGTTCTGCGAGAGCGCAACCCGACATTCGCAGTCGGCCGCGAGCAGGGGGGCGCATGGCAAGCCGCAGCTGCTGCGGTGCGGGCATTTCGTGCATCGTATCGCGCGGCGCTCGAACGGTGGCGTGAAGGTGTACGCAGCGCTGTATTCCCGGCGGGGACCTGGTGGATGCGCATCTTTCACGGCGCCAGCGTCACCGGGATGCGCGGGTTTCATGACGGCATTCTGAACGACGTCGTGCTCCCGGCATAGGCACTGAGCGAGTGCGCCACCGCACATGGGCAAGAACGGGCCGTGGTTTGACGCCTCATCGTGATTGCGTACGCCTGGGCAGACGAACAGAGCGGCTGAAAGTTCGCGCGCTGGAGGGCACGGATGCATATGTGATGTACCGCCTTGCGTGCGAACGCAGCGGCTTCAGGGCCGGCTTGGTACAGGCTCGGCTTGAGCGCTTCTGCTCGTGCCCGTAGACGTGTCCAGGCCGATCTGGGTCAACTCACCCGACCGGGGTCACCCACCCTCAACCACCCCAACCTGGACCACCCCAACCTGGGTCGGGCCGTGAACCCGCACTCACTCACCCCAACCTCGGTTGGTCAACCACCCCAACCTGGGTCGGGCCGTGAACCCGCACTCACTCACCCCAACCTTGGTCGGTCCGAGAGCCCGCCAACCTTGGTCGGTCCGAGAGCCCGCCAACCTTGGTCGGTCCGAGAGCCCGGGTCGGATCATCCCGGATCGGGTCACCCCGTCGCGGGTCGTGTCATCGGGCCAACCCGGGTCCGTCACTCCCCGCCTGGCCTTTGCCCGTCGCGAGCCCCGCAAAGGCTACCGCGAAGCGCCGCCGGTACTCCGCATCTTCGATCAGCTTGTCGCGCAGCGTCCGCGACATCTCGACATGGTAGAACGGCGCGCCCATCTGCCGCGACCAGCGTGCCTGCACGTTCGTGGCGCCGCCGAGCTTGTTGATATCGGCGGGGTAGGCGAGGACCTTCCCGTCGCTCACGACCGCCCGCAGCGGGGCGAGCAGCCGCTCCAGGTCGGCGCCGGGCCCCACGGCGCTGGCGATGGCGGCGGCGTCTGCCGCCGAGCTATCCTGAAAACCGTGTAGCTGTACCGCCGGAATGCCGGGGAAGCTCTGGAGCAGCGCCCGGTGCGCCGACAGGAAGAACGACCGCTCGGCGTGCGCCACATCCGCGAAGGCGAGCGACGCAACCAGCCGCTCGCGGGCGGCGCGTTTCTCCCCCCGGGCGCCGCCGCCCGCCCCCAGATCGCCGCCGCCCCCGCCGTGGTCCCGCCCGCCGGCCGTCCTGGCGCCGCCGCCCGTCGTCTCGCCGCCCGCGCCCTCCTCTCCGGCGCCCTCGCCGCCGGCGCCCTCTCCTTCCGCGCCCTCGTCGTCCCCGGCGGCGTCACCCGGCTTGGGGCCCCCGCCGTACCGGTGCGACGTGTTGACGACCAGCGCCCGCGCCCGTTGCGCGTCGAACACGGCGAGCGCGACGGGCAGCGTCCCTCGGTCGAAGAAGGTGTGTGGCGCCTCGACGATCAGCGGCGCCGCCGCCCCTGTGCGCAGCACGACCGCGGCCGCGCCCCGGCGGCGCTTCTTTTCCTTCGGCTCCTCGGAGAGCACCCAGAGGTCGCGCCCCGGGACCGCCCGCAGCGCGAACCCCGGTGGGGCTGCCGGCGGCGGCAGCTTGTTCTGCGCGGCGAGCCCCGCGGCCGCGACCCACGCCACATACGCCGTGTCCTCCGCGTCGTCCGGCGGCTCCGCGATGAGCCGGCGCCCCCCCTTGCGCAGCGGGGCGATCTGCTCCCCCAGGGCCTCCTGCTCGCCGCTGTCCGGCTGGGCCGCGATCACGGGCTCCGCCGCGGAGTGACCCGGGTTGGGTGCAACGGGGTTCGGCGCCGCGCCCGGCGCGCTCCCGATGCTCCGACACACCCCCTGCGAGCACCCGGCGATCGTGAACAGCACCACATAGACTGCGCTCTTCATGGGCGTCCTCGCCGCCGGACTCCGACCACCTCTGCACTTTTCGCATGCCACGGCCCGTGAATCCAGGCTGACCGCTCGGCGGCCGGACCTCCCGTCCCTGCGGCCGCCCCGCCCCCGGCCGGCTCGCCCGTCCCCCTCGGCTGGGCCGCCTCGCCTCCTCAGCGGGGACGGTTTGCGCTAGTAGCTTCCGCATGCCGCGTCCCTTCGAGCCCGTGGAGGCGCCGCCGCTCGCTGAGCAGGCGGGCCGCACGTTCCCGCGCCTGATCGAGCTGATGCAGCGTCTCCTGGCGCCCGACGGGTGTCCGTGGGACCGCGAGCAGAGCTTCGCGACGCTCCGGCGCTACGTCCTCGAGGAGGCCTGCGAGGTCATCGACGCGATCGACGGCGGCGACCGCAAGGAGCTGTGCGCCGAGCTCGGTGACCTCCTGCTCCAGGTCGTCTTCCAGGCCGAGCTCGCCCGGGCCGAGGGGGCGTTCGGCCCGGACGATGTGGTCGCGGCCATCTGCGAGAAGCTCGTGCGGCGCCACCCCCACGTGTTCGCCGACGAGAGCGCCGAGAACGCCGACGAGGTGCTCCAGAACTGGGAGCGCATCAAGGCCGCGGAGCGGGCCCGCCAGGGCAAGGACCGCGGCGTGCTCGGCGGCGTTCCCCGCAGCCTGCCGGCGCTCACGCGGGCGCAGCGGGTGGGCGAGAAGGTCGCGCGCGTCGGCTTCGACTGGCCGGACGCGCGGGGCTCGCGCGCGAAGGTGGAAGAGGAGCTCGGGGAGCTCGACCGGGCGTTCGAGAGCGGCGATGCCGGCGCGATCGAGGAGGAGCTCGGCGACGTGCTCTTCGCGCTCGGGAACCTGGCGCGCCACGCCGGCGTCGACGCCGAGGGGGCGCTGCGCCGGACGACCGACAAGTTCACCCGGCGCTTCGAGCACGTCGAGCGGCGGGTCGTCGAGCGCCACGGCGGCTGGCCCGCCAGGGCGTCGGACGACACGCTCACGCTGGAGGAGCTCGACGGCTACTGGGACGAGGCCAAGCGCGGCGAGCAGCGGACCTGACCGCCGCGCGCAGGTCCCCCGGGCGCGCTCCCGCTCAGTCGCGCACCGCGGTCAGCACGAAGCGCTCGCGCACGCGCGCCTCGTTCGACTCGTGACGCACGTGGATCTCGTAGCGGCCCGGCTGGGCGACCGCCACGCTGAGCGGGGCCTCGCCGCGGTAGCGCGTCAGCCTGTGCGAGCAGCGCTCCTGCTGACAGTGCCGCTCCAGCGCGCCGCCCTCGCCGTCCGGCAGCCGCACGCGCACGTCCTCGGGCACCTCGAGGTGAACCACCGCCGGCTCGTCGGCGTGGCGATCCGTCCACAGATCGAGGTGCATCCACGCTTGCCCGTCGTCAGGCAAGGCGAGGGCGCGCTCCTCGGAGCGCTCGATCGGCGGCGAGCTCACGCTCCCGTGCACCGCCACGACGATCCCGAGCGCGATGGCGGCGAGCGCCGGCGCTGCGATGAGCGCGCTCCACCCCCATCGGCCGCTCGCCCGCTGGGGGGCCGGCGCGACAGGGCGCTCCGGCGGCTCGGGGAGCCTGCTCAGCGCGCGCTCGACGAGCGCCTCCGACGGGCTCACCGAGCGCAGCGCTCGCATGCTCGCCGTCAGATCCGGCGGAATCGGAGGCAGATCCTGGTCGTGTTCGCTCACGTCGAGCCCTCCCGCACCGCGACGACCCGTTGCGCCGCCAGACGCTCGTAGGCGTCGCGTAGCCGCGCGCGCCCGCGGGCATGGCGGCTCTTCACCGTCCCCTTGGGGATCCCGAGCACCTCGGCCACGTTGTCATAGCCAAGATCCTCGATATCGCACAGCACCACCACGGTGCGAAACTCCTCCGGTATCTCTTGAAGGCAGGCGAGGAGCACCCCCGTGTCCTGGCTCAGGATCGCGATCTCCTCGGGGCTCTGGACCTCGGCGTGGGGCACCACGCCGAGCACCTCGGTGCACGCCTCGATGAGCCGATCGAGCAGGCCGCGGCGCCGCGCCTCGGTCCGGTACGCCTCCAGGTACTCGTGACGCGCGATCCCGCACAGCCAGACCCCGAGGTCGGCGCGCCCCTCGAACGACGCCGCGTTCAGGTAGGCCTTGAGCAGCGCGTTCTGGAATAGATCGTCCGCCTGATCCCGAGCCCCGCACAGCGAGATGCAGAATCGATAGAGGCGCGGGAGCGCCGGGCGCACCGCCGACTCGAACTGCGCGCGCGATTCACCGAGGAGGGGTCGCGATTCGGTCATGAGGGCCGTTCGAGCATCGGGAGCGTCGACGGCCTGGACTCTAGCGTGGAATGGACGGCGGGGTAGCGCTCGCTTGTCGCGCCGCGGCGGCGTGACGAGCGGCGCCTCGATCGGGGCAGCGCTGTGCATCGGCGCTCCTGGGACGGAACGGACCCGCGGGGAGGTTCCGACGCATTGCGCGAAATTTCGTCACCCGAGCGGGAACCTCGGACCGGGTGGTCCCGTCCTGGGGCGTGTCCTGACGAACAGCGGGCCCACACCATCCCCGTAACTCCGAGGCCGAGCACCGCATGCCTACGTCGAGCATCTCGAGCACACCTGTGTCTTCAACCTGGAAGGACGACCTGGTCTCCGGGTTCCTCGTCTTTCTGATCGCCCTGCCGCTCTGCCTCGGCATCGCGATGGCGAGCGGATTTCCCCCCATCGCAGGCGTGTTGACCGCCGTCGTGGGCGGCATGGTCGCCACCTGGCTCGGCAGCGCGCCGCTGACCATCAAGGGGCCGGCCGCGGGCCTCATCGTCATCGCGCTGGGCGCCGTCCAGGAGCTCGGCGGCGGGGACAACGCGGTCGGCTACCGCCGCGCGCTCGCCTGCATCGTCGTCGCCGCGGTCACGCAGATCGCCTTCGCGCTCGCGCGCGCCGGCAAGCTGGGCGACTTCTTCCCTTCCTCGGTGGTGCACGGGATGCTCGCGGCCATCGGGATCATCATCTGCTCGAAGCAGATCCACACGCTCCTCGGCGTCACGCCCGCGGCGAAGTCGCCGGTGGGCCTGCTCCTGGAGATCCCGCGCAGCGTGGCCCGGCTGAACCCCGAGATCGCCGCGATCGGCGTCCTCTCGCTCCTCCTCCTGTTCGGCTATCCGCTGGTGGCCGGGAAGGCGCGGTGGGCCCAGAAGATCCCCGCGCCGATGCTGGTGCTGGCGATCTCCGTGCCGCTCGCCTACGCGTTCGATCTCGAGCACGAGCATACGTACACGCTCGCGGCGACCCACACGACGTACGCGATCGGGCCGAGCTTCCTGGTCAACCTGCCGGGCAACCTGCTCCAGGCGGTCGTGTTCCCGGACTTCAGCCACGTCGGCACGCCCGCGTCGATCAAGTACATCATCATGTTCTCGCTGGTGGGGAGCATCGAGTCGTTGCTCTCCGCCAAGGCCGTCGATTCGCTCGATCCCGAGAAGCGCCGCTCCGACCTCGACAAGGATCTGCTCGCCACGGGCGCCGGCAACCTCATCGCGGGCCTGCTCGGCGGACTGCCGATGATCTCCGAGATCGTCCGCAGCTCCGCGAACATCGGGTACGGCGCGAAGAGCCGCCTGTCGAACTTCTTCCACGGCGCCTTCCTCCTGCTCTTCGTCGCCTTCGCGCCGGGGCTCATCCACCGGATCCCCCTCGCCGCGCTCGCCGCCATGCTCACCTTCACGGGCGTCCGCCTCGGCTCCCCGAAAGAGTTCGTGAAGACGCTCCGGATCGGCAAGGAGCAGCTCGTCATCTTCGCCACCACGGCCGCGCTGTGCATCGCCGCGGATCTGCTCGTCGGGGTCGCGGCCGGCATCCTCGTGAAGATGCTCATCCACCTGATCAACGGCGCCCCGCTGCGGATCCTCTTCCGGCCCGACGTGGAGGAGCGCGTCGAGGGAGGGCGGGTCGTGCTGCGCGTCAAGCACGCGGCGGTGTTCAGCAACTACCTCGGCATCCGGCGGAGGCTCGCGAAATACGCGGACGCCTCGAGCATCGAGATCAATTTCGCGGACGCCCGCCTGGTCGATCACACGACCATGTCCAACCTCCATGAGCTGGAGAGCTCGATGGCGCGCCAGGGCCGGACGTTGACCCTCGCGGGCCTCGGCGATCATTTCCAGATGTCGTCACACCCGCTCTCCGCGCGGAAGAGGGTCCTTGTCAGCCCCGTCGCGGGGCGCTGAGTCGAGGCGCCGCCCGACGTCGACCGCCGCGAGAGGGGCGCACACGGGCGAGGCTCTCCAGGAACACCCCTCCTCCGGCATGAACAACCCTCCTCCGGGAACGCCATGAGCAGCGAGCTTTCTCACGATCTCCCCGCGAGCGCCGCCCGCGAGGAGCGCCTGTGCGCCGCGGTGGATCGCGCGGGGCACTTCCTGCCAGCGCAGGGGCCCATCGGCGTGTTCGTCCACCACAACACGCTGCACGCGTTCCAGCACCTGCCGTTCCACGACGCGCTGGCCGCGGCGAGCGCCGTCTTCGACGCCGAGCCGTACCTCCCCGAGGCGGAGTACCGCGCCCACATCGCGGCAGGCCGCATCGACGACGAGGACCTCGAGGCGGCGCTCGCCGAGCGCTTCGCCGCGCACCCGGACGAGCGGTCTCCGGAATGTAAAATGCCGTTGTCACGGCACGAGATCGAGCGGATCGCCTTGCGCCACCCGATCGAGGAGGAGAGCGCGGCGGGCCTGCTGTGGCGCATCTCCGAGGCGGGGGAGACGCGCAGGCTCCGGGCCGACGTCCCGTCCGATCGATGCCGGCGCATCCTCCAGCGCACGGAGCGCTGGCTCGAGGAGCACCCCGAGATCGCGGCGGGCCTCCTCGACCGAGGCGCTCGCGATCCGGAGTCGCGCGCCGCCCTCGCGCTCTGGGACGCGTGCCGCGCGGCGCCGCTGCCGCCCGCCCCGCTCACGGAGCCGCCGCTGGTCGATCGCGTGGGCGTCGACAGGTCGCACCGCGATCTGCTGCTCGCGCTCGCGGGCGAGGACCCGGCCGACCTCGTCGATCCGCTCCTGATCCGGTTCCTCTGCGCCTACCTCGACGAGGGCGTCGCGCACTGGACCATGCCCGATCGGGCGCAGGGGCTCTGGCGCTGCTTCCGCGGCATGGTGCTGGAGGGCTCGCGACCCGCCGCCCCGGCCTTCGCGGGGCTCGACGCGGAGCTCCGCCGCCTCGACGCGGAGGGCCTGTCGCCGCCGGCCATCGCCGCCCGTGCCCTCGACGAGCTCGGCGTCGCCGAGGAGCGCTGGGAGGGCTACGCGACGCGCGTGCTGCTCGAGCTGCCGGGCTGGGCCGGGATGATCCACCGCCTGGAGCACACCCCGAGCGATCGGCCCGCGGGCGCGCCGCCCGCGTCGCTGATCGAGTACCTCGCCGTGCGCCTGACCCTCGCCAGGCACGCGCTGCGCGACGTCGCGCGCCGGCGGCTCGGGTACGAGGGGCCCCTCGCCGGGCTCGTCGAGCACGCCCGGCGCGCCGCGCGGCCGCCAGCGCCGCCGCCGCGCTCGCCCGACCACGCGCGGCCGTTCCGCCTGTTCCAGCTCGCCCAGCTCGCCGGCCTCTCGGCCGCCGAGATCGAGCCGCTCTCGACGGCGGAGCGCGTCTGGGCGCTCGAGGCGCTCGAGGCCTTCGACGAGGTCGCGCGGCGGCGCGCGCTGCACGAGGCCTACGAGCGGCACCACCGGGTCGAGGTGCTGCACGGGATCGCGGCGAACCTCCGCCGCCCGGAGGAGGACCGCGCCGTGGCGGAGCCCCGCTTCCAGGTCGCCTTCTGCATCGACGACCGCTGCGAGGGCCTCCGGCGGCACTTCGAGGAGCTCTCGCCGCGGCACGAGACCTTCGGCGTCGCCGGGTTCTTCGGCGTGCCGATCCGCTACCGCGGGCTCGACGACGCCGGACACGTGAGCCTCTGCCCCGTCGGCGTGGAGCCGGCGCACGAGATCGTCGAGCGACCCCACGAGGAGGAGGCGGCGCTCCGCCGAAAGGCCCGCCGAAAGCGCTGGGCGCGGCTCCTGCACGCGCTGGGGCGCGGCAGCCGCACCCTGACGCGCGGGATGCTGCTCACGCCGACCCTGGGCCTGCTCTCCACCGTCCCGCTGGTCGGGCGCATCCTCTTCCCGCGGGCGGCGGCGCGGCTGCGCCGCGCGCTCGAGCGGCGCCTGCTCCCGGCCGTGCCGACGCGGCTCCACAGCCCGCGCGACGAGGGCTCCCCCGCGGCCGGCGAGGGGCGGCCGTTCACGGCCGCGGACAGGGCGGCCCGGGTGGCGGCCACGCTCGAGAACATGGGGCTCACCCGCGGGTTCGCGCCGATCGTGGCCGTGCTCGGCCACGGCTCGACCAGCGTGAACAACCCGCACCAGTCGGCGTACGACTGCGGCGCCTGCGGCGGCCGCCACGGCGGCCCGAACGCGCGGCTGTTCGCGGCCCTCGCGAACGACCCCGAGGTGCGCGCGCTGCTCGCCGCGCGCGGCATCGACATCCCGGACGGGACCTTCTTCGTCGGCGGCATGAACAACACGACGACCGACGAGATCGTCCTCTACGACGAGCACCTCACGCCGGCGTCGCACCGCGGCGAGCTCGCGGCGCTGCGGGCCGCCCTGGACGCGGCGCGCGAGCTGCACGCGCACGAGCGCTGCCGCAGGTTCGCGTCGGCGCCGCGCGAGGGCGACCCCGCGCGGGCGCTCGCGCACGTCGAGGCGCGCGCCGCGGACCTCAGCGAGGCCCGGCCCGAGCTCGGGCACGTGACCAACGCCGTTTGCGTGGTCGGCCGCCGCGCGCTCACCCGCGGGCTGTTCCTCGACCGCCGGGCGTTCCTCGTCTCGTACGACCCGACGCAGGATCCGACCGGCGCGATCCTCGAGCGCATCCTGCTCGCGGTCGGGCCGGTCGGGGCGGGGATCAACCTCGAGTACTACTTCTCCTGCGTCGACAACCGCCGCTACGGCGCCGGCACCAAGCTCCCGCACAACCTGGCCTCGCTGCTCGGGGTCATGGAAGGGTCGCTGAGCGACCTGCGCACCGGGCTGCCGAAGCAGATGATCGAGATCCACGAGCCGGTGCGCCTGCTCGTCGTCGTCGAGGCGAGCACCGAGCTCGCCGCCGCGCTCTGCGCGCGGCAGCCGGCCCTGCGCGAGCTCATCTGCAACGGCTGGATCCAGCTCGCCTGCGTCGATCCGGCGACGCGCAGGATCGCGCGGTTCACGGGCGACGGCTTCGCGCCGTTCGCTCCCCCGGATCACCCCTTGCCGGCGGTCCAGCGCTCCGCCGACTGGTACGCCGGGAGGTCCGGCTTCGTCCCGCCTGCGCTCGTCCGCGCCGCGTCCACGCGGCCCCCCGAGGTCCTCCGCCATGCCATCTGATCTGCTGCTCGGCCAGCTCGCCGCGCTCGCCGTGCTCTCCCCGGCGGCGGCGTTCGCCGCGCTCGGCTCCTACCTGCTGCTGCTGCGCGCGCCGAGCGAGCGCGTCGTGTCGCGCGTCGTGCTGTCGGCGCTCTCGATCTCGCTCGCGGCCTCGCTGGCGATCTGGGGCTCGGCCGTCGCGGCGCCGTACGCCTTCATGCCGGTGGCGCTCGGCCGCTGGTTCGAGACCGGCAGCTACGCGTTCGAGATCGTCGTGCTCGTCGACCGGCTCTCGGCGACGATGATGGTGCTCGTCTCGCTGATTGCGCTCCTCGTCGGCCGGTTCTCGGTGGCGTACCTCCACCGGGAGGCGGGGTTCGCGCGGTTCTTCCTGCTCCTCGCGCTGTTCTCGACGGGCATGCTGGCGCTCGTGTCGGCGGGCACCATCGATCTGCTGTTCGCCGGCTGGGAGCTCGTCGGCGCGACGAGCGTGCTGCTCGTGGCGTTCTTCCACGAGCGCGCGGCGCCGCCGCGGGCCGCGCTGCGCGTCTACGTCACGTACCGGCTCTGCGACGTCGGGCTGCTCGGGGGCGCGGTGCTCATGCACGACGTCGCCGGCTCCGCGCAGTGGGGCGAGGCCTTCGGCGCCGCTGCCTGGCCCGGGACGGCCGCGCCGCTCGGCCCGGGGGCGGCCACGGCGCTCGCGCTGTGCCTGCTGCTCGCCGCCATGGGCAAGAGCGCGCAGTTCCCGCTGGGCAGCTGGCTGCCGCGCGCCATGGAGGGGCCGACGCCCTCGAGCGCGCTCTTCTACGGCGCGATCTCGGTGCACGCGGGCGTGTACCTGATGCTGCGCGCGGCCCCGCTGCTCCAGCGCACGCCCGCCGCCAGCGCGGTGATCGCCTGCGTCGGGGCGGCGACGGCCCTCTACGGCACCCTGGTGGGGCGCGCGCAGGCCGACGTGAAGAGCGCGCTCGCGCACGCGACCATGACGCAGGTGGGGCTCATGTTCGTGGAGATCGGCCTCGGCCTCTACTGGCTCGCGCTCGTCCACCTGTTCGCGCACGCGTGCCTGCGCTGCCTCCAGATGCTGCGCGCCCCCTCGGCGCTCCGCGACGCGCAGGAGATCCGGGCCGCGCACGCGGGCGAGCCGCTGCTGCCCCTCGGGGTGGCCGGCCGGCTCCTGCCCGCGGCGCTCGTGCGGCGCGTGTACTGGCTGTCCCTGGAGCGATTTCACCTCGAGGCGCTGCAGGAGCGGCTCATCGCGGCGCCGCTGATGCGCCTCGGGCGCCTGCTCGACCAGAGCGAGCGCCGCTGGGTGGCGGCGCTGAGCGGCTGGCCCGAGCGGGCCGCCGTCGATCCCGGGGAAGAGGGCGCGCCCGGCGTCCCCGAGCGCGCGATGGCCTTCGACCCCCCCGCGCGCAGCGCGAAGCGGGCTCGCTCGTGAGCGCCTTCCCGCTCCTCGCGGCGCTCATCCTCGCGCCCGCGGCCGCGGCGCTGCTCGCCGCCCGGGCGCGCAGCGACGAGGGCGCGCGCCGCGCGGCCCTCGTCGGCGCGGCGCTCACCCTGCTCCTCTCGCTCGCGCCGCTCGCGCTCTCCCTCGCCGGCGTCACGCTCGAAGCCGGAGGTCCCGCCCTGCCGCTCCTCGGCGCGCGCCTCTGGCTCCGCCTCGACGGCTACACCGTCGCGCTGCTCCCGCTGCTCGGAGTCGTCCTGCTCGCCCTCGTCGCCGCGGGCCCGCGCGCCGCGCTCGATCGGCCCACCGCCGCGGCGCTGCTCGCCACCGCGAGCGCCGCCCTCTGCGTGCTCTGCGCGCTCGACCTCGCGCTGCTCGCCGCGGCGTGGGTCGCCGCGCTCGTGCCCGTGGAGCGCCTGGTCGCCAGGAAGGGCGCCGAGGACGCGCTCCTCCGGCGCACCTGCCGCATCTTCCTGCTGGGCGGCACCGCGCCGCTCGTCCTGGCGATCGGCGCGATGGCCGCGCTCGCCGCGCGCCGCGGGGCTGCCCTGCCGTTCGACGTCGAGGAGATCGCCCGCGCCGGGATCCCCGAGGCGTGGCAGTCGCCGCTGTTCGCGCTCGTCGGGATCGCCGTGCTGATGCGCATGGCCGCCGTGCCGTTCCACGGCTGGCTGCCCGTGCTGCTGGAGCGCGGGCCGCTCGGCGTGACCGTCCTGCTCGCCGAGGCCCAGGTCGGCGTCTGCGTGCTCCTGCGCGTCGGGGTGAAGCTCCTGCCGGCGGCCTGCGCCGAGGACATGCCGATCCTCGCCGTCATCGGCCTGATCAGCGCGCTGCACGGCGCGGTGCTCGCGCTCGCCCAGACCGATCTGCGCCGGATGCTCGGCTACCTGGTCTCGAGCCAGAAGGGGCTCGTGCTCCTCGGGATCGCCACGCTGAACGCGGAGAGCGTGAGCGGCGCGCTCCTGCAGAGCGTCGCGTCGACGATCGCGATGACCGGGCTCGCGATGGTCATCGGCGCCCTCGAGGCGCGCACCGGCACGACGGACACGCGGGAGCTCGGCGGCCTCGTGGCCCGGACGCCGCGCATGGCGGCCTTCTTCTTCCTGCTCGCGTGCGCGGCGATCGGGACGCCGGGGGCGCTCTCATTCGTGAGCGAGGATCTGCTCCTGCATGGAATTTTACACGTCCACCCCGTGCTGGCGGTGCTCGCCCTGGCGGCGGCGGCGATCAACGGGATCACGCTGTTCCGCGCGTTCCAGCGCGCCTTCCTGGGCCCGCCCGCGCGTCGCCGGCCGGGCGCCGCGGTGGAGGCGCTCGTGCTTCGCGAGCGCGCGTTCCTGCTGGCCTTCGTGGCGCTCACCGTGATCCTCGGCGTGGCCCCGACGCGGCTGCTCGCGCTGCACGAGCCGGTGGTCGAGCGGGCCCTCCACGACGTCGCCCGCGACGCGCGGGGCGCGCGCCGGGGAGGCGAGGAGAGGACGTCCCTCGACGAGGCCCGCCGGGTTCGTCGTCCGGGCGGCTCTCCGTCGCGCTGAGGCCGCGCGCCGCGGCCCCGCGCGGCTCAGCCGCGTGGCCCCGCGCGGCTCAGAGCAGGTAGCGCTCCCCCGAGTCGGGCAGCACCGTCACGATCGTCCCCTGGACCCTGCGCGCGATCTCCACGGCCGCGTGGACGTTGGCGCCGGAGCTCGGCCCGACGAGGAGCCCCTCTTCGCGCGCGAGCCGGCGCACCATGCGGGACGCGCCCGCCTCGGTCACCGTGAGGATCTCGTCGATGAGCGAGCGCTCGAGGATCGCCGGCACGAAGCCGGGGCCTAGGCCCTGGATGCCGTGGGGGCCGGCGCCTCGCCCCGAGAGCACGGCGCTCTTCGTGGGCTCGACGGCGCAGATGCGGACCGCGCCGCCGAGCCGATCCCTGAGCACGCGCCCGCAGCCGGTCAGCGTGCCGCCGGTGCCCACGCCGGCGACGAAGGCCGCGATGTCGCCGCCGGTCTGCGCCAGGATCTCGAGGCCGGTTGCGCGCGCGTGGGCGCCGGGGTTCGCCGGGTTCTGGAACTGCCGGCTCATCCAGGCGCCCGGGGTCGCCTCGCAGATCTCGATCGCGCGGGCGACGGCGCCCGCCATGCCCTGGCCCTCGGGCGTGAGGACGATCTCGGCGCCGTACGCGCGGAGGATGTGCCGGCGCTCGACGCTCATGTCCTCGGGCATGACCACGACGCACCGGTAGCCGCGCACGGCGGCGATCATCGCGAGGCTGATCCCCGTGTTGCCGCTCGTCGCCTCGACGATGGTCGCCCCTTTCCTGAGGGCCCCCTCGCGCTCGGCGCAGAGCACCATGCCGAGCGCCGCCCTGTCCTTGACGCTGCCGCCCGGGTTCATCGACTCGAGCTTGCCGTAGATGACGCCGCCCCCCTCGGGCGAGACGCGGGCGAGGCGGACGAGCGGCGTGCCGCCGATGAGCGACAGCGCGTCGGGGACCACCGGGCCGACGCGCACGGCGGGCGAGGGAGCTGAGCGCTCGTCGGGCGCGTCGGGCGCGTCGGGCGGGCTCGGCGGGCCGCCGCCCGGGGCTCGAGGAGACGACATGCAGCCAGTGTACACGTGAACAGGGCGCCCTCGAGAAAGCCGGGGAGGGCGACCCGGAAGCCCGGCAAGGTCGACGGCGACCGCGGACGAGCCCGCCGGGCAGGCTCCTACATCGAGATCTCCGACAGCACCCCGTAGTGATCCGAGGCGGCGACGCCGTCCTCCAGCTCCTCGAAGACGACCCGCGACGCGAGCGGCTTGCCCCGCCCCTGCTTGTCCGGGCCGCGCACGAAGATGTAGTCGATGCGGCGCGGGTACTCGTTCGTGACCGCCGCGAACGGGTTCCGCACGGGATCGAACGTGAACCCCGGGCCCGTGCCCGTCTGGTCGAACGTGTCGGCGAAATACACGCTCTTCTGGTTCAGGGCGTGCAGCCCCTTCATGAACCGGATCTCCGTGGCCTCGGGCTGCGCGTTGAAGTCGCCGACGACCACGGGCGGCAGCCCCTCCATCGGCGCCTCGCGCAGGACGATCTCGGCCACGGCGGCGACCTGCGCCTCGCGCACGGCGCCGTGGTGGAACTTCCAGTTCAGGTGGGTGACGAAGAACGGGAGCACGCCGTGCGGCGACACGAGCTCCGCGAGCAGGATCGCGCGCTTCTCGTCGGTCTCGCCCGTGGGCAGCGGGAACGCCTGGCTCCGCGCGACCGGCCAGCGCGACAGCACGGCGTTGCCGAAGAGCACGCCGCCGCCGAGCTCGTGCGCGGGGCCGAAGGCGACCTCGTAGCCGAGCCCCTCGGCGATGTCGTCGGCCAGCGACCGGCCCTCGTAGGACATCACCTCCTGGAGCCCGACGATGTCGGGCGCGAGCTCGCGGACGCCCTTCCGGATGAGGCCGAGGCGCGCCTCCCACGGATCGTGGCGGTTCCAGATGTTCAGCGTGAGCACGCGCAGGGAATTGCGGGCAGCGACGCCGGCGCGGCCGTTTCCGGAGCCGCCGGCCCCGGAGCCTTCTCGCGGACCTTCCATGCCGACGGGCTACGCCAGATGCGCGTCCGAATCCAGCCGTGATACGAAGGGGCCCGGCGCAAGCCGCCGCCCTTCCGGCGCGGAAGGGCGACCTTGACCGGGAGAACCCTGAATGATCGCGTGTGCTCCTCGACGGGGGCGGCCTGGAACGGCCTCCTCCCGATCTCGAACCCCGTTCCGCCTCGCCGGAGGCCTCGTCCTGCTCGCGCTGCTCGCCGGCTGTGACAGCAAGATGGAGCCCAAGGAGTGCGACAAGCTCCGCGGCGACGCCTTCGAGATGGTGAACAAGGCGCAGCACTGCAACACGGACGCCGACTGCCGCCAGAGCGAGTGGCCGGGCTGCGCGAAGCCCATCAGCAACGCGACCTTCGACAAGATCAAGCCCATCGCGGAGAGCTACAAGACGGGCAAGTGCGAGGAGCCCAAGGTCGACTGCAAGAGCCCGCCGCAGTCCTACTGCAAGCAGGGGCTCTGCGTGCACCGCGAGCTCGGCGCGCCCGAGGGGGCGGGGAACACGCCCACCGACCAGATCCAGATCCAGTGATCGCGGCCACGCCGCCCGGCCGTGCGCCGCGCCGCCCGGCCGCGCCGCGGTCCGGCCTGCGCTGCGGTCCGGGCGGCGCCGCGCGTCGGCCGGCGCCGCCGGGCGCAAACCTGCGCGCCGCGTCGCTACGCGCTTGACGCGCGAACCGGCAGGGGCCACGCACGCGGCCGTGAGCGAAGGCTTTTATCGCGGCAAGAGCGTCGTGGTGACCGGCGCCGGCGGGTTCATCGGCAGCCACCTCGTCGAGGCGCTGGTCCGGGAAGGCGCGCGCGTGCGGGCGCTCGTCCGGTACACCTCGGGCTCGCGGCGCGGGCACCTCGACCGGCTCCCCGAGGACGCCCTCGCGGGCGTGGAGGTCGTCCCCGGCAACGTGGAGGACGCGGGCGCGGTCCGGTCGCTCGTGCGCGGCGCCGACGTCGTCTTCCACCTCGCGGCCCTCATCGGGATCCCCTACTCGTACGTGGCCCCGCAGCAGTACGTCGCGACGAACGTGCAGGGCACGCTGAACGTCCTCGAGGCGGCGCGCGAGCACGGCGCGCGCGTGGTCCACACCTCGACCAGCGAGACCTACGGCACCGCGCGCTACACGCCGATCGACGAGGCCCACCCGCTGACCGGGCAGTCCCCGTACTCGGCCACCAAGATCGGCGCCGACAAGCTCGCCGAGAGCTACCACCTCTCGTTCGGGCTCGAGGTCGCGACGATCAGGCCGTTCAACACCTACGGCCCGCGGCAGTCGTCGCGCGCGATCATCCCGAGCGTGATGCAGCAGCTCGCCGCCGGCAGCGCCGCGCTCCGGATCGGGAGCACCGCGCCGGTGCGGGATCTCAACTTCGTGGCCGACACCGTCGCGGGCTTCCTGCTCGTCGGATCGAGCGCCCGGGCCGTGGGGCAGACGCTCAACGTCGGGAGCGGGCGCGCCATCTCCATCGGCGATCTGGTCCGGCTCATCTTCGAGGTGACCGGCAAGCGCGCGGAGCTCGTGACGGACGAGGCCCGGGTGCGCCCCGACGCCAGCGAGGTGATGGTGCTGCTCGCCGACTTCCGCCGCGCCGCGGAGCTCGTCGGCTACGCGCCCCGCGTGTCGCTCGAGGAGGGGCTCGCGCGCACGTACGCCTATGTCGAGCGCCACCTCGCCGACTACCGTCCCCGCGAGTACGCAATCTGACGCCGCCGTCGGCGCGACCCGCGCCGCGCCGACCCGCGCGCGGCGTCGACCGACCGACCGACCGGCCAGCCGGCTGGATGGATGAAACACCATGTGGAAGATACCTCTCAGCGATCTCTCGTTCGGGCCTGAGGAGGCCGAGGCAGCGCGGCAGGTCGTCGCGTCGGGCTGGCTGACCATGGGGGAGCGCACGGCGCAGTTCGAGCAGAAGCTCGGCGAGGCGCTCGGCACCCCGCGGGTGCTCGCGGTGACGAACTGCACCGCCGCGCTGCACCTCGCGTACACGGCGCTCTCGGTGGGCCCCGGCGACGAGGTGATCTGCCCGAGCCTCACGTTCGTGGCGACCGCCAACGCCGCGCTCCTCTGCGGCGCCAGCGTGGTGCTCGCCGACATCGTGGGCGAGGGCGACCTCGGCATCGACCCCGCCGACGTCGCCCGCAAGATCACGCCGAGGACGAAGGCCATCGCGGTCGTCCACTACGCCGGCTACCCGTGCGACATGGACGCGATCTGCGCGATCGCGGCCGAGCGCGGGATCGCGGTGGTCGAGGACGCGGCGCACGCGCCGCTCGCGACCTTCCGGGGCAGGGCGCTCGGCACGATCGGGGACATCGGGTGCCTGAGCTTCTTCTCGAACAAGAACCTCGCGGTCGGCGAGGGGGGCGCCGTGATCGCGCGGGACGACGCGCTCCACGCGCGCATGCGGCTCCTCCGCGCGCACGGGATGACGACGATGACCCTCGACCGGCACAAGGGGCACGCGTTCACGTACGACGTCGTGGACGCGGGCATGAACTACCGCATCGACGAGATCCGCAGCGCCATCGGCCTCGTGCAGCTCGGCCGGCTCGCGGACGGCAACGCGCGGCGCCGGGCGCTCGTTGCGCGCTACCACGAGCGCCTCGCCGGGGTGCGCGGCCTCGGGCTCCCGTACCGCGATTTCTACGCGCGCGGGGTGGGGGAGAGCGCGCACCACCTGATGGCGGTGCTCCTGCCCGAGGGCGCCTCGCGCGAGGCCGTGATGGAGGCGATGAAGGCGCGCGGCGTCCAGACGAGCGTGCACTACCCGCCGATCCACCGCTTCTCGCACCACGGCGCCTCGGACCGGGTGCGCAAGGAGGGCCTCGCGCGCACGGACGCGATCGCGGGCCGCCAGCTCACGCTCCCGCTGCACCCGCGCATGCAGGACGCCGACGTCGACGCCGTGTGCGAGGCGCTCGCCGCGTCAGTCCGGTAGGTAGCGCTGCCGGTTCTTCTCGAACTCGTCCTGCGCCTCGGCGAAGTCGTCGCTCCTGCCGATGTCGAGCCAGTGGCCCCGGAAGGGGAAGGTGGCCACCTGCTCGCCCGCGTCGAGCAGCGCGTGCATGAGGTTGTCGAACCCGAACGGCCGGTCCTCCGGGATGAAGCGCAGCACGCTGCGGCTCATCGCGTAGATGCCCATGCTGACCCAGAACGTGTACGTCGGCTTCTCGCGGAAGCCGACGACGCGCCCCTCGGGGCCGAGGTCGAGCACGCCGAGGTCGATCTTCGACGCGCGCTCGCACACGGCGACGGTGAGCGGCGCGCCGGCCGCCTCGCCCGTGCGGTGGAGCGCCGCGAAGTCGACGTCGCTCAGGATATCGCCGTTCATCACGAGGAAGCGCTCGGGCAGGTCGCGCTCGATGACGCGGAGCGGGCCCACGGTCCCGAGCGGCGTCTCCTCGCGCTGGTACGAGATGCGCAGCCCGTACCGGCTCCCCTCGCCGACGACGGCCTCGATGAGGGCGGCCTGGTGGCCGACGCACATCACCACGTCGGTGACCCCGGCGCGCGCGAGTTGCCGGAGGAGGATCTCGACGATCGTGTGATCGCCGATCGGCATCAGCGGCTTCGGGATAAGGGCGGTGTAGGGGCGGAGCCGGGAGCCTTTGCCGCCGGCGAGCACGACTGCCTTCATGCGGTGACCTATACCCACGCGCTGCTCGGACGGGGGACGATTCCGCAGAAATTCTCGCTCTCCCGGTCCGCCCCGTCCTCTCCGATTGACTCTCTTCCGGCTGCTCTTTAGTAATCGGAGAGCGTTCCGCGGCAGGCCAGCCCCCGCGAGGAGCAACTCCACTCTTGCAGGCGACTTGGGCAGCAATCATGACGATGGTACCCCCCTCCCGTACCCCCGCCAGGAAGCGCCGGAAGCTCGGATATCGAGGCAGCGGCACCTTCGCCATGTGCAGCCCCGGCCCGCTCCCGGGCGGCCCGCTCTTCCGCCAGCTCTGCACGCTCGCCGATCGCTTCTCCGCGTCCGACGATCCGGCCGCGGCGCAGATCGGGAGCGTGCTCTCGCTGCTCGCGTTCCACGCGACCAGGCCGAACGACAGGGATTTCCGGCTGCCGCTCGGCTCCTTCCTCATGGACCTCGCCCTCGATGAGGAGGCGCGCGCGCAAGCTCAGGCGCCGCGCTCCGCGCCCATCCCGTACGGGCGCCGGCTCATGGCTCGCTGATCGGGGCTGCGATGAGCTCGCGAGAACTCCCGACGCGCCCTGCGGGGCGGAGCAAGCGGACGGCATCGGCCTCGGTCGTGCTGATCGTGAGCGCGAGCGAGCAGCTCGCCGAGCGTTGCCGCCGGCTGGTCTTCGTCGAGGGCGCCGACCTGCTCGCCTGCGATCTCGTGTCGCTGCGCGGGAGCGCCGCCTGGCTCAACCCGCTCGCCATCGTGATGACCCAGGACGTCCGGGCGTTCGATCCCGAGGGGTTCACGGAGCTGTCGCGGCGCATCGGCGCCGAGCTCGTGGTGCTCCCGAGCGAGAGCGTCTCGGACACGCAGCTCACCGCGATGATCACGGCGGCGCTGGACATCGCCCAGCGCCGCCGGACCGACTGACGGCCGCGTCAGTCGCGCGGCGGCAGGACGTCGCCGGACCGGCTCGCCAGCAGGCATCCCTCGTCCAGGCCGAGCTTGCACGCCTTCGTGAACAGCTCGACCGCCTTCGCGCCGTCGCGCTCCACGCCCTCGCCCTTCGCGTGGAGGTGCCCGAGCTCGACGCAGGCCGGAGCGTTGCCGCGCTCGCAGACGCGCCGGAACAGCGCCGCCGCGCGCCCCGGGTCGGCGCTGGCGCCCTGGCCCTGGAGGTAGGCCCTGCCGGCCGCGAGGCAGCCGAGGTTCGCGCCCGCGTGGCACGCGCGCACGTGCCAGTAGAGCGCCGCCTCGTCCGCCCCGCCCGCGCCCTCCGCCCCGCCCGACGCGTCCGCGCGCGCGAGCCGATCGTGGTACGCGTCGCCGAGCCGCAGGCACCCGCGCGCGCTCCCCTCGACGCACGCCTCCTTGAACAGCCCCACCGCGCGCTCCACGTCCATCGAGACGATCGCGCCGCCCAGGTACATCGAGCCCAGCGTCACGCAGTCCTCGATCTGGTGATCGGCGCAGCCGTTCGTGCAGCCGACGAGATCGTCGCCCTCGCACGGCAGCCGCAGCGGCGGCGGGGCTGGTTCGGCCGGCGCCTCCGCGCGCGGCGCCGCGGCGGGGGCAGGCCGGGCGCCCGCCGCGGCGTGGCGCGGCGCGGGCGCGGCCGCGCCGCCGCAGCCGCCGAGGAAGAGCGCGACGAGGAGCGCCTGGGCGAGTTCGCGCACGTGCATGCTCGAACTCATGACACACCGGCCGCGCTCTCCCAATGCCCGCCCCGGGACGCGTCCGCCCGCGGCGCCCGAGCCCGCTCCGGGGCTGGTCCCGCGCCGGGCCCCGGTGTAGACGGATCCGATGCCCCAGATGAGCCCTCCTCCGCTCAAGACGCTCGACGAGCCCAACCTCGAGGCGCTGATCGAGCTGATGTTCCTCGCGGCCTTCGCCGACGGCGAGTTCAGCCAGGAGGAGAAGCTGCATTTCTTCCGGAGCGTGGAGTCGCTCACGGACCGCCGGATCCCCCAGAGCACGATGGACGAGCTCATCCAGACGGTCGTGACGCAGCTCCAGAAGGAGGGCCGCGCCGCCCGGCTCGCGTCGCTCAAGGAGCGGCTCCCCAGCCCGCAGGCCCGGAAGGTCGCCTTCTCCCTGGCCGCCCAGGTCGTCGTCGCCGACGGGATCGTCAGGACCAGCGAGCGCGAGCTCCTGCTCGACGTCGCCGCCGCGCTCGAGCTCGACCAGACCGAGGCCGCGGAGGTCGTGCGGAGGCTCGCCGCTTCATGAGCGTCCGGCCGCCCCCGGCGCGTCGCGCCCGGGGCGCTCGTGTGACTCGGCCCAGGGGCACAGCGCGCGCCGCGCGGGCGGCTCTGGTCGCGCCCCGCGTCCCGGCCCGCGCGCCGCGGGGTGAACGGCCGCGGACGTTTTCGGTTACGATGGCCCTGCCGTGACCTGGTCCTCCACTGGCAGCTTCCTGATCCCGTTTCCGATTCCGGGCTCAGCGCTGACCTCCACCCGGGGGACGTACGTCATCGGGGCGCTCATCGGCGACGGCCAGTACGGCTCGGTCTACGAGTGCAGCGGGCCGTTCGATCAGGTGTACGCCCTGAAGATGCTGCGGCCGGCCAACAAGCCCTACCAGGTCGTCAAGGAGGAGTGGTCGCGCGAGATGCTCCGCCTGGAGAGCTTCCGCCACCCGAACATCGTCTACATCCACGACGCCTTCGAGGTGAACTACCTCTTCTACCTGGCGCTCGAGCGGTGCGACACGAGCCTCCGAGCGCTGCTCGGCACCCCGTTCCAGCCGCCGCTGCTCCTCGAGCTCGCGCGCCAGCTCTTGATGACGCTGCAGTACCTGCACGACAACGGCGTCGTGCACGCCGACCTGCACGCGGGCAACGTCCTCATCTCCCAGCTCGACCACAAGCCGATCGTCAAGCTCACCGACTTCGGCGTCGCCCACCAGCTCGACGGCGTGACCCGCTGGTTCCGCCCGCAGGTCGCGAACCCGAAGATCCTCGTGCCCGAGCTCGTGACGGCCGGCTACACGACGACGCAGAGCGACCTCTACCAGCTCGGGCTGCTCATGTACCAGATGCACACCGGCCAGCCGGCCATCGACGTGAACGCCTCGTACGAGGAGATCACGCGCCAGATCGCCGAGGGCACGCCGCGGCAGAAGGCCGAGGCGCTCGGCACGCCGCTCAGCCAGGTGATCGCCAAGCTGCTGCGCCGCCGCGACGCCTACCGCTACTACTGCGCGCGCGACGTCTGGGACGACCTGCGGCAGGTCCGCTGGGCGTAGCGCGATCGGCGCTGCGCCGCGCGCGCGTTCCGGGCTACACCTCGCGGCATGGTCGCCTCCGTCACGCCACGCGTCGTCTCGCTCACGCCGGCGGTGTTCCACCTGCCCGACGCGGTGAACCAGGTCTCGCGCACCTACGGACAGAGCCCGATCGTGCCGCGCGGCCCCCGGCTCCGGCCGCTGCTCGACCGGGCCCGGCGCGGCATCGTCGAGGCCCTCGACGCGCCCGGCTACGAGGCGATCCTCCTCACGGGCTCGGGCTCTACCGCCATGGCCGCCGTGCTCGGCTCCTGCCTGCGCCGCGACGAGCGGCTCCTCGTCGTCCGGAACGGCGCCTACGGCGACCGGATCTTCGAGTACGCCGCGACGCTCGGCCAGCCCGTGGTCGACATGTGCCTGCCTTACGGCGAGCGACCGGACCTCGCGCGGATCGAGGCGGTCCTCGCCGCGGACGAGGCCGACGCGGTGGCGATCGTCCACGGGGGCACCTCGACGTGCACGCTGAACCCCGTGCCCGAGGTCGGCGCGCTCGCCCGCAAGTACGGCAAGAAGCTCCTCGTCGACGGGATCAGCGCGCTCTTCGTCGAGCCCATGGCGCTCGAGGGCTCCGGCATCGCGGCCGTCATGGGCTCCTGCAACAAGGGCCTCCACAGCCACCCGAACCTGACCATGGCGCTCGTCCGCAAGGACCTGCTCGCCGAGATGGAGCGGATCCCCGCCCGCGTCCCGAGCCTGGAGCTCTACAAGACCTGGCGCGCCCAGCAGGGCGGCGCGCACCCGTATACGATCGATCCGATGAGCCTGTGCCAGGTGATCGCGGCGCTCGACCACCTCGCCGCGACCGGCGGCGTCGCCGGGCGCCACGCCGTGTACCAGGCGCGCTGCGCGATCCTGCGGCCGGGCTACGAGCGGCTCGGGCTCACGATCGCGCGCTGGGAGAACATGCCGCTCCAGTCGATCGGGACGGCGCTGCACATCCCTGAGCGCAGGACGTATGACGAGATGGCGGCCCGGCTCGCCAGCGACCCCGTCGACGGCCACGTGTTCGAGATCTACGCGGCCCAGGGGAAGCTCTCCGGCCAGCTCTTCCGGATCTTCCACATGGGCGAGTACCCGCTCGAGGTCTACGAGATCTTCCTCGAGGCGCTCGCGCGCGTCGTCTGAGCGCGGCGCCCTCCCGCGCGGCCCCGTCGGGCGCGGCGCCGTCCGGCGGGACCGGCGCCGCGGCGGCTCACTTCGCCTCCGCCGGCGCCTCCTTCTTCTCGGCCGGCGCGGCGGCGGGCTTGGCCGCCTTGGCCGCTTCCGGCTTGGCCGCCTTGTCGGCCGCGGGCTTGGCCGCCTTGTCGGTCGCGGCCTTCCCGCCCTTGTCGGCCGCGGCGGCCTCGCCGTTCGCCGAGTCGAGGATGCCGAGCAGCTCGATGTCGAAGACGAGCGTCGCCTTGCCCGGGATCTTCGGCGGGCTGCCCGACTCGCCGTAGGCGAGGCGCGACGGGATCGTCAGCTTGCGCTTGCCGCCCACCTTCATCCCGACGACGCCCTCGTCCCAGCCCTTGATGACCTCCGTGTTGCCGAGCCTGAACTCGAACGGCTCCCGGCCGACGGACGAGTCGAACTCGGCGTTGTTCTTCAGGAGGCGCCCCGTGTAGTGGACGCGGACCCTGTCGCCGTCCTTCGCCTCCGGGCCGGTGCCCACGACGAGGTCTTCCTTGATCATGTCGGCCGGCTCCGGCTCGGCCGGCTTCACCACCGGGATGGCGCTGCCCGGCGGCAGGTCCGGCTCGGGGACCTTGTCCTCGCAGCCCGCGACCGGGCCGAGGACGACAGCGCAGGAGAGGGCGAGGAGGACGTTTCGAAGAGGCTTCATGGCGCCACGTCTTACGCACCCCGCGCGGGGCGATCAACGGTCACCCGCCGCGTCCGGCTCCTCCGGCGGGGCCGGGTTTCCGTTGCAGCGCTCCGGCCCGCGCGGTTAGGGTGCGCCCACCTTGGCTCGCGCGTTCTCCGTCGCCGCCCTGGCGATCGCCGAGGGCGGCGCCAATGCCGTCGGTGCGGTGCGCTTCACCTGCGCCGAGACGGAGCTCGAGGTGGAGCTGGTGCGCGTCGCCGGCTACGCCGAGGGGTTCGCCCTGGGCGCCGTGGCCGCGCCGGTCCGGTTCGGGGTGCCGTACACCGCCGTCCGCGGGCTCTTCCGGCGCGGCAAGGCCCTCTGCGTCGCCCTCGACCCGTCCGCGTGCTCGCCGCACAACTGCTTCGTCCTGGCGCGCTTCGAGGGCGATCTCCCCGGCGTGCCCGGCGTGTTCTCGCCGGCGGCGATGGAGGCGATGGAGAGCGCGTACCGCGCGCGCCTCCGCGCCCGCCTGGCGAGCTGGATCGCGCCGGCGCCGGTCGGCGTGCTCGCGGCGGCCCTGTCGCCGGACTACCTCGCGAGCGGCCCGCTCGGCACCGCGTCGCTCGCGCTGCTCGTCGCGCTCGCGACCTGGCTCGGGCTGCGCTTCGCCGCGCGGCTCGCGACCTGGGGAGGGCCGCCCTCGGACCGCCTGCGCGACGCGCTCGTCGCGGAGCTGTCTCGCCGCATGGGCTTCGCGGCCGACCGGCTCGCCGCCTCGGACCCCGGCGCGCCAGCCGCGGCCGTGTTCGCGCCCCGGCCGACGCCGCTCGGCGCGCCGCCCGCGCCGCCGCGCGGCGCCGAGGAGGGCCTCGACGCGCTCCCGCTCCGGGCCCGCGTGCTCGTGCCCGCGGTGCTCGCGGTGGTCGGCATCGTGGCGACGATGGCGTTCGTGCAGCGGTTCGCGGCGCCCCGGGACCTCCCCCCGGCGGAGCGGCGGGCGGCGCGCGGCGTCGGGCAGGCGGCCCGCGGGGCCACCGCCGCGGTGCTCGCGAGCGAGGCCCGCGAGCGCGCCGAGCCGGAGTTCCCGCACTGCCTGTGCGACCGCGCCGACTCGCCGCTCTGGCGGGACGGGGTGCCGATCCTCAGCGTGCTCGGGTCGACCGGCCCGGACGACGGCGCGGGGGTGATCGCGCCGATCCTCGTGCGGGACCGCGAGGGCGACGGGGACGACGAGCCCCGCCCGAGGCGGCGCGCGCGGCGGCGCGCCGCCGACGCGGACGACGCCGAGCGCGGCGACGCCGGCGAGGGGCCCGCCGACGCCGGCGCGGCGCCGGCCGACGCCGGCACGCCCAGGCCGCGGCCGGCGCGCGGTCGCTACGACTTCGAGCTCGCGGTCGTCAACAACAGCGGCGCGTCCGTCAGCGACTTCCGCGTGTTGCTCACGTTCGCGCGGCGCGATCACCGCGGCGAGCGCGCCGGGATCACCGAGCGCGGGCTGTTCTGGGAGGGCGCGCTCCTGCCGGGGCGCGCGGTGAAGTGGCACGTCGAGGCGCCCGGCACGGAGGTGAAGATCGAGCCCGGCGTGACGGGCATGCTCGACGGCGAGACCGGGGTGGCCTCGCCCGACGCCTTCTTCCAGCTCACGCGCGCGCGTTACCGCGTCGTGCGCATCCACGCCGCGATGATGCTCGCCTGGCTCCGCGACCCGCGCGCCCGCGACGCGCTCGTGTCGCTCCTGCCCGCCCCGCCCCTGGAGCAGGCGAAGCTCGAGCGGATCCGGCGCGCGACGGCCGACGTCATCCCGTGCTCGGTGACGGCGGAGGAGGGGCGGCTGCGCGCGTGCCTCTTCAACGGCGGCGTCACCCCGGTGCGCGGCGTCACGCTGCGCGAGGCCGCCGCCGGCGAGGGTCGGACGCCGCGCGCCTGGCCGATCCCGGCGTCCCTGCCGGTCCACGAGGGGGTGGAGGTGAGCGTGCCCCTCGAGGGGGGCGAGGCCCCCGAGGAGCTCGAGGTGGTGCCGCAGGGCCGATGAGCCGATGATGGGGGGATGAAGCGACGCACCAGGGCCGCGATCGCCCGCGTCGCGGCGCTCGCCGTGCTGGCGCTGCTCGCCGGGGCCCGCGAGGCCGCCGCGTGGGCGCCGCTCGACCTCGAGGCCGTCCCGCGCTGGGGCGAGCTGCCGGTCCGCTATCTCATCCACCAGAAATCGATCCCGGGGCCGCTGTCCGGCTTCGCGGCGGCCGGCATCGAGGCCGGGTTCGCGGCGTGGTCGAGCCCCGCGTGCACGGCGTGGCAGACCGAGCTCCTCGGCGACACGGACGACGGCCGCGCCTTCGACGACGGCAAGAACGTGTTCCTCTGGATCAGCGACGTCTGGCCGGACGAGCTCGGGGCCGCCGACTCGATCCTCGCGATCACGATGCCGGTCTGGGATGCCGACGGCGTCATCGACGACGCCGACATGGTGTTCAACAACGTGGGTTTCTGCTGGAACGACACGGGCGAGGGCGGCTGCATCGACGTGCGGTCGATCGCCACCCACGAAGAGGGGCACTTCCTCGGCCTCGGCCACACGAACGTGCGCGGCGCGACGATGCTGGGGTTCTACCCGGGCGGCACGTCGGCGCGCACGCTCGAGGACGACGACATCGAGGGGGTCTGCGCGCTGTACCCGATCGGCGGGACCGCCGTCGCGAGCTCGGGCGCCGGCGCTGGCGGCGCGGGCGGCGCCGTGCCGGGGAGCGAGGACGGGCCGCAGAGCGGCGCTGGCGCTGGCGGCCTGGAGGACGCCGGCAGCGACGCCGGCTGCTCCTGCTCGGGCGGCGGCGGCTCGCCGGGCGGCCGGGGTGCGCTGCCGCTCGCCGCGCTCGGCGCGCTGCTGTCGCGCCGGCTCCGGCGCCGAGGGGCGCCCAGGCGCCGCCAGAGCGCTCGTAACGCGGGGTAGAAATCCGTCAGCGCTCTGCCTCGCGAGCGGAATAGAGAGCTCAACGCAAAGGCGCAAAGACGCAAAAAAGCATGAAATCATTGTCTTTTTGCGCCTTTGCGCCTTTGCGCCTTTGCGCCTTTGCGTTGAAATCCCTCTCGGGATCCCCTGCCGGACTCCTGCGGGTGGGACCTGGCAGGGCCTTCAGGCCGGACAGCGAGGGCCCGGCGTTGGCTCGCGGACGGGGCCGCTTTACAACCCAGCGCAGCCGGGGCAAACGTGCCGCCATGCCCGCGCCGAGCACCGCAGCGTTCGACGCGGAGGTCGCGCGCGCCCTCCGCTCCCTTGGGGCCGACAGCTCCGCTCCGGCCCTCGATCCGCTCGGCGATCCGGCCGGCGCGGCGCGCGCCCTCTCGGCAGAGGGCGACGCTCCGCTGCTCCTCCGCGTGGCCCCCGAGCTCGGCGCGGCGCAGCGCGACAAGGAGGCGGCCTTCGGGCCGCCCCCGCGCGACCCCGTCTGGCTCCGGTTCGAGCGCGGCGCGAGCGTCCTCCGGGTGGCGCCCCTGCGGCTCGCGGACGCCGGCCAGCCGCGGTCCGGTGCTGGCAGCGCGGACGGCGCGGGCGGGGCAGGGGAGCCTGCGGCCGAGCCGCGCGACGCCGTGCGCGTCGAGGTCACCTCGGAGCAGCGCCCGTGCTGCGGCGCCCCCACGTGTACGCGCGAGCGGACGCACGTCGCCGCCTGGCTCGCGCTCGCGCCCGCGCCCGCTGGAGCGGGCCGCGCCGCCGCGGCGCAGCGCCTGCTCATCGCCGAGGCGCGGGACCTCGAGGCCGCGCGGGCCGAGGCGCTCGTCGAGGCGGTGGCGGCGCCGCTCGCGGCCGCGCTGCGCGTGCCGCTCCAGACGGCGCGCGGCACCGAGCCGCCGGACGCCGTCGCGCCGCGCCCCCTCCCGGAGCCCGCGCCCGCGCCCGCCCTCGCGGCCGCCGCGCTGGCGCGGTTCGCGATCCGGAGCGAGGGCGAGCTCTTCGTCCTGCGCGACCACGCGAGCCACGGCCCGCGCGGCTCCGCGACCCGCAACGCCCTCATCGGCGGCGCCCTGCTGCTCCTCGCGCTCGCGCTGTGGATCCAGGTCATGCGGAGCGTCGCCGCGGGCGATAGCGGCATCGCGATCGGCGTCGGCAGCGCCGCCGCGCTGCTCTCGCTCGCGGGCTACGCGTTCCTCGGCGTCGCCCGGTTCTCGTCCCGGTACGCGGCGCGCTCCTCCCCGGTCGCGTCGTTCGGCGCGGGCCGCTTCGTCGTCGCGCCCTGGGTGAGCCGCACCGGCGCGATCGACCTGCGCCCCGAGGGGCGGCTCGGGGCCGCCATCTCCGCGGGCGAGGTCCACGCCGTCCAGGTGCAGCCCCGCGGCGACGGCTTCGCCGTCGAGATCGACACCGACCACGGCCCCATCGACGCCCTCCTGACCGACCGCGAGGACGTCGCCCGCTACTGGCGCGACGCGATGGACCGCGCCGTCGCGTCCGTCCGCCACCCCGGCGGCCCCTCCGCCAGGCAGCGCCTCCGCGCGCGCGCCCAGTCGCAGCAGGCCGCCACGGCGGGCTGACGGCGCTTCTTCTTCCCCGGTCTTGCCCCGGCGCCCGGCCTCCCTCCGCGGCGTCTGCCGATCGCTCGCGAGCAGAAGAAAAGTGTCCGGCGCGGCGCCCCTCGAACGTCGGAGGGGCGAAGCACCTGACAAGGAGACAGATCATGAGCGAGTTCGTTTTCCTGTACCGCGGCAAAGACTGGACGACCTCCCCGGCGGAGATGCAGCAGCGCATGCAGAAATGGTCCGCGTGGATGAAGGAGCTCGGCGAGAAGGGGCACCTCAAGAACCCCGGCCACCCCCTCGAGCGCACCGGCAAGTTCGTGGAGGGCAAGCAGAGGGCGGTCGTCGACGGGCCGTTCGCCGAGGCCAAGGACGTGATCGGCGGCTACACGATCGTCGAGGCCGAGGACCTCGCGCATGCGGTCGAGCTCTCGAAGGGCTGCCCCATCCTCGACGCCGGAGGCGCCGTCGAGGTGCGCCCGATCATGAAGCTCACCCTGTAGTGGAGCCCGTCGAGCCGATCTTCCGGCGCGAGGCCGGCCGCATGCTGGCCACGCTGACGCGCGTCTTCGGGGTCCACAACCTCGCGCTGGCAGAGGACGTCGTGCAGGACGCCCTCTGCCGCGCGCTCGAGGTGTGGAAGTTCCAGGGCGCGCCGGAGAACCCCGCCGCGTGGCTCATGGCCACGGCGAAGCACCGCGCGCTCGACGCCCTGCGGCGGGAGCGGACCGCGCGCACCTTCGCGCCCGAGCTCACCCGGCTCTTCGAGGACGAGCGCCCGCTCGCCCCCGCGGTCGACGAGCTCTTCGGCGCGGCCGCGATCCGCGACGATCAGCTCCGGATGATGTTCTCGTGCTGCCACCCCCGGCTGCCCGAGGAGGCGCAGGTCGCGCTCGTGCTCCACGTCCTCTGCGGCTTCAGCGCGAGCGAGGTCGCGGCCGCGTTCCTCTGCACCGAGGCGGCGATCGAGAAGCGCATCTCGCGGGCGAAGAAGGTGCTCGCGGGCTCGGCGCGGCTGTTCGAGCTCACGGACGACGAGTTCTCCGCCCGCCTCTCGGCCGTCCAGCGCGCGCTCTACCTGCTCTTCAACGAGGGCTACCACGGCGCGTGCGCCCGGGAGGCGGTGCGGGCGGAGCTCTGCCGCGAGGCGATGCACCTCGCGGCGCTCCTCGTCCAGCACCCCCTCTCGTCGACGCCCGCCACGCACGCCCTCGCCGCGCTGATGTGCCTGCACGCGGCGCGCCTCCCGGCGCGCGTCGACGCCTCCGGCCACCTGAGCTCGCTGTTCCACCAGGACCGCTCGCGCTGGGACCGCGCGCTCGCGGCCGAGGGCCAGCGGCTCCTCGACCTCTCGGCCACGGGCCCCGAGCTGACGGAGTACCACGTCGAGGCCGCCATCGCGTCGGTCCACGCCAGCGCGGCGCGCGCGGAGGACACGAGCTGGGAGACCATCGTCACGCTCTACGACACGCTGATGGCGATCCGTCCTTCCCCGGTCGTCGCCCTCAACCGCGCCATCGCCGTCGCGCAGCACGAGGGCCCGGAGCGCGGTCTCCAGGAGATCGGCGCGATCGAGGGCAGGGCGCGGCTCTCCGCGTATCCTTTCTATTTCGCCGCGCTCGGCGAGCTCGAGCTCCGTCGCGGCGAGCGCGAGGTCGCGGCCCAGCACTTCCGGTCAGCGCTCTCGCTCGCGCGCAACGCGATGGAACGACGCTTCTTCGAGCAGCGCCTGGAGGCGTGTGGCGACGGGGCTCCCTGACGCATGCATCCAGCGATGCGTCGTCCCCGGGCACCGGATCGCGGGTATGCCGACCTGCGCCGAGCGCATGCCGGGTTGTGCCAGGCGGCTCCCTCGGGTGGAGCGCTGACCTGGCAAATTTTGTCATGATTTCGCGTGGTTCCGTGTCGTGGCGAGGAGGGCTCGCGAATTGCTTGGCGCGGGAGCGAGGCGCCAGCCTCGACGCGAAAGGACTTCCCCGTGCCTGTCCCCTTTCCCACGCTCGTCCCTTGTAGCTCCTGCGGTTGCCACGCGCGCCCGAACGAGAGCGAGTGCCCGCACTGCGGCGCGGCCATGCGCACGGCGGACGGCGCCGTCCCGCGCACGAACGTCGCCGTGCTCATGGGCCTGACGGCCGCCTTGCTCCAGCCGCTTGCCTGCACCGCCGAGGTCATCGACCAGCGAGACCAAGGCAGCTCCAGCAGCTCGAGCTGGGGTGGCGACATCAACGTCGGTGGGGCCTACGGAGGCGGCCCTTCGGTCAGCACGACCGGGACAGGGGGCTTCGGCGGCGACATCAACGTCGGTGCGGCGTACGGAGGCGGCCCCTCGGTCACCGCGACAGGGACGGGGGGCTTCGGCGGCGACATCAACATCGGTTCGGCGTACGGAGGCGGCCCCTCGGTCACCGCGACCGGGACGGGGGGCTTCGGCGGCTCCGGCGGCGCGGGCGGGGCTGGCGGCGAGGACCCGTCGGTCGGCGGCTCCGGCGGCGCGGGCGGGGCTGGCGGCGGCCCCGCGGCCGGCGGGGGGAGCGCGGGGGAGTGAGCCGATGATCGAGCCGACCGAGATCCCCGTCCGCGCGCTCATGCCCGCGGACCTCCTGGAGGCGAAGCCGATCTACGCGGTCTGGGAGCTCACGATGAGGTGCGACCAGCCGTGCCAGCACTGCGGGTCGCGCGCCGGCGCCGCGCGCGACGCGGAGCTCTCGACCGAGGAGGTGCTCGAGGTCGCCGCGAGCCTCGTGCGGCTGGGCTGCCGCGAGATCGCGCTCATCGGCGGCGAGGCGTACCTGCGCGACGATCTCGCCGAGATCATCGCGTGCTTCGCGCGCAGCGGCATCCGCGTCATCATGCAGACGGGCGGGCGAGCCTTCACGATCGAGCGGGCGAACGCGCTCCGCGCCGCGGGGCTCACCGGGCTCGGGGTGTCGATCGACGGGCCGGCGCACGTCCACGACGAGCTGCGCGGCAACGTCGGCAGCCACGCGGCCGCCATCCGGGCGCTCGACAACGGCCGCGCCGCCGGGCTGATCACGACCGCCAACACGCAGATCAACCGCCTCAACGCGCACCTCTTGCGCGAGACGTGCGCCGAGCTGCGCGCGCACGGCATCCAGACCTGGCAGGTGCAGCTCACCGTGCCGATGGGGCGCGCGGCCGACCATCCCGAGTGGATCCTCGAGCCGTGGCGCGTCGTCGAGGTCATCGACACCCTCGCCGCCATCCAGCGGGAGGCGCTCGAGACGCACGTGTCGGGCGTCCCGTTCAACGTGTTCGCGAACAACAACATCGGCTACTTCGGCCCGCACGAGCAGCTCCTGCGCTCGAGGCCTGGCGGCGGGGAAGCCCACTGGCGCGGCTGTCGCGGCGGCATCAACGCGATCGGCATCGAGTCCGACGGCACCGTGAAGGCGTGCCCCTCGCTCCCGACCGCGCCCTATGCCGGCGGCAACGTGCGCGAGCTCGGCCTCGAGCACATCTGGGAGCGCTCGGAGGCGGTCCGGTTCGCGCGCGATCGCGACGCGAGCGAGCTCTGGGGTCACTGCGCCACGTGCTACTACGCGGACGCCTGCCGCGCGGGGTGCTCGTGGACCGCGCACTGCACGCTCGGCAAGCGCGGCAACAACCCCTTCTGCTACCACCGCGTGACGCAGCTCAAGCGGCGGGGCCTCCGCGAGCGGCTCGTCATGAACCAGCGCGCGCCGCACGTGCCGTACGACCACGGCCTCTTCGAGCTCGTGGAGGAGCCCTGGGACGCGCCGGCCCCGCCGCCGCCCGAGCCGGTGGTGCCGAGGAACGCGCGCCGACGACTCCCTGTCGCTCCGACGTCGTAGCGCTGCACCGACTGGCGGGCGCCGGGCGGCTCAACCCCGTTGCGGGCGCCTCAACCCCGTTGCGCCTTGCGCTCCGCCGTCGCCCGTGCAATGAACACGTTCAGTGAACTCGTTCACCCAGAAGCCCGGCCGCCGCGACGCCCAGAAAGACGCGACGCGCGCCCGGATCCTCGAGGCCGCGCGCGACCACTTCGAGCGCCACGGCTTCGAGGCCGCGAACGTCCGCGCCATCGCCGCCGACGCCGGCGTCGCCGCCGGCACCGTCCTCCTCCACTTCGCCGACAAGCGCGACCTGCTCCACGCCGCGCTGTTCGACGACCTCGCCGCCACCGCCGCCGAGGCCGTCCGCGACGAGCAGCCCGGCCCGCTCGAGCAGCGCCTCCACCGGCTCGCCGCCGCGTTCTTCGCGCACTACGCCCGCAGGCCAGCCCTCTCGAAGACGCTGCTCCGCGAGTCGCTGTTCGCCGACCCGCCGTGGCAGGCGCGCTTCGCCGAGCAGGTCGGCGCCGCGCACGGCCGCGTCGTCGAGCTGTTCGACGCCGCCCGCGCGGCGGGGGAGGTCGCCGACGACGCCGACGCCGCGCTCTTCGGCGTCGCCTTCTTCTCCTTCTACTACTTCGCGCTGATCGCGTGGGTCCAGGGCGCGCACCCGTCGCCCGTCGCCCTCGTCGATCGGCTCGTCGCTCAGCACCTCTGCGGCCTCCGCCCCGCAGCCAACGTCAGGAGGGCTCGATGACGTCATCCATCATGTTCCGCAGTCCCGAGGCGCGCGCGCGCATCGCAGCGTGGTTCGACAGGTTCCACGAGAGGCTCCCGGCCGCGACCCGATCGCGCGAGGTCTCGACCCGCTTCGGCGCCACGCACGTCCTCGTCGCCGGCCCCGAGGACGGCCCGCCGCTCGTCTGCCTGCACGGCGCGCTCGCGAGCTCCGCGCACCTCCTCGGCGAGCTCGGCCCGCTCCTCGCGCGCTACCGCGTCCACGCGGTCGACGTCATCGGCCAGTCGGTCAAGAGCGCCGACGTCCGCCTGCCGATCGACGGGCCCGCCTACGCCGAGTGGCTCACCGACGTCCTCGACGCGCTCGGCCTCGCGCGCGCCCACCTCCTCGGCGTGAGCTGGGGCGGCTTCGCGGCCCTGCGCATGGCCCAGGCGGCGCCCGCCCGGATCGACCGGCTCGTCCTGATCGTGCCGGCGGCCGTCGTGTCGGGCTCGCCGTGGCAAGGCCTCACGCGCATCGCGATCCCGATGGCCCTCTACCGCGCCTTCCCCTCGGAAGAGCGCCTCGCGCGCCTCGTCTCCGGGCTGTTCACCACGCAGGACGACCTGTGGTGCTCCTACTTCGGCGACGCCGTGCGCAGCTACCGGCTCGATTTCCGGCCGCCGCCGCTCGCCACGCCCGGGTCCCTCGCCGGGTTCACGCGGCCCGCGCTCGTGTTCGGCGCCGACGACGACGTGAGCTTCCCCGGCGCCAGGCTGCTCGCCCGCGCGAAGGAGCTGCTGCCGCGCGCCGAGACCGAGCTGCTCGAGGGGTGCCGCCACTCGCCCCCCACCGACGACGCCTTCCGCGCGCGGCTCTGCGGGCGGATCGCGCGCTTCCTCGGGAGCGACGCCGCAACGGAGGTGGGCGACGCCGACGTCGCCCACGTCGCGTCGCCCCCCCCGTCGCCCGGGCTCGCCGCCCCGGTCGCGTGATCCTCCGCCGCGTTTCGGTCGGCGAGCGCCGGCGAGCGCCCCCTCAGTGACCCGACACGTCGTCGACCTCGGCGAACGCCTCGACGAGGCGCGCGCGGGCCCGCTCCGAGAGCGGCGGGCCCTCGATCGAGCGAACGTTCTCTAGCAGGTGCTCCACGCTGCTCGTCCCCGACAGGATCACGTGCGCGCCCGGCTCGTCCCGGCAGAAGCGGTACGCCACGTCCGGGATCGACGGGGCGTCCTCCCCCTCCAGCAGGCCGTCCAGCCCCTCGTCCGCGAGCCGGCGCGGCACCTTGCCCCGCGCCGCGAGGTCGGCGAGCAGCTCCTTGAGCCGCTCCGGCCGGCTCAGCGCGCGCCGGACCGCGAACATGATCAGCGTGCCGACGTTCCTCGCCCGCGTCAGCGGGAACACCTTCGCCCGCGCCGACTGGTTCAGCAGGTTGAAGCCGACCATCACCACGTCCCAGAGGTCGTCGCGGAGCGCCTGCTCGAGCGTCGCGTGCGACGGGTCGGCGGCGAACGCCTCCGTGATGCCGAGGAAGCGGATCTTGCCCTGCTCGCGCAGCCGCAGGAGCACGGGGACGATCCGCTCGCGCAGGTCGGCGTAGTGCTGCGGGAGCACGCCGTGCAGGTGATAGACGTCGACGTGATCCGTGCCGAGCCGCTCGAGGCTCGCGTGCAGCGACGACACCACGTCTTCCGGCCTCACGGGCGCGTCGAGGCGCGTCGTCTTCTTCGTCGAGATCACCACGCTGTCGCGCGGCACCTCGCGGAGCGCCTTGCCGATGAGCGCCTCGGTCCCGTACGCCTCCGCCGTGTCGACGAAGTTCACGCCGCGCTCGATGGCCGCGCGCACGAGCCGGAGCGAGTCGGCCTCGGCGATGCGCCCGGCGCCGAGCCGGCTGTCGCCGCCCGCGCCCAGGCCGAGCACGCTGACCTCCAGGCCGGTGCGGCCCAGGATGATGCGATTCACGTGGTCCTCTCTCTTTCTCTCTGGCCAAGGCAGCGTGCGCCGCGGCGCCCCGCCCCGGAGGCGCGCCCGCGCGCTCCTCTCGAGGGCGCGCGGGCTACTCCTTCGGAGCGACCTTCCACGCGGTGAAGCGACGCTCGAGGCGCATGAGCAGGGTATTGAACGTCAGCCCCAGCGTCGTGATCGTCAGGATGCCGACATACATGCTCGGGATCTGGAAGTTGTATTGCGCGTAGATGATGAGGTATCCGAGCCCCGCCTTGGCCCCGATCATCTCCGCCGCCACGAGGACGAGCAGCGAGTAAGCCCCCGCCAGGCGGATGCCCACGAAGATCGTCGGGATCGCCGCCGGCAGGATCACCTTGCGGAAGAGCTGGAGGGGCGACAGGCCCATCGTCCGCGCCGACTTGATGAGCAGCGGATCGACGCCGCGCACCCCGCTGATCGTGTTGAGCAGGATCGGCCAGGTGCACGAGTAGATCACGAGCGCCACCTTCGAGGCCTCGCCGATCCCGAGCAGCAGCAGGAACACCGGCAGGAGCGCGAGCGCCGCGGTGTTGCGCAGCACCTCGAGCAGCGGGTTGATCGCGTCCGCGACGCCCTTGTACCACCCGATCGCGAGCCCGAGCGGCACGCCCATCAGGATCGCCAGCGAGAAGCCGAGCAGGGAGCGGGACAGGCTCGCCTTGATGTGGCTCAGGAGCTGCCCGTTCTGGAGGAGCTGCCACCCCGTCGCCAGCACCTCGGAGAGCGGCGGCAGGAACGCCGCCTCCACGAGCCCGACCCGCGGCGCGGTCTCCCAGATCGCGGCCACGAGCAGCAATATCCCGGAGCGCGCCGCGGCGCGGCCGAGCCACCTCCCCACCTCGGCGACGAGCTGCGGCTGCTGCGGCTGCTCGTGCAGCTCGATCGACTGCTCCAGGCTAGCCATTGACCGCCACCACGCCCGCCACGGGGCGGCTCTCCGCCGCGCGCTTCTGCTTCTTGATCCGCTCCTGCTCCTCTGCCTTGAGCACCTCGTCGCGCAGGAGCGACCAGATCTCGTGCCGGAGCCGGCCGAACTCGGGCGTCGACCGCGCGTCCTCGTAGCCCCGGATCTCCGGCGGGATCTCGATGACGTGCTTCACGCGGCCGGGCCGCGACGTCATGATCGCGACCCGCTGCCCGAGGAACACCGCCTCGTCGATGCTGTGCGTGATGAAGAGGATCGTCGTCCGCGACTTCTCCCAGATGCGGAGCAGCTCGGCTTGCAGCGACTCGCGCGTCTGCGCGTCGAGCGCCGCGAACGGCTCGTCCATCATCAGCACCTCCGGGCTGTAGGCCAGGCTGCGGGCGATGGCCACGCGCTGCTTCATGCCGCCCGACAGCTCGTGCGGATACCGATCCTCGAAGCCGGAGAGGCTGACCAGCTCGAGGTAGCTCTGCGCGATCTCCCGGCGCTGCGCCTCCGGGATGCCCTTGGCCTCGAGGCCGAACTCGACGTTCTCGCGCGCGGTCCGCCACGGGAACAGCGCGTATTGCTGGAACACGATGCCCCGGTCGAGGGCCGGGCCCGTGATCGGCTTGCCGTCCAGCAAGAGCCGCCCCGTCGACGGCTTCGACAGCCCGCCGAGCAGATCGATGAGCGTCGATTTGCCGCAACCGCTCGGCCCGACGAGGACCATCAGCTCGCCGGCCCTCACGTCGAGGCAGAGGTTCTCGATGGCCGTGAACCGCGCGTTCTCCTTCGCCCCCGCCGGCCCCTTGATGGCGAACGTCTTGCTCACGTTCTGGAACTGGATCTTGTTGCTCATCGCTCCTCCTGCTGCCCATCCTCGACAAGGGCCCGGCCCGCTCCATCCCGCATGAAACGACCGCACATCCCGCAACCCGGCGCGCACCGTCGCCCGGCGCTGCGCTCCTCCGAGCGTGCCTGCGGGGGCTCCTTCTCGAGCACGCCGGGGGCGTTGAGCACGCCGCGTACCAACGGCGCGCCGCCTCACAGGACGCAAATCCGCTATAGCAGACGGCGGCCTGCTGCTGGCGCAGCAGGCGCTGCTCGATGGGTGTTGCTGTGGCAGCAGGTGATCGACGCGCCCGGGGCGTGAGCGCGACGGCAACCCGTGGCAGCGAGCCCTCTCGACGGCGGGCAAACGCTCAGGATAAATCTTGCGACCATGACCGTCTCCACTGCGTCACCGGAGGGAGTCGAGGCCGATGCGGCCAGACGCGCGCTCCTCCTCCAGCGGGCGCCGCTCGCGATCCTCGAGCTCAGCAGCGATCTCACCGTCCAGGACTGGAACGGCGCGGCCGAGCGCCTGTTCGGCCATGCGCGGCGCGAGGCGGTCGGCCGCCGCGTGGACGAGCTGCTGCCGGTGTCCGGCGACCCTGGCGCGTGGCGGAGGCTCCTCGAGGAGGACGGCCCGGCGCCTCGGGTGTGGCGTCACGTCAAGAAGGACGGCGCCGAGGTGTGCTTCGAGTGGCTCCACGAGCGCCTCGTCGACGAGCGCGGGAAGGTCCTCGGCGTCGGGGTGTTCGGGCAGGACGTGACGGAGCGCGCCGAGCAGCTCCGTCGTTACCAGCAGAAGGAGCTGATCCTGCGGACGGTCACGCAGACGCTGCCGATCGTCGTCTGGGCGATCGACCGCGAGGGGATCTTCACGTTCCACGAGGGCAAGGGGGTCGAGAGCGCGGGGCTCCGGCAGGGGGAGCTCATCGGAAAGAACGTGTTCCATTACTACGCGGACAGCGACGGGAAAGCCGACCTGGAGCGGGCGCTCGCGGGCGAGGAGACCCATTCGGTGAACACGACGCACGGGGTGTCCTGGGAGAACTGGGAGATCCCGATCCGCGACGAGCAGGGCGAGGTGTACGCGGTCGTCGGCTTCACGCTCGACATCAGCCAGGCGAAGAACACGGAGCAGGAGCTCCGGAGCAAGCTGGAGCTCATCGAGCGGCAACAGCAGGTCATCCGCGACCTGTCGACGCCCATCATCCAGGTCTGGGACGGCGTGCTGACGCTGCCGATGATCGGCGTGGTCGACAGCCAGCGGACCGCGGAGATCATGGACACGCTGCTCGACGCGATCGTCCGCATGGGCGCGCGCTACGCGATCCTCGACCTCACCGGCGTCGAGATGGTGGACACGAAGACGGCGAGCTACCTCCTCGAGCTCGTCCGCGCCATCCGGCTGCTCGGCGCCGAGGGCATCGTCACGGGCATCCGATCGAACGTCGCGCAGACGATCGTCAGCCTGGGGCTCGACCTGTCCAGCATCACGACGCTCGGCAACCTCCGCGCGGCGCTCCAGCACTGCATCCGCCAGATGGCCAAGGAGCGCGCGGCGTCCGGCGCGCAGCAGGCCGCGCCCGCGCTGCGGTGACGACGGTCTCCGCTCCTGCGGATACCGCTCCTGGCGGTCAACTCCTCATCTTCTGATCACGGCGCCGCCGCTCCCGGGCTCCCCATCGCCCTGGCGAGCGCCTCGACGAACACGCGGACCGCGGCGCGCGCGGGCGCGGCGTAGACCGCGAAGCTGGCGCGCTTCGATTCGCCGTACTCCGGCAGCACGCGCCGCAGCGCGCCGCTCGCGAGCTGGTCCTGAACGACGTAGTCGGGGAGGTTGGCCAGGCCGAGGCCGGCGACGGCGGCGTCGCGCAGCGTCATCGTGTCGCTGGAGCGGAAGGTGCCGCTCACCGGGATGACGCGCTCCCCCTCGGGGCCCACGAGCGTCCACCGGGCGACGGGTTCCATGTTGAGCGTCAGGCAGTCGTGATCGGCCAGGTCCTCTAGGCGCCGCGGCGCGCCGTGGCGGCGCAGGTACCGCGGGCTCGCGCAGAGCACGCGCAGGTCGCCGGCGAGCCGCCGCGCGACCAGCGAGGCCGGAGAGATCTCGGCGGCCAGGCGCACCGCCACGTCGACGCGCTCGGCCACCAGATCGACGAGGCGGTCGGTGAGGTCGAGATCGATGCGGAGCTCCGGGTACTTCGCGCGGCAGGCCAGCGCGGCGGGCGCGACGCGGATCGTGCCGAGGACCGTGGGCGCCGAGATGCGCAGCGTCCCGCGCGGCGTCCCGTCGAGATCCGCGACCGAGCGCTGCGCCTCCTCGATGTCCGAGAGGATCCGGCCGGCGCGCTCGGCGTAGAGGTTCCCCGCCTCGGTGAGGCTCACGCGGCGCGTGGTGCGCTGGAGGAGCTTCACGCGGAGCCGCTCCTCGAGCCGCGCGACCTGCTTGCTGACCGACGACGACGTGAGCCCCAGCGCCTTCGCCGCCGCCGAGAAGCTCTGCCGCCGCGCGACCTCGAGGAACGCCCTCATCTCGCCCAGGTGACCGCTCGCCGGATCCATCGCATTCTTTCCCTCCGCGACGCAATCCTCGTCGCCGGACCAGGATTATCACGCGTGGGCTCCAGAGCTACATTCCTGGAGAGCGAGGCGACCACGGCCCCGCTGTGAAGGAGGGTTCCATGCTCACGCAGGCTCGCGGTCGCACGGGCGTCTCGCTGCTGTTCTTCATCCTCGTGGCGGCGCTTGCCGCAGATCACCTCGCGGCGCTCCCCCTGGCGCAGGGCGGGGAGACGGCGCTGCGCGAGCCGCCCGGCGTCGAGCAGGCGGGCCGGCTCCCGCCGGGCGCGCGCGGCGCTCACGCCACGCGATCGATCGCGCCCTGAACGCCCTTCTGCTTGGAGCAGTGAGCACAGCAGTAGAACGCCCCGCCGGCCTCGATGCCGTGACCCACGATGCGGCAGGCGCAGTGGGCGCACACGGGCGCGAGCTTGTGAATCGCGCACTCGAAGCAATCGAAGGTGTAGGTCGTGCCGCCCACCATGAGCTGGAAGGCCTTGTCGTAGCTGTTGCCGCAGCAATCACACGTGTTCATGGAGACCTCTCGACGGTTAGGGACGTCGTCACACCGCAAGGCCAACACGGCCGGCGCTCGCGATCACGCCAGGGTCCTTCGGCGGCTGCCCCGGCGCCGGAGGGTCCTTGATCTCCGGAGAGGGCTCCCCGGGCTCGGGAGGAGGGGGCGGGGGATCCCGACGCGCCGGCTCGTCCGGCTCCGGATCGCCCCGCGGGGGCTCGCTCGGCTTCGGATCCCGCATCGGCGGATCCTGCTCGGGATCGCCGACCGGCGCGGGGCTGGGCGTTCCTCGGGACGGGGGCGCGTTCACTGACATCGATGCTCCTCTCCTCGCGCGTCCTCTCCTGCGGTCGTGTTGACGCGGCGCAGACAGGGCTGCACGAAGCGCGCCACGGCGCTCGCGAACAGGGCGGCTCGGCCGGGCGACGCGCCGCGGCCCTCGGCCGCGCGCCGCGGCCCTCGGCGGCGCGCATTCCTGTCACACTGGGGCGGTAAGTCCCTGGGAGGGCCGGTGGGAGGGCCGGTGGGAGGGCCGGTGGGAGGGCCGGTGGGAGGGCCGGTGGGAGGGCCGGTGGGAGGGCCGGAGAGGCCCGCCCGGCCGGCGTCGCTTCACTTCGGCAGGAAGCTAAGGACCTTCCCGAGCGCCCGGGTGAGGCTCTCGGCCTCGAGGACGTCGGGCAGCACGAGCACGCCGAGCACGCTCAGGCCGATGCCCATCAGCGAGCCTCCGGCGATCACGCCGGCGCAGATGGCCTCGGTGTTCTCCGCGGCCAGGGCGTACCAGGGCCGCTTGACCGGCGCGGGCGGCGCCTCCGGGGCCCCGCCGGGCCCCGTCGTGCTCATCCGCGACTCCTGCTCGCGCTTGCGGTGCCACCCGGCGGCGCGCCGCTCGAGCAGCCAGAAGAGGAACGAGCCGAGGAACATCGACCAGATGTCGGTGAAGTTCAGGATGAACGCGAGCCCGAGGGCGACCGCGGAGAGGGGGAATCGGTTCCTCGTGAGCTGCTTCGTGACCTCGACGAGGATGCCGATGATCGCGCCGATCAGCACCGCGGCCTTGGCCGTCGGGTGGAGGAAGTCGAGCCCCTTCATCAGCACCTCGGCGACCGCCTTCCACGTGAGCGCGCTCGGGACGGGGAGCTGCTCGGTCCCGTAACGGCCGATGTCTCCCTGGATGAGCACGAGGTACCAGACGGGCACCGAGAGCACGAGCCCCGCGATCGTGCCGAGCACGTGCCCCAGGGCCTGGTGGCGCGGCTTGCCGCCGAGCATGTAGCCCGGCTTGATATCCATGAGCAGGTTCGCGGTGTTGCTCGCGACCTCCGCCGTGATCCCGGCGGTCATCAGGTTCGTCGTGATGTTCTTCGGCGCGAGGACGCCGTAGGTGAGCTGCGTCAGCTTGCCGAGCGCCCCGGTCGGGGTGATCGCCGTGATGGCCGTCGAGTTGACGGCGATGAGCGAGAAGACGAAGACGAGCGGGATGGCGAGGACCCCGAGCCACCACTCGATGCCGAACCAGACCTTCCCGAGCACGACGACGACCGCGCCGACGAGGGGCACGCCGATGATCGACAGCTTCACCGGAAGCTCGATGTCCGCGAGCACGTCCCTCGCCCCGCCCTTCCTGGAGAGGCCCTTGAACGCGTCGAGGATCACCTTGGGCTTGGAGAAGAAGGCGTAGAGCGAGGAGGTCGTCATGCACGCGACGCCGCCCCACAGCGCCCAGATCGTGATCTGCCCGAACCCGTAGTGCCCGTTCCTCGGCAGGATGATCCCGTGCTGGATCAGCAGGGGGGCCAGGATCCAGTAGTTGAGCACCCCGCCGAGCAGGAGCGACACGCCGGTCCGGATGCCCATCAGGCCGCCCGTGGCGACGAAGATGAGGCTCGTGTCGAAGCGGATCGTGAGCTCGTTGAAGGGGATCCCCCGGAGGCCCGGGGAGATGCCCCACCGCTTGAGCAGGTCCGCGAGGCGACCGTGATAGAGGATCTCGTCGTAGTGGTGGGGGATGCTCTTCAGCGCGAAGAGCGCGCGCATCACCTTGTCGTCGCGCAGGAGCTCGAGGGCGGCGCTCACGAGGCCGCCGCCGATGAGGAGCTTCGCCTTGAAGAGGCCCTCCTTCTCGTCGCTCTCGTGCAGCGCGTCCATGACGACGCCCGCGGCCATGCCCTCGGGGAAGGGGAGCTGCTCGTCGTTGATGAAGCGCTTCTTCATCGGGAAGGCGAAGAGCACGCCGAGGATGGCGAGGACGAACATCCAGATCATCGCCCGTCCCATGGGGATGATCGTGGTCGTGACCATCGAGTACGCCGCGAGGCTCGTGAAGAGCGGCGCGTTGATGTACCCGGCCGACGTCGCGATCGACTGCATCGCGTTGTTCTCGAGCACGGTCATATCCCTGCCGAGGCCCATCCTTGAGAGGACCTTGAACAGGCCGAAGGCCAGGATCACGCTCGTGATCCCGACCCCGAGAGACCAGCCGGTGCGCGCCCCGATGTACACGTTGGTGAGCGACAGGAAGGCGCCGAGGAGCATGCCCGTGATGCCCGAGCGCAACGTGAGCTGGGGCATGTCGCCGCGGTAGATGTTCTTCAGCCACCATGTGTCCTTCTCCTCGAGGGACATGGCGTGAACCTGCTCCGGCGTGAGCTGCTTGATGGCCATTGCTCGGCGACCTCCGCGCACCTTGTACCATGGTGGGCGACGCCCCGTGCAGCCCTTCGGCGCGCCCTGGAGGCGGCGCGCGCCGGCGCAGCGCCCTCACGCGGCAGCGCCGGCGCGCGCGCTTGCGTCGCGCGGAATTCGCGGTGTCGACGGAATTGCTGGGCTCGTGTCGCGGGGCTCGCGCGGGGCGCGATCAGTCGCTGTCTCGGCCGCTGCCGGCAAAGCCGTCTTCTCGCCGGGCGAAGAGGACGTTGAACGTGGTGAGGGTGCCGTAACAGCCGGTGATGTACGCCTGGAGCTGGACCTTCTCTGCGTCGCTCAGCCCCTCGTGCGCGTTGATCTTCTGCTCCAGCACGCGGAGCTTGTCGCGGAGCATGACGATCTTGTGGAAGAACACGTCGAGCGGGATGCGCTTCTCGGCCGTGCCCTCCTTTCCCGGGCGGAGGACGATCTCCCCGCCTTCCCAGCGGCCGCCCATCTCCGCGCGGCCGACGCCGAGCTCCTCGGACAGCACCTCGCGCAGCACACGACGGAACTCGTCGATATCCATGTCGATGTCGATCTCCCTTGGCAGCGTCGAACGGAACGGCTGCGGCCCCGCGCCGGGCCGGCGCTCCGGCGCCGGGGCCCGCTCGGGCGCCCGCGGCCTGCCGCCCGAGCCGCGCGGCTGGCCTGCGGCCCGGGGGGGCGGCGGCGGCGGCGGCGCGCCCTTCGCGCGGTAGCGGGCGCACGTCGCGGTCGCCTTGACCGGCGGCGGGTACACCTCGAGGGCGCACTCACCGACGCGGCCGCGCGCGGGATCCTCGTGCACCCGGGTGTATGCTGCGCAGCTTCCGCACCGGCCCGCGTAGTCGTTCACCGGGGCGCCACTCTACCAGCTTTGCGGGCCGCGGGGGGCGCGTTCCGCGCGCGGTCGAGCCAGCCGGGGGGCGGCGCCTCTCGGGCGGCCTCATCTTGCACGATCCCGACCGCGCCGCCGTCGCGCCGCGGGCGAGGACGGCGCCTGGCCAGAGTGGCCATCCACGCGGAGCGCCGGCGGCACGTCGACATGACATCTGTCTCCTGCTCGCCTCCCGCTTCACGCACCGCGCGAGCTGCGGAGTCGGCCCTGGCGCCTCGTCGCGCGGCCAGCGCCCGTGTCGCAGAGGGGCGACGCCGCCGCGACTGCGCTACCATGGCGGCGTGCGTCCCCCGGCCTCTCTCTCGCTCTCCGCCCTCGCCGCCGCGCTCGCCCTCGCCGCCTGCGCGGCCGAGCCGCCGCCGCGCTCGCCCGCGACGACCCCGGCCGCCGGGGCGCCCTCGACCGCCCCGGCGCCGCCGCCCGCCGTCAGGCCGGAGCCGGCCGCGGCGCGGCCGCCGCTCGAGTTCATCCATGACGACGTGCCGCGGGCGCTCGAGAAGGCCCGGGCCGAGGGCAAGGCGCTGTTCGTCGATGCGTGGGCGCCGTGGTGCCACACCTGCCTGAGCATGAAGCACGTCGTGCTGACCGATCCGTCGCTGCGCCCGTTCGCCGATCGGGTGGTGTTCGCCGACATCGACACGGATCGACCGGAGAACGCGCCTTTCCTCGAGCGACACGAGGTGACGGTGTGGCCGACGTTCTTCGTGCTCGAGCCGGCGCACGGCGAGGTGGTCGGGCTCTGGCGGGGCGCGGCCTCGGTGCAGGAGGTGCGCGAGCTGCTCCGCGAGGCGCTGGCCGCCATGGACGCGCAGGCGGCCGCGGCGCTGCCGGCGGACGATCCCGGCCGCCTGCTGGTCGAGGCGAAGCGGGCCCACAGCGCCGGCGATCACGCCGCGGCGGCGACCGCCTACCAGCGCGCCCTGGCGAAGGCCGGGAAGGACTGGCCGCGGCGCAGCGAGGCGCTGCTCGGCCTCGTGGCGGCGCTCCGCAAGAAGGACGCCGCGGCGTGCGCGGAGGTCGGCAGGGCGCACGTGGCCGAGGTGAGGGGCGCGGCGTTGCCGGCCGATTTCGCGAGCGTCCTGCTCTCCTGCGCGGCGGCGCTCCCCGACCGCAACGCGCAGCGGGCCGCGCGCGAGGCGGCGGTCGCCCGGCTGCGCGCCATCGTCGCGAGCCCGCCCGCGGACTCGAGCGCGGACGACCGGGCCGACGCCTGGGGAATCCTCGCGGACGGCCTCCAGGCGCTCGGCGACGCCGGCGGGGCCCGCGCGGCGAACGAGTCGAAGCTCGCCGTGCTGGAGCAGGCGGCGCGGGAGGCGAAGGCGCCCGAGGGGGCCGCCGCGCACGACTACGGGCGCGCCATGGCGTACCTCGCGCTCGGCCGCGGCGAGGAGGCGGTCGCGATGCTGAAGGAGCGCGAGGCGCAGATGCCCGGCTCGTACGAGCCGCCCGCGCGGCTCGCGCAGGTGCTCCACGCGATGGGCCGCGAGGACGAGGCGCTCTCCGCGGTGGAGCGCGCGATCGGCCGCGCGTACGGCCCGCGCCGCCTGCGCTTCCTGAAGCTCCGCGCCGAGATCCAGGAGAAGCTCGGCCGGCGCGCGGAGCAGGTCGCGACGCTGCGCGAGGAGGTGGCCGGCTACGAGGCGCTCCCGAAGGGCCACGCCAGCCAGGCGTCCCTGGACGACGCGCGCCGGCGGCTCGCCGAGGCCGAGAGGGCGCAGCGCGGCGCGAAGAAGCGCTGACGGAGGCGGCGGGCCCGCCGCTACAGGCAGCCGCCTGCCACGTCGACGCCGGCGGCGCGCAGGACCTCGGGCGCGGGCTCGCCCGGAAACGTGACCGTGACGTCGATATCGAGGATGCACGGGATGATCGATCCCGTCGCGAGCTCCCACGACAGCGTCCCGGCGGCGCCCGTGGCGCCCACGGGCTCGCCGGCGGGGTTCAGGGTCTCCGGCGTGCAATCGGCCGCCCCGTCGGTCAGCTCGACGCGCGACACGGCCCAGGTGTCCGGGAGCTTGACGTCGAAGCCCTGCGGCCCGCCCTCGACCGGCGCGTCGGCGTACAGCCTCACGCACCGGTCCGCCTCCTTGTCGGCCTTGTAGACGATGATGTGATCGAGCCCGCCAGGCCAGTAGGATGCAGCGTAGTCGGTGCCCTCGGCCTTGAGGCACGAGGTGCTCTCCGAGACATCCACCCCGGCCATCTGCGCCGCGCACGCATTGCAATAGAACTGGCCGTCGCACCCGCAGACGCCCGGGCAGTCCGCGGTGCAGACCTCGGGCCGGTCGGCGCACTGGCCCACGGTGTCGAAGGTTCCGCAGGAGTCGTCGGGGAAGTCGCAGTACTCCTCCGCGCCGCAGGTCCCGCCGCTGCGCGCCCCGCAGGCGACCGGCGTCCCGCCGCCGCCCGAGGTCGAGCTCGTGGCGCCGCCAGCGCCGCCCGCTCCATCGGCGCCACCTGCGCCACCTGCGCCGCCGCTGCCAGGCGGGGTGTCGACGGAGCCGTCGCAGGCGGCGAGGAGAAGCCCGAAAAGCATGGATCCAAGAAGCGCGTGGTTCATGCGCGCAGTATGCCATGGCGGGCCGAGAGGGGCCCTGCCGTCGGAGAGACAAAGCGAGAACCGCGGGGCTGTCGATGACGGGCCGAGGCCAGGCGCGGCACGACGGGGCCCCACGCGCCGCCGATCACGCTGCCTCGATCTCGCGATCGAGCGCTTCGAGGGCGCGTTGAATGCGTGCGACCTCGGTCGATTCGAAGTAGGGCTCGCCGCATTGCTCGCACACCCATGCGGGCACCGCGTCCCAGCGCACGTGATAGCCGTTGCGGTCCACGCTGAACGGAGCATGGGCGCGCCTCATCTCGCCTCTGCAGTGCATGCATTGCATGGATCACTTCCTCTTTTTGAAGTCCGCGGACCACTGATCGGGATGAGGGATGTAAGCGGTGATGATCGCCAGGTAATCCGGCTTCGGTGCGCAGACGACGTGGATGGGACGGCCGCTATCCCCATATCCCAGGATCAGGCAGCTATGCCGCGCACGTCTTCTGGGTAGTCCTCGACCAGCTCGCCGGCCGTGATCGCGACCTCGATCTCGGCAGGCGAGATCATCCGACCGGGGCGGCTCATCTGGCGCACCGCGTGAGGCAGGAAGAGGATCTTCTTCGCCGCCGCCGCCCGTACTTGGTCGAGAACGCTTGCTTCCATCGGTCTGGGCCGCTTCTTCTGGCAGTATGCCCGAAACGCAGGTGAAGCTCCATGCCCGGGGAGTTCGACGCCTCCACGCTGCACATGGGCGGCGTTTCGGATGCCTGCGGGGACGGCGGCACCTGATGGATGGTGGGCGGGCTCGAACGCAACCGGGGAGCTCGGCACAGATGGAGGTCCACCGACCCAACTTGGGTCAGGTCACGCCGCCGCCTACAGCGTCGGCAGCACGCCGCGGTCGCGGCCGAGCGGGAACGCCGTGTCGAGGCGCGCGAGGTCCTCGCTGGTGAGGCGCAGGTCGCCAGCGGCCGCGTTGTCGAGCGCGTGGGCGGCGCTCGCGGCCTTGGGGATCACGAAGACCGGCTGGCGGCGGAGCAGGTAGCGCAGCGCGACCTGCCGCGGCGTGACGCCGCGGGCGGCGGCGATCGACCCGAGCACCTTGCCCGCCGTGCTGTTCGGGTCCGGGAACCGGCCCGAGCCGAACGGGCTGTAAGCCACGACCGCGATGCCGTGCCGCTCGCAGAGCGGCAGCACCCGGCGCTCGATCGCGCGCTCCAGCAGGTGATAGAGCACCTGGTTGCAGGCGATCTCGTTCGGCCCGGCGATCGCGATCGCCTTCGAGAGCTCGGCCTGATCGAAGTTGCTGACGCCGAAATGGCGGATCTTGCCCTGCGCCCTCAGGTCCTTGAAGGCGCGAATGGTCTCCTCGAGCGGGTGCGATCCGGGCCAGTGGAGGAGATAGAGGTCGAGCCTGTCGGTGCGGAGCCGCTTCAGGCTGCGCTCGCAGGCCTCGATCGCGCCGGCGTAGCTCGCGTTGCCGGGCAGCACCTTGGAGGCGAGGAACACCTCGTCTCGGCGCCCAGCGATCGCCTTGCCGACGAGCGACTCGACCGCACCCGAGCCGTACATCTCCGCCGTGTCGATGTGCGTCATGCCCGCGTCGATGCCCCGCTGGATGGTGTCGATGCAGGCCGCCTCATCGTCGGTCTCCATCTGCCAGGTGCCCTGTCCGACGACCGGGATCTTGACCCCCGTGAACCCGAATGCGCGATGCTCCATGGAACGATGACCTCCCCTCCGTCCCGAAACGCCAGCATGCGGCTCCCTCCCTCGTCCGAGGCGAGCCTCCACCCGGGTGGAATCGCCGAGATCATCGCGAAAAGCAAGCCCGAGCGCCGCATTCCGGGGCCGAGGCCGGCTGTCGGCGGCGCCGGTCGCTCGCGCCCTGTCGTGGAAAATTCCTCGCGCGATGACGTCGCCGACAGGCCATGAGCGCCTATGTAGATCTCGCCCCTCGACCACCGCTGAAGGAGCGAGATTCCAGCCGCTCGATCCGCGGCGCCGCGCGCTCAGGGGCGGCGGGGTGGCCCTTCAGAATAGCGGGCGATCTCGACGACTTCCGGCGCATCGTCGCGGTCCGGCGGGGCGAGCCAGGGGCCGTCGAACCGCGCGACGAGCGCGGTCACGTTGTCGCGGCCGCCGGCCGCGAGCGCGGCGTCGATCAGCGCGCCGGAGGCCGCCGCCGGGTCGGGGTGGGCGTCGAGCGTCGCGGCGATGTGCCGGTCGTCGAGGAGGTCGCTCAGCCCGTCCGTGCAGAGCAGCAGCGTGTCCTCGCGGCGGAGCTCCACGGCGGAGAGCGCGATCTGGAGCTGCTCCCGGAGCCCGAGCGCCTGGAGCATCACGCCCCGGTGCTCGAACGTGGCCGCCTCCTCGGGCCTCAGCTTGCCGGTCTCCAGCAGCGACTGGACGAGGGTCTGGTCGCGCGTGATCTGCGCGAGGGCCCCGCCGCGCAGGAGATACGCGCGGCTGTCGCCGACCTGCGCGACCAGCAGGCGCTCGTCGCAGAGCGCGGCCACGGTGGCCGTGGTGCCGCTGTTCCGGTGCTGCGGGCTCCGGCGGGCGTTGTCGCGGACGGCGCGCCCCGCCACGGCGATCGCCTCGAGCAGCGCCCGCTCCAGCGCGTCGCTCGATCGCGGCGCGGCGCGGCCGAGGACGGCGTGGACCGTGCGCGCCGCGAGCCGGCTGGCCGCGTCCGGCGACGACGCGCCGCCGGAGCCGTCGTAGACGCCGAGCGACAGGGTGAGGGGCGGCTCCGCGGACAGCTGGGCGGCCGGCGCCCCGTGGGCGAGCCCGCGCGCGAGGTCGCTGATCAGGAAGGCGTCCTCGTTGTGCTCGCGGCTGAGCCCCACGTCGGTCGAGGCCGCCACGACGACCGACGCGGCGTGCTCGGCGGCGGACGAGCGGTACACGGGCATGCGCCCATCGTACTCCGGAGGCGTGCCCGGCGCCGCGCCTCGTGCATGATGCGGCGCATGAGGCTGCTTCCCAACCCCGAGCGCGCGTGGGAGCGCGCCGCGCACGTCGAGCTGCTGGATCGCGCCGGGATCGAGCGGCGCGTCGGGCCGTTCACCGGCGAGCCGGAGTTGCTCTCCGGCGGTCGCGCCAACGTGAACATGCGCCTCGGCGCCGGGCGCGTGCTGCGGGTGTACCGGCGCGATCCGGGCGCGGCGCCGAAGGAAGCCCGCCTGCTCGAGCGCGGCTGGCGGTCGTTCCGCGTCCCCGCAGTCCTGTCGGCGGGGGAGGACTTCCTCGTCCTCGAGTACGTCCCCCACGGCCCGCTCCAGGACACCGCCGCGTGCGGGGCCGCGGCCGGGCGCGCGCTCGCGGAGATCCATCGCGTCCGCTTCGACAGCGCGGGCTTCCTGGGGCCGGATCTCGCCGTCGCCGCGCCGTTCGGCGACTGCATGGGCGCGCTCCGGGCGTACGTCGACGCGGTCCTCGACAGGCTGGCTCCTGCCCTCCGCGGCGCGCTGGGCGAGCGCGTCGGCGCCTTCCTCGACGCGAACGCGGGGGCGCTCCGCGCGCTGGCGTCGGTCCCGGTGCTCCTCCATGGCGACTACAAGGCGTCGAACCTGCACTGGCTGGCGTCGGGCGAGCTGCTCGTGCTCGACTGGGAGTTCGCGTATGCGGGGCCGGCCCTGATGGACGTCGGCCAGCTCCTGCGCTGGAGTCCTGGGCCCGAGTTCGTCGCGGCGTTCGCGGGCGCTTACCGCGCGAGCGCGCCGCTCCCCGATGGATTCGAGCGCTGGGCCGCGGCGTTCGACCTGTTCAACCTGGTGGGGCTGCTCGAGGGGGCCGAGCCCGGCTCGCGGAGGGCGAGCGATGTCCTCGGCCGGATGCTCGCGACCCTCGAGGAGGACTCCTTGTGACCGCAACGGAAGCAATGGAGGAAGCGAAGCGCATTGGCCCCTGCCGTCTCCCCTCGTAGGTCGCGGGTCGCTGAGCGAGGGCGCGCAGGGGAGGCGACGTCTCGCGTGATGTGCGCAGGGTGGATTCCACGAGGAACGCGCCGGAAGCTCACGTCTGCGGGGGGCGCCGCTGCCGCCCCTGGATCACCCCTTCTGTTGGCCAGACCGCTGCGGTAACTATGGACTCCGTGCAGCTCCACCCCGGCGTGCGCGTCGACCGCTACACCCTGATCGAGCCCCTTGGCCACGGAGGGCAGGGGGCCGTCTGGAAGGTCCACGACCCGCTCGATGGCAGCCTGCGGGCCCTCAAGCTGTTCTTCCTCGGCGGCCTGGAGACGGGCGCTGCGGAGCGCGCCCGGCGCGAGGCAAGAGCCGTCGCCGGCGCCGTACATCCGGCCCTTATCCCCTGCCGCGCCCTCTTCGAATCGCCTGCGGACGGCGTTGTGGGGCTGGTCTTCGATTTCGTGCGAGGCCAGTCGCTCACAGATGTGGCGACGCGGATGTCGCTCGCTCAGCGCGGCGCCGTGCTGGCCCAGATCGCGGCCGCGCTGGCCCATGTACATGGTCTGGGCCTCTTGCATCGCGATCTGAAGCCGGCCAACGTGCTCGTCACGGACGCGTTCTGGGGCGCCGCGGATGCACCCGGCAGCGTGCGGCTCATCGACTTCGGGATCGCCGCGCCCGCGGGGAACCCGCGGCCGCTGACGGCCACAGGCGCGGTCATCGGCACCGTGCCGTACCTGCCGCCCGAGCTGCTCGCGCCGGGGCGCTGGCTCCCCCTGCGCGAAGGGTTCACCCGCGACGTGTTCGCGTTCGGGGTGCTCGCGGTCGAGCTGCTCTGCGGAGCCCATCCGACCGGGCTCTCCCCGGACGCGCCGGTGGAGGCGTTCGTCGACGCCTATGTCGCGGCGGAGCAAGGACATCGCCCCTGGCCCCCCCGGGTGCCCGACGCCCTCTGGGCCGAGGTGATCCGCGCGTGCCTCGAGATCCAGCCGCGGCGTCGGCCAACGCACGGCGCCGCGCTCCTGGAGAGGCTCGACGCAGCGGCGGCGGCGAACCCCGGGGTTCCGCGCTTCGCGGCGCTGCGCGCGAGCGCGACGGATCCTCACCTCGGCCCGACCGAGCTCCAGGTGCATCCTGGACGAGCCTCCTGGTCCGGACCGCGATCGAGCGATCCACCGCGCACCACGCCGATGCCGTCGCCGCCCTCCGCGGCGCTGCGCCCCTCTGCCCCGACGCTCTCGCCGGCGCCCCCCACGGCCGGGCCGCGGTGGTCTGCGGCGACCCCGGTCCCCGCACCGAGCGTGCGCGTGGAGGCGCCCGTCACGCCCGGAAAGGCCGGTCAGTCGGCGCTCCTCCTGGCAGCGGGGTTGGCGCTCGGGGTCGCTGTCTCCACGGGCGCAGCCATGCTCGCCGGCCGCGCGGAGCCGGAGCCCGAGGAGCAAGTGGCCATGACAGCGCCCGTTGCGCCGGGCGTCGTGTCGGTGCGGCCCGAGCCGATCCAGGTCGCGCCGCCGGAGACACCAGAGGTCACGCCCTGCTGCAGAAAGGCGGGAGACTGCCTCTCCAGGGGGATGGCTTGTCAGTCCGCGCCGTGCGAGGACGCCCCCTTGCCGGATCGTTCCTGGCTGTTGCGGCTCATCGGGGTAGGCCGGCGGCCGGACGTCGAGAGCGGGTTCAGCGAGGACATGTCCAGGACCCACCCGGCCGCTGAAGCCTGCGTGCACCGAAGGTCGACGGGCGAGGAGATCTGTGTCCCGTTCACGCGGGAACCGGGAGCACCGAGCGAGCCCGATCGACTGCCGATCACGACGGCCGAGCTGGTGCGCGGCGACGTCGTCGTCCGGGTGACGGAGGCAGGCGTGCCGCTCTCGCAGGGGGCCGTCGCGTCCAACCACGACTGGCTGAAGAGCGGCGTGCTGTGCCAGGGCCTGTGGCTCTACGTGGGAGAGAAGGCTAGCGCGTCGGTCCGGGTCGCGGTCGCGCTGGACACGGAATGAGGGACGCGCGGCCGGATCGCAAGGGTGCCACCCCCGCCGGTGTTACCGAGGACGGCGCGAGGACCACGCGCCCGCCGCGCGACGTGCCCACGGACGAGCACCGGCCCCCGACCGGCACGCTCGGGGACAGGGGAGCTCCTGCGCTGCTCGCCGCGTTCCCGGCCAACGTCGTCGTGCCCCTGCCGTCCGCCGGGGTCGCCGTGGGGCGGGCGTGGCTCGCGGCGGCGGGCCTCAACGACACGAAGGTCTCGACCAACCACCTTCGTCTCACGCGGGCGGGAGGGCGGCTCCAGGTGGAAGACGTGGGCTCGCGCAACGGGACATGGCTCGACGGCCACCGCCTCCCGGCGCGCGAGCCGGTGCCGCTCGAGGATGGGTCCGTCCTGCGCGTCGGCGAGACCCTCCTCGTCTATCGCGAGACCTACGCCGGGCGAGCCGCGCCGGAGCCGGCGATCGGCGGACTCGCGGGGCCGTGGGGGCTGCGCGCGGCGCGCGAGGAGCTCGACCGGCTCGCCAGGCGGCCCGTGCGCAACGTGCTCATCACGGGGGAGAGCGGGACCGGCAAAGAGATGCTCGCCGAGGCGGTCGTGCAGGCGCTCGGGCGCACGAGGGGGCCTTTCACGCGCGTGAACGTGGCGGGCATCGTCGCGAGCGTGTTCGAGGGGCAGCTCTTCGGCTGGGAGCGCGGCGCGTTCTCGGGGAGCGCCGCGAGCAACCCCGGGCTGCTGCGGGCGAGCGCCGGGGGCGCGGTGTTCCTCGACGAGATCGGGGAGCTGCCGGTCGAGCTGCAACCCAAGCTGCTGCGGGTCCTCGAGAACCAGGAGGTGCTCGCGGTGGGCGCGACGCAGCCGGCGCGCGTGGATATCGCGGTCGTCGCGGCGACCAACCGCCCGCTGGAGGAGGCGGTTCAGCAGGGCAGGTTCCGCCTCGACCTGCTGGCGCGGTTTCCGGTGCGCATCGCGCTGCCGCCGCTGCGGGAGCGACCCGAGGACGTGTTCGCGATCCTGCGGGCGCTCTGGGAGCGCTCGTACGGGCCGCTGGATCTGGCGCGCGTGCGCGTGGACGTCGAGGCGGTGGAGCTCATGATGCTGCACGACTGGCCCGCGAACGCGCGGGGCGTGGATCGGCTGGTCGCGGCGGCAAATCCGGCCACGGGGCTCAAGCTTTCCATCGTGGAGCAGGTGCTCGGCGTGCGCGCGGCGGCCGCTGCAGCGCCGCCGCCGACGCGGGAGGCGATCCTGGAGGCGCTCGAGGCCTGCGGCAACAACCAGGTCCAGGCGGCGAAGCGACTCGGGCTCTCCCGAGCGCAGCTCGTGCGGCGGCTCAGGGCCTTCAGAAACGAGGCCGGCGAGCGGCCATCGCGGAATCGGTGAGCCGCGCGCTGCGTTCCGGTTCGCAGCCCCCACCCGCGAAGCCGGCGCACGGTGCATCGAGCTGCCTCGCGGCTGATCGCGATCACCCGGGCGGCCGCGCGCGCTGAGCGCGATCACCTCGCGGCGCAGGAGCCTGGCTCGGACAGGCCGCCGTCATCGCGCGACCTCGGGCGCCGACCGGATGCCCGCATACCGATGCTCTCCGTGAGACGGTGGCCAGCGACTTGCATTGTCGGCCGGAAGCACATGATAACCCCCACCTCGCGTGCTTCCGCGTCGTCTTCTTTCGTATCGAGCAACTGGCAAGCTGTGCTCGCGGCGATCGCCCTCGCGGTCCTGTCGCTCCTGATCGCGGCGCCGCTCGCGCTCCTCCTCCTGGTCCTCTGGGCTACTGTCCTGGTCGTCGCCAGCGCAGGTCTCCTCGAGGCCACGGGGGGCATGGATCCGCGGGCCTTCCATGCCGTCCTCGATCTCACGGGCGTGGTGATCGCCTTCGCGTCCGGGATGGCCTTTGCAGGCAAGATCGTCGAGATCGGGCAACGCCGATCGAGCGCTGTCGCGAGGACCTCGGCGCCGTGTGCTCCGTGGCTGTTCCGGCACCCATTTGCGGGGCTAGGCTGCGCGCTGCTGATCGTCGATCTCGTCCTCTTGCCGCTCGCCTACGCGGGCGTCATCACGGCGCCGAGCTCGATCCGTGGCGCAGGCGTCATCGGGGGAGCAGCGCTGCTGCTGATCCTCGCGGCTTGCGCGCTCTTCGGGGCATGGTGGAGGGCGACGCGCGCGCTCTGGGCCGGCGCGCGACGATCCCCGTTCTTCGCGGGCGCCGTGACGGCGTGCGGCCTCGTCGCCGTCGTCAGCGCTTACTTCCTCGCGAGCGCTGCTCTCGGCCTCTCCTCTGCTCTCGAGCGTGAAGGCTCGTCGCCCGGATCTGCGTCTCTGGCAGGCTTGCGGCTCGTCGAGGCTTGCCCCGCGGGTGAACCACGAGCTCCGGCTGGCGGCGCTCGACGTCCACCGAGGCATGCGCAGCGTGCGCAGGCTCTTGCGGCAGCTCACCAGGACGGTGGTCCAGCCGACCGGTGTGCTCCGCGCTCGCTGGAGACGGCCGCCACCTGGTCGCGCGCTGCCACGACCTTCCACGGGGTGATCCCAGACCCAGCGGCGCAGACGTGTTCCTGACGGACGACGTGGAGCACGCCCCCGCACCTCATCGGCGTACCCCTCGAACGGCGGTGGCCCCTGCTACCAGGTTGGATTAGAGTCGCGCCCCGATGCACCCCCGAGCCGCCCCCGAGCCGCCGCGGCACCCGCGGCGCCGGCGCGGCGGCCGCGCATCGCGCTGGCTCCTCGCCGCCGGCACGTGACCGGCGCCTGTGATCTGATCAACGCACCACCCCACGGAACACCATGTCGCGACCGAAGCCCCTGGTCTCCCATATCTTCACCGCGGACCCGCGCGCCCACGTCTTCGAGGGCCGCGTGTTCATCTACCCGTCGCACGATGTCGAGTCGGGCGTCCCCGAGAACGACAACGGGGACCACTTCGACATGCGGGACTACCACGTCCTCTCCATGGGGAGCATCCCCGGCGAGGTGACGGACCACGGGGTGGCGCTCGACGTCAAGGACATCCCCTGGGCGGGGCGGCAGCTCTGGTCCGGTGACGCGGCGTACAAGAACGGCACCTACTATCTCTACTTCCCGCTCAAGGACCGGAACGACGTCTTCCGCACCGGGGTCGCCACCAGCAAGCGGCCCGAGGGGCCCTTCAAGCCGGAGCCCGAGCCCATGAGGGGCAGCTACAGCATCGACTGCTCCACCTTCCAGGACGACGACGGCGCGCACTACATGTACTTCGGCGGCATCTGGGGCGGGCAGCTGCAACGCTGGCGGCGCGGGGAGTACGACCCCACCGTGCCGCCCGAGCCCACGGAGCCGAAGCCCGCCATCGGCCCGCGCGTCGCGCGCCTGAGCGACGACATGCTCCAGTACGGCGAGACGCCGCGCGAGATTCGCATCCTGGACGAGAACGGCGAGCCCATCCTGCAGACGGACCACGAGCGCCGCTTCTTCGAGGCGCCGTGGATGCACAAGCACAACGGCAAGTACTACCTGTCGTACTCCACCGGCGACACCCACCTGCTTGTCTACGCCACGGGCGATAACCCGTACGGCCCCTTCACGTACCAGGGCGTCGTGCTCACCCCCGTGCTCGGGTGGACGACGCACCACTCCATCGTGGAGTTCGAGGGCAAGTGGTGGCTCTTCTATCACGACTGCGAGCTCTCCGGCGGCAAGACGCACCTGCGCAACATCAAGGTCACGGAGCTCAGCCACCGGCCCGACGGCTCCATCGTGACGATCGACGGCAGCGTGTGAGTCGTCCGGCAGGGGCGGCCAGCCGCGGTGCTCGCCGGTGACGCGGTGGCTCCCGGCTGGCCCTCTGCCTTCGTTGCCGCTCCCGGCGCCGGAGACGCGCGCGCGTCCCCGGCGCCGCGGGCTACCTGGCTCGCCGGCGCCGCGAGCTACCTGGCTCGCCGGCGCCGAGGGCTACCTGGCTCGCCGGCCTGAACGAGCCAGGGCGACGGCGATCAGGACGAGACCTTCTGCCACGACGGCCGCGCGCTGATGCGCTTCCACCAGGCCGCGACGTTCGGCCGATCGGTGATGAGCTCACCGACCTTCGAGACCACGAGGCACTGGAGGTACGGCATCCACGCGATGTCGGCCAGCGAGAAGCTCGATCCGGCGAGGTACTCCTGGCCGGCGAGCGCCCTGTCGGCCACGTCGAGCGCGCGCGCGATCTCGCCGCTGGACGCCTGGACGACCGACTCGTCGCTCTGCTGGCCGCGCATCGGGTGGATGAAGCGCTGGAAGAGGATCTTCACCGCAGGCGTGGAGATATACGACTGCTCCACGCTGAGCCACTGATCCATGAGCGCCCTGGCCCTGAGCTCGGTCGGCGTCAGCGACGCGCCCGGGAGCTTCTGGTCCAGGTAACGCATGATCGCCCGCGACTCGTACAACGTGAAGTCCTCGTCCTCGAGCGCCGGGATCACGCCGAAGGGGTTGCGCGCGAGGTGCTCGGGCGTCTTCTGCTCGCCCTTCATCAGGTCGACGAGCACGAACTGCGCCTCATGGCCCTTCTCGGCGAGCACCGTCATCACCTTGCGCGTACACGTGCTCATGGGATGTCCGTAGAGCTTCATGCGAGACTCCTTTCGTAGGTCGTTGTCGAGGGTTGCTTCGTGAGACGCCGACCGGCGGCGATCTCTGCGGCGCGCCAGAGTAAACGGATTTGCCGGCCCGCCAACGCCAGATCGCGTCCGCCGGGCCGCGGCGCGCGATCACGCCTCGCGCCGCCGGTCCTCCTGCCACTCGGCGTCGCGGGCCGCGGCGAAGACAGGGAGGCGCGCGAGCCACCGCTCGCCGGCGTTCGGGCGCTCGAGCGCGATGCGCAGCGCCGCGATGAGCTCGAGCGGGGCGGCGTCGAGGCCCTGCTCCTTCGCGGCCCAGCCCAGCCCGGCGAGGACGGCGTTCGCGACCTCGTAGCTCGGGCGGTGCATGGGCGCCGTGGGGACGGCCGCGGGCGCGGCGAAGTGGCGCTCGCACGCGGCCGCGTCCAGGGAGTTCCAGCCCGCGCACACGATCGGTCGTACGGCGTGGATCGAGCAGGCGCCGCGCTCGTCGAGGAGCGGGCAGGGGACCCGCGCCTCGGCGCGCTCGAGGCGGGTGAGGCCGCGCGTCGCGGCGTCGGCGGCGCGGACGCGCTCCTCCAGCGCGGCGAGCTCCGCCGCGGGCCGCGTGGCGCGCAGGTGCGCGGCGATGCGGAGCACCTCCGGCGCCAGCACGAGCACCTTGCTCACGCAGCAGGTCGCGCACCCGGCCCGGCACGCGATCGGCCGCCCGGGCGGCTCGGCGGCCACCGCGGCCTCCTCGAGCGCCTCGGCGCGCGCGAGCGCCGCGCCCGCGGCCGCCACGGCGCCCGCGCAGCCGCCCGCGCGCCGGCCGAGCGAGAGCCCGAGCGCCGCGCGCTCGCCGTCGGCGATGCCCTCGAGGACGGCCGGGGTGTACCGCGTCGGCGGGGCGAGCGGCAGGGCGCGCTTCTGCCGGCGCACCGCGCGCTACCCGAGCTCCGGGAGCCGCCAGTCGATCTCGTCCGCCCCGCGGGCGCGGAGCGCGGCGTTGATCGACGAGAACGGCTTGCTGCCGAAGAAGCCGCTCCTCGCCGACAGCGGCGAGGGGTGCGCCGCCTTGATGATCGTGTGGCGGCGCGCGTCGATGAGCTTCGCCTTCTTCTGCGCGTGGCCGCCCCAGAGCACGAACACCACCCCGTCGGGCCGGTCGTTGACCTTCCTGATCACGGCGTCAGTGAACGTCTCCCAGCCCTGGTTCTTGTGCGAGTTCGGCGTGTGCGCGCGGACGGTGAGCACGGTGTTCAGCAGCAGCACGCCCTGGCTGGCCCACGCGGTGAGGCAGCCGTGGCCCGGGATCGTGAAGCCCGGGACGTCGACGAGCGCCTCCTTGTACATGTTGGCGAGCGACGGCGGCGGCGGGACGCCCGGGCGCACCGAGAAGCACAGCCCGTGGGCCTGCCCCTCGTCGTGGTACGGGTCCTGGCCGAGCAGCAGCACGCGGACGCGCTCGTACGGCGTGAGCCGGAACGCGGCGAAGACGTCCTCCTCGGCCGGGAAGACCCGGTGCGCCTTGCGCTCTTCCTCGAGGAAGCGCGTGAGCCGCTGGAAATAGGGCTGATCGAGCTCTCCGGCGAGCTCGGCGTGCCACGAGGCGGGCAGATCGTTCGTCATCGCGCGCTCACACTCCTTCCTTCGGGCAGAGCGCGCTCATGCGGCACTCCGCGCATTTCGGCTTCCGGGCGACGCAGGTGTAGCGGCCGTGCAGGACCATGGCCGGGCCGAAGAAGGTCCATTGCTCCCTGGGCACGATCCGCATCAGGTCCTCCTCGATCTGCTCGGGCTTCTCGCGCTTCGAGAGGCCCATGCGCCCGCTGAGGCGCGCGACGTGCGTGTCGACGATGATCCCCGAGGGGAGGTCGAACGCCGTGTTGAGCACGACGTTCGCCGTCTTCCTGGCCACGCCCGGCAGCGACGTGAGCTCGTCCATGGTCCGGGGCACCTCGCCGCCGAAGCGCTCGACGAGCGCCTGACAGGCGGCCTTCACGGTCTTCGTCTTCTGGCGGTAGAAGCCGGTGGGCTTGAGCTCCTCTTCGAGCACCTCGGTCGGGGCGTCGGCGTACGCCTGCGCCGACGGGTACTTCTTGAAGAGCGTGGCGGTCACCCGGTTGACGCGCTCGTCCGTGCACTGCGCGGCCAGGATGGTCGCGACGAGCAGGTCGAGCGGCGTCTCCCAGTCGAGCTCGTAGCGGGCGTCGGGGTACTCCTCGCGCAGGTGCTGGAGGATGCGGGGGATGCGGTCTCGGGCGCTCATGCGGTCGCCCAGGGTAGCCCAGGCCGGCGCCGCCCGTCACCGCCGCCGGGCGACGGGCCCCGGCCGCCTGCGGCCGAAGTAGGTCTCGAGGAGCTCGCGGCCGACGAGGTTCGCCTTGGTGCGCCAGGTGATGTCGTTGGCCAGCATGACGGAGACGGCGATCTCGGGGCGATTGGACGGCGCGAACGACGCGAACCAGGAGAACATGCGCGACGGGCTCCCGCCGACCAGCGTGCCGGTCTTGGCGGCGACGGGCATCGACCCGAGGGCGCGGGTGCCGTCCGGCTTGCGGAACGCCTTGGCGCACGTGCCCCGGCGCGTCGTGACCTCGAGCATCGACCGGAGGGTGCGCGCGACGTCGGCCCGCAGGCCGCGGCCGTCGGTGCTGCGCGTCGCGGACGCGGCCTCGCGGGCCTGCGCGCCCGGCGGCGCGAGCAGCGAGAAGCGGACGCGCTCGCCGTCGTTGGCGATGGTCTGCATCGCGAACAGGGCGCCGAGCGGGCTGAGCTTGCCGCTCCAGAAGCCCGCGGCGGCGCGGGCGAGGCCGAGGGAGTCGGCCGGGACCTGGGCGGCGCTCGGCGCGACGGGGATGTCGATGGGGACCTCGCCGTCGAAGCCGAGGTCGCGGGCCGTCTGGCGCAGGTCGGCGGGCGTGAGGTGCTGGCCGGCGAGGCGGGCGAACACGCCGTTGATGCTGCGGCCGAGCGCCTCGCCGAAGACGGTGCAGGTGTCGCCGCGCCCCTGGAGGTCTTGCGCGCGGATCGCGCTCATGCCGCCCGTGTAGCAGACGGGCGTCGCGACGTTGACCTTGCGGCCCTCGAGGAGCGCCGCTGCGGTGACGATCTTGAAGAGGCTCGCGCTCGGGGCGACGGGCGTCGCGACGTAGTCCCGGTCGCCGCGGCTCGCCCAGACGAGGATGCGGCCGGTGCGGACGTCGGAGGCCACGATGGCGCCCTCGGGCGCGCCGGAGCGGGCGAGGAGGCGCTCGGCGGCGCGCTGGAGCTCGGGGTCGAGCGTGAGGCGCACCTGCTTGCCCGCCGCGCCGACGGTGGCGTGGACCGCGCCGCCCTCGACGTGGAGCTTTCGGACGCCCGGCGGGGCCGGAGATGCTGCCGCCGGCGCGAGCCACACGGCGGCCGCGGCGGCGAGCGCGAGGTGGAGACGCGAACGCACCCGGGGCTGATGCCAGGGCGGGCGCGCGTGGGCCAAGTTCCGCGCAGCGCCGGGGTCGACGCGAACGCCACGCGCAGGATCGAGGACCACGCGGCGCCCCGGTGTCCGTCCTTGATGGGACATACCGTCGAATTTTACAAGATGGGTAGGGCAGCAATGCACGTGTCCTGGACCAGCGCGTGTCCACCCAACTGCCTTGGTCGTCTGCATCCCGCGCAAGAAAAAGATCTGGACATTCGAAGTGCGGATTCATTATCTTGAAAAATGGTCCTGTGCGCATTCAGCATCAAATTGGGGCCAACCTCGTTGTACTCGATCTGGTTCTGTTGAGCTCCGAGCGACGCTGACCGCTGCCGCGTGCAGCGGTCGGTGCTGAGTGCGCCGTGATCCCGCTCGGCCACAGCGCTCCTTTCCATGGAGCGTGAAGGCCCGAGGCGAGGTACCCAGAAACGTCAACGCGTCACCACGTGGCCACGTGGCCGCGAATCGTCCGTGGCGCGATGTCTGTTTCTGGGGGTGTCCCTCGCAAATGTCTGGACAGTTCCGTAATCGTGTTGTTAGTTGGATACTGGACCTGTGCGCATCCGCTCTCCGATCTGAGCTGACGCCTCGCGCACCTGATTGGAACGTGATCAGTCCGCGGGGCGCGGTCCGACCGGAGCCCATGAAACCGACCTTCGCCTGACCCGCGTGTCATGGCGCATTCGGCTCGGATGACGCTCCATCGTGGTTCGATCCCAGCAAGGACCTCAAAGGAGCCACCCATGAAGCAGATAACCGTCGCCTCCTCCGCCGCTCTCGCCACGCTGCTCATCAGCGCATCTGCCCTCGCCACCACCGCCGCGCCGACGCCCACGTGCACCGTGATCCAGCGGGGCGTCCTCGGGGACGTCTACAACGCCGAGATCTGGAGCCTCGCCCCGAGCTATCACGTCCCGACCCCCTTCGAGGTGAACACGGGGTACTCCAGCACGGTCGGCGAGAAACGAGCCCTGTTCGGCTTCGAGCTCGGCGCCATCCCCGCGAGCTCGCTCATCACCTCGGCCAGGTTCTATGTCCTGACCTACAGCAGCACGACGCAGATCGTCCGCGCCCACCGGGTGCTCGCCCCCTGGACCGAGGACGACGTCACCTGGAACAACCTGGGCGGCATCGATCCGACGTCCTTCACGTCGTTCCAGTCCGGCGGCTCGGCCTGGCGCGAGCTCGATCTCACCGAGCTGGTCCAGGAGTGGGTGAGCGGCGTCTCGCCCGCTCACGGGATCCTCCTCGAGGAGGACGAGTACGGCAAGACCTCGTACAGGGGCAGCGCGCACACGGACATGTCCCAGCGCCCTTTCCTCGAGGTCTGCTACACGACGCCGAAGGGCTCGATCGGCGACAAGGTGTGGTTCGACGCGAACGCCGACGGCCTCGAGGACGCCTCCGAGCTCGGCATCTCCGGCGTCGTCGTCGACCTCTTCGTCGATGGGAACTGCGACGGATCCGCCGATGGATCCCCGATCGGGACGACAGCGACCGACGCCAACGGGTTCTATCGTTTCGGCGAGCTCGAGGCGGGCTGTTACGCCGTCGCCGTCGATGACGCGACGCTGCCGCTCGGGCACCTCCTGACCACCGACGACGAGCCGATCGCCGTGTCGCTCGACGCGGGGGAGAACGTGACCGACGCCGACTTCGGCTACGTGACGTACTCGTCGATCGGCGACACGGTCTGGCTCGACAGCGACGCCGACGGGCTCTACGAGCCCGAAACCGGCGAGCTCGGCGTCAACGGCGTCCTCGTCGAGCTGTACCACGACGGCGTCCTCCTCGACTCCACCGTCACCGGCGACAGCCCCTACAGCGGCCAGCCCGGTTTCTACCTCTTCGACTCGCTCCCCGCGGGCGCCTACTCGGTGGTCATCACCGCCGACAACTTCATGGAGAGCGGTCCGCTCGCCGGACAGGAGCCGTCGGCCGATCCCGACGGCGGGCTCGACAACACGGGCAACGTCTCGCTCGGCTGGGCCCAGGACCTGCTCGACGCGGACTTCGGTTACCAGCTCTCCTGCGGCAACGGCGTCTGCGGCGGCGACGAGAGCTGCTCGACCTGCGCCGTCGACTGCGGCGTCTGCCCGCCGCTCTGCGGCAACGGCGCCTGCGAGATCGGCGAGGACTGCGGGAGCTGCAGCGCCGATTGCGACGTCTGCGCGCCCGTCTGCGGCGACGGCACCTGCGACCCGAGCGAGAGCTGCGGGAGCTGCAGCGCCGACTGCGGCGCCTGCCCGCCCGTGTGCGGCGACGGCGCCTGCGAGGCCGGTGAGGACTGCGGCACCTGCTCGGACGACTGCGGCGCTTGCCCCGCGGTCTGCGGCAACAACGCCTGCGAGAACGGCGAGGACTGCGCGAACTGCGCCGGCGACTGCGGCGCTTGCCCCGCGGCCTGCGGCAACGACGTCTGCGAGGCCGGCGAGAACTGCCTCGAGTGCCCGAGCGACTGCGGCATCTGCCCGCCGGTCTGCGGCAGCGGCGTCTGCGAGGTCGGCGAGACCTGCGGGAGCTGCGCGGCCGACTGCGGCGCGTGCCCGCCGGTCTGCGGCGACGGCGTCTGCAAGGCGGGCGTCGAGGACTGCTCGAGCTGCGCGGCCGACTGCGGCGCTTGCCAGTGCGCGTCCCCCGGCACCGGCACCCCCGGCTACTGGAAGAACCACCCGAACGCGTGGAAGGTCTCGAAGCTGACCATCGGCGGCAAGACGTACACGAAGGCTCAGCTCCTCGACATCATCAGCCGTCCGACCCGGGGCGACGTCACGTACATCCTCGCGAAGCACCTCATCGTCGCCAAGCTCAACGTCGGTATCGGCAACCAGTCGAGCTGCATCGAGCGCACCATCGCCGCGGCGGATGAGTGGCTCCGGCGCAACCGCCTTGGCAGCAACGTCAGGGACAGCCGCTGCAACTCGCCGTGGACGACCGGGGAGCCGCTCGCCGAGAAGCTCGACGCGTACAACAACGGTCGACTCTGCGCGCCCCACCGCGATGACGTCGATTGTGGCGGCGGCGACCACGGCGGTCACCACGGCCACAACGGCCACCACCACGACCACAGCTGCCGCGGTCGGTAAGACCCCGCGCCGCCTCGCCGCCGGGGTCTCCCCCCGGCGGCGGGGTCCTTCGCCCGGACCGGGACGACGCGTTCGTCGTCCGCGCTGCGCCCGTGCGCGCTATGGTGTCGACTCCCGGCCGGGGCCGGGGGTCCCCTGTTGCCCATGCCGCCGACCCGCCTGCTGCGCAGCGCCGAGATCCCCCAGGCCGACAACCTCGCGAACGTGCGGCGCGTGCTCGACGCGCTCGCGGCAGGGGTGGCCGCGAAGGAGCAGATCGCGGAGCAGACGGGCATCTCCCTGCGCCACGTCGGCTATGCGCTCGCGGCCGCGCGCGTGCTCGGGTGGCTCGGCGACGACGACGCCTCGATCACGCCCGCCGGGCGCGCGTTGCTCGCCGCCCCGGCCGGCACCCCCGACGAGCGGGCGCACCTGCGGCGCGCGATCTTCGCGTGCGACGTCGTGAAGGAGGTCGCGCCCGATCTCTTCGAGCCGGCGGCGCCCACCCCCTCCGCGCTCGCGCGGCGCATCTTCCGCTTCACCGCGGGCATCGGCAAGGAGACGGCGCGCCGGCGCGCGCAGACGCTGCTCGCCTGGCGGAAGCAGGTGCTGGAGCAGCAACTGCCCCTCTTCCCCGGGCGCTCGCGGAAGCGCGGCGTGAGCGGCTGATCTCGCCGGCCCGCGCCGCGCGTCCGCCCGGGGGCTACCGCGCCGCCGGCTGCTTGCGCGGCTGCTTGTGGGCGCCGCGCGCCGCGCGCAGCTCGTCCGCGGTCAGCTTGTTGTCGCGGTTCGCGTCCGCCGCCTTGATCCGCTCCCAGCGCTCCTCGCCCACCTCGTCCCGGGTGAGGAAGCCGTCGCGGTTCTTGTCCTTCCGGGCGAAGCGCTCCTTCTGCTTCGCCTCGCGCGCCTTCTTGTGCTGCTCGGCGTGCGCCTTGAGCTCCTCGGCCGACAGCGCGCCGTCCTTGTTCGTGTCCGCCGTGGCCAGCCGCTTCTGCGCCTTCTCCGGCAGCTCCGAGACGGCCAGCTTGCCGTCCCCGTTCTTGTCGAAGCGCTTGATCATGCGGGCCGGATCCCTGGGGCGGTGCTCGCGGCGCGCGTCCTTGTCGTGGCGCGGCGCCGCCGTGCCCTCCGCGCCGCCCGCGGCGTAGGCCGCTCCGCCGCCGGCGAGCACGGCCGCCGAGAGGAAGGTGCCGAGGACGAGGCGACGGATCGCGCTGCGGGCGGTGTTCGAGAAGAGGGGGCGGTTCATCTTGGTCGTGCTCCTTGGTGCAAGGGCCAGCCTGTTCTTGCCGGCTTCTGGTGGTGAGACGCGCCCCGGCCGGCCCTCCCTACGCGCCTCTCGAATTTTTTCTGGAGCGGGCGCCCCGCTGCTCTGCCCGCCCCCTTGCTTCGAGCGCGCTCCGACTCTTACGGTGGCCCGCGTCGAAGCGCCGCCGCCCCTCGCTGCGGCGCCCAGGAGGCACACCATGCACACGCGCAAGCTCGGTCCTCTCCAGGTCTCCGCCCTCGGTCTCGGCTGCATGGGCATGAGCGATTTCTACGGCGACCGCGACGAGGCCGAGTCGATCGCGACGATCCATCGCGCGATCGAGCTCGGCGTCACGCTGCTCGACACCGCGGACATGTACGGGCCCTTCACGAACGAGGAGCTCGTCGGCCGCGCCATCGAGGGCCGGCTCGATCGCGTCGTCCTCGCCACCAAGTGCGGCGTCGTCCGCGATCCCAGCGACCCCAACGTCCGCGGCATCAATGGCTCGCCGGAGTACATCCGCAAGGCCTGCGACGCGAGCTTGCGGCGCCTGCGCGTCGACGTGATCGACCTGTACCAGCTCCACCGCGTCGACGCGAAGACGCCGATCGAGGACAGCGTCGGCGCGATGGCGGACCTCGTGAAGGCCGGCAAGGTGCGCGCGATCGGCCTCTCGGAGGCGGGCTCGGCGACGCTCCGGCGCGCCCACGCGGTGCACCCGCTCGCGTCGGTGCAGACCGAGTACTCGCTCTGGACGCGCGACCCCGAGGACGACGTGCTCGCCACGTGCCGCGAGCTCGGCATCGGCTTCCTCGCCTACAGCCCCCTCGGCCGCGGCTTCCTCACGGGGCAGATCAAGCGGTTCGAGGACCTCGCGCCGGACGACTACCGCCGCATCTCGCCGCGCTTCCAGGGCGAGAACTTCCAGCGGAACCTCGATCTCGTCGCGAAGGTGGAGGACATCGCGCGCGAGAAGGGCGTGAAGGCGTCGCAGCTCGCGCTCGCGTGGGTGCTCGCGCAGGGGGAGTTCATCGTCCCGATCCCCGGCACGAAGCGGCGCAGCTACCTCGAGGAGAACGTCGCCGCGGCGTCGATCGCGCTCACCCAGGGCGACCTGCGGCGCCTCGACGAGGTGATGCCGAAGGGCGCGGCCGCCGGCCTCCGGTATCCGGAGCCCGGCATGACGCTCGTGAACCGGTGATCGCCGCGCCCTGACGAGCGCCCGCGCCCTGAAGAGCGCCCGCGCCCTGAAGAGCGCCCGCGGCCCGTCATGCCACCGCCGCTTCCGGCACCCCCGGCTGCCGGAGGACGCGCAGGGGGCCCTCGGACGAGACAAGGCCCGCGAGCGCCGGGTCGGTCATGATCTCCAGGATGTCGCGCTCGGCGCCGTCCACCGTGCACCGCCGGCGCACGAGCCGGACGACCTGCGAGTAGTCCACGTGATCCAGGTCGTGCGCGAGCCCGGGCGGCTGCCACAGCGCGTGCTGGCCGTGCCGGTGGGCGGCCTTCGGATCGTACCAGCCGTAGTTCGCGGCCCGGTCGCGGCTCCCGGCGAGGCGGTTCGTGAGCACCCAGTGCTTGCCGACGTTCTCGATGAGCCCGGCGCGCCCGGCGACCCGCTCCTCGACGCGGCGGTGGTGCTCCAGCATGCGTGACGTGTTCGCCATCGTCGGGTCCGGGGCGCCGATGCACGGCGGGATCCGCACGCTGGCCTGCTCCCAGACGAGGTCGCAGAGGCGCGTCGTCAGCATCGCGCACTCGAGCAGATCCGCGAGGCGCTGCGTCGTCCGCGCGGAGGCGTTGATCCGGACGGAGTCCTCCGCGTCGCCCACGCGGAGCGCGTCCGCGCTCACGAGGAAGGTCGCGCGGTGCTCGCCGTGCTCGCTGTGCACCGGCGCCCAGCAGATGGGCGCCAGCAGGCCGCCCTGCGCCGCCTCGAGGACGGCGTCCTCGCGCGCCGCGCAGGCGCGCTCGGGGAGGCGTGCGACCCAGTCCGTGCCTCGTACGACCTCTGCCATGCTGCCCCCGGCGAGCGCGCCCCGGTCGGCCGCGGTCGTCGCGGCGCTGTCCGATGGGCGTCGTGAGCTGATCGGCTCGCCCGTTCATTGTGTGGAGGGCGCCGGATCGCCGCAAGTCGCGCGGCGCAGGGCTGTCGCGGGCGCGGTGACGTCGCTCGCGCCGCGCGGCCGTCGCCCTCGCCCGCACCTCGGCTCCGCTTTGCGCAGCTCGGTCGCCAGCCCTAAGCTCCGCCCATGTCGCCCCTGGAGAGCCGGTCCTCGTCGCGTCACCCCAGGCCGTTCCGGGCTTTCCGCCTCCTCCTCGTCGCTTGCGCCGCCCTGGCCGCGCCGGCCGCCGGCTGCGGCTCCGGCGGCGCGCAGGGCTCCGGCGGGGCCGCCGCCGAGATCGCCTCGATCGACGCGCGCCTGCGCGGCACGTTCCGGCTCGTCCGCTTCGACCCCGAGGTGCCGCTCGAGCCGATGCTCGCGTCGATGCTCGAGTTCCAGTACGCGCACCTGGTCATCCGCTTCGACGGCCAGCGCATCCTCGGCGACTCGCCCGGCCTCCACGTCGACCGCGCCTACGAGATCCGCGAGCCCGCGTGGAACCGGTTCAAGATCATCTCCTACGACGAGGCGGGGCTCGCTTACGAGGCGGTGTGCGAGTTCTCCGGCGAGAAGGAGCTCATCGTCTACGCGCAGACGCCGCCCTGGAAGGGCGTGGCCACGCTTCGACGGGCGCAGTAGCGGCGCGTGCGCCGTAGCGGGCGAGCCGCCGCGCCCGCGTCGCCCGCGTCGCGCGGCCGACCGGCTGGCCGGAGATGGTGTACAAGGGGCGGCGCGACGTGGCCGAACCGAGACCGCAGCAGGAGAGCGATCCGCACGGGTGGCGCCGGGAGGCGAAGGACCTCACCGGGGCGATCGCCGGCGGGGCGATCGTGGGGATGCCCCTGCTGTACACGATGGAGATGTGGTTCCACGGGATGATGCTCCCGGCGTGGCACCTCGGGGGGATCCTTGCGTTGACGCTCGTCGTGACCTTCCTGTGCTCGCTCGAGTCCGGCTTCCGGAACGAGGACACGCTCTTCGGCACCGCCATGGAAACCGTGACGTCGGTCGGGATCGGGATCGCCCTCTCGGCCGCGATCCTGGCGCTCATCGGCGAGATCACCCTCGACCGCGCGCCGCGCGAGATCGTCGGCAAGATCATCCTGCAGGCGGCCGCGGTGAGCCTCGGGGTGGCGTTCGCGAACGCGCAGGTCCGGGACAAGTCTCGCACCGGGGATGATGAGGAAGCGGAGAAGCCCCCGGCGGGAGATCCGGAGGCGCTGCAGCTCAGGGCGGATCTGCGGGACTTTTCGGCCGCGGCCGCGGGCTCGCTGCTGTTCACGCTGAACATCGCCTCGACGGAGGAGGTCGTGCTGATCGCGTCGCGGCTCTCGCCCTGGCGGCAGCTCGCGATCCTCGGGGTGAGCGTGGTGCTGTGCTACGTCATCCTGTTCGCCTCGGGGTTCGAGCGGCACGAGGTGTACGTCAAGAGCCTGTTTCAGAGCCGGGGGTTCGAGACGCTGATGACGTGCGCCGTGTCGCTGCTGGTCGCGCTGGCGCTGCTCGGCCTGGTCGGGGAGCGCGAGGCGACGAGCGATCTGCCCACGCTGGTGGCCAGCGTGGTCACCCTCGGCCTGCCGGCGATCGTCGGCGGCGCGGCGGGGAGGCTGGTGGTGTGAGCGAGGCGCGAGGGCAGGGGAAGGGCGCCGGCGAGGGCCGGCGGGTCGGAAGGCGCCTGGCCGAGTGGGTCTCCGTCGCGGTCAGCGCGGCGTTGATCCTCGGCCTGGTCGTGTTCCTTGTGTACGAGGGGCTGACGGGCTCCCGGGGCTCGGTCGTGCCGGAGGTCCGGGCGCTGCCCGATCGGGCCGAGCAGCACGGCGACGTGTGGGTCTTGCCGGTCCGGGTGAAGAACCAGGGCAGGCAGATGCTGGGCGACCTCGGCGTGGAGCTCCGGTACACGCCGCCGGGAGCCCCGCAGCCGGAGCGCGTCGAGGCGACGATCGACTACCTCGGCAAGCGATCCGAGCAGGAGGTGTACTTCTATGTGCCGGGCGATCCGCGCGGCATGTCCATCGAAGCGCGGGCGCTGCACTTCCAGGTGAAGTGAAGGGATCGCGCCATGGATGCCGCCGCCCTCTCGCCGAACGAGCGCTTCCTGCTCGATTTTCACCGGTCCCATGCCGGGGCGACCTCCGAGTTCTTCGGCCCCGCTCGGACGCCTGAAGGCGGCGACTCGTACGACCGGCTCGCCGCCGTCGTCCCCGAGGGGGACGAAGCCGTCGTGCTCGACCTGGGCTGCGGCGATGGCCTGCTGCTCGAACGGATCCGCCAGCGCCGCGGATCGTGTGCGAGGCTGATCGGGCTCGACATGTCCGCAGACGAGCTGGCCGCCGCTGCGCGACGGCTCGGGCCGGAGCTCCGGCTGCTCAACGAGCGCGCCCAGGCGATCCCGCTCCCACCTGCGTCCGTCGACGTGGTGCTCAGCCACATGGCGCTGATGCTCATGGGCGATCCGGCGAGCGTGATCGCCGAGATCCACCGCGTGCTGCGGCCGGGGGGCGTCTTCTCGGCGATCGTGGACGGAGGACCCGCGCCGACCGAAGGCTTTGCGTGCTTCGTCGAGGCGTTGCGCCGGACCTATCGCGCGACGGGTCGACAGCCGCTCCAGCTCGTCCATCCCGCCTTCGCGTCGCAGCAGGCATTGCTGGCCCATCTCGGCGAGGCCGCGGGGTTCTCGGACGCGCGCGTGGAGGAGCTGGCCGTGTCCCGACGGGAGCCTCCAGCGCGGCTCTGGGAGCTGATGCTCCTGACCTACGACATGGTCTATCTCTCCCCCGGAGAGGTCGAGCGCGTGCGTCGTGATTTCCTGGACGCCGTCGAGGCGCTCCGGGACGCCGAGGGCCTGGTCGGGTGCTCCATCGGCCTGCGCCAGTTCACGGCCCGGAAGCGCGGATGAGCTGTCTCCGGGCGAAGCGTGCCCGGAGGGTCGAGAAGAGGCGTCGTCCGAGGCGATCCGGGCCAGCGCGTGTGAATGCCGCGCCTCGATCTGCCTCGCCCTACCGCCGCGGCTTCCGCTCCAGCCACGCGCGCTCGCCCCACGGGCACGCGAACTCGAGCGGCTTCGTCAGGATCCAGAGCACCGGCAGCGGCGGCGGGGCCGGCGGCGTGGGCCCCGCGCCGTCCGTGAAATAGATCACGCCGGAGACCCTCCGCGCCGCCAGGAACTCCGGCGCGAACACAGGCCGCAGGTCGGTCCCGCCGCGGCCGGCCACGTCGCCGAGCCGCCCCTCGAAGGCGTACACGCGCGCCACCTCCGTGTCGCACTCGGCCACGGTGATGCGCGCGACCTCGCTCATCGCCTGGAGCTGCCGGGCGATCTCCTCCAGCTCCTCGCGGCGCATGCTCATCGACGTGTCGATCGCCACGAGCACCGACGGCTTCGCGATCGCCCGGGGCGCGTACGTCCTGCCGGGCACCTCGCCCACGCGGCCCGGGAAGCGCCGGTTGGGCCTCGCGTACGTGTGCACCGGCGCGCGCTCCCTCGCCACGAACATCCGCAGCGCGGTCTTCCAGTCGAGGGGGTGCGCGCGCGGGCCGAGCACGTCGGTGAGCTCCTCGATGAGCCGGCCCGGCGTCTTGCCCGCGAGCAGCAGGCCGGGCAGGTCCACGGGGTCGCCGTCGCCAGCGAGCTCGCTCGCCTCCTCGGCGGCGCGCAGCAGGAGCTGCCGCGTCTGCTCCACCGCCCCCGGCTCGCGCGACGGGCGGCGGAGCACGCGGTGGTCGTCGACCGCCTCGCCGCCCCGCTGCGGGAGTTTGCCTTCCCGCGCGGCGCCAACGAGCAGGTCGTAGCGCTCGAGCGTGCTCTGGCCGCCGCGCAGGCCGATCGCGGCGTACGGCTGCCAGCGGATCGGGTCGGGCAGCGGCTCCTCGATGTACTCGTTGGCCGACATCTCGAGGGCGAGGTCCATCAGCTCGGGCTCGTCCGCGCCCGCGAACTTCGGGTGGCAGAGGTGCCCGAGCGCCACGTGATGCACCTCGTGCAGGAGCACGCCCCGCAGGAACACGGGCTCGCTCATGAACGACTCCACGTTGACGTGGAGGAAGAAGCGGCCCTCGAACATCGAGACCGCCATGCGCTTCACCGACGGATCCGCGACCGGCGCGAGCCGCGCGAGGATCGCCGCGTAGCAGGGGTACCGCTCCAGGAACCCCGGATCGCGCACGAAGGCGTCGAGCCACGCCGCGAGCGCGTCCTCGGCCACCTCGCCGCGCCCCGCGGTCTCAGGCGCCGGTTTCGCCGTTCCCGGGCCGGGATCGCCGCCCCCCCGCGCCGGTTTCGCCGTTCCCGGCCCCGGATCGCCGCCCCCCCGCGCCGGTTTCGCCATTCCCGGCCCCGGATCGCCGCCCCCCCGCGCCGGTTTCGCCATTCCGGGGCCGGGATCGCCGCCCCCTCGCGCCGGTTTCGCCATTCCCGGGCCGGGATCGCCGCCCCCCCGCGCCGGTTTCGCCGTTCCCGGGCGCGGATCGTCGCCTCCCGCCGGCTTCGCGGCGTCCCTGCCGCTGCCCCTCATTGCGGCCGGATCGGCGTGACGCCGTGCTTCTTCAGCGCCCCCGCCAGCCGCAGCGCCCAGCGCTCGGGGAGCTGCGCAAGGAGCTGCCCGAGGCACGCCCGCGCCACGTTGCTCCGCCGCACCTCCACGAGCTTCGCCTGCTGCGCGAGGTGCGCCGACAGCGCCGTCACCACGAGGCCGATCCGGTGCTGCCGCAGCGGGTCGGCGCGCCACGCGAGCACCTTCTGCTCGGCGGCGCTGCCCGCGTAGTTCTGGAGCAGCTCCTCGGGCCGGACGTCCACGAGCTGCGTCGCCGTCGCGTTGCCGCCGAGCGCCTCCTGCAGGCGCTCGCGGTGGTCGCCCGGCAGGTCCCCGAGCAGCGCCTCGAAGGCGGCCAGCGACAGCTTCCGCTGCGCCGCCAGCACGCCGACCTCGGGCCCCTCGAGCAGCGGCGCGAGCCGCGTTGTCACCTCGTCGAAGCGGTCGGTCTCCCCGCGCTCCCGCGCCGCGCGCAGCGTCTTCCCCGCCGGTGAGGTCGGGCCATAGTCGGCGAGCAGCGCGCGCAGATCGAACGGCAGCTTCGTCGACCAGGACTCCTTCGACGCGAGCAGGAGCTCGACCCAGCTCGGGGGCAGGTAGCCGCCGAGCGCGTCGCGCAGCAGCACGCCGTCCGCGAGCTCCTCGGGGCGGAGCGCGCCGAGCACGTGCGACGCGTACGTCCACGTGCGCGGCGGCACGTCCTCCAGGATGCGCTCGTGCGCCTGCGCCAGCGCGACAACGCCCGGGTGGATCCCGTTCTCCTGCGCCCAGGCGAGCCACGACGCGCGGTCCGCGCGCACGCTCAGGTTGAGGAACCTCGCCCGGAGCGCGCGATCGAGCGGCGTCACCTGGTAGTCGGCGGACTCGGGGTTCACGGCGGCGAAGCACACCCAGCCCGCGGGCAGCTCGTACTCGTGCAGCCGCCGCGCGCTGAGGAGCTGGAGCGCCGGCTGCTGGATGTACCGCTCCGCGCGGTTGAGCTCCTCGAGCATCAGGATGCCGGCGCCGTCCTGGGGCAGCACCGAGGGCGCCGCGTACGCGGTCCGGTTGTCCCGGATGACGGGCAGGCCCACGAGGTCGGGCGGCTCGAGGAGGCTCAGGTCGAGCACGACGGTGGCGATGCCGAGCCGCTCGGCGAGCTGCCGGACGAGCTCGCTCTTGCCGATCCCCGTGGGCCCCTCGAGCAGCACCGCGCGCCGGGCGCGGTAGGCGAGCTCGAGCACGGCCTCGAGCCGCGGTCCGACCGGGATGGGCGCGGATCGCCCTTCGAGGAGGCTGGGTGAAGTCGCCGCGGCCGGCCTGCCCGGCGCGTTGCCATCGGTTCTGGGCTTCGTCACGTGGCGTCGGTAGGGGAGGTGCGGCGCGGGAGGCGCGAAGAAAAAACGCCGCGGCCCGGGGCCGAGCGGTGCTCGGCGTTCCGTGCCCGGCGGGCCTTCGGCGTTCTTGCTGCCGGGTTGACCCGAGCTCTAGCAGCCGGTGCGCGGCCTGTCATTCGCCGGCGGCGAGATAGGCGGCTGCGCGCTCCGGCGTCGAGGACGCGGCTCGAGCGCCGAGGACGCGCGCAGGCGCCGAGGACGCGCGCAGGCGCCGAGGATACGCTCAGGCGCCGAGGAGCAGCCCCAGGGTGGTCGCGAGCGCGGCGTCGCTCCACGACGACAGCCCGCGGGGCAGCAGGACGGTCACCTGGTGAGGCTGGCCTCCGCAGCTCCGCGCCCCCTCGTAGTACCGTCCCGATCGGGTGAGCTCGTAGCTGCAGCGCCCGATCACGCCGGTGAGCTGTCGCTCGTCCAGCCGGTAGTCGGAGAGGGCGCCGGCCACGAGGCCGCGCGCGCGGAGCCCCGTCTCTGCCCGGGTCACCGAGAGCTCCAGCGGCATGCCGCCCACGACGCCGGTCGCGCCCTGGCCGGTCGCGGTGACGCTCACCGCCTGGTTGAACGCGACGCCCCGGACTGCCAGCCCGCCGCGCCCGCTGTCCGGTGGGTACACACCCACGTTGACGTCCGGCCCGAGGACGCGCCCCGGCTCGAACTCCGCGCTGACGAGCTCGCCCGTGGCGGTGAGCAGGATGAACTCGCCCGGCCCCGCCGCCCCGAAGATGTCCTCGCGAGCAGGGGAGTCGGCGGCCGGCGCCGGCCCGCACGCGGCGCCGAGCGAGAGCGAGAGACAGAGCACAGGGAGCAGCCTCATCCGCATCGCAACACCTCCGCGCCGCGCCAACGCTCCCAACATGACACCTGCGGCGCCAGCGCGGTAGATGCGTGCGATCAGCTTGGAAGCCCGGAAATCAACGCAAAGGCGCAAAGACGCAAAGACGCAAAAAAGAGATCTTTTCTTTGCGTCTTTGCGTCTTTGCGCCTTTGCGTTAAATTCTCGCTCTCTCTTCGCCTTTTTCGATCCGGTTGTCGCTCTGGAGCAGAGCTGAGGAGAGGAGGGGAGCGATGGACCACGTTGTCCCGGAGGCGCTGTCGCGCGGCGCCGACGTCGCCGGGCAGGGCCCGGTTTCGCGTGGGGTCCCGCCGTGGTACCCTGCAGCGCATGTCGACCTCCGCGGGCCGGGTCCCTCCGCGTGCGAGCGCCGCGGACCTGCTCGCCATCCCGGAGGACCAGCGCTACCACGAGATCATCGGCGGCGAGCTGGTCCGGAAGGCCACCCCGACCGGTGAGCACGGCGGGACCCAGGCGGCCCTCACCGGCGTCCTCTTCGACCCCTTCAACCGCCGCCCCGGCGGTCGCCGCCCCGGCGGCTGGTGGTTGCTCACCGAGGTGGAGATCGAGCTGGAGCCCGCGGAGGTCTACCGCCCGGACATCCTCGGCTTTCGCCGCGAGCGCGTCCCGGAGCGCCCGAGGGGCAACCCGTTGCGCGTGCGACCCGACTGGATCTGCGAGGTGCTGTCGTCCACCAACGCGCGCAACGACACCGTGAAGAAGATGCGCGTCTACCACCGCTGCGAGATCCCGCATTACTGGATCCTCGATCCCAGGGAGGAGACGCTGAGCGTCTATCGATGGACCCGCGATGGCTACTTGACCGCGCTGCTCGCGGAGCGCGGGGAGCGCGTCCGGGCGGAGCCGTTCGACGCCCTCGAGCTCTCGGTCGGCGTGCTCTTCGGCGACGACGCCGAGGACTGACGCGCTCGTCCCTGGCAGGCCGATCGGCGCGCGCGGCCGGAGCCGCGCGGCCGGCCCTCAGCGCGGCTGCTCGATCGGGGCGCAGGTCGACACGCCCGCTCCGACGATGCGGAAGCCGATGTTGGTCATGTAGGCCGTGTCGATCGACCCGTCGGAGGGGCGATAGCGGCTCACGTTCGTCGTCCGCGACGCGGACTGCGGGGCGGTGTAGAAATAGAAGTCGCCGCCCCAGAACGAGAACGCCCACGCGCTCGGGGTCTCGATGCCTGGCAGGGGCGTCGCCTCGATGATGTCGCCGGTCTCCTTGTCGATCTCGGCGAGCTGGACCGGCGAGGTGGTGAAGAAGCCGAAGAGGCGCCCGTCGCCGGTGCCGGTGAGCTCCGCCGACTGGCCGCGCAGCGAGCCGCTGAACTCGCCGACCGGCGTCACCGACGTGCCGTCGATCCTCCCGAGCCCGATCCCCGGCATGCTCGTGGTGCCGGCCACGAAGAGCTGCTCCGCCTCCGGGCGCGAGAGGTCGCTCGAGAAGCCCATGCCGAGCCGGGACCAGCTGCGCGAGAGCGAGGCCCCGGTGGGCTCGCAGCTCGCGTCCTCGGTGCTGACCTTGAACAGCGTCCCGGCGCTGTCGTCGCCATAGACGTAGTTGACCCACGCCACCGCGTCGCGGTCCACCGCCATCGAGTTCGGATCCATGTCGGTCTGACAACCCAGGACACCGATCCTCGTGAACTCCTTGCGATCGGGCCTGAAGCTGTAGAGCTCGTTGTCCTGTGAGAGCACGTACACGAGCTCCGCCCGCTCGATGCACCCGCTCTCGCCTTCCCCGCTCTCCCCGCTCCCGCTGCCCGCGCCGGCCCCGCCGGTCCCGGCGCCGCTGCCGAACACGTCGCCCTCGCCGCCCGCGCCGCCCCCGGGCTCGCCGCTCGCGCCGCTCCCGGTGTCGCTCCCGCCCCCCGGGCGCGGGCGGTTGTCCGTGGCGGACGAGCCACCGTCGGACGCGCTGCAGCCGCTCGCCGCGAGCGCCATCCAGAAGCACCATCGTGCGATTCGCATATCCGCTCTCCCTTTCGCGTGATTCGGTCTTATAGCGCGCGAAGCGCGCGCCCGGGTACCCGAAGTCACGCCTTTCTTCGGACGGTCGCCGCGCGCTCTGCGAGGGACGCAGGCGCACGCCCGTGTCACGCGATGAGCCTCCGCGGCGGGCGGAGTCATCAGGGCACAGCGATGACCTCGTCCGACTGGCAGCAGAAAAACGACGCTCCCTCCGGCGTCACCTCCCCGATGGCGACTCCGCCCGTCGGAGCGCATGAGCCCGGCTCGTCCTTGATCCACACGGCATCCATGCTCTCGATCCGCAGGTCCGGCCCCGCGACGCACTTCGGCCCCGCCAGCGTCACCGTCTCTGCGCCGAGGAGCTGTCCGCACGACGCGTCCTCGTGGACCGACACGAGCGCCGTGCAGGCGCTGTCTTCGAGCGGTCCGCACCCGCACGGCGTGCAGCTCCGCGTGTCGTCGAAGCCCTGGTAGAGCTCGCGCAGATCCGGGTACTCCTCAGGGCACCTGGGCGCGCCGGAGCGGAGATAGCGAATGCACATCGCGAAGCCCGTCGGCAACGGCATGGGCGCCGCCACGCACATCTTGCCGGGCTCTCTGCACGTGTACTTGTCCGCGGAGCCCGCGCAGCCGCGCGCCCGGACGCTCCACGGCGCGGGCAGCTCGGGCAGCGCCCCTGCGGGATCGAGCGCCGGCGCGCAGCCGCTCACCGTCGGCGCCTCGATGCGCAGCGAGCCGAGCTCGCCCGAGCTCACCGCCGCCGGCGCCGTGCACGCGCCGCTCCACCCCTCGGGCGCGTCGAACGACGTGGGCGCCGTCCCGTCGCACGCCGCCGAGGCGCTCCCCGTCAGCCCCCGCGGCAGCTCGCACGAGGGGTCGGTGCACCGGCACGTCGGGCAGACGTGCTCGGCGCCGAAGCCGCCGTACCCGTCGAACACGAGGAATGGCGCCTCCGCCGGGCACTCCGGCACAGGCGCCTCCTCGGCCGCGTCGCTCGTCCAGAGCACGATGGGATCGTCGAACCCGAGGGGCGGCAGGGGCAGACAGCCGCCCTCGCACACGGCGCACGGGTCGTCGCACTCGTAGAGATCCAGCCCGTAGCACGGGTCGTCGCACGAATAGAGCTGGATGACGCCGCCGCTCCAGCAGCCCGCGAAGCTCCCGGCGACGGCGAGCGCGATCACGATCGGGTACCTCTTCATGGTCATGGCCTTCTCTGGAGTTGTCTCGGTCCGGCTCTCCGACACGGTGTCGCCGCGCCGCCCTGATCTCCCGGCGCCGCCTCCCGGACCTCTCCCCGTGCTCCGCCGCGCCGGCGCGGCGACCCGACCAGAGCGCGCGACGCCAGCGTCGATCCGGAGCCAGGGAGAGACCGCACACCGGACTCCATACTTGGACCAGCGAACGCAGGAAAGCCCGATCTCGAGCGCAAACTCGATAAGTCGTGCGCATTCCGGTCACGTCGACGGGATTATCAATTCTCGTGCGTGATGCGCAGTGAGCGAGATTCTCGCGCTGGTCGACGGAATGATCCGTTGACGGGGCCGAGGCCTCCGCGCAGCGCTTGTGCGTCCGCGGCGGAGATCCATCCCGCGCGGCCGGGAGGCGGCTATGCCTGCGATCGCTCGAGCGCGTCCACGGCGTCCAGCGCCGGCTGGATCTGCGCGCGCTCCTCGTCGGAGAGCGGCGCCTCGCCGATCGCGGCGCGCAGGGCGCGGGCGCGCTCCGCTTCGCCCAGGACGACGGCGAGCTCGAGCCGGGCCGCGAGGGCGCGCGCGCGCTCGAGCGGGGCGGCCGGCGCTTCCCTGGCGAGCGCCACGTCGAGCACCTTGGCGGCCGCGGCGTCGTCGTTCCTGAAGTCGCGCAGCCGCGCCGCCGCGCGCAGCGCCTTGCCGAGGTGGGAATCGGACCGCGACCCGGCGGCGCCCTCATCGTAGTCGTCCGGCGCGCCCTGCTTGATGAAGATGACCGAGTTGCCGGCCACGTCGACCACCGTGAAGCGACTCTGCCCCTTCTTCATCCGCGAGATCCGGGGCAGCCCGGCGACAGGCAGCTTGCCGTACGCCTTCCGCAGCCCCTCCGCGAAGGTCTCGTGGAGGGGCTCGACCTCGGGGACGAGCACCAGGCACGTGGTGTACGCCTGCCTGGGGTCCAGCTTCTTGATCCCCATGAAGTGCAGGTGGATATCGCCGCGGCGCGTGGCCGCGTACACGTTCGGCGCCGTCTGCTGGTGGGTGACCTCGAACCCGAGGGCGCCATAGAAGGCCAGGGTCTCGGGCAGCGACACGCAGGGAAGCACGGGAATCGTCATCTCGCCGCTCATGAGAACAACACCCCTTTCGGTCGGGCTTGCGGTCTCTGGTCAATCCGGGCGCGCCTGGCCGCGGAAGCGGCGGAAGAACGAGCGCACGTCGCCGATGAACAGGTCGGGCTCCTCCATGGCCGCGAAGGTGCCGCCGCGCTCGAGCTCCGACCAGTGCACGATGTTGTTGTCGCGGGCGGCGAACCTGCGAATGGGCGCGATGATGTCCCGCGGGAACACCGCGACGCCGGTCGGCACGGTCGCGGGCCTCACGTCGACGGCGAGATCGGCCTCGTCCGGCGTGTCCGGCGTCTCCACGAACGAGCGGGCCGACGAGGCGGCGGTGTTGGTGAGCCAGTACAGCATCACGTTGGTGAGGAGGCGATCGCGGTCGATGGCGTCCTCGGGGGTGTCCTTGCAGTCGGTCCACTCCTTGAGCACCCCGACGATCCAGGCGAGCTGGCCGATCGGCGAATCCGAGAGGCCGTACGCCAGCGTCTGGGGCCGGGTCGACTGGATCTTCTTGTAGCCGTAGAGCTCCCGCATGTAGTAGTCGGCCTTCCCGAGCCGGGCCTGCTCGATGTCCGTGAGCCCGACGAGCTCTTCGGGGTCTCCGGACGGCCACGAGACAAGCCCGTTCGTGTGCACGCCGATCACGCGGTCTGGGGCGACGATCCCGACCTCGCGCGAGATCCACGTGCCCCAGTCGCCGCCCTGGGCGCCGAAACGTGGGTAGTCGAGCCGGCGCATGAGCTCGGCCCAGGCGACGGCGATCCGGCGCGCGCCCCACCCGGCCTCGCGGGTCGGCCCGGAGAGGCCGTATCCGGGGAGCGAGGGGATGACCAGGTGGAACGCGTCCGCCGGATCGCCGCCGTGGGCGCGAGGATCGGTGAGCGGGCCGATGACGTCGAGGTACTCCACCACGGAGCTCGGCCAGCCGTGCGTCACGATCAGCGGCAGCGCGCCGGGCTCGCGCGAGCGCACGTGGAGGAAATGGATGTTCTGGCCGTCGATCGTCGTCGTGAACTGCGGGAGCTCGTTCAGCCGCGCCTCGTGCCGGCGCCAGTCGTAGGCGGTGCGCCAGTGGTCGGCGAGGTCCTTCAGGTACGCGAGCGGGACGCCGTACGACCAGTCCGTCGACGGCAGCGAGGGCAGCGCGTCGGGCCAGCGCGTGCGGGCGAGGCGGTCGCGCAGGTCGTCGAGCGCGGCCTGCGGCGTGTCGATGCGGAACGGCCGGATGTCGCTGTCGAGGGGGACGGGCAGGTTCATCCGTACGAAGTAACGTACGATGTACGGTTTGTCAACCGCGGGGTCGGATGACGCGAGGAGGTCGTGGCGGGGAGCGCAGGGGAAGCGCGGGCCGCGCGCGGTAGGGCGCCGCCGTGGACGGCGACGGAGCGCTCGCCTGGAGGGGCGAGCACGTCGCCGCCTCGGGCGCGCTGTCGCCTGTCAGACCTGCAACCAGAAATCTCAGGATCGAAAGGCGTCGGGGGCAACCTTAGGGCTAACCCCATGAAGTGAGCCGGGCTGGACCTTGGCCCGTCTCCTGCTAATCAGGGTGGACAGAGCGCCTGTGACGGCTTCCCCCCCCGCCGTCGAACGGGCGCTCTGTTTTTTTGTGCCCTTCGGGCGCGGTGCGCCGCGCGGAGGCGCTCCGGCACGGGCCAGTACCTCGGGTGAGAAATCCTGCCAGGGCTCTCTCCGCGCGCGGAGAGAGAATTCAACGCAAAGACGCCAAGGCGCAAAGACGCAAAAAGGCAAAAGGGCAAAAAGGCACCTATCCCCTCTCCTTTGCGCCTTTGCGCCTTTGCGCCTTTGCGCCTTTGCGCCTTTGCGCCTTTGCGCCTTTGCGCCTTTGCGCCTTTGCGCCTTTGCGCCTTTGCGCCTTTGCGCCTTTGCGCCTTTGCGCCTTTGCGCCTTTGCGCCTTTGCGCCTTTGCGCCTTTGCGCCTTTGCGCCTTTGCGCCTTTGCGTTGAAATCTCTCCGCGGATCGCTGGCCGGACTCCTGGTGCGTGGAACCAGCCGTGAGCGCGTGGTCTCGCGCCGCGCCCGGATGGCCTCGGTATACAGGCGCGCGCGCCCGTGCGGACGTTCGCGGCAGGCGAGCGTCTCGCGCCGCCGCGCGGGCGATCTCGGCGCGGCCACGCGGATGTCCTCGGCGGCACCACGGGCGCGCCGCGTCGCCCTGGCTTTCGCCGGGCGGTCGGATTTGCTAACTCCGGGGCGCCCGTGCGTCCGTTCCTCGTCCCCGGCGGCGCATCAGCGACATCCGCGTGAGATCCCCCAGCGCACCCCTCGCCATCGCGCTCGCCATCGTCGCCAGCCTCCGCGCGGGCGAGGCGCGCTCCCAGCCTGCACCCCGCCCGACCGACGCGGCGCCGTCGTCGCCTGACGCCGCCCCGCCGTCGCCGGCCGCGCCCCCCGGCGACCCGCCCCCGGCCGAGCCACCGGCGCCCGCTGTCCCCGCCGAGGCGCCCGCGGCGCCGGCCGGGATCGAGGTGACCGTCGAGGGCAACCGGGCCCCGGCGGGGTCCGTCTCGCTCTCGCGGCGCGACATCCGCGAGCTGCCCGGCGCGCTCGGCGACCCCTACCGCGCCATCGAGGTGCAGCCGGGCGTGACCACCATCGCGAGCGGCATGCCGTACTACTACATCCGCGGCGCGCCCCCGGGGAACATCGGCTACTTCTTCAACGGCATCCAGGTCCCGCTCCTGTTCCACGTGGGCGCCGGCCCGAGCGTCATCCCCGCCTCCATGGTCCAGCGCGTCGAGATGCACCTCGGCCCGTACCCCGCGGACATCGGGCGGCTCGCGGGCGCGGCGATCGAGGCCGAGAGCGCGCCGCCGTCCGACGTCTGGCGCGGGGAGGGGAGCCTCCGGTTCGTCGACCTCGGCGGCGTCGTGGAAGGCCCCATGGACAGGGACACCCACGTCCTCGTCGGCGGCCACTACGCCGCCGGCGCCGCGCTCGCCTCCGCGCTCGTGCCGAGCGTCGACGTGGGCTACGCCGACTACCAGGCCCGCATCGTCAACCGGCTCGGGCCCGAGGAGCGCTTCACCGTCCTCGCGTTCGGCGCGTACGACTACCTCGCCAGCATCGACGAGGACGCCGGCGACGAGGGGCGGAACGTCCTCCTCGACAGCGACTTCCACCGCCTCGACCTGCGCTACGACCGCGACGAAGCCGCCTCCGGCGCGCGCGTGCGCGCCGCGCTCACCTTCGGCCTCGACCAGTCGCGCGGGGTCGGCGTGGAGAGCGCGCGGGCCTGGAAGCTCAACGCGCGGCTGAGCCTGGCCAGGCCCCTCCTCGGCGGGCGCGCGCTCCTGCGCGCCGGCATCGACGCCGCCGTCGACCGCTACGACGTGACGCCGCGCCCGAGCGCGGCGGACGGCGAGCCCGACGGGGCGGACGGCGAGCCCGACGACGTCCCCGCCGAGGGGACGGCCCAGCTCGACGAGAGCTTCCCCGAGCTCTTCCGCAGCCGGCTCGACCTCGCGCTCGGCGCGTGGGCCGACGCGCTCCTCGTGCTCGACGAGCGGTCGACCATCACGCCCGGCGTGCGCGTCGACCACTACACCTCCCTCGGCGCGACAGCGGTCGCCGTGGACCCGAGGATCGTGGGCCGGTTCGGGATCGGCGAGCACGTGCGGCTCATCCCGGCGTTCGGGCTCGCCTCGCAGCTCCCCGGCCTCGCCCCGCTGCCGGCGCTCCAGATCGGCGGCATCCCGGGCGGCCTCCAGCGCAGCCTGCAGTCGAGCTTCGGCGTCGAGGCGAACGCCGGTCCTGTCAATTTCAGCGCCACGGTATTCCGACAGGTGACGATCGGCCTGAGCGACCCGATCGGCACCGGCCGCGGCACGAACCTCAGCACGGAGCGCTTCCTCGCGCGCAGCCTCGGCGACACCTACGGCCTCGAGCTCGGCGCGCGCGGCGCGCTCCGCCGCGACATGTTCTTCCTCGCGTCGTACACGCTGTCGCGCTCCACGCGCACGCGGGAGCAGCGGACGATCCCCTCCGCCTACGACAGGACGCACGTCGCGCACGTCGCGCTGCTCTACGACCTCGGCAAGGGCTGGCGCGGCGGCATCCGCCACGTCTTCTACACCGGCTTCCCGGCCGACGAGATCACCCCGGGCCGGCCCGCGCGCGAGCACCCGGACCGCATCCAGCCGTTCTACCGGCTCGACATGCGCCTGTCGAAGCGCTGGGCCCTGAGCGAGCGCAGCTACCTCGGCCTCGTGTTCGACCTGCAGAACGCGACGCTCACGAAGGAGGTGTTCGACGTGAGCTGCGACGACCGCGGGTGCACCCCGCAGACGATCGGGCCCGTCACGATGCCGGGGCTCGCGATCGAGGGCGGGTTCTGAGGCGGGGCGCCGCGCGGCTCGTCAGCCGTGCGCCTCGCTCAGCCGCTGCATCTGCTCCTCGCCGAGGACGAGATCGAGCGAGCCCAGGTTCTCTTTCATCTGCTCGGTCGTGCTGGCGGCGATGATCGACGCCATCGCGGGCTTTCCCTGGCGCAGCCACGCCAGGACGACCTGGTTGCGCGTGCTGCCCGTCTCCCGCGCGACGGTGTCCAGGGCGCGCAGGCGCGCGTCCGTGTCGGCGCCGACGAACTTCTCGGGGAGGGGGCGATCCGCGCGGGTGTAGGCGCCGAGGAGCAGTGGAGAGAACGCCACGACCGTGAAATCCTGGTTCATGGCGCAGTAGTCGAGGAGCTCGTCGTTCACGTTGACCTGGAACGTGAAGCCGGCCTCCGGGACCTCGATCCCACCGGTGCCTGGCCGCGGCCGCAGGTAGGAGTGCCACTGCTGCACGCAGCGGTACGGCGACCACCCGTTGATCCGGCTGAGGGTCCTGGCCTCGGCGATGCGCCAGGCCGTCATGTTGCTGCAGCCGATGTGCCGGACCTTGCCCTGTCTCACGAGCCGATCCAGCGCCTCCAGCGTCTCTTCGAGCGGCACGGTCCGCTGATCGACGTGCGCGTAGTACAGATCGATGACGTCCGTGCCGAGGCGGGACAGGCTGTCTTCCACCCCGCGGGCGATGACCTTCGCCGTCAGTCCTTCGGCGGACGCGAGCCCTGCTCCGGGGACGGTCGGCCTGGCGCCGACCTTCGTGGCGAGGAAGATCTCGCCGCGGTTTCTGCGCTCCTTCATCCAGCGCCCGAGGAGGGATTCGCTCTCCCCGCCGAGCCCGCCGCTCACCCAGAAAGCATAGTTGTTGGACGTGTCCAGGAAGCGGCCGCCTCGCTCGTAATACTGGTCGAGGAGCGCGTACGAGGTCTCCTGGTCCGTCTTCGTCCCGAAATACATGCAGCCCAGACAGAGCGCGCTGACCCGCGTGCCGATGCCTGCAAAGTCGATGGTCTGCATCTCCCGAAACCTCCCGAGCTTCAGTCCGTGTCGCGCGGCGACGCCGCGGCGCATCCTAGCCCGACAAGGCCAACGTCGGTCCCGAGAACGGCGACGCCGCGCCGAGCCAGGACCGGCCGACCCAAGGGACGGCCGCCGCGGGGTTGATGTCCCGACGCGGGCACGACGCTGAGGAGCAGGGGAGGCGTTGCATGAGGATGCGGATGGAGGGGTGGGAGCTGGGCTTGCCGTTCGCGCTGGTGGGCGCCGCCGCGCACGGGAATCGTCCCCGCACGGGCGAGCGCCGGCCGAATCTCCTCTGATCGACCGAGGGGCGCGGCGCCTCTCGCGTCCCCTCGGGCCCGCGCCGGCGCCGGGCGAGCGCCCGGGCCGGCGGCTCACCGGTGGAGCACCTCGAAGAGCTGCTCCAGCATGCGGTAGGTCAGCCCCCAGACGACCCGCTCGTCCACGCGCAGGCAGGGCAGGTGGACGACGTTCCCCTCGTGCGTGTACGCGTAGGTCGACGCGCACTCGCCGCGCGCCAGCGGCCCGAGCGGCGTCCAGAGCGCCTCGGCGACCTCGTCGCTCAGGGTGAGCTCCGGCGTGGAGCCCAGCGCGAAGACGAACGGGGAGATGACCAGCCCGACGCGCCGCCCGCGCACGACCGCGGGGAGATCCGGCAGGCGGGCGAGCAGGGCGCCGTGCGCCGCAAGGTCGATCCCGACCTCCTCGCGCGTCTCGCGGATCGCCGTGTCGAGCAGGCTCGAGTCCGCCGCGTCGCGCCGCCCGCCCGGGAGCGCCATGTGGCCCGACCACGGGTCGCGCGGGTGCTCGGCCCGGCGGATCAGGAGGAGCTCGGCCTCGCCGGGATCCCGGTCGCCCATGGGCTCCCGCGCCGTCCCCGGCGCCCCGGCCGGCGCCCGCAGGATCGCGGCGACGGCGGCCTGGCGCTCCTGCGTGAGCGCGTCGAGCGCGGCCTCGCGCCCGGCGAGCCGGGCCACGATCGCGGCGAGGTCGTAAGAGGGGAGCACGGCGTCGAGGATAGCATAGGAGCTACCGGCACTTACGTGCCGAGCTCTGCGGGCGGGGGGCCTCCGGCGATGGGCGCGGGAGGAGGCGGACGGCGCGCGACGCGCGCGGTAGGTGACGGGCGACGGTCGACGAGGCGCTACCGCTGGCGCTGCTCCGCGGCGACGCTGTCCCACAGGTCGCAGAGGTCCTTCCTCAGCCCGGATTGCACGGAGATGGTCATGTCGAGGACGAGGTGCTCGTCCGCCTCCGCGTCGTATTTCGGCCACGCCACGGCGTCGCCGCCGTTCGGATCGCCGCTCTCCGCGTGGCGCGACCAGTACCCCCCGATCGCGCGCGACAGCTCGAGCTCCTCCTCCGTGAGCGGGGCGGGCAGGAGCGTCCCCGGGGTGCCGAACACATACCGGATCTCGGCCGAATGGAAGGCCCCGAGGTCGCCGAACAGCGAGTCCTCGGGCGCGTGGGTGAAGTGGTAAAGGTACGTGTCCACGCCGGCCTCCGCGATCGCGCGCGCCGCCCGCCGCGTCGGGCACACGAAGAAATAGTCGCCCAGGGCCGCGGTCGCCGCCGCCAGCGGCGAGCCAAACGTGTCGCTCGGGTAGCCGGCCACCACATCCTCGCCGCGGCCGGGGGCGAGGTGCTCGGCGAACGCCAGGAAGGCGGCGTCGTCGTCGATCGTCGTGCCGCCCGCCGCGACGAACACGGTGCCCTCGTCGGCGTTGCTGCCGAGGATCGTCGGCACCTTCTCGAAGCTCCCCGCCTCGAGGAGCTTGCCCGGCGTGTCAGGGAGGTTCCAGCCGTCGATGACCGGGAACCAGCGCGGGCCCTCGCCGAGGAGGATGTCGGCGGCCGGCGGCAGCGCGGTCGTGACCTCCTCGGCCGACTTCTCGCGCAGGCAGTCGAGCACGGCGGGCGCGTCGCTGCAGCCGAGCGCCTCGACGAGCGTCTCCCCCTGCGCGACGGCCGTCCCCTCGTCCAGGAGGACATCGCACGGCCCGCTCTCGATGATCGCCCGCTGGAACAGGCCCTCGCTCTCCGGCGACACCAGGTGTGCGCAGATGCTGATGCCGCCGGCGGACTCGCCGAAGACGGTGACCTTGCCCGGATCGCCGCTGAACGCGCCGATGTTGGCCTTGACCCACTCGAGCGCGGCGCGCTGGTCCTCGAGGCCGTAGTTGCCCGTCGAGGGGTGATCGGGCTCCTCCGCTTTGAGCTCCGAGAGGGCCAGGAACCCGAGCGGGCCGAGGCGGTAATTGAAGGTGACCACCACCGAGCCGGTGGTCTCGGACAGGCGCTGGCCGTCGTACTCGGGCAGGCCGCCGCTCCCGACCTCGAAGGCGCCGCCGTAGATCCACACGAGGACGGGCAGGGACGAGGACGCCGGGCGCTCGGGCGTCCAGACGTTCACGGTGAGGCAATCCTCGCTCGAGTTCGGGTCGAAGTCCGGCGTGAGCATCATCGACTGCGCGCACGCGGGGCCGAGCTCGGTCGCCTCCAGCGTCTCGGTCCACCCCTCGTGCGGCGCGGGCGGCTTCCAGCGCAGCTCCCCGACCGGCGGCGCAGCGAACGGGATGCCGAGGAAGGTGCGCGTCGAGCCGACGAGCGCGCCCTCCACAGGACCCTTGTCGGTCTGGACGAGCAGGGAAGCAGCCTCGTCGCTGCCGCCGGCGCCGCCGCCACCGCCGTCACCGCCGCCACCGCCGTCACCGACGGCGCCGCCGCTGCCGCCGGCGCCGCCGCTGCCGGCCGGGGCGAGCTCCTCCGAGCCGCAGGCCGCGGCGAGCAGGCCAAGAAGAAGGGTGCACGACAGCGAGAATCGAATAGGCATGATCGTCTCCGTGAGATTCAAGTCGAGGGTGCGGGATTCCGGGGTGGCCAGCGGAGCGTCGACCCGGGCGAGCACGGCGCGCTCGCTGCGGATCCAGCGAGCGCGGCGCCGGGGAGCGCGGCAGCGAGGACGCGAGATGGGGTAGAGGGCGCCGCCGGCCGGCGGCGTGGTGCGCCGTGCATCCGCCGATTGAACCACGGAGCGCGCGGTGAATAGCACCGGATTTCTTCGCGAGGACGGGAGCGCGGGGCGGCGCCGAGCGACGCGCGACGCGCGCCAGGGTCAGCCGCCCTGCAGGCGCTTCGCGGCGGCCTGCGCGACGCTCGCGACGAGGCGCCGCAGCTCGGCCGCGTCCACGGGCTTGGTCAGGTGGTGGTCGAACCCCGCCTCCCGGGCCTGCCGCCGGTCGTCCTCGGTCCCCCAGCCGGTGAGCGCCACGAGGACGAGCCCGGCGAAGCCCGGCTCCGCCCGCAGCCGCCGGGCCACCTCGTACCCGCTCATGCCCGGCAGGCCGATGTCCAGGAACACGACGTCCGCGCCGAGCTCCCGCGCCGCCGTCAGCGCCTCGGGGCCGGTGTGCACCGCCCGGGTGCGATGCCCGGACATCCGGAGGAGCATGGCCAGGCTCTCCGCCCCGTCGACGTTGTCGTCCACGACGAGGATCCGGAGCGCGGTCGCGGCGTCGCGCCCCGCCGGCCCCGGCGACGAGCGCCTCGACGCGGGCTCCTCGGCCGCGGCGAGCGGGAGCCGGACGGCGAACGTCGACCCGCGACCAGGACCGTCGCTCTCGGCGTCGACCGTCCCGCCGTGCAGCTCGACCAGCCGCCGGACCAGGGTCAGCCCGATCCCAAGGCCGCCCTGGGCCCTGTCGATCGACCGGACCACCTGGGTGAACATGTCGAACACCTTCGGCAGCATGTCGGCCGGGATGCCGACCCCGTTGTCCGCCACCCGGACGACAACGCCGGCCCCCTCGCGCTGGGCGGCGAGCCGGATGACGCCGGCCCGGGGCGTGTACTTGGCCGCGTTGTTGAGCAGGTTCGCGAACACCTGGGCGAGCCGGGTCGGATCCGCGTCCAGCAGCAGCGGCTCCGCCGGGAGCCGGACAGCGAGCTCGTGCGCGGCCGCCTCGATCAGCGGCCGGCTCGTCTCCAGGGCGCTGTTCAGGACCGACCGGAGATCGACCCGCTCCCGCCGCAGCTCGACCTTGCCGCGGGTGATCCGGGACACGTCGAGCAGGTCGTCGACCATCCGGACCATGTGCCCGACCTGCCGCTCCATCATGTCGAGGATCTTCCGGGCCTGCTCCCCGCTCCCGGCGACCTGGAGGATCTCGAGGCCCGTCCGGATGGGGGCGAGCGGATTGCGCAGCTCGTGGGCGAGGGTCGCGAGGAACTCGTCCTTCCGCCGGTCCTGGTCGCGCAGCTGGTCGTACAGCCGCGCGTTCTCGATCGCGACGGACGCGATGTGGGCGAGCTGGACGAGGATCGCCTCGTCGCTCTCGGTGAACTCCCCGTCGTGCTTGTCGGTGAGCTGGATGAGGCCGAGGTTCTCCCCGCTCCGGCCGATGAACGGCGCGGCCAGCGAGCCCCGCACCGGCCCCGACGTCGATGCGGCGCTCGGCGCCTGCGGCCCGTCGTCCCCGGAGGCAAGGCTGGCGGTCGCCTGGCGGGCGCCGATGAGGCTTCGGGCCTGCTCCGTGATCCCCTGGAGCACGCTGTCCAGGGACCCGGACGCGTGGATGGTGAGCGCGGCGTCGGCCACCCGCCGGAGGAGCCGGCCCTGCTCCCGCTCCCGATCGAGCAGCTTCGCGAGCCGCTCTTCATCGCGCTTGCGGTCGGTGACGTCGACCGTCACCCCGTCGAACCGGCGAGGCGCGCCGTCCGGCGCGTAGGCGGTCCCGCCCAGGGCCCGGATCCACTTGAGCGCCCCGGTGGCCGGATCGACCGTCCGGTAGTCCACGTCGTACGGGATCCGCTCGCGGATCGACGTCTCGATGGCCCGCCGCGTCGGCTCCCTGTCGTCGGGGTGCAGGCGGTTGTAAAATGTATGTATGCTTACATTGATACTGCTGGGGAGCCAGAAATGGTCCTTCACCCGGTCGTCCCAGATCAGCGTGTCGAACGGCAGGTCGCAGTACCAGAAGCCGACCCCGGACAGCCGGACCGCGTAGTCGAGCCGCTCGTCGCGCTCCCGCACCGCGCGGGCCACGCGGGCGCGCTCGATGGCCTCCCAGCAGCGGCCCACGACGAGCCGGACGAGCGCCACCTCGTCGGGCGTCCAGCGCCGCGGCGTCTTCTGGTGGACGGCCATCGCGGCGGTGAACTTGCCGGACTTGTGCAGCGGGACGCAGATGACCGCCTGGATCCTCGTCGCGCGGTAGGCCGTGAGGTCCTGTCCGGCCCGCGGGTCGGCGTCGACGTCGTCCATCACGTACGCGTCGTTCGCGAACATGCACCGGACCAGCTCGGGCCCGAAATCGGCGACCGTCCACCGGCCGACGATGCTCGGGACGCCCCGCGTGTAGTCGCCCGTGATGACGTAGACGCGCTCGTCCTCGACCTCGGCGTAGGCGCACCGGTCCGCCCCGAGGTGCTCGGCGAGCATGCGCGCCGCGACGGCCATGACCTCGTCGGGGTCGGAGAGCGGCTGGGTGGCGGCGGCGAGGTTGGCCAGGAACCGATGCCGGCCCTCGCTCTCGCGGAGCGCCTCGGCCGCGCGCCACCCGTCCCGCGCCCGGGCGAGGGCCTGGACGGCGCTGGAGGCGAACCGCGACAGGCTGGAGATGAGCCGGGCGTCCTCGGCGTCGAACTTCCGCTCCTCGTTGTGGGCGAGGACCCAGACCGTGCCGATCGGCGTGTCGTTGTCGTGGAACGGGACGGTCAGCGCCTCGACGACCGCCGGCTCGACGTCGTCGTCCGACAGGAAGTGGCGGGCGGGGCGATGAAAGAGGAGCGCCGTGTTGCGGTCGAGGACGGTGCCGCAGAGGCTCGGGCTCCGTGGCATCACGCCGCCGAGGTGGTGCGCCAACGCCCCGGCGATGGCGCGCCACCGGAACACCTGCCCGCCCTCCCCGTCGTCCTCGAGCACGCTGATGCCCGCCGAGCCGGCGCGGCAGAGATCGAGGAGCAGCGACGCCAGCCTCGGGAGGACGTCCTCGAGGGGCCCGGCCATCGCCGTGGCGAGGGCGAGCAGGGCCCGGTTCTCGGCCGCGTGGTCGGGCAGCCGGGGCGGGCGGCGCGCCAGCTCCTCGGTCCGCAGCACCCCCTCCAGTCCGACCGCTTCCGGCTCGGCCGCCTCCCCTGCGGGTGATCGATCCCGGAGGTCGAAGGGGGGCGGCTGCGCGTGCATACCTCGTCGGAACCTTGCGGACTCGAAGGGGGCCCAGGGTACTGGACCCGTCGGCCCAGCGCAAAGCGCGGCCTGAATCTGTGTGGGCAAGTGTGGGGGCGCTCGGGGGACGGGCCGTATCGTCCAGGGATGACAGGGGCTCTTCGCTCGGCGCGGCTCGACTGTCCAGCCGGTGTTCTTCGCCTTGTCGCTCGCGCGTGTTGCGCGCTCGACTCGAGCGGATGTCGCATCCCGAAGCCCGCATGCACGCCAGCGGCAGGAGGAGGCAGACTCGACAGCGCAGAGAGAAGGGGAGCGCGGCTCCACGCGACAGGCGGTTGGGATAGACTACGTGGGTCGCCATGCTGGAGATCCTGCGCAATGCTCATTACGTCGTCATCGTCAACCCGGCGATGAAGCTCGCGAGGATCACGCGCAGCGCGGTGCCGTCCGAGTCTGTTGCGCAGTTCGAGGAGGGGTGGATGGAGGTGAGCCGCGCGCTCGACCGGGTCGGCCGCGACGGGCTGTCCCTGCTCGTGGACCTGCGCTCGGCGGTGGGGAGGAACGATCCCGCGTTCGAGGCGGCGATGCAGCGGTTCCGGCCCATCGTGATGAGGGGATTCCGGCGCGTCGCCATCCTCGTGCGGACGCCCGCGGGGGCATTGCAGATCCACCGCCATTTCCGGGAAGACGGGGTCGATCGGATGATCGGCAGCGACGAGGCGCGGCTGCTCGAGTACCTCTCCGAGGCGCCGCCGCGCAGCCGCTGAGGGGATCGAGGTGGCGGGAGGCCGGTGCTCCGCGCGCAGCGGCGCAGGCGGCGCCACCCTGCGGCTCGGGGCGCGAGGATGCTGTTCAGCCTGTCAGGCGCGCGCCGCGCGACGCGGGCCTGTGCTAGCTTCGCGCCGTGGCAAGGCGAGACGTCTGGGAGGAGATCTACCGCCGCTTCGACCCTGTCGAGCCCGTGAAGGACCCTGCCTGGCGCGCGCCCCGGCCCCATACGCCGGTCGACCGCATCGTTCGGCGCCTCGACCTGCCTTTCGCTGACCCGCGCATCCTCCTGGCCGGTACGGTGGGTACGGGCAAGTCGACCGAGCTGCTTCGCCTCAGGGAGGCGCGGGAGAGCAAGGAGTTCGTCCTCCTGCTCGATCTGCACCGGCACTTCGCGTGGATGGGGGACGGCGAGGCGATCCAGCGCGTCGCGTCCTGGGAGGTCATCTTCCTCGTGGGGTTGTCCGTGCTCGGCGCGGCGCGGGAGATCCTGCCGTACGAGGTGCCGCCGCAGCACATCGAGGACCTCAAGCAGGCCTGGGAGCAGGTCGCCGAGGCCACCGACACGCCGAGGACGACCGAGATCGACCTGGGGAAGGTGGCCTCGGGCATGATCACCGCTGCGGGCTCGGTGCTGGTGCCGGCGCTCGGGTTGACGGGCGGCGCCGCGGCGGGCGTGGCAGCCGGGGTGGGTGCGACCAAGGCGATCGCGGAGGGCATCCGCCGCATGGTGCCCATCGGACGCAGCGGACGTACGCTGCCCGATCAGGACGAGGCCATGCAGACGCTGCTCGGGGCGGTCAACGTCCTCGTCGGCCACATGCAGCAGCACCACCGGCGCGTCTTGTTGCTCATCGACGGCCTCGACCGCATCCGCGATGAGGAACGCGCGCTCGGCCTCTTCCTGCGTTCCGAGCTGCTCAGCCAGATCGCCTGTCCCACCATCATCTGTGCTCCCTTCGCGCTGCGGAGCGCGCCTGTCGGCGCGGCGATCCCGCGCTTCGATACGGTCGTGCTCGCGAACGAGCCCGTGCTGGACAAGGCCCATCCGGAGCGTCTGGGCCCGGGAGTGCCCTTCTTCGTCGAGATGTACCGCCGGAGGACACAGGATCTGCCGGCGCCCGAAGCGATCGGGCAGGACTCGCTGGAGCGCCTGGCCTACGTGTCGGGCGGCCGCGCGCGGGACTTCGTCAAGCTGGTGCGCGGCGTGGCCGAGCGCGCCTGGACAGCCGACATCACCACGGCCACCACGGAGGTCGTGGAGGACGCCGTGGACGAGGCGCGGCGCGACCGTGAGCGCGGTCTGGACGTGGGTCACCTCGGCGTGCTGCGCGCGGTGATGGCCGATGCGCAGCGGCAACTCCCCGACGATGCCCGCGCACGACAGCTCCTCGATTGGGGGCATCTGCTTCCGTATCCCAACGAGTCCGAATGGTACTACCCGCATCCGCTGCTCACGCTGCACCTCCTGCGGGCGCCTGGCTCGCCCGGCTGAGCCTCATCCTGCGCCTCGCGGGGCGCGGGGTGATCGTGCTCATGGATCGAGCGCGCCCCGAGCGGCTGGGCGAGCTCGTGCGCCATTTGATCCGTGAGCGGCCGGACGTCGATGTCCTGACCGAGGCGCCGGCGCTCGCATCGGTGCCGGAGGAGAGCACCGTCGTCCTCTGCGTGCGCGCGGCGGACGCCGCGTGGCTCAACCAGGAGCGGCCCGTGGTGCAGCAGCGGGCGCTGCGCCTCGTGCTGTTCAGCGATGAGCAGACGACGCTGCATCTCTCGCGCTGTGCGGTGGACTTCTACGACTGGATATCGCATCGCATCGACTGTCCGGAAGGGCCGCCTGCCTTCGCCGTGCGCGCCCTGCGGCGCGCGGCGTGCGCGCGGGAGCCGGCCGTCGGGTGGTATGGGGGAGACATCGAGGAGAGCTTCGCGCGGGCCCTGCCGGGCCGGAGGATCGTGCGGGTCTCGGCCGCGCAGCCGTACGCCGCGCTGGTCGAGGCGCTCCGGCCGAAGCCGAGGACGTGGGTGGCGGTGGAGGATCTCGAGACATCCGGTCGGCTACGGCGCGCGCGCTGGGCCGCGGCGGAAGCCGGGCGCAGGGGGCGGCTCTTGCTGATCGAACCGGCGCATCGCCCTTCAGCGCTGCCGCGCGTGGAGGCACGGGCGCTCGCCCTGGAAGACGGTGCGGCACGCCTGCGCGCGGCGGGCGTTGAGCGCTGCGTGTGGCTGGCGGCGCTGCTCGAGCTGGCGCCGGATGCTATCGACGATGCTGCGAAGCTGGCGCGCGCGGGCATGTCTGAGGCAGAGCTCGTTTCGACCGCACTCCGAGAAGATGACCCTGGTGGCGCACTCGCGCGTCGCGCGTGCGAGGCAGGGGTAGAGGGCGTACCTGCAACGGGCACTGGCCGCGACGAACACGGCCGAGAAGGCGAGCGACGTCTTCAATTGCCTGACTGGGCCGGACGGATCGAGCTGGCGCACCAGCATGCCGATTCGGAAGTCGCTGCTCACTGGGCTGCGGGCTGGATGGCGGCGACGGGCGGTAGCTCGAGGGCGACAGCCGCCCTGGCTCGCATGTGCGTGTTTTCGGACGAGCTCAGCAAGGCCCGCGCGCTGCTTGATCAAGCTCGCGCGCGAACGGAAGCCGGCACCGACGACGAGACGCGCTTCGAGCTGTTGCGGGCGGAGGGGCTCATCCTATCCTACGAAGGGCATTCCGGCGTGGCGATACGGGTACTGCTTGATGCCTTGAAACTGGGGCGGCAGCTCGGACGTTCGCTCGGGGAGCTGGGCGAGCTCTACGATGCCTCAGTGCGGGCCTTTATTGAAGCGGGACGTCTCAAGGACGCGCAACGACTGCTTGATGAGTGGACAGGGCTGCTACGGCGTGCGTACGTCGATGTCCCACTGGATATATTGCTGGTTCGGTCAACCGCAGAGCTCCTGCTGGCGAGAGGCGACACCCACGGCGCGTCCAAGGTCCTGGAATCGGTGCTAGGGCGGCTGCCCGATCACGAACACCCCAGCGTTGGTGTGTTCGAGCAGAGCCTCGCTCAGGCATGGATCGAGCAGCGACGCTTCCGCGAGGCGGAGCGTCTTCTGCGCAGAGCGATCGAACGCCTCCAGCGTCTTGGTCGTCCGACCCTTTTCCTTCGTCATGAGCACGGCCGCACGCTCCTGGAGCTGGGCCGCTTTCAAGAAGCCGAGCAGGTGCTCCGCAGAGCGCTTTCGGAAGTTCCCGAGACAAAGCTGGCAGCTCCGATGCGTCATGAGCTCGCGCGCTGCATCGAGGCGCAGGGCCGGTTTGCCGAAGCCGAGGCGCTGCTCGATGAGACCCTGGCCGAGCTGCGACGGGACGGCGCCGCGCACGGCGCGCAGTACGCTGCATCTCTCTACGAGAAGGCGCGTATCCGTCGGCTCCTAGGTGACCTCGTAACAGCCGAATCACTGCTGCGTGAGGTGCTTCGCGTCGAGGAACGCGCCTTCGGTCGTACGCACCCGGCGCTCCTGTCGACGCTCTCGGAGCTTGGCGGGGCGCTGATCGAGCTCGGGAAGCCGCGCGAGGCGGAGCCGCTGCTTCGCCGTGCCATGCATCTGGCCGAGCAGAGGGGTGATCGAGCGGCCCTTTCAGCAGAGCTAGCGCAGCTCGCCCGCGCTCAGGCCGCTCGGGGGTTCGCCCATGCTCGCGATACGGCCCGCCGCGCCCTTGACGTGTTGAGCACAGCGGACGCCGAACTCGCACCGGCGCTCCTTCGCGAGGTGGAACTGATCGCGTCGGGCGCGCTGCCACACACGCCGAGCCGCTCGCGTCCGAGTCGATAGCCGGAGACAATGGGCGGAATTTTGCAAGTGCATTTGTCGGCCGAGGAAAGCTCGCGGCCCGCCGGGGACTCGAGATCGAAGGTCGCTCACCCGCAACAAGCGTGCGCTACGGGTCTTCCTTGCCGGGCCCAGGCGCGAGCCACTTCGTCATGAGCCGGCGCTCGTGGTCAGCGAAGCCGCGGCGGCGGTACCACGCGTACGTCTCTGCCTTGTCCGGCTCGACCTCCAGGTGGAGGGCGCGCACGCCCGCCTCGCGACAGCCCTGCTCCGCGCGGTCGAGCAGCCGCGCCGCGTGGCCGCGCCCGCGCGCCTCGGGCCGGACGTACAGCTCGTCGACGAACGCGTCCCGCCCGTGGAACTCGAGCGAGAAGCCGAATCCGACGGCGCAATAGCCGGCCACCTCGCCCCCGGCGACCACGACCCACACGCCCCCGAGCGAACGATCCGCGACGAGGGCGCTCAGCGCCGCGAGCGCGCGATCCGGGGAGAAGGGGTATTCGTCCTCGGCGTAGTAGGCCCGCATGAGCGCGTGGACCTCGGCGACGTCGGCGCCCGCGGCGCGACGGATCTCGATGGACGTGGGGGAGAATCGCATGGCCGCCTCCTGCGCAGCGCCGCGCGCTCGTCCCTCCCGCGGGCCCGCGCTGCGCCTTCACGGACTCCGCTCTTCACGGGCGCCGTTCGATGATAGCCTCTCGCCGGGATGCGCGCTCTCTCCCGGCCTCTCCTGGCGCTGCTCTCGGTCCTCTCCGCCGCCGGCTGCGCGGCGTCGCAGCGGCCGGCGCCGCGCGCAGAGCCGCCGCCCCCGCCTCCGCTGACAATGACCGACGTGCGCGCCCTCTTCGGCGAGGTCTCCGCGGCGCGCGGCCTCCCGGAGCGGGCGCTCGTGCCGGTCGCGCTGCTCGACGCGCCGAGCTTCGCCGCGGCCCTGCAGCGCCGCATCACCGGAGCGCCCTCGCAGGAGGAGATCGAGCGGCGCGCCGGCTTCCTGCTCGCCTTCAACCTCGTCCAGCAGGTCGGCCCCGGCGCGCGGCGCCCGAGCTCGATGCGCGAGGTCCTCGAGGAGCAGGTCTCCGCGTTTTACGACGGCGATATCGGCCATATCGTCGTGCGCGCCGCGCCCGCGCGCACCGCGCAGGACGCGCGAGAGCAGCGGGCCGTGCTGGCCCACGAGTTCCAGCACGCGCTCCAGGCGCAGAACTTCGGGCTGCCCGACCTCGGCGCCCTCCCCGGCGAGGAGCGCCGCCTCGCGCAGCTCGCCGTGATCGAGGGGGACGCGACGCTCACCATGATGGCCTACCTGTCCGCCGACGCCGGCGCCCCGCTCGGCCGGACGCTGCGCCGGGCCGCGGAGCTCTCGCGCCAGCTCTCCCTGGACGCGCTGCCCCACCGCGAGGGCAACGCGGCCCTGCGCGCCGCGCTGCCGATCGCCCGGGAGCGGCTGCTGTTCCCGTACGCCGCCGGCGCGGCCTTCGTCGCCGACATCTACCGCGCGGGCGGGTTTCCGCTGGTCAACCACCTCTACGCGCGCCCGCCGGCGTCGACAGAGCAGGTGCTCCACCCGCAGAAATACCTCGACGGGGAGCCGATCGTGCCGGTGCGCGCGCCCGAGGCGCCGCCCGGCTACCGGACGCTCGGGAGCGAACCGCTGGGCGAGCTGCAGACCCGGGTGGTCCTGGAGCGCTGCGCGCCGGCGGCCGAGGCGCGGATCGCCTCGGAGGGGTGGGGCGGCGACGCGTTCAGCGTGATCGGCGACGGGGCGCAGGGCGTCGCGCTCCTGTGGAGCACGGCGTGGGACACCGAGCGCGACGCCGAGGAGTTCGAGGCCGCGCTCCGCAAGGATCCGGGCTGCTGGCGCGGCCTCCGCCTGGGCGAGGGGCCGAGCGCGCGCGCGGTGGACGGCGCGTTCGTGGTGCTGCGCGAAGGAGCGCGGGTCGCCTTCGTCCGCGGGCTCCCGGAGCCGCTCGCGACCGCGACAGCGCGGAGCCTCCTCACGCTCCCCGGCGCGCCCCCGCCGCCGTCGCCCGTGGGCGCGTTCCAGGTCCCGCCGAGGTCCCCGCCGCCCGCGCCGTGGCGGGGCTTCGTGCAGGGCGCCCAGTACCGGAGCGACTGGCTGGGCGTCTGGGCGCTCCTCCCCGCCGGCGTCCCCGCCACGACGACCGACGAGGATCTGGAGCTCCGGCTCGGCCGCACGGACATCCTCGTGCGGAGCGGGCTCGTCGTGTCCGACCGCGTGGCGACCCCCAGGCTCGTCGAGAAGCTGTTTCGCGACGTCGCGACCGGCTTCGCCAAAGCCGCCGGCGAGCGCCCGCTCGTGGCGGTGAGCGGCGGGAGCGTGGCGCACCCGCTCGGGCCGGCGATCGAGCGCACGTGGGAGGTCGCCGGGACCAGGGTCGCGCTCCGCGCGGTCGTGGTGCCCGTGTGCGGCGGGACCGGCTCGTATGTCTTTCTCCAGACCTGGGCAGACCCTTATGCCCGCTCGGTGCTCGACGGGTGGCTCCACTCGTTCCGGTGGCTGTCGCCGGGGAGACCGCCTGTGTGCGAGGCGCTGGATCCGCGCTGATCGGCCGACAGCTCGCCGGTGAGCACCGTCAGCGCGACCTTGATCGCGATCGTGAGCACCATGAACCCGGCGGCCCAGATGCCGGCCGTGATCTTCCACTCGGCCATGGAGGGCACGTACTCGACGAGCTCGTGCAGCGTGCTCGGCACGAAGCCGGGGATGATGAGCCCCATGCCCTTCTCGATCCAGACGCCGGCGAACGCGGCGACGCAGGCGACGTCGAGCCAGGCCCTGCTCCTGCGGCTCGCCGGCAGGTGCAGGATCACCGCGGAGGCCACGTTGAGCGCCACGGCCGACCAGATCCAGGGCACGAGCGCGCGCTTGCCGTGCAGGCCGAAGAACAGGTAGCTCACCGCGGCGCCGTGCGTGCCGCCGGTGTAGAGCGACGTGAAGAGCTCCGAGCCCAGCATGAACAGGTTGAGCAGCACGGTCACGCGGAGCACCGAGGTGAGCGTGCGGATCGGCCCGTCGCCCACGCGGAACCGGGTCAGCCGGGCGACGAGCTGGAGCAGCAGGATCACGAAGGCGGGGCCCGTGATGAAGGCCGAGGCGATGAAGCGGGGGGCGAGCAGCGCCGAGTTCCAGAACGGCCGGCCGCCGAGGCCCGAGTAGAGGAACGCCGTCACCGTGTGGATCGAGACAGCCCAGCCGATCGACAGGAACACGAACGGCAGATACCACTTCTTGTCCGGCTTCTTGCCGAGGTACCGCGTGTAGATGAGGTAACCCGAGATGTGCAGGTTGATGAACAGGTAGCCGTTGAGGACGATGACGTCCCACGTCAGCATCGAGATGGGCCAGTTGAACCGCCCGATCCCGGGCAGGATGTGCCAGAACCTGTCGGGCCGCCCCATGTCGGCCACGATGAACAGGAGACAGACCACGATGGCGGCGATCGCGAGCAGCTCGCCCAGGATCACGACGTCGTGCATCTCGTGGTCGTCGTAGAGGTACGCCGGGATCACCATCATCACGGCGCCCGCCGCGAGCCCCACGCCGAAGGTGAAGTTCGCGATGTAAAGGCCCCACGAGACGTGGTCGCTCATGCCGGTGACCTGCATGCCCTCGGCGAGCTGGTGCGCCCAGGCGTTCGCGCCGACGAGCGCGATCGCCGTGAGCACGGTCATCCAGAGGTAGAAGCGCCACGAGCCCTCGAAGCTCTGGCCGATGACCCGGAGCAGGAAGCGCGGGTAGGTGATGGCGTGCGTGTCCTTGCGCATCGTGGCTCCGCTCGCTCAGACGTCGAAGAAGTAGAAGAAGCGCGGCCGCGTGCCGAGCTCCTCCTTGAGGACGAAGATGCGCTTGTTCTCGAGCACCCAGCGGATCTCGCTGTTCGGATCCAGGAGGTTGCCGAAGACGCGCGCGCCCGTGGGGCAGGCCTCGAGACACGCGGGCATCCGGCCCTCGCGCGTCCGGTGGAGGCAGAAGGTGCACTTTTCCACCACGCCTTGCGGTCGGATTCGGTTCGACAGGTAGCCCTGGTCCGGGTTGATCTCGTCGGCCGGTATCTCGGGTTTCGTCCAGTTGAAGCGCCGCGCGTGGTAGGGGCAGGCGGCCTCGCAGTAGCGGCAGCCGATGCACCAGTTGTAATCGACGGCGACGATGCCGTCGGGCTCCTTCCATGTCGCCTGGACGGGGCAGACCTTCACGCACGGCGGGTTGTCGCACTGCTGGCACTGCACCGGGAGGTAGTACTTGCCCTTCGCGGGGACGGCGTGCTCGTACGTCGCGTTTCCCTTCTCCATGTCGAAGCTGCCCTGCTCCATCTCGAGCACGCGGATGTAGGAGTTGTTCGTGCGCCGATCGTGGTTGTTCTCCACGTGGCACGCCTCGGCGCACTTGCGGCAGCCGATGCACACGCTCAGGCTGAGCGCGTAGCCGAACTGCACCCCTTCCTGCGGGCGGACGTCGCGGATGGTGACCTCGCGGCCATACTCCTCCTGCGTCTGCTGCTCGAGGCGACGGATGACGTCGCCGAGCTCGTCCCGGGTGAGCTCCTTGTAATGGCGCTGAAGGAAGTCATCGAGCGAGAGATCCTTGCTCCACGCGCGCAGCGGCTCCATCGCGTACGCGAACGCGGAGGCGCCGAGCGTGCCTCCGAGCACCTTGAGCGCGACGCGCCTCGACGGCTGGGTCATCGGTGGGCTCCTTCTCCGGTTCCGGTGGCGTGGTCCCCCACGAAGCGGTCGCGCGGGGGGAGGACGGGCGTCGAGGGCTGGAATGCCGGCACGTGAGGATCGTGGCAGTCGACGCAGTGGTTGCGCATCCGCGCGCCGCCCGCGTAGCTGCCGCTCATGCCGCCGTGCGCCCCCTTCGCGTAATCGCGGAGCTGCGGGCCATGGCATTGCGCGCAGAGCTGCATGGCGTCGCGCATCGGGAGGATCGTGCCGTCGGCCTTGCGCAGCGTGTCCTGGTCGCCGATCACATGGCACGAGGCGCAGCTCAGCCCGCCGTGCTCGAACCTCAGCCCGACGTGGAACTCGTCGAGCTCCGACGTCGAGGCCGGCAGCGCCTCCGGCCGGCGCAGCGAGTGGCACGTGACGCACGCCGCGCGGATCGGCCGTCCGAGGGAGTCCCGCTTGTCGCTGGGGACGCCGGAGAGCTTGTCAGGAAGGTGGATGGCCGCGGAGGCGACCGGCGTCGCGTCGAGCGCGGGGCGCAGCTCCAGCGGCTGGTCGCGATCCTTGCAGCCGGCCACGTGGGCCAGACACAGGAGGCCCAGAATCGCGGCGGCCCCGGGTCGATGAAGAGAGGAGTGCACGTCGCCGCCCGCATCGCACGCCACGTGCCACCGCGCGAGTCCAGGGCGGCGCCGCGACCATCGTCCCGGGCGGAGTGCAGGGCGCGCGCGGGGACGCACGGTTTGCGCGTGGCGCGTTCTCCGGGCGCCGGCGGATCTCCGGTGAGCCGCGGCGCGCAGGTCGCAATCCGCCGGCGTCCCAGGGGCGCTCCGCGTGGCCCGGGCCTTGCGAACGCGGACGGAGCGCCATGCCCATCAGTGCTCTCGTCATCACCCTTGCCGACGAACCCAGCGCGCGTGAGCGCGCGTGTCGCTCGCTCGCCGGAGAGGCCGCGCTCTCGCTCGGGCCTCCGTCCGGCTCCCGGCTGCCCGCGGTCGCCGAGACGGAGTCGCTGCTCGAGGGGGCAGAGCTCCTGGAGCGGGTGCTCCTCATCGATGGAGTGGACTTCGTCGATCTCGTGTCGGTCGACTTCTCGGATCAGGAGGCGTGATGGAGCGCCGTGACGTGCTGAAGTACGCCGCGATGGGCGCGGCGACCGTGGCCGCGAGCCGGCTCGCGCTGGGCAAGGACGGGGTCGCCGCCGCCGAGGCGGCGCCCGCGGCGCGCGTCGCCTCCGACGTGGTGTGGGACAAGGCGCCGTGCAGGTTCTGCGGCACCGGCTGTCACGTGCAGGTGGGCGTGAAGGGGGGCCGGGTGGTCGCTGTCGCGGGCGACCAGAGCGCCGACGTCAACAAGGGCCTGCTCTGCGTGAAGGGGTACCACGTCGGCCTCGCCCTCTACGGCAAGGACCGCCTCACGCGGCCGCTCCTCCGCAAGAACGGCAAGCTCGAGCCGATCGGCTGGGACGAGGCGATCGAGATCATCGCCAGGCGCGCGATGCAGAACCCGGCCGGCTTCGCGCTGTACGGCAGCGGCCAGTGGACGATCCCCGAGGGGTATGCCGCGAACAAGCTCGTGAAGGCGGGGATCGGGAACAACCAGATCGACCCGAACGCGCGCCTCTGCATGTCGTCGGCGGTGACGGGCTTCCTCTCGACCTACGGCGTGGACGAGCCGGCCGGCTGCTACGAGGACCTGGACAGGTGCGATGTCCTGATCATGTGGGGCAACAACCCCGCCGAGATGCACCCCGTGCTCTTCTCGCGCGTCGTCGACCGGCGCTCGCGCGGCGAGCAGGTGCTCCTCATCGATCTCACGACGCGGCGCACGCGCACCTCGGCGTTCTGCCAGCACACGCTCTATTTCAAGCCGAACACCGATCTTGCGATCGCGAACGGCATCGCGCACCTGCTCGTCGAGCGCGGGACGTTCGACCGGACGTTCGTCGAGAAATTCTGCAACTTCCGCCAGCGGACCGAGCCGGCGACCCTCGACGGGCGGCCGATGAGCTTCGAGGAGTACAGGAAGGCGCTCGCCGAGTACACGCCGGAGCGGGTGGAGGCGATCTCGGGGGTCGCCGCGAAGGACATCCGGATGCTGGCGGATCTCTTCGGGCGCCGCGACCTGCGGATCACGAGCCTCTGGTGCATGGGGATGAACCAGCACACCCGCGGCACGGCGATCAACGATCTGGTGCACGGCGTTCACCTGCTCAGCGGCCATTTCGGCAAGCCCGGCGACGCTCCGACCAGCCTGACCGGCCAGCCGTCGGCCTGCGGCACGGTGCGCGAGGTCGGCACCCTCGCCCACGGGCTCCCTGGCGGCCTCGTCGTCACGAACGGCGAGCACCGGCAGAAGGCGGAGCACCTCTGGAACCTGCCCGAGGGGCGGATCAACCCGAAGCCCGGCTACCACACGGTCGACCTGTGGAAGCGCTTCTCGACGCCGAAGGAGCAGGGAGGCGACATCGACACCATCTGGGTGATGGTGACCAATCCAGGCCAGTCGCTGCCGAACACGAACGAGCTCTTCGACGCGAGCCGCAAGATCCCCGGCAAGTTCCTCATCGTGTCCGACGTCTACCCGACGGCCACGGTGCGCGCCGCGGATCTCGTCCTGCCCTCGGCCATGTGGGTCGAGAAGAACGGGATGTTCGGCAACTCCGAGCGGCGCACACAGCAGTGGTTCAAGATGGTCGATCCGCCCGGCGAGGCGCGGGCCGATGGATGGCAGATCATCGCCGTGGCGCGCAAGCTCCACGACATGGGCTTCGCCGGGATGAAGGACAGGGACGGGCGTTTCCTGTTCGACATCCGGAAGGACGGCAAGGAGGTGCCGGTCTGGGACTACAGGCACTATCACGACGTCAACGTCGACGAGCACCTCTTCGAGGAGTACCGCAAGTTCACCCGCTACAAGCACAAGGATCTCGCGCCGTACCGCGAGTACGTGAAGGCGCGGGGCCTGCGCTGGCCCGTGGTCGAGCTGCCCGACGGCTCGTGGCGGGAGACGCGGTTTCGCTTCTCGCGGTTCGACGATCCCTATGCCACGAAGGACGAGATCCAGTTCTATCACTCGGTGACCAGGGACGACCGGGCGCTCATCTGGTTTCACCCCTACGAGCCGCCGCCCGAGTCGCCCGACGCCGACTATCCCTTCTGGCTGTGCACGGGCCGCGTGCTCGAGCACTGGCACACGGGCTCGCTCACCATGAGGATACCCCAGCTCCAGCGGGCGATGCCGCAGTCGTACCTGGAGATGAACCGCGAGGACGCGCGGAAGCTCGGGGTCGGCGACGGCGACGTCGTGATCCTGGAGAGCCGGCGCGGCGCGCTCGAGCTGCCGGTCTGGATCGAGGGGCGTGGCGCGCCCCCGCCCGGCACGGTGTTCGTACCCTTCTTCGATGAGACGGTCATGGTGAACCGCGCGACGCTGGAGGCGCACGATCCGCTCTCGAAGCAGCCGGACTACAAGAAGTGCGCGGTCCGGATCCGGCGCAAGCCGCAGGGCAGGAAGGGAGAGGCGCGATGACGAGCGCCCGCAGCCTGCACGTCGGCCTGGCGGCCGTCGTCGCCGTGACGGCGGTGGGCTTCTTCTCGGGGGTCCGCGGCACGGATCAGGGGGTGGCGGCGCTGCGCGGCGATTCGCCGCCGCCCGCCGCGAGCGTCGAGGCGCGCAGCTATGCCGACATGCGGGAGCGCGCGCACGGCCCGAACGCGGGCATGTACGAGGGCGCCTTCGCCCGGCTGGAGGCGGCGCACGACGGCCTTTACGCGCCGGTGGAGCAGTCGGAGGCCGACCGCGACGCGGCGCTCGATCGGCGCGCCACCCGCCGCGCCTATGATGGCGCGCCGCCGACGATACCGCATCGCATCGAGCAGCTCGGCGCCCCGGATTGCCTGTCGTGCCACGAGAGCGGGCTGCGCGTCGCGAACCTCACCGCGCCCAGGATGAGCCACCGGCGGTACGAGAGCTGCACGCAGTGCCATGTGGTCGGCGATGACCCGAGGCCGCTCGCGGCGACGCCGCCGGCGCCCGACAACAGCTTCGCGGGCCTGGCCTCGCCGCGGCGAGGCGCGCGCGCCTACGAGGGCGCGCCGCCGACGATCCCGCACCCGACGCTGATGCGCTCGGAGTGCGCGAGCTGCCACGGTGTCCACGGCGCGCTCGGCATGCGCTCGACCCACCCCTACCGGCAGAGCTGCACGCAGTGCCATGCTCCCTCGGCCGAGCTGGATCAGCGCGCGCCGACGCCTCTCTCGGCGTGGCCTCCGCCGAGCGCGGGAGCGGACAGGCCATGATCGCCGAGCGGCCGAGGATGCGCCGGCGGGATCTGTTCCGGATCTTCTCGCCGAGCGCCGAGGCGCCGCCGACGGCGGCCGTTGCGCCGGCGGCGGCCGTTGCGTCGGCGGCGGCCTTCTCGCTCGACGCGTTCTATGCGCAGCGGGCGGGCTCCGGGGCGATCACCGGGGAGACGATTCCCACCTTCGGGATCACCGCGCCCGCCGACGCGCCCGCGCCGTCGTCACGACGGGGAGGGGCGGGGTGCGCGCTGCCGCCCGCCGCTGTCCCGCGGCTCTTGCCGCACGCCTGCATCGCGCTCGAGTCGTTCTGCGCGGTGTGCGTGGAGCGCTGTCCGGCCGAGGGCGCGCTGGTGATGGAGCTCGGGCGACCGAGGCTCGATGAGGAGAGGTGCACCGGCTGCGGCCGCTGCGTCGAGGTCTGTCCCGCGCCGGTGCGCGCCTTCTCCGTCGTTCCGCGCGCCTTACCGCAGGGAGCTATGCGCCATGCTTGAGACGGAGATCGGTCCCGAGATCCCGCTGCCGCCCTTGCAGGAGGCGGTGCTCGATGAGGCGACCCTCGATCAGCTCTTCCTCGACATCGCGGCGGCCGCGGAGCGCGTCTCGGTGTCGCTCAAGGCGGGCGCGACGGCCAGGGCCGGAGACCTCCCGCGGGCCGGGAGCGGGGGCGACGAGCTCGCCGTCGCTCGTCGGGCGCTCGGCGACGGGACGGCGCTCGGCGTGCAGATACGCTATCGCTTCGCGGGCTCGGCGTGGTGCGACACGCTGCTCCGGCTGCCCTCCGGCGTGCGCCTCGTGCGCGTCCGGATCGAGGACGCCCTCGGGTAGTGCGTTGCGACGGCGCGGCTCCGTGGGGTGAGAAGAGGAAGAGAATCAACCACAGAGGCACAGAGGGCACAGAGGGGAGAAGAGAAAGAGGGATGGAACTGCGCTCTGTGATGGTCTGTTCTCATGGGCAGAGGCAGGGAAACGTGTCCTGCGGGCGTCGCGCGGCTCCGCCTCAGAGGCCCACGGCGGCGCGGAAGAACTGGCCCTCTCCCTCGATGGCGTAGCTCCCCGAGGCGAACGGGACGAAGATGGATCCGCCCTGGCGGAGATCGCGGGCGACGCCGCGCGCGTCGGTCAGCGACGCCCGTCCGCGGGTGCACAGCACGATCTCCGGGCCGCGCCGGTCGACGGCCCTCCAGGTCGACGCGGCGTCGAGCTCGATGCGGGAGAGCAGGAACTCCGGCGCGGGGGTGTCGTAGAACAGCTCTGCGCCGACCCGGCGCGGCGCGACGGGCTCGACGCGCCACGGAGAGAAGTCGAGGACGCGCACGAGCTCGTCGACGTCGACGTGCTTCGGCGTGAGCCCGCCGCGGAGCACGTTGTCGGAGCTCGCCATGATCTCGATGCCGACCCCGTGCACATAGGCGTGCAGCCGGCGCGGCGGCAGGTACAGCGCCTCGCCCGGCTCGAGGTGAACGTCGTTGAGCAGGAGCGCGATCACGACGCCGATGTCGCCCGGGTAGAGCTCGTGCAGGCGGAGCGCCCAGCCGCAGGCCCGCGCGAGCCAGCCGCTCGCCTGCGCGCGCGCCCGGCACGCCTCGACGACCGACGAGACGACCTCCCGCCGCGCCGCCGGGCCGAGGGCGAGGAGGCCCTGGAACAGCCGCGCGACGGCGGCCGCGTCGACCGGCGCGGCGCCGCGCGGGACGAGCGCGTCGGCCGGACCTCCGGAGAGGAGCGCGAAGACCTCCGGCAGGGCGGCGGCCGGACGGAAGCCGCAGAGCGCGTCGAACGGGGTGAGCGCGCAGATGAGCTCGGGCTTGTGATGCGGGTCGCGGTAGGTGCGCTCGGGGGCGTCGATGGGAATGGCGGCCGCGTTCTCCGCGTCGAACCCGCGCCGCGCCTGCGCCTCGTCCGGGTGCGCCTGCAGCGACAGGGGCTGGTCGGCCGCGAGCACCTTGAGCAGGAAGGGGAGCCGCGCGCCGAAGCGATCGACCGTGGGCCCGCCCAGAAAGGCGTCCGCGCTGCGGGCGATGGCGTCGATGAGGCGCTCTCGGTTGCCGTCGAGCTCGATGCTCGACGAGGCCGCCGGGTGGGCTCCCATCCAGAGCTCCGCTTGCGGCTTATCGGAGGGGCCCTGTCCGAGCAGCGTCGCGATGGCCTCTCGCGAGCCCCAGGCGTACTCCTGAACACGGTTCTCGAGCGGAAACATGGGCGGCTCCTGTGAGGGCCACCCTACAGGATGGCTCCGGGAAAGTCAGCGATCGAGCACGTGAGCGATGCCGCTCTCCAGCGTCGCCCGCGTGACGATGCTGGAGAGATCGGCGCCGAGGTCGACCAGCGTCTGGGCGATCTTCGGCTGGATGCCCGTGAGGATCACGGTCGCGCCGAGCAGCTTCACCGCCTGGGCCGTCCTGAGCAGCGCGTTCGCGACCTCGGTGTCCACGACGGGCACGCCGGTGATGTCGAGGATCACCTTCCCTGCCTCATGGGTGACGATGCCGGTGAGCAGCGTCTCCAGGACGCGCTGCGCGCGGCGCTGGTCGACGTTGCCGATCAGCGGCATGACGATGACGCCCTTCGCGATCGGCATGAGCGGCGTGGAGAGGGCGCGCAGGCTCATCTCCTGGGCGCGGATGATCTCGGCCTGGAGCAGCCGGTTCTCCTCCTCGGCTCGCCTGGAGCTGCTGATGTCGGTCGAGATGCCGCAGATGCCCTGGAGCTCCCCGTTCGCGTCCCTGATCGCGAACTTGATCACGGCGAAGTGGCGGAGCTGCCCGTCAGGCAGGGCGGCGCTCTCCTCCCACTCGATCGTGCGGCCCGTGGTCAAGGCCTCGGAATCGGAGGCGAGGAACGCATCCGCGCGCTCTCTCGGGAAGAGCTCGTGATCCGCCTTCCCGGCGACCTGGTCCCACGTGAGGCCTGTCCAGCGCAGGAAGTACCCGTTGGCCAGGATGTAGCGTCCCTCGGTGTCCTTGACGAAGAACATCATGGGCGCGGCCTCGACGACCGCGCGGAGCAGGTCGACGGCCTGGCGCATCGCGTGCTCCCGGCGCTGCTCCCCGTCGGCGTCGGGGCACGCGGCGCGCTGCGGCGATCCAGGCAGCGAGCTGGGATCAGGCTCACGCCGCGCGAGCGCCTGCCGCAGCTCGGCGAGCTCGCGGCGGAGCTGCTCGTTCTGCGCTCTCAGGGTCTCGTTGTCGCGCTGCAGAACGTCCCGGGGTGTATCGTCCTCAGCCATGCTCAGCTCGCCTCGCATCGTATGCTCCGCTGGCCGCTTCGGCCTCCTTCCGGAACGGGCGGGCGAATCGACACGCACGTAAGCGCGTCGTGCAGATACTGTCAAGGCTGTTCCCTCCGCGGCAGCCGGGCGGGTTGCGCGCGGTCGAGCGATGCGCGCGACGGTGAAGCGGCAGAGGCTGCGGCGCTGGAGAACGCACGGACGGCGTAGTTGGCCACGATGGATCGGCTGTCCGCCGTGCTCCGCGACGCGGGCGCGCGGGGGACGATATTCGTTCTTCCCGCCTCACGCTGGGTGAGTATTCCAGGGAGCACCGCACCTGCCGAGGTGGCGGGCCTCGGGATCGTGGAGCCGCTCCGGATCCACGAGTGACGAGATGCGGTCCCTTCGCGCGGACCTCAGGGGCGGCGGCTGGAAGGGGATGATCGGTGAGGACGTCCTGGTGGGGGAAGCAGCGGGGCTCGGCGGACGTGAAGGAGACGTTCGGGATCGAGCCGCTCGGCGTCCGAGGCGGCGCGCGGCTCCGGCTTTACGGGATCCGGCGAGCGCTCTAGGCTCGCCGCATGACGACGACGAAGGACGACGCGAGGTTCACGCCCATCCTTGCGAGGCTGCGCAACGCCGTGCTGGCCTACCCCGAGGCGGTGGAGGAGTTTCCCTGGGGCGACCGCGTCGCCAAGGTGCGCGGGAAGATCTTCGTCTTCCTCAACACCCACGAGGGGAAGCTCACGGTGACCGCCAAGCTCCCCGAGTCGGGCGAGGCCGCGCTCATGCTGCCGTTCGCGGAGCCGACCGGGTACAACCTCGGCAAGAGCGGGTGGGTGACAGCGCGCTTCGGCCCGAAGGACAAGGTACCCGAGGGGATGCTGCTCGAGTGGATCGAGGAGAGCTATCGCGCGGTGGCGCCGAAGCGAGCGCTGCAGTCGCTGGGCGGCGCGGCCGCGGGGGCGGGGAAGAAGGCCTCGGCGGCGGAGAAGACAGGCGCGGCGAAGGCGGCGGCTGGGAAGAAGGGGGCGAAGGCGGCAGCTGGGAAGAAGGGGGCGGCGAAGGCGGCGGCTGGGAAGAAGGGGGCGGCGAAGGCGGCGGCTGGGAAGAAGGGGGCGGCGAAGGCGGCGGCTGGGAAGAAAGGCGCGGCGAAGGTCGCGGCGGTGGAGAAGAAAGGCGCGGCGAAGGTCGCGGCGGTGGAGAAGAAAGGCGCGGCGAAGGTCGCGGCGGTGGAGAAGAAAGGCGCGGCGAAGGTCGCGGCGGTGGAGAAGAAAGGCGCGGCGAAGGTCGCGGCGGTGGAGAAGAAAGGCGCGGCGAAGGTCGCGGCGGTGGAGAAGAAAGGCGCGGCGAAGGCCGCGACGGCGGGGAAGAAGGGCGCGGCAAATGGCGTGGCGGCGAAGGCCGCGGCGGCGGGGAAGAAGGGCGCGGCCAAGCGCGCCGAGGTGAGCAAGGGAGGAGTGAGGGCCGCGGCGGAGAAGAAGGGGACGGCCGTCAAGAAGGCGCCGCTGGTGAAGCCCGCAGCACCGGGGAAGAAGGCAGCGCCGGTGCAGCGAACCCAGCCCACCCGGAAGCGGGGTTAGCGGAGCGCTCTCGCGCGCTCACGTCTGCTCGCGCACGGAACGACATCGATGCGGCAAAGCGACCAATCCAGGGAAGCGTCATCCGCTTCGCGAGGGCCTGCTGTCGGGCGCCCGGCGCCGCGCTGGCGCCGGCTGCGGGCCGTCGTGCTCGCGAGCGCCGCGCTCTACCTCCTCGGGGTCGCCGCGGTCTGGCTCGCCCTGCCCCGCCTGGGTGACCGGTGGTGGCCAGCGACGCTCTTCCTGTTCGGCCCGCGCCAGGTCATCGCGCTGCCTCTGCTCGTGATCGTGCCCGCCGCGCTGCTCGTGCAGCGCCGCGCGCTCGTCCTGGCGGCCCTGGCGTCCGCGATCGTGGTCTGGCCCATCCTGGGGTTCACGGTCTCGCTCCGGGCCCTCGTCGGCGGGGCGGAGCGCGGTGACCTGCGGGTCGCCTCGTTCAACACGGCGAGCCGCCCCCTGACCATGGATCGACTCAAGGGCTTCGTGGCCGAGACCCGGCCCGATGTGCTCGCGCTGCAGGAGTGCGCGACGCCCGAGCCGGAGCTGACAGCGGCCTTTCCGGGGTGGTTCGTCCACGTCGACCGTGGGATGTGCCTGGTGAGCCGGCATCGACTTCTCGAGGTAGAATCCCGGGATCGGCGCGATGTGTGGAATGCAGGAGGCCACGGCGCCATCCTCCGTTATACGATCGCGCTGCCGGACCGCGCGGCCGCTGCCGCGCCGGTCGGCTCGCCCGGTCCGGGCGCCGCCGCAGCCCCGGGCGCGCAGGATGCGCCGCAGCGAGCCGAGCACACGCCCCCCGGGACGCGCGCCTTCAGCCTGCTCAACCTGCACCTGGAGACGCCCCGCGACGCGATCGAGGCGCTGATCCACGGCCTGTGGAAGCAAGCCGCGGAGCACGACCGGGTGATCGCGCTGCGCGCGTGGGAGTCCGAGCTGGCGAGGCAATGGGTCGACGAGGCGCCTCATCCGGTCATCATCGTCGGCGATCTCAACATGCCTGTCGACAGCGCCATTTACCGCCGCTTCTGGGCGGGCTTCGAGAACGCGTTCTCGCGCGCCGGGCTCGGGTTCGGCGCGACGAAGCGGACGCGCTGGTTCGGCATTCGCATCGACCACGTGCTCGCCGGTCCGGGCTGGACGACCGAGCGCGCGTGGATCGGCCCGGAGCTCGGCTCGGATCACCTCCCCATCCTCGCCGACCTGCGCTGGACCGGTGGCGGGCCCGGGGGAGACGCCCAGCGCTAGAGTCCATCTATAAATTTTCAATCCTGCCATCGCGGCCGCTGGCGGCCGCGCGACCTGACGGCGGAGCCGCCTTGTCGCGCTCAGGAGTGACCCCGCCCACATCAAGCGTGGAGTCGCGACGCCAACGGACCCACCCAGCGAGGTCGACTCCGATTTGTGAGCCGTGGCGCCGCGCGAGAGGCACTGTTGCGCGGAGGGCTGCTCCACGGTGCGAGCGCTCGCTCCACAGGGAGGAGCCGCGCGCCGCCATGGCGCGATCCGGCAAAGGGCAACGAGCCAGGAGCAAGGCGTAACAAGCAGAAGCGTCTGTCCCGCGTCGCGCCTGACGCGATGTAGGAGCACCAGGGGCCTCCGTGGGGCGCTGCCTGACGTCCGAGATGCCCAGAGAAAAGTTCACCTCGATCGCACATCATGGGGAGTTGAAAATCATGTTTCGAGACCTGACAGGAGTGTGTTACTAGTTCCATATGCTTCTTTCCCCGCTCCCGGAGGGCGTCTCCGGGGTTGCGGGTGTTGTCGGCGTTACTTGGCCAGGAACTGGTCGCGAGTCGGTACCTTACGATCGGCTCCCGCGATGCTCGCCACCTGCGGCCTCACCGGCCCGTTGACTGGTCCCGGGCGTCCGGGCCTGCTCGGCCCCGTGGAGGCCAGAAGAGCGTAGCGCGAGGGACTGTCTTGCTCCGACTCACCAGATCTCCTGGCGTTCCCTGGGAGGACGAGATGAAGAGCTTGCTTTGGGGGATGGTTGCGGATTCAGGCTTCCGGTTCGGGCTGTGCGTCGCCGCGGTGCAGGCGGCCATGCTGTGCAGCTGCGTGGCATCGTCGGAGGACGCGGGGCAGGGCGAGGTGGTCGAGAGCGAGCTCACGGACGAGGAGGCGTTCGCGGCGAGCACGAGGCCGGTGGACGCGCACGGCCGGCTCCAGATCGTGGGCAAAGAGCTGAGGAACCAGCACAACGTACCGGTCCAGCTCAAGGGCATGAGCCTGTTCTGGAGCCAGTGGGGCGGCGCGTTCTACAACGCGAGCGTCGTCAACTCGATCGCTGACAACTGGGGCGCGACCGTCGTGCGCGCCGCGATGGGCGTCGAGTCGGGCGGGTACCTCACGAACCCGACGGCCGAGAAGAACAGGGTGAAGGCCGTCGTCGACGCGGCGATCGCCAGGGGCATCTACGTGATCATCGACTGGCACGATCACAGCGCCCAGGATCACAAGGCGCAGGCCCAGGACTTCTTCCGGGAAATGGCGACGACCTATGGGAGCCAGCCCAACGTCCTGTTCGAGATCTACAACGAGCCGGACGGCGAGCCCTGGAGCACGATCAAGCCCTACGCGACCGACGTGATCCGCACGATCCGCGGCGCGGGCTCGAACAACGTGATCATCGTCGGCACGCCGACCTGGTCGCAGGACGTGGACATCGCCGCCAACGACCCGATCACCGGGTTCACGAACATCGCGTACACGCTGCACTTCTACGCCAACACGCACAAGGAGAGCCTGCGCGCCAAGGCGAGGACGGCGATGGACAAGGGCCTGGCCCTGTTCGTGACCGAGTTCGGCACCTGCGACGCCTCGGGGAACACCGGGCTCAACCTCGCCGAGTCTCAGACCTGGATGAACTTCCTGAACGCGAACAAGATCAGCTGGGCCAACTGGTCGCTGTTCGACAAGAACGAGACCGCCTCCGCGCTCGTCCCCGGCGCCAGCACCACCGGTAGCTGGCCGGACTCGCAGCTCACCGAGTCGGGCAAGTGGGTCAAGGCGAGGATGCTGGAAGGCAGCGGCGGCGCGGGCGGCGGCAGCAGCACGAGCAGCAGCAGCAGCACGAGCAGCAGCAGCAGCGGGACGGGCGGCAGCGGCGGCGCGGGCGGCGGCGGCGGCGCGGGCGGCGGCGGCGGCGGCACGACCTCGGGCTTCCAGTTCACCGTGTCCCCGAGCATCAACCGGTGGTGGATCCAGGTGAAGGTCGTCGAGCCGGGGTACAGCATCACCCGCGTTACCGCACGGGTGAAGGACACCACATACACCCTCGAGCCCAAGCCAGACTGGGGCGTGGGCGAGTTCGCCATCAGCAAGGAGGTCCCCTCCGGCACGGAGGTGGTCTTCACGGCCACCGACAATCGAGGCGTCTCCGCGACCTTCAAGTCCAAGCCCTGGCCGTGAAGCCCCGCGCGCAGCCCAGGTAGCCTCGGTAGCTCAGTAGGCCCCGCTCGGGACCTCCCTCGTTACCAGCTCAGTCCCTCGAACGACGGTAGGCCCCCGGAGAGGGTGTTCGCGGCGCGGGGTGGGGGATGGGCCGATGTCTGAGCCTTCGACATGAGTCATCCGGCTTGCCGGATGACTCATGTCGAAGGCGAGTTCGGCGGGGCCCCCACCCCGCGCCGCGAACACCCTCTCCGGGGGCCGGGCCCATCGGAAGCTCAGCGCCGGGCGGCCGGCCCGGACGCGGAAATGGGCCCGCCCACCGCGGTGCGGAGCTCGGCCAGCGCCGTCCGGTAGTCGCGCACGAGGCGAAGGAGCTTGACGCGCGCGGCGTCACGGCGCTCTTCGAGGCTCAACGCCTCCAGCACATCGATCTTCCGGCTGTCGAGCGCGCGCGCGACCTCGACCCCGGCGCGCTCGGCGGCCGGGAGCGCGCGGGCCCTGAACTCCTCGACCAGCGCCCCCGCCGCGCGCGCCTCCCGGAGCCGATCACGCACCTCCCGCGCGACCCGCTGGACCTCCGCGGCGAGCGTGCGCTCGGCCGCGACCGCGTCCGCGTCCGCGGCCTCGATCGCGCTCGAGTGCGTGTCGAAGAGCGGCAGCTCGATCCCGGCCTCGAACGTCCAGCCGAGCGGGTCGCGCGTGGCGGGCGTGAACTCGTAGCCGACCTCGATGTACGAGAGCCACGGCCAGCGCTGCGCGCGCGCGACCGAGCCCTGCGCGTCCGCGGCGTCGACCTCGGCGGCCGCGAGCGCGATCTCAGGGCGGCTCCGTAGCGCCGCCTCGATCAGCGCGTCCTCGGGCAGGAGCGCGACGGGCGGCGCCGACCCGAGCGGCTCGCCCACGAGGCGCACCGGCGCGTCGGGGTCGAGCCCGACGCGCTCGAGCAGCGCCCCGAGCGCGGCCCGGCGGCGCGCGCGCGGCTCGGCGCTGTCCTCCGTGGCCACCGCGGCCGCCAGCGCCGCCATCGCCTCGTCGACGGCCGTCCCGTGCGCGGCGCCGACCAGCGCTCGCTGCTCGTCCGCGAGCTTCCGGCGCGTCGCGGCGGCCGCGTCGAGCGCCTCGATCTCGGCGTCGATCAGCAGCACGTCGTCGAACAGCCAGCGGACCTCGGCCTCGAGCTCGAGCTCCGCGGTCCGCGTCTCTGCGCGCGCGACGGCCACCTCCGCGCGCGCGGCGTCCGCGGTCGCCCCGGCCTCGCCGGGCCTGGGCGGGCGCACGCGGACGCCAGCGCTGATGCGCGGCACGCGGTCGAGATACTGATCGAGGCGGATCTGCGAGATGCGGATCTCCGGGTTCCGGTAGGTGCCCGCCGACTCGGCGTCGACGCGCGCCCGGGCCGCGACCTCGCGCGCGCTCATCGCCGCGATCGTCCCGCTCCGCTGCTTCGCCATCGCCACCGCGTCGTCCGCGGTGAGCTCGCGCGGCGCGGCCCCGCGCGCCGCCGCGCGACCCGCGCCCTCGCGCGCGCTCGCCTCCGCCTTCCCCGCGCGGTACAGCGCGACCGCGCGGTCGCCCGCCTCGAGGTGCGCCGGCGCAGCGCAGGCCGCGAGCGAGAGGCACGCGAGGGTCGACAGCGCGGACAGCGCCCGAGCGCCGCTCAGCCCTGCCACGGCAGCTCCAGGAACGAGGGCACCTCGGCGCCGGTGTCGAACACGACGATCAGGTTGCCGGACGACAGCGACAGCGAGACCCCCTCCGGCTTCAGGCCCGGGAAGCGCCGCACGAGCAGGGGCGAGAGGACGCCGGCCTGGGGGCGCGGGACGCGGAAGAGCGCCCCCGCGTCGCCGTCGGCGGTGGACGGCGTCGACGTGATCGCGAGCGAGCCGTCCGGGAGGAAGCACAGATCGGAGATCCCGCCCGGCGTGGGCGCGCCGCCGAGCTCGACGTCGACGCGCGCGCGCGCCCACAGCGAGAGCCCGGCGCCCTCGAGCCGCTTCGCCTCGAAGAGCGCGCGCGGCGCGTCGAGCTTCCAGACGAGCGCGTTGCCCTGCGCGTCGAGCGGCGACTTGAGCCCGAAGTAGAGCGCGCCGTCCCGGTAGGCCATGCCTTCGATCTCGAGCGGGCGCGTGCCGCCCGGCAGCCCGAGCCCCGCGAGGACCGCGGGGCCCGCCGCGTCGAGCAGCTCCGCGAGGTGCACCTCGCCGTCGACGCGGAAGCCCCGGCCGTCCGGCTTCAGCCGGAGCAGCGCGGTGCGCGCCGTCTTGCGCTTGCCCTTCGCGCTGTAGCCCTGGGACGAGAGCAGGTACACGTCGCCGCCGTCGCCCGCCGTGATCGACTCGATGTCGACGAGCTGCTTCACGCCGGTCACCGGCACCGGATCCGGGGCGACGGCGCCGGCGGCGGACATCGCGAACAGCCAGGGCGCGCCCTCGTCGTCCTCGTCCTTGTGGCCCGTGTCGTCGCTGACGAGCAGGTACCGCCCCTCAGCGGGGCGGGGCAGGACGCCGGACGGCTCGAAGCGCGTCCGCTGCCGCAGCGCGGCCGGGACCGCCATGCGGAGCGCCTCGGCGCCGGCGCGCTGCGCCGTCGCGGGCACGACCGGCGACCCCGACGCCGCGGGGGCGCCCTGCGCGGCCTGCGCGGCGGGCACGGCGGGCAAGCCCGGCGCGTCGGGCAAGCCCGGGCCGCCGGGCGCCGTCGAGCGCTCGAAGGTGACCTCGAACGCCTGGCCGGCGAGCAGATCGACCGGGTGATCGAGCGCGATCTGGACGTCGCGGCCCCACGCCGGGAGGTTCAGCGAGGCCCAGCAGCGCGTCGGCAGCTCGAGCACCACCGGGCCGACCGTGACGGCCCTGCCGGTGAGCGGCGCCCCGCTCCGGCCGCGCACCCAGGCCTTCGCGACGTCGCCCGCCTGGACGTCGAGCGCCGCGCGCTCCGGGACGCAGGCGACGAGCCGGCCCCGCGAGCTGACGATCTCGACGATCGGATCGCCCGGCACGGCCACGTCGCCCGGCCGCTTGCGGATCGCGGCGACGCGCCCGGCGTGCGCCGCGCGCAGCACGGTCTGGGAGCGCAGCATCTCGAGCTGCTCGATCTCCCGCCTCGCCACCGCGAGATCCGCCTCGATCTTCGCCGTCTGCGGGCCCGCCTGCTCGCGGAGCTTCCTCCGGCGATCCTCGGCCGCCGCGATCTGCGAGCGCAGGAGCTGGATGGTGCGGGGCTTCTCGCGCGCGACCGCCGCGACGCCCGCGCGCTGCACGTCGAGCGAGCCGAGGTCGTCGATGCTCGCCTGCCGGTCCTCGACCATCCGCTTCACCCGGGAGATCTCGCCGGCCAGCACCTCGCCCTCGGCGCTCGCGCGGCGCTGCTCTTCGACCTCCCGCGCGAGATCGCGCTGCAGCCCCTCGACGTTCGTCGCGATCTCCTCCTCGAGCCGCGCGAGCTCCGCGGGGATCATCGCCTGGAGGCGCGCCTCCTCGGCGCGCGCCAGCGCGAGCTCCGCGTCGACCGAGCCGCTGTCGAGCGCGACGATCACCTGACCCGGCGTCACCTCGGCCCCGATCTCGACGTCGATCGACCTCACGCGCCCGACCTCGACCGCGGCGATCGCCTCGATGTCGGACTGCGCGAAGGCGAGGATGCCGTCGCTCGGCCCCGCGGAGAAGTAGAGCCAGGCCGCGAGGCCGAGGGTGCCCGCCATCGTCAGCGCGGGGACGGCGGAGGAGATCGCGGATCGAGTTCGCCCGGAGATGTTCATCAGAGGTCCAGCGTCGGTTCCTGGAGCATCAAGCTCACGTCCTCCACCCCGGGCACGCCCTGCAGGCTGGTCACGAGGCGGACGCGCAGGTCGGGGTGGTGCACGCTGATCTGGTAGGCGTGCTCCATGACGGTGCCCTGCGCGGCCTCGCGCAGGGTCACGAGGGAGAAGCTGCGGCAGTGATCGCGGAGGATGGTCGTGATCGCGCTGGAGATGTCCGCGCCCGCCTGCCCGGCCGGCGCGACGAACCGGAGCAGCCCATCCGGCTGCTTGCGCGATCCGTAGCCGGTCACGTGGAGCAGCAGCGACGCGCCGGCGAACATCCCCGCCCCCGCGATCGCCGCGCCGTAGGCCTGCGCGCCGCTCGCCATGCCGATCGCGAGCGACGCGAAGACGAACACGACGTCGCGCGGATCGCGCATCGTGGTGCGGAAACGGATCGCCGTGACGCCCCCCGCGATCCCGATGCCCGCCGCGATGTTGTTGCCGACGGCGAGCATCAGCGTGCACGTGATGATGCTGCCCATGGCCATGCTCTGGACGACGGTCCGCGAGTACGAGAGGCCGCGGAACGTGAGCATGTACACGCCGGCGATGCCCTGCGTGAGCCCGAAGGCGACCAGGAGGGAGATGAGCGCCTTGCGCCACTCGACGGCCCCGCCGTGCGAGAGCGTCGCCAGCAAGTCCGTCACAGCTGAAGACCTCCCTCGAGCCGGGCCGAGCGCACCTCGGGGAGCGTGAGCTGCGCGGTGACGCCGTAGCAGTACTTGGAGAACGAGCGCCGCACGAGCTCGAGGCGCCGCACGAGCGCCGCCATCCACGCGGGCGGCCTGCGCTCGAACTTGAGCTCGAGGACGCAGACCGGCTCGTACGTCGATGTCTGCACGGGGTGGTCGACGGGGCGCCACCCCCCGCGGAGGGGCACATCGAGATCCAGCTTCTCCCGGCGCTGGCACACGATCTTCCGGTCGAACGTCACGCGCGCGTAGCGGTCGATCGTGCTCTCGTAGGCCTCGCGCTCGTAGTCGACGAGCAGCCTGGGCTTCAGGTCGTGGCGGTGGACCGCGGTGATGAACTTCTCCGCGCCCTTCCGCACGTGAGGCGGCAGCTTGTCGAGCACGGCGGGGCTGCCGCTCGTGAGCAGCTCTTGCCAGCCGTCCGCCGACACCGACGCGCGCGACTTGACGATCACATCCTGGACGCGGCGCTTCACCTCGAGGAAGACCGGGCTGCTCTTCCCGGGGTAGGAGCGAACCCGCACCTTGAAGCGATCCCGCTGCTCGCGGTCGTTGGCCCAGTAAAGATCGAACCCGGTCGTGTCGAGGTAGAGCGACCGGATGCGGTACACGCCGCGCTCGTCCGCGTACCGGTCCCGCCGGCCGACCGCGCAGGCCGTCGCGCGGATCTCCGGGACGAGCCGCTCGGGCACCAGGTACTTGAACTCGTATCGTTCGATGAGGTCCAAGAACGCCGCCCTCCTCGAGCGTGAAGGCGAGGCCCGCGGCGGCGCGGGCCTCGAGGATCAAAAGGCAATGCTCGCGTCATCGCCGCGAGCGTCACAAAATTGTTACTGTACAACAGTGATAATGACACAAATAACGCCGAGCGCCGCAAGCGGAATCCATCGCAAGACCCCGAGATCCCCGCGCTTTCCCCGCGGATTTCATTCGACGCGCACAGTTACAGCGCCAGCGCTGGCGCGGCGCTCAGCGGGGCTCGGCCTTACGCTGGCGTTGCTCGTGTCGGGCTGCCAGGGCTCGGGTTCGCCGGCGCCCCTGCGGACCTCCGGCTGCCCTCGTTGCGGCGCGGTCGCGCGGGTCGGCGACCTGCCGAAGGGCGATCTCGACGAGTGCTCGGGCCTGGTCGCGGGCGGGGCGCACCCGGACGCCCTTTATCTCCACAACGACTCCGGCGACGGCCCTCGCTTCTTCGCTATCGGGCTCGACGGCGCGCTGCGCGCGGAGATCGAGGTGGCCGGCGCGGCGGCGGTCGACTGGGAGGACGCCGCGCGGGGCCCGTGCAGCGCCGGCGGGGGGAGCTGTCTGTTCTTCGGCGATATCGGGGACAACGACCGCGAGCGCGATCGCTATGCGCTCTACGAGGTGAGGGAGCCCGACGCGCTCGAGGGAGCGCCGCGCTCGCTGACCGCGGAGGTGATCCCGTTCGCGTATCCCGACGGGAGCGACAACTCGGAGACGCTGCTCGTCCACCCCATCACCGGGGCGTTCACCGTGGTGACGAAGGTCAAGAAGAAGGGCACGGCGGGCGTCTACGAGCTGACGGCGAGGCCCGCCGCGGGCGCCACCGCGACGCTCGTCCGGGCGGGCTCGGTCGAGGCGCCGACGGGGGACCCGAGCTTCACGGGAGGCGCCGTGCACCCGGACGGCACCGGCGTGCTGCTCCGCACCTATACGCACGTGTTCTTCTATCCGATGACACCGGACCAGACGGTGGCGGAGGCGCTGGAGGGAATGCCGTGCGACATGCCGGTGGCCGACGAGGAGCAGGGCGAAGCGATCGCGTGGCTGCCCGGCGGATGGGACTACGTGACGATCGGCGAGGGGGGCGAGGCGCCGATCCACCGCGTCTCCTGCGAGGCGCCCTGAGCGCCGCGCGCCGGGCGCGGAGCCGCGGGCGGTCGCCGGAAGCGGGCGCGCGCGCGAAGCACGTGAGTTCCTCCCGCCATAGCGCGCAGTCGGCCGACTCGGTCCCTCCGACATGGTTCGCGCTCATCTCGTTGAACTCGAATCGTCCGTTGATCCCGATGCCGCTGACGTGGGCACAGGACACACGCCGTCCGCGCCGTCGCCGGTGAGCATGGTAAGGATCCGGCTGTTGTGGTAATATTTGCCATGATTGTAATCTATGCCTCACGTCGCGCGCGCATGGTGTTGCTGAGCCTGGCGCTCCTTGGTTGCGGCGACAGCGAGGACGACGGCAAGAGCAGCGGAGACCCCGGCGCCACGAGCAGCGGCGCCGGCGGGGGAGCGGGGAGCGGGGGTGACGGCGGGAGCGGCGGCGGCCCAGCCGCGCTCGATCCGCGCGTCGAGGCCTGTTTGCGGATCAACGCATGTGACGCGGACGGCGGGACGCCGGTGGGACTCCATGCTTGCCTGGGTCACGCGCTCGACGAGCGGTGGGCGTGGGCGACCCTCGGTCCGAGGCGGCTCGGCCTCGCGGCCATGCAATGCAAGCTCGCGGCGACCGACTGCGCCGGCGTCCGCGCGTGCACGCCGGCGGCCGGGAGCTTCGCCGCGGCGTGCAGCGAGAAGGCCGGCTCCGACCTGTGCGAGGGCGATACGTGGGTGTTCTGCGACGACCTGGGCGCGCCGATCGCCGCGATGGACTGCGCGGCGGCCGGGCTCTCCTGCATGTCCGACTTCGTCGCCGGATGCGGGGCCGAGCCGTGCGACTACGCCACCACGCCGTCGGCGTGCGATCCCGAGGACAAGGACGTGCTCATCGAGTGCAGCGCCGCCGGCTTCCTGACCCGGGTCCACTGTCCGAGCCAGTACAACCTGGTGCGGGTGAACGGCCGTGAGGGGGACGAGGTCTTCACGATCGCGGGGGAGACCTGCGGCCACGACGAGCAGCGCGGCGCGCTCGGCTGCGTGGGCACGGGCGAGGCGTGCGGCTTCTTCTCCCAGCGGTGCGACGGCGCGGTGCTCGAGACCTGCGCGGGCGGCAAGCTGGGGCGCCGCGACTGCGCCGCCGAGCAGCCGGAAGGCCAGGGCTGCGGCTTCATCCAGAGCGGGCAGCTCGCCGGCGCGGCCTCCTGCGGCCTCGTCGGCGGCGCGTGCGATCTCGGCAGCGACGAGGCGTGCGACGGCGCGGTCCTCCGGTTCTGCGACGGGGGGACGCCGGCGGCGATCGACTGCCGGGCCGCGGGCTACACCGGCTGCGCCGCGACCGAGCAGGGTGGGCGCACGGTCGCTTACTGCACGCCGTGACCCGGGCCGCGGAGGTGCGTGATCGCGCATCTCGGATTTCCTGAAGAGCGACGGGAGCGCTGTGCGATGGTGGCTCCGCTCGCCGTCCGTGCGAAGGGAACAGCCCTGATGACGGAGCGGTGCTGTACGCTCTCGCGACCCATCTTCACGCCTGGTAGTGGCCGCTCGGAACGAACCGCATGCTCAAGGTGCCCGATCTCCTCGCCGTCCTCCACCAGATCGTGCGACGGGCCATGGCCATCTCTCCTCGCGCGCCGCGCGGCAGCCTGCTGATCCGCGAGGGCCGCCGCTTCGTCGTCAGGGCGCTCATCGGGGCTGACCGCCCGCGTGACCCTGCGCCGTACATGCCCGCCGCCGCGGCGCTCACCGACGACGCGGCGCTCGTCCCCGAGGCGGCGCCCGAGGCGGCGCGCGGGATCTGCGTCGTCGCCGCGCGCGCGTGGTACCGGGCGTTCCTGCCCGCGCCGATCGAGACGCGCGGCGCCGTCCCAGAGGGCGCCGGCGTGCTGGTCGCGCCCGTCCACGCGTGCGGCGCGCCGGTGGGGTACCTCGCGGTCGAGCAGCCGACCCTGGCGTCCCCGGACGACGAGCGCCGCGCCATGATCGAGGTCATCGCGGACGCCGCCGGAGACGCGCTGGAGCGCAACAGGCTCTACGACGACAAGGCGAGATCGGCGCAGGAGATCCGCCTGTTCGAGCGGCTGATGAGCGCGGTGGGGACGACGGTCGAGCTGCACGACCTCATCGAGACCATCGCCCACGGCATCAAGAGCGTGCAGCTCGATCCGGAATGGAAGGCGGTGGAGCTCTGGGCGCTCGAGGAGGACAGCATCCGGGACGGCGCGGCGCCGGCGCGCGGCGATCGCCGCGCCCGCGTGTACCGGGCGCCGTCGTCGGAGCCGACGACCTACTGGCAGAACATCCGCGCCGGCGCCGTCAGCGCCGGGCGCCCCCTGGGCATCACCGTGGACTTCCGGACCGGCCACGGCGGCGGCGGCGAGGGCTCCCAGCGCGCCCTGCTCGACGAGGCGATCCGCCGGCGCGTGTCCGGCATCCTCATCGCGCCCGGCAACCCCGAGAACGCGGAGGAGGCGTTTCGACAGGCGGCGGAGGCGTCCATCCCGGTCGTCGTGATCGACACGCCGCCGATCCAGGGCAGCCGGGCGCAGCTCTACATCGGGACGGACAACGTGGCGTCGGGCAGGCTCGCGGGCGAGATGATGAAGCGGCTGCTCCCGGACGGCGGCGTCGTCGCGGCCCTCGGCGCCGTGGACCTCGCGCGGAACGTCCACGAGCGCGTGGAGGGCTTCCGCGCCGCGATGCTCGGGTCGAGCATCACGGTGCTGCCGACGATCGGGTGCGACTGGGACCTCGCGGCCGGGACGCGGCTCGCCACGGCGGCGCTGGAGGCGCGGCCCGACATCGCCGGCGCGTTCGGGGCCGCCGCGGACAACGGGCCGTCCTGGGGCTTCTCCGCGGGGGCCCTCGGCAGGAGCGGGGATCTCAAGATCGTCGGGTTCGATCTCATGGCCAGCACGGTCGCCCTGCTCCGGCAGGGCGCGATCCACGCGACGATCGTCCAGCGCGAGTACGACATGGGCTTCCTGGGCGTCGAGGTGCTCCACCGGATGATCTCGCGGGGGATCGCGCCCACCGCCGCGGAGCTGCCGCCGTCGCGCGTCGTGCACACCGGCGTCGATTGCGTCACCCTCGAGCAGACGCCGTGGTCCACGACGCTGAGCGACTACCTCACGCGCGAGGCGTCCCGCCGCGTCGACAACGAGCTGGCCGGCCGGAGCGCGTCCGGCGGTGATCCGACCGAGGTCATGCTGATCGGGTTCCCGCCGCCGTCGCGCGCCGTCATCGAGGCCGAGGTCACGGTCCCGGCGCGCTCGCTGGTGGGCCGCGCGCTCGAGGCGGGGAGCCCGCTCGTGATCGACCCGGACGAGGGCGACGCGGGCGCGGAGGCGGCGCTGCCCGCGGTCCACGCCGGCGCGCGCACGGTCGTGGCGCTGCCGCTCCAGGCCCGGGGCAGCGTGCTCGGCGCCCTCGTCCTGAGCAGCGACCGCGCGGGAGCGTGCGGGCGGGACGACGTGTCGTTCCTGGTCCGCGTCGCCGGCACGGTGGCGGTCGGCGTCGAGAACGCGCGGCTCTTCCGCCGGATCTCCGAGCGGAGCGCGGAGCTCGAGCGCGCCAACGAGCAGCAGGCGGCGATGCTCGAGACGATCCGCGAGCTCTCGAGCCCCGTCGTGCCGATCGCGGACGGCATCCTGGTGATGCCCCTGGTGGGCGTCATGGATGCCGAGCGCTCCAGCCACTTCATCGCGTCGATGCTCCGCGAGATCGACGCGAAGAGGGCGCGGGTCGTGCTGATCGACGTCACCGGGATGGCGATCGTGGACGCGGCGGCGGCGTCGCAGCTCGCCCGGGCGGCGCAGGCGGCCGCGCTGCTCGGCGCCGAGGCGGTGCTCGTCGGCCTGCGGCCGGGCGCTGCGCAGATGATGGTCGCTGAGGGGCTCGACATCGGCGCGATGGTGACGCGCAGCAACCTGGCGCACGGCTTCCGGTACGCGCTGGCGCGGACGCGCGGGCGCGGCTGAACGTGGCTGAGCGCGGCGGGCCGCGACCGCGTCACCCCGTGTCGGCGGTGGGCGGCGCGTCGATCGGGCGCGGCGCCGCGGCGCGCGCGTCGTCGGCGCGCCGCGCGCGCCGCTGCGCCTGGACGATGTGCACCACCTGGTCGAAGACGACCGCCACGAGGATGACCGTGCCGATGATGATGAACGTCCAGTTCGGGTCGAGGCGCCAGATGCGCCGCACGCCGCCGTCGACGTAGCGGACCTGGAACATGTTGATGCCGTTGTCGATGACCCGCATGATCGCCGAGCCGATGAGGATCCCGAGCGCGCTGCCCTCGCCGCCGCGCAGCGAGCAGCCCCCGAGCACGGCGCCGGCGATCGCGTAGAGCTCGTAGCCCATGCCGACCAGCTGCGACATCTGGCCGATGTACGACGCGTAGCAGACGCCGGCGATGCCGCCGGTCGCGGACGAGATCACGTAGGTCAGGACCTCCACCTTGCCCACGTCGATGCCCGAGTACTCGGCGGCCTCGCGGTTGCCGCCGAGCGCGTACATGTAGCGCCCGAGCACGGTGAAATGCAGCACGTACGCGCCGGCGGCGAGGACCGCGAGGAAGATGACGAGCGGGTACGGGATCAGCGCGTCGCCGCCGACGCGCAGGAGCCCGCCGTTCGCGAGGTCGAGGAACGGCGAGTCGCCGAAGCTCAGCGTGCCGCCCTCCGCCACCGTCTGCGAGACGCCGCGCACGAGGAGCATGCCGCCGAGCGTGACGACGAACGGCTGCAGCTTGAGCCGCGTGATCAAGAGCCCCTGCGCGAGCCCCACCAGCACCGCGGCGGAGAGCGCCGCCGGGATGCCGACCCAGAGCGGGTAGCCCAGGCACCCCATGCCGGTCGACGAGATCTTCGCGATGAGGACGCCCGTGAGGCCGATGACCGAGCCGATCGACAGATCGATGCCGCCGCTGATGATGACGAACCCCATGCCCATGGCGAAGATGCCGAGCATCGAGATCTGCCGCGCGGTGTTGACGACGTTCGACTGGCCGAGGAAATCGGGGTTGGAGATGTAGAGCCCCGCGCACATCAGGACGAGCACGAGGCTCATGCCCAGCTCACGTCTCATGCCGTCACGTCTCCTTCCGCGCCTTCCGCTGCGGCGTCTTCCGCTCTCCCGGTCATCAGCGAGGCGAGGCGCTGCTCGGTGAGCCGCTCGCGCGGGAGCACGCCCGTGATCCGCCGCTCGTGCATGACGACCACGCGATCGCTCATGCCGAGCACCTCCTCCATGTCGGAGCTGACCATGAGCAGGGTGATCCCCTCGTCGGCCAGCGCGGCCATGTGGCGGTAGATCTCGGCCTTGGCGCCCACGTCGATGCCGCGGGTCGGCTCGTCGAGGATGAGGACGCGGGGGCTCATCGACAGCCATTTCCCGAGGACGACCTTCTGCTGGTTGCCGCCGGAGAGGTTCACCGCGCGCTGATCGAGCGTCGGCGTCCTGACGCGGAGGCGATCGACCTCGGCGCGCGCCGCGCGGCGCTCGGCCTCTCGGAGGAGCCGTCCCCATCGGCTGTAGCGCGCGAGGTTCGGCAGCGACGTGTTCTCGACGAGGGTCATCGGGAGGACGAGCCCGTGCCGCTTGCGATCCTCGGGGGCGAGGCACACACCGCGGTCGATGGCCTCGCGCGTCGTCCGCGGCAGGTAGGGGGCTCCTTCGAGCGTCATCGCGCCGCCGAGCGCGCGGGTCGCCCCGAAGATCGCCTGCATCAGCTCGGTGCGGCCCGAGCCGACCAGCCCCGCGAACCCGAGGATCTCCCCGCGCAGCGCGGTGAAGCTCACGCCCGCGGGCGCGCCGGGTACGACGAGATCGCGCACGACGAGCACCGGCTCGCGCGGCGGGCGCGCGCGCTTCTCGGGGAAGTAGCGGCCGCTGAGCTCCCGCCCGACCATCATGGCGACGATCTTGTCGTGCGTCGCCGCGGCTCGCGGCAGGTCGCCGACGTGGCGGCCGTCGCGCAGCACGGCGATCCGGTCGGCGAGGCTCATCACTTCCTCCATGCGGTGAGAGATGTAGATGATGCCGATCCCCTCGGCGCGGAGCTTCCGGACGATCGCGAAGAGCTCCGTCGACTCGCCCGCGGTGAGCGACGACGTCGGCTCGTCCATGACGATGATCCGCGCGCGCTCCGCGAGCGCCTTCGCGATCTCGACCATCTGCATCTGCCCCGCGGTGAGCGCCGAGACGGGCGTGGTCGGCGGCAGCGGGAGCCCGACGCGCTTCATCAGCGCCGCGGCCCGCGCGTTCAGCGCGTCGCGCTTCACCGGGGCCAGGAGGCCGCGCGACCCCTCGTTGCCGAGGAAGACGTTCGCGGCGATGTCGAGGTTCGGCGCGAGCATCAGCTCCTGGTGGATCAGCGCGACGCCGAGCCGCTTGGCCTCGCGCACCCCGCGCAGCGCGACCGGCGCGCCGTCGATGAGGATCTTCCCCTCGTCGGGGGCGAGCGCCCCGCCGAGGATCTTCATGAGCGTGCTCTTGCCTGCGCCGTTCTCGCCGACGAGCGCGAGCACCTCCCCGGCGCGGAGGGAGAGCGACACCCCGGCGAGCGCGGTGACCCCGGGGAAGCGCTTGACGATCCCGCTCATCGCGAGCAGCGGGGGAGCGTCCTCGTGGGGGGCAGGGTCGGCGGTGAGCGTCATCCAGAGGGGTGGGGCGGCCCGGGCGAGGGGAGGGCCTCGCGCGAGCCGCCCGCAGGAACGGGCTACTTCTTCAGCTCGGCGAGCCTGGCCTTGAACGCCGCGACGTTCTCCTTGTCGATCACGTCGACGCCCGTATCGACCATCTTGCTCGGGGGGATGGCGGCCATGGCTGCGTCCCCCTTGGTCGCGAGGTCGTGCATCCACTTGCTCGCCAGGTAGCCGAACTGAAACGGCTTCTGGACGACGGTGCAGGCCACGGTGCCGTTCTCGATGCCGCTGAGCGTCGCGTCCTCTTCATCGAACACGGCGGGGACGACCTTGCCCTTCTTCCCGAGCGCCTCGACGGCGGAGATGATGGCCGGCCCGTTGTACGACCAGAGGCCGGTGGCGACGTCGAGGTCCGGGTGGGCGTTGATGATGTCCTCCACGTTGGCGCGCGCCTTGGCGCGATCGGCGTTGTCCTCGCGCTTGTCGACGATCTGGATGTTGTGGGCGGTGACCACGTCCTGGATGCCCTTGAGGCGCTGGGTCGCGTTGTCGACCGCGAACATCCCGACGAAGACCGCCATCTTCCCGCCGTTCGGCAGCAGCTTCACGATCTCGTTGCCGAGCACCTTGCCGGCCTCGTAGTTGTTGGTCCCGATGTAGAGCAGGCGGTTCGACTTCGGAGCGTCGGAGTCGAACGTGATGAGCTTGACCTTCTCGGCGACCTTGTTGAGCACGGTCACCTGGTCGTTCGGGGCGAGGACGGTCACGGCGACGGCGTCGTAGCCCTGGCTGGCGAGGCTCTCGAGGATCTGGTTCTGCTCCTCTGGCGTGCCGTTCGGCGGCGCCTTGATGTCAACTTGAATCTTGGCCTCTTGCTCGTACTTGTGGACGCCGGCCCCCGCGATCTTCCAGAATTCGCTGGTGCCGCTCGTCACGAAGGCGAGCTTGGCGACCTTGGCCGTGGCGTCGTTGCTCTTGCCTTCACCTTTGCTGCCGACCTCGCCCCCGCCCCCTTGATCGCAGCCTGCGATGAGCGCCATCGACAGCATGGCGAACGCCGCACACGCGAGCTTCCAGAGACCCTTCTGTTGATTCATGGCAGTCCTCCCCGCTTCGTCCGAGCCAGGCGTGCGTCGAGACGATGCCCCCAGACCGCGACACCGCCATGCCCCGAGGCGATGCTAGCGACTCACCCCGACGATGTCGCGCCTCGTCTGAGCGCCTCAGGCGCAATTCCAACCTGGACCGGCAGACGCGCGCCTGGATGTCAGGAGAGCCGGGCGTGGGCGCGTCACGTACACCGGGACGTGGGTCGTTCATGGGCCCACCTGCTCCGGCGAGCGCATCGAGAGACCTTCATGGCCGGGCGACGGCCCTGATCATGGGCGGGGGGCGCCCTGCTCAGCGAACTGGCGACGTCGCCAGGGGGCGCGCGCTGGATCGCGCTCGAGGCAGCGCACGATGGCCCGCGCGACGTCGAGGAGGACCTCCTCCTGCTCGTTGTACCCCATCGCGCTCAGCTCCGCGCTGATGAGCAATATGATAATGTCGATCTCTTCGTGGTTGCTCGAGATGCGGAACGGCCGTAGCTCACCGGACCGCAGCTCACCGGTGGACCAGGCGGCGGGCTGAGCGCTCCGGGCGGGCGGCGGTGGTGAGCCGCCCGCCCGGAGGCTCCGATTGCTGCAGATCCATCGTGGCTGAGCAGCCGCGCCGCAGCGCTCACGCTCCCTCTGGGAGGGGCGGGGCTCCGCGCGATGAGCCCTTCTCGCGCCGCCGCGGCGGTCACCGACGCGCTAGCAAGGATTCACGAAGCAGGTCACCGGGCGGGAATACGCCCGGTAGATCAGGTTCCATTGCGTGGTGAAGCCGACGCTGGGGTGCAGCGTGTAGGTCAGCCGAGGGATCGCCGTCCAGGAGACGTACGGCGTGTACGAGGGGACGAGCTCGGGCCGATAACACGTGCTGAAGGCCATGCCGCAGGCATGAAGTGCCTGCGAGCTCTCCGCCACCGCCTCTCCGTCGGCCGGCGCGGCGTCTTGCGTCGCCTCGACCGCGTCGCTCGTCGTATCCGCTTGCTCTGTTTGCGCGGATCCTTCGTCCAGGGTCTCGTCATCGCCCGCCATGCATCCAGTCACGAGCGCGGAAGACGCCGAGAGGAGAAGAATCGATGCAAGGTTTGTCAGACGGTCCATGGTCGTTCCTCCTGATGTCACACATCCATGCGCTGAAGCCCAGAAGCGGACTTCCGTCTGGCCGGCCTCGATATCGAGCACCGCCACGCTCTATCTGTGCAGGACGCAGCCCCGTGTCGATGCCCTTCACAGAAGAATGCCTGCGTGCTCTGCGCAACAGCGCAGGACGGCCCACAGGCTGGCTCGAACGGAAAAAACGCCGAGACGGCGGCACGACTGGAGCGGCGACATTTCACCGGTTGTCGAGCATCTCCTTCTCCCCCGCGGTGCGGTGTGACGAGCGTGGCTGGCGGTCTGAGCGCGCTCGCGCTGGGCGCGGCGCACGGTCGTTCCTCCGCGCCGCGGCAGCGGGTGACATCCGGAGCGCCCTGCGTTAGCATCGCCTCACCGGCGAGCAGCCCCCACGCCTCGCCTCGCACACCGCCGCGAGGTGGCGCGCGCGACGGAGCCTACATCAAGGAGAACCAGGTGCGACACGGTGCGATCTTGGGCGCGGCGTGGAAGCTGATCTGCATCGCGGTCGCGGGCGCTGCTTGCGATCCCGTGGTCAGGTCGTTCGACGGCGAGGGCGCCTCCACGGGCGGTCCTGCCGAGCCCGAAGGCGAGTGCGGTGACGGCCGGGTCGATCCGGGTGAGGTCTGCGAGGACGGCAACACCAGAGACGGCGACGGCTGCGACAGCAACTGCACGCCGACGGGCTGCGGTAACGGCGTGGTCAGCGAGGCCGAGGCGTGCGACGACGGCAACACCAGAGACGGCGACGGCTGCGACAGCAACTGCACGCCCACCGGGTGCGGCAACGGCGTCGTCACGCGCGGTGAGACCTGCGACGACGGCGACCCGACCGACGGCGACGGCTGCGACAGCAACTGCACGCCGACGGGGTGCGGCAACGGCGTCATCACCAAGGCCGAGGCGTGCGACGACGACAACCGCGAGGACGACGACGGCTGCGACAGCAACTGCACGCCGACGGGCTGCGGTAACGGCATCGTCACGACCGGCGAGCTGTGCGACGGTGAGGAGCGCTGTCGCGAGGACTGCAAGGCGCTCATCTACCTCCCGACCGACGTCCGCGGCATTCGCAAGTTCGCCGGCGGTGAGCCGTTCCTCCTCGGCTTCCTGGCGATCAAATCGGGCACGGAAGACCGCACCGTGGCGGAGTTCAGCCTTCACGATCTCCCGCCGACGAGCACCTCCGTGCAGCTCTCGATCGATCTGCAGAACATCGATGCGGGGGGGACCGAGGGGTCGATCGACGTCTATTGGTACTCCGCAGACGGCGTCGTCAACCCGGACGATTTCGATGCGGGCGAGCACTACAGCAGGCTGCCGGCCAGCGCGTCTTTCCAGACGGTCTCCGTGGACGTGAGCTCCCTGGTGGCGACCCTGCGCATGGGGTTCTCGTCCCTCGGCGTCCGTCTCTCGACGGCGACGGCCGACCGTTACAACCTCGATCAGCAAGGCGCGCAGCCGCCGCGCCTCGAGGTGCTCTCGAGATAGAGCAGGCGTCAGCTGCTCGCGGCGGCGGACAGGCCGCTCCGGGATCTCGCGCGCTACCGCCCTGACAGAGCCGCTTTTTGTCATCGACCGCCGTCGTGCCGGCTCGCGCCCTCTGGTAGACTGGAGCCGAGATCGATCCTTTGCCCATCTCCTTGGCTTCGGAGGTTCCATGTCCTCTCGTTCACGCGCGCTCCCGCCCGCGCTCGCTGCCCTCGGCGTCGCCGCCCTCGTCTCGCTCCCCGGGCAGGCGCGCGCCGACGAGCCCTACGCCATCTCCGGCGGGGTCTTCATGTCGCTCTCGTTCGGCCAGCAGCTCGCGTTCGGCCTGGGCGCGGATCTCCGCGCGACGGCCCTCCTGAACACCGGCAGACCGTACGGCGCCGGGAACATGGGACTCGGTCCGTTCGCGCAGGCGACATGGCTCAACTTCTCTGCCGGCCGCTTCGCGGCCGGCATCCACGGCGGGAGCGATCTCTCCGACGACTTCGTCGATGTCGACCACAGCATCGACGGCGAGCTCGGATGGACGTACCGCACCCGCATCAGCGACGAGCTCCCGGGGCAGCACGGCTTCCACCTCGGTGTCGTGAACACCCTGTTCAACCCGGTGTGCCTCGATATCTCGGCGCGCGCGGTGATCCCGCTCTCGGGTGAGCCGTTCGCCCCCGAAGGGACGTTTGGCGTGGGTCTCCGCTTCTTTTCGCCCTTCGGGTTCCAGTCCAGGCCCATCGACGGCCGGCCGCTGCGCACGGCGGAGGGGGTCGTGCTCCCGCCGGCGCTCGCGCTGGGCCCCGCGGCCATGCGCCCGGCGCGCCTCGATCGAGCGACCCGGGCCGCGCTCGCGGGCGCGTGGCTGGACAGCGCGCGGGCCGAGTGCGGCTCGATCCCGGCGTTCCTCGCGCTGGCGCGGGATCTCGCGGCCGTCGGCGCGCCCGCGTCGCTCGTGGCGCGGGCGCTCGCCGCGCTCGGCGATGAGGTCCGCCACGCGGCGCGGTGCAGCGAGATCGCGAGCTCGCTCGCGGGGTGGCGCCTCAGGCCGGCGCTGCTCCCGCCCCCGCCCGCGCGCGACGCGGACCGGCGCGCGGCGCTCGTGCGGATGGCGCTCGAGGCGTGGCACGACGGCTGTCTCGGCGAGGGCGCGGCGGCGGCCCGGGCGCGGCGGTCGCTCGCGGGGGCGTCCGACGCGGGCGTGCGGGCGGCGCTCGGCGAGGTCGCGCGCGACGAGGCGCAGCACGCCGAGCTCGGATGGCGCGTGCTCGCCTACTGCCTGGCCGAGGGCGGGCGCGAGGTGCGGGAGGCGGTCGGCGACGCGATGGCCGGGCCGGCCCCCGCGCCGCCCGGGGATCACGTGGAGGTCGAGGGCGAGCGGAAGGAGACGCAGGCCTTCGGCCAGCTCCGGCGCGCGCAGGCCGACGCCGCCTGGGACGAGACCTGGGCGGCGGCGCGGCGCGACGGGGAGCGGATGCTCGTCGCGGCGTGAGCCGGGGCGGCGCGCGCGAGAGAGGACCCGTCCCGTGATGGCGAGCTCAGGGCGAGAACCCCCAGGGCACCACCGCCCGGCGAACCGTCCTCGTCGTCTCGGCGCCGGAATAAACATGCGTGTGGACATGGCTCTGGTGCCGCTCGCACCAGAGGGTCGCCCCGCCGCTCTGGTTGCGCGCTGCGAGGCAATCCGGGCAGGGCGGCTCGATCTCGGGCACACGCCAGGACTCGTCGTGGTGCTTGTCCCGCACGACGCAGACGGGACACCCCGCGGTCCGCACGACGTGCTCGGCCACCGAGCCGAGCACGAGCCGCTGTACGCCCGTGCGCCCGCGCGTGCCCATCACGATCAGATCCGCGTCGATGTGCGCCGCGAGCCAGACGATCTCGCGCGCCGGATCGCCCGTGAGGTGGTGCGTGACCACGCGCTGGACGTGCGCGGGCCGCGACGGCACGGCGAACTCCTTGACGGCGCTGGTCGCGAGCTCCTGGAGCCGCGCCGCGGCGTCCCTGTCCCCCACCGTCACCACATGAACCTCGCCGCCCGTCTCCTCCGCGTTCGCCAGCCACAGCGCGCGGAGGAGCACGCCGCGGCTCGTCGGCGAGAGATCGATCGCCGCCAGGACGTTGAACGGTCGCGCATCGCTCGAAGATCTCGACTCCATCGGTTCCTCCCTTGGAATGTCCTCGTCTCGAATCCGCGAGCACGCAACGTCCATGCCCCGCGCGGCCGCCCCTGCGCTCAGCCCGCCGCCGGACCGGCCTTCCGCTGCGCGCTGTCGCAGACCCAGCGGACCACGCCCGGGAGCACGCCCTGCGCGATCGCGCTCACGCGCGAGCCGACGTCGGGGTAGATCTCGAATCGACCGCGGGCCATGCCGTCGGCCATGCTGCGCGCCACCGCGTCCGGCTCCAGCGTCTTCACGTTGCCCGCGATCGCCTTCGTCTCCGCGGGCTTGTACTGGTTCTCGAACGCGAGCTGCGGCGTGTCGGTGTCGGGCGGCATGCACACGCTCACCCGGACGCCGTGCGGCCACATCTCCGCGCGCAGCGCCTGCGAGAAGCCGATCAGGGCGAACTTGCTCGCCGCGTAGGGCGTGTAGCCGTAGATGCCGATCACCCCCGCCAGCGAGGAGACGTTGAGCACGTGGCCGCTGCCGCGCGCCACCATCGCCGGCAACACCGCCTTGCAGAGGTGGACGGCGCCGAAGAAATTCACGTCCATCATGCTCCGGAACTCGTCGATCGGCAGCTCGAGGAAGCGCCCCGGCATCACGGCCCCCGCGTTGTTCACGAGGTGATCGATCGGCCGCTCGGCGAGCCGCGACTCCATCGCCCGCGCGACGTCCTCCGCCCGGCTGATGTCGAGCTCGAGGACGTCGACCCGCGCCGACGGGTGCTCGCGCCGGATGCCCACGGCCGCCTCCTCGAGGAGGGCGCGGCGGCGCGCGACCAGCGTCACCGCGGCGCCGTAACCCGCGACGAGCCGCGCGAACGACAGGCCGATGCCGCTCGAACCGCCGGTGACGAGAACGCTCTTGCCCTGGAAGTAAGTTCGGGTGTCCATGCGGGGCGGAACCTACTCCAGGACAGCGCCCGACGCGAGGCGCTCGAGCGGCGCGCGGAAGCACGTCGATGCCTAGGGCAGCTCAGCGCTCGCGCCGCCGCTTCTTCAGCGCGTCCTTCAGCAGCCTGCCGGCCGCGGCGCCGATCGTGTCGACCGCGATCATCGCGGCCGCCGTCGACACCGCCTTGACCGCCCTTCGAAGGGCACGACGGGTCTTCTTCTTCATGACGACTGGACGAGCTCGACCTCCGGGTGAGCTCTCCCCGAGACGCCATTGGCCAGCTTCGACACGCCCAGCGAGCTCGCCCAGCCCTTCACCTTGCTGGCCACGGTCGTGCCAGCGCTGGACAGATAGCCTCTCGCCTTGCCGCTGTACAATCCGGCCGCGAACACCGCAGCGAGGCTCGTCACCGAGGCCACGGGCTTGAGGACCTTCCGACCGAGCTTGCTGAGCTTCCTCTTTTGCTTCTTGGACAGCTTCGTCTTCATGCTCATCAGTCCAGCACGCCACATGCCATTGCATTGGAACTCGAAATGCTGTGACAGCGCGACGAGCTATCGTGACGACCGCCCATGACCAGGGCGTTATGCCTCACTGTGGTGAAAATGCGCTGCCTCCGGATCGCGCCCTCATCGAGGGGCCCGCCCGCCGGGACGCGCGGCGCCTGCCACCCGCGCCCACCCGGGCGGCCGGGCGAGCCGGGCGAGCGTCGACCACGCGCTCCGCTCCACCTGGGCCCACGCCACCGCAGCGCGCGCCCGCTCCGCGCCGCCGCGCGCGGGCGTCGTGTTGTGCAGCTCACATCATCTGGCCGTGCTCCGGTCCCGGCCGCGCCGCCGCGTCGCTCACGCGCTGCCGCTCCGGGCGGAGCCGCTGGCGATCGGCGGCGAGTTCGTTTACTCACCGTTGTAAGCAGGCTCATGCGAGGTCTCAGGTAAGACGGGGCGCGGAGATGCGCGTGGGAGATGTCATCGACCGTCGCTTCCAGATCGAGCGCCTCGCCAGCTCGGGGGGGATGGGCGACGTCTACCGCGCCGTCGATCTGACCACGAACGAGACGGTGGCGCTCAAGCTCCTGCAGCGCCGGGGGCTCCAGGAGGCGGTCCGGTTCGCGCGCGAGGCCGAGGCGCTCGAGGCGCTCACCGCGCTGCGGCACCCGGGCATCGTGCGCTACATCGCGCACGGCGCGACCGACGCGGGGCAGCCGTTCCTCGCGATGCAGTGGCTCGCGGGCGAGACGCTGACCGAGCGCCTCGCGCGCAAGCCGCTCACGATGAGCGAGAGCGTCGCGCTCGCCTCGACGGTCGCCTCCACGCTCGGCGTCATCCACCGCGCGGGCCTCGTCCACCGCGACCTCAAGCCGAGCAACCTGCTGCTCGTCGGCGGCGCGGTCGAGGCGGTCACCCTCATCGACTTCGGCGTGGTGCGCCTCGGCGCCATCGACCGGCACCTCACCATGCCCGGCACGATGCTCGGCACCCCGGGCTACATGGCGCCGGAGCAGGCCCGCAGCGAGCCGGTCATCGACGCCCGCGCCGACGTCTTCTCGCTCGGCTGCGTGCTCTTCAAGTGCCTCACCGGGCGCTCGGCGTTCCAGGGCGCCGACGGGCTCTCGGTGCTCATCAAGGTCATCCTCGAGGACCCGCCGCGCCTCCGGGAGCTGCGCGGCGACATCCCCGAGGCGCTCGACGACCTCGTCGCGCGCATGCTCGCGAAGGCGCCCCAGGCGCGGCCTCGCGACGGCGACGCGGTGGCGGCGGAGCTCCTCGCGCTCGACGAGCTCGGCGCGGGCGCCGTGAGCAGCCGCCCCATGAACACGGTGCGCGGCAGCGAGATCACGACGAACGAGCGCAAGATGATGTGCATCGTGCTCGCGCGCGACGTGACCGGCGACGCCGAGGCGACGCGCTCCCAGGAGGAGGACCTGGAGCGCAGCAAGGCGCTCATCGCCGTCGCCGAGCGGTACCAGGGCGAGCTCGAGATCCTGGAGTCCCGCTCGCCGCTCATCGTGCTCACCGCGGGCGGCGCGCCGACCGACCTCGCGGCGCAGGCCGCGCGCTGCGCCCTCGCGCTGAACGCGCTGCTCGGCTGCGTGCCGGTCGCGCTCGTCACGGGCCGCGCGGAGATCTCGTCGCGGCTGCCGGTCGGCGAGCTCATCGACCGCGCGGTCCACCTGCTCCCGCCCGCGCACGCGCCCGCGGGCGCGGACGCGGTCCGCATGGACGAGGTGACCGCGGGGCTGCTCGGCTCGCGGTTCGACGTCACGCGCGACAAGGGCGGCCTCCGCCTCCACGGTGAGCGCGAGGCGCTCGCGACCACGCCGCCCCTGCTCGGCAGGCCGACGCCGTGCGTCGGGCGCGACCGCGAGCTCGCGCTCCTCGAGGCCGCGTTCTCGCACTGCGTCGAGGAGGCGACGCCGAGCGCCGTGCTCGTCACCGCGCCCGCGGGCGCCGGCAAGTCGCGCCTGCGCACCGAGCTCCTGCGGCGGCTGCGCGACCGCGGCGAGGAGATCGAGGTGTGGTTCGGGCGCGGCGATCCGATCAGCGCCGGCTCGGCGTTCGCGCTGCTCGCCCCGGCGCTCCGGCGCGCGATCGGCCTGTTCGACGGCGAGCCGCTCGAGGCGCGGCAGCACAAGATCCGCGCGCGCGTCGAGCGGTACGGCCGCGGCGACTCCGCGCGCACCGCGGCGTTCCTCGGCGAGCTCATCGGCGTGCCGTTCCCTGACGGCGACAGCGTGCAGCTCATGGCGGCGCGGCGCAGCCCGGTGCTGATGAGCGACCAGATCCGCCTCGCCTGGGAGGAGCTGGTGCGGGCGGAGTGCTCGGCGAGGCCGGTGCTGCTCGTGCTCGAGGACCTGCACTGGGGCGATCTGCCGAGCGTGATGCTGGTCGACTCGGCGCTGCGCAACCTCGGCGACCAGCGGCTCATGGTGCTCGCGCTCGGCCGGCCCGAGGTGCACGAGCTGTTCCCGAAGCTCTGGGCGGGGCGCGGGGTGCACGAGGTGCAGCTCTCGGGGCTGCCGCGCCGCGCGAGCGAGCGGCTCGTGCGGCAGGTGCTCGGCGAGGACGTGGCGCCGGAGCTGCTCGCGATGATCGTCGACCGCGCCGACGGCAACGCGTTCTACCTGGAAGAGCAGCTCCGCGCGGTCGCCGACGGCAAGGGCGCCGACCTGCCCGAGACGGTGCTGGCGATGGTGCAGGCGCGCATCGAGGCGCTCGACATCGAGGCGCGGCGCGCGCTGCGCGCGGCGAGCATCTTCGGCCAGACGTTCTGGCAGGGCGGCGTCTCGGCGCTCGTGGGCGGGGCGCAGGTGGCGTCGAAGCTGGTCGAGCTCGAGCAGCGCGAGGTGATCGCCCGGCGCGGCGAGGGGAGCCTGCCCGGCGAGGTCGAGTACAGCTTCCAGCACGCGATCGTCCGGGAGGCGGCCTACGGGATGCTGACCGAGGGCGACAGGCGGCTCGGGCACCGCCTCGCCGGCGACTGGCTCTCGCGCGCGGGGGCGGCGGACGCGATGGCGCTGGCGGAGCACTTCGAGCGCGGCGGCGAGCTGTCGCGGGCGGCGTCCGCGTACTGCCGCGCGGCCGAGCAGGCGCTCCGCGCGCAGGACCTGGCGGCGGCGATCGAGCGGGCCGAGCGCGGGATCGCGTGCGGCCCCACGCCGCACACGCTGGGCGCGCTGCGCCTCGTCGAGGCCGAGGCGCACGTGTGGCGCGGGGAGCTCGCGCTCGCGGAGCAGCGCGGGATCGAGGCGGTGGATCGGCTCCAGGCCGGGTCGGCGGCGTGGTTCTCGGCGATCAAGCAGGTGGCGGTCGCCGCGGGCAAGCTGGGCGGCTTCGAGCGGGTGGAGCGCTGGATGGGCGTGGCGCAGGCCGCCGAGGCGGCGGCGGAGGGCGCGCTCGTGGCGAAGCACATGTGCCTCGGCGAGGGCGCGCTGCTGCTCGTGTTCGGCGGGCGCTACGGGTTCGCGGACGCGCTGATCGAGGCGGTCGAGGGTGACGGGACCGACCTCGCGGAGCGGGAGGTCGAGGTGGCGGCGCGGCTGCACGAGGCGCGGTCGGTGCGGGCCCTGGTGAACGGCGATCCGGGCGCGTGCCTGGCGGGGCTCCGGGCGGCGCTCGCGGCGTTCGAGCGCGCCGGCGACCGCGGCAACGCCTGCGCGGTCCGCATGAACGTGGGCTACATGCACGCGGAGCTCGGCGATTTCACGGGCGCGGAGGAGGTGCTGCGCAGCGCGCTGGCGAGCGCCGAGGGGATGGGGCTGCACGAGCTCGTGGCGGCGACGCTGAGCAACCTGGGGCACGTCCTCGGCTACCAGGGTCGGATCGACGAGGCGCAGCGGACCGAGCGGGAGGCGATCGCGCTGTCGCAGCGGCTCGGGGATCCGCGCCAGGAGGGGAGCGCGCGCACGTACCTCGCGCGGATCGCGCTGATCGCGCGCGATTACGAGGGGGCGGAGCGGGAGGCCCGGACGGCGGCGGAGGTGCTGCAGAGCGCGCCGCCGCTGCGCGCGGCGGCGGTGGCGGAGCGCGCGCGGGCGCTGCTCGGGATGGGGCGGTTCGACGAGGGGCTATCGGCGGCGGGGGAGGCGTTCTCGATGCTGACGGCGATCGGGGCGATCGAGGAGGGGGAGTCGTCGGTGCGGCTCGTGTACGCGGAGGCGCTGGCGGCGAACGGGATGGAGGCGGACTGCGCGGCGGCGATCGCGGCGGCGAGGGAGCGGCTGCTGGAGAGGGCGGGGAAGATCAGCGATCCGGTGTGGAGGGAGCGGTTTTTGACGCTCCCGGACAACCGGAAGACGCTCGCGATGGCGGAGCGGTGGCTGGAGCACCGGCCGGCGTGAGGGGCCGGGGAAGAGAGAGAGATTTGAACCACAGAGGCACAGAGGGCACACAGGACAGAGGGGCGAGAGAGGAGAATTTTTTTCTCTCCTCTCCCCTCTGTGCCCTCTGTGCCTCTGTGGTTCGTCTCTCTGCCGTTGATCAGTCGTCGCCCGGCTCGGCGGGGAGGCCGGCGTTCTTGCGGAGGGTGGCGCGGAGGGCGTTGAACGCGTCGCGGTAGGTCTTCTGGGCGGCGGCGATGCGCTCGTCCATCGTCTCGTCGATCTGCTTCGCCTGGGTCGCGGAGGAGTCGAGCATCGCCTTGCTGCGGCCGAGCTCCGCGATGCGCGCGTCCGAGGCCTTCTTCTCCTCGTCGGTGCGCTTGCCGGACGACTGGAACGCGCGCTCCGCCGCGACGGCCTCGTCGATCGACGCCTTGATCGACTCGATCTCCTCGAGCATCCGGCGGAGCCGCAGCTTGTGCTCGACCATGTCGATGTGCACGAGGTAGCTCGTGAAGCTCACGGCGTCGGCCTGCTTCTCGAGCGCCGCGGCGTTCTCCTTGCCGAGCGAGGCGCGGTGGCGATCGATGCGGCGGTGCGCCTCGTTGCGGTCACGGACGTACTTCTCGAGCTGGCGCTCGACGCCCTCCGCGAGCGCATGGGAGGTGGCGCCGGTGACGTCGACGTCGCAGCCCTTCTGCTTGACGACATACTGCGCGGCGCCGCTCACCTTGCGGGTGAGGTCCTCCTTGTTGTCGTTGAAGAACGCCACGGCGCCGTCCACGGCGCGCACGCGCTCCACGTAGTCGTAGCTCCGGCCAGCAGCGTCCGCCTGCTCGATGACGTCGACCGCCACCTTCCAGTCCGGCTCCTTGAGCTGGTCCGGGTAGCCCTGGAACTGGTCGGCGGTGCGCTTCGCGATGTCCTCGCGATCGCTGAACGACGTGGCCGTGGCCTGCAGCTCGGCCGGATAGCGCTCCGCGTAGCCGCTCTGCGAGGCCGAGGAGGCGATCTCGGGCTCCGGCCTGGGAGCGCTGCAACCGAGCGCAAAGAGGTGGCCGGCCAGGAAGAGCGCGCCGGCGACGAGGCGGGGTCGGGTCATAAGCGCACGCCTATACTCCAACTCCACCCGGCCGGTCGAGCGCGCGCGCCGACCCCGGAGCGCCGTCGAGGAGACCTTGTATCCGGAGGGACCGATCGGGAGATCGCGCTCGCCCCGGGAGCGGCGGACAGCGCACGTGGGGCGCGCGCCGCGAAAGGCGGCGATCACGCCTCGGATCGGTCGTGGACCAGCAGGCCTTCGGCGAGATAGTTCCGCTCGGGGCCGTCTATCGTCAGGTTGAAAATATCCACCCTGCCTGCGGAAGGCGCGGGGCGATGCGCCGTGACGGAGAGCTCGCGGACATCGGCGGAGCCGAGCCACGCCAGGAGCCGACTCCCCTCGCGGAGCGCGCTCGCAGCGACCCACGCGCCGCGCTCGGCGTCATGGAAGGGATGCTCGGCCGTCACGCCGGCGACGATCAGCTCCCCCGCGGCGACGTGGAGGACATCGGTCGCCCGCGCGCGGAGCACCCGCGCCACCCTGCGCACGACCGGCGCGCGCCGCGCGAGATCCAGGCTGAAGACCTCATCGCCCGCGTCGAGATCCTCGATGCGCCGGAAGCCCCGCGGCGTCACGACCCGCGTGCCGCGCACGAAGCAGCTCGCCGAGCCGCCCTTCGCCCCCACCCCGCCCAGCTCGACTGCGCCGGTACGCTGCCACGTCGCTCTCATCCGCGTCCCTCCTTGAACAGGACGGCGCGAACATACCCGCCGTCCACCGGGGAGACGAGACCCAAAGCAGAGGTCATGTGACTCACACCAGCGCAGCGCCACGAACGCAAATTGCCATGAATCGACACGGACGCGGGGCGGCGCGCGCTGACGACGCGGAGAGCACCGGAATCGCTTCCCTTTTCGTCGCGCCCTTGGCATCGTCACGGCCCTGTCCGGCGCGGCAGGTCGCCGCTCGAGACGCGGGAGGACGGTTGTTCGATCTCGGCATCTCGGGCGCCGGAGCCGGTCACGGCGGCGTTGAATCCCTTCGCGAGAGGATGTGCGGCATGGGAGCTTTGAAAGACAAGGTCGTCATCGTCACCGGCGCGAGCTCGGGCATCGGCAGGGAGACGGCCGTCGCGCTCGCCGCCGAGGGCGCCAGGGTCGTCGCGACCGCGCGGCGCGAGGCGCAGGGGCGCGCGCTCGTCGCCGAGGTCAAGGACCGCGGCGGAGAGATCACCTGGGTCACCGCCGACATGCGGGTCGAGCGCGATGTCCAGGCGCTCGTGGACGCCGCGCTCTCCACCTATGGCCGCCTCGACGGCAGCTTCAACAACGCGGGCTGCGGCAGCTTTGCGCTGCTCACCGAGACGACCAACGACGACTACGACCTCGTGATGGACACCAACCTTCGCGGCACCTTCTGGTGCATGAAGCACCAGCTCAAGGCCATGCTCGCGGGCGGCGGGGGCTCCATCGTCAACTGCGCCTCGGTGGCCGTGTCGCGCTTCTACCCCGGGCTCTCCGCCTACAGCGCCGCCAAGGCGGGTATCGTCGCGATGACGCGCACCGCCGCGGTCGAGTACGCGCAGAAGGGCATCCGCGTGAACGTGGTGAGCCCCGGCGTCATCGAGTCGGAGCTATCCATCGCGAACTTCCACCTCGACCAGCCCGCGGGCCGCGCCTTCGCCTCGTCGCTCCACGCGATGAACCGCGTCGGCAAGGTCGAGGAGGTGGCCGCGACCGTCGCGTTCCTCCTCAGCGACAAGGCGTCGTTCATCACCGGCCAGGACCTCGCCATCGACGGCGGCAGCCTCTCGGCGGCGTGGCCCGTGAACTACGCGGGCGCCGGCTGAGCCGCGCGCCACCGCAGAGCCCGGCCCCACCGCGGCCCGAGGCTCGGGGCATAGCGACGCGCGCCGGGCGCACCATACTGCGGCCATGCGTCAGCCTGAACCTGAACCGGCGCCGCTCCCCGCGGCCGCCGATCGCGGGCGGCCGGCGGCCTCCCGCCCGGCGCTGCTGCGCGCGCTCCGCCACCGGAACTACCAGCTCTTCTTCTCCGGGCAGCTCGTCTCGCTGGTCGGCACCTGGATGCAGTCGGTGGCGCAGTCGTGGCTCGTCTACCGCCTCACGGGCTCGTCGCTGCTGCTCGGCACCGTCGGGTTCGCCTCGCAGATCCCGGTGTTCGTGCTCGCCCCGATCGGGGGCGCGGTGGCCGACCGGCGGAGCCGCCACCGCATCCTCGTCGCGACGCAGTCGGCCGCGATGGTGCTCGCGCTCGGGCTCGCCGCGCTCACGATGAGCGGGCGCGTCGAGGTCGCGCACATCCTCGGGTTCAGCGTGCTCCTCGGCGTGGTGAACGCCTTCGACATCCCGACGCGGCAGGCGTTCGTGGTCGAGATGGTGGGCCGGGAGGACCTCGCGAACGCGATCGCGCTGAACTCGTCGATGTTCAACGGCGCGCGGATCCTCGGGCCGGCGGTGGCGGGCATCCTGGTCGGCGCGATCGGCGAGGCGTGGTGCTTCCTCGCGAACGGGCTGAGCTTCCTCGCGGTCATCGGGAGCCTGCTGGCGATGCGCGTCCCGCCCCGGCCGCCCGTCGCGGCGCGCGCCTCGGCGCTCGCGGGGACGGCGGAGGGCTTCCGGTTCGTGGCGCGCACGCGGGCGGTCCGCGCGCTCCTGCTGCTGCTCGGCGTCGTGAGCGTCACCGCGATGCCGTACGCGGTGCTGATGCCGATCTTCGCCGACCGGATCCTCCGCGGCGGGGCGCAGGGGCTCGGCATCCTGATGGGCGCGTCGGGCGTGGGCGCGCTGCTCGGCGCGCTGGCCCTCGCGAGCCGCAGGCGGCTGCGGGGCCTGGGCCACTGGGTCGCCGGGGCGTGCGCGGGGTTCGGGGTGGCGCTCGGGCTGTTCGCGCTGTCGCGCTCGTTCTGGCTGTCGGCGGCGCTGCTCGTGCCCGTGGGCTTCTCGATGATGGTGCAGATGGCGGGGTCGAACACGCTCGTGCAGGCGATGGTGCCAGACGCGCTGCGCGGCCGCGTCATGGCGGTCTACGCGATGATGTTCATGGGGATGGCCCCGCTCGGCGCGCTGCTCGCGGGCTGGCTCGCGGACCGGATCGGCGCGCCCGCGACGGTCGCCTCCGGCGGCGCCTGCTGCGTGGTCGCGGCGGCGGTGTTCGCGACGAGGCTCCCCGGGCTGCGGCAGGAGGCGCGGGAGCTCATCATCGCGCAGCAGATGGCCGCCGGGACGCCGTCGGAGCAGCTCACGCAGGCGGTCGCGGTGCAGGCCCCGACGGGCGGGCCGGACGCGGCGCGGCCGGCGTGAGCGCGGGCGGCGGACGGGGGCGGCGCGCGCCGGCACCTCGCGTGCACGCAGCGAACCGCAGCGCGCGTGTGCGGGAGATGCACGGCGCGCGTCGGCCGAGGGAGGGAAACCATGGGGCGCGATGACAAGGCGCGGTCCGAACCGCAGGCGCAGGGCAAGGGGCGAGTCGACGAGGTCGATCAGTCGAAGGGGATCTTCCGGCTCGACGGGCCGCATCCGAAGGACGCCGAGCTGCGCGCGCCGGGCACGCTCGGCGGCGGTCCCTACGAGGAGTCGGGGCGCGGAGGCCCTGCCGGCTCGCTCGAGCCGCGCGACCCCAGCGTCACGACCGCGGGCGCGGCGGCTCCGCAGGAGGAGCCGCCGGAGCCGGAGGGCGGCGCGGCTGAAGCGGAAGAGGCGCAGCCGGTGGGGGCGCTGCCGCAGCACGTGGAGCGGAGCCCGGAGGAGCGCAGGCCCGCGGGGCAGGGGTAGAGAGGGGGCGCGGAGCTGCCTCCTGGCCTCCTGGGGGTCGCCCGGGGCGGGGGGCGTGGTAGCATGCACCCATGAGCGTGCTGGACCCTTCGGAGCTGGAGACGATCCTCGCCGCAGCGCGACGTCTGCCCCGGAAGGCGCAGGCCGAGCTCGCCGAGACGCTCCTGCGCGAGGCCGGGGCGCCCGCCGTCGAGCCGTCCGGCCAGCCGGGGCTCGAGGCGTTGCGAGGGATGAGCGAGACGGAGCTCGGCGCGCTGTCCAGCTCCGTTGTCGCTCCCGGGCGCCAGCGACGGATGAAGGCGCTCCTGCGAAGAAATTCTCGGGGTGAGCTCGACGAGGGCGAGCGGCAGGAGCTCGACGCGCTGCTGGACGAGGCCGACCGCATCGCCCTGTTGAAGGCCAGGGCGGCGTTCACGCTCGCCCAGGTCGGACGCCGCCGCACGGCCGCGGCGTGACCGCGGGCCGGATCGCCCTCCGGCTACGCAAGCTGATCCTCGCCCGCGATGCTGGCCGGTGCGCGTTCTGCCGCTGCGCCGAGAGCCTGATGGGCGTCACGTTCGAGATCGATCATGTCGTGCCCCGATCCGCGGGCGGCACGACGTCGCTCGACAACCTCTGCCTTTGTTGCCCGACGTGCAGCCGCCACAAGGCAGCGCGCACGCACGCCGTCGACCCGACCACCGGAGAGAGCGCTCCGCTGTTTCATCCCATCCACGACACATGGCAGGAGCACTTCCGGTGGCGGGAGGGGGCGACGCTCCTCGCCGGATGCACGGCGGCCGGACGCACGACGGTGGCGGCTCTCCACATGAATCGACCCGTGATGGTCGAGCTTCGTCGTTACTGGGCAGCGACCGGTCTCCATCCACCGCCGGAACGCGCCGTGTAGAGTTCCCAGGCTCTCCGGCACCCCGGGTCCGGCAGTATCGCGCCGGCGCCTCGCGCGCTCACCGCCGCGGGGCTGCGGCGCTGGCGACGCCGAGGGCGACGTACTTGCTGAAGGTGCCGAGCACGCCCATCTTGTGATGGAAGTTCCTCATGAGCCGGTCGGGCAAGACCAGCTCGTCGAGCAGGAAGCCGCTGAACGCGGACAGCGCGCCCGTGAGCGCGTCGCTGCGTCTGCCCGCCGCGTCGAGCGCCTTCTCGTAGCCGATGCCCCACGCGAGCAGACCCCCGGCGAGCGCCGCGATGCCGACAGGGGTGACCACCGGATCGAACCGGTCGCTCACGCGGCGCCCCCCGACCCCGACCGCCGTCGCCATCGCGTTCATGGACGCCCACGGCGAGCCGCGCTTGAGGGTGGACGCTGCCATCATCGTGCACATCGTCGCCGCCGTCATCACGGCGCCGGTCCGCAGCCCGCGCGTGACGATCTCGCGCATCGGGGTCCCCTGCCGAGGGCGCTGCTCCGGTGCGGGAGCCGTCGGCCGCGGCGCCCGGGGCATCGCCTCGGGCGGCAGGGCGGTCGCCTCGGGCGGCAGGGCGGTCGCCTCGGGCGGCAGGGCGGTCGCTTCCGGCGGCATGGCCGCCGTCTGGACACGCGACGACGTCCCCTGGGAGGGAGGGATCAGCGCCTCCGGCTGGTCCGTTTCCGTGCCTCCCTGGCGGCCGACATGGAGGTAGTCCTCGCGGCCATCGTGGTACGTGTAGGGGACCGGCCTGGGACCCTGGTGCTCCGGCTCCGACGTGCCTGCAGCGTGTTCCGGGTTCATTCGATTATCCATCTGACACCTTTCAGCATTTCTTCGAAACGGTTGAGCCGGGGCATGTGCCAACGCCGTGCCAGTCCCGATCTGGCCAGTCGAGAGGGGCGCGATCGCGCTGAAACGACCGTCGGCAGCACCACCGCAAGGCCATCGGCTGGAAGCTGGAAGGCCGGCGTTCGGCCGGCCAGATCATCCGTCCGCACCGGCCAGGTGCCGTGGTTTGGCGCTCGCATGACGGCGCTGCGGAGGATCCCATGAGCACAGCCCGCCCGTTCGCGACCGATTTCCCCGCGAGGACACCGCGCGCCGTGAAGACGGCGGGGGTGCTCTTCGGCATGGGCGCGGGCGGCCTCATCGATGGCATCCTGTTTCATCAGCTCCTCCAGTGGCACCACTTGATCTGCTTCAGCTGCCACCCGGGAGCGACGATCGACGATGTGAGGAGAAACATCTTCGCCGACGGGCTATTCAGCGTCGTTGCATTCGGTCTCACCGTGGCAGGAGTCACCAGGCTCTGGAGCGCGCTGCGCTCGGGCGGGGAGCTCCTGCCAGGAAGGGCGTTTCCGGGCGCCGCCGCCGTGGGCTGGGGGGTGTTCAACCTCGTCGAGGGGGTGATTGACCACCACCTTCTCCAGATTCATCACGTCCGTCCAGGGCCGGATCAGACGGCCTGGGACCTGGCGTTTCTCGCGTTCGGCGGCCTGCTCGTGCTCGGCGGCCTGCGCCTGATGCGCGAGGCGCCCCGCGGCGCGCCGGTCCGGCCGTCAGCGCGATGATCGGGCGCGGCGCGTGGCGGGCGCCGGCGCGCCGCGAGAACGTCTCCGGTACCCGGAGTGAACGCCGGGATCACCCGGACACGCGCGCTCGTGTCACCGCGCAAGCGCCGTGTCGAGCTCCCCGCCTGCCGGCTGCGCCTCTGGCCTTATCCGACGGACGGGCCGCTCTCGCCCTCTTCCCATGCCATATGGGCGAGGCGGCGCAGCACGGACAGCGAGGGCGCCCGCGGGGCCGCCCCCAGCGACGGGAACGCGCAGGTGAGCTGCACCGCGGCGAACGGCGCCCTCCTGGCGACGAGCAGCTCGCAGTGGCCGCCGAACACCGCCGGGTTCCGGGGCGCCGTGTGGGGGGCCAGCGAGAGCCCCTCCGGCAGCTCAGCGAGCGCCCGCTGGAGGTCGTCGAGCTCCTCGGGCGCGAGGCGCCGCGCGCGGGGCTCTCCGGTGCAGCCCCCGCCGGCCCGGACGAGCGCGTGGCCCGCGGCCTGCGCGCGGAACGGGGCCGCCGAGGACGGCGGCAGCGAGAGCTCGACCTTGACCCAGCGGCGCCCCCCGCCGGCCGGCGCGATGCCCTCGAGCACGAGCAGCCAGTCCGGCGCCGGCGGCCGCGCCATCGCGCGCGCTGCCCACCGCCGCAGCGCCCGGGGCCCCACCCAGGGCGAGACGCCGGCGTGCCAGTCGCGGAACGCGAGCTCCTCCCGGAGCGCCGCGCCCGGCAGCCACCCCCTGGCCGCCCCGAGCGACTCCCAGACCACGAGCCCCGCCGCGAACGCCGGGCCCACGCTGATGCACTGGACCAGCCCCGGAATGCAGGCCGCGGCCGCCGCGAGCACGGCGCCCCCCGCGGCGGTCGACGCGACGAGCTGGACCGCGCCGAGCCCGAGCTCCCACGGGCGGCTGCTCCGGCACTGCTGCCGCAGCTCCGCGGTGCTCAGCTCGATGGGATCGCGCACGTCGCAGGCCGCTCTGGTCATATCCTTGGTCGCCGCCGCCGCGCTCGGGCCGCGCGGCCGAGCCTCGCGAGCATACCGCGATCCGGCGGCGGGCGCCGTCACTCCGGCTCGCCGCCGGGCCCGGCGATGGCGCCGACCGTGGCCCTGGTCGCGCGCAGGTAGTCGCCCGGGGACACGAGGATCTGCGTGCCGCGCACGCCGGCCGAGACGGAGACGACATCGAAGAGCTCGATCGTCTCGTCCGCGTAGACGGGATAGGCCTTCTTCGCGCCGAGCGCCGTGACCCCGCCGCGCACGTATCCCGTGAGCGGCTGGACCTCCTTCAAGGGCACGGTGTCGACCTTCCGGTCGCCCGTGAGCCGCGCCATCGCCTTCAGGTCGAGCTGGGCGTTGCCCGGCACCACCGCGAAGCAGACGCCGTGGCGATCGCCGCGCGCCACGAGCGTCTTCCACACCTGCTCCGGCGGCAGGCCGATCTTCCTCGCCACCGTGCTCGCGGTGAGGTCGCTCGGGTCGACCTCGTAGGTGCGCAGCTCGTACTGGATACCGAGGCTGTCGAGGATGCGCGCCGCGTTCGTCTTCATGGGGCCGGGCCATGCTATACGACCCGGCTGCGCCGATGACGACAGAGAAGAAGGTCCCCGAGGGCCGGCTGAACCGCTTCGTCCGCCTCGCGGGCCTCGGCGCCCGCGCGGGGGCGGCGCACCTGCTCTCGAGGCGAGTCGACGCCGCCGCGAACGCCGCGGCGCAGGTCGCCGAGGTGCTCGGCACGATGCGCGGGCTCGCCGCCAAGGTCGGCCAGATGGCGAGCTACGTCGACGGCTTCGTCCCCGAGCCCCAGCGCGAGGCCTACGAGGCCGCGCTGCGCTCGCTCCGGGCCGCCGCGCCCACGTCGTCGCCGGCGGCCATCCGCGCGATCGTCGAGGAGGACCTCGGGGCGCCGCTGGGCGAGCTGTTCGCGGCCTGGGACGACGCGCCGTTCGCGAGCGCCTCCATCGGCCAGGTGCACCGCGCTGCGCTCGCGGACGGGCGCGAGGTCGCCGTGAAGGTCCAGCACCCCGGCATCGACCGGGCGCTCGCGAGCGACCTCGAGAACGCCGGCGTGATCCAGGCGGTGGTCGGCGCCGTGGCGCCCAGGGAGCTCGACTCGAGGCGCGTGCTCGAGGAGGTGAAGGCGCGCTTCCTCGAGGAGCTCGACTACGCGCTCGAGGCGGAGCGGCAGCGCACTTTCGCGGGCGTGCACCGGGGCGATCCGGCGATCCACATCCCCGAGGTCATCGCGTCCCGCTCGGCGCGCCGGGTGCTCACCACCGAGCTCGCGCGCGGCGCCACCCTGGAAGAGGCGGCGACGCGCGACGAGCGCACCCGGCGCGCGTACGCCGAGGCGCTCTGGCGGTTCGTGTTCAAGGGCAACCTCGTGGGCGGGATGTTCAACGCGGATCCGCACCCGGGCAACTACCTCTTTCACCCGGACGGCCGGGTCACCTTCCTCGATTTCGGCTGCGTGGAGCCGCTCGACGGCGCGCGGCTCGAGCACGGGCGCGGGATGCACCTCGCCGCGCTCCGCAAGGACGAGGCGGCGTTCGCGCGGCACGCCGCGCGCATCCTCGGGACGCGCGGCGGGCGGTTCGAGGAGCTCTCGCTTTCGTACACGCGGCGCTGCTTCGAGCCGCTGTTCAGCGCGCCGTTCCGCGTCTCGCGGGCCTACGTGGCGAGCCTCGTCGAGGGCGTGAAGGCGATCAAGGAGCAGATCCTGGTGAAGGACAGCGGGTTCGTGCAGCTCCCGCCGGGCATGGTGTTCATGAACCGGCTCCAGTTCGGGTTCTACTCGGTCCTCGCGCGGCTCGACGTGGAGGCCGACTACGCGGCGATCGAGGGGGCGTTCCTGCGGGAGGCGGGGCTGCTCGGGTAGGCGCTCAGGCAGGACCGGTCGTTCCGTCGAGGTGCGTGTCCCATGGGGCAAGGCGACGGGTCGGCGCGGGGAGGGCGCGTTCAGCGCGGGCGGCGGTCGTGGAAGAGGAGCATCTCGATCGTGCCGGCCTCGCGGAGCCAGGGCTGGTCGTGCGGGCCCGGCAGGACGCGGAGTGCGTGCGGGATCGAGCGCTTCGCGAGCTGCGCGGCGAGGGCGGCGTTCGCGTCGTGGAACGGGTCGCCCTTGCTGGTGAGCAGGTGGAGGTCGCGCGCACCGACCGCGGCGACGGCCCTGGCGAGCCGGTCAGCATAGGCGGGGGCGCGGTGGGCGCTGATGGCGGACTGCACGCCGCCCCAGGCGCCGAAGAGCTCGGGCCGGCGGAGGAACACCTCGATCCCGACGAAGCCGCCGAGCGAGCAGCCGTCGAGCGAGGTGCGGGCCGCGTCCTGGAACACGGGCGCCTCGGCGCGGGCGCGCGGCAGGACCACCTCTGCGAGCCAGCGCGCGTAGCCGTCGAGCGCCGCGGCGGAGTTCGGCGCCTTGTGGACGTTGGGCGTGAACGGACACGCGACCGCGAGTCCGCGGAACGGCTGCGCGGCGAGCGCGGCGTTCACCTCGGCGAGCCGCGCGTCGGTCCAGTCCTTCCGGCGCGCGGTGCGGCCCAGCGGCGGGCGGCGGAGCCGCTCGTAGGCGGAGCCGAGGCCGTAGCGCTCGAGCCACGCGAAGGCGCCGAGGCGCTCGTCGCCGGTCTCGCCGAGGCCGTGGAGGAGCACGAGCAGCGGCACGCGCTCGCCCGGGGCGAGGTGCTTCGGGACGAGCAGCGTGAACCGCCGGCCGAGGGCGCGGTCGCCGGGGACCTGGAGGTCGCGCACCTCGAAGGGGGGCGCGGCAGGGGCGGGAGAGGGCGGCGGGGGGCCGGCGGGGTCGGCGAGGGCGGCGCGCGGGGCCAGGGCGGCGGCGCAGAGCGCGAGGAAGGGGCGCCGGGGGAGGAGCATGCGGGGGAGTGTCGCAAGCTCCGCGGCGCCCGGCCAGCGATCGCGGTCCGGCCGCGGCGCGCGGCGGCGTCGGCGGGGTCGGCGGCACCGTGGCCGCGGCGCGCTGTCGCGATCTCCGGCTCCTCACCGATGACCGACAGCCCGAGAGTCTCCGGCTCCTCATCGATGACCGAGATCCCGAGAGGCGGATAGCGCAACGCACGTCCCCAACATCGGAGCACCGGAGTCGAGCCCTGCGCCCGTCGCGCGCTTGACTGGGCTTTGTAGGGTCGTACGCTCCCTGGTAGGTGTCGCGCCGCTGCGCTCTGTTCGGGGGGGCTCCGCGGCGGCGCGCGGATGAAGCCTTGTCGCGCTCGAGAGAGCCGATCGGGAAAAAGCGCCGTTCGCGGATTCCGACATGCGGTGTCGGCGACCGGCGCGCGCGTTCGGCGGAGCTCACGCCGATCCGGGTGAGCCTGGCAATTCGGGGGGCGGTCATGTGGAGAATCCAGATCGGCGCCATCGCGCTCGCGGTGATCTCGGCGTCTGCCTGCGCGCACTCCAAGGGCGGCGGGCGCGCGGGCGACGTCGTGTACCTCGACCAGGGATGGGGCGCCGAGGAGCGCCAGATCTTCTACCGCGCCTCCCAGGGGACCAGGCTCTTGCCGCTCCGGTGGTTCCTCGCCCTGGAGCGTGAGGACAGCGCGGAGCGGTTCGCCGCGAGCGATGCGATGGCGCGCTATCGATTCATCGAGGATCCAGGCTCGAAGGACAACCCGGAGCGCCTCCCCGTGGGGTTCGCCAGGGACGTCGACGCCGCGACCGGCGAGGAGTACGTCGGGTTCACGTGCGGGACGTGCCATACCCGCGAGATCTCCTACCGTGGAACGAAGATCCGGATCGACGGCGGGCCCGCGGCGATCGATGTCGTCGCGTTCACGGACGCCGTCTTCAACGCGCTCGACCATACCCTGAAGACGCCCGACAAGCTGGATCGCTTCGCCAGGGCGGTCCTCGAGGAACAGGTGGATGATGCCTCCGTGCGCGCCCTGCGAGGGCAGATGGAGAAGGCGCTGGAGGTGGTCCGGCTGCAGTCGGTCAGCGCGGGCGTGGGCGGGCCCCACGCCACGGTGGCGGGCTTCGGCCGGCTGGACGCGCTCGGGCGCGCTGGCAACCTGCTGTTCGGGCAGCTCGACCCCAGGAACCTCCGCGCGACGAACGCGCCGGCCGACTATCCGCATCTCTGGGATGCGACGACATACGACTGGGTGCAATGGAACGGATCCATCATGCAGCCCATGGCGCGCAACATCGCGGAGGCGCTGGGCGTCGGCACGCACACGCAGCTCATCCCGGACGCGCAGGGGACGAGGATGGAAGTCCGGTCGAGCATCCGTGTGGACAACCTGCACCTCATCGAGCAACAGATCGAGAAGCTCCGCGCCCCGCGCTGGCCGGAGCACCTGTTCGGCCGCATCGACCAGGAGCAGGCGGCCCGCGGCAGGCGCCTCTTCCGGAGGCACTGCGCGAGCTGCCATGATCCCGGGCTGACGCGCCCGAACGAGCACGGAAAGCGCTTCCGGAGAGCGACGATGTCGCCGCTCGACCTGATCGGCACCGATCCGGCGCACGCCGTCAGCTTCAACGAGCGCACGGCGGATCTGGGGGCGCTCGGGCTCGGCACGCTGGGGATGGCGCAGGCGCTGGAGATCGGCACGTGGGCGATCCGAGAGACGAAGTACGAGGCGTACGGCCTGTCGCCGGAGCAGCGGCGCGCGTGGGACGGATACCGCCCGAACCGGTGGCGCGCGCCGCTCGCGTACAGGGCGCGCGAGCTGAACGGGATCTGGGCGACGGCGCCGTACCTCCACAACGGCTCTGTCCCGAACCTGTACGAGCTCCTCCTCCCGGCGGAGCGGCGCTCGAAGCGCTTCTACCTCGGGAGCACGGAGTTCGATCCGAAGCGCGTCGGCCCGCGGGTCGAGCCGTTCCAGGGCGGGTTCGAGCTCGTGACGGACAGGCCCGGCAACTCGAACGCCGGGCATGAGTACCGCGACGGGCCGCGCGGGAAGGGCGTGATCGGGCCGGCGCTGACCGATGCGGAGCGGTGGGAGATCATCGAGTACCTGAAGACGCTGTGACGAGGGCTCCGTGGTCGCCTCGCCGGGGCGCGGGCACCTGCGCGGGGGCGGGGGCGCTCGCGCGCCGGGCGGCCTGTCCGGACGCCCGGAGCCGCCGGGGGCTGACAGGAAACGACCGAGGCGCGCCGGACGGGGTGGACGAGGCGCGCGCCCAGCGGCTACACCGGGGCGCCCATGGACACGACGAACGACGCGACGGACGAGACGCAGGACGAGGCAGGGGAGGCGCGGTCGATCCGTCCCGAGGACCAGGATCCGAAGCTGTGGAGGGGCAACGGGTGGACGGCGCGGGTCATCAAGAACGAGGACGATGACGGGTGGGCCGTCGAGATGACGTGCGACGGCCAGAGCGAGCCCTCGCTGGTGGGGCCGTGGACGATGGGGCGCGACAAGAAGAACCCGAAGCCCCTCGACGCGAGCGCCTTCGCCACGCTCGTGAAGACGGCGAACGAGGTGCTGGCGCGGCACGTCCAGCAGCGCCGGGCGCTGCTCCACCGGAGCGTGACCACGGCGGCCGAGGGCGGCGCGCGGGTGCGGGTGGACCTCGACGTGGTCCCTGACGAGGACGATCCCCACGCGATCCTCACCGTGCATGACGCAGCGGGGGAGGTCGTTGCGCGGTCGAGGGTGCCCGCGGACTTCAAGCTCACCACCGAGAGCGCGCGCAGGTGGCTCCAGGAGAACGCTCCGGAGCCGTGATCGGCGCGCACCGCCGGCGGACGCGCTCGGCGGTGTCGCGATGTGTCAGCCGGAGCGCGGGCCGTGCCTCTCGACGACTCCGCGACTCACGAGCGGTGAATGCGGCTGGCCCCGCCGCTCAGCACGGCCAGCCCGGCGCCCAGAACGGGGGGTCGCTCGCCGGAAACGACAGCTCCGAAGCCTCGTCGACCGGCTCTCGCGGCGCATCCGACGTCTCGCGAGGCCATAGCGCGCCGCCGCGGTCGACCGGTGTCTCCGGCACCCGCTGCGCGCGCGCCTCGCTCGCCTCGTTCTCGGGCCAGGCCGCCGCCCTGCCAGGCGCTCCCGGCTGCCGCGTCACCGCCGCCATGCCGCTCGTCTCCATGTGTTCTCCTCCGGCCTCCGCGTGCCCTCCACGGCAACTGGAGCCGGCGGGGGGAGCCGCAAGGGGATCCCGCGCTGGATCGCGGCGTGTCGCGCGCTTCTCCTCGCTTCCCCGCTTCCCCGCTCAGAGCGCCGGCTGCGCCGCCACGAACCGCTCGATCACCGCCTTGCGCAGCAGCTTCGGCGGCAAGATCCCCTGGGCGAGCACGAAATCGTGAAACCGCTGCGCGTCGAAGCGCGGTCCCATCCGGGACTCGGCCTCTGCCCGGATCTCCATCAGCCGGGTGAAGCCGTAGAAGTACGAGGTCGCCTGTCCCGGCGCGCGGAACGTGTAGCGCTCCACCTCGGACTGCGCGAACGGGGTCGACAGCACCACCTCCTTCTCCAGGAAGGCGCGCGCCGCCGCAGGCGTGATCTTGCCGGCCTGGAGCTCCGGATCCAGGAAGGCGCGCGCCGCCCGCAACAGGCGGTATTGCAGCGACACGAGCTGCCCCTCGGGCGGCATGAACGGGAGCACGATGGCCTCCGCGTAAAGGCCCCACCCCTCCACGTTGGCGCTGTTCATCGCGAAGATGGCCCGCGCGATCGACACGCCGCGCTCGACGATCGACGCGAACTGCAGCTCGTGCCCGGGGCGCGCCTCGTGGGCGGTGAGCGTCCACGACGCCGCCGCATGGGTGAAGTCGTCGACCTTCCGTAGCTCCTCCGGCGATCCAGGGGGCCCGGGGAGGCTGAGCGGCAGCACGAACTCCCCCGCTTCCCCCTGGTTGTCGAGCAGCCGCGGCGGCCGCATGTGCGGCGCGGGCACCTCGGCGCTCTCGGCGGCGGTGCCGAGCCGGATGCGCGCGGGCCGCTCGGGCAGCGTGACGAGGCGCTCCTTCCTGATGATCTGCTCGATCTGGGCGAGCCGCTCCTTGTAATGCGGCAAGATCGCCTCGCCCACGAGCTGCTCCTTCTTCAATGCGCGGATCACCTCGCGGTAGTCCGCGCTCGGCAGCTTGCGCGCCCTGGCGATCGGCACAGAGAGCTTCTGCATCTGCGCCTTCAGATCGTCGAAGGCGGCGTGGGCCAGCGGCACGAGCTCGGCGGGCGGGAGATCGACGCCATACCGCTCCAGCGCGTGCGCGTAGAGCGGCGGCGGCAATGCGAAGTCGGTCCGCGCCCTGGGGAGCACCTCCGCGCGCAGCGTCGCGTCGTACGCCTCGAGCTGGCGATTCAGCGCCGCGAGCGGCTCTTCATGGCCGCTGATAGCGTATTTCCGGAACAGCTCACCGATTCCCTCGCGCACGCGCGCGTTCGTGGCGAGGTGCCGCTCGATCTCCATCTTCGAGGGGGCGACCAGCCCGGGCTTACCGAGCTCCTGGAGGAGCCTCGCTCTGGCCCGCTCGGCGATCGGCGCATGGCCGCTCTCCATGCCGGCGTATTTCCGGAGCCGCGTGAGGGCCGCCGCGCGCCGCGACGGCGGCACCCGGTCGTCGAGCAGGGCCGAGATGCCCTCGAACACGAGCCCCGTGACGTGCACGTAGGTGACCCGGTATTTCTCCTCCAGCTCGGAGCCGCGGACGGCCCGGTCCGCGTCGTCCAGCATGATCTGCAGATCTTCGGCGACGGCCGGGTCCTTCTCGGACTCCCGCCGCTTCTGGAGCTCCACGATCGCCTCGCGGTAGGCGGCGCGCTCCCGCGCGTCGACCCCCGGCGAGAGATCGGTGATCTCCTGATCCGCGCGCTCGATCCCCAGCGATCCTGCGTGCTCCGGCGAGAACCTGGCGACAACGTCGAGCAGGACCTGCGCGTGCTCGTTGCTGCGCTCCACCCAGGCGGGGAGCCGCGGGGCCGCCGCGGGCGAGCCGGGCGCAGCAGGCGCGGCGCTCGCGGCCACCGGGGTCGCCGGCGCGGGCGGCGGAGCCGGCGCGGCCGCGGGGGGCGGCGCCTCGCGGGCACAGGCGGCCACGAGCAGGGGAACGAGGGAGAGCTTGCGGAGCGCGCGCAGGGCCATGGGCCACGTCTTGCACAGGCGCCGCCGCGAGCCAACCGCTGCCCGGTCGACGTGGAGCGCGCGATGCGGTCGCCGCGCGCGCCCACGCAGGCTCAGCGGCGTCGTCGCCAGCGAAGCAGCCCGAGCGCAAGCAGGCCCGCGATGCCGGCCATGGTGGGGCTCTCGGCGGCGCCGACACGGCATCCGCAACCGGACGAATCGGAGGGGTCGGACGCGTCCGTCCCGGCGCTCCCGCCATCGCCGGCGGGCGCGGCGCCGCCGTCGCCTGCGCTGCCGCCGGCGGACGCGGTGCTGCCCTCGCCGGAGCCGCTGCTGCTGCTCACGCTGCTCGATGCAGCGCTGCCGCCGCCTCCTGCGCCGCCGCCTGCGCCGCCGGACCCCGCGCCTCCGCCCTCACGCGGGACGATCGTGACCGTCGCGCAGTGGTGGTAAAAGCAGCCGCCTGGGTTGTTGAGCGCGTGGTTCGACATGAACTCACTGACCTGCAGGGTGCAGTTATCGCAGGTCAGATCGTCGGGGAGCTTGATCTCGACAGATTGCTCGCCCGTGAACGCCTCGGTGTGGACCAGCAGGCCGTCTGCCACGAGGGGTAGCTTCGGGTCGGTCTCGATCACGGTGGAGCCGCACGGCGTGGAGCCGGGGGTCACCGCCGGATCCGGGGGGAGGGACTCGGGATCGGGCGCGATCGAGACGCGGTAGTGGCCCGGGTGAAATATGGGCTCCGTGAGCCTCAGGGTGATCGTCTGACCCTGGACATAGGTGGTCACGGCGCCTGTCGGCTCCGCCGGCATCCCGGGATCCGCCTGGCCGCAGGGCGCGCTCTTCTGCGGGTTGCCGAGACGGTCCTGCTCCGTGGCGCAAGCCGGCTCGAGCAGGGAAAAGTGGGCGTGCGCCACGGCCGGGGCGATCGCAGAGACGGCCGCCGCGGCCAGCGCCGCCGCGGGCGCGCGCCACAACGCCTTGGTTCTCGTTCGTGATGTTCGCATCGTATTTTTCTATCTCGGGAGGTGGTCTCGGGTCCGCGCCCGTGTGGACTCGCTGGTTCGTGTCCCAGGACGGCGCGGGGCCTACTCTCCACCACCGTTTGCCCGCCGCCAAGCCCGAACGGGCGCGCGGCGACGACACCCACACTCGAACTTGCCGCGGCGACGACACCCACACTCGAACTTGCCGCGGCGACGACACTCGATCTCGCCGCAGGCAAGCATCCAACTCCGGGGCTATCGCGCGCGGCCGTGATGAACCGCGCGGCGCGGTGCGCGCCGGCGTCCCGCCGACGCGCCGCGAGCGGGCCTCACGCGCGGTCGAAGAACGTCACCTGGCCGGTCTCGAGCGCGTATTCTGCGCCGACGATCGCCATGCCCTCCTCGGCGCAGAGCCGCTCCAGCAGGCGGCTGCCGTGCCGGAGGTGATCGCACGAGTTGCGCACGTTGGCGCGCATCGCCTCGCGCAGCAGGAAGTCCCTCGGCGCGTCGCGGCCGGCGGCGCTCAGCACCGTCTCCACCGGGGTCCGGCAGCGCTCGACGATATCGCGGATGTTGTCGGTGAGCAGGCCGCCGTTCTCCTCCTGGAGCAGCTCGCGCACCGTGGCGTCGATGGCGCCGCAGCGCGAGTGGCCCATCACCACCGCGAGGCGGGTCCCGAAGGCGGCGGCGGCGAACTCCACGCTGCCGACCAGCGAGGGCGCGACCACGTTGCCCGCCACCCGGATGACGAAGAGCTCGCCGAGCCCCTGATCGAAGATGAGCTCCGCCGGCGCCCGGGAGTCCGAGCAGCAGAGGATGATGGCGAAGGGCCGCTGCCCACCCACGAGCGCGGCCCGCGCCCGCTTGCCCAGGACGACCTCCTCGCTGCGGATGTCGTCCACGAAGCGCTGGTTGCCCTCGATCAGCCGTTGCAGCGCGTGTTCGGCGGACATGACGGGCAGGGAGGGCGGATTGTTACTGATTGCCATGGTTCTCGGCCACCCTGGTGGAGCCCACAGCAGGCGTCAACGGGCAGGATGTCTGTCATGGACGGCCCTCGTTCAGGCCCTCCGTTCTCGGCCACCGCCCGGGCTGCCCGCGCGCTGCCGTCGTGACCTGCCGTCGTGACCCGGGTTGGGCGATCCCGGGTTCCGGCGTAAGGACGGGCCGCACGGCTGCCCCGCGCGGCCGACCCCGCTCGCTCGCTACCTGCGCTTCACGCGCCCCTCCGCCGCCGCCTCGCGAGCGTCGCGACGGCCGCCACCGCGCCGAGCGCCGCGAGCGCCCCGCGCGGCGCGCCGCGCCCGGGAACCGTGCACCCGCACGCGTCGTCGGCAGGCTCGGCCGACAGCTCCTTCGCCGGATCGACCACCACGCTCACCTGGTCGGTCGCCTCCAGCACCCCGTCGCTGACCTTCACCTCGAACGCGAAGGTCGTCGCCGCCGCCACCTCGGGCGCCACGAAGGTCGCGCGCGCGCCGTCGCCGGTCAGCTCGACCGCCGGCCCCGCCGTCTGCGTCCAGGAGAACGTCAGCGCGTCCTCCTCGGGATCCGAGCTCCCCGACGCGTCGAGCGTCACCAGCTCTCCGACCGCGACCGTCTGGTCCGCGCCGGCGTCCGCCGCCGGCCCTCCCTGGCACGACGCCGTGTCGGGGACGATCGTCGCGAACGGCTTGTTGGTCACGCCCGCGAACCCGATGTCGTCCAGCTCCCAGCCGGTGTCGCCCGCGGCCTCGTCCGTGCCCACCCGGAACCGTACCCGCACCGTCTTGCCGGCGAACGCCGTCCCCAGGTCGACAGCCACCCGGTCGAGGTCGGGCCACGAGGGGCTCTCGCCGACATACCCCCTCCGCCGGCCCAGCGGATTGCCCGATTCATGGGTGATCCTCCCGCTGTAGCCCGGGTCCGCGTACCGCCCGAGGTCCTCCCACGTCTCGCCGCCGTCGGCGCTGATCTCGATCACCGCGCCGTCCCAGAACAGCCCGTCGCTCGCCTCGAACTGGTGGCGGTGCGCGAAGGTCAGCACGAAGCGCTCGGTCTCGCTCACCTCCAGGGCGGGCGACACAAGCGTCGCGTCGGACAGGCTCCCGAGGTCGACCCCGCGCCACACGCGGTTCGACGCGGCGCCCTCGGCGCGCGACCAGACGAGGTCGCTGGAGAGACCCTCGACGGTCCACGTCGTGCTCTGCGTCTCCACGCCGTCGACCGCCGACGACGCCGGGACCTCGTCGTAGTTCACGCGCCGCACCAGCGCCTCCACCCGCGTCGGCGTGCACGCCTCGGCGCTCTTCAGCGTCAGGCGGAGCTTCAGGTCCTCGGACGGCGCGACGGTCCGGTCGAGCTTCACCGCCACCTTCGCCGTCCCGGTCGCGAACGGCGCGACGTCGCCGAACGACACGCGCCCGCCGTCCGGGAACGTCACCCCGTCGCCCGGCCCCTCGACCGTGGCCACCGCCCCGGTCAGCGGCGCCGTGCCGCGGTTGACGATCTCGATCGTGACGGTGCCAGACTCCTCGGCGTCGAGCAGCCCGTCGCGGTCGCAGGAGCCTGCGCTGTCGTCGAGCTCCGCGCGGACCAGCGAGATCTCCGGCTGCACCTTGAAGCTCTCGACCACGCCGGAGAGGTCGTACGCGTCGGCGCGCGGCGACGCGGCGCACGTGCCGGCGCCCCGCCGCGCGAACGCCTCGGCCAGCGCGAGGAAGTCGCCGTGATCGCTGGCGAGCGCCGCGGCGAGGATCGCGTCGCGCTGCTCGGTGAACGTCGGGTTCGCCGGGGCGACCTTCATGCCCGCCACGACGTAGTCGCTCATCCGCCGCCGGGTCTGCTCGAACGCCCGCGGCGGGGTCAGGTCGCCGCCGTGCCGGATCAGCGCGACGTACGCCTCGAACAGCATGCTCGCCCAGACCTCGCCGGCGTTGTGCACCTCGGAGTTCTCGGGCGCCGTGACGCTGAGCGGGTGGTCGGGGAGGCGCGCGTCATCGGAGATGTGCCTGAACGTCAGCCCGTTCCTCGAGAAATCGACGGAGTAGGGCGCGCGGCGGATGCCGAAGTAGATGTCGCCCATCGCCGCGCTCCCGTAGCCCGAGATCGGGTAGACGCCGTCGAGGTCGTCGCCGTCGCGGATCATCATGTGCAGCGCGATGAAGTCGCCCCACCCCTCGCTCTGCGCGCCGCACATCTGCGTGCCGCACGGGACCAGGCGGAGGTGGATGTAGTGGCCCCACTCGTGCGCCACGATGGTGTTGTCGATCGTGCCGTCGCGCTCCACGCTGACCTCGCGGGTCATCGTGACCGTGAGCGGCTCGCCCCCGCCGGCGAGCGCCGCCCGGAGCGCGCGGCCGTCCTCCAGCGAGATGCTCTGGGCCGGCGTCGTCACGTCCGGCGCCTCGCCGGCCAGCCGCGGGGCCCCGTCGCTCTCGCGGTTGTTGGCGATGAGCAGGCCGACGGCGCCCGCCGCCTGCGCGTTCTGCGCCTTCTCGGCGAAGGTGCACCCGCCCCGGTCGACCAGGGCGATCTTGCCAGCCACGTCGCTCGTGAGCGGCCCGCACGCGTCGCCCCGGGGCGCGGTGTCGTCCTCGCCGAGGGCGAGCTCGCCGGTCACCTCGTACTGCTGGGGCCCGAACATGGCCGTGTTCGAGGCGTAGCTGGCGTTCTGCGGCGTGACGCTCAGCGACCGCTGGTCCGGCCCCGACCACAGGTACATCTGCATGCGCGGCGGCGCGCCGTCGTACGTCGCGTCCATGTTCGCGTTGTCGCGGCTGCCGCCGGGCGCGTCGTCCTGGGCCTCGGCGAGGAGCGGGTCGCCGTCGAGGCCGCCCCGGCCGAGGTTGTCGCGCTGCGCGTTGCCGGCGGCCTCGTTGAAGCCGGAGTCGTAGTACCAGTCGTGGAGCCAGTTCGTGACGTAGAAGACCTGGGTGACCGCCGCCATGATCTGCTCGGGATCGGCGAGCGGCTCGGCCGACGGGTCGTAGACGTGGTCGAACGCGCGCGGCCCCGTGAGCGTCGCGCGCGTGTCGCCGCTGGAGAACCCGTCGGGCGCGCTGTGGTCCGCGTAAGCATCGACGTTGTTGCCGCGGGTCGAGGTCGCGTCGTCCGGCAGCCACGGGTCGGCGCCGCCGTCCGGGCTCGTGTTGAAGCCCTCGATCGAGATGAGGCTCGGCGCGATGAACCGCGGGGTGAAGCCGTTCGGCTGCCCGGTCGGGTGCGGCGAGAAATCCGCGAGCGGCCCGTCGAGCGGGACGTGCTTGCCCCCCTCCTCGGCCCAGACCCGGTAATCGAACGCGGCGGCGTGGGAGAGGTTCTCCCGGTAGAGATACCGCCCGTCGTCGGCCCCGAACACCCACGCATACGCCTCGGAGCTCGTGCTCGTGGCGTCCCCGGAGATGAGCTCGACGAAGTGGCCGGGCACGAGGCGGTCGGGCAGCGGAAAGAGGACCTTCTTGACGCGCGCCGGCTGGGTGAAGCGCAGGCTCCCGAGGCGCGAGCGCGCGTGCCCGGTGTCCGCGAGTTCGAACATCCGATACCCGCCCTTCGCCCCGGGCAGCTCGCGGAGGTCGACCGTCTTGATGTCGACGCCGTGCGCGTCGCGCACCGCGCGGACGACCGCCTGGGCCGGCGCGCGCGAGAACGCGCGGCTGCGCTTCGAGCCGGCCCGCAGCGAGCCGGCGCCGGGCGGCAGCGCGACGGCGGACGCGTGCAGGTTGCCCGCGAGGGCGACCAGCGCGAGGTCGCGCTTCATGAGCACCTTGAGCTCGCTGCGGAAGACGGGGACTCCGTCGACGTCCTGGCCGAGCGTCACGACGATTCCGCCGCGCCCGGTGTCGTGCACGTGCCGCACCACGGCGGTGTCGAGCGCGGCCTGCGGCAGGTTGTAGAGGCGCGCGTACCGCTGCACGTACCAGCGGGCGGCGGCCTCGGCCGAGCTGTGCGTCGCGGCGGGCGGGCGGTGCTCCGGGGAGGTCGCCCACACGAAGGTGGGCACGCCGCGCTGCGGATCGGTCGAGGCGACGACGGCGCCCGGCACATCGTCCTGCGCGACGCGGGCCACGCCGGCGGGCAGCGCCGCCGGTTCCTTGTAATAGGCGTCGTGGTTCGGGCGCTCCCGCGCGTGGGCGAGTGGGCCGGCGAGCAGCGCGAACGAAAGCGCGGTGTACCGAACTGAAACCTTCATGTTCCTCGATTCTCCGACTCCGAGGGAACGACGCCTGGCCGGACGCGCGCGAGACAGAGGTGGCCGCGCGCAGCGTCCCCGGGGCGCCTCGCGCCCACCCGTCGAATCCGCGACGCCAGGCACCCTAGCCACAGTGTGCGTGCAAGGGAAGCTCGGCGTCTCGCGCTCTGACACGCCCCGTAAGGCGCCTCTCATGCGGTCTCGTCGGCTCTGCGCCACGCTGCAAATCGGGCGGAAGCGAGCTCATGATGGAAATCGCAAGGAGGCCTCGTGGCGCGCCCCATGAATCCATGAATGTCATGTTGAGCCCGTCGCCTTCACGTGATCGCGCGGGGCGGACCGACCCGTCGCGCGATGGCGGTCGCGTCACCGGGTTGGTGGCGGGGGCGGCTGTCGCGCGCGGGCTCGTCCGGGGGTCGGTCTGGCCTCATGCGGTGCGTCGCGGCGCGCGCTTTGTGGGGTCGCGAGCCAGCTCACCGGCTGGGCAGCGGGTATGACGAAGCGCTGACACGCGGAACGAGCTCCGGGAACTATCCTCACAAAACCGAACGTGATCCACACCTTGCACCTCGAGACCAAGCTCGTCTCCGAAGAGCTCTGCGATCTTTTGCGTCAGGTTGATCCCGCGGTCTTCGCCTTCCGCGACGAGCCCGAGGTCCGCGCCCGGGTCGATCGGGTGGCGTCCCGGCTCCGGGAGCTCGTCGTCGCGGCCGAGCGCGACGACGCGGCTGGCGCGCTCGAGCGGCTCCGCGAGCGCCTTCGCGCGCTGCTCGCCGCGGTGGAGCGAGCGACCCCGACCAGGACGCCCTCGCCCAAGGCGGCGTGGATCGCGTTTCAGCGGGAGGTGCAGCCCGCCTACGAGTCGCTGGTGCTGACGCTGCGCGGCGTGGTCGTCGCGCCGCCGAGCGTCAGGCCGACGAACCACGCGCGCAGCCTGTGGCATGTTGCCTCGGGGCTCTCGGTGCTCGGGCTGATCCAGCTCTTGCCCGAGCGTGGCTGGCTCGTCGCGGTGAGCGGCGCGTTCGCGGCGGCGGCGTGGTCGATGGAGATCGCCCGTCGGGTGAGCGAGCGGGTGAACGATCGGCTGATGGGGTTCTTCCGGCTCGTGGCTCACCCGCACGAGCGCTATCGGGTGAACTCGTCGACGTGGTATGTGACCGCGCTCCTGCTGCTGGCGCTGTTCGGCAACCGGCTGAGCCAGTCGCTCGCGGTGGTGGTGCTCGCCGTGGCCGACCCGGCGGCGGCCCTCATCGGCCGTCGGTTTGGCCGGACGCGGTTGCTCGACAATCGCTCGCTGGAGGGGACGCTCGCGTTCTTCGCCGCGGGCGTGCTGAGCTCCTTGCTCGTGATGTGGGCGCTCGGCCCGGCGTCGCTCTCCTCGCGCCTCCTCCTGGCCGCCGTCGCCGGCCTTGCGGGGGCGGCCACCGAGCTGTTCTCGTCGCGGATGGATGACAACTTCACCATCCCTGTCGCCGTGGCGGCCGCCGTGACCATTGCCGGCGCGGGCTGAGTTCGAGTCGCCTGGCCCGGAAGCGAGCTCAGCTTTATCATCGCCCGCAGCATGATGCGGTGTGCTGCCGGGAGTCCTCTGAGCTCTCGCGCCGCGCCGAGCTAACGATCCGGTACAGAGATGAGTCCGGCCGCGATCAGGATCGTGCGCTCGGCGAGCCGGCTCGGATGGTTTAGCTGCAACAGACGAACTGTCGCCCGAGCCACCGGCGTCAGACCAGCGATGGAGCTCCCAGCAATCTGGAAGTGATCGCGCCAGCGCTGGCGGCGTGGATGGAAAACGGCTGCGAGCTCCCCGGTCTCCGGATCGAACGAGGCGAGATCGCTCCCCTTGTACTTGTTGCAGAGCGCACACGAAAGCGCCAGATTGGCCTCCGTCGTCTCGCCGCCGTGCTTCTGCGCCACGATGTGATCGATCTCGTGCGCCGTGAACGCCAGCGACTCGGGGTACAGGCAGTACTCGCACGCGCCTCCGGCTCGCTCATGAACGAGCCGTCGCAGCGCCGTCGGGATATGCCTCATCGCTGCTGCAGCTTCAGCGCCGCTTTGGCTTTCGCGAGCCGTACCAGGTGCTCGACGGCCTGATAGCGCTGCCATTCCTCCTCTTCCACGGACGAGAGTCCCACGGCCCGGTTCTTTTCGAGCAGCTCGCTCGTCCGTGCCTGGAGTTGAGGCGTCGGGCGGAGCGCCAGGACCTCCTCCGGGGTGGGCAGGCCGGCGAGGAACTCCAGGATGTCCGAAGCGCCCGAGAACGAAGTCACGGACGAGGCATCCAGCTCGCGGAGGCCCAGCTCCAGGATGTTGGGCAGACGGTCAGAGAGCGGCCGCAGCCGGTCCGCGAGCTCGTCTGGAAGGTCGAGGGTGATGGCGGCCATGTGGGCGTACTCTCCAGGAGACGACAGATCTAGCACGTGACGTGCGTACCGGCATGAGGACGCGAGGGCCGTCCACGTCGTGAGGCGCTGCCCGGCCTCTCGCCCCGCCTGTAGCCGGAGCGCCGGGGCCTTCGGAGTTGCCAGCGCTCAGCCGGCGGCGCTCGCCACGCGACTGGTGCTGGCGGTCGCCGGCCTGGCCGGGGCCGCCACCGCGCTGTTGTCGTCGCGGGCTGTTCTCGTCGCGGATGGATGACAACTTCACCATCCCTGTCGCCGTGGCGGCCGCCGTGACCATCGCCGGCGCGGGCTGATCTCAGGGGATCTCGCCGCCGATCTCGATCGCGAGGCGATCGAGATACTGTCTCATGAACTCCGCCCGTCGCACGCCCTCGCGGCGCCCGGCGGCGGTCTTGAGGCTCTCGGCGGTCTTGAACAGCTTCACATGGAAGTGATCGATCGCGTTCTCGCGATCGTTCCACGGTCTTCGCTCGGCGAACGGGTCCTGCGGGTCGTAGAACCGCACGCCCATCAGGCCGCCCACGGCGAAGCAGCGCGCGATCCCGATCGCCCCCAGGCCATCGAGGCGATCTGCGTCCTGAACCACCTCGGCCTCGAGCGTCCTCGGCTCGATTCCGGCGCTGTAGCTGTGGGCCTCGATGGCGTGGGCGATGTCCGGGAGAAGGCCCTCGGGATATTCGATGCTCCGGAGGAAGACCAGCGCCTCTTCCGCGGAGAGCCGCGAGGCCTGGGAGCGCCTGGGATCGTTCTTGGGGACGTTCACGAGATCGTGCAGCCACGCCGCGGGGACGACGACGTCGAGCCTGGCCCCCTCGTCCGCCGCGAGGGCCTTGGCCGTGGCGACCACCCGCGTGAAGTGCGCCAGATCGTGGGCGGGGTCATCGCCGAGGTCGGTCGCCTCGAGCTTCTTCACGAAGAGCGGTTCCCAGTGCTTCATCCCCGCCTCTTACTCCGCGGACACGGACACGCGCAACGTGGACAGGACGGGTGAACGCATTCCAGCAGGGAAAACAACCCCTCTCGGCCGAACCCGGATGTGACGATGTACGCCTGCGGGATCCGGCTCCCCAGAACCAACGCTCTCGTCTTCTTTCCCAGCACGTCGATCTCGTCCTTGAAACGGTGGTGATGCGGGCTTCACCTGGACAGCCCACGTTGTTTCCCTCGGCGTCCATCGCGCGCGCAAGGCGCGGTATCAGGACGGCATCTTGCTCCGCTGGTGGAGGATGAGCTGCGTCCGGTTCATCAGCTTGATGCCCGCCCCCTCGAGCTCCTCCAGGACGGCGACGCGGAGGTTGTGCATGCTCCCGTCCTCTTCCACCGCGCGGTACCAGGCGGTGAGCGTCAGGTCGAGCGACCCATCCTCCATGTCGGTCAAGAACACCGTCGGCGCCGGCTCCTGCGCCACCCCGCCGGCCCGCTTGCCCGCGCGCACCAGGGCCTCGATCGCCGGCCCGAGCTCGCGCAGCCGGCCCTCCACGGTGACCGTCACGGCGCCGCGCAGCAGCCCTCGATCCGAGTAGTTCACGATCGGGCCGTTGGTCACCGAGGCGTTCGGGATCACGATCTTCTCGTTGTCCGTCGACACCAGCGTGGTGTTGAAGAGCCCGATGTCCTCGACGACGCCCGTGTGGTCCCCGATGGCGATCTTGTCGCCGAGCTGGAAGTGCTTGAAGAAGAGGATGAGCACGCCGCTCGCGAAGTTGCTCAAGCTCCCTTGCAGCGCCAGCCCGACCGCCAGCCCGGCCGAGGCGACCACGGCCACGAGGCTGGTCGTGTGGATGCCCACGGTCTCCATCGACGCGATGAACGTCGCCGCGAGCACGACGTAGCGGAGCATCGACGCCAGGAACCGCGTCAGCGCTTGATCCAGGTGAGTCCTGGCCAGCGCCTTGACGGCGAGCCGGTACGCCCACTTGCTCCCGAGCCAGCCTGCGATGAGGAGGGCGACCGCAGTGGCCATCGCCTTGAGCGTGGCGAACGAAGGTACCAGTTCCTGCAGGTCCATGGGCGACGGCCGCGCGGGCGCCGCCCGGGCCTCCCGGGCGTAGAGGATCTGCCCCCCGGCCTCAAGGCCCGTCGATGAGCCAGCCCGCGCGATGCGCCGCGGAAGGGCGCAGCGGACCGGCCGTCGCTCGCCGGATTTCCGGCGAGCGAGCTAGGCCGCCGGGTGCGCCTCGCCGTTCCCGTTGCGCAGGGGAGGCGTCGCCGCGAGCTGCTGGATGTGCACGTGCTGGCCCGGGACGGGCAACCCCATCTTGCCGAGCTCCTCGCGGATGACCTTGGTGGTCGCGAAGTACACATCCCAGTAGTGATCGGTATGGCAGAAGGGCCGGACGGCCAGCACGGGCCCGGCGAGGTTGAACTCCAGGATCTCGACGGTCGGCGCCGGCTCCTTCGCCACGTTGGGGATGAGCGCAAGACGCGCCCTGAGCCGCGTGATCGCCGCCTCGTGATCCGCGCCGTGCGCGAGCTGCGCGGTGCAGTCGACGCGGCGGAACGGGTTCGTGCTGTAGTTGTGGATGGTGTCGCTGAAGATCTTGCTGTTGCCCACGATGGTGCGGACGTTGTCCGGCGTGTCGAGGGCGGTCGCGAAGAGGCCGATGGAGTGGATCGTGCCGGTCACGCCCCCGGCCGTCACGTAGTCGCCCACCTTGAAGGGGCGCAGGAGGATCATGAAGATACCCGCCGCGAGGTTCGACAGGAGGCCCGACCACGCCATGCCGACGGCGATGCCGACCGCGGCGAGGAGGCTCGCGAACGTGGTCGTCTCCACGCCGAACACGCTGAGCACCGCGATGACGAGCAGGATGTTCAGCAGCACGGACGTCGCCGACTCCAGGTAGTGAGCCAGCGTCACGTCGAGCTTCTTCAGCGGCCCGCTCCGCTGCATCAGCGACAGGATTCCCCGGATGATCACGCGGCCGATGACCCAGACCAGGATCGCGCCCACGATCTTCCCGCCGACGTTGACCCCGAGCGCTACCCCCATATCAACGTACCGCTGAACTCTCTCGTCCATCTCGAGCCTCCTGGCGGCGTCCTCGCCGCTCGCGGGGGGCCCAGTGCAAGGTGCGTGCGCGCCTCGCATTGCGATATCCCCCCGACCGGCAGCTCTATCACACCGCAATGTCGCCCCGCGAGAGGGCATCAGAGATCTTCGAGCATCAGCCCTGAGGCCTGCGCACCTCAGGTGACCACGGGCAGCCCGGCAAGCCGCCGGGCAGCCCGGCAAGACCGCCCGCCCCCCGCAACTACGGCGCGAGCGACAACCCGCGAACGTACTCCGCGAGCGCCCGCTCCGCGCTCGCCACCGCCTCCTGCGCCCCCGAGAGCTTCGCCGACACCGCCGCGATCCGGTCCTCCTGCTCGCTCAGCGCCTTCAGATAACGCTCCTGGAGCGCGCTCCCCGCGGGCACGACCTTGAGGTTCTGGCGCACGCGCTCCTGCTCGTCGCGCAGCCTCGCGATCTCGGACTCCAGCGCCGAGAGCGCGCGCTGCCTGTCGGCGACCGCGGCCCTGAGCTCCGCGAGCCGCGCGAACGCCGCGCGCACCGCCTCGGGGATCTCGCGCGAGGACAGGTACACCTGGATCTGCTCGCTCGACAGGCTCGTGAGCGCGACCGTGTGCGAGATGGGCTGCTCCAGCGCCACCGTGAGCCGCGCCGTCTCCCCCGCCGCGACCTCCCGCCGGATCCGGTAGCGATCGCGGCTCGTCTCCACGCCCTCCCTGGGCTCGGCCAGCTCCCATCCGGCGAGGCGCGGGTGCTCGATGACCACGACGCGCGGCTCGCGCGCGGCGCCCACGATCGTGTACTCCGTCACCCTGCGCGCCGTCCTGACGATCTCCAGCATGCCGCCCTCGATCCGGGCGCGCGACAGCACCTCCTCGCTCCGCTCCTCGCGGTCGATACGCACCTTCCGGTCCACGGCGAAGCTCACGAGCCGCGATTCCCCCGGCGGCAGCGGCGCGAGGCGCGCGTCGCCGACATAGGTGACGACCCCCTGGTCGGAGCGCTCGTAGACCGTCATCGCCCCTGGGGGCAGGCTCGCGTCGCCGTCGTTGCGCAGCCGCACCGACGCGAGCGGGCTGCGCGCGCTCGCCTCCGGCTGAACCAGCCAGAGCCGCTCCGCCGGGATCTGCCGCTCGATGATCGGCAGGAGCGCCGTCTTCCCGCTCTCGAGCGTGAGCGGCACCGGGAAATGGAACACGACCTGCGTCGCCGCCTCCTCGCGCGCCGGCACCGGCGTCGGGGCGGGCCCGGCGGGCGCTGTGGCCTCCTCGCGGGCCGCGCTCATGCGGTAGCGCGGGGGCCCCGCCGCCCTGGCCGCGAGCGCCGAGGCGCCCTCGTCGAGCCGCGGCAGCACCCGCTCGGCCACGTCGACGGGCACCTCCGGGCGGTTCACATAATAGATCTCGTAGAGCGCCTGACGGAACGTCACCGGGTCGCCCGACACAAGAGTGAAGTCGATGTCCTTCCAGTCCCCGCCGCTCTGGTTCTCCACGATGGCCCACCCCGAGAGCGCGGCGGTCTTCGCGCGTCCATCCGCCGGGACGGTGAGCCGATATGACGTCTTCCAGAGCGGCACCTCGACGACGTACGCCACCCGCACGATCCGCTCGCCCTCGCCGGCCGCGCGCACGACGAGCGCGCGGCGGTTCCGCGCGCGCTGGCTCGCGAGCCCGACGAGCGCCGCGCCGACCTGCCGCCGGAGCCGCTCCTCGACGAGCTCCACGCCCTCGAGCTCCTCCAGGACGACCTGCTTCAGCGCGCCGTCCGACATCAGCGCGAGCCGGTGCCGCCCCTCGGTGCCGCCGCCCGGCACGCCGACCTGCACCGCCGTCACCGCGACGATCCGCCCGGCGATGGCGCCCTGCGCCGCGCGAGTCCGCACCTCGGCGCCGCGCAGGGCGTTCAGCAGGGCGGCCTCGGACTCGAGCGCGCCCTCGTCGAACGGGAGCTCGCGGAACAGATCGCGCAGCGGCTCCTTCCCGGGAAGCGTGATCTTCCCGGCCGCGCCGCGTTCGTCGTAGACGACGATGCTCTTCAGCACGTCGTCCACCTGGTCGAGCCGCACCTCGAGCGTGAGCTCCGCGTCGCCGCGCACGCGCGCCTCGTGCTCGAAATACCCGACGCCGCCCGTGGAGAGCACCACGCGGCGGAGCGGGAGCGCGTCGGCCGCGGCCCCCGGCCGGGCAAGATCCATCGTGTCGGCCGCCAGCGTCGCTGTCGTCCACGCCCCGTGATTCATCGTTGCCTCCCCCCGGCGGAGGCGCGCGACGGCCTCGCCTCGTCGGTTCATAACGCCCCTCCGGGGGGCGTCAACGACGGGGGTCACGGCGGGAGTTCGCGCGCCGCTCCGGCGCGCGTCAACCGCGGCGGGAGGCCTCGAGCCGCTTCACCACGGCGAGCGCCTCGTCGACGTGCCGGGTCGCGCGGATCTGGGAGGAAAAGACATGTCGAATCACGCCGTCTCGGTCGATGACGAACGTCACGCGGCCCGGGAGGAGCCCGAGGAACGACTTGACGCCATAGCGCGCGGCGGTGTGCCCGCCGGGGTCGCTGAGCAGCGTCATGGGCAGCCGGTGCTTCTGCGCGAACTGCTCGTGAGAGCCCTCCGAGTCGGCGCTCACGCCGATCACCTCGGCGCCGGCCTCCGCGAACACGTCGTGCTGGTCGCGGAACGCGCACGACTCCGCGGTGCATCCCGGGGTGTCGTCCTTGGGATAGAAGAAGAGGACGACCGTCTTCTTGCCGCGAAAGTCGGACAGCTTCACCTCCTCCCGCTTCTGCGATTGCAGGGTGAACTCGGGGGCGGTCTCACCGACGGACAGGGTGGATTGGCCGAACATGGCGTCGTCTCTACCCGATGCGCCGCGGCGCGTCCAAGCCCGCGCGGCGTCGCGCGCCTGGACGCGCCTGCCTTCCCGTTGTCCGCGTAGCCCGCCCCGGATCCGGGAGAAGCGTGAGCGAGCGGCGGTGAAGGCGCCCGGAGCGCGTCGGACGCGCGCCGCGGGCCGGCGATCGGGCTACCCTGGGCGCCCCATGGCCACCACGTTCGCTGCGCTGATCTTTCGACCCGCCGAGATCCCGGACCGCGCGCTGTCCCAGGGCTTTGCCGTGGCGCTCGGCGGCTGGGATGTCGCCTCGCCGCGCCTGTTCGTCGCGCCGCTCCCGGGCGTGCCCGGCTTCTGCGCCGCCTACTACGCCAGCGGCGACCCGGCCGTCGCCGGCGGCGACGAGCTCGACCACCTCTCCGAGCTCTTCGAGGACGAGCTCTCGCCGCCCGTCGCCGTGCTCGACGCCGCCGCCGAGCTGGGCCACCCGGGCGCGACGGTCTTCGCGCTCGTGTTCTCGGAGGAGATCGTCCACGACGACGGCTGGCGGTTCGAGGCGAGCGGCTACGTCCGCCATTTCGTGAGGGAAGGGGAGGAGGGCATCGAGGCCGGCGTGGAGACGCCCGACCGGAGCGACCTCGTCGCCGTCGAGGTCGAGCTTCCGGACGACGCGACCGAGCAGCAGGAGCGCGAGGCGATGGACAGGGCAATCCGGCCGCACCGCGGCTCGACGTACCTCTCGGCCGAGCTGGGCGCCCCGGTGCTGGGCGCGCTCATGGGGGGCCTCTTCGCGCCCGAGCGCCGCGTCGACGTGCGCCTCGTCGCGCCGGGGCCGGCGTCGATCGCGGGCGAGGTGAGCCGCCTGAACCGGGTGCTCCGGCGCGAGGACGGCCGCGGCGCGCCCGCGTCCCTGCCGCCGGTGCGCGGCGTCGCTGCGCCGTCGACGTACGAGGCGTTCGCGCGCGCGTACGACTGGGCCGACCCGGCGGATCCGGAGGATCTCTACCGCGAGCTCGCGATCGGCGCCGTCGAGGGCACGCTGCGGTTCCTGCGCGAGGACGAGCTCCGCGGCCACGAGCGGGAGCCCGGCTGGGAGGCGGCGGCGGCGCGGCAGCTCTACCCGATCGCGCGGCTCTCGGGCTCGGCGCTCGGCGGCGGCGCGGCGCAGCGGGCCGTCGTCGCGCTCGGGCCCGACGGTGAGCAGCTCTGGATCGTGCGCGGCGGCACGAGCGCCGCGCCTGCCGGACCCACGTTCGGCGAGCTGCTGCGTTACCTCTCGCTGGGGTGGTCGCGCCGGAGCGACGCGGAGGAAGACCTCATCGGGGCGCTGATGCTGCGCGCGCGCCTCAGGTCCCTGGCGGGTTGACCCTGAGAAACCCCCTCATTCCTGCTGGCGCATGCCCGCCCGCGAGGAATCAGGTGGCGAGGCGTGCAAGTGCGGTGATGATGCGTTCGGGGATGTCGGCGGGCCAGGGAAAGACGCGGCTCACGGCACGTTGGTGCGCGAACCCGTGCAGGCCGAGCCACAGCGCGATCGCGTCGGCGACGGGGTCGGTGCTGGTGGAGTACCCGGCGGTGACGCAGCCGCCGAGGGTGTCGGTGAGGATTTGCAGGGCCTCCCGGCCGAGCGTGGTCAGGTCCCGCTCCGTCACGGAACTGTCGCCCAGGGTGGGCATCCAGAGGCCGCCGAACATGGTGCGGTAGCGCTCTGGATGGCTCCGGGAGAATTCCAGATAGGCATTGCAAGCGGCGTACAGCCGCTTTCGTGGATCGTCGCCGGCCTCCTCCACGGCGCAGCGCAGCTTGCTCTCCAGTTCGGTGAAGGCCTGCTGCACGACGGCCAGCATGATGGCCGGCTGGTCGGGGAAGTGGGGGTAGATCGAGGGGGCGGCGATCCCGACCCGGCGGGCTACCGATCGCAGCGTGATGGCGCGTTCGTCGCCGGCCTCGTCCAGCAGCTCGACCGCCGCGGCGACGATGTCGGCGCGCAGGCGGGCGCCCTCTCCGCGGCGGTTGCGATCACGCGTCGGTTTCGGTGCGGCCGACGCCGCGGTTCTGCTGTCTCCCACGGTGTGACCTTACCCCCAAAAACTTATCGCCGTTAGCTTCTGCAAGCTCAGTGTAATGTAATAAAAATTACATTTTTAGCAGTTGCCGACCAGCTCTCACGGCGTGCGGTGGAACGCCGTCGCCACCGACGGCCACGGCACCGCCGACGTCCTGCCCCTCGCCCAGCAGTCCCGGGATGCCTTTCTCATCGGCGTAGGTTGACAACCGTTAGGTGACGATAATAAGGTTACGTGTGTAACGTGACGTCGACAAGGTCACCTGCATTCTTCAACCCCTCGCCGTTCTCGGCTCGCACCCATTGACCAGGAGGTTCCCGCCATGTTCAGCGCCCGCACCGATGCCGCCACTGCACGTCCCTCGAGCGAGATCGACAACCGCTCGACCTACATCAGCTTCGGGCTCGCCTATGTTCTCGGCCACGGCGCCGCCGCGATCTCCAGGGGAGCCAGCCCCTTGCTCGTCTTGCCCGCCTGGCTGCCCACGACGCTCCTGGGAACGGGGCTCGCGGTCGGCACCGTCTACGCCACCCTTGCCGCCCTCCGCGCCCAGCGCGGCGCGAGCGAGCCCGACGTCCTGTCCGGCAAGTTGATCGGCGCTTCCTGGATCAGCGCCTTCGCCGCGCTGTTCCTCGCCATCACCGGCCTGGCGTACACCCTCGACATGCCTGACCTGCAGTCCATGCTCTGGCCCACCGGCTCCGGTCTCGTCGTCGGCCTGATTTACCTCGGCGAAGGCGCCGTCCGCCGCAACCTGCTGCACTACGGCCTCGGCACCTGGCTCGCCCTGATCTCCACCGCAGCGCTCTTCCTCGGCACTCCCGGCATCTTCTGGGTCCTCGCCATCGCCGGCGGCGGCGCCTACGCCGTCGCCTCGGTCCTCGAGCCCCGTCGCCTGACCGCGCGCGCGAAGCACGCGCAGAGCTGACACCCCGCGTCCCGGAGGCGGAGCGCCTCGCCGAGCGACGGTCGATCAGAGATGGATGCGGTACGCATCGCGTTCGGTGGCGGCTGCGCGGACGGCGTAGATGCCGGGGTCGTCGAGGACCAGGTGGAGCACGCCCGCGTCCCGTTCGTTGTGGGCGAATACGCTCACGAGGATCCCGCCCTGCTTGACGCCCCGCTCGTAGCGCTCCGCCCAGTGCTTCGGGACATCGGCAGAGATGAGGATCTCGCGCAGGCCACCGGTGAGCCCGGCGCCGACCGCGCTCGCCACCACGGCCGCCAGCGGGCCGGCCACCACGAACCCGAGGTCGGGGATCACGGCGCTCATCGCGACGGCGGCGCCGAACGTGTGCGCCGGCGGCGTTCCGTCCGGAACCCTGAAGCACCTGTGGCGCGTCGCGTCGGTCATCAGCAGGCTGACGTCCTGTCGCGTGTAGCCGCAGTCGATGATGCGTTCCGCCGCCGCTTCCGCCTCGTCACGCGTCTGCACCAGACCAATTACGAGCTTCGCCATGAGAGACCTCCTTCGCGTGAGCGCGTCCCCGCTCCGGGCCCCCACGCCGGATACCGCACGAGCCATGCCAGTTTGAAAATTCTCATGCATCCATGGGACGCGCCGAGTTTCGCCGCGGCTCCATCCAGGGCGAGTGAGGCGGGATGTCGCACTGCGCCCGCTGTGCCTCGCCTTCTGATGCCAACTTTCGCCTGTACAGCGCGATATTCCGTGTTTTGCAGCGCGCACGGCGCAAGAACGCCCTGACAGGAGGTCTCGTCCGGCCGGTACGGCCGCATCCGCGCGCACGGGACGCGTGGGGCGGCCGGGCACGAGCATGGCGGCGCGAACGCCGCCTCAGAAGCCGATCGTGTCCTCGATCGGCGGGGGCGTCGGCTTCGTCGCTGTCGCGCGCCCGGTCGTCGCCTCGCGCGGCGTGGTCCGGCCGCGGCCGTCCGTGGTGCCGCGCGGCGCGGTGGTCGCGCCGGGCTTCCCTGCCGCCGGCGCGACCGTCCGGGCTCCCGGCGCGCCCGCCTGGGCCGCCTGGGCGCCTGTCGCGCCCGCCCGGGCCGCCTGGGTACCCGTCGAGCCCGTCTGGGCCCCCTGGGGACCTGCCGCGGCGTCCGCCGTGGCCGCCTTCGCAGGCTCATCCTCGATGGCCGCCCCGGGCTCCACAGGCGCAATCTGCCCCGGCGCCGCGGCGCCGCCCTGCGCAGACGGCCCGGCCGGCTGCGCTGCGCCCGGCGCCCCCTGCCGGGCCGCCAGGTCGTCCGACGAAGGTGTCACGTCGACCTTGTGCGACCCTTTCGCCGCCAGGAACACCACCACCGCCACGAGCGCCCCGAGGGCGAGCGCCGCCGCCAGGATCGCCGGCGCCCACCGGCGGGATCCATCCGACCCCGACGTCGCCATGCCGGCGAGCGTCCGCCCCGGCGTGCCGGTCATCGAGAGCCGCGCGCCCCGCGCCGACGGCGCGCCGCTCCCCGGCCCGGAATCCGGCTGGCCGGTCGTCGAGAGCCGCGCGCCCTGCGACGCCGGCACCGGCGTCGGCGGCCCGAACAACACCGGCTGCGACGCGACCCGGGCCGCGCCCGCGTGGCTGGTCCGGTCGCCCCCGGACGAGGGGTCGTTCGTGAACGCCGTGCGCGCGATCCCGAGCGCCGCGTGCTCCAGCGCCTCGGCCATCTGCCGCGCCGACCCGAAGCGCGCCGCGGGATCAAGCGCCAGCGCCCTCTTCATCCAGGCGTCGATCGCCGGCGAGAGCTCCGGCCGCAGCGCGCTCGGCGGCGTGAAGATCCCGGTGTGGAGCACCACCGACAGCGCGCCCAGCGTCTCGCCCGTGAACGGCACCTGCCCGGTGAGCGCGTGGTAGGCGACGACCGCGAGCCCCCAGAGATCCGCGCGGAAATCGACGTGCTTCGCGCTGAGGAGCTGCTCGGGGCTCATGTAGAGGGGCGTGCCCAGCACGTGCCCTGTCGACGTCACGCCGAGCTCGCCCTGCGGCGCGCCCTGGACCCGCTTGGCCACCCCGAAGTCGACCACCTTCACGAACAGCTCGCCCTCGACGTCGAGCAGGAAGATGTTGTCCGGCTTGACGTCGCGGTGGACGATCCCGAGCTGGTGCGCCCGCCCGAGCGCCTTCGCCGTCTGCGACACGATCGTCGTCACCTCGAGGGGCGGCAGCGCGCCGAGCCGCTGGATGCGGCTCTTCAGGTCCTCGCCCTCGAGCAGCTCCATCACGATGTACGGCGCGCCCTCTTGCGTGACGCCGTGATCGAAGACCTGCGCGACGTGCGGGCTCTTGATCTGCGCGGCCGCCATCGCCTCGCGCCGGAAGCGCTCGACGAAGCCGCTCTGCTCCGCGTAGGCCGGCGACATGAACTTCACCGCCACCTGCGTGCCCAGCGTGAGGTGATCGGCCACCCACACGCTCCCCATCGCCCCCTTCCCGAGCTGGCGCGCCAGCCGGAGCGTGCTCGTCACGTGCTGTCCGGGGTTCATCGGGGGTCGTTCTCCATCAGCCGAGCTTCATCAGCCGAGCCGCCGACCCGAGGAGGTGTCCTGTGCGCGAAGCGCGGTCCTCCGGGCGTCTGCGCGCACAGCGTACAACAAACACCCCGGACCGTCACCAGCGAGCGCGCGGACCGCGCACGTCGCAGGGGCTCTCGGATAAGCTTGCGCCATGCGCGAGGGCACGCTGGTCGCAGGCCGGTTCGAGGTGCACCGCCTTGCCGGCGCCGGCGGGATGGGCACGGTGTACCGGGCGACCGATCAGCTCACCGGCCGCCCCGTGGCGCTCAAGGTCGCACCCCCGGAGCTCGCGCCCCGCTTCCGCCGCGAGGCGCGCCTGCTCGAGGCCGTGCAGCACCCGCTCATCGTCCAGCACATCGCGCACGGCACGAGCGACGACGGCGCCCTGTGGCTCGCGATGGAGTGGCTCGACGGGGTCACGCTCGGCGCGCGCCTCGAGCAGGGCGCGCTCCCCGTCGTCGACGCGCTGCTCGTCGCGCACCAGATCGCCGAGGCGCTCGCCGCCGTGCACGCGCTCGGGATCACGCACCGCGACCTCAAGCCGGGCAATGTGCTGCTCCGCGACGGCCGCGTCGACGGCGTGGTGCTGCTCGACTTCGGCGTCGCGCGCGCGGCCGCGTCGACCACGCTCGTCACCGAGGCGAGCTCGCTCGTCGGCTCGCTCGGCTACGTCGCGCCCGAGCAGGCGCGCGGCGACGCCGACGTCGACGCGCGCGCGGACGTCTTCGCGCTCGGCGTGCTGCTCTTCGAGAGCGTCGCGGGGCAGCGCCCGTTCGCCGCCGACGACCCGCTCGCCGAGATGTGCCGCATCCTCCTCGAGGAGGCGCCGCGCCTCGCCGATCGCCGCCCGGACGTCCCGCCCCCCATCGACGACCTCGTCGCGCGCCTGCTCGCGAAGGACCCGGCCGCGCGCCCCGCCGACGGGCGCGCCGCGGCCGCCGCGCTCGCGGAGACGCGCGCCCTGCTCGCGCGCTCGCCCGGCGAGGGCGCGGGCGGCGCGCCCGCCTCGGTGACGGGCGACGAGCGGCGGCTCATCAGCGTCGTCCTCGTCGACCTCGGCGCCGCGGACCCCGAGCCGGCGAGCGATCGCGGCGCCGAGCGCGTCGTCGCCGAGGTCGCGGAGGCGTTCGGCGGCGAGCGCGTGCGGCTCGCGGGCGGCACGCGCATGGTGCTCCTGACCTGGCAGGGCGACGAGGCGCTCACCGGCCGCGGCGGCGCCGGCACCATGGTCGCGTTCGACCTTGCCGCGCGCGCCGCGCAGTGCGCGCTCGCGATGAAGGCGCGCCTGCCCGGGCGCCCGGTCGCGCTCGCCACGGGCCGGGCGCAGGTGGGCGAGCGCCTGCCCTCGGGCGACGTGATCGATCGCGCGGTCGCGCGCCTGCGCGAGGCCGAGGGCGACGTGCGCATCGACGAGGTCACGGCGGGGCTCGCCGCCCCGCGCTTCGAGGTGACCGGCGACGGCCCCTCGTTCCTGCTGAAGGGCGAGCGCGACGGCTCGGAGCCCGAGGGCACGCTGCTCGGGCGCGTCACCGCGTTCGTCGGGCGCGATCGCGAGCTCGCGATGCTCCGCGGCCTCTTCGAGCAGAGCGCCGACGAGCCCGTGGCGCGCGCCGCGCTGGTGCTCGGCGAGGCCGGCATCGGCAAGACGCGCCTCCGCTGCGAGCTCGTCCGCGCCGTGCGCGACGGCGACGCGCGCGCGTCGGTCTACGTGGCGCGCGGCGAGCCGATCGCCGCGGGGGCGCCGTTCGGCATGCTCGGCGAGATCGTCCTCGCGGCCGCCGGCTGCCTGCCCGGCGAGCCGATCGAGGCGCGGCGCGGCAAGATCCGCGACCACGTGGCGCGCGTCCTCCCCGCGCCTGCCGGCGACGCGCGGCGCGTCGCGTGGTTCCTCGGCGAGATCGCGGGCACGCCGTTCGACGATCCGGATCCGGAGCTCGACGCCGCCCGGGCGGACGCCGTCCTCCTCGGCGATCAGGCCCGCCGGGCCGTGCTCGACTGGCTCGCCGCGCGGTGCGATGCGGGGCCGGTCGTGGTGGCGCTCGACGACATGCACTGGAGCGATCACGCCTCGGTCGCGGTGCTGGACGAGGCGCTCCAGGCGCTCTCGGATCGCCCGCTGCTCGTGCTCGGCTTCGCGCGCCATAGCGTGACCGAGACGTTCCCCGGGCTGTGGGGGCAGCGCGGGGTGCAGCACATCAAGCTCGGCCCGCTCAGCCCGCGGGCGTCCGAGCGGCTCGTCCGCAGCGTGTTCGGCGACGAGCTCGCGCGGTCCGAGGTGGCGCGGCTGGTCGAGCACGCGGACGGCCACCCGTTCTTCCTGGAGGAGCTCATGCGCGCGCGCGCCGAGGGCCGCAGCGACCTGCCGCCCACGGTCGTGGCGCTGATGCACACGCGCATCGAGGCGCTGCCGGCCGAGGCGCGGCGCACCCTGCGGGCGGCGAGCCTGTTCGGCGGCAGCTTCTGGCCCGAGGGGGTGCGGCAGCTCCTCGGCGCCGGCACGCCGATCGAGTCGGTCGACCGCTGGCTGAAGGGCCTGCTCGAGGAGGAGCTCATCACCCGGCGCAGCGGCTCGCGCTACCCGGGCCACGACGAGCTCACGTTCCGCCACGCGCTGGTGCGCGACGCCGCCTACGGGATGCTGACGGACGGCGATCGCCGGGCCGGCCATCAGGCCGCGGCGCGCTGGTTGCGCTCGGTGGGCGAGCGCGACGAGCGCGTGCTGGCCGAGCACGCCGAGCGGGGCGTCGAGGCCGAGCGCGCGGGCGGCGTCGTGTCGCTCGCAGCGCGCCGGCCTGCGTAGGCGGCGCGCGCGATTACGACAACACGGAAATGGGGCGAGGTTGATGAATTTACATTGACGTGATAACTCGCCGCCCAGAGTATCGAGCATGGATTCGTCTGGACTGGGCGCTGTCGGTCCCTACGAGTTGCTGTTGCAGCTCGCCACGGGCGGCATGGCCGAGGTCTTCATCGCCCGGCGCGCCCGGGCGTCCAGCCCGGAGGGGGCGGGCGCCGCGGCCGAGGCGGGTGGCACGGCGGGGGCGGCCGGGGCGGCGACGGTAGGGACGGCCGGCGCGGCCGAGGCGGCGGGTGCGGCAGGCGCGGATCCCGGGCGCGAGCCGCTCGTCGCGCTCAAGCGGATCCGCGCCGACCTGCGGTACGAATCCGGCTATGCGGCGATGCTCTTCGACGAGGCGGGCATCGCGTCGCGCGTCGCGAGCCCGAACTTCGTGCCGATCCTCGATTACGGCCTCGACGAGGCGGGCGCGCCGTACATCGTGATGGAGCTCGTCGTCGGGGTGACGCTCAAGCACCTCACGCGGCCTCCGGAGATGCTCGATGTCGGCGACGCGCTCGATCTCATCGCGCAATCGGCCGACGGGCTGCACGCGGCGCACGAGGCGCGCGACAGCTCGGGGGAGCTGCTCCAGGTGATCCACCGGGACATGTCGCCGTCGAACATCCTCGTCGGCGTCGACGGGCGGGCGAGCATCTGCGATCTCGGGCTCGCGTACGCCCTGCGCCGCACGACACGGACGAAGACGGGAACGGTGAAGGGGAAGCTGAGCTATCTCTCCCCGGAGCAGGCGCACGCCCGTCCGCTGGACCGGCGCTCGGACGTGTTCTCTCTCGGGGTCGTGGCGTGGGAGGCGGTGGCCGGCAGGCGGCTGTTCATCGGCAGCAGCATGCTGTCGATCCTCCACGCCGTGCTCGAGCGGGAGGTGCCGCCGCTCTCGAGCGAGCGCGAGGGCGTGGGGGAGGCGGTCACCGCCGCTGTCGCGCGGGCGCTCGAGCGCGACCGCGACGCGCGCTGGCCGACCGCGGCCGATTTCGCGCAGGCGCTCCGCGCCGCGGCCGACCGCGAGGGGCACGCGCCGTCGCGCGGGCGCGTCGGCGCGCGCGTCGACGCGACCCTCCCGGAGCCGCTGAAGCCGCTGGCGTCTTCCTATGCCCCCGGCGGCCCGCTCGTCACGCCGGAGATCGTCGCCGCCCTGCGGTCGATGCACGCGGCGGGGGTGGTGGGCGAGGGGGACTCCAGCGGGATGCTGGCGCCGCGGCGGCCCTCGCACGGCTGACCGCCAGCTCACCGTCCGGTAAGAAAAATGTGATCGTTCACATGTTCGAGCTCAAACGAGCTGACCGCCCGCGGCCGTCCTCGATCCCGGCTCTGCCTGCGCGCCGCCGGAGCGCGCTCCAGGCGCCGCACACAGCAGGCGACAGCTCTCGACACGCCGGTCGCCCCTCCTGACGCGGCGCTCCGGAGCCGCTCGAACGGCCTCTCCTCTCCCGGGCTCGAGCACGCGCGGAAGCCGGCCGATTTCAAGTTGACACCGAAAATGTGATCGTTCACATTGCGGTCAGGGGCATCCTTTCGCTTCGCTCTTCGAGCGGGGCGTCACGCGCGCTGCGACCTTCGTCATCGGGTCGATCGTGGCACCGATTCCGTTCGATCGGTCGTCACGGAAGCGCAGCGTCCAGCAATGCAGTGGCTGATGGGGTCCCCTCGGCGCGTCGTCGAGGGAGCTTCAGGCCGAGGTGGCAACGATCGATCGCGACACGGGCGAGGGGGAACACCATGTCCCGCCCACACTCCACTTAGCGTGCCCACTGCGGGCGAAGAGAGAGAACCATGTCCAGGTCCTCAGAACATGAGCGGGCGCGTCCTCTCAGGGGCTGTCGGTCGGCTGTCTCGATGGCGTTGATCCTGGCCAGCGGCTGCACCGGTAGCCTGGGCGGCGACACGCGCACCAACGATTCCACGGACGATCCCACCTCGCCCACCGGCGGGAACCCCACCACGGTCGACCCGAGCGCCTGCGAGGATGGCGCGATTCACCCCGGCCGGGCGCCGCTGCGGCGGCTGACACGGTTCGAGTACAACAAGACGGTTCGCGACCTCTTCGGCGACACGACCGAGCCAGCCTTCTCGCTGCCGAGCGAGGATGTCGGAAACGGCTTTGGCAACGACGCCGACGCCCTGTCGGTCTCGAGCCTGCTGGCCGAGCAGCTCGGCACCGTCGCGGAGGGCGTCGCCCGGCGCGCGACAGCCACGAAGGAGGCGCTCGCGAAGCTCGCCCCGTGCGCGAGCAGCGTGACGAGGGAGAACGAGGAAGCGTGCGCGCGCACGATCATCGAGCGGATCGCGCCGCTCGCCTACCGAAGGCCGCTCGCCGCCGGCGAGGCGGACGAGCTCCTCGCGCTCTACACCGTCGGACGGACGGATGCGACGTTCGACGTCGGCGTCGCCACGGTGATCGAGGCGCTGCTTCAATCGCCCGATTTCCTCTACCGCATCGAATGGGGCACACCCGACCCGGAGCGCCCCGAGCTCCGCCGGCCCACGGGCGACGAGATGGCGACGCGGCTCTCGTACCTGCTCTGGGGCACGATGCCCGACGACGAGCTGCGCAGGGCGGCGCAGGCAGGCGAGCTCTCGACGAAGGAGGGCGTGCGGGCGCATGCCGAGCGCATGATCGAGGACCCTCGGTTCCGGACCACGGTCCGGTTCTTCTTCGACAACCTGCTCCCCATCAGCAACCTCGCGGACCTCGAGCGAAACGCGGAGATGTTCCCGACCTTCTCGCGCACGCTCGGCTCGTTCATGCGCGAAGAGACGCAGCGGTTCCTCGAGCACGAGATCTTCGAGGGGACCGGCACCTGGCCGGCCATCTTGACGGCCCCGTACTCGTTCATGAACGGTCCTCTCGCGAAGTTCTACGGCGTCGAGGGCGTGACGGGCGACGAGTTCCAGCAGGTGCAGCTCGACACGACCCAGCGCCTCGGGCTCCTCACCCAGGCGGGCGTGATGGCCGGGACGACGCACTCGAACACGACCAACCCCGTGATCCGCGGCTCGTTCGTGATCCAGAAGCTGATGTGCCAGAAGATCCCGCTCCCCACCGGCGACATCCTGGAGCGGGTGAAGCCGCCGGATCCGTACACAGGCGCGACGGCGCGGGATCGCTTCAGCCAGCACAGCCAGGATCCTGTCTGCGCGGGGTGCCACCAGTTCCTGGATCCGGCCGGGTTTCCGTTCGAGAACTACGACGCTGTCGGCCAGTTCCGCACGACGGAGAACGACGTGCAGATCGACGCGAGCGGCGGGGTCCCGGGCACGGACGTCACGGTGAGCGGGCCGATCGAGCTGGTGCGGGAGCTCGCCGAGAACGAGGACGTGCTGAGCTGCTTCGCCTCGCGCTGGGCCGAGTACGGCTATGGCCTCACGCTGCGCTCCGAGGACGTTTGCACCAAGACGGACGTCACGGCCGCCTTCAAGGCGTCCGGGTACAACGTGAAGCAGCTCCTGATCGAGCTCACGCAGACGGACGCTTTCCACTACATGGCTGCCCGAGAGGAGTGATGGTGATGTCGAACTTTCGCTTGAGCCGACGTGCCGTGCTGCGCGGTGCTGGCGCCATCGCCATCGCGCTCCCCTGGCTGGAGATCATGGGCCCCGAGCGCACGGCGCGCGCGGCCCCGGCTCCCGCCAAGCGCTTCCTCTCGGTCTACACGCCGGGCGGGACCGTCATCAACCGCTGGAGGCCGACAGGCAGCGAGACGAGCTTCACCCTGGGCCCCATCCTGTCGCCGCTCGCGCCGGTGCAGGACCGGCTGCTCGTCGTCGACGGCCTCGACCTGAAGAGCGCGCGCGGTGAGCAGCACCAGAGCGGGATCATCGCCTGGCTCACGGGCACGGCTCAGGAGGGCTCCTCGAACGGCGGTTACGGCAACGGACCCTCCATCGATCAGGTGATCGCCTCCCGGATCTCCGCCGGTCAGAAGGCGAAGGCGAGCATCGAGATCGCGGTGCGCTGGGCGACGGGCAAGTCCCACGGCCTGGTGTCGCCGATGAACGCCGCGAATTTCGAGACCACCGCGCCGTTCAAGCCGATCCCGCCGCGCCTCGATCCGGTGGAGATCTTCACCGAGCTCTTCGGCACGCTGGATCCCACCGCCGGCAACGATGCCGCCCGTCGCCTCGCGCGAAAGCGATCGATCCTCGACTTCCTCGACGGGCGCTACTCCGCCCTGTCCTCGCGGCTCGGCGCGGCCGACAAGCAGAAGATCGACCAGCACCTGACGAAGATCCGTGAGATCGAGATGAGCCTCAACAACGTGCCGGTCGAGACGAGCGCGTGCAAGGCGCCGGAGCGGGTCGACACGTCCGACTACAATCCGCGCACGGGGCTCAACTCCTCGGACAACGGCTCGATCAAGGACACCTCGACCGACGCGGCGATCCCCAAGGTCGGCAAGCTCATGATGGACATGCTGGTGATGTCGCTCGCCTGCGACATCACCGCGGTCGGCACGCTGCAGTGGAGCGACACCGAGGCGAAGCACACCTTCCCCTGGCTCAACCTGACCGAGCACCACCATTACTACCAGCACGACGGCGGCTTCAAGCCGGACGAGTGCGAGCGCATCTGCAACTGGTACTCGAAGCAGCACCTCTATCTCCTGCAGGAGATGGAGAAGGTCGACATGGGCGGGCACTCGCTGCTCGACGAGAGCGTCGTCTTCTTCGGCTCCGAGCTCTCGGATCCGCCGAGCCACAACAAGACGAACATGCCGTTCCTGCTGGCCGGCGGCGGCGGCGGCCTGCGCACCGGACGCTGGGTCCGGTACCCGAACCTCCCGCACAACAACCTGCTCGTCTCGATCTTGAACCTGTTCGGCGACACCCGGGACACGTTCGGCGACCCGCGGTACTGCACCGGGCCGCTCACGAACCTGACGTAGCCATCTCGAGCCGGAACACCGCTGGCGCGAAAGCGACGGCGGTGTCCGGCGCTCGTCGAGGTCCCCTGGCAGGACGACCTCTGCCACCCCGGTGCGCTCGCGGGGAGCGGTCGTGCCCTGGGCCTCTGCTCAGGGCATGACAGGAATCAAGGCGCGAGCGCCACGTCGCCTCACCGCAGCAAGTCCTCGATCGCCGCGTACCAGAGGTTCGCCATGCGCGCGTAGCCGGCCTCGTTCGGGTGTATCCGGTCCGGGAGCTCCGCGGCCGGAAACCCTGTGTGCAGGTCCGCCAGCACCACGTGCTGCCCGGCGGCTGCCCGCGTCTCCACGATGTCCACCAGCGCGTTGTTGTAGGTGACCACCGTGGGATCGGCGAAGGTGATCGGGATGATCTGCGCCACGACCACGAGCGTCTCCGGGGACGAGGCGAAGATCTTGTCCAGGACTGCGCCCACGCGCTGCGGCGCCATGGGGATGTTATCGTTCTGGGTCAGATCGTTGGTCCCCGCGTGGAGCAGCACGATGTGCGGTTGATCCGCGAGCGCCGGTGTCGGCACCAGCCCGGCGATCTGATTGATCCTCCAGCCGCTGTGCCCTTCATGATTCCGCGGGAACGCAGCACCGTCGACCATCGACGGCCCGTTCACCAGAGACCCGACGAACGTGATGTTCTTGCCCGCGGCCCGCGCCTTCTTGAACAGCTCGATCCGGTAACCGCCGCCGCCCTGCACCCCGATCCCGTCCGTGATGGAGTCGCCGAGCGGCAGGATCTTGCAAGGCTCCCCGGTCGTCGGGCACGGCGTGTACCCGCCCGCGCTACCCGCGCCGCCACCGCCCTCACCAGCGGCGCCGCCGCCGCCCTGGCCACCCGCGCCGCCACCTCCCTCGCCCCCGGTGCTGGTGCTGGTCGCGCCGCCGCCGTCGCCGCCGCCCGAGCCTGCCGGGCCGCCCGTGGTGACGCCGCCTCCACCGCTCCCGCTGGTCACGCCGGCGCTCGTCACACTCCCGCTGGTCACACCCGACGCAGCGCCCCCGCCGGTCCCGGAGCTGGTCGACGCCGCTCCGCCCGGCTCATCGGAGCACCCGCTGAACAGCGCCACCAGCGCGGCAGCCCCCGCCAGCGCGACCCACCTCGAGCGGCGCGGCCTCCGGAGCTCCGCATCGCTCCGCGCGCCCGACCCACACCGCCCATCCATCGTTCGAACCACGCTCATCGCATTCCTCCTTGACCACGTACGCCGAAGCGGAGATCCGCGGAGCTCGGCATGCGCGCTCCGCGGCGCCATCGGGATGATCGACCCGGCGTCTCGGAGGAGACGCGCAGGTCGGTGACTTGATGAACTCGACTCAGGACAACGAGCTGAAGAGTCGCGGCTGGCGGCAGGCGAGACGTCAGGCGGAAGATGGTCTCCATTCCACTCGCACCAGACGACGGTGTATCCATCGTCGCAGCCTCGATACTCCACGCATGGCCCGTGGGGACATGTACCGGCCCCGCCGTCAGCGATCTCGATTGTCCGGCTGGAAGATTCGCGAGCCCGAGGGAGGAACAGCGTTACCGGCGCACGGATCGATCCCCGTCCCGGGGGACCCGGATATGCACGACGGCCTCCAGCACACAAAGTGGGAAGGTATCCGGAGCGGGAGTGTGAACGCTCACATGTCGTGTGTCAATCGAAATGGATGGGGGCGCGGCCGTCCTCGGTCCCGACGGATCGCAGGCGCCTCGACCGTCGGGGCGCGCTTTACCGGGCGACGCGCTGGCGCTCCGTGGGCCGGAGCGCGTGGGCGATGCCGCTCTGCAAGGTGCCCAGCGTGATGATGCCGGAGAGGTCCGCGCCGAGCTCGAGCAGGGCCCTCGCCACCTCCGGGCGGATGCCCGTGAGCACCACGCGCGCGCCGAGCATCTGGGCGGCGCGCGCGGTCCGCGTCAGCGCGTCGGCGACGAGCGCGTCGACGGCGCGCACGCCGGTGACGTCCAGGATCGCGGTGTGGGCGCGCTGGCTGCTGATCCCGGTGAGCAGCGTCTCCATGATCCGCCCCGCGCGCGCGCCGTCCATCGTCCCGACGATCGGCATGGCCAGGACGCCGTCGGCGAGCGGGATGAGCGGCGTCGACAGCTCCACGAGCGCCTCCTCCTGCGCGGCGATGATCTGCTCCTGCAGCGCGGCCCGCTCCGCCTCCGCGCGCCTCAGGTCGGTGTCCTCTCTCACGACACCGCCGACGCCGACCAGCTCGCCGCCCTCGTTGCGGACCGGGAACTTGACCGTGAAGAAATAGTAATTCTGGCTGCCGTAGTCGAGTACCTCCTGGTACTGCAACGATCGGCCGCTCGCGAGCACCTCCCGCTCCTTCGCCACGATCATGTCGGCGACGCCGGGCGGCGTGGCGCCGAACTCATGCTCGTCCTTGCCGAGGAACTCGATGACGTGCCGCCCGAGGGCGCGCGCGTAATGGCGGTTGAGGAACACGTAGCGCCCCTCCGCGTCCTTGATGAACATGACGTTCGGCGAGTTGTCCACGAGCTGCAGGAGCATCTGATAGCGCTCGTGCAGCACGCGCTCTCTTCGCCGCGGATCGTCGCCTTCATCCACGATGGCCGCGATCTCTCGGACGTCGCCTCGCTCGTCGCGCAGCACGGCGTACGTCCACCGGCAGGTGATCGCGTTCCCCTCTCTCGTCGTCGCCGCGCTCGTGGTCGTCGCGAACAGGCTCTCGCCAGGGTCGTGGTTGAACGCCTGCACCTCCTCGGGCGACACCGGGTCCGCGGCCACGAGGTCGGAGAGCCGGCGGCCCACGGCCTCGGCCTCGCTCCAGCCGAAGAGGCACCCGGCGGCGTCGTTCCAGCGCGTCACGGTGCCATCCACGCGCCAGTGGATCAGCGCCGGCACCTGCGTGGCGCCCCGCACGAACGGCGCGTCCAGGTACGCCGCCGGCGCGCTGACCAACCCCCTCTCGCGCGCGCTCTCGCCGCGCCGACTGGTCAGCTCCTGCTCCAGCTCCGCCACGCGCGCGCGCAGCGCCTGGCACTCTGCCTTGTAATCAGTCTGACCATCGATGTGCATGGACACCCCACCCGGCGCGGAGAGCCCGTCGAGCTGGCGATGCCGGTCCGCCGTGCTCTCTGCCTCCGATCCGTGATCCCCTGGAGATGCCCCGTCTGCGTCCGCGCCCCCGCCCGGTCCGGCTGTCCGCTCGCTCCTGTCGCGGCTCATGCTCGCTCCTCTTCGCGCTATTTCAGAAGCGCGTCGCCCGCAGTGTAACGGCTTTGCAAGTCGAGGTCTCGCCAGAAATCTGACCAGGCCCGCCGCCAACGCGCGCTTGCCGCCGGCCGCGGTGGATCGGTCTGACCGCGCTGGGCTCATCGCCGAGCCGCCGGATCGTGTCAAGAGGCGTGTCGCCGATCACGCTTGACATTCGCTGTGTGAGCGCCCACAAGCCGCCCGGCACATCGTTCAGGCTTTGCCCATGGATGCATCCGCGCTGTCGGTGCTGAGCCATGTGGGCCACCTTGCTTTTCAGTGGCTGGCCGCAGCTATCGGAGAATTTTCTCGCATGAAGAGCATGCTTCGATGTTCTCTCGGGCTCGCGCTCTCGCTCATCAGCGCTCTTGCGTGACGCGAATTCGACGTCCTGGGTGGAGCGCCCGGGCCGGCGAGCACCGGCAGGGCTGACGCGACGGCCGGACCGAATGGAGTTGACACCGACATTGTGAGCGCTCACAATACTCCGGAGCCACATTCTCTTGCTTCATCCGGGGTGGGTCTTCTGAGCGCCGAGACCTCCGTCCTTCGATGGTTCTCGGCGCCGGTCCAGCTCGCTCGTCGGCGTGCGCCGCGGGCGGCGGATCGGTGCGCCGCAGGTCGCCCGCTGTCGTACCGACGTCCGCTCGACAGCCTCGGCGACGAGAGCCTCGAAGACGGGCTCATCGACTCGATCATCGCCTGAGGGACCAGGGAACCCAATCGTTTCGGAGCTCGAGCCGCCGCCTGTCGGATCGCCGCTCCAGGCATCACCAACCTCAATCGTCCAACTCGCGGAAATCCAATATGAACAAGAAACTTTCTTCCAGATGGCTGTGCGGCACGACCGGGATCGCGCTCGGCGTCGCGACCCTCTTTGGATGCTCCGACGGGGGCGACGGCGGTGAGGGTGGCGCGGGGGGAGCGGACAGCACCACCACCTCCTCCTCCACCACGTCCGCCACCACGACCAGCGCCAGCGCTGGTACGACGGCGAGCAGCGCGACGACCACCAGCGGCACCGGAGACTCGGGGGCGACGAGCTCCTCGACGGCCAGCGGATCGGGCGAAGGCGGCGCCGGATCTGTCGGCGCGACCACCGGAACCGGCGGGAGCGGCGGTTCCCCCAGCTCCGAGAAGTTCGTCGGCAACATCACGACGAACGGCGCAGTGCGCAACGGCTTCGCGAACTACTGGAACCAGATCACGCCCGAGAACGAGGGCAAGTGGGGCTCCGTCGAGAGGAGCCGCGGCAATCGAAACTGGTCCTCGCTCGACGCGATCTACAAGTACGCGAAGGACAACAACATCATCTTCAAGCACCACGTCTTCGTGTGGGGTGCTCAGCAACCCGACTGGATCGCGGGCCTCTCCGGGTCGGATCAGCAGGCGTCCGTGAGGGACTGGATGAAGTCGTTCTGCGAGCGCTACCCCGACACGAAGTACATCGACGTCGTCAACGAGCCGCCGCCCCACACCACGCCCTCCTACAAGAACGGCATCGGCGGCGACGGCGCGAGCGGCTGGGACTGGATCGTCAACTCCTTCAAGTGGGCTCGCGAGTTCTGCCCGCGCGCGGTCCTGATCCTCAACGACTACAACAACATCGAGTACCCGAACGACCACAACAACTTCATGAGGATCGCGAAGGCGGTGATCGACGCGGGCGCCCCTGTCGACGCCCTCGGCGCGCAGGCCCACGACGCGTACAAGATCAACACCAACACCGTGAAGGACTACATCGACAAGATGGCCGCTCTCGGCAAGCCGGTCTACATCACGGAGTACGACATCGGCATCGCGGACGACAACCAGCAGAAGCGGGTGATGGAGGAGCAGTTCACGATGTTCTGGAATCACCCCGCGGTCCCGGGCATCACGCTCTGGGGTTACGTCGTCGGCGCCACCTGGCGGGACAACACCGGCCTCCAGCACCCGGACGGCAGGCTGCGGCCGGCCATGCAGTGGCTGATGGACTTCCTGGATCGGTGATCGACACCGCGCTCAAGCGGTGATCCCGAGCGAGCTCCCTCCGCGGAGGGAGCTCATGAGCGGCTGCGTGGGACGCGCGGCGCAGCGTCGTCCACGACGCGGACGACACGTCGAACAGCATCGAGAGCAACCATGCCGAGCGCGATCGCCCGCTCGAGCTGAATCGCTGCGACGCGGGAGCCCCGCCGGCGCAGGAGGACCCCGCGCCTCGCGCTCGCGCCCAGCCGGTCACGACGACAACCATCCTTGGCAGTTGACCCTCGCTTCCTCAGGGCAGGGGCCGGAGCGCTCCCGGCCGGGGTCGACGCCGCCCGAGATCGCCGCGGCGCGCGCGAGCGCCGCGGCGCCCGGTCACGGCTGCGCCACCTCGACGGATTGCACGTCGAGCTGGATGAACTGACCGACGAAGGGCTCGGGCGCCGGGGGGACGCCGTCCACGACCAGGTGCTTGAAGTTGGCGATCATCACACGATTGGGATCGTCGCCCAGGAAGGACACGGTGGCTCCGCCCCGGACCGGGATGGTCTTCGTATGGTCGATGATGAACACGTCGTGGCCCACGGTGGGGCTATCGTTGAGGTAGTAGACCTCGGGCGGGTCGGAGACAGAGAAGCTGTAGACGTTGTACGTCGCGTTGTCGGGTGAGCCGCCCACGCGAAAGTGCATGCCGTCGGGCGTGCCGCCCTTGTACGTCTCCGGCTCGACCACGCCGCGGAGCCGGACGGTCACCTGGTAGATCGTGTCGGGCGAGCCGCCGAACGTCCGCTTCTCGTCGACCCGCTTGGACGTCGCGCACTCGTCGCGGTTGCCCGGGTCCTGGTCGCACGGGATCTCCCAGCGGAAGCCGTCGATGCTGGCGGCCGCCGCGAGCAGGTCTTCGGCGCCGCTGCCGCCGGCCCCGCCGCTGCCGCCGGCCTCGCCCATGCCGCCGGCCTCGCCGCTGCCGCCGGCCCCGCCGGAGCCCGCGCTGCTCGAGGCGCTCGTGCTGGCGCCCGTCGTCGCGCCTCCGCCCGAACCCACGGCGCTGGTCGAGCTGGAGGTCGCCTGGCCGTCCGGAGGCGGGTCGTCCTCCGAGCCGCAGGCGAGAAGGAACATGATTGCAGGGACCACGAACAGAGAGATTCTCATTTCACACCCGTCCGGCGAGAGCGCCGGCCTGGAAGCTGGTAGAGCCGAACTTCGTCTCGTTGACATCAAGTCTCGTTCGAATGGCCATGTCAGGTCCGTGAGCGGCCCTGTGCAGCACCGCAGGTCGCCTCATGACCGTTGCCGCGGGATCTTTGCGTCACGATCCACCTGACGTCGTCGGTTCCGCCTGACGTCGTCGGCGCGGGTCAGCTCGCCGGGGGCAGGGGAGTCGAGCGGATGCTCGCAAACCCCTCCGGAGCGCAGCAAGAGGATGCCCGCAGGCCCAAATGTGAACGATCACAATTTCTGTGTCAATCCAGATCCCGACCGATCGGCCCGCGGTCTCCTCGGGCTCGAGGGGGACGCGGCGGGGCTCCCCCTCGACCCGGGCAGGGGGACGTTCTGGGATGCCCGGGCCGGTCGATCAGGGTTGACACCGAATTTGTGATCGCTCACATTGTTCCCGAAACGTATTCTTTTGCTTCGCTCTGGATGGGACGTCCTGCGCGCCGAGACCTTCGTCCTTCGATCGGCCTCGGAGCCAGGCAACGCTCAGGTTCGCTCGGTCGTCTTCGGAACATCCGCGACCCTCATGGTCGTGATGGGGGCCACACACGCGCGGTCGAGCACCGCGCCGCTCCGCGCGCCCCGCCGGAGAGTCGCCGAGATCGAGCGTTCGAACGTCGTCTGCCGCCGCTCCTTTCTTTATCCCGTGGAAGACAATCACCGCCAGCTCGCCCCGCGGGCTGCCCTGGCGGCGAATCACCCGAACGAGAAGCAGCAGAGTCGCGACCCGGGCGACCTACGACATCTGGCAACACCTGACGAAGTTTCAGGAGAGCCGCAAGGATCCAGGAATGGCAATGATCACGGCATCGCTCCAACGTAAGCTCCTCACGGCGGCATGGTTGATCTGCGGCGTGACAGCGCTTCCGTCCGGCGCCCTGGCAGACAATCCCATCGTACAGACCGTCTATACCCCCGATCCTGCGCCCATGGTCCACGGCGACACGGTATATCTCTATACCGGACACGACGAGGACAGCGCGACGGACTGGTTCGGGATGAACGAATGGAGGGTGTACTCCTCCAAGGACATGGTGAACTGGACGGATCACGGCTCACCGCTGAGCTATCGCGATTTCAGCTGGGCAAAGGGGGACGCGTGGGCAGGCCAGGCGATACACAGGAACGGAAAGTTCTACTACTACGTTCCTGTGACGAGCACCTCGCTCAACAGGATGACCATCGGCGTGGCCGTGTCGGACAGCCCCACCGGTCCCTTCAAAGACGCCCTGGGTAAGCCGTTGATCACCGCCAACTGCGGCGACATCGACCCGACGGTGTTCATCGACGACGACGGCCAGGCCTATCTGTACTGGGGAAACCCCAGCGTGTGCTACGTGAAGCTGAACGAGGACATGATCTCGTACCAGGGAGACGTCGTACGCGTGCCGATGACGGCGGCGAGCTTCGGGCAGCGCACCGGGAACGATGATGGTCGCCACACGACCAAGTACGAAGAAGGCCCGTGGCTCTACAAGCGCGACGGCCTGTACTACCTGGTGTACGCGGCTGGCCCCATCTCCGAGTACATCGCCTACTCCACGAGCAGCAGCCCCACCGGCCCGTGGACGTACCGGGGGGTCATCATGCCCACCGAGGGCACCAGCTTCACCAACCACGCGGGCGTCATCGACTTCAAGGGGAACTCCTACTTCTTCTATCACAACGGCGCCTTGCCGGGCGGCGGAGGCTTTCACCGGTCCACGGCCGTCGAGCAGTTCACGTTCAACGCCGACGGTACATTCCCGACGATCAAGATGACCCAGGCGGGCGCGCCCGGCGTCGGTACCCTGAATCCGTATGTCATGACGGAGGCGGAGACCATCGCCTGGGAATCCGGCGTCGAGACCGAGCCGTGCAGCGAGGGAGGGATGGACGTCGGGATGATTGAAAACGGGGACTACATCAAGGTGAAGGGCGTCGATTTCGGCACCGGCGCGGTGTCCTTCGACGCGAGGGTGGCCTCGGCGACCAGCGGCGGGAACATCGAGCTGCGCCTCGACAGCGCGACCGGCACGCTGGTGGGAACCTGCACGGTCCAGGGGACCGGGGGCTTCCAGACCTGGGTCACCACGTCCTGCGCTGTCGACGGTGCGACAGGGGTCCACGATCTGTACCTCAAGTTCACCGGTGGAAACGGGTTTCTGTTCAACGTCAACTGGTGGAAATTCACTCCGATCGACGCCCCGGATCCGGATCCGGATCCGACCGGCGGCGGGGGCGCTCCGGGCGTGGGTGGAGGGGGAGCGACGGGCAGCAGCGGCTCGGGCGGGGGGGCGAGCGTCAGCAGCGCCGCGACGACCGGCACCGGTGCGACGGCGGGCAGCGGCTCGGGCGGCGCTGGCGCCGCCCCCGCGGACGACGCCGGCGACGACGCGGGCGGCTGCGCCTTCCGGGCCACCTCGGGGCCCAGCTCCCCCGCTGGCGCCCTCGCCGCCATGATCGCGCTGGGCGCGGCCGCCGCGCGGCGGCGCCGTGCCCGAGGAGCCGGCCAGGGCGGGGCCGACGCGAGCTGACGGTCGGGTGCAATGACCGCGGCGCTCGCAGAGAGCTGCGCCCGAGGCGCCGCGGAGCGCTGACCCGGCGTCGCCCGGGTCAGCGTCTCCTCGCTGCCGCCGGCCCAGGCGGCGCGGGACGAAGATCTATCCCACGGACACTGACTGTATTCACGTTCTCACTGGAGGTTCCATCATGTTCACGACAATCCGCGCAGGTCTGATGCTCTCCGCTGCCTCGCTGGCGCTCGCGGTGAGCTCGACCGCGGTCGCGAAGCCTTACAAGGGGGCAGAGGTCTACACGCCCCAGGGCTATCTTCATGGTCGCGTCGAGGTGCGCATGCGCATGGCGCGCGGGAGCGGCATCCTGTCGACCTTCTTCACCTACAAGGACGGCTCCGAGATGTCCGGCGCATTCTGGGAGGAGATCGACATCGAGGTCTTCGGGAAGGACAACGCCCGGAGCTGGCAAACCAACATCATCACCGGGATGGGCACGCGGGTGACGTCGGAGCAGGTGCACACGGCGGACGCCTCCCTCGCGGACGGCTATCACACCTACACGCTGGAGTGGACGCCGGAGTACGTCGCCTGGAGCATCGACGGGAGGGAGGTCAGGCGGACGACGGGCGCGCAGGTGGGCACCCTGAGGAGCCCCCAGGGCCTGCGCATGAACTTGTGGTCCTCCGATGTCGTCGAGTGGGTCGGAGCGTTCGACGATTCCGTCCTCCCGCAGCACCAGTTCGTCAACTGGATCAAGTACTATCGCTACAACAACGGCGCCTTCGAGCTCGATTGGCAGGACAATTTCGACTCCCTGGACAGCGCGCGATGGGGCAAGGCGGACTGGACGTTCGACGGGAACCGCGTGGACTTCGACCCGCAGAACGTGACGGTGAAAGATGGCACGCTGGTGCTGTCGCTGACGCGGGAGGGGCAGACCGGATTCAACGGGGCCGTGCCCCGCGATGAGGACACCGGGCCAGGCACCGGCGCCGGCGGGGCGGGGGCGACGACCACCTCGTCCGCGAGCGGCGCGGGCGGGGAGGGGGCGGCGACCACCTCGTCCGCGAGCGGCGCGGGCGGGGAGGGGGCGGCGACGACCACCTCGTCCGCGAGCGGCGCGGGCGGGGCGGGGACGGCGACCTCCTCCTCCGCGGGCGGCGACGCGCCGGGCGAGGGAGGTGGGCTCGACGGCGTCCTGCCGGACGAGGACGTCCTCAAAGGAGATTGCGGGTGCGTCGCCGCCGGAGCCAGCGCCCCGGCGAGCTCGTGGGCCGCGGCGCTCGCCCTGGGGCTCTCCGCCCTGGCGATGCGACGGCGCCGGACCCGTCGTTGACCTTGCAGGACGCTCGCAGGCGCCGCGGGCGGGGGCGTTCTCGCCGTCGCGGCCATGACGACGCCGGGCGCCGCGGGCGCCGCTAGATCCTCTCCCAGCGCCCGCTCTCGGCGGAGCGGAAGAGCGCGTCGATGACGCGCATGTTGCCGACCGCGACCTCGATCGGGTTCTCGACGGGGCCTCCCGTGCGGATGGCGCGCGAGAACGCCTCGCTCTGGAGGTTGTACTGGTCGGCGACGGCAGCCGAGGCGACCTTGGCCGAGCTGCAGTTCAGCGTCGAGCCGTCATCGAGGAAGAGCTTGCACGGCTGGTCGGCGGGGGCGTTGAACGGGATCTCGATCTCGATGCGCCCCCTGGTGCCGAGCGCGTTCACGCGCTGGTAGGGCACGGCCTGCGTGCTGCACGTGAACGTCAGGTGCGCGCCGCGGTAGTCCAGCAGGCCCGAGGTCAGGCGATCGGTGCCGAACTCGGGATCGCGCTCGACGAGCGCCATCGCCCGCACGGGCTCGCGTCCGAACAGAAAGCGCGACGTGTTCACCGCGTAGCAGCCGATGTCGTAGAGCGCGCCGCCCCCGACTTCCATCCTGTTGCGGATGTTGGTGGCGTCGCGGTTGAAATACGAGAACGCCATCTGGACGCTGACCAGCTCGCCGATCCGGCCGCTCCGCACCCAGTCCCTGGCCTGCTGCCACTGCGGGTGGTGGCGGATCATGAACGCTTCGGCGATCCGCTTGCCCGTCTCGTGCTGGACATCGACGAGCGCCGCGGCGTCCTTGGCGCTGAGCGCGATCGGCTTCTCGCACAGGACGTGCTTGCCGGCGCGGGCCGCGCGCGCCGTCCACTTCACGTGGAGGTGGTTGGGCAGCGGGTTGTAGATGGCGTCGATCTCCGGATCGTCGAGCAGCTCATCGTAGCTGCCGTACGCCTTCGGGATCCCGAGCGACTGCGCGGCGGCGCGCGCCTTGCCGATGTCGCGCGACGCCAGCGCGGCGAGCTCGGTCAGGGGCCCCCGCCTCATGCTGGGCAGGCTGACCTTCAACGCGAAGTTGCTCGCCCCGAGGACGCCCCAGCGCACGGGGGTGAGGTGCTCGCTCGACTTCCGATCCTGGGTAGATGTGGACATGGGCACCTCGCAGCGCGCGACGCTGGTCGCCGACGGCGCGTCTCTCAACGCTCGACGTGAATCGACGGACAGGCTCTCTGTCCTTTTGCGCCGCAGCCGAAATTCTTCGCCTCGGCGCCCGATGCGGGGACGTGCGCCGTCCCGTCGCCGGCCCACGCTGCGCCCGCAAAGCCGAGCGCAAAGCCGGCGGCAAAGCCAAGGCTGAGGCTCATCGTCACGGCCCCCATCAGCTTCATGCGCATCGACATCCGACGTCTCCTGATCCGGTGAAGGGCAAGCTCAGCCACCCCATCGCAGCCCTCCAAATGTGAACGCTCACATTTCGAACGTCAATCCAAATCGACCGCCGTGGGGCCTGCATTACCGTGACGCGGCGCTCCGGAGGAGCCCGCCGGCGTTGTCCGCCCCTCGCGCTCGAAGATCCCCATCAGGCCGGTCGATTCGGTTTGACATCACAAATGTGATCGTTCACATGTCGCAAGGGGTATCCTTTGGCTTCGCCCTGGGTGGGTCGTCCTGCGTGCCGAGGCCTTCGTCGTCTGACCGGTTTCGGCACGGGTTCCGTTCGGTTGTAGCGAAAGCGGTTGCCGATGAGCGTGCCTGGCATGGATCCACCGGGGATCACGGGCAGGCGCTCTATGTTCCGTCACGCCGGGCGAGATGGGTTTCACAGCGCGAGCAGTTGCTCTCAGGCATTGTCGCCAGATGTGGGTACCCGTGCGTCGTCACCCCTCGCATTATCGGAGAGCAAGATGAAGAAGCCGTCCTGGCACGAGCTCCGTTCCTCAAGAGAAGCTGCCGCCATTTGTGCGCTCGCATTCGCGGCCGCGTGCACGGGTACGGTGGGCGATCCGGCGGATGACGCCGGGGGATCCTCCGGCGGGAGCGATGGACCATCGACGGGCTCGGCCCCTCCGCCGTTCGAACCCGCGGCCGGGATGCTGCGTCGTTTGACGAGAACGCAATTTCGCAATGCCGTGCGCGACGTGTTCGGGGTGGAGGTCAACATCAATGAGCTCGACGCCGACAGCTGGAATGGAAACTTCGCGGTCATCGGCGCTGCGACCGTGGTGACCTCGGAGCGAGGCGTCGAGCAGTACCACACGGCCATCGAGAGCGCCGTGGACGCGGTGTTCGCGGATTCCGCGAAGCGGGACCAGTTCATCGGCTGCACGCCCAGCGGCGCGCAGGACGACGCGTGCGTGCGCGGCTTCATCCAGGCGCTGGGGCTTCGAGCGTGGCGCCGCCCGCTCGAGACAGCGGAGGTCGACAGGCTCGCGGCGGTCGCCAGCAAGGCCGCGACCGAGCTCGGCAGCCCCGTCGAGGGGGCCCGCTGGGCGACGGTGGCGCTCTTCACGTCGCCGAACTTCCTGTATCGGCCGGAGCTCGGCGCCTCGAGCGCCGATGGGTCGCTTCGCTTGACGGGCTACGAGATGGCGTCCCGGCTCGCGTTCCTCGTGTGGAACAGCCTGCCGGACAAGACGCTGCTCGACGAGGCCGCGAGCGGGACGCTCGACACGGTGGAGGGGGTTCGCGCCGCGGCGACGCGGATGCTCGACGCGCCCGCCGGACGCGAGGCCGTCGGCGCCTTCGCCGAGGAGTACATGCGGCTCGATCGGATCGGCACGCAGGCGAAAGACACGGAGCTGTTTCCGGAGTACGACGCCGCGCTGCGAGCGGCGATGGTCCGCGACATGCGAGCCACGTGGGAGGTCCTCGCGTTCGACGATCAGGCGAGCGCGCTCGACCTGTTCTCGACAACGAAGGTCGTCGTCAACACGGAGCTCGCCCAGCTCTACGGCCTCGACACGACCGGCCTGAGCTCGAGCACCTTCGAGGTCCGCTCGTTGCCCGCGGACGGCCCGCGCGTCGGGATCCTCGGCAAGGCCGGCTTCCTCTCGCAGTTCGCCAACCAGAAAGAGGGCTCACCCACGCTGCGCGGCAAGTTCATGCGGGACGCCCTCATGTGCACGCCCGTCCCGCCGCCCCCCGGCGACATCGCCCTCGAGCTCCCGGAGCCGCCGGCGGACAGGCCGCTCACGAAGCGTCAGCGGCTCGAGGCGCACCGGACGGCTCCCGCCTGCGCCGGCTGCCATGGGTTCATGGACCCGCTCGGCCTGCCGCTCGAGACGTTCGACGCGATCGGCCGGTACCGCACGACCGATCACGGTCTGCCGATCGACCCCAGCGGCGACTTCAACGGCGAGGCGGTCGCCGACGCGCGCGAGCTCGGCATGACCGTCAGCGAGAGCGACGCTGTCGCTCGGTGCCTCGTCCGCAAGTACTACGCGTATGCAGCAGGCCACGAGGAGCGCAAGGTGGACGGCAGCGTGCTGGACACGCTGGCCGCTTCGTTCGAGGCGTCGGGGTTCCAGCTGCGCGAGCTCGTCCTCGACGTCGTGACGAACGAAGCCTTTTCCTCCGTCGCCCCCCAACCCTGAACGCACGGTGCCCACCATGACCAAGAAAGCTTTGGACCGACGAACCGTACTCCGGGGCATGCTGGCGACGGGCGCCGCCGTCACCATCCCGCTGCCGCTGCTGGAGATCATGCTGAACGAGAGCGGCACGGCGCTCGCCCAGCCGAAGACGCCGGTCTCGCCGCTCTACGTGACGTGGTTCTTCGGCAACGGCACGCTGCCCGGCCGCTGGAAGCCGGCGCGCACGGGCTCCGGCTCGGCGTGGGAGCTCAGCCCCCAGCTCCAGCCGCTCGCGGAGCACAAGTCTCATCTCACGGTGATCAGCGGCCTCGAGAACAAGCTCGTCGTCTCCGGCTTCGAGCACCCCACCGGGTCGGCGGGGGCCACGACCGGCGCGCCGCTCAACGGGAACGCCGTGCGGGCGCCATCCATCGACCAGGTCGTCGCGAACCTCATCTCCGAGGGGGCGCCGTACCGCTCTCTCGAGGTGGGATTGACGCCGGCGACGCCTGGCGGCCCTCAGGACTCGCTGCACACGGTCTCACACAAGGGACCGAACTCGCGCAACAACCCGGAGTTCGATCCGAGGGCCGTGTTCAATCGGCTGTTCATGGGCGGCGCGCCGGAGCCGAGCGACGACGGGGCGGAGCAGGCCGCGAAGCTCGCGAACGTCCGGAAGAGCGTGCTCGACTCGGTCCTGCAAGACGGCGCGAGCCTGCAGCAGCGGCTCGGGGCGGCCGACAGGCAGCGCGTGGAGCAGCACCTCGAGTCGATCCGCGCCATCGAGCGGCGCCTCGAGGCGACGACCCCCGGCGGCGGCACGCCGTCCGCATGCAGCAGCCCGACGGCCCCGACCGCGGGCAAGGACTCGCAGAGCGAAGCGCCCCCGCAGGTGAACACCGCCATGGTCGAGCTCTCGGCGCTCGCGCTCGCCTGCGAGAGGACCCGCGTGCTCTCGTTCATGTTCTCGCTGCCCGCCGCGCACGTCTACTACCGGCACCTCGCGCAGGACATGAACGACGATTTCCACGACACCATCTGCCACGGGGATGCCGGAGATCAATCGAGTCAGCCCCGGGTCGACAAGGGCGTGATCTACACGATGCGCTGCCTGAACGAGTTCTTGACGAAGCTCAAGAGCACGCCACACGGCAGCTCGAACCTGCTCGACAACACGCTCGTGTTCGTCACGTCCGACACCGCCTGGGGCAAGGTGCACACGAAGGCGGAGTGGCCGGTGCTCCTCGCGGGGAAAGCCGGAGGACGGCTGCGCGGCGACGAGCATCACAACTTCCCCGGCGACAACCTGAGCAAGGCGCTCCTGACCATCGCCCAGATCATGGGCTCGAAGGCGACGGAGCTCGGCATCGACGCGGGGCGGGTCACGTCGCCCCTCGCGGGCGTCCAGATCTGAGCGCGGCACCGCGAGGGCCTCTGGAAGAGGCCCTCCGAAGGCGCCCGCCCACCTGCCGGCGCCATCGTCCCCGGATCGAGGACAACCCACCTCGCGATCGAGCGGCCCGCTTCCGCGACACACGCCGATCGGCGTCAGCTTCCGGCTTCCCGCTGCAAAGGGGCATGCTTCGCTGCCGCTTCAGCGACCAAGGTGCTGGAGTAGACGGTCCGACCAGCGGCTGCGCTCGACGCTGCGCCCGGCCGCGTAGCGGGGCTGGACGGCTGGGCGATCTCCGACTGTTCGCAAGTCGTTGTGCCATCGATTGAATCATGTCCTACCTTCTCTTGCAGGCGCGTCTCAAACGTAGGACACTGGCTCTATGAACTCGAGTCCTTCGTCCGCTACACCGCGGCTCGTCTGCGCGAGCCGCACCGTCATCGATCACCCCGATCCCGGTCCCGATACCGCAGGTATGCGGAGCAGCTGCGCGATGCCGGCGATGGCTCTGCTTGCGCTGCTGCTTGCGGTCGCCGGATGCAGCAGCACCGAGACGGGCGACCCGGGGGGGACCGGGGGAACCGCGGGAGCAGCGCCGGGCGATACCGGTACGCAGGACGCCGCGTCGGGCCCGGGTGGCGGCGGCGGCTCGGGTGGCGGCGGCGGCTCGGGTGGCGGCGGTGGTGCGGGTGGCGGCGGCGGCTCGGGTGGCGGCGGCGGCTCGGGTGGTGGCGGCGGCGACGCCGCTCCCGATCTGGCAAGCTATGCGAGCGGGTTGGACAAGCTGTTTGTCGATGCCCCGTGCGACCCGTCGACGCCCTTGCCGCTGGCCCGCATGGCGACGTGCAATCATCCGCCCGGTACCCAGCGCATCGAGAAGCAGGTGACCTTCGGCGGCGACCCGGGCACGACGTACTCGGTCAAGCTGCGGGTGCGCGGGATCTGGGAGCCGACGGACATCGTGGGGGGGGAGATGCCCATGAAGCCGTTCATGATCGGCGGCAGCATTGGCCCCGGCGACGCCATCAATTACCAGCAATATTCGATCGAGGTGAGCGAGCCGCGCCAGACGTACTGGCTGAACAATTACCAGTACCGCGCTCACGACATTCACAAGGAGGACTACGAGGCGACGATCCAGGTCAACGGGGGCGCCGTGGTCAAGGTGGTGATGAACGACGGCAACGAACGCCAGATCGCCAACTGGACCAAGGACTATTTCGAGGGGCTGCCACCGTACGACACGGCGCCGACCATCGGCCAGATGCTGCGCCTGGACGTTGTGTCGGTGAGCGAGTAGGGCGTATCGGCAAACCGGCTGCGCGCCCCGAATCGCCGCTCGCCTTCCCTCGAATCGCTGAGGATTACTGGGTCGTGCTCGCTAGCTTCGGGGCGCCCGCGACGGCTTGCCGACATGCCCGAGAGCGCTTTTTGCTTGGGTTTCAGGCAGACGTCTTCCGTCTTCCGTCTGCCTTCCCCGTGCTCGTCCCTCGTGCGCGTGCGCGATTCACCGGAGTCAGCGCGCACGCGCACGAAGGACGAGCACGGAAGGCGGAAGATGGAAGACGGTGTACCAATTCCGGCTGAAAACCGCTCTGGAGCGGTGCTCGGTCGCGTCTGATACACGAGACACAGAGCGGCGGTCACCCGCACAGGAGACGGGCCCAGATCGGCGTTTTCGGCGCGGAAGCGCACTCCAGTGCGCTGAGCACCGAAAACGTCGAGGTGGGCCCGTATCCGAAGCGGGTGCCCGCCGCTCTAGCGAACGGCCTGCAGCAGGCCGAGGCGATACGGGAGCTGCGAGTACTCGCCGCCCGAGCTCGGATTGCGTCCCTGGTACAGGAACTGCAGGTTGCAGGTGTCGATCGTCGCGGTCTCGTCGTTGCCATCGCGCACCAGCTCGCCATGGCTGACGTCGTCGCTCCAGTCAGCCACGCCCGGCGCGTAGGTGACGTTGTTCTGACCTGCGAACGGCGCGTTCCACGTATGCGCGAGCGGGGTCCAGGTGCCGTCGAGGCGGTCCGCGGTGAAGGAGCGGTAGAACCTGGCGCCCGTCGGACCGATGGCCTCGATCAACGTCAAGTACTTGTTCATGCCCTTGATCTTGTACGTGGAGCTCCCCTCGAACAGATTGTTGCGATTCGAATCCTGAAGGGCGATCGAGATCGGGCCAAACCCGTTCGGGAAGTTCTGCACGGTGGTCTGGCTGCGGTACATCTTGCCGTCGTCGCCGGTGAAGAAGAGGTAACAGTTGTTGCTGTCGCAGATCACCCAGTAATCGATGGGCAGGCTGGGCATGCCAGCGGGCGTGGACGCGAAGAAGTTCTGCGGTCTGGTCCAGGTCTCCGGGCGGCTCGGGTCGGTGGTCGTGGAGAACTGCGGCGGCTGCGCTTGATAGATGAGGTACCACTTGTTCTGAGGCCTGAAGAAGAACATCTGCGGCGCGCACCGATAGCCGCTGAAGCCGGGCGTGCGATCCATGTAGTACTGCGACGCGGACGCGGCCTGGGACCAGTCGGTGAAGTTCAGGTACGTCATCTGCCAGTTCCCGGCGGTGTTCGCCGTGGTGGCGTAGATGTGCCATCGGTCGTTGAAGAACGAGACCGTCGGATCCTTGATGGACACGATGTTGTGCGTCGCGTCGGACTTCGGGCTCACCAGCATGCCGCTCGACTGCCAGCGGAAGCTGGTGGGCAGGCCGCAGCTCTCGCCGCCCCCGCCGGCCCCGCCGCCTCCGCCGGCCCCGCCGCTGCCGCCGCTGCCGCCGGCCCCGCCGCTGCCGCCGGCCCCGCCGCTGCCGCCCGCGCCGGTCGTGCCCGAGCCGACGGGCGTGAGCCGGAACTGCTGGTTGGTCCCGCCGCTCCACGTCCACTGGATCACGGCGGTGCCGTCCGCGGTGCCGCGGCCGTAGACGTCCAGGGACTTGCCGCTGTTGCGCGCGGTGAGGCGCACGCCGCCGCCGGCGACGTCCGCGAACGACCACTGCTGGTTTTCCCCGCTCCAGCAGGAGTATTGCTGGATGCGGGCGCCGTCGCTGGTGGAGGCGCCCGAGACGTCCATGCAACGGTTGCTGTTGACGTTGCGGATGCGATAGTAGCCGCCGCCCGCCGATTCCATGCGGAACTGTTGCCGCGTCGAGCCGTTGCAGGTCGCGATCTGCAAGGCCGCGGCGTCAGCGGTGCTGCCACCGGCCACCTCGACGCATTTTCCACTCTGAGCGCCGACGATCGTGTAGGTCGCCGCTGTGTCGATGGTGACGCTCTCCGATGACTCGTCGAACTCGTAGCCGCCTTCATCGAGCTGCTCGGCGGAGACGCACGCAGCCGTGGCGGCGAACGTCGTGGCCAGGGACCATAGTCTAAATCGAATTCTCATCATTATCCCCTCTGTTCAAAGGCATACGAAGCGGGAAGCAAGACACATTGGACGGCGCCCGGGAACGGCTGCGCGAGCTCTGGCCGTACGGGTCGACTCTGCCCACCTGCGACGAGGCGGACGAGCGCGCGCAGCGATCCCGGGCGCGCGGATCTCGGTGAACCGCGCGCCAGCGCGCTCGGCGTCAGCGCCCCAGGTAGTTCATCAGCCAGGACATGGCGGGCCGCATCTGGCCGCTGCTGCTCATGAGCCCTGAGTTGGCCACCCACGTCTGGCCGCTGACGTACCCCCACAGCGTGATGCCCTTCACGCTCGGATGTTCGTAGAACATGGGGAACTGGCTCTGCATCACGTTGAGCTGCTGCGTGTCGTTTGCCAGGTTGATATCGTACTCGGTGATGTAGACAGGTAGACCGGTGGCGGCGAGCCGGTCGAGGAAGCCTTTCACGGTGCTCGTCGACATCGAGAACGCGGCGTGGGCCTGAGCTCCGATGCCATCGATGGGGGCCCCTGCCGCCCGGATCCGATTCACGATGTTGATCGTGTTCTGATTGTCACTGCTGTACTCGATGTTGTTGTAGTCGTTGAGCAGCAACGTGGCGTTCGGGCAGTACTGCCGCGCCCATTTGAACGCCTGCACGATCCAGTCGTAGCCGCTCGAGCCCGCGCCGCCGAGGGCGTTCATGTACACCGGGGTGGTGTGCGGGGGCGGCTCGTTCACGACGTCGATGATGGCGACGTCCGGGTAGCGCTGACAGAACGCCTGGATCCACTCTTCTACCTCTGCGCGTTGCTCGCTCTGCGACAGACCGGCAAGCCAGCCCGGCTGCTGGGCACCCCAGATCAGGGTGTGGCCCTTGTAGGGAATGCCCTTCTCACGAGCGTAGTTCCGGACTCGGTCCATGCCGGACCAGTTCATGACGTCCCGCGTGCCTTCGATGGAGCCCCACTTGCCCTCGTTCTCCGGGGAGAGCTGGTTCCAGTAGCGGGACAGATCCGCGCGCACCTGCCCGCCGGTGGTGATGTTGCCGACGAACTTGCCGCCGCCACCGCTGCCGCCGCTGCCGCCGCCGCCGCCGGCCCCGCCGCTGCCACCGCTGCCGCCGCTGCCGCCCGCGCCGGTCGTGCCCGAGCCGACGGGCGTGAGCCGGAATTGCTGATTCGTCCCGCCGTTCCACGACCACTGGATCACGGCGGTGCCATCCGCGGTGCCGCGGCCGTAGACGTCCAGGGACTTGCCGCTGTTGCGTGCGGTGAGGCGCACGCTGCCGCCGGCGACGTCCGTGAACGACCACTGCTGGTTCTCGCCGCTCCAGCAGGAGTATTGCTGGATGCGGGCGCCGTCGCTGGTGGAGGCGTCCGCGACGTCCATGCAACGGTTGCTGTTGACGTTGCGGATGCGATAGTAGCCGCCGCCCGCCGATTCCATGCGGAACTGTTGCCGCGTCGAGCCGTTGCAGGTCGCGATCTGCAAGGCCGCTGCGTCAGCGGTGCTGCCACCGGCCACCTCGACGCATTTTCCACTCTGAGCGCCGACGATCGTGTAGGTCGCCGCGGTGTCGATGGTGACGCTTTCGGCTGATTCGTCGAACTCGTAGCCGTCTTCATCGACCTGCTCGGCGGCGACGCACGCGCTGAGCGCGAGCGTCGTCAGCAGGGGCCATCGTGCGAATCGCAGTCTCATGAGGTTCTCCTGTACCCAGGGGGGCGTGTCGTAGGCTGTGGCGTGAAAGCGGCCCCTTCGACGCATGGATCAACGCTGGTTGTTGATACAGCGTCGCTTTGCCATGGGGCCGGATCACGCGGAACGATGTTCTGTCAACCCAGGGCAGCTCCCGCAGTTGGGGCTTGACGTCTCCGAAGCGTTTGGACCCGAGGCATCCCCTCGGACTCTTCGGAAAATTGAACAGGGAGGCGGGGAGACGGGGAGGAAAGCTTCGAAATGCTCCCGGTCTCCCCGCCTTCCTGTTCAGTTTTCCCGCCAGGAGGCTCGCCGCTACTCGCGTCCGTGACGACCGGGCGAACGGGGCCTTTGACGAGATCGAGCGGTCGAGGGAGGTCTCGGTGCGCATGACCGCCCCTCCGATGCGAAGCAAAAGGATACCAACGAGTCGCAATGTGAACGCTCACATAGCCGATGTCAACTCCTGATGGCTGTCGAGTGAAGGTGACCCCCTTCGATGCATGGATGAGTTGTTGATTCGGTGTCTCTTTTCCAGGGAGGCCGGATCGCATGGAGAGGTGTGCTGTCAATCCTTGGCGGGCTCCGCAGTTGGGACTTGACGCCTCGGGAACGTTTGAACCTCTCCCTCTCTACATCAGACTTCCTTTTCCCACATCGGGCGCGCGCCCGCGGCGGTCACGGCTGCGAGGTGTCACCCCTCGCCACACCTGACACCTGCCACACCCGGTCGGTGTGGCAGGGCTCCGGGCGTCGCGTGACAGGCGCGCACGATCCTGGGAAAGCACCCTCCGGAGCGCGGGACGGGAGAAAGAGCGCCCTTCGTGAATCCCGGGTGAAGCCGGCGACCGCTCGCAGGCCGACATCGCCTCTGGCCCCGACCTTGCTCATGCGCTCGACGCGAAGGCGAACGCCTCGCACGACGCGCTGTCGAGCCCACGGTCTCGCGGATAGGACCGCGGACACGCCGCGAGCGTCGCACAGCGGGGTCGTGCCGCGCGCTGGCCGGACACGCGGGCAGACGTCCGCACATGACCCATGAACGACCGAGGAGAATGACAATGATCATCGATTCAATGCTTCGCGACCTCTCGATGGCTCGCTCCACCCGCCGCGCCGCGGCCCTCGCCCTGGGGCTCTCTGCCCTCGGCGGCTGCGCCGTGGAGCAGGCGCCGGGGGACGAGGCCGTGGAGGAGGGGCTCGCCCCGATCACGAGCCTCCGCCTCGAGGACGGCGCCGAGATCCGCTTCTTCGAGCCGGAGGAGGGGAGCGTGATCATCGTGAGCACCGGCGAGGTCCTCGAGGCCTTGAAGGGGCAACCCCCCGTCGCGCTCTACGAGGCGCTCTCGGGGCAGGCCGCCCCGCCGGCGCTGATCGCGGCGCAGGCGCGCGTGGACGAGGCCCGGCTCGCCGCCGGCCCGCGCCGCGCCCCGGTGCAGCCCGAGGTGGAGATCGAGGAGGCACCTCCGGCGCCGCAGGCGCGCGCCGCCGAGGGGCTCGGGACCGCCGCGCAGGCCCTCGACGCAGCCGGTTTCCAGACGTCTTACTGCAACAGCAGCAGCTACGACTTCAACTACTGCTGGACCGACAGCTCCGTCGGCCGCACCGTGACGATCAACAGCGTCGCGACCTTCCACGCCCACGCGGACGCCACCGTGGGCTCGATCCAGATGGTGGTGTCCCGCAAGAAGGGGCTGGGCAGCTGGAAGACGCTGTTCAATCAGACCGTCTCCACGGCCGGAGCCCTGGACGTGACCGGGTACACCGACACCGACAACGGCAAATACGAGGTGGTCATCTCCAGCGTGTCCGCCTCCGACGTCTACCACCTCGCGGTCCACGGCGACCTGTAGGCCGCGGCCGGTCGAGCCTGGTCCGCTCACCGGGGCGCGGGGGCGTCGGGCGCGCGATCGCGGCCGGCGCGCCGGTGACCGGGCGCCTTCCGCCTGGCCGCGCCCCTGGCGGGGAGGCTAGGATGTGCCGAGGATGGAGCCCCTCTTCGTCCTGATGATCGTCTCGGGGATCGCCGGCCTCGCGCGGTGCTTCGCGCAGGCGCGCCAGGATGCCAGGCGGGCCGCCGAGGCCCGCTGGCGGATCGCCCGGCCCGTGTGGCAGCGCGCCGCGGCCCTGGTCGGGGGCGAGTTCAAGTCAGGGCCGGGCCAGTGGGGAGACCCCCGCATGCAGATCTCGGTCGTGTGCGAGAACGTCGCGCTCGTCGTCGACCACGACATCGACCACGGCGACGCGCCCGTCGTTCGGTACAACACCCGCATCACCGGCACCGCGCGGAACCCGTCGGGCCTCCGGCTCCGCGTCCACGAGCAGCGGCTCCGCCAGGCGAGCGACGGGGCCTTCCGGGCGCGGCAGGTCGACGTCGGCGACCCGGCGCTCGACGGCGCCTTCGTCGTCAAGGCGAGCAGCCCGACCCTCGCGCGCTGGTGGCTCACGCCGCCGCTGCGCGAGGCGCTCCGCGCGGCCGCCGAGTACCAGCTCACGCTCGAGTCGCACCGGCTGACCGCCGTCCGCGCCGGGCTGGAGGACGACGCCGACAAGCTCGCGAGCGCCATCCGCGCCGCCGCGCTGGTCGCGGGCCGCGGCCGCGCGCTCGCGAGGGAGCTGCGGGCGCTCTCGCAGGAGCTCGGCGGGCGCATCGTCTCCGGCGCGGGCGCCTCCCTGGCCGAGGGCGAGACGATCATCGAGCTGGAGCACCGCGGCAGGCTCCTCACCGTGGAGTTCGGCCGGGACGCGAGGAAGGGCCCGTTCGGCACGCAGGTGCGCGTGGCCCGCGCCGCGTCCCCCTCGGAGCGGTTCGCCCTGCGGCGGCGGCCCAGGCGCGGCCCGGCGCGGGCGGCGGCAGCCCGGTCCGGCGACGACGCGCTGTCCCGGGCCTACGAGCTGCGCGCGGAGGCGCCGGACCGGGTGGCGCAGCGCCTCGGCGACGAGCTGCGGCGCGAGATCGCCGCGCTCCGCCCGGCGGCGATCGTGGGCGACGAGGCCGCGGTCACGCTCGCGTTCGGCCACCTCGAGACGGGGCGCGAGGGGATCGAGCGCGCGATCGCGATCGTCTCCGCGCTCGCGGCCCCCGAGCCGCGCGGGCCCTATCGCTGACCGCGCGCCGCGCGGCCGTCTGCACGGGATCACGGCGACGCCGCGGCGCGATCGCCGCCAGGCGACGCCGAAGTCTCCCAGGCGCGCCGCGTGAGGCGCTACAGCGGGGCCAGGCGTGGTAGATCGTACGCCCGCAGCATGCAGGCCCACGTGGAACCCACGGCTCCTCCGCGCGCGTCCTCCCGGGGGCGGAGAGGGGCAGGATGAGCGAGGCGCGCGACGAGCCGACGACGCTGGTCCGCACCCAGCGACGCGCCGGCCCGTGCGCAGAGCCGCGTCCGTTCCTGTTCCTCGTCCTGCAATGCCAGCGGCCGCTGGATCCGTCCGCGCGGCTGTCGCTCGACGGGGTCGACGAGGTGCGCTTCGGGCGGGGCCCGGTGCGCTCGATCGAGCGGCGGACCGAGGGAGGCCGGGCGCTGCTCGACGTGCGCCTCGAGGACGGCTGGGTGTCGTCGCGGCACGCGCGCATCACGCGCGACGGCGGCCGGCTCCGCCTGGAGGATCTCGGCTCGAGGAACGGCACCTTCGTGAACGGCGTGCCGCGGCAGAGCGCGCAGCTCGCCGAGGGGGACGTGATCGAGCTCGGACACACGTTCTTCCTGTTCCGCGAGGTCGCCGCGCCGGACGAGGACGCGGGCGACGCGGCGCCGGGTCAGCCGCTCGGCCTCGCCACCTTCGCGCCCGCGCTGGCCGATCGCTTCGCGGCGCTGCGCGCGATCGCGCCCGCGAACATCCCCGTCGTCCTCCAGGGCGAGAGCGGCACCGGCAAGGAGGTCATCGCGCGCGCGCTCCACGCGCTCTCGGGGCGGCCCGGGCCGTTCGTCGCGATCAACTGCGGCGCGCTGCCCGACAGCCTCATCGAGTCCGAGCTGTTCGGCCACAGGAAGGGCGCCTTCTCCGGCGCGGCCGAGGACCGGCCCGGCCTCATCCGCGCCGCGGACAGGGGCACGCTCTTCCTCGACGAGATCGGCGACCTGCCCGCGACGTCGCAGACCGCGTTCCTGCGCGTGCTGCAGGAGTCGGAGGTCGTCGCGGTGGGCGCGACGCGGCCGGTGAAGGTCGACCTCCGCGTCGTGGTGGCCACGCACCGCGACCTGCCGGCGATGGTGGATCGCGGCGATTTCCGGGGCGATCTCTTCGCGCGCCTGTCGGGCTTCGTGCTCGAGCTGCCGCCCCTGCGGAGGCGCCGGGAGGACCTCGGCCTGCTCATCGCGTCCCTGCTCCGCCGCGCCGCCCCGGACCGGGCGGCGGAGATCGCCCTGAGCTGCGAGGCGGCGCGCGCGCTCCTCCTGCGCGAGTGGCGGCTCAACGTCCGCGAGCTGGAGAAGTGCCTGGCGACCGCGATCGTGCTGGCGGGGAGCGGCAGGGTGGAGCTCGATCACCTGCCGCCGCCCGCCGGGATGACGCGCACCCCGACCGAGCTCCCGAGGCTCGACGCCCAGCCCGGCGAGCCGCAGCGGCCCGCGGCGGAGGACCAGGCGCGGCGCGAGGCGCTGGTCCGCCTCTTCCGCGAGCACCGGGGGAACATCAGCGCCGTGGCGAGGGCGATGGGGAAGGGGCGGACGCAGATCCACCGATGGATCGCGCGCTACGGGATCGAGCCGGCCGATTACCGGGAAGGCGGGGGAGGCGGAGAGGGCGGGGGCGAAGGCTGAGCGCCCCCGCGGCGGGGTCGACGCCGATCAAGGGCAGAGCGATGGCGCGGGCGACTTCAAGGGCTCTCCGGGGGTGAGCGGCCCCGGAGGGGGGACCAAGGGGCGCCGGACGACGGCCACCGGATCGTTGAGAAAGGACGTGATCGGGTGGAGCCATGTGCCGCCATCGCCCGCACAGTCCTGGAAATCCCCGTCACCCTCCACGAGCCCGCCGTCCTCGAGGTCGCATTGATGAAGCGGCGGGCAATTCGTGATGTTGTACGAATCGCCGCAGGCGCCCACCGAGTGCGCGACGCAGTCCTCGTCTTCGTCGCCGCCGGCGCAGAGGCGGTCTTTCTGATAGGCGATCTCGTCGTCCCAGAGCTCGCCCGTGCAGGCGAACGCGTGTCGAAACACGACCGCCCCGGAGCGCGGAGCGGGATCGAGGTTTCCTTCCTCGTCCACCTCGTTCATCTCCGGCGTGAACTTGTGGTGAAGCGGGTTCTCCTCGGTCCAGAAATTCCCGTAGAACGCGCCCTCGCGCCAGCCAAAGATGTCCGCCTCCTGCGCCGGATACACAGCGGGTTGAAGCGCCGGCGGATCGCTCGAGACGCTGAAGCTGGCGATCGTCCGACGCGCCGGGGCTCCCCCGGGCGCGCCGCTGGCGCGGCGGGACAATCGCGGGCCGCTCATGACGCTGAAGTAACCGCTGCTCGGGCACTCGAAGCGGAGCGCGGGCTCGCGGCGACCGCTGCAGCGCACCTCGCTCTGGGCGACGTGAGCGGGCGAGCCGGCGTTGCAGCCGTGGATGCCGTCGCAGACGCGGAGGACCGTGTCGCCGTCGGACTGCGCGAGGGCGACCGAGGGGCCGTCGTCACATTTATCAAGGGGCTCGCCGCCAGGGCCGAGGGTCACTGTCGAGCCCACGCTGCACGTACCGATGTGCTCCGCCGTCCAGCCGCAGTTGCGCGACAGTCCCCGCGAATCGGTCCTGCACGGCCCGAAGCTCGGGATGGCGGCATCGTCCTCGTTGGCCGTCCTCACGCGCACGGAGGGCCCCGGCGAGAGGAGCCCCGGCCGATGCTCCGGGAACGCCTGCCCGCGCAGCGAGAGCGTGATGCTGCGGCCGGTGGGGTTCACGAGCGCGAGCAGGCATGCCGTGATGAGCTGCCGGCACTTCGCGCCCGCGGGGCCCTGATGCACCCCCTGCCAGTTCCAGTGGGGGCAGATCCCGATCTCGCCGCGAAACGTGTAGGTCTTGTCCGTCCGGGTGTCGGTGTACGAGACGCTCTGGCTCGGAGCGAGGGCGCAGGAGACGAGATAGTCCATCACCTCGCGCGTGTCCTCGTGGCGGAGCCTGTAGCGGAGCAACTCGGGGTCGAGGTGCCACTCGTGCTCGAGGAGCTCCTCGTGCGTGCTGTCGTCGGCGTAGGTCTCGGTCGCGAGCGGTAGCATCACCATGGCGCGGTTGGCGCGCAGGTTCGTGATCAGCGCATTGCGGGTGAGCGCCTCGGCGGAGAGGCCGTTGGTGTACACGCCCTCCAGCACCTCGGCGCCCGGCCCCAGCACGTCGCTGTCCGACAAGTGGATGTCCGACCAGTCGCCGCCCAGCGTGCCGGTGACCGTCCCGCCCCCCTGCGTGGCGCGCGGCGGCCCGCCGAGCGAGGGCGCGTCGTCGCCTGCGACGGCGCAGCCCGCGCCGGCGCTCGTGAGCCCGAGACAGAACGCAAGCAACCCAGAGATCCGGTAGATCAGCACGTGGTCGGATTCCTTTCTTGTCGTCCCGGCGAGCCGTGGGGCCGGTTCACGCTGCGCCGGTCGCTCCCGGCGCGAGGAGCGCGCGCTCGATCTCGTCGAACCGCTGCTCCCAGAAGCCCGCCGAGATCGCCCTGGCCTCCCCCAGGAACACGCGCGCCTCGCGGGAGGCGCCGGCCCGGAGGGCCGAGAGGAGCGCGCCGTGCAGCGCCTCGGCGTGCTCGTGGAGGATCGCGGTGTGCCGCGCCTCGTCCACGAGCGCGCGCCACGCCGCAGCGTCGAACCGACCGGCTGCCCGGTCGTCCAGGGCCTGTTGCACCAGGCGTGCCAGCGTCCGGGCGCAGGGGGTGAAGTCGGGCTCGGGCACGCTCGCGCGGGCCTCGGCGAGGTGGTGGGCCGCCTCGTCGTGCTCGTCGCGGGCGAGATGAATGCGGGCGAGGAGCAGGGCGTCGTCCGGCGAGGGGCGCTGGTTGAAGAAGCGCCGCTGGAGGTCGAGGCTGCGGCGCGCGAGGGAGAGGGCCTCGTCCAGCGCGCCCATCCAGCAGCGCATCTCGGCGAGGTTCAGCGTCGCCATGCGCTCGAGCTGGGCGTGGCCGAGCTCGCGGGCGAGGCGGACGGCCTCCCGCTGGTCCGCGAGCGCCCGGTCGTCGGCGTGGCGCTTCACCCACATGAACACGCGGTTGATGTAGGCGCCGCACAGGTGGAAGGCGTCGCCGGCGCGCAGGCAGGCCTCGACGACGGCGTCGCCGTGGCGCTCGGCCTCGTCGAGGCGGCCGGCCACCGAGAGCGAGCCGACGAGGAAGCTCCGGGCGATGACGTGCGCCTCGTGGTCGCCGAGGGCGAGCGCGTCCCGGGCGGCCTGCTCCACCTTGGGGATCCCCGCGTCGACGCGCTGGCTGCGGCAGTCCGACCGGCCGCTCGCGAACAGGCAGCGCGCGTCGAGGCGCGCGTCGCCGAGGCCCGCGCCGAGCTCCGCGGCGCGCGCGGAGGCCGCGGCGGAGGCGGGAAAGTCCTCGAGCCAGTCGAGCGCTGTCGCCTCCTCGAGCAGGAGCTCGGCCGCGCGGCCCCGGTCGTCGGCGGCCTCGGCGAGCGCCCGGGCGGCGCGCAGGTCGACGAGCGACTCGTCGAGCCGCTGCAGGCGGTAGCGCGCCCGCCCGCGGCCCGCGAGCGCGCGGCCGCGGGCCGCGGCGTCTGCGCCGTCGAGGAGGCGCAGGGCCGCGGTGAAGCGCTGCTCGGCCTCGACGACGTCGTGCCGGGCGAGCGCCTCCTCCGCGAGCTCGGCGTGCGCGCGCGCGGCGGCCGCGGCGTCGCCCGCTGCGGCGGCGTGGCGGGCGATCCGGGCGCGCGATCCCGCGGCGGGCGGCGAGGCCAGGAGGCGCAGCAGGACCGCGCTGTGCAGCGCGCGTCGGCGGGCGGGCGGGATGCGCGCCTCCACCGCGTCGCGCAGGAGCGGGTGGCGGAACGCGTAGCGCTCGGGCGCGGTGGCCAGCGCGACGAGCACGCCGGCCCGCGCGAGGCGCGCGAGGCCGACGCCGGGGTCGAGCGCGCCGGCGGGCGGCGGCGCGCCCGGGGCGTCGAGGGCGGCCTCGAGGTCGGCCGGGGAGAGGTCGTCGCCGACGATCGCCGCGCGCTCGAGCAGGTCGACGAGCGGCGGCGGCAGGGCCGCGGCCGCGCGGGCGGCGAGGCGCTCGCCGAGCGGCGCGGCGGAGAGGGAGAGCAGCTCGTCCGGCGCGAGGGCCCAGCCGTCGCCGCCCGGGGCGCGCCGGATCGCGCCGGCGACGCGCAGGGCGCAGGCGATCTCCACGAGGTCGCGCGGGACGCCGCGCCCCAGCGCGCGCAGGTGATCGAGCACGGGGCGGGGGATGAACTCCACCGGGCGCAGGTGGTCCTGGAGCAGCGCGCCCGCGGCGCCTTCGTCGAGCGGGTCGAGGTCGAGCGCGAGGCGGCGGGCGGCGCGCTCGCCGAGGCGCGGGCGGAGCGACGCGATCGACGGCCGGGCCGCGAGCACGATCGCGAGGCGCGCCGGGCTGCCCTCGGCGGTGGCCAGCTCGAGCGCGTCGAGCGCGGCCGCGTCCGCGCGGTCGGCGTCGTCGAGCAGCAGCGCGAGCGGCGCGGCGGCGGCGAGGGCGGCCGCGAGCGCCCGGGCCTCGGCGAGGCGGCGCGCGCCCGCCGCCTCCAGCAGGGGCGCGGCCGCGGGGTCCCGGCCGGCCAGCCGGCCGAGGGCGAGCCCCACGGCCGGCCACGCGCGGGCGGCCTCCGGCGGGCCCAGGCGGCGCGCGAGCGCCGTGTCGGCGGTGGCGTCGAGCGCGCCGCTGGCCGGCAGATCCAGGGCCGCCCGCAGGAGGGCGACGAGGGTCGCGCCGCGTTCGGCGGCCTCCGGCCCGGGCGCGGCCGCGGCGTGCACGGCGGCGCCGCCCGCACGGAGGGCCGCGGCGAGCGCGCCGAGGAAGCGGGTCTTTCCGTGGCCCTCGGCGCCGAGGACGGTGACGAGCGCCGGCCCGCCGCCGGCGAGCGCCTCCTTCACGGCGGCGAGGGCCTCGGCGAGCGCGGCGTCGCGGCCGCGCAGGGCGGCCTCGCCGGGCGCGACGGGGGGCGCTTCCCGCGGGGCGGAGGGCGTGTCGTGGGGCGGGGGCGCGTCGTGCGGAGCAAGGGGCGCGTCGTGCGGACCTTCGGCGAGCGCGCGCTGCGCTTCGGCCGTGAGGATCGCCGGCGGCGGCGCGCCGGGGTGCTCCGGGCCGGCGCTGTCCAGGCAGGCGCCCCACGCCTCCGCGGTCTCCAGCGCGGTGCCCGCGAGGGTGACGCCGTGCGCGCCCTCGCGCACCCGGAGGGGCGCCAGGTGGACGACGAGGGGCGGCGCCGCGAGGCCGGCGGCGACGAGGCGCCGGGCCGACCGCGCCGCCGCGCGCACCCCGTCGCCCGGCGCCGCGGCGGCGGGGAAGGCGAGCACCGTGTGCTCCCCGCGGAAGCGCGCCAGGAGGCCGCCCTCCGCGCGCGCGACGTCGACGATAAGCGCCCCGGTGGGCTCGCGCGTGCGCAGGGCCAGCAGCGCCACGGGTCGGCGCTGGACGGGGGAGGGGGCGCGCGCGTCGGAGCTGGCAGCGCGCGCGTCGGAGCTGCTGGTCGCGTCGGAGCCGGCAGCGCGCGCGTCCGACCGGACATCGCGCCCGCCGGACGAGCCAGCGCGCGCCTCCAGCGCCGCCGTGAGCGCGCGCGCCACGTCGCCGGCGCGGGCCGGGCGGGCCCCGGGGTCCTTCGCCAGGCAGCGCAGGACGGCCTCGTCGACGGCCGCCGGCAGCCTCGCGAACGACGACGGCGGGTCGGGGCGGCGCGCCACGTGCGCCTGCCGCACCTCCGCCGCCTCGCCCACGAACGGCGGTCGGCCGGTGAGCAGCTCGAAGATCACCGCGCCGAGCGCGTATACGTCCGCCCGCGGGTCCACATCGCGCGCGCCGAGGCACTGCTCCGGCGCCATGTACGCCGCCGTCCCGAGGACGGCGCCGGTGCGCGTCAGGTCGGGGCCGAGCGCGCCCTGCGCCTCGCCGGCGTCGCGCCCGCCCCGCGCGAGGGCCGCGAGGCCGAAGTCGATCAGCGCGACCTCTCCCCCGGGCCGCAGCCACACGTTCTCGGGCTTGAGATCGCGGTGCACGAGGCCCGCGTCGTGCACCGCGTCGAGCGCCGCCGCGATCCCGCGCGCGAGCGCCGCCGCCTCGTCGAGCGGCGCCGCGCCCGCGCCCGGCAGGCCCGCGAGGCGCGCCGCGAGCGAGCTGCCCGCGAGCCGCTCCAGCGCGAGGAACGGGCGCAGATCGGCGGCCCGGCCGCGGCCGAGCAGCGCGGGCGCCCGCGGGGGCGCGAGGCGGGCGAGCGCCGCGGCCTCGCGCGCGATCCGGCCGTCGTCCTGCCGCCGCGCCACCTTGAGCGCCACGGGGCGGCCGTCCCCCTCGCGCGTCGCCGCGTAGACGCGCGCGAACCCGCCCTGCCCGAGCATCTGTTCGACGCGGAACCCGGCGATGTGCGGGGGCGGCTCAGGATCGACCACCTCGGCGGCCGCGCGCGCCGGCGGCGCCGCGCGCGGGTGTTCCGGGCACGCGGCGCCGGGCTGTCCGGGGAGGCGGCGATGGCACTCGGAGCAGCGCATGGGGCGCGAGTATACTGGGGTAGGTCGCCATGCTGCCGCCTGCCGAGCCTGCCTCCGAACCCGAAGCGACCGCCGTCATCTCGGGTCGCCCGCACGAGCTGCAGACGACCGCCGCCGACGCGCTCCCCGCCGGCGCGGTGGTCGGCGGGTACCTGCTCGACGAGGTGCGCCTCGGGGGGGGCTTCGGCGTTGTGCACCGCGCCTGGCCGATCGGGGGCGGCGCGGCGGTCGCGCTGAAGGTGCTCCGCCGCGAGCTGTCGCTGCTGCCGGCGATGCTCCGGCGCTTCCACCAGGAGGCGGAGGTGCTCGCGCGGCTCAGGCACCCGGCGATCGTCGAGGTCCGCGGCGTCGGCGCGCTCGACGACGGCCGGCCCTACATCGCGATGGAGTGGGTCGAGGGCCGGACCCTCGCGGCCGAGCTGCGCGCGCGGGGCGCCCTCTCGCCGGCCGAGGCGGTCGCGCTGCTCGAGGAGGTTGGCGGCGCGCTCGCGGCCGCGCACGCGATCGGCGTCGTGCACCGCGACGTGAAGGCCCAGAACGTCATGATCCGCCCCGCCGCCGGCGGGGGCGGCGCGCGCGGCGTCAAGCTCGTCGATTTCGGCATCGCCAAGCTCCTCCACGCGCCGGGGTGCGGCGCGCGCGGGGGCGGGCGCGGCGAGAAGACCAGCAGCCTGATCGTCGGCACGCCGCTCACGATGGCGCCGGAGCAGATCCTCGGCGGCGCGGTGGACGCGCGCACGGACATCTATGCGGTCGGCCTGCTCGCGTACCAGCTCGTGACGGCCGTGCTGCCGTTCCAGGGCGCGAACGCGGTCGAGACCGAGGAGATGCACCTGCGCGCGCCGCCGCCCAGCCCGAGCGAGCGCGCGCCGGTGTCGGCCGCGTTCGACGCCGTGGTGCGCCGCTGCCTCGCGAAGGACCCGGCCGGCCGGTACGCGAGCGTCCCCGAGCTGCTCGCGGCCCTGCGACGGGCCGTCGCCGCGCCGGGCGCCGCGGGCGCGGCGGCGTCGCCCGGCGGCGTGGACGAGCCGCTCGGGCCGAGCACCGCGCTGCTCGTCGAGGCCCGGCTGGCGGCGCCGGACGACGCCGGCGACGAGGCGCTCGCCGACGTGGAGCGCCTGCTGCAGGCGGCCAGGTCGGCGCTCTTCCGGATCGGGGCGACGCTCGTGGTCGAGAGCGCCGACGCGCTGCTGGCGACGCTGCCCGCGCCGTACGAGCGCGCGCCGGAGCGGGCGCTCGGGTGGGTCCTCGAGCTCTGGGCGGAGCTCGGCGCGCGGGCCGGCGCGAGCCCCGAGGTCCTCCCGCGCCTTGCGCTGCACGCGGCCGTGCCCGAGGCGCTGCGCCGCTGGGCGCCCGATCCGACCGAGGCGGGGGTGTTCGTGACCGGCGCGTTCGCCGCGGAGCTCGAGCGCGCGCCGCACCCCGCTGCGGGAGGCGCGCTGCGCCGGGTATCACCCTGAGCGGTGTCGCGTTGTGAGCGGTGTCGCCCTGGTACGGGCGCGCGCTGCCACGTCCGCTGTCACAGGCGGTGTGACAGGGGACGTGGCAGCGGCGATGTGACAGGGGGACAGCCGGCGTGTGGCAGGGGGCTCGGTCGGCGCGAGGCTCCGGGTCGTGCGCCGGAAGAGCGTCACGCCGAGCCTGCGCACGAGACGCGCGGCGCTCCGGCTCGTCGCCTGCGGCGTGACGGCGAGCAGGCGCGCGGCGCGCGTGAAGCTCCCCGTCTCGTACGTGCGGCAGCACGCCTCGATGTTCCGGCGGCAGAAGTGATTGTCGCTGATCTGCAGGCACAGCGGGCAGAGGCGCAAGCTCCGCACACGGCCTGGGCTGCTGCGCTGCGCGGCTCGGCGGCCTCGGCGTCACGAGCGCCCGCCGTGACGAGCGAGGCGCGAACACGCTGTGGTCGATTGGAATTGACACCGACAATGTGAACGCTCACAGTGGGCGCAAACGGTGCCGTTTTGCTGTAAACGTTCACTTGTTGGATCGGCAAATGCAATGATTACGCGTGCTTGCGCGAAGCGCCCTGACGAGGAGCGCCGGAGAGTCATCGCCTGAGCGATCCACGACATCTGGCGACACCTGACGATTCTTCAGGAGAGCAGCGAGGTCCAGGAATGGCCACGATCACAAAATCCCCTCAGAACAAGCTCCTCATTGCGGCGTTGTCGCTCTGTGGCACAGCCGTGTTTCCGTCTGAATCCATGGCGGACAACCCCATCGTGCAGACCCTCTACACCGCCGATCCGGCGCCCATGGTCCACGACGGGACGCTGTACCTCTATACCAGCCATGACGAAGACTCCGCCACGACGTTCTTCGGGATGAATGACTGGCGAGTCTATTCGACCACGGACATGGTGAACTGGACGGACCGCGGATCGCCGCTGAAATACAAGGATTTCAGCTGGTCGAAGGCAGATGCCTGGGCAGGTCAGGTCATTCACAGGAACGGGAAGTTCTATTTCTACGTCCCCACGACGAGCAGGGCGCTCAGCAGGATGGTCCTCGGCGTCGCCGTGTCGGACAGCCCTGTCGGTCCGTTCGAGGACGCCCTGGGGAAGCCGTTGATCACCGCCAATTGCGGCGACATCGATCCGACGGTGTTCATCGACGACGACGGCCAGGCCTATCTCTACTGGGGCAATCCCAACCTGTGTTACGTGAAGCTGAAGGAGGACATGATCTCCTACGAGGGGAGCGTCGTACGCGTGCCCATGACGGCGGAGAGCTTCGGAGAGCGCACCGGGAGCGCCGAGCGGCCGACCCTGTACGAGGAAGGGCCGTGGCTCTACAAGCGCAATGACATGTACTACCTGGCGTATCCGGCCGGCGGCCTCCCCGAGTACATCGCCTATTCCACGAGCAGCAGCCCCACCGGCCCGTGGACTTACCGGGGGGTCATCATGCCCACGGAAGGCGGCAGCTTCACCAATCACCCGGCCATCATCGACTACAAGGACAGCTCGTACTTCTTCTACCACAACGCCGCTTTGCCGGGCGGAGACGGTTATCACCGCTCGGTCGCCGTCGAGCGATTCACCTACAACGCCGACGGCACCATCCCGACGATCACGATGACCGAAGAGGGCTCGCCTGGCGTCGGCACCCTCGACCCGTACGTCATGACGGAGGCTGAGACCATCGCCTGGGGATCCGGTGTCGAGACCGAGGCATGCAGCGAGGGCGGGATGAATGTCACGTCGATCGACGACGGGGACTACATCAAGGTGAAGGGCGTCGATTTCGGTCCCGGCGCGGGGGCCTTCGAGGCAAGGGTGGCCTCGGCGACAAGGGGCGGCAGCATCGAGCTGCGCCTCGACAGCGCGACCGGCACGCTGGTGGGGACCTGCGTGGTCGAGGGGACCGGCGACGCCCAGACCTGGGTTACCACGTCCTGCGAGGTCGACGGTGCGACAGGGATCCATGATCTGTATCTGAAGTTCACCGGTGGGAACGGTCCCCTGTTCAATTTCAACTGGTGGAAGTTCACGCCGCTCGACGCCACGGATCCGACGGGCAGCGGGGGTGGTCCGGACATGGGTGAAGGGGGAGCGACGGGCGGCGGCGGCTCGGGTGAGGCTGGGAGCGTCAGCAGCGCAGCGACGACCGGCAGCGGCACGGGCGGCGCCGGCGCCGCTTCACCTGGCGGCGAGGGCGAGGACGAGGGCGGGTGTGGGTGCCGGGTCCAATCGGCGCCCAGCTCCCCGGCGGGCGTGCTCGCCGCCTTGACCGCGCTGGGCGCGATCGTCGCGCGGCGTCGTCCGCGAAAAGCCGGGCGGATCGGGGCTGCTGCGAGCTGACGGTGCCGGTGCCGGGAGCGCTGACCCAGCGGGCGCGCTCCCGGCACGTGGTGAGAATGCCGGGGTCTTACAGGGGCGCTGCCGGCGCGGCTGGCTCTCAGAGCGCTGGGACAAAGGGGAGCGGGCACGGCGAACGCCGGCCCGAACCGCGCGCCATCGGGTGGGACAATAGAGTAGAGCGTGGAGAGGATGCCATGAGATCAGTTTTTGCTTTGGCGATGTGCGGCTTGCTGGCTGGCTCGTTCGTCACGATGGGTTGCGGCGATGACGACGGCGGGGGCGGGTCCGGTGGCGACGGCGGGGCCGGTGGAGGCACCACGACGAGCAGCTCGAGCGGCTCTTCGACGAGCAGTACCGGGAGCGCGGGCGGCGAGGGCGGGGCAGGCGGCGAGGGCGGGGCAGGTGGCGAGGGCGGGGCAGGTGGCGACGGCGGGGTAGGCGGCGCGGGTGGCGCGGGCGGGGCGGGCGGCGCGGGCGGCGTCGAAGAAGTGGACATCGGTCCCGGTCCGGACGAGAGCTGCTCGGGCTGCGCCCGGCTGGCCGTGCCGCTCACCGAGGAAGACACAGGGACGCTGTTCCAGTTCGACTATCCGGAGCTGGTCGACCTGACCGGCGCCACCGTCACGTTCCGTGTGAAGGTGTACGCCGGCACCGGCGGTGGCGTGCAGACGTTCGTGCAGAATGGAGGTGCGCAGGCCTGGATAGGCCTCCCCTGGGCGTGGACGGACCTCAGCAGCCTGAAAGAGTGGACAGAGCTCACGATCGACGTCGACGCCACCGCCGCTGCGGATGAGTCCATGACGTTCGACGAGACCCAGGTGAGGCGCATCGGCCTGAGGGTCGACGCAGGTATCTCGGGACCCTGGTCCAGCCCGACCGTGGTCTACGTCGACTCCATCACGGTCACGAGGCCCGGCGGCACGGGCGGCGACGGCGGCACGGGCGGCGACGGCGGCACGGGCGGCGACGGCGGCACGGGCGGCGACGGTGGCGCGAGCGGTGACGGCGGCGCCGGTGGCGCGAGCGGCGACGTGATTCACGTGCTGGGTCCGTTCGAGTTCACGAGCGATCTGCAGGGGTTGGCGGTCGGTGACTACAGGATGGTGCCAGGATCGAGGCTGGATCTCCTGGTCGAGTGAACCAGGTTGTCTGCGGCGCTCGCTCTCGCGCTGCTGCGCGGAGCGAGCGCCCGCGCTCGCCTCATCGTTCATCGAGGAAGCGCGGGTTTCGGTGTGCTCCTAGGCTGGAGCGCCGAGCAGCCTGAAACACCCAGGAATGAAGAGATTTGAACCACAGAGGCACAGAGGGCACAGAGGAAGAATAGAAATAAACCATCTTTCTTTTCTCTTCCTCTGTGCCCTCTGTGCCTCTGTGGTTCGTTTTTCTCGGGGTTTTAACCCGTTTGTCGCTCTAGGCTAGCTTGACCCGACCCCCCGCTTTCCAGGGAACGACGCCCCTGCTGCCGGCGTCCGTCACGACGTCGGCTTGCGAGCCGCCGGGCCCCGCAGGCTGGATGTGAGAGGCGGCGCTATCTTTCCTCGTCGGCGTCGTGCACCATGCCGCGAGGGTGCCCCGGGGAAGAGCCGAGATCCCGCGGCGGCATCGGGCAGATGACCTGGCCGGATGACATGAGCCCATGACGACCCCCCTGCGCCCCGAGGATGCGCTCGCGGCCCTGCGTCGCGCCGGGCTCGCGACCCGGATCGACGTCGCGACCTTCGCGGCCGCCTGCGACGCGGAGCGCGACGGCGCGCCGCTCGACGCCGAGGTCGCCCTCTCGGCCCTGGCGTCGCTCTACGGCGCGCGCGGTCCCTCGGAGGTGAGCGACGCCGACAGCGCGTTCGCGGTGGACGAGCACGCCGCTTCCGACCCGAAGGTCCTCGCGGCCGTCTGGCTCGCCCTCGAGCGGTGGCTCGAACATCCCATCCCCGTCGCCGTGGCGACCGACCTCGACGAGCTCGTCTCGTACGCGGGCGACATGTGCTTTCTTCGCCAGCACGCGGACGCGACGGGGGAGGCGCCCTGTCTCTTTTCGATCGACGGGTGGCGCCCGCACGACGATGCGTCCTTCTCGATCTATGCGCTGCGGCGCGACGGCGAGCCGCTCCATGCGCTCGGCCTGCCGGTCCAGTTCCACGTGCACCCCAACACGGAGGCCGCGGCCGCGGGCATCTTCCGCCTGGACGGCCTCACCGACAGCTACCGCGAGCACGCCCCGACGTGCGCCGCGTGCCGGGACAACCTCCGGCGCGCCGCCGACGCGGGCGTCCTGCCCGACGAGTTCCAGCCGCTCCTCGGCGCATGAGCGGACGCCGGCGAGGGCCGGCGCGATCGCGATCGGTGGATCGAACGACGGCGGGGCGCCGTCAGGGATCGGCGCCCCGCCGCCCCAGGAGCCGCGCCGTCACGCCCTGCGCGGCGTGGACCGCGCGGCCGGCCGCGCGCGTCGCCTCGCGGAGCGCCTCGTCCGCGCCGCGCGCGCCGGCGCCCCCGGACGGCCTCCAGAGCAGGTAGGCGGCGAGCGCCACCCCGAGCGCCACGGCGATGCCCGCCGCCGCGCGGCGCAGGCGCCGCGGTCCGCGCCGCGCCCGCGCGCCGGACGGCGCCGCGGCCGGCGTGCCCGCCGCGGCCTCGAAGGCCGCCACCATCGCGCCGACGCTCGGGAAGCGCTCCGACGGGCTGATCGCGAAGGCGCGCGCGAACCACGCCTCCAGCGCGGGCGGCGCCCCCGGGCACACCGTGGTCAGCGGCGGTCGCGCGCCGACGAGGATGGAAGCGAGCACCGCGGCCAGGTTGCGGCCCGGGAACGGCTGCTGGCCGGTGAGCGCCTCGTGCGCGAGGACCGCGAGCGACCACATGTCGAGCTGCGGGCCCGCCTGCCCCTCGCACGTGTGCTCCGGGCTCAGGTAGGCCGGCGTGCCCAGCACCACGCCGTCCGCGGTCCGGCGGCGGAAGTCGGCCGGCCGATCCTCACCGACCCACTTGGCGATCCCGAAGTCGGTGATCTTGGCGCGCACGTGCCCGTCGCTCCCCTCGACGAGCAGGATGTTCGACGGCTTGATGTCGCGGTGCACGACGCCGAGCCCGTGCGCCACGGACAGCGCCTCTCCGAGCTGCCGGAGGAGCGGCGCGAGCTCGGCCGCCAGCACCGGGCCTCGCTCCTGCAGCCATTGCCGCAGCGACCGGCCGCGCACGTACTCCATGACGAGGTACGGGCCCGCCGCCGGATCCTCGCCGGCGTCGTACACGGCGACGACGCCGGCCGTCTTCTGCCCGAGCTGCGCCGCGACCCGGGCCTCGAGGCGGAACCGCTCGATCGCCTCGAGGTGCCGGCCGTTGCGCGCCACCACGAGGAACTTGAGCGCGACGTCGACATGCCGGACGGTGTCGCGCGCGCGCCAGACCTCGCCCATCGCGCCGCGCCCGAGCGGCTGCTCGAGCTGATAACGGCCGTGCACGACGCGGCCCCGCTGCGGCCTCGCGCGGGCCTCGCTCCGCCCTGCGCGGCGCGAGGACGCAGGGCGGGAGTCTGCCGCTCGCTCAGCGAGCGCGGCCGCGGCGAGCATCGCGGCGCGGACGCTGTCTTTTCTCTGGGATTCAGGCTGTGGATCGAACGAGGATGGCTGGAACACGATCGAACACCTCCGTGCCGCCTCTGTGTTCCCGACGTGTCGACGTACGTTTCGCACGGCGCGCTGGGACCAGGGACCGGGGCATGTCTGGAGCGTATCGCGAACGCGGGGATTCGGGGAATCCACGACAGCGCGTCTTCTTCGGAGAGCTCCTCGCGGATCCGCGCTCACAAGGTCGTACGACGGCCCTGAACGTCGCTGTCCGTGCCACGTACGCTCCGCTCGGCGACGGGCTCGCCCGTGCTCGGCAGGATCCAGCGAGCTCATGACCGGCGCGGCGACGCGGAGCGGCGGCCGCTCCATGCCGACCCTCTCGAGCCAGCTCTATACTCGCGGCGTCGCCGCGCCCGACCTCGCGTTCAGCGGCGCTGGATCGCGCCCTTGGGCGGCATTCGACGGCCAGGAGAGGGTGAGCACATGAAGGCATACGAGCTGCGAAAAACCGCGGAAACCGGGGGAGCAGACGCGTGGGTGCAGGTGGAGAGGGACGCGCCGAAGGCGGGACCCGGGCAGGCGCTCGTGCGGATACGGGCCGTGTCGTTGAACTACCGTGATCTGCTGATCGCGAAGGGCGGCTACCTTCAGCCGGTGACGCGGCCGGTGATCCCGGTCTCGGATGGGGCTGGCGAGGTCGTGGCGGTCGGGGAGGGGGTGACGCGGGTCAAGGTGGGGGACCGGGTGACGCCGACGTTCTTCCAGACGTGGACCGACGGCGAGGCGACGCGGGCGCAGCTCGGGGACAGGGCGCTGGGGGCCGGGAGCACGGATGGGGTGCTGGCGGAGCTCGCGGCGCTCGACGCCGAGGGGCTCGTACCGCTGCCCGAGCACATGAGCTTCGAGGAGGGGGCGACGCTGCCGTGCGCGGCGGTGACGGCCTGGCACGCGCTGGTGCCGCAGGGAAAGCTGCAGGCGGGCCAATCGGTGCTGGTGCAGGGCACGGGCGGGGTATCCATCTTCGCGCTGCAGCTCGCGCATGCGCTGGGAGCGCGGGTGATCGTCACGTCGAGCAAGGACGAGAAGCTGGCGCGGGCGCGCGAGCTCGGCGCGGAGGAAGGAATCAATTACCGGAAGCACCCTGACTGGGAAGAGAAGGTGCTGGAGGTGACCGGAGGGCAGGGGGCGGACCACGTGATGGAGGTGGGCGGGAAGGAGACGCTGCCGAGGTCGATCCGGGCGACGCGAGAAGGGGGGCACATCGCGCTGATCGGGCTCCTGAGCGGGGCGTGGGGGACGCCGGAGCCGAAGGCGATCGAGCAGAAGAGACTTCAGGTGCTGCCGGTGTTCGTCGGGAGCCGGGTGATGTTCGAGGAGATGAACCGGGTGCTCGTGGCGCACCGGATCAAGCCGGTGATCGATCGGGTGTTCGGGTTCGACGAGGCGCGGCAGGCGATGAGGTACCTGGAGTCGGGGGCGCACTTCGGGAAGGTGGTGATCCGCGTCTGAACGGCCCGCAGCGGGCCGGCGCCGAGCGCTCGCCCCCCGGGGATACGGCGCGCAGCTCGCCGAGGTCGTCGTCGCGGTCGACGCCCGGGCCGAATGCCCTTGAACCGGACCCGCGCCCCCACAAGGTTACGCGGCCCGACATGGCAGACGACGTCCACGCCGTCACCCCCGCCGCGCCGGCGGCGCCCTTCGAGACCCGGGAGGCCCTCGTCGCCTGGCTCGCGCGCCACGGCGTCGCGCACCTCGCGCGGCTGAACCTCGAGGCGGTGGCCCCGCGCGTCGATCCCGCCCTCTGGCCCGAGCTGCGGGTCCTCGGCGCTCGCCGGCGCCTCATCGACCTCGCGAGCGCCGACGAGCTCTCGCGCGCGTCCGAGTGGCTGCCGTCCCCGCGCCTGCGCGACGCGCTGCCGCCCGCGGTCTGGCGCTTCCTCGAGGACGAGCGCGCCGACGCGGCGCGGGCGCGCGCCGCGGTCCCGTCGCTGCTGCGGCCGCCCGACGAGCCGCGGGCCCTGCCGGCGCACGAGCGGCTGTGCGCCCTGCGCGCCCGCGTGCCGGACGCCGTCGCCCCGCGTCTCGAGCGGGCGCTCCAGCTCGGCGCGCTGCGCTTCGACGCGGCGCTGCCCGGCTTCCGCTTCGAGGACCCGCTGCCGTTCGAGTCGCAGCGCGTGGGCGCCGGCTTCGTCCGGCCCGAGGCCCGGATCACCCTCGCGCCCGGGGCGCTCCGCGCCGAGTGCACCTGCGGCGCGGGCGACTGCGTCCACGTGCTCGCGGCGATCGACGCGGCGCTGCTCTGGCTCCGCCAGCCCCCGGGCGACGCCTTCCTCCAGGCGCTCGACGAGCTCGGGCGCCCCGCCTGGGAGCGCACCTTGCTGGCGCTCGACCGCGCCCTCGACGAGGGCCCGGGCGGGCGCGCCGGCGTCGAGATCACCTACCGTCTGCAGGTCGTCGAGGACGTCGGCGTCTCGGTCGCGGCCTGGGTCCACCGGCTCGGCAAGAAGGGCCAGCGCAGCGCCGGCACGCGCGCCGGCCGCAAGCGCCTCCTCCAGGAGCACGGCGCGCGGCTCTCCTCCGAGGACGCCCGCGTCGCGGCGCTCCTGCCCGAGGGCGACGGCTTCGCGCCGCGGGCGCTGATCGAGGCGCTCATCGGCCACCCGCGCGTCTTCCTCGACGAGGCCCCCCACGTCGCGGTGCGCGTCGAGCGCGCGCCGGTGGGGCTCGTGGCGGAGGAGCGCCAGGGCGTCGTGCGCGTGAGCGCCGGCGTCGACGGGACGGCGCTGCCCCCGGCGTTGCTCGAGCGCGTGCGCCGGGCCCGGCCAGAGGACGCGCTGTTCCTGTGGGACTGGGACCAGGGCGCGCGGCGGCTCACGCTGCTCGACGTCAAGACCGAGCTCCGGACGCTGCTCGACGTGCTCCTGCGCGAGGGCAACCTCTTCCCGCCCGAGAGCCACGGCGCCCTGCTCGCCGCGCTCGCGCGGTGGGCGCTGCGCGTGCCCGTGGCCATGCCGCGCAGCGTGATGGGCGAGTCGGTCCCCGCGCTGCTGCTCCCCGTGCTGCGCCTCTCGCCGCAGCCGAACGGCGCGGTCGAGGTCGAGCTGCGCGTGCGGCCGCTCGTCGACAGCCCCGCCCTCGCGCCGGGCGCGGGCGCGCGCGACGTGCACGTGCGGCGCGGGGACAGGGCGCTGCACGCCGTGCGCGACCTGCGCCGGGAAGAGGACTTCGCCCGCGCCCTCTGCGCCGAGCTCCCGCTCTCCGGCGCCGAGCTGCTGGAGGAGGGGCGTCCGTTCCACTACCGCTTCGCCAGCGCGCAGGGGGCGCTCGACCTGCTCGCGGCGTGCGCGCGGCGCGAGCCGCCCCCGGAGCTCGAGTGGGTGGGCGCGCCCCTGCGCGCGCTGAGCGGCGGCGGCCCGCAGGCGCTCAAGGTCGTCCTCGAGAAGAGGCGCGCGTGGTTCGGCCTCCTCGGCGGCCTGAGCGTCGAGGGCGAGCGGGTGGAGCTGGCCCGGCTGCTCGACGCGGCGCGCCGCAAGGACCGCTACGTGCAGGTCGAGGCCCGCACCTACGTGGAGCTGAGCGAGGCGCTGCGCGCGCACCTCGATCGCCTGTCGGATCACGTGCACGCGTCCGGCCACGGCCTCGCGGTGGGCCCGTCGGCCGCCGGGGTGCTGCGCGAGCTCGAGGCGGCCGGCGCCGCGCTCGAGGCGGACGGCGCCTTCCGGCAGATCGTCGACCGCGTCGCGGCGGCCGGCGAGCTCTGCCCCGCCGTCCCCGCGGCGCTCCGCGCCGAGCTCCGGCCTTACCAGCTCGACGGCTTCCGCTGGCTCTCGCGGCTCGCGGCCTGGGGCGCGGGCGGCGTCCTCGCCGACGACATGGGCCTCGGCAAGACGGTGCAGGCGCTGGCCGTGCTGCTCGATCGCGGCGCGCTCGGGCCCGCGCTCGTCGTCGCCCCTACCTCGGTGGCGTTCAACTGGAAGGACGAGACGGAGCGCTTCGCGCCCTCGCTGCGCCTCACGCAGTACGCGGACGCGGCCGACCGCGATGACGCGCTCGCGTGGCTCGGCCCGGGCGACGTGCTGGTGGTCAGCTACGGCCTGCTCGCGCGCGACGCCGCGCGCCTCGCCGCACGGCGCTTCGTCACGGTCGTCTTCGACGAGGCCCAGAGCCTGAAGAACGCGACCACGCAGCGCTCCCGCGCCGCGAGGGCGCTGCAGGCGGACTTCAAGTTCGCGCTCTCGGGCACGCCGATCGAGAACCACCTCGGCGAGCTCTGGAGCCTCTTCACCGTCGTGTTCCCCGGCCTCTTCGGCGGCTGGGAGTCGTTCCGTGGCCGTTACGCCGCGCCGATCGAGCGGCAGAGCGACCCTGCCGCGGCGCCCGCGCTGGCGCGCGTGCTCGCCCCCTTCCTGCTCCGGCGGACGAAGGCGCAGGTCGAGGCCGAGCTGCCGGCGCGCACCGAGGTGCGCGTGCCGGTCGTGCTCTCGGGCGCCGAGTGGCAGCTCTACGAGGACGCGCGCCTCGCGGCGCTGTCCGAGCTCGAGACGCGGCGGTCGGTCCTGCGGGAGCAGGAGCGCCGCGTCGAGGTGCTCGCGGCGCTCACGCGGCTGCGGCTGCTCGCGTCGCACCCGCGCCTGTACGACGAGCGCTCCGAGCTCGTCTCGTCCAAGCTCGAGCGCTTCCTGGAGCTCGTCGACGAGCTGCGCGCCGAGGGCCAGCGCGCGCTGGTCTTCAGCCAGTTCACGTCGCACCTCGCGCTGGTGCGCGAGGCCCTCGTGGAGCGCGGGATCGCGTTCGTCTACCTCGACGGCGAGACCCCCCGGAAGGCGCGCGGCGACCGGGTGAGCGAGTTCCAGGAGGGCACGGCGCCGCTGTTCCTCATCTCGCTCAAGGCGGGCGGCTTCGGCCTGAACCTGACGGCGGCCACCAACGTGATTCACCTCGATCCCTGGTGGAATCCGGCGGTCGAGGACCAGGCCTCGGATCGCGCGCACCGCCTGGGCCAGCGGCGGCCGGTCACCATCTACCGCCTGGTGGCGCTGGGGACGATCGAGGAGCAGATGCTGTCGCTGCACGAGCAGAAGCGCTCGCTCGTCGCCCAGGTCCTCGGCGGCAAGGACGAGGCGGGCAAGCTCACGACGCAGGAGCTCCTGGGCCTGCTCTCGGGGCGGCCCCGCGGGCCGGCCGGCGCGGATGGCGGGGAGGACGGGAGGGCGCTGGCGCTCGACGGCGGCGACGGCGTCGAGGTGGAGGCGCCCGACTGAGGGCGCTACGTCGCCCAGAGCAAGCGGAGCTCGATCTCGATCGCCTCGAAGGGCGCAACGCGGACGCGCGCGGCGTCGCGGTGGGTGGCGACCGGCGTCCAGCCGCGTCCCGGGGCGAGCGAGAAGACCTCCAGGGTTCGCTGGATCGGGTCGACCAGCCAGGCGTGCTGCACGCCCTCGCGCGCGTAGATCGGCATCTTCTCCTTGCGGTCGACCTGCTCGGTCGACGGGCTGAGGACCTCGCAGATCCAGTCCGGAGCGAGCGAGAAGTAGGACGTATCCGGGAGCGCTGGCATGCGCTCGCGGCGCCAACCGGCGATGTCCGGTACGAGGACCTCCACATCGCGCGGCGAAGCCGGGTCGGGGAAGTGGAGCTCGGGCTCGTCGAGGATCCACCAGCCGCCCGGGCCGTTCTTGCCGTGGTCGAAGGGGCCGCCGAGCTCGACCCCCAAGCTCGAGGCAGCACGCGCATGCCGCGGCGCCGGCCGCGGGAAGACGTGCAGCACGCCGCGGACGAGCTCCGCCACCTTGTTCGGCGGCACGGCCTCGAGGTCAGCGTACGTGGCGCGGCGGGGCTTCTCGGCGGGCTGGCCCATGCGCTCAGCCTGCCCGCAGGGTCGCGGCAAGGCAAGCCGCCGGGGGAGCGCTCAACCTGGGTGAGCTCCTCGGGGTGAGCTCCTCGGTGCCGGTTCGCCCAGCCCGGGTGAGCTCTCAGCCCATCACCCTCCTCACGCCTCGCCGACCTCGTTCGCGAAGGCCCCGGCGGGGTCGGCCTCTCTCGTCGGGTCGGCCGCAGGGGCCTTCTGGACGAGGGTGCGCTTCCAGCGCCCCGAGGCGTAGTACGCCAGGCTGGCGATCAGCGACACGACGAAGCTCACCGCGATGGCGTACCAGACGCCCTCCACGCTGCGCATCTCGCGAGAGAGCCAGTAGGCGAGCGGGGCGCGGATCACCCAGAGGCTGAGCAGGGAGATCACCGTCGTGACCACCGTCGCTCCGGCGCCGTTGATGATGCCGTTGCTCACGAACGACAGCCCGAAGAGGACGTAGCAAGCGCCGACGATGTGCAGGTACGAGACGCCGAGATCGATGACGACCGGATCGTTGATGAACACCCGGAGCAGCGCCTCGGGGAAGACGAGGGCCGCCGCCGAGATCACGAGCGTGATCCCGCCGCTGAACACGCAGCCCCACGTGAACACCTCGCGCACGCGGCCGTGGTGCCCCGCGCCCAGGTTCTGCCCGGCGAGCGTCGAGATCGCCATCCCCATGTTGATCGCGGGCAGGAACGCGATCTGGTCGATGCGCGACGCCGCGCCGAACGCCGCGGTCGCGACCTCTCCGAACCCGTTCACGATCCCCGTGACCACCACCATCCCGAGCGAGACCACCGACTGCTGGATCGACGCCGGCACGCCGATCCTGCACGTCCTCCGGATCGTCGGGCCGAGCTGGCCGAAGCGGGGCCACCTCGGCGCGATCGGCGACTTCTTGACGTGGAGGTACACGTTGAGCGCGACGAGCGAGATGACCTGGGAGACGATCGTGGCCCACGCCGTCCCGTTCAGGCCGAGCTCCGGCAGGCCCAGCCGCCCGAAGATGAGGAGCGGGTCGAGCACCGTCGTGAGCAGGACGGAGCCGAGCTGAAAATAGAGGGGTGTCTTCGAGTCTCCGGTCCCCTGGAGCATGCTCCGGAGCGCGAACATGCCGAAGCTGAAGGGCAGCGAGAGCAGGAAGACGCGGAGGTAGCTCACCGACGGCGCGAAGACGTCGGCCGGCGTGTCCATCGCCCGGAGGATCTCGGGCGTGAAGATCTCCCCGACGATGGTCAGCAGGACGCCGAGGCCGTAGATGAGCGCCGTGGAGCCGTCGACCACGCGCCGCAGCTCGTCGAAGCGCCTGGCGCCGAAGCTCTGCGAGACGAGGATGTTCGTCGCCAGGGTCATGCCCATCCCGACGCCGAAGATCGTGAAGATGACAGGGAAGCTCACCGTGACGGCCGCCAGGGCCCCGGTGCCCAGGAACTGACCGACCCAGATGGCGTTGATGAAGCTGTAGGTCGTCTGAAGAAAGCCCCCGAGGAGCATCGGGAGCGAGAACGTCACGAGGTGCCTGGGGATGCTGCCGGTCGTCAGATCGGTTCCGAACCTGGGTTTCATCGGGCTCCTCGCCCGAGAGCGGGCGGAACGTGGCGGCGTGGGGGGCGGGTCGCGCGCGTAACGTAGCGAACGCGCTGCGAGATTCCACTGCCCCTGGCGTGCAGCTTGCAGTCGGCGGCCGCGGCTGAGCGCGCATCTGCCATCACGCGCCAGCGAGGAGAACGACATGGCGAAAGCAAAGTCTGCGAGCGCCTCCAGGCATCCGGGAGCGCAGGCAGCGAGCGCCGGGCCGTCCGAGGCGTCCTTACCGCTCGTGCCCACCGCGGCCGACCAACATCTCCTGGGCCGCGCCCTCAAGCTCCTGGTCAACGTCCAGGCCGCGCCGTTCATCGCGCGCGCCCGCCGCGAGGGGTACACGCCCGCCGAGCACCGCGAGGGGTGGCGGCTGCTCAGGGTCGCCTCGGGCGAGCAGCGCCCGCTCGAGCACCTGTTCGTCGAGGCGTCGGGCGGCGGCGCCGTCGAGGGCGCCGAGCGGCTGCGGCTGCTCCAGGAGGTCGACGCGTTCGAGGGCACGTGGTTCCCGCGCACCCGCGCGATCATCCGCCGCGTCGTCCCGCGCGAGCGCCGCGACGGCTTCGAGGCGGCGTTCTTCAAGAACCTCGAGCAGCAGCCGCTGGGGCCGGCGGCGACCATGGCGGTCGCGACCTTCCTTCGCCGCGTCGAGGGGCTCGCCAGGAACAGCGACGAGGACGCGAGGAAGGTCCAGAGGACGCTCGCGGCGCGCGGGCTGACCGAGGCCAGGATGCAGCAGGCGCGCGAGCTGCTCGGCAAGCTCGAGGCCGGCGCGCCCGCGCCGTCGCCCCGGATCCCGGCGGCCGAGCTGGAGAGGGCGTGGCGGGAGCAGCGAGAGGCGCTCGAGGGCCTGCGCGGCTGGTTCAACGACTGGGCGACGACGCTCCGGCAGGTCTTCCCGCTCGAGGCGCAGATCCAGCTCGGCCTCACCGCCGTGCGGCGCGCGGCGGCCGCCCCTGGAGAGGTCGACGAGGACGCGCTGCTCGACGAGGACGATGCCGGGCTCGCCGGCGCGGAGCCGCTGCGCGGCTGACGCGGCCGGAGGCGCGTCCGGGCGTCCCCGGACCACGGGTTCCCGTGTGCAGGCGCACCGACGGTCGGTGGGCGACGCGCTGCCTCGCGGCGCTGGCGCCAGCGGGGTTCCGCAACCGGTTGCTTCCTTCCGCAATGGGTTGCGTCATCCGACAAAGGTTCGCGCCGCCGCGGCCCGGGACGTCACGTCCCCACGGCACTGCGCCTGAGCGTCCTCCAAGACCTACCTCGGACAGCGCTGCCTCGCCGCGCGGCCGCGCCCGGCGCGGCGTTCAGCCCGCGCGCAGCCTCCACACCGCGGGTCGCAGCAGCAGGAGCGGCGCGGCGAGGCCTGCGAGCACGCCGGCCCACACCGTCGCTTCCACGCCGATGCGGCCCGCGAGCCAGCCGGCAGCCAGGGTACCCGCGGGCAACAGCGCGCCCGTGATCACGTGGAGCGTGGCGTTGACGCGGCCGAGCACCGTCAGGGGCAGCATCGATTGCCGGGCGCTCACCGCGTGGATCATGAACGCGACGAGGAACGCGTCCCCGACGAGCTGGTGCAGCACCAGCGCGGGGACGGCGAGGTCGCCGAGCTGCGCGGCGAGCGGGATGAGCAAGGCGCCCGCCTGGCCCACGGTGAGGCTGAGGATCATCGCCGGACCGGCGCCGAGGCGGCGGCCCAGCCAGCCCGCGATGACGCTGCCGCCGAGCGCGCCAATCCCGCCCACGCTGATGATCAGGCCGACCGCGGCGGGGTCCAGCCGCAGGTGCTCCAGGAGGTAGAGCATGTACAGCGCGGAGAAGGCCCCGCCGCTGAGGAGCGCCTGCGCGCCCAGGGCCATGAACGTCGCCCCGACCACGGGGTGGCCGAGGCCGTGGCGCAGCCCCACCCGGAGATCCTCGCGGAGCGAGGCGCCGCTCCCGGCCGCATCGCCTTCAGGGGCGGCCGGCGCCTCCGCCGCCCGGATGCGCCCGAGCAGCGCCGCCGACCCGAGGTAGGACAGCGCGTCCACCACCATCGTCACCGGCGCGGTGAGCGCCTGGATCAGGAGGCCCGCCGCGCCGGGGCCGGCGATCTCCGCGGCGGCCTCGGTCCCCTCCAGCCGCGCGTTCGCCTCGACGAGGCGGTCCTGCCCGACGAGCGCCGGCAGGTACGCGTTGTCGGCGATCTGGAACAGGGACGTGGCCATGCCGACCAGCGCGGCCACCGCGGAGAGGTGGACGAGGGTGAGCGCGCCGGCCCATGCCGCGATCGGGACCGAGAGGATCAGCGCCGCGCGCGCGAGATCCGCGCCGATGAGCAGCGGCCGCTTGCGCGAGCGATCCACGAGCCCGCCCGCGAAGAGCCCCACCAGGACGCCCGGCGCGGTGGCCAGCGCCGAGAGCACCGCCACGCCCACCGCGTCGGCCCCGAGGCTCACGATCGCGATCACGGGCAGCGCCGTCCGGCTGACGCGCCCGCCCAGCGCGCTCACCGCCTGCGCCGCCCAGAGGCGCAGGAAATCGGGGTTGCGAGAGAGGCCGTCGCGGGAAGGGGAGGGCATGGAGAGCGCGAGCAGAGCAGGAAAGCGGAAGGAGGGGGAGCGGCGTCTGCCGCCGCATCCGCGCGCCTCGATCGACGGGATCGCGGTGGCCGCGCGGAGGCGTGGCAAGCCAGAGGCACTCCGGACAGATGCGCGATGCTCACGTCCCGCATCGGACTCACGGCGCCCGCATCTCGCTCGCCTCGGAGGGCCGGCGCGGCTACTAAGGCTTCCCCGGAGCCACACGCGCCCATGCCCACGCTCCTGCGTTCACCGGCCACCAGGATCGGCGCAGCGCTCGTCGCGATCGCGATGGCGCTCGTCGGCTTCCTGCCCCTCTTCGACGGCCCCGGCTACGAGAGCGCGCTCGCCGCGGGCCTCCTCGTGCCGGGCGCCGCCGCGATCGCGACCGCGCTCGACGTCGCCGCCCACCGCCCCCCGCCGATCGAGGCGTTCCGGCGCGGCGTCGCGAACGGCGCCCTCTTCGCCCTCGTCGCGTACGCCAGCACGCTCGCGCACGGCCTCCGCGCCGGCTTCTGCGACGTGCTCGGCGGCTCCGCGCACTTCGCCCTCGGGCCCGGGCTCGGCGCCGCGCTCGGCGGCGCGTGGGGCGCCGTCGCGGGCGAGCTCGCCGCGGGCAGCCGGCGCGACGACGCCGCGCCCCCGCCGCCGGCGTGGCGCCGCCGCCTCGCCGCCGTCATCGCCGCGCTCGCCGCCCCGCTCGGCTCGGCCGGCGTGAGCGTCGTCCGCTTCTACACGAGCCCGATCGTCTTCGCCTACGACCCCTTCGCCGGCTTCTTCAGCGGCACCCTCTACGACACGGTCGTCGACGCCTCGGGGCTGCTCACGTACCGCGCCGGCACCCTCGCCACCCTGTTCGCCGCGTCCGCGCTCGCGCAGCACCTCGTCCACGACGCGAGCGGCCGCGTGACATTCCAGCCGCAGGGCCGCCCCGGCCTGCTCCTGCTCGGCGCGGCGAGCGCCGCGGTGAGCGCCGGGACGCTCCTCGAGGGCGCGCGCCTCGGCCACTTCCAGACCTCCGAGAGCATCGCGGCCGAGCTCGGCGCGCTCTCGCAGGGCCAGCGCTGCGAGGTCGTCTACCCGCGCGGCATGCGCGAGGCCGACGTCCAGCGCTTCGTGCGCGAGTGCGACGCGCACATCGAGGCCGGCGAGCGCTGGCTCGGCGCGCCCGTCGAGGTCGACGGCGAGCCGCTCCGCGTCCGCGCCTACCTGTTCGAGAGCGCCGCGCAGAAGGGCGCGCTCATGGGCGCCTCGCGCACGTACGTCGCGAAGCCGTGGCGCCGCGAGGTGTACCTGCAGGCCGCCGGCTACCCGCACCCCGTCCTGGGGCACGAGATCATGCACGTGCTCGCCGGCGCCTTCGCCCGCGGCCCGTTCAAGGTGGCCGGGCGGCTCGGCGGGTGGCTCCCCGACCCGGGCCTCATCGAGGGGATCGCCGTCGCCGGCTCGCCCAAGGAGGGCGAGGACCTGAGCCCGCGCGGGTGGGCCAAGGCCATGAAAGATCTCGGGATCTTGCCGCCGCTCTCGCGCCTGTTCGCGCTCGGCTTCCTCGCCGAGAACTCGTCGGCGGCCTACACCGTGAGCGGCGCCTTCGTCGGCTACGTGCGCGCGACGTACGGCGCCGCCGCGGTGCGCGCGTGGTACGGCGGGCAGCCGCTGCCGGAGATCACCGGGGCGCCGTGGGCGGCGATGGAGCGCGCCTGGCACGCCGACCTCGACGCGCTCGCGCTCCCCGACGCCGCCAGGGCGCAGGCGAAGGCGCGCTTCGACCGGCCCGCCGTCTTCGAGCGGCGCTGCCCGCACGTGGTCGACGCGTGCACGCAGAAGGCCGAGCAGCTCCGCGCGCGCGGCGATCACGAGGGCGCGATCGCCGAGTACCGGCGCGTCCTCTCGCTCGACCAGAGCCCCGCGACCCGCGTCGCGATCGCCGACACGCGGCTCGCCAGCGACGCGCCCAGCAGCAGGAGCGAGGGCGTCCGCGAGCTCGAGGCGATCGCCGGCGACGGGTCGATCCCGCGCCACCTGCGCGACCGCGCCGCGGAGCGGCTCGGCGACGTCGCGCTCGCGGCGGGCGACCGGGAGCGCGCCGTGACCTGGTACCGCGAGGTCGCCGGCCGGCTCGTGGACGAGGACCGGCTCCGGACGCTCGACGTCAAGATCGCCGCGGCGAGCGACGAGCGCGCGCGCGCGGCCATCGTCGAGCTGCTGATCGGCACCCGCGGCGGCGCGCCGGACAGGCTCCGGGCGGCGGAGCTGCTCGGCGCCTGGGCCGCGCAGGCGCCCGGCGACGGCCTGCCGAGCTACCTGCTCGGGCGCCATTACCTGAACGACGGCCGCTTCGACGAGGCCGCCGATCGCCTGGAGCGGGCGCTCGCGGCCCACCTGCCCATCCAGCGCGTCTGGATCGAGGCCGAGCGGCTGCGGCTCGTCGTGGCGTGCGGCCTCGACGACGCCGAGACCGCCCGCCGCATGTTCGCCCAGTATGCCGCCCACGACGGGGCGGCCGGCGCCGGGCCCGTCGTGAGCGAGGAGCGCCGGGACGCCGCCCTCCGCCTGCTCGAGCGCTGCGCCCAGCCTACGTCCCCGGCAGCCTCTTCCGGGCCGCCGGCGGGACAAAAGTGAAGAATGCCTCTCGTTCCTGCGCGCCGCCGTGGTGAGATGTCGTGGAAATGCTCGATGCGCCCGCGAGCGAGAGGTCCCGCCGCCTCGTCGCGCTGAACGCTGTCCTCACCGTCGTCGCTCGCCACTCGAACCTGCTGCTGCCGAGGCCGTTCGAGGAGCTCGCCGGCGCCGTCTGCCGGTTCGCCCCGTTCCACCTGCTCGCGGTGGTGTTCCCCGAGCCCGAGGGGGCGCTGCTCGCGTACGCGACCTTCCGCGGCGAGACGCTCTCCGCGGCGCCGTTCGCCGCGCGGCTCCCGGCGCCCGCGGCGCTCTTCCGGCGGGTCTTCGGCGAGGGGAAGACGTTCTCCTGCGAGAGCACCCGCGCGGGCGACGCGCTCGACAAGATGGGGGCCGCCGAGGGGTGCCTCTCGTACGTCGCGCTCCCGGTGCGGAGCGCGCCGCCCGGCGCCGAGCCCGGCCAGCCGGCGGCGCGGTCCTCGTCGCCCGCGAGCGCGGGCGGCGGCCCCGTCATCGCGGCGCTCGTGCTCGGCTACGCGGAGGCCGCCGCCGCAGCGGCGGCGCCTGTCGCCCTCCTGGAAGAGCTCGCCGAGGCGCTCGGCGCCGGCCTCGATCGCTCGCTCCGCGTCGTCGCCGGCGAGCGCGAGGCCGCCGAGCGGCTGCTGCGCATCCGCGAGCTCGAGGAGCAGCACCGGAACCTGCTCGACAACGCGCCGCTCATCATCTTCCGCCTCGATCCCGAGAGCGGCGAGCTCTCGTTCCTGAACCGCCACGCCGAGCGGCTCCTCGGCGTGCCGGTGGCCGAGGCGCTCAGGACGCCGGGCTTCCTCGCGGAGGCGCACGCCGACCCGGAGGGCGTGATGTGCTTCGAGGACGCGGTCGCCCGGGCCAAGCTCGGCGCGCCGTCGGCCTCCTACGAGGCGCGCCTGCGCCGGCGGGGCGGCGACGCGATCACGGCCCGCGGCACGGTGTACCCGCTCGTGTCCGATCGCGGCCGCGTGGTGGCGATCGAGGGCGTCCTCGCGGACGTGAGCACCGAGCACGCGGCGCGCACGCGGCTCATCCAGGTCGATCGGCTGTCGACGCTCGGCACGCTGGCGGCCGGCGTGGCCCACGAGATCAACAACCCCGCGGCGTTCATCCTGCTCGGCCTCGACATGCTCGACCGGCTCCTGCGCGGCCCGAACGTGCGCATGGAGGGCGCCGCTGCCTCGAGCGCGTCGGAGCTGCTCCAGGAGCTGCGCGACTCCATCAAGCGCATCGTCGACATCGTCCGCGATCTCAAGCTGTTCGCGAGCCCGCCGCAGCCCGAGGGCTCGCGGCGCACGCTGACGGACGCGAACCGCACGGTAGAGTCCGCGCTGAGCCTCACGCGCGGCCAGATCATCGAGCGGGCGCAGATCGTGAAGAACCTGTCGGAGGTGCCGCCGGTCCTCATGGAGGACGGCCGGCTCGGGCAGGTCATCGTGAACCTGCTCGTCAACGCGGCGCAGGCGATCCCGAAGCCGAGCTCGAAGCTCGAGGCCCGCGAGCAGACGGTGACGGTCGAGACGCGGAGCGACGGGCAGACGGTCGAGATCGTGGTGACCGACACCGGCGCCGGCATCGCGGAGGAGAACCTGCCGCGGATCTGGGCGCCGTTCTTCACGACGAAGGGGCCGGAGGTCGGCACCGGGCTCGGCCTGTCGATCAGCCGGGAGATCATCGAGCGCGCGGGCGGCCAGATCACGGCCGAGAGCCCGGTCCCCGGGGCCGATCCGCCGGGCGGCGCGCGCTTCATCATCTCGCTGCCCGCGGCGGGGCGCACGGAGGAGGCGACCCCGAGCGTGTCGCCGGTGCCGCGGCTCGTCTCGAAGCGGGCGCGGGTGCTCGTGGTGGAGGACGAGGCGTCGCTCGCGCGCGCGCTGTCCGAGCAGCTCGGCCGCGTGCACCAGGTGTCGCTCGCGCCGAGCGCCGACGCCGCGATGGGGATGCTCGCGGGCGGCCAGCGCTTCGACGTGGTGCTCTGCGACCTGCGGATGCCCGGCATGTCGGGCGACGTCTTCTACACGCGCGTCCGCGAGAGCGACCCGGCGCTGGCGCAGGGGTTCATCTTCATGACCGGCGTGGGCTTCGGCGCGGACGTCGAGCGGTTCCTCGCCTCGTCGGGCCGCCCGCTCCTCGAGAAGCCGTTCTCCGCCGAGGACGCGCTGTCCGCGATCGCCGAGGTCGTCTCGGCGAACAGCGCGAGCGCGCGGGGTAGCGGCGCGTAGCGCGCGCGATCAGCCCAGGATCTGCGCGCAGGCGCGCTGGAGCTCCCGCAGCACGTCGGGGGTGGCCTGGAGCGTGATGCGCGAGCGCGCGTCGCCCTCCTGGTAGCTCAGCGTGAGCACGACGACGGGCGCCGCGATCTTCGCCCCGCGGCTCGCGGCCGCGATCGTGTCGATGCGCCAGTCGACGCCGGTGAGCAGCTTGCCGTGGTCGAGCAGCGCGCCGCGCACGATCTCCCGCCGCACGACCGCCCTGGCCTGGTCGTAACCGGCGAGCAGGATCGCCTGGAGCTCCTCGGCCTCCTCGACGGGCACGAGCACCGCGAGGTCGGTCGAGAGGGCGGCGCGGTCGAGATCGCGCTTGCTCGCCTCGCGGACCAGGAAGCGGCAGGCCTTGAGCACCCGCGCGAGCGCCTCGGACCCGACCTCGTGCCGGCGGCAGAACTCGTCGAGGTGCCGCTCCACGGCCGCGGGCACCGGCTCGCCGAGGCTCGGCCCGAGCGCCTCCCAGAGGCGCCGGCGCGCGCCCTCGGGCAGCTCCAGGAGCCGGCGCAGGTCGGCGGCGAGCTCCGGGGGCGGCGGCTGCCCGCCCAGGCTGCGGAGCCCGGCGCGGGGGGAGGGCGCCTCGTGCGCCGGCGTGCTCATCGCGACCTCGTCAGCACGCGCGGCTCAGTCGCTGAGCTGGATGGGGACGTAGAGGGCGCGCATCTTCGACATCGTTCCCTGGCGCGTGTACCCGGCGAGCCCGTAGAGGAGGTTCCACCAGTGCCCGTCCGGCGTCTCGCCGTACGAGAACACGGGGAAGAAGTGGAACTCCCACTCCTTGCCTCGCCGCACCCGCTGCTCCTTGTAGAACGTGTTGAGCGCGAGCTGCGTCACCGAGTTCTGGTCCGCGAACCGGAAGAAGAGCGGCAGGACCACCGTGGTGCGCGAGCTCGGCGACGCGAAGTCCCAGAGGAACGGCGCGACGACGAGGTGCGTCGAGTTGCGATCGCGCCCCGAGTAGAAGAACGGGTAGATGTCCGTCTCCCAGCCGGTGAGATCCTTCGTGTGCCGGATGAACGGCGTGAGCCACGTCGTGTCGCTCAGCCCGTGGCGCTTGAAGCGGCCGTAGAGCGGGAACAGCGCGAGATCGTCGCTGCGCGGCGAGGTGTTCCGGTAATAGAACGGCAGCAGCATCGTCCGCTCGAGATCGATGTCGGGATCGCGGTACTGCCAGAAGAGCGGCGTGATCATGTCGAGCTCCGTCCGCCCTCGATAGCGAGCGTAGCCCCAGGTCGCGAAGGTGCTCTCCCCCTCCTCGCCGCGCGCCTTCACGAAGAGCGGCGTGATGAGCAGGTTCGAGTTGCCCTCGACGCCGTAGTGGAAGAACGGGAACAGCGTCGTGCGGTCGTGGTTCTTGCCCCAGCTATGCCAGTAAAACGGCATGACGTTGAACACGTCGCCCTTGCGCGAGTGCTGCCAGAGCAGCGGCCCCCACAGGTTCGTCGAGCGGTCTCCGACGTCGCTGTAGTGGTAGTAGTGAAGGAGCGGCGGGATCACCTCGTACTCGCTGCTCTCGTCGCGGCCGTAGAAGTAGAGCGGCGCCAGGCCGAGATCGATCTTGTCGGCGGAGCGCGCGTCGCACGCGGGGCCGCCTCTCCAGCTACAGAAGAGGGGCCCGACCATGTTGAAGCCGCTTCGCGCGGTGTGGTGCGTGAACGTGAGCAGGGGAGGGATGTGGAAGTAGCCGCTCCCGTCGTCGCTCTTGCCCTCGAAGAAGAGCGGCGCGAGCCAGTTGTCGTGCCGGCCCGGCTCCGCCTTGCGCCCGGGGCTCGCCGGGCGACCCTCGGACTCGCGGTGCATGAACGGGCCGACGATCGTCGTGTGGGTGTTCTGGTCCCGCAGCTTCCAGAAGAACGGGAAGAGCACGTCGGCGTCGACGTCCTTGCTCCGCCGGTTGTAGTAGAACGGCGTCACCATCGTGGCGCGATCGCCGGGCATCTTGCGCTCGGCCCAGAAGGGCACGACCGTCCGGAACTGGTAGTCGCCGCTCCGCTCGCCGTAATAGAGCCCGTACCAGTCGCGCTGGATCTCCTCGGCGCGCCCGCGCTCCCACTCGCCGGGGTCGTTCGTGCCGATCTGCTTCTTGGCCGACGGCGGCACCGCGAGCGGATCCTCCGGCAGCGTCGGCTCCTGCGTCTGGATCGGGCTCTCCTCGGAGGTCGGCGCCGCGTGTGTCTCCGGCGTCCCGGGCGGCGGCTGCTGGGGCGAGCTCGTCGGGGGCGGCCCCATGCCGGGCTGACCGAAGCCGACCTGCGCCGCCGCGACCGACGGCGCGGCGAGCACCGCCAGCGCGGCCGCGAGCGAGAGCGCCGGCGCCGAGCATCGCCGCCGCCCCCGGCTCCTCGCCTCGTCCGGCCGCGCACCGCGCACCGGTTCGCTCACCGGAGCGCCGCGCGCCTCCCGCGAGCAGCCCTGCTCTCCCATCGCCTCGTAGGTCAACGCGCTCCCCGCTGGCCGCCGCCCGGTGAAGACTCGAGGGCCCGATCCGCGAGCACGCGCGCCGCGCCGTCGAGCGGGATCTCCTCCTGCACGTGCGCCGCGAGGTCCTTGATCTGGAGGACGCCGCGCTCGATCTCCGCGTCGCCCAGGATCACGCAGAGCCGCGCGCCGAGGGCGTCCGCGCGCCGGAGCATCGCCTTGAGCCGCCCGCCGCGCCCGTCGAGCTCGACCGAGACGCCGAGCGCGCGGAGCTGCTTCGCGAGCACCAGCGCGCGGTCCGAGCCCACCTGGCCGAGCGGGGCGAGGAAGCAGCCGGGCCTCCGGCGCGACGTGTCGCCCGGCATCAGCGTGAGCAGCCGCTCCATCCCCATCGCGAAGCCGATCGCCGGCACGCTCGGCCCGCCGAGCCCCGCGATCATGTTGTCGTAGCGGCCGCCGCCCCCGAGCGTGCTCTGCGACCCGAGATCGCCCGAGGTCGCCTTCACCTCGAAGAGCGTGCGCGTGTAGTAGTCGAGCCCGCGCACGAGCGACGGGTCGACGACGTAGTTCACGCCGAGCACGTCGAGGCAGCGGAGCACGCCGTCCCAGTGCGCTCGGTCCGCGTCGTCGAGCAGGTCGAGGATCGACGGCGCGTCGCGCGACACCTCGTGGTCGCGCGGATCCTTCGAGTCGAGGATGCGCAGCGGGTTCTTCTCGAGGCGGCGCTGCGAGTCCTCGCTGAGCCTGTCCTTGCGCGGCGTGTAGTGGGCGAGCAGCGCCTCGCGGTAGCGCTCGCGCGTGCCGGCGCTGCCGAGCGAGTTCACGTGGACGACGAAGTCGCCGATGCCGATGCGCTCCAGGAAGCCCGCGATGAGATCGATCGTCTCGGCGTCGCAGAGCGGCCCCGGATCGCCGAAGAGCTCGCAGCCGGCCTGGTAGAACTGGCGGTAGCGCCCCTTCGCCGGCCGCTCGCCGCGGAACATCGGCCCGAGGTAGTACCAGCGGGTGATCGGCTCCTTGGCGTGGACCGCGTGCTCGACGTACGCGCGCGCGGCGCCCGCGGTGCCTTCGGGCCTCACCGTGAGCTCATCGCCGTGGCGCTCGAAGGAGTACATCTCCTTCTCGACCACGTCCGTCGTCTCCCCCATCTGGTGGCGGAAGAGCTCCGTCGGCTCGAGCAGCGGCGTGCGCACCTCGGCATAGCCGTGGAGCTCCGCGTGGAGGCGGAAGGCCCCCTCGAGCTTGTGCCAGCGCTCCACCTCTTCGGGGAGGATGTCGTTCATCCCCCGGACCGCGCGCAGTTCCATCGCGCGGCGCTTATGGTCGGTGCTGGCGAGCGGGTCAAGCCGGTCGGATGCTTCCCTGTACGTTGGGTCTCGCCGGCTCACCGTCCGAGGGCTATGTGCTCTGCCCAGAGGCATGGCGAAGGCGAAGACGCGCGCTGCGGCGATCGATCTTGGGAAGGCCCGCGTGGGCGTGGCCGTCACCGACGAGCTCGGGCTCTACGCCCACCCGCGGCCGCTGCTCGACGGGCGGAACCGGAAGGCGCTGCTGGAGGCCCTCGCGGCGCTCGCCCGGGACGAAGGCCTCACGCGGTTCCTGGTCGGGCTGCCGCTCGAGATGAACGGGGACGAGGGGCCGGCCGCGCGGCGGGCGGTCGCCTTCGCCCAGGCGCTGGCCGACGCGACCGGCGTGGAGGTGGAGCTCATCGACGAGCGGCTGACCACGGTCGAGGCGGCACGGCGGCTGCGCGACGGAGGCATCTCGGCGCGCAAGAGCAAGGAGCGCGTCGACGGGGCGGCGGCGGCGCTCTTGCTCCAGGCGTGGCTGGACGGGCGGCGCAGCTAGCGGGGGGCGCGGCCCTAGCGGCTCTCGCTGCGGAGCAGCAGGTACGCGCCGGCGGCGCCGATCGCGCCGATCCCGAACAGCACCACGTCCCACATGGGCCACGCGACGCCGGCGGCGCGCCGGAGGACGACGGCCTCGATGACCCGCACGAGCAGCGACGCGAAGCCGTACGCGCACAGCCCGACGACGATCGGCCGCCGCAGGTTGTCGGACAGATCGACGGCCTTCATGCTGTTGTTCCACACGTTCCGGCGCACGTGGCGCGCGCCGATCAGCGCGGGGGTGATCAGCGCGAAGCCGATCCCGGACGCGAGCAGGACCGCCTCGAGGCCCGTCAGGTTGTCGGTGACCCCGCCGCCGCGCGAGAGGCGGATGATCGCGGTCACCAGCGTGATCAGGCTGCCGGCGACCCAGAACACGCCCAGCGTCGAGAGCAGCAGGATGAGCGGCCTCGCCATGCTCACCTGCTGCGCCTGGCGGAGCTGCATCGTCGGCGCGGCGCGCGGCGCCGACGGCAGCGACGTGCGGGGCCCGGGCAGGGCGGGGGAGGTCGGCTCCCTCGGCTCGGGCTCGCTCGAGTCGTAGAGCGCGAGCTCCGCGTCGAACTCCTCCATCGTCTGGTAACGGTGGTGGGGCTCCTTCGCCATGGCCCGCTGGATGATCATCTCCAGCGGCTCGGGGATGCTCGGCTCGAGCGAGCGCGGGCGCGGCGGGTCCTCGGTGAGCACCGCGGTGAGCGTCGCGGTCGGGTCGTTGCGATCGAACGGGCGGCTGCCGGTGAGCGCGCAGTAGAGGATCGCGCCGACGGCGTAGATGTCCGCCCGGTGATCGACGCGCTCGCCGCGCGCCTGCTCCGGCGCCATGTACGACGGCGTGCCCATGATCATGCCGGTCTGCGTGAGCGCGGCGCCCGGCGCGTCGTCGACCTTCGAGATGCCGAAGTCGATCACCTTGGCCGTGGGCATCGTGAGGTCGCCGGTGAGGAAGACGTTCTCCGGCTTCATGTCGCGGTGCACCACGCCCTTCGCGTGCGCCGCCGCGAGCGCCTTGCAGATCTGCCGCACGATGCGCACGGCGGGCCCGATCTTCATCTTGCCGACCTCGTTGAGGTAGTCGGCGAGCTCCTTGCCCTCGAGGAACTCGTTGACGAGGAACGGCCGCCCCTCCGCGGTGCGGTGGACGTCGAAGACGGTGACGACGTACGGGCTCTGCACCGCGGCCGCCGCCTCTGCCTCGCGCTGGAACCGCGAGATCACCTGCGGCTGCCGCGCGAACTCCGGGTGGAGCATCTTGATGGCGAACCGCTTGCTCGAGATCCGCGTGTGGCGCGCCTCGTACACGCGGCCCATGCCGCCCTCGCCGACGACGCGCACGACCGTGTAGGTCTCGTTGAGCGTCTTGCCGACGAGATCGTCGCGCAGCGAGTCGTCGACCGAGTCGTCGAGCGTCGCGGCGTCGCGGGGGCACACCCTGAACTCGGCCGGGTACCGGACCCCGCAGGTGGGGCAAACCTTGGGCGTCGCGTTGTCGCTTCCCGGGGTCGGGAGCGAGGTGGCCGAGGTGGAGAGGCTCGTCATCGCGTTCGCGATATGCAGATCCGACTGCGAGCCGCGTGCGTCCGACTGCGGTCGGGACTGCGGTCGAGATGCTTCGTCAGGGGGCCGGATGGTGCCGGGCATCGCCGACCGAGGGTAGCCAATCGGCGTTTCTGGGGGTGACAAATCGCGCGACCATGTCGACCGCGTTGACGGACCGAGGCGCCTGCGTATACTCGCGCGCTCCTCTGCTCACTGGCCTGAACCTCGTGGGCTCCCGCCGCTCCGGGCGGGGGGCTCGCCTTCAGGCGTCGCTTGGCCAGTCGCCGGCGTTACCAACGCACCGGCCCGGACGCTCGGCAGCGCACCGGACAAGGCCATGGAGAGCCAGCCATGCTGCATTCTGTTCAGAAGACGGACATCATCCAGAAGTACGCGATCCACGAGGGGGACACCGGGTCGCCCGAGGTCCAGATCGCCCTCCTCAGCGAGCGGATCAACCAGCTCCAGGAGCACTTCCGCACGCACCAGAAGGACCACCACTCCCGCCGGGGCCTGCTGAAGCTGGTCAGCCAGCGCCGCCGTCAGCTCGACTACCTGAAGCGCGTCGACATCGAGCGCTACCGCAACCTCATCAACCGCCTCAACCTCCGCAAGTAGCGGAATCCTCAGGCAGATCGCGCCGCTCTCGCCGGCGCGACGCCCTCCTGCCGCGCGCCGCCCCCATGCGGCAGCGCGGCAGGCGACGCACTTCGCCGTGGGCTCGTCCGGGCTCGCTCGTCCGTCCCACGGCTCCGCGCGGCGGAGCGCCGCCCCGCCTCATTCCGTTCCAGGATCTCTCCAGTGCCGGCGTTTCGCTGGCCGTTCGCGCTCCTTCCGTTCGGGAAGTTCGCGGTGCGCACCCCTGAACGTCTGCTTTTTGCGCTGGCGAGAGCGGAGCGGACGCTTTAAGGAGGTCATTCACTGACCATGGAACAGCGGGGTGACCGGCCTCGCCGTTCCCGAGCGCGGGCTCCGCGCGTCTTCGTCTTCGCTTCGTGCGCAGCAGCGCGGCTCCTGCGCAGGGACCGAGGAAGAAGAGCAGCCCCTCGCGCTCGGCGTAGCGCCGCACGCAGCGGCCCTCGCGATCGCGAGAGAGAGCTGAAAATCCAATGTTTGTTCGTGAATCCGTCATGGTGGGCGGCCGTGCCCTCACCCTCGAGACCGGCCGCCTGGCCAAGCAGGCGCACGGCGCCGTGCTCGTCACCTACGGCGACACCATGGTGCTCGTCACCGTCGTCTCGCAGGACGAGCGGCCGGGCCTCGACTTCTTCCCGCTCACCTGCGAGTTCGTCGAGAAGACGTACGCCGCCGGCAAGATCCCCGGCGGCTTCTTCAAGCGCGAGGCGCGCCAGCGCGAGGAGGAGATCCTCACGTGCCGCCTCATGGACCGCCCGCTCCGCCCGCTCTTCCCCGAGGGCTTCAAGCGCGACACGCAGATCATCGCGACCGTCCTCTCCAGCGACAAGCAGAACAAGGCCGACGTCCTGGCGCTGACGGGCGCGAGCGCCGCGCTGCACATCTCGGAGATCCCCTGGCACGGCCCGGTCGTGGGCGTGCGCGTCGGCCGGCTCGACGGCGAGTTCGTCGCGTACCCGACGGTCGCCGACATCGAGCGCTGCGACATCGATCTCGTCGTCGCCTGCTCGCGCGACGCGATCGTGATGGTCGAGGGCGGCGCCGCCGAGGCGACCGAGGCGGAGATCATCGACGCGCTGATGTTCGCGCACGAGACGGCGCAGCCGGTCATCGACCTCATCGAGAAGATGCGCGCCGCGGTGGGCAAGCAGAAGCGCGAGTTCGTCGCCCCGGCGCTGCCGGACGACGTGAAGCAGCGCGTCGCCCAGATCGTCGACGCGGACCTCAAGGCCGCGACGCGGGTGACCGACAAGAAGGCGCGCTACGACGGCTACAGCACGCTCAAGAAGAAGCTGACCGAGACGCTGAGCGCCGAGCTCGGCGCCGAGAAGTTCCTGCCGCTCCAGGGGCTCGTGAAGGCCGAGTTCGAGGAGCGCAAGGCGCACGTCGTCCGCACCTACGTGATCGACGAGGGCCGGCGCATCGACGGCCGCGACGGCAAGAGCATCCGGCCGATTATGTGCGAGGTGGGCCTGCTCCCGCGCGTCCACGGCAGCGCGCTGTTCCAGCGCGGCGAGACGCAGGCGATCGTCACGACGACGCTCGGCACCTCGACCGACGAGCAGAAGATCGACGGCCTGATGGGGGAGACGTGGAAGCGCTTCTACCTCCACTACAACTTCCCTCCCTTCTCGACCGGCGAGACGAAGCCGATGCGCGGCCCCGGCCGCCGCGAGATCGGCCACGGCGCGCTCGCCGAGCGCGCGCTCTCCCGGATGATCCCGCCGCCGGATCAGTTCCCCTACACGATCCGCATCGTGTCGGAGACGCTGGAGTCGAACGGATCGTCATCGATGGCGGCGGTCTGCGGCGGGTGCCTGTCGCTCATGGACGCGGGCGTGCCGATCAAGTCGCCCGTCGCCGGCATCGCGATGGGGCTCATCATGGAGGGCCAGCGCTACGCGGTGCTCTCGGACATCCTCGGCGACGAGGATCACCTCGGCGACATGGACTTCAAGGTCTGCGGCACGGCGCGCGGCGTGACCGCGATCCAGATGGACATCAAGATCGCCGGCCTGAGCCGGGTGATCCTGATGCAGGCGCTGGATCAGGCGCGCGAGGGGCGGCTCCACATCCTGAACAAGATGCTGGAGACGCTGCCGACCACGCGGCCCGAGCTCAGCCAGTACGCGCCGCGGATCACCACGGTGCGCGTGAAGCCCGACCAGATCCGGCTCATCATCGGCCCCGGCGGCAAGACCATCAAGGGCATCGTCGACCAGACCGGCGTCGCGATCGACGTCGAGGACGACGGCACCGTGAACGTCGCGTCGGCGGACTCGGACGCGGTGCGGAGGGCGCTCGACATCATCAAGGGCCTGACCGCCGAGCCCGAGGTCGGGGCGACGTACAAGGGCACGGTCAAGCGCCTCACCGACTTCGGCGCGTTCGTCGAGATCCTGCCGAACACCGACGGCCTGCTGCACATCTCCGAGATGGCGCACACGCGCGTCGAGCGCGTCGAGGACGTCCTCAAGGAGGGCGACTCGCTCGACGTGAAGGTGCTGAGCGTCGACCGCGACGGGAAGATCCGGCTGAGCCGACGCGAGCTGCTCCCGCTCCCGGAGGGCGAGGAGGGCGATCGGGCGCGCGAGCGCATGGCGCAGGCGCGCGACGCCGGCCCGCCGCCGCGGCGCGACGGCCCCGGCGGTGGCCGCGGCGGCGATCGCGGACCGCGTCCCGGCATGGACCGCGATCGCGGCGGGCCGCCGCGCGAGCGCCGCGAGCGCCGCTCCTAGTCGATCGCCCCCGAGGACGGGGACGCCATGCCGCGCTGCGGCGCGCCGCTGGGCCTCCCCCGTCGCTCACTCCCCATCACGAAGTACGTCTGATCTGCGGCGATCCGCGGCTCTGCGCGGCGATCGCTGCCTGCCAGCGGGCCGGCGCGCCCGGCTGCTGCGTTGACGCGCGCGGCCGCGGCGCGCGCCACGCCTGGAGCAGGCATCGCGCTGCTTTGTTGGAATCTGATGAACTCCGCATGGCCCCTTCACAATCAGGGTAGTGTCGAGACCCCTGCTCGTGGCATGCTCCGCCCGTGCTCGTACGCAGAGCGAAAATCGTCTGTACCATTGGCCCTTCGTGTGACTCTCAAACGACGCTGGAGCAGCTCATCCGCGCCGGTATGGATGTCGCTCGACTCAACTTCTCTCACGGCTCGCATGAGGATCATGGCAAAGCTATCGCCACGGTCCGTGCGGCTGCGGAGGCCTGCGGGAAGCCTGTGGCGATCCTGCAAGACCTCTGCGGCCCGAAGATCCGAGCCGGTCGCTTCCCCGGCAACACCTTCGAGGTGGCTGACGGGGCTTCGGTCACCCTGATTGAGGCGAACAGGGACAGCCCTGTTGCCACGCCCGGCGAGATCCCGATCCTCTACGAGGGGCTCGCGTCCGACCTGCAGCCGGGCGACGTCGTCCTGATGGACGACGGCCGTGTCGTGGTCACCGTCACCAAGGTGGACGGGGAGCGCGTCCACGCCGGCGTGACGCAGGGCGGACGCCTGCGCGATCGCGTCGGCGTGCACCTGCCCGCGAGGCGCGTGCGCATCTCGGCCCTCACCGAGAAGGACAAGGCCGACCTGAGCTTCGGCCTCGCGCAGGGGGTCGATTACGTCGCCCTCTCGTTCGTGCGCAACGCGGACGAGGTCCGGCACGTGCGCGACATCTGCGAGGCCTGGGGTCGCCCGACGCCGATCGTCTCGAAGATCGAGACGCCAGGCGCCATCGACAACCTCGAGGCGATCATCCTCGCCTCGGACGGCGTCATGGTGGCGCGCGGCGACCTTGGCGTGGAGTTCAACCCGGAGCGGGTGCCGATCATCCAGCGCGAGATCCTCGGCCTCGCGCGCGTGCACCAGAAGCCGGTCATCGTCGCGACCGAGATGCTCCAGTCGATGGTGACCGCGACGCGCCCGACGCGCGCCGAGGCGAGCGACGTGGCGACGGCCGTCTTCGACGGCACCGACGCGGTCATGCTCTCGCAGGAGACCGCGACCGGCGCGCACCCGCCGCTCGTCGTGCGGATGATGGCCCGCATCGTCACCGAGGCCGAGCAGAGCTCGTTCTACCGCTACCTCTCGAGCGAGCAGCCCGGCCAGCGCGCCAACGTCCCGGAGGCGACCGCGCGCGCCGCGTGCGACATCGCGAAGGACATCGGCGCGAAGCTCATCATCGCGTTCACCGAGAGCGGCCTCACCGCGCGGTACGCGTCGAAGGCGCGCCCCGTGGTGCCGATCGTCGCCTTCTCGCCGAACGACACGACGCGCCGGCGGCTCGCGCTGCTCTGGGGCGTGGTGCCGTTCCCCGTCGACGCGCTCCGGAACTCGGACGAGATGGTCGAGCGCGCCACCGGGCAGCTCCTCGCGAGCGGCCTGGTCTCGCCCGGCGACAAGCTCGTCACCATCTTCGGAGCCCCCGTCGGCGTCTCGGGGTCGACCAACACGATTCGGGTGAAGGTTGTTGAATGAGCCTGCCCGCCCCCGATAGGGGCTCGACGGGCGAGCAGGACTCCCTCTCCAGACACGCGGGCGCGGAAGGCCTCCCGAGGCTCGACAAGTACGAGCTGATCGAGGAGCTCGGCCATGGCGGCATGGCCACGGTCTACCGCGCCCGCGACCCGCGCCTCCGCCGCGAGGTCGCGGTCAAGATCATCCACAGACACCTGCGGGAGAATGCCGAGGTCGGCACCCGCTTCGTCGCCGAGGCGCGCGCGGCGGCGAAGCTGCGCCACCCCGGCATCGTCGAGGTGTTCGACGTCTCCAGCGAGCAGGACCGCGAGCGCTACCTCGTGGTCGAGCTGCTCCGCGGCTCCACGCTGCGCAAGATCCTGAGCGCCCACCGCGACATGCCGGCCGAGGTCGGCGCCGCCGTGGTGCTCGAGCTCTGCGACGCGCTGGAGCACGCGCACGCGGCCGGGATCATCCACCGCGACGTGAAGCCGGAGAACGTGCTGGTCGAGCTGCCGTCCGACCGCGATGGCGCGAGCTGGGACGGCGCGGGCGTGCTCATCAAGCTGACCGACTTCGGCATCGCCAAGGTCCTCGACGCCCAGGGGGTCACCTCGACCGGGCAGGTGCTCGGCTCGCCGGCGCACATGGCGCCGGAGCAGATCGAGGGGGGCGAGGTCGACGCGCGCACCGACGTGTTCGCGCTCGGGGTGCTCTTCTACGAGTGCCTCGTCGGGCACCTGCCGTTCGAGGGCAAGAACCCGGCGCAGGTGCTCCGCAAGGTGCTCGAGGGGGCCTACCCGGAGGCGGAGCGCGAGCGGCCCGCCGTGGGCGCGCGGTGGAGCCGGATCGTGGCGGGGGCCCTCGCGCACGACATCGCGGCCCGCACGGCGAGCCCCCGGGCGCTCGCCGATCTGATCCGGGCCGAGCTCACGGAGCTCGGCGTGGTGGAGCCGCGCGCCGAGCTCGCCGCCTACTTCGCGGACCCGGCGGGCTACACCGAGCGCCACGTGACGCGGCTCGTCCCGCGGCTCGTGGCGCGCGCGGAGGCCGCCCGCAAGCGCGGCGACGTGCCGGGCGCGGCCGCCGACTACAACCGGGCGCTCGCCCTCACGCCGAACGACCTCTCCATCCTCAAGCGGCTCGCGCGGCTCAACGCGAGCCGCAACCGACGGAAGCTCGCGCAGCGCGCGCTCGCCGTGGCGCTCGGGTCGGTGGCGCTCGGCGTCGGCGCGTTCGCGATCGCCCGCGCCCTCCGCGAGCCCCCGCCGCCGGACGGAGGCGCGCTCGCGCCGCCCGAGCCGCAGCCGTCGGCGCCCATGGACGCCCTGGTACCGCGGCCGAACCTGCGCGCGGTCGCGCCCCGCGCCACGGAGGTGCCCAGCGCCATGGACGTGGCGGCCGCGCCGCGCCCCCGCGCGCGGCCGCAGCCCCCGCCGACCGCGCCGCAAGAGGAGGTCCCGTCCGTTCGCGACGTCGTCTTCCAGATCGTCCCGAGCGGCGCGAAGCTCGTGCTCGACGGCGTCGAGATCAACTGGTTCGGCGCGAACAAGGTCACGCCGCTCAAGATCGGCGCCCACAGCGTCCACATCAGCGTGCCGAACTCGCGGTGCTGCAAGCCGTACTCGGGCGTCATCTCGGTCGTCGCGCCCAAGCCGGGCGTCACCGCGCCGCAGCGGATCATCCACAAGCTGGAGATCCTGCCCAGCACGGTCGTCCTGAGCGGCGCGCCGCCCAACGCGCAGTACGCGTGCCCGCAGATCGGCCTCATCGGCTACGCGGGCAGCCCGCAGACCGTGACCCTCAGCGACGTGTTCTGGAGCGGGCGCTGTCGGTTCACGCCTGCTGCGTCGGACGCCGCGCCGCTCGTCGGCAACGTGACGCTCGTGGCCGGCGAGTCGAACACCGTTTTCTGGCCGTCCGGTTGAAGGGATCGCCGTCGTTCCCCGTCATTCCCGCGTCGGCACCTGAAATCTCAGCATCTCCGGCGAAACTCCGCTACATCACGGCGAACTCCTCCGCATGGCTGCGCGAACTCCAGGCGGGAAATCTCCCGGCGCTCGCTTCCCATCGGTCGGGAGCCGCCGCACCCTGCCGGCGCCGCGGCGCCTCGCGGCGGCGGCGGTGGGCGCGCTCGCGCTGTGCTCCGCGGCGCTCGCGCGGGCCGACGACATGCAGCAGTTCGAGGTCGCGAAGACGCGCTTCGACGCCGGGAGCTACGAGGAGGCGGTGAGCCGCTTCGCGGCGATGCTCGACCCCGCGAACCCTCCCTGCGAGCGCGGCCCGACCGACGCCGCGAGCACGCCGTGCAGGATCTCCGAGCCCGATCTGATCGAGCGGGCGCGCGGCCTCGCCGCCGCGGCGCTGGTGGCGCTGCGGCGCACGGGCGAGGCGGACGCGTACATCGAGCAGATCCTCCTCGCCAACCCGGGCTACGCGCCGAACCCGGCGGTGTTCCAGCCCGAGGTCATCGATCGGTTCTCCGCGGTCCGGGCGCGGATCCGGGCGCGGATCGAGGAGGTGACGCAGCAGCGGGCCGAGGCGCAGCGCGCGGCGCGGCTGCGGATCGAGCAGCGCCGCCAGGACGAGCGCCGGTGGGTCGCCGAGCTCCAGCGCCTGGCCGGGCGCGAGCGGGTCGTGGATCAGAACTCCCGCTGGATCGCGATGCTGCCGTTCGGGGTGGGGCAGTTCCAGAACGGCGACGAGGGGTTCGGCTGGTTCTTCCTGGTCAGCCAGGCCGTCGCCGGCGGGACGTCGATCGTCTCGGCGCTGGCGCTCGCGAGCTACCAGAACGTCGACGTCACGGCGAGGCCCCCGCCGCCGGGCGGCGGCCCCGTGCAGAGCGTCGACATCGACGCGCTGAACCGCCGGATCGGCACCGCGGCCGCGGTGAACCGCGTGGCCTTCGGGGCCTTCGCGACGCTCGTCGCGGCCGGGATCGCCCACGCGCAGATCACGTTCGTCCCGCAGACGGTCGCCTTCCGCCCGCGCCCCGTGCCGCCGCCGCCCCCGAGCTTCTCCGCCGCGCCGACGATCTCCGTGCTCCCCGGCGGCCTGTACGCGGGGGTCGCCGGCCGGTTCTGACCGGGCCCGCCCCGCGCGGCGCGGCTCACGCCTTCTGCGCGGCGGCGATCCAGAAGCCGCCGAGCTGCGCGAGCGGCGAGTCGCACAGCGCCCACTCCGCCCGGTGCAGGAGCCTTCCGAGGCCCGGCACGCGCATCGCGGCCGCGAACGGGGTCACGATGCGCACGCCCCGCGACGCGACGACGCGCATGCCCGCCGGCATCAGGGCGGCGGCGGCGCGCGGCGCGTCGAAGCGCGTGTAGACGGCGCTCTCCCGGGTCCTGTCGCTGATGGCGCCCGCCGGGCCGAGCTTCTTCACGAGCCCGCGCAGGCTGTAGGGGTTGTAGAACTCGGCGATCACGTGCCCGCCGGGCCGCACCACGCGCGCCATCTCCGACAGCGCGCGGCGCACGTCCTCGACGTGGGCCAGCACCTTGAACGAGCAGGCGACGTCGAAGCTCCCGTCGGCGAACGGCAGCGCGGTGGCGCTGCCCTCCACGACGTCGAGGCCGCGCTCGCGGGCGCGCTCGAGCATGCCGGGCGAGAGGTCGACCCCGCGCGCGGCGCGCGCGAACTCGCGGATGCGCGCGAGCAGGAGCCCGGTCCCGCACCCCACCTCGAGCACGTCGCGGCCCTCGCCGAAGCGCCGCACGAAGTCGACCTCGAGCGCGTCGACGAGGTCGTGGTAGCCCCCCCGATCCCGGCCCCCGCGCCGGGCCTCGTAGCGCGCCGAGAACTCGTCGTAGTACGCCCGCGTGGCGCGCAGGTGCTCGTCCGCGGTGGCCTCTTCCGTCTGGGATCGCATGGGCTCGCTATAGTACTCCCCGGCGCGCGCGGCTTGCGCCGGGGCGCAGAGGGGCGCATCTCTCCTGCGAGGTGACCCATGAAGCCCGGCGACCATCCTGATTTCTTCCGGTTCGCGCCGCCCCCCGGGACCTCGCGCGAGAGCTCGATCCGGCTCGATCGCGAGGGCCGCTTCTGGCACGACGGCGCCCGCGTCGACCATCCGGCGCTCGAGCGCGGGCTCCGGTCGTGGATCGCGCGGCACCCGGACGACGGCCGTCCGATCCTCACGAACGGCTACGACTGGTGCTACTTCCAGGTCGAGGCCGCCCCGCTCTTCGTCGACGCGCTCCGGATCGACGACGGCGGCGTGACGCTGGTCCTGTTCGACGGGACCGAGGAGCCGCTCGATCCGGCGACGCTCTCCGTCGGCGACGACGGCGTCGTGTACGCTCGGGCCCGGGGCGGCGCCCTGGAGGCGCGCTTCACGCGCCACGCGCAGTCGCAGCTCGCCCCGCTGCTCGTCGAGGCCGAGCCGCCCACCCTCCGCGTCGGCGGGCGTGAGGTCCGGCTGCCGCCGCGGGCCGCCGCCGCTCAGTAGCGGTACTGCCAGAGCAGATCGAGCACGCCCGAGGTCGCCTGGCGCTCGTCGACGCCCACGGTGCCGCGGAGCGTCCAGTGCTTGTCGATGCGCCAGTCGACGGTGACCTCGGTCCGCGTGCCGCGCTCGTTCGCCGTGCCGCCGGGGGTCGGCCCGCCGGCGCTCTGCGTGGTGCTGCCCTGGACCGCGCCCTCCTGGAAGGTGGCCAGCGCCGTGATCTCGTCGTTCAGCCGGTAGACGAGGCTCGTCCGCAGCGAGCCCTCCGAGGTCGTCCCGAACCGCGTCGACAGCCCGCGCAGCGGCGCGATGCCGCTCAGCAGGGCGTTGAACTGGGCGGCCGCGAGCTCGCCGCCCACCGACGCGGCGACGCTGCCCGCGGCCTGCCAGGCGGGCGTCTCGGCGCCCGCCGCCTGCGCCCCCTCGGAGAAGTCGGCGCCGAACAGGAGCCGCGCGAGGATGTCCTGCTGCGAGCTCGGCGGGTTCGAGGTGAAGCGGAGCTTCTCGTTCGTGATGGGCCGGAGCGTGCCGTTGTAGGTGGCGTAGATGCGCGTGCCGTCGGGCGCGTCCCAGTGCGCCATGACGTTGAGGTGCGGGTTCGACGGCTCCTCCTCGCGCAGGCGCACGTGCCCGCGCACGATCTCGAACACCTTGCCGTAGATCTCGAGCTCGCCGCGCTGGAGCACGATGTTCCCCGACACCTCCGCGTCCTCGGCCAGCACCACCCGGGGCGGCGAGTCGTTGTCGCTCGTCACGCGGAGCCTCAGCCCCGCGCCCGTGACCTGCGCGTCGTCCACGTAGAACGTCATCGCGTAGCGGAGCGCGTCTGCCGCGCGCTTCTGCTTCTCCGGCCCGAGCGGCTGGCGGACGGAGATGTCGGGGTTGTCGTCGAGCGGCTGCACGTTCCGGCTGCTCGTCGCCGGCAGCGTCACGCGGAGCGTGGGGATCGTGGCGTACAGCGCGAGCTCGCCGGGCTTCTTCTCCGCGATGAACGACAGCGCCCCCGAGGCCGTGCCGAGCGGCACGCCCTCGAGCGTCAGCGGCAGCGCCTGGCCCTCGGCGATGGTCAGCGCCCCTGCGCCGTCGCGCAGCGCGAGCCCGTCGAGCCGGAACAGCGCCCAGCCCTGCGCCAGCCCGGTCATGCCCGCCGCGCGGAAGCCCTCGATCCGGACGACGCCGTCGTCGGCCGTGATGCGGGCGGCCACGTCGCGCAGGTCCTGGCCGAACTCCGGGATGTGCACGACGCCCTCGCTGATCTCGAGCTGGGCGCGCAGGCTGCCCCCCTCGGCGCCGGCGAGCTCGACGCGGAGGTCGCCGTCCAGGATGCCGTCGATCTTGCTCACGAGCTGGCCCACGAGGGGCTGCAGCGCCGCGAGCCGGAAGCGCTCGGCGGAGAGGGCGAGATCCGTGCGCTCGCCGTCGGGGACCGGGATGAGCCCGTCGCGGAAGCGGACGCTGGCGTAAGCGTTCGCGCGGAGCTTGCCGCCGCTCGGGCCCTCGAGCGCGAGCTCGGTGACGCGGAGGTCCCCGCGCTCGCCGCCGGGCCTGGGATCGATCCGCATCGAGAGCACGCCGCGCGTGAAGGCGAGGTCGCCCCCGAGCGAGAGGTCCGGCAGCGTGAGGTGCGCCGTGAGCTTCGGCGCGATGTTGAGGCCGCGCATCTCGATCTCGCCGCTGACGTGCCCGTCGATGCCGCTGTCGCCGAGCAGCGGGATCTCGCCGAGCGGCACGTCGCGCAGGGTCGCGCTGAGGGCGCCGGTCCACGCCGGGGGCGGGCGCGCGCCCCTCAGCGCGCGCGGGGAGGGGGTCGCGAGCAGGCGGTCGAGGGGCGCGATCAGCTGGCCGCGCACCGCCGCGATCTCGCGCGCGCCGCGCGTGACGTGCGCGTCGAGCGTGGCCTGCTCGCTGTCGTACGTGACCCACGCGTCGAGGTCGGTGGGGAACAGCAGATCCGTCACCCTCGGGGCGTCCTTCGGCGCGACCATGAAGCCCCAGACGAGCGTGCGCGCCGTCACGACCGGGCGCGCGACGGTGCCGCTCGCGTAGGCGTCGATCCGCAGCTCGCCGCCGAGCGGCGGGAGCGCCTCGCGCACGAACGAGGGCAGGGTGGTGAGATCGTCCAGGGAGCGCCGCGGGATGGAGACGTTCGCGGTGATGGGCGCGCGCAGGAGCGACGCCCACCGGCCCGCGGGCGGCCCTGCGAGCGCGGCGAGGTCGAGGTCGATCGCGCCGGACGCGTCGGCGAGGATGCCGCCGTCGTACAAGGTCATCGCGGCCTCCGCCCTGCCGGTCGCGCCACTCAGCGAGCCCCTGATGTGGCCGTCGATGAAGCGCGACTCCCAGGCCGGGCGCTCGGCGCCCAGGCGGTGCGGCCCGGCGAGCGCGAGGCCCTGCGTGCGCACGAGCACGTCGTGGAGCGACGGGAACGGCTCGCCGGCCGCGCGCGACACCCGGAAGCGCGTCGTGAGCTTGCCGCGTACCTCGCTCACAATGTGCCCGATCGGCATGAGCTGCGCGAGGCACCCGAGGTCCCAGTCGTCGGCCGCGACCTCGGCTTCGCCGACGAGGGCGGCCCACGTATCGGCGCGCAGGAGCGGCCCCTTCAGCGTGCCCTCCGCGCCGGAGACGCGCACGCTCGCGAGGCGGCCGGCGCAACGCGGCGCGGCGCCCTCCCACGGCTGCCCTGCGGCCGCCGGCGCCTTGCCGTCGATGCGCACGAGCGCCTCGGCCTTGAGCTGGTCGCGCTCGAAGGTCGCCGCGAGCTCCGCCGAGACGCCGGACAGGAACGCGACCTCGCCCCCCGCGAGCTCGAGCCGCACGTGGCCCGAGCGGCCCGCCGCGCGATCGTGCTCGAGCGCGACGTCGACCTTGGCGCGGCCGCGCACGCGGAGCGGGATACCGAGCAGGCGCGCGATGCGGCCGAGGTCGATGCCCTCGCCCCGGAGGTTCCCGGTGACGTCGTCGCCCCGCACCGCGAGCCGCCCCCTCACCGAGCCGAGCTGCGCGGAGGTGAGCTCGAGCCCCTCGACGGCGACCCCGCCGGCCGAGGGGGTGATCGCCGTCATCTTCCCCGCGACCTCGGCGCCCTCGCGCCGGAGCTGGAGGTCGACGTCGCGGAGCGCGCCGGTGGCGGAGCTCAGCCGGGCCGAGGCGCTCAGGGCGTCGTCGCCGTCGGTCACCGTCGCGCTGAGCCGCGGCGAGGCGAGGGGGCCGGAGATCCGCGCGGTGACCTCGTCGTACGTGTGGCCGCCGGCGAGCGCCTCCTGGCCGGAGAGCGAGGCGTCGAGCGCGAGCGCGTCGAGCGGCCCGGAGACCCGCCCGGCGACACGCGCGCGGGCGAGGCCGACGTCAGGGCCGACGCGGACCCCGGCGAGCGCGCCCTCGAACCGCGCGTCGAGCGCGCCGTCGCGCAGGGTGCCCTCGACGCTCACGCGGCCGCCGCCGTCGACGGCCCCGGCGAGGCGCGGCGCGGCGGCGATCGCCGGGACGTCGGCCGTCGCCGCGAAGCGGACGCCCTGGCCGCCCGGCAGGAGCGAGATCTCGGCGTCGATCGGCGCGCCCGGCTCGTGGAGGTGCGCGCGCGCGTGGAGCTCGCCGCGATCGAGGACGAGGTGGACGTCCGCCGCCGGCACGCGCTCGCCGAGCAACGCGGTGGGCTCGGTCCGCGCTTCGACGGCGAGCCGGAGCTCGTCGCCGAGCTCGACGCGCACCCGACCCTCGGCGGTGATCAACGGCGCCGGGTCCCCGTCGCTCGCCGGCGCGGTGCTCGCGCCGGCCGCGCCCGTTCGCGCCGGCGCGGCGCCCGTTCGCGCCGGCGCGGCGCCGGTCCGGGCAGGTGGCGGGCCTCTTCGAGCTGGCGCGACGCCGGCTCGCGTGGGGGAGGCCCCGGTTCGAGCCGGGGCAGCGCCGCTCTGCGCCGGCGCCGTGCCCGCCTGCGCCGGCGAGACGCCTGACGCGGAGAGCTGCACGCCGAAGAGCCGCAGATCGACGTCGCGCGCCTGCGCGTGGGCGTCGAGCCGGACGGGGCCCGTCACGTCGAGCCGCCCCGTGACCGCGACGTTGCCCCCCGCGGGGTCGGCAGGGTCCGCCGAGACCGAGGCCACGACGTCGAGCTGCGGGAGATATCCGTTCACGGCCACGCGCGCGGAGACCGGCTCGGTGAGGGGGTGATCCGGGAGCAGGCTCCGGAGCTGCTCCGGCGTGGCGCGCGGGACGCTCGCGTGCGCCTCGAGGTGCTCCTCGTCGAGCACCGCCCGCGCGGTGATCTCGACGTCGGCGAGCCGGCCGGCGAAGCTGCTCCACATCCGGACCTTGTCGCCCGCGCGGAGGTGGTAGTTCGCGGTGCCCGCCGTCGTGGCGGGCAGGAACGCGCGATCGACGAGGCCGGTCTGGTCGATGTCGAGCGCGACGCCCTCCGGGCCGACGTGCACCGACCCGACGAGCCGGCTGACGTCGGCGTCCAGCGCGCGGGGCGGCGCGAGCTGCCCGTGGACCCAGCCGCGGCCGATCTCGATGCGCGACAGGGCGATGACGACGTCGCGCGGCGGCGCCTCGGGCGCGGCCGAGGGGGGGCGGGTCGGCGGCAGCGGCGCGAACGTGTCGCCGAGGGTGACGCCCCCCGCGCCGCTGCTCTGCACCAGCACGTCGGCCTGCTCGACCCGGATGTACGGGACCTCGATGCGCAGCGCGCCCTTCCCGAAGAGCGCGCTCCGGAGCATCGGGAGCACGTCTGCCCGCGCCTCGATGCCGCGCGCGTAGATCACCTTGTTCCCCTGCGGATCGAGCGCGACCGCGGCGCGGATCCGCACGCCGTCGAGGCCGAGCGCGTCGATCTCGTCGGCGACGATCTTCCCCTCGAAGAGGGAGCCGAGCAGCCGGTTCGTTGCGTCGCGGGCGACCCGGCGCGCGGCCGGCATGTCGAGGTGGAGCGCGACGCCCACGGCCGTGGCGCCGGCGAACGTCAGCGTGAGCCCGATCGCCGCCGCCGCTGCCGACGCGGCGCGGCGCATGCGTCCAGGCGCGCGCGGCGCTCGGGCGGGCCGCGGCTCTGGTGCGGGGGCGGGCGTCACGGCAGCTAGCTTAGTACGCGCGGGCCGCGGCGACCTTGCTGCCGCGCCACGCAGGACGGCGGGTTGCGCCCGGGGCCCCGCGGCGCGCGCCGGGACGCCCGCGCCGCGCCCAGCGGCGTGCGCGCCGGGACGCCCGCGCCCCGCCCGGCGGCGTGCGCGCCGGGACGCCCGCGCCCCGCCCGGCGGCGTGCGCGCCGGGGACGCACGCCTCTCGCCGGCGCCGCCCGCTCAGCCGGCGAGCCGCTCCAGCTCCACGAACAGCGTGCCGAGCTCCGGCTTCGACCGGAGCGGCGCGCAGAAGCGGCTGGCCAGGTGGAGCAGCTCCGCGTCGAGCTGGTCCGCCCTGCGCCCCATCTCGGCGATGCGCTCCTGGGACTCCCGCCGCCGCGCCTCGAGCTGCCGGTCGAGCTCCTCGAGCCGCTCGCGCAGCTTCTTGATCTGCGCGTCCACCTCGGCCACCTCGTGCTCGCGGGCGATCGCCTCGCTCTCCGCCTCGTAATCCGCCTTGCGCGACGCGTACCAGCCCTCGACCAGCTCGGCGAGCTTCCGGTAGCTGGCGGCGAGCTCGAGGTAGGGCTCGGCGAACCCGCTCCGGCCCTCCCAGCGCACGGCCTCCTTGTGCGCGGTCAGCACCGCGGGGATGAACGCCTGCGTCGCCGCGGTGAGCGGCGCCACCCGGGCGCGGAAGGAGCGGGCCTCCTCGCGCGTGAGCGAGGCGTCCACCGTGAGCGCATCCATCGCCCGCCCGATCTGCAGGCGGCCGTCGCGCCACTCCTCGGCGACGCCCTCCAGGCGCCGCTGCTCGTCGAGCGCCCTGGACCGGAGCTCGGCGTGCTCGCGCACGAGGCCGCGCAGCCCCTCGAGCTGCCGCTGGATGTCCGCCGGCGCCGCCGGGCCGAACGCGCGGGCGGTCATGCGCTCGAACAGATCGAGCCGGCTGACCCAGGGGTCGCGCCCCGCGCCCCTCGACCGCACCGCCGAGTCGCGCGGCATCGCCTCCGGCGGCGGCGGGAGCGCGATCCGGCTCTCGGCCGCGATCTCCTCGAGCTCCGCGAGCACGCGGTACGCGTCCACGGGGCGGTCCGAGGGCTCCTTCGCCATGAGGGCGCTGACCAGCCGGTCGAGCGCCTCCGGCATCTCCGGGGCGAGCTCCCGGAGGCGCGGGGGCTGCTCGTTCATGTGCTTCAGGATCCAGCTCGCCGGATCGGGCGCGTCGAACGGCAGCCGCTGCGTGACCATCTCGAACATGATGACCCCGAGCGAGTAGAGGTCGGCCGGGGGGCCCGCGTCGATGGTCGTGCTGCGCTCGGGCGCCATGTACTGCGGCGTGCCGAAGATCTCGCCGAGGTTCGTGAGCCGCGCGTCCTGCGCGCACCGGGCGATGCCGAAGTCGAGGAGCTTCACCCAGTCGCCCTTCAGCAGGAACACGTTCTCGGGCTTGAGATCGCGGTGCACGACGTCGAAGTCGTGCGCGCGGCCGAGGGCGCGCGCCATCTGCACCCAGATGGGCAGCGCCCGCGCGAGCGGCACCCGGCTGCGCTCCACCACGTCGGCGAGGCTCGTCCCCTGGAGCAGCTCCATCACGAGGAAGGGCAGCCCGTCGTCGGTGTCGCCCTGATCGAAGATCTCGATGATGTTCGGGTGCGCGAGCCGCTGCGCGTGCCGCGCCTCGCGCCGGAAGCGCTCGCGCGTGGTCGTGTCCTGCGCGAACTCCCGGTTCAGGATCTTGATGGCGCACGGCGTGCCGATCAGCTTGTTGTACGCCCGGTAGACCGTGGCCATCCCGCCGATCCCGAGCCCCTGCTCGATGACGTAGCGGCCCGCGATCGACATCCCGATGCGGGGGTCCTTCTCGGAGACGAGCGACGAGCCGTCGATGAAGCAGAAGGCGCTGTCGGCCGGATAACGCTGGTGGCACTGCGGGCAGGTCTTCATGGCGGGCACGTCGGCTGCAAGGTTACACTCTACGGGGGGCCGCTCTGGAGGGTCAACGCTCGGCGCGCGGCGCGGCGCTTTGTTCGAGCGGCGGTGGTTCACGTGGCGCGCGACGCGCGCCGTCTCGCGGATCGTCGACGCGGGCTTGCGCGACGTTGCGCACGTTGCGCACGTTGCGCATACGATGGGCGACGTCGCGCGACGCCTGCGGAGCTCGCCGCGTTATGTTGTGGGGACGTCATGGACGAGGTCCCCTTGCGCGCGGTGGTGATCGGCTCGGGCGTCGGCGGCGCCGCCGCGGCGCTGCTCCTGGCGCGCGCCGGCATCCCGACCGTCCTCGTGGAGAAGGAGCGCCGGCTGGGCGGCTCGGCTGCGGCGTACGAGCGGGACGGCTTCCGTGTCGATACAGACACGCACATGCTCTGCCGCGGCGAGGACGGCCCCCTCGGCGACGTGCTCCGTCGCGTCGGCCAGGGCGACGCGATCACCTTCCGTCAGAGCAGCGAGCCCGCCGCGCTCTGCCTGGCGGGCGCGGGCCGCGTCGTCGTCCAGGCCGAGCTCCGGCGGCTGGCCGGGTCCGCCCGGGAGCTCGCGCGCGGCCTCGAGCTCACGGCCCTGGAGGCCGCGCGCGCCGCGCGCCTGCTCGCCCACGCGACGGCGATGCGCGACGTGGACCTGGCCGCGTGCGACGAGATCACGGCCGAGGCGTACGCGGCCCGCTTTCTCCCGCGCGCCGCGGCCGCCGCCCGGCTCGGCGGGCTGCTGGCGTTGCCGCTGCTGCTGCCCGGCGCCGAGGCCTCGGCGGGCGAGGCGCTCCTCGCCTGGCGCCGGCTCGCCCGCGCCGGCCAGCAGCGCTACCCCGAGGGCGGCGCGGCGCGGGTACCCGACGTCTTCTGCCGCCTGGCCCGGGAGCTCGGCGCCGCCGTGTTGACGGGCGCGGCCGTGCGCCGCGTGGTGGTGCGCGATCGGCGCGTGCGCGGCGTGGAGCTCGAGGACGGGACGGCGCTGCCCGCGCGCATCGTGGTGAGCACCGCCGGCCTGCTGCCCACCGTCTCGGGCCTCGTGGGCGAGCCGCACTTCCCGGAGGCGTACGTGGCGCGCGCCCGCGCGCTCACGCCGCAGCCGGGGCAGATCCAGGTGAAGATCGCGCTGCGCAGGCGGCGCGTCGCGGCGGGCGCGCTCGCCGGCCTCGCGGGCGGCGGCGCGCCGTCGCTGCCGTTCTACTGCCTCGTGCCGACGCGCTTCGACCCGTCGCTCGCGCCGCCCGGGCATGAGCTGCTCTGCGCGGTCGCCGTGTCCGGCGCGCGCGGCGGCGCTCCCGCCGCGTCCGTCGACGGGCTCCTGCGCGCGCTCGACGGCGCGGCGCCCGGTCTGCTCTCCGACGCGATCTTCGTCGACGGCTCGCCCGACGACCGGCGCGGGGACGCCGGCGCTGCGGGGGACGCGCCCGCGGCGGGGACGGCGCAGACGCCGGGCCAGGTCGGCCGCGCGCGCCCCGCGGTGCACACGCCGGTCCGGGGGCTCTACCTCGCGGGGCGCGCCGCCGGCGGCCGCGGCGCGGGGATGGAGCTCGCGGCCGCGAGCGCGATGGAGTGCGTCGATCGCATCCTCGTCGATCTGGGCCGCGATCTCGGCGCGCCCGCGCCCCCGGCGCTGCGCGACATCGCCGGCGCGCTGCTCGGGCGAGCCGCCGCTTCCACCGTGTCCTGGGTCACGCGCCCCCGCGGCTAGGCGCTCTCGAGGGCGCTCAGCGCGGGGTCGAGGAGCCGCGGCTGGCGCGCGCGAGCGCGTCGAACGGGAGGTTCTGATCCTCGAACACGGCGTCGAGCTCCTCGCTGCCCCGCTCCCGCACGCCCGAGCGCGGGGACAGCTCGGGGCGCACCGACGAGGGCGGGGCCAGGCGCGCCGACAGCGGCGCCATGGTCCTGATCGAGGTCGGCCCCTCGGCGCCCGAGGGCGCGCCGGGCGGGACGGAACGCACCGAGGTGGGCGCGTTCGACATCGAGCGCAGGGACGGCGGGCTCGGCAGGCGCGTGGAGGAAGGCGGCCCGGCCTGCGAGCTCGACGGCGGCATCGGCGTCGGCCGGTGCGACGGCGCCGGCGGCGCCGGGAGCGCGCGCGACGAGGCCGGCGTGCCGCCCGGCAAGCGCGACGACGGCGGCGGCGGCAAGCGCGACGACGGCGGCGGCGGCGCGCTCGGGTGCGCGCGCATCGAAGGAGGCGGGCTCGACAGGATCCCGCGCGCCGGCGCGCCGCGCACCGAGGGGGGCGGGGTCGAGAGGGGGGCGCTGGCGGTCGGCTGCACCGACGGGAGGCCCGGGAGCGCGCGCGTGGAGGGCGGCGGCACCGAGCGGGGCACGCCTGGCGGGGCGTACGGGCTCGGCTGCGCGGTGCGCACCGACGGCGGGGCACGGAACGACGGCGGCGCGCTGGACGGAGGCACGGGGGTGAGCGTGTGGCTCGTCAGGGGCGTCCGGACCGAGGGCGGGGAGCCGGCGCGCGACGAGGGCGGCGGCATGGTGCTCTCGCTCGCCGCCGCGTCGCCGCGCCGGTGCGCGAGCCGCGGATCGGCGCCCGGGCCCTGCCGCTGCGCCGCGCGCGGATCCACGCCCGCGGCCCCCTTGGCGCCGACGGTCTCGCTGCGCTGCGCGCCGATCAGCGTGTAACGCCCGCTGCCCTCGTCGCGCCGCCCCTCGTCGCGCCGCCCCGCGTCGCGCTCGCGCTGCGCGCTCATCTCGCGCGTGTCGCGCAGCGCGCCTTTCAGCATCGCCTCGAGCTCGCGCTCGCAGACCTCCTCGTCGAGCCGCACCAGCGTCGAGCGGACGTCCCGGGCGAGCGCCTCGAACTCGGCCGGATCCGTCGCGTAGACGCCGTTGGAGAGGATGATCGCGAGCGGCCGCCGCTCGGCGGCGATCGTCGCTGCGGTCGCCGCGTCGCAGCGGTGCAGGAGCACCCCGCAGCCCGGCGCCACCGTGAGGCACAGGCTGAAGAGCGCCGGCCACGCCGGATCAAGGACCACAAGAATGCTGGGTACATGAAGCGGGGTTGCGGTGATCTGCGCGCGACGGTCCATGGCAGATCGAGGATAACTGAAACGAACCGGTTGATCGTAGTTCTCTTTCTCTAGCTCGGTCATTTTCGCTCTGCTTGCGCGTGCTGCAATGTGGCCAGCGGCGCAGATCTCCTACAGCTTGATTGTCTGTGTGCCGCGCGGCGCGAATTGCGCGCCGTCGCCGCGCGCCCCCGCCGCTGTCGTCACCGCCTGTCATCGCCGCGCGCGCCGCCAACCCGCGCGCGGAGCGCCGCCCTCTCTCCTCTCGCGTCCGACCGGCGCGCGGCGCCCTCGCGCTGGGCTCGGCGCGAGCGGAGCGACGCGCGCCCTCCGCCGGGATGAGCGGCGGAGGGCGCGCGTCGCCGAAACGCCGGTATCGCGGTGGGCGCCGTGTCTCCGGTGGACGCCGGGCGATGACGTGGTGCGATGCCCGCGCCGTCGCCTCGCCGGGCGGCCGAGGATCACAGCCCGGTGTAGATGGTCGCGAACGAGGCCGCCTCGCCGCGGAGCAGCAGGTTGAGCCGCGGGTTCGGGACCTTGAAGGTGTGAATCTTGGCGTTCCGCACGTCGAGCACCGCGAAGGCGCCGCCCGGCGTGCTCTCCGCGAGGCCGTTCATCAGCAGGTTCAGCACGACCGAGACGCGCTTCGACGAGAGGGGCTCCCCGCGGAAATACATCTTGATCACGTGGGGCGTCCCGTCGATGACGAGCCCGAGCTCCGGGTTGACGTTGATCTCGAGATCACCGAGGCGGTACGTCGACGCCGGCGGCTCGAACCACGTCATCTTCGCCGAGGCGAGGAACTTGCGGTATCCGTTCACCACCGACGGGTAAATCCGGCGGCGCCGCTCGTCGTGCTGGGCGGCCAGGAAGCCGTCGAGCACGCTGATGGGCTTTCCGCTCCTGTGCATGTCGACGATCGCCTCGCGCACCTGCCTGTAAAAGTCCGTGTGGAGCTCGTCCTTCCGCTCCTTGAACTCCCTGACGCCGGTCAGCTTCGGCGTCCCGGCCTTGAGAACGAAGTCGACAAAGTACGTGAGCGAGATCTTTTCCATGAAGAAGTCTCCTCCAAAACGAAGCGTTCAGGCGCGCCATTTACAAGCGTCGTGCGAGAGACACGCCGTCGCGCCGCGTTCTTGATGTCTACCATGGATAGCCATCTTGGACCCGTCCGGAAAGGGATCGATCGGACGGACATTGTCCCAACCTGTCAGGGGCGGACGGCCGGGGCGTTGCGCGTGAAAAGTTGTGCAATATCAAATAGTTGCATGGGTCGGAAGAGCTCTTCGCACCGGTCCGCGCCGGGTTCCTGTAGGCTCTGTCGGACCCTGAAGAGAGGAGGCGCGCCGCGATGAGGATCGACAGATACCGACTGTTGTCCGGGGGTATCCTGTGGATAACAGGGATTGGCAGGGCGACTCGATGCGTCGACGCGGTCGGACGTGGTCTGTCACAGCCTGGGGCTCGACAGCGCTTGACGCCGACCGCGCGCGCGGGACGGCGCCGGGCGACGGCAGCGCGGGGTGACGGGGGCGCGGCGGAGGCACGGCGGCGGCGCGGCGGGCGAGAGGAGCGTGGGTGATGAACATCAGGTCTGAGCGCGCGGGCGACGAGGCAGGGATCCGCGCTGTCCACCTCGCGGCGTTCCCCTCGGCGATGGAGGCCGTGCTCGTCGACAGGCTGCGGGCCGCGGGGCGCGCGGTGGTCTCGCTCGTCGCGGAGGTCGACGGCGCCATCGTCGGACATGTCCTGTTCAGCCCGGTGGCGATCGCCGGCCCCGGCCCGACCGGCCGAGGGCTCGGCCTCGCGCCGCTCGCGGTCTCGCCTGCCTTCCAGGGCCGCGGCGTCGGAGCCGCGCTGGCGCGCGAGGGCATCGAGGCGTGCAGGGGCGCTGGCTGCGCCTTCGCCGTCGTCCTCGGAGCACCGGAGTACTACGCCCGGTTCGGGTTCAAGAAGGCCAGTCTGTTCGGCCTGGGCAACGAGTACGCGGCGGACGAGGAGTTCATGGCGATGGAGCTCGCCCCGGGCGCGCTGAAGGACGCCCGAGGCGTCGCGACCTACAGCCCCGAGTTCGGCGTCTTCGCGGCCTGATCTGCTGCCGCGCCCCGCCAGGCCACCGCCCGGCGGCGGCGCCCCGGCGGCCGGGGTTGCATACATACATCCGCGAATGTATATTCCTGGCGTGCGACGGACGAAGGAGGAGGCGGCGGCGACCCGCGAGCAGATCCTCGACGCGGCGCTGCTCGTCTTCAGCCGCAAGGGGTACTCGGCGGCGACGCTCCAGGACGTCGCCGCCGAGGCCGGGCTGACGCGGGGCGCGGTCTACTGGCACTTCAAGGGCAAGGCGGAGCTCTACGCGGCGCTCGTGGGCGAGCGCTTCGCGAAGGCGAGCGAGGTCCTCGCCGAGGCGCTTTCCCCGCGGTACTCGCCGCTCGAGTCGATCGAGCGCCTGCTCACGCGGTCGCTCGAATACCTGGAGGAAGACGCGGAGTACCGCGCGGTCCTCTCGATAACGCTGTTCAAGACCGAGCTCACGCCCGAGCTCGAGCCCGGGTTCCAGCAGAAGATCGCGAGCCAGCGCCGCCTCGTCGACAGGGTCGCCGACCTCGTCCGCAAGGGGATCGCGGCCGGCGAGATCGACCGGGCCACCGACCCGAAGGCCGCGGCGCTCGCGGCCGTCAGCCTCGTGAACGGCGCGACCGCGCTGCACCTCATGGACCCGAGGATGCTGGATTCCAGGGCCGCCGTGCGCCGCATGGTCGCGACGTTCGTCCGCGGGCTCCGGCGCTGAGACAGCCGCTCTCGCGCGCCTCGTTGTCCGCTGTCGATACGCATGTCCTTTTACATACATTCGTGAATGTTTGCGGGAGGTGAAGCCATGTTCCTCAGGCAGTACTGGTATGTTGCCTGCGCGTCGTCGCAGCTCGGGGCAGCGCCGCGCGCGGTCCGGATCCTCGATCAGGATCTCGTCGTGTTCCGCGGCGACGGCCGCCGCCCCCGCGCGCTCGCCGATCGCTGCTGCCACCGCGGCGTCAAGCTGTCGCTCGGGCGCGTGACCGGCGGGGAGATCGCGTGCGGATACCACGGCTGGCGGTTCGGCGGCGGCGGCGACTGCGTGCATATCCCGTCGCTCGCCCCGGGCAGGCGCATCCCGGAGAGGTGCGGTGTCCCGGCGTTCCCCTGCGTGGAGCAGGACGGGTACGTGTGGGCCTGGCTCGGCGGCGACGGCGGGGGCGCGCCGCCGCCCCCGCCATCGATAGATGGCTTCGCGGCGCACCGCTGGGACCAGGGCTCGGTGGAGCTCGGGTGCGCGGCGCTCAAGGGGCTGGAGAATAACCTCGACTGGTGTCATCCGGTGTTCGCGCACCCGTGGACGCACGGGCAGTTCTACATCGCGCTGGTCCGCGGCCTGCGCGAGCAGCTCCTGGAGATGCGGACGACGCCGGACGGGATGACGCTGCGCGGGCCGGTCCGCGAGGACGGCGGCGCGCCCGGGCGGCGAGCGGCGCAGACGCTGCTCTCGTTCAAGCTCCCCGACCGCGTCGAGGTCCGCTCGCTGGGCGGGCCGTCGCGCCGGATCGTCCTGCACTTCGTGCCGACCGCCCCCGATCGGTGCCGCATGGAGTGGCTCATCGCGCGGGCGATGCCGTTCGGGCCGCGCGCGCGCTTCCGCCGGGAAGAGCCGGCGATCCTCCGGCAGGACCGGATCCTCCTGGAGAGCGCCGAGCGGGCCGCCGCGGATCAGGGTGCCTTCCGCGAGCACCACGTCGAGGCGGACGCGCCCACGCTGCTCCTGCGCCGCATCGTCGCGTGGGCCGCGCGCGGCGAGTGGGAGCAGCGGCGCGCGAGCCTGCCAGAGCGGCGGGTCATCCGGGTGATGTCGTAGCGGCGCCCGCGCCCGCCTGGGTCAGGCCGCCGACCGGCGCCACGCGGCGCGCGCGTCGACGCCGTGCTCGGCGAAGCGGGGCACGTAGTCCCGCTCCACGGCGCGCTCGAGGATCTCGCCGTAACGGGCGACCGGCATGAGGCCCCAGGCGCGGTCGTCGTCGGAGATCGCCGCGCGACGGGCGCCGCCGGCGGGCATGTAGCTCTTGCGCATCCGGGCGAACATGGCGGGGAGCTCGCGCTCGACGAGCAGGCGCACGGCGGGCGCGCACGGCAGCTCGAGCAGGTAGCGGAGCAGCGTCCAGCCGAAGTCGCGGTGCCGCACCTCGTCGCGCAGGATGCGGTCGAGCGCCCGGCGCGCGGCAGGGACGATGCACCCCTCGCGGAGCACCTTGAAGAGCGGGACAGCGACCGTCTCCCCGAGGCAGAAGATCTCGACGCCCGCCCGCGCGACGGCCAGCTCGAGCGGCTCGTCTTCCTTGCCCTTGAGCCCCAGCGTCTCGCGGCGGAGCGGCGCCAGGGCCCCGCCGCCCGCGAGGACGTGGACGCGATGGCTGAGGCGCGCGTGCGCGAGCTCGTCCTTGACGATGCGCAGGCCGTCGTCGATGAGATCCGGCGACGCGCCCATCTGGATGAGCCAGAGCGTGAGGTGCTGCGTGATCGCCGCCGAGCGGTACTCGGCCTCGATGCGCCGCCCCCACTCGCCGCGCACCGCGTCGCTGGCGGGAGGGAGCGGGGCCCGCGGCGCGTCGTCGGCGTCCGCGGCGCCGTCCCGCTCCGCCTCGCCGTCCTGCTCTGCGTCGGGGGCGTCCGTCATGGGGTCACGCTATGCGCTGGGTCCCTGGGCGGCAAGACGGGCGACGGGAGCGCTCCGGCCGCGGTCACTCCGTGGCGGTCGCCGCGGAGGGCGGCAGGCAGACGCTCTTGGTCAGCCCGCAGGCGCTGCAGGTCGCGCCGTCTGGAGACGCGGCAACGCAGGGGTTGACGACGACCTCCTGACAGCGCGTCCCGGCCGGACACGCCGCGTCGACCTCGCCGCACGGCAGGCTCGGGAAGCAGCCCACCGCGGCGAGCGCCGGGGTTCCCGTGCCCTCGGCGCAGCCTGGCACAAGCCACTGACATGCTGGCCCCAGGCTCGCGCATTCGTCCCCGGTGGCGGCCGTGAGACAGTCCCCCGGGGGCGGCGGGGGCGGTGGGGGCGGTGGGTTGCAGGAGACCGCGATCGTCACGGACCACGTGCCGTCGGCGCCGCAGGTCACCACGGTCGGCTCGGGGCAATCGGGGGGGCCGGCATAGGAGCAGCTCTCCCCGAGCAGCTCGCACGCGCTGCCGGTCGTCGGCAACGACTCGGGGCACGCCGGCGGCGGCGGGTTGCAGGAAATCTCGCTCTCCACGCGCCACGCCCCCTCCGCGCACCTGTAGCCGATGGGGTTGTCGCAACCATCGATGTAGCTGCAGGACAGGTCGTCCGCGTCGCAGCTCGACCCGCGCTTCGGCATCGCTTCTGGGCACGCCGGCGGCGGGGGCGGCGGGTTGCAGGAGATCTCGCGCTCCACGCGCCACGCCCAGTCCACACACGCGTAGTCGATGGGGTTATCGCAACCGTCGATGTAGCTGCACCACGCGTCGCGCTCGTCGCAGGGCGATCCGGGAGCCGGCATCTCGTCGGGGCACACCGCCGGCGGCGGGTTACAGGCCATCCCCTCGGGACAGCCGTCGTCCACGGTGGGGTCGCACCCCGGCAGCGCCACGGCGCCTGCAAACGAGGCCGCCGCGGCGACCGTCACGAGGAAGGGGGCCCGGAGCACCTTGCGCTTCTTCTGCATCGTCATGACCTGCTACACCCTTTCTGTGGCACAACGTGGCGCAAGGCTCGTGCTTGCACCCTTCGAGGGCCACGTCGAGCAAGCAAGGTGCCACGACGGTCGACGGCAGCGACGCCGCTACCGGCACGCGCTGATCCGCACGTCGTCGATGTTCCAGCCCGACATGGGCGCGCCGCCAAAGGCGATGACGGCGCTGTAGCCGAACCGCACCCGTAGATCCGGGTTCCTGTACGGCGTGAGATCGTACGTGACGTCCCTCCAGGCGGACTCGGTGACATCGTCGAGCGGAGACTCGTAGACGATCCTCCAGCGCGATCCGTCGAAGACCTCGACCCGGGCCTTGTTGCGGTAGCTCGTGTTCAGCCAGCGCCAGAACGACAGCGTGACCCGCCCGCGCACCGCCGCGTCGACCGCGGGGCTCGTCAGGTAGCGCTGCGGGTGCGGCGCGGTGATGCTCGGGCCGCCGCCGAGGAGCACGCCCGCGATGCCGTTGTCGCCGGCCCTCGTGTGATCGCTCGCCGGATCCGGGAACCCCGCGCGCTGGCCGCCGGACGCGCGCGCCGGGCCGATCTCCCAGCCGGGCGCGAGGCTCCATCGGGCCGCGTTGTCCGAGAAATCCTCCGCGAAGAGGACCTCTGCCGAGCACGGCGCGCCCGGGCCGTCGCTCCCGGGCGCGCCGCGGAGCGCCGCCGGCGCGGACGCCGCCCAGTCCAGCGCCAGAGAGCCGTCTCCCTCCGCGATCCACGGCTCGCCCGTCGGGCCGGCGGTGCACCCCGCCGCGGCGAGACCGCACGAGACCGCGGCCCGTCCAATCCACGTCTTCATGGTCGCTCCTGCGAACGTGCAATGCCCCCGACGCCAGCACCATTCCGCATGGCCGTCGCGCAGCGCCGAGAGCACGTGTTTGTAGGACCGAACCGGGGCGGTGGACAGCCCAGGTGAGCGGCGCCCGATGCGGTGAGATCGGCGTCATGCGCCCTCTGACACGGCGATTCCGCCATCGCCCTGGGCGACCTGAGCCGCGCCCGCGCCCGCGCCGGCGGGGCGATCACGCGACGGGCGGATCAGCGGGGCGCGGCCGCGGCTTCGGGCGGCGGGGCCGGCGGGATCGGCGCGCGCGAGACCGTCTCGCGCGTCGTGACGTCGCTGATCATCAGCGTGAGCAGGAGGCCGAGGAGGAGCGCCGACACGATCATGGGGAGCGCGTTCGCGAAGCGCTGCTCGATGAGGTGCATGAAGAAGAGCAGCACGAGCACCGTCTTCACCGTGGCGATGAGCAGCGCCGCGACGACGTCGCCCCGGCCGAGGTGGGCGAGCGAGAGGAGGTACGAGGCCAGCGTGAGCGCCATCAGGGCGAGCCAGACGATCACGTAGGTCCGCGAGGAGAGGTGCTTGACGGTCATGGGTGCAACGTGCCGTTAGCGGTGCATCAGGTAGAGCATCGGCCAGAGGAATATCCAGATCACGTCGACGAGGTGCCAGTAGAGCCCGCCGAGCTCGACGTGCGTCTCGTTGCCCGCGCCGTACCGGCGCCGGAAGCACCCCCACGCGAGCCAGCCGAGGACCACGAGCCCCGCCGTGACGTGGACGGCGTGGAGGCCTGTCGAGACATAGTACAGCGTGAAGAACAGCCGCGCGCCGGCCTGCGGGAGCTCCTCGAAGCGGTAGCCGGCGCCGGGGAAGATCCCCTCGCGGAAGTGCGCCGCGTACTCGATGCCCTTCAGCGTGAGGAAGGCGGCCCCGAGCGCGATGGCGCCGAGCAGGAGGCGGCCGGCCCGCGCCGGCCGATCCAGGCGCACGGCGTAGACGCTCAGCGCGACGAGCAGGCTGCTCGTCAGGAGGATCGCCGTGTTCGCCGTGCCGATCGGGGCGCTGTTGTGCGCGATGCCGGCGGCGAACTCGGCGCCGTACATCGCGCGGTAGCCGGCGTACAGGCCGAAGAGGCCGCCGAAGAGGAGGACCTCGCTGGCGAGGAAGATCCACATGCCGAAGTGCGCGGCGTGGGTCTGCTTCTCGAGATCCTCGAACTGCATGGCGAGCCGCGCCGGGGCGAGCGGCTGCGGCTGCGCTTCAATGAGCGGCGGCTGAGATTCGAGCATGGGCCTCCTCCTCGGTCAGGTGGTAGTCGTACGGGCCGCGCTCGACGATCGGGGTCACCGGGAAGTTGTGCTTCGACGGGATGGGCGGCGTGATCCACTCGTAGCTGCGCGACCTCCACGGGTTGGCGGGGGCGCGCGCCCCCCAGCGCAGGGCGATGAGCAGGTTCACCAGCGAGAGCACGAGCGCGGCCCCGAGCAGGTAGGCGCCCCCGGTCGAGAGCACGTTGAGCCACTGGTACTGCTCCGGGTAGCTGTAGTAGCGGCGGGGCATCCCGGCGTTGCCCAGGAGGAACTGGGGGAGGAACGTGAGGATGAACCCGAGGAACGCCCCGAAGGACGTGAGCAGCCCCATCGGCTCGGAGTACATGCGGCCGAACATCTTCGGGAACCAGTAGTGCGCGGCCGCGAGGAACGCGGTGAGAGTGCCGCCGACCATGATGAAATGGAAGTGTGCGACGACGAAGTACGTGTCGTGCCAGTGCACGTCGAGCGACTGCGTCGCGACGGCGATGCCCGTCATGCCCCCGAAGACGAAGAGGAACAGGAACCAGAGGAAATAGAGCATCGGCGTGTTGAGATGGATCGACCCCTTCTGCAGGGTCGCCACCCAGGTGAAGACCTTGATGGCGGAGAAGATCCCGATGAACATCGAGAACGCGCCGAAGATGCCGGCGTCGACCTCGCTCATCCCGGCCACGAACATGTGGTGCCCCCACCCGGCGAACCCGATGAGCGCGATGCCGAGCGACGAGACGGCGATCGCCCAGTACGACGCCGGCTGCCGCTGCGAGAAGGTGCAGACCACCTCGCTGATGACCCCGAGCGCCGGGAGCACCATGATGTAGACGGCAGGGTGGGAGTAGAACCAGAACAGGTGCTGGAACAGCACGGGATCGCCGCCCAGCGCAGGGTCGAAGAGGCCGAAGTGATAGACGTGATCCGCCCCGACGAGCAGGATCGTGAGGCCGAGGACGGGGGTCGCGAGCAGGATGATGATGCTCGTGCTGTAGATCGCCCACACGAAGAGCGGCAGTCGGCCCCAGCCGAGCCCGCGGGCGCGCATCGTGTGCGTGGTCGCGATGAAGTTCACCGCGGTCATGATCGACGAGATGCCGAGGATGAAGATGCCGATCACGACGGGAATGACCGCCGTGGGCGTGGTCGTGCTGTAGGGCGGGTAGAACGTCCACCCGGTGTCGGCGCCCCCGCCCACGGCTGCCCCGAGCGTGATCACGGCGCCGATGGCATAGACGTAGAGGCTCGCCAGGTTGAGGCGCGGGAACGCGAGATCCTTGGCCCCGATCATGAGCGGGAGGGCGAAGTTCCCGAAGATGTTCGGGATCGATGGGATCATGAAGAGCCACACCATGACCACGCCGTGGAGCGTGAACATGCGGTTGTAGGTCGACGCGCTGATCACGGTGGGCCCCGGCGTCAGGAGCTCCGTCCGGAGGACGAGCGCGAAGACGCCGCCGAGCAGGAGCATCGGTATGATGAGCGCGTAGAACATGATCCCGATGCGCTTGTGATCGGTCGTGAGCAGCCACGAGCGCACGCCCGCGTCGGCTCGCAGATAATCGGCCTCGTGCGCGCCGTGCCCCGGCGCTACCCCCTCGATCTCGTGTGCGATCATGGCGTCGTCCCTCCCGGCGCGGCGGCGCCGCTCCCGCCCACGCCGCCGTCCCACGGCACGACGGGGCCGCGGGGCACGTCGCGGATCGATTTGATGAGCTCGATCATCGCGGCGATGTCCGGCGGCGTGACCTGCCCCAGATACGACGGCATGACCGGCTGGAACCCGCGGTGCAGCGCGGCGAGCGGGTCCATGATCGACTCGGTGATGTACGCCTCGTCGGCGATGCGCTCGCCGCCGCCCTCGAGCGGCACGACGGCGCGGTACAGGCCTGCCCAGGTGGGGCCGATGTGCGGCGTGCCGTCGAGGGTGTGGCACCGGAGGCAGTTGTGGCGGGCGGCGGCGCGCTCGCCGCGGCTCGGCATCGTGGGCTCGGCCTCCGCGCGCTCCTGCTCCGCCTGCGCGGCGGCCTCCTGCGCGAACGCCGGCGTGCTCGCGGCGCCGCCGGCGAGCCAGCGCTCGTAATCGGCGGGCTCGAGCGCGATCACCTGGCCGCGCATCTCCGAGTGGCTCGTGCCGCAGTACTCCGTGCAGAGGATGGGATACGCGCCGGGCTCGCTCGCCTCGAACCAGGCCGTGGTGTAGCGGCCCGGGAGGACGTCCTGCTTGATGCGGAACGCGGGGACGAAGAAGCTGTGGATGACGTCGCGCGACGTCATGATGAGCTTGATCGGCCTGCGCGCGGGGACGTAGAGCACCGAGATCATGCTCTCTCCCTCGGGGTAGGCGAACTTCCACATCCACTGCTTCCCGGTGACGTAGACGTCGAGCGTGTCGTCGGGCGGCGTGCGCAGGTCGACGAACTGGCGCGTGCCGACGTTCCAGAACGCGAGGAACAGGACGCCGAGGCCGAGGAGCGTCACCGTCTCCAGGGCGAGCGCCGGCTTCGCGAGCGTCCCCGCGTGCGGCCGCGCGGTGTCCTGGAGGCGCCGTCGATAGCGGATGAGGAAATAGCCGCCGATCAGCGTGATCAGGACAGCGCCGCCCATCGTCACGGAGACGACGATGTAATGGAGCCCGTCGATCTCGCGGGCCAGCGAGGAGCGCTGTTCGGGCAAGAAGAGGATCTGGCGCAACAGCTCGTTCATCGCGCGCCCTCCCGCCGCCGGCGCTGCCAGCCTCGCCAGCCGAAGAAGGCGACCAGCGTGACGACCCAGGCCAGGATGCCGGCCGCGCCGAGCCGCAGGAAGCCGGCCACCTGGGGGCCGTAGCGGCGGCTCGCCGGGTCGTAGCGATAACACGTCATGAGGACCCGATCGAGGGTGGTGCCGACCTGCCCGCGGCTCGCCTCGAGGAGCGCGAGCCGGAGGTCGAGCGCGGGGAACTCGATGCCATAGAGATAGCGAGAGATGCGGCCCTCCGGCGTCAGCACGAAGACCGCCGCGGGGTGCGCGTACTGGTCGGTCTGCGGGTCGTGCGCGAACCGGAACCCGAGATCGCCCGCGAGCGCGCGGATCTCGGGGACATCGCCGGTGAGGAACGGCCAGAGATCCGGCGCCGGCGCGGCCGCCATGCCCAGCGCCGCGAGGGTGGCTGTCCGCTTCCGCGCCGCGGACTCCGGGGTGTCCCGGGGATCGAAGCTCACCGTGAGCGCGCGGTAGTGCTCGCCGAGCCGGTAGTCGAGCTTCCCCATGCCGGAGACGAGCCCGCGCAGCACGAGGCCGCACAGCGTCGGGCAGCGGTAATAGGCGAGGACGAGCAGGACCGGGCGCCTGCCGTCGAGGTGCGCGGCGAGCGGCGCGGCGCGCCCTTCCATGTCGGTGAACGACAGCGCCGTGTCGATGGGGCTGCCGAGGCGCTCCTCGATGTCGGCCTCGCGCGCGGCCGGCGGGAGCGCCGGCGGGTCGGCGGCGGCCGCGAGCGGCGCGCGCGAGAGCGAGACGGCGAGGAGCGCCGCGGCGGAGAGGTGCGCCGTCCTCATCGGCTCTCCTCGGCGACGAGGCCCATCGCGTCCTCGATCGGGATCTGCACGATCCCGCGCCCCCGGTCGGCCCAGCCAAAGCGGCCGAGCTCCTCGCGCTTCCTGCGATTGAGCACCTTGCCGAGGCCCTCCTCGCCGGTTGCCTGGCGTCGGAAGATGCGCTGATCGACCCCGGCCACCACGCCGCGCGGCAGGAAGCCCTCGCGCGCGTGCTCGATGGTCCTGCCGCCGGCGCGGAGCGCTGCCTCGCGGCCGCGCAGGATCATCCAGGACCAGGCGGCCAGGGTGATGAAGATGACGATGGCCGCGAACGCGATGGCGAGGATCCTCCGCCAGGGGAGGTGATCCTCTTCCTGGCGCACGTCGGGACGGCGGTACTGGGAGGTCATACGCTCTCGTAACGGAGTGCGGCCGGCAGCGCCGGGTCGTTGACGGGGACGAGCGGCTTGCCGCGCTGACGGAGCGCGGCGAACGCGACGCACGGGCCGACCACGGCGAGGAGCGCCGCGAGATCGAGCCAGTGGTACGGCGCGCGAACGCCGGAGGCCTCGGGCACGACGAGCCAGTGCATGTCGAGGTAGTGCGCGACGAGGACCCAGGCGGCGACCGCCGACAGCCACGCCGGCCGCCGCTTGATCCCGTAATTGAGCAGGATCAAGAAGGGGATCACGAAGCGCGCGAGCACGAGGACGAGGGTCGCTGTCCCCCACGGGCCGTGGTAGCGGCGCAGGTAGAACTCCGCCTCTTCGGGCTTGTCCGCGATCCAGATCAGCATGAACTGGAAGAAGGCGGCGTACGCCCAGAAGATGGTGAACGCGAGGAGCAGCCGGCCCAGCGCGTAGTAGTGCGAGCTGCTCAGCCCGGGCAGGAGCCCGGCGCGCTCCGAGGTGAACGTCAGCCCCGTGAGCAGCGCTATCGCCGCGACGAAGCCGCCGGCGAAGACGTAGACGGGGAACATCGTCGACACCCACGTCGGCGCGAGCGACATGAGCCAGTCGAACGAGGCAAAGGAGAGCGCCAGCGCGACGAGCGGCAGGCCGCCGACGCTGAGCGCGCGGAGCCGCCCGCCGCCCGCGAGCGCCGGGCTCGCGTCGCCCCGGAGCGAGCCGCGGCGCAGGAGGGCGCCCAGGGCGAGCCAGATGGCGAAGTAGATACCCGTCCTCACGAGGAAGAAGGGGAGGTTCAGGTAGGGCGTCTTGTGGAGCACGATCGCCCGGACGTGCTCGTCGTGGATCGACTCGGGATGGAGCCAGTCCCCGTAGAGCGCGTCCATCCCGAGCAGGAGCGGGAGGAACAGCGCGGCGAGGGGCGGCAGCGCCGAGAGGATCGCCTCCGCGAGGCGGCGGACGGCCACGGGCCATGTCGCGCCCATCGCGTGGCAGATCATGAGGAAGATGAGCGCGCCGACCGCGGTGGTGACGGCGTAGGCGTAGGCCGCGAGGTACGCGTAGAAGACGCGCTCGCGGTCCACGAACGCGCCGACGACGAGCAGGACGGCACCGAGGAGCGCGAGGCCGAGCGACCGCGCGACGAGCGCGCGGCCGCCCCGGAAGATGGGGATGCGAGGGACTCGTCCGTTCACGGGAGCTCCTTCAGGGCGCGCTCGCGCAGGGGCGGGGGGAGCGCGTCGAGCGCGGCGGCGCGGCTCCGCCCGAGCGCCTTCACATAGGCCACGATCGCCCAGCGCTCCCGGAGCGGGATGTTCGGCTCGTACGAGCGCATGAGGCCGTAGCCCTCGACGATGACCTGGTAGATGCGGCCGGGCGGGAACGCCTGCACGCGCGCGTCGACGAGCGACGGCGGGCGCCGCTGCGTCATGTTCCGCGCGACCTCCGACTCGCCGTCTCCGGCGATCCCGTGGCAGGCGCCGCAGAAGATCTCGTAACGGCCCTGGCCGTACCGGATCAGCTCCAGCGTGACCGGGACCGGGATGCGGTCGACGTACGCGCCGCCCGCGACGCCCCGCGTGAGCCCGGGATCGCCGGTCACCCGGTCGTTCGGCACGGTGCCCTCGGGCGGGCGGCGCATGACGGCGCCGTCGTCGAACATCTCCGCCGGCTCGTAGGGCGCGTAGCGCTTCTGGCGGATCATGCGCTCGAGGTCCAGCTCGTCGGCCTCGCCGCGCTCGTCCTGGGCCGGGGTCGCCGGGGTGCACGCGACGCAGAGCGCCGCGGCGAGGCCGGCGAGCGCGCCGAGGACGACGGAGCGCCCGCGCCTCACGGCCGCTCCTTTCCGGCCCAGGCGACGGTGAGCGCGCCCAGATCGGTGAGATCGCGCTCGGCGATGGGCCGGATGAGCGCCGGGTCGCGGGCGTCGATGCCGATCCAGAACCGATCGATGGTGGCGCGCTCGAACCCTGGCACGTCGAACACCGGATTCCAGAGCTCGGGCAGCTTCGTGAGCGCGAGCAGCACCACGAACCCGACGAGGGAGGTCGTGAGCACCATCATCTCGAAGGTGATCGGCACGAACGCCGGGGCCGCGTGCTGCGGCCGCCCGCCGACGTTGAGCGGGTAGTCGTAGGCGTTGTTGTACCACTGGACGAGGTAGCCCCCCGCGGCGCCCGCGAGCGCGAAGGGGAAGACGATCCACGTGAGCGGCGATCGACCGAGTCCGAGCGCCGCCTCGGCGCCGTGGACCGGGTACGGCGTGAACGCGTCGAGCCGCCGGTATCCGCGGCTCCGGAGCTCCGCGAGCGCGCGGAGCATCGCCTCGGGCGTCTCGAACTCGGCGAGCAGTCCTCTCTTCATGTCAGTGCTCCTCCTTACCGAGCTCGTGGTTCAGCTCCTTGACCTCGGCCACGGGGATGAACGGGAAGAGGCGCAGGAAGATCAGGAAGAGCAGCAGGAAGAAGCTGATCGTCCCGGCGAACATCGAGATATCGACCCACGTCGGCCGGTAGGCGTGCCACCCCGACGGGATGAACTCGCGCTGCAGCGACATGACGATGATCACGAACCGCTCGGCCCACATCCCGACGTTCACGAGGATGGAGATGATCCAGAGCAGGACCATGTTCCTCCGGACCCTCGAGGACCAGAGGAGCTGCGGGACGAGCACGTTGCAGAACATCTGCGCCCAGAACACGGCGGCGTTCGGGCCGGCGGGGCGCGCGACGAAGAACTGGTAGATCTCGAACTCCGACGCGCTGTACCAGGCGGCGAAGAACTCGATGATGTACGCGTAGATGACGATCCAGGCGGTGACGAGCGCGAGCTTGCTCAGGTTGTCGATGTGCCGCTGGGTGACGACGCTCCCGAGGTGGAAGATGCGGCGCGCGGGGATGAGCAGCGTCAGCACCATCGCGAAGCCGGAGAAGATGGCCCCGGCGACGAAGAACGGGGGGAAGATGGTCGAGTGCCACCCCGGGACGAGCGCGGTCGCGAAGTCGCTGCTCACGATCGAGTGGACCGAGACCACGAGCGGCGTCGCGAGCCCGGCGAGCAGCCCATAGAGGATCCGGTAGTGGCGGAAGGCGCGCGCGGAGCCGCGCCAGCCGAGCGACAGGATCCCGTAGACGATCCGCCGGCCGCGGTCCGGGGCCCGGTCGCGCAGGGACGCGAAGTCCGGGATGAGCCCGAGGTACCAGAAGACGAGCGAGACCGTGAAGTACGTGAAGATGGCCGCGGCGTCCCACGGGAGCGCGCTCTTGAACTGGGGCCAGACCGCGAGCGTGGAGGGGTAGGGGACGAGCCAGTAGGCGAACCAGGGCCGCCCGAGGTGCAGGAGCGGATAGAGGCCCGCCTGGATGACGGCGAAGAGCGTCATCGCCTCGGCGAACCGGTTGATGCTCGTGCGCCAGCGTTGCTCGAGCAGGAGCAGGATCGCGGAGATGAACGTCCCCGCGTGGCCGATGCCGACCCAGAACACGAAGTTGATGATCCCGAACGCCCAGCCGACCGGGATGTTGTTGCCCCAGACCCCGATCCCGGTCGTGACGGTATAGGTGATGGTGATCGCGAGCAGGGCCGTCCCGGCCCCGGTGAGGGCGAACGCCGCCCACCACAGCCTGGATCGCGGCTTCCACACGACCGACAGGAGATCTTCCGAGAGCGCCTCGTCGGTGGGCCGCCCGATCAGGAGGGGCTGGGTCACGGCTTGACGAGCTCCGGGTTCTCGTTGTTGATGCGCGCGAGGTACATGGTCCTCGGCCGGGTGCCCTGGTCGTGGAGCACCGCGTAGCTCCGCGCCTCGCCGCGCCACGCGACCATCTCCGTCTCCTGATGAGAGAGCGAGCCGAACTGGATTGCCCGCGTCGGACAGGCCTGCTGGCAGGCGGTGACGACCTCCCCCGGGCGGATCTCGCGCTGCTCGACGCGCGCCGCGATCTCCGCGCGGCGGATCCGCTGGACGCAGTACGTGCACTTCTCCATCACGCCGCGCTCCCGCACGGTCACGTCGGGGTTGCGCTGGAGCCGCGCGAGCCCGTCGTTGTAGGCGTGGAGCTCGGTAAAATCGAACCAGTTGAACCGGCGGACCTTGTAGGGGCAGTTGTTCGAGCAGAACCGCGTCCCCACGCAGCGGTTGTAGGTCATCTCGTTGAGCCCGTCGGGGCTGTGCGTGGTCGCGTTCACCGGGCACACGTATTCACACGGCGCCTTCTCGCAGTGCTGGCACAGCATGGGCTGGTGGACGACGCCCGGGTCGCGCGGGTCGCCGGAGTAATACGTGTCGATCCGGAGCCAGTGCATCTCGCGGCTGTTCAGGACCTCGTCTTTGCCCACCACGAGCACGTTGTTCTCGGCCTGACACGCGACGACGCACGCGCTGCACCCGGTGCAGATCGTGAGATCGATCGTCATGGCCCATTGCCCGAGCGGCACCCCGGGGGCCGTCACCGCGGGCAGGAGCGACGGCTGCGGCCCCTTGAACGCCTCCGTGAAGTCGGGGTGCTCGCGGTAGACGGCGAGGGGGACCGAGAGCGCGATGGGGCGCCCGTGAAGGCTCCAGTGCGCCTGCGTGAGCGCGAGCGGGTGCTTCTCGCCCGGCCGCTTCCGCACCGAGGCGCCCGCCGCGAAGAACGGCGCGTCCGTGGTGCGGAGCCGGTACGCGTCGACCCCCACGCCGGCGGCGATCGACTCGGCGCCGCTCCGGCCATAGCCGAGCTGGAGCGACAGCGTCCCGTCGGCGTGCCCCGGGGCGACGAGCACCGGTATCGAGATCGTCCGCCCCCCGAGCTCGACATCGACCACGTCCTCGCTCTCGACGCCGAGCGCCCTGGCGGTCTCCGGGCCGAGCAGCGCGGCGTTGTCCCAGGTGAGCTTGGTGATCGGGTCGGGCAGCTCGAGCAGCCACGGGTTGTTGGCGAACCGGCCGTCATACACGTTGGCGTCGGTCGAGAACGCGATCTCGAGGGTGCCCGCGGGCGCCGGCGCCGCCGCGGCGAGCTGCCCGAGCGCCGCGGCCGCGGCGGCGATCCCATCGGGCCGGAGCGCGGCGTTCTCGCGCGGGGCCGCGGTGCCCTCGACGAGCCCGCGCCGGAGCGCCTCCTCCCAGAACGCGTCGGAATCGGCGCCGCCCCGGCGCGCCCTCCACGCCTCGCGGAGCAGCTCGCGCGCGCTCCGGCGCGGCTCGCCCGCGAACACCGTGAGCACCTCGGAGGCCGTCCTGCCCTGGAAGAGCGGCTCGATGAGCGGCTGGATCAGCGAGATCGTGCCGTCGTAGGCGCGCGCGTCCCCCCAGGCCTCGAGGTCGTGCGCGGCCGGCACGAACCAGTCGCAGCCGGCCGCGGTCTCGTCCTCGTAGAGCCCGAGGTAGACGCGGCTCCGGACGGCGCGGAGCAGCCTGGCAAACTCGATGTCTGCCGGCGCCGTGTAAGCCACGTTGTTCTCGAGGATCACGAGCGTGTCGACGGCGCCGCGCCGGATCTCCTCGGCGAGCGCGGCGAGCTCCTGCTCCGCGCCGCCCGCCGTGATCAGCGTCCCCGCGGTGGCCCACGCCGCGCGGTCGTTGCGGAGCGCCGCGTTCATGAGGTGCGCGATCGCGTGGACCGGCGGCGGCTGCCGCTCCCCGACCACGACGACGCTCGCCGCCCCGCCTCGCGCGAGGTCGCGCGCGAGCGCCTGCACGAACGGCCTGTCCTCCGCGCGCACCCGCGCCCGGGCCGGCTCGAGCGCGCCGAGCGCGTCCGCGGGGATGGCTCCGGGGCGCGCGCCCTCCGCGAGGAGCAGCTCCGCCGCGATCGCCGCGGCGAGCGCCGGCACCTCGCTCGGACGCCCGCGCAGCCGGTGATCGGCGATGCTCCCGGTCGGGCTCAGCCCGGTCTCGACGACGTAGAGCCGGCTCATGGTGCCCGTCGGCGACCCGACGCGCCTGCGCTCCGCGAACTGGCGCGCGTACCGCACGCTGAACGGCATCGACGCCAGGAAATCCGCGTCGAGCGCGAGGATGACGTCCGCCGTCCGGAAGTCGTACTGCGCCTGGAGCGGCGCGCCGAACGCGAGCTCGGCCCCGCGCGCCGCGTCGCGCGACCGGGCGGGCGCGTGGAACGTGAAGCGGGCCGCCGGGTGGCGCTCCTGGACGCGACCGATGAGGGCCTGCGTGAGCGGCGAGCCGGTGGGCCTCAGGACGAAGCGGAGCCCGGCGCCGCGATCGTCCCGCGCGCCGCCGAACTGCTCGACGAACGCCTCCCACGCGGCCGGCGCCGCGCCGCGCCGCGCCGCGCGCGCGCGGTGCCGGTCGTAGAGGCCGAGCACCGACGCCTGCTCGTACACGCCGGTCGATCCGAGGCTCGCCGGGTGCTCCGGGTTGCCCTCGACCTTCGTCGGCCGCCCCTCGTGGTTCTCGACGAGGATGCCCGTGGCGAATCCGTCGAGCTCCAGGCTCGTCGCGTAATACCGGAGGATCCCCGGGGTCACCTCCGGCGGCGTCGTCACATAAGGGACGATCTTGTCCGCGGGCCTCGCGTTGCACCCGGACACGCCGGCGAGCGCCATGCTCGCGCCGAGCAGCTTGAGCCAGGTCCGCCGGCTCACCGCGCCGGCGTCGCCCTCGCCGCCGGGGAGCGCCTGCGCGGCGGCCTCGCGGAGCTCCGGTGTCTCGAGGAGCTCCGCCAGGCTGCGCCAGTATGCTTTGCCCGTCTTGCCGTCGAGCGCGGAGCTCCATGGGATCTGTCTTCGATCAGCCATCGTCCCTCTTCAGGTCATCGGTGGATCGGCGCCTCCGCCGTTGCCAAGGTCCCCTGTTCGCCGGGCGATCGTCCTCCTCGCGCCCGCGCGCTCACCGGTGGCACGTCGAGCAGTGCGTGAGCCGCCGCACGCCGAGCTCCTGCGCGATCTGCCGGCCGATCCGCGCCGCGTCGGGGCCGGCGTCCCAGTCCATGTCCGCGACCGCGGAGGGCGGGCGGAGGTGCCGCTCCGGCGCCCTGTGGCAGTCGAGGCACCAGCCCATCGACATCGGAGACACCTTGTAGACGTCGGGCATCTGGTCCACGCGGCCGTGGCACGTCACGCAGCCGACCCCCTTGTTCACGTGGATCGCGTGGTTGAAATAGACGAAGTCGGGGACGTCGTTGACGCGGTTCCAGGGGATCGGCGTGCCCGAGAAATAGCTGCTGCGGACGAGCTGGAGCTTCGGGCTCTGATTCCAGATCTGGCCATGGCACCCCATGCAGAGCGCCGTCGACGGCATCCCCGCGGTGCCTGTCCGCTCGACCGTGTAATGGCAGAACCGGCAGTCGATGGCGTCGTCCTGCACATGGTGCCTGTGGTCGAACTGCACCGGCTGCTGCACGGGCAGGTTCTGCCCGGTGTTCCAGTCGCTGCGCACGTAGATCATCGGCGCTGCCACGGCCGCCGCGCCGCCGAGGAACACGGCGGCGATCGCGATCCGGAGAGCGGTGTTGCTCCAGCGTGGAAATACGGATGCCATGAGCTCGCGTGGACCGCCGCGCTCACCCTGCGTCAACGCGGCCGTCTCCATCGATGCGAGGATCGCCGGGGCCGTTTCGCGGGCTCGCCGCCTCTCGCGCGCCGGGGCCGGCGCGCTCGGGCGATCCCGGAGGCGCGCCGTCCGGCGTGCGTCTATCGCGCGCGCGTCAGAGCGTGTGAAGGCGCGCGATCTGCGCGCGGGCGATCTCTAGGACACCGACGATGAGGCAGCCCTGAGAGAGCGAACCACAGAGGGCACAGAGGGCACAGAGGGCACAGAGGGCACAGAGGGCACAGAGTTTTGTCTGCTGTTCCTCTGTGCCCTCTGTGCCTCTGTGGTTCGAATCTCTTCTTCCCTGGGTGTTTCGAGCTGATCGGCGCTCTGGATCGCCGACGTCCGACGACCGAGCGCGGCGCGTCCCGCCGCGCCGGCGCTCACATCGACCAGCGAAGCCCGGCGTAGCGCGGCCCGAGGACGAGCTCGGTCGAGGACGCTGGCGCGGCGGCCTTCTTCTTCTCGGGCTCGACGGGCACCAGGCGGCCGCCGACGATCGCGAGCGGGATGCCGACGCCGGCGAAGATGAGCCCGCCGACGACGAGCGCGGCCCCGGCGCCTCCTTCGTCCTCGCCGTACGTCTCGCACTCCGGGTCGGAGCACTCCGAGGCGAGCGCCAGGCCCCCGCCGAGGAGGGCGATGGTGCCGAGGCTCGTCAGGACGATGCCCGTGACCATCATCCCCTTGCTACGGCGCCGCATCAGCGGCCGGGCCGGCGGCGTCGGGGCGCCTCCGGCGACCGGCGCGAGCGCGGCGCCGGTCGTCGGAGGCGCGGCGCCGCTCGCCGGCGGGGCCGCGCCGCTGGTCGGCCGCGCGGCGCCGGTCGCGCCGGTCGTCGGCTGCGCTGCGGCGCGCGCCGGCGCGCCCGCGGGCAGCGGCGGGATGGCCACCGTCTCCGAGGCGCCCGCCCTGGTGACCTCGACGGTCTTCGCGAACGGCGCTCTGTCGGCCGCGGAGGCCTCGATCGTGTGCTTCCCGGGATCCACGGGCACCGGGATGCCCCACTGCGCGCGCCCCACGGGGGCGCCGTCGCGCTTCACCTGGAGGTCGGCCGGGGCGTCCGCGGGCGCCGTGATCGTCAGCCGGACGAGCCGCGGCTCCAGCGCCGTCGCGCGCTGCCGCGCGACCTTCTCGCGCTCGACCTGGCCCGCGGCCTTCGCCGCGCCGGCCACCTCGAGGAACGTCGACCAGGCGCTCGCCGTCCGGCCGAGCTGCTCGTAGCAGGTCGCCAGGTTGAACTGCGTCCCGATCCCCGGGTCGAGCCGCTGGCTCTCCTCGAGCTTCGGGCACGCATCGGCGTACTTGCCCTGGGCCATGAGCTGCCTGGCCGCGTCGAACAGCGCCTGTGCTGCCGCCGTATCGGCCCTCGCGTCGCGGCCGCCGCCCACGAGGGCGGCGAGGAACATCGCGAGCGCCAGCAGGCGCCCGAGGTGCTGCAGGGGCAGGCTCGTCATGCGTGGTGTCCTCACTTGCGATCGTCGAACAGGTTGCCGTTGGCCGGCGCCGCGGCCGGCGGGGCCGGGGCCACGGGCGGGCGGGCGGGCCGGGGCGGCGGGGAGGCGGCGGCGCCGGCGGCGCGCGGCGCGGCGCTCGCCGGGCGCGGCGCCGCCTTGACGCTGGCGGACGCCGCGGAGGTGGCCCCGGCCGGGCCCGGCGCTGCCGCGGGGCCGTCGTCCACCGGCGCGGGCGCGTCCACGCCGCCGGGCGTGACGGCCGGCGCGAGCGCCGCGGACGCCGCCGGAAGCGCCGCGGACACGGCCGGAAGCGCCGCGGACACGGCCGGAAGCGCCGCGGACACGGCCGGCAGCGCCGCGGACACGGCCGGCAGCGCCGCGGCGTCGGACAGCGTCGGCGCCGCCGAGGCGCTCGCGGACGGCTCGGCCGGCGCGTCGCCGGGCCGCGCGCGGCCGGTGAGGAAGGCGAAGGCCCCGACCGCGGCGACCAGCGACAGGCCGACGCCCAGCGCGACGGCGAGCCCGACGTGCCGCTTCCGCGTCACCACCGTCCCGCTCCACGTCGGCGACGTGCTCGCCAGGGTCGGGGAGGTCGCCACGCCGCCCGACGCGGTCGCCGGCCGCGGGGGCCCAGAGCTCCGCGCGATCCCGCTGATCCGCTCGACCGAGAGCCGCGCCCGCCCGCTCGCGAACGGCGCGAGCGCCGCGGCCAGCTCCCCGACGTCGCGGAAGCGCCGCTCCGGCGTCTTCTCCAGGCACCGCAGGATCACGGCCTCGAGCCCCGGGGGCACGTCGACGCGGAGCGCGGCGAGCGGGCGGGGGACGCCCTGCATGATCGCCACGCAGAGCTGCGGCATGGTCGCGCCGTCGAACGGCGGCTCGCCGGCGAGCAGCTCGAACAGGATGACCCCGAGCGACCAGACGTCGGTGCGCGCGTCGACGTCGCGGGACGATCTGAGCTGCTCCGGCGACATGTAGAGCGGCGAGCCCATCACCGCCGTCGTGTCGGTGATCCGCGGGTCGGAGCCGCTCGGCGCCACCTTCGAGATCCCGAAGTCGAGCACCTTCACGCACGGCGAGCCGTCCGCGCGCCGCGTGAGGAACAGGTTCGCCGGCTTGAGGTCGCGGTGGACGATGCCCGCGGCGTGCGCCTCGGCGAGCGCCTCGCAGGCCTGGAGCACGTACTCCACCGCGGCCTGCGGGGGAATCCGCCCGCCGGCGCGCAGCGCGTCGGCGAGGTCGCTGCCCGACAGGTACTCCATCACCATGTACGGCGTGCCCGACTCGAGCGTCCCGACGTCGGTCACGCGCGCCACGTGCTCGCTCTTGACCTTCACCGCGGCGCGCGCCTCGCGCACGAAGCGCTCGGACAGCGTGCGCGAGCGCGCCGCCGCCGGCAGCAGCAGCTTGATCGCGACCCGCTCCTCGAGCTGGAGGTGCGTCGCCGCGACGACGACGCCCATCCCGCCGGCGCCGATCACCCGCTCGACGCGGTATTTTCCCGCGATCACCTGCCCCTCTCGAACCAGCCCGTCGGCTTCGTCGTGTGTCGGCGCGGTGCTCGTCATGGATCGGTCCCTTCGGCGCGCCGGACCGAGGCGCGTGTGGACGCGCGATCTTCATGGAAAACCCGGCGCAAAGCCAGCCCACGATAGCCGCCGGGCGGACGGCAATCAATCGCGTGGCTGCGCTCCGTCGCGCCGCCCGCGCCCCGCCCCGCCGCGTGCCCCGCCCCGGCGCCTCCCGGCCGCCCCGGGGCGCTTCCCCCGCGCGTGAATCCGGGAGATCATCGCGCGCGTCATGGAGCACGGCCCCCCCGGCAGCGCCAGCGAGCGGCGCCAGCGGATCCTCGAGGCGACGGAGCGGCTCCTGCGCCGGTACGGGCCGGCCAAGACGACCGTCGCCGACATCGCGCGCGAGGCCGAGATCGCGGTCGGCGCCGTGTACCTGGAGTTCGCCTCGAAGGACGCCATCGTCGAGGAGCTCTCCAGCGGGCAGCACCGCGCCGTCATGGCCGCCATGCGCGCCGCGGCCGCCGAGGACCTGCCCTTCTGCGACCGGCTGCGCGCGGTGTTCGACGCCCGCGCGCGCGCCTTCCTGGAGCTCGCCGGCTCCGGCGCGCACGCGTGCGATCTCGTGCACTGCCAGAGCCGCGCCGTGAAGGCGGCCCACGCCCGCTTCCTCGACGAGGAGCGCGCGCTCCTCCGCGATCTCATCGAGCGCGGCGCCCGCTCGGGCGAGCTCGACGCCGCCGACCCCGAGCTCGCCGCGCGCGCGCTCCTCACGGCCTACGCGAGCTTCTCTCCTCCATGGCTGTTCCAGATCTCCCGCGAGGAGGTGGCGGCGGTGCTGTCCGCGGTCCACCAGATCGTCCTTTACGGCCTCGCCGGCCGCGATCCCGCGCGCAAGCCGCCGCGCTGACCCGCTCGCCGGCGCGACCCCACCTGCGCGGCCGGGCCGCCTGTCGCCGAGCGCCGCGCACGGCGCCCGACATCCCCCCTCGCCGCCAGCGGCCGATCGCGCCGGCGAGGCGCTCTGACGAGCTGCGTTGAGCGCCGACATGGCACGATCGCGCCTCCTGTCGTCCAGGCCTCAACCGCGCACGGCCCGCGCGCCGAGAGGCGTGTTGCGCGCGATCGTCTCGTTGGATGATCTCGATCGCACAGACGCTGATCCGCCCGGACTCCCGACAATTTCTGTGACACGGACGGATCGCTCGCTTACGATGCGTCGCCTTACCGGGGGCCACTCGGCGCCTCGCCAGAACGGAGCAGAGCCTTGCAAGTAGCGGTGGGCTATCGCAGCGAAGAGGTGCTGCAAACGACGAACGACCGCTGGAGCATCGTGCGCGCCGTGCGCGAGAGCGACGCGCGGCGCGTGCTGCTCAAGGCTCACCTCGACTCACCTCGTCACACGACTGCTCCGGCCGCGGGCGCGCTGCTCAACGAGTTCGAGATCACCCGCTCTCTCGACGCCGCGCAGGTGCTGAGCCCCACGCTGATGGAGCTCTCCGGCGAGGCGCCGGTCCTCGTCTTCGAGGACGAGGATCTCGTGCCCCTCGACTGGCTCCTCGCGCGCTCGCCGCTCCCGATCGACCAGCTCCTCGCGTGGGCCGCGGGCATGGCCGACGCGCTCGCCGAGGTGCACCGCCGCGGCGTCATTCACAAGCACATCCAGCCGCAGAGCTTCTTCGTCGACCCGGCGGCGGGCGCCGTCCGGCTGACCCATTTCATGTTCTCGACGCGGCTCCGGAAGGAGCACCCGCAGGTGCAGAGCACGGTCGAGGAGGGCAGGTTGCCCTACATGTCTCCGGAGCAGACCGGCCGGATGAACCGCGCCCTCGACTGGCGCACAGACCTCTACTCGCTCGGGGTCGTGCTCTACGTGATGCTCGCGGGGCGACTGCCGTTCGACGCCTCGGGGCCGCTCGAGTGGATGCACTCCCACCTCGCCCGACCCCCCGCGCCCCTGCCGGAAGACTCCGTGCCTCCCGCCGTATCCGCGATCGTCATGAAGCTCCTCGCGAAGGACGCGGAGGAGCGCTACCAGAGCGCAGAAGGTTTGTCGAAAGACCTCCTCAGGTGTCGACGAGCCCTCCTCGAGACAGGGCGAATCGATCCGTTCCCGCTCGGCGAGCACGACGTCTCCGGGCAGTTCCGCATCCCGCACCGCCTCTACGGGCGCGAGGGGGAGGCGCACCAGTACCTGTCGATCTTCGAGCGCGTGCTCGCCGGCAGCCGCGAGATGATCCTGGTCACGGGGTATTCCGGGATCGGCAAGACGTCGCTCGTGCACGAGATCTACAAGCCGCTCACCCGGGAGCACGGCCATTTCATCTCGGGCAAGTTCGACCGGCTCCACCGCGGGATCCCGTACTCCGCCGTGATCCAGGCGCTCCGCGGCCTGCTCCAGCAGGTGCTGGCGGAGAGCGCGGAGCGCGTCGAGGAGGCGCGGCGCTCGCTGCAGAAGCAGCTCGGCAGGAACGCGTCGCTCCTCGTCGACGTGCTGCCCGAGATCGGGATCGTCCTTGGCGCGGGCAACATCCCGCCCGCGCCGCCGGAGCTCGGCCCGGCCGAGGCGCAGCACCGCCTCCTGCTCGCCTTCCGCGGCGTCCTCCGGGCGTTCTGCGGCAGCGAGCGGCCGCTCGTCCTCTTCCTCGACGACCTGCAGTGGGCCGACGCGGGCACGCTCTGGCTCATCGAGGGGCTCCTCGCGGCCGAGGATCTCGGGCCCTTCCTCCTCGTCGGCGCCTACCGCGACAACGAGGTGGACGAGAGCCACCCCCTGCTCATGACGCTGCGGTCGGCGCAGGCGAGCGCCGTGAAGGTGACCACCATCCAGCTCTTCCCGCTCGCGTTCGCGTCGCTGATCCGGCTGGTGGCCGACACCCTGCGGCAGGACCCGTACGCGGTGGAGCCGCTCGCGCGGCTCGTCATGCACAAGACCGAGGGGAACCCGTTCTTCGCGCGGCAGTTCCTCCAGGCGCTCGACGCCGACGGGCTCGTCTACTTCTCCCCGGAGGAGCGCCGCTTCCGCTGGGACCTCGACCGGATCGAGGCGCGCGGGTTCACCGAGAACGTCGTCGAGCTGATGAGCGGCCGCGTGCGCAGCCTCGACGCCGCGACGGTCGAGCTCCTGACGCTGGCCGCGTGCATCGGGAGCACCTTCGATCTGGAGACGCTCGCGGTCATCGCCGGCCTCGACAGGATCGAGGCCGCGCGCCGCCTCGAGCCGGCGATCCGCGACGAGTACGTCCTCGCGAGCGCGGGCGCGCTCGCGGGCGCGCCCGGCGAGGCGGCCGCCGCGACCCGCTTCCGCTTCCTCCACGACCGCGTGCAGCAGGCGGTCTACGGCCTCATCGACGGGCCCCAGCGCGAGGCGGTCCACCTCCGCATCGGCCGCCGGCTCCTCGCGGGCGCGACGCCCGAGGAGCGCGCCGAGCGCGTCTTCGAGATCGTCGAGCAGCTCGATCAGGGGCTCGGCCTCGTGCGCGACGGCGACGAGCGGCTCGCGATCGCGGAGCTCAACCTAGAGGCGGCCGTCCGGGCGAAGCACGCGACCGCCTACGCCGCCGCCCGGCGCTACCTCGAGGCGGGCCGCCGCCTGCTCCCGGCCGGCGCGTTCGCGTCGCGCTACGCGCTCGCGTTCCCGCTGCTCCGGCAGCTGGCCGAGGTGGAGTACCTGCTCGGCGCGATGGACGCCGCCGAGGCGCTCGTCACAGAGGCGCTCGGCCACGCGAGGACCCCGGTCGAGAAGGCCGACCTCCTGAAGCTCCGGATGGTGCAGTACACCATGCGCGGCCGCTTCACCGACACGGTGGAGGCCGGGCGGGAGGCGCTCGCGCTGATCGGCGTCGCGCTGCCTTCCCGCGCGGGCGAGGCGGAGCTCGCGGCGCTCGTCGAGGCCGAGGCCGCGCGCGTGCAGCAGCTCCTCGCGGGCCGGGCGCCAGCCTCGCTGATCGACGCGCCGGAGATCGCCGACGAGGGCCAGCGGCTCGCCGTCGGCGTGCTCAACGAGCTGATGGCGCCGCTCTACATGCTCAAGCTCGAGAAGCTGAACTTCTTCGCGTGCTGCAGCATCGTGCGGATCTCGCTCGAGCACGGCCTCACCCCCGAGGCGTCCTACGGCTTCGCCATGTACGGCGGCCTGATCGGCCACTTCCACGGCGACTACCGCCAGGGCTACGCGTTCGGGCGGCTGGCCGCCGACATCGGCCTCCGGTTCCGCATGCAGGGCGACTTCTGCCGCGCCTGTTACATCCTCGGCAACAACATCCAGTCGTGGGTGCGGCCGCTCTCCGAGACGGACGCGCTGTTCCGGGACGGCTACCGCGCCGGTCTCGACGCGGGCGATCTCCAGTTCGCGGGCTACTTCCTCATCTACCTGCTCCTCAACCCGCTCTTCCGCGGCGAGAGCGCGCGCGGGCTGCTCGACGAGCTGCCTGGCTCCCTCCGCTTCGCCAAGCGGACCCGGCACACCGTCGCCACGCACAGCCTCCTCGGCCTCCTGCTCGCGCTGCGGGACCTCACCGGCGACGGCGCGGCGGTGCCCGAGGAGTCGCTGACGGAGGAGCAGTTCCTGAAGGACTGCGAGGCGCACCAGACGCGCTACGCGCTCTGCCACTACCAGATCCTCAAGGCGATGTGCCTGTACCTGCACGGCCTCCCCGCGGACGCGCTGCGGGTCGCCGACGAGGCCGAGGAGAACCTCGGCTTCCTGGCCGGGAAGTTCCAGACCGCGGCGCTCCGGTTCTACCGCGCGCTCGCGATCGCCGCGCTCCTGCCCGGCGCGGAGGAGGGCGAGCGGGCGCGGCTGCGGGCCGATCTCGACGCGTGCCGCGAGCGGCTGCGCGGCTGGACCGAGGGCTGCCCGGAGAACTTCTCTCACAAGCACCAGCTCGTCGAGGCGGAGGCGGCGCGCCTCGACGGGCGGCTCGACGACGCGGCCAGGGCCTACGAGGAGGCGATCGCGCTCGCGCGCCAGCACGCCTTCCCCAACATCGAGGCCATCGCGTGCGAGCTCGCGGGCCGCTTCTGGATGTCGCGCGGCAGGACGCGCGTCGCGCTCGATTTCCTCACGGACGCGGTCCAGGCCTACAGCCGCTGGGGCGTGGACCGCAAGATCGCGCGGCTCACCGAGGAGTTCCCGCTCATCCGGCCGGGGCGCGACCGGCCCGCGCCGGGGGTTGTGCGGGCGGACGCCTTCGACGTGGAGACGCTGCTCAAGGCGGCGCGCGTCCTCTCCCAGGAGCTCGTCGTCGAGCGGCTGCTCGGCAGCATGGTGCAGGTGCTCGTCGAGAACGCCGGCGCCGAGCGGGGGACGCTGCTCCTCGTCCGCGGCGACGGCCTCGTGCTCGTCGCGCAGGGCGCGGCGCACCCGCCCGAGCCGCGCGCGCTGCCCTCGATCCCGCTCGGCGACGAGAGTGACGAGGTCTGCGCCTCCGTGGTGCGGCTCGCCGTGCGCACATGCCAGAGCGTGATCTACGCGGACGCGTCCCGGGATCCCGCCCTGCGGGACGACCCCTACGTGAGCTCCCGCAAGGTCCGGTCGATGCTCTGCGCGCCGCTCTTGCTCAAGGGGCAGGTGCTCGGCGCCATCTACCTCGAGAACAACCTGTTCGAGGGGCTCTTCGGGCCCGAGCGCCTCGAGATCCTGCACCTGCTCGCCGCGCAGGCGGCCGTCTCGTTCAACAACGCGCTCGTCTACGAGAACCTCGAGCGCATGGTGGAGGAGCGCACGCACGAGCTCCGGAGCACGCAGCAGAAGCTCGTGGACGCCGCGCGCAGGGCGGGGATGGCCGAGGTCGCGGACAGCGCCATGCACAACGTGGGCAACGCGCTGAACAGCGTCATGGTGCTGCGGATGCAGCTCTCGGAGCGGGTCGCGGGCTCGCGCGTCTCGCGGCTCGCCCAGGTGGCGCAGCTCCTCGAGGCGCACCGGGGCGACCTCGGCGCGTTCCTCACGAGCGACCCGCGGGGCCAGCGGCTCATCGAGTACATCGGCGAGCTCGCGCGGCACCTCGCCGCCGAGCAGGAGACCGCGGCCTCCGAGCTCCTGGAGCTCGGCGAGTGCGTGAGCCGCATCCGCGACATCGTCTCCGATCAGCTCCGGAACGCCGGGATGAGGGTCATCGTCGAGCCGGTCTCGGTCGCCTCCGTGATCGAGGACGCCCTGCGCGTCGGGCTGAACCGCGCCGAGCGCGCGCACCACGGCATCGACGTGGTCTGCGAGCTCTCGGACGAGGCGCGGGTCGAGACGGACCGGCACCGGCTGCTCCAGATCGTCACCAACCTCATCACCAACGCGCGGCGCGCGGTGTGCCACGCGGTGGGCCCGGATCGCCGCGTCGTCGTCCGCTGCGCGCCGCTCGAGGCCGGCGGCTGCTCCGTGGAGATCGAGGACACCGGCGTGGGCATCGCCTCGGAGCACCTGGCGCGGCTGTTCCAGCAGGGGTTCACGACGTGGCCCGAGGGCACGGGGCTCGGGCTGCACTCGAGCGTGCTGGAGGCCCGCGTCCTTGGCGCGGCGCTCCGCGCGGAGAGCAAGGGCCCGGGCCAGGGCGCGAAGTTCACGCTCGAGCTCCCGGCCGCGGCGCCCCGCAGCGGGCGGATCCGCCGCGCGGCGGTCGACTGAGGGCGGTCCGGCCGCGGCGGAGCCGTGCTCTGTGCCGTGCGTTGCAGCCCTGGCCCGCCCAGAGGATAGGAGCGGCGCTGGCCGAGGGTGAGATGAGCAACGCGAGCGCGCTCCACAAGGCGAGGATCCTGGTCGTCGACGACAACGCCTCGATCCACAGTGATTTCCAGAGGATCCTGAGGGCCGCTCCCGCCAGGACCTCGCTCGATGAGCACGAGGCCGAGCTCTTCGGCGACATCGACGTGCCGAGGACCGCCCCGGCGGTGGAGCTCGACGTGGAGCTCACGCTGGCGCACCAGGGCGAAGAGGGGATCGAGCTCGTGCGGCAGGCGCGGGCGCGCGGGGAGCCGTACGCCGTGGCGTTCGTCGACTTCCGGATGCCTCCCGGGATCGACGGGGTGGAGACGATCCACCGGATCTTCGCCGAGGATCCCGACGTTCAGGCCGTTTTCTGCACCGCGTACACCGACCTGTCGTGGAAGGAGATCGCGAACCGGCTCTCGCACGTGGACCGGTACCTGATCCTGAAGAAGCCGTTCGAGCCGATGGAGGTGCGGCAGATGGCGGCGGCGCTGAGCGCGAAATGGCGGCACGAGCGGGAGCGCGCGCGGGCGCACGCCGCGCTGCTCGAGCGCGAGGCGCACCTCCGGGCGCTCCTCGACGTCTGGCCGCAGGAGCTCGTGCGGGTCGATCGGCACGGGCGGTGCCACCGGGTCCGGCCCCCGCAGGGCATCGCCGCCGGCGCGGTCCCGTCCTCGCTCGAGGAGCTCGTGCCGCCGGTCGAGGTGGCGCGGGCGCTCGATCTGGTGCGGCGCTCGATCGACCAGGGGGCGTCGCAGCGGATGGCGTTCTCCGTGGACGGCGCCGAGGGGCGCCGGCACGTCGACGTTCGCATCACGGCCCTGGGCGGCGAGTACCCCGAGGCGATCGTCTCGCTGACAGACGTCACCGAGCTCCGGCAGCGCCACGAGGACGAGGGGCTGCTGCGGGAGCGGTAGATCGCGCTGCAGGTAGTCCTGCGTCCCGGAGGTTCCGGCTCCGTGATGGAGAAGAATTGGAACCACAGAGGGCACAGAGGGCACAGAGGGAGAGAGAAGAGATGATTTTTTTTCTCTCTCTCTCTCCCTCTGTGCCCTCTGTGCCTCTGTGGTTCCTTCTCTCTGTGACTCCTTATCTCATGAACCAGGCAGGCGGCTCAGGTGCAGGCGCCTTCCACGCACGCGCTGCCGCTCGGGCAGTCGCAGTCCACCTCGCAGGAGATGGCCGGCTCGGGCGGCGGCTCGCAATACCCGCCCTCGCACGACTCGCCCTCTGCGCAGTCGCAAGAGGCCGCGCAGGGCACCTTGCAGGCGCCTTCCACGCACGCGCTGCCGCTCGGGCAGTCGCAGTCCGCCTCGCACGCGGCCGTCTCCCCCCCCGCGCCGGTGCTGCTGTCGCCGCCGTCGCCGTCGTCGTTGCGGTCAGGGCGCCCGATATCGGGCGCGTCGGGCGCGTCGGGCGCGTCGGGCGCGTCGGGCGCGTCGGGCGCATCCGGCGCATCCGGCGCGTCGGGCGCGTCGTGCCCGTCGTCCCAGAAACACTCCTCGTCGTCGTCCCAGTCGCAGTCTCGGTCGGTCTCGATGTAGCAGCCGACCATCGTGGTGGAGAAGACGCACAGAGAGAGGCCAAGGGCCCATTCGAAGGCCGTACGCGTATTCATGTTCATCGCTCCTGATCCGGGAGGTGGACTCATGGCAGCGGCGCCGACCGTCACCGCGGCGCCCTCTGCCCACCCGATGCTGCGTGCCCGGGGCCACGCGGTCCGTTCAACCGCCCGCGCGCCTCCGCACGATCCCGACGCTCGCCCGTCTCGCACCCCCCGCCGGCGGCCGGATCGACCCCCGCCTGTCGGTCCCGTCCGATTTCTCCCTCCGACGTTGAACGTTCCCGGCCCCCCCGGGCACGAATCGGACGCGCAGCCATGAACGACCCCTTCCATGCCGGGCACGAACCCGCGTGCCTCCCGTCGCCCTGGGCCCTCCGGCGCTCGCTCACCGCAAACGAGCCGCGCCGCGGGGCGCGTTCGGATGTAACCATGGTGACGCAGGAATGGACCGAGACGGGACAGAGCAGGCCGCGGGCTTCCCGCGGGGCGAGCCGGAGGGCGCCGTCGATCCGCCGCGCGCGCCGCACGTCGAGGAGCGGAGGGGGCCGATGAGGGCCATCGCGCTCGTCATGCCGTTCCTCTTCTCCCGCGGCGCCGAGCGCGCGCAGGACCCGGAGGAGGCCCTCGTCGAGCGGCTCCGGCGCGGGGAGGCCGCGGCGATCGGCGAGGCGTACGACAGGCACTACGACGCGGTGCGCGGGTTCGCCCGGCGCCTCACCGGCGACGACGCCGCCGCCGAGGACCTGGCGCACGACGTCTTCGTCAGCCTGCCGCAGGCCGCGCAGCGCTTCCGCGGCGGCTCGTCGCTGAAGACGTTCCTCATCGCGATCGCGGTCAACCACGCCCGCCACCACCTCCGCGCCGCGGCGCGCCGCCGCGCGGCCATGGAGCGCCTCGCCCTCGAGCCGGACGACGACAAGCCGGATAACCCCGAGCGGGAGGCCGGCCGCGCCGACCTCGCCCAGGCCCTGAACCGCGCCCTCGACGCGCTCCCGGACGCGCAGCGCGCGACGTTCGTGCTCTGCGAGGTCGAGGAGCGGAGCGCGCGCGAGGTGTCCGAGATCCTCGGCGTGCCCGAGGCGACGGTGCGCACGCGGCTGTTCCACGCCAAACAGAAGCTCCGCACGCTGCTGGAAGGGAGGACCCCATGAAGGACGACGTGCTCCGCGAGGCCGCGCGCGCGCTGCGCGAGGAGGCCGACGCGTCGCGCGCCCGCCGCGACGAGACGCGCGCCCGCGTGATGAGGAGCCTCAAGGCGCAGCGCGCCCGCCGGCTCACCACGGTCCGCGTCGCCGTCCCGCTGGCCGCCGTGCTCGTCGGCTCGGCCGCGTGGGCCTCGGCCGCGCGCTGGTTCCCGGACGCGTGGAACGACATCGCCTCCCAGCTCGGCCTGAGCGTGGCCGATCCGCCCGACGCGCCGCCCGCGCCGCCCACGTCGCGCGCGCTCCGCTCGCCGCGCCGCGCGTCCGACGCCGACGCGCCCGCGCCCGAGGTCGACCCGGCCGCGCCACCGCAGCCCGAGCCCAGCCTCGCCGAGCTCGCCCCGCAGCCGCCGCTCCCCGCGCCCTCGCTGGCCCCCACCGCGCCTCCCGAGCTCGCTCTTGCCCCGCCGCGCGCGCCGGTCGTGGCGGTCGCGCCGCCCGCGCGGCCGGCCGTCGCGCCGAGCGCCGCGAGCTCCACGAAGGCCTCGCGCCCGCCGGCGGACGATCCGCAGGCCGTCCAGCGCCCGCCCGCCGGGCCCGACGCCGACGCGCTCTACCAGGCCGCGCACCGCGCGCACTTCGTCGATCGCAGCCCCGCCGCGGCGCTCGCCGCCTGGAACGACTACCTCGCCGCCGCGCCGCGCGGCCGCTTCGCGGTCGAGGCGCAGTACAACCGCGCCCTCTGCCTGGTGCGCCTCGGCCGCACCGACGAGGCGCGGCGCGCGCTCGAGCCGTTCGCGCAGGGCGCCTTCGGCGGCTACCGTCAGACCGAGTCGCGCTCGTTGCTCGATGCGATGAGCAGCGCGAGCGAGTGATCGTCTCGCTCAGCGCGCGTGAACGAACGCGCCTCGAGCGGGCACTGCACGGTCGATGAACACACCCGACACCGCTCCTCACCTCGCATCTCGGGGCGGCCTCCCGCGCGCCCTTCGGAAGGCCTCCAAGCGCGGCGCCGTCCTCGGCGCGGGCGTCGTCCTGCTGCGCGCGCTCGCGGCCGCGGGCGTGTTCGCCGCGGCCACCGCGCTCCCCGCGGGCGCCCTCGCCGCCGCGCCGAGCGCCGCCGGCGTCGATCTCGTCGTCGACGGCGCCGGGTGGACGCTCGATCCCGAGGCGGTGCGCGCGGCGCTCGGGCGCGAGCTCGGCGGCCCCGTCACGGTGGTCGACGCGGCGGCCGCCGCGCGCCCCACGCTGGTCCTCCGCGGCGAGGCCGACGGCCGCGTCACGCTGACGTACAGCGCCGGCGACGGCCGCCACATCGGGCGCACGATCGACGTCCCCGAGGATCCCGATCGCGCCGCCGAGGCGATCGCGCTGCTCGCGGGCAACCTCGTCCGCGACGAGGCCGCGGAGCTCGCCGCCGCGCTGGGCAAGCGCCCGTCCGACGAGCCGGCCGCGGCGCCGCCGGCGCCCCCCGCGGCGCCTGCCGCGGGCAACGCGAGCCCGCCGTCGCGGCCGGCGCGCCCCGCGCCGGAGCCTCCTCCCTGCGCCCTCCCCGGCGCGGAGACCGTCCTCCTCGGCGGCGACGTCGTCCCCTTTGTCGGCTCCTCCACGGTCACCGGCACCGACGTCGTCCGCCGCTACTCGCTGAACTTCGTCGGCGGGTACACGGCGGGCGTCACGGGCGTGGAGCTCGGCGCTGGCGTCAACATCCTCTCGTCCTTCCTGTGCGGCGTGCAGCTCTCCACCGCCGCCAATGTCGTGCTCGGCCCCGCGCGCGGCGTGCAGATCACCGGCGGTCTCAACCTCGCCACGTCGCTCCGCGGCGCGCAGATCGGCTCGTTCAACCTCGCCACCGGTCCGGTCACGGGCGTGCAGGCCGGCGTGCTGAGCGTCGCCCTCGGCGCCGTGGACGGCGCGCAGCTCGGCGTGGCCAACGCCGCCGTGGGCGAGTCGACCGACGTGCAGGTCGGCCTGGCCAACCTCGCCGTGAGCCCGTCGACCGACGTGCAGGTCGGCCTGGCCAACGTCGCCGTGGGCGAGACGACCGACGTCCAGATCGGCCTCGCCGACGTCGCCGCGGGCAAGACGAGCGACCTCCAGATCAGCCTCGCCAACCTCGCCACCGGCGAGTCGACCGGCGTGCAGATCGGGATCCTCAACGTGTCCACCGGCAAGGTGCGCGGCGCGCAGATCGGCCTCGTCAACTACGCCGACGACTCGCCGTTCTCGCTCGGGCTCCTCGGCATTGTCCGCAACGGCCGCCTCCACATCGACGCCTGGGGCACCGAGTCCGGCCTCGCGATGGCCGGCATCAAGCACGGCAGCGAGCACTTCCACAACATCTACGGCATCGGCGTCCGCCTCTCCGGCGACCGCCCCCTCCTCGCGTACTCGCTCGGCCTGGGCGGCCGCATCACCCTCGGCAAGCGCACGTACCTCGACGTGGACGTGCTCGGGTACTCGCTCCACGAGCCCACGGCGCTCAAGCCCACGGCCGTGCTGACGCAGGCGCGCGCGCTCCTCGGCCTCCGTCTCCTCCCCGGGTTCGCGGTCTTCGGCGGCCCCAGCTACAACGTCGCGTTCGGCGAGACCCCCGAGGACGCCGGCCTGAGCCCCTACGGCAGCATCCCGCTCCGCATCGACGACTCCTTTGCCCAGCGCGGCTGGCCCGGCGTCGTGCTCGGCGTGCAGGCGCTCTGACCCGGGCCCCGCGCCTTCCGTGCCGGCGCCCCGGCCCAGCGCACCGTGCTCGTCGGTGGCGGGTTGACGGGCGCATGAACGAATTTACTTTTCGTTCATCGATTCATGGAGCTCGCCCGAGCGGTCGCTCGCGGCGGTCTACGTGAGCCTCCCATCCGCGCGCCGCGCGCCGCCCTGATCGGCGGAGGCGCGGCGCACCTCATCCACCAACCGTCCATCGATTCCGGCAGGGATGGCGCGAGCCGACCGCTGCCACAGGAGTCTGCATGAGCCAGCTTCGCAGCGGCGCCAGCGCGCCTCGCTCTCCATTTCCCCTGCTCCCGCTCCGCACGGGCGTGCTCTTCCCCGGCACCGTGCTCACGCTCCCGGTGGGCCGCGCCCGCTCGGTGGCGCTGCTCAACGGCGTGCACGCCGGCGACGTGATCGGCGTCATCGCGCAGCGCGACCCGAAGCGCGAGGATCCCCGGCGCGAGGACCTCCACGACATCGGCACGTTCGCCCGGGTCGTCGACGTCACGCGCGTCTCGAACGGCTTTCGCCTGGTGATCGAGGGGCTCGATCGCTTCGCGCTCACCGCCCTGGTCGACACCGAGCCCACCTGGCGGGCCGAGGGCGCCGTCGCGCCCGAGTTCCTCGGCGACGCCGAGGAGGCGCGCCTGCTCGCCGCGTCGCTGCGCGAGCGCGCCCGCGAGATCGGCCCGAAGCTCGCGACCAACCTCGCCGAGATCGCCGCCACGAGCCGCGCCGAGCCGGGCCTGCTCGCCGATCAGATCGCCGGCGCGCTCGGCCTCCCGACCGACAAGGAGATGGAGGTGCTCGCCGAGCTCCGCGTCGTCCCGCGGCTCCAGAAGGTCGCCGCCCTGCTCTCCGAGGCGGCCGCCCTCGCCGATCTGAAGAAGAAGATCGACAGCGACGTGCGGCGCGAGCTCGGCAAGGGGCAGCGCGAGGCGATCCTCCGCGAGCAGCTCCGCGCCATCCAGAAGGAGCTCGCCGGCGGCGAGGAGGGCGAGGACGAGCTGTCGATCCTCCGCCGGCGCCTCGACGAGGCCGGCCTCCCCGAGGAGGCGCGCGCGGTCGCCGATCGGGAGCTCCGCCGGCTCGAGTCGGTCGGCCCGCAGAGCGCGGAGCACAACGTGATCCGCACCTACCTCGAGTGGATCGCCGACCTGCCGTGGAGCGCGCGGGCGGCGGTGAAGGACGACCTCGACGCCGTGCAGGCGAAGCTCGACGAGGATCACCGCGGCCTCGACGACGTGAAGCGCCGCATCCTGGAGCACATGGCGGTGCTCAAGCTGACCGGCCAGCCCCGCGCGACGATCCTCTGCTTCGCGGGTCCTCCCGGCGTGGGCAAGACGTCGCTCGGCCAGTCGATCGCCGACGCCACCGGCCGCCCGTTCGTGCGCATCTCGCTCGGCGGCGTGCACGACGAGGCGGAGCTGCGCGGCCACCGGAGGACGTACGTCGGCGCGCTGCCCGGGCGCATCGTGCACGCGCTGAAGAAGGCGAAGGTGAAGAACCCGGTCGTGCTCCTCGACGAGGTCGACAAGCTCGGCGCCGGGTGGCGCGGCTCGCCCGAGGCGGCGCTCCTGGAGGTGCTCGATCCCGAGCAGAACCGGACGTTCGTCGACCACTACATGGAGCTCCCGTTCGACTTGTCCGAGGTCGTCTTCCTCTGCACGGTGAACGATCTCGGCGCGCTCTCCGCGCCGCTGCGGGACCGGCTCGAGGTCATCGAGCTGTCCGGCTACACGCCGGACGAGAAGATCGCGATCGCGCGGTCGCACCTCGTCCCGAAGCAGCTCAGGGAGCACGCGATCGATCCGGCGCTGCTCACGGTCACGGACGACGCGCTCGCCGCGATCGTGCGCGACTACACGCGCGAGGCCGGGGTGCGGCAGCTCGGCCGCGAGATCAAGAAGCTGTGCCGGGCGGTCGCGCTCGAGGTCGCCCGCGCCGCGGACGGCAAGGCCACGCGCCTGGTCGTCGAGGCGCACGATCTCGGCAAGTACCTCGGCAAGGTCCGGTTCTTCAGCGACGTCGCCGAGCGCACGAGCGTGCCTGGCGTCGCGACGGGGCTGGCCTGGACGCCGGTGGGCGGGGACATCCTGTTCATCGAGACCTCGCGGATGCCGGGGAAGGGGAGGGTCGAGATCACGGGTCAGCTCGGCGACGTGATGAAGGAGTCGGCGAGGGCGGCGCTCTCCTACGTGCGGAGCCACGCCGGCGAGCTCGGCGTCGACACGGCGAAGCTCGAGGCGGAGGACCTGCACATCCACGTCCCGGCGGGCGGCGTGCCCAAGGACGGGCCTTCCGCGGGCGTGACGATGTTCACGGCGCTGACGTCGCTCCTCTCCGGGCGGCGGGTGCGGTCCGACACGGCGATGACGGGCGAGTGCACGCTGCGCGGCCGGGTGCTCCCTGTCGGCGGCATCAAGTCCAAGGTGCTCGCGGCGCACCGCGCCGGCATCACGCGGGTCGTGCTGCCGCAGAAGAACGCGCGCGACGCCGAGGAGATCCCGAAGGAGGTGCGCGCCGAGCTCGAGCTCATCTTCGTCGAGGACATGAGCCAGGTCCTCGCGGCTGCGCTGGAGGAGGCGCCGATCGAGGCCACGGGCGCGAGCGGCGCGGGCGTCCCTGCGGCCGAGCCGGCGGCCGCCGCGTAGGCCGAGCCGGTTGCCGCCGCGCATGGGGAGGGGGGACATGCCGAGGCGGCCGCGCCGGCGGGGGGCTGTGCGCGGCGGCGCGCGGGCGGGCGCTCGGCCATCCGCCAAGACAGGGGCCGGGGAGCTTGCGCATGCAACACCACCCGGCATGTCTCCCTTCGGGCCATGCCACCTGAAACGTCTCGTTGCGCGCCACACAAGGCGCGCCTGAGATGTAAAGCCCCCTGAGACCTCATGGCACCTCGGTCGGTGCTCGCCGCGCCCGCCCGCGCGCCGCCGCGCACAGCCCCCGCCGGCGCTCACGTCGTCTTGTCGGAGCGGTCCGAGCGGTTTGTCGGAGCGGTCCAAGCGGTCGCGCGGAGATCCGCGGCCGGCCATCTCCACCCTGCGGGAACCCTGCGCTGCGCTTGTGTGCTTCGGGACATTCTGTTCCAATGCTCCGAATTTTTTGAAGGCGGCAGGGTGTTCCGCCAGGAGGGGACAATGTCACATCGTCGACTTGCTTCGATCGCTTCGGTGGCCCTGGTGCTCGGCGCCAGCACGCTCGCCGCGGCCGGGGACCCGAGCCCGGCCGCGCCCGCGGCGCCCGCAGCGCGAGCGGCTGGCGCCGCGCCCGAGGGGGCCGCGCAGCCGGCTGCGGCGGAGCCGTCCGGCGACCGGGAGCCGACGGCGGAGGAGATCGCCGCGGCGATGCAGAAGTTCGATGCCGGGCTGAACCTCCAGAGCGGGAAGGTCACGGTCGGTGACAACCTTGCCGAGCTCGACGTCCCGGAGGCGTTCCGCTTCACGGGCCCGGAAGGCGCCAGGAAGGTGCTCAAGGCCTGGGGCAATCCCCCGGGGTCGGAGGCGCTCGGCATGCTGTTCCCGGCCGGCGTGAGCCCGATCGCGGACGACTCGTGGGGTGTCGTGATCAGCTACGTGGAGGAGGGCCACGTCGACGACGACGACGCGAAGGACATCGATTTCGGTGAGCTCCTGGCCGACATGCAGAAGGATACCAGCGAGAACAACCAGGAGCGCCAGAAGGCGGGCTTCCCCGCCGTGCGCCTGATCGGCTGGGCCGAGCCGCCTCACTACGATCCCGAGTCGAAGAAGCTCTACTGGGCGAAGACGCTCGAGTTCGACGGCAACAAGGACCGCACGCTCAACTACTCGATCCGCGTGCTCGGGCGCAAAGGCGTGCTCGAGCTGAACGCCGTCTCGGGCATGAACCAGCTCGCGACCGTGCGGAGCGAGATGCAGAGCGTGCTGAAGTTCGTCGAGTTCAAGCCCGGCAATCGTTACGAGGACTTCGACGAGAACATCGACCAGGTGGCCGCGTACGGCATCGGCGCCCTGGTCGCGGGCAAGGTGGCGGCCAAGGCGGGGCTGTTCAAGGGATTGCTCGCCGCGCTGCTCGCCAGCAAGAAGCTCATCGTCGCCGGCCTGGTGGCTGTCGCGGGCGGCGCCAAGGTGTTCTGGGACCGGGTCCGCGGGCGCGCCTGACCAGGCGGTCATCCCCGCCCGGGGTAAGAAGAGTGAATATCGGCCCGAGCAAGCTTTGCTTCGTGGCCTGTTCGTCACCCTTGACGTGCTCTTCCATGAAGGCCGAGTGCATCGGCAGGCTGTAAAACGTTGTCAGGGCGGGGAAGTTCCAGACGACGCGGAAGCTCATCCGTCCTGCTCGCGGGCCAGCTCCTCCAGGGCCTGCGGGAGCTCCTCGTGCGCGACGAGGCGCGCTCGGCCCGCCGCGATGTCAGCGAGGTCTTGCTCGAGCTCGGCACGCTGCTCTGGCGTGAGCCTCTGCACCTGCGGCGCGCGGTCGATCGCCGCGAAGACGGCGGCGCTCGGCGAGGTATCGGGGTGGGTGGGCATGAATGCAGCGTGAATAGGAAGGGGGCAGAGGAGCAAGGGCACGCGTCGGGGACGACGTCAAAGCGCCGCCGTCCCCCACCGGGCGGCCGTCCTGCCTGGCCCCCGGCCGGCCCCGCGTTCGCGCTCTAGAAGAACTCGCCGATGCGCCGGAGCCAGCTCCCGCTCGAATAGAGCGCGCGCAGCCCGCGCTTGAACCAGCCGTACGACGCCTCGGTATACGGGAACCAGATCGGGTCCTTCGACCCCAGCGAGACGCGGTCCGCGTTGATGTGCTTGACGTCGCACATCTGCCGGAGCCCGTCCTCGCCCATCACCCGGCCGAAGCCGCTCTGCTTCACGCCGCCGAACGGCGCGTCGGGGAGGGCGCCGTTCATGAGCACGTCGTTCACCAGCACGCTGCCCGCCTGCAGGCGCTCGGCAAGCCGGCGCGCGTGGTCGGTGTCCTCCGAGAAGACGTACGCGTTCAGGCCGAGGTGCGACTCGTTCGCGAGGCGGATCGCCTCCTCCTCGGTGGCGACCTGCATGAACGGCACGACCGGCCCGAAGATCTCCTCCTTCATCACCGTCATCGCGTGGTCGCAGCCCGCGAGGATCGTCGGCTCGAAGAACTGGCCCTGCCCCTGCGCCCGCTTGCCGCCCACCTTCACGCTGGCGCCCTTCTCGACCGCGTCCTTGATGTGCCGCTCGGCCACCTCGATCTGCGGCGCGAAGATGATCGCCCCCACGTCGACGAACTCCTTGCCCGGATCGCCCTGGTTCAGCCCCCGCGTGATCTCGACGGTGCGCTCGAGCAGCTTGTCGTGGATCTCGCGGTGCGCGTAGACCCGCTCCACCGAGAGGCAGACCTGGCCCGCGTTCGCGAACCCGCCGAACACGATCGCCTGCGCCGTGCGCTCGACGTCGGCGTCCGCGCAGGCGATGAGCGGCGCCTTGCCGCCGAGCTCCATCACGCACGGGATGAGGCGCTCCCCGCAGGCCGCGGCGACCCGCTTGCCGGTGCTGACGCTGCCCGTGAACACGAGCATCTGGATCCCGCTGTCGATCAGCGCCGCGCCGGTCGGCCCGTAGCCGGTGACGACCTGGAAGAGATCCTCCGGCATGCCCGCGCCGTCCCAGATCTCCTTCTGCTTGAGGGCGATGAGCGGCGTCACCTCGCTCGGCTTGAGCACGGCGGCGTTGCCGGTCACGATCGCCGCGAGCACGTCGCGCAGCGCGAGCTGGAACGGGAAGTTCCACGGCGAGATCACGCCGACCACGCCGCGCGGGGCGTAGTGGACCCAGCTGCGCCGGTGCTTGAAGAGGTGGAGCTTGATCTCGCGCGGCTCGAGCGCCTTCGGCGCGATGTCCGCGAAGTACGTCGCCATGTCCGCCGCGACCAGCACCTCGTGGAGGAGCGCCTCGTGGCGCGGCTTGCCGCACTCGCGCGAGAGCAGGTCGACGATCTCGTCGGCGCGATCGACGATGGCGTCGCGGAAGCGGAGGACGCGCTGGCAGCGCTCCTCGACGGGCAGCGCGCCCCAGGCCTCCTGCGCGCGCCGCGCCCGGGCGACCGCGGCCCGCACGTCCTCGGCGCTCGTGTTCGGGACCTCGCCGAGGAGCTCCCCGGTCGCCGGCGCGTAGCTGCGGATCGCCTCGCCCCCGTGCCCGTTCACCCCCGGACCGCTGCCGTTGCCCCCGATCGCGCGTTCGCTCACCACCTGACCCATGTTCGATCCCTCCGCCTTTCGAGCCCCGCGTTCTTGCCGGACGGCCCCCGCGGCTCGCTGCTCGGCGCCGGGACCCTACCCCTCTTGCGAAGGTACAGCAAATGAGCATTCGCCCTGTTTCTCGGCCGCTCTGCGCCCGATCGGCCCCCGACGTCCGATGTTGCACCGCGGACAAATGGTGAGCACACCGCGGCCGCGCCAGGGGGGACCTGCGGGCCGGGGCGATGGCGGTGCGTCGGGGCGAGCCTGGTTGGCGTCTCGGGCGGACTCTCGACATGACGTCGGCGAGAGGAGCCGGTATAGGCAGACCCCGACATGTTGGAACAACGAGAAGTCGATCTCATCGCCGCTGTAGAGCACCCGGATCCGCACCATGTGCTCGGCCCGCACGAAGAGGAAGACGACCTGGTGGTCCGCGTCTTTCGTCCGGACGCCACCGAGATCACGGTGCTCCCGGCCGATCCGTCGCTGCCGAAGCTGCCGATGGAGCGCGTGCACCCCGCGGGCCTGTTCGAGGCGCGCTTCCCCGGCGTGTCCTACCCGAAGGAGGGCCGCTTCCTTTACCAGCTCGACCTGCGCTATCCGGACGGGAACGCCTCGGTGGAGCTCGATCCGTACGCCATGCGGCCCACGCTCGGCGACATCGATCTTCACCTCCTCGCGGAGGGCAGGCACTGGGAGCTCTACCGCGTCCTCGGCGCGCACGTGCGCGAGGTCGACGGCGTCTCCGGGACGGCGTTCGCGGTCTGGGCCCCGAACGCGCGGCGCGTCAGCGTCATCGGCGACTTCAACTGCTGGGACGGCCGCCGCCACGCCATGCGCCGGATGGGCGAGGGCTTCTGGGAGATCTTCGTCCCCGGCCTCGGCGACGGCGCGCTCTACAAGTACGAGATCAAGACCCCGGCGGGGCACATCACGGTGAAGAGCGACCCGCTCGGGCAGGCGATGGAGCTCAGGCCCGCCACCGCCTCGCGGGTCACCACGAGCCGCTACACGTTCCAGGACGGCGCGTGGATGCGGGAGCGCGGCCGGCTCGACTCTCGCAAGAAGCCGATCGCGATCTACGAGGTCCACCCCGGCTCCTGGCGGCGCGTGCCGGGCGAGGGCCCGCCGTACGAGCACGGGATGCGCTGGATGACCTACCGCGAGCTCGCCGACCACCTCGTCGAGTACGTCGCCGAGCTCGGCTTCACGCACATCGAGCTGATGCCGGTCATGGAGCACCCCTTCGACGGCTCGTGGGGCTACCAGGTGGCGGGCTACTACGCCCCGACCAGCCGCTACGGCGACCCCGACGACTTCCGCTACTTCGTCGACCGGTGTCACCAGAAGGGCATCGGCGTGATCCTCGACTGGACCCCGGCGCATTTCCCGAAGGACGCGTGGGCGCTCGGCCGGTTCGACGGCACGGCGCTCTACGAGCACCTCGACCCGCGGCTCGGCGAGCACCGCGAGTGGAACACCTACATCTTCAACTACGGCCGGCACGAGGTGCGGAACTTCCTTGTCGCCAACGCCCTCTACTGGCTCGACGAGTTCCACGTCGACGGCCTGCGCGTCGACGCGGTCGCCTCGATGCTCTACCTCGACTACGCCGCGCAGGGCGGGGACTGGGTGCCGAACCGGTACGGCGGCCGCGAGAACATCGAGGCCATCGACTTCATCCGCGAGCTGTCGAACCGCGTGCACGAGCGCTGCCCGGGCGCGATCCTGTGCGCCGAGGAGTCCACCGCCTGGCCGTCGGTGACGCACGCGACGTACGTCGGCGGGCTCGGGTTCGACTTCAAGTGGAACATGGGGTGGATGCACGACACGCTCGACTTCTTCAAGCACGAGCCCATCCACCGCGCGTTCCACTATCACCAGCTCACGTTCGGGCTCATCTACGCCTTCTCCGAGAAGTTCCTCCTGCCGCTGAGCCACGACGAGGTCGTCCACCTCAAGAAGGCGCTGCTCTCGAAGATGCCGGGGGATTACTGGCAGATGCTCGCGAACCTTCGCGCGCTCTACGGTTACATGTGGGCGCACCCGGGCAAGAAGCTGCTCTTCATGGGCGGCGAGTTCGGCCAGTTCGCCGAGTGGAGCGAGAAGACGGAGCTCGACTGGGGCCTGCTCAACGTCCCGCAGCACGCCGGGCTGAAGAAGCTGCTCACGGACATCAACGCGCTCTACAAGAAGTACCCGGCGATGTACGAGCTCGACGACGAGCACCACGGCTTCCGGTGGATCGACTGCACCGACAACATGCAGACCGTGATCTCGTTCGTCCGCTACGGGGACGGCGCGGGAGATCAGATGTCGCCCTCGGGCGTGCACGTGGTGTTCATCGGCAATCTCACGCCGGTGCCGCGCCACCACTACCGCATCGGCGTCCCGCGCCGCGGCGCCTACCTCGAAGTGCTCAACACCGACGCGGCCGAGTACGGCGGCAGCGGCGTGGGCAACATGGGCCGTGTCGAGGTCGAGGACGTCCCCTGTCACGGGTTCCCGCAGTCCATCGTCCTGACGCTCCCGCCCCTCGCGGTGCTCTGGCTCGCCCCCGAGCGCGACGCGTAGCCCTGAGCCCCGGTCCAGCGCGCCGAGGAGCGCGGCGCGGCGAGGAAGCGCCGCGCCGCGCTCCTCGGCCAGCCACCCTGCCGGGCGCCCGTTCATCCCACCTCCTCAGACCTGCTCGCCGTCGCGGCGACGAGGTGCGCCCTGATCCGTTCGGGTCGGAGTGCTCATCTCTCGGTCCAGATCGCAGCGCCGTGTTTCCGTTCAAGTCGAAGAATCACGCCCGCTGATACACCGCGCGTCGCCTCCTTGTTCAATTGTTCAACATGGCACCACGCGTGCTCGGGGCTTCATGCGTCCGGCCGACTGGAGCGTTCGAAACATACTTGCTTTGAAATAAAAAGTTCTTTACTAAAAGGGTTCTTCTCGATGGCTTTGGCGCTGTCGCTCGTCGGAGGGGCTGCGTTCTGAAGGGGGGTGGGACTTGTCCAGGCGGCGCCGTTTCACTGTCTGCGATCGGGACGCGAGCGATCCGGAGTCCGCCGTTGCGTCCGGGGCCACGACATCCTGATGAGCAGCCACGACAAGCTCCTCGGTCAGATGAAGGCGATGGTCACCCGGGGGGGCTCGTCGCGCTTCCTGTCACCGCCGCCACCCGCCCCCTGGACGGGACCCGACTCCACGCAAGGAAGCGATGTCCGCAGGGTCCTTGTCATCGACGACAACCCGGCCATTCATCGTGACTTCCAGAAGCTCCTCTGTCCGGACTCCGGGGCGGCGTCGGACCTCGACGCGCTCGACGCGGCGATCTTCGGGGCGCCGGCGCCCGTCGCGAGGACCACGTTCCTGGTGGACGGCGCTTGCCAGGGCCAGGAGGGCTTCGAGAAGGCCAGGCGGATGCAGCGGAGCGGCCGCCCTTATGCGCTGATGTTCGTGGACATGCGGATGCCGCCGGGCTGGGACGGCGTCGAGACGATCGAGCGGATCTGGTGCGAATGTCCGGACATCGAGGCCGTGATCTGCAGCGCTTACTCGGACTATTCGTGGCACGACGTGATCCGGCGCCTCAGGCGGCCCGAGCTGCGGCTCCTGCGCAAGCCGTTCGAGAGCAAGGACGCGCTGGAGCTCGCCTGGTCGCTCACGTCCCGCTGGCTCAAGCGGAGCGTGCGGCGGTGGAAACCACCCAGCTGACGCCCTGCTCAACCTGCTTTGCGGACCCTCCCTGGAGCACGGCAAGCGCGATGTCGCGGGTGCTCGAGCGCGCGTGCTCGACGCCGCCTGGCGCTGGCCAGCCCAGGCGGCGACTCCCCGGGCCTCGTAGGCGCGGGGCGCGCTCTACTCTGCGTCCGCGGACGGCGCCGCCTCGCCCCGCCGCGACCGCCTCGGCAGCCACATGTCCACGGTCGAGACGACGGCCATCGCGCCGAGCGACAGCAGCATCGCCACGCCGGAGACCGGCATCAGCGCCGCCGCGCCGGGCGCGCTCCGGATGAGCCACGGCGCCGCCATGTGCAGCCCGCTCGCGACGACCGCGGCCACGACGCCCGCGGTGTGCAGCCACGACGGCAGCCTCGCGAGCAGCCAGAGGTGCGCCAGGATCAGCACGTAGACGGGCACGGAGAAGAGGTGGAAGTGGGTCACCTCGAGCAGCTTCCGCTCGGAGATCTGCTCCACCAGGACCCGCGGCGTCTCCGGCGTCGCGGGGAGATCGAGCTCCGGGCCGAGGTCGAGCGCCGGCCCCTCGGCCGGCGCGGCTGTCTGCGTGGGGGCGGGCGCAGGCGCGACCACCGCCGCGCCTGCATAGTACCCGGCGGCCCCTGCGTCCTGGACCATCGCCCCGTAGAGGCGCCACGACACGAGCAGGCCGATGACGGACGCGACGGTGAATGCCGTGTACAGGAGCTTCGCGCCCAGCGAGAGCGACCTGAGCCGCCCCGCTGCCGCGGCGAAGTCCCTCACAGCCCGCCGCGCTTCAGCGCGAGCTGGAGGACGAGCGTGTCGCGCTTGACGCCGAGCGCCACGGAGCGGGACGAGATCGATGCGCCCGACACGATGTCGATGTCCTTGCCCGCGGTGATCGGGTCGTTCGCTGTCTTGCCGTGGAACTGGGCGCGAAAGCGATCGCCGCGGACCTCGTCGCCGTAGGCCTCGCGGTACTCCAGGATCTCGATCCGCTCCACCGCGCCGGCCGTCGAGAACTTCACGGCGAAGTCGATCGGCTCGTGCATCCCCTTCTCTTCGTCCTTCATCGCGTAGCCGTCGGTCTTGCCGTCCGACTCCGCGACGTACACCACCCACTCGCGCTTGACCGGCGCCCCGAGCTTCTTGCCAAGCTCCTGCGCCTCGGCGTCGCTCAGGACGACCTTGCGGTACCCGACCTTCTTCGAGCTCGCGAAGAAGCTCTTCAGGACGGCCGGGACCGTCCAGTACGTCGCGCCGTGGGCGGGGAGCGCCGCGAGCAGGAGCGCGAACGCCGCTGCGGCGGTGAAGTGGCCAGTACGGGAAGGACGCATCAAAGCTCTGACGAACCTGTCACTCGTGAAAGTCAAAGTCAACAGCGTTCGGGCGGTGAATCCCGTGGTTTCCGCGGCCTGGGCGCCTCAATCGCGCACCTGCACGTCGAGGTAGCGCTCCGCGTTCAACACCCACGCTTCCGGGCTCTGGCCGGCCTCGACGTGCGCCACCGCGTCGGCCGCAATGGCGGCGCAGTGGTCCAGGTTGCAGTGCAGGAACAGCGCCTGCCGCCCGAACGGGAGCGCGCCGAGCGCGGCGGCGCGGCGCATCGCCGCGCGCCAGTCCTGAAGCCAGCCGCGCCGGTAGAGCGGGTACACGTTCGGCACGAAGCGCTGCCGGGCCTCGATCGGCGCGACCCCGCGCGGGGCGATGCCCGCGCGCACGAGCTGGTCGAGCAGCGCCTCCAGCGGCCGGCCCGCGGAGAAGTCGCGCCCGCGCCCCCAGGCCCCCTCGGGGATCTCCACGCACAGCACCGTCTCGCCGGGGCGGCGCAGATCGGGCGCGTAGTTCTGCAGCTCGGAGACGCGGCCGAACCAGAAGCGCGGGTCGGGGCAGTAGTACGTCTCCGGAGCGCCTACCCGCGCGCGCGGGTAGGCGAGGTAGACGAGGTAGAGCCCGCGGTGCTCGAGGCGCGCGTCGGGCACGAGGTCCGCGAGGTCGCCCGCGAAGAGGACCGGCGCCGCGCCCGCGCCCAGCGCGGCGACGTCGAAGGCGGCGCCGCACTCGGCCCGGACGCCGGCCTCCGCGAGCCGCGCCTCGAGATACGCGATGATCGACGAGATGCCGCCCGGCGGGTAGACGAACCGCGCGAGGTCCGCCGCGGCGCCGCCGCGCGCGCGGGCGAGCTCCTTGAAGAGCGCGAGCGGGGTGGTCGTGCTGATCCGCTTCTTCGCGACCGTCTGGGAGAGCTCGGCCGGCGGGATGCCCCAGACCTTCTCGGCGTAGGGCCTGTAGAACGACGCGTACGCCGCCGCCCCGACGCGATCGCGCACGAACCGTTCGAAGCCGACGTCCTCGCCCGCGATCGCGCGGTCGTGCTCCCACCGGGCGAAGGCCGCGCGGCGGCCGCGCTGCGCCACGAAGCCGAGGCCCATCGCGGCGCCGGCGCGGAGGCCGAGCGCGCGGAGCATCGAGGGCGCGCTCGGAGGGTAGGGGACGTGGCGCTCGCCGAGCACGAGCACCCCGCGCCGCGGGCGCGTGAGGAACGGCGCGCGCGCGTGCACCTCGCGGAAGAGCGGCTGCTCGAGCGCGGCCGGGTGGAGCCGGTGCGAGCCGAGATCGCACGGCAGCCCGCGGAACACCTCGGCGCCCGCGAGCCCGCCGGGGCGCGCCGCGCGCTCCAGGAGGCGCACGCGTCGGCCGGCGCGCGCGAGCAGCAGCGCGGCGTACAGGCCGGAGATGCCGGCGCCGACGACGAGGCGCTCGGGCCCCGCGTCGTCTGGGCGGAGTGACATGGCGTGCCCTCGGCCCGTGCGCTCAGTACATGAACCCGAGCCCGACGTTGAGCTGCGTCTGGTCGAACCCCAGCGTGCGGTCGCGCAGCTGGTAGTCGGCCTTCAGCACGACGCCCTGGGTCGGCCGGTACGAGGCGCCGAGCGTGAGCTCGCGGACGCCGTACGACGCGTTCGCCGCGAAGCCCTCGGGCACCGCGGACTGCGTGTCGTACGCCTCGAGGCGCGCGAACGGCAGCAGCTCGTGGCCGAGGCCGAGCGGGCGGAGCACGTCGTAGGCGGCCTCGACGTAGCCGCCGCGGATCCGGCTGCCGATGGGGCTCGTGGGGTCGATGAAGTTGGGCGCGCCGCTCGCGTTGAACGAGACCATGAGGGCGCGCGCCTCGGGGACGTGCCACTGGGCGAACAGCGCCCGCGCCTCGATGCCGCTCCTGCGCCAGCGCGCGTCGAGCGACCAGCCGATGACCGGGATCGTGAGGTCGACCGGTGTGCCGTCACGAAGGAAGAATTTGCCGTCGCCGTTCGGTCCCGCGTCGCTCGCGTACACGGAGGCGCCGGCGATCACGCCGAGCAGCGGCTCGGCCTCGACGCGGGCGACGCCTGCCCACGCGTTGGCGCGGGCGAGCCCGCCGCTCTGCCGCCCGCCAGCGAGGCCGCCGGCGCGGAAGCCGAGCGGATCGAGGCCGGTCATCGCGTACGCCTCGAAGCGCAGCCAGTCGAGCGGCTGGCCGAAGGCGCCGATCGCGATCTCGCGCCACGTCGAGGGGATGACGACGGTCTCCACCTTGGGCCGGACCACGCCGTGGAACACGGGCGGCTCGTGCCACTGGTTGATGATCCCCATCGGGACGAGCACGAGGCCGGCGCGCAGCCCGAGGGTGCGGCCGGCGACGTTCCACTCGAGGTAGGCCTGCTCGAGCTCCGCGGCGCCGGGGCAGCTCGCGCAGGACAGCGAGTGCTCCACCTCGAGCTCGACGTAGGACCGGATGTCGCTCGTGAACTCGTGCGCCACGAAGAGCACGAGCCGGGGGATGTCGGCGACCCACGCGCGCTCCCCCTCGCGGCCCGTCGTGGTGCCGCGGACCTGCACCTCGCCGTAGCCGCCGATGGACGTGCTGCTGGTGCTCGCCGCGGCGCTCCGGAACCGCTGCTCGGTCAGGCCGCGCGCGAGCTCGTGCTCCGGCGCCCGTCCGGCGCCCAGGCCGACGGCGGGCTTCGACGCCTCCTCGGGCGGCGGCGTGGCGTGCTCGGGGGGGAGATCGAGGACCGGGCCATCCGCAGCGGGCTGAGGGGCTGTCGCGGGCTGAGGTGCCGCGGGTTCCGGAGCCGCCGCGGCTTGCGGGGTCGCCGCGGGCTGAGGTGCCGCCGCGGGCTGAGGTGCCGCCGCGGGCTGAGGTGCCGCCGCAGGCTGAGGTGCCGCCGCAGGCTGAGGGGCTGTTGCGGGCTGAGGTGCCGCCGCAGGCTGAGGTGCCGCCGCAGGCTGCGCGGCGGCTGGCGTGGCGGCGGCAAGGGACAGCAGCAGCGCGCTGAGGGCGACACCCGCAGGGCGAGGCCGCAAGGACGAGGTCGCTTTCATGGACGAAGACCGGTCGCTCGATGAGGCGCTCGGCAGGGCGCGAGTCTTCGCGCCCCTGAAAACGGAGGTCAACCTCGTTCTCAGCGCGCGGTCGCGTCGCGCGGCGGGCGCGGCTGCGCCTGATCGGCCGGAGGCGCCGAGGGCGCCGCCTCGAGCAGGGCGAGATCGCTCCAGAGCGCGTCGACGTAGCGCGAGCGCGGGCGCGCGAAGCGGATCGAGATCGCGTAGCCGCGGCCGGCGAGCGCGTCACGCGCCTCCCGGGAGAGCGCCTCGCTGGTGATGAGCGCGCCGGCGGGGCCGGCTTGCTCGACGGCACGGACCAGCGCGGCGTCGCTGCGGACGCGCACCGGCCGCCGGCCCGGCGCGCCCTCCAGGATCATCCGGTCGAGGTCGCGCGTGAGCACGGGCCGCTGCTCGGCGTCGGCGTCGCGCAGGAAGCCCACGATCGCGGCCGCCGGTGAGGGCGCCTGGTGCTGGCGCGCGAGGGAGAGCCCGTCCGCGAACCACTGCGCCGCGACCGCCGCGACGAGGACGGCGGGCGCAGCGGCGCGGATCGCGAGCAGGCGCGCCGCGCGCGCCGCGGCCGGGGCGGCAGGCACGAGCGACGCCGCGCCGGCGGCGAGGGCGACGAGGAGGAGCGGGACGAGCGGCAGCCAGTGCCGCGGCTTGTAGGCGATGTTCTGCCCGAGGAGCGCCCACACGAAGTAGGCGAGCGCGGAGGCCCAGAGCTCGGGCTGATCGCGCGCCGCGCGCGCCGCGCGGCCGAGGGGCGCGGCGCGGCACGCCGCGGCGATGAGGAGCGCGATCAGGAGCGGCGCGCCGAGCCACCGCGCCGCCGGGGCGTCCGGCCACGCTCCGCCGAGGCCGTTGGCCCAGAGGCCCCAGACCACGCCGTGGAGGCGATCGAGCGGCGACGAGACGGTGATCGCCGTGCCTCCCCAGCGGGTGAAGTGCCCGAGCCCCTGGACCCACGTCGTCGCGACGAGGTCGCGCGGCGTCGCGATCAGCACGAGCGGCACGAGCCACAGGAGCACGCCGGTCGCGAGGTCGCGGCCGCGCGCGAGCCACGCGGCGCGGCCGCCCTCGGCGCGGGCGATGGCGGCGAGGCAGGCGAGCGCGAACGGGAAGTACGAGAGCCGCACGCCGAGCCCCACGCCGAGCAGCACGAGGGCGCCCGTGCGCAGACGCGCGGCGCGCGCGTCGAGCGGATCGGCCTCGGGCTGCGCGTCGGGCGGATCGGCCCCGGGCCGCGCGGCGGACGTGGCGCCCGCTGTGCGGCCGAGGCGCCGGGCGCGCGCGCACAGCCAGAGCGCCGCGGTCGTCACCGCGGCGCCGGTCATGTCGCTGAGGAGCTTCTCGGAAGAGAGCCACAGGAACGGCGAGGCGAGCGCGAGCACGCCGGCGAACACCGCGGCGCGCCGCCCGGCGACGGCGCGCGCGAGCAGCGCCGTGAAGGCGACGGTGGCCGCGCCCGACACGGCGCTGACGAGGCTCAGCGCGGCGCGCGGCGTCGCGCCGAGCAGCGCGGCCCCCTTCGCCGCCGCGATGAACGCGGGGTAGTACGGCGCGTGCGGGCGGAGCTCGGCCACGTCGAAGCGCTCCACGCCGAGCGCGAACCGCAGCGCGTCGATGTCCTCGTCGTGGTCGATGCGGAACAGCAGGCGGGAGGCGAGCGCGGCGGCGGTGAGCGCGGCGAGGGCGACCGCGTCGCGCCGCTCCTCCCTCACGAGCCCGAGCCGGAGCCCGATCCGGGCGCGTGCGTCGGCGCGCCGCAGTCCGGTTGATCCGCGCCGGGCGCGCCTGCGTCGACGATCGCGCCCGACCCGGATCCCGAGCCGGGCAGCGGCGCCGCGGGCGTGTCGCACTGATCGAACAGCTCCTCGCCCGCGTAGTCGAGGCACGCGGTCGCGAGCGACACGAACACGAACGTGACGCCCGCCACCACGAAGGCGGTGCGCGCGGTGCGAAGCGATGCCCAGGACCCCAGGTCGGCCACGCAAGCACCGTGCCGCCAGCGCAAATGACTGTCAAGCACCCGCGCTCCACGGGCCGCGGCCGCGTCGCGGCGCCGGGCGTCGCGCGTTTTTTGCTCCTTCGGCCGCCGGGCGCGTAGGGTCGCGCGCATGAAGTGGCTCGAGTCGATGCACAGCATCCGCGCGCTCAAGCTGGAGCTCGCGCGGATGGATCCGCGGCGAGGGATGCCGATCGCGCCGCCGGCGGGAGCGTCCGAAGCGGCGATCGCCGGCGTCGAGCGTCGCCTCGGGATGCCGCTGCCGCCGAGCTACCGGGAGCTGCTCGCGCGCCACGACGGCTGGCCGCAGCTCTTCGAGGGCGCCAGCTTGCTCGGGGTGCGCGCGCTCGCGCGCGGCTCGTACATGGATGTCGGCCGGATGGTGCTCGAGCACTGCGAGAGCGAGGAGGCGCGCGGCGCAGGCGGTCGCGACGCCGTGCCGACGACGGTGCGCGGCCGCTACGGCGCGCGGAGCGCGCTCGTCCCGTTCGGGATCGACGCGGCGGCCGAGACCGTGTTCGCCTGGGATCCGGAGGCGAGGGCGCCTGACGGCGAGCTCGAGGTGATCCTCTGGACGAACGACGTCGGGCTGCGCCTCTCGGGCTTCCCGGAGCTGCTCGACATGGTGAAGGACATGCTCGCCGCGGAGCTCGACGATCGCCGCCAGCGCGCCGCCGCGCAGCTCGATCTGACGCCGCGCCAGCGCGCCCTGGTCGCGCCGAGGAGCCGCCCGCGCGCCGTGGCGGTGCCGCTCACGCCTGCGCCTCGCTCGTTCGCGAGGAGCGCGCTCACGGGCTGAGCCCCGCGTCGCGTCCGGACGCCCGTCCTCGTCGCTGCCCGCGTCGAGAGCGCGTCCTCTGGACGTCGAACGCGCTCGTAACAGAGCGCACGCCTGCGCGTCGCGCGCAGGGCGCCGGGGGGAAGAGCCGGTTGTTTCCGCGCACAGCGTGGGACGTGATGTACTAGGCGGAGCATGACGGAAGCCCACCAGCAGCAGCGCTATCGGGTCGTCGAGCGGCTCGCTTCGGGCGGCATGGCCGAGGTCTTCCTCGCGGAGAGCGCGGGGATCGAGGGGTTCAAGAAGCAGGTCGCGATCAAGCGCGTGCTCCCGCACCTCAGCGAGAAGAAGCGCTTCATCGCGATGTTCCTCGACGAGGCGCGGCTGTCTGCGCACCTCTCCCACTCCAACGTCGCGCAGGTGTTCGACATCGGCGTCGGCGACAACGCGTACTTCATCGTGATGGAGTACGTGGACGGCGCCGACCTGAAGGCCGTCCTCGAGTCGATGCGCAAGGCGGGCCGCACGCTCCCGGTCGAGTCCGCGGTGTTCATCACGGCGAAGCTCTGCGAGGGGCTCACGTACGCCCACGAGCTCAAGGCGGCCGACGGGCACCCGCTCAAGATCGTGCACCGGGACATGTCACCCCCGAACGTGCTCATCACGAAATACGGCGAGGTGAAGATCGTCGACTTCGGCCTCGCCAAGGCGACGAGCCAGCTCGAGAAGAGCGAGGCAGGGATCATCAAGGGCAAGTTCAGCTACCTCTCGCCCGAGGCAGCGCAGGGCCTGGAGGTCGATCACCGCACCGACATCTTCGCGGTGGGCGCCATCCTCTGGGAGATGCTCGCCGGGAAGCGGCTCTTCCTCGGCGACACCGACTACCAGACCGTCAAGCTCGTGCAGCAGGCGCAGATCCCGCCGCTCTCCACGATCAACAAGGCCGTTCCCCCCGAGCTCGATCGCATCATCGCCCGCTCGCTCGCCCGCGAGCCGGGCGATCGCTACGCCTCGGCGCGCGAGTTCGGCCGCGATCTGACGAACTTCCTCTACAGATTCGGCCGGCCGGTCAGCGCCTACGACATCGCCGAGCACGTCCGCAGCGCCATGGCGCTCCGGAGGCGCGCCCCCGCGTCGGAGAAGGCGTCGTTCATCGACAGGCTCATCGAAGAGACCCTGCTCGAGTTCACGTCGATCCCGGACGACAAGGCGGCGCCGAGCACCGCACGGCTGAACGAGCCGCTCAAGATCTCGGCCTTCGAGGACATCGGGAAGTGGGCCGACGAGATCAAGATCTCGGCGCCTGGAGAGGACCTCATGCGGCGGTCCCTGGCCGCGGTGTCGGTCGAGGCGGGCAACCTGGCCGCGCTCGAGGAGCCCGAGCTGCTCGCCCCGCCCCCGACGCTGCCGGCAGCTCCTCCGCCCAGGCCCGCGGAGCCGCCGCCTTTCGCCCTCACACCGCCGCCGCTCACACCGCCGCCGCTCACACCGCCGCCGCTCGCCGAGCAGCCCTTCGTGAGGAAGCCCGAGACGACCCTGGCCTCCCCACAGCACGCGCCCGGGCTCCAGCGCGCTGCGCCGCCCTTGCCGGCGCTGGCGCCGCTCGCCGTGGCGCCCCCGCGCGACCTGGACCCGGGGCCGCTCCCTCCGGCAGGGGGCGGCGCCGTGAAGGCCGTGCTGATCCTCGCCGCGCTGGCGGTCCTCGCCGCGGGCGCGTGGTTCGGCGGTCTGATTCCGCACTGACGCCGCGGCGGGCGCGCACCGACGCCGTGACGGGCGCGCACCGACGCCGTGACGGGCGCGCGCTGACGCCGCGGCGGGCGCGCACCGCCGCCCGCGCCGCGCTGCAGGCGCCGCAAGCGTCGTGGCGCGCTCTCGCCGGGCGCTTTACGCGTTCCCCTCGGCCTCGTCGTCGTCGTCGTCGTCGTCCTGCTCTTCGAGCTGCCTCTCGAGCTTCTCGATCTCCTCGTCCTCCGCGTCGGCCGTCGCCGGAGCGGCGCGTCCCTCCTGGAGCGCCTTCTGGCGGGCCTTCTCGGCGGCGGCGCGGGCCTGCGCGACCTTCTGCAGGATCGCGGGCTTGGGCGCCATCATCAGCGTCATCGTGCGCTGCTCCATCATCGGGCGCACCTCGACGTTCGCGATCTCCTCGCAGTGCTGGACGATCCAGTCGAGCTGCTCCTGCGCCTTCTCCGGGTGCGTGATCTCGCGGCCGCGGAAGCGCACGGTGAACTTCACCTTGTGACCGGCGCCGAGGAACCGGTGCGCAGCCCTGGTCTTGAACTCGAGATCGTGATCGTCCGTCTTGGGACGGAGCTTGATCTCCTTGATCTCCACCACACTCTGCTTGCGCTTCGCCTCGCGGGCCTTCTTCTTCTCGTCGTACTTGTACTTGCCGAAGTCGAGGATCTTGCAGACCGGAGGATCCGCCTTCGGGTTGACCTCGACGAGATCCAGCCCCTTCTCCTGTGCCCGGCGCAGCGCCTCGTGGGTCTGCATGATGCCGAGCATCTCGCCGTCATCGCCGATGACGCGGATCTCCGGGACGCGGATGCGCTGGTTGATGCGGATCTGCGGCCCCCGCTGGGCCTGCCGGGGGTCGAAGCGTCTCATCGCCATGTGATATTTCCCTGCCTCCTTGTGTTCTGTGATCCTGAAAGCGACGGACCGCCGCTGCGCGACCGAACCTGGTCGCGGCGACCATCACCATGCCAATGTCGCCTGACTCCGCGCCGCAGGCAACGGCAGCAAGCACGACAGCCGCTGCGGCGCACGGGCGTTCCGGAGCCCGGGGCAACCGGGCTCGACGGGGGTGGGGGAGGGGCCTGCCGGCGGGAGGATCCGGACGGAACGGCAGGTCACGAACTCGATGAGCTCACGGCGAGGCGAGGGGGCCTCGACTCCGCGGCGAGCCGGTCGGCGAACTCCTCGAGCGGCATCGCCCCGAGGTCCTTGTTCAGGTCGCGCGACCGGGGGGCGACCTTGCGGGCCTCGGCCTCCTTGTCGCCGACGACGACCACGTACGGGACGCGCGTCAACCGCGCCGCCCGGATCTTGGCGCCGAGCTTGTCGGAGCCGAGGTCGGCCCTCGCCCGGAGCCCGCGGCTCCGGAGATGGGCGACCACCTCCTCGGCGTAGGCGGCCTGCTTCTCGCTGACCGTCACGATGATCGCTTGCTCCGGGGCGAGCCAGGCCGGGAAAGCGCCCCCGATGTGCTCGAGGTACACCGAGAAGAACCGCTCGAGCGAGCCGAGGATCGCCCGGTGGAGCATCACGGGGCGATGGGCGGCCCCGTCGGCGCCGGTGTACTCGAGCTCGAACCGGTCGGGCAGCGCGTAGTCCACCTGGATGGTGCCGAGCTGCCAGCTCCGGCGCAGCGCGTCCTCGACGTGGAACTCGAGCTTCGGGCCGTAGAACGCGCCCTCCTCGGGCGCGTACTCGAAGGGGAGGCCCGCCTGCTTCAGCGCGTCCGCGAGCGCCCCCTCGGCGGCGTCCCACTGCGCGTCGGTGCCGATGCGCTTCTTGGGCCGGGTCGCCAGCTTGATGTCGATCCTGGCGAACCGGAACGCCGCGTACACCTCGAGCAGGAGGCGCAGGAACGCCTGGATCTCGCCGTGCATCTGCTCCGGCGCGCAGAAGATGTGCGCGTCGTCCTGGCAGAAGCTCCGCACCCGGGCGAGCCCGTGGACGACGCCGCCGCGCTCGTACCGGTGGAGCCGCCCGAAGTCTGCGAGCCGCCACGGCAGCTCGCGGTAGCTGCGCCGCCGCTGCCCGAAGATGAGGCAATGGCTCGGGCAGTTCATCGGCTTCTGCGCGAGCCGCTCGAGCTCGGCGAGCTGCTCTAAGACGGCCGCGTCGCGCTTCGTGTCCGCTTCCTTGTACGCCGCCGCGTCCGCCTCCCCCGGGGAGACGCCGAGCCGGAGCGCGAGCCGCATCGCATCCAGGTGCTCCGCCGTGACCGGCAGATACATGTTCTCGCGGTAGTTCGGCAGGTGACCGCTCGTGTCGAACAGCCGCTTGTCGAAGATCTGCGGGGTGATGACCTCCTCGTAACCGTAGTCGACGTAGAGGTCGCGCATGTACTGGACGAGCGCGTTGTAGACATGCGCGCCGCGCGGCAGGAGGAACGGCATCGCCGGCGCGTACTCGTGGAACATGAAGAGCTCGAGCTCTTTCCCGAGCTTCCTGTGGTCGCGCTCCTTCGCCTCCGCGAGGAGCTTGAGGTGCTCGTCGAGCGCCGCCTGGCTCGGGAACGCCGTGCCGTAGATGCGCTGGAGCATCGGGTTGCGCTCGTCGCCGCGCCAGTACGCGCCCGCCACGCTGACCAGCTTGACGGCCTGGAGCACCGAGGCGTCCGGCACGTGCGGCCCCTCGCAGAGATCGACCCACTCGCGCTCGCCGTCGCTGTGACGGTAGAGCGAGACGTCCTCGCCCGGCGGGATCGCGTCGATGAGCTCGCGCTTGTACGTCTCGCCCATCTGCGCGAAGAGCTCGTGCGCCGCCTCGCGGTTCACCACGTCGCGCCGGAACGGGCGGCCCGCGGCGATGATCTCGCGCATCTTCGCCTCGATCTTGGCGAGATCCTCGTCCGTGAAGGGGCCGCTCGGCTTGTCGAAGTCGTAATAGAAGCCCGCCTCGATGGCGGGTCCGATCGTGACCTTCGTGCCCGGAAACAGGCGCTGCACGGCGTCGGCCATGATGTGCGCCGTCGAGTGCCGGATGATGCGCAGGCCGTCCGGATCGGTCGTCCGGACCGGCTCGATCCGGGTCGCCTCGTCGCGGAGGATGGGAGTGTGGAGATCGAGGAGGCGCCCGTTGACGCGGGCGCCGATGACAGTGCGGTCCTTGGCGATGTCGTCGGCGAGAGCCTCGCGCACCGTGGTGCGGGCCGCCGAGGCGGCCTGGGCTGTCTGATCGAGGGCCATGAAACCTCGCAGGCTAAGTCTCCTGCTGATTTGTAGGCGCGGCCGGTTTCGAACCGGCGACCCCTACCGTGTCAAGGTAGTGCTCTACCACTGAGCTACGCGCCTATGTCCCGCTCGCTCGGCACGAGGCCGACGAAACGGAGAGCGCCTCCTATCAAGGGCGTACGAGTCCGTCAAGCGATCATTTTCTCGCGACCGCGTTTTGAGCGCGGAGGCACGCGCGGCAGCAGCCATCGGTGCCGCCGGCACGGCGCCCTCGCCGGTGCTGCCTGACGTCCCCCGCCCGGAATGCCCGAGCTCGAGCGAGCGGCCGCCCAGGGCCATGGGGGGGCTGCGCGCGGCGCCAGCCGACGCCCTGCGCTGCGCGCCGTTGTCGAGCGCGGCGCAGGGCCGTTCAGCGCACCTCTCGGGTTGCCTGAGCCACGCCGAACCACCGATTCGCGCCGATGACCCTTACGTCCAGAGACGGGCGTCGTGATCGCCGCGCCACTTCAGGCCGGTCGTCGCGCGCGATCCGAGCGCGCTCGCGCTTGACCTCGGATGCGGCTCGGGTGACGAACGGCTGGATGGCAGGACCTGACGGTCTGGGCTCGCCGCCGGATCCGGCGGCGGTGATCGCGGTGGTCGAGGTGGCCGCGGGGGGAGCGCTCTTCGCCGCCCACGCGGCGGTGCCCGGTGATCTGCCGATCGAGCGCGCCGCGAGCGCCACCGAGGCCATCCGCGGCGCCGCGGCGCGCACCCGCGCCGGGCAGCGGGCGAGCGTCGTGCTGGGCGCTCACGAGCTCGTGGGGGCCCTCGCCGCGCTCGGCGAGGCGGCGGCGGTGCGGACGCCGCTCACGGTGCACGTCATCGAGCGGCGCGGCGGGCTCGCCGTGGGGCGCGACGAGCTCGCGCCGGCGCTCGACGTCGGCGCGGGGGTGCTGGTCACGTGGAGCAACCAGGAGGCCGCCGACATGGCGCTCGTGGCGCGGCGCGCCGCCGAGGACAGCGAGACGCCGTTCCTGCACCTGGTCGACGCGCTGCCGTCGGACGTGTCCGGCCTCGGCGGCGCGCGGGAGCTCGCCGCCCGCTTCCTCGGCGCGGAGCGGACCGCGCCGACCTTCATCGACGCGGCGCCCGGCGAGAGCGACGGCGACGGGGGCCCTCGCCCGCAGGGCCGCGGCGTCGTGCGCAAGCGGGCCGAGCGGAGCTTCTGCGCGCGCGTGCCGTTCGCGCTCACCAGCGCCATGCGGGAGCTCTGCGCGCTGACCGGCAGGCCGCTCGGCGTCATCGAGCGCGTCGACACCGTCGACGCGGAGGAGATCATGGTCGTGGTGGGCTGCGCCTTCCCGGCGGCCCGCGAGGTCGTGCGCAGCCTCCGCGCGCAGGGCCGGCGCGTCGGCCTCGTGGGCGTGCGCGCGCTCCGCCCGTTCTTCGGCGCGGAGGTGGTGAAGACCCTCGGGCGGGCCAGGGCCGTCGTGGTCCTCGAGCCGCTCGACGTGCCGCTCGCCCCGTACGGGCCCGTCGCCGCCGGGGTGAAGGCCGCGTTCGCGGACGCGCTCACGTGGGCCCCTGGCTTCCCCGGTGTCGGGCGCATCCCGCCGATCATCTCCGCGACGTTCGCGACGATCGACGGCACGATCACCGAGCGCGACGTGCGCCTCTCGCTCGCGGAGATCGCGAGCGGAGAGCGGGCCCGCCGGCACATGGTCTTCGGCAGCGACGGCTGACGCCGCGCCGCGGCGCTCCCTCGCTGGACCCGCGGCGTTCCGGCGGCGCAGGGCGCGACAGAGCAGGAGCGGAAACGCCCGCGACGCTGGATTCCTGGAGTGTCCGGGTGAGGCTGCCCGCCTAGCTCCTTGCGCGACCCTTGGATCCTGGGTATGGAGGCGGGCCCCGGGGGGTTGGGAGAGGCCCGCAATTTGCGGGCGAGCCCCGTCGGGTCCCGGAGAGACGCGTCACCTTGGCAAGCTCAAACTGGTTCCAGCCGAACGCCGCCCCCGGGCGCGCGGGCAACGCGCCCGCAGCGCCGGTCGAAGGTCAACCGTCGCCGCCGCCGTCCGGAGGGGAGGCGCCGCCTGGGCCGTTCGGCGGGGGGGCCTTCTCGTTCCTCATCCTGGCGCTGCCGTTGCTGCTCATCTTCGTGATGACGCGGAGCCAGAACAAGAAGCAGAAGCAGCTCGAATCGAGCCTCAAGGTGGGCGACCGGGTCTACACCCAGTCCGGGATCCTCGGCAGGATCACCGACCTCAGCCCGAACTCACCGAGGGTCAAGCTGGAGATCGCCCCCGGCGTGAACGTGCAGATCCTGAAGAGCGCGATCCAGGGCCCGGACCCGGGCGAGGTCGCGGCGGCAGACGCCAAGGTCGCCGACAAGGCGAAGGAACCGGCGAAGGACAAGAAGTCGTAGGCCGGCGCTCGGCCCAACAGGAAGCTTTTTACCGCCCCCCGCGGCGCCACACTCCATGCTCCTAAACATCTTCCAGTACGGGTTCGCCGGCGTCGCCGGCCTGTGCCTCCTCGGCGCGTGGCTCAGCCGTCCGCGGCGCGGCGTCTTCACCTGGGCGGCGCTCGCCGCGGGCGCCGCCGCGATCGCGGCCCACTACCACGTGTTCTGGGCCCTCGCGACGTTCGGGCTGATGGTGCCGTGGGCGCTGTTCTGCGCCGGCCCGTGGATCGACTTCGCGTGGCGGGCGAAGACGGGCTTCGTGCTGTTCCTCGCGCTCGGCTCGGCGCTCTGCATCTACCCGACCTACCACGACGAGCGGCACGGCCGCCCCGACCACTCGGGTCTGTCGTCCGAGGAGCTGTCGGAGCAGCAGACCAGGGCGCAGCGCGGGGAGCTCGGCTTCAGCCGCTTTCTCACCTCGAACATCCCGTTCCGCCTGGTGCGCGGGCTCGACCTGAAGGGCGGCCTCCGGCTCGTCTACACGGTCGACGTCGACGAGGCGATCAGCGACAAGCGCGACCGGTACTACGACGACCTGCGCGGGGCGCTCGCGAGGTCGTTCGGGTTCACCCAGGGCGACAAGCCGCCGACGATCGAGGAGATGCAGAAGCTCCAGACGAAGCTCCGCATCGAGAAGTCGCGCGAGCAGACCGACACGATCGTCATCACCTTCAACGACCCGGCGGACTCCGCGAAGATCAACGACGAGTTCCTCTCGAAGTTCCTGAGCGAGCTGCAGCTCCAGCGGTCGGCGGACCGCAACGTCGCGCGGTTCCGGATCCGCGACGAGGTGTCGAGCGGCATCCGCGAGCGGGCGGTGACGCAGGCCAAGGAGACGGTGCTCCGCCGCGTCGACGGCCTCGGCCTCAAGGAGGCGAGCGTCTCGACGCGCGACGAGGACGTCATCATCGAGGTCCCCGGCGATGACGAGAACGCCTTCAACACGATCCGCGAGATCATCAGCCAGACGGCGCGCCTCGAGTTCAAGATGGTCGATGACGACCAGGACTTCTTCGAGCCGATCGCCAGGAGCGCCAAGGAGGAGGACCTCCCGAAGGGGCTGACGTTCTCGATCGAGAACGCGCCGGTCGGCCCCGGGAAGACCAAGCCGGTCCACTTCGCCCGCATGGTGCGCGCAGAGCACGAGGAGATGCGCGACACGCTGAAGCGGCTGCGCGAGTGGGTCGGGACGCTCCAGGTCCCGCCCGACAACGAGGTCGGCTACGGCAAGCTGTTCGAGTACAACGAGGAGAAGGACGTCATCGAAGAGATCGGCTGGCGGACGTACTTCCTCTTCAGCAAGGCCGAGATCACGGGCGACATGGTGCGCGACGCCCAGGCGCTGCCCGACCAGAGCGAGGGCGGCCTCGGCGGCTGGTACGTGTCGATGGAGTTCACCCCGCTCGGCGCCGACCGGTTCGAGGACATCACCGGCAGGAACATCAAGCGGCGGTTCGCGATCATCCTCGACGAGAAGGTCGAGAGCGCGCCGGTCATCCAGACGAAGATCGGCGGCGGCCGCGCGCAGATCACGATGGGCTCGCAGAACCCGGATCAGCAGCTCCAGGACGCGCGCAAGCTCGAGCTGGTGCTCCGGTCGGGCGCGCTGCCGGCCCCGATCTCCCCGTCGAACGAGCAGCGCATCGGCCCGTCGCTGGGCAAGGACGCCATCCAGCAGAGCATGAAGGGCGCGATCGCGAGCGGGGTGCTCGTGGTCGTGTTCATGGTGGTGATCTACAGCCGCGCCGGGCTCATCGCGGACGTCGCCGTCATCTTCAACCTCATCCTGCAGATCGCCGTGCTCGCGATGTTCGGCGCGTCGATGACGCTGCCCGGCATCGCCGGCCTGGTGCTCACCATGGGCATCGCGGTCGACGCCAACGTGCTGATCAACGAGCGCATCCGCGAGGAGCTCCGGAACGGCAAGAGCCCCCGGGCGGCGGTCGACGTCGGCTACGACAAGGCGTTCAGCGCCATCCTCGACGGCCACGTGACGACGCTGATTTCGGGGCTCATCCTCGCGCAGTACGGCACGGGCCCCATCAAGGGCTTCGCGATCACGCTGATCGTCGGGATCGCCATCAGCCTGTTCACGGGGGTCGTGTGCACCCGCCTGATGTTCGACTGGGCGGTCCGCGGCCGGAAGGTCAAGAAGCTCTCGCTCGGCTGAGGTAGACGCGGGCGCGGGGCTCCGCGTCCTGAGGGAGGCCGCGAGCGCGGATCTCCGGCTTTCTGAGGGAGACCGCGGGCGCGGCGCTCCGAGAGTGGGACACGACGATGGAACTCATCAAACCTGGCCGTCAGTTCGACTTCATGAGCAAGCGCTGGCTCTTCATCGGGCTCAGCGGCGTGCTGCTCATCCTGTCGATCATCTCGTTCATCGTGCCGGGACCGAAGCTCGGGACCGATTTCAAGGGGGGCACCGAGGTCGAGGTCGCCTTCAAGGGCGAGGTCTCGAGCGCCGAGGTCCGCGAGGCCGTCACCAAGTCGGGCTTCGACTCGCCGGACGTCGTGTCCGTCGCGGATCAAGCCAACCCGAACCGCTACCTCATCCGGGTGCACGAGGTCTCCGCCCTGACGGAGCAGCAGAAGGCGACGCTGCGCGATCGGATGTGCCTGCCGCCCGAGAACGTCCCCGTCCCGGAGGATCGCTGTCCGCCGGCGGTGCGCGCGACCGAGGTCAAGTTCAGCCCCGGCGGCGACAAGATCTCCGCCCGCTATGACGCCGCGCCCGACCTGGAGGGGATCAAGAAGCAGCTCGAGGGCATCGAGGGGGTCGACATCAGGCCCGGCGCGAACAACCCGCTGATCGTCAGCGAGCGCGACCACAAGGTCGAGATCCACCTGAAGTCCAAGGGCGACCAGCTCATGGACGGCCTCCGGCAGCACCTCGGCGCGGACAAGGTGCCCGACCAGGCGCTCCGGGTCGAGTGGATCGGGCCGAAGGCCGGCGCGCAGCTCCGCGACGCGGCCATCAAGAGCGTCCTCATCACGATCTTCTTCATCATGGCGTACATCGCGTTCCGGTTCGACATCCGGTTCGCGCCGGGCGGCATCCTCGCGCTGGTCCACGACGTGGGCATCGCGCTCGGCGCCATGGTGATCACGCAGCGCGAGATCACGCTCTCCACCGTCGCCGCGCTGCTCACGATCGTCGGCTACTCGATCACGGATACGGTCGTCGTCTACGACCGTATCCGCGAGAACCTGGCGAAGCACCGCGACATGAGCTTCGCGGCCGTCATCAACTTCTCGCTCTCCGAGATGCTCGGCCGCACGATCCTCGTGTCGTTCACGACGTTTCTGTCGCTCGTCATGTTCCTCTTCTACGGGACGGGCGTGATCAGGGACTTCGCCTTCACGCTCGTGGTCGGCATCGTCGTCGGCACTTACTCCTCCATCTACGTCGCCGCGCCGCTCACCGAGTGGATCGATCGCCGGTTCTTCGGCTCGAACGGCGCCAAGCGCAAGAAGGTGAGCCGCGTGCGCGCGCAGAAGCGCGCCGACGCGGTCGTCTGAGCGCCTCGCCCGGCGTCGTGGTCGCGCTCGCTCGCGATGCCCGACCCCAGGCCGTAGACGCCTCCGTGGCGTCGGTGTACCCGTTCCTGCGATGACGAGCACGGCCACGGAGGCCTGGAAAGAGCTCGCCGAGCGCGAGGCGCCGACGCCCGCCGCGCGAGGCGGCGCGGGCGCGCCCTGCGCCGAGCGCATCGCCGATCCGGGCGAGGCGTCGGCCGAGGCGCTCGCGATGGCCCGCGAGCTCGGCCTCTCGATCACGGTGGCGGACATCCTGCACCGGGCCGGCCGCGCTCCGGACGACGCGACCCGGCGCTTCCTCGATCCTCGGCTCTCGCACCTCACCTCTCCCGACGCGATGGCCGACCGCGAGGCGAGCGCCGAGCGGATCGCGCGCGCCGTGCGCGCCGGCGAGCGGATCGCGGTCTTCGGCGACTACGACTGCGACGGGATCACCGCGACGGCGATCATGACCGGCGCGCTGCGCGCCATGTCCGGCCAGGTGGTGCCGCTCCTCGCGACGCGCGCCGAGGGCAGCTACGGCCTCTCGGCGCCCGCGCTGGAGCGCGTGATGCGCGCCTGCCCCACGCTGCTCATCACGTGCGACTGCGGCTCCAGCGACCACGAGCGGCTCGCCGCCGCGCGCGCCGCCGGCATCGACTGCGTCGTCATCGACCACCACCTCGTGCCGGCGGATCCGCTCCCCGCGATCGCGTTCCTGAACCCGCACCGCGCCGACTGCGGCTTCCCGTACAAGGGGCTCGCGTCGTGCGGGCTCGCGCTCTCGTTGCTGGCCGCCGTGCGCAAGAAGCTCGGCTCCTCGCTCGACCTCCGCCCCTACCTCGACCTCGTGGCCATCGGCACCGTCGCCGACGTCGCGCCGCTGACCGGCGACAACCGCGCGCTCGTGCGCGCCGGCCTCGGCGTGCTCCAGACCGGGCCCCGTCCCGGGCTCCGCGCGCTCGCGGCGCTCGCCAACCTCGACCTCGGGCGCGGCGCCTCCGCCGAGGACGTCGCTTTCCGCATCGCGCCGCGCCTCAACGCGCCCGGCCGGCTCGGTGACCCCGACATCTCGCTGGAGCTCCTGCTCGCGCAGGACAGCGTGACCGCCTCGGCGCTCGCGGCGACGGTCGAGCAGGCGCAGATGAAGCGGCGGGCCATCCAGGACGAGATGCTCACGTCCGCGCTCGCCGAGATCGAGCGCGCCGGCTTCGATCGCGATCCGGCGATCGTCATCGCGCGGCAGGGCTTTCACCCCGGCGTGGTCGGCATCGTCGCGGGCAGGCTCACGGCGCGCTTCGGCAAGCCCACGATCGTCATCGCCCTCGAGGGCGTGAAGGGACGCGGCTCCGTGCGCGGGCCGTCCGGCGCGCGACTCCACGACGCGCTCGTCCGCTGCAGCGCCGAGCTCGTCGGCTTCGGCGGCCACCAGGCGGCGGCCGGCGTCGAGGTGCGCGCCGATCGCGTCGAGGCGCTCCGGGCGGCGTGGTGCGACGCCTTCCGTGAGCTGGACCTCCCGGGCGCCGTGGGGCTCGCGACCGCCCACGCCCGGCTCGACGACCGCGACGACCCGGCGGCCGTGGCGCGCGACCTGGAGCGGCTCGAGCCGTGCGGCGAGGGGAACCGCGCCGCCCACGTCCTCGTGGCGGGCGCGGCCGTGCGCTCGGCGAGGAACCTGAAGGGCCACCTCAAGCTGGAGCTCACCGTCGCCCGCCGCGAGATCGCGTGCTTCGGGTTCGAGCTGGGTGAGCTCGCGTCCCGGCTCGCCGGCGGGCGCGTCGACGTGGTGGGCCGCCTCCGGCGCGACGCGTGGCGCGGCGGGGACGCCGTCGAGATCAGGATCGAGCACATCGCATCGGCCGACTGAGCGTTCGCGGCGGGCCCGGGCGGCGTGCTAGCGTTCGCGCGTGGCTGAGCCGCTGATCCGGTTCTCGCATGTGCGCAAGGCCTTCGGGCCGAAGGTCATCTACCGCGACCTGAACCTCGAGGTGTATCCGGGCGAGACGATCACCGTCATGGGTGGTTCGGGCGTCGGCAAGAGCGTCATGCTCAAGCTGCTCATCCGCCTGCTTGACGTTGACGATGGAAGTATCCAGTTCCACGGTGAAGAGATCACGACCGTGAGCGAGGCGCGCATCGCCGGGGTGCGTCAACGCATCGCGATGCTCTTCCAGGGTGGCGCCCTGTTCGACTCGACCTCGGTCGGCGAGAACGTCGCCTACGGCCTTCACGAGCACTACCGCAAGGAGATGACCGAGGCGCAGATCGCCGAGCGGGTGCACTGGGCGCTGTCGCTCGTCGGCCTGCCTGGCATCGAGCAGATGCGCCCGGGAGATCTCTCCGGCGGCATGAAGAAGCGCGTCGGCCTCGCCCGCGCCATCGCCGTGCAGCCCGAGGTGATCCTCTACGATGAGCCGACGACCGGCCTCGATCCGATCAACACCGAGCGCATCAACCACCTCATCAAGGGGCTCAAGGGGGCGCTCAACGTCACCAGCATCGTGGTGACGCACGACATGAAGAGCGCGTTCTCGATCTCGGATCGGATGGCGATGATCTACCGAGGCGAGGTCATCGCGACGGGCACGCCGGAGGACTTCCGCGCGTCCAAAGATCCTCGTGTCGCCGATTTCATTACCGGGACCGCCCCGGTGAACGAAGACGTCCAGACGCTTCTCGGCGCGTGACGATCCTCCCGAGATAGCGCAAGATGCCCTTCTGCATGGGCAGAGCGCGCGATCTGAAGGTCGGACTCTTTGTGCTGGCGGGGCTTGTACTGTCCGCCGTAGTCATTTTCCTGATAGGCGATGAGCGACGGCTCTTCGACTCCTCGGTCGAGTTCGGGACGAGCTTCGCCGACGTGCAGGGGCTGAAGCCGGGCGCGCCCATCCGCATGGGCGGCATCGATATCGGCCATGTCGCCGAGGTCGGCTACGGCCCCGACCCGAAGGACTCGAAGATCTACGTGAAGCTCGAGGTCGTCGAGAGCGAGGCGAGCCGGATCCGGACCGACAGCAGGGCCCAGATCGCGAACAAGGGCCTGCTCGGCGACAAGATGCTCGAGATCACGAAGGGGGAGAGCCAGGAGTCGGCCCCCCCGGGCAGCCACATCCCGGGCGAGGTGCCGACCGACGTGATGGGCAAGGTGACCGGCATGGCCGAGAAGGCCGAGGCGACGCTGGACAACATCCAGAAGGTCTCGGAGAACATCGCCGACGAGAAGCTGCACAAGGATCTCCGCGAGACGGTCGCCTCGGCGAACACGCTGATGAAGCAGGTGACGGAGGGGGATGGCTACCCGCACCGCTTCCTGACCGACCCCGAGGAGGCCGAGCGCATCTCGCGCACCCTGGCGAGCCTCGACCGCGTGAGCACGGAGCTCGCGGGCACGCTGCGCGAGGTGCGGGGGGTCGTCTCCCGCGTCAAGGAGGGGCCGGGGTTCGCGCACGACGTCATCTATGGCGACGGCCCGCAGAAGCAGATCCAGCAGTTCGGGAACGCCGCGGACGAGGTCGCCCTGACGCTGCGTGGCATCCGCGAGAGCGACAGCCTCGCGCACGACGCCCTCTACGGGGGCAAGGGTGACGGCGCCGAGGCGCTCGCCAACGTGACGGCGATGACGGGCGATCTTCGGGCGATCGTGCACGACATGAGGGCGGGCAAGGGGACGCTGGGCGCGCTCCTGGTCGATCCGTCGATCTACGAGGACATGAAGAGCCTGCTCGGAAACGTGCAGCGCAACGACGTGCTCCGCGCGCTGGTGCGCTACTCGATCAAGCAGGACGAGCAGAAGCCCGCGGTCCAGGTCGGCGGCGCCACGCAGTCGCCCTCGCCCTAGAGCGCGGGCCGGCTCCGGAGCGCCGGGCTGGCCGGCGGCGAGCGCCGCGCCCGTCCCAGGGCTCCCCGACGATCGAGGCGCAGGGCAGCGGCCCGCGCGGGGCAAGGCACATCCGGGCCGCCTGCGCAACCGCCGGGCGCTAGTGCCTTGCGTCGTCCCGGGCCCCCCTTTATTCCTCATTGTCTCGATGCCGAGGAAGCTCGCTGACCGTCTCTCGGCCGTCGCGCCGAGCGCAACGCTCGCCATGGCGGCGAGGGCTGCGCGTCTGCGCGCCGAGGGGCACAGGGTCTACTCCTTCAGCGTGGGCGAGCCGGACTTCGACACGCCCGAGCATATCCGCAGCGCGGCGAAGGCGGCGCTGGACGCGGGCGCCACCCATTACACGGCCGTGTCCGGCACGCCCGAGCTGAAGTCGGCGATCTGCGCGTCGACGGAGCAGCACCGCGGCTGGCGCCCGCTGCCGAGCCAGATCACCGTGAGCTGCGGCGCGAAGCACGCGCTGTTCAACCTCGCCGCCGCGCTGTTCGAGCCGGGCGACGAGGTCGTCATCCCGGCGCCGTACTGGGTGAGCTACCCCGAGCAGGTGCGCCTGGTCGGCGCCACGCCGGTCATCGTCGGGACCACCGAGGAGGCGGGCTTCCGGCTCACGGCGGAGGCGCTGCAGGCCGCGCTGTCTCCACGGGTGAAGGCGATCGTCCTGTGCACGCCCTCGAACCCGACCGGCTCGGCGTACGCGGAGGAGCACCTGCGCCCGCTCCTCGGCGTGCTGCGGCGCCACGACTGCTGGATCATCGTGGACGAGATCTATGCCGACCTCACCTACGACGGGTTCCAGCACGCGTCGCTCCCGGCCCTCGCCGAGGACCTCGCGCCGCGCGTGATCGTCGTCGACGGCGTCAGCAAGACGTTCGCGATGACGGGCTGGCGCATCGGCTGGAGCATCGCGCCGACCGAGGTCGCGCGGGCGCTCGACGTGGTCCAGGGTCAGAGCACCACGAGCGCGGCGGCCGTCTCGCAGGCCGCCGCCGTCGCGGCGCTGAACGGGCCTCGCGACGCGGTGTTCGCGATGCGCGCGGCCTTTGCCCGGCGGCGCTCGCTGATGGTCGAGGGGCTCAACGCGATCCCGGGGATACGTTGCCGGATGCCGGAGGGCGCGTTCTACGCGTTCGCGGACGTGCGCGGCCTCTGCGGCCGCTCGTTCCAGGGGAAGACGCTCGCGGGCGACGAGGACGTGGCGACCTGGATGCTGGAGCAGGCGCACGTGGCGTCGGTCGCTGGCACCCCCTTCGGGGCGCCTGGCTACCTCCGGTTTTCCTATGCGTGCGACGAGGACCACATCGAAGCGGGCCTCGCCGCGCTCCGGCGGGCCGTCGCGTCGCTGGACTGACGGGCTGCGTCACCGGCCTGCCCGCTCGAGGCCGCCACCGGGAGGTGCGCGACGTGGTCGCCTGTCTGATCCACCCCTTCCAGGGGCTGGGGCGCGAGGTCACCCGGGCGGTCGAGCCTCCGGCGGAGGCGGTCAGACCGGCCTGCAGGGCTCACGGCGGCCCGGTTTTCTGGGGTCTCATGAAGAATTCGACATCGACAGCGAGTTGTTCTTGTCGAACGCCGATGTCTGGGTTAAAAGCGCCACGTCTTTCCGAAACGGCCGGGTGACAACCGGCTGGAATCGGGCGCATAACTCAGCGGTAGAGTGCGTCCTTCACACGGACGAAGTCGCAGGTTCAAGTCCTGCTGCGCCCACCCCGATTCCCGTTCCTGGCGAGCTGATCCGTTGCCTCGTGCCACCCGTGTGGCCGTGCCGGTGCCGTCAGACGTTACGCAGCTGAGTCGACGTCTGAAGTCCTGTTCGGACGCGACGGCGTGATGCCCGCCGCCGCACGACGTGCAGCGGTTCCGGGCCGTGAGAGCGGAGGCCAGGCCAGCGTCGAGGTGGCCGTGTGCAGCGGCGAGGCGAGGTCCGCGCCTCACGCAGCGGCGACGTGGGCTTGCTGCCGAGGGGGGGACCTCAGGGCGCAGCGCTCGCCGCAGGCGGGGCAGCTGCCGGCTTCTCGTTCTTGCGCTTCTCGATGACGCTGGCCGCCGCGCGCAGCTCCTTGGCGACGGAGCCACATTTGATGCAGCGACGCCGGGACCCGCAGCGTTGCGGGGTGAGATAATACTTGATGTAGTGCAGCGAGCGGACATCGCCCTCCTCGCGTGCCCTGGCGATCAGCGCCCTGGTGGGGCAGTCCGTGAGCCGGCGCAGGTCGTCGGCGACGAGCAGCGCGGGCGTCGCGAGTTGCCGCACGCTGCTGTCGAGCATCAGCCGGCTCGCGTTGTCCCTGATCCAGTCGCCGAACTTCGGCGCGGTCATCACCTCGTAGAGCAGGTCGGGACCGCGGCTCCCCATGTGCTTGGCCATCAGGTCGAGCGCCGTGAGGGCGACGTCCGGGGGGCCGTTGGCGACCCTCAGGAGGAGCTGCTTGAGCTCGTCATTCCCGGCCTCCGCGGGAGCGATCTCGAACAGCCGCTTCGCCGTGACCAGCGCGGCCGCTACCGCCTTTTCGCGCCCCTGCGCGAGCGCGAGCGGCCGGAGGACCGCCGGATCCTCCGGATACCGCTGCGCGAGCGCGCCGAGCGCGGCGCTACCCCCGGCCAAGGCGCCCTCGATCTCCTCGGGCTGCGCGCGGGCGGGCTCCGCCTTGGCGGGAACCTCGGGCTCCGCGGATGCGGTCGTCGTGGGCTCGGGCGACGGCGGCTTGACGCGCTCGCCGCTGCTCAGCGCGGCGGGCGCCGCAGGCCTCCGCGTCACGACGGCGCCCCGCTCGAGCGTCGCCACGTCCGCGGGGTTCCGCAGCACGACCGCGCCGCAGACGAGGGCCGTCGCGGCCAGCAGGCCGAGCGCGGCCAGCGAGGCGGCCGTCTTGGGGCGGTTCAACCCTGACTCACCGGCGTGACTTCCCGAGCCGCTCATCGCAGCGACCTCTCCCGCTGGGAACGTGTGCCCTGGCCATCAACCGTAGGGATCGTCGTTCTTCGGCGGCCTGGGGGCCGCCGGCCTCGGCCTCGGCGTCGCCGGCTTGGGCGCTGCCGGCTCGGCCGTCGCCTTCGGCGCTGCCGGCTCGGCCGTCGCCTTCGGCGCTGCGGGCTCCGCCGTCGCCGTGGGCGCTGCGGGCTCCGCCGTTGCCGTGGTGGGCGCCACGGGCTCGGCCGTCGCCTTCGGCGCCTCGACGGTCGCGGTCGCGGTCGCCGTGGCCGTCGTTGTCGCGGCCGGCGGGGCCGTGTCCGTCGCCGCGGGCGCGGTCTGGGTCGGCTGAGGCTTCTCCTCCGGCGCCGCCGCGGGCTGCTCCGGCGTGGTCGGCGCGGCCGGCGTGGGCGCGGCCGGCTTGGGGTCGCTCTGCCCGAAGACGAGCCAGAGCGCACCGCAGAGCGCCGCCGCGACCAGCAGGATCGTGAGCAGCCGCCCGGTGCCGCTGCTCTCCTCTTCCTGCGCAAGCGGGGCCTTGCCCGTCGCTGCGGCCTTCGCGGCGACCGCCTTCTCGTCCTTCGGCTTCGCCGCGGCCGCCGCCGGCTTCGTCTTGGCCGGCTCCTCGACCGCCCTGGCTTCCTGGCGCGCAGGCCTGGCGGGCGGCTCCTCGACGGGCGCCACCTCCGCCTGCCTCTTGGCTGCCGCGACCTTCGCCGGCCTCGCCTCGGCTGCGGGCACGTCCTCCCGCGCTTCCCGCTCGTTCGCCAGCTGGGCGACCGCCGCGACCGGCATGGCCGCCGGCTCGGCCAGCGGCTTCACCCGCTCCTCCTTCGGCGCCGGCGCGGGCTCGGGTTCGACCTTCTTCGGCGGCGTGGCGATGAGCGGCTCCTTGGACGCGCCGATCTCTTCCAGCGACCCGCCGGCCTCCGCGAGCGCCTGCTTCAGCAGCTCGGCCGCCTGCTTCATCATCGTCCGCTCGTCGGGCGGCGGCATCTCCTTCTCGGGGTTCGTCTGCGGGAAGAAGCTGCCTCCCGCCTCGACGAGGTCGCCCTTCTTCATCGCCTCGCTCTTGCCCGCGTCGCCCTTCGGGCTCGCCCCGATCGCGCCCAGCCCGAGCATCGTCGACGCCCGCTTCACCTGCGCGGCCTTTGCGGCCGCGGGCTCCGCCTGCGGCGCGGGCGCGGGGGCGGGCGCCGCCACGGGCTCCTGCGCCTCGTCGCCCAGATCGGAGCGGTCGGTGATGCCCGCCTCGAACGCCGACCCGGCGCCCTGCTGCGCGTCGACGAGCCGGGTGATCACGGCCTTGGACTTCTCATCGATCTTGATGAACTTCACGCCCATGCCGGACGGGTGCACGTCGCTCGCCTGCGCGGGCTCGCGCTTCCACACGACGCGACCGACGCCGGCGATGACGGCCTGCTCGTCCTGCAGCCGGATCTCGAACTTGAGCAGCGTGCCAGCGGGGAAGGGCGACGGCGTCTTGATGAAGATGCCGCCCCGGCTCACGTCATGCGAGTGGTGCTCGATGAACTCGTCGACCGTGGCGCTCTTGTAGCGCACGGTCATCTGCAGCACTCTCGCTCGCGGATCTTTGCGTGTGTCCTGGGCCATCAGGGTAGAACTCCGGTCTACTTCGCGACTCGCTCCTGCGGATGTGGTCCGCATGTTACCCAAGGTTCGCCGCGAAGCCCAAAGGGTAACACGTGACGGTCGCTTTACCGAACGCAGCCTTGGGCTTCACCGGGCGAGCACGCTGTTCGTGCGCGAGCGCTCGCGCACGAGCGCGCACGCGTCCCGCGATGGAGGGCGCGGTGATACGAGCTTCCGCGCGCGTCTGTCGTGATATGTTCGCGCCGACTGGAGAATGCGCCGGGATGGCTGTCCGGGACCACTTTCGCGTTCACGCGAGGCGACGCGTCGATCTTGGGGCGACGCTGCGCGATCGGCAGTCCATCGAGGAGCACGGGGTGCGCATCCGCGATCTCGGTCTCGGCGGCGCCGGCATCGAGCTGTCCGAGGCTCAGCTCGCGTCGGAGCTCCTCGATCGCGAGGCGCCCGTGATGCTCGAGGTCGCCACGCCGAACCTGTGGGATCCGCTGAGCCTCCGCGGCCGCATCGCCTGGATCCGCCGCGGGGCGGCGGGGCGTCCAGCGCGCGCGGGCGTCCGCTTCGAGCACCACGACGCCGGCGCGCTCTACGCGCTCTACCAGTTGCTCGGCTCCGAACGCTTCGACCTCTAGCGCGAGGGGCGCCCGCTGCGGAGACGGGCCCATCTCGACGTTTTCGGTGCTCGGCGTACGAGAGTACGCCTCCGCGCCGAAAACGCCGATCTGGGCCCGTCTCCTGTGCGGGCGCGCCTCGCGCTGCCGACCGCTGGAGGGGTGGTGGCGGGGAGAGATGGGGGACAGGCGCGCTCGACGGCCATGCGCGTCGAGAACGCCGGACTGGGCTCGTCTCCTGCGCGGGCGCATCGCGCTGCCGCGGGGAGGGAGCCGGGCGTGCTGGAGGGGGACGGCGGGGGCTAGAGGGCGAAGACGGGGCCGATGGTCGGTGCGAAGACGAGGCCCAGGGTGGGCCACATCAGCATGACCTTCACCTCGGCAGACACACCCAGGTTCGGGGTGATGCCGTAGACCACACCAGCGCCGAAGCCCGAGAAGTTCCGACCCGTGATCTGGAAGGCGTCGAGGTCCTCGACGAAACGCGTGTCCGTCGGGCACCGGTTGCTGCCGTTGCCGTCCTGCAGCGATCCGTCCTCGTTGCGGCGGTCGCACACGTCCACCGGCACCGAGGCGTTCACCTGGGCAAGGCCGATCGGCGACAGGAAGGCATAGGGGCGAAATCCGCCTTTCTCGACAATGCGATCTCCCAGGAAAAAATACGTGGCGCGAAGCTCCCCGTGGATCGGCAGGAAGCTGAGCGCCTGGAGATGCGGGTTCTGCTTCTCGTCTCCCGTCCACGCCGGCGGCTCGTTCGTGGACGAAGGCGAGCCGCCGAAGGCGAACCCGAGCCGTGCTCCCACCAGCAACGGCAGATCCGCGAAGATCTGGCGGTCGTACGACAGCATCACGCGACCGCCCGCGGGGCTCAGACCCCCCTTGACCCCATTCGTGCCCGGGAGATCGGCCGGCTCGCCGTAGAACTGCTTGCCGTCGGTGCCCGGATAGAAGCAGGCGTAGGCGGCGTCGCTGCCAGAGCACACGTAATCCGTGCCGCGCACGAGGAGAAGGTCGAGCTCCCCCCAGAGGCCGATCACGTTGCGATTGCCCTTGCCCGACCCCGCCGAGGCGCGACCACCCTCGTCGCCCTGCTCGCAGGTCCCGTTCATGCAGACGAGCCCGGACTGGCACTCCACCGTCTCCTCGCAGGTCGAGCCCCAGCCCTTGTCCCCGCGCTTGCCGCCGGCCTCGGGGCAGCCCGGCAGGCCAGGCGGGCAGTCCTCCTTCGCGGCGCACCGCTGCGGCGGCTCCTGGCCGGGCAACGAGGGCGCCGTCTCGATCTCGTTTCTGATCGGCACCCGGTGAGGCGCCTGCATCGAGCCGGCCGTGCCCACCGGATCGCCCGCCTCATCCCTCAGGATCACGAAATACCGGACGTCGCCGGTCGTCGTGACATCCTCGCACGGGATCTCGGCGCCGAAGCCGTCCCCGAGGCGCGGCATCTCCAGCGACTTCCACTTCGGCGAGCCGAACGGCCTGTACCGCAGCGTCGCCTTGGCCGCGTCGATCTCCTCCGGGATCTCGACATAGACCGGCACCGGCGTGTTCACCGCCTGCTCGGCCACCGGCGTGTGCGGGACGTCGCCCGCCGCCTGCTTGGCCGGCTTCCCGCCGCTCGCGCCGGGCGTGTCCTCCGCGGCCGGCTTCCCGGCGCCGGACTGCACGTCCTTCTGGGCCTCCTTGAACGCCTGGGCCAGCTCGGTCGTCGTCAGCGCGTCGATGAGCGCCGCCTTCGGGTCGGCCTGGAGCGCCAGCACGAACTCCGCTCTCGCCTGGTCGAGCTTGCCGCCGCCGCCGTAGACCGTGCCGAGCGCGATGTGCAGCTTGCCGACCACCGGCCTCGTGCACGCGTTCTTCTCGCACCGCTTCAGGGCGTCTCTGAGCTTCTTCTCCGCCTTGTCGAACTCGACGGAGAGATAGTCCTCGTCCATCGCCTGGTTGTGCAGCTTCATCGCCTCCGCGTCCTTTTCGCCGGCGGCGCTGGCCGCGGCCGGCGCGCCGAGGACGAACAGCGACGTCAGAGCGAAGGCGAGATGAGCGCGGCGTGAACGGCGAAACAACACGGGTTCAGACCTCCAGGAAGTGCTGGGGACGGGCTCTTGCTGTCAGGAGCGGAGCCGCGGGCGGCTCCAGGACTGCGCGGTCGAGATCGGGCGTACCGCGGCACGCCCGGGCGGCCTGTTCGCGGATGCTTGACTACTGCGCGGGGGCCGGGGCCGCCTCCGTGCGGACGAACTGCACGCGCCGGTTCAGAGCGCGGTTCTGATCGGACGTGTTCGGCACGATCGGCCGCTCCATCCCGTACCCCACGGACGTCAGCCGGGACTCTTCGATCCCCTTGGCCACCAGGTACTTCTTCACCGACGCAGCGCGCCGATCCGACAGCTTCTTGTTGTACGCCGCGGCGCCCTTGTTGTCCGTGTGCCCCTGGATCTCGATCTTGATCTTCGGGTTCTGCTGGAGGACCTCCACCACGGCGTCGAGGATCGGGAAGCTCTCGGGCCGGATCTTGTCCCTGTCGAACTCGAAGTGGATCTGCTGCGTGATCTTGATCTCCTTCTCGGTGACGATGACCAGGCTCGGCTTCTTCGGGCAGCCCGGCTTGTCCCCGCCGACCACGCCCGGCTCGTTCGGGCACTGGTCCTCGAGATCGACCACCGTGTCCTGGTCGTTGTCCGGCTCGGGGCAGCCGTCGGCGTCCTCGTAGCCGTCCGGATCCTCCGGATCGTTCGCGCAGTTCCTGCCCGTGCTGTCCTTGTCGTTCAGGTCCGCGACGGTATCGAGATCGTTGTCGAGCTCGGGGCAGCCGTCCTCGTCGAGGTAGCCGTCCTTGTCCTCCGGCAGGAGCACGCAGCTGTCCTTGCTGTCGGTGAGGCCGTCGCCGTCCGTGTCCGGGTCGTCCGGGCAGCCGTCGTCGTCCTGGAAGCCGTTCCAGGTCTCGGCGTCGCAGGGGCACTTCTTGTCCTGCGGATCGAGCAGCCCGTCGCCATCGCAGTCGCCGGGCTTGGGCGGCGGCGCCTCCTCGATGAACCCGCGCTCGGCGCACTTCTGCGGCGGCGACAGGTCGTACGCGGCGTGCGTGTTCGCCTTCGCGATGTCGAGGTGCTCCTTCGCGCGGGCGAAGAAGCCCTGGTCGAGCTCGACCGTGGCGAACGAGAGGTGCGACTTCGCCATCGCGAGCTCGCGCGGCGCGCAGCGGAGCGCGCCGTTGCGCTCCGCCTGCTTCGCGATGGTGCTCAGCGCCTCGATGTCGCCGCGCATCACCGGCACCTGCGCGCACGAGAGGGCGGACCCCGCGAACGCCACGACGGCGACGAGGCCGGCGCGACGAGCGCGGCGCGAGGAACGGCGCGTCATTCGAATGCTCATCGACCCGCGCCCTCGTGCGCCTGCTTCGACAGGGTGATCGCCTTGTCCGCGTACTCCTCCGCGACGTCAGCGAAGTCGATCGCGTCGCCGTAGTCGGCGGCCGCGGCCTCCTCGCGCGCCTTCCAGAGGTGCTCTCGCGCGGTGTAGTACTCGTACGGCGCGTACTTCGCCGCGCCGAGCGCCTCCGCCGTCTCGAGCTTGCTCGAGGCCGAGTTCGCGGTGAACGCGTAGATGGCACCGCCGCAGCCGCTCGTGAGAGCCGCCGCGAGCACCATGCCCGCGCCTGAAATCCATGTCCCGAATCGCCGCCCGTGCGTCGTCACGATCGCAGTTCTTTCTGGAGCGGGCCCCTTGGACCGTCTGCCCGGTCGTCGCGACGCTACCAAGGGCGCTCGGCGCGCGTCAACCGGCTCGGGGAAGGGAAACGGAGGTTAGAGCTTCCGGTAGACGCCGACGACCACGCCGAGGAGCATCGCCGGCTTGAAGTCGCTGGCCCGGACCAGGATCGGCGCCATCGCCGCGTTCGCGGGCTGGAAGCGCACGTAGTCCTTCTCGGGGAAGAAGTACTTCACGGTCGCCTCGTCGCCGATCAGCGCGACCACGATGTCGCCGCGCTGCGCGGTCAGCTGCCGGCGCACGAAGATGTAGTCGCCGCTGAAGATGCCCGCCTCGATCATCGAGTCGCCCGTGACGCGCAGGCCGAACACCTCGCGCCCGCCGCGCACGAGCGTCCGCTCGATCCGGACCGTATCGAGGACATGCTCCTCGGCCAGGATCGGCAGACCCGCGGCGATGCGGCCGACGACGGCGATCTCGACGAGGTCGTCCTCCTGGTCATTCGCAGGAGCGTCGTTGCCGCCGCCCACGAGCGCGCTGCGGAGCTCGGCGCCACCGTTCGCGCCGCCGCCGTCCAGGTCGCGCGGGCGGAGGGCACGCGACTTCATGTCCTCGCGCGTGAGGTAGCCCTTGCGCTCGAGCGCCCGGAGGTGATCGTTCACCCCGTTCGTCGAACGGATCCCCATATGCGCGCCGATCTCGCGCAGCGTCGGCGGGTACCCGCGCTCGCTGATCGACTGCCGGATATAGTGAAGCACCTGCTGTTGTCGCTCGGTGAGCCCCTGCATCGGGCGGAACCTACTGAACGGTTGGGTAGATGTCAAAAAAGTGTGGAGCCCCCTCTCCACAGCCCCAATTTCGCTGGGGTTTTCCGGGCACCTGGGCGGGCTCTGCGGGCGATCGCGTCGTCCGGGAGGGCGCCGCGCGGTGAGCCCCAGGGCGGGTCGAGCGTGCAGGGTGAACCGAAGGGCAGGGGGCCTCGATCAGGGCTGCTTCGCGAGGTTGCTCCGCGAGCTCATCGCCTGGCGGGGCTCGAGCATCGCCCGGATCTCGTCTCCGTCCGCGGCGGCGGCGAACGCCTCCTCCAGCGTGATCATCCGGCGCTGGTAGAGCGACACGAGCGACTGGGCCATCGTCTGCATCCCGCTGCCAGCCTGGCCCATCTGCATCTGCGAGTAGATCTGGTGGAGCTTGTCCTCGCGGATGAGGTTCCGGATCGCCGCGTTCGGGATCATGACCTCCATCGCCATGACGCGCCCCGGCCCGTTCGCGCGCGGCAGGAGGAGCTGGGTCATCACGGCGACGAGCGTGAACGAGAGCTGCTGGCGCACCTGCGACTGCTGGTGCGGCGGAAAGACGTCGATGATGCGGTTGATCGTCGAGATCGCCGAGTTCGTGTGGAGCGTGGCGAACACGAGGTGGCCGGTCTCGGCGATCGTCAGCGCCGACTCGACGGTCTCGAGGTCGCGCATCTCGCCGACCAGCACCACGTCCGGATCCTGACGAAGGGCGTAGCGCAGGGCGTCCTTGAACGACGCCGTGTCGGAGCCGATCTCGCGCTGGTTCACCAGCGAGAGCTTGTGCGGGTGCAGGTACTCGATCGGATCCTCGATCGTGAGGATGTGGAGCCGCTGCTCGGAGTTGATCTTGTCGATGATGCTCGCGAGCGTCGTCGTCTTGCCCGAGCCGGTCGGGCCGGTCACGAGCACGAGGCCGCGGGGCTTGGAGGCGATGTCGAGCACGATCGGCGGCAGGCCGAGCTCGTCGAAGTTCATGATCCGGAAGGGGATCTGCCGGAAGGCGGCCGCGACGGCGCCGCGCTGCATGTAGATGTTGGCGCGGAAGCGGGCGAGCCCCTTCATGCCGAACGACAGATCGAGCTCGTTGCGCTGCTCGAACTGCGCGACCTGCTCCTCGCTCAGCACCGAGTAGCAGAGCTGCTTCGTGTCGCTCGGCATGAGCGGCGGGAGCTTCAGCGGCACGACGGTGCCGTCGATGCGCAGGAGCGGCGGCGTGCCGCTCGTGATGTGCATGTCGCTCGCGCCCTTCTCCACCATCGCGCGGAGGAGCTGCTGGAGCGTGTACCGGAGGCCCTCCTGCTGTCCGACGAGCTCGGTCGTCATGCGCTCAGTCCCCCATCGTCACGCGGCCGACCTCCTCGGTCGTGGTGACGCCCGCGAGCACCTTCTCGATCCCGCTCATCCGGAGGGTCAGCATCCCGCCCTTGATGGCCGCGGCCTTGAGCTCGGCCGTGGACGCGCCCTGGAGGACCATCTCCTTCAGCGCGTCCGTGAAGCGCATGACCTCGTAGAGCGCGACGCGACCCTTGTAGCCCGAGCCGTTGCACGTCTTGCAGCCCGCGCCGCGCACGAGGTCCGCGCGCGCGACCTGCTGCTCGGTGAAGCCGAAGTCGAGGAGCACCCTCGGGTCCACGCGCAGCGGGACGCGGCAGTCGGGGCAGATCTTGCGCGCGAGGCGCTGGGCGAGCACGAGGTTCACGCTGGCTGTGATGAGGAACGGCTCCACGCCCATGTTGAGGAGGCGCGAGATCGTCGACGGCGCGTCGTTCGTGTGCAGCGTCGAGAGCACGAGGTGGCCGGTGAGCGCCGCCTTGACGGCGATCTCGGCCGTCTCGAAGTCGCGGATCTCGCCGACCATGATGATGTCCGGGTCCTGCCGGAGGAAGGACCGCAGCGACATCGCGAAGTTCAGCCCGATCTCGTCGTGCATCTGCACCTGGTTGATGCCGTGCAGGTTGTACTCGACGGGATCCTCGGCGGTGCTGATGTTCGAGCCGGTCTGGTTGAGCTCCGAGAGCGCCGAGTAGAGCGTCGTCGTCTTGCCGGAGCCGGTCGGGCCGGTGACGAGGACCATGCCCCACGGCTGGCCGATCGCCCACTTGAAGTCCGCGAGCGGCTTCGGGTCGAAGCCGAGCTTCGCCATGTCGAGCTGGAGGTTCGACTTGTCGAGCAGGCGGAGGACGATCTTCTCGCCCCAGATCGTCGGCAGCACGGAGACGCGGAAGTCCATCTCCCGGCCCCTGCCCATCTTCAGCTTGATGCGGCCGTCCTGCGGGAGCCGCCGCTCGGCGATGTCGAGCGAGCTCATGATCTTGAGGCGGCTCGCGATCGCGTTCTTCAGCTTGATCGGCGGCTGCATCTCCTCCATCAGCACGCCGTCGATGCGGTAGCGCACGCGGAGCTTCTTCTCGTACGGCTCGACGTGGATGTCGCTCGCGCCCTTCTTGATGGCGTTCAGGAGGATCGCGTTGACGAGCCGGACCACGGGGGCGCCCTCGGCGGCCTTCTCCAGCTCGAGGACGTTCACGTCGTCGGCCTCGACCTGGAAGCCGACCTCCTCCTCGCCGAACTCGCTCAGCACCTCGTCGTACGAGGGCCCGACGTTGTAGGCGCGCTCGATCGCCTCGGTGATGCCCGTCTCCGACGCGACGACGGGCTCGACGTTGAAGCCCGTGAGGAACTTGATGTCGTCGATGGCGTGGAGGTTCGTCGGATCGGCCATCGCGACGACGAGCGCCGTCCCCGAGCGGGAGATCGGGATGATCTTGTGCTTCTCGCAGACCTCCCGCGAGACGAGGCGCGAGACCTCCGCGTCGATCTCGTACTCGTCGAGGGCGACGGCCGGGACGCGGTACTGCGTCGAGAGGAAGCTCGTGATCTCCCCGTCGGAGATGTACCCGAGCTTGGCGAGCGCGTAGCCGAGGTTCTGACCGGTCTTGCGCTGCTCTTCTTGGGCTTGCCTGAGCTGCTGGAGGCTGATGAGCTTTTCGCGGACCAGCAGCTCGCCGAGGCGGTTGGTTGTCGACATCGAGGCCGCAAATCCTGCGGGTAGCGAGGAGGAGAGTCAACGCTGGCGGTTGGGGCGGACGCGCATCAAGGGTAGGATGTCGGATGGTGAGGATGGCGCTGCGTGAGTCTCTTTGAGTGGTTCGGGCTCAGGCGGGGGGACAGCCGACGCAGGGCGGCAGAGGCCAAGGAGCTCGCCGGCGACCTCGCGGGGGCAGTGGAGCTGTACGTCGAGGCGGGCATGCCCGACGACGCGGCCCGGGTCCTCCTCCTCCGCGCCGACGCCGAGCGGAGCGTCGAGAAGCGGATCGCCTTCTGCGCCACGGCTTCCCGGACGGCGGAGAGCCCCGAGCTCCGGCGGGCGGCGCTCGGGCGCAAGGCGCTGCTCGCGTTCGACCTGGTGCGCGCCCGGGGCGCGAGCGCCATGCGGAGCGAGGTGCTCGCGGTCGCGCGCGAGCTCGAGGCGGCGGGCGAGCTCGAGCGCGCGGCGGACGCGTACGCCCTGGTCGGCGACAGCGAGTCGGAGGCGCGCGTCCTGGCCGCCGCGGGCGCGATCGACCGGCTCGAGGAGCGTCTCCGCGCCTCGATGACGGCCGAGCGGGACCAGCGTGAGCTCGCCGCGGCGCTGCGGAAGATCGCCGACCTCGACCGGGTGGCGGAGCGCCGCGAGGCGATCGCGGTGGCGGATGCGTGGCTCGGGGGCAGCCGCGATGGCGAGCGGGTGACGGACGCGCTGCGCGCGATCCGCGCGCGGCTCCTCACGGGGCCGCTCCTCACGATCGAGCTCGGCGGCGCCCTCCTGCGCTGCGCGCTCGGCGACGAGGTCACGATCGGCCGCGGCGAGGCGACCCTCGTGGTCGCGTCCCGCGCGGTCAGCAGGACGCACGCGCGGATCCGGCGCGGCCCGTCCGGCATCGAGGTCGAGGATCTCGGGACGCGCAACGGCACGACGCTCGCGGGCGCGCGGCTCACCGCGGCGCTGCCGGTGGGCCGCGGGGTGCGGATCCTGCTCGGCGGGGAGGTGCCGTGCGCGATCGCGCCCGGGACCGGGCAGGGCTGCGTGGTGGAGCTCGCGGGCGAGCGCTTCGTGGTGCCGCTCGGCGACCTGCCGGTCGGACCGTGGCGAATCCGGCACGAGCGGGCCGGCGCCTCGTCGTTCGTCGCGCTGAAGACGCCGCCGGGGGCGCCGCCGCCGTTCCTCGGCGACTACCAGCTCGCCCCGTCCGTCGAGCTCTGCGCCGGCGACGCGATCGCCGCGTCGCGCGGCGGGACACCGGTCTTCCGGATCCCCGCCGGGGCCCAGGCGCCGGCGACGCGGCGCGACGGCGGCGCGGAGGGCGGGCCGGCGTGAGCCTGTGGCGGCGGCTCAAGGAGCGGCTCGGCGTCGCCACGCCCGGCGGCGGCGCGGCGGTGGACGCGGGCGGCGGGGCGGCGCCGGGCTCACCGGACGCGGACGAGCGCGCGGACCCGGCGCAGGCGACGAGGGGGTCGGCGCCCCCGCGCGCGGCGGCGCGCCCGGCGCGCAAGGACGGCGTCGATGACGTCGCGCGCCTCCGGAGCGCCGGGGCGCGGGACGGACCCTCGACGGACGAGGTGATCGCGGTCCTCCGGCGCGCGCGCGGCACGCTGCGGGAAGCCGAGGCGGTGGCGCACCTCGTCGCGGCGATGGAGGAGCGGGTGCTCCCGGATCCGGTCCGGGTCGCGTGCGCCGATCTCCTCGCGGCCCGGGGCGACGAGCTGGGCGCGCTCTCGGTGCTCGAGGGCGCGGCGGCGTCACGGGAGCGCGGGGGCGCGTCGCGCGCGCGGCCGGTGTCCTCGACCGAAGGGCTCGTCCTCGCGGCCGACCTGTACGCCTCGCTGGGGCAGCTCCCGCGCGCGATCGGCGCGATCGAGCGGGTGCTCGTCCGGGAGATCGGCGCGCCCGGCGCGCGCGAGCGCCACCAGCGCTGGCGCGCGGCGCTCGGCGCGGAGCGGCCCGCGGCGGCGCGGGTGGAGGACGTGACGGTGGTCGCGCCCTCGGCGGCCAGGACCCCGTTCCGCCTGCTCCGCGAGGTGGCGCGCGGCGGCGCCGGGGTCGTCTACGAGGCCGAGGACGAGGTGCTCGGCCGTCGCCTCGGGTTCAAGGTCTACCACGCGCGCGGCGGGGACCGGACGCACGTCACCCGCGAGGCGCGGCTCGCCGCGGCGCTCGCGGGCCCCGGCGTCGTGCGGGTGTTCGACGCGGACCCCGACGAGGGGTGGATCGCGCTCGAGTGGATCGCGCGCGGCTCGGTCCGGGACGTGCTTCGCGCCGGGGACGCGGCGGCGCTCGCGCCGGTTGCGCGGTGGGCGCGGCCGCTCGCGCGCGCGCTCGCCCGCATCCACGAGCGCGGCTACGTCCACGCCGACGTCAAGCCGGCCAACGTGCTGCTGCGCAACCTCGGCGAGCCCGTGCTCAGCGATTTCGGTCTGGCCAGGCCCCGCGGCGCGCCGTCGGCCGGCGGCAGCCCGGGCTACGTCTCCCCGGAGCGGCTCGCCGGCCGCGCGAGCGACCCGCGCGACGACGTCTACGGCTACGGCCGCGTGCTCGAGGACGTCCTCGTGCGCCTCGAGGCGCTCGGCGTCGAGGGGCTGCCCGCCTGGAAGGAGCTGTCGCTGCGGTGCATCGGCCCCGACGACGAGCGGCCGGCCGACGGCGCCGCGCTCGTCCGGGCCGCCTGCTGAGCGCCGCGGCGGCTCAGCACGTGTCGAGGCAGCGCATGTACTCCTCGAACGCGGCCGCGTCCGTCCCGTCGAACGCGCCGCAGGGCACCTCCGCGGCGCACTCCGAGGCGCACCGGACGTCGCCCTCGCACGACGCCTCGCTCGAGACGCCGCCGCCCTGGTAGCCGCACTCCTCCGTGTGTTCAGCGGCCTCATCGCACACGCTGCCGCAGCCCGATGCGAACGCGAACGCGAGCGCGATCCACGCGACGCGCGCTCTTCCGGAGCTGCCGGGCGCTTCCGTCCACCAACGACCCCTGCCTTTGCTCATGGGTGCTCTCTCCCGGAGTGATGTCTCTGCGGGGGACCTTACTGCGGCGGAGTTGCGCGCAGGATGGCAACTCGCTTCGCTTCGGACGCGGCCCTGGGTAGATTGCTCGCCTACATGCGCGCATGCAACGAGGAGAGGGCGGGCTGATGCGCCTGGCGATCGTCGCCACGCCGAGCTTGCACCGCGATCAACGACCGGCTCCCGGCTCGCTCGACGGTGATCTCATCCGGGCCCGCCTCTCGCTGGACGACGCGGGCTTCCGGGTGATCGACGTGGATCCAGGCCGGGATCTCGCCGAGCAGCTCGACGCGATGTTCGACGAGCTCACGGCGACGAGGCAGACCCTGGTCGACGCCGACGAGGCCGCTCGCGACGAGGCGTCCACCTTGCTCCTCTTTTACGCCTCGAGCGCGGTCGCGCTGTCGCCGGACGGGGAGCTCTTCCTCTGCCTCGACCCCGAGAACCCGGGCGTGGGCGACGCGCTGAGCGACGTCGCCGCGGTGTTCCGCGATCGCGCGCGCGGCGAGGTGCTCTTCGTCGTCGAGTGCCATCACGCCCCCGGCGCGACCTCTCGCGCCGTCGTCGCCGCGGCGGAGCGGGCGGTGGCGTCCGCCGAGACGGGCATCGAGCTGCTCGCCGCGGCCCACCCGATCGGCTCGCTCGACGCGGACCTGCCGTCGGTGCTCACCCGCGCCTTCGTCGAGCACCTCGACGAGGCCGAGCCGGAGCGCGGCCTCACCGCCGGCGCGATCGTTCGCCGCGTCCAGGAGAACCCCGAGCTCGCCGGCGCCATCCCGTGCTTCGCGCGCGGCCAGGGGCGGGGCTCGTTCTTCGTGCTCGTCCCGCGCGGCGGCGTCCCCGGCGAGGTGCCGGCGGAGGACCCCGCGACCGCGTCGCCCGACGCCGCGGGCGGGGAGCACGCCGCCACCACGCCCGCGCCGGCGCCGGACAACCCGGTCGACCAGTACCTCGCGCTCGGCGACACGCTCATCGCCGCGTCGGACCTGGAGGGAGCGCTCACGGCCTACAAGAAGGCGCTCGCGCTCGTGGGCACCGCGCAGCGGGACGCGCGCGCGGCGGTGTACGCGCGCATCGCGCACGTGAGGTGGCGTCAGGAGCGGCACCGCGAGGCGATCGAGGGCTTCGAGAAGGCGCTCGCGCTTGCGCCCGAGCACCGCCCTTCCCTCGAGGCGCTGGTCGAGGTGCACCTCGCCGCGCGCGACTTCGCCGGGCTGCGCACCGCCGAGGAGCGGCTCCTCTCGCGGATCGAGGGTGACGCAGACCGCCTCGGGCTGCTCGTCCAGTCCGCCGAGCGCTGGGAGATCATCGCCGGGGACACGGACCGGGCGCGGGAGCTCCTGGAGCGGGCACGGGAGCTCCGCCCCGGCGAGCCCTCCGTGCTGCGCAGCCTGGGCCGGCTCTACGAGGAGGCCGGCGACGTCCAGGCGTCGATCGACGCGCGCCGCGATCTCGTCGAGCTCGTGAAGGATCCGCGGCAGCGGGCGGTCTCGCTCCTGGAGCTCGCGCGCGCGGCGATCCAGGGCGAGGCCCGCGCGACGTTGACCGAGGTCACGCGGGAGCAGGCCGGCATCGACCTGCTGGAGCGCGCGCTCGACGCCGATCCCACGCTGCTCGATCCGCTCGCGCTCATCGCGATCCTCCTCTCGGCGCGGCAGGAGTGGGGCGAGCTGGAGCTCGCGTACCGGCGCATGCTCGACCGCGCGCAGCGCATCGCCGACCCGCGCACGCGCAGCGACGTCGTCTGGGAGCTGTGCCGCCGCCTCGGCCTGCTCTTCCGCGATCACCTCGAGGATCCCGGCTCCGCGCTGGAGGCGTTCGAGGGCGCGGTGGCCGAGCGGCCGGACGACGTCGCGGGGCGGCTCAGCGCGGCGTCGCTCGCGCGAAGCGCTGGCCGGTTCGAGCGCGCGGCGGCGCACCTCCAGGCGGCGGCGGTGCTCGATCCGGGGAACGTCCAGGTGTTCCACGACCTGTTCGACACGTTCCAGAAGCTGCGGCGCACCGATCAGGCCTGGGCCGCGGCGAGCGTGGCCGTGTACCTGGGCGCCGCGGAGGCGCGGGAGCGCTTCCTCTTCGAGGAGCACCGGCCGGCGGGCCTGGTCCAGCCCGAACGCGGCTTGAGCGCCGGGGCGTGGGAGCTCCTGCGCGCGGGAGATCGCGATCGCGCGCTCGAGGAGGTCCTCGCGTCGGTCGCCGACGCGGCGATCCGCGCCCGGCTCGCGCAGCGGGCGCGGGAGAAGAAGCTCCCCCGGCTCGATCCGGCCGCGCGCGCCGACGCGGAGCGGAGCGCGGCGGGCGTGGTGCGCCTGTTCGCGTGGGCGAGCCGGTGTCTCGGGATCGCCACGCCGGCGATCTACTTCCTCAAGGACGCGCAGATCGGGGTCGCCGCGGTGCCGGTGGGCGAGCCGAGCGTCCTCGTCGGCGGCGAGGCGCTCCGCGGGCGGACGGCCGCCGAGCTCGCGTTCCTGGTGGGCAGCCACGTCGCGTACCACGTCGGCCCGCACCGGCTGCTCCTCCATTTCCCGTCGCTCGAGGAGCTCGGCGTTTGCCTGGCCGCGGCCGTCAAGCTGTCGCGCCCCTCGGAGCCCGTTCCTGCCGAGCTCGAGGGCGCGGTGCTCTCGTTGATGCATCTGCTCGACCAGGAGCTCACGGAGCCCGAGCGTGACGCGCTGGAGGCGGCGGTGTTCGAGCTCTACGAGATCCGCGCGCCGCTCGATCTCGCGCACTGGGCTGGCTCGGTGGAGCGCTGCGCTGCGCGCGTCGGCTACCTCTTGACCGGCGAGCTCTCGGTCGCGGCGTCGTCGCTGTCGCGCGCGGACGTGCCGGGCGTGCTGACGGCGGAGGAGAAGATCGGTGACCTGCTCTCGTTCACCGTCTCGGACGCCCACCACGCCCTGCGCGAGGAGCTCGGCGTCGCCATCCAGCCCTAGCGCTCGCCGCGCGAGCGAGCCGTGGCGCCCGCCGCGCGCTCAGCGCCGGCGCGCCGCGCGTCCTCGCGCGCTCAGCGCTTGCCCTGCAGGTAGGCGAGGTACGCGTCGTGGTTCGGCGGGCGTCCGAGGAAGCGGGCGACGAGATCTCCTGCTTCGACGCCGCCCCCCTTGGCGAGCACCTCGTCGCGGAAGGCGCGCGCGACCGCGGGGTTCAGCAGGCCTTCCTGCTGGAAGCGGGTGAGCACATCGCGCGAGAGCGAGAGGGCCCACTGGTAGCCGTAGTACCCCGCGTCGTACGTGATGAGGTGCCCGAAGCTCGACTGCAGGTGCGTCCCCTTCACGAAGGCGAACGACTCGTTCGCGCGCTGCGCTTGTTCGACGACCACGGTCGTGTCGAAGCCCGGGTCGCGCGCGTGGAGCTCCAGATCGATCGACGCGAGGGTGAGCTGCCGCTGCGTCGCGAGCGCTCGCCCGAAGCCCCGCGCGCGCGTCATGGCCTGGAACAGATCGTCCGGGATCTTCTCGCCGGTCGCGTGGTGCTTCGCGAACAGATCGAGCACGTCGCGCGACCACGCCCACTCCTCGAACATCTGGCTCGGCGCTTCCACGAAATCGCGCACGGTCGCCGTCCCCGAGTAGGAGGCGAGCTCCGAGCGCGTCAGCAGGTGGTGCAGCACGTGCCCGAACTCGTGGAAGAACGTCACCACGTCCTCGTGGGACATGAGCGCCGGCTGCGCCCCCGGCTTCGGGAAGTTGCACTCGAGCGCCGCGATCGGGGTCTGCCACGACCCGTCGTCGAGCAGCTTCGCCGTCCGCACCGAGAACATCGCCGCGTGCTTGTACTTGTCGGGCCTGCTGTAGAGGTCGAGGTAGAACTTTCCGATCACCTTGCCCTCGGAGCGCACCTCGTACGCGGTCACGTCGGGGTGCCAGGCGTTCGCGGGGACCTCCCTGTACTCCAGGCCGTACATCCGCGCGGTGATGTCCATGAGCCCCTGCCTCACCGCGCCGATCTCGAGGTAGTCCGAGAGCGCCTGCGAGTTGAACTGGTACCTGGACGCGCGGACCCGGTCTTCGAGGAAGTAGCGCTCCGACGGCGGCAGCTTGTCGCGCGGCTTGCCCCCGAGCCGCACGTGCTCCTTCATGAGCTCGGCGAACTCGGCCTTCGCGGGCTCCTTCAGCGCGGCCCGAACCTGGTCGAGGAAGCCGCGCACGGCGCCGCTCGTCTTCGCCATCCGCGGCTCGATGGCGTAGTCGGCCCAGCTCTTGTAGCCGAGCATCTTCGCCTTCTCCGAGCGGAGCGCGAGCAGGCGCTCGAGCAGCTTCACGTTCTTCTCGCCGCCGCGGTTCGTGAACAGCACGTAGAGGTCGAGCGCGGCCTTGCGGTCCTTCGCGTAGGTCACGAACGGGAAGAAGTCGGGGTAGTCGGTGGTGATCTCGACCTTGCCGTTCGCCTTGGGCGGGTGCTTCGCCACGTACTCCTTGGGCAATCCATCGAGCGATGCGGGCGCGATCTCGATCGAGCCGAGCGACGCGGACAGGTTCGACATGAACTCCTGTCCGATCCGGGTGATCTGCTCGTTCACATCGCGGAGGCGTTGCTGCCGGTCTTTCGGCAGCGACAGCCCGTTGCGGCGGAAGTCGCGCAGCACGTCGGAGAGGAGCCGGGCCCGCTCTCCCTGGAGCGTCTCGCGCGTCTCGCTCTTCTCGGCGTACGCCTTGATGACGCCGGCGAGATCGGCGTCCAGCCACATCGCGGTCGTGAACCTGTCCACCTTCGGCTCGCAGAGCCTGGCGGCCTCTCGCACGGCGGCGTCGGGGTGCGCGACCCCCATCAGGTACGGGAAGTCGCCCGCGCTGTTCACCTCGAGCGCCGCGCCGTCGAACCGCCCGAGCGTCGCGGCGTACGTGAGCTTCTCCGGCGGCGCTTCCTTGAGCGCCCTGATCGCGTCGAGGTGCGCCTCTGCCGCGCGCAGGCGGTCATCGCAGAGCTGCTTCACCCCGTCCACGGTGATCCCCAGCGCCACGGGGTCGAACTCGGCGCGCGCCGGCGCCTCGGGCGGCGCGGTCGTCGCCGCGGGCGAGGTCGTCCCCGGCGCCGCGCTGCCAGGCTTGGGCGGCGACGGCACCACGGCGGTCCGTGGACCGGCGCTGCAGGCGACGAGCAGGAGGATCGAGAGGAGCGCGCCGCGCGCGGGCGAGTTACCGGCCTTCATGCGGTCCGGCTATATCATGGGTGGTCGGCGGGCTCGGCGCGCCGCCGGTGGAACCGGCGGGGCGGGCTGAAGCAGACCCTCGGCGTGTGTCGGCCGGGGCCCGGCGGCGCCGGCTCCGGAACGGAGCGCGGCGCCGCGAGCGTCGGACCCTCAGTTGGTGCCCGGGATGAAGCCGAAGACGCAGTCGTAGCTGCGGCTCGTCACGTCGGCGGCGGGCGTGCCGGCCGACACCAGGGCGATCAACCGGTTCTCCGCGGGGCTTGCCGGGAGAGCAACCCCCGCGATTTCGAGGTCCGCCGTCTCGCTCTCGGTGGCCGTGTAGTCGCTGCCGATCTCCGTGCCATCGCCGTTCAGCAGCGTGAGCGTGAACTCGCGCAGCCCGGAGCCGTGGCGCTGCGCTCCGCAGAAGGCGGATACCCTCCAGGTCTCGTCCGCGCCCTCGGGCATCGGGAGCGCATAATGGTCGGTGTCCGGGGTGACCCCTTCAGGAAGCTCGCCGTCCACGGTGTAGGCGATTCCGCCCCCCCCAATATCGAAGGAGTACAGATCGCCCTCCGGCGTCGTGGCGAGATTGTTGGTCAAGTCCTCGGCCTCGCGACCGGAGATATCCAATCGGTTGTGAAGGAGAACGTAGAAGTCGTTCGCCCCCACCTCTCCCTGCGGGCGCTTGACGAAGACCAGGTACTCGGCCTCCTCGCCTGCCTTGACGGGAACCTCGATGCTGCCGCCCTTCGACGGGTCGATCTTCGCGTAAGGGGTGGTCAGATCCGCCGCGTCGAACACGGTGATCTCGCTGACGTCCACCGTCGAGCCGCTGCCATCGGCTCCGGGCGGGGCCGAGAGGACGAACGTCGCCTTGAGCCCGTGCTCGGAGGCGGGCGTCTCCGGCAGCGTGAACGAGTAGACGTCGACGTCCGTCGCGCTCTCGAAATCGCCGATCAGGAACGTCGTGTAGTATCCCGTGTCGTCGTCCAGCGCCTCGTAGTGGAGCGGCAGGGCCTGCGCTTCCTCGTCGTTCGGCTCCTTGTCCTCGATGAGGCTGTCATCGTCCGCGGCGGCCGCGTCGAGCGACGAGATGGCGATTGCGTAATTGAAGTGCTCGATCTCGTCAGCGGGCGCGCAGCTGCTCGCGCCCAGCGCGGACGTGCACTCCTCGACGAGGAGGTAGTAGTCGCCGTCAGCGGGCAGGACGGTGATCAGCCGGCTGTCGTTGCCGCCCTGAGGCGGATCGTCGTTCCGGGCGATCTGCTCGCCTTGCGCATCGAGCAGCGAGACGACCAGATCGGGATACCTCGGATCGGTCTCGTCGGCTTTCGGCTTTGCATCGGTCAGGATGTACAGGACCTGCCCCTTGGTCCCGGTGAAGCGGTAGAAGTCCTGGTCTGCGTCGACCGGATCGAGCGTCTCCTGCATCGCGTCGGCGTCGATCTCGATCGACTCGGCCGTCTCGATGCTGTCGTTCTGATCCCCTTCCTCGCCTCCAGTACCCGTGGTGACGCTGCTACTCGTCGAGCTCGACGTCGTGGAGCTCGTGGCTCCTCCTGCTCCTCCGGTACCGCCCTCGCCACCGACACCGTCGTCATCGCCGCCGCATCCCGCGGCGGTCGCCGCGATCGTGCCGAGCACGAAGCAACCCAGGACATAAATCGATCTCATGGCACCTCCAGCGTCTGCTGCTCTACAGCAGTGTCTGCTGTGTTCTTGTAGGAATAGTGCACCTACACTGCAGACGGCCCCACGTGCCATGAAAGCGCAAGGTTTCGTCGGCCGGAACTCTGGAGCATCGGAAAGGATGAATGCTGTTCCACAACTACATCTCGCGGCCATGGAAAGGTGCTGTAGAGCCCGGTGAGCAGCGCCTGAAATGATGATCGTTCCAGACCTGAACGCCTAAGGAGATTCCCAGTCTTGACTCGCGAGCTCACCGGTGCCGGCGCACCATGGCTGTGCGGCTGGTTCATCGGCTCGATCCCTCGCCAGCGCTGCGCGCTCCCCTCCTGGTGTCCGGTCGCGCCGCCGACGCGCGGTCTCCCTGCTGCTCGCCGCTCGCCGCCGGCTCCGCAGCGTGCTCCGATGGCGGCCGGAGCTTCCCTGCCATGCATCGTCCCGCGCTCTTCTTCGCCCTGCTGTTCTCCTCCTTCGCCGCCGGTTGCGCGGGCAGCGACCCCTGCGAGGTCGTCTGCGCCAAGAACGCCGAGTGCCAGCCCGATGGCCCCGGAAAAGAGACCTGCGCCGCCCTGTGCGTGGAGCTGTCCGACCGCGCGTCCTATGCGGACGCGATCGAACACCAGGCCGCGTGCTACGAGGAGGAGGACTGGTCCTGCGATGCGCTCGCGAGCGGCGCCTGCGACTACTCGCCCGAGGATTGATCGGCGAGGCGCTTCGCCCCGCTGACGCGTGCCGCGCGTCCTACTCCGCTGCCATGAACGGGTAGGCGACCGCGCGCGCCGGGGCGAACGTCTCCTTCACGACCCGCGGCGAGACCCAGCGGAGCAGGTTGAACAGGCTGCCAGCCTTGTCGTTCGTGCCGGAGGCGCGCGCGCCGCCGAACGGCTGCTGCCCGACGACGGCGCCCGTGGGCTTGTCGTTGATGTAGAAGTTGCCCGCGGCGAAGCGGAGCGCGTCGCTCGCCCTCTCGATGAACGCCCGATCCCGCGCGAACACCGCGCCGGTGAGGCCGTACGGCGACGTCTCGTCGCAGAGCGCGAGCGCGCTGGCCTCCTCGCCGTCGGGGTAGATCCAGGCCGTCAGCACCGGCCCGAACAGCTCGTCCGTCATGAGCGCGTGGCGCGGGTCCGTGGTCTCGATCAGCGTCGGCTCGACGAACCAGCCGTCGCTGCCGTCGTGCGCGCGCGCGCCGCCGCCGCACACGAGCGAGCACGCCGGGTCCCTCTTCGCCGCGGCGATCCGCTCGGTGAGTCGGGCGTGCGCGCGCCCGTCGATCACCGCGCCCATGAAGTTGCGGAAGTCCGCAATGTCGCCCATGCGGAGCGCCTGGACGTGGCCGACGATCCGGTCCTTGAGGGCCGGCCAGAGCGAGCGGGGGATGTACGCGCGCGACGCGGCCGAGCACTTCTGCCCCTGGTACTCGTAGGCCCCCCGGACAAGGGCCACCGCGAGCGCGTCGACGTCGGCGCTCGCGTGCGCGAAGACGAAGTCCTTGCCGCCGGTCTCGCCCACGATGCGCGGGTAGCTGCGGTAGCGCCCGACGTTCTCCCCGATGCGGCGCCAGATCGACTGGAAGACCGCGGTCGATCCGGTGAAGTGGATGCCGGCGAAGTCCGGGTGATCGAGGCAGGCGTTCGAGACGAGCTCGGGCGGACCCATGACGAGGTTGATGACGCCGGGCGGGAGCCCCGCTTCGATCAGGAGCTCCATCACGAAATGCGCCGAGTACAGCGCGTTCGCCGACGGCTTCCAGACCACGGTGTTGCCCATCAACGCCGGGGCCGCGCACAGGTTGCCCGCGATGGCGGTGAAGTTGAACGGCGTCGCCGCGAAGACGAAGCCCTCGAGCGGGCGAGGCTCGGCGAAGTTCCAGTTGCCGGGCGCGCTCGACGGCTGCTCTGACGCGATCCGGTGGGCGAAGTGGACGTTGTAGCGAAAGAAGTCGATGAGCTCGCACGCCGAGTCGATCTCCGCCTGGTACGCCGTCTTACTCTGCCCGAGCATCGTCGCCGCGTTGAGCAGGGGGCGGTATCTGGTCGCGAGCAGCTCGGCCGCCTTGAGGAACACCGCGGCGCGCGCCGTCCATGGCGTCCTCGACCAGGCGGCGTGCGCACGCCTGGCGGCCTCGATCGCGCGCGCCACGTGCTCCGCGCCGCCCTGGTGGGCGCGGGCGAGCAGGAGATCGCGCCGGTGCGGCGCGCGGACCTCGTCGAGCGCGCCGGTCCGGACCGCCTCGCCGCCGATGACCATCGGGATCTCGATCGTCTCCCGCGCCCTGCGATCGAGCTCGGCCTTGAGGGCCGCGCGCTCCGGGCTGCCAGGGGCGTACGCGAGGACGGGCTCGTTCTGGGGGATCGGGGGCGCGGTGATGGCGTCGATCATGACGCGAGTCTAGCGGGGGAGCCGCGGGCGCGCAGCGCTCCGGCGCCGCCGCGCGTCGTCATCGACCGTCGCGGCGTGAGCCGGATGGCCGTGCAGGCGAGCGCTCGCCGCATTTCACGGATGCCATGTTTCAGGAGTCGCCTGCCTTGGGCAGCGTCCGCGCCGCCGCTACGATCGCGGGATGCGCGAGCTCCACACGCCGCCCGATGCGATCCTCGATCCGATCACGGGAGCGGCGCTCGTCGGCTCCTACCGGGGCGAGCTCCCTCGCGTCGATCTGACGCCGCTGGCGCCGCGGAGGCGCGACCGGCTGCTCAAGCACAAGCGGTGGACCTACGTGGCGATCGTGTCGGACGAGGTCTTCATCGCCGCCGCCGTCGTGCACCTCGGCTACCTCGCGAACGCGTTCGGCGTCGTCTTCGACAAGGTGGGCCGGAGGCTGCTCGTGGACCGCTCGACGTTCGGCCCACCCTTCGCGGCGAGCGTGGGCGACGTGGGCGGCGAGGGCAGCTCCGCGCGCGCGTGGATGCCGCTCGGACGCGTGCGGATCGAGCGTCCGCGCGGCGAGGCGAGGATCATGGTCGCCGCCGCGTTTCGTGGCATCGATCTGCGCGCGCGGCTCGACACCGGCGCGGCGCCGCCGGCGATCTCGGTCGTCGCGCAGACGCCGGGCGGCGTGCTGATCGCGACCGAGAAGCGGCAGCTCCTCGGCGTCGAAGGCGAGGCATCGGTGCTCGGCCGCAGGATCTCGCTCGACGGCGCGCTCGCCAGCTACGACTACACGAGCGGGCTCTTGCCGCGCCGCACGACGTGGCGCTGGGCGCTCGCGATGGGGCGCGCGCAGAGCGGCGAGCGCGTCGGGCTGAACCTGGGCGAAGGGTTCGTCGGCGACGCCGAGTGCGCGCTCTGGGTCGAGGGCGATCTCATCCCGCTCGCCGAAGGCCGGTTCACCTTCGACGCGACGCGGCCGCTCGACCCGTGGCACGTCCGGACCGCGGACGGCTCCGTGGATCTCCGGTTCATCCCCGGCGCGGCGCACTCGAACCACACGAACCTCGGCTGGCTCGCGTCCGAGTTCCTGCAGCCGATCTGCCTCTGTTCGGGCACGATCCGCCTCCCGAGCGGGAGGGTCCTCGAGCTCCGGGACGTCTCCGGCGTCACCGAGGACCAGGTCATCTCCTGGTGACGCCGGCGGTCCGGTGTCCTCAGCCGCCGCGGCGCTCGGCGATGAGCGTGTCGAGATCGTCCTCGGTGATGAGCTTCGTGCCGTACTTGCGCGCCTTCACCGCCTTGCTCGACGCGGACGCCACGTCGGCGAGGACGAGGTAGTTGAGCTCCTTCGTGACGCTGTTCAGCACCCGGCCGCCGTTCGACTCGACGAGGTGCGTGAGCTCGCCGCGGGGGCGCGCCGCCGCGCCGGTGAAGCAGAACGTGAGGCCCGCGAGCGGACCTTCCGCCTCGGGGGCGACCGGGACGATGCCGCCGGCGATCAGCCGCGCGATCTCGTCACTGCGGGCGCGCAGCCCGCGGACGATGCTCGCGGCCTTGATCGCGCCGAGCCCCGGGATGCCGGCGAGCTCGTCCTCGCCGGCGGCGAGCAGCTTCTCGATCGTGGTGTACCCGGCCGACACCAGGAGCCGCGCGGTCTGGATCGCGAACCCCTCGATGCCGAGCGCGGCGAGGAAGACCGGCAGGGTGAGCGGGAGCCGGCTCCTGAGCTGATCGAGGCACTTCGTGGCGCTCTTCTCGCCGCGGCGATCGAGCTCGGCGATGTCCTTCACCGTGAGCTTGTAGAGGTCGAGCGGCTCTCGCACGAGCCCCGCCTCCACCACCTGCTCGATCAGCTTGTCGCCCCACTCGAGCGCGCCGATGGCGTCGATCCAGTTGTGGATGCGCCCCTCGATGAGGGCGCGGCACCCGGCGTTCCGGCAGAGGAGGTACTCTCCCTCGACGACGAGCGGCGCGCTGCACACCGGGCAGGTCGACGGAGGCACCGCGACAGGTCCGCGCTTCTCGACGACCTCCTCGACGTACGGGATGACGTCGTTGCGGCGCGAGACGAGCACCTCGTCGCCCACGCCGATGCCGAGGCTCCGCACGTTGGCCGCGTTGTGCAGCGAGGCGCGCCGGACGTTGGCGCCCGCGAGCTCCACCGGCTCGACGATCGCCACCGGGGTGACGCGCCCGCTCGGACCGGTGTCCCACTGGATCGCCACGACCGTCGTCACCTTGGCGGGCGAGGCGAACTTGAACGCGACCGCGCCGCGAGGCCGCCGGTTGACGTCGCCGAGCAGGCCCTGGAGGTGGAGCGAGTTCACGTAGACGACGAGCCCGTCGATCTCGTAGTCGAGGCCCGCGCGGAGCTCGCTCGAGTAGCGCCGGTAGAGCTTCACGACGTCCTCGACGCTGCCGTGGGCGGTCTGCGGCGTCGCGAAGCCGAGATCGCGCAGCCAGGAGAAGCGCGCCTGGCACGTCGGGATCTCGAGGTGCTCGGCGACGTCGTAGAAGAGCACGGTGCAGTGCTCTGCCCCCTGGCCGTCGAACCGCTTGGCCGCGCCCGCGGCCATGTTGCGCGGGCTGGTGACGCCGGGGAAGTAGCGCTTCATGTCCGAGAGGCGGAGGATGATCTCGCCGCGCACGGACAGCCGGCCCTTCTCCCGGATCCTCGAGGGAACCCCCTTCATCCTCGCGACGTTGGCGGTGATCCGCTCGCCCCACTCGCCGTCGCCCCGGGTGATGGCGTCGACGAGCTTGCCGCCCTTGTAGATGACCTCGATGGAGATGCCGTCGAGCTTCTCCGCGACGAAGAGATCGTTCGCGACGCTCGCGACGCTCGCGACGGCGGGGTCCGCCGGCTGCCCGCCTTCGCCGCCCGCGCCGTGCCCGTCCTTGACGAGGATCTCGTCGCAGCGGGCGACCCAACCCCGGAGCTCGTCCTCGGAGACGACCTTGTTGAGCGAGCCCATCGGGATCTCGTGCCGCGCCTTCTCCCACTCGGTGATCAGCGAGGCCGATCCGACGCGCGCGAGCACCGGGTGCGCGGGATCGAGGGCGCGGAGCTCGTCCTCGAGCGCGTCGAACGCCGCGTCCGAGATCTCGGGGTGCCCGGCGTAGTAGCTCGCCCTGTACTTCTCGATGCGCTCGGCGAGCTCGTCGATCCTCGCCTTGTGCTTCGGATCGGTCGTGAGCCCGCCCTGCAGCGCGCTCCGCGCGCCGGTCTCGTCATGGTGTGCCTGCGTCATCGCTTGCCTCGGCTCACTCGAGCTCCGTGTCGCCGGCGCGCCGGGCGGCGGCGAGGAGATCCCCCATGCCCATCGCGAGCTCGGCCGGGAGCTCGTCTTCCCGGAAGAGCCTGACCTCCCGGATCTCGAGCGGGTTCTGGGGAGGGCGCGTGGGCGCGCCGATCCGGGCCGTGACGACGACCGTCACGGCGTGGAACCGGATGTCGCGATCGGGGCGCGAGTACACGCCCACGACCCGCCCGACCTCGACCTCGGTGACGCCGGCCTCCTCCGCGAGCTCCCGGACCACGGTGTCGCGGAGCGTCTCGCCCCACTCGAGGGTCCCTCCCGGGAGCGCCCATGTGCCGGTGTCGCTGCGGCGTATGAGCAGCCACCGGCCGTCTGCGGTCTGCGCGGCGGCGGCGATGCCGACGACGGGTCGCCGGAGCAGCGCGCGCGCGACCTCCTTGGCCAGGGCGAGCACGGAGCGCGGTAACAACGAGAGGGGAGCGATTTCCATGAGAATTTTCGTGATCTGTCGGTAAAGCATAGAAGCGATCGGCGGCCGCCGGGAGAGGGTTCCGCTCGACGTTGACCGTTCGTGCGAACGGCCAGGAGCCGCGCGGCTCGGGGCTCGGCCCGGGGGGAGAGGCAGGCTACGCTCGTCGCCATCATGTCATTCGTGCGGAGGGCGACGCGCGCTCCTGTCAGGTGGTACCGACGCGCTGTCCTCTGCGTCGTGGCGGCGTGGGGCGCGGTCCTCGCGGTCGCGTCGCTCGCGAGCTGCACCGAGGAGCGGCTCCCGCCCCCGCGCCCTCAGGCCGGCTCGTCCACCAGCGTTGGAGCGGCGGGGGGGGCGCCGCCCGACGCGGGCATCGACGAGGGGCCTGGGCCGGCGAACCTCTGCGAGTGCGTCGCGGCGTACGGCGGTGAAGCCGGGCGGTGCGGTGACTGTTTCAACGAGCACGCCGCCCGCGGCGCGCGCTGCGAGGCGCAGCTCTCGGCGTGCGACGGGGAGCCCGGTTGCAGGCAGATCAGCCTGTGCCTCAACGAATGCGGTCGCGACAAGGCTTGCCAGGCGGCGTGCGTGTTCCCTGAGGACGCGGGCGCCGCCCAGCGCGCGTTCCAGCAGGTGCTCGCCTGCGTGTGCGTCGCGTGCGGCGCGAGGTGCGCGTACCACAGCGCGCCGCTCGAGTGCGCTGAACCCGGCCTCGGCCTCGACGGCGGCGATGGGACCGCCGGCGCAGGCGGAGCCGGTGGGGCTGCGGGCGCAGGCGGGGCTGCGGGCGCAGGCGGGGCTGCGGGCGCAGGCGGGGCTGCGGGCGCAGGCGGAACCGCAGGGACCGGCGGGGCGCCGGGCGCGGGCGGGGCTGCGGGCGCAGACGGAACCGCGGGCGGGGCCGCGGCCGCGTCCGGAGGTCGCTGAACCCGGTGAACACCGCGCGCTGCTCGGCGCGAAGTCCACGCCGGTTCCTCGTGCGGTAAGCTTGCCGCATGCAGAAACCGGTCATCTGGGCGGCCCTCCAGCTCTCCAGCCAGGAGAACGTGAGCGAGAACCTGGCGCGGGTGGAGGCGCGTGTCGCGGAGGCGGCGCGCCGTGGGGCGACCACGGTCGTGCTGCCCGAGAACTTCGCGTACATGGGCAGCGAGGAGGGGAAGCGCAACATCGCGGAGGACCTCGACGCCGGCGGCGGCCCGATCGCGCAGCGGCTCGCCGACGCAGCGCGATCCGCCCGCGTGACGATCGTGGCCGGCGGTTTCCCCGAGCGCGCGCACGACCCGGCGCGGCCGTACAACACCTGCGCGGTCTTCGCCCCCGACGGCCGGCTCACGGCCCGTTACCGGAAGATCCACCTCTTCGACGTCGAGATCGCCGACGGGACGAAGTACCGCGAGTCCGCGTCGACGACCGCCGGCGAGGGCCCGGTCGTCACCGAGATCGACGGCGTGAAGCTCGGGCTGTCGATCTGCTACGACGTCCGGTTCCCGGAGCTCTACCGCGCGCTCTCGTCGGCGGGCGCAGAGGCCATCGTCGTCCCCGCGGCATTCACGCTGCTCACCGGCAAGGACCACTGGATGGTCCTGCTCCGCGCGCGGGCCATCGAGGCCCAGGCCTACGTGGTGGCCGCGGCGCAGTGGGGCAAGCACCCCGGCGGGCGAGCGACGTTCGGGAAGTCGTGCGTGATCGATCCGTGGGGCGAGGTGATCGCCCAGGCCTCCGAAGGGGAGGGGATCGCGATGGCGATGCTCGATCCCGCCTATCTCGATCGGGTCAGGGCGAATCTACCCTCGCTCAAGCACAGGCGACTCTGATCTCGATGTCATGGGGGCAGGGAATTTGTCCCCGCATCGTGGGGGGTGGTTGTGGCGCCGACGCATCGCACGACCGGCGCCCCCCGTCAGATCACTCGGCCGAGGCGTCGCTCGCCTCCGCCTCGCCGGCCGGGGACAGCGCGCCGCCGCGCTTGGACAGCAGCGCCCGGAGCTCCGCGGGCCTGCGGAAGCCGATGCGACGGGCGACCTCCCCCTCGGTCAGCCCATCGCGTAACAGCGCACGGGCGCGCTCCGCGCGCACCTCGTCGTAGTAGACGTGCGGCGATAGCCCGAAGGCGGCGCGGAAGAGCCGCGCGAAGTGAAACTCGGACAGATCGAGATCCAGTGCGACCTCGTAGGAACGGATCCTCTGGCCCGCTTCCGCGGCGCTGCGGATGCGGTCGCGGCCGAGGAGGAGCCGCTCCGAGGTGCTGCGCGGGAGCGGGGTTGCCGGGCGCGGCGGCGGCGTGGAGCGCGAGACCGCGGTCGCTGCGGCGCGCTCGCGCGGCGGCTGCACGCCGTAGCTCGGCGCTGCGGCGCGAGGCGCCGCGAGCGAAGTGGGCCGCACGGCCGGCGCGCCGCCGGCGATCGCGGTCGGAACGGCCGGGACCGACAGGGCGCGTGCGGCCGGCGTGTTGTGGGACGAGGAGGGTGCGATCGGAGTCGAGATGGGAAGCGCAGTCGTCACGAGTACCTCTCCAGGTGAAGGGGCGGTGTGCCGCGGTCATCGCGGCCACCGGTGGGGCGTATTGCAACCGGTAGGCCGCAAGCGGACGCAGCGCTTCTGGCTCACGTGATCCGGCATCCCGCAGCACAAAACGCTGGGATTCCTCGTCAACCTGCACGCGATGTCATAGGGGGTGTGGCCTGCCGTTCACGCGACACAGACGCCCGGGATCACTTGTGCCTGGCACAGCGTGCCTCGCGCACGGCGCACGCCGTCGAGAAGGCGTGTCACCAGGCCTCCTCGCGGCGTTGTCGATGATGTCAGGTGATGAATGAACGCCCGCGGCTCGGCATCCAATGCGGCGAGCGCGCGGCGTGTCTCAACGATCTCGGGATCGAGGCGTCGAGGATCAGACGTCGATCTCGGCGTTCGGCGCGCGCTCCATGATGAAGCGGAAGCGCGCCTGAGCGTCCTTGCCCATCAGCTCGTTCAGGATGCGATCGGTCTCGATCTCTCCCTCGATCACGATGCGCAGCGCGCGCCGGCGGCGGATGTCGAGCGTCGTCGCCTTGAGGTCCTCCGCGGGCATCTCGCCCAGCCCTTTGAACCTGGAAATATCCGCCTTGGCTGTCTTCGGGAGCTTCGCGAGGATCCGGTCGCGCTCTGCGTCGTCCAGCGCCCAGTGCGTCTCCTTACCCACGTCGATCCGGTAGAGCGGCGGCTGCGCGAGGAATACGTGGCCGCCGCGGAGCAGGCCGGGCAGGTGCCGGTAGAAGAACGTCAGCAGCAGCGTCGCGATGTGCTGGCCGTCGCTGTCGGCGTCCATGAGTAGAAAAATCCTGCCGTAGCGCAGCTTGGAGGCGTCGAAGTCCTTTCCGAAGCCGCAGCCCAGCGCGCTCACGATGTCCTGGAGCTCCTTGTTGCCGAGCACCTTCGAGGTCGAGGCCTGCTCCGCGTTGAGCACCTTGCCGCGCAGCGGGAGGATCGCCTGGGTCCGGCGATCCCGCCCCTGCTTGGCGGAGCCGCCGGCGCTGTCTCCCTCGACGATGAAGAGCTCGCTCTCGCTGGGATCGGTCGAGGCGCAGTCGGCGAGCTTGCCCGGCAGGTTGAGCCGGTGCGACACGGGCGTCTTGCGCAGGACCTGCTGGGTGGCCTCGCGCCGCGCCTCCCTCGCGCGCGCCGCCAGGATCGCGCGGGCCACGATCGACTCGCCCGCGGTGCCGTTGTGGAGCAGCCACTGCTCGAGCGCGGGTCGGACCATGCCCTCGACCGCCGGGCCTGCCTCCGGGTTGTTGAGGCGATCCTTCGTCTGCCCCTGGAACTGGGGCTCCTGGATGTAGATGGACAGGACGCCCACGATCCCCTCGCGGATGTCGTCAGCCGTCAGCGTCACCCCCTTCGGCTGGATCTTCTTCGCGTCCATGAAGGCGCGGACCGCCTTCACGATCGCGGCGCCAAAGCCGGACTCGTGCGAGCCGCCCGCGTGGGTGGGGATGCCGTTGACGTACGACTTCACGTAGTCGTCGGTCGACTCGGTCCACTGGAGCGCGGCCTCGAGCCGGATCTCGCCCTCGCGCGCGACGTAGAAGATGGACGGGTGCGTCACCGCCTTGCCGCGCTGGGCGACCATCTTGGGGAGGAAGTCCGCGATGCCGTTCGGGTGGAGGAGCTCGATCGACTCGCCGGACGAGAGATCGCGGAACGCGATCGCGAGCCCGCCGTGCAGGTACGCCTTGGCCTCCAGGCGCTCACGGATGGTCTCGGGGTCGAACTTCCGGCCCTGCCCGAAGATCTCCGGGTCCGGCCGGAAGTGGATGCTCGTGCCGTGCTTGCGGGTGGGCGCGCCCTTCTTGAGCTTGCTGATGGGGGCGCCGCGCGAGAACGTCTGCTGGTGCTCGAACCCGTCGCGCAGCACGCGGACCTCGACGAGCTCGGAGAGCGCGTTCACCACGCTCGAGCCGACGCCGTGGAGCCCGCCCGAGACCTTGTAGTTGTCGCTCCCGAACTTCCCGCCCGCGTGCAGCGTGCAGAGGATGAGCTCGAGCGCGGGGCGCTTGTACCGGGGGTGGACGTCCACGGGCATGCCGCGCCCGTCGTCGGTCACGGTCACCCCCTGAAGGTCGGCGTCGAGCGTCACCTCGATCCGCTTCGCGTGGCCGTTGATCGCCTCGTCGACGGCGTTGTCGACGATCTCCCAGAGCAGGTGGTGGTAGCCCCTGACATCGGTGCCGCCGATGTACATGGCGGGGCGCTTGCGGACGGGCTCGAGGCCCTCGAGCACCTCGATGTCGGCAGCCGTGTAACGTGCGCCGGACGCGGCGCGGACCGGGGGATTCGTGGCGGCCATGTCAGCTCACCTCCAGCGTCGGTACGACGACGGCCGGCGGCACCACGCGGGCGAAGCGGTCGCGTCGCGCGACCGGCTCGCCCTGGGTGCCGCGCGGGCCGGCGATCTTGCTCGCGGCGATCTCGAGCGCCTTGCCCTTCTCCGTCTCGACCGTGATCGTGTCGTTCGGGCCGAGGGCGAGCGCGGCGCCGACGAGGCGCTCGCCCTCGGCGACCCGCATCACGACCGAGCCCTTGCCCGGGCCGGAGAGCAGCGCGAGCTCCTCCACGGCCACGCTGAGCGCCCACGCGTCGCTCGAGGCGCAGAGCACCCTGTCGGCGCCGTCCACGGCGTGGACGAAGAGCACCTCGTCGCCCTCGTTCAGCTTGGCGAAGCGGCGCCCGGAGCGCGTCGAGGGATCGCGGTGCGGGCGCAGCGAGAACCGGAAGCCCAGGCCCCCGCGCGTGATCGCGAGCGCGAAGGGCGGCTCCGGCTCTGCGGCGTCCGGGGTCGCCGCCGGCACGTCGAGCGCCCGCGGATCGAAGGAGAGCATCGCGATCAGCCGCTCGCCGTCGGCCAGCTTGAACAGCTTCTGCACGGGGTCGCCATAGCCGGTCGACTGCGGGACGTCGTGGATGCGGCACACGTAGCAGGCGCCGAGGTTCGAGAAGAACGCGACGGTCGACCGCGTCGAGCCGGCGACGGCCGCGAGCACGCTGTCGCCCTCGCGGACGCGCGTCGAGGAGAGATCCCTCACCTCGCGGACGCGCTTCACCCAGCCCTGCGCCGAGAGGATGACGTTCGCGTCCTCGGCCACGATGAAGTCCTCGGCCTGGTACTCGGGCTCGTCGATCGAGCCGACCACCTTGGTGCGGCGCTTCTCGCCGTAGGACCCCTTGATCTCGATGAGCTCGTCGCGGACGATCCCCCAGCGCTTCGCGTCGCTCTTGAGCAGCCCCTCGATCCGCTTCGCCTCGGCGCGCTTCTCGGCGAGGTCCTTCTGCACGAGCAGGATCTCGAGCCGCGCCAGCCGGTAGAGCTTGAGCTCGAGGATCGCGTCCGTCTGCTCCTCGTTCAGGGCGAAGCGCTTGATCAGCTTCTCGGCGGCGTCCGCCTTGCCCTCGCTCTTGCGGATGATCCGGATCACCTCGTCGAGGGCGTCGAAGATCTTCTCGAAGCCCTCGAGGATCGTGATCCGCCGCCTCAGCTCGCCGAGCTGGAACTCGAGTCGCCGCGTCACGGTCCCGTAGCGGAAGTCGAGGAACTTCGTCAGGATCTCGTGCAGGCCGAGCCGCCGCGGCGCGGCGACCTCCGCGTTGTCGGTGGGCACGAGGCAGGTGAGGTTCACCTGCACGTTGATCGCGAGCGGCGTCTGTTTATAGAGGTACGCCATCACGAGCTGCGCGTCGGCGCCGCGCTTGAGCTCCATCACGATGCGCACCTCGCCCGTGGACTCGTCGCGCACGTCCACGAGCGTCGGCAGCTTCTTCGAGATGATCACCTCGGCGATCTTCTCGACGATCGCCTTCCGCTCGACCCCGTACGGGATCGAGGTGATCACGATCTGCGGCGCGGCGCCGCGCTTGCCGTCGCCCTCTTCCAGCTTCCACTCGCCGCGGAGCTTCAGCGAGCCCTGACCAGACGTGTAGACGACCTCGAGCTCCTTCTTCGTCGCGTGGAGCTGGCCGCCGGTCGGGAAGTCGGGCCCCTTCACGTACGACAGCAGCTTCTGCGTGGTGAGCTCGCGGCTCTCGATCAGCGCGACGCACGCGTCGATCACCTCGCCGAGGTTGTGCGGCGGGATGCTCGTCGCCATCCCGACCGCGATCCCCTGCGAGCCGTTCACGAGCAGGTTGGGGAAGCGCGACGGCAGGACGATCGGCTCGAAGCGGGTCCCGTCGTAGTTGGGTCGGAAATCCACGGTGCGCTGGCCGAGCTCGCCGAGCAGCTCGAGCGCGAGGGGGCGGAGCTTCGCCTCCGTGTAGCGCATGGCCGCCGGCGCATCGCCGTCCACGGAACCGAAGTTCCCGTGGCCCGCGATGAGCGGCGCCCGCATCACGAAGTCCTGCGCGAGCCGGACCATCGCGTCGTAGATCGCGACGTCGCCGTGCGGGTGGTACTTGCCCATCACGTCGCCGACGACCGCGGCGCTCTTCCGGAACTTCGCGTCCGGCCCGAGGTGCAGGTCGTGCAGCATCGCGTAGAGGATGCGGCGCTGCACCGGCTTCAGCCCATCGCGCACGTCGGGGAGCGCGCGCGACGTGATGACGCTGAGCGCGTAGTTCAGGTACCGGCGCTGCGCTTCGTCGGCGAGCGAGGTGTCGGGCGCCGGGGGCGGCGGCGGCTCGTCGTCGCCGGGCCGGCCACCGCGGCGGCCCCTGCGGGGCGCCTCACCGTCGGGCGGAAGGGAGGGGGTTCGAGACACGCGTTACTCCAGGGAGTTCGCGGGCACCGGTTGAACAGTGCTCCGATGTTCAGGTGAACGCTGGCGAGCCTCGGCAATTACCCAGGGCCTCGCGCTCGGTCAAGGCTACCTCGCGGGAATTTCTGGCGGCGAGTGCTCGCCTGCGCTCGTTCGGGCCCTGGCATAGCGTCAGATGGCCCGGAGATCGACCCGAACGCCGGGTTCGCAGCGCGACCCGTCGGCGACGCCCTGTTTTCGGCGTCCGCCCTTGAGACTCACGGCGCACTGGGCTACGGGGTGGCGCCTTGTACGCGACAGGCACCCGTCCAATGCTTCGCCTCCCCGGCCGCTGGCTGCGGCTCGTCTGGCTCGGCCTCTTCCTGGTGTTCGTTGCGGCAGTGGCTCTACCGCCCCGGCTCGCGGCAGCGCAGGCGCCCGGAGGTGCTCCGGGCGCCCAGCCGCCCGGGGGTGGCGCCACGCCGTCTCCCGCTCCGGCCGGCGTCGCTGCGCCGCCGGATCCGGCCAGCCCGGCCGGGGGCGCGCAGCCCGGCGCCGCCGGTACACCTGTGCAGGGCGCCGCCGACGCCGCCGAACCGACGATCGACCTGGCGCCCACCGAGGCCGAGCTCGCCCGCGGGCAGCCGGTCGTCCAGGTCACCGTCGCCGGCAACCGGCGGGTCTCGACGGAGGACGTGCTCGTCTACCTGGGGCAGACGCGGGTCGGCCGGCCGTTCACCCCGGAGGGGCTGGCGCGCGACGTGCGCGAGCTCTGGGACTCCGGCCTGTTCGATGACGTCGAGGTCGACCTCACCCGCCGCGACGACGGCGTGAGCCTGCGCGTGCTCGTCCGCGAGCGGCCGAGCATCAAGGCCATCGAGTTCTCCGGCAACAACGAGATCAACAGCGAGGATCTCACCGAGGCGCTCTCGGTCGAGGTCAAGCCGGGCACGATCCTGAGCTACGCGGCGATCCGGCGCGGCGTGCAGAAGCTCCGCGACAAGTACGCCGAGGAGGGCTACTTCCTCGCGGAGGTCAGCTACGAGGTCAAGCCGGAGCGGGAGAACCAGGTCACCCTCAAGTTCACGATCAAGGAGCACGCGCCGGTCACGGTCCGGCGCATCACCTTCATCGGCAACCACAGCATCCCGGACGAGGAGCTCCGGGAGGTGATGATCACGGGGCAGGGGGGCTTCTTCGCCTTCGGCACGGGCGGCCCGTTCCGCCAGGACGCGTTCGAGCGCGACGTGCTCGTGATCAACGCGCTCTACTACGATCGCGGCTTCCTGGCGGTGCAGGTCGCGACGCCCAGGGTGATGCTCACGCCGGACCGCACGGGCATCGAGGTCACGCTGACGATCAACGAGGGGCCGCGGTTCCGCATCCGCTCGCTCCGCGTGTACGAGCGTGACGCGGACGGCCGCGAGATCGAGCCGCTCGGCGGTCGCCGGGCGCTGCGCGAGATGGTGCGGGCCAAGTCGGGGGACTGGTTCAACCGCGCCGAGCTGGCCAAGGATCTCAGCGCGATCCAGACGCTGTACCGCGACGCCGGCTACGCCAACGTCGAGGCGTCGCCTGACACCCAGCTCGACCCCGACCGTCGTGAGGTCGACATCACCGTCGGCATCCGCAGAAACCAGCTCGTTTATTTCGGGCGCATCGAGATCCGCGGCAACACGAAGACGCGGGACAAGGTGATCCGCCGCGAGATGGAGGTGGAGGAGCGGAAGCTGTTCAGCGAGACGAAGCTGGAGCGATCGAAGCAGCGGATCACCGCGCTCGGCTACTTCGAGCGGGTCGACATCTCGACGGAGCAGGGCGAGGACGCCCAGCACATCAACGTCAACGTCGACATCGGCGAGAAGCCGACGGGCACCTTCCAGATCGGCGCCGGCTTCTCGAGCGTCGAGAGCTTCATCGCGACGGCGCAGGTCCAGCAGGCGAACCTGCTCGGAAGCGGCCAGTCGCTCTCCCTGCAGGCGCAGATCTCTGGGCTGCGGCGGCTCATCGACCTCCGCTTCTTCGAACCGTACCTGTTCGACAGCCCGTTCTCCGCGGCGGTGAGCGTCTACAACCAGCTACGGGCCTACAAGGAATTCTCGCAGACCTCCACGGGCGGCTCGCTCACGCTCGGCTACCCGCTCATCGAGCCGGAGCTCCGCGCGCAGCTCACCTACACGCTGGAGAAGGACGAGATCTCATCGTCCACGACGACCGGCCTCGGCACGGCGGACGCGCGGTCCACGTTCCAGCGGCTCCCGCTCTACAACCTCTTCAACGACGGGATCACGTCCAGCGTTCGCCCTGCGCTCACCTACGACACGCGCAACAACCAGCTCTTCCCGACGTCCGGCATTTACCTGCAGGGCTCGGTGGAGCTCGCGCACAGCGCGTTCGGCAGCCAGAACGAGTTCCTGCGGTACCGCGCCACGGGGCGGTTCTACTACCCCATCACGGACAGCCTGGTCCTCAAGCTGAACACCGAGGCCGGCATGGTGACGAGCCCCAACCCGGAGGGCGTGCCGATCTTCGCCCGCTTCTTCCTGGGCGGTATCCTCGACGTGCGCGGCTTCGAGATCCGGGACATCGGTCCGCGCCTGCCGCTGCGCGACTCCCTGGACCCGAACTCTCCGCCGATCGCGAACGGCGCGAACATCGGCGGCAACCTGATGTACTACCAGAACCTCGAGCTGGAGTTCCCGCTCATCGAGGCCGTGCAGATCAAGGGCGTCGTCTTCACCGACCTGGGCAACGCCTGGAACCTCGAGAAGCTCTACTGCAACGCCGCCCCTGCCTCGCCGAACGACGTCACGAACCCGTGCTTCTCGCTCCAGCGCCTCCTCGACGTCCGGACCTCGTGGGGGTTCGGGCTCCGGTGGTTCTCGCCGCTCGGACCGCTGCGCTTCGAGTGGGGCTTCCCGTTCAAGCGGCTGTCCTACGAAGAGACGTACAAGTTCGAGTTCAACATCGGAAACTTCTTCTGAGCCGCCGCCCTGCGGGGCATCAGGGAACCCGGGAGGTGGGACCAGGGGACGAGCCGCTGGCGCGCCGCCCCGACCTGCCGCGGCTGCCGGGCGGCCCCTGCCCCGGAGCGTCCTGGCTGGCGTGAGGCGGGTGTTGGGCGGGGCGCGCGCGCGCTGACAGGGGGCGCACCGCGGCAAAGTGCGGGGGCAGCGGTTGCCCGGCGGGGGCGCGGCTGTTAGGTGGAAAGCATGCGCCCGGAGCACGGCTCAATGGGGTTCCCCAGACCAGGCAAGGCCCTGCTGGGGATGATGATCGCGATCGGCTGTATCTGGGTGATGTTCACCCTGGGTCTGAACTGGGGAGGCGCCGGGGAAGGAGTCCTGGAGCCGTTCCTCGGCATCAGCGACCGGGTGCTCCACGGTCAGGTGTGGCGGCTGCTCACCGCGCCGCTCGTCCACAGCCCGAGCGACCCCTGGCACTTCGTCACGACGCTCCTCGGCCTGTACTTCCTCGGCACCTCGCTCGAGGAGCGCTGGGGCGCCCGCCGCATGGTGGCGTTCCTGTTCGGCTCCGCGGCCTTCGCGTTCGCGCTCCAGGTGGCGATCGGCGCCCTGTTCCCGAAGGTGGCGCAGTCCGTATTTTACGGCGGGCTCGGCATGATCGAGGCGGTCGCCGTCGCGTGGGCGCTCGCGCACCGCCACGCCACGGTCCGCCTCTTCTTCGTCCTCCCCGTGACGGGCACCATGCTGCTCGTCTTCATCTTCGCCATCTCGGTGCTCAACGTCATCGCGATGCGCGCGCCCCCCGAGGGCTTGATCACGCCGTTCGGCGGCATGCTCGCGGGCTACCTGTTCGGTGACTACTCTCCGCTGCGCCGCTTCTACCTTCGGATGCGCTTCCGCCAGCTCCAGGCGCAGTCCGCCGCGCTCCGCCGCGTCCCCGCGGCGCGCGGCCGCTCCGGCGGCGTCCCGCTCCGGGTCATCCCCGGCGGTCAGAAAGACCCGCCGAAGGACAAGCGCTACCTGAACTGAGCCTGAGCCGAGTCGCGGCAGCGCGCCCCTCGGGCGCGCCTGCAGGTGTTCATCACGGCGCGCCGCACCGGCGGAGCTCTTCGAGCGTCTTCGCGCGCGTGAGGCAGTCGATCTCGCCCGGGTCCACCTCGCTCCCGGCGAGCTCCCGCCGGCAGTCCGACGTCCACTCCGACGAGAGCCGCTCGCCCTCGCTCGCGAGCACCACCGAGGCTTTCCCCGAGACCTGCGGATCCGCGGGCCCGACCCGCTTCACCTCTGCCGCCCAGGCGGCGCGCATGGCCTCGCCGACTCTGCGGCAGTCGTCCTCGGACATGGTCTTCTTGCACCCGGCGCCGAGGAGCGCGCCCGCCACCACGAGGAGGACCACGACCACGGCGCGCTGCTCGAAAAGGGAGCCGCTCCCCCTGCGAGCGCGCGGCTCGCAGGGCAGAGAACGGCAGCGCGGCCTGCGCGCGGGGGCTGCCTTCGGTCGCCGAGCAGGACAGCCCACGGGCTAGCTGTCGATGAAGCTCTTGAGCTGCTTCGACCGGCTGGGATGCCGGAGCTTGCGGAGCGCCTTCGCCTCGATCTGGCGGATGCGCTCGCGGGTGACCTCGAAGTCTTGGCCGACCTCTTCGAGCGTGTGGTCGCTCTTCTCACCGATGCCGAAGCGCATCCGGAGCACCTTCTCCTCGCGCGGGGTCAGCGTCTTCAGGACCTTACGGGTCTGCTCGGCGAGGTTCATGTTGATCACGGCCTCAGCGGGCGAGATCACGCTCTTGTCCTCGATGAAGTCGCCGAGATGCGAGTCCTCCTCCTCGCCGATGGGGGTCTCGAGCGAGATCGGCTCCTTCGCGATCTTCAGGACCTTCCGCACCTTGTCGAGCGGGAGCTCCATCTTCTCGGCGATCTCCTCGGGGGTCGGCTCGCGGCCGTACTCCTGCACGAGGTAGCGCGAGGTGCGGATCAGCTTGTTGATCGTCTCGATCATGTGGACCGGGATGCGGATCGTCCGCGCCTGGTCCGCGATCGCGCGGGTGATCGCCTGCCTGATCCACCACGTCGCGTACGTCGAGAACTTGTAGCCGCGCTTGTACTCGAACTTGTCGACGGCCTTCATGAGGCCGATGTTCCCTTCCTGGATGAGGTCCAGGAACTGGAGGCCGCGGTTCGTGTACTTCTTCGCGATGGAGACCACGAGGCGGAGGTTCGCCTCGACAAGCTCCGCCTTGGCGCGCTCCGCCATCCGCTCGCCTTCGCGGATGTTCTCGTAGGTCTCGCGGATCGCCGCGACGTCGATGTTGAGCTCTTCCTCGACCTTCTTGAGGCCCTTCTGGGCGTTCTTGATGGTCGACTCGAAGTCATTGAGCTCTTCGCGGTTGACGTTGAGCTTCCTGGCGAGTCGCCCCTCGAGGGCGCGGTTGCCCTTCACCTTGATGAGCTCGCGCTTGAGCTCGCCCTTCGAGAGCCCCGTGCGCCGCTCCAGCTCCGTCGCGCCGGCCTCCGCCTTCTCGACCTTCGAGATGAGGCTCTTCAGCTTCTGGACGATCTTGTCGATCGTCCGTTTGTTGAGGCGCATCTCCTCGAGCGTCGTCACGAGCTCGGCCGTCGCCTGCGTCACCTCGACGTCGATCTGCTTGCGGCGGACCTCCGTCTTCACGTCCTTGCGCTCCTCGAGGAGCTCCGCCTTCTTCTTGTCGACGCGCTTCACCTTGTCGATGAGGCGGATGATGCGCCGATCGGCCTCCTCCTCATCGAACTCCTGGTCGTCGTTCTCGGCGTCCTTGATGAGCTCCTTCACCCGGATCTTGTGCTTCCGGAGCTTCTCGCCGAGATCGATGATCTCGCGGACGGCGATGGGGGAATCGAGGATGGCAGCGTTGACCTTCTGCTCGCCGATCTCGATCCGCTTCGCGATCTCGACCTCGCCCTCCCGGGTGAGCAGCGAGACGCTGCCCATCTTGCGAAGGTACATCCGGACGGGATCGTTCGACTTCGAGTAGTAGTCGACGTCCTCTTCCTCGCGGTCGGGCGTGACGACGAGCTTCTTCTCGCCCGCCTCCTCGTCCGCGATGCGCTTCGGCGCGATCTTCACCTGGGTCGCGCCGTCGACGATCTCGATGTCCTCGTCGCCGAGGGCCCCCACCACGTCGTCGAGCTGATCGGGCGCGACGTCCGCGGGGAGCGCGTCGTTCACCTCGTCATAGGTGAGGAAGCCTTTGCTCTTGCCGGTCTCGACGAGTTTTTCCAGCGTCTTCCGGTCCTTCTCTGACCGCTCGGCTCGGATGCCCGCGTCTCCTTTGTTGCTTGGGCGTGCCCCTGCCTCAGCGTGCCCGCGTGTCGAAGCGTGCCGCGCGCCGTTCAGCGCGCCGCCCCCCGCCGCCCTCGCGACCCCGCCTGCCCGACCGGAAGATTGCTTGGCCTTGCTCGCCATTACCTCATGCTCCACTTGCGGCGATCAGCTCGCCGCGACCGACAAGACACCAAATGATTCCGACAAACTTTAGGGATCACGCACGTCGGGGCGCCACGTCGGGGCGACCCGGAACGCATCAAGGAAGACCGAGCCCCCCCGCTCTCCGCTGGAATAGCTCACGCAGCAAAGCGTTTTCAGCATCGGCGTCCACCGTGCTCTTCTGAAGCTGGCTCATCACGGCGGCCTTCTGTCGCGCCAGGGCTTGCCTGCTCAACTTTTTCGAGTTTTCCAAGAGCGTCGCCTTGGCCGTTGAGGCCGCTTCGAAGACAGGCGAGACCAGCCGTCCAGCCGCGAATGAATGGATCGGAGCCGGGACTTGCGCAAGAAATTCGCCGGCGGCAAGTCCCATTTCAAATGTGAAATTTTGACGCGCTGTGACAATTGCAAGAGCGACGTCGCCTTCAAGGCATTCCAGCGCGGCCTGCACCTCATCGTCGGCCAGGAGCTCGGGGAAATCGAGGATCGATCCCAGGATCTCGAGGCTGATCTCCTGGACCTGCGCGCGCGACCGGGCGTTCTCCCAGGTCTCGGTCGACTGTCCGGAGGGGGTCACCTCGCGGGCGGGCTGGCTTCGCGGTCGGGAGAGCGACTCCTCGACGACGCGCTCGAGCTGCCGGAGGTCGTCGGGCGAGCGACCGCCGATCACGAGCTTCGAGGAGACGCGGTCGGCGTAGAGCTTCGCCATCATCCGGAGGTTGGGGTCGTCCTCCTCCGCGAGCAGCGAGGTCACGGCGCGAACGCGGGCGAACTGCTCGGGGAGCGAAGAACCCCCGAAGCTGTCGCCGTCGAGCGCCTCGTCGATGAGGTGCTCGAGCAGGCCGCGCGCCCCCTTGAGGATGCGCGCGACCGCGTCGGGGCCGTGCTTGCGCGCGAGGTCGTCGGGATCGAGGCCGGCGGGCAGCACGGCGACGCGGGCGCTGAGCCCCGCCTCGCGGCAGGGGGCGCGCGCCGCGCGCGTGGCCTTCTTGCCGGCCGCGTCGCCGTCGAAGAGCAGGACGACCGCGGGCGCGAAGCGCTTGATGAGCTTCGCCTGTGCGGGCGTGAACGCGGTGCCGAGCGGCGCGATCGCCTGGCCGATGCCGCGCGCGTGCAGCGCGACGACGTCGAAGTTGCCCTCCACGAGGATCGCCTCCCCGTGCTGCCGGATCGCCTGGCGTGCCTGGTACAGGCCGAAGAGGTGCTCGCCCTTCGTGTAGATCGGCGACTCGGGGCTGTTGATGTACTTCGCCGGCGCGCTGTCGGCCTGCGGCGCAGGGCCGGTGAGGCCGAGCGACGAGAGCTCCGCGGGGCTCGGATCCGGCAGCGCGCGCCCGCTGAACGCGATCACGCGGCCCATCACGTCGGTCACGGCGAACATGAGCCGGTGCCGGAAGCGGTCGTAATGGCCGCTCCCCGACGAGCGCGGCACGAGGAGCCCGACGCGCTCGCCGAGGACCGGGGAGACGCCTTGTTGCCGCAGGAAGTTGGCGAGCCCGTCCCAGCCGAACGGGGCGTAGCCGATCCGGAACGCCTGGAGGGCGTCGGAGATCGGGTCGACGGATCCTTCGCCGTCGCGGAGGGGCAGACCGCGACGCTGGAGCTCCTCGTGGGCGTAGCGCGAGAGCGGGTGCGCGCTGGTGCCAGGACCGCCGCGGAGGCTGTGCTCGAAGAACGTCGCGGCGAGGTGGTTGACGGCGTAGAGGTCGTCCTTCGACTTGCGCGCCGCGTGCGCTTCGCGCCGCTCGGCCTCGGTCATCGCGTCCGCCACCTCGATGCCGGCGCGCTCGGCGAGCGCGCGCACCGCCTCGGCGAACGTCCGGCCTTCGAGCTTCATCACGAAGTCGATGGCGCTGCCGGTCTCCTTGCAGCCGAAGCAGTGATAGAACCCGCGGTTCGGGTTCACGTGGAAGCTCGGCGTCTTTTCCTTGTGGAAGGGGCAGAGCCCGGTGAAGGAGTGTCCGCGGCGCGTGAGGCGCACGCTTTCGCCGATGAGCGCTACGAGATCCGTGCGCTCTTTCACGAGCGCGATCGTCTCCGGAGAGATCATGGGCTGCCTTGAGGGCCCCGTGCGTGCGGGGCCCGCAGATCGTCACGGGTGAACCCGAACGGCGTGGCGGCGTTCGCGCCAGCGCCTGGGCGGTGCGGGCAGCTCGCGAAGCGGGAAATTCCCCAGGCCTCCGCGGCCAGTGTGAAGAACAGTGTCCTGTGCGGCGGCCGCACGCGCAAGGCGGTTGCCGCCAGGTACGTCACTTCGGGTCGGGGAACGGAGACCCGGGCTTCTTGTGGTCTGTGAGGCTCTCGTCGGGGTGGGAGGCCTCGACCATCTCTTCGACAGAGGGCGCCTCGGCGTGGTCGGCGAGGAACCGCGTGTCCTCGCGGACCATCGGCGGCGGCGGGTCACCGATGAGCTCGAGCTCGGTAGCGAGCCACTGCTCCTCTTCGATGAGCTCGCGGCGGCGCGGATCAGTCAGGTCGCCCTGCCAGTGGTCGAGCTCAGCGTCGACCTCCTTGAGCCGGAGGCGCACCCTCACGACGTCGACATCGTCCTTCTTCGCGAAGCGCTCGGTGAGCAGCAGCGCGGTGTCGTTGGCGACCTCGACGAAGCCGTGATGGACGGCCAAGCGGTGCTCCTGGCCGTTCTGATGGTAGGTCACGAGGCCAGTCCGGAGCGCGGCGAGCAGCGGGAGGTGCCCGGGGAGCACGCCGAACTCACCGGCGACGCTCGGCGCGGTCACGTCCGTGACCTGCTCGCGCAGCGCGACGCCGGTCGGCGTCACGATTTCGAGGAGGATTGTGTCGGCCATGGCTGCTTCAAGCCGCCCTCTGCGAGGCCCGAGCCTTCACCTCGTCGATGCCGCCCACCAGATAGAAGTCCTGCTCCGCGACGTGGTCGAGCTTGCCGTCGAGGATCTCCTCGAAGCCCGCGATCGTGTCCTTGAGCGGCACGAGCTTGCCCTCGAGCCCGGTGAACTGGGCCGCGACGAAGAACGGCTGCGACAGGAACTTCTGGATCTTGCGGGCGCGCGACACGACGAGCTTGTCGTCCTCGCTGAGCTCGTCCATGCCGAGGATGGCGATGATGTCCTGGAGGTCCTTGTAGCGCTGCAGCGTCTGCTGCACGCGCCGCGCGACGGAGTAGTGCTTCTCGCCGACGATCTGGGGATCGAGCATCGTCGAGTTCGAGTCGAGCGGATCGACGGCCGGGTAGATGCCGAGCTCCGAGATCGCGCGCGACAGCACGGTGGTGGCGTCGAGGTGGGCGAACGCCGTGGCCGGGGCGGGATCGGTCAGGTCGTCGGCAGGGACGTAGATCGCCTGCACGCTGGTGACGGAGCCCTTGGTCGTCGAGGTGATGCGCTCCTGGAAGGCGCCCATCTCCGTCGAGAGGGTCGGCTGGTAGCCGACGGCGCTCGGAATACGCCCGAGGAGCGCGCTCACCTCGGAGCCCGCCTGGGTGAACCGGAAGATGTTGTCGACGAACAGGAGCACGTCCTGGCCCTCCTCGTCGCGGAAGTGCTCGGCCACGGCGAGCGCCGAGAGCGCGACGCGGGCGCGGGCCCCCGGGGGCTCGTTCATCTGGCCGTAGATCAGCGCGGCCTTGGAGATGACGGGGCTGCCGTCCGCGAGCTTCGACTCGCTCATCTCGAGGAAGAGGTCGTTGCCCTCGCGCGTCCGCTCACCGACGCCGGCGAAGACGGACACGCCGCCGTGCGCCTTCGCGACGTTGTTGATGAGCTCGAGGATGAGCACCGTCTTGCCGACGCCGGCGCCGCCGAAGAGGCCGATCTTGCCGCCCTTGCGGTAGGGGGCGATCAGGTCGATGACCTTGATGCCCGTCTCGAAGACCTCGACCTTGGTCGACTGCTCGATGAACGGGGGAGGCTCCCTGTGGATCGGCGCCAGCTTCTTGGCGTGCACGGGGCCGGCCTCATCGATCGGCACGCCGACGACGTTCAGGATCCGGCCGAGGCACTCGTTGCCCACCGGCACCATGATCGGCTTGCCGGTGTCGCGGACTTCCATGCCGCGCACGAGGCCGTCGGTGGAGTCCATCGCGATGGTGCGCACCGTCGACTCGCCGAGGTGCTGGGCGACCTCGAGCACGAGGTTGTCAGGATCAGCCGAGATGCTCGGGTTGCTCACCTTGAGCGCGTTCAGAATCCTGGGCAGCTGGCCCGACGGAAAATCGACGTCGACGACCGGTCCGATGACCTGAGTGATCTTTCCAACAACCATGGAGCGGGAGCCCTCCTCGTACGAGCTTTGACGAGTCGGGCGGCGCACTAGCACGGACCTGCGCGTCCGACTAGGGGTTCCGAGGCCCACTCCCGCAAGAGAACGACCGCGCGGGCCGGCGGTCGGCGCTCGCGCGGGACCGCGGTCAGCGGCCCTTGGCGGCGGCGATCCGCGCGAACGCCTCCACGCTGAGCGTCTCGCCGCGCGCGTCGAGCGAGATGCCGGCGTCCTTCGCGCGGCGATCGAGCTCCTCCGGCGACCAGCCGTAGAGGTTCCTCCAGGCGTTGCGGAGCGTCTTGCGGCGGGCCGAGAAGGCGGCGCGCACCGCGGCGCGGAAGGCGTCCGTCTCCTCGGCCCGCCGCGGGCGTGACGGCGTCAGGACGACGACGGCCGAGTCGACCTCGGGCCTCGGATAGAACGCGCCCCCGCGCGCGACCAGGAGGCGGCGCACGTCGAACGCGGCCTGCACGAAGACCGAGAGCGCGCCGTAGTCGCCGCTGCCAGGGGCGGCGGTGAGGCGCTCGGCGACCTCGAGCTGCACCATGAACACCGCGCGGTCGATCTCGTGCGCGATCGTGGTCGCCTGCTCGAGGAGCCGGCCTGTGAGCTGGTACGGGAGGTTGCCGGCCACAGCGCGCGGGGGCGGCTTCCCGGCGAGCGAAGCGACCCAGTCGACCTGCGCGGCGTCGGCCTCGAGCAGCGTCAGCCGGCCTTCCTCGATCGGGCCAGCGAGCTGCTCGCGGAGGATCGGGACGAGGTCGCGGTCGCGCTCGATCGCGACGACGTGCGCGGCGCGGTCGAGGAGCGGCCGCGTGAGCGCGCCGAGCCCCGCCCCGATCTCGACCACCGCGCCGCCCGTGGGCGTGGTGGCCGCCTCGGCGATCCGGCGCGCCGCCTCGACGTCGACGAGGAAGTTCTGACCGAACCCTTTCTTGGGAGAGAGCCCGCGCGCGCGCAGGAGCTCGGAGATGGACATCGCTCGTCCTAGGTCTGAGGTGGGGGTGCCCCGTCGTGGGGCGCGGTCGCGCTCGGGGCGGCGGCGGTCGTCGCGCGAAGCCGTACCACGCGCACGCCGGCCTTGCGGAGCACAGCTTCACGGCGGGTTTGCGCCACCCGCGCGCGGATGAGCACGGCCTCCGCCGCGATCGGCGCGAGCTCCTGGAAGGCCTTGTCGGCCGGCGTGAGCGCTCGCGGCTCCTCGTCTCCGTCGCTCTCCGGCGGTCGCGGCGCCTCCCAGGGAGGGCTGAGCCCCGGCTCGAGCTCGGGGAGCGTCCACATCACCTGGACGGCCTTCCGCGAGAGCCGCCGCACCGCCTCCGAGAGCCGCCCGAGCTGCGCGTCGGCGGGGGGCGGCGCGAGGACGTAGACCATGCTCGCCCGCGGCTTGGTGCGCGCGACGTGCGTGAGCGACTCCGCGATCGTCACGGCCGGATCGCGCCGATCCGTCTCGGACCGCGCGGGCGATTCGATGCCATAGCTGGCGAGGTAGCGGCGCAGGGTGCGCTCGCGCTGCGAGCGCCCGAGCGGCGCCGGCGCCGAGAACGGCGCGCGCGACCGCATCGACTCGGCGCGGGCGGCCAGCCGGTCGAGGTCGCCGCGGCGCAGGTCGTCGAGGCCGCGCGCGTCGAGCGGCCTGAGGTGCTCGAGGACGCGCGCCGCGACGTCCGCCTCGTCGAGCTCGCTCCGATCCGCGTCATACGTGCCGCACCCGACGGTGAGCGCGTGCGCGATCTTCTGGCCGTGCCCAGGGCCGTGGTCGGGCGGGATCGTCACGCGCGGGCCGGGCGCGAGGATGATGAGCCCGACGCGATCGCCGCGCCCGAGGTGCCTCGTGGCGATGGCCGAGGCCTCGTCGATCATGAGGTCGAGCGGGGCGCGGCCGAGCGGGCCCGCCCAGAGATCCACGGCCGCGTCGACCAGGATCCAGACCACGTCGCGCTCCTCGCGCTCGAACTCCCTCACGAGCAGCGTGCCCCGGCGCGCGCTCGCCTTCCACGCGATCTTCCGGAACGGGTCCCCCGGCTGGTGCTCTCGCAGCTCGCGCAGATCATCTCCCTCGCCGCGCACGCGGCCGGGCCTGCCGGAGGCCGCGAGGAGGTGGCTCCGCCCTCCGCGCGGCTGCGTCAGGTACGCCATGAAGGGCCGCGGGAGCACCTCGATCCCGTACGGGTTCGCGAACGTGAGCGGCACCTCGAAGAGGCCGGGGGCGCCGTGCACCTCGAGCGCGAGCCCGTGGAGCCCGTGCTGGCCGACGCGCGGCGTCCGCACGACGACCTTCACCTTGAGCCGTCCCGAGGCGGAGACCTCCCCGCGGTTCGGCTCGATGCGCACGTCGAGCTGCGACGAGGCGATCGCGCGCAGCTTCACGTAGCGCGCCGCGAGCGTGTCGCGGTTCCGCACCTCCGCCTCGATCTCCACGGTGCCGCCCCGCGCGGACCGCAGGACCCGCTTCGAGCCGCCCCAGAGCATCTCGAACCCGGCCGCGCGGATGCGCGCCACCGACACCAGCGTCACGCCGCGGGCGAGCGCGATGGCGACCAGGATCGCCCCGCCCCAGCCGACGATCGCCGGCTCCCGCGCGATGAGCCCGGCGCCCATGACCGCGACGCCGGCGATGGCCAGATGGGCGGCGGTGCGCGTGGGGTAGAGCTGCATGGGGCGACCTACGCCGGCCGCGCAGCGCGCCGGTAGCCCACGCGCTGGACCGCCTCCTCGACGATCGTGTCGCGCGCCTTCGTGTCCACGTCGGCCTCGGGCACGAGCACCAGGCGGTGCGCGAGCGTCGCGGGCGCCATGCCGCGCACGTCGTCCGGCGTCACGAACGGGCGCCCGCCGATCACCGCCGCCGCCTTCGCCGCCTGGATGAGCGCGAGCGTGGCCCGCGGGGAGGCGCCGAGCAGGACGCGGGGATGCGTGCGCGTGAACGCCGTGAGGTTCACCGCGTACTCGTACAGATCCTCCTCGACGTGGATGCGCCGCGCGACGCCCTGGAGCATGAGCAGGTCCTGGACGGCGAGCGTCGCCCGCGCGCGCGGCGGCTCGACGTTGTGCGCGCGGAGCATCGCCACCTCGTCCTTGTGCTGCGGGTACCCGAGGCTCACCCGGATGAGGAACCTGTCGATCTGCGCCTCCGGCAGCGGGTAGGTCCCCTCGAGATCGATCGGGTTCTGCGTCGCGAGCACCATGAAGGGCGACGGCAGCTCGAAGCGATCGCCCTCGATCGTCACCTGCCGCTCCTGCATGGCCTCGAGCAGGGCGGACTGGGTCTTCGCCGGGGCGCGGTTGATCTCGTCGGCGAGCACGAGGTTCGCGAAGATCGGACCGGGGCGCAGCGTGAACGTCCCCTCCTTGGGCGACAGGACGTACGTCCCCGTGATGTCGGCCGGCAGGAGGTCGGGCGTGAACTGGATCCGCCGCACGGACGCGCCCAGCGCGGCCGCGAACGCCTTGACCAGCGTGGTCTTTGCGACGCCAGGGACGCCTTCCAGCAGCACGTGCCCCTGCGCGAGCAGGGCGGTGAGCATCAGATCGATCGCGCGCGACGATCCGATGTAAACGCGCGTGATCTCCCGCCGGACCGCCTCGATCCGCTCCTTGGCAGCGGAGATTTCATCGACGGCGACGGCTTGAACCTGGTTCATCGAGCGCCTTTGTCAGAGGGTGGTGGTGCGAGCTTCGCGTCGGCCTGCGAGGGCGGCGCCGCCGAGCGGCCTTCCGGCGCGCCGGGATGAGGCCCCCGCGGCGGCTTCCGGCCGTCGGCGCCGCAGGCGGCAAGGACCTTCCGCACGACGTCGGCGGCGTGCATGAGCGCGGGCCTGGACACGTTCGCCGGCTTGCCGGCGACGACGGACGCTTCGACTCGGTACATGGTGCCCAGGACCTCCTTGAATGCCGAGAGGGCGCGCTCGTCAAGAGATCCCTCTCGGGCCACGAGCCGCGTGACCGTGTCCTGCGCCGGGTTGGCCTCGAGGCCGAAGCGCACGGACAGGGCCTCGAACAGCGCGCTCTTCAGCTCGAGGAACGCGAGCCCGCGGGGGGACGACGGGGCCGCGAGCACGGCGAAGCGCCCAGCGGCGCCGCCCTGCGAGACGAGCGGCGTCGGGCGGGCGTATCGAGGGAGGGGGCTCCGGTAAGGCCGCGCCGAGGCGCGCGCGGTCCAGAGCGCGAGCCCGAGGCCGGCCAGCGCTGCGAGGGCGAGGAGCGCGCCGCCGGGCAGGCCGTCGCGGCGGGCGTCCTCGACGGCGCTCGCGAGCGTCTTGAGCTGCTCGTCGAAGTCCTTGCGCAGCGACGTCTCGCCGCCGAACGAGCTCTCCTCGTCGAAGCGGTTCGCGACGATGTAGAGCCGTCCCCGGCGCGGCTGAGCCCCGTCTTCGTCGACGAGGTAGCGGGTCAGGCCCGAGGCGAACGCGCGGTTGCCCGGATACCGGAGCATCATGTTCATCAGCGCGGACGGGTCGCCCATCGCGAAGAGCCGGCCCTTGCCGACCTGTCCGGCGACGGCGACGATCACGTCGGGCTCGCTGACGGCGCGGATCCGCAGCACGGGCGAGAGGTTCGGGTGCCTCAGGCCGGTCGCGTGGTTCGTCACGAGCCGCTGCACATGGCTGACGACGGGGTGCGGGCCGATGGCGTGGCCGCCGACGACGTCGACGACCGGCTCCGCGACGGCGAGGGCGGGGCGGTTCCGGAGCGCGGCGACCGGCCGGGCTGGCGTCGGGATGCGCTCGATCTGGAACCGCCGGAGCGTGTCGTCGCCGCGGCCGAAGTCGTCGACGATCGCGAGCCGCCCGCCGGCCTTCATGAACGAGGTGGTGTCGTCCGCGTCGAGCGCCTGCAGCGGGTGGAGCACGAGGATTCCGTCCTCCGGGCCGACCTGGCTCCAGTCGAGCACAGCGACGGCGTGGACCCTGGCAACCCCGAGCTCCGCGCGCGCGATCTCGAGAAACTCGGAGCAACCCTCCCAGCTCGGGTCGTTGACGTCGAAGGCAGCGGCCGCTGCTCGGGCGGGCGCAAGCAGCGCCATCAGCGCGGCCAGCGCGACCACGAGGGAGCGGCATGTCGCCCGCGGGCGCACCCGCGGACGCCGATCATCCCAGTGAAACTCGAAGGATGCGTGCGTAGGCCACGCGCCGTGCCGCGTCATGAGCGCCGCGAACATACCACCGTCGGCCCGAGCGATAACCTTGACCCGCCATCCCACATTGCTAGATTCGCTTCTAAGAGCGGGGTGCTTTCTCCCAGACCTCGTTCCACCAATTCAGCCGAGCACTCTACGAGGTGGAGGGGTTAGTCGATGCTTCCTCCGTTCATCATCGAGCAAATACGGCAGCGCGAAGAAGAGAAGGATCGGTCCAGAAGAGAAGAAATTCGACCGCGCCTTGAGCTGCCGATCGAACGCTACCCCGCACCTCGTCGTCTTCCGGACGCGGAAGAGGACGATCCCAACCGGGGCGTCATCATCCTCGACCTGGGCTGACGCCACGTGTAGCACGCAGGTCCCCTCTCTGATTCCCGCGGGAACGCCAGCCCAGCGGTTCCCGTGAGCGGTCCCCCCCGGACGCTCTCCGCTTTCCCCGCAACTCCCACATTTTTTCGGCGTCGCGCATCGTCCGATGCGTGCTGAGCTCGGTCACCCGCCTGTACCAGGGTTCAGCGAAGCTCGTCTGGTCGGAACGGCCGGTCACGACGACGGCGGGCACGAGCGCGGCATGCGCATGGGGGCGGGGAAAAAGTTGCCCTTCGCAGGGCTCGCCACGCGCGTGCGGGGTTGACCACCGGCGGGATCTTCGCCTAGGTTGCGCCCCCACTTCTGGCGCCGGGCACTGAACGAGCTACGCTCCGGCGCCTCAGAGCAGGCCGTGCACAACGTGCGCACGGGCTCTTCCATATCGATCGAGGTTCTACAGATGGCCGTTCATATTCGCCTCGCCCGCGCGGGCACCAAGAAGACGCCCTTCTACCGCATCGTCGTCGCCGACCAGCGCAGCCCGCGCGGCGGCAGGTTCATCGAGCGGCTGGGCACGTACGACCCGCGCAGGACGGAGATCCGCCTCGACGTGCCCCGCGTGAGGCACTGGATCTCGAACGGCGCCCAGCCGACGCACACGGTGGCGCTGCTTCTGAAGCATCCTGGGCTTGCCCAGGCGGCCGCTCCGGCGGACGCCGCGAAGTAGCATGGCCTCCTCGACGTCTCCGCTGGTCGATCTCGTCGCGCTCGTCGCTCGAGCGCTCGTCGATCACCCGGACCGGGTCGTGGTGCGCGAGGTCGCGGGCGACCGCTTCCCGCGGATCGAGCTGACGGTCGCGCGAGAGGACATCGGCAAGGTGATCGGCAAGGATGGGCGCACCGCGCAGTCGATCAGGACGCTGCTGAGCGCCGCTGCGAGCAAGTCGGGGCGGCGCGCGCACCTCGACATCCTCGACTGAGACGGGCCCGACGTGGAGCGACGTTACGTTCCCGTCGCGGAGGTCGCCCGCCCGCACGGCGTGCAGGGCGAGCTGCGGCTGCGGCTCTACAACGAGGCGTCCGACCTGCTCGTCGCGCGGCTCGCGGTCAAGCTGCGCCTCGCGGACGGGGCCGAGCGGGACGCGAAGCTCGTCGCGACGCGGCCCGCCGACAAGGCGCTGCTCGTGCGGCTCGCGGGCGTCGACGATCGGGACGCGGCCGAGGCGCTGCGCGGCGCGCAGGTGTGCGTGCCGCGCGACGCGTTCGCGCCGCTCTCCGAGGGCGAGTTCTACGCATGCGATATCGAGGGGGCGCGCGTGATGACGCCCGAGGGCACGGTGCTCGGGCACGTGAAGTCGCTCCAGTCGTACCCGACCTGCGACGTCCTCGTCGTGGAGCGGCGCGGCGCAGACTCGATCGAGATCCCGCTGACCGAGGGCTTCGTCAGCAGCGTGGACGTGGAACAGCACCTGGTCCAGCTCGTCACGCTGGAAGGCCTCGTCTGAGCCGCCGTTCGGCGCGAGGCAGCCCGCCGCGGCAGGTTCAATGCGCATCGCTGTAGTCACCCTGTTTCCAGAGCTCTTCCAGGGCTTTCTGGCGATCGGCATGGTCGGGCGGGCGCTCGCTTCGAGCGCGGTCACCGTGCAGATGCGCAGCCCACGCGAGTTCGGCCTCGGCCGGCACCGAAGCGTCGACGACACGCCCTACGGCGGTGGCTCGGGCATGGTGATGCGCGTCGACTGCATCGTCCGCTGCATGGAGGCGCTCGACGAGGCTGCCGGCGAGGGCGAGCCGGCGATCGCGCCTCCAGCGGGCGAAGGGGAGGCGTCGCCCGGCCTGGCTCGGCGGGCGCATCGGATCCTGCTCACGCCGCAGGGACAGCCCTTCCGCCAGGAGAAGGCGATCGAGCTCGCGGCGCGCCCCTCCATCGCGCTCGTGTGCGGCCGATACGAAGGGTTCGACGAGCGGGTCCGCGCCTTCGTCGACGAGGAGATCTCGCTCGGCGACTTCGTGATGACCGGCGGCGAGGTGGCGGCCATGGCGGTGATCGACGCGTGCGTACGCCTGCTGCCAGGGGTGCTGGGCAACGCGGGATCGGCGGAGCACGAGTCCCACAGCCCCGCGCTGTCCGGGCTCCTGGAGTACCCGCAGTACACGCGCCCCGTGGAGTTCCGCGGGCACAGGGTGCCCGAGGTGCTGCAGCAGGGGAACCACGCCGCGATCGCCCGATGGCGACAGGCGCAGGCAGAGCTGCGCACGGCCGAGCGGCGGCCCGACCTGTGGCGCAAGGCGCGAGGGGGAGACGCTCCGCCGGACGAGCGCGGCGAGGTGCGGCGATGAGGCTCGCGCTCGCGCTCGTTCACTACCCGGTGCTCGATCGCTCCGGCGAGACGGTGACCACGGCGATCACGAACCTCGACCTGCACGACATGGCGCGAAGCGCGCGCACGTACGGGGCCGAGCGGCTCTTCGTCGTGCACCCGGTCGCAGCCCAGCGCGCCCTGGCAGAGCGGATCAGGGAGCACTGGGTCGTCGGATCAGGCAAGCGCCGGATCCCGGATCGCGCCGTCGCGCTGGACGTGCTCAGCGTGGTCTCGAGCCTCGAGGAAGCGTACGGCGCGCTGAGCAGCGCGGGACGAGAGGGCGTCGAGGTCTGGACGACCGCGGCCGCTTCGCGGGGGCTGCCCGTGACGAGCTATGCGGAGACCCGCGCGCGCCTCGCGCAGGCGACCCGGCCGGTGCTGATCACGTTCGGCACGGGCTGGGGTCTCGCGCCGGAGCTCATCGCCAACGCCGACGTCAGGATCGAGCCCATCCGCGCGGCCGGGAACACCGGCTACAATCACCTCAGCGTGCGCGCGGCGTGCGCGATCACGCTCGATCGGCTGCTCGGCGAGCAGACCGCCGGGTGAGCTCGCGAGGTCGCCGCGCGTGAAGCCGGCGCCCACGTCCGTACGGCTACCATCGACGTCATGAACAAGCGCGATGCCCATCGTCCCGCAGGGGAGGCGAGCGCGGAGCGACCGACGGTCGATCGCCTCGTCCGCGAGCAGGCGTTCGCGCTCGGGTTCGATGTCGTCGGGGTCGCGCGCGCGGACGAGCCGATCGGGATCGAGCACGCCCGGTACCTCGAGTTCATCGAGCGCGGCATGCACGGGGAGATGGGCTACCTCGCGGAGTACGCGGAGCAGCGGCGACGGCTGGACACCGGCGCGATCCTCGAGGGCGCGCGCTCGGTCGTGTGCGTCGGCCGCAGGTACGCCCGCCCCAGGGAGAGCGAGGGGCGCGACCCCGCGCTCGCGCAGAGCGTCGCGCGGTACGCGCGGGGGCAGGACTATCACAACCACCTGAAGCGCCGGCTGCGGCGGCTCGCGTCCTTCATCCGGTCGCTCGCGCCGTCGGTCGCCGCGCGGCCGCTCTGCGACGTCGAGCCGGTGATGGAGCGCGTCTGGGCGGCGCGCGCGGGCATCGGCTTCGTCGGCAAGAACGGGCTCCTCATCACGCCGGGGCAGGGGAGCTACCAGCTCCTCGGCGAGGTGGTGACCACGCTGCCGCTCGTCCCCGACGTTCCCATCGCGGAGCGCTGCGGATCGTGCACGCGCTGCCTCGACGCGTGCCCGACGCAGGCGTTCGACGCGCCCTTCGTGCTCGATCCGCGTCGCTGCATCGCGTACCTGACGATCGAGCAGCGGAGCGCGCCGGCCGAGGGGCTGCGGACCGGCATCGGAGAGCACCTCTTCGGTTGCGATGTCTGCCAGGAGGTCTGCCCGTTCAACAAGACCGCGCCGCCGCCGCTCGAGCGCACCGCGCCGTTTCATCCGCTGGCGCGATGGGAAGCCCGGGACGTCGACGACCTCGCGTCGCTGGGCGAGCAAGAGTTCGACGCGCTGACGGTCGGGACGCCGCTCCGGCGCGCGCGGCGCGGCGGGCTGGCCAGGAACGCGACCATCGTCGCTGCAAACCGGCTCGCGCGCGGCGCAGAAGGCGCGGCCGCGTCCAGCGCGAGGCGCGCGCTCGCCGCGGCGCTCACCCACGAGGATCCCTCGGTGCGCGCCGTCGCTGCGTGGGGGGTGCGCCGCGCCGGGGGCGCCGAGCCGACGAACCCGGCCGCGCCCGGACCCGCCGAGCCGCCCGAGGATCCCGGCGCAGGCTGAGGCGCGCAGCGCGCCTACACGGCCCCTCGGGCCGCGGCGCGGCGGTGCTCCGGCGCTCTTCGCGGACGCCTCGCGATCCGCTACGGTGTCCGCCTGCAAGACGCCGCGCGCACGAGCACGAACGTGGATCTCCCTTCCAGGCTCCGAGCGCTCCTCGACGACCTGCGCCACCACGACTCCGTGCTCTGGCGGCGCGCGGTCGACGCTGGGGTGACCTACGGCCCAGACCTCCTCGTCCGCCACAGCCCTGCGCTGTTCGGGCTCTTCTTCGGCGCGGTGTTGCCAGAGCAGCGCAAGGCCGTGCTCCGGAACCTGCGGCTGGCGCTCGGCGAGCGGGGGGCGCTCGACGAGTACCGGGACGTCGCCCGGGTGTTCATCAACTTCGCCAACTGCCTCACCGACGCGTTCATCGCGGGCAGCAGCCGGTCCGAGCGGCTCACCGGCCTGTGCGTGAACGACGAGCACTTCACGAACGCGTTCCGGCGCGGCCACGGGGTGATCGTCGTCACGGCGCACACCGGCGGCTGGCAGGCCGCCGCGCCGCTGCTGCGCTCGGTGCATGCAGCCGACGTGCTCGTCGTGATGCAGCGCGAGCGCGACAGCCGGGCGCAGGCCATCCAGGACGGCACGCGCGATCGGGTCGGCGTGCGGATGCAGCACGTGGAGGATGATCCGCTCGCGGTGCTCCCGCTGCTCGCGCACCTGCGTCGAAAGGGCGTCGTGGCCATCCAGATCGATCGGCTGCCGTCCGGGATGCGCGGGCGCGACGTCGAGCTCTTCGGGATGCCCTGGCGCGTGCCAGAAGGGCCGCTCCAGCTCGCCGCTGTGAGCGGCGCGCCCATCGTCCCGGTGTTCACCCGCCGGACCGGGTTCATGCAGTACGAGATCTGCATCGCGCCGCCGATCTCGCTGCCCCGCAGGCCAGGACCGTCCGAGCTCGACGTCGCAGCGCGGCAGATCACGGCCGAGATGGAGCGGTTCCTCCGGGAGAACCCGACGCAGTGGTTCCACTTCGAATAATCAAGGATTTTGAGCCTCGCGCGAGAAATCGCGCCGCCGTCGGCCATGCGCTGCATCGGCGCGCAAGCTGGGTTAAGAGTCCGCGCTGATGGCCCGCCTCCTCGTCGGACTGCCCTCGCTCAAGGGGGATATCCAGAAGTACAAAGATCGCTTCGATCTGGTCGAGCTCCGTCCGGTCGACTCGTCGCTGCCCCGCGTGACGACGCTGCGCAAGTGGCGCAAGGCGGTCCCGCCAGGCTTCGTCTTCAGCGTCGTGCTGCCGCGCGTGGTCGGCGAGCTCGCGTCCGGGAGCGAGCTCGACGAGGCGCTCTCGACCTCGCTCGAGGTGGCGGCCGTGCTGGAGGCGCGATGCATCGTGCTCCAGACGCCGGCGTCGCTCCGGCCGACGGCGAGCAACCGCAAGAAGCTCGCGGCGCTGTTCGAGCGCCTGCCGGCGGAAGGGGTCGTGCGCTGCTGGGAGCCCTCCGGGATCTGGGAGCGCGACGACATCGTCGCGACCGCGCGCGCCGCGAAGGTCATCCCGGTGCTCGACGTCGCCCGGGACGCCCCCCCGCCCGGGCCGATCGTCTACACCCGGCTGCGCGCGCTCGGAAAATCCTCGTCGCTCGGGGCGGCCGCGCTCGAGCGCGTCGCCGATCGCCTGCGCGGACGGCGCGAGGTGTTCCTGGTCGTCGAGGGAGACCGCGCGGTCCAGATCAAGTCGCAGCTCGCGGCGTCGCTCGCGCGCAAGCCCGATCGCTCAACGGCTTCGGCTGTGGTAAGGCCGACCATGCCCATGCCGAACACCCTCGTCGCCGAGGACGAGGAGCAGTGATCCGCGGCGCCGCGGCCACGGCGAGCGACGCCTCTGCGGCCTCGGCCGCTCGGGCCGCGCTCGAGTCGTCCGGCAGCGCGATCGACGCGATCGTCGCCGGCTTCTTCGCCGCCGCGGGCGCGCAGCCCGACGTGCTGCTGGCGCCCGCGGTGGCGCTCGCGGCCGGCGTCGGCGTCGGCGCGCGGGCGTTCGATGGACGGGCGATCCAGCCCGGCCGCGGCGCGCCGCGGCCGCGCGGGTTCGTCGACGGGCAGAGCGTTCCGGAGGCCGCGCGCGTCGCGGTCCCGCGATCGCTCGGCATGCTGGTCCTGCTGCACGGTTACCTCGGGCGCGCGCGGCTCCGCGAGCTGGTGCGCGCCGGCGTTGCCGCGGCCGAGCGCGCGGGCGCGAGCGGGCGCGCGGCGCTGCTCCGCGAGGTCGGCTCGCTCGGCGCGGTGGCGCTCCGGGCGCGCGACGTGGAGCGGGCGCTGCTCGCCGTGGGCGGGCCGGTCGCCGGCGGGACGCTGACCGCCGAGGACATCGCCGAGGCCGTCCCGGCCGAGGTCGAAGCCGCGTCGACGCCGATCGCGGAGGGCGCCACGGCGCTCCAGGCGCCGTGGCCGGTCGCGGAGCAGGCGCGGCCCGCGGACGCCATCGTCGCCTGCGACGGCTGGGGCACGGTCGCGGCGCTGGCCTACGCGCGCACCGACGACGGGATCGCCGTGCCCGAGCTCGAGATCGCGCTCGGCCGCGATGCCGTCCCGGTGCGCCGCGGCATCACGCGCCTCGCGCCGGGCACGCCCTTGCCAGCGGCGGCGCCGATCGCGATTCTCCAGCGCAGCACCCTCGCGGCGGCCGTCGCGCTGACCGGCAAGCCCAGCCTCGACGTGAACGCCCTCGGCGCGCTCCTTCACGGCACCGCGCTCGAGGCCGCCCTTCACGACGTCCGCACGCAGTTGAGCGCCGAGGGCGCCCTCGCCGTGCTGCGCGACGACCGCGACGCGCGCGCGGTCCACCTCGCGCCCGGCTTCATGGCGGGACCTGGGACGCGGCCAGCAGGCGATTGAGACGAAGCTGGAGCGGGCTGGCCGACGCGCTGTGCGCGGCAGCGCGTCCATCGAGCGGCCTGGCCGACGCCACGCTGGCTGGCCGAGCGGGAGCTAGCCGCCGCCGCCCTGCGGCGGCTGGCCGACGCCACGCTGGCTGGCCGAGCGGGAGCTGGCCGCCGCCCTGCGGGCGGCTGACCGACGCCCCTACCGTCGAGGGCTCCGGGGAACGTTAGGGGGCGCTGCGTGATGCCGCGACCGACGACGTTCGCGGCGAAGCATCGGCCGACGCTTGGCGGCCGCACAGAGTGCCTGCCGCAGGATGCTGGGGCTACGTGTGGAGCGGGGCGGAGCCCCGGGAGGAATCAGAAGGAGAGCGCTGCGCGCGTGCAGCCGCGAAGCGGCTGCGAGACACTCGCCTGGTCGCGCCGGCGCGGCGCCTAGAGCGCGACGCCGTGGCGCTTCGCGTACGCGACGACGCCGATCTTGTCGATCGTGCGGATGTCGCGCGTCGTGAGGTTGAGCTTCACGAAGCGGTTGAGCTCGGGGACCCAGACGCGCCGGGTCTGGATGTTGACGAGCTGCCAGCGCTTCGTCTTGATGTTGGAGTGGGAGACATTCTGCGCCAGAAGCTTCCGCTTCCCAGTGATGTCGCTCTTCGCCATGACGTCCTCGGTTGGAAGGAGCACCGCCCTCGGTGCCCCGACCTGTATCGAAAAAACTGGCCGGGCACACGCCCTGCGCGGGGGAGCAGGGGGGCTCGGGAGCGCGGGAAAGTGAAGGAAGCCGGGGGACATGTCAAGCGTCCACCCGCGCTCGTCGCGCATCTTTGCGTTTACGCCGTTTGCGCAGCACGGCGCAGCTCCCGGAGCGCGCCCAGCTCTTTTTTGCGTGCTTCTGGCGCAGGAGCCTAGGTCAGCCACTCGCCGCCGGAGGGCGGACGCTGGTCCGGGCCATCCTTGTCGCTCGGGCGCGAGTGCAGGTCGATGCGCCGAGCGTCGGCGGCCAGACGCCAGGCCAGGATCTGGAACAGGCCCAGGCTCGTGAGGGCGGACGTGGCGGCGAACGCCACCCCCGCGGAGAGCACACCGACGAGCTCGCCCGGGGAGAAGGCGCCGAGCTGCGCGAGCCTGCCGACGACCAGGTCAGCCGTGAAGGCGAGCACCACCGCGACAGCAAGGAACGTCCCGGCGCCCGTCGTCTCGGACCCCATGAAGCCGGTGAGGCTGGACAGCACCGCCAGGATCACCATCACGGCGCCGAGCTGGCCCAGGTGCGGATCGACCAGGGCGAGCTGCGCGACGGCCTGTCCGAAAGACGGGAGCGCGACGAGGAAAGCGGCCACGAGCAGCCAGCGCGCGCCGCTGTACGCCCGGTAGCGCGACCGGAAGACGAGCGCCGCCGGCAGCGCTATCGCCGCCACCGCCCGGGCGGCTCCCCAGCCGAACGCCGTCCCGGAGCTCTGCAGGCCGATGACGGTCGCGATCGCCCCCAGCACCACCATGGCCACGGCGCGCTGCCTGTAGCTCACCGACGTGAGCGCGGTGAACAGCGCGACGATCCCGAGCACGAACGCGGGCGGCCCGGCGACCACGCCCTCCGGACGGAGCCCCGCGAGCGACAGGCCCCCGAGGAGGAGAAACCCCACGCCCACGGCGGCGCACCAGATCCGCGCCGCGTCCTGCGCCGGACGCATCGGCGCGAGATCCTCCATGAGCGCCTCGGACGCGAGCAGCGGCTTGGTGACGCGCTCGCGCGCGCTCGGGGGCGCCTCCTCGATCGTGATGACCGGGCTCGCCCCGAGCTGCCGCTCGGCCGGCGCCACGCTGTTCGATGCCGCTGCGGGCGTCTCCTCCGCGGGGCGGATGGCCGGGGCGTCGTCGACTGTGGCGCCCTCCAGCGGGGCTGGTGCTGCCTTTTCCCGTTCGGCGGTCGCGCGACGGCTTGCTGGGGGGCGGTCGCGGTTCGCCTCTCCGCAAGGCTTTTCCATCGATGGGGCTGGATCAGATCTCACGGGCGTCGAGGGGGTTGCGGCGAAGCTGACCGAGCAGCTCGGCCGAGGTGAGCCGCGCGACCAGGGTGCGCCCGAAGTCTCGCACGGCAGTGAATCCTTGCCCATCCATCGCGAGGGATTGCTCGTCCATGTACAGCCGGCGCGCAATCTCGATCTGCACGGCGTGGACGGCACGGTGCGGCTGGCCGTAGTGCGCTGTGCTGAAACCTCCTTTGTAGGGGTCGTCGTGGCGCACCGAGAAGCCGTAGGCGCGCGCGTGCTGGTCGACCACGTCGATCACCGGGCTGGCGGCGGTCGTCCGCCCGCGCGTCCCGGGGACGATGTCGGCGCGGCCGACGGCGCCCTCCGCGCCGCGGCGGCTCTGGCTCGGCATCGAGTGCGCGCAGAGGAGGATCGCGAAGCCGAAGCGCTCGCGCTTGCGGGCAAGGATGGCGCTCAGGCTGCGGTGGTAGGGGCGATAGAACCGGTCGAGCCGGCGCTCCACCTCGCGCCGCGGGAGGCGCGAGGTGAGGATGGGCTTGCCGTCCGTGGTCACACGCCAGATGAGCCCCCTCGGGTAGGGCGCCCGGCCACCCCCCTCGACCGCGTCGCCGTCACAGTCGGCCTCGCTCCGGTTGAGATCGACGACCAGGCGGCTCATCCGGGAGAACAGGAGCGTCGCCCCCTCGGCCGGCGCGTCCTGGAAGAGCGCGTCGACGTAGAGATCGGCGTCGCGCCCGATGCTGCGCGCAGGGGCGATGGTCCACGACAGCGACTCGGGATCCATGTGGACGCCCGCGTGCGGTACCTCGACGAGGACCGGGCTTTCCGCTCCGCGGGGCTCGACGACCTCGAAGGGTGACAGCACGGCGACACTGTGACGCATTCCGCGCCCGGCTGGAACCGGGACGGGCGCGGATCAGGCTGGAACGCAGGAAGAGCTACGGCCGTCCGGGGTGCACCTGCCCCGCTTTCTGGCGCACTTTGCCGCTTTCGCAGTAGCGTTGGGCGTGGACCTCGCGACCTGGGTGGACGCGTACCTCGATCACCTGCGCGTCGAGCGGGCTCTGGCGCCCCTGACGCTCGAGGCGTACGGCCACGACCTCGCCAAGCTCGTCGCGCATGCGGAGGCGGCCGGGATCACGACCGTCGAGGGGCTCGACCAGGCGCTGATCGGCACCTACCTTGTCGCGCTCGGCCAGGCGGGCATCAGCGCGAGCTCGGCCGCTCGCCATCTCTCCGCGGTCCGCGGGTTCATCCGCTTCCTGCTGCGCGAGCGCCGGATCGAGCGCGATCCGTGCGCGCTCGTCGAGCGACCCCGGGTCGGGCGGCGGCTGCCCAAGGTGCTCTCGTTCGACGAGATCGCGCTCCTCATCGAGGCGCCCGAGCAGGGGACCTTCAGGGGCCTGCGCGATCGCGCCATGCTCCACGTGATGTACGCGGCCGGCCTGCGCGTGAGCGAGGTGGTGCGCCTCAAGCTCGCGGACATCGAGCGGCGCAAGGGGATCGTGATGGCGCTCGGCAAGGGCGGGAAGCGACGGCTCGTGCCGCTCGGGGAACCGGCGCTCGCGGCGATCGACGCCTACCTGGAGGCGCGCGCCGCGCACCCGCGCAGCGCGTCGACGCAGGTGCTGTTCCTCTCGCCGCGCGGCGGGGCGCTCACCCGGCAGGCGGTATGGAAGCTCCTCGGGGGGTACGCCCGCGCCGTCGGCATCGACAAACCGAGCTCGCCGCACAAGCTCCGCCACTCGTTCGCGACACACCTGCTCGAGGGGGGCGCCGATCTCCGCAGCGTCCAGGCGCTCCTCGGTCACGCGAACGTCGTGACGACCGAGATCTACACGCACCTCGCCGACGACCACGTGCGCGCCGCGTACAGGCGGGCGCACCCGCGCGCGTGAGCGTACGTCCCGTGGTTAGTTGCAGCGCTTGAGGAATTTTCCGCAGGGCTTTTTCGTGGCCTGCCCCGCCGGCTTGGCGGGCGCCGGGGGGATCTCGGTCAGCTGAAACTCCTGGACGAGCGGCGTGCCGGCCTTGGCGACGACCTTCAAGCTCCGCGGGAAATAACCGGCGCGCTTCACGGCAATCTGGTGCACCCCCGGCGTGAGCTCGAGGTCGACCTCGGGGGCCTGCGTCGCCTTGCCGTCGACCGTGATCTCCTCGCAGGTGACGGGCTTGCACGAGATCTTCACCGGCACCAGCGCGCTGGCCGCAGCGCCGGCGTCGGCCGGGGCGCCGGCGTCGACAGGGGCCTGGGCGATCGCGGCGCCGGCGTCGGGCGCCGGCGCGGTGGCGGCGGGCTCGGGCGGCGGGGGCACGGCCGACGGCAAGGGCGGCACGACGGAGGCCGACGTCGAGGCGCTGGGGCTCGGCTGCGCCTGGTCCTTGCGGTCCAGGACGTACCAAGCGGCGGCGGTGCCCCCGACGAGCAGCACCGCGGCGATGCCGACCGCCAGGGACGCCGCCTTGCCCCAGGGCGACCGCGGCGAGGGGCTGACCGCGGTCAGCGCGGTGCCGGCCGTCCGAGCGGGCGCCGCGGGGCTCTCGGCCGGAGGCGACGGCGCCTCCGTGAGGGTCACGTCGGGGAGCGTCGGCTGCGGTGAGTGCGACGGCTGCAGCGCGGGGCCGAGGGGCGGCGACGGCGCATGCGGCGGCGACGGCGCAGGGGAGAACGGCGCGAACGGCGACGGCGCGAGCTGCGTGGCGTCGCCCAGCGGCAGCGGCGCAGGCGCGGCCGCCGCGGGGACGGCGTGGGGCGGCGGCGCAGGGACGACCGCCTCGCTCGCCGATGGGGACAGGGCGAGCGTGGAGCCCACCTCGATGGCGGCCGCCGAGAAGCCGCTGAGCATGGCGGCGAGCTCGCTCGCGGAGCGGAAGCGCTCGCGGGGATCGTGCGCGAGCGCGCGCGCGAAGGCGGCGTCGAGCGCCGGGCTCAGAGGGACGCCGAGCTCCGCGGCGCGCGCGGAGGCGGCGAGGCGCGGCCCCATGAGCTCGCGCTGCCAGCCGGGCACGTCGACCTGACCCTGGCAGGACCGCCAGTACGAGCGACCGGTGAGCGCGAAGAAGGCGACGAGCGCCGCGGAGAAGATGTCGGCCGCGGCGCCCGCAGGGACCCCCGGCTGCACCTGCTCGGGCGCGAGCCACGGCGCGGACTGGACGTAGCCGTCCGGCGTCGGCAGCAGGCTCCGCGCGACCGACGGCCCGAAATCGGTGACCTTCACGTTGCCCGGAGCGCCCGGATCGATGAACAGGTTCGTCGGCTTGAGGCCGTGATGCGGGACCTCGCGCGCGTGCGCCGCGTCGAGCACCGCCGCGAGCGAGCGGAGCATCGACCCGACCTCCTCGAAGCCCAGCGGACGGCGCCGCGCGACCTCGGCGAGCGACGGGACATGGATCATGTCCGTCACCGTGAAGGGCGCGGCGGTCCCCTGGTCGTAGCCAGCCTCGAGGATGTGCGCGGCGAACTCCTGCGGCAGCCTGTTCGTCTCGGCCACGTACCGCTGCAGGTGCTGCATCGCGTCCGGGCGCTGACCGATCACCGGCGAGTACAGCTTGAGGGCGACGTCGCGCGCCTGCGCCGTCGCCGCGCGGAAGGTGGCCGTCGCACCCCCGTAACCGAGCAGCGCGCGGACAGAGAACCTCCCCGCGATGACGCTGCCCGGCGCGACGTTCGGTGCCGTCACGAGATCACTCCCCCGCGACCGAGATCGACTCGATCGATTGCAGGATGGTCGCGTCGGCGCCGGAGCTGTCGTCGTCCGGCACGAAGCCGAGCCCGAGCAGGATCTCGCCCTCCTTGCCGGTGTCGGCGAAGATCAGCAGCGGTCCCTTCTTGGTCCCGCGCGCGGCGCCCTCGCTCTGCCAGAGGCCGATCTTCCTTCCGGCGATGTCCTTGGTCTCGAGGGGCTTCTTCCAGTTCACCTTCTTCTTGGGCAGCGTCACGTTGATCTCGTGCGCCAGCGCGTCGAGCGCGGCGTCGCGCTTCTCCGCCGCCTGCTTGCCCTCGCCCACGTCGACCTGCGCCGTCGCGAGGGCCGGGCCCTCGGCCGCGGCCTGCGCGATCGTCGCGCTCTCGGCCTGGGCGTAGGTCCAGCCCTTCACGGGCGTGAGGACGAAGGAGCTCCGGGCGATCTTGGCCCGGGTCGATTCCTCGGCCTCGCACGCCTCGTCGAGCGCCTTGCAAGGCTTCGGCGCGGGCGGGGGCGGGGGTTCGGGCGCCGCGGTCACGGGGGGCTCGGGCGCTACGGGTTGGGGTGGAGGCGGCGAGCTGCACGCCGCGGCGAGCGCCGCCGCAGCGCTCAGCGCCAGGGTGGGCCATCGTCGAAAGAACATTGCGCCCGAGCGTTGCAGGACCGGACCCGGTACGGCAAGTAAAGAGCGATCCGGGGGGACGGCTTGCGCCGGGGGGCGCGGCAGGCGCCGCCTGGAACGCCGAGCGCGCCGGGGGGAATGCGCCGGCGCGCTGGCGAGGTGCAGGGGCTACTTGACGAGGGCGCCGACGTCCTGCTCGACCTGCTCGGCGAGTCCCGAGGGCACCTTGCCGTGGAGGCGGGTGCGCTCCGTGACCAGGAAGTAGTCAGGCTTGCCGCTCGCCCCGGGAGGCCCCTTCACGAGCTCGAGGAAGCCGATGTCGCCCGAGGCGCCGGTGTACTCGACCCGCACCACGACCTGCGTCTGCTCCGGGGCCGCGGCCACGTACTCCGTGGGACGCAGGCGGTCGAGCTTGCTCACCCAGTTGCCGACGGTCTCGTCCTTCTGATCGGGGCTCGCCGGATCGGCCCAGAACTTCTTGCCCTCTTCGCCGCTGCGCACGAGCTCGCGGCGCTTGTCCCCGGCGATGACGCGCGCCCGGGTGAGATCGACGTCCTTCCACTCGTGCAGATCCCGCTCCATGAGCCGCGACTCGGCGGTGTCGAGGTCGCGGTAGATGTCGCCCTTGATGGCGTACACCTCGCCCGTGGCCTCGTCGCGCGCGTAGCGGTCGGCGCCGCCCGGCGTCATGCCGCCGATGACGAGCTTCTTCTCGGCGCCGCGCAGCTTGACGGTGAGCGTGCCCTCCGGCTCGGCGAGCCCGAACTCGCTGGCGCGGTCGTCCGCGACGCGGCCGACGGCGCGCAGCGCCTTGAGCGGGGCCAGCACCTCGGCGAGCTTGTTGCCGGCGCCCACCGAGACGAACGTCGACGTCTTGACCTTCGGCTCGGTGTCCGCGGGCTCATCGTCGTGCGCGTCGTCGCCGTGAGGGTCGTGGGGGTTCTCCTTCTTCTCGGGCGGGGGCGTCGTGCGCTCCATCGTGCCGACGAAGTAACGGCCCTCCTTGTCCTTCTTCGCCTCGAGGACGACCTTCCTCGATTTGCCCTCGAAGGCGATGTGCTCGACGTCCTCGGCGCGGCCGGCCCAGACGGTCACGTCCATCGTCGAGAGCGCGGCCGCCGTCTTGTCGCGCGTCCAGACGAGGACGGCGAACACGGCCGCGACCCCGAGAAGGCCGAGGTGCACGAAAAAGCTGCGATCCAACCTCATGCGCGCCTCCCGCTCGCGCGCCGCCCGCGGCGCGTGATGAAGAGCCCGAGACCCAGCACCATGGCCGGCGCCACGAGGATCGTGGCCCAGAACCAGACCTGGTCCTTCTGCTTCGTGTGCTCGATCCGGACGTCCTCGTTCGTCGTGATCTCTCCGGCGAAGCTCTCCTCGCCGCCGAGCCACCGGAACGCGTCGAGCGCGAGCACGATGTTGGGTTCGTTCCTGAACGTCGCGTCGGTGAGCGCGTCGGCGTCCGCGAGCACGAACGCGCGCAGCTCCTGCTTCTCCTTGCCGTCACCGCCGGGCGCGATCTCCTTGGAGACCGCGGCCGCGAGGTTGTAGGCGTTGCGCTGCTCGCTCCCCTGGTCGAACTTGAAGTCGCCGTTCGTGTCGGCGAACGTCTCGCCCAGCGTGCGGACGACGAAGTCGACCTTCACGTCGACGCCCTCGACCTTGTCGAGCGACGACGCGCCCGGGAAGATCGTCGGCGCCTGCTGCGCGTGGCGGCTCAGGGTCGAGACCGAGGCGTGCGAGGAGTACCGCGTCGTGACCAGCATCCCCTGGTCCGATTCGTTGAAGCGCCGCCGCACGTAGACCCGATCGTTCGCGAGGGTCACGGGCTTCCACGTGAGGCCCACGACGCGCGCGAGCGGATCCAGATCGACCTTGGCCTCCGGATCGAGCGCGAGCAGGAGGTGCCCGCCGCCGTCGGCGTACCGCTGGAGCGCCGCGACCTCCTCCGGCAGGAACTCCTTCTGCGGGCCGAGCGCGATGACGACGCCCGCGTCCTTCGGGATCTCGCTGCCGAGCCCCTGGGCGAGCCCGAGGTCCTTGATGACGTAGTTCTGGGACTCGAGCAGCTTGCGGAGGTTCTTCGTCGTCCGTCCCTCGGCCGAGCTGGCCGTCTCGTTCAGCTCGCCGTGGCCGACCGTCATGTACGCGATGCGCTGCGCGCGGATGACCTTGAGCAGGACCTTCTGGAAGTCGGCGTCGAGGCTCTTCAGCTTGGCGCCCGCGGTCTTCATGTCGGCGCCGACGATGAGCACCTCGCGCGAGGTGTCGCGCGTGAGCACGATGACGCCGTCCTGCGTGACCTTGGCCTCCTTGGCGAGCGCGGGGACGAGCAGGCGGTCCTGCATCTCCACCGTGATCTGCGGCGACGCCGCCTTCACCTCGCGCAGGTAGCCCTCCACCTCGGCGCCGACGTCGTTGAGCTGCGGGAAGAACGCCGTGATCTTGAGCGGCTCGGTCAGGCTCTCGGCGACGCGCTTCGTGGACTCGCCCGGACGGGCGGTGCGGTAGTACGAGAAGTCCGCCTTGAGATCGAGCTGGCCGGCGGCGTACACGAAGAGCGCGGAGTACACCGCCGCGAACGCGAGCGTCACGCCCGAGAGCGTCGCCGCGCGGACGCGTCGGACCTCGATGCGCTCGGCGCGTCGCATCGGCGCGAGCGCCGCCTCGCCGAAGAACAGCGGCACCGTCGCGATGACGAGCAGCGCGATCCAGCCGACCGTGGTGGCCGCGTCGATGCGCGCGCGCAGCTCGGGCGCGGCGCGGGACACGCCGAGCATGGCCCGGCCCGCGTCGGTCGTCGTGAAGTAGGCCGCCACCGCGACGACGCCGAGCGCCGACAGGATCGCGAGCGCGCGCTCGACCGCGCGGCGCTCGCCCGTCTCGCGGACGGCGGTCGCGAAGCGCAGCGCGGTGACGAGGACCAGGGTCAAGAACCCGAGCCCCGACAGCGCGTAGCGGAGCCCCTCGATCGTGGGGACCACGCGCTCGCCAAGGAAGATCGCGAGGAGGGCGCCCGCGTACGCTGGCACCATCCAGGCCCCGGGGCGGATCGCGGGCCCGCCGCGCGGCGCAGGCGCCGGCCGCTCGGCCGGGGGTTCCTGCGGCGCCGCGCCGGGCGCTGCGCCCTCCGCGCGCTGCGCGGCGGCCGCTTCCTTGCCGCTCACATCGGCCTCGTCGGCCTGAGCTCTCTGGTCCTTCACCGCCACCTCCGTGCCCTCAGGGTGTGGGTCGCGGCGAGCAGGAAGAAGTAGGCGACCGCGACGTAGTACACGACGTTCTCCAGCCGGAGCACGCCGTTCAGGAACGGCTTCTGGTTGTTCGGGTAGAGGTTCAGCGCGCTCACGAAGTCGTTGAGCGGCGGCTCCGTCACGCGGGCGACGAGGAACAGGAAGCCGAGCGTCCCGATGATCGCCGCGCCGAGGATGACCGCGATGACCTGGGTCGCCGCCAGCGTCGAGGCGAAGAGCCCGATCGCGAGCGACGCGGCGCCGAGCAGCAGCACCCCGGAGTAGCCGACCAGGATGTGCCCGACGGACACCTTGCCGTTCACGAAGATGAGCGCCGGCATGTAGATCGTGACCGCCGTCATCAGGGTGACCAGCGCGAGCGCGGCGAGGAACTTGCCGACGATGATCTCGCCGTCGCGCACGGGCGCCGTCTTGAGCAGGATGAGCGTCCCGCCCTCGCGCTCGCCGGCGATGAGCCGCATCGAGAGGATGAGCGCCGCGACCATCGTGATGAACGCCGTGCCGTCGAAGAACTTGAGCAGCACCTCCGCCGACAGCCGGGCGCCCGAGCCGAGCGCCGCGACCTGGAAGTAGATGCCGTCGATGAGCAACGCCGCGGCGGCGACGACGTACCCGAGCGGTGACCTCAGGTACGCGGACAGCTCCCGCCGCGCGACGAGCAACGTCCCTCTCATGCTTCGCCTTCGCCTTCCTCCGCCTGCTCCTCCGCAGGGGTCTTCCTCGCCTCGCCGCCGGACCTCGCCTTCGCGGCCGCGGCGGCCCTGTCCTTCGTCGCCGGCGTCGCGCGCGTGGCGAGCCGCAGGAACACCGACTCGAGCTCGCGCTCGCTCCGCTTCACCTCGAGGATCCCGATCCCCGCCTGCACGAGCTCGGCGCAGAGCGCCGCCCGCACGTCGCGATCGGCCTCGACCGCGAAGGTCACGACGTCGCTCCCCGGCTCCGCCGTGGCGAGCTGCTCGACCGACGTGACCCCCTCTACCTCGCGCGCGATCTCGAGCGCCCGCGCCGCCTCGCCGCGCGTGACGCGGTAGCCGGCGCCCTCGGCCGCGGGGCCGCGCACCGTGAGCTCGACCCGGACGCCGTGGAGGAGCTTCGCCGAGAGCTCCTGCTCGGTGCCCTGCGCGCCGATCTCGCCGTCCCGGATCACGAGGATGCGGTCGCACGTCTCGCTGATCTCGGAGAGGATGTGGCTGGAGAGCAGGATGGTGTGCTCGCCGCGCAGGCTCCGGAGCAGCGCGCGCATCTCGACGATCTGCACCGGGTCGAGGCCGCTGATCGGCTCGTCGAGGACGAGAAGCCGCGGCTTGTGCACGATCGCCTGGGCGATGCCGACGCGCTGCTTGTAGCCGTGCGACAGCGCGCTGATCGGGTCGGACGCGACGTCGTCGAGCTGCGTCACCGCGAGCGCCTCGGCCACGCGCTTGTCGGCGGCGCCGGCGTCCACGCCGCGCAGGCGCGCGGCGAAGTGGAGAAAGGCGCGCACGCTCATCTCGTCGTAGAGCGGCGGCCTGTCCGGGAGGTACCCGATGCGCGACCGCACCTCGTGCGGGTGGTCGACGACATCCAGCCCGTCCACGAGGACCCGCCCCGCGGACGGGAGCAGGTCGCAAGCGAGGATCCGGAGCGTCGTCGTCTTGCCCGCGCCGTTCAGGCCGAGCAGGCCGACGATCTCCCCCGCCTCGATCGAGAACGACAGGGGCCCGATGGCCTTCCGGTCACCGTAATATTTATAAAGGTCGCTGATTTCGATCACGGCCGTGCACCCCTCCGCGAAGGGAAGAAGGTCTCGCGCCGGCGAAGCGGATGCCGCGCAGCGCGGCGGTCCAGGCGCCAGCGGCCCCTTACAACAGCGGGTGGCGGAAATCATTCCCGACCGGGCGCGCGCAGGGCCGCCCTGCGGAGGGCAACCACCGCCTCCGGACGCGGACGACCGGGACACGCGGTCCGTGCGGTGAGCGTAGCGACCGGGACGTGATGGATGTCAGCGTCGGGCGTGAGCGGGCGGGGGAGGGGCGGCGATCCGGGGGGACGCTCGCCCCGCGGTCAGCAATGCTCGGCGATGATCGCCCAGCAGGCGTCCGCGAACTCCCGGTAGGTCGAGCGGTCGAGCGTCGTCTGCGTCACCGGCATCACGTCCTGGTGCTCCGCGAGCATCGGGCGCAGCGCGCCCTCGATGTCGGCGCTCGTCTCGATCCACAGGAACTCCTCGATGCCGTCGGTGATCTGGCCGCGGATGAGCTTCGGCACCTCGCTGAGCCGGACCTTCTTCGGGCTGCGCCGGGCGATCGACGACGCGATCTGCTCGGCGTGCGCGGGCCACCGCTTGAGCGCACGGTGGAAGGTCGAGCCGACGAGCCGCAGGATCTGCTGCGCGAGCTTCGCGACCCGCGGGCGCTGCACCCGCTCCTCGTTCTCCGCGACCATCGCGAGGTAGTCGTCGGTCATGAGCCTGCGGAGATCGCTCGTCAGGATCTGCTGCGACTCCGGCGTCATCCGCAGCTCCGCGATGTGCGCGAGGAAGATGTCCCGGAGCATGGTGAGCCGCGCCGTGACCGAGCCGGTCGGGGTCGTGTCGAGGATCTCGGCGAGCGGGTCGATCAGGCGACGCCCGAACGTGGTGAGGATGTGATCGAGGATGCGCTTCTGATGCTGCTCGTGGCCGAGCACGGACAGCGCGCGCGCGATGTGCGCCTTGCTCGGCGCGTCCACGAGGATCTCGAGCGGCTGGTCCTGCTGCTTCCCCTCGTACATCCGCAGCGACGCGAACATCTCGCGGAAGGCGTCCGCCGCGGCCGGGCCCTCGCCCGACTCCCCGTAGACCCGGATGACGAGCCCGGAGTCGGGGCCGGCGTCGAACAGCCGGCGGAGCTCTTCCCGGATGTCCTCGTCGGTGACGAGCGGCGCCGGGGGGAGCGACTTCCCGCGTGGATCCATGGATCTCCAGCCTACGGCAAAGTGCGGCCTACCTGAACCTCTGCGCCCGAGATTGCGCGCGCATGGTGAGCCTTCGGGGGCCGGTGAAGATGTGCCTGCGGCGATGTCGTACCCAGGCGGGACGAGCCGCCAGGCTGCCGTGGACGGTGTCGGCCTGGGCTGGGGGTCGTCGTCCTCTCCGCCGTTCGCGCGTCTCGTCGTCCTCGCCGTGAGGCGCCGCACTGACCTTGTGGTGCGCTCGCTTCGCCGGGTACCATCGGCCGGTCGGTCCCGTCGCGTCCCGTGCGCGAGGAGCGGGCATGGGAGCATGTATGGACGGTGCGAACCCGGCTCATCGGCTGAAGGGAAACGGCGCGGCCGGCGCGATGGTCGCGCGCGGCGAGGCCCGCGCGGAGGTGCACGTCGCCTCCGGGGACGCGCTCGATGTGCGTCAGTTCACGGCCTCGGACCGCATGTCGGCGCTCTTCGAGGTGCGCATCGTCGCCGTCTCGGACAACCCGGACATCGATTTCGAGGCCGTCATCGGTCGGCCGATGAGCTTCGCCGCGCACCTGGAACAGGTCCGCGCGTGGTCGGGCATCTGCAGCCAGCTCCGGCAGATCGCGGTCGAGGAGCGCCACCTCTCCACCTACGAGCTCACGCTCGTGCCCGCGCTGTGGCTCGCCACGCAGCGGCGCAACCACCGCGTCTTCCAGCACCTGTCGGACGTCGACATCGCGCTGAAGATCCTGGAGGAGTGGGGGATCTCCCCGGCGCTGCGCCTCGCGGGGAGCTACAGGAAGCGCAAGTACCGCGTGCAGTACGGAGAGAGCGACTACACGTTCCTCTGCCGCGTGCTCGAGGACGCGGGGGTGAGCTTCTATTTCGAGAGCGGCGGCGAGAGCCGGCTCGTCCTCGACGACGGTCCTCACGGCAACCCCCGTCGTCGTCCGATCGCGTTCCGCGACCACCCGACCGACGCCGACCTGGAGCACGTCACCGAGGTCCGCGTCGGCCGCCGGCTGCGCCCGGGGAAGTACACGGTCCGCGACCACGACACCCGGAGGCCGGCGTCGTACGAGCTCATGGCGAGCGCCTCCGGCCCGGGCGGCGTCGAGGAGCGGCTCGAGCGCTTCCACTACGTGCCCGGGGCGTTCCTGTACGAGAGCGACAGGGGCGAGAGCACGCCGGTCGCCGACGACAAGGGCAAGTACCGCGCGGACGAGTCCGAGGGGGCGGCGCTCGCGCAGCGGCGGCTCGACGCGAAGCGCGCGTCGGCCCGCGAGGTCACGTTCGAGACCAACACGATCGATCTCGCGCCGGGCACCGTCCTCTCGTTCCTCGACCACCCGAAGGCCGAGCTCGGCCCGGACAGGGCGCTGCTCGTCCTCGAGTCGACGCTCACGGGCGAGGTGCCGGGCGGCTTCCGGCACGCGTGCAGGGGCGTGACCGCGGACGTCCCGTACCGCCCGCCGCTCCGCACGCCCAGGCCGCGCGTCCAGGGGGTCGAGTGCGCCACCGTCGTCGGCGCGCCGGGCGAGGAGATCCACGTCGACGAGTTCGGCCGCGTGCGCGTCCAGTTCCACTGGGATCGGCAGGGCCGCATGAACGACGGGTCGTCGTGCTGGATCCACGTGAGCCAGCCCTGGGGCGGCGCCGGCTTCGGCGGCACCAACCTGCCGCGCGTCGGGCAGGAGGTGATCGTCGACTTCCTCGGCGCCGATCCCGACCGCCCGATCATCACGGGCCGGGTGTACACGAACCTCCAGAAGACGCCGTACAAGCTCCCCGAGAACAAGACGCAGAGCGGCTGGAAGAGCAGCTCGTCGCCCGAGACCGGCGGCTACAACGAGCTCATGTTCGAGGACGCGGCGGGCAAGGAGCTCGTCCGGGTGCAGGCCGAGCGCGACCTGAACAAGACCGTCAAGCACGACGAGGCAGTGACCGTCGGCAACGATCGCGTGAGCGCGATCGGGAACAACGAGGATCAGACCGTCGGCAACGACTTCACGAAGCTGGTGATGAACAACGCGCGCGAGGTGGTCGGGATGAACCGATCGCGCGCGGTGGGCAACAACGAGACGGTGGAGATCGGCAGCGTGCAGGCGACCCGGGTCGGGGACAGGGTCGAGATCGTCTGCGGCAAGTCGAGCATCGTGCTCGAGAAGTCGGGCAAGATCGTGATCTCGGGGACCGACATCACGATCCACTCGAGCGGCCACACGCAGGTGTACGGCGACCCGATCGACCTCAACTAGCCGTCACGAGGTCACGAGGCCTCCGCCGCCTCGCGCATCGCCGCGCGCACCTCCTGGGCCGCCGCGGGATCCTTCACGCTCCGCTCCAGCCACACGCGCCGGAGCCGGAGCAGCGCGCCGTCCGGCAGGCCGAGCTCCGCGAGCACCTGCGCGTCGTTCCCGCGCTCGGCCGCGATCACGAGCCGCGCGTACTCGCGCGCCGTGATCGTGCCTCGCTCGGCCTCCAGCGCCGCGATGTACGCGGCGTCGTACGACGAGAGCAGCCGCCGCTTGCCGCGCCCCATGTCGGCGCGGATCGCGTCGAGCCAGTGCGCGTGCAGCGCCTCCCACGTCTCCGGCGAGAGCGCCTCCGCCGCGAGGATCTCGTCCAGCGCCAGAGGGCGCCTCGCGAGCCGCGCCGCGATCGCCGCGCAGCGCTCGAGGGGATACGCGCCGACGGGCAGGAGCGGCTCGGATGGCTCCTCGACCGGGGGCCGCTCGGGGACAGCCGCAGGATGGGGGGCGAGGGCAGCGGCGTCGGGCGCGAGCGCCGCCGGTCGGACGAGCTCCACGACGCCGAGCGGCGCTGGCGGCGCTGGCGGCGCTGGCAGCGCTAGCAGCGCTAGCAGCGCTGGCGGCGCTGCCAGGGCTGGCGGCGCCGGCGGTGTGGGCGGCTCCTCCTCTTCCGGTTCCGGCTCGTGCTCGTGCGACGCGAGCGATCGACCGTGCGCGTGTTCCGGCGGGAGCGCGTGAAACGGGAGCGCGGGCCCCGGGAGCACCACCGCGGGCACGAGGGTCTGCGAGGCGTCCTCCTCGACCGGGGACGCCGGCGGGAAGCGCGGGTCGGCCGCGTCCGGCGTCGCCGCCGTGGGAGGCTCCGGGGGGAGCTGCGCGGCGGCCTGCAGGAACGGGAGCACCGCGGATGGCCTCGACGAGAGAGGGGCCATCACCGTGCCCGTGAGGCTCGGCGCGAGCTCCCCCTCGGTGACGAGCACGACGCCGTCGCGCGGCGGGCGATCGAGCATGAGCTGCCCGCGCCAGACGAGCGCCGCGACGCCGTGATCGGCGTCGATGACGAGCGTGTCGCACCGGAGGGGCACGCGCTGCTCGGCGCCGTTCGTCATCGCGATCGCCTGCGGCGCCGGCGCGCGCAGGGACGTCGTGAGCCGCGGGAATCGCGGGTGCAGGTGCTCGAGCACGAGCGGCTCCGTGCCCGTGAGGTCGTTCGTCACCTGGTCGAGCGGCGCGACGTTGAAGTACCCGGTGTCGATGCCCTCGGGCAGCGGCTGCTCGGTCCAGCGCGCGTGATCCCAGGCCGCCGCGTGGCGGCGCAGGCGCTGCGCGCGGTCCGGCCACTCCGGCCGGAGCGGGCCGAAGCCGGCGGGCCAGAGGTGGCCGTGCCTCATCGCGGTCGACGAGGCCACCGGCAAGAGGTTCGGCGCGCGCGCTCGCCCCCATCGATCGGGGAGCGCGCCGTTGCCGGTCGGCACGCCGATCGGGTTCGACGTGTGGAGGCCTCCGGCGGCGCGCTCCCAGCGGAGCGGCATGCGCGCGAAGGGCGCGGGCTCGCCGAGCGATCCATCCCGCTCGAAGAACGAGTCGCCGCGGACCAGGACCGCCTTGTCGATGTCGCCCACGGCGAGCCGCGCGATGAGCGATCGGACCGGGATGCCGTCGGGCGCGTGCGTGTGGCCGACGACGATCACCTCACCCCACCGCTTGAACGGCGCGACAGGGCCCCACGGCTCGACGAGCCGCCGCTCGTCCCCCTCGTCTTCCAGCGCCGCCACGGGGACGCTCGTCACCGGCGACTCGAACGGCGCGAGCTCGAACAGCGCGTGGCACGCGATGGTGAGCACCCACGCGTCGGGGGTGGGCCGCCATTCCAGCGAGCTGGCGCGTATCTGGCCTTGGCAGACGACGTGCATCGACGTGAATGACGTGACGGACGTGACCGGGATGATCGACGCGGCGCAGACGTGCGCTCGGTCGACGCGCATCTCAGCGACGCGCCTCAGGATATCCGAGCCGGGAGGGCCATGTCCGGGTGAACCTCCGCCGTCACGCCGCGGCCACGCGCTGGATGCTCCTCCGCAGCGCGGCGTCGCGCGACGCGGCGCGCGGCGCGCGGGGCCGTCGAGGCGCGTCGCCATTGAAGGCGATCGCGCGCTCCGATAGCGTCGCGGTGCGACGATGGAGTGCCAGAACCTCACCCCATTCGACGCCCTGGCCTACAGCGCCCTCGATGCGCACGACGAGGAGCACCATGTCGTTGCGCTGAAGGCGGCTTACCGTCTCGTCCCCGGAGGGGGCGGGGAGGTGACCCACCGCTGCGAGCTCGCCCCGGACGACAGCGCGGGGAGGCTGCTCCTGCGCGACGCGTTCGAGGGGGAGCCGAACGCGTCGAGCGTCCGCGCCGAGAGCGACCTCTCGCCGTTCAAGCCGCGCTGCGACGTGCTCGTGCGCGCGACCGCGTGGGCACCCGGGGAGGAGCCCGCGGAGCGCTGGACGGCCCGGCTGCGCGTGACGGCGCTCGGCGCCGCGCACGCGGGTGGCGGCGGCGGCGCGCGCGACCTGCCGGGGCGCGCGCTCATCGACAAGACCCTCGAGGTGTGCGGGCCGCGGTGGTTCGAGCGCACGGCGGACGGGTGGCAGCTCACCCGACCCGGACCGGCGGCGAGCGTGCCGGTGCGCTGGGAGCGCGCCTTCGGCGGACGCAGCCTGGTGAGCGCCGAGCCCGGAAGCGCGCCTCGCCTCGACGAGGTGTGCTTCACGAACCCGGTCGGCTGCGGGTGGATGGAGGCGCGCTACCTCGACGCGCTGCGCGACGCCGGCGCGCCGGTGCCGGACCGCGTCGCGGCGCCGCAGATCGAGCGACCCGACAGCCGGGTGACACACCTCGCCGTGGCGTCGCACCCGCCCCACGCCGTCGAGGCACCGCGGATGGCGGAGATCGCCGCGGACTACCCGTTCGCGCCCGCGGGCCTCGGGTGCGTGGGGCGCGCGTGGACGCCGCGGCTCCAGCGCGCGGGCACCTACGACGACGCGTGGGTGGCCGGCCGGCACCCCTTCCTCCCCGACGACTTCTCCTTCGCGTACTGGAACGCGGCGCCCGACGATCAGCAGATCCCGCACCCCGACCTCGGCCTGCGCGTCGAGCTCTGGAACCTCGCGCGCCCGGACGTCGCCCGCGACGGGCGCGTCGCGTTCGATCTGCCGCCGCACCGGGCGTTCGTGATGGCGTGGATCGCGGGGCTGCCGGCGCCGGTGCCCGCGGCGCTCGACACGCTCTCGGTGGACGCCGAGTCCATGGTCGTGACGTGCGTGTGGCGGGCGCTCGTGGCGCGCGCGTTCGGGGTGCAGCGGATGGAAGCGCGCTTCGAGGTCGACCCGCGCGCTCCGCTCTTGAAGATGGAGGTCGGGCGTGGCTGAGAACGTCCTCTCGCGCAAGCAGGAGCCCTGGATGGCGGTGTCGTGCGCGCCCGACGTGTGCAAGACGCCGATGGGGTCGAGCACGCCGCCCGTGCCGTACAACGTGGTCTCCAGGCTCGCGCCCGCGCTCGACGCGAGCGAGGACGTGCACGCGAACGACGGGCGCGTGCAGAAGCACGCCCTGACCGTGATGCCCACGACCGAGGGCGACGAGCCGGGCAGCGCCAGGGGCGTCGTGAGCGGCACCGTGGGCCAGCAGAGCTGGTCGCAGACGCACAGCCCGAGCGTCCTGGTCAACTCGCACCCGGTCGTGCGCCACGACGACCTGGCGCAGATGAACGGCGACAAGGCGGCGCAGGACAAGGCGGACAAGCGGGCCCGCTACCTGTGCCGCAAGGAGCAGATCGAGGCGGGCAAGTACAGCGACGACCCGGCGACGCGCGAGGCCGCCGCGCGCTTCGAGCGCAACACCGTGGCCGCGGAGAAGGCCGCGCTCTCGGGCCACGCCTACGACCCCTCGAAGCCGGCGCCGACGGGCTGGCGCGACATCAGCGACGACCCCGAGGCGCTCGCGCGCTACGGGCTCACGCCCGGCGATCTGGACGGGAGCCGCCCCGACGCGACGCGGCTCTACGAGCCCGACCCCGACGTCTTCGGCGGCGATCAGCGGCCCACGGTGGCGTTCCGGGGCACGGAGGGCGGCGCGGACTGGAAGAACAACCTCGCGCAGGGGCTCAACATGGACTCGCCGTACTACCGCGACGCGGTGCGCGTGGGGAACACGCTCGGAAGCAGCGTGGATTATACGGGCCACTCGCTCGGCGGGGGCCTGGCGTCGGCCGCGGCGACGGCGGGCGGATCGCGGGGCTGGACGTTCAACGCGGCGGGCCTCAACCCGGGCACGGTGACCGGCTATGGCGGCACGGAGCGCCCGGCCGACATCGCCGCGTACCGCGTCCAGGACGAGGTGCTCACAGGCTTCCAGGAGCAGGGGTGGAAGGGCACCCTGGCCGCGTGGGCCGCCGGCGGCCTGTGGGGAGCCCTGGCCAAGGTGGGCCTGAGCGCCGTCATGCCGGACGCCGTCGGCACGAAGTACGAGCTGCCGGCGTCGAGCCTCGACCCCTACAACCGACACCTCATGCCCGACGTCATCAACGGCATCGAGAAGCAGAAGCAGGAAGACCAGCGGAAGATCGCCGAGAAGACCGGCAAGAGATGCTGAGCGGAGCCACCATGCGCGCGCCCGACCCCGACCGCTTCTTCCTCGGCCCGCAGCGCGAGCTCGCGCGGGCCATCGCGGCCGCCGACCTCGCGGCCGTCCGCGCGCTCGCGCCGACGACGGACCTGAACACCCCCGGCGCCGAGGACATGACGCTGCTCGTGTTCGCGATGCACCGGGCGTCGGGGCAAGAGCCCGCGCGCTTGCGGATCGTGGCCGAGCTCGTGCGCGCGGGCGCCGACGTGCACCACGTGGTGCCGCTCCTCTCGAGCGCCCTCGATCTGGCGATCCTCTCGAAGAGCCCGGCGTTCCTGCGGGCGATGCTGGACGGCGGCGTGTCGCCCGACGCGCGGGTCGGCCGCGGCCACACGCCGGCGCTCTTCCGCGCGGCCTCGGAGGCGACGGTCGAGAACATGCGCCTCCTCCTCGACCGCGGCGCGGACGTGAACGCCCGCGACTCGCTCGGGACGCCCGCGATCACCTACGCGCTGCGCGCGCTGCAGCTCGACCAGGTGGAGGAGCTCCTCGACCGCGGCGCCGACCCCCGCGCCGTCAACCGCCTGGGGCAGTCGTTCGCGCGCGTGCTGGAGGAGCTCATGGCGCGGCAGCTCCCGGGCTCGGCCGCGCTCCGGAAGATGGCGGCGATCCGCGACCGGATCGCGCGGGGAGGCGTGCGGTGGCCGCCCGACCCCCCCGAGGTGGAGCGCGAGCGCATGCGGCAGCGCGGCGAGGAGCCGATCGTCCCCGCCGGGCAGGCGCGGTGAGGTGACACCATGGCAGCCGGCAACACCATCGGGCGCATCGTCGGTCAGTCCCCTGTGCGCGCGGTGCCCGCGGAGCAGGCCAACCCTGCCGTGCAGCTCTTCCAGGGCGTCGCGCGGCTCGTGCCGATGTGGCAGCAGCTCGAGGGGATCGTGCAGCTGCTCGCGGGCGGGGGGCGCGGCGGCGCGGCGGCGGCGTTCGGCGGAGCGCGCGGGGGCGGGGCGGGCGCGCCGGGGCCCGGGGGCGTCGCGTCGGCCGAGGAGCTCGGCGCGCGCCTGACCGAGCTGGGCCGCCTGGTGCGGACGCCGCCCGAGGCGATGGACGGGCCCGCGCGGCCCGATCAGGCCAGGACGCGCCAGATCACCGAGGAGATCTTGCGGCAGGCGATGGACGTGTCGGGGCCCCGCGGCCAGGCCGTCCACGCGCGCTCGCTCGGCGCGGCGCGGGAGCGGATCGAGGCGCTCGCGGCGACGGCCCCGTCACCGGCGCAGGCGGCGCAGGCCGTGGGCAACGCGCTGACGATGGCGCAGATGCGCGGCGCCAACGCGCCGGTGCTCGAGATGCTCCGGTCGGTGCTCGCGGGGCTCCAGCCGGCGTTGCGCCTGATCCAGGGCATCACGGGCAGGACGGACGGCGCGCAGATCCGGAAATAGGGTGTCCAAATGAACGACCCGGGTGTCCAGATGAGCGGCCCGGGTGTCCAGATGAGCGGCCCAGGTGTCCAGATGAGCGGCCCGGGTGTCCAGATGAGCGGCCCAGGTGTCCAGATGAGCGGCCCGGGTGTCCAGATGAGCGGCCCGGGCGCCCGATGAATCAGATGAAGACGACGGGCTGCTCCCAGATCGCGAGGACGATGCAGCCCTCGGCGCTCGAGACGCTATGACGGGTGCCCGGCGCGTTCACCACGAGCGTGCCGGCGCGGTGGTGACCGCGCTCGTCCGACTGCGAGCCCGCGAGCACGAAAATGTGCTCGTGGCCGCGATGGACGTGCTGCGGCACGGACGCGCCCGGCGCGTAGCGCAGCAGCGCCGCCGAGGTGCCGGAGTCGCCGTTGCCATGAAGGCGATGGATCTCGATGCCCTCCCGGAAGCGCCGCCAGGGGACCGACTCCGGATGAGCGACCATCGTCGCCACATTCGCAATGATGAACGGCAACTGCACAGGTGCCGAATCCCGCTTCGCCGCTGAACTGGTGGGTGTCATCGCGAATCTCCGGTGTTGATGGAACGATGCCACGGCGCGCGGCGCGCGCTCAACGGCGATCAAGCGGAGAGCGAAAAAATCACGAGCGGGAAAAGTTCCAGAAATGAAGAGGCGCGTACAGATCCAGGGTGTGAAGAGCACCCTGCGAACTCCTCTGCTCCCCTGGGCCGGCGCGCCGCGCGGAGCGCGCTTGCTCGCCCTCCTCCGTCCGCTGCTCCTCGCGCTCTCGCTGCTGCCAGCCGCCGCCTGCAGCAAGGAGGAGTCCAGCGAACAGCCGCTCACGGTGGGCTTCATCTACGTCGGCGCCCGGGACGACTACGGCTACAACCAGGCGCACGCGGAGGGCGCCGCCGCGGTCGCCAGGCTGGCCGGCGTGAAGACCCGCGAGGAGGAGAACGTCCCCGAGACCGTCGCCGTCCAGAAGACGATCGAGAGCATGATCAACCTCGACGGGGCGTCGGTGATCTTCCCGACGTCATTCGGTTACTTCGACCCGCACATTCTCAAGGTGGCAGAGAAGTTCCCGGACAGGACGTTCCTGCACTGCGGCGGTCTTTACGACGGGTCGAAGCACCCGAGCAACGTCGGCAGCTACTTCGGTTATATCGATGAGGCGGAGTACGTGTCCGGCATCGTCGCCGGGATGACGACGAAGAGCGGCAAGCTCGGGTTCATCGCGGCCAAGCCGATCCCGCAGGTGCTGCGCAACATCAACGCGTTCACGCTCGGGGTCCGGAGCGTGAACCCGGGCGCGACGACCGCCGTGATCTTCACCGGCGACTGGTCGATGCCCGTCAAGGAGGCAGAGGCGGCGAACAGCCTCATCGATCAGGGCGTCGACGTGCTGACGGCCCACGTCGACTCGCCCAGGGTGATCATCGAGCTCGCGGAGCGCCGCGGCGCCTTCAGCACCGGGTACCACACGAACCAGGCGACGCTCGCGCCCAGGGGGTACCTGACCGGGGCCGAGTGGAACTGGTCCAGGGTCTATACGGACTACATCGCGTCGATCCGAGAGGGGAAGCCGTATCCGCACCTCCTGCGCGGCGGCTTCAAGGAGGGGTTCGTCAAGCTCTCGCCGTACGGGCCCGCCGTCTCCGAGGAGGCGAAGAAGAGGGCCGAGGAGGCCAAGGCGAGGCTCACGGAGGGCACGCTCACCATCTTCAAGGGGCCAATCAAGGACAACGAGGGCAAGGTGGTCGTCGCCGAGGCCGTCGAGCAGCAGCAGACCGACATCGTGCTCGAGAGCATGAATTATCTCGTGGACGGCGTCGTCGGATCCGTCCAGAAGTAGCGCCGCGCGCAAACGAGCGAGCGTTGAGCCGCCAGGACGCCAGGGACATCAAGAAGACGCGGAGAACCTCTCTTGGCGTCCCTGGCGTCCTGGCGGTTTTCTTCCCCCGTTCTCTCTGCGGAATCCGCTCGACTGCAGCCGTTTTTCAGAGAGGAGACTGAACAGGGAGGCGGTGAGACAGGGAGTATTCTGAAGATTTTCTCCCCGTCTCCCCGCCTCCCTGTGAATCCTCCGAAGAATTCGAGGGAATACCTCAGCGGTTCTCCCTCTCCGCCGATCAGAGCGACGCAAGGACGGTGGTGGTCGGCGCGGTCCAGCCGACGATCGCCCCCTGGGCGCGGATCATCTCGAGGGTCGCCGCCTTGAACTCCGGGAAATAGCTCTCGGTGGCGTCCTCGATCAACAGGCACTCGTAGCCGCGGTCGTTCGCCTCGCGCATCGTGGTCTGGACGCAGACCTCGGTGGTCACGCCGGCGATGAGGAGCTGCGAGATACCGAGCGACGCGAGCCTGGCGTCGAGCCCCGTCCGGTAGAAGGCGCCTTTCCCCGGCTTCGGCACGACGATCTCCCCGGGCGCGGGCGCGAGCTCGGGCACGAAGTCGTTGCCCGGCTCGCCCAGGACGAGGATGCGCCCCATCGGGCCGGCGTCGCCGATGCGCATGCCCGGAGCGCCCCGGTAGCGCTTCGCGGGCGGGCAGTCGGAGAGATCCGGCCGGTGGCCCTCCTTGGTGTGGAGGACCGGCAGGCCGCGCTCGCGGAAGGCGTCGAGGAGGCGGCGGACCGTCGGCACGATGCGCTGGAGCCGGCGGACGTCGTTGCCCAGCGCCGCGCCGAAGCCGCCCGGCTCCAGGAAGTCGCGCTGCATGTCGATGACGAGCAGCGCCACCGACTCCGGCCCGGCGAGGCGGAACGGGTACGGCCTCGCCGCGATCTCGGGGGCCCGCGGCGTCATGCGTGCCCCGCCATCGCGCGGCCGATCTCGGCGACGTCGGCCGAGGCGATCGGCGACTCGTGGACGATGCGGCCCTCGCTCATCACGAGGACGCGATCGGCCATGGCGAAGATCTCGTCGAGATCCGCGCTCACGAGGAGGACGGCCGTCCCGCGGTTGCGCGCCTCCAGGATGCGGGCGCGGATCTCGGCCACGGCCGCGAAATCGAGCCCGAAGCACGGGTTCGCGGCGATGAGGAGCTCGATGCGCTCGTCGCCGCCGACCCCGAGCTCGCGCGCGAGGACCGCGCGCTGCACGTTCCCGCCGGAGAGCTCGCCGATCTTCGCGTCGACCGAGGGCGCCTTGACGGCATACTCGGAGGCGAGGCGCTCGGCCGAGCGGCGCAGCGCAGCGCGGCTCACGCCCCAGCGGAGCCGGGTGAACGGCGGCGCGTCGAAGACGCGGAAGCCGATGTTCTCCGCGACGGTCATCGCCGGCACGCACGCGTTGCGCAGCGGCTCCTCGGGCAGGCACCGCACGCGGTGCTCGCGGGTCTGCTCGCGGCCGGCGGCGTACGGCGCGTCGTGGACGAGCACCCTGCCGGACCGCGCGGCCCGCTGGCCCGCGAGCACCTCGACGAGCTCCTCCTGCCCGTTGCCCGAGACGCCGGCGATCCCGACGATCTCGCCGCTACGTACCGTGAGCGTCACGCCGTCGAGCGCCGGCCGGCCGCGATCGTCGCGCGCGGCGAGCGCCTCGACGCGCAGGACCGGCGCCCCGGCGGGCGCGTCGCTGCGCGCCGCCGGGGCGCGCGCCGGCTGGGGGCCGACCATCATCTCGGCCATGGCCGCCGGCGTGAGGTCGCGGGCCTCGCCGCGGCCCGCGACCCGGCCGCGCCGCAGCACCGTGACCTCGTCGGCGAAGGCCATCACCTCTCGGAACTTGTGCGAGATCATGAGCACGCTGAGCCGGCGCTCGTCGGCCATGCGCCGGAGCATCCCGAGCACCTCGTCGGCCTCCGCGGGCGTGAGGACGGAGGTCGGCTCGTCGAGCAGGATGATCCTGCTCCCGAGGTAGAGCTGCTTCAGGATCTCGAGCTTCTGCTTCTCGCCGGCGGCCAGCGAGCGCGCGGGCCGATCCGGATCGATCTGGAACGGCATGCGCGCCATGAACGCGCGGATCGCGTCGCGCTCCGCCCGCCAGTCGATCACGAGCGGGAGCGACGGGCGCGCGAGGACGAGGTTCTCGGCGACCGTCATGTTCATGACCAGGGTGAAGTGCTGGTAGACCATGCCGATCCCGAGCGACTGCGCCTCGCGCGGGCTCCTGATGGACAGGGCGGCGTCGCCGACCCGCACCTCGCCCGCGTCGGCCGGGTGATAGCCCATGATGCACTTCACCAGCGTGCTCTTGCCGGCGCCGTTCTCGCCGAGGAGCGCGTGGAAGCTCCCGGGCGCGACGCGCAGCGAGACGTCGTCGAGCGCGAGCAGCGGGCCGAACCGCTTCGTGATCCCGGCGGCGGAGAGCGCGGGCGGCGGCGCGGGCGGGCCGGGATCGCCCACGGCGGCGCGGGCGGGCCTCGCCGCCGGGATCGAGAGGACGCGCGGGTCCATCACGACGACAGCGCCTCCAGGAGCGCGGCGGAGGTCGAGACCGCGCCGAACACGCCGTTCTGCATCTTGATCATCTTCAGCGCGGCGGCGTGGTTGCCGGGATCCGTGGCCGCGCAGCAGTCGGAGAGCAGGAGGCACTCGTAGCCGCGATCGTTCGCCTCGCGCATCGTCGTGTGCACGCAGACGTCGGTCGTGATCCCCGTGAGGACGAGGTTCTCGACGCGGCGCTGGCGCAGGATGAGGTCGAGATCGGTCGCGCAGAAGGAGCCCTTGCCGGGCTTGTCGATCACCGGCTCGCCGGGCAGCGGCGCGAGCTCGGGGATGATCTCCCAGCCCGGCTCCCCGCGGACGAGCACCCGCCCGCACGGCCCCGGATCGCCGATGCCGACGCCCGTGCCGCGCCCGCCGTCGGTCCGGCGCGAACGCCAGCGCTTGTTCGCCGGGAGATCCGAGAGGTCCGGCCGGTGCCCCTCGCGCGTGTGCAGGACGTGGAGGCCGCGGCGGCGCGCCTCCGCGAGCGCGCGCTGGATCGGCGCGACGCAGGCCCGCGTCAGCGAGATGTCGTATCCGAGCAGATCGATGTACCCGCCCTTGCCGCAGAAGTCGGTCTGCATGTCGATGACGATCAGGGCCGTGTTCTCGGGGCGGAGATCGCCGTTGTACGGCCAGGCGTAGGGGTCAGCGGCCACGTAGGTCATGCGTCGAGTCCTCCTGTCATCCAGCGTCTGGCGTTGCTTGCGTCTCGTTGCGTCGTTTGCGTCTCGTTGCGTCCTTCTCGGATGTTGCGCGCTCACCGCGCGAGCGTGAGCTCGGCGGGCTGGTCGGGCAGGGTCCTTGTCGCGGAGCTCGTGGCGACCATGAGCGCCAGCGTGACGAGGTACGGCGCGGCGTTGAAGAGGTGGTATCCCCAGGTGACGCCCACGGACTGGAGCGCCGGGCCGAGCGCGCTCGCGCCGCCGAAGAGGAGCGAGGCCCACAGGCAGCGCACCGGGTTCCAGCGCGCGAAGATGACCAGGGCGACCGCCATGAGGCCCTGTCCGCTCGACAGGCCCTCGTTCCAGCTCCCGGGGTAGAAGAGCGAGAGGAACGAGCCGCCGACGCCGGCGAGGAAGCCGCCGGCCATCGTCGCGCGCAGCCGGACCAGGTTCACGTCGACCCCCATCGCGCGGGCGCTGTCGGCGCTCTCGCCCACCGTGCGCAGCACGAGCCCGAGCCGCGTGCGGCGCAGCGTCCAGAGCAGGAGCGGGGCGAGCGCGGCGCCGATGAGGAAGAGCGCGTTCACCTGGAGCGCGGCGCGGACCTGCGGGAGATCGCTGAAGAAGCCGAGCGAGATGGCGGGCAGGCGGGGGGCCGTCGGCCTGATGAGCGGCTTGCCGAGGAAGAAGGCGAGGCCGACGCCGAAGAGCATGAGCGCGATGCCGACGGCGATGTCGTTGACGCGCGGCTTCGCGCAGAGCCACGCGTGCAGCGCGCCGAGCGCCGCGCCGACGGCGCCGGCGGCGAGGACGCCGAGCCAGGCAGAGCCGGTGAGGTACGAGACGCCGTAGCCGCCCATCGCGCCCATGACGAGCGTGCCCTCGAGGCCGAGGTTCACGCGGCCGCTCTTCTCCGTGAGGCACTCGCCGAGGCTCACGAACAGGAACGGCGTGCTGATGCGGACGGCCCCGGCGGCGACCGCGAGGGGGATGCCCCAGAGCCCCAGCGCCCCGGCGTCGCCCATCACGCCACCGCCGATGCGGGCGCCGCCTGCGGGGCCGAGGGCGCGCGGGTGAGCCGGAGGCGGCCGCGGAGCGCCTCGCTCGCGAGGATCGCGAGGAACAGGATGCCCTGGAGCACGCTGACCGTGGCGTCGGGGAGGTGCGCGGCGCGCTGCACCAGGCCGCCGCTCGCGCCGATGCCGCCGAGCAGGAGCGCGACCGGCAGGATCGCGAGCGGGTGGTGGCGCGCGATGAACGCGACGAGGACGCCTGTGTAGCCGTAGCCGCTGACCAGCGACGCGTTGGCGCGGCCGTGGACGGCCGCGACCTCGACCATCCCGGCGAGCCCCGCGCACGCGCCGGCGAGCATGCAGGTGAGCACGACGAGGCGCCTGACCGGCAGGCCGGCGAGGAGCGCCGCGCGGACGTTGCCGCCGCTCATCGCCGCGGCGAAGCCGAAGGTCGTGCGGTGCATGAGCACGTAGCAGAGCGCGCAGGCGAGCACGCCGTAGGCGAGCCCCCAGTGGACCTCGACGCCGGGCAGGCTCCCGAGCGTGTTCTCGGCGGCGATGGGGGCCGTCGATGGCTTGTTCAGGCTCGCGGGGTCGCGCAGCGCGCCCTCGACGAGGTGGTTCAGGATCGCGACGCCGACGTAGTTGAGGAGCAGGCTGCTGATCGTCTCGCTGACGCCGCGGTAGACGCGCAGCGCGCCGGCGAGGCCCACCCAGAGCGCCCCGGCGGCGAGCCCCGCGAGGAACATCGCGGCGAGCGCCGCGAGCGGCGGCGCGCGCCACGCCTGCGCGCCGAGCGCCGCCGAGGCGGCCGCGAGGCCGCCCATGACGACCGCGCCCTCGCCGCCGATGACGATCAGGCCGAGGCGCGCCGGCAGGGCCGTGCAGAGCGCGGTCAGCATGAGCGGCGCGGCGCGCAGCAGGGTGTTCTGGAACGAGAACCACGTGCCGAAGGCGCCGCGGTACATCTCGTAATAGACACGCAAGGGGTTCGCGTCCTGGGTGGCCACGAAGGCGCCGAACACGAGGAGAGAGACGGCGATGGCCCCGACCGGGATGGCGATCGACTCGGCTGTCTCGCGCCCGAGCAGCCCGCGCGGAATGAGCTTCACGGCGCCGAGAATAAGGCCTCCACTATTTCCGGGTTTTTTCGGGGACCTTGCCGGTCGTCGCGCGGGGGCGCGGCGCGCGCCTACCAGGTCGCCGATCGGGCCGGCGATGCTGCGATGTGGTGGCCGTGGCGACCGCGAACGATCCGCACAGGGAGGCCGTCGTTCATCGGGTCTCGGCCTTGCACCCGGCGGGGGTGGTCCGGTGAGCCCCGACCTGGAGGTATCTCTGGCATGCGGTTCGGCCGATCGATCCTGCTCCTCGTGGGCGCCAGCGTCCTGACAGCGCCTCGCGCGACGGGCGCCGCCGAGCTCACGTGTTCATCGAGCGCGACCCTCGAGGCGCTCGTCGCGTGCATCCGCGACCAGATGCCTGGCAGGAGCTCAGGGGTGTTCCTGCCCCCGAGCCCCACGGAGATGGAGGCCTGGCGCAGCGTCGTCAGCGCCATGATGTACGGCGGGTGCGACTTCGTGCTCCCGCCCAGCCTGTGGTCGTTCGCGCGGGTCCGATCCTTCCGCGACGCGGACAACGGCCGCCCGTACTGCCTGCTCCTGGAGACCGCCGACTGGAACGGGGACGGCGTCGTCGACCGCGGGTTCGGCGCATTCATCGTGGACCCGTTCGCAGAGCGGGAGCTCAGCCATCAGGTGTCGCACCCGATCGCGGACGCAGGGACGGAGATCCAGGCCATCACCGTCTTCAAGAAGACGAGGTCCCGGACCTTCCTGCTGGCCGGCGCGCACCGCCACGCGATCGCGGGCGGCCGCTGGTTTCACGGCCACTCGATGAGCTCGGACGTCGCCCACAACACGGCGACCATGTTCCACAGCGCTCACGCGGCGATCACGTCATTTTACGGGTGGAAGCCGTGGTGGGCCGTTCAGTGGCACGGCATGGCAGAGAACACGTGCGAGAGCGTCGATGTGTACCTCTCTCACGGCGTGGACGCCGCCCCCGTGGCGGGCGACAAGATCCTGGAGCTCAGGAACAACCTGCTCGCCCACCAGCCGACATGGCGGATCGGCGTCCCTGGCAGCCGGGGGTGCGCGCTGAACGCGACGAGCAACGTCCAGGGCAGGCTCCTCAACGACGGCGCGTCGACCGGCTGGGTTCCCGGCGGCTCGCCGAGCGGCTGGGTTCCCGGCGGCTCGCCGAGCGGCTGGAGCTTCGGGCGCCCGGCCGCGGCGCACGCTCGGCGGTTCGTGCACATCGAGCAGCACCCCTGGGTCCGCGACGCGGACCGGTGGATCGCCGCCGTGCTGGCCACCTGGCCGTGAAGGGCCGCGCTCGGCGAGCAACCTGGTGCGGTGGCGGGTCAGCAGGCGCGGCGCGAAGCGGGGTGTTCTGGAGCGAGGACCACGCGCCGAAGGCGCCGCGGTACATCTCGTGATCGACGTTGGAGAGGTTCGCCCCTGGGTCGCCACGAAGGCGCCGAACCACGAGAGAGGCCGTGAGGGCCCCGGCGGGGATGGCCATCGACTCGGCTGCTCCGCGCTCGAGCAGCCCGCGCGCAATGAGCTCCACGCGGCCGAGGACAAGGGGCCTCGTAGTTCGGCCAGTCTTCCGGGATCTTGCGGGGCATGGCCGGCGCGCAGGATCGGCGGGCGGAGGGAGCGCGTCGCGCATGGACGGCACCGGGGGGGCGCCGCGCCGCGCCCCGCCGTCGCGACAGGCGCGTACACGATCGCCCATCGGGGCAGCGATGCTGCGGTGCGGTCGCCGAGGCTGCCGCGAATGGACTGCACAGCCCGCTCGTTCGAGCGGCGGTCTCGGCCTTGCACTCGCCGCCGCCGACCCGTGATCGGTGATGTTGCTTGTCGACCGTCGCGCCGACCGTGAAGAACGCGGCGAGCGGGCGCTCACGTGCAACGCCCGTGAGCGGAGGAGCGCTCCGTGCGGCGTCCGGAGCGCCTCGTCGCGCGCCTGCATGCGCAGCGCGCGTCTCGCGCGCGCGCCGGTCGGCATCGCTCATGAACCCCTGTCTGGAGGTGTCTACGTCATGCGGCTCAAACCAGCGATGTTGCTCTTGCTCGGCGTTGGCGCTCTGATCTCGTCTCGCGCGGCGATGGCAGCCCAGCTCACCTGCTCGGCGAGCGCGACCCTCGAGGATCTGACGGTGTGCATCCGCGACCAGATGCCCCCCCGGGACTCGGGGATGTTCGTCGCCCCGAACTCCACGCAGATGAACGCCTGGCGGAGCGTCGTTCGCGCGATGATGCGCGGCACGTGCAACACTGCGCTCCCGTCGAGCCTGTCGTCGTTCATGCGGATCCGGTTGCTCCGCGACGCCGCCAACGGACGCCGGTATTGCGTGCTCATGGAGACAGGCGACCAGGACGAGGACGGGTTCGTCGATCGCGGGACTGGCACCTTCATCGTGGACGCAGCCGCCGAGCGGGAGCTCAGCCACACGGCGCCGCACCCGCTCTCGGACATGACCACGGAGACGGAGGCGATCACCATCTTCAAGGAGACGAGATCCCGCACCCTCGTGCTGGCCGGGACTCACCGCGACGCCAGCCTCGCCGTCAGCAACTGCCAGAGCTCGACGATGCTCTCGGACGTCGCCCACAACGTGGCGAACATGTTCCACGCGACCCACCTGGAGCTCGCGGCCCACTACGGACCGCGTCCATGGTGGGTGATCTCGTGGCACGGCATGGCGGAGAACACCTGTCGGGCCGTGGATGTCCTCCTGTCCCACGGGATGGATGTCCCCCCCGTGGAAGGGGACAGGGCGCTGGAGCTCAGGAACAACTTGCTCGCCTATCACCCTGGATGGCGGGTCGGGCTCCCGGGCGGCGGCATGTGCTCGCTGAACGGGACGACCAACGTTCAAGGCAGGTACCTCAACGGTGTGTCGGCGAGCAGCGTCTGCGGCAGGCCCGCGGCGAGGTACAGCGGGCGCTTCGTCCACATCGAGCAGGATCCCGAGTTCCGGGATCCGGACAGCTGGATCGCCGCGGTGATGGACACCTGGCCCTGAGCCCGGCCCATCGCGCGCGCCTGACCCGGTGTGAGAAAGCTCGCCGAGCCGCCGGCACAACGAAAAATCGTATGTCATGCGACGTGGAGGGACGTTGAAGACATAATATCCGCGACATGATGGATCATGGTGGACATCTATTGTCCGGTGACGTGCGTCTGCGTCGCGTCTATCGTCACCTCATGACATGGTCGCTTGTTCCCCAACGTGCCTTGAGCATCGCGACAGCCGGTGCCGTCCTCGTTGCAGCGACAGCCCTGTCGTGCGGCGGTAGTGACGGACCGGGTTCCTCTTCGTCCGTATCACCCTCTTCCTCGTCCTCCTCGGACGGAGGTTCGGCTCCCGTCAGCGCCGGAGCAGGCCAGGGCGCTGCGGGCAGCGCCGGGTCGGGCGCCGGCGGCGCTCCTGCCACCGTCGGTGCCGGCGGAGAGGGGGGCGGCCCGCCGGCGCACGTGCCGGGAGAGCCGATCTCCATCCCGCCGCAGGCGTGGAGCAGGGGTATCACGGAGGGCGTTTACGAGGACGGCGCGCCCATCGGCGGCTTCGGGGCGGGCACGATCACGTGGCGGTTCGACGGCGGGTTCTACAAGGGTCGACTCGATATCGGCAGCAGCGATCTGACCGTCGATGCGAACGCGGGCTTCTTCATGTACCAGAAGGCCGGCGGCGGCGCCGCGGACACGAGGCGCCTCGACAAGGGCGGTATCGGTCAGGGCCAGGCGACGTACTTCTCGCTCTTCCCGCGCTCGTGGGTCGATTACCACGGCGCGATTTTCCCCTGCAAGGTGAAGGTGGAACAGTACAGCCCCATCATCCCGGGAGACACCAAGAAGACCAGCTATCCGGTCGGCGTCTATCGGTGGGAGATCACGAATCCGACCGGAGCGCCGTGCGACGTCGCCGTCATGCTGACCTGGAAGAACGACCATGGCGGCAGCGGCGCGACGGTCCAGACGGCCGGCGACGACGTCGGCCTGGTCCTCACCCGCGGCGGCGGGGAGCCGAGCTCGGAGAACCAGGGCGAGTTCACGCTCGCGAGCCGGAACGCGCCCGGCGTGGTGGTCTCGTACCAGTCCGCCGAGAGCGTCGCCGCCCTGCAGGGGGAGCTGGCCGACGACGGCACGCTCGCGAACACGACGGGATCGCACGCGCTCGGGGCCATCGCGTTCAAGGCCACCGTGGCGCCGGGGGAGCGCGCCGTCGTGCCGATCGTGCTCGCCTGGGATATCCCGATCACGCAGGCGGGCTCCAGGGACAAGTGGTACCGCGCCTACACGCGCCACTTCGGGCGATCGGGGAGCGCCTCGTGGGCGATCGCGGCCGAGGCGCTCGCCGAGCACGAGCCGTGGCTCTGGGCGCTCCAGGACTGGCAGGCCAGCGTGCTCGAGAGCGCGCGGTATCCTGAATGGCTCAAGGGCGCGCTGTTCAACGAGCTCTATTACTATGCGATCGCGGGCACGTACTGGGAGGCGGGCGCCGCGTCGGGCCAGCCCGACGACCCGGACGAGGACATGTTCACGAGCCTGGAGTCGTACATCTACCCGTTCTACGGGACGTCGGATGTGCGCTTCTACGGCTCATGGGCGCTGTTCTCGCTCTGGCCGGACATCGACAAGCAGGAGGTGCGGCAGTTCTGCGACAGCGTGACGACCACGCGCAGCGACAGGCCGCGCGCGCTCGGCACGACAGCGCACGACTTCGGAGACACCGAGAGCGTGTTCCGCACCTGGAACGCGTACACGTACCGCGACTCCACCAGCTGGAAGGATCTCAACTCCAAGCTGGTCCTGATGGTCTACCGCGACTGGGCGCTCACCGGGAAGACCGACGCGGCGTTCCTCGACTACTGCTGGCCCGCCGTGAAGATGGCCATGGAGAAGGTGAAGAGCCAGGACGGCGACGGGGACGGGCTGCCCGAGAGCAACGGGATCGACCAGACGTACGACGACATGGATCTTCACGGCAACACCGCCTACTGCGGGAGCCTCTTCCTCGCGGCCAGCGAGGCCGCGCAGGAGATGGCGACCGCCAAGGGGGACGCCGCGCTCGCGAGCACCTACAAGGCCTGGCTCGACCTCGGCAAGGCCGGCTTCGAGGCGAAGCTCTGGACGGGGGAGTACTACAAGATCGACACGGGGAGCCGGGACACGAACCGGATCATGTCGGATCAGCTCGCCGGCCAGTGGTACGCGCGCGCCCTCGGGCTGCCGCCGATCGTGGAGGCCAATCGCGCCGCGTCCGCCTTCACGACGATCTACGAGAACAACTTCAAGCGGTTCGACGGCGGGACCCGCGGCGTCGTCAACGTCATGACCGCCAGCGGTTCGGTCGACGGGACGAGCAACCAGACGCGCGAGTGCTGGGTCGGCACGTCCTGGGGCGTCGTGGCGGGCATGATCCAGGAGGGGCTCGCCACCGAGGCCGGCGAGATCGGCGAGAGCCTGGTCAACACGATCTGGAACACGGACGGCCTGTGGTTCCGGACGCCGGAAGCATGGGAGTCCGACGGCAGGACCCGCGCGGAGTATTACATGCGCGCCACCACGCTCTGGGCCGCGAAGCACGCGTACGACATCACGCCCTAGGTCCGCCGGCCCGGCATCCGGCTCGGGCGCTCGCGGCGCTCGCCGCGCGTCCCGGCGCTCGCAGGGTGTGTCCCGGCTGCCACATCCCGCGCCCGGCTTCCACGACGGACAGGCCCCTTGCGCCCGCGGCATCCCCATTGCTGAGTCGCGGCGACATGCTCGCCGCCCCGCGCCTCCGGTTCGCGCCCGCCGCCCTGGCCGCCATCGCCCTCAGCCTCGCGTGTGTGCAGGGCGCGCGCGCTCCCAACGTCCCGCCCCGCGGCACGCTCGCCCCGGGCGCGCTCGACCCGGGCGGCAAGGCCGCGGAGGGGCCGTTCGCGGTGGTGTTCGGCGCGCCCCGCGGGCAGACAACGAGCCCCGCCGAGATCAGCCTGGTGTTCAACCGGCCGATGCGGCCGCTCGACCTCGCCGCCAGCGAGGCCGCCGCCCCCGCGATCCTGAAGCCGGCCGCGCCGGGACAGTGGCGCTGGGTCGGCACGAGCGGGCTCACGTTCGTCCCTCAGGGACACCTGCCGCGCGGCACCGCGTTCACCGTCGAGGTCCCGGCGGGCACCAGGGCGCTCGACGGCAGCGCGCTCGCCGAGCCGTACGTGCTCACCTTCCGCACCGAGCTGCCGAAGGTCGCGCGCGTCGAGCCGTGGTCGGGCAAGGACGACCTCAAGCCGGAAGCGCGGTTCGAGCTCCGGTTCAACCAGCCCGTCGACACCGCCGAGGTCGCGCGGAGCGTGTCGCTCACGGCCGGCGGCCGCGCGGCCAAGGTGGCGTTCGACGTCCGGCGCCCCGACCCGAAGAACGAGCTGCTCGCCGAGATCGTCCCGCGCGCCGCGCTGCCGCGCGACAGCGAGATCGAGATGGTCGTGGCCCGGAGCCTCCGCGGCCGCGAGGGGCCGCTGCCCGCCGGCGAGGAGCAGCGGTTCTCGTACCGCACCTACGGGCCGCTGCGGCTCATGAGCCCGCAGTGCGATCGCGACACGCCGCAGCAGCGCTGCGCGGCCGAAGGCGGGTTCACGCTCCTCTTCTCGAACCCCGTGCGGTTCGCGGACGCGAAGCGGGCGATCTCCGTGGAGCCCGCCGTGAAGCCGCGGTGGCCGTCGTGGATCCAGGACGACGAGTTCACGAGCCACATCCCCGTCGGCGGCGCCTTCGCGCCGGGGCGCAGCTACGAGGTGCGCGTCGCCGCTGGGCTGCGCGACCAGCACGGGCAGGCGCTCGCGGGCGCCGTCTCCCAGCAGATCGCGTTCGGCGACCGCTGGCCCGAGGCGCAGATCGGGCTCACCGGGAGCGTGTTCGAGCCGGCGCAGCGGCGCGAGATCCCGGTCGTGTCCGTCAACGTGCGCGAGCTCTCGCTCGCGGTCGGCGCGATGACCGAGGAGGCGGTGCTCGCGCTGGAGGCCGACCCGAACAGCCCGGGGCGGAGCCCGAAGATGAGCGAGATCGCGGCGCTGCCCTCCGGAAAGCAGTCCGCCCTGCGCCCGGCCGCCGCGACGAACGCGCCGGCGACGCACCTCGTGCGCGCCGCCGAGGTGCTGGGCGGCGAGGGAAAGCGCGGGCCGCTGGCGATCGGGGTCAGCTACACGGCGCGGCCCGGGACGCGGCACGCGCGCACCTCCTCCCAGGCGGTGATCGCGCAGGTGACCGACCTCGGGATCAGCGCGAAGGTGTCGCCGCACGGCTCGATCGTGTGGGTGACGCGGCTGTCGACGGGCGCGCCGGTCCCGGGCGCGAGCGTGTGGATCCGGACCCCGGGCGCGCCCGCGCCCGCGCCGGTGGTCACCGACGCCGAGGGGTTCGCGACCGTCCCCGAGGCGGTGTACCGGCCAGAGACGTCGTCCCGGCCGGAGCGCGGCGTGATCTTCGCGCGCGCGGGGGAGGACTGGACGTACCGCCGCGTGGCCGACGCGCTGAGCGGGTGGCGCTTCGGCGCGCCGTCGGACTTCGGCGAGGCGCGCCCGTTCGGGATGGTGTTCTCCGATCGCGGCATCTACCGGCCGGGCGACACCGTGCGCGTGAAGGGGATCTTCCGCGAGGAGGCGGCGCGCGGGACGAGGACGCCGGCCGGCAAGAGCGTCGCGTTCAAGGTCGAGGGGCCCGACGGCGAGGCGCTCGTCACGCTGACGCCGGCGCTCGGCCCGTTCGGCACGTTCTCGGCCGACGTGAAGATCCCGGAGACGGCGCGCCTCGGCACGTACAGCCTCGCCGCGACCGTCCAGGGGGGCGAGGCGGGGTGGCCGGACGTGACGGGCAGCGTCGAGGTCGCCGAGTACCGGCCCGCCGAGTTCAAGGTGAGCGTCGAGAGCGACCGGCCGAGCTACGTGCGCGGCGACAAGGCGCGCTGGGTCGCGCGCGGCGACTACCTGTTCGGGGCGCCGATGACGAACGCGGAGGCCAGGCTCTCGGTGACGCGCGGCCGGGCCGCGTTCTCGCCGCCGGGGCTCGAGGGCTTCACGGTGCGCGAGGACGAGCTCACGGACGCGTTGCCGGACCGGTCGCCGCGCGAGTACGAGGTGCAGAGCGGGCGCGACCGGCTCGACGCGGCAGGGCAGGCGGCGATCGGCGCGACGCTCGCGATGCCCGGGCAGCGCGGGACCGAGCTCGTGACGTGCGAGGCCGAGATCACCGACGTCTCGCGGCAGGCGATCGCGGGCAGCTCGACGGCGCTCGTGCACCCGGCGGAGTTCTACGTCGCGCTCAAGGAGCCCGAGCGCTTCGCCAAGGCGGGCGACGTGCTCCGGCCGGAGATCCTCGCTGTCGATCCGAAGGGGGCGCGCGTCGCGCAGGTCGCCGTGCGGGTGGAGCTCATCCAGCGGACGTGGACGCTCGCGCGCGAGGAGAGCGGCAGCGCGTACCGCAGCGTGAGCACGCCGGTCGACAAGGTCGTCGCGCGCTGCGGCGTGACGACCGCGGCGGCGCCGCGGAGCTGCGAGCTCACGGTCCCGTCCGGGGGCTACTACCTGCTGCACGCGACGGCCAGGGACCGCCGGGGCAACCCCGTCGGCGCCGCGACCGGCGTCTACGCGCTCGGCGAGGGCGGCGGCGGCTTCGGCGATAGCGACCAGCTCCAGGTCGAGCTCGTGCCCGACCGCGACAGCTACGAGGTGGGGCAGACGGCGCGCGTGATCGTGAAGTCGCCGTTCGCCTCGGCCGACGCGCTGGTCACGGTCGAGCGCGCCGGGATCACCTCGCGGCGGAGGGTGAAGCTGTCGGGCGCGATGCCGGTGATCGACGTGCCGATCACGGACGACCTCCGGCCGAACGCGTTCGTCTCCGTGCTGCTCCTGCGCGGCCGCACGAGGCCGCCGCCCGCGCCGGGCAAGGGCGGGGCGGCGGGGCCCGACGTCGGCGCGCCGGCGTTCCGCCTCGGCTACGCGCCGCTCCGCGTGAACCCCGAGGCGCAGCGGCTCGCGGTGAGCGTCCGCCCGGACAAGGCGGACGCGCGGCCCGGCGACCCGATCCGCGTGGACGTCGACGTCCGCGACCGCGGCGGCCGGCCCGCCCGCGCAGAGGTCACGCTCTACGCCGTGGACGAGGGCGTGCTGTCGCTGACCGGCTACGAGACGCCCGATCCGATCCCCGTGTTCGGCGCGCCGCGCAGCCTGAAGGTGGCGACGATCGAGACGCGCGAGGCGCTCGCCCGCGTGCGCAACCCGTTCGCGGACCTCGGCGCCGACAAGGGGCGCGCGGGCGGCGGCGGCGCCGCGGGCGGCACGGGCGTGCGCCGCGACTTCCGCCAGAGCGCGTACTACCACCCCGCGCTGGTCACCGACGCCTCCGGCAAGGTGAACGCGAGCTTCAAGCTGCCCGACTCGCTCACGACCTACCGGGTCATGGCGGTCGTCGTCGCGGAGGACGATCGGTTCGGCTACGGCGAGTCGCGCGTGACAGCGAGCCAGAAGCTCATGGCCCGGCCGGCGCTGCCGCGCTTCCTGCGCGCCGGCGACGCGATCGACGCGGGCGTGGTCGTGACGTCGAAGGGGCTCGCGAAGTCGACGGTCGAGGTCGAGGTCGCCGCGTCGGGGCTCACGCTCTCGGGGAGCGCGAAGCGCGCCGTCGAGCTCGCGCCGGGCGCGTCGACGGAGGTCCGCTTCGCGCTGTCGGCCCCGCGGGCCGGCCCGGCGACGCTGCGCTTCCGGGCGGCCGGCGGCGGCGCCGAGGACGTCGTCGAGGTGACCCGCGAGATCAAGGCGCCCATGTCGCCCGAGGCCGTCGCGCTCTACGGCGACACGACCACCGCGAGCGCGGAGCGGCTCGGCGATCTGTCGGCGATCCGCGACGACACAGGCGGGCTCACGGTGAGCCTCGCGCCGACGGCGCTCGTGGGCCTCGGCGGCGGCGTGGAGCAGCTCCTCGAGTACCCGTACGGGTGCACCGAGCAGCTCACGAGCCGCATGGTGCCGCTCCTGTCGCTGCGCGACCTCGCGAAGGCCTACGGGATCGCGCTGCCGCAGAACCTCGCGGCCGTGATCGGCAAGACGGTCCGCGAGATCCTGTCGCACCAGCGCGGCGACGGCGGCTTCGGCTTCTTCGCCGAGTCGGACAGCCCGGATCTCTGGACGACCACGTACGCGCTGTGGGGCCTCACCGAGGCGAAGCGCTACGGGGTCGCGGTGCCGGCGGACGCGGTGGAGCGCGCGGTCTCGTTCGTGCGATCGAGGCTCAACGAGGCCGGCGACGATCCGATGCTCCGGGCGACCTCGCCGTTCATCCTCGACGTCCTCGCGGCGAGCGGCGCGCCCGACCCGGGGCGCGCGAGCCGGCTCTTCGAGGAGCGCGAGAAGCTGCCGCTCTTCTCGAAGGCGCTCCTCGCGCACGCGATGGTGATCGGCAAGAGCGACAGGGCGGCCGTGGACGAGCTCGTGCGCGAGATGGAGGGGTCGCTGCGCCTCGACGGGCCCATCGCGCGGGCCGTCCACAACCACGGCGACGCGTACGCGGTCCTCATGGACTCCGAGGCCCGCACCTCGGCGCTCGTGCTGCGCGCGCTGCTCGCCGCGCGGCCTTCGCACCCGCTCGCGCCGCGGCTCGCGGCGGGCCTGCTCGCGGATCGGCGCGGGGGCACGTGGCGCAGCACGCAGGAGACGGCGTGGGCGCTGCTCGCGCTCGACAAGTACCGGAAAGCACAGGAGAAAACGGCGCCCGACTTCGACGCGCGGGTGTTCCTCGGGGAGGTCGAGCTGTTCTCGGCGCCGTTCCACGGCCCGACGACCGAGCAGGTCAAGACGTCGATCCCCGCGGCGCGGCTCGCGAGCGCCGCGGGCGCGCCGCTCGCGTTCGCCGTCGACGGGCGCGGCCGGCTGTTCTACGAGGCGCGGCTCCGGTACGCGCGCAAGCAGCTCCCGGCGACGCCGCTCGACCGCGGGTTCTATATCGAGAAGTCGCTCCGCGCGATCGCGCCCGAGGACCTCGCGGCCGTTGTCGGCGGCGCGGCGCCGGCCGGCGGCATGGGGGCCGCGGCGGGCGCGGCGCCCTCGTCGCTGGCCTTCGCCGGCGGCGACCTCGTGCTCGGCGAGATCGTCGTGGTGGCGCCCTCGCCGCGCGATTTCGTTGTGATCGACGACCCGCTGCCGGCCGGCCTCGAGGCGGTCGACGCGCGCCTCGCGACGTCCGCGCGCTCGCTCGACGTCGACGCGGCGGAGGCCGCGGCGCACGACGCCGACGCCGACGTCGACCAGGACGATCTGCGCGCGACCGGCCGCTTGTACGACCCGAGCCGCTTCGTGCGCGAGATCCGCGACGACCGGGTCCTGTTCTTCGTCGATCACATGGCCGCCGGGATGTACCGGTACCGGTACCTCGCGCGCGCCACGACGCTCGGCTCGTTCGTGGTGCCGCCCGCGCGCGCCGAGGAGATGTACAGCCCCGAGGTCTTCGGCCGGACGGGCGCCATCTCGGTCAAGGTCTCGACCCGGGGGACGGACGCGGCGGCGCGTCCGCGCTGATCCGTGGTCGCGCCCTCCCCGCCGTGGACCGGCCGGCTCGCGCGGTGGCTCGCGCGCCTCCGCCCGCGCTCGCCCCTGCGCCTGCGCCGCGCCGCGCAGATCGCGCTCGCGGTCGCGGCCCTGCCGTGGCTCCTGCTCGCCATCGCCGCGGCGCTGACGCCGCTCCCGCCGGAGCTCCGGGCGGCCGAGGATCGCGCCGTGTCCACGGTGCTGCTCGATCGCCACGGCACCGTGCTGCGCGAGCTCCGCGCCGGCGACGGAGCGCGCGCGCGCTGGCTGCCGCTCGCCGAGGCCGGCGATCGCATCCAGCGCGCGCTCCTCGCCGCGGAGGACCGGCGGTTCGCGCGCCACCCCGGCGTCGATCCGATCGCGATCGCGCGCGCGATCGGCCAGCTCGCGGCGGAGCGGCGCGTCGTCTCGGGCGCGTCCACGATCACGCAGCAGCTCGCGCGCGCGCTCGTGCCGCGCCCGCGCACCGTGCGCGGCAAGCTCGGCGAGATGGCGCTCGCGCTGCGCATCGAGGCGTCGCTCTCGAAGCGCGAGATCCTCGAGCAGTACCTGAACCGCGTCGCGTTCGGCCCGGGCCTGCGCGGCGTCGAGGCGGCGAGCCGCTTCTACTTCGACAAGCCCACCGCCGACCTCTCGCTCGCCGAGGCCGCCGCGCTCGCCAGCATGCCGCGCGGCCCCGCGCTGTACGACCCGCGCCGCGGCACGGGGCCGCTCGAGCGCCGCAGGAACCGCGTCCTCGATCGCATGCTCGCGGCCGGCCTCGCCGGCGAGGCGGAGGTGGCCCGCGCCCGCGCGGAGCCCATCGCGCTCGCCCCGAAGGGGGGCGGCCTCGGCGCGCCGCACCTCGTGCGCGCGGTGCTCGGCGGCGCGCTCGGCGACGGCGCCGGCGCGGCGCCGCTGCGCGGCCGGGCGAGCGCGATCACCCTGACGATCGACCGCGGCCTCCAGCGCGAGATCGAGGTCCTCGCCCAGCAGACCGTCCGCGGCCTCTCGGACCGCGAGGTCGGCGCCGCGGCGGTGGTCGTCCTCGAGAACGCGACCGGCGAGATCCTCGCGTACGTCGGCTCGCACGACATCGACGACGTCGCCGGGCTCGGCCACAACGACGGCGTCCTCGCGCTGCGCCAGCCGGGCTCGGCCCTGAAGCCGTTCGTCTACGAGCTCGCCATGGAGCAGCTCGGCTTCACCGCCGCGACCGTCCTGCCCGACGTCGAGCTCTCGTTCCCGACCGCGGACGGCAGCTACGTCCCGCGGAACTACGACGGGCGCTTCCACGGCCCGGTCCGCCTCCGGGACGCGCTCGCCAGCTCGTACAACGTCCCGGCGGTCTGGACGGCGGCCGCGCTCGGCCCCGATCGCGTGCTCGCACGGCTCCGGGAGCTCGGCCTGGGCTCGCTCGACGGCGCGCCGTCGCGCTACGGCGTCGCGATCGCGCTCGGCGACGGCGAGGTCCGCCTCCTCGATCTCGCGAACGCCTACGCCACGCTCGCGCGCGGCGGGATCTACCTGCCGGTGCGCGCGGTGCGCGCGATCGCGGAAGCGCCGCCCGCGCCGCCCGAGCGCGACACGCCCGTCGCGGTGGCGCCGTCGTCGAGCGCGCCTCCCGAGCGCGGCGCGCGCGTCCTCGACGCCGCGCGCGCCCGGGTGATCACCGACATCCTCGCCGACGACAAGGCGCGGCTCGCGTCGTTCGGCGAGGGCAGCGCGCTCGCGCTGCCGTTCCCCGTGGCCGCGAAGACGGGCACGTCCAAGGGGTTCCGCGACAACCTCGCGGTCGGCTTCACGCCCGACGTCACGGTCGCCGTCTGGGTCGGCAACTTCGACGGCTCGCCCATGGGCGGCATCAGCGGCATCACCGGCGCGGGCCCGCTGTTCCGCGACGCCATGCTCGCCGCCGCGCGCGTCCGGCCGCCGCGCCCCTTCGACGCGCCCGACCCCGACCTGCTCGCCGAGGTCGAGGTCTGCAGCCTGTCCGGCATGACGCCCACCGCCGCGTGCCCGCACCGCCGCCGGGAGCTCCTCCCGCGCGGCGACGCCGCGGCGCTCTCGCCGTGCGACATGCACGAGATCGTGCGCGTCGACCGCCGCAACGGCCTGCGCGCCGGGGCCTGCCCCGCCGCGGCGGTCGAGGAGCGCGTCTTCGAGCGCCACGACGCCGAGCTCACCGCGTGGGCGCGCGCCGCCGGCCGGCCCATCGCCCCCGACGAGGTCTCGCCCCTCTGCGGCGCGCTCCCCGGGCGCGACGGCGCGGCGCCGGCCGGCGCGCGCGTCCGCGTCGCGTACCCGCCCGACGGCGCCCGGTTCGTCCTCGACCCCTCGGTCAACTCGCTGCAGGCCATCCGCCTCCGCGCCGACGTCCCCGCGGGCGTGCGCCGCGCGCGCTTCGTGCTCGACGGCCGCCCGATCGAGGTCGGCCCGCCGTTCGCGCTCGACTGGCCGCTGGTCGCCGGCGCGCACCGCCTCCGCGTCGAGGCGGACGGCGCCTCGGCCGGCGAGGAGATCGCGTTCTCGGTGGAGTGACCGGCGGGGGGAGGGGAGCGCCCCGTCCCCGCCGTCACGCTGCGGTGGGAGCGGCCGTCGTCACCCGAAGATCGGCAGATCCTCTTCCTCGGTGAGCGAGAACCGCTGCACGAGCGGGTCGTCCGCGATCCCTGCGAGCTTGCGCAGCGCCTTGTGGATGTGCCCCGGCTTGATCCGGACGCCGCCCTCCTTCGGCTGGAGCGTGACCGGATCGACCTCGAGCGGGTTGTGCCGCTCGTCCGTCGCCCCGATCACCCGGTTCCCCTGAATGCCCGCGCCGGCCAGCATCATGCTGGTGATGTTCCAGTGATCCTTGCCGTTGCCCTCGTTGTACCCCGGGGTCCGCCCGAAATCCGAGCCCACGACGACGACGATCCGGTCGGCGAGGCCCAGCTCCTCGGCGGTGCTCAGGAGGAAGTCGACGCCGTCGCAGATGTTGCCGAGCCGCGGGATGTGGTTGTCGTCGTGGTTGCCGTGCGTGTCGAACCCGCCCACCGTCAGGTTCGCGCTGACGCAGATGCCGGCCTGGTAGGCCGCGAGCGCGACCTGCGCCTGCCGCCGCAGCGACGCCTGCTCGAACTCCGCGGGCAGGAACTGGATGAGCTGCTTGAGCTCGTTCTGCCCGACGCGCGAGGTGAAGAGCGTGCTCATCGCCTGCTTCACGTGGGGCAGCCGCTGCTGATCGAGCCGCGCCGCGTGCCGCGCCTGCCGGGCCTCCAGGATGCGCGTCATCGTGGCGTCGGTGTGGTAGCCCTCGCGCTTCTCGGCCGACGGATCGATGACGTTCGGGTACGCGAGCCGCTGGAGCAGCCCGGTGTCGGGCACGCGCGTGACGGCCACGATGTTCGCGGTCGTGTCGTAGCCGCCGTTGCTGATGAACCCCATCGGCAGCGCGCCGCCGTGCACGCCGGCCACGAGCGCCGCGAAGCCGGGCTTGCCCTCGCGGAGCGTCCCGCTCCACGTGTTGCGGACGCCCGCGTCGTGGCTGTTCGTCTCGGTGTCGATGCCGTTGATGATCAGCAGCTTGCTGTAATGCTTCTTGAAGAACTCCGCGTTGCCGCCGACCGGCGCATACCGGAGGTTGCCGGCGGTCCCGATCTCTCCATTGAGGTAGCTGCGGTTCATCGCCTCGCGCGTCCCCTGCTCCTCGGCGCTCATCGCGCCCTTCGGATCGCAGAGGCTCGTCGGGTCCCACCCGCCGCTCGCGTGGATATGGACCCAGAGAGGGCCCGAGTAGGGGCCAGCCGCCGCGGCGTCCCTCGACAGCGAGCCCGCTGCGACGACGCCGAGGCCCGCCATCGATGCCAGTTTGAGGAAATCTCGACGTTCCATGGCTGCTCCTACTGGTAAAGAAACCTGAAGTCCGACAGGAGGTAGGTCATGACGCTCATCCACGCGCGGACCGTGTAGTTGTCGTCCCGCGTGAGCTTCTCCTCCTCGGGCAGCCCCTCGCGGGTCCAGTAGTCGTTGTGCACCTGGCAGGCGCCCGGCAGCGACCTCGAGAGCCGGCCCTCCTCGCCCTCGGCCTTCGCCATGCCGGCCTTGCCCTCCTCCCACGTCTCCAGGAAGACCTTGTACGTCCGCTCGAGCTCGGGGTCGCCGAGCTCGAGCGACTCGCCCAGCACCCGCTTGTGCAGGTACTGGATGTTCTTCTTGATCGCCTCGACCGCCGGCAGCACGTCGAAGTCGTTCGTGTCCCGCGGCTCGAACGTCGTCTCGACGTGGGGGAAGAGCAGCCGCTCCTCCTGCGGGAGGAACAGATCGCGCGGCACCGAGATGCACGCCATCTCGTTCGCCATCCGGTCGGCGACGTTGGCCATGATCCCGTTCGGCTCCGTGATCCGCTGGATCACCTCCTCCGAGTCGATGCCGCCGTAGAGCAGGCGGTAGGCGTCGCGCCGGAGCAGGAAGTCGAAGCGGGTCCCGTCGTCATCGAACGCCCTCGGGCGCCACGGGTACCCCGTCACCGCCCAGATCTTCCGGTGGAGCTGCTCGGGCCCGAGGAACCGCGTGCCGCCGAGCTGCGTCAGCGCCTCGCCCCGGGACGACGGCTGCGCGACGTTGCGCGCCCTGAAATAGGGGCTCTTGACGATGGCCTTGACGACCGTCTTCAGGTTGTAGTCGCTGTCGGCGAAGTCGTGCGCCATCGCGTTGAACGCGTGGTACTGGGCGAGGTACGACCTGAAACTCGCGCTGAACTCCGGATCGTCGTTCGTCGGCGCGACGAGCGGCTTTTGCCCGGTGAGGCCGGTGTACATCGTGTAGACCGCCGAGAGCGCGAAGCGGGGGTCGTCGGCGACGCGCTTGGCCACCCACGAGAGCGCGCTCGGGAACTCGCTGTACGGCACCGACTCGGCGCCGAAGCCCGGCGGCCGCATGTCCTGGTACCAGGCGTCGTCCGCCTCGTACCGGCCCGTCGAGTCGAAGCTGTGGAATCCGCCGGACAGCGGGTCCAGCGCGGCGTGGCAGACGGTGCACGCCGCGTTGTTCATCGTCGGGTTGAAGTCGGTGATCTTCGTCTGATCGAGCGGCTGTTCGGCCGTCTTCAGGATGTCGGTGCCGAGGAAGTACTGATAGACCATCCTCGCGCGGTGCCGGTTCCTGTTGGTGCTCGTCGTCGGGTGTCTCGAGAGGAAGACGGGGGAGGTGAGCACGCCCGCGAGCGGGACCGGGTCGCGCTTCACCGGGACGAACTCCTCCGGATCCGCGTCGTTCTGGAACTCGGCCGTCAGGCCGTACGCCCTCGCCGAGAACGGGTTCACGACCGTGTAGTCGGCGGTGAGGACCTCCTTGAACGACCTGTCGTTCCGCACGATGTACGCGATGAGCTCGAGCGGCTCCCGGCCGATGGCGCGGTTCGTCCAGCTCTTCAGCTTGTTGATGGCGTCCTCCAGGTCCCGCGCGCCGTATTTCTCGACGAGCGCCGGGTCCTGCGGGAGGCTCGCGTACCACTTCGGGTCGTACGCGTCGCCCTTGATCAGATCGACCGCCGCCTCGCCGTTCAGGTAACGATCGGTGAGGAAGAGATCGTTGTAGATCTCCATCAGCCGCACGTAGAACGCGTCCTCCGTGAGGAGCTGGTCGAGGATCGGGTCGAGCGCGTCCATGCCGCTCTGGGCCACGGCCTGCTCCTCGGCCTCGGTGGGCAGGCGCCCGGCGAGCTCCAGGCTCGCCATGCGGAGCGTCTCCCCCGGCCCGCTCATCACCACGTCGGCGAAGGACGCGTTGACGTCCGTCTCGCAGGACGAGGGGCTCTTCGTGCGGTCCACCATCTCGCGGAGCGCCTCGTACTCGGGGCCGTCGACGTCGATGACGTGGCCGCCGCCGTGATCGATGGTCTTCGTCGGCTTGAGGAGCACGTACGACTCGCCGCTGAGCTCGAGCCCCGCGAGCGATTTGAACGTCGCGAGGTTCTTGTCGAGGAAGCCCGCCTCGCTGCTGCCGGCGAGGACCAGCTTGGAGTCCGCCGCCTGCCCCTGCGGGTTATGGCAGCCGATGCATTTCGCCGAGAGGATGGGGACCCACACCTTCTCGGCGAAGAACTGCTCGTCGGAGATGCACGGGCCGTCGGCCTCGCTGCTGCAACCGGTGGACACGGCGGCGAGCGAGCTCGCCCCCGCGGAGAGCCCCAGGATTCCCAGGGCCGTCACGGCGCGCTTCCGGAGTAACCATCCTGTTCTCGGCATAAGCATCCTCGTCGGGAGCGCCTGCGCGCGCGCCCGCGTTGAGGGGACCGGGAGAGCGGAGCCCCGAACCGCGTTGATCGAACCACACACCGACAGACCCGTTGTGGGCTGTCGTTCAACGACGCCCGACGGAGCGAACGGGACAGTCGCCCGATCCGTCTTCTGCGTAGCCACGTAGTCTAACCTCACTAGGGCCTCTCCCGCTATGCGCTCAGTACATTCATTGATCTGAATTTCTCGGCGACATCTCTCGTGGCTTTGAAGTTTTTCGACGGGAGACCGCGTCTCATCGGGAAGCCGCGTACCCGGTGTGTCCAGGTGCGCGCGCGACGCCGCCGATCATGGAGAGGCGGGAGCGTACGGAGATGTGGTCAAGGCCGGGGAAATCGAATAACCGTTGGATATGAGCTCGACGAGGGATGCGACCCGCGCTCGCGCGGTCCAGTGGTTCGTTCGCGGAGGGACGCTGCGGGCGGCCGGCCGGGATCCCGTCAAGATCGGCATCGCGCCGGTCGTGGTGGGGCGCGATCCGAGCTGCGGTGTGGTCGTCGACGATCCGGAGGTCAGCTCGACGCATTGCGAGCTGCGCGCCGAGGGGCCCGGCGTGCTCGTCCGCGATCTCGGCAGCAAGAATGGCACGTTCGTCTCGACGGTGCGCATCCGCGAGGCGATCTTGACGGCCGCGTGCGCCATCCAGGTCGGCGGGTCGGTGCTCAGCTTCGAGCCGCTCGAGAAGGAGCGCGTCGACGTCGGCTTCGACGAGAGCTTCGGCCCCCTGATCGGCGCCTCGCCGCGGATGCGCCACCTCTTCCGCCTGCTGCGCGAGGTGGCGCCGACGGAGCTCTCGCTGCTCATCACGGGCGAGACCGGCACGGGCAAGGAGCTCACGGCGCAGGCGATCCACGACAGCTCGAGCCGGCGCGGCGGGCCGTTCGTCGTCGTCGACTGCGCGTCGCTGCCCGGCGCGCTCGCCGAGAGCTTCCTGTTCGGGCACGAGCGGGGCGCGTTCCCGGGGGCGAACGAGCGGAAGAACGGCGCCTTCCACGAGGCCTACCGCGGGACGGTCTTCCTCGACGAGATCGGCGAGCTGCCGCCCGAGCTCCAGCCGAAGCTGCTCAGGGTGCTCTCGGAGCAGAAGCTGAAGCGGGTCGGCTCGCGGATCTACGAGCCGGTCGACGTGCGGATCATCGCGGCGACGCGCCGCGATCTGGGCCGCAGCATGAACACCGGCCGCTTCCGGAGCGATCTCTTCTTCCGGATCGCCCAGATGCGCATCGAGCTGCCGCCGCTGCGCGAGCGGCGCGAGGACATACCGCTGCTCGTCGCGAGCGTGTGCGAGCGCATGGGTTGCCCGGAGCGCGCCGTGGAGATGGTCAATCTCATCACCGCGACGCTCGGCCAGCACGATTTCCCGGGCAACATCCGCGAGCTCATCAACGTCACCAGCGTGGCCACGAGCCTGCCGCCCGGCGCCGAGGCGATCGCGGCGATCCTCCCGCTGGAGGGCGGCGGCGACGTCGTCGCGCCGACCTCGGCCTTCGGCGAGGCGAAGCGGAGCGCCGTCGCGGCGTTCGAGCAGCGTTACTTCAGCGAGCTGATCCGCGCGACGGGCGGCAACATCAGCGAGATGGCGCGCCGCGCCGGCATGGAGCGCCACCACGTGCGGATGTTCCTGCGGAAGCACGGGCTGACCGCCAAGCAGTGAGGCAGAGCACCGGCCTCGCGCATCTCCCTCGTGAAACGAAGGAGAGAGAGAATTTGAACCACAGAGGCACAGAGGGCACAGAGGGGGAGAGGGAGAGAAAGAAATTTTAATTCTTCATTCTCTCTCTTCCTCTGTGCCCTCTGTGCCTCTGTGGTTCAAATCCTCTGTTCTTTTACAGGCGCGCTGACCTTCTACGCGCCGCCCGCTCCGCCAGCGCCACCCGCGCCGCTGCCGCCGGCGCCGGTGCTGCCCGCGCCGCCGGCGCCGCCGCTGCCGGACGGGTCGCCGCCGGTGCCGCCCGCGCCGCCCTCGCCGCTGCTCGTCGTCGTGGCGGTCGTGGCCGGGTTGCCGCCGCAGCGCTCGACGTTGCGGCAATCGGCGCACGAACAGCCCTCGAAGTACTCCGCGCACGAGCCGTTGTCGGTGCAGTGATCCGTGCACCGCGGGGTGTCGGTGCAATCGGGGCAGGTGCAATCCTCGTTGAGGCCGCACGCGTCGTTGTTGTTGCAGCCGCGCCTCGGGCTGCACTCGGCGACGCTGCCGGCGCAGTCCTGGCAGGTGCAATCCTCGCTGTCGGGGGCGTCGGGCCGCAAGTCGCAGGTGCCGTCGTCCTTGCAGTGGCCGAGGCAGCTCGCCGAGTCGGAGCAATCGGGGCAGCCGCAGCTCTCGGGGACCTGCGCGAGGATCGTGCACCGCCCGTCGGGGCTGCCGCCGAAGCAGCCGAATCCGAGCGCGCCGCCGGCCCCGGCGACCGTCGCCGTCGTGGTCGTCGAGGTCGCGTCGGGGGTCGGTTCGCTCGAGCAGCCGCCGCTCGCGGCGAGACCGAAGGCGACAGAGGAGACGAGGAGGGCAAGAAAGACACGCATGCCCCGAAGCATCCCTCTCCGGAGCGCGTCACGTCAACACCGCGCGTCACCGCGGAGCGCTCAGCGGAATGCCACGCTCCGGTCCGCGGTGCGCGCGCGGACCACGGCGCGCTCGCGCACGAGGAACTCGCGCACGGCGGCGTCGAGGCGCGGATGCGCGAGGTGGTGCGCGCTGTGGGTGACGCTGGGAGCGAAGCCGCGCACGAGCTTGTGCGACCCGCCAGCGCCCGGCTCGAAGCGGCGCAGTCCGCGGGCGATGCAGTCCTCGACCGGGTGGTAGTAGCAGACGTTGAAGTGCAGGAACGGGCGCTCCTCCGAGGCGCCCCAGTAACGGCCGTAGAGCGCCCTGGGCCCCGCGAGGTTGAGCGCGCCCGCGATGGGCCGCTTGCCCTCCCGCGCGAGGACGATCTCGACGCCTCCCCGCGACCCGGCGCGCTCCCCGTCGCTGCGCAGCCGGGCCGCGATCTCCTCGAAGAAGGCGCGGTTCAGGTACTGCCGGCCCCAGGCGAACTTCTCCACCGTGGAGACGTAGAAGCCGAACATCACGTCCACGATCTCCGGCGTGATGTCCGCGCCGCGGAGCGTGTCGATCGAGATGCCCTGCTTCGACGCCTCGCGCATCTCGCGCCGGATCTGGTGCCGCCGCTTCGCGTTGAAGCGCGCGAGGAAGTCGTCGAACGTGCCGTACCCCTCGTTCTCGAACTGGAACTGGATGCCGCAGCGGTGCGCCATCTCCGCCCCGGCGAGGGCGGCGGCCTCTTCCTCGGTCGGGAACAGGACGTGAGCGCCCGAGATGCGGCCGCGCGCGACAAGCGTGCGGAGCGTCTCGGCCAGCATCGGCATGAGCGCCGGCCGGTCCTCCGGCCGCCGCACCAGGAGGCGCGGCGTCGTGGCGGGCGTGAACGGCACCGCCACGACGAGCTTCGGGTAGTACGGCGCGCCGAGCTGGTGCGACGCCGAGGCCCAGCCGTGGTCGAAGACGAACTCGCCCTCGCTGTTGTCCTTGAGGTACGCGGGCGCGGCGGCGAGCAGGACGCCCTCGGCCCGGAACGTGATGTGGTGGGGCAGCCAGCCCGCCGCCTCGCCCACGCACCCCGTCCGCTCGAGCGCGTCGAACCACGCCCACGAGAGGAACGGCGCCTCGCTCGCGCCGTCGAGCGCGTTCCACTCGCCCTCCGGGATCTCGCGGATGGTGCCGTGGACCTGCGCTTCAAGCTCCATGATCGATCATAGCAGGGCGCGCCGCGCCGCCCGGTCGACCGGAGAGCTCCTGGATCGACCGCGCGCCCGAGCGCGCCACGAGCTCCGACAGGCCGCGCGCGATCGCGGCGGGGAGCAGCGGCCCCCCGTAGATGAAGCCCGTGTAGAGCTGCACGAGGTCGGCGCCCGCCTGGATCTGGTCCATGGCGTGCTCCGCCGACTCGACGCCGCCGGCGCCGATCACCGTGACGCCGCCCCCGAGGCGCGCGCGGACGCGCCGCACCATCGCGAGCGAGCGCTGCCGGAGGGGCGGCCCGCTGAGCCCGCCGGCGCCCATCGCCTCGACGGCGGCCGTGCTGGTCGCGAGCCCGTCGCGCCGCACCGTGGTGTTCGTCGCGATGACGCCGGCGAGGCCGACCTCGTCGACCACGGCGAGCAGCGCCTCGAGCTCCTCGTCGCCGAGGTCCGGGGCGACCTTGATGAGCAGCGGCAGCGGCCTCCCGCCGGCGCGGTTCTCCCGCGCGATCGCCGAGAGGAGCGCCCGCGCGATCGCCGGGCCCTGCATCGCCCGGAGGTCCTTGGTGTTCGGGGACGACACGTTGATCACGACGAAATCGGCCGCGCGCCGCACCTCGCGGAAGCTCGCGAGGTAGTCCTCGATCGCGGGCTCGATCGGATCGAGCGGCGCGACCCGCGACTTGCCGATCGAGATGCCCACGGGCACGCCCACGGCCGCCGCGCCGCCGCGGCCCTGGAGCCGCTCGGTGACGCGCGCGGCGCCCTGGTTCGGGAACCCGAGCCGGTTGATGAGCGCCCGGTCGGCCGGCAGCCGGAAGAGGTTCGGCGGCGGGTTCTCGGCCTGGGCCTGCGCCGTGACCGTCCCGAGCTCGACGAAGCCGAAGCCGAGGGCGGCGAGCGCGCGGGCGCGGCGGGCGTCCTTGTCGAAGCCGCCCGCCACGCCGAGCGGGGAGGGGAAGTCGAGCCCCATCGTGCGCACCGCGATGCGCCCGTCGCGGGGCGCGAGGCGGGCGCGCACGAGGGCGCGGAGCGGCGCCGCGTGCTCGATCGGGCCGAGCGCGAGCATGCCGAGCTCGTGCGCCAGGCGGGGTGGAAGCGCGAAGAGGAGCGGTCGGACGAGGCGGTACATCGGGGCGCGTCTCCCTTGCGGCGCGCGGCGCGGAGGAGGCCCGGCGCGCGGCGTCGCGGTGGGCGATACCATGGCGCACCGGCCGCGTGTGTCGCCATCTCGGCGCGAGGGGAGCGAGGGGACGCGAGGGCGCGCGCGCACGGCGAGGCGCGCGCCCGCTCTGCTAGACTCGGCGCCCCCATGACGCCCCCCGAGATTTCCGATCGCGCAGGCGATTCCAGGCCATCGACCGACCTTGGCGAGCGCTTCGCGCGGAGCGCGGACGAGATGTCGACGCTGCGCGAGCGCGGCGTCGCGGCCGCCCGCGACCTCTGCGCCTTCATCGATCGCGCGCCGACGCCGTTCCACGCCGTCCGCGAGGTCGCCTCGCGGCTCGCGGCCGCCGGCTTCTCGGAGCTCGGCGAGCGCGACGCGTGGACGCTCGCGCCGGGCGATCGCCGCTATGTCATCCGGGGCGGCTCGACGATCGTCGCGTTCGTCGCCGGGGCCGAGCACCCGGCGCGGGGCGGCTTCCGCGTCCTCGGCGCCCACACCGACTCGCCGAACCTCCGGGTGAAGCCGAACGCCGAGCTCTCGCGGAGCGGCTACCAGCAGCTCGGCGTCGAGGTGTACGGCGGCGTGCTGTACTCGACCTGGCTCGACCGCGACCTCAGCGTGGCCGGCCGGGTCCACATCCGCAGGGAGGGCCGGGTCGAGCGCCACCTCGTCGACCTGGGCCGTCCGGTCGCGCGCGTGCCGAACCTCGCGATCCACCTGAACCGCGGGGTCAACTCCGAGGGGCTCGTGCTCAACGCGCAGAAGCACCTCGTCCCGGTGGTCGGCCTCGGCAAGGAGGCGGACCTCCAGGCGCTGCTCGCGTGCGCGGTCGACGCCCCGCGCGACGCCGTCCTCGGCTTCGATCTCTGCCTGTACGACACGCTCAAGGCGTCGCTGGGCGGGCTCTCCGACGAGTTTATTTTTGCATCCCGGCTGGACAATCTCGCGAGCTGCCACGCCGCGACAACGGCGCTGATCGGCGCGGGCGATCCCGGCGCGGCGACGCGGGTCATCGCGCTCTACGACCACGAGGAGTGCGGCAGCCGGAGCGCCGTCGGGGCGGCGGGCAGCGTGCTCCGCGACGTGCTCGCGCGGATCGTCGACACGTACCCGGCGCGCGAGCCCCAGGCGTTCGCGCGGGCGATGGCGGGCTCGCTGCTCATCTCGGCGGACATGGCCCACGCGGTGCACCCGAACTACGCCGATCAGCACGAGCCGCGCCACGCGCCGCAGATCAACCGAGGGCTCGTGATCAAGTCGAACGTGAACCAGTCCTACGCCACCGACGGCGCGACGTCGGCCGCGCTCGAGGCGCTGTGTCACGACGTCGGCTTCTGCCCCCAGCGCTTCGTCGTGCGCAGCGATCTCCCGTGCGGCAGCACCATCGGCCCGATCACCGCGGCCGCGCTCGGGATCGCGACGGTCGACGTCGGCGCGCCGATGCTCAGCATGCACTCCTGCCGCGAGATGGCCGGCACGCTCGACGTGCACCTTACCATCGAGACCTACCGCCGCGCGCTCGCGTAACCGCCGCGAGAGTCAGCGATTTTGCGAGAGCAGGGCGAAGCCGATCAGCTTGTAGAGCATCCGCGCGCCGACGTTGCCGTCCCAGTCGTCGTTGTCGTCCTTCGGCGCGACCTCGTTCAGGTCGAAGCCGACGATGCGGCGGCCGCTCTTCTGGATGCGGCCGATGAGCGCGACGGCCTGCTGGAACGTGAGGCCCCCGGGCACGGGCGTCCCGGTGCTCGGGCACAGCGTCGGATCGAGGCCGTCGATATCGAAGGTCACGTAGACGTCCTCGGGGAGATCCTCGACGATCGAGTCGGCGATCAGGTGGAACGGCTCCCCCTCGAAGAGGCGATCGGCGATCGCCGCGTCGACGTGGGCGACGATGCGCCCGTTCGACGCGCGGATGAACCTGAGCTCGTCCTCGCTCATGTCGCGCAGCCCGACCTGCACGATGCGCGAGATCTGCGGGTAGCGGGTCGCGACGTTGTGCATGATCGAAGCGTGAGAGTCGGTGAATCCCTCGTAGGCGTCGCGCAGATCGGCGTGGGCGTCGACGTGGAGGATGCCCATTCCGGGGTAACGCTCGGCGTGCGCGGCGATCGTGCCGTAGGGGGCGGAGTGGTCGCCGCCGACGACCCCGACGAGCTTGCCCCGCTCCATCCACGTCGCGGCGAGCTCGCGCACGCGCTCGTTCAGCCGGCGCGACAGCTCGTTCACGGCCGCGAGGCGCGCCTCGAGGTCCCGATCGCCCGCGACCTCCCCGAGCGCCGCGATCACCGGCTCGGCCGCCGCGCACGCCTCGGCGTTCCAGCGGACGATGTCGGGGTCGACGTCGAGCATCGCGATGCCCTGCTCGTACGGCCTGCCCGTGTGCAGGTCGAAGAGGTCGACCTGGCGGCTCGCCCGCAGGATCGCCGACGGCCCCTTGGCCGCGCCGCGCCGGTAGGACACCGTCGGCTCCCAGGGCACCGGGATGAGGACCACCCGAGCGTCCTCGGGGGTGTGCGGCAGACCGTAAACCCCGTGGCCAGCCGCAGGACCGTTCGGATCGAAGCCGAGAGGCGATGAGCTCACGCGGCCACGTTGGCGGTTCGCGACCAGGTCGTCAAGCGCGAGCCGCGCCCGCCGAAGGCGCGGTCGCGGCGCGGTGGAGAGCGGTGGAAAGCGGCGGAGCGCGGCGGTGCGCCCCGCCGCGCCCTCCGCGGAGCACCCGCGCTGCGGCGACCGCTCTCCAGCGCGCCGCGACGGCGGTAGGTGCGTAGAGGCGATCGCACCGAGTGCGCGCGACATCGTCGTGAAACACCGGCGTGAAGCGCGCCCGTGTGGAGCGCCCGTCGGAATGCAACTTGGAGCTTCCCGCAGTGGAGAAATGCGGTACGAAGGGCGTCGAGATGATGACGGGCCTCCGCGCCCGTCCGGATCGGCCAGAGCGCCCGCGCGCCGCCGGCCGGCCCGGCGCGCGGCCCTCTCACCCTTGAAGAACAGCCATGCTCCGGTACCGCGCCGATATCAAGACGCTCCTCTTCGTGGCGGCTTACTTCGCCCTCGTGGCGGTGCAGTGGGCCTTTGCGCCGCGGGCGCTCTGGCTCGCGATTCCGCTCCTCGCCACGACCTGCGCGTTCTCGTTCCTCGGCGCGGTCGCCACCCACAACGCGATCCATTGCCCCGTGTTCCGGAAGCGATGGATGAACCGCGCCTTTCAGGTCGCGCTGACGCTCACCTATGGTCATCCGGTCAGCGCCTACGTGCCGGGCCATAACCTCAGCCACCACAAGTACACGCAGTCACGCCGCGACGTGATGCGCACGACGAAGGTGCGCTACCGCTGGAACCTGCTGAACGGGCTGCTCTTCATGAGCCGCGTGGTGCGGGACATCCTCCCCGCCGACCTGCGCTACTTCAAGGCGATGTACCGGCGGAACCCGCCCTGGTTCCGGCAGATGCTCCTCGAGTCGGCGGTGTTCCTCGGCGCGATGGGTGCCCTGCTCGCGCTCGACTGGAAGAAGTTCATCGTCTACGTGCTCATCCCGCACCAGTACGCTGCGTGGGGGATCGTGACCATGAACTACCTCCAGCACGACGGCTGCGACGAGCACAGCGAGTACAACCACTCGCGCAACTTCGTCGGCCGGCTGGTCAACTGGTGGACGTACAACAACGGCTTCCACTCCATCCACCACATGGAGCCCGGCCTGCACTGGAGCCTCTTGCCCGCGGCGCACGCGAGGCGCGTGGCGCCCTTCATCCATCCGAACCTGGACCAGCCCTCGCTCCTCGCCTACCTGTTCCGCAGCTTCGTCTGGCCCGGGAAGCGCCTGCGCTACGACGGCGCCCCGGTCGTGCTGCCGCGGGAGGAGCCTGACGAGGAGTGGATCCCCGGTCCGAAGGAGACGCCGAGCGACGTCTCGCTGGGCGCGATCGCGCCGAGCTGACGTGCCGCCTGACGCGCCATCTCCTGCGCTGCTCCTCCAGCGGAGCGGCGTCGCGCCGAAGGAGCCGCCTGACGCGCCATCTCCTGCGCTGCTCCTCCAGCGGAGCGGCGTCGCGCGAGAGGCAGAGGCACCTTGCGGCCACGACCGGGAGCCCCGGGTCGTGGGCAGCGCAAGCATGCAGAAGGCTGGCCCGGCGCCTCGGCACCGGGCCTCTCGCCTTCCCCCGGGTCAGCGCGACGGGTTCTCCCGCGGCTGATCCCCCCGCGACTCGCCGCCCCGGCGGCCGATCTCGGCCATGTGCTGGCGATCGCCGCTCACGGCCTCGCCGCCCTTGCGGCCGATCTCCGCCATGTGGGCCCGGTCCTGGCTGACGCGCTCACCGCCCCGCCTGCCGATCTCGGCCATGTGCTTGCGGTTCTGGCTGACGACCTCACCGCCCTTCTTGCCGGCGGCGCGGGCCTCATCGCGCGTGAACTCATGGGCCGTGCCCTTCTCGTGGGCTGCCTTCCCACCCTTGCTGGCGATCTTGCGCTGACGCTCCTCGTCCATGGCGGCGAAGCCACGCTGCTGCCGCTCGTTGGCTGCCTTCTGCGTCGCTGACGACGGCGGGGGCTCGCTCGGCGAGGCCCCGCTCTCCTCCTGGTCCTCCTCACTCCTGGAAATCATCCCACGATCATCCATGCTCGCCATCATCCTCTCCTTACGGTTGGCTCGCTCGATTCAGGTCTCCGACCGGGGCCTGCGAGTCCGGAGAGACGGCGACGGCCGCCCCCCCGGGCCGGTCAGGGACGGCGACGCCTCCCCCGACCGTATCGGTCAGGGATTCAGCGTTCGCCATCCCCTCCCGGCGCTGGTCGGGGCCGGCGTTCACCGACCCCTTCCAAGCTGCGGAAAGGCCGACAGGCCCTTTCCGCGGGGGCCTGTTGTGCCGGGCGGAACAACGTCAAGCGGGCTGAAGGTTGGGACGCGACGAATTAGGGGGAGGCTCGCCAGGGTGGTTTGGTGGAAACCGAGGCGAGCCTGGAATACCGAGAATGTCGTGCTCCCAGCGAGTCAAGCCCTCTTGGCGAAGTCCCGCATGAACGCGGTGAGGCGTTCCACCGACTCCACGGATACTGCGTTGTAGATCGAGACCCGGATACCTCCGGTCGACCTGTGTCCGGCGAGCCCCACCATACCCTCCTTCGCAGCCTCCGCGACGAAACGTTTTTCCTGCTCCTCGCTGGCAAGCCGGAACACCACGTTCATGTACGAGCGGCTCTCCTTCTCGACCGGAGCCCGGAAAACCTCCGGATTTGCGTCCAGGGTTTCGTACAGCAGCTCACCCTTCTTGCGATTGCGCCGTTCGACCTCCTCGAGCCCACCGATCTCGAGCGTATACGCGAGCACGTTGCGCATGAGGTAGATTGCGAATGTCGGAGGCGTGTTGTAGAGCGAGTTGTTGGCAGCGTAAGTGGCATAACGGAAAATGACAGGAATGTCTTTTCGTCCGCTGTCAACGATGTCCTTGCGGGCGATCACGACCGTGATGCCGCTCGGCCCGATGTTCTTCTGGGCGCCGGCGTAAACCAGGGCAAACCTGGAGACGTCCATCTTGCGCCACAGGATGTCCGAGGACATGTCGGCGACGAGCGGCACGTCGCCGGTGTCCGGGAGCCAGTGCCACTGACTCCCGAACAGGGTGTTGTTCGTCGTCATGTGGACGTAGGCGGCGTTCGGGTCGAGCGAGAGCTCGTTCTGGTGCGGGATGCGGGTGTAGCGCTTGTCGACCGCGGTGCTCCCGGCGACGCGGACGGTCCCGACGCGCTTCGCCTCGTCCAGCGCCTTCTCGGACCAGCCGCCGGTCAGGATGTAGTCGGCGCTCTTGCCCTGCGGCAGGAGGTTCATCGGCACGAGCGCGAACTGCATGGCCGCGCCGCCCTGCATGAACAGGACGTGGTAGTCGTCCGGCACGCCGAGGAGCTGGCGGAGCAGCGAGATCGCCTCGTTGTGCACCGCCTCGAACGCCTTGCCGCGGTGGCTGTGCTCCATGATGGACATGCCCGTCCCCTCGAAGTCGAGGAGCTCGCGCTGCGCGCGCTCGAGGGCGGGAAGGGGGAGCCCGGCAGGGCCGGCGTTGAAGTTGTGGACGCGCGCCATGGTGCTTCTCCTGAGGTTCAAGTCGGCGGCTACGATGATGAGCCGCCGCGGCCGTATACCACGACGGGCGCCGGCTCCGCCCGGGCGAGCCGAGCAGGGGCCGCGCCGCGGCGCCGGGCTCATCACCTCGGGCCTGCGGGGGGCTGCGACCTGGGCTAGATTCATCGCTCCGGAGGGCGAGCGATGCTGGTGACCCGCGAAGAGATGGCGTTCGATTTCCAGGGCGCCAGGCTCGATCCCGTCAAGGACAAGGACGTCATCGTCTGGGCCGTCCAGCAGTTCCTCTACGGAGAGATCACCGGCGTCCAGATCGGCCACTGGCTCTACAACGCGCCCGATCTGGAGTCCGCGCGCTTCCTCGCGCGCCAGGCGGTCGAGGAGTTCCAGCACGTCGGCAACTTCCTCCGCATCCTCGAGATCCTGGGCGCGCCGCCGGAGAAGGCGACGTGGAGCGTGCGCTTCCTCGCGACCGGGCTGATGGGCGGGGACTGGTCCGAGCACGTCGCGCTCGAGATGGCCCTCGGCGAGGGCCTCGTGCTCCAGGCGTTCTACGCGATGATCGACACCGTGGATGAGCCGGAGATCGTCGCGATCCTGAAGCGCGGGGTGCGGCAGGAGGAGCGCCACGTCGACTTCGGCGAGCAGCAGACGAGGAAGGCGATCGCGGGCAGGCCCGCGCTCCGGCGGCGGCTGCTCGGGCTCGCGCTGGTGTCGCTCTGGGGCGTGTCGCGGCTCGAGGCGTTCATGAAGAAGCGCCTGCCCATGGACCACCCTGCGCTGAAGCGCCTGCCCGATCTCGTCCGCCACTCGGTGCGGATCGCGGAGCTCCGTCTCATGCGGATCGGCCTGACCGAGGTGCCGATCTCGTCGCTGTCCGCCGGCCGCAAGCTCGCGCTCGTCGCGGAGGCGTACGCGGGCAAGCTCGCGCTCGGCCTCCTGTCGTGGGTGCTCGCGGTGCTGCTCTTGCCGCTCCGGCTCGTCGGCCTCGCCGGGCCGAAGCGGCTCACGGACACGTACCTGAGCGATCCGCTGGTCGTGCGCGGCGGCCGGCTCGGCGCTGGCACGGAAAACGGCGCGGAGGACGACCCGGGCGACGCCGGCGAGCAGGCCGGTCCCGGCGGCACGCCGGCGGGGCACGGGGCGGCGGCGCGTGCCTGAAGGCGAGGGGGAGCGCGCGGCCGGCGCCCGCGCGCCCGACGCGGCGGGCTCCTCCGGCGCGGCGCCGGGCTTCCTGCCCGCGGCGAGGGAGCTGCCGCTCTTCGCCGAGCTGCCCGAGCTCGCGGGGCAGGTCCCGTGGCGCCCGCTCGCGCACGCGCCGACGCCGGTCGTGCCGTGCTCGGCGATCGAGGGCTACCTCGGCCGCGGCGGCGTCTGGGTGAAGCGCGACGATCTGATCTCGCCGCTCTACGGCGGCAACAAGGTGCGGCGCTTCGAGTTCCTGCTCGCGGACGCGGAGCGGCGCGGGGCGCGGACGCTCGTCACGGTCGGCGGGCTCGCGTCGACGCAGGTGATGGCCACGGCCCTCTTCGGCCGGGCGCTCGGGTTCGGCGTCACGGCGGTCCTGTTCGATCAGCCGATCACCCGCTTCGGCCAGCGGGCGCTCCTCACGAGCGCGGCGAGCGGCGCGGAGCTCATCCACGGCGGCGGGTACGCGACCACCGCGGTCCGGGCGATCCGGGCGCTGCGCCGCGCCGAGCGGCCCTACTTCATCCTGCCCGGCGCGTCGGCCGCGCTCCCGTGCCTCGGCTACGTCGACGCGATGCTCGAGCTCGCCGAGCAGGTCCGGCGGGGCGAGGCGCCGCGGCCCGATCGCATCGTCGTCCCCTCGGGGACGGGCGGGACGCTGGCGGGGCTCGCGCTCGGCGCGGCGATGCTCGGCTGGCCGACAACGGTCGTCGGCGTGCGCATCACCGAGCGCATCGCGTCGAACCGCGCCGTCGTCCGGTACGAGATCGGGAGCATGAAGCGCCTGCTCGCCCGGCGCGCGCCGCGCTTCACCCGGCGGCGGCTCCCGGCCGCCCGCTTCGCGATCGAGCACCGCGCGATCGGTCCCGGCTACGGCGCCCCGACCCCCGCGTCGATCGCCGCGATCCCCGAGGTGGAGCGGCTGATCGGCGTGCCGGGGGAGGTCACGTACAGCGGCAAGGCGCTCGCGGCGCTGCGCGAGATCGGCCGGGAGCATCCGGGCGAGACGATCCTCCTCTGGCAGACGCTCTCGAGCGCGCGCCCGCCGCTCGCGCCGGGCGCCGCGGCGCTCCCGCCTGCGTTCGCGCGGTTCTTCGCGGGGGACGTGGCGTGCTGATCGGCGCGCGGGGCGCGCCGGATCACTTCACGCGCAGGCTGTTCACGAGCTTGTCGAAGTCGGCGCGCGCCGCGGTCACCGTCTTCTCGGGGCCGGTCAGCTTGAAGAACCAGAGCTCGCCGGAGGGCGTCTCGGCGATCGCGCCGAGCAGCGCGTAGTTCGGCTTCGGCGTCGCGGCGCCCATGCCGGGCATCCCGGAGGCGAACGTCCCCTTCACCTCGACGACCGTGACCTTGACGTCGTTGACCTTGAGCTCGCGCTTGGGGGCGTCGCCGCTCTTGTCGGAGAACTGGCCGACCCAGCGCGTGATGTTCGCGTCCACGCTGCCGCCCGCCTGGCTCACGCTGAGCTCGGCGTCCTCGGTGTCGCCCGCGGCGCGCTTGATCTTGTACGTGGCCTTGCGCATCGCGTTCGGGTTCGGCGCGGTCTCGAAGCTCGCGGGCGCGTCCCAGGCGAGCTCCGCGCCGGCCGCCTGCTGGCCGGCGCCGGCGGCCGGCGCCGCCGGGGTGGGCGCCGGCTGGGCGGGCGCGGCGGGCTGGCTCGTCGGCGGCTCGGGCGCTGTCGTGGCCGTCGGCTCGGGGGTCTTCGAGCACGCCGCGGTGAGCGCGGCGACGAGCGGCAGTGCCATGGCGGAGCGGAGCTTGATCATCGTCATCGTGACAGGCCTCGGCGAGGGTTCGCGGCGACTGTAGTCCCCACGCCCGGAGCCTCAAGCCGGATCGGACCTGCGCGGGCGCTTACCGCGCTCCGGACGGAGGCGAGGTGGTCGTGCAGCCGCGCGCGCCGCCGTGATACCACCAAAATTCATGGAACCCACCTTCCGGCGCGCCTTCAACGCCGCCTTCGGGCCGGCGACGTACGCGGAGTACATGGGCCGCCTCGAGCGGCGGCTCGGGTGCTCGATCCCGTTCCGCGTCGCCGAGACGCCGCTGTTCCTGCCGGCCGCGCTGCGCGACGACCTCGAGCGCTCCGCGACCGAGATCGTGCGGCAGATCTCGAGCCCCGCGCTCATCGCGCAGATGAAGCGCGCGATCCCCGCGCACCTCGACGTCCCCGGGATGGACGCGCTCCCCAACTGCGCCCAGGTCGACTTCGCCATCGTGCGCGGCCCGGACGGCGGGCTCCAGGGCAAGGTGGTCGAGCTGCAGGCGTTCCCGTCGCTCTACGCGCTCATGCTCGTGCAGTCGGAGATCATGGCCGAGCTGCTGGCCGGCATGCCGGGGCTCGACCGGCGCTGGACGTGCTGCTTCGGCGGGCGGAGCCGCGACGATCTCGTCGCGCACCTGCGCCGCGCCATCCTCGCGGGCGAGCCGGAGGAGTCGGTGGTCCTGCTCGATCTCCATCCGGAGCAGCAGAAGACCTACCCGGATTTCGTGGCGAACAAGCTCCTCGTCGGCGTCGACGCCGTCTGCCCGACGTCGCTCGTGCGGGAGAAGGACCGGCTGTTCCGCCGCGTGGGCGGGCGGCTCGTGCAGGTCCGCCGGCTGTACAACCGCGTCGTGTTCGACGAGCTCGAGGCGAAGCGGGTCGAGCTCCCGTTCCGGTACGACGAGCCGCTCGACGTCACGTGGTGCTCGCACCCGAACTGGTACTGGACGTGGTCGAAGTACACGTTGCCCCACATCGATCACCCCGCGGTCCCGCGGGCGCGGACGCTGGACGCGATCGAGCGCGTGCCCGAGGATCTCGAGCGCTACGTGCTCAAGCCGCTGTTCTCCTTCGCGGGCTCCGGGGTGAAGGTCGACGTCACGCCCGAGCACATCGCCGCGATCCCGGAGGGCGAGCGATCGCGGTGGCTGCTCCAGGAGAAGATCGCGTACGAGCCCGCGCTGGTGATGCCCGACGGAAACGGGGTGAAGGCCGAGGTCCGGATGATGTTCCTGCGCGCCCCGGACGAGCCCGAGCTCTCGCTCGTGCTCAACCTGGCCCGGCTCTCGCGCGGGAGGATGCTCGGGGTCGATCAGAACCGGGATCTGACGTGGGTGGGCGGCACGGTGGGGATCTGGCCGGCCGACTGATCGGAGGGCGCGCGGTCAGGCGCGGAGCGCGAGCTGCCACGCGCCGAGGACGATCCCCGTCGCGACCGCGCCCATCGCGACCTGGACGAGCGGGCGGCTCCGCGCGGGGTGCTTGCGCAGCGACAGGCCGGCGACGAGGCCGATCGCGGCGCCGCTGAGCAGGCCGAAGGCGTGCGCGCCGAGGTCGGCGCGCGGGCTCGCGCCGAGGGCGCCGAGGAGGGAGAGGCCGCCCACGAGCGGCGCGACGAGCTGGAGGAGGTGGCGCTTCTCGCCGCTGTCCTTGTCGTGCGCGCGGTCGAGCATGAGCTGCGTGGCGGCGAGCAGGCCGATGGCGCCGAACACCGCGGTGGAGGCGCCGATCGAGGCGTGGTGGTGGCCCAGGCTCTGGTGCCAGAGCGCGTTCGCGAAGTTGCCGATCGCGCCCGAGGCGACCATGGCGAGCGCCGTGCCGCCCGGCCCGAGGCGGCGCTGCACGGCGGACGCGAACACCGTCCCGGAGATCACGTTGCCGATCACGTGGGCCGAGTCGGCGTGCAGCGTGAGGGCGGTGATGGCGCGCCACGGCTCGGGGCCCACGACGAGATCGGCGACCGAGGCGCCGCGCTGGAACAGCCGCCCGCCGCCGCTCGCGGGGCCGGTGACGAGGAAGAAGAAGAGGGCGAGCGCGGCGAACGCGACCCCGGCGACGATGGACGGCGGGTGGCGGGGGCGCTCGCGCGCCCGGCGCGGGGGCCAGTCGCGGTTCTCCGCCTCGTACCGATCGATCGAGGTCGCCGCGAAGTCGTAGTCCTGGTCGCGCACGAGGAGCACCCAGCCTGCCGGGGTGTACCGCACGGCGTGCCAAAGCTCGCTCGACTGCAGCACGAGGGCCCATTCGCGGACCTTGCGCTCCGGCATCACGGGCCCGATGGCCGTGATCCCGGGCTCGTGACCTTCTCCCTCTCCGCCAGGGGCATCGCTGTTCTGGACCATCGCCGCCCTCTCGCCGCGCGCCGGCGGCAGGATCGCGATCGGGACGAACCGCTCGCCTTCAGCACATCGAGCACCGATACAGTCATGTTCGCCCACGGCGGCTCCCTCCACGGCTCGTTGACCCCAGGTTGGCGAAACCTGCGGATGAGCCTGGAGGCTGTCAACGCCGCCTCTCCGGGGTCCCGGCCGTCGCTTCCCGGCGTACCCGTCGCGGCCGGGCCCTTGTGCGCGCGGCGCAGCGGTGGCAGTGCGTGGTTGTGTCGACGGCCATCACGCAGGGCATCCGGGTCACCGTCTCGACGGTGTACGTCCCCACGCAGTCCTCCCCGACGGAGCATCGCTACGTCTTCGCCTACACCGTGCGTATCGCGAACGAGGGCACCGAGCCCGCGCAGCTCAGGACGCGGCACTGGATCATCACGCACGGCAGCGGGAAGGTGGAGGAGGTCCGCGGCCCCGGCGTGGTCGGCCAGCAGCCCTCGCTGAAGCCTGGCGAGCACTTCGAGTACACGAGCGGCTGTGTGCTCGAGACCCCGCGCGGCTCGATGCGCGGCACCTACCAGATGCACCGCCCCGACGGCCGCTCCTTCGACGCCGAGATCGCCCCTTTCACCCTGGCGATGCCGCACTCGCTGAACTGACAGCACCCGAACCGCCCAGCGACCTTCCCTCCGCCTGGAGAGAGCCAGCGTGGAGGGGGTGCCCGGGCGCGCGGGCGGCGGGGTAGGGCCCCACGAATCCGAGCGCCGGCCCGCATCGCAGCGCCTTCCTCCCGGACCGACTCACCCGCACTTACGGCAATAGCCCTCTACAAGGCGCGAGTTCGTGGGAGGGGCCCCCGCCGCCCGCGCGCACGGGCACCCCCTCCACGCTGGCTCCGTTGCCCCCGGATCAACCTGCGGGCGCCGGCTCCACCGCCGCCCCGTTGGTCCGAGGCTTCTCCGCGTCTCCCCCGTTCGCCGCCGAGCCCGAGGACGAGAACTTGAAGGTGAAGTCGTCCCCTTCGAAGTCGATGGCGACGTTCCCCCCGTTCTCGAGGGCCCCGAACAGCAGCTCATCCCCGAGCCGCCGCTTGATGTCGTTCTCGATGACGCGCCCCAGCGGCCGCGCCCCGTTCGCCGGATCGTACCCGCGCGTCGCGAGCTCCGCCCGCGCCCGGTCGGTCACCTCGACGGTCACCGACCGGTCCGCGAGCATCGCCGCGAGCTCGCCGATGAACTTGTCGACGATGCTCCCCATCACCGACGGATCGAGCGGCCGGAACATGATGCGCGCGTCCAGCCGGTTCCTGAACTCCGGGCTGAACGTGTTCTTGTAGGCCTTGTCGTCGTCGCCCGCCGTGCCCCGCTCGCCGAAGCCGACCCGCGCCTGCGCGAGCTCCCGCGCGCCCACGTTGCTCGTCATGATCAGCACCATGTGGCGGAAGTCGCTCTTCTTGCCGTTGTTGTCGGTCAGCGTGCCGTGGTCCATCACCTGGAGCAGCACCTGGAACACGTCCGGGTGCGCCTTCTCGATCTCGTCGAGCAGGAGCACCGCGTGCGGCGTCTTCGCCGCCGCCTCGGTGAGCAGGCCGCCGCGATCGAACCCGACGTAGCCGGGCGGCGCGCCGATGAGCCGGGAGACGGTGTGCCGCTCCTGGTACTCGCTCATGTCGAACCGCAGGAAGCCGATGCCAAGCGCCTTCGCGAGCTGCTTGGCGAGCTCGGTCTTGCCGACGCCGGTCGGCCCCGAGAACAGGAACGAGCCGATCGGCTTCTCCGCCGCGCGCAGCCCGGCGCGCGACAATTTGATCGCGGACGCGAGCTGCTTCACCGCCTCGTCCTGGCCGAAGATCACCGAGCGCAGCGACTGCTCGAGATCCTTGAGCTGCGTCTTGTCGGAGGTCGACACCTGGCGCGGCGGGATCTGCGCCATCTTGGCGATGACGAGCTCGATGTCCGCGGTGTCGACCTTGTACCCGTCCCCGTGGCGGAGGCGCGCCGCCGCGCCCGCCTCGTCGAGCAGGTCGATCGCCTTGTCGGGCAGCCGCCGATCCTGGAGGTAGCGCGCGGACAGCTTGGCCGCGGCCTCGAGCGCCTCGGCCGTGTAGGTGATCTTGTGGAACTCCTCGTAGCGCTTCTGCAGCCCCTTCAGGATCTGCGTCGTCTCGTCGACCGAGGGCTCCGTCACCTCGATGCGCTGGAAGCGCCGCGCGAGCGCGCTGTCGCGCTCGAGGTGCCCGCGGTACTCCTGGAACGTGGTCGCGCCGATGCACCGCAGGCGGCCGGAGGCGAGCGCGGGCTTGAGCAGGTTCGAGGCGTCCATCGTCCCGCCGCTCGCGGCGCCGGCGCCGATGATCGTGTGGATCTCGTCGATGAAGAGCACCGAGCCCGGCTGCTTCTCGAGCGCGCGCAGCACGGCCTTGAGCCGGTTCTCGAAATCGCCGCGGTACTTCGTGCCGGCGAGGAGGGCGCCCATGTCGAGCGCGTAGACGGTCGCGTCCTTGAGCGGCGCGGGCACGTCCTTCTTCTCGATCCGCTGCGCGAGCCCCTCGACGATCGCCGTCTTGCCCACGCCGGCGTCGCCGATGAGCAGGGGGTTGTTCTTGCGCCGCCGCGCGAGCACCTGGATCGTGCGGGCGACCTCGTTCTCGCGGCCGACCAGCGGATCGATGCGGCCCTCGGCGGCCTCCTTGTTGAGGTTCATCGTGAACGCGGCGAGCGGATCCTTGATCGGCTGCGAGCCGCCGGGCTCGCCGCCCTCGTCCGCCGACGACTCCTCGCGGAGGCTGTCGTCCTGGCCCGTCTTCGAGATGCCGTGCGAGATGTAGTTCACGACGTCGAAGCGGCTGACCCCCTGCTCGCCGAGGATCGTCACGGCCGGGCAGTCGCGCTCGGCGAACATCGCGATGAGCACGTTCGCCCCCTTGAGCTCCTTCTTGCCCGACGACTGCACGTGCATCGCGGCGCGGCCGACCACCCGCTGGAAGCCGAGCGAGAGCGTCGGGCTCGTGTCCGAGTCCTCGGGCAGGGCCTCGATCTCCTCGTCGAGGAAGCGCTCGAGCTTCTTCTTGAGCAGCGGGGTGTCGCCCCCCGCGTGCCGGAGCACCTCGGCCGTCTCCTCGTCGAAGAGCAGCGCGTAGAGCAGGTGCTCGATGGTCACGAACTCGTGCCGGCGGCGCGAGGCCTCCCGGGTGGCGAGCGAAAAGGCGATCTCAACTTCGGGGCTGATGCGCATGGTCATTCCGGCTCGGCGGTCAACCGAAGGGGCATCCCGTGCTCCTTGGCGAAGTCCTGGACTTGGGCGACCTTGGTCTCCGCGACATCCTTGGTGTACACGCCCGCGACCCCGTGGCCGCGGTGGTGCACGCTCAGCATGATGTGCGTGGCCTCCGTCTCGGTGCGGTGGAAGAACTTCATGAGGACGAGCACGACGAACTCCATCGTCGTGTAGTCGTCGTTGTGGAACACGACCTTGTAACGGCGGGCCTTCTCGACCTTCCGTTCCCGCTCCGTTGCGAGGTCGCCCTGCCTGTCTTCTCTTTCCTCAGGATCGTTCGGCATAAATCCGTCGGGAAGGATAGCAAGAGCCCCGCCCCGGCGAGCGGCCGACGAAGGTGGCTCCCACTCCGGAAGCATGCTCCGCCGGGACGTGTTCTGCACGCGCGTGGGGCGGGATTTTCCGTCCGTTTTTGACGGTCGAGGAAGGGGGGGCACGGCCGGCGACCGGCCGCGCCCAGCAGGAAATGCGGTCGAGCCCGCCAGGCGAGGCGCGCCGCCCCCCGGCGGGCAGAGCGCCGGGGGACGGCTTGATTGCGCGGCCACGCGTCACGCGGACGCGGGCCGCGCGGTCACACGAGCGACACGGCCGCGCCGAGATCGACGTCGACGGGCGTGAGGCCCCAGATGTCGCGCGCGTACTCGCGCACCGTGCGGTCGGAGGAGAACTCGCCCACGCGGGCGATGTTGAGCGCCGACTTGCGCAGCCAGCTCTTCCGGTCGACGTAGGCCGCCTCGACCTCGCGCTGGCAGGCCGCGTAGGCCTTGAAGTCCGCGAGCATCATGTACTCGTCCCGGCCGAGCAGCCGGTCGAGCAGGGGCTGGAAGAGCTCGCGGTACTCCGGGGAGAAGAAGCCTGACGAGATGAGATCGACCACCTCGCGGAGCTCCGGATCGGCCGCGACGGCCTCGCGCCCCTCGAAGTGCTGGTGGCGGCGCGCGATCACCTCGTCGGCGGTCAGGCCGAACAGGAAGAAGTTCTCCGGGCCCACCGCGTCGCGGATCTCGATGTTGGCGCCGTCGAGCGTGCCGACGGTGAGCGCGCCGTTCAGCGCGAGCTTCATGTTGCCGGTGCCGGACGCCTCCATGCCCGCGGTCGAGATCTGCTCGGAGACGTCGGCGGCCGGGATGATGCGCTCGGCCAGCGAGACGCGGTAGTTCGGCATGAACACGACGCGCAGCCCGGTGTGGCGCCGGTCGCCGTTCACGACGTAGGCGACGGCGTGGATGAACTTGATGATGAGCTTCGCCTGCCGGTAACCGGGGGCCGCCTTGGCGCCGAAGATGAAGGTCCGCGGCGTGACTGGCTCGCCGCGCTTCTGGCGCAGGTAGAGCGCGACGATGTGGAGCGCGGCGAGGAGCTGGCGCTTGTACTCGTGGAGGCGCTTGATCTGGACGTCGAAGATCGAGGAGGGGTCGACCTGGATGTCGAGCTCCCGCGCGATGATCTTCGCGAGCGCCGTCTTGTTCTCGCGCTTCACGCGGGCGATCCGCTCGATGAACTCCGGATCGTCGATGTGGCGCTCGAGCTCGCGCAGCCGCTCGAACTCCGTCACCCAGCGCGGGCCGACCTTCTCGGTGACGAGGGCGGCGAGCGCGGGGTTGCAGGCGAGCAGCCACCGCCGGAACGTCACGCCGTTCGTCTTGTTGTTGAACCGCTCGGGCCAGAGGTCGTAGAAGTCGCGGAGCAGGTCGCGCTTGACGAGCTCGGAGTGGAGCTTGGCCACGCCGTTCACGGAGTGCGAGCCGACGACCGCGAGGTGGGCCATGCGCACGTGGCGCTCGTGCCCTTCCTCGATGAGGGACATGCGCGCAACGCGGTCGTGGTCTTGCGGGTGGGCGTCCATGACCTCGCGCAGGAAGCGCCGGTTGATCTCGTAGATGATCTCGAGGTGCCGCGGCAGGAGCCGCTCGAAGAGCGCGACGGGCCAGCGCTCGAGCGCCTCGGGCAGCAGCGTGTGGTTCGTGTACCCGAAGGACGCGACCGTCTGCTTCCACGCGTCCTCCCAGCTCAGGAGGTGGTCGTCGATGAGGACGCGCATCAGCTCGGCGATGGCGATGGCGGGGTGCGTGTCGTTGAGCTGGATCGCGTTCTTCTCGGCGAAGCGCGAGAAGTCCGGGTGGACGCGGTTGTAGCGGTTCACGATGTCGGCGATGGAGCAGGCGACGAAGAAGTACTCCTGCCGGAGGCGCAGCTCCTTGCCCTTGTCGAAGTTGTCGTTCGGGTAGAGGACCTTCGAGATGACCTCCGACTGGTTCTTCTCGTGGACGGCGTGCACGTAGTCGCCGGCGTTGAAGAGCTCGAAGTCGAACTCCTCACCCGCGCGGGCGGACCAGAGGCGGAGCGTGTTCACGGTGTTCGACTGGTAGCCCGCGATCGGCGTGTCGAACGGGACGCCGATGACCTGCTCGGAGGGGCGCCAGATGACGCGGAAGCCGCCGCGCTTGTCGGGGACGCGCTCGGTGTAGCCGCCGAACGAGACCGGGACGGCGTGCTCGGGGCGCTCGACCTCCCACGGGTTGCCGAAGCGGAGCCACTCGTCGGCGCGCTCGACCTGGTAGCCGTCGCGGATGACCTGCTCGAAGATGCCGAACTCGTACCGGATGCCGTAGCCGTACGTGGGCAGCCCGATGGTGGCCATGGAGTCGAGGAAGCAGGCGGCGAGCCGCCCGAGGCCTCCGTTGCCGAGCCCGGCGTCGGGCTCCTGCTCGACCAGGTCCTCGAGGTCGAGGCCGAGCTCGGCGAGCACGGTCTTGTAGCTGTCGTAGATGTCGAGCGCCTGCAGGTTGGCGACGAGCGCCCGGCCGAGGAGGAACTCCGCCGAGAGGTAGTAGGCGCGCTTGACGTCTTTTTCGTAGTAGGTGTGCTGGGTCTTGGTCCACCGGTCGACGAGGCGGTCGCGCACCGAGAGGGCGAGGGCGACGTACCTGTCGAACGGCGTGGCGGTCAGCGACTCCCGGGCGCGCGAGTAGTGGAGGTGGTCCGCGAAGGCGCGCCGGAGCGCGACCGGGTGCATGCCGGTGCGGGCGTCGGGCGCCGGGTTGCCGCGGAAGAAGGCGGCGGGGGCTTCGCGCTGGGCGGACGTGTCTCGCTGGGCGGGGGTTTCTCGCTGACGGGTAGGATCGACGTCGATCGGGTTGGCCATGGCGGCGCACTCTAGTCGGATCTGGCCGACGCTGGTGGGCTGCGCGACGTGTCGGAGAGGTTTCCGCGAGGTCGCGGTACTCCGCCGATGCCGGCGGCGAGCGGAGGACGGAGGACGCCGCGGGGGCGGCGCATCCGGTCGGATGTCAAGGCTGTTGAGCTGGAGGGCGGGAAGGCGTCTGCCGGGGCGCTGCCGGCGCGGGAGGCGGTGAGGTGGGCTACGGAGGCGCGTGACGCGACGCGCGTCAGGGGTCGGCGGTGAGCTCCGGCCCGGCGGCGGTGGCGGGCGCGGGGCTGCCCGGCTTCGCCGTCCCGGGCGCCTGCGCGGCCGAGGAGCTGCGGGCGCCGATCGGCGGCACGTGGGTGTCGAGCTGGCGGAACCCGAACACGGCGACGCCGGCTTCCCGCAGGTGATCGTGGCGCTGGTGGATGACGGTCCAGAACTGGTCGCGGACGACGGCTTCGGACGAGCGCTCGGAGGACCTCTGCTGGGCGCCACGGGGCCTGAGCTGGACGAGGAGCCAGCTGGCGTGCTCGGCCATGACGGCGAGGTAATCTGGCGAGAACGGGTGTTTGCCGTCGAGGCTCGCCGCGAGCTCGTGGAACACCCCGGCGATATCCACGCCGTCGCGGGCGCTGTCCACGGGCCCCGAGCCGCGGCGGATCGCGGCGACGCGCTGCCTGGGCACGAGCTTGAGGTCCGCGAAGATCTCGAGTTGTCGCAGCGTGAGATCGCGCATCGGGCGGTATTTCTCCAGGCGCGCCTCGATCTCGCGCTCGCTGGCTGCCGTCGTGATGCGCCCCGCGGCCGCGACGAGCCCGAGCGCGAGGCTCGGGAGCTCGAGCACGTCGTCGATCGGGCAGAGCGGGAGCTTCTCGCGGACGAGGTCGATGTGCGGGAGGATCGCCTTGACCCCGCGATCGACGTTGGAGCGGACGATATCCACCGAGAGCCGGCAGATCTCCGCGCGATCGGGCGGAATGGCCGCCTGCACCAGCGGCAGAAACGCCGTGCTGCCGAAGCTGGGGGGAGGGGCGGGGGCGGAGGCGGTAGCGGGGGGAAGACCCACCATCACGAGTGGATCTCAGGTCACCGAGCAAACGATCCGAGAGGCGATGAAGGATGCTCCGCTCGCGTCGCAGCAGTCCGGGGGAATCTCGCTGCCCAATGTGTAACGATACGTGGACAAGTTATTGGCGGGCGAGGTGGCCCCCGCAATCCGGGTAGATGGTAAGATTATCGTTGATGGTAACCATCGGTATGTTGCTGGGAGGGTTTTGGGGCGAGAGCCCGCCACTCAGCCGTGGGCTGGAGGCAATCCTTCCCGGGTCATTCCCTGGGAGCAACTTCCCATTCCCCCGAACGTGTGGTGAATTTATGGTGAAGATCGAGTGTGATTCAGGTGTTGTCCACGAGTTGCAGTACGACAGCCTTCGCGGCATCAACTTGGCAGGGTTGGACCTTCACCGAGCGAAGCTGGACGGTGCGGATTTGGAAGGTTCGGTTCTTGACGGTGCCACTCTTCGAGCGGCTGCTTTGGAGGGCGCTCGTCTGCTGCGATGCAGTCTCGTCGAAGCAAGGCTCCAAGGTTGCTGGGCCAAAGATGCCGACTTTCGGAAGGCGGTTCTCACGAAGGCGAAGCTTGATGCCGCTGATCTTACAGGGGCGGACTTGCGCGAGGCCGACCTCCATCTAGCACTCGTATGGGGAGCCCGCTTTTCTGGAGCACGTCTCGACGGAGCGGATATGCGATGCCTTCAGCTTGAGGCGGCGAAGCTGCGCGGAGCGACCTGCGATCTGAAGACGCGATGGCCCGAAGGATTCGACCCCGAGGCGCATGGAGTGTTGGTAGTGGTAAACAACTAGTTCAATGAAACCTATGCGACCGCGCTTGCGGTGTAGCGATCTGGCGCGCGTCGGATCGGCGCGATGGACGCGAAGTCCACGTGCAGTATCGCTGATGCGCCCTGGCGCGCGACGCTCTATGTCGGTTGGCGTGAGAAGCGGTCGGCTCTCTCCGGAATGCTCGTATGCGCTCCGGTGAGCTCTGCCGCAGCCAGAGCGGTTGCCATGGTGCCTTGACTCCGTCGCAATGACGGCGTACGCCTCGCCGCAGCTCGCACATCCAGGGCGATGAGCCTCGAAAAATAACTCATGTCGACATCGCTTGTCGCGAAGTTTCTGAGCGTCGCAGCGCTCGTGACCTGCGCCGTCAGCGGGCTTGGTTGCGCTCAGTTCAAGCCGCCCCTCACCTGCGCGTCTCAGGGCGGTGCCCCGTGGGTAGAGCTCTCCTCGCAGCACTTCGAAATGCGGACGGATCTCGACCGCTCCGAGGCGCGCGACGCCCTCGCAGAGTTCGAGAGCTCGTACGCCGCTCTCGAGGACGTCTGCTTCCCGAGCGACAACCCCGACCCGTTTCGCATGCAGATCATCCTGTTCGCGCGCGAGCGGGATTTCCGGCAGTTCGCCCCACCGTCCTCCGGCGGCTTTTTCATGCATGCGCTCCCGAACGATCTCGATCCGGCGCCGACCATGGTCATGTACGGCTCGCTCGGGGAGCAGACGCGCCTCACGTTCCAGCACGAGCTCGCGCACCACTTCGTCGCGCAGAGCATCGGGCCCTCGCCAGCGTGGCTCAATGAGGGCCTCGCCCAGTTCTACTCGACGTTCCGCTTGCAGGATGGCCATGCGTACATCGGCTCACCGCTGCCCGATCGCGACTTCCTGAAGGGGTCGTTCTGGCGCACCGCGCGCCATGGCCCGTTCACGCGCGTTCTGATCCCCGTCACCCAGGCGAGGTCCGCGACGGAGCTCATTCACATGGGGCGAGATGATTTCTACGGCCCGCCCGGCCATGCCCCGCAGACCGACCGGCGTCCGGTCGCGACCAACTATCTGAGCTCATGGGCGCTCGTTCACATGCTGATCAACGGCCCGGAGCCGTACGTTCAACGCTTCACCAGCTTCCTCGAGGCAGCCTCGGGCGGCGCACCTGTGCGGCAGGCTCTCCAGCAGGCGCTCCACGGCATCCCGCCCGAGCAGCTCGATCGGGATTACCGGAGCTACCTCATGGGCCAGCGCTTGATCAGGAAGGTCGGCCCCTACACGGCCCCGTCGCCCTCGCCGCTGCAGGCCGAGCGCGCGATGAGCGACGCTGAGGTGCACGTGCTCTGGGCTCGCCTCAAGAGGTGGGAGGGCAACGAGAGGGCGTGGGCTGCGGCGCACCTCGAGGAGGCGCTCGCTCACGCGCCGAACAGCCCCGAGGTCCGCCTCTGGCGCGGGCGACTGCGGATCGCCGAGGCCCGTCTCACGGAGGCGGAGCAGGAGCTCACGGCGGCGCTCGCGGCGAGGCCGGCGGATCCTCGGTATCTCCTGACGATGGTGAGGTTTCTCTACACGCTGGCGAGCCATCGCGTCATCACGACGCTCCAGGCCATGGGGCGCGCCGCCCCGCTCGTGGATCGTCTGGCCAGGACCGCATCCACCGCAGCACAGCTCAATGTCGTGGCCCGATACCACCTCGAGCACCACGAGTTCAGGTGCTTCAACCCGCTCCGACAGTGTGGCCTGTCATGCTGGTCATGGCTGCGCCGTCGGAGCACCTCAGCGATGGCAGCCGCCGAGCAGGGGCGCCCCGAGCAGGTCGAGCTGCTCGACCGCGCGCTGCGGCCGGCGCGCGCGCGGGCCGGCCTCGACCTGCGATGGGGCGCTCCGGGAGTTCGCCCGCTGCACGAGCTCCTCGCGGAGCGCCAGGAGCTCGCGCGCGGGCAGCGTGCTCGTGTCCGTCACGAGCCGCGCTCCGTCACGGTAGCCGGTCCACACCGTGTAGCCGTTCCGTGTGACCTCGATCCCGAACCTTGGGCCATAATCCGTGATCTCGTAGCTGCGGCCCAGGGACAGAAAGCTCCACTTCTTCATGGCGACCGTCTCGCCAGTGTCCATCGAGGCGGCCGGAGCGGCCAACAAACCGAGGGCTCCCGATACCCGGGGGGCCGATCCTGCGGGCCGCTTGCCAGCGGCGCCGTCGGGGCGCGACGATCGGCGCTCCATGACGCGCACCCTCCTCCTCCCCGTCGTCCTCTCCGCCGCGTGCGCTGGCGCGCCGGCTCCCCGGCGCGACCCCGTCGCCCCGCTGCCTCCGGCGGCGCGATCGGCGGGCGCCGAGCCCGCCCGCGCGGCGGCGCTGCCCGCGGACGCGCAGCCCGCGCCGGCAGGGCTCTCCTCGGTGGTGCGGATCGCCGATTCGCAGCGGACCTGGGGCGACCTCACGCAGGTCCTCGCGGGCACGCCCTTCGGCATGTTCCTGCTCGGCGCAGGGCCCGAAGCGCTGCTCGAGAACGCGCTGGGCCCGGCGCTCGTCGACGTGGTCGACCTGGCCAGGCCGCTCGACATCGCCGTGTTCGGCAGGAGCAAGGGCGCGCGCCTCGTGGCCTCGCTGTCGGTCCCGGAGCGGGAGATGTCACGGCTGCAGGACCGCTTCGTGCTCGAGGAGCACCGGGGCATGCTGCGCGTGAAGGGCGTGCGCGCCGAGGATCCCGAAGACCGGGCGCTGCCCCGGATCTGCGCCTTCGAGCCCGGCGATCGCAGCGGCAGCGCGCGCCTGATCTGCGCCGATAACATGGAGGATCTCGAGGCCGCCGCGCCGTACCTCGCTCAGGTCGTGGGGCGGGAGCCGCTCGAGGTGGACGCGCGGATCGAAGTCCCGGGGCGAGCCGTCATCGAGGCCATCAAGGACATGCCCGAGGAGGACGACGACGACAGCCACTCCGGGAAGGTGGGCCAGGGGTTCGCCGAGGCGTTCGTCCGAGACCTCGAGAGCGTCAGCGTCGATCTCACGTGGGCCAGCCCGGACATCGATGTCGGCTTCGGCATGCGCCTCGCGAGCCGGCGCTCGCCCCTCGCGCTGGCCGTGGCGCCGGTCGCAGCCCAGGACGCCGCCACCCCGCCGGCCTTCTTCCGGCTCCCGCGCGACACGGCGCTCGCCTTCTACACTCAGGGCGCGTCGCGCGCGGAGCTCGCGCCGCTGCGCGAGGCGTTCTTCCAGGGGCTGCGCGACGACATGGCCGGCGAGGGCTACGACGCGTCGGGGCTCGATCGGTTCATGGATCGTCTCAAGACGCTGACCTTCACGGGAGGCCCCCTGGTGATCGGCTCGGGCGGCGATCGCGCCGCGGCGGAGAAGGCGCTCGCGGACTACAAGGGCGGCAAGCGCGCGGCGCGCTCGCAAAAGGCGGCGCGCCGCGCGCTGCAGAGCTGGTTCCTTGTCGCGGTCGAAGAGCCGGCGCAGCCGTGGATCGCCGGCGTGAAGGAGCTCATCCAGATCGGCGAGGAGCTGGACAGGAAGAAGGCGAGCGCGACGGCCGCGGGCAACGGCGCCCCGGGCGCGGGGGCGCCAGGCGGCCCGCCGAAGGGCGACGCGAGCAAGGACGACGACGACAAGCAGACCACCGATCTCGTGGTCGTCCGCGCGCCCGCCGCGCTGCCCGCGGGGACGCTGCACGTCGAGCTGCGCTCCAGGCCGCTCACGAAGGACGCGCCGCCCGCGCACACCAGCCACCTCTACGTGGTGCCCGCCGGCCAGCGGACGTGGATCGGGCTCGGCGAGGACGGCGCCGCCGTCGTGGACCGGCTGCGCATCGCGGCAGATCCAGGGCGCGACGAGCGCACGCTCGGCGCGGCGCCCGGCCTGGAGGCGCTGCGGCAGCGCGGGACCCTCGCCGGCGGGCTCTTCTCGCTGGCGGGCTGGACGATGCTGGCGGCGAGCGGAGACTCGCCCGAGGCGCTGGACGAAGCCGCCGAGGCGCTCGGCGGGCTCGCGGCGCTGCCCGCGCGCGGCGAGACCGCGATGCCGCTCGCGATCACCTCCGAGGTGCTCGGATCCGGCGCGGCGCGCGTCGACGTGCGCGTGCGGGTGCCCGGCGCGGGGATCCGGGACGTGCTCGCGCTCCTGATGCGCTGACCGTGCGCTGACATCGCGGGCAGAGGGACCTGCGCCCTTCCGGACCGTCGCCGACGCCGCGGCCTACGGGCGGCGCCGCCCTCGTCTCCGCGCGCGCAGGAGCGCGCCGCCGGCCGCGAGCATGCAGCTCAGCGACGCGCCGGCGCCTCTTCCGCCCGCGGCCTCGCAGGAGCAGCCGCCGCCTGCGCTCGGCTCGGCTCCGCCCACCGCGGCTCCGCCGGCGCTCGTCCCGTCTCCGCCCGACGCCGCGCTCGGGGCCCCGGCGTCGCAGCGGCCCGCCGCGCCGACGAAGCTCGCCGTGGCCGGCCAGAGCGCCGGGCAGGTCTGGCCGGTCGAGCTCTCGCTCCCGCACGCCGGCGGCGGGCCGCAGAGCCGATCGAGCGTCATCAGCGGCGAGAACGTCTTGCCCTCGTCCGTGGAGACCCCCGCGGTGAAGCCGTCCAGGGACTCGTCGGCGCAGGCGAAGAGTCCCTGTGCGGTCCACGTCAGGCAGCGGACGCCGAGATTCCCCACCTGGGTGAACTCGAGGGTCGCCGTCGGGGCAATCCACAGGCCGTCCACGTCGCTGCCGGCCGCGATCCTCGTCCCGTCGGGCGAGAGGGCCAGTCCGAGGAGGCTTGTCGCCTGGAACACCTCTCGCCATGTGGCGCCCCCGTCGTTCGAGACCAGGAGCGCGTCCGCGCCGTCGCCGTCGCGGCGCACATAGACGGTATCGGGATCGACCGGATCCACGGCGCCGAGGTACGGCAGGTTGCGATCGTCGCTGCCAGGAACGTCGAAGTCCTCCCAGGTCGCGCCGCGATCGTCCGAGCGTCTCACGATCCCCTGGAACGTGGGGCCGTTCCAGCGCCCGCTCACGTAGATGCGCCGCGGATCGCTCGGCGCGCTGTCCAGGGTCACGCCGAGGAACGTGCTCGGGAGGTCGGCGCCGGCCTGGGTCCAGGTCCTCCCGTCGTCCTTCGACTCCCAGACCTGACTCACGATGGTGTCGTCTCCCATGACGCTCGAGACGAGCAGGATGGCGCCCGCGGGGGCCGCGCGGTCGATCGACAGGTCGACGACGTAGCGCTGGGCGAGCCCGCCTTCGGAGAGCGCCCACTGGCATCCGTCGTCGTGCGTCGCGCTCAGCCCGTCGAAGAGCCCGGCGAGGATGGACCCGTCGCCGGTGACGACCATCATCGGATCCTCGAAGCCGCTGTAGCCGATGGCCGCCTCGCAGATCCACGACCAGCGCTCGCCGCGGTCGCGCGTGGTGAGCACGCCATACGTCGCGCGCACGACGATGTGGTCGGGATCGGAGGGGTCGACGAGGATCTGCCCGGCGGCGGGGTAACGGCCGTTGGCGAGCGCGGGTGCCGAGGCGGAGAGCGCGACGCACGCCGCGGCGGCCATGAGCCCAGGAGCGAGGCGGTTCATCGGACGGAGGTTCACCGATCCCCCTGCGCCGCGCAACGCCTCGACAGGACGCCTGCGGAGCTCGGCGCCGTCGAGCCAGGGAGAGCCCCTGGCTCGGGCCGAGCGCGACGCTCGTCAGACGACAGCGGCTACTGCCGCCGGAACTGCTGGTTCGTCCCGCTGTGGCACGTGTACTGGATGAACTTGCTGCCGTCGGCGGTGCTGGCCCCGTTGACGTCCACGCACTTTCCGCTGTTGACCGAGCGCAGCGAGACGGCGCCGTTGCCGCGATCGACGAACTCCCACTTCTGGCTGTTCTTGCTGGCGTCGCAGTCCCACTGCGTGATGTTCGCCGAGTTGTTGCGGCTGGACCCCTGCACGTCGAGGCACTTTCCGCTGTTCACGTTCTTCACGACCGCCGTGGTGCCGCTGATCGTCTCGACCTGCCACTGCTGGTCGCTCGCCCCGGTGCACGGCCGCTGGGTGAGGATGGCGCCGTTGTTCAGGCTCGCCGCGTCGACGCTCATGCACTTCCCCGAATGGAGGGCCGTCAGGCTCTGGCCGGTGCCGCCGGTGCCGCCGCCGGGGTCGCCGCCCGGGTCGCCGCCCGGGTCGCCGCCGCCGGTGCCGGGGTCGCCGCCGCTGCCGCCCAGGCCGGTGACCTGGACCTGCGCGCCGGTGGCCGACACCGAGACGACCTTCAGCGTCGCGTTCGTCCCGAAGAGCTGGTGGGAAGCGCCGACGGCGAGCGGCGCGTCCCTGAAGTTGCCGCCAGGGACCATGTCGAGGAGGTGCGCCCGGCCGCTCTCCCTCGACTGGGTGAAGAACGCGTGGACGAGGATGCCCTTCGTGGAGAGATTGCGCGAGTCGACGACGTTCGTGGGCGACGCCTGGCGGAACTCGATCTGGTACATGATGTCGTTCGGCCCCTTGATGCGAAGGAGCTGCGTCCCGGCGCTCGGCTCGGTGATCGGGGCGAGCGTGTACGTCCCATCCGCGGTGACCGTCACGATCTGCGTCGACGGCAGCCACCCCAGGTTCGCCTTGTAGTTGGCGTTGTAGTGCTGCTTCCCGCCGTTGCCCATCGGGTCGAACGGGTCGCCGTACTCGTCGAAGGTACAGTCGTTGCTCATGGTCACCGTCGCCCCGCCGCTGCGGCACGTCCGCGAGGAGGCGTGCCACAGGCCGAAGTTGTGACCGAGCTCGTGCACGACGACCTCTGGCCACAGGCCGGCGAGCCAGGTTGTCTTGCCGGGCTGCGCGCCCATGCCGGCATACCCGCAGTCCATCTTGCCGAAGATCATGAAGTGCTGGTACTTGCTGAGGTCGAAGCCGGCGTTCCGCGCCGCGGCTTGCGCCTCGTTCTGCCACCGGTTGTAGTCGTCGCACTTGCCGAAGCTGATGTTGAACGGGCCGGCGACGTCGTACTCGAGCTTCATCTTTCCAAAGGAAGAGCCCGCCAGGTGGGTCGCGGCGCCGTCGAGGGAGTTCCGCACCTCCTGCTCGGTGCCGAGCGTCTGGCCGCCGTCGAACTGCACGCGCAGCGCCAGGACGCGCTTCGTCCCGGTCGTGACGACCGCGTTCGTCAGCGTGCCGATACCCTCGGACGCCCGCATCATGTCGACGTCGATGCTGCCGTCGCCGTCCTCGACGCCGAACACGTCGACCGGCGAGCCGCTGGCCGTGCGCCAGTCGGTCGGGTCGGCGCCTGACGCCTCCGTCATGGAGTCGAGGTTCAGTCGAACGAACGTCCCGTCCTCCAGCTCAAGCATGTACCGGGCCTCGCCGTTGGCGACGGCGACGGTCAGCGTTCCCGAGGCGGTGGGGGTCGGCCCCGCTCCGTCGTCACCAGGGCCGATGCGCAGGCAGCCGGACGCGAGCGCGAACGCTGTGAGGGCAACCGCGGACACGTAGGACTTGAAGCGCTGCATGGTGTCTTCCTTTCCAAGCTCGGTCGATGCGCCCGTCCTCCCCACGTCGGAGAGCGCCGCTCATCCCCCCTCAGGAGCGTGAGCGCGACGCGACGGGGCGCTGCCAAGGAGAGGCCGCAAGCGCGGCCAGCCTCTCCGCTGCTGATGCAACTTGACGGCTGAGTCGATCGTCGACCGCGTGACCGTCGCTCGCGACCGTCACGCTGCGGTTGCCGTTCAAGCACGCTCGCGAGGAGCCTTGGACTTCAGAGCAAGATCGCGACCACTGGGTCGCTGCGGGAATCTTGCCTGTCTGGGTGGAAGAATCATCCGAGGGCGGCCGGGGAGTCCAATCAGGCCTTATGTTTGCGCGATTGGCGTGGATCGGGAGAGATCCTGAATGGACATCAAACCACCACCCCTGCGTCACCAACGCTGGGTGCAAGATCCCTTGTGCTCGGTCGCTCGAGCGGTGTTGGAAGATATCGTGTGTGCGCGCTTTGGCCACGATGGTGGCGAGCGGTGGTCGAGGGGGACCATGTGAGTCCTTGCGCGAGGACGCCGCCGACCGTGCGGGTTTTCCGGCCCGTGCGGGGGAGCTGGCGGCGTGTGGGCTCCTGATGCCGTGTAGATCTGCTGGCGGCGTGTGGGCTTCTGATGCCGTGTAGGTCCGCTGGCGGCATGCGGGCTTGTGGCGCCATGTGGGTTGCGGGGACTGTGTAGGTCCTCCGGTTCCGTGCGGGGCCGTCCGCGCCTGTGATGCGGCCTGTCGGCCATCCCTTCTCCGGGGCCCCGAGGGGCGTCACCCGACCGATGGCGCGCGGAGCTCGCGGAACCGAGGAGGGTCGCTCAGGAGGGCGGGGACAGGGGCGCTGGGTCCAGCCGGACGGCTGCCCCGCGGCGGATCGCGCCTCCGTGGCGCACGGTCGCGTAGATCCCGGCCACCGCCGGGAACACGACGCCGGGGGCGAGGGTCGCGCTCGCGACCGCGTTGTGCCGGGCGAGCGCGCGCAAGATGCCGGGATCGCGCGGAAATTCGCCCTGGGCCAGCGTGGGCACGACGCAGCGGGGGCAAGGGTCGATGACGTCGAGCCGGACCTCCGCGGCGATCGCCAGCGTGCGGCCGATCCAGCCGTTCTCGAGGAAGCGGCGCTCGCCCGGAGGGGTCGCGACAACGAGGTTCGGGCGGAACCTGGGGGCCTCGACGCGCCCCGAAGGGTGGAGCTCGCGCAGCCGATCGAGCGTGGCCGTCGTCAGCACGTGCAGGGCCGCGACATCGAAGAACGTGCCGGCCGGCGCGGCGAGCGCCATCGGCTCCTCGACGATCGTGGCCGGCGCCGCGGGCGCGTCCACGGGCGACCGATCCGCCTCGCGCGTCGGCGCCTCGGGCGCCCGGCTCACGAGCGCCACGTCGCGGCCGAGCGCGCGCGAGAGCGCTCGATCCACGTCCGGCTGCGCGCTGCTGATCACGGCGCCGTCCGGCAGCGTGATCCAGACCGGCGGCAGGGGCGCCGAGGGGCGCGGCGGCGCCGCGAAGGCCGCGCGACACTCGAGCAGCGCGCCCCACTTGCCGGGGTGCTTTGCGCTCGCGACGTGCCCTGTCTCCCGATCGACGACGGCGTAGGTCCGGTCGCCGGGCACGCCGCGCTCGGTGATCGCCGCCTCGTCGAGCTCCTCTCCCTGCATGGATTTGACGGGATAACGCCACAGCGACACGACCGTTCCGGCGGGCTGGTCATTGGGGTGCACGGCGTCTGTACTATACGATCTCCGCCGGGAACCGCCCTACCGTGCCGGCAGAGGGCCTCTCCGGTCGCGCTCCGCTCCGCCGTCGTCGCTGGTATAGAGGCGCTCATGACCCTCCTGAGAGACGTCCTCGCCGCGCTCGAGTCGATCGCCCCGCTCCGGTTCGCCGAGCCCTGGGACAACGTCGGCCTGCTCGCGGGCGACCCGGGGCGGCCCTCGTCGGCGGCGCTCCTCGCCATCGATTACACCCCCGAGGTCGCCCGGGAGGCGCGCGATCTCGGCTGCGACCTCGTCGTCGCCTACCATCCGCCGCTCTTCGAGGCCGTGAAGCGCGTGGTCGCGCCGAACCCCATCTTCGCGGCGATCCGCGACGGCATCGCGCTGTACTCGCCCCACACCGCGCTCGACGTCGCCGAGGGCGGCACCAACGACGTCCTCGCCGACGCGCTCGGGATCACCGAGGACCGCGCGCCGCTCCGGCGCGCGACGTCGAAGGCGTGGCAGCACAAGCTCGTCGTCTTCGTCCCGGAGGATCACGTCGACGCCGTCGCCGACGCCCTCGCCGAGGCGGGCGCGGGTCAGATCGGCCGGTACTCCCGCTGCAGCTTCCGGACGATCGGGACAGGCACGTTCTTCGGCGAGGAGGGGACGAACCCCACCGTGGGCGAGAAGGGCCGGCTCGAGCGCGTCACCGAGGTGCGGCTGGAGATGGTCTTTCCCCGCGACCGGACCGAGGCGGTGCTGCAGGCCATGCGCGCCGCGCACCCGTACGAGGAGGTGGCGTTCGACCTGGTCGAGCTCGCCGTCGAGCCGCTGCGGGCTGGCATTGGCCGGATCGGGGCGCTCGCCAGCGCGACGCCGGTGGGCGAGCTCCTCGGCCGGATCAAGGAGCGCCTCGGGGTCGACGCGCTGCTCGTGGCCGGCCCCGAGCAGCGCGCCGTCTCCCGGGCGGCCACGTGCGCCGGCGCGGGCGGCGCGCTCCTCGGCGAGGCGATCGCGCAGGGCGCCGACCTCTACCTGACCGGCGAGCTGCGCCACCACGACGCCCTGCGCGCCGCGAGCGCGGGCGTCACCGTGGTGTGCGCGCTGCACTCGAACAGCGAGCGCGCCGCGCTGAAGCGCCTCGCCGAGCGCCTCCGCGCCGAGCTGCCGTCGCTCCGCGTCGACATCAGCGCGCGCGACCGGGATCCGTTCTCGATCCGGTGACGGCGCGGCGCTCGAGCGGGAAGGGGGCGGATCGTCTTGTATTTCAGAGCTCGGCGGTGAGCGCGGGCTCACCGGGGTCCCCGGACCGGTTGGAGCCGGCCGCGAGCGACAGCCAAGTGCTACGATGCCTGCCATGCGGACCGTGAACGAGGCCCTTCCGCCGCCGATCCCCCCTGCCGAGCACGTCCGCAGGCTGGTGGAGGCCAACCGGGTCGAGGAAGCACGCCGCTACGTCCAGGAGTTGCTCGCTCAGGGCGACACGAGCGTGGAAGGCTGGGCGAAGGTCCTCCGTCCGCCTCGCGTCCTGGTCTCGCCCGGTCGCGCCCGGAGTGACTTCGCGGCGGACTACGCCTGGCTGCGAGAGAACCGGCAGGCCTACCTCGATCGGTGGGTGGCGCTCCAGGATGGCAAGCTGCTCGACTCCGACGTCGCGCTGCGCGCGCTGATCGAGCGGCTGACGGAGCGTGGACAGATCGAGGGCGCTTTCGTCGTGCAGGTTGACTGATGGCCAGCGGCACGATGCGTCTCGACGAGGCCGCGCAGCCGTGGGCCGATTCATCGGCGCGCTACCGCGTCGCGACAGAGCATGAGGGAACGCTGCTGACGGTCGCGGTCCGCTGCCGGATCGCCGGCCTTCCGTTCGAGAGCCAGGCGCTCCTCGACACAGGCGCGGCGTGGTCGATCATCGGAGGCGACCTCGCCGAGCTGCTGCAAGCGCAGCTCGGCGCCTCGGGACAGACGATGATCCTGTCCACGCGACTCGGTCGCATCCGCGGCGCTCTTCACGACCTCGACGTCGTGCTCGTCGCCGAGCGCGGCGAGAGCCTCGCTGTGTCCGGCAGCATCCTCATCGCCCCAGGATGGATAGGGCCGGTCGTCCTTGGCTACCGCGGGTTTCTGGAGCGTCTTCGTTTCGCGCTCGATCCGGGGTGTGGCCCGGACGACGCCTGGTTCTTCTTCTCGAGCGCGGGCTGAATGGCCGACGTTCGCTCTCCGCGCCACCGCTCGAACAGCGGCCGCGCCGCGGAAGCAGGGCGCTCGCGCGATCTGCAAAGGTGCGCAAAGCCGCTGGACGAGATGGCCGCCCGCGATCAGCCTGCTGGCCCTCATGCGCGACCACGCCACGCCACCTGCACGCGATCTGCGCGCCGACGCCCTCGCGCCCTCGCCGCCCGCGCCCGGCTCGCGCCGCGGCGCCGGCGTCTGGTCGACGCTCCGCGCCGCGGTCCGCGGCGGCGAGCACGACTTCACCACGGGATCCATCGACCGGGCGATCGCCCTGCTCGCGATCCCGATGGTCATGGAAATGCTCATGGAGTCGCTCTTCGTCGTGGTCGACGTCTTCTGGGTGTCGCGCCTCGGCGCCGATGCGGTCGCCGCCGTGGGCCTCACGGAGTCGATCCTCTCGGTCGTGTACGCCCTGGGGATGGGCCTCGCCGTGGCCGCGTCCGCGACCGTCGCGCGGCGGATCGGCGAGGGGCGCCCCGAGGAGGCGGCCGCCATGGCGGGGCAGGCGATCGTGCTCGGCCTGCTCATCTCCCTGCCCCTCGCGGCGGCCGGCGCCCTGCTCGCGCCGCGGCTTCTCGCGGCGCTGGGGGCGTCCGCCGGGGTGATCGCGGTCGGCGCGCCGTTCGCCTCGATCATGCTGCTCGGCAACGCGACGATCATGATGCTGTTCGTCATCAACGCGGTCTTCCGCGGGGCCGGCGACGCGGCGCTGTCGATGCGGGTGCTCTGGCTCTCGAACGCGCTCAACATGGCGCTCGGACCGTGCTTCATCTTCGGCCTCGGCCCGTTCCCGGAGCTCGGCGTGGCCGGCGCGGCCGTGGGGACGACGCTCGGCCGCGGGACCGGCGTCGCGCTGCAGGTGTTCCTGCTCGCGCGCGGCGGCGGCCGGGTGAAGGTGAAGGCGCGGCACCTCGTCCCCGACCCGAAGGCGCTCGCGGCGCTGGTCCGCCTCTTCGCGAACGGCGCCTTCCAGGCGGTCATCAGCACCGCGAGCTGGATCGGCATGGTGCGCATCCTCGCCCCGTTCGGGAGCGCGGCGCTCGCCGGCTACACGATCGGGATGCGGATCGTCGTGTTCGCGATCCTGCCGGCGTTCGGGCTCGCGAACGCCGGCGCGACGATGGTGGGGCAGAACCTCGGGGCGGGCCGCCCCGACCGGGCAGAGGCCGCCGTCTACCGCGCGGGCCTCTGGACCACGGTCATGCTCGGCGCGATCGGCCTGGTCTTCGCGGTGGGCGCCGGCGCCATCATCGGCGCGTTCACGGACGACGCGGAGGTGCTCCGGTTCGGCACGCAGGCGCTGCGGGTCGTGGCGGGCGGGTTCCTGTTCTACGGCTTCGGCATCGTGTTCGCGCAGGCGTTCAACGGCGCCGGCGACACCTGGACGCCCACGATGCTGCACCTCGCCTGCTTCTGGCTGTGGGAGATCCCGCTCGGGTGGGGCCTGGCGCACGCCGCGGGGCTCGGGCCGCTGGGCGTGTTCATCGCGATCGCGGTGGCGTTCTCGACGATCGCGGTCGCGGGCGGGCTCATGTTCCGCCGCGGCACCTGGAAGCAGCGGCGCGTCTGAGGGGCGCCGCCGCGGAGCGGTCGCGGGAGGGTCGGCACGGGGCGCCGCGGCGCCTGGATCACCGCCCCACGGGCCGCGCGAGCCAGGCGTCGATGAGCTTCCGGGCGATGCTGAGCGGCGGCGGCAGCAGCGGCAGCGCGTCGCGGTGGAACCAGCGCGCGTCCTCCAGCTCGCGCGTGTCGACGCGGAGCTCGCCGCCGGCGTAGCGCGCGGTGAAGCCGACCATGATCTGGTGAGGGAAGGGCCAGGGCTGGCTGCCGAAATAGGCGACGTCGGCGATGTCGACGCCCGTCTCCTCGTGGACCTCGCGCGCGACGCACGCCTCCAGCGTCTCGCCCGGCTCGACGAAGCCGGCGACGAGGCCGTACATGCCCGCGGGGAACCGCGCCTGCCGCGTCATCAGGACGCGCGGGCCGTCCTCGACCAGCACGATGGTCGCGGGCGTGATCCGCGGGAAGTAGCTGCTGGCGCAGCGGGCGCAGCGCTTGACCCGCTCGTCCTGCCCGCTCTCGAGCTCGGCGCCGCACGCCGCGCAATACTGGTGGGCCCGGTCCCAGTGCTGCACCTGGTACGCCGTGCCCGCGACGTCGAACAACTCCGGATCGATGCGCCCGTGGAGGCGCCGCAGCGAGACGTACGCGTGCCCGTCGGGCGCCGGAGCGCCCGGCGCGAGCTCGGCGGAGCGGCACGGGCGCCCGTCGAGCTCCCCGAGCGGCTGGGCGCGCACGACGGGGACGCCCAGATCGGCGAGGTCGGCGGCGACCGGGACGTCGAAGCGGTCGCCGCGAGCGTCGATCAGCGCTCGGACGAGGAGCTCGTCGCCGCGAAACGCGAACCAGGCGATCTCGCCGGGCGGCGCGCCGGGCCGGCCGAGGCCGGGGCGAAAGCGGGGGGAGGGCATGGACTTACCGGCCAGCGAGCCGCACGGGCTCCGCTGCGAGGGGCTGCGCTGCGCGACGGGCGCGCGCCAGAGCGGGGATCGGGTGCATGGGGAGAGCTTAGCGCCTCGGCGGGGAAACGAGGCCCCGCGCGGTCGCCGCCTCACCGCAGCGCCGACAGCTTCTCCCGGTGGCTCCGCGCCACCTTGAGCTCCGCGCCCCCGGCCAGGACGACGACGGTCTCCCGGCGCCCCTGCGTGCGGAGCTCCTTGATCCGGTCGCGGTTCACGATCGCCGAGCGGTGGATCCGCACGAAGCGCGCCGGATCCAGCTTGCCCTCGACGCTGTTCATCGTCTCGCGGTGGAGGTAGCTCTTCCCGCCGGCGTGGATCTGCACGTAGTAGTCCGCCGCCTCGATCCAGTCGATCTCGTCGACGCTGAGGAAGACCACGCGGCACCCGTCCTTGATCGCGAGCCGCCGCGGGTGCCCGGCCCCCGCGGCGGGCGGCTCCGAGCCGCCGGCGGCGCCCTCCCGCGCGCGGGCCGCGGCCGCCGCCGCCGCGGGGTCGCCGTAGCTCTGCAGGAGCGAGAGGAGGCGCTGGCTCAGATCGCTCATGCGCGAGAGCCGGAGGTGGGCCTTCGCGCGGCGGAGGGCGTCGTAGAACCGGTCGTCGTCGAACGGCTTGAGGAGGTAGTCGAGGGCGTGGACCTCGAAGGCGCGCAGCGCGTAGCGGTCGAACGCCGTCACGAAGATCACCGCGGGGAGCTCGTCGGGCGGCAGCGACGCCATCACCTCGAAGCCGTTCATCTCGGGCATCTGCACGTCCAGGAACACGAGGTCGGGCCGCAGCCGCCGGATGAGAACGAGCGCGCCCGGCCCGTCGCCGGACTCGGCGGCGACCGCGACCTCGGGATCGCCCGCGAGCAGCATGCGGATCCCCTCCCGCGCGAGCGGCTCGTCGTCCACGATGACGGCGCGGATCGCCCCGGGGCTATCCATGCGCGCGCCGCTCCTCGGGCGCGCCCGCGTGCGCGTGCGCCGGCCGGAACGGGACCGCCACCGTCACGAGGACGCCCCCCTCCGGGCGCCGCGCGATCGTGAGCCGGTGGTCGCCCGGGTAGAGCTGCCGGAGCCGCGCGCGCATGGTGCCGAGCCCCGTCCCCTCGCTCGCCTCGCCGGCCCAGCTCTCCGAGAGCCCCTTGCCGTCGTCGGTCACCTCCACGACGAGGCGGTCGTCCTCGCGCCGGGCCGCGATCGTCACGCTCCCGGACGAGGCGCGCGGGGCGATGCCGTGGCGGATCGCGTTCTCGACGATCGGCTGCAGGATGAGGTTCGGGATCTCGGCGTCGAGCGCCTCGGCGGCGACCTCCGTGCGCACGGTCAGGCGGTCCTGGAAGCGGGTCTTCTCGATCTCGAGGTAGCGGTCGAGGAAATCGAGCTCCTGCTTGAGCGGCACGATCTGCTTGCCTGCGCTCTCGAGCGCCATCCGGAGCAGCTCGCTCAGGCCGGTGATCATCCGGACCGAGGCCTGCGTCTCCTGCTTTCGCACGAGGACGGCGATCGCGTGGAGCGTGTTGAAGAGGAAGTGCGGGTGGAGCTGCATCTTGAGCGCCTGGAGCTCCGCCTGGACGAGCTTCGTCTCGAGCTGCGCGGCCGCGAGCGCGCGCTCCCGGTACTTGCGGTGGTAATCGGCGGCGTGCACGATCGCGAGGATCCCCCAGTAGATGACCAGCTCGACGTCGAGGTAGACGCTGATGATCTTGCTGAAGACCTCGAGGAACGACGCCTTCACGTAGGACTCCTGGCCGATGAGCCGCCCCGTGAGCGTGCTGATCGCGACGTGGCCCGGGGCCATGGTCAGGCTCGCGATCAGGTGCACCGCGACGTTCTTCGGGAAGGCCCTGCGCTCCAGCGGGTACCTGCGGCCGAGCCAGGCGATCGCTGGTGTCATCAGCGCCCAGAAGAGCCAGGGCAGCCCTTGCCACACGAGCGCGGCGAGGAACGAGAGGTGGCGCTCCTGCTTGTGCTGGAGGAGGAGGTAGGTCTGCGTGCTCGTGACGAGCACCGGGATCATCCAGAGCGCGGCCACGGGCCAGACGCCCGCCCACCTCGGGACGGCGAGCCCGCGCGCGGTCGCCGGGGCGCTCGCCGCGGTGGCGGGGGGCGGGAGCGCGACGCGCGTCGCGCCGGCGCTGCCGTTCACGGTGCACCCGGGGGGTTGAGCTGCCGCGAGGTCTGCATGGGCTCGGCTCGTGCGCGCGGCCTCGTACCGGCGCGGCGGCCCGCAGGAGGCGGGCCGTAGGCGCTCTGCTGATCAGAGCACAGCCGCCGGCCGCGTGGGGGCCCTTTGCAGCGGGCTGCGCCCGCGCTGCAGCGAGCTGGCCTGCCGGGGCGGCGCGCGTCAGGTGGGCGCGCGGTCGTTACCGGCGCGGCCGCCGGACGGCCCCGCGGGACGCGCGTCGCAGCGTCAGGCGGGGCCGGCGAGCGTCGCGGCCCAGGCGAGCGCGACGTAGGCGACCTCGACGTCGTTCTTCTTCGGCACGAGGCGCTTCGTCTCGATGCCATCGCCGGCGCGGAGGGGGAGCTGCTCCAGCGCGGAGAACTCGGCGGCCTGCGCGGCGTGGAGGTCCCGGAGCGCGGCGTCCGCCTCGGTCCATTCCTGCCGCGCGCGCTCGAGCTTCGCGGTGGCCTTGTCGCGCTGGGTCCCGGCGCGCCGGGCGGTGTCCCGGCCGGCGACGAGCCCGAGGAGCGCCGCGCCCACCGCGCCGGGGAGCGCGGCCACCTCGGCCTCGGCCTGGTCGTACCGCGCCTTCGCGGCCGCGATGCGCTCGCCGAGGCGCGCGATCCTCGGCGCGAAGCGGCCGATCACCTGCTGCTGCTCGGCGGCGGCGAGCCGGGCCGCGGCGGCGCGGCAGCGGGCGGCGAACGCCTCGAGCGGCTCGCCCTCTGCCTGCGCGAGCCCGAGCTCCCTGTGGACGGCCACGGTGGCCTCGGTGGTGCGGTAGGCGTGCTCCCGGAGCGCGCGCGCCGCCGCCTGCGCCGCGGCGCGCTTCGCGAGCGGGGCGGGCAGCTCGGCGAAGCGGGCGCCTGGCGCGGGGGACGCCGAGAGGAGCGACGGGTCGAGCCGGGTGACGCGCGCGAGGTCCGGCCTGCCGTCGGGCAGGAGCGGGGCGGCGAGGAGCTGGCTCTGGTTCAGCGTGACGCCGAGCTTCGTGTCGCGCAGGTGGGCGACGACCGAGGCGGCCACCCACGGGATGTAGCGAAAGCCCTCCGGGGCGGCGGCAGGGGCGTGGGCGTAGAGGCTCCGCCATCCCTCGGGCGCCGGCGGCGGTGACGACGATATCGACGGAGACGGCGCGGCGGCGCTCGCGCCGGCGCGGGCGGCCTCGCTGCGCCGCGCGGCCTGCGGGGCGGGGGAAGGGGGCGGGTGGCGCGGATCCAGGAGCACCGTGCCGCCAGGGCCCGCGGCGGCGCGCGGGGGCGGCGTCCTTTCGGGGCCGGCGGCGGCGCGCTGGGCCGGCGCGACCGCCGCTACGTGCGCCGCCGGGCCCGACGGCCCGGGCGCGGCGGGCGGGGGAGGGGACATGCCCCGGACGAGGCGGCCGATCTCGCGCCGGGTGACCGGCCCGCGCAGCCACGACAGGCTGAACCGCGTCTCGGCCAGGAACGACGGCGGCTGCATGTGGACGTCGCGCACGAAGAACGTGCGCGGGGGCAGCGCCTTCAGGGTGGCCGACAGCGCCGCGGCGTCGACGCCGCCGGCGCCCCCGTCCGCGCCCGAGAGCCCCTCGACCACGCGCTCGCGGTCGGCGTCGGTCTGGAGCCGGCCCACGAACCACGCGCCGGCGTTGGAGAGCGCCTTGTAGTCGAGATCCATCGGGTTCTGCGTGGCGAGGACGACGCCGACGCCGAAGGCGCGCGCCTGCTTCAGGAGCGCGAGCAGCGGCCGCTTCGTGGGCGGGTTCGCGGGGTGCGGGGGCAGGAAGCCGAAGACCTCGTCGAAGACCACGAGGGCGCGCAGGTCGCTCGTGCCGGAGAGGCCGCGCACCCAGGAGAGGAGCTGCTCGAACAGGAGCCCGAGGACGAGGAGCCGCTCGTCGTCCTCGAGGTGCGCGACGCTGACGATCACCGCGGGGGTCTTGCCGCCCGCGGCGCCCTGATCGAGCCACCCCGCGACGTCGAGCGGCGCGCCCTTGCGCCACGTCGCGAACGTGGGGGAGGCGAGCAGGGTGTTGAGCTCGCGCGCGAGCGCCTGCCGCTCCTTCGGGGCGAAGAACGCGTCGACGTCGAGCGCGCCCACGGCGGCGATCGGCGGCTCGGCGAGGTCGGCGAGCAGCTCCTCGAGCCCGGCGGACCGCCCCTCGCGGAGCCGCCGCTCGGCGAGGTGCGCGAGCAGCACGTGCTCGCGGCTGCGCGCCGGATCCGGGTCGCGGCCGACGAGCCGGAGCAGGAGCGACAGCGAGGCCGAGAGCGCCTCGCGGGCGGCCTCCTCGTCCTCGTCCCAGAGCGGCGAGCGCGCCTCGAGCGCCGACAGCACGTGGATCGGCTCGCCCGCCGTGGTGCCCGGCGTGAGCAGGCGCGGCGCCATGCGGGCGCGGAGCGCGGCGACGTCGGCCGGCCCGAGGCCCGACGACGCGAGCCCCGCGCGCCACCGCGCCGCGAGCTCGGCGGCGACGTCGGCGGTCGAGCGGCCGTCGCGCGCGGCCGCGGAGGGGTCGAGCCACGGCTCGAACTCGGCCGGGGAGAGCTCCGGGAACGTGAAGAGCAGGTTGGGCAGGTCGCCCTTCACGTCGACCATGAGCACCGGGACGCCCGAGCGCAGCGCCTCCTCGACGAGGACCATCACCAGCCCGGTCTTGCCGCTGCCGGTCATGCCGACGACGACGCCGTGGGTCACGAGGTGGTGCGCCGGCAGCTCGAGCGGGCGCGGGGCGGCGCCGGGATCACCCGAGAGGGCGCGGGAGCGGCCCAGCGTGAAGGGGCGGGTCGGCATGGCGGCGGGCTCGTGCCATGGCGGGCGCGACGTCGCAATGCTCGGAGGTCGCGGCGGGACCGAGGCCGCCGCCCGGCGACGATGCGTGAGCCGCGCGCGAGAGGCGTGAGCTCGCGGCGTCAGGATGCCTGTCGGCGAGGCGCCCGCCGGTCAGCGACCCTCCGAGATCGCTCGCTCCTCGACGAGCTCGATCGATGGCCGACCTGCATGCCCTCCGCGAGCCAGCCCAGGGCTGCGGCGCGCGACGCAGAAGATGCGCGAGCGCGCACGTGCTCGCGCACGCGCCAACGCACGCGACGGACGCGACCGCGGCGATCGCATTCCGCTGCCCACGCATTTCGCCGGCTCCACCCCCCGGGCCCCTGTGCGCGCGCATCTTGGCATCAAAGTTGATGAGGTTGCGGCTATAGTGCGCTGGATGGAGGTCGGGCCATGAAGCCGGATGCGCCCGCATCGGCCGCAGGCATCCCACAGATAGGTGAGGTCTTCGCGCAGAGATACCGCCTCGAGCGCAGCCTGGGCCGAGGCTCCATGGGCGCAGTCTTCGCCGCGGAGCACGTGTCGCTGCGCCAGCGCGTCGCGGTCAAGTTCCTCCTCCCGCGGGCCAAGGACTTCCCCGGCGCGAGCGCCCGCTTCCTGCGCGAGGCCCGCGCCGCCGCGGCGATCCGGAGCGAGCACGTCGCGCGCGTCATCGACGTGGGCACCGCCGAGATCGGCCTCCCGTACCTCGTCATGGAGTACCTGCGCGGCCGCGACCTCCAGCAGGTGCTCGACGCGCGCGGCCCGCTGCCTGTCTCCGAGGCGGTCGACTACGTGCTCCAGAGCTGCGAGGCCGTCGCCGAGGCGCACGCGCGCGGCATCGTCCACCGCGATCTGAAGCCGGGAAACCTGTTCCTCACGACGGGCGCGAGCGGCGTCCCCCTCGTCAAGGTGCTCGACTTCGGCCTCTCGAAGGCGGCCGACGACTCCGTCGAGGAGACCGGCAAGCTCACCGCGTCCGAGATGATGCTCGGCTCCCCCTGCTACATGTCGCCCGAGCAGGTGCGCAGCACGAAGGACGTCGACGCCCGCACCGACGTCTGGTCGCTCGGGATCATCCTCTACCAGCTCCTCACGGCGCGCTTCCCCTTCGACGCGCCCTCCATCTCGGCGCTGTTCGTGGCCATCGTCACCGAGCCGGCCACGCCGCCGCGCGTGCACCGGTGGGAGCTGCCCACCCACCTCGAGGACGTCATCCTGGGCTGCCTCGAGAAGGACGTGCAGCGGCGCATCCAGAGCGTCGTCGAGCTGTCGCGCGCGCTCGCGCCCTACGGCACGGAGCACTCCGCGCGCGCCCTCGACCAGATCGAGGCGATCGCCGCGGGCAAGGCCTTCCCGTCGCTGCCGCCCCCGACGCCCCGGTACGACGCCGCCGCGATCACCGCGCCCGCCGACGCGCTGGCCCTGAAGGGCGCCTCGTCGACCTGGCCGTACCCCGGCGCGGACGAGGAGGCCGGCGGGAGGGCGAGCCGCCGCGCCACCACGGTCGCCCCGCACGGGGGCGATCACGTGATCACCATGCCCAGCCCGGGCACGGCGGTCGAGCACCTCCAGGGCCGCGACGCCGCGCGCGTCGAGCGCAGCTCCGTCCCCGTCTCCAGCGACGAGGGCCCCACGCTGACGATGGAGCGCGAGGACGGCCCCACGCTGACGATGGCCCGCGAGGACGGCCCCACGCTGACGATGGAGCGCGAGGACGGCCCCACGCTGACGATGGCGCGCGACGACGGTCCCACGCTGCCGCTGATGTACAGGCTGCTCGGGTCGTGGCAGGCCTCCGAGGACGACGAGACCGGCGGGAGCATGCCCGTCGTCACCGAGCGCCGCCTCGGGCAGCAGAGCTCGATCATGCTGCGCAAGCGCCGTCGGGCCGTCGCGCGGATCGCCGCGGGTGCCCTCCTGACCGCCGTGGTCGCGGTCGGGGCGACGCTCTGGTCGCGCAGCGCAGCGAAGTCGCCGGCGGTCGTCCTGCAGCCGAGTTCGGCCTCGCAGGCGCCGGCTCAGGCCTCGTCGCTCGCCCCCCTCGGCACGGCCGATCCCGCGGCGGGCACCCCGGCGCCCGCCCCCGCGGACCCCGGGCGCGCAGCCGTCCCGACGGCGTCGGCGCTGCCCCACGGTGCTGCGGCGGCCCCGGAGCACCGACCGGCCGGCGTGGCGCCCAGGGTGATGCGGCCCAGGTCGTTCCCCTCGACGCACCCGGCGCACCCGATGCCCGCGCCGACCGGCAGCGGCGCGCGCCTGCCCAAGGCGCCGGCGCTCCCTGACAGCACGCCGACGATCCGCGACGACAGGTAGACCTGCGCATGGCGAAGAAGAAGCTCTCGGCGCGCGCCGCCCGGCGCGCGGGCGACCGCGAGGCAGAGAAGCTCACCCGGGACCTCGAGCGCCTCGCGCTGCTCGAGCCGGGCCACACCCCGGGGCGCGCGATCGCGCTCGACGCGGCCTCTCAGGTCGAGGTGGCGGCGCGGTCGATCCCGTGCCCGCGCTGCCGCGGCGCCCTGCGCGTCGAGGACCACACGGCCGAGACGCTCGAGGGCGCCCGGCTGCGGGTCGCGAAGGTCGTCTGCAGCGCGTGCGGCGCAGGCCGGCGGCTCTACTTCCGGCTCGGCGGCCCCGCGCTCAACTGAGCCGCGCGTGAGGCGCCCCGCGCGATCGCGCCGCGCCGGCCCGCGCGGCGCCTCGGCGCCGCGTCAGTACCGCGGGACGCTCTCGTCGATGTGGATCGACCACGCGTCGATGCCGCCCTGGAGCGACGCGACGCGCCCGTGGCCGAGCTTCTCGAGGATCGCGGCGGCCGAGAGGCTCCGGACGCCGTGATGGCAGTACGCGACGATCAGCGCGCCCTCGCCGGGCGCGACCTCGTCCGCGCGCTCCGTGAGCTCGTTCAGCGGGATCAGCGCGCTGCCCGGCAGCGCGGCGATCTCGTGCTCGCCGGGCGTGCGCACGTCGAGGAGGTACACGGGCTCTCCTGCCTTCAGCTTCAGAAAGAGCTCTTTCACGGAAATCTGCTGGACCATGGCCTGCTCGCGACCTCACCCGCGACGACGCGGTAAAGACGTCTCCCTATCCAAAGATCCCCCCCGGAACAACCCACCTCACGCCCCCGTTCGCCCCCGGACGAGCGCCGCGACCACCCCCACGAGCTCCGCGGGATCCAGCGGCTTGGCCACGTGCGCCTGGTACCCCGCGCCGAGCGCCCGCGCCCTGTCCTCGGCCCGCGCCAGCGCGCTCAGCGCCACGGCCGGCGTCGACCCGCCGCGCGCCGCGTCGAGGCCCCGTACCCGCCGGATGAGCTGGAAGCCGTCCTCGACCGGCATCCCGAGGTCGCTCACGAGGACGTCGGGCCGCTCCCGCTCGAGCGCGGCCAGCGCCTCGGCCGCCGACCCCGCCGTCGTGACGCGCGCCGCGCACTCCTCGAGCACGCGCTGCGCCACCTCGCGCGCGTCGGCCTGGTCGTCGACGACAAGCACCCGCACGCCGGTGAGCTCCGCGCCCGGGTAGTCGGCCAGCGCCTCGGCCCGCGGCTCGCCGGGCCGCTGCGTGTCGCCCGACGCCTCGGCCGAGACGCCGGCGAGCGGCAGCCGCACCGTGAACGTCGCGCCCTGGCCCTCGCCCCGGCTCGCGACCGCCACCGTGCCGCCGTGCAGCTCGACCAGGTGCTTCACGATCGAGAGCCCGATGCCGAGCCCGCCGTACTGCCGCGTCGACGACGCGTCCGCCTGCCGGAAGCGCTCGAACAGGTGGGGGAGGAACTGCGGGGCGATGCCCGTGCCCGTGTCGGTCACCGACACCTCGGCGAACGCGCCCGCGCGCCGCAGCGCGATGTCGATCCGCCCGCCCGTCGGCGTGAACTTCACGGCGTTGGACAGGAGGTTCCAGACGACCTGCTGGATGCGGGCCGGGTCGCCCCGCAGCGAGGTCGCCTCGGGGTCGACGCTCGAGGCGACCGTGATCGCCTTGGCCTCGGCCGCGAGCTTGATCGACTCGATCGCGCCCTGGATCACCGCCGGCAGGTCGACCTGCATGACGTCGAGCCGCAGCTTGCCAGAGACGATCCGGCTCATGTCGAGCAGCTCCGACACCATGTCGGACTGGAGCCGCGCGTTGCGCTCGATGACCTCGAGCCCCCGCGTGAGCGTCGGCGGCTCCTGCGCCCGGCTCCGCAGGATGCGCGCCCAGCCGAGGATGGCGTTGATCGGCGACCGCAGCTCGTGCGAGAGCGTCGCGACGAAGTCGTCCTTGACCCGGCTCACGCGCTCCGCCTCGTCGCGGGCGGCGCGCTCGCTCTCGAGCAGCTTCTGCCGCTCCTCCTCGGCCAGCCGCTCCGAGGTGACGTCCTCGCATATCCCCAGGAACGACTCCACCGCGCCGTCGGGCCGGAGCTCGGGGATGTAGCGCGTCCGGTACCGCCGCTCGCCGATGGCGAACTCGATGCGCTGCTGCTTGCCCGTCGCCATCGCCTCGCGGCACGCGGCCTCGCTGGCCTCGCAGATGTCCTCCGGGAGCCCGGTCTCGGCGCCCGTCCTGCCCATGTAGTGCTCGGGCGGCTTCCCCGTGACCGCCTCGATGGAGGACGTCGCGAACAGGCAGCGCATCTCCAGGTCGAGCCGGAAGATCACGTCGGGCGAGTTCGCCATCAGCAGCTCGAGCTGCCGCTCGCTCCGGCGGAGCACGGCCTCCAGGCGCTCGCGCTCGGCGAGCACCCGCCGCGCGTCGTCGAGCGCGGCGCGGAGCCGGTGCTCGCTCTCGCGGAGCGCCTCCTCCGTCCGCTTGAGGCGGCTGATGTCCAGACAGAGGCCGACCCAGCGGGTGAACTCGCCCCGCTCGTCGCGGACCGGCACGGCCCGGTTGAGGGCCGTGTGGACGGCGCCGTCGGTGCCGACATACCGGACCTCCACCTCGAGCGGCTCACCCGTCCGCACGGCCTGGTCGAACAGCGTGAGCTTGTGCCGGTCGTCGGGGTGGACCGCGGCGATCCACCCGTACCCGGCGCATTGCTCCTGGGTGAGCCCCGTCATCCGGAGGTACGCCTCGCTGGCATAGAGGTTCCGGCCCTCGCGGTCGCTGATCCAGAGGCCATGATCGATGGATTCACCGATGGCGCGGAAGATCCGTTCGCCTTGCCGGAAAGCCTCCTCGGCTTGCCGGAGCGCCGTCACGTCGCGCGCGATCACGAAGCCGCCGTCCTCGAAGCGCCCCCCGGGCAGCAGACAGCCGCTCACCAGCATCGTGATCCGCGTGCCGTCGGGCAGCGCATACGCCCTCTCGAAGGGCGTGAACGTCCGCCGGCTCGACAGCAGCTCCGCGAGGGCGCGGCCGTCGCCGGTGCGCTCCTCCGGCAGCACGTTGGAGTCCCAGCGGACCCGGCCGGCCGCGAGATCCTCCCGGCTGCGGCCCACGAGCCGCAGATACGCGTCGTTCGCCTCGACGATCCGCCCGTCGGGCATCCAGAACCCCATCGGTGCCATGTTGCTGTAAAAGAGGTTCCGCAGCGTGGCCTCGCTCTCCACCAGCGCCCGCTCCGCCGCGAGCGCCCGCTCCTCCGCGCGCCCACGATCGGTGACGTCTTCGACGAACACCACCGCGCGATAAGGCTGCTCCCGGGAGTCGCGGACGAACACGCCCGTCACCTGGAGCCGGCGGGCGCTGCCGTCCTTGCAGCGACAGCGCATCTCGAAGGTGAGCTCGTCCGCGCCGGCCTCGACCAGCGAGCGCCACGCGGCCGTCGCGCCTGTCCGGTCCTCCGGCAGCGCCAGGTCCGGCAGCCTCCTCTGCAGGAGCTCGCCCTCGGAGTAGCCCAGCAGCCGGCAGAGCGCGCCGCTGACGCGCACGAGCCGCCCGGTCGCCGCGTCGATCAGCGCGCTCCCCTTGCCTGACGCCCGCGGCGCCCAGGCCGGCTCTCCAGCGGTCTCCCCCATCCCTCGTCCGTCCCGGTATTCCGGCCGCCAGCGCGATCACCTGCTTCCCCTGGACGTGTCGCGCGGCGTCCTCCCCTCGTTCGTCCGGCCACGCTATCACGATCGCGTGACGGTGCGGGTTGCATGGCGCCCCGTTCGTTTTGCGGTTCAGCGGCTCCGGCTCGCCCTGAAATCCGTTCCGTCCGGGGGCCGCGAGCGGCCCTGCCCTCCGACGGGGACATCGCGGAGTTTGCTTGCATTTTCCCCCGGAACCAGGCTTGTGCAGGGGGCGCCCCGGGAGGGCGCCCTGAAGCCGCCATGGACCTAGCCGCCGCTCCGCTCTTCGCCCGCCTTCCGCCGTCGCCTCACGACTTCACCGCCGACGACCTCCTGAACGGCTTCCTCGACTACGTGGCCGAGCGGGGACTCGAGCTCTACCCGGCGCAGGAGGAGGCGATCCTCGAGATCTTCGGCGGCAAGAACGTGATCCTCAACACCCCGACCGGCTCGGGCAAGTCGCTCGTCGCGGCGGCCATGCACTTCAAGGCGATGGCCGAGGGGATGAAGTCCTACTACACGTGCCCGATCAAGGCGCTCGTCAGCGAGAAGTTCTTCTCGCTGTGCAACGACTTCGGGCCCGAGAACGTGGGCATGTTGACCGGCGACGCGTCGGTGAACCGCGACGCGCCGATCATCTGCTGCACCGCGGAGATCCTCGCCAACATCGCGCTGCGCGAGGGCGAGAAGGCGCTCTGCGACTACGTGATCATGGACGAGTTCCATTACTACTCGGACCGCGATCGCGGCGCGGCGTGGCAGATCCCGCTGCTCGCGCTGCCCCAGGCGAGGTTCCTGCTCATGAGCGCCACGCTCGGAGGCACCGAGTTCTTCCAGGAGGAGATCACGAAGCTCACCGGCGAGCAGACCGCCGTGATCAAGTCGACCGTGCGCCCGGTGCCGCTCGACTTCGAGTACCGCGAGACGCCGCTCCACGAGACCGTCGCGACCCTCGTGAAGACGGGCAAGGCGCCGATCTACATCGTGAGCTTCACCCAGCGGGCCTGCGCCGAGGAGGCGCAGAACCTGATGAGCCAGGACTACTGCACCAAGGAGGAGAAGCGCGCGATCACCGCCGCCCTCGCGGGGGTGAAATTTTCCAGCCCCTACGGTCGGGAGGTGCAGCGGTTCGTCAAGCACGGCATCGGGCTCCACCACGCGGGGCTCTTGCCGAAGTACCGGCTCCTGGTCGAGAAGCTGGCGCAGCAGGGGCACCTCAAGATCATCTGCGGCACGGACACGCTGGGCGTCGGGGTCAACATCCCGATCCGCACGGTGCTGTTCACGAAGCTCTGCAAGTTCGACGGCGAGAAGACGGCGATCCTGAGCGTGCGCGATTTCCAGCAGATCAGCGGCCGCGCGGGCAGGAAGGGCTACGACACGCAGGGGAGCGTGGTGGCGCAGGCGCCGGAGCACGTCATCGAGAACATGCGGCTCGAGGCGAAGGCGGGGAACGACCCGGCGAAGCGGCGGAAGATCGTCAAGAAGAAGCCGCCGGAGAAGGGCTATGTGCACTGGGACCGGCAGACGTTCGAGCGGCTGATCCAGTCGCCGCCCGAGCCGCTCGTGTCGCGGTTCCAGGTCACGCACGGCATGCTGGTCAACGTGCTCGGGCGCGAGGAGGGCGGGTGTCAGGCGCTGAAGCGGCTCATCCGCAGCACCCACGACCGGCCCGCGGTCCGGCGCCAGCACGGCAGGACAGCGATGCTCCTGTTCCGCTCCCTCGTGGAGGCGCGCATCATCGAGTTCGTCCCGAAGGACGATGGGCCGGGCAAGCGCATCCGCATCAACGCGGATCTCCAGGAGGATTTCTCCCTCAACCACGCGCTCTCGCTCTACGTGCTCGAGACGGTGGGCAAGCTGGATCCCGAGAGCGGCACGTATCCGCTCGATCTGCTGACGCTGGTCGAGTCGATCCTCGAGAACCCCGATCTCATCCTGCAAAAGCAGCTCGATCGCCTGAAGACCGAGAAGCTCGCGGAGCTCAAGGCGGCTTTCGTGGAGTACGAGCAGCGGATGGAGGAGCTCGAGAAGCTCGACTATCCGAAGCCGAACGCGGAGTTCATCTACGGCACGTTCAACGACTACGCGCGCCGGCACCCCTGGGTCGGGCAGGAGAACATCCGGCCGAAGGGCGTGGCGCGCGAGATGTACGAGCAGTACCTGTCGTTCGGCGAGTACATCCGCGAGTACAACCTGGAGCGGGCGGAGGGGCTCCTGCTCAGGTATGTCTCCGAGGTATACAAGGCGCTGGTCCAGACCGTCCCCGACTACGCGAAGGACGCTGACACGGGCGACATGATCGCCTATTTCCGGGCGCTCATCCGCGGCGTGGACTCGAGCCTCCTCGACGAGTGGGAGAAGCTGCGCGACCCGTCGTACCAGCCGCGCGCCGGGGCCCCGGGCGGCGCCGTGGAGCCGGGCGCGTTCGACATCACGCGCAACGCGAAGGACTTCACGGTGCTCGTCCGCAACGAGCTGTTCTTCTTCCTGCGCGCGCTGTCCCGCCGCGACTACGAGGTGGCCGCCGAGATGGTGGAGGGCGAGGAGGCCCCCTGGACGGCGGAGAAGCTGGACGAGGCGCTCCGCGGGTTCTACGCGGAGCACAGCGCGATCCGCACCGACCCGGCGGCCCGCAGCCCGAGCAACACGATCATCCACCCCGCCGAGGACGGCGGATCGTGGGTGGTGGAGCAGATCATCGCCGATCCCGAGGAGGACAACGACTGGATGCTCGACTGCAAGGTGGACCTCGAGCGCTCCCGCGACGCGGGCCGGCCGGTCATCGTGCTCCGGCGGATCGCGAGCTGATCGCCGCGCGCGGAGACGCGCTCGCGCAGAAGGAAGATCGCGGTTTGACATCCCCGCGGTGACGGGCGAGATCGCGGACATGCGAAGTCCGCTCTCCGCAACGTGGTTGTCGCTCGCGTCGCTGGTCCTCGCCTCGGTCGCCGGGTGCGCCCCGCCAGCCGGCTCACCGCCGGTGACGGCGGGCGCGCCGGCCGCGCGCGCTGGCGACCAGCCGGGCGGGGGTGGCGCGGCGCCGGCGACGGGCGACGCGGCGGGCAAGACGGCCATCGCCGGGCCGGAGGCGAGCCGGGTCACGTACGCGCACCTCGGCCAGCAACCGCCGCTCGGCGCGAAGCTGCCCAGGGCGATCCAGCACTCGCCCGACGGCAAGCTGGTCACCTACCTCCAGCGGCAGCCGGAGAGCCCGGAGCAGGCGCTCTTCGCCTTCGACACCGCGTCGCGCGCGGCGCGGCAGCTCGTCGCCTCGGGCGATCTGCTGAAGGAGACGAGGCCGCTCTCGCGCGAGGAGGAGCTGCGGCGCGAGCGACAGCGCATGTTCTCGAAGGGGATCACGGCCTATGCCTGGGCCAGGCGGGCGCCGGTGATGCTCATCCCCTTCGGCGGCGACCTCTTCCTGCGCGACCAGGCGGGCGCCGTCGTGCGGCTCACCGACACGGCCGAGCCGGAGATCGACCCGAAGGTGTGCGACGGCGGCGAGCGCGTCGTGTTCGTCCGCGGGCGAGAGCTCTTCATGATCGACGTCGCCTCGCGCCGCGAGACTGCGCTGACCCGGGGGGCGCCAGAGGGGGTGTCGCGCGGGCAGAGCGACTTCAACGGTCAGGAGGAGTTCGACGAGCCGAGCGGATTCTGGATCTCCCCCGGCTGTGACAAGGTGGCTTACCTCGAGGTCGACGAGCGGGAGGTCGGGAAAGTGCCCATCTTCGGGGTCCGCGACGGCCAGGAGGATCTCATGATGCAGCGCTATCCGCGCGTGGGCGGCAAGAACCCCCGCGTCAAGGCGGGGATCCTCGATCTCGCGACGAAGCGGACGGCGTGGCTCCAGTGGAAAGGCGGCGAGCAGGAGCGCTACCTCGGCCGGTTCGCGTGGGCGCCCGACGGCAAGGCGCTCTGGTTCCAGACGCTGACGCGCGACCAGCAGCGCCTCGCGCTCCTCCGCGCGGACGCGCGCTCGGGCGCGGCCGCCGAGATCGTCGCCGAGACCTCGCCGACCTGGGTGGACTTCGGGCACATGCGCCTGCTCGAGCGCGCGCCGAGGTTCCTCTGGGCGACCGCCGCGAGCGGCCATACCCACATCACCGTGCGCGACGCGGGCTCGGGCGCGGAGCTCGCGAAGCTCACCGCGGGCGACTGGGACGTCACCTCGCTCGAGCCGCCGGACGAGGAGCGCGGCGAGGCGCGCTTCGTGGCCACCAAGGACGGCCCCACCGAGCGGCACCTCTACACCGTGCCGCTCGCGGGCGGCGAGATGAAGCGGCTCACGTCGGATCCGGGGGTGCACCACGTCACCGTGGAGCCGGGGGGGCCGGGGTACGTGGACGTCCACTCGGCCGTGGGTCGGCCGTGGAAGGGCGCGGTGCGGGGGCCCGGCAACGCCGAGCTGGGCGAGCTGCCGGCGCCTGTCGATCCGGAGCTCGCCGAGCTCGGGCTGCGCGCCCCCGAGATCGTGAAGGTGCGCGCCGAGAGCGGCGACACGCTGTACGGCGCGCTGCTCGCGCCGCGGACGATCGAGCCCGGCCGCCGCTACCCGGTCGTGGTGATGGTGTACGGCGGGCCCGGCGTGCAGACGGTCTTCAACTCGTGGTCGCCGCGCCTGCTCTGGAATCACCTCGCGGACCGCGGGGTGGTCGTCTTCCAGCTCGACAACCGCGGTTCGGCCAACCGCGGGCGCGCGTTCGAGGCGCCCATCCACGGCCGGCTCGGCGAGGTCGAGCTGGCGGACCAGATCGCGGGCCTCGAGTTCCTGAAGACGCTTCCCTACGTCGACCCGGGCCGCGTCGGCATCCACGGCCACAGCTACGGCGGCACGATGGTGCTGCACGCGCTGCTCAGGGCGCCGGATCGGTTCCACGTGGGCGTGGCGGGGTCGCCGGGGAGCGACTTCCGGCTCTACGACACGGGCTACACGGAGCGTTACATGGGGCTGCTGGACAGGGCGGCCGCGCGGTACGAGGCGGCGGATCTCACGAAGCACGCGGCCAACCTGCGCGGCAAGCTGCTCCTCCTGCACGGGCTCATGGATGAGAACGTGCATATCGCGCACACGGCCAGGATGATCGAGGCGCTCATGGCCGCCGACAGGCGGTTCGACATGGTCATGTTCCCGGGCGAGCGGCACGGCTACCGGTCGCCGGTGGCGAGCCGGTTCGCGAACCGCACCGTCGTGGAGTACCTGGTCGAGCACCTCTGACCGCCGCGCCCGCCGATCTGCGATCTCCGCCGCGCGACGGCCTGCGAATCGCATCTGCCCCGGTCGGAGGCATCCATGCAGAAGCTTGCACAGGGGAACAAGGACAAGGCCATCGACCTGCTCAACGAGCGGCTGACGTACGAGCGCGCGAGCGTCAGGCTCTACGACTCCATGTTGGAGAAGGTCGGCCGCTCGGCCGATCCGAGCCTGCTGAACCTGCTCGGCCAGCTCCGGGAGTACCGGGACCAGGAGAAGGAGCACGAGGAGTGGCTCGAGGCGCGGATCCGCGAGCTCGGCGGGGACGCGCACGGGGAGACCGAGATGTCGCGGCTGATCACGATCGAGTCGCAGGGCATCCAGCAGGTGGTGCTCGACGGCGACCAGAACCCGGCCCACCTCTTCCACGCGCTGCTGACCGCGGAGCTCGTCGACAACTCCGGCTGGCAGCTCCTGCTCGAGCTCGCCGACGAGGCGGACGACGACGAGGCGAGGGCGTCGTTCAGGAAGCGCTTGCACGAGGAGGAGGACCACCTGCTCTTGACGCGGCAGGTCGTCGAGCGGCTCACGCGCACGGAGCTGCTCGGGTCGCCCGCCGAGGCCATGGCGGCGGCGAACCCGACGTGAGCCGCGGCTGGCAGGCGGCGCGCATTCGGATCAGCCCCGGCGGGCCGCCTTGCCGGCCTTCGCGGCGGGCGCCTTGCTGGGGGTCGCGGCGGGCGCCTTGCCCGGGCTCGCGGCGGCCTTGCCGGGGCTCGCGGCGGCCTTGCCGGGACTCGCGGCGGCCTTGCTGGGCTTCGCCGCGGGCGTCTTGTCGGGGCTCGCGGCGGCCGACCTGGCCGGCTTCGCGGCGGGCGCGACGGCCGGCCTCCGGGCGGCCCACAGCTTCTGGATCTGCGCGATCGCGTCGGGCGTCTTGCAGGCCGTCTCGCCGTGGTCGACCTCGACCCTGCCGATGCGCCGCGCGGCCGTGAGCGCCCTGCCGCGCAGCGGCTCGCTCCGCGCGCCGATGCAGATGAGCGCGCTGTTCATCGCCTCGCGGGCGCGGTTCTTCGCCCTGTGGATCGACGCCTCGATCGCCGAGAGCCGCGCCTCGAACACGCTGTCGGGCAAGGACGGGTCCTCGGCCGCGAGCGCGCCGGCGAGGGTCCAGCCCGCGCGGCCGATCCATTCGTCGTCCGACGCGGTCCAGCGCTCCATCGCGTCGCGGGCGAACGGGGTCTTCAGGGCGATGTGCTTCACGAAGCTGTCGATGAGGAGCGGGGAGCGCAGGCCGTCGAGCCACGCGTCGAGCGTGTCCCGGGTGAAGCGCTCCGGATCGGCGATCGCCGCCGCCAGCGACATCGCGTCGGAGTTGCCCGTCGCCCAGAGCGCCTCGGCGAGCTCGTGGTCGCGCTTGATCCGCTTCGTGAGCGCGTTCATGTGAGCGAAGCTCACGCCGAAGAGCGGGTCGGTCGCCCCGTGGCGCCGGTACACCCTCCGGTTCTGCTCGGTGCCGAGCCGCTCGAGCTCGCTCATCACCTCGGTGAAATCCATGGCCTCTAGCTAAGCATCTTGGCCATTACGCGCTCGCCCGAGATTTTTTCGCAGAGATCTCCCGGATCGGGCCGTTGATGCGGCGCCGCGGGTGTCGCGCGCCCGGAGCAGGGTGGCCGCCCGTGTCGAAGCGGCGCGCCGTCGCGACCGGCGTTGCTGCATGCTAGCGGTGTGCTCCGCGAGCCCGGCGGCGCGTCGAGCCAGCGCGCGTCGAGCTCGCCACGCTGACCCGGCGGGCCCCGGTCCCGGCCGCCGCTCACCCTCGGGCCGCTACGTGGCGCGCCGGTGGCGCGGGCGCAGGGAGACGCCGTTCCCTCCGTCCTTGCCCATCAGCGCCCGGCGCACCAGGGCGCCCCGCTCCTCGGCCTGCCGGACCTTCTCCTCGAAGTGCGCCACCACGGTGAGCTGATTCCGCTCCGCCGCCCGCGCCGCCATGCGACGGGCCAGCGCGGCGGTGTCCTCGATCGTGCGCAGCGCGACCCACAGCGCCGCCTCGAGCGCCTCGGCTTGCTCCTCCTCCAACCCCTCCGGGGAGTAGCGATGGCCGACCTTGCACCGGTAGCTGAGCACCGCGCCGTCGCCGTTGCGGGTCAGGTTGCCTCCGCAGTCCGGACACGTGAATTCAATCTCGGGTGCCTCCACCTTTTCCCCCACCAGCCCGTGAGGCGTCTGCGCCTTCGCGGGCGCCTCTCCTGTCCTCTGATGCACCAGGTCGACGAGCAGCGGTGGCAGGCGCGCGAGCGGGACACAGTGGTCCACGGGCACGTTGTCGAGCGCGCTCTGCGGCATGTCCGGGAACAGGGCGTCCTTCGGATCCTGGACCACGGCGATGCCGCCGCGGCGCTTGATCGCCAGCAGGCCAACGGTGCCGCAGTCGCGCGTGCCGGAGAGCACCACGCCGACCACGCGCGGGCCGTACGCCTCCGACGCGGTCCGGAACAGCGGATCCACGGCCGGCCTGTGGCCGTTCTCCTTCGCGCTGTACACCACCCGCACGACGCCCTCGCCGAGCATGAGGTGGTTGTCCACGGGCGCGATGTAGATGCGCCCGCGCTCGACCGGCTCACCGTCGACCGCCACCCCCACGGGCATCCGCGTCGTCCGCTCCAGGATCTGCGGGAGCAGGCTCCGGGCCGTCGCCGGCAAGTGCAGGACCACGAACAGCGACGCCGGTAGATCCGAGGGTAAGCCACCGATCAGCGCGATCAGCACCTCCACGCCGCCCGCCGACGCTCCGACCGCGATGATGTCGTGTCCTGGCACAGCTCGCCTCGTGGGAAAATGGAGTTGAGAGAGGGAAAACGACGCGTCGCGCGCCGCTCACACAGCCATGCTGACGACGCGCTCGAGCGTGGTGAGCAGCGTGGCCATGCTCGCCGGCTTCGGGAGGACCGCCGCCGCCGAGAGCTTCTCCGCCGCATTGCGGAGGTCGTCCGGCATGCGCGCCGAGAAGATCACGATGGGCGGCCTCTCCGCCACCTGCTGGACCCGCTCGACCAGCTCCGCCGTCGTTGCCCCCTGCACGGTCAGGTCGAGCAGCGCCGCCTGGTAACGCCGCGACGTCAGCGCGTCGAGCGCCTGGTCCGCCGTGCGGGCCGACTCCACCTCGTAGTTGGCCATCCTGAGCATTTCCAGGAGCATATCGCTCGAATCTCGATCATCCTCGATCACGAGGATCTTCGCCCTTGTCGGCATGATGTCCTCTCCGGAGCCGCTCGCAGCACAGCAGCGCGGCGCCAACGCATCAATCGTGCGCGCCTCCATTCGAGATCAGGGGTAGCCTGATCGTGAAAGTGGCGCCCTTACCCTCCGCGCTGCGCACGAAGATCTGTCCGCCGTGCGCTTTGACGATCTCCCTGCAAATGAAGAGCCCGAGTCCCATGCCGCCGGACGAGGCGTTCGGGGGGCGCTCCACCTGGTAGAAGCTCGAGAACACATGCGGCACGTCGGCCGCGGGGATCCCCGGCCCCTGGTCCTCGACGTCGATCTCGGCGACGCCGCCGGCTTGCCGCAGGCGCACATCGATCCGGGGCGAGCCGTCGGCGTGCCGGAAGGCATTGCTCAGCAGGTTCATGAGGACCTGCTCGAGGCGCGCGGCGTCGCCCTTCACCACCATCCGCTCCGGCGCGCTGGAGGGCACGTCGAGGTGGATCTTCGGGGTCGGCGCGAGGGTCTGGGCGCTCTCCGCGGCGTGCGCGACCAGCGGGACGAGCGCCACGTTCGAGAGCTTGAGCTCGAACTTCCCGGTCTGGATGCGGGTCGCGCTCACGAGATCGTCGACCAGCCGCTCGAGCCGCTCGGTCTGGGAGCGGGCGAGCGACGCGAAGCGTTGCAGGCGCGGGTCGCCGTCCGCGGGGAGGAGGCTGACCAGCATGTCGAGGTAGCCGCGCAGGGGCACGAGCGGCGTCCGGAGCTCGTGGCTCGCCATCGCCATGAAGCGGTCCTGCAGCTTGCGGATGCTCCGCTCCGTGATGTCGCGGATGACGATCACGCCGCGCTCCACGGCGTCCTTGCCGGCCGCGCCGCTGCCGCCGATGGGGTGGCCCGTGGCCTCGAAGTGCCGCGTCGTGCCGTCGGGGCCGGGGACGGTGAACTCCATCTGGAAGCGCTCGCCGCGCGCGGCCCGCTGCTCCGGCGTGTCCTGGTAGAGCACCGGCCGGCCCTTCTCGTCGTACGCCGTGAGCCGGCCCGTGCCGAACATCGCGATGTAGGCGTCGTTCGTGACCACCGGCCGCCCCGCGCCGTCCACGACAAGCAGCGCGTCCGCCATGCTGCGCAGGATGGCGGAGAGCCGCTCCCGCTCCGCCTCGATCGGCGCGGCGAGCTCCTGGATCTCGCGGCTCCGCGACTCCAGATCGGCGTTCGTCGTGTTGAGCTCCTCGATCGTGGCCTGGAGCTCCTCGTTGACGGTCTCCAGCTCCTCGTTGGTCGCCTGGAACTCCTCGTTCAGCGTCTCGACCTCCTCCATGGCGGCCTGCGCCTCCTCGGTGGAGACCATCAGCTCCTCGTTCATGCCGCGGAGCTGCTCGTGCGCCGTCGTGAGCTCCTCGTTGGCCCGGAGCAGCCGCCGGTTCTGCTCGGCCAGCCGCTCGATCGCCGTGTGGTCCTGCTCGCGCGTCGCCTCGAACCGGGAGAGCGCGGCGGCCAGCGCCTCGTTGTCGCGGCGGAGCTGCTCGCGCTCGGCGGCGAAGCGCTCCTCGGCGCGCTCGCGCTCGGCCCTGACCTGCGCGAGCTCGGCCTGGAGCTGCGCCTCCCGGGTGATGATCTGCTCGACGTGCTTCCGGCGCCGTACGGCCTCGGTGACGTCCTCGACCACGATCAGCGCGGCGTCGACCTTGCCGGGCTCGACGTCGGTGCGGGGACCGTGGCAGGTGATCTGGATGTACGTCCGATCGCCGTCGGGCGTCGTCTCGACGGCGACCTCGATCGGCTGCGACGATTCGCCCCGGAAGGCGGCGTCGATCGCCTCGAGCAGCGGCCGGTGGGGGACGGACTGCGCGAGGTGCACGAGGTCCTGCCCGAGCGCCATGCCGTGGATTCCGAGCAGGCGCCGGGCCGCGAAGTTGATCTCGAGGATGTCGTAGCGGCTGTCGACGAGCACGATGCCCACACGGAAGCTGGAGAGCAGCACGTCGATGGACATGCGGGCGCGCGGGAGCTCCTTGGCGACGCCGCGCAGGGGCAGGACGGGGCTCTTGCCGCGGGACGCGCGCCGGGGCGGCGCCGGGGCGGCGGCGATCGAGGGGGGGACGAGGATGCGCTCGCCGCGGCGCACATAGACCTTCTGGTGGATGTCCTGGGAGACGAAGTACTCGCTCAGCGGGCTCGTGGTCTCGGCCTTGCCGAGCACGAGGTAGCCGCCTTCTCGTAGCGAGAAGGCGAAGAGGTGCAGGGTGCGGCGCTGGAGATCGCTCGTGAAGTAGATGAGGACGTTGCGGCACAACACGAGGTCGAGGTGCGGGAACGGGGCGCGCTGGCCGAGGTCGTGCTCGCCGAAGACGGTGAGGTTGCGGATGCGCTTCTTCACCTGGTAGTGGCCGTCGATCGAGACGAAGTAGCGGTCGACGAGCTCGTGCGGCAGCTCCTCGACGGCGGCCGCCCCGTAGATGCCGCGGCGGGCGAAGGCGACCGCCTCGCTGTCGAGATCGGTCGAGAAGATGCGGACGTGGAAGCTGTCGAGCTCGTTGCCGAGCAGCTCGCTGATCAGGATGGCCAGCGAGTACGCCTCCTCGCCGGTGGCGCACCCGGCCGACCAGATGCGCAGTGATCGGTTGTCGGCCCGGGCGTGGGCGATGAGCGAGGGGAGGATCACGTCGCGGAGGTGCGCGAAGAGCTCCGGATCGCGCATGAACTCGGTGACCTTGATGAGGAAGCTGTTGATCAGCCGCTGGTGCTCCTCGGGGTGCTCGGTGAGGTAGCTCACGTACTTGTCGATGGTGTCGGTGTTCGTGGCCGCCATCCGGCGCCGGAGCCTGCGCAGGATGGTCGCCTGCTTGTATTTCTTGAAGTCGATCCCGCTCTGCTCGCGCACGAGGTCGAGGAGCGTGAGGAGGTGCTTGTCCTCGTCCGGGGCGGGATCGACGTACGATCCGGACAGAAGATCGGTCAGGATGCTCCCGATGCGGTCGAGATCGGCCACGATGTCGACCGTGGTTGGGGCCAGGGAGTCGGGCATGCCCCTGAATCTCGCGGTGTCGGGGTTCTCGATGATCACCGTGCCGCCGCATTTCTTCACGTGGCGGGCGCCGACGCTGCCGTCGGAGCCGTTTCCGGTCAGGACGATGGCGATGAGGTTCTCGCCGTACATCTCGGCCGCGGTGCGGAAGAGCGTGTCGACGGACGGCTTGGGTCGCGCGCTGGTCTCGGGCGTGAGCCGGATCTCGTGGTCGGTGATCTCCACGTCGCGGCCCGCGGGCACGACGTAGATGACGCCGTCCTCGAGCGGTGAGACGGAGGCGACGGTACGGATCGGGAGCTCGCAGCGGCGGCGCAGGACCTCGCCGAGGTGGCTCTCCCGCCGCGGGTCGAGGTGCTGGGCGATCACGAGCGGGGCCGGGAACGGGCTCCGCAGGGTGGAGACGAGCGTGCTGAGGGCCTCGATGCCGCCGGCGGAGCAGCCGACCACGACAAGCTGAGGTTTGGGGCGGGCTTCGGTCATGAAAGTTCTCGTGGCTTATACATGCCGGACGGGGCGCGCTGATGGGTATGTGCGGCGGAGGACAGCCGTTCAAGTGAAGGCGAGCCGGTTTCGCGAGCCGGGGGCGGGAGACCCGACCCCGGGAGAGCCGGGAGACCCGACCCAGGTTGCGGAGACCCGACCCAGGTTGGGGCGGGAGACCCGGAGACCCGACCCAGGTTCGGAGACCGGGAGACCCGACCTAGGTTGGCGGGAGACCCGACCCAGGTTGGGGCGAAAAAGGGGGAACCCGACCCAGGTTAAGTAGGCGGAGCAGGCGGGGAGACCCGACACGGTAAACCGACCCGGATTGGGAAACCCGGGGACCCCCCCGCGACCTAGGTTGAGCTCGGTTCGGCTTGAGCTCGGCATGAGCCGACCCAGGCGAGCGGCAGTCCAACGCAGATTGCGTCAACCTCAGGTTGAGTCCGCTGGCGAACCGACCCGGGTCAGGGCTATTGTCAAGCCACCCGACCACGGTTGAGCCAATGATTGGTCAGCCCGGACTCAATCCGTGTCGGTGCCGACCCGAACCGGGGTGAGCCCGCAGCCTTCCCCTTGTCCACCTCGCTGTAGCGAACCCGGGCAATGACTACACCGTTGTGAGCACGATATCGGCTACGCTGGTATGGTCACGTTGACGCCGTGGAATATGCGCATCCACCATGTCCCGGCCGGGAATACGGCGCTGTGTATACCGGCACGCCATCGTTCGAGCGCCGCGCGGTACGAGGCGCGAAACGTCCGCACAGCGGTGGCTGCGGTTCTCCATGCGCCGCCCTGCTCACGGCCGACCGCGAAGGTCGGATTGCGCTCACGTAGGGCCTCGAAGCTCGTGGCACGCTCGTACGGGGAGACCTTGCTGGCCCTCTCGACGCCCAAGAAGCGTAGCCCTTGCCGATGCATCTCGACATGTGCCCGCGTTTCTTGTCGCTCCAGTTCGGCCGCGACCGCGCGACGGAAACCGTCCGCGCTGTCCTGCTTGATACCAGGCGGCAGCGCGAGCGGGAGCCCTACTTGCTGCGGCCACTGCGGATTCTCCGGATCGAAGTACGCGGAGGGGCGGGCCGCGCGCAGCTCGCCGCGGCCGATCTCGCTTACATCCACCTTGGCGCCCGGCCATTCACGCGCGTGCCGGACCAACCCCGCGGCCACAGGGTTCGCAAGGACGTAGGCGATCTTTTCGACCACCGCTGCGTGCGTCAGCAGCCGCACCACGCTGGTGGCTTCGTGGTCCCATACCGGCCCTTCCCACTTGCGGAGCACCTTCGTGCCGAGCGCGACGACGCGATGGAAGAACTGCAGGAAGCGCGGCAGTACGCCATCCGGGTCGGTCACGACGAGGTGCAGGTGCGATGACATCGCGCAGAGCGCATGGACCTCGATGCGGTAGCGTCGAGCCGAGACCGCGAGGCCGTAGACCAAGAGCTGGGTTACGGCGGCGTCGGGTCGGAAGAGGAGGTGCCTGCGGAGGGCGCGACGGGTGATCAGGTAGGTCGCGCCGGGGGTGATATCTCGGGGCTGGCTCATGGCCGCTGGACATCAACAAAGGTTGTGCCCGGTTTCGTGGTGAATGATTTCGAGTACTTGGATCGAGCCATGGGTGGCGGCCGCCAGGCGGTCCGACGATTCCGCCAGGTGTCCGCCGTCTGGGCTGCTGTCATTGGCCAGACGTGGGTCAGGTCGGATCCTCAACGAGGATCGGTCCCTCAACCCGGATCCTCGACCTGGGTCACTGTTCTTGTGGACCCACCCTCGATGTGACCGATCCTCAACCTGGATCGGGTGACCGATCCTCAACCTGGGTCGGGTGGCCGATCCTCAACCTGGGTCGGGTGGCCGGCGGGTTGACCGATCCTCAACCTGGGTCGGGTGGCCAACCTGGGTCGGGTGGCCCCTGGGTCGGGTGGCCGGGGTCGGGTGGCCGGGTGGCCGGGGTCGGGTGGCCGGGTGGCCGATCCTCAACCTGGGTCGGGTGGCCGGGTGGCCGGTGGCCCTACCTGGGTCGGGTGGCCCTGGTGGCCCTACCTGGGTCGGGTGGCCCTGCTTCATCCGGGGCCTGTGTGGGTCCTCCAGGAACCAGCGGACCAGCCCCCGCGTGTGCTCTCGCAGGTGCGGCCGCTGGGATTGCCAGGTTCAACTTGGATCCCGCAGCTCACGCGCTCCCCGGCTCAGCCCCCTCGCGCAGCCGTTCCGGGAGCGCCGACGCCACGGCGGCCCTGCACGCCTCCATCGAGGCGCGCAGCTCCTCGAGCGACGCCCCCGGCGGAGCGAGCGGCGGGTGCACCACGACCCGGATCACCCCAGGCGCCGCGGCATACCGGCCCTTCGGCTGAAGCGCGCCCGCGCCGTCGACGGTCACCGGCAGGACGCGGGCGCCCGCGGCCGAGGCGGTGCGGAAGGCGCCCAGCCGGAAGGGCAGCAGCCGCCCCGCCGCGCTCCGCGTGCCCTCGGGGAAGAACACCGTCGACCACCGCTGCATCACGTTGCGCCGCGCCTCGCCGAGATCCGCGATCGCGCCGCGGGCGCGCCGCCGATCGACCGGCGTGTGGCCGTACAGCCGCATGCCCCAGCCGAGCACGGGCACGCGGAACAGCGCGCGCTTCGCCAGGAAGCGCATCGGCGTGCGCCCCTGCAGCACCACGAGGAGCGCGAGGATGTCGAGCGTGCTCTGGTGGTTCGCCGCGATCACGTAGCGCTCGCCCGGCCGCACGTGCTGGACGCCCTCGGCCTCGACCCGCACGCCGACCAGCCAGAGCGCCCCGCGCGCCCACACGACCGAGAGCCGATCGTGCATCCGCTGCCGGGGATCGAAGGGAAAGCAGAGCAGCCCGACAGGGAGCAGCACGACAAGGAACAGCATGGCCCAGATGTGGGCGAGCGCTGTGCGCACGACCTCGACAGGACCGGCCCGCGCCGTGGCAGCGCTCGCGCCGCGCGCGTCACGTTCCTCGCGCGCGTTGCGTTCATCGCGCGCGTCGCGCTGAACGAGGGGTCGCACCGATCACCATGGTACGATCCCGGAAGCCGCGCCAGGGCTCCTCAAGGACCGCGGGCGCAGCACACAGTCCACGAGCGCCCTCGGAGGCCCGCGATGGCCAGCCGCGTCGACTTCTACTTCGATTACATCTCGGGCTACGCCTACTTCGCCTGGCTGCGGATCCAGGAGATCTGCGACCGCCGCGGCGTCGCGCTCGACATCCACCCGGTGCTCTTCGCCGGCCTCCTCGAGCGCTGGGGCCAGCTCGGGCCCGCCGAGATCCCGCCGAAGCGCGAGTGGGCCTACAAGGACGCCTTCCGCCACGCACGGCTCCACGGCATCGAGCTCTCCTGTCCGAAGGTCCACCCCTTCAACCCGCTGCTCGCCCTGCGGCTGTCGCTGCCCGAGGTCGCCGGCGCAGCGCAGCGCAGGGTGGTCTCGGCCATCTTCCGGGCCGGCTGGGGGCAGGGCATCGACCTCGGCTCGCCCGAGGAGCTCGCGGGCGCGCTCGATCGCGAGGGGCTCGACAGCGCCGCGCTCATCCAGCAGGCCTCGGCGCCGGCCGCCAAGGAGGCGCTCCGGCAGGGCACCGAGCGCGCCGTCGGCAGGGGCGTGTTCGGGGTGCCGACGACCTTCGTGGACGACGAGCTCTTCTGGGGGAGCGACCGCATGGAGTACATCGAGCTCGCGCTCGATGGGCGCGACCCGCTCGACCACGCCCGCGTGCGCGAAGCGCTCGCCCGCCCCAGGGGAGCCGACCGGCGCAAGGTGCGCCCCGGCGGCGACGGCTGAGCGCCAGCGCGCCGCGCCCCGGTCGCCCACGCAACCCCCCGGCTGACCCGCGGCGCCTCGCGCGCCCCCCGCTGCCGTCACTTCGCGACCGGCGGCGCCTCCGGCCCGTCGAAGCGCGGGACGAAGCCCTCGACGGAGGCGAGCGTCTCCAGCAACGTCACGTGCCGCAATCGCGGGATCGCCACGATCGTCGGCGCGCCGATCTCCTCCTCCGGGATGGCGAGCGTCGCCGCCTCCGCGAGCCCCGCCATGGTCGCGGCGACGATCTGCGTCGTGCCCAGGCTGCTCGGCGCCACCGACCGGAGCTCGCGGGGCAGCCCCGTCCAGTACTCCCGCGGGGACCCGCCGAACGCCGCCTCGACCGGGGGCCGCGGCCAGAACGTCGGGTCCTTGAGGCCGAGCTCCTCGACGAGCACCGCGCGCTCGGACCGGACGTCGCGCGCCCCCTCCTCGTCGCCGAGCAGGTCGAGCGCCTCGGCGCAGCGCTCGAGCGCCATGACGAGCTGCGTCCGGTTGCCCGAGGCGCGGATGAACTCGAGCGTCTCCAGGCCGTACGCCCTGAGCTCGCCGGCGTCGTGGCCCTGGAGCGCCAGCACGTGCATCCGGCCGACCCGGCCGAGGCTCACCGCGTACGCGTCGCCCGTCCCGGCCGACCCGATCTCGAGCGCCCGCTCGTAGGCGGCGAGCGCCTCGGTGAGGTGGCCCTGCACGAAGAGCACGTCGCCCAGGTACCCCTCGGCCCAGCCGCGCCCCATGCCGATGCCCAGCACGCCGCTGAGGTTGCACGCGTTCGCGATCAGCACGCGCGCCCGCGCGAGGTGCCCCACGTGGAACTGGTGCCGGCCCGCGTACATCGTGCCGACGTACAGGTAGAGCCCGCTCAGGCCGTGCTCCTCGGCGTACGAGAGGAGCTGCGCGGTCGACCGGACGCCGAGATCCCAGTCGAACCGGCCCTCGGCGAGCACCGCGTAGTAGAACCACGTGCCGAGCAGCCGCACCGGGTCGCGCAGGCGCTCGGCCAGGCGCGCGGCGTCCGCGGCGCTCTGCTCGGCCTCGGCGTAGTGGCCCGACTGGCTCAGCGCCACGCACAGGATGCCGCGCGAGTGGCAGAGCTCGACGTACTCGCCCGCCGCCTCGGCGAGCTCGCAGCCGCGGCGGAGCGGCTCGGTCGCCGGGCCGACCTTGCCGGCCGCGCACAGCGCGCGCCCGAGGATGTTCGCGGGCAAGCACTGGTACGGGCGCAGCTCGGGGCTCGCCCCGATCGCCTGGAGCGCCTTGCGGCTGTGCGCCACCGCGTCCGCGAACTCGCCCCGCACGTAGTGCACGCGCGACAGCGCGCTGGAGAGCGCCGCCGTGACGAGCGGCGTCTCCGGCAGCGCGCCCTGCGTGCGGCGCAGCAGATCGAGCGGCTCCGCCGTGCTGCCGAGCAGGCACGCCACGCGCGCGAGCTCGTGCGCGCACCGGGCCCTCAGCTCGACGCGCGCCGGATCGAGCGGCAGCCGCTCGAGCAGCGCGAGCGCCTGCTTGAGCCGCCGGCTCGCGCCGTGCGGGTCCTGGAGGCGGTCGGCCTCGCTCGCCGCGAGCAGGTACGTCGACGCGGCGCGATCGAGCTCGCCGGCGCGCTCGATGTGGTGCGCGAGCGTCCCCGGATCGCCGCCGCGCAGCTCGATGCGCCGCGCGATGCGCCCGTGGACCTCGCCGCGATCCTCGGGCGGCACCCGGGCCGCGAGCTGCTCGCGCGCCGCGTCGTGGGAGAACGACGTGAGGCGCCCGTCCTCGCTCAGGCAGACGTGGTGCGCGGCGGCGTCGCGCAGGGCGCCGTCGACCTCCGCCGGGTCGAACAGGCCGAGCTCGACCAGATCGTCGCGCTGGAACTGCCGGCCGATCAGCGCGGCGACGCCGAGGACCCGGACCGTCGTGGGATCGAGCGCCTCGATGCTGCGCGCGAGCACGTCCGACACCGACGCGGGCGCGCGGTACTGCGCGTCGGCCCGGGAGAGCTCGAGCGCGCCGCTCCGGCCGCGGTGCAGGAAGCCCTCGGTCTCCATGTTGCGGACGACCTGGATGTTGAAGAGCGGGTTGCCGGCGGCGAGCAGCGGGACCCGGCGCACGAGCTCCTGCACGAGCTCGTCCCCCGCGCCGCGGCCCAGCGCCGAGAGCAGCGCCCGGTTCGCCTCGGGCGGGAGCGGGCCGAGGTCGAGCCGCTCGACGCCCTTCCACGCGAGCCACCCCGCCGATCGCGGCGTCATCGGCGACGAGCCGGGCGGACCTGGCGACGCCGACGCGACGCGCGGCCCGGACGAGCCGGGCGGACCTTGCGATGCCGACGCGCCGCGCAGCGCGGACGAGCCCGGCGGCGGCAGCGAGCTGCGCCCGCCGGGGAACGGCGGCCGGGCGGTCGCGAGCAGCAGGACCGGCATCTCACCGAGCTGATCCGAGAGCCGCAGGAGCACCTCGTGCGTCGCCTCGTCGGCCCAGTGCACGTCCTCGATCGCGAAGACGACGGGGATCTCCTCGGAGATCGCGCCGAGCAGCCGCTGGATCAGATCGGCGATCCAGCGGGGGCCGCCCGGGCCGATGGCGCCGCCCTGGTCGGCGAGCCCGACCGCGCGGATGAGCTCCGGGACGAGCCCCTGGAGCAGGGCCGCGTCCTCGGCGACCACGAGGCTGACCAGCCGGCGGATGCGCGCCGCGCGGGTGTCGCTGTGCCGCTCCAGCCAGAGCGCGATCTGCGTCAGCGCCTCGCGGAGGGCGGAGTAGGGGACGAGCCCGGAGAGCTCCCGGCACCGGCCGTACGCGACGATCGCCGCGCCCGCCTGCTCCGCGCTCCGCAGCAGCTCGGCGACGAGGCGGCTCTTGCCGACGCCCGCGTCGCCGACCACCACGGCCGGCCGCGGCTCGCCGCGCACCGCGGTCTGGAGGAGCTCCACGAGCCGATCGAGCTCCTGCTCGCGGCCGATGAACGGCGCGTCGTCGAGCGCCTCGGGCGAGGAGGCCTCGCGCTCGTGCGGGCCGTCGTCCGACGGCTGCGCCGGCTGCGCGGGCGAGGCGCCGTGGAGCGTGACGTAATAGAGCTCCTTGAGCCGCGCGCAGAGCCGGGCCGCGCTCGAGAAGCGCCGCGCGGGGTCGCGCTCCATGAGCTCCTCCACGAGCGCGACGACCGGGGCCGGGGTCTCCGGCGCCACCTGGGAGAGCGGCACGAGCGCGCCGTAGATCTTCTGGTTGATGATGGCGTTGACCGTGCCGCCCGAGAACGGGAGCCGGCCGGCGAGCAGCTCGTAGAGCATGACGCCGACCGCGTAGAGGTCCATCCGGGGGCTCGGGCGGCCGAGCGCGCCCTGCTTCAGGCACTCGGGCGCCAGGTAGGCGATGGTCCCCGCGTTGACGCGCGCGTGCTCGGGCTGGAAGCTCACCGTGAGCGTGGCCAGGCCGAAATCGAGGATCTTGAGCCGGGGCTCGTACGGATCGGTGAGGACGATGTTGCTCGGCTTGAGGTCGAGGTGCAGCACGTTGAGCGCGTGGCAGTGGGCGAGCGCCTCGGCCACGCGGCGCGCGATGCGCAGGGCCTCGATCGTGTCGAGCGAGCCCATCCGCGCGAGGTACCGGTCGAGCGTCTCGCCTCGGACGAGCTCCATCGCGAGGTAGAGGCCGACGCCGTCGAGGACGCCGTACGAGCTGAGCTTGACGAGCGACGGGTGGCGCAGCCGGAGCAGCGCCTCGATCTCGTTCTGCTGGGCGAAGAGCTGCCCGACGTTCTGGGCGCTCACGTCCTTGAAGATCTTGATGGCGGCGTCGTTTCCGGCCTCGTCGTGGCCGCGGAACACGGCGCCGAAGCCGCCCTCGCCGAGCGGCTCGTCGATCGTGTACTCGCCGATCCTGGCGCCGCGCTCGATCAAGGGACCGCCGACCATCGTTCCTGCCCTTCCGAGGTCTCCGTCATCGCCTGCAGAGGCATCATGATACTCCGGACGCGGCGCCGTGCCGGGCGCAATGGCCCCTTCGGAGGCGCGTCATCGACGCCGGCCTCCCGGAGGCGTAGCGCGCATCAACGACCCTCGCCGCGACTCGCTTCGCTGGACAGGAAACATGGTTGTTACACGGGCGCTGGCGGGGCCGGTGCCTGTCCGGACGTCCGCATGTCCATGTCGTGGAGAAAAGGTGAGCTCCCATCCAGAACGGCGCTTTGCGCAGGGAGGCCGCTCCCGGAGATCGCGGCGACGGCCCCTTCCGGGAGAGGGGCGCCCCAAAAGACAACGGCGGCAGCCCCCTCCGGGAGGGGACCGCCGCCGCGTCCGGTCTCAGGCCGGTCCGGGGATCAGGTCCCGCCGCTGGCCGAGCCGCTCGCGGAGCCGCTGACGCTCGCGCTCGCCTTGATGTTCACGTCGATCGAGGCGGTCGCGCTCGCCGACGCGTCCACCGCGGCCGCGACGCAGGCGACCGCCTTGCCGCCGGCCTTGAGCGCCGCGTCCTTGAGGTCGGCGCCGGCCTTGCCCACGCCGGACACCGCCGCCGCGAGCTTCTTGCCGGTGCCGAGCTGCACCTTCGCGATCGCCGGGAGCGACGTGCGGAGCGCCGCGACGAGCTTCTGCGCGTCGGCGTTCACCTTGCCGTTCGCCACGATGCGGACGTTCGGCGGGTCGCACTTCGCCGAGCCGGCGGTCTTCGCCGTGCAGCTCATCTGGCAGCTCGGGTCGACGCTCGGGGGCTTGAACTCGCCCGAGCACTTCGGCTCCTTGATCTCGGCGCTGCAGCCGCCCGAGCAGGAGCCCGAGCACTTCGCCGCCGCCTTGATCTCGCAGGACCCCGAGCAGGAGCCGTCACAGGTGCCCGTGCACGACCCCTCGGCCTTGGCGTCGCACTTGCCCTCGCAGGTGCCCGCGCACGCCGCGCCCTTCGAGTCCTTGCCGTCGCACTTGCCGTCGCACTTGCCGCCGCAGGTGCCCTTGAAGCCGGCCTCGCACTTGCCCGAGCAGCTCGCGTTGCAGGTGCCGGAGCACGCCGCGCCCGCGTCGACGGTGCACTTGCCCTTGCACTCCGCGTCGCACTTGCCGCTGATCTCGCCGCCCTCACAGGACGCCTCGAGCTTGCCGGGCTGCACCGGCGAGCCGCAGTCGCCGAGGCACGCCTGCATCGCGTTGATGTCGGCGTAGCACTTGGGGGGCTCGATCTGGACCGTGATCTTCGCGTCGGCGTTCGCCTTGACGGCGGCGCTGACCTTGGCGGAGACCGCGTTGCAGACCTTCTCGGCGCCCTTGCCGCCGCCCGCGTCGGCCTTGAGCTCGGCGTCGCTCATGCCGAGGTCCTTGCCGAGCTTGCCGCACGAGGCGATGAGGTCCGCCTCCATGTCCGCCGTGAGCTTGTCGAGCGAGGCCGCGGCCTCGAGGAAGCCCTTGAGCTTGGCATCGACGTCGGCGCCGCCGTCGAACTTGAGGTTGGCAATGCCGCCGTTCTTCAGCTCCTCGCAGCCGCCCGCGGCGGACGCCAGGTCACCGGCCGGCCCGGGGAGGCTGTCCGCCCCCGGGATCCCCTTGCCGCCGCAGTTCATGAGGAGAGGCGACGCCAGCCCGACCAGGGCCACGGGCATCGCGAACAACTTCCATCGATTGACGCTCATCTCAGAAACCCTCCGGCACCTCGATGGGTACCCCATGGGGCGCGGACCCTACACCGGTGACCGCGACCTTGAAAGCTGGGACCGCCGCGATCACGCGCGGCAGTCGCTCCCACTGCCAAGCAGCCCCGCACTCCGGGCCCCAGCGATGGTGCGCCCTAATGCCCCAAGTCACGATCGCTGTAAAGAAACAAGCTGAGCTTGACGAGGGCTGGGAGGCGTGAGGGGACGTGCCCTCACACCCGCTCACCCGTCGCTCACTCGTCGTCTTCGTCGAAGGGGAGGTTGAGCTGCGCGAGCGGCCGCGCGCCGACCGAGGGCCCGCCCTTCTTCTCGAAGAGCGCCTGCTCGCGCGCGATGTCGGCCTCGATGAGGTCCTGGTTGTCGTAGGCGAACGCGAGCGCGTCCAGCACGCGCGCCGGCCCGAGGTTCGGGTAGCGCTTGAGCAGCGTCTCCACCGACGCGCCGCCGCGGTGCCACGCCCAGAGCCGGCGCACCGGGACGCGCGAGCCGAGCACGTGCGGGCTGCCGGCGAGCACCTGGCTGTCGCACCGCACGTGAGGGTGGGGTACGCGGATTCGCGGGAGCACCGGCGCGGCCATCGCGCGGGGACCCTAGTACCGGTCGCGATCGGATGGAAGAGCGCCGCGAGGCGCCGGACGCGCTCGTCGCGCGCGCTCTCGCGCCCGGGCCGCACGCCCGCGCCCCGCCGTGCGGCCGCCCGTCGCGCCGCCTGCCGCCTGTGCGATCCGGGCTACCCTACGCCGCGGAGGCGCGCGAGCATCACGCCCGACGTCGTCACCGACCGGAGCCCATCCAATGACCCAAGCAGAGAAAAACCCGCTTCGCGAAGGAATGCCCGAGGAGCGCACCGCCTCGCCTGCAGCGCTCGTGATCTTTGGCGCCTCGGGCGACCTGACCCGCCGCAAGCTGCTGCCCGCGGTCTACAACCTCGCGCTCAGCCGACTGCTGACCGGCGGCTTCGCCGTGGTCGGCGTGGCGCGGCGCCCGAAGCCGGACTTCGCCCAGGAGATGCGCGAGGCCGTCGCGAAGTACTCGCGGCGCCCGCTCGAGGAGGCCTCCTGGAGCGAGCTCGAGAAGGGCATCAGCTACGTGCAGGGGTCATTCGACGAGGCCGAGACGTACACGCGCCTCGCCGCGGAGCTCGAGCGGCTCGACGCCGAGCGCGGCACCCGCAAGAACAGGGTCTTTTACCTGGCCGTGGCGCCCGACCAGTTCGCGCCGATCGTGCGCGGCCTGCGCGCGGCGAACCTCGTCGCGCCGCCGTCCCACGAGAAGGACGCGCCGTTCCAGCACGTGGTCGTCGAGAAGCCGTTCGGCGAGGACCTCGCGAGCGCCCGCGCCCTCAACCGCGACCTGCTCGCCCACCTCGCCGAGTCGCAGATCTACCGGATCGACCACTACCTCGGGAAGGAGACGGTCCAGAACCTCCTCGTCCTCCGCTTCGGCAACACCATCTTCGAGCCGCTCTGGTCCCGCCAGCACGTCGACCACGTGCAGATCACCGTGGCCGAGGACATCGGCGTCGAGGGCCGCGGCAAGTTCTACGAGAAGGTCGGCATCACGCGCGACATCGTGCAGAACCACGCGCTCCAGCTCCTCACGCTGGTCGCGATGGAGCCGCCGTCGTCGTGGGACGCGGACGCGGTGCGCGACGAGAAGGTGAAGGTGCTCCGGACGCTCCGGCCGATCGTGGGCCCGGACGTGCTCTCGTCGACGGTGCGCGGGCAGTACGCGTCCGGCATCGTGCGCGGCGAGAAGGTGCCCGGCTACACCGAGGAGCCCGACGTCGCGAAGGACTCGTCGACGGAGACGTACGTCGCGATGAAGCTCCACCTGGACAGCTGGCGCTGGGGCGGCGTGCCGTTCTACCTGCGCGCCGGCAAGCGGCTGGCGAAGCGCGTGGCCGAGGTGGTGCTGCACTTCAAGCCGCTGCCGCACGGCCTGTTCAAGGGCGCCCCTGGCGCGACCGACGAGCCGAACGCGCTCGTGATGCGCCTCCAGCCCGACGAGGGCATCTCGCTCCGGTTCGCGGCGAAGATCCCGGGCAGCGGCATCGCCATCCGCGGCGTGACGATGGACTTCCGGTACGGCGCCGCCTTCGGCTCCAGCACGCCCGAGGCGTACGAGCGGCTCCTGCTCGACGCGCTGCGCGGCGACGCGACGCTGTTCACGCGCGCCGACGAGGTCGAGGCGCAGTGGGGCTTCGTCGACCCGATCTTCGAGGGGTGGGGGACGCAGCGCGCGCCGATCGCGCGCTACGCCGCGGGGACCTGGGGCCCCGCGGAGGCCGACGCGCTCGTCGAGCCGCCGACGGGCGCGTGCGGCGAGCGCAAGGCCTCGGAGCGCGCCTGGAGGCGGCCATGAGCGCGGGGCGCATCGCCGAGGTGATCAAGCGCGTCGAGTCGGAGCTCGCCGAGTTCTGGTCGGCGCCCGACGAGTCGCGGGCGGAGCCGGCCCCGAAGACGCGCGCGTCGACGATGAACTTCGTCGCGGTGGGCAGCCGCGCCGAGGTCGAGCGCCTGCGCGAGCAGGCCGAGGAGCTCGCCGAGACGCACGCGGGCCGCACGCTGCTCATCACGCTCGACGACCGGCTCGACCCGTCGAGCGTCCAGGCCGACTGGTCGGCCACGTGCCGCCGCGCCGGCGAGGTGCCGATCTGCTACGACCGCGTGGAGCTCACCTTCGGCGTGGCCGCCGCCGAGCGCGTCGCCTCGGTCGTCAGCGCGCTGACGATCTCCGACGTGGCCGTGATCGTCGAGCTCGCGCCGGGCGCGCCGAACGTGCTCGGCGACGCGCTCGCGCCGATCTGCGATCGGCTCGTGTTCGACTCGGCCGAGACGAGCATCGAGCGCCTCGCGGAGGTCGCGCGCGAGACGAGGGCGCCGCTCGCGGACCGCGCGTTCGTGCGGACGTTCTCGTTCCGGGAGCTCGTGGCCCGGTTCTTCGACGACATGCCGGAGGCGTGCCGCGCGATCCGGCGGGTGGAGATCGCGCGCAGCGCGGGGCAGAAGCCGGACCCGGCGGCGCTGTTCCTCGGCTGGATGGGCTCGCGGCTCGGCTGGACGTTCGAGTCGCGGGGGCCGGCGCAGGGCGGCGGCGCCGGCGTGGTCGGCCGCGCGCGCGGCGCGGACGGGGCGCCGATCGAGATCGCGCTGGTCGACGGGCCGCCGGCCGAGGAGCTCTCGTGGCGGCGGCTCGACGGCGTGCGCATCGCGACGTCGCTGCGCGGCGAGCCGCTCTCGCTCGGGTGCGTGCGGCTCGACAAGGCGCCCGCCACGGTGCGGTGGACGATGGAGGGGGCGCGGTCCGCCGAGCACGTCCACCCGCTCGGCTACCGCGACGAGACGTGGGTGCTGACGAAGACGATCGACTCGCTGGAGGGCGATCGGCTGCTGCGCGACGCGGTGCTCGCCGCCGCGGACTGGAGCGCCCTCTGAAGAGGGCCGAGAGGAGGATCGAGATGAACGGTGCAGAGGAGACGTGCGTCGCGCAGGACACGGCGGAGCTCGCGCGCCTCGGGGCGGAGCTCATGGCGCGCGCGATCACGGCGGCGATCGAGGCGCGCGGCGTCGCGCGGATCGCGCTCTCGGGCGGGAGCACGCCGTCGGGATCGTACCAGCGGCTCGCGGCGCTCTCGCTGCCGTGGGAGCGGACCGAGTGGTTCTGGGTGGACGAGCGCGCGGTCGCGCCCGACCACCCCCGCTCGAACTACGGCGCCGCGCGCCGCGATCTCGCGGCGGCCCGCATCCCGGAGGACCGGTTCTTCCGCATGGAGGGGGAGTCGCCCGATCTCGCCGAGGCCGCGGGGCGCTACGAGGAGCTCTTGCGCGCCCGCTTCGGCGTCGCGTCGGCGGTGGCGTTCGACGTCATGACGCTGGGCATCGGCGACGACGCGCACACGGCGTCGCTCTTCCCGGGGACGGGGTCGGTCGGCATCGAGGACCGCCTGGTCGCCGCGATCGCGGCGCAGCCGGACAAGGGGCTCGAGGCGCGGCTCACGCTGACGGCCCCGGTGATCCGGGAGGCGCGCACCAAGCTGCTCCTCGCCAGCGGGGCCGGGAAGCGCAAGGTCCTCGAGCAGGCGAGGCGGCCGGGTCCGGCCGACGAGGTGCCGGCGCGCGTCGTGCGCGGCGGCGCCGGGCAGCTCGTCTGGCTGCTCGACGCCGCGGCGGCGCAGGCCGGGTGAGGCCGCGCGGCCGCTCCGGGGGAGCGCGCCGCCGGCCGCGCCAGCCGATGTGCGCTGGCTGGCCGGTGCCGCGGAATCACGCCGCGGGAGGGTTGACGTCGTCGTCCGTTGCCCGAGAAGGCGCGGGCGCTGATGCCCGCCGGTGAGGCCAAAGCTGAGAACCTCTACAAGCCGTATTCTGCTGTACTCTCTGCGCAGGTAGGGCGGGTGGGATCCGACGAGACGCTCCCGGAGGCGGTCGAGGGTGAGGACGCCGAGGCGCGCCTGTTCGCGGCCGCGATCCTGACGGGCAACTACGTCGCCGCGCGCCGCGCGCTCCACGCCGCGCTCGGGAGCGGGCTCGATCACGTCTACGAGCGCGTCGTCGCGCCCGCGCTGGATGAGGTCGGCCGCCGCTGGTACGAGAACCGGATCACGGTGGCGGACGAGCACCTCGCCACGGCCGTCGCGCAGGCGGCCGTCGCGTCGCTGTACCCGCAGATCGCGTGGCCGTCGGGAGGCCCGCGGGCGGTGGTCGGCTGCGTCGAGCCCGAGCTCCACACGTTCGGCGCGCGCATGGTCGCCGATCTCCTCGCCCTCGACGGCTGGCAGACGACGTTCACGAGCGGGGGGGGCTCGCTCGCGCGCGGGCTGGAGGACGCCGGCGGAGGCGCGGTGAAGCTCGTCGCCGTGTCGATCACCCTCGGGGCGCACGTGCCCGACGCGCGTGCGCTGATCCAGCGCGTGCGCGAGGGCGCGCCCGGCGCGAAGATCCTCGCGGGCGGCCGCGCCGTCGCGGCGCTGCCCGACGCCGCGAAGCTGCTCGGGGTCGACGCGGTCGCGGCGTCGGCCTCGCTGGCCGTGAGGATCGCGCGGGCATGGCGGTGACGCAGCCCGACGCGGCGGCGCTGCTCGGCGCCCTCCTCGCGAGCCAGGACGATCTGCTGCTCGTGGTGCAGCGCGGCGAGATCACCCACGCCAGCGCGGCGGCGGGCCGGCTGCTCGGCGGCGCCGCGGCGCCGGGCGGGGACGTCGCGTCGCTGTTCCACGAGAGCAGCCGGGAGAAGCTCGCGGCTGCCCTGGCCCACGGGGCGCCCGCCACCTGGGAGCTCCAGGTGTGCCGCGCGCACGGGGGCCAGGAGGCGGTGACGTTCCTCGTGGTCCCCGCGGCGGACGGGTCGCGCATCCTCCTCGGGCGGGCCTTCCTGCGGGACGAGGCGCGCCGGAGGGAGGCAAGCGCGATCGCGCTGACGAGCGAGCTCGCGAACCTCACCCGCGAGCTCGCGACGAGGGGGGCCGAGCTCGAGGCGGCGCGCGCCGGCCTCGAGGAGCTCGGGCGTCAGCGCGAGGATTTCATGTCGATCGTGTCGCACGATCTCAAGTCGTCGCTGAACGCCATCCGGCTCCAGGCGGCGCTCCTCCAGCACGCGCAGCGCGAGCCGACGCCGGCGCAGCGCGCGACGATCGCGGGGCGGCTCCTCCGCAACGTCGACAGGATGACGGCGCTCATCTCGGACATCCTCGACGCGGCGCTCGCCGACGCGGGGGAGCTGCGGATCGCGGCGCGGCGCCTGTCCATGGAGGAGGTGGTCGCCGAGGTGGTCGACACGATCGCCCCGATCGCCGCCGAGGTGGGCGTGCAGATCCGCAGCGCGGTCGCGGGCGCCGCGCTCGTGCGCGGCGACGGGCGGCGGGTCTACCAGGTACTCGTGAACCTCGTCGAGAACGCGATCCGGCACGCGCCGCCGGGGACCGACGTCCTCATCGAGCTCGCCGCGGGCGACGGCTGCGTGCGCTGCGCCGTGGAGGACGCGGGGCCCGGCATCGCGCCCGAGGAGCGCGCGGCGGTGTTCGAGCGCTTCCGGCGGCAGGGCGGGCGCGCGGGCCGCGCCGGCCTCGGCCTGCACATCGCGCAGCGGATCGTCGCGCTGCACGGCGGATCGATCTGGGTCGAGGCCGGCGCGCGCGGCGGCGCGCGGTTCGTCTTCGAGCTCCCATCGCCCGGGGACGCGGACGGGAGCGCGGAGGCGGCCGGGGGCGGGGGCACGGGCGCGCGTTGAGCCGGCGCCTCGCGCCGCCCTGGGGCCCGCGCGGTCCGCGCTCAGGACTTGCGGGGCGCCCGGCGGGCCGGGGGCTTCTCCGCGGCGGCGAGCTCCCGCGCGATGGTGAGCGCGCCCCGCACGCCGACGAAGGGGTCGGTGACCACCGCGACGGGCACGCCCTCGAGGAGCGGCGCGAGGCGGCCCTTCTTCAGGAAGGACTTCATGAACAGCTCGCGCCGCGCGGTGACGAGGTGCCGCGCGATGTTGCCGAGGACGAAGACCCCGCCGAGCGCGAGCTCGCGCAGGGCGAGGTTGCCCGCCTCGGCGCCGTAGATCTCGACGAACATGTCGACCGCGCGCGCGGCGGGCCGGAACGCGCGGGCGAGGCCGATCTCCGAGATCGCCGCGTTGCGGTCGCCCTCGGCGAGGCGGCGCTCGATCGCGCGCGGCACGCGGGCGGCGCGCGAGGCGAAGAAGTCGAAGAGGGCGCCGAGCCCGTCGCCCGAGAGGACGCGCTCGTAGCTCACGTGATCCGGGTGGCGCTCCGCGAGGAACTGCCACAGCTCGGCCTCGACCGCGGAGCGCGGGGCGAAGTCGGCGTGCCCGCCCTCGGTCGGGAGCGTGAGGTGGCGGGCGCCGTCCCAGATGAGCCGCGCCTCGCCGAGCCCGGTGCCCGCGGCGATGACGGCGAGGTTGCTCCCCTTCGGCCGGGGCCGGCGCTCGGTGAGCGGCGCGATGGAGCCGCGGGGGATGTGCAGGCAGCCCCGCGCGCCGACGACGAGGTCGTTCGCGAGCAGGATGCGCCCGATCTTGAGCCGGCGCGACAGATCGCGCTCGGCGAGGCGCCACGGCAGGTTCGTGATGGTGGCGACGTGGTCCTTGATGGGGCCGGCGACGCCGAGCACGGCCACGGCCGGGTGGGGGGCGTCGCTGCGCACGAGGAAGGGGAGGGCGATCTCCTCGAAGCTCGCGTGCTCGCGGCTGCGGAAGACGGCCTCGGAGAGCGGCCGGTCGCCGGACGCGTCGTAGAGGGCGAGCCGGGTGTTCGTGCCACCGATGTCGCCGACGAGCAGCGACGGCCCCGCGGAGCTCTTGGTCCTTGCCACGCGGCCGCCCTGCCAGCGAGTCGACTCGGCCGCAAGGCGATCCGTCATCGGGCGGGCGCGGCAGAAGCGATTGTCCCGAGGAGCCCGCTGGCCACGGGCGATCGAGCCGCCGCCGCTGTCCGGCGGGGCCTCGCGGGCGATCTCCCGCGGCGGCCCTGCCTCCGGCATGGCTTGACCGGCACCCTGCGGCCGGTCGAAAGTGCCGGCGTGCAGCGGCTATTCACCGCGCTTCTGGTCGCGCTCGCCGGCTTCGCCGTGCCTGCCGGCGCCCCGCTCGCCCAGCCGGCGCAGGGCGCGTCCGCGCAGCCGCGGCGGGCGCCCGCGGCCGTCGCGCAGCCCGCGCGAGCGCCCGCGCCCGTCGCGTCGGCGCAGTCCACCGCGCCGGTCGTGCCGCGCGGCGCGCAGCTCGCGCCGCCGGCGCAAGCGGCGACCCCGTCGGCGCAGGCCGCGCCCGCGCCGTCGTCATCGCAGGCGCCGCTGCCGTCCGCGCAGCTCGCGCCCGCGTCGCCGTCCGCGCAGCTCGCGCCCGCGTCGCCGTCCGCGCAGCTCGCCCTGCCGTCGGCGCAGGTAGCGCCCGCGCCTGCCGCCGAGCAGGCCGATCCGCCGTCGGCCCATGCCGAGCAGGTCGCGCCTGTCGCCGAGCCGCCGCCCGAGCCGCCCGCGCCGCGTCCGCCGGTGCAGCCGCCGCTCGTGCAGGTCCCGCCGCCGCCCGCGACGCCGGCGCCGCCGCCCGCGCAGGTCGTCCTGGCGCCCGCGCCGCAGGCCCCGACCGCGGATCAGGGTGAGCCGCGCGCCGCCGACCCGCTGCCGTCGCCCCCGCTGGCCGAGCAGCCCGAGGCGCGCGTCGAGCTGCTCGGCCGGACGGTCTTCGCCGTCCGCGTGCACCGGGGCAACCTCTCTCCCCCGGCGCGGGCCCGCGAGGCCGCGAAGGTGCTGGAGCGCGCCGCCCAGGAGAAGAAGGTCCCCGACGTCCGCATCGACGAGCAGGCGGGCGTGGCGGTCGTCTACGTCGGCGAGAGCCCGCTCATCCACCTCGGGCCCGAGGACGCCGCCGCCGCCGGCGCCGCGACGGTCACGGTCCACGCCGCGGCGATCGCCGCCACGGTGCGCGACGTCCTCGCCAAGGAGCACAGCAGGAGCCGCATCGCGACGAGCGTCTTCTCGTTCTCGCTGCTCGTCTTCTCGGGGCTCATCGCGCTGCTCCTGCTCCGCAAGGTCGGCGAGCTCGTCGCGCGGGCGCGCGCCTGGGTCGCCGAGCACCCGGAGCGGCTCCCGGCCCTGCGCGTCCGCGGCATCGAGATGCTCCGGCCTGCCGCGTCCCAGGGCGCGCTCTCGGTCGCGCTCGGCGCCGCGGGCGTCCTCGTCCGGGTGGGCATCGCCTACATCTGGATCCTGTTCGCGCTCTCCCTGTTCGCGGCCACGCGCGACTACAGCGAGAAGCTCACCGGCTTCGTGCTCGCGCCGGTGTCGGAGCTCATGGGGCGCATCGCGCGGAGCGTCCCGGTGCTCCTGCTCGCGATCGTCGCGACGCTCGCGCTCCTCGTCCTCACCCGGTTCGTGGGACTGTTCTTCGGGAGCGTCAGCCGGGGCGAGACGTCGCTCGGGTGGCTCCCCTCCGATCTCGCGATCGCCACCGGGGTCCTCGTCCGCTTCGGCATCCTCGTGGCCGCGCTGCTCCTCGCGGCGCCGCTCATCACCGGCACCGACGAGGGGGCGCTCACGCGCGTCGGCTTCGTCGTGCTCGCGTCGGCGGCGCTCGCCAGCACGCCGCTCATCGCCTCGGCGGCCGTCGGCCTCTCGGTGATCTACGGGCGACGCCTGCGCATCGGCGACATCGCCGACGTGGGGGGCCGGTCCGGGCGGGTCCGCGAGCTGACGCTCCTCGAGGCGCGCCTCGAGGACGAGGACGGCTGCGTCGTGCGCGTTCCCCACCTGCTCAGCCTGTTCCACCCGACGCGTATCCGCGGCCGTCCGCCGCTCGTGTCCGTCGAGATCAGCGTCGACCCCTCGACCGATCTCGAGCGGGTGCGGGAGCTCCTGCTCAGGACGGCATCTGGCCTCGGCAGCCGCGCGCGCGCCGCGCTCGTCGCGATCGACGAGGGGGGCGCGCATTTCCGGGCCACGATGGCCTGCGACGGCGACGACGTGCGCAGCCGCTGGCTCACCGCCGTGGCGCAGGCCCTCGCCACCGCGGGCATCCCGCTCGGGCGGGCGCCGGTGTCCTCCGGCGGCGCGCGGCGCAGCGCGCCGGTCGACCGGGGCGCCGCCTCGTGAACGCCATCTGGCTCCTGATGGGGCTGCTCGTGCTGTCGTACCTCGGCAGCTCGCTCGTCAGCGGCCGCGTGCTCCGGGGCATCGGCCTCCCTTCCGGCGCCGAGTACGTGGTGCTCGGCTTCGTCGTCGGTCCCTCGGCGCTCGGGCTGCTCGAGCCCTCGTCGCTCGCCGCGTTCGAGCCGGTGGCGGGCGTCGCGCTCGGCTGGCTCGCGCTTGTCGTCGGCCTCGATTTCGGCTTCGTCGGCAACCGCCGCGTCCGCCCGTCGCGCATGGCGCTCTGCGTGCTGATGAGCATCGCGACCGGCTGCGCCGTGGCGGCCGCGGTCTGGTTCGCGGCGACGCGCGGCGCGCCGTCGCTGGAGCGCGACGAGCGGGTGCTGCTCGCCGCGGGCGTGGGCGCCGTCTCCGCCGAGACGACGCGGCACGCCGTGCTCTGGGTGACGCAGCGCTACAGCGCGAGCGGCAAGCTCTCCGATCTCATCGCCGACATCGCCGACTGCGACGACCTCGGGCCGCTGCTCATGATGGGCGGCGCCTTCGCGCTCGTCCCGCAGGCGACGGCGCACTGGCCGCTCCCGTTCTGGGGATGGACGATCGTGACGGCGCTCATCGGCGTGGTGCTCGGCCTCATCGCGGTCGTGCTGCTCGGCACCGATTTCCGCCTGATCCAGAGCTGGGGCGTGCTGCTCGGCACCTCGCTGTTGACGATCGGCACGAGCGCCCGGGTCGGCCTGTCGCCGCTCCTCGCGACGTTCGCGATGGGCGTGACCATCGCCGCCGTCTCCCCGCATCGCGAGGAGATCGTGGCCATGGTCGCGCCGACCGAGCGGCCGGTCATCCTGCCAGCGCTGCTGCTCGCGGGCGCGCACGTGAACCCGAACGCGGCGCCGTTCCTGCCCTGGATCGTGGCGATCGCGCTCGTGGCGCGGGCCCTGGGCAAGCTCGCGACCGGCCTGGTCTTCCGCGTCGTGTCGCCCGACGCGCGCGAGGCGTCGCCGTGGCTCGGCCTCGGGCTGCTCTCGTCCGGCGCCGTGGCGATGAGCGTCGGCCTCGCCTTCGCGCTGCGCTTCCCGGGCCCGGTCGGCCACACCGTCCTCTTCGCCGCGGCGGCGGCGGCCGTCTTCGGCGAGTTCGTCGGGCCGCAGGCGCTGCGCGCGACGCTCCGCAAGGCCGGCGAGCTCGCCGCGCCCGAGCGCGAGTCGCTCTTCTTCGGCCGCGCGCTGGCCCATGTCCAGGCCGCGCGCGACGCCGCATCGACGCCGACGGCGACACCGAGGCCGAGCGATCGCCCATCCCCGGCGGGGAAGGTGGAGGGGTGATCGGGCCGGCGTGCTGCGGGTCCGCGCGGCGCTCCGCTGACGGTGGGCGCGGGAGGCGCGCCTCGGTCGACGCGCGCGCGAGGGCGGTCTTCGGGATGTCCGGGCGCGCGCAACAGGGTTACAAGACGCGCGTGCGACCGACGAAGGATGCGCCACCGTGAGCGCCGCAGCACTCCCCGACGCCGGGCCGCCCGCGCCCGCCGCGCCCGTCGAGCCCGCCGCGCCGCACAGCGCGCCCGCCGGCCGCCACCACGGGTCCGCCCCCAAGGGGCCGCTGAACCACCTCACGCACGCGGTCGCGCTCGTGATCCTGTTCGGGGTGCTCTACGCGACCACGCGCGCGGTGCCCCACGAGCAAGGCCCCGCGGGGACCATCGCCTCGATCGGGTTCCTCCTGCTCGCGGGCACGCTCGCGAGCGAGCTCGTCGAGCCGCTCCGCCTGCCGCACCTCTCGGGCTACATCCTCGCGGGCATCATCGCCGGGCCGCACGTCCTCCAGCTCGTCGATCACCACGCCGTCGAGGAGATCTCGCGGGTCAACGCGCTGGCGCTGGCGCTCATCGCGCTCGCCGGCGGCGCCGAGCTCCGGCTCGAGATGGTCAAGAAGAGCCTGAAGAGCCTCCTCTTGCACAACCTCGTCCAGACGGTGCTCGTCTTCGTGGCGCTGACGGGCGTCTTCTACGCGGCGCGCTCGCTCGTCCCGTTCGCGGCCGAGCTCTCGAGCACCGCGGCGTTCGGCGTGGCCATCCTCTGGGGCGTCATCGCGGTCACCCGCAGCCCCTCGGCCGTGCTGGGCATCCTCTCCCAGACGCGCGCGACCGGCCCCGTCGCGATGAACACGCTCGCGTTCGTCATGACGTCGGACATCATCGTCATCGTCGTGACGGCGATCGCGCTCTCCACGGTGCGGCCGCTCATCGAGCCGGGCACGACGATGTCCATGCACGAGATCGAGCTCCTCGGCCGCGAGATCCTCGGGAGCATCTCGATCGGCACGACGCTGGGCCTCGCGCTCGCGGCCTACATGCGGCTCATCGGCCGGCAGCTCATCCTGGTGTTCGTGGCGCTCGGCTTCGGCGCCACCGAGGTGCTGCGCTACCTCCGCTTCGACGCGCTGCTCGTCTTCGTGGTCGCCGGCTTCGTCGTCGCGAACCTGTCGCAGCAGGGCGAGCGGCTCGTGCACGCCGTCGAGGACGCCGCGAGCATCGTGTTCGTCCTCTTCTTCGCGACCGCCGGCGCCCACCTCGATCTGCCGCTGCTCCGGATGATGTGGCCCGTCGCGCTGCTCTTCGGCGCGTCGCGCGCCTTCGTGACCTTCGTCGCGAGCCGCATCGGCAACCGGCTCGCGGACGACCCGCCGGTGCTGCGCAAGTACGCCTGGTGCGGCCTCGTCTCGCAGGCCGGCCTCACGCTCGGCATCAGCCTGACGATCGAGCGCGCGTTCCCGGCCCTCGGCGCCGGCTTCCGCGCGCTCGTCGTCGGGTGCGTCGCGCTGAACGAGGTGTTCGGCCCGATCCTCTTCAAGTACGCGCTCGACCGGGCCGGCGAGACGGCCGTCGAGGCCTCGCGCGGCTCGCTGCCGAACATCGGGCGCCACGGGTGAGCCGCGGCCCGATCACGGCGTGAACCGCAGCGAGTAGCTCACCACGGTGGGGCCTCGCCGCGGCTTCTGGAAGTCGATTCGCTCGAAGACGCCGACCACGCAGCGCGTGAACGCCTCGCCCTTGAGCGCGGTCCGGGGCTTGCGCACCTCGGCCTTGCCGCCGTCCTTCTCGATGCGCAGGTCGATCCCGAAATCTCCGGCCTTGTTCGGATCCTCCGCGAGCGCGAAGCAGCGGCGGAACTCGTCGAAGTGCGGCGCGACCGAGCGCTTGATCGGCTCCTTCGTGTAGTCGTCGTGCGGCCCGCCGCCGATGTGCATGCCGATGTTCGCGACCTTCACCTTCGGGAGCGGCCCGGCGTCGGCGGGCGCCGCCGGATCCGGCGTGGCGCTCGCGGCGGGCGCCGCGCTCACGACGGGCGCGGCGGAGGCGGGCGCGGCGGCGTCGGGGCCGGCGGCGCTCGCCGAGGCGGAGCCGGCGGCGCTGGTAGAGGCAGCGGCCGCCGGCGCAGCGGGCGCCGACGGCGCGGCGCTCGCGGGGGCGGTCGGCGCGGCCTCGACCTGCGGCGCGGCGCTGCCCTCGGTCGGCGGCGTGGCGCGGGGCGAGCAGCCTGCTGCCGCGAAGGCGAAGGCGAGGGGAGCGGAGAGCGCGGCGAGGAACGGAGCGGGACGGCGCATGATGGCGCGCGAATCTACTGGCCTCGCGCCGCTCCAGGAAGCGCGGATGGCGCTGCGCTGCACGATGTCCTCGGCATGCTCGGCGCGCGAGCCCCGCGCCGGTCGCTTCGCTCGCCGCCTACGGCGCCGTCGCGTCCCGGCGCTTCCGGACGGCGTCGTTGTGCTCGTCGAGGCTCTCGCTGAACCGGTGGCGGCCCCCGCCTGCCGCCACGAAATAGAGGTATTTCGTCGCCGCGGGCGCCAGCACGGCCGCGATCGACGGCGCCCCCGGGTTCGCGATCGGACCCGGCGGCAGCCCCGGGTGCGCGTAGGTGCTGTAGCGGTTCCTCGGATCCCGCACCACGGCGGGCGTCGGCTTGCCTCCCGACTCGGCGCACGAGGGCGCGTCCTCGGGCCAGGCGACGCAGCCGTAGAGCGCCGTCGCGTCGGACTGCAGCCGCCGCGATCGGAAGGCCGGGTCGAGCAGCCGGTTCAGGAAGACGCTCGCGATGAGCGGCCGCTCCTCCTCGACGACCGCCTCCTTCTCGACGATGGAGGCGAGCGTGAGCACCTCGCGGCGCCCCCACCCGAGCGTCGCCTGCAGCGCGGCGAGCCCGTCCTTGCTCTGCGCCGCGAGGACGCCCCAGCGCCGGTCGGACTCGGCGACAAGGCGCCGCGCGACGTCGCGCGCGTCGGAGTCCAGCGCGAACTCGTACGTCGCCGGGAACAGGTACCCCTCCGCGCTCTCCGCCCCCACGGCGCCGCCGCGCTCGATGCCGAGCGCGTCGAGGAACGCGCCGTCGGCGGTCGCGGCGAGGAACGTCTTCTTGCCGGCGACGCGCAGCTTCTCCAGCCGGGCCGCGACGTCGAAGCGGTTCCAGCCCTCGGGGATCGTGACCTTCGCCGTCGGCCGCCCCTCCGCGCGCGTGAGCATCTGCCGCAGCTCCCGCGGCGTCGCGCCCTCGAAGAGCAGGTGCGGGCCCGGCACGAACCCCTCGGTGCCGCCCGTCGCGCGCAGGTAGAGCGCCATCGCGCGCTCGCTCTCCACGAGCCCCTCGGCCGCGAGGAGCGCCGCCGCCTCGCCCGCGTCGAGCCTGTCCGGCCAGTTGATCTCCACGACGCGCCCCCGATCCGGGGCCCTCGCGCGCCCGAAGCCGAGCACCAGCGCGAGGAGCGCCGCGCCCGCGAGCGCGATCGCGCCAGCGAGCCCGAGGAGGAGCGCCCGCACGCGCCGCGCGCGCGCGTGGGCCGGGCGCCGCGAGCCCGGCGCGCGCTGCCCGGCGCCGCGCGCGCGCCGCGCGGGGGTGGTCTTCCGGGTCGACGACGGGGGCTCGCGCGGCGGCGATCCCTGCGCGCCGTCGCCACCCGTCCGGCGGTTCCCCGGCCGGCTCGCCCTCGATCGAACGCCCACCGCCGGGAGTCAAAACCCGAAAGCCGGACCCGTGTCAACGCCCCGCGCCGCCGGTCAGCGCGCCAGCTGGGCGGCGTCCACCTCGTTGCGCTTGACCGCGGCCTTGCCCTCGCGGGACTGCGTCGCCGCGGGCGCCGGGGCCGCCGCGAAGCCGCCGGGCTTCGCGGGGCCGGCGGCGGCCGGCGGCGGCGTGGCGAACGCCGGCGGCGCGGAGAAATCCGTGTTGGCCCGCTCCAGCGCGGCGAGCTGGCTCTCGAAGTCGAACGCCACGTCCTTCGCGCGGCTCGCCGGGGCGCTGCGCTTCGCCTTGTCGGCGGCGCTCCGCAGCGACCGCTGCTGCGCGTCGAGCTTGCTGCGCGCCTCGTCGAGGCGCCCCTGCTCGAACAGGAAGTTCGCCTGCTTCAGCGTCGCCGCCGTCTCGCTGCGCTGCACGCGGCCCGCGACCAGCACGTCGATCTCGCTCGCGTCGGCGTCGCGGTCGGCGATCGCGACCCCCAGCTTGCCCTGGCAGCGGGCGTCGGCCCCCGCGACCAGGTCGCGGTACGCGAGGCCGACGTCGGCGATGGCGGCCGCGCCGCCCGGCTCGCCCGCGAGCCCGCCGAGGCGCACCTTGAGCAGGACCGTCTTCACCTCCCCCGACGCGAACGCGCCGAGCGGCACGACGACCTGGCCGCCGGCCCTCCGGAACGGGCGGTCGAACACCCGATCGAGCTCCACGCCCGGCGCGAGATCGATCGCGAGCTCCGCGCCGTTCGCCACGGACGCGGTGAGCTGCTCCGCCTCCGCCTCGAAGATGCGCGCCAGCGCGGCGTCGTTCTCGACGAAGTAGTGCCGGCCGTTCGAGTCCAGCGCGATCGCCGACAGGATCTTCTCGTTGTAGTCGACGTCGACCCCGATGGTCGTGATGCTCACGCCGCGATCGCGCGCCCGCTGCGCCATCGCGCGGAATCCCGGGACGTCGCGCACCCCGTGGTTGGCGTCGCCGTCGCTGAGGACGAGCATCCGGTTCACCCCGCCGCCCGTCTGGCCGAGCAGCGCGAGGCCCTCCTCGATGCCGCAGGAGATGCAGGTGTCGCCGCCGAGCGAGATGCCGCGGACGCGCGCGAGGATGCTGCCGCGCGTGGCGGGCCCGACGGTCGTGGGCGGCACGACCACGCTCGTCCTCGTGTCGAACGTGACCACCGACACGACGTCGCCGTCGTTGAGGCGGCTCACGGCGGTGGTCGCCGCCTGGACGGCGTTGGCGAGGCGGGTGCCCTTCATCGATCCGGAGCGATCGATGACCAGCGACAGGTTCGCCTGCGCCTGCGTCCTCACGGGCGCCCCGTCGCCGCGGACCTCGAACATCAGGAACGTCTCCCGCGCCGCGCGGGAGAGGCGGGCGTGGCCGACGCGCCCTTCCAGCATCAGCCTCGACCCGGTGGTGAAGCGGCTCGCGTCGGCCGCCGCCGCCACGGCGCCGCCCGTGACCTCCGGCACCACGCGGGGCGGCTCGGCGACCACGTCGCTCGCCGACGCGGCGCTGCGGCCCCCGGACGGCACCAGCGAGTAGACGGAGATGCTCGTGAGCATCATGCCGAGGGCGGAGAACAGGGCGACGTGGGTCGGCTTCATGGCTCCTCCAGAGAACGGCCCGGGCCCCGCGATCTTACGACCGACTTACGACCGATGTTGCGACCGATCGCCACGACCGATCGTGCGACGGGCTCACGGCGCGGGGGCCGCGGGCGTGGTCCCTTGTACGTCGTCGGGCCTCGAACGATCTGACGGCTCCGCGATCGGCCGGACGCCGGCGGCGCGGAGGGCGCTCCAGGGCGGGATGCTCCCGATCAGGACGAGCACGGCGTCGCACGGGTGCGCCCGCGTCCCCGCCGGCGAGGAGAGGGTCGCCGCGAGCGCGCCGCCCGGAACGGCGGCGAGCGCGGCCACGTCGGTCTCGAGCTGGAGCGAGAGGCGAGACGCGGCCGCAAGTCGCCGTAATTCCTGGATATTTCGTGTCTTGCCGCGGCGGAACCCGCTGCCCCGGTACGCGACGGTGACCTCGGTGCCCGGCTGGCGCGCCAGCGCGATGGCGGCCTCCATGGCGACGTCGCCGAGCCCGACGATCAGCACCCGGCTGCCCGCGAGGCTCCTGGCGTCGGCGAGGTGGTAGTACACCCGCCCCTCCACCTCGGCGGACAGCTCGAACGGAAGCCGGCGCGGCGACCCGCGCTGGCCGAGGGCGAGCAGCACGCGCCGCGCGCGGCGCTCGGCGCGCGGGCCGCCCTCGCGCGGCTCGGTGACGACGACGAAGCCGGCCTCGGCCTGCCTGGCGGCGCGCGCGCCCGCGTCGGACGATCGGGCGCCCGTGTCGGAGCGCGCGTCCGCGTCCGCCGCGCGCTCGACCGACACCATCCGGGTGTCCTGCAGGATGGGGAGCCGCTCCTTGCGCACGATGCGGAGCCAGTGGGAGAGGAGCTCCTCCTTGGTCGACTCCTTGAGCCACAGCTTCCCGGTGACCGGCAGGTCGAGCGGCTGATCGAACACCAGCTTGCCGCGCGGGAAGCTCTGGATGCTCTGCGCCACGCTGCCCTGCTCGATCACCTCGAACGAGAGGCCGAGCTCCCTGGCGCGCAGCGCGGCGCTGATCCCGGCGGGGCCCGCGCCCACGATGATCAGATCGAGCGCCTGACCGCCCGCGCCGCCCGGGCCGGCCTGCCGCAGGTCCTCGGCGATGCGCGTCACCGCGTGCGCGCCCTGGTGGATGGCGTTCTTGATCAGCGGGAGCCCGGTGATGTCGCCGGCGAGGTACAGGCCCGGCACGTCGAGGCTCCCGAGGTCGTCGTCGAGGCGCGGCCGGTCGGCGATGGGCGCGCCGTCCTCGATGGTGAGCGACCCGTTGGGGCAGCGCTGCTCGCACAGCGTGAGGCCGCAGCACGCCTCGGGGCGGGCCACGACGGCGACGTACCGCTCGACGGCGAGCACGTCGTACGGGCACGCGTCCACGCACGCGTAGCAGCCGAGGCAGGTGGTCGTGTCGATCCGGGGCAGGCGCACGCGCGCCGCGGGCCGCAGCATCGCCTCGGCCGCCGCGCGGTCCACGCCGTCGCGCGCGCGCTCACGCGCATCGCGCGCGCGCCGCTCGCGCAGCGCACGGCCGCCGCGGGCGCCCGCGAACGCCAGCGCGGCGGCGGCGAGGCCCGCGCCCATCCAGAGCAGCGCGCGCGCGGCGTACGTGCGCCCGCCCGCGGCGCCGGCCGCGCCCGTCACGACCGGCAAGGCCGCGGTCGCGTCGCGCGCCGCGTCCCACGCGAGGGCGCGGTCCTCGGTGTGCTGGCCGCTGCAGACGCCGCCGCCCGCGCGGCCGCGGCCCGGCGCCGCGTCGTCGGGGAGGGCAGGGCGGTGCTCGTCGAAGCAGGTGATCGGGCGGGCGTCGCCGAGCGGCGCCTGCGCCGCGACGAGGCAGCGCGCGATCGGGTCGCGCGGCGCGGCGAGGTCGTGGCACGGCGCGCAGCTCCCAGCGGCGACGATCGCGACCGTGGCCGGCTGGCTCGGGCGGAAGGCGGTCGCCGGGAGCTCCACCTCGGCGCCCGGCGCGAAGCGCAAAGGCGGCCTCGCGGGGTCGAAGACGACGCCCTGGTCGGCGCGGTGGATGGGGTGGCACGTGGCGCAGCCCAGCGCGCCGCTCGCGAGCAGCGCCCCGTGGCTCCTGCGGGTCGATCCGTGGGCGCCGTGGCACCCCGTGCAGGCCTGGTCCATCGAGCGCGCGGCCGCCGTCCGGTCCCCCCGCGCCGCGGCGGGCTGCGATGCTGCGGAGAGCCCGCGCGCCGCCGCGGGCGCCTGCTCGGTGTGGCACGACGCGCACGCGAGCCCCGCGCGCGCGTGGGGCAGCGACAGCGGCCCCGGCGCCGCGTGCCCGCCCGGCGGCGGGAAGAGCAGCGCCGCGGCGCCCGTCGCGACGGCGCCCGCCAGCGCGGCCGGCAGCACGCCGCGAAAGCGGGTCACGTCGGACGTCGCCTCGGCGCGGCGCGCGGCGCGCCCCCGGACGACCTCCCGCGGCTGGGCGGCGCGCTGGCGCGGATCGGAGAGATCGGCGCGGTAGAGCGTCCTCGAGGGATCGGAAGAGCGCGCCGCCCCGGCCGCCTCCGGGTCGCCGCCGGGCGGCGCGCGCGTCGAGCCCCCCCCGCCCGCGGGGCTAGAGGACCGTGACATTCAGTCGATAGAAGAAGGTCGCGTTCGGGACGAGATCCGCGGCCCGGATCCTCACGTGGTAGGTGCCCGCGGCGAGGTCGCTGGCCGAGGCGTAGGAGCAATAGCCGACCCCCGTGTCGTCGTCGGCGACGATCACGGTGGTCCCGTCGTCCCCCAGGATCTCGATGTGGCTGTCGAGCAGCCCGTTCATGCACGCGTCCGTGCCGTTGTCGGTCACGTTCACGTGGATCGTCGAGCTCGGCCCCGGCACCTGCACGGCGATCACGTCGACGTCGCCCGCGGGGGCGATCTCCGCGAGCCAGGGGGACGCGTAGGCGTTGGCCTGCGCGGGGGTGCTGTTGGGCTCTGTCTCGTCGAGCTCGAAGCGGCACGTCGGGCTGCACCCGTCGAGCGCAGCCGTGTTGCCGTCATCGCACTGCTCGCCTTCGGTGAGATTGCCGTCCCCGCACGCTTCCTCGACGAGCGTCACCTCGAGGCCATAGGGAAACGTCGGACGCCCGCCGGACCCCGCCGTGACGCGAACGTAGTAGTCGCCCGCCGCGAGCGACGGCGCCACCGCGCGGGCGCACAGGCCGGTCTGTCCGCGGTCGCGCCGCACGATGGTCGCGCCGCTGTCGTCCAGGATCTCGATGATGCTGTCGAGCCGGTGGTTGAGGCAGTCGTTGCTCGTGACGTCGGTGGTCTCTGCGATGAGGACCGTCGGGCCGCTCGGCACGGTGACGCGCACGACGTCCTGATCGCCCGCCGGATCGATGGATCCGAAGAACGGCGCGGCGTGGGTGTTCGCCGTGGCCAGGGTGTCGTTGGGCTCGACCTCGGTCAGATCGAGCCGGCAGTCCTCGTCGCAGCCGTCGTCCTCCTCGTCGACGGGGTTGTCGCACGCCTCCGTCGAATCCTGGATGCCGTCCCCGCAGACGGTCTGGCGGCTGCGCACGCTGAGGGCGAACGGCCCCGTCTGGCCCTCGTCCGCTCCGGTGACGACGATGTGGAACGCGTCGCCCTCGCGGACCGGCACGGTGAGCCGGTTGTCGATCCCGGGGCCGGCGCTGACGCTGCCGCAGGCGATCGCCGTCGCCGCGTCGGCGCAGGCGCCGCGCAGCACGGCCATGAGCCTGGCGTCCGTCTCCGGGACCAGCACGACGTCGAGCAAGCCCGTCGCGGCCGCGGTGAACGTGTACGCGACGCCCGGGCCGCTCGCCATGCAGCCGCTGTCGATGACCGCGTGACCGCTCGTGTCGCCGATCGCGGCAGCGGGGTCCGGGAGCGCCACCGGCGCGGCGCACATGTCCGCGCAGGCCGCCTCGCACGCCGGATCGCCGCAGTCCGCGAGGCCGTCGAGGTCGTTGTCCTGGCCGTCCTGGCACGCTTCGGCGCTCGAGCAGCGCGACGCATCGACGGCGCAGGCGGGGCTGCACTGGAGCTCGCCGCCCTCGAACCCGAGGCTCTGACAGCTCGCGCCCTTGAGATCGGCTCCGTCGCACGCCTCCTCCGCTTCCGCGACGCCGTCCCCGCAGGCGCCCGGGGCGGCGCCCCCGTCTCCGCCCTCGCCACCGCCGCCCTCGCCGGCTCCCCCGTCGCCGCCCGAGGACGACGGGGGCCTCGGCCGCGGCTTGTCGTCGTCGCCGCACGCCGTGATCGCCCCCGCCGCGGCGCAGAGCAGCGCGGCCGCCGTGATGCTGCGCCTCACTCGGAATCCGGACATGAATACGTGATCTCCCAGTCCTGCACCTGGACCCCGCCCCCGCCGGTGCTCGTCGGGTTCAGCGTCATCTGGAGCTCGAGGTACTCCCGTCGCGCATCGGGGAGCTCCCCGAGCGCGTCGAAGAGATCGATCGCGCACGTCGGCGTCGAGCTCTCGTCGCACACCTGCGTGTCGGTCGGCACGGCGTGCGCGGTCGCGACGAGCGCCTCCGCCGCCGAGCCGAGATCCGCCGTGTTGTCCGCCGTGCGCATCCGGAACTCGACGCTCGAGTCGCCCGGGGTCGTCGTCCTGTACCTGAGATACCCCCACTGGGTCTTCGTCCCGGGCGGGCAGACGCCGTGGTATCGCTCCCAGGCGGTGGTGATCGGCGTGAGGCTCGTCGTCACGCACGGCACGATGGCCCGGACCTTCCCGCCCGGGTTCTCGCGGATCGAGGAGCACGTGGTGGGGCAGAGCTTCACGCTCGTGTTCGTCGCGTCGGCGAAGTACCAGCCGCCGCTGGCGCAGTTGCCCGCCCCGGTCCGGCGGGTGAGCGTCGTCTCGGCGCCGGTGCCGCTCACGTGAACGACGGACACCGACGCCGGGTCCGCGACGCCCGCGAGAGGGACCGTGACGTCGCACGGCAGCGCCTGGCCGCGGATCGAGACGAGCGCGTTGAGGAGGCCGCCCTGGACCGATCCGGCGAGGAGGTTGTACGCCTGTCCGCCGCCCTGGGCCGCGATGAGGTTGATGATCTCCGAGTTGGAGTTGCCGAACCCCACGGCGTGCACGCGGACGCCGAAGTTCTGGAAGGCGCGGCGCGCCAGCTCCCCGATGTCGTTGGGGACGGTGTTGCAGTGCGACGGGATGCCGTCGGTGACGAGGACGACCGCGACCTCCTCCTCGGGATGGGCGTTCTTGTAGTTGATCGCCCAGGTCGTGGCGCCGTCGAGCGCCGGGTACATCGGCGTATCGCCGTTGGGGGTGTTGAAGTTGATGAACGCCTGGTCGAGCTTGAGCTCCTGCTGATCCCCCATCGCCGCGGACTCCTCCATCAGCCGATCGGCCGGGGCGCCATTGAACGGCACGAGCGGCAGCGCGCAGCCGCCGCCGCCCGGGCCCGGGCAGGGGCCGTCGTTGCACCAGCCCGGGTTGTTGTGCGGCCAGAACCTGAAGGCGATGCCGAGCCCGGCCGACGCCGGATCCCTGAAGAACGCCTTGAGCGCGTTGGTCGCCGGTGTCCAGCGCGTCGCGGCGTTCGACCCGCCCATCGAGGTGGATCGATCGAGCGCCACGAACAGGGTCACCGGCCTGATGAGCGACACGCTGGCCGTGGCGATGCACCCCGGCGACTCGCACATGGCCGATTGATGGATGCTGCCGTTGTTGGCGCACTGGCACTCGGCGACCTGGTCGTTGGGGTTGACGATGAGCTCCATGCCGTCGGTGAGGCCGGTGCAACCGGCCACGCTGATGCACTCGCCCGGGGCGATCGGCTGGGCCGTCGTGCAGGCAACGGTGCCGCCGGTCGGGTCGCACGCGTCCGCGATCCTTCCCGGGGCCGAGGAGGGGAGCTGTCCGGCGCCGGCTGGATACCTGTGGATCTCGATGCCCGCGGGGGCGGGCGTGTTGCCGCGGTTGCAGACCGGGATCGTCCCGCCGCAGGGCACGCCGAGCGTCAGATCCACGCCGGGGCACGCCGGGTTCGTCTCGTTGGGCGCGTAGGACCTGCAGACGCCCTGCTGCGGGCAGTCCGCGCCGCAGAGGCTCTTCGCGAGCTCGACGCACTGATCGGTCCACTCCGCCGTGCAGCAGCTCGACATGCTCGCGCAGACCGTGCTGACGCATGCGCCGCACTGCGCCGCGTTCAGCGGCGGCCCGGCGTAACACTCGTCGTGCGCGCACGTCGCAGTGGGCGCATCTTCGCAGTCGGCGCCGCACAGCTGCTCGGCCAGGGTCACGCAGGCGGCGCCCCACGTCGGGGTCGTCGTGGGGCATGTCTTACCGCACTGGCTAGGAACGAGGCCCACGCACGTCGGGTTCCAGTGCCCCGTGCATGCGCCGGTGATCGAGTCGAAGGCGGTTCCCGTGGGACACGAGGTCGAGGTGCCGGGCGGGGGCGGGAGGCAGAGGCCCGGGTCGACGCAGATGCTGCCCGCTCCCACGAGGGTCACGCAATCCGCGTCCGTCTCGCAGGTGATCTCGCAGCACTGGGGACGGGCGGCGCAGATGCTCGCGATGCACGGGTCACCGCAGGTCGGGGTCATGTTGGTCGCCGGGCCGTTGTACGCTTGACAGGCGTCATGCCCGCAGTCCGCGGGTATTATCGTCTGCTTGCAGCAGCTCGGGTTCGCGTCGCAGACCTTCGTGACGCAGCCGCTGCAGCTCGACAGCAGCGCGGAGCCGGTCGCGCACGGACTGTGGCCGCACGCGGCGCGGGCGGGGTTGTCGCAGTACTGATCGAACTGGCAGTCTTCGGCGGTCGTGCACGGCTGGTGCGTGCCCTGCCGTGCCACGGTCTGGGGCAGCTCGTTGATGTCCCCGACCGACCACGTGTACGTCGTGCCCGTGGTCGAGAGGTCGATGGGGCCTCCGTCCGGCAGCTCCTCGAACGACTGGCACGTCGGGTCGCACGGGTTGGTCGCGCACAGGCCCCCGTCGGAAGCCTCGGAGTTGGCGAACGGGCGATACCCGCTCTCGCCGCTCCCCTGAGGCGCCGCCCCGAACGGAGACCGCCGCATCGTCATCGACCCCTGGCAGCTCCCGTAACGCCCGTCCTCGCAGCGCCGAACGCCGTCCAGGCACGTCAGCACGCCTTCGTGATCACCGACGGTGACGTGACACTCCACCTCTTCGCCGTCCTCGCACGGGTCGCCTTGGCCCGAGTCCGGGCCCGTCCCCGCGTCGGGCCCGCTCGCCCCGTCGTTGGGCCCCTGAAGGCCGCTGTCGTCTCCGCTGCACGCTCCGGCGATCAGCGCCGACGCCGTGAGCAGCGTGACGAGCAGCAGCGCTCTCGGCGCCCACGCCTCGGCGGAGCCTGATCGGGAGAGCGCTCCCATCCACTTGGTCGAGGGACCAGCCATCGGCTTCTCTACCTTCCACTGGGGTGCTGACGAGAAAATTGTACCTGGGCGCAGAAGGCAAAGTCCAGGCCTCTCGCCGGCGCGCTCACGGCTGCGAGAAACGCGGTCGCAGCGCACGTGTGAGGTCCCCCCACGCGCGCGGCGCCGCGCGCTGCGAGGCGCAGGAGGCACAAAGAAATGCCGTGCCCCGCAACGATTTCATAGCGATTCCGGCGCGCCGCCGGTGTTCCGCCGCGCGGCGCGGCTGCGGTCGTGTGGGTCGGCGTGCGCGCGCTCATCGGGGCACGCTGACCGCCGTGATCGCGTGAAGCACGAGCAACGCGATGGCGACGCCGAAGGTGACGATGTGCGCCGGCAGCCCTCCGCGGAGCGCGGCGAGGAGCGCGCGCTGGGCCGGGAGCGCGCGCAGCTCGACGGCGAGCCGGATGAGCTCGGCCAGGCCGGCGAGGCGCTCCGCGCCGCGCCCTTCGAGGACCTCGTCGATGCGGGCGCGCAGCGCGCGCTCCTCCTCGCGCAGCCCGCGCCCCGAGGCGACGAGCGCGAGCGGGCCGAGGGGGCTCTGCACGTAGGGCACGAGGATCTTCTCGACGATCTTCTTGACCAGATCGCTGCGCCCGCTCACCCCGCGGTAGAAGCGGTCGAGGAGCTCGCGGCGGGCGGCGGCGAAGTCCTCGGGGAGCGCCGCGGTGCGCTCGATCCGGGCGAGGCGCCGCGGCGCGAGCCGGTAGGCGACCGCCGTGAACGCGCCCGCCGCGGCGGTGGCCCAGAAGGCGAGGTGCAGCGCCGCGCCGAGCGTCGGGCGGCCGGACCGCGGCCACGGCGCGTGCGCGAGCGCGAGGCCGGCCGTGACGAGGCCCATCGCGAGGTGCCCGGACAGGTGCGGCCGCAGCCGGCTCCTCACGGGCCCGCCGTCGTCGCGCTCCTCGGCCGCGGCGTCGCCGCGCTCCTTTGCCTCCCTGCCGCGCCGCCTGGACCGAATCCACACCCACTTCCCGGCGCGCTTCGGGACCGCGTAGAGCAGGAGCAGCGCCATACCCACCGCGGCGGCGACGCCCGCCGACCAGGCGGCTCCGTCGCCCGGCCGCGCGTCGCCGCGCGCGTGCGCCGCGATCCCCGCCGCGCCGAGCCCCGCCGCCGCGAGCGCGCTCCCGGCGAGCAGCGCCGCGTCGCTCCGTCCCGCGCCGGCACGCTCCTGCTCGCGCCGCGCCCCGCCGAGCAGATCGCGCACGTCGGCGATCTCCTCCGCCGGGTTGACGCGGAAGATCGAGCCCGTGGGGCAGGCCTTCACGCACGCCGGCCCGTCGTGATCGCGGCAGAGATCGCACTTGACCGCGATGTCCGGGGAGCCCGCGTCGCCCGGGCGCGGCGCGTCCGCGGGCCGCGGCGCCATGGCGATGTTCTCCCAGGGGCACGCCTTGGCGCAGGCGCCGCAGCCCGTGCAGAGCGCGTCCCGGATGAACACCTCGCCTCCGGTGTCCTTGCCGATGGCGCCGGTGGGACACTCGATCATGCACGCCGGGCTCTCGCAGTGCTGGCAGGAGTTCGGCAAGAGGAGGCTCCGCGGCGCCTCCTGCCCCGCGGCCGGCGGCGCGTCGTCGACCCGCGCGAGCACCTTGTCCCCGCGGCGGACGAGCCGCGAAACCCCGTGCACATCGGCGCACGACCACGCGCAGTGCCCGCATCGGGCGCACGTCTCCAGGTCGATGACCAGGAGCGACCGCGCGACCTGCAGGCGATAGAGGTCCCTGAAGACGTGCGCTGTGTGATTGCGCGCCTGGCCGGCGACGATCGCCTCCTGGGCGGCGTGCTGCTCGCCGGTGATGCGCCGGAGTCGGGGGATCAGATCAGGCTGCTTCCGCGCCAGGGCGGCGAACGTCTTCGCGGGCACCGAAAGGAGCCTCGCGGCGCCGCTCGCCACGGCGCTAGCCGCCCGACTCCGTCCCTCGTCGAGCTCGACGTCCCCGAAGAAGTCACCTCGGGTGAGGTACGCGCGCACATGAATCCGATCTCCGTCCTCGGTCTGGATCTGCACCATCCCCTCGGCGATGAGCCACAGCTCCGCGGCCGGGTCGCCGGCGCGATAGATGGTCTGACCGCGCTCGAAGCGTCGATGACTCACTGCGTCAAGAAGTGCCTCGATGTCTTCCGGGTCGAGATCACGCGTGAAGGCGAGGGTGCCGAGGAGATCGCGCGTCGCGCTCCTCCGCAGCGCGCGCTCGAGCTTCTCGGCCATCTGGGCCTTTCCGGAGCGCCCGGCGGCGCGGCGGAACAGGTGGACGGGGATCTCCGCGAGCACACTCTCGGCGAGCGCGACTGCGGTGGTCCTGCGCGACATCCCCACGACCGCCTCCTCGCCGAGGACATCGCCCACAGCGGCGGTGCGCACCTCGGTTTCGCGATCATCTCCGCGGCGTGTCGCGCGCAGCGCGACGCGCCCGGACGCCACGACGAAGAAGGCGTCGCCCGTGTCGCCGGCGCGATAGGCGACCTCGTCCGGCGCCAGCGCGCGGAGCCGCCCCGCCTCGGCGATCTCGCGCCGGGCGCGCTCGTCGAGCCCTCGCAGCAGCGGCGCGTCGAACACCCCCGGCGGCCATGCGCGGGGGCGGTCCGATCCCGCGACGCGCGCGTCGCCGCGCGTGTGGTCCGATGAGGGCATCAGCGCGGCTCCCCGCCGCCGAGCGCGGAGGACCGCGCTGGTAGACCTCGTCCCGCGGCGCGATCGCCGCGCGATCCGCGCCGCGGGGCGAGGTCAGCAGGAGCGGTAGGAGGAGGCCGTGTCATGGCGCCGGACACCGTCGCTTCATACCATCGCGCATCAGATATCTTGTGGGACGACATGGTCTTACGTCACGTTCGACGCTGAAGAGGCGTAAAAAAAGGAAGAACGTCCCGAAAAAGCCTTGACACCCAAGCCGATTATAGGGAATATCCATCCTGCTAGACTCGGCATCTTCGGCGCCAGGGTTCGTTTGATGGTTCGGCATGAAATGACTAGCATCTGTTCCAGAGTGCACATGCAATGTCATTCGAAATCAACGAGGTAGATGTATGAGTAGGCGCACGACGAGTTTGGCTGTTGCATCCCTGGCTGCCGCGTCCTTGATCACGCTCGGTTCGGCGTCCGCGAGCGCCAAGGACCACGCGGATTGGGCCCTCGAGTTCCTCGACCACACGACCCCGGACAGGAACCTGTCCGGGACCGACCCGTGTTACATGAACTGGGAGTCGGAGCCCGCGCCGGCGCTCGACGGCAGCGCCGTGCCCGGGGAAGGCATGGGGGCCTGGGCCTCCATGACCAAGGGCGCGTGCCTCTTCACGCTGACGCTGCAGAAGTCGATGGGGTACACCCGGGACGACATCAAGCGGCATTGGCAAAAGTACAGCCCCACGTCGGAAGAGTACTTCGACAAGATCAACGCCAGTCCGGCGCTCGGCGCGCCCCCTCCTGCGCGGGAGACTTTCTTCCGCCGCGTCACCCGGGCGATCGACATCCAGCAGGGCGATATTCTCGTCATCGACAAGAAGCTCGAGATCGATCCAGTGACAGGCATGCCAGTGATCGATCCAGTGACAGGCATGCCAAAGGGGTACGCCGGCCACACCGTCATCATCACGGGCGCGCCGAGGGAGATCCTGCCGCAGGTCAACCCGCGTTACTCGGGGACGAAGCAGTACGCCGTGCCGATCGTGGACTCGACGGAGACGGCGCACGGGTGCAACGAGGCGTACAAGGACAGCCGTTGGAGCGGGGACTGCAGTGACGGCTCCATGACCCCGGGCATCGGGGAGGGCTTTATCCGCGTGTACACCGACTCGCTCACGGGCATCCTGCTCGGCTACACGTGGAGCGTCACGTCGTCGATGACGAGCTACTACTCGCCGTCGAACCGGCCCTACCGGATCGGCAGGCCGTTCAAGCTGATGGCGCCGCTCTCGACCGAGCCGCCCCCGCCCCCTCCCTGATCGCCGGGCACGCGCCTCATGAACACCGCGAGCTGAGCGTTTCAGCTCCTGACCAGCGAAGCCCTTACCCCGCGGGCCGGGGTAGGGGCTCGCCCCTTTTTGTCCGCCGGCCCATCGGCAGGCCTGTCTCTCTGGTCGCTCCATCGCGATGGCCTCCTCGGCTCAGGGGATCTCGACCTCGGCCCGCGCGAGCTCGACGATCTCGAGGCGCGCGAGCATCGACTCGGTGACCAGCGGGCCGGTCGGCCTGAGGCCGCGCCGCGCCTGCTCGCGCTCGTAGGCGGCGAAAGCGCGGATCAGGAAGGGCGGAAACGCCCGGAAGAGCAGCCTCGCCTCGGCCCGGAGCGGGCCGCGCCGGTTGCCGGCCGGGAGATCGTACGTGTACCGGATCGGCACGCCGGGCGGCACGGAGCGCGTGTCGATGATCGCGTCCGGCCCCTTGACGACTCCGCGGCTCGCGTCCAGCGCGCCGACCGGAAAATAGGTCTCCAGAAAGGCGTTGTGGCCGGTGAGGTTCGAGCCGCACGCTCCGGTGTCAACGTCGTAGTCGCCGTCCTCGAACCGATCGGCGTGGTGCAGCCCCTGGCCGGGCCCGGGCTGGCAGCTGCCGTCGGCGGCCACGACGCCGATGCAGCGGACGCAGCGCAGAAACCCGTTCTGGAAGTTGATGAGCCCGCGTCCGCGGAACGACGTCCCGCCGAGCCGTGGAGGTGGATTCCACAGAGGGACATCCGGTCCGTCGCGCACGTCGGCGCCGAACAACCCTCCTTGCGCGCCCGCCCCCCGGAGCGGATGGTTCGCGTCCGGATCGGTCGTCACCCGGGCGAACACCTTGTCTCTCAGGTCCTCCTCGGCGCGGTCGACCCGGCCGACCTCGTAGAGCACCCGCCCGCCACCATCCCTGACCACGAGGTGGACCCAGATCTCGCGCTCCTGGCTGAAGCCGGCCGGCACCTTGTGCCCGGCGCCGATGTTCTCGATTTCCATCGGGATCTCGACGCGCTCTCCGGCCGCCCCCGCGCGCCGCGGAGCGCCGAGATCGAAGCGAAACGTGTGGCGGAGGAGCAGATCGCGGCGGCGCCGGGCGCTCGCGGGGATGCCGTGCACGTCGAGCGACGGCTCATCGACGAGCGCCTCGGGGAACTCGCCCGACAGCGGCACATCCACGCCGGAGAAGTAGTGGGTCACGACGTCCGCCGGAGCGGTGGAGTGATCCGCGACGCGCCCCCGCGGCCGCGACCCCGGCGGGCGGGGGGAGAAGCGCGTTCCGGGCGGGCACTCGGGATCGCCCGCCCGCGGCTGCGCGGAGCCCGACGCGGGAGCCGCCTCGCAGACACCCGGATAGGTGCTCATGTGGCAGTCCTGGCAGGTGGCCGCGCGGCGGCCCGCGCGCTCCTCGGATCGCGCCCAGTCCGACCACTCGGTGTAGGCGTTGCGCAGGCGCTTGAAGTGCTCGCCCCGCGACGCCGCGAGGCTGTCGGTGCCGAAGAGGCGCACGTCGTGGCACGCGCCGCAGAACTCGCTCGATCGCAGGTAGGCCTTCGCGCTCGCCGACGGCCTCCCGTGCACGACGGGGTCATCGGCGCTCGCCGCGCCCGCTGAAGACCTCCCCGCGCGCCCATCCGCGCGCTGGCCTGCGGTGAGCAGGAGCTCCTCCGGGCGGAGATCGTAGCCGCTGTTCGCGATGCCGAGCAGGCCCCGCGCGTCCTCCGGGCGCGCCGGGAAGACGGCGCCCGTCACGAACGACGTCCACGTCGGGTTGCCCTGGTAGCCGGGGCGCCCGCGCGGGCCGACGGGGCCGTGCACCTGATGGCAGAAGCCGCAGGAGATCCCCTCCAGGCCGCGGCGCGTGAGGAGGTCGCGCACGGGCAGGCGCGCGCGAGGATCGCCGCCGGGGCGGCCGTCCCACGCGGGCATCGCAGCGTCGAGGTTCTCCGCCGGGCTGTGGCAGTTGACGCACCAGTGCTCGCCGCCCGAGCCGGTCACCGTGACGCCGCTGCCCCGGTCGCGGCACGCGCGCGCTGGATCGGCCTTGCGGAGGATGCCCGCGCCGTGCGGGCAGTCGGCGTCGCGCCCGACCTGCTCCTCGATGAGGCTCTCCAGCGCGTTGAAGAGCGGGCTCTTCACCGAGTGCGCCATGACCGAGCGGCGCCACTCCGCGGCCTGGCGGCCGTGGCACGCGGCGCAGTCCTCCGCCGCCGTCTCCTGCTGCGCGAGCGGCGCGACCGGCGCCACGGCGACCGTCCGCGGCGCGGCCCGCTCGGGGGCGCCCCGCGCGAGCGCGAGCGCTGCCGTCGCGACGAGCGCGCCGGCCCCGAGCGGCGCGAGCTGCCACAGCCGCGCCGCCGCGCCGCCGCGCTCGTGGCGTCCGCGTGACGGGCGGCGAGCGCGCGCCTCGACCCCGGGCTCGCGCCCGCGCGGCGCGGCGGCGGTCCTGGCCTCCTCCGGCGCGGCGGTCCTGGCCTCCTCCGGCGCGGCGGTCCTGGCCTCCTCCGGCGCGGCGGTCCTGGCCTCCGCCCGCGCGGCGGCAGATGCATCCTCGGTCGACGCGGCCGCGCGCCCGGAAGTCCGCGCGGCGTGCGTCGCCCGCGCCGGCGGGTGCTCGTCGAGGAACCCCCCCAGCGCGTCCGCGATCGCGTCGGCGCGCGACGGCCGCCGCGCGGGATCCGGGTGGAGCAGCCGCAGGACGTGGCCCTGCAGGCCGGCGGGCAGCGAGGCCGCGACGCTCTCGACGAACGGCGGGGGCTCGCGGTGCGCGGCCTCGCCGAGCGCGTGCCGCAGGCCGGCGCCCGCGAACGGGTGCTCCCCCGCGAGCAGGCGGTAGAGCACGAGGCCGAGCGCGTAGCGGTTCGCGGCGCTGTCCCAGAGCGCGCCGTCGGCCTGTGCTGGCGGCGTCCAGAGCGGCGGGATCGCCGACGACGCGCGCGCTCCCTCGGCGCGCGGCTCCGAGGCGGCGCCGCGGCCCGCCTGGCCCCCGACGAGCGCGGCGACGAGCGCGCCCGCGGGCAGCGTCACCTGGCCAGCGTCGTCCACGAGGACCGCGTCGGGCGTGAGCGGCCCGGGGAACAGGCTGGCGCGCTCGCAGGCGGCCAGCGCGCGGGCGATCGCGATGGCGAGCCGGAGCGCCTCCTCGAACGGAACGGGCCCGCGCCGCGCGCGCATCCGATCCGACAGGGAGGCGCCCGCGAGCCTGCGCACCAGCCAGACGCGCGCGCCGTCCGGGCGCGCCGCCGCGGCGCCCTCGCCCTCGGCCGGCGCGGCCACGCCGCCGTCGATGAAGCCGCCGATGCCCGCGCTGCCGAGCGACAGCAGGCGCGCCGCCACGGCCTCGCGCTCCGGCCCTGCCGGCCCGCCCTGGTCCGCCGCGCCGATCCGCCACAGCTCCTCTGCTGCCCCGCAGCGCCATCGCGCGGCGCACCCGATGGCCGGCAGCGGCGCGCCTTCCGTGTAGCCCGCCTGCTCCGGCGACGCGCGTCTCACCGCGCCCCCACCGGCGGGGCCGGCGCCGCGACGCTGTCGGGCGGCTCCGGCGCGCCGTTCGCCGAGCGCAGCGCGTAGGTCCCGAGGCCCGCGAGCGCCGACAGCGCCACGATGATCGCGATCGCGATCCGGGCCGGCACGTCGCGCGTCCTGTCGATCTGCTCGACGAGCGCGATCGTGTCGGCGCGGGGCGCGCCCGTACCCTCCGCGTCGCGCGCAGCGCCCGGCGCGCTGGCGCGCCCCTGGTCTCCGGTGCGCTGCGGCGCGCTGGCGCGCCCCTGGTCTCCGGTGCGCTGCGGCGCGCTGGCGCGCCCCTGGTCTCCGGTGCGCTGCGGCGCGCTCGCCGTCGCCGCGCGCTCGCCGCTCCCGGCGGTGCGCGGCGCGCTCGCCGCCGTCTGGAACGGCTCCAGCCGGTCCACGATGTCCTGCGCGAGGTACGGTCGATCCTCGGGAGCCTTCTCGAGGAGCTGGAAGAGGAGCTGCTCGACGCCGCGGGGCAGGCCGCGCCGCACGTCGTCGTCGAGCGGCGGCGGCTCTGCCGTGCACTGGAGGTTGAGCAGCTCCCGCGGCGAGGCGGACTGGAACGGCGGGCGCCCCGAGAGCGCCTCGTACAGGATGAGCCCGAGGCAGTACAGGTCCGATCGGTGATCGATGGACCGCGCGTCGATCTGCTCCGGGCTCATGTACTGCAGGGTGCCGACGCTCTGCGTGTTGGTCTGGTTCATCGCCTCCACGACCTTGGCGATCCCGAAGTCCATCACCTTCACGCTGCCGTCGTTCAGCACCATGATGTTCTCGGGCTTGAGATCGCGGTGGATCACCGGCGGCTCCTGCCCGTGGGCGGCGGCGAGCGCGCTCGCCACGCTGGCCGCGATCCGCACCGCGTCCGGCCAGGGCAGGCGGCCGGCGGCGCCGAGCGCCGCGCGCAGCGTCTGGCCGTCCAGGTACTCGAGCACCATCACGAGCTCGCCGGAGGCCTCGATGCTGGCGAGGCTCCGGACGATGTTCGGGTGCTCGAGGTGCGCGAGGATCTGCATCTCGTTCAGGAAGAGCCGCCGTCCCTGCTCGCTCCGGGCGAGCTCCGGGCGGAGCACCTTCAGCGCGACGCGCCGGCGCGACAGGCGCTCCTCGCCCTCGTAGACCTTGCCCATCCCCCCCTCACCGACGAGGCGTCGAACGAGGTACTCGCCGATCTGCTCCATGCGCGCCGTCTCCTCTCCCTGACCGGGGCGTCTCTTCTACGTGCGAGCCGGGCCCACGGCTTACACCCGATCTCGCGTCCCGCTCGCCGTCGGGCCGCTCCGGCGACCGCCTCTGGGCGCCGTGTCGCGCCGAGCGCGGAAGCGCGGAGCACGCTGGTCGTCGCTGCCCCGCCGCCCTCTGCCTCCGCGCTCCTTCGGGGTCGCTGTCCCGCGGGTCGCGGCCCGAGCGAGGATCGCTCTTTCGCGCCGGCCGCGATATCGAATTGCTGCGCCTCGATGGAGGGCGCGGTGGTAGAACCGGGACCATGCTCCCACGTTCAGCCTCGCTCGCTCTCGCAGCGATCCTGGCGCTCGTGGTCCCGGCCTGCTCGCGGACCGTGGCGGAGCCCGAGCCCGAGCCGCCGCCGGCGGTCTCCGGCGGGCCGGTCGTCGCGCCGCTCGCGTGGGATGTCCCGGCGGCCTGGTCGGCGCTCGATGTGCCGCGCGTCGGCCCGCGCAAGGCCCTCTACAAGGTGCCGCGCGTGGCGAACGACAAGGAGGACGTCGAGGTGCAGGTCCTCTGGTTCGGCCTGGGCAGCAACGGAGACGTCGAGGCGAACTTCAAGGGGTGGTTCGCGCAGTTCGACGGGGACGTCGGGGCGAAGGCCAGGCGAGCGTCGTTCGATGTCCGCGGCGTGCCGGTCGAGACGGTCGACGTCGTCGGCACCTACACGATCGCGCTCGGGCCGAAGACGGGGGCCGGCAGGCGCGCGCCCGTGGAGATGGTGAAGGACGGTTACCGGCTCCTCGGCGCGGCCGTGAGGACGCCCGATCGCGGAAACTGGTTCTTCAGGATGGTCGGTCCGGACGAGACGGTGCAGTCGGCGCGCTCGGCGTTCCAGCGTCTGCTCGAGTCGGTCCGATAGACGGCGGCGAGACGGCGGCGCGGCTGCGCGAGCGCGGCCTCGTGGGCTGCGCGAGCGCGCCTTCGTCGACCGTCACGCCGCGCGCACCGCCGCGTCGGCCCGGTCGCCGCTCGCGGGGGGCTCCGCGCCCGTGGTACGTTGCGCGCCATGGACGACCGAAAGCGCGACGTGCGCACGCCGGCCGAGATATTCCGCACCGAGGCGGAGGCCGAGGCGGAGAACAACCGGCTCTGCGAGGAGAGCAAGCACCAGCTCTCCAACCGCTGTCCCGAGTGCGGCAGCCTGGGCAGCATGGAGCTGGTCGACGGCACCTTGCGCTGCGTCGACTGCGATGAGGTGGTGGCCGCAGGCCGCCAGCTCTCCGGCTTCGGCCGCCGCTGAAGCGCTCCGCTCACACGCGGCGGACGCCTGAAGGGAAGCGGTAAAGCCGGCGCCGGACAGAAATCGTTGGGCCAACTTTCTTTCCTGATGATTTTCAGTCGACGTCGGGATTATTCTGCGACCATCGGCGCATTCGCGCCCAGGCCAGTTTTCGACCCCGGACGTGGTGCACGGAAGTGCAGGCCAGCCACCCAGCCGGGGCGTGACAGCCGGACTGAAGTGTTGCAAGGAGCCCGAGATGAAGCAGATCGCAGCGGAGAGCTCGTTCCACGCGCCACGGGAGACAAGTCAGGCATCCCGGGCGACGACGGCACGAGGCGCGAGCGGAGGGCTGCTCATCCTGATGATCGAGGACAGCGCGATCTCGAACTTCGGTCCTGCAAAAGAAAGTGAGCTGGTAAACAGTCCGCGCTGGTCCCGTCCGAAGCGTTGACCAGAGGCGTCGCAGCCCGGGTCCTGCCCGGCTCCGGGCGCCGCGCCCGCTTCGCGCCGATCAGCGCCTGACCCCGCCGCGTGACGATCGCGGGCGACACGTACCGTCCGGCCAGCGCGAGCACGACGCGCCGTGAGGCCGGCGCGGGCGGCATGCGCCCCGGCTGCTGGGTTGCCGTTTTTTCGCCCCCTCCGCTGAATCGTGGCACCTCGTCGGTGTGGACACCCGGGGAACGACGCGGAAAACCTTGGTCCTTGCGCTCGCGGCTGCCGCTCTCGGCGGGGGGGCGCTCGGCTGGCTCGGCTGCAGCGACCCGCGCGACGCCATCGAGCGGATCGCCCGGGAAGAGCCCCCCGCGCTGAGCCGCCTGGCCCAGGCGACGCCGGGCGGCGACGCCGAGGGGCAGGCGAGCGCGGCCGCGCCGCAGGGCGACGCGCCGGAGACCGCGGAGGAGGGCCGCAGCGACGCACGCAACATCGACAGGGCGGGCGCGTCGGCGTCGGCCCGCGGCGCGGCGCGGGAGCGGCGCCGCCGGTCGGGGTCGGTCGCTGACGGCGCGGGCCGCGTGGCGCAGGGCGGCGGCGCTGAAGAGCGCGCTGCCGCGGCGCCCGAGCTCCACGTGGTGCGGCTCGTCGTCTCGAAGGGCATCGCCGACCGCGAGCCGCTCGAGCCGGCGACCTCGTTCGCCAGCGCGGAGATCGACCGCATCTACGCCTTCGTCGAGCTCGCGAACAAGGACCGCGCCGCCTCGGAGATCAGCGTCACCTTCGCGCCGCCCGACGGCAGCGCGCCGCTGCGCATCCCCCTCGCGGTCGGCGCGCAGCGGCGCTTCCGCACGTGGGCGGCCACGCGCAAGGCGCGCGCGGCGGGGCTCTGGTCGGTGATGGTCAGCGACGCCGCGGGCAAGGAGCTCGCGCGCGCCTCGTTCACGATCACGAAGTAGGAGACGCCCGTGGTCTGCAAGCTCCGCTCGCGCCCCTCCGTCCACCGGCGCGCCCGCCGCGCCGCCTTCCTCGTCCTCGCCCTCGTCGCGGGAGGTTGCGTCTCCCGCGTCGCCCCGGAGCCCGGGCACACCGCGCCGCGAAGCGCGCCCGCGGCCGCCCGCGCCTCCGGCGAGCAGGTCGGGCTCAACTTCTGGGTGCCCGATGGCCCCGCGGCGAGGGTGCTCTCGCTGCAGGTCCCGGAGAGCGACGAGGGCGAGCCGGCCGAGGACGCCCCGCCGGCGAGCGCTGCCTCGCGGCGCGCGACGTCGGCGGATCCGGACGAGGAGCGCCGCTACGCGCTCCTGCCCGGCGTCGCCCTCGCGCCCGCCGTCGAGGAGAAGATCGCGGAGATCGCCGACGCCTACTTCCGGCGGACCGGGAAAGAGCTCGTTGTCACGAGCGGCACGCGCGACCCGGCGCGGCAGGCCGAGGCGATGCACGAGCTCTTCCTGCACGGCGCCGACGTCCTCGGCCTCTACAAGGACAAGGCGGCGGCGCGCGAGATCAAGAGCGCCTACGAGGAGGGCCTGTCGACCGACCAGCCTCCCGAGGCGCTGATCGAGGCGCTCGAGCACGTGATCCGCGCCCAGATCGACCGCGGCGTGTTCATCTCGGCGCACCTCCGCGAGGGCGCGGTCGACGTCCGGAACCGGGACATGACGCCGTCCGAGAAGCGCGCCTTTCTCGATGGCGTCGAGGAGGTCGGCGGCGTGCTCGCGCTCGAGGAGTCGCGGCCGCCCCACTACCACCTGCAGATCGATTAGGCGCTGTCGGGCGAGCCGCCGCGCGGCTGCGCGTCACTCGTCGTTGAACCGGACGATCTGTCCGGAATCGCTGTTCGTCCAGTAGACGCCCGACCTGTCCGCGGCGATGCCCGTCGGGCCCCCCTGGGCCGACGCGATCTCCTCCGGCTCGACGCTCCCGTCCTTGCGGATCCGGTAGACGCTCCCCGCGTCCCTGACCGTGACGTAGACGTAGTCTCCGTGGGCGGCGATCCCCGTGGGGACGCTCGACAGCCCATCAAGGAGGGTCACCGGCGCTTCTCCCGTCGACGCGCTCCGCGGATACCGCAGGACGCCGTCCTGCGTGAGCCAGTAGAGGTTGGCCTCGTCCACCACGATCAGGCCCGGCATCGTGAGCTCATCGAGGAGAACCGTCTCTTTCTCCTCATTGCCCGTGTCGTCGACGAAGATCTCTCCCGTGCTCTGGTCGGTGAAATAGACGATGTCCCCGTCCGCAGCGACGCCGGCGGGCGCCCCGGTCGGGGACGTGACCCCCGTCGGGTAATTGTCGTTGTCGGTGTCGTCCTTCCTGGACCAGGTGATGCGATGGCCCTTGGGCCGCGCGCCATAGACCCGGTCGTCGCCGAGCGCGATGGCGCTGATCCTGCCGCAGCCTACCCAGAGGGTCGTCTCGTCGGTGACCGGCGGGGCGGGGAGCTTCGCGTCCTTCGGCATCCTCAGCAGCTTGTCACGGTCCGTGTCCTTGCCCTGGCAGCTCTCTTCGGCACGGGTGCTGTCGGTGCTCGACCAGTAGATGTGCGTCGCGTCCACCGCGATGGCCTCGGGCGACTCGACGGACGGCTCGAGCAGGTCGATGACCGCCCGGTCATCCTTGATCTGCATCCGCAGCGCGCCGCCCTTGGCGCTCCCCTGCGCCCCGTCGCTCCGCTCGTTCGCCCAGTAGATCGCCTCCTCGTCGAGCGCGATGGCGCGCGGCCCCGCCTGCCCCTCGGCGATCGGGATCAGCGGGGTGACCTCGCGATCGTCGAGCCCCGCGATCTGCGCGCAGCCCTGGAGGCCCGGCGCGAGCGCGGCGATCCCGAGCGCGAGTGTCATGGCAGAACCCTTCGAGCTTCGCATCACCACTGGCCTCCGAGCGTCAGGCGCCCCCCGTCCGAAGCGACGCTGGGCGCGACCCACACGCGCTCGCCCGCGGCCGCCTTCTCCGGCGACCGGGACATCAGCACCATCGCGACGCCGGCCCCGACGCACGCCAGCCCGGCGCCGATCGCGATGTTCGACACCATCGCGGTCGTCTGAGCGCTCTCGTTCAGATCGACGTCCGCCCGGCTGCAGCGGAAGTTGCCGCTGCAGCCCGCCTCGACGTCGCTGGCCTTCTGCATCGTCAGGACCCCGAACACCGCGCCCACGCCGATCCCGGCGAGCCCGACGCCGCCGGCCACGAAGCCCAGCGTGCGCATCGGGCCGCCCCCGCCGCTCGCGCCGGAGCTCGCGGCGTCCGGGTGAGCCTGCGGCGCAGGCTGCGGCGGGGCAGGGGGAGCCGCCTTCGCCGGCTCGGGGGCGGCGACGTCCGCGAGCGGGGGGATGGTCACCCGCGTCGTGCTCGGCCCGGGCTCGAGCGTCACCTGCTGCGACCAGGGCTGCTTGCCCGGCGCCCTGGCCTCGATCGCCGCCGTGCCCGGATCGACCGGGATGCCCGAGCCCGTGGCCGCGGTCGCGCTGAGGTCCTTGCCATTCAGCGTGATCGCCATCCCCGGCGCCGCCTGCGCCACCTCCAGCACGAGGCGCGTCAGGCGGGCCTCGAGCTCGGATCCGCGCTTGGCCGCGAACTGGGCGCGATCCTGCTGCCCCGCGCTCGCCGCGAGCGCGGACGCCTCCTTGAACTCGGCCCACGCGCTCGCCGTCTTGCCCTCCTTCTCGTGGCAGACAGCCAGGTTGAGCAGCGTCCCCACCGTGGGGTCCACGCGCTGGCTCTCGGCGAGCTTGGGGCACGCTTCCTGGAGCTTGCCCTCATCCATGAGCTTCTTGCCGTCCTGGAACAACCCCTCGGCAAGCGCCTTGTCGGCCGGGGTCGTCTGGGCCCACAGCGGCGAGGTCAGGCTCATCCCGGAGAGCAGCGCGAGCCATGCGCCCGCGTATCGCGCTCGTGACGGTCTCAATGTCGGCTCCTCAGCATCTCGTCCTCGCTGGTCGACGTCGGTGGTTTCGGCGGGAGGCCGGCCTTGGGCGGCGCTCCGGACGCGGTGGCCTTCGGGCGGGCGCTGGGCGCCGCGTCGCCGGCGGGAGACGCGCTCGGCGCGGCGGTCGGCGGCGACGCGGGGCTCGCCGCGGCGGGGGCCGCCGCGCCGGAGGCCACGGCCGCGGCGGGGGCCGCCGCGCCGGAGGCCACGGTCGCGGCGGTCTCCGCCGCAGGCGCGGGCGGCGCCGGGGCGAGCGCGCCGCTGCCGGCGCCGTCGGTGGGCTCGCGCTCGCGCTCGCGCGCCGCCGCGGCGCTCGGCGCCTCCGACACCACGCGCGCGCTCGCGACCAGCCACACGCCCGCGCCGACCGCGCCGGCGAGCAACGCGGCCGCGCCGGCGGCCACGAGCAGCCGGCGCCGCGACCTGCGGCGCGAGCTCGTGTGCGTCCACGACGCGCCGGACAGCCTGTCGCTGTCCTCGGCCGCCTTCGAGTTGAGCAGCGTCTGTCCGGCCGGCGACGCCGCGCCGATCGCGCTCTGGATGCGCGAGGTCGAGAGCTTCGCGAAGCTCGACCCGAGCGGCTCGAGCGCCTGCGCGAGCTTGGCGACGTTCGCGTAGCGCGCGCCCACCTCGCGCTCCAGGCAGCGCGTGACGATGCGCTCCAGCGAGGCGGGCGCGTCGCTGCGCTTGTCGCGCAGCCGCGGCACGGGCTGGTGCAGGATGTTCGCCATCACCGCGGCGACCGTCTCGCCCTGGAACGGCGGCTCGCCCGTCACGAGCGTGTACAGCAGCACACCGAACGACCACACGTCGGCGCGCCCGTCGACGGTCCTCGGCGCCATCATCTGCTCGGGCGACATGTACCCGGGCGAGCCCATCACCTGCTTCGTCGACGTGAGCCCCGGCTCCGCGGGCGAGTCGAGCCCTTGCCCCTTCGAGATGCCGAAATCGAGGACCTTGATGTGCCGTGTCCCGTCCGCGTGCTCGGCCAGGAACAGATTCGAAGGCTTGATGTCCCGGTGCACGACGCCGGCCGCGTGCGCCTCCGCCACCGCCTCGAGCGCCTGCAGCACGTAGTCGACAGCGTCCTGGATCGGCAGCGGGCCGTGGGTGTCGATGACCTGCTGGAGATCGAGCCCGGTCAGGAACTCCATCACCATGAAGGGCACGCCGCTCTCGGTGGTGCCGACGTCGAACACGCGCGCGACGTGCTCGCCCTGGAGGCGCGCCGCGGTGCGCGCCTCGCGCAGGAAGCGCGCCACCGCCTCCTGGTTCGCGAGGGCGTCCTGGCGCAGGATCTTGATCGCGACCTTCTGGTCGAGATCCTCGTTGCGCGCCGCGAGCACGACGCCCATTCCGCCGATCGCCACGACCCGCTCGACGCGGTACTTGGCCGCAATGAGCTCGCCGGGCTGGGCCACCGGTGCGAGGAGCTGCGCGGTGCGGTCGGGGGTCACGGCTGGCGTTCAAGCCTACATGAACGGACCCGGTTTTCCGAGAGCGCAAACGACCTTCAAGCCGTCTCCGGGCGCGGCCGGCGCCACGGGCGATCTCGGGGGCGCCATCGCATGGCCATCGCCCCGTGGTTCGCCTGTCAACCGCGCGGGAAGAGCCCGTGCCTGCCCGCCGCGCGGAGCTCGTCCATGCCCGCTTGCATCCGCGCGACGACCTGCGCGAACGCGCGCTCGACCTCGTCCTGGTCGCTCGCGGCCTCTCGCGGCAGCCCGAGGTGCAGCGGGCGGAGCACGCGTGTGTGGATCTTCACCGGAAGGGGGACATGCGGGATCGGGATGCCGACGATGAGCCCCCACGGCAGCGCGAGGCCGAGCGGCGCGACGTTCGAGCGCGCGAGCTGCGGGAGGCGGAGCCGCTCGGCGAGCCTGCTCCCATCCGTGGCGATGTAGAGCGACTGGTGCGCGCCCACGCTCACGATCGGCACGATCGGCACGCCCTCGCGGATGGCGAGCCGGACGAAGCCGCGGCGCCGGCCGAAGCGGATCGTGTACTGGGCCGAGGTGGGCTTGCACGCGTCGAGATCGCCGCCGGGGAAGACCAGCACCGCCGCGCCGCGGGCGAGCGCCCGCCGCGCGTTCTCCGGGCTCGCGGCGACGGCGCCGCAGGCGTTGAGCCAGGGGCCGGCCTTCGGCACGTTGAACGGGAGGTCGTGCATCAGCCCGTACGACAGGCGCGAGGGCCCATAACGGCGCCAGTACGCCGTCATGTGGCAGTACATGTCCGGCATTCCCGTCATCGCGTTGTGGTTGCTGACGGCGAGGAACGGGCCGTCGGGCAGCTCCTCTTCAAACTCGGTCTCGCAGCGGAAGTAGTCGTCGTAGAGGAGGCCGAGCAGCGGGAGCACGCGGGCGATGAACGCCGGGTCGCGCGCGTCGAGGTCGTCCGGGCGGGCGCGCTCGCGCCCTTTGGCGGAGAACGCGGCGATCGCGTCCTTCAAGAGGTCGAGGCCGGGGCGAGGCTCTCTCGGTTGGGTCAGCACCGTCCCCGGTGCCCTAGCCTGCGGCGCGACCGAGGGGAAGCGGATCCTGGAGAGCGCCCGTCGCCCGGCGATCGCCGGCGCGCGCCGCCTCGTCGCGCCGGGCGGGCGCGGGCGCCGATCACTGCGCGTCGCGGCAGCAGCGGAAGCTGGTCTCGTAGAAGCGGAACCCGTCCGCGTGCGCCGGGTTCGTCGAGCCGCACCGCGGCTTCGCGCTGCCGAAGCAGCCGGACCAGTAACACCCCTTGAGGACGTGGGGATACTCGTTGACGTGGTACTTGGTTCGCACCACCCACTCCTCGACGTTGCCTGTCATGTCGTAGACCCCGAAGGCGCTCACGCACCCCGGGCGCGAGCCGCTCGGCTCGGCCTGGTACAGGGCCTCGACCTCGGCCGAGGCCTCCTCGGAAGGCCAGGTGTTGAGCGCTCGCTCGTCGGGCGCTCTCCACGTCTTGTCGTCGTTGCAGCGCTCCGCTTCGTGGATGTTCCCGTACGGATAGACGAACCCCTCGGGCCCCTGGCACGCCGTGTCCCACTCGTGCTCGGTGCAGAGGCGTTTGCCGCGCGCCTCGCACCAGGCGTGCGCCGAGACCGCGCTCTCCATCACGAGCGGCAGGGCGCCTTCCTCGTTCGGCGCCTCGAAGCGGTCGATGCAGTATCCATCGACCTCGACCATGTCGGGCGGGCAGGGCCCCTCGGGCTGCGTGTCGAGGGGGAAGTCTTCTTGTTGGATCCCGCCGCTGCCTTCCCCTCCTGCGTCTCCCGTGCCTCCGCCTGCGCCGCCGACATCGCCTGCGCTGCCGCTACCCGACGATGTCGCGGCGGCGACCGAGGTGGTGGACGACGTCGCCGCTGCCCCGCCGCCGCCCGAGGCGTCGTCCGTGCCGGCGCCGAGACCGAGATCTCCGTTGCAGGCAGCGCTGAAGAGCGACACGAGGCCGAGAAGCGAGGCGATCCGAGCGGCGATCGCGAACGGGAGAGCTCCAGGGCGCATTGCGGGCTCCTCATCGATCAGGGTGCCAGAGCCGCGGTCTCCCGTCGAGCGAGCGCGCCGCGTTGTCCGCCTTCGTATCGCGGTTCGTCGCGTCAATTCGTCACCAACATCGACCTTCGTCCGCGTCGCCGGCGCGGCCCGCTCCCCACGTATTCCTTCATCGTCCCTCGCTGTACCCGGACGGAGCTGCCCGCCGAGGGCGGTGAAGCGGGGTCGATGCGGTCGCTGATGGCGGGCGCGGGCCGAGCAAGTGCGGTGCTCCACAAGGAGGAGACAGAGACGAACCGTCAGGGCGCCAAGGACGCCAGGAGAAGAAAATTACATGTTTTCGGCGCCCTTCGGCATTCCTGGCGGTCTCCTCGATCGAGTCGCTGTCCCAGGCGCGCACGCGCCCCGCGCTAGAGGCGGAGCTTGCAGCGCAGGATCGCGCTCGGGGTGACGCGCGCGGCGGTCAGCCGGCTCGCGCGCGCGTCGACGCGGGCCCGGACCGCCACGGTGCCCGCGAGCGTGCGGCTCACCAGATCGCGCGCGAGCAGACCCACGGCGCCGGTCAGGTGCGACATCGCAGCGGAGCCGGCCAGGAGCGAGCACGGGATGGAGCCGGAGAGATCCATCCCGATCGTGGCGTCTGCGCCGTCGCGCTGGATCGTGCCCGTTCCTCCGAGCTTCAGCGCGCCGGCGGCGACCTCGACCCCGCCGAGCGCGATGCGCTGGCGATCCGCCGAGATGCGCGCGTCCGCCTTGACGGTGGTGGTATCGCCGAAGAGGAGCCCGTCGAGCTCCTTCGGGTGGGGCAGGGTGAAGCCCTTCACGGTGAGCGCGATCGGGCCTTCGAGCGGCGCCTCGGACAGCGCCGTCCGGTCCGCCCCCTCCGCGAGCCGCAGCTCGAGCGTCCCGGAGACGACCATCTTCGAGGCGCCGACGTCGACGCCGAGGAGCGCGCCGACCGCGGAGAGCGGCGTCGGCGCGAGCGCGATCGCGGCGCTCGGGGCGGGCCGCGGCCGGAGCTCGGCCCGGAGCGGCGCGGCGAGGGCGTCCTCGCCGCCGAAGCCCAGCGCGATGGCGTCTCCGTTGATCGACCAGGCGACGTCGGTGCGCGCGATCTCCTTGCCGGCCCACAGCACGCGCGCCTGCTTCAGCACGCCGGCATCGGGCAGCATCGCGCCGGGCGGCGGCGCGGCGGGGCCCGGGGTCGCGCCGGCCGCGCGGCCCTGGGGCGAGCCGTCGGCCAGCGCGAACACCTCCGGTCCGCCGTCGCGATCCCGGAAGCCGATGCGGAAGCGGCTCGTGGTGAGCGGCAGCGCCGCGGCGCGCCGGCCGTGCTGGGCGGCCCACGCCGGCAGGCCCTCCAGGGCGTCGATCCCCGCGAGGGTGAGCTCGACGCCGTCGGCCGCGATCCGCGCGGGCGAGAGGCCGCGCAGCTCGATCGTGGCGCGCGCGACCGTGCCCGAGAGCCCGCGCACCCCGACGAGCGAGAAGCGCGCGCCGCGCAGGCGGACGGCGCCGAGGCCGAGGTCGATCGCGCCCGGATCCAGCGCGACGCCGCGCGCGCGGGCCTCGGCGATGATGTGCCGGCGGACCGCGGGCGGACCGAGCACGAGGAGCGCGGCGACCGCCGCCGCGAGGACGGTGACGACGACGACCGCCGCGATCACGGCGCGACGGCGCCGCTTGCCGCGCCGCGCGCCGCCGCTGTCGGCGGGGCCACCTCCGCCGGCGGCACCGCCGGGCGGCGCCTCCGGGCCGGGGTCGGTGGAGGGGAGGGGAGCGGGGCGGGAGGAGGGCGCCACGGGGAGGAGTCCCTCTAGCGTCGTTCGCGCGCGCTCGCGAGCGCTTCGCGCGGCTCAGCGCGCTTGCGGACAGACCCTCGCCTGCGCTACGGCTCAGGAGCCACCCGTTCCGCGGAGCCCGGCATGCAGATCACCATCATCGCCAGCGGGAGCGGGGGCAACGCCACCCTGTTCGCGTCCCGCGGCACGCGCGTCCTCGTCGACGCGGGCGTCGGGCCGCGGGTGCTCGCGCAGTGCCTCGCGGCGGCCGGCGCGGGCGGCGCGCTCGGCTGGGCGCCCGACGCGATCGTCGTCACGCACGCGCACGCCGACCACGTCGGCGTGGCGGCCAAGTACAACAAGAAGCACAAGATCCCGGTCTACGCCTCCGAGGCCACCGCGCGCGCCGCCGCGCTCGGCGATCCCGAGCGCGTCCGGCTCTTCTCGCCGCGCGAGCCGTTCGCGATCGGCGCGCTCACGTTCTCTCCGAAGCCGCTGCCGCACGACGCGGCGCAGGTCGCGCTCGTCGTCGACGACGGCGCGCGGCGGGCGGCGCTCGCGACCGATCTCGGGGAGGTCCCGCCGGGGCTCCTGGAGCACGTCGCCGGCTGCGATGTGCTGATGCTCGAGTCGAACTACGACGAGGACATGCTCGACGCCGGCCCGTACCCGCAGCACCTCAAGCGCAGGATCCGCTCGGCGCGCGGCCACCTGTCGAACGCGCAGGCGTGCGCGCTGCTCGCGGCGCTGCCAGGCGGCACGCACACGGTCGCGCTGATGCACCTCTCCGAGAACAACAACCGCCCGGAGCTCGCGCTCGACGCCGCCCGCGACGCGCTCGCCGGCAAGCGCGCGCGCCTGCTCGCCGCGCCGCCCCGCGGGCCGCTCGTCCTCGACGCGGCCCCGCCCCCCGGCGCGGCGCGCGCCCCGCTCGCGCCGCCGCGCCAGCTCGATCTGTTCGCGGCGATGTAGAGCGCCGCCCGCGCCGCCCGGTCGCGCGCCGGACCGAGCGTCAGATGCCCTCGAGCCGCACCTTCTGGCCCGCCACGACGCCGTGGCGGCGCGTCCAGCCGGCGTTCACCTCGAGGACGTACGTCGAGGGGCAGCCGACGTCGAAGGTCGAGTCGTTGAGCGTCGGGGTGTTCTCCTCGATACCGACGATCGTTCCATCGCCGTCGATGAACAGCATGTCGAGCGGGATGCACGTGTTGTGCATCCAGAACGAGTGGTTGGTCCGCTGCTCGAAGGCGAAGATCATCCCGCGGTTCTCCGGCATGCTCTTCCTGTACATGAGCCCGCGGGCGCGCTCCTTCTCCCGCCGCGCGACCTCGACCGTGACGTCGGGCGCCTTCGCGTCGAGGAAGATCACCTTGCCGGTCGCGAGCTGGAACGGGCCGGTCGGGTCGTCGGGGCACGCGGGATCCGGGCCGACGCGGCTCGGCGGCGGCCGCTCCGGCGTCGCCGGGGTCGGCGCGATGCAACGCCCGTCGTTCGGCGTCGCGGCGGGCTCGGGCGGCGCGACCTCCGGGGCGGGCCGGTCGGGCGCGTCGGCGGCGCGGGGCGCGTGCGGGGTCGGCTCGTCGACGCGGCGCTCGCACGCGCCGAGCGCGGCCCCGAACAGCAGCGCGCCCAGGGCGGGCGCGAGCGAGGCGAGCGGGACGAGCGGGGCGAGCGTGGACAGACGGGTCGCGGGGGCGCAGCGCGAGCTCATGCCGCTTCACTACCACGGCGAGGCTCGTCCTTGACCGCTGGACCGCGACGCGCGAAATCCTCGCACGATGATTGTCCGAGCCCTCGCCACCCAGTCCATCGCCACGCTCGCCGCGCTGGCGGTCCTCGCCGGATGTTCGAAGACCCCGGAGCCCACGGCCGAAGAAGCGCCGAAGCAGACGTCGAAGACGACGCCCGCGTCGACGGGAGCGCCCGCGTCGGGGCAGGCCGGAGACAAGGCGGAGGAGAAGAAAGAGCGCCCGCAGCCGCAGCGACGCAAGGTCAGCGCGAAGCCGGTCGCCGAGGTCAAGCCGAGCGAGGACGACCCGGTGAAGGGCAAGTGGACGCTCGAGGACGCCACGAAGGGCCTCCCGCCGGGCAAGGCGCTGACCGCGTCGATCGAGACCGATCTCGGCACGCTGTCGTGCAAGCTGTTCGACGACAAGGCGCCGATCACGGTGGCCAACTTCGTCGGCCTGGCGCGCGGGATCAGGCCCTGGAAGACGCCCGAGGGGGCCTGGGAGAAGAAGCCCGCCTACGACGGGACGATCTTCCACCGGATCATCAAGGGATTCATGATCCAGGGCGGCGACGCGAAGAAGAACGGCACCGGCGAGGCCGGTTACGTGATCCCCGACGAGGTCTGGGAAGACGGCAGCCACGACCGCCCGGGCCTGCTGTGCATGGCGAACCGCGGCAAGAACACGAACTCCGCGCAGTTCTTCATCACCGACGCGGCGGCGTTCCACCTCGACAACGGCTACACCATCTTCGGCGAGTGCGGGCCCGAGGAGCTCGTCCACAAGCTGGCCAGCGTCGAGGTCAAGGGCGAGCGGCCGGTGAGCCCGCCCGTCATCAAGAAGGTGACGATCACCCGCCAGTAACGCCGCTACGGCGCGCCACGTCGCGCTGCGCCGCCGAGCTCGGGCTCCCGGCGCCGCGCGGCGACGGCCCGAGCTCGGATGCGCGCCGGAAGCCGTGAGGCGCGCCGGCTACTCGCAGTCGCTCGCCTCGCCGGGCGAGGGCGTGGTCGCCACGGTGAAGCTGACGTCGAGCCACTCGCTCGTCTCGTCGTGCCCGCTGATGCCGTTGCCCTCGGTCAACAGCTCGCCGGCCTCGCGATCGCTGCAGCGGGTGATGCTCTGCCGGTCGCCGGCGACCGCTGCCGCCCGCTGGCTGTTGCGCGAGGTGTCATCGGCATAACCCCTCTTCCCTGTCTTGTACGCCATCTCCGAGTTCCCGAGCTCCTCGCCCCAGATGACGTAGTCGACGTCCTTGACCGGCCCGCCCTCCGTGCCGTCCCACTCGAAGAGGATCACCATCTCGCCGTCCCCCGTGAGCAGCCCGCCGGACTGCGCGCCGAGCGCGCCGTTCGTGGGCGCGAGCATGGGCGGCACGTCGTCCCCCCCGCAGGGGATGGGCGCCGAGTCAAGCGCGAAGTCGGCACATCGATCGTACTCGAGCTCGAAGCCGTCGTGGGTCGCCAGCACGAGGTGCTTCCCTGCCTCGATCACCGTCCCGGGAGGGAACTGGACGAGGAAGTCCGTACCTGCGCTGCCGCTCGGCTCCCAGGCAGTGCCCTCGGCGATGAGGTAATAAACGGTGTTGTCCGAAAGGTAGTAGTTCGTCAGGTCGACGTCATTCTCGGTCGGGTTCCAGATCTCGATGAACTCGGCCGCTCCCGGCGCGACGACGATCTCCGAGATCAGCAGGTGGCCGGCGGGCTCACCGCTGACCGCGCCGCCGCCGCCGCCATCGCCGCCGCCCGCGCCGCCGTCGCCACCCGCGCCGCCGCCGCCGGTCTCACCGCCGCCGGCGCCGCCGCCGCCCTCTCCGGTGGTGCTCGACGTGGTGCTCGATGAGCTCGCCCCGCCTGCGCCGGCCGGATCGTCACCGCCGCAAGCCATGAGGTGGGTGAACGCCAAGGGGAAAGCAGCGAGGAGTGCGATACTGAGCAGGTTGCGCTTGTGCATTGGTGAGAGATACATCAGAGCGCCGGCCCACAGGCAAGTGGGATTGCAGCCGGGGGGAAACGATCCACCGCTCACGTTCGCGTCAGGACGGTGCCCAGGCCGCCAAATGCATGGCGGGCGCGCGAGGAATCGATAGCATGGCGCCATGAGACGGTGCTTCTCGCTCCTCCTGACACTTCTCTGCGTACCGCTCCCTGGGCTCGGCCTCGCTGCCGGTTGCGGCCAGACAGTCATCGTGGACGATCCTTCCGCTGGCGGCGGCGGCGGTGAGGCCGGCGCGCCGCCCGTCCAGAACGGCGAGGGCGGCGAGGACGCGGGGACGATCCCGCTCGAGGAGTACGAGGATCCCGGCTGTCCCGACGTGGAGCCGATCACCGACTTCGCGTGCGACCCCTACGATCAGTCGAGCGGGTTTTGCGCCCCCGGAGACGGGTGCTTCATCTACGTGCAGTATCCGGCCGAGCCCTGCGGGCAGGAGATCTACGGCGCCTTCTGCGCGCCGGCTGGCCCGGGTGGGCAGGGCGACCCATGCAGCGGCGGCGGCGAGTGCGGCGCCGGGTTCGCCTGCGTCGTGACCGGCTCGGGCACGCAGTGCGTCCAGCTCTGCGAGCTCAGCGGCGACGACCGCTGCAGTCCGGGGCTCGTGTGCGAGCCGATCGACGTCGCGGGGATGGGCGGATGCTTGTGACGAAGCGCTCGGTGGCTCGTCATGCACATCGGAAAACGGCGCTGGCGCTGATCCTGCTCGGGATCGCCGCCTCCGGCGGTGCGCTGTCGGGCGGGTGCGGCGCGCGGACCGGGCTGAACATCCCGCCGCCCGCGCCGGAGTGCGAGGTGGACGCCGACTGCCCCGGCGCCGAGGATCTCTGCAAGCCGGTGTTCTGCCAGCTCTTCGCGGCGGAGCAGCCCGACGCCGGCGCGGCGCCGTCGCCCGACGGCGTGCCGGGCGGCGCGGCGCCGCGGCGCGGCGGCACGTGCGTCGAGCTCGCGCCGATCGAGTGCGACGACGGCGACCCGTGCACCCGCGACAGCTGCGAGAGCGCGACCGGCACGTGCAGCTACGGGCCGGCGACGCTCGACACCGACGGCGACGGCTTCCGCGCGGCGCTGCCCGGCACGATCCCCGGCGAGCCGCTCGCGTGCGGCGACGACTGCGACGACGCGAGCGCCGCGGCCTTCCCCGGCGGGCGCGAGATCTGCGACGGCGTCGACAACGACTGCGACGGCACGATCGACAACGGGGCGCGCTTCGTGCCGCTGGACGCCGACGCGACGCGCATCTCGGGCGACATCGCGCCGGCCGGCGCCGGCGGCCTCGCCTGGAGCGGGACGTCGTACGCGGCGCTCTACACGGGGACGACGCAGGGCTTCAACCTGTACCGCTCGATGATCAGCGCCGAAGGGGAGCCGCTCCCGCCCGGCGAGGAGATCATCACGCCGAAGAACGGCGACGCCTCCGGCGGGCCGATCGTGTGGGTCGGCGACCGGTACGGCGCCGCCTGGCAGGACCGGCGCGACGGCGACTACGAGGTGTACTTCTCCCTGCTCGACGCCGACGGCCAGAAGGTGGAGGGCGGCGATCGGCGGCTCTCCGAGGCGTTCGGCTTCTCGGTCAACGTGGCGCTCACGTGGAACGGCGCGGAGTTCATCCCCGTCTGGCAGGACGAGCGCAACGGCATCTTCGACCTGTTCGCGCAGCGCATCGACATCGACGGCAACCTGATCGGCGAGAACGTCCAGCTCACCGACGCCTCGGGCGGCTTCGGCAACGAGGCGCCCGCCGCCGCGGCGGGCCAGAGCGGGATCGGCGTCGCGTGGTCCACGGGCGACGCGACCACCCACTTCATCCAGTTCCGGACGTTCTCCGCCGAGCTCGATCCGATCTCGGACGTCGTCAGGCTGACGGACGGCCAGACCGACGCTGTCTATCCGACGGTGGTCTGGAACCGCGATCGCTACGTCGTCGCGTGGTTCGACAAGTCGGCGAACCCCAAGGCCATCTATGCGGCCACGGTCTCGGAGGACGGCACGATCCTCGCGCAGCCCAGGGCCATCTCGAGCCCTGGCCCGTTCCGCTCGCGGTATCCGTACCTGCGCGCGCTCGGCGACCGGGTGCTCGCGATCTACTCGGACGACCGCGACCAGAACGACGGGTACGAGCTCTACGCGGTCACCGTGAGCGCGGACCTCGTGCCGCTCAGCGCCGAGCAGCGGCTCACGTTCGCGCCCCGCGACAGCATCGGCCCGATCGCCACGTTCGGGCCGGAGGGCGACGTGGGCATCCTCTTCCGCGACGATCGCGAGGGCGGCGAGCACCACGTCTTCTTCACCCGGCTCGGCTGCGTCGCGGGCGACTGACAGCCCCGCGGCCGAGCGCGTCACCATCCTGAGGCCGAGCGCGCCGCGCTGGGCCTCGCGGAGGCGCTCGGCTCAGCTCCGGGTCGGCTGGCGGCGCAGCCGGAAGGGGCCGGCGCGGTGGACCTTGCCCGGGAGCGGGCGGCCGATGACCTGCTCGGCGACGTTGCCCGCCTCGATGAGCTTGTCGAGATCGACGCCGGTCCGGACGCCCATCCCGTGGAGCATGAACACGAGATCCTCGGTCGCCATGTTGCCGGCCGCGCCCGGCGCATACGGACAGCCGCCCACGCCCGCCACCGACGCGTCGAAGTCGCGCACGCCGAGCTCCAGGCCGATCAGGATGTTGGCGAGCGCCGTGCCCCGCGTGTCGTGCAGGTGCAGCGCGAACCGCTCGGGCGGCATCGCGTCCAGGAAGCGGCGCACGATGTCGTGCGTCTGCCGCGGGGTGCCGATGCCGATCGTGTCGCCGAGCGAGACCTGGTAGCAGCCGAGCTCGATGAGCCGCTCCGCGATGCGCACGACCCGGGCGGGATCGACGTCGCCCTCGTACGGACAGCCCCACACCGTCGACACGTAGGCGCGCACCGCGAGGCCCGCCTCGCGCGCCGGCGGCACGATCTCCGAGAACACCGAGAGCGTGTCGTCGATCGACTTGTTGATGTTCGCGCGGTTGTGCGCCTCGCTCGCGCTCAGGAACACCGCGATCTCGCGCAGGCCCACCGCGAGCGCCCGCTCGAGGCCGCGCGCGTTCGGGCACAGGGCGCTGAAGGTCACGCCCTCCTCCTGGGGGAGCGTCCTCGCGAGCTCCTCGGCGTCGGAGAGCTGCGGGACCCACTTCGGCGAGACGAAGCTCGTGATCTCGATCCGGCGGAGGCCGGCCGCCACGAGCGCCGCGATGAGCCGCCGCTTGCCCTCGATCGGGATCATCGCCGCCTCGTTCTGGAGCCCGTCCCGCGGGCTCACCTCGTAGATCGAGACCTCGTCGGCGACGCGCGCGAAGAGGGGCGGCGCAGATGTAGCGCGGTCCGCGCTGGCGTGCTCGGCGGTGCCCTCGCTCATCGGCAGACCCTCATCGCCAGAGCGGGGCAGCGTCAACCGGTCACCATCCGGAGCTGCCTGTTCGGCGCGGCCGGCGTGAAGGGGATCGGGTAGCTCCCCGAGAAGCACGCGTGGCAGTAGCTGTCCGCCGAGGGGCGCGCCGTCGCGGCGTCCCCCTCGCGCGCCTCGATCGACCGCACGCTCTCGACCAGGCCCTCGAGCGATAGGTAACCCACGCTGTCGGCCGTCAGGTAGCTCCGGATCTCGTCCACGGAGTGGCTCGCCGCGATGAGCTCCGAGCGCGTCGGCGTGTCGACGCCGTAGTAACAGGGCCACCGCGTGGGCGGGCTCGAGATGCGCATGTGCACCTCGCGGGCGCCGGCGTCGCGGATCATCTTCACGATCTTGCGGCTCGTCGTCCCGCGGACGATCGAGTCGTCGACGACGACGACCCGCTTGCCCTCGATCACCGCCCGGTTCGGGTTCAGCTTGAGCCGGACGCCGAAGTGCCGGATGGACTGCTGCGGCTCGATGAACGTGCGGCCGACGTAGTGGCTGCGGATGAGCCCCATCTCGAACGGCGCGCGCGCGCGGTCGGCGAAGCCGATCGCCGCCGGTACGCCCGAGTCGGGCACGGGGATCACGACGAGGTCGTCCCCCGGCTCGACCGGCTGCTCGATCGCGAGGCGCCGGCCGAACGCCTTGCGGACCTCGTAGACGCTCACCCCCTGGATCGTCGAGTCGGGGCGGGCGAAGTAGACGTGCTCGAAGATACAGAGCTTGCGCGGCTCCGGCGCGAAGGGGAACTCGGAGCGGACCCCATCCGCGCTGATGATCACCATCTCGCCCGGCGCGACGTCGCGCACCTTGCGCGCGCCGATGAGATCGAACGCGGTCGACTCGCTCGCGACCACGTGGGCGACGCCGCTCCCGCCCGGCATCTCGCCCAGGCAGAGCGGCCGGATCGCGCGCGGATCGCGCACGGCGATGAGCTCGCGCTCGGTCAGGAAGAGCAGCGAGTAGGCGCCCTCCACCTGCTTCAGCGCCTCGGCGATGCGCTCGCGCAGCGACTCCTTCTTGCTCATCGCGATGAGGTGGACGATCGACTCGGTGTCGCTCGCGGTCTGGTAGATCGAGCCGCGCTCCTCGAGCTGCTGGCGCAGCGCCTCATGGTTGGTGAGGTTGCCGTTGTGCGCGACCGCGAGCGAGCCGCGCGCGTAGTCGACGCCGATCGGCTGCGCGTTCTTCAGGTGCGAGCCGCCCGCGGTGGAGTAGCGGACGTGGCCGATGGCGCGCTCGCCGGGCAGCGTCGCGAGATCGGTCGGCGAGAAGCCGGACTGCACGCGCCCCATGGCGCGGTGGCCGAAGAGGCGCTCCCCGTCGCTGCTGACGATGCCCGCAGATTCCTGCCCTCGATGCTGGAGCGCGTGCAACCCGAGGTAGGTCATGTTGGCCGCCTCGGGGTGGCCAAAGATTCCGAACACACCGCACATGCCGCCTATCTAGTACGAAAACGGGGCATGACCCACCGTCATGGCGATCTGTTCTCATGATGAGGCGGCCGAGCGACGGCGCAGGCGGACGGCGGACGCCGGCGCGAGGCCTGCGCGCGCGGCAAGCCTCCAGGTCGACCTGTTGATTATGTAAGAAGACTAACGAATTCCCGCCGGGCGCGGCGCGCCAGGCGCGCGGGATCCCGCGGTGCTCCGCGGCGGCAGGAGGATCTCAGGGCGAGAGGCCCCGGCGACTGCCCCTATTTCGGGATGTTCCAGAGTTTCTCGATGATCTTGGTTTCCATGGCGTCGCCGTGACACGTGCCGCACTCCATGTCCTCCTTGTCCGCCCGCGCGAGCTTGTATTGGTACTCCTCTTCCATGAACGTCTGCACGGCCTTCTTGTCCTTGCGGTTCAGGACGTGCTCGTTCCCTGCGTGGCAGCTATCGCAGAAGAGGGTGCCGCCGCTCTCGCTCCGGAGCGGCACCACGAAGTGGCGCCACATCTCGCGGGCGACCTTCATGTCGCGCGTCTCTTTCTTGAAGTCGCCTTCAGCGTGGCAGCCCTGGCAGGTGTCGTAGCCGAGCGCCTTCTGGAGCAGCGGCATGACCTTCTTCTTCTGCGCGGACGGGAGCTTCTCGAGCTCGGGGATCTTCTTGAGGTTGATCCCGATCTTCTTCAGATCCGCCTCGAACTTGGTCGCCTGGATCGGCGTCGACTTGGCGGGCGCCTCGGCCTCCTCGCCCTCGTCCGCCGCCGCGGACTTCTCCGACTTCGCCGGCTTCTCCGCCTTCGCGCTCTCCGATGTGGCGGTCGCGTCGTCGCCCGGGCTCGACTCCCCGTCGAAGTCGTTCTTGTCCGCCGCCGTCTCGGGCGGCGGCGTGGTGGAGCCACATGCTCCTGCGAAGGCGCCCATCCAGAGCGCGAGGGCGAGCGCTGCGTGCTTCATCCTGGCTGCCATACTCCTCCAAAGGATCGTGAATGCCTGAGCGGATCGCCGCTCTCCGCGCAGCAGGGCGCGCCGCCTGGGACGCGCGCCTGCGAGCCTTCGCGGGGCGATCGGGCCTGCAGTTTACTCGAATTTGCCCGAGACAGAGAGGAACGTGAGCTTGTTGTTCGTCTCGCGCAGCCGCTGGACGAGCATCCGGACGACGTTCCAGAGGACCTCGTACGCGAGCTCTTTGTGGAGGAAGAGCAGGTCCTCGAACGCGTCCTTCGACACGGTGAGCAGACGGCATCGCTCGTGGACGCGCGCGTCGGCGGAGCGGGGGGCCTCGTCGAGCAGCGCCATCTCGCCGAACACCGCGCCGGGCCCGAGCACCGCGAGCGCCTCCTCGCCGATCCCGGCGATCTCGCGGCTGATCCGCACCTTGCCCTCGAGCAGGATGTAGAGCTTGTCGCCCGGATCTCCGTGCTGGAAGATCTTGGTGCCGAGGGCGTGCGTTTCCTCGCTCGCGACGCGCGAGATGAGCTCGAGCGCGGCCGGGGTGAGGCCCTTGAACAGGGGGACCTTCGAGAGCTGCTCGATCCGTTCGGGGACGATCACAAGCTGCCGCGGAGAATAGCCGAGGCGGAGGGCGCGTAGCGAATTTTCAGGGCGCTCGCGGCGCGAGCTACCGCGTGAACGTCACCGTGATGGGCGGCGTCGTGGCGGCGATCGGGGAACCCGCGCGATCCTTGCCGGGCGTATACCGACGGCTCAGCGCGCACATGCGCGCCGCGCGGCCGAAGCCGTGTCCGGGATCACTGACGACCTTGACCGACAGCGGGCTGCCATCGGGCCGCACGGTGATCATGAGCACGACCTTCGCCTGGTCGATCTGGTCGACGTCGGCCTCGGGAGGGAATGGGCAGTTCCAGTTGCTGCTGCCGACCAGGCCGGGCGGGGCCGAGCGATCCGGCCCGGCGGGGGGCGGCGGCGGCACCGGATCGCCCGTGCCCTTGCCGCCGACGACGCCGCCGACCTTGGCGTTCGGGTTGAACGTCGGGGCCTTCGCGGTGCCCGCGCCGGCGACCTGGCCGTAGCCGACGCCCTGCCCCTCGCCGCTCGCGATCCCGCGATCGGTCATGTCGAGGACCTCGTCCGGATCCGGCTCGCGCGTGAGGACCTTCGCCGCGGCGGCGGCGGCGGGGGGCGGCTCGTACGGATCGTCCTTGGGCGGCGGGGTGTTCGCCTGCGGGGGCGGCGCGACCTTGGGGACGGGCTCGGGCTCGGGCTCGGGCGGCGGCGGCTCGGGCTCCGGCGGCTTGGGCTCCTCGACCTTCGGCGGCGTGACGTCGACCTCGTAGACCGCCCAGAGGTACTCGTGGATGCCGGCGCGCATCTCGTCGACCACCTGCCGCATGTCGCGCAGCGACCCCGAGACGATGGCCCGGGCCGAGGCCGCGCTGTGGGTGGTGAGCGCCAGCGTGACCCCGAGGAAGGCGCCCACGCGCGAGGCCCGATCGCCGAGCGCGAGCACCGCGGCGAGCGGATCCCTGGCGCGCCGGCCGGCGCCCGCGCGGCCCGGGGCCGGGGCGGCGAGCGAGGTCGAGGGCTCGGGGGGGCCCTCAGGGTCAGCGCCGCCGCGCCTGTCCCGGCGGCGCCCGTCGTGGAGCGCCCCCGCGGCGCGATCGCTCGTGGCCTGGCTCATGGCGTCTCGCTCGGCGCGCTCAGGGCGCGGGGCTCGGTGTTGCCGGCGCGGGGGCGGCCGGGGGAGGCGCGGCCGGCGCGCCGGGCGCAGCGCCCGGCGCCGCGCCGGGCTCGGGCGCGATCGGCGTCACGCCGAACGCGATCTTGGACACGCCCGCCTGCTTCAGCAGATCGAGCGCGCGGATCACGCGCCCGTGCGGGACCGTCGTGTCGGCGCGGATCACCGCGCGGAGCTCCGGGTTCTTCGCCTGGGCCTCGCGCGCGATCGGCAGGATGGCGTCCTCGCCCGCGAGCTTCTTGCCGTCGGCGAACGTGTCTCCGTTCGCGTGCAGCTCGAGCCCGAAGACGAGCTGCACCTCCTGCCCCTGCGCCGCCTTCGGCAGGTCGAGCGGGAGCGACTGCGAGACGATGATCTTCGCCGTCACCATGAAGATGATGAGGAGCACCAGGGTGATGTCGACGAGCGGCGTGACGTTGATGCCGCTGATCATGTCGTCGTCGTCGTTGCGGCTCGAGACGGCCATCAGCGCTCCTCCTCGCCCGCGCCGCCCTTCTTGATCTCCTCCTGCCGCGACGCGCGCGCGGCCTTGCCGCGCGGCTCGGCGGCGACCGCGGGCGCGGCCCCGGCGAACGCCGGATCGATCTTGAGGTGCGCGAGCAGGACGCGCGTCAGCGCCTCGGTGTTGGCCAGCGTCGACTTGATCATGCGCTGGAAGAAGTTGTTCGCGGCGACCGCCGGGATGGCGACGGCGAGGCCGACCGCGGTGGCGACGAGCGCCTCGGCGATGCTCGACATGACCGCCTGCGGCGCCATGGCCTGCGACGCGGCCTGCGCGACCGGCGTCTTCGCCGCCTGGCCGAGCGCGTCGAAGGCGCCGACGACGCCGATGACGGTGCCGAACAGCCCGATGAACGGCGCGTTGTTGCCGAGCGTGCCCAGGTAGGCGAGGCGCCGCTCCAGCTTCATGCGCTGGAGCGCCGCCGCGCCGGCCATGGCCTCCTCGGCCGCCTCGGGGCCCTGGTGCGCCACCGCGAGGCCGGCGGAGACGACCGCGGCCTCGGCCGAGGGCGAGGCGTCCATCCGCCGCCGCGCCGCCTCGATCGAGTCGTCGAGGGACGTCCGGAGATCCCGCGCGAGGACGGCGAGATCGTCGCGGAGCGACCAGAAGAACCAGGCGCGCTCCAGGATGATGGCGACCGAGATGACGCTGAGGCCGATCATCAACCACATGACCCAGGCGGCCCCGAATCCGACCATGATGCGCTGCAGCCACTCGACGAGGTTCATCTTCTTCCTTGGTGCCTTTCCCGATGGGTGTGGTGGGGTGGGAGCCGCGCTTCCAGGGGTCTAGGGGGCCGCGCCGGGCTGCCCTTCGTCGACTGCGTCCTCCTCCTCCGGAGCGGGGGCGCCCGTCGCCCCCGGCCTGCCGGTGGACGGCTGGGGGGCGGAGGCGTCGACGAGCCGAAAGACTCGCCCAAGGACGGTGGTCGCGTAGCCGCCCTTCGGTAGCACAAACGAGACGACGATTCCTTGCCCTGCGGCTGGGTCGCCCGCGCCGCGCGCTTCGGCCTCCCCGGCGCTCGGCCCGGCGGCGCACACCTCCAGGCCGTCGACCTCGAGCCGGAGCGGGCGCCGCGTGCCTTCCCCGGCGTGGGCGAACGCGTCGAGCCGGCGGGGATCGCCGATCGCCGCCGTGAGCACCTCGCGCTCGAGCGCGCCGGGAGCGCCCTCGGGCCAGCGCATCTTCCGGCCGAACATCGGGCCTGTGGGCGAGATCGCGAGCGCGGCGGCGCGCGCCTCGGCGTCCGCGAGCTCGGGGCCCTCGAGCGGCACGAGGAAGAGGCCGCCGCTGTCGCGCTTCTTGGCGAGATCGCCGGGGAGCACGGTGCTCCAGGTGCCGTCCGCCTCGCGCCGCGCGAGCACCTCGTTGAACCAGCGCGACTGCAGCGCCGAGAACAGGAGGCGCTGCTCGCGCTTGTCGCGGGGTCCGCGCTCCCGGCCCGCGATCCACGCGAGCGCGCGCTCCGGATTGCCGCCGTCTCTCCCGAACCGCTGCGGCCCGAAGGCGTTCGGCACGCCGACGCGGCCGATCTCGGCGAGGCGGCGCTCGGCGAGCGGGAGCGCCGACGCATCGATGCCCCGGAGCGTGATCCGGAACCGGTTGCCGACGAGGTGCCCCGGCTTGAGCTTGTTGTCGTGGCGGGCGACGGCGAGGATCTCGATCCCCGGCAGCTCGGCCTTCTCGAGCAGGGGCGCGGGATCGCGCGCGAGCGGGAGCTGGATCGAGGCGGTCTGCGTGGTGATCGCGTGCCTGTCCTTCATGCCGGCGAAGCCGGTGCTGCCCGGGTCGGCGCCGAGCGCGAGCGCGATGGCGCGCACCGCGTCGGGCGTGTTGCGCCCCGTCTTGCGGAAGGTGACGAACACGTGCTCGCCGCGGCCGCTCGGCGCGTAGGCGGGGAGCTCCTCGACGACGAAGTCCGCGGGCGAGCTCCGGAGCACGGCCGCGGGGAGGTCGCCGGGCGATCCCGCTGCCGCGGGGTCCGCCGCGGACGGGGCGGTGGTGGTCATGGGAGCGCCAGGGTGACCGAAATCTTCCGCGCGTCCAGCGGCGAAACGCGCGCGCGGCAGGCGGCGCCCTGCGGCGCGCGCGCCACGGCCACGCGACCGGAATTCCGCTGCTGCGAGCGACGCGACCCGCGCGGCGCGCCGCTACCTGGGCCCGGTCACGCCGCCGACGCCGCCGCCGCCCGGCACCTGCGCCGGCACGCACTCCTCGTCGCCTGTGTCGACCGTGGTGACGTCGTAGCAGCAGAGCTCGCCGTCGAAGTCGCCCTCGCTGTCGATCGAGTCGATCTCGCTCAGGCAGCCGGGGTTCTCGAAGAACACGAGCGCCTCCTCGCTGGAAGGGCACGCGCCTTCGAGCTCCGTCCAGTGGAAGCAGGCCCGCTTGCCGCAGCCGGACGCGAGGAGGGCGGCGAGCGCGAGGACCAGCGAGCCGAGGTGGGCGTTGCTCATGTCGATCTCCTGAAGCTGCGCCCGCGCGCGGGCGCCCGGGGCCCTGGCGATCAGAGCTCGTGCGGCATCAGGTCGCGCGGGCTCCGGTAGTACTGCAAGGGAGAGTACGCGAGCAGGTTGGAGACCCGCGACGTGTAGATGCAGGCGTACTCCTCGACCTGATCGCCGAAGCTCGAGGTCTCGTTCGCCTCCTTGAGCAGCGAGCCCCAGTAGGGGTGGAAGCGGCGCGCGATCTCGCGCTCCAGCTTGCCGACCTCGGCGTCGACGGCCCGGAGCTGGCCGCGGATGCGCTCGACGGCGCGCTTGGTGCGGCCCCGCTCGGCCTCGTAGAACGACGTCGCGTAGTCGATGTGGATCTCCGCGCCGCTCGCCTCCGCGAGCAGCGCGCTGCCGTTGCTGCTGCCGTTGGCCGCGCCGTTCTTCTTCTGCTGCTCCTCCTCGATCTTGCGGGTGAGGTCCTTGTAGCGCTGCTGGTAGAAGCGGAGCTGGTCCTCGAGCTCCTCGCGGCGCCCCTCGAGCATCGCGCTCTCCATGTGCTCGCGGCGGCACGACTCGTGGGCGGCGACCTCCGCCTCCATCTCCTGGATGATCATCGCCGTGCGCCACGCGCTCTCCTTCTTGGAGCGGAGGATGTCGCCGTAGATGTGATCGCCCACGTAGAGGACGCGGTCGCCGGAGATGTTCAGGAACTTCTCGAAGTCGTGGAGGTTGCCCCCCTCGTAGACGACGCCGCGCTCGAGCGGCGGCGTCGCGGGGCGGGTCTCGGCGCCGTCTCGGATGAGGAGCGGGCGGCGCTCCTGGAAGAACGCCGGCTTCTGCGCGGCGACGACGATGACATCGAAGTAGTGCCGGAAGCTCGGGTACTCGGGCATCGCGTCCCCGAGCAGGTACGTCATCATCTTCTCGGTGAACGGCCAGCGCGAGTTCGTGAGCAGGAAGAGCTTCTTGCCCGCCGACCGGAACTTGTGGAGCGTCTGCGCCAGGTTCGGGTCGCGCTGGACGAAGCGCGGCAGGTCGGAGAGGACGACGTCGAGGATGGTGCCGTCCCGGTGCGCCTCGTCGATGCACTCGCGGATGTCGGTGAACAGCCGCGCGTAGTCGAGCGGCACGCCGCGCTCCTCGAGGGCGTCGACGATGCCGGCGTAGAGCGTGGCCTCGCTCAGCGCGTACAGCGTGTCGATCCAGTGGTAGCGGGCGGTGTTCGGCCGGATCTTGCGGTGCTGGTAGAGGCCCCTGAGCTCGTCCTTCGTGAGCTCACGGAGGCCGTGGTAGCCGCGCTGGACCACCTTGAACCGGTCCATCTTGAGCACGTGGCCGAAGCGCTTGTCGATCAGGAGGCCGCGGATGGGAAAGTGGATCGGGTAGCGGAGGCGCCGCAGGAGCTCCTCGGGGTAGCCGCGGGCGGCGAGCTTCGTGACGGTCCCCTGGATCGAGAGGTTGTCCATCTCGGTCTGGTTGTAGATCGCCAGGGTGTAGTCCATGTCGAAGCCCACCCAGTCGATCCCCGCGAGCTTGAGGTTGCGGTTGACGAAGACGCGCCGGGTCCGCGGGATGCGCGTGGGCTCGGTCTGCGGATAAAGACCTCCGAGGGGAAGCTCGAGCTGCTCGAAGAACACGGTGGGTCAACTATGGTATCCCAGCCGGCGAGGCGTACAAAGGGCGCCCCTTGACGGACGCGCCGCCGAGCACGGCGCGACGGCCGGGGAATCAGGGAGCGACGACGGACCTACCGGCGGATCGACGACCCGCCTCCGTACATCCGAGCAGCCTCCCCCCGGCGCGCCCGCGCGCGCCCAGCTCCCGGCGTGCGCTGCGCGGCGGAACTGCGCTATGGTGCGCGCCCGTGCCGTCTCGAGCGGCCGCGACGCGGCCCCTCATCCGTCAACGACGGGCACCTTGTTCGATGCTTTTCGCTGCGCCCCCGCCGATCATCTCCCGGAAGCCCCCTGTCCAGCGCCCCACGTCGTGGTGGCTCAGCATGCTGCGCCGCCGCGCGGAGCGGATGTACGACGAGGAGCTCGACCTCTCCCGGCCGATCCCCTGGGAGAGCGAGGCCGAGCGCCAGGCGGCGATCGCCTTCTTCAATGCGGCGTTCCGCGCCGAGGAGTCCGGCCTGATGCAGGCGCACGCCCTGGCGGACGAGGTGAGCCGCTGGGACCCGGAGCTCGGCGAGTGCCTGCGGCTCTACGGTGACGAGGAGGGGTGGCACCGCGAGCTGCTCACGAAGTTCCTCGCGCACATCGGCGGCGAGGTGCGGCCGATGGGCCGCGTCACCGGCACCTTCTACCGGCTGTACGGCCGCGCGAAGCGGGTCGAGACGATCGTGCTCACGAACCTCATGTTCGAGACCATCGGCTCGACGACGTACCGCCTCGCGCTGCGGGGGGCCCGGTACCCGGCCGTGCGGCAGATGCTCACGATCCTGACGCGCGACGAGTCGTTCCACGTCCCGCTCAACGTCCACTTCCTGCGCGAGGCGCTGAAGCGCAGCCCGCCGTCGATGCGCGTCAGGCTGCGCGCCATCTACACGACGCTGTTCGCCGCGCTGCTCGCCTCCGCGGCCGCGAGCCGCCGGCGCGCGCTCGCCTTCGACCGGATCCCGTTCCGCGTGCTCGCGGGCGCCTACGCCGAGCACCTCGGGCGCCTCTTCGTCCACGAGAGCGACCTCGACTTCGCCCCGCCGGAGCTGCTGCTCCGCCTGTTCGGGCACAGCCGGCGCGCGCTGGCGGCGTCGGACGACCCCTCCGCCGTCAGCGTCCTCTCGGCGGAGGCGGCCGTCGACCGCGAGCGCGTCGTCGTGACGGCGCTCGACGGCGCGCGCCGCCACGACGACGCTCGCCATGCGCCTTCGAGCGCGCCGCTCGACCCCGGGCGGTGAGATGGCGCCTGTCCATCGTCAAGCGCCACGGTAAACTTTTCTTCCGCGTGTTGTCCGGAGTACACTTGACGCTCCGGCGTCGTGGGCTCGCGCGGGGCGGGCGCCAGGGCGTCTCGGGGCGTGGATGGCAGGCAACGAGCAGCGCCGGAGCGGCCCAGAGAGCCGCCCCGGCACGAGGAGCAGCGAGTCCGCGGAGCGCGTGCGCGCGACGCAGGAGCCGGAGGCGCGTGCGGCGATGCCCGCGGAGGAGGGCGCGGAGGCGGACGCCCTCGCGCAGATGCGGCGCGAGATCCGGACGCTGCTCGGCGGGATCATCGGCATGAGCGGCCTCCTGCTCGACACCGAGCTCGACGCGGAGCAGCGCGCCTGGGCCCGCCGCATCCGGAGCAGCGGGGACGCGGCGCTCTCGATGATCGACGACCTCCTCGACGTGGGCCAGCCGGGCGGCCGCGGGCTGGACGTCGACCGCACCGACTTCGACCTGCGCCGCGCCGTCGAGGACGCGGCCGAGCTGCTCGGCGACCGCGCCCACGACGACCGGACCGAGCTCGTGCTCGACGTCGATCCCGACGTGCCGGGCGCCGTGCGCGGCGACGCGGCGCGGCTGCGGCAGGTGCTGCTCCACGTCGGCACCCTCGCGATCGGCGCGGCGCCCCGGGGCGAGGTGCTGCTGCGCGCCGCGCTCGCGGGCGACGACGGCGAGCCGCCGGGCGGGCTCGAAGGCGCGCCCGAGGGCGCTCTCGTGCGGGTGCGCTTCGACGTGCGCTTCGCGGGCGGGGCAGGGCTCGCGGCCGGCGCGCCGGGGCAGGTGGCGGGGGGCGCGCCGGGCGGGGACGCGCTGCCCGCGCGCGAGCGGGACCTCGACGCGGGGCCCGGCATCGGCGTCGCGCGGCGCCTCGTCGGCGCGATGGGCGGCGAGCTCCGCATCCTCGAGGAGCCCGGCGCGCGCCGCCGCCGGATCGCGTTCGCGCTGCCGTTCGAGCGCGGGCGCGGCTCGGAGCGCGCGCTCATCCCGCGCATCGATCTGCCCGGCAAGCGGGTGCTGGTGGTCGACGACAGCGGCGCGGTGCGGCGCGTCGTGCGGCGGCTGGTCGAGGAGCTCGGGCTCGCGTGCAGCGCCGCGGCCGACGGCGCCGCGGCCCTCGCCGCGCTGCGCGAGGCGGCGGGCGCCGGGGCGCCCTACGACATGGTGCTGATCGACCTCGAGCTGGCCGATCTCGACGGCCTGCGGCTGCTCCAGCGGATCAAGGCGGACGCCGCGATCGCGCCGGTGCGCAGCGTGCTCATGACCTACCCCGGCCGGGAGGCGCCGAGCCGCGCCGAGGTCGACGCCGTGCTGAACAAGCCGATCCGGCGGGCGCAGCTGCAGTCGAGCCTGCGGCTGCTCGTGGGGCTCCCGACGGAGCACGTGGCCGCCGGGGTGCGCGCGCACGCGCCGAGGTCGCGGCGGGGGGCGCCGGCGACCGACGTGCGCAGCTCGTCGCGCCCGAAGATCCTCGTGATCGACGACAGCGCGGTGAGCCGGAAGGTCGCGGCGTTCATGATCGAGAAGCGCGGCTACCGGGTCGAGGCGGTGGGCAGCGGCCGCGCGGCCGTCGAGGCGGCGCGCCGCGGGGGCCACGCCGCGGTGCTGATCGACTGCCGCGCGCCGGCGGCGGGCGACGACGCCCGCGCGGCGGCCGCGGAGCTCCGCCGCGCCGAGCGGCCCGACCGCCGGACGCCGATCATCGCGATGGCCGAGGACGCCGGGCGCGACGCGCGGGAGAGGTGGCTCGCGGCGGGGCTGGACGACGCGGTGTCGAAGCCGCTGAAGCAGGACGAGATCGACCGCGTGCTGCGGACCTTCTGCGCGGCGTCGCGGTCCGGCGCGTACGAGGCCGTGCAGCACGACGCGGCGCCGCCGAGCGTGGAGCTGCCGCCGCCGACCCTGGTCACGCCCTCGCCGCCGCCGACCACGCGGCGCGTCCCCCCCGCCGCCCCGTCGAGGCCGCGGGGCGGGCTGCGCGCGGTCGAGCCCGACGTCGTCACCGAGGTGATCGAGCTCTTCCTCACCGAGGCGCCGACGCGGGTGGCCTCGATGCGCGAGGCCGCGGCGCGCGGGGCGCTCGGCGAGCTCGAGCGGCTCGCGTGGGCGCTCTACGAGAGCGCCGACAAGCTCGCGGCGCTCAACCTGAAGGAGCTCTGCGCGCGGCTCGACCGCGAGGCGCGCGCCGGGACGATCGTGAGCGCGACGGAGGCGGTGCAGGCCATCGCTCGAGAGGTCGAGCGCGTGCAGTCCTCGCTCGCGGCGGAGCTCAAGAAGCGCGGGCTCCGGTGATCTCGGAGTCCGAGAGCCCGAGGCTCAGACGCTCCGATGAAGAAGAGTCGTTCCAGCCCGCGACACGGCTGCATCCGTGACGTCGCACGCCCGGAGTCGGTGCGCTGAGCTACATCAATGGATGTGTCCTGGATTTCCAGGCTTCGCTGGTGACAGGCTGCCGGGCTGGCTGCCCGGCGAACAGCGCGTGGACGGGAGTCGCCGAGAACGTATAACGCGTTGCGTTATATCTCGGGCGACTCCTCGAAGACGCGCAGGCCGTATTTCTCGAGACACCAGAGCACGCCGATGACCAGGCTACGCTTGTCGTCCACGAAAGACGGCTTCTTGCCTTCGAAGTAGTGGCCCGCGAACTGGAAGCCCCATCCCGTCGCGAACATAGCGGCCGCGAGCGGGAGGCCGATGAGGGTCGCGCCCACGGGGAAGCTCGCGACGATCAGCGGTATGCCGACCTTGTGACACGCCTGGTTGCGCGGGTCCTGGTGGTCTTCTTTGTACCGGCGGAGCACCTGTGTCCATTCGGCATTGAGGCGGAGCATGCGACCACCTTACCATGCTGGCGCCCGGCGCGAGGCGCAGGGCGACACGCGGCAGCGCGGGCGGCGCCAGCGCAGACGCCCGTGCTGCGCGCGGTCGCGCCGGCGCGACCGCGCGCGCCTCCGGCGGAGACCGGCGCCGCCGCTTCTCGGTTGCCGTTGGAAGGAATGAGGCGTAGTTGGGCAGTGTGAGCGGTCACAGAACCGGTCCCATGGCCACGACAGCTCCCTTGTCGTTCAGGACAGGGGAGATCCTCCAGGGGGCGCGCTCGGAGAAGCGGCGCGTGCTCCTGCTCGTCTATCACCATGATGGCGTCGAGATGGCTCCGATGAGCCCCGGCGTCGGCGTGGTCGTCGGCAGGGAGCCCCCCGCCGACGTGGTGATCCGCGACAGGAGCATCTCGCGCAGGCACGCGCGCTTCACGCTCGTGGGCGGCGAGGTGGTGGTCGAGGACCTCAATTCGCGCAACGGGACGCGCATCTCTGGGCAGCGGGTCGAGAGCGGCGTGGTCAAGGCCGGGGACGAGGTGCTGCTCGGCGGCATCGTCGCGTCGGTCCACGTGCTCGCCGGCGGCGAGCTGCCGCCGTTCGGCCTCGAGGGATCCGACGCGCTGCGCGTCGCCCTGCAGGCCGAGATCGTGCGGTCCAGGTTCTTCAGCCGCAAGTTCGCGCTCGTCGTGGTCCGCTCGCTCGGCGAGCAGGCGGGCCACCTCCGCCACTGGGGCCTGCGCGTGCGCGAGGCGCTCAGGCCCGTCGATCGGGTCGCCTTCTACAGCCCCGACACCCTCGAGCTCCTGCTCCCCGAGGTCACGCCCGAGCTCGCGGAGGAGCTCGCGAAGGCGATCGTCACGCGCCGCGAGGGCGAGCCCACGCTGGTGTCCGGGGTGGCCGTGTTCCCCGACGCCGCGACCACCATCGACAAGCTCATCGAGGTCAGCCACGAGGCGTCGCGGAGCGCGACCCCCGCGGAGCCCGTGCGCCTCGCCGCCCCCGAGGGCGCGCTGCTCTTCGTCGCGCCGAAGGCCGAGGGCGCCCGGCCGCCCGAGGAGGAGGGCGCCCCGGACGCGCCGGAGAGCCCGTGGGAAGCCGACGGCCACGTCCTCGCGACCAAGAGCCCGCTCATGCGCTCGCTCGTCGAGGTGGCGCTGCGCGCCGCGCGCTCGTCGATCCCCGTGCTCCTGCGCGGCGAGACCGGGACCGGCAAGGAGGTGCTCGCGCGGTTCATCCACGACCGCAGCCCGCGCCGCGGCGAGCCGCTCATCTGCGTGAACTGCGGGGCGATCCCCGCGTTGCTCATCGAGAGCACCCTCTTCGGCCACGAGCGCGGCGCCTTCACCGGGGCGAGCCAGCAGCAGAAGGGCGTCTTCGAGGCGGCCGCGGGCGGCACGGTCCTGCTCGACGAGATCGGCGAGCTGCCCCCGGCGGCGCAGGCCGCGCTGCTGCGCGTGCTCGAGACCAAGCGGGTGACGCGCGTCGGCGCGACCAAGGAGATCGAGGTCGACGTCCGCGTGATCGCCGCGACGCACCGCGATCTCGACGCGATGTGCGAGGCGGGCACGTTCCGGCTCGACCTGCTCTACCGGATGAACGCGATGACGCTGAACATCCCGCCGCTCCGCGCGCGCCGCGACGACATCCCGGCGCTCGCGGCGGGCTTCCTGCGCCAGGCGAACGCGGAGGACCCGAGCCGGGTCCAGTCGATCGCGCCCGAGGCGCTGGCGCTGCTGAAGAGCTACTCGTGGCCCGGCAACGTGCGCGAGCTCCGCAACGCGATCGAGCGCGCGGTGGTGATCGCGGAGGGCGAGGCGATCATGGCGCGCGATCTCCCGGAGCGCGTCCGCGTGGCGGTGACCTCGTCGAGCTCGCCCCCCGCGGGCACGCGCGCGTCCGACCCCGGCATGGCTGCGGTCGTGTCCCAGCGCGCGTCCGACCTCCCCGGCGCGTCCGGGCCGGGCTCGTCGGCGAGCCCGATGTCGGGCGGCCTCAAGACACGCCTGGAGCAGATCGAGGCCGACCTCTTGCTCCAGGCGCTGCGCGCGTCCGACTGGAACCAGACGGAGGCGGCGCGGCGCCTGGAGCTGCCGCTCCGGACGCTCCAGCACAAGATCAAGGTCTACGGCATCAAGAAGCTCGGCTACGGCGTCGCCCGTTAGTCGTCAGGAGGCGAGGCGCCGCCTGCCGGAGGCGCCCGCCCGCAGCAGGTGCCCGCTACTGCGAGAACCCTTCCAGCATGTAGTGCGCCTCGATGCGCTTGAGCGCGAGCACCATCGCGGCGAGCCGCATCGGCAGGCGCTTGCCCAGGACGAGCCTGGTCGAGTCGTGATCTTCGGTGCGGCGCGGCCGGTTCTCCGCGATATCGCAGATCAGGCGGTAGTTGCTCTTGATGGCGCGCTCCAGCCTCGTGTTCACCTCGCCCTCGGTCCAGTGCTCCATGCGCTTGTTCTGGATCCACTCGTAGTAGGACACCGTCACGCCGCCCGCGTTGCCGATGATGTCGGGGATGACGCTGATCCCTCGCTCCGCGAGCACCTTGTCCCCCTCGGTCGTGGTCGGGCGGTTGGCGCCCTCGGCGACGAGCTTCGCCTTGATCCGCTCGGCCACCTCGCCCGTGATGGCGTCGCCGAGCGCGGCCGGGACACAGATGTCCGCGTCGACGCCCCAGAAGTCGTCGCGCGCGATCGCCTGGGCGCCGCTGTAGCCCGCGACCGATCGCCGGAGGTTCGCCGGGTTCTCGTTCACGTAGGCCATGAGCGCGCTGACCTCGATGCCGTTCGGGTCGTGGATCGCGCCGTCCGCGTCCTGCACCGCGACGCACCGCGCGCCCATCCGGCACAGGATCTCGGTGGCGGCGGAGCCGACATTGCCGAAGCCCTGCACGATGAAGCGCGCCCCCGCGAGGGGCAGGCCGCGCTGCGCGTACCACTCCTCGATGCAGTAGGCGAGCCCCTGGCCGGTCGCCCTGGCGCGCCCCTCGGAGCCGCCGATGCGCACGTCCTTGCCCGTGACCACGCCGCGGTGGTTGTGCCGCTCGCGCTCGCCGTCGCTGTACTGGCGGAGGAGCCACGCCATCACCTCGGCGTTGGTGCCCACGTCGGGCGCCGGGATGTCGACGTTGGGGCCGATGAGCTGCTTGAGCCGGTACATGTACCGGAGTGAGATCGACTCGAGCTCCTCCTTGCTGTGCTCGCGCGGATCCATGCGAATGCCCCCCTTGGCGCCGCCGAACGGGACATCGGCGATCGCTGTCTTCCACGTCATCTCGGCGGCGAGCGCGTTGAACAGGTCGAGCGACACGGCCTTGTGGAAGCGGAGCCCGCCCTTGTAAGGCCCTCTCGCCTGGTTGTGCTGGACCCGGTACGCCTTGAAACGGGCGAACTCGCCGGGCTGGATCCGGTAAAGCCCCTGGTCGCCGAGGCGGATCACGCCGTCCTGCACGTGGATCGAGCCGCTCCGCAGCGCCTCGGGGCGGAGGATGAGCTTGCCGTTGAAGAGCGGGGTGATGGCGGTGCGGTTCGGGATCACCGACGCAGGGAGCCGCTCGTACGCCGCGGCCGCCTCGCCGCGGAAGGGGACGAGGCGGTCCTGGAGCTGCGTGGTGACGTAGAAGATGTGCTCGTAGTCGGGCTGCTCGAGCTCCAGCCGGATGCGGGGCGCCAGGCCGATGAGGTCTGCGGCCGTGTGAAACACCACCATCGATTCGCCGAAGATGTTGGTCTCCGGCTCGCGCTCTAGCAGGGGGACGTCTTCCATCACCGTATGCTGCCTCGACCTCGCGGCGGGGGTCCAACGTTTCGCGTCGGTCCGCGCGCGCCGCTCGACCGCTCGAGCGCGCGACGGACGGGCCGCCGGCCTCGCGCGGAGAGCTGGTGCGGCTCTCCGCGGAAGATCCGGCGGCCCGTCGGGTCGCTCACCGCTATTTCTGGCCGGCAGCGTGGCCGACGCGCTCAGCGCACGATGTCAGGGGAACATCCCAGGGGCGAACGCTCCGGCCGGGAAGCCACCCGCGCCGCCGAGGCCACCGGGGAAGCCGCCGAGACCACCGAGACCACCGAGACCACCGAGGCCACCACCGGGGAAGCCGCCGATGCCACCGAGGCCACCGGGGAAGCCGCCGATGCCACCGAGGCCACCGGGGAAGCCGCCGAGACCACCGAGGCCACCGGGGAAGCCGCCGAGACCACCGAGGCCACCGGGGAAGCCGCCGAGGCCGCCGAGGCCGCCGAGGCCGGGGGCGCCCCACCCGAAGCCGCCCGGCGCGCCTCCGAAGCCGCCGGCCCCGAACGGACCGAAGGGCGACCCGCCGAAGGGCGACCCGCCGAACGGCCCGCCGGCCTGCCCGACAGGGAACGGCATCTGGCCGACCTGCCCGGGGCCCTGACCGATGGGCGCGCCCTTGTCGACGGGACCCGCGATCGGCCCGCCCTTGCCGATGGGCGGCACGCCGAGGCCCGGGTCGAGCGGCCCGCCCTTGCCGATCGGGACCTGGCCGCCGATATCACCCTTGCCGGGGATCAGGCCGCCCCGCGTCTCCTCCTGGTCTTCCCCCTCCAGCGCTTGAACGCTCGACGCCACGTCGACGCCGGCCTGCTCCAAGTCGGCCTCTTCCGGTGTCACCGCGTCGACCGCGCACCCGGTCATGAACACAGAAAAGAGCATCGCCGCTTGCGCCATCTTCATATCGATTGAGCTAACCATCCGTCCTCCTTCCATGCCCCGCGAGGGCCTTCAGGCCCGCGGTGTCATGTTGAGCGGCGTGGAGAGCAGGCTGCGTGCCCGAGAGCGCGTGTGCAGAGCCTGCCGCGTCGCCCTCTGTCGCTGCCGGCCCTCGACCGGCGAAAGTGCATTGTCTGAATCCGCGCCGGAGGGGAGTTCTGCCCCGTTTCACCGCGCCCGAGCGCCGGCGCGCCGGCGCGTATCGACAGCGCCGCGCAGCGCCGATGTGGGATGCTCCCGGGCGCTGGAGAAAGGCAAATGTCGTCGCGCGCGCGCGGCGCGGCGCGCGGCCGGACGGCGTGAGAGCGGCCCGACTTGCTGCTTTATCGGGCCCTCGCAAACCGCATTTCCGAAGACCTGGTCGATCTCTGCAATCGAGGGTCGCCGCGACTCGACATCTTCGCTCCCCGGCCGCGACGCCCGCGCTCCCGCGCACACGACCGCGCGCGCTGGTCACGCCATGCGCAGCCCACTTCAGCCGATAAGGTCCCCGCGCGTCGCTCCTCGTGCGGCAGCCTCGTCGATGGCGCGCGCCGCGCGGCGCGCTGTCGCCGTCGTCGTCCGGAACGACGGCGCCGCCGACGGCGTCGGCGGCGGACGGCGGCCGTTCGCAAGGCAGCGAGCGCGGCCTCCTCCGCGGAGCGTCCAGCGCGACGCAGACGTCCTCGGCGTCGCCGGGAAAGTCGGCGCGATCGCGGCACCTCTTCCTGGCAGGAGCCTGTCTCCTGTTGTAAGACTCGTTACGCTAAAGGAGCTCACGCGGCGCCGCTCAGGCGCTGTCCTCGTCAACCCGCCGTGGGCTCACGACGATCTCTGGTGCTCGAAGCGCCGGTTCATGCAGGACACGCGCGGTCTTCGCGCTGCTGCGGGCGCGCTGCAGAGCCGCTCGCCAGGGGGCGGGGCCCGCGACGCGCGATCCGAGGCAGCGCTCTTTCCGAGGGGGGTAATCGCATGCGCCGCTGCGCGACGCGCCCGGGTTCAAGCTGGCTGGCCGTCTGCATTGCTGTCCTGTCGCTGCCCACCGCGGCGTGCAGCGACCCCTCGTTCCGCTCCGACGCGCCGCTCGAGCGCGAGATCGTCCCGGTGAGCTGCGCGCGCGGGCACGTCCTCGGCCCTGGCGGCGCGTGCATGCCGGTGGGCATCCAGGGGTGCGCCGCGCTGTTCATGGAGGAGGACGGCCTCTGCCACCCCTCGATGGCGAAATGCCCTGCGGGGACGATCCCGAAGTTCGATGAGGGCTGCGTTCCCGTGGGCATCCCGCGGTGCGCCAAGGAGCTCGAGGGCGACGACGGGCTCTGCAGGCCGACCATGGCGAAGTGCCCGACTGGCACCTTCGCCACGCCGGAAGCGGGGTGCGTGCCGGTCGACGGCCCCGACGGCTGCGGGCAGGGGCGATGGGGGAGCATCCCTCGCGCGCCCGGGACCCTCTATGTCGACCCGAGCTACTCCGGCGCGGACAGCGACGGCTCCGAAGCGAGGCCGGTCACGACGCTCGCGGCGGCGCTGGAGCTCGCCGCCGAGGGCGGCACGATCGCGCTCGCGGAGGGCACCTATGACGAGCCAATCGTCGCGACGAGGCCGCTCGCGATCGCCGGCGCGTGCGCCTCGCACGTGCGGATCCGGGGGGTCAGCCAGCTCAGCCACCCTCCCGCGACCGTGGCCGTGCTCGACGCGGGGGAGGTGACGCTGCGGGGAATCGAGATCGGCGGGGACGGCGCCGGCGTCGTGGCGACGGGCGCGAGCGCCGTGACGCTCGAGCGCGTTCACATCCGGGGCGCCGCCCACGCCGGCGTCCTGTCGGGCGGAGGCGCGCGGATCTCGGTGGCGCGGAGCTGGATCGAGGGGACGCGCTCCGGGATCGAGGGGGACGGCACGGGCGCCCTCGCGAGGGACGGCGGCGCGCTGTCCGTGAAGGAGAGCGCCGTCACGGGCAACCACGGCGCGGGCGTGGCGGCGCACCAGGCGGGCGCCACGGCGGCCGTGGTGGGCAGCCTCGTCGAGGGGACGCTGGCGTCCGAGGTCCACCGGGATGGCCAGGGGATCGTCGTCCGCGACGGCGCCGAGGCGTCGATAGAGGCCTCGGCCGTGGTGGGAAACCGGCTGTCGGGGATCTTCACCATGACGGGCGCCTCGGCGACCCTCTCCGGCGTGCTCGTCGAGGGGACGCTCCCCGGGCTCCACGATCTGAATTTCGGCGTCGGCGTGTTCGCGGCGGAGGGGTCGCGCGTCGCGATCGACTCGAGCGCGGTCGTCGGCAACGCGGAGATCGGCGTCGCCGTCATCGGCGAGGGCGCCGCGGCGACGATGGCGCGGAGCCTGGTCGCGGGCACGGTGGCGGCCGCGCCGGAGTCGCCGCTCGCCGGGTTCGGCGTGGCGGTCGCCCGCGGCGCGGCGATGCGCCTCAACGACAGCGCGATCTTCCGGAACCGGGCGGCCGGGGTTCACGTGGTCGATCTGTCCGCCGAGCTGATCGCGGAGCGCAACCTCATCGAGGGCACGCTCGCCGAGGGGGCCTGGGGCGACGGCGCCGGGGTGATCGTGATGGAGGGCCGCGCGACGCTCGCGTCGAACGCGGTCCGCGCCAACGAGGGGACCGGCCTGTTGATCGGGTATTCCGGGTCCGAGGCGACCGTGACAGGCAACCTCGTCGAGGGGCATGTCGCGCCGGACCGCCGCTCGCCGGTGGGGCGGGGGATCGTCGTCTACCGCGGTGCCAGCGCGGTGCTCGCGGGCAACGTCGTCAGCCGCAACCGCTCCGTCGGCGTCCTCGTCGGCTCGGAGATCCCGGGCGGTAAGGTCGAGATGACGGGTGACCTCATCCAGGACACGTTCGGCGACGGCAGCGACGGCGCCAGCGCGGGCATCGGCGTCGCGGCCGCGCGCTACGAGCTGCGGCTCGACTCGGCCGTCATCCGCGCCAGCCGCACGGCCGGCGTGGCGCTGTTCGGCGCCGACGCCGACGTCTCCAGGACGATCGTCGACGGGGTGGCGGCCGACGCGCGCGCCGGAGACGGCGCGAGCAGCGACGATCTCGCGGCCGACGGCATCCTGGCGCTCGCCGGATCCACGGCCACGGTCGCCGACGTGCGGGTCGCCGGCTGCGCGCGGGCGGGCATCCTGTTCGACCGGAGCGCGGGTCGCCTCTCCAGGGTGCACGTCTCGGACAACCTCTTCGGGCTGGTCGTGCAGGGATCGCCCGCGCTCGACCGCGGCAAGGAGAGCGTGTTCACCGACAACGTCGCGGCGGACGAGCTCTTCGGGGGCGAGCTCCCGGTGCCTGCATCCGCTCCCCCGCTGTGGTGAAGCGCGAGCCCGGCTGCCCGCTTCGAGTCCTCGCGCGAAACCGTGAAGACATCGAATGGAAACTCCCGCGGTACGTGGTATTCAGGGGAGACGGCAGCGGGGGATCCGGGGCCCAGGCGCCCAGTCGCCAGCCTGCGATGCGATCCTGAGCCCACCGCGCTTCCTCACGGGGGTCCGTGGCGGACCCCATCGCGCCCGCGCCTCCCGGGCTCGATCTACGTACATCAGCACGGAGCGTGTCCAGGTCTCGCCCCTCGAGACGACCCGTCCTCGATCGCCGGTGCGAAGGTTGAAATTTCTGGTCTTGTCACCGCTCGCGGGTCTCTGTTATAGACGTCCCCCGGCCGAACCAGGAACGCCGCGTCAGCGGTGCTCTGCTTTCTTACGATGGCCACAGAAAATAACAGTGTCAGTGTTGGGTCTGTCGTCCCATCATGACGCGTGATGACAGCACGAGATCGAGTTGCTGCGATGAGGCTTGACGCGCCACGACATCTCCGCTGAAACCCGCCTGAATGAGCAGCGAGAGAACTTGACAACGACCTCGAATCCCCGTTGACACTGATGTGCGAAGACGGCTACAGTGCCGACGTCTGGATGCCGGTATGGTGCGCTGCGTTGCGCGCGTCGAGCTCCAGCAGGCCGCTCTGTCGCGTGGCGGCTCCCCGGAAGAACAATGAAGTGGGATAGGGACGGTGGGCGCTCGGGTGTGCTCACGAGGGCCCCGCGAGGAGCATTCTCATGAGGAATCGGTTCTTGCCCCGTCGGACGTTCGTTCTGTCGGCGCTGCTTCTTTCGGTCGGCGTTACATCGGGCTGCGGGAAATCCGATGTTCAGCAGGACCCCTTGAAGCCCGTGGGCTCTGCGCCTGGCGCACAAGGCAAGGCCACCAACGCGGACACCTTCCTCACCGTCTCGATCGAGCAGCAAGCGTCGTGGGTACGCAACTTCAATCCTCTGCTCGCGTCAGGTAACGTTCGCTGGCCCACCGTCGCTGGCATTTACGAGCCGCTCCTCGTTTACAACACGATGAAGGGCGAGTTCACCCCGTGGCTCGCGTCGAAGTACGAGTGGAGCAACGGGAACAAGACGCTCACCTTCACGACGCGCCCTGGCGTCAAGTGGTCCGACGGCCAGCCCTTCACGGCGAAGGACGTGGCCTTCACCTTCGCCCTCCTGAAGAAGCACACCGCCCTCGACCTGCAGGGCGTCTGGAAGTGGCTGACCGCGGTGGAGGCGAAGAGCGACTCCACGGTCGAGTTCTCGCTCACGCGGCCGTACGTCCCCGGGCTCGTGTTCCTCGGGCACCAGCCGATCGTGCCGGAGCACAAGTGGAAGGACGTGGCCGATCCGGTCACGTACACGAACGAGAACCCTGTCGCGACGGGGCCGTTCACCGAGGTGAAGACCTTCCAGAACCAGATCTACGAGCTCGGCCGTAACCCGCACTACTGGCAGCAGGGCAAGCCCGCGGTCAAGGGGCTCCGCTTCCCGGCCTACCCGGGCAACGACCAGGCGAACCTGGCGCTCCTGAACGGCGAGGTCGACTGGGCCGGCAACTTCGTCCCCGAGATCGAGAAGGTCTACGTCGGCAAGGACCCGGCGAATCATCACTACTGGTTCCCGCTCGTGGGCAGCACCGTGTTCGTCTACACGAACACGACGAAGAAGCCCCTCGACGATGTGCGGGTGCGCAAGGCGCTCAGCATGGCGCTCGATCGTGAGCAGATCGTCAAGGTCGCCATGAACAACTACACGCGGCCGGCGGACGCGACGGCGCTCAGCGACGCGCACGAGCGCTGGCGCAGCCAGAAGGTCGTCGAGAGCGGCGACTGGGTGAAGTTCAACGTCGCCAAGGCGAACCAGGTCCTCGACGAGGCGGGCTACGCCAAGGGTCCGGACGGCATCCGCGTGAAGGACGGGAAGCCGCTGCGCTTCGACCTCAACGTCGTCACCGGCTGGTCCGACTGGGTGCGCGCGGCGCAGATCGTCACGCAGCAGGTGAAGCAGATCGGCGTCGAGGCGACGCTGAAGACGTACGACTTCAGCGCGTTCTTCGAGGCGCTCCAGAAGGGCACCTTCGACCTGTCGATGGGCTGGTCGAACGAGGAGCCGACGCCGTACAACTTCTACCGCGACCTCGTGGGCACCGCGACCGTGAAGCCGGTCGGGGAGGCGTCGGCGCGCAACTGGCATCGCTTCGGGGCGAAGCAGGCGGACAGCCTCTTCGAGGGGTTCGAGGCCGCGACGGATCAGGCGGAGCAGAAGAAGCTCCTCGAGCAGCTCCAGGAGATCTTCTCCGAGACGGCGCCCTCGATCCCGCTGTTCCCCGGGCCGTCCTGGGGCGAGTACAACACCCGCCGCTTCACGGGGTTCCCGAGCAAGGAGAACCCGTACGCGAAGCTGTCGCCCAACAACCCGCCCGAGTACCTGCTCGTCCTCACCGAGCTCAAGCCGAAGTGATGTTGGCGTGATCTGATGCGGAGAGCAGGTTAGAAGAGAGAGCTTCTGTGCGTTACCTCCTTCGACAGCTAGGCTTGTACTTCATCGCGGCGTGGGCGTCGCTCACCCTGAACTTCCTCATTCCGCGGCTCATGCCGGGCGATCCCGCCTCGGCGATGTTCGTGCGCTTCCGCGGCCAGCTCCAGCCGGAGGCGATCGACGCGCTTCGGAAGGCGTTCGGGTTCACGGGTGAGCCGCTCTACAAGCAATACATCACGTACCTGAGCCACACGATGACGGGCGATCTCGGCCTGTCGGTCGCTCACTTCCCCGCGAAGGTGACGGACGTGATCGCGACGGGGCTCGGCTGGACGCTGCTCCTGTCGGGCGCCGCCGTGATCCTCAGCTTCGGCCTGGGGACGCTGCTCGGGATCATCGCGACGTGGAAGCGCGGCGGCCTGCTCGACTCGCTCATGCCGCCCGTCCTGATGTTCCTCGGCGCGTTCCCCTACTTCTGGCTCGCGATGGTGTCGCTCTACATCCTCGGGTTCGTGCTCGGGGCCTTCCCGCTGCGCCACGCCTACAGCGACACGCTCTCGCCCGAATGGAGCCTCGAGTTCATCGGAAGCGTGCTGTCGCACATGGTCCTGCCCGCCCTGTCGATCGTCATCGCCACCATCGGTGGCTGGATGCTCGGCATGCGCAGCGCGATGGTCACGGTGCTCTCCGAGGAGTACATCACGATGGCCCAGGCCAAGGGGCTCTCCCAGTGGCGGGTCATGTTCACCTACGCCGCGCGGAACGCGCTCCTGCCCAACGTCACCGGCTTCGGCATGGCGCTCGGCTTCGTGCTCGCCGGGTCGCTGCTCACCGAGATCGTCTTCTCGTATCCGGGTCAGGGCTACCTGCTCATCCAGGCTGTTCGTAACCAGGATTATCCGCTCATGCAGGGGATCTTCCTCACCATCACGTTCGCCGTGCTGGGGGCGAACTTCCTGGTCGACGTCATCTACGTGTTTCTTGATCCTCGCGCCCGCGGGCGCTGAGGGCTGGGTCCAGGAGAAGCGATGGCTGCGCAACAAGGCAACAGCGGGGGCAATGCCACCCGTGAGGCGGGGTGGATCCGCCGGCTCCTCTCGAATCGCAAGGCGATGGTGGGCACGCTGATCGTGCTCTTCTTCCTGCTGATCTCGGTGCTCGGCCCCACGTTCGTCGGCCAGGACCCGCACGCGTTCGTGGGCATGCCGCACGAGGCGCCCTCGGCCGAGCACCTCTTCGGTACGACGGGCCAGGGGCAGGACGTGCTCGCGCAGACGATCGTCGGCGCGCGGACCTCGCTGGCCGTCGGCTTCGCGGCGGGCTTCGCCGTGATGGCGATCGGCGCGGTGATCGGCATGGCCGGCGGCTACTTCGGCGGCTGGATCGACAGCGTGCTGTCGCTGCTCACGAACGTCTTCCTGATCATCCCCGGCCTGCCGATGGCCGTCGTCATCGCGGCCTACCTGCCGGCGGGGCCGATGACGATCCTGCTCGTCCTCATCATCACCGGCTGGGCGTGGAACGCGCGCGTGCTCCGGTCGCAGGTGCTCGCGCTGCGCGACAAGGACTTCGTGTCCGCGGCCCTGGTGAGCGGCGAGGGGAGCGCGCGCATCATCTTCCGCGAGATCCTGCCGAACATGACGTCGCTGCTCATGTCCGGCTTCATCGGCGCGACGATCTACGCGATCGGCGCGCAGGTCGGCCTGGAGTTCCTCGGGCTCGGCGACCTCAGCGCCGTGACCTGGGGGACGAACCTCTACTGGGCGAGCAACAACGCCGCGCTCCTCACGGGCGCCTGGTGGACCATCGTGCCCACCGGCGTGTGCGTCGCGCTCGTCGGGTTCGCGCTCACGCTGATCAACTATGCGATCGACGAGATCTCGAATCCGCGGCTCCGCGCGGAGGGGGCCTGGTCGCGTATGCTCAAGAGCCGCAAGGTCGCGGTCGGTCCGTCAACGCCGGTAGTGAGGGCTCATGGCGCCTAGTCCGCTTCTCTCAGTTCAGGATCTCCGGGTCGAGTTCATGACCCCGACCGGCCCGGTGTGCGCGGTCGACAACGTCTCCTTCGACATCGCGCCGGGCGAGGTGCTCGGCCTCGCGGGCGAGTCGGGCAGCGGCAAGTCGACGGTGGCGATGGCCATCATGCGGCTGCTGCGTCCGCCGGCGATCATCACGGGCGGGCGCGTGCTCTTCGCCGGGCAGGACGTCCTGTCGATGACCGAGGAGCAGCTCCGCGCGTTCCGCTGGCGGAAGATGGCGCTGGTGTTCCAGAGCGCGATGACGGCGCTCAACCCGGTGCTGACGATCGGCGAGCAGATCGCCGATCCGATCATCGCGCACGACGGCGTGACGAAGGCGCAGGCGATGGAGCGCGCGGCCGCGCTGCTCAAGCTCGTCAACATCGACCCGTCGCGCCTGACCAGCTACCCCCACCAGCTCTCGGGCGGCATGCGCCAGCGCGTCGTGATCGCGATCGCCATGGCGCTCAAGCCGCCGTTCCTCATCATGGATGAGCCCACGACGGCGCTCGACGTGGTCGTGCAGCGGGAGATCCTGCAGCAGATCGCCGAGCTCAAGGAGCGCCTCGGCTTCTCGATCCTCTTCATCACGCACGACCTCTCGCTCATCGCCGAGTTCTCCACGCGCATCGCGATCCTCTACGCGGGCAAGCTCGCGGAGACCGCGCGCGCCAAGGACCTCTTCAGCGATCCGAAGCACCCGTACACGCAGGGGCTCCTCGGGTCGTTCCCCTCGGTCCGTGGGCCGCGTCGTCGGCTGCAAGGCATCCCGGGCTCGCCGCCCGACATGCGCAACCCGCCGCCCGGCTGCCGCTTCCACCCCCGGTGCCCGCAGGCCTTCGCGACCTGCCAGCACGAACTGCCGGTCCTCCGTGAAATCGCGCCCGAGCACCGCGGCGCCTGCCACCTCTACTGACCATGACGATGACGCAACCGTACGCTTCACCTGTCCTCGACGTGGTGCGCCTCGGCAAGTACTTCCCTGTCGGCGGCGGAATCCGCGCGCAGCAGCTCCGGGCGCTGCACGACGCCTCGTTCACGCTCGCGGAGCGCGAGGTCATCGCGCTGGTGGGGGAGTCGGGCAGCGGCAAGAGCACGATCGCCCGGCTGCTCGCGCGGCTGATGCCCCCGAGCAGCGGGCAGATCCTGTTCAAGGGCCGCGACGTGCTCAAGGAGGAGCCGAACCGCGCCTCGCTCGCGTACCGCGGGCAGGTGCAGATGATCTTCCAGGACCCGTTCGGCTCGCTGAACCCGGTGCACACGATCGGCTACCACCTGGAGCGGCCGCTGCTGCTCCACAACAAGGCGCCGAACGCCGCGATCCTCAAGGAGAAGGTTCACGCGCTGCTCAAGACGGTCGATCTGAACCCGCCGGCCGAGGTCGCGGCCAAGTTCCCGTACCAGCTCTCGGGCGGCCAGCGGCAGCGCGTGGCCATCGCGCGCGCGCTGGCGGTGGACCCCAGCGTGATCCTCGCGGACGAGCCGATCTCGATGCTCGACGTCTCGATCCGCATGGGCGTCCTGAACCTGATGGAGCGCCTCAAGGAAGAGCGCGGCATCTCGTACCTCTACATCACGCACGACATCGCGAGCGCGCGCTACGTCGCGGATCGTACGATGGTGATGTACGCCGGTCACATCGTGGAGGGCGCGCCCAGCGAGGAGCTGATGCAGCAGCCGGCGCACCCGTACACGAAGCTCCTGCTGTCGGCGGTGCCGGACCCGAACGGCTCGATCCGCGGCGAGCTGCCGGCCCGCTCCGGCGCGCCGAAGCTCGTCAACCCGCCGCCGGGGTGCCCGTTCGCGGATCGCTGCCCGAGCGTGATGAACACGTGCCGCGAGCAGATGCCGGGGGCCGTCGACGTCGGCGCGGGGCACTGGGTCCGCTGCCATCTCTACTCGCCTGGCATGGTCGCGGCGGCCGCGCCCTTCCAGGCCACGGTGCCGGCCCCCGTCGGGACCATGCCCGTCTGAGGAGAACCACGAAGCCACATGCCGTCTCTGAGATTTCCCGACAAGTTCGTTTGGGGCGTCGCGACGTCGTCCTATCAGATCGAGGGTGCCACGAGCGAGGATGGCCGGAGCGAGTCCATCTGGGACCGCTTCGCGAAGACGCCGGGCCAGATCACGGACGGGACCAACGGCGACATCGCGTGCGACCACTACCACCGGTATCCTGAAGACATCGCGCTCATGAAGAGCCTGGGCATGATGGCCTACAGGTTCTCGATCGCGTGGCCGCGCATCCTGCCGAACGGTCGGGGCGCGGTGAACCAGAAGGGGCTCGACTTCTACAGCCGGCTGGTGGACGGCCTGCTCGAGGCCGGGATCGAGCCGTACGCGACGCTCTTCCACTGGGATCTGCCGCAGGTGCTCCAGGACGAGGTCGGGGGCTGGCTACACCGCTCCACGGCGGACGCGTTCGTGGAGTTCACCGACGCGATCACCCGGAAGCTCGGCGACCGCGTGAAGAAGTGGATCACCCACAACGAGCCGTGGTGCACGGCGTTCCTCAGCTACGAGAAGGGGATCCACGCGCCGGGCATGCGCGATTTCAGCAAGGCGCTCACGGTGAGCCACCACCTCTTGCTGTCGCACGGCCTCGCGGTGCCCGTGGTGCGCAGCAACTGCCCCGGCGCCGAGGTGGGCATCACGCTGAACTCGAACTACGCGATGCCCGCGTCGCCGAGCGCCGCGGACCACGACGCGGCCCGCCACTACGATGGGTACTTCACCCGGTGGTTCCTCGACCCGCTCTACGGCCGGCACTACCCGGCGGACATGATCGCCGACTACATCAAGCTGGGCTACCTCCCGCCGGAGGGGCTGACGGTGTGCAAGCCGGGCGATCTCGACATCATCGCGACCCAGTGCGACTTCATCGGCCTGAACTACTACTCCCGGGCGGTCCTGCGGAGCACCAAGGTGCCCGAGGAGCAGAACCTGCCGCGGACGGTGCACGTGGCGCCCGTCTCGGAGCAGACCGAGATGAACTGGGAGGTGTACCCGGAAGGTCTGCGGCGCCTGCTCCTGCGGCTGCACGTGGAGTACGGGGTGCCGAAGATCTACGTGACGGAGAACGGCGCGGCCTACTCGGAGGGGCCCGACAAGAGCGGGCGCATCCCGGACGAGCGCCGGCTCAAGTTCCTGCGCGACCACTTCATCGCTGCGCGGCAGGCGATCGACGCGGGCGTGCCGCTCGCCGGGTACTTCGTGTGGTCGCTGATGGATAACTACGAGTGGGATCGCGGCTACTCGCAGCGGTTCGGCATCGTGTGGGTGGACTACGAGACGCAGCGGCGCACCCCGAAGGACAGCGCGCTCTGGTACAAGGGCGTCATCGCCGCCAACGCCGTCGACGACGGCGCCTCGCAGGCCACTTGATCGGCGTGCGCGCGGCGCGCCGCGGACCGCGCGGCGCGCCGCGGCCTCGCCGGGCCGGGCAGCTCGGCGAGGCATCCTCCCGCGCCGTCACGTCACGCGGAGCACCTCGTCGAGGGAGGTGACGCCCTCCTTCACGCGGGCGAGCCCGGCCTCGCGGAGCGGTACGAGCCCGACCTTGCGCGCGGCGTCCCGGTACGCGCGCTTGCCGGCCCGCGCCTTCACGAGGTCGCGCAGGTCGTCGTCGAGCTCCAGCATCTCGAACAGCCCGATCCGGCCCCGGTAGCCGGTCATGTGGCACGTCTGGCAGCCGACGGCGCGCTTCAGCTCGGTGCCCTTCTCGACGAGGACCCGATCCTCCTCGCCGGTCACGTCGCTCTCGAGCTCGTACGTCTCCGCGCACTCCGCGCAGAGCCGCCGCACGAGGCGCTGCGCGATCACGGCGAGCAGGGCGTTGGCGACGATCCACGACTCGGCGCCGAGGTCCACGAGGCGCGCGACGGTGTCGACCGCGTCCGAGGTGTGCAGCGTCGACAGCACGAGGTGCCCCGTGAGGCTCGCCTGCAGCGCGATCTGCGCCGTCTCGGGGTCGCGCATCTCGCCGACCATGATCACGTCCGGGTCCTGCCGCAGGATGGCGCGCAGGCCCGTGGCGAAGGTGAACCCCTGCCGCGGGTTGGTCTGCCCCTGCGTGATGTCCCCGAACTCGACCTCGATGGGATCTTCGAGCGTCACGATGCTGAGCTCGCTGGTCTTCATCACCTTGAGCAGCGAGTAGAGCGTCGAGGTCTTCCCCGACCCGGTCGGCCCGCACACGACGATGAGCCCCGACGGGCGGTCGGCGAGCCGCTCGAGCCGCGGCAGGTCGGCCTCGGGCAGCCCGAGCTTCTCGAGCGCGATGAGCTGGTGGCTGAGCAGCACGCGCAGCACGAGCGTCTCGCCGTGGATCGCGGGGAACGTCGAGGCGCGCAGGTGGATGAGCGGGTGGCCGTGCAGCTCCAGGCTGAACTGGCCGTCCTGCGGCAGCCGCCGCTCGGTCATGTCCATCCGCGCCAGCACCTTCACGCGCGAGGCGAGCGACGGCGCGAGCTCGAGGGGGATCTGCCCCTGCGCCACCATCACGCCGTCGACGCGGTACCGCACGCGGAGGCTGTCGCGCTTCGGCTCGACGTGGATGTCGCTCGCGCCCATGGAGACCGCGCGGCGGACCAGGTGATCGAGCACCTTGACCGCATCGAGGTCCTCGGACGACGACGGGGGGCGGCTGAGGCTCACCGCGCGCCTTTCTTGCCGCCGACGTCGACGGTGCGGAGCGAGACCATCTTGAGCTCGTTCGAGGGAGGGAACGTGGCCCAGACGCTGACGCCGTAGAGGCCGGGCCGCTTGCGGTCGTCCAGCGGGACCTGGATGTCGAATCGATTGCCGGTCACCTGAAGAGGAATAGGCGTCTTGAAGCCCTTCGGGAAGAACGTCGCGTAGGGGGGCGGGATCGGGTAACCGCCCATCTTGAGCAGCCTCTCCGGCGGGATCGGCTTGCCCGCCTCGACCCGCGAGATCCCCACGCCCGCGATCTTCGCCGGCGCCTTGAGCTCGCCGGCCACCCGGATCACCTCGCCGACCTGCGCCCGCCCGGGGAGCGGCTGGTATGTCCCGTAGTCGTCGACGAACTCCTGCGCCATGCAGGCGATGTCGAACCCCTTCGCCTTGGCCAGGCCGACCCCGAGCGAGGTGTGCGGGGCTGTGAGCACGTTGCGCCGGTGCCCGTCGGCCGGGGGCTTCTCGTTCATGAAGGCGTGGTGCACCCGCTCGAGGCTCTCCGCGGAGAAGCGCGGATCCGGGTCGAGCTCGCGCGGGACCGCGTCGGCGAAGCAGCCGGCGTTCTCCATCACGAACCCGTCGCCGCCCGCCGCGGTGTAGCGCTCCTCCGGGACCGATCCGTCGCTGCCCCAGTGTCCGGTGTAGCCGACGCGCACCATGTCCTCGGCGTGCCGCCGCCCCGCGCGCGCCGCGGTCTCGTCCCACGTGACGGGCGGCAGCTTGTGCGCCGCCCGATCGCGGTTCACCAGCCCGAGCACGTACCGCCCTGCCTCCGCGCGCGTCATCCCCCGGCCCGGCGCGGGCGGCGCCGCGGCGGCCTGCGCCTCGCCGCCGGCCTCCTCGCCGCGCGCCTCGCCCTCCTCGGGTCGCGCGCCGTCCTCGTTCGCGCCCTCCACGGCGAAGGCCGCGGGCGGCCCTTCCGCCGGCTCCTTGCCGGCGCCCGCGCCGCACCCGGGCGCGTGGGCGATCGCGGCGACGAGCCCGAGCCACGGCGCCCCGGGCCAGCGCCACCGCCGATCGTCCATCGCCCCGGTCCTCGCTCGTGTGCCTCTCGTGATCCCGCGCATCGCCGCGACGGTAGCGCCTCGGCGTCGCGCGCGCATCCGGGCAGCGCCGGCGCCGCGCACGCCGCGCGCCGCGCGGCGGCGTGCGCGGCGCCGAGGTGGTAAGCGATGCGCCACGTGAGCACCTCCTCGTCGTCACAGGGCGCGGTCGCCGCGCACCCGCCCGGAGCCTCCGCGATCGTCCTCGCCGCGGAGCGCGAGGGGCGCGCGGCGCGGCCGACCGCCGGCGTGCTGTGGATGATCCTCGCCCAGGCGCTGTTCGCCGTGATGAACGTCCTCTCGCGGCTCTCGTCGGAGAGCGCCCCGTGGCCCGAGGTCGCCGCCTCGCGCGCGCTGGTGGGCGCGGCCACCGCGCTCGGCGTCGCGCTCGTCCGCCACGCGCCGCTCTCCATGGAACGCAGCGACAGGCGCCTCACGTGGGCGCGCTCGCTCTGCGGCACCGGCGCGATGCTCTGCGTCTTCTACACGCTGGGCTCACCGCAGATCGCGCTCGGCGATGCGGTCACGCTCGGGGCGACGAGCCCGATCTTCGTCGCGATCCTCGCGCCGCGGATGCTCGGCGAGCGGAGCAGCCGGGGCCTCTGGATCGCGATCTTGCTCGCCTTCGCTGGTGTCGCGCTGATCGCCGCGCCGAGGCTCGCGATCGCGGGCGAGACGGCGCTCGTCGCCACGCTGGGCGCCGTCTTCTCGGCGTTCGCCATGATCTGGCTGCGCCGGATCGGCGCCAGCGGGGCGCGCGCGAGCCCCGAGTCGGTGGCGCTGCACTTCTCGCTCGTGGCGAGCGCCGCGATGATCGCGCTGTCGATCCCGGTCTGGCGGACGCCCGACGCCCTCGGCGTCGCGCTGCTGATCGGGACGGGCCTCGCCGGCGGCCTCGCCCAGCTCGCGATGACGCGCGCCTACGCGCTCGACAACGCGGCGCGCATCGGCGCGATCGGTTATGTCGGGGTCGCCCTGTCGCACGTGCTCGCCGCCGCCTGGCTCGGCGACGTCCCCTCGGCGCGCCAGGTCCTCGGGGCGGCGCTGGTGATGGCGGCCGGCCTCTGGCTCGCCTCCCAGGCGCTGCGCGACGCGCGGCGGTCGGCGCGTCGATCGACGCGTTGACCGGGTCCACCTCGCGTGAGATAGCGCTCCTCCGCTCAAGGAGGATCTGCATGAAAGCGTTCGCAGTGCAGGGTTCGTTCGGCCTCGACGCGCTCCGCCTGGTCGATCTCCCCGATCCGGCGCCGGGGCCCGGGCAGGTCGTCCTCAGGATGAAGGCGGCGTCGCTGAACTACCGCGATCTGCTCGTCGTAAAGGGTCTTTACAACCCGAAGTTCCGGCTGCCGCTCGTGCCGTTCTCCGACGGCGTCGGCGAGGTGATCGGCGTCGGGGAGGGGGTGACCCGGGTGAAGGTCGGTGATCGCGTGTGCCCGATCTTCAACCAGCGCTGGATCGACGGGGAGCTCACCGCGTGGAAGGCGAGGGGAGCGCTGGGCGGCGAGCTGCCCGGCGTGCTCTCCGAGCAGGTGCTCGTCAGCGAGGAGGGGGTGGTCGCGGCCCCGGCGCACCTCACGGACGAGGAGGCCGCGTCGCTGCCGTGCGCGGCGGTGACGGCCTGGAACGCGCTGTTCGCGGCGAGCCACCTCAAGGCGGGCGACACGGTGCTCGTGCAGGGCACGGGCGGCGTCTCGATCGTCGCGCTGCAGCTCGCCCGGCTCGCGGGCGCGCGCGTCATCGTCACGTCGAGCAGCGACGAGAAGCTCGAGCGCGCGCGGTCGCTCGGGGCGTCGGAGACCATCAACTACCGCGCGACGCCCGACTGGGACACGCAGGCGCTCTCGCTCACCGGCGGCGCGGGGGTGGATCACGTCATCGAGGTCGGCGGCGCGGGCACGATCGCCCGTTCGCTCCGCGCGGCGCGGATCGGCGGGCGCGTGAGCATCATCGGCGTGCTCTCGGGCGGCGCGCCCGAGCTCAACCTGTTCCCGTTCCTGATGAAGCAGATCGTCGCGCAGGGCATCTTCGTGGGCTCACGGGCGATGTTCGAGGACATGAACCGCGCGATCGCGGCGGGCGGCCTGCGGCCGGTCGTCGACCGCGTCTTCCCGTTCGGCGAGGCGCGGCAGGCGCTCGACCACATGGCGAGCGGCGGGCACTTCGGGAAGATCGCGCTCCGGTTCTGAGACGGACCGGGCCCGGCGCGGCGTCCGCCCGGCGCTCCGGCGCGGTCCGCTCGGAAGTGGCCTCGCCGGCCCAGGTCGTCTACGAGTCGTGGCGCATGGATTCCGCGGCCGGCGCGCTCGCCTGCGCCGCGCGAGAGGTGGTGGACGATGCAGCGCGATCTGGAGACAGAGGTCCTGTGTGGCCAGCTCATCGTGGGCGGATTCGACGGCGCGGAGCCGCCGGCCCGGTATCTCCGGGCGCTCGCCGAGGGGCGGAGGGGCGGTGCGATCCTGTTCCGGCGCAACGTCCCTGACATCGACGCCACGGCGCGGCTCTGTCAGGCGCTCGCCGCGGCGGGCGGCGCCGAACGGCCCCCGTTCATCGGGATCGATCAGGAGGGCGGCCGCGTCACGCGCCTGCGCGCGCCGTTCCTGGCGTTGCCCCCGATGCGCTCGCTCGGCGAGCTCATGGACATCCCGCTGCTGCGCCGCGCGGCCCGCGCCGTCGCGTCCGAGCTGCGGGCCGTCGGCATCAACCTGAACTTCGCGCCGGTGCTCGACGTCGACTCGAACCCCGAGAACCCGATCATCGGCGATCGCGCGTTCGGCCGCGATCCGCGCACGGTCACGAGGGCCGCTGTCGCCTTCCTGGAGGGGCTCCAGGAGGAGGGCGTGCTCGCCTGCGGCAAGCATTTCCCGGGGCACGGCGACACCGCGCTCGACAGCCACCTCGCGCTGCCGACCATCACCCACAACCGAGGCCGCCTCGACGAGATCGAGCTGCCGCCGTTCCGCGCGGCCTCCCGGGCGGGCGTCGCGTCGCTGATGACGGCGCACATCGTCGTCGAGGCGCTCGACCCCGGCGTCCCGGCGACGCTCTCCCGCGCCATCTGCACCGGCCTCCTGCGCGACGAGATCGGCTTCGAGGGGGTGCTCTTCTCGGACGACCTCGAGATGGCCGCGATCGCGGCGCACTACCCGGTCGAGGAGGCCGCCACCGCGGCGATCTGGGCGGGCTGCGACGCGCTGCTCATCTGCAAGGACGAGGACCTGCAGGACCGCGCGCACGAGGCGCTCGTGCGCAGGGCCGAGCGCGATCCGCGCTTCCGCGAGCGCTGCGTCGAGGCGGCCGCGCGCGGCCTGGAGCAGCGCCGCCTGCGCCCGCCGCGGCCGGCCGCGTCGCCGGCGGAGCTCGCCGAGGTCGTCGGCGGGCCGGCGTCGCGGGCCGTGCTCGAGGACATCGAGCGGGCGCGCGCCGCGCTCGCCGCGGGGGCGGCGACGTGACCGCGCCGCCGGGGGCCGGGCCCCGATCGGATCAGGTGGACATCTCGACGAGCCAGGGCCACCACGTGTATTTGCGGTAGCGGGCGAGCAGATGCCGCTCGGCCATCGACGCGTCGGCGTTCTTGTCGACGGCGTCCGCCGCCCACTCGCAGCCGTCGCGGCGGCGGACGCCAGGGGAGGGGCGGCGCGATGCCTGGCGAGGGACGGCGCGATGCCTGGCGAGGGACGGCGCGATGCCTGGCGAGGGACGGCGCGATGCCTGGCGAGGGACGGCGCGATGCCTGGCGAGGGACGGCGCGATGCCTGGCGAGGGACGGCGCGATGCCTGGCGAGGGACGGCGCGATGCCTGGCCCGCGATCGTGATGACGACTGGCGACGCGGCATCGTCGGTGGCTAGATCGGCGGGAAGACGGGAAGCTCACCTGAGGTCGCCCGCACCGCGATGCCCGTAGCCACCCCGAGGCCCTGATGGATCTCCCGCGTCCTGATTCGGATCTCCCGGCGCTGTCCCGCCCCGGCCCTCTCCTGGGCGGCCGCCGCTTCGCGATCGCCGCGCGCCGGCTCGTGACGTGCGACCCGTCGCGCGCCTCGACCGGCGACCCGCTCGGGGTCATCGAGGACGCCGCGCTCATCGTCCGGGGCGGCGCGGTCGAGGCGGTCGGACGCCGCCACGAGATCCTGCATCCGGGGGCCGGCATCGAGATCGCGTTCGAGGCCGCGGGGGTCGTCACGCCGGGGCTCGTCGACTGCCACACGCACGCGCCCTGGGTCGGCTCGCGGGACGCGGAGTACGCGGTCCGCATGGCCGGGGGCGACTACGAGGCGATCGCCGCGGCTGGCGGCGGCATCCTCGCGAGCATGCGCGCGGTCCGCGCCGCGACGACCGGCGAGCTCGCGGCCGCGCTCCGCGCTCGCCTTCTCCGGATGGCCGCGCTCGGCGTGACCGCCGTGGAGGCGAAGAGCGGTTACGGTCTCGATGAGGCCTCGGAGCGCAAGCAGCTCGAGGCGATCGCCGAGGCGGGCAAGGACGCGCGCTTGCCCCGCGTCGTGCCGACGTACCTCGCCCTGCACGCGCTGCCCCCGGAGGCCGCCGGGGGCCGCGCGGCCTACGCCGGGCTGGTCGCGCGCTCCTGGCTGCCCGCCATCGCCGCGGCCGGCCTCGCGCGGTACGTCGACGCCTACATCGACCGGAGCGCGTTCTCGGTCGACGAGGCGCGGCCGGTGCTCGAGCGTGCGCGCGCGCTAGGGCTCGGCGTGCGCGCGCACGTCGGGCAGTTCGCTGACGTGGGCGGCGCCGCGCTCGCCGCCGAGCTCGGCGCCGCCTCGGTCGACCACCTCGAGCAGGTCGCGCCCGAGGGCATCGCGGCGCTCGCCCGGGCCGGCGTCGCTGCCGCGCTCCTGCCGGTGGCGAGCTTCACCCTGAGGCAGGCCCCACCGCCGGTCGCCGCGCTCCGGGCCGCCGGCGTCTCGCTCCTCGTGGGCAGCGACGCGAACCCGGGGACGGCGCCGACAGAGAGCCTGCCGCTCGCGCTCGCGCTCGCGGTGCGCCTCTACGGCCTCACCGTCGCCGAGGCGATCCTGGGCGCGACGCGCGAGGCGGCGCGGTCGCTCGGGCTCGGCGACGTGTGCGGCGCCGTGCGGCCCGGGCTCCGCGCCGATCTGGCGATCTGGGATCTCCCGCACGAGAACGCGATCGTGCAGCCCTGGGGCACGCCGCGCGCCCTGGCCGTGCTGCGCGACGGCGAGGTCGTCGCGGCGCACGGATGAGGGTCGGCGCGACCTCATCAGAAGAGATCATGTCAGGGTAGGAGCGGTCGGGCGAAGGGCGCGGACCTTGTCGTGTGGACCTGCTCTATCGCATCCGCGTCCGTGTCCGCGTCCGCGTCCGCGTCCGTGTCCGCATCCGCGTCCGTGTCCGCATCCGCGTCCGTGTCCGTGTCCGTGTCCGTGTCCGTGTCCGCGTCCGCGTCCGCGTCCGCGTCCGCGTCCGCAATCGCCTCTGTACTCGCTTCGCTGAGGCACCGCCTTCGTTCAGGACGCGGATGTCGGAATGACGCTCTCCGGGCCTGCGAGCGTGCCCGCGTGCTCGGGAGGCGCAAGGCCAAGCCGTGCTCGCCGTGCTCGCGCGCTGCGCGCGGCTGCGCGCGGTGCGGAGCTTCGCTCCGCAGCCTTGCGCCTCCCTGCGCGCGCGGGCGGGTCCGGGGGGGCCCCGGAGGCGCGGGGCGAACGGAGGTTCATCATGGCTCTTCGCATCTACTCCATCGCAATCGACCTGGTGCGGCAGCTGCGGCCGCTGATCGAGCGCATCGGAACCAGGGACTCCAATCTCGCCGATCAGTTGCGACGTGCGGCGGCGAGCGTGCCGCTGAACCTGCACGAAGGCGCGTACTCGCAAGGGAGGAACGTGCGTGCACGTTTCCATAATGCGCTCGGCTCCGCGGCGGAGGTGAGAGCCTGCCTCGATGTGGCCGAGGCGCTGGGCTACCTCGACCAAGTGGATCCGGCGCTCCGGGATACGCTGGACCGGGTCGTAGCAACAGTGCACCGGCTGGCGCGGTGATCAGCGCCGAGGGCGGGCCGTTTCTCGACGGCCCGCCCCCCGTGATGTCACGCCCGTGGGCGGACCAGGCGGACGAGGGTAGCGATCACATGATCGAGGTGGTCAACCGTAGCTGCGTCGACTTCGGTGACGTAGCGCATGGCCTTGGCGACATCGACACAGGCCATGACCTCTCGCGCCGAGCCCAAGGCGGTCTGGTAGCGCTGTCTTTTGTGTCCGGCCGTATTGCCCATGCCCTCCGCCGTGTTGAGCGCCACGCTCGCCGCAGCCCTGCGCATTTGCCGTGCGAGATCCGCGTCTCGCCGCTCGATCTGCTCAGCGACCGTAGCCAGTCCCGCGATCATCTTGAGAACGACGTCATAGATTCGAAGCATGATGGCCTCCTCCAGCCCGACGACCCGCTCGCCGGGCCCCCGCCCTCCACCGGCGCGCGCAGGGGGGCGCAAAGCTGCGGAGCGAAGCTCCGCACCGCGCGCAGCCGCCCGGAGCCGCCCGCAGCGCGCGAGGACGGCGAGGACGGCGAGCACGGCTTGGCTTTGCGCCCCCCGAGCACGCCGGTACGCTGGCTCGTCCCGAGCGAGCGCGCGCGCCCGCATCCGCGCCCGCATCCGCGCCCGCATCCGCGCCCGCATCCGCGCCCGCATCCGCGCCCGCATCCGCGCCCGCATCCGCGCCCGCATCCGCGCCCGCATCCGCGCCCGCATCCGCGCGCGCGCCCGCATCCGCATCCGCGTCCGCGTCCGCGCCTACCCCTGCAAGTCAAGCCTGGACGCGCGTGCACCCTGCGCGTATGCCGCGCGCATGAGTGACACGCAGAGCCCTGTCGCTGTCCCTGGCCGCACGGACAGCTCGTTTGATCCGGTCCCGCTGCTCGCCGAGGAGCTGAGCCTCCCGCGTCAGGGGGTGTCGGCGGTGGCCAAGCTGCTCGCCGAGGGGGCGACGGTGCCGTTCATCGCCCGGTACCGCAAGGAGGCGACCGGCGGGCTCGACGAGGTGCAGATCCGCGCGATCGAGGAGCGCCGCGCCTACATCCTCGAGCTCGAGGAGCGCCGCGCCACGGTGCTCGCCGAGATCCAGAAGCAGGGCAAGCTCACCGACGCGCTCAGCTCGAAGATCCGCGCCTGCCGCACCAAGGCCGAGCTCGAGGACCTCTACCTCCCCTTCAAGCCGAAGCGCCGCACGCGGGCGATCATCGCGAAGGAGCGCGGCCTCGAGCCGCTCGCGGATCGCGTCTGGTCGCAGCCGGAGGACGGCAGCCCCGAGGAGGAGGCCCGCGCCTTCGTCAGCGCCGAGAAGGAGGTCCCCGACACGTCCGCGGCCCTCGCCGGCGCCCGCGACATCTGCGCCGAGCGCATCGCCGAGCACGCCGACGTGCGCAAGCTCGTCCGTGAGGCCTACGCCAAGGAAGGCGTCATCAAGGTCCAGAAGAACGAGGAGCACGAGGGCAAGCAGACGAAGTTCGACATGTACGCGACCTTCGAGGAGCCCGTCGCGAACATCCCGTCGCACCGCTACCTCGCGATCCGCCGCGGCGAGGCCGAGGGCGTGCTCCGCGCCGCGATCGAGCTCGCGCCCGAGCCGCTCGTCCCGCCCATCCACGCCGCGATCGGGCTGAAGCCGAGGTCGCCGTGGGCCGGCGAGCTGACGAAGGCCGCGGAGGACGCCGTGAAGCGGCTCCTGCTCCCGGCGGTGCAGAGCGACGTGCGCGTCGACCTCAAGATGCAGGCCGATCGCGCCGCGGTCGAGGTCTTCGCCCAGAACCTCCGCGAGCTGCTCCTCGCCGCGCCGTTCGGCACGAAGGCGGTGCTCGGCATCGACCCGGGCCAGCGCACCGGCTGCAAGTGCGCCGTCGTCGACGAGACGGGCAAGCTGCTCGAGCACACCACGATCTACCTGGTCGGGAGCAGCGACGCGCTCGAGCGCGCGCGGCAGGACCTGCGCCGCATCTGCCGCAAGTACCCGCTCCGCGCGGTCGCCGTGGGCAACGGCACGCACGGCCGCGAGACCGAGGCGTTCGTGAAGGAGGTGCTCGCGTCGGAGGGGTTGAAGGAGCAGACGGCGAACGCCGATCCGCGACCGTCGGAGAAGCTGTACTGCGTCCCGGTGAGCGAGGCGGGCGCGAGCGTCTACTCGGCGAGCGACGTCGCGCGCGAGGAGTTCCCCGACCTCGACCTCACGGTGCGCGGCGCGATCAGCATCGCCCGGCGCCTGCAGGACCCGCTCGCGGAGCTCGTGAAGGTCGACCCGAAGAGCATCGGCGTCGGCCAGTACCAGCACGACGTGTACCAGGGCCTGCTCGCGCGGAAGCTCGACGAGGTCGTCGAGAGCTGCGTGAACCTGGTCGGCGTCGAGCTCAACACCGCGAGCGCCCCGCTGCTCGCGCGCGTCGCCGGCATCGGCCCGAGCCTCGCGAAGAAGATTGTCGCCCACCGCGACCTGAACGGCGCGTTCAAGAGCCGCAAGGGGCTGCTCGACGTGCCCGGCGTCGGCCCGCGGACGTTCGAGCAGGCGGCGGGCTTCTTGCGGGTCCGGGGGGGCGAGCACCCGCTCGACGCGAGCGCCGTGCACCCCGAGCGCTACGGCCTGGTCGAGCGCATCGCGACGGACCTCGGCGTCCCGGTCGGGTCGCTCATCGGCGACACGGCGGCGATCGCGCGCATCGATCCGAAGAAGTACGAGGCCGGCGACGTCGGCTCGTTCACGCTGAACGACATCCTCAGCGAGCTGAAGAAGCCCGGCCGCGACCCGCGCGCCACCTTCGAGCCGCCGAACTTCCGCGACGACGTGCGGACGATGGAGGATCTCAAGCCGGGCATGGAGCTCGAGGGCGTGGTGACCAACGTGACGGCGTTCGGCGCCTTCGTGGACATCGGCGTCCACCAGGACGGCCTCGTGCACGTCTCGCAGCTCGCGGACCGCTTCGTGAAGGATCCGAACGAGGTCGCGAAGGTCGGCGAGAAGATCAAGGTGCGCGTGCTGGAGGTCGACCTCGTGCGCAAGCGCATCTCGCTCACGGCGAAGAAGGGCGGCGCTCCCGCCGGCGCGCGCCCGCAGGCCGGCGGCCCGCCCGCGGGCAACGACGCGCGCTCCCGCAACGACAACCGCCGGCCGGGCCAGGGGCAAGGGCAAGGGAAGGGGCAGGGCGGCAGCTCGGGGGGCGGCTTCCGCAACAACCCCTTCGCGGATCTCCTCCGCAAATGAGCGGTGCCCACCCGCTTCGGATACGGGCCCATCTCGGCGTTTTCGGTGCTCGGCGCACTGGAGTGCGCCTGCGCGCCGAAAACGCCGATCTGGACCCGTCTCCTGTGCGGGTGAGCGCCGCTCGGGGACGCTTGTTCCAGAGCTCCGGGGGGGCGCTCTAGAAGCCGTGGTCTGCGAAGAAGCGCTCGATCCTGAGCGAGACGAGCTCCGGGAACTCGATCGCGGTGGTGTGGGTCCCGCCGCGGACCACGAGGATCTCGGACATCGCGATCCGGCGGGCCATCGATTGCGTCAGCGCCCGGGGGGTGAACGTGTCGCGGTCGCCCGCGATGAGCAGCGTCGGGACGTCGATCTGCTCGAGGACGTCCTCGGCGTCGTGCGTACCCAGCGCGCGGAGGTTCCTGAGGAACGCCTCCATGTCGAGCTGACCGAGGGGCTCCAGGCGCTCGGCGGACACCTCGCGGTCGAGCGCCTTTCCGAGCAGCCCCATCCGCTGCAGCCAGATCCCCGCGTCGGGCGGGCCGAGGGAGCGACGCGTCACCCGGGTGGCGGCCGTGTGAGCGCGCGCCGCGAGGTCCACGAGCGGCGGGAATAGCCGCCCGACCCCTGGCAGCGGCCCCATCGTCTCGAGCGGCCGGCGGTAGGTGCCGTTCAGCAGGACCAGGTTCGCGGCGAACCCCGGGAGCCGGCGGAACGCCTCCAGCGCGACCTGGACGCCCATGCTCCAGGCCATGAGCGAGCCGTGCTGGACCCCCTCGACCGCGAGGATCGCCTCCAGATCGCGGACATGGTTCGCGACCGCATAGGCGTCCGGGGCGTCCGGCGACGGGCGCTTCGACGCGTACGTCCCGCGGTAGTCCCAGGTGATGAAGCGGTACTGGTCGGACAGGTACTCGATCTGCGCCCGCCACGCGAGGTACGACCCGCCGAGGCCGTTGACCAGCACCACCGTCTTTGCCCCCGCGAACGGCGGCGGCGTCACGCGGTACGCGATGTCGGTTCCATCAAAGCTCGCAACCCGACGCGTTTCCATCCGGAGCGACGAACGCCGCGAGGGCGGCGGAGACCGACCCCCGCCGGATGAGCCGGATGATGAAGAGGGCGGCGGAGGCCGACCGCCGCCGGATGACGCGGGTGGCGGAAGCCGACCGCCCCCGGACGAAGCGGGCGGCGGGGGCCGACCCCCGCCGAACTTGAACCACACCATGAGCCCCTGCTTCCTACCCGGTCCCTCCATCGACGGCCATGCTGCCGGCGACGGCCTGCGCGCGGGTCGGGGGCGGGCTCACCCTCCGGCGATGACGCGGCCGCTGGACGGGGTGGCCGCGCGGCGTCGCGATCGCGTGCCGAAACACATCCCGCGCTGCGATCGCCATCGCGTTGACATTCCACGCGGCGCGCCGCTAACGTGCCCGGCGGGTCGTCCGCTCGCCCGACGCTCCCGTTGTGTTGCTGATCTTTTCGTCCCCGCCCTCGTCTCGGTCCGCTGGACGCCGGCCCATGTCCTCTGCTGTTGCCGCTCGCGCAGGGGCATCTCCGGTTCGGGCCGTGGTGGGCCGATCGCCTCGGGCGGGCTTGGAGTTTCTGGGCGAAGTGGTGCAGCGATCCCGTCCCCGAGGAGCCGATGGCTGAAGAAAAGAAGAAGAGCAAAATCGATCTGAAGGCTCGGCTGGGCAAAACGGCGGTAGGCGGGGCACCGGGAGCGGCCGTCCCCCTCCCCGTGCCTGGCCCGCAGCCCGGATCGGGGCCGCCTCCCGACGGGAGCCCGATCCCGGGCGGCATGCCCTCGCCGCATCCGAGCGCGCGTCCCCCCATGCCCTCCGTGGGCGGCATCGCGCCCCCGCCCGGGATCTCGCCAGGCATCCCGCTGCCTCCGTTTGCGCCGCAGCCGCGTCCCGTGATCCAGACGCCGCCGCCCAAGCCGACGGCGGCCGCGCAGACCATCAAGGTCGAGGTCGGCGAGGAGGTCGAGCAGGAGCGTCGGAAGGCCTCGAAGCGGACGGCGCTGTACGCGGGCCTCGCCGCGCTCCTCGGCATCGGCCTCGGCTTCGCGGCGGGCGGCGCGAAGGAGCGCGGCGATCGCGGCAAGCTCGCCGTCGAGGGCGCCGCGGCGCTCGAGAAGGACGTGCGGACCGCGAACGAGAAGATGCAGGAGCTGAACGACAAGCTCGGCGCGGCCGCGGAGCAGCTCTCGCGGAAGAGCTTCCCCACGCAGCTCACGACCGATCTCGGCGCCATCAACGTCCCGTTCGACGCCACCAACCTGGAGAACAAGCAGATCGGCAGTCTTCCGGGCAGGGTGATGCGTCAGCTCCTCAGCTACACCACCTCGGTCCAGGACCTCAACAAGACCAAGGACAGCCTCAAGAACCTGCTCGCCGCGGCGCAGGCCCCCGTCGAGAAGTCGTGGAAGGAGCAGGACGAGCCGGTGGTGAACTTCTCGGTCGTCTTCCGTCGCGACGGCGACAAGACGCTGGCCGAGCTCGTCCCCAACAAGGCTCCGTTCCTGTTCGGCAAGGACTGGCCGGCCAAGTACACGGTGACCCGCCTCGAGCGCACGCAGCAGGGCCTGAAGCCGGCCGAGAAGGAAGCCGCCCGCTGGACCAAGGGCGACATCGCGGGGGGCGACCTGCAGGCGCTCCCGGTCGACCCCCAGTCCGTGGCCGCCTTCACGAGCGAGCAGATCGTCTTCAAGCTCCGCAGCGCGATGATCGACGTCCGCCAGCTCCTCGAGGGCAACAAAGAGAATCCCGCCGCCGAGACAGCCGGCCTCATCAAGGAAGGCGACGATCTCGCGAACGAGCTCCACAAGATCTCCCTCGCCCGGTAAGCGGCGCTCACCCGCTTCGGATACGGGCCCACCTCGACGTTTTCGGTGCTCGGCGCACAGGAGTGCGCCTGCGCGCCGAAAACGCCGATCTGGGCCCGTCTCCTGTGCGGGTGAACGCCGCTTGGCCGTCCGCAATCCAGACGGCCGCTCACGGCCCCTCACCGAGGCGCGTCGCACGCCGGGGCCTCGGGCTCATCCCCGCGTGAACGGTAGGGCCGAGGGGACCCTGTGCGCCGCGCGGCGCGGGGAGGGCCGTCCGAGCCAGAGAGCGGCCGCGGCGCCGCTCAGGCAGCGCCGCCGGCGCCCATGGCTCGGGGCCGGACGATCTCCACCTTGCCGATCTGCCGCTCGTCGCTGTCCCGCACGATGAACCGCAGGCCGAACTTGCTCACGGCCGTGCCCACCTCGGGCACCTTGCCGACATGCTGCGTGAGCATCCCACCGAGCGAGTCGTACTTCCCCTCCCGGTCGAGCTCCGCGCCCAGGTAGGCCGAGAGATCGCTCATCGACACGGCCGCATCGGCGACCAGCCGGCCGTCGCCGAGGTCCTGGATGGCCGCCCCCTCGTCCGTCTCGTCGTGCTCGTCCCGGATGTCGCCGACGATCTCCTCGAGCACGTCTTCCAGGGTGACGATCCCTGACATGCCACCAAACTCGTCGACCACGATCGCGAGGTGCTGTCTCCGGCTCCTCATCTCCCGGAGCAGCGACGAGAGCGGCTGCGACTCCGCCACGAAATTGGCAGGGCTCCGCGTGATCTCCCGGAGCGTCGTGTTCTTGAGCCGACGCTCCTCGAGCACCTTGAACAGGTCCTTCGCGTAGAGGAGACCAGCGATGTTGTCGATCTGATCCTTGTAGACCGGATACCTGGAGTGTCCGCCCTCCGTGACGATCTCCAGCACCTTCTCGAGCGGCGTGGAGATCTCGATCGCCTCGACCTTGGACCGCGGCACCATCACGTCCCGCGCCGTGAGATCGGCGAACTCGAGCACATTCCGGATCATCTCCGCCGGTTCTCGTCCGAACAGGCCAGATCGCTCGACCTCATCGACGAGGATCTCGACCTCGGCCTCTGCCACCCGCGGGTCGGACGGCTGCTCGCCCTCCTTCGTCCCCAGCCGGGAGCCGATCCAGCCGAGCGGCACCGCGAGCGGAAGCATCGCGATTTCGAGAGGACGCAAGAAGCGGACCGCCATCGAGGCTGCCCGATCGGCGTGCTTGCGGCCGAGCGTGGAGCTGACCTCGTACAGGGCACCGCTCACGACGATGGTCGTCGCCAGCCCGAGATACAGCGCAGCGCCGGGGACGCTCCGCCGGAAGAACAGGTCGAAGCAGGCGGCGGTCAGGCTGGTCGACACGACCCAGCCGAGCAGGTAACGGGAGCGAAGCTTGGCGTCTTCTTGACGAATCCGCTCGTAAGCGGCCTTCGTGGGGCCCGTCGACTGCTCGATCAGCGCGCCGAGCCGGGTGGCGCTCAGCGTCGTCAGTGCGGTGTCGGCGCCGACGAACAGCGAGCCAAGTACAGCGGAGAGAACGGCAGCGGCGAGCGCTGGCAATGGAACGAGATCGGGACTCAAACCGAGGCTCCTAACGGATGAATCGTAACGGAACAGGCGAGGGGAGCGCAACCGGACCGGGGCGCGAAATCTCAGGATATGCTGGATCCACGCGCGCTCGCCGGACTCTTTGCAAGACGGACTCCCAGGCTCGACCGGTGGGATCGAGTGCGGCCAGTGAGATGATCCGTGGGTTTACTGAAGTCCAGGATTTTGCTGACTCGTGTGGTTTTTCTCTCACACAGCAGGATTTTCACGGACGTCTACCGACCCGGAAAAGCCACGTAGGACGGAAAAACGAGCCTCAGGCGGCGTGGACGAGCTGTCGGCGCCGGTGTCGTCGGCGACCTCGGGGGCGCCCAGCGCGATGACGTGTCCCTCCGGGTCGAGCCATACAGCGGCCCCGGGTTGCGCAGGAGCTGCGGAAAAGTCGGACGCGGTGAGCGTCTGCCCGAGGCGCGCGCGCCGGGCGCCGTGCTCGGTCAGGCGGGCGACGGGCAGGCTGGCCGCGGCCGCCTCGGCGAGCGGGCGGATCGCGGCGCGCAGCGCCTCGGCGCCGGCGTCGAGGCGCACCGCCTGCTCCAGCGTGAAGGCGCCGCTCGCCGTGCGACGGAGCGCCGACAGGTGCGCGGGGACGTCGAGGTGCGCGCCGAGGTCGCGCGCCAGCGAACGCACGTAGTAGCCCTTGCTCACATCGAGCTCGAGCTCGAGCGCGGCGGGCTCGGTGCCCGCGGCGGGCTCGGTGCCCGTGGCCGGCGCAGCCTCTGCGGCCGGCGCAGCGCCCGCGGCCAGCACGCCTGCGCGCGGGCCGGGCTCGCCGCGCCAGGCGCCGGCGAGCGCGAGCGCCCGGACCTCGACGGGGCGGGCCGACAGGTCCACGGCCTGGCCGGCGCGCGCGAGGGCGTAGCTGCGCTGCCCCGCGACCTTGATGGCCGAGTACGCCGGCGGCGTCTGGGCCCGGCGCGCCCGCTCCGCGTCGACCGCCGCAGCGATGCGCGGCGCCCCGGCGGCGAGCGCCTCGCCCCCGGCCGGGACGCCGGCCGCCGCGAGCGCGCCGAGCTCCTCGTCGAGCCACGCGGGCAGGGGCTGCGTCGCCGTGACCTCCCCGTCCGCGTCGAGGGTGTCGGTCCCGACGCCGAGGACGACGCGCGCCGTGTAGCGCTTGTCCTGCGCGGTCAGGTAAGGGGCGAGCTTCGTGGCCTCGCCGACGAGCACCACGAGGACGCCGGACGCCATCGGGTCGAGCGTCCCGGCGTGTCCGATGCGCTTCACGCCGAGGGCGCGCCGCAGCCGGGCCACGACGTCGTGGCTCGTCGGGCCGCGCGGCTTGTCGATGACCAGCACGCCTTCCGGCCGAGGCCGTCCGCCGTGCGCCCGCTCGGGCCCGGGGCGCGGCGTCGATCCCGCTTCCGCAGTGTGCTCGGGCATGGGTGGAGGATCCGCCTGCGCAGCCTGCTTCATCCGAACCAGACCGATTTCCGGGTGGCCAGCGTGTCGTCGATGAGCCCCTGGATCGTCGCGCGCACCCGCTCGGCGAGGCGCCGCACCAGGATCTCGTCGTCCGCCGCCTCGGGACCGTAGGCGTCGAACCGCACCGGCTCGGCCAGGCGGATCTTCCACTTCGTGGGCGCGGGCACGAGGCCGAGGGGCCCGAGCGCGGGGAACGTCGGCGTGATCGGCAGGTAGGGGATGCCGAGCGCGCGGGTGACGTGCTCGACCCGGTAGAGGAGCGGGTTCGTCTCCTCGGCGCCCACGATGGCGCAGGGGATGAGCGGCGTGCGCGTGCGCAGGCAGAGCCGGATGAACCCGCCGCGGCCGAACCGCTGGAGCCGGTACCGGTCCTTGAAGAGCTTCCCGCTGCCCTTGGCGCCCTCCGGGAACACCGCGATGAGCCGCTCGCCCGCGAGCAGCCGCTCGGCGTTCTCCTGGCAGGCCCGCACGGCCCCGAGCCGGTTCATGAGCGTGCCGGCGAACGGCAGGTAATATACGAAGTCGTCCGCCAGCCAGCGGAGCTCGCGCTGCGCCGGGTGCTCCCGCCGCACGGCGGCACGCAGCATCAGGCCGTCGTACGGGATGGGCCCGCCCGAGTGGTTGGAGACCACGAGGCACCGCCCCTCGCTCGGGATGTGCTCGACGCCCTCGAGATCGATCCGGAAGTAATGCTTGTACAGGAAGTCGAAGAGCGGCCTGTACCGCGCCTCGGACTTGGGATCGAAGCCGAACTCGTCGACCTCCTCCGTGCGGCTGCGCAGGCCGGCGCGACCCCACTGCCGCAGGTAGAAGTCGGTCGACAGGACGTCCCGCGCCGTCCCGGGCTCGGACAGCGGCGGCTCGTCGGCCGCGGCGGCAGGCGCGCCGCCCTCGCGGGGGCTCCGCTCCGTCTCGGGCCCGCCCGGCGCCGCGCCGCCCGCGGCCTGCGGCGAGGCTCCGGCGAGCATGCTCTTGAGCCGCGCCTCGAGCTCCCGGATCTGCCGCTGCAGCTCCTCGGCCGTCACCGGCACGACCGGCGCGTGCGCCTCGGAGGACTGCGTCTTCCGCCCGTCCGAGGGCTCCGTCGGGCCGATCGGCGCGAGGTAGCGGGTCTCCTCGTCCTCGACGTCGATGCTCGGCACGACGTGCGTGGACCCCGGCCGATCGGACCTCCCCCGCGTCGATGCCGGCGGCCCGTTCACTGCGCCCTTGCGCTCTCGATCGTGTTCAGCGCCCATCCCTCTGCCCCCCGACACGCCTCACGCGGGTGTCTCCTGCAAGAGCCGAACGTCCCGCAGGCGCTGCGCGTTGGTGTAATCGAGCAGCGCCTCTCGCGTGGTGTAGACCGGCCGGAACCCCATGACCCGCGCCGCCTTCTCGCCGTCCGCCACGCAGACATAGCGCAGGTACTGGAGGAAGCTGGGCGGCGCGATCGCCGCGTGCGCAGCCCAGAGGGCCGAGACGAGCGGGCCAGCGGCGCTGTGCAGCACGGGGAGGGGCGTCCGGCCCGCGAGGCGCACGATCGTGGAGAGCGGGAGCACGCCGTCGCCCACGATGTTGAACGTCCCCGGGAAATCGCTGTCGATCGCGAGCTTGAAGGCGGCGATCGCGTCGACCTCGTGGATGAACTGCCAGAGCGGGTCGAAGCCGAGCATGGTCATGACCAGCCGCCGCGCCAGGAAGCGGGTGAGGTAGTTCTGGACGGTGGGACCAAGGATCGGCGCGGTCCGGAGGATGGTGACGGTCGTGCCCTTGGTCCGCGCGCCGAACGCGTTGAACTCCCGCTCGGCGGCCATCTTGTCCGCGAAGAAGCGCTCCTCCGGGTCGGCGCGCAGCGGGTGCTTCTCCGTGAGGAAATTGGGGTTGGTCGGGTGCGCTCCGTAGAGGATCGTCTGGCTCCAGAGGATCAGCTTGCGCAGGCCCGCCTGGCGTACGCCGTGGAGCAGGTGCATCGTGCCGACCGACTCGAGCTCGTGGGCCCAGGCGGTGGCCGGGGTCGGCGACGAGAGGAAGCAGAGGTGGACGAGCGTGTCCACCTGCTCGGCCGCGAGCACCTCGGCGATGCGCTCCTCGGACGCGGGCGCCGTGAGATCGATCGCGTGGAGCCGCAGCTTGGAGCCGCCCGTGTCCGGCGGCTTGATGTCGATCGCCACCACGCGGGCGATGCGGGGGTCCTCCTCGAGGATGCCGATGAGGTTGCGCCCGAGGAAAGAAGCGGCGCCCGTGAGCGCGACGACCCGGCCCCGCGGGCTGGACGAGGCGCGCCGGCTCCCCGGCGAGGCCTCCGTCGCCGCAGGGCCGCCGGGGCTGCTGGTCGCCGCAGGGCCGCCGGGGCTGCTGGCCGCCGCGCCCGCCTCGCGGACAGGCGCAGCGCGGTCCACGCCGGCGGCGGGGCGCTGCTCGGCAGCGTCGTGGGTCGGAGCGGCGGGGTGCTCGGACAGGGAAGCCATGCGCGCGGGCGCGACACTAGCTGGTCGGCCGGCGCGCGCAAGCGCAGCGCGCTCGGCGCGCGGCCGCCGTGGGCGCACGGCCGGGCGGCGCGCGGCGGCGGCGGCGTCACAGCGCCCGGCGAAGCACCGGGTACGGCTCGAACGCGTGCACCTCGACGAATCCGTTCTTCGTGAACGCCGAGGCCGGGCCGGTCCACAGCTCCTCGTCGCTCACCGGCTCCCTCGGGCGGCGCGGCAGGGCCTCGAGGGCGCGCGCACCCCAGGCGGGCGCGAGCTCCACCGCGCCCGCGACGAGCGCGGTCGCGACGCCCCGCCGACGGTGGGCCGGGTGCACGACGGCGCAGCCGATCAAGAAGACGCCGGCGCGATCGCCCGCGAAGCACGGCAACCCCTTGTACAGCCGGCGCTCGTAGGCCTTCGCCACGGCGGCGGCGGGCGCGACCTTGAGCCACCCGACGACGTGCGCCGCGTCCGGCGCGAGCGCCACGAGGCCGCGCGCCTCGTCGCTGCCCGAGGAGAGCGCCTCGGCGAACTCCCGGCGGTTCTCCCCCTGGCCGTCCGAGCACCGCGCGAGCCACTCGTTGTTGGTGCCCCCGAAGTGGTAGTACCGGCAGTAACAGGGCGTGCCGGCGGCCTCGAAGAGCGCCTCGAGCCCGGCCAGGTGCTCCGGGCCTGCCGCCGCCACCGTGATCGCTGCGCTCATCGGGGCGCTCCTCCCACCGCCTTCACGCGACCGGCGCGCGCAGCCCGCGGACCGGCGAGATCTGCTCCCAGGCGTGGGCTGCCCTGAAGAGCCGCGCCTCCTCCAGCGCCGGGCCGATGAGCTGCAGGCCGACGGGCAGCGGCGGCCCGCCGTCCGGCGCCGGCGCGGTCGCGCAGGGGACGCTGATCGCGGGCAGCCCGGCCATGCTGGCGGGCAGCGTGTAGACGTCGGCCAGGTACATCGACAGCGGGTCGTCCACCCGCTCTCCCAGCCGGAACGCGACCGTCGGCGAGACCGGCGCCGCGATGACGTCGACCTCGCGGAACGCCTCGTCGAAGTCGCGCCGGATCAGCGTCCTGACCTTCTGCGCGCGCAGGTAGTACGCGTCGTAGTAGCCCGCCGAGAGCACGTACGTGCCGAGCAGGATGCGGCGCTTCACCTCGCGGCCGAACCCCTCGCCGCGCGTGGCCCCGTAGAGGCCCTGGAGATCCGCCTTGCCGCCGCGCTCGCCCTCCACGCGCAGCCCGAAGCGCACGCCGTCGAAGCGCGCCAGGTTGGACGACGCCTCCGCGGTCGCGACGATGTAGTAGGCCGCGACGGCGTACCGCGTGTGCGGCAGGTGCACCGGCCGGATCTCGCAGCCGAGCCCGCGCAGGCCCTCGATGGCCTCCCGCACCTTCGCCTCGACCTGCCTGTCGATCCCCTTCGCGAAGTACTCCTCGGGCACGCCGATGCGCAGCCCCGCGACGTCGCGGCCGCACGCGGCCTCGTACTCGCCCACCGGCGCGTCGAGGCTCGTCGCGTCGCGCGGATCGCGGCCCGCGATCACCTCGAGCAGGCGCGCCGCGCCCCTCACGTCCTGCGCGAACGGCCCGATCTGGTCGAGGCTCGAGGCGAAGGCGATGAGGCCGTAGCGGGAGACGCGGCCGTACGTCGGCTTGACGCCGACGACGCCGGTGAGGCTCGCCGGCTGCCGGATGGATCCCCCTGTGTCCGAGCCGAGCGAGCCGGGCGTCATCCCCGCCGCGACCGCGACCGCGCTGCCGCCGGACGACCCGCCGGGGATGCGCGTCAGGTCCCACGGGTTCTTCACCGGACCGAACGCGCTGTTCTCGTTCGACGAGCCCATCGCGAACTCGTCCATGTTGCACTTGCCCGGCAGGATCGCGCCGGCGGCGCGCAGGCGCGCGACGACCGTGGCGTCGTACGGCGGGCGATAACCGCGCGCCGGATCGGGCGTCTTCGCGCCTCCCGCGGCCGCGCGCGTGAGGATCTTCGAGCCGGCGGTCGTCGGGGCGCCCTCGGTGCAGAGCGCGTCCTTGAGCCCGATCGGGACGCCGGCGAGCGGGCCGAGCGCCTCGCCGCGCGCGCGGCGCGCGTCGAGCGCGCGCGCCGCCTCGAGGGCCTGCTCGCCCTGCACCGTGAGGAAGGCGCCGAGCGCGCCGTCGCGCTGCTCGATGCGCGCGAGCGCCGCCCTGGCGACCTCCTCTGCGCGCACCTCGCCGCGCTGCACGAGCGCGGCGAGATCCGGGATGGATCGATCGAGGATCGCTGTGTCCATCGGTGTCACCCCTCGTCCACGAACGCCGGCACGGCGAACCCGTCGTCCTCGACCCGCGGCGCCTCGCGCAGCGCCACCTCGCGCGGCAGGCTCCCCGCCTCGTCGTCGGCGCGGAGCGGCAGCCGCTCGATCTGCACGTGCGCCGTCGGCGGCACCGCCGAGACGTCGAGCTCCTCGAGCTGCCGGACGTAGCTGAGGATGTTGCCGAGATCACCGGTGAGGCGCTCCATTTCCTCAGCGGAGAGGTCGAGGTGGGCGAGGCGCGCTATCGTCAGCGCCTCGTCGCGGCGGAGAGGGGGCGAGTCAGCGTTCGACATGGCGAGCGCCGGATGTAGCACCGCCCGTTCCGCGGACGCCAGCGCTTGGTTGGTCTCCCGCGGCCCGCCGCGGCTCACGGAGGACCGCCGCGCGTCCCCGAATCTGGCCGCGGTGCGCAAACGGTGATAACGCCGGGCTCCCGCGCGCCTGGCCGCCCTCGGCCCCTCGGGCAGAAGCCCCGCCCCTCTGCGCGTTGCTGGCGAATGCAGCCCCCGAAACCGCCCTCTCTGCGCCGCGAGCGCATCGGCATCATCGTCCTCTGCGCGTCCGCGGCCGTGGCGATGTCGCCCGCCGTCGGCGGAGGCGCCCGCGACCGCTCGACCGCGCTCGCCGCGGAGCTCGCGGCGCGGGGCATCACCGCGGCGCCGGGCGACGTGGTGTGGGTGGACCCGCCGCGGGGCGCGTTCAGCCCGCTCGGCGTGGGCTCGCGCGCGGTCGCCCGCGGCGCCGTCCGGGGCGAACCCACCGACCTGTACCTCGTCGACACGAGGCTCTCGCCGGAGGGCGTCCTGCTCGACGTCTCGGGCGTCCACAACCTCACGGAGACGAGCGGCGCGGACGAGTCGAGACCCGTGCTCCGCGGCGACGCGCTCGCGTACATCACTCGCCCGCTGATCGAGGCCGCGTCGCCCACCGTGCACGTGCTCGACCTCGACGGGCAGCGCGTGCCGGCCAGCGCCGACTGGACCGCGATCGAGCGGATCCAGCACGCCCTCACGAACTGGCAGGCGACCGGCCGGCTGCGCGGGATCGGTCGGCGGACGTTCGCGATCGACCCCGCCCCGATCGACGAGACCGGCCACGGCGAGCCTGGCGAGGGCGAGCCCGGGGAAGGTGAGCCCGACGGCGGGAGCCGCCGCCCCGCGAACGCGGGCGACGTCGCCATCGCCCTCGAGGACGACACCGCGGTGGTCGTGCGCGCGAGCGGCCGCGAGGCGCGCCTGCCGCTGCACGGCGTGGACGCGCCGCTGCCCCCGTGGATCCGCGCCGAGTCGTTCGAGGCCGCGCGGCCGGGGAACCTCGTCACGTGGGCGGTCGACCGGGTGCGGCTCGTGATCGGCGACGCCGCGATGCAGACGGTCAAGGCCGTGGCGTTCACGGCGCTCGACTTCGTCCTCCGCAACAAGGAGGCGGTGACGGGCGACACGGGCGCCGAGGACATCGCCTCGGATCTCGGCCAGAGCACGCTCGATCCGCCCGTCCGTCAGGCCCCGATCGACCCCGAGATCGGCTGGCCGCCGTCGCCGCTCGAGCCGTGGGTGACGCCGGCGCTGCCCGGAGAGGGGCAGTGGAACCCGCAGGGCGGCGACGCCTTCGTGCGCAAGCTCGAGGGGCTCCCGCCGGCGTTCATGACCACGTTCATCCGGGCGGATCGCTCGCGCAAGGCGACGCGCGTCTACATCGCGCTGTGGGATCCGCGCCAGGTGGAGCTCCACATGATGGCGGGCACGGTGGAGCCGAAGGGCGCGACGGGCGAGGCGGGGCCGGGGCTCATCCCGCGCACCCCCGAGGTGATGAAGCGCGTGGTCGCCGCGTCGAACGCGGGGTTCCAGGCGATGCACGGCGAGTTCGGCATGATGGCCGACGGGGTCGTGTACCTGCCGCCGAAGCCCTACGCCGCGACCGTGGCCGTCCGGCGCGACGGCAGCACCGTCTTCGGGACCTGGTCGGAGGACGAGACCATCCCCGACTGGATGCTCTCGTTCCGCCAGAACATGACCGTCATGGTCCAGGACGAGAAGTGGAATCCCTTCGGGCGCACGTGGTGGGGAGGCACGCCGCCCGGCTGGGCCGACAAGACGCACACGGTCAGGACCGGCATCTGCCTGACCCGCGAGCGCTTCGTCGCGTACTTCTACGGCGCCGACGTCAGCCCCGAGGCCCTGGCCCAGGCGATGATCCAGGCCCGCTGCGCCTACGGCATCGCGCTCGACATGAACGCGGGCCACAGCGGGCTCGAGTTCTACCAGGTGGCGCCCAGCGGCGCGCTGCCGCCGCTCGGGCGCCCGCTCCAGGGGGAGTGGGAGGCCGAGGGCGAGGTCTCGGGGCTCTCGGGCTACCGCTTCCGCGGTCGCCGGCTCATCCGCGGGATGGGCCTCATGAACTTCCCCCGCTACATCCGGCGGGAGGCGCGCGACTTCTTCTACATGACGCTGCGGCACCTGCTGCCGGGGCCTTCGCTCGCCACGCGCGCGGCGCCGGCCGAGGCGGGGGAGGGCGCCTGGCGCACTCAGGGACTCCCGCAGCACGGCTTCCCGTACGCTCTCGCGACGACCGAGATCCGCCCCGACCCGGCGCGGCCCGACGTGCGGCTGCGGGTGCTCAAGGTGGACCCGAGGACCGTCCTGGCCGCGCCGCTGAGCGAGCCCGCGTCGGCCCCGCCGGCCGGGACAGGAGCGACCGTGGCCGTGCTCGCCGACGGCGCCGCGGCGCCCGGCGCCGGCCAGGGCGAGCTCTCGAGCATCTGGCACTCGGCCGGGGCGTTCTCCGCCTCGCCGACCTCCCCGGTGCGCGGCGCGGTGAGGATCGCGACAGGCCACGCCAGCAGCGCGCGGGCCGTGGCCGCGCTGGGCGTCAACGACGAGGACGGGATGCTGATCTACGTCGAGCGGTCGGCGGCCGGGCCGTCCGGCGCCCCGGACCCCGCGCTGTCGCCGGACGCCTCGGCGCCGCCCGCGGCGCCCGTGGATCCGCGGGACGCGAAGCTGCTCCAGGATTTCCTCGCGGGGCTCGGCTGCTCCTCGCGGATCTACCTCCACCGGCCGCTCGCGGTGGCCCTCGGCGGCGATACCGACCTTTCCGGCGCCGCGGTTCACCCGCCGTCCGGCCCGCGCGCCGTCCGGCTCACGCGCGCCGACGCGGCCGGCGCAGGCCGGATGTTCGAATCCACACCGATCGTCCCGCACAGCGTCTGGTATCCGCTGCAGCAGAAGCGCGTTCGGTACTTCAAAAAGCCGAAGAAAGAGGAAAGCGCGGACGGCGATCACTGAGCCTGGCGGCGCCTGGAATCCCGCCTGGGGTGCAGTAGGCGCTTGTGCGTCGGCGGCCCGAGGGATTAAAAAAAGGCGGCTGGTGCACCGTTTGCAGTCCTTTGGAGCTTGCGACATCTCGGCGCGGAGCGGCGCGGGCTCGCTGGGTGAGCGGGGCGCGCTCGACGCGCGATCTGGCGGCGCCGCGCCGATCGGAGGTTTCCCGGAGATGACGCCGCGCGAGCGCCTGTCCGGGGGCGCGCGCGTCGCGGGCGCCTCGCGACGGACACGGCGGAGGGGCGCGGGCGGCGCGCCGGATCCGCGCGAGATCGCGCCGCGCGTGCGGCCTTGGCGTCGCCGCGCTCGTCCTGTTGGCGCTCGCGCGGTTACCGGAGCAGCGGTACGCTGCAGTGGATCAGGTTCACGCAGCGCGCTGCGAGCTGGCCCGCGACGGGGGCCTGCTCGTCCACATCACGCACATCATCTTCGTCGCGCGGAGCAGGCGCGATCGTTTCCCGGAAGCCGCGGCGAACGGCGCCGCATGTCCTGAGGAGTTCCCGAACATGGCCGATACCAAGGGCGGCAGCGATCTAGATGTCTTCGAGGGGCTCGCGAAGAAGTCGTCGCGCACCACGAACCCCGCGCTCGTGCCTCCCTCGCCGCCGACCCGGCAGCGCACGCTGACCGGAGGCGTCAGCTCGCTGCCGCCGGCGCCCAACCAGGGGACGGCGCTCCCCGGGGGAATCGCCTCTCCGCTGCCGCCGCCGTTGACGACGAAGGGGACCAGCCCTGGTTCGCTGCCGCCGCCGGTGCCGACGAAGGGGACCAGTCCGGGTTCGCTGCCGCCGCCTGTGACGACGAAGGGGACCAGTCCCGGCTCGTTGCCGCCCCCCTCGCTGCCGCCCGGCTCGCTGCCGCCGCCGGCGACGACGAAGGGGACCAGCCCTGGCTCGCTGCCGCCGCCGATGCCCCCTTCGGCCAAGGCGGGCACGCTGCCGCCCGTGGTGCCGCCCCCCTCGCGACAGCCGTCGCTGCCCGCGATCTCCGTCCCGCCGATCCCGTCGGCGAGCCCGCTGCCCCCGGCGCCGACCAGCGCCGCGCCCGGTTCGCTGCCGCCGGTGGTTCCTCCTCCGGTGCGGTTGCCGTCGGTCAAGCCGCCGCAGAAGGCGGCGGACGAGGCGAAGCCCCGCCGCGCGAAGGGCGCTGCGGTCGACATGGACTGGGATGACGACGAGGAGTCGACCCACGTCTACGACAGGGAGGGTAACGACAGGATGCCGGGGCGGACGACCCCGCTGCCGAACGTGAGCTCGTCCACGATCCCGAAGGCGGCCGCGGCGCTGCTCGCGAGCTCCGGCGGCGCGGCGCCGGCCGCGCGGACGCGCACGCCGATCCCGACGCCGCCGCCGATCCCGAGCGCGCCGCCGATCCCGGACATCGGCCACCGTCCGCTGTCGCGCAACGACGAGCCCACGGCGATCCGCCCGCGCCCGGCGACGCAGCAGGGGGCCGGCAAGGCGGGCGTCATCCTCGGCGGGCTCGCGCTCGTGGCGGTGCTCATCCTGGCCGTGGTCCTGCTGGTGCCGAAGAAGGGCGCGCTCACGATCGACCTGAAGACCCTGGGCGGCGCGTCGGTCGCCAGGGCCGAGATCTTCATCGACGGCCAGAAGCGCTGCGACACCGTGCCGTGCATCGTGCGCGATCTCGATCCCGGCTCGAAGGCGGTGAAGATCCTCGCCCCCGATTTCCCGCCGCGCGACGCGGTGGAGATCGTCGAGGGCGGCAAGGACAAGGTCGTCGTGATCACGCTCGACAGCGCGGGTCCGGCGCGGTCCCAGGCCGGGGCGTCGACCGCGACCGGCCTCAAGATCGGGGGCGCGCCCGGCGTGAAGGTGCTCGTCGACGGCGTGGAGAAGGGCACGCTGCCTGTCGAGGTCAGCGTGCCGCCGGGGGAGCACAAGATCCGCTTCGAGGGCGGTGAGCGCTACGAGCCGCTGGAGAAGACGGTGGAGGTCGGCCAGGGCGAGGCGAAGGACCTCGGGACGGTGGCGCTCAAGGTGGTGAAGGGGCAGATCACGCTCGATCTCGCCACCTCGGGGGCGTCGGTCAAGCTCGTGAACGCGAAGGGCACGGAGAAGAAGCTGCCGGATTCGGCCTGGAAGAAGCCGCCGGTCAAGGTGGATGTCAATCCGTCGGAGGGCTGGAAGGTCGTCGCGACGAAGAAGGGATACGAGGACTTCTCCCAGCCGATCTCGTTCGAGGACGGGCGAGCCGAGAAGACGATCCAGATCGCGCTCGCCGAGGTGAGCAAGCCCGAGGCCGCCGCCGCGCCCGCTCCGGCCCCGGAGGCGCCCGCGGCGCCCAGGGCGGAGCCGGCCGCGGCCGCGCCGAAGCCCGAGGCTCCCGCCGCGCCGAAGGCCGAGGCCCCGGCCGCCGCGCCCGCGGCTGCCGCAGGCGCGGCGACGCTCAACATCAACTCGATCCCGGTCTCGAAGGTCGTCCTCGACGGCCGTCCGCTCGGGAGCACGCCCAAGGTCGGCGTCAGCGTCCCCGCGGGGTCGCACACGGTGACGTTCATCCACCCGGATCTCGGGAAGAAGTCGGTCACCGTCTCGGTCAAGGCCGGAGAGACCAAGACCGCAGCCGTCAAGTTCGACTGACCATCTCGCCGCGAGGCCAGGAGAAGAGTCCCTCTCGGGCGCCCCTGGCCTCGCTCTCCGTCGTTGCCTGTCAGCCTCGCTTGCAGGAACAGGCGCGCGCGCCCGCGCGGGGCGATTCGATGCTTCGTGGGTGGAAACCCCGGGGCGCCCCGGTCGCGGCGACCGTGCCCGGCGCCAGCGGGCGCGGCGTCAGCGCTGGACGACGGGGCTCACCTGTCCTGCTCGATCCGCTCCGCCCACGCGCGCCAGGTCGTCGCGCAGCGCGGCTCGTCGGCGTGCGCGCCCCCCGCGCAGTACGCCGCGTCGCGCGGGGGGCCCAGCACAAGCATCGTCGTCTTGCTGACGAACGGCAGATCGCGCCGCCAGATATCGCTGAAGCCGTCGAGTCGCCGGCGGTACCCCTCCGCGGCGCGCTCGCCGAGGAGCTTGTCGAGCTGCTCGCGGATCTTCTGCCGCAGCTCCTCGTCGTCCGTGACGGCGAGGGTGCGCTGGAGGAACCGGATCTGCGCCTCGCGCTCGCCCGCGCGCCCCAGGATGCCCGCGCCCCCGAGCGCCTGCCAGCTGATGCTCGCGTCGCCGCCCCCGAGCTCCGCGGCGCGCGCGAGCATCCGGGCGCCGTCCAGGCGCCACTGCGTCTTCTCCGCGGGGTCGGTCAGGTACGAGGCCGGCGCGATGAAGGCGACGAACTGGCCGAGCGCGAGCCACAGCTCGCCGTCGAGCGGGCGGTTCTGCACCCCGCGCTCCAGGATCTCGCGCGCCTTGAGGACCTCCTCGCGCGGGGTCGTGCTCGTCTGGAATGTGATGAGCGCGTCGGCGAACAGGTAGGGGTCGCGAAAGGTCGGATCGAGCGCGTTGATCGCGTCGAGCAGCAGGGTGAGGTTCTCGAACCGGCGGCGCTCGAAGGTGTGCAGCCCCTGGGACACGAGCACGTGCGACCAGAGCAGATCGGCCAGCGCGGAGCGGTAGCCGAGCGACAGGGTGACCACCTCGTCCGGCGGCGGCAGGACGTACACGTCGGAGGTCTCGGCGACGCGCTTCTCCAGGTCCGCGGCCGGTGCGCGCACGCTCCCGATCGCGACGGCGGCGACGGCCGACAGGGCGGCCGTGACGAGCGCGTCGCGCGCGCGCGCAATGCGGGACAGGAGAGGGCGGGCTGCCGGACGGTCCGCTGTCCCGGGCGCCGGGGGGGCCTCCATCATTCCACCTCGCGGTCCACGAACATGCCCGGGAGCACCCGCGCCGGCTCCCCGGGGATCCGCTCGCCGCGCACCTCGAACGTGGACAGCGCGCCGTCGCCGTCGAGGTCGCCGTGCGCCGTCGCGACGAAGCGCATGGTCTTCGACGCGTCGAGCTCGCTCGTGAACTGGAAGGCGAACGCGTGCGGCCCCTCGAAGCCGAAGTCGAGCGACTTCCACGTGAGGTGCTCCCACGAATGCGGCGGATCGACAGCGCGCACGCCGCGCGGCACCTGGGCCGGGGTCAGCGGGGCCGACGGCGGGAAGCTGATCTCCTGCGGCCTCGACTCGGCGTAGGAGACGGCGCTGGTCACCAGCCGGTCGAGCCCCTCGATCGGCTCGCTCAGCTTGGACGCGCTGAGGTTCCGGAAGAACGCCGGAACGGCGACGGCGAGGACGCTGCCGCCGACCGCGAAGGCCGCGCTGAGCTCCAGCGCGCTCCAGGAGCGCCAGGTCATGGCTCCTCTCTACTCACCCTGCGGCGATGGAACAAGCGCCAGCGCGGCGCGCCGCCCGCGTCAGTCCGGGTCGTTGTTCGTGAAGATCACGGTGCTGGTCACGATCTCGCCGTTGCGCACCTCACCGGTGCGGACCAGCGTGCAGGTCAGGCCGTCGCCGTCCAGGTCCCCGCGTGCCCCCGCCTCGAACCCCTCCGGGCCGCTGGGGATGGGGGCGCCGGGCAGGCCCTGGCTGAGGTAGCCGCTGCCGACCTGGTACGAGTACTGGAAGTAGATGGGCGCGACCGTCGCGAAGCCGAGGCACTGCCAGCCCGCGAGCGTCGAGCCCGACATGAAGTCGGCGCCCAGCGCCCCGCTCGGCTGGTACTTCCTCCCCTGGACATCGGCGAAGTTGAAGGGGACCGGCGCGGCCGAGGCGCAGAGGAGGTGGGTATTCGCCGCGGCGACACCGGTGGCGGGCAGGAGCTGCGAGATGTCGCGCTCCCGCTCGTACTGGGTGATGGCGCTGCGGGTGATGGCGCCGACGATCTGCTTGGCTTCAGCCGTCTTCGCCGTGGTGAGATAGTTGCGCACCCCGACGATGGCCAGGGCGGCGAGCACGCCGATGATGGCGACCACGATCATGAGCTCGACGAGCGTGAATCCGCGACTGCGAGATGCTTCCTTCTGCCGCACGGTACGCCCTCATGCTGGATGTGGTCTACGAAGCCCGCTCGCCCGATCCGGGGCGACGCAGAGATGCCCTCATGCTGGATGTGGTCCACGAAGCCTGGTTGCCCGACCCAAGGTGAGCCGGGCAACCAGGGAGCACGTCACTCGTACTCGTTCTCGATGTTCACCTGCGTGGCCAGGGCGAGCTGCCCGGTCGCGGCGTCCACCGTGCCGCCGCGGGTGAAGTAGCTGTTGACCGCGTCCGCGTCGAGGTTGCCGACCGCGCCGGCCTCGAAGCCGGTGGCGCCGGGGTCGGGCCCCTGCGTGACGCCCGGGACGCGGGTGCCCTGGTAATAGTGATACTGGTAGTAGATCGGCTGGGTCATCGAGAACCTCAGGCACTTCCAGCTTCCCGTCGAGGTGCCTTGCTCGAAGTCAGAGCCCTCGGCCGTGTTGGGCTGGTACTTGACGCCCATCGGCGGGCCGCCGGCAGGCACCGGGGTGGCGCTGGTGCACAGGCTGTGGCTCGCGGTCCCCGAGTTGTTCCCGCCCGCGAGGATCTCGGACGCCGCCGTCTCGCGCTCGAACGCGGCGGCGGCGCCGCGGGTGATCGCGCCCACGGAGTTCTTGGCCTCCGAGGTCTTCGCGCTGGCGAGGTACCGGCGGACGCCGAAGATCGCGAGCGCGGCGAGGACGCCGATGATGGCGACCACGATCATGAGCTCGACGAGCGTGAAGCCTCTTCTGTCGTATCGCTTCAGTGCACGCATGAGTGTCGATCCTCCGTGATGCTTTCTTTAATTGGATGCGTTGCCGAGACTGACCGTCACGACGCCAGTGCGGGGCCCGGCCAGCCCGCAGTGCGAAAACCTCTCCCGCGGAGCAGGCGCGCTCGGCGCCCGCGACGCGGCAAACCATCCTGCTCCGTCACTCCGTGTCGTTCTCCCAGTAGATCCCGGACATCGTCGATGTCGTCAGGAGCAAGGCATAGGTCCCATCCCGATCGCGATCGCCGACGGCCTGGATGACGTACCAGGGCCCCCTGGGCAAAAACTGCGGATCGCTCAGCGGGGCCTGCGACAGCCCGCCCCAGGTGAAGCCGCTGTTCGGGGTCGCGGAGAAGCTGTTCCCGATGCCGGCCACCGACGCGTAACCGAAGCGGACCGCGCCATCGGTGGTCACGTTGAGCATCCGCCATCGCGCGTAATCGGTGTGGCCCGTGTCGTCCCAGCCGCGCTTCATGTCGCCGAGCGTCCCGCCGGGATACCAGTGGCTCTGATCGAGCGATCCCTGAGAGACGTTCAGGTACTCGAGCATCTCCGCCCGGTAGGACTCCTGCCCACCGCGGATCCCCTGCATCACCGCCTTCGGCTCGGCGATGCCCGCCGAGGCCATGTACCTGCGGTACCCGACGAGCGCGAGCGCCGCGAGGACACCCACCATCCCGACGACGACGAGGAGCTCGACGAGGGTGAACCCTCGTCGCGCAGCGCGTCGCTGTCGTTGCCCGCTCCGCATTCTCCAGGACCTCTCAGCAGGCGACGTGCCAGGGAGAGCGCGGCTCGGAGTCTTCTTCGACTTGCGCGGAAAGCCCATGAGTTGCCTCGGTTTTCCTCGAGACAGGAGCTCGAGATGCTGGAGGTGTGTGGTTGTGTTCGTTTCCGGCGGTGACGAAAACCGTCACTGCGGGGCGCCGGGCGGTGACGATTCTCGTCAGGATCCCTCCGACTCGTCGTCGCTCTCCCCGTCGGCGGCGAGGGCGTGCTTGGCGAGGCGGTAGCGCAGGGACCGGAACGAGACGCCGAGGAGCTTCGCGGCCGCCTTGCGAACGCCGCCGGTGCGCTCGAGCGCCTGCAGGATGAGCCGGCGCTCGACCTCGCCGAGCACCTCGTCGAGCATGCACCCGCCGGGCGGCAGCTCCGCGAGCAGCGGGGCCGGGCTCGCGCTGAGCCCGGCGACGGCGCTCGGGAGGTCGCCGAGGCCGATCGAGGGGCCCCCGGCGAGCGCCACCGCGCGCTCCATCATGTTCTCGAGCTCGCGCACGTTGCCCGGGAACGCATAGGCGTCGAGCGCGCGCACGGCGTCCGTCGTCAGGCCGCGGACGTCCTTGCCGAGCTCGGCGGCGAAGCGGCGCAGGAAGCGGTCGGCGAGCCGCGAGATGTCCCCCGGGCGCTCGCGCAGCGGCGGCAGCTCGATGCGGATGACGTTGAGCCGGTAGTAGAGGTCCTGCCGGAACCTGCCCTCGCGGACCTCCGTCTCCACGTTGCGGTTGGTCGCGGCGAGCACCCGGACGTCGACCGCGATCTCCGCGGCAGCGCCGACCGGGCGCACCTTCCGCTCCTGGAGCACGCGGAGCAGCTTCACCTGCAGCGCCGCCGGGAGCTCCCCGATCTCGTCAAGGAGCAGCGTCCCGCCGTCGGCCTCCCGGAACAGCCCCATCGAGCGCGCGCCCGCGCCCGTGAACGAGCCCTTCTCGTGGCCGAACAGCTCGCTCTCCATGAGCGCCTCGGGCAGCGCCCCGCAGTTGACGACAAGGAACGGCTTCGCCGCGCGGTCGCTCTGGTCGTGGATCGCGCGGGCGATGCGCTCCTTGCCGGTCCCGCTCTCGCCCGTGAGCAGCACGGTCGTGCGCGTCGGCGCGATCTTGGCGATGAGCTCCGAGATCCGCTGCATCGCCGGGCTCGTCCCGAGCGGCTCGCGCGACGGCAGGTCGAGCCGCTCGAGCTGCGCGCGCAGCCGCTGGTTCTCGGCGACGATCGAGCTCTTCTCGAGCGCCTTCGCGGCGAGCGCGGTGAGCTCCGCCGGCGAGAACGGCTTCGTCACGAAGTCGTAGGCGCCGTGGCGCATGGCGTCGAGCGCGCTCTCCACGGTGGAGTGCGCGGTCATCACGATCACCTCGGTCGCGCCGCTCCGCGCCTTCGCGGCCCGCAGCACGTCGATGCCCGAGCCGTCGGGCATCACGAGATCGGTGAGGATCAGCGGGAACGGCTGCGGGTTCTGCCGGATCGCCTCGAGGGCGGCGCGCGCGCCGGGCGCGATCACGACCTCGTAGCCCTGGCGGCGGAAGGCGATGGTGAGCACCTGACGCAGGCCCGGCTCGTCATCGACGACCAGCACCCGGGTGGCGTTCGGCGGGATGCTCGGCGGGATCGACGCCATCACGCCAGCCACACTATCACGACCCCCCGCGCGCGCGTCACGGCGGGCAGCGGGCGCAGCGCGCCGCGTCGTCGGGCGCCGCGGCCTTCAGGGGCAGGCGTCGTTCACGACGCCGAGGGGCGTGCGCTCCTCGACGACGAAGCGCTGCGCCTCGCTGTCCTTGTCGCTGCTGCCCTCTTCCTGCAACTCCTGCCAGACGAGGAGCGTGTCGCAGAGCTCGGCCTCGATCTCGACATGGTACCGGCCGTTCCCGTCGCTGTCGTCCTCGATCACGCCCCGCTGCGTCCGCTCGTTGAAGACGCTGACGCGCGCCCCGGGGGTGCAGTTGCCCGAGATCTGCCACACCCCCTCCGCTTCCGCGGAGGGCCGCATCGTGTCGGCCGGCTCGGGCGGCGGCAGCGGCAAGGTCGGGCTCAGGCACGCTGCACCGGCGAGCAGCGAGGTCGCGAGGGCGAAAGCGAAGTGAAGCGCAGCGCGGCGGAGAGTCGGCACGGCACGAGGTGATAGCACACCGTGTGCCGCCCTCTCTCCGCCCGCGAGCGCCGCGAAGCGCCGGAATTTCTGGCCGTCGCGCCGCCACCCGGCGGCCCGACCGTCAATTCTGTTGGCGCTCGCGCCCGTCGGTTTGCAGCACGCGCAGGGCGACGCGCCGCTTCGCCGTCACCGCGCCGAGGTCGCCCGCCAGCGGGGGCGCGGCGCCGCGCTCGTCCTCGTCGAGCACCTCGCCCACCAGATCGTAGTCGCTCGCCTGCGTGATGCGGACCCGACACATCTCTCCCGGACGGACCTCGCCGCCGGAGAGGTAGACCTGCCCGTCGATCTCGGGCGCCTGGCCGGCGTGGCGGCCCATGAGCACGTACTCGTGCTCGTCGCTCGTCCCCTCGACGAGCACCTCGAGCTCGCGCCCGACCATCGCGGCGCTCTTCTTGTGGGAGATGCGCCGCTGCAGCGCCATGAGGCGGCGGTAGCGGCTCGCGGCCGTGCGCGCGGGGACCTTGCCTTCGAGCGCGTGGCTGCGGCTCGTCTCCTCGTCGGAGTAGCGGAAGACGCCGACCCGCTCGAACTCGGCCCAGCGCACGAAGTCGCAGAGCTCCTCGAACTCGGCGTCGGTCTCGCCCGGGTGGCCGACGATGAACGCGGTACGGAACGTGAGGTCGGGGACGCGCTCGCGCAGCGTGGAGACGACCCGCCGGAGGCGCTCGCCGCCGTGGCCGCGCCGCATCCGGCGCAGCATCGCGTCCGCGGCGTGCTGGAGCGGCATGTCCACGTACGGCACGACCCGCGGGTGGCCGGCGAGCAGCTCGACGAGGTCGTCGGTCATCGTCTCGGGGTACAGATAGAAGATCCGCACCCAGCGCACGCCCGGCACGTCGGCGACGCGCTGGACGAGCTCCGCGAGCGTCGAGCGCGCCTCGCCAGACCCGCGGCCCGCGGCGTCGCGGCCGTAGGCGATCGTGTCCTGCGAGATGAGGTTGATCTCGCGGACGCCCGCCGCCGCGAGCTGCTCCACCTCGCGCACCACGTCCGCGATCGGCCGCGAGCGCTGCGCGCCGCGCAGATCCGGGATCACGCAGAACGAGCAGGTGCGGTTGCAGCCCTCGGCGATCTTGACGTACGCGCTGCCGCCGGGGGTCGAGAGGGTGCGCGGATCGGCCGAGCGGATCAGCCACTCCGCGGGGTTGCCGACGAGCATCCGCTCCGCGTCGCCCGCGAGCACCTGTCCGAGCTTGAGCATGTCGCTCGAGCCGAGGAAGTGATCGACCTCGGGCATCTCGCGGGCGAGCTCCTCGGGGTGGCGCTGCGAGAGGCAGCCGGCGACCACCAGCCGCTTGCAGCTGCCGTGCTCCTTGTGCTGCGCCATCTCGAAGATGGCGTCGATCGACTCCTTCTTCGCCTCGCCGATGAAGCCGCAGGTGTTGACGACGATCACCTCGGCGTCGGCCGCGTCGTCGACGTGCGCGTAGCCTGCGGCGCGGGCGACGCCGAGCATCACCTCGGAGTCGACGCGGTTCTTGGGGCACCCGAGGCTGACGAAATGGACCTTGCGCGAGCTCATTGAGTTGCTGCTTCCTCGCTGTCGACGAAGACGACCCGGCCCGCGGCCAGCGTCATCTTGACGCGGCCCGTGAGCTGTCGGCCCAGGAGCGGCGTGTTCTTGCTCTTCGAGCGCAGGCGCGCCGGGTCGAGCACGAAGCTCAGGTTCGGGTCCACGAGGCAGAGCTCGGCGCGGGCGCCGGCCTTGATCGTGGGCGCCTCCAGCCGCGCGACGCGGGCCGGGGCGCGGGTGAGCGCGTCGACGAGCCGCCCGAGGGGGAGGGCGCCCTGGCGCACGAGGTCGAGCAGGACCGGGACGACGAGCTCGAGGCCGATGAGGCCGGGCGACGCCTCGGCGAACTCGCAGTCCTTCTCCAGCGTGGAGTGGGGCGCGTGGTCGGTGGCGATCGCGTCGATGGTGCCGTCCGCGAGCGCCTCGCGGAGCGCGTCGACGTCCGCCTGCTCGCGCAGGGGCGGGTTGACCTTGCACGCGGTGTCGTAGCCGATCACGGCGGCGTCGGTGAGCGTCAGGTGGTGCGGCGTCACCTCGGCGGTCACGGCGATCCCGCGGGCCTTCGCCTCGCGGAGGATGCGGACCGCGCCGAGCGACGAGACGTGCGCCACGTGGTAGCGCGCCCCGGTGGCCTCGGCGAGCAGCACGTCGCGCGCGACGATGATGTCCTCCGCCACGCGGGGCCAGCCCCGGAGGCCGAGCCGCGTCGCGATCGCGCCCTCGTGCATCTGCGCCCCCTCGGTGAGCGCGTGATCCTCGGCGTGCTGGATGACCGGGAGGTCGAACGTCTTCGCGTACTCGAGCGCGCGGCGCATGACCGCGCTCGACGTCACGCAGCGCCCGTCGTCGGACACGGCGACCGCGCCGGCCTCCTTCAGGTCGGCCATCTCGGTGAGCTCCGCGCCCTTCTGGCCGATGGTGATCGCGCCGATCGGGTGGAGCGCGGGACCCCCGATCGCGCGGGCCCGCGCGACCATGGCCTCGGTGATGGAGCGGGTGTCGTTGACCGGCCGCGTGTTCGGCATCGCGCACACGTGCGCGAACCCGCCGGCGGCCGCGGCGGCCAGCCCGGAGGCGATGTCTTCCTTGTACTCCTGCCCGGGCTCGCGGAGGTGGGCGTGGAGATCGACGAACGCGGGGAGGAGCAGGAGCCCGTCTCCCTGGATGATCTCGGCCCGGGCGGCGCGCCGCAGATCGTCGGTCGCCGCGCCGCGACCGACCCGGGTGATGACGCCGTCCTCGATGACGATGTCGACCACCTCGTCGAGCTGCTGAGCCGGGTCGACGGCGCGCACGCCGACAAGGAGAAGGAGAGGGGGAGTTGAGCCGATGGCCGCCATGGGAGCGGGCTCCCCCTAGCACATGCGCTTCACGCCGTGCACCGCCGCGGGACAGCGGGGCAAGCGGGTATGGAGAATGATGGCCGGGAGGCGGCTGCGGGCTCGACGCGCACCGGCCACAGAGGAGACCGCTGCGGGGTCGGCGGGGGAGGACCGGCGGGGACGAGGACGGCAGCGGAGGGGAACGAGGGAGACGAGGGCGGCGAACGGGGAGGGAAGAAAAACGCTCGGGGCGTGACGCGGAGCTTGACGAACCGCGAGGGTGCGAGGTAGTGATGCGCTCCCGCTCGCGAAGCTGGCGGAATTGGCAGACGCGCTGGATTCAGGTTCCAGTGGGGTAACTCCCGTGGAGGTTCAAGTCCTCTGCTTCGCACCAAGCGATCGCCTTGCTCTTCTTTAGCCACTGTAGTGGCTCTTTCGCTGCTTGCCTTTGTCGGCGTTTCCTGTGATCGCAGCGCCTCCCGTTCGGGGGGCGCCGCGACGGCGGCTCCCGGCTCGAGCGAACCGACGTCCGAGGTCGCGACCCCTGCATCGAGCGCCTCGGTCGAGCCGGCGGCGGCGACCGCGCCGGCCGAGCTCGAGCCCCCGCGCGGGGCCGGCGTGCAGGAGTTCGTCCCCCTCGCCACCCTCGCGGATTGCAAGGTCAAGACGGGGGACATAGCGACGTACATCCTGCGCGAGGGGATGGGCATCGCCGGGCGCGCCGACGGCACGTTCGGCGCCGTGTGGCTCGTCGACCTCAAAGGAGGGGACGCGCAGATCGCGTTCGCCGGCTTCGACAGCGACGCCCGGCAGATCGCCCGGGCGAGGGCGATCTCGATCACGCGCGAGCCGGGGCTCCGGCTCTTCTCCGCGGGGGAGGCGTGGACGGTCACATGGTTCGACGCCGAGGGGCTCGCGTACGCCCGGCCCCGCTGGGAGACGAACCCGCCCGCGGAGACCCTGCGCGTCGGCGCCATCGGCAGGGACGTCAGCGATCACGTCGCCCTCGCGCCCGCTCCGGGCGGCGCCCTGGTGGCGGCGGCGCCCTTCGGGGCCGAGCGCAACAAGCTCGGGGTATTCCAGTTCGCGCCGGTCGATCCTGCGCAGCCGCAGCTCAAGGCGGTCGGGGTCACGCGCCACACCAGGAAGCCGCGCTGGCCGGCGGTCGCCGTCGACGCGTCCGGCAGCTACCTCGTCGCGTGGCACGACGAGGACGACGGGAGCATCCGGGCCTCGCGGTTCGACGCGTCCGGCAGGGAAGGGAGCGCCCACCTCGTCGCGAAGCCCCAGGGCAGCGACCGCTCGGCCGTCGCGACTCAGGAGACGCCGGACAGGGACCAGCGGCTCGGGCTCGTGGCCGCCGGCGGCGCCGGGGCGATCCTGCTCTGGAGCGAGGGCCCCACGCTGATCGCCCGCGCGCTGGACGCCGAGGCGCGGCCGCGCGGGGCGGCCTGGGTGATCGGCAAGGGCAAGTGGCGCGCGCTCTCGCCGGGCAAGGACGGGGCGCTCGTCGCGTGGGTCGGCCACGACGGCAAGGCCGATGGGCAGACGCTCCTCGTCAAGCTGGGCGCCGACGGAGCGCCTGCTGCCCGGGGGATCCGGGTGTCGGATGGGGTGAATCCCGTCAAGGATCCTCCTAGCGTGGCCGTCGCTGGCGAGCGCGTGGGCGTCGCATGGACGGAGGCGATGAGCCCCGGTGTGAGCACGAAGCGCGCAGTTCTGCGGGTGATCGAGCGCGCCTGTATCCCCTGAGCCCGGCGCGACGGCGGGCCCGCGTATGGCGGGCGTAACGCGGACTCCGGCGCTAGGATGAGGGACGTGAGCCACGCATTCGGCCCGAGTCAGTCACCGCCGAACCGCGATGCGAACGAGCCGGCAGAGGCGCTCCGAGATGCGCGGGCGGACATCCTGCCCTCCGAAGGCGAGCTGCCTGTCAGCGCACCCCCCTGCGACCAGGCGGCGCGCGCAGCTGTCGCGCCCGCTGCGGCGTCGTCGGGCGGCGCTTCCACGCAGCTCCCGTTCATCCACGACCCCTACCTCACCCCGCCGCTCCCGCCGGAGCGGCGGCAGCTCTCGACGCTGGCGGTGAGCTCGGTCGTGGCAGCCCTCTTCGGCCCGCTCGGGGCCGTCGCCGCGATCGTCTTCGGCTGGGCGGCCCGCCGCGAGATCGAGCGCGCCCCCGGCGCCCGCAGGGGATATGCGCTCGCCAGCGTGGGGCTCTCGCTCGGCGTGCTCCTCACGCTCTGCTGGAGCTCCGCGATCGGCTTCGGCGTGTGGGCGTGGACGACGTACAGCGGCGGCGAGACCGCCTCGGCCGTCGGCGAGGGGGAGACCTCGCCGGAGCCGGCGAGCGCCGCGTCCCCGGCGGCGCCGCTGCCGGACGCGCCTCCTCCGGCGGCCGCGCAGCCCAGCGGCAGCGTCCCGCAGCACACGACCCACCGGCGCGTCGGAGGGCTCTCCATCGTCGATATCGGCGTCGACATCTCCACGCTCAGCGAGGAGCTCGCCAGGCAGCGCGCGGAGGCGCACGCCCGCGGCGAGAAGGTCCTCGTGATGACGACGAGCGATCCGTGCGAGCCGTGCCGCGGGGTCGATCGGTCGCTCAGCGACCCGCTGATGCAGACCGCGCTCCGGAGCGTGCGGCTCGTGCGCGTGGACATCGACGTCTTCAAGGAGGACCTCGATCAGATCAAGATGCCGCGGCGGCTCTACCCCGGCTTCTTCCTGCTCTCGCCCGATCTCACGCCGCAGGACGGGATCAACGGCGGCGAGTGGGACGATGACATCGCGCGCAACATCGCGCCCGTGCTCGGGGCGTTCGTGCGAGGCCAGTACACGACCCGCCGCCAGCCGTGGCACCCGCTGCCCGGCTCGGGCATGCGGCTCTGACCGGCCTCCCGCGCGCCGCACGGCCTTCCGCGCGCTGAACAGGGTAAGCTCGGCCCGTGAAGCGCTTCGTCCAGCTCGCCCTCTTCGTCCTCTGTGTCGCGTTCAGCGCCTCGGCGGCCTACAACGTCTTCTCCGACAACGCCGACGTCGAGCGCGCGGCCGCGCTCGTGGCGTGCGGCGAGGACGCCGCCGCGGGCGCGCCGGAGGGGCGTCGCGCGAGCGACGGCTGCAGAGCGCGGATGACCCGCCTGGAGCGGACGCCGTTCGGACAGACGTTCGAGTTCACCACGGCGAAGCGCACGGTGGACGTCAGGTGCGAGCGGGCGCTCGTGCTCGCCGGCGAGTACCGCTGCAAGCTCCGGTGATCGGCGAGGGCGGGGCGCCCCGTCGCCGAGGACCGCGCGCAGGATTGCGCGACGCAGCAGGGTCTTTCCGCGCGGAAGTTACGCTATGGTGGGCGGCCGTGACGAACGCGGAAGCGCGCCTGCCTCGCTCGAGCAGCCCCGACGCCCGGCGTGCCGCCGCGCGCGCCGCGTGCGTGCTCGCGGTGGCCGCGCTCTGGGCGGCGCCGGTGTCGGCCGCGCAGGCGCCGCTCGACTCGCCGGGGGCCGCGCCGGCGTCGCCCGGCGCCGCGCCGGCGTCGCAGGGGGCCGCGCCCGCGTCGCCCGGCGCCGCGCCGGCATCGCAGGGCAAGGCGCCGAACCCCGCCCCGTCGCCCGAGGCGGAGGAGAAGCGGCGCCGCATCGAGCGCGCCACCACGCTGCATGACCAGGCGCAGGGGCTCTACCAGCACGGCGAGTACCGCGCGGCGATCGCGAAGCTCGAGGCCGCGGTGGAGCTCGATCCCGAGGGGAAAGAGCTCATCTACAACCTGGCCGTGATCCACGAGAGGCTGGGCGAGATCGACAGGGCCGAGCACTATTATGTTCGTTACCTCGCGATGGAGACGCTCCCGAAGGAGCGCGAGCAGGTCATGGCGGTCCTCAAGCGGCTGAAGGGGGCGAAGCGGGAGCTCTCCAGCGCGAAGCCGTCGCCGGCGGCGCCCCCGTCCCCCGCCGGGACCGCCGCGCCGCTGCCGCTCCTGCCGCGCGTGTCGCTCCTGCCGCGGCGCTCCGTCGTCGCGGCGAACCCGAGGCCTCCCAGGCCCTGGCTCTTCATCAGCGGCGGCATCGCCGCCGGGTCTCTCGTCGTCGGCGGCGTGTTCGCCGCGCTCGCCGTGGCGCGCGATCCCAGCCCCCGCGAGCGCACGGGCGACGGCCTCTCCGTCGCCGATCTGCAGGCCGACGCGAGCGCCGCCCACCGCTACGCCGTCGTCGCGGACGTGGCCGTGCTGGTCGCCGGGCTCTCCGGGGTCGCGGCGCTCTACCTGTACCTCTCGCCGCGCGCCCCCGCGGCGCGCCCGGGCGCCTCTCGCCCGGCCTTGACCGCTCGCGCGCTCTCCCCCGTCCCGGGTCGCGGCGAGGGCCCGCTGTCGCGCGGCGCGCGTCCAGGGGAGGCGGCGCCGGAGGTCAGCTTGTCGCTGGGCGCCGACGGAGCCCGGCTCCTGGTGCAGTTCTGATGGGCCCCGGCGCCGCGGGGCGGCGGCTTCACCGGCTGCTCGCGGCGCTCGTGGCGCTCGGCGTCGGGTGCGAGCTCCTCGTCGACGGCGAGCTGGACGCGGTGCTCTGCTCCGAGGAGGGCGCGATCGGACCCCCGGCGTGCCCCGAGCGCGCCCTCTGCCGGGACGGCGCCTGCGTCGAGATGCTCGGCGAGCGCGCGCTGGGCGCGCCCTGCGCAGCGCACAGCGACTGCGGAGCGCTCGACTTCTGCCTCGATCCCACCAGGTTCGGCGGCGAGGGACCGAGCGTCTGCGCGCGCGCCTGCTGCAATTCCAGCGACTGCGATCCCGTCCGCGACGCAGTCTGCTGGGTACCCGAGCAGGGCGGCGGCGGTCTCTGCCGGGTCGGCAGGGACGTCGGCCGGCCGGCGGTGGGCACGGGGCGCACCGGCGATGCGTGCGCCGCGCCTGGTGACTGCCGTTCAGGCATGTGCATCGACAGCGCCTGCGTCGACACCTGCTGCTCGGACACCAACTGCGCGGCGCCAGCGGTATGCCGCCTGACGACAGGCCTCGTCTCGGCCGGGACAGCCTGGGCGTGCCGGCTGCCCGGCACGGGCAGCCGCGGCTACTTCGAGGAGTGCGAGGAGCACGCGGACTGCTCCTCCGGGCTCTGCGCCGCGCTCGAGGGGATCGGCGACCGGTGCACGATCCCGTGCTGCGCATCGGACATGTGCCCGGCGTCGCCCGGCGACGTGATGCAGATCGTCGGCTGCGCCGAGGTCGACCTCCCCGAAGGCTCGACCGTCCGGGCCTGCACCAAGCTGCTCGACGAACACAGCTTCTCGGCCGTCGGTGTTCCGTGCACCACGGATGATGCGTGTCGTGGCGGCATTTGCGTCAGGGACCCTGGAGAAAGTCAGGGATTCTGTAGCGATGTCTGTTGCGGCGAGGCGTCGTGCGGCGACATCGCGCGCTTCGGATGTCGCCCTCACGGGACCGATTCGTCGTGGGCCTTGCGGTGTGAGCCCAAGTAACGGACGATCTCCCCCATCCCGGTGGTAGCTCCTACAGCGGACGGCCAGTTCCCAGCCAGCGCACCCGGGCCCACGGGCGAGCCCAGCCGGGCCATGGCGCTGATTTGCCCGCGATGTCACCACCTTGCGTCGGTCGCTCAGGACGCGAGGAGCTCGTCCAGCGTGCCACCGCCCGCCGCCAGCGAGGGCGGCTCCCGGGCGGGCGCGGGCGCGAGGCTGCCGCGCTGCCCGCACGACGGGCTGGCCCTCGTGAGCCGCGAGGTGCTCGCCGAGGCCGAGGGAGATGCGTTCCTCGGGCTCACGATCGCGGACCGGTTCGTGATCGTCGGCAAGCTGGGCGCCGGCTCGATGGGCACTGTCTACCGCGCCCGCCAGGAGGCGATGGGCCGCGACGTCGCCATCAAGATCCTGCGGTCGGACAGGGCCTTCGACGCGCAGGCGAAGGCGCGGTTCACGCGCGAGGCGCGCGCGATGAGCCTCCTCCGCTCGCCGCACACGGTCACCGTCTTCGATTTCGGCGAGATCGTGGACGATTCGTCGGACCCGACCTTCGGCCGCGGTCGGTCCGCGGAGCAGAGCTCACCCGACGGGGCGACGTGGAGCAGCGGCTCCCTCTACCTCGCGATGGAGCTCCTCGAGGGCGAGTCGCTCGGGCAGCGGCTCAAGCGGCTGCGGCGGCTGCGCGTCGGCGACGCCGTCCGCTTCGCGCGCCACGCGCTCCTGTCGCTGGCCGAGGCGCACGACAAGGGGATCATCCACCGGGACCTGAAGCCGGACAACCTGTTCCTGGCCAGGCCGCCGGCGGGCGAGCACGAGGAGATCTGCAAGGTGCTCGACTTCGGCATCGCGAAGGTGATGACCGGCGCCGAGCGGCCGGTCGACGCCCTCGAGACCCAGGCCGGCACCGTGTTCGGTACGCCGCGATACATGTCGCCGGAGCAGGCGCAGGGCAGGGCGCTCGACGCGCGGAGCGATCTCTACTCGCTCGGCGTGCTGCTCTATCAGATGCTCGCCGGGCGGCCGCCGTTCATCGACGACGACGCCGTCGTCGTGATGGCGAGGCACATCAAGACGGCGCCCGTGCCGGCGATCGAGGCGGCGCCGGAAGCCGGGATCCCGCCGTCGCTGTCGCAGCTCCTCGAGCGCGCGCTCGCCAAGCGACCCGAGGACCGGCCGCGAAGCGCGCAGGAGTTCATCGCGGAGCTCGATCGCGCGATGGACGAGGCGAGGCCGAGCCTGAGCCGCGAGCGATCGAGCCGCCCTCCGCCGAACGAGGTCGGCGCGACGAGCGAGCTGCTCGCGGTCGTGGGCGACGGCGCGGACGCCTCGCACACGCCGAGCACGCTGCGCCCCGCGCCGCGGCGGCGCGCCTCGCGCGTTGTCGTCGGGACGGTCGCGCTGTCCCTGATCGTGACGGCGTTCGCCGTGCGCGAGCTCCGCCGCCCTGCCGGCGACGGCGTGCGCAGGCTCGAGAAGGGCGTGGCGCACGAGGCGAGGGCGCTCGCGGACGCGGTCGCGCGCGATGCCCCGCCGCGCGCCGTCGAGCCCGCGGCGCCGGCGCCGCCGCCCGCGGTGACAGCGCCGCCGTCCGCGGCGACAGCGCCGCCGTCCGCGGTGACAGCGCCGCCGCCCGCGTCGCCGAGCCCCGCGAGCGCGGTCAGCGCCGCCGACCCGACGGGCGCCGCCTCCGCGCCGACGCCGAAGCGAAGGCCGCCGCAGTCGCGCAAGCCGTACGTGAAATTCGACTGATGGCGGTACGCGCGCAGCCTCGCTGCGCGCGCCGCACGCGAGCGCCGGAGGCCCGCTCTCCCGCGAGGCTCGCCGCGAAAAGAGCGGCGGCGACCGATGGCGAATTGCGCTGAGAGTCGCTGTACGAAGCAGAGGCGAACGTGTAACTTCGCCGCGCACCGATGGATCCCCGGGAGATGGAAACGCTCATCCAGCGCCTCGTCACGAATCCGCATGACGGGGAAGCCCTGGCGTATGCGCACCGAGCCGGGGAGCAGGACCCACGTTCGTACGCGATGCTGCTCGAGCGCGTCGGCAGCTCCACCGCAGATCCGTCGTACGCGGCGCACTGGCTCAGCGAGGCCGCCAACGTGTGGTCGACCACGATCGGCGACGCGCACCACGCCGCGCGCACGCTCATGATCGCCATCGACAAGGACCCGACGCAGCGGACGGCCGCGGAGCGGCTGGCGCAGCTCTACCGAGAGAAGGGCGATCAGAAGGCGCTCGCCGCGCTGCTGGAGCGGCTCGTGAAGGCGCTCACGCCGCTGCTCTTCGAGCGGCCCGAGGTGCGCGCGCAGCTCACGACCCTGCACGAGGAGCTCGGCAGGCTGTGGAGCGAGCCGCCGCTCTCGCGGCCGGAGCGCTCCCTCGAGAACTGGCGCCGCCTCGCGGAGCTCGATCCGCACAACGTCTACGCCATCTACGCCGCGCGCGAGATGCTGAAGGCGCAGCAGCAGTACGCCGAGGCGATCCCTTACTTCGCGATGGAGCAGGCGCTCGTCGACGACCCGGAGCGTCGGCTCGCGCTGCTGCGCGACGAGGCCGACATCCGGCGCCGCGCCGGCGATCTCGTGGGCTCCACCGTGGCGCTGCGGAACGCGCGCGCGTTCCTGCCGCACGATGTCGGGCTGATCCAGGCGCTCGGCGTCGCCATCGTCGATCGCATCGAGGCCGGCGAGCCGGTACCCGAGCCGGAGCGCGACGAGGCCGCGGAGCTCTTCGTCGCGCTCGCGGAGACGTACGACGGGGAGTACGGCTACTCGTACTCGGTGTACGCGCTCCGCGCGGCGCCCGGGCACGACCGCGCGATGCAGCTCGCCGATCACTACGCGAAGCAGCTCGGCCGCACCGCCGAGCTCCGCCCGCGCTACGTCGCTTACCTCCAGGTCAACCCGAACGGGTTCATGGCCGCCGAGGCGCGCAAGCGGGCGTCCGTGCTGCCGCCCCCGCCGCGGCTACCGTCGGTGCCGCCGCCCGTCAGCGCGATCGCCGCGCCTTCGCGCGCGGCGTCGGCGCCGCCCGCCGCGGGCGCGGCGCCCTCTTACCCGCCGTCCCCGGCCTCCAGCGTCCCTGCGCCGGTGGCCACGGCGATCGCCGCTGAGCCGGCGATCGCCGCGTTCGCGCCGGCCGCGCCGCTCGCCCCCACGCCGGCCGCGCCGCTCGCCCCCACGCCGGCCGCGCCTGCGCCGCTCTCGAGCGCCGCAGCGCCGAGCTCCCGCCCGGCGCCGGGCGCACCCGGCTCCACGCCGGCCCCCGGGGCACTCGGCGGCTCGGCCCTGGCAGACGCTCCCCCGCCCCTGGACGAGGAGCAGCAGGCCGAGCTCCGCAGGCCGCAGCCGCTCGCCAGGCTCCGCGAGGTGCTCACGGCCGATCCGGCCAACCCGGACGCGCTCGCGCAGGTCGAGGAGCAGCTCCGTCAGAAGCACGGCTTTGCCGAGCTGCGGGACGTCCTGCTCGCGGCCGCGCGCGTCCCCACGGCGCCCGTCGAGCGCAGGAAGGCGCAGCTCCGCGAGGTCGCGGGGCTGTGCGAGTCGCAGCTCCGCGACGTCGACACGGCGGTGCAGGCCTGGAGGCTGCTCTCCGAGCTCGATCCGGCCGACGCGCAGGCCCAGGCCGAGCTGCGGCGGCTGCTCGAGCGGAGCGCGCGCTGGGATGACCTCGCCGCGGTGCTCGAGCAGGAGGCCGCGGCCACGCCCGACGTCGCGCAGAAGATCGAGATCGAGAAGAAGCTCGTCTCGCTCCACGAGCAGAAGCGCCGCGATCCGATCGCGGCCGCGGAGGCGTGGGTCCGCGTCGCGGGCCTGTCGCCCGAGGACGGCACGGCGATCCAGGCCGCCGTCAAGCTCTTCGAGCGGGGCGAGCGGTTCGACCTCGCGGCGCAGGTCCTCGCCGACGCGGCCTCTCGCTTCCAGGACAAGCTCACCCGCGCGCCGCTCCTCCAGAAGCTCGGCGAGCTCCGGATGCGGCTCGGCGAGCCGGGCGCCGCGGGCGACGCGTTCAGCCAGGTGGCCGAGCTCGTGCGGCAGCCGAAGCTGTGGGAGCACGCGGAGAAGGCCTACGTCGCCGCGGGGCGGCTCGTCGAGGCGGCGAGGGCGCTCTGCGAGCGGGCGCTGCTCGTCGACCGCAAGGCGCGCCCCGCGCTCTTCGTCCAGGCCGCGGAGCTGCTCCTCGGCGCGGGCGACGTCGAGGGCGCGCTCGACCGGGTCGCGCGCGCGATCGAGCTCGACCCGGCGGGCGACGCCGCCGGGCCCGCGATCGAGGACCTCTACCGGCGCACCCACCGGCTGCCCGAGCTCGCGCGTTTCCTGCTGGCCCGCGCCGAGCAGCTCGGCGACCGCGCGCAGCGCGTCGCGGCGCGGCGGGAGGCGGCCACGGTGCAGCGCGAGCTCGGCGATCGCGACGGCGAGCGCGCGACGCTCTCGCTCCTGCTGTCCGACGGCGAGGACGCCGAAGCGCTCGCGCGGCTCGCCGAGGACGCCAGCGAGCGCGGCGATCACCAGCTGGGCGCGGAGCTCCTGCGGCGGCTCAGCGCGCTCACGGACAGCAACCCCGGCAAGATCTCGATCGCCATGCGCGAGGCGCGCATGCTCGCGGAGGGCTCCGGCGACATCGACGCGGCGATCGCCCGCTACGAGGCGATCGTGGCCGACCTCGATCCGCAGAACCGGAACGCGCTCCGGGCGATCGCCGCGCTCGAGGAGCAGCGCGGCAACCTGAGGGGCGCCGCCGGCGCTCTCGAGCGCGAGCTCGCGCTCGTGGGCGGCCCTGAGCGGCTCGACATCGCGCAGCGGCTCGCGGCCCTGTACGAGGGGCCGCTCGACGATCCGCACGGCGCCGTCAGGGCGCTCGAGGTCGTCCACGCCGCCGAGCCCGACGATCTCGACGCTGTCGCCCGGCTCCAGCGGCTCGCCGAGCGCCTGAACGACTGGCCGAAGGTCGCGCGCCTCCTGGCGCTCCTGATCGAGGTGGAGGGCGACGAGGACGAGGCGTCGGCGATGACCCGCCGCCTCGCCGAGATCCTGGACCAGGCGCTCGGCAGGAGCGACGAGGCGATGGCCCTCCTGGAGAAGCTCGCCGACCAGGGCGACGAGGCGTGCCGGGAAGCGTACATCGCGCTCGGCGACCGGATCGGCTGGAAGGGCGTGGTCGCGACCAAGCTCGTCGCCTGGAACGAGTCGCTCGCGCGCGCCGGGCGCGACGTCGCCCTGCGCGGCGCGTTCGAGCGCTTCGTGGAGGTCGGCCGCCACCGCGACGCGGCGCGCGTCGCGATGGAGCTCGCGCGCTCGCGGACCGCCGACGCCGCCCTCGGGGGGAAGCTCGAGGCGATCGCGGTGGAGCTCCAGGATCGCGAGGCCCTCTCCGTCGCGCACGACCTCCTCGCGCGGGATCTCGCGGGCCCGGCGCGCGCGGTCGAGCTCGTGCGGCAGGCCGAGGTCCGGGTCTCCGTGGGCGTCGATCCCCTGGAGGCCGTCCACCACGGCGAGGGCGCGCTGGCGAGCGTGCCGACCGCCGAGGTCGAGCCGCTGCTCGTGCGCCTCGCGGCGCTGGCCGACGCCCCGAGCCTCATCATCGACCTGTTCGAGCGCCAGGTGGCCCGGTGCCGCACCCCGGCCGATCGCCTCGCGGCGCTCGCCCGCGCCGCCGAGATCGCCTGCGAGCGCGGCGCCATCGACAGGGCGCGCAGCTTCTTCGAGCTGGCGCTCGGCGGCGGCGTCCAGGAGGACACGATCGCTACCCTCGAGCGGGTGGCGAGGGACGGCGACGAGCGGTCCGCGTCGACCGCGCTGCGCTCGATCCTCGCCGAGGCGCTCGCGGCCGGCGGCCACGGCTCGCGCGACGGCGGCCGCACCCGGGCGGCGCTGCTCCGCCGCGCCGCCGCGATCGTCCACCAGGATCTCGGCGACGTCGACCGCGCCTTCAGCTGGCTCGGCGACGCCGTGCTCGCGCACGTGGACGACGCGTCGCTCGACGCGCTCGAGGCCCTCGGGCGCGACGTGGGCGATCCGCACCGCGTGGGCGCGACGTTGAACCGCGCGCTGGACGAGGTGTTCGACGGCCCGCTCGTGCGCAAGCTCCTCCAGCGGCGGTCCAGGCTGCGGCGCGACGTGCTCGGCGACCGGCAGGGCGCCGCGGCGGATCTGAAGAAGCTCCACGACCTGTCGCCGTCGGACCAGGACGTGATGAACGAGCTCTCCAGCCTCCTGCAGGAGCTCGGCGACCACCGCGGCATGATCCAGCTCTACGAGGACCAGATCCTGCGCGGCCGCGATCCGGCGCAGCGGGCGGAGCTCGCGCGCAAGGTGGCGCGCATCTGGGAGGAGGAGCTCGGCGAGGCGCGCGAGGCGGCGGACGCCTGGCGCCGCGTCCTCCGCATGAAGGCGGGGGATCCGGACGCGACCGCGGGGATCGAGCGGGCGAAAGCCGGCAACCTCAAGCGCACCCCGCCGCCGCCCGTGCTGCCGACCAGGCCGCCGGGCCCGTCGCTGACCGAGCCGCCGCTCGCGCCCCGGGTGCCCAGCCTCGAGACGCTCGGCGCCGAGGCCGCCGTGACGGCGGCGGCCGCTGGCGCCGCCGCGGCCGTGGCGGCGAACGGCCACGCGGGCCCCGGGATGGATGCCGCTGCCGAGGCGCTGCCGGAGGAGCCCGCCGGGCTCGCCGAGGCGCCGGCGCCGCAGCCCGAGCCGCAGCAGGCCGAGGCAACCCACGGCAACGCGTCGTACGATGCCGCCGGGGCCGAGGTGAGCGGGGCCGACGCGAGCGGGGCCGACGCGAGCGGGGCCGACGCGAGCGTCGGCGCTGTCGGCGTGGCGCTGGAGTCCGGGCAGGAACTCGCCCCCGAGGGCGCCGGGCTCCTCGCGCCGGCCGAGCTCGCCGGTGAGGAGGCCGCCCCCGCACAGCCCTCGGACCTCGATGGCCACGCGCCGCAGCAGGCGGCTGTCGGGGACTTCGCGCTTCCGCTGACGGTCGACCCGCCTGCGGTGCCGCCGCTGCCTCTCTCTGACGAGGTCGACGTCGACGCGGAAGAGGTGGAGTTCCTCGACGACGAACCCGGTGCTCCCTAGTCGCATCGATCGGGCGGAGACGCCGCGTGCCGGGGAGATCGTGAGTCACGGAGGCACAGGAGGAGATATGCCCTCTCTGATCCTCCCCCCGGCGCTCCGCCCGGGCGACACCATCGCCGTCATCGCCCCCTCCAGCCCGTTCGAGCCTGTCCTCGCGTGGGTCGGGCTCATCTGGCTCGCCCAGCGCTATCGCGTGCTCTTCGACACGGGCGGTGGTCCTCCGCTCGCCGGCGACTCCCGCGGCGGCGGGGCGCCCTCGCTGTCGGCGCCTTCCAGCCGTGGGCTGTTCGCGCGGACCGGCTACCTGGCCGGCAACGACGCGCGCAGGAGGGACGAGCTCGTCCACGCCCTCTCGCACCCCGACGTGCGCGCCATCTTCGCGGCCCGCGGCGGCTACGGCGCGAACCGGTTCGTCCACCGGCTCGACTGGAGCGTCCTCGCCAGGCACCCTCGCTGGATCGTCGGCTTCTCCGACATCACCGCCCTCCACGTCGAGGCCGCGCGCGCCGGCGTGGCGTCGCTCCACGGCGCCCACGTCGCCGCGCTCGGCCGCGGCGACGCCCGCGCCCGCGCCGCGCTGATCCGCGCCCTCGAGGATCCGCTCGGCGAGCGCCGCTTCGACGGCCTGACCGCGCTGCGCGCCGGCGCCGCGGAGGGGCCGCTCTTCGGCGGCAACCTGGCCCTGCTCCACGCCTGCGCAGCGGCCGGCCGCCTCCGGGTGCCGGAGGGGTGCGTCCTCCTGCTCGAGGACGTCACCGAGCGTCCGTACCGCATCGATCGCATGCTCTCGACGCTGGAGGTCGGCGGCCACCTCGCCCCGGCCGCGGCCGTGGTCCTCGGCGACTTCGAGCAATGCGACCCGGGTCCCGACGGCGTCACGGTGGACGAGGTCCTCCGCGACAGGCTGCTCCCGCTGGGCGTCCCCGTCGTCGCAGGGCTGCCGATCGGCCATGGCCTCCGCAACGAGCCCGCCATCCTTGGCGGCTGCGCGCGCGTCCTCTCGCGCGGCCCCGACGCCGTGGTCACGCTCGCGGGCGCCTGAGCACCCGGTCGCCACGCCCGCGCCGCGCGGTCACCACGGCCGCGCGCTCACGCGCTCACGCGATCACCAGAAGATGCCTCTTCGCTCCTTCAGCCCGCGGTTCAGCATCGACTGGATGCGACCCTTCACGAGCGAGACCTTCTCCTGGATCACCGCGTCGTCGTCGTCCGGGTCCCCGCGAAACGTCATCGGCTCGCCGAAATAGATCCGGTACTTGGTCGGCAGCGGGAGCTGACCGCCGGGGAGCAGGAGCTGCGGGATGACGGGGAACGTCGGCATCCCGAGCGCCTTCGAGACCGACTCGAGGTTGCCGAGCGAGATGTACTGCTCCTCGCCTCCGATCACGGCGATGGGCACGATGGGCGTGTCGGTCTCGAGCGCAAGCCGCATGAACCCGAGCCCGAAATCGAGGAGCTGGTAGCGGCTGGAGAACCCCTTCGAGATCCCGCGCGTCCCTTCCGGGAACACCAGGATCGCGGCGCCCATGTCGAGCAGCCGCCGCGCGTTCTCGGGCACGCCGACCACCTGGCCCACGCGCGAGAAGAACGTCGCCACGAACGGCAGCGTCTGCGTCCACTTCTCGACCATGCTCCGCATCACGCGCGGCGGCTCCGCGTCGAGGAAGAGCGAGGCCGCGATGAGCATCCCGTCGAACGGGAGCTGGCCGGAGTGGTTGGCGACCAGCAGCACCCGACCGGTCGGGACGCGATCGATCCCGAACACCTCGGTCCGGAAATAGAAGCGATGAAAGAACGCGGCGACCCCGATCGCGTACTTCGCCCACTCCCGGTCGAGCCCGAACGGGTCGACACCGTCGGCCGCCTGCGGGAGCGCGACCCGGCGCAGCCGATCCTCGAAGTCCTGACCGAGCAGCCGGATCGTGGCGTCGTCGAGGGTGCCGCGCACGCCGTCGACCCCGAGGCGCGCGAGCGGCAGCGCGGTGTGGGTGGCGAAGTGGCTCAGCCTGGCGAGCGTGGTTTTGCCGCCCATGGGCGCGGGACGATAGCAAAACTCGCGTGCGCCTGCACCGCAGGAAGGGCTTGACCATCGGCCGCCTCGAAGCGACCGTCGACCCGATGAGCGAACGAACGCCCGGTCGAGGCCGCCGCCCCGGCGCAGACTCCGATCCGTCCCTCCGGCCCATCCTCATCACCGGCATCTGCGGCCGCCTCGGACGGCGTCTCGCGCGGCGGCTGCACCGCGACCAGCGCGTGATCGGCGTCGACAGGCGCAGCTTCGACGGGCGTCCCAAGGACATCGAGCATCACCAGATCGACATCCGCCGCAAGAAGACCCAGGACATCTTCCGCCAGGAGCAGCTCGCCGCGGTCGTCCACCTCGGGGTCATGCACGATCCGCGGGTGAGCCAGATGGAGCACCACAGCTGGAACCTCGCGGGCTTCCAGCGGCTGCTCGAGTTCGTGGCGCAGTACGACGTGCCCAAGCTCATCGTCCTGTCGAGCGCCAACGCCTACGGCCCGCGCCCCGACAACGCGCAGTTCCTCACCGAGGACGCGCCGCTGCTCGGCGGCGCCTCGTTCAGCGAGATCCGCGACCTCATCGAGGTCGACATGCTGGCGCAGTCGTTCTTCTGGAAGCACCCGCAGACCGAGACGGTCATCCTCAGGCCGGTCCACATCCTCGGCTCCGTGCGGAACGCGCCGTCGAACTACCTCCGGCTCAACGTGATCCCGACGCTCCTCGGCTTCGATCCGATGGTGCAGGTCATCCACCAGGACGACGTCGTCTCCGCGATCGTCGCGGCGCTCCGGCCCGGCGTGCGCGGGATCTTCAACCTCGCGGGGCCGCCGCCGCTGCCGCTCTCGCGCGTCATCGAGATGACGGGGCGGACGCGCGCGACGATCCCCCACTTCGTCATGCAGACCATCATCCCGCGGCTGTGGCGCTTCAGGGCGACGTCGTTCCCGGCCCCCGAGCTCGATCACATCCGCTACGTGTGCATGGTCGACGACCGGCGGGCGCGCGAGATCCTCGGCTACACGCACGGCCACGACATCCAGGAGACCGTGCATGCGGTCGACGACATCACCTGAGGCGCGCCATGAAACGATCGACCCGGATCGCGCGGCTCGTCGACTACTACGAGGACTTCGCGCCCGAGTATGTCTCCACCTGGAAGGAGATCCAGCACTACGAGAAGCCCGTCCGCGCCTTCCTGCGCGAGGTCGTCTCCGAGGGAGCGCGCGTGCTCGACGCCGGCTGCGGCCCGGGCCACCTGACCCGCGATCTCCCGCCGTCCGTCGACGTCGTGGGCTTCGACATCGCCGAGGGCATGCTCCAGATCGCCCGCAAGAAGCGGCCCCACGGCGCCTACCACCGGCACGACTACCACCTGCCGATCCCGCGCTCGTGGGGGCGTTTCGACGCCGCCCTCGCGCTCGGCACGCTGGAGTTCTGCGACGATCTCGCGCTCGTCCTCGCGAACCTCGCCGGCGCGATGCGGCCCGGAGGCCGGATGCTGGTGAGCATCGTCGAGCGGAGGCCGCACGTCAGGTTGCACGAGCGCGCCGCGCGACCGCTCTCCCACGTCGATCTCACGGGCGTGAGCATGTATCTTTACACCTTCGCCGAGCAGACGGACGCCATCCAGCGCGCGGGCCTGCTCCCGCGCAGCTACCGGCTCCACCCGGGCTGGCACCACACCGAGTACGACGTCGACGTGCTGTACGCGCTCTGGGATCTCGAGGCCCCGCGCAGCAGCGATTGATGCGCCGAGGACGGCTCGCGAGCCTTTCCGCGCCGCGCCGTCCGGGGTAGAGGTGAGCGACGGTTCGATGGAAGTGAAGCTCGGGGGCACCTTCCTGACCTGCGCGATGGGGCCGTTGCACCACGCGGGCACGTGCATCCAGGGCAGCCGGGTGCCGGAGGGGCTCCGCGAGCTCGCGCCCGAGGGGCTCCTCGGCGGCTTCCAGCGCGGCGTCGATCAGGCGGCGAAGCTCGCCGGCGTCCGCAGGGAGGACGTCGAGCGGCTGCTCCCGATGACCGAGGTGCGCGACGCGATCGAGCGGCTCGGCGAGAGCCAGACCGAGGCCGTCGTCGCCTGGGACGTGTACGCGGGGCGCATCGGCGGGCTGCTCGAGGGCGTCGCGGAGGTGACCAACCACGGGCAGGCCCCCGATGTGAGCGAGTGCCTCGAGCGGCTCGCGAACAAGGTCCGGCGCGACCCCCCGTTCGCGGAGCCGCTCCAGATGCTCGCCGACGACGTCGCGAACTGGCACGCGATGATCGGCCGCTGCCGCAAGCTGCTCGACGAGAGCGGCGGCGGCGCGCTCGCCAAGGCGTACCGCCGCCGGCAGCTCCGCAAGATCGCCACGATCGCGGCCTCGGCCCTCGTCATCGTCGCGGCGCTGTCGGTGATCGTGCGCGTGCAGACCGCGCGCGCGCGGGTCGACGCGGCGCTCGCGCGCCCCGAGGTGTGCGCCGTCCGCGACATCGCGCAGGACGATCTCGGCCGGGCGACGAGCGAGCAGCAGCGGCGCGCGGCCGCGCGGGCCGAGGAGTGCGCCGCGATCGAGGCGCGCGAGGCGCGCGAGCGCGAGGAGCGGCAGCGCGCCGAGGAGAAGGCGCGCGAGGAGCAGCGGCTGCGCGCGGAGCGCGACGAGCGGTGCGCCGCGCTCGCCGTGCGGTTCAAGGCCGGGGCGTTCTCCGACGACGACGGCAAGCTCGCCGGCGTGCAGGGCGATCTGCTCCGGCGGATCGCGGGGCGGCGGCTCACCGCCGCCGACGTCGGGCCGAGCGGCCCTGCCTTGCCGTGCGACGGCGCGCGCGGCGGCGATGAGCTCCGCGCGGCGTTCGTGGAGGCGCTGATCGCCTCGGCGTGGGCGTGGGTGCCGTCCGCCGATCCCGGCCCGAGGCTCGGCGAGCTGCTCGCGGCGCGCCGCGCGGAGCTGCCGCCGCGCGCGCGCACGATGCTCTCGGTCCGCACCGCGCAAGAGACCAAGCGCGCCATCGTCTCGGGGGATCCGGCCGCGCTCGGGCGGGCGTCGCGCCTGTGCGCGCTCACGGCCGCGCTCGAGATCGCGAGCGGCCCCGCCTGCGGCGCCCTGGCGAGGCTGAACGTCAAGCCGGCGCCCTAGCGACGCAGCACATCCGCGATCGCCGACGGGGACGCCGCGCGTCGGCGATCGCCGGCCGGGATCGCCCGGGCGCAGCGCCGGGCGCGCAGGGGCGGGCGTCGCCGGCGCGACGAGAGCGAGGGATCTTCTGGTGTGGGCCGGTTGGAGCGGGATCGACCCGCGGCGCGGGCAGCGCGGCCGATCGTGGGAGGGCGCCTATCCCGGGCGCAGCGCGCCGCGCCGCGCCCGGGAGGCCTTGGGGTCGTCTACTTGAAGGCGGGGATCTTGTCCGAGTCGAGCACGCAGACGAGCATCTTGGGATCGCACTTCACCTTGAGATCCGCGGAGATGCCGGAGGCGTACGGGAGGAAGTAAGGCGGCTCCGGATCCGGGATGTTGTCGCAGAGCTTGTCATCGGGGACCTCGACGACCTCGGTCTTCGGCTCTCCGGTCTCCGGATCCACCGCCTGCTCTCCGGTCTCGGGATCCAGCACCGGTTCTTCGACGGCGAGTCCGCAGTGCACCTCGGGCCAGAGCCCGACGACCTTGTACTTCGCCGTGCAGGTGCCCTCGGTGTACGTGAGGTCGGCCTGGAACATGTTTCCGAGGTTCGCGGCCGTCACGTACACTTCCAGGTTGCTCCACTCGTACCTGAGGGAGCGCCCGTCGGCAGGCTCGCCGCCGCCGGCTCCGCCCTCGCCGCCGCCGGCTCCGCCAGCGCCGCCGCCGGCCTCACCGCCAGCGCCGCCAGCGCCGCCTTCGCCGCCGCCAGCGCCGCCGGCTCCGCCTTCGCCGCCGCCAGCGCCGCCGGCTCCGCCTTCGCCGCCGCCAGCGCCGCCGGCTCCGCCTTCGCCGCCGCCGGCTCCGCCAGCGCCGCCTTCGCCGCCGCCTGCTCCGCCAGCGCCGCCGGCCTCGCCGCCGCCGCCACCGTCTCCACCCGCGCCGCCGGCCCCGCCAGCGCCGCCTTCACCTTCGGGCGGGGGCGGGGCGAGCAGCACCTCGGCCGGCGACAGCGTCGGGACCCGGCAGATGTCGCTGTCGTCCGGCTCGATCGACTCGAGCGCCCCGATCGCATACGTATTCCGATCAGGGCTCTCCTCGATCGTCTCACCGCCGGCCGTCCACGCCGCGCGATCCATCTGGATAGCGATCAGCTTCGTGTTCCTGTCGGGATAGCCCCCCGCGTTCGGGTTGTACACCTGCAGGCCCACCGTCGCCCCTTCCACCTGGGCGCAGGGGCTGTCGTTGTCTCCCTCTTGCAGGAAGAACTTCGCGGCGAACGGGTAGACGGCGGCGTTGCCGACGGTGCATTCGGGCTTGGGTTGCGAGCAGCCGGGCGACGTGGCCGCCGCGACCGCGGCGAGCCCCGCCAACCAACCAAGCAATCGGATCTTCATCGCTGGTTTCCTTTCGCGAGCGCGCCGCGCCTAGAACGTGACCCGCGCGCCGAAGCGGAACTGCCGGGGCGGCTGGTACCTCGTCGGCTTGCCGAAGTTCGGGTTCTTGTCGACACCCTTGTTGAAGGCCTCGCCGTCGAGCGTCTTCAAGCACGTCGCGTCGCCCGGCCCCTCCAGGTCCGAGACCTCCTTGTCGCGGCACCCGCGCACGTCGACGTACTGCCGGGTGTATCGCTGATCCACCTGGGTGTACGACTGGAAGTTGAAGATGTTGAAGATGTCCATCGTGACGGTGAGATAGCTGTCCTTCGAGAGCTTCACCGAGTAGCCGAGGCGGCCGTCGATGTTGTGGACCCACGGCAGCCGCTCGCCGGAGCCGCGGGGCAGGATGAACGCCTCGTCCGCGCCGTAGAGGGGGTGCGCGCCCCAGAAGTCCGTGGGGCCGCCGGAGCGGGAGCGGTAGGTGAGGCCGGCGTCGACGATCATGTCGTTCCGGATCGGGAACGACTTCGCCCCGTAGACCTTGAACTCGTGCCGGCTGTCGCCCGGCAGGTAGCCCTCGCGGTTGTCGAGGAGCGAGGTCAGGTCGTACTCCGAGGTGATGTTCGGATCGAGCTGGTCGGTCTCCGGGCGGAAGAGGCCCGCGTAGTTACCGCGCAGGAACGAGAGCGTGTAGCTCACCTGGGCGAGCCACAGATCGGCGAACGCCTTCTGGAAGTAGAGCGTCACCGCGTCGTAGTTGCGCTCCGCCTCGGGGAAGTCCTTGGCGATGCCCTTGCCGGGGTTGCCGATGAAGTACGTGCTCCCCTCGTCGCGGCTCATGTCCTCGATGACGTTGCTCATCCAGCGCTTCGTGTACAGCGCGCCGACGCGCCCGTTCTCGATGACCTCGTACTCGCCGCCGAGCACGATCTCATCCGAGGACTGCGGGCTGATGTCCGGATCCACCGGCGTCTTGCCGGTACCGGTCGGCGTCCAGACCGTGTTCGGATCGTAGCTCGCGGGTCCCTGACCGTTCTCCGCCGCGAGCTGGGTGCCCTCGATCCGGTTCTCTTTGTTCTGGCACTGGCCCGGCCCGTCGCCCATCGCGTCCTCGATGTCGGTCGGGTCGCACCCGGTCGCGTCGCCGTTGACCGCCGCCCTGTGGAACGCCCGGATCTGCCGCTCGTCGCCGAAGGCGCGATCGACGAGGTCGAGCGGCACGCTCTCGTAGTAGCGCGCGTAGTTCGCGAAGATCTTGGACTTGCCCTGCTGCGTGATGTCGTAGACGGCGCCGATGCGCGGCGACCACTGGTTCGGCAGCGCCATGCCGAGCTTGCCGTTGTCGTCGAACAGGTACTGGGCGTCGTAGCGGACGCCCACGTTCACCGTCACCTTGTCGAGGATGCTCCAGCTATCCTGGACGAAGGCGCCGAACGTCGTCGACAGCGACGACACCGTGGTGCTGGGCTGGAGGACGTAGTCGTCGACCTCGGGGCCCGTCAGGAAGCCGAGCTGCCGCCCGTCCTCCCAGTACAGGCCGTTCGGGCTCTCCGTGTAGGAGACGAGGCCCGGGTACGCCTTCTCGTGGCTGTACATCATGATCTCGCTGTCGATGCCGCCCTTGACGACGTGATGGCCGAGGCCCTCGAAGATGCTCGTCACCATCGCCTTGAGCTGCAGGCGATCCTGCGTCGCGTCCTCGACGAAGTTGGGGCCGCCGTCCCAGTACTGGCGGACCTGGCACGGGTCGCGGTGGACCATGATGGGCTCGCCGGCCTCGTCGAAGCGCAGATTCCCCTCGGCGTCGCGGTCCTGCACGTCGCTCTGGCGGCACATCGCCATCGCCTCGGGCGAGAGCGCCTCGAAATCCCCGATCGAGTGCCGCGGTCCGGTCCTGTTCCAGGACACGAATGGCACGCCCGCGAGGCCGTTGCGCGTCCCGATCTCGGAGTCGTCCGGCGGCAGCCGCGCGTTGCGCTGGTGGTGCCAGCCGAGCGTCGCGTCGAGCAGCAGGGTCTTGTTGTTGAACGCCGACGACCACTTCAGCGCGACGTCGGTCGATGACGACACGAACTTGAGCGCGAGCGCGTTGTACCTGCCGATGAGGTTCGAGACATCCATGACGCCGGCCTGCGGGTCGTACGAGTACGTGCCATTGCCGCCCGAGGTGGACGGCGCGCCGTAGACGGACAGCGCGAGGCTGTGGTCCGGGCTGACCTGGTAGGTCAGCTTGCCGAGGTACTGGATCGTCCGCTCCTCACCGCGGAAGTAGCGCGTCGAGCCCGGGAGGGGATCGACGAGGTTGAACTTCGTCTCCGGGTCCGTCTCGGGCCTCGGGTTGTCGCCCGCGTACCGCGTCGCGAACAGGGTGCGCTCGCGCTCCAGGCTCGAGAACGCGAGGTCGAGGCCGCCGTAGAACCAGAGCTTGTCCTTCAGGACGGGGCCGCCGACCTCGAAGCCGTAGTCGCGGATGGCGAGGATGCGGTCGTCGGTCTGGATGGTCTCGCCCTGGCGCCGCACCTTCGTCCCCTCGGCCTCGAGGAAGCCGGGGACGACGTTGAAGAAGACAGAGCCGTGGAACTCGTTGCCGCCGCTCTTGGTCACGACGTCGAGCACGCCGCCGGTCGCGCGGCCGAACTCGGGCATGTACCCGCCGCTCACCACGTTGACCTCTTTGATGAACTCCATGGTGAGCGGCGTGCCGACGATCCCGTACGCGGGATCGTTCACGGATAGTCCGTCGATCACGTACTGATTCTCAGGCGACGACGTACCCGCGATCGACGTGCCGAACTCATCGCTCTTCGCGCCGGGGGTGACCGCCGCGATCGACTCGAACGAGCGCGACGCCGTGCCCTTTCCGCCGGGCGGCGCCACGGCGATGCGCCGCGTGAAGTCCTGTGAAATATTCTGTCCGATGGTGCTCGACCCGACGTCGACCGTCGGCGCGCGGCCGACGACGATGATCTCCTCCGCCTTGAGCGCCTCGGGGAGGAGCTCGGCGTTGACGCGGATGGTCGTCCCGCTGCGGATCGCGATCCCGCCGCGGCTGTACGGCTTATATGATTCCTTCTCCAGGCGCAGTGTGTAGTCGCCCGGCGGCAGGTTCGGGATACGGTACTGGCCGGAGCCGTCGGTCACGACGAGCTGCTCTCCTTGCAGCGCCGGCGATGTCGCCGTCACGACCACATCGGCCACCGGCGCCTTGCTCGCGGCGTCGGTCACCCGCCCGAGGAGAACGCTGTTGCCCGTCTGCGCGAGCGCCGGGACCGCGGTCAACAATGTCATGGCGAGCAGCAGCGTCGCCGCCCACAGCCTCAACGGCGCACGTAGTAAGCGCGCTCCGTGTTTCATCCTCTTTTCGAGAAACTTCACGGAATTCCCTCCAGAAGTGTAGGGCCCTCGAGTCCCTTGTCACCCTAGACAGGAATCGCGCGAGACAATAGACTTTTTTGTAGTACTTGCTCGCTTGTACACTCCGGGTAGGCGTCGCGCGCTTCCATACGGCGCGGGCCCACCTCGTCGATCGGCTCGAGTTCTAGGAGTTACGACCCCTCATGTTCGACTCGGTACTAGGTCGTGCCACCGCCACCCAGGGGCGTCTCGGGACGGGCGCAGTGCTCTCCATCGTCGCGCACACGGCGATCGCGGGCGCCCTGCTCTGGCAGGCCACGCGCCCTCAGGCCGAGAAGCCGAAGGACGTGGAGGTCACCTTCTTCGCCGCGCCGCCGCCGCCTCCTCCTCCACCGCCGCCTCCTCCTCCAGCTGGCGGCGCGAAGCGACAGCCGAAGGTGGAGCAGCGCATCGAGCAGCCGAAGCCTGTCAAGACCCCTGACACCATCTACGACATGCCGGAGAAGCCCAAGGCCAAGGCGCCTGAGCCGGAGCCGGCCAAGGAGGAGGCGCCGGAGCAGCCTGGCGGCGTCGAGGGGGGCCAGGAGGGCGGAGTTGAAGGAGGGACGGTCGGCGGGACGGTCGGCGGCACGATCGGAGGCACGCTAGGAGGCCAGCTCGGCGGTCAGCTCGGCAGCACGGCGCCACCGCAAAACGTGGTTCTGCCGTTCGGCGCCGGGATGACCCGGCCATCGATGGTCTCGGGGCGAGACCCGCAGTACACGCGCGAGGCGCTCGCCGCGCGGGTGGAGGGGCTCGCAATTGTCAAGTGCGTCATCAAGATCGACGGCACGCTGACCAATTGCCGGATGGTCAAATCGTTACCCCACATGGATAGGGCGATCCTCGATGCCCTCTCGGGGCGCCGGTACACGCCGGTGATGTACCAGGGGCGCCCGGTCTCGGTGGACTACGTGTTCAACATCCGGCTCAAGCTCCCTTGACCGCCGGGCGCGCGGGTGTTGTTGAACGGGCGGGGCACGTAGTAGAGAAGGGAACGGGGTAGGTCCGCTCTGCGGTATTGTCGAGTTCGCTGCGGCGTCGAGGGGCGCTGTTTCAGCATAGCTAAAAACATCACGACACCATGGAGCGCCAGGAGGCGCGAGCGAGACGATGCAATTCACGTTGATTGAGCTCTGGGGCCACATGGGCCTCTTCGCGAAGCTGATTGTGTTCGCGCTGGCCCTCATGTCGGTCTCCTCCTTGATCGTCTTCGGCGAGCGCCTCGTCGTGTCGCTCAAGTCGCGCGCCGCCTCCCGCGAGTTCGCGCAGAAGGTGGGCCCGCTGCTCGCCCGGGGCGACTTCGAGGACGCCCAGTCCGCCGCCAGGCCCAGGGACGAGATCGGCTACCTCGGGCGGGTGATCGGCGCGGGGCTCGCGGCGTACGCGTCGAGCGCCCCCGGCCGGCTCCCGGCGCACGGGCACGAGCGCGACGGCGTGTTCGAGTCGGTCTCGCGGGCGCTCGAGCGGCAGGCGCAGCGCGAGGTGCTCAGCCTGAAACGCGGCTACGGCCTGCTCGCCACGGTCGGCTCGACGGCGCCGTTCGTCGGCCTCCTCGGGACGGTCATGGGCATCGTGACGGCCTTCCAGCAGATGGCCGCGTCCGGCTCAGGCGGCCTCGGCACCGTCTCGGCGGGTATCGCGGAGGCGCTCATCACAACCGCCTTCGGCCTGCTCGTCGCGATCCCGGCCGTCATGGGCTACAACTACCTGCAGGGCTGGGTCGACGCCCGGGCGATCGACATCTCGGAGTCGTCGAACGAGTTCCTCGATATCGTGGCGAAGCGGCTCGACGGCCGCCTCGCGACAGCCTCGGAAGAGGCCGCTTGAGCTGGCCCGCGCGAGGCCGCCTGACCCGGTCTCGAGAGAGGCTGCTTGTCCCGGCCTCGGGAGAGGCCGTCGTTGCCCCGGCCTCGGGAGAGGTCGTCGTTGCCCCGGCCTCGGGAGAGGCCGTCGTTGACAGAGCGCCCGCGCCGAGCGGCGCCTGGCTGGTCGCGGTGCGCGGCGCGCGTCGCCGCGCGCCCCAGCGAGGCGCGGCGGCGCGCTCAGCCGGAAGCGAGCGTTCCTAATGGGGATGGCCGTCGGCCCGCAGAAGGGCCCCAAGAGCGAGATCAACGTCACGCCGCTCGTCGACGTCGTCCTCGTCCTGCTCATCATCTTCATGGTCGTCACGCCGATGCTCCAGCGCGGCAAGGACGTGAAGCTGCCGCAGGCCGCGAAGGTGGACGAGGAGAAGAAGGAAGTGGACCCGCTGATCCTCTCCGTCACGCTGGAGAAGACGGTGTGGGTCGAGAACGACCAGTATGACGACGCCGGGCTCTCCGAGCGCCTGTCGCGCGAGTTCGCCGCGCAGCCGGGGCGCAAGGTGCTGGTCAAGGGCGACCAGCGCCTCTCGTTCGGCGACGTCCGCAAGGTGATGGAGACGGCGCGCAAGGCGGGCGCGAAGAGCGTCTCGCTGGCGGTCGAGGAGCTGAAGGGGAGATAGCGGCGATGAGCGCGCGCGCGAAGAAGAAGTTCGTCGTCAAGCCGGCGGTGCCGCTGAACTCCGACATCAACGTGACGCCGCTCGTCGACGTCGTGCTGGTGCTCCTCATCATCTTCATGGTCGTGACGCCGCTGCTCGAGAAGGACATCGGCGTCCGCGTCCCGGACACCGAGCAGGTCAAGGAGGACACCCCGCCGCCGCCCGATCAGCTCGTCGTCCGGGTGAACGCGCAGGGCGAGATCCAGCTCAACGACGAGAAGGTCGAGCGCGCCGAGCTCGCGGGCAAGCTCCGGCCGATCCTCGAGCGCCAGAGCAGGCCGCAGGACAGGATCGTCTTCATCGTGGCCGACGACGGGGCCATCTACGGCACCGTCGTGGAGGTGCTCGACAGCGCGAAGGCGGCCGGCGCGCACACGCTCGGCATGATGACCGAGCTCCCCGAGGCTCCGCCGCCCTGAGCGCGGCGCGGCCGCGGCGCGCGCCTCCCCGACGGCCCTCTTCAGCGGTCCTCTTCAGCGGCTCAGCGCGTGCGTCGGCGCGCGACGCGAGGCTTGCGTCGCGCGCGGCCGCGACCTAAACCGCCCACCTCGAAAGCGAGGTCGTCGATGTTGCGGACCGAATGGGTGAGTAAGCGCGCCGGGAGCCCGAACCAGAGCCAGATGCACTTCGCGAGGAAGGGCGTCATCACGGAGGAGATGGAGTACGTCGCCCGCCGTGAGAAGCTCGCGCCCGAGCTCATCCGAAGCGAGGTCGCGCGCGGCCGGATGATCATCCCCGCCAACAAGAACCACCTGAACCTGGAGCCGATGTGCATCGGCATCGCGTCGCTCTGCAAGGTGAACGCGAACATCGGCAACAGCCAGACGACGAGCGACGTGAGCGGCGAGCTCGAGAAGCTGCGCTACGCCATCAAGTACGGCGCCGACACCGTGATGGACCTGTCGACCGGCGGCGACATCGACGGCATCCGCCGCGCCATCATCGCGGATTCGCCGGTGCCGATCGGGACGGTGCCGATCTACCAGGCGCTCGAGGCTTGCAAGGGCACGGACAAGATGACGGCCGCTGACCTCATCGACATGCTCGAGCACCAGGCGAAGCAGGGCGTCGATTACTTCACGATCCACGCGGGCGTGCTGCTCGAGCACCTGCCGCTCGTGAAGGGCCGGCTCACGGGCATCGTCTCGCGCGGCGGCTCGATCATGGCGCAGTGGATGATCGAGCACCACAAGCAGAACCCGTTCTACACGCACTGGGACAAGGTGCTCGAGGTCTGCGCCAAGTACGACGTCACGATCTCGGCGGGCGACGGCCTCCGCCCCGGCTGCCTCCACGACGCGAGCGACGCGGCCCAGTTCGCCGAGCTGAAGACGCTGGGCGAGCTCACGAAGCGTGCGTGGGAGAAGGACGTGCAGGTGATGATCGAGGGCCCCGGGCACGTGCCGTTCGATCAGATCGCGATGAACGTGCAGAAGGAGATGGAGCTCTGCCACGAGGCGCCGTTCTACGTCCTCGGCCCGCTCGTCACCGATTTCGCGCCCGGCTACGATCACATCACGAGCTGCATCGGCGCCACGATGGCCGGCTTCGCGGGCGCCGCGATGCTCTGCTACGTGACGCCGAAGGAGCACCTCGGCCTGCCGAACCCCGAGGACGTGAAGCAGGGCCTCATCGCCTACAAGATCGCCGCCCACGCCGCCGACGTCGCGCGCAAGCGCCCGGGCGCGCGCGATCGCGACGACGCGCTGAGCCGCGCCCGCTACGCGTTCGACTGGAAGCAGCAGTTCGCGCTCTCGCTCGATCCCGAGACGGCCCAGGCGATGCACGACGAGACGCTCCCGCAGGAGTACTTCAAGACTTCGGAGTTCTGCTCGATGTGCGGACCGAAGTTCTGCTCGATGCACATCAACCGCGTGGTCGACGAGTACAACGCGCGGACCGAGACCGAGAACGCGCCCACGAAGCGCTCGCTCGCGCTCCTTGATCAACCGTGAACACGGGGCAGCCATGAACACGGGGCAACCGTGAACGCGGGGCAGCCGTGAAGCCGGCGCGCCTCGCCCTGCTCGCGCCCCTCGCGGTCGCCCTCGCCGCGCCCGTCGCGTGCCGCCGCGACAGCGCCACCTCCGCCTCGTCCTCGCCCCCGTCGTCGGCGGCTGTCCCGCCCTCCGCCTCCGCGGCGCCGCGCCCTCCGAGCCCTCGCCTGACCGATCCGCGCTGGCTTCGCGCCGCCGGCGACGACCCGCTGGAGCACGCGCGGCTCGCCGAGGCCGAGGGCGCATCCGGGCTCCTGGCCGCCCTGGAGGACGGCGGCGACATCGCGCTCGCCGCCCTGCGCGCCCTGCCGTACGCCGACGACGCCGACCTGGCGCTCGGGCCGCTCGCCGAGCGCGCCCGCTCGGCGCCGGCCCCGTCGCTCCCGCCGCTGCTCGACGCGCTCCTCGGGGTCGCCGGGCGCCCCCCGCGTCCGCGCGAGCCGCTCGACCCGGACGGGGCGCGCGCCGCGGCGGCCATCCTCCTCGAGCTGTCGGCCAGGCGCGACCTCCCTGCCGAGCAGCGCGCGGTCGCGATCTCGGCGGCGCGCGCGCTCGCGGAGAAGGGGCTCGTCGATCCGGCCCGGATCCCCGCCGATCTGGATCCGCCGCTCTCCGGCGCAGGCGCCGGCGGCGGCCAGGCGCCGCGGCCGTGACGCCCGTCGTGGCCGTCGAGGGCGCGCGGCCGTCCTGCGCGGCGCCTGGGCTTCGCCGTCGCGCCGCCGCGCTTTGGGCCCGTCGGGGTCCATTTTGGTAACTTGCCCCCCGTGACGACGCCGTACACCTCCGAGGCCTTCCTCCACCAGCTCCTCGGCAAGGCGCTTGCCGCCCACGCCAGCGACATCCACCTCAAGGTCGGTCAGCCGCCGGGCGCGCGGGTGCGCGGCGACATGGTCTACTTCCGGGTCGACCGGATCCGCCCGGAGGACAGCGAGGCTGCGGCGCGGGTGCTGCTCGCCGGGCGTCCGTCGCGCGAGCTGCTCGCCACGTTGCAGGAGCTCGACACCTCGTATGTCGTCCCGGGTCTCGGCCGGTTCCGGGTCAACATCTACCGCCAGCGCGGCTCGCTCGCGATCATCCTGCGCAGCATCCCGCTCAAGATCCCCACCTTCGACGAGCTCGGCGTCCCCTCGGCGGTGCGGGCCATGGTGGAGCACGACCACGGCCTCTTCGTGGTCGCCGGCACGGCGGGCAGCGGCAAGAGCACGACGCTCGCCGCGTTCGTCGGGCAGATCAACGCGACCTTGCCGCGCCACATCGTCACGCTCGAGGATCCGATCGAGCACGTGCACGAGGACAACCGCTCCAGCGTGAGCCAGCGCGAGATCGGCGTCGACACCGCGGATTTCCCGACCGCGCTGCGCTCGGCGCTGCGGCAGGATCCGGACGTCGTGCTCCTCGGCTCGCTCCGCGACGGCGAGTCGCTCGATCTCGCGCTGCACGCCGCGGAGACCGGGCACCTCGTGCTCGCGGCCGTGCACACGCCCGACGTCGCGCGCACCCTCGGCCGGCTTGTCGCGCTGGGCCGGAGCCCGAGCGAGGCGCGCGACCGGCTGGCCGACTGCCTCCAGGGCGTGGTCGCGCAGCGCCTGCTCCCTCGCCGCGACGGCGCGGGGGAGATCCTCGCCTGCGAGGTGCTCGTCGCGACGGCCGCGGTGCGCGAGGCGATCCGCCGCCCGGAGGGGAGCCCGTCGCTGCGCGAGCTGATGGAGAAGGGGGTGACTCCCTATGGAATGCAGACGTTCGAGGCCCATTTGCGGCAGCTCGTCGGCCAGGGGGCGATCGCCAAGGAGACGGCCAAGGCGGTGACGGCGCTGTAGCGGCCCAGGGCCAGAAGCCCCCCTCGGGGGCGGAGGACGGACCCGGCCGCGCGGCTTGCTTGCGGCGGCGCCCCAAGCCTGGGTATGGAGCGAGCCCATGCTCGACGGGATCGAACGCGAAGCGACGGACGACAAGGGTGGACGCAGCGAGCCGAGCGGCCGCGCGCCGGCGGCGGGCGTGGTCCGCCACGACTGGACCGTCGAGCAGGCGGTCGCCCTGCACGATCTGCCGCTCTTCGAGCTGATCGACCGCGCGCGCTCGGTCCACCGCGCGTTCCACGGCGAGCACGAGGTGCAGCTCTGCACCCTCCTCAGCGTCAAGACGGGCGGCTGCCCCGAGGACTGCGCCTACTGCCCGCAGTCGAGCCACTACGAGACCGAGGTCGGACCGGAGCGCATGCTCGACGTCCCCGCCGTCCTCGCCGCCGCCGAGCGCGCCCGCGACGGCGGTTCGACGCGGTTCTGCATGGGCGCCGCCTGGCGCGAGGTGAAGGACGGCCCGGCCTTCGAGCGCGTCCTCGACATGGTGCGCGGCGTGAAGGCGCTCGGCCTCGAGGCGTGCTGCACCCTCGGCATGCTCACCGACGACCAGGCGCGCCGCCTGAAAGAGGCCGGCCTCGACGCGTACAACCACAACCTCGACACGTCGCGGAAGGCATACAAATCCATCATCTCCACGCGCACCTACGACGAGCGGCTCGTCACCCTGCGCAACGTCCGGCGGGCCGGCATCACCGTCTGCTCGGGCGGGATCATCGGCATGGGCGAGTCGATCGCCGACCGCTGCGAGATGCTCGTCGAGCTCGCGCGCCTCGATCCCCACCCGGAGAGCGTGCCGATCAACGCCCTCGTGCGCTCGCCCGGCACGCCGCTCGAGAGCCTGCCGCCGGTGGATCCGATCGAGTTCGTCCGGATGATCGCGATCGCCCGGCTCATGATGCCGCGCGCGATGGTGCGCCTGTCCGCCGGCCGGACGGAGCTGTCGCGCGAGGCGCAGCTCCTCTGTATGTACGCGGGGGCGAACTCGATCTTCTACGGAGACAGGCTGCTCACCACGCCGAACCCGGGCCCGGACGAGGACCGCGCGCTCATCGAGAAGGCGGGGCTGCAGCCGATGGCGCCTGCCGCGGCGCCTCCCGCCCGCTAGCCGCCTTCCCGTCGGCCGTCGGGTCGAGCAGCGCGCGCTCCCCCCCGCGCGTCGCGACGTGCACCGTCCGCGTCGGGTACGCGAGCCTCGTCCCGGCCGCGCCGATGATCTCCAGGAAGGTGATCAGGACCTCCTGGCGCATCGTCCTGAACTCGCCGAAGTCGGTGGTCTGGAACCAGGCCATGATCTCGACGTCGAACGACGCGGGCCCGATGCCGATGAAGCGCACGACGACGTCGTCGGGCCAGATGTGCGGGTGCGCCCGCAGCGCGCGCTCGCACCCCTCGAGCACGGCGCGGAGCTGCGCGGGGGTCGTCTCGTACACGAGGCCCAGCACGCACGAGAGGCGCATCCTGTCGCGCGCCGTGTACGACTCGATCTGGAGGTCGGCCAGCTTGCCGTTCGGGATCGTGACAAGCGTCCGGTCGAGCGTGCGGATCCGCGTCGAGCGGAGCCCGATCGTCTCGACCGTGCCGAGCAGCGCGTCGACCTTCACGAAGTCGCCCACCTGGAGCGCCCGGTCGACGCCGATCGAGACCGAGCCGAAGAGGTTCTCCACCGTCTTCTGCGCGGCGAGGGCGAGCGCGACGCCGCCGATGCCGAGGCCGGCGATGAGGCTCGCCACCGGGTAGCCGAGCTCCGACAGCACGGCGATCACGCCGATGATCAAGATCGCGACCTTCGCGATCTTCCCCATGAGCGGCACGAGCGATCGCGCCGCGGGGTTGTCGCGCGTCGCCGGCGCGGCGAGCAGGCGGTCGCTCACGGCGTCGATCGCGCGGAGCGCGAACCAGAAGACGGCGATGAAGAGGCCGGCGCGCACCACCTTGTCGAGGAACTCCTCGGCCGGCACGTAGAGCCCGAGCCACGGGAGCGAGGCCTCGACGCCGACGAGCGCCAGCGCGAACGTGAGCGGGCCGCGCGCGCCCCCGAGGAGCACGTCGTCGAGCGTGGAGTCCGTCCGCGCGACGAGGCGGCGGAGCGCGGCGCGGATGAAGTAGCTCAGCACCATGCCGACGAGCCAGCCGGCGAGCGCGACGACCGGCAGGGCGAGCCACTGCCACCACAGCAGCTCGCGCGGGCCAGGGCGCAGCAGCGCCGGCGGCAGGTGATCGCGGATCCAGCGGTCTTCGAGCCGCGCGTACCACTCGTCGACGCGCTGCACCGTGGCGCGCGAGAAGATCCACCGCACCCCGTCGGGCGTCGTGCGCCGCACGAGCCGCACCGGCTGGGTCCCCGTGCGGGTCGGGATCTTGCCGAGCTGCTCCACCCCGGCGCCGAGGTTGTCCTGCGCGTCCCCCAGCGGGAGCGGCGAGAGCGACTCCACGTCGAGCCAGAGGTGCCGATCGAGCACCGCCTTGAGCCGCTGCGCGAGCTCCGCGCCGTTCGCCCCCGGCGGCAGGTCGAGGTACCGCGCGGCCTCGGCGTACTCGCCCGCGCGAGAGAGCTCGAAGAACTGGCGCATCGACGCGCGCGGCGAGTCGGGGGCGACCGGGTTCGCCTCGGGATCCGCGCCGTCCTCGGCGCTCGCCGCGGCGGGCGCCGCGGGGGCCGGGGGAGGGGCCAGCTCTCCCGCGCGCGCGCCCAGGAGGACGCACCCGGAGACGAGCGCGAACGCGAGCGCAGCGCGGAGCCACCACATCACCGGTGGCCAGAAACGGCGCCGTTCCGGCGCGTCAGGGGGATCGGTCCAGCGCATGGGCCCCTGCTATTCCACCGGGCGGCGCCCCTGTCGACCGGGCGGCGCGGCGCGAACGGCGCGGCGCGCGAGGCCGTTCGCGCGGTGCGAACGCCCGCTCGCGGCTACGTCGCTGTGCCGGGCGGCTCGCTCGGCGGCGCCGCGCTCACGAGCGCCGCGAGCGCGCCGCCGTAGCGCGCGAGCCGGCGCGCGCCGAGCCCCGGGATGCGCGCGATCGCGGCGGCGACGGCGGCGTCGCCGGCGTTCCCCACGGCGAGCGCGATCTCCACGAGATCCTGCGCGCAGTGCCCCGGCAGCACGACCTGCTCGTCCACCTTCCGCGCCTTCGCCTCGGCCCTGCGCCACCCGGTGACCCGCGTCTCCATCGCGCGGCGCGCGGCGAGCTCCCTGCGCGGCGGGCGGACCTGCAGGAAGAGGGCGCGCTCCTCCTCCGGCACGTCGCCGTCGCTGCGCCCCTGCTCGATGGCGCGGAGCCACGCCGCGACGCACGTGGCCGCCCGGCCCGCGGCGGCCCCGCGCACGGCGCGGACGTCGTCGGCCCGGGCCGGCCTCCGCTGCGCGAGCTCGAGGAGCACCTCGCTGCCGACGATCTTGAAGGCCGGCAGGTCGGCCTCCTCGGCGGCCGCCTCGCGCGCCGCCACGAGGCGCCGCAGGATCGCCCGGCCCTCCGGGTCGAGCGCCTGCGCCCCCTTGATGCGCGCGTAGGCGGGCCGCGGGTCGCGCGGCGGGCCGAGCGCGGTCGCGAGCTTGTAGGCGCACTCCTCGGCGATCTCGTCCTCGATCTCGAGGGCCCGCCCGCGCTCCGCGAGCCGCGCGTCGAGCGCGAGCAGGTGGAGCACGTCGTCGGCCAGGTAGCGCAGCTCGGCGCTGGCGAGCGGCCTGCGCCCCCAGTCGTGCTGCTGGAGCTGCTTGTCGATCGTCACGCCGAGCTCCGACGCGAGCAGCGCGGCGAGCCCGGTGGCCGCGCACCCCAGCATGCGCGCGGCGACCGAGGTGTCGCGCGCCCCGGCGAGCGGCGCCCCCGCCTCGGCGAGCATGCGCGCGTCGAAGGTGAGGTCGTGCAGCACCTTGGGCGGCCCCGCGGCCCCGAGCAGCGGCGCGAGCGGCGCGACGGGCGCGCGGAGCGCGTCCACGACCGCGACCGCGATGCCGTCCCCCTCGCGGAAGGCGAGCTGGATCGTGCAGAGCCGGGGGCGGTAGGCGAACAGCCCGTTGGCCTCGACGTCGACCGCGAGCGCCTCCGCGCGCGCCGCGCGCTCGACCAGCCGGGCGAGGTCGTCGTCGCGCTCGACGAGGACGAAGGGGGCCTGGCTCAGCGGGGCCGCCTCTCCCGGCCCTGGCGCGCCGCCGCGCCGCGCCGCGCCCGCGCGGCCGCGCCGACCAGCGCGAGCGCGGCGAGGGCGATCCCGCCGCCCCGGCTGCTCCGGGACGGGCCCGCGGCGCAGCCGCCGTCGTCCTCCCGGTCGGGCTGGTCGACCGCGCACAGCTCCGAGAAGCCGTGGCGCGGCGTGGGATCGCACCCCTTGATCGGCTCCCCGGGCGGGTACACCGCGCAGATCCCGTTGCGGTCGTCCTGGTCGAGATCGCGGAGCATGGTCGTCTCCGGCCGGTAGTCGGCGAACATGGTCGCGGAGCCGTCGGTCGAGTGCGAGAGCCCGAGGAAGTGGCCGGCCTCGTGGGTCGCGATGCTCAGCAGGTCGAACGACACCTCCTCGTCGCCGAGCGAGAGCGTCACGTCCGACGAGTTGATCTCCATGTCGGCGTCGTAGATGTCACCGGTCTTGAGGTTGTAGGTGACCGTCGTGAGCGCGAGGGTGTTCCCGCCCCCCGCATACGGCCAGTCGCCGTCCCGGAACGTGATGATGTTCGCGTTCCCCTTGTTCTGGTTGTACTCGTGCGCGTCGCACGCGATCGGGCCCAGGTAGATGACCTCCATGCGCGGGGTCTGCCCGTCGCCGCAGTCGGCCTGCGTCCACGCCGCGAACGCCTTCTCGAAGATCGCCTCGGTCTCGGCGAGCGAGACCTGGATCGAGGCGTCCTCCTGGATGGAGTAGCCGACGCACGGCGACGGCCAGGCGAGCGGGATGCCGCAGTCGTTCGGCTGGGCCGGCGTGCAGACGGCCGCCGTCGATTTGGTCTCGGGACAGACGCTGGTGCGACAGTAGGCGAGGGCGGATGAGGGGAGGGCGATCGTCGCGGCGGCGATGGCGCCGGAGGCCGCGAGGACGGCGGCGGCGCGGGCGCTCCGCGGGGTGAGCGCGGGGTTATTTCTGGGCATGGCTCGCCTTCCAGGCGCGGCTCACGGCCTCGCACGCCGCGTCGAGCGTCGCGCCCACGAGCTGCTCGGCCGCCGAGATCGCGGGGCCCGTCCGGGGCAGGACGGTCCCGCCGTCGGGGCTCGCGGCGAGCCGCCGCACGGCGATCCGCGGCGCGCCGGCCACCCTCGCTGTCTCCTCGCCGTGGACGACGGGGTAGTGGCCCTGGGCCATCCCGGAGACGACCAGGGCAGAGCCCGCCCTGGAGACGAAGATCATCGCCTGGGCGCCGATCCTGAGCTGCGCGTCGCCCGACACCTGCTGTCCGACGTCCCCGACCACGCCCCCGAGCGTCCTCACCCAGATCTCGCCGTCCGGCTGCCCGGCCACGGGGCGATCGACCGACAGGCGGGTATAGGTGACGATCCTCTTCGATCCGCCGAGCTCTTCCCACTGGCTGCGCTGCTCGGTCGCGGTGGCGACGACGACGAACGCGGCGCGCGAGACGAGCTCTTCCAGCGAGAGCTGGACGGAGACGGCCGCCTGCGCCGCGCGCGGGCCGGACAGGATCACCCCGTCTGCCAGGGCGGAGCCGACGGTCGGCGTGAGGGTCAGCGCGGGCGGCAGCGCGAGGAGGAGGGCTATGCAAGAAGCTCTGGGAGACATGGTCCTGGAAGATACCATGCTGCAGCGCGGGGCGCGCCCGAAGCGCAGGACATGGTCGATGTCCTGGACCCTGTGTCCCGGTCCGACTAGCAGATCGTCTGGGTCGAGACCCCGAGGAGCCTGCGATGACGAGCGATGCGTTGACGATCGGCAGACACACGTTCACTTCCCGCCTGTTCGTCGGGACGGGCAAGTACAAGGACCTGGATGAGACCCGTCGCGCGCTCGAGGCGTCCGGCGCGGAGGTTGTCACGGTGGCCCTCCGCCGGGTCAACCTCAAGGAGCGAGGCGAGGGGTCGATGATGTCGCTGCTCCAGCAGGGGCGCGTCACGATCCTGCCCAACACGGCGGGCTGCTACACCGTCGAGGACGCGGTCCGCACCTGCCGGCTGGCGCGCGAGCTCGGGCTGTCCGATCTCGTGAAGCTCGAAGTCATCGGCGACGAACGCACGTTGTTCCCGGACAACGAGGCGACGCTGGAGGCGGCGCGGATCCTGGTGAAGGAGGGCTTTACCGTGCTCCCTTACTGCATGGACGACCCGATCGTGTGCCGGAAGCTGGAGGACATCGGGTGCGCCGCCGTGATGCCGCTGGCCGCGCCCATCGGCAGCGGGCTCGGCATCCGGAACCCGTACAACCTCATGATCATCCGGGAGACCGCGAAGGTCCCGGTGATCGTGGACGCGGGCGTCGGGACGGCGAGCGACGCCGCGGTGGCCATGGAGCTCGGGTGTGATGGGGTGTTGATGAACACGGCCATCGCGGGCGCGCGCGACCCGATCCTGATGGCGCAGGCGATGAGGGACGCCGTGAGGGCCGGGCGGATGGCGTACCTCGCCGGGCGGATGCCGAAGAAGCTCTATGCGACGGCGTCGTCGCCGGAGCAGGGCAAGATCACCGCGCTGTAGCGTTCGCCGCGGCGCGCGCGTCGCGCCCGCCCCGAGCGGGAAGGGGGCGGCGGCGCGATGATGACGCCGACAGAGGACGGCCCCCATGTCCTGCACACAGGCGTGGCGCTGTGGGAGGACGACATTCATCGTCGTCGTCGTCGTCGTCGTCGAGCGCGCGCCGACGTGGGAAGTCAAACGAACGGCGCGCCGGCGTCATGGTACGCTCACCTGCCTGAGCCAAAATGACACGGAACGCTCATCGCACCGGTCGACACCTCCGTCGTGGCGCGTCATGCGCTCTGGCAGCGATCGCGGCGACCTGACGGTCCGCTCAGGAGAATATGAGCAAGCCCAACGTCTGCATGGTCGTGAACAACCTCGAGGTCGGCGGGCTCGAGAAGGTGGTGCTGAGCCTCCTCGACCGGCTCGGCGATCACGGGTTCGACCTCTCGCTGATCTGCCTCGACGGGGAGGGGCGGCTCTTCTCGGAGGTGAAGCTCCCCCGCTCGAAGTGCCTGGTGATCACCAAGGATCTCCGGCCGGTGCTGCCCGGCGTGAAGAGCGACCCCGAGGCGCTGCTCTGGATCCGGCGCTTCTTTCACCAGCGAGCGGTGGATATCGTCCACGTCCACAACCGCGCTCCGCTCATCTTCGCAGGCATCGCCGCGCGCCTGCTGCGGAATCGGCCGGTGGTCCTCTACTCGGAGCACAACCAGATCAACCGGGCGAAGGGCTTCGATCGGCGCAAGTTCGGCTATTACGCGTACCTCGCCGACGAGATGGTCGCGGTCTCGCACGACCTCAAGCGCATCCTCGTCGACGACGTGAAGGTCCGCGCGCCGGTCCGCGTCATCCACAACGGCATCGACGGGACGCGCTTCACCCGCGCCCTGAACAGCGGCGCGCGGGGGCGCATCCGCGCGGAGCTCGGCATCGGCGAGCAGGATTTCGTGTTCGGGTGCGCGGTGGTGCACATCGAGCAGAAGGGGCTCCGCTACCTGATCGAGGCGGCGCCCGAGGTGCTGCGGCGCGCGCCCGAGGCGCGCTTCGTCGTCGCGGGCGACGGCGCCCTCCGGGCGGAGCTCCAGCAGCGCGCGCAGGCCGCGGGGCTCGGCGACAGGATGATCTTCCCCGGCTATCGCTCGGACGTCCCCGAGCTCGTCTCGGCGTTCGACGCCTACGTGCTCCCGTCGCTCTGGGAGGGGCTGCCGCTCGCGCTGCTCGAGGCGCTCGCGCTCGGCAAGCCGATCGTGGCGAGCCGCGTAGGCGGCGTCCCCGAGATCGTGGAGCACGGGGTGGACGGGTTCCTCGTCCCGTCGAAGGACCCGGGCGCGCTGGCCGAGCACCTCGCGCGCGTCGCGCGCGACGGGGAGCTCCGCGAGCGCGCGCGCACGCGGAGCCCGGCGAAGTTCGCCGAGCAGTTCAGCCTGGAGGCGATGGTCGACGCGCACGTGCGGCTCTTCGACGAGCTCATCGCCCGGCGGCGCGGGGGTGAGGTGCAGCCGAGGCCACGCGCGCAGGCGGCCCCCGCGGAGGCCGAGCCCGCGCGCCCTCCAGCGAGCGCGCCGGCCGTCGCGGAGCGCGCGTGACAGCGAGGGACTTGCGGGCTGATGCGCTGACGGGCTGACGGGCCGAGTCAGACAGGAGGAGCTCTTGCGGCGGATGCGTGTATTGCTTATCACGAAGATTTTCCCGAACGCGGCGCACCCTGACGAGGCGCCGTACAATCGCCGGCAGTTCGCCGCGCTGTCGCGTTACTGCGATGTCCGGGTGCTCGCGACGATCCCGTGGTTCCCCGGCCTGGGTCGGCTCTCGAAGTGGCCTGTCGGCTCCAGCGCCCCGCGCGAGGAGGTCATCGACGGGCTCCCGGTGCGGCACCCGCGCTACCTCTACGTGCCGCGGGTCGCGCCGGCCCTGAACGGCCCGCTCTATGCGGCGTCGATGCTCCCGGAGCTCGTCGGGCGCGGCCCGTCGCCCGACGTGATCGTCGGGGCGTTCGCCTACCCGGACGGCTTCGCGGCGGTCTGCCTCGGGCGGCTGCTCGGGGTGCCGGCGGTGATCAAGGTCCACGGCTCGGACATCGACGTGATCCCGCGCGACCGGCGGCTGCGTCGCCCGCTGAGCTGGGGGCTCACGCGCGCCGCCCGGGTGGTCGCGGTGAGCCGCAAGCTCGCGGACGGCGTCGCGGCGCTCGGCGTGCCGCGCGATCGCGTCGACGTGGTCATGAACGGCGTCGACGCGGCGCTGTTCCGGCCGCGGAGCCGCGCCGAGGCGCGCGCGGCGCTCGGCCGGTCGCCGGGCTCGAAGCTGCTCCTCTTCGTCGGCATGCTGGGCCGCGACAAGGGGGTGCTCAGCCTGGTCGAGGCGTTCGAGCGGCTCGCGCGCGTGCACCCGGACCTCGAGCTCGCGCTGGTGGGCAGCGGCGCCGAGGAGCAGGCGTGCCGGGCGGCCGCGGCCCGGCTGGGCGGCAGGCTGACGGTCACCGGCTACCTGCCGCACGAGCAGGTGTCGCAGTGGCTCGGCGCGTGCGACGCGCTCGTGCTGCCGAGCCTGCACGAGGGGACGCCCAACGTCGTGCTGGAGGCGCTCGCCTCGGGGCGCCGCGTGGTGGCGACGAGCGTGGGCGGCATCCCCGACATCCTGCACAGCCCCGAGCTCGGCGAGCTCATCCCCCCTGGCGACACGGATGCGCTGGCGGACGCGCTGCTGCGCGCCGCGCGGCACGAGTACGACCCGGCGCGGGTCGCGGAGCTCGCCGGCGGGCGCGACTGGGACGACAGCGCGCGCGCCCTCCACGACACGCTGCTGCGGGTCGTCGGCGACGCGCGCCGGCGGGGCGCGGACGGGCAGGCGGTCGGCGACGCGCTCTTCAGCGCCCCGCCCCCGAAGAGCGGCCGCGGGAACGGCGCTGCCCGGACGGGCGTCACGCTGGGCTAGCCGCGCGCCCGGCGCCCGCGGGCGCGGTCCTCTTGACGCTCGCGCCGGTTCATCGGCGAATGTCCCTCGTGCTCACCGGCTTCCGCGCGGCCCTGGGGCCGCTCGTGCTCCTCGCCGCCGTCGCGCGGGCTCCCTACCAGTGCGCGAGCGAGGTCGACCCGGATCGCCGCATCTACGAGGACCCGAGCGAGGCCCTCTACGACCTGGCCGAGCGCTTCGAGGCGCGCGGCGACCGCGGCGCCCAGCGCGACACGCTGCGGTTCCTGGTCGAGCGTTACCCCTCCAGCCGGTTCGCGCACATGGCCCGGAAGGACCTCGAGGCGCTCGGCGACGCCGGCGCTCCGGACCGCTAGAGGGGGACCCGGCCATGCTCTCCCCGACGCTCACCCTGATCACGCAGACGGCGGACGTCCCCGAGCCGGTCCTGCTCGCGCGCCTGTCGGCCTTCGGCGCCCTGCCGCCCGAGGCCCGCGCGCGCGTGGCGGTGCAGCTCCGCGACCCCGAGCTCTCCGGCGCGGCGCTCCACGCGCTCGGCCGGCGGCTGCGCGACGCGACCGCCGCGATCGGCGCCTCGCTCGTCGTCAACGACCGCCTCGACCTCGCGCTGCTGCTGGGCGCGGACGGCGTGCACCTCGGCCGCCGCTCGGTCGGGGTGGCCGACGCGCGCGCCCTGCTCGGCCCCGGCGTCTTCGTCTCGGTCGCGTGCCACGGGGTGGACGAGGTGCTCCGCGCCGCGGAGGCCGGGGCGGACGCCGCCGTGCTCTCGCCGATCTTCGCGACGCCCGGCAAGGGCCCGCCGCTCGGCCTGGAGGCGCTCGGCGAGGCGCGGGCCCGCCTCGCCGCGGCGCCGCGCGGCGTCGCGCTCGTCGCCCTCGGCGGCGTGGACGCGGCCTCCGCGCCGCGCTGCCTGGCCGCGGGCGCGGACGGCGTGGCCGCCATCCGCGCCGATTTCGCGGGCGCGCTGCCGGCGATCGCGCGGTGAGCCGCGCCGCGCGCCGGGGTCGGCGGCGCCCTACCGCGCCCAGAGATCGGCGAGCGGCAGCTCGATCGCGTCGAACGGCTCGGCCCGCACGGCCTCGTCGCCCTCGTGGGTGTCGAGCAGCGACCACCGGCCGTCGTCGAGCCGGTACACCTCGAGCGTCTGCGCGACCGGGTTGATCAGCCAGGCGTGCCGGACCCCTTCGCGCCGGTAGATTCGCATCTTCTTGCCGCGATCAACGCGCTCGGTGTTCGGAGAGATCACCTCACACACCCAGTCCGGCGCGACATCGTAGTGCGCGGGGGCGTCCTCGGGCCCGAGCGCGTCGGGCATGCGCGTGCGGCGCCAGCCGGCGAGATCGGGGACGACCTTGTCGGGCCTCGGCCCGAGGTGGAGCTCGGGCTCGATGAGGATGACCCACCCCCCAGGCTCACCTGGATCATCGTCGAACGGACCAAGCCGACGGCTGAGGCGCGACGCAGCGCGCGTATGCGGCCGCGCCGGCCGCGGGAACGTGTGGAGCTCTCCGTCGAGGATCTCGGCGACCATCTCTTCCGGCACGGCCTGAAACGCAGCCTCTACCTCGGGGGCATTGCCTGGAAATAGCGGGTGCTGCGCGCTCATTCATCGAGCCTAGCATCCTCCGCACCCCGCGCGCCCGGCGCCGGCCCCAGCGCCTCCCTCGACGCTGGCAACCCATCTTGCTACTAGGCCGGGCCATGTCCGAAGCCCCCTCGAAGAAACCGACCGACGGCCCGCTCGAGCCCCTGTTCGACAAGGTGGCGACCGAGCTGAACTTCCCCGCCGACGAGGCGAAGATCCTCGCCTTCTGGAAGCAGCGCCGCATCTTCGAGAAGACCCTCCGCGCCGAGACCCGCGCCACCGGCCCGTCGAGGGGCACGTTCGTCTTCTACGAGGGCCCGCCGACCGCCAACGGCATGCCGCACAACGGCCACGTGCTCACCCGCGCGGTCAAGGACGTCTTCCCCCGCTACAAGACGATGCGCGGCTACGACGTCCCGCGGAAGGCCGGCTGGGACACGCATGGCCTGCCGGTCGAGGTCGAGGTCGAGAAGGAGCTTCGCATCCACGGCAAGGCCGACATCGAGCGCTACGGCGTCGAGCCGTTCATCTCGCGCTGCGTCGACTCCGTCTTCCGGTACACCGAGGCGTGGGAGAGCCTGACCGACAAGATCGGTTTCTGGGTCGACCTCGACAGCGCCTACGTCACCTACCACCGGAGCTACGTCGAGAGCGTCTGGTGGGCGCTCTCGCAGCTCCACAAGAAGGGGCTTCTCTACCGAGGCCACCGCGTCTGCTGGTGGTGGCCGCAGGGCGGCACGGCGCTCAGCGCGGCCGAGGTCGGATCGAACTACAAGACCGTCGACGACCCCAGCGTGTTCGTGGCGTTCCCGCTCGTGGACGAGCCCGACACGGCGCTCTGCGCGTGGACGACGACCCCGTGGACCCTGCCGTCGAACGGCTACGCCGCGGTCCGGCCCGAGTTCGACTACGTTGTCGTCGACGCGGGCGGGGCCGCGCCGGGGGCCGGGAAGCTCATCGTCGCCGCGGCGCTGCGCGAGGAGCTCGCGAAGAAGTTCAAGCGCGACCTCCCCGTGCTCCGCGAGCTCAAGGGGAGCGACCTCATCGGCAAGCGCTACCGCCCGCCGTTCGACGGCTTCTCGAGGTCGCTCGAAGGCGCCACGGCGCGCCGGAAGGACGGCAGGGAAGAGCCGCTCTACTGGGTCGTCCTCGGCGCGGACTTCGTGACGCTCGACTCCGGCACGGGCATCGTCCACATCGCGCCCGCGTTCGGCGAGGACGACTTCAACGCGCACAAGAAGCGCATCGAGGAGCTCCAGCCCGGGAGCGAGGTCCCGATGCTCTGCGCGGTGCGGCCGGACGGCACGTTCGAGCCCGGGCTCACGCCGTTCTCGGGGATGTGGGTGAAGGACGCCGACCCGCTGATCATCAAGGATCTCGGGGCGCGCGGGCTGCTCGTCCACGAGGAGAAGTACCGCCACGAGTACCCGTTCTGCTGGCGCGCCGACGATGACCCGCTGATCCAGCTCGCGCGGCCGGCCTGGTACATCCGGACGCGGGACAACATCGACAAGGCGATCGCGAACAACCGCGCGATCCACTGGCTCCCTTCGCACATCCAGGAGGGCCGGTTCGGCGACTTCCTCGCGAACAACGTCGACTGGGCGCTCTCGCGCGAGCGGTACTGGGGGACGCCGCTCAACGTCTGGATCTGCAAGGACAACGAGGAGCACCAGCTCGCCCCCGCGTCGGTCGCCGAGATCGAGGCGCTGAACCCGCGCGCCTTCGACCACTTCCACGAGGCGAAGAAGGCGGACCCGGGCCTGAACGACCACCTCATCGTCCACAAGCCGTGGATCGACCGGGTGACGTTCCCGTGCCCGTTCCACGCTGGGGGCCCGCCCGGCGAGCCGGGCTCCGCCCCCAGACCCCCGTGCGGCGGCGAGATGCGGCGCGCGACCGAGGTCATCGACGCGTGGTTCGACAGCGGGAGCATGCCGTTCGCGCAGTGGGGCTACCCGCACGCGCCGGGCTCGAAGGAGCTGTTCGACCGCGCGTTCCCGGCGGACTTCATCAGCGAGGCGATCGACCAGACGCGCGGCTGGTTCTACTCGCTGCTGATGGTCTCGACGCTCGTCTTCGACGAGGCGACGCAGGAGAAGCTCGGGCTGTCGCGCGCCCGGAGCTACCCGCACCCGTACCAGACGTGCGTCGTGCTGGGGCACGTCTGCGACCGCGAGGGCAAGAAGGAGAGCAAATCGAAGGGCAACTACACGCCGCCCGAGGTCATCCTGGAGCGCGTCCGGATGGAGTTCGCGGCGGTGAAGGCCTCTGACGTGAAGGGCGCGCAGCCGAAGGACGGGGTGGCGCTCATCGCGCGCGAGGACTACGAGGGGCTCGACCTGACGGGCGACGCCGCGAAGGTGCGGATGTACCGCGCCGACCGCGAGGCGCAGTCGCTCGCGATGGAGCTCCGGCCGCAGAAGGGCATGCCGCGGCGGATCGTCGCGCTCTCGGACGCGGATCTCGACCGCCTGGGCCTGTCGCCGGGCCAGAAGGCGCTCTCGGTGATGCCGAACGACGTGCCCCGGCTGCCGCAGCCCGAGCGCGTCACCATCGAGGACCCGGCGACGCCGGCGCCCGGGGCCGACGCGTTCCGCTGGTTCTTCTACGCGTCCTCCCCGCCGTGGACGAACACGCGCCACTCGCTCACGAACGTGCGCGCGTACCAGAAGGAGTTCGCGGTCAAGCTCCGGAACGTCTACTCGTTCTTCACCATCTACGCGAACATCGACGGCTTCTCGCCGGCCGAGGGGAATCCGGACGCGAAGGACACGTCGCCCGCGGCGCTCGCGGCGAGCGCCGGCTACCGGCCGGCGAAGGAGCGGTCGCTGCTCGACCGGTGGATCCTCTCGGAGCTCGCGCTGGCGACGCGGGAGGTGACGGCGCACCTCGACGAGTACCACCTGTACGAGGCCGCGCAGCGGCTGGTCGACCTCGTGGACGCGCTGTCGAACTGGTACGTCCGCCGGAGCCGCGCGCGCTTCTGGGCCCCCTCGGCGACGGATCCGCTGGAGATCTCCGCGGGCGCCGTGCGGGCGGCGCAGGACAAGCGCGACGCGTACTTCACGCTGTACGAGGTGCTCGTCGCGATCGCCAAGCTGAGCGCGCCCTTCACGCCGTTCCTCGCCGAGGCCATGTACCAGAACCTGGTGCGGCGGCCGTGGCCCGCGTCGCAGCCGGAGAGCGTGCACCTCGTGGCGTTCCCCGAGGCCGACGCGGCCGCGATCGACGAGCCGCTCGCGATCGAGATGCGCGCGGTGCGCGAGCTCGTGTCGCTGGGCCTGCAGGTGCGCACGGCCAACAAGCTCAAGGTGCGGCAGCCGCTCTCGCGCGCGGACATCGTGCTGTCGCAGCAGGGGCTCGCGGCGGCGGTCGCCGCGCACGTGCCGCTCATCGCCGAGGAGCTCAACGTGCACGAGGTGCGCTTCCTGAAGCCCGGCGAGGAGGGCAGCGCGGTCCGCTACGTGCTCAAGCCGAACTTCCGGGCGCTCGGGCCGAAGCTCGGCAAGAAGGTGCAGCTCGCGAAGCAGGTCCTCGCGAAGGCCGACGCCGCGTCGCTGCGCGCGGCGCTCGCGACCGAGGGCAAGATCGCGATCGCGCTCGACGGCGAGCAGGTCGAGCTCGGCCCCGAGGAGATCGACGTCGCGGTCGAGGCGGGCGAGGGGTTCGCGGCCGCCGGCGGCCGCGCGGGGGTCGTCGTGCTGCACACGGCGCTCACGGACGCGCTCCGCGACGAGGGGCTCGGCCGGGAGATCCTCTCCCGCGTGCAGGGGCTGCGCAAGGAGCTCGACCTCGGCTTCACCGAGCGGATCCGGCTCGCGCTCGACGGCAGCGAGCGCGCCCGCAAGGTCGCCGAGGCGGCGCGCGAGATGCTCATGCAGGAGGCGCTGGCGGCCGAGCTCGTGCTCGGCGGGGCGCCCGCGGCGTGGGGGCAGGCCGAGACGCGCGAGGTCAACGTCGACGGCGAGGCGCTCGCCATCGCGCTCGCGCGCACGACGTGACGGCGCCGGGGGGGAGCCGCGATATCACCAGGATCTACGCCGCGCGGCGCTCGGCGCGCCGTCGCGATTCCGTACCGGGCCTTACCATCCTGCGAGCGCGTCTGCCTTTCCGAGTGGGGGCGGCGCTCCTTCTGCAAGGTTCTTGTTGCGGCCATCTCTGACGAGGCGTTCGATGATCGTCGTCGGGTGGGGTGCATCGGAGATCCTCAGGACAGTACGGAGGGCCGCGTCGAGCCGGCCCGGGATGGGCGGCAAGCCGCCCTGAGGTCAGGACCTATCCGTCGCGAGACGGTGGCAGCGTCCAGTGATCCTCTCCCCCGTCCACCGGATGTCCCGGGAGTGCAGCGCCATGTCCCTGGCGCGCGGCCCCGTGTCCCTGGCGCGCGGCAGCGTGTCCCTGGCGACTGTTCCGGCGTCCCTGGCGACTGTTCCGGCGTCCCTGGCGACTGTTCCGGCGTCCCTGGCGACTGTTCCGGCGTCCCTGGCGACTGTTCCGGCGTCCCTGGCGACTGTTCCGGCGTCCCTGGCGACTGTTCCGGCGTCCCTGGCGCGCAGCGCGATGAGTCCCTGAAGCGCAGCCCCGCGTCCCTGGCGGCTATTCCGGCGCCCTTGGCGGCCATTCCGGCGTCCCTGGCGGCCATTCCGGCGTCCCTGGCGGCCATTCCGGCGTCCCTGGCGGCCATTCCGGCGTCCCGGAAGCACGATCCGGCCGGCCCGGCCGGCGGTCTCGCAGCGCGGAAAGGGGGATGGATGTCCTCGAGCCTAGGCTCCGTGCCGCGATGATCACCCACGTCTACGTCAGCAACTACGGCAGCATCGGGGCCGGCCTCGAGCTCACGCTCGGGGCGCTGACCGCGCTGGTCGGCCCGCCCGGCTCGGGGAAGGGCTGCCTGCTCGACGCTGTGCGGTTCCTCGCGGAGTGCGCGAGCGGGGCGCTCGACCAGGCGGCGTCGAGCCGCCGCGGCGGCGCGCTGCAGCGGCCTCGCCGCGACGGCGCGCTCACCACCCTCGGCGTCGCGGTCTCCAGGACCGAGGGCCACGGGTTCTGGCTCGTGCAGATCGAGCCGGGGGAGCGGGACGGCGAGATCCGCGTCAAGAGCGAGACCGCCGCGTGGTGGCAGCGCAGCGCGCTCACACGGCTCGTCAAGCCGGGCCTGCGCGACGTGTTCGACGCGGGCAGCGACTCGCCCGAGGTCTCGTTCGACCGGCTCAAGGGCAGCCCGAAGGGGTTCTCGCGCAAGGACAAGGGGCGCAGCGGCACGCTCGCCTACCGCGGGGTCGCGCCGATCGCCGTGAGCGGCGCGAGGCTCGTCCTGCCGCTGCTCTCCGACGGACCGCTCACCCCGATGCTCGACGAGCTGCGCCGCGCCGTCCTCTACTCCCTCGCGCCGCGCACCCTCCGCGCGCCCCAGAAGCTCAGCGCCTCCCGGCGCCTCCGCGCGAGCGGCGACAACTGGGGCTCCGTCCTCCGCGCGGTCGAGAAGGAGCGCTGGAAGGACGACTTCCTCGCCGGGCTGTCGCAGGTGATCGGCGACGTCGACGGCGCCCGCGCCGTCTCGTCCGGCGGGCTCCTCGTCCCGGAGCTGCGCCACGGCATCGACGGCGACGGGCGCGAGCGCTGGCGGGCCGCCGCCGACGAGCCGGACGCCACGCTGAGGCTCGCCGCCATGGTCACGGCGCTCTCGCAGGAGCCCCCGCTCGTGCTCGCCGGCTTCGAGCACCCCGACGCCGGCCTCGACCGGGGCGCGCTGCCGGCGCTCCTCGAGTACCTGCGCGGCGCCTCCGCCCAGCGGCACCTCCTGCTCACGACGGAGAGCCCCGCGCTGCTCGACCTCCTGCCGCTCGACGCCGTCTACGCGGTGGAGCTCCGCGACGGCTCGACCGCCGCGTCCACGGTCGACGAGCCGCAGCGGAGAGCCCTGCGCGAGCAGCTCGCTGCCCCGGAGAGCCAGCGCGCCCGCGCCGCGCGCGCCGAGCACGCCCCCGGTGCCTCCTGAGCCGCCGGCTACGAAACGAGCCGCTGCGTGAGCGGCGCGAGCGGCGCGAGCGGCGAGGCGTCGTACCGCGCGAGCAGGTCCTCGGGATCGCGGTAGAGCGCCGCGCAACCGGCCTCGAGCAGCTCCATCTCGGGGAAGCCTCCGCAGAGGAGCCCCACCGTGAGGATCCCGAGCTTCGCCGCGGCCTCGGCGTCGGACGGGGCGTCGCCGACGAGGACGACCTCGCGCGGATCGACGCTGCCCAGCCGGTCGAGCGCCGCCTCCAGGAGATCCGGGTGCGGCTTCGATCGCTCCACGTCGTCCGCCGACACCGTCCACGAGACCAGATCGCCCACCCCGGCGAGCGCGACGCTCGCGTCGAGCTCGCCGCGCGGCGTCGAGGAGGCGAGGACGATCCGGCGCCCGTCGCGCGCGACGCGCTCGAGCAGCGCGCGCACCCCCGGGAAGGCGCGCGCGCCAGGGAGGAGCTCGCGCCCGTAGAGCTCGTCGTGCAGCGACGCGACGCCGGCGCCGATCCAGCCGATCTCCTCGGGCGACAGGAACACCGGCAAGAGCTCGCCCGCGCCCTTGCCGATCTGGCGCCGCAGCCGCTCCAGCGAGACCTCGCGGCCGAACCGGCGGAAGGCGAGCTGCCAGGCGGCCGCGTGCAGGTCGACCGTGTCGAGGATCGTCCCGTCGACATCGAAAATGACCGCGCTGACGCTGACCACGAGGCAGCACGTTGTGCGGGGCTGGACGCACCGCCATCGGAGGGCTCCCGACGGCCCGCGCGCACCACGCCCGCCCGTGCGACGGCGCTCGCCGCGCGGGCGCGGGCGGCGCTCGACCGAAGGCGCGATAGACTCGACCGAGGGGGGCGAGCGGGCAGGGCGATGCGATCATGAACCGGCGGCTGACGGCACTCTCGGTCCTCCTCGGCGCCCTCGTCGGCCCGGCCAGCTCCGCCGCCGCGGAGCCCGGGCCCGCGCTGCTCGTGGCCGATCTCGACGACGACGACGCCGACGGCGTGCCCGACGGCGAGCAGCCGCGCGTGCCGCCCTCGCCGGATCTGCTCGCGCTGCGCATGCCGCGCGGCGCGGCGCCCGCGACGATCCCCGCCGGCGTGCGGCTCCTCGTGGACGGCAGCCCCGTCCAGCCCGGCAGCGCGATCGCCGCGAACGCCCGCCGCGTCGAGCTCCAGGCGACCCGCGCCGGGCGGAGCGAGATCGCGCTCGCCGGAACGACGGTGGCGATCAGCGCCTTCGAGATCCGCGCGATCGACGGCGCCGGACGCCGCATCGACATGGCGCGCTCCCACGCCTCGCTGCAGCGCACGCCCCCGGACCGGCTCGGCGACGATCCGTTCGGCAACCTCGACGACCCCGACGCGATCCGGCTGCTCGTGATCGGCGCGCCGGACGACGTGCCGCTGACCCTCGACGTCCACTCCGCGGCGCCGTCCGGCAAGGTGATCGACCGCCTCGCCAGCGTGCCGCTCGGCCACGTGCCGTGCCCCGAGGACGTCCCGCCCGGCCTCGTGTGCGGCTCGACGCGCCCCCTCCGCGCGGTCGCGGACGACATCGATCGCAACCACCCGATGATCGCCGACCGCTCCGTGAAGGGCGAGGTCGGCGGCGCGCTCGTCGTCGCCCTGCCCGGCGGGCCGAAGCTCCAGATGATCCGCATCGCCGGCCCGCGCACCTCGCCGCTCGGGCCCCTCGGGCGCACGCGCGCGCGCCTCCGGATCCTCATGGTGCGCCCGCGCGCGGGCGGGCCGCCGCCCATGGGCGGGGACGACGCGGGCGCCGTCGCGATCGCGCGCGCGGAGGTCGAGCGCGCGAACGCCCTGTGGGGCGCGTGCGGCGTGAGCTTCGGCCCGCCGGAGGAGCTCGACATCTCGTTCGTCGACCCCCCGCGGCCCCACCTTCTCGCGATCGGCTGCGACCACGGGCTCCCGGCCAGCGGCGGCGCGATCCGCGTCCGCGTCGACGGCCACGAGGTGACCGCGACCATCGCGCCCCGCATGCGCCCCGACGCCGCCGCCCGCGCCGTCGCCGCGGCGATCGCCGCCGCGGGGTTCTCGGTGCGCCTCTCCGACAACCCCGTCATCGGCGCGGGCGCCCACGGGACCACCGACGTGCTCGTGCGGCGGCCGGGCGGCGCGCTCGCGACGATCGAGCCGCCGGCGTCGGGCGCGCTGAGCACCGACGCCACGCTCACCGCGTGCATCGGCGCCGTCGAGCTCGACGACGGCCTCCAGCACTTCAGCGACACGGACGCGATCGCCGGCACCGTCGAGGAGCGCGCGCTGCTCAAGGCGTTCGACGACGGCGACCCCGCCACCGTCGACGTCGTGATGGTCCCGAGCTTCGCGGGCGGCGGGCGGATCGGCGAGTCGTTCATCTTCGCGGACGGCGGGGCGATCCGGAACACGATCATCGAGGACCGCGCCGGTCTGCGCGCCGATCGCGCCTCGTTCGCGCTGTCGCACGAGCTCGGGCACGTGCTGCTCGACGAGCCGGGGCACCCGGACGACTTCGGCATCGACACCCCGACCCGGCTGATGGACGCCGACGCGGCCAACGCCTCGGCCTACGGACCGCGCCGCCTCACGGTCGACGAGTGCGCGCGCGCGATCCGCCAGAGCGGCGCGCCGCGCGGCGGGGGCGCGCTCGCCGCCGGATCGCGCGCGCCCGCGCCGCGCGGCGCCGCCGGGGTCCCGGACGGCGCCGCGGGAGCCCCGCCGGGCGGCGCCGCGGCGGCCGCGCCGCAGGGGCCGGGCGGGGCGACCGGGTTCCGGCCGAGCGGGCCCGTGCCCCTGCTCGCGCCCTGGCCGCTCGCGCCGCTCGGTCGAGAGAGGTGAGGCGGCCGCGGCGCGCTGTGGTAGGAGCGGGCCCATGCGCGTCTGCCAACGGAGCGGCCTCTTCAGCGGCGTCGCGGCCCTCGCGTGCGCCACGGTCCTGCTCGAGATCGCGCTCACGCGGATCCACGGGGCGCTGTTCGGGCAGCCGCACGCGTTCGTCACGCTCGCGCTGTCGCTCGTCGGCGCCGGCCTCGGCGGCGCGCTGCTTTACGTCGCCCCGTCGCTCGTCCGCCCGCCCGCGCTCTTCGCCCGCATGGCGGCGCTCTCCGCGCTCGCGTCGGGCGCGACGCTCGCCGCGATCATCCTGGTCGCGCAGCCCGGGCCGGCGTCGGTCTCCGCGCCGGGGTCGCTCCCGTGGCTCGCGCTGGTCTACGCCGCGTGCACCGTCCCGTTCGCCCTTTCGGGCCTCGCGCTCGCGGCCGCGATCCGGCACGCCGCCGCCGAGATGCCCCGCCTCTACCTGCTCGACCTCGTCGGCGGGTCGCTCGGCGGGCTCGCGGCGGCCGCCGCGCTCCGCGCCGGCGCGCCCCGCGCCGCGCTCGCGGCGGCGATCTTCTTCGCCGTGGCGGGCGTCTTCTTCTTCCTCGGGTCGCGCCGCGAGGGCGAGCAGCGGGCCCCCGGCGGCCTCGTCGCGACCTTCGTGCTCGGCAGCGTCGTGCTCCTCGCCGGCGACGTCGGCGCCCCGTGGCTCCGGCTCGCCGGCCTCCGGCGGACCACCCCCGACCGGACCGAGCTCGAGGCCTGGAGCGAGCGCTCGCTGATCACGGTCGACCGCCCGCGGGCCGGCGCGGCGATGCTGCGGATCGACGGGGTCGCGGCGAGCCCGATCCTCGACGCGAAGGCGACGCCGCCGCCCCAGCCCGAGGACATCGCCTACGCGCTCCACCGGGACCAGGGCCCCGCGCTCGTCGTCGGCGCCGGCGGCGGGCGCGACGTGCGCGCCGCGCTCAAGGCCGGCCAGAAGGACGTCGTCGCGGTGGAGAGCGATCGCGCCGTCGTCGCGCTGATGCGCGGGAAGTACGCCGAGTTCAGCGGCCGCCTCTACGACAAGCCGGAGGTCCGCCTCGAGCTGGGCGACGCGCGGAGCTTCGCCCGGCGCACGCCGCTGCTCTTCAGGAACATCGTGATCCCGTCGCCCGAGATCGCGGAGGCGGCCGCTACCGGCGCGCTCGCGCTGTCGGAGAGCCGGCTCGCCACGGTCGAGGGCCTCGGCGACTTCCTCGCGCGCCTGCTGCCCGAGGGGACGCTCGTCGTGAGCCGGCCGGAGGGCGACCTCGATCGCCTGCTCGCCCTCACGGCCGCGGCGCTGCGCCGCGCGGGCGCGGCCGAGCCGAAGGACCACCTCTTCGCGTGCAGCGCCGCGCAGCGGACCGCGCTCCTCGCCCGGCGCACGCCGCTCGCGCGCGAGGACATCGACGCGCTCCGCCGCCACTGCCGCAGGCACAAGCTCGCGGAGGCGTTCGCCCCCGACCGCCCGCAGACCCCGACCCGCGCGCGGCTCGCCGCGGCGGCCGACGCGCGCGCGGCGGCGCCCGACGCGACGAGCGACCTCACGCCGCCGACCGACGACAGGCCGTTCTTCTCCTACGCCGTCCCGCCGCGCCGCCTGCCCGCGGTGCTCGTCGACTGGAAGGCGCTCCGCGCCGAGCACACGGGCCTGTTCGCGCTCTCGGCGCTGCTCGCCGTCGCGTCCGTCCTCTTCGCGATCGCCGCGCTGCTCCCGCGGCTCGCGGCGCGCGCCGGCCGCGCCCTCCGGCGCGGCGCCGCGGCGGTTCCCGCGATGGACGCGGCGGCCCCCGCGACCGGCGCGGCGGCGCCCCCGCCGCCCCGCGCCCGCGCCCTCGCGTTCTTCGCGGCGATCGGCGCTGGCTTCGCGCTGGTGGAGCTCGCCGTCTTCCGGCACGCGCTCCTGCTGCTCGACCTGCCCTCGCACGAGCTCCCGGCCGCCCTGGTGATCCTCCTTGTCTCGGCGGGCCTGGGCGGCCTGCTCACCGCCCGGGTGGCGCCGAGCGCCGCGGCCGGGGCCTCGGCGAGGGTGGCCGAGGCGCTCGCGGCCGCCGCGGCGCTCGGCGCGGTGGGGCTCGTCCCGCTCGCGCGATGGAGCCTCGGGCTCGCGTCCTTCCCGCGCGCGCTGCTCGCGGTCGTGCTCCTCGCGGCGTTCGGCCTGCTCGCGGGATCGCTCGTGCCGCTCGGGGTCAAGCTCGTCGCCGCGGCCGCGCCGGCGCTGCTCCCCCTGTGCTGGGCGCTCTCGGCCCTCGCCGGCGCGGCGGCGATGGCCCTCGGCGCGCTGTGCGCGATGAACCTCGGCTACAGCGCCCTGCTGCTCGGCGCCGGCCTCACGTACCTCCTCGCCGCGGCGACGGTGCCGCCCGCCGCGGCCGGCGCGGCCGCGCTCGGCGACGCGGAGCGCGAGCGCGGCTGGCGCGACGGCGCCTCGGCCGGCGCCCCGCCGGCCGGCGAGGCCGCGGGGGAGCGGCCCGACGTGCCCGAGGCGGCGCCGATCGCGTGAGCGCCCGGCGCGCCGGGCGTCAGCGCCGCGCCTTCGACGAGGCGGCGCCGATCGCGTGAGCGCCCGGCGCGCCGGGCGTCAGCGCCGCGCCTTCGACGAGGCGGCGCCGATCGCGTGAGCGCCCGGCGCGCCGGGCGTCAGCGCCGCGCGGCCAGCAGGAGGTGCGCGAGCAGGCCCGCGATGTTGTAGGCGTCGTCGCCGCCCCGGTGGTGAGTCCCGGCGAGCGGCAGGCCCACGCGCTCCAGGGCCTCGGCCATCCCGACCTCGCGCGGCAGCGCGCGCGCCACCGCGAACAGGGTCTTCACGTTGAGGTGGCTCGGCCCGAACGGGAACGGCACGCCGCGCGCCTGGCACTGTCGCTCGAACATGCGCCGGTCGTAGTCCCCGTAGCTCGCCCAGAGGCGGTCCTGCGCCTTGAGCTCGCCCCGCAGGAGCGCGCACGCCTCCTTGAACGAGACGCCCGCGTCGACGTCCGCCTGCGTCAGCGTCGTGAGCGACGTACAGAACGGGCTGACGCGCGAGCGCTCCGGGCGCACGAGGATCGACCGTCGGTCGCGCCGCCGGCCCGAGCCGACCTCCAGCGTGCACACGCCGATCTCGATGATCTCGTTCTCCTCGCCCCGCGGCGGGTCGCCGTCCCAGCAGGTCGATTCGACGTCGATCACGAGGATGAGATCAAGACGCTTCGCCATCCAGCGTTGTCCCTACATGTCGTGATGGGTGTGCTGTCATCGTAACGGGGATGGGGACGCAAATTCATTCAGGATTTGCCCGACAGTCCGAAAACGCCTCGGGCGGTTCGCTTTGTCCGGGCAAAAACTGAGTAGATACGGGACATAAGCGCGATGGGCACCGGGCGCGGATCGGTCGTTTCGGTCGCCAATCCGCTTGCCTGGAGGGCGTGGACCATGGACACTCGTCAGGTAATTTCTGACGAGGTTCTTCGAGTGAATCCTGGCTGCCAGCTCCAGCGCTCACCCGGCTCAGCCTGGGACCGGACCGCGCTCGCTGAGGTGATCCCCGAACCGGCCGCCGACGACCGCGAGGCCGCGACGGACCGACGGCGGCCTCCCCGTTCCGGCATCGTCCGCCACGCGGGCCGGGGCCGTGAGGCGGCGGAGGAGGCGCGGGCCGGCGCGGCGGCGGAGAAGGCGCGCCCCGCGGCGCGGGCCGGCGCGGCGGGGGGGCGGCCGGCGTGTGGGACTGCCGCGGTCGATCCGCTCGTCGGCCGTACAGAGCAGGGACTGCACATCGAGCGGCTCATCGCCGAGGGGGGGATGGGCGCGGTCTACGCGGCCCGCCGCGTCGCGACGGGGGAGGCCGTGGCGCTCAAGGTGCTCCGGCGCGCGCACGCCGGGGACCGCGGCATCGAGAGCCGGTTCGCCCGCGAGGTGCGGCTCGCCCGCCGCATCGATCACCCGAACGTCTGCCCTGTGCTCGGCGAGGGGCGCCTCTCCGACGGGCGGCCGTTCTTCCTGATGCCGCTCTTCGAGGGGGTCACGCTGGGCGAGGAGGTGCGGCGCAGCGGCCCGCTGCCGATCGGCCGCGCGCTCGCCCTGGCGGACCAGATCCTCGCCGGCCTCGCGGCCATGCACGCGGCGAAGGTCGTCCACCGCGATCTCCAGCCGGGCAACATCCTGCTCGTCGACGAGGCGCCTGGCGCCGGGGCAGGGGAGGGGGCGCCGACGGTCAAGCTCATCGATCTCGGCTTCGCGCACGAGCCCGGCGTCGACACGGGCGACGGCGTGACGCCGGACAGCCCCGGGTCGCTCGTGGGCACCCTGCTGTTCATGTCGCCGGAGCAGGCGATGCGCAGCCGCGCGATCACCGAGCGGAGCGACCTGTTCGCCGCCGCGCTGCTCATTTACTATGCGCTCTCGGGCAAGCTCCCCTTCCGGGGTCGGGGCGACCTCGACGTGCTCGTCGCCATCGTGCGCTCCGCGCCCGTGCCCCTCCGGCGCGAGCGCCGTGACGTCCCGCGCGTGCTCGACGAGGTGCTGGCGCGCGCCCTGTCCAAGCACCCCGACCACCGCTTCGCCGGCGCCTCGGCGATGCGCGCCGCGCTCGCCGCCGCCCGGGCGTAGCCCCGCGCCCGCCGGCGCCCGGGCACGGCCCCCGCGCCCGGCGAACGTGTGGGGTGTCGGCGCGCGCGGCGCGCTCGCCGCGCGGCGGCCCGCTCCTTGCCATGACGGTGCCGCCTGCACGGCGCCGCGCAGCACCGCGCGCGGGCTGTGCAAGCGCTGCCCAAGGGCGGCGACGCGGCGCGGTGAGCTTCACGCGAGGGGAACCCCATGGACGCACTCGATCTCTTGGAGCAGCAGCACCTCGAACTCAGCGCCCTGATGGCGCGCATCGCCGCCGAGCCCAGCCCGGGGCTCCGGACGTCGATGGTCGCGCAGCTCTCCCGGATGATCGACGCGCACGTACGGATCGAGGAGACGTACCTCTATCCGGTGTGTGCCGAGCGGATGGGCGGCGACAGGAAGCCGCTCCACGAGGCGTACGAGAAGCACGGGCTGGCGCGCTTCGCCGCCGACAACCTGCTGCGCACGCGCGCGACCGACGTGCGCTTCGAGGCGCGCCTCAAGCTGCTGCGGGAGGTGTTCGTCGACCACGCCGACGAGGAGGAGGGCGTCCTCTTTCCGAGGGCGAAGCGCGGGCTCACGGACGAGCAGCTCGACGTGATCGGCTGCGAGCTCGAGCGCGCGTACGAGGTGCTGCTGCGCGTCGGCGTCTCCGTGGGCGTCCCGCTCGTGCGGCCGCAGCGCGGGTGGCCGCGGCGCGGCACCCACGCCGGGCGCGCCCTCCGCCCCATGGCGCGGCGGCGCGGCGAGGCGCTGCGCGTCCGCGGCGAGTGAGCGGACGGCGCGCTCGCCAGCGGACGGCGCGCCCGCGCCGCGCTCACACGGGGACGGGGCCGCCGAACGCGCCGAGGAAGCGCGCCACCCAGACGGTGACCATCAGGACCGCCAGCGCGACGCCGAGCCGCGTCACCCACGCGCCCTGCACCGCCTCGGTCGCCGCGATGCGGCCGTCCTTCACGTAGACCGCCGCGTTGTACGCGATCGCGGCGATGACGAGCGGCGCCATGATCGGGGAGAGCGGGTGGAAGTGCAGCGCCTCGGCCACGCGGCCCTGCGCGAGGGCGAGGGTCGCGCGCGTGAGGCCGCAGCCGGGGCAGGGGTGGCGGGTGACGATCGCGAACGGGCAGAGCGGGACGCCGCACGCGACGAGCAGCCCGGCGAGCGCCGCGATCGCGCCGACGCGCGCCGCGCGGCCGCACGGGGTCGCCGCGCTCCACCGGGACGGTGCCGGTGGAGCGGGCGCAGGGGCGTCAGGCGGACAGGACAACGGAGGAGGGCGGCGGCGCGGGTGGACCGCTGGTCTAGCGCGCGCTCACCGCGCGCTCACGCGGCGTTCGGGTCCCAGACCTCGTTGAGGTCCTTCGCCAGGGCGTAGAGCGGGAGGAAGATGTAGAGCACGATGCCCTCGGCCTGCGGGTTGCGCGAGCCGGCCATCTGCTTGGCCCGGGTCACCTGCTCCGGCACCTTCACCCAGAGGAAGTAGTAGTTGAGCAGCGGGATGAAGACGTACCAGGGCTTGAACTCGGGGTCCTTCGTCGCCTGCTGCAGCTCGTTCAGCATCGCCCAGAGCTGCCAGATGGCGTAGACGAAGCACACCATGCCGATCACGCAGACCGTGATCGGGTTGCGCGTCTCGCCCCGCACGGCCAGCGCGCCGCCGCCGCCGTAGGCGCCCAGGTTGCCGCCGCCCTGCCCGAACTGACCGGCCGTCGCGAGCGGGCCGCCGGCAGGCGACGCGCCGCCGTAGGCGCCCGGATCGTTCGTCCCCGGCGCGGGCGACCCGTAGCCGCCCTGCGGGCTGCCGTAGCCGCCACCCTGCGGGCTGCCGTAGCCGCCGCCCGGGGGGCCGCCGTAGCCGCCGCCACCGGGGGGGCTGCCGTAACCGCCGCCGCCAGGAGGGCTGCCGTAGCCGCCGCCGCCCGGGGGGCTGCCGTAGCCGCCGCCCGGAGGGCTGCCGCCGTAGCCACCCTGCGGATCCTGGCCCGGAGGCGGACCGTAGCCGCTCGCGCTGTGCTGCGGGGGCTGGCCGTAGCCGGGCTGCTGGCCGTAGCCGGGCTGCTGGCCGTAACCAGGTTGCTGGCCGTAGCCGGGCTGCTGGCCGTAGCCCGGGGGCTGGCCGTAGCCGGGAGGCGCGCCGCCGGGGCCGCCCATCGGATCCTGGCCAGGGGGCGAGCCGAACGGATTGCCGCCCGCGCCCTGCGGGGGCTGGCCGTAGCTGCCGCCGGGCGGCGGGAACGCGCCGGGCTGCGGGCCGCCTGGCTGCGGTTGCCCGCCCGGACCGGTGTACCCGGGGAGCTGGTCGATCGCCATCGTGCCGCCGAGCGGGTTCACGCCCTGGTTCGGCTGCTGGCCGAACGGCGCGTAGCCGCCCGACGGGCTCGCGGCCGCGCCGCCGAAGGCGGGGCCGGACGGCTGCTGCGGCGGGGCGGACGGCGACCCGTAGCCCATCCCGGGCGGAGGCGGGGCAGGGGGAGGCCCGGCCGAGGCGCCGAGCCCCGCCGGGGGGACACCGACCACCGTGCCGGCGAGGCCCTGCGGCGGGCTCGGGATCGCGGGCATACCCGGCGGGGCGCCGGCGGGCGGCGCCGGAGGCGGAGGCGCCCCCGGGGCTCGCTGGCCCGCCGCGCCCGCCCCGGAGGGCTGACTCATCAGCATGGTGCCCTTGAACTTCGGCGCGGCCGCTCCCTTCAGGTTAAAGCCGCACTTCGTGCACGTGGACGCCGTTTCCGAGTTTTGCGTCCCACAATTCGGACAGAACACGCACCACCTCCGGAGGGGGGTTCGCTGCACCGCATGTCCGCGCCCTGCGCGCGTTGTAATGGGCGCGAAGGGTAGTTGAAGCGCCTTCCCGTTCTCAAGTGAAAGACGAAGAACGCTGCGGACGCGACCGAGGCTACGCGTTCTCCGCCAGAAAACCCAGGGAGTTCTCTCCAGGGGACGCGGTGAGAGCGCCACGCGCGCGTCTCACCCTGCGCCGTGCGCGAGCACGTCGCGCACGACGTCTGCAGCGAGCACCTCACGCAGACGTCGCGCGACGTGCTCGCGCAGCCGTTGCGCGAGCGCCCCGCCCGCCGGCGGAGCTCCTCGAAGGATGAACACTCAACCCCCCGGATTTGCTGGGGTGCATCGCGACCCTCGCGCTCGCGTCGACGCGCCAGCGAAGCCTCGCCCGCCGCGCCGCGCCCCGGCCGTGGCGGGCCGGCCGGCTCGCCGTGTGCTCCAGGCACCACCTTTCTTGGGCAGCGGAACCCTTTCTGTTATTCGCCGGAGGTTTCCCCCCGGCGCGCCTTGACAGTGACCACCGTCGCTCACTAGCGTGCCCGCGCCTCGGGAACGGCTCCGTGCGACGGATAACCGAATGCCCGGCCACCGGTGCGCGGGGCTGTCCGCCTCCGGTGGGCGCCTCTCCACAGGAGGCGCACGAGGTGACGCCCGGCTCTCCGGGCGAACCCCTCGCTTGGAAGGGACCCGCGTTGCGGGGTCCCCCACTGCATGTCGAAGCGGGCACGCCGCGACCGCGGCGCGCCCAGGGAGCCAGCGGACCGTGCCAACAGCCGACATGACCGAAGATTTTGCGCTCAGCGCCGACCGGAAGGTCGAGTTCGAGAAGATCCTCGCGCGCTATCCGAACCGCCAGGCCGCGTGCATCCCGGTGCTCCACCTCTGCCAGAGCCAGGAAGGGTGGGTCTCCGGGCGGGTGCTCCGCTGGGTCGCCGAGCAGCTCGGCCTCCCGACGGCGCACGTGCAGGGCGTCGCGACCTTCTACACGCTCTTCAACAAGGAGCCCGTGGGCAAGCACCAGGTCTGGGTCTGCCGGACGCTGAGCTGCGCGCTCAACGGCGCGGACGCGGTGCTGCACCACTGCGAGAAGCGGCTCGGGATCCGGGTGGGCGAGACCACGCAGGACGGCAGGGTCACGCTGCGCACCGCAGAGTGCCTCGCGTCGTGCGGCACCGCCCCGATGATGCAGGTCGATCGCGACTACCACGAGGGCCTGACGCTCGAGAAGGTGGACGCGATCCTCGATCGGTTGACGAGGTGACGAGATGCTCCGGCTGACGCGCTACCTGACCAAGAACTACGACAAGCCCGACGGCCACAAGCTGGCCGTGTACGAGAAGGGCGGCGGCTACCAGCAGGCGAAGCGCGCCCTCGGGATGACGCGCGAGGCGCTCGTCGAGGAGATGAAGGCGGCCAACATCCGCGGCCGCGGCGGCGCCGGCTTCGCCATGGGCGTGAAGTGGAGCTTCATGCCGTGGCCCCCGAAGCCCGAGCGGCCGCACTACCTCGTCATCAACGCCGACGAGGGCGAGCCCGGGACGTTCAAGGACCGGACGCTGATGGAGAAGAACCCCCACTCGGTCGTCGAGGGGTGCATCATCGGCTGCTTCGGGATCGGCGCCCACGCCGCGTACATCTACGTGCGCGACGAGCTGCACCTCTCGAAGGCGCGGCTCTGGGAGGCCATCGAGGAGGCGCGCGCCAAGGGCTACCTCGGCAAGCGCCCGTTCGGGATCGACTACCCCGTCGAGGTCTACGTCCACACGGGCGCCGGCGCCTACATCTGCGGCGAGGAGACGTCGCTGCTCAACTCGCTCGAGGGCAAGCGCGGCGAGCCGCGGCTCAAGCCGCCGTTCCCCGCGCAGTTCGGCGCGTTCGGGATGCCGACCACCGTGAACAACCTCGAGACGATCGCCGCGGTTCCGACGGCGCTCGAGCTCGGCGGCGACAACTTCTCGAAGCTCTCCGCGCTGCACCACCTGAAGGACGGCGGCTGTCGCCTCTTCGGCGTGAGCGGCCACGTGAACAACCCGGGGATCTTCGAGGCGTGCGTCGGCGTGACGCTGCGCGAGATGATCTACGACTTCGCCGGCGGCGTGAAGCACGGCAACCTGCTCGCGGTCATCCCGGGCGGCTCGTCGTGCCCGATCCTGCGCGCCGACGAGGTCGTGAACGCGCCGAGCGACAAGTCGCCGCTCCACCCGTGGCACGGCCAGAGCGTGCTCGACGTGCCGCTCGGCGTGGATACGTTCCGCGCGCTCGGGACGATGCTCGGGACCTGCTGCGCCATCGTGCTCAGCGACAAGGCGTGCCCCGTCCTCGCGATGCACAACCTGATGCGCTTCTACCGCCACGAGTCGTGCGGCCAGTGCACGCCGTGCCGCGAGGGCAGCGCGTGGATCCACCGGATCCTCGACCGCATCGTGCACGGAGAGGGGACGATCGAGGAGCTCGATCGGCTGCACGAGATCGCCGACAACATCATGGGCAACACCATCTGCGCCTTCGGCGAGGGAACGGCGATGCCCGCGCTCGGCTTCCTGCGGAAGTTCCGCAAGGAGTTCGAGGCGTACATACAGACCAAGGGCCGGTCGTCGACAGGGGTGCTCTCGCCGTGAAAATCTTCGAATTCGCCTTCTTCGGGCTGGCGTCGCTGCTGGTCCTCCTCGGCGGCCTGGCCACGGTCGCGGCGCGGAACCCGATCCGCGGCGCGATGGGGCTGCTCACGTCGATCGTCGGCATCGCGGGCCTCTACCTGATGCTGGCCGCGGAGTTCCTCGCCGCGATCCAGATCCTCGTGTACGCGGGCGCGGTCGTCATCCTCTTCCTCTTCGTGATCATGCTCCTCGGCCCGTCGGCGACGTCGCCGCGCGACGCGCGCACGGCGGTGCCGCGCTACATCGGCGCCGGCGTCTTCACCGTCGGCGCCCTGGGCGCGCTGGTCCTCACGGCGAGCGCCGGCAAGCCCGGCGTCACGGCCCTGCCGCCCGCCCCCGAGTCGCTCGGGACGATCGACGCGCTCGGGCACGAGCTCTTCACGAAGGGGATCGTGCCCTTCGAGCTCTCGGGCGCGCTGCTCCTCGTCGCCGTGATCGGCGCCGTCGCCGTCGCCCGCGGCAAGCAGGTCGATCCCACGCTGCTGCCGGCCGCGCCCGCGTCGCCGGATCCGCGCGATCAGGTCCCGGTGCGGGACGTCGCGACGCCGGACGCGCAGCCGGGCGCCCTCACGGGCCACTTCACCCTGTCGACGAAGGAGCCGAAGTCATGATCTCCGTCCCCATCGAGTACTACCTCGTGGTCGCGGCGGTGCTGTTCGCGATCGGGTCGGTGGGCTTCCTGCTGCGCAGGAACCTCCTGGTCCTGCTGATGAGCATCGAGCTGATGCTCAACGCCGTGAACCTCACGCTCGTCTCGTACAACCGGGTGCACCCGCAGGATCACGCCGGGCAGATCTTCACTTTCTTCGTCATCGCCATCGCGGCGGCGGAAGCCGCCGTGGGTCTCGCGATCGTGCTCGCGTTCTACCGCATCCGGAAGACGATGCGCTCGGACGACGCCGATCTCCTGAGGAGTTAGCGTGGAAGCCCTGAGAGTCTTATTCCCCGCGTCCGAGTTCGCGCTGCTCGCGGTGGTGCTCGGCCTGCCGGCGCTCGGCGCGTTCGTGAACGGCCTGTTCGGCAAGCGGCTCGGCAAGGACGCGGTCCGGCTGATGGCGCTCGCCGCGCTCGGCGGCGCCTTCCTGGCGGCCGTGACGACGTTCCTCATGCTCCCGCACGAGGGCGGCAAGCTGAGCTGGACGGCCTGGCGCTGGTTCTCGATCACGGGCCGGATGGGCCAGTCGATCCCGATCGACGTGGCCTTCAGCGTCGACGGCCTGAGCGGGACGATGATCCTCGTCGTCACCGGCGTCGGCTTCCTCATCCACCTCTACTCGTCCGCGTACATGCGCGAGGACCCGGGCTACTACCGGTTCTTCGCGTACCTGAACCTGTTCTGCTTCTCGATGCTCGTGCTGATCATGGCCGACAACCTCGCCGTCCTCTTCGTGGGGTGGGAGGGCGTCGGCATGTGCAGCTACCTGCTCATCGGGTTCTGGTTCAAGGACGACAAGAACGCGAGCGCGGGCAAGAAGGCGTTCGTCGTCAACCGCATCGGCGACTTCGGCCTCCTCGTCGCGATGGCCATGCTCGCCTACTACTCGGGCACCCTGAACTTCGACGGCATCGCCGCGAACGCGGGCAACCTGCTGTCCGCGGTGAAGGTCTGGCCGATCGGCAACATGTCGGCCGACACGGTGCCGGGCTTCCTGAGCTTCATCGTCCCGTCGCAGCCGGTGCTCGTGTACGCCTCGACGCTGATCGGGCTCGCGCTGTTCCTCGGCTGCGCCGGCAAGAGCGCGCAGATCCCGCTCTACGTCTGGCTGCCGGACGCGATGGCCGGCCCGACGCCGGTCTCCGCGCTCATCCACGCCGCGACGATGGTGACCGCGGGCGTCTACCTCGTGGCCCGGCTCTCGGCGGTGTTCGTCCTGTCGCCGTTCGCCATGGCGGTGGTCGCGGTGACCGGCGTGCTCACGGCGATCTTCGCGGCCTCGATCGGGCTCTTCCAGAACGACCTGAAGAAGGTGCTCGCCTACTCCACGGTGAGCCAGCTCGGGTTCATGTTCATCGGCGTGGGCGTCGGCGCGTTCGCGGCCGGCTTCTTCCACGTCCTCACGCACGCCTTCTTCAAGGCCTGCCTCTTCCTCGGCGCCGGCTCGGTGATCCACGCGATGCACGCGCGCATCCACGACACCGACCAGTCGCAGGACATGCGGAACATGGGCGGCCTCAGGGAGTACATGCCCCTGACGCGCTGGACCTTCCTCCTCGCGTGCCTCTCGATCGCGGGCTTCCCCGGGTTCGCCGGGTTCTGGTCGAAGGACGAGATCCTGTGGCGCGCCTTCTCCAGCCGGATCGAGTCGGTCTCGACGCGCGGGCAGCCGGTGTGGCAGTGGCCCGACTGGCTCGGCCCGGCGATCTACACCGTCGGCATCATCGCCGCGACGATGACCGCCTTTTACATGTTCCGCGCGTACTTCCTGACGTTCCACGGCGAGTTCCGCGGCTGGACGATCGTGCGCGGCTGGAAGGATCCGCACCCGCACGGCCACCACGACGATCACCACGCGCACGCGCCGGGCGAGAAGCTCGAGGGGCCGGTGCCGCACGAGTCGCCGCTGCCGATGACGATCCCGCTCATCGTGCTCGGGGCGCTGTCGGTCTTCGCCGGCTTCCTGATGGCGGAGCCGCTCGTGCACCTCACCCACTCGCACGCGTTCGCGCCGCTCGCGCACCTGCTCGAGCCGGTGTTCTCGATGACGTCGCGCGCGGTGGTGGAGCGCGAGTCTGCGAAGGGGCTGATGTGGGCGATGATGCTGCCCGGCGTGGCGGCGTGCTTCGCCGGCATCGGCCTGGCGATGCTCGTGTACTGGAACCGGCGCGGCGAGCCCGAGCGGCGCTTCGCCCAGCAGTTCCCGCGGCTGCACGGGCTCATCTACGACAAGTGGCGGATCGACGAGCTCTACAACGCCACGGTCGTGGGCATGGTCGACGCCCTGGCCGACATCTTCACGATGGCGGACAAGTGGATCATCGATGGCGTCATCGCGAAGCTCTCCGCCGCGGTGGTCGGGTTCTTCGGCACGGTGCTGCGCGCGCTCCAGACGGGCCGCGTGCAGGTGTACGCCGCGTCGATGGTCATCGGCCTCGCCGGCGTCGGCTGGTTCATGGTCAAGCCGCACGCCGACGCGCACGTCGACGACGCCGATCTGCGCCGGTCGGGCGAGGTGAGGCTCTCGGCGGCGCCGGGGCTCGGCTACCGGTACCGCTGGGAGGCGCCCGGCCTGCAGTCGGGTGACTTCTCCGAGGCCACCGACGTCACGGTGAAGGTCGAGCCGGGCGAGACGAAGGACGTCGTGCTCCGCGTGCGCAACGCCTTCGACCGCGAGGCGACCGAGACCTTCTCGTTCTCCAGGCCGCAGGGCCGCAAGAACCCCACCGACCCGACCACTATGCTGGTCCCGAACGGTGCCACGCCCGCCCCGGGGACGACCCCGGCGGAGCAGACGAAAGGCCTGCGATGAGCGCGCTCGACCTCGTAACCCAAACCTGGCCGGCGCTCGCCGCTGGCGTCGTCGGAGCGCTCCTGCCGCGCGGCGACGGGCACGGCGCCCACGCGGGCGACGGCGCCCATGGGGATGACGACCACCACGGCGGTCACGATCACCACGGCGACGACGACCACCACGGCGACGACCACGCTCACGGCGCGGCCCACGCCGGCGGGTACACCGCGTGGCAGCGGGTCGGCCTCGGGCTCGTCGCGGCGCTCACCGTCCTCGGCGTGCAGTGGCTCTGGCCATCGGACGCGCCGGCCGCCGCGGTGGACACGTCCGGGGAGTGGTCGTCGCTCCTCAACGTGCTGATCGCCCTGCCGTTCGTGGGCGCCGCGGCGGTGCTGTTCGTGCCGCGGCAGATGCTCTCGCTGCTCCGGGGCTTCACGCTCGCGGTGCTCGGCGCGGGCTTCCTGGCGTCGCTCTGGCTGCTCAGCGTGCCGATGACGGCGGGCTGGCACTTCCAGTCGATCAAGGAGTGGATCCCGTCGCTCGGCATCCGGTGGCACGTCGCGATCGACGGGATCAGCCTCTGGCTCGTCCTGCTCACGACGTTCATCGCGCCGATCGCGGCGTACGCGTCGTTCGGCTCGATCAAGAGCCGGATCAAGGAGCTCTGCTTCTGCCTCCTGTTCCTGCAGGGGGCGATGCTCGGCGCCTTCGTCGCGCTCGACCTGTTCCTGTTCTTCCTCTTCTGGGAGCTGATGCTGGTGCCGATGTTCGTGATGATCGGCATCTGGGGCGGCGTCGAGAAGATCAAGGCCGCGGTCAAGCTCTTCATCTACACGATGGCGGGCTCGATGCTGATGCTCGCGGGCATCGTGTACCTCGTGTGGGCGAACCAGAAGCTCACGGGCGCCTACACGTTCGACTACCTCGCCCTCTCGCGCGTGGTGCTGCCGCGCAGCACCCAGATGCTCTGCTTCTGGGCGTTCTCGATCGCGTTCTTCATCAAGGTGCCGATGTGGCCGGTGCACACGTGGCTGCCGGACGCCCACGTGCAGGCGCCGACCGGCGGCTCGGTGATCCTGGCCGCGGTCATGCTGAAGATCGGGACGTACGCGTACCTGCGCTTCTCGATGGGGCTCTTCCCCGGGCCGGCCTCCAGCCTGGCGGCGAACCTCGCGGGCATCGCGATCCTCGGCGGCGTGATCTACGGCGCGCTCGTCGCCTGGAAGCAGTCCGACGTGAAGCGCCTCGTGGCGTACTCGTCGGTCGCCCACCTGGGCTACGTGATGCTGGGGCTCTTCGGCGTGACGCCGAGCGGGATCCAGGGCGCGGTGCTCCAGATGGTGAACCACGGCGTCTCCACCGGCGCGCTCTTCCTCCTGGTCGGCGTGATCTACGACCGGCGCCACACCCGGCAGGTCTCCGAGTTCGGCGGCCTCGCCAAGGTGATGCCGGTCTACGCGACGCTCTTCCTGATCGTGACGTTCGCCTCCGTCGGCGTGCCCGGCACGAACGGGTTCATCGGCGAGTTCATGATCATCATGGGCACGTACGCCTCCGAGCGCCTCGGGACGTTCAGCGGGATCCACACGGTGGGCGCCGCGGCGGGCGTCATCCTCGCCGCCGTCTACATGCTGAGCGTCGTGCAGAAGATGTTCTTCGGGCCGCTCACGAACCCGAAGAACAAGCACCTGCCCGACGTCACGCCCCGCGAGGCGCTCGCGCTCGCGCCGCTGGTCCTGATGATCTTCGTGATCGGCCTGTTCCCTGCGATCTTCCTCGATCGGATGAAGGAGTCGGTCCTGTTTACCTACAACCAGTTCAAGGTCGTCTCCGGGCAGGCGATCCTCTTCGCGGACGAACGGAACGCGAAGCTCCTGCCCGAGGACACGTTCTCCCCCGCGTTCCTCAAGGGGGCGCCCGTGCTGCGGCCCGGTGAGGGCGCGCCGGGGGCGGGCGGGGACGAGCAGGCCCGGAGCGATCGTCGCGACCGTCAGACCGACGGCAAGGTCGCGGCGCGCGGGGAGGAGGCGGCGCGATGAGCTACGGGATCTTCCTCGCCGTCTCGCCGCTGCTCGTGATCACGCTCGGCGGGACGCTGCTGATGCTCGCGGAGGCGTTCTCGCACCGCCGCGAGGAGTCGCACGACCGCCTCTCGGGCCCCTCGTCCGACATCGCGCTCGGGACCGCGATCACGCTCCTCGCCGGGGCGGTGTTCTCGGGCGCGGTCGGGTTCGTCGGCCCCGAGACGCTCGACGGGGTCGACGCGCTCGCCCCCTACCTGATCATCGACCGCTTCACGCTGTTCTTCTCGTTCGTCCTCTGCCTCGGCGGCGCGCTGGCGGCGCTGCTCGCGGGGGGGTACCTCCCGGAGCACCGGCTCGACCGCGGGGAGTTCTACCCGCTGCTGACCTTCTCGACGGTCGGCGCGATCATCCTCGCCGGCGCGGGGGACCTGCTGACGCTGTTCCTCGGGCTGGAGACGATGTCGCTCGGGGCCTACGCGCTGACCGGCTTCCGCCGGACGTCGCCGCGGAGCAGCGAGGCGGCGATCAAGTACTTCCTGCTCGGCTCGTTCGCGGCGGCGCTGCTGCTCTACGGCGGCGCGCTGATCTACGGGGCGACGGGGCACACCGACCTCGCCGGGATCCGCGACACCATCGCGGCCGCGACGGGGGACAAGGCGCCGAACCCGGCGCTGCTGCTCATCGGGGCGGCGCTGATGCTGGTCGGGCTCGCGTTCAAGGTGAGCGCGGTGCCGTTCCACATGTGGACGCCCGACGCGTACGAGGGCGCCCCGACGCCGGCCACCACGTTCATGGCGGTGGCGGTGAAGGGCGCGGCGTTCGCGACGCTGCTGCGCGTGCTGCTCGGCGCGTTCGGCGGCCCGGCGCTCTCGTCGTGGGCGGCGGGCTGGCCGCCGGCGGTGGCGGTGATGGCGCTGCTCACGATGACGGTGGCGAACCTCATCGCGGGCCGGCAGGAGTCGGTGAAGCGGATGCTCGCCTACTCGAGCATCGCCCACGCCGGCTACCTGCTCGTCGGCGTGGCGGCGGCGGTGCGGTCGAGCGAGGACGCGCAGGCGAGCGTGATGTTCTACCTGCTCGCCTACACGGTCTCGACGGTCGGCGCCTTCGGCACGCTCATCCTCTGCGGCAGCCGCGGCGCCGAGGCGGTGAGCTACGAGGATCTCGCCGGCATCGGCAAGCGGCACCCCGTGGCGGCGCTCGCGTTCTCGCTGTTCCTGCTCTCGCTGGCGGGCGTGCCGCCGACCGCGGGCTTCTTCGGCAAGCTGTACATCGTCAAGGCGGCGATGGGCGCCGAGCTGTACACGCTGTCCGTGGCGCTGCTGCTCAACAGCGTGCTGTCGGCCTACTATTACCTGCGGGTGCTCGTGTACATGTACATGCGCGAGCCGGCGCCGGGCGCGCCGATCGCCCGGCCGATGCGCTCGGGCTACGTCAACGCGGCCCTCGTCCTGTCCGCCGTGCTGGTGATGGTCCTCGGTATCTGGCCGACGACCTCCCTGGGCATCGCCGTCCGCGCGGTTCTCGCTTCCCACTGAGCAAAGCGGACCGCCCGGCGGTATCGCCGGGCTGCCAACTCGTATGGCGATGACGCCACCGCCGCTTGCGACGGTGGCGTCGTCGCTTGCGGCGATCGCGCGCTGCTGCGCGGGGCGCGCAAGTTGCTAAAGTCGGCGCCGATGCGAGGCGGCGAGAACATGCAGAGGACAGCAGGCAACTGGCGGATGCAGGTGGCGGGCGTCGCGCTGCTCGGGGCGATCGGGTGCCAGAGCGGCAACACGACCGGAGGCGCGCCCGCGGGGAGCGCGGCGCCGGCGGCGAGCGCAGCGCCCGCGGCGGCGGGGAGCGCGGCGCCCGCGGCGGCGGGGAGCGCCGCGGCGGCGGGGAGCGCCGCGGCGGCGGCGAGCGCGATGCCGGCGTCCGACATCTCGCTGACGTCGGAGAGCGTCCTCAAGGTGATGAACCCGAAGCGGCGAGAGCCGTACAGCGGACCCACGGGGACGCTGCGGGGACGGGTCACCATCAAGGGCGATCCGCCGCCGGACGCGAGGCTCAGCTTCCCGGTCGGCAAATGCGGCGAGGCCGCGGCCACCTACGGGCGGCTGTTCCGGGTCGGGCAGCAGAACGCGCTCGCGGACGCGCTCGTCACCGTCGTCAACTACAGCGGCTACGTGCCCGAGCGCGAGGAGGCCGAGAAGGTGACCATCCACGGGTGCGCGTTCTCGAGCCGCACCGTGGCCATGACCTTCGGACAGCGGCTCGAGGTCGCGAACCTCGACCCGCTGGAGTCGTACATGCCGAACCTCGAGGGCGCCCCCTTCATGGCCGTCCTCGTCGCCATGCCGCAGGGCGAGGCGGTGAAGTTCCACCCGCCGCAGCCGGGCTACTACCACCTCGTGGACAAGATGCCGAAGCCGTTCCTCAAATCAGAGGTCTTCGTGCTCAAGTTCGCGACCCACGACGTGACCGGCCTCGACGGCCAGTTCGAGATCAAGAACATCCCCGTGGGCAAGGTGCTCACGGCCGCCCTCCTGCCAGCCATCGATCAGGACGTGAAGAAGGAGATCGAGATCAAGGAGGGCGACAACACGCTCGATTTCGAGCTCACCTTCGATCTCGCGAAGTACACCGAGAAGAAGGGCGCAAGAACGCCCTCGCCCTGAGGCACGCGTCAGCGCGCCGCGGGCGCGCCGACCGCCAGCTCGCGCTGGACGCGCTGCGCGACCTCCCGGGAGAGCGGATCCCCGGCGCCGGGCGGCGGCAGCGGGCCGAGCCAGGTGAGCGCGGCGTCCCGGCCGACCCGACGGAAGAGCAGCTCGGCAAAGAGGAGCCGCGCGAGCGGCGAGGGGGGAACCGCCGGGCCGCTGCCCGCCGCGGCGGCGTGGAGCGCGTCGGTGGCCCGGGTCAGCGCGTCGAGGTCGCCGGTCAGATCGGCCGCCACCGCGAGCGCCACGAGCGCCGAGGCGCTCGCCGGATCGGCCCCCGAGACGAGCTCGGCCTGCTCGCGGGCCTCGCCGGCGCGGCCTAGGGCGGCCGCGCGCACCGCGACCTCGGCGGGCGGCAGGTCCGCGTCGCGCGCGAGGCGACGGGCGCGACGGAGCTGCCCGAGGACGAGCGCCTCGTCGAGCTCGGCCAGCGGTCCCGGTGAAGGCGGCGGCCGCCCGGCGGCGACGCCGGGCGGGGCGAGCTCGCGCAGGCGCCGCGCTGCCTGCTCGGCCGACGCGCGATCGCCGGACATCACGGCGGTCGCGTGGAGGGCGCGCCACGCGTCCGCCGACCGGGGGCGGCGCACGAGCAGCGCCCGCAGCGCGCGGCGCGCGTCGTCGGTCCGGCCGAGCCGCCGCAGGATCTCGGCCCGGAGCAGGAGGCCGTCGTCGCGCTCGGGATCGAGCTGGATCGCCCGCTCGACACGCCCGAGCGCCGCCTCCAGCCGGCCCGCGGAGAGATCGCAGCGCGCGTGCTCGCGGTGGGCCGGCTCGTAGTCGGGGTCGATCGCGCGGGCGCGGGCGAACGCGTCGTCCGCGGCCGCCTGCTGGCCGAGGCGGCAGCGGACAGCCCCGATGCGGGTCCAGATGTCCGCGCTGTCGGGGTCGCTCTCCTCCGCCAGCTCGTAGGCCTGGAGAGCCGTCGCGAGATCGCCGCGCGCCTCGGCCTCGGCGCCGATGGCGTACAGCGCGTACGAGCGCGCGTCGATGTGGCGGCCCACGAGGATCTGGCCGTCCACCGAGCGAGCGACCCGGGGCGCGGCGCACCCGGCGAAGGCCGCGAGCAGCGCGACGCACGCGACCGGCGACAGCCGCTCCGCCGCGCGGCGAAGGGCCGCGCGCAGGGGGCGATCTCGGCCAGGGAGGGCTACGCGCACGCGGCGATCTCGGCGAGGAGGCGATCGTTTTCCTCGCGGAGGCCGACGGTGATCCGGAGCCGGTGCGCGAGGCGCCCGCCCGCCGCGTGGAAGCTGCGCACGAGGACGCCGCGGGCCGCGAGGGCGTCGAACACATCGCCGGCAGGGCGGCGCGTGCCGACCCAGAGGAAGTTCGCGTGGCTCGGCGCGACCGAGAGGCCGAGGTCGGTCAGCCCGCGCGCGAGCCGCTCGCGCTCGGCCGTCACGGTCGCCGCGACATGGCGGAGCTCGCCGTCGAGCTCGCGCAGCGCGAAGGTGGCCGCGCGCTGCGACGGCACCGGGATGTTGTAGGGCTGGCGCACCTTGTCGAGCTCGGCCACGAGCTCCCGCGCGCCGATGAGCCAGCCGACGCGCAGCGACGCGAGGCCGATCTTCGAGAGCGTCCGCAGCACGGCGACGTTCGGGTGCCTGCGCCAGAGCGCGAGCTGGTCGCGCGGGGCGAAGTCGATGTACGCCTCGTCGACGATCACCAGGGCGTCCCTCGCCGCGGCGATGACCGCCTCGAGCCGGTCCTCCGACATGAGCGCGCCCGTCGGGTTGTTCGGCGAGGCGATGAAGACGACGTTGGGCCGCGCGAACGCGACGGCGCGCGCGAGGGCGGCGACGTCGAGATCCCAGCCGGCGTCGAGCGGGACCTCGACGGCGCGCATGCCGCGGGCGCGCGCGCTCAGCTTGTACATGACGAAGGTGGGGCTCACGGACACGACGCTCGCCGCGTCCGCGCCTTGCCGCGGGCGGCCGAGCGCGGTGAGCACCATCGAGATCACCTCGTCGGAGCCGACGCCGGCCAGGATCTCGTCGGGGTCGACGCCGCAGCGGGCCGCGATCGCCTCGCGGAGCTCGACGAGGCGCGCGTCGGGGTAGCGGCCCCAGTCCTCGGGCGCCGCGGCGCGCTGGAGCGCGGCGCGCGCCTCGGCCGAGAGCAGCGGCGGGCTCTCGTTCGCGTCGAGGCGCACCGGGAAATGACCCGCGACCGGGGTGTAGGCGTGGAGCTCGGCGAGCTCCGGACGGAGCAACGCGGGGAGGAACTCGGGCAGCGGCATGTCTCGATCCACGGTCGGCGCGGGCCCGGGGAGGGCGGAGGAGAGCGGTATACACCCCGTGCCTGACCGGGAACACCTCGACGTGCGCTACAAGGTGACCCCATGCCCACGATGAGCCGTGCGACCGTGCTCGTGCCGTCGCTGTCGTCCCCCGTCGCGCCCGAGCAGAACGTGATCTTCTCGCCGGATTTCCCCCTGGAGGAGCGGGGGGGCAAGGCGGCCGCCGTGCCGCGTGCCGCCGGCGTGCCCTGGTCGGTCGGGCGCGTCGTCCGGGGAGAGGCGTCGCTCCTGGAGCTGCGGCAGGAGATCGCGCGCAGGTTCGGCCCCGTTCCTGACGGCGCCCTGCCGGAGAGCGCGCCCGGCGACGCCCCCGGCGCGTACGCGTTCTCGTTCGTGCGCCCGTCGTTCCCGTCGCCCTTCGCGAGCCGGCGCGAGGGCGTCCTCTTCGGCGAGCGCGTCCTGCCGTGCTTCGGGCTGTGGAGGGATGTCGACGACGCGACGTGGTCGAGGGCCGCGGCGCAGGTGGAGGTGCACCACCACCGAGGCCCGGACGACTTCGTGATCGCGCTCGAGGCCAGGGGTGAGGAGCGGGTCGTCGTCGCGCGGTGCCCGCGCCCCGAGACGCTCGAGGCCGCCGTCGCGCAGGTCGTCGCGATGGCGCGCAAGCCGCGGAGCTGGCTGCGGAGGTGGCTCGGCGCGAAGCCGTTCGATCGCGACTGCGCGCTGAAGATCCCCCCGCTCGATCTGTGCGCGGTCCGCGTCCACGACGAGCTCATCGGCATGCCGCTCGCAGACGGCGACGGTCCTCCGCTCGGCGACGCCCGCCATGCGGTTCGCTTCCGCCTCGACGGCGACGCGCTCGCGCCGAGCGAGCCCGGGCCGATCACCCTCGGGCGCGGCGACATGTACGACCGCTACTTCGTCTGTGACGGCCCGTTCCTCGTCGTGGTCCTGGGCGGGCCGTCGAGGGACGAGGTGCGGCTCGCGGCCTGGATCGAGGCGCTGGACGCGCCGGAGGGCGCGACCGCCGCCGCGCCCTGACCGGCGGGCCGCCGCCCGTCACTGCCCGAACGTGTACCAGCGCGGCTTGACGTCGGTGATCAGGTGGCCGCCGCCGTTGACGTGCAGGCCGCCCGGGGCGTTGCCGGACCCGAGGCCGGTGGGCATCCCGCTGACCAGCCCCGACTTCCCCGCGTTGGCCCGCTCGGCGGCGGAAGCGCCTGGCGCGCCCACCGCGGTCGCGCCCGACGTCGTCGCTCCAGTCCGATCGGCCACCGCCTGCGCGACGCTCCGGCCGAAGAGGCTCGGCTTCGTCCCGCCGTTGCACGTGACGACGTCCACGCGCGTCCCGGGCGTCTTCCCGTTGAAGCCCGCGGCGTTCAGCTTGTCCGCGAGCTCGGCCCCCGAGATCTTCTTCCCCGCCCACTCGACGCTGCCAGGCCAGCCGTGGGTGTCGATGACGACATCGGTCTCGCCCTTGAGGCTGCCGGGGACGACCTGGTTGGGCTTGAGAATCGTCGCGCCCGGGTACTTGGTCGCGTACTGCGAGTAGTACGCGCTGTGGAGCTTGGGATCGTTCGAGGCCGTGATGATCGTGAGCAGCCCGAGCGGGTCGATGAACAGCGTCGGGTTCGGGACGAAGCCGATCTCCTGCACCGAGCCCGACAGGCCGATCGGATCCGGCGTGATGAACACGCGCAGGTCGGGCGCGTAGTAGCGGAACCGGTTGTAGTGGAGCCCGGTGAGCTCGTCGGCGCGCTGCCCGGCGAAGCGGAGCGCGCCCGGCTCGCCGCGCCTGTGCGCGACCTCGCCCCAGGTGGTCAGATCGATCTCGGTGACCTGGCCGGCGGCGTCGAGGTAGAGCCACGGCGTCCCGGCGGCGTCCGTCGCCACGAGGCGGAAGCTCGCGGCGCCCTGGGACTCGAGCAGCGGCACGTGGCCCGGCGTGTCGAAGACACGGCGCGTGATCTGCCCGCTCGAGGTGCGCTCCTCGACGATGCTGTCGCCGTCCCAGCCGAACCAGGTGCTCCCCTGGCCGACGATCTCGGCCACGCGGCGGCCGAGCGCGTCGTAGATGTACTGGACCCTCAGCCCGTCGCCGCGCACCGCCTCCGTGAGCCGATCGTTGTCGTCGAACGCGTAGCGCCACGTGCGCTTCGGGTCGGGCGCGTCCCGGCCCGCCAGCCGGCCGAGGCGGTCCCAGTAGAGGGTCTGCTCTCCCACCGCGAGCGGCCGCCCGCCGGCGCCGACCGAGCCTTCGCCGCGCGGCATCGCGGTGCCATGGGGCGAGAAGGAGAACGCCTCGGTCACGCCGAGCCCGCGCGCCTCCACGGGCCGCCCGTGCGCGTCCAGCTCGTAGCGGCGCTCGCCGCGCTCGGAGTCGACGACGGCGTCCAGCGCCCCGACCGGGTGCCAGCGGTAGGCGCGCGCCCGGACGACCTCGCCCGGGGCGCCCTCGACCTGGATCTCGACGGGGAAGCCCTCGGCGTTGCGCCGGGTCAAGATGGCCCCGATCCCGCCCTCGCGCCGGCGGGCGCGCTCGCCGTCCTGCGCGTCGCGCTCGAAGACGAAGCGCTCGGCGGCGTCCGGCTGGCCGACGCCCATCGCCGTGACCCGCCCGTGGACGTCGTGCTCCAGCGCCACGCGCCAGCCGGAGGAGTACCTGCGCCCCACGAGCTTGCCGCCCTCGTCGTAGTCGTAGCTCGTGGCGAACTTGAAGCCGCCGCAGGTCTGGGTGTCGCGGAGGATCGCGCCGCGATCGTCGTACGCGAGCTCGGTCGTGCAGGCGCCGTTCGTCGCGCGCACGACGCGCCCGAGGGGGTCGTACTCGAAGCGCTCGACGAGGCCGGAGGAGTACTCCCGCGCGACCACGTTGCCCGCGCCGTCGCGCGCGAGCCGCACGAGCGACTCGTCGGGCCGGAGGACCGACACGAGCCGGTCCGCGCCGTCGTACTCGTAGCGGTACTGGAGCCCGGTGAACGTCGTCTCGCGGACGAGGTTGCCGGACGGGTCGTAGACGAACGTGCTCCGCTCGCCCGCCGCGTTCTGGATCCAGCGCAGCCGGAGGAGCGCGTCGTACCCCATGAGCCACCGCGAGCCGTCCGGCAGCGCCTGCTCGACGAGCGCGCCGGCCACGTGGCGATAGCGCGCGCGACCGCCGCCGGGGTACGAGGTCGCGGTGCACAGCCTGAGCCCGTCGAACGCGTGCTCGGTGCGCTGCCCGCTCGGCCCGACGACGCCGACGACGTTCCCGGACGAGTCGTACTCGAGCGTGGTCGCCGCGCCGCCCGGCGACTCGATGCGCACCGGCATGCCCAGGAGATCGTAGACGTAGGTCCACACGCGCTCTCCCTGGGCGTAGCGGACCAGGTTGCCGTGCGCGTCGTACTCGAGCGTGTCCGCGAGGCCGTTCGGGTACGTGATCTTCGTGTTCTTGCCGCGCGCGTTGTACTCGGCGGTCGTCTTGCCGCGCGCGTCCTCGAGCTCGATGACCCGCCCCTGCTTGCGCAGCGCGGTGGAGCGGGCGCCGTTCGGGGCGATGGTGGTGACCCCCTGTCGCTCCGCGTCGATCTGGTACCGGATCGTGCCGCTGCTGTCGCTCAGGGACGCCAGCCGGCCGGATGCGTCGTAATGGCGCCGCTGCGTGACGCCGGCGCCGTCGGTGACCGCGACGAGCCGCCCGACCGCGTCGTACCGGAAGAGCATCGCGTAGCCGCGCGGGTCGACGTAGCGCTCGACGAGGCCCAGCGCGTTGCCCTCGTAGCGGTGCACGTGGCCGAGCGCGTCGGTGACGGCGGCCTGGTGAGGCCCGGGCCCGTACGCGATGCGCGTGTGGAAGACGCCGCGGGGGCCGCCGGCCGCGTGCGCGTCGGGGTCGCCGAGCGCGGCGAGGATGTCGGCGCCGGGCAGCTCACCCCAGGTCTCGACGCAGCGCTGCTCGCCGCCCACGTCCTGGTACACGAAGTGGAAGACGACACCGTCGGGACGCGTCTCCGAGAGCAGGTAGTGCTCGTCGTCGTAGCTGAACCGGGTCTCCGCGCCGCCCGCGTCGATGACCCGGACGAGATCGCCCCGCCCGTCGAGCTCGTAGGTCACGAGGCGCCGCCGGTGCTCCTTGCCGTCGGCGTCGGTGACGGAGACGTTCCAGATCCGCAGGTTCCCCTCGCGGGAGAGCGCCGCGCGGCGGCCGACAGAGTCCGTGATGGCGACGATCTCGTCCTGGTCCCAGTCGAGGAGGGCCGCGTTGCCGAAGCGATCGCGCAGCTCGACGAGCGCGTACGACCTCGGATCCGCGGTGGGCCGGAGGACCCGCACGAGGTCGTCGTCGAGGTCGACGACGAGCGCGTCGCCGTCGCGGAGCACCTTCCGGCCGTGGGGGAGCAGGAACGCCTCGTCGGCCCCGGGCAGCGGTATCTCGGTGCGGCGCTGCTGATCGTCGATGAGGACGAGGCGATCGCCGCTGCGCTCGGCGCGCCAGGCGAGGCTGTGCGACCAGCCCCAGCCGAGGCCGCAGCGGTCGCGCACGGCCGAGGTGCTGTAGGTGCGGACCCACTGCACCCACAGGAACCCGGGGAGCGCGAAGTCCACGGCCGGGATCGTGAACAGCGTCCCGGTCACGACGTCGATCGGGTGGCCCGCGGCCGCCTGGCCCTCGGCGCCCGGCGGCGCCGGCGGGCTCGGCGGCCCTGCGCCCTGGCTGCTCCCGCCGCCGCCCCCGCCGCTGTTGCTCCCGCCCTGCGGCCCGCCGCCGCCCGGCCCCCCGGCGCCGCCGCCCGTGCTCCCGCCGCCGCCGCCGCCGCCGCTCGCGTTGCTCGCGCTCGCGCCGGCGCCGACGGTGATGCTCTTGTTCATCTGGCCCATGCTGCCGGTGATGCCGGCCATGCCGAGCTCGATGAGGACGTTCGGCGCGCCGAGCCACGGGAAGCAGGGCCCGGCCGTGTTGAGGCTGACGACCTCCTTGAGCGTGCCGGGCTCGTTGCCGTGGCACGCCTTCATGCAGCCGCCGACCGTGAGGATCTTCGCGCCCTCGATCTTCGTGCGCATGCACGGATCGATGATCCCCTCGGCGACGGTGCCCATGGTCGGGTAGGGGATGGGCAATGGGCTGGGCGCGGCCGGCGTCAGGCACACGCTCACCGCCATTCCGGTCATCTGGTGTCCGGATTTCTCGGTGATCGTGTCCAGGTGGAGGGCAGTGACCTTACCCATGGTGGCAAGATGCTCTCACGGCCCCTGAGACATCTGCAACCGCGAGCACGACTCCGGTGACCCGGGAAAGCTGCATGACCCGGAGCGCGGATCAGGGGGTGGTCGCCGTGCGGGAGGGGCATGATCGGACGGGGCCCCGGACCAACGAGCCACGTGAGTCGCTCCAGTGCCTCTCCGGATCACCGCGCGGAGCTCACGCCCTCCCGCCGTCAGCGCGCGACAAGGCGCATCGCGGGGCGGCTGTGCTGGCTGTGCTCCGCCTCGAGCTCCTCGAGCTCGAACGCTCGATCGATGTCCATGTCGAGCTCCTCGAGCTCGCGCTGCGTGCTCTCGCCGTTGTCCAGGTCGTCGAGCTCGCGCATGAACCGGTCGATCTCCGCGCACGTCGACGGCGTGTCCACGGGCGTCATCGATTGCTCGTGCATGAGCTGGATGAGCTCCAGGATGGCGGCGAGCTTCTGCGAGACGACCTCGAGCCCCTCGCGCGTCTGGCTCCAGCACTCGGCGCGCCGGTAGGCGATCGTGAGCCGCCGCTCCGACAGCCCGCGCGTGCGGCCCGCGGACGTGCTCCGGACCGCCTCCAGCGCGCGGATCGTCTCCATCAGCTCGGTGTGGTTGGTCATCGCGAGCGACTCCTGGCCAGCCTTGTGCGCGATCGCGAGGCGGATGTAGCTCATCAGCAGCCGGCTCAGGCCGAAGCCGTCGTCGAGCAGCATCGGGACGGCGCCGCCGCGCCGCCGGATGTTCTCGCGGGTACGGTCGATCAGCCGGTCGAGCCGCGCGAGCTCCTGCTGGTGCCGGATGTCCATCTGCCGGATCAGCGACTCGCGCGCCCTCGACCACGCCGCCCGATCGGCCTCGTCGAGCTGCGCGTCGATGCTGCGGCGGAAGTAGCCGCGCCAGGGGACGAGGCACAGGATGAGGAGCTCCGCCCCGAGGCCGATCAGCAGGAGCAGCGGGCTCCAGCCGATGAAGCTCAGGAGGAGCGCGCTCCCCACGACGAGGAGGTTGTACGGGTGGACCAGCACCCGGCCCACGTACGTGCGCGCGGTTCGCCTCCGCAGCGGTGCGACCTGGACGCCGAACGCCGCCAGCGTCGCCCTCGACTCGGCCAGGCTCGCGCCAAGCACATCCTCCAATCGGCAAAGCTCTCGATCGCACGTCGTCATGGAGTCCCCCCTCTCACCTCGTCCGCTGGTCCTCGTGCCACCTCGCCCCGTCGACCACCCCCCGCCGCCGAGCCAGCCGACCGGGCGACCGACGCGGGCGCGCGCCCCCGCACCGGCGCGCCAGCGCGCTGTGAACGCAGGTCACGCTCGCGCGGCTCACGCCGGCGGCGGCCAGCCCGCGGAGCCCGCCCCCGGAGGACCAGGAGCCCGCCGCGCTCATCGGCCGCCCAGGCGGTATCACCTTGAAAAATAAAGCTTTTCTGGCGGCGCTGCGGCATCGCCAGGTCCACGAAGTTCATGCTCTTTCCGCTCTTCGCATCTCGAAACCCCGTGGAGCTCCGCGGTGCGCCGTCGAGGCGCAGCGCCGCGGTGGAGCCCGGAGCGAGCAGAGCGGGGTCCGTGCCAAGCGCCGCGGCACCGCGCGGCGCACGATCCGGCGAGGGGGCGCGGCTAAGTGGGGGAGACGCGCGGCGCGGGGGGCGGACGGGCTGCGTCCAGCACGTGGACGCCGGGCGCGCCGAGCGACATCGGCACGCGATCGAGGCCGGACGCGCGCGCCGCCTCGAGGAACGCCGCCGAGGGCGTCGCGGGGCCGACGAAGATCGAGACGTCCCCGCCGCCGGCGCCGCTCGGCGCGAGCGCTGCGCCCTCGGCGGTCGCGGCGGGGCGGAGGCACCTGAGCGCGGGGGTGACAATGGGCGCGCCGGCCCGGTCGCCGAGCTCGGCGAGGGCGTCGACCTGGCGATCCAGCGCGGCCACGAAGGCGCGGGTGTCCTCGGCAGCCACGGCGGCGGCCGCCCCCTCGGCGGCCGCGCCGAGCAGCGCGCGGTGCGCCGCGGGGTCGCGGGCGGCGAGCGCGCGCACACGCCCGAGCATGTCGCTCGTGCGCGCCGCGGCGTCGCTGGCGAAGACCTCGATCGCGAGCCGGCCCGGCAGCGCGTGCGGCGCGACCGCGAGCTCGCCGCCCGGCCCGAGCCGGCAGCAGAGGACGCCGCCGTAGACGCTCGCCGCGACGTCGACGCCGCTGCCGCCGCCCTGCGCCCGCCGGTGCGCCGCGAGCGCGTCGAGGAAGAGCGCGCGGGCGTCCCAGGCGGGCATCGGCTGGCCGACCGCGGCCGCCGCTGCCGCCGCGGCCGCCATCGTGGTCGCGGCCGCCGCCGCGCGCGCCGCGAGGGTCGCGACGAGGATGGCCGCGCTCGATCCGAGGCCGAGCTTGCGGCTCGCCGCGATCGGCGCGACCGCGGTGGAGCCCGTCGGCGGCTCCGGCGCGGACCGGAGCGCGGAGGCGTCGAACCATACGGCCTGGTCGAGCGCGCCCGCGTCGATCGCGGCCTGGACCTCGTCCGTGACGAGGTCGGCGGGGCGCGCCGGGTCGGCGAGGACGTACCGATCGACCGCGGCCACGAGCGCAGGCGCGCCCTCGAGCACGGCGTACGAGCCCGAGAGGACCAGCTTGCCAGGCGCCCGGACGATCACGGGCTCGCGCTCCCGTCCGGGGGCGCGAGGTGGGCGCCGCCGCCCGGGGCGGCCGAGATGGTGCGGAGGACGCCGGGGACGGCGAGCAGCGCCTGCTCGACGGCGCCCCGCGCCTCGGGGGTCGTGAAGACCTTCACGTGCGGGCCGGCGTCGATGGTGAAGAACGCCGGCATGCCCCCGCCGCGGAGCCGCCGCACCGCGGCGATCACCTCGACGGTGGCGCCGGTCCAGTAGAGCAGGCCCGGCGAGGCGGCGATGCTCGAGGCGTGCATGCACAGGGCGCTCGCCTCGGCCGCGGCGCCGAGCGCCGCGAAGTCGCGGGCGACGACCGCCGCGCGGACCGCCTCGAAGAGCGACGGCGCGGCGTCGACCCAGGCAGGGAAGTACGGGCTCGTCATCGCCGTGTGCCGCATGCCGTCGCTGGAGCCGACGTCCTTCGGCCCCTCGCGCGTCACCGCGATCACGACCGCGAGCGGCCAGTGGTCCTCCGGCGCGAGCGGCGTGGCGGCGAGCGATTCGTCGCCGGGGCGCCCGGCGCGGAGCTCGACGAAGCCGCCGAAGGCGGAGCGCGCGGCCGAGACCGAGGTCTTCCGCGCGAGGTCGCTCACCAGGACGGGCGCGGTGGGCAGGCCCGCGGCGGCGCTCGCGGCGAGCGCGAGCGCGGCGAACGCGGACGCGCTCGAGGCGAGGCCCGCGGCGGTGGGGAAGTCGTTGCGGCTGACCACGCGGGCGCGCTCGCGCCGGCCCGAGGCGGCGCGGACCCGGTCGAGGAGCCCGGCGACCCGGCGCGTCGCCTCCGCGTCGGGCGGCAGCGCCGCGCCGCCGAGGTGGAGCTCGTCGCGATCGAGCGAGGGGTCGAAGGCGACCTCCGTCGTCGTGGCCATACCGGCGAGCGTCACCGAGAGGCTCGGGACGGCGGGCAGGTTGTGCCCGTCGGGCCGTTTGCCCCAGTACTTCGCGAGGGCGATGTTCGGATGGGCGATCGCGGTCGCCCGGCTCACGGCGCTCATGCTTGCTCCTCGGCCATCCTCGTCGTCACGCTCGTCACGCTCGTCTCACCCGCCTTCACCCGGGTCACGAAGCCGCTGTACCCCGCGTCGCGCCAGGCGGCGAGCACGCGGTCGGCGGCCTCGGGCGCGGCGGCGCCCTCGCCGGGCGGAGGGGGCGGCAGCAGCGCGATGACCGAGCCGCCGCCGCCGGCGCCGGTGAGCTTGGCGCCGAGCGCGCCGGCCTCGCGCGCGAGCCTGCACAGGGCCTCGATCGCCTCGGTCGAGACGAACATCCCGGCGAGGAGCATCTGGTTGAGGTCCATCAACCGGCCCAGGCCGATCGCGTCGCCGGCCTCGACGGCGAGGGCCGCGTTCTCCACGAGCGCGGCGATGCCGGCGATCGAGCTCTCGGCGAGCGTGGGCTTGCGCTCGAAGAGCTTCGCCACGAGGTCGACCATGCTGCGGGTGGACGACGGCACGCCCGTCGCGCCCACGCAGAGCCAGAGGTCGTCGCGCGGGACGATCGGGGTCGCGCCGCGCGCCCGGGTGAAGCGGAAGCACCCGCCGCGGGCCGCCGCCGTCGTGTCGACGCCCGACGGGTTGCCGTGGAACACCCGCTCCCAGGCGGCCGCGGCGGCCAGCACGGGGGACGCGGGCGCGAGCGCGAGCGCGGTCTCCGCGCGCGGCTCGGCCGCCGCGGGCGAGGCGGCCGATTCCGCAGCGACCGACGCCACGGGGGTCTCGCGCGCGAGCGCGGCGACCGCCCGGGCGATCGCGACCCCGAGCGCCGCCGAGCTGCCCAGGCCTCCGCCGGGCGGCAGCTCGCTCTCCGCGGTGACGCGCACCGGGCCGGCGCCGGGGAGCGCGTCGAGGAGCGCCGCGAACGCCTGCGCGACCTCGCCCTCGGCCGGCGCCGCGCCGCGCTCACCCCCGCCCAGCCAGAGCTCGCTCGCGCTGGACGACCGCGTCGCCCGCGCCCGGGCGCCGCGCTCGATGCCGGCGGCGAGCGCCGGGGCGCCGTACACGACGGCGTGCTCGCCGAGCAGGATGACCTTGCCCGAGGCGTGGCCGAGCGCCTCGGTCATGCGCCCGTCCACCGGAGCGCGCTCGCCGCCCCGCACAGGATCTGCCGGGCGGACGCGCTCACCGGCAGCGAGCGCCCGAGGACCTCGGCCTCGCCGCACAGGGCCGAGAGCCGCTCCTCGACGGCGCGCCGCGCGCCGCACGCCTCGAGCGCCAGGCTCGCGGCCGCCACCGCCTCGTCGCTCGCGTCCTTGCGGCCGAGCGCGCCCTCGACGGCGCGTCGCCCCGCGGCGTCGAGGCGCCCCTCGGCCGCCGCGAGCACGGCGGTGCGCTTGCCGGCGCGCAGGTCGTTGCCGACCGGCTTGCCGGTCGCGGCGGCGCTGCCGAAGGTGCCGAGCAGGTCGTCGCGGAGCTGGAAGGCGACGCCCACCGGCGCCGCGAACCGCTCGAGCTCCGTCACGGTCCCGGCCGGCGCGCCGGCCAGCGTGGCGCCGAGCGCGAGCGGGCCGCGCACCGTGTAGCTGCCCGTCTTGAGCGCGTGCATCTGCTCGACGTCCTCGGCCCGCCCGACCACGTCGAGGTGCTGCCCGATCACGACGTCCTCGTGCATCTTGCAGAACAGCCGCACGGCCGCGAGCGTCGTCGCCGGGGGCGCCTCGGCGCCCGCGAGCGCGCTCAGCGCGAAGCCCCAGGTGAGATCGCCCGCGAGGATCGCCGACGAGGCGCCGAGGTGCGGGTCGCCGAGCACGTCGGTCAGCGCGACGTGCGCGGTGCGGTCGCCCCGCCGGACGGTGTCGCCGTCGATCCAGTCGTCCTGGATGAGCAGGTAGGTCTGGAGCAGCTCGAGCGCGACGCCGGCGTCGATGGCGGGCCCGAGCGGCGCGTCCGGCGCGACGCCCTGGTAGGCGGCGACGAGCAGCCCCGCGCGGAACCGCTTGCCGCCGCGCAGGGTCAGGCTCTTCGCCTCCAGGGCCATGGCCGCGACCTCGCGGCCGTAGCGCTCCACGTCGGTCACCTTGTCGCGCCAGCGCCGCTCGAGCGCCTCCTCGATGCGGGGGCGGATCGAGGCGAGGAAGTCGAGGAACAACCGCGCGCCGGGGTCCGCCGTCCCCTCGAGCGTCCGATCGCCGGCCCGAGGCGCGCCCTCTCCGTCCTTCGTGTGCGCTGTCATGGAATGCGCGGCAGCCTAGGAGCCGGGCGCGAGCCGGTCAATCTGCGCCGCCCGCGCGCGCGGCGCGCGCTCCCCGGCGCCTCGCCCGGGAGCGCCGCCCGGCGGCCGCCGGCCATTGCTGCGGCGCGCGGGGCGAGGGCGGCGCGCCGTTCACCAGGGCGCGATGTCGGGACCGGGCCGCCCGCGGCGCGGGCTGCGGAGGAACGCTCTCCCGGAGGGCGCATGAGCGCGAGGGGCGGAGTCCGCGGCGAGACGCGGAGTCGACGCGGCGTGGAGGCGCCGAGCTGTCGAGTCGGCGAGCCTGCGTTTCGGGAGGAGACAGCGAGACGAACGATCTCCCCGCCTCTCCGCTTCGCTGGCAAATTCCGCTGTTCGCGCGGTTTCATCCTGATCCGCGCCCCGCGCGGGCCGAGGTGGCTTGGGATCTGCAATGCGTGGGCGCGCGCCCCGGGCCGGGAGCGCCGCGCGCAGGCTTCCTGCGAGATCGCTCCTCCGGAGTTGCGCGCGGCGCCGCGCGCGACCGGAGGAAAGAGGGGACTTTCATGAAGAGACCGCTGGATGGGATGTCGAGCATCTTTCTCGTCATGATCGTCGGCGCCGCCGCGTGCAGCGGTCACGACGCCCGCGAGGATCGCCCGGAGAGCGCTGGCGACGGTGCGTCCGGCACGGCGCCCTTCGCGAGGAGGGCGACCTTCCTGCCCGCCTACCGCGTGATCGGCCCCGGCGCCGACGCGGAGCGGGCGGCCGCGCTCGCCGGCGCGCTCGGGCTCGCGGAGGAGGGCTTCCGCGGGGGCGCCTTCCTGGCGGCCGACGGCGCGATTCGCTACCTGGATCGCGCGCGATTCCAGCGCTTGCCGACGAGGAAAGGCGACGCGCCGGCGCCCTGGTTCCGCGACGAGCGCGGCTTCGCCACCTCGCCGGGCGACGACGCCATGGACTTCGAGGCGCTCGCGGCGATCCGCGTCCTCCCCGAGCCCGACGCGGCGGCGCGGGCGTGGGCCGCGCTGGATCTCGCGCGCCTGCCGATCGGGCGCGACGTCGCCGTGGGCCACTCGCTCTTCGAGGCGGTGGACGCGGCGGGGCGCCGCGTGGCGCGGGCCGAGCTCGACACGCAGGTGAGCTTCCGGGACGCGCTCGAGGGGCTCCGGCTGATCGGCCCCGGGGCCAAGGTCCGGGTGACGTTCGACGCCGGGGGCGCCGTGACCCACCTGATCTACGCGCGGCGCGAGCTCGAGCGCGGCGAGGACGTCGCGATCGTCCCGCCCTCCGAGGCGCCCGCGCTCTGCGCCAGCGCGCTGGGCGGCGGCGCGACGCTCACGGCCGAGCCGGAGCTCGTCTATTACGCGCCGCCGCTCTCCCGCGAGGTGCAGCGGATCCTGCCCCATTACGTGTGCAGCGCGCGGCGCGGCATCGGCGCTCAGGCGGTGGACGTCCGCAAGGCGATCGTGCCGGCCGTCATGAACGCTCCTAGGGCCGCGATCTCGGCGCGCGTGGACGGCGCGATCGGCACCGCGGAGGCGACTGTCACCGGGGGGACTGCTCCCTACTCTTACAGGTGGGTATCCTCGGCTCGCCTGACGGACGCCGCGGGCGCTGGCGGCGCGAAGGTGCAGATCGCGCCGGGCGACTCCGGCGTTCGCGGGCAGACGGAGACGCTCTCTCTCTATGTCACGGACGCCGACGGCCTGGTCGCGACCGCGGCGCGGCAGGTCTCGTTCGCCCGCGCGGCGCCGTGGTCCGGGGCGCCGGCCGCGTCACCCGTGCTGCCCGCGCAGCCCGGCGCGTCGCCCGGGAACGAGGGCCGCGCCGCGGTCGGCGCGGAGTGGGTCGGGCTCTGCGGGGGCCTCGATCACTCGGCGGCGAACGTCGACGGGCTGCTGAAGAGCTTCCAGGCGGGCGGCGTCGAGGATCGGTTCAACTGGGGTGACCAGCGCGCGTGGGAGGTCGATTTCAAGGACCCGAGGCTGGGCGGCCAGGACGCGTCGTACGCGGACTCGGTCGATCTCACGTTCTATACCGGTCACGCGAACGGCCTCGGGTTCATGTTCTGCAGCGCCATGACCGACCAATTCCTCCACTTCAGCGAGGCGCACTGGGGCAACTCCAACCTCGAGTGGATGGTGGTCGCCGCCTGCGGCCCGCTCCAGGACGACGCTGGCGCGTGGCGCTTCCGGTGGTCGGGCGCGTTCGACGGCCTGCACCTCCTGCTCGGTTATGCGACCGAGTCGTTCGACGACACGACCGAAGGAGCCATGTTCGCGGACTACCTGCTCGACGACGCGAAGCCGACGCCGCTGCGCCAGGCGTGGGTGACGACCGCGATAGAGGTCCAGCCGGACGACGACGTGATCTACGCCGTGATGGGCGCCTATGGCCAGGGATGGACGCTCCCCAACTACGACGATCACTTCTGGGGCAAGGGCCCCGTCGGCCCGGACCTCCGGGGCGCCGAGCGGATCGGGTTCTGGCGGCTCGCCGGGCCTACGTAGCCGAGCTCAGTAGCCGAGCCACTTCGGATCGAGCTCGATCGAGTACTGATCCACGAACCTGAACACGACCCCTCCCGCGTCCGCCCTCGCGCTGATCGCGTACACGGACTCGTTCGCCTGAGGTCGATGGTCGGTCGGGCTGAACGAGATGGGCCCGGCCGTCATCCCGTCGAGCACCACGTTCTGGAAGCCCTCGAGCGCGGTCTTCAGGTCCTCGCCCGTCGGGCTCTCGTGGCCGGCATCGATGGCCCGCTCGACGGCCTTGCGCCACATGAGCGCCGCCGCGTGGCCCTGGACGTAGAACTGGTCCTGGTACCTGTCGAGCGGGCGGCCGTCCTTCTCACGGTACGTCCGGTGGATGCGCAGCATCTCCGCCATGCCGCTCGAGTGCTGCGTGTCGCCGAAGATGGGCACGGGGAACAGGCCGTAGAAGATGCCGGCGCACGCGTCCCCGCAGATCTTCAGGGTCCTCTCGCCGATCCCCCAGTTGTTCGCGATCACGCGGAGCTGCCAGCGGTCCTTCTCCGGGAACGCGCGATCGATGAGCCTCTGCGCGGCGGCGGCGCCCTTGCCGACGAAGGACGAGGAGACGACGCTGTTGCCGGCCCAGAACCAGCTCGTGGGGACGTAGGACGGGTTCGCCCGCTTCTTGTCGATCTCCCGCTCCACGTAGCGAGTCACCGCGTCGACGATGATCCCCTCGTCCTCGAGGGACGACGTCTGCGGGACGATCAGGTCCTCGCCGAGCAGCATGCCAGGGAGCTGCTCGACGTACGATTTGCCCGCCGCCAGCGGATCGACGCAGTAGAGACACCGGTCGATGGTCTCGTGCACCATCGCGATGCGCCCGGGCGCGATCTTCCAGGCCGCCTTGATCCCGATGCGGATCGCGGTCGAGTAATCCGTGGCCGGGAAGAAGATGTACGGATAGCCCGGGCTCGTCTTGTGCTCGGTCGCGACGATGCTCTGGCCGAGCGCGTTGAACTCGTCGTACTGGACGTCCGCCGAGATCGGCACCGGCGTGGCGAGCGAGCCGGCGTACGAGCCGGGGATGATGAGCTTCTTCTCGTGCGTGAGCTTCGGCGCCACGCGGGTGGTCGGCCCGGTGCCGAAGACGAACAGCGTGGAGACCTCGCCCCACGCGGGCTCGCGCCGCCACGCCTCGATGACCTCCTCCGTCCTGGCCGGGTCATACTGCGCATCTCGCATGTCGACGTCGATGGAACAGCCACGGAGGCCACCCGGGCTGCTGTTGAGGTGACGAAGGTAGTCGTAGACTCCGTGGCTGTAGGGCGGCGCGATGTCGGTGGCAGTCCCCGTGTCGTCGGTCGTGATCCGGACGCGGAGCACCCCTGTGCAGCGAGCGCTCACGGCCGCGGCAGACCCGGCGACGGAGGCCGCCGCGGCGCCGGCCGCGGGCGCCTGCCCGTCCGGCCGGCGCACCGAGATCACCACCGCCGCGATCAAGGCGGCCACGCCGAGCCCGGCGATCAGGTAGCTGCGGTGTTGAGGCGTGGCGGCCGTGCGGAGCGTCGACCTCCGGTCGATCGAGTCGGACGCGGTGCGCGGCGTCGAGTTCCCGATCTCTCCATCGGTGCTCAGGGTCTGGAGGCGCCGACCGTCCGGGCCCTCGATCTGGCTCAGCCGGGAGTGGCGCTCCTGGTGCGCGTCCGCCGCGCTCGCGCTCCGGTCGAGGTGCGCCTTGACCTGCCGCTGCATGCTGGCCCGGCGCTCCGCGAACAGGCGCCGCATCCTCGCGCCGACCTCGTCGGCGCCGACGTCCTCGCCCGCCCCGCGCAGGTAGTCCTCGAGCGCCGCGCGCATCTCCTGGGCGGTCGCGAACCGCCTCGCCGGGTCGCGATCGAGCGCCCGCGCCACGATGGCGTCGAGGGCCGGCGGGATGTCCGGGTGGACGAGCGAGGGCCGCCGGATCTCGTCCAGCGCCGCGAGCTTCCAGAGCGCGCTCACGGCGTCGCCCCCGAACAGCCGCTCGCGCGTGAGGAGCTCCCAGAGCACGATGCCGGCCACGAAGATGTCGGCGCGCCGGTCGATCGACGCGCTGTCCGCCGCCTGCTCGGGCGCCATGTAGGACGTCTTGCCCTTCAGCTTCCCGGTCTCGGTGAGGTTCGCGTTGATCGACGCCTTGGCGATGCCGAAGTCGAGCAGCTTCACCGCGCCGTCGTAGGTGACGAAGATGTTGTGCGGCGAGACGTCGCGGTGGACGATGCCGAGCGGCGTGCCGTCGTAATCGCACAGCTCATGGGCGTAGTGGAGGCCCGAGAGCATGTCGGCCACGATCCGGACCCAGACGCCGCGCGTGAAGGACTCCGTGCCCGCCTCTCCCTGGGCCACCGCCCGCATGATCGCGTTGAGCGGCTGACCCTCCAGATACTCCATCACGGTGAAGTAGCCGGCGTCGTCCTCGCCGACCTCGTAGGTCTGGACGATGTTGGGGTGGTTGAGGCGCGCGGACAGCTTCGCCTCGTCGAGGAACATGGTGACGACCCGCTCGCCGTCCGCGGCCATGTCGCGGTGGCGCTTGACAACGACGAGCTTGTTGAAGGCGCCCGGGCCCCGCGCGATCGCCAGGAACACGTCCCCCATCCCGCCGCGGCCGAGCTTCGCGATCAGGCGGTATTTGCCCATGATCGCCGTCTGGGTCGGCTCCGCGTCGGAGGTGTCTTGGCCCGTGCCCACCATGTTCCCGGCTGTTCTCAGGGGCGCGCGCCGCTCCGAGTGGATTGGCTATAGGAACAAAGGCGTTTATCGTTGTCAACGCCCGCGGCCCGTGGCCCCCGGCCGGGCTCGGGGCTCTCGGGGTGTAGCGTGGGCTGCTTCTGGCGCACGTGCGCGCGATCGGGTGGTTGAGGTCGCGGCATGAATGCGTTCATGTGGTGATGCCACCGAGTTGAGATCATCGCTTCGGAGGCGCCTCGTGAGATTGTCGCAGGAGTGTCATTTTGTAGCAACACGGTCCGCGGCGGGCCGGTGACGCGGGCGTGGGGCGTCCCGAGATCGCTCTTCGTGCCCCGCTGCGCGCACGAAGGTGCGCGCGGTGAGCGGGTTGGACGGAATTGTTCTCCACCCGACCGGCACCGGCGCCGGGATGCAGCGACGCGCGCGCTACCGGGGGGCGGGTCCGTGCCGCGCCCTCTCGAGGTGCTCGTAGGGCGCGCGCGTCGTCAGGCGCGCGTCCTCGACGGGGCCGCCGACGGTGAAGTGATAGAGGCTCTGGAAGGCGTCGCCGGTGATGCCGCACAGCTCGTGAAACACGTCGTCGAAGTAGCAGCCGATGCCGGTCGCGCGCACGCGGCCGCCGCTGTCCCGCGCGGCCTCGGCCTCGAGGTAGAGCGCGTGGCCGAGGACGCCGGCCTCCCAGAAGAGCCGGCGATACCAGGGCGCGCCGCGCGCCCGGAGCGTGGCGCCGAGGTCGGCGACCATCCCGAGGCTGAACGCGCCGTCGGCGGCGATCTCCTGGTGGCAGCTCACGATCTGCGCGGGGCCGCGGAGATCGGCCTCGGAGAGGCGGTAAAGGCGAAGGTGGTCCGGGCACCCCGCCGGCTTCTCCCAGTCGAAGGGGTGCGTGAGCGCGGCGCGTAGCCGCTCGTGCGCGGCCTCCGACCGCTCGAGCGCGTAGAGGCCCTGCGCGAGGCCGCGGACGCGGTGCACGAAGACGACCGCATGCACCAGCGGCGCCCACGGGAGCGCGTCCCACGGGGGCACGCCGGGGCGGGGGAGGAGGCGGTCGAGCATGGCGTAGAACGTCTCCGCGCCGATCGAGGTGCGGCCGTCGAACGCGGTGGCGCTCCGCCGCGCGCGGATGACCTCCGACGCGAGGGCGCCCGCGGATGGCGCGCCGCCGGCGCCGTTCACGCCCGCAAGCGGCGGCAGCGCGGCCTCGGGGGCGGCGGCGGGCTCCTCGGTGTGAGGCTTCCACGTGGCCCGGGCGGCGTCCTCGATGACGTCCCAGTCGACGTGGCTCGGGCTCAGCGCGTTCGCGCGGCCGGCCCACGCGCCGCCGACGACGAGGCGGATCACCTCGGCCGCGCTCGCGCCGACCGCGCGGGCGGCGGCGAGCGCCGCGCTTCGGTCGAGCGGCGCCGCAGGCACGAGGAGCAGCGCGGCGTCGGGGTGCTCGCGATCGGCGGCCGCGACCCCGGCGAAGTCCGCGTCGCGATCGAGGCCGAGCAGCGCGGACAGCTCGGCGTCGCCGAGGTCGTCGAGCAGCACGGCGGACCAGCCGAGCGCCGCCGCGGCGTAGCGGATCGCGGCGAGGGCGTGCCCGGCGTCGTGCTGGCAATAGCGGAACGCCCGCTCGCCGTACTTCCACGCCTCGCGCCAGTGGACGGAGCTCAGCCCCACGACGAAGCTCCCCGGGGGGAGGAGGCCCGCGAGATCGCGGGCGGCGGCGGGGTCCAGCGCGGCGCGGCGCTCGAGCGCGTGGTCGCGGCTCACGTAGTGATAGAGACCGGCGGGCACCCCGGGCGCGCCGGCCAGGAGCAGGTATCCCTCGGTCGGGTGGAGATTCCCGCTCGAGGGGTTGCACCGGAGCGCCCAGCGCGAGCCCCGGGTCTCCTTCCAGGCGGACAGGCCCAGGGAGAGCTCGAAGAGGGCCGCGATCGAGCCGAGATCGACCGCGGCGGTCGGCACGGCGCCAGGGCGGTAGAGGTCCCGGTACGCGGCGGTGAGCCCGCCGGCGCGGAGCGGCAAGAGGAGCTGCGGGGCGCCCTCGAAGGTGCGGAACGGATCGGGCTGCGTGCTCCAGTCGAGGTACCCCAGCGCGCGGGCATACCGATCGAGGCGGTGCTTCGTGCGCGTGTGATACGAGAGCGCGCGCTCAACGGGGGTTGTCGACATGGGCGGCTCGCGGCGCGCAGCGTAGCAGCGCCCCGGGGCGTCGCTACCGGAGGAGGCAGGCTGGTCCGTTGTCGATTCTCATCGCGCGCTCCGTGGTTCAACATCGCGCGGTTCGACGTCGCCCCCGCGCGGCCATCGCGCGTCCCCGCGACGCGTCCCCCACCGAGCGTTCCCCCCGAAGCCCGAGCCCATGATTCGCCTCCTCGCGGACAGCCCCCTCCTGCTGCTCTTCCTCGTCTCCGCCGTCGGCTTCCTCGTGGGGCGCCTCCGGATCGGCGGCTTCCACCTCGGCGTCGCGGCGGTGCTCTTCGTGGGCCTCGGCGCCGGCGCCGTGGACCCGGCGCTGCAGCTCCCCGAGTTCGTGCCCGCCTTCGGCCTCGCCCTCTTCGTCTACACGGTGGGGCTCAGCAGCGGCCCGGGGTTCTTCACGTCGCTGCGCCGCCGCGGCCTGCGGGACGCCGGCCTCGCCGCCGGCGCGCTCCTCGTGGCCGCCGCGCTCGCGGCGCTTGCCGGGCGCCTCGCCGGCCTGCGCGGCGCCGTCGTCGCCGGGATCTTCGCGGGCGCCACCACGAGCACCCCGGCGCTGGCCAGCGCCCTCGAGGTGATCAAGTCCGCGCCCGAGGCCGCGCGCGAGGCGCTCTCCAGCGGCGCCGTGGTCGGCTACTCGGTGACCTACCCGCTCGGGGTGCTCGGCGCGCTCGGGGCCATCGGCGTCTTCCAGCGGCTCTTCCGGGTGGACCCGGACGCGGAGGCGCGGAGCCGGCGCGGCGCCGGGGCGGGCGGGCAGCGCCTCACCAACGTCACGGTGCGCGTCACGCGCGACGAGGCGCTCGGCGCGCCGGCCGGCGAGATCCGGCAGCGGCACGGGCTGCACGTGCTCTTCGGCCGCATGCGCCGCGGCCAGCAGCTCGCGATCGCGACCGACGCGACCGTGTTCGAGCGCGGCGATCTCGTGGGCGTGATCGGGGGCGAGGACGACGTGAGCGCCGCCGCGCTCCTGCTCGGCGAGGCGACCACCGAGCACCTGGAGTTCGACCGGTCCCTCATCGATTTCCGCCGGATGTTCGTCTCCCGGCCCGGCGTCACCGAGCGGCCGCTGCGCGCGCTCCGGCTCCCGGAGCGCTTCGGCGCGATCATCACGCGCGTGCGCCGCGGGGACGTGGAGCTCCTGCCCGACGACCAGACGGAGCTCGAGCTAGGCGACCGTGTGCGCGTCGTCGCGCCGCGCGAGCGCATGGAGGCGGTCGCGCGCTACCTCGGCGACTCGTTCAAGGCGATCTCGGAGATCGACGTGATCACGTTCAGCCTCGGGATCGCCCTCGGGCTCCTGCTAGGCGCCGCGCCGATCCCGCTGCCGGGCGGGGCCCCGATCAAGCTCGGGTTCGCGGGCGGGCCGCTGCTCGCCGGGCTCGTCCTCGGCCGGGTGGGGCGAACGGGGCCGCTCGTGTGGACGCTGCCGTTCAGCGCCAACCTCACGCTGCGGCAGCTCGGCGTGGTGATGTTCCTGGCCGGCGTCGGCACCCGATCGGGCTACTCGTTCGCGCGCACGCTCCAGCAAGGCGGCGCCGCGGCGCTGATCGGGAGCGGCGCGGCGATCACCGCGGTCGTCGCCGTCGGGACGCTGATCGTCGGCCACCGGCTGCTCCGGATCCCGATGGGCACCCTCACCGGGATGCTCGCCGGCATCCAGACGCAGCCGGCGGTGCTCGCGTTCAGCCTGGAGCAGGCGCGCAGCGACGCGCCGAACACGGGGTACGCGTCGGTCTACCCGGTGGCGACGCTCGTCAAGATCGTCGCGGCGCAGCTCCTCGTGCGGCTGCTCTGACGGCTCGCCCGCAAGGCGGGTGAGATCCGCACCGCACGCGATAGGCCTCCCCGGGCGCCGTGCGGCGGCGGGCGGACATCGCAGGACACGAGGCGGGTACCGCGATCGGCCAGCGCGCGGACGGCTCATCGATCCACTCACGGTGGAACAATCCAGCGTTGGTGCTCACGAAAACTTTTTGAAACATTGTGTGAGCCCGGGACTGGAAAGCGGTCACTCGGTTTCCTAGCGGTCGGGCGGAGGTGGCGGGACTCACGTCCTGCCGAACAACGACTACTGCCATGCCCATGCCAAACATCCCGGACCCACCAGAGCCAGCACCGACAGCGCCGGCTCCATCGACGTGGAAGTCCGATCTCGTCTCAGGGTTCCTCGTCTTCTTGATCGCTCTCCCGCTCTCCCTCGGCATCGCCATGGCGAGCGGATTCCCCCCCATCGCAGGTGTGCTCACCGCCGTCGTCGGCGGCGTCATCGCCACCTGGCTCGGCAGCGCGCCCCTCACCATCAAGGGCCCGGCCGCGGGGCTCATCGTCATCGCGCTCGGCGCGGTGCAGGAGCTCGGCGGCGGGGACAACGCGACAGGCTACCGCCGCGCGCTCGCCTGCATCGTCGTCGCCGCCGCGGTGCAGATCGCCTTCGCGCTCGCGCGCGCCGGCGCCCTCGGCGATTTCTTCCCCTCCTCGGTGGTGCACGGCATGCTCGCCGCCATCGGGATCATCATCTGCTCGAAGCAGGTCCACACGCTCCTCGGCGTCACCCCGACTTCCAAGGACCCGCTCCACCTGCTCCTGGAGATCCCGGCGAGCGTCCTGCGGCTCAACCCCGAGATCGCCCTGATAGGCGTCCTGTCGCTCGTCCTCCTGTTCGGCTATCCGGCGGTGGCCAGGAGGTCGCGGTGGGCGCAGAAGATCCCCGCGCCGCTCCTCGTGCTCGCGGCCTCGATACCGCTCGCGTTCGTCTTCGACCTCGAGCACGAGCACACGTACACGCTGTCGGTGGCGGACTCGGTCTACACGATCGGGCCGAAGTTCCTCGTGACATTGCCGGGGAACATGGCGCAGGCCATCACCTTTCCGGACTTCAGCCAGGTCGCCACGCCCGCGTCCATGAAGTATGTCCTGATGTTCTCCCTCGTGGGAAGCATCGAGTCGCTGCTGTCCACGAAGGCGGTCAGCTCCCTCGATCCCGAGAAGCGCCGCCCCGACCTCGACAGGGACCTGCTCGCCACCGGCGCCGGCAACCTCGTCGCGGGCCTGCTCGGCGGGCTGCCCATGATCTCGGAGATCGTCCGCAGCTCCGCCAACATCGGCTACGGCGCGAGGAGCCGGCTCTCGAACTTCTTCCACGGCGCCTTCCTCCTGCTGTTCGTCGCGTTCGCGCCGGGGCTCATCCACCGCATCCCGCTCGCCGCGCTCGCCGCGATGCTCACCTTCACGGGCACCCGCCTCGCGTCTCCCACGGAGTTCGTGAAGACGTTCCGCGTCGGCAAGGAGCAGCTCGTGGTCTTCGTCACCACCGCCGCGATCACCATCGCGACCGATCTGCTCGTGGGGGTCGTCGCCGGGATCGCCGTGGAGATGTTCATCCATGTGCTCCACGGGGCGCCGCTCCGCAGCCTCTTCCGGCCCGAGATCGAGGAGCACGTCGAGGGCGGACGGCTCGTGCTGCGCGTCAAGCAGGCCGCCGTCTTCAGCAATTACCTCGCCATCAAGCGGAGGTTCGCGCGGCACCGGGACGTCCCTGCCATCGAGATCAACTTCGCCGCTACCCGCCTGGTCGATCACACGGTCATGGCCAACCTGCACGACCTCAAGGCCCTGATCGAGCGCGAGGGGCGGACGCTCTCGCTGTCGGGCCTCGACGACCACGGCCCGATGTCGTCGCACCCGCTCTCCGCGCGGAAGAAGGTGGCCTTCGCGACGGCGGTGAGCCGGTGAGCCGGTGAGCCGCTGAGCCCGCACGGCGTGCGCGAGGGGCGCGAAAGCTGCGCGTGCGCGCCGCGCTTTTTGGAGCGATAATCCAGGAGACGTACGATTGACATGAACGAACCAAGTGCGAAGTCCAGCGCAGACGAAGCTCCAGTAGAGCGCCTGCGCACTGCCCTCCAGCACGCCGGTCACCTCCTGCCCTCGCAGGGGCCCATCGGCGTGTTCGTCCACCACAACACGCTGCACGCGTTCCAGCACCTGCCGTTCCACGACGCGCTCGCCGCGGCGAGCGCGCTGTTCGAGGCAGAGCCGTACCTCTCCGAGGCGGAGTACCGCGCGCACATCGCGTCGGGCCGGATCGGCGACGAGGACGTCGAGGCGGCGCTCGCCGAGCGCTTCGCCGAGCGGCCTGACGAGCGCCGCGGGCCGCTGTCACGCAACGAGATCGAGCGCTTCGCGCTGCGCTTTCCCATCGAGGCCGCCACCGAGGCGGGGCTCCGGTGGCGCATCGCGGAGGCGGGAGAGACGCGCAGGCTGAGGCCCGACCTCCCCGCCGAGCCGCGCCGCCGGATCCTCGTCGGTACGGCGCGATGGCTGGTCGAGCGCCCCGAGGCCGCCGCGCGCCTCGTCGCCGAGGGCGGCTACGACCTCGAGGTCCGCGCCGCGCTCGCGCTCTGGGACGCGTGCCGCAGCGTGCCGCTGCCGCCGGCGGCGGCCGCCGAGGTGCCGATCGCCGACCGCGTGGGCGTCGATCGATCCCACCGCGATCTGCTGCTCGCGCTCACGGGGGAAGATCCGGCCGAGCTCATCAACCCGCTCTTCATCCGGCTCCTCGGCGCCTACCTCGACGAGGGCGTCGCGCACTGGGCGATGCCGGACCGCGCGCAGGGGCTCTTCCGCGCGTTCCGCAGCCTCGTGCTGGAGGGCGCGACGCCGGCCGGCGCGCACCTCGCCGGGCTCGACGCGGAGCTCGACCGGATCGGGGCGGACGCGTCGCCCGCGGCCGTCGTCACCGGCGCCCTGCGCGAGCTCGGCGTCGCGGAGGACCGCTGGGAAGGTTACGTGACGCGCGTCCTGCTCGAGCTGCCGGGCTGGGCCGGCATGGTCCACCGGCTCGAGCACACCCCGGGCGACCGGCCGCACGGCGCGCCGCCCGCGTCCCTGCTCGAGTACCTCGCGGTGCGCCTGACCCTCGCCCGGTACGCCCTGCGCGACGTGGCGCGCCGGCGGCTCGGGTTCGAGGGGCCCCTCGCGGGGCTCGTGGAGCACGCCCGGCTCGCCGCGAGGCGCGCCGGGCCGCCGCCGCGCTCGCCCGACGTCGATCGACCGTTCCTCCTGTTCCAGCTCGCGCAGCTCGCGGGGCTCTCGGTCGCCGAGATGGAGGCGCTCCCGCAGGCCGATCGCGCCTGGGCGCTGGAGGTGCTCGAGGCGTTCGACGAGACGACGCGGCGGCGCCTCCTGCACGAGGCGTACGAGCATCACCACCGGGTCGAGGTGCTGCACGGCATCGCGGCGAACCTGCGCCGCCCGGCGTACGAGCGCGCGGTCGTGGCCCCCCGGTTCCAGATCGCGCTGTGCATCGACGACCGCTGCGAGGGCCTCCGGAGGCACTTCGAGGAGCTCTCTCCGCGGCACGAGACCCTCGGGATCGCCGGGTTCTTCGGCGTGCCGATCCGGTTCCGCGGGCTCGACGACGCCGGCCACGTGAGCCTCTGCCCCGTCGGCGTCGAGCCCGCGCACGAGATCGTCGAGCGGCCCCGCGAGGAGGGCGCCTTCCACCTCCGGAAGGCGCGCCGCAGGCGCTGGGCGCGCTTCGTCCACACCCTCGGGCACGGGACCCGGACCCTCTCGCGCGGCCTCCTGCTCACGCCGACCCTCGGGCTGCTCTCCACGATCCCGCTCGTCGGGCGCGTCCTGTTCCCGAGGGCGTTCGCGCGGCTGCGCCGCGCCCTCGATCGCCGCCTCCTGCCGGCGGTGCCGACCCACCTCCACAGCCCGCACGAGGAGGGGGCTCCGGCCGGCGGCGGAGGGGCGCCCTTCACGGCCGCCGAGAAGGCCGCGAGGGTGGCCGCGACGCTCGAGATCATGGGGCTCACCCGCCGCTTCGCGCCGGTCGTGGCGGTGCTCGGCCACGGCGCGTCCAGCGTGAACAACCCGCACCAGTCCGCGTACGACTGCGGCGCGTGCGGCGGCCGGCAGGGCGGCCCGAACGCGCGGCTGTTCGCCGCCATGGCCAACGACCGGGAGGTGCGCGCGCTGCTCCGCGGCCGCGGCATCGACATCCCGGACGGGACCTTCTTCCTCGGCGGGATGAACAACACGACGACGGAGGAGATCGTCTTCTACGACGAGCACCTCGCGCCGGCGTCGCACCGCGGCGAGATCGAGGCGCTCGAGCGGGCCCTCGCCGAGGCGCGCAAGCGGCACGCGCACGAGCGCTGCCGCCGCTTCGCGTCGGCGCCGGAGCGCCTCAGCCCCGAGCTGGCGCTCGCGCACGTCGAGGCGCGGGCCGTGGACCTCAGCGAGGCCCGGCCCGAGCTCGGGCACGCGACCAACGCCGTCTGCGTGATCGGCCGCCGCGAGCTCACCCGCGGGATGTTCCTCGACCGCCGCGCGTTCCTCGTCTCGTACGACCCGACCCAGGACCCGACCGGGGCGATCCTCGAGCGCGTCCTGCTCTCCGCGGGGCCGGTCGGGGCGGGGATCAACCTCGAGTACTACTTCTCCCGCGTCGACAACCTCCGCTACGGCGCCGGGACCAAGCTGCCGCACAACCTCGCCTCGCTGCTCGGGGTCATGGACGGCTCGCTGAGCGATCTGCGCACCGGCCTGCCGAAGCAGATGATCGAGATCCACGAGCCGGTGCGCATGCTCACCGTCGTGGAGGCGAGCGCGGAGGCGGCCACGGCGATCTGCGCGCGGCAGCCGGCGCTCCGCGAGCTCGTCGTCAACGGCTGGATCCAGCTCGTCTGCATCGACCCGGCGACGGGCCGGTTCGAGCGCTTCACCCGCGGCGCCTTCGCGCCGTTCACGCCGCCGGAGCACCCGCTGCCCGCGGTCGAGCGGTCCGTCGACTGGTACGCGGGCAAGCGCGGCTTCATCCCGCCCGCCATCGTCCGCGCCGCGCTTCCACTGTCCGTGACGGAGGTCTCTTCCCATGCTGCCTGACGTCCTCCTCGGCAAGCTCGCCGCGGTCGCCGTGCTCTCGCCGGCGGTCGTGTTCGCGGCGCTCGGCGCCTACCTGCTCCTCCTGCGCACGCCGAGCGAGCGCGTCGTGTCGGGCGTCGTGCTGTCGGCGCTCTCGCTCTCGCTCGTCGCCTCGCTCGTCGCCTGGGGCTCGTCCGTCGTGGCGCCCTACACCTTCCTCTCGGTGGAGCTCGGGCACTGGTTCGAGGTCCCGGGCTACGCGTTCCACATCGTCCTGCTCGTCGACCGGCTGTCGACGACGATGATGGTGCTCGTCTCGCTCATCGCGCTCGTCACCGGCAGGTTCTCGGTCGCGTACCTGCACCGGGAGCCCGGGTTCGCGCGGTTCTTCCTGCTCCTCGCCCTGTTCTCGGCGGGCATGCTGGCGCTCGTGTCCGCGGGGAGCATGGACCTGCTCTTCGTCGGCTGGGAGCTCGTCGGCGCGACGAGCGTGCTCCTCGTGGCGTTCTTCCACGAGCGCGCGGCGCCGGCGCGGGCGGCGCTGCGCGTCTACATCACCTACCGGCTCTGCGACGTGGGGCTGCTCGTCGGCGCGGTGCTCATGCACTCGCTCGCGGGCTCCGCCAGCTTCGGCGAGGTGTTCGGCGGCGCCCCGTGGCCCGGGTCCGCCGCCGCGATCGGCGCCCCCGGGGCGACGGCGCTCGCGCTGTGCCTGTTCTTCGCCGCGATGGGCAAGAGCGCGCAGTTCCCCGTCGGGACCTGGCTGCCGCGGGCGATGGAGGGGCCGACGCCGTCGAGCGCGCTCTTCTACGGCGCGATCTCGATCCACGCCGGCGTGTACCTGATGCTGCGCGCGGCCCCCGTGCTCGAGCGCTCGCCCGCGGCGAGCGCGGTGGTGGCCTGCGTCGGCGCGCTCACGGCCGTCTACGGGACGCTGGTGGGCCGGGTGCAGGCGGACGTGAAGAGCGCGCTCGCGTACGCGACCATGTCGCAGGTCGGGATCATGTTCGTGGAGATCGGGCTCGGGTACTACCGGCTCGCGCTGGTGCACCTCTTCGCGCACGCGTGCCTCCGGTGCCTGCAGATGCTTCGCGCGCCCGCGGCGCTCCGCGACGCGCAGGAGATCCGGGCCGCGCACGCCAGCGAGCCGCTGCCGCACCTCGCGATCGCCGCCCGCGTGCTGCCGGCGTCGCTCGTGCGGCGCGCCTACTGGGCATCCCTCGAGCGCTTCCAGGTGGAGGTGCTGCAGCAGCGGTTCATCGCGGCGCCGCTCATGCGCCTCGGGCAGGTGATCGACGGCTTCGAGCGCCGCTGGGTCGCGGCGCTGAGCGGCCTCGCCGAGCGCGACGAGGGCCGCGCCGTCGAGGCGGGCGCTCCCGGCGAGCGCGCGGGCGCGGCGGCGGCGGCGCCGGCGCCGGCGCCCCAGACGAAGGGGGCGCGGTCATGAGCATGTTCCTGATCCTCTCGGCGACGATCCTCGCGCCCGCGCTCGCCGCGCTCCTTGTCTACCGCGCGCGCGGCGACGTCGCCGCGCGACGCGTGGCCCTCGCCGGTGCGGCGCTCACCCTGGGGCTCTCGCTCGCTGCGCTCGCGCTGTTCCACGCGGCCGGCGGCGCCGCGGTCGACGCGATCGGCCCCGCCGTGCCGCTCCTCGGCGTGCGCCTCCGCCTCGTCCTCAACGGCTTCAGCGCCTCCCTGCTCCCGCTGCTCGGCGCCATGCTGCTCGCCCTGATCGCCGCGGGCCCGCGCGCCGCGCTCGACCGGCGGAGCCTCGCGGCGGTGCTCGCCACCGGGAGCGCCATCCTCGGCGTCTACTGCGCCGCGGACCTCGTGGTGCTCGCCGTGGCGTGGGTCGCCGCGTTCCTGCCGGGCGCGGGCCTCATCGCGCGCAGGGGCGCGGGCGATCAGCTGCTCCGGCGCACCTACCGCATCTTCCTCATCGGCGGCACGGCGCCGCTCGTCCTGGCGCTCGGCGTCATGGCCGCGCTCGCCGCGCGGCGCGGCGTGGCGCTGCCGTTCGACATCCAGGAGGTCGCCCGCGCGGGCGTCCCGGAGGCGTGGCAGTCGCCGCTCTTCGCGCTCATCGGCATCTCGGTGCTGATGCGCATGGCCGCCGTGCCGTTCCACGGCTGGCTGCCGGTGCTGCTCGAGCGCGGGCCGCTCGGGGTGACCGTGCTGCTCGCGGAGATGCAGGTCGGCGTCTGCGTGCTCGTGCGCGTGGTGGTGCCGCTCCTGCCGGAGAGCTGCGCCGAGGACATGCCGATCCTCGCCGCGCTGGGGCTCTTCAGCGCCCTGCACGGCGCCATCCTCGCGCTCACGCAGACCGATCTCCGCCGGATGATCGGGTACCTCGTGGCGAGCCAGAAGGGGCTCGTGCTCCTCGGGATCGCGTCGATGAACCCGCAGAGCCTGAGCGGCGCGCTGCTCCAGAGCTTCGCCCTGTCGATCGCGGTCACCGGGGTGACGATGGTCGTCTGGGCGATCGAGGCGCGCACGGGCACCGCGGACGTGAGGGAGCTCGGCGGCCTCGTGGCCAGGACGCCGCGCATGGCCGCGTTCTTCCTCCTGCTCGCGTACGCGACGATCGGGCTCCCGGGGGCGCTGACGTTCATCGGCGAGGATCTGCTCCTGCACGGGATCCTGCACGTCCACCCCGTGCTCTCGGTGCTGATGCTGGGCGCGACGGCGCTCAACGGGATCACGATGTTCCGCGCGTTCAAGCGCACCTTCCTGGGCCCGCTCCCCCGCGGGGCGAAGGGCGCCGCCAGCGTGGAGCCGCTCTTGTTCCGCGAGCGCGCGGTGCTGCTCTCGCTGCTGGCGCTGACCGTGACCCTGGGCGTCGCGCCGTCAGGGCTGCTCGCGCTGCACGCGCCGGTGGTCGAGCGGGTGCTCGCCGACGTGCGCCACGGGGCGGGGGGCGCGGCCGGCTGCGATGGCCTCTGCGATCAGGAGGGCGAGGTCGCCCGGCTGGAGCGAATCTCGAGCGTGGCGACGTCGCCCTGAGCTGCCCCGGCCGACCCCTGCGCCACGGGCGCGCGGCCGAGCACCTCGAAGACCTGCACGGGCCCCCTGGCGCCCACGAACGCGCGCTGCCCGCGCGGCGCGCACTGGAAGCCGGCGGCCTTCGTGTTGACCTCGCCGCTCACGAGGATCTCGTTCCGCTCGGCCGCGGCCTGGAGCTGGGCGGCGACGCTCACGACCTCGCCGAGCACCGTGCAGTCGAGCCGGCGGCACGACCTCGATCCGATATCAGCGACGATGATCTCGCCTGTCGCCACGCCGACGGAGATGCCGGGGACGAAGGCCGATGTCTCCCCGGCGCGGCGCGCCAGCGTCTCGAGCTGCGCGCGCACGACCAGGCAGGCGTCGAGCGCGCTCGCGACGTGATTGGGGCCGCGGAAGAGGGCCATGACGCAGTCGCCGAGGAACCTGTCGATCATCCCACCCCGCATCGAGAGCTCGAGCGCGATGACGTCGAGGTTCGCGTTCAGCATCCGCACCGTCTCCTCCGAGCGCTTGCCCCGGGCCGCGTCGTGGAAGCCGGCCAGATCGAGGAAGGCGACCGTGCCCTCCGCGACCTCGCACGCCCCGAAGCCGTCGGGGCAGCGGAGCCGCTCGACGGCGAGCGGGCTGGCGAACGTGCGCAGGAGGTCGTTCTCCCGGGTCGATCGGCTGTTGTCGCGCAGCTCGCGCACCTGCTTCAGCGTCTTCTCGATCGTGAGCTCGAGGTCCTTGAAGTCGATCGGCTTCACCAGGAAATCGAACGCGCCCCGGTTCATCGCGGTGCGGATGTTCTGCATGTCGCCATAGGCGGACACGACCACCGCCCGCGCGTGCGGGGTCACGTCGCCGATGCGGGGCAGCAGCGTGAGACCATCCATGCGGGGCATGTTGATGTCGGTGAGGACAACATCGGTGTCCGGGTGGTTGCGGAGCGCGGCGAGGGCGCTCTCGCCGTCCTCGGCGAAGACGAAGTTGTAGATGCCCTCGCGGATCTGGCGGCGAAAGCACTGCTTGATCAGGGCGGAGACGTCGGGCTCGTCGTCGGCGATCAGGATCTTGGCCGGGCGTCGCTCGTTGCCGGCGGCCAGCGCGGCGAGCGCGGCGGCCATCTCGCGCGCGGACCGGAAGCGCTGGGTCGGGTCCTTGGCCAGCGCGCGCTCGAAGAACCGGTCGAGCTCGGGCGACAGCCCGGGGACGAGGCTCGACGCGGGAGGGAAGGGCTCCGTGCAGATGCCCACGACCAGCCCGCCGAGCGTCTTCGCGGTGAACGGCAGCTCGCCGGTGAGCGCGCAGTAGGCGAGGACGCCCAGCGACCAGAGGTCGCTCCGGTGATCCACGACCGCGCCGCGCATCTGCTCCGGGCTCATGTACGTCGGCGTGCCGATGAGGCCGCCGCCGCCGGTGAGGCGCAGATCGTCGCTCTTCGACAGCATGGTGACCACGCCGAAGTCGAGGAGCTTCACGACCTCCTCGGCCTCGGTCCGGGCGAGGAACACGTTCCCGGGCTTCAGGTCGCGGTGCACGATGCCCGCGGCGTGCGCGGCCGCGAGGCCGCGGGCCGCCTGCGTCACGATCGACGCGACCGCCGGGAGCGGGAGCCGCCTCACGCGATCGAGGCGGCGCTGGAGATCCTCGCCCTCGAGCAGCTCCATCGCGATGTAGGGCCGCTCCTCGTCGAGCCCGTAGTCGATCCCGTAATCGTAGATGTGCACGACGTGCTGATTGCGGAGCTGCGCAATCGACTTGGCCTCGCGATCGAAGCGCGCGCACGACTCCGGCGACTCCACGTGTTCGGCGCTCATCAGCTTGAGCGCGACACGCCGTTGAAGGCGCAAGTCTTGCGACTCCCAGATCTGCCCCATACCGCCGCCGCCGATATGCCGTATCAGCATGTACTTCCCGGCGATGATAGGTTCTGCCATGGCGGCCCCATGCTACAGCGGTGGAGTACGGGAGTCAACGGAGCAGCGTGCGCTCCCCCGTGCGTTCTGCCCTACATCGATCATCCATCCTCCGCGCGGAGGATGCATCGGTGTAGGGGCGGCGCGGCGGCCTGGCCAGGGGTCTACGCGGCGCCGGCTTCCGGTCCGGGCGCGCGCTTCGGGAGCGTCACGATGAACTCGGTGAACTCCCCTTCTTGTGTCTCGAAGGTCAGCGAGCCCCCGTTGCCCTCGACGACGATGTTATGACAGATCGAGAGCCCGAGCCCCGTGCCCTCGCCCGGCGGCTTCGTCGTGAAGAAGGGGTTCATGATCTTGTCCCGGATCCCCGCCGGGATACCGACGCCGTTGTCATGGACGCGGAGCTCGACGCGATCGCCGAGATCGCGTGTCGCGACCCGGATCTGGGGTGAGGACCCCTGTCCGCGCGCCGCGTCTCTCCGGCGTACGGCGTAGCAGGCGTTGTCGACCAGATTGATGACCACGCGGCTGATCTCCTGCGGGACGAGGCTCACCTGGCCGATCGAGGGGGAGAGGTCCAGGTCGATCGCGATCTCGGCGGACTGGGTGCGGACGCGGGCGCCGTGATAACCGATGTTGACGTAGGTCGCGACGAGCGTGTTGAAGTCGACCTCCTGGCGCTCCCCGCGCTCGCCCCGCGAGTGGTCGAGCATCGATCGGATGATGCCCTCCATGCGCCGGCCGTGCTCGCCGATCTTCTTCACGTTGCTCGTCAGGTCGCCGAGCGCCTCGGTGAGGTACTCCTGGCGGCCGTCGTCGAGCTCCTGGGCGAGGGTCGATATGTCACCGCCGATGTCGTCGATGAGGCCGGCCGAGAGCTCGGCGAAGTTGTTGACGAAGTTGAGCGGATTCCGGAGCTCGTGGGCTATGCCGGCCGTGAGCGAGCCGAGCGAGGCGAGCCGGTCTTGCACGATCATGCGGTCCTGGGCCTCGCGCAGGCGCTTCAAGGTGGCCGCGAGCTCCTCGTTCTTCGCCTGCAGCTCTCGAGTGCGCGCCTGGACCCGCTGCTCCAGGGTGTTGTAGAGCGCGGCGTTCTCGAGCGAGATGACCGCCTGCGTCGAGAGCATCTGCAGGATGCGCATGCGGGCCGGGGTGAAGGCGCCTTTGACGAGGCTGTTCTCGAGGTAGACGATGCCGCGCCGGCCGCCCGGGCGGCCGAGCGGGAAGCAGAGCACCGAGCCGACCGCGTGCGCGGCGATGTGGGGGTCGCGCCCGAAGCGCGGGTTCGCGGCGGCGTCGTCGAGCACGACGCTCTCCTGCGTGCGCGCGACGTAATAGACGATCGAGGTGGGCAGGCCCCGGCGCCCCCGGGGCGCGAGATCGGCGATCGGGACCGACTGGAGGACCTTGGCGTCCTCATCGACGGCCTTCTCGCCCTCCACCACCCACTGGCCGCCCTGCTCGAGGAGCAGGTACCCGGCCTCGGCGCCGCTCGTCTCCAGGAGGATCTGCATCAGCCGGGAGAGGAGGCGATCGAGCTCGATCTCGCGCGAGAGGTCCTGCGAGGCGTTGAGGACGCTGATCAGGTCGAGGACGCTGAAGTCGAGCTCGCGGCCGGCCGTCTCCGAGAACTTCGACGCCGCGAGGATGCCCGAGGCGACGTGCGGCACGAGCCCGGGGTGCTGCTTCTCCAGCGCCTTGGCCTTGGCGACCGCGCCCCAGCGCAGGTAGGCCTCGTGCGCGTCGCGCAGGTGCTGCCGCGCGAGCTTCTGGTCGCCCCGCGCGAGGTAGAAGCGCCCGGCGAGCTCGTGGGCGAGGGCGGCCTCGTGCTGGTAGCCGCTCTTCTCCGCGAGCTCCGCGCCGCGCTCGAAGGCGTCGCGGGCCGCGTCGTCCTGGCCGAGCACGCGCGCGCGCTCGGCGCGGATGAGGAGCAGCTTGTGCTCGTAGGTGGCCGGGCAGTGCTCGCGCCACTTCTCGAGCTTGGCGATGTTCCGCTCCACGAGCGCGGAGGTCCGCTCGCGCGCGGCCTCGTCGGCGTGATCGTGGACGGCGAGGTGGGAGAGCGACTCGAGGAGAGCCCACGGGGCGGCCGCTGCAGACGTCTCGGCGGTGACGAAGTAGGGGGCCGCGGCCTCCGCCATGGAGGCTGCCTGCTCGTGATCGCCGAACAGGTAGCAGAGGAGCGTCTTGCAGAAATGGTAGTTGAACAGCGCGCCGACGTCGCCGGCCGCGCGCTGCGCGGGGAGCCGCTCGGACTCGATGTACGCAGGGCCGGCGAGCACGATCTGATCAGCGGCCTTGCCGCGCAGGTTGAGCACCGTCTGGAGGAATATCTGGTGCCAGCCGAGGACCATCGCCTGGCGGAGCTTTGCGATGGCATGCGCGTACTGCTCCATGTCGGAGGCGAGCATCGCGAGGTCGTCCCCGGCGAGGAGTCGCACCACGCAGAGCGTCTCGGCAGCTCCGGCGGCGTGGAACGGGGTGCCTGCCTCCAGCGCGGAGCGGTAGGCGTCCAGGAACATCGGGGAGAGCTCCTGGAGCGGCACCTCGACGTGGAGCGCGTGATAGCCGCCGTAAAGATAGGTCTGCGTGCGAGACTCCTTGTTGTCCATCCGGTCGGCGAGGCGCAGCGCGAGGCGCGCGACGCTCAAGGCCGCGTCGACCTCGCCGCTGCGGAGGAGGAGGAGCGCGTAAAAGACGAACCCGAACGAGGACTGGGGCACGAGCCCGGAGCGCAGCGACATCCGCACCAGGCGGCCAATCGCGACGGGGAACAGGCTCATCCCGGCAATCCCGGAGATGTTCGTCACCTGGTTCAGGATCACCATGCGCGCGCGATCCGCTGGATCGGCGCACTCCTGCAGGCCCGCGAGCTCCTCGAGCGGCCGGCCGTCCAGCGCCGCCGCGGCCTCGCGGAGCTCCCGCTCGACGTCCTCGGGCGCAGGGCTCTCCGGAACCTCGACGTCGAGCCGCCGCAGCGCCTCGATGTACGTCCGGACCGCCTCGGCGAGCCGGTGCTGAGAGTAGTGGGCCTGCCCCTCGAGCCGGAGGAGCTCGACCTCGTCGAGCACGCCGCGCAGCCTCGGCCGGACGGCGTCGCACAGCGTCTTCATCGCCTCGAAGTCGCCGTGTGAGAAGGCCGCCTCTGCCGCGACCAGATGGAGGTCGCGCGCGAGCTCGTAGGCGTCGCTCCACGCGCGCTCGTCGAGGAGCGCGACGCCCGCCCGACCGTAGATCAGCGCCTGCTGCCCCGCGCCTGCCTCGAGCGCCCTCCGCGCCGCCTCCAGGTTGAGCCGCTCGAGCTCGGCGAGCTCCCCGGGCTCCTTGATGGCGGCCCGACCCTGGTTGAGCAGCCCCACGACGTCGAAGAGGCGGCGCTCGTGCTCCTCCGCGGTCGCGCTGCGCAGCAGCCGCAGGCCGACGTCGCGGTAGAGGCGCGGGCCCACGTCGGCGTCCAGCATGGAGATCACGGCCTGCTGGATGCGGTCGTGTGCGAAGCGGCAGCGGATGCCTGATCCACCGGCTGCCATCTCGACCGCGGAGCTCACCGGATCGATCGGGATCAGGAGCCCCTCGGCCGCCGCGCTCCACAGGTCGAGGCCGACCTCCTCCACAGGGCGCCGGGCCACGATCGCGAGCGTGCCGAGATCGAACACGCCGCCGAGGCAGCCGGCCACCTTGAGCAGCTCCTGCGTCACCGGCGGGAGCTGGCGCACCCGGCCCACCATCAGCTCGACCACGTTGTCCGTGATCCCGCGCTGGCGGATGCGATCGAGATCCCACCGGAACCCGTCGGCGCCGTGCTCGATCAGCCCGTCGGCGTACAGCGAAGTCAGGAATGCGCGCACGAAGAACGGGTTGCCCGCGGTGCGCGAGAGCAGCAGATCGGCGAGCGGCGCCGCGTCCGCCGGCGTGGCGTCGAGCGCGTCGGCGACCATCGCCGTGACGTCGCCCGGCCCCAGGGGCGCGAGGGAGAGCCGCTCCACGCGCGTCCCTTGCGCCTCGATCGCCCGGATCGTCAGCGCGACGGGGTGAGCGTCCGTGACCTCGTTGTCCCTGTAGGAGCCGATCACGAAGAGCGGCAGATCCTGCGCCGTGGCGAGGAGCTCTTCGAGCAGCTTCAGCGCGTCGAGGTTGGCCCACTGGAGGTCATCGAAGAAGATGCAGAGAGGGTGGTCCGGCGTGGCGACGGCCGCGATGAAGTCGCGCACCGCCTGGCTGAACCGCTGCCTCGCCTCCGTGGGGGGCAGCGCCGCCACGTCCGGCTGATGCCCCAGCACGAGCTCGAGGCTCGGACACACCTCCACGAGGACACGCGCCCGCTCGCCGAGCGCCTCGTGCGTCCGCGCGCGGAAGGCGGCGAGGCGCTCCTCGCTCTCGGTGAGGAGCTGCTCGACCAGCGCGTGAAGGGCCTGCGCCAGCGCCGCATACGGAGCGTCGCTGTGGTACTGGTCGAACTTGCCGGCGATGAAGCTCCCCCGGCGCGCCGTGAGCGGGCGATACACCTCGTGGATGAGCGAGGATTTGCCGACACCGGCGTAGCCGGACACGAGCATGAGCACCGCGCCCTGGCTCGCGCGCTCGAGGGCGGACATCAGCCGCTCGACCTCGGCGTCGCGGCCATACAGCTTCTGCGGGAGGTGGAAACGCTCGGACCGGTCGTGGCGCGCGAGCGGGAACGCGGCGACCGCGCCGCGCTGGCGGAGCTGCTCGAGGCAGCCGGTGAGGTCGGCGCGGATGCCGCGCGCCGACTGGTAGCGGTCGTCAGCGCTCTTCGCCATCAGCTTGAGCACGATGTCCGCGACGACCTCGGGGACCGCCGCGTTCACCGCGTGCGGCGAGGTGGGCTGCCGTGCGATGTGCGCGTGGACCAGCTCGAGCACGTCGTCCGCCGCGAAGGGCAGGCGGCCGGTGAGCAGCTCGTAGAGGCTCACCCCGAAGGAGTAGTAGTCGGTCCGGTAGTCGACAGGCCGGTTCATCCGGCCTGTCTGCTCCGGGGACATGTACGCCAGCGTGCCCTTGAGCCCGCCGGGGCTCGTGAACGCGGTCGCCTCCTGCGGGAGCGCCGAGGCGAGGCCGAAATCGATGACCTTCACCCGTCCGTCGGCCGGGTTCATCACGATGTTGGACGGGTTGAGATCGCGGTGGACGATGCGCCGCTGGTGGATCGCCTCGAGGACGCTCGTCACGTCGATGGCGAGCGTGAGGATCCGCTCGACCGACAGGCGCGCGGCGCTGTTCAGGGTTCTGAGCGAGGAGCCGCCGAAATCCTCGAGCAAGAGGGCGTGGCGGCCGCCGTCCTCCGCGACGCCGTGGCTGCGGACGACGCCGCTCACCTCGCTCAGATCGCTGAGGATCGCGTGCTCGTGGCGGAGCGAGGCGATCTGCGCCTGCGACGGGTGCTGCTCCTTCAGCACCTTGAGCACCAGCGGAAGCCCGTCCGACCGTCGCTTCGCCCGGTAGGCAGTCGAGCGGGCGCCCTCTCGGAGCCGCTCCAGGATCTCGCAGCCGCAGATCTCCATCATCCTTCTCCCCTGTCGTCTCGTCTCAGATCCGCGCGCGCATACCGGGTCGGCGATCGCGGCAGCCGGATCCGCGCGCCGTAGAGTGCCGGGCTGCCTCGCCAGCGTGAGGGTGCTGGTCCGGGAGGTCGGGCGGGTCCGGATCCTCCTCCGGGTCGGGGCCGGGGTCGAGGAGACCTGCGCATCGGGTCCACGCGCCGCCCGCAATCGCGGCCTGACCCTCGGGCGCACCCGGCTGCCTCAGCGCAGCGCGCTCCTCGTCGGTGAGCAGCTCGTCCTGCCGGTCAGCCATGAACGCGGCCTGCTTGAAGGGGTCGATGCTCAGCTCCGTGAGCAGCTCGAAGAGACGGTCCATGAGTCCTCCTGTCGTTCAGTCGTTGTTGCCTTTTGTGCCTCGCTCGCCCCGCGGGGAGACCGGCAGCTCTCGCATGTCGCGCCACGTGGGATCGAACGCCATGAGGGCGAGCGCCTCGAAGGACAGGCCCTGCTTTAGAATCTCGATCGGATGATCGGTCGCCCCGCCCTCGAGCACGTTCAGGCCGTGAAGCATCGTGTTGATCTCGCTCTTGACGGACTCGAGGACCTTCCGGGTTTGTCTGATGACCTGTGGCGCGAGGGGATCATCGAGGTTTTTCAGACCGACCGCGACGAAGTAACGCGAGAAGACATCCCACGGGTTCTTCTCGACGCCGCTGAGCCCTGCGGCGACGGACTCGGGGAAATGCCCGGCGCAGCTCAGGAGCTCGGCGATGGGGCGGTCGACCAGCAGCCGCTTGTTGACGTCGAGCACAAGCGCCTCGAGCAGGCACGCGCGCGCCTCGAGGAGCCCTGCTTTCATGTCGGGCTGCTCGCGCGCGATGAGCGCCAGGAGGCACGCCTTGAACGCGAACGCCCACGCGTAGCGCGGGTTGAGCTCGCACGCCCTCTCGAAGCTCTTCAGCGCTTGCGTTGCGGCGCAGCGCGCCTCTGTGCCTCGCACGCCGGGCACGTCCGCCCAGCCCCATTCGGGCGCGAAGGCCGACAGCAGCCTGGGCATCACCTCGATCCAGTACTTGTACGTGTACGCCGCGCCTCGGTGCGCGAACGTCCATGCGCTCCCGGGCGACAGGGAGGCAGCTTTGTCGAAGAGGTGGATCGAGCGGTCGATGAGGGTGTGCTGCTCGCGCCAGTCCTCGGGCGTCTTGGCTCCGGCCAGCGTGTAGCTCGCGTGGCTCCGGTGCGCGTCCCCCCAGTGCGCGTAGGCCCATCCGTAGTCTTCTCTCAGCTCCACCGCCCTGCCGAAATCCTCGCAGCAGGCTGTCCAGTCGTCGATCGCCGCACGGGCGGCGCCGCGATGGGCGTAGGCCCACGCGTATTTGTGGTCGATCTTGAGCTGCTCGGCGAGCTCGATCGCCTCGGTAAAGAGCCGGATCGCGGTGGTCTGCTCACCGTACAAGCGGCGTCCCTCCGCCTCCTGGGCGAGGGCCTTGATCCTCTTGCGTTGCTGGTCTGTCATCAGAACTCCTCGTCAGTGAACAAGCATTGAATCCACTCCGGCTCGGCGCCGCCGTCTCAGAGCCTCATCGTCCTCCTCCACGACGCCCCAGGCGCTCTTCCCGCTCAGATCCGCGCGCGACCGCTGTATGGGAGGCGAGATCCGGTCCACGGGTCCTGCGCCTTTCGGCCCGGGGGGTCGGGATCCTCGTCGGGATCGGGGCCTGGATCACCGATCCAGGCGCATCGGCTCCACGCCCCGCCCGCGATCTCGGCCTGCGCCTCGGGCGAGCGCGATCGCACGAGCGCGGCGCGCTCCTCGCCCGTGAGCGCCGCGTCCTGCCCGCCGGCCATGAACGCGGCGTGCTCGAAGGGGTCGACGCTCAGCTCGGTGAACAGCTTGAATAGACGATCCATGAGTCCTCCTCTCTCAATCCTTGGTGGGGCGGGCGAGGTCCGTCGTGCTGCCGCCGGCCTGCGCGGTCAGCGCGTGGGCATCGCTCCACGTGGGGTCGAAGGCGACGAGCCCGATGGCCTCGACCGACAGGCGCTCGCGCGACAGCGTCTCGACCGCGGTGCTCTCGCTGCTGGGCTTGTCGAGCAGGTCCAGCCCGAGGAGCATCACCTGGATCTCGGACCTGGCAAACTCGAGCATCCTTCGCGTCTGCTGGATGACCGCCGGCGCGAGCGGGTCGCCCAGCCGCTTGAGCCCGACGGCGACGAGGTAGCGCGAGACGATATCCTCCGGATCCTTCTGGAGGCCGGACGTCCCGATCGCGACGGAGCGCTCGAAGTCTCCGGCGCGGTGCAGGATCGTCGCGAGCGGGCGATCGAGCACGAGCCGATGGTTGACGTCCAGCAGGAGCGCCGCGAGCAAGGCGTGGCACGCCTCGTCGTAATCCTCCGCCGTCCCCTGCTTCTCGCTGGCGACCAGGCCCAGGAGGATCGCCTTGAAGGCGTGCGCCCACGGGTAACGCCGGTTGATCTGGCACGCCCTGTCGAGGCTCTCCCTCGCCCGCTCCACGGCGCTCTTGTCAGAGCCCGCCGTGGTCAGCGCCGCGCGCGCGGCGCTCATGCCGAGCTTCGGGGCGAGCTTCGGCATGAGCTCGAGCCAGTATTTGAACGTGTACGCCGCGCCGCGGTGGGCGAAGGTCCAGGCGCTCCCCGGCGAGAGCGAGATCGCCGTATCGAACAGCTCGATCGACCTGTTCACGAGGCTGTGCAGCTCATCCCAGCCCTGCCCGGACATGTTGTAGATCGCGTGGGTCCTGAAGGCCTCCGCCCATTGCCCGACGGCCCAACCATATCCCGGTTGTAATTTCAGCGCGGCCTCGAAGTCCTCGCAGCAGCGCTCCCAGTCGTCGATCGCCGCGCGGGCAGCGCCCCGGTGGGCGTAGGCCCACGCGTACTCGTCGTCGACCGCGAGCGCATCGGTGAAGCACTGGATCGCCGCTGTGTACTCGCCGTTCCTGCGGTGCACCTCGCCTTGCTGGGCGAGGCTCTTGCGCTTCGTGCAGTCCTTGTCTGTCATGAACTCCCTCGTCAGTACACAAGCGGTGAATCCACCCCGGCCCCGGCGCCGCCGTGCCAGCCGATGCGCTCCTGCACCGCCGGGGGCGACGCGCGCCCCTGGCGGCTCGATCACCACGCCGCGTGGTGCCGGTCTGCCTGGAGCGCGTGCGGGCTCTGGTTCCGGAGGTCGGCCGGGTCGGAATCCTCGTCCTCTTCCCGTTCCGGGTCAGGACCGGGATCGAGGACGAACGCGCATCGGCTCCACGCGCCGCCCGCGATCGCTGCCTGCACCTCGGGCGAGCCCGGCTGTTCCAGACCGGCCCGCTCCTCATCGGTGAGCAGCTCAGCCGACCGGTCGACCGCCTGCGCGGCCTGCTTGAAGGGGTCGATGCTCAGCTCGGTGAGCAGGTTGAATAGATGATCCATGCATGCTCCTGTGGTTCAGTCGTTCCTGGATCGGGGCTCTCGACGCTCGCGCGGCGAGAGCGGCTTCGTGAGGAGAGCGCTCCACGTGGGATCAAAGGCGACGAGCGCGATGGCCTCGACGGACAGGTTGTTTCGCATGCTCGCGATGGACCAGCCGCCCTCCCGGCCCTGGAGCACGTCCAGGCCGTGAAGCATCGTGTCGAGCTCGCTCCTCGCGGACTCGATCACCTTCCGGGTGTGCTCGATGACCACCGGCGCGAGGGGGTCGTTCAGGTGCTTGAGACCGACAGCGATGAAGTAACGCGAGAAGAAATCCGCCGGATTCTTCTCCACGGCGCGGACCGCCGAGGTGATGGACTCACGGTAAGTCCCGGCGCAGCTCAGGAGCTTTGCGGCGGCGGTGTGGATCGGCAGCCGCTTGTCGACGTCGAGCGCGAGCGCGTCGAGCATGCAGTCGCGCGCCTCGAGGAGCCCGGGCGTCATGTCGGGCTGCTCGCGCGCGACGAGGGCAAGGACGCATGCCTTGAACGCGCAGACCCACGCGTACCTTGGATTGAGCTCGCGGGCCTTGTCGAGGTCCCGCAGCGCCCGCGCAGCGGCGTCGCTGCCCCTGGAGCTCCGCGCCTCCGGCGCCGGGCCGTTGTCCAGCTCCAGGGCCGGCACCAGCCTGGGCATCACCTCGAGCCAGTACTTGTATGTGTACGCCGCGCCCCGGTGGGCGAAGGTCCAGGCGCTCCCCGGCGACAGCTCGGCCGCTCGCTCGAGCAGCTCGATCGCGCGGTCGATGATCGCGTGCTGCTCGCGCCAGTCCGGGGGCGTGCCGGTCCTGCCGAGCCTGTGGCTCGCATGCATCCGATGAGCCTCCCCCCAGCGTGCGTACGCCCATCCGTAATCGGGCTTCAGCTCCACCGCCTTCTTGAAATCTGCGCAGCAGGGCTCCCAGTCGTCGAGCGCAGCGCGGGCGGCGCCCCGGTGGGCGTAGGCCCACGCGTACGCGCCGTCGATCTCGAGCGCCTCGGTGAACAGCCGGATCGCGTCGGTGTACTGGCCGTTCTTGCAGCGTTCCTCGCCCTCGTGCGCGAGGCTCTTGCTTTGCTTGCGCCTCTCTTTCCTGTCTTCGCCTCGATCTGTCATGAGCTCCTCGTCAGTGCACAAGCGGTGAATCCACCCCGGCTCCGGCGCCGCCGTCCCAGCCGATGCGCTCCAGCGCCTCCGGGTCGACGGCCGCCCGTGTGACCGGCGGCACATACAGCGTCGAGATGTCGTCCACCGGAGCCGCCGAGAGCGCCGAGAGCGCCACCCGGTCGAGCCGAGGCGAGGCCAGCGGGTGCGCGGCCGCCTCGTAGATCACGACCTCGTGGGCGGCCGGGTAGGTCTGGCGCAGGCGCTCGCCGAGGGCCTCGAGTCCGCGGCGGATGCGCGCGGCGTCCGAGGGGTCGAACACGCCGGCGCAGCCGACGCCGCCGATCTGGCAGAGCACGAGCGGCGTCCGGGCGTCGACCTCGCGCCCCCGGATGAGGAAATCGGTCGCCTCGAAGAGCTGGAGCCCGTCGCGGCCAGGATCCAGCCCGAGATCGGCGAAGAGGCAGTCGATGGAAGAGACGCCGGGCAGCATCCGGGCCGAGAACCCCTCGTCGCGCGCCTGCCGGACCGCCGCGTGCGCCGGGCTCGCGAGCACGCCCGGGTGCCCGTAGAAGACCGCGCAGACCTTGAGCCCTTTGCGCACCTCGGCGAGGATGCGCTCGACCATCTCCGCGTAGATCGACCGCCGCGGCGTCTTGCCCTTCCCGTAGGGCAGCGACTCGGCCGCCGGGTTCAAGCTGCGCACCCAGCGCGCGGCCCACGCGTCCGCCACGGCAAAGAGCACGCGATCCGCCTGCTGGATGGCGCGCTGGGCGGCGAGGGTCGTCTGGCCGGCCCACTGGATGCCGATTCCCACGACAACGAGAGATCCATCGGTTGACATGCGCTCTGCCCCGTGCCGGCGTCCACGCGTCGGCCGCAGGGGCGATGCATCGCCGTTCCCCCGGCCCCCATGGCTTCATGTCCCTCTTAACGTGACGTCGGCCCCGGATCAATCGAACGTGCGTTGACCCCGCCGGCGCCGCTGGCGCGCTCGGCCCGGCCTGCGCGCCGCTGTCCTCGCGCGCGCCCGCGCCGAACTTGCCTGCCCCGCGATCCGCATCGTCCATGCGGGACGGCCGCGACGGCGGCCCGCATCGCGCGGACGCGGGCGCATCGCGCGCCCGTCACGCGCGCGCCTCGTCGGCGCTTCGTCGGCGCTTCGTCGGCGCTTCGTCGGCGCTTGGTCGGCGCACGAATTGCTCCGGGGCGCACCTGGTGCGCGTGACCACGGCGCGGCGGCCGGGCTCATGGAGAATCGATGCAGCCAACCGGGCCGATTTCGGCCAGAATTACCGCGAGGGCGGGCAGGGCCTGCGCCTTGCTAAGCGCACATGACCCACAAAGCGAGGAGGGTACGCCAGTGTCCGTAGCAGCCAGCCATAGCAGCCAGAACTCGGTCCATTCGGAGCCGCCTCCGCCGATCTCGATCCCCGGCCTGCGAACGGCGATCGCCAACGAGAAGCTCCGGCTGTGGATCGCGGAGGTCGTCGCGCTGTGCCAGCCGGACAACGTGCACGTGTGCGACGGCTCGAAGGAGGAGTACGACGCGCTCTGTGAGCAGATGGTCAAGGCGGGCACGCTGATCCGCCTGAACCCGGAGAAGCGCCCGGACAGCTACCTCGCGCGCTCCGACCCGAGCGACGTGGCCCGCGTCGAGGACCGCACGTTCATCTGCAGCCGGCGCAAGCAGGACGCCGGCCCCACGAACAACTGGGCCGATCCGCAGGAGATGAAGGCGACGCTGCGCCGGCTCTTCGCCGGATCGATGCGGGGCAGGACGCTCTACGTCATCCCGTTCAGCATGGGCCCGGTCGGCTCGCCCTACTCGCACATCGGCGTGGAGCTCAGCGACTCGCCGTACGTCGCCGCGAGCATGCGCATCATGACGCGCATGGGGCGCAAGGTGCTCGATGCGCTCGGAGACGGCGATTTCGTCCCGTGCCTGCACTCGGTCGGCATGCCCCTCGCCCCGGGCCAGAGCGATGTGCCGTGGCCGTGCAACGCGGAGCACAAGTACATCGTCCACTTCCCGGGAGAGCGGCTGATCTGGTCGTTCGGGAGCGGCTATGGCGGCAACGCGCTGCTCGGCAAGAAGTGCTTCGCGCTGCGCATCGCCTCGGTGCTCGGGCGTGAGCAGGGGTGGCTGGCCGAGCACATGCTGATCCTGGGCGTCGAGTCGCCGAAGGGCGAGAAGACGTATGTCGCCGCGGCCTTCCCGAGCGCGTGCGGCAAGACGAACTTCGCCATGCTCATCCCGCCGAAGGCGTTCGCGGGGTGGAAGGTCACGACGGTGGGCGACGACATCGCCTGGATGAAGCCCGGGCGCGACGGCCAGCTCTACGCGATCAACCCGGAGGCGGGATATTTCGGCGTGGCCCCGGGGACGTCGGAGAAGTCGAACGCGAACGCGATGGCGACCATCCGGAAGAACACGATCTTCACGAACGTGGGGCTCACGCCGGACGGCGACGTCTGGTGGGAGGGGATGACGGACGAGCCGCCGCCGGAGCTCATCGACTGGCAGGGGAAGCCCTGGACGCCGGACTGCGGGCGCAAGGCGGCCCACCCGAACGCGCGCTTCACGACGCCGGCGTCGCAGTGTCCGTCGATCGATCCGCGCTGGGACGACCCGAACGGCGTCCCCGTCAGCGCGATCATCTTCGGCGGGCGACGCGCGACGACGGTGCCGCTCGTGTACCAGTCGTTCAACTGGAGCTTCGGCGTCTACATGGCGGCGACGATCGGCTCGGAGATGACGGCCGCGGCCGCCGGCAACATCGGCCAGGTCCGCCGCGACCCGATGGCGATGCTGCCCTTCTGCGGCTACCACATGGGCGATTACTTCAACCACTGGCTGCAGATGGGTCGCCAGATCGTCAATCCGCCCCGCATCTTCTCGGTGAACTGGTTCCGCAAGGACGACCAGGGCAACTTCCTCTGGCCCGGGTTCGGCGAGAACATGCGTGTCCTCAAGTGGATCGTCGATCGCGTGCACGGCCGCGGCTTCGCCGAGGAGAGCCCGCTCGGCTGGATGCCGCGCTACGAGGACCTCGAGTGGCGCGGCATGGAGCGCTTCTCGAAGGAGCAGTTCTATCAGCTCATGGCCGTCGACCGCGAGGCGTGGAAGGTCGAGTTCGGGTCGCACGGCGAGCTCTTCGAGCGGCTCTACGACCGGCTGCCCAAGGAGTTCTTGCTGATGCGCGAGCTGCTCCTGTCCCAGCTCTGGCGCTCTCCGGAGCGCTGGGAGCTCGCGCCCGAGCGCTACCTCGACGAGCACGACGAGCACGACGACGAGGGCGGGGCGAGCGCCTCGTAGCGCCGCTGGGGCGGGCGCCGGCTCCAGAGCGGTCCGACCTGAGATCCAGGGCGCTCGGACCGTAGGAGAGACCCCACAGGACCGTAGGAGAGACCCCACAGGACCGTAGGAGCGACCTCGCCGGACCGTAGGAGCGACCTCGCCGGACCGTAGGAGAGACCTCGCCGGACCGTAGGAGCGACCCGCCGGACCGTAGGAGCGACCTCGCCAGACCGTAGAAGAGACCCCGCCAGACCGTAGAAGAGACCCAGCCCGCCGGCGTGACGTTCCAAGGGCAGCGATGGGTTGTTGTACTATTGCAGGTTCGCTGTTGTTAAGTTGTCTGTAGTTGCGTGCTTTTCTGCCTCTTCAATTCAGCATGTCTGCGTCGGTTCCGACGGGGAGGCGTCCGCCACCGGGGACACGCGGAGCCTTGGGGCTCGTTCGTGTCAATTGTCAAAGGAACCAGGAAAAGCGGAGCAAGAGGCCAGCGAAATGAGCGCGTGCTTGAACAACAGAATCTGGACAGCATCTCTGATGCTCGCAACGATGTCTCTTGCGTGTGTCGCGCAGGAGGACGACATCGCGGCATGGGACGCCGACGGCCTCCTCGATCAGGACCAGCAGGGCGTCACGGGCGTGGACGCGGGGGAGACGCTCCTCGTCGGCACCGCGACGGTCGCCGGCACCACCGTGTCGCTGAACGCCGGCACGGTCGACGCCCACCCGATCGCCGCCGTCGCGTCGGGGGCGGTCGCCAAGCTCAAGGTCTACGTCGACGCGACCAACACGGCGACGACCCTCCGCCTCGGGCTCTACGCGCGGTCGGGCTCCGCGCCGGGGGCGCTCGTCGCCTCGTGCAACGTCACCGGCGTCACGAGCGGGGCCTGGAACGAGTGCGCCGTCTCGGGCAGCCCGAGCGTCACCAGCGGCACCACGTACTACGTGACGGTGCTCGCGCCGTCGGGCGGCAACCCCGTGAAGACGCGCAGGGCCGGCGGCACCACCACGTCCTACTGGAAGGCGGGGCAGAGCACCCTCCCGAACCCCTATGGCACGCCGGGGGGCAGCTTCTCCGCGGGCCTGCTCTCCTTCACGGCCGTGGCGGCGAGCACCACCACCCCCACCGACACGATCAGCTGCCCGCCCGGGTACACCGAGGTCTTCCGGGACGACTTCGACGGCACCAGCGTGGACACCACGAAGTGGACCATCGCGAACCAGAACACCAATGCTGACGCCGAGTACATCCGGCTCACGCACATGCTGGCCTCCAACGTCTCGGCCTCGGGCGGCACCCTGAAGATCGCGTCGAAGCGCCACTGCAGCGACCCGTATCCGACCCTCTCTCCCGAGAACCCGGGGCAGTGCGCCGGGGGGACCAACTACTACTCCGGCGGCTTGATCATGGGGAAGCGAGGCCACGCGGCCGGCAAGGGGATGATGATCTTCCGCGCCAGGATGCCCTCTCCGGTCCAGGGCTACTTCCCGGCGCTCTGGGCCAGGAACACCCATAGCTGGCAGACCAATACCTACGGCGAGCTCGACCTGGTGGAGAAATGGTGGGATCCGCTCACCAAGGGGGTCCACTCGGACGACGACCTGATGGCGCAGACCACGTGGATCTACGACGGGGCGAACAGCCTGCACACGAACGGGAACGTCTTCGGCCCGTACGCCGGGTCCAGCACCGGATTCCACGTGTGGGAGGTCGAGTGGGACGCCACGGTGACGCCGGCGACGATCAAGTACTACTACCGCGACGCGCCCAGCTCCACCCGTCACCACATCCGCACGGTCACGCACAGCTCGGGGTGGAACGGGACGATGACGGACGCGCTGATGAAGGCCGCCATCAACGACACCGGCTGCAGCGCGGGCAACTGCGGCTTCCGGCCGTACGTCGACTTCGCCGTCCAGCCCGACACGCGCTATCACGTGAGCCCGGACGCGGCGACGACGTACGACCCGACCGATCTCGAGGTCGACGCCGTGATCACCTGCGGCGGGTAGGCCCCGTCGCGCGCGGCGGCGCCGCCCTCACGCCGGCTCGTCGCGCTCGACGTCGATGTGCACGAGCACCTCGGCGTCGGGCTCGAGGGCGAGGATCGCGTCGCGCGCGCGGTCGCCCGTCGCGTGCGCGCGGGCGAGGGGGATGTCCCCCGGCAGCTCGATGTGCACGTCCACGAACAGCGTGTGCCCGGCGACCCGCGTGCGCAGCGCGTGGTGGCCGAGGATCTCGCCGGCCACGCGCAGGGCGTCGAGCGCGGCCTCGATGGCGCGGACGCGCTCGTCGGGGGCGCTCGTGTCGATGAGGTCGCGCACGCCGAGGCGGAGGAGGGTCCCCGCCGAGGTGAGGATGTAGACGGCGACAGCGATCGACAGGACGCCGTCGACCCGGGTGAAGCCGGTCGCGTACGTGACCGCGACGCCGACGAAGACCGCGAGGTTCGCCGCGATGTCGGTGCGGTAGTGGACGGCGTCGGCCTGGATGGCGCTCGAGCCGGTGCGCGCGGCGACGCGGCCGAGGTACGCCACGAGCGCCGCGGTGACCAGCGCGGCGGCGGCCATGGCGCCGAGCGTGACCGCGGCGAGGCGGAGCGGCTCGGGCGAGAGCAGCCGCCGGACCCCCTCGACGAGCAGGTAGACCCCCGAGCCGCCGATGAGCAGGCCCTGGCCGGCGGTCGCGAGCGTCTCGATCTTCGCGTGGCCGAACGGGTGCGAGCGATCGGGCGCGGCGTGGGCGAGCTGGATGGCGAGGGCGTTCGCCGAGGAGGCGAAGAGGTCCGTGAGCGAGTCGACGGCGCTCGCGGTGACGGCCATGGAGTGGCCGAGCTGGCCGGCGACGAGCTTGCCGAGGGCGAGGCCGCCGGCGGTCACGGCCGCGATGCGGCCGGCGCGCAGCGCGGCGCGAGCGCGGGCGGCAGGGTCGAGGCGGCCGCCAGGGCCGCGGGCCGCGGCAGGGCCGCCGCGGCCGGCAGGATCGCCGCGGTCGGCAGGATCGCCGCGGCCGGCAGGAGCGCCGCGGCCGGCAGGAGCGCCGCGATCGGCCGGGCCGGGCTCCGCGTCCGGGTCGAGGCGCGCGGCCGCGTCGGGGAGGGCGCCGGGGTCGGGGAGGGCGCCGGGGTCGGCGGCGCGCGCAGCGGGAGACCGTCCGCTCATCGCGGGAAGGCTACCCCGCCGCGCCCGCGCTCGTCATGCCCGCCGCGCGGGTCGCCTCGACCCGGCCGCGCGCCTCACCGCCGAGAGACACGCGCATCGTCCACCGGCGCGAGCGAGAGCCCCATGATCAGGTCGTCCACGAACGCCCCGTCGTCGGCGCGCACGAAGCCGCGGCGCGTCCCCTCGTGCGCGAACCCGACCGACCGGTAGAGCGCGATCGCCCGGGCGTTGTCGGCCCGCACGTAGAGCTCGACCCGCAGCACGCGACCCCCGTCCGCGTCGCGGTGCGCGCGCGCCCACTCGAGCAGCCGCTCGAGCAGCGCCCGGCCCACCCCGAGCCCCTGCGCCTCCGGGTGCACGCCGAGCCCGAGGATGCCCACGTGGCGCACCATCCTCGGCCTGAGCCGCAGCAGCGTCACCTCGCCGGCGAGGCCGACCCCCTCCAGCTCGGCGGCCAGGCACAGCGCCGAGCCGTCCGTCGCCGTGAGCCCGGCGCGGTCCCGCTGCTCGGCATACGCGGCTGCGTCCGCCGGCAGCTCGTCCTCGTGCTTCACGATGCCCTGCCGCGCGCGCACGATCGCCCGCTCGAGCTCGAGCTGAGCGGCGGCGTCCTCGCGCGCGACCTCCCGGATGATGCAGTGACGGCCGCCCCGGAGCGGGGCTCGACGCGGTTCGAAGCGCATGGTGGGCTCCGAGGCTAACGGCCGCCGCGCGCGCTGTTCGAGCGGGAAATTCCCTTTTCGCGCTGGGACGGCCCCCGCCTCGCGATGGCGCCGACGGACGCGCCGGCGCCCGCCGGCTCACCCGAGGCCTGCCCTCGACAGATCGAGCGGGCGCGCACGGGCGGGCACCGCCCCGAGGCAGCTCCGCCCGCGCGTCGCGCGGGGGCTACGCCACGGCGCGGTTCAGGTGGGCGGGCGTGCCCGCCGCCGACGGGCGGAGCTCGACCTTGACCCACCCCGCCTCGCGCCGATCGAAGGCCTTGTACGCGTCGATCGCGGACTCGAGGGGCGCCTGCTTCGTGATGATCGTGGTGGGATCGACCTGGCCGGTCTGCACGAGGTCGACGAGCTTCGGGATGTACTTCCTGTGGTTGCAGTTGCCCATCTGGAGGGTGAGGTTCTTGTTCATCGCCTCTCCGATGGGGAACGTGCGCGACGTCTGCGGATAGACCCCGATCACCGAGATCGTCCCCGCCTTGGCCACGCACCGGACGGCCCACTGCAGCACCTGCGACGGGCCGTCGCCGGCGCGGAAGGTATCGCCCTTGGTCCGCGCGTCCGGGGAGATCTGCTTGACCTCGAGGTCGAACGCCTTGGCCTGCTGCTTCGCCTCCTTGTGGGCGGGGCCGTCGTGCGGCCGCTCGGCGTCGACGCCCACGGCGTCGATCGCCCGGTCCACGCCGATGCCGCCGGTGAGGCGCATGATCGCCACGAGCGGGTCCTCGGCGGAGAAGTCGATCGTCTCGGCGCCCTGCGCGCGCGCCATCTCGAGGCGATCGGGGACCTGATCGACGGCGATGATGCGCCCCGCGCCCATGAGCTTGGCGCTCGCGATCGTGAACAGGCCGACGGGGCCGCAGCCGAAGACGGCGACGGTGTCGCCGGGCTTGATCTCGGCGAGCTCGGCGCCGAAGTACGCTGTCGGGAAGATGTCGGAGAGCAGGATCGCCTGGTCGTCGCTGACGCCGTTCGGCAGCTTCACGAGGCCGACGTTGGCGAAGGGGATGCGCGCGAACTCCGCCTGGAGCCCGTCGAACGGCCCGGACATCTTGGGTCCGCCGAAGAACGCCGTGCCCGCGTGCTTGCCGTTCGGGTTCGCGTTGTCGCACTGCGCGTAGTACGCGGCGCGACAGTACGAGCAGTAGCCGCACGCGATCGTCGACGGCACGACCACCCGGTCGCCCTTGCTCAGGTTCCTGACGTCGGCGCCGAGCTCCTCGACGACGCCGACCGCCTCGTGGCCGAGCACGGTGCCCGGCACCATCCCCGGCATCGTGCCGCGGATGAAGTGGAGATCGGTCCCGCAGATGGCGCTCGCCGTGATCCGGATGATCGCGTCGGTCGACTCCTTGATCTTCGGCTCCTTGATGTCGTCCATCCGGATGTCGCCGATGCCGTGAAAGACTACCGCCTTCATGAGTGCTCGCTTTCTCCCTTCAGGGGGGCTCGGCGCGCCGGCGGGCCGAGGCGCAGCCCGGCGCGCGACCGCAGAGAGGTCCGAGGTTCCTGGACGCCGCCTTGCCTGTGCCGATCCCGTGCCAGGTCGCGCGTGGACCTGCGCGACGCGTGGTCACAGCAACCGAGCTGCCAGGTGGAACATCGCGAGAGCGGCCCCGACACCGGAGAATCGCTCCTCTCGGTGGCGCGCTGCTCCGTGGACGACGAGCACGTCGTGACAATTTGCCTCGTCTGTGTCCGGATACCGCAGAGCAGCTCACCTGCTGTTCGAGCTCATCCGTGTTGCTGCTCGAGCACATCCGCAGTGCACCGACAGCAGCTCAGCAGCTTCGCGGGCCGGGCGAGCGAACCCGCCGGATCGCGCCTCGGGTCCGTGGCGCCGTGCGCGTCCTATCCCGGTTCGCCGGCCCTGACGCGGACCACCTTGCCGTCGAACGCGACGGCCAGCGCATGCACCGGCGCCGCGCCGCCGATCGCCGAGAGGAGCGCCTCGACCGGGATCGCGTCCTTGAACGCGTCCGCCGCCTCGATCACCGCCCTTCGCGCCGCAGACTCCCTGTCTGCGCCCGCGCCGGCGACGCCGCGTACGCCGCGAGCGCGCGCCGGACCGGGCCGCGATCGCGGCCGCCCGCCCGCACCGGGTCGGCCTCGCCGACCAGCACCGACAGGGCGCGCGCCTGCGTCCTCGCGGCGGCGGCCAGGGCGGAATCGCCGGCCTGCGCGGCGAGCGCCGTGAGCCGCCGCGCCACGCCGAGCGCCGCCGGCAGCGCGCCGGCCGCGACGTACGCGGCCGCGAGCTCCTGCAGCAGCCCCGCGTCGTCGCCCCGGAGCGCCACGGCCGCCTCCAGGTCGGCGATCGCCTCGTCGCGCCGCCCCTCGCGCGCACGGAGCGCCGCCCGGGCGCGGTGGCCCTCGACGAAGCCGCGCACGTGGTCCAGCCCCACCGTGTACGTGCGCTCCGCCTCACGCACATCGCCCGCCCGCTCGTACAGCGCGCCGAGCCCGAGGTACGCCGGGCCGTAGGTGGCGTCGAAGCGGACCGCCTCGAGGTACCGCGACAGCGCCACGTCGGCCTCCCCGGCGGCGGCGCGCGCCCCGGCCTGGCGCGTCAGCTCGGCCGCCTGCGCCGTCGCCCAGCCGACCGCCTGCGCCGTCGCCCCGCCGACCGCCTGCGCCGTCGCCCCGCCGACGGCCTCCGACGCGCGGGCCGGCCCGGCCCCGTGGAGCAGCGCCGCGGCGAGCGCGATGGCGACGGCGCGCGCTCGCCACACCGCGCCCGCCGCTCCGCCGCACCGCACTGCGCACACCGCCCCGATCGTACCGGCGGCCGACCGGCCGGGCAATCGCGCGCCCGCGCGGCGCGCTCCGCCGCGCCGCCGCGTGGTCCCCGCCACGCCGCAGCGCGCCGCTGAACGCCGCGCGCCGCGCGCCTGTCCGGAAGGCAGCCGCCCGGCGCGAGTTCGCGTAGGATGCGGGGTCATGGGTGACGATCTGCGCTTCCCGGACGCGTTCCTGTTCGGCACCGCCGGCTCGGCCACGCAGGTCGAGGGGCACTGCGCGCAGAGCGACTGGGCCGCGTTCGCGCGCGAGCCGGGGCGCGTCCGCGGCGGGGACACGCCGGACGCCGCGTGCGACCAGCTCCACCGCTTCCGCGAGGACGTCGCGCTCCAGGCGCGGCTCTGCATGGGGGCCCACCGGCTCTCCATCGAGTGGGCGCGGATCGAGCGGGAGCCGGGCGAGTTCGATCCGGCCGTGTGGGACCACTACCGCGACGTCCTCGGGGCGCACCGCGAGGCGGGGATCACCCCCATGGTCACCGTGCACCACTTCACCCTGCCGCGCTGGGTCGCGCTGCGCGGCGGGCTGCTCTCGCAGGAGCTGCCGGCGCTCCTCTCGCGCTTCGCCGAGCGCGCCGTCGAGGCGCTCGGCGATCTCTGCCAGCTCTGGGTCACCGTCAACGAGCCCAACATGCTCGCCCTCCAGGCGCACCTGCTCGGCGTCTGGCCGCCGGCGCGGAGCTCGCCGGTCGAGGCGGTGCGCGCCCACCAGAACCTCTTCCGCGCCCACGCCGCCATGTACCGCGCCATGCACGAGGCCGCGGGCCGCCGCGGCCACTCCATCGAGGTCGGCGTCGCGCACCACCTGCGCGTCATCGAGCCGGAGCGGTTCGGGCGCCTCGCCGACCGCATGTGGGCGGCGCTCTTCGAGCGGCTGTTCAACGACGCGTTCGCGCGCGCCGTGTGCGACAGCGGCCTGCACGACTTCTTCGGGGTGAACTACTACAGCCGCGATCTGGTCCGCTTCTCGGCCGCGCACGCGCGCGCCGGGTTCCTCCGGCGCCTCGTCCCCGAGGGCTCCGAGGTGAGCGATCTCGGCTGGGAGATCTACCCGGAGGGGCTCGGTCACGTGCTCGACGCCTGGTGGCCGCGCGCGCGCGTGCCCATCTACATCACCGAGAACGGCATCGCCGACGCCGACGACGACCAGCGCCCGCGGTTCCTCGTGCGGCACCTCGCCGAGGTCGCGCGGGCGATCGAGCGCGGCGTCGACGTGCGCGGGTACATGCACTGGTCGCTGCTCGACAGCTTCGAGTGGGCCGAGGGCTACGCCCCGCGCTTCGGGCTGGTCGAGGTCGACCACGTGACCCAGGAGCGCAGCCCGCGGCCGAGCGCCGAGCTGTACGCGCGGATCGCGCGCGCGCGCCGCATCGACGCCGGCGGCGTGGGCGGCGCGTTGATGGAGGGCGGCGCCGCGCCCGCGTGACGGACAGCACCCGAGAGGCACGACCCATGCGCATCGCGCTGCTCTACCCACCGCCCTGGAAGATCCCCGCGCCCGGGGAGGCGCCCGACACGAGCGGCGACGGCCCGCCGGCCGATTACCGCGACGGCGACCTCGACCCGGACTTCCACCAGACCCCGTACGGGCTCTTCTCGCTGGGCGCGCAGGCGATCCGGGCGGGCCACCAGGTGAAGGTGCTGAACCTCTCGTCGTACCCGTTCTCGCAGGTCGAGCGGATCGTGCGCGAGCTCGACGCCGACGTCTTCGGCCTGTCGTGCTGGACCGCCAACCGGCGCGGCGTGGCGCTCACCGCGCGCTGCGTCCGGCGGCTCCACCCCGCGGCGCACATCGTCGTCGGCGGCCCGCACGCCACCCCGCTCGCGGCCGAGATGCTGCGCCATCACCCCGAGATCGACACGGTGGCGCTCGGGGAGAGCGAGCACTCGTTCCTGGAGCTCCTCGACCGCCTCGAGGCCGGCCGGCCCGCGCTCGGCATCGCCGGCACGGCCTACCGGGTCGACGGCCGCGTCGAGCTCGGCCCGCCCCGGGCCGCGATCGAGGACCTCGACGCGCTCGAGTCGCCGCACGACCACTTCGCCACGCACATCGTGATGACCTCGCGCGGCTGCGCCTGGGCCTGCACCTTCTGCGGCGCCGAGGCGACCTGGGGCCGCGGCTTCCGCGGCCAGTCGGTGCCCTACGTGCTCGACTCGCTCGAGGCGGCCGTGAACAAGCTCCCCGTGAAGATGGTCCAGGTCAAGGACGACACCTTCACGACGAACAGGAAGCGCGTCATCGAGATCTGCCGTGGCATCCGCGAGCGCAAGATCTCGTTTCTGTGGAGCTGCGACACGCGCGTCGACGTGCTCGGCGAGGACCTGCTCCGGGAGATGCGCCTCGCCGGCTGTCAGCGCCTGAGCCTCGGCGTCGAGTCGGGCTCTCCGTCGATCCTGAAGAACATCGACAAGAAGATCACGGTCAAGAAGATCATCGAGTCGACCGAGCTCGCGAAGAAATACGGGATCCAGGTCCGCTACTACATGATGCTGGGCAATCGCGGCGAGACGGCGGAGACGTTCCGGGAGACGCTCGCGTTCCTGGAGGAGGCGAGGCCGCACCAGTACATCTTCTCGTGCCTGTCCATCTACCCAGGGACGCGCGATTTCGACGACGCCGAGGCGGCCGGCTGGCTCGAGCGCGACGTCTATTTCCGCGGCGACTTCCAGGAGCTCAAGACGCCGTTCGACGCCTCGGAGGAGGACACGGCGCTGATGAGCGCCTGGTTCGCGAAGAACAAGGGGCTCCGCGAGCTCTACCGCGAGGGGGTGGAGGAGCGCCGGGCGATCCTCGCGCGGCTCGGCGATCACCACGCGGCGCACCTGGAGCTCGGGGTCGCCTACCTCGACGCGGGGCAGCTCGACCTCGCGGAGCGCCACGCCGCGCGCGCGCTGGAGCTCGGCCATCCGCTGCCGGGGCTCGCGTACAACGCGCTCGCGTGCGTCGCGGCGGCCCGGCGCGACTGGCAGGCAATGCAGGATCACTTCACGGCGGCGGCGAAGCGCGATCCGCAGCACGCGGTGCTCATCCGCAACGTGCAGGCGGCGCGGGCGTGGTACGCGAAGGGCGGTCCGGACCGGGGACTGCCGCTCGACCTTGTCGCGCGCTGCGACTTCCAGCTCCTCGAGCGGACGGCGCAACCCGCGCTCCCGGGGCCGCTGCCGGAGGACTTCGCGGCGTGGCCGCCGGCCGCGGCCCGGCCCGCGCGCGCGGCCGAGGCGGGCGGCCGCGAGGCGTCAACGCAGCGCGGGCGGCTCCGCGTCGTGCCCTCGTAGCGACGCGGGGGAGCGGCGAGCGCGGAACGCGAGCGACGCGCGGAACGCGAGCGACGCGCGGAACGCGAGCGACGCGCGGAACGCGAGCGACGCGCGGAACGCGAGCGACGCGCGGAACGCGAGCGAACGACTGTTTCCGTCGGGACGCGATATCGGCGTTTCCACAGGACTGCTTCCGTCGACGCGCGACACCGGCGTTTCCACACCGGACCACGGGATCACGGGATCAAGGGATCTCATGTCGACTTCGTGCGGCGCCTCGAGTCGCTCATTGACACCGCGTTGTGGGCCTTGATACGCACAATGTCGCCGCTCTGTGTTCCGTTCGCGAACCTCGGCAGTCGAGGTCGCGCGACGTCGTTGGGTGGTCCGCGTCGGGGGGCAGGCAGCGGCATCAGGGGACGGATCCGCCTTTGGGCGAAGGAGCGCTGTGATGAAAAAGACTGTCAAGGTCACAATCCTCGGGGCGATTTCGACGCTGAGCCTCGCCGCGTGCGATGCGGGCCCCGTGGGTCAAACGGGGGATTTCGGCGGTGAGAGCGGCGAGCGCGTCGGCCGGGCGACGCAGGCGCTGTCGGTGTGCGTGGACGTCCAGCGCGGCCTGCCCGGCAGCGCTGTCGAGGACACGTTCCTCGACGCGGCGGCGCCGACCCACGCGAGCGGCGGCAGCCTGCTCCTGTACACCGGCCTGTGGAGCGGCGGCGAGAAGCGCTCGCTCCTCAAGTTCGATCTGGGCTTCATCCCGGCGGGCTCGGTCATCGACTCGGCCACGTTGAAGCTCTACCAGGTCTGGAGGACCGGCGAGAGCACGGTGCGCGTGCACAAGGTGACCTCGCCCTGGTCGGAGGCGACGGCGACGTGGGCGAGCTCGGCCAGCAGCTATGACGCGGCCGTCGCGAGCACGATCGCGGCGCCCAGCCAGCTCGCCGGCTTCGTCACGGCCGATCTGACGGCGCTCGTCCAGGGCTGGTCCGACGCAGGGGACAACCAGGGCATCGCGCTCGAGGAGGATCTGGTCCTTAAGACGGAGTTCAAGAGCAGCGAGGAGGCGAACGCGGCGAGGCGGCCGATGCTGAGCGTCTGTTACACGGCACCGACCTGTGACGACGGCGTCCAGAACCAGGGCGAGTCCGGCATCGATTGCGGGGGTCCCTGCGATGCATGTCCCCCGGAGGGCGTGAGGATCACCGCGCCAGGGGAGGCCTACGGGCACCACGGCGCCTGCGAGGGCTGGAACGGCTGCGGCGACGCGGCCACGTGTGCGCTCTGGGCGTGTGAGATCAACGGCTACCCATCGGTCGTGTCGTACGGCGCGGATGCGCCGTGTACCGAGTTCGACAATTGCAACCTGTTCTTCTCCCGGGGGGACATCGAGTGGAACTGGGGCAACTGGTGCGAGGTCCGCGGCGTCACCGACATCGTCTGCGGCGGGGCGGTGCCCCCGCCGGACCCGACCTGCGACGATGGCGTGCAGAACCAGGGTGAAGAGCGCGTCGACTGCGGCGGCCCCTGCGCCCCTTGCCCGGACGGCGTGCTGATCACCGCGCCGGGGGAGGCCTACGGGCATCACGGCATGTGTGAAGGCTGGAACGAATGCGGCGATGCGGCCACGTGCGCGCTCTGGGCGTGTGAGGTCAACGGCTATTCCCAGCTCGTGTCGTACGGCGCGGACGCGCCGTGCACCGAGTTCGACAACTGCCACCTGTTCTACTCCCAGGGGAGCATCGAGTGGAACTGGGGCAACAGCTGCGAGGTCCGCGGCGTCACCGGCGTCGTCTGCGCGAACTAGGTACCGCTTAGGTACCGCTCACGGTCGAGCCCGCCGAGCAGGCGCGGGGCGCGCGCCGCCGGGGTTCCGGCGGGGTTCGGGGCATGCTACCCGCCCTCCATGTCGTCGATCACAGACCACGGCCGGCCCGGCGCCATCGCGGGGCCGGACGCGGAGCACCCTGCCCAGAGCGCGCGGGCGCCCAGCCACGCCGAGCGCTGCCGCACCCTGGCGGAGCGCGCCCGCGCCGCGACGCTGTGCACGCAGGCGCGGGATCCGGCGGGCTATCCCTATGGATCGCTCGTCACGGTCGCCGTGGACGCGCACGGGCGCCCGTTGCTGCTGCTCTCGGCGCTCGCCGAGCACACGGGCAACCTCAAGGCGCGCGCCGAGGCGTCGCTGCTCCTCGCCGAGCCCGCCGAGGGGCGGGCAGACCCGCTCGCGCTCGGGCGCATGACGCTGATCGGCCCGTGTCGCCCGCTGGAGGGCGCCGAGGCGGCCGCCGCCCGGACGAGGTTCCTCGCGGCGCACCCGCGCGCGTCGTACTACGTGGATTTCACTGACTTTTCCTTCTATCGGCTCGACCCCGTGTCGATCCGCTATGTCGGCGGCTTCGGCCGGATGTCGTGGGTCGAGGCCGCCGAGTACGCCGCCGCCGAGCCCGATCCGCTCGCGTCCGACGCCGCGCGCATCCTCGAGCACATGAACGCCGATCACTCCGACGCCGTCCTCGCGTATGCCAAGGCGCTCGCCGGGATCAGGGACGCCACGGGCGCCACGATGACGTCGGTCGACCGTTACGGCTTCGAGCTGGACGTCATCACGCCGGCGGGGCCGAAGGCGGCGCGGCTCGCGTTCGCCGCGCCGGTCACGACGACCGACGAGGTGCGGAAGGCCATGGTGGCGCTGGTGCGCGAGGCGCGCGGCCGCAGCGCCTGAGCGACGACATCCGCCGGTGACGCGCCTCCCGGAAGCGTGGGGCGAGCGCGATCACGACCCGCGGAGGCGGCGAAGATCCTGAACGAACACCCCGCGAGGCGCCCGTCACGCGTCGCGGCGCCGCGGGCCGCTCGGCCCCCTCCCGCGGCGCGCGCGCGCCAGCGCGTGGTGGAGCCCGCTCTGGAGCGAGCTCAGCGTGACGATCTCCCGCAGATCGATGCCGATGCCCACCATCGTCTGCGCGACCTCGGGGCGGACGCCCGTCAGGATGACCTCCGCGCCGAGCAGCCTGACCGCCTGAGCCGCCCTGAGCAGCGAGTCCGCGACCTCGGCGTCCACCACCGGCACGCCGGTGACATCGAGGATCACCGTGGCCGCGCGCTGCGCCACCACCCCGTGCAGCAGCCGCTCCAGGAGCTGCTCGATGCGCACCCGGTCGAGCCGGCCGACGAGGGGCATCACGAGGATCCCCGCGTCGAGCGGGATGAGCGGCGTCGAGAGCTCCCGGATCGTCGCCTCCTGCGCGTGGATCATCTGCTCCTGGAGCGCGCCCCGCTCCGCCTCGGCCCGACGGAGCTCGGTCACGTCGTACCCCTCGGCGATCACGAGGACGCTCTCCCCCGACGCGCCGAGGATCGGCTTCATCTTCAGCTCGATCGTGGCCGCGCGCCCGCCCGGCCCGTGAATCTGCACCTCGCACGAGGAAGGTGCGCCCGACGCGGCCTTCTGGACGCACGCCTCGATGTGCTCCTCCGCGCCGGGCACGCCGCCCCAGAACGGCGCCCGCCAGAGCGGCTCGCCGCGGCCGTCGCCCGGCCGAGCCCCGGTGAAGTCGGCCATCGTCCTGTTGACCTCGAGCAGGTCCCCCTTCGGGGTGAGCAGGCCGATGAACATCGAGGTCTCGTCGAAGATCGCGCGGAACTTCTGCTCGCTCTCGCGGAGCGCCTGCTCGCGCCGGAGCTGCTCCGTGATGGGGCGCGAGAAGGCCGAGAAGAACTGCTCATCACCGTTCTGGACGAGGTGAGAGCTGACCTCGACGTCGATCACGTGACCGTCCTTGTGGACGTGCCTGGCGAGGAAGCGGAGCGCCCCCTTGGCCCTGATCTCCTCGATGACGGCGGCGACCTCGTGCGGCGGTCGCGCGTCGATCTGGCCGATGTGCATCGTCAGGAGCTCGCTCCGATCGTATCCCACGATGCTGGCGAAGGATGGATTGCAGTCGAGGATCTCGCCGTTCATCCCGACAACGTGGAATCCCTCGATGGCCGCCTGCAGGATCAGCCGCGTCCGCTCCTCGCGGCGGCCGAGCTGCTCGTGCAGTCTCTCGATCTCCTTGCGCAGCCCGGCGTTCTCCGCCCGGAGCCGCTCGATGCTGTCCTGGTCTGTCGCCACCTTCGGTCTTCCTTCCGCCACCCCGCCGCTGCGCCCGGTCGGCGCCGCGGCCGCTCTGCCGCGCGCGGCGAGACCTCATGACGATAGCCGATCCTGGCGCGGGGCTACGCGCTCGTCGCAGCGAGCCCGCCCTTTCGCCCGCGCTCGCCCGCGCTCGCCCGCGAACGGACAACCTCTGCTGATGGAGGGAGATCTGCGCGGACCCGCCGACGGCTTGACCCCAGGCACGGCGCCTCTGCACGCTCGCGCTCCGCCGCGCTGCGCCGCGAGACGAGCGCCGCCGGCGCATGACCCGGACAGGGCGGGCCCGGGGCCCGCGCCGATCTCGCCCGCAGCGCCACGGCGCTGTATCTGATGTATTCTGGATTACAGCTATTGAGTTTGAGTCAACTGGATGGATGTGGCTGCGATCACGCTCGTTGTTGACACCTCTCGTGACAGCGAGTCCAATGTTTGCCGCGAAGCGCGACGTTCAGGAAACGCGACGTTCAGGAAACGCGAGGCATGGGATCCCGTGACAGCACCCCTCGATGTGATCGCGCCGAGCTCGTGGAGCTCCTGGGTCGGACGCTCGGCAGCGCCGCGGCGGCGGAGGTCGTCGACCGCGAGGGGAAGAGGCTCGGGTTGAAGGACGACAGCATGCCGCTCGACACGGCGTACGCGGTGCTCGACGCGCTGGCGGCGATGCCCGGCGTGATCGGCACCGCGGCCAGCGTCGCGCGGACCGAGCTGCGCGTCGCGGCGGTCCGGCGCCGGCTCGGGGAGCGGCATCGGCGGTAGACCCCGGGGGCCCGCGGCCGGGCCGGAGTGACGTGAGAGGATCTTCATGGTTTCGGAACCGACCAGTCGACCCATCCTCGTCGTGGACGATAATCCGGACATCCATGTGCTCATGGAGCGGATGCTCGTGCCCAGGTCGATCCACGATCCGGAGATGGTCCGTGGGCTCCACGCCCTCGAGTCGCGCCTGTTCGGCGCCGAGCCGCCCGAGGAGGCCCCCGATGTCCTCCACGGGCTCAGGTTCTCCATCGACTCGGCCCACTCGGGCAAGGATGGAATCGCCCTCGTCGAGGCGAACCCGAGCAGGTATTTCCTTGCGTTCGTCGACATGCGGATGCCGCCGGGCATCGACGGTATCCAGACGATCAAGGGGATCTGGCGCGTCGCGCCGGACATCTACACGGTCATCTGCACCGCCTATTCCGACTATAGCTGGGACGAGATCGCGAACGAGCTCGGGTGCGCGCCCAACCTGCTGATCCTCCGCAAGCCGTTCGAGGCCATGGAGGTCCGGCAGATCGCCGCGACGGTCGCGCGGATGTACGACTCGCTGTCTCGCGTGAAGGCGTCGGTGAGCAAGCTCGAGGAAGAGCTCGTGATCGCCATGGAGAGCGTGTCGCAGCTCGAGGAGCGGTCGAAGGCGCTCCTCGCCGAGATCGCCGACCCGTGCCTCCTGCTCGATCGCGAGGGCGAGATCCTCGGCGCGAACCCGACCGCCCACGACCTGTTCGGCGTGGACGAGAAGCTGCTTTACGGGCGCGACGTTGCGTCGGTGCTCGTCGACGTCCAGGCCCCGCTCCCGGGCGCGCGCGCGGTCGCGCGGAGCCGGCTCGTCTGCCCTCACAGCCGCGCGCTCGAGGCCAGCGTCACGCTGACCCCCGTCGGGTCGCATCCCGGCGCTGCCGGCGAGTTCATCGCGCGGATCCGGGTGACCCCTCCGGCGTGAGCGCGCCAGTCTCCCGGCGGCCTGACGGCGCTCGATGACTCGAGCGTGGCTTTCGCGCGGCAGCCGCGCCGCCGCGCGGGGGTGTCGCGGCGGAGTTGCGCGCGTGTCATGAGGTCGAGACGGGCATGGGCGATACGAGCACCCGCCCGGGCAGCGGCCCGAGCGCGGTGGTGCGATGATCGTCCTTGCCAGCGACAAGCCGCCTTCCGGGGCCAGGGAGCGCTCCGGCGCGCGAGCCAGAGCGCGCTCCGGCGCGGGCGGCGTCGCGCTGAAGTGGCTCGGGGTCGCCGTGGCCGCGGCCGCGCTGTGGAGCACGCTCCGCGGCGCCGACTTCCCCGGCGTCGGGGCGCTGATCGCCTCGGTGGGGGCGCCGATGATGGCGCTCGCCCTGCTCCCGAACCTCGTCGCGCGGCTGTTCCAGGCCGAGGCGAGCCGGCGCGTCTTCGACGCGCTCGGCCGGCCCGCGCCGTTCGCGCGGTACCTCTCGCTCACGCTGTCGACCGAGGCGCTGGGCATGAGCGTCCCGGCCGGCGCCGCGCTCTCCGAGTCGGTCACCTTCTACCTGCTGCACCGGTGGTGCGGGGTCCCGGGGCCGCAGGGCGTCGCCGGCATCGCCGCGCGACGATCGCTCATCCTGCTCGCCAACGCGGCCTACGTGGCGATCGCCCTCGCGCTCGGCTTCGGCCACCTGGAGCGCGCCTCGCGGCCCCTGCTCGGCGCGCCGTGGCTCCCGTGGCTCGTCGTCCTCTCGGGGCTCGGCCTGCTCGCCGGGGCGCTCGCGCTCGCGGGCGCGCTCCTCTCGGGCAACGTGGCGTCGCGGGTCTTCGCGCGGCTCCGGCGGCTCCCCGGCCGGCGCGTGAGGGCCTACGTCGACGCGCGGGCGGCGGGCTTCGCCGCGACCGACCGGCATGCGGCCGCGCTCGGCGAGCGGCGCGGCGCGCTCGCGGCGGCGGCGCTCCTCCTGCTCGGGATGTGGCTCGCCGAGGGGCTGGAGACGCTGTTTCTCCTACGGCTCCTCGGGGTCGACATCTCGCTCGCCGAGGTCCTGTCGTTCGAGGTCGTCCTCGCGATGCTCCGCGCGGCCGCCTTCATGGTCCCGTCCGGGCTCGGCGTGCAGGACGCCGGCTATGTCGCCTTCCTCGGCGCGCTCGGCGTGCCAGGCGCCGTCACGGTGGGCGCCGCGTTCGTCCTGATCAAGCGGGCCAAGGAGATCGTGTGGATCGCGCTCGGGCTGCTGGTCTTCTTCGGCGGCCGGGTGGTCTACCGCGAGGCGCCCGAGAGGGCCTGAGCCCGGGGGACAGCGACCTGCGACAACGCGTCGTCGCCCACGCGCGCCGCGCGGGTCGGGATCGTCCCCGGCTGCGCGCCGACGGCGGGCGAGCCGGCGCGAGGGACGCCTCATGCGCCCGTGGATTTGCCCGTGGCGAAGCGCAGTGATTCTGACAGCATCAGCGGCGAACACGCCGTGCGTTGGGAGCCGCTCCGGCAACCTCCAGAGCTCCTGGTATGCTGGCCACTTCACGTTATGTCGACCTGGAGCTCCTGCACGAAGGGGCCGATACGGTCCTGTACCGAGCCCGGCGTCGAGATGACGGCGAACCGGTGGTGCTCAAGGTCCTGCGACGCGACCACGCGACCCCCCAGGCCCTCTGGCGCCTGCGCCGCGAGCACGAGATCGCCGGCGCGGTCGAGGCGTCGGCCGCCGTCGTCCGGCCGCACGCGATCGAGCGGCTCGGCGATCAGGTGGCGCTGGTCCTGGAGGACTTCGGCGGCAGCTCGCTCGAACGGCTCCTCGGAGGGCCGATGCCGCTCGATCGCTTCTTCCCTCTCGCCCTCCGCCTGACCGACGCGCTCGCCGATCTGCACCGCCACCACATCATCCACAAGGACATCAAGCCCCATAACCTGCTCTACAATCCCGAGACCGGGCAGGTGAAGATCACCGATCTCGGGATCGCCTGCCTCGCGCAGCGCGAGCACCAGCACCTCGCGCCCGTCGGGCTCATCGAGGGGACCCTGGCGTACATGGCGCCCGAGCAGACAGGCCGGATGAACCGCTGGATCGACGAGCGGACCGATCTCTACTCCCTCGGCGTCACCTTTCACCAGATGCTGACTGGCACCCTGCCGTTCGAGGCCGGCGATCCCGTCGAGTGGGTCCACTGCCATGTCGCGCGGATGCCGCCGCCGGCGCACGGGCTCATCCCCTCGATTCCCCCGCTCCTGTCCGCGGTCGTGCTCAAGCTGCTCTCCAAGGCCGCCGAGGAGCGATACCAGAGCGCGGCCGGCCTGCGGCGCGACCTGGACGAGTGCTTCGCCCGGTGGCGGGCGAGCGGCACGATCGACGCCTTCCCTCTTGGCCAGCGCGACCTCTCGGACCGGTTCCAGATCCCGCAGCGGCTGTACGGGCGCGAGCGAGAGGTCGAGGCGCTGCGCGCCGCGTTCGAGCGCGTGGTGGCGCAGGGCCGGCCAGAGCTCGTGACCGTGGCGGGCTACGCGGGTATCGGCAAGTCGACGCTCGTCGCCGAGCTGCACACGCCGGTGGTGCGGGAGCGAGGCTCCTTCCTCTGCGGCAAGTTCGAGCAAGCCGCGCGGGACGTCCCCTACCGCGCTTTCCTTCAGGCGTTCCGGGCGCTCTTGCGGGAGATCCTCTGCGCGACCGAGGAGCAGGTCGAGCGCTGGAGAGGGCACCTGCAGGAGGCCCTCGGCCCTGACGGGAGGTTGCTCGCCGACGTGCTCCCCGAGGTCGAGCTGCTCCTCGGCCCACAGCCGCCCGTGCCCGAGCTCCCGCCCACCGAGGCCCAGAGCCGGCTGCTCGCGACGCTCCAGCGCTTCGTCGCGGCGACGGCGCGGAAAGAGCACCCCGTGGCGCTCTTCCTCGACGATCTACAGTGGGCCGACGCGGCCAGCCTCCTCTTGCTCGATCAGCTCGCCACCTACGGCGGGCCCGAGCACCTGCTGCTGATCGGCGCCTACCGAGACAACGAGGTCGGCCCCGCGCACCCGCTGCGGCTCGCGCTGGCCGAGGCGCGGAAGCGCGGCGCCGAGATCTCCGAGCTCGTCCTCGAGCCGCTCTCCGCCGCCCACGTCACCGCGCTGGTCGCCGAGGCCGTCCACACGCCCGAAGCGCAGGCCGAGCCGCTCTCGCGGCTGATCCACGAGAAGGCGGGCGGCAACCCGTTCTTCGTGCTCCAGTTCCTGATGGAGCTGCACCAGGAGCGGCTCATCGCCTTCGACGCGGCGGAGGGCCGGTGGCGATGGAACATCGCCGCGATCCGCGACAAGGGGTTCACCGACAACGTCGTCGAGCTGCTGGCGGGCAAGCTGAAGCGGCTCCCGGCCTCGACGCAGGATGCGCTCAAGCTCGCCGCGTGCCTCGGCAGCAGCGTGGACCTCGACACCCTCGCGGTGGTCGCGAACCGCCCGGCGGAGGAGCTTCGCGAGGCGCTCGAGGAGGCCGTGCGCGAGGGGCTGCTCCTCCGCCGGAACGACAGCTACCGGTTCCTCCACGACCGCGTGCAGCAGGCCGCCCACGCCCTCATCCCGGCGGCGCAGCTCGCCGAGGTGCACCTCTGCATCGGTCGGCTGCTCCTGAAGGGGCGGAGCGCGGAAGAGGGCGAGGAGGCGCTCTTCGACGTCGTGGGCCACCTCAACCGCGGCGCCGCGCTCATCCGCTCCCCGGCGGAGCGGGGCGACCTCGCCGCGCTGAACCTCCGCGCTGGCAGGCGAGCCCGGGCGGCGGCGGCCCACGAGTCCGCCGCCGCCCTCTTCGCCGCTGGCATGGCCCTCCTCGGCGAGGATCGCTGGGAGACGCAGTACGAGCTGACCTACCACCTGAGCCTCGAGCGCGCGCGCTCCGCGTACGTCACCGGCAGCTTCGAGGAAGCCGAGCGGCTCCTGGAAGAGCTCATGGATCGCGCGAGGACAAAGATCGAGACGGCCGCCGTCGTCGAGCTCGCCGTCGCCCTGTCCCAGACCCGCGGGCGATGCGCCCGCGCGGTGGAGATCGGGCGCTCGTGGCTCCGCGCCTGCGACATGGATCTTCCGCTTCACCCCACCGACACGCAGATCGAAGAAGAGACGAAGAGCGTCTGGCAGGCCCTGCGCGACCGACCGATCGAGGACCTGATCCGCCTGCCACCCATGACGCACCCGGAGATCAAGGCCGTTATGGACGTGCTGCAGGGGGTGACGGGCCCTGCGATCTTCGTGGATCACAACCTGCACTATCTGCTCGTCATGCGCATGGTCAAGCTCAGCCTGCACCATGGCAACGCCGAGAGCTCCGCCCTCGCCTACGCCGCCTTCGCGAGGCTGATCGGCCCGAGGTTCGGGCGACACCAGGACGCTTACCGGTTCGGAAAGCTCGGAGTTGACCTGGCAGACAGGAGCGGCTCTCTCACCACGAAATCGCTGGTGTTCACCCTCTTCGGACAGATCGTCGTCTTCTGGACACGCCACTATAGAGAGACGTATCCGTATACGCGCGCCGGCTTCAGCGCCGCGGTCGAGTCCGGCAATCTGACCATGGCGTGCCTCAACTGCGTCTGGGCCGCGCTGTTCCCGCTGCTCTGCGGCGAGCCGCTGGAGGATGTGCTTCACGAGGTCGAAGAGCGCCTCGGCTTCGTGCGCAGGGCCGATTATGCGTTCGCGCACAGCGCCCTCGTCGGCAGCCACGCCGTGATCCAGATGCTGCGAGGCAGGCCGGTCCACTTCCCGACGCTGGACGGCTCCGAGCTGGATGGGTCGGCCTTCGAGGCGCGGCTGAAGGAGGGGGATCTCCAGGGCGCTCGCGGTCTCTATCACAGCCTGAGGGCCCAGGCGCTCTTCGTGCTCGGCTCTCCCGGAGAGGCGCTGGCGGCAGCGACCCTCGTGACGACCGAGCACCCCTGGAGGACCGAGCCGTACGCGCCCATCGCCGAGAACGTCTATTACCTCGCGCTCGCGCTCGCGGCCCTCGGCGACGAGGCGCAGCCGTCCCCGATCGAGGCGCTCCCCGCGCAGCTCCTCGATTGCGAGCGGCAGCTCGGCGCGTGGGCCAGGAGCTGCCCCGACAATTTCCTCCACAAGCACGCGCTGGTCCGCGCCGAGATCGCCCGGCTCCGAGGGCACGATCCGGAGGCCGGCCGGCTCTACGAGCAGGCCATCGCGTCGGCGCGGGAGGGCGGCTTCGTCCAGCACGAGGCCATCGCCTGCGAGCTCGCCGCCGGGTTCTTCCGCGCGCGCGGCCTGTCCACGCCCGCCGACGCTTACCTGCGGAACGCCCGCGCCAGCTATTTCCGCTGGGGCGCCCACGCCAAGGTCGAGCAGCTCGATCAGCGTTATCCCTTCCTCGTCGAGCGCAAGCCGCTCGCGCCCACCCTCACCTTCGCGGTGCGGGCCGAGCAGTTCGACGTCCTGTCCGTGGTCAAGGCCTCGCAGAGCATCTCCTGCGAGCTCAGGCTCCCGCGCCTGCTCGAGATGCTGCTGCGCATCGTGGTCGGGCACGCGGGCGCCGAGGAGGGGTACGTCCTCCTGGTCCGGGAGGAGCGCCTGTCGATCGCGGCGATCGAGGCGCCCGGGGGCGCGGTACGGCTGCTCGGCGCGGGCGAGGCGTCAGCGGCCGCGCTGCCGCAGTCCGTCCTCAACTATGTTCGCCGGAGCCACGAGCGCGTGCTGCTCGACGACGCCGCCGCCAGACACCCTTTCGTGGAGGACGAGTATTTCAGGTGGAAGCGTCCGAGATCGGTGCTGTGCCTCCCCATCATGCGACAGGACCGGCTGCTCGGCCTGCTCTACCTCGAGAACAACCTCGTGACCGGGGCCTTCACCCCCGGGCGGCTCAGCGTGGTCGAGCTGCTCGCCTCGCAATCGGCCATCTCGCTGGAGAACGCCATGCTCTATTCCGAGCTCGAGCAGGAGAACGCCGAGCGGCAGCGGGCGGAGCAGGCGCTGAAGGCCAACCAGCAGACCCTCCAGGCCATCATCGACAACTCGGCGGCGTCCATCTACCTCAAGGATCATCAAGGCCGACATCTGCTCATCAACCGGCACGTGAGCAACATCTTGCGCCTGCCGCCCGAGAAGATCCTCGGCAAGACTGTCGCCGATCTGTTTCCAGCTCCGCTCGCCGCTGTCGTGGAAGAGCACGACCGGCGGGTGCTCGCCGCGGGCGTGGCGATGGAGTGGGAGGAGGAGGTGCCGCTGGAGGACGGGCTGCACACCTTCCTGTCGGTCAAGGTCCCGCTGGGCGATGATGGGCCCGCGCCCCGCGCGATCTGCGGCATCTCCACCGACATCACCGAGCGCAAGCGGGCCGAGCAGGCCGAGCGCTTCCTGGCCGAGGCGAGCCGGAAGCTGATGATGCTGGGCTATGGCGCCACCTTCGAGAGCGTGGCGCAGCTCGCGGTGCCTGAGCTCGCCGACCAGTGCGTCGTCGATATCGCCCTGAACAACCACGCGCCGGGCGGCGCGGTCGTCGCCGGGGTGCCCGGCGAGCAGGTGGAAGCGTTGAGGGAGGCGCTGCGTCTTGCAGGGGCGCCATCGGCCGCGTCTGGCGGCGAGACGGGCCCCACCGCGCCCCTCTCCCAGCAGGTGCACCAACTCGACCCGCCCGTCAGGCACCTCCTGGAGCAGCTCGACATCCACGCATGGCTCCGGGTCCCGCTCCTCGCGCGCGACCGGTGCCTCGGGGTGATGACCCTGCTGGCGACCACGCCTCGGCGCCGGTACGGCCCCGACGAGCTGCGGCTCGCCGAGGAGCTGGGGCGCCGCGCGGCGCTCGCGCTCGAGACAGCCCGCCTGTACGCCGAGGCCCAGGAGGCGATCCAGCGGCGGGACGAGTTCCTCCTCGTCGCGTCGCACGAGCTCAAGACCCCGCTGACCTCGCTGCAGATGCAGGCGTACCTCGTCGGGCGGCTGCTGGGTCGTTACCAGCGCGCGGAGGTCGCCCCGGAGCGGATCGACGCCTCGCTCCAGGTCCTCAATCGCCAGGTCGCGCGACTCGGGCGCCTGGTCGACGAGCTGCTCGACGCGACGCAGCTGCACGCCGGGCGGATGACGCTCGTGCGCGCGCCCGTCGATCTGGCGGCGCTGGCGCGCGAGGTCGTCGAGCGGATGGGCCAGCAGCTCACGAGCGCGCGCTGTCGCGTCCAGCTCGAGATGGATGAGCCCGTGGTCGGGCGCTGGGATCCGTCGCGCCTCGATCAGGTCCTCGTCAACCTGCTGTCCAACGCGATCAAGTACGGCGCCGGTGGCCTCATTCACGTCGTCGTGCGCCGGCACGAAGGGCGCGCGCTGCTCTCGGTCCGGGATCACGGGATCGGCATCGCCGAGGCGGATCACGCCAGGATCTTCGAGCGCTTCGAGCGCGCGGTGTCGGTCCGGAACTTCGGCGGACTCGGCCTCGGGCTCTACATCGTCCGCTGGATCGTGGCCTCCCACGGCGGCACCATCTGCGTGGACAGCAGGCCGGGCGCCGGCGCCACGTTCCTCGTGGAGCTCCCGCTGGAGCCGGCGGAGACCGAGGCGGAGGCGGAACGAGCACACCTACCGGCCGGCCGAGGGACGTCGTAGAAGCGATCTCGATGACCCGCTCGGACGTGCTGCGCCCGGATGTGCTGATCGTGACAGCGCTCCAGGATGAGCTGGAGGCGGTGCTGGCGGCGGGAGGGGCGCCGGGCGAGGAGACCGCGCCGGCCGGGGAGATCGCGGCACAGGACGTCGGGGCGCGGTTCGGATGGGAGGAGAAGCGCGACAGGCCGAGGTTCCGTTACCACGCGCGGACGATCCCCAATGATCGCGGCGAACCGCTGGTGATCGCGGCGGCGTGGATCGGGGAGATGGGGCCGGCGGCGACGGCGGCGCGCGCGCAGCAGCTCCTCGGCGATCTTGAGCCGGCGGTCCTGGCGATGTGCGGGATCTGCGCCGGACACCGCAAGGAGGTGTCGCTGGGCGACGTGATCGTCGCGGACCGGGTGTACCTCTACGATGACGGCAAGGCGGTCTCCGGCGCCGGCGGCGACGACTTCTGGCAGGACATCACCACGTACAACCTCGAGGCGACGTGGCGCCACGACGCGGCGTTCTTCGCGCGCGAGTTCGCGGCCGCGGCGGAGCCGCTGCGGCGCAGCCGGCCGGTGCCGAAGGAGGCCCAGCGGCGCTGGTTGCTGCACGCGCTCGACGCGCACGAGCGGCGCGGCGGCCCTGCGCCGCTGGAGCACCCGGAGCGCCGCGCCCGCTGCCCGCGGTGGAGCGAGCTGGTGGAGGAGCTCGAGGGCGGGCCCGAGGGCGAGCCCGGGTCGAGGGCGCTGATCCGGCTCGACCACGAGCGCGGCGCCTACGCGCTGACGGACGCCGGGCGCGCGTGGGTGACGCGCGATCGCAACGTCTACCCGGACGAGGCGCCGGACGCGCCGGCCTTCCGCGTGCACGTGGGGCCGATCGCGACGGGCAGCGCGGTCCGCGAGGATCCAGAGCTCTTCAAGCGGCTGCGGCGGTCGGCGCGGAAGACGCTCGGGGTGGAGATGGAGGCCGCGGCGGTCGGGGCCGTGGCCGAGCGGGAGGGGATCCGGTCGATCATCGCGAAGGCGGTGTCGGACCACGCCGACCACGAGAAGGACGACAGCTTCCGCGAGTTCGCCTGTCGGGCGTCGGCGGAGCTGCTCCTCGCGTTCCTGCGGCGGCAGCTCCGGCCGCGGCCCCAGCTCGCGGTGGAGCGCGAGGACGCCGAGGTCCCCTCGGTGCGGCGGGGGCCGATGTCGACGCGGGCGCGGCCGCAGAACGAGCTGCTCGGGCGGGTGGAGCGGGCCTGCCGGCTGCGCGAGGAGGGGGCCACCCTCGTCGAGCTGGAGGCGCGGCACCCGCTCGCGGGGCTGCTGGAGGTGTCGCGCCCCAAGCAGGGGAGCCCGTGGCGGTTCCCGCTCGGCGTCGTCGACCGGCCGCTCGACGAGGAGGCGCTCGAGGTGTTCGGCGGCGTGCTCGAGACCTACCGCGCCGAGAACCCCTACGTGCAAGGGAAGCTGATCCACGTGGGGGAGCGCGCCCCGGAGGCGCTCGGCCGGAAGGCGCGGGCGCGCGGGATCGAGATCGCGAGCTTCGGCGAGTACCAGCGCCTGCTCGACCTGTCGCGGTACGCCGAGCGGCAGCTCGCACGGGTCGAGGCCGACGACCGGTACCCCGCGTCGCTCTACGTGGAGCAGCGGGCGAAGCACCGGCTCGGCCGGGCGCCGTGGGAGCCCACCGGGGACGTGCTGCAGGAGATGCTGTCGGTGCTCGACTCCGAGCACGGTCGGTTCTTGCTCGTGCTCGGTGACTTCGGGACGGGCAAGACGTTCCTGATGCGCGAGCTCTGCCGGCGGCTGACCGCCGCCGGCGGCCGGACGCCGGTGCTGGTGGAGATGCGGGCGCTGGAGAAGCGGCGCTCGCTGAACGAGCTGCTCGCGCAGCACTTCGCCGCCGCGGGGATGGGCAAGATCGACCTCGACGGGTTCCGCTACCTGCTCGCCGAGGGGCGCGTGATCCTGCTGTTCGATGGGTTCGACGAGCTGGCGCTCCGGGTGAGCTACGACCGGGTGCTGGAGCACTTCGCCACGGTGCTGGAGGCCGCGTCGGAGCGCGCCAAGGTGGTGGTCACCAGCAGGACCGGGCACTTCCTCACGGACGGGGAGGCGAACAAGGAGCTCGTCGATCGCGCGGAGCAGACGGGGCACGCGCGGCTGTTCAAGCTGGAGCCGTTCGGGGAGGACCAGATCCAGCGCTTCCTCGGGAAGCTGCTCGGCGATGACGGCGCGGCGAAGGCGAGGTTCGAGCTGCTGCGCGACGTGGAGGATCTGCTGGGGCTCTCGGCGAACCCGCGGATGCTGAGCTTCATCGCGGAGATCGACGCGGAGGAGCTCAAGGCCGCGCGATCGCTGGCGGGCAAGATCACGTCGGCGGCGCTGTACGAGCTCCTGCTGCGGCGCTGGCTGCGCGGCGATCTGAAGCTGGCGACGGACACGGCCGAAGATCCTGCGCTGGGGGAAGCGCAGCTCTGGAGGGCGGTGACGGATCTGGCGCTCTTGCTCTGGCCGAAGGTGGACCGGGGGGTGGGCATCGAGGAGATCCCGCGCGAGCTGATCGCGGCCGCGCAGGCGCTGGATCCGAGCCGGAAGCCCGCGGAGGAGGGGCTGGTGCGGCACCAGCTCGGGTCGCGGTCGCTGCTGGTGCGGGACGAGACGGGCACCTTCTCGTTCCTGCACCAGTCGATCATGGAGTGGCTGGTCGCCGACGCGGCGGCCGCGGAGGTGAAGGCGTCCGGCGAGGCGCCGGTGCTCGCGCAGCGGGAGATGAGCGACCTGATGGCCGACTTCTTCATCGCGCGGGCGGGGCGCCAGGCGGCGTCGCGGTGGGCGGCGTGGAAGCTGGGCGCGCCGGGGCAGGAGGTCGCGGGGAAGAACGCGCTGCGGGTCGAGCGGCGGCTCCGGGTGGGGGCGCTGGAGGAGGACATCATCCCCGTCGACGTGGTGCTGGACTTCGAGGGGGACAACCTGTCCGGGCAAGACTTCTCCGGGCAGGACCTGCGCGCGGCCAATTTCCAGCGGGCGAACCTCGCCGGCGCGACGCTGATCGGCGCGGATCTGCGCGGGGCGAAGCTCGGCGGGGCGAGGCTCCTGCGCGCGGATCTGCGGCGGGCGCTGCTGCAGGGGGCGGACCTCAGCGCGGCGGACCTGTCGTGGGGCAACCTGAGCGAGGCGGACCTCACCGCGGCGAAGCTCTTCGCCACGACGCTGCGGGGCGCGAAGCTGCTCGGCGCGAAGCTGCCCGGGCTGGCGGAGGAAGACGCGCTCGGGGCGGCGTTGACGGCCAGCGACGCGATGCCGATGTGGGGCGCGGGCTCGGTCGTGCTCGCGGTGGCGTTCAGCCCGGATGGGATGTTGCTCGCGACCGGGCACTACGAGGGCACGGTGCGGATCTGGGACGCCGTGACGGGGGCGGCGCTCCGCGTGCTCCAGGGCCATGAGGGCTGGGTCCAGAGCGTGGCGTGGAGCGCGGACGGCAGGACGCTCGCCTCGGGCTCGTCCGACAAGACGGTGCGGCTGTGGCAGGGCAGCACGGGCAAGGCGCTGGGCGTGCTCATGGGCCATGAGGGACCGGTCCTGAGCGTGGCGTGGAGCGCGGACGGCGTGACGCTCGCCTCGGGCTCGGAGGACCAGACCGTGCGGCTGTGGCAGGGCAGCACGGGCAAGGCGCTGGGCGTGCTCCGGGGCCATGAGTACGTGGTCTTCAGCGTGGCGTGGAGCGCGGACGGCGTGACGCTCGCCTCGGGCTCGGGCTACACGGTCCGGCTGTGGCATGGCAGCACGGGCCAGCCGCTGCGCGTGCTCCGCGGTCACGAGGGGCCGGTCCTGAGCGTGGCGTGGAGCGCGGACGGTCGGATCCTGGCCTCGGGCTCGGAGGACAGGACCGTTCGGCTGTGGCATGGCGGCACGGGCGAGGCGCTGGCGGTGCTCCGGGGCCACGACGATCTGATCTGGAGCGTGGCGTGGAGCGCGGACGGCATGACGCTGGCCTCGGGCTCGGAGGACAAGAGCGTGCGGCTGTGGCAGGGCACCACGGGCAAGGAGCTTGGCGTGCTCCAGGGGCACGAGAACACGGTCAAGAGCGTCGCCTGGAGCGCGGACGGCATGCGGCTGGCCTCGGGCTCGCTCGACAAGACCGTCCGGCTCTGGCAGGGCAGCACGGGCAAGGCGCTCGGCGTGCTCACCCACGCGACGCGGGTCGCGAGCGTGGCGTGGAGCGCGGACGGCGTGACGCTGGCCTCGGGCTCGTCGGACGACACCGTGCGGCTGTGGGAGGGCAGCACGGGCAAGCAGCTGGGGGTGCTCCAGGGCCATGACCGCTGGGTCAAGAGCGCCGCCTGGAGCGCGGACGGCGTGACGCTGGCCTCGGGGTCGGGCGACATGACCGTGCGGCTGTGGGAGGGCAGCACGGGCAAGCAGCGGAGCGTGCTCCAGGGCCATCAGGGAGAGGTGCTGAGCGTGGCGTGGAGCGCGGACGGCGCGACGCTGGCCTCGGGCTCGGGCGACAGGACGATACGGTTGTGGCATGGCGGCACGGGCGAGGCGCTGGGCGTGCTCCACGGCCATGAGGGAGAGGTGCTGAGCGTGGCGTGGAGCGCGGGCGGCGCGACGCTGGCGTCGGGCTCGGGCGACAGGACCGTTCGGCTGTGGGATGGCGGCACGGGCGAGGCGCTGGGCGTGCTCCACGGCCATGAGGGAGAGGTGCTGAGCGTGGCGTGGAGCGCGGATGGCGCGACGCTGGCGTCGGGCTCGGGCGACAGGACCGTTCGGCTGTGGCAGGGCAGCACGGGCAAGCCGCTGCGCGTGCTCCAGGGCCATGAGGGAGAGGTGCTGAGCGTGGCGTGGAGCGCGGACGGCGTGACGCTGGCGTCGGGCTCGAGCGACAAGACCGTTCGGCTGTGGCATGGCGGCACGGGCAAGGCGCCGCGCGTGCTCCAGGGCCATCGAGAAGGGGTCCGGAGCGTGGCCTTCCACCCGGACGGCCGCACGCTCGCTTCCGCCTCGTATGACGGCACCATCCGCCTCTGGAACGTCGCGACCAAGCGCTGTCTCGCCATTCTCCTCCCGTTGCCCGAGGGCTGGGTCGCCTTCACGCCCGACGGTCGTTACAAGTTCGGGGGCAACCTCGCCGGCAACTTCTGGCACGCCATCCATCTCTGCCGCTTCGAGCCCGGCGAGCTCGATCCCTATGTCCCCGGGCTCCGCCTCGAGGACGACACGCCGCTCCTCACCGCGGCCCCGCGCCACGCGCCGTCCCTCTGAGCAGGCCGTCCCGCTGCGCTGCCGCACATCACGTCATTCCCGCCTGCCCGCGGCAGCCGTCGTGACGGGGCCCGGCCTCGACGCCGGCCCCTCCGTCATGGCATGAGGGATCCATGCCCGAGCGAGCGCTCTCGATTCCCCTCTCCGACGGCAATGCAGTCTCGGGCGTGCTCCACGCGCCCGCTGCGCGCGCGAAGCGCTCCGGCGTCGCCGTGGTGCTGGGCCATGGGGCCGGCGGCGACATGCACGCGCCGCTGCTGGTCGATGTCGCCAGGGGGCTCAAGGACCGCGGGCACACGGTGCTGCGCTTCAACTTCCCGTACAAGGAGCTCGGCCGGAAGGCGCCAGACAGGCGGGAGAAGCTCGAGGCGGCCTACGAGGCGGCGATCGCGAGGCTGCGGAAGGAGAAGCCGGATCGGCTGGTGATCGGCGGCAAGTCGATGGGGGGGCGGATCGCCTCGCTGCTCGCGGCGCGGGCCGTCCCTTGCGATGGGCTCGTGTTCCTCGGCTACCCGCTGCACCCCGCGGGAAAGCGCGACGCGCTCCGCGACGAGCACCTCTCGGCGATCAAGGCGCCGATGCTCTTCCTCCAGGGGACCCGAGATCCGCTGTGCGATCTCGAGCTCCTCCGGCCGGTGCTGAAGCGCCTCGGCCGCCGGGCGCGCCTGCAGGTGGTGGAGGGGGGCGATCACTCGCTCGAGGTCCTGAAATCTACGGGGCGGACGCGGGAAAGCGTGCTTGACGAGATCGTTGCCGGCGTCGAGGGCTGGCTCGCGAAGCGGGTCGCCGGCACGAAGGCATGACGCCGGGAGGGCGCCACGGGGGCGAGCACACTCGACCCGCGAGCCGCCCCGCTTGCCGGTGGCGGGGAACGCCGGCCCGCGCGTGAAGCGCGCGAGGACGAAGACGTTGTCGAGCATTCCGGCGCAGAACGGCACAAGCTGTCGCGTACGACACTGGCTGTCGCGCAGGAAATCGAGTGGCACGTTTGGTGCCGGTTCGCTGCGCATCTACGGAGGCCATCGATCATGCGCGGGGCGTTGACTACGCGTGTCCTACGGATCCTGAGCGCCGGCATCCTCGCCGGCCTGTCGTTGACGGTTGGGTGCCAGGGCGGTACCAGCGTGGCGCCAGGCACAGGAGGGGCCGGCGGTGCCGGGGGGCAAGGCGGCGCGGGCGGTCAGGGCGCCGGGGGGCAGGGCGGCGCGGGCGGCCAGGGCGGCCAGGGCGGCGCGGGCGGCGCGGGCGGCCAGGGCGGCGCGGGCGCCGTACCGGTGACGTGCGATTCGCAACCGGGCAACCACGACGACGCCTGTCCCGCGGACGCGCCTTGCGCGATCACGCTCGACGTGGAGGTGACCTGCGCCGATCTCGGGTTTGCGGACCTCGGAGCGCTGGCCGTGCCGGCGGCGGGCGCGACGTACCTCGTCACGAGCGGCAGCTACGCAACGCGGCTGTTCGAGCTCCACGGCGAGGGGGCGACGCAACGCGACCTCGACATGGCTGCCAGTACCGTGAGCGTGGCGCTCGCGCCGGATGGGACGGCGTATGTCGCGGCGGATGAGACGCAGGCCTGGCGCGACGGCGACCCCGGCGGTGTCGTGTTCCTGCCGCTCGCCGGCAGCGCGACCGAGAAGCAGCGGGTGTTCGGCCGCGACGACAAGTACGTGCCAGTCTGGGATCTCGCGGTGGACTCCAGGGGCGAGCCGCACATCTGGTTCACCATGGATGCGCCCGACGGCCTCGCCCACGCGACGCGCACGCCGAGCGGCACCTGGGACGTCGTGCCGGCGACCCGACCGGGCGGCGGCGAGTGGACCCGCTTCGCCCTCGCGCCCGACGACGCGCCGCTTGTCTTCGGGTTCGTCCCGGCGGATTCCTCGGCATGGCAGCTCACGGTGCTCGATGGCACCACGGAGCGGAGCCTCGGCGCTCCGACGAGCCCGCTCGAGTACGATCCCATCGCGCCGCCGAAGCCCGCCGGCCAGGCGACGATTCCCCGCTTTGCCGCGGTCGTGCAGCACCCCGACGGGCTGCGGCTGGCGAGCGCCGCCGAGGGTGACGGCTTCGACGAGATCGCGATCCCCGGCACCGCGATGCCGACGTACGGCTGCGAGCTCGGGTTCGGCGGGCCCGCGCAAGACGGCTGTCCGGCCGAGTGCCACGAGGTGACCTCGGGGCTCGAAGGGGCGGCCTTCTCGGCCGCGCGCACGAGCGATGGCGACGTGTGGATCGCGTTCGCGATCAGCCACGTCGACTGGACGGTCGCCTACGAGGTGCAGGACGTCGACGTGACGGCCACCTGCGTCGGCAACATCGCGGCGGACGCCAGCCGCGGCGAGCTACGCCTCGTGCGCGTGCCGGCCGCCGGGGGCGCGCCCGAGGTCGCGCTGGATCTGCCGCTCCCCGCGATCGCGGGCGATAGCCACTCCGCCGATTCGCAATGGGAGCGCCCGCTCGTCCATGTCTCCGCGTTCGGCGCGGAGATCACCGTCGCGGTGCGCACGCGGGCGTCTCGATCCGGGCCCTACACGGTGCGCGCGCTGCGCATCGACACCTCGCTCGTCGACCTTGCCGCGCCAGGTGACTGAGACGCGCGCCCAGACGCGGCCGCGTCATCCGGCGCCGGCAACGCCGCCTGGTTCCCGTAACGCCCCTCGACTCACGCCTGGCCTCGTCCGTTTCGGCGCTCGACGCCAACATCTCCGATCGAGGATCGGTTCGAGGAGGGCATCGATCCCGCGAACAACATCGTCGTGACCGACGACGCCGGTGTCGCGGGCCGCACCCGGCCGATGTGCCTGTGTCCAGTACCCGGAGGCTGCGCAATGCAGCGACCCGAGAGGCCACCGGCAAGCCGTGTGCGGGAAATCCGCACGCGCGATTTGAAAGGGGATCTTGCCCTTGATCACCAGGCTTCACGACCGGGCGGAAGAAAGTAGGATCTACCAATGCGCTCCTGGCACCTCCTCCTTGCGTTGAGTGTTTCAGCGGCCTGCGAATCCTCGAATCTCGGCGCCGAAACGACGGGCGGCGCGGGCGCGGCGGGCGGCTCCGACGGCGTGGGCGCGACGGGCGGCGCGGGCGCGGTGGGCAGTTCCGGGGACGCGGGCATGACGTCCAGCTCCAGCGGCGCCGGCGGGGCGGGCGGCGCGTGTACGCCATGGAGCGATGCCGGCGACATGTGCGCGACGACGGTCCAGTGTGTGGCGTCCAGCGCCGCATGTGCGTGCGATGGCGGCGCCGTGGGGTGTCTCGACGCCGTGACCTTCCAGCCGCTCGAGCTCCGCGGGCCTACGGTGCCGCCGCCGGACGGCGCGTGCTGCGACGCGGAGGGGATGACCTGCGGCGGGTACTCGGACTGCGGGCCGGTCTGTCATTGCCAGGGCGGCGCGTGGTCCTGCGCGAGGCCGGCCGCGTGTCAGCCTCTCGTGTGCCCCACGGACAGCGAGGCGCTGCTCATGCTGGACGGCACGGCGTGTCCGGAGCACGTCGGCCTCGAGTGCCCCGAGGAGCCCGGCTGCACCTCCGTGCGCTGCACGTGCGCGCTGAATCCGGAGACGGGAACTGCCTCGTGGCGATGCCTCATGATCCCCTGCTGAACGCCGCCGGCGGCTCGAGACCCGCGCGCGCAGACGAGATCCGGCCACGTGGTCCTCGTCGACTCGGTGGCTGCGCTGCGGCCTGCCTTCCGGCGGAGGGCGCGGAGGGCTAGACTCGGCGCCCGCGAGGCAATACCCCGTCGATGCGCTGCTCGCTCTGTCATCGCCGGATCGGCGCCGCCGCGGGGTGCCCGCTGCACGGCGGCGCTGCGGCCAGGGCCGAGGTGGTCGCGGCGGATGGCGCGCCGCGCGTGGCGGGGTTCGATGGGCTCCGCCTCCTCGACGAGGGCGGCTTCGCCCGCGTGTTCGCGGCCTCGCGGCGCGAGGACGGCCTCGCGGTGGCGCTCAAGATCGCGCGCGACCGAGGCGATCCGCGCTTCTCGCGCGAGGCAGCCGCGCTCCGGCGGATCGGCCCGCCCGCGGTGCCGCGGCTGCTCGCCGAGGGCGAGGTCGAAGGAGGCTTTCCGTACCTCGTCCTCGAGCTGCTCGAGGGCGAGACGCTGGCGCGGTGGATGGCGGCGCTCCCCGGCGCGGGCGCGGCCGCGCCGGCCGACGCCGCGCGGCTCGTCGACGCGCTCGGCGCCGCCGTCGACCGGATCCATGCGGCCGGCGTCGTGCACCGGGATCTCAAGCCGGAGAACGTGATGGTCCGGCCGGCGGAGGCGCCGGCGCGGGAGGTCGCCCTCCTCGATCTCGGGCTCGCGCGGATGGAGGAGGGGAGCGACGCGACGGGGGAGGGGGGGCAGCCCACACACACGGGGCTCCGGCTCGGCAGCGTCGTGTACATGGCGCCGGAGCAGTGCCTCGACGCGCGCGACGTCGACGCCCGGGCGGACCTTTACTCGCTGGGCGTCATCGCGTTCGAGCTGCTCACGGGGCGTCCGCCCTTCGTGGGAGACGCGTCGGCGGTCGTCCACGCGCACGTCTCCCAGCGCCCCCGGCGGCCATCGGAGCTCGCGCCCGTCCCGCGGGGCGTCGACGACGTCCTGCTGCGCGCCCTGGCCAAGGCGCGGGACGAGCGCTTCGGATCCGCGCGCGCCTTCGCCGAGGCGCTCCGGGCGGCGCTCGCGGGCATCGCGGCCTCTCCGCCGGCGCGTAGGGTCGAACAGCGGCGCGATCCCGCCCCGCCGCAGCGCAGCCCCGTGGCGCTCCTCGCGGTCCGCTCCGCCGCGCCGATGGACCAGGTCGTCGGCTCCGCCGCCTCCTTCGGCGGGCGGCTCGCCCGGGTGCAGGACGGCTTCTACGTCATCGCCTTTCCCGGGGCTGCCCGTCCGCGCGCCCGCGCCGCCCTCGCGGCGGCCCGGCGGCTCGTTGCCGCGTCGGATCACGCGACCTCGGCGGCGGTGCACGTGGCCGAGCTCCAGGTGCGAGAGGGCGCCATGGGGATGGTCTTCGCGGGCCCCGCGCTCGCCCGGCCCGCGAGCTTCTGGCCCCCCGGCGCGGCGCATCCCGTCGCGATCACCCCGGAGGCCGCCGCCCTCCTCGGCGAGGCGGCCGACGACAGCGCCAGCGCGGGCTCGGCCCCGCCGGAGACCCCGGCGGAAAGCCTGCCGCTCCGGGGGCGAGACGAGCTCGTCGCCGAGGTCGTCGCGCACGCGCGCGACGCGTGGCGCGACGGCGCGCCGCTCCTGCTCACCCTGCTCGGCGAGGTCGGCCACGGCAAGACGCGCCTCTGCGAGGCCGTCGCCGCGGCGCTCTCGGCCGAGCCCGGCGCGCAGGTGATCGCCGTCGCCGCGAGCCCGCCCGACGTCGCCGAGCCGGCGGGGCTCGTCCGCGCGCTGCTCTGCGCCTCGCTCGACCTCAGGCCCGGGGCGGGCGCGCCTGCGATCCGCGCGGCGTGCGTCGCGCGGCTCGACCCCGAGCTAGGCCTCGCCTCCTGGCCGGCGATCGCCTTCGCGCAGGGCGCCCTCCCCGAGACCGACCCCGCCGTCGCCGCGGTGCTCGCCGCGCCGGGGGCGCTCCGCCAGACGCTCGCGCGGGCCGCGGGCGAGGCGCTCCAGCGGCTCGCGCAGGAGCGCCCGCTCGCCCTGATCGTCGACGACGCGCAGCACGGCGACCAGGCCGGCCTCGACGCGCTCGACGTCGCGACCCTCTCGGGCGCCCGCGCGCCGCTCGCCGTGCTCGTGGCGGCGACCCCGGCGCTCACCGCGATGCGGCCCGTCCACGGCGAGCGGGCCGCGCGCGCCCTCCTGCGGACGCTCCCGCCGCTCGACCCGAGCGCCGCGCGCGCGCTGCTCCTCGACCGGCTGCACCCTGTCGAGTTCGTGCCGGAGCCGGTCGTCGCCGGCCTGCTCGACGCGGCGCAGGGGGTGCCGCTCTTCCTCGTCGAACTCGCGGCGGCGCTCCGGCAGGCGGGCGCGATCCGGAAGGTCCGCGGCGGTCCGGGGTGGTACCTCGCCGGCGACGAGATCGCGCGCGGCGAGGCCGCGCCGCTCATGAGCCGCCTCGCGCGGCGCGCGCTCGCGGGCCTGCCGCCGCCGCTCGCGGAGCTCGCGCAGGTGTGCGCGGTCGCGGGCGACGCGCTCGCGGTCGACGAGCTCGGAGGCCTCGTCGACGCGGCGGCGGCCGAGGGCGCCGTCGCCGCTTGCAGGGACCTCGATCCGGGCGTCGGCCTGTCGCGCCTCGCGCGCCGCGGCCTGCTGCGCGCCGCGGACGGCGAGCGGTTCGCGTTCGCGCACCCGCTCCTCCGCGAGGCGATCGAGGCGGAGGTGCCCGCGGCGCTGCGGCGGCGGCTGCACGCGATCGCCCTCCGCCGCCTGCTCGCGGCGCCCGCGGAGCGCCGCGCCCGGCTCGCGCAGATCGCGCGGCACGCGGCGGCGGCCGGCGCTCACGCCGAGGCAGCGGCGGCCTGCGTCGAGCTCGCCGAGGACGCCCGCCGGCGCCACCTCTACGTCGATGCCGAGCGGCACTACACCGCGGCGCTCGCGGCGCTCGCGGAGGGCGAGGCGGCGCCCGCGCGCGCAGCGCCGGCGCCCGTGCGCGCCGAGCCGGCAGGCGCGGAGGCCGGGGCAGCGCCGGAGCGCGCGGTGAGCCGGGCCGCCGTGCTGGCCGGCCGGGGGAAGGTCCGCTACCGGATCCAGCGCTTCGACGACGCGGCCGGCGACCTCCGCGCCGCGCGGGCGCTCGCGGAGGCGGCCGCGGACGACCCGAGGGTCGCCGATCTGCTGCTCGAGGAGGCGACCATCCTCGACTGGTGCGACGATTTCGCCGACTCCCAGGCGCTCGTGGACCAGGCGCGGCCGCTCGTGGAGCGGCTCGGGGATGCCGGGATGGAGGTGCGCTGCGAGGTGGCCGTGGGGCGCGGGCACTTCCGCCGGCAGGAGCTCGATGACGCCATCGCGCGCCTCGCGCCGGCGGCCCGCCGCGCCGAGGCGCTCGGCGACCACGAGAGCTGCGTGATCGCCCTGCTCCTGCTCGCGCCCGCGCTCGTCTGCGCCGGGCGCGTCGACGACGCCGAGGCGCGGTTCGAGGAGGTCATCGAGCGCTGCGCGCGCGCGGGCGACCGCCTGCACCTCGGCGTCGCCCTCATGAACCGCCTCGCGGTCCGGCTCATGCGCGAGGACCCGGACGGCGCCCTCAGCGATCTGCGGACCGCGGTCGCGCTCGCGCGCGAGCTCGGCAGCGCGTTCCTCGAGCGCGGCCCGACCCACAACCTCGCCGAGCTGCTCTACTGGAGCGGCGAGCTCGACGAGGCGCTGCCCCTCGCGCTCCGCGCCTGGGAGCTCCAGCAGCGGTTCTTCGGGGCGGGCCTCGCGCCCGACTACGCGCTGCTCGTGGCGCGGATCCACTGCGCGCGCGGCGAGCTCGACGACGCCCGCCGCCACCTCGACTGGGTGCGCGCGCGCGCCGACGTCGACGCCCTGCCGCCGGCTGCGCGGGCGCTGGTCCGCCTCTGCGCGCTGGTCGTGGAGGGCGGGGACGCGCAGGACGACGCGTGGGCGGCGCTCGTGGCCGAGGTGAGCGAGGCCGCGCTCCTGAGCGAGCACATCGAGGCGCTCTGCTTCGCCGCCGCGGCCGCGCTCCGCGGCGGCCGGCTGGACGCGGCGCGCCGCTGGCTCGGCGAGGCGAGGGCGCAGACCGCCGGCTCGCGCTTCTGGAGCGGGCGCCTGGCCCGGCTGACCGCCCAGCTCCACGCGCAGGCGCTCCCGTGATCCTCGGCGGGCCTCGGCGGGACGCGGCCCTCGCGGCCGCCGCGGCTGTCGCGGCCGGAGCGACAGCCGCGCGCCCGCTGTCGCCGCGCCAGCCACGGCCTCCCGACGGCCCCCTGCGCTGCGTGAACGAACTCCTCGGTCCACCGGCGCGGCACGACGCCTGCTCTGGGCCCCTGCGCCCCTGCGAAAGGAGCGATCATGATCCGACGAACCGTCTGCCTCGCCCTCTCCACGCTGTCGCTGACTGCGGGCCTCGTGCTCGCGGCGAGCGCCTCCGGCGCGCCGCTCGCGCCGCCGGCGCCGCTGATGGTGTTCGGCAACAAGCTCAAGCTGGAGCAGCTCGGCTTCAACCTGCTCACGACGAACCGCCACAGCCTCACGGCGCTCATCAACAACCCGCTCAACACGGAGTCCTTCAAGCCGGGGGCGGCCCTCCAGGGCGTCATCCCGGGGACGCTCCAGCGAGGGACGACGCCCCAGCCGGGGCAGCGCGTCGCCCCGGGGACGCTCCACAAGGCGTTGCTGGACCCCGCCGCGCGCGCGGTGATGGCGTACATGGTCGAGTGCGCGCTCGGCAGCCAGCAGAGCGTCTCGTGGACGCTGCCGGAGGGAGCGACGTTGAGCGCGGAGGATCACGAGAACCCGGGAGTCGTCACGACGGGCGGGAAGACCACGATCACGTGGAAGGGCGCTGGCCAGGGGCTCTGCCCCGCGTGGGCCAACGGCGCTCCGGATGCAGCTTGCCAGGAGCGCGTATCGGCCTGCCTCCTCTCGCGGAACAACGCCTTCGGCAAGTCCTACGACATCTCGATCCAAGGCGACGCCGTCCCGCCTCCGCGCGACGAGGCCGAGCGCTTGGCCTACCAGCGCGAGCGCGCCACCTACACGGCGCAGGAGGGCGCGTTCTTCGGCAACATCCTCGACCCGGCCGGGCTGAATTCAGAGGCGCAGAAGACGTATGTCGGCCAGGCCCACCCCAAGACCGCGGACCCGATCTACAAGAAGGCCTTCGTGTGCTCTCCGCCCGACGAACGCGAGCTGATGCGCTTCGGCTGCGACGGCGCGAAGACGCAGTTGTGGGTGTCGTCGCGTGTCTGCGCCGTGCCGGACCGGAACGAGGGGTGCGTCGCGATGAATATCGGCCCGTGCGCCACCCCGGCGCCCGGCACGCCGCCCGCGGTATGCACCGCCGACAGTCCGCAGGCGCCCACGTACCGTAGCTGTACCGGGGGCGGCCGCGCATGGACACAGCCCGTCACGGTGTACCTCCGCGAGGAGGAGTTCAGGAGCAGAGCGGGGATCTGCAAGCCGCAGCCGCAGAGAGAGCTGCTGCGCGACCACGGGCGCGGCCCGGGCCCCGGCCCGGACCAGCACCGCGACAAGCTGGGGCCCAACGCCCCCGACGATCGCGTGCGCACCGTCCCCGGGCGACCCGGCGCGCCGGCGAACCGCGCCAACCCCCGCCAGGCTCCCCAGGCCCAGCCGCGCTGACGCGCCGACCGCGCCCGATCTCGCCGGGCTCCTACCACACCTCCGTCCGCTCGCTCGGCCCGCCAGAGGTCCGCCAGGAAGCCGGACTTCTGCGCCGCTCCGCGGCGGCTGCTCGCGGGCTTCTTTGGCTGGCCAGATTCGTTTCCTCGGAGCTTCCCCGGCTCCGCGCCCCCGCGTCCGGCGCCCGCGAGCTCCGCGCGCCGGCGCGTGGGGTCGCCGGAGCGACAGGTGTCCGGCCCGCTGTCGCCGCGCGCGCCACAGGGACGCCGCGGCGGGGGCTCGGGATGGCGCGCAAACACGGCCGCATGACGCTGGCGCGACGCGTGCAGTTGCGAGGAAGCGAGGAAGCAGGGAATCGTGGGATCGCCCCGACTCCTCCCTGTGAAAGGCGCAACGATGAACCGACAAACTGCTGCTCTCGCCCTCTCTGCGTTCTCCGCCCTGTCTCTCGCGGCGAGCCTCGCGCTCGCGCACACCGGCGCCGACGCCAGCGCCGCCGATCTCGGTCCCGTCGATGGGTCGCTCCTGAGCACCCCGGCGGCCGTGCGGATGATGGTGTTCGGCAACCACCTTCCACTCGAGGTCCTGGGCGGCAACCTGCTCACCACGAACCGGGACAGCCTCGAGGCGCTCATCGAGAGCCCCCTGGCGACCGCGTCGTTCAGGCAGGGCACGCTCCACGAGGCCCTGCTCGATCCGTACGCGCGCGAGGTGATGCAGGCGCTGGTGGAGTGCGCGCTCGCGAGCGACCAGAGCGTCACGTGGGCTCCGACGCCGGAGGAGCGCTCGGCCCTCGCCGAGGCAGCGGGCGCCTCGGGGAGCTTCACGGGCGGCTCCTCGTGGGCGTCGATCGAGGGGGGAGTGCGCGCGCCGAGAAAGGACGTGATCGTATGGCATGGGAGCGCCGGGCTCTGCCCTGACTGGCACACCGACAAGCCTTCAGAGGCGTGCCAGGAGCTCGTCTCTGCCTGCCTGCTCGCGAGGAACAACGCGTTCGGCGTGACCGTCGACATCTCGATGATGTGGCAGGCGCTCGCGCCGGAGGATTCCTCTCATGCGGCCGCGCCGGGCCCGGAGGCGCTGGAGGAGGCCGCGCGCTTTCCGGTGCGGGAGGGCGCGTTCTTCGGCAACCTGCTGGACCCCGAGCAGCTGAACGAGCTGGCGGAGGTGCACCTCGAGAAGGATAAGGGGTACGAGATCGTGCGGCCGTCGCTCGGTGACGACGACGGCGAGGGCGGGGTGGACTTCGTCTATCAAGCCGCCTTTTACTGCCACCTCGCCGAACACTCCGCTGTGTTCTTCGATTTCGTCCGTTACACGAGCGAACGCGCCTGCGTCAATCCCTATGGCGAGACGGCGCCCGGCTGCCTGGCCAGGCATGTCGGCGCATGCGGTGACTACCCGAGCGGCGACAGGGGGCGGATGGGGCCAGCGGGCGTATGCCAGCAGGAGATCAGCGACCCGCTGACGGGCCGGAAATTCTACGGCGACTGCGGGTTCGGCGTGTGGAAGAACCCCATCACCGTGTTCCTGGAGGAGGATTGCCGGATCAATCCCGCCGTCTGTGCGCTCGGGGACGAGGATTTCGAGCTGGAACTCGGCGACTGGTATTCTCATGGCCTCTCCTTCGAGGACAGATGCGATCTCTTTCCGGCCGCGTGCTCGATCGTGAGCGAGCGGTTCCGGGAGGAGATCCATACCCTCTCCCAGCCGCTCACCGCAGCGGCCACGTCCGCCGTCCGCGCCCCCCGCTAGCCCCGAGCGCCGCCTCCTCGCGGCGCGACCCGGGGACCCCCGGAGCGCGAGCCTGCCCGCACCATCGCGCGCTTGCGTTCCGCGACGAGCTCGGGCGATCTCGTCTCAGCATGGCAGCGACAACGAGGCCCCACGAGTTCACCGGCACCCTCGCCGGGGAGGACCCGAGCGCCTCCGACGACCTCGCCCCCGGCACCCTCGCCGGCGATTTCCTGGTCGAGCAGGCGCGCAGCCACGGCGGCTTCGCGGTCGTCTACCTGGCCACGCAGCTCGCGACGGGGCGCCCGGTCGCGCTCAAGGTCCTCCGGCGGCGCCTCGCCGCAAGCTCGCGGATCCTCGAGCGATTTCAGCAGGAGGCCGCCGCCCTCCGGCGCCTCGCCCACCCGCACATCGTCGAGATCCTCGGCGCGGGCGACCTGCCCGACGGCAGGCCCTACATCGCGATGGAGTGGCTCGAGGGCCGCACGCTCCGGCACGAGCTCCGCGCCCGCGGCGCGCTCTCGGTCGCGGAGGCGCTCGCCGTCGTCGAGGAGGTCGGCGGCGCGCTCTCTGCCGCGCACGCGCTCGGGATCGTCCACCGCGACGTCAAGGCGCAGAACATCATGGCGATCCCGCGCGGCGGGTGGTTCACGACGCGGCTGCTCGACTTCGGGATCGCCAAGCTGCTCGAGCCCGAGCGGCTCGACCGCGCGCCGCTCGTCACGCAGAGCAGCGTGCTCGGGACGCCGGGCAGCATGGCCCCCGAGCAGATTACCGGCCGCCCCGTCGACGCGCGGACCGACGTCTACGCGCTCGGCCTGCTGCTGTACGAGCTGCTCACCGGGCAGCCCGCGTTCCAGGCGGACAACCTTGTCGAGCTCGAGGAGCTCCAGCTCTTCGCGCCGCCGCCGCGGGCGGGCGACCTCGTGGTCGTGCCGCCGGCCGTCGACGCCGCGATCGCGCGCTGCCTGCAGAAGTCGCTGGACGCGCGCTACCCGGGCGTGGACGCGCTCCTCGCCGACCTCCGCGCGCCGTCGCTCGCGCCGCGGGAGGAGGCCGCCGTCACCGACGCCGCGGCGCTGCACGTGGGCGTGAGCCTCGACGCGGGGGACGAGCTCGACGAGGCGGCGTTCGACGACGCCGAGGCGGTCCTCGCGCTGGCCCGGCGCGCCGCGGCCGACGCGGGGCTGGTCACGGTCGTCGACGGCGGCGGCGTGCTGGTCGGGGCGACGACGCTCCCCGGCGATCCGGAGGGCGGCCGCGCCGCCCGGGCCCGGCTCGTCCGCGCGGCGCGCGCGCTCGAGGCGACGATCGCCGCGCGGTCCTCGCCGAGCCCGGCGGTCCAGGTCGCGCTGGTGCTGCACGCCGCGCCCGCGCGGGTCCAGGGCGCGAGGGGACAGGAGCGGTTCCAGGGCGGAGAGCTGCTGCGCCTCGACGCGTGGACCGCGGGGTGTTCCCGGAGCGGCCTCGTGATCACGCCCGCGGCGCGCGCCGGGACCGACGAGCGATGAGCGCTGTCGCCCCCTGGCCGGACTCCCGGTGCGTGGAACTAGCCTAGTTCCGCCGGGCAGACATCCTGCCAGGGATCTGCCTCGCGAGAAGAGAGATTCAACGCCGAGGCGCCAAGGCGCAAAGATGCAAAAAGGCATGAAATGATTGCGTCTTTGCGTCTTTGCGTCTTTGCGTTAAAATCTCTGCTGATCCCTGGCCGGACTCCTGGCGGGCGGAACTAGCGGCCGGCTCCCCGGCGCGCGGTGGCGCGGCGCCGCGCCCGACTCCACCATGCGCCGCCCTTCCATGGTCATCTTCCAGCCGATCCCTCGCTGCCGGAGCTCCGCAGTGTAGATGGACTCGCGGCGGAGCCGCCGGGACACGAGCGCCGCGATCGCGGTGGCGAGCACGAGCGGAAGGACGATGGCGTAGTCGCCGGAGAGCTCGAAGACCATCACCGCGGCCATGAGCGGGGCGTGGGTGGTCGCGGCGGTCGCCGCCGCCATCCCGACCAGCGCGTACCCCCCGGCCTCGCCGAGGGGCACGCCGGCACGGGAGAGCGCCCATGCGTAGAGGACGCCGGCTCCTCCTCCGAGCAGGAGGGTCGGCGTGAAGACGCCGCCCGGGCTCCCGGACGACACGGACGCCGTCGTGGCGAAGCACTTGCCGAGCAGCAGCAGCGCCACGAAGCCGACCGAGAACCGCCCGTCGAGCACCGCGTTGAGCGGCTCGTAGCCGTTGCCGGCGACCTCCGGGAGGAACGCGACGACCGCGCCTGCCAGCGCGCCCCCGGCGGCCGGACGCCAGGGCAGCCCGAGCCAGGGCCGCCGGAACTGGCGCTCGCCGAACGACAGCAGCCGCATGAACCCCTGGGCGCCCAGCGCCGCGGAGATCCCGAGCCCGGCGAAGGCGAGGAGCTCGGCCGGCGCCCGGAGGTGGAACGTGCGCTGGCCATAGATGGGGTCCTCGCCGAGGACCGCGCGCGTGATCGCCGCAGCGACCACCGTCGCGATGAGGGCGGGCACGATCGCGTCGAGCACGACGACGCCCGTGACGACCTCCAGCACGAACAGCACCGCGGCGAACGGGGTGTTGTAGGCCGCCGCGAACCCGGCGGCGGTCCCGGCGGCAATGAGCAGCCGCGCCCGGTCGATCGGCAGGCCCAGGCGGTCGCTGACGAGCTTGCCGGCCGCCCCTCCGAACTGGATGAGCGGCCCCTCGCGGCCGATGGAGCCGCCGGTCGCGATCGCCAGCCACGATGCGGCGGACTTGAGCAGGGTGACGCGCATGGACAGGCGAACGCGCCCGAGGACCACGGCCTCCATGACGTCGCCGACGCCGTGCCCCGCGGGCGCCCGCGCCACGAGCATCCCCAGGAGCCCGGCGAGGAGGCCGCCCGTGGCCGGCAAGGCGAGCCGCGCCCAGCGCGGCGCCGAGAGCATCGCCGACACGACGTCGGGCGCGCCCGCGGCGCGGTGGAGCGCGAGCGCGAGCGCCGAGCGGAACGCGGCCGCGAAGGCCGCCGCGGCCATGGCGACGAGCAGGACGCCGAGCCCGAAGCGAACGCTCGCCGCCCGCCGCGCGGGCGCTCCAGGCGGGGCGGCGGCCTCGCCGTGAGCCGCGGCCTCCGGGCCGTCGCGCGATGCTGGAGGTACCACCCGGGGACACTACCACCCGGCGCGTCCGCTCTCCTGGCGCGCGCGGGCTGCGTCCCGCAGGGGGCCTGCGGAACGCATCCGGGGCTGGTCCGGTCCGGGAAATAGATGAAATAGATAAGATAGATGAAATAGATCCTCGACGACGGAGAAGAGACGGAAGAGCAGTGGCCGCCCGGGCGGCGGAGGTCGGCGCGCGTCCTGCGAATCGCGCTATTCGCACGGCAGGATGCGCAGCACCTTGATCTTGGTCCTCGAACTGCCGGGCGCGACGAAGGCCGCGCTCCCGTCGGGGAACGCGACGAGGTCCTGATAGCGATTGCCGAGCACGTCGACCTTCAGCGGCTCGCCTTCGGCCGCGCCGGTCGCACGGTCGCGGGTCTGCACGTACAGCGCGCGCGCCGGGTCGTTGCGGGCGATGTCGCCCGCGGCCGTGGTGCTCTCCCAGGCGGCGATCATGCGGGATTCGCCGTAGGCTGCCAGGTGAGGCGCGCGGTGGTTCAGGCCCGCGTCGCTGGCAACCGTGATGTCCTGATCTGCAGCGCCGCCCGTGAAGTGGAGCAACCGCACCTCCGCGAGCCCGTTCGAGGCCGCGGGCTGGCCCGGGCGGATGTTGCTGGCCGTGAGCCAGGTGCCGCCGCCGACCGCGGTCACGAGGTTTCCCAGGTTCGAATACGCGAGATCGACCGGATAGATGGTCGTGTAGCTGGGCGCGAGCGCGATGCGGTTGTTGTTGTCGGTCTTGCACACCGTCACGAACTTGCCCGCGCGCTCGTCCCAGAGAATGCGCTCGTAGCCGCTGTGGCTGCAGCCCCAGTCGAATCCGTCCCGCTGCAGCACCCCGTTCGTGTCGACCACCTTCATGCGGTCGCCCTGGTGGATGTTGATGCACCCTCCTTGCGAGACGCTGATCGCGGCGCCGAAGTAGCCCGCGTAACGCGAGCCGTCGAAGGCGATGCGGCCATGGTGGGCGTACCACCAGATCATGGTCACGCTGGGCCCCGTGGGGCCGGTCGAGTAGGGCGGCAGCGCGGCGCTCGAGCTCGTGAGCTTGGTCGCCCAGGTCTCGCTCGTGCCGTCGAAGCGGACCATGTACATGTCGTGACAGGGGACCGGAGGGGACGGCGGCGTGCCGCAGAGGTTCGCCGGCGCGCCGCAATTCAGCGTTCCACCGCCCTCGGCATCGCGGGTGAGCAGCAGCACGCCGCCGTTGTCGTCGGCGTACATATCGGAAAAGTCGTTTGCCGGCAGGCCGATCGGTTGACCCAGAACCTGATCGCCGCGGTCGAGCTGGACGACGTGGACCTGGTCGTCGTCGCCCATCCAGGCGAGGCGCGAGCCGCGGGACGGCAGCGGCGAGATGACGAGCGGCATCAGCGCGGCCTCGTCCTCGTTGTTGAGCACGGGGATCCCGACGTCGATCTCGGTGATGCGGATGCGGTCGCGCGTGATGCCGCACGAGCGTGCGCCGGGATCGCCGCCAGCGGTTCCGCTGCTGGCGCTCGCTCCTCCAGCGGTTCCGCTGCTGGCGCTCGCTCCTCCAGCGGTTCCGCTGCTGGCGCTCGCCCCTCCAGCGGTTCCGCTGCTGGCGCTCGCCCCTCCAGCGGCTCCGCTGCTGGCGCTCGCCCCTCCAGCGGTTCCGCTGCTCGTGCTGCTCGTCCCCCCGGAGCTGCCGCTTGCTGCCGAGCCCGACTCTCCCACGCACGCCGCGGGCCACGTGACGAGAACCAGAGACCACATGACGCGCAGGCTTCGTATCGACATCTCATCAAGCTACAGCTCGGATACCTCGCATCACAAGCGTTTCATGAAGAGCAGAATTGCACACGGCAATCGCGCCCCTGGCAGCGGCGCACCTCACCGCACCCTCAGCGTGCCTTTGGCACGCCTTCAGCACGCCTTCAGCAACCGAGCAGCCGCACCATCTTCCCGCCATGCGCCACCTCCCGCACGAACAGCTTCTCTGCCCACGACCGCTCCTTGCGCAGGTCGAACATCACGAGCCACCCTTCGCCGAGCCCCGCGTGATCCAGGTACCGCGCCACCTGATCGAGCGCGTCGGCCTCGGTCTCGGTGTCGCGGCGGACCTTCACCTCGATGGCGTGGCGCTCGTCGCGCGAGCACATCATCAGATCGAGCGCCCCGCGCCCGAGCCCGTATTCGCGCTCCACCCGTCCCCCGCCGTTGACGACCCGCTGCAAGAAGGCCATCAGCATCAGGTGAGGCCCGGACTCGCGGTAGCCGAACCCCTCGGCGGCGAGGTGGCCGTCCTTGCGCCAGAACGCTTGCCAGTCGGTGAAGAGCTTGTCCATGTCGAGCGAGCCGTCCGGGCGGACGTACGCCGCGGGCTCGGCCGGGATCTGCGCCTGGCGAATGAACGTCAGCGCGCGCGGGACGACCTCGCGGTAGATGGGATTCGCGATCTCGAAGCGCCCCTTGTGGAAGCGGATCAGCCCCAGACCGAGGACGTACGAGAAATCGTCGTCGAGCACGTCGCCGTCCGTCTGCCCGCCGGCCAGCATCGGATCGAGCACGCGCCGCACCCGGGGCTCGCGCAGGCGGGCGATGAGCGAGTCGATGTGCGAGCGGCGCTCCAGAATGAGCGCCTCCTTGGCCGCGTCGACGTGCGCCGGCGTGATCGGGACGGCGCGGTCCTCGACGTCGTGGCCGACGATCTGGTCGGCCATCGCGTTGCTCAACCACGGATGCCCCTGTCCCAGCTCCCAGATTCGCCGCACCGCCTCGGGTTCGAAGCGCTGCCCGGTCGCGGCGGTGTGCTGCGCGAGCAGCTCGGCCACCTCGTCTTCGGTGAAGGGGCCGAGCGTCATCGCCTCGGCGGTGATGTTGAAGGGCGACGTCGTGCCCAGCCACACGACGGCGCGCCGCTCCTCCACGGCGATCGCGTAGTCGCGCACCTGGCGCTGGCCGATGAGGGCGACGCTGGAAGGAAACGCGGTCTGGCTCCGATCGAGGTAGCCCTGCCGGAGCTGGGTCAGGAACGAGACCATCGCCGCACCCACGAGCCCGTCCGCCTCGTCGAAGAGCAGGACCAGCGGTCTGTCGCTGCGCGCCGCGAGATCCCGCAGGTAGCGCACGACGAAGGTGCTCGCGGGGTCAGTGCAGCGGACGTCGCCAGCGGGCGCTCGTTGTCTTGCCCGTCTGGCGGCCTGCGTGGAGCGTGAAGTACTTCCGGTCCTCGATGAGCCGCAAGACACGCCCGAGGCGACGTTCGGGCGGGAGCATGTAGTGCTCGCCGGGGATGCAGGGGCCTGCGGTGTTGAACGAGAGGCTCACGGGGGGAAACTACCACGCATGCGACGGCGAGCCCGGCGTGGTCCCCCGCTGCGCGACGAGCACGGCCCCCGAGGGCCGTGCAGCCAGTCAGCGCCGCCCGGGCAACCACGGGTGAGCCCGGGCGGCCCGCGCGGCGCTACCCCTCCGGATCGCGCTCCGGCCCGAGCCCGTGCCGGTGGAGCAGGCGGTACAGGTACCGCCGGTCCAGCCCCGCGGCGGCCGCGGCGCGTGAGACCTTGCCGCCGTGGGCGCGGAGCAGCGCCTCGAAATACCGCCGCTCGAAATCGGCGAGCACCCGGTCGCGCGCCTCGGCGTAGGGCACGCCGACGTCGATCTCCGCCGGCGCGCTCGGCGGCGCGTGATCGCCCATGGGCGGCGGCGCGCGGAACACCAGATACTGCTCCACGTAGTTCCTGAGCTCGCGCACGTTGCCCGGCCACGCCGCGCGCTTCATCCGGGCGATGACCTGCGGCTCCCGCAGCGCCGCGGCCTCCTCCGGCGTCGCGTGGAGCGCGGCGAGCAGATCGTCGAGCAGCGCCGGGATGTCCTCCGGCCGCTGCCGGAGCGGCGGCATCGGGATGCGCACGACCGCGATCCGGAAGTAGAGATCGGCCCGAAAGCGGCCGGCGTTGACCTCGGCGCGCAGGTCCCGGTGCGTGGCGGCGATGACGCGCACGTCGACCGGCCGCGGCGTGTTGGTCCCGACCCGGCGGATCTCGCGCGCCTCGAGCGCCCGCAGGAGCTTCGGCTGGAGGTCGAGCGGCAGCTCGCCGATCTCGTCGAGGAAGATCGTCCCGCCCGACGCCTCCTCGAAGGCGCCGATCCGCTGCTCGCCCGCGCCCGTGAACGCGCCCTTCGCGTGGCCGAAGAGCTCGCTCTCGATGAGGTTGCCGTGGATCGCCCCGCAGTCGACGACCACGAACGGCCTGTCCCGCCGCGCGCTCCGCTCGTGCACCGAGCGCGCCGCCTGGCTCTTGCCGGTGCCCGTCTCGCCCTCGAGCAGCACCGTCACGTCGCGCTCCGCGGCCCGCGCCAGCATCGCGAACACCGCCCGCATGGCCGCCGACGCGCCCGACAGCGCGCCGAACCGCGCCTCCTCCCAGAGCGGGAGGCGGTTGTGCTCCGTCCCGAACTCGAAGCGCGCCACGGTCTTGCCGAGCCGGATGAGGCTCCCGGTGCGCAGGAGGGCCTCGACCACGTGCACGCCGTCGACCACGGTGCCGTTGTGGCTCCGGAGGTCGCGGACGCGCGCGCCGGCCGCGTCGATGCGGATCTCGCAGTGAAACCGGGACACCGTGGCGTCGGCGACAACGAGGTCGTTGCCCTCGCCCGACCCGATCGAGCACCGATCGGCGGAGGAGTCCCAGACGGCGCCCCTGGCCGGCCCCTCCACGAGCTCGACGCGGAAGCGGCGGACCATGCCCGCGCTGTCGTCCAGGCGCGCGCCCGGGTGGGTCAGCGTGTCGGCGCCGCCGGCGGCTCTCTTGGGAGGTTCACTCGCCATGGCGACACGATACTACGGCGACGTCCCGCCCATCGAGGCGGCCGCGGCGCAATCGCGCTCAGAAGAGCCCGATCGGCCCCGGCGACCACGGCAGCTCCACCGCCTCGCCGATCGCGGGCGGCGCCACGCGGCGGAGCTTCCCGTCGCGCCACGCGAGGAGCACGAGCCCCGGGTCCTCGAGCGGCGCGCCGAGATCGACCTCGATCCGCGAGGGCCTCCCGTCCTCGACCGCGGCGACCCGGATCGTGGCGCCGCACTGGGCGACCTGGAAGCCCGCCTGGAGCGGCGCGGACGGCGCGCGGTACAGGGCCTCGAACGCGCCGGTCAGCATCGTCCGGCCGACCGGCGCGAGCGTGAACGACGACGGGCCGGTGCGCGTGAGGCGGTGCGGGGCCTTGGCCATCGAGAGCATCGACCAGCAGGACATGGCGTCGGGCGACTCCAGGGCGATGATCGTCGGGGGATACATGGACGCCATCGGATCCGACGAGGCGGCGAGGAAGACCCGCTTGCGTGGCGGCGCCCCGATCTCCGCGGTGCGGGCGACGTCCTCGATCTTCCGCGCCATGTCGGCGCTCGCGCGGGTGCCCGCGACGAACAGGATCGGCGCGAGCGCGACGTGCACGACCGCGAGCAGCCCCGCGCCGGCGCGCCGGCCAGCGGACGCGAGCCCGGGCGAGGCGCCGCGGCGGAGCCCGTGGAGCACGAGCACGGCGAGGAGCGGCGCGATCCCGAGGTTCGGCAGCAGCAGGAGGCGCGCCCCCGGGAAGCCCCCGAGGGTCGTGAAGAGCGCGAGCAACGCCCCGGGAACGAGCCAGCGCAGGGCGGCCCGCTCGCGCTCGGGGACGGCGGGGAGGCAAGCGCGGTAGAGCAGGGCGACGCCGGCCGCCGACGCGAGCCCGAGCGCGACGAAGGGCGCCCGGGGGAGCGCGTTGGACAGATCGGCGGGCACGGCCGCGATGGCGTTGCCGATCAGCGTGGGCACGCGCTCGGCGGCCGCGGCCGCGAACCGGAGCGGGGTGGCGAGCGGATCGACGTAACCGCCGGTGTGCGCGGCGCCGCCGCCGAAGGCCTTGTAGGCGGCGAAGTACGCGAGCAGGCCGACCGCCGGGAGCGCGCTGGCCGCGCGGGCGCGCCAGCCCGCCGCGCGGCCCTCCGGCGCGGGACCGAGGAGCTGGTAGGCGACCCAGTACGCCGCCCCGCCGAGCGCCGCCTCGCCGCCGAGGAGCCCGATCCCGAGCCCGAGCGGGCCGAGGTACCGCCCGGGGCGCCAGCCCTCCTCGCGGTAGCGGAGGTGGGCGAGCAGCCCGAGCACCACCGGGAGCGCCGCGAGCAGCAGGTGCTGGCACGAGATCCAGCCAACCGAGTTCATGTGGCTCTCGTTCACCGCGAAGATCAGCAGCGCGAGCGCCGCGGTCGCGCGCGGGAGCACCCGGAAGAAGAGCCTGCCGGCGGCCGCGACAAGGCCGACGTACAGCGCGATGGACACGACGTGATACCCGAGCGGCGCGTGGCCGAAGACCGCGCGCTCGAGCGTGATCAGCGCGCTCGTCAGGGGGCGGACCAGGTGGAGCTTGAGCTCCGGATCGGCCCACCACGGCATCCCGCCCAGGGCGATGCGCGCCTGCGTCGCGCGCGGGTCGCCGCTGAAGAAGTTGTAGAGATCGTACCAGGGCGGCGAGCCGGGAATCAGCCCCTCGAGATAACAGAGGAAGATGTAATCATCGCTGTAGAAGGCGATGGCGACGGTGGGCGCCGCCAGCGCGAGCGCGACGAACAGGACAGCTTTGAAGAAACGAGGGTGGCAGAGCCACCGCTCGGCGCGATCCGGCAAGCTCGTTTTCATTCCGCCTCGCCGGCATCCTTAGGGGGCCCGCCGCGCGGCGTGTAGATGGGAGCGGTCGATCCGCCGCGCGCCGACGGCCCTCAGCGCATGTCGTCGATGGCGCCGCGGATGAGCCGCACGAGGTCGCGCCGCATCTCGGCGGTCACCGTGTGGCCGACGTCCGGGTAGCTCTGCAGGCTCGCCTTGACCCCGAGCCCGCTCAGCGTCGCGATCGCGTCGCGGGTCGGGCCGAACGGCACGCGCCGGTCGGCGTCGCCGTGCAGCGCCACGAGCGCGGGAGTCGCCGGATCCACCGCGCTCCCGGCGGGCAGCACCGCGGCGGGCACCCAGCCGCTCACGGGGAAGGCCGCGCCGACGACGCGCGGGTGGCGCAGCGCGAGCGCGAAGCTGAGCGCGCCGCCCTGGGAAAAGCCGGTCACGACGGCCTTGCCGCGCGTCGGCCGCTCGGCGGCGATCCGCTCGAGCGTCGCCGCGAGCGCCCCGGCCGCGCGCAAGATGCCCTGTCCCACATCGTCGCTCCCGAGCGCCTGCTGGAGCGGAAACCACGAATAGCCGTCATGGTACGGCGTGAGCCCGCGCGGCACGATGAGGCGCGCCTTGAAGTCGGCGCCCGAGAGCAGCCCCGCGAACGACTCGGGCCTGTCGCCGAGCCCGTGAATCGCGACGACGATCGGGAGCGCCTCGCTCCGGTCCGCGCCGCCCGTGATCTCCTCGAGGTACTCGACCGCGGCGGCGGGGGCCGTCGCGCTCGCGGGCGGCGCCGCCGGAGGCGGCTGCGACCCGGCGCCCGCCGCGACGCCGCCCCCGGGCGGCGCCGCCCGCCGCTCGCACGCCGCGAGCGAGACGAGCAGCGCGAGCGCAGGCCAGGCGGAGCGGCGGCGGAGGTGAGAGGGGCGCATGGAGGAGAGCGTGCTGAATCGTCTGCTCGGCAGCAACAGCGAACTTACCTCGGAGGTGACGCCGCGCCCTCCCCGGCAGGAGCAACGAGTCCTCGAGATCTCCCGCGATCTCCGGCGTTCACCGGAGATCAGCCGCGCGAGAGCGCGAATCTGGCGCGGTTGGATTTGTCTGCTTCAGGGCGATCATCGGCCTCGTCCCGGAAAAAAGGGCCTTTGGGGTTGTTAGTAAAGAGTGCTTCCAACATAACAAGATGGAGCTGCTTATCGGGAGAATTCGATGAACTCACTGGCTTATCGATTGACCAGCTCCTCGCGATGGCGGCGGGCGCTCGGCGCAGGGGTGAGCGTCGCTGCGCTCCTGCTCTCGGGGTGTACGGGCTCCGTGGGGGACGCGGACGGGGAGGAGGGCGGCGGCCCTGCGCCGGGCGGCTCGACGGGCGGCGCGGCAGGGGCGCAGGTCGCCGAGCGCAGCATGTTCCCGCGGCTGAGCCACGCGCAGTGGGAGAACACGGTGCGCGACCTCCTGCGCCTCGACGACAGGCCCGGCCTCTCGGCCTCGTTCACCACCGATCCGCTCGGCGGCGTGTTCGACAACAACGAGGCCGCGCTCCAGGTGACGCCGGGGCTCTGGGGCGATTACCAGCGGGCCGCCGAGGAGCTCGCGGCCATGGTGGTCGACGACGAGGGCAAGCTGGGCCGGCTCCTCCCCGCCGATCTGCCGGCCGAGCCGGAGGCGCGGGCGCAGGCGTTCATCGAGCGGTTCGGCGAGCGGGCGTTCCGCCGCGCGCTCACGGCCGAGGAGCGGGGCGAGTACCTCGCGCTGTTCCGCCGGGGCACGGAGCTCTACGAGGGGGAGGAGCCGTTTGCCGCGGGCGTGCGCGCGGCGCTCGAGGCGTTCCTGCAGTCACCCCATTTCGTCTACCGCGTCGAGGTCGGCGCGGGGCCGGCGAGCGGCGGGCTCATCCCGCTGAGCGGATACGAGATCGCGACGAAGCTCGCGTTCCTCTTCTGGAACACGATGCCCTCCGACGAGCTCCTGGCCGCGGCGCAGGCGGGCGAGCTCTCGACCCCGGAGGGCGTCCGCGCGTACGCGGAGCGCATGCTGGACGACCCGCGGGCCCGCGAGGTCGTCGGCGCGTTCCACCGCCAGCTCTACGACTACGAGATGTACCACGACCTCAACAAGGACCAGGCGCTCTTCCCCGAGTTCGTCCCCGAGATGGGCGACGCCATGCAGCGCGAGGCGGAGCTGTTCGTGGACCACGTCGTGTTCGACAAGGAGGGCGGGCTCACCGACCTGCTCACCTCGCGCACCGCGTTCGTGAACGGCGACCTCGCGGCGGTCTACGGCGTCGAAGGCGAATTCGCGAACGAATTCAAGCAGGTGGAGCTCGACGCGGCCCAGCGCTCGGGGCTGCTCACGCGGCTCGGCTTCCTCGCGGCCAAGGCGACGGCGCGGCAGCCCGACTCCATCCACCGCGGCGTCTTCGTGAACCTCAGGATCCTCTGCGCCACGCTGCCGTCGCCGCCCGACAACGCGACCGGGCTGCCGCCGGGCGAGAAGGCGACCAACCGCGAGCGCGTCGAGGCGCACACCGGCAAGGGCACGTGCGGCGAGGCGTGCCACGCCACGCTCATCAACCCTGCCGGGTTCGCGTTCGAGCATTACGACGCGATCGGCAAGCACCGGACGACCGACAACGGGACGCCGGTCAACGCCGCCGACGCGTACTGGTTCGGCGGCGAGCCGCGGACGTACGCGGATGCCGTCGAGTTCAGCCGGCTCCTCGCCGAGAGCAGCGAGGCGCACGCGTGTTACGCGAAGCACTGGGTCGAGTTCGCCCAGGGCCGCGACGCGCGCGCGAAGGACCAGGCGTTCATCAAGGAGCTCGGCGAGGCGTCGCGCGGCGGCGCCTCGACCCGGGAGCTCATCCTCCGGATCGTCTCCTCCACTCCCTTCCTCGCTCGTGTCCCCGCGGAGGCGCAATGATCACCCGACGACGTGTGCTTCGAGGCCTGTTTGGCGTCACGGTCGCGCTCCCGTTCCTGGAGACCTTCGCGCCCCGGCGCGCCGCGGCCGGCGCGGGCGACGTGCCGCCCTTCGCGATCTTCATGCGCCAGGCGAACGGCGTGGCGCAGGCGGTCGGCGACGAGCCCGAGATGTTCTGGCCCAGGGAGACAGGCGCGGTGTCCGCCGAGACGATGGCGCAGGACAGCGACAGGGCGGTGAGCGAGCTCAAGGATCACGCGAGCAAGCTGATCCTCGTGCGCGGCGTCAAGTTCGCGTTCCAGGGCAACGGGTGCGGCCACTCCGGCGGCGGCAACCAGTGCCTCACGGCGGCGCGCGTGTCGGACGACCCGTCGGGCAACGAGTCGCTCGCGATGGGCGAGTCGATCGACAACCGCATCGCGAGCGAGCTCAACCCGCCCGGCGTCGAGCCGCTGACGCTCTACGCGGGCAGGATGGCCGGCTACATCAACGAGGTGCTCTCGTACCGCGGGCCGAAGCAGCTCCGCGCCGCCGAGCGCAACCCGTTCAACGCGTACCAGAAGCTCTTCGGGCTCGTCCAGGCGGACGCCGAGGCGACGAAGGCGCTCGCCGCGCGCCGCGCCAGCGTGAACGACCTGGTCCGCGGGCAGATGCAGGCGCTGATGAGCCGGAGCGACCTCAGCAAGAGCGATCGCGCGCGGCTGGAGCTCCACTTCGACAGCATCCGCGACCTCGAGGTCTCGATGGCGTGCGAGCTCCCGGCGGAGCGGGTCGCCGAGATGGAGGCGATCGCCCCGAAGGCGGGCAGCAACGACAACGTGGAGGTCGTCGCCCGCATGCAGCTGGACATCATCGCGCTCGCGATGGCGTGCGGCGTGACGCGCGCCGCGACGCTCCAGGTGGGCGACGGCAACGACGGGACCGAGTACACGATCGGCGGCGTGCGGCAGAAGAGCTTCCACAAGATCTCGCACCGCATCGACAGCGACGGCGCCGAGGGCCCGCCGATCGAGGGCGCCCAGGAGCTGCACCACCAGATCGACCGCATCCACGGGCGCATCTTCAAGCACCTGCTCGACCGGCTCGCGGCCTACGAGCTCGGCTCGGGGACGCTGCTCGACCACGGCGTGGCCGTGTGGCTCAACGACCTCGGCGACAAGTACCACTCGTACAGGAAGGTCCCGTACATCCTCGCCGGCGGCGCCGCCGGCTACCTCAAGACGGGCCAGTTCGTCGACGTGAACATCACCAACAACAAGCTGCTCAACACGATCGGCGCGGCCGTCGGCTGCACCAACGGCCAGGGCGGCCCGCTCGACGACTTCGGCGACGAGAGCCTGGAGGGCGGGCTCGTCGGCGAGATCCTGAAGGCCTGAGCGCGTCGTCAGCCGCGCGCCCCGCGCCCCGCCCGTCCGGGGCGCGGGGCTGACGACGCGCGGGCTCTGCCGCTCAGGAGAGGAGCTCGACCGCGACCTCGACCGTGGTCTTCTGGCCGTTGCGGAGCAGGTCGACCTTCACCTTCTCGCCCGGCTTCTTGCTGTCGAGCGCGTTGTAGAGCGCGTCGTAGTCGGGGACCGGCGTGCCGTCGATGCCGACGATCACGTCGCCCAGCACGAGCCCGCGGTCGCCCTCGGAGAGGCCGCGCAGGCCGGCCTTCTCGGCGGGGCCGCCCGGGACGACGCCCATCACGATGACGCCGCGGATGCCGTTGCGGCGCTCGAGGCGGTGGGCCGGGTCGAGCTGGATGCCGAGGCCGACCTGCTCGGCCTTCCCGGTCCTGATGATCTGCGGGACGACCCGCGCGATCGTCGTCGAGGGCACGGCGAAGCCGATGCCGGCGGACGCGCCGCTCTTCGAGAAGATCATCGTGTTCATGCCGATGAGGTGTCCGCTCGAGTCGAGCAGCGGGCCGCCGGAGTTGCCGGGGTTGATGGCGGCGTCGGTCTGGATCATGTCGCGGATGGTCACGCCGCCCGCGCCCTCGACCTGGCGCCCGAGCGCGCTGATGATCCCCGTGGTCAGCGTGTGATCGAGGCCGTACGGGTTGCCGATCGCGATCGCCTTCTGCCCGACCTCCAGCGGCTCGCGCAGCGGCGCGACCTGGATCGGCTTGAGCATCTCCTTCGGCGCGTCGATCTTGAGCACCGCGATGTCCTTGCGCGGCTCGACGCCGACGATCTTCGCCGGGAACGTCTTCTCCCCCTCGAGCCGGACGATGAGCGACTGGGCGTTGTCCACGACGTGGAAGTTGGTGACGATGTGCCCGTCGGCGTCCCAGACGAAGCCCGAGCCGGAGCCGGCGGGCACCTCGACAGCGGTCCCCCAGAAGCGGTCCACCACGAGGCGCTTCTGCGTCACGAACACCGTCGCGGGGGCGACCTCGCGGAACACGGAGATGGTGTTGCGCTCGTCCTCGATGAGCGCGCCCTTCGTGGGCGGCGGGACGGGGGGCGGCAGCACGTCGATCGTCGAGGGCGTCGGGGGCGCGTCCGGGACCTTCGTCGCGCTCGGCGACTGGGGGTCGCCGGGGGTGGGCCTCTCCTTGCATCCCGGGGCGACGACGAGGGCAGCGGCGAGCGCGGCGACGGCGATCGAGGCTGAGAGTCGGGCGTGTTCGCGGTGGCGCATGCAGCCCAATCTAGCCTGCGATCGGCGGGGCGTCTCCTTTGCGGCGCCCGGGGGGGCCAGGCGGCGCGGCAGTCTGCCGCGCGCAACGGATGCGCGGGAGCGAGGACGGCGGCCCGGCGCGGCGGCGACCGATCGGATCCGAGATGCAAACGGGCGAAGTTGCGGTAGAGGTGGCCCTGACGGATGAAGCCCATGACCTCCTCTTCAACGAAGTTTCAGACCACCCCCCCGGCCGTGAAGGAGCCCGTCAAGGTGCTCCTGCTCGAGAACATCCACCAGAGCGCACACGAGCTCTTTCGGTCTCGGTCGTTCGAGATCGAGACGCGGAGCTCCGCGCTGAAGGAGGACGAGCTCATCGCCGCGCTCGCGGGGGTGGACGTCGTCGGCATCCGGAGCAAGACGCACGTGACGGCGCGCGTCCTGGAGAAGGCCGACAAGCTGCTCGCCATCGGCTGCTTCTGCATCGGCACGAACCAGGTCGATCTGGACGCGGCGAACCGGCGCGGGGTGCCGGTGTTCAACGCGCCGTTCAGCAACACGCGCAGCGTCGCCGAGATGATCATCGCCGAGTGCGTCATGCTGGCCCGGCAGCTCGGCGACAGGTCGCGCGAGGTGCACGCCGGCACCTGGAAGAAGGTCTCGAAGGCCTGCTACGAGATCCGCGGCAAGACGATCGGCCTCATCGGCTACGGCCACATCGGCCAGCAGCTCGGCGTGCTCGCCGAGGCGATGGGCATGCGCGTGGTCTACTACGACATCGCGCAGAAGCTCCCGATGGGCAACAACCGCCCGCTGCCGACGCTCGAGGCGCTGCTCGCGGAGTCGGACTACGTGTCGCTGCACGTGCCGGCGACGCCGGAGACGCACAACATGATCGGCGCGGCCGAGCTCGCGCACATGCGCAAGGGGTCGTACCTGCTGAACGCGAGCCGCGGGACGGTGGTGGTGATCCCGGCGCTGGCCGAGGCGCTGAAGAGCGGGCACCTCGCGGGCGCGGCGATCGACGTGTACCCGGAGGAGCCGGAGTCGAACTCCGACGGGTTCCACACGGAGCTGCAGAAGCTGTCGAACGTGATCCTGACGCCGCACATCGGCGGGTCGACCGAGGAGGCGCAGGAGGCCATCGGGCGCGAGGTGTCGCGGGCGCTGACGCAGTTCGCGACGACGGGTGCGACGACGGGGGCAGTGAACTTCCCGAACGTCGAGCTGCCGCCGCTCAAGGGCACGCACCGCGTCCTCAACGTGCACCGCAACGTGCCCGGCGTGCTCCGCGACGTGAACCGCATCGTGTCGGACGTGAACGCCAACATCGACAGCCAGGTCCTGTCGACGGACGCGAACATCGGCTACCTCATCATGGACCTGTCGCAGGACGTGTCGGCGGAGGTGAGCCGGCGTATCGGAGCGCTCGAGACGAGCATCCGGACGCGCGTGCTGTACTGAGACGCCCACAACGGGATCGAAGCAGCCCGACGGGCGGCGAGGGTGTTGTTCGGGGGGGGCGCGGGGGCCCCGCCGAGCTCGCCTGAGACGTTCGTCCACCGACGTGCTCCGCGCGCCGGTGGACGAACGTCAATTGGGCTCGGACATCGGCCCGTCCCCCGCGCCCCCCCGAACAACACCCTCGCCGCCGGCCTACGGTGATCGATGGGGGTGAGAGCCGGTCGCCAGGGGACAACGTGAGTTGCTGACGAGCGGTGGACGCCGTCGGATGCGACGGTTGATGCGCGAGGAGCGGCGGATCACGAGCCGCAAGGCCTGCATCATTGTCCGGTCTTACCTTACAATGACGTATCGAAAATGCCGATTCACAAGCGAATCGGCGTGGCGCAACCTCAGGGGCTAATCGAGGCGAGGTGACCGGGGGACTGGCCGCGCAGGGGCGGCAGGACCGGGGCTCGCTTGCTTGACCTGGAGGACTTGCGATGAAGATCGAGAGGCTCTTCAACGTGCTGATCGTGAGCGGCGCGGCCGTGGGACTCGCCGCTTGCAGCGACGACGGCGGCGGCGCGAGCGGCGGAGCCGGCGCAGCGGGGAGCACGGGTGCGACGAGCGGGGGCGCCAGCAGCGGCGGGCAGGGCGGGGGCGCCAGCAGCGGCGGGGGCGGGGACGGCGGTGAAGGGGGCGCGGCCACGGGCAGCGGGGGTGCGGCCACGGACAGCGGGGGCGGTGGCGCGGCGGCGGGGAGCGGTGGCGCGAGCGCCACCGCCGGCAGCGGCGGGGTCGACGGCACGGGAGGCGCGAGCAGCCTGAACTGCTCGCAGCCGCCCGCGCCGCAAGACGCGTGCGGCTGTCCCTGCTGCTGGATGACCGGGTGCCTCAACACCGAGCCGTGCTGCGCAGCGTTCTGTGCGGCCGGCAACAACGGCGCGGGGTGCTGCGGTGGCTGACGGCCCGGACGGGGCGCGCGGGGCCGCGGCGGGGGTCTGGAGGAGCCGGACGTGCGCGGAGCTCGAGGCGGCGGCGCGGTTCTCGCGGCTCGCGGAGCAGCTCGCGGCGGCCGGCGCCGTGGCGCCCGTCGTCGCCATGGCGCGCGCGGCAGCCGAGGACGAGCGGCGCCACGCGGACCTGTGCGCAGCGCTCGCGGCCGAGCTCGGCGGCGCGGCCTTCACCCCGCCCGCGGTCGCGACGGCGCAGGAGGTGGCGCCACGCGCGCTCGGGACGCGCGAGCGGCTGCTCTACGAGGTCGTCGCGATGTCGTGCGTCACCGAGACGCTCAGCGCGGCGCTCCTCGGCGAGATGGTCGAGCGCGCGACCGACCCGCTCGCGCGCGAGACCATGCAGCAGATCCTCCGCGACGAGGTGGACCACGCGCGGCTCGGCTGGGCACACCTCGCGGCCGAACGGCAGCGCGGATGCGCAGACGTCATCGGCCAACACCTCCCCGCCATGCTCGCCGGCACCGTGCACGAAGAGGTGTTCTCGTCATGGCCCGAGCACCCGGCGCAAGAGACGCTGTCGGGCCTCGGCGCCCTCGGCCGCGGCGAACGCCGGCGGATCTTCGACGAGACCATGCGCCTCGTGGTCTTCCCCGGGCTGCGGCGCTTCGGGATCGACACGGGACGAGGCGAGCAGTGGCTCGCCGAGCGGCTCGGGTGACGAGGCCCCGGCGAGGCGAGGGACCTCACCGGAGCCACAGGATCGCGGCGAAACCCCGGACGGGCCGGCGCGGCGCCCTCGTCAGGCCGCGACCTCGAGCCGGCCCCGCTCGCCCCGGCGCGAGGCCGGGTCGTCGCCCGAGAAGACGATCGTGAACACGACGAACGCAGCCCACAGCGCCGCCAGGTGATAGAGCATCGCGACCCCGCCCTCCGCCTCGTAGAGGGCGCTCGACGCGGGGGGGCCGAGGAGCATCCCCGCGGCGTAAAAGACGTTGTAGAGCGAGTTCGCGCGGGCGTAGTCGCGCGGGGCGGTGACCACGCCCTGGAGCGCCAGGCTCAGCGGCGAGATCGACGCGAGCGTCGCGCCCGCGATGAACACCGCGACGCACATCGCCGCATACTGATCGAGGTACACGAAGCCGAGGATCATCAGCGTGCCGACCACGCCGAGCACGCGCATGAGGGACAGGTGACCGCGGCGGTCGCCGATGCGGCCGAAGACGTTGGTGAACGAGAGCATCCCCACCGCGAAATAGGCGGGGATGAGGATCGTCTGCTCGAGCGTGACGCCCTTCGAGGCCATCAGGTAAAGCGGGAGGAACAGGACGACCGACGCCTGGAAATAGCCGTAGGCGAAGGTCGCGAAGCACGCGGTCTTGATGCGCCAGAGGATCGAGGCGGAGGACGCGGGCGGCTCCGCGCCGGGGAGCGCGCCGGCCTCGCCGTGCGCCGCCGCCTCGGGCGGGTCGCGGTCGAGGCGCGCGAGCACGAGCAGCGCGGAGGCCGCCGAGATGACGCACGAGATCACGAACGCCGACGGCATCGAGGAGAGCGCGACGATGCCCTTCGCGGAGAGCGGGCCGAGGACGTAGCCGAGCGCCATCGCGACGGCATAAAGGCTCGTGACGAACGCCTTGTTGTCCTTGTCCGACCGGGCGAGCAGGATCGTCTCGCAGCTCACCCAGATGCCGACCGAGCACGCGCCGTCGAGGAAGCGGACCGCCGCGATGGAGGCGAAGCCCGGCAGGAAAGGGAAGACGCCGACCGCCGCCGCGTACCCGGCCAGCGAGAGGACCAGCGTCGCCTTCGCCGAGAACCGGCGGATGAGCGCGCCCATCGGGAGCGAGAGCAGGACGATGCCGAGCGCGAAGCACGACGCGAGCAGCCCGATGTCGCGCTTGTTGAAGCCGCGCGCGTCGAGGAACACCGCGGTGAGCGAGATCGCGATGCCGTACGCGAGCCCGAGCAGGAAGATCGCGCCGTAGATGAGCCAGATATTCCGATCAGGGATGCGGCGGAGCATGATCGCCCGGCAGGTTCGATCGGCCGCTCCGCCGTGTCAAACAGGTCCGTGGCGGCGGAAAGCCGCTTTGCCGCCGCGTGTGCGGGCGTGCGCGCGGCCGTCGCCCGCCTGCGCCTCGCCGGAGGAGCGCGCGGCGCGGGCCTCACCGCAGGAAGTCGAGGAGGAGCTGATTGACCTTCTCCGGCCGATCGTAGTGCGCGAAATGGCTCGCGTCGGGGATGCGGACGAGCCGGACGTTGGGGGCCAGCTCCGGATCGGGCACGGCGACCTCGGGGCCGAGGTAGCGGTCGTGCTCACCCCAGATGATCAGCACGGGCGCGTCGACGCGGGGTGGTTTGCCGGACTCCAGCAGGCTGCTCGGGCGGAACGCGGCGCGGTAGTAGTTGATCGTGGCCGTGAGCGCGCCCGGCTGCGACCACGCTTCGAGGTAACGCGCGAGATCGTCCTCGGTGACCGCGCCCGGGCGACACGGGTCGTCCTTCACCGACGCGCGGAACAACGCGTAATCGGTCGACCGTAGGAGCAGCTCGGGCAGCTTCGGGATCTGGAAGAAGAACATGTACCAGCTCTTGCGGAGCTGCCGTGGCGTGCGGAGCGCGGCGAGCATCGTCGCGGGGTGAGGGCCGTTGATGATGACCAGCCGCTCGAGGAGGTCGGGATACCGCATCGCGAACGGCCAGGCGACGCCGGCGCCCCAGTCGTGGCCGACCACGGCCGCGGCGCGCTCCACGCCCGCAGCCTGGATGAGCGCCGCCACGTCCGCGGTCAGCTCGCTGCTCGCGTACGCCGCGACGCCAGCGGGCTTGTCCGAGAGGTTGTAGCCGCGCATGTCCGGCGCGATCACGCGATATCCCGCCTCGACGAGCGCGGGGATCTGATGCCGCCACGAGTACCAGAACTCGGGAAAGCCGTGCAGGAGCACGACGAGCGGCCCCTCGCCCGCCTCGACGTAGTGAAGGCGGACGCCGCTTCGTTCGGTGAACCGGTGCGATAGCTTGGACTCGTCGAGCTTCATCGTCTCTTCCTTCCGCAGGTCGGCCGCCGGTGCCCCGGGGCAGGTCGCGCGCTGAGATTTCCTGTCGATCGACGTCGCACGTCGCACGCCGCACGCCGCACGCCGCACGCCGCACGCCGCACGCCGCACGCCGCACGCCGCACGCCGCGGTTCTATCACGAAGCCAATCGACGAAACGCCACCGTGGCGGGCGCGACGTCGCGAATGAATGAGGGGCGCACGAGATGCGGCGCCGCGGCCGACTCCCGGGACGGATCAGGCCCGCCGGCGCAGCGCCTCGTCGAGCCGGTCCCCGAGGCGCAGCGCGCTCGCGCGGCCGCCGCCCTGGAGGGCCGCCACGATCGCGCTCCGGGTGCGGTGCCTGTCGCAGATCGCCCGGAGTTCGTCCCGGTCGAGCAGGCGATCCACGGTGATCTCCGCCATCACCGGATAGGCCAGGTCGTGCGTGAGCACGCCGAACCGCACCTCCACCTCGGGCGGCGACGCCTCGCGGCCGTCGGGCGCGAGGACCCGCACGGCGGGCGGCTGCTGGAAGGACACGAGCACGCGCTGGGCGCTCCACCCCAGGAAGACCCAGGCCCTTGTCTTCCGGCGCTCGCGGTCGTGGAAGACGGGCACCATCATCCGGGCGTCGCGGCCGAGGTCGCGATCCTCCAGCGCGCTCCAGCGCCGGAACGCCTGCGCATCGTGCTCGCGCCCGCGCCCCGACCCGAGCGCGCCGTCCCGGTCCGGCAGGAGGCCCATGGCCGCGCACGCGGCGCGGAACGCCGGATCCATGGCCTCGTCGAGCGACATCCCGAGATCGCGCGCGACGGCGGCGGCGGCGCCGAAGAACAGGCCCTCCACCTGGGCGAGCTCCTCCGAGAGCGGGAGATCGACGGGCCCCTCGGGCGTGAGGCGCGCGATGCGGGCGAGCGCGTCCGCGCCGAACGCGCCCTCGAGCACCTGGCGGACGAAGCGGTACCCGAGCGCGCGGCGGAGGAAATACGACGCCGTGGGCTCGGCGGCGAGCTCGGGCAGGACGTCGACAACGACGCCCGGACGGCGGCGCACGAACGGCGGGGCGCAGCTCAGCGCGGGGACGGCGAGCTGCTTGACGTGCGTCTCGCGCGTGAGCGCGAGGATCCCCTGGAACAGCTCCAGCAGGAGCTCGCGGTACCGGCGCTCGAGCGACACGCGCGGCGCCTCGGACGCGCGCTCCGGCGCGACGAGCGGCTCGAGCGACCATGTCTGGTAGTCGTACCAGCCCGAGCTGGACGTCGGCCGGAGGTCCACGCCGCCGTCGCGGATGCGCGCCGCGAGCTCGCCCACCAGATCGAACCCCTCGGGGACCGGCTGATCCTCGAAGAGCTTCATCGCCAGGTCGGTCTCGAGCGAGCGCGACGGCGGGAAGATCGCGTGCGCGGGCCCCACCTCGACCCGGCCGCGATCCAGCGAGCGGAGCACGGGCGTGAGGTCCGGCATGTCCAGCGGGCCCGTGAGCCGCGACGCGAGGGCGAGCATGCCCTCGTACGTGGTCCGCGCGGCCGCCTCCTCGCGGAGGACGCGGGCGAGCGCCTCGATCGGGCCGGGATCGCGCAGCGGCGTCTGGAGCAGCCGGTCCTGCTGGAAGACGCGCCGGAGCGGCTCGCTCCACGTGTAGACGCCGAGCGGCTTCGAGCGGCGCTCGTCCGGGAGGAACTCGTCGAGCAGGCGCGCGACGTCGGCCGCGAGCGGGCGCGGCACCTCCGGGGCGACCCCGCCGAGCCGCGCCGCGGCGAGCAGCAGCGCAGCCGGGGCCGCGGGCGAGCCGTGGGCCAGCGAGGCGAGCCACGTCTCCAGCAGGTACGCCTTGCCGCGCAGCAGCCCGGCGCCCCGCTGCGCGGCGAGCTCCACCGCCGCGATCAGCCCGTCGTCGAACTGCTTGGCCTTCTGCGCGAGCATCGCCGCGGAGACCATGCGCGACGGGAGCCGGGCCGCCCGGAGCGTGGGGAAGAGCTCGGGCTCGCCGTCCTCGGCGCCGTACTCGGCGGGGACAGAGAGGCACAGCGCCTGACGCGAGAGATCGGCCTCGACCCGGTACCCCTCGACCACCCAGGAGCGCGTCGCCGACGGCGGGAAGCGCCCGGTCGGCCCGGGACGGCTCGCTTCCTCCGTCGCTGCCGGCGGGCAGGGCGCGGGCGGATCGGACGCCTCTCGGGGCGGGAGCAGTGCTTCCGTCCGGGCCTGAGGGGCACGCCATCGCCTGAGCCAGTCGAACACTCCCATACGTATCTCAGGGAGTATGACCGCGCGCGCACCCCTGGGCGACGCCGCTCCAGCATGGCGATGCGGGTCGCCGAAGCCACGGTGGCATCGACGGAGTCAACGGCGGCCGGGGGCGATCGGGAGCAGCGGATGCGGCGGGAGAAGAGGGGTTGTGTCCGGGTCGGAGCGCGTCTGTCCATCGCCCCCCGGTCGGCACCTGCGAGATGCCTTTGCCGCGGGCGACCCGGGGCGCGATCAGACGTCGATGATCTTGCCTGGATTCATGAGGTTCAGCGGATCGAGAACCCGCTTGATCGACCGCATGATCGCGAGCTCCTCGGCCGAGCGCGAGTAGGGCAGGTAGTCCTTCTTGAGCAGGCCGATCCCGTGCTCGGCGGAGATGCTGCCGCGGTATTTCTTCACGAGCGAGAAGATCGCGTGATCCGCCTCGTGGGTGCGCCGGAGGAACTCCTCGCGGGTGAGGCTGTCGGGCTTCATCACGTTGATATGGAGGTTGCCGTCGCCGATGTGGCCGAAGAGCGCGATCTCCCACCCTGGATAGCGGGCCTCGAAGAGGCTCTCGAGCTCGGAGCAGAAGCCCTCGAGCTCCTGGATGGGGAGCGACACGTCGTTCTTGTGCGGCAGCCCGGTGGCGGACAGGCTCTCGCTGATCCCCTCGCGGAGGGCCCAGAGCTCGGCGGCCTGGGTGGAGTGCTGCGCGAGCGTGCCGTCGGTGACCAGGCCGCGCTCGAACAGCGAGGTGATCCACGCGTCGAGCGCCTCGGGCTCGCCGCGCTCGACCTCGATGAGCACGTAGTAGTCCGACGGCGCGGACAGCGGCATGCGCACGTTCCGGTGTCGGCGCAGGCGCGCCTGGCATTTCTCCGTGAAGAACTCGTAGGCCATCACCACGAACGGCCCCATCCGGGCCTCGCGGAACAGCGCGAGCACGCCGGCGAGGTCCGGCACCGCGAACAGGAACACGTTGAGCCCCTCGGGCACCCGCGTGAGCTTGAGCGTCGCCTCGGTGATGATCCCGAGCGTGCCCTCGCTGCCGATGAAGAGCTGGCGCAGGTCGACCCCCGTGTTGTTCTTCTCGAGCGCGCCGTTCAGGTCGAGCACCGCGCCGCTCGCGGTGACGACCGTGAGCCCGAGCACCCATTGCCGGGTGAGGCCGTAGCGGATGACCTTCACGCCGCCGGCGTTCGTCGCGATGTTGCCGCCCACCTGGCTCGACCCCTTCGAGGCGAAGTCGACAGGCCACGTCAGGCCGTGCGGGGCGACGTGCTGGTGCACCGCCTCGGTCACGGCGCCGGCCTCGACGCGCACGGTCGCGCCGAGCACGTCGACGGGCCCCATGCGCCGCATGCGCTCGAGCGACACGACGAGCTCGCCCTTGGCCGCGACGGCGCCGGCCGCGAGCCCCGTGCGCCCGCCCGAGGGCACGACCGGGACGCGGTGCTCGGCGCAGAGGCGGAGCAGCCGTGAGACCTCGTCCGTCGAGCGCGGGAGCGCGATCGCCGAGGGGCGCGGCTCGTGGACCTTGGTCCAGTCGCGGCCGAACGTCGCGAGGTCGGCCGCGTCCGTGGAGAGGAGATCCGCGGGGAACTCGCGCGCGAGGGCCGCGAGGAAATCGCCGGGGAGGCCGGGGAGTGGGCTCATGGCCGGCTCGGTACTGCGGCGTCGCGCCGAGGGCAAGCGGCCTGCGCGGGTCAGCCGGCGGCCGGGATCTCGCCGCGGAAGTGCGCGCCGACGAGCTGCACGGGCGCGCCGGTGTCGCGAAGGACGGCGACGAGCGCGTCGTCGTCCTCGACCGTGACGAGGACGGCCTCGGGGGGGCGCGGGGCGTGGGGGCGGATGGCGTCGAGAAGGGGCGCGGCGAGCTCGGGGGCGGCCACGCGGAAGGGGAAGGCGCCGGGCAGGAACGGGTCGAAGCTGGCGTATCCCAGCGGGGCGGCGTCCGGCGTCGTGGGGTCGACCAGACAGAGGACCACGAGGCCGCCCCGGCTGCGGGCGTCGGCGACCTGACCGGACACCAGGGCGAACGCCGCCTCGATCGCGGCGTCGTCGGACGGCTGCGCCGGCCGGGCGACGACCGGGCGGGAAGGGCGCGGGAGGCGCGCCAGGGCATCCCAGGGGAGCTCGAACGTGGTCATCACGTAGGCGTGCTCCATACCGATGCTCCGGTAGAGCCGCACGGCAGCGGTGTTGTCCGGCTTGACGTTGAGGCACCACCGCGAGCAGCCACGACCGCGGAGGTGCGCGGCGACGGCGCGCATGACATCGCCGCCGACGCCGCGGCCGCGGTGGGACGGCGCGACGACGACGTGCCGCACGTAGCCGACCCCTCGCAGCGTCTGGACATAGGCGTAGGCGACCACCTCGCCGCGCTCCTCGAAGATGAGGGTGTCTCTGGCCAGGGCGCTCTCCCAGCGATCGCGGGGCAAGACGGGGTTGCCTGTGTCGAGCTCCACGAAGAGCCGGGCGAAATGGTCGTAATCGGCGGGGGTCGCGGGGCGCGCGACGAGGCGGGACATGGGGCGAGCCTACAATCCAGCGCGCCGCGTGTCCCACCCACGCAAGAAACTCGCCGCGCGCGCGTTGCGGCGCCGCGCGCGACAGGGCACCGTGACAGGGGGCATGGACACGGCACACGGCGGGTCGATCCTGAAGGGCCGCGCGGCGCCGCTCGTGACGCTTGCGCTTGCGCTTGCGCTCGCGCTCGAGCTGGCCGCGTGCGATGGCGCGGCGGGCGGCGCGCCGCGCGCGGGCGATACCGCGGATGCGGGCAATCCAGGGGGCGCGGGCACCGCCGGGGGCGCGGGCACCGCCGGGGGCGCGGGCGACGGCGGTGAGGGCGGCGCCGCCTCGGTCGACGCGGCGGCCGGCAGCGGCGGTTCCGGCGCGGGCGGTGACGGTGGACAGGGCGGTGAGGGGGGCCAGGGCGGCGCGCTCGTCTGGGAGCCGGTCGAGACGGACTGGTGCTCGGCCGGGTGGAGCGGCCTGGACGATCACACCTGCTTCCATGTGCCGGAGACCGCGGCGCGCGGCGCGCCGATCCTCTACGTGCTGCACGGGACCATGGCGCCCGACTCCCTGCCCGTGGGGCTGCAGGCCATCGCCGCGGAGGCCGCCGAGGCGCTCGGGGTCGTCGCCGTGTTCCCGCGCGGCAGACCGGGACTCTGCACCTGGGATCCGTCCGTGGAGACGTCCTTCTGCTGGCCGACGCGCCGCGAGACGGTCGACGCCGCGGCGCCCGCCCTGATCGAAGCGTGGATGAGCGCGGAGGCGCTGCTCTCGCGGATCCTCGGCCAGACGTTCGGCCGGCGTTATGTCATGGGCTTCTCCAACGGGGGCTATTTCGCGAGCTACGTGGCGCTGGAAGGCCTCGTCGAGGTCGACGGCGCAGGCCTCGTCGGCGCCGGGCGCATGGTCATCGAAGAGCACCTGTTCTCGCAGGAGAGGCCGCCGATCTACATCGCCGTCGGCGCACAGGAGCTCTCCTCGACCATCGCGAGCGCCGAGAACCTCGCCGACGTGCTCACCCAGCACGGGTGGGAGCACGAGCTCGTGGTGCACCCCGGGCGCGGGCACGAGATCCGCGCCGACGACTTCACGCGAGCCTGGGAGACCTGGATCGCCGCGCCCTGAGCGGCCCGGCGGCGATCGGCTCGACAGGACCTCTGACGCGCGCATCGCGGGGCGCCGAGAGCGCTGTTCACGGGCGCTCTCGCGCGCGCTGGCGCCGGCAACACGGGTGAGCACCGCGAACGCCACGGCGCCGGTCGCCCGCGGTGAGGTGGGCTTCGCTGCGTCGTTGTCGCCTCCTGGTATACCTTGTAGGTAGGATGGCTTTCGGATCGTCGGAGACGCCGCGTCGAGGCGCCCTGCGGCGAGAAATCGATAGCTCGTGAAAGGCGCGTTTTTGCCGGAGCCGCGGTGTTTCGCGAGGGGCTGCCGGGGTGTCGGGGCGCGATGAGCGCGCCTCTGAGCGCCTTATCTGCCCAGTGATCCGGCGCGGGTGAACGGGCCGTCGCTCGAGGGCCGGGCGCTGTTTAGGAATGTCGGTTTGTCGGCGCCTCCCGCCCGCTGCGCGCGCCCTCGGGCGGCAGCCTCTGCACACGGCTCTCGGGCACGAGCGCTGCTCTCTGCGCAAACCGACTGGCGCGACGGTCCCGCGGATGTCGCGGGCCGTGGAAGGAGGAGAAATGATCGAGCTGGTGAATAGCAAGTGGATGCATGTTGCGATGGCGATGGCCGCCCTGACCACCGGGTGCGCGGTGGGTGAGGCAGGCGCCGAGGACATCGACATGGACGACGCGGAGGCCGAGGCCGTGGAGGTCGAGGAGACCTCTCAGGCGCTGTTCGGCGATCTGGCCCGGGACTGCAGCGGCTCCTGGGGCCGCGGCCCGAGCTGGGGTAGCTTGCCCAGCTACCCGCCGGTCTACGATGGATGGGGCTCGAAGCCGTGGAGCCCCTGGGGCAGCAGCTGGAAGCCGTACAGCAACTACGGCTACGGTGACTACGGCTACGGCAATCCGTTCAGCTATGGCAACCCCTATCGCCCCTGGAGCGGCTATGGCAACGGCGGCTATGGCAACAGCGGCTCGTTCGCACCCGCCCCGTGCAGCGGCTACAACAGGCCGTACTGACCCGGAGCGCACGCAGAAAGCACAGGTGAGATCCGCCCCCTGACCACGGCGCGACGGGCCCTCGGAACGTCGAGAGGGGCCCGCGCGCTCCACGGGTCAGCCGCGGATCGCCTGAGGAGGATCACCGGGACCCGGCCACCGGGAGCTCGCGGCAGATGCGATGCTCCCCGGCGGCCGGGCGGCCCGGGGTTTCTCGCCGGTTCCAGGGCGGTTGTGCCCTGACGGCCACATGGCCAGGGCTCCCCACGTGATGCATTTTGGGACATCGCTCACGGAGCAGGCCCACATCGGACCGGTCGTCCGCGAGCTGCCCAGCTCGCCACACACCTTGGCGCAGATCGCGCGCCGACGCGCCGCGCCTGCGCTCGCGTCGCGCTCGCGTCGACGGCGGGGTCGGGCTCTGCTCGGCCCGCTCGGGCGCTGCGCCCTGCCTCCCACCTTGGCTTGCATGGGCTCGATGGCGTGTTCCCGCTGTACGGATCGCTTCTTGCTTTTGTCCCGATGCGCGCTGGTGCGCCGCCTGCCCGAGAACCCGCGCCGGCGTCTTCGAGGAATTCCCATGATGCGCTTTGCGACACCCGTCTCGCGTTACATGACCTGCGAAGTCATCACAGCGCCCGACACGACGCCGCTGCCCGAGGTGCACCGCGCCCTCGGTGAGCATGCGATCTCCTGCGTTCCCATCGTCGACGCGGCGTCGCGCGCCATCGGCGTGCTGTCGCGCACCGACCTGCTGCGGCTCGGCCAGTTCGAGACGAAGACGAACAGCCGCGGGATGCTGCTCACCTTGCCCGACGTCCCGGCGCGCGACGTGCTGCGCCCGGGGATCATCACGGTCGGGCGCACGACGCTGGTCGTCCAGGCGGCGAGCGTGCTGCTGAAGCACCGCATCCACCGGGTCTTCGTCCGCGAGGGCGACGAGCTGATCGGCGTCTTCAGCACGAAGGATCTCCTCCTCGCCCTGGTCGAGGCGCGGGACGCGACGGCGATCGGCGAGCTCATGTCGGCCCCGGCGTACACGATCCCGCTCGACGCGCCGCTCGCGCTCGCGGCCGATCGGCTGACGACCGCGCAGGTGAGCGGGCTCGTGGTGGTGGATCCGGACGGCTGGCCGGTCGGGATGTTCACGCAGACGGAGGCGCTGCTCGCGCACGGCGTGCTGTCCGATTCGCCGGTCGAGGACGTGATGAGCCCCGCCATGGTCTGTCTCGACGTCCGCACGCCGCTGCACCGCGCCGCGGCCGCCGCGCACGCGGCGCAGGCGCGGCGCGTGCTCGTGGTGCAGGGGCGGCGGCTCCGCGGCGTGCTGACGGGGCTGGACTTCACGCGCGCCGTCGCCGGGACGGGCGTGATCCCCGTGGCCGCGCGGTCCAAGGCGGGGTAGCGCCGCCGGGCGCGAGCAGCGCGGCCGCCGCCGGGAGCGGCCGCGCGACAGGGGTGGATCAGCTCTGGGCGCTGGCGCCGGGCGCCGACCGTGGCCTCACCGCGCGGCGCGGGTCGCCATCCGGCCGACCACCGTGTCGGGGTCGGCGGCGAGGCGCGCGGCGAGCGCGCGGGCGGCGGCGGGCGAGGCGGCGGCGACCCCCTGGATCGCGCCGAGGCGCGCGCGGCGCGGCAGGCGCGGGTCCACGGCGAGCGCCTCGAGATCGGCGAGCACGCTCGCGGAGGCCGCGGAGGGCGCGGCGGCGACGGGCGCCGCGGCGCGGCCCGCGGCGGCGAGGGCGCGCGCCCTGGCCTGGACCGGCGCGCCGGGATCGCGGCCGACAGCGAGCAGCCGGTCGGCGTCGGCGCCGCCGGTCGCGCGGAGCAGCGCGAAGTAGTCCGCGCCCGCCGCCGCGCTGTGCCCGCAGAAGTGCCCTCCGAGCAGGGTCGCGGCGCGCGGCGGGAGCGCGGCCGCCCAGGCGCGGTCGCCAGGCGCTAGCGCCGCCCCCTGGCCGGCCTGACCGCGGCCGGCCGGGTCCGGAGCGCGGCCAGCGGGGGATGGGCCGCGGCCCGCCGGGAGCGGGTCGGCAGCGCCGCCTCCGTTCTCGACGATCCCGCGGTAGACCGCGCTCGCCTGCACGATCGTCGTCTGTTGCGGCGTCATCCTGCCCGAGAAGTCGCCCCCCGTCGGAAACATGATGTTGTCGTAGTCTGGACAGAGCTCGAGCAGCTCGAGCGCGTCGTCGCACCGCACGGTATCGTCGAGCGGGTCGGCGAAGGCGGGCTCGATCTCGGTCGTGTGGAACAGCCCCGCGAAATGGCCGAGCTCGTGGCGCAGAATGGCCGTGTCGACCTGGGGGTCCTCGAAGAGCGTGACCACGATGCCGCTGAGGTGGGTGCCGTGCTCCACGGCGACCGAGGGCGCAGAGGGCGTCGCGCCGGCAGCGCCGTCGAGCGTGCCGCCGAACTGTGACACGGCGATCACGTTGAGCGCCGGCCGGCCGCGGGCGCCGGCCGTCTGCTCGAGCAAGCTCGGGAGGAGCTCCTCGTCGATGAAACCCCACTCCGCTCCCAATCGATGTACCGTCACGCTGCCCACGTCGAGGCCCACGAACCCCTGGTAAGCCCTGCGCAGCGCGCTCTGCAGGTAATCCTCGGAGATCGCGTCTCCCGCGATGAAAGCGTTGATGTCGAGCTTCCCGCCGTGAAAGCGCCCGTCGAGCGTCTGGCGGCGCCACACCGAGAGGCGCGCTGGCGCCCCCGGCAGGCCGAAGCCGCCGTCGCCGATCGTGATCCAGTACGTGCCTGGCACAAGTGGCACGGCCGCGGCCGCGCCCGTCTGGGGCACGGCCGCCGCGCCGATCCCCTGGTTGTAGAAGCTGGCCAGGGTGCCGGGGATCGTGTAGTCCGCCATGAACGTCCTGCCGTCAGGGCCGGAGATCTCCGCGATGCCGATCGGATCGAAGCTCGGCGGCGAGGTCATGAGCTGCGCGATCGCCGTGAAGCCGAGGGTGCCTGGCGGGATATCCACCGGGACGGGGACGCCGGCGGCGATCTCGCCGAGATCCTCCTCGACGAGCGGCGGAATCGGCGGCGCGCCGCCCTCGCCGATGTCGCCGCCCTGGCCGGAGCCCGTCGGGTCTGGCGTGACGGCGCTCGTGCTGCGGCCGGTCCCCCAGGAACCCCCGGCACCTCCGGTGCCCTCGGGCGGCTCGAACCCGTCGACCACCACGTTGCCGCCGCAGGCCCCCGCGGCGAGCGCGGCGAGAACCCCCGCGGCGAACTGGCCACCGCGGCGCGCCCGCGTCGCCCCGCGCCCGCCCCCCGGCGTCCCTGGCTGGCGGGACCGACCTGTGGCGCTCGAAGTGGGGGCAAGCGACTCTGTCATAAGCAGGCTCCTTACGAGAGGTGAGGGGTGCGCCTCACCGAGCGCGCGCAGTATGGTCGCGTCGCTCTGCGAAGTCACGCGCCGCGCATTCTCTTGACCGCGCCGCGGCGGATAAGGGCGCGCGTGTCGGTCATTCCACCTGCTTGACGCGCATTATCACCCGTCCCGGGGATGCGTCCGTCGCGCCCTCGAAGCGCTCGAATACGGCCACGAAGCGCGATTGGCCGTCTGCGCTCTGGACGAGCCATGCGGCGTCCTTCGCCGGCGCGGGCGGGCTCGATCCGGGCTCGATCCAGCGCCCGGTGAAGGCGGTCGCCACGTGGTCGCCGCGGTAGCGGACGGCGGGATCCGTGAGGGCCTGGTGGTCGGCCGCGTCGAACCGCGCTTCCTCCGACGCGGCGGTGCGCTCCTTGACGTCGGCGAGCGCCTCGGACCTTGTCTCTTGCTCCTGGAGATCGGCGCCGCGCGCGGCGCCGGGGCCGCCGAGCTCGCCGTTGACGCTGACGAGCGAGCGGCGGAAGCAGACGTGCCACTCCGTCGACTCGCGCGCCTCGGCCGGCGTGAGCATCAGTCGCCGGTTGCCCGCGAGGTCGAGGCAGGCGCTCGGCGCGCTCTCGAGGGCGTCGATGCCGCCCGCGGTCGCGTCGAGATCCTTGATCTCGACGGTCTCACCGGCGCCGTCGGGGAGCACCTCGGCGACCCGGAGCTGGTAGAGCGCGGTGACCGGCGCGCCGTCCACCTCTCCGTAAAAGGAGAGGATCTGGAGCTTCCAGTAGCGCCCTTCGTGCTCGATCGCGTGGATGTGATACCGGCTGAAGGCGACGTGCGACTCGCCGTCGTAAGCGTACCACTGTGTGAAGGCGCCGCCGGCCTCGTCCGTGAGGAGGAACGGGGTGCTCGGGAGCTGGCCTGCCCTGTAGTCGTCGAGGCTGAGCGGCAGCGCCCCGCCGTCGCCGGGGCCGCTGAGGCCGCTGTTGGTGAACACGTCGTAGCCCGAGAGGGCGAGATCCCAGTCGGTGGACGCCGCGCCGTCGTCGGCCGGGGCGACGATCTCGGGCGTGGCGAGCCGGAGGAAGACGCGGCCGGAGGCCGGCACCTCGACCTCGAGGAGCGCGCCGTCCTCCGTCGGCGCGCCCCCGCTCGAGCCCCCGTCGCCCACATCGTCGCTGCACGCGGGGGTGAGAAGGAGAAGCGCTGCGACGACTGACCCTCTTGTCATGAGTCCTCCCACGGTAGCTCGGCGATCACGCCGAGGTAAACGGTGCGCCCTTCGAGGGGCCGGTGATCGCCGAGGCGGTCAGGGTCCTTCTGCGCGCCCAGGACGTTCCTGACGCCGACGTAGGCCTGCGACGAGGGCCAGAGCGGTCGCGCGAGCCGCGCGTCGAGCGTGGTGAAGCCGGGCGCGCGCAGGTCTGCCGCGACGAACGCGCTGGTGATGGTCCGGAGCCGGGTGACGAGCTCGAAGCGGAGCGGCAGGTCGGCGCGGAGCGCTGCCTGCGCTGTGTGCGGCGGCCTGCCGGAGAGCGGCTGATCGGGGACGGCGGGGTCGTCGTTGCGCGTCCAGAGGTAGGCATAGCCGGCCTCGGCGCGGAGCCACGCTGCCGCCTGGAACGTCGCCGAGAGCTCGACACCCGCGGTGCGTGCCCTGGCGATGTTCATGTAGGTATACGTGTCGACGCCGCCGGACGAGCGGATGGGGATCGGGTCGATGTCGATCAGGTGATCGACCCAGTTCGCGAAGGCGCCGCCGCGGAGGGTGAGGCCTTCTCCGGGGGTCCACGTGACATCGCCGTTCACGCCCCAGGACGTCTCGGGGGCGAGATGCTGGTTGCCCTCGAGGATGTAGCCGAGGCCCGAGTGGTCGAACGAGAAGCCGAGCTCCTTCGCGCTGGGCGCGCGGAAGCCGCGCCCGCCGGAGATGCGCAGGGTGAGCGACGGCGCAGGCCGGTAGGCGAGGGCGAGGCGCGGGGCGAAGACGCCGCCGTAGCGCGGCCAGTACTCGCCGCGGACGCCGGGCATGAGGGTGAGGCGGTCGGTGATCTTCCACGCGAGCTGGCCGTAGAGCGCGGCGCTGCCGAGCTCGGTGTCGGGCACCTCGTCGAAGGCGCTCTGCGAGGTGCCCGAGGTGGAGACCTCGGTGGTCGTGAGCTCCTGGGTGAGCGACTCCACCTCGGCGCGGCCGCCGAGCACCCAGGTGAGCTGCCCGTGGGCGAGGGTGGCGACGGCCTCGTAGCTCTGGAGGGTGCCCGAGCGCTCGCGCAGCTCCGAGAGGGGCGAGCCGCGCAGGTCGCGGCCGCTCGTCCGGAAGGCCCATTGCCGGCCGGCGGCGAGGCGCAGGTTGGAGCCGCCGCCGAGGTCGATGGTCTCGGTGAGGTGGAGGGTGACGCGGTCGGTGACCTCGGGGAGATCGAAGAGGTACGGGCGGAGGCCTGGTCGCACGAGCTGCTCGAGGCCGTCCTGCTCGTCGTGGATCCACCGGGCGCGGAGGCGCACGTCGATGCCGCGGCCGAGCGCGGCGCCGGCGCGCAGGCCGACGAGGTGCTGGGCGCGCTCGGGCAGGGCGGTGGCGGGGTTGCCCTCGAGGAGGGAGAGGCTGTCCTCGCGCTGGAACGAGGCGTCGGCGCTGGCCCAGGCGCGCTCGCCGCGGTAGGCGCCGGAGCCCTGGACGAGGAGCCCCGTGCGGCTGCGGCCTTCGATGCGGCCGCGGCCGCTGAAGCCCTGGTGGGCGGGGGGGCCGGAGAGGACGTTGACGACGCCGCCGATGGCGCTCGCGCCGTAGAGCGAGCTCGTCGGCCCGGTGACGAGCTCGATGCGGGAGACGTCGCTGAGCGGGAGGGAGGAGAGGTCGATGGCGCCGCCGGCGTCGCCGATGACGCGCTCGCCGTCCTCGAGGACGAGGACGCGCTCGAGGTCGAAGCCCTGGATCTGGATGGCGCTCGGGTTGCCGAGCGAGCCGTAGGCGCTCGGGTTGACCTGGACGCCGAGCTCGCCGTCGAGCGCCTCGCCGACGTTGGTGGCGCCGCGGCGCTCGGCCTCCTCGCGGCTGATGACGCGCGTGCGCACCGTGGCGCGCTGGCTGCTCTCGGGGGTGCGGGTGCCGGTGACGACGACCTCGAGAGGGGGAGGCGGGGAGGGGGAGGGCGGCGGGGAGGGGGGAGATGGGGGAGGAGTTCGCGCGGGCTGCGCGGCAGGCGCGGGCGACGTGGGCTGTCCGGGAGGTGCGGGCTGCGCGGGAGGCGCGGGTTGCGCAGCTTGGGGCTGCGTGGGGGGCGCGGGCTGCGCGAGCGCTGGGCGTGCCGAGGCGGCCGAGAAGAGCGCCGGGAGAAGGCAGAAGGCGAGCGGGGCGGCGCGCGTCAGGCGCCGGCGTCGGTGCACGGTCCTCCCGGGGACATGGGAACAGCAGGCGCTAGGCCCGGAAGCGGAAGCATGAGGGAGAGCTCAGGTCCGTGTGGCGCAAGGTGGGTGGCGCGGCGCCCATGGTCGCCCGATTCAGGGCGGTCGTCCAGCGGTTCGGGGCAGGTGGTGGCGCGCCGGCGTGCGCAGGAGCGTGCGCCGGACCGTGCGCGTGCACGCACGCGGACGTGCTCGAGGCAGGGCGCGCCCAGGAACACGACGGAGCTCCGTGCCGGGCGAATGGCACGCCGAGCTCACCAGCATTCCGTTGGCCCCTTGCGGTGCGCCTCGACGGCTCCAGGTGCTCTGGAGAAGCCGGAACAGCTCGAGGAGGTGCGCATGAAGGCGAACGAGAAGGCGACGAAGGACCAGGGGGCAGCGACGCCCAGGGGCGCCGCGGGCGCGGCCCAGCAGGAGCGGCAGGGCGGCGGCGACCAGCACCGGCACGTCCCAGGGGACCCGGTCGAGGGCCACGAGGCCACGGCGGACAAGGAGCCGGAACAGAAGGTGGACGAGACCGTCGAGGACTCGTTCCCCGCGAGCGACGCCCCCTCCTGGACGCCGTCCAAGAGCGGCGAGGCCGACTAGTCCGGCGAGGCCGACCTGGCCGGCGAGGCCGACCAGGCCGGCGGTTCGAGACAACGGCCGGCATGCGGGGCGCCACCCCCGCAACGCCCGCCACGGCGAGCCGCCGAACGCGGCGCGATCCGCGTGGCGGGCCTCGCGGGGACAGGAACGGCGCGGACGGAGCGCGTAGGGCTTGCATTGCTCGACGACGGCGGGTAGCTTCCCGCGCCGCATCGCCGGTCCCCATCGTCTAGCCCGGCCCAGGACTCAGCCCTTTCAAGGCTGCTACGCGGGTTCGAATCCCGCTGGGGACGCTCAGAAGCCAGGCAAATTTCGACACTTACCTTTGCCTCGCCCACGCCCATCATGCTTGGGGCGGAAAGCTCTCAAGCGAGGGAGGTGGGGCTCGCGCCGGGACATCGCGCGAAGCTCGGTGTCGTTCAGGGCTCGTTCGGGCCGCGCCGTCCGGTTTCTGCCAACGAGACGGACGTTTCGTTGTCAAGCATCGTGCCCGAGGGCGTCATCGTCGGTGCGGAGAATGCCACTAGGCCTGAGACAGGCCGGACGAGACCTACGAGTGGATCGCGCCGAGGGGCGCGTTCCGGCCCCGGTAGCATCAGAGCCGGAGGAGGCCCGTGGAGGGGTGGCGGACGACGGGCAGAGACCGTAGCATCGTCCTGAGAGCGGGTTTCCCAAGGAAGGAAAGAGACTTGATGAATCGACTGCGCTATCTGTCGGCATGTCTTTTCCTCGGCGCCACGCTGGTGAGCGGGTGCAGCCTTGGCGGCAGCGTCGGATACAAGGACGGCGAGGTGGAGGCCGAATACCATTACGATCTCCGCGCGGACGAGCTCGTGCAAGAGACCGTGGATTCGCTGAATGACATGGTCGCGAAGGTCAAGGGGGAGGTGGTGACCGCCGCCTTCGGCGACATCGTCGGCGTCACCGCGGGCGTGATGGAAACGCTGCCGGCGGACTGCGACGTGGTGATGGTGGTCGACAACACGCTCTCGATGGTCTGGGCCATCGCGGGCGTCCAGCTCGCGGTCTCTCAGTCCATGAAAGCCGCGCCGGAACGGCATTACGGCGTCGTGACGTACCGGGACCGAGGCGACGATTACATCAGCAAGACGCAGGCGCCCCTCTCGGCCGACCTCGACGCGGCGCTCGACGGCGTTTCCGCGATGACGGCCTGGCAAGGCGGCGACTTCCCTGAGTTCGTCGCGGCGGGGCTCGACGAAGCCCTGAAGCAGCCGTGGAGGATGGATAAAGAGCGGCACATCATCCTTATCGGCGACGCGCCGGATCACGCCTACACCGACGATCCGATCACCATGGCGGCCGTGCTCGACCGAGCGAACGAGCTTGGGGTCATTATTCACGGCGTCGGCCTGCCGTGCGGCGACGTTTGCAAGGAGGAGATCAGGGCGAAATAGCGCTCCGATGAAGCCAGCGGACGGGCTGGTCAATGACCTGCGCCGGCCTCCCGCGAGGCGCACGTCCCTGGCGCGGCGCTCTCCTGGCCGAGCGCTCGGCCAAGCGCGCGCGAGGCGCACGCCGCTGTCGATGAGTCCGACATGGCTGAACGCCTGCGGGAAGTTCCCGACGAAGCGCCGATCTCCGGCTCTATCTGCTCCGTCAGCAGGCCGAGCGGGCTCGCGCGGGCGCCGAGCTCGGTAGGCCGCACCCTCGAAAGCCCTTCGAAAGCCTCGGGCCCTCGCCGGCATCGAAGGGGAACCTGCCGCGATGCTGTGGGCCATCCTGAGCGTGTTCGTCGGAGCGCTGCTGGCGCCGGCCCTCCATCGCGGGCTCGGGCACCGGGCCGGCTGGCTCTTCGCGGCGCTCCCGCTCGGCGTGCTCGCGTCCGCGATGCAGCTCGCCCCGAGGCTCGCCGAGGGGGAGGCCCATCACGCGTCGCTGCCGTGGATCCCGTCGCTCGGCGTGGAGCTCTCGGTGAGTCTGGACGGGCTCTCGCTCGTGTTCCTCGGCCTCATCTGCGGCATCGGGGCGCTGATCTTCGTGTACGCGAGCGAATACCTGCGCTCGCACCCGCGGCTCGGGCGGTTTTACGCCTATCTGCTCCTGTTCACGGCATCGATGGCGGGCCTCGTGGTCGCCGACGACGTCATTCTCCTCTTCGTGTGCTGGGAGCTCACGAGCGTGAGCTCGTATCTCCTCATCGGGTGGGACCACGAGCGGCCGGAGGCGCGCGAAGCCGCCTTGACGGCGCTCCTCGTGACGGGCGGCGGCGGGCTCGCCATGCTCGCAGGCCTCGTCCTCCTCGTCCTGGTCACCGGAGAGACGCAGATCTCCCGATTCTCGGGGGGCGTGGTCCGCGATAGCCCGCTCTACCTGCCGATCCTGCTCCTCGTCCTCGCGGGAGCCTTCACGAAATCGGCGCAGGTGCCCTTTCATTTCTGGCTGCCTCGGGCGATGGAGGCGCCCACGCCGGTCAGCGCCTACCTGCATTCGGCCACGATGGTGAAGGCCGGCGTCTACCTGCTCGCGCGCCTGCACCCCACGCTCGGCGCGACGCGCGAATGGTACCTCGTCGTGACAGGGGTCGGCGCCGCCACGATGGTGACGGGCGCGGTGCTCGCGGTCACGCAGAAAGATCTCAAGCGGATCCTCGCCTATTCGACCGTGAGCGTGCTCGGCATCCTGACCATGCTCCTCGGCATCGGGACCCGGGCGGCCGTCTCCGCGGCGGTGGTCTATCTGGTCGCGCATTCGCTGTACAAGGGCGCGCTCTTCATGACCGCGGGGACCCTGGACCACGAGACCGGGACCCGCGACGTCACCCGCTTGAGGGGCCTCGCGCGGCGGATGCCGATCACCGCGACGGCGGCCGTGCTGGCGGCGATCTCGAGCGCGGGGGCGCCGCCCCTCCTCGGTTTCCTGTCGAAAGAGCTCTTCTACGAGGCCGTCCTCGCGCCGCCCTCGATGACGGCGGTCCTCGCCGGGGCCGCGGTCCTGTCGAGCGCCCTCCTCGTCGTGATGAGCCTGGTCGTCGCCCATCGCCCCTTCTTCGGGGGTCCCCCGGCGGCGCCCACGCTGCCCCACGAAGCGCCGCTGTCCTTGTGGCTCGGGCCTGCCACGCTCGCGGCGGCGAGCCTCGTCCTCGGGGTGGCGCCGCGACTGTTCGGCGACCTCCCGGGCGCGGCGGCGACAGCGATCCTCGGCCGACCCACGCCGCTCGAACTGCACCTGTGGCACGGACTGACCCCCGTGCTCGGGCTCAGCGTCGCGACCCTCCTCGCCGGCCTCGGGCTCTTCCGCGTCCTCTCCGGCCGGGAAGGACGCCTCTTCGACGCCGCCACGCGCCTCGGCGCCTTGGGTCCCGCGCGCGTGTACGACGCTGCGTTCGCGGGGCTCCTCCGGTTCGCGGAGTGGCTCACCGGGCAGCTCCAGACGGGCCATTTGCGCCGCTATCTGCTGGTCACGGCCCTGACGACGGTCGTGCTCGTCGGGACACCGCTGCTCTGGAGCCTCCCTTTCACGATCCCGTCGCTCACCGTGGAGCTCCCGGAGCTCGTGCTCGCGGGCGTGATCCTCGCGTCCGCGGCCATGACGACGCGCACGCAATCACGCCTCGCCGTCGTCGCCGCGCTCGGCGCGATCGGCATCTGCGTCATGCTCGTCTACGTGATCTTCAGCGCGCTCGATCTCGCGCTGACGCAGATCCTGGTCGAGGTGCTGACGGTCGTCATCTTCGTCCTCGTCCTCCACCACCTGCCGCGCTTCGTGTCCCGATCCCCCGCGCGCGTGTGGATCCCGGACGCGATCGTCTCCGTGATCTTCGGGGTCACGGTGGCCCTGCTGATCCTCATGTCGTCGACGCTCTCCCCGGCGCCGATCCTGAGCGAGTTCTTCGTGGAGAAGGTGCACACCGAGGCCCACGGGCGGAACATCGTCAACGTGATCCTCGTCGACTTCCGGGCGATGGACACGCTGGGGGAATCGACGGTGCTCTGCGCGGCCGGCATCGGGGTCTATGCGCTGCTCGCGACCCGTACGCGGAAGGGAGCCTGATCCATGCCTTCCTTGATCCTGCGCTCCGCCACGCCGGTCCTGATGGTGCTCCTGATCATCGTCTCGATCTACGCGCTCCTCCGCGGTCACCTCGAGCCCGGGGGCGGCTTCGTCGGCGGGCTCATCGTCGCATCAGCGTTCACGCTCCACGCCCTCGCGTACGACGTCCCCTCGACGCGGCTGCTGCTCCGCGTCTCGCCCCAGACGCTCATGGGGCTCGGGCTCTCGACGATCCTGCTGTCGGGCGTCATCGGGCTCGCGGCCGGCGGATCCTTCCTGCAAGGCGTGTGGGCGACCGTCCCCGCGCCGGGGTTCGGCGACGTCGCGGTGGGGACGCCGGTGCTGTTCGACGTCGGCGTGTATGCCGCCGTGATGGGCATGGTGCTCATGATCATCCTCATGGCCGCGGAGATGGATTCATGACGGTCCTCCTCGCGATCGTCGTCGGCGGGCTCTATGCGTCGGGGCTGTTCCTCATGCTCCGGCGCAGCATCGTGAAGCTCGCCTTCGGCCTCGTGCTGCTCGGGCACGGGACGAACCTCCTCATCCTCACGGCGGGCGGCGTCGTCCGCGGCCGTCCCCCGCTGATCCCCAGGGAGGGAGGGGAACTCCAGGCGCCGCCGGCCGATCCCGTGGCCCAGGCGCTGATCCTGACGGCGATCGTCATCAGCTTCGCGGTCGTCGCGTTCACCGTCGTCCTCCTTCATCGCGTTTATCGGACAACGGGCAGCGACGATATCGACTCTCTCGAATCGACCCGCCCATGAAGGTGCTCCTCGTCCTGCCCGTCCTCGTCCCCCTGACCACGGCGGCCCTCGCGCTCCTCTCCTTCCGGCGCGCGGGGAGACATCGCGCGATCGGCCTCGCCGGGAGCGTCCTTCAGCTCGTCGTCGGCATAGCCTTGCTCCGCGCCGTGCACCGGGGAGGCATCCAATCGACCCAGCTCGGAGGCTGGCCCGCGCCGTACGGCATCACCTTCGTGGTCGACCTCTTCTCGGCGCTGATGGTCCTGCTCTCGGGCGTCATCGCGGTCGCCACGTCGATCTACTCCCTGTCGGACATCGACAGGGAACGGCGGGCGCACGGGTTCTACCCGCTCATGCACGTGCTCCTCATGGGGACGAACGGGGTCTTCGTCACCGGCGACCTCTTCAATCTGTACGTCTGGTTCGAGGTGACGCTGATCGCGTCCTTCGTGCTCCTGGTGCTCGGCAACGAGCGGCCGCAGATGCAGGGCGCGATCAAGTACGTCGCGATGAACCTGATCGCGAGCGCCCTCTTCCTCACCGGCCTCGGCATCCTTTACGGATCCGTGCACGCCCTCAACATGGCCGACCTCTCGGTCAAGCTGCCGAGCCTCGCGCCGTCCATCCGGATCACCCTCGCGATGATCTTCCTCGTCGCGTTCGGCATCAAGGCCGCTGTCTTCCCCCTCTTTTTCTGGCTGCCGGACTCGTATCACACGCCTCCCGTGACGGTCGCCGCGCTGTTCGCGGGGCTGTTGACGAAGGTGGGCGTCTACGCCCTCGTGCGCATCTTCACCCTCGTCTTCGTGGGCGACGGGGGAGCCTCCCACGCGCTCCTCCTCGGGATCGCGGCCTTTACCATGGCCGTCGGCGTGCTCGGCGCGGTGTCCCATCGGGAGGTCCGGCGGATCCTCGCGTTTCATAGCGTCAGCCAGGTCGGCTACATGGTCATGGGCCTCGGCCTGTTCACGCTGTCATCCCTCTCGGGGGCGATCTTCTTCATCTTGCACCACGCGATCATCAAGTCGAACCTCTTCCTGATCAGCGGGATCATGCAATCCGACGGGAAAGACGTCCGCCTCGACCTCCAGGGCGGGCTCCTCGCGCGGAGCCCCGGGCTCTCCGCCTGCTTCCTCGTCACGGCCCTCTCCCTCGCCGGCATGCCGCCCTTGTCGGGGTTCTGGGGCAAGCTCATCCTGGTGCGGTCAGGGCTCGAGATCGGCTCCCGAGGGGCCACGGCCGTCGTCGCCACGAGCCTCGCCGTCGGCCTCCTCACCCTCATCTCGATGACGAAGATCTGGAATGAGGCCTTCTGGAAGCCCGCGCCCGCGCCCGTCGACGCCGGCGTCGCCGCGCGCGCGGGCGGGACGCGGTCTCGCGCGCTCCTGTACGCGGCGGTCGTGCTCTTGACGGCGCTCGGCTTCACGCTCGGGATGGCGCCGGAGCCGCTCCTCGACGTCGTCCGGCGGGCCGCCGCGCAGCTCGCCGATCCGACCGACTACGTGCGCGCCGTGCTGGGGGAGGGGCGCCCATGAGAGCCTTCGTCCTCAATCTGTTCCTGGCGATCGTCTGGGTGACCCTGGTCGGCCACGTCACCGTGGGAGGCCTCGTCTTCGGCTTCCTCCTCGGGTACCTCTTGCTCCTCGGGCTCCGGCGCCTGATCGGCCCCACGACCTATTTCGAGAAGCTGCCAGGGTTGCTGTCGTTCATGCTCTTCTATGCGAGAGAGATGGTGCGGGCGAACCTCAGGGTCGCCCGCGACGTCCTCTCGATCAGGCGAAGGAGCCGCCCCGGCATCGTCGCGGTCCCCCTGGATCTGACGACCGATCTCGAGATCACGGTGCTGACGATCCTCCTCGCCCTGACGCCCGGCACCTTTGGCCTCGACGTCTCGAGCGACCGCACGGTCCTCTTCATCCATGCGATGTTCGTGGACAGCGCCGACGCGCTGCGCGAGACCATCAAGAACGACCTCGAGCGCCGCGTGAAGGAGCTCTTCCGATGACCCCGCTCCTGCTCGTCGCGAGCGCCGTCGTCACGGTGGCGTTCGTCGTCGCGTTCATCCGCCTCCTGCTCGGGCCGAGCCTCCCCGACCGCGTGGTCGCCATGGACCTCATGGCGACCGTCGGCAGCGGGGGCATCGCCCTCTACGCGATGGTGACCGACCATGGCGTCCTCCTCGATGCGGTGATGGTGCTGTCGCTCATCTTTTTCCTCGGCACCATCGCGTTCGCGCATTACCTCGAGCGACTGGGGGAGACGTCGTGATCCTCGATGTCGTCGAGGGCGCGCTCCTCGTCATCGGATGCGTCTTCATGCTGATCGCGGCCGTGGGCATCCTGCGCATGCCGGACCTGTTCACGCGCCTCCAGGTGACGTCGAAGGCCTCGGTGTTCGGGATGACGTGCATCATCTCGGCGTCCGCCCTTCATTTCGGCGACCCGGCCGTCACCACCCGGGCCATCGTCATCATCGCGTTCGTGGTGCTGACGATGCCCGTGGCCACGCACTTGCTCGCTCGCGCCGGTTACACGACCAACACGCCCCTCTCGCCCGAGACCGTGGTGAACGAGCTCGAGGGGCACTACGATCCGACGACCCACACCCTCGCCGGCGCACAGCCGAGGACCCGCACGTTCGAGCTCGGGCGCCGGGCCGCCGTCGTCGGCAAGCGTATCGCCGAGCTCGGCTTGCCTGCCGGCGTGCTCATTCGCGCCATTCACCGGGAGGGCGGGACCGTCGTGCCCCGGGGCCAGACGATCCTCGAGGTCGGCGACAGGCTCGACGTGCTCGCGGAGCCGGCCGAGCTCGTCCACGTGCAGGAGATCTTCCAGGCCCAGGTCGCGACGGCAGCGAAGGACGAGCGGGACGGCAATCCATCCTAGACGGCGCTGCCGAGCGCACGCGGGGGAGGAGCAGCGCAGGGCGATAGAAGCGGTCAGTCGTAGAACGCGACGTCGTCGATCCAGAAGTCGAACGCCTGGCCCGGACCGAAGCTGAACTGGATGACCCGGATCCTGTCCTGCGCGAACGACTCGAAGACGCCATATCCGGTCTGGACGAGACACGCGACAGGAACCTTGGCGTGCTTCCAGTCGGACGTCAGGTCGACGCTCGGAATCCCTCGGTGTGCGGCGTCGCAGGCAGGGATGCCGCTCTCCGGCGGCGCGCCGCTCATCCGCCAGCCTGAGCGCGGCGCGCGAGCGCACGCGCCCGCGGCTCCGGCGCTCGCGCCGCCTGGGCCGCGGGCTCTCAGAAGTGGACCATACCCGCGCACTCGGAGGCGGATCCGTGCGGATCGCCCAGCGTCGGCGACTGGCACGCGACCGGGCAACTCATCAACTGGCACGCATTCGAGCCGCAGCTCCCCGAGCTGCAGGCGTTGTCATCCTGGCATTGCTCGCCCAGGGGAAGCTGTGCCGCGCAGACGCCGTCGTACGTGCAGAAAGCTCCAGGGGTGCAGCCCCAGGTACAGGCTTCGCCGAGGGTGGGAATGGGAACGCAGGTGTCGTTGTCGCAATCGAGCCCGCGATCACAGACAACGCCCTGGAGGCAGGCCGCGCCTTGCCCCGGGGCGCGCACGCACACGCCGCCGACGCACGCGAGGCCGTCCTCCATGAAGCAGTCGCTCCAGGTCGCCAGGCTCATCACGTCGTAAGGCGGCTCTTCCGGAAGATGGCCGCACTCCGTCTCTGACTTGCAGGTGCGGACGCAGCTTTCGCCCTCCGCGGCGCGTCGAACGGCATTGCAGACGTCGAGGCAATAAGTCTGGCTTCCCGCGATCGGCGCACACTCATCGTTGCGATCACAGGCCTCACCGGTACCGAGCGTGCCCACGTAGATACGGTCGCACGGCTCGCGCTCGATGCCGGAGCACGTCGGGAGCGCCGCGCGAATGCTCGTCAAACACTGCTCCGCCGCCGCCGGATCGAAGCGTACATCGTCGCTCACGGGGACGCGCCTGGCGATCAGATCCCGCGCGTTCGCCTCGCAGCTCGCCCGGTCGAACGTGCGGCTCAGGCCCGTACAGCACGAGCCCAGCCCGCCGCAGAACGCCTCCACGACCTGGTCCGCGAAGGCTTCCTCTTGTGTGCTCTGGCCGGGTGGCGGCGCTGGCTCGTCCTCGGGCGCCGCCGGCCCACACGCGATTGCGGTCGCGAAGGCGAGCCACCACCCCGCGGCGGCCATGCGCGCTCGAATTGCCCGGATCCGGCCATTTGAATCCATCTCTGCTTTCCTCGTCGCCTCGGCTTCGCCATCCACCCTGTGCGTGCCCATGCCGCTCCTCTCCCTCGCGCCTTCGGCTCACCCGCGGGCGCGTGCGCTCACTGGCGGCAATGGGGCCACCGATGGCCACGATACTGCACCCGATCCGCCATGGAACAGAAGACCCCGACGGGTTCCTGCTCGCTCGGGAGCGCGCCCCGAGAGGCATCCAGTTCCGTATGAAAATTGTTCTTGTTTTGCGCCTTTGCGCCTTTGCGTCTTTGCGTTGGAATCTCTCCGGATCCCTGGCCGAACTCCTGGCGGGCGGAGCTGGCGTCGACTCTGGAGCTCGCGTTCTCTCTTGTGCAGGGTTGCCCCATGCGCATTGAACGTCGCGCTCGGCCCGCGCCCGGCGAGATCGGCGCGGCGCGCCGCGGGGCCTCACGAGGGGGCGAGCGAGGCGGCGACGCCGAGGGAGAGATCGGTGCGGGGGTGCCAGCCGGTGGCGGCGCAGAAGCGGCGCGGATCGCCGACGAGCCACGGGGGCTCGTCGGCGCGCGGAGGACGCGCGCCGAAGCCGAGGAGGGACTCCGGCGCGCCGAGCTGCCGCGCGACCTCGAGGCAGACCTCGCGCACGCTCGTGGGGCGCCCCGAGCAGACGTTGTACGCCGCGCCGAGCTCGAGCCCCGCCGTCGTCGCGCCGAGCAGCAGCGCCTCCACGACGTCGTCCACGAAGGTGAGATCGCGGAGCTGCGTGCCGGGGGTGAGGTCGACGCGCTCCCGCGCGCGGAGCCGGGCCGCGAGGTACGGGATGAGGCGATGGGGCGCCTCGCCTGGGCCGTAGACGCCGAAGAGGCGGAGCGTCACGAACGGCACCGAGAGGGCCCGCGCCACGGCGCGCCCGTAGTCGTGGGCGGCGGCCTTGGCGGCGCCGTAGAGGTCGGCCGGGGCGCGCGGCGCGCCCTCGTCGACGAGCTGCCCCTCGACGACCGCGCCGTACTCCGAGCACGATCCCGTGAAGACGACCCGCGCCCCGCCCCAGCGCGCGGCGGCCTCCAGCGTCGCGACGAGCGCCCCGGCGTTGCCCTCGTGGAGCGCGCCCGGCGCGCGCTCTCCCGGGTTCACGCCGGCCGACGCCAGGTGGAAGACCGCATCCGGCGGCTCGTCGCCGACCGCATCGAGGAGCGCGTCCCGCGTCAGACGCTCGAGCGGGAGCTGCCGGAGGCGCTGGCCCGGCGAGGGGCGCGACAGCCGCGCCCACCCCGGAGGCCGCGCGGGCGCCACCGCGGCGACGTCGCACCCGCCCGCGAGGAGCCGCCGGACGAGCGCCGAGCCGATGAAGCCGGTCGCGCCCGTGACCACGGCCTTGCCGAGCCTCACGCGAGCCCCGTCGCGAGCCGGAGCTGCTCCTCGACGAGCGCCCGCGCGCGCCGGCGATCCTCCAGGTAGCGCGCGTACCACGCGCTCGTGAGCTGGATGGCGCGATCGGTGTCGAGGAGCGGGCGCCAGCCGAGCCGCGACCGCGCCTTGCTGCAGTCGAGCCGCAGCGCGCTCGCCTCGTGGAGCCGATCGCCCTCCGGGGGCTCGGCGATCTCGAGCGAGCCCCGCCCGAGCTCGCGGACGATGGCCTCCGCGAGGCGGTGCACCGTCCGCGGCTCGGCGTCGTCGGGGCCGAAGTTCCAGGCGCCGCTGTACCGCGCCGGATCGTCCCAGAGCCGTCGCGCGAGGAGGAGGTACGCGGAGAGCGGATCGAGGACGTGCTGCCAGGGGCGCACGGCGCGCGGGTGCCGGATGTGCACGGCCTCGCCCGCGGCGACGCTCCGGACGATGTCCGGTACGAGGCGGTCCTCGGCCCAGTCTCCCCCGCCGATGACGTTCCCGGCGCGCGCCGTCGCGAGCGCCACCTCGCGCCCGTAGAACGACCGCTGGTAGGCCGCGGCGACGAGCTCGGCGCAGGCCTTGCTCGCGCTGTACGTGTCGTGGCCGCCGAGGGCGTCGGTCTCGCGGTAGCCCCAGACCCACTCGTGGTTCTCGTAACACTTGTCCGTCGTCACCACGATCACGACCCGCACCGACGGGAGGCGCCGCGCCGCCTCGAGCACGTGCGCCGTCCCGAGGACGTTCGTCGAGAAGGTCTCGATCGGCCGCGCGTACGACCTGCGGACGAGCGCCTGCGCCGCGAGGTGCAGCACGATCTCCGGCCGGGCCTCGGCCATCGACCGCGCGAGGCGCCCCTCGTCGCAGATGTCGCCGAGGATCGAGGTGACCCCGTCGTCGATCCGCGCGTCGGCGAAGAGGCTCGGCGCGCCCTCCGGCGGCAGAGCGTACCCGGTGACCTGCGCGCCGAGCAGGCGCAGCCAGGCGGTGAGCCAGGAGCCCTTGAACCCGGTGTGCCCGGTGACGAACACGCGGCGGCCCGCGTAGAAGTCGAGGTGCTCGCTCACGACCAGCTCCTCCAGGGCGCGCGCCCCTCGTCCCAGAGCCGCTCGAGGAGGCGCTTGTCGCGCAGGGTATCCATCGGCTGCCAGAACCCCTCGTGCTGGTAGGCCATCAGCTGCCCGCTGGCGGCGAGCCGCTCGAGCGGCTCGCGCTCGAGCGGCGTCGCGTCGTCGCAGTCGAGGTACTCGAGCGCGCCGGGCTCGAAGACGAAGAACCCCCCGTTGATCCACCCCGCCTCGGCCTGCGGCTTCTCGGCGAACGCCGCGACCTCGCTCCCCCGGAGATCGAGGACGCCGAACCGGGCCGGCGGGCGCACCGCGGTGATCGTCGCGAGCTTGCCGTGGGCGCGGTGGAAGGCGACGAGCTTCGCGATGTCGATGTCACCGACCCCATCGCCGTAGGTGACCATGAACGGCTCCCGCCCGAGCACGCGGCTCAGACGGCGGATGCGCCCGCCGGTCTGGGTGTGCAGCCCCGTGTCGATGAGCGTCACGCGCCAGCTCGGGCAGTGGACGCCGAGCGCATCGACCTCGCCGCTCCGCAGGTCCACCGTGAAGTCCGCGCGGCGCGTCCGGAGCCCCGCGAACCAGTCCTTGATGAAGTCGCCCTTGTAGCCGCACGCCACGACGAAGTCGTCGAAGCCGTGCGCGGCGTACATCTGCATGATGTGCCAGAGGATGGGCTGGCCCCCGATCTCGACCATCGGCTTCGGCCTGTCGACTGTCTCTTCGCTGAGGCGGGTCCCGAGCCCGCCGGCGAGCAACACGATCTTCATCGCTGAACCTCCTGTGCATGGTGGGTCTGTGCCGCGAGCGCGCGGCGCGCCGCGCCGGCGACCGCGGGGTCGTCGGCGAAGGCCCACGAGAGCGGCTCGTGGGTCACGGTCGCGTCGCTCGCGACGTGGAAGAACAGGAGCGCCTTCACGGCGGGGTGGCGCGCCGCGAAGCCCGTCAGGGCCTCCTCGTACCAGCGCGCGCGGTCCCCGCCGGCGGCGAGCGTGCCGAGCTCGGCGATCATCAGCGGCTTGCCGAGCGGCGCGAGGCGCTCGTAGTGGCGCGCGAAGAGCTCCTGGAACGAGTACCACCTGGACCAGCGGACGGCGGTCCCGTAGTTGAGGACGCCCGTCCCGACCCAGTCGGTCCACTCGTTGCCCGGGTAGTACTCCCAGTAGTTCTCGTACGAGACGCTCGGCGCCCAGACCCAGAGGACGTTCGCCGCGCCGGCGGCGCGGAAGCGCCCGACGACGTGCCGCCACGCGCGGATGAACTCCTGCGGGCGCGGGTTGTTCACCGGCCCCCAGGGGTAGCGATAGCCGTCGTTCATCTCGTGCGCGAAGCGGAGGAGGATCGGGTGCCCGTACTCCGCCGCCGCCTTCGCCCAGCCGTCGACGTAGGCGTCGTACCTGCCGTCGGCGATGTCGGTGAGGCCGCCGTGGTCCCGCGTCGCCGCCGGACGGAGCGACCCGTCCGCGCGCTGGAACGCGCTGAGCCAGGGCTCCCACGTGATGACCGGCACCGAGCCCACGGCCCAGATGGCCCGCGCGGCCCGGTCCGGGAAGCCCTGGTCGGCGCCGTCGCCCCAGGCCGCGTAGATCTGCGTGAGAAGGAGCGTCTGGCCCACGGCCTCCTCGAGCGCGAGGTACCCGCCGATCTCGCGCGGCAGCCCGCCGTCGTGCGCGCCGTAGAGGAGGCGCGTCGGGGCGCGGAGATCGTCGAGCTTTCGCGATGCGAGCTCCGCGGACAGGCGCGCGAGCCGGGCGTCGCGATCGGGGCCGGCGGTCCAGGAGAGATCCGCCGTGGCCACGGCGGCGCTCGCTGCGCTGAAGGCAGACGAGAGCCAGGTCTCGGCGGGCCCGCGCCCGTAGGTCCAGAAGAGCACCGCGAGGGCGGCCCCGGTCGTGGTGGCAGCCGTCAACGCGACGCGGTGGGAGCGCTTCATCGTGATCCTCCGAGCGTGGTCATGGCGGTCGTGGTCGTCGTGGCGGTCGCGGCGTCGCGCGCGGGGAGCCGCTCCCAGGGGTCGACGCCCGGCGCGCGGCGAGGCGGGCGCGCGGCCCAGGCGATCGTGGCGCTCATCGACGCGGCCCCGAGCGCGCCGAAGAGGAGCGTCGCCCAGTAGGACTCCGCGTCGCTCCAGCGATCGGCGAGCCCGTGCGTGGACGTGCGGAGCCAGAGGCTCGCGCCGGCCGTGACGAGGAACGAGAGGACGACGAGGAGGTGCGGCCACGCGAGCGGCAGGAGCCGGCCGCCGAGCCCGCGCTTGGGCGTGGGCACGTAGCGGACGAGGCGCTTGACGATCGCCAGGACCACCCCGAGCGTGTAGACGGGGAAGGCGGCGAGCTTGAGGAGGAGGGCGCGCCAGTGGAGGCCGCCCTCCGACGCGCGGTCGCAGAACCACCGCTGCCCGTGGAAATGGAGCGCGACCGCCGCGACGACGATCGGGGCGCCCGCGGCGACGAACCCGGCCGGATCCACGCGCATGGGCCAGAGGTCGCCCCAGAGCGCGACGAGCGGCAGGACGAGGTACGTCAGCGTGGCCGGGCCGGTGAGGTAGTACGTGCCGATGGCGACGTAGGAGAGCCGCTGGCGCGCGCTCAGCCGGAAGAAGCGCGGCACGACCTCGGCGAAGAGCGCGTCGACCGCGCCGGTCGCCCACTTGAGCTGCTGCGAGAAGTACCCGCCGAGGTCGTCGGGCACGAGCCCGCGGCTGACGATCTCCGGGACGTAGACCGACGTCCATCCAGCCGAGTGCAGCCGGATGGAGGTCATGAGGTCCTCCGCGAGCCCCACGGCGTGCCCGGCGATGGACGCGAGCGCGGCGCGGCGGAAGGTGCAGTTCGCGCCGATGGCGACAGCGCAGCCGAGCCCGTGGAGCCCGAGCTGCATCGGCCCGTAGAACCCGTAGGTCTGCTCGGCCGCGCCGCGGGCGATCGGGGAGTCGGCCTGGTTGTAGTAGCCCTGCGAGACCTGCACGAAGCCCACGCGCGGGTCGTCGAAGTGGCCGAGGACGCGGTCGAGGAACTCCGGGAACGGCAGGTGGTCCGGATCGAGGACCAGCACGAAGTCCTCCGTGGTCCGCGCGAGGGCCGCGTTGATCTTGCCGGCCTTGGCGCCCGGGACGCCGCTCGAGTCGAGCCACACCGCGCCGTGCCGCTCGGCGAGCGCGCGGAAGCGCGGGTCGCCCGTGCCGTCGAGGAGATACGTGCGGTGCGGGTAGCGGACGCGCGCGAGCGCAGCGAGGGTCGCCTCGAACATCGCGAGCGGCTCGCCCGGCGCGGCCGTGGTGAAGACAGCGACGGAGAGCCCCGCGGGCGCCGGGCGATGCTCGACAGGGCCCACCGCGAGGTACCCGATCCAGGCGAGGACGATGCGGCTGATGCCGTACCAGACCGCGATCGACAGCGCGACGAAGGCCGGGAGGTGGGCGACGTGGCGCTCCTGGAACCAGAAGCCCGCGAAGCCCGCGACCCCCACGAGCCCGAAGGCCACGAGCGCCCGGACGATCACGCGATCGACGAGCCGCACGGGGGCGGCCGACGACCATCGGAAAAGCTCCGTACTAAAGCGGGAGCTCGAGACGAATCGTCGCTTCATGGAACCGGTAGTAGCGTTGGTGGTTGTGGTGGTAGGCGACCCCCAGGCGGAGGACGCCGAGGTCGAGTGACGCCCCCGCGCGCACGTCGACGTGGATGGTGTCGACGCGCGACGTGACGCCCCAGGCGAGCGCGGTCGGGTCGAGCTCGCTCCCCTGCACGGCGACGTCGCCGCTCGCGTCGACGCGGAGCTTGCCGAGCGAGAGCGCCGCAACGAGGATGGGTCCGTGGCGACGCGCGCCGAGGGGGGTGAAGTACGGCGAGTAGGTCTGCGTCGTGAGCGACCAGCGCGAGCGCGAGGTGTCGGCCCAGGCCGCGCCCCACCCGGCCTGCAGGCTCAGCGCACCGCGCAGGATCGGCGCCACGGCCCAGCCGTAGGCCGTGAGGCCGTCGTTCCCGTCGGAGTACCAGCGCCCCTCGCCGCGGAGCTCTCCGCTCCACCCCTTCCAGTCGACGACGGCGAGCGCGCCGCCGGCCGCGTGGACGAACACGTGCTCGCGGATCGCCGCGTGGCCGTCGAGGAGCTCCTCGCGCCGCGCCGAGGCGCGGAGCCGCAGCGGCGAGAGCCACCGCCCCTCGAGCTCGCCGCTCCCCGACACCTGCACGCTGCCGTCCGCCCAGACCCGCGCTGTTCCCGTCGCGCTGATGTCGAGGTCCGCGCGAGCCGGGCGGAAGAGGAGCCCCACGAGCCCGCCTATCGCGTAGAGCGGCGTCGCGCGGCCGTGGATCTCCGTCGTCGCGTCGCGCTCGTAGGAGGCGCGCGGGTACCAGAGACCGAGCGCGCGGATCCGCAGCTCCAGGCTCGAGATCGGCCAGAACGAGAGCCCGGCGCCCTGCGACAAGCGATCGAGCGGCTGCGTATCGACGAAGGCGCGGGTCTCGAGCTCGATGCGCGGGGCGAGCGCGGCGTCGAGCTGGCCGCGGAGGATCCCGGCGTCGCGCGCCGCCTCGCTCTGCGCGGGGACCTGCGCGAGGAGGGCCTCCGCCGCCGCGTAGTCGGCGATCGCGAGCCGCTCCTGCGCCTCGGCGACGTGGCGCCAGTCTCCGGGGAGCGGGCGCGTCGTGGCGCTGGCGGCGTCCGCGAGGACGGCGGCGACGATGAAGCAGGGGACGGCGGAAGCGAAGCGCATGGCAAGCAAGCGGGACGTGTCGTCCCGGTCGACCCCCAAGGGACCGCCCCCGCCCCGGGACGGCTCACCGGAGGGCACAGAAAAATGCGTGAGCCGTCGCGGGCCCCTGCCGGTCCTTTGATGGAGCGCTGTGCCCACCCGCATCGAAATGCTCCCGCCACGCAGCGCCGAGCCTCGGCTCGGCGATCTCGCAGCGTCCCGTCGAGGCGCCCCTCATGCCTAGCGGCTCACGCTCGCCGCTGCCGCACGCCGTGAGCCGCGCAAGCACCGCGCCGAGCGGCGGGCAGCTCGTCGCGCTGCCGGTGGAGCGCGACGACGCCGAGCTGCTCCGCCGGCTCCAGCGCGGGGATCCCTGGGCCAAGGCGATGCTCTTCGAGCGCTACGGTGCCCTCGTCGAGCGCATCGCGCGTCGCATCCTCGGGACCGAGCGGCACACGACCTTCGCGGACGTCGTCCACGACGCCTTCGTGTCCGCTTACGCGAGCGTCCACCAGGTGAGCGAGGCGGCGGCGCTGACGTCGTGGATGAGGTCGGTCGCGGTCCACACGGCGTGCAAGAGCATCCGCCATCACAGGGCCCGGCGCTGGCTGCGCTTCCTCTCGCCCGAGGACATCCCCGAGCCCCTGGCGCGCGGCGCCGACGCGGAGGTCCGCGAAGCTCACGATCGGACCTACCGGCTGCTCGAGTCCTTCCCGCTGGACGAGCGCGTCGCCTTCGCGATGCGCTACATCGAGGGGATGGAGCTCACCGAGGCGGCGGCCGCTTGTGGCGTGTCGCTGGCGACGATCAAACGTCGGATCTCCCGGGCCGAGGCGCGCTTCGTGAGCGCTGCCCAGCGAGACCCCGTGCTCGCGACCTGGATCGAGGAGGGCGCGCGATGGACCCCGTGACACGACGCATCGAGACCCTCGGGGCCGAGGTGGCCCGCTCCTCCGATCGGCACGCCACGCCGGGCGAGACGCTCGCCGCGGCCCGCGCGCGGCTCTTCGCCGCCGCGGCCGAGGCCCCGCCGCGCCGGGTGCGCTACCCCGTCTGGGCCGCGGCCGCCGCGCTGCTGCTCGCGGCGGGCGGCGCCGCGCTCTTCCGCGCGGCCTCTCCGCCCGCGAGTGGGCCCGAGCTCGCCGCCGCGCCGAGCGCGGCCCCCGCGGGCGCGCCGGCGCCGGGCGCGGGCGCGCGGGTCGAGGCGCGCGACGCGCCGCTCGCCTTCACCTTCGCCGAGGGGACCTCCGTGCGCCTCGACGCGGCGTCCGCGCTCCAGGTCCTCGCGACCGACGCGCGCGGCGCGGAGCTGCGCGTGGAGCGGGGCGGGGTCGACTTCCACGTCGTCCACCGGAGCGACACGCGCTGGGTCGTCCACGCCGGCCCCTACGCGGTGCGCGTGACCGGGACGCGCTTCGAGGCGCGCTGGGCCCCCGAGGCGCGGCGCTTCACGCTCGCGCTCGCCGAGGGCAGCGTCGAGGTGACGGGCCCGGAGCTCGGGACGGCGCGGCTCTCGGCGGGCGATCGGCTCGACCTCACCGCGCCGAGCGCGCCCGCGGCGAGCGGCTCCGCCGATGCGCCCCCGGCGGGCGCGCCCGCGACGATCGCGGCGCCGCCCGGGGATCGGGGCGCGCGCGCGCCGGCGGCCGGCGCGACGGACGCCGCGCCGCGCTGGCAGTCCCTCGCGAGCGCGGGGCGCCACGAGGAGGCGCTCGCGGCCGTCGAGCGGCTGGGGCTCGACGCCGTGCTCGCGCGGGCCGCGCCCGACGAGCTCCGGCTCCTCGCCGACGCCGCCCGCTACGCGGGGCGCCCGCACGCCGCGCGCGCCGCGCTCCTCGCCCTGCGCAATCGGCACGGCGCGCGCGGCGACTCGGCGTTCCTCCTGGGCAAGCTCGCCGCCGATCAGCTCGGCGATCCCGGCGACGCGCTCGCCTGGTTCGACACCTACCTCCGCGAGGCGCCGGGCGGCGCCCTGCGCGAGCAAGCGCTCGGGCGGAGCCTCGAGCTCCAGCAGCGGCGGGATCCGGAGGTCGCGCGCCGCGCGGCGCTCCGTTACCTCGCCGAGTACCCCCACGGCGCCTACGCGCCCCTCGCGCGCTCGCTCGCGGATGCGCGCTGAGCTCGGCCCCGCGCGCCGCGCCGCCGCCCGCGTCGGCCTCCGCCTGGTCGCGCTGCTCGGCGCGCTGCCCGGCCTCCTCGGCGCGGCGCCGCCGGGGGCCCCCGCCGGCGCGCCCGCGCGGGCCACGGTGGCCCTCTCCGGCGACCCGGCGGACGCCACGTTCCAGCGGATCCGCGACGAGCTCCGCGCGCTCGACGTGCGCATCACCGCGGGCGGCGCCGGGGACGCCGACGCGCGCGTCGTCGTCGCCCGCAGGCGCGCGACGATCGCCCTCGCCGCGCGGCACGGGGGCGGCGAGCTCGAGGTCGCGGTGCGCGGCGGCGAGGGCCCCGAGGTCCTCGCCCTGGCCGCCGTCGAGCTGCTCCGCGCCCGCCTCCTGCACCGCGACGCCCCCGTCGCTCCTCCGACCGGCGCCGCCGCCGCCGGCGGCCAGGCCACCCCGCCGTCGACGGCCAGCCCCGCGCGCGGCGGCTCCGCGCGCCCGTCCGCCTCCGCGACGACGACCTCCCCCGCGCCCCCCGCCGTCCGCACGCCCGCGTCGAGGGCCACCCCGCCTTCCCACCACGCCGCCGACGGCGCGCCGCCGCGCGCGCGCCTCGTCGCCTCGGTCGGCCCGACGCTGCTCTTCGCCTCTGGCGCAATCCCCCCGACGCCGGCGCTCTCGATCGGCGGGTCCGCCATCTTCCGCGGCTGGTACGTCGCGGCGGGCGGGACCACGACGCTCGGCGGCACCTCCTGGGACGTCCCCGGCGGGCAGATCGAGCACGGCGTCTCGCTCCTCGGCGCCGCGGCGGGCGGCGCGCTCTCCTTCGCGAGCGGCCACGGTCTCGCGACGCTCGGGGCTGGCGCGTCCGCGCTGCGCCTCCATTACAAGACGCTCCTCCCGTCACCGGTGTTCCACGGCACCTCCGGCAGCGCGTGGGCGGCCGTCCCGCACCTCGAGGCGACCGTGCGCTGGTTCGTGCATGATCACGCGGGATTTCGCCTCGGCGGACTCGCCGGCGCCGCGCTTCCCAGCATCGATATCCCGTATCCCGAGCGCAATGTTGGCAGCTCCGACCGCGCCGCCGACGCCGCCCGTTACGGCCAGCCGCTCCTCGCCGTCTCTCTCTCCCTCGAGGCGCGCCTCTGAAGGCTCGGGCTCGATCTGCCGTATGCCGCGCGCGACGGCCGGCGCGCCGCATCGCGCGCGTCACGCGGACGCCCGATCTCGAGCGTACGCCGCTTTGGCCCGGCGATACTGCGACAGTATCGTACACGCGTTCTCACGCGGGAGGCCGAACATTGCAGTGCATTGCGGCCGAGGGCTCGAGATCCTTCTGAAAGCGTCTGGTCGAGCCCGTTTTCTTCGTGCCATCATCGACGACGTGAACGTGGAGAGGACGTCCAGCGCCGCGCCCGAGATGGGGCATCAGCTCCTGCTAGAGCTCGGGCGCGGAGGGACCGCGCAGGTCTTCCTCGCCGTGCAGAGCGGCGCGGAGGGCGTCGACAAGCTCGTCGTCCTCAAGTTTCTCAGGCCCGACTTGCTGGACAACCCCGAGATGCGGGAGATGTTCATCAACGAGGCGCGGTTCTCCGCTCGCTTGAACCACGCGAACATCGTCCAGACGAGCGCGATCGTGCAGACGCCCAAGGGGGCCGCCATCGTGATGGAGTACCTCGAGGGCCAGCCGCTCTCGAGCCTCCGGTCGCGCGCGCGCACCAAGCTCCCGCTGGAGATGCACCTGCGGATCATCATCGACGCGCTTCGCGGCCTTCATTACGCCCACGAGCTCACCGGCTTCGACGGCGAGCCGCTCCGCGTCGTGCACCGCGATGTCTCGCCCCACAACATCTTCGTGACCTACGACGGTCAGGTCAAGCTCATCGATTTCGGCATCGCCAAGCGCATGGACGCGGGGGCCGAGACGGTGACGGGGGTGATCAAGGGCAAGATCGGGTACATGCCGCCCGAGCAGCTCGAGGGGAGCCACGTCGATCGGCGCGCGGATCTGTATGCGGTGGGGGTCATGCTCTGGGAGGCCGCGACGGGCGAGCGGATGTGGCGGGGGATGGCCGACGTCGCGATCATGACTCGCGTCCTGAACGGGGACATCCGGAGGCCGCGCGAGGTCAACCCCAGCGTGCCCGAGGACCTCGAGCGCATCATTGTCAAGACACTTTCCTTCTCGCGGGAGGATCGCTACGCCACCGCGTCCGAGCTCGAGGCCGATCTCGAGGCGTTCGCCGTCGGGTTGACCACGGTGACGAACCGCGACATCGGCCGGTACGTCTCGCGCGAGTTCGACGAGGTCCGCACGCAGACGAGGCGCGTCATCGCCCAGGAGATGAAGCGTCGGGCCTCGATGGCGCGCTCGTCCACGCAGACGGACGTCACGTTGCCGCCGCCGCCCCCCCTGTCGCAATCGCTCGCGCCCGCCGGCTACACGACGACGGGCTCGGACTCGAGGTCCGCGGACGTACCGGGGCCGGCGTCGCGCTCGTGGCTGCAGAGGGCGTCCCGCCCGCTCCTCATCGCGGCCGTCCTGGGGATCGGCGCCGGCGTCTTCCTGGGCGCCACCACCCGTTCCTTGCGCACGCAGGGCCCGTCCGTGGACGCCGCGCCCGCGCCGGCGGCGCCGCAGCCCTCGCCCCAACCCGTCGCGCCCGCCGCTGCTCCTGCGGCCGGGGAGCCGGCGTCCCCGCGGCGCGACGAGGCCGTTCCGCCGTCCGACGCCGTACCCGTCGCGGTGGCCCCTGCGTCCTCCGCGGAGCGGGCCGAGCCGTCCGGGCAGCGGGCCGGGCCGCCCGGGAAGCGGGCCCAGCCATCCTCGAAGCAGACCAGGCCGTCCGCGGCGCAGGACGCGTCGCCCGCGAAGGCGTCGAGCCCGCGCGAGGCCGACGTGCCTCCGGCGCCGGCGGCCACCCCCGCGCCCGCCAGCCCGCCGAGCGCGCGATGCGACCCGCCGTACACCATCGACGCCGACGGGATCAAACAATTCAAGGTCGAATGCATGTGAGATCGAGCGCCGACACGACCTCGGGTCCGGTGGCGCTCTTCGCGCTGGCCCTGACCGTGATGAGCGGTTGCCGGGCAAGCACGGACACCGGAGCACGGGGCGACGCCGGCGGGCCCGCGACAGGGAGCGTGTCGTCCGGCGTCTCCGCGGGCTCCGGGGGAGCAGGTTCCGGAGGCGTGAGCTCCGGAGGCGCTGGCTCCGGAGAAGCAGGTTCCGGCGGAGAAGCAGGTTCCGGCGGAGCAGGTTCCGGGGGAGTGAGCTCCGGACAGGCAGGCTCCGGACAAGCAGGCTCCGGAGGGGCCGGCGCCGGGGGAGCGGGGGATGGCGGCGGCCCGCCCGGTGGGACGGACCGTCGACCGGCCGCGCTCGCCGTCAGCGGAGAGGTCCAGGGAGTGCACGACCCGTCGGCCATCAAGGCGGGAGATCTGTATTACGTCTTCTCCACCGGCGCCGGGATCGCGATCCGGACCTCGGCGGATCTCATGCGCTGGGACCTCGCCGGCGCCGTGTTCAGCGCCACGCCAGAGTGGGTCGTGAGCGCGGTGGGCGACGTCGACGCGCTCTGGGCGCCGGACGTCTCCTACTGGGGTGGGCTCTATCATCTGTATTATGCGGCGTCGTACTTCGGGACGAACCGCTCCTGCATCGGTCATGCGACCACCGCGGACCTGGCGGCCGCGGAGGGCCGCTGGGTGGATCACGGCGCCGTCGTCTGCAGCGAGGGCACCGATTACAACGCCATCGATCCGAACGTCGTGATCGACGAGCGGGGCACGGCGTGGCTCGTGTTCGGGAGCTTCTGGTCGGGGCTCAAGCTCGTGCAGCTCACCCACGAGGGAGATCCGGTGGACGGGACGCTCACGTCCATTGCCGCGCGGCCGAGCACCGCGATCGAGGCGCCGTTCGTCGTGCGGCGCGGCGAGCACTACTACCTGTTTGCCTCGTTCGACACCTGCTGCGCCGGCGCGAGCAGCACGTACAAGATCATGGTGGGCCGGTCCCAGGCGCTCGCCGGTCCTTACGTGGACAGGCTCGGCACCCGCATGCTCGACGGCGGCGGCTCGCGCGTGCTCACCAGCGGCGCGCGGTGGCGTGGGCCGGGCAGCAACGGCTTGCTCCGAGCTGGGGAGTCCTGGTACAACATCTACCATTCGTACGACGCCGACGCGGACGGCATGTTTGCCCTTCGCGTGGCCGAGCTGAGCTGGGATACCGATGGTTGGCCGGAGTCCGGCGGGCCATGAGCCGGCCTGCGGGGGTGGCCCATGCGTCGGTTCGACGCAGGCGCCGGGCGCTTTCCCCCTGTACTGCCGTGGTGGCCGTGGTCCCCGGGTCACGACAGCACCACCGCACGCGCTCAGGAGACGTCAATCGTGGTGAGAGGTGACATGAACATGGCAGGTCATGGAAGGACGCTGGCCGGCCTTGCGGCCCTTCGTCCCGCGGCACGTGCGCTCCTCACGATCGCTCCCTTGTTCCTCGGGGCATGCTCGTTCGAAGACCTGTCCCATCTCCAGCAGGGAACAACGACGAGCGCCGGAGGCGGCTCTGCGACGCAGAGCTCCAGCCAGAGCAGCAGCGGCTCGGGAGGCGGCGCCGGGACCGCCGGGGGAGACGGCGGCTCCGGGGGCGCGGGGAGCGCCGGGGGAGAGGGTGGCGCCGGGGGAGACGGCGGCGACGGCGGCGTCGGGGGCTCCGGGGGAGTCGGCGGCGTCGGGGGCTCCGGGGGAGCCGGCGGCGGCCCCCTCGTCGACCTGGAGCGCGGGCTCTTCCTGCACTACACGTTCGACGAGACGGAGGGAGACACCGCGGCGGACGCCACCGGCGACATGCTGCATGACGCGACCGTCCTGGGGGGGACGTGGGTCGAGGGGCACATAGGAAACGCGCTGTCCCTCTCGGGGACCGAGCAGTACGTGGAGCTCCCACCCGGCATCTTGCAGACCCTCAACGAGATCACGGTGTCCCTCTGGGTCTCGCTCAACCGGCAGGTGCTGTGGCAGCGGATCTTCGACTTCGGATCCGGGGAAGTGGCGTGGATGTACCTGTGCCCGAAGGCGGCGATGCCGCCGGGCCTCCGCTTCTCGGTGAACTCTCCTGCGGGCGTCGAGGAGTACACCACCGACTGGACCTTGCCGGTCCAGGTCTGGACGCACGTCGCGGTGACGGTGGCCTTCAACCCGAGTCGCTCTTCGATTTACGTCGACGGGGCCGAGGTGGCGAGCAGCGAGATGATCTTCACCCGACCCTCGGAGCTGGGGAACACGACCCAGAACTTCATCGGCCGCTCCCAGTTCGCGCCGGATCCCTACCTCGCCGGGATCGTGGACGATTTCAGGATCTACAATCGGGCGCTGTCGGCGGCCGAGGTGGCGGCGCTCGCGGAGCTGTGACCGGGGGAGCCGGCCGCGATCGGACCGCGCGGCGGCCCGCCGGAAGCTTGCTTCGACATGCGCCCAGGTGCGAGTGTGCTGGTCACGAGAGGAGCTCGGCGTGATGGCTGGAGAGACGGACATGCTGCGACGGGGGAGGCCTCTCGGGACGGGGCATGGCGGGCGCGCGGCGCTCGCGCTGGTGGCGGCCTTCCACTTGCCCGGCGCGGCCCTGGCGGACGAGCCGGCCGCGCCGGAAGGGGGGGCGAGCGCGGAGGTGGCGCAGTGTGTCGCGGCGCACACCGAGGTGCAGAGGCTCCGGAAGAATCACCAGCTGCTCGAGGCGGGCCGCGCGCTGAAGGCCTGCGCGCGGTCTGCCTGCCCGGCTCCGGTCCTCCGCGATTGCGGCGCGTGGGTCGACGAGATCGAGCGAATGACGCCGTCGGTCGTCTTCAACATCACGAACCGCGGCGACCAGGTCGCCGGAGCGACGGTCCAGATCGACGGTCAGGTCGTCGAGCTGTCATCGAGCGGCGCGCCGCTCAAGCTCGATCCCGGGAAGCACACCTACCGTGTCGAGCACGAGGGGTACAGGCCGGTGGCCAAGGAGTTCATCCTCTTCGAGGGGCAGCGCTTCCTGCAGTTGAACGTCGCGCTCGAGCCCCTCGTGGCCGCTCGGGCCCCGGAGGCTCAGGTCCAGGCGACGGAGTTTCACCGTCCGGTGCCGGCGTTGACTTACGTGCTGGCGGGCGTGGGTGTCGCTGGCGCGGCGAGCTTCGCGGTGTGGGGGCTCATGGGTCGGTCCGAGAAGGACGACCTCGAACGCACCTGCAGCCCGCAGTGCACGGACAGCGATCTGACCGGCGTGCGCACGAAGTACCTGATCGCCGACATTTCTCTAGGTGTGGGCGCCGCGGCGTTCGTGGGCGCCGCGCTGACCTATCTGCTCCGCCCCACCGAGGAGAGGCCGGTCGTCGTGTCCGTAGAGCCGAGCCGGACCGGCGTGGTTGGTACGGTGTTGTTTCGCGGCATGTGAGATGGTTTCATCTCTCGACCGGACGCCGAGATCTTGACGAGGGTCGCCGTCGCCGGCGCGACCTGCTCAAACACCACAACATCATCGAGCACCATCGGACCGTCCCCTGGTGATCGAGGAATTGCCTTATCGGAGGATGCTATGAGAGAGGCACCGATCTTGTCGGGTAGTGTCAGGGCTATGCTGCTCACGGCCGTGATGCTCGGTACAGCCGGCAGCGGCTGCGGCTCGAGCAGCGACGACAACTCGGGAGGCGGCGGCAGCGGCGGCGATAGCGCGACGACGACGACCACGACGACGACGACGGCTGGTAGCTCAACCACGAGCGGCCCCGGAGGCACCGGGGGGAGCGCGTCCGGCACGGGCGGCGCGGGCGGCGACGGCACAGGCGGCAGCGGCGGCACAGGCGGCAGCGGCGGCACAGGCGGCAGCGGCGGCGCAGGCGGCAGCGGCGGCGCAGGCGGCGAGGGGGCCGGCGGCACGGGCGGCGGCGGCGGCGAAGGTGCAGGCGGCAGCGGCGGCTCCGGCGGCACGGGCGGCAGCGGCGGCTCAGGCGGCGAGGGGGCCGGCGGCAGCGGCGGCTCAGGCGGCAGCGGCGAAGGTGCAGGCGGCAGCGGCGGCGCAGGCGGCGGCGGGCCCGATCCGTCGCTCGTCGTGCACTACATGTTCGACGAAGGGGCCGATCTCGTGGCCCACGACGCGTCCGGCAACGGGAATGACGCCACGCTCGTCGGGAGCGCTGGATGGACGTCGACGGGGCGAATCGGCGGCGCGCTCAGCCTGCAGGGCGCCGACCCCCACGTCGATCTCCCCGCCGGGCTCACCGACGACCTCGACGATCTCACCATCGCGACCTGGGTCAACCTGAGCAGCGTCGACATGTGGGCGCGCATCATCGATGTCGGCGGCAGCACCGGATTCATGTACCTCACCCCGCGCGAGGCTTCCGGCGTCCTGCGCTTCTCGGTCTACGCGGGCAACGAGGCGACCGTGCTGGGCGCGAGCTCGCTCCCCCCCAATGTCTGGAAGCACGTGGCCGTCACGATCTCGAGCGGCACGTACCAGATATGGGTCGACGGTATCTCCGTCGGGTCGGCCACTCCGGCGCCTCCGCACGACGTGAAGCCGTCCCAGATTGCGCCCACGGCGACCAACTACATCGGCAAGTCGCGATTCGACGATCCCTTGCTCAAGGGCTCTATCGACGACTTCCGGATCTACGACCGTGCTCTCTCGGCGGAAGAGATCGCGGCCCTCGCCGCGCCGTAGGAGCGAGGACGCGCCGGGGCCGCGATCGGTCAGGATCCCCGCGGGCCTCCGCAGGCAACCCTCCGGGGCGAAGGTCAGCCGGCACCCTCATCGCGGCGTCGAGGTGCTCGAGCACCTCGACGCCGGCGCCGGGCTCGACCATCGCCCGGATCGCCGAGTCCACCAGCCCGGGGGGACGTCTCGGCATAGGCCAGTATGCCTATGCCCTCGATCCACCGGTGTCGGGTATGAACTGGTTGTGGTCACCCCGGTGGGGTGATGCGAGGAGCGCTGACCCATGATGAACGCACGAACGAGTTTGCCAATGCAGATCCTGCTGTCAGGAGCGCTCGGTATCGCCCTCCTGGGCTGCGGCGGCGACGGCGACGGGTCCTCCGGCGGCGGCAGCGGCGGCTCCGGCGCCGATACAAGCGCGGGGGTCACCTCGGGCAGCACGGGTAGCTCCACGCCAGGGACCACGACGGGCTCAGCCGGCGGTGATGGCACCACGACGAGCACCACCACGACGAGCGGCACGGGGGACAGCGGCACCACGACGAGCGGCACCGGGGGCAGCGGCACCGGTGGAGACCCCACCGGGGGCGCGGGCACCGGGGGCAGCGACACGGGCGGCGGCGGTACCATCACCTGCCCGTCGACAGCGCTGCGGGCCGGCGACACGAACCAGACGGTCATGGTGGGCTCCAGGAGCCGCAGCTACGTCTTGCACGTCCCCCCCGCGTACGACGGCAGCAAGCCGGTGCCGCTCGTGCTGGACTTCCACGGCCTCGGCGGCTCTGGCCCGTCGCAGCGATCGGGATCGCCGTATCCGGCGCAGACCGACCCGGAAGGGGTGATCATGGCCTTTCCGAGCGGTCTGAACGGCCCGTCGGGCCCCGCCTGGAACGTGGGGCCGTGCTGCGTGGCCGACACCGACGATGTCGCCGTCGCCAAGGCGATCGTGGCCCAGATCCAGGAGACCGCCTGCATCGACCCGAAGCGCATCTATGCCGTTGGCTTCTCCATGGGGGGTGGGATGTCCCACTACCTCGCTTGCCAGGCGGCCGACGTGTTCGCGGCGGTGGCGCCCGCCGCCTTCGATCTCCTCGAGGAGAACGTCGGCGGCTGCAACCCGTCGCGGCCCATCTCCGTGATCACCTTCCGCGGCACCTCGGACCCGATCGTGCCCTACGCGGGCGGATATTCCTCGGTCGTGCCGGGCATGCCGATCACGTTCCTCGGCGCGAAGAAGGGCTTCGAGGCGTGGGCCGACATCAATGGATGCACCGGCTCGCCCTCGGCCGAGAACGGCGACGGCTGCTCGACCTATTCGGCGTGCCAGGACGGCGTCGAGGTCACCCTGTGCACGAAGCAGGGCGGCAGCCACGAGGCCGGCAACGCCAGGGTCGGCTGGCCCGCGCTGAAGCGGCACACGCTGCCCTGAGCCCACGCCTCTCTGCCAACCTGCCTGTCGGGCGCCGACACGCAACGCAGCGTACATCTGGCGCCGTTGCAAATATCTGGTCCTGACGCACCCGTGTCGTCGTCATCGCGGCTTCCGCCGGCGAGCGAGCGCGCGCGTTGACCGATGGCGCCCTGATCGTCCATACTGGCGAGCAATCCTTTGCAATTCTGCTTCTGCGCGACCTCATCGCGCCGTGGCGGGGGTTGACTCGCTCCTTCATGAAAGTCAGCGGCACCACAATCCTGACGCGGAAGGCATTGGTGAGTCGAAGGTTCGGCTCGGAGGCGTGGCGCGGCCTCTTTCGCGACGTGGCGACGACCAATCCGTGGTTTCGCCAGCCGATCACCGCCAGCAGCCTGGTCCCGCTGCCCGATTTCCTCGCGTTTCATGACGAGCTGGTCCGGAGGTTCTATCCGGAGGGCAAGGACGCGCTCCTCGAGCTCGGGGCCGAGTCGGCGCGCTGGGCGCTCGTCGACGGCCCGCTGAAGCGCTTCGTCCAGGATCCGGAGATCACGTCGCTGGTCGCGACCGTTCAGAACCTCTGGCACCGGTACTTCGCCGAGACGAGCAGCCGCTCCGAGGCGTCGCTGGGCGAATCGGGGGTCGAGTTTCGCGTCCGTGGCCTCCCGACCTGGCACCCGTACCTCGAGTATTTCGTGATCGGATACACGAAGGAGGTGCTCGAGATCCATTGCGCCAACCCGGTCTGGGCGCATCGCGTCACGGAGGGACACGGGACGGCGTATGACTACCTGCTCTCCACCGATCCTGTCCCGACCCACCCTCGGATCAGCGAGCACGCCGGCGCCGGGCGCGGCCGGCTCCTGCGGGCGCGCAAGGCGCTCACGGCGCGCGAGCTCGAGGTCCTGCGGCTCGTCGGCGCCGGCAAGACGAACCGCGAGATCGGGTGCGTCCTGCGCATCTCGGAGAAGACCGTGCAGCATCACGTCGCCCACGCCTACGACAAGCTCGGCCTCTACAGCCGCGCCGGCGCGACGCTGTGGCTGGCCGAGCAGGGGCTCCTCGGCTGACACGCCTCCCGCTGGCACGTCGCTCGCGCCCGCTGCCGCGAGCGCAGGAGCGGTGTCCCGGAATACCTGACAGGAGATGTCAGGATCCCCGTGCGACCCTCGCGCGTGCTGGCCAAGGAGGATCGATCATGAGCGGAGCACTTCAGGGAAAGGTGGCGCTGGTCGCGGGCGCGACGCGCGGGGCGGGCAGGGGGATCGCGGTCGCGCTGGGCGAGGCGGGAGCGACCGTGTACGTCACGGGCCGCACCACGCGCGCGCAGCGCTCGGAGATGGATCGGCCCGAGACGATCGAGGAGACCGCCGAGCGGGTCACCCGGGCCGGGGGCAGGGGGATCGCGGTGCAGGTGGACCACCTGGAGCGCGAGCAGGTCCAGGCGCTCGTGGCGCGGATCGAGCGGGAACAGGGGCGGCTCGACGTGCTGGTCAACGACATCTGGGGCGGCGAGCACCTGTTCGCCTGGGACAAGCCGCTGTGGGAGCACTCGCTGGACAGCGGGATGCGGCTGCTGCGGCTGGCCATCGATACGCACATCATCACGAGCCACTGCGCCCTGCCGCTGCTCATCAGGAGGCCGGGCGGCCTCGTCGTCGAGATCACGGACGGCACGGCCGAGTACAACGCGGGGCACTACCGCGTCTCGTTCTTCTACGACCTGGCCAAGACCGCGGTCCTCCGCATGGCGTTCGCCCAGGCCGAGGAGCTGCGGGCCCACGGCGGCACCGCCGTCGCGCTGACGCCGGGGTGGCTGCGCTCGGAGATCATGCTCGGGCACTACGGGGTCACCGAGGAGCGCTGGCGCGACGCGCTCGCGAAGCAGCCGCACTTCGCGATCTCCGAGACCCCCGCGTACGTGGGCCGCGCGGTGGCTGCGCTCGCGGCCGACCCGGAGGTGGCCCGCTGGTCCGGGAAGTCGCTGTCGAGCGGCCAGCTCGCGAAGGTGTACGGCTTCACCGACGTGGACGGCTCCCGGCCCGACGCCTGGCGGTACCTCGTCGAGGTCCAGGACGCCGGCAAGCCCGCCGACGTCACCGGCTACCGGTAGCCGCCGCCCGGGCGAGCGCTTCGCCGATCCAGATCGGCGCCCTCAGCCCGCGGCGCCCTGGCCGAGGAGCAGCACCCGGCCTTCCGCCCCGTCCACGACGATCTCCTGGCCGTCCGCGATCCGCTCGGTCGCCCCGGCGGCCCCCAGGACCGCGGGGATCCCGTACTCGCGCGCGACGATGGCCGCGTGCGACGCCGCGCCGCCGGCGTCCGTCACGACGCCCGCGGCGAGGGTGAAGAGCGGCGTCCAGGCGGGGTTCGTGTAGGGGCAGACAAGGATCTCCCCCGCCTTCAGCCGCTCGAACTCGCGCTCGTCGCGCACGATGCGCGCCTTGCCGCGCACCACCCCGGACGACGCCCCGCTGCCGCGGAGCTCGCTGCCCGAGCCCCCCGCGGCCGCCCGGAACGCCCGCTTCTGCCACCTGCCGTTGACCACCCCGTACGTCGCGCGCCGGCGTCGGACGAGCCGCTTCACCTCGTCGAGCGGCGGCGCCTCCCCGCGGATCCAGGCCCGGACCTCGGCGTCGGTCAGGTAGAAGATGTCATCGGGGCCCGGCAGGCGCCCGCGCTCCTGGAGGCGACGCGCGAGCTCGGCCACGATCGCCTGGAGCGCCGAGAACGAGCGCACCAGATCGAAGTGCGAGCGCTCCCGGAAGAGGATCGCGCGGCGCAGCCGCTCGAGGGTGCGGCGGAACGCGTCGGGCAGCCCCGGCACGAGGCGAAGCTTCCGGGTGACCTCCTCGAGCGCCGCCCGATAGCGCCTCATCCCGGCCTCCTCGGACGGCGGCTCGGCGGCGTCGAGCAGGCCGCGGAGGAGCCCCCACATCGGCGCGGGATCCTGCCGCCACGTCGGCGCCGAGAGGTAGAGGCCCTTGCTCTCCCGGTACCCGTGCTCGTCCAGGAAGGCCTCGACCTCGGCGAGGTAAACCCGCCCGGCCTCCGATCCCCGGAGCTCCTCCAGGCGCCCCTCGCGGACGGCGCGGGCCACCTCCGGCCCGGCGCTCGCCGCCCGGCGCGCGAGCTGGAAGAGCGCGACGTTGACGTCGGACGTCCGGGTGTGGAGGCCCGAGACGAGGTCGCCCAGGACGGCATCGGCCCGCTTCCTCCCCACGGCGAGGGTGACGGGGACCCGCAGCGCGACCGCGGCGAGCTGGCTGACGCTCCGCTCGAACCGCTCGCCGAGGACGTCCGTCGTGGTCTCCACGATCCGGTCGGCGCGGCGGAGGAGGGCGGCGTCGTCCATCGCGCGGAGATCGGCCGGCGCGCAGACCTCCTGGATCCGCGGGAACGCCTCGCCCTCCCACCACGCCAGCCCGTCGTCGCGCAGGCTGGCCGCGACCTTCTGCGGCAGCCCGAGCAGCCGGAGGGTGGGTCGCACCGGCGGCAGGACGAGGAGCTCACGCCACACCTGGTCGACCAGCGCGCGCTCTTCGGCCTCGTCCACGTGGAGCCCGAGGAAGCGCACCGCGCGGACGAGCGCGGGAATGGATATGCGGAAGCCCCATTGATCGAGCGGCCTGGGGGCGACCGGGAACCGATCGCTGTCGTTCGCTTCAGCCATCCTCCGCTGGAGGCGCGTGAGCGCCGGGAGCGGAGGGAGCGGCTCGATCTCGGCCGCGCCGAGCGTGGTGATCGGGCGCGACTGGAGGAGGTGGATCGAGCCGTCCGCGACGGCGAACTCCACGTCCTGCGGGCAGCCGAAGTGGGACTCCAGGCGGAGCCCGAGCCGGCCGAGCTCGAGCACCACGGCGTCGCTCGGCGCGGGGCGGCCGGCCTCCCGGAGGTCGCGGTCCTCGATCGCGAGGTCGCTCGCCCCGGGGTCCGGGGCGCCGTCCGGCCCGTCCGGGCGGAGCTCCGCGGGCCCGGCGAACGGCGCGCGCCGCAGGCGGTACACGTCGCCGGTCGTGTGGCCCGAGACGATGGCCTCGCCGAGGCCCGGCGCGACCTCCAGGAGCATGCGGTCGGCGCGCTGGGCGACCGGGTCGACCGTGAACAGGACCCCGGCGAAATCGGCCGGCACCATGCGCTGCACGACGACCGCGATGTGGACCCCGAGGTGATCCATGCCGCGCACCGCGCGGTAGCGGAGGGCCCTCGGGCTCCAGAGGGACGCCCAGCACCGCCGCAGCGCGAGGAGGAGCGCGTCCTCTCCGGTCACGTCGAGGTACGTCTCGTGCTGGCCGGCGAACGAGGCGTCGGCGAGATCCTCCGCCGTCGCCGAGGAGCGCACCGCGACCGCCGGCGCGTCGAGATCGCGGTAGGCGTCGCGGACCGCGGCCTCGATGTCGGGCAGCAGCTCGCCGCTCTCGAAGAGCTCCGCCACCTCCGAGGCCGCGGCCTTCCAGCCGCTCCTGGCGAGGTGCGCCGAGAGCCGCACGCCGAGCCCCCACGCGCGCGCTTGCTCCGCGTACGCCGCGGCGCTCACCACGAACCCGGGCGGCACCGGGAGCCCGAGCCGGACCAGCTCACCGAGGTTCGCGCCCTTGCCGCCGGCCGAGGAGAGATCGGCTCGGGACAGCTCGCTCAAGCGATGGACCAGCATCAACAAGCGTCTCCTTCGGACAGATAAGGTTGCTTCAGCGGCGCCCGCGCCGCGCGCGCCGGGCTCATGAACGGCTCTCCATCGACACGATAGGCACCGACCGCGTCCTCGTCAGCAGGGCGCCCATGGCGGCGCGTTTCAGCGCGCCGTGCCCGCGTCGGCGCGTCTGCCCACGACGATGTACTGATCGGGCAGGTCCTCCGCGACGACCTCGGGCGAGAGGCCCCCGGCGCGGAGCTCGGCGGCGACCGCCTCGGCGGCGATGCGGTGCTCCTTCGGGGGGCCGTGGGGCGCGGTGTCGGTGAAGTCGACGACGACCACCGCCCCGTCCGGGCGGAGCGCTGCGCGCAGCTTCGCCGCGTAGGCGGGGCGATCGGGGATGTGGTGCCAGGTGTTGACCACGAGGATGCGGTCGACCGAGCCGGGGTCGAGCCCGGGATCCGCGGGGCCGACCTGGCGCGCGGTGACGTTGGCGAGGCGCTCGCGGGCGGCGCGCTCGGTCATGTAGCGGACCATGTCCCGCTCGATGTCCAGGCCGACGACCGCGCCGGTCGGCCCGACGGCGCGCGACAGGTGCGGCAGGAAGTAGCCCGTGCCGGCCCCGAGATCGGCGACCCGCATGCCGGGCGCGATCCGCATCGCGGCGATGACGTCCGCGGGCTTCTGCCAGGCGTCGCGCTCGGGGCCCTCGAACTCGGGCACCCAGTCCTCGGCCCGCTCGAAGCGGTGCACGAGCGGCCCTGCGCCGTGGGCGTCCCCGCCGTGGTGGCCGGCGTGCGCTCCGTGGTGGCTGGCGTGGCCGGCGTGCCCTCCGTGGTCGCTGGCGTGGCCGGCGTGGCCGGCGTGCCCTCCGCTGCCCGGCGCGGCGGCGTCGGGCGTGGCGCTGCAGCTGGTGAGGAGCGCGGCGAGGGCGGCGCCGGAGGCGAAGGGGCGAGGGCGGCGGTGCATCCGCGCTCCCTACCACGATCGGCGAGCCGGAGTCCCCTGCGGGGCGCTGTCGCGCAGATTGCGCAACCTCCCGCCCAGTTGAGCAAGCGTCTGCCCGATCCGGGCGGCCCGGGCGCCGCGGAGCGGCGCGCGCGCCGCGAAAACCGCGTGGCCCGACTCCTGCCAAGGGGACTACGCCTCCGCAACACAGCGACGGACGCCTCGATGCCTCGTCGCCGAGGCGCCCTCGACGCGGCGATCGCCGCGTCGGTCATCGCCGCGGAGGAAGGTGCTCGTGCATTGTCATCGCCCCGCCGGGAGCGGCGAGGCGACATGGAGAGACATCATGAACGTTCAGGATCTCATCAAGAACCATCGTATCGCTTCCGCTCTCTGGCTCGCGCTCTCGATGGCCCCGTTCGCCGCGGGCTGTCAGGTGGAGGTGGCCGACGGCGACGCCGAGCCGGTCGTCTCCGAGGCGCAGGAGGTGAGGGGAGACATCAGGCTCCCCGGCGCCGTCTGCGGCGGCTTCGCCGGCCTCGCCTGCAAGCCCGGCTTCTTCTGTGATTACGAGATCGAGGCCATGTGCGGCGCGGCCGATCAGACGGGCATCTGCGCGCCCATCCCGGTGGCGTGCACGAAGCAGTACGACCCGGTCTGCGGCTGTGACGGCAAGACGTACGGCAACGAGTGCTCCGCGAACGCGGCGGGCGTGTCGGTGGCGTCGCGCGGCGCGTGCGAGACGCCCCGGGACGAGGCGTGCGGCGGCATCGCCGGCCTCGCGTGCGAGCGCGGGTATTTCTGCGACTACAGCCCGAAAGCGAGCTGCGGCGCGGGCGATCAGATGGGCACCTGCGAGGTCATCCCGGAGGCGTGCCTGCACATCTATGATCCGGTCTGCGGCTGCGACGGCAAGACGTACAGCAACGCGTGCTCCGCGAATGCGGCGGGCGTGTCGGTGGCGTCGTCCGGCGCGTGCGCCGAGCGCCTCTGAGAGAGCGCCTCGGGGCCCTCTGCCGCGCTGGCGGCGGAGCGGAATCATGCAATCGAGGCGGAAGGCGGAGGCGCGCGCGAGCGCCTCGTGAGCCCGCGTGTCGGCCCCTCGAACACCTCGCCATCGAGGGGCCGACCGCGCCTCGAACACCGCGGCGCGCGGCGCGGCGTTCGTCCACAGCGTGCGCATTTTGTGACCCAGCCGTTGCACGATCGTCATAATATCGCTCCCGGACTGCCGAGCTTAGGAGCGATCCATGAAAGTACGAATCCTGCATTATCTGTTGCCGTTCGCGGCGTTGGCTGCGGTGCCCCTCGCGGGCTGCGGCGACTCCACGCCCAGCTCGCCCTCCGGGACGACGGGCGGCGGCGCGGGCACCACGGGTCCGGGCGGCACGGGCGGCGGCGGCATGGGCCCGGGCGGCACGGGCGGCGGCGGCGGTGAGGACAATACTGTAAGGGAACAGCCCGATTACGCGCTCGCGTTCCCGCAGGACCGGGTTCCCCGCATCGACATCACCATCGCGCCCGAGCGGTGGCAGGAGATGCTCGACGACATGACGTCGATGATCGGCGAGTTCGGCGCGCAGGCCGGGGGGCCCGGCGGATTCGAGCCGCCGCAGGAGTGGGTCGAGGCCTGCAATGGGCTCGTGGTCGGCGACGACTGCACGATCGATCTCTTCGGCTCCCCCGCCGAGGGGACCTGCTCGGAGCTCCCCGGCGGCCTGACATGCCAGCCGAAGCCGCAGGATCCCGGCGATTTCGAGCCGCCGCAGGACTGGATCGACGCCTGCACCGGGCTCGCGGCGTCCGACCCCTGCACGATCGACATCTTCGGTACCGAGACCCAGGGGACATGCACCGAGCAAGAGGCCGGCCTGGCCTGCATGCCCGCCGGGCCGGGCGGGCCGGGCGGCGGCGATATCGGGCTCATCAGCAGCGTCGACCATTTCCCGCGCTCGCCGATGTACGTCGAGTGCGACGTCGCCACCGAAAACCAGAAGTGGCAGCACGTCGGCCTCCGCTTCAGGGGCAACGTCAGCCTGCTCACGCCCTGGATGACGGGTGTCTGGAAATTGCCGCTGCGACTCAATTTCGACAAATACGAGGACACCTACCCCGAGATCAAGAACCAGCGTTTCTACGGCTTCGAGGGGGTGGCGTTCACCAGCAGCTACCTGGATCCGTCGCTCCTGCGCGAGAAGCTCGGCACCGACATCTTCGCCAAGGCGGGGATCCCGGCGCCCGCGACCGCGTTCTACCGGGTCTTCATCGATCACGGGGAGGGGCCGATCTATTTCGGGCTGTACACAGGGATCGAGGTCCCGTCGGACGAGTCGTTCCTCGACAAGCATTTCGGCGGCCACAAGGGCAATCTCTACAAGCCTGACGGCACCGGCGCGCGGTGGGAGACCTGGGACCCCGAGTCCCTCGTCAAGGAGAACCACGAGGAAGAGGCCGACTTCTCGGACGCGCGCGCGCTCTTCGACGCGCTGCACGCCGACCGGACCGACGCCGCCGCCTGGCGCGCGGGGCTCGAGGCGCGCCTCGACGTCGACGGCTTCCTGCACTGGCTGGCGCTGAACGCGGTGATCGAGGACTGGGACGTGTACGGCCGCCTGCCGCACAACTACTACATGTACTCGGACCCGAACAAGAACGGGCAATTCACGTGGATCCCGTGGGACCACACGTTCGCGTTCATCGATGGCGACGCGGCCGGAGCGACCCCGATGCCGGCGCTGCCCCTCTCGATGGACGATGTGAACGAGCACTGGCCGCTCATCCGCTACCTGCTGGATGATCCGGTGTACCTCGAGAAGTACCGAGGCTACGTGAAGCAGGCAGCGGAGCAGGAGTACGAGCCGGCCGCCGCCGAGGCGTGGTTCAAGGCGGCGCACGACCTGATCGCGCCGTACGTCGTCGGGCCGGAGGGCGAGATCGAGGGGCACACCCACCTCGCGTCGCCCGAGGACTTCGACAAGGGCCTCGAGGCGCTGATCGCTCACGCCAAGGGGCGTCCGGCGGACGTGGCCGCGTACCTCGGCCAGTGACGCGGGCGCGCGGCGCGACGGCGGCCTGACCGGGCCGCCGCGCGGCGCTGCGTGTCACCGGTGGGCGGCGCTGACGACCTGGGGTTGCCAGGCCGCCCCCGTCTTGTTCGCGCAGAACCCGAACGAGGTCGACGCGCCGGGGTCGAGCTGGCCGTTGTAGGGCAGGCTCGCGGCGGTCATCTCGCTCCCGTCAACGGCGACGTCGGCGGACCAGCTCGAGATCACGGCCGACTGCCGTAGATCAATGACGGCCTACCAGGCGCCGATATCGAACCTGCGGCGATTGGTGACGTCGACGCTGGCGCAGTAGCCCGTATCCCAGCTCGAGTTCACCGTGACGCTCGCCGTGACGGCCCCCGGGTTGGCTGGGACCTCGGGGATGTCGGTGCGCCAGGTCGTGTCGTTGCCGAAGTAGCGCGTGATCGGCGCCCAGTTGTGGGTGAGCATCGGCGCCGGCTGCCCTGCCGGGACGGGCCGCGTCGCGAACTCGGCCAGCGTGTTGAAGAAGGTGAGCTCGCTGTCGGTGAGATCGCGGCCGTGCGCTTCCAGGATGAACGCGACCTTCGATCGAGGACGTGGAGCCAGGTCATGTTCGTCATCTCCGGATCTCGCCATGTCGCGCTGCGCTCGCGCGCAGCAGAGCGGGATACTGCGCGATGTAGGTCGCAGCCGCGCCTGCGTCGCCGGCGCACCGGTGGCGGAGCGAGCGCTGGCCTGCCATGACCCTGCGATGGCCTTGACGGCGCGTGGCCCCTCATGCGAGCGTCCGACATGCAGGCCGAGGCGCCGTTTCCGCATGCGCACGGCGCGCAGCGCGCCGCTCAGCGCAGCCGGTCCTGCCGGGTAAGGCGCGCGTCGGCGAGATCCGAGGAGCGTTCATGAAGGCGCCGGCCGATCATCCCCCTCCGTCGCCCTCGCCGCTGTCGAGGGATCCCGCTGCGTTCGTGGGCGCGCTCGGCGGCGTCTGCGCCGTGGCCGCGCTGCTCGTCAGCCGGGATGTCGACGTCACGCCGCTCGCGCTGGACGCTCTCTTTGTCCTCGCTCTCCTCGGCATCGCCGCCGCCGCTCGCAAACAGGCGCTGCGCGACGCGCTCCCGCTCGGCGTCCTCCCGCTCGCGGCCCTCGTCGTCGTGGGGACCCAGGCCGCCATCGGGCGCTCCTTCGTCGACGGTGCCGGGCCTCTGCTGATCGGTGTGTGGGTCGGCCTCATCATCTTCGGGGGCCTGATCTTGAGCGGCATCGCGGGTCCCCCCGGGGCGTGGCTGTTCGCGGTCCTGGTGAGGCCCATGGCCCGCGTCGGTTCGCGCGTCCTACCGGTGCTGAGCGGCATCCTCCTCGCGTCGGCCACCCTCCTCGTCGCCGTCTCGCTCGCTCGCGCCGTGCGAATGCCCAGCCCGGACGGTTATATAGCGTCCCTCCCGAGCATCGGTGTCATTCCGCCTGTCACGGGGGAGCCCTCGATGATCGAGAAGGGCCCGACGCACCCGTCCGGAACGCCGATGTTGACGCGCATCCACGACATGAAGCTCGGCGAGGTAGGCATTCGCCGGCTATGTCCCAGCCTCGTCCAGAGGTGCTTTCTCGAGGTAAAGCCTCCCGGGAGACCCTTTGATGTCCAGTATGTGACATGGCTTGCTGAGAGCAATCACTTCATCCACGGGGGTCGTTCCTCGCGGGATATGGGAGATCGCATGTGGGTCGATCCCGGCGCATCCATCGTCGTCCGCCGGGCGTCTCTCGTCGAGCGCGGCGCGTATCCTTCCAGTCCCGAGAGCGAGCGTTACCAGGTGCTCGTGCTCGATGGAGAGATCTACCGCACGTCGCGCTACCGCGAGCCGGGCGTGGCCGTCCTCCAGGAGCCGTGGTTCCAGACGATAGGCATGAGCATGCGCTCCATCGCCGGCGCGATCTCCGCGCCCAGGGGCTGGATCGCGATCGCCGCGTGCGGGGTGCTCCTCACCGCGGCGCTCCTGGTCCACCGCGCCCGCGTCCTCCGCGGGCTCTCCCGCATCGAGAAGGCCAGGCCCGCGGTGCTCGAGGAGAGCGGCTGGCTCACCTTCGCGGACGGCTCGCCTCCCGTGCGTGCCGGCGACCGCGGGTTGCCGGTCGGGCCGGTCCTGGTCCTGGAGCCGCGATCTGCGGGCGCCTACCGGGGCGCCGCTTCGCCTGGAGGCGAGCTCCTCGCCGGCGAGCAGCAAGAGCTCCTCGAGCGGGGGCGCGACCTTGTCGCGCAGCTCGACGTCACCGCGTTTGCCGTCGCGGCGCTCGCCCCGCTGCCGCTCCTGACCGCGGTGCTCGCGCTGCAGCTCTGGTAGGGCGCGCGGCCCGGGGGCGGAGCCCTACAGCTCGAGCTCCGCCTTGCAGCTCGAATCCTCCATATCGCGGGTCAGCCGGAACCCGAGCTTCTTCGACACGCGCTGCATCTCCACGTTCTCGGCCATGATATCGGCGCTGATCCGCGAGAGCCCCTCGTCGCGCGCGATCTGGACGAGGAGGCCCAGGAGCCGCGAGCCGAGCCCCTGCCGCTGGTGCTCGTCGCTGATCAGCAGCGCGAACTCCGAGTCGTTCGTGCCCGGCAGCTTGCTCAGCCGGCCGACGCCGATGATCTCGCGCTCGGCGCCGCCCGCCGGCGGCTTCTCGACGACGAGCGCCATCTCGCGGTCGTAGTCCGCGAAGCAGACCCGCGTCAGCCGCTCGTGCGCGGTGCGCCGGTCGAGCTGCATCGGGTAGAAATACCGCAGCCGCACGGTCCGCTCCGAGAGCTTCTGGTGGAACTTGACCATCAGCGGCTCGTCCTCCGGGCGGATCGGGCGGATCGTGAACGCCTGCCCGTCCCGGCTCTTCAGCTCCGTCACGTACTGCGTGGGATACTCGCGGATCGCCGACCGAGGGAGCGCCGATTCCGGCGTGTCCGGCGGGTGCAGGACCACGCGCGCGTCGAGGGCGATCATGCTGTCGGCGCTCACGGCCAGCGGGTTGATGTCGATCTCGCGGATCCACCGCTGCTCGACCACCATCTGCGAGAACCGCACGAGCAGGTGCCCGAGCGCCTCCAGGTCCACCGGCTTGCGGCCGCGCACGCCCTTGAGGGCGGTGTAGATCTTCGTCTGCTCCATCATGCGGGAGGCGAGCGTCGCGTTGAGCGGCGGCAGGCCGAGCGCGCGGTCCTTGAAGACCTCCACGAGCTGCCCGCCGGCCCCGAACAGGAGCACCGGGCCGAACTGCGGATCGATCGAGCTGCCGAGGATGATCTCGTAAGCGTCCTTCAGCGCGACCATCGGCTGGACCGTCACGCCCTGGAAATGCTCTGCGCCGGCCTTCAGCGCGACGCTCTCCTGGATCTCCGCGAACGCCCGGCGGACGGCGGCGTCGTCGGCCAGGTCGAGCTTCACGCCGCCCACGTCGGTCTTGTGCGTGATCGTCGCGCTGTACAGCTTGAGGACGGCCGGATACCCCATCTCCCTGGCCATGGCGGACGCCTCATCCACGCTCCGGGCGACGCCCGTCTGCACCGTCGGGATGCCATACGCCGCCATGAGCTGCTTCGACTCGAACTCATCCATCAGCGTCCTGCCGGCCGCGCGGACGCCCGCGATCAGCGCGCTTGCCCTGTCGCGATCGACGTTCCGCGCCCGCTCATCGAGGCTCGGCGTCTCGTACAGGGAACGCAGGTTGTCCGAGTAGCGGAACATGGAACAGAACGCGCGCGCGGCGATGTCGGGGTACTCGAACGTCGGGACCCCGGCGCGGTTCAGGATCGACTTGCCGGCCTCCACCTCCACGCCGCCCATCCAGCTCGCCAGGACCGGCTTGCCGTCGACGTGCGCGTGCTTGCGCAGCGCCTCGGCGGTCTGGGTGGATTCGGTCATGTCCTGCGGCGTGAGGATGACGAGCACGCCGTCGTTGTGCGGGTCCTTCGCGCAGATCTCCAGGGCCCTGGCGTAGCGGTCGGCGCCGGCGTCGCCGAGCACGTCCACGGGGTTGTTGCGGCTCCAGGCGGCGGGGAGGAAGCTGTTCAGCTCGCCCAGGATCTCCGGCGAGATCGGCGCCAGCTCGCCGCCGTGCGCGACGAGCGCGTCGGTGGCCAGCACGCCCGGGCCGCCGGCGTTCGTGACGATGCACAGCCGGTTGCCGCGCGGGCGCGGCTGCTTGGCCAGCGTCTCGGCCATGGAGAACAGGTCCGCGATGTCGTTCACGCGCAGCACGCCCACGCGCCGGAACGCCGCCTCGAGCACCTCGTCCGAGCCGGTCAGCGAGCCCGTGTGCGAGGCCGCCGCCTTCGCCGCCGCCTCGCTGCGGCCCGGCTTGATCACGATGATCGGCTTGTTCAGCGCCACCTCGCGGGCGGCCGACAGGAACGATCGCGCGTCGCCGATCGACTCCATGTAGATGAGGATGCTGCTCGTCTTGGGGTCGTTGCCGAAGTAGTCGATGAGATCGCCCCACCCGACGTCGAGCATCGAGCCGATGCTGACGAAGCCGCTGAAGCCGACCTGCTCCTGCAGGCTCCAGTCGAGCACCGCCGTGCAGAGCGCGCCGGACTGGCTGATGAACGCCACGTTGCCCGGCCGCGCCTGCCCCTTCGCGAACGTGGCGTTGAGCCCGCCGATCGGGTTCATGACGCCAAGGCAGTTGGGCCCGATGATGCGCATCTTCCCGCGGGCGCGCGCCATGATCTGCTGCTCGAGCTGGATGCCCGGAGGGCCCATCTCCTTGAAGCCGGCCGAGATGATGATCGCGCCGCGCACCCCGGCGTCGACGCACTCGCCGAGGAGCCCCGGCACCGTCGCCGCGGGCGTGACGATCACCGCGAGGTCCACCTTCGCGGGCACGGCCGCGATGTTCGGGTAGGCCTTGATGCCGAGCACGCTGGACCGCTTGGGGTTCACCGGAAACACGGTTCCGCCGAACGGATTGCTGATCAGGTTCCACAGGAGCGTGCGGCCGACGGCGCCGCTGTTCTCCGTCGCGCCGATGACGGCGACGTTGCGCGGCTTGAAGATCGGGTCGAGGCTCTGAAACTCCTGACGAAGCACGTCGTGGGCGCGGTCCGTCGTGGGCAGCGAGTCAACCATGAGGCTCCTTTGGAGGGGGTTCGGCGGGAGGTTCTGGGGCCGTCGTGCGGAGACCGCAATGGCCGTCTCGCCGCCCCGCTGGCCGGTTGCGTGGGATGCTTCCGCGGGAGGACCTACGCCGAACCGTGGATGTTCGCAAGTTTCGTACCTGGCGACGGCGGCCTGCTCGGCTGGCGGACTCGGCCATCGAATCTCCACGGTCGCGCCCTCGGTCGCCAGCGATCGCGCGTGGGCGCTGGCCTTCAGCGCACGGGGAGCGGGCGTCGCTTGACGACCCCTGGTCTGGTTGATAGACAAGTCAATCAACGCCTCGGGGGGAGCGTTCATGTGTCCTCGCAGCGCCGAGCAGTTCGAGCAGATCAAGGACGAGCGGCGCCGAGCGCTGCTTCGGGCGGCGCGCGCCGTTTTCGGCCGCAAGGGGTTCGCGGCGGCGAAGATCGCCGACATCGCCGCGCAGGCCGGGATCAGCCACGGGCTCGTCTATCACTACTACCCCGAGAAAGAGTCGCTGTTCGCGGCCACCGTGGAGGCCTCGGCGGAGGGGTGGGAGGTGCTCATGGCGCTGGCGCGGGCGCGCGAGGGGACGCCGTGGGAGCGGCTCGTCTATGTGTGCGGGCAGATGATCGCCGGCCTGCGCGAGGAGCCGGAGCACCTCTTGATGACGGTGCATGTCGTCGCCGAGGACGCGTCGCCGGCCCTGAGCGACCTGCTGAGGCGCTTCCGCCTGCGGGTCATCGCTGATCTCGAGGCGATGATCCAGGAAGGTCAGCGCGCGGGCGAGGTCGCACAGGGCCCCTCCGCGGCGCTGACGCGCGCCCTGGTCGCCATCATCCAGGGGCTCGCCATCAATCGACTCGTGGAGCCCGACGCCGCGCTGCCGCCGCTGGACGTGGTGCTCCGTATCCTGAAATCATGAGCAGAGACGAGGGAGGGACGCATGAAGATCGTGGTGGATGAAGAGCGCTGTGAAGCCAACGGCGTCTGCGTGCGTGCGGCGCCCGAGGCGTTTCGCGTCGACGACGACGACCGCCTGCACCTGCTCGTCACGGACGTGACGCCCGAGCTCCGCGACAAGGTGGAGAGGGCGGTGCGCGATTGCCCGCGCGGCGCGCTGTCGCTCGTCGAGCGCTGAAGCGGGGAGGAGAAGGGTCGACCGAACGCAGGACCGAAGGCAAGGAGAGGTGCTCACATGATCCAGGAGAGTTCACGTCCCACGGTGGAGTTCAATCCGTTCGCGCCCGGGTACACGGAGGATCCATACCCCGTTTACGCCCGGCTGCGCGAGGCGCCCATCCGCTACTGGCCCGAGGGCCACGGCTGGATCGCCAGCCGACACAACGAGATCCAGGCCATCCTGCGCGACAGCCGCTTCACGGCCGATCGCGCGGCGTGGGCGCACGCGCCCGAATTCGCCAAGATCACCGTCCCCGAGGTCGAGGAGATGAACCGGCACGGGCTCTTCTCGCTGCCGGACAGGGATCACGCCCGGGTGCGCAGGCTCGTGAGCCCGGCGCTCACGCCGCGCGCCGTCGAGCGCCTGCGCCCCCGGGTCCAGGCCATCGTCGACGAGCGGCTCGACGCCATCGCGGGCAAGGGCGTCATCGACGTGGTCCACGACTTCTCCGAGCACATCCCGGTCCGCGTGATCAGCGAGATGCTACATATCCCGCCGCAGCACGACGCGGCGTTCCACCGCTTCGCGGACTCGGCGGTGAAGCAGCTCTTCATGATGCTCCTGTCGCCCGAGGAGCTCGAGCGCATGGTCGTCGGCATCCGCGAGGGGATGGCGATGCTGGGCGACGTGATCGAGGACCGCCGCAAGAGCCCGATCGAGGGCGACATGTTGACGGCCCTCATCCAGGCCGAGGAGCAGGGCGACCGCCTGAGCAAGCCGGAGCTCGTGTCGCTTGTCTCGGCGCTGCTCGTGGGGGGCTCCGAGACCACGGTGCACCTCATCGCGTTCATGGTGCTGAACCTGCTGAAGCGCCCCGAGGTGCTGGCCGAGGTCCAGCGGGACCCCGAGCTCATGAAGGGGGTCGTCGACGAGGTGCTCCGCTTCGACAACTTCGGCAAGCTCGGCACGTTCCGCTACGCGACCGAGGACGTCGAGATCGGCGGCACGCGCATCGCGAAGGGGGAGATGGTCGTCCTCTTCTTCGCGGCGGCGCTGCGCGACGGGGCCGCCTACGCGAACCCGGATCAGTTCGATCCGCGGCGCGACGCGGTCGGGAGCGTCGCGTTCGGCGGCGGCGCCCACTACTGTATCGGCGCGAACCTGGCGCGCCTGGAGGCGCAGGTCGCGGTGAGCTCGCTCCTCCGCAGGTTCCCCGACATGAAGCTCGAGTCGCCGCCGACATTCGGCCCGCACCCGGCGATCCGCAAGATGGATTCGTTCAAGGTCCGCCTCGGCGCCTGACAGCTCCGCCCGCCAGCAGTCCTGTCAGTCAGGCACAGGCGCTCCATACCCGCCGCCCCCGGGCGTCTCGATCACGAACACATCGCCTCTGCCCATCTCGACCGATCCGATGTGCGACAGCACCTCGATCGATCCATCCGCGCGCTCGACCTCGTTGCGCCCCGGCGCCCCGGCGCCCCCGCCGGCCAGGCCGAACGCGGCCGTCGAGCGCCCGTTCGACAGGATCGACGCCGTCATCGGCTCCAGGAAGCGCACCGCGCGCGTGCCGCCGTTCCCGCCCGGGAAGCGCCCGGCCCCGCCCGAGCCCGCGCGGATCTCGTAGCGCTCCAGCCGGACGGGGAAGCGGTGCTCCAGCACCTCCGGGTCGGTCAGGCGCGAGTTCGTCATGTGCGTCTGCACCACGCTCGTGCCCGGAAAGCCGCGCGCGCCGCCCGCGCCGATCTCGATGCCTCCGCCCGACCCGCCCGAGATCGTCTCGTAGTACTGGAGCCTGTCGTTGCCGAACGTGAAGTTGTTCATGGTCGGCTGGCTGCTCGCCAGCACGCCGAGCGCCCCGTACAGCGCGTTGGTCACGCAGGTCGACACCTCCACGTTGCCCGCCACCACCGCGGCCGGCGGGCGCGGGTTGAGCATCGATCCCTCGGGGACGATGACCTCGATCGGCTTCAGGCACCCCGCGTTGAGCGGGATGTCGTCGTCCACCAGCGTGCGGAACACGTAGAGCACCGCGGCCATGGTCACCGCCCGCGGCGCGTTGAAGTTGTTGTCCATCTGCGCGGACGTGCCGGTGAAGTCCACCACCGCAGAGCGCGCCTCGCGGTCGATCCGGACGGCCACCTCGATCCTCGACCCGTTGTCGAGCGGCACCGCGAACCGGCCGCCGCGCACGAGCGCCGGGTCGAGCCGGGCGATCGCGAGGCGCACGCTCTCCTCGGCGTTGTCCTGCACGTGCTTCATGTAGGCCTGCACCATGGCGAGCCCGAACTGGGCCACCATCGCGCGCAGCTCCTGCGCGCCCTTCTCGTTCGCCGCGATCTGCGCGCGCAGGTCGGCCAGGTTCTGCTGCGGGCTCCTCGCCGGGTACGGGCCGCCGCCGAGCAGCGCCAGGATCTCCGCCTCGCGCAGCCGCCCGCCCTCGACCAGCTTCACGTTGTCGAGCATCACGCCCTCCTCCGCGATGGTCCGCGAGAACGGCGGCATCGAGCCCGGGGTGACGCCGCCGATGTCGGCGTGGTGCCCGCGCGAGGCCACGTGGAACAGCACGCGGGCGCCCGCCTCGTCCCACACCGGCGTGACCACGGTCACGTCGGGGAGGTGGGTGCCGCCGTGGTACGGGTCGTTGAGCACGTGGACGTCGCCCGGCTTCATCCCCGGGTTGCGCGCGATCACGGTCCGGATCGACTCGCCCATCGAGCCGAGGTGCACCGGCATGTGCGGCGCGTTCGCGATCAGGTTGCCCTCGGCGTCGAACAGCGCGCAGGAGAAGTCGAGCCGCTCCTTGATGTTCACCGAGTGGGCGGTGTTCTGCAGGCGCAGGCCCATCTGCTCGGCGATGTTCATGAACAGGTTATTGAAGACCTCCAGCATCACCGGGTCGACCTCGGTGCCCACCGCGCGGCGCTCGGGGCGCGGCGCCACCCGGGTGAGCACCAGGTGGTCGAGCGCGGTGATCTCGGCCTGCCAGCCCGGCTCGATCACGGTCGTGGCGTTGGCCTCGGCGACGATCGCCGGCCCGTCGATCACCGCGCCGCGCTCGAGGCGCTCGCGCCGGTGCAGCGCCGCGTCGCGGAAGGCCCCCTCGCAGAACATCTGCGCCCGCGCGTCGGCCTCGGGGCGATGCGGGCGCGCTCCCGCGGGGCGCTCCTCGGCGGCCTCGCCCGGCCCGATCGCCTCCACGGAGACGCTCTCCAGGACCAGCGCCCTCTCGGGCATCAGGAACGCGAACCGCGCCCGGTAGGCCGCCTCGAACGCCGCGCGGATCGCCTCCGCGCTGCCGTGCGGCACGACCAGCGCGGTGTCGGTGCCGTCGTAGCGCACGTGCACGCGCCGGAGCGTCCGCACGCGCCCGGGCGCGAAGCCTTGCCCGACGATCTCGGCCTCGGCCTCGGCGCCGATCCGGTCGAGCGCCTCGGCCGCCGCGGCCAGGCCGGCCTCGTCGAGGCGCCGCTCCACGGCGGCCTCGCGCATCGCGTTCTGGTCCGACAGGCCCATGCCGTAGGCGGAAAGGACGCCGGCGAGCGGGTGCACGAGGACGCGGCGCATCCCGAGCGCGTCGGCCACCGCGCAGGCGTGCTGGCCGCCGGCGCCGCCGAAGCACTGCAGCGTGTACCGGGTGACGTCGTAGCCGCGCGCGACCGAGATCTTCTTCACCGCGTTGGCCATGTTGGCGACCGCGATCTGCAGGAAGCCCTCGGCGAGCTCTTCCGGCGTGATGGGGCGCCCCGTCTCGCGGCGCACCTCGTCGGCCAGGGCCTGGAAGCGCCGCGCGACGACCTCGCGGTCGAGCGGCTCGTCCGCGCCGGGGCCGAACACGCGCGGGAAGAGCTCCGGCTGGATCTTGCCGAGCATCACGTTGGCGTCGGTGATCGCCAGCTCCCCGCCCCGGCGGTAGCACGCAGGTCCCGGGTTCGCGCCGGCCGACTCCGGCCCGACGCGCAGCCGCGCGCCGTCGAAGGTGAGGAGCGAGCCGCCCCCGGCCGCCACGGTGTGGATGCTCATCATGGGCGCGCGCATGCGCACGCCGGCCACCTGCGTCTCGAAGGCGCGCTCGAGCTCGCCGGCGTAGTGCGACACGTCGGTCGAGGTGCCGCCCATGTCGAAGCCGATCACCCTCTCGAACCCGCCCGCGAGCGCGGTGCGCACCATGCCGACGATGCCGCCGGCCGGCCCGCTCAGGATCGCGTCCTTGCCCTGGAACCGGTCGGCCCGCGTGAGCCCGCCGCTCGACTGCATGAAGTAGAGCGGCACGCCGGGCATCTGGCGGGCCACCTGCTCGACGTAGCGGCGCAGGATCGGCGAGAGGTACGCGTCGACGACGGTGGTGTCGCCGCGCGAGACGAGCTTCATCAGCGGGCTGACCTCGTGCGAGGCGGAGACCTGGGTGAAGCCGACCGCGCGCGCGATGGCCGCCGCCTCCCGCTCGTGCGCGGCGTACCGGTAGCCGTGCATGAACACGACGGCGCACGCGCGGATGCCGTCCCGGAACGCCTCCTCCAGCGCGCGGCGCAGCGCCGCGCCGTCCAGCGGCTCGACCACCTCGCCGCGCGCGCCGACGCGCTCGCGGGCCTCGATCACGCGCTCGTAGAGCAGGTCGTGCAGCACGATGTGGCGGTCGAACAGGCGCGGGCGGTTCTGGTAGCCGATGCGCAGGGCGTCGCGGAAGCCGCGCGTGGTGACCAGCGCCGTGCGGTCGCCCTTGCGCTCGAGCAGCGCGTTGGTGGCCACCGTGGTCCCCATCTTCACGCACTCGACCTGGGCGGGCGAGATGACCTCGCCGGGCGCGAGGCCGAGCAGGCGGCGGATGCCCTCGACCGCCGCATCCGCGTACTGCTCGGGGTTCTCCGACAGCAGCTTGGCGGTGGTGAGCGAACCGTCCGGCCGCCTGGCCACGACGTCCGTGAACGTGCCGCCGCGGTCGATCCAGAACTGCCACGCGCGTGAGGTCGAGGTCATGGGTCCACTCCTTACATCGAGGACAGCGAGGCGGCCCCGGAAGTATCCATGGTTCAGGGTTCAGCGCGTCGTGACCAGGCGCGCGGACCGGACAGGCAGCGTCGGGGCACCTCGCCAGCGTCTTTGCGCCTGGTCGCCTGTGCGCAACAAGCACCCAGCGCGCCGACAGGCCGCGACGGCTGCGAGCCGCCTCAGGCTGACGTGGACTGCAAAGGGCCGTCGGCGTCTTGCTCCTCGTAGACGAGCGTCGTCATGTACAGGCCCGAGGCGACCGAAGCGGCCGCCTGGGGGGGCCTCCGTCGCACGAGCTCGAAGACAGCGACGGGCGCGCCGTGCTGGGGGATGCGCTGGTCCTCCTGGACCTCGAGCTCGAACTGCGCGTGCGCGTCCTCGGCAACACGGCCAGTGACGAGGATCTGATCCTTTCGCGCGAGCAACTCCAGATGAGCCGCAGCTCCCACGATCTCGCCGAGGACCGTGTAATCGAGTCGCCCGAAAGCCCTTGAGCCGATCTCGCCCGAGATCATCGGCCCCGTGTCTATCCCGATGGTGACGCCGTAGGCGAAGGGCGAGCCCTCTCCGGTGCGAAGGGCGAGGGCGCGGAGCTGGTCGCGCACGGCGATACACGCCTCGAGCGCGCGCACGAGGTGCCCCGCGCCACGGAAGACGGCCATCAGCGCGTCACCGAGGAACTTGTCGACGACGCCGCCCCGCGCGGTGATCTCGGGGACCATCACCTCGAAATTCGCGTTGAGCGCCCGGATCGCGCCGTCGGCCGGCGCCTCGCCTGCGGCGGCGCGGAAACCGGCGAGATCGATGAACGCCACTGTCCCTTGCCACTCCTGGCTCTGTCCACCGTCCAGCGCGGCGCCGCGGATCCGCTCGACCAGGCTCGGGCTCACGAACATCCGCAGCGCGTCGTTCTCCTCGGTCGAACGCGCTGTCTTGCGCAGCTCGGTCACGCGCCGGATACTCTTCTGAATCGTCGCCTCGAGGTCCTCGAAGTCGATCGGCTTGACCAGAAAATCGAACGCGCCTCGGTTCATGGCGGTGCGGATGTTCGTCATGTCCCCGTATGCGGAGACCATCACCGTCTGCACCATCGGGTTGATCTCGGCGACGCGTGACAGGAACGTGAGCCCGTCCATGCCGGGCATGCTGATGTCGGAGAGGACGACATCCACGTCGGGGTGCTTGCGGAGCTGCTCGATGGCGGCCTCACCGTCGGTCGCGAAGATGAAATCGTAAACCGATTTGCGGATCTGCTGGCGGAAGCGCTTCCGGACGAGCAGCGGCACGTCCGGCTCGTCGTCGATGACGAGGATCTTCGCGGGGCCCCGGTCCGTCGGCCCTGACAGCGCGGCGAATGCGGCGGCCATCTCGCGCGCAGACGAGAAGCGCTGGGCCGGGTTCTTCGCCAGGGCACGCTCGAAGAACCTGTCGACCTCCGGCGAGAGGTCCGGCGCGAGGCTCGATGGCGGCGGGAACGGAGCGATGGCGATATTCATGATCGTGGACACCAGCTCTTGCGCCTCGAAGGGAGGTGAGCCGGTGAGCGCGTGGTAGGCGACGACGGCGAGCGACCAGAGGTCGCTGCGGTGGTCGATCTGCGAGCAGCGGACCTGCTCCGGGCTCATGTAGAGCGGAGTTCCCACGAGGACCTCGCTCGAGGCGATGGCATCCCCGAGCATCGACGCCACGCCGAAATCGAGGACCTTGACCACCTCTCCTGCGTCGGTACGGGCGAGGAAGAGGTTCGCCGGCTTGAGATCACGGTGTACGATGCCGACCGCGTGCGCGGCCGAGAGGCCCCGGCTCGCCTGGTTCACGATCGAGATGACTGCAGAGAGCGGCAGGTGTCCGGCGCGCCTGAGCCGGCCCTCGAGGTCCTCGCCATCGAGCAGCTCCATCACGATGTAGGGGGCGTCTTCATCGAACCCGTAGTCGTGGATCTGGACCACGTGTTGATTGCAGAGCTTGGCGATCGCCATCGCCTCCAGCTCGAAGCGGCTGCGCGACCTCTCGGAGGTAGCGTGCGCTGGGGCCATGAGTTTCAGCGCCACCGACCGCCGCAGGTGCCGGTCAAGCGCCTTCCAGATGTGGCCCATGGCGCCCTCGCCGATCGCCGTGTGAAGCTCGTATCTGTTGGCGATGACGCGCTTCGGAACAGCCATGGTAGCATGTTACCGGATGGCGACCTTCTCCGTCAATGACGCACGGCCCCTCACGCGCTCCCCGAGCGTCGCAGGTCGTGGTCGAGCGCCTTGGATTCTAGTAAAGGTGAACTCGAGTCAGCATGTCCGACCAGCAACCCAGACCGCATCAGCTCGGTGATACGCAGACGCTCGCCGACGGCCCCGCGTCCCCGCTGCTCACCGACGCGGGGCGCAGCGTCGCGCTGCTCGTGCAGCACACGGGAGGCGTGCAAAGCGCCCTGCTCACGCCCGACGCGCCCCTGACCATCGGGCGCACGGCGCCCGCGAGCCTGCGCATCGCGGATCCGACGCTGTCGCGCGAGCACGCGCGCTTCTCGCTCGCCGGCGGGCGGGTGCGGGTCGAGGACCTCGGATCGCGCAACGGCACGCGCGTCGCGGGCCGCCGCGTGAAGGAAGCCGAGCTCGACGTCGGGGACGTGGTGTTCCTCGGCGGTCTTGTCGTGCGGATTCAGGCCCTCGGAACGACGGGTGAGCCGCTCGGCATCGAGGGCGAGGACAGGCTCCGGCGCCGCGTCGACGAGGAGCTTGCTCGAGCTGAGCAGTTCCGCCGCCCCTTCACACTCCTCTTCGTACGAGCCGTGCATTCGGTATCGGTGGGGACGGACGAAAGTCCCTGGATCGAGGTGCTGCGCGCGCGGCTGCGCCCGGTGGATCGGATCGCGCTTTATGGTCTTGACGCGGCGCAGGTGCTTCTGCCCGAGACCGGGGCGGACGACGCCGGGCGCATCGCCCGCGCGATCGCGGCCCCGGCCCAGGGCGGCATGGTCCTCCTCGTCGGCGGCGCGGTCCATCCGGACGCCGGCAGCACGGCGGAGGCGCTCGTCGAGCGCGCGCGCGACGCTGCGCGCCGGGCGTCGCCCGCCCGTCCGATCGAGCTCGTCGCGAGCTCGTCCTGGGCCGTGGAGGGGACGGGGGACGGCGCGCTCGTCGCGGGAGCCGCGATGCGCGACCTGCTCGCGACGATCGAGCGCGTGGCCGCCTCGCGCATTCCGGTCGTCCTGTGCGGCGAGACGGGCACGGGCAAGGAGGTGCTGGCGCGCCTCATCCACGATCGCGGCCCGCGCAGGGCGCAGCGCATGGTGCGCGTCAATTGCGGCGCCATCCCGAAGGATCTCGTCGAGAGCACGCTGTTCGGGCACGAGCGCGGCGCGTTCACGGGCGCGCTGCAGCAGCAGAAGGGCGTCTTCGAGGACGCCGACGGGGGGACAGTGTTTCTCGACGAGATCGGCGAGCTGCCCCCGGCCGCACAGGCAGCCTTGTTGCGGGTGCTGGAGACAGGCAGCTTCAGCCGGGTCGGCTCGCCGCGCGAGATCGACACCGACGTGCGTATCGTGGCAGCGACGCACCGCGACCTGGAGGCGATGAGCGAGTCGGGCGCGTTCCGCGCGGATCTCTATTATCGTCTTGGCGGCGTGGTGATCGACATCCCGCCGCTCCGGGCGCGCAAGGACGAGATCGAGCCGCTCGCGCGGCGCTTCCTGCGTGTGGCGAACGAGGCCAACGGGCGGAGCGTGCAGGGCATCGCCAGCGAGGCAGTCGAGCTGTTGAAGGGCTACAACTGGCCCGGCAACGTGCGCGAGCTCCGCAATGCGATCGAGCGCGCGGTGGTGGTGGCGCGGGGCGCGCTCGTCGGGCCGGAGGACTTGCCGGCGCGCGTGCGGGCGGCCCGCGCCGAGGGGGAGCGAGCCTTCGATCCTGGACGGGCGTCGGAGCTCGGGCGCGCTTCGCCTCCGGAGATCGGGGCGGACGCTACGCTGCCCTCGCTAGGGTCTCGCGGAGTCGAGGGGGCGCCGGTGCGGGGGAAGTTGCAGCAATACGAGGCACAGATCCTCCGCGATACCCTCGAGGCGGCGGGGTGGAACCGGAACGAGGCCGCCAGGCGGCTCGGGATCCCGGTGCGCACCCTGTCGTACCGGATGAAGGTGCTGGGGGTCACGAAGCCTGGCACATAGCGGGCGCTGACAGCCCGCCGGCAACGTTTTGCCGGCAAGGTGTTGCCGGCAACGCGTTGCGTACTGGCGAGGGTTCCCTGGCAACTACGCTGGGGCGCGAGGGAGCGCGGCGGTCTTCGCCACCTCGGCGGCATGACCGGTCATGGCATGCCTGCTGCAATGACGGCTCCACGTCAGGCGCGCGGCCAGCCGCCGTTGGGGCGCCGGGGCGGGGTCGCTCCGGAGCCGCTCGTCCCGACATTCAAGACGAGCGATTTCGAGAATACACGATACCACGCCTCCGGCGCGCGCACAGCCTGCGTCAGGCTCGACGCCCGGAGACAGGGGTTCCGCAGCGTTCGCTGTTCGGACCGTAGGAGACAACATGAGCACACACGAAGCGTTCTTGAAGTTTCTCGACAAGGCCGATGACCGGGCGTTCACGAAGGAGTTCAACAAGAATCCGCAGAAGAAGATGCATGAATGCGGGCTCAATGAAGATGAGGCGTGCGCGGTAGACGCGGCAGGTCGTCACAGGGGGAAGGGCAAGAAGGCGCAGACAGATGCGATAAAGAAGATGTTCAAGGACCTGGGTCTCGATCCCGAAGAGCACAAGAACCTCATCGACAAGCTCGTCGACAACTACGAGGCCGCCTGGTGAGGCGGCGCGGGGGGAGCTCGCGCTCCAGTACGTTATGATGGACCTGACACTCGAACAGATCTTCGGCCGCATCCGCTCCCGCGTGCCTGCTGCCCTCGTGACGCCGGCCGCCTGGGAGAGCGTCCTTCGAGCGGCGCGGCGCCTCCCGCCGGCCGTCTCCTGCACGTACCTCGAGTGCCGCCTCGGCCGCGACGCAGCCGAGGTCGATCTCGGCGCTTCCATCACCGCGGCGGAGGGGCGCTCGATCCTCCAGGCCGCATCGCCTGCGGGGTCGCGATTCTGCGGAGACGAGGCCGCGATCTGGGGTCGAGTGCAGGAACTCGCGCGCGTCTGGGCAGACCCGGCGTCCCCCCTTCATGACCGGGTGCCCGTGATGTGGCTCGAGCTCGACAGCGGCGAGCTCAACCGGGATCGGCTCATGCCCTCGGTGCTCCTGTGCGTGGATCCTTCGCTGGCGAGAGGGGGAGCCTCGCCAGACGCGATTGGCCACGGTCTCGACGACTGCGCGCCGTCGCTGCAGGCGGCGCTCTCGGCGCTGCTGAGCGAGCCCATCGCGCCCCAGGCGCGCGCGGCCCTCCATCGCTGCTTCGAGGCGCTCCCGGCGGGCGGGAGGATCGTTCACGTGGGCTTCATGGTGACGCGCCAGCCTGCGGTGCTGAAGCTCTTCGTCGCGCTCGAGCGGGAGCAGGTGCTCGGCTACCTGCGGGCGATCCGCTGGCCCGGCTCCCTCGCCGAGGCGTTCTCGATGCTCGCCACGTTCGGCGCGGGGCCCGACGCGTTCCGGTTGGACCTGACGATCGGGGCAGGATTGCTGCCGAGCCTCGGGCTCGAGTTCGCGTCGAGGCGCGGCCGCGATCCCGACCGACGCGCCTTGATCGACCGTTGCGTCGATCAGGGCCTGTGCACGCCGGAGAAACGCGATGCGCTGATCTCATGGCCCGGGACGACAGACGAGGCGATCCCCGGGTACGCCCGGCCGGCGCGCCTCAGCCGCTGGATCGACATGAAGATCGTTCATCGACCTCCGGAACCGCTCCAGGCCAAGGCGTACCTGGGCTTTATGATCCACTTCTCACTCCTTTGAAGCCATGCAAAACAGAAATCAAAAACTGAACGTTACGAACCTCTCTCTCCTGCTCGGGGTCATCGTGTCGTGCGGGACTGCCTCGTGTATCAAGGTGATTTTGTACCCTGACGCGACGTCCGCTGGCGCCCTGGTACCCGAGGAAACGGCCTACCTGTATTGCCCGCACGATGACAATCCGATGCATTTCGTCGATGCATTGATGGCGGGCACGATCCTGCCCACCAAGCTCACGCCATGCCTGCCTCTCGATATCAACGCGAGCTTGAGGAACAACCTCGAGAAGCCCGAGTCGGACGAGGCGATTCGCCAGCTCGACGCGTTCGGCTGGCAGACGTTCATCGCGCTGAACTGGCCGGTCGAGCAGCACGGGGACAACCTGCGCCTCGCTCCGAGCCTCGCGGGGCCCGGCGAGCCACGCTGGTACACGTGGAACACGACGGACGAGGTCTTCACGAAAGGGGCGCCGCTGAAGTGGCACTCCATCTCCGACCAGACGTTCGAGTATTCTCTCCGGATCTCGGAGAAGAATCCCGAGCAGCGCATCTGGGATCAGCACGGCCGGCCGGTGCAGTTCGAGATCATGATGAACCGGACTGCATATGAAAATATCATGGATAATGAGCTTTATACGGCCGAGGGGCAGAGCAAGACCATCGGGACGAATCTGTTCGGGTGGGGCAAGGCGGACAACGGGACCTGGGGCGCCACGGTCATCAAACTTGCGTGGAAGCAGCTAGACGAGCAAGATCAGGCAGGACGATTCTTCCGGCGGACGGTCAAGGCACAGTCCGGCGGCGCGAAGCCGCGCCTGTTCGGGCTGGTAGGCATGCACATCGCGTACAAGGTGTCCTTCCTCGGTGACTGGGTGTGGAGTACCTTCGAGCACATCGACAACGTGGACGACAAGGACGAGCCCACCTGCGCTGCTCCGGCGCCGCAGCCGCTCGCGCAGCCGCTCTTCTACGACAAGGAGTGCGAGCCGGAGGTCTGCCCAGAGAATGATCCGGCGAGCAAGAACCCAAAGCAAGGCCCGGATGGGTGGGCAACCCAGATCGTCCGCAAGGTCCCGATCCGGGGCGAGACGGCTGCCTTCAACTGCAAGGTCCGGGCGCTCCTCCACAAAAGTGCGCCGCAGTCACCGGCGCAGTACTACAAGCTGGTCGCCGCGCAGGCCGCCGTTTCAGTCGAAGAGGGCAAGGAGCAGTACGTCCCGAGCTTCGCCATGAACACGGTATTGGAGACGTACGAACAAACGAGCGGGGGAGGATGCGCGCAGTGTCACCGCAAAGCGCCGATCAAGCGGAAGCACGAAGGCGCCTACGTCGATGTCGAATTCAAAGGGGACTCCATGTTCATGCTCACGCGAAGGCTCCGTCAGTAGCGGCGCGTGGCGACAGCGCGAACGAGGCACCATGCGCAACGTTCCCGGTTATCAGACGACGAGCATCCTCCACGAAGGCCCCCGGTTCCTCACCTACCGGGGCGTGCGGGCGAGCGATCGAGCGCCTGTCCTGCTCAAGATGGCAGCGGCAGAGTACCCCTCCGTGGAGGACACCGCCCGGCTCCGGCACGAGCATCGCCTGTGCAGCGCCCTCTCCCTCCCGGGCATCCTCGCTCCCCACGCGCTCGAGAGCTACCAGGGCCGCCTGGTGCTGGTGCAGGAGGACTTCGGAGGCCTGCCGCTCTCCGCGTTCGCCCACGGCGCGATCGACATCGACGCGCTGCTGCGCCTGGCGATCCAGATCGCGGACACCCTCGGCGAGCTCCACAAGCAGAGGATCGTCCACAAGGATATCCATGCAGGCAGCATCTACTTCGAGCCGCGCACCGGCGCTGCCAAGCTGACCAACTTCGGGGTCGCCTCGCAGCCGTTGCGCCAGAGCCAGGCCGAGTTCAGTCCAGCTTCGGTCGAGGGGCTGCTCGCGTACATGTCGCCGGAGCAGACGGGACGGATGAACCGCGCGATCGATCATCGCTCGGACTTCTATTCGCTGGGCATCTGCCTCTACGAGCGGCTCGTCGGGCGGCTCCCCTTCGCTTCGACGGATCCGATGGAGCTCGTCCACTCCCATATCGCGAGGAGGCCCGCCCCTCCGCACACGGTGAGCGCCACGGCGCCCGAGGGGCTGTCCCGGATGGTGATGAAGCTCCTCGCCAAGACCGCGGAGGAGCGTTACCAGACCGGGCGCGGGCTGCGTCGGGATCTGGAGCGCTGCCTCGAGCAGTGGAGGAGCGGGGGCGGTGTCGCGCCGTTCGAGCTCGGGCGCGACGACACGGCGTCGACGCTCCAGCCCCCCCAGAAGCTCTACGGGCGCGGGGCGGAGCGGGAAGCCCTGCTCGCCGCCTTCGAGCGCGCCAGCGAGGGCAGCTCGGAGATGGTCGTCGTGGAGGGGTATGCGGGGATCGGCAAGTCGACGCTGGTCCATGAGATCCAGAAGCCCGTCGTCGAGCGGCGCGGCTACTTCATCTCCGGCAAGTTCGATCAGCTCGAGCGCGAGCTGCCGTACTCGTCGCTCCTCCAGGCGTTCCAGAGCCTCGCTCGCCAGGTCCTGACCGAGGACGAGGCGCGGGTCGCCCGGTGGAGAGAGCAGCTCCGCGAGGCGCTGGGGGGGGTCGGCCAGGTCATCATCGACCTGATCCCGGAGGTGGGGGTCATCATGGGCCCTCAATCCCCGGTGCCGGCGCTCGGGCCCGCGGAGTCGCAGAACCGACTGAGGCTCGCCTTCCATCAGTTCATCGGGGTCTTCGCGCAGAAGGAGCATCCGCTCGCCGTCTTCCTGGACGACCTCCAGTGGGCGGACTCGGCCTCGCTGAGCTTGCTCCAGGATATGATGCTGGAGCGGCACAACCAGTACATCTTGCTCATCGGCGCCTACCGCGACAACGAGGTCGAGGCAGATCACGCCCTGTCGCTGCTCCTGGAGAAGCTCGAGAAGGCCGGAAAGCCGCTCACCCGCCTGTCGCTCCGGCCGCTCTCGCCCGCCGAGCTGACCGGGCTCCTGTCCGACACCCTTGCCCGCCCGGAGGCGCGCGTCGCCCCGCTCGCGGATCTTCTCCACGGCAAGACGGAGGGCAACCCGTTCTTCGTGCGCGAGCTGCTGAAGGAGCTGCACGACGCCGGACTGCTGGTCTTCAACCCCGAGGCCTCCGTCGATCGGCCGGACGAGGACCCGTGGACGTGGCGGATCGAGGACATCCGGGCCGCGCCCGTCGCGGACAACGTCGTCAACCTCATGATCCGCAAGATCCAGAAGCTGCGGCCCGAGACCGAGGAGATGGTGAAGCTCGCGGCGTGCCTCGGCGACCGCTTCGATCTCAACCTGGTCGCCCTGGCCGGCGACAAGACGCCCGGGGAGGCCGCGGCCCTGCTCTGGGAGGCGGTGGACGAGGGGCTCATCATGCCGGAGGGCAGCGCCTATCTCCTGCTCCAGGACGCCGGACCGGAGGACGCCGCCGCGCTGGAGGACGTGCGGGTGCCCTACGCCTTCGTCCACGACCGGGTGCGGCAGGCTGCCTACTCCCTGCTGGACGCGAGGAGGCGCGAGGAGATCCACGCCCGCGTTGGGCGGCTCATGCTCCGACGCTACGGCGCCGAGCGCAGGGAGGAGAGCCTGTTCGAGATGGTCAGCCACCTCAACGCGGGCGCGGCGCACGTGGTCGACGCCGAGGAACGGCGCGAGCTCGCGTCGCTGAACCTGTCGGCCGGGCGCAGGGCGAAGGCGTCGAGCGCGTACGAGGCGGCCCTGCGCTTCCTGATCGCGGGGACAGCGCTGCTCGACGAGGACGCCTGGACCACCGATTACGATCGGATGTTCGCGCTCCAGCTCCAGCGGGCCGAGTGCGAGTACTTGACCGCGCGCCTCACGGAAGCAGGACGGCGCTTCGACACCCTCAAGGAGCGCGCCCGGACGCGCATGGATCGGGTCACCCTCCACACGACCCACATGACGCTCCTCCTGCACCTGGGCGAGCAGGACAAGGCGATCGACGCCGGGCTCACCGCGCTCCGGCTGCTCGGCTTCGAGCTGCCGGCCGAGCCGAGCGCGGCCCAGGTGGGGCTGGAGCTCGCGAAGGTGCAGTGGGGTCTCGCCGGCAAGAGCGTCGAGAGCCTCGCGGCGCTGCCGGATCGCATGAACCCGGAGACCCGGGCGGCGATGCGGCTGCTCACCAATCTCTGGTTTCCGGTGTACCTGCAGAAGCGCGAGAAGCTGGTGGCCCTCTTGATGCTCAAGACCGTCCACCTCTCGCTGCTCTACGGCAATACGTCGACGTCCTCGTTCGGGTACGCGTTCTACGGCGTCATCCAGAGCTCGATGTTCCGCCGGCCACGCGCCGGCGCTGCGTTCGGGAAGCTCGCCCTGGATCTGACCCGGCGCTTCGACGACCCCGCGGTGACGAGCAAGACGCTGTTCATCATCGCGTGCTTCCTGTCCCATTTCACGACGCGCGCGCGGGCGAGTATCGACCATCTGGAGCAGGGCGTGAAATGCGGCCTGGAGGCGGGCGACATCATCCAGGCGGGCTTCTGCGCGAACGTGCGGCTCACGATGATGTCTCTCCTCGGCACGCCCTTGCCCGAGATCGCGCTGGAGGCGCGGCGCCTCCTCGACTTCGGGGTGCGCATCGGAGCCCCGGGGACGATCCAGAACGCCAAGGCGGTGCAGCGCTGGTCCTCCCTCCTCCGGGAGGCCGAGCCGTCTGCCGTGAGCGATGCCGAGTTCGTGTGCGATCTGACGGGGAGAGTCCAGGGGCCGGACACGTTCTACGCGCTGCACCTGCAGGCCGCCTACCTGCTCGATCGCTACGATCTGGCGGTCGCGATGGCCGAGACGCTCCTGAGGGAGCACCCGCACTACATCGGGCCGAGCCTCTATGCCGCCGCGTATCACGCGTTCTTCCACGCGCTCGCCGTCGCCGCAGCCTACCCCACCGCCCCCAGGAGCAAGCGGAAGAGCCACCTCGAGGTCCTGAAGCGCGCGCGGAGCACGCTCAAGCGGTGGGCCGTCCATAGCCCTCAGACAGCGTCGTTCAAGCATGCGCTGGTCGAGGCGGAGGCGGCCCGCCTCGAGGGCGACGCGGCCCGCGCATCGAAGCTCTATGATCAGGCGATCGCGCAAGCGCAGGAGCACGGCTTCGTTCAGCACGCGGCGCTGGCGAACGAGCGCGCGGCCCGCTTCTACCGCGCGCGCGGGCAGAACCGCGTCGCCCAGGGTTACCTGGAGGAGGCTCGCTACCTGTATCTCTCCTGGGGGGCGACGACGAAGGTCGCGCACCTCGACCAGCAACACGGCGACCTGCTGGCGCGGCCCGCCGGCAGGAGCGCGGAGAAGCATCCTTCCGAGCAGATCGAGATCCCGCATTCGATGCGCCTGGACCTCACCTCCGTGTTCAAGGCCTCCCAGATCCTGTCGGGCGCGCTCGTCCTGAGCGAGCTGCTGCGGCAGGTCATGCAGATCGTCGTCGAGAACGCCGGCGCGCAGCGCGGGTTCCTCATCCTGATCGACGGCGAGCGGCTCGTCGTCGAGGCCGCGGGCGCGACGGACCAGGCCGAGGTCGTCGTGCTGCAGTCGATGCCGGTCGAGCGCTGCCCGGATCTCGCGCTGTCCGTGGTGCACTACGTTCATCGCACCATGCGGGACGTCGTCCTCGACGACGCGTCCCAAGAGGGCCTGTTTACCCGAGATCCGTACGTCCTCCGGCAACAACCGAAGTCGATCCTGTGCACCCCGTTGGGCCGGCAGGGGCAGCTCGGCCTGCTCTACCTCGAGAACAACCTGACGACCGGCGCCTTCACGCCGGAGCGGATCGAGGTGCTGCGCCTCCTGTCGTCGCAGGTCGCGATCTCGATCGAGAACGCGCGCCTCTACACCAACCTGGAGCAGAAGGTCGCACAACGGACGGACGAGCTCCGGCAGAAGAACCTCGACCTGGAAGACACGCTGAAGCACCTCCGCGCCGCCCAGACGCAGCTCGTGCACCAGGAGAAGCTGGCCGCCCTCGGGAAGCTCACCGCCGGGATCGCGCACGAGATCAAGAACCCGCTCAACTTCATCAACAACTTCAGCGAGCTCGCCAGCGAGCTGTGCGACGAGCTGCTCGACGACGCCGCCGATCCCGAGCTCCGCGTCGCGGAGGTGAGCGAGACGTTGAACGACCTGCGCACGAGCACGCAGAAGATCCTCGAGCACGGCAAGCGGGCGGACGGCATCGTGCGTTCGATGCTCGAGCTCTCGCGTGTCCGTACGGGCGAGCGGAAGCCGGTGGAGCTGAACGCGCTGATCGAGGAGTACGTCAAGCTCTCGCTGCCCGGGCTACGCGGCCTCGGCGACGAGCCGGAGGTCCACCTCCAGCGCGATTACGACGAGGCGGTCGGGCTGGTAGAGCTCGTCGCGCCGGAGATCGGGCAGGTGGTGCTGAACCTGCTGAGCAACGCCCTCTACGCGGTCCGCCAGAGGCGCATCGCCGAGGGGCGCTCCTACGTGCCCAGGGTGACCGTGCGCACGCGCTCCCGCGGGAACCTCGTGGAGATCTGCGTAGAGGACAACGGGCCGGGCGTGCCGCGCGAGCACCGCGACAAGCTCTTCGAGCCGTTCTTCACGACGAAGCCCGCCGGACAGGGTACCGGCCTCGGCCTGTCGCTGTCCTACGATATCGTCGTGCAGGGCCACCGCGGGCAGATGACGGTGGAGAGCGAGGAGCGACGTTCAACCACCTTCTGCATCTCGCTTCCGCGCGTGAGCGCGTACGGCGAAGCGGCCCGCGGACCTCGTTAGCGTAGAATGGGCTCCGGGTTTCCCTCGAGGCGCTTCGTCGGCTTGGTGCGAGTGGGCGCAACGCGCGCGCGGACGTAGGCAATGTTCTTCATCAAGGATCGCACGATCGGCGGGAGGTACGCGCTGAAGCGCGAGATCGGCCGCGGCGGCATGGGCGTCGTCTGGGAGGCGTTCGATCAGATGCTGCGCCGGCCGGTGGCCGTGAAGCTGATGATGCCCGAGAACGCCGTCTCCTATGCGGCGCGACGCAGCTTCGAGCAGGAGGCGACCACGGTCGCCCGCCTCCGGAACGAGCACATCGTCCAGGTCCACGATTACGGCATCGACGGAGGATCGCCGTACATCGTCATGGAGTTGCTCGAAGGGGAGGACCTCGAGAGCAGGCTGGATCGCGAGGGGCGGCTCCCGGCGGCGTCCGTGCTGTCGATGATCCGGCAGATCAGCGCGGGCCTCGAGGCCGCGAGCGCGGAGGGCATCGTCCACTGCGATCTCAAGCCGGCGAACGTCTTCCTCGCGCGGGGCACGTCGGGCGAGACGGTGAAGATCCTCGATTTCGGCGTGGGATGGAGGCTGTTCGAGGGGCGGGACTGGCCCGGATCGCGCTTCGCAACACCGCCGTACATGAGCCCGGAGCAGGTCCGGGGCGCGGTGCCCCACCCCCTGGGCGATCTATGGTCGCTCGGCGTCATCGCTTACCGCGCCCTCACCGGTCACCTCCCGTTCTCTTCGGAGGACCAGGTACGGCTCCTCATCCGCATCTGCACCGACGCGTTCCCGCCGCCGTCATCGCTCGACGCCGCCCTTCTCCCCGGCTTCGACGGCTTCTTCGAGCGCGCCCTGGCGAAGGATCGGACCCGGAGGTTCCAGTCGTCCCGCGAGCTCTGCGCGGCGTTCGCCGCGGTGTGCGACGCGGGAAGGAGGCGCGCCAAGATCCTCGTCGTCGATGACGAGCCCGACGTCCAGCTCCTGCTGGAGCTGCACTTCCGGCGACACAAGAGAGGCGCAGCATACCAGCTCATCTTTGCCGACAACGGGGAGCTCGCGCTCGACGCGCTCCGGCGACACCCGGACGTCGATGTCGTCGTCGCGGACATCAACATGCCCGTCATGGACGGGCTCACCCTGCTCGAGCACATCCCTGAGGTGAATCCGCTCGCGAGGACGGTGATCGTGTCCGCGTACGGCGACATGGCCAACATCCGTCGGGCCATGAACCGGGGCGCGTTCGATTTCCTCTGCAAGCCGATCGACTTCGATGACCTGGAGATGACGTTCGAGAAGACCCTGCGCTCCGTGGAGCAGCAGCGGCAGAAGGCCCGGGCGAACGAGGAGAACGACGTGCTGCGGAAGTTCACGAACGCGACCCTCGTCGAGCGGCTCCGGACGCTCGGACCTGCGGGCGCGGCCGCGAGCGAGGCGCTGGAGGCGACCGTCGCGTTCATCGATGTATTCCGGTTCACCCGCGTCACGCAGGAGAAGCCGCCGGCGGAGGCGACGCGGCTGCTCAACGCCAATTTCGAGGTGATCGTCCCGGAGCTCCTGGCGCAAGGCGGCGTCGTCGACAAGTTCGTTGGTGACGCCGTGATGGCGGTGTTCCACGGGCCGGAGCACCTCGAGCGGGCGCTCAGGGCCTGCACGGCCGTGCGTGAGCAGCTCGCGACGATCGCTCGGCGTACGGGCAAGGACTCGCCCTACGCTCAAGGGGTGTGCACCGGTATCTCGACGGGCAGCGTCCTCGCCGCGGAGATCGGCTCGCACGCATGCGCCCGGCTCGGGTACACAGTGCTTGGTGAGGCCGTGAACGCCGCCTCGCACCTCGCCCGTGCGGCGCTGCCCGGAGAGATCCTCGTGGATGAGGCGGTCTGCCGGGCTGCGCGTGGGGAGTTCACGTTCGACGGCGCCGGCGCGCGAAGCATCTGGCCGAGGGCGGAGACGACCGCGGTCTACACGCTGGGGGCGCGCGAGTCGGCGCGACCTCTGCTCGGCGACGAGCCGACGGTCGAGATGACCCCGGAGTCCCCGCCGGCATAGGTCCGGTGTCGCGGTCCGGCACCGCAACTTCGCCCCTGAACGACGTGCCACGCGGTCGTGCGCATTCGACGCATGGCGCAATCACGGCGGCGTAAACACCTCGTCGAGCAGAAATCGACGTCCTGGACACATCTTGTGTATGCTCGCCTCGATGGAGGTCCTTGCCCTGGGCCCGCTCCCGGTCGCCTCGCTGCTGTGGCAGCCGCGCCCGGATGCGTGGATGCTCACGTTCGCCTGCAAGACCACGTTCGCGCTGCGGCCGGGCGAGTCGCCGCTCGCGCCCGAGCAGGAGCCGCTGCGCGAGGCCGACGCGCACTGGCGCGACGATCCGGCCTTCAGCCTGTACGCCTCGACCGACATCGTCCCGATCCGCCCGCGCGCGGACGTCGTGCTCGTGGGCCACGCCTTCGCGCCGGGTCAGGCGCCCGTCCGCTCGCTCGTCGCGCGGCTCTCGGTCGGCGAGATCGACAAGCCGATCGAGGTCTTCTGCGACCGGACCTTCACCAAGGAGGGCGCGCTCCGCGAGGGGCAGCCGTTCGCGCGGATGCCGCTCCTCTGGGAGCGCGCCGCCCGGGGCGCCGACGCGGCGAACGCCGTCGGGATCGCCCCCGGCGCGCGCGACGCCTACGGCGCGCACCGGCTCCCGAACCTCGTGCCGCCGGGCACCGTGATCTCCGGCCCGGAGGACGTCATCGAGCCGGTCGGCTTCGGCCCGATCGCCCCGTCCTGGCCGGCGCGGCGGTCCAGGCTGGGGCGCCACGCCGCGGCGTTCGCGTCGGGCGAGTGGCAGCGCAGCCCGCTCCCGGCCGACCTCGACGCGTCGTACTTCAACGCGGCGCCGCCCGACCAGCAGGTCGCCGCGCTGCGCGGCGACGAGCGCATCGTGCTCGAGAACCTCCACCCCGAGCTCCCCCGCCTCACCACGCGCCTCGCCGGCGAGCGCCCGCAGGCGTTCGTGGAGCGCCCGGGGCAGGCCGCGCAGCCGGTGGCGCTGCGGCCGGATCTCCTGTGGATCCACACGGATCGCGCCCTCTGCGCGCTCACCTGGCGCGGGCAGATCCCGCTCGCGCACCCGCACGAGGCGGGCGCGGTGCGCGTCAGCCTGGTGAGCGCGCCGGTGAGCGCCCTGTTCAACGCGCCGAGCGCGCCGGTGCGGCGCGACAGCGATCCGGGGGAGGGGCGCGAGGCGCCTTCCTCGCCCGCGCCGAGCAGCGCCGGCGCCCGGTCCGCGCGCCGCGGCGACCGCGTCGGCCGCACGGACATGCCCGCGAGCGGGCTGGGGGAGACGGTGCCGACCACCGGGGCCGGCGGCGTGGCGCTCCCGTTCGTCGTCGCGGCGAGCGCCCCGCCGCCGTCCTCGCAGGCCGCGTCCCTGCGCCTCGCCGGCATGCCGTTCGTCGCCGCGCCCGCGCCGCCGCCCGCCCGTCGCGACGCCGCCGCCGACCGCACCGCGCTCCCGTCCCAGCCCGCCGCGCCCGTGATCACCTCCGCGCCGCCCGTCGCGACGCCGCCCGCAGTCGCGGCCGCGCCCGCGGCGGCCCCGCCCGCCGCCGCGCCGCCCGCTGTCGCGCCAGCCTCGGTCCCGCCGCCCGCGGTCGTCCCGCGGCCCGCCGTCGTCGCTCCGCCGCCCGTCGAGAGCCCCTGGGCGGCTGGCGCCGCGCACGCCGCCGCCGCGCCCCCGTCCACGATCGGCTCCTCCGCGGTCGCCGCGGCGTCGCGGCCTGATCCGGCGCCCGCCGCGCCGGCCCCCGCTTCGGCGCCGGCCCGGACGCCGGCCGCGCGAGGCGCCGCCGCGGCGCGCTCCGGCCTTCCCGAGATCGTCCACCTGATCTGGTTCGACCCGGAGAGCGTCCCGCGCGTCCGCCGGCAGCCCGCCTTCCGCCCGCTGCTCGAGGAGCTCGACGAGCGCCCGCTCGATCGCGAGGCGGACGAGCCGGCGCTCGCGAAGGATCCGATGGCGGTCGAGGATCACCGCGAGGTCTTCGAGATCATCGCCCGCGCCGGCGCGACGGACGCCGACGGCGCGCAGGACGCCGTCATCGAGGCGGTGCGCGACGGCGGCAAGTTCGTCCCGCCGGTCTGCCTCGTCGCCGGCGAGCTGATCTTCGGCTTCGACGAGCTCGAGACCCTGAAGGCTACGGTCACCGCGGCGACGCCGCTCGTGGGCAGCGACGAGCAGCTCAGGGCCGCTGTCGCGCCCGCGCAGGAGTTCCTCAAGCTGCCGGAGCTCCGCACCTCCCCGGCGGTCGCCGAGGGCCTGACGACGCGGATCAAGGAGGCCTTCGAGGGCAAGCGCGTCGCCCCCGCCGGCTACCTCAAGGCGCAGACCGAGCGCGCGCTCCTCGATCAGCGGCAGTACCAGCGGCGCCCCGTCTTCGGCGGCCCGCACCTGCGCGCGCTCCTCCAGGCACCCGGCTCATCGCAGCCGATCCCGGCCTATCTCCCCGAGGCCCTGGCGCAGCAGCTCCCGCTGTACCAGCGCTTCCGGGCCCGGATCCTCGCCGAGCTGCACCTCCAGGTGGACCAGCACGAGTCTCACCCCATCGCCCTGCGCGTGCTCGCGCTGGCCCGCGTGGCGCCGCTGCCTTCGCGCCGCTGAACGATGACGAACGAACGACGAACCATCACCTGAGGATCCGCGCATGCCGCACCTGGAGCTCTCGTTCGCGTGCGGAGAGGACTCGCTCTCCGTCCATCGGTTCCGCGTCCACGAGGCGATCTCCACGCTGTTCACCGTCTCCGTCGTCGCCCGGTCGGAGAGCCACTCGCTCGATCTCCAGGCCATCGTCGGGCAGCCCGCGTCGCTGCGCGCCGCGAGCGGCGTCCGCTCCGTCCTCGGCGGGGGCGCGCGCCTCTGGGCGGGCATCGTCAGCAACATCGAGCAGGCCCAGGGCGTCGAGACGACGGGCAGCGCCCTCGAGGTATCGACGTACCACCTGCGCATCGTCCCCGCGCTGTGGCTGCTCACCCAGCGCCGCAACCATCGAATCTACCAGCACCTCACGATACCGGACATCGTCGACAGGCTCCTCGCCGAGTGGTCGATCGAGCCTGTCTGGAAGATCAACCGCGGCCAGTACCCGAAGCTCGAGTACAAGGTGCAGTACGGCGAGACCGACCACGCCTTCCTGAGCCGCCTCCTCGAGGAGGCGGGCATCGCGTTCGTGTTCGCGAACGACGAGGCCGGCGGCTCCGCGCTCACGCTCGTGGACCGTCCCCACGCCGAGGCGCCGCGCGCCGGCGGCCCGCTGCGCTTCGTGGACAGCCCGAACCAGGTCACCGAGACGGAGTTCGTCACCCGCGTGCGCCTCGCCCACGAGGTCCGGCCCGGCGCGCTCACGCTCCGCGACCACGACTTCCGCAACCCGGCCTATCCGCTCTTCGGCGAGGCGCCGCGATCGCCGGAGCCGGAGAGCCGGCTGGAGCAGTACCGGTACGAGCCCGGGGCGTTCCTCGTCGAGACGGGCAAGGGCGGCGGCACCCCGGTCGCGGACGACAGGGGTGTGGCGCGGTACGACCAGGCGTTTGGCAAGGCGCGCGCCGAGCGGCTCCTGCTGGGCGCGCGCGCCGGCAAGCGGCTCGTGTCGTTCGAGACGAACGCGATCGATCTCCTGCCGGGGTCGATCTGCTCGTTCGAGAACCACCCCCACGCCGAGCTCAACGAGGCGGCGACGCTGCTCGTCAGCGAGTGCGCGGTGGAGGGCGACCCGACGCGGGAGTGGCGGATGTCCGCGCAGGCCGTGTTCACGGACGTGCCGTATCTGCCCCCGCAGCGGACGCCGAAGCCGCGCGTGGAGGGCGTGCAGAGCGCGACCGTGGTCGGCCCCGCCGGCCAGGAGATCCACGTCGACGAGTTCGGCCGCGTCCGCGTGCAGTTCCCCTGGGATCGCGAGGGCCGGCTCGACGACGGCAGCTCCTCGTGGATCCGCGCCAGCCAGGGCTGGGCGGGCACCGGATACGGCATGATCGTGATCCCGCGCATCGGCCAGGAGGTCCTCGTCGGCTTCCTCGACGGCGATCCGGATCAGCCCGTCATCGTCGGCTGCGTGTTCAACGCCACGCAGAAGGTGCCGTACAAGCTGCCTGATCACAAGACCCGGAGCACGTGGAAGAGCGACTCGTCGCCGGGCTCGAACGGCTTCAACGAGATCATGTTCGAGGACCTGGAGGGCAGGGAGCTCGTCTATCTGCAGGCCCAGAAGAACCTCCGCAAGCTCGTGAAGAACGACGAGGCGATCACGGTGGGCCACGACCGGCAGAAGCTCGTCGTGCGCAACGAGACCGAGACCACCGGGGCGAACCGCACCGAGGTCACCGGCGTGAACCGCACCGAGATCACCGGCGTGAACCGGGTCACCGTGGTCGGCGGATCGCACGAGAAGCTCGTGATCGGCGACGAGATCGAGCGCACGGACGGCGGCGTCGCGATCCTCGTCGGCGAGGATCAGGACATCGTGATCCGGCAGGTGAAGCGCGAGCGCGTCGAGGGCGACTGCCACCTCCGCGTGCAGGGCAAGCGCAACGAGCAGATCGACGGCAAGCAGTCGCTGACCGTCGGGAAGGACCGGCACGAGAAGATCGCGAAGAATCACGCGCTCGAGGCGGGCAAGCAGATCCACCTCAAGGCGGGCACGGCGCTCGTGATCGAGGCGGCGAAGGATCTCACGCTGAAGGGCCCGGGCGGGTTCATCCGCATCGACGCCCAGGGGGTGACGATCCAGGGCGATCTCGTGAAGATCAACAGCGGTGGATCGGCCGGGTCCGGCGCGGGCGCGCAGCCCGAGGCCCCGGAGGAGGCGAAGGAGGCGGTGGTGGTCGCGCCGGTGAAGCCGGAGCCCGAGGACGTCGCGATCACGGGGATCGCGCAGTAAGGTGCCTGTGCAGCGCGCGATCATCGAGGTCCGTCACGGGCCGATGAAGGGGCAGAAGGCGGCGATCGCGCCGGGCGGGCGGCTGCGCGTCGGCCGCGTCGACCGGGCGGATCTCGCGATCCCGGGGGACGCGCAGATGTCGGCGCTCCATTTCGAGGTGCGCTGGGACGGCGCCGTGCTCCGCCTGAGGGACCTCGGCAGCGCGCGGGGGACGCTGGTCGGCGGCGAGCCCGTGGCCGAGGCGGAGCTCGAGAACGGCGCCTGGATCCGCGCGGGCGGGACCGATCTCATGGCGTACCTCGAGGCGGCGACCCCGCCCGACGGCGAGGACGAGGACGAGATCGACCCGGACGCGCCGGACGCGCCGTTCGACGCGCCATTCCGGCGGCAGCTCGCGGCGCGCGCCGCGGAGCAGCGCGCGTACTGCCGGCGGGTCGCGAAGGACCGGCTGCGCCGCGCGCCGGGGCCGCTCTACGCGGTGCTCGACGCGGCGCGGAGCGCGCGGATCCTCGTGCTCCTGCGCGAGTCGGTGGCGCCGTACCGGTCGCTGTACGAGGGCCTCGAGGGCGAGTCGCTCGCGGACGTGGCCCCGTACCTCGTCCGGCTGTCGCCGATCGAGGTCGACGGCGGCGACGGCGGCCTCCTCGAGCGGCTCGTCGACGAGGGCTGGGGCAAGCGATGGGGGATCTTCCTCTCGTGCCCGCTGCCCTTCCGCGAGGTGCGGCGCCACCTCCGCCGCTTCTTGATGGTCGAGGAGGACGAGACAGGCGACCGGCTCTATTTCCGCTTCTACGACCCCGGCGTCCTCCGCGCCTTCGTGCCGACGTGCACGCCGCTCCAGAAGGGCGATCTCTTCGGCGAGATCCGCGAGATCTTCATGGAGAGCGAGGATCTGGACGTCCTGCGCCACGCGCGCCCCGGGGGTAAGCCATGTTGAAGGTGAAGCGCCGCCAGCGGAGCGAGGCCGGGGATCCCGCGTTCGTGGACCGGACGGTGGGGCATCTCCGGCGCTTTCACGGGGTCGCGACCGAGCGCCTGTCGGACGACGAGCTGCGCTTTCGCGTCCGGCACGGGCTCGCGCGCGGGCGCGGCCACGGGCTCACGTGGGAGTCGAGCCTCACGGTCTTCGTGGCGCACATGATCGAGATCTGCCCGGCGTTCGACGAGCACCCGGCCGCGGCGCGCGTCCTCGCGGACGCCTCGATCCCGCCGGACGAGCGGGTGGAGGCCCTCCTCGCGCACCTCACCGAGGACGAGTGGGAGGAGGCCGCGCGGATGTGCGACCCCGTCGCGTACTGGGCGCGCGCGCACGCCGACGAGGCGGACGGCGGCGGTGGGCAGGGCTGAGGTTCTGGAGGGCGCATGAAGGGCAAGAGCATCGATGCCAACGAGCCGCTGAGCGGCGGCACCCCGGCGCAGACCAAGGCGAGCTACAACCAGATGTGCGCGAGCGCGCTCCCGAACGAGCCCCCGTCCGGCACCGAGCGCTGCCCGGCGGGGCGCATCCGGATCGGCGTGTTCTTCGACGGCACCGGCAACAACATGTTCGTCGACTGGGCCCGGAAGAACCCGACGAACGTCGCCAAGCTCTTCAAGCTGTACAAGCGCCAGGGCACGGTGCAGACGTCCGCGTACCACATCGGCGTCGGCTCCGAGGTGAAGTCCGGCGCGCTCGGCCAGAAGGCCGAGGACATCCTCGGCGGCGGCATGGGCCTCGGCGGCCGCAAGCGCATCGACTGGGGCCGAGAGCAGCTCAACGAGTTCTTCAACCGCGGGAAGAACCACCTCGCCGTCGAGAAGATCATCGACGTCTACGGCTTCAGCCGCGGCGCCGCGCTGGCGCGCGATTTTGTCAATAATGTCAAGAAGTTCCGCGTGAACAACACGCACGCGACGCCCCGCACCGACTACATCGCGATGGGGAACTCGGTGTCGGGGACGGTGCTCGTGCCGGTGAAGGTCTATCCGCCGCTCGGCGGCCTCAAGGTGTGGTTCCTCGGTGTCTTCGACACGGTCGGATCCTTCACGGTGGCGGGCAAGGACCTGGACGTCGAGTACGACTTCAACGTCGACGCGGGCTGGGTCGCGTGGACGACCCATTACATCGCGGAGGACGAGCGGCGGAGCTTCTTCTCGGTCCAGTCGATCAAGGGCAAGAGCGCATGGCGGCGGCTCGTCAACGCCGTCGGCGGCGAGGAGCCGCTGCCGAAGAACATGGAGGAGATCCCGTATCCGGGGGCGCATGCCGACGTGGGCGGCGGCTACGGGCCGGGCGAGCAGGGCAAGCTGGTGCACCTCGCGCACATCCCGCTCGAGGACATGCACAGGCGGAGCTTGCAGAAGGGGGTCCCGCTCTCGGCGCTCTCGGGCCTGCCCGCGGCGTTCACCGTCGTCCCGGGGGATCTGCGGACTGCCTACAACCGGTACCGCGCCGACCGCAAGCCGATCCTGGGCGACAGGTACATCCAGGCGCTGGCGAACGACGAGTACAAGGAGCTCTCGGTGACGCGGGCGATGCTGAAGTCGTGGATGTACCTCAAGGCGAAGTACATCCACGATCAGCTCGACGAGTTCGGGCCGACGACGTTCCTCGACCGGCCGATGGACAAGCTCAACAAGCTGAACGACTGGCTGGAGAACCCGATCGACAACCTGGTCGACTGGTACGAGGGCCGCCCGAGGCCGCCGGTGCGCCAGCGGAGCGTCTATTTCAATGCCTCGCGCAAGTGACGCCGCGCCCCGGCCGCCGGGGTCCCAGGGAGGTCCGCCGATGCCCGTCCTCGAGCTCACGTTCGATCGCCTCGATCCGTCGCTCTCGGTGCGCCGCTTCGCCGTCGAGGAGGCGATATCGACGCTCTTCAGCGCGACCGTCTGGGCGCGGAGCCCCGACCCGTCGATCGACCTCTCGGCCATCGTGGGCGCGCCCGCGGCGTTCCTCGCCGACCCGGGCCACGCGTTCTCCAGCGCGGCGCGGCGCTTCTCGGGCATCGTGCGCCACATGGAGCTCGTGGAGGTCGAGCCCGGCGGCCTGTCGCTCTACGCGATTCACCTCGTCCCCGCGCTGTGGCTCCTCACGCAGCGCACGAACAACCGCATCTTCCAGCACCTCGCGATCCCGGACATCATCGATGCTCTGCTCGGCGAATGGGGCATCGATCACGCCTGGGAGATCGACCGCGGGCGGTATCCGCGGCTCGAGGCGAAGGTGCAGTATGGCGAGTCCGACTTCGACTTCTTCAGCCGGCTGCTCGAGGAGGCGGGGATCGCCTATGCGTTCCCGGAGGACGAGGGCGGCTCGCGGCTCTTGCTGAGCGATCGGCTGAACGACCAGGCGGCGCGGCCGGCGTCGATCCCGTTCCTGAACAGCCCGAGCGCGCCGCTGGAGCTGGAGCGCATGTTCGGCGTCTCGCTGGTCCACGAGGTGCGTCCGGGGGCGTACACGCTCCGCGATTTCGATTTCCGGAACCCCGGCCTGCCTGTCACCGGCGAGGCGCCGGCGGCCGGCTCACCGGAGGACCGGTACGAGCAGTATCGCTATCTGCCGGGCGGCGCGCTCGTGGAGACGGGCAAGCCTGGCGGGACGCCCGTGGCCGACGCGAAGGGGTTCGCGCGCCACGACGTCGCGTACGCGCAGGGCCGCGCGGCGCGCGCGCTCGAGGGCGAGCGCGCGGGGCGGCTCGCGGTCGGCTTCTCGACGAACACGCCGGACCTGCGGCCGGGGACGGTGTTCACGATGAGCGGCCACCCGCACCCGGACCTCGCGGGTGCGCCGAGGCTGCTCGTGACCGCGCTCTCGATGGAGGGCACCCACGACGATGTCTGGCAGATGACCGGCCGCGCTGTCTTCGCCGACGCGCCCTATGCGCCGGCGCTCCGCGCGCCGAAGCCGCGGATTCACGGCCTGCAGAGCGCGCGGGTGGTCGGCCCGCCGGGGCAGGAGATCCACACCGACGAGCACGGCCGGGTGCGGGTGCACTTCCCGTGGGACCGGGAGGGGGTGAGGGACCCCGAAGCGTCGATGTGGATCCGCGTGAGCCAGGGCTGGGCCGGGAGCGGTCATGGCATGTTCCTGCTGCCGCGCGTCGGCCAGGAGGTGCTCGTCACGTTCCTGGAGGGTGATCCGGATCAACCGGTGATCCTGGGCCGGGCGTACAACGCGATCGAGCCGGTGCCCTACGCGCTGCCGGCGAGCAAGACGATCAGCATCTGGAAGAGCGAGTCCTCGCCGGGGGGCGGCGGGTTCAACGAGATCAAGCTCGACGACGCGCGCGGAGACGAGCTGTTCTATCTGCAGGCGGAGAAGAACCTCCGCGCGCTCGTGAAGAACGACGAGACGATCACGGTGGGCCGCGATCGAAGAAAGCAGGTGCTGGGGAGCGAGACCGACACCACGGGGGTGAACCGGACCGAGGTGACGGGGCTGAACCGCGTGGAGGTGACCGGGGCCAACCGGGCGCTCCTCGTGGGCGCCCAGCGCGCGCACTGGGTCAGGAAGGCGGAGATCGAGCGGACCGAGGGGCTCCACGAGCGGCTCGTCGGCAAGGATGTCGACGAGGTCGTGAAGGGGAAGCGGCGCGAGCGCGTGGAGGAGGCCCTGCACACCCACGTGAAGAAGGACCGCCGGCAGCGGGTCGACGGCGCGCAGTCGCTGACGGTGCTGGAGGATCAGCACGAGAAGGTGGGCGGCACGCATGCGCTGGCCGCGGGCAAGGCGGTCACCCTGGTCGCTGGCGAGGACATGGTGGGGGAGGGGGGCCAGGGCGTGACGGTGAAGGGACCCGGGGGGTTCCTGCAGATCGACGGCGCCGGCGTGACCATCAAGGGGACGCTCGTGAAGATCAACGCGGGCGGGTCGGCCGGCAAGGGCGAGGGCCCGAAGGCCGAGGCGCCGGAGGAGCCCGTGGAGGCCGTGGTGCGGGTGCCGCCCGTGGGGTAGTTCCGCCCGCCCGAAGTCCTGCCAGGAATGGCCGAGGAAGAATTTCAACGCAAAGGCGCAAAGGCGCAAAGGCGCAAAGGCGCAAAGGCGCAAAGGCGCAAAGGCGCAAGAAACAATTTTATGCATTTTTGCGTCTTTGCGCTCTTTGCGTCTTTGCGCTCTTTGCGTTGAAATCTCTCTTCGCTCGCGAGGCAGATCCCTGGCAGGATTTCTGACGCGCGGAAGTAGGGGAGTAACACTTCGCGATCGCGCCGCGTACTCCCTGCGCCCTGCGCCGTAGGGGGCGCGAGGGCAGGGGGCGCCGGGCGTCAGGCCTTCTTCGCGGCGCCGGGCGCGCCTGGCACGGTGATCTGGTAGGCCTGCGGTAGCACGGCCTGCAGCGCGCGCGCCCGGTCACAGGCCTCCTTCGCGCAGCCGGCGATGAGGTCGCCGACGATCGCCCCGTAGTCGTCGCGCGTCACGAACCCGTCGCCGTCCCTGTCCAGGCCCGAGCTGCGCTTGTAGACGGCGCGCTGGCGCCTCGTGACGCGGATCTCCTCGCCGCCCCTCATCGCCGTGTAATAGGTCGCCTTCTCGTCGACGCCGAGGAGCTGGCCGTCGTGCGCGCGGAGGGTCTGGCCGGTCGCTTCCTTCCGGTGCGCCTTGAAATGAGCGATCATGTCGTCGGAGATCTCGACTCGCCCCGCGCGGGGATCATCGAAGAAGGGGCCATCGCAGATCGCGGCGGAGACACCCAGGATCGGCTGGGCCGGATCGAGGCCGGCCGGCTCCAGGACGGCGAGCGCGACGTCGCGGGCCTCCCGGAAGTCGGCCCCTGGACAGGCCTGCTTCCGCGCCTCGAAGTACGCCTCGGCGACCTCGATCTGCTCGATCCGGCACATATCCGCGAGCGCCTCGGCGGAGGTGCCGAGCTCCGCGGCGGTGCCCGGCGTGAGCTGGAGGAGCCCCACGGCGTTCGATCCAGGGTTCCTGACGCGCGGCGAGGTGGTGTGGCCCGTCGCGAGGTGGATGACGCCCAGGAACGCCGCCGCGTCGCCGTCGAGGCGCCGGGCCATCTCGGCGACGGCGAGGAGGACGTTGTGATCGTTGTCGAGGCAGTCGTCGTGACGCGCGCACAGCTCGCACGTCCCCTTGCGCGCGGGCCTGAGCACGCTGGGCGTCCCGGGCGACACCGCGTTCGCGCCGGCCTTCTTCGCCTTCCTGACCAGCGCAGCGCAGAGCGGCGGCGTCGCGGGGAGCGCCGCCACGACCTCGACCGCGCGGGCGGCTTCCCCGCCGTCGGGGAGCGTCTCCCTCGCCGCCGGCGCTACCTCGCCCTTGTGGGCCGCCTCCAGCGCCGCCCTCGTGTCGTCGTCGGCATGACCGGTCGCCGGGAGGCCGAAGTCCTCCTGGAACCGCCGCAGCGCGCGCAGCGCCGCCTGCAACGCCGGCTCGAGCTCCGGATCTGCCACATACCCGAGGTTCCTGAGCCGCTCGACGATCCCGGAGTACCCCTCGTCGGGCGTGTTCGCGATCGGGTTCAGGTGAGCGATGTCGAGCTCCCAGCGGTACCTGTCCACGTCGAGCCTCGCCCTGGCCGCGTCGGCCGGGATCTCGCGGACGAGCGCCCCCGCGGCGTCGGTGGTCCCGGTCAGCGTCTCACCCCCGACCTCCAGCGAGAACGCCCGCCGCGCGAGCGGCTGACCCTGCGCGTCGCGGAGGATGAGGTGGAGCTTCCTCGTCGGCGACGGGGCCTCGATGGTCTCGAGCGCGGGCGAGAGCACGCCCTTCCTCTCGCCTGCTTCGGGCGCTGTCGCGCCGCGCTCGGGGATCACGACAACGTCGCCCGGATAGAGCACGTTGGCGTCGCCGCCGCGCCGGTCGTGGAGCTCCTTGTTGGCCGCGTCGGCCCAGAGGACCATGGGATCGGCGAAGCCGTATCGCTTCGCGATCGACGACAGGCACTCTCCCTGATGGACGATGTGGCTGCGCATGACGCTCCGGGGCTCCTCGCGCTCGGGGGCTATCCTCGCCGCTCTTGCCGTGCTTCGCGCTCCTTGCGCTTGCGCTCGCACTCCTCGCAGAACGGCTCATCGGTCTTCAGGGTCTCCGCCTGCGCCGACGATCCGATGATCACGGTCGGGCACCCCGCCACGATCACGCCGCCGTGGCTCGTGGGGTCGCCCATCCGCGCCGCGGGCTTGTTGCCGATGAGGACGCTCTTCTCCCCCTGCGACACGGAGTCCGGCGGTCCGACGCAGGTGAGCTTGTCGCCGACGCGGGCCGCGGGTTGAAACCCGATCTGCACCGTGGGCTCCCCGAGGATGACGGGGCCGCCGACGTGCGGCACGGGGCCCGGCTCGACCTTGGGGCAGGTGTGCATGTCGGTGATCCGTGCGGCAGGGGGCATGGCGTCTCGTCTCCGTCGCGGCCGTCGCGTCCGTCCGGGGCGATGATAGTACGGATCGCGCCGCCCTGGGGAGAGACGCGCGGATCGCGCCGCGGGGACACCGTCGCCGCGCCGATCGCGCCCGGACGCCGCCGGGATCCCTGGGCTTCTTTCACGCGGGGCGGCCGGGTAGAATCAGGCGGAGAGCCGCATGGCGCACAACTTCCACGACATCAACGGCTGGCTCCTGGTGGGCATCGAGATGCACCAGGGGTTTCACATCTTCCCGCCGCTGCCGATGAAGTTCTGGAAGCTGACGCTCGTTCACCCGTTCACGCTCGGGGACAAGCAGCAGCCCACGGTGCTCTTCAATGGAGTGCCGTCGGTCACGCACGGGCACGAGCCCATGTTTCTCTGGCCCCACCTCGGGATCATCCCCGATCCGCTGGACGCGCTGACGCCGCTCCACATCCTGCTCGGATCGCACAAATGCTGGCTGCCCCGCGGGGCGGTCGAGATCTGCGGTGAGAAGTCCACGTGCTGTGTCATCGGCGGGCCGCTGTCGCTCAACGCCGATTGCTGGGACACGGGCAAATGGCCGACGTCGCTCGTGCTCAACCCGGGCACGGTGCAGACGACGCCGACCTTCGGCGACTTCGCGATGGGCGCGGTGACGCTCGCGATCGACCTGCTCATCGATCTCGCGTTCGAGGGCGCGTTCAAGCTCGGCGGCGCGCTCCTCATGAAGCTCGGGGGCAAGCTGCTGAAGCCGGCGTTCAAGAAGGGCAAGGAGCTCCTCGAGCGGGGCCTCCGGGCGGCGACCCGGGGGGCCGACGACGCGGGCGACGCCGCGCGGAAGGGCGCGACGCGCAGCGCGACAAGCGCCTCGTCGCCGCCGCGCAGCAAGTGCACGACGGCCGGGCACCCGGTGGACGTCGCCTCGGGGCGCGTCGTCGACGCCCTGGTGGATCTCTCCCTTCCCGGGCCGATCCCGCTCGTGTGGGAGCGCCACTATTCCTCGTCCCGCGCGCTGGAGCGCACGTCGCTCGGCCGCGGCGGGTGGGTGCACAGCTTCGAGCAGTGGGTCGAGCGGACGGACGACGGGCTCACGCTCCGCGATCAGGAGGGCCGGGACATCTTCCTGCCGCCCGTCGAGCCGGGCCAGCGGGCCTTCCGCCGCGCGGATCGGCTCACGATCGGCGCCCTCGCGGACGGCGCGTTCACCGTCCACAGCCACGACACCCGCCTCACGCGCCGCTTCGCGCCGGCCGCGCCGGGCGGCAGGGCGCTGCTGCGGTCGATCTCCGATCCTCACGGCAACGCGATCGTCCTGGAGTATGTCGGCGAGCGGCTCCATCGGATCATCGACACGGCCGGCCGCGAGGTGCGGGTCAAGGCGACCCACGGCGGCCGGATCGCGCGCCTGGAGGTCTGGGTCGAGGGCAACCTCGAGCAGTGGGTCGATTACGCCTACACGAAGATGGGCGAGCTCGCGAGCGCCACCGACGCGCTCGGCCATGCCGACAAGTATGGCTACGACGAGGATCACCGCATGGTGAAGACCACGCTGAAGAACGGCGTGAGCTTCTATTACGCCTACGATCCCGAGACCGGCTGGTGCAAGAAGACATGGGGCGACGGCGGGCTGCACACGGTCGAGCTCCGGGTCGACCTCGAGCGGCGGATCACGCGGCTGACGGGCAACGAGGAGCCGCGCGTCCTCCACTGGAACGAGGACGGGCTCGTCGTGCGGGAGGAGACGCCGGAAGGGCTCTTGCTCAGGACGCTGGAGTACGATGTCGACCAGTACGTCGTCGCCGAGGGCAACGGCGCGGGCGAGATCACGCGGTACGAGCACGACGAGCGAGGGCGCAAGATCCGGGAGATCGACCCCGCCGGGAACGTGACCGCGTGGTCGTACGACGGCGACAACCCCGTGCTGCGGGTCGACCCCGGCGGCCTCGCCACCCGGTACGATCACGACGCGCGCGGCTCGCTCGTCGGGGTCATCTACCCGTCACGGCACCATGTTCGCCTCGAGTACGACGAGCGCGGCCACCTGCGCGCGATCCACGGGGAGGAAGGGCGAGTCGCGTCGTTCACGGTCGACGCCGCGCACAACCTCGTCGAGAAGATCGACGCGCGCGGCGAGCGGACCCGGTACGAGTACGACCCCCTCGGAGAGCCCGTCGCGCGGACCGATGCGCTGGGGCGGCGCACCACCGTCCAGTACGACAGGCTCCGGCAACCGGTGCTCATCCAGCGGCCGGATGGGACCCTCACGCGATCCGAGTACGATCCGCTCGGCAACCCGAGCCGCGTCCTCGACGCGCTCGGGCAGACAACCACGCTCATCTACGGCGGGACGGGCTCGCTGCGCGCGCTCGAGCAGGCCGACGGGCGCGTGTGGCGCTTCAAGTACACCACCCGCGAGAGGCTCCGCGCCGTCGAGAATCCCCGGGGCGAGACGTACGAGTTCACGTACGACAGCGCGGGTCGCGTCGTCCGCGAGACCACCTTCGACGGCCGCGTCCTCGACTACCGCCATGCGCCGAGCGGCCGCGTGTCGCGCATCGACTATCCGGACGGGAGCTTCCGCGCGTTCTCGCACGATCCGCTGGGCAACATCGTCGAGGAGACCTCCTCCGACGGCGCCATCCGCTTCGACCGCGACCGCACCGGCCGGCTGCTCGGCGCGGCGCTCGAGCACGCCGGGCAGCGCATCGTCACGCGCTTCGATCGCGACGCGCTGGGGCGGGTGATCGCGGAGACGCAGGACGACCGCACCCTGCGGTACGCGTACGACGCGCGCGGGCGCCGCACCTCGCGCACGATGCCGGACGGCGCGACGACGCGCTACCGCTACGACGGGCGCGGCCAGCTCGCCGGCGTGGAGCACGACGGCTTCCAGCTCGTGCTGGAGCGCGACGCGCTCGGGCGGGAGGAGGCGCGCGGGGACGCCGCGGGGCGCTTCTCGATCCGCACCGCGTACGACGCGATGGACCGGATGATCGAGCAGCGGATGGACGTGCGCGCCCCGGGCGGCGGCGCGCCCGCGATGGCCGTGCGGCGGCTCTGGCGGCGGGACGCGCTCGGGCGGGTCAGCGGGATCGCGGAGAGCCGCTGGGGGGCGACCGCGTACGGCTACGATCCGATCGGCCAGCTCCTCGAAGCGCAGCGCGGTGCGGACCGGGAGGTCTTCTCGTACGACGCGGCCGGCTACGTCGAGCGGCTCGTCCAGGGGCTGGACCACGCCCCCGCCGAGGCGGAGGACCCGGCGTGGGAGATCGACAAGGGCGACGTCCTCCTGCGCACCGATCGCGCGCGCTACGCCTACGACGGCCGGCGGCGGCGCGTCCTGAAGACGGTGGGGGCCGGGCCGGAGGCGGAGCGCACGCAGTACACGTGGGATTGCCGGGACCAGCTCCGCGAGGTGAAGCTGCCCTCGGGGGAGCGGGTGGCCTTCACCTACGACGCCTTCGGGCGGCGCGTGCGCAAGGAGCTGTTCGACGCGCGCGGGGACGCGCAGCACGCGGTGGAGTTCCTCTGGGACCGGGACGTGCTCGCGGCCGACGTCGACTCGCGCCACGGCGCGCGCTGCTTCGTCCACGCGCCGGGCACCTTCGTGCCGCTGCTCCAGGCCGAGCAGGGCGAGGTGTTCAGTTACATCAACGACCATGTCGGCGCGCCGAAGGAGCTCGTCGACGCGCGCGGGGAGGTGGCGTGGTCGGCGGCGCACGCGGCGTGGGGGCAGGTGGCCGAGGCGTTCGTCGATCCGGCGCGGAGATCCGGGAGCGGACGGGCGGTGTCCTCGCCGTTCCGCCTGATGGGGCAGTACGCGGACGAGGAGACGGGGCTGCACAGCACGCGCTTCCGGACCTGGGACGCGGAGGTGGCGCGGTGGTGCAGCCCGGATCCGCTCGGGATCCGCGCCGGCGGGCACCTCTTCGGGTTCGACGGCAGCCCGACATCGCGGGTCGACCCGCTCGGGCTCGTCGGGCTGGATGAGCCGGGCTACCTCGTCTATGGCCTCTTTCGCGAGGGGGAGGACGAGCCGTTCTACATCGGCTACACGAACGACTTCGACGAGCGCCAGAGCGCGCACAGTTCGCCAGGACAGCGCCTCGCGACGGAAGGAGGAGAGATGCGTCGGATCCAGGACAACCTCACCTTCCGGCAGGCGCGCGGCAACGAGCAGGCGTACATGGAGTGGTACGGGACGCGCCCCGCCGATCAGATCGGCGAGTTTCCCGGCAACGTCTACAACAGCTTCCGGCACGAGCGCGCCCTCGACGCCAGCGACCTGCGGGGACAGGCGTTCGAGGCGGAGTACCAGGCGAGGATGCGGCGGCTCGAGGAGATACGGCCGTCGCGCGCGAGGCAAGGATGCACGTAGCGCGGGCAGGGGCCTCGCGCGATGTCGACAGGATATCCATGGCGAAAGCAAAGACGACCGCGAAGCACAGCAAGGTGCCTGACTACCCGAGCATGGTGCCGGCAGGGAGCGTGATCGGGATCCCGATCGGGGACGAGCGGTGGGCGTTCGGCCGTGTCCTCAGCGTCCACCGGAGCGGCACCATGGTGGTCGAGGTCTTCCGCAAGGCGGGGCGCCGGGAGGAGTTCGACGCCTCCGTGCTCGAATCCGGCTTCGCCGTGCCTCCGTTCGTTCACACGGTGGGGGCGGTGATCCAGGGCCTGTGGCCCGTCGTGTACCGCGACGAGCGGTTCGAGCTCGCGCCGCCCGAGAGCGAGTTCCAGTTCGTGTACGGTGTCTGGCCGTTCTGGCACGCCCAGAACGTGCGGCAGGAGACGACGCAGGAGGAGATCCCCGGCGACGAGGCGGCGCGACGGCTCCCCACCGGCGTGCGCGGCGACGAGGATCGCGCGGCGCGCGTCGCCCAGGCCATCCGCGAGGGGGCGACCTGGACGCCGGGCGAGCCGGACCCCGCATGGGCGGAGTCCGTCCGGCGGAGCCTGGAGAAGGCCAAGCAGCACGCGAAGGGGTGATGGGCCGATGGGGACGTGGGGATCGGGAAACTTCGACAGCGACGGCGCGCTGGACGCTTATGCCGGGCTCGTCCACGGCATCGCCGAGCAGATCGACGAGGGCCTCGGCGAGGGCGACGTCCAGTTCGAGGACGTCGACGGGGAGATCGCGCTGATGGAGGTGCTCGCGGTGATCGGCGAGCGCTGCCGCGCGCTCCACCTCCCGCTCGCGCAGGTGGAGTCGTGGGCGCGGCGCGTGCTCGCGGCCTACGACGCGCAGATCGACGCGCTCGGCGCGACCGAGTCCTTCAAGGCGGAGCGACGCGCCGTCCTGGAGAGCACGTTCGACCGGCTGCGCGCCGCGGTTCGCGCCGTTCGTCGAACGTAGGCGCCGCGCCCCTGCGGCGTGCTCCAGATCTCCAAAGAAAACAGCCGGGCCCGCAACGGCGGCGCCCGGCTGTCGTTCCCTCGATCGCTCGACTCAGCGGATCCAGCGATTGACGATGTTCTCGTACAGCTCTTGCTGGCCGCTCGTGAGCTTGACCTCGCCGCCGGCGTTGCCGATCTCGGCGAGCTGCTCCAGCGTCAGCTTGCCCTGCTCGAAGTCCGCGCCCTTGCCGTTGTCGAACGACGCGTAACGCGCCTTGCGCATCGACTCGAGCGGCGACTTGCGGATCAGGTCGTCGGCGATGAGGAGCGAACGCGCGAACACATCCATGCCGCCGATGTGCCCGTGGAAGGTGTCGACCAGATCCGTCGAGTTACGACGACGCTTGGCGTCGAAGTTGACGCCGCCGCCCTGGAACCCGCCACAGCGGAGCAGGATGAGCATCATCTCCACCGTCTCGTTGATGTTGTAGGGGAACTGGTCGGTGTCCCACGCGTTCTGGTAGTCGCCGCGGTTGGCGTCGATGCTGCCGAGCATGCCGTTGTCCGCGGCCACCTGCATCTCGTGATCCATGGTGTGGCCAGCGAGCGTCGCGTGGTTCGTCTCCAGGTTGAGCTTGAAGTCCTTGTCCAGGCCGTGCTCGCGCAGGAACCCGATCACCGTCTCCGCGTCGAAGTCGTACTGGTGCTTGGAGGGCTCCATCGGCTTGGGCTCGATGAAGAAGGTGCCCTTGAACCCGCGCGAGCGCGCGTAGTCGCGCGCGATGGTCAGGAAGCGAGCGAAGTGGGCCTTCTCGCGCTTCATGTCCGTGTTCAGCAGGCTCATGTAGCCTTCGCGGCCGCCCCAGAACACGTAGTTCTCGCCGTTCAACGCGATGGTGGCGTCGAGCGCGTCCTTGAGCTGGGCGCCCGCGTAGGCCACCACGGAGAAATCCGGGTTCGTGGAGGCGCCGTTCATGTAGCGCGGGTTGGAGAACAGGTTCGCCGTGCCCCACAGCAGCTTGACGCCCGACTGCGCCTGCTTCTGCTTGGCGTACTCGACGATGCTCTGAAGGCGACGCGACGTCTCGGCGCGGCTGTCGCCCTCTTCGACCAGGTCGATGTCATGGAAGCAGTAGTGCGTCGCGCCCAGCTTGGTGATGAACTCGAAGTTCGCGTCCATCTTCATGCGGGCGCGGGCCAGCGCGTCCTTGCCGTCGTCCCAGGGGAAGTGGATCGTCCCCGGACCGAACGGATCGTGCCCACGACCGCAGAACGTGTGCCAGTAACACACGGCAAACTTGAAGTGATCCTTCATGGCCTTGCCGGCGACGACGCGGTTGGCGTCGTACCACTTGAAGGCGAGGGGGTTGTCGGACTCGGGACCCTCGTAGGGGATCTTGCCGACGCCGGGGAAGTACTCTTTGTCGCCAGTCACAACGGTCATAGCGGATCTCCAGCTCGTGGTTTGCGTGTGTCTTATATCAGAGGGCGCCTTCGACGACAGCGCCCGCGTTCGAGCAGGTCTGCGGCGGCGGCGGTATCTTTACAACAATGTGGTACTTCGGCGCTTGGTGTCGCACCGCCGATGTGGGCGACATCGCAAGCGGGACCGAGCCCTGCGCGTCCGTCGCCTCAGCGCGGCAAGAGCTCACCCGACCCTCGCCGCCAGCCGCGGTCGCGCCGACTCTCCACCTACTACCAGAGCGACGCGGCTTTGGCAATACTATTTACTAACTGTGTAAGGGTGACTACGCGTGCCCGCCTTTCGCGCTGATCAGACTGCTTTCCTCGGCCTCTTCACAGCGCGGAGCTTGCCCGTCGCCGGATCGCCGCACCACAGGCGGCCGCTCGAGTCCGCCTCGACGCCGGAGAGGCTCACGCCGTCCGGGAGCGCGAGCCGGTCCAGGACCTCGCCGCGCTGCGCGTCGACGCGGCGGAGCTCCGATGGCGGGCCGCCCTCCTCGCGCATCGCGCCGTGCCAGAGATCGCCGTCCGCCCACGTGACGCCGGTGACGAGCCGGTCGGACACGAGCGTGCGGAGGACGGTCCCGCGCTCGGGGTCGATCTTGAGGATCTTCCTCTGCCGGTAGACGCCCGCGTAGAGCGCGCCGTCGGCCCAGGCGAGCCCGGTCACCGGCGTCGCGTCGAAGCCCGGGACCTCCCCCACCGCGGCCCCCGTCCCGGGATCGACCTTGCGGATCTTGCCGCCCCCGACGACCCACAGGTGGCTCCCGTCGAACGCCACGCCGGCGTGGGCGGGGGCCTTCAGGCGACGCAGCACCCGGCCCGTCTCCGGCTCCACGGACAAGAGGTCTCCGCGGTTCCCGTGCGCGAACCACACCGCCTGCCCGTCGAACGCGACCCCATGAATCGAGTCGACCCCGTCGAACGTACGTTCCGCGACGAGCTCGGCCTGTCGTGTGTCGTCCATGACCCCAAACCTCCTTCACCCCGGCCCTTAGCCGGGGAGCGCCAGCCCGAGCAGCAACATCTGTGACGCGATCGACAGCGCCGCTCGGGGCCTCGCGTAGCGCCGCGAGGGGCCGCCGCCGGTGACCTCGACCGCCCCCGCGAGCGCCAGGTCCGCGAGCGCGCGCTGCACGGTGCGCGTGCTCTTGCCGAGGGCGGCGCCGATCGCCGCGGCGCTCCACGCGGCGCCGTCTGCCAGGAGCGCGCAGATGGCGCCGGCGTCGCCCGCCTCGAGCGGCGCGAGCAGGACGAGCTCCACCCCGCCGCCGAGCTCCCAGCGGTACGCGTTCCCGAGCGCCTTCACCGCCCCGACGCCGCCGAGCGCGGCCCGCAGGCGCCCCACCTCGACGCGCAGCCGGCGCCGGTGAGACTCGTTGACCGCGCGCGCGCCGAACGCCGCGCGCGCGAGATCGGCGGTCGCGACGGCGGCCGGGTGGGCGCGCGCGAGCGCCTCGAGCATGGCGAACAGCACCGGACGGCGCGAGAGGTCGGCGCGCGCGGCGCCGCCATCGAGGACGCGGCGGCGGATCGCGTCGACGACGACGCGTCCGGCGGCCGCGGCGGCCAGGGACTCGACGTCGGCGAGGCGCGCGAGCTCCTCGCGGCCGCCGCGGAGGACGCGCGCCACGGGCTCGTCGTGCGCGCGGAGGAAGCGCTCCGTCTCGGCGATGAGCTGCGGGTGTCCGCTCGCCCGCGCGCACGCCGCCGCCTGCTCCGCGGCGCGCCGCGCCGACGACGCGCGCACGAGCCGCGCGTGCAGCTCGGCGCGCGCCAGCGCCAGCGCGGCCCTCGTGAACGCCGGCGCGTCGCCCGTGACCGTGGCCTCGGCGGACGCGAGCGCCCGCGCCGCCTCGGCGACCTGACCGTCGAGCAGCGCGGCGCGCGCCGCGCCGAGGCGGGCCCACGCCGCGTTCGTGAGATCGCCGGCGCGCTCGAGGGCGTCGCCGGCCTCGACGAGCCCGCGCCGCGCCTCGCCGAGCTCCCGCTGCGCGAGCGCGACCTCCCCGAGGGCCGCGCTCGCCCGCGCGAGCGCGCGCTCCGCGCCCGACGCCGCGAACACCCGCGCGGCGCGCTCGAGCGCCGCCCTGGCCTCGGCGTAGGCGCCGATCTGCGCGAGCGCGATCCCGCGGAGCGCGAGCGCGTGGGGACCACCGAACGGGCCGGCCACCTTCAGCGCGTCGAGCGCGTCCCCCGCCGCGAGCGACCGGGCCGCTCGCGCGCCGAGGTCGGCGGGGATCTCGACGGTCGCGTCCACCGCCTCAGCATCTCACGCCGGACCGCGCGCGCCAACCGATCGCGACATCGATGTTGCTGTCGCGGTCCCAGGCGGCGTGGTCATCTCTCCGCGTCGGCGACAGAACGCAGCGAGCGGCGGACAGCCGCGCGCGGCGCCGGCAGGAGGAGAGCAGTCCCATGTGTCCTGCGTGTCTCACATCTCTCGGATTGGTCCTCGCCAAGGCGGCGTCGGCCAGCGCCGTGACCGCGATCGTCGTCAAGAAGCTCCGGAGCGCGAAGGCCGCCGGCGCGCCCGCCTCGAAGGGAGGGAGCCGATGAGCCGCGCCAGGGTGGTCTCGAGGGAGGAGTGGCTGGCGGCGCGCCTCGCGCTGCTGGAGAGGGAGAAAGAGCACGACCGGCGGCGCGACGCGCTGAGCGCCGCGCGCCGTGAGCTGCCGTGGGTGAAGGTCGAGAAGGGGTATGTGTTCGACGGCCCTTCGGGCAAGGTGACGCTGCGCGAGCTCTTCGGCGCGCGACGGCAGCTCATCGTCTACCATTTCATGTTCCACCCGAGCTGGGACGAGGGGTGCAAGAGCTGCTCGTACGTGGCCGACAACATCCAGGGGGGCCATGTCCACCTCGCGGCCCGCGACACGGCCTATTGCGCCGTATCCCGCGCGCCGCTGGCCAAGATCGAGGCGTTCAAGGCGCGCATGGGCTGGACGTTCCCGTGGGTCTCCTCGAACGAGACGGATTTCAACTTCGACTACGCCGTGTCGTTCCGGGAGGACGAGTACGCTCGAGGCGACATCGAGTACAACTTCAAGAAGTCGCGGTTCCCCCAGCCCGAGGCGCCGGGGCTGAGCGTCTTCGCCCGCGAGGGGGACGAGGTCTTCCACACCTACTCGACCTATGCGCGCGGGCTCGACATCCTGATGGGCACCTACAACTACCTCGATCTCACGCCCCTGGGCCGCGACGAGGCCGCGCTCCCGTACGGGATGGCGTGGGTCCGCCACCACGACAGGTACGGCACGACGTGATGTACCGAGTCCGGTGATGTCCACGCCGTCGGCGGTGCCGCGTCGCCGGTCGCCTGCCCCCTGGCCACCGCGACCTCGGTGCACTATCCTGCGGCCTCGCCACCCCGACAGGAGGAGCAGTGCCCGCCGCCCCGACGACGATCGACGAGTACATCGCCGCCTGCCCCGAGGCGGTTCGCCCGGCGCTCGGTGGCATTCGCGACGCCATCCGGCGGGTGTTGCCCGACGCCGAGGAGCGCATTCGTTACGGCATGCCCGCGATCATGTTCGACGGGCGAAACGCCATCCACTTCGCCGCGTGGAAGAAGCACATCGGCCTCTACCCGATTTACCGCAGCGACGACCCCGTCGAGGCCGAGATAGAGCCTTACCGCGACGGCAAAGATGGCCTGAAGTTCCGGCTCGACCGGCCCGTACCGTATGATCTGGTCGAGCGCGTGGTGCGCATGCTCGCGGCGCATCACGGCGATGCAGCTCGGCGGACACCTCCGCGCGCACGGCGGCCTGCCTCTCCCTGAGCTCGGGAAGCGCGCCGTCGAGGCGCGCTCCGAGGCCGGCTACGTGGCGTCCGTCGTGATCCCGTACCTCCGCATCAGCCGATAAAGCACATACCGGCTCGACAACCCCAGCGCCTGCGCCGTGCGCACGATGTTCCCATCATGCGCAGAGAGGCTCGCCCGCACCTCGGCCTCCGACGGCTCCGGCGCGTCCCGGACCCGCGCGGGCTCCACGTCGGCGGGATGGTCGTCCTTCAGGGGCTGCGCGGCGCCCGGGGGCGCCGAGCCAGCCGGCGGGGCGCCGTCGCTCCACGCGATGGCGTCGCCCGAGCTCGTCGACATCGCGCGCCAGAGGAGCGCATCGAGCTCCCGGATGTTCGTTGTGTACGGGCGCTTCAGCAGATGATCGATGAGGCTCGGCCGGAGGTTCGGCTCCAGCGCCCCGTCGCTCGACGGCGTGAAGAACCGCCGGACGGCGTCCGGGCTCCTCGCCGCCGCGCGGCCGAGCAGATGGCGAATCAGCAAGGGCACGTCGTCGCGGCGCTCGTCGAGGCCCGGGAGCTCCAGCCGGAGCACGAGGCGCGCGGCAAGGTCGTGCTTCAAGGCCTCGGGATCCCGGTTCGTGGCGCCGAGCAGACGGAAATGGGAGCGCCTCGTCGTGGATCCGCCGAGGCTATGGTACTCGCCTCCCTCGTCGAGCACGCGCAGCAGGTTGGCCTGGAGGCTCTGGGGCAGCTCGCCGATCTCGTCGAGGAACAGCGTGCCGCCGTTCGCCGACCCGATCAGCCCTGGCCGCTCGGGCATCCCCGGGTTCGGATACCCCTTCACGTTCCCGAAGAGCTCGGCGTCCACGAGGCTGCCGGGGATCGTCGCGGCGTTGCGCGCCACGAAGGGCCCGCGCGCGCGGGCGGAGAGCGCGTGCACGGCGCGCGCGCACAGCTCCTTTCCCGAGCCGCTCCCGCCGAGCAACAGCGTGTGCGCGTCGGCCTTCGCCGTCCAGGCGAGCCGATCCCGCAGGCGCCAGACGGCGGGGCTCTCGCCGAGGATCCCGTGAGCGTCCGGCATGCCGAAGGGAGGCGCATCGTCGAGCGACGCGGTGCGGAGCGGATCGAGCTTCCGGGGGCGAGCGGTGCAGAAGAGCAGCAGCTGCCCTCTGAGCAGCAACGTATCGCCGCGCGCGAGGACGCACCGATCCACCCGCTCGCCGGCGACCTCCATCGCGCATTTGCCGATCCGCTCGATCCGCAGGCCGTCGCCGGCGGGGCGAATACGGAGCTGCTCCCGCGACAACCCGGGGCTCGCGAGGGGCGGCATTCGCTCGGTGGTCCCGGGGCGCTGGCGGTGAAACACCACCCGTTCGCCGCCCGAGCCGTCCGCAGGCGCGCCGCGGCCGAGGATCCGCGCGCCCTCGCCCGCCTCGAAGAGCGCCACCTCGCCGACGCGCGAAGGCTCGGCGGGCGCCCAGGCGATCACCAGCGCAAGCGCCTCCTGCTCGTGATGGCCCGGTCCCAGGGCGGCTGAGCTGCCGAGATCGAGGGTGGAATCACGCTGGATCATGCCGGCTGCCAACCTACACGATCCGGGGTCCTCCCGGCATCCGCCGTGGCGCGCGCTCGCGACGACGATGCGACCGCTGGCGCAGCGCTTGCTTTGTTGCTGTGGCAGACGGTTCATCCGACGATGCCAGCGCCGACGCTCGTTCGGTCGCGCCACCCCTGGCGCGGCCCCGCTCGGCGAGCAGCTTACCCCGCGGAGACGATCATGACCAAGACAGACTCCCCCGTCGAGCGTGACGCGCCGAGCGCCGTGAGGCCCGCTCTGGCCGCTGCCAGGGAGCAGATCTCCCGGCTGCGCGGCGGCGCGCTGCTGATCGGCGTGGAGCAGTACCCGAACTTCACCGACAAGGACCTTCCGGCGGGCCGCAATGACGTGCTCGCGTTCTGGAAGGTCTGCCGTCGACTGGGTTACACGCAGATCCGGGCGCTCTCCAGCCCGGCGCTCACGGAGGACGATCTCGTCCGCGCCGAGCTGGAGCTGGCGCCCGAGCTGTCCCCGGGCGAGACTCGAGTGGAGGTCGAAGCGCGCGTCAGGCGCTGGCTGTCGCGCAAGGCGCCGGAGCCGACCCCCGAGCTCACGGGGGAGACCGCGGCAGAGGTCGCGGAGCGCGTCCAGGAATGGCTGTCGCGCATGCGGCGGGAGCCCGGCGATCTGGAGGTGACCCTCGGCGAGGCCACCTCCGACGAGATGAAACGAGGGGCCGAGTGGCTGGCCAGGGGGCTCGTGACCAGCGTGAAGCTCACGTGGGGAGCCTGGGAGATCGATGAGGACTGGATGGCGCTCCCCGGGCTCATGACGTATTCTGGTCACGGCGCGCAGCGGGACGGCGACCTCGTACTCTGCCCGGCGGACACCGGCCGCGGGCTCGAGAACGCCGTCTCGTTCTCGGAGCTTCACGCGCTGTTCAACCCCGCGCTCGATCGCCCCGGCAGAAAGCGGCCCTCCGACAACCTCACCATCGTGCTCGACTGCTGCTTCGCGGCTGCCGGCGAGCCGACCGGCAACGCCCAGCGGGTGCCGACCCTCACGCCGGCCGGGCCGTCCACGGGGACGACGCCCCGCGCGACGAAGGAGATCGGCAGCCGCGTCTTCTGCGCGTCGGGGCGCGACGAGCCGTCGTACCAGGCCATGCTGGGCGGACACTGGCACGGCGCGTTCACCTGGGCGCTCACGGTGGCGCTGGAGCAGTGGAAGATCCAGCAGGACGGCCAGTTCAGGCGGAGCACGATGTCGCACGCCGAGCTGCTCTTCCGGGCGAGGATGCTGCTCCAGGCGCTCTCGTTCCGCCAGCACCCGATCCTGGTCGACGGGCTGGGGAACCTGCCTGTGTTTCACCACGGCGCGAGCGACGGCCACGAGACGAGCCCGGTGCCCGACGCCGAGCGGCCGGGGGGTCAGATCGACCCGACCGGGGACCGCGATTACGCGTACTACCGGATCCTCGCGAACGGCGAGCTCCTGCTGGAGATCGTCGCGACCCGCACGGGCAGCCCCCAGGGCGGCTTCATCAAAGGCAAGGAGTACTGGAAGATCCGTGATGGCCTCGCGCAGATCGACACCAACCAGGCGTCGTCCATCAAGGTCGTCAAGCGCGTCCGCATGTGGAGCGACGGGAACAACCCGCCGCCGTTCGCGGCGGCGGCCGCGAGCTTCATCTGCTCCCTGGACGCGACGTGGACGGCCCGCAACCACGCCTCGGATTACCGTGCCTATGCGGACGAGAGCGGCGGATACCAGGGCTTCCGGCTGAACGCCAGTCGGAGCCAGGACGGCACGTGGGCCGGAACCATCGAATGGTTCAGGCCGGCCTCCCAGGTCCATCCCATGTTCTTCAGCAACAACACGGACCGAGAGTTCACGCTGACCGCGCGGCGCGACGCGATCGGCACGACGTTCGTGAATTACCTGGGGACGCACTGGACCGGCCCGCTCACCGGGTACGGCGACGGGGACTGGAAGGCCGCTGTGCTGCTCCCGGGTGGGGCCCCCGCGACGGCGGTGCAGGTGCGTTATCAAGACTCGCCCTACGGGATCATCAACGCCAGGTTGTTCGCGGGCTCCACCCCCACCGCGGCGTGGGCGAGCGACGACATGGATGGCAGCTCCTTCCCATCCGACGCGAAGGCGTCGCAAGGGGCGCCCGTCATGGGCGTGCGGATCTACGCCGACGGCAACAAGGGGCTCGTGAACCTCGACCATGGCACCGGCTGGCTCACGGCATGGAAGAGCGGGACCGTCATCGACGCGCCGATCCCCGCCGGCTGCGTCGTGGTCGGCGTGAGGGGCAAGAAGCGGGCGGGGTACGGACTGGTCGATATCGACGTTGCCTACCGTCAGCTACAGCGGGCCTGACAAGGGCTCGCTTCACCGCCGGATCGGCGCGTCTCTCGCCAGCCGGACGCCCACCACCGAGCGGCGAATGCCCGGCCGCCCGCCGAACCGGGCCGGCGCGCGGCCCTGGCTCAGCGCGCCGGTCCACGCGCCGCCCTTGATCACGCGGAGGTCCGGATCGTCCGGCGCCGCGGCGTCGAGCCGGAGCCGTCCGGCCTCGACGCGCGGGCCGTCGTGCCTCCAGACATCGAGGCACCAGTCGCGCGCGTTGCCCGCGAGACCTCGCACGCCGTAGGGGCTCTCGTCGAACGGGTGGCCATTCACGCCCTCGCGCGCTGCTTCCGAGGGGCTCGTGTCGGCCACGCAGGCGAAGGTCGGGTCGGCGTGGTCGCCCCACGGGAAGAGGCGGCCGTCGACGCCGCGCGTCGCCTTCTCGCGCTCGATCTCGCCCGGCAGCCGCCAGGGGTGCCCCGTGCGCTCGGCCAGCCACCTCGCGTGAGCCGTCGCCGCGTGCCAGTCGATGAGGACCATCGGCCAGTCGAGGCGCCAGCGCAACCCCTCTCGGTCCGGCGGCAGACAGAAGAGGCCGGACGCGTCGCGGTGGAGCGCCGGCTCGTCGGCGACGGCCGAGACGCCCTCGTGCACCTTGGGGCACGCCGCGACGGCCTCGGCCTCGCGCCCGCGGGTCACGAGGTCGTTCAGGAAGTCGAGGTACTCCGCCGTCGTGACAGGGAACCGGCGGAGCACGAACCCGGCGATCCAGATCCGCCTCCGAGGCAGGCTGTCCGGCGTCGCCGCGTCACCGCCCGTCCAGCACCACCCCGCCGGCACAACCACGTCGTTCGGGCCGAGCTCGCCCTCCGCCGGGAGCACGATCGGATACGGCTCCTCCTCCCCGGGCGCCCGCCCGTCCCAGCGCTCGTCGCGCTCGATCAGCACAGGATACCGCACCTCGGCCCGCCCGGGCGCGCGCAGCCGCAGCAGATAGCTCCCGCGCCCGAGCGGCACCTCGACGAGCGGCGTTCGCCCCAGCGCGCGCTCGGGCACCGGCACGAGACGCCGGTCCTGCGGGACGAAGCGCTCGACGACGACCTCCGCGCCCGGCGGATCGGTCACCAGCGTCAGCGCCCCGTCGCCGCGCAGGAACGCCGCGTGCCGGCCGCGATCGTGGATGCGCAGCATCTCCTCGGCGCGCGCCGCGTCCTCGTCGTCGTGGGCCAGCTCCGCCTCGGCGAGGCGCGTCCGGTGGTGGTCCGCGAGGAGCGCGTGCGCCTCGGCGAGCTCCGGATCCAGGCTCAGCGCGCCGTGCACCGCCTCCAGCCACCTCGTCTCGGCGAGCGCGGCGGCGCGGCTCAGGCGGGCTGCCTCGTCCTCCTGCGCCCACGCGGGGCGCTTTCTCTCGAGGGGGTCGAAGGGCCGCAGCGCGCTCCGGAGCGTCCGGGCCCGCGCCGCCGCGTCGGCGGCCTGCGCGCGCAGCGAGGCGTTCTCGGCGCCGAACGAGCGCGCCCGATCGAGGGCCGCGAGGGCCTGCTCGCGGCGGCGCGCGCCGTCGAGCCAGCCGAGCACGCCGGCGGCCAGCGCCTCGGCGCTCGGGGTGCGGTCGGCGATCGCGGGGCGCATGGCGCGATCGCAGAGCGCGCACAGCTCCTCCGGGACCGGAGGCCCGCCGCGCGCCGCCGCCATCGCGGGCGCGGGAGGTCCCGAGAGGATCGCCGCGAGCACCTCCGCCGCGCTGCTGCCCCAGTACGGAGGACGCCCCGTCAGGAGGCAATACAGCACGGCGCCCAGCGCGTAGACGTCGCTCGCCGGGCCGTGCATGGACGTGTCGCCGCGGGCCTGCTCGGGCGGCATGTACGCGGGCGTGCCGAGGATATCGCCCTGGCGGGTGAGCGCGGGAGATCGCAGGTCAGGCGCGCTGTCGTCGCCGGTCTCCGCCGGCTCGTCGACATCGATCCTGCGCGCGAGGCCCCAGTCCATGACGAGGACCTCGCCCAGCTCGCCGACCATGAGGTTGTCGGGCTTGATGTCGCGGTGCACGACGCCGCGGCCGTGCGCGTGCGCGATGGCCTGCGCGATGCGCGCGAACGCGTCGACGAGGCGGCGGAAGGTCCAGCCCGCGGCCGTGGCGCCGAACCCGGCGGGGCCCGAGGCGGCGTGCAGCTCGTCGATGACCTCGCGCAGCGTGCGGCCGCGGACCTCCCGCATCGTGAACCAGAGGCGGCCGTCCGGGAGCTCCCCGCGGTCGTACAGCGCGATGATGCCGGGGTGCTGGAGCTGCGCGGTGAGCCGCGCCTCGGCGAGGAAGCGGCGGCGCAGGTGGGCCGCGCCCGCGTGCTCGGCGTGGAGCAGCTTCATCGCGACAACGCGGTCGAGGAACGTGTCGCGCACGCGGCGGACCTCGCCGAACGAGCCGCCGGCGATGAGGCCGAGATCCTCGTAGCGGCCGGGCAGCTCGATCGTCGCCGCCGCGCCCCGCGGGACGACGCCGCTGCCGAGCGCCGCGAGCGTGTCGCCGCGAGCGGTCTCGGCGCCTTTCGTCGCGTCGTCGTGGTGGGGCTTCTTCACCTGCTCGCGCTCGGTCGGGCAGGTTACCACGGCGAACGTTCGCGGCTGTGCGGCTCGACCGGGGCCTGTGCGCGAACATGTGCGCCGCCGGCGCCGGCGCTGGGCTCACCCTGGCGGCGCCCGCCGGAGGCGGCTGATGAGCACGAAGAACAGCGGCGCGAAGAAGATGCTGAAGATCGTCGCCGTGATCATGCCGCCGAACACGCCCGTGCCGATCGCGTGCTGCGTGGCCGAGCCGGCGCTCCGCGCGAAGACGAGGGGCACGACGCCCAGGATGAACGCGAGCGACGTCATCAAGATCGGCCGGAAGCGCAGGCGCGCCGCCTCGATCGCCGCCTCCCGGGCGCTCTTGCCCTGCTCGCGGAGGCTCTTCGCGAACTCGATGATCAAGATCGCGTTCTTCGCCGAGAGCCCCATGATGGTGATGAGCCCGACCTTGAAGAACACGTCGTTCGGCAGGCCGCGCGCCGTCATCGCCAGCACCGCGCCCACCACGCCGAGCGGCACGACGAGGATCACGGCGAGCGGGATCGACCAGCTCTCGTAGAGGGCCGCGAGCACCAGGAACACCACCACGAGCGCCAGCGCGAGCAGCGCCGGCGCCTCGGCGCCCGACAGCCGCTCCTGGTACGACTGGCCTGTCCACTCCACCCCGAAGCCGGGCGGGAGCTGCGCCGAGAGGCGCTCGATCTCGGCCATCGCCTCGCCGGTGCTGCGCCCCGGCGCCGGCTGCCCGCTGATCCCGGCGGCGGGGTAGCCGTTGAAGCGCCCGAGCTGGAGCGGGCCGCGCTCCCACTGCGCCGTGGCGAACGCGGCGAGCGGCACCATCTGCCCCGCGCCGTTGGGGACGAAGAGCGCAAGCAGATCCTCCACCTGCATCCGGCTCGCGGCCTCGGCCTGGACGATGACCTGCTGGAGCCGGCCCTGGTTCGGGAAATCGTTCACGTACGACGAGCCCAGCGTCGTCGACAGCACGGCGGCGACGCTCTCGAACCGCACGCCGAGCGCGTTCGCCTTCTGGCGGTCGATCCGGAGGCGGATCTGCGCGGCGTCGCTCTGCGCCTCGGCGCGCACCTGCTCGAAGACAGGGTTGCCCGACGTGAGCTCGATGAGCCTCTGCTGCGCGGCCACGAGCGCGGCGTTGCCGCGGCCGCCGCGGTCCTGCAGCTTCAGGCTGAAGCCCGAGGTCACGCTGAGCTCCATGATCGGCGGCGGCACGAGGCTGAAGATCGCCGCGTCGCGCACGGCGCCGAGCTTCTCGTTCGCCAGCGCCGCCTCCTCCTGCGCCGTCGCGCCGGCGGGGCGCTCGTCCCAGTCCTTCATCATCATGAAGACGAGCGCCACGTTCTGCCCCGACCCCGAGAAGCCGAAGCCAGGGTAGGCGGAGACGAAGCGAACGGCGGGGCGGCCCTCGAAATGCGCCTCGATCTCCTTCACGGCCCTGAGCGTACGGTGGAGGGTGGCCTCGGGCGGGAGCTGGACGTCGACCATGACCACGCCCTGATCCTCCTCGGGCAAGAACGAGGTCGGCAGCCGCACGTAGAGCACGCCGAGCGCCGCCGTGATGAGCGCGAACGCGAGGAGCATCCGGAGGGGCCTGTCGAGCGAGCCCGCGGCCCACCGCTTGTACCCGCCGGTGAGCCGCGCGAAGCCCGCGTTGAACCACCCGAACGCCCCCCGGCGCTCGCCGTGGCCCGCCGGGATCGGCCTGAGGAGCTTCACGCAGAGCGCCGGCGTCAAGGTCAGCGCCAGGAACGCCGAGAACAGGATCGAGACCGCCATCGAGAGCGAGAACTGCCGGTAAATCGCGCCCGTGGACCCCGACGCGAACGCCATCGGGACGAACACCGCCGACAGGACGAGCGTGATGCCGACGACCGCGCCGGAGATCTCGCGCATCGCCTTGATCGTCGCGTCGCGCGGGGACAGGCCCTCCTCGGCCATGATCCGCTCCACGTTCTCGACGACCACGATCGCGTCGTCGACGATGATGCCGATCGCGAGCACCATCCCGAACAGGCTCAGCATGTTGATCGAGGCGCCGGCGAAGAGCATCACCGCGCACGTGCCGAGCAGCGCGATCGGCACGACGATCGCCGGGATGAGCGTGTAGCGGATGTTCTGCAGGAACAGGAACATCACCACGAACACGAGCAGCATCGCCTCGGCCAGCGTCTCGATCACCTTGTGGACCGACACCCGGACGAACGGCGCCGTGTCGAACGGGACGCTGTAGGTCACGTTGGGCGGCAGGCCGCGCGAGAGCTCCTCCATGCGGGCGCGCACGAGGTCGGAGGTCTTCATCGCGTTGGCGCCGCTCGCGAGCTGGATGCCGATGGCCGCGTCGGGCTTGCCGTTGCTCCGCGACGACGACGCCATGTTCTGCGCGGCGATCTCGATCCTCGCGACGTCGCGGAGGAGCACGCGCGACCCGTCGGGCCGCGCGCGCAGGACGATCTCCCCGAACTCCTCGGGCGTCGTGAGCTGGCCCTCTGCGATGAGCGTCGCGCTGATCTGCTGCGTCGGCGGGCTCGGCACGTCCCCGACGCGGCCCGAGGCGAACTGGATGTTCTGCGCGGCGATCGCGCTCGACACGTCGGCGGGCGAGAGCGAGAGGGCCGCGAGCTTCGCCGGGTCGATCCAGATCCGCATCGCGCGCTCGCTGGCCCAGAGCTGCACGCGGCCGACGCCGGGGACGCGCTTGATCTCGTCGATGACGCTGCGGGCGAGGAGGTCGCCGAGCGAGGTCGGGTCCACGCTGCCGTCGCGCGACGACAGGCTGACGATCATCAGGAAGCTCGACGTCGAGGCCTCGACGAAGAGCCCGTATTGCCGGACGGCCGGCGGCAGGCGCGGCTCGACCGCCTTCAGGCGGTTCTGCACGTCGACCTGCGCCAGATCGGGGTCGGTGCCAGGCTGAAAGGTCGCGGTGATCTGGGCGCCGCCGGAGGCGTCGCTCGTCGACTGGAAGTAGAGCAGCCGCTTGACGCTGCTCAGCTCGCGCTCGATCAGGCTGACGACGCTCTGGTCGAGCGTCTGCGGCGTCGCGCCGGGGTAGCTCGCGTAGATCGAGACGGTGGGCGGCGCCACCGAGGGGTACTGCGCGACGGGCAGGCGCGGGAGCGCGATCGCGCCGACGATCGCGATGAACATCGCGAGGACGATCGCGAAGATGGGCCTGTCGATGAAGAAGCGCGGCATGCTCGCCTCGGATCGGGTCAGGGCGCGGCCGGGGCCGCGGGCCCGGAGGTCCAGGGGACGGCGCGGACCTCCGCGCCGGGCGCGATCTTCTGCTGGCCTTCGACCACCACCCGGTCGCCGGGCGCGAGCCCCTCGGTGACGATGTAGCGGTCGCGATCGACGCCGCCCGTCTGGATTGGCCGCACGAGCGCCTTGCCGTCCGCCTGGACGACGACGACCGTCGCCTTGCCGCCGGTGTCGCGCCCCACCGCCTGCTGCGGCACCATGAGCGCCGCCGGATCGACGCGCCGCGCGAGCTTCACGCGCGCGAACATGCCGGGCAGGAGCAGGCGGTCGGGGTTGGGGAAGGCGGCGCGGAGCGTGACCTCGCCGGTGCCTGGATCCACGCTGATGTCGGAGAAGAGGAGCGCGCCCTTCTCGGGGTACTCGGTCCCGTCGTCGAGCACGAGCGTCACCGGCGCTTCACCGGATCCGCCCTCCGTTCCGGAGCCGCCCGTGGCCGCGCGCCGCAGCCGCGTGAGCTGCGACACGGGCTGCTTGATGTCGACGTACACGGTGTCGATCTGCTGGATCACGGCGAGCGGCGTCGCCTCGTTCTGGCCGACGAGCGCGCCCTCGGTGACGAGCTCGCCGCCGATGCGGCCGCTGATCGGCGCGGTCACGGTGGCGTGGCCGAGGTCGAGGAGCGCCTGCGCGTGCGCCGCGCGCGCCTGCGCGAGGTCGGCGCGCGCCATGGCCTGCGCCGCGATGGCGTTGTCGTACTGCTCGCGCGTCATGAGCCCCTCCTCGACGAGCCCTGTCGCGCGCCTGGCCTGGGCCTCCGCCTGGGCGAGGCTCGCCTGCCCCTTCTCGGTGGCGGCGCGGGCGCTCGCGGCGGCGACCTTGAACGGCCCCGGGTCGATGTGGAAGAGCGTCTGGCCCTGCTTGACCTCGCTGCCCTGCTCGAAGGTGCGCTTCAGCACGACGCCGGGCACGCGCGCGCGCACCTGCGCCATGCGGAAGGGCTCGACGCGGCCGGGGAGCTCGTCGCGGATCGTGACGGGCTCGGGCTTCACCTCGATGACGGCGACCTCGGTCGGGGGCGGCGGCGGCGGGGCATCCGGCGTCGATCGGCAGGCGCCGAGGAGCAGGAGGACGGCTGCAAGGCCCCCGCCGAGCGTGGGTAGTCGAGACATGGGTCGCTTCCGTCTGGGGCTGAGCGGAGGCCGCTCGCGGGGTTGGCTGGCTGCCGGCGGCTGCCGTACTGCGACCCAGGCCGGCCTTCAATCCCGTAGCAGCGTTCGACCCCGCGCCAGGGCGGCCTCATCCTGGACGGCCTGTCGACCGGCGCGACGCGCTGGAGGCGGGAAGCGGCGGGCTGACGTTGAGCCGCAGCGCGAGCGCTCCTCCGCCTCCGGAGCTCCGGACGACGCTACCGGGGCGTGCTCCAGTTGAATTCGAGGACGCTATCGTTGTAGTCGTTGTCGTCCCCGTTCTCGGCGACGACCACCATGAAGTTGTGGTTGCCCACCGTATAAGGACCGCCAGCTTTCAGCTGGCTGGACTTGCGCCATTCTGCGTTGATGTCCGTTTGATACTCGAACGTCGCTCGCAGCTTCGCTCTTGAACTGGCAACGATCGTCGACTGACCCGTCATCGCGTTGCGCTCACCGGAGCCCGTGAAGGCGCACAGCACCTCGTCGTTGCGAGTCACGGTGATCTTCTGGGTGTGACGCGAGTTGGTCGTCGCTCTGATGGTCACGGTCACACCGTCCGGAAGTTCATCGATCTCGCAGGTGTTGCCGTTCAATTGAGGCATGTGCTCGTGTCCCTTCCTATGGATCGCGTCCCGCGGCCGGGAGGATGACCGTCGAGACCGGGGACGGTCTCGCGGCGCGAGGTGCCAGAGGATGGCTATCAAACCTCCCGTAAACGCGCAACGACAAACAGAAGTGCTGTGTGGACGTGTGGTCTTATATCGCCTGTCCGCGGTGGCGTGTCGGCGAGCGCCGCCTCGATGTCGCGCTCGCTCATTTTCCGCGGCGCGGCGCGGCGCGGTCAAGGTCGTGTGGCGCGCGCTCGCGCTCGACCTCCCGCTCCGCGCGTCCGCTCGCCTGATGTCTCGCACGCGGAGCGGCTGGCCCGGAAGTACGGGTCGTGCCCGGGCGGCGGGGCGCTCGCTACGGCGCGCTCACGAACGCGTCGATGAAGCCGGTGTAGAGGTCGACGCGCGTATCCCAGCCGTCCACGCAGACATTGCCGTCGATCGAGGTGCCGAATGACGTCACGCCGATGATGGTGGGGACGCCGTTCACATCCATCAACGCGGGCCCGCCCGAGTCACCCGTGCACGTGTGGTGGTCCGCGTCGCCGAGGCCCAGCAGCAGCGGCGTGACCGTGTTGATGATGGTGGTCACATGGCGCTTCGTGCCGTCCCAGAAATCCTCGTCCAGGCCGAAGCCGATCAGCCGGACCGGCGCGCCGACCATGTCCTCGGTGATCGGCGCGCGGTTGTAGGGCAGCGGCGCGATGGCGACGGGCTCCTCGAGGATGGCCACCGCGATGTCGTGCCCCCCGTGCAGGTTGGAGCGGTTGAACTCGGGGTCGTAGTGAACCTCTTTCACGTTGACCCAGTATCCTGCTTCCGAGACCTCGGTGCCGAAGAGGGCCCTGCCGACAGGTCCGCTGTCCACCAGCCGGAAGTCCATGCAGTGGGCCGCCGTCAGGAGCACCGTCGGAGCGATGAGCGAAGCGGTGCAGTTGTAGGTCACCACGCTTCCAGACGGCCTTTTCGCGTAGATCTGCAGATTCGCCACGGCCGGATCGCCCTCGTCGATGGTGCCTCCGATGATGGCCGCGGAATCAGCGTCTGTCGGGCTCGTAGGCAGGTCGTCCGCCCCTCCCACGCACGCTGTAAGGAAGGCCGCCGCCGCGAAAATGATCTTCTTCATGGCAATCTCCGCCGAAATTTCAAGTCCTGTCAGAAAAACATCCAAGAGGAGCGCAGCGCCGCCGGGCTCCGCCGGTAGGCCACGGAGATGCGCCCTCAGCTCCAGCGGCCCCGAGGCTCGAGGCGCTGCCGGCCGCTGCGTCGACGCTCCACCGTCAGCCAGTGGATGCCGGCAACCCCGGTCGTCCTTCGCGCGAACGAGAAAGCCGGGACGTTTTTTTCGCTGCTGTGCGGGACCGGGCAGGGGGGATGGCGGTCCCTGTCGGGCGAGCGGCGGGCTCGACGATACGCCGAGCCCGCTCACCTCACGTCTCGCGATGACGCGCTGGATCCGGCAAGACGCCGGTCACCGGGGACGTCTCCGCTCGCCAGACGAAGCCCAGCACAACGAGGGCCATGAGCGTGCAATAGGCCGCCAGCGGCCATGCCGTATCCCCGGGCAGCAGGACGACCAGCGTCGTTCCCACGACGCCGACGATGAGGCTCTCGATGCAGTAGTAGAGCGCTGTCGCGGTGCCGGCGACGTCGCCGAAGCTCTGGAGCGCGCCGTTCGCCGTCACCGAGCTGGCGAACACGATGCCTATCGCGATGATCCACATGGGCGGGATGAACGTCCAGAACGACGGAGCGGCGATCACCTGCCCGACGACCAGCAGCGCGGCTCCGAGGAGCAGCATGCCCATCCCGCGGACGAGGCTCCCGGCGCTTCCCCATCGCGCCACGAACCGCCTCGCGAACCGGGTCGTCGCGATCATGACGAGCGCGACCGTGGCGAAGAGGAGGCTGAAGGCGAGCTGCGAGAAGCCTGCGCGATCGATCATGACGCGTGACGCCGTCGAGAAGAAGACGAAGAACGCGCCCATGGCCGCGCTGAAGCCGAGCGTGTAGGTCCAGAACGAGGCGTCCGCGAGGATCCGACCGAACGCCGCGCGTGGCCTCGACGCGTTCACGGGCCGCGTCTCGGGCCACCTCGGAGCCGCGTTCAGCGCCGCCGCGGTGGCGGCGACGCCGAGCGCGAGGAAGATCGCGCGCCAGCCGAGATGGTCCGCGAGTAGCGCGCCGACCACGGGCCCCAGCGCTGGCACGAACGCCAGCATCGAGCCGAACAGGCTGTAGATCACCGCCCCCTCGGCGCGCTCCGCGTAGACATCGCGCACCGTCGCGAACGTCGCGACGAGCGCCGCGGCCGCGCCGAGCGCCTGCAGGACGCGAAGCACGACGAACCCCGCGGCGGACACGGTGCCCGCGAGCAGATACGACGCGGCGGCAAACAAGGCCGCACCGGTGAGCAGGACCGGCCGCCGGCCCATCCTGTCCGAGATGGGCCCGAACACGAGCTGCCCGGCGCCCAGGACGACCATGTAGAGGCTCAAGGTCAACTGAACGACCGCCGGCGATGTGCCGAGGATGCCTGGCATCATCGGTACCACCGGCAGATAGACATCCATGGCCAGCGAGGCCAGGAGGTCGAAGGGGGCCATCAGCAGCAGCGCTGCGGCCAGCGAGAAATTCCAGGTTGTTGATGTGGTTCGAGGCACGACGATACACCCGCGCAAATGGTGGACATTCGGCGGCGATCTGCCTCAGGACGGCACTCGTCGGACGATCGAGAGCAGATGGCCGCAGCAACGAGATCAGGAGTTGCTGCGGCTCAATCGTCTGAGGTGATGGTGTCCATGCGTACGCCTCGGGCGTGCCTTCGTTGCAGACGGCGCAGGATAACGGTCATCGAGCAGCTCGTCGAGGGCTCACGAAGCCTCGATGCCCAGCCGTGCGTCTTCGCCTTCGCCGCTCCGAGAGCGCGCGGGCGCCGCCGCCGCGCCGGTCGAGGGGGAGCCATGCCCTGCCGGCGGTGCACGCCTCTGGCGCCGCCCGTGTGCCGGCAGCAGGCGCCCGCGGGCGCATGGCGGCACCGTGATCAGAGCGCGCGGCATCTTCGCGCTTGTTTCCCCGGCGCGGCGCGCGCAGAGGTGGGTAGGGGAACAGCAGTTGCATGACCCGTCCCGGTCATGAGGTGGACAATGGCACAGATTGGCAGGATTCCGGGGTTGTTGCTCGCGCTCGCAGCCTTTGTGGGCTGCGGCGAGGTCACGGTGGTGCCTCAAGAGGACGGGGCTCCGCCTGAAGGGGAGGGGCCCGTGCCAGCCCAGGAAGGTGCGGTGCCAGCCGAGGAAGGTGCGGTGCCAGCCGAGGAGGGGGGCTTGCCCGTGGATGTCCCGGCCGATCCCTGCATGGCCGGAACGCTCGTCTCGCTCTTCGCGCAACCGGGGATGGACGCCAACGCGCTTCTTCCCGTCGAGGGCGAGGGGTTCATCGCGATCGGGGCGCCGCACAACGGGGGCGTCGCGGAGCTCGACGGCGCGGGAAACGTCGTGTGGAGCTCGGTCCCGCTGCCCGGGGGATTCCTGCATACAGGCGCCCGGACCGGGGACGGCGGGCTCATGGTGGCGGGACAGACGTATGATCCGGCCTCTCCCTCCGGCAAGGGGCTCTGGCTCGGCCGGCTCGACGGTGCCGGTACGCTGCTCGCCGCCCATTCGCTCGGACCGACGCATTATATGGCGCTCGTCGAGATAGAGCTGCTCCAGCACCCAGAGGGCGGATACTTGCTCTCCACCCACGAGAGCCTGCAGGATGGAGAGGCGCCGCAGCTCGTGCTGCTCCGGCTCGACGACGAGGGCCAGCTCGTCCACCGGCGGGCGACGCCGCTCTCCCCGGGATCCGAGGTGGGGTACAACTGGAGCCACGGCGCCGCCGCGCTCCTGCCCGGAGGGGACGTCGTTCAGCTCACCGCGGACGGCGCGCATGTGCGCATCATCCGCAGCAACGGGGCGACCGAGCCGGTTTTCGACCGCGTTCTGGAGGAGATCGGCGAGGCCTGGCCGCAGGACGTCGCCGTCCTGCCGGACGGCCGCATCGCCGTCGTCGCGCTCAGCGTCGGGCACAACCACGTGGTCCTGCTGGATACCGAGGGCTCGGTGCTCTGGCACAGGACGTATCGACCCGAGCGCGACACCGAGCTGAGCGCCGTCGCCCACGACCCGAGCACAGGCCTCCTGCACCTCGCCGGGACGACGCGCGGAGCGGACGGCGGCACGCAGCGCATGTGGCTGATCTCCGTCGATACCGACGGCGCGCTGCGCTGGGAGCACGAAGGCGAGGTCGGGACGCCGACCGGGATCAACAACGTCACGGCGCTCCCCGACGGAGGCTTCGCGGCGGCTGGCTTCGGCGACTTCGCCTATGCCGTGGTCCGTCCGGCGTGCCCCTGAAGAGCCCGCGCTGGGCCGTCTTGCGCGCGACGAGTCCGGTTCGAGCAAACCCGGCGCAACTTGCGCAACACCACCGCGACCGATGATCCCGCGTCTGGCGGGAAAGCCTGCCCTGTCCCGCTGGCACGCCGGTTGATCGTGCGTCCGGCACGCTGGGCGCGTCGCGGGCCCCGGGGGCGCACGCGCAGCCGCTCCGCCGGGCGCCTCCCGCGCCGGCGCGAAAGGACGCGTTTTTCTCATGCAGATGTTCGGCAGAACTCTCGCCCTCGCCCTCGCCGGCGCCGCGATCGTCGCCGCGTGCAGCGGCTCGCCCGAAGACGCCATGTCCGAAGACGCCATGTCGGAAGACGTCGTGTCGCACAGCGAGGCCGCCCGGTGCGAGGATTGCGAACCGCCGCCTCCTCCCCCGTGCACTCCGAGCTGTGCGGGCAAGTCGTGCGGGGCGCCCAACGGCTGCGGCGGCAAGTGCAGCAGCGGCAGTTGCCCGGCGGGGACGACCTGCGGCGGCGGCGGCGTCGCCTATCAGTGTGGGTGCACGCCCCAGTGCTCGGGCAAGGCCTGCGGGGCGCCCGACGGCTGCGGCGGCATCTGCACCGGCGGCGCGTGTCCGGCGGGCGAGGCGTGCGGCGCGGCGGGCGTGCCGGGCCAGTGCGCGACGCTGCCGGTCGGCCAGGGAGTCGAGTGCTTCGTGTTCAACGACGGCTACACCGACATGGCCGGGCCGACACAGGCGCTCTACATCTCGGAGTCGGGCCAGGCGTGCATGCCCGACGGCAGCCCGGGCGGCACCTGCCGCAAGTGGTTCGGCGCCTGCCGCACCATCGACCCGAGCCACACGCCGGTGCTCTTCTGGGTCTTCAACGACGGCGGGGCCGACATGGCGGGCCCGTCGGACGCGGTGTTCGCGCCGGGCGGCAACAAGGCGTGCGTGCCGGGCAACGGCGCCGCGGGCATCTGCCGGCGCTGGTTCGGCGAGGCGACGCTTCCCGACGGGCGCCCGGTCGAGTGCCGGCTGTTCGACGACGGCGGCGCGCGGAAGACGAAGTTCACGGACGACGAGATCTACAACCATGGCTACGGGAGCGTGTGTTTCCCCGACGGCAGCCGGCACGGCCTGTGCCGCAAGTGGTTCGGCGAGTGCATGGTGACCGGCTGCGGTGACGGCGCGTGCAACGGCGGCGAGACGCCGTCGAGCTGCCCGTCCGACTGCAAGTGCGGCGACGGGATCTGCAACGGCACCGAGTGGTGCGGCAGCTGCGCGCAGGACTGCGGCTCGTGCTGCGGCAACGGCACCTGCAACAGCAGCGTCGGCGAGACGTGCAACACGTGCTCGCAAGACTGCGGCTCCTGCTGCGGCAACGGCGTCTGCGACATCGGCGAGACGTGCGACAGCTGCTCGAGAGACTGCGGCTCGTGCGCTCCGAAGACGTGCTCGGGGCAGACGGCCGGGGCGCAGGCCCAGTACGTCACCGTGGGCATCGAGGACGGCTGGGGCTGCCTGCTCCAGACCCAGGTCTACTTCGCCAACTCGGTGGACGAGGCCGCGCAGTGCGGGCGGGCGGCCTACCCCGGTTACACCATCGTCACGAGCGGCTCGGTCGGCACCTACATCTATCACACCGGCACGATCAACGGCTGCGCCTCCCTCACGTTCGCCGCGGTCTCGTCGTCGAAGGCGGCCTCGTGCGCGAGCGCGCGCGGCTACCCGTACGCAGGCCCCTGCCCCTGAAGCGCGCCGGTGGGCGAGAGCGCCCGCGCGGCGGCCCGTGGCCCCTGTCGTCCACCGGCCAGCGTGCGGAACGCTGCCGACGACCGCGGCGCGCGGACGGCGTGCTCCCACGCCGACCGCGCCGCTGCGGTCGGCTCACGCCGCGCGGATGTCGCTCTGGAACGGAGAGACGTTCTCCGGGAACATGAGCCACACGAAGAGGCACCGCACCTCGAAGTACTCGTCGGCCGCGATGACCGCGAGCGTCGGGTCGAGCTCGTCGACCGCGAGCCCTTCCCAGGCGAATCCCGGCACGCCGCGCGCCCGGCTGACGAGCCCGCTGGTCTGCAGCTGGTCGCGCGCGCGGAAGCAGCGGGTGAGCGACATGTTGACCGCCGCCGTGAAGTCGGGCCGGGGCGCGACGCGCTCCGGCAGGGCGACGCGGTCGAGGCCGGCCGACCAGCAAAGCCAGCAGAGGGCGGCCCACTCGGCCCGGGCCCTTCGCATCAGGTGAGAGACCGGCAGGGCTCCCGGGTCGAGCGTCTCGTCCACGGTGAGCTCGACGGTCTCGACCCCGTCCTCGGTCTCCTCGGTCAAGGTCGCCGCCGTCCGCGCGAGCTCCACCGGCCCGTCCGGCAGCACGCGCGACAGGTCGGGCGGGAGCCACGGACAGGGCTCCGTCCCCGGCAGGCTGCGCTGCACCGCCTCGCGCAGGCGCAGCAAGCGGGTGGCGTAGAGCTGGATCTTCTGCCGGATCTGCTCGATCGGCTGGCCGACCTCGACCGTGACCGACGCGTCGTCCGGCATCGGATCGATGGGCTCGCGCGCCGGCCAGAAATCGAACTCCGGGGACAGCAGCCGCACGAAGGTCCTGAGGTGCTCGGCCACGGCGGGGGCCCCTGGCTCGATGCGGTCGGCGTCCTCGAGCACCCCGCGCGTGTCGCCGAGATCGAGCCGCAGGAGCGCGCGCGTGACGTACGTCGAGCGGCGCTCGGGCTCGAGCAGCAGCGACGCCTCGACGAGCGAGAGCGCGACCCGGCGCGAGCCCGGCGAGACGGCGGCGAGCGTGCGGTACACCGCGCTCGGCTCGGCGCCGAGCAGCAGCTCGTCGAGGACGCCGAGCGCTGTCGCGCCGGACGCCTCGAGCAGCGCTCGCCCGCGTCGCTCCGCGACCTCGGGCCTCGGCCGCAGCGTCGCGGCGTCCAGGAACTCGACGAGCCTGTCGCGCTCGTCCCCGCGGACCGCCGCGCGGGCCGCGGCGCAGCAGGCCTCGCGCGCGCGGCCGTCCTGCAAGAGCTCCTGCGCGAGGGCCCAGACGCGCTCGGCGTCCCACCCGGCGAGGTCCTCGGCGAGCGCGGGCGACGCGCCCAGGCCGGCCTCGTCGAGGTCCGCGCCGAGCTCGCGTCGGGCGACCGGCGCCCCGTCCGCGTCGAGCAGCGTGAACGCTCCGACGGGGTGACCGTGCGTGTACTGACCTCGCTCCTCGCGCACGCGCGGATCGAGGTATGGGCTCGCTTCCGGATCGGGAAACCAGCGGACGGACGGGCCGTGAAGGCGCCCCTGGGGATCGAGGTGCCGCTCCTCGGAAGGGCGGCCCAGCGCGTCGTAGCGGAGCTCGCGATGGCGCGCTCCAGCGCGGATCTCGATCTCCTGAGAGGGCTTGCCCTCGCGCGTGAAGTAGCGGTGGATGGACGTGGCCGAGGCCTCGTCCTCCTCGCTGACCAGCCAGCGTTGCGAGCCGTCGTCGTAGTCCGCCTCGCCGACGCCGGCGGGCCTTTCGGGCCAGCGGGAGCCGTCCGCGGAGATCGGGTATCCGGCGCGGTCGTGAAACACCTGGCGCACGACGCGCCCCTGCCGGTACCGCGCGCGCAGCTCCCAGGCGCCTGGCGGCACGCAGCACGGTCGCAGCCTGAGCTCTGTCGGGGCGTCGCTGCCGTACAGCGCCACCTCGCCGTCGAGCTGGCCGCCCCGGTAGTGCCCGCGCTGCGCGGGTTGACCGTTCGGGTGGAACACGGTGAACGGCCCGTCCTTCACCCCGTCCGCGTAGCGGCAGCACGAGAGCAACGAGCCGTCGCTCGCGCGGTACACGCGGCACTCGCCGGAAGGACGCCCGTCGGCGTCGGTCTCCACGAGCTCGAACGTCCTGTGCTCGGGGTTGTACCTGGCCGAAGGCGGGACCGACGGAGGTCGCTCTGCGCCGTGCGGTGTCGTCGCGTCCATGCGTCGCAGCCTATCGGGGTTCGCGCCGACACGGCGGGCGGCCTCGCCACGGCGTCATGAGGGCGTGCGTCTGTTCGGGAACCCGGGTTCAGTCCTGTACAACTGTTCGCGACGCGTGGTACACGCCCGAGCAGCTCTCCCTCTGGAGAAGCTGCGCGCATGTCCAGGCCGAAAGCCCTCCCGCACGTGACTGCTGCCCGCGCCGCCGGGCTGGCCGCGCTGCTCGACGCGGCCGATCCTGCCGCGGAAAACGAGCGCGCCGGCAGCGCCGCGAGGCACTTCGAGCGGTCGCGGCGGGCACGCGCGGCGCGGCCCCTCGCCCCCACGAGGCCCGACGCCGGCCCGAGCGCGCCGCCGGGCGGCGCGCCGTCTGCGGACGCCCCGCGCGCCGCGCGGGAGTACCTCCACGCCGAGCCGACGCGCTCGCCGGTGCTGAACGCGTTCCTCGGCGAGCTCGGCGCGGAGGGAAGGGCGCTCGTGCCGGCGAGCGTCCACGTCTTCGACGAGCACACCCTCGCGCCGAGGCTCGTCGAGCTCGCGCGTCAGCGCGTGGTCTCCATGCTGCTCGCCGTGGGCAGGACCGACGTCGCCCTGACGCTCGCGCAGATGCCGCCGATCGCCAACGAGCGCGCGGCGCGCCTCTTCATGCGGCAGGCCGTCCACGTCGGCGGCGACCTCGGGGCGATCACGCGCGACTACGGGCGGCACTACCGGCGCTCGGGGTCTCCGGACCACGACGACCAGCGCGCGGGCTGCATCATGGCCGCCTTCGCCGGACGGCTGATCGCGATGGCGGAGAAGCTCCTCGGCCCGCACGTGCGCGCCGAGGTGCGGGCCGAGCTGGAGAGGCTGACGTCGCAGGGCAGCCCCCCCGCGCGGCGGACGCGGGCGAGCGAGCTCCGGACGCCGCAGGGCGCGGGGCGCGCCGTCACCCCGGCGGCGCTCGACGCCGCGACCTCGACGAGGCGCCCGAGAGGCAGGTAGGCCGCCGCGTCAGGCGCCGTCCTGCCCGGCGCCCGCGCCGCCGCCCCGCCGGTCCCGCAGGGCGGGGCCCATGCGCTCGCGCACCAGGTCGAGGAACGCCTTCACCTTCGGCGACAGGTGCCGCGTGCCCGGGTAGACGACGTGGAGCGCCACGTCGACCGGGCTCCACCCGTCGAGCACGCGCGCGAGGCGCCCCTCGCGCACGTCCTGCTCGCAGCGCGTCGCGGGCAGCATCCCGATGCCCACGCCTGCGAGCGCGATCCGGTGCAGCACCTCGAGGTTGTTCGCCGTCGCCCGCGGCGTCACGCGCACCTCCGCGCGCCGCGCGCCCCGGTGCAGCACCCACCGCGCGCCCGGCGCCTCGCCCGCGCGCGCCCCGGCCGACACGAGGACGTCGTGGCCCTCGAGGTCGGCCGGCGCGCGCGGGGCGCCGCGCCGCGCGAGGTACGCGGGCGCCGCCACGAGGTAGCGCGGCACGGCCCCGAGGCGGCGCGCGACGAGCGACGCGTCGCTGGGCGCGCCGAACCGGAGCGCCGCGTCGAACCCCTCCGCGACGAGATCGACGATGCGGTCGGTGCAGACGACCTCCACGCTCACGTCGGGGTGGACCCGCAGGTACTCGGCGACGACGCCGCCGATCCACCCGAAGTGCAGCGGCGCCGTGATCCGCAGGAGCCCGCGCGGCCCCTCCTGCATCTGCGTCACCGTCCGGTCCGCGTCGTCCAGCTCGGCCACGACGCGCGCGCAGCGCTCGTAGTACACGGCGCCGACGTCCGTGAGGCCGAGCTTGCGCGTCGTCCGCCGGAGGAGCTGCGCGCCGAGCCGCGCCTCGAGCTCGGACACCTTCCGGCTCACGGTCGACTTCGGCATGCCGAGCTCGCGCGCGGCCCGCGTGAAGCTCCCGGCCTGGACGACCCGGGTGAAGACCGCGATCTCGTTGAGGTCGGGCAGCATCGGATTGTTCCACCCATGGAACGATTCTTCCTGTACGTCAAGACTAATCAAGCACGCGGAACAGTCATAGGCTCTCTCCAGACAGGGTGGTTTGCCCCGCCGCGCTCAGGGCGCGATCCGGGGCGCGCGACCGTCGACTCGACGGCTCGCGCGCAGCGACGGTTCCCCTGGGAGCCATCGAGTCGCGCCGCGAAAATGCGCCACGCCGCGCGGGGACCCACCCGGAAGGAGACAGCCATGTACTTGGTCACGGGTGCCACGGGGAATGTCGGCAAGGAAGTCGTCGAGGAGCTCCTCGGCGCGGGAGAGAGGGTCCGTGTCTTCACGCGCGATGAGCGCAAGGTGGCCCGCTGGGGATCCACGGTCGAGAAGGCGGTCGGCGACCTCGGGCGACAGGACACGATCGCGCCGGCGCTCCAGGGCGTGCGGGCGGCGTTCCTGCTGCCGGTCGCGGAGGCGGACGGCGTCGACCACGTCCGGAGCTTCCTCGAGGCGGCGCGGGCGAGCGGCGCGCCCCGGATCGTCCTCCTCTCGAGCATCAGCGCGGGCGCGCCGACGGTCCAGCTCGCCCATCGTCACGCCGAGCGGGAACAGCTCGTGAAGGCCTCCGGGCTCCCGTGGACGTTCGTCCGCCCTGGCACCTTCATGTCGAACACCTTCCAGTGGGTCCGGTCGATCAAGGCCGAGCGCGTGGTCTACAACCCCCACGGGGACGGCAAGACCGCGCCCATCGCCCCGCGCGACATCGCCGCCGTCGCCGCCCGGGCGATGGTGACCGAAGAGCTCCTCGGACAGGCGCTCGAGGTGACGGGCCCCGAGCTCCTGAGCACGCCGGAACAGGTGGAGATCCTCGCGCGCGTCCTCGGCGTCCCGCTGCGACGCGTGGACGTCTCGGTCGACGCCGCCCGGCGGCGGATGATCGAGGCCGGAATGCCCCCGTCGTTCGCGGCGGCCCTCGGCGAGCTCATCGAGCGCATCCGCTCGGGGAACGGCGCCCTGAAGACCGACACCGTCGAGCGCGTGACCGGTCGAACGCCGGCGACCTTCGAGGCCTGGGCGCGCGCGCACGCGCAGGCCTGGACCGCGAGCTGAAGCGCGCGGAACGCCGCCGCCCACCGGGCGGCGTCGCGCCGCGGGCGCTCCGGGCTCACCCGCCCTGGTGAGCGTTCTTGTAGAGCCGCAGGCTATTGCGGATCGCCATCGTCACGGTCATGGGGCCGACGCGGGGCACGAACACCCTGGCCTTGCCCTGGACATCGTCGCTGAAGTTCTTGAAGGTGGAGAAGTTGATGCACAGGCAGCCCTCGCGGATCTCCGCGGCCTGCACGTGGGGGAAGCTCCGCGAGGGGACGCCGGTCACGACGATATCCGCCTGCCGCAGCGCGCTCGCCCGGTCCACCGTCGTCTCGTGCACCTCGTGCGTGTCGCCGGACGAGCTCGGAACGAAGAGGAGGGGACCGTCGATGTCGAACGAGGTCACGTGGGCCCCGTCGTGCGCCATCATGCTCGCGAGCGGCCTCCCGACCACCTCGCTGCGGTTGAAGATGCACACGCTCCGGCCCTCGAGCGGCCGCTCGCCCTCGCCGAAGAAGCCGGCCGCCTCGACCAGCTTGAGGATGGCCAGCGGCGTGCAGGGCAGGATTGCCTTCCTCGTCCTCGCCTCGTCCAGGAAGCGCTGGTTGCCGTACAGGCAACGTGCCCAGAACGTGTGGAGCCCCTCGATGTCCTTGGACGGATCGACGGAATCCCGCAGATACACGTCCTGCTCCGTGCCGAAGATCGGGTAATACACCATGATCCCGTGCACGCTCGCGTCCTCGTTCGCCGAGCGGATGGCGGCCTCGGCGCTGAGCCGCGTGGCGTGGCGGATCTCGAAGCGGACTCCCACGTCCTCGCACGCCTTGCGCGTGTACTCCGCGTACGTGTACGACGGCCCGTGATCCGCCGCGAGCACGCCGACCAGGAACAGCGGCTCGGGCAGGGCGGCGAGCTCTTCCCGGATCTCGCGACGGAACGTCTCCGCCACCACGCTCGGATCGATGACGCTGGCCGTGCGAGTGTCCTGGCTCGGCGGCTTGTGTTGCGGGTCCATTTTGGGGCGGAGACGAGCACGCGCCAGCATCGCTGTCAAGTTTCCGGCGGTCCGGTTCAGCCGTCACCCGACCGGCGCTCTCACCATGATCCAGTCCTCATTCACGACCTCGTTCAAACCACCGATCCCGGATATCGACTCACGGCGCCGCGGAGGAGCGCAGTCCGGGAGGAGCGTCGGGGCGGCGCGATCGCCGTTCGCGAGCGCACCGCGCGATCACCGGGAGGGGTGGCGCCGCTCCGCGCCGGCCGCCGCGCCCGCGTCGACGGGCTCTGCGACGCGGTTGTCGATGGCCTCGCCGGCGGGGCCGCTGGTGCCGGGCACGTTGAGGACCATGCCGCCCTTGCCGCGCAGCTCGTCGACGAAGTCCTCGCCGAACACCTCCTCGGGCGTGTCGCCGTCGAGCCCGCCCATGCCCGAGAGCCCCTCGAGGTCCGCGAGGTTCCCGTCCCGGCGCCTCGGCGCTGGATGCACCTGGAGGACCTCGTCCCGCGTCACCGTCAGCGCCACCACGTCCTCGCGCATCACGCTGATCCACGAGGCGGGGAAGTCGGCCTCGGCGCCCGCGGGGCCGCGCACGTGGAGCCGCGAGATGTCGTTGCCGGGGTCGTTCGCGCCGACCCCCACGAGCTGCACCTCGGCCTCGTCGGCGGTCATCACCCGCGTCTCGGGGCCGAGCTCGACCGTATCGTCCGTGACCCCCAGCGCCTCTTCCAGCTCCTGCCTGCGCTCGGGCGGCTGCGGGACGAGCGAGGTGTCGACGCGCCCCGCCGGCTGCGCCGTCGTCCGTCCCTCGTAGTACCGAGGTAGCGCCATGAGCTCGTCTCGACCCGGGCGCAGCTGGAGGCGCCCCCCGGCCGTGCCCTGCACGAGGTCCATCGGTACCAGCAGCTCTTCGCTCGCCAGCGGTGAGCGGAGAACCACATGGGTCACGATGCCTCGCTCCCGGTCGACCAACACGCGGTCGAGGACGCCGGCCTCGAGACCGCCGCCAGCGACCACGGGCATATCGAAGTCGATCTGCATGATTCCTCCTCGGACGACGAGCCTCGTGCTCGATCGAGAGCCTGAGACGGGCCGGCGCCGATGTCCAGTGGAGCACCGGCGACTCGAGGCTCGAGCGCAGAGCCCGCCAGCAGCGCACGAAGACACGCGCTTTGCCTGCCGCCGGTCACAGACGGTCTCGCAGACGAAGGCGAAGGGCGGCGCCGGGCGGCCCCATCCTGGAGGCTCCAGGGCAGGCCGGCGCTCGCGTGACCGCGTGACCGCGTGACCGCGTGACCGCGTGACCGCGTGACCGCGTGACCGCGTGACCGCGTGACCGCGACGTCGAGAGTCGTCGCGTGCTCACGGCGTGTCCCGCGGTGCGCCGGGAGCTTCGCTGGGAGCGACGATGACGTGATGTCATGGACATTGTCCATGACGACAGGAGATCTCGAGTTACGGTGAGGACGGGGCCAGTCGTGCTCTCTCGTCGGCCGACGGGGCCCGGCGCGCCGGAAGCGGGGCCGGATGAGCCGGATCCCGGGCACACCGTGGCACACCCGCGTACCCGAGCTGCGTCTATTCCCGCGAAATTGCTGCTTTCTGGTCCTGGTACGCCGGATGCAACCTACGGGCCGGCCGCTGGATGTGTGCCAGCGCCTTCGGGAGGACTGGACTTATGCGCGTACGCTTCAATGCAACCCGCCGACGGTGGAGTTCCCTTCACGTGCTCGCCGCGCTCGCGCTGGCGGGCGTGGTGTCGTCGGGGGCTTGCTCCTCGGACGAGGCGCCGCCGACGACGGGCGTTGGCCGTCCTGACAGGCCGCAGAACGGCTTGATCGAGGTCGATGAGGCGAAGCTCCGGGGCGTGATCGAGGGGGGCGACCTCCGCCTCCAGATCCCGGTGCGCAACCTGACCGCCGGGGCGATCCGGGGCCACCTGCGCGTCACGCTCGTCGACCTCGACGCGGACAGGGAACAAGGCACGACCGAGGTCGACGTCGAGGTCGCGAGCGCGGCCGCCGCGACCGCGGAGGCGCGCCTGAAGGCGCCCTCGGTGAGCGCGCAGCCGGGGCTCGCGCGGTACCTCGTCCGCATCGACGACGGATCGGACGCGGGGCTGCTCGTGACCCGGAGCCTTCTGCGCGTGATCCCGCCCTACGACGTGCAGCTCGAGGGGCCGGCGCGCGTCGTGCGCGGGCGCCCCGCGAGCTACCGCGTGCGCGCGACGGACGCCATCACCCACGCGGCGGTGCCCGACGTCGAGGTCGAGCTCTCCGTGGGCGAGGGGGACGCGGCGCGGCAGCTCCGCGGGACGACCGACGCGCTGGGCGCGGCGGTGTTCGAGGTGGAGCCCGGCGCGATCGGCGAGCACCCCGTCTCGGCGCGGGCGGACGGCTTCGGGGTGAGCGCGCTCATCGACGAGCGCGTCACCGTCGAGGGCCCCGGCCCGAAGCTGCTCCTCACCACCGACAAGCCTCTTTACAAACCCGGTCAGACCATCCACCTCCGCGGGCTCGCGCTCGAGCGGGGGAACAACGAGCCGCTCGCCCGCACGTCGGTCACCTTCGAGGTGGAGGACGGCAAGGGCAACAAGATCTTCAAGAAAGCCGTCGTGACCGACGCGTTCGGCGCCGCCGCCACCACGTTCCGGATCGGCTCCATCGTGAACGTCGGCGACTTCAAGGTCCGCGTCGTGAGCGGCGAGATCACGACCGAGAAGACCGTCACCGTGGGGCAATACGCGCTCCCGAAGTTCGAGGTCGCCGTCAAGACCGACAAGCCCTGGTACAGCGCGGGCGACACGCTGACAGGCACCATCGACGCGCGCTACTTCTTCGGCAAGACCGTCGCCGGCGGCGCCGTGACCATCGAGGCGGCGTCGCTGGACGTCGGTCAAACGACGTTCCAGCGCATCCTGGGCGAGCTCGACGCCGAGGGGCATTACGGGTTCACCCTGACGCTGCCGCACAGCCTCGCGGGCCTGCCGCTCGAGCAGGGCGACGCGGCGGTGACGCTCACGGTCACCGTGGCCGACACGGCGGGTCAGGAGGTCACGAAGGCGATCCCGGTGAAGGTCGCCGCGGACGTGGCCTCTCTCGTGCTCGTGCCCGAGGGGCGCGAGCTCGTCCCCGGGGTTCCGAACACCCTGCTGCTCTTCGTCACCGACCCGCTCGGGGAGCCTCTACCCGACACCGACGCGACCATCGAGGTGCCGGGCGGGAGGCGGCTCAACGCGCGCACCGACGCGTTCGGCCAGGCCTCGGCGACCTACACTCCGTCGCTCGGCTCGACGGGCGTCGCCTTCACGGCCCGGGCCAAGGTGGGGGGCCGGACGGTGGAGCAGTCGTTCTCTTTCACGGCGCAGTCGGGCCGCGAGCACCTGATCGTGCGCACCGATCGCGCCGTGTACGAGGCGGGCGAGACGATCGAGGTCGTCGTCGAGTCGAGCGAGGAGACAGGCAGCGTCTACGTCGACTGGCTCAACGACGGTCAGGCCGTCGACATGCGGTCGCTCGAGCTCGAGGGCGGGCGCGCCCGCTTCAGCATGCCGGTGGACGCCGGGCTGCTCGGCAGCAACCGCGTCGAGGCGTACCTGGTCGACGACGACGGCAACCTGGTCCGCTCGGGCCGCACGGTCTTCGCGCGCGGCGACTCGGCGCTCAGCATCGAGGTCGACGCCGACAAACCGCTGTACGCGCCGGGCGAGACGGCGACGCTGCGGTTCTCGGTCAAGGACGACGCGGGCAACCCGAAGGTCGCCGCGGTCGGCATCCAGGTGGTCGATCAGGCCGTGTTCGCGCTGGTCGACGCCCAGCCCGGGCTGCTCCGCACCTACTTCGAGCTGGAGGACGAGTTCGCGAAGCCGAGCTACCAGATCCGCGGCCCGTCGGCGAACCTCCAGAACCTCCTGTTCAGCGCGACCGCGAGCGACGATCCCGAGCAGGCCGAGGCCGCGCAGCGCACCACGCAGGCCTCGCTCGCCGCGCTCGCCGGCACGTCGGTCACCGGCCTCCAGGCGCGCACCTGGCCCGCCGTGCTGGCGAAGGTGCAGCAGGAGCTCGCGCCGTTCCACGCGCGCCAGAGGGGCGCGCTCCAGCCCGCGCTCGCGGAGGCCACGGCGAACGCCGTGGCCGACCTGGAGGCGCTCGGCTGCAAGTCGAGCGAGTTCTTCTGCGCGGCGGAGCAGAGCCCGTACGCCGATCTGCTCGGGAGGCGGGTCACCGAGCGCTTCGAGGCCTACGACGTGTGGGGCAACGCCTACCGGATCGCCACCGGCTCGGGCGGGCTCTCGCTGCAGTCTTCGGGGCCCGACGAGGTGGCGCAGAGCCAGGATGACGCCTCGGTCGCGTTCACGTTCGACGAGCTCGGGGTCACCGTGCAATCGCAGGACTGGTGGGCAGAAGAAGGGGGCCCCGCCGCCGGCGATGGCAACTGGGGCGGCGCCGCGTCCGGCGCGGGCGGCGGCACGGGAGGCCCCCCCAGCGACCCCAGCGACGGGAGCGGCGAGGGCGGCCCGCGCGTCCGGCGCGAGTTCCCTGAGACCCTGTACGTCAACCCGAGCGTGATCACGAGCGCCGACGGCACGGCGACGCTGAGCATCCCGCTCGCGGACAGCATCACCGAGTGGCGGCTCTCGGCGCTCGCGAACTCGGCCGACGGCAAGCTCGGCGGCGTGCAGAGCGGCTTCAAGGTGTTCCAGGACTTCTTCGTCGACGTGAACTTCCCTGCCACGCTGACGCGCGGCGATGAGGTGGAGTTCCCGATCGCCGTGTACAACTACCTCGACGCGCCGCAGACGGTCGATCTCACGCTCGATCCCGGGAGCTGGTACACGGCGCTCGGCGCGACGTCGACGCAGGTGTCGCTCGCGCCCGGCGAGGTGCGCGGCGTCCGGTTCCCGGTGCGCGTGGACACGGTGGGCGTCAACTCGCTCACGGTCACCGCGCGGGGCACGGACGGCGCCGACGCCGTGGCGCGCACGGTGCGCGTGGTCCCGGACGGCAAGCCGGTCGCCGAGAACCGGTCGGGCATGCTCGAGACGGGCAGCGTCACCCACGCGCTGTCGTTCCCCGAGGGCGCGGTCGCCGGCTCGAATCAGCTCTACGTCGAGGTCTACCCCGCGTTCCTGTCGCAGGTCGTGAGCGGCATGGACAGCATGCTCCAGGTCCCGTCGGGCTGCTTCGAGCAGACCACCTCGACGACCTGGCCCAACGTGCTCGTCACGCAGTACATGAAGCAGACGGGCCAGATCACGCCGGAGATCCAGATGAAGGCCGAGTCGCTGATCTCGGCGGGCTACCAGCGCCTGCTCACCTTCGAGCACGCCGGCGGCGGCTTCTCGTGGTTCGGCGAGCAGGACGGGCACCCGTACCTGTCGGTCACGGCGTTCGGCGTGATGGAGTTCGCCGACATGATCAAGGTACACGCCGTGGACGAGGCGATGCTCGCCCGCACGGTCGCCTGGCTCGCTGGGCAGCAGAAGGCGGACGGCACGTGGGAGGGCGATCAGACGGAGTTCTTCAGCTTCCACACGGGCACGCTCCGCAACAGCGCCTTCGTGCTCTGGGCGCTGGCGAGCGCGGGGTACACGGGGCCGCAGGTCGCGGCGGGGCTCGCTTACCTGGGCAGGGCGGTGCAGCCGGCCACCGACGACCTGTACACGCTGGCGATCGTGGCCAACGCGCTCGCGGTGGCCGACCCCTCCGGCGCGCTGACGGACCGGGTGCTCGACGCCCTGGACGACCGCAAGACGCTGGATGGGGATGTGATCTTCTGGGATGACGGCGGCACGCAGACGTCGTTTTACGAATACGGCGACGACGCGAAGGTCACGACCACCGCGCTCGCGGCGCACGCGCTGCTCTCGGCGGACGCTCACCGGTCGAGCGCCGACGGCGGCGTGAAGTTCCTGACGCAGTCGAAGGACTCGATGGGCAACTTCGGCTCCACCCAGGCGACGATCTGGAGCCTGCGCACCCTGCTCCTCGCGGCGAGCAAGGGGACCGAGGGCGCGACCGGCTCGCTGACCATCGCGGTCGACGGCGAGCCGGCGGGCACGGTCTCGCTGCGCGAGGACCAGGCCGACGTCATGACCACGGTCGACCTCACGCGCCTCGCGACCGCCGGCGCGCACGAGGTCACGCTCGCCTTCGAGGGGGACGGGAAGCTCAGCTACAACGTGGTGGGCCGCCACAACCTGCCGTGGAGCGCGGTGCCGAGCGACGGGGGCGGGCCGCTCGCGGTCAGCGTGAGCTACGACAAGACGTCGCTCTACGTGAACGACATCGTGACCGCGTCGGTGAGCGTGAAGAACGCGACGGACGCGGCGCAGAACATGGTCCTCGTGACCGTCGGGCTCCCGCCCGGCTTCCAGGTCCTGACCGAGGATCTCCAGGCGTACATCGACGCGGGCCAGCTCTCGAAGTTCGAGATCACGGGCAAGCAGCTCATCCTGTACGTGAAGGAGATCGCCGCGAGCGGCGTGGCCGGCTTCAATTACCGGCTGCAGGCGACCATGCCGGTGAAGGCGGAGGACGGCGGCGCCGAGGCGCACCCGTACTACCAGCCGGAGCAGCAGAGCTTCGCCGGCGCGCAGACCCTGGAGGTCGTGGGCGAGTGAGCGGCTGATCCGGCGCGCGCTGGCCGCGGGGGCGCGGCCAGCGCGGCAGCGCCGTGCCTGATCACGGGCAGGCGATGCGCCAGGCGTCGAGGTCGAGCCGCTTGATCACCGTCGACAGCCCGAGCGGCTTCGTCGCCGCGCAGACGGCGTTCGCCTGCGACGCGTCGGCGTACTCCGCGTGGAAGACAGCCTTTCCGGCGCGGATGAACGGCGTGAGCATGTCGCACTCGTCGTACGCGTAGCACTCCTCGTTGAGCGCCCAGTCGAAGCTGCCCACGAGATCCCTCACCTGATCGAGGTCGTTCTTCAGCCCGATGGACAGCCCGCGCGCGTGCGCCTCGGCGGCCAGGAAGCGGTTGTAGTCGAGCTGCGTCGCCGCGGTCAGCGGGAAGCCGGGGTTGTTCTGGTAGCCGTCGACGTTGTCGGGCTCCACGCCGTCGCAGCGCTTCCGCGCTGCCAGGTCGAGCCGCGCCTTCATGAGGTCGCGCACGGCGGCGCTGCGGGTGTCGAGCCACCGCTCGCCCGGCCAGCCGTCGAGCGCGTTGCCGAGCGCCGCGGCGGGGAACTTCGACGCGTCGCTGCGCCAGTCCTCGTAGCTCCCGCCGCTGAAGTAACAGACCACCTTCTTCCCGGCCGCGCGGAGCGCGTCGATCGTCGCCTGCGGGGTGTCGAAGAGGTCGATATCGTACATCGCGACATCCAGGCTGGTGTCGATGGTGCCCGTGAGCTGCCATTGCCAGGTCGTCCCCGGCGCGGGGACCCAGACGCCGCCACCGGTGCTGCCGCCGCCGCCGGTGCCCCCAGTGCCGCCACCGCTACCGCCAGCGCCGCCGGTGCCGCCGGTGCCGCCGGTGCCGCCACCGCTACCGCCAGCGCCGCCGGTGCCGCCGGTGCCGCCGGTGCCACCGCTACCGCCGGTGCCGCCGCCGCTACCGCCAGTGCCGCCGGTGCCTGTGCTGCCGCTCCTCGTGCCCGTGAGGACGAGCTGGTCGAGCATCGAGCTGTCGGCGGAGCTGGTCGTGGCATACCGGATCTTCAGGCCCCCGCCCGACACGAAGCGCTGATAGGGCGCGGGCAGGTTCAGGCTCGCGCTCGTCCAGGACCAGTCGCCCGCGAACGTGTTGTCGCCGACCGGGACCCAGGCGCCGGCGGCCGCGTCCCACGCCTCGAACGTCCAGCGCATGTCCGCCTTCACCGGGCCGCGGTAGTTCACGCCGAGCGCGAGGGACGCGAGCTGCGCCGCCGACGTGCCGGCGGGGAGCGCGTACTCGCACGTGGCGCTCGTGCGGGGCGCGAACTCGACGTACTTGCTCCACACGTCCTGCTCGCCGGTGAGATCCGCCGTCGCGAGCGCGGCGGCCGTCTGCCCTGCGCCGATCTTGCCCCGGCTCACCGTCAACCTGGAGCACGTCATCGTGAATCCGCCCGTCACCGCGTCGCCGCTCGCCGCCGAGGTGACCTCCGCGTCGGCGCCCGGATCCGAGCTGCACCCGGCGGCCGCGATCGTCGCGGTCAGGCACACGAGGGCATGGCGCATGGCGCTGCGGATCGCGAGGACGGACGCCGGTCGGATGGAATAAGTCATGGTCTCTGCTCCTGTGGTGCTCGTCGTTGGTGAAGCTCGGCGCACGTCGGCGCGACGCGCAGCAAGGCGCGCGATCTCCGCGATGGCTCCCGGCGACGGCGGCTCCCGCCTCTCGTCTCCGTGCGCGCTGGAGACGCATTGCAAGGCGGGGACCAGCGCGCGCACGGCGCGCTTCCCGCGGCGTTGCGCGGCGCCGTTGCTGATCGTTGCGCAAACGTCGTACAGTTGCGCAACCTTCGAACGGCATGGCGGAGCGAGATCCTCGTCGACAGGCAGCCCCTCCCGGGGCGGAGCCGCCGCCCGTCGGGGCCGAGCTCGCGACCGAGCTCGAGGCCGCGGAGGGCGCGCCCGGCGATCGGGCGCCGCAGGGCCAGGCGTCGCTGATCGTGCGCGCCGGCGACGGGGCGGCGCGGGTGATCGACATGGCCGACGGCGACGTCGTCGCGATCGGCCGCGCGCCGGAGTCCACGGTCTGCCTCGACGACGCCCGCGTCTCGCGCAACCACGCCCGCATCGCGCGGCGGGGCCACGCCCTCGCGCTCGCCGACCTCGGGAGCCGCAACGGCACTTCCGTGAACGGCGCCGTCGTGCGCGGGGCCGAGCGGGCCCTCGCCGGCGGCGACGTGATCCGCGTCGGCCCGGCCGAGATCGTCGTCGCGATCGCCGCGCCCGCGCCCGTCGAGGCGCCGCCGTCGAGCTCAGCGCCGGCGGCCCTGGAGGGCCCGTCGTCCGGTCTCGGCGCCGGCTTCGTCGTCGCGGACGAGGCGATGGTGAAGGTCTTCCAGGTGGTGCAGCGCCTCGCGCGCGCCCAGACGACGGTGCTCGTCCTCGGCGAGACGGGGGCGGGGAAGGAGGTCGTCTCCGAGCAGATCCACCGCGCGAGCCCGCGCGCCGCGGGCCCGTTCGTGCGGCTGAGCTGCGCGGCGCTGCCCGAGACGCTGCTCGAGAGCGAGCTGTTCGGCCACGAGAAGGCCGCGTTCACCGGGGCGGACCGCCGCAAGATCGGCTATTTCGAGGCCGCGCAGGGCGGCACCCTGCTGCTCGACGAGGTCGGCGAGCTGCCGCTCGCGATGCAGGCCAAGCTCCTGCGGGTGCTCGAGAGCCGGCGCATGGCGCGGATCGGCGGCACGCAGGAGATCGAGCTCGACGTGCGCGTCGTGTGCGCCACGCACCGCGACCTGCAGGCCGAGGTGGCGGCCGGGCGGTTCCGGCAGGATCTCTACTACCGCATCAGCACGTTCGTCCTGCGCGTCCCTCCGCTCCGCGAGCGGCGCGCCGAGATCGCGCTGCTCGCGCACCGCTTCGCGCACCAGGTCGCCGGTCGGATGGGCGAGCCGGCGCCGCGGTTCGCGCCGGCCGCGATGCGGGTGCTGGAGGCGCACGCGTGGCCCGGCAACCTGCGCGAGCTGCGCAACGCGGTCGAGCACGCCGTGGTGCTGGCCGAGGCCGGCGTCATCGAGGTCGAGCACCTGCCCGCGTCCGTGGTCGAGGGCGACGCGGCGCCGCTCAGCGCGGGCGCGCCGGGCAGCGCGGGCGCGCCGGCCGAGGGCGGGCCGATGCCGGCGCGCCTCGCCGAGCTGGAGAAGAAGAGCATCGAGGAGGCGCTCGCCGCCGAGGGGAACAACCAGACGCGCGCGGCGAAGCGGCTCGGCATCTCGCGGCGCGCGCTGCTCTACAAGCTGGACAAGTACAACATCCGGCGGTGAGCGCGGGCGCGGCGCCCCCACAGGCTCGAGCCGGTTCGCCTGCACCTCCTCTATCGCGAGGTCGGAGGGACCATCGGGCTCCATCGCTTCGACGGCGTCTGTGGTTTCATCCCGGTAGGATGGATGTATTGCGACTGGAACGAGGGAGAGCTCACAGAGGGGCCTTCCTCCTGCGCGTGCTCGTGTCCCGAGGGCGCCGGGCAGCGCGAGCGGCCGGGGAAGTGAAGGGGACTGGACTGCCCTGCGCGCGCGGACGTGCGCTATCGTCCCCGCCCTGACTTGCCCACTGTAGGGGGCCGCCCCCTGCGCCCCCTGCCCATTATTGTGAACGTTCACATTTGCGGCCGCACCACGCGGGCTCCTTTGTAACGCGCCGTTCCTGCGTCCATGCGCCTCGATCCGGGCGGATGACGGGCCGATTCGCATTGACACACCACATGTGATCGTTCACATTTGACTGCAGGGGGCTTCCTGCAGGCGGAGCAGCCACCGGCGCGCATCGGCCCCGGTGAGGCCGCGCTTCGTGCGGCTCACGCGAGCATCCCCGATGGCCCGGTGGCGAACGCCTGCGCCCCCGAGCTCGCGCGATGGTCGATCTGGCAACAAGGCGGGATCTCCGGGAGGCATCGTATGAATCGACCGACGTTACTGACCGGCGCTCAGGGCGATGTTCAGACCGCCCCGGAGCGCGCTCTCGGCAGAGGTCGCATGTGCCGTGAAGACCGATATTGCGCAGCCGATATCATGAATTTTTCCACTCACCATTGCAGCCGGAGCGTCGCGAGCAATCGAATGAAAGTGGAAACATCCACTCACAGCAAGGTGGCCTCTCGACTGCGCGGACTCGCCGCCTGCGCTTCGCTCCTCGTCGCAGGGTGCATCGGCGACATCGGCGCGGGCGCGACCCCCTCGGGCGGCGGCACGGCCGCCTCGGGCGGCGGTTCGAACCCGCCGGGGAGCGGCGAGAGCGGCCTGTGCAGTCCGCGGCTGGAACGGCGGATCGTGCTGCTCGCCGACCTGCAGTTCACGAACGCCATCCGGGATCTCCTGGGAGACGAGGCCATCGAGCCGGACCAGGCGCCGGACGCGCGCACGAAGCCGTTCGTCAAGAAGGGGCTCGTGGTCGGGACGTCCCTTGTGCATGCGCGGCTCGCGCGGGCCGCCTATGCCGCCGAGAGCCTCGCGGGGCGCTTCGAGCAGGTGACCGGCTGCGCCGCCGGCGGCGACGACGCCTGCGCCAAGGAGTTCCTGACGCGGTTCGCGCAGCGGGCGTTCCGCCGGCCGATGGAGGCCACGGAGCTCGACAACCTGTGGGCGGTGTACAGCCTCGGGCGAGAGACGAGCCTCGCGCGCGGCGTCTCGCTCGCTGTCGAGGCCGTCCTCGCGTCGCCCTCGTTCTCGTACCGCACCGAGCTCGGCGGCGCCGCGAACGGCGACGTGGTCAAGCTCACGGCGCACGAGACAGCCAGCGAGCTCGCGTTCTTCCTCACCGACAGCCTGCCGGACGCGGAGCTCGCCGCCGCCGCCGACTCCGGCGCCCTGAACGACCCGGAGGAGCTGAAGCGCCAGACCGAACGCCTGCTCGAGAAGCCCGAGACGCGCAGCAGCCTGAGCACCACGCTGATCGCCGCGTGGGGGCTCAGCAACCTGTTCGGCACGATCAAGGACCCAGGGCTGTTCCCCGAGTACACCCCCGCGCTCCAGGCGAGCATGTTCCACGAGACCGAGCTGCTCCTGGACGAGCTCCTGTGGAGCCGCGGCGCGGACGTCTCGACCCTGCTCACCACGCGGGAGACGTTCGTGAACGGCCCGCTCGCCGAGGTCTACGGCGTCGAGCACACGGGCGCCGCCCCGGAGGAGTTCGCGAAGGTCACGCTGCCGGCCGACGAGCGCGCCGGGATCCTCACGCAGCCCGGCCTGCTCGCGGCGCTGTCCCGGACCGACAACACGAGCGTGGTCGCGCGCGGGCTCTTCGTGCGCGGCGCGCTGCTCTGCATGGGGAAGATCCCCTCGCCCCCGGAGGCGCTCGCGGGCGCGATCGAGGAGCTGCTCAAGGCCGACATGACCGAGCGCGAGCGCGCCGAAGCGCGGGCCGGGAACGCCACCTGCGCGGCCTGCCACAAACAGTTCGACGCGTTCGGCCTGCTGCTCGAGCGCTACGATCCCGTCGGTCGGTACCGGGATACCCTCGACGGGGAGCCCATCGACGCGCGCGTCGATCTGACCAACATGGGCGACATCGATGGCGTCTACACGAGCGCCGTCGAGTTCGCCGACACCGTCGCGCAGACCGACGAGTTCGCCGCCTGCGTCGCGCGGCACCTCGTGACGTACGGCACGGACGACGAGGCGCTCTCGACCCGCGACTGTCAGGTCGAGCGCGTGATCGCGGCGCTGCCGGAGGGCCAGCGGACCCTACCCAACATCGTGAACGCCATCGTGACCTCGCCGGCGCTGACCGAGCGCGCCAAGGAGAAATGACAGTGCGCTACAACCTGTCGTATGCATGGTCTCGCCGACGCTTCCTGCAAGGCATCGGCGCCGCCGCGGGCCTCGTCACGGTGCTCAGGAGCCTCGAGTCGGCCGCGGAGGGCGGGACGGCGCCGAAGCGCCTCCTGATCATCCAGCGCCCGGTAGGCACCGTGTACCAGAACTTCTGGCCGCAAGGCAGCGGGACCGACTTCACGCTCTCCCGCATCCTCGACCCGTTCGCGGCGATGAAGGATCGCATGGTCGTGATGCGCGACCTGAAGCTGCCCTTCGAGGGCTCCGTCGGCGGCGGCCACGAGCGCGGAACGGTGCTGATGACCACCGGGCAGCGGACCAAGAAGCTGTATCCGGGCAACGGCGGCGACGATCCGGTGGCCGAGGGGCCGAGCATCGACCAGCTCCTCGTGCGGCAGTCGACCGAGCTTCAGGGCACGGCCATCGCGTCGCTCCAGGTCTCCTGCGACAAGCGCGCCGACACGCCCGAGGTGTCGACGCGCCACATGTCCTATTCGGGCGCGAGCGCGCCGATGACGCCGTACTACCAGCCGCTGGACGCGTACCGGCGGGTGTTCGGCGCGCTGATGCCGGGCGGCCCCACGAGCGACAACCTGGACGCCCTGGCCCGGGCGCGCCTCGAGAAGAAGAGCGTGCTCGACTTCGCGATGAAGGACCTCAAGCGCCTCGAGAGCCTCGCGCCGAGCTCGCAGCGAGAGACGCTCGACGCGCACGCCGCCGCCATCCGCGAGGTGGAGAAGGAGTTCGACGCGGACCCGAGGGACCCCGCGTCCTGCGGCGTCGCGGAGGAGCCCGAGACGATCGACGTGAGCGGCCACATCGACCCTTACAACAGCTCGCACGTCGTCAACGAGCGCGACGACGTGAAGCACGCGCGCATCGGCGCCCTGCACTTCGCGGTGGTCAAGGCGGCTCTCCGCTGCGACCTGACCCGCGTGGTCACGTTCCAGTGGGCCCCGGGCACCAACCACGTGAGCTTCGGCGAGCTGTGGCCGCCCGACTCCTCCATCTACAAGGTGCACCACACGACGAGCCACGACCCCGATACGCGCGACACGCTCGAGTTCCTCACGCGGGTGGAAGAGTTCTACGCCCGCCTCGTCGCCGGCTTTCTGCAGCAGCTCGCGGAGACCGAGGACGTGGGCGGCGGCAAGCTGCTCGACAGCACGCTCGTGCCGTACATCACGGAGGTCGGCACCCGGACCCACAACTGGGACAACATGCCGTGGGTGCTGTTCGGCGGCGCGAACACCAAGCTGCGCGGCGGGCAGGTGTGGAACAACCGCGGCGGAGGCCTCCGCTCCACCAACGACGTGTGGATGGCGTGCGCGGCTGCCCTCGGCGCCCCGGACCTCGTGATGGGGGACAACGACCAGCGGACGAAGGCCGTCGAGGGGCTGTTCGGGTGAGCGCGCGGCGTCACGCCTAGAGCGTGACGCGCCTCGCGCGCGCGACCTGCCTCGCGGGGGTCGAGGCGTGTAGGCGAGCTCCTGCGATCGCCGGCCTCGCGGGCTTACCCGCGCCTGGGCACCGTGGTGCTCTTGCGCAGGATCAGCTCGGCCTCGACCACGACGCGCGTCCACGAGCGCTGGCCGCTCTCGATCTGACCGAGCAGCAGGTGGAGGCACCGGCGCCCGAGCTCGGAGAAGTCCTGGCGGACGGTCGTGAGCGGCGGCGTGAAGTAGGCGGCCTCCGGGATGTCGTCGAAGCCGACGATGCTGATGTCCCGCGGCACCTCGCGCCCGATCTCGTGGAGGTAGCGGAGCACGCCGAGCGCCATCTGATCGTTGGCCACGAACACGGCGGTCACGCCCGGCGTGCTCGCGAGCCTCGGGGCGAGCTCGTAGCCGGATCGCGCGCTCCAGTCGCCGCGCAGGGGAGGGGGCACCTCTGCGCCGGCGGCCTGCAGCGTCGAGCGCCAGCCGTCGAGGCGCTGGTCGGCCTCTAGCCAGTCGGTCGGGCCGGCGATGTGCCACACCGTCTGGTGGCCCTGATCGAGCAGGTGCCGGGTCGCGGCCACCGCGCCGCCGAGCTGGTCGACGGCGACCACGGGGACGAGGTCGTCCGGCCCGCCCTCGACGGCGACCACCGGGACGTCGGAGGTGAGGTGGCGGAGCGCGTCCACCGCCGACCGCTGCGGGGCGATGACGACGATGCCGTCGGCCCCCTGATCGCACAGCCGCTGCACCGCCTCCACCACCGGGGCGCGGCTGAGCGATCGCAGGCTGGCGATGCTGACGCCGTAGCCGGCGTCGTGCGCCGCCTCCTCGAGCCCGAGCAGGGTCGACGCCGGCCCGTAGAGCGTCGTGTTGAAGCTGACCACGCCCAGCTTCCTCGACCGCCCGGTGACGAGCGCCTGCGCCACCGAGCTCGGCCTGTAGTCGAGCTGGCGGATCGCGTCGAGCACGCGCTCCCTCGTGTCCCGGCGCACGTGCGGGCTGTCGTGCAGGACCCGCGAGACTGTCTGGTACGAGACCCCGGCGAGCTTGGCCACGTCGACCATCACCGCGGCCCGGCGCCCGCCTCTCTTGACGCGTCGCTCCGTGGGCGCCTTGACTTCCTTGTCATCCATCGGGGCGGGAGAATAGTCGCGGCCGGACAGATTGGAATTGACATCAAGGATGTGAACGTTCACATTTGTGCCCGAGCTCATCCTTACCCCTGCCTTACCCAGCGCACGGGCCGTCACGCGCACCGGAACCTTCGTCATCGGGGTCGATCGCGGCACCGACGCCGTTCGCGCGCGTCGTCGTGGACGCGAGCCACGGCGGGCTCGCGATCGATCCCGCCGCCGCGCCGGTCCTGACCGCTGCGCTCCGGGGGAGGACCGCTGGCCTGCGCAGGAGGGTGCGGCAGTCCAGGCGTGGGCGGCGCGGCCGAGGGCGGCTCTGCCGGCACAGGCGCCGGGGGTGCTTCGTTCCCGGCGACGCTGGAGGGGGCGGCTCCGCTGACGTCCTCGATTGCGGGCCGAACGGCGTGGCCATCGAGAGCGCGGGCCCACCTGAAAACCGCGTCAACCACGTCATCCTGGGCGACGGCCACGACGCCACGGCCCCTGCCGAGGAGCTCCAGGGAACGACGTGCCAGTAGCCGTGCTGCTGAGGGGCGTGCCGCCCTGGTAGCTCCCGGTGGCGGCTTCGCTCACGACAGGTCAGCCAAACCTCGGCTGCCGGCCGCCCTTGCGCCGCGCCGTCCTCGGGTCGCGGGAGCGCGCGGCGAGCGCGGCGGCAAGCGCGACAAGCGCGAACCCGCCGATACCGGCGGTGGCGTCGTCGGATGAGACGGCGAAGGCGCAACCCGCCGCGGAGCTGCCGCCTTTCGAGGTCCCTGCGGCTCCGGCGCGGCCTCCCGATTCGCCGTCGGTGCCGACCGTGGCGCCGCCGGTTTCCGGGGAGCCGTCGCCATCCAGAGCGCCACCTTCGCCGGCGCCACCCGCTGCGCCCACGCCAGGGTCGGTGTCGCCCGTGCCACCGGACCCGTCGTCACCGCCTCCATGGGCTGCCGTGCCGCCCATGCCGCCGCCCGCGGTGCCGGAGCCACCGGCGGCGCCGCCACCCGCCCCCGCGGTCGGCCCGTCGCCGAACTCGTGAGCTCCGAGGTCCGGCGCCAATCCGACGAACGGAAGCCCCACGTCCGTGCCTTTGTCGATCAGATCGCTCCCGGTCTTGAGCTTCATGAACACGCACGCGGAGGGGATGCTGCCGTCGGCCTCGCGGGGTCCGGTGCAACCGGCGTCGGACGTGCTCTCGAAGGACGAGCTCGCCTCCGTGATGTTCAGGTCCCAGGTGTTGAACGCTGTGTCGACGCCCCCCATGTTCGAGTTCTTGTCGGGGAAGCCGATGTTGTTCCGCATCCTGTGCGCGAGCGCTCCGGTCAAGATGATCGTCTGGCTGCTATCGTCGGGCGGGCTCGCCAGCATGTTGTACTGGGTTCTGTTGTTGTACGCGGTGTTGTTGAGCCAGGTATTGCCGCCCGACGAATGGTTCGCGTAGAAGCCCGCGGCCTTGTTCTTCCAGGCCACGTTGTTCTGCACGATGTGCCGGACGCCCGTCTTGCTGCTGCCGACCTTGAACCCGTTGCCGTTGCCCTCGCTGCCCCGACCGTTCGACATGGCGAAGCTGCCCTCGGTGATGACAGGCACCTCCTGCGAGATGTAGTCGTAGCCGTCGTCCGAGTTGTTCCACGCCCGGCATCCCCGGATGATCGTGCTGGGACCCGTCGTCTGGTAGTGTACCCCGAAGCCGTCTCCGTTCTGGCCGTCGCCCTGGCTGCCGTTCTGGTCGTAGTTGTCGTGCGCGTCGCAGTTGAGGACCAGGTTGCCGCCGTTGCCTTTGTCGATGAACAGGCCGGGCCCGAACCCATGGTGGAGGTGGAGCAGCTCGAAGATGTTGTTGCTGGAGCCCTTGGTGCGGAGCAGCGAGTACGAGTGGTCGCCGCTTCTGCCCACCTTGGCGTTGCCGATCTCGAGCCCACGAAGGTGCATCCAGCTTCCGGTCACCAGGACCACCGGCACGTCAACGGCCGGGTTGCTGGTGACATACCTCGACGCGTCGAGCACCGGCTTCTCACCCGGGTAGGCCCAGATCTTCGTGCGGTTCGTATCCGAGGTGCCGCTCCTCGAAAGGACGAGCTGGCCCGTGATGTAATAGGTGCCGCCGCGCACCCAGATGGTGTCACCGGCGGCGGCGGCGCTGTTCGCCTTGGAGAGGGTGGCGAACGGCTGGAGCATGGTCCCGCGATTGGAATCGCTGCCGTCCGGCGCCACGTAGTGCTCCGCCGCGCGCGCGTATCCGGTCGCGAGCAGCACGAAGAGGGTCGCAGTCGTCGAGGTCGCCGCCAAGGACTGTTTTCGATTCATGCTCATCGGTGTAGCCTCGCGAGAAAAATGAAGTCGCTGACGAGAAGCGTCCGACCTCATGGCCAGTCTGAACGCGGGTCGGGATCGGAGCCGCAGGCAAGCAGGACCGTGATCGCAGGGACGGCGATCATGAGATTCTTGTTCTTACGCCGGTCCGGGGAGGGCCACTGGACGCGCTGGTGGACGTGGAGCCCTCCTTCCTACCCGCGACGAAGTCGAGAACGCGTCGTCTCTCTCCCCGTGTACCGGAGCGCTCTCCATCAATCACGGGTCGCTCGACTCTTCATCGAGGGATCGAAGCGTTCGCCTCGGATGGTAAGTTTACATCGAGAAAGGGCGCCACGGCTTCCAACCGGTCGTGGGCTCCTGGGCTCGCCTGTGCGGGCGGCTCGGCGAGCGCCGCCTGCTCTCCGGCGCCGCTGTCGGCGCCTCGAACACGCCGACCGCTCCGGCGCGCCCGGCCGCCCCCGTCTGCCCGCCTCCGCTGCCGCTTCCGCCTACCTGCCCAGGCGCGGTCACGCTCTTGACGACGTGCTGGCCCTCGCTCCCCGCCCCGCCGATCTGGCCACGGGCATACGGATTGGAATTGACATCTGCGATGTGAACGTTCACATTGAACTTCCGAACCCATCCTTTCCTGCTTCACCCCAGCCAGCGGGTCGTCATGCGTACCGGAACCTTCGTCATCGGGATTGACTTCGGCACCGACTCCGTTCGCGCGGTCGTCGCGGACGCGCGCAACGGCGAGCTCGCGGGGGCCGCGGTCGTGCCGTACCCGCGCTGGGCGCAAGGCCTCCACTGTGACCCGCACGCGCACCGGTTCCGCCAGCATCCGCTCGACTACCTGGAGGCCATGGAGCAGTCGGTCCGCGCTGCCCTGGGCCAGGCGGGCAGCGACGCCGCCGCGCGCGTGTGCGGGATCGCGGTCGATACCACCGGATCCACGCCGGTCCTGGCCGACGCGAAGGGCAGGCCTCTCTCGCTCTGCCCCGGCTTCGAGGAGGACCCGGACGCGATGTTCATCCTCTGGAAGGACCACACCGCGGTGGCCGAGGCGGAGCGGATCAACGACCTCGCCCGGACGTGGGGCGGCGTGGATTACACGAAGTTCGAGGGCGGCGTGTACTCCTCCGAGTGGTTCTGGGCCAAGGTGCTCCACGTCATCGAGACCAATCCGGCGGTGGCGCGCGCGGCGGTCACCGTCCTGGAGCACTGCGACTGGATCCCCGCGGTCCTGACCGGCACCGACGACCTCAAGCGGATCAAGCGGAGCCGCTGCGCCGCCGGCCACAAGGCGATGTGGCACCCGGAGTTCGACGGTTATCCTTCGAACGAGTTCCTGGCGAGGCTGAACCCGCGCCTGACGGAGCTCAGGGCCACGCTCGGGTCGCAGACCTGGACCGCGGACGCGCCCTTCGGGACGATCTCGCCCGACTGGGCCGCGAGGCTCGGCGTCCCGGGCGACACCGTCGTCGCCGTCGGCGCCTTCGACGCGCACATGGGCGCGGTCGGCGGCGACATCCAGCCGCACCACCTGCTCAAGGTCATGGGGACCAGCACGTGCGATATGCTCGTCGTCCCGAAGACAGGCGCGCCGGAGGTCCTCGTCGCCGGGATCTGCGGTCAGGTCGACGGCTCCATCCTCCCGAACGCGATCGGCTACGAAGCGGGGCAGTCCGCCTTCGGCGATGTCTTTGCCTGGTTCAAGCAGCTCCTGAGCTGGCCGCTGCGCGCGCTCCAGCCGGCCCTCCCGGCCGGCGATCCGCTCATCGACCGGATCATCCCCGAGCTGGAGAGGGCGGCCGCGGAGATCCCGCCGGCGGCGAGCTCGGTGGTGGCGCTCGACTGGCTGAACGGGCGGAGGACCCCGGACGCGGACCAGCGGCTCCAGGGCGCCATCGTCCGCCTCGACCTCGCCACGGACGCTCCGCGGATCTACCGCGCGCTCGTCGAGGCGATCGCCTTCGGATCGCGCGCCATCGTCGAGCGCTTCCGGTCTCACGGGATCCGCATCGACGGCATCATCGGAATCGGGGGCGTCGCGCGCAAGAGCCCCTTCACCATGCAGGTCCTGGCGGACGTGCTCGACATGACCGTCGAGGTCCGCGCCGGCGAGCAGCCGGTCGCCCTGGGCGCGGCGATGTTCGCCGCGACGGCCGCCGGCCTGCACGCGACGATCGAGGACGCGCAGCGCGCGATGTCGTCCGGGACCGAGGCTGTGTATCGTCCCGATCCGGCGCGCGCCAGGCTCTATGACGCGCTATACCGGGACTACGTCGCGCTCGGGTCGTTTGTGGAGAGAGAGCTGACAAAATGAGCGGAGTCGTCATGCAAGATCTTCGAGAGGGCTTCGAGGTATGGTTCCTGACAGGCAGTCAGGATCTTTACGGCGAGGAGGCCCTGAGGCAGGTCGCCGAGCACTCGCGGGAGATCGCCGCGTACCTCGACACGTCGGGCAAGCTCCCGGTGAAGGTCGTCTGGAAGCCGACGCTCAAGAGCCCCGAGGCGATCCTCGCCGTCTGTCGCGAGGCCAACGCGACGCCGCGATGCGCCGGTGTGATCACGTGGATGCACACCTTCTCGCCCGCCAAGATGTGGATCGCGGGGCTCCTGCGCCTGGAGAAGCCGATCGCGCACCTGCACACGCAGTACAGCCGCGAGCTGCCCTGGGACAGCATCGATATGGACTTCATGAACCTGAACCAGTCGGCCCACGGGGACCGCGAGTTCGGGTACATCGGCGCTCGCCTGCGCATCGACCGGAAGGTCGTCGTCGGCCACTGGATGGACGACGACGTCCTCGGGAAGCTCGACGTCTGGGCGCGCGCCGCCTGCGCCATCGTCGACGCGCGGCGGCTCAAGATCGCCCGCTTCGGCGGCATGAACATGCGAGAGGTGGCCGTCACCGGCGGTGACCGCGTCGAGGCGCAGGTCAAGCTCGGGTGGTCGGTGAACGGCTACGCGCTGGGCGATCTCGTGGCTCGGATCGCCGAAATCGGCGAGGCCGAGGTCGATCGCCTGGTGGCGGAGTACGACGAAGCGTACGCGGTCGCTCCCGCCCTGAGGAAGGGCGGAGAGCGCCGCGGCGAGCTGCGGTACGCGGCCAGGCAGGAGGCGGCGATACGCTCCTTCCTCGTGGAGGGCGGGTTCGGCGGGTTCACCACGACCTTCGAGGACCTGCACGGGCTCAAGCAGCTCCCCGGCCTCGCGGTGCAGCGGCTCATGGCCGAAGGCTACGGCTTCGGGGCCGAGGGGGACTGGAAGTCCTGCGGCCTGGTCCGCGCCCTGAAGGTCATGTCGGCCGGCCTGCGCGGGGGCGTGTCCTTCATGGAGGACTACACGTATCATCTCGTCCAGGGAAAGGAGCGCGTCCTCGGCGCCCACATGCTCGAGATCTGCCCGTCGATCGCCGCCGCGAAGCCGTCCCTGGAGATCCACCCGCTCTCGATCGGCGGCAAGGGGGATCCGTGTCGGCTCGTCTTCGACGCCGGGACCGGGCCCGCCGTGAACGTCGCCATGATCGACATGCGCGGCCGCATGCGGATCGTCGCCAACGAGCTCGACGCGGTTGCGCCCGACCGGGCGATGCCGAAGCTGCCCGTGGCGCGCGCGGTGTGGATCCCCAGGCCCAGCTTCAGGCTCGCGTGCGAGGCGTGGATCCTGGCCGGAGGCGCCCATCACTGCGCGCACAGCCGGGCCCTCACGATGGAGCACGTGGAGGACTTCGCCACCATCGCCGGCGTGGAGCTGATCCGCATCGGCGAAGGGACCGAGATCCGCGCGCTCAAGAACGAGCTCCGCTGGAACGACCTCGCCTACCGGCTGGCGGATTGAGGGGCAAGACGTGAGCGCGACCTACCGAGAGCTGCGCGAGCGCGCGTGGGCGGCGAACATGGAGATCCCGCGCCGAGGGCTCGCCATCTACACGTTCGGCAACGTGTCGGCGTTCGATCGCGACAGAGGTGTCCTGGCCATCAAGCCGAGCGGCGTCGCCTACGATACGCTGTCGATCGACGACATGGTGGTGCTCGATCTCGAGGGGAAGGTGGTGGAGGGCCGCCTCCGCCCCTCGTCGGATACCCGGACGCACATCTTCCTGTACGCGAATTTCCGCGGGCTCGGCGGCGTCGTGCACACGCACTCGACGTACGCGACGAGCTGGGCGCAGGCGGGCACGCCGATCCCGATCTACGGGACGACGCACGCCGACCACCTGGCCGAGGACGTGCCGTGCACCGAGGTGATGCGCGACGATGCCGTGAAGGGCGACTACGAGACGGAGACAGGGAAGCAGATCGTCGAGTGCTTCCGTGAGCGGAACCCGCTCCACACGCCGATGGTGCTCGTGGCGGGCCACGGCCCCTTCGCGTGGGGAGAGAACGCCGAGAAGGCGGTGTACAACGCGGTGGTGCTCGAGGAGATCGCGCGGATGGCGTTCATCACCCGCACGATCCACCCGGGCGCCGCGCGCCTGCCCGAGGCGGTCGTGCGCAAGCACTTCGACCGCAAGCACGGCAAGGGCGCGTATTACGGCCAGAAGTGACGCCGGACGTCGCTGACGACGGCGAGGACGATCGATGTGCCCTGGGGGACGGGGCGAGGACGAGAGGAGACGAGCTGCGCCATGAAGAGGAACAAGGTTGTCGCCGCGTGGATGATGCCACTGGTCGTACTGGCGCTGGTCCTGGCCGGTCTCGGCTGTAGCAAGGAGAAGGGCAAGGTCACGCTCGGGTTCTCCCAGATCGGCGCGGAGAGCGAGTGGCGGACCGCGAACACCAAGTCGATCGAGGAGACCGCCAAGGCGGAAGGGATCGAGCTCAAGCTATCCGACGCTCAGCAGAAGCAGGAGAACCAGATCAAGGCCATCCGGTCGTTCATCGCCCAGAAGGTCGACGTCATCGCGTTCTCGCCCGTGGTCGAGACCGGGTGGGAGCCCGTTCTGCGCGAGGCCAAGGAGGCGAAGATCCCCGTCATCCTGACCGACCGCGCCGTGGACACGAAGGACGACAGCCTCTGGGTCACCTTCATCGGGTCGGACTTCGTCGAGGAGGGCCGCCGCGCGGCGAAGTGGCTGGTCGAGAAGACGAAGGACCGCACCGACACCGTGAACATCGTCGAGCTGCAGGGCACCGTCGGCTCGGCCCCCGCGATCGACCGCAAGAAGGGGTTCGAGGAGGTCATCAAGGACAAGCCCCAGCTCAAGATCATCCGCTCGCAGACGGGCGACTTCACCCGCGCGAAGGGCAAGGAGGTCATGGAGGCGTTCCTGAAGGCCGAGGGCAAGAACATCCACGTCCTCTACGCCCACAACGACGACATGGCGATCGGCGCCATCCAGGCGATCGAGGAGGCCGGCCTCCGCCCCGGCCAGGACATCCTCATCATCTCGATCGACGCGGTGAAGGGCGCGTTCGAGGCGATGATGGCGGGCAAGCTCAACGTGACCGTCGAGTGCAGCCCCCTGCTCGGGCCGCAGCTCATGAGCGCGGTGAAGGATCTCATGGCAGGCAAGACGCTGCCGAAGCGCATCGTGACCGAGGAGGGCGTCTTCCCGATGGAGACCGCCGCCCAGGAGTTCCCGAAGCGCAAGTACTGAGCGCGGGGTGACGGGGGCATCGATCGCCGAGCCGGGAGGATGAGAGCCATGGGGAGCAACGCCGTGCCCGTGCTCGAGTTGAAGAGGATCTCCAAGAGCTTCCCCGGCGTGCAGGCGCTCCTGTGCGTCGACTTCCGCATGCTGGCGGGGGAGGTGCACACGCTCATGGGGCAGAACGGCGCCGGCAAGTCGACGCTGGTCAAGATCATGACCGGCGTCCACCCCCCGGACGGCGGGCAGATCCTCCTCGAAGGGAGGGAGATCAGGCCGTCGAGCCCGCAGAGCGCGCAGCGGGCGGGCATCAGCGCCGTGTTCCAGGAGGTGAACCTCTGCACCAACCTGTCGGTCGCCGAGAACATCTTCCTCGGGCGGGAGGGGTCGAGCCCCTTCGCCATCCGGTGGGCGGAGATGCGCCGGAAGGCCGAGGCCCTGCTCTCGGATCTCAACGTCCACCTCGACGTCGCCGCGCCGCTCTCGACCTACTCGCTGGCCATCCAGCAGATCGTCGCGATCGCCCGCGCGCTGAGCGCGAAGGCCAAGATCCTCATCCTCGACGAGCCGACATCGAGCCTGTCCGAGGATGAGGTCAAGGTGCTGTACTCCGTCATCCGGCGCCTCAAGGCGCAGGGGATGGCGATCCTGTTCATCACGCACTTCCTCGACCAGGTGTTCGAGATCTCCGACCGGATCACGGTGCTGAGGAACGGCCAGCGCGTCGGCGAGTACCTGGCCTCGGAGCTCTCACGCATGCAGCTCGTCACACGGATGGTGGGGCGCGACGTCTCGGACGAGGGCCCGCGCCGGGCCGACCGCGCTCAGGCCGCGACGCCGGCGGGCGGGGCGGCGCCGTTCCTGCGGGCGCGCGGCCTCGGCAAGAAAGGCTCGGTCCGGGACATCGACCTCGAGGTGAGGCCCGGGGAAGAGCTCGGCGTCGCGGGCCTGCTGGGCGCCGGGAAGTCGGAGACCGTCAGGCTCCTGTTCGGCATCGACAGGGCGGATCAGGGCACCATCGAGATCGACGGCGAGCAGGCGCGCATCGGCTCGCCGCTCGACGCGATCGCGCGCGGCCTCGGCTTCTGCCCCGAGGACCGGAAGCTCGAGGGCATCGTCGGCGAGCTCTCGCTGCGCGAGAACATCGTCCTCGCGCTCCAGGCCAAGCGCGGCATCTTCCGCGCCCTGTCGCGGACGCGACAGGACGAGATCGCCCGCGCGTACATCGAGCGGCTCGGCATCGTGGCGGCCGACGCGGAGGTGCCCATCTCCAAGCTGAGCGGCGGCAACCAGCAGAAGGCGCTCCTGGCCCGCTGGCTGGCGACCGACCCCCGCATGCTCATCCTCGACGAGCCGACCCGCGGCATCGACGTGGCGGCCAAGGCCGAGATCATGGGCAAGGTCATGGATCTCTGCGACCGCGGGATGGCCGTGGTGTTCGTCTCGTCCGAGATGGCCGAGGCGCTGCGCTACGCCGACCGGGTCGTCGTGCTGCGCGACCGGCGCAAGGTGGCCGACCTGGCCGCCGGCGAGACCGACGAGCAGGCGGTGTACCAGATCATCGCGGGAGGCGCGGCGTGAGCGCGGCGGCCGCCTCCCTGCGCCGGCTCAGCCGGAGGAGCGCCTTCTGGCCGACGGCGATGCTCGGCCTCCTGCTCCTCTTCAACCTGGTCATCAACCCGCAGCTCTTCGCGATCACGGTCAAGGACGGCCACCTCTACGGCAGCGTCATCGACATCCTGAACCGCGCGGCGCCGCTCATGATCGTCGCCATGGGGCTCACCCTGGTGATCGCCACCCACGGCATCGATATCTCGGTCGGCGCGGTCGTCGCCATCTCGGGCGCGGTCGCCGCGGCGCTGATCGGCGGCCAGCTGGTCCTGCACGGCGGCGCCGGCATGCAGGACGTGACGCAGGTCCCGCTGCCGATCGTCATCGGCTGCGCGCTCGGCGTGGCGCTCGTCTTCGGCATGTGGAACGGAGCGCTGGTGTCGATGCTCGGCATGCAGCCGATCATCGCGACGTTGATCTTGCTCGTCATGGGCCGGGGCGTCGCCCAGCTCATCACGAACGGCCAGATCATCACGATCTACTACAGCCCTTACTACGTCATCGGGAACGGCTTCTTGCTGGGCATCCCGGTCTCGCTGTTCATCGTGGCGAGCGTGGGCGCCGCCCTCTGGCTCCTCACGCGCAAGACCGCGCTCGGCATGTTCGTGGAGGCGATCGGCATCAACCCGGTCGCCTCGCGGCTGGCCGGGATCCGCGCGCGCTCGATCACCTTCGCCTGCTATGCGGTGTGCGGCCTGTGCGCCGGCATCGCCGGGCTCATCGTGAGCTCGAACGTCAAGAGCGCCGACGGCAACAACGCGGGGCTGCTCTTCGAGCTCGACGCCATCCTGGCCGTCGTCCTGGGCGGGACGTCGCTCTCCGGGGGCAAGTTCACGCTGGCGGGGAGCGTCATCGGCGCCCTCATCCTCCAGACGCTCACCACCACGATCTACTCGGTCGGCGTGCCGCCCGAGGTCAACCTGGTGGTGAAGGCGTTCGTCGTCTTCCTGGTCAGCATCCTGCAATCGCAGAAGGTCAGGGACCTCATCGGAAAGCAGCGGGCAGGGAAGGTGGCCACCACATGAGCGACACCGCAGCCGGAACCAGGAGCGACACCGTCGCGACGGCCATGAGCGACACCGCGGCCGGAGCCAGGAGCGACACCACCGCCGGGAGCAGACCGTCGATCCGGTTCGACCGGAGGCACCTTCCGCTCGCCGTCACGATCGGCCTGTTCATCGTCATGTTCGGGGCCGGGTCGATCCTGTTCGACGGGTTCTTCTCGCTGCAGGTGTTCCTCAACTTCTTCATCGACAATGCGTTCCTGGCGATCACCGCCATCGGGATGACCTTCGTCATCCTCTCCGGCGGGATCGACCTCTCCGTCGGCTCGGTCATCGCGCTGACCACGATGGTCTCGGCGTCGCTCGTCGAGAAGCACGGCTATAGCCCGTCCGTGGTCATCCCGCTCGTCCTCGCCATGGGCGCGGGCATCGGCCTCGTGATGGGGGTCGTCATCCAGTACTTCGAGGTGCAGGCCTTCATCGTCACCCTGGCGGGCATGTTCCTGGCCCGCGGGCTCTGCTACCTCATCAGCATCGACTCCATCACCATCACTCATCCTTTCTATGTCGACGTGTCGTCGCGCCGCATCCCGTTCCTGTTCGACACCTCGATCACCTGGAACGTGATCATCGCGCTCACGTTGTTTGCCGCGGCCGTCTACCTCGCGCACTACACGCGCTTCGGCCGCACGGTCTACGCGATCGGCGGCAGCGAGCAGTCCGCCATGCTCATGGGCCTCCCGGTGCCGAGGACGAAGGTGCTCGTCTACACCTTGAGCGGATTCTGCTCGGCGCTGGCCGGCGTCGCCTTCACGTTCTACATGGTGTCCGGCTACGCGCTGCACGCCGGCGGGATGGAGATGGACGCCATCGCCGCCGTCGTCATCGGCGGCACGCTGCTGACCGGCGGGTTCGGCACCGTCTTCGGTACCCTGTTCGGTGTGCTCATCCTCGGCACCATCCAGACCCTCATCACGTTCGAGGGCACGCTCAGCTCCTGGTGGACCAAGATCGTGGTCGGGCTCCTGCTCCTGGTCTCGTGCCTCTTTCAGCGGCTGTTCGATCGTCGCTCGCTGGGCGTGAAGCGCGAGGGGTGAGGGGGCGCCTGGGGCCCCCGGCGACGACGAGCTCTCGAAGGCAGAGCTCGACAGGCAGCTCGCGCGCGCGCCGCGACCGGCCGCCGCTGCGCGTCATCCACCCCTCCGGATCGAGGATCGCCGCGCGCCGGTTTTTTGTTTGACTCCGGCCGTGTGAACGTTCACAATTTATTCCTGGTATCCTTCCGCTTTGCCCCGGATGAGCACGCCGTGTGCCCCGGCCCCTTCGTCCTCCTGCGCGTTAACCTTGACGGTCGGGCTCTGAGGAGCTCGCTGCCCGAACGGGCATCCCCCTGGAGACTGGCATGAACACTCACCTCGATTTGCCCTGTCAAACCGTGACCCTGCGCCGTTCTACCCTTCTCTTCTCTGCCCTCGGTTGCGTGCTCGCGGCCCTCGCCGGCTGCGCCAGCGACACGACGGAAGGGGAGCAGACCCCTGCCGGGACGGGTGGCACGGATAGCCCGATGTCCAGCGCCAGCAGCACGACGGGCTCGGGCGGAGGGGGCACGGGCGGGTCGATCCCCGGCGCGAGCTCGTCGAGCGCCGCGGGCACGGGCGGCGACATGACGGGCGACATGGCGTCCTCGGGGAGCGGTGGCTCTCCGGCGGTCGGGAGCGGCGGCGCAGGCGGCTCGACGCCGACCTGCGAGCTGCCGACCAGGTTCAAGTGGAAGTCGGGGCCTCCGGTGATCAGCCCCAAGCCGCCGGCTGGCCGTACGTTCGCGTCCGTCAAGGACCCGACGATCGTGTACCACGACGGCAAGCACCACGTGTTTGCCACCGTGTTCGACACCACCAGTGGCAACGGCGGGTGGCAGTCGGTGTACCTGAACTTCACGGACTTCTCTCAGGCGAACGCCGCCGAGCAGCACTACATGGCGGGCTGGCCCACCGGCAGCACGGTCGCTCCCCAGGTCTTCTATTTCCGGCCGCACAACAAGTGGTACCTCATCTACCAGTGGAACGGCAGGTACTCGACCAACGACGACATCAACAACATGAACGGGTGGAGCCGGCCCCAGTCGCTGCTCCGGGGCGAGCCGGGCGCCATGGGGAGCACCCTCGGCGCGCTGGACTTCTGGGTCATCTGCGACGACGCCAACTGCCATCTCTTCTTCTCGCGGGACGACGGGAAGCTCTACCGCTCCAAGGTCCGCATCGAAGACTTCCCGAAGTTCGACGGTTACGAGGTCGTCATGTCGGCTCCGAGCGCGGGGCTCCTGTTCGAGGCCAGCAACGTCTACAAGGTGGATGGGTCGAACAAGTACCTGCTCCTGGTGGAGGCGTTCGACAACAGCCCTCGCTTCTTCCGGTCGTGGACCTCCGAGAGCCTGGACGGCCCCTGGACTCCCCTGGCTGACACCAAGGCGAACCCCTTCGCCGGCCCCGCGAACGTGACGTTCGAAGGCTCGGACTGGACCGACGACATCAGCCACGGCGAGCTGACCCGCTCCGGGATCGACGAGCGAATGACCATCAACCCGTGCGACATGCAGTTCCTCTACCAGGGGAGGGATCCGAACTCCCGCGAGGAGTACGGCCGCTTGCCCTACAGGCTCGGGCTGCTGACGCTCGACCTGTGACCCCGTTTCCCCTCCGAGCTCTCGGAGGGGACCTTCGGGCAGGAGAGGCGATATCCCCGACGAGCCCGCGGCGACTCGACGTCACCGCGGGCTCGCTCGCCTCTGGTCTCCGGGAAGCTCGGCTCGGACCCTTACACCGGCCCCTCGTGACGCTCGGGCTGCGGCGCTGCGCGTTCGGGCGTCGCCGCAGCCGGTGCTGGGCTCGGTCACGTCACGCCAGCGCGAAGCTCACGGCATGCCCGTGAAGAAGTCGTACATCGCCTGGATGGCGAAGCACGGCACGCCGTGGCTCGTATTGCTGTACGCGGGATCGTCGTGGGAGCACCAGATCGTCGGCTCCGAACAGCCGCTGTAGGAGACGCAGCCGGGGTTCACCGTCTTGCCGCTGCTCTGGCAGCCCATGACCTCGGAATACGGTGTCGAGCTCATCTGGCACATGTTGGCGGTGCGGAACCTGGCGACCGTGCTCGCCCCGTCGCCCCCGCGGACGGTGTCGTTCTTGCCCTGGATGTACATCACCGGCATGGGCACCTGCAGCGCGCCGTAATCGGAGGCCGCGACGGGCGCGACCGCCCTGAAGTTCAGGTGCTCGGCGTCGGACCTGTGCGCCAGGATCTGCACGATCATCTGGGCACCGGAGCTGTGGCCGGTGGCGAACACACGGTCCACGTCGATGCAGTAGTTGTTCATGATGTCGTCGTGGATTTGAAGGACCTTGGCGATGTCGTTGTTGTAGTTCCAGCATCCACCCGAGTCCGACGACCTTCCCACGGCGCGCACGTACTCCGTCTCGAAGGCCGACCCCCGGGTGAGGTTGATGAACTGGTCGATCGGGTTGCCGCAGGCGTGGAAGCCCACCAAGAGGGGGAAAGGGGTGTTGCCGTCGTAGCTGTCCGGGAACGTGTAGATGTGATCGTTGTCGACCTTCACCGTTCCGTTCGCGGGCCGCCCCTGCTTGCCGCAGCCTGGGCTCGGGTTGCCCATGGGCGATTCAGCGCCGCCGGTCCCCATGCCGCCGCCCCCGGTCGACGATGCGCCCCCGGTCGATTCACCTGTCGCGCCACCCCCGCTGCTCGCAGAAACGTCGGCCCCGCTCGTCGTCATCGCGCCGCCCGTGGAGGAAGCGCCGCCGCTCGTGGATGCGCCGCCCGTGCCCTGACCGGTACCGTCATCTTCCTTGTCGGGCGTGCCTGTCTCGGACGAGCAAGCGAGGACCATCAAGGCGACGGCGGGGATACAGGAACGAAAACGTGGGTTCGGCATGGTCTGGACCTCGTGGTGATTGTGCGATCAGGAGATGATCGGGTCGACGAGGCCGCCGTGGAGGCTGCTGTCGCCGAAGTCGTCGAGCGGGCCGCCCTGGCCGTCGGTGCAGCCGACGGCCGAGCCGATCTCAGACCTGGATGCCCGCGAGCGGCGACGTGACCCGCCCCGCGTCGGCGCCGATCTCCGTCGCCTTCGAGCCCATGATCTGGGCGACGGTCAGGAGCGCCTTGCTCAGGTTGTCGCCGGGGAAGTTGTGATGCTCGTCGCCGCGCAGCCGTCCTCCGGCTTTCCCCGCGAAGAGCACCGGCCACTCCGCCTTCGTATGCACCTTGCCCCACGCGGTGTCGGACGTGACGAACACGAGCGTGTTGTCGAGCAGGTTCGAGCTGCCGTGTGGCGTGCTCTTGAGCTTCGTCAAGAACTCGTTCAGGCAGCGCATCGTGTAGATCACGCCCTTGTCGACGCGGGGCTGACTCGATTGATCTCCGGCGTCCCCGTGGCAGATGGTGTCGTGGAAGTCGTCGTTCATGTCCTGCGCGAGGTGCCGGTAGTAGACGTGCGCGGCGGGCAGCGAGAACATGAACGAGAGCACGCGGGTCCTCTCGCAGGCGAGCGCGAGCGCCGAGAGCTCGACCATGGCGGTGTTCACCTGCGGGGGCGCTTCGCTCTGCGCGTCCTTGCCGGCGGTGGGGGCCGTCGGGCTGCTGCATGCGGATGGCGTGCCGCCGCCGGGGGTCGTCGCCTCGAGGCGCCGCTCGATGGCGCGGATCGACTCGAGGTGCTGCTCCACGCGCTGCCTGTCGGCCGCCCCGAGCCGCTGCTGCAGGCTCGCGCCGTCTTGCAGGACCGAGTCGAGCACGCTCTTCCGGACGTTCGCGAGCTTCGCGGCCTGCTCCGCTCCGTCGTCGCTCGGCGCGGGCGTGCCGCCCATGAACAACCGATTGAACACGGCCTTCGGATCGAACTCCGGGTTGTTGCGCGAGCTCGGCCCTTTGTGTGAGACCGTATGCAGCGAGTCCTGAGGGCCGTTCGGCGTCGCCGGCGTCACGCCCACCTCGAGAGAGCGGTACGGCGCCCCCTCGGAGATGGCGTTCGCGACGACCTGGTCGATGGACTGGGCCCGCACGGCGTTTCCGCTGAGCGGCGCGCCGGTCGTGGCCCCCGCCGACCCGCTGGGGTGCTCGAAGCCGGAGACGACGAGCTTGTTCTCGAGGCCGCTGATCACCGTGAGATGAGACTTGTGCTCCGCGAGCGGCTGGAGCTGGGGGCTGAGCTCCCAGGCCGAGCCGGAGCCCGTGCGCGCCGGCTTCCAGCGGCCGGGCAGCGTGCCGTTGCCGAAGAACCACGTCACGTAGAGCGGCGAGACAGGCGTCTTCGGCTGGGCGAGCGCCGTGCCGCTCTCGTTCAGCATGATCTCCAGCAGCGGCAGCGGGATGGTGACGGCGGCGCCCGTCGCCAGCATGCCCCGGAGTACGGTTCGTCGGTCCAAAGCTTTCTTGGTCATGGTGGGCACCGTGCGTTCAGGGTTGGGGGGCGACGGAGGAAAAGGCTTCGTTCGTCACGACGTCGAGGACGAGCTCGCGCAGCTGGAACCCCGACGCCTCGAACGAAGCGGCCAGCGTGTCCAGCACGCTGCCGTCCACCTTGCGCTCCTCGTGGCCTGCTGCATACGCGTAGTACTTGCGGACGAGGCACCGAGCGACAGCGTCGCTCTCGCTGACGGTCATGCCGAGCTCGCGCGCGTCGGCGACCGCCTCGCCGTTGAAGTCGCCGCTGGGGTCGATCGGCAGACCGTGATCGGTCGTGCGATACCGGCCGATCGCGTCGAACGTCTCGAGCGGCAGGCCGAGCGGGTCCATGAACCCATGGCAGCCGGCGCAGGCGGGAGCCGTCCGGTGGGCCTCGAGCCGCTGACGCTTCGTGAGCGGCCTGTCCGCCGGCGGCTCCGGGAGCTCGAGGGCGATGTCGCCGGGGGGCGGCGGGACGGGCGTGCACATGAGGGCGTCCCGCATGAACTTGCCGCGCAGCGTGGGTGAGCCCTCTTTCTGGTTGGCGAACTGCGAGAGGAAGCCGGCCTTGCCGAGGATCCCGACGCGCGGGCCGTCCGCGGGCAACGAGCGGACCTCGAAGGTGCTCGAGCTCAGGCCGGTCGTGTCGAGGCCGTAGAGCTGGGCGAGCTCCGTGTTGACGACGACCTTCGTTGTCGAGAACAGGTCGAGCGCGCTCGCCTGATCGTCGAACGCGAGGACCTCCCAGGTGGCTCGCATGTCGCGGACCATCGCCGCTCGCAGCGCGGCGTCGTACTCCGGGAACAGCTCCGTGTCTTTCGCCTGCGTGCCGATCCGATCGAGCCGCATGTACTCCTCGGCGAAGGCGCCGACGGCCTCGCGTCCAGCGGGCGCGTCGAGCATCCGCGTCGCCGCGGCGCGAACCCCCTCCACCGTGTCGAGCGTCCCGCTCGCGGCCTCGTCGAGCAGCGTCTTGTCCGGCAGGCTGTTCCACACGAGGAACGCGAGCCGGGACGCCATCTCGTAGCCCGTCAAGCGAAGCGACCCATCGGCGCTCGAGGCGCCGAGCTCCGGCCGATACAGGAAGTTCGGCGACGTGAAGAGCGCCACCGTCGCCCAGCGGGCCCCCTCGACGGGGCTGTCGAGCTCGGTCGCGGCCTTGCTGGCGACCGCCGCGAGCCTGTCGACCTCCGCTGTCTCGAGCGGGCGGCGCCACGCTCGAAGCCCCAGCGCCTGGATGAAGCCGCGCACGCACGCGTCGTCCTGCGCGCCGCTGGGCGTGCAGCCGATGAACTGGTCCCGCTTCGCGGAATCCGCGAACACCGCGTCCACGGCGCTCTCGATGGCCGTGTGGTACTGCTCGACGCCTCGCTCCGAGGTCACCACGGTCGCAGCGCCGATGACCGCGAAGTTTCCATTCCAGCTGTCGGCGTCGAGCTCATTGATGTTGACCTCCACCCCGAACACGTCGCGCACGGCATTGCGAAATTGCGTTCTCGTCAAACGACGCAGCATCCCGGCCGCGGGTTCGAACGGCGGAGGGGCCGAGCCCGAGCCCGTCGATGGTCCCTCGTTCTCGACCTCGACGGAGGGTCCCCCAGCACCCTCCGTGCGGTCACCCAGGCTGCCCGTGCACGCGGCCGCGAAAGCGAACGCACAAACAACGGCGGCTTGTCTCGAGGAACGGAGCTCGTGCCAGGACGGCTTCTTCATCTTGCTCTCCGATCATGCAAGGGTGTGACGGCACACGGGTAGCCGCACCTGGCGACCATGCCTCAGCTCAACTGCTCTCACCGCGAAGCCCGTTCAGCCCGGTGTGACTGGCTTCGGAGCACCCGATCCCGGACGAGGCCAATGTGAAGACACCGGTCCGCCCGAGGAGGGGCTGCGCATCGTCCGCCGCAACACAGGTAACGCCGCCCCCGAAGTCGCCATCCGGTCGCTTTGCCGGATTCATGAGAAAATTCCGCCGGGCAGCGCTCAGGGTTCCACGACAGCCGTCGAACAAGCGAGGTCTGTCGTGGTCTCTGGTGGATCACCCCTGGCGAAATGCCAGACACCGTCGATCGGCAATCGCTTCCGCGACGACCGAGCGAACGCAATCGGTGCCGAGACCGATCAGACGGGGAAGGTCTCGGCGAGCGTGACGAGCCACCCAGGGCCAAGCAAAAGCATACCCCTCGAGAACAATGTGAGCGATCACATTTTTGATGTCAATTCCAATCGACCGGCCAGCGGGGCTCCTCGATCCCGGGGGAGGATCGGGCTGGCGGGCCGTCTGGAGCGACGCGTCACGCGCGTTCGAAGGACAGCTCACGCGGGCGCTGCGGCTGGCCGCCGCTCCGCGCCGATCGGATCGACAAGGGCCTCGCGTCTGGTTATTTCGATGGAGACCGCATTTGTGAACGTTCACATTGACGGGGGCGCGCCGGCGTCGCCGACGCTACCCGCTACAGCAGCGGAAGCCGATCGCGTGGTCCGTGTCGGCGCGCTCGCGCCCGTCGCGCGCGTCGCACCGGAGCTCGTCGAGCGCGTTCCCGCTGTCGAACGCCCCGCCGCGCGTGACGCAATAATCGCCGGGGCCGGTGTCTCCGGAGCACGCGTCTTCCCACTCGCGGACGTTGCCGCTCATGTGCTGCAGCCCGTGATAACCGCCCTCGCAGATCGCGCTGTCCTCGTCGCCGACCGGCACGGTCCCCGCGCCGTCGCCGTTGCAGAGCTGGGCGTCGAACTCGCCGGTGGCGTGCGTGCGCTCGCCGCCCTTGCTGCACGCGTCGAACCACTCGCCCTGCGCGCCGCTCGCGCCGCCGTACGGCAGCGCGCCGCCGTGGATTTTGCCGCAGAGGCGCTTTCCCAGGCTCTTGCAGAAGGCGCGGGCGTCGCACCAGTCGAGGCACGTGGCGGGGAGCTCGTCGCCGGTGAGGCGGTCGTTGCAGACGTCGGGCGCGTCGGGCCCGGTGTCGAAGTCGAAGCTGCCGTTGAACAGGCAGAACGGCTCCTGCGCCTCGAGATTCGGGTTCGTGGCGAGGAAGCGGCGGTAGGCGGCGTTCGACACCTCGGTCTGGTCGACGCAGAACGTGCTCTGGATCGTCACCATGCCGGCGGGGCACTGGCACACGCTCCCGAGGCACGAGGCCGTCGCGCAGTCGGCGTCGGCGTCGCAGGGCTGGCCGTACAGGCACGAGGCGTTTCCGGCGCCCGGCTCGCAGGTGAGGCCGTCCAGCGGGCGCACGAGCGTGCACGCCGAGACGAGGGCGGCGAGGAGGGCGGCCGCGGCGCCGTGACGGGGGATCGGCCGGCGATGGTGCATCAGAAGGCGCCCTCGAGGCCCGCGGCGGCGCCGGAGAAGAACGGCCGGAGCGCCGGCCGGTGCGCGCTCGCGCCGACCCGGGGCGGCCTTGCTGCGGCCGGCTGGGGCGGACGCGCGGCGGTCGGCCGCGGCGGGTGCGCGGCGGTCGGCCGCGGCGAGGGCGCGGCGGTCGGCCGCGGCGAGTGCGCCGCGCCCGGCCGCGGCGGGGGCGCGGCGGTCGGCCGGGTGAGATAGAGCCACGCCGCGGCGCCCAGCGCGACGACGCCCACGCCGAGGCCGATGTCGGCCACCGCGTGCTGGACGCGGACGGCGCGCACGTCGTCGGCTGCGCAGCGCGGGGCGCAGGTGGCGCGCAGGTCGGCCTCGGCGTCCAGCGAGAGCGCGCCGGCGACGGCGAACACGGCGAGCCCCGCGACGCCGACGCCGCCGGCGGCCCACGCGAGCGGGGGAGTCGAGGGCTCCGCCGGCGGCGCGGCGGGCGAGGCGAGCGGAGGCGCGGCCGGCGAGGCGAGCGGAGGGGCGGCGGGTGAGGCGAGGGGAGGCGCGGCCGGCGAGGCAGGCGGCGGTGCGGCCTGCGAGGCGGGCGGGCGGGGAGCGGCTGGCGCGCTGGCCGCCGGGGCGCCGAGGGTCACCGTGATCGCGCGGTTCTTCTCGCCCTCGCGGATCAGCAAGCGCTCCTCGACGGCGGGGCCCGTTGCGGGCTCGAACCGGAAGGTGCGCGGGCCCGGGTCGACCGGCAGCGCCTTGCCGTCGAGCGCCGCGGCGAGGAGGCGCCCGTCGACGAGCACGCGCACGTCGAGCCGCTCCCGGCCGTCCGCGTCCTTCGCGGCGATGACCACGGAGGGCAGGCTCTGCTCCACCTCGGCGAGCCACGGCCCGCAGTCGGCGACGGCGGCGGCCGGGCACGTCGGCTGCGAGCAGGTGATCAGCGCCTCCCGGGCCTCGAGGAGCTTGCCGTCGCGGCGGAGTCCCTGCGCGCGCTCGTAGGCGGCAGCGCACGCCCGCTTGCTGGGCGCGGCGTGGACGCGCGCGCCCGCGAGCGCGAGCGCGGCGCCGAGGGAGAGGGCGAGCGCCGTCCGCGCGCGGACGCGCGCGGGGGCGCTCGCTGATTTCTGTGTGTTTACGTGCAATTACATGCACTCCGGCTTGAGCCGGCGGATGCCGGCTCTGTCCACGGTGTAGGGTGGGGAGCAGCGCTGGGCGTCGCCGCGGGTCGCGCGCGGGGCAGGCGCAGGAGCGCGCGCGCTCACGGCCGCGCGCGCCGGGCGCTGGGCGGGCGTCGTCGCGACGGCGCTCGGCGTGTGCGACGGGGCAGGGGCGAGGACGGCGCTCGGCGCGCTCGCGGAGCGGGTCGCGTCCGCGACGCCGGTCGCTGCCGTGGCGCCGGTCGCGCTCGGCGCCAGCGGCGGGGCAGGGGCGGGCGACGCGCCGGGCGCGGCCGTCGCCTGCGGCTCGCCCGTCGCCTGAGGCTCGCCCGTCGCCTGAGGCTCGCCCGTGCCGTGGCGCTGCAGGGGGGCCGCGTGGACCGCGCCCGCCGCGTCCTCCGGCCCGGGCGGGCCGCGGCGCGACCAGTGCACCGCGAGCGCGGCCGCGCTGACGAGGAGCACCGCGCCCAGCGCGAGCAGCGGGCCTGCGCGCCTCGCCGCCCTCGGGGCCGCGCCGCGCGGCGCGCCGTCTCTCGGGGAAGGCGTCAACGAGGTCCCGCCGGTCATCCCGTCCGCGGCCGCGGCCGTCCCCGCGAGCGTCGGCTGCCCGGAGGCGCCGGCCTGGATCTCGAGCGCCGTCTCCGCGAGCCCCTGCGCTTCCGAGCCCCGCGACGCAGGCTCACGCGCGCCGCCCTCCGCGCCGCCGCTGCGGCGCGCGCCCTCCGCGCCGCCGCTGCGGCGCGCGCCCTCTCCGCTCCCGCCTGCCGCAGCCGCCCCCGCGCCGGCCGTCGCCTCGCCGCCCGGATCTGCCGCGGAGGCGCTCTCGATCGCCGCGACGCGCGCGGCCCGCCGCGCGAGCGCCTCCCCGGCGAGCTGCTCCACCCACTCGCCCACCGCGCGCTGCGACGCGAGCGGCACGGCGTCCTCGATGGCGATCGCGAGCTCGCGCGCCGTCGGGTAGCGGCCCTCCGCGTTCCGCTCCAGCGCCCGGAGGACGATCGCGTCGAGCGCCCCCGGCACGTGCGCCGCGAGCGAGCTCGGCGGCGGGATCGGCTGCTCGAGCACGGCCCCCACGACGGCGCCCTCGTCGCCCCCGTCGAACAGCCGCCGACCCGCGAGCGCCTCCCAGAGGACCACCCCCGCCGCGAACACGTCGGTCCTCCGGGTCACGTCGGCGCAGAGGATCTGCTCGGGGGCCATGTAACACAGCTTCCCCTTGAGCTGCCCGCCGCGCGTGGTGCTGAGCCGCCCGCGCGCCTTGGCGATGCCGAAGTCGAGCAGCCGCGCCGTCCCGTCGACGCCGACGAGCACGTTCTCGGGCGAGATGTCCCGGTGCACGATGCCGAGCGGCTCGCCGGACTCGCTGCGCGCCTCGTGGGCGGCGTGCAGGCCGTGGAGCGCGCCGCACGCGATGCTCGCGACGATGGGGGGCGGCGCCGGCTCGCCGCGCGCGCGCGCCGCCCGGAGCAGCCGCGCCAGCGACTCGCCGCGCACGTAGTCCATGACAAGGAACGCCTCGTCCTCGGCGAGGAGCAGGTCGATCGTCGCGACCACGTTGGGGTGCTGGATGCGCGCGACGATGCGCGCCTCGTCGCGCAGGCTCTCGGCGATCTCGGGCGCCTCGGCGAGCTGGGGGTGGAGCCGCTTGATGGCGACGGTGCGCGAGAACCCCGCCTCGCCGATCAGCCGGCCGAGGTGCACGGACGCCATCCCGCCGGAGGCGATCGGGCTGTAGAGCAGGTACCGGCCGATTCGCCTGGGCTGGTGCGGCTCCGACGGCATGCCGGGGCGATGATACACGAGCCCGCGCGCCGCGCCCGCCCGGAGCGTCGCGCGGGAGACACAGGCGCCGGCGCCGGACCTCGCGCAGCCCGTCGAGCTTGCGGGCGCCCCCCGCGGCACAAGCTTCTGCGCGGAGGTCGAGCACCATGGCGCGCATCGCATTCCTCGTGGACGAGATGTTCGAAGATACGGAGTTCCAGGGCCCCTACGACCGGGTGAGGGGCGCCGGGCACGAGGCCGTGATCGTGGGCCTCGCCGCGGGCAAGGAGCTCACCGGCAAGAAGGGCAAGGTGCGCATCACGACGGAGCGGGCGGCCGAGGACGTGTCGGACGACGACGTCGATGCGGTCGTGATCCCGGGGGGCTACTCGCCGGACCACCTGCGGACGAGCACGGCGGCGGTCGGCCTGCTCCGGAATGCCTTCAATCAGGGCAAGCCGGTCGCGGCCATCTGCCACGCCGGCTGGATGCTCGTCGAGGCCGACATCGCCGACGGGCGGACCCTCACGTCGTGGCCGTCGATCAAGACGGATCTCCTGAACGCCGGCGCGCGCTGGGTCGATCGGGAGGTGGTCGAGGACGGCAACCTCATCACCTCGCGCAAGCCGGACGACGTGCCGGCGTTCTGCGACACGCTCCTCCGCCAGGTCGAGCGCGGCGTCCCGGCGCGCGCCGAGCCCGCGATGGCGCCCGAGGCGGCGGCGCAGGAGCCCGCGCCGGGCCCGTGACGGCGCGGCCCGGCGGCCGGGCCGACCGTCACGCGCGGACGGGGGCGCTCGGCTCGACGAAGCAGAGGCGGTACCCGTCCGGGTCGGCGACGACGACCTCGCGCGTGTGCCACGGCTGGTCGCGCGGCCCGTCGACGGCCGCGCCGGCGGCCGCGGCGCGCGCGGCGATGGTCTCGATGCCGAGGTCGCCCGTGGCGCTGAAGCAGACGATGACGCCGAGGCCGCGCTGCCCGGCGAGCGAGGCGCCGGGCGGCGTGGCGACAAGGAAGAGGTCGGCGTACCGCGCCCAGCGCAGGTGGACGAACACCGGATCCTGGTGGACGCGCTGGAAGCCGAGGAGCTCGTAAAACGAGGCGGAGCGCTCCGCGTCGCCGACGAGGAGCTTGACGTACGAGGGCATCAGGTAGGGTTCGTCGCTGTGCATGGTCCCTGGGCGCGGAGGTGTGTGCCGCGCAGGGCCGGAAGGCAAGGCGCGCGCGCCGGCGGGCCGACGGGCCGCGCGCCCGCCGGGATGCCGCGGCCGCCGCGAGGGGCGATCAGTCCTCGAGCGCCTTCGGTGCGAATGGGCGCGCCGGAGAGGGTGGAGCTGTCTTGGCGAGCGGGTACCGCTCTCGAACGGACGCGGCCGAGTCTCACTCTGTTCGATTTTGTGATTGAAATAATGACGTCTCGGTAATGCTCAGCTGTGCCGCTCGCGGCGTCCGCGCGCATTGACTGAATGTGTCCTATCGATCTCTGGTGTGGTATCGGCAGCCGTCATGCATTTCCGTCTCGACCAGCTCGGCAAGAACCTCCTCCGGGACTTCTTCGTGCTCGTGGGCGCAGCCGAGACCGAAGTGGAGGTGCCGCCCGGGGACGCACAGCGCATCGACATCTGGCATGTTCCCGATCCGGAGCTGTTGCGCGCGCACCCAGAGATTCAGCCTGGCTTGCTCCGCTCGATGGCGGCCGAGGCGGGGATGGTCGAGGTCTTCAGCGCCGCGCCGGACGCTGCCGAATTCCACGCCTGCATGCGCAAGCGCTATCAGTGGCACCACATGCTCGAGCTGCGCGCGGAGCGCGTGCTCGATCTGCCATCGGCGTGGCTCGTGAGCGCGGGACGGCCGGACGGGGTGCTGCGCGACTTCGGGCTCGTGCAGGACGCTGCCGGGCCGGAGGGGCTCTACGCGGCGCCCGCACCGGGGTGGCGGATCCAGGTCGTGGTGATCTCGGAGCTGCCGCGCGTGAGGGGCACGGTGCTGCTGCGCTTGCTGGGTTCGCCGCGCGTGCGGCGCGCGGCGCTGCGGGACCTGGCGGCGCTCCCCGAAGAAGCGTGGGAGCGCCGGGTGGCGCTGCCGTGGCTCGTTCGGTTAAACTTCGAGGTGCCGGACCAGCTCCTTCCAGAGCTGCCGTCCGAGGAGAGGGATTTCATCATGGAAACCCGGGAATGGTACGAGCAGTGGAACGCGCGGAGGATGAAAGAGGCGAAAGAAGCTGAGGAGCGTGCCCAGCTCCGTGGGCAGCAGCTCGGGCAGCTTCAGATGACGGCCCGGCTGTGCGCGATGCGGCTCGGCCGCCCGCTGACCGAAGCGGAGACCACAGCGCTCGCGGAGCGGCTCGATCGGCTGCGAGAGGATCGGGTAGGGGAAGTGGTGCTCTCATCCTCGGCTGAAGCGCTCGCGGCCTGGCTCTCCGATCCGAACGCGACGTAGCGCAGCGCGCGCTGGCGCCGGACGCCCTGGACAGGTGTGCTCCGGCGCTCGCGCCCTACTTCGCCGCCGGCGCCGCGGGCTCCGTGACGCAGCGGATCCCGAGGAACCCGCAGCGGTACGTCACCTCGAACCCTCCCGGCCGGGCCGTCCTGACGAGCGGCGGGATGCCGTCGCGCCAGCTTCCGCCGCGGGCGACGCGCATCTTGCCATTGGCGTCGTTGGCGCTCGTCGTCCACTCGAAGACGTTGCCGGCCAGGTCCTGGATGCCCTGCGGGTTCGCGCCGGAGGGGAAGCTCCCAACGTCGCACGCGGTCTTGCGCACGGCGCCGCCGCCGGACCAGCAGAGCTGATCCTTCGGGGCCTCGCCGCCCCACGGGTACGGCCGCGCCTCCTCGCCGCCGCGGGCCGCCCACTCCCACTCGTCGTCGCGCGGCAGCCGCTTGCCCTGCGCCGCGCAGTAGGCCTGGGCCTGCGCGAAGTCGACGCAGACCATCGGCTGATTCTCCTTGCCGGCCACGCCGTAGGTCGACGCCTCCTTGGCGCAATTCGCCAATGTATCCGTGCACTTGCCAGCGTTGACGCATGCGGCGTAGGACGCGGCGGTGACCTCGGTCCTGTCCATGCACAGGTCGCCCACGGTGGCCTTCACCTTGAGCGGCCCCATCACGAAGCTGCCGCCCGGCACCCGGGCCATGCCGTCGGGGCAGCCGTCCGAGGGCGTCGCCGGCGCGGTGGAGGCGGTGGCCCCGGCGTCCGCTGGCGCGGCTGCCGACGCATCGCCGGCCCGCGCGGCGGTCGGATCGCCGCCGGGCTGCCCCGAGGCTGCGGTCGGCCCGGGCTCGGGCGCTGCGGCGGTGGGCACGCCCGCGGCGGCGCCCACGCCCGCGGCGGCGCCCTCCGGCGCGGCCTCCGCAGCGGGCGCCGGACCGGCGGGCGGGGAGCCGTCGGGCGCCGCGGGAGAGGCGCCGCAGGCGGCGGTGAGGGCGCCGCACGCGGCGGCAGCGAGGAACAGCGAGGGGACGGCGAGGGGCGTGGTGTGCGATCGCATGGTGTCTAGGAGGCGGTCACGGTCGGCGCCGGCTCGTCGTCGAGCCACTGCTCCTGGACGACGATCGCCGGCAACAAGGTGAAAGGCCCGTCGTAGCCGGGCCCGAAGGTCAGGATCTGGATCACCCGCCGATCGCCGCGGCGGATCGGGAACATCACCTCTCCCCCGCGGGGGAGCTCGCTGCCGCCGCGGGGCGGATCGATCCAGAAGGCGACGCCCTCCGTCTTGCCGCCGAGCAGCGACATGGCCGAGACGGTGAGCTCCGGGCAGCGGATGCGCAGCCACTCCCTCATCCGGTACGCGCGGCACCCGGCGGCCGCGGGGCCGGCGCGCGAGAGGCGGACGCGCGGCGCGGTCTTCCACTCCGCGGCCGTGGGCTGCCTGGACGGCTCGGCCGGGAAAGGCTCGGCGTCGAGCGGTCGCTCCTCGCCGGCGTCGACCGCGCTGGCCTGCGGCACGCCGCTCGGCTGGGCGCCGGCCGCGCCGGCCTGCGGCGCGTCCTTCGGCTGCGCGCCGGGCACCCCGGTCGCGCCGGGCACGCCGGCGGCAGCGCCCTGCGGCTGCGCGCCGGGCACCCCGGGCGCCGCAGCCAGCACGCCGACCACGCCGGCAGCCATCAATCCGAGCAACGCAACGCGCGGCCTCATAACGTCTCCAGGAACGCCACGAGCGCCGCCCGATCCTCCGGCGACAGGTGGCTCGTCTTGCCCATCCAGTCGGCGTTCTGCTCGATGAGCTGCGCCAGCGTCGCCGCCCGGCCGTCGTGCAGGTACGGCGGCCGCCCGCCCACGAAGCGCAGCGAGGGCGTCTTGTACTCGGGGCGGGGATCGTCGTCGTAGCCCGGAGGCGGCGGCCGCTTCGGCATCGGGTACGGCGTGCGATCCGTGTAATCGCTCGTCGGCACGTGGCAGCGGGCGCACTTCGCCTCGTCGCTGTGGAAGATCTCCCGGCCGCGCTTCGCGCGCTCGTCGGCCGCCCCCTCGGCGCGCGGCGGCGTCACGAGGCCCCGGCGCAGGAACATCGTGAGGTAGGTGGCCCGGGCCGCGAGCCCGGCCGGGGTGTGATCGATCGGCAGCCCGCCCCAGCGGTGGAGCCCCATGCCCGCCTGGAGCCTCCCGAGGAGATCCTCGTTCTCGCCGTGCCACCCGTACGGCCCGTCCGCGCCCACGTTGCCGGCGAGCATCGGCGTGCGCCGCGGATACCCCTTCTTCTTCGCGACCTCGGGGATGTTCTCCGGCCTGCCGACGAAGTTGGCGTGCTCGCCGTCGGCCGTGCTGAACGTCGCCTCGCGCCAGACGTACCCGTCGTCCCGCCCCTCCGGGTGGCACCCCGCGCAGCCGAGATTGCCGCTCACCGTGGCGTCGAGCGCGCTGTAAAAGAGCCGGCGGCCCTTCGCGACCTCGGGGCCGAGCGGATCGTCGGCGAGGTGCACGAGCGCCGCCGGCCCCGCCGCTCCTCCCGCCGCCGGTCCCGCGACGGGATCGTGCAGCCGGATCGCCGCCACGTCCCCGGTCGAGCGGCAGAACACCCACGCCGTCGCCTCGTCCGCGGACAGCGCGAGGCCCGTCGGCGCGCCGCAGGTGCCCGCGACGCGGATGTGCGGGTCGTAGCGGCCGCCGACCGGATAGCTCTTCACGATCGCGAGCGTCGGATCCACCGCTGTCGCGTCCACCTCGAGCACGAGGTCGTCGCCCTCGCCGGCGACGAGCAGCGTGCGCGCGCGCTTGCGGTAGGCGACGGCGCGCGGCTGGGTGACGGGCGTGACGCTCGCGCCCGGCAGCGTGATGACGCTCTCCGGCGTGATCACCTGCTCCGCGAACGCCGACCGGAGCACCGGCAGGTTGCCGTGGTGCGGCGGGGCGAGCGGCTCGTCGCGGCCGGTGAGCAGCACGTCCACCGTCGCGGCGCCGAACCACGCGGCGTGGCCCATGGCGCCGAGCGCGTGCCGCGCCGCGAACAGGCGCCGCCCGTCCTCGGAGAGCGCCAGCGCGTAGCCCAGCGACGCCGCGAGCCGCTCGCCCGACGGCGCGCGCAGCGGCGAGGCGGGCAGCGCGACGCGCCGGACCCTCGGCGCCCCGCCGAGGTCGTCGATCCGCGTGAGATCCGCCCCGACGAGGTGGCTCACGTACGCGGCGCTGCCGTCGGGCAGCACCGCCACGCCCCGCGGCTCGCGCGCCACGTCGACGGTCCACCGCGCCTTCCCGGCCTCGAGATCCACGGCCGAGACCTTGTGCGTCCACGCCGAGGTCACGATCGCTGTCTTCTCGTCGGGCGTGACCGCGATGCCCCACGCGTCCGCGGGCAGCGCGACGCGGCCGACCTCGACGAGCCCCGCCGCCGCATCTGGCCGGAGGATGAGCAGCAGCCCCGGGTCGCGCACCGTGGCGAGCACGCGCGCTTCGGACCCGCCGCGCTCGCCGAGCGCGAGCACCTGCGCGGGCCGGCCCGGCGCGGGCACACCTGCGCCGGGCCGCGCGGGGGCGAGCGGCAGCGGCACGACGCGCACGACGCCATGGTCCTCGTCGGCCACGTAGAGCGCGTCCTCGCGCGCCGCGCGGGCGAGCGCGCCGCCCTCGCGGACCGGCGCGCGCAGGGGCGCGGCCGCCGGGGGCAGCGGATCGGTCGGGGCGCCCGCGCTGCCGGCCGGGGCGCCCGCGCTGGCCGGGGCGGCGCCCGCATCCGCGCTAGGCGCGGGGCCTCGGGAGCAGGCGCTCGCGGCGAGCGCGAGGAGTGCGGCGAGAGAGCGTGTCGCGCGGTGGTGCAAAGGGATCGCCGGATCTTCGCGCGCCCTCGCGCCCCGGGTCAACGGGGCGGCAGGCGTTGATCCGCGCGCTCGCACGCACTATCGCCGCATGCCCCATGACGACAGCATCCCTGGCGGGCCGCGGCGGGCCGGACGGCGCGCAGAAACCCCGGTTCATCGAGGTGAACGGCGCCGAGCTCGCGGTTGCGGAGCAAGGCCAGGGCGCCCCGGTGGTGTTCCTGCACGGGGCCGCCTCGGACCACCGGATGTGGGACCGGCACCTCTCCATCGTGGGCCAGCACCACCGGGCCATCGCCTACAGCCAGCGCTATTTCGGGACCGGCGCGTGGGGAGCGAGCTGGCCCCGGTTCGGCGTGCAGACGCACGCGGACGATCTGGTCGCGTTCCTTCGCGCCCTCGGCGCGGGCCCGGCGCACGTGGTCGCGTGGTCTTACGCCGGCCATGCGGTCCTGACCGCCGCGCTGATCCATCCCGAGCTGTTCAGGAGCGCTTTCATTCACGAGCCGGGGGTCCCCTCGTATGTGACCGATCCCGCCGAGCTGAGCGCGCTAAGGGACGACCTGAACGCCATGTTCGGCCCCGTCTTCGGGGCGGTCGAGCGCGGTGAGCTGCAGGAAGCCGTGAGGCTCCTGCTCGACGGGTCGGGCCAGCGCGAGGGGTATTTCGCCGCTCAGCCCGCGGAGAGACAGGCCGTCAACCTGGACAACGCGCGGACCATGCCGCTCCTCCTGTCGCAGCCCCAGCCGCCGGCCATCACCTGCGCCGACCTGGCCCGCCTGAAGGTGCCGGTCACCATCGCCCACGGCGAGCTCTCCCGGCCGACGTTCGGCGTTGTTTCCCGCGCGGCGGCCCGCTGCATCCCCGGGCAGCACCTCGTGGTCCCCGGGGCCACGCACATGTGGCCCGAGGAGGACCCGGGCGCGTTCTGCGCCGCGGTGTTGCGCCGCATCGAGGATTGCTGATCGGCGCCTGCGCCGCCGGGATCGCCGGCGGGGCGCTCCGGTTCCGCGTCGTTCACCGCCGGAGCCAGCGCGTCTTCTCCCCCGCGCGGCGCGCGGCGGCCGTCCAGTCGATCGGCGCCGCCTTCCGCGGTGCGGGGCCGAGCGAGGCCGTGTTCTCCCACATGTCCGTCGTGCCGAAGAGCAGCTCGACCACGGCCGGGTCCTCGTTCCAGGCGACGGGCACGAGGTCGTCGAGGCACGTCGTGTCGACGGCGGCCTCGGGATCCTCGATGAACCGCGCCATCATCTGCGTACCGCAGGGCGCCGCGCCGGCGCTCCTCACGGGGGACTCGTACGCGACCCAGTGCGGGCTCCACGGCACCACCACGAACGTCTGATGGGGCGCGGTGAGCCTGTCCGCCACGCGCACCGCCCGGCCGATGGGCGTCTGCGGGTCGAGCACGCCGTTCATCGCCAGGACGGGCACGGTGAAGATCGGCCACTCGTCCCAGAACTGGTCGTGCGGATAGCGCGGCCAGGCATCGTACAGCGCGCCGAGCTCCAGCCCATCCTCGGGGCAGAAGCGCTGCGAATCGCACCGCTCCTGGAGCTCGGCCAGGGGCGGGGCGGGCTCTTCCCACAGCTCGGAGAGGGCCACGTGGTTCCCCAGCACGATCGAGTCCCGCGGCGCGCCGCCGTCGGTCTGCGAGAACACGTCGAGCAGCGTTTGCATGTAGTGGCCGACCACCTGCACGTCGCCCTCCTCGCAGCGGTCGATGCGGTACGCGAGCGGGAAGATGTGCGTCCGCAGGACGCGGGTCTGCGCGAAGATCGGGACGATGGCCGTGAAGAGCGCGGCGTCGGCGCCGAGCTGCGGGCAGTGACCGCTCGTGAGCTTGCCGAGGAGCGCGTCGAGCTTTTCCCAGGGGTCGGCGCCGAGCTTCGCCCCGCAGACCGGATCGGCGGCGCAGATCGCGGACAGATCCCTCACCACCGGATCGAACTGCGTGTCGTACGAGGACAGGTGCTGCGCGCCCGGCGACATGACCGAGTCGAGGATCACCGCGTCGGCCCCGTCGGGGTGCGCCTGCAGGAAGCGCATCGCGCGCGTCGTCCCGTAGGAGGCGCCATACAGGACCACCTTCTTGCCGGGCTCGCGCGTCATGTCGATGAGCCGCGCGAGGTCCTCGGCGTCGGCTGTCGTCGTGAAGCGCGCGAGATCGCCGCCCCACCTCGCCTTCACCGCCTCGATGCAAGCGGGCCACTCGAGCGCGGTGATCTCCGCGCCGCCCTCCGAGCTCGGGTCCTCCTGGACCGGGCATTCGAGGCGGCTGGAAGGCCCGACGCCGCGGTGCTCGAGCACGTACCAGTCGACGTCGGGCATGACGCCCTGCCACAGATCCTCGATGGCGTCCTTGAACACGTAGCCGGACCCGCCGGGGCCGCCTTGCAGCAGCCAGACCTGCGCCTTCGCCGCGCCGCCCGGCGCGAGGTGGCGTGATACGAAGACGGGGAGCGCCTCGCCGTCGGGACGCGAAGGATCGAGCGGCAGGGGGACCGTGGCGCACTCGGAGATGAAATCGTCGGGGCAGCTGCCCCATGCGATCGCCGGGCTGCCGCCCGAGCCGCCAGCACCGCCGGAGCCGCCAGCGCCGCCCGAGCCGTCGGAGCCGCCCGAGCCGCCAGCGCCGCCGGAGCCGCCAGCGCCGCTCGTCTTGGCGCTGACATCGTCTTCGCCGCCGGTGCAGCCCGCGGCGACCGCCGTGAGCCCGAGCGCCGCGGGGAGGAGCCCCCGCCAAACGATGTTGTTCACGATCCTCTCCGTGAACCTCGTGACCACCGCGAGGGCGGCGGGTCGAGCTGCGGTATCTGCCCTGGTGGTGCCCTGGGCGCCGGCGGCGGCCGTGAAGGTGGGATTGTCGAGTGCCATGCTGTGTGTTCCCGCTCGGCCCGGCTCTGTTCAAAGCCGGAGCGGTCACACGGGGAATGGCTATTCGCCGCCGAGCGCCTTGCCGCGCGCCCCCGCTGCAGGCGACCATGCCCGCTCCATCCCTGACCCGCCCGGGAGGTCCTCGACCCATGAGCGAACGGCTGAACCTGATGTCCCCCGCGATGCTCGCCGACCCGTACCCCACCTACGCAGCGCTGCGGCGCGACGCGCCCGTGTGCCAGGTGGATCCGGGCGGCTTCTGGGCGGTGACCCGCCACGACGACGTCATCGCCGTCCTCAAGGACACGGAGCTGTTCTCGTCCGAGGGCTTCCGCGCCGCCACCAAGCCGGCGTGGCTCGGGCACAACCCGTTCGGCGACTCCATGATCGTCCTCGACCCGCCGGCGCACGGCCGCCTGCGCTCGCTCGTGAGCCGCGCCTTCGCGCCCGCGGCCATGGCCCGCCTCGAGGCGCGCGTGCGCTTCTTCGCCGACGACCTCGCGGCGCGCCTGCCGCTCGGCGAGCCGATCGACTGGGTCGAGGCGCTCGCCATGCCGCTGCCCGCGAGCGTCATCGGCGAGCTCCTCGGCCTGGATCCCTCGCTTCACCCGCGCTTCAAGCGCTGGACGGACGATCTCACCGGCATCAGCCCGGTCACGCCGGACATGACCGCGCGCATGGAGGAGATCCGCACCACCGTGCGCGAGGCCGAGCAGTACATGACCGAGGTGCTGGCCCGCCGCCGCCGCGAGCCCGCCGACGACATGGTGACCGACCTCCTGCGCGCCCAGGTCGACGGCGAGTCGCTCACCGACGCAGAGCTCATGAGCTTCCTGTTCCTGCTCCTCGTCGGCGGCCTGGAGACCACGGTGCACCTCCTGAGCCACACCGCGCGGCAGCTCATCGCGCACCCGGAGGTGCACGACCGCGTGCGCGCGGATCCCGCGCTGATCCCGCGGCTCGTGGACGAGGTCCTGCGCTACGAGCCGCCGGTGCGGTCGGTGTACCGGGTCGCCACGGCCGACACCGAGCTGAGCGGCGTGTGCGTCCCCCGGGGCGCCAGGGTGCTGGTGGTGATCGGCTCCGCCGCGCGGGACGAGGCGCACTTCCCGGACGCGCACCGGTTCGACATCGACCGGGGCGGCGCCACGCACGTGCCGTTCGGGCACGGCGTCCACTTCTGCCTGGGTGCGCCGCTCGCCCGGCTGGAAGCCCGGCTGGCGCTCACGGCGCTCCTGCCGCGCGTCCGCCGCTTCACCGAGGCCGGGCCGGCGGCGTGGCGGCGATCCATCTCCGTCCGCGGGGTGACGTCGCTCCCCCTCGTGGCGCACCCGGCGTGACGCGCGGCGCACCCGGCCCGGCGCCCGGCGCGCCCGGCCCGGGCGCGCCGGGCGCGCTCACCAGCGGGTCCAGCGGGAGATCCGGTTCACGCGCGTGTAATGGCTGCCGTCGTTCGAGAGCCCGTACGACGTCGCGACCACGGTCTCCAGGTGAGGGCCCCAGTCCTCGTCGGTGACCGACACGTCCTCGTCGCCGTCCGCGCCGAGGCTGTAGACGAAGCAGTTCCCGTAGTGCTGCGCGACGCCCGCGAACGCGCTCGCGCAGTTGCCGTCGCCCTTGGTGTCCCTGTCGAAGTCCGCCGACGCCCACCCGGTGCCGAACTGCCAGTTGAAGAGGTTATCGTCCCCGGCGAGGCGGATCGGCGTGAGGAGCTGCATGGTCTCGGGATCGATGCCCTCGGCGTTCGCGCGCAGCACCTCGACGACGGTCCCCGGGATGTCCTCGATCTCGTCGCGGTATTCACGGCCGGCGAGGTACAGGCCAGGCTGATAATGGTTGTTGTCGAGCGACGGCTCCCCCTTGGGGCTGAGCCGGTCGGCATAAAGGATGTTCCAGAACGCGAGCGTCGGTCCGCCCAGCTCGCCGACGCTGTTGTAGACGAGCGCCCACCGTCCGCCGTCCGCCGGCTCACCGCAGTAGACCTGGAGCGACCCCGAGGGGCCGGTGCCGTCGGCATCGAGCGTGTAGACGCCGGCCGGGGCGCTCTCGGGGACGGCGCCGCACCGATCGTAGACGCACCCCGCGCTCGCCTCCTCGTCGCACCCGGGGGCGCCGCCTCCGGCCCCGCCGCCGCCGAGGTTGTCTCCGCCGCTCCCCGTCGCGAGGTGATAGGGCTTGTCGAGCCCCGCGAGCGCCGTACACCCGCAGGTCAGCAGGCACGCCGTGGCCCACACCCATGTCGTGGACTCGCTCCTCATCTCGGTTCCTCTTGCGGCCGCATCAGCCCGTCCGGCCGTGCGTGACGGCGACCCAGGCCGCGCGGACGCTACCGTCTCACCTGCGGCCTGGCAAGCGACGCACGCGGACGCTCTGGCCGCCGCGAGCCCCCGCTCAGGGCGCGTGGCAGCGCCGGACCGGGCAGCGACCGCGCCTCAGGGGGCAGCGCGTCCGGGGGGCACCGCCCGCGTCGGCGGCCGGACGCGCGACCACGACGGAGCCGCTCATTCGTAGAACGCGACGTCGTCGACCCAGACGTTGAACTCCTGCTTGGCGTTGAAGCGAAACTGGATGGCCCAGAGCTTCGTCACGTCCACCGCCTCGAACTGCTCGCCCCACCCTGTCTGCGTGAGGTCCGCGAACGGGATCTCGTAGTACTTCCAGCAGGGCGTCAGCGCGACGATCGTGCGGAAATGGTCCTCGCACAGGCCGTTGGTGCCGCAGATGCCGCCGCCTGCCCATGTCTGCACGTCGGCGACGTCCACGATCATCCTCTCGTAAGAGCCGCTCTCGGCGTAGGCCCAGAACGAGATTCCTCGGAACCTGGAGGCGTCGTGGACGCCTTCCGTCGCGGGCTCGACGCCGTTCAGTCGAAGGCCGAAGAGGGCTCCCCATCCCGTGAATCCGTCGTCCGCTTCGACGTTCACGGCCAACGTGCTGTTGCCGCGCGGGAGATCGAGCTCGCTCATGTAGAAGTCGCCGGTCGGGGGGTGCTGCTCGCCGTACGTGTCATTGCCCACGTACCAGTACCCTTTCCGAGGGTTCACTTCGTCCTCGATGGGGATGATCTTTTTGTCTCCATCCTCCATATCGTCGATCAAGAGCGGCGGGGTCGGCGCCTCGCCCGCCGGCACCTCGACGACACATCCGCCTCCGGCGCCCCCGGCGCCAGCGCCTGTACCTCCGGCGCCCTCGCCTCCGGCGCCCCCGCCTCCGGCGCCGCCGGCTCCCCCGGTTCCGGAGCTGCTGGCGCCCCCGCCGCCAGCGCCCCCGCCGCCAGCGCCTCCGGCTCCTTGACCCTCGACGACGAGGTACTCCTTGTCGAAGCCGAAGATCTGTGCACACCCGATCCAGGTCATCGCGATGACGCACACACTGGCATGTCGAATGGCCATTCGCGCACCTTTCAACGTCATGGAACGAAATTCTCCGGATGCTCTCACGTGCAGCTTATGAAACCAGCTCGTCCAAGGGAAGGGCGTTGCTGCGCGACGCCGCCGACCGGGCCCGCTGCCTCCCAAATACCTGCGCGGGCGGCATCTCGAATGCAGAAAAAACATTGTAAGGAAACGCCATAGAAACGCGCACGGATGCATGGTCCTCGGCGGATCATGGGCCCATGTAGGGTTGAGGCCATCCTGGGCCCACAACCGCCGCGGAACGGCGCTCGACGCGCCGATTCGCAGCGGACCTGATCTGGCTCCTTCTCGAACCACAGGGCGATGTCACCGGCGGCGCCGCGAAGCGCGACCGCGCCGCCCTGCCGCGACCGACAGGCGCGATCGAATCGTCGCGCCTGCGGCGCCGCGCCCATTCCCCAGCAAAGGACCTATTGAATGAAGAAACGCCAACCTTCGAAGGAAGCATCGAGCGCCTCGCCCCTGGATCGGCGGCGGTTCCTCGGCGGCGCCCTCGGGCTCGGGGGAGCGGCGCTCCTCCCGGCCTGCGGCTCGCGGTCCGATGAGCCGGGGCCGCCCGCGTCGAACGCCGCGCCCCTCGCGGCGGGCGCCGACAGGCCGGAGGTCTCCGACCTGCGCTTCGGCATCATCGCGCTGACCGATTGCTCGCCGATCGTCATCGCGCACGAGAAGGGGTTCTTCAAGAGATACGGGATCAACTCGACCATCGTGAAGGGCGCGAGCTGGGCCGCGATCCGCGACTCGCTGTCGAACGGAGATCTCCAGGCGACGCACATGCTCTTCGGCATGCCGCTCGCCTCGACGATGGGCCTCCTCGGATCGCCGAAGAAGCCGATGGTCATCCCGTGGCTGCTCAACCGCAACGGCCAGGCGATCACGATGAAGATCGACCTCAGGGGCAAGGTGGCCGCCGACCCGAGGGCGCTCAGGCCCTTCGTGGACGAGGCGCGGGAGAAGGGGGCGCCCATGACCTTCGCGATGACGTTCCCCCCCGGCACGCACGCCATGTGGACCCGTTATTACCTCGGCGCGGGCGGCATCCACCCGGACAGGGACGTCGCGCTCGTCACCATCCCCCCCGCGCAGATGGTCGCCAACATGAAGGTGGGCAAGATGGATGGGTACTGCGTCGGCGAGCCGTGGGGCGCCAGGGCGATCGCCGACCAGATCGGCTACACCGCCATCACCACCCAGGAGCTCTGGAAGGACCACCCCGAGAAGGTGTGCGCGTTCACCGCGGAGTTCGCCGAGAAGAACCCGAGGACGGTGAAGGCCGTGATCAAGGCGCTCCACGAGGCGAGCGTCTGGCTCGACAGGCTCGAGAACCGCCCCGAGCAGGCCGACATCGTGTCGAGGCCGACCTACATCAACTGCCCGCCGGAGCTCATCCTCGGCCGGCTCCAGGGCCATTACGACTACGGCGACGGGCGCAGGAAGGAGGACAGGGACTACATGATCTTCAGCGACCGGAGCTGCAATTACCCGCAGCCGAAATACGCGCTCTGGTGGCTGAGTCAGTTCCGCCGCTGGGGCATGGTGGAGGGGAAGCCGGATTACGAGGGGGTCGTCAAGCAGGTCATGCGCCCCGACCTCTACGAGGAGGCGATGAAGGAGCTCGGCGCCCTGCACGGCGGCCCGAGCGACCAGCCGGAGACGCTGTTCGACGGCGTGACGTTCGATCCGAAGGACCCCGAGAAATACGCGACGTCGTTCCCGGTCCACGCGCTGAAAGGATGACCCCCACCTCGCCGGGCGCCGCCGGACAGCGCGGCGGCGGGCGGCGTGATGAAGGAGTGCTGCATGAGCGAGGCGAAAGCGATCTCTCCCAGGATTCGAGTCGACCACATGATCCTGCCCCTCTTCGGGGTGGCCTGCGTGATCGGGCTGTGGGCTGCCGCGAGCAGCCTGTGGGCCCAGACGCTGCCCTCTCCGCTCAAGACGTGGGAGGTGAGCAGGCCTTACATCTTCGAGCCGTTCGAGAAGCGCGGTGAGCTCGATCAGGGCATCCTCCGCTTCACCTGGTACTCGCTCCAGCGGGTCGCCAAGGGCTACACGCTGGCGATCCTGCTCGGGACGCCCATCGGGTTCTTCCTTGGCGCGTCGAAGCTGTTCAGGTCGAGCTTCGACCCGATCATCCAGATCCTCCGCCCTGTCTCGCCGCTCGCGTGGCTCCCGCTCGGCCTCGTGCTCTTCCAGAAGCCGGACCCGGCCGGCGTCTTCACCATCGCGATGTGCTCGATGTGGCCGACGGTCCTCAACACCGCGCTCGGGGTGCGGTCGATCCCGCAGGACTACATGAACGTCGCGCGGGTGCTCCGGCTCTCGCGCACGAAGACGCTGTTCAAGGTGCAGCTCCCCGCCGCGCTGCCGTACATGTTCACGGGGTTCCGGCTCAGCCTCGGCATCGCCTGGCTGGTCATCGTCGCCGTGGAGATGCTGACCGGCTCGCCGGGGGTCGGCGGCTTCCTCTGGCAGGAGTACAACAGCCTGATCTACGAGCACATCATCCTGTGCATCATCACGATCGGGGTCGTGGGCTTCCTCCTCGACGCGCTCATGAGCCTCGTCGAGCGCAGGCTCAAGCTGGCGGGAGGGTGACGCCGATGCCGCTCGTCGAGCTGCGCAACGTGGGGAAGAGCTACGGCGCCGGGGCCACCCGCACCGAGGTGCTCAGGGACGTCAACCTGGAGATAGAACAGGGCGAGTTCGTCGCCGTCGTCGGCTATTCGGGGGCAGGGAAGACCACCCTCATGTCGCTCGTGGCCGGGCTCCTCCGGCCGGACACCGGGGTGGTGAAGCTGAACGGGAAGGAGGTGGAGGGGCCGGGGCCCGACCGCGGCGTCATCTTCCAGAACTACTCCCTCCTGCCCTGGCTCACTGTGTACGAGAACGTCTATCTGGCCGTGGACCAGATCTTCTCGTCCTGGCCCGCGGAGCGGAAGCGGGAGCACGCCGAGCGGTACATCGCGATGGTGAAGCTCACCGCCGCGCGCGACAAGAAGCCGGCGCAGCTCTCCGGCGGCATGCGCCAGCGGGTCTCGGTGGCGCGGGCGCTCGCCATGGACCCCGAGGTGCTCCTGATGGACGAGCCGTTCGGCGCGCTCGACGCGCTCACGCGCGCGACGCTGCAGGACGAGACCGCGCGGATCTGGCGGGCCACCCAGAAGACCGTGCTCCTCATCACCAACGACGTGGACGAGGGCATCCTCCTCGCCGACCGGATCATCCCGCTCAGCAAGGGTCCGGGCGCCACGCTGGGGCCCGGGGTCGCCGTCGAGCTCGATCGCCCGCGGGATCGCAAGGCCATCAACCACGATCCGCGCTTCAAGGAGATCCGCGGCGCGGTCATCGGCTACCTGCTCGGCCCCGGCGCCGGGGCGGGCACGAGCGCGTCCGGCGCGGCGCGGGCGTCGGAGGCGGTCGCATGAAGAAGTATCTCGAGATCTGGAATGTCACCAAGACCTTTCCCACGCCGAACGGGCCCGCGGTCGTCGTCCGCAACTTCGATCTGAACCTGAGGAAAGGCGAGTTCCTGTCGCTCATCGGCCATTCCGGCTGCGGCAAGTCCACCGTGCTGTCGATGGTCGCGGGCCTGAGCGAGATCACGAGCGGCGGTATCGTCCTCGCGGGCCGGCAGATCCGCGGGCCTGGCCCGGATCGCGGGGTCGTGTTCCAGTCGCCCTGCCTCCTGCACTGGATGACGGCGCTCGAGAACGTCCTGCTCGGGGTGGAGCAGGTCCACCGGCAGAAGAGCAAGAAGGACTGCACCATCATCGCGGCGCACTACCTCGATCTCGTGGGGCTCGGGGAGTCGATGCACAAGAAGCCGCGGGAGCTGTCCTCGGGGATGCAGCAGCGGGTCGGGCTGGCGCGCGCCTTCGCGCTGTCGCCCAAGATGCTCCTCCTGGACGAGCCCTTCGGCATGCTCGACTCGCTCACCCGGTTCGAGCTCCAGGAGGTGCTGATGGACCTGTGGGCCGAGGACCAGAAGACCGCGCTGATGGTCACGCACGACGTGGACGAGGCCCTGTTCCTGTCGGACCGCATCGCGATGATGACGAGCGGCCCGGGGGCGCGGGTCGGCGAGATCCTGGCCGTCCCGTTCCCGCACCCGCGGGACCGGAAGGCGGTGCTCGAGGACCCGATGTACTATCCCCTCCGCGAGCGCCTCATCTCGTTCCTGGAGAGCCAGTCGCACAAGGACCCGCCGGCCGCGGAGAGCGCGCGCGAGGCCGCTCCGGAGGCCGCCGCGAAGACGGGGCGCTCCTGGGCCGCGCTCTGGAAGGGCAGCAGGACGTCGGCGTGACGCGCGTCTCCTGATCGTGCCTCTCCGGGCATCTCCTCATCACAGATGTAGCCCACCCCGCATGGAGCGTCGCGGCACCCACGTGTGGGCGCGATCGGCGCCGGACGACCGTGAATCGCGGGCTCAGCAGGCGCCTGGAGAGCTGGAACACCGGGCCTGAGCAGTCCCGGGCGGGCGAACCAGCGCTCCCGGACTCGCGGTGATTGCGAGCCAGCAATCTAGACAGGATCCGCCGCGGGTGCGATCGTGCGAGACCGCCGTCCGCGGCTGTCCCGGGCGGTCCAGCACCCTGGCGAGGTCAGATGCTCTCCGCAACGTGTACCGTGGGTCAGAAGATTTACAGTGACACGAGCATCGACGTGTTCCAAGGGACCTGGGGTGACGACCGGAAGCCCGTCGCCGTCAAGGTCCTGAAGAGCGAGTTCCCGAGCGCGCGCGAGCTGGCCTCGCTCCGGCACGAGTACAACGTCCTCCGCGAGCTCGACGTCGAGGGCGTCGTGAAGGCCTGCGGGATCGAGAAGCACAAGAACGGCCTCGCCCTCGTGATCGAGCGGCCGAGCGACACGACGCTCCACGACATCCTGCGCGCCGGACGGCTGGAGCTCAAGGCGGCGCTGACGATCGCGCGCTCGGCCGCCCGGATCCTCGACGAGATCCACCGCCGCAAGGTGATCCACAAGGACATCAAGCCGCAGAACATCCTGGTCGACCCCGACACGCTCGAGGTCCACTTCGTCGGCTTCACCATCGCCACGCTCCTGCCGCACGAGACGCAGCAGGCGGTGAGCCCCGAGGCGCTCGAGGGGACGCTCGCGTACATGTCGCCCGAGCAGACCGGCCGGATGAACCGCGTGATCGACCGCCGCACCGATCTCTACTCGCTCGGCGTCACGCTCTACCAGATGCTCACCGGCGCGCTGCCGTTCGCCGAGGGCGAGCCGATGGATCTCATCCATGGCCACATCGCGCGGACGCCGGTGCCCCCGTCCGAGCGGGCCCCGGGCGTGCCCGAGGCGGTCTCCCGCGTCGTGATGAAGCTCATGGCCAAGAACGCGGAGGACCGCTACCAGAGCGCCTTCGGGCTCGTGGCCGACCTCGACGCGTGCCTGCGCCAGCTCTCGACGTCCGGCGCCGTGGCGCCGTTCGGGCTCGGACAGCGCGACATCCCCGACACGCTGCGCATCCCGCAGAAGCTCTACGGCCGCGCCGACGAGGAGCGCGCGCTGCTCGCCGCCTTCGAGCGCGCCGCGGGGGGCGAGCGCGAGCTGCTCCTCGTGTCGGGGTACTCGGGCATGGGCAAGTCGGCCCTGGTGAACGAGATCCACAAGGCCATCGCCCAGCGGGGCGGCTACTTCGCCGCGGGCAAGTTCGACCAGCTCAACCGCGGCGTCCCGTATGCCTCGATCGCGCGCGCGTTCCGCGAGCTCATCCGCCACATCCTCACCGAGCGGCCGGAGCAGCTCTCGCGGTGGAGCGCGGCGCTCGAGCGCGCCCTCGGCGGCAGCGGCCAGCTCCTGCTCGATCTCATCCCGGAGCTCCAGTGGATCATCGGCCCGCAGCCGCCTGTCCAGCCGCTCGGGCCGGCGGAGTCCCAGGGCCGGTTCCACGCGGTCTTCAAGGCGTTCCTCCACGTGTTCGCGCGGGTCGAGCACCCGCTCGTGCTCTTCCTCGACGACCTGCAATGGGCCGACCCGGCCTCCCTGAAGCTGCTCCAGGTCATCGCCGCCGATCCGGAGCGCGCGCACCTGCTCGTCATCGGCGCCTACCGCGACAACGAGATCTACGCGGCCCACCCGCTGCGCGTCGCGCTCGGCGAGATCGAGAAGGCGGGCGCGCCGCTGCGGGAGCTGGAGCTCAAGCCGCTCGCCCTCGCCGACGTGATCGAGCTGCTCTCGGACACGCTCTCCGCCGCGCGGGAAGAGGTCGAGCCGCTCGCGCGCGTCGTGTTCGAGAGGACCCGGAGCAACCCGTTCTTCGTCCGGCAGTTCCTGGGCGCGCTCCACGCCGAGGGGCTGCTCCGCTTCGAGGCGGGCGCGTGGACGTGGGAGATCGACCGGATCCGGCGGCGCACGGTGACCGACAACGTGGTCGATTTCATGGCGCGCCGGCTCGCGGAGCTCGATCCCGAGCTCCAGGGTGTCCTCAAGCTCGCCTCGTGCATCGGGCACGAGTTCGACCTGCGCTCCCTGGCGGTGATCAGCGAGCGGCCGCCGCACGAGACTGTGGCCGCGCTGTGGAGGATCCTGCAAGAGGGCCTGATCTCCCCCGTGGACGCCGACTACCGCCTCGCGCACGCGGCCGACGGCGACGCGCGGGGCGGCGTCGACTGGCGCGTCAACTACCGCTTCTTGCACGATCGCGTTCAGCAGGCGGCCTATTCGCTCATCGACGAGGACCGGAAGCGCGACGTCCACCTCCGGATCGGGCGGCTCATGCTCGCGAGCAGCTACGGCGCCGCGCGCGACGAGGCGCTGTTCGATATCGTCGGTCACTTCAACATCGCGGCGCCCCTCGTGAGCTCCGCGGAGGAGCGGGCCACGGCCGCCGAGCTGAACCTCGCCGCCGGCAGGAAGGCCAAGGCGGCCACCGCCTACGAGGCCGCCGCGGGCTACTTCCGCGCGGGGATGGGGTTTCTGCCGGGCGGCGGCCTCGATGACCACTACGATCTCGCCATCGCGCTCCACAAGGAGCGCGCCGAGGTCGAGTCGCTGTGCGGCGCCTTCGACGAGGCAGAGCGGCTCTGTGCCGCGGCGCTCGCGCGCGCCCGGACGGCGATGGACAAGGTGTCGATCCACCTCGTCCAGGCGAATCAGTACCTGCTCCAGTGGCGCAATCACGAGGCGACCCTGGTGCAGAAGGCCGGCCTCCGGCTGCTCGGTTGCCCGATCCCCGAGGACAGGGCCGAGGTCGCCGCGCTCCTGGAGCAGGAGCTCGCGGCGGTGCCCGTCCTCCTCGGCGGGCGGAGCATCGAGGAGCTCGCGCACGCCCCGAGAGCGACGAGCCCCGAGCACCCGATGACGCTGGAGCTGCTCGTCAACCTGTTCTTCGGCGCGTACAACTCCAGCGATCAGACGCTCGCGAACCTCGCCATCGTGAAGATGGTGACGCTCTCTCTGCAGCACGGCAACAGCGATATGTCCGCCTTCGGATACGTCGCTTACGGGATGGTGGTGGGCCCGCTGCTCGGCGAGTACGCGACGGCCTACCGGTTCGGCAAGATGGCCATCGAGCTGGCCGACCAGCTCGACAACCTCGTTCTCCGGGCCAAGACATACCACATCTTCTCCGCGGACGTGCACAGCTGGACGCAGCCGCTGCGGCGCGCAGACCCGTATTACGACCGGGTCTACGATCTCGGGCTCCAGGCCGGCGACTGGACGGCCATGGGGTACATGATCAGCCAGAGCGGCTCGGACCGGCTCACCTACGGGATGGCCCTGCCGGAGCTCGCGCGGCTGACCGAGGTGCACCTCGCCTTCCTGCAGCGGGCCAGGAGCCACGATATCATCGATATCCTCCTGGCGGGCGTGATCCAGCCCATCAAGTGCCTTCAAGGGCTCACGAAGAGCCGGCTCAGCTTCGACGACGAGGCGTTCGACGAGGCGGCGTACACCGAGAAGCACGGCGGCTCGCCCTACCACATGGGGTGGCTCACCTACGCCAAGATCCGGAACGCCTATCTGTTCGGCGACCGCGCGAGCTTCGCCGATCTGATGCCGAAGCTCGCGATCATCGAGGGCGCGCTGCCGACGCACGCGAAGGTGCCGGAGGCGACCTTCTACGCGGGGCTCATGCGGATCGCCGCGTGGGAGGCCGCCGGCGGCGACGAGCGGAAGGAGCACGAGGAGCACATCGAGCGGCTCCTCGGGCGGATGAAGCGCTGGGCCGACGCCGGGCCGGACAACGTCCTTCACAAGCACGCCCTCCTGCTCGCGGAGAAGGCGCGCGTCGAGGGGCGGGCGGCCGAGGCGATGGACCACTACGAGCGGGGCATCGAGGCCGCGCGGCAGGCGGATTACATCAACAACCAGGCCCTCGGGAACGAGCTTTACGGCAGGTTCTGGCTCGCCCAGGGGAGGCTCGAGTTCGCGGGCATCTTCCTGCGCAGGGCGATGTACCTCTACGAGCGCTGGGGCGCGAGCGCCAAGGTGGAGGCGCTGCGCGAGGAGCTCGCGCCGCTCGTCTCACCGGCCCTCGGCCTGCCCGCGGGGCTCGCGACGTCCTCCGGGGCGACGGCCACGGCGCTCGGCGGGCTCGCCGCGGGGGAGGTCTGCGATCTCGCCACCGTCCTGCAGACGGCCCAGGCGATCTCCAGCGAGATCGTGCTGGACAAGGTGCTCGAGCAGGTGCTGCGCAACGTGCTCAAGAGCGCCGGCGCGAGCCGGGGGTTCTTGATCCTCGCGCGCGGCGAGGGGCTGACGGTCGAGGCGATGATCTCGGTCGATCCCGACGCGGTGCGCCTCGGGCTCTCGACGCCCATGGAGGAGCGCCTCGATCTCGCCCGCCCGGTCGTGCACTACGTCGCGCGCTCGCGCGAGGCGGTGGTGATCGGGCGCGCGGAGGACGACCCGCGCCTCGCCGGCGACCCCCACGTGAGCTCGCGCCGTCCGAAGTCGATCCTGGGCTTGCCGCTGCTCCATCAAGGCCGGCTCAGCGGCGTGCTGTACCTGGAGAACCACGTCGCCGAGCACGCGTTCACCGCCGATCGCATCGAGCTCCTGCGGCTCCTCTCGTCCCAGGCCGCGGTGGCGGTGGAGAACGCCCTGCTGTACGCGGACCTGGAGGCCGTGAGCGCCGAGCTCCGGCGGTCGAACGAGCGGCTGGAGCAGGAGGTGAAGCAGCGGACCGAGGAGCTCTCGCAGGCCAACGCGCGCCTCTGCGAGCAGAGCGAGGAGCTGAAGGAGACCAACCTGCGCCTCCTGCACGAGCTCGGCGAGCGCGAGCGCGCCGAGCGGTCGCGCGCCGAGCTGCACGAGGCGGTGATCCGGTTCCAGCGCGAGAAGATCGCGGAGCTCTCGACGCCGCTCGTCCCGATCACGAACGACGTCATGGTCATGCCGCTCATCGGCACGCTGGACGAGGAGCGGGCGCAGGAGGTGCTGCAAACGCTGCTCGACGGCGCGACGAGGAGCCGCGCCCGGGTCGTGATCATCGACGTGACGGGGATCAGGGCGGTCGACGAGCGCGTCGCGAACGCGCTGATCAACGCGGCCAACGCGCTCCGGCTGCTCGGGGCCCAGGCCGTGCTGACCGGCGTTCGCGGCGAGGTCGCGCGCGCGCTCGTCGGGCTCGACGTCGACATGACGCGCATCGTGATCCGCGGGACGCTGCAGAGCGGTATCGCCTACGCGGTCGGGCGCCGCGGCGCCGTGCTCGCGTGAGCGGCGCGATTGCGCGAGCGCGCGCGGCGTCGAATGGTGTGGACACATCCGCGGCGGATCGCGCATGATGAGGGCGCGAGTTGGCCGGGGGGTCGTGATCCGTTGCGATCACGCGCAGACCGTACGCTGACCACGCGCAGACCGCGCGCTGACACGAGGCGCGCGGATCGGCCGGGGCAGGGCGGCGCCTCGCGGCCGGAGGGGTGAGGGGATGTTGAAGAGCGTCGGTCGGTTCGTCGTCGGGGTCTGCATGGCGGGGCTCGCGGCCCTGGGCTGCGAGAGCAGCGGCGGCAATGGGAGCGAGGCGCCGGCGGCCTCCGCCAGGCCGAAGCTCGCCTACATCACCAACGGCGTCGCGCCGTTCTGGACCATCGCCGAGAAGGGCGTCATCGACGGAGCGAAGGAGTACAACGCCGACGTCAGCGTGGTGATGCCGAGCGACGTCAACGACCAGATGCAGCGGGTCGAGGACCTGCTCATCCGCGGCGTCGACGGCATCGCGATCAGCCCGATCGACGCGGAGAACCAGGTCCCGCTGCTCAACAAGGCGGCCGCCAAGACCAAGCTCATCACGCAGGACTCGGACGCGCCGAAGAGCAATCGCCTCGTGTACATCGGCATCGACAACTACGTCGCTGGCCGGATGGCGGGGCAGCTCGTGAAAGAGGCGATCCCGGGCGGCGGGAAGGTGGCGATCTTCGTCGGGCGCCTCGAGGGCGACAACGCCAGGAAGCGCCGCCAGGGCGTCCTCGACGAGCTCCTCGACCGCCAGGACACGAGCGGCGGCAACGACCCGCTGAACGACGTGCTGAAGGGGGCGAAGTACACCATCGTCGCGACGCTGACCGATCAGATCGACGCGGCGAAGGCCAAGAGCAACGCCGAGGACATGATGTCGGCGCACCCGGACCTCGTGGGGCTCATCGGCCTGAACGCGTACCACACGCCGGCGCTGCTCGAGGCGCTCAAGCAGGCGGGGAAGATGAGCTCGATCCAGGTCGTCGGCTTCGACGAGCAGGACGCGACGCTGCGCGCCATCCAGGACGGCGAGGTCGTCGGCACGGTGGTGCAGAACCCGTACATGTACGGCAAGGAGTCGGTGCGCGTGCTCGCGGCGCTCGTGCGGGGCGACGACTCGGTGGTGCCCCCGGGCAAGTTCATCTCCCTGCCGGCCCGGCAGATCCGCAAGGCCAACCTCCCCGAGTTCTGGGCAGATCTGAAGCAGAAGGCGGCGAAGCCCGAGTGACGCCATCCTCGCCCGATCCGGGCGCGGCGCCCGCGCGGCGCGCCGCCACGGCCGGCGACCCCCGCAGAGAATGACGTCCTCCCCGCCCGAACCAGGCGTGACGCCGCTGCTCGAAGCGCGCGGGCTCACCAAGCGCTTCCCCGGCGTGCTCGCGCTCCGCGACGTTCACCTCACGCTCGGCCGCGGCGAGGTGCTCGGCATCGTCGGCGAGAACGGCGCCGGCAAGAGCACCCTCATGAAGATCCTGGCCGGCGTCGAGGCGCCCGACGCCGGTGAGATCGCGCTCGAAGGGCGGCCCGTCGCGCTCGGCTCGGTGAGAGAGGCGCTCTCCCGCGGCATCGCGCTCATCCACCAGGAGCTCAACCTGGCGGAGAACCTCGATATCGCGGCCAACATCTTCCTCGGCCGCGAGCCGCGGCGGGGCGGCTTCATCGACGAGGGGCGGATGGAGCGCGACGCGCGGGCGATCATGGCGCGGGTCGGCCTCGCCGGGTCGCCGCGCGCGCTCGTCGGCGGCCTCTCCCTCGGGCAGCGGCACCTCGTGGAGATCGCGAAGGCGCTCTCGGCCGACGCCCGGGTGCTCATCATGGATGAGCCCACGTCGTGCCTGTGCCCGCGCGAGGCCGAGGCCCTCTTCCAGGTCGTGCGGGAGCTCCGCGCGGGCGGGATCGGCGTCGTGTACATCTCTCATCGCCTCGGCGAGGTCGAGGCGCTGTGCGACCGCGTGCTCGTGCTGCGCGACGGCGAGAACGCGGGCGAGCTGCGGCGCGACGAGGTGAGCCACGACCGCATCGTGCGGCTCATGGTGGGGCGCGAGCTCTCGCAGTTCTATCCGCACGTCCCGCACCCGCCGGGCGAGCCCGTGCTGGAGGTCTCCCGCCTCCGGACGGCGCGGCACCCGGAGCACGCGCTGAGCTTCACCGTCCGCGCCGGGGAGATCGTCGGCGTCGCGGGGCTGCTCGGCGCGGGGCGCTCGTCGCTGCTGAGGACGCTGTTCGGCGTCACGCCGGCGGCCTCGGGCTCCATCCGCGTGGCCGGCCGCGAGCTCACCCCGCGCACCCCGCGCGACGCGATCGCCGCCGGGATCGGCCTCGTCCCCGAGGACCGCCAGCAACAGGGCATCATCCTGGAGATGGCGATCCGGGCGAACGTGAGCCTTCCGAGCCTGCAAAGGACGCAGCGCCGCGGCGTCCTCGACCGGGCGGGCGAGCGCCGGATGTCGGCGCAGATCGTCCGCGAGCTCGGCGTGAGGACGCCGAACGACGTGCAGCCGGCGCAGCACCTCTCCGGCGGCAACCAGCAGAAGGTGGTCATCGGAAAGTGGCTGTCGATGTCGCCGCGCGTGCTGCTCCTGGACGAGCCGACGCGCGGCATCGACGTCGGGGCGAAGCACGAGATCTACCAGCTCATGGAGCGGCTGGCCGCGAGCGGCATGGCCACCCTGTTCGTGTCGAGCGACATGGAAGAGGTGATGGGCATGTCCGACCGCGCGCTGGTGATGCACGAGGGGCGCATCGCCGGGGAGCTCGGCCGCGCCGCGCTGAGCGAGGAGGCGATCATGCAGCTCGCGACCGGCAGCGGCGTCGCGGCCTGAGCCGGGGCGCTCGAGACGGTGGTGAGGGGCGAGGTCAGAGGAGCATGCCTGTGACGACGACACGTGATCCCCGGGCGGCGGGCGCCGAGCCCCCCGCGCCGCTCGCGCCGACGACGCGGCGGAAGGTGCTCGGCGTCTTCTGGCTCCTCCTCGCCGTGTCGCTCGGCACCGCGCTCCTGAACGGCAGGTTCCTGCTGGCGGAGAACCTCGAGAACCTGATCCGCCGGACAGCGCTGTTCGGAATCCTCAGCATCGGGGCCGGCTTCGTCATCATCACGGGCGGCATCGACCTGTCGATCGGCTCCGTCGTGGCGCTCGCCGGCTGCATGCTGCCGTGGCTCCTCGCCGTCCATCACTGGCCGGCCTCCGTGGTCGTGCCGCTGCTGCTCGGCATCTCCCTGTGCATCGGGCTCGCGCACGGGCTGCTCATCACGAAGCTCCGGCTCCAGCCGTTCGTCGTCACGCTCTGCGGGCTCCTGCTCTACCGGGGCACGGCGCGCGGCATCGCGGGGGACCAGACGCAGGGGTTCGGCGTCGGGTTCGAGTCGCTGCGGTACCTGGCCGTCGGCACTCCGTTCTCCGTCCCGGTGCCGTTCCTCTCGTGGATCTCGGAAGGGCGGTTCAGCCCCTATGCGGTGCACCCGTTCACCGGCGTGAAGACGCGCCTTGCGCCGATCACGTGGATCGATATCCCGATGCCGTTCCTGCTGTTCCTCGCCATCGCGATCGCGGCGTCGATCTTCCTGAACCGCACCATCTACGGTCGTTACCTCATGGCCCTCGGCCGCAACGAGCAGGCGGCCCGGTACAGCGGGGTCGATACCGACCGGATGACGATCCTCGCCTATGTGCTCTGCTCGGTGCTCTCCTGCTTCGGAGGCATGCTGTTCGCGCTCGAGGTCAACTCGGCCCAGCCGGTCGATTTCGGCAACTTCTACGAGCTCTATGCGATCGCGGCCGCCGTGCTCGGCGGCTTCAGCCTGCGCGGCGGCGAGGGGGCGGTGATGGGCGTCATCCTCGGCACCGCGCTGATGCAGGTCCTGCGCAACGCGATCAACATGCTGGGCGTCCCGACCCAGATCGAGTTCGCGGTCATCGGCGCCGTCATCCTGAGCGGCGTCATCGCGGATGAGCTGGTGAGGCGCTACGCGGCGGCGCGGCGCAAGCTCGCCGGCTCCTGACAGGATCTCCGCGTGCGGCACGGTCCGCTAACGCGTCTGCTCCGCCTCCCCTGAATCCATCTGACTACACCGGCTCCATGGCCCCGGGGGCGACGCCCGCCTCCCGTGATCGCCGGGGGCCGACGGCGCGGCGCGCTGGAAAGGAAAATGACGCCTGCGTGCTACGCTGCGGACCGCGGGGTTCACTGCGGAGCAGGCGCGGGCCGATCGCGTGGCCCCGCGCAGGGCGCGCGTGTGCCCTGCAGAAACCGCAGTCGAGTCGATAACTTACGGTGGCCGAGCAGGTGTGCTCCCGGGCGCTGCCAGGTGGAAAGGGGTTGGCGTGATGCTGAAGCGAGTTTGTTGTGGGACTGCAATTTTACATCTCACAGTGGGGCTCGCGGGCTGCGCGCTCGACGCGGACGAGCCCATCCTCAGCGAGTCCGCCGTCCCGTTCGGGCGCGGCGGCTCGCCCCCGCCCGAGCGCCTGAAGGCCCTCGCCGCGGGCTCGGGGGCAGCGTCGGTGTGGGGGCCGGCCGACAAGTCCTTCCTCGGCACGTCGATGACCGACCAGTCGAGGGTCTATTTCACCGGCCACCGCGGCATCGTGTCCGAGGTGTTCTACCCGGTGCTCGACACAGTCAACACCGTCGACCTGCAGTTCCTGGTGGGGGATACGGCCAAGACGTTCGTCGACGAGGAGAAGCAGCAGAGCTACACCGTCACCCAGCCGGACAAGCGCTCGATGCGGTGGCAGGCGACGACCACCAACAGCGGCCACAACTGGCGGATCACCAAGACCATCTTCACCGACCCGGGGCGCAACGCGCTGATCCAGCGGGTCAAGTTCGACGCGCTCAACGGCAAGAACGTCACCCAGTTCAACCTCTACCTGCTCCACAACCCGGCGATGGACAACTCCGGGGCCGGCGACTCGTCGAAGACCGTCAAGACGGTGACGCCGGCGCGCACGATGCTCGTGGCCTCGGAGAACAGCCGCGTCTCGGCGCTGGCGATCTCGCGGTCGTGGAAGGCGGGCGCGGGCGGCCTGCCGATGGTGTCGAGCGGCTTCGTCGGCGAGACGGACGGCTGGACCGACCTGCTCGGCGGCAGCAGCGACAAGACCATGAGCTGGCGCAACGACGCCGCGAGCGGCGGCAACGTGGCGCAGATGGGCTGGATCGACCTCGGCGCGACCGCCGCCACCAGCGTCTCGTTCGACGTGGTCCTCGGCTTCGGCGCCACCGAGGGCGAGGCGACCTCCACCGCGAACGCGACCCTCGGCAGCAACCTCGCCGCCCTGCAAACCACCTACGACAGCGGGTGGAATACCTACACGTCCACCAAGCTCAACAGCCAGGGCGGCACCGCCGACGACCAGTACTACCTCGCGGCGATGGCGCTCAAGACGATCCAGGACAAGTCGAACGGCGCCATGATCGCCGGCATGGGCACGCCGTGGGGCGAGAGCAGCGGCGATAGCAACAATGGCGGCTACCACCTGGTCTGGCCGCGCGACCTGTTCAAGTTCGCCGGCGCGCTGGTGACGGCCGGCGACACGGAAACCGCCAGTTCGGTGGTCAATTACCTGTTCAACACGCTGCAGCAGACGAGCGACTGCGGGGTCGGCGAGTACAACGCACCCGGCTGTCCGCAGGGCTACAGCCGCGTCGGCCGCTTCCCGCAGAACGCCTGGGTGAGCGGCTGGCAGTACTGGCAGGGCACGCAGATGGATGAGCAGGCGATGCCGATCATCCTCGCCTGGCGGCTCGGCGCGGCGGTGTACAACCCGCTGTGGCCCAAGATCAAGAAGACCGCCGATTACATCGTCAACGTCGGCCCGTATACCCAGCAGGAGCGCTGGGAGGAGAACTACGGGTACTCGCCGTCGACCATCGCGGCGGAGATCGCGGGGCTCGTCTGCGCGGCGACGATCGCCCGCGCGAACAACGACACCGCCAGCGCGGCCCGCTACATGGCCGCCGCGGACTACTGGCAGCAGAGCGTCGACCGGTGGACGTTCACCAACACCGGCCCCCACGGCGATGGCAAGTATTATATTCGCATCAACCCGTCGCAGCGGAGCAACTCCGGCACCGGGCCGCAGGTCTACAACCCGGTATCCGGTCCCGACGCGGCGATCCAGGTCACGCACGGCAACGGCGGCGGCACGCACGACCAGCGATACATCATCGACGGCGGGTTCCTCGAGCTCGTGCGGATGGGGGTGAAGCGGGCGGACGACCACTCGATCGCCGCGACCCTGCCGGAGTACGACGCCATCCTGAAGCGGACCATCCCCGGCAAGGGCGACGCCTGGTTCCGCTACAACTTCGACGGTTATGGCGAGAAGGTCGGCGGCGCCAGCTACGACGGTCTCACCGGCCGCGGCCGGCTGTGGCCCATCTTCACCGCCGAACGCGGCATGTTCAAGATCGCCAGCACGGGTGTGGGCAGCGACGGCGCGCCGTTCCTGACGGCGGTGAAGGCGTTCTCGACGCCGCAGGGCTTCATCCCCGAGCAGGTATGGAGCGAGCCGACGCTCGTCACGGGCTGGGACGTCGATCTGCCGCCGGGCGCCACGGCCGGCACCCCGACCCGGTCGATGAGCCCGCTGAACTGGGCGATGGGCGAGTACATCAGCCTGCTGGCGTCGATCCGGGCCGGCAAGGTGGTCGACATTCCGTCGGTGGTCTGCGGCCGTTACAACGCCTGCGTCGTGCCGCCCGCGGCAGGCGAGGTCGGCGTCTCGGTCAACGTGACCGCGAACACCGTGGTCGGCCAGCACGTGTATGTCACCGGCAACACGGCGGCGCTGGGCAACTGGAACACCGATCTTGGCGTCCCGGTCGCGATCATCCCGGTCACGGCCGTTTTGAACAGCTACCCTGTGTGGAAGAACCGCGTCAACCTGCCGGTCAGCAGCTCCGTGCAGTACAAGTACTATCGCAAGAACGCCAATGGCAGCGTGACATGGGAGAGCCTGCCGGGCGGCGGCAATCGCACGATGAGCACCCCGGCGACCGGGACGCTCACGCTGAATGACACGGTGACCTGGTAAGACGACGCGGGCGAGGGGAGGCGCGGAGGGGTGAGCGGCGCGCTCGCCGGGCGACCTGGCTGGCTGGCGCGCCGGCGCCCCCTCAGCGCTTCATGAGCCCGAGGATCACCTGCTCGGTCTGCTCGACGAGCGCCGCCACAAGCTCGGCCGCGGGCCGCGGCCTGGCGAGGGCGGCGCTCTGGCCTGCCCAGAGGGACAGGTGGTCGTCGCGCCCCGCGGCCGCGGCGGCCCGGCGGATGGGCTGGGTGAGCCAGTTCTGGACCGGATACTCCGGCACGTCGGCCTCGTGCGGCGTCATCGCCTCGACGAACTCGTTGATGAGGCCGCGCGCGATGCGGCCGGAGAAGACCCGCGTGAGCACCGTCGTGCGCGCGCGGGGCGACGCCAGCGCGCGGCGGTGGCCGGCGCTCGCGCCCGACTCGTCGCAGGCGAGGAAGGCCGTCCCGATCTGCACCCCGTCGGCGCCGAGCGCGAGCGCCGCCGCCACGCCGCGGCCGTCCGCGATCCCGCCCGCGGCGACCACGGGGGCCCGCACCGCGTCGACGACCTGCGGCACGAGCGACAGCGTGCCCACCAGCGACTCGCGCACGGGCCGCAGGAACGCGCCCCGGTGCCCGCCGGCGTCGCTGCCCGAGGCCACGATGACGTCGATGCCGGCCTGGTCGAGCGCGATCGCCTCGTCGACCGTCGTGGCGGTGCCGAGGAGGGCGATCCCGCGCGCCTTGGCCGCGTCGATGACGTGGGCGGGCGGGACCCCCATGACGAAGCTGAGGACCTGCGGCCGCGCGTCGATCGCGGCCTCGACCTGCTCCTCGAAGCGCGGGGTGAACGCGCTGGGCAGCTCGGGGTCGGGCAGGCCGAGCTGCCGCAGGATCGGGCGCAGGCGCGCCACGTGCCGCTCGAGCTCCGCGGGCGCGATGGTGGTCGGCTCGCCGGGCTGCGGGACCCACAGGTTCAGCGCGAACGGGTGCGGCGTGAGCCGCCGGAGCTCGGCGACGAGCTCGACGATCTGCGGTGGGGTCAGGAAGTGGGCCCCGAACGAGCCGAGCCCACCGGCGTTCGAGACGGCGGCCGCCAGCGCGGCCGTGGACATGCCGCCCCCGAAGGGGCCCTGGACGATGGGGAGACGCAGGCCGAGCTGTCGTGTGAGGCGTGTATCGGTCCACATGGTCGAGCGCTCTCGTCAGGTGGGGCAGAGGGTCGCGAAGTCGACCGGGCACTCGAGCGTACGGAGCCAATCGGCGGCGAGCGCGTCGACGGCGGCGGCCCCGGCGGCGTCGGTGGCTGCCTTGATGGCGTCGAGGAGGTCCTGCGTGCGCGCGGCGTTCCCCACGTTGGCGGTGTAGAACCCGGCGAGGGCCCGGTCGAGCACGTCGACGCCGATCGCCTCCGCGACCTCGCGGAAGAAGAACGCTCCCTTCATGTAGGGCACGGACGACCAGAGCGGGTGATTCAGGATGTCGATCGCGTTGCATGTGTCCGGGAGCGCGATGGCGTTCCGGCCCTCCGCCGGATCGCAGACGGACTTGAGCGTGCATTCATAATCGGCCCACGCGTCCACGCCGGCCTCCCCGAGCGCGCGGGCCGCGAGGTACGTGGCGGTGCCTTCGGAGAGGATGAAGTCCTCCCAGCAGGCGATGCGCACGCCGTTGCCGAACCAGCCGTGCGCGGCCTCGTGCGCGTTGACCTCCTCGCTGTAGAGAGAGCCGCTCGAGACGTGCCAGAACGGGTGGTGCTCCATGCCGCCGTAATCGCCGCCGCCCCAGTCGGCCGAGACGGTGCCGACGCTGTCGCCGAAGGGGTAGGGGCCGTACGTGGTCTCGAAGAAGTCGAACACCTCGACGAGGTGCTCGGTGCCGCTCGCGGCGTCGGCCTCCTGGCCGGGCAGGTGCCACACGCTCACCCGGGTGCCCGCCGTCGTGGTGCCGAGCTCCACGCGCGTGAGCTCGTCGACCGCGATCGCCGGCATGTAGGCGGGCGCCGCGGTGGGGATGCTCTCGGGATAGACAGCGGTCATGCCTTCCGGCACCCCGGTGACGCGCAGGGTGAAGCGCACGCCGTCCGCGGGATCGGACTTGCACGGGAAGAGGTTGCCGCAGAAATAGGGCCAGAGGAACGAGACGCCGGATCCGGGCATCCACCCGTCGAACTCTGTGTGGGGCTTGAAGGCGTAGTCGATGATGATCGTGGCGTCGCTCCCGGTCGGCGGGACACCGACGTCGAGCTGGCCAGAGCTCACCGCGTGCGCGAGGGCGCCCGACGGACCGGTGACGGACGCGATGTCGAGGTCGCCGATCTGGAAGGAGGCGGCGGTGCTGTCCGACGCGGCGAGCACGATGGTCGCCCGGCCCGTGAGGCTGGCGAGGTCGAGCTCGAGGGCGGTCGAGAGGATGTCGCGCGTCCAGTCCTCGCCGGCCGGCGGCGTCGCGTCGCCGCCGCCGGAGCCGCCAGCGCCACCGGAGCCGCCGGAGCCGCCATCGGAGCCACCGGAGCCGCCGTCCGAGCCCCCGGAGCCGCCACCGGAGCCACCGGAGCCGCCGTCCGAGCCACCGGAGCCTCCGGAGCCGCCATCGGAGCCGCCGGAGCCTCCGGAGCCGCCATCGGAGCCACCGGAGCCTCCGGAGCCGCCATCGGAGCCGCCGGAGCCTCCGGAGCCGCCATCGGAGCCGCCGGAGCCGCCGTCGCCCCCTGTGGAGCCCGAGCTGCTGGTCGCGTCGGCGCCACCGCCGCCGCCCGCGGAGCTCGAGCTGCTCGTCGCGTCAGCGCCGCCGCTGCCGCCGACGCCGCCAGCGCCGCCGCTTCCCGACGTGTCGTCGTCGCCGCACGCCGCGGTCGCGAGGGTCGCAGAGGTCAAGATCGATAGCCAGAGACGGGTGCGTCGCATGCGTTCGCTCCTGCAACAGGGGGGCGCAGGGTATGCGACGGAGGATCGCGCTCGAAGAAAGCTGCGTCGATTCAGCCGCTCGTCGGGCCGGCTTCTCCCTCGGGCAGCGGCAGCGTGAAGCACACCCGCGTTCCCCGTCCGAGCTCGCTCTCCACGCGGATCGCGCCGCCGTGGCGCTCGACGAGGTTCTTGCAGATCGACAGGCCGAGCCCCGTGCTCTTCTCGCCGCCGGTCGACCGGGTGCTCGTCCTCCGGAACTTGCAGAACAGGCCGCTGATCTCCTCAGGCCGGATGCCGAGGCCCTGATCGTCGATCGTCACCTCCACCGCCGGTCCGAGCCGCCGCGCGCGCACCGTCACCGTCGTGCCCGGATGCGAGAACTTGAACGCATTGCTGAGCAGGTTGCTCAGGACCTGCTCGATCCGCTCGACGTCGCAGCGGACCAGCGGCAGCTCGGCGGGCACGTCGATGGCCACCTCGATCCCCTTCCAGCGAGCGCTGTGCTCGTTCAGGGAGACGGCCGCCGCGACGAGGCCGCGCAGATCGGCGTCCTGCATCCGGAGCGCGACGCTGCCGCTCTCGAGCGTCGTGATGTCGAGCAGGTCCTCGAGCAACTGCAGCGTGAAGCCGGCGTTGGACTGGATCTTCAGCAGGTGCCGCCGGACGTCCTCGCTCCCGGCGCCCGCGCCGGCGAGCAGCATCGTCGAGAACCACTGGATCGCCGCGATCGGATTGCGCAGGTCGTGCGCGGCGATGCCCACGAGATCGTGGCTCCGCTGCTTCAGCTCGGCGAGCTGCTGGTTCTCCCGGTCGAGCGCGTCGACCCTCGCCTCCAGCGAGGAGAGCGCCCGCTGGCGCTCGCTGAGGCGCGCGTGCTGGGAGAACGCGTCCTTCAGGATGCCGGCGAGCCCCGTCGGATCCCACGGCTTGGGGATGAACCGGTACACGCTGCCCTCGTTGATGGCCTGGATCGCGGCGTTCGTGTCCGCGTAGGCGGTCATGAGGAGCCGGACGGTATCCGGGAACTCGGCCTTCACCCGCGCGTAGAACTCCGTGCCGGTCATGCCCGGCATCCGCTGATCGCTGAGCATGACGTCGACGGGGCGCTCGCGCAGGACCGCGTAGCCCTGCTCGGCGCTCTCGGCGAGGAGGACGTCGTAGTCGCGCCGGAGCTCGCGGCGGAGCGCCTTCAACGTCTCTCGCTCGTCGTCGACGATGAGCAGCGCGCCCCGATCGCCGCCCGCGCGCGTCACGGTTCCAGCTCCTTCGGCAGCGTGATCGTGAACGTGCTGCCCGCCCCGGGCGTCGACCGGGCGGAGATCGTGCCCCCGTGCTGGTCGACGACGATCTTGTGCGAGATGGTGAGGCCGAGCCCGGTGCCCTGCCCGACGGGCTTGGTCGTGAAGAACGGATCGAAGATCCGGCCGAGGACGTCGGGGGTCATGCCGGCGCCGTTGTCCTCGAACTCCAGGGCGACGCAGCGCGCTTCATCCCGCGCGCGGATCACGACGCGGCCGTTCCCCCGGCCGCGGCACTCGACCGCCTGGGCCGCGTTGATGAGCACGTTCAGGAACACCTGGCTGAGCTCCGCCGGCTTGCAGCGCAGCCTCGGCAGCTCCGCCCACTCCAGCGCGACCTGGACGCCGCTGCTCTTCAGCGCGGGGCCTGCGATCGCGAGGGTGCTCTCCACGCTCTCTCTCAGATCGGAGAGCTCCACCTCCGCCTGGTCGAGCCGCGCGAAGGTCCTCAGATCCTCGACGATCTTCTGCACGCGCGCGAGGCCGCCCAGGGTGCCTTTCACGAGGTCGCCCGCGTCCTCGCGCAGGAACTCGAGGTCGATCTCCTCGCGCAGCGCCCGGGCGAGCGCCGCCATGTCCCCGGAGCTCCCGGGGAGGGCCGCCGCATCGAGCGCCTCGTACGCGGCGAGCAGCCGCGCGAACGACTCTCCCAGGGTGTGCACGTTGCTGCGGACGAAGGCGAGCGGGTTGTTGATCTCGTGGGCCACGCCGGCGGCGAGCTTGCCGAGCGCGTTCATCTTCTCCGAGTGGACGAGCATCGCCTGCGTGGCGCGGAGCTCGTCGAGCGACCTCTCGAGCGCCGTCTGCTCGGACACGAGGCTCCGCTGGAGGTTCGTGATCTTCGAGTTGAGCGCGGACACCTCGGAGAGCACGCGCTCGAGCTCCACGACGTCGAACTCGGCCAGGATCACGAGATCGTCGTCGAGCCGCCAGACCTCTCCCCGGAGGCTGTGCGCGACGGAGCGCAGGTCCCCGAAGTGCAGGATCCCGCGGTAGATGGGCGCGTCGCCGCGCTTCCCCGCCGCGGCGAGCTGCGGGAAGCCCGGGCTGACGAGGCGGACCGGGGCGCGGCCCAGCCCGCCTGCCCCGCCGAGCAGCCGGCGCATGCCGCGGTTCTCGAGCCGCGGCGCGCCGTCCGTCGTGAACACGCCGACCGCGACCGCCGTCGCATCCATGAGGTAAGCGAATGCGAGCCTGGCGACCGCGCCGCTCAGCGCCTGCCCCGGTGGAGCGACGACTGGCGATCGTTCATCGTCTTCTCGTGTTCTTCGCGGCTCGCGCGGGCCCATGAGAGTCCGATCCTCTCCTTCGTTCACGGCGGAGACACTCGGTTCTTGGCAGCCCGGCGCGAGGCTCGCTACATCAAACGCACCCCACGCCGGCCCCGCCGCTCGTCCGTCATCGATGTTCCTCATCGAGCGCCGGAGTACGGGGAAGGGCGGGAGATGAAGCGAGCTCCAGCGCGAGGGGGCGTGGTCGATCCGATCTCACGCGCCCCGCGCTGCGAGGAGATCCTTCGCCACGTGGACGGCCCCCTCCGCGCTCCGCGACGAGCCGTCGGCGCCGAGCTGCCTCCAGAGGTCGTGGACGACGCGGAACGGCTGCCCGCCGACCAGGAGCACGACGTTCCTGCAGCGGTGGTCGTCGCGGGCGGCGGTGATCAGCGCGTGCACGCTCGTGAGGTGCTCGGCGAGCGCGGCCGAGACCGCGAGGACGTCCGCCTGCCGTCGAACGACCTCGTCGATGACGTCCTGGGCCGGCGTGCTGGCTCCCAGGTAGAACGTGTCCCACCCCGCCATCTCGAAGAAATCGGCGACGAAACGCGCGCCGATCTCGTGGAGGTTGCCGTCCACGGAGGTGGCCACGAGCCGGCGACCGGCGCGGTCGGCGTTGAAGACGAGCGGATAGAGCTGGCTCACGATCGCCTGGGTGACCGCGGTGCAGTAGTGCTCCTCGGCGATGCTGATCTGGTGCGTCTGCCAGAGCCGGCCGATCTCGTACTGACACGGCTGGAAGACGTGAGCATAGATGTCCTTGATCGGCGTGCTCGCCTCGACCGCCTCCCGGATGAGCCTCAGCGCTCGTCCCCGGTCTCCCTGGAGCAACGCGTCGAGGTAGCCGCACGCGAGGGTGCCCAGGGGAGCGTCGGGTTGCACGAAGCTGGCGTGCTCGACATGGCCGGCGGCGAGCCGGACGAGCGCCGCCGCGAGGTACCGGCGCGGCGCCTCGGCGAGGTGCTCGGGGAGCGCGATCGCGATGGCGTCGCCGAGCGCGTCGAGGTGGGTCACGAGGGCCGCGGGCTCGAGGCCGAAGCTCGTCAGCAGCGATCGCACCCAGTCCGCGTACTCGCCGAAGAGCGCGGGCGTCTCCAGCTCGACCGTCGCGGCGAGCTGGGCGAGGTGGTGCCGGGCGTCCTCCAGGCAGCGGCCGCGCCGCGCGCCGTGCGCGAGCGCGTCCTCTGGGCGCCGCATGTAGCCGAGCGCGACGCTCATCGGCGCGATGCGCGGCGCCGCGCGCGCCAGGGCCTCCGCCGGCTCCGCGCGCTCGTCGAGGGGCGCGGGCGCCTCGGCGGGGATGGTCGCGAGCGCGATCGGCGTCACGATCGGCGAGGCGTCGAGCCGCCGCCGGCCGGCCGCCAGCGCCTCCTGCGCGATCGCGGAGAGCGCGGGGGCGAGCTGCTCGCCGACGGCCTCGCCCAGCGCGTCCAGCGCGGCGCCGAGCGTGCTCCGCGGCACGCCGAGCCCCTCGATGAACACCGCGGTGAAGGCGCAGTACTCGCTGAACTGCTCGGCGCCCGCGGCGCGGAGCGCCGCCGAGAGCGCGTCGATGTGCGCGCCGACGTCCTCGCCGCAGCGCGCGAGGTCCTCTCGCCCGTCGCCGTCGCCTGGCGCTCGCCGCGCTGCCTTCAGCCGGCCGATGGCGGCGTCTACCAGCGTCTCGCGGCGAGCGAGGAGCTCGTCCGCCGCCGTGTCGCGCTCTGGGATGACCATGTCGACGTATCTGGTGACGCCCGATCGCCGGCGCACGTCCGATATCGCACGAGCCCGCCCGGGGGGCTCCCTCGCGGGCGGCCGCCCCGACGGAACGCGAGGGACGCAGCGCGCCGCTGGCGCCGCCGGCCTGCCGTACTTGAGCTGCCATCCTCCTTCAAGGTACGGTCTCCCGCGTCGCCGAGAGGCGTCGTTGCCCGGCGCGGGAGCTGAAGAGCGATGGCCATCTCCTTGGTGCGGAACAGCTACGGCAAGTCGAGGGTGCGGCTGGTCAAGGTCCGCCGCGCGGAGGGGCGGCACGAGCTCACCGACATCGACGTCGACATCGAGCTCGAGGGCGACTTCGACGACGCCTACACGCAGGGCGACAACGGCAAGGTGCTGCCCACGGACACGATGAAGAACACCGTGTATGCGCTCGCCAAGGGGCATCCGGTCGAGCCGATCGAGGATTTCGGCGTCCTCCTGGCCGAGCACTTCCTCGGCAAGGGCCATGCGCGGCGCGCGCGGGTCGCGATCGCGGAGAAGGTCTGGTCGCGCATCGACGCGGGCGGCGCGCCGCACCGGCACGCCTTCCTCCGCGCCGGGGGGGAGCGGCGGACGGCGGAGATCACGGCGGCCGCCGGCGAGCTCGCGATCGAGAGCGGCGTCGCGGATCTGCTCGTCCTCAAGACGACCGGCTCGGCGTTCTCGGGCTTCCCCCGCGACCCGTACACAACGCTCAAGGAGACCGACGACCGCATCCTCTCGACCCTGATGGTGGCGCGCTGGCGCACCGCGACCCGCGACGAGGCGCCCACGAGGACGTGGGAGAGCGCCCGCCGCGCCCTGCTCGAGACGTTCGCCGAGCAGCACAGCCTCTCGGTGCAGCACACGATCCACGCGCTCGGGAGCGCCGTCCTCGAGGCCTGCCCCGCCGTCGACGAGGTGAGCCTCTCGCTGCCCAACAAGCACTGCCTGCTGGTCGATCTCTCGCCCTTCGGGCTCAGCAACGACAACGAGATCTTCGTCCCGGTGGACGAGCCCCACGGGCTCATCCACGCCACGATGAAGCGCGGTGGATGACCGGCGCGCGAGGGGGTTATCCTCTCGCGCCCGATGGCCCGCGAAGCGCCGCCCCCCGCCGCAGATCCGGCCGACCCCGCCGCAGATTTGGCCGCCGAGGACGACGGCGCGCTGCTCCGGCGTATCCGGAGCCACCCGCTCCGCCGCTTCCTCGGCCCGCCGCGGTCCTATGTCCTGACGCGCTTCGTCCTGCTCCGCCTCCTCGGCTTCGTCTACTTCATCGCGTTCTTCTCGCTCGCCCGGCAGCTCGGCCCGCTCCTCGGCCCGCAAGGCCTCCTGCCGGCCGACCGCTTCCTCGAGCGCCTCGTCGACGTCACCGGCTCGCACGGCGCGGCGTTCCGCCGGCTCCCCACGCTGTTCCTGTGGCTCGGCGCCTCGGACGGCGTCCTCCACGCCGCGGCCTGGGCGGGCGTGGCGCTGTCGCTCGCGGTGTGCGCCGGCGTCACCAACGCGATCGTGCAGCTCGCGCTCTGGGCGCTCTACCTCTCGTTCGTGCACATCGGGCAGGTCTTCTACGGGTACGGCTGGGAGCACCAGCTCGCGGAGACCGGCTTTCTGGCCGTCTTCCTCTGCCCGTTGCGCGGACTCCGGCCCTTCCGGTCGCCGCCTCCGCCCGTCGTGGTGATCTGGCTCTTTCGCTGGCTCATCTTCCGGATCATGCTCGGCGCCGGCCTGATCAAGCTCCGCGGCGACCCGTGCTGGACCGACCTGACCTGCCTTGTCTACCACTACGAGACGCAGCCGGTCCCGAGCCCGCTGAGCTATTACCTCCACCAGCTCCCCGCGTGGGTGCACGCGATCGGCGTGCTCTTCAACCACCTCGTGGAGCTCGTCGTCCCCTGGTTCGCGTTCGGCCCCCGGCGCGCGCGCCACGTCGCCGGCGTGTTCCTGGTGCTCTTCCAGGTGATGCTGATCGCGAGCGGCAATCTCTCCTTCCTCAACTGGCTCACGATCGTGCCGGCGATCGCCTGCTTCGACGACGGCGCGCTCGGCCGGCTCTTCCCCGCGCGGCTCCGCGAGCGCGCCGCGGCGCTCGCCGAGCAGCTCTCCCCGTCGCGGGCGCACCGGATCGCCGCCGCCCTGCTCGCCGTCGTGGTGCTCTGCCTCAGCGTCAATCCGGTCATGAACCTGCTCTCGCCGCGGCAGGCGATGAACGCGACGTTCGACAGCTTCGGCCTGGTGAACACCTACGGCGCGTTCGGCAGCGTGGGTCGGGAGCGCTACGAGGTGATCCTCGAGGGCACGCGCGACGAGGCGCCGGGGGAGGGGACGCGGTGGCTCGAGTACGACCTGCCGTGCAAGCCCGGCGACGTGCGCCGGCGCCCGTGCGTCATCACGCCGTATCACTACCGCCTCGACTGGCAGATCTGGTTCGCCGCGTTCGGCAGCTACGAGAGCGAGCCGTGGCTCGTTCACCTCGTCTACAAGGTCCTCTCCGGCGACGCGGGCGCGCAGCGCCTGCTCGCGAGGAACCCTTTCCCCGACGCGCCGCCTCGCTATATCCGCGCCGAGCTCTACCGGTACAGCTTCACCCGCGTCGGCGACGGAAGCGGCGCGTGGTGGCGCCGCGTCCGCGTCGCGGAGTACCTGCCGCCGCTGTCCGTCGACGATCCGTCGCTGCTCCGCTTCCTCGCGGCGTACGGCTGGCTCCCCGCCTCCCGCGCGCTCACTCCGCCGCGCGACGAGCGCGGCGAGGTCGAGCCCGCCCCGTGATGTGGGTTTAGCTCAGGCGTACTTGTACAGTCCTGTCCGGGCAGCGCATGTTTTGGCCGATCCCGTGATCAAGGTGCCGCGCAGCGGGCATTCCGATCGCCGCTGCTCTTGCGTTCTGCATTGACGGTAGGAGGTCACGGTATGGCGGACTTGAGATATCGTCGCTGGCGAGCGGGTCGCGTGCCGATCGTGACGCTCGCGCTGGCGCTCGCGGCCGGGTGTGCGCCCGGGCAGATCGGAATCGGAGGCTCGGGGGAGGACGGATCGACGTCCGGACCAGGAGGTCCTCAGGACGCCTGCGGGAGCAGCGAGCGGCTCCCCGCGCCGCAGCGGCGCCTGACGCGATTCGAATACAACAACACGGTTCGCGATCTCCTCGGAACGTCGCAAACCCCCGCCGATCAGTTCCCGGCAGACGAGGTCGCCGGCGGCTTCAACAACAACGCAGCGGTGCTGACCATCTCTCCGCTGCACGCCGAGAAGTACCTCCTCGCAGCCGAGTCGCTCGCGGCCGAGGCCGTGGCCGGCGACCTCTCGAGGCTGCTGCCGTGCGATCCGGCGGCGGTCGAGGGCAAGGTCGATCAGGAGGAGGCGTGCGCCCGTCAGTTCATCGAGCAGTTCGGCCGGCGCGCGTACCGCAGGCCGCTCGCGCCGGCGGAGGTCGAGCGGCTGATGCGCGCCTACGCGGCGGGGCGCACGGGCGGGTCGCTGCGCGAGGGCGTCGAGGTCGTCATCCGGGCCGCGCTGCAATCGCCGAAGTTCCTGTTCCGCCTCGAGCTGCGCCACGATCTCGACGGCTCCGCGCCGAGGGTGCGCCTCGACCCGTACGAGATCGCGTCGCGCCTGTCATACCTCGTCTGGGCGTCGGGCCCCGACGACGACCTGCTCGCGGCCGCCGAGGCGGGCCTGCTCGAGACCCCCGAGCAGCTCGCCGAGCGGACCCGCGAGATGCTGGAGAGCCCGAAGGCGCGCCTGGCCATTGCGGAATTTTACAAGCAATGGCTCAACCTCGGGAAGCTCGAGAGCATCGTCAAGCTGGAGGGCATGTTCCCCGGATTCGACGAGGAGCTCGTCGCGGGGATGAGCGCGGAGACGCCTGCGTTCATCGATCACGTCCTGTGGTCGGGGGACCGCAAGCTCTCCAGCCTGCTCACCTTGCCGATCGGCTTTGCCACCGAGGCGGTCGCGGAGGTGTACGGCGTGAGCGTCCCGCCCGGATCGACCACACCGCAGCTCGTGAATCTCCCGGCCGAGCGCGCCGGGGTGCTCACGCAGCCCGCGTTCCTGGCCGTCCACGCGCATCCGGATCAGACCTCGCCGGTCCTGCGCGGCAAGGCCATCCGGCAGAAGTTCATGTGCCAGGAGCCGCCGCCGCCGCCGCCGGACGTCGACCTCACGCCGCCCAAGGGCGAGAGGGGCGTCACCGCGCGCGAGCGGTTCAACCAGCACGCCTCCGATGCCTCGTGCGCGGGCTGCCATCAGCTCATGGACCCGATCGGCTTCGCGTTCGAGAGCTTCGATGCCGTCGGCGCGTACCGCACCGAGGAGGGCGGGCAGGTCATCGACACCTCGGGCGAGATCTTCGCGTCCGACGACATGGATGGCGCCTTCGTCGGCGTCCGCGAGCTGGCCGAGAAGCTCGCCGGGAGCGCGCAGGTCCGGGAGTGCCTCGCGACGCAATGGTTCCGCTACACGGCGGGCCGCTTCGAGACCGCCGGCGACGAGTGCTCGCTCGGCGCGCTGCGCGCGGGGTTCCACGGCACCGAGGGCGACCTCGTGGAGCTCATCGTGGGCACGACGCAGACCGAGGCCTTCATGTACCGCAGCGCGATCGCAGCAGAGGAGGAGTGAGATGAGACCGCGATTGATTTCTCGACGACGGCTGCTCCAGGGCTCGCTGGCGGCGACGGCGGCGATCCCCCTGCTGAACGCCGACTGGGCCCGCGGCGACGAGAGCACCGCGCCGAAGCGCTTCGTGGTGTTCTACACGCCGAACGGCACGCTCGAGTCGCAATGGATGCCCCGGGGCACGGAGACCAACTTCACCCTGAGCCCGCTGCTGCAGCCGCTGGAGCCATTCAAGGCGAAGCTGCTCCCGCTGCGCGGGATCAACATGGACGTCGTGGTCAACTCCAACATCGGCTCCGAGCACGCGCGCGGCATCGGCGGTCTGCTCACGGGGCGGGCGCTGCTCCGGGGCAACTTCCGGAGCTTCAACTCCAGCAACGCGGGCTGGTCGTCGGGGATCTCGCTCGACCAGCACCTGGCGAACACGCTGAAGCCCTCGACGCTGTTCCGCACGCTGGAGCTCGGCGTCCAGGTCCGCGACGCGGAGGTGCGCGGCCGGATCTGCTACGGCGGGCCGGACCAGCCGATCCCCCCGCGCGAGGACCCGTACGACACCTTCGAGCAGCTCTTCGCGGCCGCGACGCCGGGGCAGAGCAGCCCCGACGCGATGGATCGGCTGCGGGCGCAGCGGCGGACCGTGTTCGACATCCTCGGCGAGGAGATCGCGGACGTGCGGCCTCGCATCGGCGCGGAAGACCGCATCAAGCTCGACGCGCACATGCAGTCGATCCGCGACATCGAGGAGCGCCTGGCGGGCAGCAACGGCGGCGTCGCGACCGCGGGCTGCACGGGTCCCGCGCTCGGCGAGCGCATCAACCTCTCGGACGACGCGAACATGCCCGCGATCGGCAAGCTCCAGATGGACATGGCGGCGGCGGCGCTCGCGTGCGACCTCACCCGGATCGTCACGATCCAGTGGTCGTACGCGGAGAGCGAGCACCTCTACCCGTGGCTCGACCTCCAGGGGAACCACCACGCCATCTCGCACCAGTGGGACACGGAGGGGAAGGCGCAGTACTCGAAGATCCACACGTGGTTCGCGGAGCAGCTCGCCTACCTGCTCGGGAAGCTCGACTCGTACGCGGAGGGAGATCGCACGCTCCTCGACAACACCGTCGTGCTGTGGGTTACCGAGATCAGCGAGTCGACGCAGCACGCGCTGACGAACATGCCGTTCCTGCTCGCCGGCAGCGCGGGCGGGGTGCTCCGGACCGGGCGGTTCGTGGATTACCTCGCCAGCGGGGGGAAGGCGCGGCAGCACAACGATCTGCTGCTCACGATCGCGAACGCGATGGGCACCGACGACACCACGTTCGGGGATCCGGCGTTCTGCAGCGGGACGCTCCCGAGCCTCACGTAGCCGCGAGCGGCGCCCCTCACGGGTCTTGCATTTTTGCCGCCATGGGTTGTTTTTCTGGGCGTTGTCTTGCATCGGTGCAACCACCATCCTGGTTGCATGAACAACGCATCGCCAGTCGACGCCTCCTCGTCTCGCCTCCACGTCGTGCTCGGCGCCGGCCAGATCGGCCCGCGGGTCGCGGACCTCTTGCTCGCGCGGGGCCACCGCGTGCGCCTGGTGCAGCGCACCCGGCGCGCGCCGGAGCGGCCGGGGCTCACGTCGGTGTGCGGCGACATCACCGATCTCGCCTTCGCCGAGGAGGCCACGCGCGGGGCCAGCGTGGTCTACGATTGCATGAACCCGCCCTACCATCTCTGGGCCGAGCAGCTCCTGCCCATCGCCCGTGGCGCCGTGCACGGCGCGGGCAAGGCGGGCGCGAGGCTCGTGGCCCTCGACTGCCTGTACATGTACGGCGTCCCCGACGGCCCCATGCGCGAGGACTCGCCGCGCCGCCCCTGCAGCAGGAAGGGCGCGCTGCGCGTCGAGCTCGAGGAGATGCGCCTCGCGGCCCAGCGCCGCGGCGACGTCCACGTGGCCGTGGGGCGCGCGAGCGACTTCTTCGGCGCCGACGTGCCGCTGTCCGCCTGGGGAGACCGCTTCTACGCGCGCGCGCTCGCCGGGAAGTCCGTCGAGTGCATGGGCGATCCCGACATGCCCCATTCGTACACGTACGTGGAGGACGTGGCGCGAGGCCTCGTGACGCTGGGCGAGCGGGAGGAGGCCATGGGCCACATCTGGCACCTGCCGACGGCGCCCGCGGAGAGCACGCGCGCGCTCGCGCGGCGCCTGGGAAGCGCCCTCGGCGTCGAGGTGAAGGTGGCGCGGCTCCCGCGCTTCGTGCTGCGCGCGGCGGGCCTGTTCTCGCCCTTCCTGCGCGAGGCGGCCGAGATGGCGTATCAGTGGGATGTACCCTATGTCATCGACGACTCGCGCTTCCGCCACGCCTTCGGCTGGTCGGCGACTCCCACCGATCGGCAGGTGGCGGAGATCGCTGCCTGGGCCCGGAACAAGTACGGGCTCGCCGCCCCGCCGCAGGCCGCCGCAGCGATCTCTGCCGGTCGAGCCTGAGCGGGCCAGAAGACGATGCGCGCGGCCGCGATCGACCCGGCGTAGATCGCACCGGAGCGGATCATGTCAGTCCGGGCATAGCGGGCGCAAAGGCCTTGACAGGCCAGGTTGAAGACGTGGAGATGAGCCTCTGTCTGGAGGGCATCATGCGTCGTTCTTCCTTGTCTCCGGTCCCGTGCTTGCTGGCTGTCACGCTCGGCCTCGCGTCCTGCGGCGATGCTGGCCAGCCCGAGCCCTCCGACGGTTCGGCGTCCGCCGGCGGCGCGGCCCCCGGCGTCGGCGCGTCCGGCGGCTCGTCGTCCGGAAGCGGCAGCTCGGCCTCCGGAAGCGGCAGCCCGGCCTCCGGAAGCGGCGGGGCGGCGTCTGTGGGCGGCGCCTCCACGACCGGCACGACGGGCGGCTCCACGCCCGGCGAAGGCGGCGGCCCGGACGGGACACCGGCGGATCTCGGCCCTCTGGTCAACGGGATCCAGTGGGCCGACACCTCGGGCAACCCCATCCAGGCGCACGGTGGAGGGGTGATCCAGGTGGGGTCGTATTACTACTGGTTCGGGGAGAACCGGAACCCGGATGGGACGTTCTACGCCGTCTCCGCGTATCGCTCGGAAGACCTGCGTCACTGGGAGCTCAGGAACCATGTCCTGACGATGGACTCGGACGAGGACCTCGATCCGGCGAACATCGAGCGCCCGAAGGTGGTCTACAACGAGTCCACCGGCAAGTACGTGATGTGGATGCACTGGGAGAACGGGGTGAACTACGGCGAGGCGCGGGCCGCTGTCGCGAGCTCGGACACCGTGGACGGCGATTACACGTACCACGGCAGCTTCCGGCCCCTCGCCGGCAGCGGGGTGACCGACCACGGCAAGCCCGGGTACATGTCACGGGACTGCGGGCTCTTCGTGGATGACGACAAGAAGGGCTATTTCATCTCCGCCTCGAACGAGAACTACGATCTCAACCTGTACCAGCTCACCCCCGATTACCTGAAGATCGACCGCCTCGTCGCGGTGCTCTTCCCCGGCGGGCACCGCGAGGCGCCCGCGCTGTTCCGGCGGAAAGGCACCTATTTCCTGCTGACCTCCGGGGCCACGGGCTGGTCGCCCAACCAGGCCAAGTACGCGACCTCCCGCTCCCTCGCCAGCGGCTGGTCGTCGATGACCAACGTCGCCGACGGCACGACGTTCCACTCCCAGTCCACGTACGTGCTCCCGGTCCAGGGCAGCTCGGGGACATCCTACCTGTACATGGGAGACCGCTGGGCCGGCGCCTGGAGCGGGCGGGTCAACGACTCGACCTATGTCTGGCAGCCGATCGCGTTCCCGTCGGACACCACCATGAGCATGAGCTGGAACAACACGCTGACCATCGACACGGCGGCCGGCACCGTCTCGGGGGCGACGAACAACTTCAAGCTCATGAACAAGAAGAGCGGCAAGGTGATGGAGGTCGCTGGGGCGTCATCGGAGGACGGGGCCGCGGTGGTCCAGAACCCGGACGGCGGCGGGGACAACCAGGAGTGGAGCTTCAACTACAATGGATCGGGCCACTTCCGGCTGACCAACGTCAGGAGCGGCAAGGTGCTCGACGTCCCTGATGAGTCGAAGAATGACGGCATCGCGCTGAAGCAATGGACGAACCACGACGGAGACAACCAGGCGTGGCTGTTCATCGATGTCGGCGGCGGCGACTACCAGATCCGGAACAAGAACAGCGGCAAGCTCATCGGGGTCGTCCAGGGCTCCACCGACGACGCCGCCGCGATCGAGCAGCGGGGGAGCAGCGGCGGCGACGAGCAGCGGTGGCGGATCGTCGTCGCCGACTGACGGACTACGAGCGCGGGCGGCTGCGGCGCGCGAGGGCGAGGAGGCCCGAGAGCGCCGCGGCGAGCGCGGCGGCGCCGCCCGGAGCGCGCGCCGTGCCCGAGGCGCTGCACCCCGCCGCAGCCGGCCCGAGGTCGCCGCCCGTGTCCGCGTCATCGCCGGTCAGCTCGGCGCCGTCGGACAACACCGGCAGCGCGTCGGGCTCGTGCAGGTCGCGGACCGACACCGGCACCTCGAGCAGCTCGTCGCCGGTGAACGAGGTGGACAGCACCTCCGCACGGTCCTCCGGCGCGAACGCCGCGGTCGCCGCGAGGCGCGCGGGGGAGGCGCCCGCGCTCGCCGCCTGGAACAGCGTGTTGCCGATGGTCACGTACCAGATCCCGTCGACCCAGCGCCCGTGCCCGAGGTCCGTGCTGATGCGCTCGGGCGCTGCGCCCGGCCGGCCGATGTAACGCTGGCGGTCGTTCAGGAAGAGGACCTCGCCTGTGTCGCTGAGGCCGTCGTGGCCGACCCGGAGCTTCGTTTGATCGAACTGGCTCGACGTCGCGAAGTTGCTGATCTGATGCTGCTCGCCGTCGGGGGTCCGCAGCCATACCTGGTTGACGGCGCCGTCGGTCTTCAGGAATCCCGCGTGGCCCGCGTGCGCCAGCAGCCCGGCCGAGCTGTTGGTGATCGAGTCGCCCAGGAACACCTCTTCTCCATCCTCCGTGTACAGGTAGCTCGAGCTCGTGCGCCCGTCCCACCAGCGACCGAGGACGTTCGTCCCGTCGGTGATCGGCCGCTGCAGGTTGCCCTCATGATCCCCGAGCAGCGCCCCCCCGGGCCCGACGATCGAGCCGCGCTCGTAGGTCCCGAAGTAGATCCCGCCGGACGCCGTGATGTCGGCCTGGAACGGCGACCTGCTGCCCGCGCTCGACCAGAGCGTCCTGTTCGTCCCCGTGGACAGCGTGTGCGCGAGGGCCCGGTCGTCGCTGTTCATCGTCCACACCGCCGTGTCCCCGTTCACCGCGTCGAGGCGCGCCGCGCGCGCGACGGCGTTCCGGGTGCCGTTGACCCAGGAGTGGATGTAGCCGTTCGTCGTCTGGTACACGGCCCCGGACGGCGTGAGCGCCCCGTAGACCTCGCTCAGCGGCTTCGTTCCTTCTCCTTGCAGCAGCTTCTCGATCCACGTGATGGCCTGCGTGGCGCGCTCGAAGATGCCGAGGCGCCCGCGGTAATCCACGAAGAGGAACCGCGTGGCGTCGAAGTCGAGGATCGCGCCGGGGGCGCGCTGGACGACGGTGAGCAGCGGGCTCCGATCGACGTGGATCGGGCCGACCGTCCTCGTGACGGTGCCCACGCCGTCGCTGGCCTCGAGCGTGAGCGTGTACGTCCTGCCCGACGGGATCAACGGGAACCCGTCGTTGCCGCCGGACTGCCACTCCTTGAGGTAGAGCCGCCCCGGCACGGGCGAGGGGGACCACCACCGATCGTTCTCGATCGTGACGCTCCCGTCGGCGCTGCTGAAATGTGCCACGATGCTCTCGCACTCGTACGGCGGCGTCGGGATGCACTTTGCGCCGAAGCGCCAGCCTGCCGTGAGGGTGTCGTCCGGCAGCACGTTCCATCCGAGGATCGGCGGCGCGTACCGATGCAGGGTGCGCTGCGCGCTCCCCACATCGCCGAACGTGCTGTACGCGTCGACCGTCAGGACGTGAGGGCCATAGGGAAGCTCGCCCCCGAGCTCGCCGAGATCGAACGACCCCTCGAAGTAGCCGTCTTCCGCTGGCGTGAGCTCGATGATGAGCCCTTCGAACTCCGCTTCTACATAATAGATGTCATCGGGAGACGACGCGGCGACCCGCACCGGGATCGTCTCGCCTTCGATGAACCTGTCCGCCTCGATGCTCCCGACCGTGACGGCCGCGTGGGCGGCCTCGGCCGAGAGGGACAGGACTACAGCAATCGCGGTTCCAACGTGTCGGCGGTAAGCTGGCATGGATCCTCCGTATTTCAGCAGGCTTCGGTGCGCCCGCGGCCTCTGTCATTCATTCCGTGGCGCCCGAACGCGCGGAGCCGGAGCGAGTTGCCGAGCACCGACACGCTCGACAGCGACATCGCCGCGCTGGCGAGGACGGGCGAGAGGAGCCATCCGGTCAGCGGGTACAGCAGGCCCGCCGCGATCGGGATGCCGAGCACGTTGTAGACGAACGCCCAGAACAGGTTCTGCCGGATCGTGCGCAGCGTGGCGCGCGCGAGCGCGAGCGCCGTGGGCAGACCGGCGATCCCGCCGCGGAGCAGCGCCACGTCGGCGGAGGCGACCGCGATGTCCGTGCCGCTGCCGAGGGCGACGCCCACATCGGCGCCGGCGAGCGCGGGCGCGTCGTTGATGCCGTCGCCGACCATCGCCACCCGGCGGCCGGCGGCCCGCTGCTCGCGGACGATCCGCGCCTTGTCCTCGGGCTTCACCTCCGCGAACACGCCGCGGATGCCGAGCTCCTCGGCGACGGCGCGCGCCGCGCCCGCCCGATCGCCGGTCACCATGGCCACCTCGACGCCGAGCTGCTTCAGGGCCGCGACGGCGCGCCGCGCCTCCTCGGTCGGCCGGTCGGCGACCGCCACGAGCCCCGCGAGCCGCCCGTCGACGGCCACGAACGACGGCGTGCGGCCCTGCGCGGCCAGGCGCTCGGCCGTCGCCTCCAGCGCGTCGGTCGCGACGCCCGCGCGCTGCAGCCACGCCGTGGTGCCGGCGCGCACGAGGCGGCCGGCGACGTGCGCCTCGATCCCGTGGCCGATCTCCGCGCGGAACGCCGACGCCGGCGCGACCGCGACCCCGCGGCCGCGCGCGCCCTCGACGATCGCCCGCGCCACCGGGTGCTCGCTCTCGTGCTCCGCGGCCGCCACGAGGCCGAGGAGCTCGGCCTCGCCGCGGCCCTCCAGGGCGACGACATCGGTGAGCTCGGGCCGCCCCGAGGTGAGCGTCCCCGTCTTGTCGAGCAGCACCGTGTCGACGCGGCTCGCTGCCTCGAGCGCCGCGCCGCCCTTGACCAGGACGCCGAGCTCCGCGCCGCGCCCTGTCCCGACGGCCACGGCGGCCGGCGTGGCCAGCCCGAGCGCGCACGGGCACGCGATCACGAGCACCGAGACGAACCGCTCGATCGCGGTGGCGAGGCCGCCTTCGGTCGGGTCGACCGCGAGCCACGCGACGAAGGTGAGCGTCGCGACGCCGAGGACGACGGGGACGAAGATCCCGCTCACCACGTCGGCGAGCCGCGCGATCGGCGCGCGCGACCCCTGCGCCTGCTCGACGGCCTCGACGATGCGCGCGAGCGCGGTGTCGGCGCCGGTCTTCGTGACGCGGAAGGTGAGCGCGCCGCTCTGGTTGAGCGTCCCGCCGAGCACGGCCGCGCCGGCGGTCTTGTCGACGGGCATGCTCTCGCCGGTGAGCATCGCCTCGTCGACCGCGGACGCGCCGCGGACGACCTCGCCGTCGGTCGCGATGCGCTCGCCCGGCCGCACCAGCACGAGGTCGCCGGGCGCCAGCGCGGCGGCGGGCACCTCGTCCACGGCGTCGCCTCGGACGCGCCGCGCGGTCCTCGGCTGGAGCGCCACGAGCCCGCGCACGGCGTCGGCGAGCCGCCGTCGCGCCCGCGTCTCGAGGAGCTTGCCGAGCAGCACGAAGGTGACGATCGCCGCCGCGGCCTCGAAGTAGACGGGCGGCGCGTGGCCGTGCGCGGCGTGCGGGAAGAGGCCCGGCGCCGCGACCGCGGCGGTCGAGTAGAGCCAGGCGGCGCCCGTCCCGAGGCTCACGAGGGTGTTCATGTCCGCGGCGCGGTGCCGGAGCGCGCTCCACGCGAGGCGGAAGAACCGTCGCCCCGGCCCGAGGACGACGACGGTCGCGAGCGCGAGCGAGAGCCAGCGCCCGGCGGGGCCGTCGAGCGCCGGGATCGCGCCGTGGGACATGGCCACGACGAGCAGCGGCGCGGTGAGCAGGCCGGCGATCGCGACGTCGCGCCGGAGCGCCCGCTGCTCCTCCTGTTCGGCCGCGTCCATGGCCGCGGCGCGCTCCTCGGCGGCAGGTCGCGGCAGAGGTCGTGGCCGGGCGGCCGGCGCGGGGGCCTCCGACGCGTCGGGGGTGCCGGGCACCTCGTCGGGGGTGCCGGGCACCTCGTCGGGGGTGCCGGGCACCTCGTCGGGGGTGCCGGGCACCTCGTAGCCTGCGTCGACGATGGCGCGGGCGAGCGCGGCCGGCGTGGTCGCCTGCGCGTCGTAGGTGACGGTGGCCCGCTGGGTCACCAGGTTGACCGTCGCCTCCTGGACGCCGGGCGCCGCGCGCAGCGCGCGCTCGACGCGGCGCACGCACGCCGCGCAGGTCATGCCCTGCACCGGGAGGTCTGTCCGGGCGCCCTGCGCCGCGGGCGCCGCTGGCGCGGTGGCGCCCATCGCGCTGGTCGGCTCTGCGGGCGGGGGGATCGTTGCCATGCTTCTCCTCGTGCGACCGCGCGGCTCGTCTCCTCTTGCCCTGCGCAGACGCGCGGTCTCTCCGGCCATCACGGTCTAGCCCAGAAGGCGTCAGGGGGCAGCGGCGGCGTCGTCGAGGAGAGCGCGCCGCGCGGCGCCGGCGCCTCGCCGGCTGAGCGCGCCACCGCCCGCGGTGCTACGTCCGCGGCCGCACCATGGAGCAGATCCTTCCGGCTCTCGGGGTGAGCGCCGTCGTGTTCATCTCCACGAACATCGACGACATCCTCCTGCTCTCGGCGTTCTTCGCGGACCCCGACTTCACCCCGCGCCAGATCGTCGCCGGTCAGTTCCTCGGCATGGCGGCGCTCGTGGCGGCGAGCGTCGCGTGCGCGCTCCTCGCCGTCCGCGTGCCGGAGGGGTGGATCGGCCTGCTCGGCCTGGCGCCCCTCGCGCTCGGCCTGAGGGGCCTGCGGGCGCTCTGGCGCGGGGAGGCCGAGGAAGAGGAGGGCTCCGAGGACAGGCCGCGCGGCGCCGCGTCGCGCTTCCGGGCGCTCGCGGTGGCGAGCGTCACGGTCGCCAACGGCGGGGACAACCTCGGCGTCTACATCCCGCTGTTCTCCAGCGCTCCCGGGCTCATCCCGCTCCACGCGGCGGTGTTCGCCGTCATGACCGGCGTCCTGTGCGCGCTCGGCCATCACCTCGTCAACCACCCGGTCCTGGGCAGCCGCATCCGGCGCCATGGCCGCGTGGCGCTGCCGTTCGTCCTCATCGGCCTGGGGCTCTGGATCCTCTCGGATGCCCTCGTCCTCGTCCGTCACGTCCCGTGAGGGCGAAGGAGACGAGCCACAGCCGTGGTTCTGTGGTGGGGAAGAAGGGGAACCACAGAGGCACAGAGGGCACAGAGGAGAGAGAGAGAGAAGAGAGGAGGGTGTCGGCGGTGCCTCTCTCGTCTCGTTCGCCATCCATTGCGTCGCTGACCATGAAGGCTCACGGGCAGCGTTGGCCTGGTCAGGGTGGTAAAGAGAGCGGAATTTTACACAACGAAATGCGTTGCCCGCGGCGGGCGCTCGCTGCTTGCTGCGGCCAGCAGCGCTGCTTGCTGCAGCCACCACGCGCTGCCTGCTCCACCCCATCCTTCGCGCGTCGGGCGGACCTGGGAGGCCGGGCGTCGGGCTGCCGCCTCGCCTCGAAAGCCGGGCGGATCGGCGCTGCGAGGCCCTGATCCCGGGCGGCCGTCGCGCCGCTGGCTCCATGGCCCGATGCCTGCTTGTGGCGCGGGCGGGCGAGGCGCCGTCGCGAGCTCCGGCATTTCCGGGCGCCTCGCCGCTGTCCCAGCGTGAATCCAATGCTTCAAACGAGAAGAGAACCGCCCGTGACCGTCGTCCGGGGGGTGACCCGTGAAATCGCTGTCGCCGCTCCCGCCGTATCGCGGGCCGGGTCGCCCCGCGACGGCGCCCGGCTCAGCGCGCTCCCGGCCGCGGAAGAGCCGTTTGCGCCTGCGCAGGCGCGAGAGCGCAGAGGAGGCCAACGTGCCTGTCGCGCGAGCTGACGAAGCCGGCCGGCGCGCCGTCGATGAGGCGCTCGATCGGGGCGAGGCGGTCGTGCTGCCGATGCCCTCGCCCCTGGCCTACGTGCTCGCCGCGAGGACGGCGATCGCCGTGAACCGGGCGAAGGGCCAGCCGGACGGCCAGCTCGTCGCCGCGTGGGAGCCGCGCTTCGACCGGATCGCGCCGCACCTCGCGCTCGACGAGGCGGAGCGCCGCCGCCTCGGCTGGCTGCTCTCGGTCGAGCGGGTGACCGCCCTCGTGCCGCACGACCGCGACGCCGGCGCGCCGGGCTGGCTCGCGCCCGCCACGCAGTACGGCATGACGCTCCTCTTCGGCGTGACGTGGGATCCCATCGCCTGGCTGCTCGAGCGCCACGCGCCGCTGTTCGTGAGCAGCGCCAACCGCCCCGGCGTGCCGCCCGCGACCGATCTGCGGCAGGTCCTTGCGGGCTTCGGTCCCGAGGTGTGGGTGCTCGACGGCGATTCCCTGCGCGAGCGCGCGCGCCCGCACGCCTCCACGACGACGCTCCGCTTCGTCCCCGGCCGCGGCTGGGAGATCCACCGGCACGGCATCCAGGACGCCCTCCACGCGGCCGCCGCCCGGAGCGACTACCTCGCCGACGTCCTCGCCCGCGCCGACGCCGCCCTCTTCCGGAGGCCTGGCCCCCGCAGGAACGACGGCCGGGGAGGGCGCCAGGCGAGGCGCTCGCGCACCACCGACCGCCCCGCGCTCCTCCGCGCCCCCGGCCCCCGCGGCCCAAGGCTCCAGCCAGCCTAGCTCCGCGCGTCCGAGGCTCCAGCCAGCCTAGCTCCGCGCGTCCGAGGTTCCGTCAGTTCCGTCAGGCTTTTCGCTCGGACGCCGCGGGCTCCGAGGCGGGCTTCAGGCCGCTCAGCGCCTTGTAGTGGGCGGCGATGCCCTCCAGCTCGCCGGGGGCGAAGACGTCCTCGATACGGTCGAAGCCGTCGGGGGCGCGCTCGTAGGCGACCTGCAGGCAATGCTCCGGACCGCTGCGGCGATTGGCCGCGACGATGGCGGCGGTGGCGGGCAGGCGCTCGGCCTCGTAGGCGGCCAGCGCCTCCACCGGATCGGCATGGGCGGCGAGCGCGCGGACCAGGGCGCGGGCGTCCAGGATGGCCTGGGTCGCCCCGTTGGAGCCGTTCGGGTACATGGGATGGGCGGCGTCGCCCAGCAGCGTCATGCGCCCATGGCTCCAGCGCGGCAGCGGATCGCGGTCGACCAGCGGGAACTCGTAGATCGCCTCGGCGCTCCGGATCAGGCCGGGCACATCCAGCCAGCCGAAGCGCCAGTCCTCGAACCTGGGCAGGAAGTCGGCGGGGTCGCCCGGCCGGTTCCAGTCCTCCGGTCGCAGGTTCCTGGAGACCGCGAGATCGGCGGCCCAGTTGATCCTCTGGCGGCCGTCCGGCCCCGGTGGGGAGATCGGATAGACGACGAACTTCTGGTCCTGATGCCCGGCGATGATCATGCTGGCACCGGTGAGGAACGGCGCCGCCAGGCTGGTCCCCCGCCACAGGAGGTGACCGCCGTAGATCGGCGGCCCCTCGTCCGGATAGAGGCCGGCGCGCGCCGCCGAGTGGATGCCGTCGGCGCAGATCAGGAGGTCGGCGGCGCTCCTCCACGCCGCGCCCGCGCGATCGAGGAAGCGCGCCGCGATGCGGCCCTTGTCCTCCTCGTGGCCCGAGAGGCGCCGATCGCAGATCACCCGGTCAGGGCCCAGCCGCTCGACGGCGGCGTCGAGCAGCACGCCCTGCAGGGCGCCGCGGTGCAGGGAGATCTGCGGCGCGGCATGCCCGGCGAAGCGGCCGCGCGGCTCGCCCCAGATGCGCTGGCCGAGGCGGTTGAAATAGACAATCTCGCGGGTCGCCACCCCGTCGGCCAACAGGGCCTCGACCAGGCCCAGCTCGCCCAGCACCTCGACGGCGTTGGGCAGGAGGTTGATGCCGACCCCGAGCGGCAGGATGGTGGACGCCGCCTCGAACACCGTCACCTCATGGCCCGAGGCATGCAGCGCCAGAGCCGCGGCCAGGCCGCCGATCCCGGCGCCCGCGACGATCACTTGCATAAATCCTCCCGTAAGATATGCGGCTCGACGCCGCCCCTTGTTGAAGTCCCGCCCTCTGTCACGAGGGCCCCCGGAGACGGTGTGTTCACCCGGGAAGACCGCGGCGAGCGCGCGCTCGTCGCGCTCGGTTCTACGACTCGCTCGCCGTGACCCCGTGCCGCCGCAGGAGCTCCCGCAGGTGGTTCCGGTCCATCCGCCCCGCCCGCGCCGCGTGCGACAGGTTCCCCCCGTTCGCGCGGATCAGCGCCTTGACGTACGCCCGCTCCCAGCGCGCCACCGTGCGCTCCTTGGCCTGACGGAACGAGAGCGCGAGGTCGTCCGGACGGAGCGCCGGCTCCTCCTCGCCGCCCTCCCGCGGCGCGGCGTCGCCGTGCTCGCCGATCGCGGGATCGCCCGTCAGCACCGCGCGCTCCACCGCGCTGCGCAGCTCGCGGACGTTGCCCGGCCAGTCGTGATGGATCAGCCGCTCCACGAGCTCCGCCGGCGGATCCGCCCTGTCCGCGAACTGCCGGTAGTAGTGCGCGACCAGGAGCGGGATGTCCTCCCGCCGCTCGCGCAGCGGCGGCACCCGCAGCCGGACCACGTTGAGGCGGTAGAACAGGTCCGAGCGGAACGTGCCGCGGTTCACCTCCTGCCGCAGGTCGCGGTTCGTCGCCGCGATGATCCGCACGTCGAGCGGCACGGGATCCAGGCTGCCGATGCGCCGGATCGACCGCTCTTCCAGGGCGCGCAGCAGCTTCGGCTGGAGGTCGAGCCGCAGCTCGCCGATCTCGTCGAGCAGCACCGTGCCCCCGCGCGCCGCCTCGAACGCGCCGGCGCGCGCCTGCTGCGCCCCCGTGAAGGCGCCCCGCATATGCCCGAACAGCTCGGACTCGATGAGCGTGGGCGGGATCGCGCCGCAGTCGATGACCACGAACGGGCCCGCCGCGCGCGGGCTCTGCTGGTGCAGCACCTCGGTGAGCAGCCCCTTGCCGGACCCGGTCTCGCCCTCGACGAGCACCGTCGCGTCCGACGCGGCGATCCGCGGGAGCATCGCGAAGAGCCGGCGCATCGCCGTGCTCTGCCCGAGCACCCGCCCGGAGAGCACCGCGTCCCCGAGCGGCTCGCGCACCTCCTCGGGCAGGTGATCGAAGTGCAGCAGCGTCTGGCCCACGCCGAACGTGGCGCCGGGGGTCAGGTACGCCGTCCCCACGCGGAACCCCGCGAGCGTGATGCCGTTCGTGCTGTCGAGATCGCGCAGCAAGTAGCCCTTGGGGGTCGCCGTGATGACGCAGTGGTGCCGCGACACCGACGGGTCGGTCAGCACGAGGTGGTTGCCCGCCGCGGTGCCGATCGAGAGCTCCGGCGCGTCGGCCACGTGGACGGCGCCCTGATCCGGTCCGCGCACCACGTGCACGCTGAACCTGCCGAACGCCACCTCGCCCGGCCGGACCTTCAGCACGGTGGTGGCATCTGCGCCTGATGTGGGGTCCGAGGTGCTGCTCACCTGCACGACATTACCATGGTGGACCTCGCGCGAGCGGCGTCCTGGACGCCTCGCCTCGGCGTGCTGGCCCGGGCAGGCAGGTGCTGATGCCTGTCGCAGGCAGCACCGGTGGTGGATTTTTGCACCCGCGCTTGCAGCGGCTCGCTCGTTCCGCCCTCCAGGAGTCCGGCCATGGATCCGGACAGAGATTTCAACGCAAAGGCGCAAAGACGCAAAGGCGCAAAATCAAGAACAAATACATGCAATTTTGCGCCTTTGCGCCTTTGCGCCTTTGCGTTGAACCTCTCCTCTCGCGAGGCAGATCCCTGGCAAGACTTGCGACCCGCGGTACTAGGCGCCCGCCAGCACCAGCATCGCCCCCTCGGCCGCGGGCGTCACGGTGGCAATCCCCAGGCCGGCGAGCGCCTCGGGCGAGGCGAAGACGCCCTCCGCCGTCCCCTCGGGCGCCCAGCCGCCGACCTCCGCGAGCGCCCCGCCCAGGAGCTCGCCCGAGGGGCCGACGAGCAGCTCCCCCGCGTGGACGCTGAGGCGCACATACACCCGGGGGTCGCGCCCGGGCCGCCCCGCGAGCCGCCGGAAGATCCGGAGCGCCGCGTCCACGGCGCGGCGGCGCGCCTCCCTGTCGGCGGTCGCCTCGCCGGGGCGCTCCGCCGTGAAGAGCAGGCTGTTGCCGGTCTCGGCCGCGGGGGACAGCCCGGCCTCGGAGAGCTCGGCGGCCACGAACGGAAGGATCGCCTCCAGGTCCGCGAGCAGGCGATCGTCCGGCGGATCGAGCGCCTCCGGGGCGGCGCCGACCTCGGCGTGGACGGCGACGCCGGGGCGGGCACGCGCGCCGGGCGCCGCCTCGTCGACCACGCCGCGCGCGACCTCGAGGGCGCCGCGGAAGTCCGCGAGGAAGGCGGCGGCCGTCGGGTGGCGCGCCGCCGGCTCCTTGGCGACCGCCCGGAGGAGCACCTCGTCGAACGCCGGCGAGAGCCGCGCCCGCGCGCTCGGGCGCGGCGGGCTCGCGTACAGGTGGAGCTGGCGCAGGAGCGCGCCGAGATCCCCGGCGAACAGCGGCTCGCCGACGAGCATGCGGTAGGCGAGGGCGCCGAGCGCGTAGACGTCCGCCCGGACGTCGACGGCGTGGCCGAGGAGCTGCTCGGGCGAGACGCACGAGGGGCTCCCGACGACCTCCCGCGACGAGGTCAGCGACGGCCCGGGCGCGTCGAGCAGCTTGGCCACCCCGAAATCGAGCAGCACCACCCGGCGGCGCCCGCCCTCCTCGAGGAAGACGTTCGAGGCCTTGAGGTCGCGGTGCACGACGGCCTGGGCGTGCGCGGCCTCGAGGGCGTCGCAGAGCGGCTCCAGCACCGCGAGCGCCTCCTCGGGCGACAGGCGGCCGCGGGCGCGGAGGTGCTGATCCAGGCTGACCCCGGCGAGCAGCTCCATGGCGTAGTAGGGGCGCCCGTCGTCGAGCTGCCCCTGCTCGAAGACCTCGACGATGCCGGGGTGCCGCAGCCGACGCACCGTCTCCACCTCGCGCTGGAAGCGGACGACGACGTCCGGCAGCACGCTGAGCTCGGGGTGCAGCACCTTCACCGCGGCGAGCGCGCCGTGGACCGCGTGCGTCGCGCGGTAGATCACGCTGAAGCCGCCCGCGCCGAGCGGCTCCTCCAGCACGTAGTCGCCCGCCCGGGCCCCGGGCGGCAGCGCGGCCACCGCGAGATCGCCGACGATCACCGCCGGGGCGGACGGCACGGCGAGCGTCGCCAGCGCGGTGCGCACCGTGGGGTCGACGCGAGACCCCGCGCCGGGGAGGGTGTCGGGGTCTTCGGTCGCCATCGACGGACCGACCGACGGTACCATAGGGGGGCGGAGAGCAGATCCCTCTCCGCCCTGCCCCAGGGAGCCACGACGTGTCCCGCTGCCCACTGTGTCACCGCCGGCTCCCTCCGACGGGCGTTTGCCCCCGCGACGGCGGCTCGCCGCCGCCGGCGGTCGAGCGCACGCCCGAGTCGTCGGGGCGGCCGCGGGTCCCGGGCTACCGGGTCGACGGCCTGCTCGGGCAGGGCGGCTTCTCGGCGGTGTGGGCCGCGCGGCGCGAGGCGGACGGCGCCCGCGTCGCCCTCAAGGTCGGGCGCTCGGCGCGCGCCGCCGCGCAGGCGCGGTTCCGGCGCGAGGCGGGCGCGCTCCGGCGCGTCGGCCCGCCGCACGTCCCGCGGGTCCACGGCGAGGGGCGGCTCGACGACGGCCGCCCCTGGATCGCCATGGATCACGTCGCCGGCGAGACGCTCGCCGAGGCGCTCGCGACGCTGCCCGGGCCCCCGGATCCGTCCTGGGCGGCGGCGCGCGCCGCCGCGCTGCTCGACGCGCTCGCGGCCGCGCACGCGCGGGGCGTCGTCCACCGCGATCTCAAGCCGGAGAACGTGATGCTCGCGCCGCCCCGCGCGGCGGCAGGCGCGGCGGCCGCGCCGGCCCCGGCGGCAGGCGCGGCGGCCGCGCCGGCCCCGGCGGCAGGCGCGGCGCGCGCGGTGCTGCTCGACCTTGGCCTGGCGCGGCCCGCCGGCGCGTCGCGCCAGGACGACGAGGGCGAGATCACGCGCGGGGGCACGATCGTCGGCACGCCCGAGTACATGGCGCCCGAGCAGCTCCGCGCGGGCGCCGCCGTCGACGCGCGCACGGATGTGTACGCCTTCGGCGCGATCCTGTTCGAGCTGCTCACCCTGCGGCCGCCGTTCGTGGGGGACACGGGCGCGGTCGAGCACGGGCACCTCGCGCTTCGGCCGCCGCGGCCCGGCGAGCTCGCGCCGATCCCCGAGGCCCTCGAGGAGCTCGTGCTCTCGTGCCTCGCCAAGGAGCCCGACCGCCGGCCCGCGAGCGCGGCCGCGCTCCGGCGCGCGCTCGAGGAGGCGTGCCCGCTCGGCGCCGCCAACGACGCGGAGCCGACCCCGCGGTCGTTGCCGATCGCGCCGGCGCCGCCGTCCGGCGCCGCGGCGGGGCCGCCGTCCGGCGCCGCGGCGGGGCCGCCGTCCGGCGCCGCGGCGGGGCCGCCGTCCGGCGGCGGCAGGCTCCTCGCCGAGGGGCTCCAGCCGGCCGTCGTGCTGGTCGCGGAGACCGGCGCCGCCACGCCGCTCGTGATCGGCGCGCTCACGCGCCGCAGCGGCGTCTGCGTCCGGCAGCGCGGGCGCCGCCACGTCGCCGTCTTCTCGGCCCGCGACGCCGAGCACCCCGTCCGGCTCGCGCTCGCCGCCGCGCGCGAGCTCGTCGAGCGGCACGGCGCCCGCGCCGCGCTCCACCTCGCGGGCGTGATCATCCGCCCGCGCGACCGGGGCGCGCCCGCCGTCTACGGCGCGGCGGTGGATCGCCCAGAGACCTGGCTCCCCGACGCCCCATGGTCCGGCGTCCTGCTCACGAAGGAGCTCGAGCGCGCCCTCGCCGAGGCCGAGCCGACCTCGACCCCGACGTCGCCCCAGCTGGTGCGGGCGCCCGAGAGCGACGCGCCGCCGATGGTGGGGCGCTCCGAGGCGATCGCGGCGCTCGAGGCGAGCGCGGCCGCGGCGTTCAGCGGCGCGTGCCCGGCGCTCGTCACGGTGCTCGGCGACGCCGGGCTCGGCAAGACCCGCGTCGCGGCCGAGGCGGCCGCCGTGGCGCAGCGCCTGCGCCCCGACGCCGCGGCGCTCGTGGTGCGCGCGGCGCAGCCCCTGCCGGGCGAGGCGAGCAAGGACACCGCGGAGATCCTGCGCTTCGCGCTCTCCGCGCCCGCCGCGGCGCCGGCCGACCCCCGCGCGTTCTGCGAGGCGCGGCTCGGCCCCGAGATCGGCGCCTCGACCTTCGCGTCCGTCGCCGCGGCGCTCGGGTGGGCGCTCCCCGGGGTCTCGCGGGCCGCGCGCGCCGCGACGCCCCACCACGTGGCGCGGGCGATCGCCGAGGGGCTGCGCCGCCGCGCGCGCCGCGCCCCGGTCGCCGTGATCGTGGATGACGCGCAGTGGGCGGACGTCACCGTGCTCGACGCGCTCGAGGTCGCGACGCTCGACGGCGCCGGCGTGGCGCTCTGGGCCGCGGTCGTCGCGCACCCGCGCTTCGAGCGGCTCCGCCCCACCTGGGGCGCCCGGACGCAGCGCGCCGACCGGGTGACGCTCGCGCCGCTCGACGACGCCGCCGCGTCGGAGCTCGCGGCGCGGCTCCTCCTCCCCGCGGCGTACCCTCCGGCCGACGTGCTCCGGGGGCTCGCGCGCTGGGCCGGCGGCAACCCGGGTTGCCTCGCCGCGATCATCCGGTCGCTCAAGCAGGCCGGCCTCGTGCGCCGCCGCCCCGGGGGCGGCGACTATTGCGTCGAGGCGTCGGCGCTCGAGGGCCTGCCGGTCTCCCCGGCGTGGCAGTGGCTGGCGATGCGCCAGCTCGGGGCGCTGCCGCAGGAGATCGCCGCGCTCGCGCGGCTCTGCGCCGTGCTCGGCGAGTCGTTCATCCGGGCCGAGCTGGAGTGGGTGCAGGACGCCGTCGACCGGGTCGGCGGCGCCGGGACGCCTGTCGACGCGGGCTACGGGCTCGGCGTGCTCGTCGAGCGGGGCATCATCGCGCGCGGCGAAGGCGGCGGAGGTGGCGACGGCGGGGCGCGGGGCGCGCGCGGGGGCGCCGAGCGGTGGTGGTTCCAGAGCGGCCTCTTCCGCGACGCGGTGTACGAGACGCTGGATCCCGAGCACCGCGCGCAGATCCACCGGCACGCGCTCGCCTTCTGGCGGGCGCGGGTCGAGCGCGAGCGCCCTCCGGCGCAGCCGGGGCCGGAGGATCTCGAGCCGCTGGCCCGGCACGCGGGCGCGTGCGGGGCGGGGGAGGAGGCGGCGGAGGCGCACCTCCGGCTCGGGGATCTCGCGTTCGCGCGGCACCGGCACGTCGAGGCGGAGCGCTGCTACACCGCGGCGCTCAAGCTGGCCGGCGAGGACGACCGCCGCCGCCGCGCGCGCGCGCTGGCCGGGCGCGGGCGGATCCGCTACCGGCTGCACCTCATCGAGGAGGCCATGGCCGATCTCTCCGCGGCGCGCGAGCTCGCGGGCTCCGACGCGGACGCCGAGTTGCGCGCGGACGTCCTGCTCGAGGAGGCGACGGCGCTCGACTGGACGGGCGCCTACGAGGCGTCGTCGGCGCGCGTCGCGCTGGCGCGGCCGCTCATCGAACCCGCGCGGTCGCCGCGGCTCTCGGCGCGCCTCTGCGTGGCCGAGGGGCGCACGCGCCTGCGGCGGGCCGAGGTCGCGGAGGCGATCGCGCTCCTCACGGAGGGCGCGTCGCTGGCCGAGTCGGCCGGGGACGAGGAGAGCCGGATCATCGCGCTCGTGCTGCTGTCGACCGAGCTCGCGCACGCGGGCCGCTTCGCCGAGGCGGAGCGGCGGGCCGAGGAGGCGATCGCGCTCTGCGAGCGCGGCGAGGACCTGCCGCACCTCTGCGTCGCGATCATGAACCGCGTCGTGCTCTGGACGCTGAAGAAGGATCTGCCGCGGGCGACCGCGGATCTCCGGCGCGCGATCGCGCTCGCGCGGGAGATCGGCAACCCGTGGCTGGAGCGCGTCGCCACGTACAACGTCGCCGAGCTCCTCTACTGGAGCGACCAGCAGGACGAGGCGCTCTCGCTCGCGCGCCGCGCGCACACGCTCGAGCGGCGGTTCGTGGATCGCCCCGTGCCGGACTGCTCGCTGCTCCTCGCGCGCATCCTCGCGGCGCGGGGGGAGCTCGACGAGGCGCGGCGCCTGCTCGCGTGGATCGCCGGCGCGTGCCCGCCGGAGCCGTCCGCGAGGGCGGCGCACGGCTGCTTCCTGCTGCTGCGCTGCCTCCTCTCGGACGACGCCTCGGACGGCGCGCCGCGCGCGCTGCTGCTCGGCGGGCTCGACGACGCGGAGCTCGAGGCGGGCCCGTTCCTGTTCGCCGACGAGCTCCTCGAGGTCCTCTCCTGGCGGGCTCGTGCGGCAATCCGCCACGGTCTGGTCGAGGTCGCCGCAGCGAGCCTGGACCGGGCCGGCGGGCTCCTCGCCGAGCATCCCGCCTGGCGGTCCCGGTTCGACGCGCTGGCGCGCGGCCTCGATGCGCTGCGCGCCGCCGGGCGCGGCGGCTGATCCTGCATGGCGCGCGGCTGCCGAGCCTGCTCGACGACCGGCTGAGCCCGGTCTTCGCGGGCCGCGCGCGTACCGGGGCGACCGATCAGGCCCGGCCCCGGACCGGGATTTGCTTGCTCCCGGTGCGAGGCGCACGCACGTGCGCCTGAGATGGAGGACAGTGCATGCTTTGCTTGAGGGTCAACGCTGCCGGGGTGATCGGGTGCTGCTTGCTTGCGGCCGGGTGCGGAGCGGCGCCGGCGGACGACGGCGAGACGGTCCTGGCCTCGGAGCAGGGGATCATCGTGATGAACGGCCTCGATCCCGCCTTCTTCTGGGAGCCCTCGACGCAGGAGGCGCTGCGGTCGCTGGCGCGCTCGCCGCTGCCCGAGGCGCTGGGCGGCCGCGGGGGCGCCGTGCTGCTCTCGAGCGACGAGGGCAGGCACCTCGTCGAGCGCGTGATCGCCTGCGCCCTGCCCGAGGGGGCGGCGCTGCGGACGACCTCCCGGCGGTCCTTCAGCGGGTCGATCGGGCTCGCGCCGCGGTGGTCGTCCGCGCCGCTCTCGGACAGCGCCGCGCGGCGCTGGATGACGGCGTGTCTGCTGCAGTCGCTGAACGCGACGGGCGCGCACGTCGCGGTCCGCCTGACCGGCGGCCACCCGGCCCTCGCCGGCGCGCCGGACAGCGAGGCGAGGGAGTACTCGGTCCCGGACGCGATCATGTTCGGTGATCTCTTCGACCAGGTCAGGCCGACCGCGTTCGCCTGCGCCGACAACGACCTGGTCGACGCGTGCGGCGTGGCGCTGAGCACGCGGACGCTTCAGCGCATCTGCGGGCAATCGCCCTCGTGCGGGATCACCCTCCGCGGCCACTGTGACGTGGTCTGCGACCGGGACCTCGCGGGCGCGCCGACCTGCAGCGCCGGGAGGGCGGTGTACCCGGAGTCCATCGCGTCGAGCCTGGAGCCTCTGGTCGCGCTCTCCGGGGGCGGCCTGACCTGCGGTGTCCTGGATCTGCTCTCGGGCTTGCTGTAGGGGCGGGCGCGCCCGCTCACCGCGGCTGTCTTCCGGGCGCCACCTGCGCGAGCCAGCTCTCGGCACATGGGCGCGCTCACGCGCTGCGGCGCCATGCTCTTTCGACCTCCGCGCCTTTGCGCCCATGTCTCCCTGCTGTCGCTCGCCGGGTCGTCCTCGCGCAGAGATTCCACGTCCGCGCCTTTGCGCCCATGTCTCCCTGCTGTCGCTCGCCGGGTCGTCCTCGCGCAGAGGCAGAGATCGCGGAGGGCGGCCCACGCGCCAGCGCTCCCGCAAACGATGGAGAGCCGTCGGCCCTGACTCCCGGGCGGCGGGCTCGCGGAGGCCGTGGCTACGCTGGTCGCACTCACGAGCGCCCGCGCCGGTTCGCGCCTTGCATCGCGCGTGGAGCAGAGGGGGAGATAGCTCGAATGCTGGCGCTCACATACCATGGGCCGAGGTGCGTTCGTATCGAGGAGAACCCGGAGCCTCGGATCCAGCATCCGAACGACGTGATCCTCCGCGTGACGCGCTCCACGATATGCGGCTCTGACCTGCATCTCTATCATGGCTACGTGCCCGACACGCGCGTCGGCACCGTCTTCGGCCATGAGTTCACCGGGGTCGTGGAGGAGCTCGGGCCGTCCGTGCGGACCCTCCAGTGCGGCGACCGCGTCGTGGTGCCGTTCAACATCGCCTGCGGCACCTGCTTCTTCTGCCAGCGAGAGCGCACGTCCGCGTGCGAGAACACGAACCCGCTGAGCACGATCACCGCCGGGATCTTCGGCTATTCGCACACGACCGGCGGCTACCAGGGCGGGCAGGCCGAGCGCGTGCGCGTCCCCTTCGCCGACGTCGGCCCCATGAAGATCCCCGACGACCTCTCGGACGAGGACGTGCTGTTTCTCTCGGACATCATTCCCACGGGGTACCAGGCCGCGGAGATGGGCGACATCGGCCCCGCGGACACGGTGGCCGTCTTCGGCTGCGGTCCCGTCGGCCTCATGGCCCAGCGGTGCGCCTGGCTGCTCGGCGCGCGCCGGGTCATCGCCATCGACTCGGTCGGTTACCGCCTCGCGTTCGCGCGTCGGTACAACAAGGCAGAGACGCTCGACTTCAGCAAGGTCCCCGACGTCGTGTCCGTCCTCCGGGACATGACCGACGGCCGCGGGCCGGACGTCTGCATCGAGGCGGTCGGCCTCGAGGCGAACGGCTCGATGATGCACGACGTGCTGGGCAAGGCGCTCATGCTCCAGGCGGGCTCGCCCATCGCGCTCAACTGGGCGATCCAGTCGGTCCGCCGCGGCGGGAGGGTCTCGATCATCGGCGTCTACGGTCCGCCGTGGAACCTCATCGACATGGGCGCGGCCATGAACAAGGGCCTGACGATCAAGACCGGGCAGTGCGACGTGAAGCGGTACATGCCCCACCTGCTCGAGCACATCCGCAAGGGCAACATCGACCCGAGCGCGCTCATCACCCACCGCGTCCCGCTCGAGTCGGCCGCCGAGATGTACCGCATCTTCGCGGCGAGGACCGACGGGATCATCAAGTGCGTGCTCGTTCCGTCGGGGGCCAAATGAGCTCTTTCATCGAGGAGGAGGTGATCATCGTGGAAGCCGAGATGCTGCGGCCGAGCGAGTTGCCGTACTGGGCCGTGGATCTGTGCCCGGAGGACAGACCCGGCGTTCCGAGAGAGGCGCCGCCGCACCTCCTGGCGAGCGCGCACTGGTTGGAACCTGCGCGGCAGCCGATCGAGGGCCGGGTGCTCACGCGCCCGGGGCTCGCCCGTCCGACGCCGGTGTTCAGCGCCGCCTTGCCGCCGCGAGGCGTGAGCGGCGTGCTGCGCCGCGCGGCCTACGAGGTCCCGGATCACCGGCTTGCCCACTGGATCCTGCTCATGGGCGCGGACCGGGTCGACTGGCTCCAGAGCCTTCCGCTCCTGTTCAGGAGGCGCGCCGCTCGCGCGCGCACGCGGAGAGGCATGGCGTCGAAGCACGGGTGACCGAGGCTCCGAGGAGGCGCAGTTGCATCCGCGCTGCGCACCTCGGACGCGGACGAGTCATGACCTCCTCTGACCGGCAGCCATCCGCGGTGGTGCTCGGGCTGCGGGGGAGGACCACACTGAAGCCGACTGACGCTCCCTCGAGCAGGTCGATGGCAGGTCGAGAGGAGCAACTGCCCGCGAAAGCGGCCGGTGCGGCGCTCCACCGGGCGGCCTCGTGGCTACGCCGGCTCCGCCTCGACGTCCTGCGTGACGGTGACCCCCGCCTCCCGGTACGGCGCGAGCACCTCCTTCGGCACGCCGCGCTCCGTGAAGAGCCACGTGAGCTCGCTCAGCGGGGCGACGACGTACGCTGACGCGGTGCCGAGCTTGTCCGCGGTGACCAGCGCGACCACCTCGGCCGAGGCCTCGACCATGGCCCGCTTCACGTACGACTCGTCCAGATCCACCGTCGTGATCCCGAACGCCGGGTCGAGGGTGCACACGCCGAGGTAGCAGAGGTCCGCGCGGATCTGGCGCACGCCCGCGATCGTCACGGCGTCGGCGGCGGCCAGCGGGTCCTTGCGCACGCGCCCGCCGAGCAGGACCACCTCGACGCGCGGGTGCTCGGAGAGGGCGATGGCGACAGGAGGGCTGTTGGTCACGATCGTGGCCTCGAGATCGCGCGGGAGGTGGCGCGCGACGGCCACGTTGGTCGTGCCGCTGTCGATGAACACGACCTGCCCCGGCTTGATCAGCGTGGCCGCGGCCCGCGCGAGCCCTTCCTTGACGCGCGGCTGCTGCCGCTCCCGCGCGGGGAAGCTCGGGTTCACCTTCGCGAGCGGCAGGCCGCCGCCGTGCACGCGCTGCAGCAGCCCCTCGTTCGCCATCTCGCGCAGGTCGCGCCGGATCGTGTCCTCCGAGACGCCGAACGCGCGGCTCAGCTCCGCCGCGACCACCTTTCCATCACGTTCCAGCACCGCGAGAATTTCCCGGCGCCGTTCGGCCACCATCAGGCCCGAGCTGTCTGCTTGGTTTTGCACGATCGTTCCTGTTTGTTCACGAAGCCGCTTGCTTTGGCCGCGGTCGGCTGCATGATTGTTCCCTGATGTTCACGAAAATGCACGAAAGTTCGGAGGAGCGTCCTGCCCTCTCCACGGCGCAGGCCAGGCGCGCCGTCTCGGTCATGTTCCTGGCGAACGGCATCGCCTTCGCTTCCTGGGCCGCGCGCGTCCCCGCGGTGCGCGAGCGGCTCGGGCTGCGCGACAGCGCGCTCGGCCTGGCCCTGCTCGGCGTGGCCGTCGGCGCCATCCTCGCCTTCCGCGCCGCCGGGCCGCTGGTCGCGCGCCTCGGGAGCCGGCGCGTCACCCGCGTCTCGGCCATGCTGCTGTGCGCGGCGCTGCCCCTGCCGGCGCTCGCGCCTTCCTTCGCCGCGCTCGTCGCGGCCCTCGTGCTGCTCGGCATGAGCAACGGCCTCATGGACGTGGCGATGAACGCGCAGGCCGTCGAGGTCGAGCGGCGCCACGGCCGCCCGATCCTCGCCTCGGTCCACGGCATGTTCAGCCTCGGCGGGCTGATCGGCGCGGCCCTCGGGGCGCTCGCGGCCGGCATGGCGGTGTCGCCGGCGGTGCACCTGCTCGCCGTCGCCGCCGTCCTCGCCGTGGTCATCCTCGACGCCGGCGGGGCGCTCTCGGCCGACGCGCGCCCCGAGCCGGCGGTCGCCGCGGTCGCGGGCTCCGCCGAGGGGCGCCGCTCGACCCGGCTCCTCCTGCTCGGCCTCATCGCGTTCTGCTCGTCCGTGGGCGAGGGCGCCATGGCCAACTGGTCGGCCGTCTACCTCCGCGACGAGCTCCACACCACCGCGGCCGTGGCCGCGATCGGCTACGCCGTCTTCTCGCTCGCGATGCTCGTCGGGCGGTTCTCCGGGGACGGGCTCACGCAGCGCTTCGGCGCCGAGCGGCTCGTGCGCGCGGCGGCGCTCCTCGTCGCGGGCGGGCTGGGCGCGGCGCTGGTCGTCAACGTCCCGATCGCCCTGCTGCTGGGCTTCGGGTGCGTGGGCGCCGGCCTGTCCGTCGTGGTGCCGCTGGTCTTCCGCGCCGGCGCGAGCGCGCCCGACGTGGCGCCCGGAAAGGCCCTGGCGACGCTCGCCACCCTGTCCTACGGCGGCTTCCTCGTGGGGCCTCCGCTCATCGGCCTGCTCGCCGACCGCTTCACCCTGCGGGGCGGGCTCGCCGTCGTCGTGGCGCTGGTCCTCGTGATCGTCGCCCTGGCCCCGGTGGTGGCGCGCGGTCCAGCCGCCCGCTCGTCCGCCGCCCGCCTGCCCGCCGGAGGCCCGCGCGCGATCAGGGCGCACTGACCGCGGACGTCGCCCGCATCGAGCGCTCTTCGCATGCCGGGGAGAGACAGCGCCGGGAAGGGAGCGCGATCGTCGCGGTCGCCTGCCAGCCAGGCAGATGAACGACGACGAGGCTGAGCGGCCGCTCAATCCGACATCCGTTCCATCCGCTGGAGGATGGTGTCCAGGTTCCATGTCTCCGGCTTGTACCGGGGAGGGAACTCCTGGAACGAAGCGATGAATTGCTTCGCGATCTCGATGGCCGGCGCGATCACGAAGGCGTGATCGATGCGCCACTTGTCGTAGAAGATGCTGCCCATATCGGCCCTCTCGAAGGGATCGGCCCGGAGGTCGACGAGCTTGGGCAGCCGGAGCGGGACGAACGGCTCCTGCCAGACACCGAGCCCGCTGGCGCGCTGCTCGGCGAAGACGATCTTCCAGCGATCGTGGCGGAGGGCGACGAGCTGCCCCTCGTCGTTCACGTAGAAGAACGCGCGCCGCGCGCTCGGGCCCTGGCCGGAGAGCAGCGCGAGCTGATCGTGGCCGTCGAGGTGGACCTTGAACGTCCTGTCGCCGACGCGGCACCCCGCGAGCAGCCGCTGCTTCACGTCGCGGAGCCCCGCCGCCGCGGCCAGCGTGGGGAACCAGTCCTCGGACGCGATGAGCGAGGTGTTGACCTGACCGGGGGAGATCACGCCGGGCCAGCGGACGAGGCAAGGCACGCGATAGGCACCCTCGTACTGGGTGTTCTTCTCGCCCCGGAACGGCGTGGTGCCGCCGTCGGGCCAGGTGAACGCCTCGGCGCCGTTGTCGGTCGTGTAGATGACGAGGGTGTCCCCGGAGAGGCCGAGATCGTCGAGCTTGCGCAGCAGGCTGCCGACGTGCCCGTCGTGCTCGACCATGCCGTCGGCGTGGATGCCGAGCCCTGTCTTGCCCTGCGACTCCGCCTTGAGGTGGGTCCAGATGTGCATGCGGGTGCTGTTGAGCCAGACGAAGAAGGGACGCTCCGACCTCTGCGCCCGCTCGATGAAGTCCACGGCAGCGGCGAGGATCTCCTCGTCGATGGTCTCCATGCGTTTCCTGGTGAGCGGGCCCGTGTCCTCGATCCGCTGTCCGCCCTGGCCATCAGCCCAGGCGTGGAGCACGCCCCGCGGCCCGAACTTCGCGCGGAACTCCGGGGCCGCAGGGTAATCCGGGTGCTCGGGCTCCTCCTCGGCGTTGAGGTGGTAGAGGTTGCCGAAGAACTCGTCGAACCCGTGCATCGTGGGCAGGTGCTCGTCCCGATCACCGAAATGGTTCTTGCCGAACTGCCCGGTGGTGTAGCCGAGCTGCTGGAGGATCTCGGCGATGGTGGGATCTTTGTCGCTGATGCCTCGCTTCGCGCCCGGGATACCGACCTTGGTAAGGCCGGTCCGGAGCGGCGTCTGGCCCGTCATGAGCGCGGCGCGCCCGGCCGTGCAGCTTTGCTGTCCGTAATAATCGGTGAAGAGCACTCCTTCTCGCGCGATACGGTCGATGTGGGGCGTCTCGTAGCCCATCATCCCCCGGTTGTACGCGCTCAGGTTGAACCAGCCGATGTCATCTCCCATGATGATCAGAATATTCGGCCGATTCCTGCTTCCCGTTCCCGCGCGCGCGCGGGCCTTGCCATGCAGGCGTCTGGGCTTCTGACGCATGTCTCCACCATGGGGCCGGACGCCTGGCGCTGGCACCCCACCGGCCGGACATCAGCGCTTGCGCCACACCGTCGCGAGCCACGGCTGCTGCGCGCGGGGCAGGCCTGCGGGCCGGTAGTAGTGCTGGATCTCCTCGAATCCCGCGGTCGTCACGTGGTCGCGCCACCGCTCGAGCGACCAGTAACAGCCGTACCGGTCGCCGGACCACCCCTCCCGGTCGTCGCCGCGCGGGTTGGAGCTGAAGAGGACGCCGCGCGGGCGGAGCGCGGCGTGGAGCTCGCGGAGCACGCGCGGGAGCTCGGCGCTCGGCACGTGGAACAGCGACGCGTTGGCGAAGATCCCGTCGAAGCGCTCGGCCCCGAGATCGAGGCGCAGGAAATCCTGGTGGAGCACCTCGCAGCCCGCGTGCCGCCGCGCCATCTCGACGAACCGCGCCGACCCGTCGAGCCCGACGGGGATGTGCCCCGCGGCGCGGAACGCGGCGAGGTCGCGCCCCGGGCCGCAGCCGAGATCGAGGATCGTGAACGGGCCCGGCCCCTCCAGCGCCGCGAGCAGCGCGGCGCGGTTCTGCGAGACGTCGTGATCGCGGGTGCCCTCCCAGAACGACAGGGCGTGATCGTCGTAGTGACCCAGGGTCCTCGCGGTGAGGCGAGCGGTGTCGTCGTCGCGCATGGCCGCAGTGTGGGCCGCGCGCGTCCCGGCGGGAAGGAGCTCATGCGATCGAGCGGCCGGGCTGCGTCACGCGGCGGTGAGCCAGGCCTCGAGCTGCTCGGTGAACCGGTCCGGTGCGTCCATCATCAGCCAGTGGCCGGTCCCTCGCAGCACGGCGGCGTCCAGCGCGGGCCTGAGCACATGCAGGCTGAACGGCCGCGCGTTCGAGGGAGCGACGAGGGCGTGGGCGCGGGCGCCCGGGGCGGCGAGGTAGCGGTCCAGCGTGTCCACGGCGGGGAACTCGATCATGCTGCGGTACATGCCGAGCAGCCGGTCGCGCGGCGTGGCAGCGAGGCGGCCCAGCACCACGTCCCGCGTCGCCGGCGTGCTGCCCACGAGCGCCGCATCGAACCCCGCGCGGGTGGCGGTGCGCCAATCGTCCGTCTCGAACGCGGCCCGCAGGGGCGAGAGCTGCTGTTCGCGGATCTCGGCCGGGAGCTGCGTGAAGTCGCCGGGCGGGTCGACGAGCACGAGCCGCGCGACGCGCTCCGGATGGGCGGCCGCGGCGGCGATGGCCACGAGCGTGCCGAAGCTGTGGCCGACGAGCGCCACGCGCGGAAGGCCCAGGGCGTCGAGCACCGCGAGCACGTCGGCCGCGCACGCGGCAGGCGAGTAGTCCGCGTCGGGCGGGGCCTCGGACGCGCCGTGGCCCCTCAGATCGATGGCGACGGCGCGGCGCCTGCCCGCGAGGTGCGCGAGCGCCGCTTCCCAGAAGCCGACGTGGCCGACCATCCCGTGCACGAGCACGAGCGGCAGCGGCTCGCCCGCGGTCGCATCGCCCGGCGCCGGCGCGGCGCCTGCGGCTGGATGAGCGCCTGCGGCTGGATGAGCGCCTGCGGCTGGATGAGCGCCTGCGGCTGGATGAGCGCCTGCGGCTGGATGAGCGCCTGCGGCTGGATGATCGACGATGTGGAGCGCGCCCGCGGGGCCCGCGATGATCTGGGAACGCATGTGCATCGGTCGCCTCGGTGTGAGTGGCCGCGTGAAAGAACCGTGTTGCGCTTGCGAGGGCGAAGGGTAGGCGAGGCCCCTCGCCCAGGGCAACACGGCGGTCGGTCGCCTCGGCGCGTCACGGCGCAGCAGCGCGCGCTCGGGCAGGGCTGGGGGGCAGCCCCGCGGCCAGGCTGCTCACGACCTCGGAGAGCTCGGCGGCGACGACGGGCTTCGTGAGGCACACCTGAAAGCCGGACGCGAGCGCCCGCTGGCGATCCTCGCGCCGCGCGTACGCCGTGATCGCGATGGCCGGAATGGCGCCCCCGGCGTCCGGCGCGAGCGCGCGCACCTTGCGCATCAGGGAGAAGCCGTCCTCGTGGGGCATCGCCAGATCCGAGATGAGGATGTCGGGGCGAAACTCGACGAGCGCCCGGAGCGCCTCCTCTGCCGATCGCACCACCCGCGGCTCGACGCCCAGCTCCCGGAGCATGGCGCCGGCGATCTCGCCCGCCTCGTCCTCGTCGTCGACCACGAGGACGCGGAGCCCGTCGACGCGCCGCTCGGGCGCCCCCGGCGGCGCGCGCCCGGGGGCCGCGCCGTCGCGCGCCCGGACGGGGCCGTCGTCGCCCGCCTGCGCGGGGCCGGCCACGGGCAGCACGACCTCGAACGTCGCGCCTCGCCCCTCGCCCTCGCTGCGCGCCGAGATCGTCCCGCCGTGCAGCTCGACCAGGTGGCGGACGATGGCGAGCCCGAGGCCGAGCCCGCCGTGGCGGCGCGTCGTCGAGCCGTCGGCCTGGCTGAACCGATCGAAGACGAACGGCAGGAAATCGGGGCGGATGCCTTGCCCCGTGTCGCTGACCTCGATGTGGAGATCCGCGCCTCGCTGCGCGACCGCGACGCGCACCACGCCGCCCGTCGGCGTGAACTTGATCGCGTTGGAGACGAGGTTCCAGCACACCTGCTGGAGACGCGTGGAATCGCCCAGGATCCGGGCGTCCCGCGCCTCGACGGCGAGCTCGAGCGCCACCCCCTTCTCCTCGGCTGAAGGGCGCAGGGACTCGACCGCAGCCCCGATGATCGCGCCAGGGTCGATGAGGTGCCTGTCGAGCCGCACCTTGCCGGCGATGATCCTGGACACGTCGAGGATATCCTCGACGAGCCGCGCCTGAGATCGGGCGCTGCGCTCGATGGCCTGCAGCCCGCGCGCCTTCTGCTCGGGCGCGGCGGTCTTCGCCTGGAGCAGGTGCGACCAGCCGAGGATCGCGTTGAGCGGCGTCCGCAGCTCGTGGGAGACCGTCGCCAGGAACTCGTCTTTCAGCCGATTGGCCTCCTCCGCCTCGGCGCGCGCGCGGCGCTCGCTCGCGAGGAGCGCCGCGCGCTCCTCCTCCGCCCGCTTGCGCGCCGTGATGTCGCTGAAGTGGACGGCGATCCCGTCATGGAGCTGCACGATCATGATCCGGAACCAGCGGCGGCGCTCCTCCTCGCCCCAGGGCAGCTCGACGTCGACGGGATCGCCCGTCTCGACCACGCGCGCGCACCGCGCGAAGAGGTCGCGTTTCGTCTTCTCGCCCGGCAGCATCTGGAGAAGATCCCGGCCCACCAGGCGCTCCGGGGCGCACAGCAGCATGCTGGCCGCGGCCGGGTTCACGTACTCCCAACGGAAGTCCACGATGCTCCCCTGCGCGTCCCGAACGGCCCACAGCGTCACGAACCCGTCGAGCGAGTGATCCTGCGCGATCCGCAGCCGCTCCGCGCTGCGCGCGGCGAGCCGCCTGGCCCTGTGCAGGTTCTCGGCCAGGAGCGAGCTCATCACCGCGGTGACGACGAACGTGCCGAGCTGCACCGTGCCGTGAATCGGGGGAGGCGCGAACGAGTGATATGGAATCAGGAAGAAATACCAGACGAAGGCCGCGCAGAGCGCTGTCGTGACGAGGCCGGCCTCGAGGCCCCCGAACCAGGCGCTCGCCACGACCGCTGGAAAATAGAGGATGAATGGCACCTCGTCTCCGAGGACCGAGTGGAGCGAGAGCCTCAGCGCGATCGCCATTCCCGCGATGAGCACGGCGGCGCCGCAACGCACCGGAGCCGAGCGCTTCCTGGTCGCCATGCTCGCCATGCGCTGACTCCAGGCCACGGGCGGTGCTTAACCCGGCCGCGCCGCCCGGTCGAGCCGCGATGCCGTCGCGCGTGACGAACGGACACGGCCAGTGGGCGCCGTGGCCGACTCCCCGTGACGGGACTCCCCATCAGCACGGGGCGCCGCCATGACAGGAGTCCGCGCGCCCGCGCGCGCTACGCCTCGGCGCGGTGGAGCTCTTGCACGAGGGCCGCGAGCCCGGGCGGCGAGGACGTGAAGTGGATGCGCACCACGTCGTCCGCGCGCGGGTCGAGCTCGATCACCTTCGCGTGCAGCTCGCCGCCGAGCTGCTCCGCGAGCGCGACGGACGGGTGGAGCTGGAGGTTGGTGAAGGGCGCGGGGCGGGGGTGTAAGCGCAGCACGGCGCCGAACGGCGAGAGCCCGAGGATGTAGGCGGACTGCGGCTCGCCCTCCACGCGCTTGCCGGCGAGGCGCGCGCAGACCACGGGCAGCGGCGACGAGAGCGGCAGGATCTCGACGCGCCGCTCGGGCAGGTAGAGCCGCTCGGGGTTGTCGAGGCCCAGCACCTCGTGGACGAGCACCCGCGTCGAGAACCCCTTGACGGACAGCGCGTGGCTCTGGCCGAGCAGGAGGCCGGAGCCGGCGGCGCGGCGCGTGCCGTCGGCGATGAGGATCTGGCGGCCCACCGTGCACGACTCGATGCGCGACGTCAGGTTGACCTGGGCGCCGACCACGCCGTATTTCGTGCGCGCCTCGGAGCCGATGTTGCCCACGACGACAGGGCCGGTGTTGAGCGCGATGCCCATCTGCAGCGTCGGCAGGCCGTCCGCGCTGTTCCTGTCGTTCACCGCGTCCATCGCGAGCTGCATCTCGATCGCGCACGCGACCGCGCGGCGCGCGTCGTCGCCCGTCGAGAACGGCGCGCCGAAGAGCGCGAGGATCGCGTCCCCGATGAACTCGATGATCGTGCCGCCGCGCGCGATGATGATGCGCGCCATCTCGCCGAGATAGCCGTTCAGGAGCCGCATGACGACGTCGGGCGGCATGTTCTCGGTCATCGTGGTGAAGCTCCGGAGGTCCGTCATCATGATCGTCACCTCGCGCTCCTCGCCGCCGAGGAGCTGGGCCTCGGGCGAGGAGAGCAGGCGGCTCACGACCTCGTCGCTCAGGTAGCGGCCGAACGTCTTGCGGATGAACTCGCTCTTGATCGACAGCTCCGCGGCGAGCTGCGAGAGCTGCTCGCGCGAGCGCTTCAGCGTGAGCTGCGTGTCGAGGCGCCCGAGCAGGATGTCGAAGTCGATCGGCTTGGTGACGTGATCGTTGGCGCCGAGCCGGAGCGACTCCACCACGTCCTCGCTCGCGCCCCGCGTGGTCACCATGATCACGGGCAGCTCCGCCTGCGACCGGCTCTGGCGCAGCGCGGAGAGCACGCCGAGGCCGCTGATGCCGGGCATGTTCACGTCGAGCAGCACGGCGTCGAAGCGCTCGCGCGCGGCCAGGCCGAGCGCGCGCGGGCCGTCCTCGGCGGCGATCGCGCGGAAGCCGTTGTTCTGCAGCACCCGGCAGAGCACGTCGCGGTTGCCGCGGCTGTCGTCGACCACGAGGATGGCGCCGCGCCCGCCGCCCTCGAGCTCCGCGTGGAGCGCCGGCTCCTCGTGCGGGGAGGAGGGGACGCTGACCTTCACGCTCGAGGGCGCGTCGTCCTCGCCGCCCCCGTTCTCCATCGCCTGGACGATGCCGAGCAGCTTGCGCGAGGCGAGCTCGATGTTGCGGATGTCCTCGATGTGCTGCGGCGCGACCTTGCCCTGCAGCGACGCGACGAGCAGGCGCGTGTAGCCGAGGATCTGGTTGATCGGCGTGTACGGGTCGTGCCCGCCGCCGTGCGGCTCGTGGAGCCGCTGCGGCTCGCGCCGGGCCGCCGGCGCGGGCTGGTGCGCGGCGGCCGAGGCGACGGCGGCCACGCGCCTGCCCGGCGACGAGGCCGGCGCGTGGCCGCGGCCCGTGTCCTCGAAGCGCGACACCTCCGGTACGCGCGAGCTCGGCGGCTCGGGCGGCTGGGTCGCGGGCAGCGTGGCGGGCGGCGCCTCCGCGTCCCAGGTGGCGAACGGATCCTGCGCCGCGAGGCCGCTGCGCGCCGCGGCGGCGGCCACGGCCGCGGCGCCCGGCCGATCGCGCCAGCCGCGCGCTTCCTGCGGCGGAGATCCGACGAGCGGCGCGAGCGGCACGCTCGGCCGGTCCCGCCGGAGGCGCGGGTCGGCCGGCAAGTGGCTGCCCCGCGCGGGGGCCGGCACGTGCTGCGGGGGCGGGAGCGTGCTGCCGCCGCGGTTCGACGGCGGCGCCGGCGGCAGGCAGCTCGAGTTGTTGCGCGGCGGGTGCGGCGCCGGCGGCAGGCAGCTGCTGTTGCTGCGCGGCGGGCTCGGATCCGGCGAGCTCCCTCGCGACGGCACGGGGCTCATCGGTGCCTTCTTGTGCGCGTCCTTGTCGGAGGGCGATCGGCTCATAGCTCCGGCGATTCTACGCCTCCGGGCGTCCGGGCGACGACGGATGACACCGCTGCTTCACTTTTTATCGCACCCCGACGCCCGATCCACGGCGGATGGATTTCCTCTGCCGGCGTTCCCGCGCCCCCGAGAGCGTCCAGGCCGTCCTGGTGAACGGTTTCAGTGAGCCGGCATCCCGGGCGAGAGACGGTATCTCCCGCCAGGAACCAGCCCGTCTGTCGCGTCGCGTGATCCGGCGGCGCGCGCCGGCTACCCGACATGAGCGCCGACGTCGCGCTGCCCGGAGGGCGATTGTCGCGGACAAATGAAACACGTTTTTTGAAGTCAAGCGTCACTCGGCCTCGCCGGCGCGCGCCTCGCGGCGCCCGTGGTGTCCGAGGCGCCCGTCGTGACGGTCCGGTGGACGACGGCCGCGAGCGGCGACCCCCGCGGACTCACCAGGCGACGTGGGCCCACATGCGGACCCGCTCCAGGGCTCCGGAGCCGCGGCCCGTCGCCGCCGGTGTGGCAGTCGAGCGCAGCAGTGGCAGTCGGGCGCCGTCCGGGCGTGCTCATCCCACGCGGCGCGGCGCGCCGGGAGCTGCGGCGCTGCGGCGGATCGCGCGCCGGGCGCACGACAAGCATGCTTGTCTCCGGCTTCCCCACCTGATCATCGGGCGGCCCACATGCGCGCGCTGGAGGGAAGGCAGCTCGCCAAATTAATCCGATCGCGCCTGCTCCGCGTGGAGTAGCATCGCTCAACTCGTCGACGAAGGGGCAACATGCATAAGGCGCGCAAGAACCTCACCCATTTCACGATGGACGGCTTTCACGGCTTCCGGAGCCGTTTTGATGACGTGAAGCTGGCTCAGGAGCTTCTGGAGGAGGTGCCCGGCGTGCTCCGGCTGAAGCCGGTGATGCCTCCGTTCATCCTTCCCTACTACAACGGCGTGGTGGCCGAGGACTGCGGCATCAGCGCCTTCGTGCTGCTGCTCGGCGGCCACCTCACCATCCACACCTTCAGCTTCCGCGAGTGCTTCTTCGCCGATCTCGTGTACCCGGGGGCCTTCGATCCGCAGCGGGTCCAGATGATGCTCCAGACGACGCTGCCGTGCCGCAGCGTGTTCACGCAGACGGTCGATCGCGGCGAAGGGGGCGACCTGCAGGAGCGCAGGGGGCACGAGGTGGTGAGCCCGGAGGCCGACTTCGGCCCTCACCTCTTCCTGCAGTTCAGCCCGTACCGCGGGCCGACCTCGCTCGACGCGCTCTTCGACATCTTCGACCACCTGCCCTCGAAGATCGGGATGACCCCGATCATGCGCCCCTTCGTGGTGAAGACGGCGACGCGCGAGGGGACCCCGGTGATCAGCGCCATGGTGATGATCGCGGAGTCGCACATCACGCTGCACATCTTCCCCGACAGCGACGAGGCGTTCTTCGATCTCTTCAGCTGCAAGTTCTTCGACGTGGAGCCGGTCGTGCGCGTGCTCGCGGAGCAGTTCGGCGGCAACGTGACCGAGCAGGTGCTCGTCCCGCGCGGCCAGCGCTACCTGCAGCTCAGGACCGAGCGCCCGCACGTGATGAGCCACGTGAACCAGTGGCTCGCCTCCTCGCACCCCGGCGTCTACGCGCGCATGCCGGGCGACGGGGGCCCGCTCGGGCCGAAGAGCTCGAAGGGCTGACGTCGAGGCGCGCCGCCGCCGGCGGCGCCGCCTTCACATGCACCTACCTCGAAGCGCCGAGATCGCGCGCCGCCGCCGGCGGCGCCGCGCTCACAGGTACCTGTAGTTCGACCTGGTGTACTCGCCCAGCCACGGAGCGTCGAGGAGCGCAAACGAGCTCTCCTCGGGCCCGGCCCACCGGAGGATCCCGATGCACCCCGGGTTGAGCCGGTGCGGCTTCAGGAAGTTGACGGCGTTGAGCTGGTAGCTCTGCGTGTCGCCCGTCACGGCGAGCGGCTGTCCCGGCTCGTGATAATGCCCGGCGAAATGGTACCTCGGCCGGAGATCGCGGAGCAGCTCGAGCACGTCGCGTGAGCCGCCGTCGTCGTAGCGGGGGTGGATGGCGGCGGCGGCGCCGTGCGGCGGCTCGTGCGAGAGGAGCACGTCGATGCGATCGCCGCGGGAGCGCAGCTTGCGGACCTCGGCCGCGGTGTAGTGCTCCGAGACGGGATCCCGGCCGGGCCGGCCGCCGTCGGAGATGCCGCCCAGCCCGCCGATCGTGATCCGGTGCGGGCCGCGGCCGAAGGTGAACCGGCCGCCGTTCGGGAGATAGAGGATCTTCTCGTGCGCGTCGACCGGCACCGGCGCGTCGGACCCGGCGCCCGCCTCGTCGAGGAACTCGAAGTCTTCGTGATTCCCCCTGATGAACACCGTATCAGCGGCTATCCGTCGATCCGCCGGCGCGTCGGGCCCGAAGAACGCATCGGGCTCCGGGCCGCCCTCGTGATAGACGGCGAACCCCAGCTCGTCGGGGTCGCTCTCCGCGAACCGCTTCGTGGCGCGGTCGAGCCGGAACGGGGGAGGGAACGCGCCGAGATCGCCGACCTGGAGGATGAGATCGAGCGCGCGGCCGGTCTCCCGCTGCCAGCGCCCGAGCAGCCGATAGGCGAGCGTGAGGTGGCCGTGAACATCGCCGAGCACGGCGATCTCGAGGGGGGCGTCCGGCGTCATGAGGGCGCGGAGCATAATGCCTCGGGCGCTGGCAGGCATCCGGGACTCCCGTAATGAGCCCGCCGAGCAGGAGCGCTGCATTGCTGTTCGTCGCCGCGCGCCGCGACCGCCCGCGCGCGGCGCGGCGCGGCGTGGACTCGGTGAGGTGATCGGTGCGCTCCTGTGCGCTCATCTGCCGACACGAGCGCCTGTGCGACGTCCGTCCACGTCGCCAGGTGACCCGGTTGTGATGGCTTGAAATCGACGCGGTCCCGCGCGGTGCGTTCTATGGCGTGGAGGTGATGGATGAGGGGCGGAAGAGCGCGTGTTTCTCTTGCGGAGACAATGGAGGAGGCGTACTGATCTATTGACGCGAGTTTCGGCTGGAGCTGACGGACACACCGGCTCGGGCCTCTTCAAGAAGGAGTAGCAGAGGTATGCCCCTGCACACGGGACAGCTGGTGACCCCTGCGCTGCGGCTCGTTCGCATCCTGCGGCGGGGCGGGATGGGGAGCATCTGGGTCGCCGATCGCCTGCCGCTGAAGGCGCAGGTGGCCGTCAAGTTCATGTCGCCCGAGCTCGCGGACGACGCGGGGTACGTGGAGCGGTTCCGGCGAGAGGCCGTCGCGGCGGCCCAGATCACGAGCCCGCACGTCGCGCAGGTCCTCGATCACGGGCTGACCGCGGACGGCATGCCGTACATCGCGATGGAGCTGCTGCGCGGCGAGGACCTCAGGGCCCGCATCCGCCGCGTGGGGAGGCTGCCGCTCGGCGAGGTGGCCCGCATCGTGGCGCAGACGGCGAAGGCGCTCGGGCAGGCGCACCGGCTCGGCATCGTCCACCGGGACATCAAGCCGGACAACCTGTTCCTGACCGAGGTGGACGGCGAGACCTTCGTCAAGGTGCTCGACTTCGGTATCGCCCGGCGGGCCCGGGACATGCGCGTCACCTCGACGGGGAACGTCGTCGGGACGCCGCTCTACATGAGCCCGGAGCAGCTCACCTGCTCGAAGGATCTCGATTTCCGCGCGGACCTCTGGGCGCTCGGCGTCGTCGCCTACCACGCGATCACCGGGCAAGTCCCGTTCTTCGCGGAGACGATCGTCGGGCTCACGCTCTCCGTGCATTCCGGCAAGTTCACGCCGCCGAGCGCGCTCCGGCCCGAGGCGCCGCCCGCCCTCGACGACTGGATGCGGCGGGCGTTGCAGCTCGACCCGAACGCGCGCTTCGGCTCCGCCAGGGAGATGGCCGAGGCGCTGGAGCGGGCGCTCTCGTCGCGCCGGAGGAGCGCCGGGCCGCTGGGCACGGCGACCCAGGACACGGGCGCGGAGGCCCTGGCGCAGGCGCCGGTCGCGGGCGCGCAGGACACCGCGGTCACCCTGCGCCACCCCGCGCCGGCGCGGCTGCCGGTGGCGCTCGCGGACACCGATCCGTGCGACAGCGACGCCCCCGACCGCACGACGACGGTGATGATGACGACCTCGAGCCGCAAGAAGAAGCGGCCCGCGGCGCGGATCGCCACGGTCGCCGCCCTCGGCGCCATGCTCGCCGGCGCCGGCGTGTACATGGCGGTCCGCCTCGCCGCGACCAGCACCGACGGCGCCGCGCTCGCCGTGGACAGCGCCGCGCTCGCGGCCGTCGCCGCCGCCTCCCGCAGCGCCGGCTTGCCGGGCACCGCCGAGGCGACGCTCCTCGCCAGCGTCGTGGACGCGCCCCGGCCTCTGCTCGCGCCGGGACCCCCGGAGCCGGCCGAGATCCCGGCGACGCAGCCCGATCCGGCGCCGTCGACCGAGAAGGCGCGGCCGACCCCGAAGAAGCCCACTGCGCGCCCCGCGCGCTCCCCCGGGCGGACCAAGCCCGCCCCGTCGGCCGGAAGGCTCACCCGGCGCGTCAAGCCCTTTCCACGTCACGACATCGCCATGCATCGGTGAGGCCGACTCGGCGTTCTCCGACGCACGACATCCGCCTACAGCGGTGATCCTCGCCCCGGCACGTGCAGGGGTCCTCTCGCTGAAGTCACGCCTCCGCGGCCCGGCCCTCAGCGTCGCGCCGCCGCGCGCAGGGCCTCCGCGGTCGCCTGATCCGCGGGGAAGAACGACTCGACAGCGAGCTCGGACAGGGTGACGTCGACCGGCGTTCCGAAGACCATGGTCGTGCTGAGGAAGCTCAGGGTGCGGTCCTCCGCCCGGATCCTGAGCGGCACGGCGATGACAGCGGCGCTGGGCTCGCGCGCGGGCTCCGGGCGCCGCGCCCCTGCCGGCTCCGGCGGTGGATAGCCGCTGAGCTCCTCGAGGAGCTTCACGAGGACGGGGTCGGCGCTCACCTCGATCTGGCGGCGCAGGCGGGCGAGGAGGTGAGCGCGCCACTCGGGCGCGTTCTCGATGCGCGGCGCGAGGCCCTCGGGGTGGAGGCTCAGGCGCAGCACGTTGATCGGCGGGCGGAGGAGGGAAGGGGCGGCGCCGACGAGGAGCGGGCCGACGGCGGTGTTCGCGGCGACGAGGGTCCAGTGCCGGTCGATGGCGAGCGCCGGATAAGGCTCGTGGCCGGCGAGCACGAGATCGATCGCCTTGCGCGCCGCCGTGAGCGCGGGATCGTCGAGGCTGCGCTCGGGATAGAGCGGCGCATACCCCGCCGCCACGAGGAGCTGGTTGCGGTCGCGCAAGGGCACGTCGAGGCGCTCCGCCAGGTGGAGCACCATCTCGCGGCTCGGCTGCGCGCGGCCGGTCTCCAGGAAGCTCAGGTGGCGCGTCGAGATGTCGGCCTCGCACGCGAGGCCGAGCTGGGTCATGCGACGGCGCTGGCGCCACTCGCGCAGGAGTCCACCGACAGGCGGGTGTGAGGTCATCATCGCGCGACGACCTTACCACGCCGGGAAGAACGACCCATTACCTGGGAGGTAATCGACCCCATGACCGAGGCCACCCATAGTGGGCATGCGTCAGGGGCGCTGCGGACAGCGGGCGCGATGCGCGCGTCGGCTCTCCCGATCAGGCCCAGTCCACCCAGGGGCGATGAGCCCGAGAATGCAACGAAAGGAGCCCACCATGTCGTTCCTGTCCTCTCCTGTCTTCCTTCGCCGTGCCCTCCTCGCCGACGCCATCGTCAGCGGCGCGACTGGCCTCCTGATGCTCGCGGGCGCGGCGCCCCTCGCCGGCGTCGTCGGCCTGCCGGAGGCGCTGCTCCGGTGGTCCGGAGCGAGCCTGCTACCGTTCGCGGCGATCGTCGCGTGGCTCGGCACGCGCGAGCGGCCGGCGCGGGCCGCCGTCCTCGCCGTCGTCGTCGCGAACGCGCTCTGGGTGATCGACAGCGTGCTCCTCCTGGCGCTCGGCTGGGTCGAGCCGACGGCGCTCGGTTACGCGTTCGTCGCGGCGCAGGCGCTCGTCGTCGCGCTCTTCGCCGAGGCGCAGGCGCTCGGGCTGCGCCGGGCGCGGATGACCGCCTGAGGGGCGAGGCGCCGTCGTCACGGGTCCGCCATCGGGCTGACGACGCGGGTCGCCCCGAGGCTCACTTCCCCTGCTCGGCGGCCAGGGCGGCCTGGACCGCGGGTCGGGCGCCGACGCGCTCCCTGTACTGGACGAGGGCGGGCCAGCGATCGAGCTCGATGCCCGCGAACTTCGTCCAGGTGAGCACGGTGAAGAGGTACGCGTCCGCCACCGTGAACTGGTCGCCCATCAGGTACGCTGCACCCTCGAGGCGCGGCGCCACGTACTCGAGGCGGCGGCTGATGGCTTCCCTGGCCGCGCTCTTCTGCTCGTCCGGCGTCCTCGGCTTGAACAGGGGGGCGAACTGCTTGTGCAGCTCGGTGCTGATGAAGCTCAGCCACTCCTGGAGACGGTAGCGGCCGAGGGTGCCGGCAGGCGGCGCGAGCCCCGACTCGGGCTTCTGGTCGGCGATGTACTGGACGATCGCCGGCCCCTCGGTGAGCACATCGCCGCTCTCGAGCTCGAGCGCGGGGACATAGCCCTTCGGATTGATCTGGTTGAAATCGGCGCCCGACTTCGTCTGCTTCGTGCCGAGGTGGACCTGCTCGAGGTCGAACTGCAGGCCCGCCTCGCGCAGCACGATGTGGGGAGAGAGCGAACAGGCACCAGGACTGAAATAGAGCTTCATCATGACCTCCAGGGGCGCTCGGGAGGGGACCTTCCCCGAGGGCGCGGCGTCCGTCAAGGCGGTGCCCGAGGGCGGCGGGGCGCCGCGCCGGCGATGGGGCGGGCTCTGCGACGCGGCCGCGCCCGCCTGCACGCCGGCGCGCGCTCTCTCTCGCCGCAGCCCTGACAGCCGCACGCGCTAGCCAGGCGGCCTCGCGCTGTCGTGCGGCGCCGTGTCGTTCAGCGGGTCAGCGTAGACTCCCGGCGTGGAGTCCGGGATGAGCGTCGCGCCGACCGCGCGCGCATAGAAATCGGCGGGGCCGACGCCGCCGATGATGCCGTAGGCATACCCCATCTGCGCGAGACCGTGCAGGGAGGCGAGCAGCAGGGCGCGACCGACCCCCTTGCCCCGCTCGTGCTCGGCGACGCCGGTGGGGCCGAAGAAGGCGCGCCGGGTGCACTCGTAAGCGGAGAAGCCGATCACCTCGCCTCCGCGGATCGCGAGGTACACGCTGACAGGCTTGTTCGCATATGCGACGCTGATCTCGTCGGCCCACGCCGGCGTGAAGTGCCGCTCGACGAACCGCCGGACGGGCGTGATCTCGGACGGCGTCGCCCGCCGTACGACGACGGAGTCCCGCCGCAAGGCCTCGATCACGGGGTCGAGCGGCGGCAGCTTGAGCAGGTTGACGAGCATGTCGGACATCGGTCCTCCCGAGCAAGGGCTGGAGCGACGCGGAAGCGAGCCGCGCTCCGGCGGGCCGTCGTACCAAGGCCGGGAGGAGCCGTCGATGGAGAAGAGCGCGGGGGGGGCGCCACGCCGGGGCGCAAGACTGCGAGCTCAGCCGCGATAGGCCTCGTCCTGCTCGATCCGGCTGAGGACCCAGTCGAACTCGCCCGAGGTCACCTTGGCGCTGCAATGGGCGCAGTTGCCCGCCATGGTCACGTCGAGCGGCGCGCCGCAGTTCGGGCAAGCGAGCGTCGCCCTGGGCGCGCCGGTGCGGCTCGAGCCGCGGATCAGCGTCCAGTACTCGGTGTAGTCGCGGTTGCGCTCCCGGCTTCCGGAGACGACCTTGCCCGTCGTCTCGTCGATCGTGTAATCGAGGCCGGTCGCGTGGACGCGCACCGTGACGGCGTCGTAGTACGCGTCCGAGGTGATCTTCGCCATCTGCACCCAGACGATCCGAGCGTCCTCGGTGATGTTGCGGAGCCTCTGCTTCCTGTACGTCTCCATCCAGTAGAGCTGCGTCTGAAAGAGGCTGTCGCTGACGAAGGGCCGGGCGTGCTTCCACTCCCGCGACGACCACGCGATCTGGAGCTGGTCGAAGATGACCTGGATCCGCCCCTGGAAGGTGGACCAGGCGAAGCCTGGGTCGCGGCCGGAGAGCGCCTCGAGGCGTGACTTCGCGTCGGGATCAATGATCGTGGGGAGATCGGTCCCCTGCTCCTCGGTGTTGCCGGTGAGCTGCGGTCCCCGCCGTTCTTTATCCATCTCCACGATGCGCTCCACCCGCCAGTCGAGCTCGCCGGTGTCGACGATCTGGCCGCAGTACGAGCAGCGGTCGCCGCGCAGTGCCGAGAGCGGGGCGCCGCAGTTGGGGCAGCCGATGATGCGCGCCTTCTCGGGCGGGCGCGATCGCGCGACGCGGCGGCGCACAAGGTGCCATGACTCCGCCGCCCAGTAGCTCTGCTCCGAGCCGTCGGGCCGCACCTCGGTGTAGTTGGAGGTGAACTCGACGGTGACCCGAACGTAGGACGATGTTTGCTCGACGCCGGCGATCTCGAACGATCCGATCACGATCGCCTTGACCTCGCGGAGCGGAGGGCCCGAGATCGCGCACCTCGCGCTCTCGGAGAGGTAGGGCGAGAGCTGATCGAGCTCGCCGGCGCCCCGCGCCTCGTGCGCGCGGGCGTACAGCGCGTAGAGGAAATCCTCGAAGAGGACGAGCGAGAAGGCCGGATCGTGGGCGCGCAGCGCCTCGAGGCGCTTGCGCATGGAGACGGGCGGCGGCCGAGGAGGGACAGGCAGCGACAGAGAGGCGGCGGGCACCATCGTCGCCCAGGCGGGGCTCTGCTGCGTCTTGCGTTGGTGGCGATAGACGAGGAGGCCGAAGCCGACGAGCAGACCACCCAGGAGGAGAGTGCCCCGCCTGGACTCGAAGAAGAGGGCGAACAGTGACGGGCGATCGCGATCGAGGTCCAGCGTGGACGACGAATATGACGAATACGACGTCGAGTCGGAAGCGTACGGCGACACGGGCGACGAGGTCGACGGGCGCGAGGGCGTCGAGGACCAGGACGGCGACGACGTCGACGGGCGCGAGGGCGTCGAGGACCAGGACGGCGACGAGGTCGATGAGCGCGACGGCGACGAGGGCGACGAGCGCGACGGCGACGAGGACGACGAGGACGATCGCGACGTCGACGAGGAGCTGGAGCTGCGGAAGGTGTTGCCGCCGCCCGGCCGCCCCTCCGCGACGGGCGCGGCGAGGCCGGCGGCGAGGAGGAGCGCGAGCAGGACGGGGCGCGTGCGTCGGCGTGAGATGCTCATGCGGCCACATCCAGGTCGTCGGAGAGCTCGTTCACGTCCTGCACGGCCCGCGGGAGCGCCGCGGAGAGAGCGGGGCCGAGCGCCTCGAGCGCGGCGAGGAACCGATCGGGATCGAGGCCGGCGCGGAGCGACCCCTCCAGGGCGCGGACGGCCTGCTCATAGGCCTCGCCGGGCTGCGCGGCCTCGACGCCGACGTCGGCGACGACCGCGACCCGCCGCTCGAACGTGGAGACGAAGACGAGCACGCCGCTCCGCCCCTCGGTCCGGCTCACCCCGCAGTCCACGAAGGACGCGCGCGCCGCGGTCCTCACGCTGTCGTCGAGGAGCTTGCGCGGGAGGAGCAGCCTCCGCAGCGGCGAGGCGTTGGCGCTGAGCACCGCGCCGATCGCGAAGGCGCCGAGCACGTCGAGCGGCATGGTGTCGACGGTGAACGACTGTGGCAGGAACAGCAGCAGAAGGAGCGCGACGAAGCCCGTGATCGCGCCCGCGAGGTAGTCGGCCTGTCGGTAATGGCCTGAGCGCGGGCGCACGGCCACCACGATCTCGGCCGACGTCTGCCGCTCGATCGCGGCGACGGTCGTCTTCACCCTTGCTCGCGCGTCGTCATCGAAAAAGCTCTTCGTCGCCATGTACGTTTGCCCTCCCCGGGCCGGCCGGCGAGCATAACGAACGCCGATCGACGCTGTCACGCAGGGACGGACGCCGCAGCGCGCGCGGCGCGACGCGAGCACGACCGCGTCGCTGCCCGAGAGCCCGATCGCGCCGCGCGCGGGCCGCCGTACGTCAGCGCCCTTCAGCGCCCGCGCTGCTTCGGGCGAGGGGCGTGGGCGTGGGCGTCACTTCAACGTGTCGGGATCGACGCCGAGCTCCCGGAGCTTCTCCGCCAGCCGCGCTGCCCGTTGCTCCGCGGACTCGGCCCGCTGCTCCGCGGCCTCGGCCCGCTGGGCGAGCTCCTGGCCAGCCGGCACGAGCTCTCCCGCGGGGGTGAAGAAGCGGAGCTGCCCTTTCTCCACGCCCAGAAAGAGCCCGAGCTGCGCGCTCCAGAGGCGGCCAGAGGCGTCGGGGGAGAGCGGCTGATACTGCCCGTCGACGAGGTGGAAGCCCGAGAGCTCGAGCGTCTGTGGATCGAACCAGAAGTAGTCCGGCGTCCGGAAGACATCCTGGTAAGTCTGCTTCTTGAGGCCGCGATCGATGCTCGCGGTGCTCTCCGAGAGCACCTCCACGATCACGTTCGGATACCGGCCGTCCTCCTCCCAGACGACCCAGCTCTTGCGCGGTCTCCGCTCGGTGCCGAGCACGACGAAGAAATCCGGACCCCGGAAATGCTCCGATTCGAGCTGACGAGGGCTGAAGTAGATCGTCAGATTGCCCGCCGCGAAATAGTCAGTCCGCTCCTTCCAGAAGAGCTCCAGGCTCTCGAGCAGCAGGAGCATCTGGATGAGGTGCTGATAGCTCTCCATGGGCGGCTCGTTGCTGTCCAGATCGCCCGGCGGGGCGACGACGCTCGGGTCGACGATCTCCGCCGGCATCGCGAAGGCGAGGGACGTCATGCCTCCAGCCTGCCGGAGGAAGCAGGCCGCAGCAAGGTCCGGGGCGCATCTCGCCATGCCCGATCGGGTTTACGGATCCCGGCAGCGTTCATTTCGAGATCCGACGATCGGCCAGGTCCACGCCAGTCGCCCGACGTTCGTCCTGCCAGCCCCGCGCAGCGTTCGTCGCCGCCGCACGTCGCCGTCCGGACGCGCCGTTCAGCGCGGCGGCGCGTCCGGCGCTCCAGGTCCCGTCCACGCCTGTCCGGCCAGCAGCAGCTTCGCCTCCGGCGCGCGCCAGTCGCGCGCGCCCGTGAACCGGAGCGCCAGGCTGCCGTCCGGGCGCACGAGGAACGTGTCGGGCAGCGTCGAGACCCCGAGCCGCCGCGCGAGCGCGGGCGAGCCGGCCCGCACGACCTCGGGCGGCACGTCGCCGTCGAAGAAGGCGCGCACGACGTCCCAGCTCTCGTCGACGCTCACGGCCACGAGCTGGACCTGCCCGCTCCGCTGGAGCTCCCGGCCCAGATCGAGCAGAGCGGGGAGCTCGGCGCGGCACGGCGCGCACCAGGTCGCCCAGACGTGGAGCAGCACGGCCCGCCCGCGCAGCGAGCTCAGGCGCAGCTCGCTCCCGTCCGGCCGCGCGAGCGCCTCGTCGGGCGCGGGCTCGGCGCCGGAGAGCTGCTCGTGCTCGAACGGGCGCCCCGGCCGCGCCGCCCCGCGGCCGTGCTCCACGGCCCAGTAGAGGCCCACGGCCAGCGCCTGGAGGAGCATCAGGACGCCCGCGGCGCCGCCGAACGCGCGGAGACGAGCAGGCACGCGCACGGCCTACTCCGCCGCCGGGGGCAAGGCCGGAGGGAACGCGTCGATCGGCAGGCGGCGCGGCGCGCGGCACCAGGACCGCGGCGCGCGCGGGGGCGAGGATGCGCGCCCGGCCGAACATGTTGGCCCGCTGCGCGCCGCCCGGCCGCCGGCGCTCGCGCCCACGTCGGCGCTGTCGATGACCGCGGGCGGCGCGCCCTTCTCGACCTCGGATCCCACGTCCACGAAGAGCTTCTTACCCACGCCCGGGGCGCGGGCGTTGATCTCGGCGACCTCGAGCGCGTCGTAGACGATCCTGACGGTCGCAGGGATCCCGCCGCCCTGCCGCTCGACGGCCTTCGCCGTGACGATGCCGGCGAGCCGGGCCGTGTCCCTGGTCCTGAGCTTGACCTTGGTCCCGTCGGCCGGCGCCTCGTCGCGGGTCACGTCCGCGGCCGGCTTGCCGCCCGGCGGCGCTGCCGCGCCTCGCTCTCGACATCGGACCACGTGCCGGCGGAGCGTACCACGGGTCCGCGAGCGCGCGAGGGCCGCCGGGCCGCCGCCCTCCTGATAGGCTCGGCGCATGCGGGCCGCGCTCCTGTTCCTCGCCGCGGGTCTCCTCGAGATCGGCGGCGGGTACCTCGTCTGGATCTGGCTGCGCGACCAGCGCCACGCGCTCCTCGGCATCGCCGGGTTCGTCGCGCTCGCCGCCTACGGCGTCGTCCCCACGATGCAGGCGGCAGAGCACCCGTTCGGCCGCGTCTATGCCGCGTACGGCGCCGTGTTCATCGCGCTCTCCATGCTGTGGGGCTGGGGCATCGACGGGAAGCTCCCCGATCGTCGGGACTGGATCGGGGCGGCGATCTGTCTGCTCGGGGCGGCGATCATGCTGTGGCCCCGCGCGCCGCAGCGCTAGCGCGCGAGCTCGCGCCGACTGGCCCGTTGCCTCGCACTGCCGCGATCGTCGCGCTCACCGGTGTGCTGAGCCGCGCCGTCACCCTCGACAACAGGTGACGTCACGGGTCGCCGATGACGTGATGGAGCGCCGGCTCAGGTCGCCTGTGTTCACCCGAAGCCGCCGTGTTGGATGTTGGACCGTGAAACCCTGGTAATTCCCTTCCACGGGCTCCTTGATCTCGATCATCGACATTTATTTTGCGACCGAGTGACGACTGCCCGGTTCGTCTCGCTGGCTGACTCATCAGGACGCACCAGGCGGATTCTTCCGAGCACACCGGCGGATCCGGCCGGGTCCTGGCGTCAAATTCTTCTCCGGGTGTCCTCCTCGCCCTGGCGCCTCGAACCACGCCCGTCTCGACACCACCCCATGGAACCGATCAGCCTGGAATTCTGAAGGAATTCAGGCATGCGGCGACCTGGTCGCCGGACGATCCAGTGGGCATTGCGGCGTATCGAATTCAGGCGAGACTTAACCAGTTCACTGCCACGGGCGACGGCGCGTGCCGAGGCTCGGGTTCGTGTCGGATATTGCGCCACCAGACATCACACGACGACTGCCGTTGTTGTGATTTCGTAATCGTCAGGGCCTCGCGCAAAATGCACGATTGTCTTGACGGGCAACATGATTGTCTTGACCGGCCAGGTGAGTTGGAACAAGAATCACCTTCGTCGCGGTGCCTGATCGCGCACCGAACGAGCCTACCCGCTCAGCGCATCTCGTGGTTGAGATTCACCGGCACGACGATGGCCACGGGGCCATCCCTCGGGGGCAAGCATCGCGCGGCGAGCGCTCCCGGTCGACGCAGGGCCAGCGTAGAGCTGCAGACAGATAGATTTTTATTAGCTCACTTAACGAGGAGAATCACATGAGATTCGCATCCAGGCGTGTCTTGCTTGCCGCCGGGACGGGCCTTCTCGCCGTCTCCTGCGTCGGCGTCACGGACGAGTACGACAGCGAAGAGGGCGGCGTGCTCGAGAGCGCCGTCATGATCGATCCGGGCGCGACCTACACGCTCGTCGGCCGGCAGAGCAACAAGTGCGTGGAGATCCGGGGCGGGAACGCGGTGATCGCCACCTGCACCAGCGGCGCGAGGCAACAGCAGTTCCGCGCCGAGGACGCCGGCGGCGGTTACTTCCGGATCAAGAGCGTGGACGGCAACACCTGCCTCGGGGTCAGCGGCTCGTCGACAGCGAACGGCGCCGCCATCGTCCCGTCCGCCTGCACCTCCGGCACGAACCAGCAATTCCAGTTCGCCGATGTCGCCACCGGCGTCCAGCGGATCAATATCCGGAGCAGCGGCAAGGTGCTCGACGTCACGGGCCGATCGACGGCGGACGGCGCCCGCCTCCAGCAGTGGGGCTGGGCGAACGGCGACAACCAGAAGTTCTCGCTCAGGACCGTGGGGGGCGGCTCGAGCAGCAGCACCACGACGACGACCTCGACCACGACGACCTCGACGACGACCACCACGACGACCACGACCAGCAGCTCCAGCAGCGGCACTGGCGGCGCGGGCGGCGCCGGCGGTGCCGGCGGCGCGGGTGGCGGCGGCGGCAGCGGTGGCTTCACCGGCGAGGGCGAGGTGGGGGTCGCCCCGCCTGGAGGGTGCGGGCTCGGCTACAGCCAGCTCCCGGACGGCAAGGGGGGCCTGAACGTCGAGGCCGTCTGCCTCCCGAACGACTTCAACATGGCCACGTCGCTCGAGGCCTTCAAGACGACGGTCTACCCGATCCTGACGGCGAACTGCTCGGGCTGCCACGGCTCGGCGGGCAAGGCCCAGTCGCCCATGCACGCCGACGCCGATCCGGCGCTGGCGCACCAGTACGCGCTCACGCGCGTCAACTTCAGGAAGCCCGCGGACTCGAAGCTCGTCGTCCGGATGGGCATCGACAGGCACAACTGCTTCGGGTCGAGCTGCAGGGACGCGAACACGCAGATGCTCAACGCCGTCACGGCGTGGGCCAACGCCGTCGCGCCGACCCTGCCGGCGACCCCGCGCCCCGTCGCGGCGGCCGAGAAGGTCACCGAGGACCAGGTCAAGGCGTGGGTCGCGACGGACAAGGCCACCGTCGCCGCGGCCGACGCGGAGTTCATCAAGTACGCCTCGCTGCACGAGCTCCACAACAAGGGCGTCAGCGCGGAGGAGATGAACGTGGCCCGCGTGGGGCTGTCGAAGGCCCTGAACTCGGTCGCGCGCTGGGCTCCGCGGATCGTGAACCCGGTGGACATCAACGGCAAGGGCATCGTCTACCGCTTCGATACCCGCGATTACTGGGGCTACAACAAGGGCGTCACGAAGCTCCACTTCGGCGGGTCGGACGACGACGTCTTCTTCGGGAGGACCACGGTCAACTACCTCGGTGAGCCGGTCGGCTCCGACGTGACGTTCAGGGAGAAGTACCGGTACACCGCCGAGGTCCAGAGGGACACGAGCTTCGCGAAGCTGGTCTGGGGGCGCGTCCTCGCCGGCAACGTGGAGGGCGCGACGGACAGCGCGGTGCTGCCGAAGAACACCAACGGCTTCAAGGCGGACTACATCGAGGCGAGCCAGCTCGTTTACACGCTGACCCGCCCTGACGTGTACAACGCCATCATGGCGATCCCGTGGTACGCGCAGGACCTCGAGGCCGAGATCGGCGTCATCCGGGATCAGGGGATGAAGTCGTACGAGTACATGCTCACGAAGCAGGCCATCACGGTCGACTCCCGCATGTACTACCGGGCGCGGACGAAGAGCGGCGGCTTCTACTGGAAGACGTGGGACGTCTTCACCGGCCAGCTCGACGGCGGCGTGACCACGATCGAGCAGGCGTACGAGACCGGTCAGATCCGGTTCCCGTTCTGGGCGCACCCCGTCCCGAAGTTCATCAGCGGGACGGGCCTCGGCGGCTCGGCGAGCAACTACAGCTTCATCGCGACCCTGGCGCAGCCCCAGGGCACGGAGCCGGAGGGGTGCGACGGGCAGCCGAGCTACGGCGGCAGCGGCTTCCTGAACTGCCGCTATTACACCGGCACCGACGGGCTCCAGCAGTCGGCGGAGGAGGCCATCTGGAACCTGCCGAACGGCCTGCAGGCATACGCCCTGTGGGGCGGCTTCAACCAGCGCCGCGTCGACGCCTTCGTCAACATCGTGCGTGATCCGCGCATCGCCCGGGACGCCTCGGACGCGGCGATCAACAGCCTGGTGGGCTTCGCCAGCCCGGACCGCCGCCTGAACGTCGGCAGCTCGTGCATCGGCTGCCACGCCGACGGCATGAACCGCGGCAGCAACGATCTGCGCGACTGGCTGGACGCTGGCGGCTCGCGCCTCCCGAAGGGCGAGCACGGGGTCGACGGGTGGATCGACGACCCGGCGGTCGTGGAGCAGGTCAAGGAGCTCTACCCGCCCTCGACCGTGATGCGGCCGCGGATGGAGGACGACCGCAAGATCTTCCTGTCGGCGATGGCGAAGATCAAGCAGGGGATGATCCTCGGCACGGACAAGAACGTGTACGTGGAGCCGACGATCTGGACCATCGAGTGGGCGCAGAGCTTCTACAGGTACCCGACGACCCGCTCGAACTAGCCTCCACCTGACGAACGTCGCGAGCCCGAGCCCAGGGACCGCGAGCGCCCCCCGCGCTCGGCCCTGGGCTCGTGCCGTTTCCTGGCCCGCCACGCAGCGCCGCGCGCCGCGCGCCCGCTACAGCGTCAGCACAGCCTCGATCCTGTGACGCGTCGCCCGCTCGTAATCGTAAGCAAAGCCGAGCAGGCGGGCCTCGCTCCACAGCGGGCCGACGAAGATCAGGCCGAAGGGGGCGCCGCTGCTGTACTGGCCGGCGGGCACGACGACCCCGGGCAACCCGGCGATGTTGATCGCCGACTCCGTGGTCGCGGCGTAGGTGGCGCTGCTGAACAGCGCGGGGACCTCCTCGTACGTCTGCGGAAACGCGAGGCCATCCAGATCGTGCGCCGCCATCACGGCGTCGAAGATGCTCAGGTACTGGCCTCGCAGGGCCCAGAAGTCGGAGAGATCGGGCAGATCCTCGGGGTGCAGCAGCGAGTCCGCCAGCACGGGGAGCGCGTCGGCGTACCAGGACAGCGGACCGCCGTCCGGCTGGAACGGCGAGATCCCTGTGATGAGCGTCAGCTCATCGATCGTGCCGACCACGTCACCGTTGAACGTCAGCCCGCCGAGGTAGCTCTGGAAGTCGTGGGCAGCGGACTCGGTGCCTCGGAAATCGTAGGGCTCACCGGGCAACGCCAGCTCGGCGAAGCCGCTCCCGGCGAACGGATCTTCGACGACGGTCGCGCCCTGGATCTCGAGCTCCTCGATGGTCCTCTCGTAGAGAGCCTGCGTCTCCGGTGACAGGTCGCTGAGGCGCCACCCCGGGCCATACAGCCCGATCCGCTTCCCGCGGAGGGCGGTCCGGCTCAGCTCGCTCGTGTATCCATGGCGGGGGAGGTGCCCTTGGGAAGCGCTCGTCTTGGGATCCTCCGCGCTGTATCCGGTGAGGACGTCCATCACCAGGGCGGCGTCGAGGACGGTCCTCGCGATGGGCCCTGCCACGTCCCTCGTGCTGCCCGCCAGAGGCACGATGCCCGTCGTGGGGACGAGGGCGAACGTCGGTTTCACGCCGACGAGGCTCTGCGCGCCCGCCGGGTTCTGGATGGAGCCCCCCGTCTCCTCCGCGAGGCCCAGCACCGCGAAGTTCGCGGCCACCGCCGTCGCCGTCCCGCTGCTGCTCGCCCCCGGCGCCAGGTCCCTGTCCACGGCGTTGTAGGTGGGGCCTGCCCAGCTGCTGTTCGCGCGGGTGCCGTCGTCGCTGAACGCCGGGATGTTGGTCTTCCCGAGGATGATGGCGCCCGCCTCGATCAGCCGCTCGACGACCACGGCGTTCCTGATCGGGAACAGATCGACGCCGCCCGCCGCGGAGCTGAGGGGCGCCCAGCCCGACGTCGACGGCGATCCGACGAAGTCCATCGACTCCTTGATGACGACGGGGATCCCCGCCAGCGGGCCGAGCCGCTCTCCCCTCCTTCGCCGCCTGTCGATCGCGCGCGCCTCTTCGAGCGCGTTCGGGTTCAGGAACGTGAAGGCGTTGTAGGACGCCTCGTACTGGTCGATCCTGTCGAGGTACGCTTGCGTCAAGGCCTCTGCGGTGTAACGCCTGGTCGCGTAGGCCCACCTGATCTCCGCGATCGTGAGCTCTGTGACGTCGATGTCGGAAGCGTCGATGGGCCCAGCCGCGGCGTGGCTCGTACCAGGGAGCCCCAGGGCAGCTCCAAGGCAGATGGCCGCGGCCCATTCGATGAATGGACGAGTGCTCTTCATGATGGATCAATCCCTCTTGCGCCATTCTCACGTCGAGACGCAAGTTGTGTGTCGATGGATGGACTCTGCGCCACGATCGGGCCGATTCGCGATCGGAAGGGGAGGTGGCGCGCGGGCGACGCCGTCTCCCTCGTGGAGGCGACGCGGCGGGCACAAGGCCCGCATACTCGGGGCCGGCAGCACGGTCAAGGAGGGGCAACTCCGTCTCGGCGCGCCAAGCAGCTTTCAGGCGCCAGCGCTCTGGCAACGCATGTCGGATGTCCTGGAGCGCGGTGTCGGAATGGCGCGATCACGTCGCCGCCGTGGACCCACCGTGGCGTGTCTCCAGGCGGTCACAGGGCCTGGACGTACGCGACGGGGCCCGTCGTTCAGAGGCTGTCAGCGACTCCAGCGCGCTGCTCGGAGCGCCGCGGCAGAGGCGCGTCCGGCCGTCTGGTCGACATCAGTCGGCGACGGGCGCCGTTGGCAACGTGCTTGAACCCGTGTCCGTCTGGTACTTCGCGGGCGTCTTCGATATCGGATAGGACATCCACCCCGCTGCGCCGGTCCACCTGCATCCGCGGAAGCAGTTCGGGAAAGACGACCGAAGAAAGGACATGAGATGAGAATTCATTGCGCATGGATCATTGTCGGACTGGCGCTGCTCGGGTGTGGTGAGACGGTCACGGGCAGCGCGGGCACGAGTCTCACGCTCGATCACGAGCCCCTGGCGCTGGGCCAACCAGCCACGGCGCACGTGACGCTGTGGGGCTACGATAGTCACGTTGCTGACGCGAGCGCCACGGCGGTGGCGCGCTACACGTTCGATGTCGAGGCGCTGCCCGTCGAGCTCGAACTCGACATCCCGGAGGAGCCCCACACGCGGATCGAGCAGGGGTTCGGGCCGGTCGAGCGCGAGGACGCGAAGTTCTACTTCTCGGTCATGATCGACGTCGGCAGTGACGGGCAGATCTGCGCGGAGGACTTCACTCAGGATTACGATCGAAGCGACTGGATGTCGTTCGCGGAGGAGCCGCCGGAGGAGCACAGGGTCTTCGTGAAAGAGGACGGCTCCGATTGCAGGCCGATCGATCGATGAGCAGGGACAGGGAGCCGCGATCCAGGGGGGCGCCGTGACGAGCCGACGTGGCGCCCGTCCCGGAGCCTGCCTGGAGAGGCCTCATCGCGGCAGGTGCGACGACCGCCATGCCCCGGAGCATCGCTCTCGGTCGTGGAAGGGCGGTCGAACCGCCCCCCGAGCATCGCTCTCGGTCGTGGAAGGGCGGTCGAACCGCCCCCGAGCATCGCTCTCGGTCGTGGAAGGGCGGTCGAACCGCCCCCTGAGCATCGCTCTCGATCTGGAAAGGCGGTCGAACCGCCCCCGGAGCGCCGATCTCGGTCCCGGCGAGGCGACCGGACCGCCTCCGGAGCACCGCGCGCGGCGGAGCGCCCGGGCAGGCCAGGCGCCGTGGGCACCAGGGGCAAGGTGAGCGAAGGGGCGCGTTTCGAGGCGAAGTAGGTTAGAGTGCGCGCCATGCCTGATTTTGCCAAGCTCGCCGCCGCGTGCACGATGGCCCGCGGCCTCGCCATGGACGCCGTCCACGCCTGCTCGTCCGGTCACCTCGGCCTGCCGCTCGGGGCCGCCGAGATCGGGGCCGTCCTCTATGGCGACCTCCTCCGCCACGATCCGAGCGAACCGCACTGGCTGAACCGCGACCGCTTCATCCTGTCCGCCGGCCACGGCAGCATGTTCCTGTACGGCTGGCTGCACCTCGCGGGGTACCCGGTCTCCATCGACGACATCCGCCGCTTCCGGCAATGGGAGTCGAAGACGCCCGGCCACCCGGAGTACCACTACACCGAGGGCGTGGAGGCGACGACGGGCCCGCTCGGGCAGGGCGTGGGCAACGCGGTGGGGCACGCGGTGGCCGCCAAGATGCTGGCCGCCCGGTACAACACGAAGGAGCACACGGTCTTCGACCTCAAGGTCTACTGCCTCGCCGGCGACGGCTGCCTCCAGGAGGGCGTGGCCGCCGAGGCGGCCTCCTTCGCCGGGCACTTCAAGCTCGACAACCTGATCCTCATCTACGACGCCAACGACGTCACCCTCGACGCGATGGCCGTGAAGACCCAGAGCGAGGACACCGGCAAGCGCTTCGAGGCCTACGGCTTCGAGGTGCTCCGCGTCGAGCAGGGCAACGACCTCGAGGCCGTGCACAAGGTGCTCAGCCAGGCGCGCGCGTCGAAGAGCGGGAAGCCGAAGTTCGTCATCGTCCACACGCTGATCGGCAAGGGGATCCCCGAGGTCGCCGGCACCCAGAAGGCCCACGGCGAGGGCGGCGCGAAGTTCGTCGACCAGGCGCGCAAGGCCCTGGGGCTGCCCCCGGAGCACTTCTACGTGAGCGAGGAGGTCAAGCAGTTCTTCGCGAAGCGCAAGGAGGAGCTCGGCAAGGCGCGCGCGGCGTGGGAGTCGACCTTCCAGGCCTGGCGCGAGAAGAACCCGGAGCTCGCCCGGCAGCTCGAGGAGGGCACCTCGAGGAAGGTGCCCGCGGACCTCGACGCGCGCGTCCCCGCCTTCGCCGCCGGCACCAAGGTCGCGACGCGCAAGGCCGGCGAGACCGTGCTGCAGGCGGTCGCCGAGGCGGTGCCCGCGCTCATCGGGTCGAGCGCCGACCTCTACGGCTCGACGTTCAACTACATCGCGTCGAGCACCGACTTCGATCCGGAGCACTGGGGTGGCCGCAACATCCGCGCCGGCATCCGCGAGCACGGGATGGGCGCGATCATGAACGGCATCGCCTACCACGGCGGCCTGCGCCCGAGCGGCGCGACGTTCCTCGTGTTCGCCGACTACCTGCGGCCGAGCATCCGCCTGGCCGCGCTGTCGCACCTGCCGGTCATCTACATCTTCACGCACGACTCGGTGGGCGTGGGCGAGGACGGTCCGACGCACCAGCCCGTCGAGACCGTGGCCGGGCTGCGCGCCATCGTCGATCTCGACGTCATCCGGCCGGCCGACGCCGAGGAGACGGCCGGCGCGTGGATCGCCGCGCTGGAGCGCACCGACGGGCCGACCGTCCTCGCGCTCACGCGGCAGGCCGTGCCGTTCCTGCCGGGCGACGCCGCCGTGAAGCGCGAGGGCGTCCGGCGCGGCGCCTACGTGCTGGTCAAGGAGACGGCGGCGCTCGAGACCATCCTGATCGCGACGGGCAGCGAGGTGCAGCACGCGGTCGCTGCCGCGAAGGAGCTCGGCGGCGGCGTCCGCGTCGTGTCGATGCCCTGCGTCGAGCGGTTCCTGCGCCAGGACCGCGGCTACCGCGAGGCCGTGCTGCCGGCGGCCTGTACCCGGCGCGTGTCCCTCGAGGCGGGCGTCACCTTCGGATGGCACCAGTGGGTCGGGTCGAAGGGGATCGCGCTGGGCATCGATCGCTACGGCACGAGCGCCCCCGGCGACATGGTGATGGAGCGGCTGGGCATGAATCCTCAGGCCGTCATCCAGGCCGTGAAGGACCTCGTGCCCTGAGGAGGGGAGGGGACGGCCTGCGCGAGCGCCTCCGGAGCTCGTCAATCCGTCCCCCGTCTTTCGTCTCCCGTCTTTCGCCTCCATGCGCTGCCCTCTCTGCACCTCACCCCTCGCCTACATCCACGGCCACGCCGCCTGCGTGAACAGCCGCTGCCCCAGGTTCGGCGCCAACCAGGCCGAGTGCTGCAGCGGCGAGACCGCGGAGAGCTGCCCTGCCGCGGCCGACAACGGCCCGGCGCCGCGGTCGCCCGACGGGGCCGCGCGACGACGCGCGCCGTGACGCGCTCCGCCCGCGCGACGAGACCGCTGGACGTCGCGCGCCGCGGAGCTACAAGCCGCCCGTGCCATCAGGCGACCTGATCTCTCAGCTCCTGGCCCTCTTCGCGGTGCTCGGGGTCGGCGTGCTGCTGAGGGCGCTCGGCCGCGGGGGCCAGGCCGACGCGGCCGCGCTGAACCGGCTCGTCATCGACGTCACCACGCCGGCGCTGATCGTCTCCGTGCTGCGCCGCTCCGGCATCGGCCACGGCGCGTGGGGCGGCGTCGCCGCCTCGACCCTCGCGCTCTTCGCGTGCGCCCTCGCGGGCATCGCTGTCGCGCGCGCGCTCGGGCTCCCGCGCGCCGCGCAGGGCGCTGCCGGCCTCGTCGGCAGCTTCTCCAACACCGGGTTCCTCGGCGTCCCCGTCGTGCTCGCCCTCTACGGGCGCGCGGGCGACGCCGCGGGGACGGCGATCCTCGTCGACAGCATCGTCACGACGCTGATGCTCTGGACCTTCGGCGTCGCGCTCGCCGCGCGCATGGGCGCGGGCGGCGACGCGGGCGGCGACGCCGGCGCGCGCGGCCTGCTCCGGGTGCTCCTGCACCCCAACGTCCTGTCGATCGCCGCCGGGCTCGCGCTCCACGTCCTGCCGATCCCCTTGCCGACGTGGGTGGAACGCGCGCTCGACGCGCTCGGGAGCGCGACCCCGACCCTCGTCTTCCTCGCGCTCGGCCTGAGCCTCGACCTGCGCTCGCTCCGCGGCCGCGTGCGGCCGCTCGTCGCCGTCGCCTCGGTGAAGCTGCTCCTGGCCCCCGCGGTCGCGCTCGGCGCCGCGATCGCGCTCGGCCTCGAGCGCCCCGTGTCCGAGGTGGCGGTCCTGCAGTCCGCCATGCCGACGTCGATGGTGTCCGTGATCGTCGCCGCGCGGTACGGCTGCGACGGCCAGTTCGCCGCGGCCACCGCGGTCGTCACGACGCTCGGCGCGCTGGCGACGCTGCCCATGGTGGTCGAGGTGCTGCGCCGGATCGTCCCCTAGCGGCGCCCCGACCCGCGGGCGCCCCGACCCGGGCTGGCGTGTTCATACCAGGCGGCCGTCCTGGTCCTTGCGTCGGCGCTGGCCGGCGCGCATGGTCGCTGCATGAGCGTCGAAGCGAAGCGGCTCGTCCTGGCCGCGAACGAGGCGTTTTACGAGGCGTTCCGCGCCGGGGATCACCAGGCGATGTGCCGGCTGTGGGCCGAGCAGGCGCCCGTGGCCTGCGCTCATCCCGGCATGCAGGTGATCTCGGGGCGCGCCAGCGTGCTCGAGAGCTGGAGCCAGATCCTGCGCAATACCTCGGGCTCTCGCATGCGCTGCGAGGGCGCCGTGGCGCGCCTGTTCGGCGACTTCGCCTTCGTCACGTGCCTCGAGGCCAACGGCGACGCGCCTGCGCACCTGTGCGCGACGAACATCTTCGTCCTCGAAGACGGGCAATGGAAGATGGTCCACCACCACGCGGGTCCGCTCGCCACGCCGCAGCCGAGGCGGCGGCCCCCGGCCGGCTCAGGGCTCCTGAACTGAGGGCCTCGCGCCCCCGGCCGCGCGACGAGCGGCGCTGGCCAGCGCGGCGCTCACGCCCCGACCTGGTAGACGCGCTGGTACCCCGCCTCGACGTCCGTGATCGTGACCTCGACGATCCCGTGCGGCGTGATCGCGTACTGCTCCTCGATCAGCGGCCCCTCGCCGCCCATGCGCTCCACGGTCACGGCGGCGAGCTCGGCGGCGCGGTCGCGGAGCTTCCGGTCGAAGGGGAACACGACCTCGCTGAAGGCGGTGATGTCGCCGTGGGGCACGCCGAGCCGGTCGAGCGAGGCGCACTCGACGAAGCGGTAGCGGCCGACGTTGTGCGCCGCCCGGTACACGCGGCGCGAGACCACCGGCGCCTCCTGGCTCGAGGGGACGCGCGCCTCGCGATCGAAGATCGGATCGAAGACCACCTCGTCGCCGCCGCTGCTCTCCCGGAACACCCCGAAGTGGCGCGATAGCCGGTCGGAGAGCTCGAAGCCCGCGTCCTCGTCGACGGCGATGGCGAGGCCCATCGCGATCGCCGCCGAGGGGTAGGGGGACCGATGGACGCGCCGCCCGAAGCGCTCGCGCAGCGTCCGCGCGACGACGGGCAGCGAGCTCGCGCCGCCGACGACGTAGATCCCCGCGATGTCGGCGAGCGCCTCGCCCGCGCCGGCGTCGAGGCGCGCGATCACCGGCTGCATCGCGGTGATCGTCGCCTCCACGAGCGGCACGCACCGGTCGTAGAAGTCCGACGCCGAGATCGTCACCTCGTGGGCGGGCGCCAGCTCGCCGAGGCACGCGTCCAGGTCGATCACGATCCGCCGGGAGTTCGGGTTGAGCCGCTCCTTGGCCTCGCGGCACTGGTCGGCGAGCCCGGCGAGCGCGCGCGCCGGGAGGTCCTCGCGCTCGAGCTTGGCCGCCTCGAGCGCCATCGCGGCGAGCGCGGCGTCGAAGTCGTCGCCGCCGAGGTGGTTCAGCCCGGCGGTCGCGACGGCGTCGTGGCTCCGGCCGGTCATGTGGACCAGCGACGCGTCGAACGTCCCGCCCCCGAGGTCGTAGACGACGATGTGCTCGCGCTTCGACGTGATGGTGCTGCGGTGGCGGTGCGTGTACTCGAAGCCGGCGGCCGAGGGCTCGTTCAGGAGCGCGATGACCTCGAAGCCGGCGCGGCGGAAGGCGTCGAGCGTCACGAAGCGCTGCGTCCCGTGCGCGTTCGCCGGGGTCGCCACCACGCAGATGAGCCGCCCGTCGTCGTCCGTCTTCTTCCTGGGCCGGTTCGACCGGTGCAGGACGGCGTCGCGGAGCGACCTCAGGAACAGCGTCAGGAGGTCGAGCACGCGGAGCTTCGTGCTGCCGATCTCGACCTCGAAGTCGGGCGACGCGCGGGGGCCCGAGAGCACGCGCTTGAACGACCGGAGCACGGTCCACTCAGGATCCGAGGCGACCGCGAGGGCGTCGAAGCCGAACCGGAGCTCCCCCTGCCGCTCGGCCGCCACGGAGGGGTAGAAGTCCACGGTGTCCCCGGCCGCGTCCTGGAAGCTGATGACGGGGTAGTTCCCGCGGTCGCAGCACGCGACCACGGTCCGCGTGGTTCCGAAATCGATCCCGAGGCGCACGGTGGGTTCCTCCGGCGCGCATGCTGCCACATCCGGCCGCCCGCGGTGAAACTCCGCTGCGCTCAGCGGCCCGGGGGTTCGCCGCGGCCAGGGAAGTGCCCGGCGTGGCACGACCGCTCCTGGCACGGCGTTTCGCTGGCGACGGCGTCTTCCTCCTCTTCGGTATGGCGAAGAGGCTGATTTTCGCGGCACAACGCTCGCGATGACGCAGAGGACGACGACGGACCGCAACCTTCTTCTTGGCATCATGCTCTCCACCTCGCTCCTCGCCGGTTGCTCCGCTTCCGAGCTCCTCGGCAGCGGGGGCGCGGGCGGCGGCGCAAGCGGCCGCGGGGGCGCGGGTTCCGGCGGCAGCGGCGGCGCAGGCGGCAGCGGCGGGGTCGAGTGCTCGATCCCGGCGATGGATCGGATCACGTGGTCGTTGACCACGCCGGACGGCAACCCGTTCCCGCCCGGAGACCCTGACGACGACGCGGACGCGTTTCCCACGGAGATCTCGCTCCGGGGGCGAGTCGTCTCATCCACCTCGGGCGCGATCACCATCGACGCGTGCCCGCCCAACGTGGGTTGCGACCCATCGCCCATCGTGCTGGCGCTCGCGGCGCGTGGATTGCCCGATGTGCTCGTTCCTGAGGGCACGTTCGTGCAGCTCGACTTCCAGTCGCAGCGCGTGACGGACCCCTACGCCGACTACACCGCGATGCACCTCTACATCGAGAACGTCCCCATCTGGGCCGACCTCTCGAACCCTGTGGCCAGCGACGATCGCATCTGGCTCGCGGCGCACGACCGTCTCGTCACCGGCGGACCCAACTCGCTCACCGCCGCGTTCGACCCCTTCACGGTGGAGCGCATCGACGTCTGCTTCTCGCCCCATGCCGGCAATCCGGTGTATGCGATGCGGTTCTCGATGCCGGACGCGCTCCCGTCCTCGGTGACGTTGCACGCCGGCGAGGAAGCCTCGATCCACGTCACCGGCGCGCACGCGGGTGAATACAGGTTCCGGAATCTTCGCTCGTTCGAGGTTGCGGAGCCGGCCCACGAGTTCGCCTACTGGCTGGCGTTCTCCGACGCCCCGTGAGCCGGCGCCGATCTCCGGGCGTCCCTTCGTTCACGGCGCCACGACCCGGGCCGTCGGACCGGCAATCGCCTCGAACGCCGTTTTCACCCGCGCGCGCGGCGGGTCGCGCGCACCTTGGCCGCGCCTTTCGCGGGCAGCTTCGCCGCCTTCTTCGCGGGCAGCTTCGTCGCGCGCTTCGCAGGCTGCCTCGTCGCGGCCGTCTCGGGGGGCAGCTTCGCCGCCGCCTTCTTCGCCGCCGCCTTCTTCGTCGCTGCCCCGGCCCGCGGCGAGTCGTCCCGCTTGCGCTTCTCGCCCGGCACCTTCCCGATGCGCGGGTCGCCCGCCTCGATGAGCGCGCAGGCCCGCAGCGCGGCCTCCTCGAAGTCGGGCGCGTCGGCCGGGAGCACCTGCCAGCCCGTCACGCTCTTCCCGAGCACCTCGATGCTCCGCATGCTCGGGAACTCCGGGCGCAAGGCCGCGTGGTGCTCCTCGCTCGTGGCCAGCCAGACGCCGTTGTCCGGCGAGGCGCCGGGCTTGTCGCGCAGGGCGAGGACGATCTTCTCTCCGACGTAGACGGCCAGGCAGCCGAACAGCGGCCGCGTCTCGGGGCTGAGCGGCGCGAGCGCCTCGAGCACGAACTCGTGCGGCACCGGCTTGCGCTTCCTGGCGGCGAACACCTCGTCCGCCGGCGGCGCGAGGCGCCCGCTCCTGCTGCGGGTCGTCATGGCGCGGGCCGCTCTCCTCAGCGCTTGAGCCAGTGGCCGTACGCCGGCCCCCTCGCCATCGAGCCCAGGTGAACAAGGTGCCAGTCGGTGGCATGCCCGTTCACGGAGGAATACTGGCACATGGGAGAGACGACCACGCGGTTGCGCAGCGTCATGTCCTTCAAGCGAAAGGGCTCGAACAACCTTGCCACGAAGACCTCCTTGCCGAGGGGGCGCAGCTTCGCACGCCCGGGCGCGCGGGGGCAAGCGGAGGCGCCCTCCGCCGGCCCTCTCCGGGCATGTCCGCCCCTCGCCCGTCCTCGGTCTTGCAAGCGGTCTTGCGAGGGTCTTGCAGCCTCCCCGGCGCTGCCGGGCCGGACCCGGGATCCTCGCGCGTCGAGCGCCCGCCGGCGCCGCGCGAGGTCTCCCCCGAGCGGCGACCCCGCTACTGAACTGCGCCGATCTCGTCGAGGAACGTGTTGTAAGCGTCGAGCTTGCCCGACGGAACCACGTCGAGGCCGATGTCGACCCGGCTGTCGCCGTCCATCAGCGGGGCGAGGACCTCCCTTGTCGCGTCGAGGCCGATGGTCTTGATGCTATAGAGGATGTAGGGCACGAGGTAACCCTCGTAGTACTGCCGCTGGGTGTGTGTGGCCTTGATGCGCCCCTCGCGCATGTAGGCGACGGTCCTGGGATCGAAGTCGAACGCGACGATGGGGACGTCCGGTATGCCCGCGGCGTCTGCGCCCATCACGCACCTGTACGAGATGTTGAACAGGCCGACCATACCGACGACGGGCGGGTCCGCGGCCTCGATCTGGCCCTTCATCGCGTCGACGTCGTAGGCCTCGTCGGCGAAGAAGGCGGCCTGGCTCACCAGGGGCGTGTAACCGGCTGCCTCGATCTCCTGCAGGGCTCCCTGCGTCCGAGCATACCCGTCGACCCAGTCTTCCGCGATGGTGCCGTGGATCACCACCGTACCTGGAGGCGGGGGCAGCATCGCGAGCAGGGTCTTCCCCGCCGTGGCTCCCGCTTGCGTGTTGAGCAATCCGACATAGAGCGAGCGCTTGGAGGTCGCCACGTCGGTGTCGAGCGTCACCACGTGGACCCCGTTCGCGACAGCATCGTCGACGGCGGCGGCGTTGACGTCGCCGTAGGGCGAGACGCCGATCCCCTCGGCGCCACCCGCCACCGCCTGCTCGATCTGCTGATTTTGGATGTCCTGCGATGTCGTGGAATCGCCCGACTGGTCGGTGGGCCCGAGCACGTTCCCCGTCACATCGAGCTCCCCCATGGCTCGGCTCGCGCCCGTGGCGATCGGCTCGAAGAAGGTGTCGAGGTTCTTCAGCAGGACCACCATCTGCATCGGCTCGATCGTGCTCTCCTCGATCGTGCTCTCGTTGAGCACGGCGATGAGACGATCGATCGTCGCCTCGAGCTCAACCGGAGTGAACTCGCTCTCCGGCGTCGGCGGCCGATCGATGCGTCCGACCTCCGTGCCAGCGTCGATGGCATCGCTCGACCCGCACGCCGTCGTCATCAGGAGCCCGAAAACCGCCGTCCGATATCGTCCAATCATCGTCATGAGACTCCTCCTCGTCCGTGTTCGTTCGATCGCGCGCGGCACCCCTGCGTCAGAGTCCCTCCTCCCGCGACATCGTTTCCGGGTGTGGCATGTGACGGACACCGAGTGACCCGGCGCCGCGGGCGAGCGCGACGCCGAGAGCCGGGACGCGACGCCCACGCGCAGCCCGGCTTCCAACCAGCACAGGCGTCGTCCGCCGTGCGCGAGCCAAGCACCCTCGAACGGAAGCGATGCAGAGCGCCTGGCCTCCCGGAGTCCATGCTCGATCCATCGTGATACGAGGTCGAGGATCAAGCTGTCAAGCGGTAGGGGGCAATCGACGAGGAGCGGCGGTGGGTCGAGAAGGAAATCATGCTGTTGATGTGAGTCTTCACACGGCGGCCGGCGCCGGGGGGCGGGCCTGGGCGGCGCCGTGGCAGGGTGCGTCGGCGAGAGCGCCAGCAGCCGTCGCTCAGTTTGCTGTCACAACCACCTCGGAGCCGTCATACGCGACCACTTGATCTGCAGCAGCGGTGACACCGACGCCGGCGCCATGGTTGGATCCCACCCACACGATCTTGAACGTTCTGCTGGCCGGCATTCCGCTGTAGCTCCCCGTCCTCGCGCCGATGGTCAACTTCCTGGCAGACTCATCCCACGTGAGCGGAATGGTCGAGTACTTGCCGCCCTCGTAGTCGTAGCCGTCGCCCTCGTCCTCGTACAGGGTGAAGGACCCGTCTTGGCCTGCGTAGATCCGGATCTCCACCGGATCGATGCTCTGCGTCGCATACTGGATATCGGGACCCATGGGGACGATCGAGCCCGCCTTGACGAAGAGCGGGATCTCGCTCAGCGGCGCAGGGACCGAAGCCGTGCGCCCGCCGTCTGTCGTCGAGCCTGTCCAGAAATCGTACCAGGTCCCCGCGGGGAGGTAGACGGAGCGGCTGGTAGCGCCCGCGGTGGTCACCGGATTGACGAGGAAGGCAGGGCCGAACAGGAACTGATCCTTGATGTCGAACACCTTCTCGTCGTTGGGGTAGTCGAAGACCAGGTGACGCATCATGGTGTAGCCTTCGCTGGTCACCTTCCACGCCAAGGAGTAGATGTACGGCATCAGCCGGTAGCGCAGGTTGTCGATCTTGAGGAGGTTGGCCTTGGTGGCGGCGCTCCAGCTGTTGCTGTACAGCTCCCTCGAGCCGCCTCCGTGGATCCGGAAGATCGGGGAGAAGGCGCCATACTGGAACCAGCGGGTAAAGAGCTCATTGTTCGCGCTGGTGGTCCAGTCCACGTTGTGGCCCCAGTACCCGCCTATATCCGTGGTCCAGTAGGGCATCCCCGCGAGCGAGAAATTGAGCCCCGCAGGGATCTGCCTGGTATAGGTGGGAAAATCGCTGTCGATGTCGCCCGACCAGCACGTCGTGGCATACCGCTGCTGCCCGGCAAAGGCGCTGCGGCTGAGGACGTAGACCCGCTTCTCCTTCGGGCCGGTCGTACGCCAGTGCTCGTACAGCCCCTGGGCGTGCCCCAGGGGATAAGCGTTCACGTACAGCGCCCCCTTGCCGAGCGCGGTGTCGGCGGCCCGCACGTCGACGCGGTCTGGATAGCCTTGAGGTTCGGTATTGTCGGCCCAGATGCCGTCCCAGCCGTGCGGCTCCAGGAGGCGATCGTGGATCTGCTGGTACACCAGCGCTCTGGCGGCGGGGTTGAGGGTGTCATAGAAATGGTGGGTGCCGCCGCTGGCGAACAGCGCTCCGATCTGGTCGAGCGCTTTGTAGTTGTCCATCTCTCCCGCCTTCTTCTCCGTGTTCACGCGCTGATACAGCGGCCAGATCGATATCATCGTGTGAACGTTGTCCTTGTGCATCTCGTCGATGAGAGCTGCCGGATCTGGGTAGCGGCCTTGATCCATGAAGTGGGAGCCCCACGCGTGCGGCGTCCAGTAGTCCCAGTCCTGGACGATGCAGTCGACAGGGATGTTGTTGTCGCGGTAGCCGTCCTTGACCCTCAGCAGCTCGGACTGGCTGCCGTACTTGTCCTTGGACTGGAAGAGCCCGTAGGCCCACTTCGGGAACAGCGGGGCCGCGCCGGTCGCGGTGCGGTACCGGGCCACGACCTGGTCGATGCTCGGGCCATAGAAGAAGTAATAATCCACCATCTCGCCGGCCTCGGACACGTAGCTGTACTTGGTGTCGTTGGCCTCTGTCCCGTCGAACTCCGAGGTGGAATAGTTGTCCCAGAAGACGCCGTAGCCCCTGTTGGATACCAGCATCGGGATGTTGATCTCGGTGTTGACGTTGATGATGCGCCGGGTCGTCCCTTTGCGGTTCATCACGCCGTCCTGGTGCTGGCCGAGACCGAACAATGCTTCGTCGGCGGGTGAGTCGAAGACCGTCTCGACGCGGTTCGTGCTGACCCCCTCGACGGTCACGGGGGTCAATGTCTTGCTGTCCTCCGACAGCAGGACGTCATCGTTCAAGTCGGCGTATGTGACCAGGCCGCTTGTCGTGTCGACGCTGGCCTTGAGGCGTGAGGTGGTGATGGTCACGGTCCCGGAGCTCTCCGTCACGCAGAAGCTCGGTGTGCCCCACTTGTTGTTGACAGACAGAGACGTCTTCTCAGGGAGCGAAGGAGCCGTGGCGTACTGGACCCTGATGATGCTCTCGTTGCAGACCTCCAGCCTCAGCAGTCCGCCTTCCAGGTTGAAGGTGACGCCGGCGGCGTCGGCAGCGTAGAGCCCGGTCTCTGGGGGCGCAGGCGGGCACTCCAGCTGGTCGCCGCCTCCCTGGCCTCCCGAACCGCCGCCGCCGCCGTCGCCGCCGCCGGTCGCGCCGGATCCACCGCCTCCCACCCCGGTGGTGCCAGCGGCGCTGGACGCCGTGCCGCTGGCGCCCGGGCCGGGGTCGGACCCGCCCGAGCATGCACCGCCCAGCGGCAAGAGGCCGACCAGAGCCGCGTAAAGGGTACGCTTGATTGATCTTTGCATGATTCCTCGCGGGCAACGGATTTCAAAGAAGTTGTCACGAAATTCAACGATTCACGCCGACGACGCGAGCGCGGGCACGGCTCCATGCGGTCGGGGCAGGGGGCTGTTTCAGACTGAATGCGGCGTGGGCGAGCCACGTCATTCGTCGAACAAGCGTTGCTTGCCGTGTGCTCCGGCGGATCACCCTGCCAGAACGCCGATCAACGTCGATCAGGAGTCGCCCCCGCGACGACCGGGCGAAAGGAACCGGTGCCGGGATCGAGCAAGATCGATCCGACGCGAGCGCCTCGGTGCGCGTGTCACGACCCGAACGTGGCGAGATAGGCGGATACGTTCGGCCGTATTGTGAACGTTCACACGATCCACGTCAACGCCAATCGACAGGCCCGCGGGTAGCCTCGATCCCGAGGGGGGGACCGGGCTGGCGGGGCTCCTCCAGAGCGCCGCGTCGAACACGTCGCGCAGGTACGCCTCGGGATCGAGGTGGTGGAGTCGACATGAGGCCCGCGCGGATCGCTCCGGCAGGTGGAGGCGATTCCGCGCGGTCTGGAACAATGTGGCGCGCACGTGCGTGAGCGCTGGTTCGACGGCGAGCCGTTCACGAGCTTCTGGTGTGTCCTTATATGTTCCCGGGCATCATTCAGAATGGGTGCAACTTTTTGATGAATGCCGACACGGTAGCGGGGGAGGACCAACCGTCCCCTGCGCCGACAGCGTCCGAGCCGACTGAATCGCCGCGCCGCGCGTCCTCGATGGCCCAGTGACGAGCGCCTGCACGATCGAGCTGGGCCCCTGGTCGAGCCGCCGGAACGCGTCAATCGCGTCAAAACACGTGCAGTCGATCGAGCTTGACACGAGTAATGTGAACGTTCACATTCGGTCCTGACGGGGGCGCTTTCTGCGTCTGTGCGGCTTGCGGCTGTGCGGCTTGCGGCTGTGCCCCCGTGCGTCCGCAGGATCGCGGTGGATATCGTCGGCTCCAGGTCCCCGCAGATTGACCATTGATCATGACTCACGCGGCAGAGAAGAGGTCAGGAATGCGTTCGAAGAGGATAGGGATGCGTTGGCTCGGCTCTCCTGCGTTCGCCGCCCTGCTCGCGGCGTGCTCCGGCGGCGGTCCCGGCGCGACGCCGGAAGGGAATGACGGCGGCGGCTCCGGCGACACATCAACCGTGGTGAGTGGCAGCGGCGGCGCAGCGCCGATGCCGGTGACAGGAGCCACGACAAGCAGCTCCACGACAAGCAGCTCCACGAGCGGCTCGGGCGGAGACGCCACGGCCGGCAGCGGCGGCTCGGGCGAGGTCGACCCGGACATGATCACCGCCCCGGAAGGCAAGATCCCGAACATGCCGATGCCGGCGAGCAAGGTCAACCTGCCGCGTCAGAGCTGGCGAGACGGCCTGGTGTCGCCGACGCTCGAGAAGGACCACCACCAGAACCAGCCGATCGTCGTCAACGGCTACGTTCAAGGCGCCGGCAACGCCGAGATCGTCTTCTACGACATCGCCGACCCGACCAATCCGAGGATGCTCTCGCGCATCCAGAGCCCTGGCTTCGATCCCAGGGGAGGGCCCAAGGGCGTCGGGGAGGCGGAGTCGCACCAGACCTCGCTCGCACGCTACGGCAACAAGTTCTACCAGGTCACCACCTCGGGCACCGGCGTCGACATCTGGGACGTCACCGACGCCCGCGCGCCTCGTCACGTGAGGCTCGTCCGGCTCGAGGGCATCAACTATGGCGACTTCACCGACTCCGTGTGGGGCATGTACTGGCAGGGCAGCGTCATCTACATCGGCGGCACCAACACGGGCCTGCACATCCTTGACGCAGCGGATCCCGAGAACGTGCGGTTCGTGAAGAAAGTTCCGATCTCGCAGTTCGGCGGCGTGAGCGCCGGTCCGCTGTGGGCCGTCGGCAATACGCTCGTCATCACGACGCCCAAGGACAACGGCGGCATCGCGACGATGGACATCAGCGACCCGATGAACCCGGTCGCGCTCGACTTCATCACCCCGAGCAAGAGCTACATCTGTGGGCTGTACGGCAAGCACGTCTACGTGCAGTCGCCGCTGCGCGTGTGGGACGTGCTGACCGATCCCACCGACATCGGCTCGGCCAATTCACCCCTCGCCACGCTGCCCGACTCGGCGTTCAGGGCCAAGGGCTACCCCGCTGGGTCCGAGTACGTGAGCTTCTCCGACGGCTACCTGTTCCTGGGTCACCTGCGGCCAGACGCCGGCGTCTCCAAGATCGACGTGCACGACATCCAGCGGATGTCGATCGAGAATCGAATCTGGGGCCGGCTCGAGTTCGAGAACGGCGACGACCAGTTCTCGATCGCGGTCGGCAGCCTGCTGGTGCTGGCCGACGACGAGCTGCCCTACCGCGGCATGGTCATCGCCGCGCACTCCACGGATCCGGACACCACGCCCCCGGCGGTGGACACGGTGTTGCCGAAGAGCGGTGCGACCGGTGTGACCAGGAAATCGCGCGTCGGTCTCAGCCTCACCGACAACATCGAGCTCGCCACGGTTCACCCGGGCAGCTTCATCGTCCGACCGGTGGGCGGCGCGCCGGTGAAGGGCACGTTCGGCCTGTACATGGGCATCGTGAACTTCGACCCCGACGAGGAGCTGATGCCGAACACCACCTACGAGGTCATCCTGCCGAAGGACGGCATGAAAGATCTCGTCGGCAACGGCATGGCGGCCGAGTTCAAGTCAACGTTCACGACCGGTCCCTGAGCGATGCGCTCGCTGCCGAAGCTCCTCGGCCTGCTCGCGGGCATCTGCTGGGCGGCGGCCTGGCCGGCCGAGGCGCGCGCCGTCACGGCCAGCGTCCCCGAGCGCGCGCCCTCGCTCATGGGCGAGGCCGTCACGTTCGACCTGACGATCGGCGACGCTGTCGGCCCCGTGCAGGTGCGCTGGGACATGGGGGACGAGACACGCACGGAGTTCACGGTCGGCGACGTGCAGCAGGTCCACACCTACGCTGCGCCCGGCCACTACCCGGTGCTGGCGACGGTCAAAGACGATGTCGGGTTCACCAGCGTCGCGTTCGTGCACACGGTGCACCGGCCGCTCGTCACGGGCAGCGCGGCGGGCTCGACCGATCTCGTCTACGACCGGCCGAACGCGAAGATCTACACGGCCAACTACGAGAACGACAGCGTGAGCGTGCTCGACACGGGCGCGATGACCAGGCTCGCGGAGGTGCCGGTGGCGCGCGGCCCGGTCGGGCTCGCGCTCACGGCGCAAGGCAAGCTGTGGGTGCTGCACCGCGACGCGCATTCGCTCTCCATCATCGACACCGCGTCGTTGGCGGTGGAGAGCGAGGTCATGCTGCCGTACGCGTCGCAGCCGATGGGCCTCGCGATCAGCCCGACCGGGGACGCCGCGTACGTGACGCTGATGGCGGTCGGCAAGCTGCTGAAGCTGGACGTGGCGAGCGGCGCGGTCGTGGCCGAGCTGGCGCTGGGCGGTACGCCGCGGGGCGTTTCGGTGTCGCACGACGGCGCGCAGGTCTACGTCACGCGCTTCATCTCCGAGGACAGCCACGGCGAGGTGGCGCGCATCGACGCGGCGACCTTCCAGGTGAGCACGCGCTTCGAGCTCGCGGCGGACACCACGACGGAGGACACGGATCAACAGGGGCGTGGCCTGCCGAACTACCTGTTCTCGGTGGGGCTCTCGCCCGACGGCTTGTTCGCGTGGGTGCCGGGCAAGAAGGACAACATCTTCCGCGGTCCATTCCGCGATCAGCTCGCGCTCACCGACGACAACACGGTGCGGCCGCTCGTGGCGCTGCTGAACGTCGCGGAGGGCGCCGAGGACGTCGCGCGGCGCATCGATCTGGACGACCGCAACCTGCCCAACCAGGTCGTGTTCACGCCGCTCGGCGACTACGCGTTCGTCAGCGTCGCCGGCTCGGCCCTGGTGGAGGTCCGCGACGCCTACACGGGCGAGTTCGTGACCGCGCTGAAAGAGACGGGATTTGCGCCGCGCGGCCTGGCGCTGACCGAGACCGACAGGCTGTTCGTCCACGCATCGCTCAGCCGCACGGTGGCGGTCTACGACGTCGCCGACATCGTCAGCTCGCACGATCTCATCACCAAGAAGCTGGCCGACATTCCGACCGTCGCCGCGGAGAGGCTCGACGCGCAGGTCTTGCGCGGAAAGCAGCTGTTCTTCAACTCGGCCGACATACGCATGAGCGATCAGGGCTACATCAGCTGCGCGTCGTGTCACTTCGACGGCGCGGAGGACGGGCGAGTCTGGGACTTCGGCAGCGTGGGGGAGGGGCTTCGCAACACCGTCTCGCTGGTCGGACGGCGCGGCACGGGCCACGGCAACACGAACTGGAGCGGCAGCTTCGACGAGATCCAGGACGCTGACGACAACATCCGCGACCTGTTCGGCGGCAAGGGCTTCCTCGGCGCCGAGCAGCTCGCCACGGGCACCGTCGCCACGCCGCGCGGCGACAAGAAGGCCGGGCTGAGCCCCGAGCTCGATGCGCTGGCGGCGTTCCTCGGCTCGCTCGACACGTACCGCCCGAGCCCCTTCCGCAACGCCGACGGCTCGCTCACCGAGGACGGCGTCGCGGGCCGCGCCATCTTCCAGCGCCTGGGTTGTGGCTTCTGCCACACGGGTCCCGATGGGACCGACAGCGCGCGTGGCAAGCTGCACGACGTCGGCACCGTGAAGCCGTCTTCCGGGCTGCGCGCCGGTGAGCCGCTGTTCGGCATCGACACGCCGACGTTGAACGGCGTGTGGGAGACGGCGCCGTACTTGCACGACGGCTCGGCGCCGACGCTGCGCGACGTCCTCGTCACGGCCAACCCCGAAGATCGCCACGCCTTCACCAGCGGGCTCAGCGAAGCCGAGCTCGGGCAGCTCATCGCCTACGTGCAGCAGCTGGACGGCACCGTCGAGGCGGAGCCGAGCGAGGACCAGCCGGCGCCGAGCGAGGCCGGAGGCTTCCTGGGCCTGGGCTGCAGCGCGGGGGGCGGGCCCTCCGACGGTCGCGCGCCGCTCCTGGCCTTCGCGCTCGTGGCCAGCTCGATGGCGATCGGCGCCCGCCGCAGGAGGCCGTCATGAAGCACCTTCCGAGGCTGTGCTTGGTTTCGCTGCTGCTGCCGGCGTGCGTCGGCGAGATCGGCGAGGAGATGGCGACGGACCAGGCGGCGGTCGACTGGGACACGCTGCCGCCCGTGAGCGCTCCCGACCCGGAGCTGTTGGCCCTACCCACACGCGAGGCGCAGCTCCGCGCGCTCTGCGCCACGCCGCGCGGCGATAGCTTCTTCCAGGCGGTGTGCGCCACGCCGCGACCGGACATCACCGACTTCGCCAGCTTGCTCGAGGTCGCGAACCTCGACGAGAGCCGCGCCTTCGCGCTCACCGGCAACTCCACCTCGCTCGTGAAGCGGGCCGTCTCCGCCATCAATCCGCGCATCATCGTCTTTCCGCGCGTGACCGAGATGCGCGAAAGGCCGGCTGAAATGACCGCGATCGGCTTCGTTCGTGGTGAGCCCTTCGTCGAGATCGTGAGCCGCGACCTCTCGAGCGGCGACTACAACTTCTACCTGCTCACGTTCGAGCGGCAGTGTGACTACGACGGGAGCTGCGATCTCGCGAGCCTGCTCACCGAGGAGATAGAGCACGGCTGGACCGCGTTCAGCGTCTACAGCGAGGAAGACGTCGAGAATACGTCGTTCGACTGTCGCTCGTGCCACCAGCCCGGCGGCCACGGCACGACGAAGATCTTGCGCATGCAGGAGCTGGAGTTCCCCTGGCTGCACTGGTTCCCGCAGCGCTTCGTGCAGCGCACGGAGTCCGATCGGGTGCTCACGGCGCAGTTCGTGGAAGCGCACGCGCGCGACACGCAGTACGGCGGCATCCCCATCGCGACCATCCAGAATGCCCTCGACGAGGGCAGCGGCGCGCAGCTCGAGGCGTTGCTCGTCGCCGAGGGCCAGGCGGCGCAGCCGAACGTGTTCGACCCGCGCATCGAGGCCGAGATCAAGGCCGGCCCGTCGAGCCCGACCTGGGAGAAGCAGTTCGCCGTGTCGCTGGCGGGTGATTCGATCTCGGTGCCTTACCCGCTCGCGGACGTGACGGATCCTGCGCTGCGCGCGGAGCGGACCAGGTCCTACCTCGACGTGGTGATGGGCGCGGCCCCGCGAGAATCCCTCCTCGACCCGCGCGACCTCTTCTCCGAGGACGCGAAGGTGAAGCTCGGCCTGGTGCCGCCGCCGGGGGCGAGCGGGCGCGCCGTGCTCACGCAGCTCTGCTCGCGCTGCCACGACGGTCGCGGGAACCCGGCGCTGAGCCGCGCCGCGTTCAACGTGAAGAACCTGGACGGCATGTCGCGAGAAATGAAGGACCGGGCCATCCATCGCTTGCAGGAGCCCGCGACCTCGCCGCTGCGCATGCCGCCCTGGCGCGCCGCCGACGCGCTGCCCCCCGCGGAGCTCGCCGCGGCCATCGAAGAGCTGAGCAAGTAGCGCTGTCACCTTGCGGTTGATGTGATGTGAACTGTCTCATCGAGAACAATACGTCGGCTTTGCCCTGAGGCGGTCGTCATGCGTGCCGGCACCTTCGCTCTCGGGATCGAGTCCGGCACCGACTCCGAAAGGCTCCACCTGAAAATGCTCACGAGCATCAAAGCGAACTTCGCCACGTTGTGCCTGACGATGGCGCTCTCGCCGCTCGCGGCGTGCGCGTCGTCTTCCTCGACCACCGCGCCGACGCCGGAGACGGCGGACGACACGAGCAAAGCGGCGCCCCCGCTGGCCGTGCCGGCGGAGCAGCGCGGCCCGATCCTCGACACGCACATCCATCTCTACCAGGTCACGCGGCCAGGCGGCGTCGTCTGGCCGGAGGCCAAGCAGAAGCCGATTTACCGCGACGTGCTGCCCGCGGAGTACGAGGCCATCGCGAAGCAGAATGGCATCATCGGCACCGGCGTCGTCGAGGCCAGCCCCGTCGTCGAGGACAACCTCAAGGTCCTCGAGATGATGAAGGGCAACGGCTTCTTCAAGTTCCTGGTCGCGCAGCTCGAGATCGGCTCGCCGACCTTCAGCGCCGATCTGGCGCGCCTCGCCGCGGACCCGCGCGTGGTCGGCATCCGCGGCTTCCTCTGGAGCCCGAAGCTGACGCTCGACCAGAAGCAGCTCGCCTCGCTGGAGGAGCTCGCGGCCAAGGGCATGACGCTCGACATCATCAGCCGCGGCACCTTGAACCCGAAGGACAAGGTCGAGGCGCTCGCGACCGCGGTGCCCAGGCTCCGGATCATCATCGACCACCTCGCGGGCGCGAAAGGGGCGACGCCGGATCCGGCCTGGGTCGATGCGATGGAGCGGCTGGGCAAGCACCCGAACATCTACATCAAGTTCTCGTCGTTCTTCGACATGTACAACCCGGCCGCCACCGAGGACGATCCCTGGAAGGCGCCGACCGACGTCGCGGCGTACAAGCCCCACTTCGACGTGCTGATGAAGGCCTTCGGCGAAGACCGGCTGATCTGGGGCAGCAACTGGCCTGTGGTCGACATGGGTGGCAGCCTCGCTTCGCAGATCGAGGTTGCCGAGCTCTACCTCAAGGAGTTCGGTCAGGAGGCGCGTGACAAGGTGATGTTCAAGAACGCACTGAGATTCTATGCGCGTCATCCCTGAACAGGGGCGTCCCGAACGCCACGGCGGGGGCGCCTGCGGCCCCACGCACGGCTCGTGAAGAAACACCACGTCGCCTCGGCTCCTGCCAGTCGACGTGCCGCTGTGTTTTCTCTGTTGCAGTAACGAAGCGGCCCCGGCTGCGGAGCGCGCCGTGAAAGCCGCGAATGAACCAAGTCGCTCGGTGAGGCAATGACAGCATGAAAGCCCTGACGATCACGGGTCCGTCGGCTGCGCAGGTGACCCAGATCCGCGAGCCTGAGCCGGCGCACGACGAGGTGTTGATCCGCGTGCGGCGGGTCGGTCTGTGCGGCTCCGACCTGAACACGTTCCTCGGCAAGAACCCGATGGTGACGTACCCTCGGGTGCTGGGTCACGAGGTGGCCGGCACGATCGTGGAGCTCGGCTCCGGCGTCGAGGCGGACTGGCGCGTCGGGACCGACGTCACGTTCACGCCGTACACGGCGTGCGGCGTGTGTCCCTCGTGCCGCGCGGGGCGGCGCAACGCCTGCCGCGACAACAAGACCATGGGCGTGCAGCGCGACGGCGCGCTGACCGAGCTCGTGGCCGTGCCGTACCAGAAGCTCTTCACGTCACGGAAGTTGAACCTCACGGAGCTCGCGCTGGTCGAGCCGTTCTCGGTCGGCTTTCACGCGGCGGCGCGGGGGCGCGTCGAGGCCGAGGAGACCGTTTTGGTGATGGGCTGCGGCGGCGTCGGGCTCGGCGCCATCGCCGGCGCGGTGAGCCGCGGCGCGCGCGTGATCGCGCTCGACACGCAGGACGAGAAGCTCGCGCTCGCCAGGGCGCTCGGCGCGCGCGAGGCGGTGCTCGCGAACGCCGATGCGCGCGAGCGCGTGATGGACCTGACGAACGGCGACGGGCCGGACGTCGTGATCGAGGCCGTGGGCGCGACGGCGACGTACCGCAACGCGGTGGAGTGGGTGAAGTTCTGCGGTCGCGTCGTGTACATCGGGTACGGCAAAGAGCCGGTGAGCTACGAGACCAAGCTGTTCGTGATGAAGGAGCTCGACATCCTCGGCTCGCGCAACTGCCTGAGCGAGTTCTCGGACGTGATCGCCTTCTTCGAGCGGCGCACGTTCGACCCGAACCTCCTGATCTCGAGATCGATCCCCATCGAGGGCGTGCCCGACGCGCTCGCCGACTGGGCTGCCTGCCCCGGTCGAACCTCCAAGATCATGGTCGGCGTGTCGTGAGCGCGCGCCGACCGAGCCGCCGGAGCAACTGACATGGGCAATCCGATTCTCCAGTTCGGCACGAGCCGGTTCTTGCAGGCTCACGCGGACTTCTTCATCTCGGAGGCGCTTCAGGCCGGCGACGCGCTCGGGACGGTCACCGTGGTGCAGACCACATCGAACCCCGAGAGCCGCGCGCGCATCGACGCGCTGCGCGTACAGGGGCGTTACCCCGTGCGGATCCGCGGGCTGCGCCGCCAGGAGGTCGTCGACGCGACGATCGAGTGCAGCTCGATCACGGAAGCGCTCGACGCGAACACCGACTGGCCGCTCGTGCGCGAGCGTTTCGCGCGTGATGCGCGCGTCGTGCTCTCGAACACGAGCGACAGCGGATACGCCTGTTTTCCCGAGGACACGGCGGCGTTGCTCGCGCCCGGCGCGGGCGTGCCGCGCGGGTTCGTCGCGAAGCTCGTCGTCCTTTTGCGCGCGCGCTTCGAGGCGGGCGGCGCGCCGCTCACGCTGCTGCCTTGCGAGCTCGTGTCGAACAACGGCGACACGCTGCGCGCGCTCGTCGCCGGCGTCGCGCGCCAGTGGGGCGCCGATGCCGCCTTCCTGCGCTACGTCGAGCACACGTGCGTCTGGGTGAACTCGCTCGTCGACCGGATCGTCTCCGAGCCGATCCGCCCGGTCGGCGCGATCGCCGAGCCCTACGCGCTCTGGGCGATCGAGCGGCGCGAGGGCATGGTGCTGCCGTGCCGGCATGAAGCGATGATCGTGACGGACGACCTGCCCCATTACGAGCGCTTGAAGCTGCTGCTCTTGAACCTCGGGCACACCTACCTCGCCGAGCGCTGGCAGACGGACGGGCGCCCCGCCGACGAGAACACGCGGCGCGCGATGCGCGATCCGGCCTTGCGCCCCGAGCTCGAGGCGCTCTGGCGCGACGAGGTGGTGCCCGTCTTCGATGCGCTCGGCAAGGGCGCCGCCGCGCGCGCCTACCTCGACGAGGTGCGCGAGCGCTTCGAGAACCCGTTCCTCGATCACCGGCTCTCCGACATCGCGCGCAACCACGCCGAGAAGAAGCGACGGCGCTTCGGTCCGGTGATCGAGCTCGCCCGCGAGCTCGGCTTGAACCTCGAGCAACCTCGACTGCGCGCGTCGCTCCGCGCAACCGTGCCCGCATGAGCGTGTGAGGCTGCCACACACGGCCCGCCAAGGAGACATGCAGATGAGAAAGATGCGTTGGGTCGTGCTTCTCCTGTGCTTTCTCGCCGTCGCCCTCAACTACATCGATCGCGCCAACCTGGCGGTCGCGGCGCCCGAGATAGAGAAGGCGCTCGGCATCGGCCCTGCCCAGATGGGCCTCATCATGAGCGGCTTCTTCTGGACCTACGCGCTCATGCAGATGCCGTTCGGCTGGTTCATCGACCGTGTCGGGGGGCGTATCGCGCTGCCGATCGCCGTCGGCTGGTGGTCGCTCTTCACCGTGGCCACGGCCGGCGCGTCGAGCGTCGCGGCCATGTTCGGCTGCCGGTTGCTGCTCGGCGCCGGCGAGGCCGGCGCCTACCCGGCCTGCGCCAAGCTGGTGAGCCAGTGGTTCAAGCCGCGCGAGCGCGCGCTCGCGACGGGGATCTTCGATAGCGGTGCGCGCGTCGGTTCGGCGCTGTCGATCCCCCTCGTCGCCCTCATCGTCGATACGCTCGGATGGAAGGCGGCCTTCATCATCACGGGCTTGCTCGGCGCGGTGTGGATCCTCGGCTGGGTCATCATCTACCGCAGCCCCTCCCACGGCGACATGACGGGCGAGGTCGACGTCGTCCACGCAGCGCCCGCCAGGGACGCGCAGAACTACGTGTCGTGGGCGTCGCTCTTCCGCAATCGCACGCTCTGGGGCATGATGCTCGGCTTCTTCTGCCTCAACTTCACGAACTACTTCTTCATCACGTGGTTCCCGAGCTATCTCGTGCAGACGCGCGGCTTCTCGCTCAAGGCGCTCGGTACGCTCGGCATGGTCCCCGCGCTGATGGCGATCCCGGGCGGCTGGATCGGCGGCCTCGTCTCCGACGCGCTCTATCGCCGCGGCTGGAGCCTGACCGCCGCGCGCAAGACCTGCATGGTCGGCGGCATGCTCGTGTCGTCGGTGATCACGTTGTCGTCACTGACGTCCAACGTGACGCTGATGCTCATCCTCTTCGGCATCTCGTACTCGAGCCTCGCGTTCGCCGGCGCCAGCGTCTGGTCCCTTCCTGGCGACGTCGCGCCCACGCCGCGCCACGTGGCCTCGATCGGCGGCATCCAGAACTTTGCGTCGAACCTGGCCGGCATCGTCATCACGACGTTCACCGGCGTGATGGTCTCGGTGACCAAGGGCTCGTTCACGATCCCGCTCGTCGTGGCGGGCGGCTTCTGCCTGCTCGGCGCGTTCAGCTACCTCTTCATCGTCGGCAAGATCGAGCCGCTCCAGATCGAGCCTCTCCGGATCAAGACCGCTCGCCACGAGGTGACCTAACGTTCCAGCGGTCCTGGGCGGGCCGTTCGACGTGCGGCGGAGCGAGGCCGAGCGCGGCCCCCGGGCGGCGCTCCAGGCTCAGAGGGTGACGCCCCGCTTCCAGAGCGCGATCTCGCGCTCGTCGTTCTCCTCGGCGCGCGTCGGGCGGCCCGAGGCGGTGGCCAGCACCAGGTCCATCAGGGCGTCGGCGGTCGCGTCCATGGATTCGCCCGAGGCGACGCGGCCGGCGTCGAAGTCGATCCAGCGCTTCTTGCGCTGGGCCAGGCTGGAGTTGGTGGCGAGCTTGAGGGTCGGCACGGGGAAGCCAAGCGGCGTGCCCCGGCCGGTGGTGAAGAGGATCACCGTCGCGCCGGAGGCGGCGAGCGCCGTGGACGAGACAGCGTCGTTGCCGGGGGCCTCCAGCAGAGCCACGCCCGGCTTGCCGCGGATCTGCCCGCCGTAGCGGACCACCTCGGTCACCGGGGCGCGGCCGGCCTTCTGCACCGCGCCCAGGGACTTCTCCTCCAGCGTGGTGATGCCGCCAGCGATGTTGCCGGGCGAGGGGTTCTCGGACACCGGCTCGCCGTGGGCGATGAAGTAGCTCTTGAAGTCGTTCACCACGCCGACGACGTCCGCGAAGACCGCCTCGCTCTCGGCGCGGGCCATGAGCAGGCGCTCGGCGCCGAAGATCTCCGGGATCTCGGTCAGGATGGCCGAACCGCCGGCGGCGCAGACCTTGTCGGCGATGCGGCCCACGAGCGGGTTGGCGGTCAGCCCCGAGAAGCCGTCCGAGCCGCCGCATTTGAGGCCGATCACCAGGTCGGAGGCGGGGCAGGGCTCGCGGCGGTCCTGCTCGGCGATCCTGACCAGCGCTTCGACGGCCTCGAGGCCGGCCTCGATCTCATCCTCGGCCGCCTGGGCGGTGAAGGACCGCAGGCGCTCGCGATCGAGGTGCGGGGCGCTCTCGAGGAGCAGGCCGAGCTGGTTGTTCTCGCAGCCCAGGCCGATGATCAGCACGCCGCCCGCGTTCGGGTGGCCTGCCAGGGCCGCGGTCATCCGGCGGGTGGCCTCGAGGTCGCCCCCCAGCTGGGAGCAGCCGAAGGGGTGGGTGAGCGCGTAGACCCCGTCCACCCGGCCCTTGAAGCGTCTGTCCGCCTCGGCGGCCACCTTCTGGGCGGTGCGCGAGACGCAGCCCACCGTCGACAGGATCCAGATCTCGTTGCGGGTGCCCACCCGGCCGTTCTTCCGCCGGTAACCCATGAAGGTGCGGCCTTCGGTGGCGGAAAGGGGCTCCGGGGTCGTGGGCTCGTAGGCGTAGGTGTCGAGGCCGGAGAGCGCGGTGGCCAGGTTGTGCGTGTGCACGTGGTCGCCCGGCTGGATGTCCACCGTCGCCCGCCCGATCGGCCACCCGTACTTCCGCACCGGCTCGCCGGCGGCCACCGCGCGCAGCGCCACCTTGTGTCCGGCGGGGATCTCGACACGGGCGGTGATCGCGTCGGCCACCGGATCGCCGGCCGCCAGGCCTTGCACGGCGACGGCCACATCGTCTCGGGGATCGATCCGCAACAGGAAGGCTGCCAGGCTCATCTCACCAGGGTAACCGGAAGGCGCTCGGGTGGCAGAGGGGTCGCGCTCGCGGCGCGCTGGGCTCCCCAGCCGGCGCTCCTCGCAGCGAGCTCTCGATGGATTGGTGTAAAATTCGTGTGAAAGCGAAATTATTGATCGGCGAGCACGCGTGTCGGTCAGACGTCACAGACGGGAAGGCTGGATCGTCGTCAGGGGGAGGGCCGAACGGCCCAGGACAAGGAGAACGACGATGAGCGAGCAATCCCCCGTGAAGTACGAGCAGGCGATCCCGGACGTGCTGCAGGCGCTGGCCGGCGTGCACAAGGTGATCGACGGGTACGGCCTCGACCGGAAGCTGATCCACCTCGTGCAGCTCCGCGCCTCGCAGATCAACCAGTGCGCCTTCTGCGTGAAGATGCACACGAGGGACGCGCGGCAGGACGGCGAGACGAACGACAGGCTCGACCGCGTGATCGTCTGGGAGCACGTCCGCGATTTCAGCGAGCGTGAGCGGGCCGCGTTCGCCTGGACCGAGGCCCTGACCGTCCTCGACCGGCGGACCGACTACGCGGCGCTCCGCGCGCGGCTCAGGGAACACTTCTCCGACCGGGAGATCGGCGCGCTGACCGCCGCCGTGGCGATGATCAACCTGTGGAACCGCATCCAGGTGTCAGGGCACTGAGATGGATCCCCGCGACGACGCCTCCGCGTTCGAGGCCGCGAGGCCGATGCTCCTCGGCCTCGCGTACCGCATCCTCGGCTCGCGCGCGGAGGCCGAGGACGCGGTGCAGGACACGTACCTGAAGTGGCAGAGCGCCGACAGGAGCGCGATCGAGAACCCGGCCTCCTGGCTCACGACCCTCTGCACGCGCCGGTGCATCGATCTCCTGCGGTCCGCCCGCCACGCGCGCGTGGACTACGTGGGCGCGTGGCTGCCCGAGCCCATCCAGGCCGCGGCCGAGCCCGATCCCGGCGAGAAGCTCTCGCTGGCGTCGTCGCTCCAGACGGCCTTTCTGCTGGTGCTCGAGCGCCTCGCCCCGAAGGAGCGGGCGGCGTACCTGCTCCACGAGGTCTTCGACGTGCCGTATCCGGAGATCGCGACGGCGCTCGGCATCCAGGAGGGCGCGTGTCGCAAGCTGGTCTCGCGGGCGCGCGCCAACATCGCGCAATCGAAGGCGCGGCACACGACCCCGCTGGACAGGCAGGAGCGGCTGCTCGAGGCCTTCCAGGCGGCCGTCGCGAGCGGCGGCACCGACCACCTCGCGGCGCTGCTCTCGGACGACATCGAGCTCTGCGCCGACGGGGGCGGCAAGGTCGCCACCGTCCTGCATGTGCTGCGGGGCAAGGACGAGGTGCTCGACTTCATCGGCCGCGCGCTCCGCGAGTACTGGAGCCCTTACGCGTGGGACGCGACGGACATCAACGGAGCGCGGGGCGTCGTCCTGCGGAAGGACGGCGCGGTCGCGGCCTGCGTGTCCTTCGCCTACGACGAGCACGGCGCGGCGACGAACATCTACATCGTGCGCAACCCCGACAAGCTGGCCCGCCTGGACGAGGAGGATGCTGGCGCGCTCGACGGCGCGCGACGGGCGCGGTGAAGCGGTGATCAGCGGGCGGGCGAGCGGCCCGCCAGCGCGGTCGGGGTCACGCCGAGGACGCGGCGCATGCACCGCGCCATGTGGCTCTGGTGCGCGAACCCCGCCTCGATCGCCACCTGGCTGGCCGGCAGATCGCCGCGCAGCAGCAGCGCCCTGGCGCGCTCGACGCGGCGCTGGACGACGTACTCGTGCACCGGCAGGCCGGTCGATCGCTTGAACAGGGTCTTGAGGTGGGAGGCGCTGATCTCGGCGACGCCGGCGAGCCGCTCCAGGGACAGGCGCTGATCGAGGTGCTCCTCGATGTACGCCGTCACGCGCCGTAGCTGCTGCTTCGACAGCCCGCGCGGCGACCGGCTCGGCGCCGGGGCGCGGCCGAGCAGGTGCGCGGCGAGCGCGAGGCCCAGGCTCTCCGTGTAGAGCAGCCCGCTCGGATACCCGGCCACTCGTTCGGCGTCGAGCGCCCAGGCGATGTGCTCGACCTGCGGATCCCTGAGCTGGTGGCGCAGATCGAGGCCGGCCGTGTCGGGGTTGCGCCCCATGTCCTCGGCCGCGCGGCGAAGGAGGGAAGGGGACAGGCGCAGGATGAGCGAGGTGCCCGCGTCCTGCTCCTCCCAGACGTCCGAGTACCCGGCGGGGAGGACGTCGACGTCGCCGCGCGTGTAGACGAACCGGTGCGCGCCGCACCACCCGCGGACCGGCGACCCCGCGTGGACCCGGAGCCGGTGGTCGTCCGCGGCCTCGAGCGAGACAACGCCGGCCGGGGTCGTGAGGACCTCCAGGCGCATCCCGAGGCGGGGCCGGGGCGCGCCCGCGGCCTGCTCCTGCGTGCGGGGGGCTTGCATCGCCCCCCGAGTATCCAACGGCGCCGCGCTGCGCGCCACGGCCGTCCGAACGTGCTCTGCGCGCGTCCGAACGTGCGCGACGGCGGGGCGCGCGGGCCGCACCCATGGCGAGCACGAGCGCCCCCCATCCATCGCGGGGGCGCGAACGGAGGACATCGTATGCGTGACGTCTCGATCATCGGTCTCGGTCCCATGGGCATCGCGCTGGCGCGGGCGCTGCTCCAGCGCGGCGCGCGCGTCACCGTCTGGAACCGGACGAGAGAGAAGGCCGAGCCGCTCGTGGCGGAGGGCGCGGCGACGGCGGCGAGCGTGGCGGAGGCGGCGCAGGCGAGCCCGGTCGCCGTGGTCTGCGTCGCCGACTACCGGGCGACACACCGCCTGCTGGAGCCGGGCGAGGTCGCCGCCGCCCTCGCCGGCAAGGTGCTCGTCCAGCTCAGCACGGGCACCCCGCAGGACGCCCGCAGCGGGGAGGCGTGGGCGAAGGAGCGGGGCGTCGACTACCTCGACGGCGCGATCCTGGCTGTCCCGAGCCAGATGGGGAAGCCCGAGAGCACCATCCTCGTCTCGGGCTCGACCACGGCCTACGACAAGAGCAAGCCGCTCCTCGAGAAGATGGCCGGCGCCGTGCCTTACCTCGGTCAGAACGTGGGCGCGGCGTCGGCCCTGGACCTCGCGTTCCTCTCGCACCTGTTCATGGGCCTCCTGGGCTTTTATCACGGCGCCCGCATCTGCGAGGAGGAGGGCCTGCGCGTGGCCGACCTCGGTTCGATGCTGGCCGACGTCGCTCCGGCCATCGGCGCGATGGTCAAGCACGACGCCAACGTGATCCAGGGCGGGGCCTACTATGGCTCGGAGAGCTCGCTGGACACCTGCGCGCGAGGCGTCGAGATCCTCATGCGGCAGGCGCGGGAAGCGAGGATCGACGGCGCGATTCCGGCGTTCGCCGCGGGGCTCTTCGAGAAGGGCGTGGCCGCGGGCCTCGGTGACGAGTCTCCGGCCGCGCTCATCAAGGTGCTGCGTGAAGGGGCCTGATTCGTCGGGTTCGTCAGGTCCGTTGGAACCGTCAGGTTCGTTGGATTCGCCTCATCGCAGAAAGGACATGCCATGAAGAGCTATGCAGGGAAGAAGGCAGTGGTCACCGGCGGGACCCACGGCATGGGGCTCGCCACGGTCAAGGCGCTCCTCGACGGAGGCGCCGAGGTGCTGCTCACCGGCCAGAACGAGCGGAACCTCGAGGCGGCGCGGCGCGAGCTCGGCCGCGGGGCGCACGTCGTGCGCTCCGACGCGGGGAGCCTCGCGGACATCGGCGCGCTCGGCGCCATCGTGAAGGACAGGCTCGGCGAGATCGACTTCCTGTTCGTCAACGCCGGCGTGGCGAGCCTGGAGCCGTTCGGTCAGGTGACCGAGGCCTCGTACGACGCGACCTTCGCCGTCAACACGAAGGGCGCGTTCTTCGCGATGCAGCGCCTGGCTCCCATGATCCGGGACGGCGGATCGATCGTCGTCACGACGTCCATCGCCAACGAGGGGGGCAACCCCGGCATGAGCGTCTACGCCGGGTCGAAGGCCGCGCTCCGCGCGTTCGCGCAGGGCTTCGCCGCCGAGCTCCTGCCGAGGCGCATCCGCGTGAACGCGGTGAGCCCCGGGTTCATCGAGACGCCGACCATGGGCGTCGCGGGCGCCTCCGCGGAGGTCCTGGCCGCCTTCGCGCAGGAGGGCCGCGAGATCACCCCCATGAAGCGCATCGGGACGCCCGAAGAGGTGGCCCGCGCGGCGCTGTTCCTGGCCTTCGACGCGACCTTTACCACGGGCGTCGAGCTGCCCGTCGACGGCGGCCTGGGTCAGGGCATCACCGCGCCCCACGCGTGACCGGCCTGGCGAACACGGCCATCCTGTGCGATCTCGGGCCGTAGGCTCGATGGCCGGTCATCGCAAGAACACGCTGAAACACCGCGCGCGGCGGCGCGCTCGATCGACGGCCGGGACCGCGTGCTGCTGAAGCTCGCGCTCGTGGGCGCGGCCGTGCTGGCGTCGTCGCTGGCGGCGCGCCGCTTCGGCCACGCGGTGGGCGGCACGCTCGCCGGGATGCCGATGATCGCGGGCTCGATCACGGGCTTCGTGCTGCTGCAGGAGCCGCCGGCGCAGGTGAGCGCGATCGCGCTCGCGACGCTGGCGTGCCTGCCGGCCACGATCGCCCACGTGCTCTGCTTCGCCTGGTGCGCGACGCGCTTGCGCTGGGGCGCCGCGCTGCTCGCGGCCAACGCGGCGTTCCTGTCGCTCGGGGCGGCGCTGCTCGCGCTGCGGCTCCCCCCGCCGGCGGTCTGCGCCGCGGCGCTCCTGTCGCCCCTCCTGGGCGCGCTCGCCATGCCGCGCCTGCCCCTGGCGGCGGCCGCGGTGACCATCCCGCGCGTCGAGCTCGCGTGCCGCGTCATCGCCGCGATGGCCATGGCCTGGCTCATCCTGCGCACCGCCGGCGTCGCGCCGGCCGGCCTCAGCGGCCTGCTGCTCGCCGTCCCGATCGCCGGCAACGTCCTGCCGAGCTTCACCCTGCCCCGGCACGGCGCGGCCGCGACCGTGGCGCTGCTGGCGGGCTTCGCGCGCGGCCTGCTCGGCTTCGCCGCGTTCTTCGTCGCCCTGCGCGTCGGGCTCGGGCGGCTGTCCCCCGCGGCCGCCTACGGCCTCGCGTGGGGGGTCGCGCTGCTCGCGGCGCTGGCGCTGCGCAGGACCGGCGACGCCGCGGGGGCCGGCGCTACTTCTTCTCTTCGGGCTTCTCGCCCTTGGCGTCGCCGGCGTTCTCCCTGATGGAGGGCGGCGGGTCCGACTGGACCGTCTTCGCGTCGCCGGGCTCGAGCGTCACCATCATCGTGCGGTTGCCGCGCTCCGGATCCACGAAGGTGACCTCGTGCGTGCCGGGCGGGACCTTGCGCCCCGAGATCGGCGTCGTCCCGATCGGCTTGCCGTCGAGCAGGATCTCGGTGGGCTGCGCCGAGACGACATCGAGCATCGGCGCGTCGTCCAGCGGCGGCTCGGGCTCGGGCTCGGGCGTGGTGACGACCGGCGGCGGCGTGGGCTCGACCGGCGGCGGCGGGCTCGCGGCCCCGCCGCAGCCGGCGAGCGCGATGACGAGGAGGGGAGCGGCGACTCGGAGCATGCGGCGAGGCTAGACACGAATTCACGCGCGGGGGAATGGCCCCGCGACGCCGCGCGAGCGCGGGGCGCGCGCGGCGCCAGCGCCGGGAGGCCGAGCGTTGCGTTGCCCGACCAGCCCAGGTACTTCTGGTCGCCATGTCGACCGTGGTGACCTGCGGAACGGGGACGGCGAGCCAGCGACAGCCGACGGAGCACGTCTACTACTCGTCGACGAAGAGCCTCTGCAAGACGTGCAAACAGGCCGTCGACGCCAAGATCCAGTTTTCTGGTGGGGCCGTATATTTCGACAAGTTCTGCCGGGATCACGGCCACCAGCGCGTGCTCGTCGCCTCCAGCGTGGAGTGGTACCTCGACGCGCTCTCGTTCGTCGCGCCGCACACGCCGCCGCGCGGCGAGATCCACGCGGTGCGGAGCGGCTGTCCTTTCGACTGCGGCCCGTGCGCCTCGCACCAGCAGAAGGTGTACATGCCGGTCGTCCCGATCACGTCGGCGTGCAACCTCGATTGCCCCATCTGCTACACGGTCAACAAGAACGAGGGGGCGCACCAGCTCAGCGAGCGCGAGTTCGCGGCGATCCTCGGCCACCTGCGCGCCCAGCACGACGAGCTCGACATCATCAACTTCACGGGCGGCGAGCCCACGATGCACCCCGAGCTCCCGAAGCTGCTCCGGATGGCGTCCGAGGCGGGCATCCGCCGACTCACCGTCTCGACCAACGGGCTCAAGCTGCGGAACGAGGCCTACGTCCGCGAGCTCGCCGCCGTGGACGCGCGCATCGTGCTGTCGCTCGACACCTTCGATCCCGAGGTCGACCAGCGGATGCTCGGGGCCAACACCGTGCGCGCCAAGCTCGAGGCCCTCGAGCTCCTGGAGAAGCACGACGTCACGACGACGCTCCTGCCCGCCATCGCGGCCGGCCTGAACGACAGGGACCTCGGCAAGCTCTTCGACCTGATGATGCGGAAGCCGAACATCGTGTCGCTCGAGCTCCACACGCTCACGTTCACGGGGCAGGGGGGCGCGGGGTTCGACCGCACGGCGCGCATCACCACGCCCGATCTCCACCGGCTCCTCGAGGAGCACACAGGCGGCGCGATCGCCGCGCGCGACTTCGTCCCTTCGCCGCTCGCCCACCCGCACTGCTACTCGATCTGCTACCTGCTCGCGCTCGACGGCGGTGGGTTCGTCCCGTTCGCGCGCTTCATGGGCCGGGAGAAGCTCTTCGAGCTGCTCGGCGACTCGCTCTACATCCAGCCCCGGGAGCCCGTGGAAGAGGCGCTCCGGACCGCCATGGACGAGCTCTGGGCCGACCCGGACCGGCTGCCCGAGAGCGAGGCGCTGCTCCGGACGCTGAAGCGCCTGCTCCGGGAGATGTTCCCCCCGGGCAAGCCGCTGCCCATGGCGCAGCGGCAGAAGATCGCCGAGCGCGCGACCAAGGCGATCTACATCCACTCTCACATGGATGAAGAGAGCTTCGACGTCGCCCGCGTCATGAAGTGCAGCATCGGCGTCCCCGAGGTCGACGGCAGCAACATCCCGACCTGCTCGTACAACGTCCTTTACCGCGAGAACGACGCGCGCTTCGCCGATCCGGACATGCTCGCGCGCATGGGCCGGACCGAGCCGCACCCGCTCCTCGCGCCGGCGCCCGCGCCGCCGGAGAACCGGCGCTCCCTCCCGATCCTCAAGGTGCCGTCATGACCACCAGGCTCCCGCTGGTCGATCGCAAGTTCACGTTCACCCCGAACGCGAAGGACCGCGAGGTCTTTCACTCCTTCTCGCGGGGGCTGTGCCCGCAGTGCAAGAAGGCGGTCGACGGGGTGAGGATCCTCCGCGACGGCAAGGTGTACCTGCGCAAGCAGTGCCCGGCGCACGGGCAGAGCGAGGCGCTGATCTCCGGCGACGCCGACTGGTTCCTGAGGTCGCTCACCTACGTGAAGGAGGGATCCCGGCCGCTCGAGTACTCCACGCCGGTCGAGCGCGGCTGTCCGGACGACTGCGGCCTCTGCCCGGATCACGAGCAGCACTCGTGCCTGCCGATCATCGAGATCACGAACCATTGCAACCTCGAGTGCCCGATCTGCATCGTGCAGAACCGGCACAACTACAACATGACGCGCGAGGAGTTCGGGCGCGTGCTCGACGGCATCGTGGCGAAGGAGGGGACGCTCGAGACGATCAACCTCTCCGGCGGCGAGCCGACGCTCCACCCGCAGTTCCTGGAGCTGCTCGACATGGCCCGCGCGCGGACCGAGATCGCGCGCGTCTCGATCTCGACGAACGGGCTCCGCTGCGCGAGCGACTACGCCTTCTGCGAGGAGCTCGCCCGGCGCAAGGTGTACGTCAGCCTGCAGCTCGACGCGCTCAGCAACCCGGCGCTCCGGGTCCTGCGCGGGGCAGGGGACCAGGCCGCCGCGCGGGAGAAGGCGCTCGCCAACCTGAAGCGGGCCGGCGTGCGCACGACCCTCGTCTCGACCGTGGCCCGCGGCGTGAACGACGACCGCATCGGCGAGTGCATCCGGCTGCTCTACGACAACGATTTCATCCTGTCGCTCACGTTCCAGCCGGCGGCGTACACCGGCTACGGCGGCGCCCACTTCGCGCCGCACGATCCGCTCGACGTGATGACGATCCCCGATGTCGTCCGCGCGGCCGAGGAGCAGACAGGGCTCCTGAAGAAGAGCGATTTCCTGCCGCTGCCGTGCTCGCACCCGAGCTGCTTCGCGCTCACCTACCTGCTCAAGGTCGACGGCGAGTTCATCCCGTTCCCGAGGTTCCTCGAGCTCGACAGGTACCTCGAGCTCCTGTCGAACCGGGGCACCATCCGCCCCGACGAGGAGTTCGAGGGAGCGCTGCGCGACGCCATCGACCAGATGTGGACGAGCTCGGGCCAGGTCCCCGACTGCGACAGGATCCTGAAGGTCCTGCGCCGGGCGATCTTCCTCATGTACCCGGAGGAGCGCGCCCTGGAGCTCGAGGAGCGGCTCCACATCGGCGAGGGGCTCGTGAAGACCGTGTTCATCCACGCCTTCATGGACGTGCACAACTTCGAGGTCGACCGCATCAAGAAGTGCTGCACCCACTACGCGCTCCCCGACGGGCGGCTCATGCCCGGCTGCGCGTACAACAACCTCTACCGCGACAGGGACCCGCGGTACGCGGGCCCCATCGGCGAGCCGCAGATCTGGGGCAAGACGTGACTGGCCTCCTCGCCGGCAAGCGCGCGATCGTCACCGGCGGCGGGCGCGGGCTCGGGCGGGAGATCTGCGCGACGTTCGCGCGGCACGGCGCCCGGGTAGCGTTCACGTACGCGAAGAGCGAGGAGGGCGCCCGGCGCCTCTGCGAGGAGATCGCGGCCGGCGGCGCGGAGGCGCGCGCGTTCCGGGCGAGCGTGCTCGACGCGGACGCGACGCGCGCGATGGTGCGCGCGGTCGAGGAGGCGTGGGGCGGGGTCGACGTGCTGGTCAACAACGCCGGCGTGTCCCAGAACCTGCCGATGGCGCTGCTCGAGGAGCAGGACTTCGATCACGTCGTCGATCTGAACCTCAAGGGCGCGTACCTGACCGCGCGCGAGGCGCTGCGGTCGATGATCCGGAAGAAGCGCGGCGTGGTGCTGAACATCGGGTCGCTCGCCGGCGTGCGGATGATCGACGCGCCGATCCACTACTGCGCGAGCAAGGCCGGGCTCAAGGGGATGACCGAGGCGATGGCCAAGGAGGTCGCGCGCCACGGCGTCCGCGTGCTGTGCGTCGCGCCCGGGTTGCTCGAGGACGGCGTGGGCCGCAACCTGCCCGAGCACCGCCTCGCCGATTACCTGAAGCACTGCGCGCTCGGCCGCGTCGGCACCTTCCGCGAGGTCGCCGAGCTCGCGGCGTTCCTCGTGTCCGATCGCAACGGCTACATGACCGGCGCCACCGTGGTCGTGGACGGGGGCGTGTGATGGCCGGCGCGACGGCGGGGAGGGCGGAGAGGCCGCGCCGCTGCGTCGTGTTCGGCGGCTCGGGCACGGTCGGCCGCGCCCTGGTCGCCGAGCTCGCGCGGGCGGGGGCGCGCGTGGGGTTCACGTACAGGCAAGGGCGCGAAATTGCTGATGATTTGCTGCGCGCGCTCCCGGGGACGACGGCGCTCCAGGTCGACCTCGGCGACCCGCGCGCGGCGGCGGAGGCGGCGGACGCGCTCGCGCGGCGGCTCGGGGGCGTGGACGCGTTCGCGCACTGCGCGGTGCGCACGTCGTCGGTCGAGCCGCCGGTGTTCGACGCGATCGAGGACGTCTCGTTCGAGGGGTTCGCCGACGTCTTCACCGTCAACGTGACGAGCGCCTTCGCGGCGGCGCGGAGCCTGCTCCCGCACTTCGACGGCGGCGGGAACATCGTCCTGTTCGGCTCGGTCGACGGCATCAAGCCGGTGCCTTCGCCGGTGCCCTACGCCGCGTCGAAGGCGGCGCTGTCCGGCCTTGCGCTCAGCCTCGCGAAGTCGCTCGGGAAGCGCGGGATCCGCGTGAACCTCGTCGCGCCCGGCGTGCTCGAGGCGGGCGCCTCGCGCATGCTGCCGGACGACCTGCGCGCGGAGTACCTCAAGCACTGCGGCCTCCGCCGCCTCGGCAAGGTCGAGGAGGTCGCGGCGCTCGCCGCGTGGCTCGCGCTCGAGAACACCTACGTCACCGGCCAGACGATGATGGTCGACGGGGGGCTCTGATGGCGGCGGCGCCCTCGTCCCGCCTCCGGGTGATGGGCGGGCTCGCCGCGATGGCGTTCGTCGTCCACGGCGGCAACCACGTGCGGCGTGGCTCGCCGTATGACCTGCTCTGGATGTGCAACGTCGCGCCGATCCTGCTCGCGGCCGGCTGCTTCCTCGCCAAGCCGGATCTCGCGGCGATCGCGGCGCTGTGGCTCGCGTTCGGGACGCCGATGTGGCTGCTCGACATCGCGACGGGGAGCGGGATCATCCTGACCACGTTCCTGCCGCACGTGCTCTGCCCGGTCGTGGCCGTGCTCGCGGTGCGCGAGATGGGGCTCGCGCGGCGCGCCTGGCTCAAGGCGACGGCGGCGCTGCTCGCCCTCGTGGGGCTGACGCGCGCGCTCACGCCCCCCGGGCCCAACGTCAACCTCTCGCACCGCGTCTGGGCGGGCTGGGAGGCGGCGTTCCCGCGGTACGATCGGTACTTCGCGCTGGTCGCGGCCGCGGCGGCGCTCACGTTCTTCGTCCTCGATCGCGCGCTCGCGGCGTGGCTCGGGCGCTCGCGCCGGGGCGCCGAGGACAGCATGACCCGCGGGGCCAGCACGACCTGATGCGTTACATCCTCCTCGACCGGATCACCGCCGTGGAACCTGGCCGCAGCGCGCGCGGGCTGAAGGCCGTGACCCTGACCGACGAGGTCCTGCACGACCACTTCCCCGACTACCCGATCTACCCCGGGGCGCTGCTCGTCGAGGCGGCGGCGCAGCTCGCCGGGTTCCTCGTCGAGGTGACGGAGAACAGGCCGTCGGAGGAGCCGCGGCGGGCGCTGCTCGCGCAGATCGACAGGGCGAAGTTCTACCGCCCCGCCCAGCCGGGGGACAGCGTCGAGCTCTTCGCCGAGCTGGCGCAGTCGCTGGACGCGGCGGCCAAGGTCTCGGTCGGCGCCGACGTGCGCGGGGAGAAGTGCATGCGGGCGACGCTCACCTTCATGCTGAGGGCGGTCGACTCGGAGCGGGTGCACGCGCAGCGCCGCTACCTCTACGCGCTGTGGACGCGCGAGCTCCCGGACAAGGTGTGGCTGCCATGACGCTCGTGACCGGCCTCGCGTCCGTCGTGCTGTTGCCCGGCGAGCCGTGCGATCCGTCGCCGTTCCTGCGCGAGAAGAAGAGCAAGAAGTACCTCGGGCTGCAGGACGCGCTCGCGGTGGTGAGCGCCGGGCGGGCGCTCGCGGCGGCGGGGCTCGCCGCGTCGCTGCCGGGCGAGCGCACCGGGCTCTACCTCGCGGTCGGCTACATCCCGTTCCTGGAGCGCGACATCGCGCCCGTGCTCGAGGGCTCGCTCGACGAGCGCGGGGACTTCAGCCCGGCGCGCTTCGGCGCCGAGGGGTACACGCGCGCGCACCCGCTGCTCGCGTTCCGCTGCCTGCCCAACATGCCCGCCTACCACGTCGCCGCGAACTTCGGGATCGAGGGGCCGTACGCCGTGCTGTACCCGAGCGCGGGGCAGCTCTACGTCGCGCTCGAGGAGGCCGCGCTGGCGCTGGATCGCGGGGAGGTCGACGTGGCGCTCGTGGTCGGGGTGGCGCACCAGCGCAACTACCTCGTGGAGCACCACATGCGGCGCATCGACGATCCGGTGGCGGCGGACCGGCTGCTCGACGCGTCGGCCACGGTCGTCCTGGAGCGCGCGGACCACGCGGCGCAGCGGGGCGCGCGGATCGCGGGCGAGCTCGCGTCGGTCGAGGTCGCGTACGCGCCTTTCGATCCGCTCGCCCGCGCGCCCGCGAAGCGCGAGACGGTCGCGGTCGTGGGCGCGTCGGCCGCGGTCGCCGCGCCGATCGAGGGAGCGGAGCTCGGGCCGGCGTCGCCGCTCGTCGCGCTCGCGCGCGCGTGGGAGGGCGGCGCCGTCGAGGTCGTGCACCGCCTCGAGGGGCGCGACGGGATCACCGCGGAGAGCCGCTGGATCCGGAGGGCGTCGTGACGGCGCGCCACGCCGTGGTCGTGACCGGGATGGGCGTCGTGTCGCCGCTCGGCGATCGCGTCGACGCGTTCTCGGACGCGCTCCTCGCCGGGAAGAGCGGGATCGGCCCCATCACCGTATTCGACGCGTCCACCCTGCCCACGCGCATCGCCGGGCAGGCCCCGCTGCCGGCCGAGGTGCCGCTCGGCGACCGAAAGGTCGCGTTCGCGCTCGCGGCGGCGAGGAGCGCCCTCGAGGCGTCCGGGCTCGCGCTCGACGCCGGCGGCGCGGGCAGCGGCGCGCCGCGCGCCGACGCGGGCGTGAGCCTCGGCGTGGGGCTCGAGCTCTTCAACATGGATCACCTCGCGGCGGCCCGGCGCCCGGGCTTCGCGCTGCCCGAGGGCCTCGCCGCGCGGCTCGGCTTCCTGCAGACGCCCTCGGAGGTGTGCGTCCACGCGCTCGGCCATCGCTTCGGCCTCGCCGCGCCGCCGCTCGTCCACGTGTCGGCCTGCGCCGCGGGCACCGACGCGATCGGCGCGGCGTACCGGCTCATCGCCGCGGGCCGCCGCCGCGTCATGCTCGCGGGCGGCACCGACTCGATGATCAACCCCCTCGGCGTCGCGGGCTTCTGCGCGCTGCAGGCGACGAGCCTCCGCAACGACCGGCCCGAGACAGCGTCGCGGCCGTTCGACAGGACGCGGGACGGGTTCGTGATGGGCGAGGGGGCGGCCGTCCTCGTCCTGGAGCGGCTCGACGACGCGAGGGCGCGCGGCGCGCGCATCCTCGCCGAGGTCGCGGGGTACGGGAGCAGCTTCGACGCGTACAAGATCAGCGACCCGCACCCCGAGGGGCGCGGCGCGTTCCTGGCCATGGCGCGCGCGCTCGCGGACGCGGGGATCGGCGCGGACGAGGTCGACGCGGTCAACGCCCACGGGACGGGCACGCCGAAGAACGATCCCGCCGAGACGCTCGCGCTGAAGCGGCTGCTCGGGGAGCGCGCGCGCGGCGTCCCCATCTCGGCGACCAAGTCGATGATCGGCCACCTGATCTCGGCGTCCGGCGCGGTCGAGGCGGTGGCCGCGATCGCGTGCATGCTGCGCGGCGCGGTGCACCCGACGATCAACCTCCACGAGCCGGACCCGGCGTGCGACCTCGACTACGTGCCGAACGAGGCGCGCGCGCACCGCCAGCGCCACGTGCTCTCGAGCTCGTACGGGTTCGGCGGGCACAACGCGGCGATCGTCCTGCGCCACCCGGAGGCGATCCGGCCGTGAGCCTCCTGCTCGAGGGCAAGCGCGTGGTGGTGACGGGCGCGAGCCGCGGCCTCGGCCGGGCGATCGCGCTGGCGTGCGCGCGGGAGGGCGCGGCCGGCGTCGGGATCGGCTACCGCGAGCGGGCGGCGGAGGCCGCGGAGGTCGCGCGCGCGGTCGAGGCGGAGCGCGGAGGTCGCGCGCTCGCCCTGGGGTTCGACGTCGCGGACGCGGCGGCGGCTGCGGCGGCGGTCGAGCGGTTCGAGGCCGAGCTGGGGCCGATCGACGGCTGGGTCAACGGCGCCGGGGCGGTCGCGCCGGGGCTGCTCGTGACGAGCGACGTGGCGCAGCTCCGGGCGCAGATCGAGACGAACCTGCTCGGCCCGCTCGTGTGCGCGCGCGCGGTGCTGCCGCTCATGATGCGGCGCAAGCGCGGCGTCGTGCTCAACGTGAGCTCCGTCGCGGCGGTCCGCCCCGCGCGGGGTCAGGCCGCGTACGCGGCCGCGAAGGGCGGGATCGAGGCGCTCACGCGCGCGCTCGCGGTCGAGTACGCGCGGAAGGGCATCCGCGTCGTCTGCCTGCGGCCCGGGCCGATCGACACGGACATGCTCGGCGGGACGCGCGCGCTCGCCGGCGAGGAGATCGTCGCCCGCGTGCCGCAGCAGCGGATCGCCGCGCCGGACGAGGTCGCCGGCTACGCGGCGTTCCTGCTGAGCGACAGGGCCGCGTACGTCACCGGCGCGGTGGCGTCGGCGGACGGGGGCTACGCGGTCGGATGACGCTCGAGGAGCTCCTGCGATCCCGCCGCAGCGTGCGGAGCTTCCTCCCGGAGCCGCCGCCGGACGCCGTGATCGAGCGGCTGATCGAGCTCGCCGTGACGGCGCCGTCGGCGAGCAACAAGCAGCCGTGGCGCTTCGTGGTCGTGAAGCGCCCGGAGGCGATCGCCGCGATGGCGGGCGCCGTGCGCGAGGCGGTGGCCACGGTGGCGGAGCACGTGGCGGCGGACGGGCGGGCGGGCTTCGTGGCGTACGGCGACTACTTCACGCGGTTCGAGGGCGCGCCGGTGGTGATCGCGCCGATCTTCCGCGGGCACACCGTCCTGTCGGGCCTTGTCGCGCCCTCGCTGCCGGCGGAGCTCCACGAGGCGATCGCCGCGATGGAGCGCGACTCGGGCCTTGTCGGCGCGTCGCTCGCGCTGATGAGCCTGCTGCTCGCGGCGCACGACGCGGGGCTCGGCGCGTCGGCGATGACGGGGCCGCTGCTCGCGGCGGGGCGGCTCAAGGAGATCCTCGGCGTGCCCGCGAGCTGGGGTATCGTCGCGCTGGTGGCGGTCGGCTACGCGGCCGGCGAGCCGTCGCCGACCGATCGCAAGGCCGGGAGCAAGGTCACGAGGTGGATCCGATGACGGACGCGGGCACAGCGAGCGTGGACATCCCTCCGCATGTGATTGACACGGTGAAGCGCTGCATCGTGGAGAGCCTCGCCGTGGAGGCCGAGGCGGTCGAGCTCGGGAGCCGGCTCATCGACGATCTCGGCGCCGACTCGCTCGATTTCGTGGACATCGTGTTCATGGTCGATCACGAGCTCCACATCCGCGCGCGAGAGAGCGAGTTCAACTTCATCACCCGGCTCGATTTCTCGTCGCCCGAGGTGATGAAGGAGGGGTTCCTCACCGAGCCGGTGGTGACCCGGCTGGAGACGTGGCTCCCGGCGCTCGCGGCGGTGGAGGACAAGACGCGGGTGACGCCGCGGCAGCTCTTCTCGCTGATCACGGTCGAGGCGATCTGCATCGTGGCCGCGCGCCGGCTGGCGGCGCAGTCGGGCGGCGGTGCCTCCGCGGTGCAGCCGGGATAGCGCGTCGCGAGGCCCTCACCGAGGGATCGCGTCTATTTCTTCACCGTCGAGTGGATGAAGTCCAGCTTCCATTCGTTGCCGACCTTCTTGAAGGTCGCGCTCTCCAGCCAGTCGCGCGTGAGGACGCTCGCGTCGTTCGTCATGAACTTGCCATGGTTGAAGTAGATCACGCTTCCTGAGCTGCTGTCGACGTTGACCCTGACATTGTCGAATGAGTAGTCGGCCCTGGTTATCGGCGATCCGTTGATGATCGCGATCAGGCCATCGTTGTTTATCACCTTCCCGTTCTCGAAGATGATGAAGTCGGGGGTCGTCAAGGACTTCATTCGTGTGAAGTCCTTTCGGCTGATGCAGTCAAAATATGCCACGATCACGGACTTCAGCTTTTCGGGGTTGTCTGGCCTGCTTGGCTGACAGGCGGATGCCGCTCCGGCGAGGACCAGGGAAGCGAGTGCTCTTTTCATCGAGGGTGTCATAATTTTATCAGCGCTGATGATGCTTTCAATGATTTCCCCTGGGTAGCCGTTCACGGCAGGGACGACGATCGACGCACCCGCGTATCCCCGTCGTCTCACGGACGGCGCGGACCTCTCGGCGAGACCTCCCGCGCAACCAGGCGCCCCCCGACCCAGCTTGGGGGAACCCCCCTGCGCCGCGCGACATACCGTGCTGCCCGCATCGCCGCCGCCTCCCTGGGCAGTTGCCGCTCGCCCGCGTTTCCTTTACGTAACGCGTATTACACCGCGTGGAGGATCAGGCAGCAAGCCTGTCCACCGTCTTGTCACCACGGAAAGAGCCCAAGGCATGACCACCAAGCACCTTGCTTTCACAAGCGCGCTCTCCGCGCTCCGCGGCGCGCTCGCGCTGACCGCGGTCGCGGCATGTTCGTCCGACCATGCTCCGCCCGACGTTGTCGGGCCCGCGTCGGGCTTCGATCCGGCGAGCGCCGACTCGCCGCGCCTCGATCCGGCCGAGATCGGGAAGGATCGGGCGGTCAACCTGTCCATTTACCGGAACCGCCGCTTCTCCCCCGAGGAGCGCGCCGCGGACCTTGTCTCGCGCATGACGCTCGCCGAGAAGGCCAGCCAGATGATCAGCAGCCGGGCGCCGGCCATCCCGTCGCTCGGCATCCCCGCCTATGGCTGGTGGAACGAGGCCGCGCACGGCGTCGCGCGCGAGCAGGTCAACGACCGCGGCAACCCGCCCAACACCGTCAACACCACGTCGTACCCGGTCGATCTCTCCCTGGGCTCGACCTGGAACCCCGAGCTCATGTACCGCGAGGCGGTCCTGATCTCCGACGAGGCGCGCGAGGTCTTCCGCGAGAACAAGCTGAATCTCAACTTCTACGCCCCCACGATCAACCTGGCGCGGGATCCCCGCTGGGGCCGCAACGACGAGGCGTTCAGCGAGGACCCGGTGCTCACCGCCGCCATCTCCGCGCAGTTCGTGAACGGCATGGAGGGCAAGGACCAGCAGGGGCGCCTCCTGGTCGAGGGGGGCGGCTACCTGAAGGTGAACACCACCCTCAAGCACTACGCCGCGAACAACAGCGAGTTCAACCGCCGCCGCGGCAGCTCGGACATGGATGAGCGGACGCTGCGCGAGTACTACACGGCGCAGTTCCGCGACGTCATCCGCTCGTCGGATCCGGCGTCGATCATGAGCGCCTACAACCGCGTCAACGGCGTGCCCGTGGCCGCGAGCATCCAGCTCAAGGAGGTGCTGGCGCGCTCGATCTTCGGCTTCCAGGGCTTCTTCACCTCGGACTGCGACGCGATCCGCGAGATCCAGTCCGGCCACAAGTGGCAGCCGCCCGGCTATCCCCACCCGCTCGACGCCGTCGAGCGCCACGCCTTCGCCGCCGTCGCCGGCGAGGATCTCAACTGCAACTGGGGCTACCACGACAGCTACAGCTACGCGAACACCCTCGTCGACGCTGTCGCGCGCGCCATCCCCACGCCGACGGGCATCTTCAACGAGAACGACGTGGATCCGCTGGTCACCCGGCTCTTCGCCGCGCGCATACGCCTCGGCGAGTTCGACGACGACGCCCGCGTCCCCTGGGTCACGCAGGCGCGGGCGCGCGTCGCGCCGGGCACCTGGACGAACAGCGACGACAACGGCGCGATCACCCAGACGCCCGAGCGGCTCGCGATGGCGCGCGAGGTCGGGGCAGAGGCGATCGTGCTGCTCAAGAACAGCGAGACCCGGCGCAAGGACGGCTCGACCGGCAAGCTCCTGCCGCTCCAGGTCCCGCGGGCGGGCGAGTTCCGCCTCGCCGTGATCGGCACCTACGCGAACCCCGCCGAGGTCTTCCTGGGCGGCTACTCCAGCGATCAGGGCCCCGCGGGCAACGCCAACGCGGTGAACGGCTACAGCGGCATCAAGGCCGCCGTTCAGGCCATCAACCCCGCGGCCGTTGTCGACTTCTACCCCGGGGTGACGCCGGAGACCCTCACCGAGGTCGACCCGGCCTCCGTCGCCGCCGCTGCCGAGTACGACGTCGTGGTCGTCTACGTGGGCACCGACGGACGCCACTCGCGCGAGGACGTGGATCGCTCGACGCTCGCGCTGCCCGGCGCGCAGGCCGAGCTCATCCGCCAGGTGGCGGCGCAGAACCCGAGCACCGTCGTCTACATGGAGACCGTCGGCCAGATGGATGTCGGCAGCTTCGAGCCCGGCGTGGCGGCGCTGCTCTGGAGCTCCTACAACGGCCAGCGCAAGGGCGAGGCGCTCGCCGACGTCCTGCTCGGCGCCCACAACCCGAGCGGCCGGCTGCCCTTCACCTGGTACGCGAACCTCTCCGACCTGCCCCCGATCGACGATTACGCCATCCGGCCGACGGAGAGCAGCCTCGGGCGCACGTACATGTACTTCCAGGGCGCGGTCACCTATCCGTTCGGTCACGGCCTGAGCTACACCCGCTTCCGTTACTCGAACCTGAGCACAAACCAGGCGAGCGTCGACGCGAACGGCGCGCTGCGGGTGAGCGTGAACGTCAGCAACGTCGGCCGCACCGCCGGCGACGAGGTGGTGCAGCTCTACGTGAGCACGCCCGGCGCCCGCGCCGCGCTCGAGCGTCCCCGGAAGCGGCTGCGCGCGTTCCAGAAGATCTCGTTGCGCTCGCTGGAGAGCCGGACGGTGAGCTTCGATCTGCGCATCGCCGACCTGGCCTTCTTCGACGAGGGGCAGGGGCGCTACACGGTCGACGCGGGGACCTACGGGATCCAGATCGCGCGCTCCGCCGCGGATGCCGACATCGCGGCGCAGACCTCCGTCACGGTGACGGGCGCGCTCCAGCCGGTGCCCGCGGTGGTCACGGCGAGGCCGCAGATCGCGGGCGATCACGAGCTGGGCATCCAGCAGCGGGTCTTCTTCCCCGTCGGCGCGGAGATCGATCCGCAGCTCACGGTCTCGCTCAGCGACGAGTCGGTTCACGGCTACATCACCAAGGGCGCCAGCCGTCCGCTCCCCGAGGGCATGCGGGTGAGCTTCGAGAGCAACCGGCCCCGGGTGGTCTCCGTGGACGGCGCCGGGACGCTCCGCGCTGTCGCGCCCGGCGTTGCCACGGTGACCGCGTCCGTGGAATACCGCGGGGTCACCGCGAAGGTCGATTTCGTCATCTACGTGCGATCCACGTGAAGTGACGTGAATTGACGTGAACTGATGGGCTCGTTGGCCCCGTTGCCGGGCGCGGTGTTTGCCGCCCGCGGGGCCAGCGTCGGCCCTGGTCCTCGGCGAGCGCGACCTCCCGGCGCGCGCTCGCGCGGCGCGAAGTACCCCCGGACTACCTACCTGCACGGCGCCGTGTCGGCGGCTTGCCCGCGCGGATCCGGCTCGCCATCCTTCGATCCGGATCACGACAGCGTCGTGTGCGGATGAGCCCGCATCACGGCATGCCCGCAGTGAACTCCTCGATCGCGAACCAACAGGAGCCACCGAATGAAGAAGAGCCTACCTGACGACGCACTCCGGCTGCCGGTGAAGCTCGACTCCACGAGCAACGGTGAGTACTGGCCGCGTCCTCCGGACGCGGCGCTGCGCGAGGTGCAGCGGAGCGCGATGGAGAGCGCGCTCGAGAACGCCGGCAAACTCGGGATGAGCCGGCGCGACTACCTGGCCAGCACGTGCGGCGCCGCGACGGTCTTCCTCGCGCTCAACCAGCTCGGCTGCGGCGGCGGGCGCTACCAGGTCACGAAGGAATCGACGCTCGACCCCGGCGCCGCCAACGAGGTGCTGACCGGCAAGGAGTTCATCTTCGACGTGCAGACGCACCAGGTGACCGCGGAGCGCGTCTGGTGGAAGGAGGGGCAGCCGTCGCTCGCGGATTTCCTGAAGACGACGCCGCAGGCCGACTGCGGCGCGGCGCCCTGGGCGCGGTGCTTCACCGATGACGTGCTGATCCGCGAGGTCTTCATGAACAGCGACACCCAGCTCGCGGTGCTGACCGGGCTCTGGGGAGATCCGCTGCCCATGCTGACGGAGGAGGCGGCGCGCACGCGGGAGAAGGTCGCGCAGCTCGGGCGGGACCGGCTGCGCATCCACGGCGTGGTCCAGCCGACCGCCGCGCCCTGGGAGAAGATCGCCGACGACATGCGCAAGCAGGCCGAGACGTTGAAGCTCAGCGCGTGGAAGCTCTACACGGTATGGGGACCGACGGGGGAGGGCTGGTGGCTGGACGATGAGGTGGGTCGGAAGACGATCGAGCACGGCCTCTCCGTCGGCGTTCCGATCTTCGCCGTGCACAAGGGGCTCCCGCTGTCGGGAATGAACCCGGAGTACACGCGACCGAAGGACGTGGGGCCGGCGGCGCGCGCGTTCCCCGGAGCGACGTTCCTCGTCTACCATTCCGGGTTCGAGCCGGACATCCCCGAAGGTCCCTATGACCCGCAGGCGACGCGCGGCGTGGACGCGCTGATTCGCTCGCTCGAGGAGAACGGCATCGGGCAGAACGGCAACGTGTACGCCGAGCTCGGCTCCACCTGGCGCGAGGTGATGAAGAAGCCGGACCAGGCCGCGCACGTCGTGGGCAAGCTGCTCAAGCACGTGGGCGAGGACCGGATCCTCTGGGGTACCGACGCCATCTGGTTCGGCTCGCCGCAGGATCAGATCCAGGCGTTCCGCGCGTTCGAGATCACCCCCGAGTTCCAGGAGCGATACGGCTATCCGGCGCTGACCGCGGAGCGGAAGGCGAAGATCTTCGGCCTCAACGCGGCGCGCGTGTACGGCGTCAACGTCGCCGACGCGCGGAAAGCCCAGGCCGGCGACGAGGTGAGCCGCGCGCGCGCGGAGTACGCGAACGCCGCGATGCCGTCGTTCCAGACCTACGGCCCGAGGACGCGCCGGGACATGCTGCGGCTGCTCGATTTCACGCGCGGCATGCCGGACTGAGGCGGCGGGAGAGGGCGCCGACGCCGGCCGGCATCCGGTGTCGGCGTCCTCGTCCGTGCCGTCGTGCGAGGCGCGGCGCGCCGGGATCAGCCGCCGCTGCCGTAAGGACGGGTGATGATCTCGAGGAAGTGCCCGTCGGGATCGGGGAAGTACACGCCGCGACCGCCGTCGTGGTGGTTGATCTCGCCCGGGTGCTGCGCCTGGGGATCGGCCCAGTACTGGAGCTTGCGCGCGCGGATCCGCCCGAAGATCTCGTCGAACTCTGCCTCGCTGACCAGGAAGGCATAGTGCATGGGGCGGAACTCGTCAGGGCTGTCGACGAAGTCGAGCGTGACGTCGTTGTCGAGCCGCACCGCCAGGAAGTGTCCGAACGGCACCGGGGGATCGAGGCCCAGGATCTCGGACAGGAAGGTGGCGGACGTCTTCTTGTCCCGCGCCGGGACGATGGTGTGGTTGAGCCGGACGGTCATGCGCGCACCCCCCTTTCGTGCATCCTCAGCAGGCCCTCTGGCCGCTGCGTCGAGGCCATGATCTCGGCCTTCGGACTGGTGTCATCCATGTGGATATCCTCCGTCCGAGTCGAGCCCGCCCGCGCGAACCGCTTCACGAGGTCCGCCGCGCGTGCCCGCCCCGGATGATGGCGAGCGTGCCATGCGGGAATCACGGCAGCAAATTGCGCCATCCGCCGGGTACATGAGGGCGCTCGACGCCGGCGTCATGACAGCGGCCATCTCGCCCGGCGACGGGGGCGCGCGCCGCGCCGCCCGCCGCCGGAGGAGCATGGCCGGGAGAGGTCATGATCAACTCAGGCGCGGGCGCCCCGAAGCCGCGCGCCGGCCCAGGCGCACGGCAGCGCGATCGCGATGTTCGCGAGCGAGTACCAGGCCGGGCCGAACTCCCACATCACGACGGCGCCGAGGGTGGCGAGCGCGAGGCCGACGGCTCCGAGGGCCAGCGCGTGACGCATCGGGCGGGCCGGGGCGAGCCGGGCCGCGACGTGGCCGCCGGCGGCGTTGAGGACGACGCGGTACGCGAGCGCGAGCACGAACAGCGCGTCGCTCATCCGCTCGCCGTGCGGCGGGAAGACGCCGGAGGCGTGGAGCGCCAGGTCCACGGCCGTGGTGAGGACGACGGTCGCGAGGAGGCCGCCGAGCACCGCGCCGACGCTGCGGAGCGTGGTCCGGGCGGGGGTTGCCGAGGTCGTGGCGGAGAGCGTTCCTTGAAGGGCGTCGATCGTGTTCATGGTGTCCTCGTCCGGGTGGTGGCGCCGTCCTCGGCGCTTCACCGAGACGTCGGAGCCGCCGGCGCTCCCTCGACATCGGCGGCGACTTTTTTCGACATGCTGCCGGTCGTGCGGATCGCGGCCGTCTCCGACATCCACGGCGACCCGGCCGCCCTGGAGGCCTTGCTGGCGGACATGGCCCGCCGCGGCGCCGACGTGACGGTCAACCTGGGCGACACACATGCCGCGCGCGGTGCGCCTGGAGGACGGCCGCCTGGTGGCGAACCCCGGCAGCGTCGGGCTGCAGGCCTACAACTGGGACCAGCCCCGCGAGCACACGATGGCCACGGGCTCACCACGGGCGCGCTACGCTATTTTCGAGGGGCTGGCGGATGGCTGGGCGGCCGAGATGATGACAGTGGACTACGACTGGGCCGCGGCCGCGGAGATCTCCGCGGCGCGGGGCGCGCCGGACTGGCCGGAGGCGCTGCGTACCGGCCGGCTCCGGGCTATGCCCGGCGAACGCCGCGAGCGACCCGAGCCTGGCGAGGGCGAGCCAGGAGCGCCGTAGAGCTCAGGTCGATCTCCGGCGGCTCAGGTGCCATCGCCGCCAGCGCCTCCGCTTCCGCCTCCACCCCCGTTCCCGCCCCCGCCTCCCGACGCAGCAGCAGAAGAAGACGCCTCTGCGCTGCTCGTCGCCGAACTGCCCGTCCCGATGAACGAGCACTGCGCGGAGCCGGCGTCTCCCACGGACAGCCGACCCTTGCAGATGCTGTTCGCGTATTCCACAGCCTCGCGCGCCTGCGGCTTTGCCTGGTCGCCACGCGAGTAATAACATGCGTCGACGTCGAAGTTGAGGGCCTGGCACCTGCATTCGTCGTCCACGGAGTAGAGCTCTTCTGCGACGCAGCACGAGCAGAACGGGGTCCCCGCGTACGCCGGCTCGTCACAGATGCTCTTGATGGTGTTCTCTATGTCGGTCTTCGCGTCTTCACAGCCATTGGCGGATTCGTCGCAGGCGACGGACGACGCAGAGAGCATCATGAGAGCGGCGACGGTGAAATGATGAAATCGCTGCATGGATCGGCTCCTAGAAGTTGAAGCTCTTGCTCAGATTGACCAGACCCACGGCGAGTCCCACGTAGGGCCGAATGCCTTTGTCAAGCGACGTGTTCGCGAGCCCGACCATGGGCATGAGCGTCACCAGGCCGATGTCCTCCGTTCCAGCCGTCACGCCCGCGTACAGCCCCACGACGGGTGACATCGACACGTTCCCTTCGCACGGGAGGCGCCGCTCGAAGCCACGGGTATCCTTGCGGCAACCGTTTCGCTGATCTGTCGTCGCCAGGTCCTTCGAGACGAGCATCGTGAGGAGGCCTGCCTCGAAAGAGAACCGGGCCTTCCTGTCAATCGGCACACGCAGACCCATGGTTGGAATAGCGGTCGAGACCAGCGTGCGGGAAGTCTTGCCCCCGTGAAATTCTCCCATGCTCGTCGAGGTCAGCGAGCCGCTCGCGGCGAACGCGCCGATGTAGAAGCATATCTTGAAGCCTTTCTCCTCTTTGCCGCACGTCGCCTCGGCCGTCTTCTCGATGGTCTTTTCTGTCTCGGCCGTCGCCTTTGCGACCTCGGCGTCACCGGGTGGCAGCTGTCCTTCGATAGCTTCGAGGCGATCTCGCGCTTCTCCCGGCTCTCCGGCGCTCGCTAGAGTTCTGATGCTCTCGAGCTGCTCTTTTGCCACTGCCGGGGCCAGAGGCGCGGCCACAGCCGTGCTCGGAGCACCCGGCGCGGCGGCAGCACCAGCAGCCGGCGCAGCGGCAGCACCAGCTGCAGCACCAGCACCCGGCGCGGCGGCAGCACCAGCAGCCGGCGCAGCGGCAGCACCAGCGGCAGCACCAGCAGCCGGCGCAGCGGCAGCACCAGCAGCCGGCGCAGCGGCAGCACCAGCAGGCTGCGGCACGTCCTGCGCCGAAGCGGTAACAGCAAAAAGCACGCCGAACGCGGCTGTCGATAAACCCATGATTCCGGGCAAATGCCTGAGCATGATGAACCTCTTGCTGCTCTGTTGTAACTGCATGCGTGAACCACCGCTTCTGGCAGCGGTATTGGCGCTGCCGTACGCGTTCGACGCCCTTGAGCGCCTGGTTGCTCAAAGGCACATGGTGGTAGGGCGTGCGCCACGACAGCGCAGGCTCATCTCAGCATCCGAGAGAGCCAGCGCTAGCCACAGGCGGAATCTGATTCAAATGGAGTGACGAATCCCCTCACTGGGGACGTCCGTCTGGTCGTCGTTCTCGTGATGGAAAGCCATGAAATGAAGCGTTGATGACGCAGGCTCCAACCGATCTCGGCTCCAGTGAACCGTAGCCAGCACGCATCGGTCGGCTGCACATCGCGCTTCGGCAAGCGAGGCGCACAAGTGTGAACGATGTTCCCACGAATGAATACAAGATGTCAACTCATTCCACGATCGTTCAGAAATGTGTGGTTGTCGGTGTTCTTGTGTGGTTTCTGTAAGGTTCGTCAAGGGATCGTACAGATACGTCGCCGTTCCAGTCCTTCCGCCCATCGGGTTGGCGGTCCGGGTATCCGCGCCGTAACGCCGCGTCGATCGCGCGCGTCACGCGCCGCTGCCCCACCGATTGCTCGAGCCGGCGAGCGGCCTTAGAGGCCCACCAGGATCGCGGCGCCGGCGCGCACCCCACGAGCATCCGGGGTGGAGGGACGATTCCATGCCGGAGATGCCCGCGACCAAGGAGCAGCGGAAATGATGCGCATGGTTCCGATGTTCGCCGTCGCCTTGCCCTGCGGCGCCCTCGCGCTCTCGTCGGCCTGCTCCGATCCCGCTCCTCCCGCGCCGCAGCCCGTTCCGCGGCCGACGCCCGCGACGGAGGAGGCGACGCGGTTCATCGAGGAGGCGGAGTCCGAGCTCCACCAGCTCAGCACCCACAACAACCGCGCCGCGTGGGTGGCGTCGACGTACATCACGGAAGACACGCAGATCCTCGCGGCCGCCGCGAGCGCGAAGCTGCTCACCGCGCAGGCCGATCTCGCCAAGCGGGCCGATCGCTTCCGCGACCTCGAGCTCCCCCATGATGTCCGCCGGCGGATCGATCTCCTGCGCACGTCCCTCACGCTCTACGCCCCCGCCGATCCGGCGAGGACCCAGGAGCTAGCGACCATCGCGTCCAGGCTCGAGGCGGCGTACGGGGCAGGCAAGTACTGCCCTGCGGGCGGCCAGTGCCTCGACCTCGAGGCGCTCGGCAGGATCATGGCCAACAGCCGCGATCCGGAGGAGCTGAAGCGCGCGTGGGTCGGCTGGCGCACGGTGTCCGCGCCCATGCGCGCCGAGTACACGCGGCTCGTGGAGCTGGCGAACGAGGGCGCCCGCGAGCTCGGGTTCAAGGACACCGGCGACGCATGGCGCGCGAAGTACGAGCTGCCGCCGGGGGTGCTGCCAAGGGAGGTCGACCGCCTCTGGGCGCAGGCCAAGCCGCTCTACGACGCGCTCCACTGCTACGTGCGCGGCCGGCTCGCCGCGCGGTACGGCGCCGAGGTCGTGCCCGACGCGCGCCCGATCCGCGCCGATCTGCTCGGCGATATGTGGGCGCAGGACTGGACCAACATCTATGAGCTCGCGGAGCCGGAGGGGGCGGCGCCGATCTACGACCTCAGCGCCGCCCTCCGGGAGAAGGGGTTCACGCCGATCGAGATGGTGAAGACGGGTGAGCGCTTCTTCGTCTCGCTCGGCTTCGACCCGCTCCCGGCCACGTTCTGGCAGAGGTCGATGTTCGTCAAGCCGGCGGACCGCGACGTCGTCTGTCACGCGAGCGCGTGGAACATCGACGACGAGGAGGATGTGCGCATCAAGATGTGCATCGACATCACGGCCGACGATTTCCACACGATCCACCACGAGCTCGGCCACACCTTCTATCAGCTGGCGTACAACCAGCTTCCGCTCCTCTACCGCGACAGCCCCAACCCCGCGTTCCACGAGGCGCTCGGCGACACCATCGGACTGTCGGTCACGGCGGACTATCTCCGGCAGATCGGGCTCGTGTCCGAGCTGCCGCCTGCGTCGAGCGATCTCTCGCTCCTCCTCCGCCACGCCCTCGGCAAGGTGGCCTTCCTGCCGTTCGCGATCCTTGTCGACCGGTGGCGCTGGGGCGTCTGCTCCGGGGACATCCGGCCGGCGGAGTACAACAGCGCCTGGTGGGCGCTCCGGGCGAGGTACCAGGGGGTCGCGCCGCCGGTGCCCCGCTCCGAGGCGGACTTCGATCCGGGCGCGAAGTACCACGTGGCGGCGAGCGTGCCTTATATCCGGTACTTCTTCGCGCACATCCTCCAGTTCCAGTTCCACCGCGGGCTCTGCGAGGCGGCGGGGTACAAGGGGCCGCTCCACCGCTGCACGATCCACGGCAGCGCGGAGGCCGGCGAGCGGCTCCGGCGGATGATGGAGATGGGGCGCAGCCGCCCGTGGCCCGAGGCGCTCGAGGCGGTGACCGGCTCACGGCAGATGGATGCGGCGGCGATGCTCGATTACTTCGCGCCGCTCAAGGAATGGCTCGATCAGCAGAACCGCGGCAAGACGTGCGGGTGGTAGCCGGCGGCCAGCGCGGGACGCGCGCGCGGCCCGGGCTTCAGGCCTGTGGCGGCGCGTAGAAGGAGAAGCGCGTGACGGCGCGGTACCCCATCCGTTCGTACACGGGCCGCCCGATGTCCGTCGCGTGGAGGACGCTCCTCTGGAGCCCCGTTCCCCTCAGCGCGTCGTCGAGGCAGCCGCGCATCGCCGCCTCGGCGTACCCTTTGCGCCGGTGCTCGGCCGCGGTGACGACGAAGCCCACGTAGCGGATCCCCTCCACGATGTACGTGGCCGCGGAGCACACGGGCTGGCCGCCCACGTAGCCGACCTGCCCGAACGCCCTGTCGCCCCACAGCGCCTCGTGGGCCACGGAGGCGCGCGCCGCGGCGATCGGGACGCCGTAGGTGATGGCGTTGAGGTCGGCGATGGCGGCGCGCGTCTCGGCGTCGGCCACGCGCCGGAGATCGAGGTCGGAAGGCGCGCGCTGCGGCGGGGCGATCGCGTCGGCCACCATGCCCGTGAGCGACACGGCCGGCTGGAAGCCGAGCCGACCCAGGAGATCGGCGGTCGCGCCCGCGTCGCCGCCGGGCGACCAGCTATCGGACATCGCGAAGAGCCAGGGCACGCCGCCGGCCCGGGCGAGCTCGACGGCCCAGCGCGCCCGGCGCTCGAGGTCCTGGAGGTCGGTGGCCGGCGAGGAGAGCGTGGCCACGTTGAGCAGGACCATGTCCGTGCCCGAGAGCACCACGGTGACACCGTCGTTATGCTCGATCCGATGGCCGGGGAGACCCTGGCTGAAAAGGATCCAGGCGGCCAGGAACTGAGCGTTGGACTCTTCGATCTCGAACGGGTCGGGCATGCGAAACCTCCTCCGGACGGAGCGTAACCGGAGCAGGCCGTCCCGGGATCGAGAGAGAGGACGGGGCGCGCAGGGCTCCGCGTGGTTCGCTCACGCCTCGGGCCTTCTCACGGCTTGACCTCTTCCAATGTGTGGCAGTAGTGGCACGAGAAGTCGCCTGTCTCCGTCATCGGGTCGAACCTCGGGATCTCGAGCAGCGCGGCCATCTCGGGCACGACCCTCTCGTACATGAAGGTGCCGAACGCCTCGCGCTCCGGGTGCGCCGGGTCGGCCACCCACTCGAGGAAGCCCTCCGGGGTGGCGGGGAGCGGGGCGATCTGCGGGGTCGGCATCGCGTAGCCGCGCGCGACAGCGTCGCTGCCGTGGCACGTCTCGCAGGTCATGTTCTCGTACTTTGCGTCGTACTCGACGAAGACCTCCGTCATCCGCGGCAGGACGATGTCGGTCATGAACTCGCTGCGCTCCTCGAAGCTCATGTCCTTCCACGCGACGGGCTCGTCCTCTCCCCCGCACGCGGCGACGAGGGCCAGGCACGCCGCCATCGAGATGCGCCTCAGGGCCGTGTCGCCGCTCCTCGCCTGGCGAGCGGAGGGCGCCGGGCGGGCCAGCGGAGCCGCATCGGTGTTCGCGTCGTGGGTCGTCGGTGCCGCGGTGTTCATGGGTCGCATCGTCGTGTCTCCTCGGGTCTGGTCGAAGCGGGGCATCCGGACGGTCCCGGCCGGATGCGCCGTGGGTCTACCGGAACGACGAACGGGCGATCGCGGGATCGACACGCGGGCGATCTTTTTTGCAATGTTCTGTAAGTGTATGAAATCACATGGTTTATGATCGCGCGCGGGCGCGGAGCCGGCGCGCGTGGGCCCGGCGGGCGCGGGGCGGGCCAGGCGTTCCACCACCCCATCGCCGCGCGCCGCGCCGCCCCGCCCGAGGGGCCTAGGTCGGCGGGGTCGCCGCGATCTCGCGCTGCAGCGAGCGGTCGAAGACGAACGTCCCGAAGGGGACGATCGACGACGCGAAGGCGAGCGACGAGCGGCCGAGCGACCACCGGCGCGCGACGGCGGCGCGGAGGAGCGCGGCGAGGAACAGCACGAAGAGCAGGCCGTGGGCGCTGCCGACGACGCGCACGGCGAGCGGGAGGTCGGCGAGGTACTTGAGCGGCATCGCGATGAAGAGGAGGAGGAGGTACGACACCCCTTCGAGGATCGCGATGAGGCGGAGCTGGCGGAGCGCGGTCATGACGGGACGGTAGGGCAGGCGGCAGGGAAACTCATCGGGGTCGTCTCATCCTTCTCACGAAGGCGGCGCCAGGCCTCACGAAGGCGGCGCCAGGGGCTCACGAGGCGTGTCGAGGCCGGCGACGGGCTGGAAGGCGGTGAGCGGCGCGGACAGCAGCGCCTCGGCGCACGGCGCGATGACCTCGCGCACGGCGGTGACATGGCAGCGCGCCCGCTCCGCCTCGGTGAGCCGCCCGTGGTCGCCCCACGCGGCGGCGTCGACCCCGGCGCGCTCCGGACCGCGCGCGGCCAGCGCGTCGGCGAGCGCCTCGTCGAACGCGCGCGCGACGGCCGCGCGCACCGGCGCGCCGCCGCGCGCGACCGCCCAGCGCACGAACGCCCAGGCGAGCTCGGCGTGGGTGGACTCGTCGGCGGCGATCCTGCTCAGGGCGCGGCGCGCCTCGCTGTCGCGCGCGCGGCCCCACATCGCGTCCGCCTGCACCGCGGCGAGCGTCTCACCGACGCAGCCCTCGCGCACCGCGCTGGCCGCGGCGCCGGCGAGCGTGGGCGCGTCGAGCGCGCCGTCCATGGCGAGCGCCCCCGGGCCGAGCGGCCGGCCGGCGTAGCGGCTCGCGAGCGTGAAGCAGGCGCGGGCGTGCTGGAGCTCGTCGGCGAGGGCGCGCTGCGCGGCGTCGATCAGGGCGGGCGGCGCGCCGAGGGCGAGCAGATCGAGGGTGAAGCGCGCGAACGACGCGATCGACGCGTGCTCCAGGCGAGCGTCGGCGAGCCACGCCTCGGCGAGGGCGGCGCGCGTCGCGGGATCGAGCGCGAGCGGCTCGTCCGCCGCGGCGTCGAGCGCCCAGTCGCGCCGCACCTCGACCCCGGCCAGGCGCGGCGCGCCGTCCACGAGGAACGGGCGGCCGCAGGCGCCGATGCCCGGGTCGTTGACGTCGTAGCAGCACTGCCCGTCTTCGAGCCGGCCGTTCTCGTAGCCGACGCAGGACACGGGGTTGGGGTGGTACTCGCTCGGGCAGGCCTCGGCGCCTCCCCCTGCGCCGCCGGCGCCGGCGGCAGTGCCGGCGCTGGCCCGGACCTCTTCCAGCGAGAAACACCTCGTCTCCCCGGTGGTGCCCTGACCGCCGGCCCCGCCGACGCCTGCCGCGCCGCCGCTGCCTGCCGTGCCGCCGGTGCCTGCCGCATCGCCGGTGCCCGTCGCGCCACCGGCGCCGCCGGTCCCCCCCGCGCCGCCGGCGCCGTCGTGGCAGCCGAACGCCAGCGACAGGCCCGTGAACATGCCGGTTCCCACGATCTGCATGATGCGCGCGCGCAGCTCTCTGCTCATGGTGATGTGCCTCTCTCGATGTGCCGCCTGCGGCCCCTCGGCGTCCTGACAAGGATCGGGACCTCCGGTCCGCGACGCAAGATTCCTGGCGCCCCGCCCCCACGGCGCGCGGCGCTCCGCGGCCCGCGCCGGGCGAGGCGGCGGCCTCGCGCCGGCGGCGCCGGGCTCACTCGTAGTCGAGCAGCGAGACGGCGAAGCCCGGGTAGGGATCGTCCGGGAAGTAGTAGTCGCCCGGGAGGCGATAACCGACGAGGAGAGCGCTCGAGACAGGATCGTGGCGGACCACGACGGCGGCCCCCAGGTCGAGGGAGTGCATCCGCTGGGACTCGACCGTCCGAGAGGCGATATCGACCCGCTGGACGAGGCAGCCGGCCTCGCACGGAGGATCGAGGTAGAAATTCCCGGACACGCTCACCAGCCCGTACAGCTTGCCCTCGGCGTCGTTGTCCATGCCGACGAAGCGCTGGGCGCCGAGGAGCGTCCCCAGGGCGCCGTCGCGGAGGAAGCACTCGGCGTCGAAGCTGCTCGCTGCGGCGCTGCACCGAGGGCCGTAGATGCGGAGCATGAGGCCCTCGTGCGTCACGAGGTGGGTGGGCGGGCTGCCGTTGAAGGCATAGACGTCCGTGACGGCGAAGTCTCCGTGATAGGGCGACTCGTTCACGTACTGGGCCTCGCCCGTGTCGAGCACGGAGTACAGGTGGAAATCCGAAGGGGAGGAGTCGACAGTGACCGTCACGAAGTCGTCGGTCCCCGGGATGCGGCGCATGGGGATGCCGTTGTACGTGTACTTGTCGGAGGAGGCCACGAACGCCCCGGTCCGCGCGTCGTACGCGGTGAAGATGCGATCCCAGTCGTTGGTCGGGCCGCAGATGAAGCGGTGATCGCTGACGAGCACGGCTGACGCGCACTCCTCGGCGAGGTCGCCCTCGGTGATCTTCGACAGCGCGAGATCGTAGCTCGCGAATCGGGCCCTGTCCGCGACGACGAGGATCTCGCCGTCGAAGGCCGCCGCGGTGATCTCGCGGGCCGAGTCGACGCGCGCGAGCTCCTCGCCCGCGCGGTCGACCAGAAGGACGGCGTCGGCCAGCACGATGATGATGCCCGCCTCGGCCACGAACGCGTCGATGAGCACCGAGGTCCCGGTGCTGAGCCGCGTCTCATCGCCGCCGACGACCCCGCCGCCGCCGGTCCCTGCGCCGCTGCCGGTGGTCGCGCCGCCGCCGGTGCCTGCGCCGCTGCCTGCGCCTGCGCCGCTGCCTGCGCCTGCGCCGCTGCCTGCGCCGCTGCTCCCGGACGTTCCCTGCCGGCACTGGCATGCCTCGAACGTCCCGTCGTCCCCGCAGACCTGCGCGCCGGTGCGCCCGTCCGCGCAACCACAGCTCACCGTGTGACCGGGGACGCACCGCGGCGGACGGGGTCCGTCATCGATGACCGACGACGAGCCGCACCCCAGACCGAACACGAGTCCTGCCAGCAAGCAGGGCTGTCTCATGGATCTCATCTCGTTCAACGCTCCTTGTTGTTGAAGGCTCGGCGAATGTGGCGGGCCCGCGATCCGCCATCGTCGGGCGGCGCATGGCCATTGTCCGTTGATGCTGCAAATGTGTAAACTGTGTGGATCAGAAACCCACCTTGGCGAGGAAGGTGTCCTGCGCCGTCGCGGCGACGAGCGGGCTCTCGCCGAGGGTGATCGTGCCTGCGAAGGTGCCGGCGATCACCGCGCTGCCTTCCGCGGACACGGCGAGGTGACTCACGCGCTGGTCGCCCGCGTCGCCGTAGGTCTCGACGAAGGTGACGTTGCCGTCGGGGTCCAGCCTGGCCAGGTACATGTCCTCGCCGCCGGCGCTCGTGTGCGTGTCGGTGCCGAGGCCGAGCGTGCCGGTGCCGGTGAACGAGCCCGCGAGGACGACGTTCCCGAGCGCATCGGCGCCCAGCCGCATCTCCTGCTCCGACGAGAACCACAGGCTCCAGAGGGAGGTCGCTGCGCCGTCGACCTTGTTCACGCGGCGCGCGCCGCGAGAGTCGGCGCTGTGGAGCACGGTGTTCCCCGACGCGTCGATTGCGAGCTGCCAGGTGTCCGCTGGGCCGTCAACGCAGGTCCGGTCGAGCACCTCGCCGGAGGGGCTCAGCGTGATCAGCTCCCCGCAGGCCCTGTGGACCAGATCCCCGGCCAGGAACTCAATGACGTTCACGCTCCCGACGGCCACGATATCGCCGTTTTCACGCGTGGCCACGTCGTTCAGGCGCTCGCTGTCGTCGTCGTCGCCGAGCCTCCTCTGCCACGTGGTGGCTCCTGTCGCGCCGTCGAACTTGCGGATGAAGCCATGGGTCAAGTTGAACGACTCGGTCGCGCCCGCCAAGAATACGTCCCCTGCGGCGTTCATCGCCACCGCCCTCCCGGTCTCGAGGAGCGCGACGAAGTCGCGGTTCCAGAGGAGCCCGCCTGACGGATCGAGCTTCGCGACGCGGTGATAGAGCTCGTAGTACGAGATGTCGTCGAGATGATCGAGATTGAGGACGGTCCCGAGCAGCGCGATGTTCCCCGACGCGTCCGTGGCGATATCGATGGCCGCGTGGTCTTGGCCCTCGAACGTGTTCGCGAAGAGGACATGCCCGCTCGGATCGAACTTCGCGACGAACGCCTCGGTGCCGGCGGTCCGGGGCAGGAGGGGGCCGGCCCCGAGGTCCACGGGGCTCGTGAACGAGCCTGCGACGATGGTGTTCTCGAAGCCGTCCACGGCGACAGCGGTGATCGAGACGCCGGAGAGCTGCTTGACCCAGTGCGCGATGATCCTGGGAGCGCAGTCGCTGCCGTTCTCGTTCACCTCACCGTCGCAGTCGTCGTCGACCGGGGTCGCGCACGACTCCGGCTGCGGGAGCACATCGCCCTCGCACGGCCCGAGGCTCGTGCCCTGCGCGTCGCAGAGCGCCGTGCCAGGTGTGCACGCCCCGACGTTCGCGGCGCTCGGCGGGCCGGAGTAACACGAGACGCGCTGGTTTGGCGGGCAGACGCAGCTCTCGCCTTCCTCGTTCACCTCACCGTCGCAGTCGTCGTCGATCGGGGTGAGGCACGTCTCCGGCGCGGGCAGCACCTCGCCCTCGCAGGGGCCGAGCTGCGTGCCGTCCGGCTGGCAGCGCGCGGTGCCGCCGGCGCAGCGGCCGACGCCCTCGGTGCCGGCAGGGCCGGAGTAGCAGGGGACGACCGCGTCGGGGAGGCAGGCGCAGCCGGCGCCCTCCTCGTTGGTCTGGCCGTCGCAGTCGTCGTCGACCGACGTGGCGCACGTCTCCAGGCCTGGCAGCACCTCGCCCTCGCACGGCCCGAATCCCGTGCCCTGCGCGTCGCAGCGCGCGGCGCCGCCGGCGCAACGGCCGACGCCCTCGGTGCCGGCAGGGCCGGAGTAGCAAGGGATGACCTCGCCGGGGAGGCAGGCGCAGCCGTCGCCGTCCTCGTTGGTCTGGCCGTCGCAGTCGTCGTCGACCGGCGTGGCGCACGTCTCCGGGACTGGCAGCACCTCGCCGACGCAGGGGCCAAAGCCGCTGCCGTCCTCCCTGCACTGCGCCTTGCCGGCCGCGCACGCGCCGACGCCGAGGGTATCGAGGGCGCCGGAGTAGCAGATCACCTCGGTTCCCGGGACGCAGACGCAATCGGCGTCATCTCCGTCCGCCACTCCATCGCAGCCGCCTGATCCGCCGTCGCCGCCCGAGCCGCCGTCGCCGCCCGAGCCGCCGTCGCCGCCCGAGCCGCCGTCGCCGCCCGAGCCGCCGTCACCTGAGCTGCTGACGCTGGTGTCGCCGCCTGACCCGCCGTCACCTGAGCCGCTGACGCTGGTGTCGCCGCCCGAGCCGCCGGAGCCGCCGACGCCCCCGTCGCCGTCATTAATGGGTGTACACCCGGCCACCACGCCGAGCAGGAGCGCCGCCCACCGCCGCCGTCCATGCGATGCGACCACCGTGTCGAAGGGAGCCAATAGAGCTGGTTCTTTCCGCATGGGTCCTGTGATGCGCGCGTCCGCGGCGTCGTTCACCGGCCGGCGTCGTCCGCGCAGCAGACCGCGACAGCGGCGTTCGTGAGGGGTGAAGGGCGCTTTCAGCGGTGCCACCGGAAGAGCCGGAGGCTCAGCGCGAACGTCGCGACCGTCCAGCCGGCGAGGACGGCGAGGCCGCCGGCGAGCTGGCCGGGATCGGTGACGCCGAAGAGCAAGGTCTCGCGGATGAGCCGCACCATCTGCGTGCTCGGGAGCAGGGCGCCGAGGGCGGCGAGCGGGCGGGGGAGCGACGAGAGCGGGAAGAAGATCTCCGACAGGAAGACGACCGGCAGGTTCACCGCGCTGATGATGTCCACCACCAGATCCTCGGTCGTGATGACGCAGGCGAGCACGAAGCCAGCGCCCATGAACGCGAGCAGGCCGAGCAGCGAGACCAGCGCCACCCAGGACGCCGAGGCCGCGGTGAACGGCACGCCGAAGAGCAGCGCGCCGGCCGCGGCGACGAGGGCGATCTGCCCGAGGACGAGGACGGAGCGCGCCGCGATCTGCGCACCGACGAACACCGCCTTCGGCATCGGCGTCGTCGCGAGCTTCTTCAGGAAGCGGTTCTGCCGGTAGAGCACCATCGTGTAGCCGGTCGCGAACAGCCCGGCGAGCATGACGCTGAACGTGAGGATCCCCGGGAAGAGATAGTGGACGTACCCCCAGCGCGGGACCTCCACCACGGAGAGCTCGGCCTTCACGCCGGGCGACGCGGCGATGCCCCGCCCGAAGATCCGGTCGCGGGGGCCGACGAGCACGCGGCCGGGCGCGCCGCCGCCGGGGACCACGAGGACGGCGCTCGCGGTGCGCGCGTGGAGATGCGCCAGCCCCTCGGCCTCGCTGCGCACGCGGAGGAGCCGCACGTCGCGGGCGAGCTCGGCGTCGAGGGCCGCGGCGGGACGCGCGGCGTCGTCGTGTGCGCCGGGCGCGGGGACGACCGCGATCGTCCGCTCCTCGAACGGGTGGCCGTTCATGAACACGAGGCCCACGACCACGAGGAGCGCGACCGGGAACAGCAGCACGAAGCTGGCCGAGCTCGCGCTCCGCAGCACGTCGAGCAGCCGGAGGCGCGCGAAGGCCCAGAACGCGCTCACGACGCCTCCTGTGCCTCGCCGTCGCGCATCCGGACGGCGCAGAAGTGGAAGAACGCGTCCTCGACCCCGAGCCCGGTCCGGCGCCCCTCGGGCACCGCGGCCACGAGCTCGTCCCGGGCGCCGCTCGCCCGGAGCTTGCCGCCGACCAGGAAGAGGAGGTGGTCGCAGAGGGCGTCCGCCTCGCGCAGGTCGTGCGTCGTCATGAGGACCGTCCGCTCGCGGGCCACGCCGCGCAGCAGCTCGCCGACCTCCTGCTTGCTCGCTGGATCGAGCGGCGCGGTCGGCTCGTCGAGGAAGAGCAGGTCGGGCTCGTGCACCAGCGCGGCGGCGATGAAGAGGCGCGCCGCCTCGCCGCCCGACAGGCGCGCCATCGGCACGGCCGCGCGCGCGGCGAGGCGCGCCCGCTCGAGGATGCGCGCCGCGCCGTCGCGGATGCCGTAGATCGCGGCGAAGAGCCCGGCGTACTCCCGCGTCGTGCAGCGATCGAGCTGGACCTCCTTCTGCATGACGACGCCGACCCGCCGCCGCGGGTAGGGCGGGATGGGCGCGCCGAAGAGGCGGACCGCGCCGCGCGTCGGCTCGCTGAGGCCCTCCAGGATGTCGAGCAGCGTCGTCTTGCCGGCGCCGTTCGGGCCGAGGATGCCGACGAGGCCGGGTCCCTCGACGCTGAAGCTCACGTCCGAGAGCGCCGCGACGTCGCCGAAGGTCTTGGTGAGCGACTCGACGGCGACGACCTCGTCCGGCGCGCGGGGCATACGGGAGAGCTTATCAGGTCGGACGGCCCAGGATGTCGGCGCGCGGACTCGGCGTCTGGTCTCGACGCGCGCGTCCGGATACCATCCCGCGGCTTACACACCACGGCGGCGGCGGATCGCGTGATTCTTGCACCACGGCCCGTCGCGGTCGGAGGACATTGATGACATTCGTCTTGCTGCTGCTCGTGTGTCTGCTCGCGTTCGCGAACGGGGCCAACGACAACTGCAAGGGGGTCGCGACGCTGGTCGGCTTCGGCGCGGCCAGGCCGCGACAGGCGCTGATCTGGGCCGCTGTCACCACCGCGTGCGGCGCGGTGATCTCCTACTGGATCTCCGGCGCCCTGGTGGACAAGTTCAGCCGCGCCCTGTTCGACGCGGGGCTCGTGCTGGACAACGCGTTCTTCGTCGCGGTCCTCTTCGGGGCGCTCGGCTGGGTCCTGCTCGCCACGAGGTTCGGTTTCCCTGTCTCGACCACGCACTCCATCACGGGCGCGCTCCTCGGGGCCGGGCTCGTCGCCTTCTCGAGCCAGGGCATCCGCTGGTCCCTTCTGGTCGAGAAGTTCGCCAAACCGCTGGCGCTCAGCCCCGTCGTCTCGCTCGGGATCGTCTTCCTCCTCGCCTGGCCGATCGCGGGCCTGGTCCGGCGTACGTCAGGGCGCTGCGTCTGCGTGGTCCCGCCGCAGCCCGCGCCGCTCGCGGCCGCGCCTGGCGCCCCGCGCCTGAGCGTGATCCAGCCCGCCGCGCCGACGCTCGTCGCCGGGACCGACAGCGCCTGCGCGGCGCAGCTCGCCACGCCGGTGGTGACCGCCTCCTCGGCGGTCAATGCCGTCCACTGGCTCAGCAGCGGGATGGTCGGCTTCGCCCGCGGCTGGAACGACGCGCCCAAGATCGCCGCGCTCGGCACGGTCGCGGCGACGGCCGTCGCCAGCGAGCACGGCCGCCCGCTGGCGTTCTCGCTCGTCACCGTCGCGATGGCGGTGGGCGGGCTCGTGGCGGGCGCGTCGGTCCTGGAGACCCTTGCCAGGAAGCTCACCCCGCTGCCGCTCGTCGAGTCCATGACCGCCAGCGCGGTCACCTCCACGCTCGTCAGCCTCGCGTCGTGGAACGGGCTCCCGGTGTCGACGACCCACGTCTCGACGGGCGCCATCATCGGCGCGGGCCTGAAGAACGACGCGCGCGCGGTGCGGTGGGGCAAGGTCGGTGAGATCGTGCTGTCGTGGATCATCACGCTGCCCGTCTCAGCGCTCCTGGCCAGCGGCGCCAAGCTCCTCCTGGGCCTTCTCTGAGCGCCGCGCGCTGCGGCGGTCCGAGTCGATGAACGCGCGGATCGCCGGGATCATGACCTCCGCGGCGTCCTCGAAGAAGAAGTGGTCCGCGTCGGGGAGCTCGATCGTCCTGTGGTCCGGGAAAGCCGCCTCGAAGCGGGCGGTGTCGCTGCCGGGGAACCCCACGTCCTTGAGCGCCCAGAAGATGAGCGCCTTCCTGTCCGCGAGCCGGGGAAGGCCCGCCTCGACCTCCTCGAAGTAGTCGGTCGCGGCGGTGATTTGCCCGGGATAGAAGGCCGCAATGCCGCGGCGTTCGAGCGGGCGAAACGGCCGGACGTAGACGTCGGCGATGTCGGCGGGGAGCTCCCGGACGATGCCGTTGTCGATCCCGAGCGCGGCGAACGCGTTGAAGTTCACCTGCGCGAACTCGCCGACGGGGCCGCCGGCGATCATCGAGAACTTGCCGCGGGGCGTGTCCGTGCTCGTCGGCCACGCCCACGTGCTCCCGAGCACGACGCGCCGCACGAGCTCGGGCCGGCGCCCGGCGAACCCGAGGCCGATGGGGCCGCCCCAGTCCTGCATGACCAGGGTGATGTCGCGCAGGCCGAGCCGATCGACGAACTCCTCGACCACGCGGCTCTCCTCGCGGGGCGTGAAGCCGAACCCGGCCGGCGCCTCGGACAGGCCGAAGCCCGGGTAATCGAGCGCGACGCACCGGTACGATCCCCGGAGCTCGCGGATGAGGTCGCGCCACTGGAACGACCACGCCGGGTTGCCGTGCAGGAAGAGGAGCGTCTCGCCCTGGCCTTCGTCCACGTAGTGGACGCGCGCCCCGCTCGGGAGCTCGACGAACCTGTGATCGGCGTCGAACATCGCGCGCGGGATCTCGAAGGCGAGGCCCTGGGCGCCGCGCGGCACGCCGCGCTCGGTCGAGAGCGCGCCGGCGAGGCCGACGAGCTCGAGCGCGCCGAGCGCCGCGAGGGCGACCGCGCCGGCGCGTGAAGGGCGCGGCCGGTCGACGAGGCGAGGCACGAGCAGCGCCAGCGCGACGGCGACGACGATCACGGCCGGGAGCGCGGCGGCGGCGAGGCCGCGGGGGCCGGCGACGGCCATCCCCAGGAGGACGCCCGCCGCGAGCCCGGCGAGGACCGCCGCCAGCGAGAGGCGCGGCCGCGCGGAGCGCGCGGCGAGGGCGCCGTAGAGAAACGCCGCAGAGACCGCGGCGAGGACGCACGCGGGGGTGACGACCGCGTAACGGAGCGCGGGGAAGAAGGCGATGCCGCGCGCGTGCGGCGCCGCCAGCACGGCCATCGTGGCCAGCAGGACGACGGCGGCGGACGCGGTGAGCCCGGCGCGGAGGACGCGCAGCGCGCCCGCGCCGGTCCGTCTCGTGGCCGATGTGTCGATCAGGGGTGCTCTGGCTTCGGTGATCAAGGGGTGTTCCTCCGGTGGGGCCGCGTTGCGCTGACGAGCCCATCCTGCGACCGGCATCACCATGCTTCCAATACATGGTACTCATGAGAATCATGCACGATGGACATGACGTCCGAGAGCTCGCGGCCCTGGACCTCAACCTGCTGGTGGTGCTCGACGCGCTGCTCGCCGAGCGGCACGTCACCCGCGCCGCCGCGCGCCTCGGCATGACCCAGCCCGCGTGCAGCCACGCGCTCGGCCGGCTGCGCCGCGCGCTCGGCGATCCGCTGCTCGTGCGCGGCGCGCGCGGCGCGATGCTGCCCACGCCGCGCGCCGAGGCGCTCTCGCCCGGCCTGCGCGCCGCGCTGCGCGGCCTGGCCAGCGCGGTGCGCGGCGAGGCGCGCTTCGATCCCGCGACGGCGCGGCGCACCTTCCGGATCGCGTCCGGCGACTACGCGGAGCTGGTGCTGCTGCCGCCGCTCCTGTCGCTCCTGGCCGGCGAGGCCCCCGGCGTCGACGTCTGGATGATGCCGCTGGCGCTGACCCGGGAGGGGGTGGTCGCGCAGCTCGCGTCGGGCGCCGTCGACGTCGTGATCGGCCCGCCGCGCCGCGGCTGGCCCGACGGCCTCTACGTCCGCCCGCTCTTCGAGGAGCGCTTCCGCTGCGTGGTGCGGCGCGACCACCCGGCGGCGCGCAGGCGCCTCACGCTCGACCGCTACTGCGCGCTCTCGCACCTGCTCGTGGCGCCGCGCGGCACGCCGGGCAGCCTGGTCGACGACGCGCTGGCGGCGCTCGGGCGCAGCCGGCGCGTCGCGGCGGTGGTCCCGCACTTCCTGGTGGCGCCGCACGTCATCGCCGCCACCGACCTGATGGCCACCCTCGGCGCCCGCATCGTCGACGCCACCGCGGCGCCGCTCGGCCTGGCGGTGCTGCCGCCGCCGCTCGAGCTGGCCAGCTTCTCGTTCGCGATGATCTGGCACGAGCGCACGCACCACGATCCGGCGCACCGCTGGCTGCGCGACCAGGTCGCGAGGGCGGCGTGCTGAGAAGACCTGAGGGGAGGGGATGAACCATGCCTGACGGCCCGCGGTGCCCTGGTCCCGCGCGCGGCGCTCGTTCGCGGCGCGCGCGAATCCTCACCAGCGCGCCCCACCCTGATACCCTCGTCGCCGATGGCGACCGATCGGCTGATCCACGAGACCACGAGCCTCTGTCCGGCCTGCAAGATCGCCGTCCCCGCCCGGGTCGTCGCGGCGCCCTCCGGCGAGGTCTGGATGCGCAAGGCGTGCCCGGACCACGGCCCTCACGAGGTCCGCCTCTCGACGAGCGCCGCCTGGTACGAGGCGACGCGCGCCATCGCGCCCATCCCTGCGCCGCCCACGGCGCCGCGGCGCCCGATCGAGCACGGCTGCCCTTTCGATTGTGGCCCGTGCGAGAGCCACACCCAGCGTATCCGCATGCCGGTCGTCACGATCACCAGCGCCTGCGACCTCGATTGCCCCATGTGCTACGTGCACAACAGGAACGACGGCGCGTTCTTCATGAGCAAGGCCGAGTTCGGGGACGTGCTCCGCCACCTCGTATCCGGCGCCGGCGGCGATCTCGACCTCATCAACCTCACCGGCGGCGAGCCCACGCTCCACCCCGAGCTGCCCGAGCTCGTCGCCATGTGCAAGGACGCCGGCATCCACCGCGTCAGCATCTGCAGCCACGGCTTCGGCCTGCTCAGGAACGACGCGCTGCTCCGGCGCCTCGCCGAGCTCGGCGCCCGCGTTGCGCTCTCGTTCGACACGTTCGACGACGCCACCGACAGGGCCCTGAACGGCGTGAGGAGCGTCGACAAGAAGCTCGCCTGCCTCGAGCGGCTCGACGCCGCCGGCGTCGACACGACCCTCATCCCGGTCATGACCCGCGGCCTGAACGACCACGAGATCGGCCGCATCGTCGAGCTCGGCCTCCGGCTCGACTGCGTCCGCCACCTCGAGGTCCACACGATGACCTTCACCGGCCAGAGCGGCGTCGCCTTCGATCGCGGCGGCCGCATCTCGACCCTCGAGGTCCTCGAGCGCATCGCCGAGACCACCGGCGGCCTCCTGTCGCCCGGCGACTTCGTCCCGTCGCCGTGCGCGCACCCGCTCTGCTACCAGATCGCCTACCTGCTCCTGGATCCGGCCGGCGGCCCGCCGATCCCGTTCACCCGGTTCATGAGCCGCGAGGCGCTCTACGCCTGCCTCGGCGACCACCTCTACCTCGAGCCGAGCGCCCGCCTCGAGCGCGCCATGCAGGACGCGATCGACGCGCTCTGGTCGCGCGGCGACGACGACCGCGCCCTCGGCCTCCTGAACGGCCTCCTCCGCGCGCTGTTCCCGGCGAAGAAGCCGCTCCGCAGGGAAGAAGCCCTGCGCGTCAGCGAGCGCGCGGTGAAGGCGGTCTACGTCCACTCGCACATGGACGAGGAGACGTTCGACGTCGAGCGCGCCGCGCAGTGCTGCGACAGCAACTGCTACGCCGACGGCAAGACGGTGCCCGTCTGCAACTACAACGTGCTCTACCGGGAGAAGGAGCCGAGGTTCATGAGCGTGCCGAGGACGTGGTCGGATCGATCCGGCGGGAGGCGCGCCCTCCCGCTCCTGTCGCCGTCGCCCCGCCGGGAGGCCCCGTGAGCGCCGCCGCGCGCCTCCTCGACGGCAAGCGCTGCCTCGTCACGGGCGGCTCCCGCGGCCTCGGCCGCGCGATCGCACTCGCGTTCGCCAGGCACGGCGCGCGCGTCGCCTTCACCTACGCGACCGACGACGCGGACGCCGCGGAGGCCACGAGGCAGCTCACCGCCGCCGGCGCCGCGCCGCTCGTCTTCAAGGGCTCGGTGGCCGACGCCGCCCACGTGAAGGACACCCTCGCCGCGCTGCACCGCGCCTGGGGTGGGCTCGACGTGCTGGTCAACAACGCCGGCATCACCCAGGTCCTGCCCATCTCGCTGCTCGAGGAAGAGGACTGGGACCTCGTGATGGACGTCAACGTCAAGGGCGCCTACCTCATGAGCCGCGCCGCGCTGCGCCACATGATCCGCGAGAAGCGCGGCGTCATCCTGAACATCGGCAACTTCGCCTCGGAGCGCGTGATCGAGGCGCCCGTCCACTACGCCGCCTCGAAGTCGGCCCTGCGCGGCCTCACCGAGGCGCTCGCGCGCGAGGTCGGCCGGCACGGCGTGCGCGTGAACCTCCTCGGCCCCGGCCTCCTCGAGGAGGGCATGGCGCAGGGGCTCCCGCAGCACCGCCAGGACGAGTACGTCGCGCATACAGGCCTCCGGCGCCTCGGCCGCCTCGATGAGCTCGCCGAGCTCGCCGTGTTCCTGTGCTCCGACGAGGGCGCCTTCATGAGCGCCGCCAAGCTCGTCGCCGACGGAGGGCTCTGACATGGATTCACACGAGGACATCCTGCGCGACGGCTTCGACGACTACCGCGCCTTCGTGAACCCGCTCATCGCGCAGCGGGCGAGGCTCGCCCGCGAGCCGATCCGGGTCGTGCGCGCCGAGGACGGCCTCCTCGTCGACAGCGAGGGGCTCGTGATCGAGGACTTCCACGGCACCCAGGCGTTCGGCCACCGCAACCCGGCGGTCGCCCGCGCCCTGCGCGCCTTCCTCGACTCGGACGCGCCCTCCTGGTACCCGTCGCGCGTCAACCCGTTCGCCGGCCGCCTGGCGCGCCGCCTCTGCGAGCGCACGGGCCACTACGACAACGTCTTCTTCGGGTGCACGGGCAGCGACGCCGTCGAGGCGTCGCTCAAGCTCGCCCGCGCCCTCACCCGGAAGCCCGTCCTCGTCGGCCTGACCGGCGCCTACCACGGCTGCTCCTACGGGAGCGTCTCGTTCATGGGCTCTGGCTACCTCCGCGACCCGTTCGTGCCCCTCCTGCAAGGCGCCACCTCGATCCCGTTCGGCGACGTCGACGCGCTCGCCCGCGTGCTCGCCGGCGGCGACGTGGCCGCCGTGCTCGTGGAGCCCATCCAGGGCGAGGGCGGCGTGCGCGAGCTGCCGCCGCCCTTCGTCGAGGCGCTCTGCGACCTCACCGCGAAGCACGGCGCGCTGCTCATCGCCGACGAGGTGCAGACGGGCCTCGGCCGCACCGGGCGCGGCTTCCTCGCGACCGAGCGGTGGCCGCGCCGCCCCGACGTGGTCCTCCTCGCGAAGCAGCTCGGCGGCGGCCTCCTGCCGCTCTCGGCGATGCTCACGCGGCGCGAGATCTTCGTGCGCGCCTACGGCAGGGAGTTCGCCGCGGGCGAGAGCCACAACAACACCATGGGCTACAACGCGCTCTCCGCCGTCGCGGGGCTCGCCACGCTCGACCTCGTCACGGACGAGCTCATCGCCACCATCCGCGACACGGGCGCGCACCTCCGCGAGCGCCTCGAGTCGGCCCTCCGGCCGAACCGGCTGTTCAAGGAGGTGCGCGGCGCGGGCCTCATGCTCGGCGTGCAGCTCGAGACGCCGGACCACCCCTGGCTCTCCTTCGAGCACTTCGGCTTCCCCGATCTCGCGCACATGTCGGTCGTGTCGCCGCTCGTGTGCCACCGCCTCTACCGCCGCGGCTTCTTCTGCTTCACGTGCGGCCACGACTGGACGATCTTCCGGCTCCAGCCCCGGTTCGACATCCCGCGCGCGACGCTCGACGCGTTCGTCGACGCCGCGGCCGACGCGCTCGCGTACGTGGAGGGCCTGACATGAAGCACGCCGTCGTCTTCGGGGGCACGGGCGCCGTCGGCGCCGCGGTGCTGCGCGCGCTCGCCTCGCGCGGGGCGAGCGCCACGTTCACGTTCTTCCGGGGCGAGGACCGCGCGGCCGCGCTCTCGCGCGAGCTCGGCTTCCGCGCCGTCCGGCTCGACCTCACCGACGCCGCCGCGCTCCGCGCCTTCGTCGCCCGGCTCGGCGCGGACGAGCCCGCGCCCGGCGCGGCGATCCACTGCGCCGGGACCCTCGATCCCACGCCGGGGCTCGAGCTGTCGGACGAGGCGTGGGACCGCGCCTACGCGGTGAACGCCCGCGCCGCCTTCCTCGTCGCGCGCGACGTCGGCGCGCTCATGGCGCGGGGCGGCGGCGGCGAGATCGTCCTCGTGGGCGGGCTCGATCGCGCGCAGTCGCTGCCGATCCCTGTCGCGTTCGCCGCGAGCCAGGGGATGATCGCGGCCACGGCCATGGCGCTCGCGAAGGAGCTCGGCCCGCGGCAGGTCCGGGTCAACATGGTGGCGCTGGGCCTGCTCGACACCGGCCTATCGGCGCAGCTCGACGCGGAGCTCCGCGCCGATTTCCTCGCGTTCTCGGCCCTGCGGCGCCTCGGCACGCCGGACGAGGCCGCGCGCGCGATCGCCTGGCTCGCCCTTCACAACACGTACGTGAGCGGCAAGGTCATCCCCGTGAACGGCGGCATCTGACCGACGCGCGCCAGCGCGTCGTCGCCCGCGGCGTGCCCGCTGCGGAGGTCGCCGAGCCGGCGCGGCGTGAAGCGGAGATCGTCGAAGACGGCGGTGCAGCCGTCGCCCGCCGGCGACTGCGCCGAGAAGCCGACCGAGAGCTCCGTGGCGATGCCGAGCGAGAAGCTGCGGACGAGCTGCCACGTCGACCCGTCGGTGGAGGCGTGGAACGCGCACGCGCGCCCGAGCCGCGAGACGCGCAGCCACACGTGGTCCTTGTGGACGGCGAACGACCTGCGGCTCTCCGACAGGCCGCGCGTCACCACCGAGACGACCGTCGGCTCGCGCTCCGGCGAGAGCTCGAAGCAGAGCTTCGCCCACGAGCGCTCGTGCGCCCAGAGCAGCAGCACGCCGGCGTCGCGCGCGTACGCGAAGCCCACGGCCACGCGCGCGCTGGCGAGGAAGTCCCCGTGCGGCGTCCCGAGCAGGCGCGGCGCGTTCAGGGCGCCGGGCGCGCGCTCCGGATCGAGGAACAGGTCCGTCTTGCCGCCCGTCGTGACGGTCAGGCTCGACGCCTTGCCCACGCTCCAGCTCCTAGGCGGAACCTCCCAGCGGAGCGGCGCCGGAAACGGCGCCAGATACACAGGTGCACCCACGTTGTCTCCCCCCTGCATGATGCGACTCTACCAGGAGTCTGCTCCTGTCTTGTCAACGAATCGTTTCGATGTGTATGCAGGATCTCGGTCACATGCGAATTACCGTCCTTTTGATTTCCTGCTGCCTGGCTGTAGTCCTGTCCGGCTGCTTGACGTCGAGGCGCGCGCCGCCGGAGTTCCTGCTGGCGCCGGGGGAGGTGCGGTCGTCGTCGGGGGGCAGCAACGACTACGCTGGCGCTGCGGCGACCCTCGCTGCAGCGGCCGGGGCGACCGTGGCGCAGCGCGAGGCGTACGGCATCTGTTACGCGTCCTGTCAGAGCGGGACGGCGTGTGATCCCGAAACGGGCCTGTGCGTGCGGCTGCCGTGTGGGGGGAAGTGCCCGGCGGACCGCCGCTGCGCGATCGTCGAGGGGAAGGAGGCCTGCGTCCTCGGAGAGCCCGACCGCGGCGTGGTGCCGCTGGAGCCGGAGCCCGGGGCAGGGGACCCCGCGCCGGCAGGACCGGCCGTCGGGGCGCCGGGGCCGCGCGCGAACTGAGCGTGGCGGCGACACCGCAGCTCGCCGGGATCGCTGGCGGAGCGGCGGCCGCCCCCAATCGCTATCTCCGCGAGAGATCGAGCAGCGCCCTCACGCGCGAGTACGCGATGTACGGGTTGTCCCCGGAGCCACCCAGATCGTCGCCGTCCTCCCCCGCGCCCTGGGCCCTCACGGGGATCCAGAAGTAGTCCGGGTGCATCTGCTTTCCGTTCACGCCATTCGCGAGCGCGGGGTTCTTGATCCACTCGCCGCCGAGCACCGTCATCCGGTCGTCGAGCTCGAGCACGTAATGGAGCTCCGAGGAGAAGAGCGGCACGTTGCGCAGCGCGGCCGGCTGGAGCAGCGCCGCGGTGCTCACCTCGTCCGAGATCATCCCGTAGCGCGCCGCCACGCGCACGAAGCGCCGCGCGCTCGGGTTGAACCGGTAATTGTAGCAGTCTGCCCCCTGGAACCCGCCGTTACAGACGAGCCGCGCTGCCTCCTGCGCGCTCACCTCGTCGATGGTGTCGATGGTGAACGACGTGACCGGGTAGCTCCACACCTCGCGGTGCCACGTGTAGTCGACCACGAACGCGCGCCGCCCGCGCCCGCTCGACGCGGCGCTGATCGAGCTCGCGCCCAGGCCGAGGAGGCCGGTCATCGCCACGTGCATCGTCCCGGGGTTCAGGTCGCGGCACGCCGGATCGATCGGCCTGCCGTAGTGGTCGCGCAGCACGCGATCCTCCCGCGCCTCGCAGCGGCGCCCCGAGAAGGTGGCGGCGTCGTGGTGGTACAGCTCGGTCATGAGCGCCTCGATGTCCGCCATGTGGAACAGGACGCACCCCGTCTCGACCGACGCGCACTCGACCAGCGTGTCGCCGGAGCGCCGCACCCGGACATCGCGCCGCGGCGGGCCGCCGCCCTCGGCCACCACGTAGGCCGCCCACCCGTTGCAATGGCCCCACCAGTACTCGGGGGTGACGCCCTGATACAGGCCGTGGTTCCGCAGCTCCCAGTACGTCGTCGGCCCCGCCACCCGCGTGGCCCGTGGAGAGCCCGGACCCTCCGGCCGGCTCCGCTCGCCGGCGGCCGGCTCGATCGACCGCGCCTGTCCCGTGTAGAACAGGAGATCGTATTTCTCCGCCGGAGAGAGGTTGTCCGGATCCGAGGTCAGATCGCCGTAGTCCTTCACGAAGGAGTTCCACCGGTCCGCGATGCCGTTCCTGCTGTGGGGCCACCACTGCGAGGCGAACGGGCCTGCGGCCTGGCCTTGCAAGAGGGTCGAGTTCAGCGCGGCGTAGGAGCCCCGCAGCTCCGGGTGCAGGCTCGTGGGGAGGTTCGCGGCGTCCATCGGCTCGCGCGTCCCGGTCAGCGGGATGAGGAGCGTGTGTGAGCCGCCGAGGCGCTGGCCTGCCTCCGGCGAGAAGTCGAGCACGTACGGTATCGTTCCACCCTCGATGAAGCGCGCCTCTCCCGGCCTCGCGCCGCCCTGGAGCGCGGCCGCGCTCTCGTGCTCCCGCTCGTGCTCCTGCTGGTCCAGACCCATGCAGCCCAGCGCGAGAACCGCTGAGCTGACCGCCACCGCTCCGATGCGCAATGTCATGGCTGCTACTCCCCCCCCCGGCACGCCTACCCTGTGTCACCCGCGTCGCCGATGTCTGCAGAGGTCGGGCCAGCGGAGACGTGGATGCGTCGCGCAATCGATGCACGCGCGCGGGGCCGAGCTGCGGTGATGGTCTCGTTCCTCCTTTGCGTTCTCCTTTGGGCTCGCGCGGGTGCGCTCCAGACGTCCAGATGTGCGCTCACGCGTTTCCGTCCGCTCACGGAGCGCGGCGGCGGTCTGTCGACGAGCTCGATGGAGGAGGTCTCGCTCGGGAACACGTCCTCTGGCGAGCGCGGCCATCCCGTCGAGCTCGTCTGCCGGGGAGATCCGCCTCTGCGCCTCGAAGACGAAGAGAGCGGGCGCCCGGTGCCGGCCCGTTCAGGGCGAAAGGCCCGGGGCGGGACCACCCCAGGCGGAGCCCCCCGGCGGGTTGACACCGGCGCGGGGCGTCGGTCGCTCCTCTGTCGCGAAATCGGCGGAACCGGAGAGCGAGCGGCGCGAGCTGTGACTCTGGACCGCTCGGCCGACCGTCCTCGAAGGAGGCGGTTGACAGCACCGCGACAAACCGATAAACGACTTGTCGCGAATCGGCGGACCGGAGAGCTCTACAGCGGAAACGCTGTGACTCTGGGCCGCTCGGGTACCACGCCAGCGACCTCACCAGGAGGTGCCTGGTGGACGGTCAACCTCCTCGAAAGAAAAGGTTGACAGACTCGGGACGGGTCGTTAGAACGCCCGCCCCCGAATCGGCGGATCCGGAGCGCTGCAGCGGAGGCGCTGCAACTCTGGACCGCACGGGTGCCCTCACCAGGGCGATGTTGGAGCGCCTGGTGGACGGTCGGCCTTCTCGAAAGAAAAGGTTGACACATTCGAGGCGGGCCGTTAGAAAGCCCGCCCCGAATCGGCGGAGCCGGAGAGCTGACAGCGAAGGCGCTGCAACTCTGGTCCGCACGGGGTTCGCTCATCAAGGCGACGTTGGAGCGCTTGGTGAACGGTCAGCCTTCTCGAAAGAAAAGGTTGACACATTCGAGACGGGCCGTTAGAAAGCCCGCCCCGAATCGGCGGAGCCGGAGAGTCGGCAAGCGAGAGCTTGTGCCTCTCTGGGCCGTGCGAAGCCGGTCTTCAAGCGAGGAGAACGACGCGACGGCGCGACCCGAGAGGGTGGTGCTGCCCGCGAGGCGGCTCCTCCGAAGAGCGGTACGGATTGCAGATTGTCGAGGCGAACTGACCCGCGGAAGCGGGTAGATCTCTCCTCCTCGGTCCTTGAAAACTGGGTTGTATGCCTACGAAGTGACGTGGGTCCCAAGGCGAGCGCAAGCTCGACCTCGCACGTCAGAAATGGCGAGCAAGTCAGGCGGTCTTAGCCACCGTCTGACGCAACAGGATTTAACTGGAGAGTTTGATCCTGGCTCAGAACGAACGTTAGCGGCGCGCTTAACACATGCAAGTCGAGCGAGAAAGGGCTTCGGCCCCGGTAAAGCGGCGCACGGGTGAGTAACACGTAGGTAATCTGCCCCCAGGTGGTGGATAACGTTCCGAAAGGAGCGCTAATACAGCATGAGACCACGTCCTCGAAAGGGGATGAGGTCAAAGCCGGCCTCTTCATGAAAGCTGGCGCCAGGGGATGAGCCTGCGGCCCATCAGCTAGTTGGTAGGGTAATGGCCTACCAAGGCGAAGACGGGTAGCTGGTCTGAGAGGATGATCAGCCACACTGGAACTGAGACACGGTCCAGACTCCTACGGGAGGCAGCAGTGGGGAATCTTGCGCAATGGGCGAAAGCCTGACGCAGCGACGCCGCGTGAGTGATGAAGGCCTTCGGGTTGTAAAGCTCTGTGGAGGGGGACGAATAAGGGTTGGCTAACATCCAGCTCGATGACGGTACCCCTTTAGCAAGCACCGGCTAACTCTGTGCCAGCAGCCGCGGTAAGACAGAGGGTGCAAACGTTGTTCGGAATTACTGGGCGTAAAGCGCATGTAGGCGGTTCGTAAAGTCAGATGTGAAAGCCCTGGGCTTAACCCAGGAAGTGCATTTGAAACTCACGAACTTGAGTCCCGGAGAGGAAGGCGGAATTCTCGGTGTAGAGGTGAAATTCGTAGATATCGAGAGGAACATCGGTGGCGAAGGCGGCCTTCTGGACGGTGACTGACGCTGAGATGCGAAAGCGTGGGGAGCAAACAGGATTAGATACCCTGGTAGTCCACGCCGTAAACGATGGGTGCTAGGTGTCGCGGGCTTTGACTCCTGCGGTGCCGTAGCTAACGCATTAAGCACCCCGCCTGGGGAGTACGGCCGCAAGGCTAAAACTCAAAGGAATTGACGGGGGCCCGCACAAGCGGTGGAGCATGTGGTTCAATTCGACGCAACGCGCAGAACCTTACCTGGGCTAGAAAATGCAGGGACCTGGTTGAAAGATCGGGGTGCTCTTCGGAGAACCTGTAGTTAGGTGCTGCATGGCTGTCGTCAGCTCGTGTCGTGAGATGTT
>NZ_CP150340.1:3417500-5565000 GCF_051474675.1 Sorangium sp. So ce406 | reverse complement strand
GCACGGCCGAGGCGCCGCGCTGACCGGCTCCGCGCGAGCGCCGCCGATGGCCAAGAAACGCTCCCCCGAAACCGATCCGCTCGCCCGCTTCCACCCGGCCACCCAGGCGTGGTTTCGCGGCGCCTTCGCCGCGCCCACCCCCGCTCAGGCCAAGGGCTTCCCGCCCATCCTCGACGGCGCGTCCACCCTGCTGCTCGCCCCGACAGGCTCCGGCAAGACGCTCGCGGCCTTCCTCGCGGCCATCGACCGGCTCATGGCCTCGCCAGAGCCCGACGCCGCCGAGCGCTGCCGCGTCCTGTACGTCTCGCCCCTCAAGGCGCTCGCCATCGACGTCGAACGGAACCTGCGCGCCCCGCTCGCCGGGATCGCCGCCGCCGCCGAGCGGCTCGGCCTGTCCTACCGCGTCCCCCAGGTCGGCGTGCGCTCCGGCGACACCAAGCCCGAGGACCGCGCGCGCCTCGCCAGGAAGCCTCCGGACATCCTCATCACCACCCCGGAGTCGCTCTACCTCCTGCTCACCGCCAACGCGCGCGATCGGCTGCGCAACGTCGAGACCGTCATCATCGACGAGATCCACGCGCTCGTCGCGACGAAGCGCGGCGCGCACCTCGCCCTGTCCCTCGAGCGCCTCGAGGCCCTCCGGCAAGCGACCCGGCCCATGCAGCGCATCGGCCTGTCCGCCACCCAGCGGCCGCTCGACGAGGTCGCGCGCATGCTCGGCGGCGGCGAGATCGAGGGCACCGGCGCGGGCGCCCGCTTCGCGCCGCGGCCGGTGACGATCGTCGACGCGAGCGCCCCGAAGGCCCTGGAGCTCCGCATCGAGGTGCCCGTCGAGGACATGACCAAGCTCGGCGAGGTGGCGCGGGCAGGCGAGGGGCCGCCGCCAGGGCCGGCCGACCCGGCGCAACGCTCGATCTGGCCGAGCATCCACCCGCGGCTCGTCGAGCTCGTGCGCGCCCACCGCACCACGATGATCTTCGTGAACAGCCGGCGCCTCGCCGAGCGCCTCGCCGCCGCGCTGAACGACACCGCGGGCGCCGAGATCGCGCTCGCGCATCACGGCTCGATCGCGCGCGAGCAGCGCCAGCAGATCGAGGAGCGGCTCAAGGCCGGCCTCCTGCCGTGCATCGTCGCCACCTCGTCGCTCGAGCTCGGCCTCGACCTCGGCGCCGTCGACCTCGTCATCCAGCTCGAGGCGCCCCCGTCGGTCGCCGCCGGGCTCCAGCGCGTCGGCCGCGCCGGCCACGAGGTCGGCGGCACCTCGCGCGGCGTCGTCTTCCCCAAGCACCGGGGCGACCTGCTCGCGTGCGCCGCGGCCGCGTCCCGCATGCGCGAAGGCAAGGTCGAGGCGACCCTCTACCCGAGGAACCCGCTCGACGTCCTCGCCCAGCAGATCGTCGCCGTCGCCTCGATGGACACCCTCCACGTCGACGCGCTCTTCTCGCTCGTGCGCCGTGCCGCGCCGTTCGCCGACCTGCCCCGCGCGAGCTTCGAGGGCGTGCTCGACATGCTCTCCGGCCGCTACCCGTCCGACGAGTTCGCCGAGCTCCGGCCCCGCATCGTCTGGGACCGCGTGGGCGGCGCCGTGCGCGCGCGCAAGGGCGCCAAGCGCCTCGCCGTCGTCAACGCCGGCACCATCCCCGACCGCGGCCTCTACGGCGTCTTCCTCGATTCCGGCGGCGACGCGGCGCGCCCCGGCCGGCGCGTCGGCGAGCTCGACGAGGAGATGGTCTTCGAGGCCCGCGAGGGCGAGGTCTTCCTCCTCGGCGCCTCGTCGTGGCGCATCACCGACATCACCCACGACCGCGTCCTCGTCGTCCCCGCGCCGGGCGAGCCGGGCAAGATGCCGTTCTGGCGCGGCGACCAGGCCGGGCGCAACGCCGAGCTCGGCACCTCCATCGGCGCCCTCGCGCGGCGGATCGCCTCGCTGTCCGACGACGAGGCCGAACGGGCGCTCGCCGACGAGCACGGGCTCGACGCGCGCGCCGCGCGCAACCTCGTCCGGTACGTGCGCGACCAGGCCGCGGCCACGGGCGAGGTCCCGAGCGACCGCGCCATCGTCCTGGAGCGGTTCGTCGACGAGGTCGGCGACTACCGCATCTGCCTCCTGTCGCCGTTCGGCGGCCGCGTGCACGCGCCGCTGTCGACCTGCATCGCCGAGAAGTGCCGCCTCGAGCTCGGCCTCGCCGTCGACACCGTGTGGACCGACGACGGCATCGTCCTGCGGCTGCCCGAGTCCGAGTCGCCCCCCGACGCGAAGCAGCTCCTGCCGCAGGCCGACGAGGTGGAGGACCTGCTCGTCCGCGGCCTCGGCGACACCGCCCTCTTCGCCTCGCGCTTCCGCGAGTGCGCCGGCCGGGCGCTGCTCCTGCCGCGCAAGTTCCCGGGCAAGCGCTCGCCGCTCTGGGCCCAGCGCAAGCGCGCCGCCGACCTGCTCGCTGTCGCGTCGCGCTACGGCTCCTTTCCGATCCTCCTCGAGACCTACCGCGAGTGCCTGCGCGACGTCTTCGACCTCACCGCGCTCGAGGACCTGCTCCGGCAGATCGCCGCCCGCAAGGTCCGCGTGGTCACGGTCGACGTGCGCGCGCCGTCGCCGTTCGCGGCCACGCTGCTCTTCGCCTATGCGGGCAACTTCATCTACGAGGGCGACCTGCCGCTCGCCGAGCGAAGGGCGCAGGTGCTCGCCATCGATCACGCGCGCCTGCGCGAGCTGCTCGGCGAGGCCGAGCTGCGCGAGCTGTTCGACGCGGACGCGGTGGTGGCCCTCGAGGCGTCGCTCCAGCGCCTCGACGGCCGCATGCCGCTCAAGCACGAGGACCAGGTGCACGATCTCCTGCTCTCGCTCGGCGACCTCACGCGCGACGAGATCGCGGCGCGCGCGGCGGGCGCCGACGTCCCGCCCGAGGCGGCCCGCGAGCGCGCCGCCGCCTGGATCGACGAGCTCACGCGCGACCGGCGCGTCATCGAGATCCAGCTCGGCGGCGAGCGCCGCCTCGCCGCCGCCGAGGACGCGGGCCGGCTGCGCGACGCCTTCGGCGTGGTGCCGCCGCCCGGCCTGCCGATCGCGTTCCTCGAGCCGGCCGCCGACCCGCTCGCCGAGCTCGTGGCCCGCTACGCGCGCACGCACGGCCCCTTCCGCGCGGAGGACGTGGCTCGGCGCTTCGGCCTCGGCCCCGCGCCGGTCCTGGCCGCGCTCGCGCGGCTCGCCGAGCGTGGCCGCGTCGTCGAGGGCGAGTTCCTCCCCGGCGGCCGCGGCCGCGAGTTCTGCGACGCCGAGGTGCTGCGCTCGCTGAAGCGCCGCTCGCTGGCCCGCCTGCGCGCGGAGGTCGAGCCGGTCCCGCCGGAGGCGTACGCCCGCTTCCTCGCCGACTGGCACAACCTGCACCGCCGCCGGCGGGGGCTCGACGGCCTGCTCGCGGCGCTCGAGCAGCTCCAGGGCGCGCCGCTGTCGGCCTCGGCCCTGGAGGCCGAGATCCTGCCCGCGCGCGTCGAGGGCTACCGCCCCGGCGATCTCGACGCGCTCTGCGCCGCCGGCGAGGTCATCTGGCGCGGCGTCGAGCCGGTCGGCGACGGCGACGGCCGCGTCGCGCTCTACCTCGCCGAGGCGTACCCGTACCTCGCCCCGCCGCCCGGCCGCGCCGAGGGCGCGCTGGCCGAGAGCATCCGCGCCGCGCTCGCGCGCCGCGGCGCGCTCTTCTTCTCCGACCTCTCGCGGGAGACGGGCGCCTTCGGCCTCGACCTGCTCGGGGCGCTCTGGGATCTCGTGTGGGCCGGCGAGGTCACGAACGACACGCTCGCCCCGCTGCGCGCCCTCGGCCGCGAGTCCCGCACGAGCGGCCGCCGGCGCGATCGCGATCGCCCCGCGCCCGGCCGCGGCCTCTCCGCCTTGCGGGCGCGCCGGATCGGCCCGCCGGGCAGCGAGGGCCGCTGGTCGCTGCTGGCGCCCCCCGGAGCCGCCGCGAGCGCGGCCGCATCGACCGCCGGCGCGACCAGCGCGAACGCGCCCGCGACCGCATCGGCCGCCGGCGCGACCGGATCGACCGCCGGCGCGCCCGGCGAGACCGAGCGCCGCGCCGCGCTCGCGCGCGCCCTGCTCGAGCGCCACGGCGTGCTCACGCGCGAGGCGGCGGCGGTCGAGGGGCTCGCGGGCGGCTTCTCCGCCGTCTACGACGTGCTCCGCGCCATGGAGGAGGCCGGCCAGGCGCGGCGCGGCTACTTCGTCGCCGGGCTGGGCGCCGCGCAGTTCGCGGTGCCCGGGGCCGACGACCGCCTCCGCGCGTGCCGCGAGCCGTCCGACGATCCGCGGACGCTCGTCCTCGCGGCCACGGATCCGGCGAACCCGTGGGGCGCCGCCGTCCGCTGGCCCGAGCTCGCCGGCCGCGGCGACGGCGCTCCCGAGGGCGCGGTCCGCGGCCCGGTGCGTCCCCAGCGCGCCGCCGGCGCCCTCGTGATCCTGCACGACGGCCGGCTGCTCGCGTGGATGGGCCGCACCGAGCGGAGCCTCACCACCTTCCTGCCCGAGGCCGAGCCGGAGCGCGGCGACGCGATCCGGGCGATCGCGTCGGCGCTCGCGGCGCTCGTCAGCGAGGGGCGTCGGCGCGCGGTGCTCGTGGCGACGATCGACGGCGAGCCGGCGCACAGCTCGCCCCTGGCGCGCGCGCTCGCGGACGTGGGCTTCACCTCCGGGGCGCACGGCTACCTCAAGCGCGCTCCCACGGCCGAGCGGGGCCCGTGGCGCCCGCGGCAGGTGCCCGGGAACGCGCCCGACTGGGCTCGCCGCGCGGCCGCGGCGGGCGTCGACGGGTCCGAGGACGACGTCGACGGCTTCAAGCCGCCGCCCGGCCTGCGCACCTGGCCGGCCCAGTCCACGGCGGGCGGGTGGCGGATGTCGCCCCCCGGCGCGACCGGCGCTGGCGCAGACGACGGCGGAGCGCGCGCGGTCGAGGGCGGCCTTCCTGACGACCTCGATCTGGACGACGACGACGCGCTGTTCGACGACGGCGCGGGGCTCGACGACGGATCGGCGTGATCTCTCCCGGCGCGCTGCTCCGGCAGCCGCGCCTCGCTCACGCCTCCAACAAAAAAGGACCGCCGAGCAGCCAGGAAGGGGCGACCCTTCGTGGTTCCTCGGCGGCTCTTGCTCGTCGTTGCGGCGCGGGAGGGATCTCGCGCGGCCCGCTGCTGACGAGGTCAGCCCTGGTGGCTGTGCTCGCTCGGCTTCACGTCATGGTCGCCGCGGCTCTTGCGGGTCCCGTTCGACGCCTGGCTCCGCGCCTCGGCGCCCTTGCGCCCGATCGTGGCCATGTGCTCGCGGTTCTGGCTGACGACCTCGCCGCCCTTGCGGCCCGCCGCGCGCGCCTCTTCGGACGTGAACTCGTGCGCCGTGCCCTTCTCATGCGCCGCCTTGCCGCCCTGGCTCGCGATCTGGCGCTGCTGCTCCGCGTTCATCGCCGCGAAGCCACGCTTGCTCTCGCTCATCTGTCCCATGCTCCACTCCTCGGATTGATGTGCATCGTGAACGTCACTCGACGACCGTGACTACCTGCCGCCTAGCCACATCGCGCCGGCGGTGCCGGCGACGCCAGGCGCTGCTGCAACGCGGGTGCCAGACGGGAGAGCTCGGACGATTCCCACGATGCGTCGAGGCCGGACAATTGATGACCACATGCCCGCGGCAGGTGTCCTCTCCAGGACCCGCTGCGGCAAACTGCCTCACTGTGCGTGCGACCGTGCGTGGGCGCCCCAACTCCATGCGGACTCAGCCGTGCGGGCCTCGATGACGTGCCGTGCGATCTGATTTTCTTGTTGCATTCCTCTGAGTTGCGCTTCGCACTCGGCGAACGAGCGACGAGATGACCTGTCGTCATCTCGTGACACGGGGGGTGCCGCGAGGGCTTCCAAGGATTCGCCTGCACAGCCGCCCGGCTTTGCGATCGAGCCTCCGGTGACCTCCGATGTCTCGCCATCTCACCCTCTATTCTCTCCGCTCGGCACCTCTGCTTCCTGTGAGGCTGTCTATTTACGTTGATGCGGTTTCGTGTCGGATGGACCGCAGGGATCCTCGGCGGGATCGCCCGGCAGGGCGGGGGAGGGCGGCGCTGGCGCGTTGCGTCTTGACATCGCGGCGCCGCTTCCGCTCTCGTTGCACTGCATCATCACGCCAGCCTCCCTCGAGCCGGCTAGGGCCGCGTCCGGGGACTGTGGTGACGATATTTGCGGGAGATCCACGATGGCGGTTCCGATTCCGGGGGCTCGGCTCGACGGGGGCCAGCCCTTCTCACCGAAGACGACATCCTCGCCTCGCCGCGCGCGCGGGCGTTCTCCGGGGGCCTCCCGCGGCGCGGGCCTCCTCGCGCTGGCGCTCCTCGCCGGCTGCGGCGGGGCCACGGGCCCGGCGCCCGCGGAGAGCCCGGCGTCGGGCCCCGAGCCCGCGGCGAAGGAGCCGTTCGACCTTGAAAAGGCGCTTGCCCGCGAGGCCGACGATCTGCCCGCCCGTGAGGTCCGCGCCGCGGACTGGTCGGCGCGCGCGTTCGGGGCGGCGCAGCCGAAGGTAGAGCAGAAGGAGAAGCTGGTCGCGCTCTCCATCCCTATCGGCACGGCCAGCCAGGTCGAGTGCTTCGTTTACAACACGATGCTCGACTCGGGCGAGGTGATAAGGAATTTCATCGAGCTCCTCGACCCCGAGAAGCTCGATGTCGCCCGCATCATGCCCTGGGAGATCAGCGTGCACCGCGAGAGCCCCGCGGTGTTCGTTCAAGCGCTCTACTTCACCCAGACCGGCGCCGGGAAGGCGGCCGGGCTGCTCAAGATAGCGCTCCACGCGGACAAGGCGCACCCCGTCGCCTGCCTGCACGACGAGGTCGGGTATGTCCGCACGTTCGAGCGGCTCGCCAAGGGGCTCTTCGACTCGTTCGACTCGAAGAGCGCCGCTGCGAAGCCCGAGTACACGGACACGGTGATCCTGCGCCTCAACAAGCTCCCTGTCGGCTTCGAGACGAGCGATCTGTTCAAGGACGACGACGGGCAGCGACGATGGCTGTCGCGCTCTGCCACCTTCATCCCCCAGGGCCCCAGATCGCTGCACATCGAGGACGAGGCGTCCAACGTGCTCATCGATCCCGAGGGGCGCATCAAGGGAGGCGTCTGGGTCGAGACCTCGCAAGGGGCGGTGAGCCACCGGATCGAGCTGTCGCAGAAGAAGAACTTCCAGTACGACTACGCGGGCGAGGTCGAGGGCAAGAAGGTCCAGGGGACGATCTCCCTCGCGGCCAAGGCGTGGCTCGCCTCGCCGGTCGCCACCGCCTCGGAGCTCTCGCGGCTCCTCAAGAAGAAGGGCGCCTTCGACCTCAAGCAGCAGGAGTACATGCCCTCCGTCGACCCGACGAAGCCCGTCGACGTCCAGTACCTCCGCGACGCCTCGGGCTCGGTCACGGTCAACATGAGCACCATGCGCCTCGTGGGCAGCCTCGCGCCCGACGGCCGCCCGGAGTCGTTCCAGGTCTCGAACGACGGCGCCGCGCTGACGCTCCAGCGGGCTTACGTCCGAGGGAAGCTCTAGGCGCTGCCCCACCGCGCGGCGAGCGCGAGCGTCCGCGCGTTCTCGCGGCGGGCAAGGAAGAGCTCGCGCGACGCCGGGCCACCGACCATGGCGGCACGGGCGAGCAGCCGGTCGCGCGCCGCGGAGATCGCCGCCCGCGCCCCGGCCAGATCGCCGTTCGCGGCGAGCGACTCGGCGTGGGCGAGGCGGACCAGCGACTCGCCCTCCTCGACGGCGCCGAGCGCCTCGAGCAGCGACATCGCCTCGCCCGCCGCCACGAGCGCCTCCCCGGCGCGCCCCTGGCCGAGCAGCGCCTGGGCCAGGACCGCGAGCGCCGCGGCGCGGAGCGGCGGCACGGCGTCGAGCGCGGCGGCGGCGGCGCGCGCCTCGCGCTCGGCCCGCTCGAGCTCGCCGGCGAGGACGTGGGCCTCGGCGAGGTAGGTCCGCGACGTGCCGACGGCGCGCGGGTCGCCCTGCCGCTCCTCCTCCTCGATCGCCTGCCGGAGCGCCCGCTCGGCCGCCGCGAGCTCGCCGCGGTGCGCGAGCACGTGGCCGAGGTTGGCGAGGGCGAGCATCGCCGGATCGTGCAGCCCCATGCGCTGCGCCTCGGCCATGGCGGCGCGCAGCGCCTGCTCGGCGCGCTCCAGGTCACCGAGCTCCGCGTGGAAGAAGCCGAGGTTGCTCCGCGCGACGCACGCGTTGCGCCGGTCGCCGGCGCGCTCGAACGCCTCGAGCGACGTCCGCGTTGTCTCGAGGCAGGCGTCGAGACGCCCGCTGGCCATGAGCTGCACCGAGCGCGCATTGCACACCCGCCCGAGCAGCTCGGGGTCGAGCGCGCTCCGATCGTCCGCGGCCCCGTCGAGCTCCTCGAGCAGCGCGTTCGCCGCCGCGTAGTCGCCGCCGAATGCGACGAAGTTGGCGCACTCGACGAGGCACACGAGCCGCGCGCTCGCCGCCCCCTCGGCGGGCGGCTCGCCGCTCGCCGCGTCGGCCCAGCGCGCGACGCGGTCGTAGTTCCCGAGCTTGCCGGCCGCGAGCGCGGCCTGCTGGACCGCGCGAAACCAGCTCGCGGACCCGGGGGGCAGGTGGTCCGCCGCCTCGACGCCGCGCTGCTCGCCCCGCGCGAACTCGCCGCGCCAGGCGTGGGCCTCGGCCTGCACGAGGCGCAGCGCCCCGAGCAGCTCCCCCGCCGCGCCGCACCGGACGCCGCGCTCGGCGAGGTCGAGCGTGGCGACGAGATCGTTGCCGAGGAGGGCCTGCTCCGCGGCGCGCTGGTACCAGACCGCGGCCCAGCCCGGATCCCCGCCGCGCTCGAAATGCTCCGCGAGCAGCGCCGCGTCGGCCTCGCCCGCGCGCTCCAGCCACTCGCCCGCGAGCCAGTGGCCGAGCTCGCGATCGCGCTCCGTGAGCATCCCGTACGCCGCCTCCCGGATGAGCGCGTGCCGGAAGGTGTACTCGGCCTCGCCGGCGAGGCTCTCCCCCCGGCCGCGCACGATGAGCTCGCGCTTCTCGAGCACCTCCAGCGGCCGCCCGGCGTCCGCGCCGCCGAGGAGCGCGGCCACGCCCCCACGCCAGAACGTCTCGCCGAAGACGCTCGCCGCCCGCAGGGCGCGCCGCGCCTCCAGGTCGAGCGCCTCGAGGCGGGCCTGCACCATCACGAGCACCGTCTCGGGCACGCCCGCGCCCTTGCCCCCGGCCACGGCGCGGAGCTGCTCTTCCAGGTAGAACGGGTTGCCGTCCGCGCGGTCCACGAGCGCATTCACGAGCTCGTCGCTCGCGTCCTGGCCGAGCGCCTGGCGCACGAGCCGCTCGCTGGACCGGCGCGTCAGCCCCACGAGGCGCACCTCGAGCGCGCCGCGGCTCATCCAGAGATCCCCCAGCGTCTCGCGCATCTCCGGCCGGCCGAGCCCCAGCACGAAGAACGGCAGGTCCCGCAGGTTGCGCAGCGCCCCGTCGACGAGCCTCACGGTGGGCAGGTCGCTCCACTGCAGGTCCTCGAGCACCAGGATCACGGGCGCGCGCGCGCACTCCGCGCGGAGGAAATCCTCCCAGGCGGCGCGGAGCTGGTCGTTCATGAGCACCGGGTTGCGCCGCGCCGCGCGGAGCTGCACGTCCTCGTCGTCCGCGAACCGCGCGCCGACGAGCTCGCCGAGGAAGGCGGCCACGCGCGCGCCGCCCTCGGCCCCGCGCTGCGCGACGCGCGCCCTGAGCTTCTGCCGCCGCGCCTCGAGCGGCTCGTCGTCGACCAGGCCGATCGCGCGGCGCAGCGCCTGCGCGAGCAGCCCGAGCGCGGAGCCGGCGCGCATCGGGTCGCCGCGCCCGATCCAGATCTGCGCCCCCTCGCCGCGGGCGCGGAGCCGCTGGAGCAGCTCGTACCGCAGCCGCGACTTGCCCGATCCGGCCGGCCCGATCACGACCGCCGCGCTGGACAGCGACTCCTCCACGCACTGGAGGAACGTCGTCTCGAGCAGCGCGAGCTCCCGCTCGCGGCCCACGCACGCCGTCGGCCTGCCGAGCAGCAGCGGCGGGGCGTCGAGGTGATCGTCCCGCTCCCCGTGCAGGCGCTGCCAGGCGCCGTCGGGCGCGACGTCGAACCGGCCTCCGAGCAACCCCGCGGTCACCTCGTCGACGCGGATCGGCCCCGCCCCGGCGGGCGCGCGGTCCGCCGCGATCATGACGACCGCGCGGTCGATCAGCTCGCCCACGGGCGCATGGGGCCCGAGCTCCGCGCGGCCGGAGACGAGGGCCACGGGCGCCCCTCCGAGCACCGCGCGCAGGGAGAGCGCGCAGCGCGCCGCTCGCACGGCGAGGTCGGTCGGCGCCTCCGCGCTGGAGAGCGCGATGACGGGCGACTGGTCGGCGAGGATCTCGAGCTGCCCGCGGTAGCGCTCCGCCACCGCGCGCAGCGCCCGCGTCCGGTGGTCCATCGCCTGCGCCGCGCGCGCCGGCGCCGCCTCGACGGTCGCCTCGCGCGCCAGGATCAGGCTCACCACCTTGCGCTCGCTGCTCGTGATCTCGCGCGAGCGGGCGCCGGGCGCCGACGTCGTGGGCCCGTCGAGCATGCGCTCGCCCAGCGCGGCGAGCTCGGCCGCGACGGCGTCGCCGTCGTCCGGGCGGCGGTCGCGGCACTTCGAGAGCATCTGCGCGACCAGCGCCTCGAGCGCGGCGGGGAGCTCCGGGCGCAGCTCCCTGAGCCGCGGCGGCTCCTCGAGGACGACCTTGAGCGCCACCGAGAGCGGGTCGTTTCCCTGGAACGCCGCGCGCCCGGTGAGGCATTTGAAGAGCACGCAGCCGAGCGAGAAGATGTCCGCGCGCGCGTCGATGTCCGGCTCGCCGCGCGCCTGCTCGGGGGCCATGTAGCCCGGGGTGCCGAGCATCGCGCCCGTCGCGGTGAGCCGCTGGTCGACGCCGGCCGCGCGCGCGATCCCGAAGTCGATCAGGGTGACGCCCTCGACGGCGGCGCCCGCGAGGAAGATGTTGCTCGGCTTCAGGTCGCGGTGGACGACGCCCTCGCGGTGGACGGCGCCGAGCGCGGCCGCGACGCGCACGCCGAGCGCCATGATCTCGGCGAGCGTGAGCTCCGCCCGGCTCAGCCGCTCGGCGAGCGTCTCGCCCGAGAGCCACTCCATCGCCAGGTACATCTCCTGCGCGGCGGTCACCCCGTCGGCGATGTACCGCACGACCCCCGGGCGCTGCAGCGCCGACAGCGTCCTGACCTCGCGCGCGAAGCGGTCCGACCCCCGCTCGCCCGAGCCCCGCAGGACCTTCACCGCGACCGTCTCGCCGCTCCGCCGATCGCGCGCGCGGTACACATCCCCCATGCCGCCGGAGCCCGCGAGACACTCGATCTCGAACCTGCCTCCGACGATCTCACCAGCGCGCATGGGCGCCCGAGCATACCGCGGCTCGCGGCGCGTCCAGCGGCATCGCCGGCCGGCCTGCCTCGCGGCGCAGGTGGCGTGTCTCGCCCCATGGGAAAATTGAATGGACGAGAGAATTTTGTCTCACCGTGCCGAGAGCTGGAGCGCTTGAATCGATTCAGCTTTCTTACGGACTGGCGACGATTTGGATGTCCTGCGCCGGTCGGATCAGGTTAGATATCCTCCCGGCCGGCCGAACGTCTCCTCGTGGGAACAGAGCATCGTTTCAAGCGGAAGGAGCTCTCAATGCGCCTTGTGAGATCGCGTGTCTGCGGCTCGGCCGGTGTCCAGCTTGCGGTGATGGTCGCGGGTGTGTCTGCCCTCGCCGCCTGCGTGGCGGACATGGAGGACGATCCGGCGGGGGCCGTCGGAACTAGCCAGGAAAGCTTCGAGGCGTTCGAGCGGGCGACGTTCCGCGAGCCTGACTCCGGTGTGTACATCGTCGACGGCGACACGCCTGTCGTCGACATCAAGCATCTCCGGGAGTTCTGGGAGACCCACGTGCGCGACGGCGCCCTCATCGTGCAGCACGCCGGCGGCAGCGATGCGGTCTGGCCATCGAGCCAGAAGAAGAGCCTCACCTACTGCGTGAGCACGAGCTTCGGCGCCCGACATGGCGCCGTGGTGGCGGCGATGAACTCCGCCACCGGCGCGTGGGAGGCGGCGGCCGACGTCGATTTCATCCACGTGAGCGCCCAGGACGCGGCGTGCACTGCCAGCAACGGCAACGTGGTCTTCGACGTGAATCCGGTGAACGTCTTCGGGCAGTACCTCGCGCGGGCGTTCTTCCCCGACACGTCGCGGCGGGAGCGCAACGTGCTCATCGACAACAGCGCCTTCGGAGCGGGGGATCCCTCGCTGGAGGCGGTCCTGCGGCACGAGCTCGGGCACACGCTCGGCTTCCGCCACGAGCACACGCGCCCCGAGTCGGGCGCCTGCTTCGAGGACAACGACTGGCGCGCGCTGACGACCTACGACGTGGCGTCTGTCATGCACTATCCCCAGTGCAACGGCATCGACGACTGGAGCCTCGTGCTCACCGCGAAGGACATCCAGGGCGTCCAGGCGGTCTATGGCCCGCCCAGCGGCGGCGGCGGCGGCGGTGGTGGCGGCGGCGGCGGCGGTGCCGGCGGCGGCGGTGCCGGCGGTGCCGGCGGCGGCGGCGGTGCTGGCGGCGGCGGCGGCGGCGGCGGCACGACGGGGGGCACGCCGACGACCGAGAACTTCAGCGGCAGCATCGCCAGCTCCGCGTTCGTGGACGTGGGGTCGGGCGCCGGGTTCGACGTCACGCCGGGGACGAGCCTCCGTGTCGTCATGACCGGCTCGGGCGACCCTGACCTCTATGTGAGGTTCGGGGCGGCGCCGACGACGAGCGCCTACAACTGCCGCCCCTACACCGGCGGCGCGTCCGAGACATGCACGCTGGATGTGCCGGCCGGACAGACCAAGGCGTTCGTGAAGGTCCGGGGCTACACGAGCGCCACGTTCAACGTGGCTGTGACCTACACGCGGTCGAGCGGCGGCGGCAGCGGCGGCAGCGGCGGCGGCAGGGCGACGACGGCCACGTTCAGCGGCAGCCTCGCGGCGGGCGCGTGGGCCTCCCACGGGCCCCTCGCGGTGGTTCCAGGCACCCGCTTCGAGCTCGGGATGACCGGCTCGGGCGACCCCGACCTCTACGTGAGGTTCGGGGCGGCGCCGACGACGAGCGCCTACAACTGCCGCCCGTACAAGGACGGCGCGGCGGAGACCTGCTCGCTGACGGTCCCCGCGGGCCAGACGCAGGCCTTCATCTCGGTGAACGGCTACACGACCAGCACGTATCAGCTCAACGCGAGCTACACGACTCCGTAGTTCCCGCCCCGACGCGCATCCCCGAGGTGGGTATCAGGCGCAGGATGAGCAGAGTACGGGGGGCCCGTCATCCAACGGGCGAGCGGCATCTCTGCACAAAAAATCGTCGTCGGAAATTGGGCACTCCACAGGGACCCTTTCTAGGGTGCTCTCATGGACAAGAAAATTGTTGCCGCAACTCTCCTGCAGGCGCTTGCCGTTGCCCAGCGCGAAGGACGCGCCGAGACCCTCGAGTCGCTCGTCGAGAAGCTGCGTGTTCGCCGCAAGGACGTCCGGAGCACGCTGACCCTGCTCCACCGCCAGGGCATGGTGGACGTGCTCCGGATGCGACTCACGCTCTCCGGGTTCGCGATCGGCTCGGCGCTGATAGGAAAGACCTTGCCGGCGCTCCGCGCCGCCCCGCGCGCGGCCACCGCCGCGGCGTGAGCCGCAGCGCGGCATCCCGCGGGAGCGAGCGCTCCGAGCGCGCCGGCCGCCCCGAGCGCGCCGGCCGCCCCGAGCGCTCCGGCCGACCGGGCGGAGCCTAGGCCTCGACGAGGCCCGAGCGCACCGCGAGGCGGGTCAGGTCGGCCACGCTGTGCGTCGCCACCTTCGCGCAGAGGCGCGCCCGGTGCGTCTCGACCGTCTTCACGCTGATCGAGAGCTGCGCGGCGACCTCCTTGGCCGAGCGGCCCATCGCCAGCAGCCGGAGCACCTGCCGCTCCCGGTCGCTCAGCGACGCCACCATGTCGCCGCGCGAGGCCGCGTCGCGCCGCTGGAGCGCGCGCACCATCGCCGCGCTCACGTCCGGCGACACGGCGGTGCGCCCGCGGACCACGGTGCGCAGCGCCTCCACGAGGTCGGCGAGCCGGCTCTGCTTGGACAGGTATCCATCCGCGCCGGCCCGCATCGCCTCGGCCACGCGGAACTCGTCGCGGTGCATCGAGAGCACCACGAGGCGCAGCTCCGCGAGCCCCTTGAGCTGCCGGATCAGCTCGATGCCGCTGTGATCCGCGAGGCAGAGCTCGACCACCGCCACCTGACAGCGGTGGAGCTCCGGCGCGCCGAGCGCCTCCCTCGCGCTCCCAGCCTGAACGACCTCGCCCACCCCTGGCTGCGACGCGAGCGCGTGCGCCAGCGCTTCCCGTACGACGTGTTGATCATCGACGAGCAGGATATTCATGTTGACGGCCCCCCTTACCAAATTGCCTTGTATCAAAACCGTTTGAGCTCCACGAACCTGTTTTCTCGGTAAGGAGCCGCCTGGCAGCGTCGATTTCGTTCCTGCGGTGCCAGACTGGCCTCCTCGCGAGATCGCCTTGGACGAGCGCAAGAGGGCCAGTCCGTCATGCACCCTGGCGATCCGAGGTTCACCGCGGGAACGGCCGTTCGTTCGGCGAGCCGGGGCGCTCCTCGGTCGCTCCGTCGTCCAGGCATCCGGGCGCTCCGGTCGAAGCCTCTCCCGTGACCGTTATGTTTGCGCTAGATAGGCTGCCTCATGCCTGGCCTGCGCGGAGCTCTCCTCTCCGGTCTACGACCCGACTCGGCGTTCTGGCGCCGGGCCCTCACCGCGGGCGTGACGCGCGGGCCGGAGCCCTGGGTGCGCCACAGCCCGCCGGTCTTCGGCGTGCTCTTCGCGGCCGCGCTCCCCGAGCTGCGCCGGCGCGTCGAGCAGAACCTCCGCCGCCTGCGCGGCCCGCGGTCGCGCGTGGCCGACATGCTGGACACCGCCGCGGTGTTCGCCACCTACGGCAGCTGCATCACCGAGGCGCTCCTGCTCACCAGCGGCCGCGGCTACGCGGTGGAGCGGCGTTCGCGGGGCGTCGAGCACTACCACGCGTGCGCGGCGGCCGGCCGGGGGATCCTCATGGTCACGGCGCACACCGGCGGCTGGGACATCGCCGGACAGATCCTCGGCGTCGTGCACCCCGAGGGCGTCATGCTGGCGATGCAGCGGGAGCGCGACGCCGAGGCGCGCGCCATCCAGGACGCGGCGCGGCGGCGCGCCGGCGTCCAGGTGGCGCACATCGGCGACGGGCCGCTCGACGCGCTGCCGCTGCTCAACCACCTGCGGCGCGGCGGCGTCGTCGCCATGCAGATCGATCGCGTGCCGCCCGGGATGCGCAGCCGCGAGGTCCCGTTCCTCGGCGCCCGCTGGCGCGCGCCCGAGGGCCCGATCGCGCTCGCCGCGATGAGCGGCGCGCCCATCCTGCCGGTGTTCACACACCGCCTCGGCTTCCTCGAGTACGAGGCCGTGGTGGCGCCCCCGATCTGGCTCTCCCGCCGCGCCACCGAGGAGGAGCGGGACAGGGCGGCCGCGGAGATGATGGGCGCGATGGAGCGCTTCCTCCGCGCCCACCCGACGCAGTGGTTCCACTTCGCCCCCGACGGCCCCGTCGCGCCGGCGGCGGCGGGCTGAGCGGGCGTGTTCTAGAGGGGACCTTCCGTGAGGCCGTGGACGAACTGCCTGACGCGCGGGTCGTCGCTCGCCTTCGCCTCCTCGGTGGTGCCGTCGAAGATGAGCCGGCCGCGGTAGAGCATCCCCACCCGGTCCGTGACCGTGAGCAGCCGGTCGAGGTCGCTGGAGACCATCACCACGGTCGCGTTCATCGCCCGCTGCTCGGCGCGGAGCAGGTCGAAGATGCGCTGCGACGTCACCGGGTCGAGGCCGGCCGCGGGCTCGTCGTAGAGGACGATCTCGCCGCGCGCGATCGTGGCGCGGGCGACGCCGACGCGCTTCTTCTGGCCGCCGGACAGGCCGGCCGGCGTCCGGTCCTCGAAGCCCGCCAGCGACACGACGCGCAGCCGCTCGGCCACGCGCTCCTCGATCTCCTCCTCGCTCAGGTCGTAGAGCCGCCGCAGCGGGAACGCGATGTTCTCTCCCACCGTCATGTAGTCGAACAGCGCGTTGTTCTGGAACAGCATCCCGAACCTGAGCCGGAACGCCTGGAGCTCGATCTCGCTGAGCGCGTGCACGTCCTTCCCGTCGACGAGCACGCGCCCGCGCTCCGGCCGCAGGAGCCCGGTGATCATCTTGAGCAGCACGCTCTTGCCCGAGGCGCCCGGCCCGATCAGCCCGTACAGGCAGCCCGCGGGAACATCGAGGTCGACGCCCCGGAGGACGGGCATGCCCCCGAAGCTCTTCGTCAGCTGCTCGATCTGGATCATCGGTCGCGTGGCCACGGTCGCCGGGGAAGGGGCGCTCACGCCCGTACCATAGCCCCGTTCGCGGGGAGGGGGCGCGCGCGTGCGCGCTGGCAGGCCCCCGCTGCTGGGAGGGCCGCGCGCGCCCGCGTCATGGCTTCGCTACTTGAACGTCGTCCGCGCCACGTCGAGGCGCGGGTGGGACGGGAACGAGATCCCGCGGATCTGCCCGGCGATGCACGACGCGATGCCCGGGTTCGACGGGCTCGTGGTGACGGTGACGCCCACGGCGCGCCCGTTCTGCACGGCCGCGCAGACGTTCACCTCCATGCTCGAAGGCACGCCGCACGCGTTCAGGTAGCTGCCGCGGTTCAGCACGTTGCCGTAGGCGCCGGCCGTGAGATCGGGCGGGCCGTTGTTGCCGAGCTTGTACTCCTCGACATAGCGCGCCTGCGCCGCCTCGCAGCTCAGGCCACCGCCGAGCGTCGGGTAGCTGCCGCCGCCGCTCGGCCGCGCCCCCCCGCCGGCGCGCGCCGCCTTGGCGCTGCCGAGGCCGGCGTCGACCTCGATCGCGACGCGGTCGGTCGCGCCCTGCACCGCGAGCTCGCGCTCCTTCTTGTGGCTGCGCTCGCGGTACCACCAGCCCGCGCCCGCCGCGAGGATGACGCCCATCAGCGCCATCCCGAGCAGCGCCTTGTACTGCGTGCCCTGCTTCTCGGCCGACACCACGGCGTCGAGCGCGCGCTTCTCCTGCACGATGTCGCGGTTCAGCTTCGCCTGCTCGGCGAACGGCGCGAACTCCTCCCAGTCCTGGATCGCGCGCTCCTCCCCGGAGAACGTGTCGCGCAGCACCTGCTCGCCCGTGAAGGATCCGGACGCGATCTGCTGGAGCAGCTCCACGCTCGAGAACGGCCCGTGGTCCATGCCGTCCTTGATGACGACGTAGCGCGGCCGCGGATCGGACTCGAGCGCGGCCTTGAGGTCCGCGAGCTTGCGGGTCGGGTCGTTGCCGTGCAGGCGCTGCGGCTGCGCGACCGGGATGGCGACCGCGAACGGCCCGTCGCCGGACACCGCCTGGATCTTCGGCAGCGACGGGGCCGACGGGACGCGCGCCTCCTCTCCGTGCCCGCCCGGCGGCATCATCGAGAGGTTGATGTCGACCTCGAAGTCGCCGTCGCCGTCGAGGTGCGACGTGTCGGCGCTCGGCGGCATCGACGAGGCGCTCGGGACGATCTGGTAGAGCGCCTGCGCGAGGGCGGCGAGGTCCGCCGGGCGGTGCTTCGGATCGGCGACGAGCGACTTGCCGAGCACCGTTTCCAGCGCGGGCGGGATGTCGGGGATCACGTCCGCCGGCCGGCGCATCCCCGGGCCGACGCTGCTGCCGGTGAGCAGCTCGTAGAGGATGGCGCCGACCGCGAAGACGCTCGCGCGCGCGTCGCCCTCGGTGCCCTTGCGCTCCTCGGGCGCGAGGCAGGCGCGGTCGCGGGGCAGGGCGGGCGCGGCGTGCGCGAGCTCCTCGACGAGCTGGAGCGCGCCGCCCGCGCGGTAGGCGAGGGACGAGGGGTGCACGAACAGGGTCCGCCCCTGCGCGTGCAGCTCGTGGAGCTGCGTGCAGAGCGGCACGACGAGGCCGATGGCCTCGCGGATATCGAAGCGACGACCGGCCGCGCGGCGCGAATCCATCTCGGCGCGGAGCGTGCCGGCGGGGATGGACATGCCGACTGGCAACGGGGTGAGGATGACCTGGGCCTGAGCAGACATCGGGGAGGAACACTACGACAACACGCCCGCTCCGCTCAACGCTGCGACGCGATGCTTGCGGTGTGGACGTGCGAAGAAGCCTGGCGCCGACGTGTGTTGAGCAGCGTGAGCGTGCGCTTCTGACGTCAGCGTTCTTCAGCGCGCATCGGGTGTGCGTTCGTCGCTTCAGGGGGTGCGCCCGGCGGCGGTCTCAGCCGGGGTGGCGGCGTCTGCGCTGACGGCGAGGGTGTGCCCTGCGAAGAAGCGGAGCAGGTCGGCCTCGCGCGGCTTCGGCCAGCGCGCGTGGTTGATCGCGCCCTTCTTCGCGGAGCAGCGGTTCCTCAGGGCGCAGTGGGGCTCGTCTCTGCTCGCCTCGTCGAGGCGCAGGAACGCGGTCTGCGCGGAGAGCGCGTCGCGCGCGCGCAGCCACCGCTCGACCGACTCACATGGGAACACGTCGTCGCACGCGCGGTAGATCGCCATCGCGGGCGGGGGAGGGCCAGGGCACGCCCACGTGGCGGGCGGGGCGTCGCTGCCGAACGTCGCGGATGCGGCGACGCGATCGGCGCGCATCATCGCGTAGGTCGCCGCCATGTGGCCGCCGTACGAGTCGCCGAGCGCGTAGATGCGCCGCCTGTCGACGAGCTTCTTCTCGAGGAGTTGATCGATGAAGGCGTCGACGGTCGCGACGTCGACGTTGCTGTCGCCCGTGAACTCGGCGTCGAACGGCGACATCGGCGTGTACGTCTTCGAGCCGCGCTCGCGCTCGCCCTGCGTCGGGTTCTTGAAGGCGCGGCCCTGGGGGGCGAGCACGATGAAGCCCGCGTGGGCGGGGTCGCCGGTGAGGTTCCACGTGGCGCCGAGCTTGCGCAGGCCCGTCTCCTTGTCGACGGCGGTCGGGTTGTCGCCCTCGGCGTGGAAGAAGACGAGGAGCGGCAGCGGCGCGCGCGTCTCCACGCCGCTCGGCGCGATCACGCAGGCGTAGCGGGGCGACCCTTCAGCGTCGCGCGCCTCGAGCACCTGGGCGCCGCGGCACGGCGGCCTGCCCAGCGTCTTGCGCAGCTCTCGCCGTGGTTCTCCCTGCTCGGCGACGCACCTCCCCTCGCTGGGCGGCCTCGCCTCGGGCGGCTTCGGCGGCTTCGCGGCGGCGGCGGCCGAGCCGGCCGCGCGGGCGCCTGCGTCCTTCTGGGCCGCGGCCGTCCGGGGCTGTCCGGCGTCGGCCGCGGCGGCGCCGGCGCCTGCGTCCCGCTCGAAGACGCCGAGCAGGTCGCCGCCGTCGACCCCGGACGACGGCGTGGAGCACGCCGCGGCGATCCACGCCGCGGCGCCGGCGAGCGCGGCGCCCGCGAGCAGGGCGCGGCCGCGCCGGGGGCCAGGAGGGGCCGGCGTCGAGGTGCGCCGGGCGCGGAGGCCGGGTCGAGAGCGAGGCACGGGCGAACTGTAGTACGAGGGTTCCGGAGCTCAGCCGGGATTTCTCGCCCGGCAGAGCTCGGCGATCGGGTCGCCCTCGGGCGGCGGCGGGGCGGCGCAGGCGAGCGACCCGAGCACGCGCACGCGCCTGCGCTCCGTGGGCGGCGCGGCGAGGACGATCACCTCGGCCGGTCCTGGGGGGAAGTCCTCTGGAAGCGTGAAGGCGATATGGCGGTCTTCAGCGACGTTCACGTCGAGCTTTTGAGCATATCATGGACACGCCCAGAGGATTGGCGTCTGGTAGGCACGGAGCAAGTGATCCGACGTGACGAGCGTTGCGTCCTCCAACTGGGCTTGCGCCAGCAGCATTCGATCGAACGGGTCGCGATGGTGCAGTGGGAAGGCGGCCGCCGTCCAGACGTGTGCCGCTTCGATGGCCAGCTCCCGCACCGTCGGATGGCCGAGCCACCACGACCGCAGCTGCTCCGGCGGCAAGCTGCCTTGCAGCCGGCCGATGGAGTGCTTGATGGCGAGCTCCCAGCAGGAAGCGACCGAGATCAATACCTGGCTTCCAGGGTCCTGGATCGCATCGACGACCTCCGGTCGCAAGCGTCCAGGATCAGCGGCAAACCAGATCAGGACGTGCGTGTCGAGCAGCCACTTCAAGCTTCGTCTCCCTCGAGCGCGCGCCGGATGTCGTCAGGGAGAGGTGCATCGAAGTCGTCCTTGATCTCGATCTGCCCGCGCAAGCCACCTGCGACCGGCGCGATGCGGGCCGGCGGCTGCGCCTCGCCGAGCGCGATGAGCTCGACGCGCTGCCCACGAAGCGGCGAGAGGGCGGGCAGGGCGCGCACGATGGCGTCGTCCACGAGCACCTGGATCTTGAGCGCTTGCATGCACGTAGGATGCGGCATCGGGGGTAGAACGTCCATGCTCCGGAGGCCGCTGTGACGGAGCGGACGGTGGAGCCGACGGGCCGTGGCACCGGGCGGCGCCAGGGGCGGACGGACGAATGCAGGTATCAAGGGTCGTCTGCCCAATTATCCGGCACGATTGACGAGGTAGGGCGCAATGCAAGCTGACGTGCTGAGCTGGCCCAGCGTGGCTCGACGGATCGATCTCCGAACAGAAGGGCGCGCCGCTTCTTCCACGCACCATGGTTCGTCTTGCGATGGATATCGTGGTTCCGCGGGTACCACGAAGAACCGCTCCTTCGGCACGCGGAGCCGCCCGAGCGTCGCCTCCACGAACTCCGTCGCTGGCCCGTACTCCTCCGGGATCCCATGGTCGGCGACATCACCGGTGAAGCAGACGAGATCGATCGGGATCCCGTCCTCCACGAGAGCGCCGAGGTTCCTCATCTTCAGAGACCCCTCAACCAACCCTCAGCGATGGCGCGTCCGCACGGCCAGCGCGTCGATGACCCGCCTCGGCGCAGGGCGATGTAAGGAGAACGAGCCGCAGCTGCGCCCGGCGCGAGCTGGAGCGCGGCGAGAGGCCACCGGTTGGCGCATCGATGTAAGCTAACTTACTCGATGGTGCCGCCGAGAGGCGGTCAGCGCGAGTTGGAATGCCGCAAAAGGTGGCCGGGGGGTGGTTCGCGTAAGATGTCTTACTCCCGTGTGCTGCTGGGAGGGGGTTGGCGCGCGTCGGGACGCGGCGAGAGCCCACTGGGCGGCGTGTTGACGTGAGCTGTCTTACTTCAGGGCGCCGCCGAGCGGCGCTCGGCGCAAGTTGGAATGCCGCGAGGGGCTGCCGGGTGGCGATTGATGTAAGTTGTCTTACTTCGTGGTGCCACGAGCAGGCGCTCGGCGACGGCGGGAACGCGACCAGATGCCGCCGGGAGGCGACCGAGCACTCCTTCAGACCAGACTGCGAGAGCCAGACCAGACTGCGAGAGCTCGGGCAGACTGTGAGAGCTCGGTCAGCCGCCTGCGCGGATGGTAGAGACCGACGACGGCGCCCGCGCCCGTCCGGCGCGACCCGGACGAACGTACCACGACGACCCCCGGCCGCTTGCGGGGGAGCCCGCCGTGGCTAGGCTGGTGCGCACCCAGCCATGACGCCCTTCGATATCCTCATCGGCACCGCGCTCGCGGCGCTCCTTGCTTTCCAGATCTACGTGACCGTGCGCGTCTTTCGAAGCCGCGTCTACGAGCCCAAGCAGAAGGTCTACCAGGCGCAGCTCGTCTGGCTCCTCCCGATCATCGGTGCCGGGCTGGTGTTCTCGATCCTCCAGGAGGAAGACAAGTCGCGCCGCGACGCCTCCTCGCACCTCGGGAGCTGAGCCGGCGCGCTCTGCCGCCGGGCCGCACCGCCGGTCCGCGCGGTCACGCCGGCGAACCCGCCGGCGTCACGTCCAGCCGCTCGCCTCTCCTCCCTCCGTCCTCCACGCTCATCTGGCCACCTCGGCGCATCCCGCGCGATGCGACGGTGGCACAATCGAACAGGGAATTTCGGTTTCGCCCTTCGGTCCAGCGGCGCCGTGCGCTATGGCTCAGGGAGCATGGCGGACGACGTCTTCGGCATCGTCGGGACCACGCAGGCGGGTAATTTCCACGTCGAGCAGGTGGTCGCAGAGGGGGGATTCGGCGTGGTGTACCGCGCCATCCATGCCGGTTTCCGCGCGCCGGTCGCCTTGAAGTGCCTCAAGGTCTCCGAGGCGAAGACCCCGCGCGAGCGCCAGCTCTTCCTGGAGAAATTCCGCGAGGAGGCCCAGCTCCTCTTCCGGCTCTCCGCCTCCATCCCGGAGGTCGTCCGCCCCCTCCACGTGGACGTGCTGCACCTGAAGCGTGGGGAGTTCGTCCCCTTCCTCGCCCTCGAGTGGCTGGAGGGCGAGTCGCTCGACAAGGTCATCGATCGGCGCAGGCACAACCGGGAGCCGCCGATCCCGCTCCACCGGCTGATGAAGATGATGCGCCCCATCGCCCAGGCGATCGCGCGCGCGCACCGCTTCCCGAGCCCGAACGGCACGGTGTCGATCATCCACCGCGACCTCAAGCCCGAGAACATCTTCATCACGACGCAGGAGGGGACCGAGCGCCTCAAGATCCTCGACTACGGCATCGCCCAGGCGAAGACGCTCGCCGAGCAGGCCGTCGGCCGGGTGACGAACGGCGACCCGCTGAACGCGTTCTCCCCGGCGTACGGCGCCCCGGAGCAGTGGGCGCCGAAGCGGTTCGGGCAGGCGGGAACCTGGACCGACGTCTGGGGTCTTGCGCTCACCATGGTCGAGGCGCTGGTCGGGCGGCAGGTGATCGAGGGCGAGGCGCAGGCGATGATGGGCACGGCGCTCGACGTGAAGCGCCGCCCCACGCCCCGGACCGAGGGCGCCAACATCCCGCCGGAGGTCGACGCGGTGTTCGAGCGCGCGCTCGCCGTGAGCCCGCGCGACCGCACGCGGGACATCGAGACGTTCTGGTCGGAGCTGGAGGCGGCGATGGGGGTCGCGCCGACGTTCGGGCGGGCCTCCGCGGACGACGGGTACTCCGTGCCGCCGCCGTCGTCGTCGATGCGCGCGGCCCCGCAGGTCAAGCGCGCCGCCCACGTCTGGCTCGACACGCCCGCGGACGGCGGATCGCTGGAGATCGACCTCGACATGGCCCCCGCCTCGATGCGCCCGCCGAAGGGCGGCCGCCGCGACGGCCCGGCGAGCAGCATGCGCCCGGCGCCGCCCCCGGACTCGGCCGGCCTCGAGATGGATCTGCCCGAGGGGCCGCCGGCGAGCGCGATGGGCGCGATGGGTCGCGGCGTGGGCGCGCTCGCCTCCGAGGGCGTGCCCGGCAGCGGGCGAGGCCGCGCGGCGCGCGACGATCGCGCGGGCTTCGCGGAGTCGACGCCCGTCGGCGTGCTCCCCCGCGCCGTCGGGATGGAGAGCGCCCCGCCGAGCACGCGCGCGCGCGCCGGCGGCATGGGCATGATGGAGAGCGCGCCGCCGCTGGAGGTGGCGCTCAGCGTGGCGCCGCGCGCGACCTCGATGGCGCCCGCGGTGCGCCCGCTGTCGGACATGCCGTCGACCCGCTACCGGCCGTCGGCGCGCCCGCCGGCGGACCTGCGGCCGCGCCCCGCGGATCCGAAGCCGCTCGCCGGGCCGACGCTCCTCCAGCAGCTCGCCCTGCCCGTGGCCTGCATCGTGTTCGCGTGCGTGCTCACGGTGGCCGACCTCATCATCAAGCGATCGGGCGAGGCGCTGAGCTTCGGCCCGGTGCGCGCGTTCTGGGTCGCCGGCGTGCTGCTCCTCGTCGGCGTCGGCCTGTTCTTCTGGCGCATGCTCGGAGATCCCGGAGATGCCTGACGTGACCCCCGGCGGCGCGCTCGCGGAGCAGCGCGCCGACCAGAGCGTATCGGCCCGCTTCACGCGGCTGATGAACGCGTCGACCTCGCGGTGGGGCGTGCTGACCGATCCCCCGCTCGTGTCGCTCGCCTCGGGCGTCTTCCTGCTCGCGTTCCTCGGCGCGCTCGGCCGCGACGCCGGCCCCTCGGTCGCGCGCGCGCTCGGCGGCCTCGTGCTCGCGCCGCTGGCGATCGCGCTCGTCGTCAGCGTGGCGCTGCGCGGCGCGCGGCGCGCGGTCGTCGCGTGGCTCGCGCGCCAGCCGTTCCCGGTGGAGAACCTGAACGCCGTGCTGAACGGACTGGGCGAGGCGCTCGAGGTCACCTTCGCCGACGCCGTCCCCGAGACGGCGGAGCTCAACGCCGAGCTCGACAAGGTGCACCCGGATGCGTTCGTGACGGGCGGCGTCGAGGACGCGCGCTCGCTGGACATCCGCATCGGCGTCGTCGACTCGAAGCGAAACCCGGCCGTCACCAACCACCGGCGCTACGTCCGCGTCCGCGAGATCGTCGAGCGCGTGCTCGTGCCGCTCGCGGAGCGCTACCCGATCCAGAGCGTCCGGGTGAAGTAGACGCAAGCCGACGCAAGCCGACGCAGCCCGACACAAGCCGACGCCAGGCGCCGCGCGCGGCTTGCCATCCCGCCCGGTACCCCTGCTATCGTCGCGGCCCATGACCGCCTCGACCTCCGAGAAGCTCCTCTCCGATCTGGAAGCGCGGGGCATCACCCGCGCCAAGATCGGCGGCTTTGACATCGACGGGATCCTCCGCGGCAAGTACGTCTCCCTCGAGAAGCTGAAGAGCGCGCTCGGGAGCGGCTTCGGCTTCTGCGACGTCATCTTCGGCTGGGACATCGCGGACGTCCTCTACGACAACGCCAAGGTCACCGGCTGGCACACGGGCTACCCGGACGCGCACGCGGTCCTCGATCCGAGCACGCTGCGCGACCTGCCGTGGGAGCCGAACACGGTGGCCATGCTCGCCGACTTCCGCGACGAGCGCGGCGGCCCGCACCCGGCGTGCCCGCGCTCGCTGCTCCGGAGCGTCATCGCGAAGGGCGAGCGCATGGGCTACTCGGCGAAATTCTCATGCGAGTTCGAGTTCTTCCTCTTCGAGGAGACGCCCCGCTCGCTGCACGAGAAGCGCTTCGCCGGCCTGACGCCGCTCAGCCCCGGCATGTTCGGCTACTCGTGGGTCCGCGAGGGCCAGAACCAGAAGCTCATGGCGGCCATCCTCGACCAGATGCGCGCCTTCGACATCGAGATCGAGGGCCTGCACACCGAGACGGGCCCGGGCGTGTACGAGGCGGCGATCCGCTACGACGACGTGCTCCGCGCCGCGGACAAGGCCGCGCTCTTCAAGGTCGCGATGAAGCAGATCGCCCACGAGCACGGCCTCTCGGTGACGTTCATGGCGAAGTGGAACGCCGAGCTCCCCGGATCGAGCGGCCACCTGCACCAGAGCCTGTGGAAGGACGGCCGCAACGTCTTCGAGGACGCGTCGGCGCCCGACAGGCTCCCGGCCGCGCTGCGCCACTACGTCGGCGGGCAGATCGCGCTCATGCCCGAGCTGACGGCGCTCTACTCGCCCACGATCAACGCCTACAAGCGGTACGTGCCCGGCGTCTGGGCGCCGCTCACGGCGAGCTGGGGCGTCGAGAACCGGACGGCGGCGATCCGCCTCATCGGCCTCGGCACGCCCGGCGCGCGCGTCGAGTACCGCCAGACGGCCGCGGACATCAACCCGTACGTCGCCATGGCCGCGTGCCTCGGCGCGGGGCTCCACGGCATCGAGCACGGCGTCGAGCCGCCGCCGCAGGCGTCCGGGGACGCGTCGTCCGCCGAGTCGTCGCGCCTGTCGCTGCCGCGCACGCTCGCCGAGGCGACGCGGATGCTCGCGGGCAGCCAGAAGGCCCGGGAGATCCTCGGCGAGACGTTCGTCGAGCACTATGTCAGGACGCGCGACTGGGAAGTGCGGCAGTACGATCGCGCGGTCACGGATTGGGAGTTGAAGCGCTACTTCGAGGCGGTGTGACCATGAGCCAGTTCACGGTTTGGAGCTTTCCTACACGCATCCTCTTCGGCGTCGGCGTCGTCGGGCAGACGGGCGCCGAGGCGCGCCGGCTCGGGGCGTCGCGGGCGCTGATCGTCACGGACAAGGGCGTCGTCCGCTCGGGGCTGCTCGAGCCCGTCGCCGCGTCGCTGCGGAAGGAGGGCGTCGAGGTCGCCGTCTTCGACGACGTGCTCGGCAACCCCATCGAGAAGAACGTGCACGACGGCGTCGCCGCGTTCCGCGAGGCGCGCGCCGATCTCGTCGTCGCGCTCGGCGGCGGCTCGCCGCTCGACGTCGGCAAGCTCGTCCGCCTCGGCGTGAACCACGGCCGGCCGCTCGTCGACTACGACGACGCCACGGGCGGCGATCGCTTCATCACGCCCGACGTCCCGCCGATGCTCGCCATCCCGACCACCGCGGGGACCGGCAGCGAGGTCGGCCGCTCGGGCGTCGTGACGCTCGACGTGAACCACCGCAAGACGGTGATCTTCTCGCCGTACCTGCTCGCGAACGCCGCGCTGCTCGACCCGGAGATGACGCGGTCGATGCCGGCCTTCCTCACGGCGGCGACGGGCTTCGACGCGCTCACCCACTGCGTCGAGGCGTACGTCTCGAAGGGCGATCACCCGATGGCCGACGGCATCGCGCTCGAGGGGATCCGCCTCGCCGCCGCGCACCTGGAGCGCGCGGTCACGCACGGCAACGATCTCGACGCGCGCGGCGGCATGATGAAGGCGGCGATGATGGGCGCCGTCGCGTTCCAGAAGGGGCTCGGCGCCTGCCACTCGCTCGCCCACCCGCTCTCGAGCGAGTGCGGGCTGCACCACGGCCTCGCCAACGCCCTCTGCCTGCCGCCGGTCGTCGAGTTCAACGTCGCCGCCGCGGGGCCGCGCCTCGCCCGCGTCTCCGCCCTCCTCGGCGGCCCCGAGGACGCGGCCGCCTGCGCGGACGCCATCCGCGCCCTGCGCACCCGCATCGGGCTGGCGGCCGGCCTCGAGAAGGCCGGCGTCCCGCGCGACAAGCTCGACGCGCTGGCCGACCTCGCCGCTCAGGACGCATGCCACTCGTGCAACCCGCGCCCGTGCTCGCGCGAGGATCTCCGCCAGCTCTACGAGGCCTCCTTCGCGGGCTGACGCGCGCGCCGCGCCGCGCCGCACGGGCACCCTCGCCGCGTCCGACGCGCGCCGCGCGGCGAGCGCGCGTCGGACGCGTGCGGTGCCCGCGACGCTCCGGTGACGCGCCCGCGCCGTCGACGCCCGGAGCGCTGACGAGGCGCTGACGAGCGCTGACCGCGACGGGATCTCGGCCATTTGCCGGCATCCAGCGGGTCGCTGGAGGCCGGCCTACCTCTGGCCGACAATGGATAAATGAGGTAGCAGGGGGGCACGATGACCGTGACGACCACCGAGCGCACCGCGCGTCCAGCGACATGCCAGATGTTCGAGACGCCGCTCATCGAGCGGTTTTCGCGGATTCATCCGATCACGCCGTTCGCCTTCTGGCTCCCGGTCTACGGGTATCTGATCGTCCGCGCCGCGCGCCACGGCGTCGGCCTGCTGGAGGGGATCGGGCTCGTGCTGGTCGGCCTGTTCCTGTGGACGTTCGCCGAGTACGTCCTGCATCGATACGTGTTTCACTACGTCGGGCCGCGCCTGTGGCAGCGCCGGATGCACTTCGTCCTCCACGGGGTGCACCATGATTTCCCGCAGGACGCCGACCGGCTGGTCATGCCGCTCGGCGCCAGCATCCCGCTCGGCGTCGTGTTCTACACGCTGTTCCGCGTCGTTTTTGGCCCTGTTCCAGCGGATCCGCTGTTCGCGGGCTTCGGCCTCGGCTACCTCGTGTACGACGGCACGCACTATGCCATTCACCACTTCCGCATGAGCTCTCGCTGGGGGAAGTGGATCAAGCGCCATCACATGGTCCATCACCACACCGGGGAGCACGCGCGGTGGGGCGTGTCGTCGCCGCTCTGGGACTGGGTCTTCGGGACGATGGGCACCTCGCAGCCGGGAAAAGGGAGCTGACCGGGAGAGCGCGGCGCGGGCTCCGGAGCGCGGGTGTGGTGATCGTCGGGAGCGTGGGAATCGGTCAGCGGCGCCGTGGGTTGAGAGGCCGTGAATCGGTCGCGCCTGGACGCCTGTGCGTGCGTGGACGATGCGGCGCGACAGCGTCGCGCTGAGCCGATCGCGCGTCGACGAGAGGAGGGGGAGGGGGCGGCAGGTCGGCTCGCCGCGCCGCGCGATCGTCACGCGATCGCCGCGCGCGGCCTGGGGCCGGGCGCGCGGCGATCGCGTGACGATCGCGCGGCGCCCGCCGGGGCTCACGCGCGCGGCGGACGGGAGTGCTTGACGTGCGTCGCGACGGGCTCGAGGTTCAGCGGGCGCCTCACAGCGAGGGGGTCGTGCCGGGGGCAGGGGCGGGCTGACCGGCCGGCGCGTCGGGCAGCCGCCTCATCGCGCCGGCATAGAAGGTCCGCAGCGTGTTGCGTCCGCAGTAGGGGCACAGCCACGCCACGTCGAACCGGTCGAGGTGGGCGTTGATGCTGTGCGCCGGCGCGAGCTCCCGATCGGCCTCACCGGAGGCCGACCGACCGCGGGGGGCCCGGGCGGCCCACCCGGCGATGACGTGCCGGTGCTCGTCCAGGGTGGCTGAGAGGCTTGCCTGGCACTCGCAAGGAGTGGAGATGAGGAACCGACTCATGCGTAACCGTCCTTCGTAGATGTTTCCGTAAAACCATGTCGGCATGCCGCGACGCGGCGTGCCCGGGAAGCGTGCTCGGGCAGCGCCCGAGAGCTTTCTCGGCAACCCTGTCCCGGAGCCATGTCCCGAAAGAGACGCGTCCCCATATAAAGGTTGGTCAGTTTGAGCTCAAGGGGTGTTAGCCTGGAGTACGGTCGCCTTGCTGTGACCGAGGAAGGGGAGTCCATGACCGCTCGACGTGCCGCTCGTGAGCGCGCGACGCTGGCGTCCGGGAGGTTGCAGGTCGTCGAGACGCGGCGGCCTGGACCGCGCTCGGTGCGCAGCTTCAAGATCCTGCTCGCGCACGACGCGCGCGCGACGACCTGCGATCCGCTGGCCCGCGCGATCGAGGCCGCGCTGGAGAACGTCGAGATCGTGGACGCGTCGTCGATCGACGACGCCCTGCTCGCGTCGGCGACCGAGCGGTTCGACGCGTGCCTGGTCTGCCTGGATCTGCCGCCGGCCCCGCTCGGCGGCGCGCGCCTCGCGGCCGAGCTCGTGGGCACGAACCACCCGGTCGTGCTCGTGACGAGGAGCCTGCGCTGGCTGCCGCCCGACAGGCCCACGCTGCAGAACCTGCCCTGGATCCCGCCCGACGCGGGGACGGCCGAGATCACCAGGGCGATCACGGAGGCGACCAGCGAGTGCGACAGCATGATCCGCCGGCGCGCGCCGCTGCCCGGCGAGCTGCTCGACGCGCCCGCCTTGCGCGCGCGCCGGTAAGGGCGGCGCGCGCCGCGCGCCCCGCGCCGCGCACTGGGCGCCGGATCGAAAAAGCAGAGGAAGGGGCTTGCTCTGCGGCTCGAGATTCGATAGAAGCTTCCTCCACCTCACGCGGGACTAGCTCAGTTGGTAGAGCATCAGCTTCCCAAGCTGAGGGTCGCGGGTTCGAATCCCGTGTCCCGCTCCGAGGATCACCGGCCCCCTCTTGCGCTGGCGGTCCTCCTGCCGTTGGATGCCGCGAGGCCGAGGAGCATCTCGTGCTCCGACGCCTCCGGGGCGTCTCCCTGAGCTGAGCTCGGGAGCGGACGACCGGCGCTCGCGCGCGTCGCGCGCTGCGCGAGACGGACATCCTCTGGGGGCGCACGACGCCTGAATCCGGGTACCTCCCGCTGCGTGGACAGCGGTGCCCCACAACATTGGGACACTCGGAGGTGCTCATGGAGGATGGCCGGCGCATCGCGCTGAACGCGGCGCTGATGCTCCTCAAGCAGGCGATCATGGCCGTCCTCGGCGTCGTGTTCGTCGGCTACCTCGCGCGGAGGGTGGGGGTCGCCGCCTGGGGCGAGTTCCAGGCCTCGCTCGCGATCGCGAGCATCGTCACGATCGCCGCCGGCGTGGGCGTGAGGGGATACCTGGCCCGCGAGGTCGCCGTGCGGCCGGAGCTCGGACCGCGTCACCTCGGCGCGGCGCTCGCCATCCGCGGCGTCACCGGCACGCTGGTGCTCGGCGCGACGGTGGCCGTCGTGCTCGCGACCCGCTCCGGCGTCGGCGCGCAGCTCGTCGTGCTCGCCGCGGCGTCCCAGCTCGCGACGCTGCTCTACTCGACCATGTGGCTCTCGTTCGAGGCCCACGAGCGCTTCCAGTACATCCTCTACGCGGAGCTCGGCGCCAGGCTGTTCGTCATCGCGCTCTCGGCGGCCCTGCTCGCGCTCGGCTTCGGCGTGGTCTCGGCGGCCGCGGCGTTCCTGCTCGGCAACGTGCTCGAGCTCGGGATCACCGCGCACTACCTCCGCTCCCGGCTCTACCGGCCGGAGTTCGCGACGCCCCCCGCCGAGCTCTGGCTGATCGCGAAGCGCAGCCTGCCGATCGGCGCGCTCGGCGCGCTCGCGAGCGCGCTCCTCCAGGCCGACCGCGTCATGCTCCGCGCGCTCTGCGACGAGCAAGCCGTGGGCGTCTACAGCGCCGCCTGGGTGCTCAGCGAGAACTTCCGCATGCTCCCCGACGTCCTGCTCGGCGCCGCCTTCGCCGCGGGCATGCGCCTCTACGCCCAGGATGGCGACGCGTTCGGGCGCCTCTACAGCGGCTGCATGCTCGTCGCCGCGCTCTTCGGGCTGCCGGTCGCCGCGGGCGTCGCGCTGCTCGCGCCGGACATCATCCGGCTCGTCTACGGAGCGACGGGCGACTACGCCCCGTCGGCGGACGTCCTCCGGATCCTCGCCTGCGGCGTCCCCGTGACCTTCGCGTTCCAGGTCGTGACGCTGCCGCTGCTCGCCGCGAAGCGCGAGGTCGCGATGGTGCGGATGCTCGCGGTGACGCTCGTCGCCAAGCTCGCGCTGAACCTGCTCCTCCTGCCGCGCTACAGCGCCCTGGGCGCCGCGTGCGCGACGCTGGCCGTCAGCGCCGGGTCGCTGATCGCGTCGTGGGGCATGACCGCGCGCTGGGCCCAGTTCGTCGAGCTCGGCCGGATCGCCGCGATCCTCGCCGCGACGGCGGTGATGGCCAGCGCGGCCTACGCCGCGCGCGTCCTCGCCGGCATGTGGGCGTCGATGGCGGTGGGCGTCGCCGTGTACGTCGTCCTCCTCGTCGCCCTGCGCGCCGTCTCCTTCGGCGAGCTGCGCGCGCTGCTCGCGCGCCGCGTGCGCGCCTCGCCGGCCGCGGTGGCGTGACCCGCGCGCGGCGCCCGCCTCGCCGGCCCCGCGGCGCGACCGATGTCCGCCGCGGGCGGGCCCGGCGAGCGCGCCCTCCCGCGCGCGCGGAACGAGGGGCGATCCAGATTCCGCATTTTTCGCCGGAGATGCCGCTCGCCACGGGTCTCTGTGGTTGCCGACATGCGCTCTCATCCGGCGGGATTCACGCAGGAGGAGCACGACACCTGTGGCCCGGAGGTGACGGTGCAGCGGTCTTCCTCGTGGCATGCAGCGTGAATAGCGGAGGGCCGATGTGGCGGCGCGGGCAGGTCCGGGGGCTGGCCGGGGTGGGGCGACTCCGGCAATGGATGGCGCGGCGGCCGTCCTCGCTCCGCGCCCTCGGCGCGCCGGGGCGAGACGAGGTGAGCGCGGCGGAGCAACCGTGGAGGTCCAGGGAGACGGACCTGCCCATGGGCGACGGCGGCTACGCGCTCCTCGCGCGCCTGTCGGCAGGCGGCATGGCGGAGCTGTTCCTCGCGTGCCGGCGCGGGACGGCAGGTATCGCCCACCCGGTCGTCGTGAAGCGCCTTCGCCCCGAGGCGCGGCGCGATCCATCGATCGTGCGGATGTTCCTCCGGGAAGCCTGGATCAGCGCACGGCTCCAGCACCCGAACGTGATCCGGTTCCACGACTTCGTGTTTCACGAAGGGCGCCATCACCTCGTGGTCGAGTACGTCCCGGGCTGCGATCTCGCCGCGGCCGCGCGCGCGCACTTCGCCGAGGGGCGGCCGTTTCCGATCGAGGCGGCGATCGAGATCGGCCTGGGCGTGCTGCGGGCGCTCGAGCACGCGCACGGGCTCCGCGACGACGTGGGGAGCCTCGTCGGCCTCGTGCACCGCGACGTCAGCCCGCAGAACGTGCTCCTCTCGCTGGAAGGCGAGATCAAGCTCATCGACTTCGGCGTCGCGAAGATGACGGCGACGAGCGGGATGGAGGACGCCGGCCCCCTCGGCCCGGCGTGGTCGGCAGGGGGGGCGGCGCCGTCGAGCGGCGCCGGCACGGTGAAGGGCAAGCTCGGCTACGTGGCGCCCGAGCAGCTCCGCGGGCAGCGGATCGACGCGCGAGCGGATCTCTTCGCGGTCGGGGTGATCCTGTTCGAGCTGCTGACGGGTCGGCGCCTGTTCCACCGGAAGGACGACGGCGCGACGATGCGCGCGGTGCTCTCCGGCGAGGTGCCGGCGATCGCGCCGCTCCGCCCGGCGTGCCCTGCGCTGCTCGAGGAGGCCGTGCGGCGCGCGCTCGCGCGCGATCCCGAGGGGCGCTTCGAGACCGCCGCGGACATGGAAGAGGCGCTCGCCGAGGTGCTCGCGTCGCTGCGCAGCGCGCCGAGCGGGCGCGACGAGCCGAGCTCGAGCGAGCGCGGCCTCCTCGCGGGCCAGGAGCTCGCGGCGCTCGTGCGCGAGGTCACGAGCGGGCGCGATCGGCACCGATCGATGCTCGTGCGGGGCTGCCGGCGATCTGCCGGGCTCCGCGGTCGACCCGGCGCGCGGCCAGGGGCCGCGAGCCGCCCTGGAGAGGGCTGGAGCGCAGCGCCCGCGAGCCGCCCTGGAGAGGCGTCGCGGCGGACGGCCGAGCGGCGCCCCGGGGACGAGCGCGACGAGGCGACGCCGCGGCTGCGCGGGCTGGAGGGCGGCGCGAGCCCGCCCGAGGAGAGGAGCGCGCAAGGCGATCTCAGCGACGCCAGGGACGCCGCCACGCCGCACTGGAGGGACGCGCGCCCGCCGCGGCGCCTTCGGCTTCTGTCCTGGCTCGTGATCGCGGCCGTCACGTTCGCCGCCGGGGCGATCGCGGGCAGGGCGATCGGCGCGACGAGCGCCGGCTCCTCCAGCGCTCATCGCCCGCGCGGCGACAGCGCGGAAACCGCGCGGTCCAGGGCAGAGGTCCATTCGGCACCGCGCCGGTGATGCGTCGAACGCGAACGGCCCTTTGCGGTGGCACGGGCAGCGCCGGGCTCGCTAGCCTAGCCGGCCCTGATGTTCGTCCGGAATCTCCTGAGCCGTTCCTTCGCCATCGCGGCGCTGGCCGTACCCCTCCTCGCGAGCTCCACGAGCGGGAGCGCGCTGCCGCGCCCCGCCCCCGGCGCGCCGGAGGAGCCGAGCTGGCTCGGCGCGGCCATCGAGGGGCAGTCGATCTGCGTCGGATCGACCGTGGCGAGCGCGGGTGAGCTCGGCGACGTCCTGTACTACCGCAGCGCGCCGGGCGAGCGCGGCGAGATCTCCGTCGGTTACTACGCCTTCTTCTCGGAGGAGCGGCCCTGGGGCAACAACTGGCTCACCTGGACCGTGCTGCCCGCGCTCGCCGTCGACCTCGTCTACACGCACGGGCTGTTCTTCGGTCCGGGGATCCAGCGCGTCGCTTACGGCAAGGGCGACGTCGAGGGGTTCAGGATCATCTACAGCGTGGGCGAGGACGGGCGGCTCGCCGTCGAGCGCGGGGTCGCCGACCGCGGCGATCACAGCGAGGTGCAGCTCGATCGCGCCGATCTGCTCTCGGTCGATCCCGCGCGGCCGACCGTCTACTCTCGGTGGTGGAGCCACCAGCTCGGCGGGCAGGGCGCGGCGCCGGGCGATCTCGTGACCCGCCGCTGTTACGGCGCGGGCGCCATCCGGCCGCTGCCCCCGGACGTCGCGCTCGACTTCCGCCTGGACCGACGCGCCGGGCCGGCCCGCGTCGTGCCCGCCGCGGCGCTGCTCGCGCAGCCCGCGGCGCCTCGGCAGCGCGATCAGGACCTCGCTTTCCGGCCGAGCGTCGCGTTGTAGATCGCGAGGAGGATGACGGCGCCCAGGATCGACGTGAAGAAGCCCCCGCTCGACTGGTACGAGGGGTAGATCCCCAGGGCCCGTCCGATGAAGCCGCCGAGCAGGGCTCCGGCCATGCCGAGCAGCGCTGTCACCACGAAGCCACCCGGGTCGCGCCCCGGGGTCAGCAGCTTGGCGATGACGCCGACGATGAGCCCGAACAGGATCCACAACAGCACAGACATGGTTCGCTCCTCTCGACACCGGGTCACGCCGAGGGGCGTCTTCCCGGGTCAACGCGGAGGCCAGCGTTTGCAGACGACGTGCCGGGCGCGGTGCGCTCCGTTCGCACCGCGGTGAGGCGGCGCCCCGCGGCCAGCGCGCGCGGCGGTGATGCCTTCGAGCGCGCTGGGCATCGGCTGTACGCGGCGCGCGGCGGGCGCGGCGAGGTCGAGGATCGCCGTGCTGCAGGCGCGCGCTTCACGTCGCGGAGTGAGCGCTTCGTTCGCACCGCACCTGCGCCTCGGCGCTCGCCGTCGCCCGGCTCCTCGCCGCACCCGCGGCGCCGCGCCCTCGATCCCGGCGTCGGGCGAGCGGGCGCTGGCGCGTCGCCCGGGCCCGTCGCTGCCCGGCGGGGGCGCTCACGGCGGCTCGACGGGGCAGGCGTGCTCCGGCGCGCCGAGCGCCCTCTCGCGCGCGTCGCCGGTCGGGGTCGCGTCGTCGTCCCGCCGCGGCGAGGGTGAGGGCGAGGTGAGCGGGGCGAGCGCGGCGCCGGCCGCGCTGAAGAGCAGGCACAGCGATCCGCCGAGCACCGTGGCCGCGACGGTGCCGAGCACGACCGGCGCGAGCCGCCGTCGTCGCCGCCGGCGCAGCCCGCTCGGGCTCCGCAGCCCGCCGGACAGGCGCGCCCGGAGCAGGACGAGCGGGGCGAGCGCGGCGTCGAGCCCGGGGCTGCGATGCGCGTGGGCTGGAGCGGGGGAGGGAAGGGCGACCGCGGCAGGGGCGGGCGGCACGGCGAACGAGGGAAGCGACGCCGCGGGAGGGGGAAGCGAGGCCGCGGCCGGCGCAGGCGGCTCGCTCGTCGCCGGCGCGCTGACGGGCACAGGGGGCGCGGCGAGCTCGACGAGCGCGGCCGGCAGGCACGGCGCGGCGCGGTGGCCGACCCAGGTCGTCGCGGACGAGGCGTCGCGGCGCGCGCTCTGCGACGAGCACGGCGGATCCAGCGGCGCGCTCCCCGGGCGCGACGAGGCGCGGTACCCCACCCACGTCGTGGTGCCGACGGCGCGCGCCGTCGCGGCCTCCTCCGCGGCGCGCGCCGAGCGCGACGAGGGCGCCGCCGCGGCGCGCGCGATGTGGGCCGGGGGCCGAGCGCCGCCCGCCGCGGCCAGCTCCTCCGCGGCGGCGCGCGCTCTGCGGCGAGCGAGCGCGATGTACGCGAGCGCCTCGCGCAGCGCGCGCGCGCTCTGCGGGCGATCGTCTGGATTCTTGCGCAGGCACTGTAGAATCAGCGCCTCCAGATCCGGATCGATCGCCGGATGCAGCGCGCTCGGCAGGGGCGGCGGGGACTCGACGTGCGCCGCGGCGAGCGCGACGGCCGTCGGGCGCTCGAACGGCAGCCGCCCCGTCGCCATCTCGAAGAGCAGCACGCCGCACGCGTAGATGTCGCTCCGCGCGTCGACGGGCTGCCCTGCAGCCTGCTCCGGGCTCATGTAGGCGGGCGTCCCGATGACGAGCTTCCCGCTGTCCTCGTCGGGCACCGCGAGCAGGGGCGCGCCGGGGAGCGCGTCGGGCCCGTCGTCGCGGAGCAGCTTCGCCGTGCCGAAGTCGAGGAGCTTCACTTGCTCGAACGGCTCCCCGTCGTCGTCGACGCGCGGCACCAGGCGGATGTTCTCGGGCTTGACGTCGCGGTGGATGACGCCCGCGTCGTGCGCGTGCTGCAGCGCGGAGCACAGCGGGCGCATGATCGCGATGATGCGCTCCGCCGGCAGGATCGGCGTGGCGTTGAGGAGATCGATGAGGTCCTCGCCGTCGAGGTGCTCCGTGACGAGGTACCAGAGGCTCGGCGTCGCCGCGTCGCGCCCGACGTCGTCCGCGCCGTGCAGGCACGACGGCTCGCAGCCGAAGTCGAGGACCCGCACGATGTTCGGGTGATCGAGCCGGCTCGCCGCCAGGGCCTCGACATGGAACCTCCGGACCGCGTCCCCGGCGAGGATCCCGCCGGAGCGCGATCTCGCGTCGCTGCGCGGCCGCTCGCTCACGCCGCTCGACCCTCGAGGGCCGAGGTCCATCCCGCGCGGCGGCGCGGAGGGGCGCGTCGCGCAGGCGCGATCGCCCGCCTCGGCGCCGCCGCGCGGCGACGCGGCGCGCTCGCGGATGATCTTCACCGCGCACGCGCGCCCGAGGCCGACGTGCCGCGCGCGGTAGACGCGCCCCATCGCGCCGGCGCCGATCATCTGCTCGACGAGGTACCGCCCCCCGAGCAAGCGTCCCCTGAGGAATCGCTCCGAGGACGGGAGTCCCGCGTCGAGGGGCGCGGAGGAGCGGAGGCAGTCCATGGCGCTCCCCACGCAGCAGAATGGGTGCCATCGCGCTGTGCGGACGGTTCACAGCGCCCCGCAGACGGAGCGGCGGGCGCCGCCGCGCCGCGCGCCCACGGCCGCCGCGCCGGCGCGGAGCTCCCCGGGCGCTGGCCGCGCGGGCCGCGAGGAGACCGCGCCTTCGGCGGGAAATCGCGCGCCGCCGTCCCCGCGCGCGCGGGGACGGCGGCGCGCGGGGGCTGAATTGTTCTGTTGTCGACGGCCTGTGATAGCGTGGCGCGCGAGGAGGCCCGAGTGCTCTTGAGACGATCCATTCCGTTCGCTGCGGCGCTGTTCCTGTTGCTCCCGACAGGCGTGGTGCACGCGCAATCGGACCAGGACAGAGCGGCGGCCCGATCGCTGGCCACGCAGGGCGCCGAGGCGTACACGTCCGGCCGCTTCGATGAGGCGATCGATCTGCTCGGCCGCGCCGAGGCGCTCGTGCATGCGCCGACGCACCTCCTCCTGATCGCGCGCGCGCAGGCGCGCCTCGGCCGGCTCGTCGCCGCCAAGGAGACGTACCTGAGGATCGTGCGCGAGGAGCTTCCGCCCACGGCGCCGTCTCCCTTCAAGAGAGCTCAGCAGGACGCGCGCGAGGAGCTCGCCGCGGTCGAGCCCAGGATCGCCTCGCTGCGCATCGCCCTCGAGGGCGCCGGCGGCCGGAAGATCGGCGTGAAGCTGGACGGCCAGCCGGTCGCGGACGCGCTGCTCGGCGTTCACCGCCCGATCGACCCCGGCAACCATGTGGTCGTCGTGGCGCCGCCGGGCCTCGCGCCGATAGAGCAGGCGATCACCCTCGCCGACGGCGAGCGGAAGGAGATCAAGATCCCGGTCCCGGAGAGCCCTGTCGCGGCTCCCCCGCCGGACGGCGCGGGGGCGGGGGAGGGCACGTGGGGCGGCGCCGACACCGGGGTTCCGCCCGGCGCCCCGTCGGGCACCCCGGAGCGGAAGACGAACATGCTGCTGCTGGGCGGGGGCATCGCGGCCGCGGCGCTCGGGGTCGGCGGCGTCGTGGTCGGCTCGGTGTTCCTCGCGAAAGGTGGGTCGACGCAGAAGGAGGCGAACGATCTGAACGCGAAGCACGGCTGCGAGGTGCAGGGGGGCGCCGGCGGGCTGGAGTGCGGGCCGCTGATCCAGCGCAGGATCGAGACGCTCGACGCCGACGCCGCGTCGCAGAAGACGACCGGCGCCATCGGCCTCGTCACCGGCGGCGTGCTCCTCGTCGGCGGCGCGACGATGATCGTGCTGGAGCTGACGTCCAGGCCGGAGCCGCCGAGCTCGGCGTGGATCGCGCCCTACGTGACGCCGACCGGGATCGGGGTGCGCGGCGCGTTCTGATCGGCGCGCTCCGGCGCGCGACGAGGCGATCCGACGCGCTTGCCGGGTGGAGCGCTTCTCCTGCCGCGCGCCGCGCGCTCAGTAGCCGAAGTCGGGCTTCTGCGGCTTCGTCGACGGCGTTGTCGGCTTCGTCGACGGTGTTGTCGGCTTCGTCGACGGCGTTGTCGGCTTCGTCGACGGCGGCTTCACGACGGGCGGGGGCTTCGTCGGGGTGGGCGGCGTCTGCGGGGGCAGCGGCTTTACGGGCGCCTCGGAGGCGGTCGGTGTCGCACTGGGCTCGGCGGAGGCGGTCGGAGCAGGCTCCCCGACCGGGGCGCTCGCCGTCACGAGCGGCTCGGACCGCGGCGGCGGCTCCGTCGTCGGCGGCAGCGGCGGCGCGGTGACCGTCGCGCTGACGGCGGCGCTCGGATCGGCGGTCGCCGCGCTCGTCGTCCCGCCGCGGCCGAAGGTGAGCCAGGCGGCGACGCCCGCGCCGAACAGGGTGGCCGCCCCGGCGATCGCGAGGAAGAGCGGCGCCCTGGACGGGGGGCGGGTCGCGCGGCCCGTGACGCCGGACGACGCGCCCCACGAGTTGGCGGTGAGCTGCGGTGTGTGGCCCATGTTGGGCACCGGTGGCGTGTGGCCCATGTTGGGCACCGGTGGCGTGTGGCCCATGTTGGGCGCCGCCGGTCCGTTCTGGCCCCCCCACGAGCCGTCGGCCCGGACGACGACCGGCGGCGTGGTCGTCTCGGGCGGGGCCGGCACCGACAGCCCGGGGAAGGACGTCCTCCCCGTGCTCAGCAAGGCCAGGCTCGGCCGCGCCGCAGCCCAGGCGAAGAGGGCGCTCTTGAACTCCGCGCAGCTCTGGAAGCGAGCCCCCGGCTCGCGCGCCATCGCCTTCTGGATGATCCCGGAGAACTCGACGTCGAGGTCGGGCACGAGCTGCTGGGGCAGGGGCGCTTTCTCGAGGACGATCTTGAAGAGCAGCTCGTTGAACGTCTCCGCGTCGAACGGCACCTGGCCGGTGGTCGCCTGATAGAGCACCACGCCCATGGCGTAGATGTCGGTCCGCTGATCGACGGGGTTGGAGCCGCGCGCCTGCTCGGGCGACATGTAGTAAGGCGTGCCCACGACTGCGCCCGTGCGCGTCATGCTCATCTCCGCGCCGGCGAGCTGCGAGAACTTCGAGACGCCGAAATCCAGCACCTTCACGAAGTTGCTGAGGCCGGCCTTCGTCGGGATGATGAAGATGTTGTCCGGCTTGAGATCGCGGTGGATGATCCCCGCCGCGTGCGCCGCGCCGAGCGCCTCGAGCACCTGGGCCATGATCGGCACGGTCGCCTCGGGCCCGAGCCGCCCCATCCGCTGGATCTTGGCCCCGAGGGTCTCCCCCTCGAGGTACTCCATGACCATGTACCGCGTGCCGTCCGGCAGCACGCCGAGGTCGAGCACCTCGCAGATGTGATCGGAGCCGATCCGCGCGGCGGCCTGGGCCTCGCGCTCGAAGCGCGCGACCGACTCGGCCTGGCTCGAGATGTTCGCGTGCAGCAGCTTGATGGCGACGCGGCGCCGGATGCGCACGTTCTCGCCCTCGAAGACCGCGCCCATGCCCCCCTGGCCCAGCAACCGGACGATCCGGTACTTGCCGTCGATGATCTCGCCGATCATCGGGCTCATGACACCATTCCCGGTGCGGAGAAGCAGATCACGCCGCCAGGCTAGCACGGTCGCCCGAGCGCGGCCTACGCCCTCGCGGCGCGAGCGCCGCGCTGCGCCGCGCCGCCCGCCCGCCCCCGTCCTCGCTGCCCGCATCCCCGGGGCTGTCGCGGCGGCGCTTCGTGATAACGTCGCCCACGTATGGCGGTTTACGAGCTGTCGGTCGATGGCGCCCTGGTTCGCGAAGCGGAGAAGGTCGTGTCTCTCGCGGGTCGCGAGTACCCGACGCTCATCATGCGCTGGGAATCACGCCTGTTCGACCAGCCCTGGCTCACCACGCTGGTGCTCGACTACGTGATCGCGCTGCCGCCGCTCATCGTCGGGCAGGCGACGTTCAACGAGGTCAGGATTGCCGCCTTCACGGGGCGCGCTGGCACGAAGTTCATGTACTTCGGCACCGAGATGAGCGCGAGCGTGCCCCGCATCGCGCCCGAGATGGAGAACGCGATCGCGCCGGCGGCGCTCTACCAGGAGTTCCGGCTGGACGAGCAGACTTGCCCTATCCCCTATCTGAAGCTGATCCAGGTCAGTCCGCGCATCTACGGGGAAGGGCTCCAGAACTACTACTCGCCGCCGATCAAGGTCGAGCGCTACGACGGGGTGGCCTCGCCGGACCTCATCGCTGACTTCTTCCCCAAGATCGTCGCGAACCTCGACCCGGTGAAGGGGACGACGCTGGTCGATCCCGCGCAGGGCTTCTGGACGGGCGCGCGCTTCCTCGGCGCCACGGCGATCGCCATCGTCCGGCAGGGCCGCGTGGTCGGGCTGCACCGCCGCGCCGGCAAGACCGACAAGGACCCGGTTCCGCCCGAGGTGAAGCGGCGCGACCCCCGGCTCGACGTGCGGGGCGACTGGGTCGCCGTCGACGTCGGCGCCGCGTCGACCGCCGTCGCCGTCCGGGGAGAGCGCGGCGGCGCGGAGTTCCTGCGGATCGGGGCCGACGCGCCGCTGCGGGTGTCGGCCGACAACGAGAACCCGAGCGAGGTCGCCTTCGAGGCGCTCGCCAGGACGACGAAGGCCTGGCGCGACCGGGTGATCCTGCCGCTGACGCGCTGGGGCGACGTGCTCGTCGGGCACGCCGCGCGCGACATGCGCCTGCGGCAGGGCGCCGACGCGCACGAGCGCGCCGCGGCGTCCCTCCCGGCCCTCGCGCTGCTGCGCGAGCGGACCGAGCGCGGCGAGCCGTTCCGGCTCCGCGGCAGGAGCGACCCCGACACGGCCGAGTCGCTGAAGAAGCCGGCGCCGCCCATCATCGACGAGGAGGGGATCGGCGCGCACGACCCGTTCGATCCGATCGAGCTCTACGCGTACTACGTCGGGCTTCACGTGAACCAGCGCGCGCGGGGGCTCCACACGCGCTACGCGATCACGATGCCGACGGGCTGGTCGCCCGAGCGCCGCGCCAGCGTGCTCATCGCCTTCCGCCGCGGCCTCTTCCGGAGCCTGCCCGCGGGCCTCTGCGAGTACCACGACGTCGACGGCCTCCAGGTCGTCGACGCGGGCCCGTCGGCGATCGCCTACGCTGTCCAGGCGTTCCGCATGTTCGGCATCCAGCCGCGGGACAGCGCCGTCCCGTTCTGCGCGATCGACGCCGGCGCCAGCGAGACGGGGATCGCCTTCGGAATCCTCCGCAGCGCCAAGGCGCACGAGGAGGCGCAGGGGCTGGAGCGGATGGTCGAGTACCTCGACCCGGTGGCGATCCCCTGGCTCGGCGGCGAGCGGCTCCTCCACCGGATCGCCTACCGGGTATACGTCGCGAGCCAGGCCGCGATGCGCGAGCGCCGCGTCCCGTTCGAGCGCCCGTCCGAGGAGGGCGCGCTCGACGGCGCCGAGGAGCTCTTCGCGGCGTCGCCCGACGCGCGCGCCAACACGTGGGCGCTGAAGGAGCTCCTGCGGCCGATCCTCGAGCGGGGGCCGAGCGCGCCCGTCGAGGAGCGGCTCGCGCTGGTCGGGCTCGACGGGGCGGCGTCCGTGGTGCCGCTCTCGATCGATCGCGGCGCGCTCGCCGCCGCGATTGAGGCGTGGTTCCAGGACGGGATCGACATGTTCCGGCAGCACCTCGCGGGCGCGATCGCCAAGATCGGGCGCGAGCCGGATCCGTACCAGGGGCTCCGGATCCTGCTCGGCGGGCGCCTCGGGATGAACCAGCGCTTCGCGGAGCTGCTCGCCGGCGCGCTGCCCGCGGGCGTTCAGGTGCACCGCTTCAAGGAGCCGGACAAGGCGAACCTCGGCGCGCCGACCGTCAAGATGGCGACCGCGCTCGGCGCGCTGTCGCTGCGGTTCGATCGGATCGGGGCCACGCTGCGCGCCGAGAAGCGCGACGCGTTCCGCTACCGCGTCGGGCGGGCGCGCCACGGGCAGCTCGCCGACGTGCTCGATCCGTCCGTCGACTACGACGCCTGGCGCGAGATGGGCGCCTGCCTGAAGCCGGACGTCGAGATCCTGTTCATGGCGGCCGAGGACGAGGGGGAGGTCGCCGCCGACGATCCGCGCGTGCGCCGCGCGGTCTGCGCGCTCGGGCGCGGCGCCGTCGGGCAGCGGCTCTACATCCGGGCCGTCGGGCCGGCGCGCGCCGAGGTGAGCGTGGGGCCGCCCGGGGGCGATCCGGCGGCCGGCGCCGTGTGCTGGACGGTCAACCTCGAGACCGGCGCCGCAGACAAGACCGGCGGCTGAGCGCATGGCGGCTCCGCGGCTTCACGCGCCACACGGCGGCCTCGATCCCGAGGCCGCGGCCCACGCCGGGGTCACGCCGGGCGGCGGGCCCCTGGAGGCCACGCAGGGCGACGACGCGCCGCCGGCGGCCGAGCCCGCGCTCCGGGCTGACGCTCCGCCGCGCGATGAGCGCGGCGACGCCGATGAGCGCGGCGACGCCGAGGGGCGCGACGTCGCGGACGCCGGGCAGACCGAGGCCCGGCTGGCCGCGCAGCTCGCGCGCGCCAAGCGCGAGCGCGAGCGCACCGCGGTCGAGCTCCGCGCGCTCTTCCGCGCCATCCCCGACCTCTGCCTCCGCCTCGACGCCGAGGCCCGGATCGTCGACTGCAACGAGCCGCGCCTCTCGGAGCTCCGCGTCGCGCCGGAGGCGCTCCTCGGCAAGCGCATGACGGAGGTGCTCCCCGGCGAGCTCGGGGAGCAGATGGAGCGCGCGATCCAGGAGGCCCGCGAGGCGGGCGGCGTCGTCGCGCTGGAGCACGCCCTCGCGGCCGCGGGCGGCGAGCGCCACGTGGAGGCGCGGGTGGTGCCGTTCCTCGACGCCGACGCCCTCGTCCTGCTCCGCGACATCACCGAGCGGCGGCGCACCGAGGAGGCGCTCCGGCAGCGCGAGGAGCGCTCGCGCGAGTCGCAGAAGATGGAGGCGCTCGGCCGGCTCGCCGGCGGCATCGCGCACGACTTCAACAACATGCTCATGGTGATGCTCGGCTACGGCGAGCTCCTCCTGCGCCGGCTCGGGCCCGACAGCGCGCTCCGGCGCGACGCCCTCCAGATCACGAAGGCCGGCGAGCGCGCCGCGGCGCTCACGCGGCAGCTCCTCGCGATGAGCCGGCGCAAGGCGCTGCAGCGCGAGGTGCTCGACATCAACGCGGTGGTGCTCGACATGCAGACGATGCTCCAGCGCCTCATCGGCGAGAACATCGATCTGCGGACGAACGTCGGGCAGGATCTCGGCTCGATCAAGGTCGACAAGAGCCAGCTCGAGCAGGTGCTCCTCAACCTGGTCGTGAACGCGCGCGACGCGATGCCGAGGGGCGGCAGGCTCGTCGTCGAGACCTCGCTCGGCGAGCCCGGCGCGAGCCCCACGGCAAAATCGTTCGCGCCGGCGGAGCTCGACGAGGACGCCGCGCCCGTCGCGGGCGGCCCTCCCTACGTCGTGCTCTCGGTGAGCGACAGCGGCCACGGGATGGACCAGGACACGCTCTCGCACCTGTTCGAGCCGTTCTTCACGACGAAGGCGCGCGGCAAGGGCACCGGCCTGGGCCTCGCCACCGTCTACGGGATCGTGAGCCAGAGCGGCGGGCTCATCGAGGTCGAGAGCGAGGTCGGGCGCGGGGCGACGTTCCGCGTCTATCTCCCGCGCGTCGAGGATAGGGCCGAGGCGGCGCCGCCGCGCGCGCGGCCGTCGCCGGCGGGCGGCGACGAGACGGTGCTCGTCGTCGAGGACGACGACGCCGTCCGCAAGCTCATCGTCGAGGTGCTCGAGCGGCGCGGCTACGGCGTGATCTCGGCGGCGAACGCCGAGGAGGCGCTGGACGTGCTCGCGCACGAGGGGGGCGACGCGATGGACCTCCTGCTCACCGACCTCGTGATGCCAGGGATGAACGGCCGCGAGCTCGCGGAGCGCGCGCTCGCGATGCACCCGCGCGCCCGCGTGCTCTACATGTCCGGCTACGCCGAGGATGTCCTGGCGGGCGCCGAGCGCGACGGCGAGCTCACGCTGCTGCAGAAGCCGTTCACGCCCGACGCGCTCGCGCAGCGCGTGCGCGACCTGCTCGACATGTAGCGCGCGGAGGGAGCCCGGCCGCCGCGCCCGCTGGCAGCGCCGGCGGCGGCGATCGCGCGCTAGGAGTCCGGCCGCCGCCGCCGCAGGTAGAAGAAGTCGCGCGGGGACGGCTCGGCCACGTACTCCTCCGGCTTGTACTCCACGTCCGGGATGATCGCGGACGTCGCGCGCGGCGCGCCGTCCGCGCCGCGGTCGTACAGGAGGAAGCGCGGGTAGGCGTGGTTGACGTCGAGCTCCGCCACGTCGTGCGCGCCCGCTGCCTTCATCCCGTGGGCGAGGGTGCGCGCCGTGACCGCCTCGCCGAGCCCGTAGAAGAGGCGCTTGCCGGTCGCGTCGACGCCGATCGCCGACCGACGGATCACCGTCTCGCCGCTCACGGTCGCGCCCCAGTCGCGGTTCGAGTCGTAGAGCGCCTGGTGGGGCTCGCCCTGCTCGACCAGGCACGGCGGCGTCTGCCGGTAAGCGGCCATGCGCGCCTCGTCGCCGCGCAGCTCGGGCCAGGTGCGGATCCGCACCGCGCCGTTCCGGTAGAGCGCGATCGTGCAGGCCCTGTCGCGCGGCGGCAGGAACGTGTCGCCGTCGAGCATCATCCCGTAGTGGCCGTGCATCGCCTTGAAGCCGCCGTTGAAGGCAGCGATGAGATCGCCGGCGTGGTCCTCGGGCACGAGCCCCGGGCGACGTTCGATCGGGATGTCCGGCGAGAACGGCTCCTTCGTGCCCGCGACGAGCTGGAGGTCGACGCGCTCGAGGTCGATGGCCACGACGGCGACCGCCGCGAACACGCGCCGCACGTCGGGGTGCACGACGCTCTTCCAGAGCACCGGAGCGTCGTCCGGCCGCGCGGGGTCGGCGATCGGCGTCCAGACGCCGTCGCCCGTGGCCGCGACCTGCGGGAAGGGCGGCTCGTACGACGAGGGCGGCGACGCCGGCTCCACCGCCCGGCGCTCGCCGCGCCGCTCGGCCTCCGCCGCGGCGGCGGGCGCCGGCTCCCAGAACGTCTTCGGGGCCGCGTGCCGGTAGATGGCCCGGTTCAGGCGGTCGGCGATGCCGTAGGCCACGTCCTCGGCCCACGCGACCGGCGCCGGGCCGACCACGGCCCGCGCGCCGTCGGCGAGCGCCGGGCCGAAGCCGCGGACCTCGTGGATGCCGTACCAGAGCGCCTCGACGGCGATCGCGCAGATCGCCGCGCCGCGCAGCGCGCGCTCGGGCAGGCGAGGGCGGCGTCGCCGCCTGCGCGGGGACCCGCTGGCAGAGGGGGGCGAAGGCTTGTCCACGGCGAAGCAGAGGCTACCCCATTGTGCGGGCAGCCCCAAGTTCCGGGCGTCGAGCGGCCGCGGCCGTTCAGCGGGCGCCGCCGGCGCTCGCTACGGCTGCCCGTGCGCCATCGTCCGCGGGCCATCCTTGAACAGGATCTCGATCTTGCCCCGATCGATGACCTTCGCGACCACGCCGTCGCCGAACTTGCTGTGGTGGATGAGCTCCCCCTCGCCGAAGGTGAGGGTGATGCGGTACGGCTTGAACGCCCCGGAGGGCTGGCCCGCGATGGCGCGCTCCCAGGCGAGCGTCTGATCGCGCTCGGCGCGCTGGGCGGCGGTGAGCCGCTCCACGCCGCCGCCGCGCGGCGACGCCGAGGCCGCCCTCGGCTCGCCGGTGGTCCGCGCCGCGGCGCGCGCGGCCGCGCGGCTCTCGCGCTCGCTCTTCGGCGCTCGGTAGAGGTGGTGCGACATGCAGGTCTTGCACTCGACCTTCTTCACCACGTCGCCGACCATGGCGATGATGCGATGGGTGAGATCGAGGCGGCACTTGGTGCACCAGGCATCGACCTCGCCGCCGGTCCTAAGCTTCTTCGTCGTCACTTCTCCTCGCGGCGCCGGTCTCGCCCGGTCTCTTTGCTTCGGTCCTTGACGTTCACTTGGGCGGTGACTTCCGGTTTGGGCAAGCCGGTCCTCGGCTCGTCCTGGCTGTCGTCTCTCTTGGCCGCGTCGTTCGGCACGAAGCGGATCTCGGTCTTGATCTCGAAGGAGAGCTTCGTCAGCACCTTCGTGATCTCGTCCGCGAACTGGGTGTGCTCGAGCACGTCGCGGATCTCCTTCGCGACGACCCGGTAGAGACCGTTCTTGGTCTCGTCGATCTGCGTATAGAGGTAGTGGAGGACCTCTTTGGGCAGCTTGAGGTCGCCCACGAAGTGCCGGATGCTCTCGGGCCCCTCGCTGAGCCTGTCGATGCCGCTCTCGACGGCGCGCTCGACCACGCGCTTGAAGATCTCCGGGATGGCGCGCTCGAAGAGGCGCTTCTTGTCGCCTTCGCCTTCCACCTTGTCCCCTTCGTCATCGCGGAGCGGCTCGGTGTCGTCGGCCATGGCTCGGGCTCCCCTAGCGGGACGGGGCGGCCACGTCAATGCGGGGGTGCGTGCGGGGTGCCGGCGTCGCGCCATGGTCCTTGGATCTGCCGGATTTCGATGACGATGGGGAGCCCTTCGCGCGCTTCCGTCAGCCGGGAGAGCTCTTCCCTCGGCCCGCTCCCGCCCGCGCAGGACGTCGCCGCGCCCAGGGCGGAATGCGCCGAGGCCGGTCGGCCGTCCGCGCGGGCTCAGAGCTCCCCGTAGGCGTCGGTCTCGTCGGTCTCGTACGGATCCACGCCGCCGTCCTCCGACGCCGAGCGTCTGTACGATCTCAGGACCCACACCTCGGCAGCGAACCGGCCTGCGCCGCGCCGGGCGCTGATCTCGACGGTGGCGTCGTCGTCCTCGAGCGGGCAGAAGGGCCGATCCGGCTGGACGATCGGCCAGGCGTCCTCGGTGCCGTCGCTCGCGATCATGGCCCCGCGGCTGCTCCGCACGGCGACATCCAGGTTGAGGATCCCCGGCCCGCCAACGGCGAACACCCGGTAACACGCGCCCCGGAGGGCCTGCAGCGGCTCCGAGACGATCGCGCCGCCCTCGGCCACGTGCCCCTCGATCGCCTTGGTCGAGAGCCGCCGCATGCCGTTCTCGGGGCCGCAGAGCAGCGACAGGCGGGTCACGTCCTTCACCGGTTCGCCGCTGATCTTGAAGTTTCCATAGCAGCGGACCCAGGGGCCGCCGACGCGCACCGGGAGCACCGGCAGGTCCGGATCTCCGGGGGCTCCGGCGTCACCCTGGCCTGCGTCGGCGTCCGACGGGCCGTCGGACCCGGCCGTGACCACGGGGCGCGGCGGCGCCGCCGAGAGCACGATCGGCGGCCCGGGCTGGCCTTCCCAGGGGCGCGGCTCCTCGCGGCACCCCGGCGCGGCGAGCCCGAGGAGCAGGGCGGCGCCGAGGCGCGCGGCCCGAGGGTGCGACGGGGAGAGGCTGGCGCGCCGGGACGACACCGCGGTCGGCTCTGCGCTAGAGTCCCGCGCGATGGAAGCGTTTTCTGAGCGCAGCGAGCGGCAGCCGGGTAATCCGTGCCAGGCGCGCGGAGCGCGCGAGGCGCCGCGCGGAGGAGCGCGGTTCGGGCGCAGCGGGCGGGCCCCTCGCGCGTGAGCACGACGCCCCGATCGCCCGCGCGCGCGGGCGCCAGCCCGGCCCAGAAGCGCGCCCCGCGCCGCCGCAACCCGCCCGTTGAGCAGCACGGCGCGCCCCCGGCGGCGGCGGCGGACCCGAGCGAACGCGATCGTGAGATCGCGGCCGCCCTCGCCGCGTGGTTCGACCGCGTCGCGCGCGACCTGCCGTGGCGGCGGACGCGCGACCCCTACGCGATCTGGCTGAGCGAGGTGATGCTCCAGCAGACGCGCGTCGAGACGGTCATCCCGTACTACGAGCGGTTCCTCGCCCGCTACCCGACCGTCTTCGCGCTCGCCTCTGCCGAGATCGACGATGTGCTCTCGCTGTGGAGCGGCCTCGGCTACTACCGCCGCGCGCGCGTGCTCCACCTCGCGGCGCGCGAGGTCACCCTGCGCCACGACGGCGCGCTCCCCCGCGACGTCGCCGCGCTCCGCGAGCTGCCCGGCGTCGGCGCGTACACCGCGGGCGCGATCGCGAGCATCGCGTACGAACAGCCGGTGCCGCTCGTCGACGGCAACGTCGCCCGGGTGCTCTCCCGCATCGAGTGCATCGACGACGACATCCGCAGCGCCTCGGGCACGCGCAAGCTCTGGTCGGCCGCGGAGCGCCTCGTGCGGGGCGCGGCGGGCAGCGTCCATCCCGGACGCTTCAACCAGGCGCTGATGGAGCTCGGCGCGACCGTCTGCGCGCCCCGCAATCCTCGCTGCGACGCCTGCCCCGTCGACGGCGCATGCGCCGCGCGCGCCCTCGGGAGGCAGGCAGAGCTGCCGGTGATCGCCCCGAAGCGCGACGTCCCCGCGGTCGCGATGGTCGCCGCGGTGGTGCGGTCGGGCGACCGCGTGCTCTTCGTCCGGCGCGCCGAGGGAGGGCTCTTCGGCGGCCTCTGGGAGCCGCCCATGGTCGAGGCGCGCGCCCTCGCGGACGCCCGCGCGCTCCTCGAGCAGGTCGGCGTCGGGCCTGACGCGCCGCTCCGCGAGGTCGGCCGCGTGCGCCACATCCTCACGCACCGCCGCCTCGACGTGACGGTGGCGCGCGCCGAGGTGGCGGCCCCCTGGCGCTGCCGGGCAAAGCTTGCCTCCCCCTACGAGAAGGCGGCGTGGCTCGATCCGGACGTGCTGGATATCGGCGTTTCCAAGCTCGCGCGAAAGGTCCTGTCCGCGGCGTCGGCGCAGGACGGCGGTTCCGCGCGCCGATCGCGGTAGGACCGCGCCCTCGCACGCCGGATCGCGCGCGATCCGGCCTGCGGAGAGGCCGGAGACGGCCCTCGGGGTCGCTGTCTCGTGGCGCTCCGGGCTCTCCGCGCTCCGCTGCGGGCGTGGAGCTGCGCCGCCTGCGACCGAGCCGCCGCGACGCAGCGGCGCGGGTCAGGGCGAAAGCCATATGTCGCCGTGGAACGCTCCCGACACCGGCGCCGCGGTGCGGGCGCAGTGGCACGGAAGGCGCTTGGTGGGATGGCGGGCAGGCCCTCTAGCCTCGTGGCCCCGGCGGTGGCCGGAGCTCGATTGAAGCCTGGGAGCTCAGCAACATGGATGCGCGACGACGGACCACAGAGATGCTGCCCACGCCGAGCGCGGCTGTGCGATCCATGACCGTGATGGCGGACGACGGCGCGCTGTACGTGCTTCCGCTGTGCGAGCGGATCGTGCTCGACGTGCTGGCCTACGAGGACGAAGGCCTGCTGGCCTTCATCCGCATCGACGGCGAGGTGGTGGCGGAGCTGCCCGTGCTCGGTCAGGCGTGACCGAACGGCACGCCAGCGCGCGACGTGCGCGGCGGAGCGCCCCACCTCCTCGACGCGCGGCAGCGGCCTCGAGCGCGCCGCGCCGCCGCTCAGCCCACGTGCCGCCGCATCCGCTGGGTCACGGGCAGCTCGTCCTCTCCCTCGTCCTCCGGCTCCACGGACTCGACATCCTCGTCCTCCAGGAGATAGGGCAGGTCGCCGTCGTCGTCGTCATGCGACATGGCCACGTCGCTCATGTCCTGGCCCTTCGTGGCCCCTTCGAGGAACTCCGCCCCGAGATCGCTCGCCAGATCGGCGGCGGCATCGGCGGCGTCGGGGTTCACCTCGAACTCGGTGCTCCCGGCGTCGTTCGGGTGGTGGTGGTAGCCGCGCACCTCGTCGTCGAGCGTCGGGATGACATCGCTGAGCTCGCTGCGCGGGTTCACCTTGCCGCGCAGCGGGGGCGCCGTCTCGGCGTCCATCATGTCGGCGAACGGCTCGTCCAGCTCGCTCGTGCCGAGCCCTCTCGGGGCGCCCCGGCGCGTCTCGGCCTGCTTGCGCGGCCTTCCCGGGTCGCTGCGATCTTCTCGTTCACGGCGCTGCGTCGGGCTCGTGCGCGGCGCGCGTAGGGTTGACGAATGCGGGGCGGTGCTCTGCCTGCCTCGGGTGCTTGAATTGCTCACGGTGGTCTCCGCATGCAGGGTCCGGTCCGCAGGTGAAGCGGGCGGATACGCCAGGGGGGCGAGGACCGTGCCGAAGGGGGCGCACACCGCCCGCGCCCGCGGCTGCGAGGCTCGGCGACAGCGAGACCGCCGTCGGTAGCGGGTCGCCCACGCGTCATCGAGGCGGCGTCGAGCGCGGCGCGCCGTACGCGCCGGGCGGGCGGGACGCAATTGAGCGTGCCAGCGGGCGCCGCCTCGGGGTAGAAGGCGCGTGGCGATGCTGGAACTCCGGACCGGGCTCTCGCTCGTGGCCGTTCTGCTGGGGGCGTCCTGGGGGCGCACCGCCGCCGCCCAGCCCGCTGCCGGCCGAGAAGCCGGGGCGGTCGAGGAGGCGCAGGCCGGCGAGGAGCGCGGGGGCTCCGATCTCGAGGCGTACCGCGAGCTCGCGCGGCCCCCGGGGACGGCGGCGCGCGTCGTGTCGACGGTCGCGATGGGGCGGGGGCTCCGGTTCAACAACCCCTACCGCCTGCAGACGCAGCTCGGCGAGACGGCGGAGTCGCTCTCGCTCACCGCCGGGTACCTCGATCTCGGCGCCGCGTTCGCGCTGGGGCCCGCCGACGGCGTTCAGCACGGCGCCGCGCTGCGCCTCTCGATCGCGGTGGGCGGCGTCCCGCAGGAGTCGCTCACGCCGAGCTACTTCGTCGCCTACCGCGGCGTCCCGCGCGTGCTCGGCTACGGGCGGCTCGGGGCGGCGATCCTGATCGAGCCCGACGTGAACGTCGGCGGCGAGCTCGCCGTCGGGCTCGGGTACTTCCTGCTCGCGGGCGTCGCGCTCTCGGGCGAGATCGTCGGGGATCTCTTCTACGGCGCCGCGACCTACGACGCGGCCTACACCGTTTACCCCGTCGTCTCGGCGCAGCTCGGGCTCCTGATCGACCACGAGCTCTTGCCATGAGCCTGCCGGGACGCGCGCGGCGCCGCGGGCGCCTCCGGGCGAGGGAAGTCGCAGGCGTCGCGGCGCTGCTGCTCCTCGGCGGCGTCGCGCCGGTCGTCGGCGACATCGGGAGCTGCGGGCAGGCGCCGGAGGAGCTCGATCCGTACAAGTTCTTCGCGCTCAAGGCGCAGATCGATTGCGCCCAGTGCGAAGCGTGCGGCCTGCGCACCCGCGCCTGCGCCGCCGCGTGCGGCTTCGAGGTCGCGCCGGAGTTTCCGCCCGGCTGCTACCCGCTGGTGCACGACGGCGAGGTGTGCCTGCACAAGCTGAAGCTGGCGAGCTGCGACGAGTACCGCGCGTACGCGGCGGACGAGCGCCCCTCGACCCCGACAGAGTGCAATTTCTGCCCATTGTCGGGGGAGGCGCCGTGAGCGCGCGCTGCGCGGCCATGCCCCGCCGGCGCCTCGCGGCCGCCGCGCGCGTGCTCTCGCGCGCGGCGCTCGTCGCGGCGCTGTCCGGGTGCGCCTCGCGGCCAGCGATCCTCGCGAACCACGACGACTACGCCGCGTACCGCGCGACCCGCGTGTCGCGGACCCTCGAGGGGCGGCTCGCCGCGGCGTCGAGCTACCTGGAGCGCTACCCGGACGGCGCCTTCGCCGGCGAGGTGCGCGCGTACCTCGCGCGGGCCGAGCCGATCTACTACGCCGCGAAGCGCGGGACCGCCGCGGGGCTCACGGCATACCTCGCGACGCTGCCGAGGGGCGCCTTCCGCGACGAGGCGACGCACCGGCTGCGCGCGCTCGTCCGCGACCGCAGCGCGGGTGATTCGCTCTCGCGCGCCGCCCGCGAGGCGGAGGCGCAGCTCTCGAGGCAGCGGGCGGCGCGCGCGCGCGTGCGCGAGGAGCTCGCCGCGTGGCTGAGCCGCTTCCTGCGCAAGGATGCCTGGGGACGGCCCCTCGCGGAGGCGCCCGCCGAGGTGGTCGTTCCGTTCGGCTTGACGCTGCCGGCGCCCCAATGCGCGCCTGCCGACGAGCGCGCGGGCCCGGGCGCGGTCGTCTGCGCGAAGCGGATCGAGCTCCCGTTCGTCGTGAGCTCCGGCGGCGAGAGCGCGCCGCGGCGGGCGGAGCTCGAGGTCGCCGTGCTGGAGGACGCGGCGGGCCGCCCGATCGAGGTCGCGCTCCGCGGGCCCGACCTCTTCACGCGCCTCGAGGAGGCGCGCTCGGCGCGCGAGGTCACCCCTGACGATCCCGAGGGGCGCATCGGCGGGATCGCGCTCGCGGTGGAGCTCTCGCGCGGCGCCTTCGCGGCGCGCGTCTCGGCCGACGCGTCGTGCAGGCGCGAGGCGGAGGCGCCCGTCGTGCTCCACCTGGAGTGCGACGGGGTCCGCCTCGTGGCGCGCGCCGCGGTCGACACGGGCGAGGACGACAGCGTGACGATCGCCGTCGCCCCGCCGGCGCGCTAGCACCGCTTGTTCTTCTTCTTCCCCTTGAGCTTCGCCGTGTTCTTCGGGCAGACGTCCTTGATCGCCGCGGAGCGCTCCTTGTAGAGCGCCTTCATCTCCTCGAAGACGGACGCCTGCTCTCGCTTGAGATCCTTCGTCTCCCCCGGATCCGCGACGACGTCGAAGAGGTCGAAGGCGTCGTCGTCGCCGTAGGCGATGAGCTTGTACTGCCCGTGGATCAGCGCGCGGCGCCGGTCGTTGTCGCTCGTGCGCGGCAGGTCGACGATGACGTCGCGCGGCTCGGGCTTCGCGCCGTGGAGCTCGGGCACGAGGCTCTTCCCCGGGAAGGACGGCTCGGACGGGGCGCCGGTCAGCTCCAGGATCGTCGGCGCGAGGTCGATCGAGCTGCGCGGCTCGTCGATCCGGCGCGGGGTGATCCCGGGCGCCTGGATCATCAGCGGCACGTGGGTGAGCACGTCCCACACCTCGAAGCCGTGGCGGAACATCTTGTGCTCGCCGAACGCCTCGCCGTGATCCGCGGTCACGATGATCGCCGTGTCCTTCCCCCACGGCTGCTGCGCGACGAACTCGAGCAGCTTGCCGACGTGCATGTCGGTGAACTTGACCTCGCCGTCGTACTTGTCGCGGGCTCGCTTGCCGAACGGCTCGATCCCCGCGTGCGTCATGTACACGTCGTGCGGATCGAGGAAGTGGAAATACGCGAAGAAGGTGCCCGAGGTGTTCGCCTTGTCGGAGAGCATCTTCATCGCGAGCTCGAGGTGCCCCGGGCTCGTGACGTTCCGATCGGTCGTGTTGTCGGCCGAGAGCCCCGGCACGATCTCGTACACGTCGAAGCCCTGCCGGAAGCCCGCCTTCTGGTCGAAGTAGAAATGCGCGTGCGCGCTCATCGTCCGCACCCCGGCCTTCTGCAGGAGCTCCGGGAACATGAGGACGCTGTCGGGGTAGTTGCCGAAGAAGTAGCCGCTGCGGTCGACCTCGCTCGGGTAGCGGCCGGCGAGGAAGCCGCCGACGCTCATCGACGTGTACGACGAGATCGCGTAGTGGCGCGTGTAGCTGACCGCCTTCTTCTCGAACGCCGTCAGCGTGGGCGCGATGTCGCGCTCGTAGCCGTTCCACGGCATGTCCGCGCGCAGGCTGTCGATCGAGACGACGAGCACGTTCATCTTCCCGCGCTGCGCCGCCGGCGCCCCCGCGCCGCCCGCCTCCGCGCCGGCGCCGCCGCTCGCGGCGGCCGGCGCGGCGCTGCCCCCGGCGGCGGCCTGCGGCCCCGTCGCGGCGGGCTCCTGCCGCGCCGTGGGCTCCGGTGTACGCGCGGGCGGCGGCTGGCCGTCGCCCTCGCGGGAGCAGCCCGGACCGGCGCCCGCGAGCGCGAGCGCGAGCGTCGCCGCGAGGCGCCGGAGGGCCGGGCGTGATGGCCTCGAGGCGGAGGAGGACGCCAGCGGTCCTCCAGGCTCCCAGGCGCTCGTACGTGAAGCGACCGTGTGCATGTGGCCGTCTTACTCCGACTCGCGCCGCTCCGCCAAAGCCGCACACCGCGGGCGAGTTCCGGTATGCTCTCGGGTCATGGCCCCGGCCCCTCGGAAACCTCCCCCGCTGCCGCCTCAGGGCCGCTCGCAAACCGCGGCGAGAACGGGGGAGCGCGCGGCGACCGAGCAGCCGAGGTCGCTCCCGCCCAACGCGCCGCGGCGCGTCGGCGAGCACGTCAGCCAGGCGCTCAAGGATCACATCACCGAGATGGCGCTCGGCCTGCTCGAGGAGCAGATGCAGGCCCGCATCGTCCACTACCGCGCCGACCTCGAGACCAACCCCGAGCTCGACGCGGTCACCGCGCAGGTCGTCGCCCAGCTCAAGGTGATCCAGGCCTCCGCGGGCGCGGGCGGGGCGAAGAACCACGACGCCATCCGCGAGGCGCACGAGAAGACCCTCTGCACCCTGCTCGAGCGGGTCATCCCCGAGGACCGCATCTCGCTGCTCGTCGAGCGGCGGCTCAAGAAGATCCACAAGAACCTCGCCCGCCTGTTCTTCCAGTCCGAGCTCCACGAGAAGACGCGCGGCCGCGACGGCGCGCCCAAGGTGATCCACCACGGCGAGCAGGCGCTCTTCTATGTCCTGACCCGCTACAAGAACCGGATCGAGGCCGAGCTCGACGGCTTCGAGTTCGCGTCCGAGGAGGCGCGGGAGCAGTCGTTCGAGCTGCTCGCGAAGCTCACGAAGGACATGCAGGACGCCTTCCTGTCGCGGCGATCGAGCGAGCTCAGGCGCATCGTCTCGGTGGTGCACGTCGTGCTCGTCGACTTCTTCAGCGTGCGGCTCGCCCAGAACCTCGCCGAGGTCGCCGCGCGGGTCGTGCGGGACGCCCGCACGTTCGAGGGCAGGGCGTACGCGTACAAGGTGACGAGCGACGCGTTCCCTCGCTTCCGCGCCGCGTTCGAGCGGCACCTCATGGTGATGCTCGTCGGCTTCGCCGAGGACGAGCTGGTCGCGCAGCTCGCGGACACGGCGGGCGCCGAGCGCGACGAGACGATCCTCTTCATCACCGATCCGCACCTCTTCAGCATGATCTGCGGCGAGGTCTGCGAGGGCCTGTACGAGTTCCTCTGCAACGAGGGCTTCCTCGACCTGCCGCCAGACTGGCGCCGCGCCTCGACCGCGCCCTCTGACGGCTGATCGACGGCTGACTGACGGCTGACTGACGGCTGACCGCCCGCCGCCCACCGTTCACCGAACGCTGATCCAGGAGATCCAGGGACATCATGAGACGCCACGACGTCGCGCGAGCGGGCTCCGGCCTGCTCCTCGCTCTCACGCTGCTCGCCGGCTGCGCGCGCGGCCCTGATATCGACGCCTCGGGGCTCGCGCTGCGGCGCGTGGTCATCTACAGGAACGGGGTCGCGTACTTCGAGCGCCGGGGGCTCATCGACGCCGATCAGGTGACCTTCCGGGTGCGCAAGGAGAAGGTCGGCGACTTCCTCGCGACGCTCGCGGTCATCGAGGCCGGCGGCAGCAGCGTCCGGAGCGCGTCGTTCCCGGTCGAGGTCGACGACGGTTCCGACGACGACGCGCCCGCGCAGCCCGGCCCGGAGGTGACGACCGCGCCGCGGCCGCCGGGGGACAAGGGCGCGAAGGCGCGGGACGAGGACGAGCTCGAGAAGGTGAAGCTCACGCTCGACGGGCGGGAGCACGATCTCGTGGTCGGCTACGTGGCGGAGACGCCGGTGTGGCGGCCCTCGTACCGGCTCGTGATGGGCGCGGCCGGGTCTCCGGGCGCCGACCCGCGCGCCGCGTCGAAGCAGGCGCACCTCCAGGCGTGGGGCATCGTGCAGAACCTCTCGGGCGAGGACTGGAAGGGGGTGAAGCTGTCGCTCGTGGCGGGCGCGCCGCTCGCGTTCCAGGCGACGCTCGATCAGGCGGCGATCCCGCCGCGCCCCATCGTCAGCGACCAGGGCGAGGTGATCGCGTCCGTGCCGACGAGCGAGACGACCTTGGCTGCCGAGGCCGCGCCGCCGCCGCCGCCGCCGCCGCCCGCGCCGATGCCGGCGGACGCGCCGTCGGCCGAGGCGGGCGCGGCCGACGAGTACTACATGCGCGAGGCCGAGGAGGCCCAGGCCGACGGCAGGCTCGGGGTCGCGACCCGGGCCGACGCTGCCAAGCCGAAGCGGCGCGCCATGTCGGCTCCGGGCGGCGCCGCGCCGGCGGCGGCGCCGCAGTGGAAGGGGGACGCTCCGGTCCAGCAGTCGAAGGCCATGGAACCCAGGCCGATGAACCCCTCGCCGCCGCGCAACGTGAGCGCCCTCGCCGCGGTCGCGATGGAGGCGGGCACGACGCGCTACGACATCCCGTTCCCTGTCGACATCCCCGACCGGAGCGCGACGATGGTCCTGCTCCTGGCGAAGCAGGTGCCCGGCGAGTCGATCTTCCTGTTCGCGCCCGACGGCGGCGTGCCCGCGTCGAGCTCGCACCCGTTCCGGGTGGCGCGCTTCACCAACGACACGAAGGGGCTCCTGGAGCGCGGCCCCATCGCGGTCTTCGAGAACGGCGCGTTCCTCGGACAGGGCATGGTGGAGCCGCTGCCGCCCGGCGCCACGACGACGGTGCCGTTCGCGCTGGAGCGGGGCCTCGCGGTCGACACGACGCGCGAGGAGAGCGCGGAGGGCGCGCGCCTCGCGAAGATCGAGGGCGGCGCGATCGAGATCGAGCGCGACTGGGTCACGCACACCAAGTACGCGGTCCGCAACGGCGGTGACGCCGCGGCGAGGACGCTGGTGAAGCACCCCCGCCTGCACGGCACGCGCCTGCACGCGCCGCCGAAGGACACGGAGGACAACGTCGGCACCGGCAGCGCGCTCGTGCCGATCGACGTGCCGCGGCGGGGGACGGCGGTGCTCGACGTGGACGAGCGGCGGATCTTCCGGCAGCAGATCGACTGGCTCAGCCAGCTCGCCGACGACGCGGTGCAGGCCTACCTGAAGGACCCGCGCGCCGACGCGGCCGTGGCGAAGCAGCTCGGCCAGGCCTGGGAGATCCGGGGGAAGCTGCGCCCCGCGATCGACGAGCGCGACAGGCTGATCGCGGAGCAGCAGCGCCTCGAGCAGCAGAGCCACGAGCTCCGCCAGAACCTCCGGGCCATCGAGAAGAACCGGACCGCCGACGAGCTCCGCCGCGACCTCACGGATCGGCTCGCGAAGTCCTCGGCGCGCCTCGACGAGATCACGAAGCGCGTCATCGTGCTCGAGATGCAGATCAACGAGCAGCAGATCCGCTTCCGCGATCTCACGAACGAGATCAAGCTCCTCGCCCCGCTCTCGCCGGTGCGCGCGGCGCCCGCAGCGCTCCGCTTCGGGCTCTGAGCCCGGCGGGGATGGCGCCATCCCCGCCGGGGGCGCGACGCCGCTCGGCGGGCGTCGCCGCTCGCCGCTACCTCGCCGGTTTGGCCGCGCTGGGCGGCTGCCGCACGGTGCCCGCGTGCGTCCAGCTCCGCTCCATGCCGGTGGCGAGCCACGCCACCTCGACGCGCTCGCTCCCGAAGACGGCCGCGACGCGATCGCCCCACTGCGCCGGGGCGGGCAGCTCCACGCTCTTCTGCTCCTTGATGCTGCCGAGCTCCTCCGCGCCGACGAGGAACGTGGCGATGCCCTCGCTCGCGAACGCCGACACCGCGGTGCTCGGGACGAAGGGCGCGACCACCGCGCGCACCGAGGAGAGATCGGTCGCGCGCTCCGCGACCGCCCGCACCTCGTCGAGCGTCGACAGCACGAGCGCCACGCCGCCGGCCGCCTTGCCCTCGGCCGGCGCGGCCTGCGCCTTCTCTTCCGCGACCGGCGGCGCCGCCTCGACGGGGGCAGGGGCCTTGCGCCCGCGCGCCCCGACCGCCGCGCGCCCGTTCCCCTTCGGCACGCCGGCGAGCACGTCGAGCGTCAGCGGCCCCTTCCAGGGCACCGCCGGCGGCGCCGGCGGCGGCTTCTTCGTGCTCACCTGCTCGCCCTTCTTGTCGCGGAGGATCAGCACGTCGTCGGTCGGCAGCGCGCGCGGCACGGTCACCCGCACCGGCCGCTTGAACGACCGCGGATCGCCGACCGCGCCCGTGGCCACCGCGTAGGCGAGCGTCTCGGCAGAGGCCACGACGAACGACGGCGCCCCGGCGATGCGCGGCTCCGGATCGGCGGTGCGCAGCGACAGGCCGCCGGGCGGCGGCGGGTAGATCTCCGACGTCACGACGCGCCGGTCCGGCTCGACGATGCGCGCGCCGGTCGCGACGAGGTCGACCAGCGCGCCCGACTGCGCGAGCACCTCGAGCACCTGCCGCGACGGCGGCGCGACGAGCAGGTCGAGCCGCGAGGGGACGCGCTTCGACTTGAGCAGCAGCGCCGCCGCGAGCATGTCGCGCAACGTCACGCCGGAGTCGCCGCCGAGGACGACCTGCGCCACCGGCTTGCCGGCGAGATCGCGGACCGGCCGCACGACGCCGTCCTCGTCCATGAGCAGCGGATCGACCGTGCCGAGATCGATCGAGACGACCTCCTCGCACGGCGCGCCCGGGTCCGGCACGAGCGCGCGGTGCGCCTTCGACCTGCGCTGATCGCGGAGGAAGACCTCGGTCTTCTCGTCGCTCACGAACAGCGCCGCCGCCGCGCCCACCTGCGGCGCGATGCCGCAGAGGACCGCGCGGTCGCCGACCGAGAGCAGCCGCGCGCTCGGCCCGGCGAACTCGAGGATCACCGGCGCGTGGTGCTCGCCCTCGATGCGCCGCACCACCTCGTCGAGGTTCCTGCGGAGCAGCTCGAGCGCGACGTCCCGCGCGCACACGAACGGCCGCACCCTCCCCGAGAGGTGGATCTGCACGCTCCGGGGCGGCCTGAGCCAGGCCGAGCCCGTGGCGAGCGCCTGGCCGAGCTGGCTCGGCGAGACGACGAGCGACAGCATGCCGATGCCGCCGACCGTCGCGAGCCGCGGATCGTCGGTGAGGGCGAGCCGCGCGGGCGCGGCGAAGCGCTCGAGGTGCACCGGCGCGGGGAAGCCGATGCCCGGCCGCGCGATCGGGATGTTGTAGGTCGGGAACTCGGGCGACACCGAGTGCGGGCTCCCCTCGTCGACGTCGGCGAGCGAGCTCGCGTCGGCCACGCAGGTGCCGTCGTAGGCGACGGCGACCTCGACCGGCGTCTTCTTCATGCCCGTGGCGATGGCCTCGGCCAGCGCGCGGGAGGGCGCCCTGGAGAGGATTACCTGGTCGACCTTGACCTGGACGAGATCACCGCGAAGCTGAGGATCCGTCGCCCGCCCGGCGAGGATCTTCTGGGGCATCGTGCGGGGGGGATCCCCGGCTCGCGCACGCATAGATGTTGGGCCGTCCTTATTTCTTGCTGAGCTGGAGGGTACGGCGCACGCCGTTCCCGACCACGTTTGACGTCGTCCCGTCGGCGAGACGCGCCGGCGGGATTCGCCCCGGGCGTCGCCGTGAGCGAAAGAACGGCCGCACGTTAGCCGCTCGCCGGGACAAGGGTCAAGGCGTGCTTTGGAGCGGGCCCCTTGGGGCGGGAATCGCCCGGCTGGGACCAGGATGCAAGAGGCAAAGCGCCCTCGCCGTTCGACCCCGTTCAGCGGGTCCCGCTCTTCCAACGTTGCCCTTGTTCCCCTGCCGCGCCGCTGGCGGGCGGGCGGCGCGGGCGGCGCGTGACCCGCGCCGACATCCCGGACGGGGCGCGGGACGCAGGGGCAGGTTCGTTTGTTTTCCCGATCGTGCCGCGCTTGGGTAGTCTCGGCGCATGTTCCAGGCCGTGCTGAAGGAAGTCGTAGAGAACACCGAGGGCGGCATCGCGACCCTTCTCATGGATTTCGAGGGGATCGCGGTCGACAGCTACTCCAAGCCCGGGGCCGCGTTCGACATCACCACCATCGGCGCGGAGTTCAGCGTCGTGTTGAAGTCGATCCAGCGCGCCGCCGAGATGCTCGACGCGGGCAACGCCGCCGAGATCGCGATCCAGGCCGAGAAGGTCACGACCCTGATCCGCGTCGTGAACAGCTCGTACTTCGTGGCCTTCTCGATGACGCCCGACGCGAACATCGGAAAGGCCCGTTACCTGCTGCGCACCAAGGTGCCCGTGCTGCTGAAGGAGCTCTCCTGAGCGGCTTCAGGATCTCGGTCATCTCCGGGCCGAACCTCGATCGACTGGGCAAGCGCGAGCCAGCGATCTACGGCACGGCCACGCTGGATGACATCCACCGCGCCGTCGAGGAGGCCGCGAAGGCCCACGGCGCCTCCGTGTCGTGCATGCAGTCGAACTGCGAGGGAGAGCTCGTGACCGCGATCAGCCACGCCGGCGATCGCGGCTTCCACGGCATGCTCCTCAACGCCGGCGCCTACACGCACACGTCGATCGCGCTGTACGACGCGATCCGCGCGAGCGCGCTCCCGACGGTCGAGGTGCACATCTCCAACCCGGACGCCCGCGAGCCGTTCCGCCGCCGCTCACGCATCGCGCCGGCCTGCATGGCGCGCGTGGCGGGCTTCGGTCCGAGCTCGTACGTGCTCGGGTTGCTCGGGTTGCTCGGGCACCTGGAGAAGGCGCGACCGGACGAAAGAGGTTGAACATGAGCCGTCACTCTGGTTGAAAGGCGGCAAACATCGATGGCCGAACGTCCTTCCATGAACATCAACCTCAAGCAGTTGCGGGCGCTGGTGCGCCTCCTCGAGAAGCGCAACGTGAGCGACTTCGAGTTCGAGGACGAACACGTTCGCATCCGGCTCACGCGCGGGGGCTTCGTACCGCAGGGCGGGGCGCAGCAGCTCGCGCCCGCCGCGTTCCAGATCCAGAGCGCGCCGGTCGCGCCGCCCGCCCTGGCGCCCGCGCCGGCTCCCGCCGCCGCGCCGGCGCCCGCCGCGGCGCCGCCGGCTGCAGCGGCGGCGCCCGCCGCGGCGAGCGACGAGGGGATCACCTACGTGACCTCTCCCTTCGTCGGCACGTTCTACCGATCGCCGTCGCCCGACGCGCCGCCGTTCGTCGACGTCGGCAGCGCGATCCGCGTGGGCCAGGCGCTCTGCATCATCGAGGCGATGAAGCTGATGAACGAGATCGAGGCGGACTCCCCGGGCACGATCGTCGAGATCCTCGTCGACAACGGCAAGCCGGTCGAGTTTGGCCAGCGTCTCTTCAAGGTGCGGCGCAGCTAGCGCTGCCCGGGGCGAGGGTGCCGTGTTCCAGAAGATCCTGATCGCCAATCGCGGCGAGATCGCGATGCGTGTCATCCGCGCCTGCCGCCTGCTCGGCATCCGCACGGTCGCGATCCACTCCGAGGCGGACGCCGCGGCGCTGCACGTCCGGTTCGCCGACGAGGCCGTGTGCGTCGGCCCGGCCGACGCGTCGAAGAGCTACCTCAACATCCCGCAGATCATCGCGGCCGCCGAGGTCACCGGCGCCGACGCGATCCACCCCGGCTACGGGTTCCTCTCGGAGAACGCGAAGTTCGCCGAGCTCTGCAAGAAGTGTCGCCTCACGTTCATCGGGCCGACCGCGGAGGCGATGCGGACGTGGGGCGACAAGGTCTCCGCGCGCGCGGTCGCCAAGCGCTTCGGCATCCCGATGCTCAGCGGCACCGGCGTGCTCACGAGCCCGGCGGACGCGGCCGAGCAGGCCGAGCGGGTCGGCTACCCCGTGATCCTGAAGGCCTCCGGCGGCGGCGGCGGCAGGGGCATGCGCATCGTCCGCCACGCCGGCGAGGTGCAGCGCTCGTTCGAGATCGCGACGCAGGAGGCCCTGAGCGGCTTCAAGAACCCGGACGTGTACCTCGAGCGCTACGTCGAGGCGCCGCGCCACATCGAGTTCCAGGTGCTGGCGGATCAGCACGGGGGCGTGTGGACGCTCGGCGAGCGCGAGTGCTCGCTCCAGCGCCGCCACCAGAAGGTGATGGAGGAGTCGCCGAGCCCGGCGATGGATCCCGAGAAGCGCGCCAGGATGGGCGAGATCATCCGGGCCGCGATCCTCGAGACCGGCTACACGGGTCTCGGCACGCTCGAGTTCCTCATGGACGAGCGCGGCGAGCTCTACTTCATGGAGATGAACACCCGCGTCCAGGTCGAGCACCCGGTCACCGAGATGGTGACCGGCGTCGATCTCGTCGCGCAGCAGATCCTCGCCGCCGCCGGCGAGCGCCTCACGCTGCCGGACACGCGCCCGTGGAGCTTCCGCGGCCACGCGATCGAGTGCCGGATCAACGCCGAGGATCCGCGCTCGTTCGTGCCGTGGCCGGGGCTCATCACCGAGTACCACTCGCCGGGCGGCGTCGGGATCCGCGTCGACTCCGGCGTGTACGGCGGCTTCCGGGTGCCGAGCTCGTACGACTCGCTGGTGGCCAAGGTGATCGCGCACGGCGCGAACCGGGCCGAGGCGATCGCGAGGCTCCGGTGCGCGCTCGACGAGTTCATCATCGGCGGCATCCGCACGAACATCCCGCTGCACCAGGCGCTGCTGCGGGATCCGGACGTCATCGAGGGCAACATCTCCACGCACACGATCGAGCGCGTGGTCTCTCAGGGCTTCTGACCGCGACGCACCGTCGCCCGCACCGCCGCGGTCGGCCCGCGCCGCCATGACGCGCGCCGCCGCCCTCGGTGACGGCCGCGGCGGAGCGCGCGTCGCCGTGCGAGCGAGCGGCGCCCCGTCGCGCCGCCCGCCGCGAGCGCGCAACGCTTGCGCTCGCGGCGATACGACCGCAGCGCGGGATCGACGAATGTTGCCCGGGAGACAGGTCGGAGGTACGCCCCGGTGCTAGTTTACGTCGCCCTCGAGATCGGGTGAGCAAACCCCTTGAAATAGAAAGCATTTGTCGCGGGTATGGAAGCGAACGCTGGAGTGCAGGCTGACTTCTCTTCGTGGGTGCAGGCGACCTCCGAGGTTTCCGAGCTCGAGCTCGGAATCCCTGGTTTCGGATACGCCGACCTCTTCGACCCGGCGAAGCTCGCCGAGCTGACGGAGCGCTTCGAGGACTACTTCCGCTCGTCGGACGAGGGCGCCTACGCGCGCTTCGACGCGTACCGTGCGTTCCTGCGGTCCGATCAGCCGGCCGCCTCCGGGGCCGCCGGCGACGCGGCCCGGCCCGCGCTCACGTCGGAGCAGGTCTCCGAGGCCCTGCTCGCGGCGGCGCCGTACGTCGGCCGCTTCGTCGCCAGGCTGTTCCGCGTCGAGCGCGAGGTGCAGGCGCAGATCGACGCGACCCTCGAGCGGAGCGTCCTCTGGGACTTCAAGCGCGAGTTCTCGAAGAAGCGGCTGTTCAAGCCGAGCCCCGGCAAGGCGTGGCAGGGCACGCCCGTCGAGGCGGCGCACGCGGCGCGGCGGTCGCTCGTGGCGATGGGCGCGCCGGCGAGCGTGCTCGACAGCGGCTCCGCCGCGGAGGAGCTCGCGATCGCGCGCGCGGCGCTCGCGCTGATCGAGGTCGACGAGATCGCGCGCAAGGCGGCCAAGGCCGGCGGCGCGCGGTGGACGGACGAGCTCCGCGGGCGCGCGGCGAAGGCGCGCGCCGCGCTGCGGGAGGACCCGGCGCTCGCAGAGCGCGTGGCGCAGGCGGTCGCGGTCGTCGGCGACGCGCCGACGGAGGCCGAGGACGCGGCGGTGGTCGCGTTCGCGCTCGACGCCCTCGAGGCGTGGCTCGCGGCGCGCCGCGCGGACGAGCACGACCCGGCGCGGCGCTGGCCGACGCTGAAGGCGCCGCGCACGCTCGACCACCAGGCGCTCGTGCAGCTCCACCGCAAGCACGACGCGAGCGGCGGCGGCTCGGCCGAGCTCCTCGTCGGCCCGGAGCACCACCGGCGGGATCGCGACGGCTTCGCGCTGACCGACCGGCGCGCCGGCCCCCGCGAGGTCGAGAGCCAGGTCGACTACTGCCTGCTCTGCCACGACCGCGACAAGGACTCGTGCTCCAAGGGCCTGCGCGACAACAAGACCGGGGCGATCAAGTCGAACCCGCTCGGCGTCGAGCTCCACGGCTGCCCGCTCGACGAGAAGATCAGCGAGATGCACACGATGCGCGGGAAGGGCGAGTCGATCGCCGCGCTCGCGCTCGTCTGCCTCGACAACCCGATGTGCCCCGGCACCGGCCACCGCATCTGCAACGACTGCATGAAGGCGTGCGTCTTCCAGAAGCAGGATCCGGTGGACATCCCGCAGATCGAGACAGCGGCGCTCACCGACGTGCTGTCGCTCCCGTGGGGCCTCGAGATCTACGGCTTCCTCACGCGGTGGAACCCGCTCGACGCGCTGAGGCCGCACGCGCTCCCGTACAACGGGAAGAACGTGCTCGTCGTCGGCCTCGGCCCGGCGGGCTACACGCTGGCGCACCACCTCACGCGGCAGGGCTTCGCGGTCGCGGCGATCGACGGGCTCAAGATCGAGCCGCTGCCGGTCGAGCTCACGGGCGACGAGACGCGCCCGCCGCGGCCTGTCCGCGATTTCAAGCGCCTCTACACCGAGCTCGACGAGCGCGTCCTCCTCGGCTTCGGCGGCGTCAGCGAGTACGGGATTACCGTGCGGTGGGACAAGAACTTCCTCACCGTGCTCTACGTCACGCTCGCGCGGCAGCGCTTGCTGCGCATTTACGGCGGCGTGCGGTTCGGCGGGACGGTCGATCTCGACGACGCTTTCCGGCTCGGGTTCCACCACGTCGCGATCGCGGCGGGCGCGGGGCGGCCGACGATCATCCCGCTCAAGAACAACCTGGCGCGCGGCATCCGCAAGGCGTCGGACTTCCTGATGGCGCTGCAGCTCGCCGGCGCCTACAAGCGCTCGGCGCTCGCGAACCTGCAGGTGCGCCTGCCCGCGGTGGTGATCGGCGGCGGCCTGACCGCGATCGACACCGCGACGGAGCTCGCCGCGTACTACGTCGTGCAGGCCGAGAAGACGGCGGACCGGCTCGACGCGCTCATCGCCGAGCGCGGCGAGGCCGCCGTCCTCGCGATGTTCGACGAGGAGGAGCGGGAGTTCCTGGCCGAGCAGCGGCGCCACGCCGAGGAGATCCGCGACGAGCGCGCGCGCGCCGCGCGCGAGGGGCGGCCGCCGCGGTTCCAGGGGCTCGTCGACACGTGGGGCGGCGTCTCGCTGGTCTACCGCAAGCGGCTCATCGACTCGCCGGCTTACCGGCTGAACCACGAGGAGGTCGCCGCGTCGCTCGAGGAGGGCATCCGCTACGTCGAGAACCTCGCCCCGGTCGAGGCGGTGCTCGACGAGCGCGGGTGCGTCTCGTCGCTCGTGTTCGATCGCCAGGCGATCGTGGACGGCAAGTGGCGGAGCACGGGCGAGACGGTCACGATCTCCGCCCGCACCGTGTGCGTCGCGGCGGGGACGAGCCCCAACGTCACGTACGAGAAGGAGCGCCCGGGGTCGTTCGCCTTCGACAAGTGGCGGCAGTTCTTCCAGCCGCACCGCGCCTACGTCGGCGAGGACGGCGCGCTCAAGGTCGAGCCGTCCGCGGCGCGGGAGGGCTTCTTCACGAGCTACAACGACGGCGAGCACGCGGTGAGCTTCTACGGCGACAACCACCCGCACTACGCGGGGAGCGTCGTGAAGGCGATGGCGAGCGCGAAGGACGCGTACCCGTCGGTCGTCGCGCTCTTCCAGCGCGACATCGCGCGGCTCGGCGAGGAGCCGCAGGCGGCGCGCGACGCGCGGCGGCGCGACCTGTTCGCCCGCCTCGATCACGACTTCGTCGCGGTGGTCGAGCGCGTCGAGCGGCTGACGCCGACGATCGTCGAGGTGGTCGTGCGCGCGCCCGCGGCGGCGCGGAAGTTCGAGCCGGGGCAGTTCTACCGGCTGCAGAACTACGAGGTGAGCTCGCCGGTGATCCGCGGGACGCGGCTCGCGATGGAGGGGCTCGCGCTGACGGGCGCGTGGGTCGACAAGGAGAAGGGGCTGCTCTCGCTGATCGCGCTCGAGATGGGCGCGTCGTCGCGGCTGCTCGCGGCGCTGCGCCCGGGCGAGGAGGTCGTCGTCATGGGGCCGACCGGGACGCCGACGGACATCCCCGAGGGGGAGACCGTGCTGCTCGCGGGCGGCGGGCTCGGCAACGCCGTGCTGTTCTCGATCGCGAAGGCGCTCAAGGCGCGCGGCGATCGCGTCATCTACTTCGCCGGCTACCGCCGGGGCGAGGACCTCTTCAAGCAGGACGAGATCGAGGTGGCGACCGATCAGGTCATCTGGTGCACGGACGGCGGCGCGGAGATCCCCCCGCGGCGCCCGATGGATCGCCATTTCCGCGGCAACATCGTCCAGGCGATGCGGGCCTACGCCGAGCGGCAGCTCGGCGGCGAGCTCGCGCGCCTCTCGGAGGTCCGGCGCATCATCGCGATCGGCTCGGACAAGATGATGAACGCCGTGCGCGAGGCGCGGCACGGCGTGCTGGCGCCGCACCTCGATCCGAAGCACGTGGGCATCGCGAGCATCAACTCGCCGATGCAGTGCATGATGAAGGAGGTCTGCGCGCAGTGCCTCCAGCGGCACGTGGATCCGGAGACGGGCAAGGAGACGCTGGTCTTCTCGTGCTTCAACCAGGACCAGCCCATCGACCACGTCGACTTCAAGAACCTCGCCGCGCGTCTCCGCGCGAACACGGTGCAGGAGAAGCTGTCGAACGCCTGGCTCGATCACCTGCTCGCCGAGCGCCCCGAGCTCCGGCACGTGTGACCGCGGCGCGGTCGGCGCCGTCGCCCGCCGGCGCGCGACGGCGCCGTGTGGCCGCGCGCGTCGCGCTGGCGACCGCGCGGCCGCGCCCGATCGCTCGGGTCAGCTACCGGTCGGCAGCTTGATCTTCGGCTCCTTGGGGTGGCGCCGGTACAGCAGGATCGTCCGGCCGAGGGTCTGCGCGATCTCGGCGCGGAGCCGCTCGGACAGCGACTCGGCGACGTCTCCGATGTCGTCGGGGCACTCGGTGCCCAGGCGTACCTTCACGAGCTCGTGCCGCTCCAGCGCCGTGTCGACGGCCGCGACCACGCCGTCGGTCAGGCCGGCCTTGCCGAGCTGCACGACCGCGTCGAGGTGATGCCCCAGCGCCCGGAGGTGGCGGCGCTGCTTTCCTGTGAGATCCAAAGCGTTCGGCCTTTCTTGGGCGCCCGCGCCGATCGGGTCCGTGCCTGGACCGCCGTCTCGCGGGCGCGCCGGGTCATACCGGCCCCAAGGCAAGAGGAAAAGGGGCGGGCGCGCCGCGCGGGCTCCGCAAGCCAACCGCCTCGACGCGTGGGTGGGCATGTGAGGGTAAATGTGCGATAGTTTCGGGCGTCCACGCGGGCGGGCGGGGTGTTGTCGTCCGGCGCGCGCGTGTACCGCGTGTGTGCCGCGCTTGTAACCAGGGAGCGGAGCGCGCCGTGCGGCGTCGCGCGCAGCGCAGGGATTTGCTTGACGTGGCCGTGCAACAGGCATCCCCTGGCTCTAGCGGCCGGCGTATCGACGGGGGCTCGAACGCTCGGATCGACGGCAACATGGGCTCATCGAGCGAGCGAGAGGCGGTATCGGCGCAGGACGTGGATCTCCCTCGTCTGGACGAGGTGGCGGACCCGATCGAGCTCACGGTCCACGACGAGGTGAGCCCCTGCCCGTACCTCCCGGACGCCGAGGCGCGGATGCCGCTCCGGGTGCCCATCCGGCCGCTCACGCGCGCGGAGTTCGACCGGAGGCTGGTCGCGGGCAACCGTCGCCACGGCAAGCTGCTCTACCGCACCCAGTGCCCCTCGTGCCGCGCTTGCGAGCCGATCCGGATTCTCGTGCGCGACTTCGTCCCTGGGCGCACGCAGCGCCGGGTGCTCCGGCGGGGCGAGCAGGTGATCGACGTCGAGATCGGCCCGCCGGTGACGACGCGGGAGAAGGTCGCGCTGTACAACCTGCACAAGCACGGCCGGGGGCTGATGCGCGACGACGGCCCCCTCGGCGCGGCGGGCTACGAGGCGTTCCTCGTGGACAGCTGCTGCGAGACGTTCGAGATGCGCTACCGCGTCGGCGGGCGCCTCGTCGGGGTCGCCGTCGTGGACCGGGGGCTGGAGTCGCTGTCCGCGGTCTACTCCTTCTATGATCCCGAGCTCGAGCCGCTGAGCCCCGGCGTCTTCTCGATCCTGAAGCAGCTCGAGCTGTGCCGCTCCTGGGGTCTCCGGTACCTCTACCTCGGGCTCTACGTCGAGAAGTGCTCGCGGCTGGTCTACAAGGCGCAGTACCTGCCGCATGAGCGGCTCATCGACGGCCGCTGGCAGCGCTTCGACCGGCCCGCGTCCGCAGCGCCCTGACGCGAGCGTGCCGCGGTGCCGGGCAGCGCTTCGACCGGCCTGTACTCGCGGCGCCGCGACCGGGGCGCGCCGCTGGATTTCGCGAGCGCTCCGATTCGAGGACGTGTCAAGAACGTGCCCATGCGGAACCGCTCCCTGGCGTTCACCTCCTGCGCTGTGCTCTCGGCCCTGCTCACCGTCGCATGCGGCCAGACGAGGCCGATCTTCGACCGCGGCGCCGGGGGCGCCGGGGGCGCCGGCTCGTCCGCGAGCGGGGAAGGGGGCGCGGGTGGAGCAGGCGGCGAGCCGGCCGCTGACGGCGGCGGCGGGGCCGGCGGCGATGGGAGCGCGTCCGGCGACGGCGGCGGGGCAGGGTAGGGGCCCCGTATCGCCCGCGCGCGGTTGTATCCCCGCATCGCCGAGCCTAGACCGCTCGCGTGCACCCGCTCGCAGAGAAGGTCCTCGCCCGCGACACGCGCGCGACGGCGCGGGCCTGCCGGCTCGTCGACGATCGTGCCGGCGACCATGCCGCGATCCTGAAGGATCTCTTCCCCCACACCGGCCGCGCCTGGATCCTCGGCGTCACGGGCAACCCGGGGGCGGGCAAGAGCACGCTCACCGACCGGCTGATCGGCGCCTTCCGGAAGCAGGACCGCCGGGTCGCCGTGGTGGCGGTCGATCCCACGAGCCCGTTCACCGGCGGCGCCATCCTCGGCGACCGCATCCGCATGCAGGCGCATTTCGGAGACCCCGACGTGTTCATCCGTTCGCTCGCGACCCGGGGTGCCCTCGGCGGGCTGTCGCGCTCGGCGATGGATGTCGCGCGCGTGCTCGACGCATGGGGAGCCGACGTGATCCTGGTCGAGACCGTCGGGGTAGGGCAGGACGAGCTCGAGATCACGCGCATGGCGCACACCACCCTGGTCGTCGCGGCGCCCGGGATGGGCGACGAGGTGCAGGCCATCAAGGCGGGCATCCTGGAGTGCGCCGACGTCTTCGCCGTGAACAAGGCCGACCGGGACGGGGCCGACACGGCGGTGCGCGACCTGGAGCTCATGATCGCGCTCGGCGGCGAGGTGGCGAAGGCCTCTGGGCGGGCGCGCGGTCACAGCGCGGCGGCGCTCCATGCCCGCGCGGCGGACGCGGCAGGTCCGCCCGGCGAGCCGCCTGAAGGGCCCTGGGTGCCAGCGATCGTGCGGACGGTGGCCACGCGCAACGAGGGCGTGGCGTCGCTCGTCGAGCAGCTGGAGGGGCACCGGGCCTGGCTGTTCGGGACCGAGGCCGGCGCGGCGCGCCGGGAGGAGCGCCTGCGCGAGGCCATGCACGTGCAGCTCCGCGACGCGCTCACCGACGCCGCGGTCGTCGTGCTCGGGCCCGCGCTCGAGGCGGCGGTGCACGCCGTCGCGCGACGCGAGATCGACCCCTACACGGCGTCGGAGCGGCTGGTCGAGGCGTTCCGTACCGGCGTCGTCACGCGAGGCACCGGCGCTTGAGCGCGGCCGGAGCGGGCACCGGAGCCTGACCGCGGCCGCGCCGGCTGCCGCCTGGCGACCTCATGCATGGCGCGGTCGTCGGGCCTGTCTCGCCCGGAGCGCCGCCATGCTCCTCGCGCGTGCTCTCCGGGCCATGGCTGCTCGGAACCTTCGCCGGATACAGCCTATCTGAGGCACCGATCCAGCGCGTCTCTCTCTCCCTTGCACGAGATATCCCACCTGTAGTCTCGGCAGATCCCGGTGTCGTCCTCGCACGCGAGCAGCTCGTCGTACCTGTCGAGACAGCCGCGGCGATCCGCGTCTTCGTACCGGTAATCGTAGCGATCGAGGCACTCGTCGTACTCGCGATCGCTGCACCCCTCGCAGTCGCACTTATAGTCGCAGAGATCGCTCTCCAGGCTGCCGCACCCGGCGGTGAAGAGACACGTGAGAGCGACGATCAGGTGCAAAGCCTTCATCGCCCGAGTCTACCTCGCGCCCTCGGCGCCAGGGCAATAACAAGCAGCAGCTCGCGGCGGGGGCGCGCCGGGCAGCGATGCGCTGCGCTGACCAGCGCCGCGCCTCCGCCCCGGCGCGCTCGACTCGCCACCTCCGCAGCGCGGGTGACGGTCACGGCTGCGCGTCGCGGCGGCGAGGCGGGCGCGGCGGCTTGCGCCCCACGTTCTCCGCGCGAAACGCGCTTGGGCACGCGTCGCTGATCCCGCAGCCTCCGCACGCCGGCTTCCTGGCGAAGCAGATGCGGCGGCCGTGGAAGACCAGTGTGTGGGACAGCATATCCCGGTCACGCTGCGGGAAGAGCGCCCCGAGATCGCGCTCGATCTGCTCCGGCTTGTCGCTCTTCGTCCAGCCGAGCCGCTGCGCCAGGCGCTGCACGTGGGTATCGACCACCACGCCTTCCGGCGCTCCGAAGGCGACGCCGAGCACCACATTCGCTGTCTTGCGCCCGACGCCAGGCAGCTTGACGAGCTCGGCGAGCGTCCTCGGCACCTCGCCGCCGTGACGCTCGATGAGGCCCCGCGCGAGCCCCACGATGTTCCTCGCCTTCTGGTTGAACATGCCCATCCCGAGCCGCCGGAGCAGCGCGGCGACCTCGGCGGGCTCGGCGCCGGCGAGCGCGCGGGCGTCGGGGTAGGCGCCGAACAGGTGCGGCGTCACCTTGTTGACCAGCACGTCCGTCGTCTGGGCGCTCAGCACGGTGGCCACGAGCAGCTCGAACGCCGACCTGTGATCGAGCTCGCAGTGCGCGTCCGGGTGCAGCGCGCGCAGCTTCGTGAACGTGGCCTGGGGCGGCGTGCTCGGCCGCGCGCGCGCCGGCGCCGACCGGGCCGCGGCGGCGGCCGGCGCGGCCGCCCTCGCCCGGGCCGCGGCGGCCCCGGGCGGGCGGCGCGCGCTCCGTCCGGCGGGAGCCCCGCCCTGCGCGGGGCCGCGCTGCGTTGTCTCAGCTGACGAAGGCGCGCTTGCGCGTCTCATGCTCATCGAGGAGCTTCTCGACGCTCGCGAGGGCGTTCTCCACCGACTCCTGCACCATCTGCAGCACCGTCGTCGCCGAGCCCTTCAGCGCCTCGTAGTAGCGCTGCCGCTCGGTCGAGTGGATGATCGACGGGGGCAGGCCGGTGCGGAGCAGCAGCATGTTCATGAACAGCCTCGCGACCTTGCCGCTGTCGTTCGGGAACGGGTAGACCCGGAGCAGATCGTAGTGCGCGCGCGCCGCGATCCGGATGCCGTTCCGCGTCTTCCGCGTCTCGGGGTCGTTCAGCCAGTCGATGATCTGTCGCACCTTGTAGGCGATCTTGTCCGGCGGAGCGTACTCGTGGAAGTAGAGCCGGTGCTGGGGGATATCCTTGCGGTATTTCACCGTCTTGATGTCCCCCTCCTCCGGATGGAGGATCAGGTACAGCTTCTTCACGCAGTCGATGGTGACCGGCGCCCGCTTGTTCTCGCCCTGCTCGCGCACATAGGCGATGGCCTCCTTGTGGCGCCGGATGTCATCGTACGTCGGCTGAAGGCTCGAGTCCGTCACGAGCGGCGCCGGACCGCTGAGCGCCGCGCGCAGCTCGTCGAACGTGTAGACCACGCCCTCGAGCGCGCTGTCGTGGTAAATCCACGACATATCGAGGCTGTCGATGTAGCGCCGCCGAAAATCCTCCGTTTGCGCGTTCAGCCGCTGCTCGATGATCGCGCTGCGCTCCTCGATCGTGGCCCGCCGCGGGGGCGGCAGCATCGGCAGCGGCAGCGTGACGACCCGCGGCGGCTCCCGGAGCGGGACGCGGCCCGGCCGGCGTTCGATCGCGGCCGCACCCTTCCCCTTCGCCCCGCCCGGCCGCACGCTCTTCTTCTCGGAAACGGGCCTGTCGCTTGCGCGCTGCGGCCTGTCGCTTGCGCGCTGCGGCCTGTCGCTTGCGCGCTGCGGCCTGTCGCTTGCGCGCTGCGGCTTGTCGCTCGTCCGGCGCGGGCGCTCCGCCTCGACCGGCGCGGCCTGCTCCCCGCCGCCCCTGAGCTTCAGCCGTTCCTTGAGCTTCGGCTCCTCGGCGGACCTCAGCTTCTTCTTCTTGCGGAGCTTCGTGGGCTCGGCCGCCGGCGCCGCGACCGCCCGCTCGGAGCGCGCGGCGACCTTCCTCCGGAGAAGCCTCGGCTTCGCGACCTTGACCCGCGCGAGCCTCGGCTTCGTCGCCTTGGCCCGTACGACCCGCTTCTTCGCGGCCGCGCGCGTCGCCTTCTTCGCCTTCGCGGTCGCCCTGGTCTTCGTCGCCCTCGGCTTCGCGGCCCTGCCCCGCGTCACCCTGGCCTTCGCGACCCTGGTCCTCGCGGTCTTCGCCCGCGTCGCCCTGGCCTTCGTCGCCCTGGCCTTCGCCGCCCTCGCCTTGACCTTGGTCGCCCTGGCCTTCGCCCGGGCCTTGGTGGTCCTCAGCTTGGCGGCGGCGCGCGTCGACCTCGCCTTCGTCCTGGCGGCTGTCTTCCTCGCCTTCGCCGCGCCGGCTCGCTTGGCGGCGGCGCGCGTCGCCTTCTTCGCCTTCGCCGCCGCCGGTTTCTTCCTGGCGGTCGTGCGGGTCGCCCGCGCCGGTGTGCGCGTTGCCTTGCGCCGCGCCGGGGCCGCCGATTTGCGGGTGGTCGCCCGCTTCGTCGTCGCTTTCCGGCGCTTGGCCGCCTTCACGGCCGAGGTGCGTCGCGCAGCAGGACGAGAGGCCGCGGCTTTCCGCTTCGGCTTGCGCGCGGTCGAACGGGCGGCAGGTTTCGCCTTCCGCGTCCGCGCCGTCGAGGCAGATCGCCTCGAGCTTGCCGCGCTCGCCTTGGTCGCTCTCTTCCGGTCTTTTTTCGAAGTTTTTCGGGTCTTCTTTGCCGCCATGGGCGTGCTTTCACACAATCGCTCAGGCTGCCCGCTGCCACGCTGCGGCGAGCTAACATACGATCCAAAAGGGCCTAATGCCGGCCCGCAGCCTAGCAATTTGAGGATTTATCCGTCAACCAGTCCGGTGCGGAAGTCTGCCGAGAGCGACTTCCCCGGGGCTGGATCGACGCTGATCCAGCTAGCACGCGCCGCCGGACTGCGCCCGCGGCGGCGCAGGGCCGCCGGGCAGCCCTGCGGGCGAGAGGGCGGCTTCAGGCCGGGATCGCGCGGCGCGGCGCTCAGCTGTCGACGTTGATCCCGAGCCGCTGCCGGACCGCGAAGTACTCCTCGCTGACGGCGTAGAGCAGGAGCTCCTTGAGCCGCTCCTTCTGGGGCACGGCGGCGCTCGCGTCGTCCGCCGCCTTGATCATCTCCTGCGCCAGCTCGAGATCGTTGGCGAGGAGGAACCCGGCGCGGTCGGCGGTCAGGTCGATCCCGGACACCCAGCGCTTCAGGTCGATGGCGCCGGCCTGGAGGAGCTTGGTCACGATGCTCGCGAGCTGATCGCGCGCCGGCCCGACGATGATCGGATCGAGGACCGACAGGTTCTCCATCACCGGCCCCTCCAGCTCCTTCGTGATCGGGAACGTGGGCGAGATCAGCTTGATCGCCGCGAACAGCCAGGCGCGCAGGCCGGTGCCGGTCGGCACCAGGTGGCGGAGGTACATGCCCGGCCGGTAGTAGGTGAGGTGGCGGGCCGCGATGAACGCCGCGGCCTGGGTCGGCAGTTCCATCTGGAGCGCCGCGGCGCCGAGCACGATCGCCGGCACGTGCGCGTGGAGGAACGAGACGCCCCCGCCGTCGTTCGGGTTCTGGAACGTCAGCGGGGGCTCGAGGCCGAGCACGCCCGCGGCGTAATTGAGCGTCTGCGACATCGGGTAGGGGTGGCGCGCGAGGTCGATCTGGTAGGCGAGCTGGTAGCCGAGCTCCTCGAGGGGCTGCCCGTTCTTCCTGAGCACGGCCGGCTCGATGACACCGAAGATGGCGGTCAGGAGCGGATCCGCGTCCGGGTGGATGAGCCCGGTCGTCCACCCCTCCTCGTCGAGCGGCTGCTGCGCGGCGGCGACGTTGTCCGGGCGCAGGCGCCGGAAGAAGCGCTCCTCGTCCGGCTCGGCCGCGCTCAGGCAGCAGAGCGCCTGGCAGAGGCAGAAGGCGGCGTCGGCCCGCTTCGTCTCGGTGTACAGCTTCCGCAGCAGCCGGTACGCGTCCGGCCGGTACGGGTTGCGCCGCAAGATCGGGAGCTGCGCGGCCACCGCCTTGTCCAGGTACTGCGCCGGGTTGCTCGCGTAGAGGCTCGCGAGGAGCTCGTTCCGCTCGTCGTTGTCCGGATCGAGCGTCTGCGCCGCCTCGTAGGCGTCGATCGCGTCGCTCATCCAGCCGAGCTTGTCCTTGTAGAGGGCGCCCAGCCGGTCGAACGTCTCGAGCATCTTCGCCGTGTCGTTCTCCTCGGTGGCCCGGTCGAGTTCGACCTTGAGCAGGCGCTCCACGTCCTCGTGGTCGCCCTTCTCGCCGCGGAGCTCGATCGCCTCCGCGAGCGCGCGGGTGAGGGACGGGTCGAGCTCGAGGACCTCGTCGTAGAACCGGGCGGCCCGGTCGAGATCGCCGAGCTGCCGCGCGCTCACGATCGCCGCGGTGTGCAGGTACTTCGCCTTCTGCCGCCGGTCGTCGATCTTGGCGGCGAGCTTCAGGACGATGTCGATGAGCTTCGACCAGTCCTTCTCCTCGCTGTAGAGCTGCATCAGCTTCGTGAGGATCTTCCGGTCGTCCGGGCGCTCGTCGAGCGCGGCCACGTAGCTCTTCGCGGCGCGCGTCCGGTCGTTCAGGTGCGTCGCCAGGAGGTCGCCGATCTCGAGCAGGAGCGCGCTCCGCTCGTCGCCGGTCACCACGTCGAGCCGCCGGTGCTTGAGGCGCACGACCTCTTCCCAGTCCCCCTTGGCCTCGAAGACCCTGGAGAGCAGGGCGAGCGGGGCAGGGGACTCCGGGGTGAGATCGGCGGCCTCGTTCAGCGGCCCGACCGCGCCGCCCGGGTCGCCGGCAGCGAGCCTCGCCTCGCCGAGGCGCAGCAGCGCGTCCGCCCGCTCCCGCTCCGGGAGGCCGGCGCCGAAGCGCTCCACGAGCCCCGCGTAGAGCTCCGCGGCCTCCCTGGCCCGGCCCGCGTCGAGGTTGACCTTCGCGGCGCGCGAGATCGCCGCCGGATCGTCGGGCGCGAGCGCCAGCAGCGCCTTCACGGTGCCGATCGCCTTGCCGCTCGATCCGCTCTTGCTGAGCGCGTCGACGTAGCGGAAGAGCAGCTTGAGCCCCTGCTCCCTCGGGAGCGCGTCGACCCGGTTCGCCAGCGACTCGAAGTGCCGCGCCGCCTCGAGGAAGCGGCCGGCCTCGAACGCGAGATCGCCCGAGATCATGAGCCCCAGCACGCTGGTCGGGTCGAGGTCGACGGCCCGCGTGGCCGCCTCCGCGGCGCGCGCGTCGTCCTTCAGGCGCTCCCGGAGCAGGAGCGCCATCTCGCCGTAGAGCCGGGCCTTCGCGAGGTTGCCCTCGGCGGCCTCGGCCTCGCGCGCGATGAGCTCGACGGCGCTCGTCGCGTCGCCCCGGGCGAGGTAGGCCGCGCGCAGCGCCGAGCTCGCGCCCGCGCTGTGCGGCTGCGCGTCGAGGGCCATCTTGTAGCGCTCGATCGCCCCGTCCCGATCGCCCTTCTCCTCGAGCATCTTCGCCGCCCGGATCCAGAGATCGGCCCGGCTCTCCGCCGTCTTGGCCGTCGCCGCGAGCGACTCGATCGCGCTGAGCGCCGCCGCCGCGTCGCCTGTCGCGGCCCGCACGTGCGCCAGCGACTCGAGCGCCCCGGCGTGGTGCGGGTCGATCGCGAGCACCCGCTCGTACGCCTTGCGGGCGCGCTCGGGCGAGCCGATCTGCTCGAGCAGCACGCGCCCCATCGCGAGCAGGATCTCCTCGCGCCGCTTGTCGTCGGGGACGATGCCGAGCTGCCGCTCGTAGAGGGCCACCACGTCCTCCCAGCGCTCGAGGGCGCGGTAGTGCCGCCCGAGCGCGGCGAGCGAGCCCTCGTGCGCGCCGTCGATCCGGAGGATCGCCTCGAGGGCCTCGGCCGCCTTCGCGTGGTCGAGGAACTCCTCGTCGTAGAGGCCCGCGATCCGCTCGTGGAGGTTGATCTTCTGGCGCGGCGTCGCGCTGACGTCGATCTGCCGCTCCAGGTTCCGGAGGAGCTCCTGGTAGCGCCCGGCGCGGCTGTAGATGCGGTCGAGCCCGCGCAGGGCGGTGAGGCTGGTCGGATCGAGCTCGAGCGCCGCCTCGTAGCGGCGCGTCGCCTCGCCCAGATCGCCGAGCCGGTCCTCGTAGAGCTCGGCGAGCTTGCACATCGCCTCGACGCGCTCCTCGCCCCGCAGCGCCTCCGCGCGCCGCTCGAGGATCTTCGCGTAGCCGGCGTGGTCCTCGATGCGCCGGTAGATCCTGAGCAGCGCGTCGCACGTCCTCGCGTGCCCTGGGTCCTCGGCGAAGATCTGCTCGTACAGGTCGCGCGCGCGGCCCGCGTCGTTCAGCTTCGTCTCGAGGAGCTCGGCGGCCGCGGCGCGGAGATCGCGCGCCTCGCCGGGGGTCGCGGCGCGGTCGGCCCGCGAGAGAAGCACCTGGACGAGCTCCTGCCACTGCTGGGCGCGGCGGTAGACCTGCGTGAGCCCCTCCAGCGCCTTCTCGTTCGCCGGATCGAGCCCGAGCACGAACTGGAAGCACGGGATCCCGAGGTCCGCCCGCGCGACCTTCTCCGCGTACCAGGGCCCGAGCCGGTTGAAGAGCGCGATCTTCGGCTCCGGGGCCATCGCCTCGTCGGTGCTCGCCTGGCTCAGGATCTGGAGCGCCTCGGCCCAGATCTTCATGTCGCTGCCGGCCGCGCGCTCCAGGTCGACGGCGTACGCGTCCTGCTCGGGGTCCTGGGCGAGCGCCTGGGCGAACGCGAACACCCCCTGGTCCTTGTCGTCGAGCTCCCGCACGTAGAGGTGCCCGATCTCGTTGAGCGCCCGGGCGCGCTCGCCCGCGCTCTCGGCCTTCTCGCTGCGCTGGAGGAGCATCTCCACGAGCTCCTCGTGCTTGCCCAGCGCCTTGCGGAGCTCCTCGAGCGCGCTGAAGGCGATGTCGTCGCCGGGATCGCGCTCGAGCAGGCCCACGTAGATGGCCTCCGCCTTGTCGTGGAGCTTGCCCTTCTCGTAGATCCGGGCCGCCCGGAAGTGCAGGAGCTTCTTCGCCGCGGCCGCCTCGGCCCCGGCCTCGCCCGCGTCGACCTGATCGGCGGCCATCGCGAGCGCCTCCGCCACGCGCCCCGGGTCGGCCCCCTGGTCGACGGTCGCCTCGACCGCGAGCGCGAGGTCCGCGTCGGTCGGGCTCGCGACCAGCCGATCGATGAGCGCGTCGAGCTGCGCCTCGCTGATCGTCGCCCCCTTCTGCGGCGGCTTGCCGAGCAGCTCGACGGCGTCGAGCGCCGCGCGCGCCTCCCTCGGCCGGGCGTCCGGCGCCTTGGCGAGCAGGCGCCCCGAGAGCTCGTCGACGTCCTTGCCGGCCCACCCGCGCGGCGCGGCCGCGCTCGGCGCGGGCGGCGCCTCGGTGAGGTGCGCGACGGCGACTTCGACCGCGGCCGCGCCCGAGAACACGGGCTTGCCCGTGAGGAGCTCGAAGAGCAGCACGCCGAAGGCGTAGAGATCGCTCGACGGGCCGGCGACCTCGCCGCGCAGCTGCTCGGGGCTCGCGGTCCTGACGAGCTCGGGGCTCGACCATCCGGCGCCGAGCCGGTCGCCGCCCACGTCGACGAGGACGGGCAGCGGCTGCCCGTCCTCGTCGCGCGCGACGATGACGTTCTCCAGCTTGAGCGCGCCGTGGACGAGGCGCTGGGCGTGCAGCGCGACGAGGCCGCTCAGGATCCCGCGGAGCAGCGGCCTGGCCTCGTTGATGTGGAGCGGCCCCGACCGCGCGAGGCGCGCCGAGAGCGGCAGCCCGTCGATGTGCGTGTATGCCACGAACGCGCGGCCGCCCACGATCCCGGCCTCGACGCCGCTCGCCAGGTTCTCGTGGCGCACCTGCGCGGCCAGGCGGACGTGGGTGAGGAACCTGCGCATCGCCCGGCTGTCGCGCGTCGCCTCGCGCCGGAGCACCTTGAGCGTCCGCGGCTCGGTGCCCCGGGTCGCCGCATAGACGAGGCCTCGCGGCCCTTCGGCGATTTTTCTCGTGATGACGAAGTCCCCGAACGTCTCGCCGGCCGCGATCTCCTCGGGCAGGCTCAGCCCCTGGGCGCCGAGGGCGCGGACGCGGGCGTCGACCTCGGCCCGCGAGGCGACGATGGCGTCGATCAACGCCTCGATGGCGTCGACCTCGACGCAATGGTCCGTGAGCGCGCGCGCGAAGGAGGCCTTGGAGGCGCCGCCGCCGATGTCGGCCGGGTTGAAGCCGAGGAGGTCGGACGACAGGGCCATCATTTCATCAAGCGAGAAGAGGCGCTCGAGCTCGCCTCGGACGATATCAATGGACATGGGTCTCCTCGGGACGAGCCCTCGTGCCGGCGTGCGCGCGGCGCTGCGGACCTGCCGGACGGCGGGCGTGCGTCATGCTAGCGAAGCTTGCGGCGCCATGCGACCTTCGACGACGTCCGGTGTCGCTGGCGCCGCAGGTGGTGGTCGCGGCGCGGACGCGCCCGCGTCGGTCGACCGGGACGCCTTCAGCAGGGCGCGCGGCGCTGCGTGCGGCCGCGGCGCGCGCCATGCTGCTGTGCGCGCCGCGCTGGCTGGCTGACAAGGCGAGAGCCGGTGGGAGTCAACGCGGAGTTGCAGGAACGCTGGAGGAAAGTTGACAAGATTGCCGGTGACGTGCGAGCGGATGTCTGTGCGTCGAATAGCGCAGTTCCTGGAGCGGACCCTCCCCATCGCGGTGCTGGTCGTGGCGGTGGTGGGCGCTCCGATCATGATCTTCTCGCCTCACGGCCTGCCGCGCCTCCGGGAGCTCGAGAGAGAGCTCGCCGACGTCGAGGAGGAGAACGCCGAGCTCGGGAGGCAGATCGAGGCGCTCCGCGGCAGGGTGGCGCGCCTCCGCGACGACCCGACCGCCGTCGAGCGGATCGCGCGCGACAACCTGGGTCTCGTGAGGCAGAGCGAGGTTGTCTTTCAGTTCTCCCGCTGAGGACTCGAGGTTTCGCCGCCCCCTCCGAGGGCTGTTGTCGGAATCGATCACCGCGGCTCCTCCGGGGAGCGCCCGGCGTGATCACGTGAGCTCGCCCGGCGGCCACGCTCGCGCCGCCGGCCGCCTGCTGCCTGGGGAGCGGCCAGGCGCGTTCGCGCACGCGCGCTCTGCCGGTCCATCCCGCGCGCCCTCCTTATAGAAAGATCTGCCGGCGGCCTCCCGAGGCCCCGGCGCCCCTCGCGACCGCGCGCCGCGCGCTCGCTGCGTCCTTTCTGGTATCGTGGCGCGAGTGTCGCTAGACCTGGGCCGCCTCCTCATCTCCGCCGGCGCCGTCTCCAAGGCTGAGGTCGAAGCCGCCCTCTTCGTGGCGGTCCTGCGGGGCATCTCTTTCCCTCGCGCCCTCATCGACCGCGCGGCGATCAGCGAGCGCGCCCTCGAGGAAGAGCTCGATCGCCGCGGCGGCCTCGCGTTGCGGCAGGTCGTCGGCGCCCGCGACCTCGTCGCGCGCCTGCCGCGCGCCATGTGCCGCCGCCTCGGCGCCGTCCCGATCCGCGTCGACCCCGGCGTCGGCACCGTCGATGTCGCCGCCGCCGATCCGCTCGATCGCCACATCGCCGACGAGTTCAGCTTTCACCTCGGCGCGCCGGTGCGGATCGTCCGCGCGCCGATCACGGCGATCGAGGAGGCGATCCGCGCCCTGGAGCTCGATGAACGCGAGCAGATCCCGGTCCGCTCGCGCCGGGCGACCCCGGCATTCCCCCACGGCGCGCCGCAGTCGACCATCCCGCCGCCGCCGTCGTACGAGGTGCCGATCCCGCTCATCCGGCGCGCCTCGGTGCCCTCCTTCGACGAGCCGAGCCTGGCCGAGCCGGAGGTCGCCCCCGCTGGTCGCCGTGGCCGGGCGCACAACGGCCACGCCTTGCTGGCCGACGCGCCCCCGCCGCAGGAGGACCCGATCCTGCCGCTCCGTCACGCGAAGGCTGCGCCCGGCGCCCCCGTTGCGCGCGCCTCGTCGTCCTTCTCGTCGGTCGCGCGGCGCCCTCTGGACGCCGAGCGCGGCCCCGACGCGGGCGGGGCCGCGCTGCGCGCCCGGGCGACCGAGCCGCCTGCCGTCTCGTTCCCGCCGCCTCCGCCGGTCGAGATCTCCCCGCCGTTCAAGCTGCTCGCCTCGATCATGCCCCAGAGCTCGCCCGGCCCCGGCAGCGGGCCGGACAGCGCCGGGCGGGAGCCGGCGCCCTCCACGCGGCGCCTCGGCCGTTTGCCGCTCGACGCGGCCTCCGGGCTCGCGCCGTCGTCGGCGCGCCAGGGCTCCGCCGACGCGGACGGCCTCTCGGCGCGCAGCGGCGGCCGTCCGGAGAGCGCCGTGCCGGCGTCGAACAGGCGCTCCGGGCGGCTCCCGGCGCTGCCCCCCGCGCCCGAGCCGGATCTCTCCGACGCGCTCGACGACGATCCGCCGCCGCAGCCCTTCGTCGATCTGAGCGACGTCATCGACGCGCTCTACCTCGCGCGCACGCGCGACGATGTCGTCCGGCTCGCGCTGCGGGGGCTGCGCCTGCTCGCGGTGCGCGTCGCGATCTTCGCCGCGCACCGCGGGGTGTTCCGGGGCTTCGCCTGCAACGCGGAGTTCGGCGACCAGGAGGCGCTGCGGAAGCTCACCCTTCCGATGGACCAGCCGAGCGTCCTCGCCACGGCGGTGGCGACCCACCTCTACGTGGGCCCGATCCCGGGCACGCCCACCCACGCCCCGTTGCTCGACGTCATGGTCAACCCGAGCCTCGACGTCGCCGCCGTCTCGGTCCAGGTCGTCGGCCGGCCCGCGATGATCCTGGTCGCCGATCGGATCATCGACGCCTCGAGCGGCTCGCGCCGGATGGTCGAGCTCGCGCGCGCGGTCGGCGAGGCGTTCAGCCGGATCCTGTCCGCGCGCGGGTGAGCTGCCGCGCGACGCCCGTCTCGGCCGCCGGCGACGCGGCCACGGTGATCCGGCGCGCTCCACACCGCCGCGGCGGAGGAGCAGCAGGGCGTCGCGCGCGACCCGCTCGGCGGCGCCGCCGAGGACGACGCGGCCACGGAGCGCGTCGCGCGCGGAGCGTCGCTCGATCGCGCAGCGCGCTCGATCGCGCTCCTCCTGCGGCGTGCTCGCTCGCCGAGCGTGAGGTGCCGGCACGGATCGCGTTCGCGATGAGCGTCGCGCGTGCGGCGCGTGTCAGGTGGAGCATGTAGAGCGCGTCGGGAGGATCTCCCTGAGCGCGTCGGGACACGTTCGTGGAGCGCATCAGGATGATCTCCCTGAGCGCGTCAGGCGTCGCTCGCGGGCACGTCAGGGCGATGCGGATCGCGTGCATGCGCGCACACCTCGAGCGCCCGACGTGCCTGACGCCGGAGACGCTCGCGCGCATCGACTCGCGCACATCGAAGCGATGCTCGCGCGCATCGACGCCGCTGCCCGCGGCGACGAACTCGAGCGGCACCTTCTCCACGCCGCGATCGCACGCGCGACCGTCGCAGCGATCTGCAACGCGCCGCGCGCGCTCGCGGACGAGCGCTGGACGCGCCAACCCTCTGAACTGAACGTCGGTCATATAAAGCGGTGGCCCGCCAGAGCGCGGCGCCCCGGCGGTCGCATCGCGGTTGCATCTGCGGCGCGACCGCGCCGGTCGACGGCGCGACGCTGCGCCTTCGCTTGCCGCTGTTTCTGCGCTCGCGACGCGTCTTCGTGCGCACCGCGCGCAGCGCCGCCGGCAGCGCCACGCGGGCAGCGCCGCCGCCACCGCGTTGCAGACATGCGCGCCTCGGCTTTCATCTACGCAACCCAGGCAGGAAAATCCCGATGCTTGTCGCCCTGCAAGTGCGCGTTGCTCGAACTCAAGAGGTGTGATTTTCCAGTGTATCTGTTCGAGACGATCCGCGTGATTCGAGTGGTGCGAGAATTTTCTTGTGAGGGGAGAACCACGTACGCTCCTTTCGAAATTTTTTACAATTCCGAACCCTTTTTATGAACGTCGGTCAGATTTGGCTATCCGACTGAGGGTCAACTTGGGTTAAGGCATTTGTGTCTCACCGAGTTCGCGTGGACAGCGTGATTCGCCTCCCCCGAAAGGAGCCTCAAATGCATCCTGCAAAGCCGCACCAGAGCAATGTGGTCACCCGTAAGTTCGCAGTGGCGGTCGTTGGTTTGACCGCCGTTGTGGCCGGTTGCTCGGCAGACGTCGGCGACGCCAACACCGAGGCAGTCGGCACCAATCAACTGGGATTTGACCACTTCGAGCGGAGCGTCTTCCGCGAGGCCGACACTGGCGTCTACATTGTTAACGGGGACACGCCTGTCGTCGATATCAAGCATCTGCGCGAGTTCTGGGAGGCGCATGTGCGCGATGGTGCGCTGCTCGTCAACCAGTCAGGTCGGAGAGACGCTATCTGGACGACGGAGGAGCGGCGCGATCTCACCTACTGCGTGAGCACGGATTTCGGGAGCAGGTACGAGACGGTCGTGGCGGCGATGGAGGAGGCTGTCCAGGCGTGGGAGGAGGTCACCGACGTCGACTTCATTCACGTGGAGTCGGCCGACTCGCGCTGCACGTCGAGCACCAGCAGCGTCCTGTTCGACGTGAACCCCGTGAACGCGGGCGGCCAGTACCTGGCGCGCGCCTTCTTCCCCGGCCAGTCGAGGTCGACGCGGAACGTGCTCATCGACAGGACCGCTTTCGGCAGCACGCAGCCCACGCTGACCGGCATTCTCCGCCACGAGCTGGGGCACGTCCTCGGTTTCCGGCACGAGCACACCCGTCCTGAGGCCGGCACCTGCTTCGAGGACAACAACTGGCGCGCGCTCACGGAGTACGACGGAGCGTCCGTCATGCACTATCCCCAGTGCAACGGCACCGGCGACAGGACGCTCAACCTCACGCCGAAGGACATCGAAGGCGTTCAGTCGCTCTACGGCGGTCCCACCGGCGGCGGTGGCGGCGGCGGTGAAGGCGGCGGTGGTGGCGGCGGCGGCGGAGGCGGCGGCGGCGCCGGGACGCCGGTCACCGAGACGTTCAGCGGCCGTGTCGCGCGAGGGGCGTTCGATGCGGTCGGGCCGGCCGACGGGATCGAGGTCGTGCCCGGGACCACCTTCACCGTCGTCATGACCGGGACCGGAGATCCCGATCTCTTCGTGAAGTTCGGCTCTGCGCCGACGGCGAGGTCGTTCGATTGCCGGCCTTACCTCAGCGACGCCAACGAGACCTGCACGCTCGAGGTCCCCGAAGGCGAGACGAGGGCCTTCATCAAGGTGCACGGCTACACGGGCTCGACCTACGACATCGAGGTGAGCTACTCCGCCCCGGGGGAGCCCGCGGCCGGAGGCGGCACCGCGACATCGACGAGCTTCGAGGGATCCCTCGCGCGCCGCCAGACCGCGCCGCACGGACCGATCTCCGTCGTCCCGGGGACGTCGTTCCGGGCCGTGCTGAGCGGCACCGGCGATCCCGATCTCTACGTGCGGTTCGGCGCGGAGCCCTCGTTGAGCACCTTCGACTGCCGTCCTTACCTCGACGGCGCGGACGAGCTCTGCGAGCTGACCGTCCCGGAAGGGCAGTCCGAGGCCTTCCTGCTCGTGAACGCGTACGTGGCCAGCACGTACAAGGTGGACATCAACTACACGACGCCCTGAACCGCCGGTCGCGCGGACCGCAGACGGTCGAGGCGCGCGAGGAGCGCGACGGGCGAGAAGGTCGCCCGTCGCGCGGAAATCGCGCGACGCGGAGGACACCGAGGACGGCGATCGCCGCTTCTCGGTGTCCCCCGTGAAGGATCCCACGAAGCTCCAGCCCGTCCGCGGGTCGGCTCATCCAGAGCGCCAGGACGCGGCAGCGCCATTCCCACCCGCCTCGCAGGCCGTCGGCTCCGCGGCCACCTCGCCGAGGGGGAGGGAGGTGATGAACTCGTCATTCACCGACAGCGCCGCGTCGCCGAGCACCACGAACGTGTCGCGGCCGTCCTCGACGACGAGCTGGTCGCTCAGGATCTCGTGGCTGGCGGCGGCGACGTGGTCGAACAGGCGGATGCGCGGCGCAGCCTGCGCCGCCCGCCGCGCGACCCACGCCGCGACGGGCGTCACCGTCGAGCTCACCGGCGCGTAGATGGTGGCCTCGCCGGTCGGGATCCGGACGAAGCCCGAGGCGAGCCCGGCGCGGCGGAGCAGCGCGGCGCCGTGCTGCGGATCGAGGATCATCCGCTTCACGACGCCGGCGGCGTCGCTGAGCGAGACGTCCGCGTAGACGAGGCGACCCGAGGCGTCGAGCTCGGCGTACTCGCGCAGGACGCCGCCGGGCGGGAGCGCGCCGGCCGCTGCGGCGCCCCTGCTGGGCTCCGCGCGCGACGGGCGGGTCTCGCTGGAGAGCGTCTCCGACCCATCCGGCCGGATCCGTCGCTCCACCCGGCTCTGCGCCCCGGCGGCGCCGAAGAACGTGTAAACCTTCATCTCGGCGTTCGCGCTCGTGTCCCCCGGGAGGCACGCGGCTGCCCCCCGAGCGACCGGATCCGCGGCCGGACGTGTCGCGCTGTCGCCACAACCCACGAGCAGGCTGCCCGTGAGCGCGACCGCGAACAGTGAGGTGCGTGTGCTCATACCCACTCTTCGCCCGCGCCTCCTGTTTATTTCATGCGCGCTCTTTTTTGACGAGGCTGCCTGCCGGTTTCGCCCAGGCAGGGGGCGGACGCCGCGGCGGGCGCGTTCCGGACACCGCGGGGCAGCGCGCGCAGAGGAGCGAGGGAGGCGCGGCGGCGCGGGGCGCGACGCGACGGAAGCGGCGCGCGCCGGGCACGGCGCGATGGACGTGCGCGGCGCGTGCGCGAGGAAATCGACCCCGGCGCCGCGGTGAATGGTAGGCTGCACGCGCGATCCATCCGCGGACGCCGCTGCTTGCCCATGCCGAACGAGACCCCTCCCGCTCATCGCTTCACCTGGCTATTGGCCGCGCTGCTCGTGGAGTCGGTGGCGTTCGCCGGATGCGTTGGAGATCCGTTTCAGGTCGGCGGCGGCGGCGGCGGTGAGCCGATCGGCGGCGGCGGCGGCGAGCCGATCGGCGGCGGTGGCGGCGAGCCGATCGGCGGCGGCGGCGCCGGAGCCGGAGCCGGAGCCGGAGGAGAGACCGGCGGGGGACCGCCGTCGATTCCGGTGACCTGGCCGGACTCGCCGACGAAACGCTGCTCGGACGGGACGATCGTGGTGGAGCGGTGCCCGGGACCGTCCGATCCCTTCTTCGGACAGGACGGCAACTACGAGATCGCCGTTCCCTCCTACACGGATCGCGAGGACACCGTGAGGGACTCGGTGACCGGGCTCGCCTGGGAAAAAGGGCTGGAGGACGTGACGTTCACGTTCGCCGCCGCGCAGGAGCACTGCGACGCCCTCGCCGTCGAGCAGCACGGCGGCCTGGCAGGGTGGCGCCTGCCGACCCTGCGCGAGCTCGTTTCCATCATCGACTTCGGCAACACGACGGCGTTCCAGGACATCTTCGTGACCACCCCGGGCAGCATCTACTGGTCCGCGACCGACGTCGCCGGCACGGATGGCTCGTTCGCGTGGGGCGTGCTCACCACCGACGCATCCCTCGGGTACTACTCGAAGGCGGGCATGACCAACGCGCGGGCGCTGTGCGTCGGCGGCGGGGAGGCGATCCCGCCGGCCGATCTTTCGACGTTCGGCGAGGAATGGGCGCTCGATCGCTCGACGGGGCTCGTCTGGCAGCGCCAGCACGCCACCGGAACGTTCGACTGGAGCGACGCGCTCGCGCACTGCGAGGACCTCACCCTCGCCGGCAAGAGCGACTGGCGGCTGCCGAGCGCGAAGGAGCTGCTCTCGATCGTCGATGATCAGCTGACGGGGCCGGCGATCGACCCCGAGATCTTCCCGGGGGCGCCGTCGAGCATCTTCTGGTCGTCGACGCCTGCCCTCGGCAGCGCCGACAGGGCCATCGTCGTCAACTTCAACAACGGCGCGTCGCAGGACAACTCGGTCCGCGATCGGCGGCTCACGCGCTGCGTTCGCTCCGACGGGTGAGCGCGCCCCGCGCCGCCTGCTCCCGCGCGGCGCGCGTGCGATCGAGGAGCGTCGCGGTCGCGCGCGTCGCGACGAGCCGCCGTTCGTCGCGGCGGCGCAGCGGGCGTTCGCCGCGGCGGCGCAGCGGGCGTTCGCCGCGGCGGATCAGCCCGCGGGCTTGACGAACTTCAGGACGAAGCGGTCGCTCGTGCCCCGCTTGTCGCCGGCCACCATGGGCGAGGCGTTCCAGTCGCGCGTGTCCGTGGGGCTCCGGAGGAACGCCGCCTCGGCCTCGAGCCGGAAGCCGGCCCGCTCGATCTCCTCGCGCACGACCTTCTGCTCGATGCGGTGGAGCGTCTTCACCTCGGCGACGCCCGTCCCGTCGCGGCCGCTGTGATCGATGATCGCGAACACGCCGCCCGGCTTGAGCGCGCGGAAGATCGCGCGGTTCATCGCGGCCCGGTCCACCTCCAGCCACACGGCGTCGTGATAGAAGAGGATCAGGAACACGGCGTCGAGATCCCGCGCCTCGGGCGGCAACGGGTCGTCGAGCTCGCGGTCGACCCGGACCACCGTCTTCATCACGGGCTTCTTGAGCCGCTCGCTCCACGGCTTCTCCGCGAAGCGCTCGAGGACGAACCGGTTGTTCTGCCCGTAGACGACCCCCCCCGGGCCCACCGCCCGCGCCAGGAGCTCGGCCGTGTAGCCGCCCCCGGCCATGAGCTCCGCGACCTTCATCCCCGGCTGAATGCCGAAGAACGCGAGCGTTTCCGCGGGTTTCCGGCCGGCGTCGAGCGCCTTGTCGGCGTCGGCACGGTCGGCGGCCTCCACGACCGCGCGCACGGACGCGGGCACCTCGACCGAGGTGACCTGGGACGGCGCCGTGGCGGCCGCGTCGCTCGGGGCGGGGGCCGGCGCGGCCGGCGCCGCGTCGGGCGTGCCGGCAGGGGCGGCGGCCGGAGCGGACGGCGCCGCGGGAGGCGCGGAGGCACAACCGGTGAGCGTGGCGAGGGCGAGGGCGAGGAGGGCGTGATGGCGTCGCACGCCGCGCTGCTAGCCGAGCGGGCTGAGCGACGCAAGCGGGTCGACGCCGCGCGCGGCGCCTGGGAGCGGGTCAGGGCAGGTGGACGACGGCGGTGTCGGCGCCCGACACGGTGACGGAGATCTGCTGCGTGCGGGCCGGGTCGACCCCCGAGGTCGCGCGCAGGGTGAAGCTGCCGCAAGGCCAGCGGTACTCGCCCGGCGCCCGCACCTCGGCGGGGCCGCCCGAGACGAGCCACGCCTCGCCCGCGTCGATGCGCAGCGCGCCCTGGCACGTCGCGGCGCCCGGAGGGGTGGGGGCGGCGGGGACGGCGTCCGGCGCGTTCGCCGCCGGAGCCGGTCGGTGCAGCGGCACGATCGCCGCCCGCGCCGCGGCGGCGATCTGCGGCCGCGCCACGGCAGCAGCGCGCTGCGCTGCCGCGGGGTGCGCCGCGCTCAGCCGGCCCTTGCTGACGCGCACGCCGGCGACCGCGATGCCGGCCAGCGCAGCGCACGCGATCGCCGCCGCGAGCAGGCGCTGCCGCTTCGCCCCCGCCGCCGGGACGGCCACGCCGGGCGCCGAGGGCGGCGGCCGGAGCTCGTCTCGCGTCCGCTGCGCCGGGCCGAGCGCCGCCTTCGCCGCCGGGGCCAGGAGCGGATCGAGCGAGCCCTCGTCTCCCGAGACCGGTGCCACGGCGTGGAACCCGCCGCTGAGGGGGGCGCTCGACGGCTCCGAGAGCGCCGCGTCGGCGCCCTCGAGCGGCTCGATCCCGCCGGAGGGCGCCAGCGACGGCGCGCCAGGGCGCCGCGTCACGCGCAGGGCGAAGGGGGCGTCCTCGTCGGCGCGCGTCAGCTCGCCGCCTTCCAGATCGTCGTCGCCGAGAGGGTCAGGCGCAGGGGGGGCGGACGTGGAGGGACCCGCAGGGCGCGACTCGGGCGGCTCCCTCAGCGCCGCGCTCACGAGGGCCGCGAGGTCCTCGGGCGCGCCGATCTCGTGGCCGGCGTCGCGCAGCGCCTCGATCGCCTCCAGCATCGCGCGGGCATCGGGGAAGCGGTCTTCCCGGCGGGGCGCGAGCGCGCGCGCGAGGAGCGCCTCGAGCGCCGAGCTCACCTCGGGACGGAGCTCGCTCGCCCGCGCCATCTGCCCCTCGCGCGCCGCCGCCATCCGCGTGGCGGCGCTGGTCCCCGGGAACGGACGCTCGCCCGTGAGCATCTGGAAAAGGACCACCCCGAGCGCGAACAGGTCGGCGCGGGCGTCGACCTGCTCGCCGTCGAACTGCTCCGGTGGCATGTAGGTCGGCTTCCCGACCAGATCGCGCCGGGCAGCGTCGCCGGCGCCGCCCCGCGTGGCGAGCGCCACGCCGAAATCCGCGATCTTCACCGCGCCGCTCAGCGAGATCAGCACGTTTCCCGGGCTCACGTCGCGGTGCACCATGAGCCGCCCCTCGGCGGCCGAGCGCTCGTGCGCGTAGCCCAGCCCCTTGAGCACCTCGGACGCCACGAAGAGCGCCACCGGCACCGGAACAGCCTCCCCGCGCGCCCAGAGCCACTTGCAGAGCCGCCCGAGGTCCGTCCCGGACACGAGCTCGAGCACGAGATAGAAGTCGCCCGCTTCATCGATGCCGAAGTCGAGCACCGCGTCGATGTTGGGGTGCTCGAAGCGGGTCATCATGCTCGCCTCGGCGATGAACAGCTGCCGGAGGTCGTCGTTGCCGGCGTGCATCGGGACGATTCGCTTGATGGCGACGGGGACCTCCGCGCCGTCCGGCCCGAGCGCGACCGCGCGAAACACCTCGCCCATCCCGCCGCGCGCCATCCGCGGTCCGATGGCGTAGTGCCCCAGAACAACCCCCCTCGGTGGCGCGCTCTCCACGGTGCCCCGACTCTAGATGGCACCGAGGGGCGGGGTAAAGGGGCGACCGCGCTCGACCACCGGAGATCCCTGCGGTCGATTGCACAAATCGACTCGCGGTGTTGCTGTCACCGACGGAATTGCGCTGTCCTGACCGCCGCGACGAGCGGCCGCGACCCGTCCGGGGCGCACACGGGGCGGTGGTGCGGGTTGCGCCGACGTGCGGCGCGGCGCGCGGCGGATGTCGCTCGATCTGCGTGGGTCTGATACAAGTCCGCTCAGGACATGACGCACTCTGCCTCGACCGAGCCGACTCCCGTTGTCTTCATCACCGGCGCCTCCGCTGGATTCGGCGCTGCGATCGCCCGCCGCTTCGCTGGCCTGGGGGCCCGTCTGATCCTCGCGGCGCGCCGTCACGAGCGCCTGGAGGCGCTCGCGGACGAGCTCACCGGCAGGGGAGCGGGCCCGTCGAGCGGCGGCGGGCGGGCGGGGGCCGCGGTGCACATCGTGCGGCTGGACGTCCGCGACCGGGCCGCGGTGGACCGGGCGGTCGCGGAGCTCCCGCCGGAGTTCTCCGAGGTGTCGGTGCTGGTCAACAACGCGGGCGGGGCGATCGGCCTCTCGCCGGCGCACACGGCGGACCCCGACGACTGGGAGCAGATGGTCGACACGAACATCAAGGGGCTGCTCCACTGCACCCGGGCGCTGCTGCCCGGCATGGTGGCGCGCGACCGCGGGCACGTCATCAACATCGGCTCGGTGGCCGCCGAGACGCCGTATCCCGGGAGCAACGTCTACGGGGCGTGCAAGGCGTTCGTGGCGCAGTTCTCGCTGAACCTGCGCGCGGATCTCCTCGGCAGCCGGGTGCGCGTCACCGACATCGAGCCCGGCCTCGCCGAGACCGAGTTCTCGCTGGTGCGCTTCAAGGGCGACCGCGACCGCGCCGCCGCCGTCTACCAGGGCGTGAAGCCGCTCTCGGCCGAGGACATCGCCGAGTCCGTCGTCTGGTGCGCGACGCTCCCGGAGCACGTCAATGTGAACCGGCTCGAGCTGATGCCCGTCATGCAGGCGTACGCGGGTTTCGCGGTGAAACGAAGCTAGATCCGCGTCGCCCAGGCTCACCCCTGGATTCAGGAGAGATGGAACCACAGAGGCACAGAGGGCACAGAGGTGAGAATGAGAGAGGGACAGAGGTACGCCGTCTATTGATACCTTCTGTCTCTCCTTCTTACCTCTGTGCCCTCTGTGCCTCTGTGGTTCATTTTTCTCCCCCTCACGGAGCTCACGCCTGGTGGAGCAGGAGCGCCAGGAGGCCGAGCGCGGCGCGCTTGCGGAGGCCCTCGACGGACTCGGTCGCGCCGACGCAGAGCGGACAGCCGGCCTGGTCGCAGCGGCAGCCGGCGATGAGCTGCCGCGTGCGCGCGAGCAGCTCGTCGCGCTGCTCGTAGATGCGCTCGGCGAGGCCGACGCCGCCAGGCACGTTGTCGAACAGGAACAGCGTCGGATCGAAGACGCCGGCCACCTCGCCGCCGGGCGGGGGCTCCGGCGCCCGCGCCTCGCTGCCGTCCTCGAGGGTCTGGCCGATGTCGCGCGGATCGCACATGAGCGAGAGCGTCGCGACCGTCTCCAGCGCCCGCGCGATCCCGCGCAGCCCGTCGATGGCGGTCGCGCGGCCGAGGCCGAGCTCCTCGCAGAGCGGCTCCGGCACCGTGAGCCAGAATGATGTCGTGTGCATCTGGATGTCAGGCAACCGCACGTCGCCGTAACCCGTGTTCTCGTGGGTGTAGAACTTGATCTTCTTGTACCCCACCACCTTCTCCACGATGCTCACCTCGCCGAACGACGCCGCCGCCCGGCCGAGCGGGGACGTCGCGCTCTCGTCGAGGATGCTCACCTTGCGGTGGGTGAGCGCGGTCGTGAAATAATCGGGGACGACCTTCGTCACGAAGGCCTTGTGGTTCTCGTAGTCGAGCCGCTCCACCTGGTACTGCTCGCCGTCGTGCTGGTAGATGGCCTGTTCGTGGAGCATCGTCGGCGCGGCGCGCCAGTCGAGCTCAGCGAGCGTCTTGCCGTGCGCCTTGTCGATGATGACGAAGTTGTCCCAGCCCACGGAGCGCAGGCTCACGTGGTTCGCCGGGTAGGCGTCCGTGGCCCAGTGAAAGCGATCGTTCGACTCGTGGACGACCCCGTTGTCCTGGAGGAAGCGGAGCGCGGCCACGGTGTCGTCCGGCGGCATCGCCGCGTACGACTCCCCCTTGAGGAACGGCAGCTCGAACGCCGCGCACTTGAGGTGCTGCACCAGGATCTCGGTGTTGTGCGGATCGATGCGCGCCGACTCGGCCCCTCGCTCGAGCAGGTAACCCGGGTTCCTCGCGAGGTACTGGTCGAGCGCCGCGCTGGTCGCGCACAGGACGGCGATGCTCGTCTTGCCGCGCCGGCCCGCGCGGCCGAAGCGCTGCCACGTCTCGGCGACCGACCCGGGGTAGCCGGCGCAGATCACCGCGTCGAGCTCGCCGATGTCGATGCCGAGCTCGAGCGCGTTCGTGGCCACGACGCACAGGATCTCGCCCTCGCGTAGCCCCCGCTCGACCCGGCGGCGCGTCTCCGGGAGGTAGCCGCCGCGGTACGCCATGATCGCGTCCTCGGCCCCGATCTCCTTGCCGACGCCCTCGCGCAGGTACTTCAGCATGATCTCGACCGAGTTGCGCGACTGGCCGAACACCAGCGTGGGCACGCGGGCGCGCGCGAGATCCCCGGCGAGGCGCACCGCGCTCTTCAGGGTGCTGGCGCGCACGCCGAGCTCGGCGTTGACCACGGGCGGGTTGTACAGGAAGAAGCGCCGCGGGCCGCGCGGGGCGCCGGACTCGTCGATGAGCTCCATCTCGTCCTCGTCGACGCCGAGCAGGCGCGCGGCGTGCGCCCGCGGGTTGCCGATGGTCGCCGTCGCGCAGAGGAACGTCGGGCTCGATCCGTGGAAGGCGGCGACGCGGCGCAGCCGGGCGATGACGTGGGCGACGTGCGAGCCGAACACGCCGCGGTAGGTGTGGAGCTCGTCGAGCACGACGTAGCGCAGGCGCTGGAACGTCCGCGCCCAGTGCGCGTGGTGCGGCAGGATCCCCGCGTGGAGCATGTCGGGGTTGGTCATCACGATCGGGCTGCGCTCGCGCGCCGCCCGCCGCGCGTCGCCCGGCGTGTCCCCGTCATAGACGATCGCCGGGATCGTGAGCCCCGCCTCGCGGATGAGCGCGTGCAGGCCCGCCTCCTGGTCGCGGGCGAGCGCCTTGGTCGGGTAGAGGTAGATCGCGCTGCCGCCCTGGCCCGACGCGGCGCCCTCGGCCAGCGCGTCGAGCACCGGGAGATGGAAGCAGAGGCTCTTGCCGCTCGCGGTGGGCGTCGCGACGACCACGTGCCGCCCCGCCTGGGCGGGCTCCGCCGCGCCGCCGGGGTCGAGGCGCGCCGCGCGCGCGGCGATGAACGCCCGGGCCTGGTGGTCGTAGAGCCGGGTGATGCCGCGCCGCTCGAGCGCGCCGCGGAGCGCCGGCGACAGCGCCTCGGGCATCGGGGCGGTGCGCGCCTCCGCCGGCGGCAGCTCGCGATCGGCCGTGAAACAAGGGCGAACGTAGCCCGAGGCCAGCCACGACGAGATGACCGTCTCGACGCCGGTCTCGATCTTCCAGGGGGGCGACGGCATGACGCGGGCATACTAAACAGATGCGCCGTGTCACTCAACCGGATCGGGCACGGCGGGCGCGGTGGATGGATCTTCCATGATCCATGGAGGCGGACCGAGTCGACGCGGCGCGCGGCGCGGATCCGGCGCGACGGAGGTCGCAACCGGCGCGGCAGGCGCGCGTACGGTCGAGAGAGGAGCTCTCATGTCCGCGGGCGAGATCCGGTGTTCGCGGCCCGCCGGCGCGGCCGAGGTCCTGCTCGCGCGCACACGGGCGCGCCGGCGAATGACCCGTTTGCGCGCAACGGATGGGAAGCGCGGATACGGCGCGTGAGGCGATGTCTCAGCGTCGTCGCCGCGCCTGCTGCCTCGACGGACAGCGCGCTGCGCGCCTCGTGGGCGCGCTAGGGCGCGGCCCGAGGGCCTGCCGGCCTGGTGTGCTGGTTGCCTGAGGATCGAGCCGACCGGCGACGGAGACCCGGAGTCGAGTCCCACATCCGCAGTTTGACCCGCCGATCCCGGAGCACCGCGCGACCGCGCGGCCGCTCGTCCGGGGCCGGCCACGAGGTGTTGACCATGAGAAAGGCAGTGTTCTTGACGCTCCTCGGCGCGTCGGCGGCGGGGTGCGCCGCGCGCACGGCCACGTTCGACGAGCGGCTCTTCGCGTCGCAGGCGCTGATCCGGACCGCCGAGGAGGTCGGCGTCGAGGAGGTCCCGCAGGCGGACCTCCACCTCCGCCTCGCGCGGGAGCAGGTGCAGAGAGCGCAGCGGCTGTCGGCCGAGGGGGCGCCCGATCGGGCGCGGCGCATGCTCCTGCGGGCGCAGGCGGACGCGGAGCTCGCGATCGCCTGCGCGCGCGAGGCGCGGGCCCAGGCCCTCGCGCGCGAGGCGCTCGGAGAGGTCGGATCCATCCAGGAGCAGCTCCGCTAGGGGCGCGGGAGGAGGCGCGGAACCATGCGATGCAACCAGGGGACGGTGGCCATGCTGCTCCTCGGCGGGCTCCTGGGGTGCGCGAGCACCCCGCTGCCGCCGAAGGAGCTCATCAGCGCGAGGAAGAGCTACGAGCGCGCCCGGGCGAGCGCTGCCGCGGAGCTCGCGCCCACGGACCTGTACGACGCCCGCGAGGCGCTGGAGCGCGCGGAGCGCGCGTTCGCCGATGACGATGAGCTCACGGAGGCGCGGGACCTCGCGTACCTCGCGGATCGCCGCGCGCAGCTCGCCGAGGCGCTCGGGCGCATGGCGGCCGCGGAGCGGCAGCGCGGCGCGGCCCTCCAGGCGTACGGCGAGGTGCACCTCGCGCTGCGCCGGAGGCGGGGGCCGCCGGCCGATCCGGTCAAGCCGGACGATCCGCCCGCGCCGCGGGAGGTGCCGGCGGCGCGGGCGCGCGCGCCCGGCGGGCAGCGCCGGCTGGTGATCATGAAGGGGCGGTGATCGGGCGCGGAGCGGCGTGCCGCCGCGGCTGCCGCGCGGCGGCCGCGGCGCACGGACGAGGACGGCCGCCGGCCGGCGTCGCTCTGCTCCAGGCTGTTTGCTCCGCGCTACGGCATCGCGTAGAAGCGAGGACGATGTCCTCCGACGGACCGCACGCACCGCACGGTCTGCAAGCACCGCGCGCGTCGACCGCCGGCCACCTGCCGGACGAGCTCCCCCCGGGCGAGCGGGCCTCGCTCACCTTCATGGCGATCGTGGCGTTCGTCTCGTGCGCCGCCGATCTGGCGACGAAGGCGTGGGCGCACGCGCGGCTCGCGGGGTTCGACGCGAAGCGGTCGGGCGCGAAGGTCTTCACGGTCATCCCGGACCACCTGGACTTCATCTTCGCGCAGAACCCCGGCGGCGCCTGGAGTTTCCTGCGCGGCCTCCCGGACGGGCTGCGGCGGCCGTTCTTCCTGTTCGTCTCCGCCGCGGCGACCGTCTTCATCGTCTCGATCTACCGGCGCGTCCACAGGGACCAGACCGCGATGAAGTGGGGCCTCTCGCTGGCGCTCGGCGGCGCGATGGGGAACCTGGTCGACCGGATCCGCTACGGCTGGGTCATCGACTTCATCGACGTGTACGTGTCGCGCGGCGGCCAGGAGTTTCACTGGCCGACGTTCAACGTCGCCGACATCGCGATCGTCGCCGGGGTCATCCTGATGTCCTCCGACATGATCGCCTCCGCCCGCAGAGCGGCCGCGCCGGACGCCGACGGCGGGTCTGCGCGCCCTGCGGGCGGCGACGCCGGCCCTCCGCTCTCGACCGAGGCGCCTCCTCCCGCCCCGCCGGCGAGCTGAACGCCGGAATCACCGGCGCCGTCAGCGCTCCCGGAGCAGGCCGCGCGGGGGGAAGGGGAGGCAGCGCGTCCCGACGGGCGCCGCGCCCGGAGCGAGCAGCGCGGCGGGCGGCCGACGTGCGAGACGCACGAGACTGCGCGCCCGCGGAGGGAAGCCTTTGCCGGAGCGCTCCGTTTGTCGTAGAGGAACGCGTTCCGCATGACCGAAGACGCGACGCCGCGAGATGCCGCCGTGGAGACGAAGGGTGCCGACGCGGAGCCGGAGCGCTCCGCGCGCCTGGACGCGCCGGGGGGCGAGCCGCCGGCTCGCGCCGGACGCGACGACGAGGAGCGCGGCTCCTCCCCGGACGGAGACGCCGACGACGTGGTCGCGCCGGCGGCGCCGGTCTACCGCCCGTCGTATCCATTCCTGATCGGCGTCTCGTTGATCACGCTCGCCGCCGATCTCGGCACGAAATGGTGGGCCAAGGACCGCCTGGAGCCGCGGGCCCTCGCGGAGCTCGCCGACGCGCCGCGGCCGCTCGCGTTCCGGAAGATCGAGGTGATCAAGGATCACCTGAACCTGATCCTCGCGAAGAACCACGGCGGGGCGTGGGGCATCCTCGGCGACGAGAGCGAGGCGATCCGCCGCCCGTTCTTCCTGCTGATCTCGCTCGCCGCGATCGTCTTCATCGTCTCGCTGTACCGGAAGCTCCACCCGTCGCAGATCGCGCTCAAGTGGGGGCTGCCGCTCGTGCTGGGCGGCGCGCTCGGGAACCTCGTCGACCGGGTGCGCTACGGGTACGTCATCGACTTCATCCAGGTCCGCTTCACCCCGACGTTCGTGTGGCCGACGTTCAACGTGGCCGACATCGCGATCGTCGTGGGCGTCGGGCTGATGGCGATCGACATGTTCTCTCCGCGCCGCCCCGAGCTCGCGGCGAAGCCCTCCGGCGCGCCCGGGGCCAAGGCGTCAGCGGGCTGACCATGCGCCCCGAGCTGTTCCGCCTGCTCGACGTCGCGTTTCCGGCCTACTTTCTCCTGCTGCTGACCGGCTTCCTCTTCGCGACAGCGATCGGCGCGCTGTGGGCGCGGCGGATCGGCGAGGACCCGGACGTCGTCGTCGACTTGGGGCTCGCCTGCCTGCTCGCGGGCATCGTCGGCAGCCGGCTGCTCCACGTCGTCGCCGACGGATACTTCTGGGATTACGTGCACCTGTGCACCGACCCGTCGCAGGTCGACTGGAAGGTCGAGCAGGCGCTCTGCGAGCCGCGGTACCACGGCGTCTGGGACGCCGCGAAGGGGGTCTGCCACCCGACCGAGCGCGATTGCCTCGCGTGGGCGAAGTTCTGGGCCGGCGGCCTCACGTACTACGGCGGCTTCCTCGGCGCGTCGGCGGCGGCGTACTGGCTGCTCAAGCGCGACCGGTTCCCGTTCTGGAAGGCGGCGGACATGGCGGGCTTCGCGGTTCCGCTGGGCCTCGGGTTCGGCCGGATGGGGTGCCTGCTCGCGGGCTGCTGCTTCGGGATGCGCACCGACGGGGCGCTCGGCCTCTCGTTCCCGCCGAACAGCCCCGCCAGCGAGGCGCAGTTCAAGCTGCACGAGCTCGCGAGCCCGCGCGCGCCGTCGCACCCGGTGCACCCGACGCAGATCTACGAGTCGGCCATGTCGTTCGCGATCGCGGCGATCTGCCTGCTCTACGTCCACGGGCGGAAGCGGTACGACGGGCAGGTCTTCGCGACGTTCCTCGGGCTCTACGCGCTCGGGCGCTTCACGCTCGAGTTCGCGCGCGCCGACGACCGCGGCGGCCTCCTCGGCCTGTCCACGTCGCAGCTCATCGGCGTCGCGATGGCCGCCGTCGCGGTCGCGATCCACGTGAAGCGCAGCCGCAAGCCAGCGCCCGCGGAAGCGGCGCCCGCGGCCTGAGCGCCGGGCGCGTCGCGCCGGCAGGCCGGGGCCCGCGGCAGGAGGGGGGTCCGCGGCAGGAGGGGGGGTCCGCGGCAGGAGCGGGGCCGCGCTCCAGGGGGCCGACGTCCGCGCGAGGGCGACGGGCGGGAAGAAGAAAGACGAGCGATCTTCCCGGCGTACGGCGTTGCGGCGGCCTCTCCGGGGCGATCCCGGCGGCAACGCGCGCCGCCGGTCCGTCAGCCCTTGGTGACTTCCTTCTCCTTGCGCTTCTTGTACGCCGCGCGCTGGGCGTCCGTCGGCGGCTTGCCGAAGACGTACGCGAGGCCGATCGAGGCCACGTAGAGCAGGCACATCGGCACGGCCATGACGAGCTGGCTGGTGATGTCGGGCGGCGTCAGGACGGCCGCCAAGACGAAGGCGGCGAACACGAACCAGCGGCCGAACATGATCAGCTGGAGGTAGTTGACGATGCCGGCGATGGAGAGGAACAGCACGATGAGCGGGATCTCGAAGATGATCCCGAAGCCGAGCAGGAGCTGGGCGACGAAGTCGAGGTAGTCGCCCATCATCACGGTCGGCGTGATCGTGATCCCCTGATCGCCGACCGTGCCGGCCATGCTGAGGAAGTAGCCGAACGAGATCGGGAACGCGGCGCGCCAGCCGAAGAGACCGCCGCCGACGAACAGGAGCGTCGAGAACAGGACGAACGGGATGACGTAGCGCTTCTCGCGCGCGTAGAGGCCGGGCGCGACGAAGGCCCAGAGCTGGTAGAAGATGAACGGCGAGGCGAGCGCGGCGCCGCCGATCATCGACAGCTTGAAGTACGCGACGAACGCGGCCGCCGGCGCGCCGAAGTGAAGCGACGGGTTGCCCGGCAGGCTCTGCTCCCGCCACGCCTGCACGAACGGGACGGTCAGGAAGTGCAGGAGCTTCTCGCGCACCTCCCACCCCACGATGCAGGCCAGGAAGAAGACGAGGATGCTCCGGACGAGCCGCTTGCGCAGCTCGTCGAGGTGCTCCCAGAACGACATCGGCTTGTCCTCGGAGTTGTCCTCCTCGGCGTTGCCCGCCGCGCCGGTCGTCGAGGTTTCGCTCTTCGCCGCCACCTGCTCCTGGCTCATGACGCCGCTCCGCTCCCCGCCGCGCCCTGCGCCGCCGTCTCCGTCGCCGCTGCCGTCTCGATGGCCGCCGGCGCTGCTGCCGTCGCCGTCCCCGCCGGCGCTGCTGCCGCCGTTGCCGTGTCCGCCGGCGTCGCTGCCGCCGCTGTCTCCGCCGTCGTTGCGCCCTCGGCCGTCGCCGCGGGGCTGGTCGTGCCGGCCGGCTCGGCGTCGAGCTCGGCGCCGTACGCGTCGCAGCCGAGGACGGGGTACTCGCGCTCCCGCAGCGGCTTCACGTTCGGCGGGGGCTCGGGCACGGGCTCGGGCTCGGGATCCGGCGGCCTCACGCGCGGCGTGGACGCGACGACCGTGCCGACGGACGCGGCGGCGTCGCGGATCGGCGTCACCAGCGTCTCGATGACGTTGACGCGCGACAGGGCGCGGAGCTCGCGGATCTCGCGCTCCAGCCCCTCTTGGCGGATCAGGTCGTCGATGCCGCTCTGTGTCCGGAGCTCGGTCGTCATGCGGCGAAGCTTCGAGACCCAGCTCCCCGCCGTCCGCATCATGGCAGGTAGCCGCCGGGGGCCGATCACCACGAGGCCCACGATGATGAGCACCACGATCTCGCCGAAGCTGAAGCCGAACACCGGCGCAAGCTAGCGCGCGCGGGGGCGGGGATCCATAGCGACCCTCACACAGGCCGCGGCGGTGTGCTGGGCGCTCCGACAGCGGCGTCCGGCGCCGCTCTGGACCGGGACGACGCCCCGCGGCCGCCCGAGCGCTGCGCTTCGACCTGCGCCTGCGATCGCGCGAGCTGCCCGCAGGCCGCGCCGACGTCGCCGCCGCCCGAGTAACGCACGATCGACCCGACGCCGGCCGCCGTGAGGACCGCGCGGAACGCGGCGAGCCGCGGCGAGCGCACGAACGGATCGGCCGCGGCGCTCCGCTCCTCGGCGGCGTGCCGCTCCTCGGCGGCTTGCCGCTCCTCGGCGGCGTGCCGCTCCTCGGCGGCGCCGGGCGAGGGCACGGGGGCGTCGGACGTGCCGATGGCGTTGTACGGGATGAGGCTGAGCCGCGGCGAGATCCCGTGCTGCGCCGCGAAGCCGCGGGCGAGCGCGGCGAGGCTCGCGGCGTCCTCGTCGGCGTCGTTCTGGCCCGCGAGCAGCGTGTAGGCCCACATCGGCGCGTGCCCCGTCGCGCGCGCGTGCTCGCCCGCGGCGGCGAGCACCTCCTCGAGCGGATGCGCGCCGTCGATCGGCATGAGCTGGCGCCGCCTGCCAGGACGCACCGAGCCGAGCGAGAGGCCGAGGCGGACCCCGGGGACCTCGGCCGCGAGCCGCCGGATGCCCGATGGCAGCCCCGCGGTGCAGACCGTGATGTTGCGCATGTCGATCGCCTGCGCGCTCGGCTCCGAGAGCACCCGGATCGCCTGGATGACCCGGTCGGCGTTGGCGAGCGGCTCGCCCATGCCCTGGAACAGCACGCCGTGGACACGCGCGCCGCCGCCGACGGTCGCGCCGAGATCCCGGCGGATGAGCCGCACCTGCTCGACGATCTCCCAGGCCTCCAGGTTGCGCGTGAGGCCCATGCGCCCCGTGGCGCAGAAGGCGCAGGCGAGCGCGCAGCCGACCTGCGAGCTCACGCACGCCGAGTACCGGCCCGGCCGCTCGAGCGGGATCCGCACCGACTCGACCATCGCGCCGTCCTCGAGGCGGAAGGCGTACTTGACGAACGGATCCTCGGCGCTCGCGCGCCGCTCCACGAGCGCGAGCGTCCTGACCTCGCCGACCGCGCGCACAGCGTCGAGCGCGGCGCGCCGGACCGTCGCGGGGGCGCGCGCGGGCAGCTCCCCGAGGCGGTGCGCCAGCGAGACGATGCGGCGCGCGTCGGTGAGATCGATGCCGCACGCGGCGGCGAGATCCGCCGGGAGCACGGCCTGGAGCGCGAGGCGGGGGCGGCGTTCGTCCATGCTGCTCTGGGGCGAGCCGCTCGAGGGCGAGCTGCTCTGGGGGCGGAGATTCACGGCCGGTACCGACTAGCGCGCCAGGGCGGCCCAGTCTACGGTCGGCCGCGCATGCTTCGCCCGATCCGCTGGATGTGGCGCGCTATCGCGCCTCTCCTCGCGGCAGGGCTCGCCCTCGCGCCGCCGGGCGCGGCCCTGGCGTCGCCCGAGGACGTGCTCGGCTTCGGCGCCCGCGCGAGCGCCATGGGCGCGACGGGCGCCGCGGTCGCGGAGGGGTACGAGGCCGTCCACGCGAACCCGGCGCTGCTGTCGCTGTCGCGTGAGCGCCGGCTGACGCTGGGGATGGAGGGCGCGATCTTCGACCTGCGCGCGGGCGACCGGCGGCTCCCGTACGCGCCGCTGCGCGGCAGCCTGATCGGCGCCACGGTGCCGATCCCGTTCGGCGGCGCGCTCGCGGACCGCGTGACGATCGGCCTCGGCTTCTTCGCGCCGTTCGACGTGGTGGTCCGCGGGCGCATCCTCTACCCGGAGACGCCGCAGTTTCCGCTCGCGGACCGCACCCAGTCGGTCGCCGTGCAGGCGGCGCTCGGCGCCGCGATCGGGCGCGGCGTCCGGGTGGGGGGCGGCTTCGCCGCGCTGGCCGCGCTGTCCGGCTCGGTGACCGTGGCGACCGACAGCACCGGCCGCGTGGGCACCCTCGTCGAGGACACGCTCGTCGCGAGCTACGCGCCGATCGTCGGCGCGAGCTACGACCTCGGCGACTACCGCCTCGGGGCGACGTTCCGGGGGGAGCTGGTCGGGCGGTTCAACGTCGTGATCCACGCCGAGGATCTCGGGGGGATCGCCGTGCCGCCGCTGAACATCGCGGGGATCGCGCAGTACGATCCGGCCGAGGTCGCGCTCGAGGTGGCGCGCGTGAAGGGCGGCTGGAAGGTCGCGATCGGCGCGACGTACAAGCGGTGGTCGGACTACCCCGGCGCGGTCGAGGCGACGGTGCGCTGCCCGGACGTCGACCCCGACACGGGCGAGCCGTTCACCGGATCCTGCGCGGCGCCTTTGCCCGGGGATCCGGGGTACTCCGACACGGTGGTGCCGCGCGTCGGCGTCGAGCGCAGCGTCGCGCTGCGGCCAGGGGCCACGGCGCACGCGCGCGCCGGCGCCTTCTTCGAGGCGTCGCCCGCGCCCGAGCAGACGGGCGCGTCGAACATCTATGACAACGCGCGCCTCGGGCTCTCGCTCGGCTACGGGCTGGCGCTCGCCGCGCCGCTGCCGCGGCTGACGCTCGACCTGTTCGCCCAGGTCCAGCTCCTCCTGCCGCGCGCGCACCAGAAGCGCGGCGAGCCGGGCGCGGGCGCCGGGGAGGACGGCGTCGTGCGCGCGCGGGGCGTGCTCGTCGCGGGCGGGACGGCCGTCGGGGTGGCCTTCTGATGCGCCGGCTCTCCTGCGCCGCGGGCGTGCTGCCGGCCTTGCTCGTCGCCGGCCCGGCGCGCGCGCACGCGCCCGACGCGTACGGGCTCGGCTCGCGGGGCGCCTCGATGGGCGGCGCGCTCGTCGCGGACGCGACCGATTTCTCGGCGGGCTACTACAACCCGGCGGGCCTCTGCGGCGCGACGGGCCTCGGCCTCTCGCTCGGCTACGCGTACGCGTCGAACCACCTGCGCACGAACGGCCGCGACAGCGGCGTGCGCGACGTCCACGGGCTCTCGGGCGGCCTTGTCGCGCCGGGCGAGGTGCTCGGCGTGCCGTTCGCGTTCGGCCTGGCGATGTTCCTGCCGGACGACGGGCTGTCGCGGATCAAGGCGATCCGCCAGGAGACGCCGCGGTGGGAGCTCTACGACGACCGGCTCTCGATCCTGTTCCTGGCCGCGAACGTCGCGGTGCGGCCGCTCCCGTTCCTGGAGGTCGGCGGCGGCGTCGCCTTCCTCGCGTCGACGCAGGGCCGCTTCTCGGTCACCGGCCGCGCGGACGCGCTGTCGCCTTATGACTCGGCGCTCCGCCACGAGGTCGACGCGGATCTCACGTCGATCCGCTACCCGCAGCTCGGCGCCCGGGTGCGCGCCGGAGACCTCGGGTTCGTCGGGATCGCCTACCGCGGGGAGGCGAAGCTGCCGCTGTCGATCGACGCGCGGCTGCAAGGGGTCGTCGACTTCGCGGGCATCGAGGTGCCGCTCCTGTACGAGCTCGAGTCGCGCACCGTCGACGCGTTCCTCCCGCGGCAGGTCGTCGTGGGGGCGAGCTTCCAGCGGATCGAGGGCCTGCGCGTGAACGTGGACGTCACGTGGGTGGACTGGTCGGCGTACGAGAGCCCGGTGGCGAGGACGCGGGCGCACCTCGAGGCCGCGCCGCCCCCGGACCTGCCGCTCGATCTGCCCGACGATCCGCGGCCCACGTCGGTGGTGCCGCTCCGGTTCGCGGATCGGCTCGTGCCGAGGATCGGCGTCGAGGTCCTCGCCCTCGCGGCGGGGAGCCTGCGCGAGGTCGCCGGGCAGCAGGGCGAGCGCCGCGCGATCGAGGTGCCGCTCCGCGCCGGCTACGTCTACGAGCGCTCGCCGGTCCCGCCGCAGACGGGCGTGACGAACTACGTCGACGCGGACCGGCACACGATGTCGCTGGGCGCCGGCGTCGTCCTGAACCGGCCGCTGGAGGAGCTGCCGGGGTCGGTGCGGATCGACCTCCACGGGCAGATCTCCGTGCTGCCCGAGGTGGTGGTGCAGAAGGACAACCCGGCCGACTTCGTGGGGGATTACAGCGCGGGCGGGACGATGGTGAACCTTGGCGCGACGGTGACAGCCGCGTTCTGACCTCGTGAACGAGGTGAATCGCGCGGGAGTCGCCGGCGCCGGGATACTTCATGGGTCCTCGCCGGAATACCCATTCACGGCCACCTGGGGTCTTGCAGGCTTGACATCCGGGGTGTTTTGCTTTTCATGGTTTTCATGCAAGCGGACTTCCCTGCCAATCCGATTGAAAAGCCCGGCTATCTGCTCGAGTTCCACGACGAGTTCTCCGGCGCTTCGCTGGACGAGAGCAAATGGATTCCGTGTCATCTGCCGCAGTGGTGCTCCGCGCGCGAGGCGGCGGCCAACTTCCGCCTCGAGCAGGGCCATCTCGAGCTGAGGATCGACGCAGATCAGAGGCCCTGGTGTCCGGAGTACGACGGCGACGTGCGGTGCTCGTCGCTGCAAACGGGCGTGTTCTCCGGGCCGCTGGGGAGCACCCAGGGGCAGCATCGGTTCAACCGCGCCAGCGTCGTGCGCGAGGCCCAGGTCAGCCGCGCCACGTACACGCCGACGTACGGCTACTTCGAGCTCAGGGCCAGGGGCGTCAGGGTGCCCGGCAACCATGTGGCGCTGTGGATGATCGGCTACGAGGACGCGCCGGAGCGCTCGTCGGAGATCTGCATCTGCGAGGTCTTCGGGAAGAACGCGACGCCGGCGTCATCGAAGATCGGCTTCGGCGTGCACCCGTGGGCCGATCCTGACATCGTGGACGATTTCAGGGAGGTCGAGCTCCCGATCGACATCGCCGACTTCCACGTCTACGCGGCCGAGTGGACGCCGACGCACATCGATTTCTACGTCGACAACCAGAAGATCGGCGCCGTCCAGCAGTCGCCCAGCTACCCCATGCAATTCATGCTGGGGATCTACGAGCGGCCGCAGGAGACCGTGCCTGCCCCGCCAGGCACCCCGCAGTACCCCAAGAGGTTCGTGGTCGACTATTTCCGCGCCTATCGGCCGATCGGCGGCTATCGCTGAGCGGGCCGGGCAATCGGCACCACCGCCGGCGCGGCCGCCCCGTCGCCGAGCGCTTGACGCGAGCTCGAGTTCTTGCGAGACGACCTTATGAGAACGGATGAGGCTTCTTCATCAGCAGGCGGAGCCCCCCGCTTCGATCTGAAGGGGCAAATAGCGCTCGTCACCGGGGCCGCCCGAGGCCTCGGGAACGCGTGTGCGCTCGCCCTCGCGCACGCCGGCGCCGACGTCGCGCTCGGCCTGCGCGACGCCGGCTCGGCCGGGGAGCTCGCCGAGGCCATCCGCGCCCTCGGCCGGCGCGCGCTCCCGCTGCAAATGGATGTGACGCGCACGTCGGAGATCAAGAGCGCGGTGGCCGAAGCGATCCGCCATTTCGGCCGCATCGACGTCCTGGTCAACAACGCCGGGATCGGCCCGCCGAACCCCGCCGAAGACGTGACCGAAGAGGATTTCGATCTCACCGTCTCGGTCAACCTCAAGGGCACGTTCTTCGTGAGCCAGGAGGTCGGGCGGACGATGATCGAGAACCGCAGCGGCAAGATCGTGAACCTGAGCTCGCAGGCGGGGTTCGTCGGTCTACCGACCGAGTCGGTCTACTGCATGACCAAGGCGGGGATCGCGCACCTGACCAGATGCCTCGCGGTCGAGTGGGCCAGGTACGGCATCAACGTCAACGCGGTCGCCCCGACGTTCATCCGGACGCCGGGCACCGTCAAATGGCTGAAGGACGAGGCCTTTCGAGACGATCTCCTGTCGAGGATCCCCCTGGGACGCGTCGGCGAGCCCGTCGACGTGGCGGGCGCGGTGGTCTTCCTCGCGTCGCCCGCCGCCTCGCTCATCACCGGGACCACCCTCCTCGTCGACGGGGGCTTCACGGCCCGGTGACTATTTCCCTCGGACCGACTCCAGGTAACGGTAGAAGTCGGAGTCGGCGCTGAACATCAGAGAGGTGTTGGCGCCCACGGTCTGCCGATAAGCCTCCAGGGTCTTGAGAAAGCCGTAGAACTCGGCGTCCTGGCCGTAAGCCCGGCCGTAGATCTGAGTGACCTGGGCGTCGGCTGCGCCGCGGATCTCCTCGGCCTTTCGCACGGCTTCGGAGCGGATGGCCTGGAGCTCCTTCTGCATCTCACCGAGGATCTCCTCGCTGCGGCCGCGGCCCTCGGAGCGGAACCTCTCGGCGATGCTCTGGCGCTCGGCGATGATCCGGCTCTCCACCTGCTGGCGGACGCTGTCGATGTAGTTGACGCGCTTGATGTGGACGTCCTGCAGCTCGATGCCGTAGCTGGGCACATGCGCCTGGGCGGCCTCGAGGATCTCCCGCTCCAGCTCCTGGCGACCCCTGCGGGGCGCGAGATCCACGGTCGCGTCGCGCTCGGTGACGATCCCATCCTCCATCGGCTGGGAGTGGACCTGCCAGTCGGAGGAGCGGATGATCTCCTCGAGCTTCGCGCCGGAGACCTTGTCGCGCACGACGGCGTTGAGGATGTCGTCGATGCGGCTCTGGGCGCCGCGCTCGTCGCGCACGCTCTCCAGGAACAGGCGCGGGTTGGCGATGCGATAGTGAACCGTGGCGTCCATCAGGATGAACTCGCGGCCGAGGGTCGGGATCTGCTCGACGTCGCCCTCCCAGGTCAGGAGGCGCCTGTCCAGGCGGCGGAGCTCCTGCACGAACGGCCACTTCCAGTGGAGGCCGGGCGTTGTGATCGCCTCGCCCTTGAGCTGCCCGAACTGGATGATGAAGGCCTGCTCGGCTTCCCCCACCGTGAAGGCCGCGGAGTAGACGGTGATCAAGAGGAGGGCGATCAAGGCGCCGAGGCCTGCGACTTTCGAGCTCATCACTGGGTGCCTCCCGACTGATCGTTCATGTGATAGAAGGACTGCGGCTTGGCGTATCCTTCCTGCACGACGATGATCTTGCCCGCCTTGGGCGCGACCTCCTGGATGGCCTCCAGGTAGAGCCGCTTGCGGGTCACCTCCGGCGCGAGGCGGTACTCCTTGAGGATGGCGTCGAACCGCGCCACCTCGCCCTTGGCGCGGTTGATGCGCTCGACGGCGTACGCCTCGGCCTCCGCGACGATGCGCTTCGCCTCGCCGCGGGCCCTGGGGATCGACTGGTTCTTCTGCTTCATCGCCTCGTTGCTCATCCGCTCGCGCTCCTGGCGAGCCTCGTTGACCTCATTGAACGCCGGGCGCACCCGCTCGGGGGGCAGCACGTCCTGGAGCTCCACCCGCTTGATGCGGATGCCGGCGTCGTAGCGGTCCATCGCCTGCTGGATCTCGGCCTGCGCCTCGTCCGAGATGTCGACGCGCGCGGTGGTGAGCACCTCGCTGCTCATGCGGTTGCCGACGATGCGCCGCATCACCGACTCGGAGACCTCCCGCAGGACGCGCTCCGGATCCTCGATCTGGTAGAGGTACTTCACGGGGCCCTGGATGTTGTATTGCACCACCCAGGAGACCTCGATCATGTTGAGATCCCCCGTGAGCATCTGGCGCTCCTCCTCGTACCCCTCGGTGACGTAGCTGCTCGGGCCGCCTTCCTTGCCGACCGCGGTGCGGAACCCGAACTCCTGCTTGAGGACGCGCTCGGTGGGGACCTTCTGCACCCTGTCGATGCCGAAGGGCACCTTGAAGTGGAGCCCAGGCCCGGTCTGGCCGATGACCGTGCCGAGGCGGGTGATCACGGCCTGCTCCTCGGGCTGGACGGAGTAGAACAGGCTCTGGATCGCGATGCCGCCGACGATGAGCGCGACGACCAGGATGTTGATGGCAAGAACGTTCCTGTTTGTGGATTCGTCTTTCACGAGCGAAGAACCCCCGGTCTGGAATGGTGTGCGTTGAGCGTCCTGGTCTCGGGAAATTGCGTCGTCTTCGGGGCCATGTCCTGCCATCCTGCGTTCACCATCTCCGCGGGGCTCGGGTAGAGCTCCTTCATCGTGGGGTACCTGCTCCACGCGTCGTTCAGGAACCGGAGCGCCTCTTCCCGCGTGAGTCGTCGCCTGTCCCTGAACAGCTCCTCGAAGTCTCTCTTCAGCTCCACATCCAGCAGGCGATAGCGCGGGTCGCCTCGATCGGGCGCTTCCGGGCGCGAGGGCTCGTTCCCGAGGAGGTAACCGAGCGCTCCCCTGAGCCTGACGAGGGGGCCCGATGCGGCGTGCGTCGGCGGACGGAAATCGAACTCGAACTGGACCGGCGCGCCTCCACCCTCGCCCTGCGGTGCCGCGGGCTGGCCCTGCGCGACGCCGAGGGGCGCGTCGCCGCCCGCCGGGACGAGCGCCGCCGCGGTGGCCTTGAGCTTCGGGAACTTCGAGTAAAACGACAGGAACGTCAGCACGCTGCCGAGCAGCGCGATCGTCGTCCATGACACGTACCTGTACGACTCGCCGAGCGATGATTGGTCCGCGAAGAGGCCGATGGTGTACGACGCGCCCTTCGCGCCCAGGGTGCCCGCCATCAGGCCGGCGCTCGACAGGAGCTGGGCCTGAGCGGGCGCACGATCCATCGACAGCCCGAGGAGCAGCGGGAACAGCGCCCCGATGCCGAAGCCGAACATGAAGTTCAGGACGCGCAGGGCGTAGTAGTCCTGGTAGTCGGATATCGACACGGCGGCGACGGTCGCGATCGCGATGAGCGCCGCCATCAGGGTCATCGGCCGGAAGAGCCACGTGAGCCAGCTCGCCAGGAGGCGCGACGAGGCCATGCCGATCAGGAACAGACTGAAGGTCTCTCGTGCCTGCTCGGGGGAGAGCCCCACGACCTCATGGGCATACGTGACGAACCATACGCTGTGGCCCCACTCGGTGGCGTGCAGGAACAGGCTCGCCATCATGAGCACGAGGACCATCGGGTGGGCCAGCGCCGAGAGATGGTCGCTCCTGCCGGCGGCGGTGCTCCTCACCGCGTCCAGCGCGTCGAGGTTCGTGGTGAGCGACAGCCCGACGACGACGACGAGGAGCGCCGTGGCGATCACGAAGACGAGGCGCCAGTCGTTCCTCACCCAGCCGTCCGACGAGACGAGGTAGTTCACCAGGAACGGCGTCGACAGGTTGCCCAGGCTGACGGCGAAATCCATGAAGCTCAGGGTCGACGCCCTGTTGCTGATGCTCACGTGGGCGGCGGTCGCGTGCCCCGCGGTGAAGAAGACGCTCCCCGACAGCGATACGAGGAAGATGTACAGCTTGTAGCGGAGCAGGTCCTGCTCGCCGTAGAGCAGGACGAGGCAGACGATCGACGTGACCGCGGTCGCCGTGAACAGCGTCTTCGTCCTCGCGGCGTGGTAGACCCTCCCTCCGATGTAGGACCCGAGCAACGTGCCGACCGACCAGTAGACGAAGATCAGGCCGGCCTGCTCGTTCGATATGTCGAACTCCTGCTTTATGTTCGGTATCGTGACGCCGATGACCGTGCTCAGGAGGCCAAAGACGAAGAAACCGATGCACAGGATGAGAATGCCGCTCTTGCGATCCTTGAGCTGCAACATGGAGGCTCCTTGCGAAAGCTTCATCGCGAACCGACGCGCAGGTGCTGCAGGGCGACCCGGGTGAGCGTCAGGCCGGACCTTGCGCGCGGGTCGCTCGACCTCGCATCCGGGACGCTGAGGCCCTGCTCTCTGCCGGCCGACCGTCACCCCTGACGAGCACAGGCGCCGGCGTGCGAGGGGCCCGGCGGTCCGATCAGTACTTGGACTTCACGGGCACCGGCGGGTGATAGGATGTCGAGCCGAACACGATCGCCGGCCAGTGCCGCGGGTGGTTCTGCTGAAGCTCCTTGAACATCCTGAGGTAGGGGTAAAAGATGAACCGCAGCGGGGTGCGGCAATAGTCCGAGTCGTCGCCGTAGAGCCCGGTCTCAGGGATGTACTGCGGCGGCTCGACATAGGTTCCGAACACCCTGTCCCAGAGGGTGAACCGCGCGCCGAAGTTGCAGCCGTCCGTGATGTTGTGGTCGTCCTCCCTCGAGTGGTGCGTGAAGTGCACCCCGGGCGTGACGAGCACCGATCGGAACATCCTCAGGAACGGGGACTTGATCTCGGCGTAGGACAGGACCACGGAGTGGGACGGGTTGGTCCAGGCGTCGATCAGCACCAGCACGACGAGGGCCCAGCCGCCGTCGCGGAAATCGAGCGAGAAGAGCTTCGTCAGCACGGGCAGCAGCAGCAGGACGAACACCTTGCCCCCGGCCACGTCCAGGAGGTACGACTGGGGGTCGACCGCCTGCGTGAGCTGCGACAGGTTGCGCGAGCGGTGGTGGTTAACGTGGCCGAGGTTCCAGAAGAAGCGGATCTTGTGGCTCCACCGGTGTGACCAGTAATAACAGAAGTCGGCGAGGTAGCATGCGACGATGAGCGCGAGCGGGCCGTTCAGATCCACGATCGTGGGGACGGCGCTCAGCATGCTCGCGTAGTGCTCCAGCAGCCTGTCGACCGATGGATTGGTGAAGGTGAGCAGCGTGGTCAGGAGGAACACGACGTTGACCACGGAGACGTTGATCATCGCCTCCCAGTCGAACGGCTTGCCCGTGATCTTCCGGTAGAACGCGATGTCGGCGATCCCGACGATGGCCCCGAACACGATGCGCACCACGGCGGCGGCGATGATCCAGGCGGCGATCGGCGCCTCCACGTCGGAGAGCGCGACCTCTCGCACGTTGTAGAAGACCACCATGCTCTTCGCGCGCAGGGTCTCGAGGAGCGCAGCCGCGTTGTGGTGGTAGGCGAGCTCCGTGACGACCGCCGCGGCGGACAGGACGCCGAGGATGATGAGCTGCGGCCCGGTCCTCTCAAGGTGTATGTCTTTGTCCCATAGCCAGTGCTTCAGCCGCTTCAGCCATCGAAGGCTGTCGGTCTCGTCGTTGGCCTGGTTCAAGATTGTTATCTTCATGAGAAGATCCATTCGTCCTTGAATCGGAGACTGCGACCCTTTCAGGCCGGGAGAGCATTCTTGCTGTGGACTCCTCTGTCAAGGGCACAGCTCGTTTTGATTGATCGGTTCACTCTGGCATCTGGCTGGAACACGCCGGGAAACGAGCTCGAAACCAGCTCGACCGTGCTTGTTGCTCCTCGTCCACCCTCTTGGAGCGATGCTGTTCCCGCGGCTCGTCCCCCATAGTTCGAAGCTGCCGCATCCGTACCGGCGCCCGCGACGATGTCTCCCCCGTACGCCTGCTGCGATGTCAGCTCGGGAAGGGAGAACGATGCGGACCCGCCGATCCGTCGCTGGTGACGAGGGGCGCGTCGCGTCGAAATCTCGCGTTGCTGTGCTGCGTTGTCAAGCTGATAGTGTGCTGGCACACCGTCGGCAACTGCCACGCATGAATCCGACAGGCGTACTCGGTGCACGCCGATGTCTGCCCCGATGCCTGCTTCGGTCTACCGCACCTCGCCTGCGGGATCCTGGCGGGGCGCGAGGCGGGCGTGCGGCGGCCGTCTCATAGCTTCCGAAAGTAACGTGACGATTTATGGCTCGTTAAGATTTGTAAATCCGAGGGGATGAACCCGTGAAAGATGCGACGCCTCATGTGATTTCGGCGGGCGCGTTTTCGAGTGAGTTTGTGAGCGCTTAGCAAGCGTGATGCCGATGTCGGTACGGGGCTCAACGGCGCCGTGTGGGGCCCTGGCGAGGGGGCTCGTGGCGCGGGGTCGGGGTAGGGAAAGGACCGATGTCCGAGCCCGACAGGTGTCTCACCTCGGGAGCAGAGCGGGCTCATCGGGTCCGGTGGGGCCCCGTCCCGACCCCGCGCCACGAGCCCCCTCGCCGGGGGCGGGGCAGCGCGGCCAGACCTCCGCCGCACCGGAGACTGTAGGATCAACCCACATGCCGTTCCGTGAACGTCGAGATGCACGCCCTCGGGCGCCAGGGCGGCCCGGTCCGCGCGTGCCGCTGCGCCTCGTGCGACCGCTCGCCCTGTGCGCGGCCTTGTGGCCGCTCGCCTCCTGCGCGACGCTCCCCTCCGAGGGAGGCGACGAGGGCAGCCTGCCGAACGCCGGCGCAGGCCCGTTCCGGGAGATCGTTCAGGCGGAGCTGGGCAGCTCCAGGGTGGCCCCGCACGTGATGAACGACGACGAGCGCCTCGTGCGCGACGCCTCGGTCGTCGATCTCGACGGCGACCCGTCCACGGCCGCGGCCGCGGGCTTCTTCGCCGCCACCCTCCGCGCCGAGGGCGCCCCCGACGACGCCCCGCCGGAGCCGCTGGCCCCGCCAAACGCCATCGTCCGCCACGACGCCGAGAACGGCCGCTCGTTCGCGCGGCGCTCCACGACGGTCTTCGCGTCGGAGCTCGCCTGGGAGGGCGGCGCCGTGGCCGCGCCCTCGGCGCTCCTCGTGGACGGCGAGATCTGGCTCTACTACGCGGCGGCCGGCGGCATCGGCCTCGCGCGCAGCGCCGACGGCATCGCCTTCGCGCGCGAGCCGGCGCCGGTGCTCGCGCCGCTCGCGTCCGGAGAGGGCTGGGAGCGCGGCGCGGTCCCGGCGAGCCCCGGCGTGGTCCGCCTGCCCGACGGATCGTTCCGCATGTTCTACGAGGTCGCCGGCGACGCGGGCGCGTCCTCGATCGGGGAAGCGCGCAGCGACGACGGCCTCGCCTGGGAGCGCGTGGGCAGCGGCCCCGCGCTCGCCCCGGCGTCGCTGCCCGACGACGGCGCGCCCGAGGCCGACGACGCGCCGTTCGACGGCGCCGCCGTCCTCGATCCCGCCCCGCTGCTCGCCATGTCGGCCGCCGGCCGTCCGATCCTGCGCGTCTACTATGCGGGCCGCGACCGGGCGGGGCGCTCCGCGATCGGCATGGCCGCCCGCTTCGGTCACGACGGCCCGCTCCAGCGCGCCGCGGCGCCGGTGTTCGGCGCGTCGTCCACGCTCGCGCCGCGCGCGCCGTGGGTGACCGCCCACCCCGGGTTCTCGCTGCTGTTCGTCACGCAGGCGGCCGGCACGCGCGACGGCCAGCGCTACCCCGTGGTCGCCGCCGGCGTCGCGCCCGCCGACGCCGCGCTGCCGCCGCCCGGGCCGTGAGCGCCCCGTGACGTGCGTGTGCCCCGACGCCGGGGCACGGGGCTCCACGAGCGGGTCCCGCGATCGACCCGGGCCCGCCGCGCGATCGCGATCGCGCCCGGCGCCGCCCGGCGCGATCGCGATCGCGGATCCGGGCTGAATTGCGACCGTAAATTATCGAATTTACATCGGATATCGTCGGCACACGGGGTGCAACGGGCGGCGCTCGGAGAGGAGCCCCGATGTCGATGATGACCCGAAATACCCCCGACACCTCCGTGACGTTCTCGCTCGCGGAGCTCGCGAAGCTCGAGGAGGAACGCGTGCGGCAGGAGCACCTCCAGCGCGCGAGGGCGCGCGAGCAGCAGGCCCGCGAGCAGCGCGAGGCGGAGGCGCGGCGGCGCGCGGCGGAGGCGGCGCGGGCCGCCGCCGAGGAAGAGGCGCGGGCGCGGCGCGAGCGGGAGCAGGCCGAAGCGGAGGCGCGCGCGGGAGCGCGGGCGCGGGCGGCGCTCGAGGTCGCGCGCATCGAGGCCGAGGCGAAGGCGCGCCTCGAGGCCGACAACGCGGCGCGCGCGCACGAGCTGGCCGTCGTCCGCGCGCGCGCCGAGGGCCGTCGCCGCGGCCTGGTGCACGCGCTCGCCGCCGCGCTCGGCCTCGCGCTGTGCGGCGGCGCGGCGGCCGCGTACGGGGTCGCGCAGCACGTGGCAGGCCTGGAGCGGGAAGCCCGGCAGCTCCGCGACGCACAGGCGGCGCTGGCAGAGGAGCGCGAGAGCGCGAGGGCGGCCGCGCTCGCGGCCCTCGACCGGCGCCACGCGGCGCTGCGCGGCCGGCCCCTCGCCCGCGACGCCGAGGAGGCGCGCGCGACCGCGGAGGCGGCGCGGAATGCCCTCGATCCGCGGGCGCTGGACCACGACAGGCTGCGGGCGTTCGGGGACGCGCTCGACGCGCTGGAGGCGCGGCTCGACGCGCTCGAGAGGCTCGCGGCGCTCGATCAGCGGCACGCCGACCTCGCCGCCTGGGCCGCCGAGGGGCGGCGGACCGAGGCCGCGGCGGCGGCCCGGATCGCGGCGGCGCGCGCGAGGGCGGCGGGCACCGACGAGGGCGCGCTCCGCGCGTACGAGGGCGCGCTCACCCGCCTGCGGGAGGCGCTCGCCCGGCCTGCGGCGCCGGGGCCCGCGGCGCCGGGCCCGCAGCCGCAGGTCAGGCCCTCGGGGCCCGCGTGCACGAACCCGGGCGACCCGATGTGCGGGCTCGACGGGCGGCCTCTCTGAGGCGCTGACGCTGCGCTCCTCTCCAGGCGACCGACGGCACCGCTCCGCGCGAACGACGGCGCCGCCGCCCTGGGCGCGGTGCTTCGCCGCCCTGGGCGCGGTGCTTCACCGCCCTCGGCGCGGCACTTCACCGCCCTCGGCGCGGCGCTTCCACGCTCCGGAGGCGCATGGCACCCTGCGAGAAGCATGGCGAAGGACGTGCCGAGCACCAGCGAGCACCGGAGCCCGGTGCGGCCCGAGGCCGGGCGGCGGCGGCCGGCGCTGGTGTGCGCCTTCCCGCGGCCCATGGCGTTCGCGCTGCCCGACTCCGGGAGCGTCATCGGCCGCGCGTGGCTCGCCGAGCGCGGCCTCGCCGACGAGGAGGTGTCCGGCAGGCACCTGCGGATCGATCGCGCCGGCGGCGCGCTGCGCGTCGCGGACGTCGGGTCGCGCAACGGCACGTGGGTGAACGGATCGAGGCTCGCGCCGCGCGACCTCACGCCGCTCGACGACGGCGCGGTGCTGAGGCTCGGGCGCATCCTCTTCGTCTTCCGCGAGGAGCTCCACGGCCCCCTCGATCCGGCGCCGCCCGTGGGCGGGCTCGTCGGCCCGTACGGGCTGCGCGCCGTCGCGCAGCCGCTCGCAGGCCTGCCGCGGAGCCGCCCCGGCAACGTGCTCATCGAGGGGGAGACCGGCGTGGGCAAGGAGCTCGTCGCGCGCGCCGCGGCGGCGGCGCTCGGGCGCGCGGCGCCGTTCGCGGCGGTGAACGTGGCCGGCGTCGCCCGCGGCGTCTTCGAGTCCCAGATGTTCGGTCACGTGGCGGGCGCCTTCTCGGACGCGCGCAGCGCCGCGCCCGGGATCGTCGTGGCCCACGACGGCGGGACGCTGTTCCTCGACGAGATCGGCGACCTCGACCTCGATCTCCAGGCGAAGCTCCTGCGGCTGCTGGAGAACCGCGAGGTGCTGCCGGTCGGGGCGCAGCGGCCGGTCCATGTGAACGTGCTTGTCGTCGCCGCGACCCACCGGGACCTCGAGGACATGGTGGCGCGCGGGGCGTTCCGGCGCGACCTGTTCGCGCGGCTCGCGATGGCGCGCATCCACGTGCCGGCGCTCCGCGAGCGGCGCGAGGACCTCTTCAGCGTGGCGTGCGAGCTCGCGCGGCGCGCGGGCGTCGCGCTCCCGGCCGAGGCGGTCGAGGTCGAGGCCGTGGAGCGGCTGCTGCTCGATCCCTGGCCGAGCAACGTGCGCGGGCTCGACGCGGCCCTCGCGGCGGTGCGCCGCCTCGATCACGAGCCCGGGCTGCGGCTGTGGGCGCTCGAGGAGGTGCTGGGGAAGGCGCCGGACGACCAGAAGACAGCGCTCACGCAGGAGCGCGTCGAGTCCGCCCTTGCGGCCGCCGGGGGCAACCTGACGTCGGCCGCGGAGCGGCTCGGCGTCTCGCGCGGCAAGCTGCTGCGGTTCCGAAAGCGCACACAGGGAGGGGAGTGATCGCGCCTGGTTCCACCCACCAGGAGCCCTGCGAGGGAGCCGGAGAGAGAGTTCAACGCAAATTCCGACGTTTCCGGTTGCGCAGCCTCGAACGGCAGGTGCGGGAACCAGCAGGATTGACGTTGCGGACGCCATGTTCCCAATGATGCCTGGCCCCTGGAATTTTCAAGAGGACCACAGATGACCTTCATCACGCTGCCATTTTCATCGGGCAACCGTCCGCCTCTTCATATTCGGTCTGGCGCCATCGAATTTTTATTGCAGGAGGAGAAGGGGACCCTCCTCAATGAGCTTCATGGACGACGTTACCTGGAAAGTCGCCAGATCGAGTCCTTGTCAAGCGTCATCCAAGGGGATGAGCCGCTCGTGGAAGTTCCATTCTTGAAGAGCTCGATGCGTGTGTGTGGGTACATTCGCCTCAGCGCGATTGAGCTCATCACGACTGTTGGCGGTGCAACGAGGGTGCACACTTCGAGCGATCGAGATTACCTGGTCGCAGAGTCGCCGAGCGAGTTGATGGCCAGATTTCCCGGCGAGACGTTCGATTGTGTGCGCTGTGACGATGGTCAGGCCTTTTATTTTCGGCGCGATCGATTGCTTGGAGTGTCTCCCCTTGAATGTTCGTCCACCTTTGTCTACACCTTCGACAGCCGGGAGCGTGTGTACAGCGACCAGTCCGAGCCGAACTGGATGACGGGCATGACAGCCGTTCAGACCGAAGGCGGTCGAGCATTTTTCCGGGCGAACCGGATCAAAGGCTTCCGCGTGGACCGGGATGGGAATGTTGAGCTGCACGGGGCGGTCACGCTTGCAGGCCTATCGGCCGAGGCTGTGCTGGGAGTATGTCCGATCGCGCGTCCGGTGTCTTTTGCGCAATGCGCCGCCGGGCAAGGTGGAACGGAATATAGATACGATTGGGTGCTGGATCGGGACGCGATCGATGCGATCGTTCCGAGGAACCCTGGGTTGAACTTGGACACCCGTGTCGGTGCCCCATTTTTGGGTCTCGATACGGTCGATCCGATCGACAAGCTTATAGCTCAGCTTGACTTGACGTCGTTTGTTCGATTGGCCAGGAGGTCGGACGGGCGCGGCTCGGACGTTCCATCGGACTACAACAGCCGGCATCCGTGGGCCTACTATCGTCCGGAATCTATTCTGGCCATGGAAGCGGGAGTCTATGGGACGACAATCGCGACGAGGACCTGTTCGCATATCGTCGATGAAACACCGGAAGAGATTCTGGGTTCTCGTGTCGAGACAAGGGGGCGGTAGGGTGCAGCCTGCCGCAGATGTCCTGCAGGATCTCTGACCCGCAGAGCTAAGGGGCCTTGGCGCAGCGGAAGCCGATGCTCCAGCCGCGCGCCGTGGAGGCGCTCGGGCGGCGGTGGGCGGAGCGCACGTACTGGCCCTCGACCGTGTCCCACCCGCCGCCGCGGAGCACGCGGCGGGAGTCGTCGCAGTCGTCCCTGTCGTAGGGGCAATAGTGGCTCTCGGTCCACTCCCAGACGTTGCCGGCCAGGTCCAGGGCGCCGGCAGGCGATCTCCCCGCCGGCGATCGCCCGACGGGGGCTGTCGCCGGGGCCGCGTCGTCGTCGCCGTACATGCGAGGCCACGGCCCCTTACCGACCTTCTCGAGCCGCTCCGTCAGCATCTGGCTGCACTCCGCCCCGCAGGCGTTGAGGCGCTCGCCCGAGGGGGGCGCGTGGCCCCAGGGGTAGGTCCAGGCGTCCTTGCCGCGCGCCGCGAGCTCCCACTCCGCCTCGGTGGGCAGCCGCTTGCCGGAGGCGGCGCAGTACGCCTTCGCCTGGTACCAGTCGACGCAGTTGATGGGGTGGTCCGGCGCCGCGGGGCCGTTGCAGAACTGGCTCCAGAAGGTGCGGCCGTTCGGCGTGAGCCCCTCCGACTCGACGGTTCGCAGCGGGCGCCCGCAGGCCTCGCAGTCCGAGTAGGCCTTCACCGTGACCTCGGTGACGTCGAGGCAGAACGCCTTCACGGTCACGCCGTGCCGCGGCGTCTCGTCGCTCGGCGTCTCCGCGTCGGCGTCGGAGCCCATCTGGAACTCGGCGTCGTCGATGAGGACCATGCCGGCCGGGCATCCGCCCGACGCGGCCGGCGGCGGGCGCAGGAAGAGGTACACCCCCGCGCCCGCCGCACAGGCGGCGGCGAGCGGCACGGCGCGACGGAGGCGGAGGGCGCGCGCGCCCGAGGGGCCCCGCGCCGCGGGCCGCTCCGCGACGGGCGCGTGAAGCGCCGTGTGGCCGGCCGCGGCGTCGGCGACGGAACTCGCTGTCGCAGGGGCGCCCGAGGTCGCGAGCTCGTCTGCGCCCGAGATCGCAGGCCCTCTCGCGAGCTCGTCCGAGCCCGAGGCCGCAGGCTCGCTCGCGAGCTCGTCTGCGCCCGAGATCGCAGGCCCTCTCGCGGGCTCGCCCGCGCCGTGCGGCGCGCCCCGGAGATCGACCGGCGCGGCCACAGTCGTGGCGAACGCTACAGGGTGATGGCGGCCAGCGAGCGCGTCGACCTCCACGATCGGCGCCTCCAGGGCGAGGAAGGCCTCGACCATCTCGCGCGCCGACTGGAATCGGCAGCTCGGATCGACGGAGAGCGCCTTGGCGAACCAGTCGTCGATCGACGGCGGCAGGCCCGGCCTCTGCTCGGTGGCGGGGCGGAACTTCCCCTTCAGGACCGCCGCGCCCACGGCGACGAACGAGCTGCCCTGGAACGGCTGCGCGCCGGTCAACGTCTCGTAGACGACGACGCCCAGCGACCAGAGATCGGAGCGGAGATCGACGTCCTTGCTCCCCTCGAGCTGCTCGGGGCTCATGTAGGGCGCCGATCCGATCACCACCCCGGTCTCGGTGAGCGCCGGGTTCGCCGACGGCGCCGCCGCGTCGCCCGCCAGCTTCGCGACGCCGAAGTCGAGCACCTTGACGAAGAGCGGGTAGCCCTTGCCCCCCTCCGTGATGAAGACGTTGTGGGGCTTGATGTCGCGGTGCACGATGCCGTGCTCGTGGGCGCTCTCGAGCGCGCTGCCGACCTGCTGCAAGAGCGACCTCGCGGTGGCGAAGCTGAGGCGGCCGCCGCGCTCGAGGAGCTCCGCGAGCGAGAACCCGCGCAGGAGCTCCATCACGAGGTACGGCACGGCGCCGTCGACGGCGCCGTAGTCCATGACCTGCACCACGTGCGGGTGCGCGATCCGCGCCGTGGCCCTCGCCTCCCTCTGGAAACGCGCGACGAGCGCTGGATTCGCGGCCGCCCGCTCGGGCCGGATGAACTTCACCGCGACGTCGGTGTCGAGGGCGAGGTGCCGCGCCGCCCACACGACCCCCATCCCGCCCTGCCCGAGGGGCCTCAGAAGGTGCAGCTTGTCCGCGATGACGGCGTCAGGTCGGAGCTCCACGACGACCGGGCGATGGTACCACCGCCGTGCCAGCGCCCGAGGCCTCGCGTGCTAGCCCCGGCCGTGCGCCACGCGCGCGGCGCCGGCGCCGCTCGACGGGGCGAGCGCCGCGCGGCGCTCGATCAAGAAGAGCAGCGACGACGACGCCAGCGTGAAGGCGATCGCCAGCGCCGCCACGGCGTGCATGCCGTCGAGGCGCTGGTCGGGGAGCTCGTGCAGCAGCCGGGCCGACAGGAACGCGGCGAGCGCCGACGAGAGGTGCTCCAGGGCCGACTGCATGGATCCGAAGCGCGCCCGCTCGGCGGGGAGCGGCACCTTCGACGCGAGCGCGCTGTAGGAGATGTTGCGGATCGCCGTCCCCGTCATGAACGCGACGAAGACGACGAGCACGGGGAGGCCCGGCACGTACGAGTGGAACCCGGCGTAGAGGACGGTCACGAGCACCGCCGCCCCGGCCGTGCTCGTGCGGAACGCGCCGACGCGATCGATCAGCGCGCCCGCGGTGCGCATCACGACGAAGGTGAGCGCGCCGCCCACGAGGTAGAGCAGGCCGAGCCGCTCGCGCGGATAGCCGAGGTTGTGCTGCACGTAGGCCGAGATGTTCGGGATGACGAGGAACGACGCCATCGTCATGGCCGCCGTGGCCGAGTACGAGAGCAGCACGAGCGGGCGGGCGACGAGCGCCCGGAGCTCGCGCAGGGCGGTCCCTGGCGCCCGCGCCCCGGCGAGGTGCCCGCGCATCGAGGGGAGGAGCAGGAGCGCGAGCCCCGCGACGGTCAGCCCGAGCGCCGCGACGGCGAAGAACGGGAGCTGGAAGCCGCCGCGGCGCGCGAGCTCCAGGCCCGCAGGCACCCCGAGCACCGCGGCGAGCGAGTAGGCGCCCATCACGACGCCCATCGCCTTGCCGCGCCGCTCCGGCGGGATCGCGTCCGCGACGATGGAGAACGCGATCGAGGTCGCGGGCCCCCCGAAGGCGCCGGCGAGCACGCGCGCCGCGAGGAGGCTCGGCAGCCCGGTGGCGAGGCCGCCCGCGGCCGTGCCGAGGACGAGGCCGAGCATCGCGATCGCGAGCGCGCGGCGCCGGTCGAAGCGGTCGAGGAAGAACGCGCCGGCGACCCCCGAGACCGCCGCCGCCGCGGTGTAGCTGCCGCCGATCAGGCCGATGTCGGACATCGGGATGCCGAGGGCGACAGCGAAGTCCGGCCCGAGCGGCATGACCACCATGAAGTCGAGCAGGTTGACGAACTGGACGGCCGCGATGAGGAACAGGAGGCGCCGTTCGGAGCGAGCGTTCAGCACGGCCGCGGGCTCAGCTCTGGGCCTTCGCGCCCGCGCCGCGCTCGACGACGCCGCGGCTCGCCAGCTCCAGCAGCGCGTCGCGCGCCGCGTCGATCGTGTGATCGATCTGCGCCTCGGTGTGCGCGCCGCTGATGAAGTTGACGTCCCGGCGGAGCAGCACGCCGCGCCTCGCCATCGCGCCGACGAAGTGCTCCATGCGCTTCGTGTGGACCGCCAGGTCCTCGGCGAAGAGGAAGAACGGGATCGCGTCGTACCCGACAACGCGCAGCGGGGAGCCGGCCTCCTCGGCGCGCTCGTTGATGCCCGCCTTCAGCCGCCTGCCGAGCGAGGCGAGCCGCGCGATGGTGTCGGTCTCGCGGTACTCGCGCAGCGCTGCCCGGCACACCTCGAGCGAGAGCATCTCGCCGCCGAACGTCGTCGACACCTGCAGCTCCGACAGCCGGCTCATCACCGCGCGTGGCCCGGCGATCGCCGACAGCGGCATGCCCGCGGCGATGCCCTTGGAGAGGCACACGAAATCAGCCTCGATCCGGTAGTACTCCTGGGCTCCGCCGCGCGCGAGCCGGAAGCCGGTGACCACCTCGTCGAGGACGAAGAGCACGCCGCTCGCGCGGCACGCCTCGCGCACCTTGCGCAGGAACTCCGCCGAGACGCACCGCTTGTAGGGCAGCGAGAGCAGCACCAGGGCGATCTCGTTCCCCCTGCTCGCGATCAGATCGAGCAGCGGCTGCTCGTCGGCCTCGGCCATGAGCGGCATGCGGAGCGTGTACTCGCGCAGCGCCGCCGGGACGCCGGGGGTGTCGAACATGAAGTGGTCGTGCCAGCCGTTGTAGCCGATGGCGACGACCTTCTCCTTGCCGGTCACGTGGCGCGCGAGCCGGACGGCGGCGGACGTCGCGTCGGCGCCGGTCTTGAAGAACCGCGCCATCTCCGCGCCCGGGATCAGCGCGACGAGATCGCGCGTGGCGCTGATCTCGACCTCGGTCGGCAGCGAGTGCAGGATGCCCCGGTCGAGCCGCCGGCGGATGGCGTCGACGACCGCGGGGTGGTTGTGCCCCAGCGTGTTGGCCCCGAGGCCGCAGATGTAGTCGATGTACTGGTTGCCATCGACGTCGCGCACCAGCGCGCCCTCGCCGCCCTCGAGGTACACGGGGAAAGAGCCGGGCGCGAACATCTCGGGCCGCTTCATGAGCGACTGGGTGACGCCCGGGATGAGCCGGCGCGCCTCCTCGAGGAGCTCGTTCGAGCGGTCGAGCCGCAGGTTCGCGGCCGCCCTTCGCGGCAGCTCGCCTCCGGAGTTGCGGTCGGCGGCGTCGAGCGTCTGTGTGTCCATCGTCGTCGTTCTCCTGGGTCAGGGGTCGTGTTCGTGATCCGCGGTCACCGGGCGCGCGGCCCGGCCTGCCCCCGGTTCGAAGGGGGCGGCAGCAGGCCCTGCTCGACGCAGCGATCGAGGTAGCGGTGGAGCAGGGCGCGATCGATCGGCGGGCACTCGACGCCGCTGCCGGCGAGGCCGCGCGCCACGTTGTCGCAGCGCACGCGCCCGAGGCCGAAGGGCGCCTCGCCCTCGGCGCCCGGCTGCAGATCGAAGAAGGCCAGCGTGGCGCTGTCCGCGGCGTCGGCGCCGTCCTTCAGCCGCGCGCGCCACGCCGGGACAGGGCACCGCTCGACCGCGTAGCCGTAGTCGCGCGCCCAGTCGAAGAGCTCCGTCAGCCGGACCTCGGGCGCGGGCGCGACGTTGTACACGGCGAGCGGCGCCCGATCGCCGAGCGAGAGCCGCACGATCGCGCGCGCCACGTAGTCGACCGGCGTCCACACCTCCCTCACGTCGAGATCGGGCAGGAGGCCGGCCGGGATGCCGGCCCGCAGCAGCCGGAAGACGAGGTCCTGCTCGTTGACGAGGCCCGTGCCGGGCGCGCCGACGACGCGGCCGAGCCGGTACACGGCGACCGGGAGACCGCGCTCGCCCGCCTGCTGCACCAGGCGCTCGGCGGCCCACTTGCTCTGCTGGTAGCCGTCGCGCAGGCCGGGGTGCGGCGGCACGAACGCCTCGGGGACCTCCGGGCTCGCGGCGACGGGCGGGGCCACGGCCAGCGTCGAGACGTGGTGCAGCGGCTTCGGGCGCGCCGCCGCGGCCAGCCGGAGCACCTCGCGCGTCCCGAGCACGTTGGCCGCGCGCAGGCTCCGGTAGTCGCGCACCACGCTGACCACCGCGGCGTTGTGGTAGATGGCGTCGGACTCCGCGGCGAGCTGGTTGAACCGCTCGGCGCTCAGGCCGAGGCGAGGCTGCGCCAGGTCCGCGGGCACGGGGAGCACCCGCGCGTCGAACCCGGCGAGGGGCAGCCGCTGGCTCAGCAGCGCGCGCCGGAGCCGCTCGTCGGCGTGCGCCGCGCTCTCGGCGCGCACCAGGCAGACCACCTGCGCCTCCGTCCGCGTCAGGAGCTCGTGCAGCAGGTGCGCGCCGACGAACCCGCTGGCGCCGGTGAGCACGACCTGCCGCGGGCGGCGGCGCGGACCGGCCGACGCGAGCGACAGCGGCACGACGTCGTCGGGGAGCTCGGCGTCGGCCAGCATGGCGACGGGGTGCCCGCCGCTCGCCTGCGCCGGGCCCTGCGCCTGCTCCAGCGCGCGCGCGAGCGCCGAGACGGTCGGGTGGCGGAACACCATGGCGACGGGGATCTCCCGCCCGAGGTCGACGCTGAGCCGGTTGGCGACCTGGATCGTCTGCAGCGACTGGCCGCCGCGCTCGAAGAAATCGTCGTCCGCCGACAGGCCGCGCACGCCGAGCACCTGCTCCCAGACGCGCAGCACCCGCTGCTCGAGCGCCGACGTGGCGGCCGAGCGCGGCTCGACGGCCGCGTCGGTCAGCGTCTCGCGCAAGTCGCCCGCCTCGCGCAGCGCCTTGCGGTCGATCTTCCCCGAGCTCGTCCGCGGCAGCCGCTCCGTGAGCACGAAGGCCGACGGGATCGCGGCCGCGGGGAGCAGCGACTGCGCGTGCCGGCGCAGATCGGCCGCGGTCGGGGCAGGGGCGTCCGCGACGACGAACGCGGACAGGCGCTTTCCGCCGTCCGCCGGCGTGTGCCCGACGACGGCCGCCTCGCGCACGGACGGGTGGCGGAGGAGCGCGGCCTCGATCTCTAGCGGGTCGACGCGGTGGCCGCTGATCTTGAGCTCGTCGTCGACGCGGCCGACGAAGAGCATCTGCCCGTCGTCGCGCTGGCGGACGAGGTCTCCGGTGCGGTAGGCGCGCGGGCGCCCCTCGAGCTGGTCGAGGACGACGAAGCGCGCGGCGGTGAGCTCCGGGCGCCCCAGGTATCCCCGCGCGAGCCCGGGGCCGATCAGGTGCAGCTCGCCCACGTCGCCCACCGGCGAGGGCCGCCCCTGCGCGTCGAGGATGGCCGCGCGCACGCCGGGCAGCGGCGTCCCGATCGGCACCTCGTCGTCGTCGCCCGCCGCGCCGTCGCCGCTCAGCGTGGCGGCGGCCGCGACGACGGTCGCCTCGGTGGGGCCGTACGTGTTGAGCAGCCGCGCGCGCGGGCCGACCGCGCGGCGCCAGCGCGCGACGCGCTCCGGCAGGGCGGCCTCGCCGCCGATGATGACCGTGCGCACCCCGGGCGGGAGGGACACCGCGCCGGTCGAGACGCTGTAGGCGAGCTCGTGCCAGAACGCCGTCGGCAGGTCGAGGACGGTGATCCCGCGCTCGGCGCACGCGTCGAGCAGCCGCGGTACGGACTGGAGCATCTCCTCGGTGCGCAGCACCAGGGCGGCGCCCGCGCACAGGGTCACGAAGATCTCCTCGACGCTCGCGTCGAAGTGGAGCGGCGCGAACTGCATCACCCGGTCACCGCGCCGCACGCCGTACCGGTGCGTCGCGGCCGCCACGAAGTGGGCCAGCGCGCCGCGGTCGATCATGACGCCGTTCGGGCGGCCGGTGGATCCGGACGTGTAGATCACATAGGCCAGGTGCTCGTCCGCCGTCGGGACCGGCGCCGCCGCCGGGGCGTCGGAGGTCACCTCCTCGAGGAGCACGACGCGCGTCGCGTGATCGCCCGCCAGGAGCCCGGCGTGCTCGGACGTCGTGACCACGAGCGCCGGCCTGGCGTCGTCGAGGATCGCCGCGGTCCTCGAGCTCGGCCCGCCCGGATCCAGCGGGAGGTAGCCGGCGCCGGCGAAGAGCGCGCCGAGGATCGCGGTGACGGCCTGCACGCCGCGCGGCAGGAGCACCGCGACGAGCGCGTCCGGCCCCGCGCCGAGCGCCGCGAGCCGGGCCGCGAGCTGCCGGGCGGCGCCCTCGAGCGCGCCGTAGCTCACGCGCTCGGGGCCGTGCTCCAGGGCGATCGCGTCCGGCTGCTCGCGCGCGCGCTCGACGATCTGCGCGACCACGCAGCGCGCCGGCGCGGGCAGCGGCCCCCCGTCGAGCACCGCGCCCGGGCGTCGCGCCTCGGCGCGCTGGGCCTCGGCGCGCCGGGCGGTGGCTCGATGAAGCGCTCGAGGGAGATCGAGCTCGGCGCGATCGATCGCCTGCTCGGGGGCGGCGGCGAGCGCCTCCAGGAACCCGAGGAAGCGCCGCTGGTGCGCCGCGAGCTCGTCGGCGCTGTAGCAGGCCGGGTTGGCGTCGAGGTCGAGCCGCGGCCCGCGCCCGTCGGACCTGGCGTACACGCCGATCGACAGGTCCTCGACCGGGCCGGCGGAGATGTTGTGGGCGACGGCGCGCTGCCCGGCGAAGCGCAGGTCGTAGTCGAACGGCATGATGTTGACCACGGGGCCGAACAGCCGCCGATCGCCGCCGATCAGGCGGAGATCCCGGCGGAGCTGCTCGTAGCGGTAGCGCAGGTGGGGCCGGAGGGTCCGCAGCTCCTCCGCGACCTGCCGGGCGAGATCGGACAGGCTCGCGCCCGGGCGGACCGGCACGCGCAGGGGCACGATGTTCATCACCATGGCCGGGATGCGGAGCGAGACCGAGCCGAGGCGCCCCATCACCGGCAGGCCGAGGACGACCTCCGGCGCGCCCGTGAGGCGGTGCAGGTACGCCGCGGTCGCGGCCACGACGACGTCGGGCCAGGTCGCCTTCGCGCCGCGCGCCGCCGCCTGCATCCGCTCGACGCTGGACGGCGCGAGGAAGGCCGTCTGCCGCAGGGAGTCGGGCGACATGAGCGACGGCCTGTCGCTCAGGCTCACCGGCTCGGGCCGATCGGCGAAGCGCCGTGACCAGAACGCGCGATCGCGCTCGAGCTCCGGGGAGGCGCGGTAGGCGAGATCTTCCTCGATGACCTGGCGCAGCGAGCCGAAGGCGCCGGCGGCGCTCGCTCGGCCCTCGATCCGGGCGGTGTAGACCTCCGCGACCCTCCGCGCGACGAGCGAGAAGCCGAAGCCGTCCAGCGCGATGTGGTGGGCGCGCTGGTACCAGAAGGACCTGTCGGCGCCGGCCGTGAACAGCGCCTCGGTGAAGAGCGGCCCACGGGCGAGGTCGGCGGGTCTGCCGAGGTCCTCGCGCATCCAGGCGAGGGCCGCGGACCACGGGTCCGGCGCCGCGCTGACGTCGATGTGGTGGAATTGCCAGTCAGGGGAGGGGTCGAGTCGCTGTCGCGGGCCGTCCGCCTCGCTCGTGAAGCGCATGTGCAGCGCCTCGGCCTCGGAGACGGCCTGACGCACCGCGGCCTGGAAGACAGGGAGCTCGAGGCGCCCCGGGATCTCGATGCACTCGCCCGCGTTGTACACCGGGCTCGCCGGCGCGAGCTGCTGGCCCAGCCAGATACCGTGCTGCGCGGCCGACAGGGGCCAGCGATCATCCTGACGAGCAACCATTGCGACAAGCCTCCTGATGAATCCGCGCTCGGCGGGGACAGCCTCGCTGGGGCGACCGCAAGAGGCGCTCAGGGGCGCGCGAACACGGCGCGATCACCGCGCGCGAACAGGGCCGGTGACCCCGCTCGATGAGCGCGAGACGAGCGCGCCGACGACCAGCAGCAGCCCGGGCCCCGAGATCACCAGGGCAGGGGCCGCCGGAGGTCAGCCGGAAGCAGTCCCGGACACGAACCCGGCGCGAGCGCGCCGGATGACGGGCCGAACGCAGCCTTCAGTCCATGAAAATGAAAGCTACTTTCAATTTCACTATTGTGCCGTGAGCTGGCTGTCAAGGAAATTCGGTCGTGGCCATGGGGCGGAGGGTATCGCGCCCCTGCCGACGCCCGCGCGGGCGAGGCGCGATGCCAGCGCGCCGATCGAGCGCGCAATCGCGGATCTCGGCGCCGGATCGACGCTCGTCGCCCCGGACCGCAGTCGTCGGCGGGCGCTTCCGGTCGTGAGATTTTTCTTGTTGACGTAGTTCAATGAATCGTGGTAGGTGCCTGGTCTGAAATTGAAAGTAACTTTCATTAACAAGAAGGGTCAGCGATGAACGACCTGACGTCGAAGAGAACGGCTCCGTCCGGCGGTGGATGCGACCACTGCGGCGTCGCCGGGCACGCCGACCGCGACGCCATGCGCTGCGACTGCGGCAGCCTGCTCGCGCGGCACGTGGCCGGCGGCATCGAGCTGAAGTGCCGGCGCTGCAAGCGTGTCGTCGTCATCCCGATCTCCGCAGCAGCCGAGGACGCGACCGGCTGATCCCGGCCCGGTGAGACTCGATGTTTCGACTACCCCCCTCGCGCGGCGGCGCGCTCGCCGGGATCCTGGTCCTCGTCCTGTGCGGTGTCCGCGCGGCCTCCGCGCAGGACGCGCGGGCGAGCGACAAGGCCCCTGCGGGAGAGCGCGAGCAGGGCGCGGCGCCAGAGGCCGGGCCGGGGGCCCGCGCGCCGGGCGACGCCGCCGCGCTCGAGGTGCACCCACCGGAGCTCATCGACGCCGCCGAGGCGGCGTATCCGGAGGCGGCGCGCGCGGCCGGCGAGGAGGGGAGCGTCGTGCTGCGGCTGACGATCGACGCCGAGGGGCGCGTCACCAGCGCGGAGGTCGCGACGCCAGCAGGCCGCGGATTCGACGAGGCCGCGCAGGAAGCGGCGCTGCGGTTTCGCTTCACGCCCGCCCGGCGCGGCGACAGGAGCGTCGCGTCGCGCATCCTGTACCGGTACGACTTCCGGCTGCCCGCGCCGCCCGTCGCGGCGGCGGCCGAGGCGACGCCGCCGGCAGGGCAGTCGCCCGCGGCCGTCGCCGGGGCCGCGCCGGTCGCCGATGCCGGGGCCGCGCCGGTCGCGGATGCCGGGGCCGCGTCGGTCGCGGATGCCGGGGCCGCGCCGGTCGCGGGCGCCTCCGGGGCAGCTCGCCCCGCGCTCGAGGTGAGCGTGCGGGGGACCTCCGAGGCCGAGCGGCTCCGGACCTCCGCGCAGGCGGTCCAGGTGATCGAGACCGTCGAGGCCAGGCGGCAGGCGGCGGATCTCGGCGCGGTGCTGGCGCGCGCCGAGGGCGTGGGCGTGCGCCGCCTCGGCGGGCTCGGCTCGGAGGCGCGCTTCTCGCTGAACGGCCTCGGCGAAGACCGGATCCGCTTCTTCCTCGACGGCGTGCCGCTCGACCTCGCCGGCCACGGGTTCGGGGTCGCCAATGTGCCGGTCAACCTCGTCGAGCGCGTCGAGATCTACCGCGGGGTCGTGCCGCTGCGCTTCGGCTCGGACGCGCTCGGCGGCGCGGTGAACCTGGTGACCGATCAGGGCACCCGCGGCACGGCCGCATCGGCGTCCTACCAGGCCGGCTCCTTCGGCACGTACCGGCTGACGCTCGGCGCGCGCCACGCGCACGCGCCGAGCGGCCTCTTCGCCCGCGCGAGCGGCTTCCTCGATCGCGCGCGAAACGACTATCCGATCGACGTCATGGCGCTCGACCCGGAGAGCGGGCGCCTGTCGCCCTCGCGCGCCCGGAGGTTCCACGACGGCTACCTCGCGGCCGGCGGCTCGGCCGAGATGGGGGTCGTCCGGCGGCCGTGGGCCGACCGCCTGCTCCTGCGCGCCTTCTTCACCGCGCACGACAAGGAGGTGCAGCACGGCCTGCTCGTCGACATGCTCGACCGCAGGGTGAAGTCGCCGCCGTTCGGAGAGGCGGTGTTCGGCAGGCATTCTGGAGGCGCGCTCCTGCGGTATGCGCAGCCGTTCTCCGGGAAGGCGCGGCTCGACGCCCTCGCGGGGTACTCGTACGTGCGCACGAGCTTCCTCAACGTGGCCACGTGCACCTACGACTGGTCCGGCCGCTGCGTCGAGCGCCCGTACCGCGGGGAGTTCGAGGGCGGGGCGAACGATCAGCGCGTCCACCAGCACACAGCGTTCGCCCGCGTTAACGTCGCCTGGAACCCCGCGACAGAGCACCTCCTGCGCTTCGGGCTCTCGCCGAGCCGCGTGACGCGCACCGGGAGGAACCTCGTCGTCGCCGAGCCCGAGAAGGACCCGCTGACCGCGGAGCGCGACCTGTGGAGCGGCGTCGCTGGCGTCGAGTACGAGGCGAGGCCGCTCGAGGGCCGGCTCGCGAACATCGCCTTCGCCAAGCTGTACTTGCAGGGAATCCGCACCCGGGAGCACCTGCCCAGCGGCCTGCTCGGCGACGTCGACCGGTCGATGCACCGGGTCGGGGCAGGGGACAGCCTGCGATTCCGGTTCACCGACGCGCTCTACGCCAAGGCCTCGTACGAGTACGCCACCCGCCTGCCGACGCCCGAGGAGCTGTTCGGCGACGGCGGGCTCATCCTCTGGAACCTCCACCTGGAGCCGGAGGTGAGCCACAACGTCAACCTCGGCGTGACCCTCGATCGCGCGGAGACCGGCGCGGGACAGCTCCGGTTCAGCGCCAACGGCTTCGGTCGCTTCACCGACGACCTGATCACGCTGCGAAGGCACCTCGGCTACTCGGAGTACGGCAACACGCTGTCGGCGCGGTCCGTCGGCGTCGAGTCGACCGCCGGGTGGACCTCCCCGGGCGACTGGCTCTCGCTCGACGGTCACGTGACCTGGCAGGACTTCCGGGACGGCTCGACCGGCGTTCGCATCCAGAACCAGCCGTACCTGTTCGGCGGGGTCGCCGCGCGCGCGCAGTGGCCCGAGATCGCGGCGCGGCGCGATGCGCTGTCCCTGACCTGGTACAGCGATTACGTACACGCCTTCTTCGTCGGCCGGGAGGACCGCGGCGCCGGCGGCTCCAAGGCCGAGATCCCGTCGCAGCTCGTGCACACGCTCGCGCTCACCTACCTCGTCGAGCGCGGCGGATCGACGGTGAGCTCGACCGTCGAGGTGCAGAACGTCACCGACGAGAAGGCCTTCAGCTTCTTCGGCATCCAGCGCCCGGGGCGAGCGGCCTACGCCAAGCTCGCCTTGAGCCTGTGAGCCGGAGCTCGTGCGAACTCAGTACAACCCGACACAAGGAGATCCCTCGATGTTACTTCGTGCGCGCTACGCGAATGCGCTCCTCTTGACGCTGCTCCTCCCTTGCATCGCCGCCTGCGGGGACGACACGAGCGACGCCACAGGAAGCGGCGCCACGAGCGGCGGCGGCGCGGGGGGCGCCGGCGGTGAAGGCACCGGAGGAGCCACCAGCGGCACCGGCGGAGCGCCCATCGCGGGACCGATGTACGCCCTCACGGTCCAGGTGTTCGGGCCGGACGGCGGCGACACCCAGAGCTACATCCTCGTGACGGACACCCTCGACAGCGATCAGCCGCTGTCGCTGGACGACGGCGTCGAGGTGCTGGGGCGCGCCCTCGGGGTCGGGCCGGACGGCGGCGGCGCGGTGTTCGTGGCGAGCGACGCCGCAGCGACCGTGACCCGCTACGACCTCCAGCAGGACGGCAGCCTCGAAGAAGGGGATACCGTCAGCTTCCAGGGCAAGGGCCTCGCGAAGATCGGCGAGTATGGCAGCCAGTTCCACTTCGTCTCGGAGACGAAGGCGTACTTCTTCGACGGTCCCACCGCGCAGGTGGTGGTCTGGAATCCCGAGGAGATGGCGGTGACGGGCGACATCCCGCTCGAGTCGCTCGTGATCCCGGACGCCACCCTTACGTACTCCTCCGCGCCGCCGCTGCGCCTCGGCGGCGACGTGATCACCTTCGGCGGCTGGCGGGTAGGCCCGGAGGTCCCGAGCCTGGCCGCGGTCGTCGTCGTGGACAGCGCGACCGACGAGGCGACCGTCGTCACCGACGAGCGCTGCGGTTACGTGCGCGACGGCGTCGAGGGCCCTGACGGCATGATCTACGTGGCCACCGAGGCGTACGGCGCGGCCGTGCACCGGCTCAACCCCGACAACGCTGCCGCCCCGTGCATGCTGCGCTTCGACCCCGAGACGCGGCAGTTCGACCCCGATTTCCACGTCGAGCTCGGCGCGCTGTTCGACGGCGACACCGCCGGCTCGCTCTTCGGCGGCCCCGACGGGAAGGCGTTCCTGCGCGTGCTCGACGAGAGCGCCTTCGAGATCGCGGCGGACACCCACCCGCGGGTGCTGGCGAGCGCGGCGGCGTGGAGGTGGGCCAGCGTGACGCTCGGAGATACCCTGGAGGCGACGGTGCTCGACGCCGAGCCGAGCGGCGGCAGCATCCTGAGCGTCGCGCTCGGCGACCGCGCCTTCCTGCTCGCGTTCGACGGCCAGGAGTCCACGACGCTCCATGAGCTCGGGGAGGACGGTCCTCGGGCCGCGGCCCTGACCGCCCCTGGGCTGGCGTTCTCCGCCGTGAAGCTGCGATGACGCGCGCGCCCGAACGTGAAGACGCGATGAGGGACGACGCCGCGCCCGGGCCCCGCGCGCCGCGGGGACCCCGGCCGCGGCCGCGGTACGGCGCCCTCATGAAGATCGTGCGGCGCGTGCACATGTACCTCGGCCTGCTGCTGTTCCCCTGGATACTGATGTTCGGGATCAGCGGCATGCTGTTCAACCACCCGGAGATCGGGCGCGACATCGACCGTCGATACCTCTCCGGGGAGCAGGTGTCGGCGCTCACCGGGTTCCAGCCGTGGGACCCGGACGCGCTGGCGCGCCGGGTCGTCGCGCAGCTCAACGCGGGGTCGCCCGCGCCCTACACGCTCGACGAGGACACCTCGGGATCGTTCTCCGGCTGGCCGCTGCTCGCGGCGCCGCGCGGCGACGGGGGGCGTCAGGTGGTGATCCTGCGCCTCGACGACGGCAGCGCGACGGTCTCCAGCCACGCTCCTGAGCCGGAGGCCCCGGCGCCCCCGTTCGCCGGCGCCGCGATCGACCTGCCCGATCACCGGATGGCGGCGGTGCAGGAGCAGATGAAAGAGCTCCTGCCCAGGATGGGCGTCGAGGCCCAGGGGCCCTTGCGCGCCCACCCGAAGGTCGCCCCCGAGCTGCGCTTCCGCATGCGCGACGCCGAGGACCGCGCCTGGAACGTCACGTACAACCTCGGCACGGGGCGGCTCGACGGGCGGCTCGACGGCGGTCCGGGGCGCCCCCGTCTCGTGGAAGTGCTCGAAACGCTTCACAAAACGCACCACTTCCCCGTGCACGGCGGAATGACCTGGGTCTGGGCGCTGTTCGCGGACATCACCGGCCTCACCCTGGCGGTGTGGGCGCTCAGCGGCCTCGTGATGTGGTGGCAGATGAAGCCGACGCGCGTCATCGGCGCGGCCGCTGTCGCGGCGGCGCTCGCGCTCTCCGCCGTGGTGATGAGCGGCACGGCGTCGGATGTCCTGTTCGGGAATGTCGACAAGGACGGGCCCTGAGCGCGGCGCGAGGCTGGGGACCTGAGCGCGGCGCGCCCGCGCCCGCGGGAGGCGATCGCGGGCGCGGGCGGCCGGATCAGGCCCCCAGCGTCGCGCCGCCGTCGACGCAGAGATCGTGCATCGTGATGTGCCGCGCCAGATCCGAGAGCAGGAACAGCACCGCCGCGGCGACGTCGTCCGTCGAGGCGATCCGGTTCAGCGGGATCCCCAGCTTGAACGCCGCGGGGGAGCCGGCGATGACCGCCTGCGCGCCGCGGTCTTCCGACCAGAGCGCGCGCTGCATCGGCGTGTCCGTCGAGCCCGGGGACACCACGTTGCACCGGATGTCGTGCTGCGCGAGCTCCAGACCGAGGCACTTCGTCCACTGGGCCGCGGCCGCCTTCGAGGCCGCGTACGCCGACATGTGCATTCGCGGCGTCCGCGCCGCGTTGGACCCGACCGTCACGATCGACCCGGATCGGCGCGGCACCATGCGGCGCGCCACCGCACGCCCCACGTTGAACACCCCCCGCGTGTTGACCGCGAAGGTGCGCTCCCACGCCTCGTCGGTCAGCGAGAGGGCGGGGCTCACGTGCAGGACGCCGGCCACGTTGACCAGCAGCTCGATCGGGCCGAGCTCTCGCTCGACCCTGTCGACGACGCGCTCCACGGCCTCGGCGTCGGCGACGTCCACCGCGTAGGCCGCGGCGCGGCGGTCGCTCGCCTTCAGATCGGCGACCACGGCGCCGAGGCGCTCCTCGTTCGCGTCCAGCGCCGCCACGGCCGCGCCGCGCGCCGCGAGCGCGCGCGCGACGGCCTCTCCGATCCCCTGGGCGGCGCCCGTCACGAGCGCGGTCCTGTGCTTGAACTCCATCGGTTCGCTCCTCGTCATGCCCTGTCGAGCCCGTCCATGACCCGGTGCCGCTCTGCGTGGTACGCCTCCTCGGACAGGCTCGCCTTCCAGTAGGGAATCGCGTACATCGCCTCGCGCGCGAGGCCGCGCTCGTCGAGCAGGTGATCGCGGATCGCGAGGACGGACGACGACTCGCCAGCGACCCAGGCGAAGACGCGCCCTTCAGGCCATGTCAGGGAGCGGACGGCCTGCTCCAGCCGGGGGCTCGGGGCGTGCGATCCATCCAGGATGACCCATGTCAGCGCGACGTGCGGCGGGCGCGCGAGGTGCTGTATCTCCGCCGCGTCGGGGACGGCCACGAGGGCGTGACCGCGCGCCGTCGCCGGCAGGGTCTCGAGCAGCGCGGCGATGGCCGGCAGCGCGGAGAGATCGCCCGCGAGGAGGTGCCAGTCGGCGGGGCCGAGCATCGGATCGGGGCCGCCAGGCCCGGCGATGCCGAGCCGGTCGCCGGGCCTGGCGTGGCGGGCCCACCGCGACGCGGGGCCGTCGTCTCCGTGCAGCACGAAGTCCACGTCCAGCTCTCCGGCCTGCGCGTCGTACCTGCGCACCGAGTAGGTCCGCGTGATCGGCCGGCGGGGCATCGGCGGCCACACGGGCCCCTCGGGGCCCAGCGTGGGCAGCTCCGGCGCTGCCTGGTCGCCGCGCGGGAAGAACACCTTGATGTGCGCGCCGTCGCTCCGCGCGGGGAACCCCGCGATCGCCTCGCCGCCCAGCGTGATCCGCCGCATGCGCGGGGAGATCGCGGCCGCGCGCAGCACCTCGAGGAGGCGCGGCGGCGTGCGCGCCACCGTCTTCGCAGGGGATGTTTCGGTTCGACTCATGGTGACCTGAGATGTGCCTCGTTGATGACGTGGGCTGTCAGCCCGCGGCCTCCTGGCTGGCCGCCTCCGCGCGCGGCCGCTGCGCGCGGCCGGCGTCGCGCGAGAGCCGGGTCGACAGGAGCTCCCACCACTCGGCCAGCGTCGGGCGCTCGGCGAGCTCGACGAAGGCGACCTCGATCCCTGCCTCGCGCCACCGCTCGACGAGGGTCATGATGCGGATCGAGTCGAGCCCGAGATCGAGGAAGCTCTCGTGTTCGGAGACCATGGAGACGGGCTGCTCCAGGATCTCGGCGACGTCGGCGCGCAGGCGATCGAGGCCAGGCGCCCTGTCGAGCGCCCACCCGGGCGGCGCCGCCACGTCGCGGGCCGGGACACCCGCTCTGTCGCGGGGCGCGAGCGCGGCCACCACCTCGCTGGTCGGGAGCGCGACGCCGCACCGCTGGGCCACGTAGGCGATGGCCATCTCGTGCTGCTCCCGGGAGAAATCCGCGGTCGCGTCGGTGACGAAGAACGGCTGGATGTCGTTCATGAACGCCTCGCACGCGGTCAAGAGGCACCCGATGTGCGCGTAGACCCCGCACACGATGAGCTGATCGCGGCCCCACCGGCGCATGAGCTCCAGCAGCTCGGTGCGCTGGAAGGCGCTGTAACGCCACTTGGTGAGGACTGTATCGCCGCCTCGCGGCGAGAGCTCGCTCACGATTCCTTGCTTGTCCGGCTGCCGCGTGAGCCCGGGCCCCCAGAGGTCCAGCAGCAGGCCGCGCTGCGCGTCCGTCTGCTCGCCGGGCTGCTGCGTGTACACGACCGGGATCCCGCTCGCCGCGCAGCGCTCCCGGACGAGGCGCGTGTTGGAGAGCAGCTCGACGACCGGCGACGCCCTGGTGTCGTAATAGCCGAGGAAATACTGCTGCATGTCGTGGATCAGGAGGACTGCGCGCCTCGGATCCGGGCGCCACGACACCCGGCTCTGCGGGATCTCGTCGGCGCGTGGCATGGGATAGGTCTGGATTCTGGGGATGCCCATGGTGGTTCCTCTCTCACGTTGTCACAACATCTCGTGTCGGCTGGCCGGCCGGCAGCGCGCCGCCGCCTCCGCCCGCGCCGCGGTTCAGGTGCGCGCGCCCTGATCGAGCCGCGCGGCGATCCACCGCCGGAGCGCCTTCTTGTCGACCTTGCCGACGCTCGTCGTGGGCAGGGCGTCGAGCCACTCGATGCGATCGGGCACCTTGTACTGCGCGACGCCGCGCTCGCGCAGGAAGGCGCTGATCTCCCGCGCGGCCGGCGGCTGCCCGCGGGGCACGAGGAACGCGCACGATCGCTCGCCGAGCAGCGCGTCCGGCATGGAGACGAGCGCCGCGTCGCGCACCGCCGGGTGGGCGAGGACGTGGTTCTCCACCTCCTCGGCCGCGATCTTCTCGCCCCCGCGGTTGATCTGGTCCTTGGCGCGGCCCTCCACGATCAGGTAGCCGGCTGGCGTCCGGCGCACGACATCGCCGGTGCGGTAGAAGCCGTCGCGCGTGAACGCCCTCGCGTTGTGCGCGTCGGCCCGGTAATACCCGCGGATCGTGTACGGGCCTCGCGTGAGCAGGTGGCCGACCTGCCCGAGCTCGACGTCGCGATCCTCGTCGTCCACGACCCGGATCTCGTCGTGGGGTGAGATGGGCCGGCCCTGCGTCTCGAGGGTGATGTCGTCCGGATCGTCGAGGCGGGTGTAGTTGACCAGCCCCTCGGCCATCCCGAACACCTGCTGAAGGGCGCAGCCCAGCGCGGGCCGCACGCGACGCGCGACCTCGGCGGAGAGCCTGGCGCCGCCCACCTGGAGCACCTTCAGGCTCGACATGTCGTGTCGCGCCGTCCGGGCCGACTCCAGCCACAGCGACGCGAGGGGCGGCACGAGGGCGGTGATCGTGACCTTCTCCCGCTCGATCCAGGCGAACGCCTCGTCCGGGCTGGGGCGGCGGCTGAGCACCACGCGGCCGCCGGCGTACAGGGCGCCGAGGCTCCCGGGCGAGCTGAGGGTGAAGTTGTGCGCGACCGGGAGGACGGCCAGGTACACGCTCCCGGCGTCGAGCGCGCAGATCTCCGCGCTGGCCCGCACGCTGTAGAGGTAGTCGTCGTGCGTCCGCGGGATCAGCTTGGGCACGCCGGTGCTCCCGCCGGAGAGCTGAAAGAAGGCGACGTCGCCCGCGGCGGGGCGCGGGAGCTCGACCGGGTCGATATACAGGCTGGAGAGCGCCGTGAACTCGCCCGGATCGCCGGCGACGATCACGTGCTTCAGGGTCGTGGCCTCGCGCTGGACCTGCCTGGCGAGCTCGCGGTGGTCGAACCCGCCGTCCCGGTCCGCGATGATGTAGGCGACAGCCCCGGTGTGCTCGCAGAAATAGCCGATCTCGGAGCGCCGGTGGGCGGGCAGCGCCAGCACGGGGAGCGCGCCGAGCCGGAACAGCGCGAAGCACACCTCGAAGAACTCCGCGATGTTCGGGAGCTGGACGACGACGCGGTCCCCGGGCTGGATCCCCAGGCGGAAGAGGCCCGCGGCGAGGCGATCGGCGCGCCGGTCGAGCTCACCGTAGCTCAGCCGGCGACCGTCGCCGACGAGCGCGATCCGGTCGGGGTGCCGCGCGGCGCGGTCGCGGAGCAGCTCCCCGAACGTCTCCCCGCGCCAGTAGCCGGCGCGACGGTAGAGAGCGGCCATCTCGGGCGGCCATGGAGTGAAGCCGTCCAGCGCCCGCCGGCGCTCCTGCGCGCGCTCCACGTCCAGCGCATCCTCGACGGGCCTCATGCGATCTCCGGCGCCCGATCGAGGCCGAGCGCGGTCAGCATGGTGCCGAGCTTGGCGGAGGTCTCGGCGAGCTCGCGATCGCCGTCGGAGCCGATGACGATCCCGGCGCCGGCGTACAGGCGGAGCGAGCGACCGGTGATATCGGCGCAGCGGATGGCGACCGCCCACTCGCCGTCGCCGGTGGCGTCGCACCAGCCCACGAGCCCGGTGAAGAAGCCCCGATCGAAAGGCTCGATCGCCTCGATCGCCGCGCGGGCGCGCTCGGTGGGGTATCCGCACACAGCGGGCGTCGGGTGGAGCGCGGTGGCCAGCTTCATCGAGGAGATCGAGAGATCGCGGAGCTCCCCGGTGATCCGGCTCGACAGGTGCCACAGGTTCGCTGTCTGCGTGAGCGACGGCTCCTCGGGGACGCTCAGGCGCCGGCAGAACGGCCGGAGCGCGGCGGCTACCGCGTCGACGACGATCGCGTGCTCGTGCCGGTCCTTCTCGGACGCGAGCAGGGCGATCGCCCGCCGGCGGTCCTCGTCCGGGTCCGGGCTGCGGATCGCGGAGCCGGCCAGCGGATTGGCGATGACCCTGAATCCGGAGCGCGACAGGAGCAGCTCCGGACTGGCGCCGATCAGCGTCCGCTGCCGCGCGCCGGCGGCGCCGCGATCGAGGCCGGACGCCCCGGCGGCAGGATCGGAGAGGCTCGCGGCGAAGGTGTAGCCGCTCCGGTTCTGCTGCGAGAGGCGCTGGAGGACGTGGCGGAGATCGACCGGCTCTCGCAGCATCATCTCCAGCATCCTGGAGAGCACCACCTTGCTCAGCGCCTCGGACCGCATCAGGCCCACCGCCGTCTCGACGGCGCGCACGTACTCGCGCGGCTCCGGGATCCTGCGCAGCTCGTGGATCGCGGCGGGCGGCTCTCGCCGGAGGGCGTCCATGGCGGGGTTCAGCGGGCCGGCGACCTGCACCGACCTCGGCACGATCAGGTGCGCTGGCGACGTGCTGTTGAACGGCACCGCGCCGACCACCACGGGGAGCCCCTGGCCCGCTCTCCCGTGCGTCGAGAGCATCCGCGCGACGCGGTCGGGCAGGCGGTCGCCGTCGTTGGGCTCGAGGATCATGTCGTGCGCGCCCTGCGCGAGGAGGGTGCGTGTCGGCGACGAGAAGAAGAACGCCGATTCAGCGGTGTATTGCTTCAAGAGCTGCCCGGCGCTCTGCGCGGGCAGGGCGGCGGTGTCCTGCATCGAAATCGAAATGGAAGAAGTCATCGAAACACTCCTTGCGAGGTGTGGAATCGGTGGTGGCGGCGCGGCGCTCGGGCCAGCGCCCCGGGCCGTCGCCGCGCGGCAGCGGCGGTGTCTCCGGAGCTAGCGCGGGGGCGCGCCAGGCCGCCCGCGGCCCGCGCGCTCGGCGCGTCGGCCGCCGCGCGCTCGACGTGACGGTCTGCCGTCGCGCCTTCCGATCGCGGCGGGCGCGACAAGGGCGCGTCTCCAGCGCATGAATCGACGCTCGGCCGCGCTCCCGGCGCCGTCGCGCCGCAGCGCCCGCGGCGGGAACGGCCGCGTGGGCGCCGCCGCGGCGTCGAGACGACGCGCGGCCGCCGGCGCCCGCGCGCGCCCTGCCGAGGGCGCCGAGGCGCTGTGTCGACTCGACCGTCGAAATGGGCTCGTCGTCACATCCAGCTCCGATGGGCTTCGAGAGCCACGTGGGCTCGGGTCATCGGGCGCTGGACGTCGAGTCGCGGGCCGCTGCTAACTGATAAAGAAAATCAGTTTCAAGTAACCTATGGCACGTTCAGAGAGGTCCGTCAAGGGTTTCAAGGCGCAGGTCTGTCGGGGGCATCTCGCCTGGCTGGCGACGGCGTGCGGGGCGCGCCACAACGGGGCGTATGCCGCTCAGCGAAGCGCTCGCCGCCGCCGGACCGCTCGACGACCTCATCGCGCTCCTGCGCGGCAAGCGGCTGGTGGCGCTGACGGGCGCCGGGTGCAGCACCGAGTCGGGCATCCCGGATTACCGCGGGCCCGAGACGCGGCGCCGCGCGCGCAACCCGATCCAGGGGCGGGAGTTCTCGCGCTCGGCCGAGATCCGGCAGCGCTACTGGGCGCGCGCGGTGCTCGGCTGGGAGCGGTTCTCCCGGGCCGAGCCCAACCCGGCGCACCGCGCCCTGGCGCGGCTCGAGCACGACGGGCTGCTCCACGGCCTGATCACGCAGAACGTCGACGGCCTGCACCAGGCCGCGGGGAGCCGGCGCGTGATCGAGCTGCACGGGACGCTCTCCGAGGTCGCCTGCCTCGCGTGCGGCGCCCTGGAGGCGCGCGCCGCGCTGCAGGAGCGGCTCCTCGCGCGGAACCCCGGCTGGCTGCGCCTCGCGGCCGACCTCGCGCCCGACGGCGACGCCGATCTGCCGGCCGAGCGCGTCGCCGGCTTCCAGGCGCCGCCGTGCCTCCGCTGCGACGGGCCGCTCAAGCCGCGCGTCGTCTTCTTCGGCGAGAACGTGGCGCGGCCGATCGTGGACGAGGCGTTCGCGCTCGTCGACGCGGCGGACGCGCTCCTCGTCGTGGGCTCCTCGCTGGCGGTCTTCTCGGGCTACCGCTTCGTGCTGCGCGCCGCGCAGCGGGGGATCCCGATCGCCATGGTCAACCTCGGGTCGGCGCGCGGCGAGGAGCTCGGCGCGCTGAAGATCGAGGCGCGCGCCGGCGACGTGCTGCCGCGCCTCGCCGAGGCGCTGGCGGGCGCGCCCTGGCCGCGGTGAGGGATCAGCCGCGCCGGTACATGACGTCGGTGCGGAGCACGTACTTGCGCCCGCGCGTCACGGCGGCGCCCCGGTGGAGCCGCCGGTGCTCGAACACGAGGGCCATCCCGCGCTGCGGGGTGATGCCGCGGGCGCCCCAGAAGTCGGTGGTGCCGCCCTCGAAGTCGTCGTTCAGGTAGATCATCGCGGTGAACAGGCTCCGCTCGATCTCCGATCGCACGAACGACCCGTCGCCGTGCCAGTTGAAGTACTCGCCCTCCGTGTACCGGTAGTAGCGGAAGCGCTCGTTCAGCCCGACGGCGTGGTGGACGCCCCAGAGGGGCGGCGTCCACGGCGCGAGCCGCTCCCAGAGGCCGACGGCGAGCGCCGGGTCGTCGAGGAGGACGCGGCCGTTGTTGCGCACCTCGAGGTTGACGACGTTCGTGCCGCCGATCGGCGCCTGCTCGAAGCCGCGCGACTCGGCGAGGCGGATGAAGCCGGCGCATTCCTCGGGCGACAGGAGGTCCGTCACCGTGAAGACGCGGAGGTCATCGGCGTGAGCGGTTCGCTGGGCGGCGGGTCGTGCGGCGTGCATCGTGCTCATGCGTGGACCATGCGTCCGCGCGGGCCGGATCCGGAAGGGCGGGACCGGGCACGACCGGGCAGCGCGCAGGATCCGGGTGAGGCGCGGGAGCCGGGCAGGGGGCAGGGCAGCGCGGTGGACAGGAGGGCGCGGCGTCGCCGATCATCGATCGGTCGCAGCGATGGCACAGGTCCCCAGGGCGGGGCGCGGCGCGGAGCCCGCGGTCCGTTTCAACCACACGCTCCTCCAGAGGGCGCGGCTCGAGCTCGACCTCACGCAGGAGCAGGTCGCCGCGTCGATCGGCGTCGATGTGCGGACCTACCGCCGCTACGAGTCGGGCGCGGTCAACGATCCGCGGCTCGGCTTCTCGGTCCGGAGCCCGTCGCGGCGGCGCATCCTCGAGCGGCTCAGCGCCGAGCTGGGCATCGCCGAGGCGGAGCTGCTCGTCGGCGACGCCGGAGGCGCGCCGGCGGAGGCGCCTGCGGCCGCGGCGGAGGCGCCTGCGGCCGCGGCGGAGGAGAGGCCGCCGGCCGCCGCCCCAGCGGGTCCGCAGGGAGGCGTCCCGGCGTGGCGCCCGCTGCACGCGCACACGCTCCAGCGCGCGCGGCACTTCGTCGGGCGCGCGGAGATCCTCGATCGGCTCGCCGCGTGGGCCGACGCCTCGCCGCCCGAGCCGCGGGTCGTCGCGCTCCTCGGCGTCGGCGGGGCGGGCAAGACCGCGATCGCCGAGCGCTTCCTCCAGGGCCTCGGCGACGCCCCGCGGCCTGGCGGGGTGCTCGTCTGGAGCTTCTACGACGATCCCAGGACCGAGGCGTTCCTGGACCAGGCGGCGGCCTACTTCGCGCCGGGCGCGGGCGGCTCCGGCACTTCCGCGCCGCCGGCGCCGGCGTCGCCCGGCGAGCAGCTCGCGCGGCTCAGGGCGGCGCTGGGGCAGGGGCCGCCCCACCTGCTCGTGCTCGACGGGCTCGAGACCGTGCAGGCCGACGGGAGCGCCGGGCGCGCGCACGGCGAGCTCCGCGACGCGCTCCTCCGGCGGCTGCTCTGCGCGATCGCGGCCGGGCTCGGCGGCGCGCGCGCGCTCGTCACGTCGCGGTTCGAGCTCGCGGATCTCGCCGCGTGGGCCGACGGCGGGCTCGCCGCGATCCGGCCGGCGTCGCTGTCCCCGGACGACGCCGCGTCGCTGCTGCGGCGCTGGGGGATCCGCGGCGACGACGGCGCGCTGCGCGCGCTGCTCGACCGGACGGGTGGCCACGCCCTCTCGGTCGCGGTGGTCGGCTCGTACGTGGGCGCGTTCCTCGGCGGCGACGCGGGGCGGCTCGCCGCGGCGCAGCTCGACGAGGCCGAGCGCGACGACGCGCTCGCCCGCCGCCTGAGCTCGGTGCTGTCGGCCTACGCGCGCGCGCTCCCGCCGGGCGAGCGGGACCTGCTCGCGCGCCTGTCGGTGTTCCCGGGCGGCGCGGGCGAGGCGGCGCTGCTCCAGCTCGCCCGGGCCGGCGGCGAGATCGCGGGCGCCATGGCCGGGTGGGGCGCCGCGGAGCTCGCGCGCGGGCTCGCCCGGCTCGAGCGGCTGGGGCTCGTGTTCGCGGCGCGGCAGGGCGAGGTCTGCTACTCGACGCACCCGTTCGTGCGGCAGCACTTCAAGGCGCTGCTCGGCGTGACGCCGGAGCGCGTCCACGCCGCGGGGGGCGCCGCGCCGGCGCCGCGCCTCGACGAGGCGCCGCGCCGGCCGCCGCGGGAGCGCCCCGCGCTCGACGCGCACGAGGCGGTGATCGTGGAGCTGCTCGGGGCCGGGCGCGCGGGCGAGGCGTACGACATCTACTCCATCGGCCTCGGGGGCTTCGCGTACCTCGGGCTCAAGCTCGGCGACATGGCGCGCGGCGCCCGCATCCTGCGCGCGTTCGCCGGCGGCGACGATCCCGGGGGCATGCCGGCGTCGCTGCCCGCGCGCGTGCGGGCGGCGCTCGCGTACGACGCGGGGCTCTACGCGGGCGCGCTCGGCGATCTCGCGTTCGCCTGCGCCTGCTACGAGGCGCACAACGAGGCCGCCGAGGCGCTCGCCGACCCGGCGCCGCTCGCGACCGGCCTGCGCACGCTGGCGTACACGCGGCGGCTGCGCGGCGATCTCGCCGGGGCGCGCCGGCTTGTCGAGCGCTCGGCGGAGGTCGCGGATCGCGGCGCGGATCGCGCCCACGCCGTGCGCGCGCTGGCGCTGCTCGGCGCGGTGCTGCACGACCTCGGCGAGGTCGACGCGGCGGCCGAGCGCTTCGCGCGGCTCCGGTCGATGGGCGACGCGCCGTTCGCGCGCCGCGGGCTCTGGGAGTCGGAGCACGACCTCGCGCTCGGGCGCCGGGAGAAGGCGCGCGAGGCCACGGCGCAGAACATCGCCGCGTGCCGGCGGCGCGGCTGGGAAGGGCACGTGGCGCACGGCCATACGCTGCTCGGGCTGGCGCTGCTCGACGGCGAAGGCGGCGAAGGCGGCGAAAGCGGCGACGGTGGTGGCAGCGTCGCGGCCGCCGAGTCGCACCTCGGCGAGGCGCGGCGCTGGGCCTCGGCGACGGGCGAGGTGGAGGTCGCGCTGCGATGCCACGAGCTCGCGGCCCGGATCGCGCTCGCGCGCGGGCGGCACGACGAGGGCGCGCGGCAGGCGCTGGAGGGGCTGCACGTCGCGGAGACGTGCGGGTTCGGGCCGTTCCGCGCGCGGCTCGCGACGCTCGCCGCGCGGTGCGCGCTCGGGCGCGGCGCGGACGGCGGGCGGGGTGGGGACGGGCAGCGTCGCGGCGACGCGCGGGATGCGGGCGGCGGGCGGGATGGGGCGGCCGCGGCGGTGCTCGCCGGGGCGGCCGTCGCCTGGGCCGGCGAGGACGCGTGGGCGCGGGCGGACGCGCTGCACTGGGCGGGCGTCGCCGCGGCGAGGTGCGGCGACGCGCCGCGCGGGCGCGAGCTGCTCGCCGAGGCGGCGGCGCTGAGGGAGCGCCTGCGGCATCCGCGGGCGGACGCGTCCCGCGAGGCGCTGGCCCGGCTCGGGTGAGGGGAGCGAGCGCGTTGCGTGCCGTGCGCGAGCGCGGCGGCCGGAGCGCGCGGCGCTGCCTCCTCCCACTTTCGTGCTCTCGTCGTCGGAGGTGAGGGCGCCTGTGTACCCTCTCGCTGTCGCCGTCAGGTGACGTCGATCAGCGCCCGCGCAGCTTCCGCGAACGGCTGCCTCGGTCGCACTCCCTTACTTCGAACGGAGCCTCCATGTTCTGCCGATCTTCCTCCCGCACCACCTCGTCCGCCATCGCCCTCTCGCTCGCGCTGGGCGCATCAGGCTCAGCGCTGGCCGCGCCTGTCGCCATCACCGGGGATCCGGTGGCGCCCCTGCCCGCGACCGAGGGCAACGGCTTGTGCGGCGCGTACCGCCTCTCGTCCGACCCATTGGAGGACTTTGGCCTCCTGGACAGCGAGGACTTCATCGACGGGGTCAACGCCTTCATCGACGATGGGCAGCCCGACCTCGCGAGCTTCGTGGTGCGGACGCCGCTCGATCTCTCGAACAACAACGAGACCGGGCTCCAGATGAGCTTCGGCGACTTTCGCGACGCTGTCGCCGGCTGCCCGGCAGGGGGGTGCGACTTCGTCGAGAACGACCCCAGCACCGCGTTCGGCATGCGCCTGCGCGGCTATCTGGCCGTGCCGCCCGAGCACGTCGATCAGCCGCTCCACTTCGGCTTTTACGCCGACGACGCCGTGGCCGTCGTGATCCACGACGCCGAGCAGGCCGCGTATCCGGTGGTGGTGCGGCCGACGGAGCTCGGCTTGCCGAGCTGGCGCCTGACGAACTCCGTCACGTTCGCCCGAGAGGGCCTGTACCCGATCGAGATCGTTTATGTCGCGATCGTCGAGCACTCCGCTCTCGAGATGTCTGTCCTGGTCGGCGAGTTCGAGGATTTCGAGCTAGGCGCCAACGCACCCGGCAGCGTGAGCCTCGCGGAGTCCGGCTTCACGCTCGTCGGGCCGGCGTCGTTCCATCAGGCCTTGTCGGGCGGCGACTCGCTGCCGGACGAGGACTCCTGTGCGCAGTGCGGTCGTGAGTTCGTCGGCCTGGCAGGAAACAACGGCTGCGGTCCGGGCGCCTACTGCAACAGCGCCGCGCTGTGCGAGCCGTGCGTGACCGCCGCCTTCTGCGGGCCTTCCTGCCAGCCTTGCTCCGCCCAGGCGCCGCGCTGTGCCCTGGTGGACGGCACGCCGGCGTGCGTTGCGTGCGCGAGCGACGCGGACTGCAAGGCCGGAAAGGTCTGCGACCTCGACGCGCACGCGTGTGTCGCGCCGCCGTCCGAGCCCGGCGAGGGCGGGGCAGGCGGCGGGGGCGGGGCAGGCGGCGCCGGCGGCGCAGGCGGGGACGCGACGCCCGGGCCGGGCCCGGCGTACCCCGAGGGGGGAGGCTGCACGTGCCGGGCCGGCATCCCGGACCAGAGCGACGGCGGGATCGCCCTCGCGCTCGCGGGTCTCGGGATCGCGTTCGCGCGCTGGCGGCAGCGAGCATCCGCGCGATCGGGCGTGTCCGGGGAGCGAGCATCGCGCTGAGCTGCGGCGGAGCTGAGCGAGGGGGCGCCCGCCGATCACCGATCACCGATCAGGCGGTGACCGGAGGGCGCCGCGGGAGGCGCTGCAGGATGTCCGTCGTCTCGGCGCTCTGCTTGAGCCCGGCGAGGCGCTTCTCGATATCGCGCTTCAGCACGGCTGCCATCACCGGCTCCAGCACCGGGGCGAGGACCCGCGGTCGCGCCGTGAAGTTGTAGCGGAAGGTGACGCGCGTCCGCCGCGTCGACAGCGCCTTGAAGAGCCACGCGCCCGAGAACTGGCGGAAGATCGGCGGCCCCTCGGTCATGGTGATGGCCACCTGCTCCGGCGGGTTCATCGTGATGTACCGGGCCTCCATCGACAGCCCGTTCTTCGCCCGCACCCACACCCGCACGCCGACCGCGGGCTCGGTCGCGCCGTCGCGATAGCGCATCTCGCGGAGGAACGGGTCCCACTCGAGCCGGAGATCGTAATCCTGGCCCAGCGCGAAGAGCTCGTCGGAGGCGGCGTCGATCTCGGCGGTGCTCTGGATGGTGGGCATGGCGGCCAGGATAGGACGGCGAGGAGCGCGGTGGCGAGCGCCCTCCGCGCAGCGGGCTCGCTTCAGGCCGGCGAGGCCGCGCGTCCAGCGTGGCTCGGGCTGCTCCGGAGACGGGCGGGGGCGCTCACGCGCTGCACGCGCTGAGCGCTCGCGCGCCTCCCGCCGGCGCGGTGCATGTCGGTTCGTTGACGTCTATCGAGGACCCATGTAGCTCGCCGGTCATGGATCGATCGGCTCTGGGTTTCGCTTTCATGGCCGTGAGCGCCCTCGCGCTGGGCGGCTGCAACCGGGGATATCAGACGGCAGCGGAGCTCGAGCACGCCGAGCGCGGGCCGACCCACTGTGCCAGCTCCTGTTATGAGCTCGGGATGCGGATGTCCGCGTTCGTGCTCGTCGACCGCGGCGTGGCGGGTTGCGTGTGCGAGCCTGTCCAGGCGCCGGCCGCCGCTTATCCCGTGCCGCCGCCGGCCGCGGCGCCCCCGCCCGCAGCGGCGCCGGCCGCGCAGCCCCAGAGCCGCGCGTCGGCCGGGGCCGCGGCGGGCTATGCCGTGCTCGAGGCGCAGCGGCGGCAGGAGGAGGCGGCGCAGCGCGCCTCGATGGAGGCCACGCGGCCGAAGTGAGCTGAGGCGGGCCGTACCGGGCGTCCCGAAGGATGGCCACCGTTGGCTCTGCGAGGAGCGGGCGTGGCATGCTCCGCCGGACCGATGAAGGAGCCGGCGCGCAAGATCCTCACTACCCATGCCGAGTACCTCGAGCAGGAGCGGGCGAGCCCGACGAAGCACGAGTTCCTGAACGGCGAGACCATCGCGATCGCCGGGGGAACGCCCGAGCACGCGCGTCTGTCCGCGAGCGTCGGCGCCGAGCTCCGGGCGCAACTCCGCGGGCGTCCCTGCGCGGTCTACTCCTCCGATCTACGCGTCCGGGTGAACGCGACTGGGCTGTCCACGTATCCCGACGTCAGCGTTGTGTGCGGGAGGCTGGAGCGCGATCTCGAGGACAAGGACGCAGCGCTCAACCCGGTCGTCCTGGTCGAGATCCTCTCCGACAGCACAGAGGCCTACGATCGCGGGCAGAAGTTCGCGCACTACCGGCTCATCCCCTCGCTCTGCGAGTACGTGCTCGTCTGGCAGCACGAGCCGCGCATCGAGGTCTTCCATCGCAACGAGGATGGCTCGTGGACGCTCCGGGAGGCCCGTGCCGGAGAGGGGGCGCTCCTGGAGGCGATCGGGTGCACCCTGCTCGTGGACGAGGTTTACCGAGACCCGCTCGCGCAAGCGCCGCCTGGAGCGCAGGCGTAACCGAACGGAGCGTCACGGGCTCCTCAACGTCGGCCGGGCCTCGAGTGCGCTGAAGCTTGTCCGGCGGTGGTATCGGGGCCGTGGCGGCAAGGATGGGAGGTGCGGCAGCGGGCCGGGAGCCCTCTCGAAGCTAGATTCGCGTCCGGTGAGGGAAGCGGTTGTGCTCGATCCGGAAAGTGCGCGTGGTTGTAACGCCCGGGCCTCCTCGCGGGATGAGCGGGTGGACCCGACGAAAGGACCTCATGACCGCGCCCTCCACCCTGCATCGCTCGTCACGTACGATGCCTCACATGCCCATGTCGCTGGCGCATCTCAGACGCCGGACGGCGCGCCAGCGGAGGATACGCGGACGATTTCACCGCGTCAGTTTCGTGCCAGGCGGCGCTGCGCGTGTCCGATCGTCTGCCGCAGGGCCTGCCGCGTGACGCTACGTGTGTCCCGCCGTTTACAGATAGGGCTGCGAAATGACACTACGTGTGTCCCGCCGTTTACAGATCGGCCTGCAAAATGACACTACGTGACCCCATCCATATCCGCCCCGGGCTCCCCCGCCAGCGGGCGCGCGTCCCAGCGCAGCCCCACCGCCCTCTCGTCGAGATCCTGCGCTTCTCCGAGCACACATCCGGCGCTGGTGTAGCCCACCGTCGCGTTCGCCTGGATCTACGTTCCCGGAATGGCCAAAGCCAGAACCAAACAACAACACACCGGGAAGTCACCCACGGCGGCTCCCACGGCAACAACCACCTACCACGCCTGCTACAAGCGCTTTGCCCCGCTGGCCGCGGAGCTCCCGGAGCGCGAGGTCGAGGTCTGTCGCGCGGACGTGCGGATCGCCTTCGCCAACGTGAAGCGCGGCGTCCAGGCCGCCTGCGCCGATCCGGCGCGCATCCGGCGAGCGCTGCCCGAACTGCCGCTCGACGATGTCCTCGCGCTGCCGGACCTCGGCCGCGCCCTGGTCTTCGCCGCCACGCGCGTCACGGCGAAGCCCGCGAGCTCCGGTGAGATCGAGGCGAAGCTGAAGGTCGTGACCGAGCTGCGCGAGCCGATGCTCACGCTCGCCGAGACCCTGGCGAAGCGCGGGCTCCTGCCGAAGGACGTCGTGGCCGAGATCCGGGCCGGCAGCGGCAAGTACGACCTGGCCAGCGACGGGATGGCGCTGGCCCACCTGTACGAGGAGCACGCGGACGCGCTCCGCGGAAAGCACCCCTTCACCCGGGAGGAGTTCGATCAGCTCCGGGAAGCCAGCGAATGGCTGCTCGACACCCTCACCCCCGAGGGCGCCCGCCGCCCTGCGACAAGACAGCGTGGCGAGGCCGAGAAGATGCGCGACCGGCTCTGGACCCTCCTGGTCCGGCGTTACGCGGATCTCCGGAAGATCGCCTATTACTTCCACGGCGACGCGTTCGAGGACGTGACCCCGAAGCTCATGTCGCGCCTGTCGAGCGCCGCCGCCAAGGACGCGGGCGAGGAGGGGGAGGCAGAGGAGGCCGTCGACGAAGACGCGGACGAGGACACCAGCGGCGGCGCGGGCGAGCAAGCCCCCATCCCGCTCTCTCCGTAGGCGGTCCGTCGCCGACCGCGCCGACCGCGCCGTGCGCGTCCGCCGACGCACGCGCGGCGCGGAACACAAACGGGTCCGGAGCGCCCCCCGTAACTAAGGGGATATGAGCGCACCTGTCTCGTCCCCCGCCGGCACTTCCCGCGACCGCACCTGGAACGCCCTTCATACAGCCGCAGTGGAAATCCTCCCCGGCACCTTCAGGCTTCTGGGGGTGGCCGAGGCCGACATCGACGACCTCCTCCAGGAGGTCCTCCTTGCTGCGTACCAGAGCCTGGATCGGTTCGACCCCACCTGGTCCCCGCCCCGGAGCGAGGCCGGCGAGGCCGGCGATCCCACGCGCTGGGGCGCCCGGCGCCAGCACCGCAGCGTCGAAGAGCGATGGGTGTTCGGGATCGCGTGGCGGAAGGTCAGCCATTACCTGGAGCGCGCTTATCGCCGCCGCGAGGTGCTGCACGGCCTGCTGCCGGCGTCGTGCTCCGAGGCCGTCGACCCTGCGCCGCTCAGCGAGCAGCGCGCCGTGGAGCGAGAGCGGCTGAAGCTCATTATCGATGTGCTCTGGACGCTGACCCCGGAGCGGCGGCTCCTCCTGGTCCTGCACGAGGCGTACGAGGTGCCGCTGGTCGAGATCGCGCGGGAGCTCGGCATCAACTACAACACCGCCACCAACCGGCTGCGCCTCGCCCGCGAGGACTACCGCACCGCCGTCAAGCGGCTGCGCCCGGAGCAGCGAGACGCGCTGCGCGGGTGCTGGCTCGGATTGCCGCTGGCATCGGAGCTCCTGGTGCGCGAGGGGGCCGGAACGATCGACCCCGCGTCGCGTGAGACGAGGACTCCTGCGGCACCGGCTGAGCGGGCGCTGCCTGCGTCGTCGCCGCCTGCGTCGTCGCCGCCTGCATCGTCGCCGCCTGCGTCGTCGCCGCCTGCGTCGTCGCCGCCTGCGTCGTCGCCGCCCGCGCCTGCGCCCAGGGGGACCGAGCGTGTGCGCCCCTGGCTGGGCGAGGTGGGGCGCGCCCTCGGCTGGAGCGCGGTGGGCGCTGGAGGCACCCTGGCCTTGCTGCTTGCGCTCGCGCCGCCGCGGCCGCCGTGGGCCGATCGCTTCGGCCCACGTGCGACGGCGCTGGCCGCGGTGACGGCGCTTTCCGCGGTACGGAGCGCGTCAATCGAGGCGACGCCGCAGGAGATGCCGGCGGCGCAGCCCGTCTCGCCGGCTCCCGACGCGACGCCCCGGCGCGACGTCGCGGCGCGTCCAGCGCCGCCGGCAGGCGCGCGGGTGGACTCGTTCGCAGAGGAATACCGGCTGCTCGACGCGGCGCAGGCGGCGCTCTCCGCGGGCGACACCGCCGCAGCGCTCCGGCAGATCGCGCTTCATGAGCAGCGGTTCCCGAGCGGCCGGCTCCGATCTGTGCGCGAGCGGCTCCGGGAGCTCGCGCAGGTGCGACTCGCGGGCTCCGTGAAGGGCGCGGCGAGAGAAGAGCCGTCGCGATGAAAGGAGCGCACCAAGGGCGGGCTCGGCACGCGCGGCCTGCGCGCTGCGTCCTCGGCCCGCTCCGCGCCGCCCGGCGCGGGACGTTCGCCGCCGCCGCCGTCCTCGGCGCCGCGTGTCTCCTCCGCGCAGCGGAGGCTCACGCGGAGGCGGAGCTCCGTCCGAGCGCGGCACGGCTCGACTACGTGCGCGGGAGAGGTGCCGAACGCTGTCCTGACGCTTCGCTTCTGCGCGCGGAGGTGGCGCGGGTGGCCGGCGCCGACCCCTTCCGGGACGACGCTCCGCTCGTGGTCTCGGTCAGGATCGAGCGCCAGGGGGCCGAGCTCGTGGCGTCGCTGGCGCTGCGCGACGGGCAAGGGCACACCCGGTGGGCCGACGGGCTGACCACCACCAGCGCCTGCGAGGTGCTCGTCGCCGGCGTGGGTCTCGCCATCGCGACGCAGCTCCTGCGCGCGCCGGAGCGGGCGCCGGCCGAGCCTTCGCCGGCCGAGCCTTCATCGCGCGGGCCCGCGCAGGCTCCGCGGGAGCCGCCCCAGGCTCCGCCGCCCGCGCAGGCGACGCGCGATGCGCCCGAGCAAGTGGGCCGAGCTGTTCCGGAGCCACCTCGCCCGGCCGCGCCGGAGCCATCCACCTCTTCGGGTGAGCCGTCGAAGGCAGATCCATCCGGGCCGTGGCGCTTCGTGGTGGGGCTCGGGGCGATCGTGGGACTGGGGATCACGCCGGGGGTGGCGACCGGGACGACCCTCGCCGTCGGCGTGCACTGGTCCGACTGGTCGGTGGCTCTGGAGGCTCGGGGGCTCGTCTCGCTGGCGAAAGAGGTCGAGGGGTTGCCCCTGGGGATGACGGCCTTCACGGCAACCACCGTGGGCTGCCTCCGCGGCCGTCACCTGTTTGGCTGCGGACTTGCGACGCTCGGCGCTGTCCGGTTCGTCCCCGAAGACCCGTGGAACATGCGTCTACGCAGCAAGGCCCTGGTCGGGGTAGGGATCCGGCTTGGCTGCGCGTGGCGGCTCTCGGACAGGTGGTCAGTGAATGGCCACGCCGAGGCGATCTGGATCGCTGAAGACGCGGTGCTCAGGCGCCATGTCGACCCTGCCGTAACGCCACCACCACTCTACTGGACGTCGCCGCCGCTCGGAGCAGCTCTCGGGCTGGGTGTCACGGCCAGCTACTGAGCGGACCTGCGAAACAGGACCCAACGTTGTGAGGATTGGTGAGAAAATTATGTGTGAACCTGGAATGGGGAGCTTGCTGGCGGCTGCGGCCGTGATGGAGAACGATCGTTGTCTGCGTGGAGCCGCATGCGGTAGCTTGCCCTGCATGCGGATTTACCCCTTGTCGATGGCAGGGCTGCTCCTGTTGGCGGGCTGCGCCGGAGATCCAACCGTCTACGGGCCTTGTCAGCCCAGTGAATACGGCTCGCCGGCGTGCCCGTACCCCGAGGCAGGCACCGGGCATGAGGGCGGAGGCGGGGACGGGGGCACAGGTGGTGCCGGTGGTGCCGGCGGTGCCGGTGGTGCCGGCGGCGGTGACGAGACCGCCTGCGCCGGCGACTGCGTTCCGCCGGCGCCCCTCGGCTGGTTCGGGCCGGCGCTGCTCTGGTACGGCCCGCCGGAGCAGGCGCCGGACTGCCCCGCCGAGGCGCCGAACCTCGGCTACGTGGGGTTCGGCGACCTCGCGCCCGCGCCGCTCGCCTGCGCGGCCTGCCTGTGCGACCCGCCCGACGCGGCCGCCGCCTCGTGCCAGCTCCCGCTGGGGTGGTCGGCGCACGCGGCGACGTGCGCCGTCGCTGCCCCCGACACCGTCGAAACCGCCTTCGCGGCGCCCGACGGCTGGGACGGCGCCTGCACCGCCGCGAACGCGATCCCCGCGGGGCAGGACTGCGGCGGGCAGCCGTGCGTGCAGTGGCTTTCCGTCGAGGCGCCGACCGTGCTGGTGACCGCCGCCTGCACGCCAAGGGTCGACGAGCCCCCGCCGCCGGCACGCCTCGATCCGTGGCAGACCCGGGCGCTCGCCTGCCTGCGCGGCGCCTACACCGAGTGCCCTGGCGACAGGAGCACCTGCATGCCGTCGCCGGAGCAGACCGGAGTCCCGCCGTCCGGCGGCTTCCTGACGTGCGTCTTCCACGAGGGCGACGTGACGTGCGCGGAACCTTACCTGGACAGGCACGTCTTCTACGGGGGCGCCGACGACACGCGCGGCTGCTCCGAGTGCGCCTGCGGGGAGCTGGAAGGCGCGTCGTGCACGATCATGGCCTCGGTCTACAGCGACGGCGCGTGCGCGGAGCCGGTCGCATCGAACCTCGTCAGCTCCATGGCGCCGTTCTGCGGCGTCACGCCGCCCGGCGTCGCCCTCGGCAGCAAGTCGGCGGAGGTCGTCGCGGTGGATCCCGGCGGCTGCGCGCCGAGCGGGGGTGAGCCGGTCGGCGAGCTGCTGGCGGAAGCGCCATCGACGTTCTGCTGTCTGGCGTAGCGCTCGCAGGGAGCGAAGAGAAGCAAGGATCAAGGGAGCCGGAGCTCTCGGCTCGACCCGAGCCCGCTCCCTTGCACCCCGTCGCGGCACGCGGCTTGCGATGACTCCCGCCCGGGGGACGCGGCCGTCTCGTGTCGAGATCGCCCGGCCCTCGGGAGCAAGGCGATGGACGGCGCAGCCAGGGACATCTTCGTCATCAGCGATCTGCACCTCGGTGACGGCGGCGTGCGCGACAACTTCGAGACAGGCAAGAAGACGCCCGAGCTGCGCGCATTTATCGACCACGTGGGCAGCGAGGGGGGCGAGCTCTTCATCCTCGGCGACCTCTTCGAGCTCTGGCAGATGAACCTCAGCCTCCTGCTCGTGAAGCGACGGTCGCTCCTCGACCAGCTCGCCGCGCTGAGGCTCGTCTACGTGCCCGGCAACCACGACATCGACCTCCTGCACTTCACCGGCACGGACTTCTTCCAACATCCCTTCTTCGCCTGCATGCGCGCGCCGTTCGTCCGGGAGCTCGGGGGCAAACGATTCCGCTTCTGCCACGGGCACGAGAGCGACCCGTTCAACGCGGGGAACGACCCCGGCTTCGGCCGCATGCTCTCCATCTTCGCCGGCATCTTCGAGGACCAGAACGGCTCTCCCCTCCTCACGAGCGGCGAGAGCGTGGAGGAGGTCCTCGAGCAGTTCGGCGACTCGATGTTGACGATCTGGAAACATGCCCTGGCGAACGTGAAGCAGCGCGGAGGGAGGGGCGATGTGCACCCCGGCTCGGCGTTGACGCCGGCGCAGAGCCCGGGCCGGCTCGGCGAGCACGTCGTCGGGGTCCGGGCAGAGCTCGAGCTGGGCGACCACGACGTGGCGGTGCTCGGGCACACCCACAAGGCAGGTCGTATCGGTGACTGGTACTTCAACAGCGGCTCATGGGCCGGTCCCCTCAACTCGTTTCTTCGCATCTCGCCGGACGGCCATGTCCGCTATCTCGAGTGGAAGGACGGGCGCCCCCTCGAGCGCGAGATGCCCGTCGTGCTCCCGGGCGCGGGGGCCGGCCGCGCCCGTGCGGCGGCGAAGAACCCGGTCGCAGCGGCCCGCTCCGCCGCGAGGACGCTCTTTCCGAAGCCGACGCGGCCGGAGCGCTCCCGGTGGATCCTCATCGCTCAAGGCGCCCTCGCGATCGCGGTGGGCGCCGGCGCCCTGACGATCTCCGTCGGCCACGGCGCGTCCGCGGGGTGGCGGCTGCTCGTCTCCGCCTTCGCCGCGTACGCGCTGCTCGACGGCGCCCTGTCGATGCTGGGCGCGTCGCGCGAGCCGCCCATCAGGCGCCTCCTCTCGCTCGCGCGCGGCGTGGCGAGCCTCCTGCTCGGCCTCCTCGTGCTCGGTCGCGGCCACGTGGTCGAGGTCTTCGTGATCCTCGTCGGCGTCTGGGCGTTCGTCGCCGGCGCGCTGCGCGTCGCGGCGTCGTTCTTGCTCAAGGGCATGGTGGAGTCGAGGTGGCTCTTCGCCGTGGGCGCCGGGTCGATGCTCGCCAGCCTCGTCCTGCTCTCGTTGCCCGCGTCGGCGGTGCTGCTCAAGTTCGGGCTGGCCGCTTATCTCTGCTACTACGGCGCGGGGGAGCTCCTGGCCGGCATCTTCGGGCAACGATTGCCCAGGGCGGCCGGCGCGCGCGCCCTCGCGTGAGGTGCGCGCGACCGCGGCGCACGGCCGCCACCCGGGCGCACAAACACGCCCGTGCCGCGCGCCGTTGATCTACGCTCCCGCCCGCCCCGGCAGCGCAGCGGCACATCCCGCGGGGGGCCGCGCTCGCGGCGCGCCTCCGCGCGCGCGCCGGCCTCCCGGCCTCCCCGCGCCCCGCAGGTCGAGGGCCCCACCCGGAGCTCCAGCCATGAAGACTTCTCTCCCGATCGCCTCCTCCCGCGCCCCGCTCGCCGCCCTCGCCGGGCTCGCCACCGTCGCCGCGGGCGTCGCGGGCGCCGCCTGCTCCGCCCCGCACCCCCCGCCGCCGGCCGAGCCGCCCCCGGCAGCGCCGGCCCCCGCCGCCCCCCAGGCCGCGCCGCAGGGGCCGCGCTTCGACCAGATCCCGCGGCTCGACTTCAACCGCATCGCCGTGGAGCTCGATCTGCCGCTCTTCTGGACCGCCGACCGGAACAGCTCGGGCGCCGTCGAGCCCGACGAGGTGGTCGCGCTCTGGCACCACACCGCGGCGCCCGCCTGGGTCGCGTCCGGGGCGTTCACCCCCGAGTTCACCGCGGCCTACGCCGCGATCGTCAAGATCAAGGCCGAAGGGCACCCGCGCGCCGGCCTCGACGACGCCGAGAAGCGCCGCCGCGACGCCGTCCTCGCGGAGCTCGCGGCCGGCCGACCGTCGCTCCTCCGGTCCGACTTCCGCGGCGCGCCCGCCGAGGACCAGGCCATCGTCGGCCACCTGCTCAAGGTCGCCGAGCTGATCGAGCAGATCCACGCGAAGCAGCTCGGCTCCGCCGGCATGGCCGACAAGATCCCCGCCGACGACCCGGCCAGCCGGGCGCTCTTCTGGCGCAACCAGGGGCCCTGGTGCGAGCAGCCCAAGACCCGGGACGATCCGAGCTGCAGCGCGGTGCCGGGCAACCCGCCCCGCATCACCGGCGCGTATCCGGCGCGTCTCCAGCAGGACAAGAAATTTTGCGCCACGCTCGAGGCGCGCCGGGACCAGCAGGCGCTCCTGTCGCCCTTCACGGCGGTGGTCGAGCAGGGCGGCGCCCTCAGGGCCGTGCCCTACAGCGAGGCGTACAGGCCCGAGATGGAGGCGGTGAGCCGCGAGCTCAAGGCGGCGGCGGAGGCGATCCAGAGCCCGGGCGAGGCCGCCTTCAAGGCGTACCTGCTCGCGGCGGCGCAGGCGTTCCTCGACAACCGCTGGGAGGTCGCGGACGAGCCCTGGGCGAAGATGAACGCCGAGAACTCGCGGTGGTACCTGCGCGTCGGGCCGGACGAGACGTACTGGGAGCCGTGCAGCCGCAAGGCGGGCTTCCACATGAGCTTCGCGCGCATCAACCAGGAGTCGCTCACCTGGCAGAAGAAGCTCGACCCCGTGAAGTCGGACATGGAGGCGGCGTTCGCGAAGCTCGCCGGCGCGCCGTACACGGCGCGCCAGGTCGCGTTCCACCTGCCCGACTTCATCGACGTCATCGTGAACGCCGGCGACTCGCGCGCCGCGACCGGCGGGACCGCGGGGCAGAGCCTGCCGAACTGGGGCCGGGTCGCGACCGAGGGGCGCGGCCGCACCGTGGCGATGGTGAACCTCCTCCAGGACGACGACGCCCGCGCCGCCCTCCGGGAGGCCACGGCGTCGCTCCTCTGCAAGGCCACGATGGAGAGCGTCTCGCTCGAGCGCCCCGTCGCGACGCTGAGCACGGTGCTGCACGAGGCCGCTCACAACCTGGGCCCGACACAGAACCACAAGGTGAAGGGCAAGACGGAGAGCGAGATCTACGGCGGCCCGCTCGCGTCGATGCTCGAGGAGCTCAAGGCCCAGACGGGCGCGCTCTTCTTCAGCGGCTGGCTCGCCCAGCAGGGCGTCCTCGATCCGGCGCTCGCCCGCATGTCGGAGGCGAGGGACGTGATCTGGGCGTTCGGGCAGATCGGGCAGGGGATGTACACCGCGGGCGGCGAGCCGCGGCCCTATGGCCACCTCGCCGCGATCCAGCTCGGCAGCCTGCTCGACGCGGGCGCGCTCGGCTTCCACCGCGGCGAGGTGGCGGCGAACGGCACCGACAAGGGGTGCTTCTCGATCCAGGCCGACAAGATGCCCGCCGCCGCGGAGGCGCTCGCGAGGGCGGTGCTCGGCATCAAGGCGCGCGGCGACAAGGCGGGCGCGCTGCGCCTGCGCGAGACCTACGTCGAGAAGGACGGGGCCTGGAAGGGGCTGCGCGGGGTGATCGAGGAGCGCATGCAGCGCATGCCGCTCGGCAGCGTGATCTACGCGATCGAGCGCTAGAGCGCCGATCGCGTGGGTCGTCCCCCTGGGCTCCGCGCTGGCGTCCCAGCCGGGCGGAGCGCGCCCTGCACGGCCCAGCCCTTCCTGCTCAGCGCGTCGCCGGAGGAGACCAGACCCTCTGCTGGCCGCGCGCGCTCAGCGGACCGCAGACTTGACCAGGCACAGCAGATCGTCGAGGTCGACGGGCTTGCGCACGATCCAGAACGCTCCCTCCTTCGAGCAGCGCGCGGCGGCTTCGTCGGAAGCGTAGGCCGTCACCACGATGACCGGCAGGTTCGGGTGGAGCCGCTTCAGGGCGGTCAGGGTCTCATCGCCGCCCATGCCTGGCATCCGCAGGTCGGTGATCACCAGATCGAACTGCTCGCCCTTGGCGTGCTCGACCGCCGCTTCGCCGCTCTCCGCGGTGGCGACCTCGTACCCCTCGAAGGAGAGGAACGTATCCAGCGTATCTCGGATGGCTGGCTCATCGTCGATCACCAGGACCCGCCGCCTGCTGCCCGGAGGCTCGTTCAGCGGGTTGTTCACGTCGCGTCCTCGCTGCGACCCTGCGCGTACGATGCGGGCAGCCACATGCGGACCGTGGTCCCCGCGCCGAGCTCGCTCTCGACGCGGATGTTGCCGCCGTTTCCCTGGATGAACCGCTGCGTCAGCGCCAGCCCGAGGCCGGTCCCACGCCCTGGCGGCTTGGTGGTGAAGAACGGCTCGAAGAGGCGCTCCAGGTCCTCGGCGCGGATGCCACAGCCGGTGTCGTGCACCTCGAACTGCACGCCCTCGATGTCCCTGCACGGGACGGGGTGAGCCTCTACCTCGACGGCGCCGCCGCGCGGGGTGGCATCGATCGCATTGCCGATCACGTTGAGCAAGGCGGAGTCCAGCTGCGCCGGGTTCACGAGCACGGTGGGCAGCGGCGCCGCGGTGGCGCTGTTCACCTCGAGGTGGACGCCGCGCTCATACGCCCGTGGCGCGGAGAGCTCGTGCGCGCGGCGGAGCGCGGCGGCCACGTCGCACAGCTCCCGGCCGATCGTCTTGCCGCGCGAATAATCGAGCAGCGCTCGTGTGAGGTCTGAACAGCGGTGGGCCTGCTGCTCGATGGTACGCAGGACCTTGCTCAGCAGTCTCTCATCGGGCAACCCCTGGCCGTCGCGCTGCCGCTTGAGCACGAGCTGGGCGTTCATCAGGATGATGGCGACCGGGTTGTTCAGCTCGTGCGATAGCCCCGCGACCAGGGTTCCGATCGCCGCCATCTTGCCGGCCTGGATCAGCTCCTCCTGCGTCTCCGAGAGCCTCTTCAGGGTCGTGGCGAGCTCGCCGTTCTTCGCCTCGAGCTCCTGGTAGGCGCGGTGCAGGCGCTCGGCCGCGCGGACCCGCGCCTTGAGCTCCAGCGGATCGAACGGCTTGCTCAGGTAGTCATCGGCGCCGACGTCGAGCCCCCCCACCGCCTCGGCGCGGCTCGCCCTGGCCGTCAGGAGGATGATCGGGATCGACCGGAGCTCGGGCTCGCGCTTGAGCTGGCGGACCAGCTCGAAGCCGTCCATCTCCGGCATCATCACGTCCGATACGATGACGTCGGGCCGGCTTGCCCTGATCGCCTCGAGCGCCTCGCGGCCGTTGGTCGCGAGCGCGACCTCGTACTCGGCCAGCAATATCTCCTCGATGTAGGACCGCATGTCCGGGTTGTCTTCCACCACGAGCAGGCGCGGCGCGGGCTCGGTCCGCCGGCTCACGACGCCGCTCGCGCCCGCGGCGCGCAGCTCGGGCTGGGCGAAGGCGCCCGCGCTGGCGCGCGATCCCCGCGCGCTCGTCCGCTCCGGCGCGTGAAGGGGCGGCGGCGCGATCCGACGGTCCGCAGCGCGCGGCAGCCGCACGAAGAAGCGCGATCCGACGCCGGGCTCGCTCTCCACGCCGAGGGTGCCGCCCATCAGCTCCGTGAGCTCCTTGACCAGCGACAGCCCGATCCCGGTCCCTTCGTGCTTGCGCGTCGTCGACGCGTCGATCTGTTGAAACCTCTGGAACAAGAGGTGCCTCTTGTCCGCCGGGATGCCCGGACCGGTGTCCTCGACGCAGAGCTCGAACACGCCGTCGAGCGCCCGCAGACCGACCGCGACCCGACCCCCGGGCGGGGTGAACTTGAGCGCGTTGCCCAGCAGGTTGAGCGCGATCTTCTCGAATTTGCGCCGATCGAGGGGGACCATGTCGAGCGCGGGGTCGACCTGGAGCGCGAGCTCCAGGCGGCCCCGCTCCGCCGCTGGCCGAGCCTCTTCCACCATGTCGGCGAGGAGCGCCGTCACGTCGACCGCCTCCCAATCGAGCAGCATCTTGCCGGCCTCGACCTTCTGGTAGTCGAGCACGTCATCGACGAGCCGGTGCAGCCGCCGCCCGCTGCGCTGAATGCGCTCCAGGTGCGTCCGCACCTTCGGCGACAGCGGCTCGTCCGGGCTCGACAGCAGCGACGCGAGCGGCGCGAGGATCAGCGCCAGCGGCGTCCGCAGCTCGTGGCTCATCGTCGTGAGGAACTCTCCCTTGGCGCGGGCAGCGGCGTCCGCGGCCTCCTTGGCCTTGTGCAGCTCGAGCTCCATCTGCTTGCGCTCGGTGATGTCGGCGTAGATGCCGAGCAGCCCCGTCACCTGGCCGCTCTCGTCGCGGATGGGCACCTTGCTGGTGAGCAGGACCCGCCGCTGGCCGTCCGGGCGGAGCAAGGACTCCTCGATGTCGAGGATCGGAACGCCGCGGTCCATGACCTCGCGGTCGATCTTCACGAAAGCGGCCGCGTCGTCCCCCATGCCCCAGACGTCGAAATCGGTCTTGCCCACCAGGTTCTCCAGGACCCTGGTGTGGGTGTCGTTGAGGAAGTTCTGGTTTCCTCCGAGAAACCGGCCCTGGCGATCTTTCCAGAAGATGGCGTGAGGGACGTTGGCGATGACGTACTTGAGCACCGCTTGCTGCTGGTCGAGCGCCTCCAGCGCCCGCTGCTGTGCGGTGATATCGATGCACGTAGCGAGGGCGCCGGTGACGTTGCCGGCGGAGTCCCGCAGCGGGATGTAGCGCGCCTCTAGCCAGCCTTCCGGCATCTGCCCGACGGTCGTCACGGCTTGCCCCTCGAGGGCACGGCGCGCGTTCTCGGTGACGCACGGGTAGGCGGCGAACACGTGGAACACGGAGCAGCCCACGTGCTCGCCGGGCTTCAGCCCCAGGGCCTCGAGCCCGCGCCCCTCGAACAGGGTGATGATCCCGCGCTCGTCGAGGGAGAAGATCGCGAGAGGTGCATAGGTGAGCACGGCGCGCAGCTGCGCATGGCCATCCACCGGCGCCCGGGCTCGGGAACTCGATGCCCGGCTGGCGCGCGCTCGGGGGGAGGGGTCGAGACGGCTGACCTCGGCGGGTGGGCGGGAACGGCAGGGCATGGTCCTGGGGCCCGATGAACCTACGGCCGACGCGCCGGACGTCTACGCTCCGCCGCTACAAATCGGCCACGGGGCCGGAGCCGTTCGCCGCGTCTCCACCATGATTTCCATCGCGTCAGGATCTCGCGCCGTCACGCCGTCTCGTGCTACAGGCCCGAGCCGGTGATCGCCGTCTCCGCGCTGCTCATGCCGGCGGCACGCGCCGATCGGCTCACCCGGAGGGCCCCGTGACCTCGGCGCAGAGCCGTGAGGCGTCCTCGTCGGCGGGCGACTCGACGAACGCGCGCGGCTGGCGCCGCGCGCTCGGTCTACTCGCGCTCCTCGGCCTCCCCGCGCTCGGCCTCGGCGAGCTCGGAGCGCACCTCTATTTCAGCGAAAGAGCTCCGGATTTCGACGCGTGGCGCGAGGTGGAGGCGCCGCTCGCGGCGATGAAGCAGCCGGGGGACCTCGTGGTCGTCGCGCCGGCGTGGGCCGATCCGGCGGCGCGCCGCGCGCTCGGGGACGAGCTCCTGCCCCTGCGCGACGCGGCCAGGCCGGACGAGAGCCGCTACGCCGCCGCCGTCGAGATCAGCGTCCTCGGGCAGCGCGCCGAGGAGCTCGCGGGCTTCCGCGAGGAGCGCCGGCAGGAGCACGGCCGGTTCGTGCTCCGGCGCCTCGTGAACCCGTCGCCCGCGCGCGTCGTCTACGACTTCGTCGACCACGTCGCGCCGTCGTCGGCGGACGTGCGCGTCACCGACCCGCCGGCCGCGTGCCGCTGGAACCCGCGCGCGCGGATCGCCGCCGGGGGCCTCGGCGGCCACCCGACGTTCCCGGCCGAGCGCTTCGAGTGCCCGGGCGGGCCCTTCTTCAACGTCGGCGTCACCGTGATCGCGGACGAGGAGTTCCGCCCGCGTCGGTGCATCTGGTCGCACCCGCCGCGCGACGGCGAGATCGTCACGCGCTTCCGCGACGTCCCGCTCGGCGCGGTGATCCGGGGCCACGCGGGCATGTACTGGATCATCGAGCGGGAGCAGCGGGGCGCGCCGGTCACGCTGTCCGTGCGCGTGAACGGCGAGGCCGTGGGGGAGGCGACGCACGTCGACGGCGACGGGTGGGCGGCGTTCGAGTTCCCGCTCGGCGCGCACGCGGGCGCCGCGAGGGCCGAGGTGGAGTTCGCCGTGACGTCACCGGACTACACGCACCGCCACTACTGCTTCGAGGCAGACACACGATGAGGCGACCGGCACCGTCCGCCCTCCTCACGCCGACGGACGGCGCGATCGCGCTCGCGTTCGCGGCGGCGTACGTCGCCCTCCTGCTCGCGACCGCGGGCGACCTCGGGTACGCGCGCGACGAGGGGTTCTACTTCCACGCGGCGAACCGCTACGGCGCGTGGTTCCAGGCGCTGCTCGACGCGCCGCGCGCCGCGCTCGATCGGGCGGCCGTCGACGCCGCGTGGTCGGTGAACCACGAGCACCCCGGCCTCATCAAGTCGCTCTTCGCGCTCTCCAACCTCTTCCTGCAGAAGCGGCTCGGGCTCTTCGCCATGGAAGGCACGAGCTATCGCTTCCCGGCGATGGTCCTGTCGGGCGCGGGGGTCGCGCTCGTGTACCTCTGGGGCACGCAGGCGCGCGACCGGATCGCCGGCGCGTCCGCCGCCGTGCTCTTCGCGATGCTGCCGCGGTACTTCTACCACGCGCACCTCGCGTGCTTCGACGCGCCGATCGTGACCGTCTGGGCGCTGTGCGCGTACGCCTACTGGCGCGCGCTGCGGGACGGCGGCGCGCTGTGGCCGGTGCTCACCGGCATCACCTTCGGCCTGGCGCTCGACACGAAGCACAACTCCTGGTTTTTGCCGATCGTCTGCGTCGCACACGCGGTCGCCCTGGAGCTCAGGGAGCGGATCGTCGCGCCCGCCGCCGCGACGGAGGGGGCGCCGACGGGCACCCGCGCCGCGCCGCCGCCGCCGCAGCAGCAGCAGCAACGAGCGGCCCGCCGGTCGATCGTGGCGCTCGCGGCGATGGCGACGATCGGCCCGCTCGTGTTCTACGCGCTCTGGCCTTGGATCTGGCGCGACACGCTCTCGCGCCTGCGCGAGTACGCGTCGTTCCACCTGAACCACGAGTACTACAATATGGAGTTCCTCGGCCGGAACTACTGGACCCCGCCGATGCCGAGGGCCTACGCGCCGGTGATGACGGCGGCGACGGTGCCCGTCGTGACGCTCTGCCTGTTCGCCGCGGGGCTCTGCGCGAGCGCGCGCGAGCGCCTCCTCTATCCGCTCGCGCGCGCGGCGGCGCGGCTCGCGCGGCCGGGCGGCGGGGGCGCGCTGGCCCCGGCGCGCGCCTTCGCCGCGCGGCTCCGTCCGCCCGCAGTCGACCCCGGCGGCACGGCGCTCCTCTGGTTCCTCGCCATCGCCGCCGTGTACGGCGCCTGGCTGTCGCCGAGCACGCCGATCTTCGGCGGCACGAAGCACTGGATGACGGCCTACCCGTTCATCGCCCTGTTCGCCGGGGCCGCCTTCTCCGCCGCGGTGAGGCGCGCGCGCGTCGCCCTCCGCGCGCTCCACCGCGCTCGGCACAACGCCGGCGCGCGGCCCGGCGCCGCCTCCTTCGGGCGCAGCGCGCCGGGGGCCGCGCTCGATCGCGCCGCGCGCGGGCCGCTGCTGCCGGCGCTGCTCGGCGCGGCGGTGTTCGCGGCGCCGATCGCCGAGACGCTGCACGCGCATCCGTGGGCGCTCTCGAGCTACACGCCGCTCGTCGGCGGCGCGCCCGGCGCGGCGAGCCTGGGCCTGAACCGCACCTTCTGGGGGTACACCACGGGGTCGGTCGTCGCGTACCTCAACGAGCACGTCCCGCCCCGCGGGACGGTGTACGTCCACGACACCGCCGGCCCGGCCTGGGACATGCTGCTGCGCGACGGGCGTCTGCGGAAGGACATCCGCGGCGTGGGGGCGGTCGCGGGCGCGGACTTCGCCCTCTACCACCACGAGAAGCACATGCTCGGGCAGGCGTACCAGGCGTGGGTCGCGTTCGGGACCACGAGCCCGGATCACATCGCCGGGCTCGACGGCGTGCCGGTGATCCTGGTCTACCGCAACCCGGCCCGCTGAGCGCCGTCAGCGCTTCTTCGCCGCCGCCTTCTTGGCGGGCGCCTTCGCCGCCGTCTTCTTCGCCGGAGCCGGCGGGGCTGACTTCTTGGCGGGCGCCTTCGCTGCCGTCTTCTTCGCCGGGGCCGCCGCGCTCTTCCCGGTCGAGGCCTTCTCCGCAGGGGCGGGGGCCTTCTCCGCGGAGGCGGGGGCCTTCTTCGGCGCGGCGGCCGCCTTCCTGGCCGGCTCCTTCTTTGCACCCCGGACCGCTACCGCCCTGGTCTTGCTCGCCGCGGGCCGCTCTGCCGCCGGCTCGGCCGGCTTGCGGAGCTTCGTGGCCGTGGCGGGCTTCCTCGCGGGCGCGTCGTCCTCGTCCTCGAGCTCTTCCTCGTCGAGGTCGTCCTCGAGGTCCTCGTCCTCGTCCTCGTCCTCGAGCTCCTCCTCGTCGAGATCGTCGTCCTCGTCCTCGAGGTCGTCGTCCTCGTCCTCGAGGTCGTCGTCCTCGTCCTCGTCCACGCCCGCCGGCTCCGGCGCGGGCTCGCGGCGTCGCGACGACGGCGCGCCGCTGCGCGGCGGCGCGGCGGCCGGCCGGCTCACCGCGCCCAGCTCCTCCAGCGGCTCGCCGAGGAGCGCGGCGATGTCGCGCGTGAACTCCGTCATGTGGCTGTCGACCTCGAGCGCGTCCTGCTCGGACAGCGGGGTGAGCCTCAGCCTCAGCACCCGGTCGCCCGCGAGCTCCCACGACGCGGCGCAGCCGCCCTCGCGCAGCATCCTCGAGGCGATCGCGTCGATCCGCTGGCGCAGGCCGCCGCGCGCCCCGGGCTCGATCCGGCGCTTCAGCTCGAAGCGGCGCTCCATCATCGGGAGCGTCACCACCTTCGCCTCGACCAGCTCCGAGAGCTCGTCGGCCACGGCCTCCTCGAGCTCGAGCCGCGCGTCGGGATCGCTGCTCTCGACCGAGAACGTCGCCTCGCGGAGCTCGGCGTCGTAGGTCGTCAGCTTGCCCCCGGCGGTGTCCGCGGCGCGCGCGAGCGCCTCGCGCAGGACCTGCGCCGGCGCGCGCTTGCCGACCGTCGAGGCGACGTAGCCGAGCGTGTCCAGCCGCACCTGCACGGGGCCGTCGTCCTCGAGGGCGAGCTCCGGCCGCGGCCCGAGCAGCGCGTCGCGCATCACCCGGAAGACGTCGCGCTGGATGACGTTGTCCTCCGTGAAGATGTCCTCCACGTGCTCGGACTCCATCAGCGTGCTCGTGAGGCTCGCGACGAGCTCCTCGACCTGGTCGTCGAGCTCGTCGCTGCCGAACGTGCTCGTGACCTCTCCGTCGACGATCGCATACGGCTCGAGCCGGGGCGCGATGGCCGCGATGACCCCGGACATCTTCTCCTCGAGCTCGCGCGCGAGCGCGGTCGCGCCGCCCCTGGCCACGAGGATGTGCCCGTGCGCCTTCAACGCGTCAACGATGCTCGTGGAAAGTCGGCGGGAGAGATTGCGCTCGTTCACGAGGCGCGCAGCTTACACGGTTTGCGCGGTCTGGCGATACGAGACCGCGGGTCAGACGTGCTCAGGGGTCGTTCTCGATCACCTTGATCAGCACGCCGCCGATGCGCTCCGGGATCGCCGCGCGCGCCGCGTCGGCCCCTCCGGACCGGACGCTGACGCGCACGATGAAGCCGACCCCGTCCTCCCGCTCGACCCCGATGCCGACACACCACGGCTCGCCGCCGACCTTGGCCTTGAGCTCGTCCTTGGCCCGCCGGGCCGATCCCACGTCGCTCATCTCGCTCACCTCTCCTGGGTTCTCGCGCGCGGCCGGAGCCTCGCGCGCTCACTCGCTGTATCCGACCGCCAACACCTGCCACGTCGCCGGCGCGTCGGCGACATCGACGACGCTCGCCGTGAACGTCCCGCTCGCCGAGGGCGCGAGATCCCCGTCTCCCACGGGGATCTGGCTCACGCTGACGACCTTGCCGTCGGCGCCGTAGAGCGAGACGATCGCGAGGACCGACCTCGCCGTGAAGCTCGACTCGTTCGTGATCCTGCCCGACACCTGGTACGGGCTCTGCCCGCGCGTGGGCGTGAACTTCGTGTCCGCGATGCCGAGCTTGGCGAGCTTGCCGCGGAAGGACGGGGCCGCGGGGGCGACCTCGGCCTTGAACGTGGCCAGCGCGGCGGGCCTCGGCGTCGTCAGCGCGCACGGGACCTTCTCGCCCGGCGGCAAGAAGCGCACCTGGGTCGCGCAGTCTCCGCTCCCGAGGGCAGCGCCGCGGGCGTCGTAGAGCGTCACCTTCGCGCTCGGGGCGCCGATGGGGGCCGTCCCCGTGTTGTGGATCTCGCCGACGAAATGGTGGAGCTTCCCCGCGCGGGAGGGAAAGCTCCGGAGGTCGCGGATCTCGGCGCGGAGCACGCCCTGGTCGGCGGGCGCGTCGACGAGGCCGTCGAGCGTCGGCGGCCCCGGGAGCGGCGCTGGCCGCGCGGCGGTCTCGCGGGCCGCGACGTTCGCGTAGAAGTAGATCGCCGCCGCGCCTGCAAGGATGCAGAACAGGAACACGGAGCCGCAGCCGACACCGAGGTAGATCGCGAGGTTGGAGCGCCTCGGCGGCGGCCTGAGCGGCGCGACGCCGAGGTGCCCCGGCGCGGCGCCGAACGGCTGCGGTGGATGGCCGCCCCCGCCTGGAGGGCCGTAGCCTCCGCCTGGAGGGCCGTGGCCGCCGGGGGGCGCGCCGTAGCCCCCTGGAGGCGCGCCGTGACCCCCCGGCGGGGGGCCGCCCGGCGGATGGCCGCCGGGGGGGTAGTTCGCGGCGCCGCGCGGCGCGCCCTGCTGGTCCATGGCCCGCGCAGTATGCCGGAGAAGAGGCCCCCCGGATCAAGCCCGCGGCGCGCCGGACCTCACAGGTGCCGGCGCGCGATCTCGGCCCACGTGCCGGTCGGCTCGAGCTCGAGGTACCTGCGCCAGCACGGGCGCGCCTGCGTCGGGTCGCCGACCTGCTCGTACGCCATCGCCAGGTTGTAGTAGGCGTCCGCGAAGCGCGGATCGCTCGCGATCGCGCCGCGGAAATAGCGGATGGCCTCGGCCGCGCGGCCGCGCTCGAGCATCACGTAGCCGAGGTTGTACTGCGCCTCCGGCTGCGCAGCGTCGAGATCGAGCGCCTTCATGTAGAGCGCCTCGGCCTGCTCCTCGGCGTTGCGCCGGAAGCAGATGTTGCCGAGGTTCGTGTAGGCGATCGCCAGCCAGGGGTCGATCTCGAGCGCGCGCCGGTAGAGCGACTCGGCCTCGTCCATGGTCGACGGGTCCTCGTCGAGCTGGCTGGCCTGCATGTAGAGCTCGTAGGCCGTGCGCGCGCGCTCCCGGCCCACCTTCGGGCGGAGCACGCGCACGACGTCGTCGCGCAGGTCCTTCACCTCGAAGTCGAGCACCATCTGCCCGGTGATCGGCTCGAACGCGCCCGACGCGCTCCGGACGACGACCGCCTTGCCGTCGAACGCGACGCGGAGCTCGGCGAGGGGGCGCGTCACCCGGGGGAGCGCCGCGCGGATGTTGTCGATCGCCCGCGCGACGTCGCGCAGGCGCACCTTGCGGGCGAGGAGGTCGCGCGCGGCGCGCAGGGCGATCAGATCCGAGAACGTGTACGCGCGCCGGCCGCGCCGGCGGCCGCTCGGCGGCGCGATGCCGGCGCGATCGAGCGAGCGCAGCCGGCCGGGCGAGATGCCGAGCAGCCGCGCGACCTCGGTGCCGGTGAACATGTCGGTGACCGGCTCGCGCGCGCCCGGCGCGGGCATCGGCGCCTCCGGCACGCCGGCCAGCGGGGCGGGCGGGGGCTCGGATACCCGCCCCCCACCAGGGCCGAACACGACGTGGATCACCTTGTCGGAATCGCCGGAGGCGGAACGGTCCTTCTTGCTCATCGCAGCGTCGCCGGCTCCGCGCCGAGGATCGGCGGAGGCAGAGCGCGTCGTGTGGAGCCTACCTCGCCTCGAGCCGGATGGCTCCCGTTCTCCACGCGGGCACGCGCGTCAAGCGGGCGCGGCGCGCGGTCCTGACGGCGTCCGCGTCCGTCTTCCCGTGCGCTCTCCCCTGGGTTTTGCAGTAGGCCTCTCCGTGCGGTGAGCGCGGACGCACGGGAGCGCGCGGGTTGCGCGGCGGTGAGCGGTCTTTGGTGGATCTTTCGCATGGCGATCAGGCGCCCGAGGGGCGCGCCGTCTTCGGCGTGGTGATCAGCACGCGCGCCGTGACGTCCACGGTCAGCGCGATCGACGTCGTGGCCGCGCGCCGCGCGAGCCCGCAGCGGATCTCGGCCTGCATCGGGCCGAGCGGGCCGCCGGCGCGCGCGGTCGCCTCGCGCTGCGCGACGCGGAGCGCCCGCAGCCGGAGGTGGGGGTCGAGCGCGAGCGCCCGGTCGAGCGTCGGGTCGAGCGGCGCGTCCGCGGGCAGCGCGACGAGCAGGCTGGTCGACCCGTAGTACACGAGCGCGCCCTCCTCGTTGCGGGTGCTCCCTTCGCTCAGCACGTCGGCGCCATCGAACAGCGCGTGGAGGCGCCCCGTCGAGCAGGTCACGAGCTCGACGCTCCGCCGGTGAAACAGCGGCGGGCTCTGGACCTTCGCCAGACCGGGACCGGGGAGACGCTCGCAGCGCGGCATTGCGATCGCGATCGTGGCACCGCCGCGCGCCGCTTTCCCAGAAGCGCGCGGAGATCCGCACAAAGTTGCGGCGGCACCCGCTTCTGTGCGGGACGCAGGGCCGCGCGCGGGCGCCACGAATTTGGCCGCGCGGGGCGCGCCTTGCCACGATGCCCGCCGCGCTGAAGGGCGCGACGCGCGATGCAACGATGCGCGCCGCGCCGAGGCGCGAAGGAGCGACGAGCGACCATGAGCTACACGGGTAACGAGCGCCGCAGGCACCGGGTCTTCATCACCCGCAACACCGAGTATCACGTCCGCGACGAGATCTGCGTCGCCGTCCGCGACAGGGCCGCGCGCAAGTTCAGGCCCGCCCACCTCGCGCTGCACCTGAAGCTCCAGGGCGCGGTCCGGATCAACCCGAACGGCGTCGTGATCCCGGAGCCGCAGCACGCGCGCGTCGGCGCCCCGATCTACTTCACCCAGGCCGACGCGGACGGGCTGGAGCGGCAGATCGTGACGAGCCGCGTGGAGCGGATCGAGCGGCCCGAGAAGAGCACGGTGCTCCAGTACCCCTCGTGACGCGCGCAGCGCGCGCCGCCCCGCGCGGGCGGGAGGGCGCGCGCGGCGGCCGTCAGCCGAGGGTGCAGAAGCCTTCGTAGTCGATGTAGCTGGTGATCGTCGGCGACTCGCCGCAGGCGGGGCAGTTCTTGTCGCGGCGCAGCTTGAGCTCGCCGAACTTCATGCGGAGCGAGTCGTAGGTGAGGAGCCGGCCGATGAGGGGCGCCCCCTTGCCGAGGATCAGCTTCACCGCCTCGGTCGCCTGGATCATGCCGACGAGCCCGGGGAGGATCCCGAGCACGCCCGCCTCCTGGCAGCTCGGCGCGAGGTGCGGGGGCGGCGGCTCCGGGTAGAGGCACCGGTAGCAGGGGCCGACGCCCGGCAGGAACGTCGTCACCTGGCCCTCGAAGCGGAAGATCGAGCCGTGGACGACGGGCTTCTTCTTGAAGACCGAGGCGTCGTTCACGAGGTAGCGCGTGGGGAAGTTGTCGCACCCGTCGACGATGATGTCGAACTGGTCGAAGATGCGGTCGACGTTGGAGCTGTCGACGCGCTCCTGGAACTTCACGACCTTCACGTCGGGGTTCAGGTCGCGGATCGCCGCCTCGGCGCTGTCGACCTTCGGCATGCCCACGCGCGAGGTCGCGTGGAGGATCTGCCGCTGGAGGTTCGAGTTGTCGACCACGTCGGCGTCGACGAGGCCGAGCGTCCCCACGCCGGCGGCGGCGAGGTACAGGGCCGCCGGGCTGCCGAGGCCGCCGGCGCCGAGGAGGAGGACCTTGGCGGAGAGCAGCTTGGTCTGTCCGACCTCGCCGACCTCGGGCAGGAGCAGGTGGCGGGAGTACCGGTCCCGCTGCGCCTCCGTGAGGCTCGGGGGCAGCTCGACCGGGTAGTTCAGGTCCTTCCAGCGGACGAAGCCCGGGTTGGCGCTCTCGACGTTGGTGTAGCCGAGCTCCTGGAGCGTCTTCGCGGCGAGCGCCGAGCGCGTGCCGCCGGCGCAATAGGCCACGATGTGCGCCGACTTGTCCGGCAGCTTCTGCTCCACTTGCATCTCCAGGAAGCCCCTGGGGATCGAGATCGCGCCCGGGATGTACCCGGCGCGGTACTCCTCTTTCTCGCGCACATCCAGGAGCACCACCGGGACCTTGTCGTCGAGGCGGCGCTTGAGCTCGCTCAGCGAGAGCTCGCGGATGGACTTGCGGACGTCGGAGATGAGGTCGCTATAGGTCGTAGGCATCGTGGCTCCTCAAGAGACTGGGAGACTTAGGTGCGCGGCGCTACGAGTCAACGACGGACGGAGGATCGCCCATTTCTGGCCGGCTGCGCTAGCGGCCGGGGGGCAGGAGGTCGGGCCTTGACCGGAGCGAGGCGAGCGGCTCCTCCTTCTGCGCCCCCCCTTCGCACTGGATGCGCGCCACCCGGCCGGTGGGCGGCACGGCGTCGACGATCGTCGCCGGGTCGTTCTCGGATTTGCAGAGGGCGAGCACCCGGGTGCCCGGGGCGAGGCGCCCGCTGCGGAGCTGCTTGCGCGAGAGCGTGATCTCCGCGTCGTCCGCGAGCCGACGGACGACGATGTCGGCGCCCCGGACCGCGCTCACGACGCCGAGCTCGAGCGTCGGCTGCTTCTCCCGGAGCGGGCCCCACACGCGCTCGCCCTCGAGCTGGTCGTCCGGCGGCAGCCAGTCGATGGTCGGCTCCGCGGCGAGGCGCGGGAGCGGCGCCCACCCGATCGCGGACTCGAGCGCCGTCGAGAGCGCGGCCGTGCCGGGATCGACGGCGGCCACCAGGGCGTGCTGCTTCGCCTGCCCGAGGATCCACACGGGCGTCGAGGGCGCGAGGCGCTGCTTCGCCTCGGCGTCGACGTTCGAGGCGGGCGCGATCGCGACCGCGCCGTGGGTCCAGCGCATCGACGGCTTCTTCATGGGCTTCATCTGGATCCGCCTCGCCTCGACCCACGCGGAGAGGGCGGCGCGCTTGCGGTCGAGCGCCTCGGGCAGCGCGCTGCTCCCCGGAAGCTCGGCTGCTCCGGGCGCGGGCGCCTCCCAGCGAAGGAGCGCGATGGTGGCGTCGAGCTGCTTCAGCGTGGCCGCCGCGTCCTGCGCGCCGACCGCCTTCCTGGCGAGGTCCGAGAGCCGCGGCGCCGCGGCTGCGCGGACCCGCCCGAGCACCGCGCGCCCCTGCTCCTCCGAGGCGTCCCCCCGCTTGACGGCGGCGTCGAGCTTCTCGACCGCGTCCGCCCAGCGCCCGGCCGAGACGTCGGGCTCGACCTGCCCATGGAGCGCCTCGGTGACCGTGGCGTCGAGCTCCGCGGCGAGCCGCTCCGAGGCCGCGTCGCCGAGGGCGTTCCTCGTCGGCGCCGCCGCGAGGAACGCGCGCGCCTCCGCGAATTTGCCGGCGGTGGTCGCCGCGTCGATCTTGCCGTTCGCGCACGCGACGGCCTGCGTCGCCACGAGCTTCCGGACCTCCTGGGTGAACGCCTCGCTGTTCAGCTCGTCGATCCGCGCCGACAGCCTGGTGAACGCGCCCTCGCAGTCCTGCTGGTCGAGCAGCTCGCCGGCCTCCGTGGCCCACAGCTTGGCCTCGCGCCGGTCGAGCTTCTCGCGCAGCTCGCCGATCTCGTACCGGTGCGAGTCGACGCCGAGGCCGCTCGCGCCGTCGAGCAGCGCGCGGGCGTCGGCGTACCGCTTGTCGGACAGCGCGCGGCTCGCGTCGTCGATGCGCCGCCGGCTCTGCTCGATGCGCGCCATCTCCGCGGTGACGGCGGGCCGCGGCGCGGGCCGCGCGGCGGGCTCGGCGGCGCAGCCGGCCGCGGCCGGGAGCGCGGCGAGGACGAGGGCGATGGAGAGGGGACGACGGAGCAGCGGCGCCGGTGAACGCGAGGGCATAGGGACAGGACTGTTCCATTCGATCCGGAGGATCGCCAACGCCGCGCCTCCGCGGGGCTGCTTGACCCGGATGTCCTCACGCTTTACGTGGCATTCCCGTGAGCAACGACGGTACGCGCGGGACGGGTGCCCTCCGGGCAGAGGCCGAGGACGAGCGCGTGTTCAGCGCGCCGAAGATCACGATCAGCCGCGTCTACACGCGGCAGGGGGACGGCGGGCTGACCCGGCTCGTCGGCGGGCAGCTCGTCCCGAAGGACGACGCGCGGATCGAGACGTACGGCACGGTCGACGAGCTCAACGCGCTGGTCGGGGCCGCGCGGCAGACGCTGATCGAGCTCCTGCCCGGGGCGCCCGCCGGGAGCGCCGAGCGGCTGGGGGAGCTCGGGCGCACGCTGCTGCGCGTGCAGCACGAGCTGTTCAACCTCGGCTCGATCCTCGCGACGCTCCCGGAGGACGTGCACCCGAAGCAGCCCCGCGTGACGCAGGCGGAGATCCAGCTCCTCGAGGCCGAGATGGACCGCTGCCAGGCCGATCTCGCGCCGCTTCGCTCGTTCGTCCTCCCCGGCGGCTCGCGGCTCAACACGGATCTCCACGTGGCGCGGACGGTGTGCCGCCGGGCCGAGCGCTGCTGCGTGCGCCTCGCGCAGGCGGGCCAGGCCGATCCGCTGGCGGTCGGCTACCTGAACCGCCTGAGCGACGCGCTCTTCGTCTGGAGCCGCTGGGCGGCCGCGCTCCTCGGGACGCCGGAGATCCTCTGGGAGCCCGACGCCTCGGCGAGCGGCGGCAAGGCGCCGCCCGCCTGATCCGGGCCGCCCTGGTCGGGCAAGGCCCGCAGCACGAGCGTCCACGCGAGCGCGACGTAGGCGTAGCCGAGCATGGCGTCGATCAGCCAGTGGTGGTCGAGGTAGATCGCGGCGAACAGCATGAGCGCGGCGTAGGCGATCTGGAGGGCCACGGACGGCGCGCTCGCCGTGCGGCGCGTCGCGAGCAGGCCGTACAGCGGGTACGTCACGTGGAGCGACGGCAGCGCGCCGTAGACGGTCGCGCCGCGGCTGTACAGGTCGCGGAAGTAGGTGATCCCGAGCATCGCGTCGACGCGCAGCAGCGCGGCCGGGGAGCTCTGGGCGGCCGGATCGATCGCGCACCCGTGGGCCTGCACGTACCAGGGCGGCGCGGCGGGCAGCAGGCGGTAGGTGATGAGGCCGAAGAGGTGCGTCGTGAACGCGAGCCAGGCGAACCGGCGCGCGACCATCGCGTCGGTCCGGTAGAGGTGGAGCCAGTGCGCCAGCATCACGGGCACGTAGGCGCCGTAGGGCAGGGCGCAGAGGAGGTCGAGCGCGGGGCGCCGCAGCCGGGCGAGCAGCTCGCCCGGGGTGAGCCGCCGGTCGCCGAGCTCGACGCCGAAGAGCGCGAGCTCCGCCGCGCGCAGCTCGCAGCCGAGGACGTCCCCCGGCGCGACGAGCCCGACGCCGAGCTGCTTCATGGCGTCGTACGCGAGGAACAGGAGCAGGAACGGCAGCGCGTTCAGGAAGAGCCGCCGCGAGCGCTGGCTCGCGTAGACGCTCGTCGCGACGAGGGCGGCCACCGCGAGGTGGTCCCAGCGCGCGGCGCCGCGCCTGGCGAGGAGCGCGGCGTAGGCGAGCCACGGCAGCGCCGGCAGCCACCACAGGGGGCCCCAGAGGGCGCGCGCGTGCCGGAGCAGGATCACAGCGGCGCGCTCGTGGCCTTGCCGCTGCCGAGCAGGCGCCCGCGCGCCGCGCCGGCGTCGCGCGCCGGCGTTCTCGCCCCGGGAAGCTCCGCCGCGTCGGCCGCCGCGAGGGTGGCGCGCGTCCGCTGCACGAGCCGCAGGCCGGCGACGAGCCCGACGCCCGCGACGAGGGCGAGGCACGCGAGCGTGATCGGGTAGGGGAGCGCGCCGGTGAGCCGCGCGGTGGGGACGGCCGGGCCGAAGACGAGCGCCGCGACGACGTAGGCGATGCGCTCGTGCCGGCGCATCAGCCCGCTCGGCAGCGCGATCTGGTAGGCGTCGGCCTTGGCGCGCGCGTAGCTCACGAGCGACGAGGCGACCATGGCGACCAGCGGGATCGCGAGCGCCGCGGCGTGCGCGCGGTAGAACACGGCGAGGCCGATGAGCGGGGCCGCGTCGGACAGGCGGTCGAGGCACGAGTCGAGCACCGCGCCCGCGCGTGACGCCCTGCCGCCCTCGCGCGCCACCATGCCGTCCAGCGCGTCGAGGATCGCGCTCGACACGAGCAGCGCGGCGCCGGTCCGGAAGCGGCCCACCGCGAGCAGCGGCGCGCAGGCCAGCGACAGCGCGAGCGACAGGTAGGTGAGGGCGTCCGGCGAGACGCGGAGCCGCACGAGCGCGCGGGCGGGGGCGTGGAACGACCAGTAGAAGGCCTCGACGACAGGGCCTGGGAGCAGCGCGGTCCCCGGAGAGGCGCCGAGCCGCGGCATCGTCGGTCGGCCGTGGCGCGCGACGCGCACGGCGTAGGCGCCGAGCACGGCTGTGCAGATTAGGATCGCAAGGGCGCAGGGGAGGACGACCACGGCAAGGGCGATTGCAGGGTTCGAGCCGCGGTCGCCGCGGGACAGGCCGTGCCGCCGCGGGCGGTCGGGCTGCGCCGACGGGGCGGTGGGGGCGCGCGAGGCGCGAGAGCGCGAGCGCGCAGGAGCGCGTGGGCACGTCCCGCGGGAGCGCGCTGGGCCGCATGGTGCAGGTGCGCGCGGTGCGCGCGGTGCGCGCGGGGCGCGCGGGGCGCGCGGCGCACGGCTACCGGCACGTGGCGCGCGAGAGGCGGACGCCTCGATCCTTCTCTGCGTAAGCGATGCCCAGCTCCTGCCCTGTCCAGGCCAGCGCCGGGTACCTCGCGGGCGCGTCGCCGCTCACCGTGAGCTCGACGCCGGTGGGCGTGAGATCGGGGCTCAGGAGCGTCACGAAGACGGCCGGGTACCGCTCGCGGAACTGGTAGTACGCGACGGCGAGGCTGCGCCCGGTCCACGCGAGCGCCGGCCAGTTCGCGCTACCTTCGCCCCGCGAGACGACGACCTCGCGGGACACCTCGTTCTGCGCGGAGATCCGGAGCGCGCGGATCTGCTCCGCGCCGCCGCGGGTGTCCTCCCACGCGAGGAACGCGTCGTCTCCGCCGAGCGCGACGCGCGTCAGCTTCGCGGCGACCCCCTGGTGCGCGATCGGCTCGAGCGGCGCGCTCCCCTGGCCCGGCCTCGCGAAGAGGAGCGAGTCGCCCTGCGTCCAGGCCAGCGCGGTCCGCTCGCCGTCGGTTGCGACGGCCGGAAACTGCGCCTGATCCAGCGACGTCGAGCTGGCCAGCGCGCCGCTGTCGAGCGCGCCGAGCAGCGCTCCGCCCGCATCCATCCACGCCAGGAGCACCCCGTCCCGGCTCGCGGCGGCGATGGGCCAGGACTCGGCCGCGCCGCTCTTCACCAGGTCGAAGGCGGCGCCCTCGGCGACGCCCGCCAGCGTGGCCCGTCGGCCGCGCACGACGCTCCCCGTGCCGTCCCGGTCCTGCCAGAGGATGAGCAGGCCTTGCCCGTCGCGGTTTACGCTCGGGTGGCTGGAGATCCCCGGTCCTCCCTCGATCACCTCCTCCCGAAGCCTGTTGCCTTCCGCGTCGAGTACGGCCAGGTGGATGTCGCCCTCGTCTGCGCCGCGCTGCTGCCAGGCGACGGCGAAGCCCGCCCCGGCCCAGGCGATTGACGGCGCGATCCCGTCGCCGCTGCTCACCTCCAGGCCCTGGGCCACGAGCGTGCAGGCGGCGGCCTGGCTCCCGGTCCCTCCGCCGCCGGTCGGTGCGCCGCCGCCGGTCGGTGCGCCGCCGCCGCCGGTCGCTGCTCCGCCGGCTCCCTCGCCGGAGCCGCAGCCCCACGTGGCGGCGATGAGCGCCGCGCCGATCGCGCCAAGAATCCAGTGCCTCATGGTTCCCCCGTTGCGTGGTGATGAGAGGCCCTCGGCGCGGCGTGCGCCGGGCAGAGGCCGCGCCGAAGGCCTCGGGTTGTTCAGGTCCGGCGCGGCGACTCGCGCCGTCACCGGGACGGCGGGAAACGGGTCGCCGTGCGGGACGACCGCTGCTCCTCCGTTCGATGTCCGCGGGGTCGGCCGGTCGCGGCAGCGCTGCGCGCCTCCCGGAGATCGCGCGGCGCACCCGCGCGCCGAGCCGCCTTCGCGCGGCGCAGCGCGGCGCTGGCGTACCGCGCGCGCCTGGCGCGGGCTCCCGGGCGCATGCGGATCTGCGCTGCCCTGACTGGAACGCGCGCGGCGCGCGCCCGATCCGACGGGGTTACTCGTCGTCCTGCTGCGGCTGCAGCGCCTCGGCGACGGCCGCGAGCACATCCTGCGCGGCCTCGAGCTTGCGCCGGGGCATCGTCTTCAGCGCCTGCCGCACGGCGGCCTCCACCGTCCCGGTGCGGAGGCTGTCGAGCTCGCGCCCGCGCGCGGTGAGGCCCAGGAGCGCGCGGCGGCCGTCGTTCGGATCGACCCGTCGCTCGATGATGCCGCGCTCCTGCAGCCGCTTGAGCACGCCCGTGAGGGTGCTCGGGTGGAGCTGCATGATCTCGGCGAGCTGCCCGGCGGAGATCCCCGGGTAGCGCCCGACGATGCGGATGACGAGCCGCTGCGGGCCCGTCACGCCCATCTTCGCCTCCATGCGCTTCGACGTCGACTGCAGGCCGTGATCGACGGCCCATAGCAGCTTCATGAAGTCGAGCACCTCGCCCAGCCGGGAGCTCTTCTCGGGAGGGGGTGCGGCTTGAGACGAGCGCATCGCCGACGCTTGCTAGCTCGCCCGGACGCAGGCGGCTAGTGCTTGGCCGCGCGAGGCGCGACCAGCGCCGGCGGGGCCGCGAGGCGGGCGCGGGGGCGGATCTCCCGGGAAAACGGGGCAGGGCGGGAGCGGGATCACGCCGCGAGGAGGCGCCAGGGCGACGGCCACGCGCGGGTCGCGGCGACGGGCCGGGGAGGGCGATCGGCGGGCGGGGCAGCAGGCGGGAAGGGGGAAGGCAGGGGCAGGGAAGCGCGCCGGGTCGAGCAGCGCACATGACGGCCGCTGTCTCCGCGCTTTGCCGTAGCGCTGGCGGACGGTTTCGGCGCAAGATCAGCGCTGATGAGCTGGGCACGGCGAGCCGCTCTGTGGACCGGGCTCGGCGCGCTGATCTGCGCCTCCGGCGCGGCCGTCGGCCAGGCGCCCTCGGTGCGCGCCTCGTTCTCGGCGGCCTACCGCGCCTTCCGCGATCCCAGCCTGCTCGATCGCGCGCCGGCCGACGCCCCCGCGGTCGCCGCGTGCCCTCTGCCCGTCGGCGACGCGCCGCCCGCGCTGACGGCGCTCCTCGTGCGCGAGTTCCAGCCCGCGACGGACGAGGATCTCGAGGACCCCGAGGGGACGGCGCTCGCCACGCTGGCGATGCCGGATCTCGACGTCCCGCTCACGCGGCGCACGATGCGGTTCGTCCGCTTCTTCGCCCAGTCCGACGAGGGCCGCGCCGTCTTCCAGCGCCGCTTCCGGCGCGCCGGCGCGTACCGCGAGATCATCGAGCGATCGCTCCGCGAGGCGGGCCTGCCAGAGGATCTCCTCTGGGTCGCGGCGGTGGAGAGCGGCTTCGATCCGCGGGCGGTCTCGCCGGCCGGCGCGGCGGGGCTCTGGCAGTTCATGCCGACGACGGGCGAGGCCTACGGCCTGGAGCAGTCCGAGTGGATCGACGCGCGCATGAGCCTCACGCGCGCCACGGACGCCGCGACCGCGCACCTGCGCGACCTGTACGAGCGCTTCGGCCGCTGGGATCTCGCGCTCGCGGCGTACAACCTCGGCCACGAGGGCGTCCTCCGGGCGCTGTCGCGGGCCGCGGCGGCGCGCGACCCCGAGGCGCGCGGGCCGATCGGGCTCGCCGAGCTCGCGCAGGCCGGCGCCATCCCGAAGGAGACCGCGGACTACGTGCCGCAGATCGTGGCGTTCGCGATCGTCGCGGCGAACCGCGCGCGCTTCGGGCTGGACCTGCCCGACGTCGCGCCGCTCGCGCCGCTCGAGCTCGGCGAGGTCGCGGTGCCCCCGGGGACGCGGCTCCGCACCATCGCGCGCGCCGCGGGCGTCTCGACGGCCGTGCTGCGCGAGCACAACCCCGAGCTCCTGCGCGATCGCGTCCCGCCGGGCCTCGCCGACCACCTGATCGCGCTCCCCGCCGACCGCGTCGCGCGCGCGATGGCTCTCTTCCCTGCCTACCTCGACCACGAAGAGCTCGACGAGGAGGCCGACCCACCGGGGAGCGCGCCCGCCGCGCTGGGCGCCGCGCCGTCGGCGTACGGCGCGGGCGGCGCGCTCGCGCTCGACGACGCGTCGCTGCCGCCCCGCCCCCTGTCGCTCGGCCGGAACCGGCTCCCGCTCTTCACCCCGCCCGGCCAGGCGCCGGCGCCGATGCCGCTCCTCGGCAACCCGGAGGCGCTGGAGGCGAAGCTCCCGATCGTGATGATCGGCGGCGGCGTGGGCTGGCGCCCTGCCGCCGAGGACGATCCGCTCGGCATCCGGAGCGGCCGCCTCGTCGCGGCGTCGCCCTTCGACGGCGCCGACGGGCCGGGCGCGCGCGGCGCCCTCAAGGGTCGAGAGGCCGAGATCGAGAAGCAGATCGCCCTCCTCGCGGGCGCCGGCCGCGAGCAGGTGCAGCGCTTCCGCCTCCCGAGCGGCATCGCGGTAGACCTCCGCGAAGATCCGGCGGCGCCGCTCGTCTCGATCAGCGCGGCGGTCGCGGTCCCGGCGCGGTCCGCGAGCGACGCCGTCGCCGCGGGGCCCGCGCTCGCCAGCGAGGCGCGCGTCGCGATCACGGTGCCCCCGCGCGACCTCGAGGTCGGGATCGATCTGGTCGCGGCGCGGCTCCGGATGCTGCTCGGCGAGGCGAGCGCGGCGCGCGTGGCCGAGCTCAGGAAGCAGGCCAGCGAGCCCTCGCGGCGCGCGCTCGAGCGGGCGCCGTACGGCCGGTCGTGGATCGCGCTCGGCGAGGCGCTGTTCCCCGCCGGCCACCCGCTCGAGGGCACCCTGGTCGGCGCGCGCGCCGACGCGGGCTCGGCGAGCGAGCTCCTGCTCACGGAGTCGCTCCGGCGCGAGCGCGACGCAACCCAGGCGACGATCTCGCTCTCGGGCGACGTCTCCCGCGCGGCGGTCGAGCAGGCGCTCGCGCGCGCCCTCCAGCGCGTCGCCTCGGAGCCGGAGCGCCCGGTCGGGCCGCACCCGCGCGAGGAGCGGCTCGCGCTCGAGGACGCGGTGCCGGCGCCGCGGCTGCTCTACGGCTGGATCGCGCCCGCGGAGGGGAGCGCGGACGAGGCGTCGCTCCGGGTGGCGATGGAGATCCTCACCGGCCCGCGCGTCGCGCGGCTCGCGAAGGCCCTGGTCACGGAGGGGCAGCTCGCGTCCGAGGTGACCGGCCGGCTCTCGCTCGGCGCGCAGGCGAGCGTGGCGGCGGTGGAGCTCACGCCCGCGCCGTCGCGCAGCGCCGCGGAGCTGGAGCAGCGGCTCGACGCCGAGCTCGCGTCGCTCGCGACGTCCGGACCGACCTGGAAAGAGCTGTCCCTCGCGAAGGTCCTGCTCAAGATCGACCTCGAGAAGGAGCTCGCGCGGCGGGCAGCCGCTTCCCCGCCGCCCGCGTCCTCTCGGCCGATCACGGATCTGCGGCTGCGTGCCGCGCTCGATCCGGGCAGCTTGCCGCGGCTGCTGCGCGCGCTCGAGGAGGTCGAGCCGGCCGACGTGCGCGCCGTGGTCGCGCGCACGTTCGGCCGCGACCATCGGGTGAGCGTCATGACCTTGCCGCGCGGCGGCCCCGGTGGAACCGGCGGGAGCGCCCTCGAGGCCTCTGCTCCGTCATCGTCCGCGCAGCCGGCGGTGCCCGCGCCGGTCGCGTCGCCCACGCCGTAACCCCCGCGTTGCAATGGGCCACGGGGCGAGCGCTGCGCCCCTACCGAAGCCGAGGGATTTGTGCGCTTGGCACACCATATGCGGGCCGCGGTCCTTAGGATGGACTTATGGACAGGTATGGACACCTGGCATCACTTGGAGATAGCAAGGGAGAATGACGACCCCTGCAAAGCCGCTGATGTCTGCGGCGCCAGCGAGCGAACACGCCGCACCGTTCGAGGAAACCGCCTATCGGACCTCCCGCGCCTTGCCGGCGGAGAGCGCGAGGCCGGCGACCCTCGTGACGCGCAGCGGCGTCGTGGACCGGGCGACGCGGGCCGCGAGGGTGGCTGCCGTCGAGGCGCCCGCCGGGACCTCCGAGGTGCCTTCGCTGCTCGATCAGGTGCACGCGGTGATCGCGCTGAAGGATCAGCCGGTGCTGCGCAACCTGCTCATCACGCAGTGCTACTACGAGCTCTCCGCGGAGCTCGTGAAGCTGCTCGGCGGGCGCAACGCCCACTGGTGCACCTTCGCCACGTGGGCCTCGAAGACCGCAGGGCGGTTCATCCGCCACGAGGAGGTGCCGGCGGTGCTCCGGCGGCTGATCGTCTCGGGCGAGGACGAGCGGGAGTCGTTCCTGCCGCGCTTCAGCTTCACCAGGCTGCGCGGCCAAGGCGAGTCCGAGCGGGAGAGCTCGCCGCGCATCAGCGCCCTCGACCCGCTGACCCCGTGGTGGGGCCACGGGCTCGGGCTGATGGACGTGCCGGAGCGGATCCTGTCCGAGCTGAGCTCCGACATCGCGCTCGGCAACCTCAAGGTGTTCGAGGAGCTCGGGCCGCTGTTCGCCCGCATGATCCAGCTCTACCGGGCGTGCCCGCGGCCCGGCGAGGCGCAGCTGGAGGCCCTGATCGAGGGGCTGCAGCCGGGTCCGTCGCCTGACGGCGGGCAGGGGCTGCTCCGCAGCGCCATGGCGCACTACCACGCGGCGATGCTGACGGAGGACAGGGACAAGCAGGCCGAGCTGATCCTCCTCGCCAACGCGCGCGTCGGGCTGCACGAGCAGGTGCGGCTCCAGCCGTACATCGCGCGGGCGCTCAACGGGCCGATCCGCCGCATGATCGAGACGGTCGGCGCGCCCGGGCGGCGCCTGCCCGAGGCGCTGCGGTCCATGGTCCAGGACAAGCTCGACAAGGTGCAGGCGCTCTGGCGCCTCGCGGCCACGAAGGAGATGATGACCATGCGCCTCCCGGACGAGCTCCTCGAGCTCGGCCACGATCTGCCCGCGCCGCCGGGGTCTCCGCTCCACTGCCCGGAGCTCGCGACCATCGAGGATCGCGAGCTCTACGAGCTCCTGCGCGAGTACGACGCGCACGACCAGACGACGACCGGCTGCGGCGCGGAGGACTGGGCGTCGCTGAGCGAGCGCATGAGCTACATCCTCGAGCTGTTCCGCTCGCGGCAGTGCTGCCCGAAGCTCCTCGATCGGCCGTTCAACCGCGACCAGCACGTCGAGATCCTCGCCTGGCGCGTGCCGACGCCCATCCACGGCGATCTCTAGCGCCGCGCGCCCAGCGCAGCGCCGCGCGCCGCCTCGCGCCCTCGCCTCGACCTACGCTGACGCCTCGACCTACGCGCGCCGTTGGTCCTCTTCCAGCGCGTCGCCCAGCGGGTCGCCCGCCGCGCTCGCGCGCGCCCCGCGGCGCTCGGACATGTACGCCGCGAGGCCCAGCGCGCCCTGCTGCTCGGCGATCTCGCGCCCCTTGCGGAAGGCAGCCTCGGCCTGCGCTCGCGCCTCCGCGGCGGTCGGCGCGCCGCGCGCGAGGGCGATCTCGCCCTCGAGCCGGTAGAGCTCGGGCTCGAAGTAGCGCTCGTCGCTCTTCTCGACGAAGGCCAGCGTGTCGGCGAGCAGCGCGCTGGCCTCGTCGACGTTGCCCGCGCCGAGCTCCGCCTCGATGAGCGCCGACCGCCAGTAGGTCAGCGACACGCGGCTGCCGATGCTCATCAGCATCGTCAGGCCCCCGCGGATGCGCGCGGCGCCCTCCGCGTGGCGCGCGCGCGCCGCGTCGCCGGCGAGCCCCTGCGCGGCGCGCGCAGCCGTCGCCCAGCCGAGGTCGATCTGGCTGAGCGCCGTCCAGTGGGGCATGCCCACCTCCTCGGAGAGCTTGCTGAGCACGAGCGCGTGCGCGTCCGCGCCGGCGAAGTCGCCGAGCAGGCAGCACAGCACGGCGGCGAAGTGCTCGACGAAGCCGCGGCTGACGGGCTGGTTCAGCTCCTCGCACAGGGCGATCGCCTCGTCGACCGACGCCTTGGCGCGCTCCGGCTCGCCGAGGTGGAACGCGATCCAGGCGAGGTGCGACAGCGAGAACGCCGCCGCGTCGTGGCCGAAGAGGAAGGCGAGCGGCAGGTGATGCGCGGGATCGTAGATCGAGAGCACCTTGTTGAAGTGCTCGCGGGCCTCGCGCAGGTGCCCCCGCAGGAAGCGCGTCGCGCCGAGCGCCTGGTGTGCGCCCAGGGAGATGCCGGCGTCGCCCGTGCTCTCGGCGAGCGCGAGGAGCTGCTCGCCGTGCTGCTCCGCCAGCGCGTAGTCGCCTCGGACGTGGAAGAAGATCCAGAGCCCCCACAGCGCCGGGAAGAGCTGCGGTGAGTAGCCCGCCTCCTGGCAGAGCGCGTGCGCGCGCGCGTACGTCGCCTCGACCTCCGGGGCCGCGTAGCCGCGGGTGATCATCAGCGGGACGCCGAGCGTGGTCTGCAGCGTGATCTCGTCGCGCGCCCGCTCCTTCGTGTCCGGGAGCTGCCTCAGGAGCTCGAGCCCGCGGCGGAGCTGGCTGATCGCCTCGGCGTGCGCGGAGGAGACGAGCGAGGCCTCTCCCGCGCGCTGCCATGCGGCGACGGCGGGGCCGATCATCGCGGCCTCGCTGTAGTGGCGCGCGAGCAGCTCGGGCGGCGTCTCGGGGAAGCGCTCGGCGAGCACGGCGGCGATGCGCGCGTGGTACACCTGCCGCGTGCTGCGGAGCAGCGACTGGTAGGCCGCGTCCTGCACCAGCGCGTGCTTGAACGTGTACGTCGCGCGCGGCGGGCGCCCTCGCTGGAACAGCAGCTCGGCGTCGACGAGCTGCGCGAGCGCCTCGCGCAGCTCCGCGGGGCTCGACGCCATGAGCAGCGGCTCGGCGCCCGCGCCGCCCGCGCACAGCTCGAGCGCCTCGTAGCCGAAGGAGCGGCCGAACACCGCGCCGAGCTGGGCGACCTCCTTGGCCGGGCCGAGGCGATCGAGGCGCGACGTCAAGGAGTGCTGGAGCGTGGTCGGGATCTCGAGCGCGTCCATCCACCCCTGCGGGGCGCTCGCCGAGCCGGCCCGCTCCGCTGCGCCCGCGCTGGCGGCCGCCGACTCGAGGACCATGCGCGTGAGCTCCTCGGCGAACAGCGGGACGCCGTCGCTGCGCTCGGCGAGCGTCCGGATCACCTCCTTCGGCAGCGCCGCCTGCTTCGCCGGCGCGCCGTTCGTCGCGTAGGCGCCCGCGAGCTGCTGGACGAGCGCCTCCATCCGCTCGGCGCTGAGCGGGGCGAGGTAGATCTGCGTGAAGTGGGATCGCACGGGCCACGGCGGCGTGAACGTGGGGCGCGCGGTCAGGAGCAGCAGCAGCGGCGACGGCCTCCCCTCGTCGATGAGCCGGCCGAGCAGCTCCAGGGTCGACGGGTCGGCCCAGTGCAGGTCCTCGGCCGTGAGCACGAGCGGCTGCCGATCCGCGAGCCCGAGGAAGAGCTGCAGGAGCGAGGCGATCGTCTCCTGCCGCTGGCGCTGCGGCGTCAGCGCCGGGGCGGCGTGGCGCCCCTCGGTCGGGATCGACAGCAGCGCTGCGAGCAGCGGCACGGCGAGCGGCCCCGCCTCCGCCTCGGCGAGGAGCTGCTCCAGCTGGGCGAGCCTGTCCTCGCCCTTCTCCAGCGCCGCGCCGCGCTCGCCCGGCGCCACCCTTCCGCTCAGCGTGCTCGCGCGATCGCGGTCGCCCGCGAGCAGCGCGTTGAGCAGCTCGATCACCGGGTAGAACGCGCTGTTCTGGAGCTGCGGCGAGCAGCGCGCCTCGAGCCACAGGTGCGGCGTCCCGGCCAGCCGATGGCGGAACGCGCGCACGCTCCGCGACTTGCCGATGCCGGCCTCACCCGTCATCAGCACGACCTGCCCGGCGCCGCCCGCGGCCCGCGCCCACCGGGCCGCGATCTGGTCGAGCTCGTCGTCTCGCCCGACGAGCGGGGTGAGCCCGTGCTGCATCCTCGCGTCCAGCCGATCGCGCGCGGTCGTGCGTCCTTGCACCGCGAAGACCTCGATCGGCTGGCGCGCGCCCTTCGGGCTGATCTCGCCGAGCGGGTCCACGTAGTAGTAGCCGTCGATGAGCTTCTGCGTGGCGCGGCTGACGAGCACCGTGCCCGGCTCGGCGTGCGCCTTGAGCTGCGTCGCGGCGTTCAGCGTCGGGCCGGCGAGCGACGGGACGGCGTCGCTGTCGGCGACGACGACGATCCCGGTGTGCACGCCGACCTGCACGGACAGGGGCAGCGGCACGAGATCGCGCGCGTTCAGGCGCGACATGTGCTCGACCAGATCGAGCGCCGCCTGCACGGCGCGGAGGGCGTCGTCCTCCCGCGCCACGGGGTGGCCGAAGTAGGCGATCGTCTCCTCGCCGGGGGAGCGGAGGAACACCCCCTCCTGCGCCCCGATCACCTGGGCGCACGCGGCCTGGTACATCTGGACGAGCTCGTGGAACACCTCGCCGTCGACCGTGTCCGCGATGCGCTCGGCGCTGGCGAGCCCGCAGACGAGCACGGTGAGCTGGCGGCGCTCGCCGCGGCCGGTGGCCGGCACCTGGCGCGTGCTGGGCAGGACGCTCGGGCGCGGCGGCGACGTGATCCTCGGGGCCACCGGCGTCAGCGACCCATCGGGGTCGCCGGGGTGGAGGGACGGGCTGCGGATCGGCCTCGGCGGCTCGGGGGAGCCGAGGCTGCGGCCCGCCATCGCGAGGGTCGGCGCGGCGCCGAGCCGGGCGTCCTGCTGCTGTTGCTCGACGGATCTGGGGGCCGGGACCGCCGGCGGACCGAAGTCCTCGGAGGCCACGAGCTGGGTCTCCTGGCTCGCCTCGACCTGGTGCGCCGGTCGCGTCACGATCGCCCGCTGCTCCAGCGCGCCGCCGCGCTCTCCCGCGGAGCTGGCGTGGCCTGCGTCGCGGGGCAGGGGCCACGGGATCGTGGTCACGTCGCACGCCTCCAGCAACTCGTAAGCCTCGCGGGCAGAGCGGACGCGGTGCGCCGGCGACTTGGCGGTCGCCTGCTCGAGCAGCGCGCCGAGAGGGTGGCCGCGGAGGGCGCGCGGTATCGGCACCGGTTCGGGGCTGAGCTGGCGGAAGATGACCTCGGCGAGGGTCGCCTCGTGCATGACGGGCGCGCCGATCAGGCACTCGAGGAAGGTGAGCCCCCAGGCGTAGATGTCCGCCGCTGTCGTCGGGGTGGACTGCACGAGCTGCTCCGGGGCCATGTAGGCCGGCGTCCCGTTGAACTCCCCGGTGGGCGTGAGGGCGCGGTAGTCGGCGGAGCGCGCCTCGCCGATGAGCGCCGCGATGCCGAAGTCGAGCACCTTGGCGTGCGTCCGCTTGCCGGACCCGGCGACCATGATGTTGTGGGGCTTGAGATCGCGGTGCACGACGCCGCGCTCGTGGGCGAAGCCGATGGCGTCGAGCACGTGCAGCATCAGCCGCTTCGCCTCGCTCGGCTCGATCCCCCTCGTGCGCTGACAGCGCGCGGTCAGCGTCTCGCCGTCGACGTACTCCAGGGCCAGGTAGAGCTCGCCTTCGGGCAGGCGCCCGGCGTCGAGCAGCCGCACGATGTTCGGGTGGCTGAGCTGGGCGATGACCTTCATCTCCCGCTCGAAGCGCGCCTCCAGGGAGCCGGACTCACGCGAGCGGCGCAGCGCCTCGGGCCGCAGCAGCTTGAGCGCGACGCGCTGGGTGGTCACGATCTGGCGCGCCTCGTAGACGACGCTATGACCGCCGCTGCCCAGGTGGCCGAGCACCTGATACCGGCCGTCCACGAGCGCGCCGACCTCGAGCAATCCATCGCGAGCGGACATCTCTTGATCTCTTACCGCCGAACGCCGCCGGAGTGGACGGCGAACGCCGCGATCGCCCCAGGTTGGTCGCTCGCGGCGGTCGAGGCTGTCCGGAGCAACAGCATCTGCGACAGCGGAGCCCGATCGGGTCGCCGCGGCGCCCGCCGCTGCCGTGCCGCGGCGTGACGTGCTTCGCCCCACTGCGCTGGCCGTGATGCAGGCAACCAGGATTACTTCGGCTTGAGCGCGTGGTGCGGGACAACGAGGTCTGATACCCTCGCGCTCGATGGGCAATGCCCCGCATTCCGGCAGCATGCCGCCACCTTCGAGTGGTCGGGGCCAAGGGACGCTCCTCTACGCCGTCGACGACGAGGAGAGCAACCTGGACCTCATGGAGCGGGCGCTCCGCTCCGGCTACCAGGTCCGCACCTTCGGCGATCCGCGCCGCGCGCTCGCAGCGGCGGTGAAGGAGCCGCCCTCCGTGGTCGTGGCGGACTACCGGATGCCTCACTTCAGCGGGCTCGCGCTGCTGCGCGAGCTGCGCCGGCAGGGGCTGAGCTACGTGCCGGTGCTCGTCTGCGCGCCCACGGACGTGGAGCAGATCCAGAAGATCTCCCGGGAGAGCGCGACGTTCCGGATCATCACGAAGCCCTGGATCGCCTCGGATCTGCGCCGCCAGGTCGACCTGGCGGTGAGCCTCCATCAGCTCCAGGCGGCCCGGAGCCATCGCTAGCGGAGGGCGCCCGGTGCCCTCGCGCCACGCTGTCCAGCGCGACGTGGGCGCATCGCCGCCGCGCGGAGCGGGCGCGTGGTGGCGGGGCGGATGCGTCAGGCGGCCCCGGTGATCGCCCGCTGCCTCGACGTGGTCGCGCTCGAGCTGCCGCAGCGCTTCGGCGACCCGCGGGCCTCGCTCGCCGAGATCGACCGTCTCCTCGGCTCGCCCGCGGCGAGGGGGGCCGAGCTCGCGCTGCTGCCCGAGCTCATCGTCACCGGCTATGTCTCGCCGCGGGGCCACAGCGACCTGCGCCGCTTCGCCGAGCCGCTCGACGGTGAGTCCGCGCGACGGCTCGCCGAGCTGGCGCGCGCGCACCGGATCGCCCTGGCGGGCCCCCTCGTCGAGGAGAGCCGGGGCCACGTCTACAACAGCCTGCTCGTGTTCGATCGCGACGGGCGCCGGATCGGCCATTACCGCAAGCGCCACCCGTGGTTCCCGGAGCGCTGGGCGACTCCGGGCGATCTCGGTACCCCGGTCCTCGATCTTCACGGCGCCAAGGTGACCGCCGCGATCTGCTTCGACATCCACTTCGTCTCCGACGACGCGGGCGGCGCGCTCGACGAGGCCGATCTGCTGCTCTTCCCGACCGCCTGGGTCGATCCGCCCGGGGAGGGCGACGCGCGCGCCGATCTCCTGCCCGCGCTGGCGCGGCGCCACCGCATCGCGGTCGTGAACGCGAACTGGGGGCCTTCCAGCCCGGCGCTCCACGGCCAGGGCGGCTCGCGCATCCTCGACGCGCGCGGCCGCACGGTCGCGGCGGCGCCGCGCGACCCGGGGCCGAGCGTGGTGCGCGCCTCCCTGCGCCTCGCGCACGATCCGCCCAGGGTCTGAGGGAGCTCGGCGCGCGCCGTCGCGCCGCGCGGGGCGGCTGGCGCGGTCGTCCGAGCTCGCTCAGGTGAACGGGAGGGCGCTCAGCTCGACGTTGCCGCCGCTCAGGATGACGCCGATCCGCGCCCCCTGGACCTTGCGCAGGAGGACCGCCGCCGCGGGCACCGCCGCGCTCGGCTCGATGAGGAGCTTCATCCGCTCCCACACGACGCGCATCGCCTTGACGATCTCCGCCTCGCTCACCGTGACGATCTCGACCCCCTGCGCGCGCAGGACCGCGAAGGTGAGCTCGCCGAGCGAGCTCCGGAGCCCGTCCGCGATCGTCGTCGGATCGTTCGAGGGGAGGATCTTCCCTTCGCGCAGCGATCGCGCGGCGTCGTCCGCCGCCTCGGGCTCGGCCCCGATCGTGCGCGCGCGCGACAGCGCGCTCGTCGCGATCGCGGTGCCGGAGAGCAGCCCGCCGCCGCCCACGGGCGCGACCACGGCGTCGAGGTCCTCCACCTGGCTCGCGAGCTCGAGCGCGGCCGTGCCCTGGCCAGCGATGACGTGCGCGTCGTTGTAGGGGTGGACGAGCACCGCGCCCGTCTCGGCGAGCACGCGGGCGAGCGTCTCCTCGCGCGACCGCAGCGTGGGGGCGCAGGTCACGACGCGGGCGCCGTAGCCCTCCACGGCGGCGCGCTTCACGGCGGGCGCGCTCTCGGGCATGACGATATGCGCAGCGACGCCGCGGATGCGGGCGGCGAGCGCGAGCGCGGCGGCGTGGTTGCCCGAGGAATGGGTCGCGACGCCGCGGCGCGCCTCGTCGTCCGAGAGGGCCATGACCGCGTTGCACGCCCCGCGGAACTTGAACGCCCCGGCCCGCTGCAGGTTCTCGCATTTGAAGAAGACGCGCGCCCCCGCGATGCCGTCGATCGTCCTGCTGGTCATGATGGGGGTCACGTGGGCGTGCGGCGCGATGCGCGCGGCGGCGCGGCGGATGTCCTCGATCGTGGGCAGCGGGCTCATGGGACGGGCATCGGAGCGCGGCCAGCGTCCGACGTCCACTGCGAGCGCGTCACGCGTCACCCGTCACGTGCCAGGCGCCCGCGACCGCGGCGCTGCGTCAGAACAGATCGGCCGCGATGCCGTCGGCGAAGACCCAGGCGGCCCGCGGGACGCTGAGCCGCCCGCCGGTCACTGCGAGGCGGCCGGCGCGCTCGAGCCGCTCCGCGGCCCTGCGCCGCGCCGGGCTCCACGCCGGCACCCCGAGCGCCGCCGCGGCGGCCTCGAGATCGAACCCATCGCGTAGCCTGAGCCCGAGCATGATGCGCTCGGACAGCCGCGTCTCCGGGTCGAGCCGCTCCTCGCTCTCGACGGGGATCGCCTCGCCGCCCTCGGCCATGGCGGCCATGTACCGCTCGGGGCTCACGACGTTCCGGTAGCGGACCGCGAACGCATCGCCGCGATCCTCCGCGCCGGCCGACCGCAGGCCCCAGCGCGGGTCCGGGCGCGACACCGTCCCGTACGCGGCGCACCCGAGCCCGACGTAATCAATGCCTTGCCAGTAGCCGAGGTTATGGCGCGCCTCGTGGCCCGGCTTCGCGTAGTTCGAGACCTCGTAGTGGGCGAGCCCCTCTGCCTCGAGCGCCTCGTCGATCGCGAAGAACGTGTCCGCGACCCCGTCGTCTCCGGCGAGCGGCAGGCGTCCGCGCCGCGCGAGCTCTCCGAACGAGGTGCCGGGCTCGACGGTGAGGCTGTATGCCGAGATATGGCTCACGCCGGTCGCTGCCACCGCCCGCGCCTCGGCGGCGGCGTTCTCGGGGCGCTGTTCTCGCGCCTGCTCGGCTGTCCCCACGGCCACACCATAGATGAGATCGCCGCTCACGCGCGGCATCCCGGACCGCAGGGCCGCCGCGAGCGCGCCGAGCCCGCCGTCTGGGTCGTGCAGGCGCCCGAGGAACCGGAGGCGCTCCGCGTCGAGCCCCTGGACGCCGACGCTCAGCCGGTTGACCCCGATCGCTCGGAACGCGCGGGCCCGCTGCTCGTCGAGCGAGGTGGGGTTGCATTCGACGGTGACCTCGAGGTCCGGCGAGAGCCGGCCGGCGGCCGCGGTGATCGCCGCGAGCACCCTGCCCATCTCCTCCGGCTCCCACAGGGACGGCGTCCCGCCGCCGAAGAACACGCTCCGAAGCTCGCGCTCGCCCAGCGCATCCGTCCGCCTGCGGAGCTCGGCGAGCACAGCGTCGGCATAACCCCGGTGATCGATCGCTTCCCGCGCCTTCGCGAACGAGACGAAGTCGCAGTAGGGACACTTCTTGAGGCACCAGGGGAAGTGGACGTAGGCGGTGATCGGCTCCATGGAATTCACGAAAGCGGGCAGAAACGGACAATCAGACGCGGGCAGAGGCGGGCAGACACGAGCAGACGTCAAACGCCAAACAGACGCGAACGGACCCGACCCGATGCACGCGAATGCGACCAGACGCAAGCGGGCGCGAACGGGCGCGAACGGGCGCGAACAGACGCGAGAACGGAGCCGGCGGAGCGCGCTCCCTGCACCGGGCACGCGCATGGTGACACAATTGCGGGGCCTAGATCGCGGTGTTAGCGTGCAAAAGGGAGGGGGCGCATTGCGCCCGCCGAACTCTTCATGCTGACGTTGACGGAGCTTGTCGATCGCGTTCGGACCTATCAGCCGGCTGCAGACGTCGATCTCATTGCCCGGGCCTACGCCTATAGCTCTGACGCTCACCGAGGGCAGACTCGCAAGAGCGGCGACCCGTACTTTTCTCACCCGGCGAGCGTCGCCGCGATCATCACCGAGCTCAGGCTGGACACGGCGAGCGTCTGCGCCGGGCTCCTGCACGACGTCGTCGAGGACACCCTCGCGACGACCACGGACATCGAGAACAGCTTCGGGCAGGAGGTGGCGTTCCTCGTCGACGGCGTGACGAAGCTCTCGAAGATCAACTTCGCCTCCAAGGAAGATCGGCAGGCCGAGAACTTCCGCAAGATGCTGGTGGCGATGGCGCGCGACATCCGCGTGCTCCTCGTGAAGCTGTGCGATCGCCTCGACAACATGCGGACGCTCGAGTTCATGAAGCCCGACTCGCAGGACCGGATCGCGCGGGAGACGATGGAGATCTACGCCCCGCTCGCGAACCGCCTCGGCATCGCGCGCTTCAAGAGCGAGCTCGAGGATCTGTCGTTCAGGTACATCGAGCCGGAGGCCTGGTCGGATCTCTCGCAGAAGGTCAAGACGACCGCGAAGGAGCGCGACAAGTACATCCACGAGGTCTCGAAGGTGCTCTCGGCCAAGCTCGCGGAGCAGGGCTTCGCGGTCGACGTCACCGGCCGCGCGAAGCACCTCTACTCGATCTGGCGCAAGATGCAGGCGCAGCAGTGCGACTTCGATCAGGTCTACGACGTCATCGCGTTCCGCGTGCTCGTCGAGTCGGTCGCCGACTGCTACGCGACGCTCGGCGTCATCCACTCGCAGTGGACCCCGGTCCCGGGCCGCTTCAAGGACTACGTCGCGCTGCCCAAGCCCAACATGTACCAGTCGCTGCACACGACGGTGATCGGGCCCGGGCGTGAGCGGATCGAGATCCAGATCCGCACCCACGAGATGCACCGCGTGGCGGAGCAGGGCATCGCGGCGCACTGGAAGTACAAGGAGCGCAACTCCGGCGGTATCGACCCGAAGGACGCGGCGCGGTTCGGCTGGCTCCGCCAGCTCATGGAGTTCCAGAAGGAGCTCAAGGACCCGGCCGAGTTCCTCGAGAGCGTCAAGGTCGACCTGTTCCAGGACGAGGTGTACGTCTTCACGCCGAAGGGGGACGTGCGCGTCTTCCCCCGTGGTTCGACGCCGATCGACTTCGCGTACGCGATCCACACGAAGGTCGGCGAGCACTGCTCGGGAGCGCGGGTCAACGGCGCCATCGTCCCGCTCCGCTCGAAGCTCCGGAACGGCGATGTGGTCGAGGTGATGACCAACCCGAGCCAGCAACCAACGAAGGACTGGCTCGATCACGTCACGACCAGCCGCGCGCGCGCGAAGATCCGCAACTTCCTGCGCACGGAGCAGCGGGAGAAGTCGCTCAAGCTCGGCCGCGAGCTCCTCGAAAAGGAGATGCACCAGCGGAGCATGAGCCTGAGCCGCCTCACGAAGAACGAGGCCGAGCTGCGCAAGGTGATGGATCGGTTCGGCGTCGCCTCGGCCGACGAGCTGTTCATCGCGGTCGGTTACGGCAAGGTGAGCGTCCGCGCCGTGTGCGAGTTCCTCGCGCCCACGCCCAAGGAGAACGAGACGGGCACGCCGTCGCTGCCGCCCGAGTCGATCAAGGAAGGGCGCATCGAGTCGCTCGTCCGTAAGGTCACGGGGCGCGACAGCCACGGCATCCGGCTGAACGGCATCGACGACGTCCTCGTTCGCTACACGAAGTGCTGTAACCCGCTTCCCGGCGACGAGATCGTCGGGTTCATCACGCGCGGCCGCGGCATCACGGTCCACCGCCGCAACTGCGCCAAGGCGTTCGACACGGACCCCGAGCGCCGCGTGGAGATCTCGTGGGACTCGCGCGCGAAGATCAACCGCCCCGTGCAGATCAAGGTGATGACCGCGAACCGTCCGGGCATCCTCGCGACGGTGGGCCACACGTTTCATGAGCAGGGCATCAACATCAGCGAGGCCACCTGTCGTGCGGGCGACGACGGCCGGGCGATGAACACGTTCACGTTCCTCTGCTCCGATCTCGCGCAGCTCAAGAGCGTCATCCGTCGCTTGCAGCGGATCCCCGGCGTGATGGCCGTCGAGCGGACCTGAGCTGGCCCTGCGCTCGCGGCGAGCTCAGCGCCTGCGGCGAGCTCAGCGCCCCCGGCGAGCGCGCGCCCTGGACGGCCCTCCCGCGGCGCCGGGATTGGCCTCCGCCAGCGCGCGGGTGAGGGGACGGCCGAGGTCGCCGCCCGATTCGTGACGCGTCGCGACTTCCTGCACCTTGCGGACGAGCCGGGTCACGTCGTGGTGGCGCACCGGGGATCCGGCGGAGGCGCGATCGCAGAAGAAGGTGCGGCACCCGAGCGGCCTCGCCGCGTAGATCGCGCAGCGGCCGGCGTCGGTCAGCATCGGGCACCGCCGCTCCGCGGCTTGCGGCAGCGCGCGCCGTCGGCTCGGGTCTTCGCCAGACGCCGGCGGCTCGGGCGCTCCCGTCCCGCCGGCTCGCACGATCCCCTGGAGCGCGCGAGGGCCCCCTCGGGACGCGATCGCGCGCCGTACGGCGGCGAGCTCGATGGACGTCACATACGGCTCCCGACCCGTGATTCCGAACCGACAGCACTCGGTCGAGGCCTGGCAAGTCCAGCCATGGAAGAGCTCCTCCGCCTCGCGGTACACGGCCGAGAGTTCGGCGAGCAGGTCGGCTTCACGGACGGGCGGGTCAGGGGTAGCGGTTCGGCGCATTCGTCGGGAGTCTCTCGTGCTGCCCACGGGAAGCGTGGCCGGCGCGAAGCGGCCGTGGGGCGGGGTAGGTGCGGAGCCTCGAGGGAGGGACGGTCGTCCCGCGCGCATCCGCCGCGAAGCGGCAATCCGAGATGCCGCAGCGGCATGACGCGCAGCACCGGCCGCGTCCGTTCAGGAGCGAGCTGCCCCTGGGACGCCCCTACGATGACAGAGGGAGCCTTCGCTGTCGCGGGGTCGCGCGAGGCCGCAAGGTGGGCGTCGAGCGCGTACGCGCTATCCTCGCGATGGATGTCGGTTCTGCGCCCGAAGCTTCGAGCTCTGGAGGTCGTCGTCATCCACGATGAGCGCCTCGGCCGCGCGCTGATGCTGCGCGACACCGAGGGCATCGCGCCGTCGGCCGTGGTCGTGCCCGCCGCGAGCTCCGCGGTGCTCGCGCGCTTCGACGGGCGGCGGTCGATCGACGAGATCGCGCGAGAGATCTCCCGGTCGACGGGCCAGCGCGTGGACGCCGCCGACGTGTCGCGGCTGGCGGACGAGCTGGAGCGCGCATGGATGCTCGACAGCCCGCGATTCCACGCGCGCCGCCGGACGGTCGTGCAGTCGTTCGACGCGGCGCCGATCCGGATGGCTGCCCACGCGGGCGGCGCATACCACGGCGATCGACTGAGGCTCGCCGACTTCATCGAGCGCCAGTGCCTCCGCGTCGCGCGGCCGCAGGGCGGGGCGCCTTCCGGCGCCGCGCCGCAAGACGCGCCGAAGCGCATGGTTGGCCTCTGTGCGCCGCACATGGACCTCTGGCGCGCCGCGGTCGGCTACGGGCACGCCTACGCCGCGCTGGAGCAGGCGCTGACCGGCCCGGGGCTGGAGAAGGTCGACACGTTCGTTCTGCTCGGGACGTCGCACGCCCCGATGCGCCGCCCGTACGCGGTCTGCGAGAAGACGTTCGCGACGCCGCTCGGCCCGCTCGATCCGGATCGCGAGATGATCGCGGAGCTCGCGGCGGCGAGCCGGTTCGACGTTCACGAGGATCAGTACCTGCACAAGAACGAGCACTCGATCGAGTTCCAGGCTGTGTTCGTGCGGCACCTCCTCGGCGATCGCGCGGCGACGATCGTGCCGATTCTCTGCGGTCTCTCGGATTGCCAGGCGCGGCGACGCGACCCCGCGCAGGACGACGGCGCCGAGTCGTTCCTGAAGGCGCTCGGCGACGCCCTCGCGAAGCGCCGCGATCGCGTCCTCGTGATCGCAGGCGCAGATCTCGCCCACGTCGGCCCGCGCTTCGGGGATCCCGCGCCGCTCGACGAGCGCCAGCGGAGGGCGCTGCGCGATCGCGACCTCGCCTCGATCGAGCGCGCCACGTCGATCGATCCGCCGGGCTTCTTCGCCGATGTCGCCCAGGACCTCGGCACGCGTCGCGTCTGCGGCCTAGGCCCCATCTATACGCTGCTCCGCGCGCTCCCGCCGTCGTCTCGCGGAGAGATGCTGCATTACGAGCAGTGCATCGACCCCGACGAGGGATCGATCGTCAGCCACACGTCTCTCGGATTCTACGGCTGAAGATCTGCGTCCACCGCCGGGCGCGCGATGACACGCCGCCACGAGGGGCGCTTCATCGCGAGGCTCGCGGCATCGCGATGCGCGCCTCGCTGTGGAGGCGCGCCGGGAGCTCCTCGACGCTGGCGCGCCGCGAGGCTCCCGGGAGAACGAGGAACGTTCGGCTCAGCCGCGCGGGACCCGGCGGCGCGCGATGTCGAGGCCGAGCCGGTCGGCCTCGCGGTAGATCGCCTGCCGCGACATGCCGAGGGCGCGCGCCGCCGAGGCGACGGAGCCGTTGGCCCGGGCGAGGGCGTCCTCGAGGCGAGCGCGCGCGAGCGACGGATCCGTCGCCGGCGGGAGGTTCGGCTTCACGCGCGGTCCGCGCGAGAGCGACCCAGCGATCGGCGAGACGGAGAGCGGCCCCTCCGGCGACGCCTGGGCTGCGGTCACGATGGCGGACTCGAGCTGCGGAACGCCGCCCGGCCAGCCAGCGCGGACGAGCGCCTCCAGGAGCTGCGGGGTGAAGCGATCGAGGCCGATCGCGTTGCGCTCCGCGATGTCGCGCACGATGAGCGGCACGTCCTCGCGCCGCATCTCGAGCGTCGGGATGGTGACCCGCTTGCCGGAGAAGAGCGACGCGAACCACGGCGCCACACGCCCATCGCCGGCGGCCCGATCGAGCGGCTGCCCGGTCGTGGCGATGATGCTGACGCCGCTCGAGCGGCCGACCGAGTGCGCGATCTCGAGCTGCTGCGGGCGCGGGAGGCGATCGGCCTCGAGGACGAGCCACGTCATCGGCCGCGCGCCGGGCGGGATGACCGGCTTGGTCTCCGCGCTTCCGTCGACGACCAGCGTCTCGCCCAGGCCCTCGCGCACCGCGGCGGCGAGGCGGGCCAGCGTGCGCTTGCCGACCCCGGGCGCGCCCTCGATGCAGACGCTGGAGCCCGACTGCACGAGCTTCATCACCGGGTCGATCCAGTCCTTGCGCTGCTTCGACCCGAAGACGAGCGGCCCGAGCCGCGACGGCGCGCCGTCGTACAGCGCGAGGTGCCGCTCGACGAAGACCGCGAGCTGCTGGCCGAGGCGGACCACGTCGCCGTGCATCACGCCGATGCGCCGGGCGCGGACGCCGTTCACCCACGTGCCGTCGTGGGTATCCATGTCCTCGATGTAACAACCGTCCGAGCGGACGCTGATCTTGGCGTGCTCCGGCGCGACCCCGTGCCCCTCGATGCGCCCGTCGCGCGCGGCGCTGCCGATCACAGCGCCGTCCATGAGGCTCACGATCCGCGGCGGAGCGTCGAGGCCGATCAGGACGAGCCCCCAGCCGCCATCGTCATCCTGTCGCTTGGCGTGGACTCCGGACCGGTACTCCTTCTGGAGGACCGGCGCCGCCGTCTCTGCAACGTCCACTCGCAAAGCAGTCTGTTCGTTCATGCTCCCCCCAAGTCCAAAGGACCTGCCTGGTCGACCCAGGCCAACCAAGAGCGCGCCGATCGGCGGGCACCCTTATGATGTAAGAGCCCGCCTCACGGTGCCGCTGTCACGAACGCGAAGGCTTTTCTGAGCGGCACCGAGCGCGGTGCTGCTTGGCGAGCCCCCTCGCTCGCAATGGCCACACAATACTCGACCAGAGCGGCTGCGCAACCTGCCGGCGACGGAAGATCCTCGGTTTTGTTTCTGAGTGCTTGACTCTGACGACGCCGATTGGTACTCCTCCGCCACGCATCGACGGAGGCGACCTCCAGCGATGACCTGGCGCGAATCGGGAATTCTCTGACAAGCGCCTTGAGACAGAGTTTTCGATTGATTCCCGATTCAGGTGACTGACGTCTGCGGGAGTAACTCAGTGGTAGAGTGCAACCTTGCCAAGGTTGACGTCGCGGGTTCAAATCCCGTCTCCCGCTCCACGACATAGGCTCTGCAACAGCGAGCAACCCTGAGAGGCCGGTGTGACCCACCGGCCTCTCGTGTTTTGTTCTACCGCCCGGCGCGCGGGCGCCGGGGAGCGCGCCGGGCGCCGCGGTCGCCGCCCCGGCGATCGTGACGGCGATCGATGCGCCGGATGGCGGGCCTGTGATACGAGCATTCGCCTCATGTCGGCTCCGCTCCACGAGCGCCTGCGCCTGCTTGCCCACAGCCTAGAGCGGCAGTTCCTGGGCAAGGACGAGATCATCCGCCTGCTCATGATCGCGGTCGTCGCGGGCGAGCACTGCGTGCTCCTCGGCCCGCCCGGGACCGCGAAGAGCGCGCTCATCCGCACGCTCGCGGAGCTGATGCAGGCCCAGTACTTCGAGTACCTGCTCACGCGCTTCACCGAGCCGAACGAGATCTTCGGCCCGGTCGACATCGGCGCCTTTCGCGAGGGCGTCTACCGCCGGAACACCGCGGGGATGCTGCCCGAAGCGGAGATCGTCTTCCTCGACGAGGTCTTCAAGTCGAACAGCGCCATCCTGAACGCGCTGCTCACGCTGCTGAACGAGCGCAAATTCTCGAGCGGGGGCCAGGTGATCCGCTGCCCGCTGATCAGCGTCTTCGCGGCCTCGAACGAGGTGCCGGGCGACGAGACGCTGACGGCGATCTTCGATCGCTTCCTCCTGCGGGTGCAGTCCGACAACCTCGACGCCTACCACTTCAGCGAGCTGCTCCAGCGCGGCATCCAGCAGGAGATCCGGCACATGGCCGGCGAGCCGCTCCGCCCGCTGGTCGCGGCGCGCGAGCTGGCCGAGCTCGGCCGGGGGTTCGGCGCACGGATGAACTTCGGTGACGCGTTCCTGTCGGCCTACAAGGGGCTGGTGTTCCAGATCCGCGCCGAGGGCATCTCGCTCTCGGACCGCCGGGTCGTGAAGATGCTCAAGCTCTTCGCCGCGAGCGCGTACCTGGACGGCCGTCAGGTGACGGACGCGAGCGACTTCTTCGTGCTCAAGCACATCTGGAACAACCAGGATCAGGCCGCGATCCTCGAGGGCATCGTGCAGCCGGTGCTCGAGGCGTTCTTCCGCGAGCACCCGGATCGCCGTCGCGTCGGCGCGCTCGGCGTGGGCGTGGAGGCGCTCGCCGCGGAGATCGATCGCATCCGCCAGATCCTCACGGGCGGCGCTGCCCTCGGCGACGTCCAGCTCTTCAGTCAGCTCAAGGCGCTCGGCGAGATCAAGCAGGCGCTCGCCGGCATCAATGACGCCCGGGCCCGCGAGCTCGAGGCCCGCGTGTCTCAGCTCCTCGAGGCTTCGTTTCGGAGCGGGCGTTTCGCGCAGATCTAGCCGGCCCGGGGCCGGGCGCGCCCGGGGGGGCGACGTTCGCCCTGGAGCGCGCCCGCGGCTGAGCCGTGGACGAGCCTGGCGCGCTCGGCGGGGCGATGTTCGCCCTGGAGCGCGCCCGCGGCTGAGCCGGTCCCGGACCGGGTGCGGTCGGCGGGGCGATGTTCGCCCTGGAGCGCGCCCGCGGCTGAGCCGGTCCCGGGCCGGGTGCGCCCGGGGCGTCGGCGCCCGTCCTGGCGCGGGCCCTCGACGGCGCGGGCGTCCGGCTGCGCGCGGCCGGACCGGCGGCCTCCGGCGCGGGTCGGTGCGGCGCCTTCGCGCTCGATCGGGCGGCTCCGGCGACCCGCCGATGATCGACAGGCCCGGAGGACGCGCCCATCATCGCGCCGCGGATCCGCTTGGGAACGCCGAACGCCTCGCGGATGTGGAGGAGCTCATCCACCGTCAGCGCGCGCCACTCCCCGGGCCGGAGCCCCTCCGAGGTGACGCCGGCGAACGTCGTGCGGGCCAGGCGCATGACGGGCCAGCCGGTCGCCTCGCCCATGCGCCGGATCTGCTGGTTGCGGCCCTCGCGGAGGGTGACCTCCAGCCACGTCTTGTCTCCCTCGTGGCGCAGGATCCGCGCTTCGGCCGGCAGGGTCACCCCATCCTCCAGGCGAATGCCCTCGCGCCACGGCGTGAGGTCGTCGTCGCTCATGACCCCCTGCACCTTCAGCACGTACGTCTTCGGCACGCCGCCGCGCGGATGCAGCAGCGCGTTGGCGAAGTCGCCGTCGTTCGTCATGAGCAGGATCCCGCTCGTCGCGAAGTCGAGCCGACCCACGGGGTAGAGCCGCGCGCCCGTGCCGCGCACGTGGTCGGCGACCGTCGGGCGCCCCTCGGGATCGCGCAAGGTCGAGACGACGTTCCGCGGCTTGTGCAGGGCCACGTAGACCGGCACCTCGGAGACCAGGCGCTTGCCGTCCACCTCGATCCGGTCCTTCTGCCGGTCCGCCTTCAAGCCGAGCTCGGTCACGACGCGGCCGTTCACGCGCACCCTCCCGGCCAGGATGAGCTCCTCGGAGGCCCGGCGTGAGGCGACCCCGGCGCGCGCGATGATCTTTTGCAGACGTTCTTCCATGATGTTTTCAGGACCTGTGCCGACGCTGCCGGCGGACGGCTCTGATAAGCACGCCCCCCGCGCGGCGTCGACCGACCTCGAGCGCGCGCTTCCCAGAGGCGAGGCCGAGCCCTGCGCCAGCGCGCCTGCCCCTTGCTCTGGCGAGCGCCTGTTGCGGTGGGATCACCAGGGCGCGCGCCGCGGGACGGGCAGACGAGACGGACCTCCAGACCGACGGGAGAAGGCGCGCGCTACTTCTTGTTCCCGGAGGGCTCCGCGCTCCCGCTGCCGTCCACGGCCTCGTCCGCCTTGTCCGCGGCGCTCCGGTCTTCCGCGGCCTTCTTCGCGGCCGCCTCCTCTTCCTTCCTGCGCTCGTCGTCCTCGAGGCGGCGCCGCAGCTCGTTGTCGTGGTCCCACCGATCGACCCGCTCGTCGGCGTCGATGTCCACGCCCATGCGCTCGAGCCGGCCCATCCGGTAGATCTCCCAGACGTCCGGCTTGCCGTCGCGGTTCGTGTCCCGCTTGATGCGCGCGAGCTTGCCGCCGCTGTAGTACTTCCACTCGTCGGGGTTGCCGTCGCGATCGGAGTCGATCCTCACCTCGGCCAGCCTTCCGCTGGCGAACGTGAGCCAGGTGTCGATCCGGCCGTCGTAGTTCGCGTCGGACTCCTCGTGCAGGCTCTCGCCCTTGTCGTTGTACCGGCGGACGACGTCCTTCACCCCGTCGAAGTTGGTGTCGATCTCGCGGCAGACGAGCGCCCGATGACGGTCCTCGCCGGTGCCCACGATCTGCCAGACGCGCCGCACGTTGGGCTGGATCGCGCCCGGCCCGGCGGTCTCGCTCGCCTCGCGATCGGCTCTGCCCTTCCACTCGCACATCGAGCGATCGTCGATGCTGCCGTCGGCGTTGCGAGCCGCCTCGACCTTAGGCGCCTTCGCGCCTTCGAACCCTGGATCCGAGCTGCACGCCGCGCCGAGCAGGCCGAGCGCGGTCAGCGCGATGGGCGCCTGTCTTCTCATGTCATGGTCCCTTCGTGACGGCCGGCTGGCTCGCAGCGTTGGCGGGTGTAGAGCCGGCGGGCGCGGGCGCGGCGCTCGCGGCCGGGGTCGATGCGGGCGCGGCGCTCGCGGGCGCTGCGCCTGGGGCCGCGGGCTGCCCGGCGGCGCTCGCCCCGGCCGCGGGGGGCGCCGCGCTGCTCGGCGGGGGCGCGAACGGCTTCGGCGCGCCGTACGACTCGGCGCACAGATCCACCACGCCGGCGGGATCGGGCTTGCCGTCGGCGTTCTTATCGGTCGCCACGACCGCGCACTTCTCGTCGTTCGGGTTGTTGAATTGCCACCACTGGTCGACGATCTGGTCGCCGTCAGAGTCGCGCTCGCGGCGCACGAGGCGTGTCCCCTCGTAGTAGTCCCAGGTGTCGAGCTTGTCGTCGAAGTTGGTCTCGCGCTCCTTCAGCACGACGGCGCCGCGCTCGTAATGCGCGATCTCGTCGGCGCGCCCGTCGCGGTCGAAGTCCGACTCGCGGCGGCGCTCGGCGCCCCTCGCGTCATAGTAGATGAAGGCGTCGATCGCGCCGTCCAGGTTCAGGTCGACGACCCGGCAGACCTCGCGGCCGTCCTTCTTCACGTGGATGATGTCGGGCGTCCCGTCGCCGTTCACGTCGACCTTCTCCGCCGAGGCGGAGTCCTTCTCGCAGGGCTCGTGGACGATCGCCGTGTCCCGCTCGCCGGTGGCGCTCTTCGCGCCGGAGGGCGCCGGCGTCGACGAGGCGCAGGAGGCGACAAACACGGTCATCAGGGCCACGAGCGAGCACCTGGACGACGGCCAGGTGAGCGGGAATCGCGTCATCAAGAGATGCCTCCGGCGGGCCCTGGACTTTCGGGACAGAAGCTCGACGCGCCGGGCGAGCCGTCCCGACGCGGACCAGCTTCGGCCGCAGTCTAGACCGCGGCGCGTTCGCACATCAAGAAGCCCACAGGAGGCGCCAAGGCGGCGGCGCGGTGGCGCAGTGGCGCAGTGGCAACCGACGCGCACTGGAGGCGCGTGGACCGCGACAGCGCCATTCCGATTGACAACACACGTACCGGCATCTAGGGTAACGTCTTGTCAGTCGTACCTTTCGAGACTGGCGGGTTACCCTCCCGGGCGTGACATGTCGCGGAAGAAAGTCTCGACGACCATCTACATCACGCCCGAGCAGGCCGAGCGGCTGAAGATCCTGCACGAACGCACCAAGGTCCCGATCGCCGTGTACATCCGCGAGGGGATAGACTTGGTCCTCAAGCACTACGAGCACGTGCTGCCAGGGCAGATGTCGCTGGAAAGCACGCCGGCCCCTCCGCCGCCGACCCCGAAGAAATGAGCCCTGGCCGGCGCCCGAGCCGGCGCCCACGCCGCCCGTCCCGACGGAGACCCGGCGGGCTCCCGGGCCCGAGCCCGGCGGGAGGCACGGGCGCCTGGACGCCGCGCGCTGTCCGGGCGGATAGCTTCGCGGCGCGGGTCGCGCTAGGAGCAAGCGCGCCGCGGTCCCACCACGTCCCCGCGGCGCTCGCAGGGCCGCGCGCCGCGGCTCGTTCCCCAGAGGGGGCGCGGACGTGTGGTCCGCTCCTTCGCATCTCGGTCGAGGCCGCGCGCTGCGGCCGCTAACGCTGGTCAGGGTCGCGCCCCGAAGCTCGCTATGCCTGTCGATTCCAAGCTCATCCGCAACTTCTCCATCATCGCTCACATCGATCACGGCAAGTCCACGCTCGCCGACCGCATCCTCGACGCGACCGGGGCGCTCACCGCCCGCGAGCAGAAGGAGCAGTTCCTCGACAAGATGGATATCGAGCGCGAGCGCGGGATCACCATCAAGGCCCAGACCGTGCGGCTCGACTACGCCGCGAAGGACGGGCAGACGTACCGGCTGCACCTCATCGATACGCCCGGGCACGTCGACTTCAACTACGAGGTCTCGCGCAGCCTCCAGGCGTGCGAGGGCGCGCTGCTCGTCGTCGACGCCACCCAGGGCGTCGAGGCGCAGACCCTCGCGAACGTCTTCCTCGCGCTCGACAACAACCTCGCGATCATCCCCGTCCTCAACAAGATCGACCTCCCCTCGGCCGATACCGAGCGGACCACGCGCGAGATCGAGGACGTCATCGGCCTCGACTGCTCCGGCGCCATCCCCGCCAGCGCCAAGACGGGGATCGGCATCGCGGAGATCCTCGAGGCGGTTGTCTCTCGGGTCCCGGCGCCCAAGGGCGACCTGGACGCGGCGCCGCGCGCGCTCATCTTCGATAGCTGGTACGACAGCTACCGCGGCGCGGTCGTGATGGTGCGCGTCGTCGACGGCGTCCTCCGGAAGGGGCAGAAGGTCCGCTTCATGGCGACCGGCCGCGACTACGAGGTCACGGAGATGGGCGTGTTCACGCCCCACGCGACCGCCATCACCGAGCTCGGGCCGGGGGAGGTCGGCTTCCTCGTCGGCAACATCAAGAGCGTGGTCGACACGAAGATCGGCGACACGGTGACGGACGCCGTCCACCCGGCCACCACGCCGCTGCCCGGCTTCAAGGAGGTCAAGCCGATGGTCTTCGCCGGGATCTTCCCGACGGACTCGGCCCAGTACGAGGACCTGCGCGACGCGCTGTCCAAGCTCCACATGAACGACGCCGCGTTCGTCTTCGAGCCCGACACGTCCGAGGCGCTCGGGTTCGGCTTCCGGTGCGGCTTCCTCGGCCTGCTCCACATGGAGATCATCCAGGAGCGGCTCGAGCGCGAGTACAACCTCGACCTCATCACGACCGCGCCGAGCGTCGTCTATCACTGCTTCCTGAACGACGGCTCGATGAAGTCGATCGAGAACCCGGCGAAGCTCCCGCCGCCGAACCTCATCGATCGCATCGAGGAGCCGATCTTCCGGATGACCGTCCACGTGCCGTCGACGTACGTCGGCGCGGTCCTCGCCCTGTGCCAGGAGCGGCGCGGGGAGCAGAAGTCCATCCAGTACGCCTCGTCCGACCGCGTGATCATCACGTACGACATGCCCCTCAGCGAGGTGCTCTTCGACTTCCACGACAAGCTGAAGAGCGTGTCGCGCGGCTACGCGTCGATGGATTACGAGCTCGTCGGGTACCGGGCCGATGACCTCATCAAGCTGGACATGCTGGTGAACGGCGATCCGCTCGACGCGCTGAGCATCATCGTGCACCGGGACAAGGCGTACGCCCGGGGCCGGGACCTCGCCGTGAAGCTCAAGGACATCGTGCCGCGCCAGCAGTACGAGGTCGCCATCCAGGCGGCGATCGGGTCGAAGGTCATCGCGCGGACGACCGTGAAGGCGATGCGCAAGGACGTGACCGCCAAGTGCTACGGCGGCGACATCAGCCGCAAGCGCAAGCTCCTCGAGAAGCAGAAAGAGGGCAAGAAGCGGATGAAGATGGTCGGGAGCGTCGAGATCCCGCAGGAGGCGTTCCTCGCCATCCTGAAGATCGACTGAGGCGCGGGGACCCGGTCCCGGGCGGGGACCCGCGGGCGCGGGGGCGCGGCCACGCGAGCGTGGCGGCGCGCGTTCACCGCTCGTATAAGCCGCCCATGCAGCCCGCCCCCGTCCGCCCGCGCGCCCTCCGCGCGGCGCCCCCTGTCCTTGCCCTCGGCCTCGCCGTCCTCGCGTGCGACGACCCGCGCGCCCCGGCGCCGGGGGCGTCCACTTCTTCTACTTCTACCGCTTCCGCCGCGCCCGCCGCGCCATCGGCGAGCGCCGCGGCGACCCCCACCGCGACGGGGGCCCCCAGGCGCGAGATGCCGCCGCGACCCGTGCCGATCGGGTCGAGCGGGCCGATCCAGCCGAGCGCCCCGCCGGAGCAGCAGATGATGGCGATCCAGTACACGCTCGCCATGGTGTCACCGCAGCCGACGGATCCGCTCGTCGACAAGGCCTACCTCGACGCCATCGTGCCCAAGCTCGCCGTCGCGGTGCGCACCGCGGACAAGGGCAAGACCCCTCCGAACCCGGTGAAGGCCACGAAGGGGAACAGGAAGATCGAGATCGACATGGGCAAGGGATGCACCGAGCGCACCCCGTCGAACCTGGTCGCGCAGCGGGCAGGCTCGTCCCTCCGGGAGGCGTACGACGCGGGCATCCTCGTCGTCTCCTGCCACGACGTCCTCTGGGAGTGCCACCAGTCGACACGGGATCCGAGCGATGTCCTGTGTCACGCAGCGCCGCGGCGCTGAGCGTGGTATGGGCAGCGTCTGCCATGCAGGAGACGCTTGCCTACTCGCTCCCCGGCGCCGCCGACGCGCTCCCCCGAACGGATCCGCTCGCCGCGCTGGTCGCCGACCTGAACCGCGATCGCCCGCCGCTCGCCCGGCTGCGCCATGACGCCACCGTCGCGTTCGGCCCCGCCATGCGCGTCGAGCGCTTCGTCCTCGGCAACGGGCTCAAGGTGCTCGTGCTCGTCGACCCCTCGGCGCCCGTGGTCTGCCTGCAGACCTGGTTCGGCGTCGGCTCGCGCCACGAGCGCATCGGGAAGACCGGCATCGCCCACCTCTTCGAGCACCTCATGTTCGGCGAGACGGAGAGCGTCGCCCACGGCGCGTTCGACCGGATGCTCGAGGAGGCCGGCGCCGAGACCAACGCGGCGACGTTCCTCGACTGGACCTACTACCACACGAACCTGCCGAAGGACGCGCTCGAGCTGACCCTGCGCCTCGAGGCCGAGCGCATGGCGCGGCTCGTCCTCCGCGACCCCCAGGTGTCGAGCGAGAAGGAGGTCGTCGCCAACGAGCGGCGGCAGCGCGTCGATGACGACGTCGACGGGGCGGTGAGCGAGCTGCTCTACAAGGAGGCGTTCAGGAAGCACGCCTACGGGTGGCCGACCATCGGCTGGATGGAGGACATCAAGGGCTTCACGACCGAGGACTGCGTCGAGTTCTACCGGACGTACTACGCACCCAACAACGCGGCGCTCGTCCTCGTGGGCGACGTCGCGCTCGATCAGGCGCTGCGCGGCGTGCAGGACCACTACGGCTCCCAGGAGCCGTCGAGGATCCCGGTCGAGGACGTGTCCCCGGAGCCGCCGCAGACCGAGGAGCGCCGCGCCGAGGTGACGAAGCCGACCGCCACGCACAAGGTCGCGATCGGCTACCACTCGCCGGCGCTCGGGGATTTCGACCACGCGCCGCTCGTGCTGCTGAACGAGATCCTCTTCGCCGGCCGGTCGTCGCGCGTGCACCGCGCGCTCGTGCAGGAGCAGGAGATCGCGAGCGAGGTCCGCGGCTGGGTCGGCTCGTTCCGCGACCCCGCGCTGTACGACATCTACCTCTCGGCCCGCGGCGATCACACAGGCGACGCGCTGCTCGCGGCCCTCGAGCCGCTCCTGGAGGCGGTGCGCCGCGCCCCCGTCACCGAGGCGGAGCTCGACCGGGCCAAGGCGCGCGTCGAGCTCTCCGTGCTGCAAGGGCTCGAGACCGTCGCCGGCAAGGCCGAGCAGATCGGCTTCTACGAGACGGTGCTCGGCGACCCCGCGGCCCTGTTCGAGCGGCTCGCCGCCTACCGGCGGGCGACCGTGGGGGACCTGCTGCGCGTGGCGCGGCGTTACCTGGTGAGCTCGGCGCGGACCGTGATCCACGTGATCCCGGACGGATCGAGCGACGACGACGACGGGGACGAGGCGGGCGAGGAGAGCGAGGAGGCATCGTGAGCCAGAGCGTGAAGAGCGGCCTCGCCTGGGGCGCCGAGGGGCAGGGCAGGGGAGCGCCGGGCGGGCGCGTGGCGCCGCGGGACGGCGCGGTGCTCGTGGAGACGAGCCACGCGCTGCCCATCGTCAGCATCGTGGTCGCGTTCCGCTCCGGGTCGGCGTACGACCCGGTCGGGCGCGAGGGGCTCGCCCGGATCACGGCGCGCATGCTCCGCCGCGGCGCCGAGGGCTACAGCGCGAACGAGATCGAGGAGACGATCGACGCGCTCGGCGGGGAGTTCGGCGCCGACGTGGCGACGAGCGCGACGACGGTGCACTTCGAGGTGATCAAGCGATCGCTCGACCGGTTCATCGAGCTCGGGGCGACGCTCCTCGCGCGCCCGACGTTCTCGCCGCCCGAGCTCGCGCGGCTCCTGCGCGAGGCCGAGGCCGAGCTCATCGAGGCGCGCGACAGCGACCGCGCGCTGTGCAGCCGCGCCTTCCGGCGGTGCCTGTTCGCGGGGCACCCCTACGGCCGCCGCATCGCCGGCACCATCCCGACGCTGCGGGAGATCACGCGCGACGACGTCGCGGCCTTCTACGCGCGGCACTACACCCGGCGCAACGCGATCGTGGCCATCTCGGGCGACGTCGAGCCCGCCGAGGCGCACGCGGTCGCGGAGCGCCTCCTGTCCGGTCTGCCCGAGGGCGAGCTGGTCCCCGACCCGGTGAACGAGCCCGAGGGCCGGCGGGGGCGGTGCCTCGTGTTCGTCGACAAGCCCGAGCGGACCCAGACGCAGATGGTCATCGGCGGTCTCGGCACCGACGCCCACGATCCCGACCACATGGCGCTCCTCGTCGCGAACACCGCGTTCGGGGGCACGTTCTCGTCGCGGCTGATGCAGGAGGTGCGGGCGAAGCGCGGCTGGTCGTACGGCGCCTCGTCGCGGGCGGGCTTCGATCGGCATCGCGACGCCTTCACGATGTGGACGGCGCCCGCGGCGCAGGACGCCGCCGCTTGCCTCTCGCTGCAGCTCGGGCTGCTCGAGGCGCTGCGGCGCGAAGGGGTCACGGAGGACGAGCTCACGTTCGTGAAGCGCTACCTCGTCCGCTCCCACGCGTTCGAGATCGACACCGCCAGGAAGCGCGTCCACCAGCGGCTCGAGGAGATCCTGTACGACCTGCCCGAGGGCTATCACGACACCTACGTGCAGCGGGTCGAGGCGGTCACGCTCGAGGAGGCGAACGCCGCCGTGCGGCGCCGGATCCCGGAGGACGATCTCGTGATCGGCGTCGTCGGGACCCACGAGGAGATCGGCGAGACCGTCGCCGCGTCGATCCCGAAGCTCGCCGAGGTGAAGGTCGAGCCGTACGATCTCGAGTAGGCAGGGCGCCGCGCGCTCTCGCGTCGCAGCAGCGCGAGAGCGTCCGTGACGCCGGGGAGCGCTCGCCGTCGTCGACGGTCTCGCGGCGCGGCCGTGCTGCCGCGGCGCTGCCCGCCAGGTCGAGCGGCCTGATCGACCGGGCGGCGGGAAGATCGCGGGCGCGACCGCAACCGGCGTCGAGGCGCGGCATCCAAGGCCGCTGCTTCTTCGCGAGAGCGGGGCAGGGCCCGCGCTGCGCTTCCTGACTTCCGGCGCGATCGGCGGCGATCGCTCCGCAGGCGACGTGCGGCTTCCGTCCCGGCGATCCCGGGCGCCGGCTCGCGAGGGCGAACGACGGGAGCTTGCGATGAAGGCACGAACGATCAACGCGCCGGTCCTTGCCGTGGTGACCGCGCTGGCCGGGCCCGCCGCCGCGGCCGTCCCAAGCACGATCACGCACCAGGGGCGCCTGTTCGACGCGGCAGGCCAGCCCATCGACGACACGCTCGACGTGGTGTTCGCGCTGTACGACGCGGTCGACGCGCCCGTGCCGATCTGGAGCGAGGTCCACACGATCACGTTCGACCACGGGTATTTCTCGGTGGACCTCGGCGAGCTCACGCCCGTCGACAAGCCCGTCCTCAAGGGCACGGCGCGCTACCTGGGGATCACCGTCGGGAACGATCCAGAGATGGTCCCGCGCGCCAGGGTCGCGAGCGTTCCGTACGCGCTCCAGGCCAGCAATGTGTCCGGCGACATCACGCCGAACTCGATCTCGATCGGCGGTCAGCTCGTCATCGACAGCAGCGGCCTCTGGGTCGGCGAGCCGGCCGGCCTGCAGGGCGCGCCGGGGCCGTCGGGTCCGCCCGGACCGGCCGGTCCGGTGGGCCCCGCCGGCCCGCCCGGCGAGGCGGGGCCGCCCGGGGCGCAGGGGGCGGCCGGTCCCCCTGGGCCGCCCGGTGTGGTCTCGAGCACCTCCGTCTCCGGCGCGGGCCTCGATCCACGGTCGTCGCTTCAGTTCCTCGCGGCGCCGGCGACGGTGAGCGTGACCGCTCCGGGGCAGCGCATCGTGGTCGTGTCCAACAAGGCGCTCGGCACCGACGAGACCCCCGCGGACCACCTCCTCCTCTGGATCTGCTCGCAGCAGATCGCCCCGCTGAAGGAGATCACCCCCGAGGGGACCGGCGTCTATTCGCTGCGGCTCCCGGCGAACACCAGCATCAGCATGGGGTTGAGCGCCGTGCTCTTGCTGCCACCCGGTCAGTACAACGTGGGTCTCTGCGGGAAGACCGACAGCCTCTACTGGACCAACAACGACTATTCCTACACCTCCGCTGTCGTCACCATGGAGTAAGGTCGGGCCGGGCGGGTGACCTCGCGCGCGGCGATCTGCGCGGCGTGTGCCCCGGCGATCCCACCATGCAGAAGGAGCTGATGACCCCCGCGGCGATCCTGCTCGGCAGCGTCTTCATCGCGGCGGGTCTCTACTTCGGGCTTCAGCGAGAGGCGCCTCCCGCCGCTTTCAATCCGGCAAGCGCGCAAGCCGCGGTTGCCTCCGCGAAGATGCCAGCGTCGGCCGCGCCATCGCCGGCCGAGGCGCCCGCTCCGTCGCAGCCGGCGCCGCGCGCCGCGGATGTCACCGCCGCCTCGCCGGGCGAGCTCTACAAGCGCGTCGAGGCGGACGCCGTCAAGGCTCTCGAGGCGCGGCGGTCGCTCTTCGTGAAGCAGTGCTGGGAGCCCTCGTTCAAGAAGAGCCCCACGCCCGCGCGCGCCAAGTACCTCTTCAACATGACCTTCGACGCGTCCGGAAAGGAGATCGCCCGCGGCATCAGCGAGGTGCGAGGGATGGACCGCCCGGACGCAGCGCAATGCCTCCGGATGATCCCGCTGGGGATCGGCGTGCCGCCGCCCGGAGCCCGCATCGCCGTCGAGGTCGAGATGATCCTGCCGTGAGCGCGCGATCGCTGCGGCGCCGCGGTACGGCCGCATCCGTCGCGCCGCCGTTTGGTGCGCGATGGGCGCTGGGCTAAGGTCACGCCGTGCCTTGGCTTGCTGAGCTCGCCCTGCACCTGTTCCGCGCGCTGCACCTCCTCGTGCTCGCGGTCTCACCCACGTGGCTCTCGCCGGAGCCGATGCCGCCGCGCGCGCTCGCCCTCGCGGGAGCGCTCTCGGCAGCCGCGCTCGCGGCGGCGCTCGGCCTGTCGGCCTGGTTCGCCGCGCGGCTGGAGACGCGGCTCGCCAGGAACGGGGCCGCGCTGCTGTGGCTCGCGATTGCCACGGCGCTCGCGGCGACGCTCTACTTCCGCGGGCCGCGCGCGCCGCTCGCGCAGGGGGTCTTCGTCGTCGCCGCGCCGCTCTGGGCGGCGCTCGCGACGCTCGCCGCGGCCGCCGCGGAGCACTGGCTCGGATCGAGCTTCAAGCACCGGCGGATGGGCGCCGCGATCGCCCTGATCGGCCTCGGCGCCGTCCAGGTGCTCGGGGCGTCGTCGCTGCTCGGATCGCCCGAGCGGATGTGGTGGGCGGCGCTGCGCCGCGACGGCGCGCACCTGCGCGCCGTCGACGAGCTCACGAGGCCGCTCCTCGAGAAGCGCAAGCTCGACGATCTCGAGGGCATCGCCGGGCGCTGCCTGAAGATGCACCCCGCCTCCGCGGCGAGCGCCGCGCCGGCGACGTGCGCCTGCCTCGCGTTGCGCGCCGAGGCGAGGCTCCACGCCCGCAACGCCGGCGCCGCCCTCCGCGATGCGGAGGCCGCGCGCGAACGATGCCCGGAGCAGCGGGGCGCGCGCGCCGTCCTGGCCGAGGCGCTCGCCGTCGCCGGCCGCCCCGAGCGCGCGGCCGCCGAGGCGCGGGCCGCGCTCGAGGAGGGCGGCGACCCGTCGCGGCTGCGGTACGCGCTCGCGCTCGCGCACGAGCGCTCGGGTCGCCTCGCGGAGGCGAGGGCGGAGGCGGAGCGCGCGATCGAGGCGGGCGCCGGCCGGAAGGCGCAGCTCCTCGCGGGAGCGCTCGCGATCCTGGCCGGGGATCTCGACGGAGCCACGGCGCGCCTCGCGCCGCTCGCCCAGCAGGACCCCTCCGACGCCGAGGTGCTCTACAACCTCGCGCTCATCGCCGACAAGCGCGGCGACTACAACGGCGCGCGCCAGGGCTACCTCGCCGCCCTGAAGGCCGATCCCAGGAACGCCGACGCGCGGTACAACCTCGCGCTCCTGACGTTCCGCGCCGGCATCGTCGAGGAGTCCCGCCACCACGCGCGCAAGTTCATCGAGGCGTTCCCGGAAGATCCGCGCGGCGGCCAGCTCGCGCGCACGACGGGCACGCCGCTCGGCGCCGCGGGCGACGACGGCTCCCCGCCGGCGCGGCCCGGCGCGCGCCGGCCTCCGCAAGAGCCCGCCGCGAGCTCGGGCCCTCGCTGAGCTTCGCGCGTCGGCGATCTCGCCCACCAGGGATCCCTGACGCACGCACACCCGCTCGGGCCCGGCGCCGCCGTGCCGCGCGGCAGACGCAGCAGGCGGCGCCGAGGCGCGCGCCCAGGCCGAATTGCGCTGGCAGTTCATTCATTTTTGCACGGCGCAAACGTGACCCTGGACGGCCACCTGTGGTATTCCGAAGGTCTGGGAGGCTGCGTGACACCCGCCGCGGGGACCACCGTTGCCGATCGCTTTCGCCTGGTGCGTCCGCTAAGGCAAGGCGGGATGGGCTCGGTGTGGCTCGCCCAGCACATCGGCCTCGACATCCCGTGCGCGATCAAGTTCATGCACGCGCAGGGGGTCTCGAAGGAGGTGCGGCACCGCTTCGAGCGGGAGGCCAAGGTCGCGGCGCAGATCCGCAGCCCTCACGTGGTGCAGATCCTCGACCACGGCGTGTGGAAGGGCACGCCGTACATCGCGATGGAGTACCTCGAGGGGGAGGACCTCGACACCCGCATCCAGCGCGTCGGGCGGCTCGACCCGCACGACACGATGGCGATCACGGCGCAGGTGGCGCGCGCCCTCACGAAGGCCCACGCGGCCGGCCTGGTCCATCGCGACCTCAAGCCGGCGAACATCTTCCTCGTCCGGGACGACGACCGGGAGATCGCGAAGGTGCTCGACTTCGGTATCGCGAAGGACAGCACGCCGAAGGTCACCTCCAACACGAAGACCGGTTCGCTGCTCGGGACGCCCGCGTACATGAGCCCGGAGCAGGCGCAGGGGACCAAGAGCATCGATCATCGCTCGGACCTCTGGTCGCTCGCCGTCGTCGTGTTCGAGTGCCTGACCGGAAAGCTCCCGTTCGACAGCCAGGCGTTCGGCGATCTGCTCCTCAAGATCATGGTCCGGCCGCTGCCCGTGCCGTCGCAGCTCGCCCCGGTGCCGCCCGGCTTCGACGCCTGGTGGGCCCGCGCCGCGTCGCGCGAGCCGGAGGCCCGCTTCCAGAGCGCGAGGGAGTTCTGCGACGCGCTCGCGATCGCCCTCGACATCGCGAGCGAGAGCATCGAGCCGAGGACGAGCCTCACCGGCATGTTCCGCGCGCCCGGCGATCGCGTGTCGGTGGAGGTCGGCTTCACCCCGCGGTCGCAGGAGGGCGCGACGCTCCTCGACGCGGGCCCTGACAGCGCGGTGCCGTCGCTCGGCGACGCGGCCACGCTGGTCGCGTCGTCGGAAGCCGAGGTCGATCGGCTCTCGCCGAACCCCGGCCTGACGGTGGCCTCGCCCGGTGACATCGCGGGCGCGGCCGGGATGTCGGGCCGCCACATGCGCTCGCAGACCGCCAGCGCCCTGGTCTCGGTCGTGACGCCGCCGACCCGGCGGCCCGTCGTGGTGCGCGTCATCGCCGCCGTCACGGCCGCCGCGGCCGTCCTCGTCGGCGTCGGGATCTTCGTTCTGCGCGGCGCGGGCCCTGCCGCCCCGGCGCAGCCGCTCGCGCAGCCGGAGACCACGGCGTCGGCGTCCGACGCGCCGCGGAGCCCCGAGGTCGTGGCGCCGGCCGTCGCTCCGGTGAAGGAGCCCGAGCCGCCGACCTCTGCGGGATCTGCCGCCGCGCCGGCGCCCGGGGTCTCGGCGACGGCGGCGCCGACCGGCCCGCGCCCGCCCTCGGCGCAGCCCGCTCAGGTGAAGCCGCGTTCCCCCGCGCCATCGGGTACCGTGCGCCGCAAGCCGAAGCCGACCGACTTCGGCATCTGACGTTCACCGCAGCACCTCGCTCAGACCTCGCTCGTATGGCTCGTCGACCAGGAATCGCTGCCTTGCTGCTCGCACTGACCTGCGCGCCCGCCGCCCTCGCACAGGTCTCCGATGCCGATCGCGCCACGGCGCGCTCGCTCGCCGTGGAGGGGCAGGAGTCCCTCGACCGGAAGGACCACGCCGCCGCGCTCGATCGGTTCCGCCGCGCGGACGCCATCATTCACGCGCCGACGCTGCTGCTCGGCGTCGCCCGCGCCCAGGTGGGCCTGGGCCAGTGGATCGCGGCGCAGGAGTCGTATAGCCGCATCCTCCGCGAAGGGGCGCCGGAGGGGTCGCCCGAGCCGTTCTTCGAGGCGATCGCGGCTGCTCAGCGGGAGCTCGACGCGCTCGCCCCGCGCATCCCGCAGGTGCTCCTGTCGGTGCGCGGGCCGGACGCCGCCGACGTCACGATCGACGGCGAGCCCGTGCCGCGCGCCGCGCTCGGGGTCCGGCGGCCGGTCGATCCGGGCGAGCGCACCGTCCGCGCGACGGCGGCGGGGTTCGCCCCGGTCGAGGTGAAGGTGACCCTCGCGGAGGGCGCCCGCGAGACCGTCGCGCTGGAGCTCACGCCGCTCGCGCCGCCGCCCAGCGCGTCGCCTCCGCCGCTCGCGCGGGCGCCCGGTGCGGGGCCTGTCGCCTCCGGTGGCGGCACCCGCACGACGCTGGGCATCGCGGCGCTGGGGCTCGGCGGCGTCGGCCTCGCGGCCGGGGCGGTGGGCGGGCTGCTCGCGATCGGCAAGCACAGCGACCTGTCGGAGCGCTGCCCCGGAAACCGCTGCGACCCCTCGCTGCAGGGCGACGTCGACACCTACCACGCGATGGGCACCCTCTCGACGATCGGGTTCGTGGTCGGCGCCGTGGGCGCCGGCGCGGGGGCGTTCCTGCTCCTCACTGCGCCGAGGTCACCGCAGCGCGCCGGGATATCGATCACGCCGGTGATCGGGCTCGGCTCCGCAGGAGCGAAGGGGAGTTTCTGATGCGCCAGGCGTTCAGGATCGGCGTGATGCTCGGCGTTGCCTCCGTCGCGGCGGCATGCACGAGCGTGCTCGGGGACTTCGAGGTGGGCGGGGCCGGTACGGGCTCGGCTGGCGGGTCCTCGGGTTGCGCTGCCGGCACGGCCGACTGCGACGGCAACCCCGCCGACTGCGAGGTCATCGTGAGCGACGACCCGCAGAACTGCGGCGCTTGCGGCGCGCAGTGCCTGGACGACGGGACGTGCAGCGCGAGCGTCTGCAGCGGGGTCACGGAGATCGCGCGCGGTTTCCCGACGCCGCAGTCTGCGAACGCCAAGTTCCTCGTCATCCACGGCGACGCGGTCTACTGGACGGCCGGCGAGGGCGAGGGCGGCAGCGTGCAGAAGGTGTCGGTCCTCGGCGGGCCGGTCACGCCCATCGCCGGCGGGCAGAACGCTCCGTACGGGATCGCTGTGAACCAGGAGGGTGTCTTCTGGTCGAACCTCAACGACACGAACCTCCTGTGGGTGGACCACAACGGAGCGGGCACGCCGAAGGTGGTCTTCGACTCGGACTACGCGACCCTCGGCGTGGCGGCGGACGAGAACGACGTGTTCTGGGCGCAGCGCGCCGGCGGCATCGGCGCGCCCGGCAACGGGAGCCTCATCGGTCGGATCCCGATGGCCGACGGCCTGGCCGACGACGAGTTCCACGAGGACAACAACACGTCGCCGCACCTCATCGCGCTCGACAGGGAGCACGTGTACTGGGTCGACCGCAGCGAGCGCGGCTCGGTGAACAGGACGCCGCGGGGCCCCGGCGAGACGGCCAGGCTGACCGAGGATGCGCAGGCGTACCCGTACGCGATCGCCGTGGACCGGGACCACGTCTACTGGACCAACAGCCCGCGCGAGCGGGACAACGACGATCGGGGTGCCGTGATGAGGGCGCCAAAGCGGGGCGCGCGGAATGCGACCGTCCTGTGGACGTCCGACGAAGACGACGACGTGGCGAACCCGACCCCCGACTGCATCGCCGTCGATGACAACGACGATTACGTCTACTGGACCGATCAGGGATCGAGCCGCGTCCTGCGCAAGCGCAAGGACGGCAGCGGTCGCCAGCAGGTGCTGTACGAGGGCGGCACGCCGCGCGGCATCGCGCTCGACGCCGATTACGTGTACTGGGCGGACGAGAAAAACGGGGCCGTGCGCAAGATCCACCGCTGATCGGGGGCGCGGCGAGCGCGCGGCGTGAACGCGCGCCCGCTCGTCGCGGTCGAGCGCGCGCTCAGCCCGCCGCGTCGCGCAGCCGGTCGACGTCGACGCCCAGCCGGCCCGACGTGTCGTCGGCGGCCGAGACCACGCGCGCCCCCTGGATGATGTCGCGCGCCATGAGCTGCGTGGAGAGGATCGCGCAGAACGCCATGTCGTCGGTGTTGCTCATCGATTTGCCGCCCGTCCTGCGGCACTTCGCGACGAGCGACGCGACGGGCTGCGCCTGCCAGATGCCCGCCTCCTTGATGGCGTCCGGCGACAGGCACGCCTCCACGTAGTCCGGCGTCTCGCTCCCGAAGAACGGCTGCACCACGGGGGCGCGGTACGGCTGCTTCTTCCGCTCGAGGACGCCCGGCGGCAGGAGGTCGCCCAAGGCGCGCTTCAGCACGTGCTTCTCGTCGAGCGTGCGCAGCTTCAGCGCGTCCGGCAGCGCGTCCGCCACGTCCATCACGTCGGGGTCGAGGAACGGGAAGCGCCCCTCGACCGAATTCGCCATCATCATGCGCTCGCCCTGCGACGAGAGCAGGTATCCGGAGAGCAGCGTCGTGATCTCCAGGTACTGCGCGCGCGCGAGCGGCGTCCAGCGCATGAAGTCGCCGGGGAGCTGCTCCTTCAGGCGATCGGCCGCCGCGGTCTCGCCGACGCCCTCGCGCATCGCGGGATCGAGCATCAGCTTGATGCGGCTGGTCGCGTCCCACCGCGGGCGGTGGGAGTAGAACGGGTCGTCCGTCTGCGCGAGGTTCCGCCCGAAGAAGGCCTTGGCCATCTCGACCTGCGCGACCGGCGACCGCTGGAGGTAAGGGTAGAGCCGGAGCAGGAGCTGGGGCCGGAGCTTGCTGTCCGGGTGGCGCGCCCAGAAGCGGCGGACCCGGTCCTCGCGGAAGATGTCGTAGCCGGCGAAGAACTCGTCGGCGCCCTCGCCGGTCAGCACCACGCGGTAGCCGCTCTGCCGCACGAGGCGCGCCAGGATGTAGAGCGGCGCCGGGGCGGTGCGCAGGAGCGGGGCCTCGGCGTGGTAGACGACATCGGGGAAGACGCGCGCGATGTCGGCGTCGCCGCACTGGATCGAGGCGTGGGAGGTGCCGAGGTGCGCGACGGCGGCGCGCTGGTACTCGGCCTCGTCGAACTCGCGCTCGGCGAACTCGACCGAGAACGTGCGCAGCGGCACGTCGCGGTTCGAGGCGATCAGCGCCGCGACGATGGTGGAGTCGAGCCCGCCGCTCAGGTAGCTGCCGACGGGGACGTCGGCGCGCAGGCGGATCGTCGAGCCGCCGCGGACCGCCTCGCGCACGCCGGAGACGAGCGGCGCCTCGTCCGCGACCGGCGCGCGTCCCACGGGGAACTCGGGGCGGAAGCGCACCGAGACGCGCGGCGCCACGTCGCGGTCGAGATCGAGCGTCGCCACCGCGCCCGGCGGGATCTGCTGGACGGCCTCGTACGGCGTGAGCGGGGCGACCGGCGCCCAGAAGGTCAGCGCCTCGTCGAGCCCGTCGCGCGAGATCGCGCGGGGAATGGTGGGGTCCTGGAAGAGCGACTTCACCTCGCTGGCGAACCGGAGGACGCCGCGGTGGACCGTCCAGAAGAGCGGGTTGATGCCGACGCGGTCGCGCGAGAAGAACGCGCGCCGCCGCTTGACGTCCCAGAGGACGAACGCCCACTGGCCGTTCAGGCGGTCGACCATGGCCTCGCCGTACTCGGCGTAGGCGTGGATGAGCGCCTCGGTGTCGCTCTTCGTCCGGAAGTGGTGGCCCTTCGCCGTGAGCTCCTCGCGCAGCTCGATGTAGTTGAAGATCTCGCCGTTGAAGCAGACCCAGAGCGTCTCCTTGGCGTTGGCCATCGGCTGCCAGCCGCCGTCGAGGTCGATGATCGACAGGCGGGCGTGGGCCAGCGCGACGTGGCGATCGCGGTAGATGCCGAAGCCGTCAGGGCCTCGGTGACGGAGCGCCCGAGCCATCCGGAGGGCCAGATCGCGGTCGGGGTTCGGCGCGTCGGTGCGTAGGTTGATCAGGCCGGCGATACCGCACATATCAGATGAGCTCGCTCTTCTTGACTTTGCCGCTCGCCGTCTTGGGGAGCGCGTCCATGAACTCGACGAACTTGGGCACGGCGACCTCGTCGAGCTCGGACCGCACCTTCTTGCGGACATCGTCCGCCGTCACCGCGGCGTCGGCGGCCCTCACGACCGCGGCCTTCACCGCGACCCCGAGCACCTGGTCCGGCACGCCGACCACCGCCGCCTCCACGACGCCGGGGACCTTGCAGATCACGGACTCGACCTCCAGCGGGCTCACCTTCTCGCCGCGGGTCTTGATGATGTCGTCCTTGCGCGCGACGAAGTAGAGGTACCGGTCCTCATCCAGCTTGAAGAGGTCCCCGGTGTGCAGCACCACCTCGCCGGGGAAGGGCCCCGGCCGGAGCGCGCGCGCGGTCGCATCTGGATTCTTCCAGTAGCCGCGCATCACGTTCGGCCCTCGGACGACGAGCTCGCCCACCTCGCCCGGCTCGGCCCGCGTGCCGTCTTCGCGCTCGATCCAGAGCTCCTCGTTCGGCATGGCGATGCCCACGGACGCCGGCCGCTCGAGCGCGAGGGACGGCGGCAGGTAGCAGACGCGCGTGCACTCGGTCTGGCCATACATCGCGAAGAAGGCGACGTTGGGCAGGAGCTCGCGGAGCCGCAGGAGCTGCGGCGCCGGGAGCCCGTACGCGGCGTTGGTCATGTACCGGAGCGCGGAGAGATCGGCCTTCGCGAAGTTCTTGAGCGAGAGCATCGAGGCGAAGATCGTCGGCACGCCCGCGAAGCCGGTGGCGCGCTCCTCGGCCATCTTCTGGACGATGGGCCACGGCATGGAGAAGCCCTTCTCGAGCACGACGGTCCCGCCGAACGCGTGGGTCACGAGTAGCTGGAAGAGCCCGTAGGTGTGCGACAGCGGCAGCACGCAGAGGATCACGTCGTCCGCCGTGTGCTCGAGGTACGCGCCGATCGCCGCGGTGCTGTTGCGGAGGTTCTGGTGCGTCAGCATCACGCCCTTCGACTCGCCCGTGCTGCCGCTCGTCCAGCAGATCGTCGCGAGATCGAGCTCGATAGCGCGGCGCTCCGGTGCTTCTCCCGGCGCGCCGGCCAGCGCCTCCTGGAAGTCGCGGCCGTCGGGCGGGGCGGCGGCGGCCGCCGCCGCCGGGGGCGCGGCGCCGCTCAGGAACGTCGCCGCCGGCCTCGCGCCGGGCGGGAGCTCGGCCACGGCGGCGAGCGTGTCGCGCATGCCGCGCGCCGCCACCAGCACGCGGGGCCCGGCGAGCTCCATCACCTGGCCGAAGCGCCGCGGCCGCATGGCGGTGCCGAGCAGCGACGGCACCCCGTCGGCCCGCAGCGCGCCGTAGTAGGCGACGACCGCGTCCACGCCGTTGTCGAGCGCGATCATGACGCGGTCGCCGCGATGCACGCTCGCCTCACGGAAGAGTGCGGCGCAGCGGTCGGCGAGCGCGTCGAGCTCGCGGTACGTGATCCGCCGCCCTTCCGAGACCAGCGCGACGTGGTCGGGGCGCGAAGCGGCGAACGATCGCAGCGCCGAGTCGATGAGGAAGCGATCCGAGCGCGGATCGCGGCGAGCGGTGTGCTGCGTGCTCATGCGCCCCCCGGGGTGTTCGGGCTAGTTGCTGCTCTTCTTGCTGTTCACGTAGGTCACGAGCCGGGCGATCGAGCCGAAATTCTCCGGCACCATCTCCTCGTCGGCGACCTGGATGCCGAGGTCCTGCTCGAGGAACTGGACGATCTCGAGGACGGCCGTCGAATCCAGGATTCCCTGATCGAGCAAAGGGACCTCGGCCCCGAGATCGGCGGTGGCGCCCCGATAGCCGAACGAGGTGACCAGGAAGTTGCGAATCGTCGATTCGATGCTGGAAGTGCTCATGGAGTTAGTTTTTACGTCTATCACCCTCCCGGCTTTCCTGTCGAGAGTGCTCGGCGGAGCGCGCGGCGGTGCTCGGAATGCAGCGGAACGGCGCGAGGCGCGCCCTATGCCGCGGTGATGTCGGGCAGCGGTGTCGCGCGACATCACCGCGTGGCATCACCACGCGCGCCGCCGCAGGGGAGATCGCGACTCGCGATCTCGTCGCGACCCCGAGCTCGTCAGGCGTGGCCCTGGTCGCGGACGAGCAGCGGCTGGGCGTGGAGGTACTGCGCCACGCGGCGCTTTGCCTCGATGTCCTTGAACACGCGCTCCACCTGCTCCGGCGTGATGCCGACGGCGGGCGCCGCCTCCGCGGCGGAAACCTTGTTGTTGTAGGCGTAGAGGCAGAGGTCCATCTTGTCGTAGGGGAGCGCGAAGTAGAACTCGTCCTGCCCCTGCGGCATCGAGAACGTGTCGGTCGTCGGCGCGCGCCCGCGGATGTCGGCGGGGACGCCGATGTACTCGGCGAGCGCGTAGACCTGGCTCTTGTACAGGTGCGCGATCGGCTTGAAATCCGCGGCGCCGTCGCCCTGCTTCACGAAGAAGCCCTGATCGTACTCGAGCAGGTTCGGCGTGCCGGCGACCGCGTAGTTGAGCCTGTCGCCGTGGTAGTACTCCATCATTTTGCGGATGCGCTGCTTGAAGTTCGTCGCGGCGACGAGCTGCAGGTAGGCGTTCAGGGGCATCCGCTTCACGCGCGGCTCCTCGCCGGGCGGCTGCGCCGTGAGCTGCGAGACGTTGAGCCTGTCGCTCTCGAGGATCGACGGCAGCGTGATCTTGAACTTCCAGCTCTCGTTGTAGTCCGGGTAGACCATCCGGATCGCCTCGTCCTGCCGCTCGTAGCAGCGGAGGCCGCTCAGCGCTGGCTTGATGTTCTCGATGACCGCCTCGATGCCGAGCTGCTCGGCGAGCATCTTGCCGAGCCGGAGCGCGTCGTCCGAGGTGTCGCGCTCGGGCATGAAGATGCCGAGCACCTTGTCCTTGCCGAGCGCGCGGACGCACAGCGTCGAGACGACGGAGCTGTCGATCCCGCCCGAGATCCCCACCACGGCCCCGCGCTTCCGCAGCGTGCCGAACACCTGGTCCCGGATGGCCTTCTCGATCTCTTGCGCTATCGCCGGGGCATCGATCCTGAGGACGTCTCGCGAAAACATGGTTGGCATCCACCCTTTCAAAAAGATGGACCAGACTATTAAAACGGAGCGCGGCAGGGAACCCCGTTCGCCGTGGGCCGCCGCGAGGCCGGGTAGCTCGCGGAAACAGCGCCTCGCTCCGCGAGCGGCGAGGGCCGGAGCGAGGTGGTCCGCCCGCGCTGTCCGGGGGGCGCTGCGCCGCTGTGGGGTTCTCGCTGTGGGGTGTTCCGCTGCAGGGCCGCGTCCGGGATAGCGCGCCGGCGCGGCCGCGGCGTCAGATGGAGGGCCGCGGCTCGCCGGTCGCGGAGAACTCGTTGGACTCCGCGGCCAGGACCCAGAGCACGGCCATGCGGACCGCGACGCCGGCCTCGACCTGGTCGAGGATCACGCTCTGCTTGCCGTCGGCCACGCGCGGATCGATCTCCACGCCGCGGTTCATCGGCCCAGGGTGCATCACGATCGCGTCCGGCTTGGCGAGCGCGAGCCGGGCCGGGTTGAGCCCGAAGGTGCGGCTGTACTCGCGCATGCTGGGGAGGAAGCTGCCGCTCAGGCGCTCGCGCTGGACCCGCAGCATCATCACCACGTCGGCCCCCTCGAGGGCCGGCTCGATCCGGTCGTAGAGGGTCGCGCCGAGCGACTCGCCCGCGACCGGCAGGAGCGTGCGCGGGCCGGCGAAGCGGACCCGGGCGCCCATCGTGGTGAGCAGGTGCGCGTTCGAGCGGGCCACGCGGCTGTGGACGATGTCGCCGCAGATCGCGACCTCCAGCCCCTCGAGCCGGCCCTTGGCGCGCCGGATCGTGAACGCGTCGAGCAGCGCCTGGGTCGGGTGCTCGTGCGTGCCGTCGCCCGCGTTGACCACCGCGGCGCGCGTGCGCGCGGCGACGTGGTGCGGCGCGCCCGACGCGCTGTGCCGGATGACCAGCACGTCCGGCTGCATCGCCTGGAGGTTCTGCACCGTGTCGAGCAGCGACTCCCCCTTGACGGCGCTCGAGGTGGAGACGCTGATGTTGATGACGTCGGCGCTGAGCCGCTTGCCGGCGAGCTCGAACGACGTCCGCGTGCGCGTCGAGGGCTCATAGAACAGGTTCACGACGGTCTTGCCGCGGAGCGTGGGCACCTTGCGCACGCTCCGCCGGGAGACGTCGAAGAGCGACTCGGCCGCGTCCAGGAGCGACACGATCTCGGGTTGAGAGAGCCCCTCGATGCCGAGCAGGTGTCGGTGCGGGTAAATCCTCCTCATGGGCTGGCTCACGTCCCTTCCGGGGGAGAGGGGGGCTCGGAGAGCTTCGCGTCGGCGGCGGCGACGAGAGCCCAGAGCTCGCCGGCGCGCTCCACCACGTCGACGCGCTGCCCGGGGGCGAGCTCGACCGCACGGACGACGTAATCCGGGTGGATCGGCAGCTCCCGGCCGCCGCGATCGACAAGCGCGACGAGCTCGATCCGCTGGGGTCGCCCGTAGTCGAGCACCGCGTCGACCGCCGCGCGGATGGTGCGGCCGGTGTAGATCACGTCGTCGATCAGCACGATGCGCCGGCCGTCGACGGGGAAGGAGATGTGGCTGGGGCCGATGCGCGGGTTCGGCAGGGCGGTCGCGGCGTCGTCGCGGTACAGCGTGATGTCGACGGCGCCGACGGGCGGCGCGTGGCCCTCGATCTCGAGGAGCAGGGCGGCCAGCCGCTTGGCCAGCGGCTCGCCCCCCCGTCGAATGCCGATCAGCGCCAGATCCTCCACGCCGCGGCCGCGCTCGGCGATCTGGAGAGCGACGCGCCGCAGGCCGCGCCCGATGGCGGCCGGGTCGAGCAGAGCTTCCATGGCGCGGCGAGGGCTACCACAGCGGGCCCCGTGCACCCAAGGGCCGTGTGCGCCGTCCGCCGGATCGCCCGTCCGCCCGCGGCAGAGCGCGGGCATCCGGCCGCGCCGCGCTGCGCGCCGCTGCGGAGGGCGCGCGGCGCCGCGCCGTTGCGGCAGCCGAGCGGCGATGCTGGCGCGCTCAGTCGGGCTGGTGCAGGACGCGCTGGGTGCGCTCGAGGAAATAGAACCGCTCGAACCCCGCGCGCTGAAAGGTGAGCGCGCCGAACGCGTTCACCGCGATCGCGGCCGCGCCGAGGGCGTAGAACGGCACGCCGAACCGGCGGCCCCCCACGGCGATCATGGCGAAGAGGAACGGGGCGAAGTCGTTGGAGAAGCGGTAACCGAACTGGATCCAGCCGCTGTTCTGGTAGAAGAGGCTCGGCAGCGCGACCGCGGCCGCCGTGGCGGCGAGCGCCCAGAACACGGGCGGCGTGCGCCGGGGCCAGATCGCCCACGCGTAGAGGGGCGTGGTCACCCAGAGCGCGAGCCCGTGCGCGTTGATCTGGAACGGCGCGCCCTGCACGTGGGAGTACGGCAGGCTGGTGAGCACCACCGCGAGGTTGCGCGGCAGGTAGTGGTACGAGAAGAGCCCCCATTTCTCGATCCGGGCGCGCCAGGCGATGTGGAGGTAGCGGTGCCCGAACTCGGTCGCGTCGCCGAACCGCGCGTGGTTGTGCCAGAGCAGGGCCGAGAGCACGAGCGCGGCCGGCGCGGCGAACAGCGCGAGCCGGCGCAGGACGGCGCGCGGATCCGAGCGGCCCGCGCGGAGCGCCTCGTAGAGGAACAGCGGCGCGGCGAAGCCGAGCGGCGTGCGCGTCGCGAACCCGAGGCCGAGGGCGAGGCCCGCCGCGAGCGGGTGGGCCGCGTCGAGCGCGCAGTAGAGGTAGACGCAGGCGAGCGCGACGCCGACCACGTGCGCCGCGAACCACACCGTCCCTTGCACGGCGCTGAACCAGTAGACGCTCCCGAGCGCGAAGAGCAGCGCGAGCGCGATGTTCTCGGCCTGCGTGCGGCGGCTGCGCCGCGACGCCGAGAGCTTCTCCAGGGCGAGGAAGAGGACGGCCGGGCCGACGCCGGCGAACGCCAGGAAGAACTGCCCGTCGCGCACGCGCTCGGCGCTGCCGGCGAGCTGGACGAGGGGCGCGATGAGGACCGCGGGGAAGGGGGGGAAGCTGACGTAGTAGCGGTCGCCGAGCACGGCGAAGTCGTTGCCGCCCGCGTAGGCCGGCGGCGGTCCGCCGAGGTCGAGGCGGCCGCGCAGCCACGCCTCGGCGAGCAGGGCGTAGTGGTTGTAGGGCGTGTGGGCGGCGAAGATCTCGCGGGAGGAGCTGACCGCGTACACGAGCGTCGCGAGCGCGTAGATCGCGAGCGCGATCACCTCGCGCCGGCCCGCTCGCCGTGCTTCTCCCGAAGGTTCCGTTCGCTGCTCGGCGGCGCCCGCGGCAGGGGCCTCGGGCCTGGCGCTACGGTCCATGCACCGGCGACGCTACCACGCGGCCCCGAACGGACGGCGGCGCCGAGCGAGGAAGAGAGGGAGAGAGGAAAAGCAGCCGAGGCGGTCGTCGCTCGGTCTTGCGAGCCAACGCACCCCGCGCTAAACGCTCCGCTTTCACTGGCCCGGAACCCATGTCCCAGATCGCCGTCTCCGCCAATGACATCGACATTTCCGGCATCTCGCTGGACATGCCGCTGCCGACCGACTGGTTGAACGCAGAGCTCGCCGACGCCGACGTCAGCGGGCGCGCGCCAGGCCATCTCTCTGCCCGCCTCTCCCGGACGGGGAACGAAATCGTCGTGCGCGGCCGCGTCAAGGCGCCCGTCGCCACGCCGTGCGCGAGATGCCTCTCTCCGGCCCCGCTCGACATCGACGCCGAGCTCTCTCTCCTGCTACGCCCGGCCCCCAAGGCGGAGAGCCACGGGCCGGGGCACCGGCATCGCCGCGACGACGCGGCGGGCCGTAACGGGTCGGCAAAGGCCGAGGCCAAGACCAAGGAGCCCGAGTACGAGTTCACGGCCGAGGAGGCCGACGTCGACACGTACGACGGCGAGACGGTGGTGCTCGATCCCTTCATCCGGGAGGCCATTCTCCTCGAGATGCCGAACTTCCCCTTGTGCTCGGAAGCTTGCCCGGGTATCGGTCCTGCCGCGTCCCGAGAGGACCGCGAAGGCGGCTCCTCGACCCTCGTCGCGGGGGCGGGGGAGGAGGACGGGGCCGCTCCGGGCCTCGACCCGCGGCTCGCGCCGCTCAGCGCGCTCCGAGACAAGCTCGGACAGAAGCCCAGCGCCTCTGACAAGCGCGCGCAACCTGCCTCGACCTCCCCGGCCAGCGCCGGGACATCGAAGAAGAAGACCAAGAAGGAGTAGCTCCGTGGCCGTCCCCAAGAGGAAAACCACCCCCAGCAAGCGCGACATGCGGCGCGCCAACCACGACAAGGTGACCCCCGTCCAGCTCGTCTCTTGCGAGAACTGCGGGGAAGCCCGGCTCCCGCACCGCGCGTGCGGCGCCTGCGGGCACTACAACGGGCGCAAGGCGAAGGCGACCAAGGCGACCGCGGCCACATGACCAGGGCGGGTGCGCGGACGCCGGCGCGTGAGAACGCTGCGCCCGCGCACCCGGGCGCGGCGAGGGCGCGCGAGAGCGCCGACGCGCGAGGGCCCGTCGCATGAGCGCCGCGCGGCCGAGGAGTCGCATCCTCGGGACGGGCAGCTACGCGCCCGCCCGGGTCCTTCACAACACCGATCTCGAGAAGATCGTCGACACCTCCGACAGCTGGATCAGCGAGCGGACGGGGATCCGTCGGCGCCACGTCGCCGCCGACGGCGAGCTCACGAGCGACATGGCGTCCGCCGCCGGCCGCTCGGCCCTCGCGGCCGCGGGCCTCACCGCGGCTGACCTCGACATGATCATCGTCGGGACGATCAGCGGCGACCACCCGATGCCCGCCTGCGCGGTCTACGTGCAGCAGAAGCTCGGCGCCGAGGAGATCCCCGCGTTCGACATCTCGGCGGCCTGCGCGGGCTTCGTCTACGGGCTCACGATCGCCGATCAGTTCATCTCGAACGGCGTGGCCCGGAACGTCCTCGTGATCGGCGTCGAGCTGCTCTCGCGCATCCTGAACTGGAAGGATCGCACGACGTGCGTCCTGTTCGGCGACGGCGCTGGCGCGGTCGTGCTCGGGCCTGCGTCCGACGACGGCCGGGGCATCGTCTCGACGCGGATCTTCAGCGACGGCGCGCTCGCGAACTCGCTGGTCATCCCGGGCGGCGGCACGGCCGAGCCGCTCACCGCCGAGGGCATCGAGCAGAACCGCAACAAGGTCCACATGGTGGGCCAGGACATCTTCAAGGTCGCCGTGAAGAACCTCTCCAGCGCGTCGTTGATCGCGCTCGAGACGGCGGGCATGGCGGCCTCCGAGCTCGACTGGGTCGTCGCCCACCAGGCGAACCTGCGGATCATCAGCCAGGTCGCCGCGCGGCTGAACCTCCCCCTCGATCGGTTCGTGCTCAACATCGAGGAGTACGGCAACACCTCGAGCGCCTCCATCCCCATCGCCCTCGACGAGGCGGTGCGCGACGGGCGCATCAAGCCGGGTCACAACGTCCTGTTCTGCGCGCTCGGCGCCGGCATCTCCTGGGGCGCATCCGTCGTCCGGATGTGAGCGGGCGATGCGGGCGCGCCGGCGTTGGGGTCGAGATCTGCGCGTCGCGGCGGCTGAGCTCGCCCGGCGCGCCTGCATGAGCGGGGCTCGGCGGGCGCCGGCCTCGTGACGTGGCTCGGGGACGGACGTCGTCCGCCTCCTCTGCTTGGACGTGAGGACAAACGTGAAAATCGCTTGGCTATTTCCAGGGCAAGGGGCGCAAGAGGTAGGGATGGGCAAGGCCCTCGCCGAGGTCTCGGCGGCGGCGCGCGGCGCGTTCGCGCGGGCTGACGCCGCGCTCGGCGAGCCGATCTCGCGGCTCTGCTTCGAGGGGCCGATCGAGGAGCTGACGAAGACGAGCAACACCCAGCCCGCCATCGTCGCCACGAGCTGCGCCGTGGCCGCGGCGCTCATCGAGCACCTGCCCAACCTCGAGCCGCCGCTCTACGCGGCCGGCCACTCGCTCGGCGAGTACAGCGCGCTGGTCGCCGCCGGCGCGCTCGAGATCGAGGAGGCCGTGCGGCTCTGCCGGATCCGCGGCAGCGCGATGCAGGAGGCCGTGCCGGCGGGCGAGGGGGCCATGGCGGCGCTCATCGGGCTCGAACAGGACGTGGTGCTCGCCCTCTGCGCCGAGGCGGCGCAAGGCCAGGTGGTCGCGCCGGCGAACTACAACGGGCCGGGGCAGATCGTGATCGCCGGCCACAGCGGGGCGGTCGCGCGGGCGGGCGAGCTCGCCGTGGCCCGCGGCGGCAAGTCCATCCCGCTCAAGGTGAGCGCCCCCTTCCACTGTGCGCTGATGCGGCCCGCGGCCGAGCGCCTGCGCCCCGAGCTCGACCGCACGCAGCTCAGGCCGCTCGCCTTCCCGGTCGTCGCGAACGTCGACGCCACGCCGAACTCCGATCCGGAGCGGGTGCGCTCTCTCCTCCTGCGCCAGGTCGACGGGACCGTGCAGTGGATGCGGACGATCGAGCGCATGGCGGAGGACGGCGTCACGCACGCCCTCGAGATCGGCCCTGGCAAGGTGCTCGCCGGGCTTGTCAAGCGGATCACGAAGCAGATCAAGGTGCTCAGCGTGAGCGACATGGCGGGGATTGAGCGCGTGAGCGCGTTCCTTTCGGAGGCATAGGCATCGATGTTCGACCTTACGGGCAAAGTTGCGATCGTCACGGGCGGATCGCGGGGAATTGGGCGGGCTGCGTCCGAGGCGCTGGCGGCGCAGGGCGCGCACGTGATCGTCAACTACGTGCGCGGTGAGGCCGAGGCGCGCGCGGTCGTCGAGGCGATCACCGCGCGAGGCGGCAAGGCCGAGGCGCTCGGCTTCGACGTCGCGAACCTGCAGGCGACCGAGGCCGCCATCGCGGAGGCGGCGAAGCGGCTCGGCCGGCTCGACATCCTCGTCGCGAACGCAGGGATCGCCATCGACGGCCTGCTCCTGCGGATCAAGGAGGAGGACCTCGACCGCCTCTTCGCCGTGAACGTGAAGGGCGCGATCGCGTGCGCCCGCGCCGCGACCAAGGTCATGATGCGCGCGCGCACGGGCCGTATCGTCTTCCTCTCCAGCGTCGTGGCCGAGATGGGCAACGTGGGCCAGACGGCCTATGCCGCGACCAAGGCGGCCCTGCTCGGCGTGACGAAGTCGCTCGCCCGCGAGTACGCGGGGCGCGGCATCACCGTCAACGCCGTGGCGCCCGGCTACATCGACACCGACATGACCACGACGATCAGCGCCGAGATGAAAGAGGGCCTGACCAAGATGGTGCCGCTCGGGCGTACGGGGCGAGCCGAGGAGGTCGCCGCGGCGATCGCATTCCTGTGCTCCGACGAGGCGAGCTACGTGACGGGCGAGACGCTCCGCGTCAACGGCGGAATGTACGTCTGAGCGCGACAGCCCGCGCACCTCGGAAGGCGCGCGTCTCGCTCGGAAGCAAGCGGCAAACGAGGCGCACACGAAAAAAGCGGCCGCAGGTAATTCGATGATGCAACGCTGAGGGCGATGGGCTACTAGGGGGTCCGTTTTCCCGGGAGGAATACCATGGCTGAAGGTCGCGACATCACGGCCGAAGTAAAGCGGATCATCAAGGAGCAGCTCGACGTCGAGGAGTCTCACATCAAGCCTGAAGCGTCGTTCATCGACGATCTGGGCGCCGATTCGCTGGGCCTGGTGGAGCTTGTCCTGGCGTTCGAGGAGGCGTTCGAGATCGACATTCCGGACGAGGACACGGAGAAGATCCGGACTGTCCAGGATGCGATCAACTACATCGAAGGGCACACCAAGAAGTAGCGTCCTCACCGCCCTACCGGACGCGGCGTCACCATGGAGGGTTGACGGCCACGTGGGCCAGCGAAGGGCCTGCCTCTTCGCCGAAGCACGTGTTCGCACCTCCGTGGTGGCGCTAGGGCAAAAAAAGCCATGGAACGCGTTGTCATCACCGGCATCGGGCTCGTCACGCCCAACGGCATCGGGACGCAGGCCACCTGGCAATCTTTGCTGGCTGGTCAGTCCGGTATCGGACCCATCACCCTCTTCGACGCGAGCACCTATCCGAGCCGCTTCGCCGGCGAGGTGAAGGGCTTCGTCCCGGAGGAGTACATCCCCAAGAAGAAGGTGAAGGAGATGGGGCGCTTCGCCCAGCTCTCCATCGCCGCCTCGCAGATGTGCATGCAGGACGCGGGGATCGAGCTCACCGAGGAAGACCGCGATCAGTGCGGCACGTTCATCGGCGTCGGCCTGGGTGGCCTCGAGTACCTGTACCAGCACTCGATCACCCTGCACGAGAAGGGCCCCCAGAAGGTCAGCCCCTACTTCATTCCGACGGTCATCGCCAACCTCGCCGCCGGGCAGGTGGCGATGGCGCTCAACCTGCGCGGCGCGAGCTACTGCAACACGAGCGCGTGCTCGTCGAGCGCGCACTCGCTCGGCGAGGCGTTCGAGTGGATCCGCCGGGGCCGCTCCCACATCATGCTCACGGGCGGCGCGGAGGCGACGATCACCGGCCTCGGCATCGGCGGCTTCTGCGCGATGTTCGCCCTCTCGCGGCGCAACGAGGAGCCGCAGCGGGCGAGCCGCCCCTGGGACAAGGGGCGCGACGGCTTCGTCTGCGCCGAGGGCGCCGGGTCGCTGCTGCTCGAGTCGCTCTCGCACGCGAAGCAGCGCGGCGCGAAGATCTACGCGGAGGTCGTGGGGTACGGCGCCTCGTGCGACGCGTACCACATCACGAAGCCGGCGCCTGACGGCGCCGGGGCGCAGCGCGCGATGAAGATGGCGCTCGATGACGCGCGGCTCGCGCCGGACGCGATCGACTACATCAACGCGCACGGCACCTCGACGCCGCAGGGCGACATCGAGGAGACCCGGGCGATCCTCAAGACCTTCGGCGATCACGCGGCGTCGAAGCGACTCTGGGTGAGCTCCACCAAGTCGGCGATGGGCCACCTGCTCGGCGGCGCCGGCGGCGTCGAGGCGGCGGTCTGCGCGCTCGCGCTGCGCGACGGCAAGGTGCCGCCGACGCTCAACCTGGACGATCCCGATCCCGAGTGCACGCTGGACTACGTGCCGTTCACCTCCCGCGATCGCCGCCTGAAGCACGTGATGTCGAACTCCTTCGGCTTCGGCGGGACGAACGTCTCGCTCGTGCTCTCCCAGTTCGAAGGCTGACCGCGCGCCGCGCTGGATGGCTCGATGAAGTGCCCATTTTGCGGCCACCTCGAGGACCGGGTCATCGACTCCCGCGCCGGCGGCGCGGGCGAGGTGATCCGCAGGCGGCGCGAGTGCGCCTCGTGCGAGCGGAGGTTCACGACGTACGAGCGCGTCGAGGACATCCTGCCGACCGTCGTCAAGAAGGACGGCCGGCGCGAGCCGTTCGATCGCCAGAAGCTCGTGCGTGGGCTCCGGATCGCCTGCAACAAGCGGCCCGTTTCCACCGACCAGATCGAGACTATCGCCGACGCGATCGAGCGCGAGGCGCAGGAGTCCGAGCGGCGGGAGATCTCGTCGACCGAGCTCGGCGAGCGCGTGATGAACCACCTGCGCACCCTGGATGAGGTCGCCTATGTCCGGTTCGCAAGCGTCTATCGCTCCTTTCGAGACATCGACCAGTTCATGGTCGAGCTTGGCAAGCTTGTGAAGGCCAAGGCGCCCTAGTAGATCCGGCACTTCGATGCCAGCGAAGCTCCCCAGCCCCGATCCCGACTTCGACGCCGCGATGATGCGCCTCGCCATCGAGGAGGCGCACAAGGCGATGCCGTCGCCGAATCCCCCGGTCGGCGCGGTGGTGGTGAACACGGCGGGGGAGGTCGTCGCCGTCGCGCACCACGCGCGCGCCGGCGAGGAGCACGCGGAGGGGCTGGCCCTCGCGACCGCCGGAGACGCGGCGCGCGGCGGGACGCTCTACGTGACGCTCGAGCCCTGCAACCACGAGGGGCGCACGCCGCCGTGCGTGGACGCGGTGCTGAGCGCCGGCATCAAGCGGGTCGTCGTCGGCGCGCCCGACCCGAACCCGGCGGTGGTCGGCGGCGGGGCGCAGCGGCTCAGCGACGCCGGGCTCGCCGTCGAGCTCGGCGTCGCCGGCGCCGAGGCCCGCGCGCTGATCGCGCCCTGGACCAAGTTCGTCACGACGGGGATCCCCCACATCGCGCTCAAGCTCGCCCTGTCGCTCGACGGCCGCATCGCGACCCGCACCGGGGCGTCGAAGTGGGTCACTGGCCCGGAGGCGCGCGCGAAGGTGCAGGAGCTGCGCTCGCGGCACGACGCGGTGGCGATCGGCATCGGGACCGCGCTCGCCGACGACCCCCGGCTCACGCTGCGCGAGCCCGGGCTCGCGCCGGGGGGGAAGAGCCCCATCCGGCTCGTCTTCGACACGCGGCTCCGGCTTCCGCTCCACACGCGGCTGGCGCAGACGGCGCGGGAGGTGCCGACCTGGGTGCTCACGGGCGCCGACGCGCCGGAGGCGGCCGAGCAGGTGCTCGTCGACGCCGGCTGCGTCGTCCTGCGCGCGCCGACCTCCGCCGAGGGCCGGGTCGACGTGACCGCCGCGATGCGCCTCTGCGCATCGCAGGGGATCGTCTCCATCCTCGTGGAGGGCGGCGCCGAGCTCGCCGGCAGCCTGCTCGCGTCGCGCCTGCCGGACGAGCTGCACGCCTTCGTCGCCCCGATCCTGCTCGGCCCGCGCGGCCGGCCGGGCGCGGTCGACTGGGCCGGCCCGGACACGCCGGGGGACGCCCCTCGGATCGTCGATCCGCGTTGGGAGCTCTGCGGCCGCGACGCGTACGTCAGCGGCCCGCTCGCCTTCCCCGCGCGGAGCTGACTGGCCCGCCCTGCGGAGCGGACCTGCCCGCCCCGTGCGGAGCGGCTCGGCCCGCCCCGTGCGGAGCGGCTCGGCCCGCCCCGCGCGGAGCGGCTCGGCCCGCCCCGCGCGGAGCGGCTCGGAATGCCCTCGCGGCTCAGCCCGCCGCTTCGGCGCCGCGCTTCTGCATCTTCCGCTGGACGATGCGCTTCTTGAGCGTGCCCATCCGGTCGATCATCAGCACGCCGTCGAGGTGATCGAGCTCGTGCTGGATGGCGACGGCGAGCAGGCCGTCGGCCGCGATCTCGAACGCCGCCCCGTCTCGCCCGCGGGCACGGACCCGGACGCGCTCGGCGCGCTTGATGTCCTCGCTGATGCCGGGGAACGACAGGCACCCTTCGGGGCCGGTCTGCTGCCCCTCCTGGCGCACGATCTCCGGGTTGATGAACACGAGGAGGTTGCTCGGCTCGTTGTCGGCGGCGACGTCAACGAGGAAGATTCGGTGTGGCTCCCCGATCTGCGTGGCCGCCAGGCCGACGCCGGGCGCGGCGTACATGGTCTCGGCCATGTCGTCGATAAGCTTCACGATCTCGGGGGTGACGTCCCCGACCGGCTGCGCCTTCTGTCGCAGGCGCGGATCGGGATAGTGGAGGATGGTGCGGATGGCCATGGCTGCTCAACAGCATAACCTCCGTTTCAAGCGGGCGCCCGTCAAGACGATCTAGCGGTTCCTCCGGAACGAGGTCGACGTGTCGACGGTGACCCCGCGGGACTGAAGATCTTCCACGATGTCCGGCACCAGCCCGGAAGGGTGGAACGTCCCCTCGAGCGCGCCGCCCGCGGCCGTCCGCTCGACCACGAACGTGAAGACGTCGCGAATCGCGATCTGCCCGTTCTCGATGGCGAGCTCCGCGATGCGGAGCACCCGGTGGCGGCCGTCCCGGAGCAGCGCGATCTCGATCGCGAGGTCGAACGACGACGCCAGCCACTCGCGCGCCGTCTCCGGCGCGATCCCCGGGCGGGTCGCGGCGATGTCGGCGGGGAGGCGCGTCACCGCCTGCCGCAGCGTCGGAGCGCGCGCCGCGGCGAGCACGCCGTCCATGCCGCAGCCGATGGCATCCACGAGCTCGGCCGCGACGTGGCCCGAGAACGAGCTCACGACGAGCCGCTCCGGCCGGATGCGCGCGGCCGACTGCACCGCCCGCGTCCGCTCGGCGGCCGTGCTACCGAGCGCGATCGACAGCGTGTTGGGCTGGTCGAGCACGAGCTCGTCCTCGTCCTGGAGCACGACGAACCGGTCGTCGGGCTGCGCCGCGGCCGCGAGCGCGCCGAGCAGCCAGCTCGTCCCCGCGTCGCGCGTCCCCGTGACGAGGAGGTTGCCGCGCCCGAGCACGCACTGGGAGAGCAGCCCGGCCATGGCGCGCGAGATCGTCCCGTTGCGCACCAGGTCTTCCAGCGTGACGTCGGGGCGCTGCGGCTTCCGGATCACCAGCGTGGCGGCCGCGGCCGGCGGGAGCACGGCGAAGAGCCGCCGCCCCTTCGGCAGGATCCGCTCGACGAAGCGCGCGCCCTCCTCGAGCGGCTGCCCGGCCATCCTGCACAGGCGGCGGATCACCCGCTCGACCGCGCGCTCGCTGCTGAACCCGACCTCTGCGATGACGCGCCGGCGCCCGTGCATCGCGATCACGAGGTCGTGGCGGAACACCTGGATCTCGCTCACCTCGGCGTCCTCGAGCAGGCGATCGAGCGGGCCCAGCGAGAGCAGCTCCCGCTGCGCGTCGGCGAGGAGCGCCTCGGCGTCGACCTCGGGCGGGAGCTCGCCCGCCGCGCGCGTCGCCTCCGCGCTCTCGGCGACGGCGCGCTCGAACCGCTGGGCGAGCGCGGCGTCCGGCGGCGCCCCGCCGTCGAGCGGCCCGAGGTCGATCGCGTCGGCGAGCCGATCCATGAGGCGCCCGAGCGCCCTGCGGTGCGCCACCGCCTGCGCCGAGTCGCCCTGGCCGCGGTCGACCCGGTCCGAGACGGGCGGGATGGCGCGCCGGCTGGGGATGGGGACCACGCTCGGGTGGACGGCGACGTTCGCGGCGCCCTGCGGCGGCACCGCGACGGTGTTCGCGGCGCCCTGTCCCGGCAGCGGCGTCGCGGTCGGCGACGGGCGCGCCATCTGCGCGGTCGGGTTGCCGGGGTAGACGCCGCGGCCGTCGCGCGCCGCCGGTACGTTGGGCGTCGCCGGCGGGACCGGCAGCGGCGGGACGGACGCGCCGCCCGGCGATCCGGGCCCGATGGGCGGGCGGGGCGAGGGGATGCGCGGCGGACCGGGGACGGGCGCCGCCGCATCGACGGACTCGTCCGGATCGTTCTCGAGCGGGAAGTGGCTGATCACGCCCTGGCCGGTGCGCGACGGCTCGCCCTTCTCGTTGATCAGCGGCAGCGGCGCCGACCGGTGCAGCCCCTTCTCGGCCGACGGCGGCGCGCGATCGGGCAGGTGCGCCGGATCGCCCGGGCCCATCTCCTCCGGCACGCGCGCCGGAGGCGCCGTGCTGTCCGGAGGCGCCGTGCCGGCGGCGGCCGTCTCGATCCTCAGCACGAAGTCGCCGATGTAGATCTTGTCGCCCTCGCGGACGATCGTCGCCTGGGCGATCTTCCGGCCGTTGACGTACGTGCCGTTCGTGCTCTTGAGATCGGTGACGATGAAGCGCCCGTCGCGGAACAGGAGTCGGGCGTGCCGCTTCGACACGTTGCCCTTCGGCAGCATCAGGTCGTTGCCCTGCACGCGACCGACGTTGATCTCTGTCCGGTCGAAGGTTTCGCGGCGCTCCGCGCCCCCTTTCTCGCTGATGATCACCGAGAACATCTCGTCGCCTCGCGGGGCCAGGGCGGAGGTGAGACCCGATGCCCTCGCCACGCCATACGAGCAAGCTCGAACAGACATGTCAACGAGATGCCTGCGATTCCTGCCGCCGGGCGCCGAGCGGGCGGAGCCGAGGCCCGCGTCGAGCGCGCGCGAGGGGGCGGCCGGTCGAGCGCGCGCGAGGGGGCGGCGCGGTCGAGCGCGCGCGAGGGGGCGGCGCGGGCGCTGCGCGCCGGGCGGCCGTGGCATCGGGGCGGGCGCGACGGCATCGCGCGTCCGGAGCGCGATGGCCGTCGCGTGACGTCGCAAGACCACGATGGAGAGGGCGACGCCACGCACGGCCGACGTACAAGGCTCTTCGATAAGAGCGCAAATCTTGACGGCCGCGCGAATTGCGCTTCGCGGCGAGCCCGTCATCGATGGTGCTCGCGTGCTCGCTGTCAGGAGTTGCTGTACGGCGGAGCATTCTCGTCCGGATCTGCTGCAAGGCGGGACTGCCGGTGAGGCGGCCACTGCCTCGCGCGCGCGCGGATCGAGCCATCATCGCTTGACCTTGGCGCGTCGAGCCGTTTACGTTGGCGCCCGCTCGGACCGGGGAGAATCGTCGAAGTTACCGCGCACGCACAGAAACCAGCGTCTGGGCAGCCGCCCTGCGCAAGTTAATTCGTCCTCAGAGGGGGGTTTGCTGGAACCAGCCAAGCCCGCATCGGGAAACAGGGACCGCAGCCCGCGGTCTACTCCCGACTCCCAGCCTGCGCGCCTCGGGTAGCGACGAGCTCTGAAGTGGAGGAAATATGGCAGTTGGCAAGGTAAAGTGGTTCAACGATGAGAAGGGTTGGGGCTTCATCAAGCAGGAGACTGGCCCCGATGTCTTCGTTCACTATTCGCAGATCAACGGGGAGGGTCGCCGCCGTCTGTTCGAGGACGAGACCGTTGAATTTGAGATCAAAGAAGGTCCCAAAGGTCTCCAGGCGGTCAACGTGATGCGCGCCACCGCCTGATTCGCCTCCTGACCAGCGCCCCACCGGACTGCCCGCGCAGCGCTCCGCTGCGCTCGATCCACCTTACCTCCGAGCCCGAACATCGCGCGCCCGCAAGGCGGGTTTCTGCGCGTGGCGGATGATCCGCGCGCCGCTCCGGTGGGGCGCTCGGCAGAGCGCCCCAGGCGCGCTCATCGCTGGGGGACCGCGACCTCGCGAAACGTCTCTTGACCAGGGACGAAGCGGTGAGAGCTGATTCCCTTGATCGCCCCTGCGTCGTCGACCTCGTAGAGGTTGAACCCGGCCATCCGCTCGTCGCTGTCGTGGAGGAGCGAGGCGCTGGCGGCGCCCACGGCGTCGATGTGACCCCGCTCGGTGTGCAGCTTGCGGTGGATCCGCCGGTGCAAGTGCCCGTGCAGCAACAGGCCGCGGCTGACCTGCCGGAGCAGCCGCCCCTCCGCCGCGGCGTCCCCCAGGCCTTCGAGCAGCGTCTTCGCCCGGCTCGTCGGGTTGTGGAACGGGTGGTGCTGAAGCACGATCGGCGTTCGCCGCCGCACCTCCGGGTGCGCGAGCACGCGCTCCAGCGCGCGTAGCTGGACGGCGCCGAGCCGCCCCGAGGCCACCAGCGGAGGACGGGGCCACGCGGTCGAGAGGCCGATGAACGCCACGGGGCCGCGCAGGTGCACGAAGGGGAACACCGAGCCTCCGCCATCGCGGGCGGCCCCGCCTGCGTCGCTCTCGCCCGGCGGATCGAGGGGGAGATCGGAGCGCAGGTACGGCGCGAAGTACTGCGAGAACCGCTGCGAGCGGTGCGCGCCCTTCGTGTACGCGTCGTGGTTCCCGGGGACGATGCTCACCCGCTCGGGAGGAAGCCCGAGCTCGCCCTGCAAGAAGTTACGGACGAGGACGAACTCCCGCTCGAGCGCGAGGTTCGAGACGTCGCCGGTGATGACGACGTGGTCCACGCCGAGCCGCCGGATCTCCTTCGCCGCCGCGTGCACGGCGTGCGGCTTGTGGATGGCGCGGCGCCGGAAGCGGAGGTTGATGTAGCCCGTGAGCCGCTTGTTCAGGAGGCGGAACGGGATGGCCCCCTCGAGGGACAGGAGGTGCAGGTCAGAGAGGTGCGCGATCCTCACGGGCGCCAGTATGGGCCCTTCCCGCGCCGCGGCCAATCGCCGTGCGGGCTCATCGCGCGCCGCGCATCACCCGCGCGCCCCGAGCGCCCGTCGCCCGCGCGCGGCATCACCTACGCGTCGGCTCAGGCGTCTCGCGCGCAGCGGAAGCCGCGCCACGCGCGGCGGCTGGTCGGCAGATCGTGTCCCCGCGCCGCGCCGCGCAGCCAGGGTCGACCCTGGATGTAGCTGCCGCCCCGCAGCACGCGCTCCTCCCCCATGTCGGGACCTCGCGGGTCCTTCGCGCTGCCGGCTGGATACTCGGGATGGTAGTAATCCGCGACCCACTCCTCGACGTTGCCGGAGAGATCGTCGATGCCGTCGGGGGTCCGCCCGGCGACGAGCGCGCCCACGGGAGCGAGCTCGAGGAAGCCGTCGCCGTCGTCGAGCTCATCGAACGACAGCCGACCGTGGTTCGCATGGAAGGGGTTGTAGACGTGCCCCCAGGGATAGCGACGACCGGTGACGCCGCGCGCCGCCCGCTCCCATTCGGCCTCGGTCGGAAGGCGACCGCCGGCCCAGGCGCAGTAGCGCTGCGCGTCGCTCCACGAGACGAGCACCACCGGGTACTCCGGTCGATCGAAGCGCCGCCCGCCGGAGGCGTAGGGCGGCTCGGTGCAGAGTCCGGCCGAGACGCACCGGCGGTAGCTGGCGACGGTCACCTCGGTGCGGTCGATCCAGAAGTCCGACAGGTACACCTCGTGCGGCACGAGCTCGTTCGCGAAGCTCGCCTCGGTCTCCTCGACGCACAGCTCTCCGGCCGGCTCGAGCTTGCAGAGCGTCACCGCGTGCGCGATCTCGACCTCGCTCGAGCCCATCGTGAAGCTGCCCGCGCGCACGAGGACGGCAGGTGGGCCGGGCGCGCGCAGCGCGACGACGCTCGCGGGCGAGCGCGCGCGCTGACCGCCGGCGCCCGCCGAGAGCGCGGCCTCCGAGGCCGCCGGGAGGCGCGGGGCGCGCCGCGCGCGGGGAGGAGGCGCAGCCACGCCGACCATGGAGACCGCGAAAAGCGAGGCCAGCGTGGCCAGCGTGAGGAGAGCCGCCGGACGCATGTCGGAGGCGTAGCATGGTCCAGGCTCGCAGACTGTTTCCGCCTCTTCCGAGCTCGTCGAGGCGCCGGAGGGCAGTCGTCTGGGACGTCGTGAGCGCGGGGAGCCGGCCGCCGGACGCTCGATCCGGCGTCGCGCGCCGCCCGTGGAGGCGGCGCGCGACGCGCCGCAAAAGTGCGCCGGGCGCCGAGGAGCGATAGACTCGAGGGGCTCGATGTCAACCCTGATGGACAACGCGAACACGACGAGCGCGGAGGTCGACGCCGCGGTGATCGAAGAGCTCCACGAGGCGTTCGAGAGCGGAGAGCTCGTGCTCTTCGTGGGGGGAGGCATCTCGGCCGCGGCCGGGCTGCCGACGTGGCGCCAGCTCGTCGACCTGCTCGTCGAGCGGGTGCGCGAGCAGGTCGGCGACGACGTCGTGACCGCCGAGGTCGCGGCGCTCGCGCGATCACAGCGCTACAGCGAGGCGCTCGGCGCGGCGGAGCACGCGCTCGGCGCGGCGGAGTTCAACGCCTTCGTCGAGGATGCGCTGGACGACGAGGGGCTCGAGCCGCCGCGCATCGCGCTCGCGATCGCGGCGCTGCGCGGCAAGCTGCGCGCGGTGCTCACGACGAACCTCAACCACCTGCTCGAGCGCGCCTTCGGCCACGAGTGGGAGACCATGTGGCGCGTCACCGACGACGTCGCGTGGCGCCGGCGCTTCATCCTCAAGCTGCACGGCACGCTGAAGGAGCCGGGGAGCTGGGTGTTCGCGCGAGAGCGCTTCCTCGCGTCCATCGCGGCCCCCGACGTGCGCAGGTCGCTCACGGCCGTGCTCTCGAACTGCCCCGTGCTTTTCATCGGCTTTGGGCGCGCTGACGGCAACTTCGACGAGATGCTGTCGGACATCCACGCGCTCTCCGGCAGCTCGCCGCCGCCCCGCTTCGTCATCGTCCCGAGCGCGAGCCTGACGCCCTACCGCCGCACGATGCTCGGGGACATGGGGTTCCTGCTCCTGCCTTACGAGACGCCGGACGGCAGCCACGACAGGGCCCTCGAGATCCTCGAGCGCATGAGCGAGCCCCGCGCGCGCGCGGCGACGACGTCCCGCCCGTCGCGCTCGATCCTGCCGCCCCCGATCCCCGACCTGGAGCTGCCGCCGTCGTCGTCGCCGCTCGGCTTCCCGGCCTACGAGCTCCCGCCCGACTCGGCCGGCTACGACGACACGGTCACGATGCCGGGGGCGCTGGGCGCGCCGCGGCGCGATCGCGCGTCCGAGCCGCCGGCGAGCCCGATCGAGGTGTTCTTCTCGTACTCGGAGAGCAACCGCGAGCTGCGCGACAAGCTCGAGACGCACCTCGCCATCCTCAAGCGCAAGGGCGTCATCCGCGGCTGGCACGACGGCGAGATCGGCGCCGGCGAGGAGCGCGACAGGGCGCTCGCCGAGCACCTCGAGACGGCGAAGGTCATCCTCCTGCTCATCAGCGCGGATTTCCTCGCGTCGGACTTCTGTTACGACGTCGAGATGCAGAAGGCGATCGAGCGCCACGAGCGGGGTGAGGCGCGCGTCATCCCCGTCATCCTCGACGCCTGCGACTGGGAGGGCGCGCCGTTCGGCAGGCTGGCGAGCCTGCCGCGGGGCGGGCGCCCGGTGACGAGCTGGGTCAACCAGAGCGAGGCCTTCACCGACATCGCCAAGGGCATCCGAAAGCAGGTCGAGCAGCTCACCCAAAACCCCCCGTAGGCTCACCGACGCCCGGCGCCCAGCCGGTGAGCCAATCCGAGGTGCCACCGCCGCCCGGGATCTTCAGCGTCCCGGCGTGGAGCAGCCGAAACCTGGCTGCGCGCGAGGATCTGCTCGCCGAGATCGGCGCCACGCTCGCGAAGCGCGGCGTCGCGCCGCTCTGCGGGCTCGGCGGCACCGGCAAGACCAAGCTGGCGATCGAGCATGCGTACCGCAACGCCGCGGCTTACGACATCGTCTTCATGATCGACGGCCAGAGCCCCGCGACGATGGACGCCGCGTTCATCGCGCTCGCCGCCGAGATGCGGCTGCCCGATCACGAGCTCCTGGATGCGGCCCGCGCCGTCGCTGCGGTGCGCAGCAGGCTCGGCCGCCGCGGGCGCTGGCTCCTCCTGTTCGACGGCGTGCGCGATCCGATCGAGGTCGAGCCCTACCTCCCGAGCATCTCGCACGGCGGCCACGTGATCGCGACGTCGCAGAACCCGATCTGGCGCGGGCTCACGACGGTGAACGTCCGCGGCATCGAGCGCGCCGAGTCGGTGAGCTTCCTGCTCCGGCGCACGGGCGAGGCCGACGCAGAGGCGGCCGACGCGCTCGCGGAAGAGCTCGGCGATCTGCCGCTCGCGCTGGCGCAGGCCGGCGCGTACATCGAGGAGACGGGGCGCCCGCTCTCGGAGTACCTCGCGCTGTTCCGCCAGCGCCCGGCCGCGCTCCTGGAGCGGCCGGTCAGCTTCCCGGTGACGGTGGCGACCGCGTGGGAGAGCGCGCTCGCCGCCGTGTTCAGCCACCAGGCCGCGGCGGAGCTCCTCAGCCTGTGCTCGTTCCTGCCGATGGACGCGATCCCGCGGCGGGCCCTGAGCGAGTACGACCCGCTCGCGCTCGACGACGCGATCGCGGTGCTGCGGCTGCACTCGCTGATCGAGGTGCGGCTGCAGACGCTCAGCGTCCACCGCCTCGTGAAGATCGTGGTCCGCAACCAGCTACGACGGGACGACCGTCGGCAATGGATGGAGGCGGCGCGCCGCATCGTCCAGGCTTCCGGCAGGTTCTTCCCCAGCACGGAAGAGGAACGCGAAGGTAGGACGGAGCCGGATTCGGGGTAGGGCACACCCCCGGAAGAAGATGGAGGTTCGACCCACATGTATCCGCCGAGAGCGTCATATACCGTCTCTTCCTGGGTCTTTCCCGACCGCGTATTCTCGTTGCGCTTCAGGTCCGTCGTGAGACCTTAAGGCCCGCGAGAGGAACTATGGTTGCCTTGGCGACGAGCCCCGCCGACGTGTTCTTCTCCTACTCCCCGAGGGACGAGGACCTACGGCCCAAGCTCGAGACCCACCTCGACGCGCTCAAGCGGCAAGGGGTCATCCGGACGTATCAAGGCTTCGCGCTCGGCGGAGGGAAGGAGCGGCGCGAGGTGATCGCCGCGCGGCTGCGCGAGGCCCGGGTGGTGTTGCTGCTCGTGAGCGCGGATTTCCTCTCCGCCGATGGGTGGCTCACGCCGGAGATCCGGGACGCGCTCGCCCGGCACGACGCGGGCGAGTGCCGGGTCATCCCCGTCATCCTGCGCCCCTGTGCCTGGGAGAAGACGCTGCTCGGCAGGCTGCAGCCGCTCCCGAACCGCGCGCGGCCGGTGACGAGCTACCCCAACCAGAGCGAGGCGTTCACCGAGATCGCGAAGGGGATCCGGAGCGCCGTCCGCGAGACGGAGCCGCCGACGCTGAGGCCGGTCACCCGGCGGCCGTCCAGCTCGCCCGACGCGGAGCCGCACATCAAGAAGCTGCCGCCGCGCAACCCGGGCTTCACCGGGCGCGACCGGCTCCTCGACGAGCTGCGGAGCGCGCTCACCACGGGGGGACCGGCGGCGCTCACGCAGGCGATCAGCGGCCTCGGCGGTATCGGCAAGACGCAGCTCGCCGCGGAGTACGCGCACCGGTACGCGAGCCAGTACAACGTCGTCTGGTGGGTCCGCGCCGAGGAGCCGGCGACGGCGGCCGAGGACTTCGCCCGCCTCGCCGCGGCGCTCGACCTGCCGGAGCAGAACGAGGCCGACCAGCGGATCGCGATCGAGGCGGTCCGCTCCTGGCTGTCGCGCAACGACAGGTGGCTGCTCGTCTTCGACAACGTCAACGACCCGAAGGATGTGGCGCCGTACCTCCCGCACCCGCGCACCGGCCACATCCTGATCACCTCGCGCAACCCGAGCTTCCGCGGCATCGCCACGCCGCTCACCGTGCCGGCGCTCGATCGCGCCGACTCGGTGAAGTTCCTGCTCGGCCGGACGGGGCAGAGCGACGAGCGGGCCGCGGAGAAGCTCGCCGAGACGCTCGGCGATCTGCCGCTCGCGCTGGTGCAGGCGGCCGCGACCATCAAGGAGACGAGGTCGTCGATCGCGACGTACCACGCTGTCTTCGGCGACCACCAGCGCGAGCTGTTGCTCCGCGGCGTGCCGATGGACTACCCGACGCCGGTCGCCACCACCTGGGGCCTCGCGTTCCAGGAGGCGCAGCGCTTCTCCCCCGTCGCCGTCGATCTCCTCAGCCTGTGCGCGTTCCTCGCGCCCGACGACATCCCGCGCGAGGGCCTCGCCGATGCCGCGCCGCACCTGCCGCCCGCGCTCGCGGAGGCGCTGAGCGATCCGCTGATGCTCGACGAGGCGGTCGCCGCGCTCCGCCGCTATTCGTTCATCGACGTCCACGAGGGCGCGCTGTCGGTGCACCGGCTCGTCCAGGCGGTGGTCCGCGATCGCCTCGCGCCCGAGGACCGGCGGATGTGGGCCGAGGCGGCGGTGCGCCTCGTGGACCACGCGTTCCCCGAGAGCAGCGACGACGTGGAGACGTGGCCGTTCTGCGCCCGCTGGCTGCCGCACGCGCTCGCCGCGGCGAGCCAGGCCGAGGCCCACGACGTCGCGAAGGAGGTGCGCGGGCGGCTGCTCGCCAGGTTCGCGGTCTACCTGCAGGGGCGAGCGGCGTACGCGGAGGCGAAGGGGTACCTGGAGCGGGCGCTCGCGCTGCACGAGGCGGTGTTCGGCCCTGACGAGCCGAAGGTCGCGGCCGTGCTGCGCAGCCTCGGCAGCGTCCTCCACGACCTCGGCGATCTCGGCGGCGCGCGCGCCCACCTGGAGCGCGCGCTGGCGATCGACATCGCGAGCGTCGGCCCCGATCACCCGGACGTCGCGCGCGACGTGAACGACCTCGGCAGCGTGCTCATGGATCAGGGCGACCTGCCCGGCGCGCGCAAGCACCTGGAGCGCGCCCTCGCCATCGACGAGGCGACGTACGGCCCCGACGACCCGAGCGTCGCGATACGGCTGAACAACCTCGGCGCGCTGTTCCGCGATCTCGGCGACTTCGCGGGCGCGCGCGTGCACCTCGAGCGCGCGCTCGCGATCGACATCCGCGCTTACGGACCGGACCACCCGACGGTCGCGATCGGCCGCACGAACCTCGGGCGGCTGCTCCACGATCTCGGCGACCTGAAGGGCGCGCGCGAGCAGTTCGAGGAAGCGCTCAAGATCGATGAGCACAGCTACGGCTGCTACCACCCGCGCTTCGCCCTGGCGCTGAACAACCGCGGGCGCGTGCTGCGCGATCTCGGCGACCTGGCCGGAGCGCGCGCCGACTTCGAGCGCGCGCTCGCGATCGTCGAGGACACGTACGGCCCGGATCACCCGGACGTCGCGCGGGACATCAACAACCTCGGCAGCGTGCTGCGCGATCTCGGCGACCTCGAGGGCGCGCGGGCGAACTTCGCGCGCGTGCTGAAGATCGCCGAGGCGACCTACGGCCCGGATCACCCCGCGGTGGCGATCGGCTGCAACAACCTCGGCAGCGTGCTGCAGGCGCTCGGCGAGCTGCCCGGCGCGCGCGAGCAGCTCGAGCGGGCGCTCGGCATCGCGCAGGCCACGTACGGGCCGGATCACCCGGTCGTGGCGAGCATCGTGAACAACCTCGGCCGCGTGCTGCAGGCGCTCGGCGACTTATCGGGCGCATGGCAGCAGATAGAGCGCGCCGTGGCGATCGCGACGAAGGCGCTCGGGCCGACGCACCCGTCCGTGCAGATCTTCTCGCGAAACCTGGCGCGCCTCGGCGACGCGCTCGGCGGCGGCGTCGAGGCGACCTGAGCGCCCGCGTGGCGAGCGCGCGCCGCTCGCGATCGAGGCGGTTCAGCGGCGCGCGGCGCGCGAGGACGCCGGGGGAGGGAGCCCGGCGTCCTCTGCGTGTTGGCTTTCCTTGCGCGGAGTGACGAGCTAGCCGACCAGGATCTGCGTCGGGTGCTCGAGGAGCTGGCGCAGGACCTTGAGGAAGGTCGCGCCGACCGCGCCGTCGACGACGCGGTGATCGCAGGAGAGCGTCATGCTCAGGCGCCGGCCCGGCACGATCTGCTCACCGCGCACGACGGGCTCGCGGCGGACCTGGCCCACGGCGAGGATCGCGCCCTCCGGGGGGTTGATGACCGCCCCGAAGTTGTCGATCCCGTACATGCCGAGGTTCGAGATCGAGAACGTGCCGTTCGCCATCTCCTCGGGCCGCAGCTTCTTCGCCTTGGCCCGCCCTGCGAGCTCGCGCACCTCGGCGGCGATCTCGAGCACCTGCTTGCGGTCCACGTTGCGCACCACCGGCGTGACGAGACCCTCGGGGACGGCGACCGCCACCGAGATGTCGACGCGCCGGTGAACGAGGATCGCGTCCGAGGTGAACTGCGCGTTGCACTCCGGCACGCGCACGAGCGCGATCGCGCACGCCTTCACGAGCAGGTCGTTGAAGCTGACCTTCGCCGGCTTCTCGCCCTCGGCGGCCGTCGCCGCGAGGTCCGCGTTGATCTGCTCGCGCAGCGCGTTCAGCGGATCGGCGTCGACGTCGATCGAGAGGTAGAAGTGCGGGACCGTCTGCTTGGACTCGGTGAGGCGCCGGGCGATCGCCTTGCGCATCATGCTGAGCGGTCGCACCTCCGGCGCGGCGAGCTCGCCCGGCGTGGCCGGCGCGGGCGCCGCCGCGGCCGGCGCCGCCTTCAGCCCCTCGAGGTCGCGGGCGACGATGCGCCCGCCGGGCCCCGTGCCAGCGACGTTGCTCAGGTCGAGCCCGCGCTCGCGGCCGAGCTTGCGCACGTAGGGCGACGCCTTCACGCGTCCCCCGGAGGACGGCTGCGGCGCTGCCGGCTGCGTGGGCGGCGAGACCGCCTCGCCGCGCGCCGCGGGCGGCGGGGCCGTCACGGGCACGTCGCCGCTCGACGCCGCGGCCGCCGGCTCCGGGGCGCGCTCCCCCTTCGGTTGAGGCTCCGGCGCGCTCTGCTTCTGCGCCGGAGCACCGCCGCCGGCGAGGCCGCTTATGTCCTCGCCCGGGGCGCCGAGGATCGCGACGGGCTGGCCGAGCTGAACCACGCTGCCCGCAGGCACGAGGATCTTGAGCAACGTCCCTCGATCGAAGGACTTGTACTCCATGGTCGCCTTGTCGGTCTCGACCTCTGCGAGCAGATCGTCGATGTCGATCGCGTCGCCTTCCTTCTTGTGCCAGGCACTGATCTGCCCCTCCTCCATGGTCGGGGACAGCTTCGGCAGTTCCAGAACCTTCGCCATGGGTCTATCAACCTTGATCGGGGATGTGCGTCCGCTCAGTCAGCTTTTGTAGAGAACGCGGTGAACGTTTTCGATGATCCGCGCCGCCTGCGGGATCACGTACTGCTCCAGCCGTGCGTTGTAGGGCATCGGGACGTCGAGCGTCGTCGCGCGCAGCACGGGCGCGTCGAGCTCGTCGAACGCGAGCCGCTGGATGCGATCGGCGACCTCCGCGCCGACGCCGCCGTACGGCCAGCCTTCGTGCGCCACGACCGCGCGGTGGGTCTTGACGACGCTCCGCACGATGGTCTCCTCGTCGAGCGGGCGCAGCGATCGCAGGTCCACGATCTCGGCGCTGATCCCCTGCTTCTCGAGCTCGGCGGCCGCCTCGAGCGCCACGTGCACCATCCGGCTCCACGCGATGATCGAGACGTCCGTCCCCTCGCGCACGATCGAGGCGACCCCGAGCGGCACGACGAAGTCCGGGTCATCGGGCACCTCGCCCTTCACGCCGTAGAGCGTCTCGCTCTCCATGAAGAGCACCGGGTTATCGTCCCGGATCGCCGACTTGAGGAGCCCCTTCGCGTCGGCCGGCATCGCCGGCGCGAGCACCTTGAGGCCGGGGACGTGCGCGTAGAAGTGCTCCATCGAGTGCGAGTGCTGCGACCCGACCTGGCGCGCGGAGCCGTTCGGCGCCCGCAGCACGAGCGGGATGGTGAGCTGCCCGCCGGACATCTGCCGGAGCTTCGCCGCGTTGTTGAGGATCTGATCGAACGCAACGGCGGAGAAGTTCCACGTCATGTACTCGACGATCGGCCGGAGCCCGACCATCGCGGCGCCGATCGAGATGCCGGTGAACCCGCTCTCGGTGATCGGCGCGTCGATGACGCGCTTCGGGCCGAACTTGTCGAGCATCCCCTCGGTCACCTTGTAGGCGCCCTGGTAGTGCCCGACCTCCTCGCCGACGAGGTACACCCGCTCGTCGCGCTCCATCTCCTCGATCATGGCGGCGCGAACCGCCTCACGGAATCTTAGGACGGTCATCGCGCAAAAGGTCCTGCATAGGTTGTGGGCTCGAGCACCTCGGGCCCGGGTTCGGGGCTCTCCTCGGCGAAGCGGACCGCATCGGCGATCTCGTCTTCCACCTCTCTCTCGATCGCCTCGAGGGCCGCCTTGTGCCCCTTCTCCTCGAGCTCGACGCGCGAGCGCAGGAGCACGTCCTTCTTCTTTCGCTCCTCGAGCTCCTCCTTCGTCCGGTACTTGCCGGGATCGCTCATCGAGTGGCCGCGGAAGCGGTACGTCCTGATCTCGACCAGCGTCGGCTCCGAGTGCGTGCGGGCCCGCGCGATCGCCTCGCCGAGGCGGTCGCGCACCTGGAGCACGTGCTCCGAGTTGAAGCGGTCGCGCTCCATCCCGTAGGCGAGCGCCTTCTGCGAGACGTCCTCGACCGAGAGCGTCCGCGAGAGCGGCGTCCCCATCGCGTACTCGTTGTTCTCGCAGACGAAGACGATCGGCAGCTTCCAGAGCGCCGCGAGCGACATCCCTTCGTGGAAGTCGCCGATGCTCACCGCGCCCTCGCCGAAGAACACCATCGAGACCCGGTCCTCGCCGCGGTACTTCGACGCGAACGCCGTCCCGACGGCGATCGGGATGTGGCCGCCGACGATGCCGTAGCCGCCGAGCATGTTGTGCTCTTTGTCGAAGAAGTGCATCGAGCCGCCGAGCCCCTTCGAGCACCCGGTGACCTTGCCGTAGAGCTCGGCCATCGCGGCGCGCGCGCTCATGCCGCGTGCGAGCGCGAGGCCGTGATCGCGGTAGGTCGTCATCACGTAGTCATCGGGGCGGAGCGCCGCGGTCGCGCCGACGGCGATGGGCTCCTGACCGATGTAGAGATGAAGGAACCCACCGATCTTGCTCTGCGCATAGGCGCGGGCCGCTTCTTCCTCGAAGCGGCGTATCTGGAACATCTTTCGGTAGAGCGACAGATGGAGATCGTCGCCGTTTGTCTGGGTAGTCATCGCGGAGATCTCAGGGGGCAAGGCAGCAATTCAGACAGTCGCCAGCGCGGCGATCGGCGTGATGGGGGTGCGTCGTCGGGCCCGCGAGGGACCCGGCGAGGCGGTTGACATCCGCCGTTCCGGACAGCGACGCCGCTTACCCGGGGTCCTTTAGGAGAGTTTTTCCCGCGTGACAACGCATCTGCGCTCTCTGCCGTTCAACGCGCGGCAGCATCGGCCGCCCCGGCGTCCGGTGCGCCCGGCTCGTTGGTCTCCGGCGCGCCGATGTCGTCGGTCTCCGGCGTCCCCGCGTCCGCGGCCTCCTCGTGCTCCTCGTCCTCGGGGACGGCGACCGACGCCGGCCGGCTCGGGGCGCTGCCCGTCGCGCTCGCGCTCGGCTCCGCGCTGCCCGACGCGCGTGGCGCGTGCGCGGCGGTGTCCCCCGGCTCGTGCTTCGGCCGCGCGGGCCGCGCCGACGGCGCGACGCGCGGCCGCGGCGCCTCGGGCTCCGCCGTGGCCGAGGACGACGCGGCCGGCGCCGGCTCCGCGGGGGGCGCTTCGACCGGCGTGTCTGTCGAGCGCATCGCCGTGCGGACGAGCAGCATCGCCGTCGCCACGACCACGGCCGCGCCGAGCACGATCTGCCCCGTCTTCCGCTCGCGGGGCGGGAAGTCGTTGTCGAGCGGGTCCGCGCGCAGCGCGCCCGGATCCGTGGCCAGCGCCGCGCTCGCGGCGACGGGCGGCTCCAGCGTGCGCCTCGGCATCTGGCTGGAGGCGGCCCACTCGAGGCTGTCGGCGAACGCGGCGCCGAACGCGTCGCAGCTCGGGTATCTCTCCTCGGGTCGCTTCGACAGGCCGCGCGCGAGCACCTGATCGAGCGACGGCGGTACGCCGATCTCCCGCGCGATCGGCGACGGCTCGTCGCTCGCGATCTTCGACGCGACCGAGACCGCGTCGTCGCCCGGGAACGCGCGCTTGCCGGAGATCGCCTCGTACATGACGGCGGCGAGCGAGAACTGATCGCTCTCGGGCGAGAACTTCCCGGCGCGGAACGTCTCCGGAGCGCTGTACGCGGGCGTCCCCATGAGCCCTCCCTGGTGGGTCAGCGTCGAGTCCGGGATGCGGGCGATGCCGAAGTCCGCGATCTTGCCGCCCTTCGCGGAGAGGATGATGTTCTCGGGCTTGATGTCGCGGTGAACGATGCCGGCCCGGTGCGCGATCGTGAGCGCCTCGCCGAGCTCGCGCGCGAGGCGCGCCGCCTGCGCCGCCGAGAGCGGGCGATCGAGGAGCTGCTGCTTCAGCGTCGGCCCCTCGACATATTCGAAGACGAGGTAGAGCCCGAAGTCCGGATCCTCGCCGACGTCGTGGAGCGTGACGAGGTTCGGGTGCGTCACGCGGGCGGCGGCGCGCGCCTCGTGGCGCATCCTCACGACGAGCTGCTCGCGGACGTCGCGCGGGATGCGGAGATCGTCGCGCAGGTGCTTCAGCGCGACGTCGCGATCGAGCACCGGATCGTGCGCGAGCAGCACGCGCCCCATCGCCCCCTCGCCGAGCAGGCGCTGCACATGGTAGCGGCCGAGGGCGGCGGGCAGCGCGGCGCAGTCGCTCGGCGGTCCGAGCGCGCCGCGGCCGTCATCGGGGGACGAGGATCCAGGCACGTCGCGTCGTTTCTATCCGTCCGGCGGCCCCGGCGGAAGGCCTGGCCGGCGTCCAGCTTCCGGTTATGCTCTGCCGCAGCGCGCTCCGGGTCGACGAGCGGCGCTCGGGGTCTGCGGAAGCGGTTTCGCGGACCCGGGCGGCACGCGGTACCCCAGGGAGGCGCAGCGAGCATAGATGAGCACCGAGAGCGCGTCCAAGCCGGCCCGGACTGCCGGAGCTACCAAGAAGCGAGGCAAGGCCAAGTACATCGTGCTCCTCGGCCTCGTGTTCTCCATCGTCCTCGCCCAGCAGACCGGGCTCCTCGGCTTCGGCCTGGCGCGCCTCCGCGCCGCCACGTTCCCGAAGGACGAATCCCTCCTCGAGTATGTCCACGGCAGCGCGCCCGGCGTGGTGATCGTCGACCCGCACCAGATCGATCTGAAGGCGCTCGGCGCGGAGGGCAGCCCGGTGCGGCAGCACGTCGAGCGCACCCGCGACGACATCAAGAAGGCGACGGGCATCGACCTCGGGTTCGACGTCGACAAGCTGATCCTCTCCCCGTCGCTCGTGGTTGCGCGCGGGCGGTTCGACGAGCAGAAGCTCGCGCAGCGCCTGGCGGAGCACAGCTACGTGCCGGCGGAGTACAAAGGCGTGAAGTACCTGCTCCGCGCCGGCGAGGACGCGATCGCGGTGCGCGACGGATCGATCCTGCTGTACGGCGCCGAGGCAGACCTCCGGGCGAGCATCGACGCCGAGGAGGCCGGCACGTCGCTGGCGAGCCGCGAGGAGGCCACGTCGCGCCTCGCGCACATCGGCTGGGATCGCCCCGTCCTCGGCGTCGCCCTGCTCTCCGACAGCAAGCCGAGCCTCCGCGCGATCCTCACGGGCTCGACGGGCCCGCGCGCCGTCACCTTCGGCGTCTCGACGAAGGGGGGGCTCTCCGCGACCGTCGCGATCGACGCCGCGTCGGGCGACGCGGCCGAGGAGCTCCGGAAGCTCCTCGAGGAGAAGCGCGCGAACGTCGATGCGCTGAAGGCGCTCGCCGGTCCGGAGGCCGGCGCAGGGCTCGCGGAGATCGCGAAGCGCGCGACGCTCGCGGTGGATCAGGGAGCGGGCCGGCTCACGGTCCAGGTGGACGTTCGCCCGGAGGAGCTCGACGTGCTGGCCAAGGCCGGCCAGAAGGCGGCCGGGTCGTTCGGGGAGGTGTACAAGAACGTGCGCCTGCTGCAGCTCCTCGCGCCGGGCCCGTGACATCGTCGGCGTCGGCTTGGCGCGCGTCCGGCTAGCGCTCGGCGCAGCGCGGGCACTGCGCCCCGACCCGGTCGGTCGCGTTCTTCACCCGGGTGCGCGCGGCGTCGCACCGCTGGTCCGCGTCGCCGGCGAGCCCGCAGAGGTGCTGCGCGGCGCGGTCCATCGAGGCGAGCGCGCGGCACGCGGTCTCGCACGGCGTCGCGGTCACCTGCTCGGGCTCGGCCTTCTTGCTCGGGCGCGCTGCGCCGGCGGCCGTCGCCCTCGGCGCGCTGTCGGACGCCGTCGGCGGCGACGGCGCGGGCGAGGGCGACGTCGCCGGCGCGGGCGGCGGCGCCGCCGGCGACGCGGACTCCACGGCCCGCCCCTCGCCGCTGGCGGTGTCCGACGGCGCGCCGAGGACCCGGTCGAGCTCGCCTTCCGCGCGCTCGAGCGCCGCGAGCGCATCCTCGGCCGTCTCGGGGCGACCCTCCTCTTGCGGCGTGAACATCGCGCCGGCGGGCTCCGGCGCCATGGGCGCGGGCGCCTGCGCGGCGGCGCCGCCGCAGCCGGAGAGCGCGACGGCGCCGATCCACAGGGGGGCGGCTGCGACAGACCAAGCTCGGTGTCGGTTCATCGGTCCTCCTGCGCCTGACGCCCGGCGCGCGGCTTTCGGCTCATCGCCGCGCCGCGCAGCCCGCGCGTGACACGCCAGCTCGCGGCGGGCGCAGGTTGACGTCCGCTCCGTGCGCTATGCTCGCGGCGATGAATCTGCTTCGACCGATCGGCGCACTCGTTCTGGCTCTCGGACTGATCGCAGGCTGTCAGCGGAGCAGCTCGCGCCGTCCGCCGTCACAGCCGTCGTACGGCCAGGGCTACCCGCCGTACGGCGCGCCTCCGCAGGGATATCCGCAGCAGCCCGGCTACCCGCAGCAGCAGCCCGGCTACCCGCAGCAGCAGCCCGGCTACCCGCAGCAGCAGCCCGGGTATCCTCCCGCGCAGACCGGGCCCGCGCCGGCGCCCACCTTCAACCTGCCGACGGTGCCCGGGCTGCCGGTGCTGGGTGACCCCATCAACGACATCAACGTCGCCTGGCTGCAGTCCGAGGCCGGCGTCGTGATGGGCGCGCTGATCGGCGCGCTGCCGTCGGGCGCGCAGCAGAAGGTGAGGGGCATCCCGTTCATCGCCGATCCCACCGTGGGGGAGGTGAACGCGTTCGCCGGCTGCGACGACCAGCGGATGCCGTTCATGGCCATCACCGACGGGCTGCTCGAGATCCAGGCGCAGATCGCTCAGTTCAAGGCGACCGACGAGATCTTCGGGACGAGGAAGCTCGACGAGTTCCTGCGGATGCTCGCGCAGCGGCAGCGGCCCGGGCAGCCGATCCTCCGGCCGCCGGCGGGCTTCATCGATCCGGCGCAGCACACCGACCCGCGCAAGGTCGAGCGGCAGCGCCAGCTCTACCACGAGCAGCTCGCGTTCGTGCTCGGCCACGAGCTCGGCCACCACCACCTCGGGCACACCGGGTGCGCGAACGGGCAGGGCGGGAGCCGCGGCGTCACGCCCGCGGATCTCGGGCGCATGCTGTCGCGCGCGCTCCCCGTCTTCAACCAGCCGAACGAGATCGCGGCGGACGTCGCCGGCGTGAACAACCTGCTCAGCGCCGGCGTGCGGCGGCAGGGCTACCGGTGGACGGAGGGCGGCGCGATGCTCACGCTCGGCTTCTTCGCGTCGCTCGACCAGCTCACGCCCGCCGCGATCCTGTTCGCCTTCGAGCAGACGCACCCGCACCCGCTGCTCCGCCAGCCCGTCGTCCAGCAGACCGCCAACACCTGGCGGCTGACGGGCGGCGCGACGGGATTTCCGTTCCCCGGCCTCGGCGGCTGAGCCGCGGCTTTTCCGCGCCCACGCGCGCTCGCGTGCGCTCGCTTCGGGGGCGCGCGCTGCTTCGGCTTGACGCGACCGCGCGGCGCTCCTCCCATCGCGCCGAAAGGAGTCGACCATGCAAGAAGGGCTCGGGATCGAGGACGTCAAGGAAGGCACGGGCGCCGAGGCCAAGCACGGCCAGCTCGTGACGGTGCACTACGTCGGCACGCTGACCAACGGCAGCAAGTTCGACAGCTCGCGCGACCGCGGCCAGGGCTTCTCGTTCAAGCTCGGGGCCGGGCAGGTGATCAAGGGATGGGATCAGGGCGTCGCCGGGATGAAGATCGGCGGCGTCCGCAAGCTGACGATCCCGCCGGACCTCGGCTATGGCGCGCGCGGGTTCCCGCCCGTGATCCCGCCCAACTCGACCCTCCTCTTCGAGGTCGAGCTGCTCTCGGTCAAGTGATCGCGGCGTCGTCCCCGCGCGTCTGAGGATCGCTCGCGTCGCCTCGGAGGGCGCCGCGAGCGCTCGCGCCGCCCTCCGCGGCGACGCGCGCGCCGCCGCTCACGGCTTGATGGGGGCGCCGCACTCCACGCAGAAGCGGTTGCCGATGAAGAGCTCGTGCTTGCAGTGCGCGCACCGCGCGACGCGCACCTCGGTCGGGCGCTTCGCCGGCTTCGCCGGCGGCGGGGCCTCCTTCACCGGGGCCCTCGGCGCGGCCGCGACCGCGGCGTAGCGGCCCGACCCGGCGGCGGCCCGAGAGCGCCGGTCCGCGACCGGCACGGCGGCCATGCGCGGCGCCCTGCCCGCGGCGCCCTGGGCCTGGCTCCGCAGGCCGCTGTCCGCGATGGAGTGGACCTGCTGCGCCGCGATGCGCTCGCTGTCCGAAGACGCGGCCGCTTCGAGCTCGACCTCCTCGACAGCCAGCTGCCGCTCGCGGACGGACACCGCCGCCGGCGGGAGCGTCGCGCCGAGCTCGTCGATGCGATGGGGCCGGGTGTCCTCGAGCTCCGCGCCGTCGAGCTGCACGTCGTCGAGCGCCTCGGGCTGGATGCGGACGATCAGCGCCGAGATGTTGTCGGTCCCGCCGGCCTCGTTGGCCATCGCGATGAGCAGCTCGCAGGCCTCGTGCGGGTCCTGCGTGATGTCGAACACATCGAGGATCTGCTGCTCCGAGACCATCCCGCTCAGCCCGTCGGAGCAGAGCAGGAAAACGTCGCCGGGCTGGATGCGCTCGGAGCGGATGTCGACCTTCACGGCGTCCTTCATGCCGAGCGCGCGCGTGATGATGTTCTTGGGGAGCCTCGCCAGCTCGTCCTGGCTCAGGTCGGGCTTGAGGGCGAGGGCATCGTTGATGAGCGAGTGGTCCTTCGTGAGCTGCTCGATCTCGCCCTGCCGGATCCGGTAGCAGCGGCTGTCGCCGACGTGGCCGACGTGGATCTGCTCCGTTTCGCACGACACGTAGGCGGCGACCACCGTCGAGCCCATGCCCTGGTGCTGGGTATAGGTGTTCGAGATGACGAACACATCGTGGTTCGCCTTGCGGATCGCGGCGACGACGCGCCGCGCTCCCGGGTCGAGCTCCTGCTCGTCGGCGGGGACGGGGCCGGGCAGGACGCCGGTCCGGGTCGCCTCGAAGAAGTTGTCGAGCGATCGGGTCGCGAGCGCGCTGGCGACGTTGCCCGCGTTATGCCCCCCCATGCCGTCGGCCACGACAAAGAGGCCGAGCTCGGACTTCACGAGGACGTTGTCCTCGTTGTGCTTCCGCTGGCGTCCAACGTCGGTCACGGCAGCCGCGACGGGTCGGGTGCGGCTGCTCGTCCTGAACTCGCCCATTCGCGGCTGATTATACCTGCCCAGCCCTCCGGACCGCCCAGATTCCGGCTGCTCTACCGGTGGGCAGCCCCCCCGGGGCTCGCGGTATGGCCGGCGATCCTCCGAGACGCACCGGCCGAGGCGGAGGGCGTACGCGTGCCCCGGGGTACGGGGTCCAGCGCGAGACGCAGGCCGACCTGGAAGAATCCGTAGGCCGCGGCCCCGGAGCGCTCGCCCGGACGCGAGAGGTAGGTGCCGGCGTCGAGCTCGGTGAACACCCCGACGCCGAGGGGCGACACGGGGTAGAAATCGACGCCCAGGGCGATGCGGGCGACATCGAGCCCGTGGAACACATGGTCGGACGCTACCGGACCGGCTGCCGAATCCTCCGACCAGGTGAAGACGCCCCTGCGGTAGCCCACGCCGTAGCTGATCCAGGGGTCGATCGCGAGGCCCTGGGCGACGTGGTAGACGAACCCGAGGCCCAGGTCGAGGCTCTGGCCGGAGCAGTCGTTGCACCCGCCGGGCGCGGAGAGCATGGCGTAGGAGCCGCTCGCTTCCAGGACGGTGACGCGGCTCAAGCCGAACCCGACGTTGGCGCCGAACGCGAGCCCGCCCGACACCTTCTCGCTGACCGGCTGGCCGGCGGCCATGCTGCCGAACGGTTGGCTGTAGCCGGCCCGCCCCTGGAGGAGGATGTGCCCGGTTCGTTCGTCCGGTCCGGCGGGGCGCTTCGCGCCGGCTTCCGGTCCGAGCTCCTCGTCCTCCTCGGCGGCGGTCGTCGTCCCCTGATCTGCCGGCTGGGCCAGGGCCTGGTCGGCCGAGAGCACCCAGCCTACCGCCGCCACGCCGAGCGCCGGCGCGGTCCACCTTGTTGAGCGCGATCTCACGAACGGCCTCTAGAACAGCGCGGTCGCGAGCGCAAAGGGGGCGGCGGGTTTGCGACAAGGAATGCCGAAATGTCGGCCGGACGAGGCGAGCGACGCAACTGCGCCCGGCGCCGCGACGACAGACCTCGTGGATATGGACAACGCACCCCTCCTCCGCGAAGACAACAGCTCCCTGGCCGCATTTACGTCTGCTCACGGCGCCGCTGCGCCCTCCGCGCTGGTCGCGGCGCTGCCCGAGCCGGATCTCGGCGGCACCCCCGGCGATTGGCCGGGCCCTGCTGCCCCTCTCGGCGAGGCCCCGCCGATCCGGGACATCACGCACGAGCTCCTGGACGATCGCGAGGAGCTCGCCACGGTGTGGCTTCGGTGCGAGCACCGCGTCGGCGGCGCCCCGGCGCACATCGCCGTCGCGCCGGGCGCCGAGCTCACCCTGGGGAGCGGCCCGGACGCGGACGCGAGGATCGGCGACGCCACGGTGAGCGCTCGCCACTGCCGGGTCGCGCATCGTGGCACGTCGATCGAGGTGACGGATCTCGGCTCGCGCAACGGCGTTCGCGTCGGCGGCGTGCGGGTGCGGCAGGCGGTGCTCGTCCCCGGCGGCTGCTTCGAGATTGGCCGCACGGCGATGTGGATCGAGGCGGCGCGGAAGGTGCCCGAGCTCGAGGAGGGGCCGCCGCTGCCGTCGCTCGTCGGCCGCTCGCGGCCCATGCGCCAGCTCGCCGCGGCGGCGCGGCGGGTGGCGCCGCTCCAGCTCCCCGTGCTCCTGCGCGGCGAGTCGGGCACCGGCAAGGACCTGGTCGCCCGGGCGATCCACGCGGAGAGCACGCGGGCCGATCGGCCGTTCGTGGTCCTGAACGCCGCCACCATCCTGCGCGAGCTCGCCGAGTCCGAGCTGTTCGGCCACCGGCGGGGCGCGTTCACCGGCGCATCACGCGATCGGCGGGGCGCGTTCGTCGAGGCCAACGAGGGCACGCTCTTCCTCGACGAGATCGCGTCGCTCTCGCTCGAGGTCCAGGCGAAGCTGCTGCGCGTCGTGGAGGAGGGGGTGGTGCGCCCGCTCGGATCGGAGGGGCCGACGCCCGTGAACGTGCGGCTCATCGTCGCGACGTGCGAGCCGCTGGAGACCCTCGTCGCCGAGCGCCGCTTCCGCGTGGATCTCTACGAGCGGCTCGCGGTGTGCCGCATCCAGCTCCCCGCGCTGCGCGAGCGGCCCGACGATATCCCGCTCCTGGCCGAGCACCTGCTGGCGAGCTCGGAGGTCGGTCTGCGCCCCCTCTCCCCCGGGGCGCTCGTCGCGCTGAGGGCGCACCGCTGGCAAGGCAACGTGCGGGAGCTACGGAACGTGCTCATCCAGGCCGCGCTCCGCGCGAAGGGCCATGTGTTGCCCGAGCACGTCACGGCCGTCATCGCCGAGCGCGAGCCCCCGCCGCGCCGGAAGATCTCGCCGGCCGACGCGCTCCGCGCGTTCGAGGAGGTGGGCCGCAACATCAGCGCCGCCGCGCGCCTCGCGGAGATCCCGCGCTCGACGATGCGGGATCTGCTCCGCGCTGCGAAGGAGCGGTGAGCTCGGCGCCGCGGGGGCGCGCGTCGCCGGCGCTCCGTGGAGCTAGAACGTCCCGGCGACGCTGAGGGAGGCCTGGCCGGGCGCCACGAGCGGCGCGATCCGGGTGACGCGAGGGCCGGCGGCCACGGTCTTCTGCTCGCTCGGGTACCAATCGATCATCGCGTACGTCGCGGTGCCGACGACCCCGACGCCGAGGAGGACCCAGCCCGTGATGGCCCAGGGGAGCGCGCCGTCGTAGCTGTCGAGCTCCTCTCGGAGGCTCCCGCATGCGTTCTCGAAGCCCGGGAGGTCGCCCGAGGGATCCTCGCGCCGGCCGCAGGGCTGGGCCCGGCGATTGGCGGGGATCGTGCTCTCGTTCCTCGCGACGAACGCCTTGATCTCGTTCCCGATGTCCTCGGCGTTGCCGCTCGCGCTCGTGGTGATGGCCGTGCCGACGATCCCCATCACCAGGCCGACGCCCGCGACGCCGGTCCCCGCCCAGGCGAGCGGCTTGCGCTTGTACCAGTGGAAGAACGGCTCGCGACCGCCGGAGGCCTGATCCGGGCCCATCGAGCCCATCGTGTTGCTCGTCGAGAGCGTGAACCCGCCGGACGTCGTCGGGGCCACGGGCGTTGCGCTCGGCGCCGTCGCGCCGGCGGGCGTCGTGCCTGGCGCCGTCGTGCCGGGCGTGGCCGCGCCGGGCGCCGCCGTGCCGGGGGTTGGCTGCGCGCTGCCCGCGACCGGTGGCTGCGCGGGGGTCGGCGTCGCCGTACCCGGCAAGGTCGACGTCGGCGCAGCGGGGGGCGCAGCCGTGCCGGGCGTCGGCGCGCCGGCGACCGGCGCGGGGGCGGCGCCGGTGGTTCCCAGGGTGAGCGTCGCCGGTGTGGCCGCGCCGATCTTCGCGTCCACCTGGGTGGTCGCCGACCGATCCTGGTACGTCGCGAACAGGGTGTGCTTGCCCGGGGTCACGAACACCGGATCGGGCAGCGGCGCTTTGCCGATGAGGGCGCCGTCGATGCTGATGTCCGCGCCGTTCGCGTCGGCGACCACGACGATGAAGCCGGTTCTCCTCTTCACGTCGGCGATCGCCTTCTCCGCGGCGGCGCGTTGCTCCGGGGTCGCGGTGGTGTGCTCGCGCAGGAACTGCTGGAGGTGGTTGCCGGCGTCCTCCAGGTGATTCGAGCGAAGCTCGCTTTGCCCGAGGTTGAGCAGCACCGCCGGGTGTCGCTTGAGCGTGTAGACCTGACGAAACGCGGTGCGCGCGTCCTCGAAGCGACCCGCGTCATACGCCTTGACGCCGTCCTCGTAGCGCTGGCGCGCGACCTCCGTGACGGGATCGGACGACTGCGCGAAGCTCGACGGCTCGCTGAGAGGGGAGGAGGTGAGCCCGGCCTCGGTGAGCAGCGCAGGCGCGATGAACGAGAGCAGGAGGACGGGGGCGCAGGCGCGTGTTTTCATGGCTCCTCAGGTCGGGCTTCGCCTCGTTGGCGCCCGCGGAAGGTGACGACTGCAGCAAGCCTCGCTGCCGAGGTGGTGAACCGGGGCGCTTCAGAACGGCGCATCGCGGATGATGCCGCCGGTCTTGGTGCCGCCGGTCGAGCTCGTTCCACGCTGCGTCGGCGCCTCGGGCGCAGGCTTCTTCGCAGAGGTCGTCGCCTTCGGCGCAGGCGTCGGCGCCGTGGGTGTCGCGCCGGCCCTGGACGGCGCGGCGGCGGAGGAGGCCGACGTCGCCGCGGGAGCCGGAGGGCTCGCCGGGGCCGAGGCGCTCGGCGCCGGCGTGGTCGCGGCGCCGTCGCCCGCGACGGCGGGCGAGCTGACGGCGGTGGCCTGCGAGGTGGCGGCCGGGGTAGCGGCGGGCGTCGCGGGCGGCGCTTCCACGACAGGCGGCGTCTCCGCCGCAGGCGACGCCGGCGTCGGGCTGCGATCGGCGCCCGCGTCGTCGCGGTCTGGGGCGAGGATCGCGCGGCCAACGAAGAACAGGAAGGCCGCGCCCACGACCGCGATGCCGAGCCGCAGCGCCGTCTTGTTCGGCCCGGACACGGGGAGCTCGATCGGATCGTGGTCTTCCGTGCGTACAGCGGACGTGGCCACGGCGTCGGCGCTCCCCGCCGCCGGCTGCCCGGCGCGCGAGCGTGTGCGCGTCGCCCGCGTCGACCGCGGTTCCTCCACGGGAGGCGGGGAAGGGGCAGCCGCCGGGGCCGCCCGCGGCTCGGCGGCCGTCGCGTCGGCCACGGCATCCGGCTCGGCGACCCGTCCGCCGGCTACCGCGTCCGGCGCGGCGGCCCGCGCATCGGCCACGGCATCCGGCTCGCCCACGCCCACGCGCGTTTTCCCGGCGGGAGCGGGATACTCGCCCCGCTTCCCGGCGGCGGCCTCGGGCGCACCCGCAGCGACAGCGCTCGCTGCGCTGCCCGCGTCCTCGGGGGGCGCGAGCGGCTGAGGTGAATGCTCACCGCCGCTGCCCGATCCTCCGGCGCCTCGGGACCCGGCCTCCGGTGCGGGAGATGCCTGCGGGTCGTCTCCGACGGCGATGGTCGGAACGCCGTCGATCACGGTGTCCGACACCGCGGACGCGCCCGCCGGGGGTGCTTCGCGCACGGCCGCAGCAGGTGCCGCCGCGGTCGCCGCCGATGCCGCGGCAGGCGCCGCTGGTGCCGCCGGGGAAGGCGCCGTCGCGGCTTCACGCCTCGGCTCGGGGGCCTCTGCGGGGGCTGCCGCCGCCGGTGCCGCCGGCTGCGCCGCTCCGGGGGCGCCGGCCTCCGTTCCGGGGGCGCTGCCGCGCGCCTCTCCCCGGCCGAACGGCAGCTCGTCGAACGCCTCCCAGGATGGCCGGATCGAGGACGCGATCCGCTCGGCTTCCTCCGCAGAGAGGGAGCGTTCTTCAGGTTCCGCGGTCGTCGGTCGCTCCCCCGCAGTCATCGCGGCAAGAACTTACCACCCGCGTCAGCCGCACCGCAATCTCGCGACCGATCCGCGCGCCGCCAGCCCCCCACGTGAGGGGCCCGGGCGCTCCAGGCACGCGCCGAGCGGCTCATCCGCCGCGGATCTCCCGCAGCAGCGCGTCATCCCAGGTGTCGGCGACCTGGCTCACCGTCGTGATGATATCCTCGAACTCTTCGTACTCGAGCGCGCTGAGCCTCCGCAGGCAGCGCACCACCACCTCGTTGCGCGACCTGTCGATCGCGAAGGCCGCGTCGGAGGTGGCGATGAAGCTGAGCTCCAGGAGCCGACGGTAGAAGGCCTCGCGCCCGGTCAGGGGCACGGCCATGATGGGCGAGAACACCATCAGGACGCCCTGCGCCTCCAGCACGTTGACGCCGATCGTCGCGCTCCCGTGCTGGAGCTGCGCGTACCCCGTCTCGTCGAGCGTGTTCGCGCCCGCGCCGCCCGGCGACCCGGCACCGCCCCGAGAGCTCGCGGCGTACCGGGCGAGATACGCGTTGACCATGCTCGTCGCGTCGGCAAACCTCTCCCCCGACGCGCGGTCCGCGTAGAGGGGTGCTGTGGATGAAGTGGGCGTGAGGTCGGGCACGTGAAACCTCCGGGACGTATGGCCGTTCTCTCGTCGCGCAGGGCTGACAGCGCCGACCCGGCGAGTCGGCAGCAGACCTGCCCAGCGCAGCCCCATCGTAACGCCCTGGCGTTCACGAAGATCACGCTTTTTGCGGTGATCGCGCACGCGCTCGGGTGCAGCGCGGAGGGCGGCGCGCCCGCCGCGCCGGCCGCGCCTTCCGACGAGCAACGCGCCGTCGCGCTGCTCGATCCAGGCGCGCGGCTCCCACCTCGCGCCGAGACGGTCGCCCTCGCCGATGCGGTCGCCATCGCGTCGTCGCGCGCCGGGGCCTCGGCGCAGGCGGCCTCGCTGGCGGAGCTCGCCGGCGATCTTCGCGTGCGCCTCTTCCGCCTCGATCAGGCGGCCACCGACGCGCGCGAGGCGATGGAGCTCTACGCCGCGGCGGCGACCGCCTTCCGCGCCTCGGCCGAGCCGGCCCACGTCGAGCGCGCGTGCCAGGCCGAGCGCCGCCGCGCGCTGCTCGCCGGCGAGCTCGCCCGCGACGCGGCCGCCGCGTACCGCGAGCTCTACCTGGTCTCGCGGCGCTACGCGGCCCTCGCCCCGCCCGCGCCGTCCGGCGGCGCGCCGCCCTCGCGCTCGCCGTGCCTCGGCGCGATCGCTGTCGCGCTCGCACAGGCGGCCGCGTACCGGCCCAGCGGCGAGGCGCTGCGCGCGCTGGAGCAGGAGGGACACCGCGTCGAGGGCATCGCGCTCGCGCTCGCCCAGGGGCCCGCGACCGTCTCCTCCGCCGCGCCGGCGAGCGCCGCGAGCGCGCCGCCCGTGCAGGTGACGACCGCCGACGCCGGCGGCGGCGATCTGGTCGTCGCCCCCCGGGCGCCCGCGCCCTCCGGCCCGGTGAAGATCACCGGGATCGAGCGGCACGGCTCGGACAAGGGCGCGCGCGTCGTGGTCGAGCTCTCAGGGCCGACGACGTTCGACGTGGGCACGCTCCCCGCGGACGAGAGCGCCGGCAAGGACGCCCGCGTCTTCGTCGACATCGCGCGCGCGACGTCGCGCGGCGTCGCGCGGGAGATCGAGGTCGGCGGCGTCCTGCGGCGGGTGCGCGTCGGCGTTCAGCCGAAGGGGACGCGCGTCGTCCTCGATCTCGCCCCCGACCTGTACCGCCGGGTCTTCTACCTGCCCGACCCGTTCCGGATCGTCATCGACGTGAGCACCCGCCCGCCCGTGCGCGACGACGAGCGCAAGGCCGGCGGCGCGCGCGAGGTCCGGCGCGTCGCGATCGATCCGGGGCACGGCGGCAACGACACCGGCGCGGTCGGCCCCACCGGCCTGAAGGAGAAGGACGTCACGCTCGACGTCGCCCACCGCGTCGCCCCGCTCCTCGCGCGCGAGCTCAAGATCGAGACGCTCCTCACCCGCGACAGCGACGTCTACGTCCCGCTCGAGCTCCGCACCGCGCGCGCCAACGCGTTCCACGCGGACCTGTTCGTCTCGATCCACTGCAACGCGAGCGACAACGGTCGTGCGCGCGGCGTCCAGACCTTCTCGCTCGCGCCGTCGCGCGACGCCGAGGCGCCGTCGGCGAAGCTCGCGGCGCGCGAGAACGCCCCCCGCGCCGCCAGGGCAGGGCAGGGCGTCGACCCCGGCGATCCCGACGCCCGCCTCGAGGTGGAGGCGATCCTGTCGAACCTCAACGTCGGCGACATGGCGGCCCGCTCGCGCCACTTCGCCGAGCTCCTCCAGCGCTCGTCGCTCGCCTCGCTCGCGCCCCGCTACCCCGACACGAAGGATCAGGGCGTGAAGGGCGCGGGCTTCTTCGTCCTCGCGGGCGCCGACATGCCCGCCGCCCTGTTCGAGACCGCGTTCATCTCGAACCCCGAGGACGAGGCCCGCCTCGCCACCGCTGATTTCCGGCAGAAGATGGCGGACGCCATCGTGAACGCGATCCGCGCCTACCGCGAGGGCAAGTGAGGGGCGCCGCCGCCCCGCGCGCGGCTCAGCCTCGCTCGAGGCCCATGAGCCGCTCGAGCGAGTCGCGCAGCTCGCCGGCCTCGCCCTTCTTGATGAAGTCGTAGGCGCCGGCCTCGGTCGCGTTCTTCTTCATCTCCTCGTGGTTCGAGTACACGATACAGCGGATGTGCGAGGTCGCGTCGATCGACCGGAGGCGCTCCAGGCAGCGCACCCCGTCGAGGCCCGGCATCATGACGTCCAGGATGAGCGCGTCGGGCTGCAGGTTGCCCACCGCGACGAGCGCGTCGAACGGATCCTGGAAGGTCGTCAGGTCGAACCTCCGCGAGAGGGTCTTGCGGAGCGCGGCGAGGACGGCGGGGTCGTCGTCGACCACGACGACCTTCGGCTTGCCCATCCGGAGGATCTCCGGGATCGGGTAGCCGTACTTTCGGAGGAAATCGAGCACGTCCAGCCGCCGGAAACGGAGGTGCCGTCCGGGCGTGCGGAAGTGGCGGATCTCCCCCTTGTCCGCCCAGTTGTGGATGGTCTTGAGGTCCACCTGGCAAAAGCGCGCGACGTCGCTCGCGGTGAACAGCTCGGGCTGCGTCGTGTTCTCTTTCGGGTTCGTTTCCATGGCTCACTCCTCGAGATCAGGCGTCGCCGGTACGGAGGGGGCATTCGTCCGGGGGGCTTCGAGACTGGTCGGCACGGGTGGATCCGGGCTCTCGTTCCTGTTTGATGTGGATCGGGGATCCGCGGGCGCAGGGCTCTTCGGCGACGAAGCGTCCGTCGCGCAGGACATAACGGGTAGGACCCTCGGCGTGCCGCTCGCGCGTCTCGTGCGAGGGATCTCCCGGCAGCGCCAGGTACGGCGGCTCGACCCCATCGCCCGGGACGAAGCGCGGGCAGATCGGCAGGAGCGACTGGCGCTCCGCCAGCGCCACGGCGCTGCGCACGTCCGCGGCCGCGGACAGCAGCTCGAGCGTGCGTGAAGTCGGCGGGGCGAGAAAGATCTCGCCACGCTCGGCGCGCTCCAGGACCGCTGGCGGCGCGGCCCAGAAGCTCATCGTCGTCTCGTACCCGTCGTGTCGCCCGACCTGGCCCCGCGGCAGCGGCAGCAGGAAGAAGCGCGCGTCGAAGCGGCGCGGCTCGGCGAGGGGCGTGATCCATCGTGCCCATGGGACGAGCGCCTCGAGAGCGAGCTTCAGGCCACGCCGCTCGAGGGCCGCGTCGAGCGACGTCCCGGCGGCAAGCTCCCGCCCGACCGCGTCGATCTCGTCGCCGGACAGCGGCAGGTCGGTCGGCAGGATCGCCCCTTCCTCCAGCGTCTCGCGGCACGCCGCCACGCACAGCGCCCGCGCCGGCGCCTCCTCCGTCGCGAACGCCGCGGCGCGCGCCGGCGGCTCGGTCGCCCGATCCCTCCAGACTTCCGCGCCGTCCTGCGCGTCCACCTTCCCACCGGGGAACACCACGGCGCCCCCCATGAAGCTCGAGCTCGCGTGGCGGCGCACGCAGAACACCTCGAGCCCAGCGCGACCGTCACGGAGGACGATCACCGTGGCGGCGTCGCGAGGTCGTACCGGGTTTCGGTTCTGATCAAAATCCAGCAATCTAGGATAAATTTGTTCCACGTGAGCTGTCTTTCGTCAAACCGTCCTCTGCGTCTCTTTTCCGGCGTGCTCTGCGGTGAGCATGCCTGTTTGAGGCCAAAGCGGCCGCCCTTTCCGGCTGCTCGGGGGCTTCCCGTAGACGCTTTCCAACCTCTCCCGACGCCGATGCCGCGGCGCGCGATCGATCGCGGCCGTGGGCGTGTGATTGACGAATCGTGTGGTGTTCGCCGCGTATCACGGGCGAACTCCGCCTTTGACGGAGGCGTCGTTGACGGGCTCGACCCTCACGCTTAGAATCCCGCGCCTCGCATTTTCGGGAGGCTGTCTGGCCTCTCCGGACATGTCGCGGAGCCGAAAGCCCCGTTCCAGCAGCCGGGGGGTCAGCGCCCCGCGGCTTGCATGCGCCAGGGAGCTAAGACGGCAGCGCCGCACGGCGCATTCGACGCGAGAGGACCTATGAACAAGGCCCAGCTGAAAAAGTTCAAGACCCTGCTTGAGACGAAGCGCGACGAGATCGTCAAGAAGGCCAAGCAGACGCTGACCGAAGACATGATGCTCGACGCGAACGATCTCCCGGACGAGATGGATCTCGCCTCGAGCGAGTACCTGCAGTCGTTCACGTTCCGCCTCCGGGGCCGCGAGAAATCGTTCCTCGACAAGATCCAGAAGGCGCTCGTGAAGATCGAGGACGGCTCGTTCGGCAAGTGCGAGGAGTGCGAGGAGGAGATCTCGGCGAAGCGCCTCGAGGCGCGCCCCGAGACGAGCCTCTGCATCCGCTGCAAAGAGGATCAGGAGAGGGTCGAGAAGGATTACGGCTGACGCCGCGCCGCGCGGGGAGGCTGCCGGAGCGGCGGCCGCCAGCGTGCGAGGGGCTCTCCGCGTCGTACGGGCGTGCGCTCCCGCCTCGGGTCCATGTCATGCGGACCGGGCGGGGCCACGCCCGTCGTGTTATTTGCGAGCCGCTGTGCGGCCGCGCGGCGGCTGCGGGCTGCGGCGCTTGGCCGCCGCGAGCACCTCGCGCAGGTACGCGCCGGTGAACGACGCCTCCTCCTGCGCCACCTCCTCCGGGGTGCCCGCGGCCACGATGGTGCCGCCGCGCTCACCGCCCTCGGGGCCGAGGTCGATCACCCAGTCGCTGCAGGCGATCACGTCGAGGTTGTGCTCGATCACGAGGACGGTGTTCCCGGCGTCGCGCAGGCTCATGAGGCTCGCGGTGAGCACCTCGATGTCCGAGAAGTGCAGGCCCGTCGTCGGCTCGTCGAGCACGTAGAGCGTGCGGCCGGTGGCCTTGCGCGCGAGCTCGCGCGCGAGCTTCACGCGCTGCGCCTCGCCGCCCGAGAGCGTCGTCGCGGGCTGCCCCAGCGTGATGTAACCGAGGCCCACCCGCGCGAGCGCGGCGAGCCGCTCCCGCACGCGGGGGAGCGCCTCGAACTGCTCGATCGCCTGCTCGACCGTGAGGTCGAGCGCGTCGGCGATCGACATCCCGCGGTAGAGCACCTCGAGCGTCTCGCGGTTGTACCGGCGCCCGCCGCACGTCTCGCAGGTGACGAAGATGTCGGGCAGGAAGTGCATCTCGATCCGGAGCACCCCGTCGCCCTGGCAGGCCTCGCAGCGGCCGCCCTTCACGTTGAACGAGAAGCGGCCCGCCTTGTACCCGCGCGTCCTCGCCTCCGGGAGGCCCGCGTAGAGCTCGCGCAGCAGCCCGAAGACCCCCGTGTACGTCGCCGGGTTCGACCGCGGCGTGCGGCCGATCGGGGCCTGATCGATCGAGATCACCTTGTCGATGTGCGAGAGGCCCTCGATCCCGTCGCACGCGCCGATCGGGGCGGAGCTCCGGTAGAGCTCGTTCTTCGCGGCCGGCAACAGCGTGTCGACGATGAGGCTCGACTTCCCCGAGCCGGACACGCCGGTGACCGTGCAGAACAGGCCGACGGGGATGTCCGCCGTCACGTTGCGGAGGTTGTGCGCCCGCGCGCCGGCCACGCGGATGAAGCGCTCGTCGGGGCGCCGGCGCTTCGTCGGGATCGCGAGCTGCTTCTTCCCGCTGAGGTACGGGCCCGTGATCGACGCGGGATCGGCGCTCAGCTCCTCGGGCGTCCCCTGCGCCACCACGTTGCCGCCGTGCACGCCCGCGCCCGGGCCCATGTCCACGACGTGGTCGGCCGCGAGGATCGCGTCGCGGTCGTGCTCGACGACGACCACGGTGTTCCCGAGGTCCACGAGCCGGCGGAGCGCCTCGAGCAGGCGCGTGTTGTCGCGCGCGTGCAGGCCGACCGAGGGCTCGTCGAGCACGTAGAGCACGCCGACGAGCGCGGCTCCGATCTGCGTCGCGAGGCGGATGCGCTGCCCCTCGCCGCCCGAGAGGGTCTGCGCGGAGCGGTCCAGCGTGAGGTAGTCGAGCCCGACGTCGATGAGGAAGCCGAGGCGGGCGATCACCGCCCGGAGCAGCGGCTCCGCGATCGCGCGCTCGCGCGGCGCGAGGCCGCCGTCGGCCGGCGCCTCGCCCGCCGCGCCGCCGGCCCGCGGCGCCCCGTCCCTCGGCGGCATGAGATCCTCGAGGAAGACGCGCAGCGTGCGCAGCGGCAGGGTGCCGACGTCGGCGATGTTGCGATCGCCGAGCCGCACGGCGAGCGCCTCCGGGCGCAGGCGCTTGCCGTCGCAGGCGTCGCACACCCGCGTGATGACGAAGCGGCCGATCTCGTCGGAGAGCGCGGCGCTGTCCTCGTCGGGATCGGCCTCCTCCTCGTCGTCGAGGGCGGGCTCGCCCGCGCTGAGCAGGCGCTCGAGCCTCGGGATGATCCCCTCGTACGCGGCCTTCTTCTTCCCCCGGCCGCCCCCTGGCTCGCTCCCCTCGAGGATCGCCTGGCGCACGGCCGCCGGCAGCTTCGCCCACGGGACGTCGGGATCGCAGCCGAGCGCGGTCACGGCCCGGTCGGTCTCCGCGGCGAGCGAGAGCGATCCGCGGCGGCCCCATGCCACCACGGCGCCCTCGCGGAGCGTGCGTCGCGGGTCGGGGACGACGCGGTCCGGGTCGATGCGGGTCCGCGCGCCGATGCCGTCGCAGGCGGGGCATGCGCCGTGGGGGCCGTTGAAGGAGAACATCCGCGGCTCGATCGGCGGCAGCGAGATGCCGCAGTCGATGCACGCGAAGCGCTCGCTCATCCAGAGCGGCTCGATCTTCATGCCCTCGCTGGAGATGTCGACGAGCAGCCGGCCCTCGCCCAGCTTGAGGGCGAGCTCGACCGAGTCGGTGAGCCGGCCCTTGATGCCCTCCTTGACCACGATCCGGTCCACGACCACGTCGAGGTCGTGGGCGCGCGTCCGGTCGAGGACGATCTCGTCGCCGAGGTCGACGATCTCGCCGTCGATGCGCGCGCGCACGAAGCCCTCGCGGCGCAGCCGCTCGATGTCGAGCTTCAGCTCGCCGCGGCGACCCCGCGCGATGGGCGCCATGATCGTGACCCGCGTCTTGTCCCCGAAGTCGAGGATACGGTCGACGATCTGCTGCACGGTCTGCGCCTCGATCCGCTTGCCGCAGGCGGGGCAGTGCGGGGTGCCGACCCGCGCGAAGAGCAGCCGGAGGTAATCCGAGATCTCCGTCACGGTGCCGACGGTCGAGCGCGGGCTCTTCGCGAGCGCGCGCTGCTCGATGGCGATCGCGGGCGAGAGGCCCTCGATCGACTCCACGTCGGGCTTGGAGAGCTGCTCGAGGAACTGCCGCGCGTAGGCGGAGAGCGACTCGACGTAGCGGCGCTGTCCCTCCGCGTAGATGGTGTCGAACGCCAGGGACGATTTGCCCGAGCCGCTCGGGCCGGTGATCACCACCAGGCGGTCGCGCGGAAGCGACACGCTGACGTTCTTGAGGTTGTGCTGCCGAGCGCCTCGAACGACCAGTCGATCCATAGGGGGAACCGGAGAGCTATCACACACGGAAGCGGGCGTGGCGGCGCTCCTGCTCGCCGCGCGACGCTCCCCGGTGCTCCTTGCTCGCCATGCCTCGGGGCGCGCCACACCGGCGCGCCGTGGCGCGGCGCGGCGGGCAAGGTCTTCCTGAGGTCTTGCGATTCTTCTCACGTCGCTGCGCTGCAAGCTGGACTATGAGGGGGCGCGCGGGGTGACGTGGAAGCGCGCTTGAGGAGTGTCCTGATGGCGGTCGGCGCCGGCGTTGCGCTCGGCGCGGTCGCGCTCCTGGCGCGGTACGCGCCTGAGCTCGACGCGCTGCTGCTCATGCCGTCCTCTCCGCCCGGGCGCCTTGCCGCGCCGCGTTCCACCGCGCCTGCGGCGCTGCCCGCCCCCTCGCCGTCCGCCGCCCCGCCGCCCGCGCCCGGCGCGGCCGCCCGCGCGCGGGGGACCGCCCCATCGGCGCCGGGCGCGCTCGCCGAGGCGCCGGCCCCGCGCGCAGCGCGCCGGCGGGCGTCCGCGGCCCCGCTGGTCGACCCGTTCGCGGACGACCCTGCGGCGCGCGCCGCGTGCCCGGCCGACATGACCCTCGTGGAGGGCGATTTCTGCCCGTCCCTTCCGTACATCTGCGCGCGCGGGGGCGACGGGGTCGGCCACGGTTGCCCCGAGTACGCGCGCGGCGCCCGGTGCCAGGCGGCCGTGGATCCCCGGCGCTTCTGCATCGACCGCCACGAGTGGCCGAACCGGGTCGGCGAGCTCCCGCGCGTGTACGTCGACTGGCACGAGGCGAGGTCGCTCTGCGCCTCGGTGGGCAAGCGGCTCTGCCGGCGCTCCGAGTGGATCCTCGCTTGCGAAGGGCCGAAGCGCCTGCCGTATCCTTGGGGCTTCGTGCGCACGCCCAGCCCCTGCAACATCGACCGCGCCGCGATCGCGTTCGACATCGGCGCGATCCAGGACGAGGCGACGCGCGAGGGCGAGATCGCCCGGCTATGGCAGGCCGATCCGATCGGGTCGCACCCGAACTGCATCAGCGCTTACGGCGCGTACGACCTCTCCGGCAACGTCGACGAGTGGACCGACAACCTCGCCGACGACCCGGACACGGCGCGCCCGGCCACGCTCAACGGCGGCTACTGGGGGCCGGTCCGGAACACCTGCCGCCTCACGACCGGGGGGCACGGGCCGACCTTCAAGTTCTACCAGGCCGGCTTCCGCTGCTGCGCCGACACGGTCGACGGCATCGTCACGCCTCCGCCGCGGCCGTTCATCGATCGCGACGGCGAGAAGGACGACGTGTACGACTGACATGCGCGAGCGCATCGCCTTCATCGCCGCCCTCGCCGTCGCCGCCCTGGTGAGCGCGCTCCTCTTCGCACCCCGCTTCCAGAGGCCGCGGGAGCCGCTCGACGCCGCGAGCGCGTCGCCGCCGGTGAGCTTCGCCCCGCCGGAGCCGGCGCCGCCCGTGTCCGCGCTGACGCCGCCGGCGCCCCCGCCGCTGCCCGCGTACGTGCGCGTGAACCCGGCGAGCGCCACGGCGTGCCTGGCGGGCATGGTGCTCGTCGACGGCATCTACTGCCCCTACGTCGGGCACCACTGCGCCGCCTACATCGACGAGGAGAAGGACATCTGCGCGCGGTTCGAGCCCGAGGTCCTCTGCGAGGGGCGCCTCCAGCATCGGCGCTTCTGCATCGACGTCTTCGAGTACCCGAACATCGAGGGCGTCCGCCCGGCGGTGATGGTGAGCTGGCTCGACGCCGAGCGCGCGTGCGCGGCCGAGGGCAAGCGGCTCTGCTCCGTCGAGGAGTGGGAGTTCGCGTGCGAGGGCCCGCAGATGTGGCCCTATCCTTACGGAATCGCGCGCGATCCCGAGGCCTGCAACATCGACCGGAAGATCGCGATGCCCGTGCTCGAGGTGTTCTCCGATCCGTGGAAGATCTCCGCGGAGGTCGAGCGGCTCGACCGCCGCGTCGCGTCCGGGGAGATGCACCGGTGCGTGAGCCCGTTCGGCGTGCGCGACATGACCGGCAACGTCGACGAGTGGGTCAACAACTCGCTCGGCAAGCTGGACGACAAGCCGTTCCGGTCGACGCTGAAGGGGGGCTACTGGGGGCCGATCCGGTCGAGGTGCCGTCCGGTCACCTCGACGCACAACCGGTGGTTCCGCTTCTACCAGGTCGGGTTCCGGTGCTGCGCCGACACGCTCGACGGGGGCAAGGCCGTGGCGCCGGCGGACAAGACAGCACGGATCCCGCGCCGCAGCCCGATGGCCGATCCGGGCGGGCGGTAGGGTCGGTCCGGGGGCTGTCTGGAGGTGGCGTGGGCGGCTCTGCGCCGGCGATGGGCCCGGCGCGCGGCCCGGGGGCGCCGTCTCGCGGCTGGCCCCCTGGCGGCCGGGCCAGCGCGGACCGCGCTGGAACCACGGCCGCGGCGCGGCCAACCCGGTCCGGCCAAACCGCTCCCCTTCCAACGGCGCGCCGCTTGGACTACGTTGTCCGCCGGTGCTTCAACGGGCGGGCTCGAACAGGAGCTCGCCTTCGCACCAGGGCCTATAGCTCAATCGGTCAGAGCCCCCGGCTCATAACCGGGCTGTTCCTGGTTCGAGTCCAGGTGGGCCCACGAAAGCCACGAAACAGAAGGAGACAAGGAATCACGTGAGCATCCGCGAGCAGATCGCATTCCTCGAAGAGCTGTCGGCCATCGACAGCGACATCCGCCGCATCGATGAGCAGCTCGACAAGCAGCGCGGCAGCCTGGAAGGGATGCGGTCCGAGCTGAAGCGGCTAGAGGAGCGGCTGAAGGGCGATCGCGAGACCCTGGCGGCGATGGAGAAGACGCGATCCGAGCTCGTCGTCGAGTTCCGCCAGATGGCGAACCAGATCGAGCGTTCGCGGGAGAAGCTCCAGCGCTCCCGCAACGAGCGCGAGTCGAACGCGGCGCAGCGCGAGATCGAGGAGCTGCGCAAGCTGCACCGCGATCGCGAGGAAGAGATCGAGCGGCTGAACTCGGCCGCCGAGGGCGCGCGCGGGGCGATCGATCAGGCGGAGGCGAAGCGCGTGGAGCTCGCGGGGGCGATCGACGGCAGCGCGCCGGGGACGCAGGCGTCGCTGGCCGCGCTCGAGGCCGAGCGCGCGCAGCGCGCCGAGGCGCGCCAGCAGGTGGTCAGCAAGCTGCCGGTCGTCCTGTACCGCCGCTACGAGTCGATCCGCACGCGCAGGCCCGTCGCGATCGCCCGCACGTATGACGGCACCTGCCTCGGCTGCCACCTGTCCGTGCCGCCGATGATGTTCCAGAAGATGCGCCGCCAGGAGGAGTTCGAGCGGTGCCCGAACTGCAACCGGATCCTCTACTACATGCCGCCAGAGCCCGCGCCGGGCAGCGCGCCGCCCGCGGACCCCTCCCGCGCCTGACCCGGGGGCGGCTTGAAGACCTGCTCCGCCTGCTTCAGGCTCTTTTCGCACGACAGCGGCTTCTGCCCGGTCGACGGCCAGCGCCTCATCCCCGTCGCCGAGGCGCCGCCGCCCAGGCACCCTGAGGACAGGCGCGTCGGCGCGACCCTCTGCGGCGGGCGCTACCAGATCTGGCGGATCGTCGCGGACGGGGGCATGGGGCGCGTCTACCAGGCGCTCGATCTCCGGGCCGGCCGCAGCGTGGCCCTGAAGATCCTCCACCCCGAGGTCGCGCTCGACGAGGTGAGCGTCGAGCGGTTTCACCGCGAGTTCGAGGTCAGCGCGTCGCTGCCGCACGAGCACATCGTCGAGGTGCTCGGCTTCGAGAAGACCGAAGACCAGAGCTTCGCGCTCGTCATGGAGTACCTCGAGGGCGAGGAGCTGCGGACGGTCCTCAAGCGCGACAAGGTGCTGCCACCCGAGCGCCTCGTGCGGATGCTGTCGCAGCTCGCGCTCGGCCTCGCGGAGGCGCACGAGCGCAAGGTCGTCCACCGCGATCTCAAGCCGGACAACATCTTCCTCGTCGGCACGCGCGACGGTGACCGGGTGAAGATCCTCGACTTCGGCAGCGTGCGCGACAACAGCGAGGGCGCGAAGAAGCTGACCGTCGTCGGCACGACGATCGGCTCCCCGTTCTACATGTCGCCCGAGCAGGCGCAGGGGCTGCTCGCGCTCGATCATCGCGCCGACGTCTGGTCGGTCGCGGCGATCGTCTTCGAGTGCGTCACGGGGCGCGTCCCGTTCCACGCGTCGACCGGCCCGATGATCCTCGTGACCATCATGGGCAGCAACCCGCTGCCCCCGAGCGAGGCGGGCAAGGCGTACGGGGTGCCCGCCTCGCTCGACGCGGTGATGGAGAGGGCGTTCATGAAGATGCCCGAGGCGCGCCTCGAGTCCGTCGGCTTGCTGGCCGACGGCGTCGGTCACGCGTACGGCCTCGCGGGGTCTCACCGCGACTGGGCGTACATGCCGCAGGGCGAGCTCGCGGCGAGGATCCGCGCGGCGCTGCCGACCCTCCTGGGCCGCCCGCCGAAGGCCCCCGAGGGCACGAGCGCGGTCCACGCGGGCGCGAGCGCGGTCCACGCGGGCGCGGACGGCCGCCAGGTCGCCGCCGTGGTCGCCGCGCCGTCGCCGGGCGCCACCGAAGCGTTCGCCGAGGATATCGTGATGGGGGTGCCCCAGCGGTTGCCGCGGTGGGTCGTGCCTGCTGTGGCCGGCGCGGCCGTGCTGCTCTGCGCGCTCGTCGCCCTGCTGATCTCGCGCTGAAGACGCGCTGCGCCGTCGCGCTTCCGGCGCGCTCGACGCACCCGACGTCGAAAGCGCGCGTGCGACGTTGCGCTCGACGTTGGAAGCGCGCCGCGCCCGTCCTCCCCGGACGCCGGGGGCCCCAGGTTCGCGCGGACGCCGGCGCTGTGTTATTTGTGTTGACCATGAGCACTCATCCTTCAACTCGGACCCGCAAGCCCCTCTCTGCCGCGCTGGGCCTGATCGCACTCTCCGGGCTCGCCTCCCTCGGCTCGGGCTGTAACCAGAGCGAAGCGGCGACCTCTCGCGCAGCCGAGGCGCCCGCCCCTGCACCTCAGGGCGGAAAGTCGAAGGTCGAGGATGCGGTCTACACCCTCGAGATGAAGCCGACAGGAACGTACAAGGCCGGCCAGGAGGGGCTCGTGGAGGTCTCGCTCCTGTCGAAGGGCGACTACCACATCAACGACAAGTACCCGATCAAGTTCAAGGTCGCGGAGGCGGCCGCCGAGGGCGTTTCGTACCCGAAGCCGCTGCTCAAGCGCGAGGACGGCACGTTCGAGGAGAACAAGGGCGTCCTGAAGGTTCCGTTCGTCGCGTCCAAGAAGGGCAAGACCAAGGTGGCGGGCGTGCTCTCCTTCAGCATCTGTAGCGCCGCGAACTGCTTGATGCAGAAGCAGGAGCTCGAGGCGGTCATCGACGTGCAGTAAGCACAACGGTAAACTCGGCCCCACGTGAACAACGACACCTCCGGTCGCCGGGAGGGCCAGCCCGACGCGGTTGGCCCCAGCCAGACAGTCCAAGGCAGCGCAGCCGAGAGGGCCCGGAAGGCCCTCTCCGAGCTCGACGCCATCGCGTCCTCGATGGCCCGGCGCTTCAACGAGGAGCAGCGGGTCCTCTCTTTCCAGCAGTTCCTGGAGCTCTTCGCCTCCAATCCGGTCCGGTTCGGGCGTGACGCGGCCCGCTACGTCCGCGACATGTTCGATCACTTCGGCACGCGGACGATCAAGAAGCCCTGGGGAGAGCTGACCCGCTTCCAGCTCTTCGATTTACCGTGGGAGCTGCCGGTGAACGAGCCGGCGCAGCAGCGCGCGACCGCCGCGGCCCCCTACCACGGCCGCGACTTCGCGCTGATCGGCCACGAGGAGCTCCAGGCGGAGGTCTACCGGGTGCTCTGCAACTTCGTGCGCGAGGGCAGGGCCAACCGGCTCGTCCTGATGCACGGGCCGAACGGCTCGGCGAAGAGCACGCTGGCCGGCTGCATCCTGCGCGCCCTGGAGCATTACTCGACGCTCGACGAGGGCGCCGTGTACCGCTTCCACTGGGTGTTCCCGAGCCGCAAGACGATGCGCGGCTCGATCGGCTTCGGCGGCGACGTGAAGGCGAGCGCCGCGGACGGGACGAGCTACGCGCACCTCGGCGACGATCAGATCGACGCCCGGCTCGTGATCGAGCTCAGGGACCATCCGCTGTTCCTGCTCCCCGTGCGTGAGCGCCGGGCGCTCATCCTCAAGCTCTACGAGGACGCCGGCGCGACGGAGCCTCCGCCCGAGTGGCTGATGAGCGGCAAGCTCTCGCACAAGAACCAGCAGGTCTTCGAGGCCCTGCTCGTGGCGAGCGGCGGTTCGCTGGTCGAGACGCTGCGGCACGTCCAGGTCGAGCGGTACTTCATCTCGCGGCGCTACCGCGTCGGCGCCGTCACGATCGGGCCGGAGCTCTCGGTGGACGCCGGCGAGCGGCAGATCACGGCGGATCGCTCGCTCGCGTCGCTCCCGACGTCGCTCCAGGCGACGACGCTGTTCGAGGCGCACGGCGAGCTCATCGAGGCCGCCGGCGGTGTGCTCGAGTTCAGCGATCTCTTGAAGCGTCCGCTCGACGCGTTCCGTTACCTGCAGCTCACGCTGGAGACGGGCGAGGTCAGCCTGCCGCAGCAGACGTTGCAGACGAACGTCGTCATGATCGGCAGCGCCAATGACGTGCACCTCAACGCCTTCCGCGAGCACCCGGAGTTCCCGAGCTTCCGCGGGCGCTTCGAGCTCCTGCGCGCGCCGTACCTCCGGAGCTACGTCGACGAGCAGACGATCTACGACACGCAGATCGTCCCGTTCGTGACCCGCCACGTCGCCCCGCACGCGACGCGCGTCGCCGCGCAGTTCGCCGTGCTCACGCGCATGCGGCAGCCGGAGGCGAAGCGGTACCCCGACGCGCTCGCGCCGCTCGTCTCGAGCCTCACCGCCGTCGAGAAGATGGAGCTGTTCGCGACGGGCACGGCGCCGGAGCGGTTCGACGCCGAGGCGCAGAAGGTCCTGCGCGCGGGCATCGAGGCCATCTACCACGAGAGCGACGCGTCGGTGGACTTCGAGGGGCGGCTCGGCGTCTCGCCGCGCGAGGTGCGGACGCTCCTGCTCGACGCGGCGCAGAGCGCCGATCACGCCTGCCTCTCGCCGTTCGCCGTGCTGTCGGAGCTCGACGCGCTCTGCAAGCGGCAGGCGGAGTACGACTGGCTCAAGGAGAAGCAGCTCGCGGGCGGCTACCACGATCACCGGCTCTTCCGCGAGGTCGTGCGCACGCGCCTGCTCGACACGATCGAGGAGGAGATGCGGACGGCCAGCGGCCTCGTCGACGAGACGCGCTACGCCGAGCTGTTCGATCGGTACATCTCCCACGTCGGTGTCTGGGTGAAGGGGGAGAAGATCAGGAACCCGCACACAGGCGACTTCGAGAACCCGGACGAGCGCATGATGCGCGAGGTGGAGGCGCTGCTCGGGGTCCGCACGAAGCACGACGACCACCGCCGCGGTCTGATCTCGGCGATCGCGGCGTGGGCCATCGACCACCCCGGCCAGAAGATCGTGAACGCGGTCGTGTTCCCGCAGCAGATCCGCAAGCTGCGGGAGGCGGTGTTCACAGAGCGGCGCAAGGGCGTGGCGCTGCTCGTCCGCGACCTCGTCGCGCTCCTCCGCGACGCGCAGGGCGACGGCAAGCCCGAGAAGGGCTGGGGCGAGCTGCGCGAGGAGGAGCGCCGGAACGCGACGCGCGCCCTGGAGCGGCTGCGCGGCATGGGTTACTGCGACCGCTGCGCGCTCGACGCCGCGAGCGCGCTGCTCCGCGCCCGGTTCGCGGAGCTCGTCACCTGAAGCAAAGCATGATCATCGACTCGCACTGCCACGTCGATCCGCGGCACTTCCGCGAGGGGGCGGACGCCGTCCTCGATCGCGCGCGGGCCGCCGGCGTCGACGCGTTCGTGGTGGTCGGCGTCGACGCCGACCTCTCTGCGGCGCGCTTCGCCGCGGACCTCGCGGCGCGGCGCGCCGACGTCCACGCCGCGGTCGGCGTCCACCCGCACGACGCCTCCGCCGTCGACGACACGATGCTCGCCGACCTCGAGGTGCTCGCGCGCCGCCCCGAGGTCGTGGCCGTCGGCGAGATCGGCCTCGACTATCACTACATGCACTCGCCGAAGGACACACAGCAGCGTGTCTTCGCCGACCTCGTCGCCCTCGCGCGGCAGGTGAAGAAGCCGATCGTCATCCACACGCGCGAGGCGCCCGAGGACACGCTCGAGATCCTGGAGCGCGCAGGGGCGAGCGACGTGGGGGGCATCATCCACTGCTTCTCCGAGGATCGCGCGTTCGCCGAGCGCGCGCTCGCGCTCGACTTCGACCTCTCGTTTTCGGGCATCGTTACCTTCAAGACCGCGCGCGCGATCCAGGATGTCGCGGCGTGGGCCCCTGGGGACCGGATCCTGGTCGAGACCGACAGCCCCTACCTCGCGCCCGTGCCGTTCCGGGGGAAGCGCTGCGAGCCGGGGCACGTGCTGCACACGGCGCGCTTCGTCGCCGAGCTTCGCGGCGAACCGTTCGAGGCGCTCGCCGCGCGCACCGCGGAGAACACCCGCCGGCGGCTGCGGCTCCCGGAGGCCGCTGCGCCTGCTGCGTCCGACGCGCCCGACGTGACTGCCCGCTGAGACCGGTCCGCGCGGCCCGCGGCTCTGGGCTCGCGTCACGCACGTCTCGAGGCATAGTGACAGCACGATGGCGCAGAGGTCTCGCGACGACGGCCGCCGGATCGCCTCCGCGTGGGCGCTCTCCGTCGCGGCCCACGCAGGGCTCCTCGGCGCCGGCGCGCTGATCGTCGCGGGTTCGCTCTCGGCGCGAGAGGTGGCTGTCGCGCGAACGGCCCTGGCGCCGGCCGCGGTGAGCGCGCCGATCGAGATCGATCTGCCGGTGGTCTCCGATGGCACGCTCGACAGCGCGGCCGCAGCGGCGCCCGAGCGGCCCGCGAGCCTCGCCCGGGGAGGCGGGGAGGGCGCGGCGCGGCCGGACACGGGCGCGCGCGGCCGCGGCGGAACGGACGCGGCCGCGCTTCCCGCGCTGAACCTCGCCGACAGGGACGACGCGACCTTCCTGTCGCCCGAGGTCCGTTCGCGCCTCGACAGGAGCCAGATACAGCGCGTCCGCTCGTCGTCCCGGCGCGCCTCGCGCGAGGACTGGCGAGCGAGCCGAGAGCCCATGGAGCTCACGTTCCTCGCGGGCGGTCGTGCCGGCAGCCGGGCCGAGCGGCGCGCGCCGGCCGAGCGCGATCCCTCCGTCGGGGCGCGCGATCGCGGCGCGCCCGAGCGCCTGGGCAGCGCGATCGGCGCTGCTGCGAGGCCGGCGGGCGTCGAGAGCGCGGCCGGTGCGCCCGGCGCGACCGCGCCCGTGGGAGCGAGCCCGCGCGTCGCAGGCGGCGCCACGGAAGGGGGCGAGCGCGCGTCCGCGGGCCTCGGCGTGCGCGACGGGCGGCCCGGCGGCGATCACCGGGACAGCGCGGCGATCCCGCTGGCGCGGCCGATGGTCGCGGTGGGCACGCCCTCCGTCCCCGCCGACGCCGCCGGGCGCCCCAACGACACCCTGGACAGCGATCAGGAGGTGGCGACCGCGATCCAGTCGCTCGTCCACGCGAGCACGGCCGGAGGCGCGCGCGGGCTCGGCCCGGGAGGCGAGGCAGGGCCGGGGGCGACGGGCTCGGGGGGCGTCGCGGGTCCCGGGGCGCGCTCCAGCGCGCTCGGCTCGGGGCGCGGCCGGCTGCTCGACAACGACCCGCTCGACCGGCGGCGCAGCCTCTACATGCGGCAGGTCATGGCCAAGCTTCACCCGCTCTGGGCCGACGCTTTCCCCAAGTGGGCCGCAGGCGAGGGGCTTCAGGGGACGGTGATCGTGACGTTTGTGATCCGCGCGGACGGGACCGTGGGCAGCGCGTCGGTGACGCGCCCGAGCGGCATCCCCGAGTTCGATGAGAACTGCCGGCGCGCGGTGCTGCGAGGCGCGCCGTACCCACCGGTGCCCCCCGAGCTCGGCGAGATCTTCCGCTGGTCGATGCCGTTCGAGGCGAGGAACCCCGCGGTCCTGCCGAAGCGCCCCGCGCGCGGGATCGAGGATCGATGAGCCCTCCCCATGCGCGTCGTCCGCTCGTCGCGGCGCGCGAAACGCCGCTTGACAGTGTAGGAACAGAGCGGTACTAGTCCGCCCTCGCTTCTGCCGAAGTAGCTCAGCTGGCTAGAGCAGGCGTTTCATACGCGCCGGGTCGGGGGTTCGATTCCCTCCTTCGGCACCAGAAATGGTGAAATGGTGACCGTCGACCGCTGGCTCCCGCAAGGGACCAGCGATCGCGATGGGCTCATCAAGGTCGGACGTGAACGAGGGTTCCCTCGTCGTTGCCGCTGTACACGGCGTGCCAGCCCTCGGGGACCTGCGGCTCGGTCCACAGGAAGAGGCGCCGCGCGTCGATCGGCGTCATGGCGATGTCGTGGAAGCCCTGCGCTTCACCGACGCCGGCGCTCCAGTACATGCCGGTCATCGCGTGCCCCGGCGCGAAGTCGATCACCCACGGGGCGTCGGCGACGTCGAAGCTGTCGGCGACCTCGCGCGGATCGATGTTGCGCGTCACATGCTTGCTCCGCACCCGGAACGTGCCGCGCGCCGTGGACGCGCTCGATCCGGGGTCGCGGAGCTGATCGCGCCCGGACGAGATCAGGGTCGCGTAGATCGGCTTCTGCCCCTCGTAGGCGGTCAGCGTCTGGTTCGCCAGGCTGACGTCGATCCAGCGCTGCGATCCCTTGGCGAAGTCGGGGAACCGGGTGCGGCGCACGATGACGACGAGGTCCTGAGCGCGCAGCCAGAAGCCGTCGCGCGCCTCCTCGAAGCGCACGCCGCCCACTGTCCTGAACTTCCCCGTGAGCGGCACGCCCGTGCGCCGCTCGAGCTCTTCCTCGTTGGGGCTCGCCTTGCCGCGGCCGAGCGACCACGTGTTGACGTCGTGCCGATGGATGAACGCCACAGGCAGCCCGAGCTGCTCGACGTCGAGGCCGTGCCACGTCGAACCGAGCGCCGCCTGTAGCCGGTCGACCGGGATGAGCCGGCCGTCCGGCGTCGCGCCGAGCCTGCGACCGTCGGTCTCGCCCGTCGTGAAGGTGCGGGTGATCGCGACGCCGCTGCCCTTGCGCAGCGGCGCCGCCTTGAGCGCGGAGCGCAGATCGACGCGTGCGCTGTCCTTCGCGCCGAGCGCGATGCCGAGCGCCGCGAGGGGAGGCAGCGGCGCGATCGCGTCGGCGGTCGGCAAGAGGAAGTACCCGGCCTCGGTCCTCCGCCCGTCCTCGCCGATGCCGTCGCCTCCCGGCAGCAGCACCGGCGGCCCCGAGGCGACGCCGCGCGTGTCCAGCGGGACGTCGTTCGCTGACGCGCCGAGCTGCGTTTCGCTGCGCTGCACGCGCTCGAGGTGGCGATCGAGATCCGGCTCGGCGTGGCGCAGCTCCTCGCGGCTCGGCACCCCGACGTACGCCGGAGCGCCCTGGGTCCGCGCGCGCCCGTAGCGATAGGGGAGGGGTCGCGACATGTCGGGCGGCGCCGGCAAGACCGAGAGCAGCTCGGTGCGCAGCGTCGCGCCGTCGCCTGCGCAGACGAAGCCGCGGGGGCGGATCGCGTACCAGCCTCCGCTGCACCCTTCGCGTCCATACGGCTCCGAGGACCGCACGACGGCGGCGCCTGGATAGAGCTCGCCCAGCTTGCGCGCGCCTGCCTGCGGACGCGCGAGCACGGGCGTCCCGGCCCGCAACGCGACGAGCCTGGGGCCATCCGCTGGAAGCGCGGGGACCTGAAGCGCGCCGTCGTCGCTGCCTGCCCCTTTCGACAGCTCCACCGCCGCGTCTGCCGCCTTGCACCCGGAGATGATCAGCGCGGCCGCCAGGCCGGCGAGCCGCCCGGAGCACGCGATGCGTGAGCCGGTGCGGCCGTCGGCGCATCGCGGCGCGCTGGGCAGCGGCGCACGGAGCTCCGGAGCTGAGGCGGGCCGGCCGAGATCCGTCGGCGTGGAGGCGAGCGGCATCGGTCCACGCATGCCCGACTTGCGCGACACGGGCCAAGTTCGCAGGCCCCGTCCGCGTGGTGCGCGAGGCGCCGCGCGCGCGGCGCCAGCGGCCGGGCGCAAGCGCCGCCCGGCCGCTGGCGCCGCGCGCGCGTCGACTCCATGAGAGGTGCGTGCGCCTCCGCCCCGCGCTGGTGTTGCTCGTGCTCGTGCCGTATGCCGTGATTTTCTATGGTTTCCTGGCGCTGCGCCGCGCTACGGCGTCGTTCCGACCGCGGCATGCGTGGCGCACCTGGGTGAACCCGAACCTCCTCGTGGGCGGGTTCCTGCTGCCCGGCGACGTCGCCGAGCTGCGCCGCCTCGGCGTCCGCGCCGTGATCAACGTGTCCCGCGAGCTCTACGATCCTGTGCTCGCGCTGCGCGCCGCGGGCGTCGAGTACCTGCGCGTCCCGTGCTGGGACATGTGCGCGCCCACGATCGAGGAGGCCGCGCGCGGCGTGGCCTTCATCGAGCGCCACATCGGCGCGGGCCATCGCGTCCACGTCCACTGCGCGAGCGGCGTGGGCAGGAGCGTCACGCTCGCGCTGTGCTACCTCGCGACGCACGGCGACCTCGAGGTCGGCGAGGCGATCGCCCTGCTCAAGCGGCAGCGCCCGCGCGTCGCGCTGCGCGCGGTGCAGCGCGAGTTCGTGGAGCGCTACGTCGCCTGGCACCGCGTGCAGGAGGGAGTCCACGCGCGCACGGCGCCGCCCGCGATCACCTCCTGCGCAGGAGAGACCTCAGGCTGAAGAGCCCCAGCGCGGGCGCCGCGGCGGCGAAGGCGCCGCCGCACGTCGCGAGGATGAGCGCGGCGCCCCACGGCGTGGCGGCGAGCGCGTCCGGCAGCGCGGCCCGGAGCGCCACGCCGCTGCCGACCGACACCGCTGTGAGCGCGGCGACGCGGCCGATCCGGATCTGATCCAGCCCGAGCCCGCCGATCTCGCGCCGCACGCGGCGGGCGAGGGCGATCGCCTCGACCCATCCGGCGATGACGGCGCCGAGCACCACGCCGAGCACGTCGAGCCGCTGCATCAGGAGCAGCGCGAGCCCGGTGCTGACCAGCACCCGGTAGAGCGCGTAGCGAGCCGGCGTCCTCGTGTCCCCCAGCGCGAAGCAGGCGGTGATCAGCACGCGCCCCGCGGCGTTGCCGAGCAGCGCGAGCCCGTAGGCGCACACGAGCGGCTCGACCCGCGCCGTCGACGCGCGGTCGAACGTCCCGGTCTGCAGCAGCAGCGTGATGAGCTCCCGCCCGAGCAGCATGAACACGGCCGTCGTCGGCACGGTCAACACCGTGATCCGCGCGAGCGACGCCCCGAGCCGGCGCGACATCGCCTCGTTGCGCCGCGCGACGTCCGCCTCGGCTGTGTCGCGCGCCATCTCGGGCAGCGCCACCGCGGCCTCCCCGGTGCCGAGGATGCTCATCGGCAGGAGGTAGACCGTCTGCGCGTAGTTGAAGGCCGCGTTCGCGCCGGTGCCGAGGAAGCTCACGAGCAGCGTGTCGACGAGGCCGGAGACCTGGATGATCCCGCGTCCGAGCAGCGCCGCGGGCAGCTTCCCGCCGGCCTCGCGGACGCTCGGGTCGCGCGCGTCGAGGCGCGGCGTCAGCCCCCCGAGGAGCGAGCGCGCCGACGGGAGCAGCAGCGCGAGCTGCAGCGCGGCGCCGGCGAACGCGCTCCACGCGAGCGCCTCGGCGAGCGGCTCCCCGCGCATCCCGAGCCACGCCCCGCACACGAGCAGCCCCGCGATCTGGGCGGCGCTCCACGCGACCGGCGCGGCGTAGGGGAGGAAGAACCGCCGGTGCGCGTTCAGCACGCCGAGCCCCCACGCCGACAGCACGAGCAGGCCGGTCATCGGGAAGACGATCCGGACGATCCGGGTCGTGCTGGCGAGCTTCTCCTCGCTGAACCCCGCCGCGACCAGGAACGACAGCCACGGCGCCGCCAGCACGCCGAGGGCCGACGCCGCCACGGCGGCGACGAGCAGCAGCCCGAGCGCGGACAGCGCGAAATGCGCGGCGCGGCGCGCGTCGCCGGCCGCCCTGAGGCGGGCGTAGACGGGGATGAAGGTCGCGGAGAGCGTCCCCTCGCCGAGGAGGTTCTGGGTGATGTTCCCCGCGCGGAACGCCGCGGCGAGCACGTCGGCGAGCTCGGAGGTCCCGAAGAAGTGCGCCGTCACCCGCTGGCGGAGGAGCCCGACCAGCCGCGAGAGGATGATCCCGGCGGTGACCATCGCCGACGACCGCGCCGCGCTGGGCGCCGCCTCCTGCCGGGCGGCGGGCGGGCTCGCGCCGGCCGCCCCGGAGGCGCCCGAGGCTGCGGTCGCCGGTGTGGTGCCTGCCTTCACGGCGGCGGGCGGAGCGAGATCGGGCGGCACGGCGGCGCTTCTATCAGACCTCCCGCCCCCGGGCGACCTCGGCGCCCGCGGCGCGGCGGCGGGCCGATCAGTCCCTGATCCTCGCCGCGCCGAGCCGCTCCGCGTTCGCCAGCGCCCGACGCGCGATGTCCGGCCCCTCGCGCCGGCGATCCAGGTGCCGCGGGATGATCCCGCGCTCGGCCGCCTCCCACAGCTCCGGCTGGGAGATCCCCGTCTCGGCCCGCGCCCGGAGCTGCGACAGGGAGATCTCGACCTCGGGCAGGAGGATCGGCGGCTGCGGGTCACGGAGGAGCGCCGGGTCGATGCAGCACGAGAGATCGTTCGCCCCGGCGGAGCGCGCGTTCAGCGAGGGGATGCCGAAGCGCGCCTCGAGCGTGCGGATGACGGACGCGTGGTCGAGCATCGTGCTCACCGCGCAGCCCCTCCGGACGAACGGCCCCGCGACGATCGACGGGACCCGGAACCCGAGCTGAGAGAACAGCGGATCGTCGTCCATCGTCGTGGGCGGCGCGACATGATCGAAGAAGCCCCCGTGCTCGTCGTAGGTGACCACGAACAGGCACTGGCCCCACTGCGGGCTCCTCGCGAGCGCGTTGTAGATGCTGGCCATGAGCACCTGCCCGAGCTGAACGTCGTGATCGGGGTGATCGTCGTTCGCGGCGGCGCCGAAGAACTGGGGGTCGATGATGGAGAACGCTGGGAGGAGCCCCGCGGCCGCGTCCTCGAAGAAGCGCTCGATCCCGGAGACGCCCTTGAACCTGAAGTACGCGCCCGAGCACCAAGGCACGTCATGGTAGTAGTTCCTGCTCGAGAGCCCTGCGTCGCTCAGCAGCTCGAACACGCTCGTGAACCCCGTGACCGGCACGTTCCTCGAGACGCCCCGCGACGTGGCGCCGTGCAGGAAGAACCGGTTTGGCCAGGTCGGTCCCAGCACCGAGCAGAACCAGCGATCGCAGACCGCCGACGCGTCCGCGAGCGCGTAGAGGATCGGCAGATGCTCCCGCACGTGATACCCCATCACGTCGCGCTGGTGAGGCCCTGCGTGAGCGGCGACGAACCCGTCGTTGCCCCCTTGATTCCACTGCGCGTGGGCCGCGTCCCAGCTGTGCGGCGGATCGGCGGGCGTGAAGGTGTCGAGCTCGAAGGGCGAGACCAGCGCTCCGTCGAGCGCGAGGTTCGACTCCCTCCCTGTGAGGCCGTCAATCTGCCGGCCTTCCTTGAGCAGCAGCGAGCCGAGGTAGTGATCGAAGGAGCGGTTCTCCATGCACAGGACGACGATCGTGCTGATGGGGGCCAGCAGCTCTGCCGGGCTCAGGCCCAGCGTCTCCGCGCACCGATCCGCGGGAGCGCCGCCCGCGCCGCCGTCGCCCGCCTGTCCCGGGCCGCCTGCTCCTCCGGCGCCGCCCGAGCCCCCTGAACCGCCCGCTCCTCCAGCGCCGCCGTTCCCTCCCGAGTGGCCCGCGCTGGACGCGGCGTTCTCGCGCATCGTCGCGTTTTCCGTGGCGCTGCACCCGAACGTGGCGGCGCCGAGCGCCGCGCCGAGCCCCGTCAGCACGTGGCGGCGAGTCAGAGGATCACGGGGCGACACGTTCCGTTTTTTCATCACACACAGGATCCTCAGGAACGCGGGGCCGCGGAAGGACTTTTGGTGCCATTTCGGCTCAACGGTACCTGGCGATACCTTGGCGACACATGAGCACGCCCGGCACGTGCCTGTGCGTTGCCGGGAAAACCTTTCTTTTCGCGGGGTCGAGCGGGTGGTATGAGTAGAAATCGCGGGGGTCTACATCTGAACTCTGTCACCTTCCGATGAGCTCAAACACGCTCCCACCTACGCCCGCCGGGATGAACGCCGTCGCGAACGGCCGGCCGCCGCGGCCGCTGCGGCTGTGCATCGTGGACATGAACAATGGCCACGTGAACCAGGCAATGCGCTGCCTGCGCGGGCTCGCCGCGGCGTTCTTCGAACGTGTCCAGACGCACAATCCGGGTGTGGTCTGCGAGGTCGTCGAGGTATCGCCCCGCGACACCAACGCTCCCATCCCCGCGGACTGCGATCTCTACCTGTCCTCGGGGGGCCCCGGCTCGCCGTTCGACGGGGAGGGCGAGCCCTGGATGCTCGACTTCGGGCGCCTGGTGGACGGCGTGGTCGAGTCGTCGATCCGCGGGGGCGCGGACCGGCGAGCGCTCTTCGCGATCTGCTACTCGTTCGAGCTCGTCGTCCATCTCTACCGGCTGGCCGACGTCGTGCCGCGCGCCGATCGCAAGTTCGGCGTCATGCCCATCTACACGACCCCCTGTGGCCAGCAACACCCGCTGCTGTCTCCGTTCGGCGATCGACTCTTCGCCTTCGAGCACCGCAACTGGGAGGCGGTGAACCTCGACGAGCGCCGGCTGGGTTCCCTCGGAGGCCAGCTCCTCGCTCGCGAGAGCCGGGACGGCGTCTCCAAGGGCCGGGCGATCCTCGGCCTGCACGTGGCGCCGGGCGTCGAGGCGGTCCAGTTCCATCCGGAGGCGGATCGCGCAGGCGTCATGAGCTGGGTAGCGCGTCCCGAGCAGGCGGCCGCCTTCAAGGCAGCCTACGGTGAGGTCACCTACCAGGCGATGCTGCGCACGCTGGACGATCCCAGGCGGCTCGCGCGCACCTACGCGCTCGTGATCCCGGGCTGGCTCGGGCGCTGCTTCAACGAGATCGCCGGCCCCCGCGGCTATGCGGCGCTCCCGCCCCTCGAGGACGCCCCGTGCTCGCGCTTCGACGCGCACTGCCGCGCCGAGGCGTCGGCCGCGGCCTCCGGTCGAGCCCCCGGCTCCGGTCAGCAGGTCTCACGCGGCGCCTGAGCAGAGCGCCGCGCGGCGCGCAGCAGGGAGAGCTCCACGCTGGCACCACACTTCTGAAACCGAAGAGAAAGAGCCGCGACCCACGCGATCAACACGGGCGACGCGCTCGACGCGGACGAAGCGGGCGCGCGACGGCCGGCTGCTCGCGCCTTGCACGATGGCCCACCTACGGCATATGGTCATGAGATAAAGGATGAGCGCGAGCAGGGCTCGCGACCCAGCATCCGGCGCCGGGGACCCCTCGGGCGCATGAGAGAGAACGTATGAATCACTCGCGTCCGGCCGCTCCGAGGAGTCTTCCGTCGCCGGACGTCCGCGGGCCGGGCGCGCCTGATGAGGGGCATGCGGAGGTGGACTCGCCGCAGGAAGCTCCGGCCCCGCCTCCATTTGCGTCGACCGACGACCCCGCCGCGCAGGAGGTCCAGCTCGAGTCGCAGCTCTCCGAGACGGACCCGGTCGCCATGTCGCAGGTCCGCGACGCGCTGAAGCAGCTCAGCCGCGATCGCGGGACGCAGCCGCACGTGCTGCTCATCATCTACCACCGGCGCGGCGCCGAGACAGTGCGGCTCAACGAGGGCGTGGGGGTCGTCATCGGCCGCGATCCAACCGCCGACGTCGCGATCCCCGAGCGCAGCCTGTCGCGGCGCCACGCGCGCTTCACGTTCCAGCGCGGCGATGTGCTCATCGAGGATCTCGGCTCCACGAACGGCACTTTCCTGAGCGGGCAGCGCGTCGAGCAAGGCGTCTTGAAGCCCGGCGACGAGGTGGTGCTCGGGGAGATCACGGCGTCGCTGCGCGTGATCGCGAGCGCCGAGCTGCCGGTGCTCGACATCGACGCGCTGGACGCGCGGCGCGTCGGCTCGGAGCGGAGGAAGCTGCCGAACGTCGACGACCTCATGGGCGGGCCGACGCCGGCGGGCGGGCTGCGCGGGGTCAACGACGAGGGGCTCGTGATGCGAAGCCCGGCGATGCGGCCGGTGCTCGAGACCGCCATGCGCCTGGCGCGCTCGGCGGCGCCCGTGCTGGTCCAGGGCGAGACCGGGACGGGCAAGGACGTGCTCGCGCGGCTGATCCACGAGGCAGGCCCGCGCCACAAGAAGCAGATGATCCGCATCGGGTGCAGCGGCGTTCCCGCGCAGCTCCTGGAGAGCACGCTCTTCGGCCATGAGCCCGACGCCCTCCCCGGCGCCAACCGGGCCCAGGAGGGCGTCTTCGAGACGTGCTCGGGCGGCACCGTGGTGCTCGACGAGGTGGGCGACCTCCCGCCCTCCTTGCAGGCCGCGCTGCTGCGCTTCCTCGACACCGGTCGCGTGGTCCGCGTCGGGTCGGCCAGGGAGATCGAGGTAGACGTGCGGATCGTCGCGACCACGTACCGCGACCTCGAGGCGATGTGCGAGGCGGGCGCGTTCCGCTCCGACCTGCTCTACCGGCTCAACGCGGTGCCGCTGCGCATCCCGCCGCTCTGCGAGCGGCGCGAGGACATCGCGCCGCTGGCGCAGCGCTTCCTCCGGCAGGCGAACGAGGTCCACCGCCGGAACGTGCGGTCGCTCGACCCGGAGACGCTCGGTCTGCTGGAGCAGTACCCCTGGCCCGGCAACGTGCGCGAGCTGCGCAGCGCCATCGAGCGCGCCGTCGTCATCGCCAGGGGGAACGTCATCACGCCGCTCGACCTGCCGGAGAGCATCCAGGCCGCCCCGGCGCGCAAGCGCTCCACGCCGCCGCCTGACCGCCCGCTCGTGGAGATGGCGACGCCCGGCTCCGGGCCGATGATCGGGCTGAAAGCGCAGATGGACCGCCTGGAGGCCGAGATCATCCTCGACGCCCTGCGCGCCACCAACGGCAACCTGGCGATGGCGGCGCGGCGGCTCAGGATGCCGCTGCGCACGCTGCAGGAGAAGATCGCCACCCACGGCCTGAAGCGCTCGGACTACCGGGACGGCCCGCCGTCACGCTCGAAGTAAGGCCCAGGAACGGGGCGGCGGGCGCGCGCCGCGGTGGCCGGGCGTCTCGGCCCTCGTCAGCCTTCGTCCTGCAGCACCGCCAGGGCGGCGTTGCGCCCGCACGCGCCGTGGACCCCGGCGCCGGGGTGCGCATACGACGAGCCCAGGTACAGGCCACGGACGGGCGTTCGGTAGCGGAAGTAGGGGAACACCGGCCGGAAGAAGAGCTGATGTCGGATGTCGGCGGAGCCCCCGCCGAGATCGCCGCCGATCAGGTTCGCGTCCATCGCCTCCAGATCGTCCGGCGCCCAGATCGCCCGGGCGAGGATCCGCTGCCGGAAGCCGGGGGCGAGCTCCTCGATCCGCGCCTCGATGCGATCGGCGAAGCGCTCGCGCGAGGCCGCCCAGCCGCCGTCGATGGAGGAGGGGACGCGCGAGTAGGCATAGAGCGTGTGCCGTCCAGCCGGCGCGCGCGTCGGATCGGCGAGCGACTGCTGCCCGATCACGAGGTAGGGGTGCTCGGGGAGCACGCCGGCGCGCACCTGCCGCGTGAACTCGGCGAGATCGTCGAGGCTGTCGCCCGCGTGCACGACGGCCGAGCGCGCGGCGTCCTCGTGCGACCACGGCGCCGGGCCGTCGAGCGCCCAGTCCATCTTGAACGTGCCGAACCCCTGGCGGAACCGGCGCATGGCGCGCTGGACCCGGGCGGGGACGAGCTCCGCGTCGAGCAGGCGCAGGTAGAGCGTCGGCGCGGCGACGTCGGCGACGATCGCGTGGCGGGCGGTGATCTCCTCGCCGTCCGCGAGCCGGACCGCGGCCGCCCGTCCTTCCCTGGCGATGATCTTCTCGACCCGGGCGCCGCAGCGGAGGGTGCCTCCGCGCTCCTCGACGCGCCGGAGCAGGGCGCGCGTGAACGCGCCGGCGCCGCCCTCGGGCACGGCGAAGCCGCCGCTCGAGGCGAGCAGCGTGAGCATGAAGCCGACGATCGCCCCGCAGGGATCTTCCGGGCCCACGTCGGTGTGGAGCGCGAGGCCGGGGATCACGCGCCGGGCCGCCTCGGTCCGGAAGGTGCGCGTCGAGAAGCCGCGGCCGCTCGAGAGCGCCACCTGCGCGAGGCGGAGCAGGTTGAGCGGCCCGAAGCGGAGCATCGAGCCGAGGGCGGGCGGCGTGGACAGGAGCGCGTTCAGCAATCGCTCCCGCGTGGCCGCGTGCCAGCCGGCGATCCGGCGCCACGTGGTGCCGTCCTCGCCGAGCGATCGCACGGTCGCCTCGACGTCGCGCGCGATCGAGGCGCAGGTCCCGTCGGGCGCCGGGTGGGCGCTGTCGACCGGCGCGTGCCGCCAGACGAGGCCGGCCCCCGGGAGATCGAGCGGCAGCAGCGCGGGGCTCGTCTGGCCAAACGGGAAGAACGCCGCGCCGAGATCGTGGTGGAACCCCGGGAGCGTCACCTCGCGCGTGCGCACCGCGCCGCCCGGCTCCTGCTCGGCCTCGAGCACGAGCACCGAGAAGCCGGCGCGGGCGAGGTACGCCGCCGTCGTGAGGCCGTTCGGCCCCGCCCCCACCACGATCGCGTCAGGATCTCGGCTCTGCATCGTCGTCTGCGGTTCCTCAGCCCACGAGCTGCGCGCTCGGCATGTTGCGGTTCGAGGCGATCGCCTGGCCGCTCCTCCCCACGACCAGCACGCCGATCGCGATCACGTCGGGGAACATCGCGACGCCGCGCTGCGCGGCGCGGGCGGGCGCGACGCCGTCGGCGAGCCAGTCGTAGACCGTCCGCGCGAGCAGCCGCCGCGCGATCTCCTCGCCGATCCCGGTCGCCGCCACGGCCCCGTGCGGGCCGGCGTAGATCCCTGCGCCCATCAGCGGCACGTCCCCCACGCGGCCGCGGAGCGCGTAGGTGGACCCGCCCGTCGACGCCGCAGCGGCGAAGCGGCCGTGCGCGTCGCGGACGACGGCCCCGACCGTGTCACACTCGATCGGCTCGGCGTCGAAGTTCCAGAACCGCTTCGCGGTGAGCGCGTGGAACCGCGCCGCGTCGTCCGTGTGCTCGCCGTCCCCGCCGTCTCCGCGCAGCGTCGCGAGGGCGCGGGCGTGCCGCTCGCGCGCCTCCTCCGTGACCGGATCGTGGTCGGCGAACCCGAGCCGGCGCGCGAACGCGGTCGCCCCGGCGCCGGCGAGGAGCAGGTGCGGCGTCTCCAGCACCTTCGCGGCGACGAGGACGGGGTTCTTCACCCGCTCGACGCACGCGACGGCGCCGAACCGTCCATCGCTGGCCATCACGGCCGCATCCATCTCGATCGTCCGCCCGTCGAGGCGGAGGTTCGAGCCCGTCCCTGCGTTGAAGCGCGGATCGTCCTCCAGGCGCGCGGTCGCCGCGATCGCCGCGGCGAGCGCCTCTCCGCCCGCGTCGAGCGCGCCGAGCGCGTCGTCTGCGGCCCTGGCGCAGCTCTCCGGCCCGGTCTGGGGCGCGGTCACCCCGCCGTGCGTGAGGATGACGTACTTCACTCGTGTCCCTGCGCGTACCATGGCCGCGCGCCGCCGCGAAGCCGGCCGGGCGCGCCGCCTCGGCGCCGGGGACGCGGGAAGCGCGATGGCCGCGACGGATGCGGAGGGCGCGGCCCGATGCAGCGGGGAGGCGCCGGATGCCGGGCTGGGCCGCTGCGCTCGACACCCTGCCACGCTCCTGATACGTCGCGCGCTCAGCCCTGGAGCGGGGCCGGCGCCAGCCGCCCGACCGCTCCACGACGAGCGCGGCCGCATCGAAGGCCGCCCCTGCGAAGCCGCCCAGCGAGGAGAGCAGAGACCGTGGCCAAGAACGAAGCGCCCAAGACCGCCATCACGCCCACGCGCAACGAGGACTACCCGGAGTGGTACCAGCAGGTCGTGCGCGCGGCCGACCTCGCGGAGAGCTCGCCGGTCCGCGGCTGCATGGTCATCAAGCCGTGGGGTTACGCGATCTGGGAGAACATCCAGCGCGAGCTCGACAGCATGTTCAAGGCGACCGGGCACAAGAACGCGTACTTCCCGCTGTTCATCCCGAAGTCGTTCCTCGAGAAGGAGGCCGAGCACGTCGAGGGGTTCGCGAAGGAGTGCGCCGTGGTCACCCACCACCGGCTCGTGCCCGGTCCCGGCGGCGGGCTCATCCCCGATCCCCAGGCCCGGCTGGAGGAGCCGCTCATCGTGCGCCCCACGTCAGAGACGATCATCGGCGCGGCGTTCGCGAGCTGGGTCCAGAGCTACCGGGACCTGCCCTTGCTGATCAACCAGTGGGCGAACGTCGTGCGCTGGGAGCTGCGCACGCGCCTGTTCCTGCGGACGGCGGAGTTCCTCTGGCAGGAGGGGCACACCGCGCACGCGAGCGAGGCCGAGGCGCGCGAGGAGACGCTGCGCATGCTCGGCGTCTACGCGACGTTCGCGCGCGACTTCCTGGCGATGCCCGTCCTCGAGGGGCCGAAGACCGCGAGCGAGCGCTTCCCCGGCGCGGTCGACACCTACGCGATCGAGGCGATGATGCAGGACCGGAAGGCCCTGCAGGCCGGAACGAGCCACTTCCTCGGGCAGAACTTCGCGCGGGCGAGCGGCATCAAGTTCCAGACCAAGGAGGAGACCGAGGAGTACGCCTGGACGACGTCCTGGGGCGTGTCGACGCGCCTCGTCGGCGGGCTCATCATGACCCACAGCGACGACGACGGCCTGGTGCTCCCGCCGCGCCTCGCGCCCGCGCACGTCGTCATCCTGCCCGTGTACCGGGGCGATGACACGCGGGCCAAGGTGGACGAGTACATCGAGGGGCTCGCGAAGGAGCTCCGCGCGCAACGCTTCGGCGAGCGGCGCGTCGAGGTCGAGATCGATCGGCGCGACATCCGCGGCGGCGACAAGCAGTGGGAGTGGGTGAAGAAGGGCGTCCCCCTCCGGATCGAGATCGGCCCGCGCGACGTCGACGGCGGCGTGGCCATGGTGGCGCGCAGGGACCGCTCGCCGAAGGACAAGTCGAGCATGGCGCGCGCGGAGATCACCGGGCGCATCACCGAGATCCTCGGCGACATCCAGGCGGCGCTCTACGGCCGCGCGCTCGCGATGCGCGACGCGAACACGCACGTGATCAACAGCCGCGCTGATTTCGACGCGTTCTTCGCGTCGAAGGGGGACAAGGAGTCCCAAGGGGGGTTCGCGCTGGCGCACTGGTCCGGCGATCCCGAGATCGAGGCGGCGGTGAAGGACGCGCACAAGGTGACCATCCGCTGCATCCCGACCGGCGGGTTCGAAGGGGCGCCGTGGGCCGACGCGTTGACCGGCGAGGGGCAGTGCATCTTCACCGGCAAGCCGAGCCCGCGGCGGGTGGTGTTCGCGAAGTCCTACTGAGCCGCGACGAGCGCGGCTCAGCGGCCGAACGCAGGCAGCACGTGCTCGGCGAGGATCGCGGGGAGCAGCCGCAGCTGCGCGCAGTGTCCGCCGGGGCCATCCCCGGCGTAGCCGCGCACGTAGAGGCTGCCGCCGTCGTACATCCGGGTGAGCCGCAGCGCGTCGCCTGCCTCGCCGGGGCCGGGGGTGCCCGAGGGGGGGCCATCTCCGCTGGCGGTGACCGCGATCGGGCTCGCCCCGAGCTCGCTCAGCAGGAACGTGGCGACCTCCCTCGTCGACGCGTACCCGCTGGTAGGGATCTCGCTGTGCGTCAGGTAAAAGAGCGGCGCCCCGCGCGCGGCGGCGCCGGCCAGGGCGACGTACGGGGCGAGCTGCCCCTGCACGAGCGACGTCTGCCCGGGCATGTACGAGCCGTAGAGCGAGTCGAGCAGGATCAACGCGTCGATCGGGTCGCTCCCGCGCTCGATGATCCTGCCGATCGCGCCGGAGCCAGCGCTCCAGGACGACACCGCCAGGCGGCGCGCGCGCGCGCCTGCGACCTCGGCGGCGCTCGCGACCTCGCGGTCGATCGCCTGGAGGAGCGCATCCCAGCCGCCGCCCTCGAGGGCGCGCGCGTACTCGCTCGATCGGGTCCCCAGGTCGACGCCCGCGATGACCAGCCCGAGGTCCCTGGGGGCGAGCTGCTTGCGCACGGGCTCCGCGCCGTGGAAGTGCACGAGGAGGTCGTAGCCGCCGTCCGCCCGGATCGCGCGCGCTGGCGGGACGAGGAGCCTGCCCAGCGGGAGGGGACGCCAGCGCTCGTAGGCGCCGAAGCCGTGGTCGGCGAAGTCGCATCCTGCCTGCGCTTCCTGCTCGTCGAGCGCCACGCGCTCGGGCTCGCCGCCCCTCGGCAGAGGCGACGGCTCCACGGGCGCGCTCGCCGCTGGCGGGGCAGGCGACGCGCCGGGCGCGTTGCTCCGGCGTAGCAACAGCACACCGCCGACGACGCCGACGCTCGCCGCCAGAAGGAGCGCGTCGCGGAGCTGCCGCGCGCTGCGGCCGCTCAAAATCCGGGGTTGGTCACGGTCGGGACCCACTTCGTCGAGGGAGGTTTGCGCGGGGTTGCCCTGCGCGCGCCCGCCGCGCTCGATCCGGCGGCGGTCGCGCTCGGCGCGGCGGCGCTCGCGGCCGCAGGCGCGCGCCCGGCCGCTTGCGGCGGCGCGTTCGTCCCGGGCTCCTCGGGAGCGGCGACGTCGCTCGTCTCGGGAGACGGCGCGGCGCCCGCGCCGACGCTGCTCGCCATGGCCGGGGCGGTGCCGGCCGAGCTCGCCGGGGCGCCGGTCGTCGCGGCAGCTGCCACCGCGGCCGCGCTGCCGGCGAGCATGATGATCTGCTCGGACGAGACCTCCTGCGGCGACGGTCGCCAGATCCACATCACCCCCGCGCCGACCACCGCGACGAGCGCGAGCGCCACCGCGGCGACGAGCGTCCCTGAGCGTCGTCGCGACGCCGGTACCTCGATCGGACCGAGCGGCGTCTCCTGGCCCGGCGAGCTCTGCGGCAGCGAGGGCAGCACTTGCCGGCCGAGCGAGGGAGCGCTCGCGCGGAGCGTGGGGGCGTCGGCGTTCGGGTGGCCCGGGGGGGGCTGCGTGAAGAAGAACTCGCTGATGCTGTCGCGAACGAGCATCACCTCGGGCGGGCGGGAAGCGCGCTCGTCCAGCGCGCGGACCGTGTCGCGGAGCGCGGCGCGCCGGCGCTGGTTGCGCTCCCCGAGCAGCCCGCGCACGAAGGCCCCGACGTCGTGGTCCGTCACCGGCGGCTCCTTCGCCAGCACGGACTCCAGCGCGCTCTCCAGCTCGAGCATCGTTTGGTAACGGCGGTCCGGATCCTTCTGCAGGCACGTCATCAGCACGTGCTCCAGCTCGGCCGGGAAGTCCGGGTTCTTCAGGCGAGGCGCCAGCGCTGGCCGGGAGATGATCTGCTTCAGCGTGAGGAGGTCGTTCTCCGCAGTGAAGGGGTGCTCCCCCGTCGTCAGCTTGTAGAGCACGATCCCCATGGCGAAGATGTCGGTGCGCCGGTCGACCCGCTCGCCCCGCGCCTGCTCCGGGGACATGTACGGCACCTTGCCCTTGATCTGTCCCGCCGTCGTGTCGTTGTGCGCCCGGTTCGTCGCCTTCGCGACGCCGAAGTCCACGAGCTTCACGTGGCCGTCGTACGTCACGAGGATGTTCTGGGGCGACACGTCGCGGTGCACGAGCCCGAGCAGCAGGTCGTCGTTCTGCGGGTCCCGGAGCTCGTGCGCGGCGTGCAGGCCGAGGCACGCGCGGCTGAGGATGCGGAGCGCGACGCGCAGCGGGATGGCGACGCCGCTCTTGTTCGCTGCCCGCGCGATGACCGACAGCGCCTCGCCGTCGACCCACTCCATCACGATGTAGAGGACGTCGTTCTGCTCCCCGAGGTCGAGGATCTCGGCGACGTTCGGGTGGTGGATCCCCGAGGCGAGCCGCGCTTCCTCGAGGAACATCGTCTCGAACTGGGGGTCGTCCGAGAGCGACGGCAGCATCGTCTTGATGGCGACTGTCTTCTGGAAGCCGCGAAGACCCTTGCGGCGCGCGGCCCACACCGTGGCCATTCCCCCCTGGGCGATGGGCAGGAGGAGCTCGTAGTGCCCGAGCTCCTTTCCCGGCAACAGCTCAGGTTGGGGGATCATGGCTTCGTGCGGCGCCCTCCTGACCGAACCGCGGGATCTCGGACAGCTCGAGCAAGTCTAGCATCCGGATCCCGCGGTAACGCTATGTGATAAAGCTCACGAAGGCGCCGCCCAGGAGGCGCTCCGTCGGCGTCGAGCGATCAGGCGCCGGGCGGGACCGGCTGTCCCCAGAGCTGCTGGTAGATCTCGCTGAGCTTCTGGTGGGTCTCGGGCGAGAAGCCGTTGACCCCATAAGGCCAGCGGAAGCCGTCTCCCATGGCCTGGTTGCACGAGAAGGAGACGAGCAGATCGACCGGCGTGGGGTTGTTCGGCCGCACCATGGAGATGCCGAGGCCAGGGTAGAAGCAGTTGCCGCGATCCGCCGTGAAGCTGTCCTCGTCGCCGAAGACGTCCAGGATCTGGTCCTTGAGCTCCTCGTCCATGTCGCTGGTCGTGAGCTGGCGCTGCTGGAGGATGACGAAGTTCTTGAAGCGGGGCTGCGCCGGCAGCACCGGCGCCGCGGCCGTCTGCCCCGGGATCAGGTTGGGCGGGATGAGGCCGGGGAGCGCCTGCTGCAGCCCCTGGAGAGCGGCCTGCCCCATCTGCTGGAGCTCGGGCGGGATCCCGGGGATGAGGGTGGGGGCACCGGTCGTCGCCACGGGCGTCGGGGCCAGCTCCTGCCCCTGGAGGCGGAGCACCGTGATCTGCGCCTTGTCCATCTCGTCGAACGGCGCCGTGCGGGCGGCGCAACCGACGACGAGGGGTGCCAGCAAGGCGATGCCTGCGAGTGTACGGGTGGTGAGGTTCATGTTCACTTTGACGTTCATCTAGCACGGCTATGCGCTGGAAGGTGAACAGCGACCGCACGCGGCAAGCCCTCGCGCGCGGCCGCCCACCCCCGGCGGGCTTCACATCGTGCTCGCGCCGAACTCGTAGAGCGCCCGGATCTCGCTCAGGCGCGCCGTGATGTCGGCCCGGCTCACCGTGGCGATCCGCTGCGTTCCCACCGCCTCGACGCAGAAGGAGGCGGTCGCGGTCGCATGGAGCATGCCGCGCCGGAGCGCGAGGGGCGTGATCTCCGGCTGGCACGCGAGGTAACCGATGAGCCCGCCGGCGAAGGCGTCGCCGGCGCCCGTGGGATCGATGACGTCCTCGAGCGGGAAGCCCGGCGCCGCGAACACGCCGTCCTCGTCGAAGAGCAGCGCGCCGTGCTCGCCTCGCTTGATGATCAGCCGGCGCGGGCCGCGGGACAGGATCTCCTTCGCGGCGCGGCGGATGTTGTACTTGCCCGAGAGCAAGCGCGCTTCCTCGTCGTTCACCACGAGCGTGTCGATGCGGCGCAGCATCGCCGCGACCGCCTTCGGCTCACCGTCGATCCAGAAGTTCATGGTGTCGGCGAGGACGAAGCGCGGCGAGCGGACCTGCTCGAGGACGTCGAGCTGGAGCGCGGGGTGGATGTTGCCGAGCAGGACGAAGGGCGAGTCGCGGTACGCCTCCGGCAGCTTCGGCGCGAACGACGCGAACACGTTGAGCTGCGTGTCCAGCGTCGTGCGGTGGATGAGATCCACGTCGTAGCGCCCGGCCCAGCGGAAGGTCTTGCCCGGGACGCGCTCGACGCCCTCGACGGCGATGCCTCGGCCGCGCATCGCCGCGAGCGTCTCCTCGGGGAAGTCGTCGCCGACCACGGCGACCGTGCGCACCGGCGCAAAGCAGGAGGCGGCGAACGACGCGTAGGTGGCCGAGCCACCCACGACGTTCCTGGCGTTGCCGGAGGGGAGCTCGAGGTCATCGAACGCCATCGAGCCGATGATGAGAATCGCGGAGGGGGTCGTCACAGGGGGCCTCTTAACCAGGTTTGCGCGCAGCCGCTAGCCGCTCGTTGCGGAGACGCCGCCCGCGCCGCAGCGACGCCGCCCGCGCTGCGGCCCGCGACGACCGAGGCCGCCCGCCGCGCCGCCTGGGGGGCGGGCGCGGCCCCGGCGCAGCCGCCGGCCGCGCTCAGTCGGCCTTCTGTCGAGGCCCGATGAGCCACTCGAGCCGCGCCTGGGCGTCGGGAGACGTCGCGCCGGCCGAGGTCATGATGGATTTCTGCAGCGCGTGGCGGGCGGGGCTCTGCGACACGTCGGGGAGGTCGTGGGCGAGGGCCTTCGCGACGTTCCGCGCGTGCACGATGTTGCGGTTGAGCACGGTGATGACCGCCTCGACGCTCACGGCCTCCTCCGATACGTGCCAGCAGTCGAAGTCGGTCGTGAGCGCGAGCGTGGCGTAGGGGAGCTCGGCCTCGCGCGCGAGCTTCGCCTCGGGCAGGTTGGTCATTCCGATGACGTGCGCGCCGAACGACCGGAACATGTGGCTCTCGGCCCGCGTCGAGAACTGCGGGCCCTCGATGCACACGTAGGTGCCGCCGCGGTGGACGCGCGCCTCGGTGGCGCGCGCCGCATCGTGGACGGCGGCCGCCATGATCGGGCACACCGGATCGGCGAACGGCACGTGAGCGACCAGGCCATCGTCGAAGAACGTCGAGGTCCGGCGCTTCGTGAAATCGATGAACTGGTCCACCACGACGAGGTCGCCCGGCTCGATCTCCTCGCGCAGCGAGCCCACGGCGCTCACGCTGAGCACGTGCGTGGCGCCGAGCATCTTCAGCGCGCAGATGTTCGCGCGGTAGTTGATGTTCGACGGCGAGAATCGGTGCCCGCGCCCGTGGCGCGGCAGGAACAGCACGGTCGCGTCGCCGCCCTTGACCTGGCCGCGGAGCACCACGTCGCTCGGCAGCCCGAAGGGCGTGGACACCGAGACCTCCTCGACGTCCTCCAGCCACCCCATCTCATAGAGCCCGCTGCCGCCGATGACGGCGAGCACGTCGTGCCTCGCGCTGGTGCTCATCGCTCGAACCTCCGCTCCGCGAGCAGCCGTTCGCAGAGCATTGCGCGCCGCTGCCGGCGGCACCGCTCGGCGAAGACGAGCGACCGGAGCTGCTCGTAGGCGCGGTTGATCTCGTCGTTCACGATCACGTAGTCGAAGAAGCCGTAGTGCTCTATCTCCCCCTTCGCATTGCGGAGGCGCCTGAGCGTCGTGGGCTCGTCCTCGGTGCCGCGCCCGCGCAGGCGACGCTCGAGCTCGGCGAGCGACGGGGGCAGGATGAACACGGCGATCGCCTCGGGGAGGCTCGCCTTGATCTGCCGCGCGCCCTGGTGGTCGATGTCGAACAGGACGCCGCGCGCGGTGGCGCGCGCGATCTCGATCTCCTTCAGGCTCGTGCCGTAGAGGTGATCGTGCACCCGGGCCCACTCGGCGAACGCCCCGATGCGGATCATCTGCTCGAACGTGCTCGGGTCGACGAAGTGGTACTCGCGGCCGTCGACCTCGTTCGGGCGCGGGCGCCGCGTCGTGTGGGAGACCGAGAAGCGCAGGTCGGGGAACTCGCTGCGCAGCCTCCCGCAGAGCGTCGTCTTCCCCGCGCCGGACGGGGACGACACGATGAGGAGGAGGAAGTCGTCACTGGGTGCTTCGGTCGACATGCTCTCCTGTCACTCGATGTTCTGGACCTGCTCCCGCAGGCGCTCGAGCTCCACCTTCATCGCCACGACGTGATGGGAGATGGCGGCGTCCTGCGCCTTGGAGCCCAGTGTGTTCGCCTCGCGTACCATCTCCTGAAGCAGGAAGTCGAGCCTCCTTCCGCAGGGGTCGCCGCCCGGCGCCGCGAGCGCGCCGCCGAACTGGTCGAGGTGGCTCCGCAGGCGGGTGATCTCCTCGGTGATGTCGCTGCGCTCCGCGAGCAGCATCACCTCGGCCTCGATGCGCGGCGCCTCGAAGCCGGCGTCGACGCCGTGGAGCAGGCGCTCGACGCGCTCGCGCAGCCGCCGCCGGAGCGCCTCGCGCGCGTCGTCCGCGCGCGCCACGACCTCGGCGGCGAGCGCGCGCAGCGTGTCCACGCGCCCGCGCATGTCGCACGCGAGCGCCTCGCCCTCGCGGTGGCACATGCCCTCCATCGCGTCGATCGCCCGCTCGATCGCGAGCTTGAGCGCGCCGCGGACGGTCGCGATCTCGTGGCCCCCGGCGGGCGCGAAGAGGTCCGGCACGGCGCAGAGCAGCGACAGCGGCACGTCCGCGCCCGGCGCGAGCTCGTCGCGCAGCTCGGCGAGCGCGCGGAACGCCGCGCGCGCCTTCGATTTGTCGAGCGTGCTCGGGGCCAGCACCGCGCCCTCGGTGCGCACGATGATCTCGATGCGCCCCCGACGCAGGCGCTCCCGCGCCACCTGCTCGGCGAACATCGTCAGGTCGACGAGCTCGCGCGGGAGCCGCGCGCGCACGTCGAGGAAGCGCTGGTTCACCGAGCGGATCTCGGCGACGACGCGTCCTTCGGTGAGCGAAGCGTCACCGAGCCCAAAGCCGGTCATGCTCCGCACGAGCCGCTCCGTCTACCTAGCTCGCCTGGTGCCCGGTGTCCGCGGCCGCCTGGGCCTTGGGCAGCGGAACGTTGCCGCACGTGACCGTCGCCGACGCGGCGGCGGGGCCCTTCTCGCGCAGCGTCCTCAGGTACGTGACGGTCGGCGCGATGCCGTCCTCCCACCGCACGCGCGGCGCATACCCGATGAGCTCGCCCGCGCGCGAGATGTCGGCGAGCGAGTGGCGGATGTCGCCCGCGCGCGGCGGGAGGTGCTCGACCGCCACGTCCCGCCCGAGCACCCGCGAGATCTCCTTGCAGAGCTCGTTCAGCCCGATCCTGCGCCCGCCGGCGATGTTGATGATCTCGCCCTTGAACTTCTTCGGCGACGTCGCGGCGAGCAGGTTCGCGGAGACGGTGTTCTCGATGAAGCAGAAGTCGCGCGTCTGCTCGCCGTCGCCGTAGATCGGGATCGGCCGGTTCTGGAGGGCGGCGTCGACGAACCGCGGGATCGCGGCGGCGTAGGCGCCGTCCGGCGTCTGGTTCGGCCCGAAGACGTTGAAGTAACGCAGGCTCAGCGTCTCGATGCCGTAGATGCCCGCGAAGACCTTCATGTAATGCTCGCAGGCGAGCTTCGTGACCGCGTACGGCGACAGCGGCATCGGCTCCATCGCCTCGTGCTTCGGGAGCACCGGCGTCTCGCCGTACGCGCTCGACGACGCGGCGAAGATCACGCGGCGCACGCCCTGCCGCCGCGCCACGTCGAGCACCGTGACCGTGCCGCCCACGTTGACGGCGTTCGACTCGACCGGCGTCTCGACGCTGCGCGGGACCGAGCCGAGCGCGGCCTGGTGGAGAACGACCTCGACGCCCTTCGCCGCGTCCGCGACCGCCGCGGCGTCCCGGATGTCCCCGGTGATCCGCTCGATCAGCGACTGGTGCGGGAGCCCGTCGAGGTTCTCCCATCGGCCCGTCGCCAGGTTATCGAGGACGCGGACCCGCTCCCCTGCGGCGGTCAGCGCCACGACGAGGTTGCTTCCGATGAAACCGGCACCGCCGGTGACCAAGTAGCGAGGCGTGGACATGTGCGTGCTCCCCTAGCGGGCGCCTACTTCTTCTTGAAAAGGTTGTCGAGCTTGCTGCGCGAGTCGGCGATGCGCTTCGAGTTATCCTCCGGTACGCCGTTCTTGAACGTGAAGAAAGTACAATAGTTCGCCCTTTCCCGGTCCGGGATGTACTCGGCGATGTGCTCCTTGCACTGGTTGTGCGCGGCCGGGTCCCAGTTCTCGCAGTTCCTGCAGCAGTGGAGGTCGACGCCGCAGTGCGGGCAGGTGTCCGCGCGCTGGAGCTTCACCTCGAAGATGAGCTCGTTCTTGCATTTATGACAGAAGTGCCGCTTCGCCTCGACCTTCGGAATCCAGCTCATGATGTCCTCCGGTACCACGACGAGGCCCGATCCGGCAGGCAGAACGTTCCATGGTGGGTCCAGTCGGGGGCAGTGCGTCCTTGTCCCACCGAAGCTCCCCAGGAACGATCTGCCTCGACGCGAGCCGTTCGGGCGGCTGCTCGAGGGGTGAGGGCCGCGATCGCTCGCTAGCTCGCGTCGCAGGAGCTCGTCCGCCCGGCGCGGAGGGGTCTACACGAGCCCCTTGCGCCGCTGGATCTCGCCCATGACCCGCTGGTACTCGATCTCCCAGGTGCGGGAGCCTTCCTGTACATGGCGGAGCTTGCCGCGCACCTCGGTGTCGAGCGCCTCGTCCATCTCGAGGTACTTCCGGAGGACAGGCCGTATCCGGCGCCGCAGGTCGTGGTCCTCGACGAAGACCTCCTCGACGTTGTTCGAGTGCATGAGCATCTCGAGCAGCTGGTCGAGGAGATAATCCATCGTTTCCTCGCCTGTCTTGATCCCCTTCTGCTCCGCGGCCAGGCGCTTGACCCGGTTGAACTCGCCCTGGGGGAGCCCGCGCGCCTGGAGGATCTCTTTGGCCCGCTCGGTCGCTTCACGGTCGGCGTTCAGGTAGCTCGTGAACACCGACTCGATGTCGAGCGCGACCTCTTTCTTCGACGTGCACTCGATATCGCGGTTGTCCACGAGCGCGCGGACGATTTCTTCTGTGAGAGGAGTAATTTTGCCGCTAAAGAGGCGCATCCAACGTCCGTAGCTGGAGGAGCGGTCGAACTGGCTCCCCCGTGCAGGGGTTCATTCACGGGGCGTGCCCGGCTCAAACCGAAAGGTACGGGCCGCGTCTCGGGGATGTCAACGCAAGTAGGAGGGTTCCGGTGAAAGTCGGAGCCGCCCGGCCGGTGGGGCCTCCCGGAAACAGCAGGACCGCGACACCGCAAACCGCAGGAGCAGCCGCGATGATGATGGGTAAGGATGCGATGGCACGGAGCGTCAGGGTTCAGCCTGGCGCGCTCGGAAACGACGGTGGACTCGACCTGGATTCGCGCAAACGTCGGGTTGTCCGGCGTGGCGCGATCGGCAACGCGGCATCCCCGGCCACGCAGGCGGCGCTGGCCGACGGGGGGACCATCCAGCGCGTCGCGAAGGGGCGTCACCTGGTGACGCAGGGCGACGCCGCGACCGCCCTCGCGATGCTCAGCCTCGGCCGCGTCCGGCTGGTGCGAGGGATGAGCGACGGGCGCAGCCTGTCGCTCGGGTACAGAGGGGCCGGCGACGTGCTCGGCGAGGCGGCGCTCGGCGGCGTCACCGCGCACCGGGAGAGCGCGATCGCCACGGAGGACGTCGAGGCGCTCATCGTCCCGCTGGCGACGGTGCGGAACCTGATGGCGAGCGACGCCAACTTCGCCGCCGCGATCGTGACCACGCTGGTCGAGCGCCATACCGACACCGAGGAGCGCCTTGCCTCGATGCTCTTCCGCAACGTGGAGGCCCGCCTCTGTGAGTTCCTGCTCAAGGCAGCGACGCGCTGGGGCATCCCCGATCCGCGCGGGGTCCTCATCTCCGCGCCGTTCACCCATCAGGAGATGGCGAGCATGATCGGCTCCACGCGCGAGACCGTCACGCTCACCCTCGGCGACCTCCGCCGCAAGGGGGTGATCGAGATCGACCGCCGTCGGATCGTCGTCCTCGATCGCGACGCGCTGAAGGCCCGCATCTGAGCTCGCTCGCCCGGCGGCGTCGTTGAGGGGACACGCCCCGTCGACGCGCCGCCCGCCGCCGCCCAGGCGGCTCGCTCCGCGGCTCCGCTCCGACCGCTCGACTGCTCCCGGCGTCGCAGCGGCTCCGCCTCCCTGCTCCAAGCGCTGCTTCGACCACGGACCCACCCCACAGCTCCTGCGGGAGCTCTGGGGGATTCCGTCGCGCACGGCCCCTGGCGCCTAGCGATCGCGCTTCGGTCCGCCGCTCACCGGGTCGCGCGTGGAGCGCACGCCGAGCTTGAGCCGACGCATCACGGCGTGCTTCTGCCGCTCCTTGTAGCGGGCGTGGCTCGCATCGCCGACCTCGTTCGCCGCCTCGGTCTCGCGGTCGATGAGCTGGAACTCGCAGAGCACGAAGATGATCGGCCCGAGCGCCCAGGCCGCGGGCGGCGCCATGTCGAGGATCTCGGCGGGGAGGCGCACCGGCAGATCCACGACGAAGTGGATCACGCGGTAGCTCCGATCGCTGAAGCTGTTGTCGCCGGCCGTCAGCCCGTCGTCGACGTCGGTCTGCAGCGCCTCGAGCATCGGCAGGAGGAAGGGGCGCGTCTCGCAGTAGCTCCGGAACCGCAGGATCGTGTTGGTGCTCTCGCCGGGCACGACGTAGTTGAACGGGAACAGGCGCTCCGAGAGGTACAGGAGCACGGGGAGCAGATCGTCCACGGTGCGGCAGACGATGCGGAAACGGAGCTTGTCGTAGATGGCCGCCGCGGTCGTGTCGGTCTTCGAGAGCAGCTTCGTGTAGAGCGAGTCCTTGTTCTTCCGCCCGCCGATGAACTCGGTGATCGGGAAGCCCGCCGCGAGCATGCCGCCGATCACCCGGTAGACCTTCTCCTCGACGAGGTGGAAGACGTCCTGGTCCGACATCGGGATCGAGAAGAGGAGCTCGCGCCCGGCCAGGTGATGGATGATGTGCATCGCCTTGAGGATCGTGCAGGCGCAGAGCTGACGGTGGCCCTTGCCCGAGGCGAGCATCAGGATCTCCTCGACCGACGCGCGCGCGACCGGGCTCGGGATCGGGAACTCGAAGTGGCGGCGCAGGTACGCGACCGCCTCGTTCTTGACGCTCTCGAGGTGGGCGCGATCCCCCGGCTCGTCCGGCCGGAACTCCTGCGCGAGGAGGAGCTCGCGCGCGGCCTGCTCGCTCTCGAGGTTGAGCCTCCGCCAGTCGATGACGGACTCGCCGCGCAGGATGAGGTGCACGGACTCGAGGTCCATGAGCGTGAACTCTTCGAGCCGCTTGAGTCGGCCGACGGAAGCGTCGTGCGTCATGACCTCACGCTCCCCGAGCGGTAGCGCCAGGGTCGCCGGCAGCCCGAGAGACCGTCGCGTCGACGCGCAGCAGGCGACCGCTGGGAGAGAAAGTCAGGAGACAGGGGCGTTCGGCGGGGCAGGGCGAGAGCTCGGGGTGCGACCGAGCGACAGAGTGCCGAGGAAGATGCCGATCGTCAACGCGACGACGGTAGCGTGGCCGAGGTAGGCGCCACTGCAACCAATGGCAGCAAACGGGGCGAGCGCAGCCAGATACCACGGGGTGATCCTCATCGGTTCTCCTTCTCCGCCTCCAGCGGCACTGGTCGAGCCGCATGGTCGCTCCCTCCGGGGGGGGCACCACGATGCATCACGGTCGTCCCGGACAGAGCGTGTAAGTCGTTGTAGGATAAGGTGCCACGCCCTGCTTTTGCGGGCCAAGAAGTAGCGGCTTCGGGGGGAACGCATCAAGGGAATTCGTTCTCACTTTCCATTCCCACTCGAACTGCCGGCAGTGGCCACAAGAAAAGCTCAATGAAAACGATGGCTTGTTATCGAAGTCGGAGCTGTTTCTTCAGGGGTGGGGCGCGGCCCGCCGGACGCGAGGTGGTGCCTGAGGGACACGCCTCCAACTCACGGCCCTGCCTGGCTTGTCAGTTTCCGGGAGTCAACGGTCTCGTGCGCCGGCCGACCACGGTTGTGCAGTGGCATCCGTCCAGCTCGGGCGGAGAGCCGTTCAGCGTACGGGGAAGGTGATCCGGGACGCGTCGCCGAGCGTCACCGCCCGGCTCGTGACGTCGCGCCCGCGCGTCCTGCCCACGGCGATCTCCAGCTGATAGACGCCGTCCGGGAGCCGCACCTTCGTGAGGACGGCCCGCGGCGCCGTCCCCTGGGCGAAGCGCCACGAGCTGCCATGGACCGGCGCGACATCGATCGCGCCGTCCGCAGAAGACCGGTCCGTCCAGGTCACGTCGAGCTGCACGACGGTCGATGCGTCGTCGAGGCGCAGCTCGATCTCCCGCTCCTCGGGAAGCCCCTTGAAGAGGACGCTCCCCGCGAGCAGCGCGCCCGCGACGAGGATCGCGGGGGCGAGGCGCTTCATCCAGGCGGGCCGCGGGGCCGGCTCGACCGGGGCTTGGTCAGGGACCGGCGCTTCGTCCGGATCGGGGTCGAGTCGTGCCCGGGGAGGCGAGCTCATGGGCTTCAGCGGGCGGCGCGGTTCGTGCGGATCCGCTTCACCAGGCCGTCGATGACCTGCTGCGGCAGATCGAAGGCGGGCATCTTGTTCTTGCCCTTCCTGATCGTCTCCGCCACCTGCGCGTCGGTCACCCGCTCCTGCCACGCCGCGTCGGTCAGGTCGGGGGCGCGGACCATCGGCCCCTGCGGTCCGTCGCCGCGGCCGGCCCTCCCGTGACAGCTCGAGCAGTTCCGCTGCCAGGCGAGCTCGATGAGCCCCGGATCGGTCTCGTTCGAGGCGACGGGCCGAGCGGCGACCTTGCCGCCCTGGTTCTCGTTGGGGCTCGGCGGATCGTGATCGGCCGGCGTCCATTCGCGGACGTCGCCCGGCCCGGGATCGCAACCGAGGAGGCCGACGAAGAGGACGGCGGCGCCAAGGAGGCGACCGAGGGGCATGTCGTGGCGTCTCCGCATGTCGTGGAGGACTACGGATAGTGAAGATGGTGGGGGAGGCAAGAAAGAAGGACGAGGGGACGGAACCGGCCGCCGGCGCGCCAGGAAAAGGCGCTGCGCGCCGGCGGGGTCTATCCGCTGTCAGCGCGCCGAGCGCGCGGGCTTGGGCGGCGTGCGCGCGCCGAGCGCACGCGCGCCGTCCGATGCGCGCCCGGCGGAGCGCGTCACTTGCAGGGATCGCCGGCGACCTTGCCGCCGCCGTCCACCGGCTGCTTGTCGACCGCCTTGCCCTCGACGGCCGCGATGAAGAACCCGGTGCGGCGGTTCTGGGCCTTGCCGTCGGGCGTGTTGTTGTCGGCGACCGGCTTGGACTCGCCGAAGCCGACGGCGATGAAGCGCTTGCAGTCGTGGCCCTTCGCGACGAGCCAGCGGGCGACCGACATCGCGCGCTTCTCCGACAGGGTCTGGTTCAGCGCGTCGTCGCCGTCCGAGTCGGTGTGGCCCTCGATGCGGAGCAGGCTGACGTCCTTCCGCTGCTTCAGGAAGTCGTCGACGATGTTGAGGACCTCGTCGCTCTCAGGCAGGAGCTTGTCGCTGTTCGTCTCGAAGACGACCGGCCCGGGCAGCTCGACCTGGTTGCCCTTCAGCTTGAAGGTCATCTTGAAGCGCGGGCGGGGCTTCTTCTCCTCCTTCGGCGGCTCGGGCTTCGGCTCCTCCTTGGGCGGGGGCGGAGGCGGGGCCGGCTCCTTGCTGCCGGCGTTGAACGAGGCGCTGGCCGTGCAACCCGCCGTCACGGCGGCAGTGCCAACCATCATCACGGCGCACAGAACGGAAGCGACGTATCTACGCATGGACGTTGTTCTCCTCTGAGGGCACGAGCCAGGGCTCGCGTCGGCAACCCGCCGGGCTGACGCGCTTGGACGGCAGCTCGCCATGAATCTTCACCGCCGTCGGGCATTTGCGTGGTGGACGCATCGAAGCGACGCCGCCTTCTAGCGAAAAGTCAGGACGAACGAAACCGGGAAGAGGTCGCCGCCGTGGACCCGCGCAAGCGGACGGACCGACAAAAGACGCGGCCGAGGCCGCTCTCGCTGCGCGCGTACCCTGGACGGGCGGGGTCGTTCCTAGAGACGCTCGCAGGGCGCGCGATGGCTCATCGGCGAGCACGATCTTCGTGAATCGCGTGAACGAACGTGAACGTCGCAAACGGCGCGAGCGGCGCGAGCGGCGCGAAGGACGCAAGCGGACCGAGCAGCGTGAGCCGCTCGCGCGCAACAGGCGGGTTGGTAGGATGAGGGAGGGCACCCGGGGGGCGCCCCAGAGGGATGGGCCCTCGGAGCCCTGGGCGAGGGCTCCGGATCATCGAGCCGCAGAGAGGGCTCGAGAGCGCGCCGTGCTCAGCCGGCGCTTCCGCCCGCGCCGCCCGCGCCGCCGCCGCCTGCGGCCTCACCGCCCGCGCCGCCTGCGCCGCCGCCGCCTGCGGCCTCACCGCCCGCGCCGTCGCCGCCCGCGCCGCCGCCGCCCCCGCCATCGCCGCCTTCCCCACACGGCACGCCCGTCGTCGTGGCAGGGGGCGCGATCTCGCCGAGCTGGACCTGCTTTGCCGTGAACCCGATGCCGATGGAGATGGCATCGCACTCCTGGCTCGGATCCTGGCTGCCATCCTTCATGATGTCCGACGCGCGGCGGACCTGGTCGAGGATCGTCTCGATCCCCGAGCCCTCGCAGACGCCCGGCTGGACTGCGCCGATCACGCTGCGCAGCTCCTCGGCGAGGACGGCCGTCTCGAGCACGCCCGCGATCGTGCCTTTGACCACCGACTTGTGATCGGGCGCGAGATCCATCGCGATCCGCACGTTGCGGATCGTGAGGCCGATCGTGGTGCCCGAGAAGGTCAGGTTCAGCTTGAAGCTGACCTGGGACTCCGGGCCCGACACCCACGTGTTGTCGACGACGTAGCTGGCCGGGAACACGACCTTGGCGCTCTCGATGTCCTGCGCGTCCTCGAGCAGCTCCGGGACGACGGGCCATTTGTCGCTCCCGTTCCACACGGGCGCCGCGCCGAGCGTGGCGCCGCCGTAGAGCTTCGCGGTGAGCGGGTTGTACGACGGCTGGTCGCCGAGGCCGTCGAGCTTGAAGATCACCGTGAAATCCCCGTTGGCGATCGCGTCGGTGACCCGGGTCGACGGGTCCGTCAGGAAGTTGGCGATGAGGCTGACGAGCTTGTTTCCGAAGGAGTTGTCGATGCCGTTGACACCGTCCGGATACACCTCGGAGGGGGGGGTGCCGTCGACCGGCTTGCACAGGTCCTGCGATACGGTGCTGGACACCTTGCCGTCGAGGTTGAAGCCGTACTGCTTCCAGCTCCCGGCCATCTTCTTCCCGTCGCGATCGGTGTCACCGAGGAAGAGCCGGTCGATGCCGAACGCGACGCCCTCGCCGTCGCCGGGCTGCGCCGGTCCAGGCGGAGGAGGCTGACCGGGGGCGACGACGGGGTCTTCCGCAGGATCCGCAGGATCGGAGCCGCACCCGGCAACAGACAGGAGCGCCGTCGCGAGATAAACCGCGACGGCGATACGGGAATGACGCATCATCGACCTCACTTTCTGGAAACCCCACCCCGGATCAGGCAAGTGCTCTCAAGTGCGCGCACATGCTAGCGCCGGCCTGCGCGCCTCATCAAGGACGATCCCCGCTGCGCAATGCGCTATATGTGAGGGCGAAAGCAAGCGCTGGTCGGTCGTCCAGATGCCTGTCAATTCCGTCTTCCGTGCTCCCTGATTCCCGGTCTTTCCCGATTCACCCCGCCATGAGAAGCCACCTGGAAGCCTGCTGTGACCGCTGAGTTCATCCACCTCCACGTGCATTCGCAGTACTCGCTCCTCGACGGCGCGCTGCGCATCAAGGACCTGGCCGCGCGCGCCAAGTCGCTGGGAATGCGGGCGGTCGCCCTGACCGACCATGGGAACATGTTCGGGGCGATTCAGCATTACAAGGCCTGCAAGGACCAGGGCATCGGCGCGATCATCGGCTGCGAGGTGAACGTCGCGCGGAGCTGGGGCGCGTCCGCGGGGCAGGTGTCGCGCTCGGGCGTGGACGAGACGCCGGTCGATCACCTCGTGCTGCTCGCGACGTCCGAGGAGGGCTACAAGAACCTCGTCCGCATCGTCTCGCAGGGGCACGTCGATCCCGCGAGCGGGCTCGCGCCGAGCGTGCGGCTCGACATGGTCGCGCAGCACAGCGCGGGGCTCATCGGCCTGACCGGGTGCATGGGCGGCGTGGTCGCCCAGCGGATCCTCGAGCAGGGCGAGGAGGAGGGGCGCGAGGCGCTCAGCCGGCTCAGGGACTGCTTCGCGCCGGGCAACCTGTATGTCGAGCTGCAGGACCACGGGCTGGTCGAGCAGTCGGTGCTCAACGGGATCCTGGCGCGCGCGGCGGGGGACCTGGGCTTGCCGCTGGTCGCGACGAACGACGCGCACTTCGGCGCGCGCGAGGACGGCGAGGGGCAGCTCTACCTGTCCTGCATCGCGGCCAACCGGACGTTCGCAGAGGCGAGCGAGGCGCACCACGGCAGCTTCGAGATGTTCCTCAAGCCCGCGGACGAGATGACGCACCTCTTCCGCGACTTTCCGGAGGCGGTCCGGTCGACGCTCGAGATCGCCGAGCGATGCTCGGCGCTCAAGCTGAAGCTCGGCAAGCCGATGCTGCCGACGTTCCCGCTGCCGAGCGGGTTCGCCGACACCGGGTCGTACTTCCGGCACGTGGCGCACGAGGGGCTCACGAAGCGGCTCGCCCAGATCGCGCGGACCGGCCGGAAGGTGGATGAGGCGGTCTACCGGGCGCGGCTCGACGTCGAGCTGAACGTCATCGTGCAGATGGACTTCCCGGGCTACTTCCTCATCGTCTGGGACTTCATCAAATACGCCAAGGACCACGGCATCCCGGTCGGGCCGGGCCGCGGATCGGGCGCGGGCTCGCTCGTGGCCTACGCGATGGAGATCACCGATCTCGATCCGCTCCCTTACAACCTGCTGTTCGAGCGCTTCCTGAACCCGGAGCGCGTCAGCATGCCCGACTTCGACGTCGACTTCTGCATGGACCGGCGCGACGAGGTCATCTCGTACGTCACGAAGAAGTACAGCAAGGAGGCGGACAAGCCGTCCGTCGGGCAGATCGCGACGTTCCACGAGCTCAAGGCGCGGAGCGTGATCAAGGACGTCGCCCGGGCGATGGCGTTCCCCGCGAACGAGGCGCAGAAGATCGCGAGCCTCATCCCGCAGAAGAGCCCGGGGATCATGTACACGATCCCCGAGGCGCTCGAGATCGAGCCGAAGCTCAAGGCGCTCAAGGAGAGCGACCCCACGGTCGCGGAGCTCCTGAAGCAGGCGCAGAAGCTCGAGGGCCTGACGCGGCACGCCGGCATGCACGCCGCCGGCGTCGTGATCAGCGAGGGGCCGCTCTGGGATCACGTCCCGTGCTTCAAGAACGGCGAGCAGCTCGTCACGCAGTACTACAAGGACGACGCCGAGCTGGCCGGCCTCGTCAAGTTCGACTTCCTCGGGCTGAAGACGCTCACCGTCATCGACATCGCGGTGCGGCTCGTGAACGCGCGGCCGGACCGCGCCGGGAAGGAGGGCGCGCGGTTCGACGTGAACACCGTGCCGCTCGACGACGGCGCCACGTACGCGCTCCTCCAGTCGGGCGAGACCACCGGCGTGTTCCAGCTCGAGTCGAGCGGCATGCAGCAGCTCTTCAAGGACCTCAAGCCGGACGCCTTCGAGGACATCGTCGCCGCCGTGGCGCTCTACCGGCCCGGGCCGCTCGGCACCGGCATGGTGAAGGACTTCGTCGACTGCAAGCACGGCCGCAAGCCGATCGAGAAGATGCACCCGCTCGTCGACGAGCTCCTCAAGCCGACGTACGGCGTTATCGTCTACCAGGAGCAGGTCATGCAGATCGCGCAGAAGCTCGCGGGCTACACGCTCGGCGGCGCCGACCTGCTCCGGCGCGCCATGGGCAAGAAGAAGCCCGAGGAGATGGCGAAGCAGAAGGCGACGTTCGTCGACGGCTCGCTGAAGAACGGCGTGAAGGCGGAGGACGCCGAGCGCATCTTCGGGCTCCTCGAGTACTTCGCGGGGTACGGCTTCAACAAGAGCCACTCGGCCGCGTACGCGCTGCTCACGTACCAGACGGCCTACCTGAAGGCGCACTACCCGGTCGAGTTCCTGTGCGCGCTCATGACGGCCGACCGCGACAAGATCGAGAAGGTCGTGCGGATCATCGCGGAGGGGCGCGCGTGGGGCGTCGAGATCCTGCCGCCCGAGATCAACGAGTCCAAGACGGACTTCACCGTCGTCTACAGCGCGAAGCCGGGGACGAACGGCAAACGCGTGACCGGCACGCGGCGCGGCGGCTCGCGGATGAGGGACCCGTACGATCCGAAGATCCGCTTCGGGATGGGGGCGATCCGCGGCGTCGGCGAGTCGGCGCTCGAGGCGATCCTCGAGGCGCGGGAGGCGGGCGGCGCGTTCGCGGATCTGTTCGACTTCGCCGAGCGCGTCGATCCGCGGCGGGTCAACAAGGGGGTGTTCGAGGCGCTCGTGCAGTGCGGCGCGTTCGACGCGAGCCTGCAGGCGCGGGGCATCTCACGGGCGCGCGCGTTCGCCGGGATCGACCGGGCGCTCGAGCGCTCGCGCAGCGCGAGCAAGGAGCGGAACAGCGCGCAGATCGGCCTGTTCGCGGCGGTCGCGTCCAAGAACGAGGTGCGGCTCGACGACTACCCGATGGCGGAGGACTGGGACCTGCGCGAGACGCTCTCGCGCGAGAAGCAGTCGCTCGGGTTCTACGTCTCGGGGCACCCGCTCGATCGGTACGGCGTGGACATGAACCGCTTCGACGTGACCGCGGTGAGCGCGCTGGCCAGCATGGACCCGTGGTCCAGGGTGCGCGTCGGCGGGATGGTCGAGGGCTACCGCGAGCGCATCTTCAAGGGAGGCGGCGGCAAGATCGCGTTCTTCGTGCTCGAGGACACGGCGGGCCGGGTCGAGGTCAAGGTGCGCGAGAAGCAGATCGAGGCCTTCGGCGAGCTCCTGAACCGGGGCGAGCCGGTCCTGATCTCGGGGAAGGTCAGCTTCCCGATGGTGGAGGAGGGGGCCGAGGAGGCCGAGTCCGCGCCGCGCGAGCCGACCCTCCTGCTCGACGAGGTGCAGCCGCTGTCCGACGCGATCCTCGCGCAGACCCGGAGCGTGGCGATCACGCTGAAGTCGCGCATCGCCAGGCGCGAGCACATCGATCGGCTCGGGGCGCTCCTGCGGGCGAGCCCGGGCGTGTGCCCGGTGCAGCTCGTGATCCAGCTCGACGACGGGGCGGAGGCGGTGCTGTCGCTGGGGCGCGATCTCCGCGTCGAGCCGAACGACGCCATGCTCGGGCGGCTCGAGAAGCTGTTCGGCGAGAAGGTGGCCGAGCTCAGGTAGCCGGCTCGCCCGCGCCCGCCTGCTCGGCGGCCCGCGCCAGGGCGCCGAGCCTGGCCTCCGCGTCGCCGCGATCGCCCTGGTGCTTGAGCAGGACGCCGAGCGTGTCGCGGGCGACCTCCGGGGTGATCGCGCGCTTCCCCAGCAGGAGCAGCGCGCGGGCCCAGTCGATCGTCTCGCTGATGGCCGGGGATTTCCGCAGGTCCATGGCCCGCAGGGCGCCGACGAACGCCACGATCTGCGCGGCGAGGCGGGCCTCGATTCCGGGGAGCGCGATCTTCAGGATCGCCACCTCGCGCGACGGCGGCGGGTAGTCCAGGAACGCGTGCAGGCAGCGGCGGCGCAGCGCCTCGGTCATCTCGCGGGTCGCGTTCGTCGTGAGCAGGACGAGCGGCGGGTGCGCGGCGCGGACGGTGCCGAGCTCGGGGATCGTGACCTGCATCTCGGAGAGCACCTCGAGCAGGAACGCCTCGAACTCCGGATCGGCGCGGTCGACCTCGTCGATGAGGAGGACGACGGGCGCGGCGCTGCGGAGCGCCGCGAGGAGCGGGCGCGCGATCAGGAAGTGCTCGCTGAAGAACGACGCCTCGCTCCCCGCGATGGCGCGCGCGGCCTCGGAGAGGCTCGCCGCGCCGGCGATCTCCTTCGCGACGGCGTCGCGCAGGAGCTGCGTGTAGAGCATCTGCTTCGCGTAGTCCCACTCGTACAGCGCCTTCCCCTCGTCGAGCCCCTCGTAGCACTGGAGCCGGATGAGCCCGCGGCCGAGCGCCTCGGCCGCGGCGCGGGCGAGGTCGGTCTTGCCGACGCCCGCCGGCCCCTCGAGCAGGAGCGGCCGGTGCATCCGCAGGGCGAGCCAGAGCGCGAGCGACGTCGCGGGATCGGAGATGTAGCGGGCCGCCGCGAGGCGCGCGTCGAGCTCGTCCGCTGATGCCGGGGTGTCGTCGCGGGCGCCGCGCGCGGCGGGCGCGCCGCCGTCGTGATCCGGAGGGGGCGTCACGGCAGGACGGTAGCACGCCGCGCGCGGCAGCCCGATGACATGGCGCGCCAGCGGCCCGCCGTGGCCGCCCTCGGGGCGCTGGGTTAGAAATCGCGACGATGACGGAAGAGCACCATTCTCTCGTGCGCGTCGACGCGACCGGCACGGTTCACCCCGTCGACCTGGACGCGAGCAAGCGCCTGCGCGCGCGGCAGGGGGTGTTCCAGCTCCTGCCGTCGCCCGACCACCTCGTCGTGATGCGCCACGTGGGCAACGAGGCGCCGCGCGATGAGGCGCCGCGCGACGCGGGCGCCGGCGCGGCCCTCCGGCTCGCCGGGCAGATCTCGGGGCCGGGCGCGCTGTGCGACGTCGTGTCCCTCATCGGGCAGGCGGGGTGGCGCGGCGAGCTCGTCGTGATCGACGGCGCGGCGAGCCGGTCGCTGTTCTTCGAGCCCGGCAACGCGGTCGCCGCGCGCTCCAGCGTCGAGGGCGACCGCATCGGCGAGGTGCTCTACCGCTACGGCGCGCTCTCCCGCGAGCAGGTCGACGCGACGCTCGCCGCCGCGGCGCCGGACGCGCGCTTCGGCGAGGTGGCGGTGAAGCTCGGTTTCGTGTCGCGCGAGCGGCTGTACCAGCTCCTCAGCGCCCAGGCGGAGGAGATCGCCTACCGGGTGCTCCTCGCGGGAGAGGGGATGTTCTACTTCCTCGCGGGCTTCGACGAGGAGCAGCTCGCGAGCCGCCAGAACCTCCCCGTGCACGCGCTGCTCCTGGAGGCGGTGCGCCGCATGGACGAGATGCGCTACTTCCGCGAGCGGATCCCGTCGGACCAGCACGTGCCCGCGCGCGTACCGGACCGCGGCGCGCCACCGCCAGAGCTCCGCGCGGTGTACGACGCGGTCGACGGCCAGCGCTCGGTCGCGGACGTGGCGCGCGCGCTCGGGCAGGGGGAGTTCGAGGCGACGCGGGCGCTCTTCCAGCTCGCGCAGTCCGGCCGGATCGCGGTGCGCGCGCCGGGGCCGACGGGCGCCGCGGCCAGCATCGCGCTCTTCAACGAGGCGATCGCGTCGATCCACGGCGCCGTCGACGCGGCGCAGCGGGGCGACGAGGTGCGGTGGCAGCTCGCCGCGTTCGTCGCGGGCGCGGGGATCTACGACGCGCTCTTCCGCGGGGCGGGGCCGGCGGCGGACGGGACGTTCGATCCCGTGCGGCTCGTCGAGAACGCGGCGCTCATCGCCGGGCCCGAGCCGGCGGAGGCGACGCTCTCGCAGTGGCTGTACGAGTACGTCTCGTTCGCCATGTTCGTCGCGGAGCCGTGCCTTCGCCTCTCGCCCGAGGGGGTCCCGCTCTCGAAGCGCGGCGACAACCAGCCCCCGCTGTCGAGGCGCGTCGCCGAGCTCGTGGGCCCGCTCGCGCCGAAGTAGCTAGCCGATCGGCGCGGCGAGGATCTCCGCGGCCAGGAGGTCGAGGCGCGGCGCGGCGCGATCGGGGCAGGGGAGCTCGGCCTCGCCCCGGAGCGGGCACAGCTCGCAGCGGCGTCGATCGAGGAGCAGCCCCGCCCGCATGCCCGCGGCGCGCGCGGCCGCGACGTCGCTCGGCGCGTCGCCGATCATCCAGCTCGCCGCGACGTCGAGATCGAGATCGCGCGCGATCGACGTGAGCATGCCGGGTTCCGGCTTCCTGCACGCGCAGGGGCCGATCAGCGCGGGATCGCCGCCCGGGCCGCCCTCGGGGTGATGCGGGCACGCCGCGAGCGCCGCGATCGCGACGCCCGCCTCGCGCAGGCCGTCGACGAGCGCGCGGTTCGTGCGCTCGATCGCCGCCCAGGGGACCTGCCCCTTCGCCGCGCCCGGCTGGTTGGTCGCGATCGCGAGCAGGAACCCCGCGTCCGACAGGCGCCGCAGGCCCTCGATCACGCCGGGCAGGACGCGGATCTGGTCCGGGTGGAACGCCGTCACGACCACGCCGAGCTCCGGATCGCGCACCACGTCGATGAGGGTGCCGTCGCGGTCGAGCACGATCCCGCGCCTCGCCACGCGGCGCTCAGCTCTCGGCCACGAGCTGGAGGAGCCGCTCGCAGATCAGGTGGTGGTAGACCTCGTGGAAGCCCTCCACGTGCGGTGTCGACGTGTAGCCGGCCCGCGTCCTCGGCACGACGACGCTCGCGTCGGCCATCTGGCGCAGGGCGCCGCCGTCGTAGCCGACGAGCGCGACCACCTTGGCGCCGGACCGCTTCGCGAAATCCGCGGCGGCGACGAGGTTCTGCGACCAGGGGCCGGCGCGGTCGGCCCCTGAGCCGCCGTGAACGCTCAGGCACACGAGGACGTCGCCCGCGACGAGGCGGCCGTCGAGCTGCTCGAGGAAGATGCGGTTGAAGCCGACGTCGTTGGTGAGGGCGCTGAGGAGCGCGGCGTTGTCGCAGAGCGAGGTGCACTTGAAGCGCCGCTTGCCCTCGACCCACGTGAACTTGGCGATATCGCACGCGAGGTGGCTCGCGTTGGCGGCCGAGCCGCCGTTGCCGCACGTGTAGATGGTGCGATCGTTCCGGTACGCCTCGAAGAGGATCTCGATGACCCGAGCCATGTCGTCAGGGCTCGTCGCGAGGGCGATCTCGGCCGTCTCGCGAAGGTACTTTTCCACGAAGTCGTTCGTGCTCTGCGGCATGGTCGATCTATAGCCAGAGTCCCGCAAAAATGCCCAGCGCGCCGCGCACCGCCGCGCCCGCTCACGACCGGTGCAGGTTCGCGACGATGCGCGCGCCGTCGAGATCGAAGCGGAACCGCAGCACGCGCAGGCCCCGCGCGGCGAGCGCCTCCAGCACCCGGCGCTTCTCCGTCGGGCGCACGTAGAACATGAAGAAGCCGCCGCCGCCTGCGCCCATCAGCTTGCCGCCGAGCGCGCCAGCGCCCCGCGCGAGCTCGTAGATCTCGTCGAGGACATCGTCGGTCATCTTGGAGGCGAGCTTACGCTTCTGCGTCCAGTGGGCGTGCAGGAGCTCTCCGTAGTCATCGAGCCGGCCCGTGACGAGGATGCGGTGCACGTCGCGGCCGAGCTCCTTGATGCGGTGCATCCGCTCGACCACGTCGGGCTCGAGGGCGTGCAGCCGCCGCCCCTGCTCCGAGAGCACGACCCTGGCCGGCCGCTCGATGCCGCTCCACACGATGAGCAGGTTGCTCTCGAGCTCGTCCAGCACCTCGTCGCGGACCGGGACGGGCTCGACGTGGACCGAGCCGTCCGGCGAGAACGTGAACGCGGTGAGGTTACCGTAGGCGGCGATGTACTGATCCTGCTTGCCGATCGGCTCGCCGAGGCGCTCGATCTCGATGGCGCACGCCTCGCGGGCGAGCTGCTCGGACGAGACGAAGTCGCGCCTGTATGTGTGCAGGGCGTTGAGGAGCGCGACCGTGAACGAGCTCGACGAGCCGAGGCCCGAGTTCGCGGGCAGATCCGCGACGCTCGTGAGCTCGATCGAGTGCTCGATTCCCGTCATCCGGAGCGCCTCCCGGAAGATGGGGTGCTCGATCCGGTCGACCGAGGGGACGATCTCGGTCTTGGAGTAGGCGAGGCGGATGTCGCGGTGGAAGCGCTTGTTGGCGGTGACGTAGATGTACTTGTCGATGGCGGCCGACACGAGGTAGCCGCCGAAGCGGTCGGAGTAGGCCGGCAGATCGGTCCCGCCGCCGCCGAGCGAGAAGCGGACCGGGGCGCGAGAGACGATCATCGCTGCTCCGCCTCGGCGCCCCCGAGGGCGGCCTCGAGGTCGCGCAGGCCCTGGTCGGAGCCGATCTCGTAGAAGCGCTCCGCGGCGGCGAGCGCTCGCAGCCGGCCGCGCGCGGCGAGGTCGCGCTGCACCGCATCGAAGCCGAGCGGCGCGCCCGCCGGCAGCGCCTCGATGACCTCGCGGCGGAGCGCGGTGGCGCCGTAGTCGATGTGGTCGAGGGCGGGGTCGGGCGGGGCGCCCGGTCGCCGCTTCTCGTAACGCGCCACGAGATCGCCCGAGACCGCGGTGTTCGACGCGTCGAGCCGGCCCTCGTTCCGGTACACGGCCATCGTGCCGAGCGCGTCGGGGTGCGCGCAGAGGTCCCTGAGCGGCGCCAGGTAGTCGAAGGGGAGATAGGAGTCGCCGTAGGTCATGAGGAACACAGGGGCCAGGTGGGGCAGCGCGCGGCGCAGCGCGCCGGCCGTGCCGAGGAGCGCGGGGCCGTCATCGGTATAACGGAGCGGCAGCCCTGCGAACCGGTCGCCCATGGCCGCCCGGACGGCATCGCCGAGGTGACCCACACAGAGGACCACCTCGCCGAACCCGGCGGCGGCGAGCCGCTCGAGGAGCCACGCCCCGAACGGCCTGCCGGCCACGGGAAGGAGGAACTTCGGTGTGCGCTCCGTCCGCGGGCGCATCCGGGTGCCGAGCCCGCCGGCGAGGATCACGGCTTGAGGAGGCGAGGCGTCGTCGCGCACGAGCGGGACGTACCACAGACGACGTCCGCTTTCGGCGCGCCCCGGGCGCCCTGGCGGGTGGTCCGAAGAAATCGTCGCCACAAACTGTACGCCAGTTCAGCTACTGAACTAAGGTCGGTGCCATGACGAACAAGGACATCGTTCCGCATCTTCTCCGGACGCTGGCTGCCCTCCAGAGCGAGGGCAAGACGGTGACCCTCGAAACATTGACCACCGCGCTTCAGGTGCGGCGGACCGACGTCCGCCGGGCGATCACCGCCCTGCACCGCGAGGGCTACCTCGACGCCCTCCGGATGCGGCTGACGCTCCGTGGACTCGCCCTCGGCGCGGCGTTCGCGGCGGCGCCGCTCCGCCCGCTGCGCCGCGCGCCGCTCCGCGCGGTCAAGGCGGCTTGAGCACCACAGGCCCCCCGGGACGGCCGGTACCGGCGGCAAGTCAACCTCTGCCAGGCGCGCGGACGCCAGACGCACCCGCCGCGCGGGCGTCCCGAGATGATTTGTCGATGAGTTTCAGATCTTGCCAGCATTTCATTTGGTAGAGCGGCAAATTCACACCGGACGCGCGTCGCTCCGCGAGGCCTCGAGCGCGGGGGTCGCGGGCGTCGACCGGCGCGTGAAATGTCCGGGTTTCTCCGGGCGATGCGCGCGTCTGCGCGTCGAAGACGTTGACATTCAGGGGGATTCATGAGACGGCGGCTGCGTGATATCCGATGTCGAGATCGAGAATGAGATTCGCGCTTTGGTGGCCGCGTTCCTGGAGGGCATGAGAGCGCTGGCCCGCAAGGCCGTCATCCAGAACGCCGCGCAGTACCTGGAAGTCGACATCAAGGCCGCAGGGATATCGACCGGGCCCGCCGCGACTCCCCCCAAGCCGAGCCGCAAGGCCGAGCGCGCACCCGCTCCGGCGCCGGCGAAGGCCCGCCCGGCGGCGCCGGCCCGCAGCGCGCCGTCGCGTAAGGCCCCGGCGCGCGCAGCCGCGGCCCCCTCGCGCAAGAAGGCGGCCCCGGCGCGGAAGGTGAAAAGCGCCGCCCGCCCGGCGGTCGCGCCGGTGAAGGGGCGTCGCGCCGCGGGCGCCGCGAGCACCCGGGCGCCCGCCGTGCCGGCTGGCGAGAAGGGGGCCGAGCATGCGGGCCCGGTGAACCCGACCAGCCCGGAGAACGCGCCGTCCGGGATCCCCGAGAACGAGATCGCCGAGGCGTTGCTCGCCCATGTGGAGATCGAGCCGGGGCAGGGGATCGACGACCTCGCGCTGGCGATGGGGACCCCCGCAGCGGATCTCCAGGAGCCGATCAAGAAGCTCCTCGAGGAGAACAAGATCACCGAGGAGCTGCGCCAGGGTCAGGCCTCGTACTACCCGACCTGAACGACTGCGACGTGCCCGCCATCCGGGCATGAGCGTTGCCTGATGCTGCGCGACGGAGGCTGCGGCCAGACGGCCCGTGTCCGACGCTGGAGCGGTCGAAGCGCGCGGCGTCGGAAGCGCGCCGGGCCGGGACAGCGTCCGGGGCGAAGCTCGGGGCGAACAGGGCGGTCGCGGCGAGCACGCCGTCGCGACGTGGTGACCAGAACGCCGGCGGCGATCCGGGCCGGGCACGAGAGGCTGGAGCTGACGACCAACGGTCCCGAAGCGCAGGCGTCGTCTTGCGGCGATGATCCGGCGCCCGGGCGCGGGCCGCAGGCGGCGAGCGGGCCGCGCGACCTACACCCGAGCGGACACAGGCATGCCAGCGGGTCGGCTGCCGTGCCCGGCGTCGCCGTCGCCGCGTACTCGACGCGGGGGCGGGGCCCCGGTAACCTGCCCTTCCAGGCTCTTCCCGGATGACTCCCGCGCACGAACAGATTCTGAACGTCCTGCTCGGCTATCTCTCGGCGATGAATGCAGAGGGAGTCCTGCTCCGGGCCATGCGCGAGGCGGAGATCCAGCCGGAGAAGTTCTCGCTCGAGGATCTCCCCGACATCATTCCGAGCATCGAGCGCCGGGCCCGCCTCTATGTCGATCCGGGCCGGCTCGGGCGCCTCAAGTCGGAGATCGCGGCGATGGGCGGCGATCGGCCGTCGCGGCGCTCGAAGATCATGGCCATCCACGTGGAGGCCGACATCAGCGAGGCGCGCCTCAACGCCAAGGCGGTTTGCGACGCCGCCGGCGCAAAGAGCTTCACCTCGCACAAGGTCGCCACCATCGTGAGCGAGCTCGCCCGGAACATCGTCCACTATACCCCTGGCGGGACGATCGAGATCGCCGTCCAGCGCGACAGCCCGGTCCGCTTCGTCATCGTCGCTGTGGACGAGGGCAGCGGCATCCAGAACCTGCAGGAGATCCTCGCCGGGCGCTACAAGAGCAAGACCGGGATGGGCCGCGGCCTCATCGGCGTCAAGCGGCTGGCCGATCGCTTCCAGATCGACTCGGGACCGAAGGGCACGCGGGTGGAAATCGAGGTCCACCTGTGAAGGTCGCCGTGGAGTACGCCATCGTGCCGAAGGACGGAGAGCGGGTCAGCGGCGATGCCGCCTTCGTGCGCGCGGGGGAGGACGGGTGTCTCTTCGCGGTGATCGACGCCCTGGGCCACGGCGAGCACGCGGCGGCCGCGGCGCGCGTCGCGCTCGAGGCGCTCGCCGAGTCCCCGCAGGGCGACGACGTCCGCGCCGTCATCGACCGACTCCACACCCGGCTCCGCGGCACCCGCGGCGCCGCCGGGATGATCTGTCGCTTCCGGGACGGGCGGCTCCAGGGCTGCGGTGTCGGCAACGTCGAGCTCCTGTCCCACGGCACGCGCGTGCAGTGGCTCCAGAGTCCGGGCATCCTCGGCGGGTCGCTCGGAAAGGTCCGGATCTTCGACGCGCAGCTCGCGGCGGGCGACCGGCTCGCCCTCGTGTCCGATGGCGTCTCGCCCCGCTTCGATCTCTCGCTGTTTCGTGGAATGAAGGCCGCGGAGGTCTGCCGCACCCTCATGAACCGACACCGGCGCTCGCACGACGATTCAACGGTCTTGATCGCCGACATCGAACCTTAGGATGACCATGGAGCTCAAGCGCCTTCCGATCATCAACCTGTGGGACCGGATCCTGGTGCCCATCCAGGGGGACGTGACCGACGACCTCGCGGAGCAGCTCAACACCGAGGTGCTGCGGGCGATCCACGAGAGCGGGGCGAAGGGGCTGGTCATCGATCTCACGGCCGTCTGGATCATGGACAGCCACCTGTGCGCCGTGCTCTCGAACCTCGCCTCCGCCGCGCGGCTCATGGGCACGCCGACGATCCTGTCCGGGCTGAGCCCCGAGATCGCGATGACGCTCCAGGCCATGGGGGTCGAGCTCGAGGCGGTGAGGACGGCGCTGACGCTGGAGCAGGCGCTCACGATGCTCGGGCTCGAGGTGCGCAGGGCCGAGGCGCGCGACGAGGACGACGACGAGGACGACGACGACCTCTTCGATGACGAGGACGACGAGGACGACGACGAGGACGGATGGGAGGCGGACGATCGCAGCGACGCGCGGCGCGCGCCGCCGGCCGCGAGGACGTCGCGATCCGCCGCGGGCGCCGATCGCCGGCAGGGCTCGAAGAGCCGCCTCAGGCGCCGCTGACCGCGCCGCGAGCGCGACGGGCGCTCCCTGCCGGGCGATCGGGGACATCAAAGAACGCTCGCGCTCACCCGTCCGACACTCGCTTGCTGGCGATCCGGAGACGGGCCGGTGACGGCGATGGTCTCGGTGGGCAACGCCGTGGGTCCCTGGTATGCCTCACGACCGCTCTCCGGGCGCATCACCATGGACAAGCTGGATTGCCTCTCCGTTCCACCGCCCAAGCAGCGGGGGATCTTCTGTAACCGGACGCTGAATCTCCGCTCGATCAAGGCGATCGGGTACGACATGGATTACACGCTGATCCACTACCGGGTGGAGGCGTGGGAGCGCCGGGCCTACGAGCACCTCCGGCATCTCCTGGAGAGCGAGGGCTGGCCGGTCGGCGACCTGACGTTCGAGCCGGATCTGGTGATACGGGGGCTCATCCTCGACACCGAGCTCGGCAACCTGCTCAAGGTGAACCGGTTTGGCTACGTGAAGCGGGCCTATCACGGCACGAAGCCGATCGACTTCGAGACCCAGCGCGCGACCTACGCGCGGACGATCGTCGACCTCTCGGACGGGCGTTACGTGTTCCTGAACACGCTGTTCTCGCTCTCGGAAGGGTGCATGTACGCGAAGCTCGTCGACCTGCTCGACCAGCGCCGCCTGCCCGAGGTGCTCGGCTACAGCGACCTCTATGGCCGCGTGAAGGACCGGCTCGACGCGACGCACATGGAGGGGCAGCTCAAGGCCGAGATCATCGCGGATCCAGACCGGTTCGTGCTGCTCGATCCGGAGACCCCGCTCACGCTGCTCGACCAGAAGGAGGCGGGCAAGAAGCTCGTCCTGATCACGAACTCGGAGTGGGTCTACACGCGCGCGATGATGAGCTACGCGTTCGACCGCTTCCTGCCGGACGGCATGACGTGGCGCGACCTGTTCGACGTGGTGATCGTCTCGGCGCGGAAGCCGGAGTTCTTCTCGAGCCGCAGCCCGCTCTTCGAGGTGGTCACGGAGGACGGCCTGCTGCGCCCGGCGGGCAGGCTGCGCGAGGGCGGACACTACCTCGGCGGCAACGCGGGGCTCGTCGAGCACCACCTGCGGCTGTCCGGCGACGAGATCCTTTATATTGGCGATCACATCTATGGAGATGTGCACGTGTCGAAGAGCGTGCTGCGGTGGCGCACGGCGCTGATCATCCGGGAGCTCGAGGACGAGATCCTCGCGATCGAGGAGGCGCGCGGGGCCGAGGCGCGCCTGGATCTCTGGATGCGCGAGAAGGAGGACATGGAGCGCGTCTACGCCCGGCTGCGCCTCGAGCTCCAGCGGATGCGGGCCGGCTACGGGCCGGTGGTCGGGGCGACGGAGGTCGAGGTCCAGGCGAAGATGAACGAGCTCAAGGTGAGCCTCGCGGCGCTCGACGCGCGGATCGCCCCGCTCGCGAAGGCGTCGGCCGAGACGCTGAACCCGCGCTGGGGGCTGCTCCTGCGCACGGGCAACGACAAGAGCCACCTGGCACGGCAGATCGAGCGCTCGGCGGACATCTACACGTCCCGCGTGTCCAACTTCCTCCTCGCGTCACCCCACGTGCTGCTCCGCTCGCACCGCGGGAGCCTGCCGCACGATCCCATGGGCGCGCCGCCGGGCGCCGAGCGGCAGAACGGCGAGCCCGCCCCGGTCGACGACGCGACGCCCGTGGGGATGTAGGCGGCGTCAGGCCGCGAGCTTCTGCGCGGCGCTGTCGAGGATGTCGAGGCACCCCGCCAGGCTGTCGCAGAAGAGCAGCTCGCGCCGGAGGGCGGACGCGCCGGGGAGGCCGCGCAGGTAGCCGGTCAGGTGGCGGCGGGTCACGCGCACGCCGTGCGGCTCGCCGCGCGCCTCGGTGTTCGCGATGAGGTGCGCGCGGCAGAGGGCGAGGCGCTCCTCGGCCGTCGGCCCCGGGAGCCGCGCGCCGTGGTCGAGCAAGGCCCGGGCCTCGCGGAAGATCCACGGGTGGTCGATCGCGGCGCGGCCGACCATCACCCCGGCGCAGCCGGTCGCATCGAGGGCGCGGGCGGCGTCGTCGGCGGTCTTGATATCGCCGTTCACGACGACTGGGATGGACACGACCTCGCGCGCGCGGGCGGCCCAGGTCCAGTCCGCCGCGCCGCTGTGCCCCATCTGGGCCGTGCGGCAGTGGATCGTGAGCGCGGCGACGCCGGCGTCCTCGAGGCGCCGCGCGAGGTCGACGATCGGCATGTGGGACTCGGGTCCCCAGCCGATGCGCGTCTTCACCGTGACCGGGAGCGCGACCGTGCGCACCACGAGGCGGGCCATCGCCACCATCGCCTCGGGATCGCGCAGCCAGCCCGCGCCCGCGCCGCGGCCGGCGATCTTCGGCACCCAGCAGCCGCAGTTGATGTCGAGGAACGCCGGCCCCGCCTGCTCGGCGACGCGCGCGGCCTCGGCGAGGCGCTCCGGGTTGGCGCCGTAGATCTGGATCGCGGTCGGCTGATCGCCCTCGGCCAGGGCGAGCTTGCGCCGCGCGGTCTTGCACCCGCGCAGCAGGCCCTCGACGTTGACGAACTCCGTCACGCAGAGCTCGGCGCCGAGCTCGCGGCAGACGCGGCGGAAGACGGCGTCCGTCACGTCCTCCATCGGCGCGAGGACGACGGGGCGGCTTGCGAACAGCCGGCGGAAGCTTTCGGGCGAGAGGGGCACGGTGGCGAGCTTTCAAGCATGGATCCGGCCCGTTGGCCAGGGTGACCGTCGCGCCGCGCCGCGCCGCGGCGAGGACTCGTGATCTCGTGGAGGTGGTTGCGCGGCGTACGAACACGGCAGGTGGGGCGGCGAGGGGCCGTGTCGGTAGACCCGCCTGGCGGGTGGGAGCCGGCCACCGGCGCGGCCCGGCGTCGTGACCGAGGAAACCGGCCGGCGCGAAAGGCCTCAACGCTCGCTTGACGTTCGTCACGGCTCTGGCGACCCTCGAGATTGCCATGAAGCGCGCGCTGGTCAGAGATGCTCTCCGCGCCGAGCGCTCGGCGTCGGCGCGCATGCTCAGAGAGCGCGAGAGCCGCCCGATCGGCGGGCGGCGCAGCGTGCTGACGGCTCACGACACGGAGAGCGTCCGCCGCGCCGTCCGCCGCGCTTTCCGGGTCGCGCTCTGGATCTGGCCGGCGTTCACGCTCGTCGACGTCTTCATGGCGACCGTGCTGTACCCCGCGGCGCCGGTGTGGCGCTGCATCGTCCTGCGCGTGGTGGAGCAGGCGCTCGCGTTCACGGTGTACCGGCTCGCGGGGCGCCCGACGGTCTCCGGGCGCGTCGTGCTCCTCGGGTACGACGCTGCGTTCCTCACCGCCGCGATCTTCATCTCGCTGATGGCGCTCGACTTCGGCGGCCTCACGAGCGCGTACATGCACGGGCTCTCCATCGTCGTGCTGCTGCGCACGGCGCTCGTGCCGGCGCCGTTCGGCAAGGCGCTCGTCGCCTCGGCGCCCATGTTCCTCGCGTTCCCGGCGACCATGGGCATCGCCGCCCTCTTCTCGCCGTCGATCCTCGCGTCGTGGCTCGACCCGACGACGCTGCTCACGGCCGCGAGCCACTACATCTTCGTGCCGGCCTCCGGGGTGATCGGGGCCCTGTCGAGCCACGTCGTGTGGGCCGCGCAGCAGCAGGTCTATCAGGCGCGCAAGCTGGGCAGGTACCGGCTCGAGGCGCCGATCGGCAAAGGGGGGATGAGCGAGGTCTGGCTCGCCTGGGACGAGACGCTCCAGCGCGACGTCGCCCTCAAGCTCCTGCGGACGCGCGACGCGCCCGACGCGGCGGTGCTGAGGCGCTTCGAGCAGGAGGCGCACGCGGCGAGCAAGCTGAGCGATCCGCACACGATCCGGATCTTCGACTTCGGCGCGAGCGACGACGGCATTTACTACATCGCGATGGAGCGCCTGCGCGGGGCCGATCTCGCGGCGATCGTGCGCAGCTACGGCCCCATGCCCGTGGCGCGCGCCCTGCGCTTCGCCTTGCAAGCCTGCCGATCGCTCATCGAGGCGCACGAGGCCGGGATCATCCACCGGGACATCAAGCCGCAGAACCTGTTCGTCACCCGCGTGGGGGACGACCACGATTTCCTGAAGCTGCTCGATTTCGGCGTCGCGCGGATGGTCGAGGGCGGCCGGGACGCCGAGCTGACGAACAGCGGCATGCTCTGCGGCACGCCCGCGTACATGGCGCCCGAGGTGTGCCGCGGCGACCGCGCGGACGCGCGCAGCGACATCTACTCGCTCGGGGGCACGCTCTATTTCCTGCTCACGGGGGAGCTGCCGTTCGAGGGCTCGTCGTCGGGTCAGCTCTTCGCCGCGCACATGACGAAGGCGCCCGTGGCGCCGTCGGTGCGCCGCGGCCCTGCCGTCCCGCGCGCGGTCGACCGCCTCGTCCTGCGGTGCCTCGCGAAGGACCCCCGCCACCGCTTCCAGAGCGCGCGCACGCTGTTCGACGCGCTCCTCCCGCTCCTCGACGAGTCCGCCTGGAGCGCGGCGGACGCGGAGCGCTTCTGGGCGGCGAGCCGGGCGGAGAAGCTCGGCCACCCCGAGGTGCCGCCCGAGCGCGTCGCCCCGACGCGGGGCGGCTCGACGCGCTCGGCCACGGCGCGATAAAGCCACGACACCACAGCGCCGCGCGCTCCGCCCTGCCGGCGTCCATTCATGACGTCGTCGTGGAACCGGAAAAGTGCATCGAAACGGTTCGGAAACACACGAGAAACTCCGATGTTGGCTCCTCGCCTGTACCACCTGGAGGCCAGTGCAGGACATGCATTGATCGGGCATGGCTGCTTGAATCGCCGATGATTCATCGCGGCCCGCGCCCGAGCTGACGAGGAGGACAGATGTCGACGTTGATCACCGAGTGGAACCCCGACGATGACGCGTTCTGGGAGAAGACAGGGAAACGGATCGCCCGTCGGAACCTCATCTGGTCGATCATCGCCGAGAACATCGGCTTTTCCGTCTGGCTGCTCTGGAGCGTGACGGCCACCCGGCTCCCCAAGGTCGGCTTCAACTACACGACGGACCAGCTCTTCCTGCTGGTCGCGATCCCGGGCCTCGTCGGCGCGCTGATCCGGTTCCCGTACACGTTCGCCGTCCCGAGGTTCGGCGGGCGCAACTGGACGATCGTCAGCGCGCTCTTGCTGCTCATTCCCACGATCTCGCTCTCGGTGCTCGTGACCAGGCCCGACACGCCGTTCTGGCTGATGGCGGTCGCGGCCGCGACGGCCGGGCTCGGCGGCGGCAACTTCGCCTCCAGCATGGCGAACATCTCCTTCTTCTACCCGGACAAGAAGAAGGGACTGGCGCTCGGGCTCAACGCGGCCGGCGGCAACATCGGCGTCAGCAACGTGCAGCTCCTCGTGCCCATCCTCATCGGGCCCGGCGCGGTCGCGACGGCGATCGGCGGGTATCACACCGAGTCGGGCATCTATCTGCAGAACGCCGGTCTGATGTGGATTCCCCTCATCCTCCTCTCGGCGGCCGGCGCTTACTTCTTCATGAACAACCTGGCGTCGGCGAAGTCGAACTTCAAGGACCAGATGGCCGCCACCAGGAACAAGCACACCTGGATCATCGCGTGGCTGTACATCGGGACGTTCGGCTCGTTCATCGGCTACTCGGCGGCGCTGCCGCTCCTGCTCAAGATGCAGTTCCCGACCGTGACCCTCGAGCTCACGTTCCTGGGCGCGCTCATCGGCTCGGTGGCGCGGCCGTTCGGCGGCTACCTCGCGGACAAGATCGGCGGGGCGCGCATCACGTTCTGTAACTTCGTGGTGATGGGGCTCGCGTCGCTCGGGATCATCCACTTCCTGAACGAGAAGAGCTACGCCGGGGTCGTCACGCTGTTCATGGTCATGTTCATCTCGACCGGTATCGGGAACGGCTCGACCTTCCGGATGGTCCCGGTCCTCTTCCGGCGCGATCACCTGCGCGCGGCGCAGGGCAGGGGCGAGGCGGCGCGCGTCGAGGCGATCAACACGGCGCGCCGCCAGAGCGCCGCGGTCCTCGGCCTCACCTCGGCGATCGGGGCGCTCGGCGGCTTCTTCATCCCGCGCAGCTTCGGCGCCTCGATCAAGGCGACGGGCGGGGCCACGACGGCGCTCTCGTATTTCTTCGTCTTCTATCTCACCTGCATGGCGGTCACGTGGTGGTGCTACATGAGGACGCGCTTCCTCGTGAACCGCATCCCGAGCCTCGCCGAGGCCGACGCCTGATCCCGCGGGCCCCGATGCCCTGACAGCGTGAAGCGCCGCGGCGAGGACCGAGCCGCGGCGCTGCCGCCTTTCCCGCTCTCAGCGAGCGCCGCGCGTCCACGTCACCGTGCCGCGCGGCCCGGAGCGCTCACTACCAGCCGCAGCCGCTCCAGCCGCCGCAGCCGCCGCCCCAGCCCCAGGGCCGGAAGCCGAAGCCGCCCCAGCCCCAGGGCCGGAAGCCGAAGCCGCCCCAGCCCCAGGGCCGGAAGCCGAAGCCGCCCCAGCCCCAGGGCCGGAAGCCGAAGCCGCCGCCCCAGCCCCAGGGCCGGTGGAAGCCGCCCCAGCCGCCCCAGCCGCCGCCCCAGCCCCAGAAGCGCGACGCCTCGGGGTTCGCGCCGGCGTTCTCCTCCTCACCGGAGCCCGTCGACCCGGGGTTCGCCGAGCCGGGGTCTGCTGCGCCCGCGTTCTCCGAGCTCACGTCCATCGCGGGCTCCGCGCTCAACGCCTGATCCGCGGAGTCCACCGCCTCGGTCTGAGACGCCTGCTGCGTCTCGTCGACCGGGGTCCTCATGTCGTCCGACGCCGTCGTCTCGGCCATGCAACCGGCAGCGGACAGCGCCGTCGACAGGGCGACGAGCGATGCGAACTTCGTCAATTGGCTCATGTTCCCATTCTCCTGTGCACATCAATCCATGTGGGATGGAGTCATCGACCGTCGCGGCGACGGGCGGTGACACGCGGGGATCTGAGCTTCCCCGTCGCGGGATCATGTGTGGTGTCGTGGGAGTGATGTCGATTGCCGCAGAAAGGACACCTGAGACACCATGGATGCTTTCAGCGACGAACCCGCGCGCGGGCCGCGCGGCGCTCGCCGGCTCACGGCCTCACCACGCGCGGCGCGCGCTCTCCATGGGTCTCGCGCGCTGTGGGCCAGGCGAGCCAGGCAACATGGTCCCGGACCCGCCAGCGTCGAGGAGCGCGCCGGACTGCGACGCCATGGACAATCCGGCTTGAAACGGCCTATCCGCGTAAGGCTGCCGCGATGGTCACCCGAGATACAAGCGGCTTGAACAACGGAGATGGCGCGGCGCGCCAACGGGCTCCGACCCCTGAGAGATCGCCACGCGGCAGGCGGCGATGCGCGGCAAAGGATGCATCATGAAGGCTCGCGAGATCGTGACGTCTGCCCAGATTCTCCGGCTCGAAGACGATGGGATCATCCGGGCGACTGCGTTCCCTGTGCACATGAGCCTGACCTTCGCGCAGGAGGTCGTCAGAGCCGCTATCGAGCTCGCCGACGGCACGCCGCGCCCCGTCCTGGTCGATAGGAGAGCGCAGAAGTCGGTGGACCGGATGGCGCGGGAGTACTTCGCTGGAGCGGAGGCCGCGAAGGGGCACTGCGCGCTCGCGCTGCTCGTGGACTCGCCCGTGAGCAAGGCGATCGGGGGCTTCTTCCTCGCGCTGTCGCAGGCGCCCGTGCCGCAGAAGCTGTTCACGGCAGAGGAGGACGCCGCGTCGACCAGGAGGTCGCCAGCGCGATCGTGCGGGCGGTGCGCGCGACCCGCCTCATCGGTGCGCAGGTCGTGCTCACCGCGATACGGCCGGACGTGGCGACGACGATGACGGCGCTCGACATCGAGCTCGGCGGTGTGGTCACGTGCGGCACGCTCAAGGACGGGATCGCCTACGCGGAGGGCAGGCACGGCCGCCGCGCCGCGCCCGGGGCCCGCCAGGCGCGCCAGAGGCGCCGGCGGGGCCCGGTCCGCGCTGACCCTGCTCCGGGCCCGAGCCCGGCTCACGCCATGATCTCGCCCTCGTAGAACGTGATGTGCGCGGCCCCGAGCGCCTGCTCTCCGCCCATGCCGCGGTGGTGGCGCCGGAACACCTCGGATCTGGGGTACTCCTGGAAAGCCTCCCGGCTCTCCCACCTCGAGACCGCCTTGAGGCTGCCGTCGTCCAGCCAGATCTCGAGGCCGAGAAAGCCGGAGAACTGCCGCATCTCCGGCGCTGCCCGCCGGAAGCTCTCCACCATGGCCTGAAGCGCCGGCGCGGCGGCGGTGATGGTGTTGACGACGATGAACATGGTGGACTTCTAGCGACGCGCTGGACGGCGGCAACGCGGAGCGCGAGCGCCGGAGAGGGCTCGCCGGGGCGCCTGGGGCGCTCGCTCAGGCCGCGAGCTTCGCCCGCACGGCCTCGCCCATGCCCCGGGTCGACAGTTTGCCGCCGAGGTCCGCCGTCCGGGCGCCACCCGCGATCGCCTGGGCGACGGCGCGCTCGAGCGCGGCCGCCTCCTTGTCGAGCCGCAGCGAGTGCCGGAGCAGCATGGCGGCGCTCAGGATCGTGCCCACCGGGTTGGCGATCCCCTTGCCGGCGATGTCCGGCGCCGAGCCGTGGATCGGCTCGTACACCCCGCGCGTGCCGTCGCCCAGCGACGCGCTCGGGAGCACGCCCAGCGAGCCGGCGAGCACGGCGGCCTCGTCGGTCAGGATGTCGCCGAACATGTTCTCGGTGACGATGACGTCGAACGCCGACGCGGACGTGATGAGCCGCATCGCGCACGAGTCGACGAGCTGGTGCTCGATGCGGATGTCGGGGTGGCGGCCCGCGACCTCGGTCGCGACCGTGCGCCAGAGCCGCGACGACTCGAGGACGTTCGCCTTGTCGACGGACGTGACGAGCCGCCGGCGCGACGCGGCGAGGCGGAAGGCGAGCTCGACGACGCGCTGGATCTCCTCGTCCGTGTACTCGAGCGTGTCGACCGCGCGCCGGCGCCCGTTCACCTCCTCACGGAGGCGCGGCTTGCCGAAGTAGAGCCCGCCCGTGAGCTCCCGGACGACCATGATGTCGACGTCCGCGAGCCGCTCCGGCTTGAGCGGGGACGCCTGGATGAGCTCGGGGAACAGCCGGATCGGCCGCAGGTTCGCGTACAGGCCGAGGCCCTGGCGCAGCGCGAGCAGCCCCTGCTCGGGACGGACGCTCGCGTTCGGGTTGTCCCACTTGGGGCCGCCGACGGCGCCGAGCAGGACGGCGTCCGCCGCGCGGCACGCGTCGAGCGTCTCCGGCGTGAGCGCGGTGCCGGTCGCGTCGATCGCGCAACCGCCGATCAGGTGCTCCGAATACGTGAAGCTGTGGCCGAACTGGGCGGCGACGGCGTCGAGGGTGACGCGGGTTTCGGCGACGATCTCGACGCCGATGCCGTCGCCGGGCAAAAGAACGATATTGGCCTTCATGCGACCTCGCTGGCAGGCAACGTGGATGTGAACTGCGCAGGCTCTCTCGCTGCGAGCGTGAGCCCATACTCGATCCCGTCCGCGAGCGCATGCCAGGACGCGTCGATGATGTTCGTGGAGGCGCCGACGGTGCTCCACTGGCGGTGCGCGTCGCGGCTGTCGATGAGCACGCGCGTCGTCGCCGAGGTGCCGTCGCGGCCGTCGAGGATGCGGACCTTGTAGTCGACGAGCTGGATGTCGCGAACGGCCGGGTACACGGGCGCGAGCGCCTTGCGGAGCGCGCCGTCGAGCGCGTTGACGGGGCCGGACCCCTCGGCCGCCGTGATCACCACCTCGCCGTGGATGTCGATCTTGATCATCGCCTCGGCGAAGGTGCCGACTCCCTCGCGCTGGCCCGCGATGACCTTGAAGTCGAGCAGGCGGAAGGGCGGCTTGTAGCCGGGCGCGCTCCGGCGGAGCAGCAGCGCGACGGACGCCTCGGCCGCCTCGAACGAGGAGCCGCGCGCCTCGCGCTCCTTGATCTGCTCGAGCACCTCGACCTCGGCGCCGGTCGGCACCTCGAGCCCGAACTCCTCCGCCTTGCTGAGCAGATTGCCGCGCCCCGACAGCTCGCTGACCACGGTCCGCATCGCGTTGCCCACGAGCTCGGGGTCGACGTGCTGGTAGGCCGCGGGCTCGCGCCGCATCGCCGCGACGTGCACGCCGCCCTTGTGCGCGAAGGCGCTCCGCCCGACGTAGGCCATGTGGTCGTCGGGGGCGAGGTTCGCCACCTCGGCGACGTAGTGCGAGAGCTCCGAGATCCCGCGGAGCGCCCCCTCGGGCAGCGCCCGGAGGCCGAGCTTCAGCTCGATGTTCGGGATGATCGCGCAGAGGTTCGCGTTCCCGCAGCGCTCGCCGTAGCCGTTGATCGTGCCCTGCACGTGGCGGGCGCCCGCGCGCACGGCGGCGAGCGAGTTGGCGGCCGCGCACTCGCCGTCGTTGTGGGCGTGGACGCCGAGCGGGTGGCCGAGCAGCGCCTTCATCTCGGCGACCACCGCCTCGATCTGCCACGGCATCGAGCCGCCGTTCGTGTCGCAGAGCGTGAGCACCTCGGCCCCTCCGCGCACCGCCGCGCGCAGCGTCTCGACCGCGTACGCGCCGTCGAGCGCGTACCCGTCGAAGAAGTGCTCGGCGTCGTAGATGACGCGGCGGCCGTGCGCGCGCAGGAAGGCGACGGTCTCCTCGATCATCCGGAGGTTCTCGTCGAGCGTCGTGCGCAGCACCGCCGTCACGTGCAGGGTCGAGCTCTTGCCGAAGATCGTGCAGACCTCCGTCCCGGCGGCGAGCAGCGCGCGCAGCCCGGGGTCGTCCTCGGGCGCGAGCGAGGCGCGGCGCGTCGAGCCGAACGCGGCGATCTTCGCGTGCTTCCACTCGATGTCCCTGGCCCGCTCGAAGAACTGCGCGTCCTTCGGGTTCGAGCCGGGCCAGCCGCCCTCGATGAAGGCCAGGCCGAACGCGTCGAGGTGGCGCGCGATCTGGAGCTTGTCCTCGCACGCGAGCGAGATGCCCTCGCGCTGGGTGCCGTCGCGGAGGGTGGTGTCGTAGATGTCGACGCGGTCCGTGGGGCGGGCGCCCTGCTCCGCGCCGTTGAGAGGCGGATTCATAAGGTTCGACTTCCTTGTGCGGCGAGGGCACGCCGCCGGGCTCGTCCGCCCCGCGCGGGGGCCTCCTGCGCCCGGCGCACCGGCCTATCTCGCGGTCTCGACGGCGGCGCCGTGGCCGCTCTGGTTGCTCTCTGACGCCGCCGCGTCTTCCTTGGGCTCGACGCCGTACGTCGCGAGGAGCCGGTTCAGGGCGGCGAGGTACGCCTTCGCGCTGGCGACGAGGATGTCGGTGTCAGCGCCGTGGCCGTGGAAGACGCGCGCGGAGGCGTCGTGCTGCGGGTGCCGCTTGCTCGACGTCACGTCCGCCCGCACGCGGACGCTCACCTCGCCGAGCGCGTCGATGCCCTCGGTCACCGCGTGCACCGAGAACTCGAGGAGGCTGCTCGGCACGCGGACGATCTCGTCGATCGCCCGGTAGGCGGCGTCCACCGGCCCGGTGCCGATCGCGGCGCGCACGTGCAGCGCGCCGTCCGGCCCGCGGAGACGGACCGTGGCCGTGGGCATCCCCGTCGTCCCGCAGGCGACCTGGAGGGCGTCGAGCGTGTAGAGCTCGGCGACCTGCGCCCGCGTGGTCGAGACGATCGCCTCGATGTCCGGATCGGTGACGTGCTTCTTCTTGTCGGCGAGCGCCTTGAAGCTGGCGAACGCCGCCGCGAGCTGGGCCTCGTCGAGGTGGTAGCCGAGCTCCTCGAGCCGGTTGCGGAGCGCGTGCCGGCCCGAGTGCTTGCCGAGGACGAGCCGCGTCTGCGTGACGCCGACCATCTCGGGCCGCATGATCTCGTACGTCTCCTGGTGCTTCAGCATCCCGTCCTGGTGGATGCCGGACTCGTGCGCGAAGGCGTTGGCGCCGACGATCGCCTTGTTGGGCTGGACGTTGAAGCCCGTCGCCGCGCTCACCATGCGGCTCACGGTGGCGATCTGGGTCGTGTCGATCCCGGTGCGCAGCCCGAAGACCGCCCGGCGCGTCGCGAGCGCCATGACGACCTCCTCGAGCGCGGTGTTGCCGGCGCGCTCGCCGATGCCGTTGATGGTCACCTCGGCCTGGCGCGCGCCCGCGCGGATGCCCTCCAGCGCGTTGGCCGTCGCGAGCCCGAGGTCGTTGTGGCAGTGGACCGAGATGATGGCGCGGTCGATCCCCGCGACGTTCTTGCGGATCCCGGCGATGAGCGCGCCGAACTCGCTCGGGATGGTGTACCCGACCGTGTCCGGGATGTTGAGCGTGGTGGCACCGGCGGCGATCGCCGCTTCGAGCACCTGGTAGAGGAACTCCGGCTCGCTCCGGCCGGCGTCCTCGGGGCTGAACTCCACGTCCGCGCACAGGTCGCGCGCGTAGGCGACCATGGCCCGGACGCGATCGAGCACCTCGGCGCGCGTCATCCGGAGCTTGTGCTTGAGGTGGATGTCGCTCGTCGCGAGGAAGGTGTGGATCCGCGGGTGCGCGGCCCGCGAGACGCCCTCCCACGCCTTGTCGATGTCGACCTTCGTTGCGCGGGCGAGGGCGCAGATGATCGGCGGGGTCGCGGCGGGGCGGCCGGGGATGGCGGCCGCGCCGACGCGCTCGGCGATCGTCTGGACGGCGAGCAGGTCGTCGGGGGAAGCGGCGGGGAAGCCCGTCTCGATGACGTCGACGCCGAGCTTCGCCAGCGCGAGCGCGATCTCGAGCTTCTCCGAGGACGTCATCGTCGCGCCGGGCGACTGCTCGCCGTCGCGCAGCGTGGTGTCGAAGATACGGACGTAATCGGACGGGGGCATCGCTTGATTCGCAATCATCTCAGGCATGGTGTTCTCCGCCGCCTCCCACGAGTGGAGAGGCTCAGTCGCCGGGCTTGATGGTGACCGGATCGATGAACGGCATCATCTTGCGCAGGTTGGCGCCCACGACCTCGAGCTTCTGCTCGCGCTCCTTGGCCCGCGTCGCCTCGAACTTCGGCCGGCCCTCCTCGTTCTCCGCGATCCACTTGCGGGCGAACTCGCCGCTCTGGATGTCGGCGAGGATGCGCTTCATCTCCTCGCGCGTCTTGTCGGTGATGACGCGCGGGCCCGAGACGTAGTCGCCGTACTCGGCGGTGTCGCTGATCGAGTACCGCATGTAGTTGAGGCCGCCGCGGTACATGAGGTCGACGATGAGCTTGAGCTCGTGCAGACACTCGAAGTACGCGATCTCCGGCTGGTAGCCGGCGTTCACGAGCGTCTCGAACCCGGCCTTCACGAGCTCGCTGGCGCCGCCGCAGAGCACCGCCTGCTCGCCGAAGAGGTCGGTCTCGGTCTCCTCCGCGAACGTCGTGCAGAGCACGCCGGCGCGCGTCGCGCCGATGCCCTTCGCGTACGCGAGCGCCTGCGCCTCGGCCTTGCCGCTCGCGTCCTGGTGGACGGCGAGCAGCGCCGGGACGCCGCCGCCGGCCTCGTACGTCTCGCGCACCCGGTGCCCGGGGCCCTTCGGCGCGATCATCGAGACGTCGACCGACGCGGGCGGCGTGATCGTGTTGAAGCGGATGTTGAACCCGTGCGCGAACATCAGCGTCTTGCCCGGGCCGAGGTGCGGCGCGATGTGCTCGTTGTAGATGCGCGCCTGCGACGTGTCGGGGGCGAGGATCATGATGACGTCCGCGGCCTTCGCGGCCTCGGACACGGTGGCCACCTGGAGGCCCGCCGCCTGCGCCTTGGGCCGGCTCTTGCTGCCCTCGGGCAGGGCGACGATCACGGTGGCGCCGCTGTCGCGCAGGTTGAGCGCGTGGGCGTGCCCCTGCGAGCCATAGCCTACGATCGCGATCTTCTTGCTCTGGATGAGCGACAGATCCGCGTCGTTATCATAGAAAATTTTCGCCATCTCACTCTCCATTCAACAGGGACCGCACCTCGCGGCTCCCTTCCTTCACGTCATCAGTCATCAGGGCGCGCCGCTGTCGGCCGCGCGCGCAGGCAGCATCGTGTCGAGCCTGGCCTCGGCCTCCTCGGCGCCGCGGGTCATCACGATCATCCCCGTCCGCACCATCTCGATGATCCCGAACGGGCGGAGCACGTCGAGCAGGCCCTCGATCTTGTCGCCGGTCCCGGTGATCTCGATGGTGAGCGCCTCGGGGGCGACGTCGACGGTGCGCGCGCGGAACACCTCGCAGAGCTGGAGCACCTGGGCCCGGGTCGTCGCGTCGGCCCTCACCTTGATCAGCGCGAGGTCGCGCGCGACCGAGGCGGTGTGGGTGACGTCCTGGACCCAGAGGGTGTTGACCAGCTTGTACAGGTTCGCCTCGAGGCGCCGCGCCCCGTCCTCGTCCGCCTCGAGGACCAGGGTGAGGCGCGAGATCCCGGTGATGTGGGTGCGCCCGACGCTCAGCGACTCGATGTTGTACGCGCGACGCCGGAAGAGGGACGCGACGCGGTTGAGCACGCCGGGGCGGTCTTCGACGTAGGCGATGAAGGTGCGCAGGATGGGTCGATCCATGGATGCCTCTTGAAAGTCCCTCTTGTCGGTGGTGCGCCCGGCGCCGGCCGTGACGCGTTCGGACGCGCCCCGCTCGTCCGACGAGCGCGCGCTCGCGCTGGAACGAGCGCTCGGGGCGCGCGCCGCTACGGGTGCGTTCACGGATCCTCCCCGGTCTCCACGATGGGGCTCGGGCGGCGGATCATGTCCTTCAGGTCGGCGCCCGCGGGGACCATCGGATAGACGCTGTCCTCTTGCTCGACGCGGAAGTCGACGACCACGGTGCCCGGCGTCGCGCGGGCGCGCGCCACCGCGTCCGCGATCTCCTCGCGCTTCGTGACGCGGATGCCGGTCAGGCCGTGGGCCTCGGCGAGCTTCACGAAGTCCGGGCTGCGCATCGGGGTCGCCGAGTAGCGCCGGTTGTAGAAGAACTCCTGCCACTGGCGCACCATGCCGAGGTAGCCGTTGTTGATGATGGCCACGTGGACCTTGATGCCCTCCTGCGCGCAGGTCGACAGCTCGCACGCGGTCATCTGGAAGCCGCCGTCGCCGACGACCACCCAGACCTCCTCGTCGGGCTTCGCGAAGCGCGCGCCGATCGCGGCCGGCAGGGCGAAGCCCATCGTGCCGAGCCCGCCGGAGGTGATGAGCTTCCGCGGGTGATCGTGCTTGTAGTACTGCGCTTCCCACATCTGGTGCTGGCCGACGTCGGTTACCACAAGCGCCTTGCCGTCGGTGAGCCGCCAGAGGTCGTGCATCACGTGCGCGGCGTACAATTTCTCGTTGTACGGCAATTGTTGAATGTCACGGACCGCCGAGTCGCCCTTCAGCGCGCCGATGCGCTCGAGCCAGCCGCCCCGGTGGCGCTGCTTGACCCCGGGGATGAGCGACAGGAGCGTGTCCCGGACGTCCCCGACGAGGCCGACGTCGACCTTGACGTTCTTGTTGATCTCGGACCGGTCGATCTCGACGTGGATCTTCTTCGCCTTGACCGCATAGGTCTTGAGGTTGCCGGTCACGCGGTCGTCGAAGCGCATGCCGAGCGCGATGAGGAGGTCGGCCTCCTGGATGGCGTGGTTCACCCACGCCTCGCCGTGCATGCCCATCATGCCGAGGCTGAGCGGGTGGGTCGCCGGGAAGCCGCCGAGGCCGAGGAGCGTCGACGCCACGGGGATGCCCGTCTTCTCCACGAAGGCGAGGAGCTCGCGCGTCGCCTCCGCCCGGACGATGCCCTGACCGGCGAGGATGAGCGGCCGCTCGGCCTCGTCGATGAGCTCGATCGCCTTCTCGATGTCCGTCTGGACGGCGTGGTGGGACGGGCGGTAGCCGGGCAGGCGGACCTCGCCCTTCGGGGGCTCGAAGTCGATCGAGGCCTGCTGGGCGTCCTTGGTGATGTCGACCAGGACGGGGCCCGGGCGGCCGGAGCGCGCGATGTAGAACGCCTCGCGGATGGCGGGGGCGATGTCCTCGACCTCGGTGACGAGGTAGTTGTGCTTGGTGATGGGCAGGGTGACGCCCGTGATGTCGGTCTCCTGGAAGGCGTCGGTGCCGAGCAGCTTGGAGGAGACCTGGCCGGTGATACAGACGATCGGCGACGAGTCGAGCATCGCCGTCGCGATCCCGGTGACGAGGTTCGTCGCGCCCGGGCCCGAGGTGGCGACGCACACGCCGACCTTGCCGGAGGCGCGGGCGTAGCCGTCCGCCATGTGCGCCGCGCCCTGCTCGTGCCGGACGAGGACGTGGCGGATCGGGTAGCCGAGGATCGTGTCGTACGCGGGCATGATCGCGCCGCCCGGATAGCCGAAGACCACGTCCACGCCTTCGCGGACGAGGACTTCCCAGATGATCTGTGCGCCTGTTCGTTTCATAGTCCTGACTCCATCGAGTCGCGCTGGTGAAGCTGCGGGTGGTGGTGGCGCCCTCGGGCGCCGTGGCCGGTGGGTTCCGCCGTGTCTCCGAGGATCAGGGAGCTAGGCGATCGCGCGCTGCAGGTCCTCCCGCGGGCCGTCGCCGCTGGTCTCCTCGCGGCGGATCGCCTCGAGCACCCGCCGCGCGTCGTCGAGCGAGACGACGCGCGAGAAGGCCGGAGCGCTCGCCTGCGCGTTCGAGCCGGCGCGCGCGGAGGGCGGGTCGGAGTGGAACTCGAAGGAGGCCTCGGCCGCGGCGCCGCCCGGGCGCGCGCTTTTCAGGTGCGTCGAGGAGCGCTGGGGCGCACGGACGCCGCCCCCGCTGGCGCGCGCGCGGATCTCGTGGACGAGCGCCTCGAACTCCTCGCGCACGGCGCTCGACGCGACGGGCACGCCACAGCCCGCGGCGACGAGCTCCGCGAGCTCCGCGATGCGCTGGTCGACGGCCTCGCTGGAGGCGTCCTCGCGATTCTTCCTCGAATGTTGTTCCTTGCTCACCTGATCCTCCTTGACGACGGCTGCTCTTCGTGAACCCACAGGCCGAAAAAACGAAAGCCCCCGGACCTTTACGGTGCGGGGGCCTATCTCCATGCTGCCTTGCTCAGAGTGGCGGCCCGCAACCGATCCCAACGCGAATCAGCCCGACGACGACTAGGCTGACGAGCGCAGGAATGGCTAGGCCGGCTAGGAGCCCGACGGACACGCCGATCGCGACGACGAGCGAACGCGTCGCCGAGAGCGCGGACGAAGCGCGATGCACCAGCTTCACAGCGGGGGCCCCATCGCCGGAGGCGTGGGCGCTGGCGGTGCTCATCGACTTCTGCATAGCGTGCGTGCCGTTACCCTACAGAGCTGCTGCGTCGCGTCAAGCTGTTTCTTTACAGATCGCTTGTTTCTGCGGTGTTTCGTGCGGTTTTTTCATACGAGCCAACGCCGCAAACAGGCGTGACGTCCTGCACGAAGCGGCGCCGATCGAGCCGATCGCATGCGCGTGTGTCGCGCGTGCCTGGCTGCGCGGCGGGGCGATCGACGTGCACGGAAGACGTCGAACGACGTGCACGGAAGACGTCGAACGACGTGCACGGAAGACGTCGAACGACGCGTCGAACGACGTGCACGGAAGACGTCCAGCCGCGTGTGCGGAAGACGTCCAGCCGCGTGTGCGGAAGACGTCGAACGAGCTCGAGCCGGGCGGAGCGCGCAAGGAGCGCCGCGCGAAGAGCGCGGACGCAATCGGCCGCGGCGCAGATCCGGAGCGCCGGGGGAGATGTGCGCAAGCGCCGGATGGCGGCTCATGCGCGCCCGACGTGCAGAGTGCTGCCCTGGACCGACTGCGACGGGCCGAGCAGCACCACCATGGACCTGCCATGCAAGCGCATCGCGTGGCGCAGGCGCGGCCTGCTGTTCGTCGGATCTCCTCGCTCGGCTGTCGACGCCGCCGCCGCGCGGCCGCGCTCGCGCTGCTCGCGCTGGGCAGCGCCTCGACCGCCGTCGCCGCCGCGCCATCGCGCCTCGCGGCGCCGGCGCGCGCAGCGGCGCTCGCGCGCGCTCAGCCCGCGCGGCCGGCGCCCGTCGTGCGGCCGTCGCCGCCGCCGCGCCGCGGGGGCGAGCGCCGCGACGCCGCGGCGCCCCGGACGCCGGCGCCCGCGGCCGCCAACCTCGGCACGTTCGTCGAGCTCCGGAACGATTACGTCTCGCGCGGCAGGAACGGCTTCTTCAACGCGGCGGTGATCCGGGGGGACTACGCCTTCGACAGGAGCTTCTCGCTGCGGGCAGACGTGCCGCTCGCCTACGCGGGCGGCCTCGAGGGCGAGCGCAACGTGGGGCTCGGCGACGTGCTGATCCGGCCGCTCGTGCGCGCGATCGGCACGCCGCGGTTCGCGCTGCTCGTCGGCTCGGACCTCGTCCTCGACTCGGCGACGAACCGCGCGCTGGGCTCGGGGAAGAACCAGGTCGCGCCGCTCGTCCAGGCGTACGTCCGCGTGGCGCGGCCGGCGCGGATCGGGCTGCAGCTCCAGCACGCGGTGTCGTTCGGCGGCGATCCGCGGCGGGACGACATCCAGGTGTCCGTGGTGCGGCCCTTCGCGATCGTCGAGCTGCCGCGCGGGTTCTGGGTGGGGCCGGACCAGAGCTTCCAGTTCAACCACCTCGGCGGGCCCCGCGTCGTGTCGACGAGCGTGCTGGAGGTCGGCGCGGAGCTCAGCGAGCGCGTGCAGGTGTACGTCGATCCAGGCATCCAGGTGAGCAGCCGGGGGGCGGTCGACTGGCTGGTGACCGGGGCCGTGCGCTGGGCGTTCCCGCAGCGTGCGCGCGGGCGCTCGGTCGCCGCGGCGCCGGCGCCGCAAGCGGAAGGGGCGACGGGCGAGTAGGCGCGCTTCGCGGACGCGCCGGCGTCCGGACGCGCTCGGCGGCGCTGCGCGCCGGCCGGCGGGACGGCCGCCAGGGATGTCAGAACAGCGGTCTCCGGGCCTCGAAGCGGCGAATCCTTGACCCGGGTCGTCGTCCTGAGCCTGATCCCTGTTCGCATCCATGCTTTCACGAGATCCGTTGCTTCTGCTCTCCGCCACGCGGCTGGCCGCGCTGATCCGCGCCCGGGCCGTCACGTCGGCCGAGGTGGTGGAGACCCATATCCGACACATCGAGCGCGTGAACCCGACGCTCAACGCGGTGGTGGCGGACCGGTTCGACGCCGCCCGCGCCGAGGCGCGCGCGGCCGACGCGCTGCTTGACCGGGGCGAGCCCGCGGGCGCGCCGCCGTTCCTCGGCGTGCCGTGCTCCATCAAGGAGAGCTTCGCCGTCGCCGGCATGCCGAACTCCGCGGGGCTCGTCGCCCGCGCCGGCGTGCGCGCGGCGGAGGACGCGGTGACGGTCGCGCGCCTGCGCGCCGCCGGCTTCATCCCGCTCGGCGTCACCAACGTGTCGGAGCTCTGCATGTGGATGGAGACGAACAACCGGCTCTACGGCCGCACCAACAACCCCTACGATCCGGCGCGCACCGCGGGCGGCAGCTCGGGCGGAGAGGCCGCGGTGGTCGGCGCCGGCGGCGCGCCGATCGGGCTCGGCTCGGACATCGGCGGATCGATCCGGATGCCCGCGTTCTTCAACGGCGTCTTCGGCCACAAGCCGACCGGCGGGCTCGTGCCGACGTCGGGGCAGTTCCCGCTGCCGGGCGAGCGGGGGCTCCGCTTCATGACGTCGGGGCCGATCGCGCGGCGCGCCGAGGATCTCATGCCGGTGCTCCGCGTCCTCGCGGGCCCCGACGCGGGCGATCCGAGCTGCGCGCCGATGCCGCTCGGCGACCCGGCCGCGGTCGACCTCGCCGGGCTGACGGTGCTCTCGATCGAGCACGACGGCGTCCGCGCGGTGAGCGATGATCTGCTGGCCGCGCAGCGGAGGGCCGCGGAGGCGCTCGCGGCGCGGGGGGCGACGGTCCGCGAGGGACGCGTCGAGCTGCTCGCGCGCGCGCTCGACATCTGGACCGCGATGCTGGCCGTGGCGGGCGGCGTCACGTTCCGGTCGCTCCTCGGGGACGGCCGTCCGGTCAGCCTGCCGCGCGAGCTCGCCCGCTGGTCGACGCGCCGCTCGGCGCACACGCTGCCCGCGCTCGGGCTGACGCTGCTGGAGGACATCGGCAAGCGGCTCCCGGCGCGCATCGAGCGCGCCGTGGAGCTCGGCAAGGCGCTCCGGGCCGAGCTCGTGGCGCGCATCGGCGAGCGGGGCGTGATGCTCTACCCGACGTACCCGAGGCCCGCGCCGCGGCACTACGCGCCGCTCCTGCCGCCCTTCCAGTGGACGTACACCGCGGTGCTCAACGTCATGGAGATGCCGGCGACGCAGGTCCCGCTGGGGCTCAACGAAGAGGGGCTTCCGCTTGGCGTCCAGGTCGCGGCGATCCACGGCAACGACCACGTGACGATCGCGGTGGCGCAGCACCTGGAGCGCTCGTTCGGCGGCTGGGTCCCGCCGTCTTTGTCGTGGTGCCGACGGTGACGTTCCCGCCCGCGGTCGTGGTATCAAGGCTGCCCCCATGAGCAGCAGCGACCGCACGTACGATGTGATCGTCTTCGGCGCGACCGGCTTCACCGGTCGTCTCGTCGCCGAGTATCTCGCCACCAAGGGCAAGGACACCTCCGCCGGTGAGGCCGCGGCGCGGCCCGTTCGCTGGGCGATCGCCGGGCGGAACGCGGGGCGCCTCGCCGAGGTGAAGGCGGCGATGGAGGCGATCGATCCGGTCTGCTCCGCGGTGGGGGTCATCGAGGCGACCTCGGAGGACGCGGCGTCGCTCGAACGCATGGCCAGCCAGGCGCGCGTCGTCCTCACCACGGTCGGCCCTTACTCGACGCGCGGCGAGCCGCTGGTCGAGGCGTGCATCCGCGCGGGCACCGACTACGCGGACCTCACCGGCGAGCCCGAGTTCGTCGACCGCCTGCTCGACCGACACCACGAGGCCGCCCGCGCGCGGGGCGTGCGGATCGTCAACTGCTGCGGCTTCGACAGCATCCCGCACGACCTCGGCGTGCTCTTCACGGTGACGAAGCTCCCGGCGGGAGAGCCGATCGTGGTCGAGGGCGTGGTGCGCGCGCACGGGAGCTTCTCGGGCGGCACCTGGCAGTCGCTGATCGAGATCGTGGCGCAGGCGCGCCGCAGGAAGCGCGAGGCAGGCAAGGAGCAGGAGCACGGGGCGCGCAAGGCGCGTGGGCTCAAGGCGCGCATCCGCTACGAGAAGGGGCTGCGCGCCTGGGTCTGCCCGATGCCGAGCATCGACCCGCAGGTCGTGCTGCGGAGCGCGCGGGAGCTCGACGTCTACGGCCCCGACTTCCAGTACGGTCATTACATGCAGGTCAAATCCGGGCTGCAGCTCGTGATCGGGATCGCTGGCCTCGGCGCCGTCGCGGCGCTCGCCAAGGTCGGGCCGACGCGGGAGCTGCTCCGCAAGGTGCGCAGCCCGGGGGAGGGGCCGAGCGCGGAGGAGCGGGCGCGGAGCTGGTTCCAGGTGACGTTCGAGGGGAAGAGCGCGTCGCGCCGGGTGGTGACGCGGGTGAGCGGCGGGGATCCGGGCTACTCGGAGACGGCGAAGATGGTGGCGGAGTCGGCGCTCTGCATGGCGTTCGATCGCGAGCGGCTGCCGGCGCGCGCCGGGGTCCTCACGCCGGCCGTCGCGATGGGGGAGCGGCTCATCGAGCGGCTGCAGGCGGCGGGGATCCGGTTCGAGCTCCTGGAAGGGTGAGATGACCGGGCCGGTGGGGTACGCTGCCCTGGCGTGACCGGCGCGGACGAGAAACGGCTCGGCGGGGAGGCTGCGGGGGTCCCGTTGCCTGTTCGAGGGAACGTCGCGCCCGCCGTGAGCGACTGCGGCCTGACGAGCACGCTGTTGGCCGGGCAAGGGAGCGCGGGGTGGGCTACCCGCGATCCGCGCGCGCCGGAGCCCGCCCCGGACAGGACGGCGCCTTCGCGCCGGGGATCGACCGAAGAGGCCTCCGTGCTGCCGCTCACCGCCGGCAGCACGATCGGGCATTACGAGCTCATCCGCGAGCTCGGCCGGGGCGGCATGGGCACCGTCTTCCTGGCCCGCGATCTCCGGCTGGGCCGCCTCGTCGGCATCAAGGTCGTCACCAGCCTGAGCGGCGTCCGGCTGCAGCGCTTCCTGGTCGAGGCCCGCGCGACCGCGCTCTGCAAGCACGAGAACATCGTGACCATCCACGATGTGAACGAGCACGACGGATACCCGTACATGGTGCTCGAGTACATCGAAGGGCAGAGCCTCCGCGCCTGGATGGAGCAGCGAAGACCCCCCGGCGCCGGTGAAGGGGTCGCGACGGCGCCGGTGTCCGCGAGCGCGGCCGTGGAGATGATGGTGCCCGTGGTGCGCGCCCTCTCGTGCGCTCACAAGCTCGGCATCGTGCACCGCGATCTCAAGCCCGAGAACATCATGCTGGAGGCGTCCGGCGCGATCAAAGTGCTCGATTTCGGCATCGCCAAGCTGCTCGACACGGACGCCGGCGGCGCGGTCGAGCGCCCTCCCGCCTCGCTGAGAACGACCCTGACGCGCGAGGGCGCGATGATGGGGACGATACCGTACATGTCCCCGGAGCAGTGGACCGGGGAGGGGATCGATCACGCCAGCGACATCTGGGCCGTGGGCATCATGCTCCACGAGCTCGTCACCGGCGCGCACCCGCTCGCGCCGGTGACGGTGCACAGCCTCATGCAGGTCGCCGCGCTCGATCAGCCCATGCCCGAGCTCGACGAGGCGCGCCCCGACCTGGGGCCGCTCGCCGGGATCGTCGATCGCTGCCTGCGCAAGCGGAAGGCCGAGCGCACCGCCTCCGCGCAGCAGCTGCTCTCGGAGCTCTTGCCGCTCCTGCCCGGGCGACACGAGATCGTCCTCGGGGCCGACGAGAGCCCCTTCGCCGGTCTGTCGGCGTTCCAGGAGGCAGACGCGGACCGCTTCTTCGGCCGCGCGGAGGACGTCGCGAGCATGGTGACGCGCCTCCGGAGCCAGCCGCTGCTCGCGATCGTCGGCGCGTCGGGGGTGGGGAAGTCGTCGCTCGTGAGGGCGGGGATCGTCCCGGCGCTCAAGCGTTCGGGCGCAGGGTGGGAGTCGCTCATCCTCCGGCCAGGGCGCGAGCCGATGGCGGCGCTCGCCGATCTGCTCAGCCACCCCTCGTTGATGTCGAAGGGGGGCTCGGAGCGCCCCGCGCCCCTCGACGGCGAGGACGCGCGCGGGCGCCTGCTCGATCGGCTGCGGGCCGAGCCGGGCTACCTGGGGGCCGAGCTGCGCGCGTGGTCGGCCCGCAAGCAGCGTCGCGTCGCGCTCTTCGTCGATCAGTTCGAGGAGCTCTACACGCTCTCCTGCGATGCCGGCGAGCGCGCCGCGTTCCTCTCGTGCCTCGGCGGCGTCGCCGACGACGCCTCCTCACCGCTGCGCGTGATCCTGTCCCTGCGGTCGGATTTCATCGAGCGGGTGGCCGAGGACAGGCACTTCATGGCGGCAGTGACCCGCGGGCTCGTGGTCCTGCCGCCGATCGGCCGCGCGGGGCTGCGCGAGGCGCTGACCCGGCCTGTCCAGGCGGCCCGTTACGAGATCGAGGATCCGGCGCTGGTCGAGGGCATCCTGGACGTGCTGGAGACGACCCGCGGCGCGCTGCCGCTCTTGCAGTTCATGGCGGCGCGCTGGTGGGACCTGCGCGACCGCGGGCGCCGGCTCCTGACGCGGGAGAGCTACGAGGCCATCGGCGGCGTGGCGGGCACGCTCGCGAGCCACGCCGACACCGTGCTGGCCGGGATGAGCGTCCGCCAGGCGAAGCTCTGCCGGGCCGTGTTCGAGCGCCTCGTCACGCCCGAGCGCACGAGGGCCATCGCGAGCCTGAGGGAGCTCCGCGAGCTGCCGGGCGACCCGGACGAGCTCGAGGGCGTCGTCCAGGTCCTCTCGGACGCGCGGCTCCTGGCCGTCGAGCGCGGGCGCGACGACGCCGGCAGCACGGTGGAGATCGTGCACGAGTCGCTCATCGAGCGCTGGCCGACCCTGCTGCGCTGGCTCGACGAGAACCAGAAGGACGCGGCGTTCCTCGACAAGCTGCGTGTGGCGGCCAGGCAATGGGAGTCGAGCGGCTCTGCCGACGACACCGTCTGGCGCGGCAAGCTCGCCGAGGAGGCGCGCCATTTCCGCGAGAGCTACTATCATCAGGGGCAGTTGCCCGCGCGCGAGCAGCGCTATCTGGACGCCGTGCTCCGGCTGGCGAGCCAGGCGCAGCGGAGGAAGCGCACGCTGATCGTCGGGGTGATGGCGGGCCTCGCGCTGCTGGTCGCCGGGGCGACGCTGGGGATCATCAAGGTGGTCCGCCAGAACCGGGTGATCACCGCGCAGCTCGAGGAGATCCGCCAGACCGAGTACAACCTCGAGATGGCGCTCGCCAGCGAGCGGGCGGCGCGAGAGGCCGCCGAGAGGGCCCGGCAGGACGTGGAGGACCAGCGGAAGCGCGACGAGCTCCTGCAGAGGGACGTCGAGGAGCGGAGGGCCATGGAGGCCGAGCACGAGCGTCGCAGCCGGGAGCCGTTGGAGCGGCCCGGCCCGCGGTCCGTGGAGAGCCTCGGGGAGGGGCCCCGGTAGCGGGCGCCTGGCGCGCCGAGCCGGCGCGGCGGCCTGGGAGCGCCTGGCCGGCAGCCTGGTTTGGTAGGATGGTCCCGTGCATCGCGAGACCTGGATCTTCGGCTACGGGTCGCTGATCTGGCGGCCGGCTTTTCGCTTCGAGCAGATGGCGCCCGGGTACATCACGGGGTGGGCGCGCCGCTTCTGGCAGGGCTCCACCGATCACCGCGGCGTCCCCGGCGCGCCGGGCCGGGTGGTCACGCTCATCCCCGAGCCAGGCGCGCGCTGCTGGGGGATGGCCTACCGGGTCGCCGAGCCCGAGCTCGACGAGGTGCTCCGCGCGCTCGATCACCGCGAGAAGGGCGGCTATGCCCGCCACGACATGCCGCTTTTCATCGCGGACGACACGGCGTCTCGCGCGGCGCGGACAGCCATCGTCTACATGGCGACTCCGGACAACCCGGACTACCTCGGTGAGGCGCCGCTCCCCGCGATCGTCGCGCAGGTGCTCGCGTCCCACGGTCCGAGCGGCTCCAACGTCGAGTACGTCCTGCGCCTCGCCGAGTCCCTCGCGGCCATGGACGCCGATGACGCTCACGTGGCCGAGCTCGCGAGGCTCATCCGCGCCCAGGAGCGGGCCGCGATGTGCCGCTCGGACCCTCCAGCGCGCGGATCGACCTCCACCCCCGTCGCCGAGACATCGCTCTAGCGAGCGCTCCTCGCCGAGCTGGTGGTCCAGCGATCCCCCCGCGGGGCCGGCCCCCCCGGCCCTCCCGCTCCCCGGCCCCCCCGGGCGTTTCCACGCTCGCTCAGTTCACGTCGCTGCTGCCACCGCCACCGTCGGCTCCGCCGCCGTCCGCCCCCCCGTGATCCGCGACCCCGTTGGTCCCGTCCGCGGCCGGCGGCGTCGATCCGCCGCTCTCCGCCGCCTCCGCCGCCTCCGCCGCGAACGCCTCGACCGCGACCACCCGCTCGTCCTGGCCCACATGCATGATCCGCACGCCTTGCGCGTTGCGCCCCGTCTCGCGGATCTCGCTCGCCTTGGTGCGGATCATCTGCCCGCGGTCGGTCACGATCAGCACCTCGTCGCTCGGGCTCACCATGGCCACCCCGACGACCGGCCCGTTCCGCTCGCTCGCGTCGATCAGGATCACGCCCTTGCCGCCGCGGCTCTGGAGCCGGAACTCCTCGAGCGCCGTCTGCTTGCCGTAGCCGCGCTCGCACACCGTGAGCACCCGGTCGCGCCCGTCGCCGCTCACGCCGAGGCCCACCACCACGTCGCCGTCGTCGAGCTCGATGCCCTTCACGCCCATCGTGGCGCGGCCCGTCGGGCGCACCTGGTCCTCGGGGAAGCGGATGCTCATCCCGCTCCGCGTCGCGATCACGAGCTCGCGCTTGCCGTCGGTCAGCGCCGCCGTGAAGAGCTGGTCGCCCTCCTCGATGCGCACGCCGATGATCCCCTTGTCCCTGTAGTTCTCGTACTCGTTGAGCGCCGTCTTCTTGATCTGCCCGCGGCGGGTCAGCGTCACCACGAACGTCTCGCCGTCGAAGCTCGGCACCGGCGTGATCGCCGCGACCTTCTCCCCCGGCTCCATCCCGACGAAGTTCACGATCGCCCGGCCCTTCGCGTTCCTCGGCGCCTGCGGGATCTCGTAGACCTTCTTGACGAAGACCTTGCCCTTGTCGCTGAAGAAGAAGACGTACGAGTGCGTCGACGCCACGAAGAGCTGGCTCACCCAGTCCTCCTCGCGCGCCTCCATCCCCACCATCCCCTTGCCGCCGCGGCGCTGCGCCCGGTAGGTCGAGGTCGGCGTCCGCTTCAGGTAGCCGGCGTGCGAGATGGTCACGACCATGTCCTCTTCCTGGATCAGGTCCTCCATCTGGATCTCGGCCTCGGCCGGCACGATCTCGGTGCGCCGCTTGTCGCCGAAGCGCGCCTTGATCTCCTCGAGCTCCATCACGATCACGTTCATGAGCAGCCCCATGTCCGCGAGGATCGCCCGGAGCCGCTCGATCGTCTGCGACAGCTCGCCGTACTCCTTCGCGAGCTTCTCCCGCTCGAGGCCGGTCAGGCGCGAGAGCCGCATCTCGAGGATCGCCTTGGCCTGCCGCTCCGACAGGAAGTAGTCGCCGCGCCCGTCCGCCTCGACGCACTCGGGCTCCGGGCGGCCGGCGCGCCGGAGGAACTCGCCGAGCCCGCGCAGCGGCAGCTTCTGCAGGTTCTCCCGCGCCTCGTCCGTGTCGCTCGAGGCCCGGATCGTCGCGACGATCCGATCGATGTCGCTCGTCGCCATCCCGAGCCCCTCGACGAGCTCGCGCTGCGACTCGGCCTGCCGGAGCTCGAAGCGGCAGCGCCGCGTCACGACCTCGCGCCGGTGCTCGATGAAGTGCGAGAGCGTGTCCTTCAGGCTCAGCACGGCCGGGCGCCCGTTCGCGATCGACAGGTTGATCACGCCGAACGTCGCCTGGAGATCCGTCAGCCGGTAGAGCTGGTTCAGGACCACCTGCGGGAAGATGTCCTTCTTCAGCTCGACGACGATGCGCATCCCCTCGCGATCGCTCTCGTCGCGCACCTCGCTGATCCCCTCGATGCGCTTCTCCTTCATGCACTCGGCGATCTTCGCGACCAGCCGGGCCTTGTTCACCTGGTAGGGGATCTCGGTGAAGACGAGCTGCTCGCGGTCGCCCTTCATCGTCTTCTCGACCTGGCTGCGCCCGCGCATCGTGATCGAGCCGCGGCCGGTCGTGTACGCCTGCACGATCCCGCTCTTGCCGTAGATGAGGCCGCCGGTCGGGAAGTCGGGCCCCGGGACGAGGTGGAGCAGCTCCTCCAGCGTGATGTCGGGGTTGCGGATGATGGCGATCGTCGCGTCGATGATCTCGCCGAGGTTGTGCGGCGGGATGTTCGTCGCCATGCCGACGGCGATGCCGCCGGAGCCGTTCACGAGGAGCTGCGGGAACTTGGCCGGCAGGACGCTCGGCTCGAGCTCCGAGTCGTCGTAGTTCGGGACGAAGTCGACCGTGTCCTTGTCGAGGTCGGCGAGCAGCTCGACGGCCATGCGCGACAGGCGCGACTCCGTGTACCGCATGGCCGCGGGCGAGTCGCCGTCGACCGAGCCGTAGTTGCCCTGCCCGTCGATGAGCGGGTAGCGCAGGCTGAAGGTCTGCCCCATGCGGACGAGCGCGTCGTAGACCGCGAGATCGCCGTGGGGGTGGTACTTGCCGAGGACGTCTCCGACGACGCGCGCGCACTTCTTGTGCGCGCCGCCGGGGCCGATCTTCTGCTCGTTCATCGAGTAGAGGATCCGGCGGTGCACCGGCTTGAGGCCGTCGCGCACGTCCGGGATCGCGCGGCCGATGATCACGCTCATCGCGTAGTCGAGGTAGCTCGTCCGGAGCTCGTCCTGGATGCTGACCGGGACCTTCTGCTGGATGTTCGACGTCTCTTCCATGGGATCTGCACCCGAGGCGCGGGGGCGAGCGCGGCGCGCGCGGCCCCGTCGTAGAGGCCCATCCCAGCGCGGCTCGAGCGTCGAGCGGGTCGGCGGAGGCGCCTCTGGCCTCTATCGACGAGCGACGAGGTCGAGTTCAGCCTCCGCCGCGCGCCCTTGACCCGCGCTGTTCAGGGGATGCGACGGATGCGTTCAGGTACTCCAAGGGGCAGGCCGGCGCAAAGGGTTTGCCGGCCCCGGAGCGTCTGTGGCGAGCGGGACGCGCGGGCGGGACGCGCTGGCGGGACGCGCGGGCGGATCGAGGCTGCGCCGGAGGCTCAGGGGAGGCGGGTGCACGCGGCGCGGGTCGTCGCGCCGGGGCGGACCTCCCCGCGGCAGGTCGCGGAGAGCGCCGCGGCCCCCTTGGCGTCGCGCACCTCGACCGTGGCCTCGTACGCGCCCGGGGCGAGCGCCTGCAGGAGCGCGCGATCGCCGCAGGGCACGGGGCCGACCTCGAGTGTCTCCGCCCCGGGCTGGTCGCCCGCGGGCAGCGGCACGCTCGCGGTGTAGGTGGACGCAGCCGCGCCGCAGGCGAGGTCCTCCTCGGCGAGGAGCGCGCCCAGGTCGAGCTCGAGCGCGCCCGTCGCGGACAGCGCGTCGCAGGTCGCCGTCACGGTGACGCCCTCGCTCGCCGCGGCGAAGCAGCTCGCCGCGAACAGGAGGTCGCCCGCGGCGTCGTTCGCCTCCAGGCGGAAGACGTAAGCGCGCCCCGGGTCGACGCCGAGGTCGTAAACGACCGGCTCGGCGGCCGGGCAGCCGACCCCGAGCACCGGCGCCAGCGCGCCGTCCTGGGGGACGATGTCGAACGACGCGATCGCGCCGTCGTCGCCCTCGCAGCGCAGCGCGCCGAGCGCGCTCGCCGGGTCGATCACGATGGCCGAGCCCGCCGGGTCGATGGGCGTCGTCAGCGGAGCGCAGCCCTGGACGACGACGTTGACGCCCGTGGCCGCCACGAGCTTGTCGGCGGCGTCCGCGGCGTCAGGGCCGGGGCACCCCCACGTCCAGCGCGGCGCGACCGGGGCCCCGTCGAGGAGCATGTGGCGGCTGCCGGACGTCTCGTCGCCGACCGGCGTGAGCTCCTCGGCGTACTGCTCGTAGCCGTCGATCCTCGCCGTGTACTCGTGCCCCGCGACGACGTGGGTGAACGACACGCGCGACGAGCAGGGGATCGGCGGGGACGAGGCGAGGGTGAACGGCCCGCCGGCCGCGCTCTCGTCCGTGAGCGTCGCGACGTAGCTGCGGATCGCCCCCGGCTCGTTCGAGCACCGCACGTCGCCCAGGAAGGCGAGCGGGTCGATGGTGAGCGACGTCCGGATCGGCTGGTCGTCGTCGGCAGCGCCGGTCCCCTCGTCGCAGGCCCCGAGCGCGAGCGCGAGGGCGCCGAGCGCAGCCGCGCGGCGGCCGGTCAGGGCGAGAGAGAGGAGGGAGGCGTCCCGGCGACGCGCGCCGAACCAGGTTTCGAGAGCAGCACGAGCTCGGCCCATCGGCAGGGGGCACTAGTCCAAGCCGGGGAACGGCGCCACCTGAAACGCGGCGCCGTGCGCGGGGAGGGCGGCGACCGGAGCGCGCTCCCCACCGGGCCGTGCGCTCTGGCCGGCGCGCGGCTTCGGTCAGCGGCGCCACCCCGGCGCGAGAGCGCCCGCCGCGTCGCCTGGCCGCCGCCAGAACGGCTCGCCGGCCTCGTGCGACCTGAACGTTCGTGTCCCGGGCGCCGTCGCGATGTCCGTCTGTTGGCAGATCGCGAGTTCAGAAGTGGGGCGCGCTGGATGCGTGGAGTTTATGCCGGTTTATGGCCATTGATTGTCGAGAAAGTTCCTGTTCAGCCACGGGCTCCAGCGCCGGTGTCTTGATCGCGTCTGCCCTCTCCGAGCAACCGGCGTGAGCGACGCGCAGCAGAGCATATTGTGCTTCGCTGTCTGAGGTTGCCAAGCAAAGCGCCCGCGTCGTCACGTATTTCAGCGTCGGAGTTGAGCACAGTCCTGCTTTCTTCAACCGGCGTGAGTGACGATAGAGCTCCTCACCCATGGGCAAACGCAGCCGGCGTGAGCGACGTGGCAAGCGTTGAAACGGGCGCCTCGAGGACGAGGTCTCGTGGAGATCGCGATGCCTTAGGACCAAACAGGTCGAAACCCCGAGAAAACGAACCACAGAGGCACAGAGGGCACAGAGTTTTTGTTGTTGTTCCTCTGTGCCCTCTGTGCCTCTGTGGTTCAAATCTCTTCATTCCTGGGTGTTTCAAGCCGATCGGCGCTCTAGGGATCCGCGGAGCCGCCAGCTCCGCCGCCGCCGCCGTCCGCGCTGCTGCCGCCGCCGCCCCCCTCCGCGCTGCTGCCGCCGCCCCCCTCCGCGCTAATGCCGCCAGCGCCACCGCCACTCCCGTCCGCGCTGCTGCCGCCCGCGCCACCGCCGCCGGGGGTCGCCGCGGGCTGATCCGTCCCGACGAACGCGCACGCTTCGAGCGCGTGAGCCCGCTGGGTGATCACATCGCAGGGGCTGATCGAGCCGTCCTCACCGGCCGCGAGCTCGGCGGCGCACTCCGCCATGGAAGCGACCTTGTCGCTCGCGCACGCGCGCGTCGCGCCGACCGCGTCGACGCAGGCCTGGACCTGGGCGTCCGCCGGCTCCGCCAGCGCGGCGCCGGTGCCCGTGCTGGTCGTGACCCCCTTGATGCCGTGCAGGCACTGGTCCCAGTAGAACTCGACGCAGGTCTTCACCCGCTCGTCGGCGCTGGCCGTTCCAACCCACTCCGGGCACACGGCGGCGGCCTCGCACCGGGCCGTCTCGATCCGCCGGCAGGCGTCGACGCCCACGGCGTCGTTGCCGCAGCTCTGCGCTGCGAGGATCACGGCCCCGAGGCCGAGCAACCCGGCCGCGGCCCAGGGCGCGGAGCTCCGCCTCGCGGCGGAGAAGACGGCGAGCGCAGGTGAACGCACCCGGCGGAGCTACCACGTGGCCACCGGGGGCGTCGAGTTTTCGGCCGCCCATACGCCCGCAGGAGGGCGACGGACGCGCCGGCGCAGCGCACACAGCGCCCCGCCGGCGAACCGCGTTCAGGCCGGAGCGAGCACGACCGGGCCGACGCGGCCGCCGGGGCGACGTCGGCGGCGCGCCCGCGCCGACACGGCGCCCACGGCCCTGCTCTCCGCGCCGACGACGCCCCGGCGCGAACGGCGATCGGCCCGGGCCCTGTCCGATCTATGCTCCTATGGCCTCGATCTCCCGATGGATCCGCCGAGCCTCGCACCGCTCAAGCCCGACACGATCTTCCACGGGCGATACCGTGTCGTCCGCGCGATCAAGGCGGGCGGAATGGGGGCGGTGTACGAGGTCGTGGACGAGGTCACCGACCGCCGCCGCGCGCTCAAGGTGATGCTCCCGGGGTCGATCCAGGACCCGAGCATGCGCGCCCGGTTCGCCCAGGAGGCCAAGATCACCGGCGCGATCGAGAGCGATCACATCGTCCCGGTCTCCGACGCCGGCATCGACGCCGACTCCGGGATGCCCTTCCTCGTCATGGACCTCCTCCAGGGCGAGGAGCTCGCGACCCTCTCGGCGCGGCGCGGCCCGCTGCCGCCGGGGGAGGTGGTGCTCTACCTGTCCCAGGTCGCGCGCGCGCTCGACAAGATGCACGCGGCGGCGATCGTCCACCGGGACCTCAAGCCCGCGAACCTCTTCCTGACGAGGCGGGACGACGGGTCCCCATGCGTCAAGGTCCTCGACTTCGGCCTGGCCAAGGTCGCGGCGCAGAGCAGCATGGCGGATCGCACGGCGCTCGTCGGGACGCCGCTCTACATGGCGCCCGAGCAGATCCGCGGCGACGGCGCCGTCGGACCGAAGGCCGACATCCACGCGCTCGCGCACGTCGCCTTCACGCTGCTCGTGGGCAGCCCCTACTGGCTTACCGAGGCCAACGTGCTGCCCTCGATCTTCGCGCTCCTGCAGCGGATGGCGGCGGGCCTGCCCGAGCCGCCGAGCGCCCGCGCCGCGCGGCGCCGGAGCGTCCGGCTGCCGCCCGCCTTCGACGCCTGGTTCCAGCAGGCCACCGCGATCGACCCCAGGGACCGCTTCGAGCGCGCGACCACGGCTGTCACCCTCCTGGCGGAGGCCCTCGGCACGCCCGCGCCGTCCACGCCGCCCCCGGCGCCCGTCCCCCCCACGAACCCTCCGCCGTCATCCCGCCGCGGGATCGAGCTCGACGACCGGCGCGCGGTCGCGTCGCCCGATCCCGCGCCGAAGCCCCCGGAGCCCGGGCCGAAGCCGGCTGACGCGCGGCAACGCGACGGCGACGCGCGGCAACGCGACGAGGATCTCGCCGCGGTCGTCCACGAGGAGCGGCTGCGGGCCTTCCTGAAGAAGGAGGTCCAGCGCGCCAGGGAGCAGCGGACGAGGAGGCTCTCGTTGCTGCTGCTCGGCGTGGAGGGCCTCCAGGACATCGAGGAGAAGCACGGGCGCGCGGGGGTCGAACGCATCCTCGGCGACCTCGCGCGCGTCGTCCGGATCTACGTGCCGGAAGGCGGGCTGCTCGGGCGGTACCGCCGCGACGTCCTCGCGATCGTCTGCCCCGGGATCGGCAGGACGCGCTCGTCCGCGTTCGCGAAGGTGCTCGGCGAGAAGGTGCGCCAGCACCGCTTCCGGCGCATCCCATCGATGCCGTTCCGGATGGTCATCCGCATCGGCGTCGCGCACCTCGAGGAGGGCGACGTGTCGGGGCACGATCTGCTCGAGCGCGCGGCCCGCGAGCTCCTCGTGCGGGGAGAGTGAGCTCCCGGGGGTCGACCCGCGGCCGCGCCCCGTAACCGCGCGGCCGCGCCCCGCAACCGCGCGCTCGCCCTCGATTTCTTTGACGTTTCCCGCGAAGGGGCGATCCTCCCGCGCATGGCCTCTGCCATGATCCTGGCTGCGGGGCTCGGGACCCGGCTCCGCCCGCTCACGGACGAGCTGCCGAAGCCGCTCCTGTGGCTCGGCGACCGCCCGCTGATCGCGCACATCGCCGAGCAGCTCGCCGCGGGCGGGGTGCGGCGCGCCGCGCTGAACAAGTCTCACCTCGCGGAGCGCTTCTCGCGCGACCTGATCGCGGCGTTCCCGGTGCCGGTCGACGTCCTGCACGAGCCGGAGCCCTTCGGCACCGCCGGGGGCCTGGCGAACGCGGCGGGCGCGCTCGGCGACGGCGACGTGATCCTCTGGAACGGCGACATCCTGATCGACCTCGACGTGGCGGCGCTCTGCGCGGCGCACGGCCAGCGCGGCGCGGCCGCGACGCTCGCGGTCGCGCCTCGGCCGGCCGGGGAGGGGACCGTGGGCGTCGGCGCGCACGGCGAGGTGGTCCGGCTGCGCGGCGAGCGCTTCGGCGAGGAGGTCGCGGGCGGCGACTTCGTGGGCGTGCACGTGGTCGGCGAGGCGCTCAGGCGGCGGCTGCCGGCGCGCGGCTGCATGGTGGGGGACGTGTACCTGCCGTGGCTGCGCGAGGGGCGCGCGCTCGCGACGTTCGCGGCGCCCGCCGAGTGGCACGACATCGGCACGGTCGCCGCGTACCTCGCGGCGAGCGCGCGCTGGCTCGCGCAGCGCGGCCTGCAGAGCCACGTCGGCCCGGGCGCGTCCGTCGCCGAGGGCGTGGACGTGACCGGCAGCGTCGTGGGCGCGGGCGCGCGGGTCGAGGGGGCCGGGGCGCTGCGCGGGTGCGTGGTGTGGCCGGGGGCGCAGGTGGACGTCGCCGCGTCCGTGGAGCGCGCCGTGGTGACGACGCAGGGGCGCGTCGTGCGCGCGGCCGGGTGATTGCTCCGCCAGGGCCGAACGGCGACGCGGGACGCGCTGCGCGGCGGGCGCCACGGCCGCCCCCACTGGAGCGACGCCGAGCAGCGGATGAACATCTGGAGTACCGGGACACTGGGCATGGGCCGGCCTTCGCTCCATGTAGCCGCGAAACGACCCCAGAAAGGCACGGTGCACCGGTATGCGCTCGACGTCCTACACGCCCCTGCGACATCTGCTCCTGCAGTTGCCCTTGCTGCTGTCCGCGCTCGCCGGAGGCGCATGCGTGGAAGAACGATCGCGGTCGGACCTCCCGCCGCCGTCCCCGCCCTCGATGCCGATGCCTACGCCTCCTGGCGGGCAGAACAGCGGCGACAGCGCCGGTGACGAGGGGGCTGGCGCGCAGGGAGGCGGCGAGCAGGGGCCTGCCGGCCAGACCTCCGGCGGGCAGGACGGCGCTGGCGGCCTCGGCGGCGGGCAGGGCGGCGCCGGTGGCCTGGGTGCGGGCGGCGACCTGGGTGCAGGCGGTGGCCTCGGCGCGGGCGGTGGCGGCGACCTGGGCACCGGTGGCGGCCTCGGCGCGGGCGGTGGCGGCGACCTGGGCACCGGCGGCGGCCCCGGCGCGGGCGGCTAGCTGGCCGTCACCTGCCCAGGCCGGCGAGCGCGGCCCCGGCGGCCCTCACGCGCCCAGATCGGCGAGCGCGGCCCTGGCGGCGTTGTGCCCCGCCGCGCCGATGACCGATCCGGCCGGGTGCGTGCCGGCGCTGCACGAGTAGAGCCCGGCGAGCCCGAACCGGTACGGCACGCGATCGGCGAAGCCGAAGCCGTTGTCGATGTGGTGGATGTGCCCCCGCGTGATCCCGAAGTGCCGCTCGATGTCCGGCGGCGCCAGCGTGAACGTGTCCAGCACGAGGTCGCTCATCCCCGGCGCGAAGCGATCGCAGATCGACAGCAGGTGCTTCACGTAGCGCGGCGCGGCCTCGGCCCACGTCTCGCCGCCCGCGAGCGCGTAGGGCACCCACTGCACGAAGAGCGCGGCGTTGTGGTGGCCCTCGGCGTCGCGCAGGCTCGGGTCGATCGGCGTGTGGAAGTACCACTCGATCGCGGGGAACTCGGGGAGGCGCCCGCTCATCGCGTCGCGGTGGGCCTGCCGCAGCGTGTCCATCACGACGTCCTCGTCCGGCAGGAGGTGGATCGTCGGCCCGAACTGCCCGCGGTCCTCCGGGAGGCACGTGAACCTGGGCAGGCCGGTCAGGGCCATGTTGACCTTGAGCGTCGAGCCGTCCCTCGCGAGCGCGTCGAGCCGCGCCGACAGCGGCGCCCCGATCGCCGCCTCGCCGGCCAGCGCGCGGGTGCGGAACGGATCGGCGTTCGACACGACCACCTTCGCGGCGATGCGCGTCCCGTCCTCGAGCAGCACCCCGGAGACGGCGCCCCCGGACGACTCGATCTGCGCGACCCGGACGCCGGTGACGATCGTCGCGCCCTCGGACCTCGCCTTCTCGGCGAAGAGGCGGCTGACCGTGCCCATCCCGCCCTCGACGATCATCCACGTCCCGTCCGCGCCGGGGAGGCGGCACATGTTGTGGACGAGGAAGTTCATCCCGGTGCCGGGCGTGTCGAAGCCGCCGGCCAGCCCGGAGAAGGCGTCGGTCACGGCGTACATCGCCTGGAGCAGATCGCTCTTCCAGCCGAACCGCGCGAGGTACTCGGAGATCGTGCCCCGGCAGAGCGCCACGAACGTCTGCCGGAGGGCGGGGCGCACGTAGCGCTCCGCGGTCTCCTCGATGGAGAGCGGCTCCTCTAGCCAGGTCGGGGCGATGTCGTCCCGGAGCGCGGCGAGCTCGGCCTGGAGCGCGCTGTTCGCCTCCCAGTCCTGCTGGGAGAAGAACTCCAGGAACTGCCGCCTCATGGCGGCCTGGTCCGAGCCGAAGAGCAGGTAGCGCCGGTCTGTCGTCGGGACGAAGTAGTGCGGATCGCGCCGCCGGAGGGGCAGGTCGACGCCGACCTCGCGGAGCAGCTCGGGGGGGGCGAGCCCGAGCAGGTAGGCGCCGCTCGAGACGCCGAGCTTCGGCGCCTTCGCGAACGGGTGCTCGGTCTTCACCGCGCCGCCCACGGCGTCCTTCTCCTCGAGCACCACCACCTCGAGCCCGCGGCGGGCGAGGAGGACGGCGGCGACGAGACCGTTGTGGCCCGCGCCGACGATGACGACGTCGGCCCGGGCCGGAGCTTCACTGCGTTTCACGGGGCACCTCCAGCGTTGTGCGCGTCCTCTGCCGCGGCCCGGCGCGCCGGCGCCCGGCCACTCGCGCGAGGTGTTGCACGGATGGTCGGTCGGGGAGAGTCTTTTCGCGCCCCGGAATCCCGGCGAGCGCGCCGCGCTGGCCCGAGAGCCGCCGCGTCGGGGGGCCCTTTCCAGTCTGTCCTCGGCGCAGCGCGCGCTGCGCCGACCGCTCGCTCCTGGCCCGGATCAGCTCCCTGCGGCCGCCCTCGGCGCCTCCCACGCGGCGGCGACCTCCTCGGCGATCGCGCGCACGGTCAAGGGCGCCGACCCCTCCGCCTTGTTGTTCACGAGCACGAAGCTCTCCATGCCCAGCGCCGCGGCCTCGCACACGATCCGCGCGACCTCCGCGCGCATGGCGGGATCGGGCTCGACCACCCTGTCGAAGGGGTGGAACCGCCGCTGCTCTGCTTCGTAGCGGCGCCCTGGCTTGAGCAGGAGCCGCACGAGCGCGAACGGCGCGTTCGAGACGGGCACCACGTCCGCCTGGGGTCCGGGCGTCGGCATGGTGCGAAAGTAGCTGTAGGTATGGGCGACGCCGCGCGCGCCGAGGATCTCCCGGTACTCGCCGGTGAGGTAGGCGCGCTCCCTGATCTCGACGGCGTAGGTGAGCTCGCGCGGCAGCGCGCCCAGGAAAGCGTCGAGCCGCTCGAAGAACGCGCGCGGCGGGAGCCGGTGGGACGGGCCGACCGGAGGCAGCTCCAGCAGCACCGGCCCCGCGTGGGCCCGGAACGAGGACATCAGCGGCGCGGCGACGCGCGACAGGAACAGCGGCACCGACAGGAAGTCCGGGTTCGGCTCGACGCGCGCGCGGTCGTCGCGCCGCGCATCTTCCTCGCCCGACGGCGTCTGCCCATGGTGCACGGTCTGGGAGACGACGGCGTGCAGCGCCTTCGACACGCACCGGAAGCCGTCCGGGAGCTGGGCCCCGTAGCGACGGAAGTCGCTGTCGGGGATGGGGGCGTAGAAGCTGCGGTCGATGCCGACGGTCGTGAGCAGCGGGTGCCGGGCGTACTCGGCGAGGCCGTCGCGCGCGAGCTCCTCCGTGCTCCGCCGCCGGGCGTAGACGAGGCCCTGCCAGCCCGGGAAGCTCCACGAGCTCGTGCCGAGGAGCACGCCTTTCGGCAGCCGCGCCGCGACGCGGGCGGCCTCGTCGTAGACCGCCGCCATCGCGTCGGGCTCGCTGGCCGCGGGCGCCTCGGCGGCGGCGGGGCCAGGCGCTGGTTCGAACAGCGAGAGCTGCATGGGGGAGGCGCCACGGCGCCCGGGTGAGCGGCCCACCCGGGCGATTCTACGTCTTCTGGAGCTCCCCGGGACCCGGCCGCGCGCCTCAGCGCGGTTCCTCCGGGAACATCCAGCCCGCCCCGGGGTACAAGCTCGTGACGTGCTGCGCCGCTTCACCCTCGTCCTGCGCACCCTGGTCTCGACGGCCGGCAAGGACGCCGTCGCGCGCGCAATGCCGCTGTACATGGGGCTAGGCCTCGTCGCGGCGGTCGTGTTCGGGGGCAACGGGATGCACCCCTCGCAGCTCACCGGCCTCGCGGGCGCGTCGCTCCCGTTCCGGCTCGCGCTGTGGGCGGTGTGGCTGCTCGTCGCGATGCCCGCGGCGCGCGCGCTGCTCCGCGCTCCGGCGACCTTCTTCCTGCGCGCGCTGCCCGTCCCGCGGGCCCAGCTCCTCGCGGCGCACGCGCTGCTCCTCGCGGTCGCCGAGCTCCCCTGGGTGGCGCTCTGGTCGATCGGCGTCGGCGCGCTCGACGGCCCGGCCGCCGGGGCGCTCGCCGGCTGCGCCGCCGGCGCCGCGGCGATCGCGGCGCACGGGATGCTCCTCGCCCGGCCGCGCGGCGCGCGCGAGCTCGCGCCCCTGTCGCTGCTCGCCGGCGCGATCCTGCTCGGGGCGCCGGCGCCGATCCTGCTCGCCTGCTCCGCGCCGGCGCTCGTCGTCGGGCTGCGCGCGACGTTCGTGCGCGCGCCGGAGGTCGCCGCCGGCCGCGATCCCTCGCTGATCCCGTCCGCTGCGTCCGTCCTCGGCGGCGCGCTCGCCTCGCTCGCGCTCGCCTACCTGGCGGCGCTGGTGCGCGGCCACCGCGCGGTGCTCGTGCGCGCCGTGGCGCTCGCGGCGCTCGGCGCGTTCATCGGGGCTGCCTATGCCCGGAGCACCGGGCCGCTCGCGGACGAGCCGCTCGCCGCGGCGTCGCTCGTCGCGCTCGCGCCGTTCGCGCTCTGCGCGGGCGCCGGCCTCGCCGGCCCGGTGCTCCGCGAGGAGCGGCGGATCGCGTGGCTCCTCGCCGCCTGCGGCGCGGCGGCGCCGCTCAGGGCGGGCGCCGCCGCTGCGGCGGTCGCCGCGCCGGTGACGGCGCTCGCGCTCGCGCACGGGGCGGCGGTCGGGGCGCTCCACCGCGCGGCGCCCCTCGCGGCGCTGCGCGTCCTCGGCGGCGCGGCGCTCGCGGGGCTGCTCCTGTCCGCGGTTGCGCTCGGCTGCGTCCGCTGGTCGGTGCGGGAGGACGGCCGCGACAGCAGCCGGGTGCTCCTCACGGCGCTTGTCGCCGTCGTGGCGGCGACCGCGACCGCGTGGACGCTGCGCGAGCTCGCGCTCGCGGCCTGGGCTCCCGCGGCCGCGTGGCTCGCGGTGCCCGCCGGGGCGTGCTGGTCTTCGCGGAGCCGCGGGCGCGGCGCCGCGGTACGAGAGGGGGCGGCGCGGTGATGCTGGAGGCGACGGGGATCCACAAGCGGCTCGCGGGCAGGGACGTGCTCTCCGGCGTCGATCTCCGCTGCGGGCCTGCCGACGTGGCGGTGGTGATGGGCGGCAACGGCGCCGGCAAATCGACCTTGCTGCGGATCGTCGCCGGGGTGCTGGAGCCCGATCGCGGCGCAGTGACGCTCTCGGGCGATCCCATCCACGGCGGCGGGGCCGCGGCGCGGCGCCGCCTCGGCTACGCCCCCGACGCGACCGAGGCGCTCCCCGACCTCCAGGTCGCCGAGCTCTGCGCCCTCGTGCGCGCGCTCAAGCAGGCGCCGCCGCTCGACCGCGCGTGGGTCGAGCGGATCGGCGCGGGCGCCTTGTACCGGCAGCGCCTCTCCGGGCTGTCGTTCGGCCAGCGCAAGCGCGCGCTCCTGCTCGCCGCGCTGGTGGGCGACCCGTGGCTGCTCGTGCTCGATGAGCCGACGAACGGCCTGGACGCCGAGGGCGCGCGCACCGTGATCGAGCTCATCGAGCAGCGCCGCGCCGAGGGGAAGGCGACCCTCCTCACGACGAACGACCCGGCGCTCGCCGCGGCGCTCGGTGGACGGCCGCGGCGGCTGAGCGCGGGTCGGCTCGGCGCGCCCGGCGCCGGAGACGCTGCGGGCGTGGCCCTGGAGGGGGGAGCGGGGCAGGGGGTTCACTGCCCGTGAAGACCTGCCGCCGGACGCTTCCTACCGGCCGGTCCGCCTGGGCGGCTGCGGGCAGAGCAGCTTCTTCAGCTCGTCGGTCGCCGCTGCGCCCCGCACCACCGCCGAAGCCAGTCGTTGTACCTTGGGCGCGAAGGAGCAGTCGACAGGCTCGTTGGGCGCCTTGTGCAGCAGGGATTCGACTTGATCGGCGGGGCCCTCCACGCTCTTCCTCGTGCAGAGGATCGGGCTGCCCTGGTGGTAGTAGTATCTGCGCTGGAGAAGGCGGGTCGCCGTGACATCGCCGAACGGGAAGGCGTCATTCAGGGCAAAGATGAGCTTTCCGCTATCGTAATAGAACTGGTAGGTGGACCCGGCGTCTCCCGCGGCGATGTCCTTGAGCTCTGCCCTCGAGACAGCGTTGTTCTTCTGGTGCAGCCGTATCTCGGCGCTCCCCTCGTCAGCAGGACACGCCATGCGGAACTCGCTCTCTTTCAGCTCCTTGTCCGTCTGGATCTCCGCGTATTTATTCCGGATTTCCTCGATGCGCGGATCGTGTGGCGCCTCCCGGGCGGCGCTGGGGCTCCCGGCGGCAGCCGCTGCGTCGGGGGTCGTCGCCGTGCGTGGCGCGGACGGAGCGGACGATGTCGAGGCGGCCGGGGTCGCGGTCGAGGAAGGCTGAGCTCGATTCTCGGTGCCAGGCACCGCGGCTGTCGTGGATGAGGCTGGCGCCACATCGCCGCGCCCGCAGGCGGTGGCGAGCAGGACGCCTGCGAGGACCATCGCAGATCGACTCATGACGTGTTCCTATTCTCCATCGGGCGTCGAATCCACCTCGGCGCTCCGGGCGAGCGGCAGCAGCCGCAGCACCCGTGTCTCGCGCTGCTCGCGGCCCTCGAGATCGAGCGAGGTCGGGACGAGGTAACGCGCGATCTCGTCGACGCCTTCCGTGGGGCAATACGAGCGCCCCGGATCCCCCACGAGCACCGCCGCCGCGTCCCTGGCCTGCGCGCGCAGCCACGGAAGCACGCGGTCGACCATCGCGCGCTCGTAGCAGACGTCGCCCGCCACGATGACGTCCCACGCGCCGGCTGCGGCGCTCGCCGTGAGGTCCTCCGTGATCACGTCGAAGGCGACGCCGTTCAACGCCGCGTTCAGCCGGAGCGCCGCGGCGGCGAACGGATCGATGTCCGCGGCGCTCACGCGCGCCGCGCCGGCGCGGACCGCGGCGATCGCGACGACGCCCCCGCCGGCGGCGAGATCGAGCACGCGCTTGCCGGAGACGACGGCGGGATGGTCGAGCAGGTACCGCGCGAGCGCCTGCCCGCCGGCCCACGCGAACGCCCAGTAGGGCGGCGGAACGCCCGCGCGCGCGAGCGCCGCCTCGGTCGCGTGCCAGAGCGGCGTGACCTCGGTCGCGAGGTGGAGCCGCACCTCGGGGACGAACGGCGGGCAGGCCACGGCGGTCTCGCGCGCCACGAACGCCGCGGCGCGCTCGTCCCGCGCGAGGGCCTCTGCCGGCTGCTGGGGCGGCTCCGGTCGCGCGGGCTCCCTCGTCACAGCGCCCCGAAGATCCGCAGCGGCTCGGCCACGCGCGCGGCCCACGCCGCCTCGTCGTGCGCCGCGCCCGCGTGCCAGGCGTAGAACACGCTCTCGCCCTCCACGTACGGCGACCCCGCCCTCGTGAGGACGTCCCGGAGCTGGAGGTTCTCGCAGTAGTTGTCGGCCGCTGCCGGGTCGTCGTCCTCGATGCCGTCGCCGTCGCCGTCGACGCAATCGCCGCCGCCGCCCGAGTCCAGGTAGAGCGTCGCCGCGCGCTCCGTGTGCGCCGCGTACCGCTCGATCATCGTCTCGTGGCGGACGTCCGCCCCGATGCTGCCCCAGCCCATCGTGCCGGACAGGCTCGCGGCGAACGCGTAGTCGCCCCGGTGGCGCGCGGCGGCGTGGAAGCTGATGAGGCCCCCGAGCGACGAGCCCATGACCCCGATCGGACCCGGCTCGCCGTACCGCGCCCTGATGAACGGCCGGACCGTGTCCCTCAGGAAGTCGGCATGGGCGTCGCCCTCTCCGCCGATCAGCGCGCCGCCCACCTCGATGCGATCCTCGACGTGCGTGTACTCCGCGAGCCGCGCCGGGGTGCTGTCGACGCCGACGAGGAGCACCCCCGGCGGCGCGTGATCCTGGAGGTGCCAGCCGCCCGCCGGGCCCGCGGGATCGAAGAGGTTCTGGCCGTCGTGCACGTAGAGGACCCGGTCCACGGCCCCCTCCGGGACCCACACGCGCACGGTGCGCGGCGCCGTCGCCGCGTCGCCCACGGCGAAGTGGCGCTCGAGGTGCGCCTCGCGGGGCGCGACGAGGCTCATCTCGCCGAACTCGTCGTAGGTGCACGCGCGCGACCACGGATCGGCGGCCCACGCGGTCCCGTCGGTGAACTTGTAGCGAGCGCCCGCGGGCACGTTCAGCACGATCCAGTGGAAGCCGGCGTCGCCGGTCATCTCCGCGCCGGTCCACGCGTCGTGCTCGCCCGCGAGCAGGCGCAGGGTCGCGCTGGTCGAGACGAAGAGGTAGCCGCCGTCCACGGGGACGGGCCAGCCGGTCCGCGCCGCGTGCGCGAGCAGCGCCGCGTCGCGATCCTCCCGCAGCGCGGCGAGGATCGCCTCGACCGGCGTCTCGCTCGCGCCGCCGCCCTGGCCGCCCGCGCCCGTCGCGGCGCCGTCCGACGCGCGCCGTGAGCCGCCCGGCTCCGCGTCGCCGCAGCCCGCGAGCGCGGCGAGGATCCCCGCGCCTGCGGCCGCGCGCCGAGCCGCCGCGTCCCACCCCGGCGCGGCCACGGCTACTGCGCCGCCACCCGCGCTTCCGCCGCGCGCAGCGTCGTCTCGAGCAGCGAGGCGATCGTCATCGGGCCGACGCCGCCCGGCACCGGCGTGATCCACGCGGCGCGCTCCCTGGCGGCGTCGAAATCGACGTCGCCCACCAGCTTGCCTGCCTCGTTGCGGTTCAGGCCGACGTCGATCACCGTCGCCCCTTCCTTGATCCAGTCGCCGCGGATGAGCCCCGGACTGCCCGCGGCGACGACGAGGATGTCGGCCTCGCGGCAGAGCGCCTGCAGATCGCGCGTGCGGGTGTGGGCGATCGCGACCGTCGCGTGCTGCGCGAGCAGGAGCGCCGCCATCGGCCTGCCGACGAGGTTGCTCCGCCCGACCACCACCGCGCGGGCCCCGGCGATCTCGACGCCCGCCTCGGCGAGCAGGCGCATGCACCCCCTGGGCGTGCACGGCGCGAGCACGCCCGGGCGGCCCATCGCGAGCAGCCCCGCGTTCACCGGGTGGAGCCCGTCGACGTCTTTCGCGGGATCGATGGCCTCGAGCGCGCGTTGCTCCCGGATGTGCCCCGGCAGCGGGAGCTGGACGAGGATCCCGTCGACCGTGTCGTCCGCGTTGAGCTCCGCGATGCGCGCGAGCAGCGCGTCCTCGGTCGTCGCGGCGGGGAGCGTGAGGAGCCGGCCCCGCATGCCGACCTCGTTCGACATCCGCTCCTTGGTCCGCGTGTGGGTCACGCTGGCCGGGTCCTCGCTGACGAGCACCACGTCGAGGCCAGGGGGCCGGCCGTGGGCGGCCGCGAAGCGGGCCACCCCCTCCCGCACCTCGTCGCGGACCTTCTGTGCGATCGCCTTGCCGTCCAGGATCTTCGCTGCCACGGCCGCGGAGCTTAGACCACCCGCGGCCATCCCGGGGGCGCGGCGTGCGGAACGCGACGACCGGAACATCCGCCGCGCGATGTTCAGGTTGACCCTTCCGTCCAGCGTCTCTAGCCATGAGCGGTGGACGCGCTGCACACCGACCTCTACCAGCTCACGATGGCGGCGGGATACTTCCACCGCGGCATGACCTCGCGCGTCGCGACGTGCGAGCTCTTCGTGCGGCGGCTGCCCAGGCACCGCCGCTTCCTCGTCGCGATGGGGCTCGACCGGGTCGTGCGCTACCTCGAGGGGCTCCGCTTCACCGACGAGCAGATCGCCTACCTGAGCGCGATCCCCGCGCTCGCCGACGCGATGACGCCGGCGTTCTGCTCCTACCTGCGGAGCTTCCGCTTCCACGGCGACGTCTGGGCCGTCCCGGAGGGGACGGTGTTCTTCCCGAACGAGCCGCTCCTGCGGGTCACGGCGCCGCTCATCGAGGCGCAGCTCATCGAGACGTTCGCCCTGTCGGCGATCAACCACGCGACCGCGATCGCGTCGAAGGCCGCGCGCGTCGTCCTCGCCGCCGGCGACGCGGGCGTCATGGAGTTTGGCACCCGCAGGGCTCACCCGGAGGCGGCGCTCGACGCGGCGCGGGCCGCGTACGCGGTCGGCTGCGTCGGCACCTCCAACGTCGAGGCCGGGATGCGCTTCGGCATCCCGGTGCTCGGCACGGCCGCGCACATGTGGACCATGGCCCACCCGACCGAGGAGGCCGCGTTCGAGAGCTACGTCGCCGTCTTCCCGAGCGCGGCGATCCTGCTCATCGACACGTACGACACGCTCGTCGGCGCCGCGCGCGCCGCGGCGATCGCGCGCGACAAGCTGAAGGGCGTGCGCATCGACTCCGGCGATCTCGGCGCGCTCAGCGTGGCCGTGCGCAGGATCCTCGACGCGGCAGGGTGCGCCTCGGCGAAGATCGTCGCGTCGGGCGACCTCAACGAGCACCGCATCGCCGAGCTCAGGCGCGCCGGGGCGCCCATCGACCTCTACGGCGTCGGGACGGACCTCGTGACCTCGATCGACGCCCCCTCGCTGGGCGGCGTCTACAAGCTCGTGGAGATCGGCGGCGTCGAGCCGGGCGCCGCGGGCGAGCGCACGCCGATCGCGAAGTTCTCGGAGGGGAAGGCGACCCTTCCCGGCGCGCACCAGGTGCACCGCTTCCACGACCAGGCCGGCAAGCTCGCGCGCGACGTCATCGCGCTCGACAGCGAGCCCCTGGGCGCCGGGGCCGAGCCGCTGCTCGCGCCCGTGATGAAGCGCGGCGCGCGCGTCGCGCCGCCCGAGGGGCTCGACGCGATCCGGTCGCGCGTGCGCGAGCAGCTCGGCGCGCTGCCGGAGGCGATGCGGCGCATCGACGACGATCCCGCGCCGGGCGCGGCGTTCGCGGTCGAGGTGTCGCCGCAGCTCGGCGCGCTCGTCGAGACGGTGCGCGCCCGCGTCGTCGCCGGCGCAAAGTAAGGAGCGCGCGGGGCGCCGCCGCGCGCTGCGCGCCTCGACGCGAGAGGAGAGAGGACATGGCGAGTGGCAACATGACCCGGCAACCGTCGCCCCCGAGGGTGTTCGTCGACGTCGACGTGCAGCGGGACTTCTGCGATGAGACCGGCGCGCTGTACGTGAAGGGCTCGCCGAACGCGCTGTTCCGGCGGCTCACGGAGCACGCGGTCGCGCGCGGGATCCCGATCGTCGGCTCGGTCGACTCGCACGCGTGGGACGCGTGGGAGTTCGGCTCGAACGACACGCCGGCCCCCGAGGGCGGCAAGCCGGGCTTCCCCGATCACTGCGTGAAGGGGACGCCGGGCTGGCTGAAGGTCGAGGGCACGCTCCCGCCGCGCTTCCGCTTCATCCCCAACGTCCCGGACGCGCCGGTCGACACGGCGGTGCGCGAGCTCGCGACCGGCCAGACCCACGGCGTCTACTTCGAGAAGGAGGTCTACAGCCTGTTCGCGAACCCCGTCGCCGAGGGGTTCCTGCGCGAGCTCTCGGCGGCGCTCGGCGGCGCGCCGGAGTTCGTCGTCTACGGCGTGGCGACCGACTACTGCGTCCGCGCCGCCGCGCTCGGTCTGGTCCAGCGCGGCTACCGCACGACGCTCCTGACCGACGCCGTCGCCGGCATCACCGAGGCCGGCGTCGCCGCCGCGCTCGGCGAGATGCAAGCCGCCGGCGTCGCCCTCACGACGTCGTCGACCGTGCTCGTCTGACGAGGGCGCGGCGGCGCGTCGCTTCGACGCCGTCGCGCCGGCGCCGTCAGCGGCCCGCCGGGGAGCCCGTCGGGTCCGGGTCGCTCGGGTCGCCCTGCGCGCGTAGCGACCCGCAGAGGTCCACGAGCGGCTGCGGCTTGTCGAAGTGCCACCCCTGCGCGTAGTGGATGCCCATCGACGTGAGCAGATCGGCGATCTCCTGGTTCTCCACCTGCTCGGCGACGGTCTTGATGCCGAGCGTGTCGCCGATGCGGTGCACCGACTCGACGATCGCGCGGTGGAGCGAGTTGTCGTGCAGATCGCGCACGAACATGCCGTCGATCTTCACGTAGTCGACCGGCAGGCTCTCCAGGTAGCCGTACGACGCGTGCCCGCTGCCGAAGTCGTCGATGGCGAACCGGCACCCCATGGCGCCGAGCTCCTGCATGAACCACAGCACCTCGCCGAGGTTGGCGAGCGCCGCCGTCTCGGTGATCTCGAAGCAGATCTTGCTCGGCGGCACCTGCGCCCGGTGGAGCTGCTCGACGAGGAAGTCGAGCAGGCCCTCGCGCAGCAGCGACACCCCCGACAGGTTGATCGAGCACGTGTCGAGGCGCCGCAGCGCGTGCTGCGGCAGCGCGCCGATCAGCCGGAACGCCTGCCGCGCGACGTAGCGATCGATGACGTGGATCAGGCCGCTCTGCTCCGCCGCCTGGATGATGCCGACCGGCGAGTAGAACCGGCCGTCCTCGCCGAGCTGCCGCACGAGCACCTCGAAGTGCGCGCCCTTCGGCGTGTGCGCCGCGCCCGGCTTGACGAGCGGGTGGATCCCCTGGGCGTAGAGCCTGAGCCGCCCCTCGGCGAGGTGGCGCTGCAGGCTCGCGACCCACTGCATCGAGCGCCGGCTCGTCGTCATCTGCTGGTCGTCGAGGTAGACCTGCAGCCTCCCGCGCCCGTTCTCCTTCGCGATCCGGCACGCGTGATCCGCGGCGCCGAGCACGTCGACGGCCCGCTCGAAGTGGGGGGTCAGCACCACGAGCCCGATGCTCGCGCCGATCGAGAACGTCTTCTCGGCCCACCCGAACCTGAACTCGAGCAGGCAGATCTGCAGGTCGCGCGCGATCCGCTCCGCCTCGCGCTCGCCCTTGTCGGCGAGCAGGAGGACGAACTCATCGCCGCCGATCCGCCCGGCCGCGTCCTTCGGCCCCACGATCTCGTGCACGCGCGTCGCGACCCACTGGAGCAGATCGTCGCCCGCCTCGTGCCCGCACGTCGCGTTCACGAGCCGGAACCGATCCAGGTCGATGTAGCAGAGCGCGTACGGCGTCCCGTTCTTCCTGCAGTCGTTCAGCGCCTCCTCGATGCGATCGATGATCGCGTACCGATCGAGGAGCCGCGTCAGCGCGTCGTAGCGCGGCTTGGCCGGGTGGATCGGCAAGGGCCCCGGCGCGCCGAGCTCGCGGAAGAGGACGATCTGCCCGGGCGGGGGAGGCGGCTTCGAGTCGCGCTGGCTCTCGCGCGTCGGCCGCCCGGTGAGCGCGCCGATCGTGTGGAGGATGGGGAGCACGGACCCGTCGCGGCGCTCGAGCAGCGCGGTGTACCGCCCCTGCGGCCTGCCCGCGGCGCCCGCGTCCGGCGCGGCGAGCGGCGCGCCCGGCGTGCGCAGCGCGCCCTCGTCGATGATCACCGGCGCGAGCGGCACCACGGGCTCGCGCCGCGGCGTGAGCGCGGGTGCCGCGGCCTTCGCGGGCGCGCCCTCGTCGAACAGCTCGTTCATCTCTCCGACGTCGATGTCCGGCTCTCCGCTCGTCGCCCCCGCCGCGGGGATCAGCCGGAGCACGCGATCGAGCAGCGCGCCGCGCGCCTCGACGATCGACCAGCCCGTCAGCCGCTCCGCCGCCCCGTTCAAGCGCACCACGCGCTGCTCGGCGTCGATCTCGATCACGCCGACGTCGACCTCGGACAGCCACGCCGTGAGCTGTTTGTCCGGCGAGCCACGATGCGCGTCCGAGCGATCGAACGTGGCGTGCAGGCTCGACTCCGGCCGGTCTTCGATCTTTGCCACCACCCCGTCATGGTAGTTGCATTCCCGGAGAAGCGGACTTCTTAAGCGCCGACGGCGAGGAAACTCACGGCCACGGCCCCGCTGGGGTAGGCTCGGGGCCATGGGTGGTCACGAGGAGAACATGCGCCCCCGGACGGCGCCGAGCGCCCGCGCCGTCGCGCTTTCCCCGACGCCGCGGGCTTTTCTCGATCTGCGGCGCCGCCGGAGCTCTCCGGGGCGTACGGCAGGGAAGGTAGCGAATGGTGCGACGCGTCACGACGGCGCATCGCGATCGACGGGCGGCGGCGGGGCGCGCTCTGTCCTCGGGGGGGGCTGAGGCGCGATGGGGCTCGTCCTGTTCGGGCTCACGGGCGGCCTCGGATCCGGCAAGAGCACGGTGGCCGCTCGCTTTCGCGCGCAGGGGCTTCCGGTGATCGACGCCGACACGCTCGCGCGCGAGGTGGTGGCGAAGGGGACCGAGGGGCTCGCGGAGGTGGTCCGCGCCTTCGGTCCGGAGGTGCTGTCGCCGGACGGATCGCTCGATCGCGCGCGCGTCGCCGCGATCGTGTTCGCGGATCCGGACAGGCGCCGGCAGCTCAACGCGATCGTGCACCCGCGCATCACGGCGCTCACGCTCGAGCGCGCCGCCGCGCTCGAGGCGCAGGGCGAGCCCCTGGCCTGTTACGAGGCGGCGCTCCTCGTCGAGAACCGGGTCGCCGACGCGTTCCGCCCGCTCGTGGTGGTTGCGGTGCCCGAGGCGGTGCAGATCGCCCGCGCGATGGCGCGGGACGGCGCCACCGAGGACGAGGTGCGCGCCCGGCTCGCCGCGCAGCTCCCGCTCTCCAGCAAGGTCGCGGTCGCCGATCACGTCATCGAGAACTCCGGCGATCGCGCGGCGACCGAGCGCCAGGCCGACGAGGTGCTCGCCGCGATCCGGGCGAGGTTCGGCGTCCCCGCCGGCGCGGCCCGCCCCGCATCCGGCCAGGGCTCCTGACGTCGCTTCGCCGGACCACTGACTTGATGCGCAGTGCCCGGCGTGGAAGTCTCGCGGCCGGCCGATGACGTCGTTCAAGTCGAAGCTCGCGCGGCTCGGGCCGCTCCCGACGGAGCAGCGCAGCGGCGCGCCGCTCGCGCCCGCGCGGCCGCCGCTCGCCCGCGGGGTCGCGGCGGAGGACGCTCAGCCGCCGATCGCGCCGGACGCGACGCCCTCTGCGCTCGACCCGGCGCCGGCCTCGACGCCGCCTTCGTGCGGCGTGGCGGACGACGCGACGTCGTCCTCAGCGCCGTCTGCGCGCGACGCGGCGCCGGCTGCTCGCGAGGCGGCCCGGTCCGCGGGCATGTCCCCGGCGTCGGGCGGCGCGCGGCCGTCGCTGGACGAGCTGCGCGAGCGCATCTCCCGCATCGTCGCCCGGGGCGCGCCGCCCACCCCCAGGGCCGACCCGGCGCGCGGCGAGCTCCCCTTCCTCGTCGAGCAGACGCCCGGCGGGCCGCTCTATGTGAGCCGCACTCGCTCGCTCGCGGCGGCGCGCGTCGGTCGCGCGCCGCTCGTCGCCGCGCGCGACGCCGACCCGGCGATGCTCGCGCTCTTGGCGCTCGACCCGGCGCTCGCCGGCTGCGACGTGCGGAGGGCGCTGTTCCTCGACACGGAGACCACCGGCCTCGCCGGGGGCACGGGCACCGTGCCCTTCCTCATCGGCCTCGCCTGGTTCGACCCCGGGGGCGCCGGCGCGGGGCCGCTCGGCGAGCCGTCGTCCGACGGCTTCATCATGGAGCAGCTCCTGCTGCGCCGCCTCGGCGAGGAGGAGCCCATCCTGCGCCGCCTCGCCGAGCGCCTCGCCGACGCCTCGATGATCATCACGTACAACGGCAAGGCGTTCGACATGCCGCTCCTGCGCACGCGCTATGTGATGAACCGCCTGCCGCCGCCGCCGGAGCTGCCGCACCTCGATCTCGTCCACGTCGCGCGCCGGATCCACAAGGCGCGCCTCAAGACGCGCACGCTGATCGCCCTCGAGCACGACGTGCTCGGCCGCGTCCGCGTCGGCGACGTGCCCGGCGGCGAGATCGTCGCCTGCTACGCCCACTTCCTGCGCACCGGCGACGAGGAGGCGCTGCTCGGCGTCGTCGAGCACAACGCCGCCGACGTGCTCGCGATGGTCGCGCTGGTCGGCCTCTACGGCGAGCCGCTCGGCAGCCTCGCCGGCGGCGATCTCGCGGGCGTCGCCGCGACGCTGCGGAGGGCGGGCGCGCTCGAGCGCGCGGCGGAGCTCGCGGACGCGGCCGTGGAGCGCGGGGGCGGCGCGGCCGCGCGGCGCGCGCGCGGCGACATCGCGAAGGCGCGCGGCGACAAGGCGCGGGCGCTCTCGGACTACGAGGCGCTCGCCGCCGAGATCGACGACCCCGCGGTGCGCCTCGAGCTCGCGAAGCTCTACGAGCACCACGTCCGCGCCTTCGCCCGGGCCCTCGAGCTGGCCGACCAGGGCACCGCCGAGCCCGAGCCGGCGCAGGCGCGCCGCCGAGCCCGTTTGCAGCGCAAGATCGACCGCCGATCTGGCGGCGGCGCCGCGCTCGCGCTGCCGTTCGATCAGGCCGAGGGCGCCGGGGCGCGCCCTCGCGAGGGGCGCGCCGCCGCGCCGCGCCGCGAGGGCGAGGAGTGAGCGGGTATCCCGCGCCCCGCGCCCGGCCTGCGCGCCCCGCCCCGCGTTCGACGCTCTTGCCGCTCCCGACGCGCGCCTCGCGACCGCGCTGCGCGCCCCGCCCCGCGCGCGGGGTGGGGGCGGGCCCGGACCCGCGGGACAGCGAGCGGCCGAGGGGTCGCCGGGGGCTCTGGGTGAGCCCATCGAGAAATCCATCGCTCTGGCTTCTCGCCGGGGCGTGCGTGGGCTAGGGTGGGGGCGATGATTACCGTCGGCTGCGCCGGTTTCCCCGTCCCAGCGACGCGCTATTTCCGCGAGTTCATGTTCGTGGAGGTGCAGGAGACCCATGTGTCCCTCCCGGGACCTGGAACGATCCGGCGCTGGCGGCGCGAAGCTCCGGTCGGATTTCGCTTCGCCTTGCTGGGTCCGCGCGAGATCGGGCAGGAGGGTTTCCGGGACGGCAAGGTGATCGAGACGGCGCTGAAGAGCATCGAGGCCGTCGCGGACGAGCTCGAGGCGAAGCTCGCGGTCTTCGTCGGCCCCCCGGAGTTCACGCCCACGCGCGCGAACAAGGCGATCCTGCGCGACTTCCTCGTCAACGTGAAGAAGCGCTTCGACCGCGTCGTCTTCGAGCCGCCGCCCGGGTGGGATCCCGACGAGAGCGACGAGCTCACGCAGGAGGTCGGCGCGCTCGCCGCGCGCGATCCGCTGACAGCGGGGCTCTCGCGGCTGAAGGTGGCCTACTACCGCCTTCACGGCCCGGCGGGCCACAAGTCGCGCTACGAGGACCCGGCGATCGAGCGGCTCGCGGAGATCGCGCGCGGGGCGAAGCACGACGACGCGACGTACGTCTTCACGAACGTCGACATGTTCGCCGACGCGAAGCGCTTCAAGAAGGCGATGAAGCTGTAGGGCCGCGCGTCAGCTGGCGGGGATGCTCCCGGCAGGCCGGGGATGCTCGCGAGCGCTGGTCCGATCGATGCGTCCGGCAGATCTGCTACGCTGCGGATCATGACCTTCCCGGCCGAAGAGCTCCTCGACGAGGCGATGAAGCTCCCCGAGAGCGAGCGGCGTGTCCTCGCGCTGCGGCTGCTGGAGAGCGTGGGCGACGAGTCGTCGGAAGAGGTCGAGCGCGCGTGGGTCGAGGAGGCCCGGGAGCGCCTCGATGACATCCGGTCGGGGCGCTCCCGACCTGTTCCCTTGGATGAGGCCCGCGGCCGCATGTTTGTGCGGGGCTGAGGTGCCTCGCCGTCCTGTCGTCCTCGCGACAGAAGCAGAGGGCGAGGTCCGCGAAGCGTTCCTGTGGTACGCCGCGCGCGATCCGAACGTCGCCGATCGCCCGCCGCCCCAGGAGCTGGCGACGCCGGGGCCCGTGAGCTCGGGCGAGGCCTGCGACGCCGTGGTCCGCGCCGCGGCCGCGCTCAGCCCTCGACGCGCTGGCGGCGCCAGCGCTCCGGGCGCGTGAACAGCGCCATCGCGGCGATCACGACGGCGGCGGCGTACCACGGGATGTCCTGCACGGTCCCGTAGACGGTCCGCGCGCGCATGAACCGCGCCTCGCCGAGGAGCGACTGCTCCTTGAAGGTGTCGCTGTGCACCACGACGCGGCCCACCGGGTCCACGATGGCCGAGACGCCGCTGTTCGTGGCGCGCACGAGGTAGCGGCGGTGCTCGATCGCGCGCATCTTTGCGAGCGCGAGGTGGATCCACGGCTCCGTCGTGTCGCCGAACCAGGCGTCGTTCGTGAGGTTGACGAGCAGGTCCGGGTCGCCCTCCGCGACCAGCTTGTTCACGAAGTGCGGCAGGATGTCCTCGTAGCAGATCATCGTCGCGAGCCTGTGCCCGTTCCACTCGAGCGGCGCGAGCGACGTGCCCGGGCTGAAGCGGCCCGAGTTCGGCGACAGCGTGTAGAGGTACGGGATCGTGTCGCCGAGCGGGAGGTACTCGCCGAACGCGAGCAGGTACTGCTTGTCGTACCGCCCGAGGATCTCGCCCTCCTCGCCGGCCATGAGCGCCGTGTTGAAGCTCACGCCGCGCTCGTGCGTGTTGGGGGGTAGCCGGTGGATGACCGTGCCGACCACCGTCGGCACGCCGAGCCGGCTCGTGAGCGAGCGCTGGACCTCGGTCTTGTAGGCCGACTCGCGGAAGGCCTGCGGCACGCCGGCCTCGCTCCACACGACGAGCCCGGCGCCCTGCTTCGCGAGCTCGCGGGTCCGGTTCACGTGGATCTTGACCGCGTTCCGGCGGTCGAAGAGCGCCAGGTTCGGCTGGACGATCCCGATCGTGATCGGCTCGGCCGCGGCGGCGGCCGCGTCCACGGCGCGCATCCGGAGCACGCCGTACACGGCGGCGAGGGCGGGGGCCGCGACGCCCACCGCGAGGACCGCGCGGTTCAGCGGGCGACCGCGCCCCGGCGGGGGGACGTCGCCGCGGTAGGGGTGCGGGCCGCGGTGCGCGCCCGGGGGCGCGGCGCGGGGCAGCCCGCGATCCAGCCGGAACATCACGAGCTCGGCGAGGGCGAGGTTCGCGGCGACGAGCACCAGACCGACGAGGTACGGGCCGCCGAGATCGGCGACCTGACCCATCACCGGCGCGTTGTGCACCGAGGCGCCGTAATACCAGGGGAAGAGCAGCGGAAAGACGAGCTCGCTGGTCACGAACGCGAGGGCGAAGGCCACGGGGCCCGGCCAGCCGCGCGCTTCGGCCCGCCCGTAGAGCCAGCCGCACAGGGCGATGCGCCCCGCCTGGTAGGCGCACAGGATCGCCATGAAGAGCGCGCAGAGGATCGTCGGGAATCCGCTGAACACCCGCAGCATCTCGAGCAGCCAGTAGAAGCCGGTCATCGTCATGACGAAGCCGGCGATCCAGCCGAGCAGCGCCGCGCGCCCCGGCGTCTGCCCGCGCAGCGCCACGATCAGCGGGACGAGGCCGAAGAACGCGATCGGCCAGAGATCCATCCCCGGGAACCCGAGGAAGTAGAAGAACCCGGAGAGCGCCGCGAGCCCGTAGGCGAGACGCGCGGGCAGCGGACGCACCGCGCTCGCGGCGCTCGCGGCGCTCGCGTCGCGCGCCTCGGGCCGAGGGAGGCCCGCGGCCTCGCCGCCCGCCGGGTCTGCGCCGGGAGCCTCGCTCTCTTGCTGGTGCGCGGTCGTCATCGGGAGCGCCGGAAGAAGAGGAAGGAGAAGCAGCGCGCCGCCGTGACGGCGCGGTGGAACCTGAAGGGGCCGGGCATGGCGGCCCCCGTATTGAAGGGGCGCCGCCGCTACGTCAACCCGCTCGGCGCGCCGCCGTGAGCTGCTCGGCGCAGGCCTCGACGCGGGCGCGGCGTTCCGCTCGGCGCGAAGCCTGGAGACCCGCTCGGCGCGAAGCCCGATGACGCGCTCGGCGCGAGCCCGATGACGCGCGGCGCGCGTACGCCTCGAGCGGACGATCCGGGCGTTGCCGCGTCGGCGCACGCTGGTGATGGCGGCGGAAAGTCGCGCAGAACGTGCCTGATCCCCGTCGTTCGTGACTACTATGCGCACGTAGAGCCCATGTCGAAGATCCTTCACATCGAGGACGATCCCGCGAACCGCCTGCTCGTCCGCAAGCTGCTCCAGAACGCCGGCTACGAGGTCCTCGAGGCCGCCGACGGGCTCGAAGGGGTGCGCCTCGCCTGTGCGCAACGCCCGGACCTCGTCCTCGTCGACCTGAACATCCCGGGCCTCGACGGGTTCGAGGTCACCCTGCGCCTGCGCGGCGAGGCGTCGCTCGCCGGCGTCCCCATCGTGGCGATCACCGCCGAGGGCGACCGGGACACGAGCCTCGCCGTGGGCTGCGACGGCTTCCTCCAGAAGCCGATCGACGCGCGCTCCTTCTCCGCGGTCATCGCCCGCTACCTCAGCGGCGCGCGCGAGGAGCTCCCCGCGTCGCAGGGGCCGCTCCGGCTGCGCGAGCAGAGCCAGCGCATCGTCGCCCACCTCGAGCAGAAGGTGGCCGAGCTCTCGCGGGCCAACGCCCGGCTCCGCGAGCTCGACGCCGCGCGCACCGAGTTCTACCGCAACATCTCGCACGAGCTCGCGACCCCGATGACGCCGATCGTCGGGTACGTGAAGCTGCTCGCCGACGAGGAGCTCGGCCCGCTCAACAAGGCCCAGAAGAAGGCGCTGCTCGCGATGGAGGACTGCGTCCGCAGGCTCCGGTCGCTCATCGACAACCTGCTCGACGTGACAGGCATCGAGACGGGCCGGATGCGGTTCATGCACTCCGAGTACGACTTCCTCGACACCACCCGGCGCGCCCTCGCCCAGGTGGCCGACCGCTTCGCCGAGGGGAAGGTCCAGCTCGTCGAGGACCTGCCCCGCGGCCCGCTGCCCGCGTGGGGCGACGCAGGGCGGCTGCAGCGCGCCATGATCCAGCTCTTCGAGAACGCGGCGAAGTTCACGCCCGCCGGCGGCACGGCGGGCGTGCGCGTCAGCGTGCTCCAGTCGGGGCACTACGAGCTCTGCGTCGCCGACACCGGGCCCGGGGTGAAGGCCGACCGCCAGCTGCGCATCTTCGAGCCGTTCTACCAGGTCGACGGCTCGGCCACGCGCGCCTACGGCGGCGTCGGCGTCGGGCTCGCGATCGCGCGGCGCACCGCCCGGGGGCTCGGCGGCGACATGCGCGTCGTGTCGCCCAGCAACGAGGTCATCGAGGGCGAGACGCTCACCGGCTCGGCGTTCTACCTGACCGTCGCCCGGCGGGCGCCCTTCCAGGACGACGGCAGCTCGCCGGGCCGGCTGGGCCCGCCCTCGTCGCCGCCGACCGATCCGTCTGCCTGATGCGCTCGGCCGCCCGCGTCATCTACCTCGACTGGAACGCCACGACGCCGCCGCACCCGGAGGTCCTGGCAGCGATGCAGGCCGCCGCCGAGGTGGCCTGGGCCAACCCGGCCAGCGTGCACGGCCCGGGGCGGCGGGCGCGCGCGTTCATCGAGCAGGCGCGCGAGGCGGTGGCCCGGCTGACGGGCTTCGACGCGCGCGACGTGACGCTCACCTCGGGCGGCACCGAGGCGAACAACCTCGCGCTGTGGCATGCGTTCGGCGACGAGGCTTCCGGGGCCGGCGCGCCGGCCTCGGGGCGGCTCCAGGGCGCGCTCGTGCTCTCGCGGATCGAGCACCCCTCGGTCGCCCGCGCCGCGGAGGCGCTCGCCGGCCGCGGCGTCGAGGTCGCCTGGGTCGATCCGGAGCCGTCCGGCCGGGTCGCGCCGGAGGCGCTCGCGGCCGCCATCGATCGCGCGGCGGCGGTCGCGCCCGTGCGGCTGGTGAGCCTCCAGGCGGTCAACCACGAGACGGGGGTCGTGCAGCCGGTCGCCGAGGCCGCGGCGCTCGCCCACGCCCGCGGGGCGCGCCTCCATGTGGACGCGGTGCAGGCCGTGGGGCGCCTCCCGGCGGAGGCGTGGGCCGGGGCGGATCTCGTGTCGGTCGCGGCCCACAAGATCCGGGGACCCAAGGGGATCGGCGCCCTCGCCGCGCGGCCGGGCATCCGGCTCCGGCCCGTCCTGCTCGGCGGCGCCCAGGAGCGCGGGCTCCGGCCCGGGACGCAGGACCCGATCGCCGCGGCCGGCTTCGCCGTGGCCGCCCGGCGCGCGCTCGACGCCCCCGCCCGGTACGCCGCGCTCGCGCCGCTCCGCGACCGCCTCGAAGCCGAGCTCCTCGACGCGGGGCGCGCCGTCGGCGGGGCGCCGGTCCGCAACGGGGAGGGCGCGCGCGCGCCCCACGTCGCGAACCTCTCCTGGCCCGGCTGGCGCGGCGACGAGCTCTGCGCCGCGCTCGACCTGGAGGGCGTCGCCGTCTCGAGCGGCTCGGCCTGCAGCGCCGGGACCGCCGAGCCGTCGCCGGTCCTCGCCGCGATGCTCGGACCCGAGCGCGCGGCGTCCGCCGTGCGGTTCTCGATCGGCGAGGAGACGACCGAGGCCGACCTCGCCGAGGCGGCGCGCCGCGTGGCCCGCGTGCTCTCCCGCCTGCGGCCGCTTCCAGCCGGAACCTGAGGCGATCCGGCGGTTTACCGCGAGGCCATTGGTTCTTGAACCATCCCTCGAGCCATTCCGGACAACCGCGCAGAGAAGGGTGAGTCCACAGGGGTAACTCCTGGCAAGAACTTGTGTTTTCAGGGGGGGTGTGGATTCTTTTTATCGATCCATTGAATGGATCGAATCGGTCGTCTTCCTGGGAGCCTGTTCAGCAATGGACCGAGCGCTCGAACCCTCATGAGGTTTAGAGTGTATCCATCTGAAATTACTTGTTAAATAGACGTAGTACGGGATTGACCGACGGCGCTTCCGGGGGTCCCCGCAGTGCTCGAGGACGCCGGCCGCGGGCGCATTGCTCGATCAATGCGGGCCGTTTTTCCCCATGGGCCAGGGGGCGACCCCTGGCGCGCTCGGAGTGTTCTCCAGCGCGCTTGCCCTGCTCACGACATCGCCCCGGCGCAGGGTCCCGCAGCGTGGGCTCGCCCCGCTCATCGCGGCGCCTCGAGCGCAGGGCCTCGCAGCGCGCGTCTACCCCGCCGCCGCGGCACCCCGACCGGCGACCTCGCCGCGCGTTCGCTGCGCTCACCGGGGCGCCGCGCGCGCTCCGGCGCGGGCCCCCGCAGGTCTTCGCCGGGCTACGCGCGCGCCGCGCGGCGCCGGGCTACGCGCGCGCCGCGCGGCGCTGGCGGACGACCTCGTAGAGCGCGATCGCCCCGGCGACCGAGGCGTTCAGCGAGGAGATGGGGCCGGTCATGGGGAGCCGGGCCACGTGCTGGCAGACGCGGCGGACCGAGCGCCGCGTGCCCTTGTCCTCGGCGCCGATGACGATCGCGACCGGGCCGGTCAGGGGAAGCTCGCCGAGCTCCACCGGGCCTTGCGCGTCGAGCGCGATCGCGGCGACGCCGCGCGCGGCGAGCGCCTCCAGGGCGTCCGGCAGGGAGCGCACCCGGCAGAGCCGCGCGTGCTCGATGGCGCCCGCCGAGGCCCGGAACGTCGCCGGGGTGAGCGGCGCCGAGCTGTGCTCGGGCCACAGGATCGCCCGGGCGCCGAGCGCGACGGCGCTGCGGATCACCGCGCCGAAGTTCTGCGGGTCCATCACGCCGTCGAGCGCCACCGTGATCGTGCCGCCGCCGGGCTGGCCCTCGTCGACGACCGGGATCGCGTCGACCCCGACGATCTGGAGCTCCGGCGCCGACGCGACCGCCCCCTGGTGACGGCCGCCGGCGCTGCGGCGGTCGAGCTCTCCGCGGGGCGCGCGCTCGGTCGGGATGCCCTGGCCCTCCGCGAGGCGCGCGAGCGCGTCCAGCTTCGGGCCGCCGTCGCGCTGGACGAGGACCCAGCCGACGCGCGCGCCGTGCGCGCGGATCGCCTCTCGGACCGGCTGAAGACCGTAGACGAGTCGGCTCACGTCAGCGCGGGGGGTGAAGCGTGTGGGCGATTTCCTGCACGATCGACCGGGCCGCGGCGAGCGGGTCGGCCGCGTCGCGGATCGGCCGGCCGACCACCAGGAGATCGGCGCCGGCCGAGATCGCGGCCGACGGCGTGGCGATGCGCTTCTGATCGTCGGCGCGGGCGCCGTCCGGCCCCGGACCGAGGCGGATGCCCGGTGTCACGAGGAGCTCGCCCGGCCCGAGCGCCTGCCGCAGCGCCGGTACCTCCTGCGGCGAAGCGACGAACCCATGGATGCCGGCGGCGCGCGCGAGCTGCGCCACCCGGACCACGTGCTCCGACGCGCTCCCCTGGATGCCCTGCGCGGCGAGATCGGCCTCGTCGAGCGACGTGAGCATGGTGACGGCGAGCAGGATCAGATCCCGGGAGCGCGCCGCCTCCTGGGCCGCGCGCCTCAGCATCTCGGCGCCGCCGGCCGCGTGCACCGTCAGGTAGCGGACCCCGAGCGCGGCGGCGCTCGCCACCGCGCCGGCCACCGTCGCGGGGATGTCGTGCAGCTTCAGATCGAGGAAGACGTCGAGCCCGAGCTCCTTGCCGATCTCGACCGCGCGCGGCCCCTCGCGGACGAACAGCTCCAGTCCGACCTTGAGCACGCCGATCGACGGCGCGACGCGGGCCGCGGCCGCCCTGGCCTCGTCCAGGCTCGGGTAGTCGAGCGGGAAGACGAGCCTGCGGCGCGCCTCGTCGAGCGAGCTGCCGCCGAGGCTCGTCCTCTGCCTCACGGAGTTGGGCATGCGGTGAACCTGTCCCGATCAGAGGCAGCTACAGAGCGGATCGCCAGGGGCGCAGTTGCAGGGAGCCTTGGTGCCACCGCCGCTCGCCGGGGCGCCGCCGGCGGCCGGACGGCCGCCGCCGCCGCGACGGAGCTGCTCCTGCTTCTGCTGCTCCTGCTCGAGCTGCTTCTGGAGCGAGAGGCGCGTCGCCTCGTCCTTGGCGGTCGCGAGCTGATCGCGCAGCCCGGCCATCTTGCCCTCGGACTCCTTGAACTGCGCCTCGAGGCGCTTGTTCGCCTCCTCGAGCTCGCGCGCCCTCGCGGCTTCGGCCGCGATGCGCGCCTCGTTCTCCTGGGCCGACTTGACGGCCGCGATCGTGACGCCGCCGATCACCAGCACGCTGGCGACGGCGCCGCCGATGAGGAGCTTGCGCAGCTTCTTCTTCGACTCGTCCTGCTGCAGCGCCGCGAGCGAGCGCTCGTGGTGCTGCTGCGCGGCCATCGCCTCGAGCCGCGCCTTCTGCTCGGCCTCGACGCGCGCCTTCTCGATCTCGGCCTGACGGATGGCCTCGAGGCGCGCGGCCTCCTCGCGGGCGCGGCGCTCCTCGTTGCGGCGGCGCTCCTCCTCGGTGCGGATGCGCAGCTCCTCGGCCTCGCGCGCGGCGCGCTCCGCCTCGACCCGGGCCTTCTCGGCGGCGGCGGCGGCGGCGGCCTTCTGGGCCTCTTCGGTCTTGATGCGATCCTCCTCGAGGTTCATCAGCTCCTTGAGCGAGAACAGGACCGAGCTTTCCTTCTGTTCCGACATGACCTCGTGGCTCCTTCGATCGAGCGCGTGCGGTTTGGCTACCGGGGGGCGTTGCGGAGACCCTGCAGGTCGCCCTGGGCGGGGCCACCAAGCAGGGAGATTGTGACCCGCAGAGCGGCTTTCACGCAATTATTCACGACAACCGCGACCCTCGTCACGCCGAGGAACCGCGGAGCCGGCAGGCAGATTATCGCCGTGGTGCACGGTGGGTACCAGCGGAAATCGCAGCGCTCCGTCCCTTCCACGTCCGCTGCCGTCCGTGAGCGTCCGTGAGCGTCCGTTACCCCCGTTGCGCTCTGCGTATACCCGCCTGCGGCGCCGTGGACACGCCGGGCGACCTGTGCCGTCGCCGAGGGTGCCCGGGGCACGCTCGGACGGGGAGCACCCGACGCGGCGCCGCCGCGCGCGTCCTGGGTACGGTACCGTTGGATTCTCGACGGCTCTCCGGTAGCTTCGCGCGCCCATGGCAAAGGTCATCAAGGCGCACATCACCGGTACGGTCTGGAAGATCGAGGTCAAGCCGGGCGACAGGGTCGAAGAGGGGACCGTCGTCGTCATCCTCGAGTCCATGAAGATGGAGATGCCCGTCGAGGCGGAAGACGAGGGAACGGTGGAGGAGATCCTCGTCACCGAGGGGGCCTCGGTCACCGAGGGCGCGGCGCTCGTCAAGCTGGCCTGACCGCCCGGGCCGGCCGGCGCCCGTCCTTCGCGCCCACGGCATGCGCGCGCCGGCGTCGACGACGCCGGCGCGCGGCGGCGCTCACTCGCGCCAGAAGAACTTCCAGGGGTTGTGCTTGAGGTCGCGCGCGAGCTCCTGGAGGTCATCGAAGAGCTGCTCGTCCATCACGAGCGCGCCCACCGTCCCCTTGCCGCGCTTGACGTGGGCGAGGACCTCCTGGGCGTCGGCGGTCGCCGCCCTCGCGCGGCCCGCGATCTCGGCGATGTCGTCGAGCGTCTTCTTGATCTTGGCCTGCTCCGCCTCGCTGCCCACGGTGGCCGAGAGCCGGCGCGCGTTCGCCAGCGTCTCGCGCGCGTCCGCCATGAGCGGCGGCAGATCCCGCGCGGCCGTGCCGCTCACCTGATCGGCGTTCGCGAGGATCCGGTCGATCTGCGGGTTGTTCACGTACTTCTGCCGGGCGTCCTTCACGAGCTCGGTGCCGTCGAGGCTGATCTGCTCGACGTTCTCGGCGATGCGGTCGAGCCGGTCCTGGTTGCGGTGCATGAAGTCGCCGGTGCCCTTCAGCGTCTTCCGGAGCCCGTCGAACGCCTCGCCGACCTCCTCGCGGTGCTCGCGCATCGCCGAGACGGTCGCGTGCAGGAGCTCGTATCCCTCGGCCAGGAGCATGTCGAGGCGCGGCGGGTCGAGCCCGCGGACGACCGCGTTCTCGGCGAGCACCGGCCGGTCGTTCGAGCCGGGCTCGATCGCGAGGAACTGCTCGCCGAGCACGCCCTGCGTCGTGACGTAGAAGGTGGCGTTGTCGTGGATGCTCTGCTGATAGCGCTCCTCGATGCGCACCTGGATCCGCACGAGCGGCTCGCGCCGGCCGTCCTTGCCGGGCTGGCCGCCGCGGAACTGGATCTCGCTGAGCTTGCCGACCTCCACGCCGGCGATCTTCACCGGCGCCCCGGTCTGGAGGCCGCCCGGGTTGTCGAAATCGACGTAGATGGAGTACTTCGGCTGGAAGTTGACCCCGCCCATCACGAGGATGAAGGTGGCGAGGAGCCCGATCGCCGTAAGGATGAGGATCCCGACTTTGACCTCGATCGACCGCGGGCTTGCCATGGGCCTATCATCTTCTCCTATCTGGCGGCGGGGAGGTGAGGGAAATGGGCCAGGATCCGCCTGTCGCAGCGCAGTATCCCACGTGAGCGCCGTGACGCTTCGCGCTGCCCTGTCGCTGCATCGCGCTGCATCGCCGCTGTCATGCGTTGCCTTACCGCTGCCATGACCTCACTTGCCCTGACGCAACCGTTCTTGCCTCGAAAACCGCGATGATTTCGTTCCGGAATGTCAGAAAATCCTTTGGCGCCAAAGAGGTCCTGAAGGACGTCTCGTTCGACGTCGCCGACGGTGAGGTGTTCTTCATCATCGGGCAGTCGGGCGTCGGGAAGAGCGTGCTCATCAAACACCTCGTGGGGCTGCTCTACCCGGACGGGGGGGAGATCTGGCTGGACGGCGAGGACGTCAGCCGCTTCGACGAGGCGCGGATGTACCCGGTGCGGATGAAGTGCGCGATGGTCTTCCAGCACTCGACGCTGTTCGACTCGATGACGTGCGCCGAGAACGTCGCGCTCCCGCTCCGCAAGCACAAGGGGCTCAAGCCGAAGGAGGCGCTCGCGGAGGCGCGGCGGCGGCTCGAGCAGGTGCACATGCGCGAGTTCGGCGACCGCTTCCCGCCGGAGCTCGGCGACGGCATGCGCAAGCGCGTCGCCATCGCGCGCGCGCTCACGCTCGACCCGCGCTACGTGCTCTTCGACGAGCCGACCACGAGCCTCGACCCGGTGAGCGCGCGCCGCGTCGACAAGCTGATCCGCGAGCTCAGCGACACGCTCGGCGTGACCAGCATCGTCGTGAGCCACGACCTCGTCAGCATCTTCACGATCGCCGATCGCATCGTCATGCTCTATCAGGGGCTCGTCCGGCTGCTCGGCGATCGCGGCGCGTTCCAGGGCTCGCCGGACCCGGTCGTGCGGCAGTTCATCACCGGGAGCGCCGAGGGGCCGATCGAGTAGCGAGGCGCGCGCGGCTAGCGGAAGATCAGGAACGAGGCCGCCGAGATCAGCATGTTCAGCACGATGACCGCGAGCGAGGAGTTCACGACCGCCCGCGTGGTCGCCCAGCCGACGCCCTCGCTGCCGCCGAACGTCGACAGGCCGGAGTGCCCGGAGACGACCGGGATTGCGGCGCCGTAGGCGAGGCACTTCGCGAGGCCGGTCGCGAGGTCGCCCGCGTCGACGAGGCTCGCGTTCATGAACGTCTCGGGGCTCACGTCGAACATGCTGTACGCGGTGATCATCCCCGTGGTGAAGGCGACGGCGGCGCTCCAGACGAGCAGGCACGTGGTCATGAGCAGGCTGGCGATGAACCGCGGCTTGAGCAGGTAGTCGATCGGATCGGCCGCGCTCATGCGGAGCGCGTCGACCTGCTCGGTGACGACCATCGAGCCGATCTCGGCGGCGATGCCCGCGCCGACCCGCGTGGCCAGCATCAGCGCGCCGATGGAGGCGGCGAGATCGCGCACGAGCAGCTCGAGGTAGGTCGCGCCGAGCATGGTCAGATCCGGGATGACCCGCTTCGCCTGCTGGCCGGCCTGGAAGACCATGATCATCCCGATGAAGCCCATCACGACTGTCAGGAAGAAGAGCGATTTGTTGCCGATCTCGTACATCTGCAGGAGCACCGCGCCCGGCTCGCGGCGGCCCTTCACGCAGTAGTAAAGCGTCCTTACAAATACGGAGTAGAGCTCGCGGGCGGACCGGAAGAGCGATAGCGCGGCGCCGCCGAGCGCGGCGACCCCGGACAGCTCCGGCGCGACGTCCCGGAGCTCGCTCGAGGGGGGGCCCGCGCTCGCGCGATCCCGGAAGCTCTGGTCGGAGGGGTGCATGCGCGGCGCCGTCGATCAGTCGAGCGTGAACGAGACGAAGTAGTCGAGGATGAAGATGCCGGCGGCCGAGGCGACCACGGTCGCGTTGACGGCGCGGCCGACGCCGGGGGCGCCGCCGGTCACGCCGAGGCCGTACTGGCAGCTCGAGAGCGCGAGGACGACGCCGAAGACCACGCTCTTGACGAGGCCGCTCATGACGTCCCCGATGCCGAGCAGGCCGCTCGTGAGGCCGTTGTAGAAGACGGCCGGCGCGACGCCGAGCAGGAGGTCGCCGGTGAGCGCGGCGCCGATCAGCGCGAGCGCGTCGGCGAAGATCACCGAGAGGAGCAGCGTGAGGACCATCGCGAGGAAGCGCGGGGCGATGAGGAAGCTCACCGGGTCGATCGCGAGGACGCGGAGGGCGTCGATCTGCTCGGTGACGACCATGGTGCCGAGCTCGGCGGTGTTGTTGGCGCCGACGCGGCCGTTGATCATGAGCGCCGTGAGCAGCGGGGCGATCTCGCGGAGCGTGCCGAAGCCGGCGCCCCAGCCGAGCAGGCCGTGCGCGCCGAACCGCTCGACCAGCGGCGCCGCCTGGATGACCATGATCGCGCCGGTGAAGAGGGCGGTCACCACGACGATGGGCATCGACTTGACGCCCATCTTGTAGAGGTTGCGCATGAACTCGGCGCCGTCGACGCGGAGCGTGGCCACGCGCGCCGCGATCTGACCCGCGAGCATCGCCATGCCGCCCACCGTGGCGGCAATCTGGAGGAAAGAGCCGCCGAGCTGGTGGACGCCGGAGGGCTCCGCCGCGACCGGCGCGCGCCGCCGCGCCGGGCGCGGGCCGCCGGAGGGGGCGAGCGCCGCCGGGCCGCGCGCGGCGGTGCCTGGGCCAGCGGGAGACGTCATGAGACCCGGGAGCTTAGCCCAACGCCCCGGCGGAGCGCGCCCGATCCGACGCGATCCGACCCGCGCGGACGCCTGGACGTCTGGTCAAGCGGGTGATCGTCCTCTACCTGAGATGCGGTTCCCACGCTCGACCCCCTGTGCGATGGCAAACGCGTGGTTCCACGCGCAATGCCGTCGCGCCTCACGCCGGGCGAGCGCGCGGGCCGGCAAGGACGGTGACGACGGCGAGGGCGATGTCCGGTCTGCATCGCTTGATCTTCGTGAGCCGCCGTCGTGAGCCGCGTGAACCTTTGAAGCTCGTGAAAGAGAGAGAAGCAGAACCCATGTCGATCGGCGAGCGCGTACACGCCTTCAGCGACGAGCACCGGACTGGCCTCCTCGACGACGGCCGGACGTTCGCTGTCCTCTCCGCGGCGACGTTCGCGCTGAAGGCCATCTTCGTGAAGCTCGCGTACGCCGCGCACCCCATCGACGCGGTGTCGCTGCTCGCGCTGCGGATGGGCATCGCGCTGCCGTTCTTCCTGTGGCTCGCCCGCCGCGAGCGCGACGCGACCGCCGAGCCCATGACGCCCCACCTCTGGGGCGGCGTGCTCGTCGTCGGGTTCCTCGGATACTACCTGTCCAGCCTCTTCGACTTCATCGGGCTGACGTACATCAGCACTGGCCTCGAGCGTCTGATACTGTTCGTGTATCCGACGCTCGTCCTCCTGATCGGCGCGGCGTGGCTGAAGCAGCCGGTGCGCGGGAAGGCCTGGGGGGCGCTCGCCGTCTGCTACCTCGGCCTCGCGGCGGCCGTCTGGCACGATCTCGAGCAATCCGGGGACGCGCGGGCCGTCGCCGTCGGGGGAGCGTGGGTGTTCGCGAGCTCGGTGACGTACGCGCTTTATTACATCGGCGTCGGCAAGCTCGCCTCCAGGGTCGGCTCGACGCGCCTCGCGGCGTACTGCGGGGCCGCCTCGTGCCTGATGGTGCTCGCGCACTACGCGGCGACCGGGAGCCCCGCCAGGCTCGCCGAGCTCCCGGCCTCGGTGTGGGGGTACGCGGCGGCGATGGCGACGATCAGCACGGTGCTGCCCATCGTCCTGCTCGCGGCCGCGATCCGGCGGCTCGGCGCGGGCCGCGCCGCGACGTTCTCGACGCTCGGCCCGGTGCTCACGATCGCGTTCTCCTGGGTCATCCTGGGCGAGCCGTTCACCTGGCAGCAGGTCCTCGGGCTCGCGCTGGTCGTGGGCGGCGTGACCTGGCTCGGCAAGGCGCGCTGACCCGGCTCAGCCGGCCTGCGCCGGCTGGCCGAAGAGCTCGCTCCGGACGCGCTCGCGCTCGCGCTCGATCTGCTCGGCCGTCGCGCCGAGCCGCACGAGCAGGCGCTCGGTCATCGAGAACGCGACCTCCGCCTCGCCCGTCACCACGACGTCGGCGCCGGCCTTCTTCAGCGGCGCCACCTCGCGCAGGTAGAAGGCGCGCGCGAGGACGAACAGGCTCGGGTTGATGCCCTTCGCCTGCTCGATCACCCCGTCGCCGGGCGCGCCCGCCGACGTGAACAGCAGGCTGTCCGCCTTGCCGATCCCGGCGCGCTCGAGGATCTCCCGCTGCGTGGCGTCGCCGTAGATCGCGCAGATGCCCTGCGCCTGGAGCGTCTTCACCGTGTCGAGGTTCAGCTCGACCACGGTCGGCTCGATGCCGTTCTCCCGGAGCAGCCGCGTCAGCGTCCTGCCGACAGGGCCGTAGCCCACGACGATGGTGCGGTGCGCGAGCTCGTCCACCGCCGCCGCATCCTCGCCGGCGGCGCCCCCGGCGGCGGCCGCGGCGGCCTGGCGGCGCAGGAAGAAGGCCGACGTCCACCGCGCGAGGCGGTCGCGGGCGCTGAAGAGCAGCGGGTTCAACGTGATCGACACGATCGAGGCGACGACGAGCACCTGCGTGGCCTCGTCCGGCATGACGCCGAGCTGCCGGCCGAGCGTCGCGAGGATGAACGAGAACTCGCCGATCTGCGCGAGCGAGAGGGCCACGGCGAAGGCGGTCTTCATCGGCCGGCGGAGCAGCACCACCACGATGAGCGCGGCGAGCGGCTTGCCGAGCAGCACGACGGCGAGCGTCGCCGCGGCCACGGGCCAGCTCGCGGCGAGCTGCGACGGGTCGAGGAGCATGCCCACCGAGACGAAGAACAGCACCGCGAACGCGTCGCGCATCGGGAGCGCCTCCGACGCGGCGCGCGAGCTGAAGTCGGACTGGCCGACGACGAGGCCGCCGAGGAAGGCGCCGAGCGCCATCGACGAGCCGAAGAGCATCGCCGAGCCGACCGCGACGCCGAGCGCGACGACCAGGACCGTCAGCGTGAAGAGCTCCCGCGAGCCGGTCCTCGCCACGTAGCCGAGCAGCACGGGGATGGCGCGCTGCCCGACGATGAAGGTGAAGGCGACGAGCCCGGCGAGCTTCAGGACCGCGAGCCCCACGGACATCGCGATGCCCGCGCCGCCGCCGGAGGCGCCGCCGACCAGGCCGGGGAGCAGCACCAGCACGAGCACGGTGAAGACGTCCTCGAGCACGAGCCAGCCCACGGCGAGGTGGCCGGCGGGGGTGTGCAGGACGTGGCTGTCGCTCAGGACCCGCGTGAGCACGACGGTGCTCGCCACCGAGATCGCGATGCCGAAGACGACCGACGCGGCCCACGACCAGCCCGCGGCGCGGCCGACAAGGGCCCCGAGCGCCGTCGCGACGGTGATCTGCAGGAGCGCGCCGGGCACCGCGACCTTCCGCACGGCGAGGAGCTCGCGGACGTGAAACTGCAGGCCGACCCCGAACATCAGCAGGATGACCCCGATCTCCGCGAACTGGTCCGCGATCGCCTTGTGGGCCACGAAGCCTGGCGTGAACGGGCCGACGAGGATCCCGGCCAGCAGGTACCCGATGATCGGGGACAGCCTCAGGCGCTGGGTGAGGAAGCCGAGCGCGAGGGCCGCCGTGAGCCCGCCCGTGAGCGTGAAGATGAGGTCGAGGTCGTGCGGCATGTCCGGCACTAGTAGCGCTTCTCGTGGTCGGCCGCAGCCGCTGCTTCGCGGGGCGACGAGGTTCGCGGCGCGCGCGGCGCGGGGCGGGATCGCGGCGCGTCGGGCGCGGCCGGACGGCGAGCTCCCCTACTTGCCGACGACGCCGATCGCCTCGTACTCCTCGATGAAGTGCGGCTCCTCCCTGGCCTTCGCGATCCACTCCTGCATCGCGGGGAGCCTCAGGATCGACTCGACGTAGCGCCGTGATACCGCGTCGAGCTCGACCCCGTACGTGTCGAACCGCGTCGCGACCGGCGCGTACATCGCGTCCGCCGCGCTGAAGCGCCCGAACAGGAACTCGCCCTCCTGGCCGAAGCGCGCTCGGCAATCACCCCAGATCGACTGCACGCGCGCGATGTCGTGCGACGCCGCCTCCGTGATCGCCACGCCCTGGATCTTCCGCCGCACGTTCATCGGCAGCGCGGTGCGGAGCGCCGCGAAGCTGCTCGCCATCTCGGCGCTCACCGCCCGCGCGACGGCGCGCGCGTCGCGCGCGTCAGGCCAGAGCTTCGCCTCGGGGGAGAGCTCTGCCACGTACTCGGCGATCGCGAGCGACTCCCATACGGTGAGCGCGCCGTGCTTCAGGGCAGGCACCTTGCCAGAGGGGGAGTGGCGCTGGATCTCCGTCGTGCGTTGGCCCGGCCCCCGGAGCGGGATCATCACCTCGTCGAACGCGACACCGGCGTGCTTCAGGAGAAGCCAGGGCCGGAGCGACCACGACGAATAGGACCTGTTTCCGATGTAGAGAGTGAGCTCTGCCATGCGGCGGAGCCTACCATCGCCGACGACCCGTGACGGCGCGCAGAGCGCCTCACGCCGCCGGCTCGCCCCCGAACACCTCGCTCGCCAGCGCCTCGACCGCCATGCGCACCGCCTCGTCGCTCGTGTGGCGCACGCGAAAGCCGAGCGCGGCCAGCTTGCTCGGATCCATCCGCGATCGCGGCACGTCGCCGGGCCAGCCGCGCTCGCCGCCCTGATACCGGATCACCGCGTCCGGGTAGGGCGACGCCGCCACGCACAGCTCCGCGATGCGGGAGACGCTCGTCGCGTCCTCGGGCGCGAGGTTGTAGATGTTCAGCCGCTCTCGGGCCCGGTCGAAGCCGAACAGGATCCCCTCCGCGCAGTCCCGGACGTCGAGGTACGGCTTGGACTGGCGCCCGTCGCCGAGCACCTCGAGCTCCGTGCGCCGATCGCGCAGCTTCTTGAGGAAGTCGAGCGCCGCGCCGTGCGTCCCGCGCGGACCGACGACGTTGCCGAAGCGGTAGATCCACGCCGTGAGGCCGAAGCACTCGACGTAGGCGCTGATGAGCGCCTCGCCCGCGAGCTTGCTCGCGCCGTACAGCGAGATGGGCAGGGCGCCGAGGTCGCCCTCGGCGCATGGGCGCGCCGTGTCGCCGTAGACCGTGCCGGAGGACGAGAAGATGAGCCGGCCGACCCCCGCGCGCCGCGTCGCCTCGAGCACGTTGTACGTGGCGATCGTGCCCTGATCGAGGTCGAGCCGCGTCCGCGCGAGCCCCCAGCGGGCCTCGGGGTTCGCCGCGAGGTGCACGACGAGGTCGTGCCCCGCCATGGCCCCGGTGAGCCGCTCCAGATCGAGGGCGTCCGCCTCGATGAGCGTCGCGCGCCCGGAGGCGAGGTGCGGCGCCACGAACGCGCGACGCCCGACCGAGAGGTTGTCGTACAGCGTCACGGGGCCGCGCTCGACCAGCCGATCCGTGAGGTGGCTGCCGATGAACCCGGCGCCGCCGACGACGAACGATCGGAGCTCCGTCATCGCGCGCCCCCCGCGGCCTGCGCGGCCACGCGCTCGATCCGCGCCGCGAACTGCAGGCGATCCTGGGTGACGAGGCGGAACGGCAGATCGTGGATGCGCAGCGGCCACTCGAGGCCGGTGATGCGCCCGCCCGCGCCGCGGACGAGGTCGACGAGCTCGCCCGGGGTGAAGTAGGTCCCCCGCACCTCGACGCCCGGCGCGGCGTTCCCGACGAGATCCATCCAGAGCAGGATCTTCTCCGAGACCGGGCCGAAGCGGAAGTGATCCTTGAGCGCGACGACATGCGACGCGACCCGGAGGGCCTCCGCGAGCAGCGCGCCGGGGCGCGCGCAGTGGTGCAGCACGTCGGAGAGGAGCACGGCCTCGAACTCCGCGTCGGGGAAGGGGAGGCGCTCGCCGTCGTACGCGACGACCGGCAGCGCCGCCCCGGGCCGCGCCTTCACGTCCACGCCGACGACGCGTCGCGCGCCCACGCGCCGCGCGACCTCGAGCGCGACCGTGCCGTCGCCCGCGCCCACGTCGAGCAGCGACGCCGCGCGGCCCACCTGCGCGGCCAGCGCCCGCGCGACGCGGCCCACGCGGGGCACGTGGACCAGGCGATGGTGCAGCGAGAACAAGGCGTGTTCCAGGACCGTCATCTCACATCCCACATCCGCCCCGGCGCCGCCCGCGCCGGAGAGCCGCGCCACGCTAATCGAGCGCACGGGGACCGGCAACGCCCCGGGGCCATCCGTCATCGGACGGCGCGCGCCGAGCGCCGGGAGCCCGCGGGCAGCCCTCGCGCGCCGGGCGGCGCGGCCTGACAGGACAGCGACGACATCGCGAAGAACAACCCATCTGCAGGACTGCCATCGAGGCGCCCTGGACCGCGGAATCGGCGTGAAGTCGGCGCGCTCCAGCGCTCCTGACATGAAGCCTGAAGCGCGGATTTCATGGCCGTCGACCCGAACGGAGGGCCGCCGAGAGACAAGCACTCTTCCAGGGTCTACGGCGATGACCGCTCCGGGCTCGCCGCTCGCGCTGTAGTCGCCCGCTCGGGCTTGACCGATTCGCGACATCGAACATAGCTGAATCGATGGTCGGCACGCGCGGAAAGGGCTTCATGAGACATCGTGTGCGCTGGTTTTGCCTGGCCTCTCTCTACATCGCTGTTCCGGGGTGCAGCGGAGAGCCTGGAGACAAGGAAACGGGCCAGGACGCCGCGCCTCCGGGCGGCCCGGCGCCCGGCGAGGCGACGTTCGCGCCGGATGAGCCGACGGAGCTCTGGTTCGTGGAGTTCGAGGGCGCGCCGGCCGTGAGCGGCGGCGGGCGCGCGCGCGTCACGGGCCTCTCCGACGAGGACCGTGAGCGGTTCCGGCGGACGGCCGCGGAGCGAGGACTCCGGTACAAACAACGGTTCTCGTTCGATCGTCTCTGGAATGGACTCTCCGTCCGCGTCGCGCGCGAGGGCGCCGAGGTGCTCGCCGACATGCCCGGGGTCAAGGCGGTCTATCCGGTCGTGCCGGTCGACCTCGACGTCGTCCGCGCCGCGACGACGGTCGAGCCGGACCTCGCCGTCGCCGGCGACATGTCGGGCGCGGACGTCGTGCGCCGGGACCTCGGCGTGAGCGGCGACGACATCCGCGTCGGCGTGATCGACAGCGGCGTCGACTACCATCATCCCGATCTCGGAGGCTGCTTCGGCCCGGGGTGCCGCGTGGCGTTCGGCCACGACTTCGTCGGCGACGACTTCGCCTCCGGCGACGCGAACCGGCAGCCCGCCCCCGACGACGACCCCGACGATTGTCTGGGCCACGGCACGCACGTCGCCGGCATCATCGGGGCGAACGGGATCGTGCAGGGCGTTGCGCCCGACGTGACCTTCGGCGCCTACCGGGTGTTCGGCTGCCGCGGCGGCTCGCGCGCCGACATCATCCTCAAGGCCATGGAGCGCGCGGCCGACGACGGCATGGACGTCGTCAACATCAGCATCGGCACGCCGTTCCAGTGGCCGGACTACCCGACCGCGGCCGCCGCGAGCGCGCTCGTGGCGCGGGGCGTCGTGGTCGTCGCCTCGATCGGCAACAGCGGCGAGAAGGGGCTCTGGGCCGCGGGCGCGCCCGGCGTGGGCGAGGCGGTCATCGGCACCGCGTCGATCGACAGCGCGCGCGTCACCCGCCTGTCGTTCACCGCGGCGCCGGGCAATGTGGCGATCGGCTATACCCGCGCGGTCGGCAGCCCGCCCGCGCCGCTCTCGGGGAGCGCCCCCCTGGCGCGCACCGGGACGCCGACCAGCGCGCGCGACGGCTGCGCGCAGCTCCCGGCCGGCAGCCTCGCGGGCAAGATCGCGCTCGTCCGGCGCGGCGGCTGCCAGTTCCCCGAGAAGGCCGCGCGCGCGCAGGCCGCAGGCGCGGTCGGCGTCGTGATCTACAACGATCGCGCCGGGACGATGACCCCCTCGGTCGTGGGGCGCGACCGGATCACCATCCCGGTCGTGGGGATCGCGCAGGCGGACGGCGAGCTCCTCAACGCGCGCCTCGACGCGGGCGCCGTGACCCACACCTGGACCGACCGGGCCGTTGCCGCGCAGAACGGCACCGCGGGCCAGATCTCGGGCTTCAGCTCGTACGGCCTGAGCGCGGCGCTCTCCTTCAAGCCGGACCTCGCCGCGCCCGGCGGCTCGATCTACTCGACGATCCCGGTCGAGCAGGGCGCGTACGACTCGCTGAGCGGCACGTCGATGGCGGCGCCCCACGTGGCCGGCGCCGTCGCGCTCCTGCTCGGCGCGCGCCCGGAGCTCTCCCCGGCGCGCGTGCGCGACGTGCTGCAGAACAGCGCGATCCCTGCGCCGTGGGGCGGCGATCTGGGCGCCGGGTTGCCGGAGAGCGCGCACCGGCAGGGGGCCGGGATGATCCGCGTCGACCGGTCGATCCGCGCGACCACGCTGATCAGCCCCGGCAGGCTCGCGCTCGGCGAGAGCGAGGGAGGACCCGCCGCGCGCACGCTGACGCTCGAGAACGTGGGCGCGCACGACGTCACCTACGACCTGTCGCACGCGCCCGCGGCGTGCGCTACGGGCGACGACCACTGGGCCCCGAGGAGCGGGACGACCGGCGCCGCGCGCGTGGACTTCAGCGCCCCGAGCGTCACCGTGCCGTCCCTCGGGAGCGCGACCGTCTCGGTCACCATCCGGGCGAACGACGCGCTCGCGGACGGCGGCCTGTTCGGCGGCTACCTGGTGTTCACGCCGCGCGGCGGCGCGGCGGACGGCGCGCTGAGGGTGCCGTACGCGGGCTTCAAGGGCGACTACCAGCGCGTGCCCGTCCTCAAGCCGTCGGGGCACGGGGCGCCGTGGCTCGGCAAGGTGAACGGCACGCGCGTGACACCCGAGCCGGGCGGCGCGACCTACACGCTGGCGTCGGGCGACGTCCCGGTGGTGATGGTCCACTTCGACCACGGTGCGGAGCGCCTGACCCTGGACGTGATCGAGGCCGCCACGGGCAAGCCGTGGGGGCGGGCGCTGGAGCTCTCCCACGTCGGCCAGAGCTCCTCGACGACGGCGGTCACGCGGTACGCGTGGAAGGGCACGACGAGGCACGACGGTCGGTCCGTCGTCGTGCCGGACGGCGATTACCTGATCAAGCTGCGCGCGCTCAGGGCGCTCGGCGACCCGGGCAACGAGGCGCACTGGGACACGTGGACGTCGCCCGTCGTCACCCTCGACCGGCCGTGACGGGCGCGCTCAGGGCGCCTTGTAGACGAGCACCGGCCGGAGCCGGCGGACGACGCGCACGAGCTCGCGTTGCGCCCGCATGACCGCGCCGATGTCCTTGTAGGCCGAGGGCGCCTCGTCGCGCAGCCGGTCCGCGAGGCGATGATCGAACCACACACCCTCGGCCTCTCGCAGGAGCTGCCGCGCGCCGACGCGGCGGCGCGCCTCGCCCCGCGGCAGCGCGCGCCCGGCGCCGTGCGCCGACGAGCCGAGCGCGTCGGGGTGGCCGCGCCCCGCGACGTGGAAGCTCGGGCTCCCCATCGATCCGGGCACGGCCCCCAGCTCTCCCTCGCCGAGCCCCATGGCGCCCTTGCGGTGCACCCAGAGCGCGCGCCCGCCGTGCTCCTCGCGCCGGACGTGGTTGTGGTCGACCTCGAGGCGCGACGGCGCGTCGACGTCGACGCCGAACAGCTCGGCGAAGAGCGCCGCGGCCTCGGTCGCCATCCACGCGCGGCTCGCCCGCGCGTACCCGGCGGCCCAGCTCGCATCCGCGAGGTACGCGCGCCCGGCCTCGCTGTCGGCCTCGAGGAAGCGGACGCCCGAGGGGTCGCGCGCGGCAAGCGCCTCGTGGTGCTGCCGGATCGCCGGTCCCATGGCGCGCGAGCCGCTATGGAGGAGCAGCCAGAGCGCGCCCTCGTCGTCGCGCTGCACCTCCAGGAAATGGTTGCCGCGTCCGAGCGTGCCAAGCTCCATCCGTCCCTCGCGGCGCTTCATCGCCTCGAGCCCCGGCGCGCCGAGCCGCGCCTCGGCGAGATCGTCGGGCAGCGGCGGGGCGCTGGCGGCCCGGTGCAGGGCGTGAGGGACGCGGCGGTACAGCCCGGTCAGGAGCCGCGCCGCGCGATCGCGGTCCGCGAGCAGATCGGCGTCCGCGCGGAGCCGCAACGCGACCATACCGCAGCCGATGTCGCCGCCGACCGCCGCAGGCAAGAGGCGCCGGGTCGTGGCGGTGACCGTGCCGACGCACACGTCGTCCGCCACGTGGGCGTCGGGCATGACCGCGATGTGCGCGACATCCTCGGTGCGCGCGAGCCGCGCGAGCGATGCGCTGAGCGCCCCGCTCGCGCCGCCCGGGAGCCACGCGGCGATGCGCGCGCTCACGGCTCTCCCTCCGGCGGCAGGACCTGGAAGGCGAGCGTCGGCGCGCGCTTGCGCGTGATCGCGCCCGCCACCTCCGCGCGCACGTAGCCCGAGACCTTCTCCAGGCGCGCCGCGACGACGTCCGGCGGCGTGCCCGGACCGACCTGCACGACCACCGCGAGCCGGCTCGCGTCGGGCGCCGGCTCCACACTCATGACCCAGACGCCCTGAAGGACGTCATCGTGGAGGGTGGCGAGCGCGTCGCTCACCGCCTCCTGCACCTGGCGGCAGAGCTGGCGCTCCTTGCGCTGCGTCTTCCGCGCCGCCGTCCCACCGAACAACGAACCTGCATCCACGACGGAGCGCGCGCTGTCGCGGCTCCGCAACCGATCTTTGCCCATGCCATGCTCCCGAGGGCGCGGCGACACCTACGCGTCGGCCGCGCAGTTCCAGCGACACGCGAGATGAGCTCGGGGATGTGAGCCTCGCTGGCGCGCTCAGCGGCGCGTCAGACCGAGGCTCGTCGATGCAATCGGGTGCATGGCGGGCCTCCTTCGCCGGTAGGGTGCAGGAGCGAGGGCAGGCGCGCAAGGCGCGCGCCGTGCCCGCGTCCCGCGAGACGCGCGCGCCTGCGCCTCACCGGCACCCGCCCGGCGACCACGGCGTCACGTCGCCTGGCGGTAGGAATGCGCGTGCGCGGCGCACTGGCGCTCGGCGACGGTCGCCACGTAGCGGAGCATCCGGCGCGTGACGAGCTGCATCAGGGGCGCCGTCAGCGCGTCCCAGAGGAAGAGCTGCCGCCGCGTCCGCGTGTCGGTCGCGCGGATCCGCGCCTCGTACGAGAGCAGCGTGCGGCGCTGCCCGTAGGGCGTCACGACGAAGCTCGCGGCCCCCTTGATGTGCCCGGGGCAGTCGAACGCCTTGAACTCGGCGGCGGTCCGCCCCGAGAACAGGCTCTCCGTGCTCATCGGCCGCGCGATCGCGCCGACGGCGATCTCGGAGCCCTCCTTCTCGGCCAGCTTGATCTGGCCGTAGTCCTGGACGTTCTGGAGCGAGACCCGCGCGGGCGCGGGCAGCGGCGCGAGGCCGAGCCGGCGCCGGGCGCGCCGCACGTCGGCCACCCGGAGCGCGAGGACCGCGCGGAGCACCAGAGAGCGGCTCTTCGCGAAATCCACCCTCCTCAGCGCGGCATAGGTCACCTCCGGAGGCGCCATCACCACGATCTCCCGGTTCACGACGATATCGGCCTCCGGCAGGAACGACTCGAGCAGCGTGGGGCCAGCGGCGGCGCGCTGCTGTCCCTCGTGCGGGACCTCCGTCGTGGCCTGTCCCTCTTCGTGCCGGCTCTCACCCTGTTGTGTCGAGATGCTCTGCATGGCGAAGTACCCCCCGCGGAGATTCCTTGGGACAGGCGCGACGGATCGCCACCGGGCGTCTCCTGCTTCTGGAACGCGAGGGACGGAGAGCGCCTGGAATGTCAGGTGGGTTCAAAGGGTGCGAGATCGACGCGATGACCACGTGGAAACGCGAGATGACGATGAGAGAAAAAGAACGGGAATCACACAGCGCACAGAGGACACAGACTGCATCAGGGAGAGACAGATGCGCTGTCCGCGCTCACGAGGGCTCGGGGCTTCGAGGAGGCCGCCGTGATGGGCGCCCGGGGGGTCAGCCCTTGAGGCGCCGGGAGGACTCCGCCATGCGGTGGGCGATGCGGAAGGCCATCTCGAGCGACTGGCGGTAGTTGAGCCTCGGATCGCACAGGCTCGCGTAGCGGCGGTCGAGATCGGACTCGGTGAGCCCGGCCCCGATGCACTCGGTGACATCCTCGCCGGTGAGCTCGAAATGGACGCCGCCGAGGTGGGAGCCGAGCGACTCGTGCACCTCGAAGCTGGCCTCGATCTCGGTGAGGATGTCCTCGAAATTCCGTGTCTTGATCCCGCCGGACGTCGTCTGGGTGTTGCCGTGCATCGGGTCGCACATCCAGAGCACCTTGCGCCCCGCCGCCCGCACCGCCTCGATGAGCGGCGGGAGCCCGTCGCGCACGCGGCCGGCGCCCATGCGCACGATGAGCACGATCTTGCCCGGCTCGTCCGCCGGGTTCAGCCGGTCGAGGAGGCGGATCACCTCGCCGGGGAGCGTCTTCGGGCCGAGCTTGATGCCGAGCGGGTTCTGCACCCCGCTGAAGAACTCGACGTGCGCGCCGTCCGGCTGCCGCGTGCGCTCGCCGATCCAGGGAAGGTGGGTCGTCAGGTCGTAGTAGCCGGGGCGGCGCGCGACCTTCCGGGTCTGCGCGGACTCGTAATGCAGGTTGAGCCCCTCATGGCTCGTGAAGAACTCGACCCGCGACAGCTCCCCGACAGGGACCTCGGCGAGCGCCTCCATGAACCGGAGGGCCTCCCCGACCTGCTCGGTCATCCGCTGGTAACGCTCGCGCAGCTCGCCGGGCAGATCCGCCCGCTCGAGGAAGCTCAGGTCCCAGTATTCCGGGTGGTGCAGATCGGCGAAGCCGCCCTCCGACAGCGAACGGATGAAGTTCAAGGTGAGCGCCGCGTGCTGGTAGCCCGCCACCATCAGGTTCGGATCGGGGCGGCGAGCGGCGGCCTCGAAGGGAGCCCGGTTGATGAGATCCCCGAAATAGCTGGGCAGGCTCACGCCGTCCCGCGTCTCGACCGGGCTCGAGCGCGGCTTGGCGTACTGGCCGGCAAAGCGCCCGAGGCGCACCACCGGCTGCCGGGCGCCGTGCACCAGCACGAGCGACATCTGGAGGAGAATCTTGAGCTTGTTCGTGACGATGTTCGGGCGGCAGTCGTCGAGCGTCTCCGCGCAGTCGCCCCCCTGCAGCACGAACCTCCGGCCGAGCTGCGCCTGAGCCAGATGGCCTTTGAGCCGCTCGACCTCCCACGAGGTCACGAGCGGCGGCAGCGCGCGGAGCTTCTCGACGGCCGCGACGACGGCCTCGGCGTCGTCATAGGGCGGCGGCGCCGCGTTGGGACGTTCACGCCATGAATCAGGCGACCAGGATTGAGCAGGAACGGACATGAGTTGAGCCCTGATATGGCAAAGGCTCCCACCCGCGCAACCCTCGGTCAACGTCGTCGATTCGCGGGCGCGATCATCGACCCTCGGGCGCCGGGGCCGCCCCGGGCGCCGGCCCGGTGCGCGCCTCGATCGCCTGGATTGCCGCCTTGATCTCGCCCGCGATCGAGGCGCACGGCGCCGCGCAGCGGCTCATCCCGAGGAAGCCGCATCCCTTGCCCTTGCTGGCGATGAGCGGCGCGAGGACGTCGACCGCGCGCCGATCGCCGTCGGCCGTCGCGCGCGCGAGCAGCGGCTGCCGCGCCTTGCAGGAAGGGGCGACGCGCAGCTCGTGCGCGATACGCAGCGCGGGCGTCGCCCGCTCCAGGACCGCGGCCTCCGCGAGCCGCCGGGCGGCGCGCTCCTTGATCGCGGAGCTGCCCACCGAGAGGTCGTAGAGGAGGTCGGCCCCCTGGCTCCCCATGGCGCCCGCCATGAGGTCGAGCGCGGCCGACGCGGCCTCGGGTGGACCCGCGGCGGCGCTCGAGACGACGCGCCTCACGTCATCGTCGGCCGCCGCCCCCGGATCGAGCTCGAGGAGCCGCTTCGCCGCGGCGAGCGAGGCGGCGTGGTAGGGCGGCGGGAGCGCGTGCCGCAGCATGAGGGCCCGGAAGATCGCCGGGTCCTTGGGGTAACGCGCGGCGAGCGCCTCCAGCGCGAGCACGCCGCCCGCGTTCGCCGCGGCGAGCTCGTCGGCCGGGACGGCGTTGCTCGGGCGCGGCACGACCGGGCGCCGCGGCGCGGAGCCCTCCGGCGGCGCGTGTTCGGCGCTCGCGGCCGCCTCGATCCGGTCGAGGGAGCCGTCGTCGCGCAGCAGGGCGGCGGCGCCGAGGAGGGCCGCGGCGGCGGCCGCGCCGATGACCATCCACCGCGCCGCGACCGGCGCCTGCGCCAGCACGGATGCGCGCGGGGCCGCGGCGGTGACGCTCGTGGCGAGCGCGCTGCCTGTCCCGGGGAGCGAGCCCTGTCTGTCGGGGGAGCTGGCCCGGCTGGCGCCCGTTCCAGATGCCTGCGCTGGCATGGTCCGCTCCCCTAACACAGGCGCGCGCCGCGGCCCATGGCCGGCGTCGCGCGACCCGGCCACAGCGGGCTCATCGACGATGTTCCCGCCACTGGAACACGGCGGCCGCGAGCGCGGCGCCCACGCTGATCAGGAAGAGCAGCGCGTCCCAGACCGGCCAGGCGATCCCGACCGCCCGCTGCAGGAACACCGCCTCGAGCAGGCGCACGAGCAGCGACGCGGCGCCGTAGGCGACGAGGGCGAGCACGACGGGCGTCGTGAGCCGCGGCGCGAGCGCGTTCAGCCGGACATCGTCGCGCCAGATGTGGCGGAAGACGTAGAAGCCGCCGAGCAACCCGACGCCGAACACGGCGCACAGGATGCCGAACGTGAGCAGCGCGGCGCCCTGGCCCGACAGCGCCGCCGCATCGCCGCGCACCGCGCGCGCGAGGCCGGCGAGGCTGCTGACGAGGCCGGCGCCGAGCCATCCCAGGCCGAGGCTCGCCGACAGGAACACCATCTGCCGCGTCAGGTACGCCTCGGACGCGGGCGAGGCGGGCAGGCCGAAGGCCTGCGAGAGCGCATAGGGCCGCCCGAGCACGACCGACGAGCGCGCGAGCGGCGCGCGCGTGCTCGTCGGCATCTGCCCGGGCGCGGCGGCCTCCTCGTACGGCGCGAGGTCGCTGGCGAGCTCGCTCATCGAGGCGTGGCGGCCCTCCCTGTCCTTCGCCATGGCGCGCTGGAGGACGAGCTCCAGCGCCGGCGGGATCTCCGGGTTCAGCGAGCGCGGCGCCGGCGGCTCCTCCGTCATGACCGCGAGGAGCATCGCCGTCGGGTCGCTGCGATCGAAGGGCCGCTGCCCGGTGAGCGCGTGGTAGAGGACGGCCCCGACGGCGTAGATGTCGGCCCGGAGATCGATCTCCTCGCCCTTGGCCTGCTCCGGGGCCATGTAGGCCGGCGTTCCGAGGACCATGCCGGTCCTCGTGAGCGCCGACGGCTCCGAGGTCTTCGAGATGCCGAAATCGAGGATCTTCACGGTCGGACACGCCGGGTCTCCCGCGAGGAAGATGTTCTCCGGCTTGATGTCCCGGTGCACGATCCCGGCGGCGTGCGCGGCCGCGATGCCGTCGCAGACCTCGCGCGCGATCCGCACCGCCGTGCCGATCGGCAGCCGTCCTCCGGACGCCGCGAGGAGCTCGCCGAGCCCCTGGCCGTCCAGGTACTCGGCGATGATGCACGGGCGGCCGTCGTTCAGGCGGCTCACGTCGTAGATCTCGACGACGTGCGGGCTCTTGATCGACGCCGCCGCCTCCGCCTCGCGCTGGAACCGCGCGAGCACGGTGGGCTGCTGGGAGAGCTCGGGGTGGAGCGTCTTCAGCGCGAACCGCTTGCCCGGGATGCGGGTGTGGTGCGTCTCGTAGACGCGGCCCATGCCACCCTCTCCGAGGAGGCGGGTGATGAGGTACGCGCCCGCCACCGTGGTGCCGACGAGCGGGTCCGCCTCGGAGGGCCGCTCGCCAGGCGCGCTCCCCGGGGGAGGCGCGGGTGGACGGACCGTGTCGGCCGTCGCGTAATGCGCTGACGCCCGGAGCCCGGTGGGGACCGCGGGCGGGCGGACCGTCTCGGGCGCCATATCGGGCGCCGCCGTGCTCCCGGCGCCGGGGGGAGGAGGCGGGCGAACCGTCTCCGCGGTCGTGGACGCGGCGGGCGCGATGGGCGTGGCGGTGGCCGAGGAGGCCTGGGCCAGCGCTCCACGCACGGCGGCCAGAGCGGCCTGCCGCTCCGTATCGCTCATGACGCGGGTCGGCCCGTCGCCCTCCTCAGGCACGTTGGAAGGCGCGCCGCCCGTAGGACCGGACGAGGGTACGGCAGGGCTGCCCGAGCGACCGGGCGAAAAGCTCGAATCCGACACGCTCAGGGCCTCGCTCCCATGAATCCAGGTCGGCCCGCGCTGGAGGCGGGGGCCGACGATCCGTCGCCGAACCGCAGGCGAACACCGCGAGGCGACGCTACCACGGATCGCGCCGCGCGAGGACGCCGACCTTGCCGGACCTGGATCGGCACGCGACGTCGAGGTCTTCGCGCGGCCGGTCCGGCCATCGCCGCACGGCGGTCGGCGGGTCAGCCCGTGGGCTGCTCAGCCTGGACGGGCTTCTGCTTGGCGGCCTTGCGCTGCTCCGCATCGAGCAGGCCGATCCGCGCCTTCTGGCAGCGCTTCAGGCGCTTCTTCTTGAGCGGGGTGGCGAGCCATTCGTGACGCAGACGGACATTCCACTTCGGGGTATTGGCCATGATCGTAGGACTTTCTCTGCGAGGGCGGCGGAGACTACACAAACGTACGGGGGCGTCAAGCTACCAGTGGGGCCGTTCGCTTCGCTTTTGTCGTCGAACGTTCGCTCGAGCATCCGCTCCTGGAGGCGGATCCAGAGCGCGCGTGATGCGTCGGACGGACGCAGGGGCGGGAGCGCGCGCGCGGCGCGCAGCAGGGACGCAGCGGTGGCGTCGAGGGAGCGCTCCAGCGCAGGGAGGGCGCGCAGGGCGCTGCGGCGCTCGCGGGACTGGCGCGCGACCGCGGCGCGGAAGTCCTCGCGGGCGAGGCGCAGGCGGGAGCGGACCGTGTTCTCCTTGAGCTGGAGCTCGCGGGCGATGTCGGCCACCGGGACGCCGAGGACGTCGCACATCACGAGGATCACGCGCCGCTCGGGCGCGACCTTCAGGAGCAGCGCCGTCACGATGTCGGCGCGGTCCGCGCTCGCGAGCGATTGCTCGGGCGTCGGCGCCGGGTCGCGCCCCTCGAAGGGCCAGGCGCCGCCAGCCCCGGACGGGATCTCGCGGCGCCGGTGGGCGCGCGCGTGGTAGTGGCTCGTCTTCCGCCACGCGATGCCGAAGAGCCACCGGTGCAGCGCCGCCTCGGGCTTGATCCGCAGGGGCGGGGGCCCTGCCGCGGACAGGTCGGCCCGAGGCGCCGCGTGGTAGCGCCACGGCTCGTAGGTGCCGAGACCCCGGTAGGCCGCGAGGAAGATCTCCTGGAGCACGTCGTCCAGATCGTTCGCCGCGACGCCGAGCCAGCGGAGCGCGTGGTTTAGGAACGGCAGGCCCACCGCGTAGACCGTCTCGAACGACGGGGGTGCCGGAGAGAAGGGCGGCGAGGGCAGCGTCATCCGGCGCCCCGCGCCGCCGGGAGATCCGCGCCGGCGTAGAGGGGGTAGGGGCGCGGCGCGGGCTGGCTCGCGGGCAGATCGAGCGGCGGGAGTGGCGAGAGCGGCGGGAGCCAGCGCTCGATCGGCTCGAGCTCGACGAGCATGTCGAGCGACGTCCGGAGGGAGAGGCGGAAGTCGTCGTCCTCGGCGGCCCGGGCGCTGTGGAAGGCGACATAGAACAGCACGGTGCCGAGCTGGGTCGCGCGCGGATCCCCGCGGCGCTGCAGGAAGCGATCGGCGAGATCGCACAGGTCGTGAAACAGGCGGCCCCCCGGGCGACGGCCCCCGGGGCCGCACACGTCGAGCGTGGAGCGCCGGCGGGCGCGCCGGGCTGGTTTCTTGGTGACAGGCGCGCAGGTCAGCGCCTTCGAACTGCTCCGCTTCGGCATACTCCCGTCCACGGTGAGGGTTGAGGTCGCGATGGCTGCTGCGGGCCGCCATCACCATGGATTACGGAGAGCTATCGAGGATGATTTCTACTTCTGCGGTCGCGCGACGGCGGCGCAGCGGAGGGCGGCGCCGAGGGGTGAGGACCGGAGGAGCTCGGTCCAGCGAGATCGTCACTCCGGCACGCGCGTCATCTGCACCTGCAGGTGGACCGGCGGGTCGCCGCTCCTGGCCTCGACCAGGCGGTCCCACGCGAAATAGCCGACCTTCTCGACCGTGATGCGGTGGGTGCCGGGCGGCAGCGCGACGCCGCGGGCGGCGACGAAGGCGAGCGCGCCGATGTACTGGTCGTCGATGGTGACCGACGCGTCGGGCACGTTCCCCTTCATCCGCAGCGAGACCGTCGCCGGCGCGCGCGGAACGCACGCCGAGAGCCCGAGCATCAGGAGCGCCGCAGCGGCGCGCGTCCTCCTCGCGCTCGCGCTCGCGCCGGTCATCGTCTTCGCGCTCGCGCCGGTCATCGTCACTCCCACTCGATGGTCGAGGGCGGCTTCGAGGACACGTCGAGCACCACGCGGTTCACGCCGCGCACCTCGTTGATGATCCGCGAGCTCACCCGGGCGATGAGGTCGTAGGGCAGCCGCGCCCAGTCGGCGGTCATGCCGTCGGTCGAGTGCACCGCGCGGAGCGCGATCGCCTCGTCGTAGGTGCGCTCGTCGCCCATCACGCCGACGGAGCGCACCGGGAGCAGCACGCAGAAGCTCTGCCAGAGCGACTCGTACAGCCCGGCGGCGCGGATCTCCTGGTCGAAGATCGTGTCGGCCGCCCGGAGCACGCTGAGCTTCTCCGGCGTCACCTCACCGAGGCACCGCACCGCGAGCCCGGGGCCGGGGAACGGCTGGCGATAGAGGATCTCCCGCGGCATGCCGAGCGCCTCGCCGGCGGCCCGCACCTCGTCCTTGAAGAGCTCCCGCAGGGGCTCGATCAAGCCGAGGTTCATCCGCTCGGGCAGGCCGCCGACGTTGTGGTGGCTCTTGATGACGGCGCTCGGCCCCTTGAACGAGACGCTCTCGATGACGTCGGGGTAGAGCGTGCCCTGGACGAGCCACTTCGCGCCCTGGACCCGCTTCGCCTCCTCCTCGAACACCTCGATGAACAGGCGGCCGATCACCTTGCGCTTCTGCTCGGGATCCACGACGCCGCGCAGCCCCTCGAGGAACCGCGCCGACGCGTCGACGGCGTCGAGGTTCATGTGGAAGTGGTCGCGGAACGTGCGCTCGACCGTCTCGGCCTCGCCCTCGCGCAGGAGGCCGTTGTCGACGAAGATGCACGTCAGCCGGTCGCCGAGCGCGCGCTGGCACAGGACGGCGGCGACCGAGGAGTCGACGCCGCCCGAGAGGCCGAGGATGACGCGGTCGTGCTGGCCCGCCTTCTCGCGGACCGCGGCGATCGCCTCCTCCACGAACGACGCGGGCGTCCAGGTCGGGGAGAGGCCGGCGACGTCGAAGAGGAACGCCTGGAGGATCTCCTTGCCGCGCGGGGTGTGGACGACCTCGGGGTGGAACTGGAGACCGTAGAGCTTGTCGCGCTCGCGGGCGACGGCGCAGAGCGGGCTGCCGGGCGAGGTGCCGAGCGCGACGAACCCCTCGGGCAGCCCGGCGAGGCGGTCGCCGTGGCTCATCCAGACGTCGATGGCGTCGCCCTCGGCGAAGCGGGAGAAGATGCCGGTCGGGCGCTCGATGCGCACCGTGGCGGGGCCGTACTCGCCCCCCGTGTGCGCGCGCTCGACCTTGCCGCCGAGGTGGTGCGCCATGAGCTGGAGGCCGTAGCAGATGCCCAGCGTCGGGACGCCGAGCTCCAGCACCTCGGGCGAGCAGTGGGGCGCGCCTTCGCCGTACACGCTGGCGGGGCCGCCGGAGAGGATGAGCGCCCGCGGGGCGAGCCGGCGCAGCTCGGCGACGGGCACGTCGAAGCGGTGAATCTCGCAGTAGACGCCAGACTCGCGCACGCGCCGGGCGATGAGCTGCGTGTACTGAGAGCCGAAATCGAGGATGACGACGAAGTCCCGCCGGGGTGAGAGCATGGCTGCCGCTAGCACGGCGGGCCGGGATCCGCCAGGGGCGGCAGAGCGCGTGCGGCCTGGGCGCGGCGGGCGCAGCGGACGGGCGGTCGCCGTTCCGAGGAGGGAGGGGGCGGGCGCTCGCGCGGCGGCGCGCATGACGCGGGTGAGTGGCTATGTCGCGGACAGCGGCGAATGCGGCGTCCCGCTGCGGCGCCGCGCCGGTGCCCTCGAGAGATCGATTCGGCTACGCTGAAGCGCCCATGGACGGCGCCGGAGGACGAGGGATGCGTGCCAGAGGCGTCGCTCCGCCGCGCGCGGGGCGAGCGGGCAGGAGGCTCGCGCTCGTTGCCGCGGCCGCCGCCCTCTCCGCGTGTGGCGGCGACGCGCAGCGCGGGCGCGCCGTGGAGACGACCGAGGCCGCCCCGCATACGTGCCGCGGGGCGACGGGGTGGCCGCGCGAGATGGCGCTCGACGTCGCGGCGGGGGGCGTGGTGCTCCTCCCGCTGTCCGGCGCGCGCATCGCCTCGTTCACGGCGGAGGGCCCGGCCCTGGAGGCGCAGCGCAGCGAGCGCGGCGACTGGGTTCGCCTGCTGTTGAAGGCCGCAACGGCGTCCCTCGTCGTCATCGACGACGGCGGCGGGCGACACGCGATCTCGATTCGCCGGGCGCCGGATATGCCAGCGTTCGCGATCATCACCCGGAGCGGATCGACGTTCCACGCGACCCGGCTCCCTGGCGGCCGCTATCACACGGGGGGCCTCCCCCACGTCGACTTCCCGACGCTCGAGGCCGCGGGCGAGGCGCTGCAAGACCACGAAGAGAAGGCGGTATTCCCGCCGAAGTGCTGAATACGCCGCGCGAGGCCGAGCGTGACGCCGACGCGCGCCTGGGTCACGCGATCTCGTTGTCGCCGTCGCGCCTGTGACTCGCGCACGGCGATCTCGATGGCTTGAGGCCGGCATACCTGCTCGTCCATTATCGATTTACAAGTAATTCTGATTGCGCTTAGCTGTGTCCCTGCCCGATTGAATTCAATGGCGGGCGGGGGAGGGGACCGTGCCGAAGGAGCTCAGGTACCGCGGGCGTGTCGTCGTCATTCCCGATTACACGTCGGTTCACGCTCGGCCCGAGGCGACCCCGGAAGCGCACGCCCCTGTGGAGCACGTCGCGCACGACCCCGGTCCTGCGCATGAGCACGCCCATGGCGGGCACGAGCCGCACGACCACGGTCCTGCGCATGAGCACGCCCACGGCGGGCACGAGCCGCACGACCACGGTCCTGCGCATGAGCACGCCCACGGCGGGCACGAGCCGCACGACCACGGTCACGGACATGGCGCGCCTTCTGGCCATCCTGAAGGCTGCCAATGCCCCGATCACCGCGATCCGGAGAAGGATACCGCTCCGGTGCATGGCGGGCATGGGCCGGCCATTCTTTTGAATATCGATGGCAAGGACGTCATGGTCCACGAGGTCGGGCCTGGCAAGTTCCACACGCACGAGCTCCCTTTTCAAGCGTTTCCCACCCTCGAGGCCGCGGCGATGGCCGTGATCAACCATCTCGATTTCGGGGTCTTCGATGGGCGTACGAAAAAATCAGAATAAGCTGACCAGCGCCGAGAAGGCGCGGTTCGTCAACGCCGTCAAGAGAATGAAGGCGGACGGGAAGTACGATCCCTACCCCTCCATTCACGCAAACGCGTTCGCTGGCGACCCCGACACGAACCCCGCGCACATGGGTCCGGCGTTCTTCCCATGGCACCGCCATTTCCTGGCGCTCTTCGAGAAGGACCTCCAGGACGCGGACCGCGCGCTCGGGCAGGACGGGAGCGTCACGCTGCCTTACTGGGACTGGACCCACGACAACGGCGATCGACCGAACCGGCAGCGGGGATCGATCTGGAGGGACGATTTCATGGGTGGGTTCGGTAGCCCCGTGACGACGGGACCGTTCCGCCAGGGCCAGTGGACGCTGTTGGGCGGCGGGAGCCTCGTCCGCGCGCTCGGACGAACCTCGATCGACCCGAACGCCGTCGCGACGCTGCCCGACAGGTCGCAGGTGAACCAGGCGATGGGCATTGCCGGGTTCGATCACGCGCCGTGGGACATCAACGTGACGGGCCCGGCGGTCGGCGAGCCCGCTGCCCCGGCCCTCACCGGCGCCGCCGGCGGCAGCCTCGGGCCAGGGATCTACCGGGTCTCCGTCACGCTCGTGAACCCGCGCGGAGAGACGCGGCCGTCGCCGGAGGCGACCATCACGCTCGGGCCGACGGCCGCTCCCGCGAATACGCACGGGACCATCCGGGTCGCGTCGCCCCCGGCGAGCGGGTCGGCCACGCACTTCAACGTCTATGTCTCGGCCGCGAACGGACCTGCCCGCTCCGGCACGAGGCAGGGCGCAGCGGTCGCCATCGGGACCCAGGCCACGATCGCCAGCGTGGCCGCCGGCGCCGCATTGCCCACGATCAACACGACGGGCAGCTTCCGGAACGTCCTCGAGGGGTGGGCCGGCGCGAGCGGACCCGAGAACCACAACCGCGTTCACGTCTGGGTGGGCGGATCCATGGCGCCCGGCACCTCACCGGACGATCCCATCTTCTTTTTGCACCATTGCAACATCGACCGTCTGTGGGCGCTCTGGCAATTCCGCCACCCGGGCCAGAACTATCCGCTCATCGTCCCGAGGACCGGATCCGCGGGCAATCGGCCGCATGGCCTCAACGATCCCATGCCGCCGTGGACCGCGGGGCCCGACCTCAAGCGGCCCATCGACGTCCTGAACCACACGGCCCTCGGATACACGTACGACACGGATCCGGTCGGCGCGAGCATCAACGTATCGCCCTGAGAAACGAGCGTCCGCAATGACGAACTTCCTCGGAGAGATCGCCACCGGGCTGCGTTGTGCGCTCGAGCCGCTGCAGGACGCGTTCTCGAACGAGCTGCGCGTGCGCCAGTTCTTCGCCGAGCTCGGCTGGGACGTGAACGTCGCGCCCGGATCGGTCGCCCTGCTCCGCGCCGGCTTCGCGCTCGACGCGACGTTCGACGCGGCGAAGGCGGTCGCGGACCAGCTCGAGGACGGCGCGGGGGACACGACGACCCTCGCCCGAGCGCTCGTCGAGGCCGTCGTCCGGATGATCGACGCGATCAAGGCGCTCGCCACGGCGCCGCCGGGAGGGCTCCCGTTCCCGTTCGACCAGCCGGCGTTCTGGAGCGAGATACCGTCCGCGCTCGCCGATTACCTGCTCCTGCGCCTCCTCGAATCCCAGGTGCCAGCGCTCCACGGCGTGCTGCGTCTGGTCGGGCTCGCGACGCTCACGCACGAGGCGCCCGCCGGCGCAGGGCGCGTCCCGTACCTCAAGAGGGCCATTCGCTGGGACCGCATTCCGCGGCTGGTCAGCGACCCGGTGGGGCTGTTCAAGGAGATCTACCGGTGGGACGTCGCGGGGCAGCCGCTCGATCACCCGGCGCTGCTCGAGGCGCTCCAGGATTTCTTCCACGGGGTGCGCTTCCCCGCGCGGCTGCAGGCGCCCGGCCCGCTCGCTGTCCGGTATTACGACCCCGCGAACCCCGCGCTCGCGGCGGTGCGCCAGCTCTCGGTGCCCGTGTTCATGACGGCGAGCGCCGACTGGAGCAGCTTTGCCGAGGTCGGCGTCGCCGTCCTGCCGATCCCGCCGAAGGGCAGCCCCGCGCAGGCCCCGGTCGGGATCGTGATCGCGCCGCTCGCCTCCGGCGCGTTGAGCGGGGCGACGGGCGCGCCCGGGACGGGCTTCTCGATCGCGCTGCGCGGCGGGTTCCACGACGACGGCGTGTTCGGCGCGGAGATCCGGCCGTCGGGCGTCGAGCTCTTCGCCGCGCCGGGGAACATGACCGTGGACGCCGAGTTCGTGCTCTCGGCGCGGCCCGCGACGCCGTGGCGCCTGCTCGGAGATCCCGACTCGTTCCGCCTCGAGGTCGGCGGGTTCACCGCCGGGATCGGGATCCGCGGCCAGCTCACCTCGCCGGAGGTCCTCGTCAGCGCCGGCACCGGGCGCGGCGCGAGCCCGCCGAAGCTGGCGGTCGTCCTCCAGACATCGAGCGCCGACGGGTTTCTGGGCTCGCTCATCGGATCGAACCCGATCCGGATCGAGCTCGGCGGGACGATCGTGTGGTCGTCGCAGACCGGGCTGCACTTCGACGGCGGCGGCGGCTTCCAGGTCGCGTTCCCGCTGCACCTGAACCTCGGGATCGCCGAGATCAGCGTCCTGTCGATCGGGGTCAGTGGGTCACCGCAGGGCCTTGCCTTCGAGGCCGGCGTCACGGGGAAGGCGATGCTCGGCCCGCTCACCGCCGTGGTCGAGGAGTTCGGCTTCCGCGCGACGCTCGATTTCTCGGGATCCGACGGCAAGCTGGGGCCCGTCGACGTCGGCTTCGGGTTCAAGCCGCCGAAGGGCGTCGGCCTGTCCGTCGACGCGGGCGTCGTGAAGGGAGGCGGCTACCTCTACTTCGACTTCGAGAAGGAGGAGTACGCCGGCGCCCTCGAGCTCGTCTTCAGCGGCTTCGTCGCGCTCAAGGCCATCGGCCTCGTGACGACGCGGATGCCCGACGGATCGCGCGGCTTCTCGCTGCTCATCATCATCACCGCCGAGTTCGGGACCGGCATCCAGCTCGGGTTCGGGTTCACGCTCCTCGGCGTCGGCGGGCTCATCGGCCTGAACCGCACGGTGCTCCTCGAGCCGCTCGCCGAGGGCGTCCGCACCGGCGCGGTGAACCGCATCCTGTTCCCGGAGAACGTGGTCGAGAACGCGCCGCGCATCATCAGCGACCTGCGCGCGATCTTCCCGGTGCAGCAGGACCGCTTCCTCATCGGGCCCATGGCCAAGCTCGGCTGGGGCACGCCGACCCTCGTCAGCCTCTCGCTCGGCATCATCATCGAGATCCCGGGCAACATCGCCATCCTCGGCGTGCTGCGCCTCGTCCTGCCGACGAGCGAGGCGGCGCTGCTCGTCCTCCAGGTCGCCTTCGTCGGCGCCATCGAGTTCGACAAGAAGCGCGTCTTCTTCTTCGCCTCGCTCTTCGAGTCGCGGATCCTGTTCATCACGATCGAGGGCGAGATGGGCCTGCTCGCCGCCTTCGGCGACGACGCCAACTTCGTCCTCAGCGTCGGCGGCTTCCACCCGCGGTTCACCCCGCCGCCGCTGCCGTTCCCGAGCCCGCGCCGGATCGCGCTCAGCATCCTGAACGAGTCGTGGGGCCGCATCCGCGTCGAGGCGTACTTCGCGGTCACGAGCAACTCCGTCCAGTTCGGCGCGCGCGCGGAGCTGTTCTTCGGCTTCAGCGCCCTCTCGCTGGAGGGGCACCTCGGCTTCGACGCGCTGATCCGCTTCTCGCCGTTCTATTTCATCGTCGAGATCGGCGCCTCGGTGTCGCTCAAGGTGTTCGGCGTCGGGCTCTTCAGCATCCGGCTCGAGTTCGCCCTCGAGGGGACGTCGCCCTGGCGCGCGCACGGCCGCGGCTCGCTCTCGATCCTGTTCTTCGAGATCTCGGCCGACTTCGACGTCACCTGGGGCGAGCCGCGCGACACGACGCTGCCGGCCTCGCCGGTGATGCCGCTCCTCAAGGGCGAGCTCGACAAGATCGAGAACTGGCGCGCCGCGCTGCCCGCCGGAAGCAGCCTGCTCGTGTCGCTGCGCAAGCTCGATCCGGCGTCCGACGCGCTCGTGCTGCACCCGGTCGGGACCCTGCGCGTCAGCCAGCGGGCGGTGCCGCTCGACATCTCGATCGATAAGGTCGGGAGCCAGAAGCCGAGCGACGCGCGGCGCTTCACGCTCGGCGTGACGGGCGGAGGGTTCACGAAGAAGGGGGACGTCCTCGAGAAGTTCGCGCCCGCGCAGTTCCAGGACATGAGCGACGCCGACAAGCTCTCGCGGCCGGCGTACGTCGACGACCACGGCGGCGTCGAGCTCTCGCCCGGCGCCGAGCTCGCCGCGGCGAGGATGGTCAAGCGCGTCGTCCGCTACCGGGAGATCGTCGTCGACACGAACTTCAAGCGGTTCGTGCGGCCGTTCATTCTCCTCGCGCCGGGCGTCTTCGCCCACTTCCTGCGCGGCAACGCCGCCGCGCAGAGCGCGCTCTCGCGGCAGCGCAAGAAGCAGGTCCAGCCGTTCGACGCGAAGGTCACGACCCGCTCCGAGGCGTTCGCCGTGGCGCTCTCCCAGGACAACACGGCCCACAGCGCGGCGGCCGCCTCGTTCTCCAGCGAGACCCTCGCCCGCGAGCACCTGAACGCGCTGATCGCGGGCGATCCGTCGCTCGCGGACAGCCTCCACGTCATCCCGCGGCACGAGCTGAGCGCCCCATGACAGACCTCCTCGCCACCTACTCGTTCCTGCCGTGGCTGCGGCAGGGCATCGCCAACAAGATCACCGCGAGCGATCACGACCCCGCCGTGAAGCTGCGCGCGACGATCCCGGTCGCGCTCCAGCTCACCGGCGACGGGCTCGGCGCCACGGTCGCGGAGCCGATCTCGAAGGACGTCCAGCTCTTCGGCCCCGGCGACATCGTCGGCGTCGACAGCCGCGCCATCATCCGCGTGGATCCGCGCCCCTCGATCGCGGACTTCGAGCCGAACTACCTGCCGTGCATCGAGTTCTACGACGAGGACTTCCCGTGGCGCTACACGCCCGCGGCGCCCGACGGCGCGCGGCTCCGCCCCTGGATCATGTTGGTGGTCCTCAAGGAGGGCGAGTTCGAGGAGGGCGCGCGGACCGGCGACAGGCCGCTGCCGAACATCAAGGTCGCGAGCCCGGCCGTGTTCCCGCCGCTCGAGCAGCTCTGGGCGTTCGCGCACGTGCACCTCAACCGCGACCTCGGCGCGTCGCCCGCGGAGATCGTCTCGGGCGACATGGGCGCGGTGCTGCCGAAGCTCGCGGCCGCGCTGCACGAGAACCCGGATCACGGCTACTCGCGCATCGTCTGCCCGCGCCGGCTGGAGGCGGGCGCGGCGTACCACGCCTTCCTGATCCCGGCCTTCGAGAGCGGGCGGCTCGCGGGCCTGGGCCTCGACCCGGGCAAGGCCCCGAGCGCGACGCACGGCGCGTGGGCGGCCTACCCGAGCGGGACGCGCGAGGCGCCGGACCTCTATCCCTTCTACCACCGCTGGTCCTTCCGGACGGGCAGCGCCGGGGACTTCGAGTACCTCGTGCGCCTGCTCCAGCCGAAGGCGGTCGACCCGCGCGTCGGCGCGCGCGACATGGACGTGACGCGGCCGGGCTCGAACCTGCCGGGCATCACCGACCCGGCCCTCGGCGGCGTGCTCAAGCTCGGCGGCGCGCTCCGCGTCCCGCGCGCGAGCCTCGACCCGGACGCGCTCGCCGAGGCGGACAGGTACGACCAGTGGGCAGCGCCGTACCCGCACCCGTTCCAGGAGGCGCTCGCGGGCTTCCTCAACCTGCAGGCCGAGTACGCGGCGCAGGGCGCCGAGGCGGCCCATGCGGCGGCCGGCCTCGACCCCGAGGACGGCGATCCCGATCCGCTGATCACCCCGCCCATCTACGGCCGCTGGCACGCCCTGATGGACCGGCTGCTCACCGAGGCCGACGGCGCGCCGATCACGCCCGACGACAACTGGGTGCACGAGCTCAACCTGGACCCGCGCTTCCGGGTCGCCGCGGGCCTCGGCACGCGGGTCGTCCAGCAGAACCAGGAAGAGTACATGCGCCTGGCCTGGGAGCAGATCGGCGACGTTCTCGAGGCGATCCGGCGGATCCGCGCCGCGCAGCTCGCGGCGCAGGTGTCGCTCGTCTGGCACGGGCACCTCCGGGCGCTCCAGGCGGCCAGCGTCGCGAAGGGCTTCGCGCTCACGGCCCCCCTGCACGCCCGCGTCGTCGCGGGCGGCGTGACGGTGCGCCACGAGGTGAGCCGCAGCGCGCTCCCGCGGGCGGCCGTGTCGGCCGCGATGCGGCGCATCACCCGACCGCGCGGCCGCCTGGTGCGGGCGCTGCCGTTCGACGAGCGCGTCAGGCCCGACGCGCTGATCGAGCGGCTCAACAAGGGCGACGTCCACGCGGCGCCGCCGAAGGCCGCCCCGGCCGGCGTGAACACCGTCGACAGCGCCGCGGCCAGCTACAGGCCGGCCGCCGGCCTGATCTCCGAGCGGGCGCAGCACCCCGACAAGGTCGGCTCGCTGCCGCGCAACCCCGAGTTCAAGGTGCGCGAGCCGAAGGAGGGCGCGGAAGGGCCCCGGGAGGGCGACGTCGACAGCAAGGAGGCCGAGCGGTTCAAGCGCGGCCTCCTCGACGCGTACGCCCTCCTCGACGCGAGCGCCCGCGTCTCGGTCGAGGCGCCGAGGCCCCCGCTCGATCTCCACGCGCTCGCCGACGCCGTCCTCGAGAAGCTCCACCCGAGCCTCACGATCCCCCGGCGCACGTTCGCGGGGATCGACGTGCCGCCGCACATCGCCGGGCTCCTGGTCGAGCAGTTCACCGAGCCGATGTACTACCCGCAGATCGACGTGCCGATGTACGGCCCGCTCAAGGACATCTCGACGGAGCTCTTCCTCCCGAACGTGCACCTGATCGAGGAGAACAGCGTCACGCTGCTCGAGACGAACCAGCGGTTCATCGAGGCCTACATGGTCGGGCTCAACCACGAGTTCGGCCGCGAGCTCCTCTGGCGGGAGTACCCCTCGGACAACCGCGGGAGCTACTTCCGGCAGTTCTGGGACGTGAGCGCCTACCTCGATCTCGAGGGCGGCGACGAGGAGGCCGCGCGCGAGCGGCTCCGCGACATCCCGCCGATCCACCGGTGGAGCAAGGCCTCGCGCCTCGGCGATCACGACCACCGCGAGGTGGGCGGAGCCAGCGAGGAAGAGGCGGTGCTCGCGATCCGCGGCCAGCTCCTCAAGCGCTACCCGAACACGGTGATCTACGCGCACCGCGCCGAGTGGCAGCGCGACGCGCACGGCAACATCGATCGCACGAAGGAGCGCCGGATGGTCGCGCTGACGGCCGCCGAGGGCGCGAGCCCGCCGCGGTCGCTGGTGAGGACGCCGCTCTACGCGGCGAAGATCGACCCGGACATCTACTTCTTCGGCTTCGACCTCGTGCTCGACGAGGCCCGCGGCGGCACCGGCGAGGATCCGGGCGACGATCCCGGCTGGTTCTTCGTGCTGAAGGAGCGGCCCGGTGAGCCGCGCTTCGGCCTGCGCGAGGCGCCCGCCGGGAGCCTCCAGGTCTGGAGCGATCTCGCCTGGAGCGACGTCTCGCCCGGCGGCGCCGCGGGCGGCCACATCCCGGTCGGCAGCGCCGCGCACCCCCGCGCGCTCACGGAGCCGACCGCGCCGGAGGACCAGGAGAAGGTGGTGCAGTGGCAGGACGACCGCGCGGTCGCCTGGAACGCGGGCGCGAGCGCGGCCGACCTGGCCTACGTGCTCTTCCAGGCGCCGGTGCTGGTGGCGATCCACGCGGCCGAGATGCTGCGGAGAGGGTGACGGAGGCAGCCATGGCCGACTTTGCCGACGCGCGAAACGACGTGATGAAGGCGCGCTCCGAGCGGGAGCGCGCGGAGGCGGACCTCTACGCCGCGGTCGAGCAGGCGAGGAAGCTCGACGCCGAGATCGCCCGGCTCGAGCGGGTGGCCGCGAAGGGCGCGGCGGGCAGCGACCGCCTCGCCGAGGCGCTCAAGCGGCGCGAGGAGGCGGAGAAGGCGGTGAAGGAGCGCGGGCGCGCGCTGGACGACGCGCGGGAGCGCGAGCGGCGCGCGGTCGACGGCTTCGCCCCGCTCACGGACCCGAGCAAGCTGCTGGAGGCGCTCGACGACGCGACGCCGTTCCTGCTGTTTCCGCTCCGCGTCGAGACCCGCTTCAAGACCTCCGCGGCCGACGGCAAGCCGCAGCTCTGGGTCCGCGTCTACCCCGACGACTGCCTCATCGACGCGTTCGAGGAGCTGCTCTCGGAGGCCGAGGTCGCGAACGCGCGCCTCTTCTGGATCGACTGGTGGCGGGCCGGCCGGAAGGAGAGCCAGCGACGCGCCGCCTGGCGCGCGCTCGTCGCGAGCCACGGCGCCGGGCGCGCCGCCTACATCGTGCAGCGCTACCGGCCGGTCAACCCGTACGAGGAGCCCACGAAGGCCGACGACGCGGACATCGTCCTCACGATCCCGGCCGAGGAGGCCCTGTCCCCCGCGGCCGCGACCGCCGCGGCCACCTACTGGCGCGCGGCGTGGCGCGCCGCCACGCGCGCGGAGCTGACCGCGGCGGAGCAGGCGCTCACGGCGGCCGTCGGGGCCAGCGACGCGAGGACGATCGTCGAGCGCTACGTGCCCAGGAACCTCGGCGAGGCGCCGGCGCCCCCGCGCACCAGGGCGAGCGTGTCCGTGAGCGTCGCGTTCGTGATCTTCCCTGCCGCGGACGCGATGGCGACGAAGCAGCGGTCGTGGACGCGCGCCCCCAGGGTCCGCCTGCTGCCCGATCGTCTCTTGCTGCTCGCTTACGAGGGCGACGTCGAGGTCGTAAGGGTGCTCGGCGAGCTGATCCCGCAGCCGCTCGTGTGCGGGCTCGATCCCTCGGCGCCCGCGGAGGACCAGCTCCGGCCCGACGGCGGCGACCTGGCGATCCCCGAGGACATGCGGTGGATGGTCGACTTCGAGCGCGCCGTGGCCTCGGGGCTCGGGTTCAAGGTCGATCTGACCCGCGCGCAGGCGAGCAAGGGCTTCGACCGCCTGCTCGTGCTGGGCGCGCGCCTCTCCGCCGACGAGGAGGCGAGCCGGACCCTGCTCGAGGAGCTGATCGGGCACCACCAGCACAGCGGCCGAGGCGTCGCGATCCTCCCGCACGGGACGCCGACGAACAACACCGAGGGCGCCAGCGCGGGCCACGCGCGCGGCGACGACGCCGACGGCAGCTACGACGACCTCTTCGTGCGCGGCGAGCTCTTCGAGGAGGTCGAGGATCCGCTCGACAAGCGCGACGGCCAGCGGCTCGCCGAGCTGCTCGGCATCGACCCCGCGCGGCTCAAGAAGGTCGCGGGCAGCGGCGGCGCCGACCAGATCGAGGGCCGGGCCATGAACGTCGCGCTGTGGCCCGCGACGCTCGGGTACTTCCTGCAGACCATGATGCACCCGGTCGTCGACGAGGCCGACGTCGACGACACGCGCTGGTTCTTCACGCGCTTCGTCAGCGGGCGCGGCGCGCTGCCCGCCCTGCGCATCCAGCGGCAGCCCTACGGCGTCCTGCCCACGACCGCGTTCTCGCGCCTCCGGCCGGTCAAGGCGTCGCGCGGCGACGACGAGCGCCGCGCGCGGTACCTGGAGCGGCTCCACGCGCTGCTCCGCCAGGTGGACGCGGACTGGACCGCGCGCGTGGCCGACGTCTCCCGCGTCGGCAAGCCCGGCGATCCGCACCAGATATTGCTCGACGTCGTGGGGCTCCACCCGAGCTCGGTCGAGTACCACCAGCGCTACGCCGAGAGCCTCGATCACCTCTTCAACGTGCTCCACCTGCGCGGCCTCGGCGGGGTGCTGATCGCGGCGCTCATCGCGGCCGGCTACCTCAAGCGAGGCACGGAGCTGCTGAGCTCACTCGGCTACGGAGGCGCCGACGTCCCCGACATCCTGAACAGGTTCTTCTTCACGGGCCAGAACCTGCTGCGAGGCCCCGTGGTCGACGACCGGCCGCTCTCGGAGCGAGAGCCGATCCGGCCCACCACCCGGGATGACCAGAACTACATCCGCTGGCTCATCGAGGCGGCGAGGAAATCGCTCGAGGTGCTGCGGAAGCAGGAGGGGTTCGCGGACGACCGGGCGCCGACCGCGCTGCTGTACCTCTACCTCCGGCACGCGCTGATGCTCGGCTACTGGGACAGGAGCCTCCGCCTCCGCCGCGAGGCGGCGGTGCTCTCCCCCGCCCAGGTGAAGGCGGCCCGCCGCGAGCGCGCGTTCGTCCACGTGTCCGGAGGCCCGAGCGAGAGCCGCTTCGACCCGCTCTACACGCCCGAGACGGCGGTCACCGGGGATCCGAAGGTCACGGTCGCGGAGTTCATCGCCGGCGCCCTGGGCAGCTCGCGCACGCCCGAGCTCAACGAGCAGCTCGCCGCGCTCGAGCGGCTCGCCGACGCCCCGACCGCGAGGCTCGAGCGCGCCTTCGCCGAGCACATCGACTGCTGCTCTTACCGCTTCGACGCGTGGATGCTCGGCCTCGTCCACCACCGGCTCTCGAGGATGCGGTTCCCCGACGAGAAGGAGGGCAAGGAGGCGCGGCGGGGGATCCACCTCGGCGCCTACGGGTGGCTCGAGGACGTGCGCCCGGAGGGCAAGAAGCTCGAGCCCGTCGCGCTGCCCGGTGAGCTCGACGGGATCTTCAACAAGAACCCCGCGGAAGCGCCGCTGATGCGCGACCCGACGAACGGCGGCCACGTGCTGACCCCGTCGCTGAACCACGCCGTCACGGCCGCGGTCCTGCGCAACGGGTACCTGTCGAACGCCACGCCGGCGAGCCCGTCGTCGCTCGCCGTGAACCTGTCGTCCGGCCGCGTCCGGCGCGCGCTGTCGTTCCTGGAGGGCCTCCGCGGCGGGCAGAGCCTCGGCGCCCTGCTCGGCTACCAGCTCGAGCGCGGGCTCCACGATCGGCACGCCGTGGCCGAGGTCGACGCCTTCATCGCGGCCCTGCGCAAGGAGTTCCCGCTGCGCGCCAACCGCATCCAACCGACCCGGGTCGACGACGCCGACGTGGCCGTCGAGCGCATCGAGGCGCGCAACGTCGTCGACGGCCTGCGCCTCCTCGAGCACGTCCGGGCCACCGGCGCGGCCTCGTACCCGTTCGGCAGGCCGCTGCCGCCCGCGTCGCCTGCCCAGGCGAGCGCGATCGACACCGAGGTTCAGGGGCTCCTCGACATCCACGACGCCATCGCCGACCTGGGGCTCGCGGAGAGCGTGCACCAGGCGGTCCAGGGCAACTTCGACCGCGCCGCGGGCACCCTCGACACCTTCGCGAAGGGGAGCACGCCGCAGGAGCCCGACATCCTCAGGACGCCGCGGACGGGGCGCGTGCTCACGCACCGCGTCGGGCTGCACCTCAAGGTCGCCGTCCCGTCCACCGTCTCGCCGGTCGACGGCGTCGCGATGACCCCGCGCGCGAAGGCCGAGCCGGCGGTCAACGACTGGCTCGCCGCGGTGCTCCCCGCGCCGGACGCCGTCGCGTGCGAGGTCCGCCTCCACGACCCCGCGTCCGCGGCCGCGGTCGCGCGCGTCGTCACGCAGCGCGATCTCGGGCTCCAGCCGATCGATCTCCTCCACGTGCTCCGCCTCGAGGATCGCCAGGCGATGAGCGAGCTCGACGACCGCATCCTCGCCCACGCGTCGGCCGCGTTCGCGCCGCGGCCGGACGCGAGGATCGAGGTCCGCTACGCGGCGCCCATCGACGGCCGGGTGACCTTCTTCGAGCTCGCGCCGCTGATCCGGCACCTGCGCGCGCTGCTGCTGCGATCGCGCCCGCTCCGCGCCGGCGACGTCGCCCTGGGCAACGAGGCGCGGCAGGCCGACGACGCGACGGTCTCCCTCCCGAGGGCCCGCGCCGAGCTCGTCCAGGCCGACCTCGACGCGCTGCGCGCCGAGCTCGTCGCCTTCGTCGCGGGGCTGACGCCGCTGCTCGACGACCTGCCGAACCGGCGGGCCGACGTCCTCGCGGCCATCGACGCGACCTTCGCGCGCGCCGTCGAGCTCCTCGCGCGCGCGAGCCGCTTCGGCCTGCCGCAGACCGGGTGGGGGTTCGCCCTCGAGTGGCGGCAGGCCCGCTTCGCGGCCCTGATCGGCAAGGTGACGGGGCTCGTCGAGCGCTGGGGCGCGCGCCTCGCTGGCTTCGATCAGCTCGTCGCGGCGTACGACGCCCTGCCGGGCGGCGCGACGGACGACGTGACGTACGATGCGACCTACGACCAAAAAATCGCGCTCCTCCGGCGCGCGGAGAGCGAGGTGAGCACCCTCGCGATCGCGCCGCTCCCCGCGACGCCGGACGACCTGAAGACGGCGATCCTGGCGAAGCGCGGCGCGTTCGCGGCGCGGCTCGCGGCGTTCGCCGCGGTCGCGGCGCTCGACACGACGTCGCTCAGCGCCTTGCTCGGCGCCGTCGCGGCGCTGCTGCCGGTCGCGGACGTCGACAGGGAGCCGTTCGTCCTCGCGGACGTCGAGGACGCCGTCGTCGCGTTCACCGCGGACGTCGCCGCGCGCGCCAGGGCGCTCGCCGACGCCTCCGCGGGGATCCTCGCGAAGGTGGCCGCGGATCTCGCGGCGCACGACGCGGCCACGACCGACGCGCAGCGGGTCGAGCGCCTGACGGCCGCGCTCCAGCGCATGCTCGGGGACGACTTCAAGGTCGTGCCCGCGTTCGCGGTCCCGGCGCATCAAGGCGACGAGTGGGAGCTCGCGCTCGCGGCGAGCGAGGGCGGCCCGCTCCTCGAGCACGCCGCGTCGCTCCACGACTTCCCCGTGGACGACTGGCTGTACGGCGTCGCCCGCGTGCGGGACAAGCTCCGCGCCTGGGAGCAGGCCGTGATGCTGAGCGGCGCGTTCCTGGGCGCCGAGCCGTCGCTCGTGCCGCTCCAGCTACCGTACCGGAGCGACGACCGCTGGCTCGGCCTCGAGGTGCCGGACAGCGTGGCGATCGACGGCGACCGCCTGCTCTACACGGCGCACTACGCGGCGCCGTTCGAGAAGGGGGAGCCGCAATGCGGGCTCCTGCTCGACGAGTGGACGGAGGTCATCCCGACCCGCGAGGAGACGGTCGGCCTGACGTTCCACTACGATCGTCCGAGCTGCGAGGCGCCGCAGTGCCTGCTCCTCGTCGCCCCGCCGGAGCTCACGGGGGCCTGGCGCTTCGACGATCTCGCCGCCGCCGTGCGCGAGACGTTCGATCTCGCGAAGAAGCGCGCGGTCGAGCCGACGCACATCGACGCGACCGCGTACGCGCAGTTCGCCCCGGCCACGGTGATGGCCGCGGCGCTCCACCCGATCACCATCGCGACGACGATCGCGGTGAACAACGGCGTGCTCGCCGCCCTGGCCGACCATGAGTGACAAGCGCTTTCTCATCGAGGACATCCGCGAGGCGATCGCGAAGCAGGCGTTCCCCACCGTCACGCTGTGGAACCGGCTCGAGGGACGCCCCCGCGCGCCGTCGTTCGACCGCGCGCTGCGCGCCGAGGTGCGCGACGCGCTCTGGTTCCTCACCCGCCAGTGGCAGATGGGCGAGCTCACGGGCGACGACGCGGGGACGCCGGTGCTCGCCAAGCTGCACGTGAGCACGACGCGCCTCACCAAGTACCGAGCGGCCGGCGGCGCCGTGGAGCCGTTCGACGACGCCGTGCCGCTCGAGGCCAAGGTCGAGCGCAGGCCGGTGCAGCTCACCCAGAACGGCCGCCCCGCCTCCCTCGACCTGCGGCTGCTCATGGGCCGCCAGTGGCTCAAGCTGGTCGACACGGTGGGCGACTACCGCGCCGCGTACGTCGCGCGCTACCCGATCGCGCGGCCCGATCCGAGCCTCAAGGAGGACGCCCCGTCCGCCGCGCACATCGAGGCTCACGCCACGTTCGCCGCCGTTGCGCAGCGCCGCATGGACGGCGCGAGCCTCTACCTCTACCTGCGCGGCGACCCCGCCCGCCGCGCGGTCGACGGCATCGCCGTCGCCCCGCAGGATGAGCCGAAGATCGACGCGATCGCGGCCAGGTTCTTGAAATGGTTCGAGGATCTGTTCCTTCAGCCCGCCGAGGGGCAGGGCGACGCCTGGCAGCCCGCGCGGCTCGAGTACGCGTTTGCCTGCTCGGCGCCGGGCGACGGCGTCGAGAGGGTCCTCACCGCCGACGAGTACTTCCACGGCCACCTCGACTGGTACAGCTTCGACGTCGACCCGGGCGCGTCCTCGCTGGGCGGGCTCCCGGAGGAGGCCCCCGATCCCCGCGCCCCGGTGACGCAGACGTCGATCCCGGTCCCGATCGCGTTCGAGGGCATGCCGAACCCCCGCTGGTGGGCGTTCGAGGACGGCAAGACCAACTTCGGCGACGTGAAGCCCGACACGACCGACCTCGCGAAGCTGCTCCTGATCGAGTTCGGGCTCGTGTACGCGAACGACTGGTGCCTGATCCCGCTCACGCTGCCGGCGGGCAGCCTCGCGCGCGTGGAGGGCCTCGCGGTCACGAACGTCTTCGGCGAGCGGACCTGGATCGAGCCTGCCGGCGCGGGCGGCGACGATGACTGGCAGGCGTGGCGCTTCCTCTCGCTCAGCGCGAAGGGCGACATGAACGAGCCCGCCGACACCAGCTTGCTCCTCGTGCCGGCCGCCGCGAAGGTGCACGAGGGCAAGCCGCTCGAGGAGGTCGCGCTCGTGCGCGACGAGATGGCCAACATGGTCTGGGGCATCGAGCAGCGGATCCCGCTCGCCACCGGCGAAGGAAAGCCCGGCGCGGAGGCGGCCGCCGAGACGCTGAGCTACCACCGGCGCCTCCTCGGCGAGCTGCTCGCCGGCTCGCCGCCCGCGCCCGCGAGCGTCGCCCCGATCCGGTACGAGCTCATGAACACCGTGCCCGAGCACTGGATCCCGTTCGTCCCGGTGCGCGTCCCCGGATCGAGCCGGGAGGTGCAGCTCCAGCGCGCCGCGATGCCCCGCGTCCTCGAGGGAGACCCCGAGCGGCCGGTGCGGGTGCGCCCGCGGACGGGCCTGCTCCGCGAGGGGCTCGATGCTTCCCCGCCGTCGCCCTACTTCGTGCACGAGGAGGAGGTCCCGCGCGCCGGCGTCCGCGTGTCGCGGTCGTTCCAGCGCACGCGCTGGCTCGGCGGCAAGGTGCTCGTCTGGCTCGGCGCCCGCAAGCAGACGGGGCGAGGGGAGAGCTCGAGCGGGCTCGCCTTCGATCGCATCGTCCCCCGCGACTCGAACGGGTGAGCCGGCGCGAGGCGAGGCCGCGGCGCCTGCGGAGCGCCCGCCCGCCTCACCGGGGGTTCACGGCTGCGTGGGCGGCGGCGGCGGCGTGGGGGCCGGCGGCGCGCCCGTGGGCGGCGCGGCCGGCGACGGGGCGAGGAGCGGCGCGCCCGGCGCCGCCGGATCGTCCGGCGGGGTGGCCGGCGCGTCGTCACCGGGCGCGCTGCTGCCCGGCGCGCCGCCGTCGAACGCGCGCGGGGGCTCGTACTCGGGCGGAGGACCGCCCGGGAGCGGCTTCGGGGCGGACGAGCACGCCGCGGCGAGGAGCGCGGCGGCGATCGCGGCGATCGCGACGATCTGCGGGGCGTTCTGGGCTCGTGTCATAGCTGGACTCCGCTCCCCGCGGCGCTCCCGGCAGGATCTGGAGCCGGCGGCAGGTCGGGAGGGCCGAACGGATCGGGCGGGATCTGGAGCCGCTCCGGATCGCCGAACGGCGCGGAGGGGATGGAAGGTGCCGTCGGCGCCGTCTCGAGCGGCGCCCCGCGCGCGTTCGGCGCCGCGAGCGGGATGCCCGTGCTCGGCGGGGCGGGCGCGTCCTCGGCCGCGTCCAGGCCGCCGCACGCCGCGAGCATCGCTCCCGCGACGAGCGCCGTCGCGGCGCGCGGCGCGCGACAGGCCGGGCGGGAGCGGCAGGCGAGGAACGCCTGGATCGACCTTCGGAGATCGCCGGACACGGCCGGTACGCTAGCACGGACGCGCAGGAGAACGGTTGGCCCGCGCAGGGAGGCGAGCTAGGTTCCCGCTGTGGAACAGAGCAACGTCGATCTGGAGGGCACGCTGCGAGCGCTCTGTCAGCGCGCCCGGAAGGCTGCCCGGGCCCTCGCCCCCCTGGACCGGGCTCAGAAGGACCGCGCGCTGCGCGCCATCGCCGAGCGGCTGCGCGCCGAGGCCGGCGAGGGCAAGCGCTCCGCCGTGCTGGCCGCGAACGCCGAGGACGTGGCCGCGGCGCGCGCCGCGGGCGTGTCCGAGTCGCTCGTCGACCGGCTCGTGCTCGACGAGGCGCGGCTCACGGCGATCGCCGGCGCGGTGCTCGACGTCGCCGCCGCGGGCGATCCGGTCGGCCAGGTCGTCGGGATGGAGCGGCGGCCGAACGGGCTGCTCGTCGGGCAGGTGCGCGTCCCGCTCGGCGTGATCGCGATGATCTACGAGTCGCGCCCCAACGTGACGGTCGACGCCGCGGTGCTCTGCCTGAAGAGCGGCAACGCCGCGATCCTCCGCGGCGGCAAGGAGGCGGCGCGCTCGAACGCGGCGCTCGCCGCGCTGATCTCGGACGCCCTGCGCTCGGTCGGGCTGCCGGCCGACGCGGTGCAGATGGTCCCGTCGCTCGATCGCGAGGCCACGCGCGTCCTGCTCGGCCTGACCGGCATGATCGATCTCGCCATCCCGCGCGGCGGCGAGGGGCTCATCCGGTTCGTGGCCGAGAACGCGCGCGTCCCGGTGATCCAGCACTACAAGGGCGTGAACCACCTCTACGCCGACGCCGGGTGCGACGTCGACATGGCGCTGCGCCTCGTCGAGAACGGCAAGCTCCAGCGCCCCGGCGTGTGCAACGCGCTCGAGTGCCTGCTCGTCCACGAGAGCGTCGCCGCGCCGCTGCTCGGGCGCGTCGCCGCCCTCGTGGAGCGCGGCCTCGAGCTGCGCGGCGACGAGGCCACGTGCGCGCTCGTGCCGTCGGCGCGCAGGGCCTCCGAGGACGACTACGGCCGGGAGTTCCTCGCGCCGATCCTCGCCGTGCGGGTGGTGCGCTCGCTCGACGAGGCGCTCGAGCACATCGAACGCTACGGATCGATGCACACCGAGGTCATCTGCACGCCGCGCTACGATCACGCGCAGCGCTTCCTGCGCGAGGTCGACGCGAGCTGCGTGCTCGCGAACGCGTCGTCGCGGTTCAACGATGGCGGCGAGCTCGGCCTCGGGGCGGAGATCGGCATCTCCACGACGAAGCTCCACGCGTACGGCCCGATGGGGCTCGCGAGCCTGACGGCGCTCAAGTGGATCGCGTACGGCGAGGGCCAGACCCGCTGACGCGGGCGAGACGAGGGGCCCCTGGCGAAAGGGGCCGGGCACAAGAAAGCGAGAGAACGTTGGCGACGAAGAAGGACGCAGGCGCAGGGAGCAGCAAGCCGCGGGCGAAGTCAGGGTCGAAGGCGAGCGAGGGCGCGGAGCCTCGCGTCCCGGCGCGCAAGAAGGCGGCCACGGCCAAGGCGGGCGCGGCGGGGCGGGCGTCGTCCGCGACGAAGACGAAGCGGCCGGCGTCGCCCCGGATCCGCGCCTCCCACACCGGCGTGGGCGATCCCGCGAAGGCCGGGCGTACGCGCCGCGCGGCCGGCGGGGGCGACGAGGGGGAGCAGCTCGAGCGCCCGGCGCGGCCGATCCCGGCGGACCGGCCGACGACCAGGGCGCGGCGCCCGGCGCGCGGCGACGGCGACGCCCCGCGGCCCACGCGGGGCGGCGGGGAGGGCGGTGCGAAGGCGGCGCTGCCGCTCGCGGGGCGGTCGCCCGCGCGGGCCAAGTCGCCGCTCGCCGGCCCGAAGCGCGCGGCCGCGCGCCGCAGCACGCCGCCGCCGGTCCCCGAGCCGTCGGCCCCGGCGCGCGAGCTCGCGCTGACGCTGGCGGCGGCGGGCCTCGACAAGAAGGCGATCGGCGTCGAGATCCTGGAGGTGGTGGGGCGCGTCGACTACGCGGACTACCTGGTGATCATGACGGGCCGCTCCGACCGGCACGTCCACGCGATCGCGACGGGCCTGGAGGAGGCGACGCGCAAGCACAACGTCGCGCCGCTCTCGATGGAGGGCCTCGCCGCCGCGACGTGGGTGCTGATCGACTTCGGCGACGTCGTCGTGCACGTGTTCCAGGAGGAGACGCGCCGCCTGTACGACATCGAGGGCCTCTGGATCGACGCGGGCCGCGTCCCGGTCCCGCAGGACAGCCCGCCCCCCGGGGCGCAGCCCGCCCCGCGGTTCGACCCGAGCTGAGCGCGGCCGTGCGTCTCGTGGTCGCGGCCGTCGGGCGCGTGAAGGACAAGCCGCTGCGCGCGGCGATCGACGAGTACCTCGGTCGGATCCGCCGCTACGTGGCGTGCGACGAGATCGAGATCCCGGACGGCCCGCCGGCGAAGGTCGGGCCGCTGCTCGCGCGCGCGTCGGCGGGGGCGAGCGTCATCGCCATGGAGGTGAACGGCAAGGCGCTCGGCAGCGAGGCGTTCGCGGCGGGCGTCGAGCGGTGGGGCTCGCGCGGCAAGGGGGTGGTCACCTTCCTGATCGGCGGGGCGGACGGGCTGCCGCCGGACGTCTCCGCGGCGGCGGACGACCGGTGGAGCCTGTCGCCGCTCACGTTCCCGCACCGCCTCGCGCGGCTCGTGCTGATCGAGCAGCTCTACCGCGCGATGACGCTGCTGCGGGGCGAGCCGTACGCGCACTGAGCCCGCGCGCTGTCACTCCTTCGGCCAGTCCGGCGCCGCGAGGTCCATCGGACCGTCGCGCCAGCTCGCGTAGGCCGCCTCGTCGGCCTTCCGGTACGGGCCGAACGTCTTCTCGAAGTACTCTCCCCAGTGGGGCTGCCGGCCGTCGACGTCGGTGAAGCCGTACTCGCGGGCGAGGTCCCACGAGCTGAAGACGCGGCCGGCCTTGGCCGCGACGTTCGGGTCGGCGGCGAGCGCCGCGACGGCGCGGCCCACGAAGAACGGGGTCTCCGAGGCGATGAAGTGCGGGTCCTTGGCGGTCGCGTCGCGCCAGTTCCCCTCGGTGACGCCGAAGCCGTCGAGCATGGCCTCCGAGCGCAGGAAGCCGGGCGTGATCGCGAGCGCCGTGATGCCGGGGTGGCGGCGCAGCTCCCAGGCCATGGCGAAGGCGAGGCGGATGACCGACATCTTGGCGAGGTCGTAGAAGAGGTTGCCGCGGTACCCGAAGCTGTCGCCGTCGGTGACCTCGACGATGAGCCCCCGGTCGCGCTCGAGCAGGATCGGCACCGCGTGGCGGCTCGTGACGATGTGCGAGGTCACCGCGCGCTCGAGCAGGAGCTTCCCCTTCGGCATGGAGAGCTTCCAGAACGGCTCGCCGAACTCGGCGAGCTCGTCGCCGCCCCAGACGTCGTTGACCAGGACGTCGAGCTTCCCGTGCTCGCGCCGGATCTGCGCGCAGAGCGCCTCGACCTGCTCCTCGACGGTGTGGTCGACCTGCACCGCGATGCCGTGTCCACCGGCCGCGGTGACGCGCTCCGCGGTCTCCTCGATGGTCTCGGGGCGCTGGCCGGTGGCGGGCCGGCCGCGGACGCTGCGTCCGGTGCAGTAGACCGTCGCGCCGGCCTCGCCGAGCGAGCAGGCGATGGCGCGCCCCGCGCCGCGCGTGGCTCCGGTGACGAGGGCGACCTGTCCTTCCAGCGGTTTCATCCGGTGTCTCCTCCTTCGTGGGGACCGGCGCGTGGCTGGCGTCGCGCGTCGCGCGCCGCGCAGCGCGCGCTGCGCCGAGGCGCCGCCGCTTCCGGTCGTCGTCCGGGAGGCTACGGGACGATTCCTGACACCTGATGTCATGAATTGCGCGTAGGCTGCGAACCGGGTCGAATCGGGGTCGGATCGAGGCCAGGACCACGGACGGACGTCATGCGCGCGGATCGGCTGCTCAGCTTGATGTTGCTCCTCCAGCAGGCGAAGGGCCGGCAGCTCACGGCCGAGGACCTCGCGCGGCGCCTTCAGGTCTCGGCGCGGACGATCTACCGGGATCTCGACGCGCTCTCGTCGGCGGGCGTGCCTGTCTATGCGAACCGCGGCCCGAACGGCGGCATCGCGCTCCTGGAGGGGTGGCAGACGAGCCTGACGGGGCTGACGCAGCCCGAGGTCCAGGCGCTCTCCGCGGTGGCCGCGCCGGGCGCGCTGGCGGACATCGGCCTGTCGGCGGCGCTGGAGAGCGGCCTGATCAAGCTGTCGGCGGCGCTCCCGGTGGTGCAGCGGTCCGCCGCGGAGCACGCGCGCCAGCGGCTCCACGTGGACTCGTCGGGGTGGTTCCAGGGCAGGGAGGTGGTGCCGCACCTCGACGTGCTGCGGGAGGGGGTCTGGCAGGACCGCAAGGTGTGGCTCGCGTACCGGGACTTCGACGGCGAGGCGAGCGAGCGGGTGGTGGACCCGTACGGGCTCGTGATCAAGGCGGACCGCTGGTACCTCGTGGCCGGGACGGCGCGCGGTCCGAGCGTGTTCCGGGGCGCGCGCGTGGAGGGGGCGCGGCTCCTCGACGAGGGGTTTGCGCGGCCCGAGGGGTTCGACCTCGCGGCCTGCTGGAAGGAATGGTGTCAGCGTTTCGCGGAGCGCCGTGCGAGCTACGTGGTGACGCTCCGCGCGAGCGAGGAGGGCGAAGCGGCGCTCCGGCGGGTCCGCCCCGCCGGCGAGCACGAGCGGTGGGGGCAGGGGAGCCGCGGGCGCGACGGGACGAGGACCGTGACGGTCGACTTCGAGCGGGAGTCGATCGCGGCCTCGCAGATCATCGGTCTGGGCAGGGGTGTCGAGGTGCTGGAGCCGGCGGCGCTGCGGGCGCGGCTCGGGGCGATCGCGGAGGACCTGCGCGCGGTGTACCGGGCGCGCGGTGAGGCGCGGGCGAGCGCCGGGCCCGGCGCGGCCGACGGCGCGCTCGAGCGATGCCGCTGGCCGGACCTCTCGCCGAGGTACGCGGCAGCGCTCCGCGCGGCGGTCGACTTCGTGCTCGAGCGGTTCGAGCCGCTCGCCATCGTCGCGGCCGGATCCATCGTCCGCGGCTGCGGCGACGCGTCGAGCGATCTCGACCTCTTCGTGATCCACGGCGCCCCGTACAAGCAGCGTTTGCAGCGCTGGTTCGGCGACGTCCCCGCGGAGATCTTCGTGAACCCTCCCGCCGCCGTCCGCGAGTACTGGGCTGCCGAGCACCAGAGCGGTCGGCCGTCCACCGCGCACATGCTCGCCACCGGCTTTCCGGTCCTGGGATCTCCGCTCCTCGACGAGCTCAGGGCGGAGGCCGCCGCGTGGCTCGCGAGGCGCGCTGCGCTCACGCCGGAGGAAGACGTCTGGGAGCGGTACAGCGCCGCGACGCTCCTCGAAGATGCCCTCGACGTCGTCGAGCGCGACCCCGTGATGGCCAGCGCCCTGCTGGCCGAGGCCGTGCTCGCGATGGTCCGCTACCACCTCCGGGCGCGCAACGGCGTCCTGCCGCGCACCAAGGAGCTCTTCACCGAGCTCGAGAAGTGCGAGCCCGAGGTCGCCCGCTCGGCGCGCGGGTTCTTCGAGGCGGCCTCCCTGGAGAGCCGGATCACCGCCGCGCACGCGATCGCCGACGCGTGCGTCCGCGCGCGCGGGTTCTTCGCGTGGGAGTCGGAGCGCATCCCCGTGGCGGCGCCCGTCTCGGATGGTCACCGGGATCCTGCCTGAAGCGGGCGCGCTGGCGCTGCTGCTGCCGCAACGTGCGCGCGGCAGGCTATCCGGAGCACGCGAGCGCTGATATCCATGGCGACTCACGGCAAGGAGGGGAGCGCCGCATGTACCACGCTCGTTTTGGATTCGTGTTCTTCGTCGGTGCGACGGCGTGCGCGGCGAGCGGGCCGGCCACGGAGGCCGCGTCTCCGGCGGTCGAGGATCGCGCCGAGTCCGCGTGGTACATCGATGCCGACGGGAACACGAAGCCGTGGGGCACGGGCGGCACTGCGCCCTCGGACCTCGGCCTTCAGGACGACATCATCGAGGTCCGTTGCCGTCTCTCCACGAAGGGCGAGTACTACGGATGCAGGCGGCTGCGCGGGCCCCGCTCGGCCGAGGATGACGTCTTCGCTGCGCTGAAGCAGATGCGCGCAGCGCCCGTCACGAGCAACGGAGCGCCCGTCGAGGTCTGGCGAACGCTCACCTTTCGCCTGCAATTCCGGATGAAGTGACCATCGCAGCTCGATCCAGGCGTCAAGCAGCATTGTAGCAGCAGGACGATGGGCTTGTCTTGCCGTGGACGAGAGCCGATGGTCACGAACATGATGAATCCGCCTTGGGCCCTCGGCGCGCGACCTCGTCGAGGATCTCGTCGGCGAGGAGCGACTCGCACACGGGAAACAAGTCCCGCTCTTCGAAGCGCACGTGCTCGGCGAGCTCTGCTCCGAACGCCCGAGCGGCGCTCGCGTCGCCCGCCGACGCCGACGCGGCCGCGCGTCGCAGGCGGGCGTGGTCGCGTTCAACGCGTTCGCAGAGGTCGAGCCGGCCCGCGGCGCGCAGCGCGGGCAGGAGCACCTGCTCCTCCGCGAGAAAGTGAGGCTCGAGCTGCCGATCGAACTGCTCGCGGAGGCGTGCGCCGTCCGACGTCGACCAGGCGTCGATCTGCCGCTCGATGGCGCGGGCCAGGACGAGGGCGTGGTGATGCTCGGAGGACAGACCGCGGAGCCGCCGATCGCGCTTCATGACGGCTCCGGTCCCTGCAGCGCGCCGCCGTCGACGACGTCGAGCGGGACCGCGTAGGTCTTCGGGCACGCGCGACACGACACCTCGAGCGACAGGTGGTGGGCGAGCTGGGTCGATAGCATAGGCGACTCCTTTCACGGGACGCTTTCACGGGATTCTGACGCAGGAGACGTGCCATCAGATGGTGCTGTACTCGCGCAGCTTGCGCCAGAGCGTGTTGCGCCCGACCCCCAGCACGCGCGCGGCTTCCGCTCGAGAGCCGCCACAAGCATCGAGAACGCGGAGGATGTGCTCTCGCTCGACCTCCGCAAGCGACCGAAGTGCGACGGGCGCGCGAGGTGGGGGCAGCGCCGTGAGCAGCTCCTCCGGGAGGTCCTCGGCGTCGCTCGACGCGCCTCGACGGCGCCGTGGGCGAGCTCTCGGACACCCTGCTTGCCCACCTCGACGACGAGGAGGCGAACCTGTTTCCGGCGCTAGCCTCACTTGATGGTTCGGACGAGACGGAAGCCGACGCCTCGGTACGTCGCGTCCGACGCTGGGTAATTCTGGCCGGCGACTCGCAGCATATCCCGCGAGCCCGCAGCGTTGCCGCCTCGGGCCACGCGGCGATCCGCCGCGTCGGTCCTCAGGGCGATGTCCGTGGCAGGGTTCGTCACTGGACCCTCGACCTCGCGAAAGACGGGTCGATCGCTGGTCCATTCGAAGACGTTGCCGAGCATGTCGAACAAGAGCCAGCGGTTGGGCCGCTTCGTCCCCACGGGGTGCGTACGCTCTCCCGCGTTCACGTCATACCATGCGATGGGCTCGAGGCTCGGCTCGGGGTCGTAGCGCGCATCCGGATTCGTTCCGGTGATGTCACCTCCGTAGTATGCCGTCCTCGTTCCCGCGCGCGCGGCGTACTCCCATTCTGCCTCCGTTGGCAGGCGATAGCCCTCGCACTCGTAGACACTCGTCGCGTCGCCCGCGAGTTCCACGCGACCGCAACGCACGCCACGGCCCAGCTCGCCTTGACATTCGGACAGCTCGAAGCAGGGCGCGAGCGGCGGTTCGTGACGTGCAGAGAGCAGGTTCGCGAAGAGCAGGGCTTCGAACCACGTCGCATAGCGAAGCGGGCACTCGTCGTCCTTGCAGGTCACCGGACCTTCCCGCACCTTCTCCGGCTTCTCTGGCATGACGCTGACGAGCTCCGACCACTGCTTGCGCGTCAGCTCGAACTGCCCGATCTCGAACCCGCGCTCGAGCGTGACCGCCCTTGGAACCTCGGAGCTCTCACCACGCCAGAGCTCGCTCTCCGGCGAGCCCATGATGAAGCAGCCCGGCGGAATGCGACACCAACCGTTCGCGCACTCGGCCACCACCGCCGGATGTCGACACACGGATCCATCGGCGGAGGAGGCTTCCCAGCCAGCCACCTCCGGACCGACCGGATCCATGTTGCTGGCCGGCACGACGGAGGGCTCCTGGCGCTCCGCCTCGGGCTGGCAGCCGAGGGGTACGATCAGGAGAGCCCATAGAGCGACACCGATCGCGCACGTCATCGAGCCGCTTGTATTCATGGCGCCTCGCCGACCCCGAAGTCCAGCGTCGGGCCGGGCATGCCGAGGACCACGGTGGCCTTGCGCGTCATGTGTTCTCTCTAATAGTTGTATACACCTATCCAATCCGCGGGACCAGCGGCCCGCGATCGACGCGCCCGTGTGCAGGAGACCGGGGTTGCGGGGCGGCTAGGGCGCGCCCGCGTGCGTCAGCGTCTCCCAGCCGATGTGGTTACCGACCCGGGTGGAAGCGCTGCTCATCGCCCTGAGGCGCGTGATGAGCTCCTGGGTCTTCGGCATGCTGATCCCGCGCCGGTTGCGGAATTCGTTGTACCCGATCTCCCAGCCCATGACCGCCGAGCCGCCGCCGGCGGTCTTGGCGAAGCTGCTGCATGGCCAGTTCCGCGCCGGCATCCAGCCCGTGGGCGTCACCTCGACGCCGACCCGATTGCCCGTGTTGTCGAGGTACTGAAGCACGTAATCGGCGTTCAGCTCGAGCGCCGCCCGCAGGCGGTTCTCTTGATGAACCGGGTCGTCGCCGTAGGCGCTGCGAGCATCGCCCTGGATGCGAAGGGTCTCTGCCATGTTCGCCAGCGAGCTCATGCCCATCTGCATGTGCCCGAGGTCGCGGCAGGTCTCCTGCTCCAGGCCGGCGATGTAGCGCGTCGGGTTGCTCCAGATCCCCGCGAGCTGGCCCTTCGCGTCGTCGGTGTAGCGCGGCCGCCCCTGGTAGATCGGATAGAGCGGCTGGCGGCCGTCGCTCGGCATGTAGATCATGGCCTTGGTCGAGTGCTCTACCTGGCTCACGACGTACTCGTACTTCTCGCGGTCGTTCGTGAAGATCGCGATGCCGAGCGCCGTCTCGTTCATCACGGAGGTCCGGTTCGCGCCGCCCGTCCAGCCGTCCTTCACCAGGTCCCAGTAGACCGTCTTGAAGTGGTTCTCTTGCAGCGCCGTGTCCTCGGCCGTCCAGCCGCTGTACGTGTAACGCAAGATCTCCGCGGCCCGCAGGAAGTTGGTGCCTGCCCAGCCAGCGGCGAAGTGGCCGTTGGCGTAGACCTGCCCGTTGTTGTCCGGGAAGCGGGGCTGATCGAACAGGATGGCGGACAGCGTGCGCGCCCAGGCGTCGAGGATGCGCCTCGCGTTCTCGGCATACTGTGCGTCGCCGCTGTAGTGCCAGAGAAGCGCCTGCGTATAGGCGGCGTTCGCGTCGTCGACGATCTCGCTGCAGCCCGCTTGCTCGTAGCCCAGATCGAGGGCTCTTTGCTTCGAGCCAGGCGTGGAGCACTTCACGACCGGCACCGGTCTAGCGACGTGGTCCCGCCGCGCGTGCCTCGAGCCCCTGGCGAGCTGGTACTCCTTGCTCCAGGGCTGCTGACCGCTGCCGATCTTCGCTTTGACGAAATCCAGTTGCTCCTTGCTGACCAGGATACCCGGATGGACGAAGGCGCCGGCGGGGGCCGCGCTGGCGGAGATCTGGAGCTCCGTCACGCTGGCGTAGTCGTTCACGGTATTCCCGTTGACCGTGAGGCGGACGTACCGCGCGTCGACGGCCTGGAGCTCGACCGGCTGGAGCGAGGTGTTGGGCAGGCTCTTCCCCGCGAAGAGCGGCGAGAATTCTCGGCCGTCCGTGGACGTCGAGAGCGCGTAGTCGTAGATGCGCCCATCGACCCCGCCGTTGTACCAGCCCAGAGAGATGCCGCAGATGCGCTGCGTCGCGCCCAGGTCTGCCGTCACGTAGGCGCCCTTGCCGCGGCCCGACCAGCGGGTGGCCAGGCTGCCATCGGCGACGTTCGCCGCCGGGTTCTCGGCTTGCGCGACGCTGGCGACGAGGCTCGTCGGCGTGAGACGAACCGTGCAGCCAGGCGCCGCGAGCGGCGATTGCTGCTGATCACCGACGTGATCGCTGTCTGTCGCGGCGCCCTCGTCAGCGCCCGTATCGGCGCCCACGACGCAGCCCGCGAGAACGGCCGTCAGGGCGACGCACAGTGTGGGGACGACGGTGCGCAAGCTCAAAGTGTTCTCCTTTCGGTGGATCATTCCACCCGCATCAAGGATGCGAGTGTGTGCGATGGTGCCACCAAGCAAGATCAAAGCGCTCAAAGAGATGAGATACGGTATTTCCGGGTGCTGTCAAGACTGCGCCGGGGAGCCTGCCTCGGGTTGAGATCTCGTTGTTTTGCTTGTGTTTTAATTTGCCTCTCTCCTGAAAAAAAACGATGTGCGTAGGTGTCATGTTCGCCCATCGAACGGGCTGCTTTCGATTCCAGATCTCGTACGGCGGATGTCGATGTACCCGAGGTACAGCGCCTTCCTCCCCGGGGGCGCGATGACTCACCCCCCCTCGGATGGTCCGCAATCGGCGTCACCCGGGTTGCACCATCTGTGTTTTGTGGTTTAGTTTCCTCTCCCTTATCGAGCCGCTTGACTGAAGAGCTGCTTAACAGTAACCGAAAGGAAACCTACGTTGAACTTGACGAATCTCGGCGCCAGAGCGTGCGTCGTTGGCGCGATCTCGCTGCTTGGATGGGCTGGCTGCGTCTCCGCCGATCTCCAGGGCACGGACCTCGAGGGCGACAGCGCCGGTGATGTGGGCGAGGCCGTTCAACCGCTCTCGACTGTAACCTTCCGCTCCAGCTCGACAGCGACCGCGAAGAACGTGACCTCGTTGGTCGTCGCGAAGCCGGCGGGCGTCGTGCAGGGCGATGTCCTGATCGCGCGCATCGCCAACCGGGACCACGTGGAGGCGGTGATCGCTCCGCCGGCGGGATGGACGCTGCTCCGCTCGGATCAGAGCGCGTCCGCCGTCAAGTCCTGGGTCCTCTGGAAGGTGGCCACCAGCGCGGAGCCCGCGAGCTACTCCTTCGGCTTCAACGTCTCTGCCTACGTGGCGGGGAGCATCGTGGCGTTCAGCGGCGCCGATCCCGTGAACCCGATCGACGCGGTGAGCGGCCAGAAGAACGGCAACTCCGCGACCCTGGCCGCGCCCGCGGTCACCACGGCGGCGGCGAACGGCGTGGCGGTCTGGTTCGGCACGCAGGTCTGGGCGGGCTCGGCCTGCCCGGCGAGCCCGATCCAGCCGCCCTCGGGCTTCACCGAGCCCTTTGACACGTGCCTCCTCTCGTCGTCCACGGGGCTCCTGTTCGACGCGGCGTACGCGCAGCTCGGCGCTGCGGGCGCGCAGCCGGCGTGGAGCGGCACCTCTCCGTTCCCCAACACGAACACCGCGCAGGTCGTCACGCTGAGGCCCGCAGGCGCCCCGAGCTGCTCCGCGGGCGATACGTTCGCCAGCACCTACACCGCGCTGGGGAAGCTGAGGTCGACCGACATCGTCGAGATATCCGGGCTCGCCGCGAGCCGCGTCAACCCGGGCATCCTGTACGCGCACAGCGAGAACAACGCGAACTTCGTCGCGATCAGCAAGACCAACGCCGAGGTGGTGGTCGGGAACTACGTCGCCGGCGTGATGCCCTGGGACTGGGAGGACATCGCGACCGGCCCGTGCCCCGCGGGGAGCTGCATCTTCATGGGAGACATCGGCAAGATCAGCGGACACGACCCGCCCGAGCCGACGACCTTCGCCGTGTACCGCATGCGGGAGCCGAACATCGCCGCGGGTGAGACGAGCGGCACGGTGACCGGCGACAGGTTCCCCTTCCAGTATCCGGACACGCCGCAGAACGCGGAGGCGCTCATGGTGCATCCGACGACGGGGGACATCTACGTCGTCACGAAGAACGGCACCACAGGGCTGAGCAAGGCGTACAAGTTCCCCACGCCGCTTCCGGCGCCCAACACCATGTCCACGCTGATTCACGTGGCAGACCTCCAGATACCCCTGGGCGTGGACGGGAACGCCCGGTCGGTCACCGCCGGGACCATCCACCCGTGCGCCAACCGGTTCCTGCTGCGCACCTACCGGGCCGTCTACGAGTACCGAGCGCCGGCCGGAGGGAGCTTCGAGTCGGCCTTCGCGGCGTCGCCTGTCGCGCTCACGAACACGGACGAGGTGCAGGGCGAGTCCATCGAGTACGACACTGACGGCTCCGGGTATTTCACGATGACCGAGCTGGAAGCTGCGCCGTACCCGCTGAAGCGCGTCGCTCGCCAGTAGGGCGAATCGGGGGATCTCCTCGGCGGCGAAGCGCGCCGAGGCCGAGCAGCACGCTGCGGGGGCCTGGCACCTCCTGAAGCACCACGCGGCCCTCGCTGGCACATCGGCGGTCTATCACCGCTGTGGGCCAGTGAGGGCCTGCGCCGCCGTCAGGCGCGCGCGGGACGCGGGCCGCACAGCGGGCGTAGCGCGTCGCGCTCGGCCGTGGACAGCACCGTGACCGGGTACCTGGGATTGCCGCTCGCGCGATCGAAGAACGGGTGTGGCCACGCGTTGCCGCGCAGCTTCCAGCCGAGCAGCTTCCGGATCATGTGCGCGAGGAGACGCACGTTCGGCTTCAACGACCCGGGCGGCGGCTCGCCGATCGCGGACTTGCCCATGATGCGCCCGCGCGGCGCGCCGAAGACCTCGTCGCACGGGCGCGCGCTCGTCGCCTGCTGGAACAGCTCGGTGACGATGCCGATGAACGGCACGCGCGGCGTCAACGAGTTGCCGAGAGGCGTCTTGCAGCAGCTCGCGTACCAGCGATAGAGGCCCTTCGGCGTGAGGCGCAGGGCGGCGACGAGCTCGCTGCCGCGGTCGAACGAGAGCATCGAAGGCGCGACCTGCACGATGTCCGAGCCGCCGCGCTCGTCGAGCAGCTCCGCGCGGCCGAGGTGGTGCAGGAAAGCCTGACAGTCGGCGCAGTAGCAGACGACGCGGTTCGAGTTGCTCGGCGACGCATCGCGCAGCCATCCATGAATCTTTCCGCAACGACACTGGAGCTCGACGTCTGTGGACATGCCGCTCGCGTATCACGTCTCGTGGCCCGCCGCGCGCGCTTCACGAGCCCGCCTGTCGGCCGCTCACTCCGGGAAGAACGTCTCGATCGTGAGCGCCGGCGCCCCATCCGGAAGGACCCCGCCGAGCAGGGCGAGCGTCCCGTTCGGCGCGGGCACGGCGGTCGCGCCGCGCCGCGGCTCTCGCAGCGGCAGCTCCTCGACCTGCGCCGCCGCGACGTCGACAACGAAGCTCCTCGTCTGCCTCCCGTCGCCCGCCTCGGAGCCCACCGCGAGGACGCGCCCGCCCGGCAGCGCGAACGCGGCGACGTCCACGACCGCCGCGGGCAGCGCGGCGCCCGCGACCTCCGCGGCGGCGCAGCTCGCCGCGCACCCCGGCGCGAGCCGCCGCGTCGGCGCCGGCGCGTCGCCCTGGACCCCGCCGACGAGCGCGATCTCCCCGGGCCCTGTCACCGCGGCGCCCGCGCCGCGCGCGGCGTCCGGCGGGAACGCCCTCGGCAGGAACGCGGTCGCGCCGTCGCCGAGCACCTCCACCCCCGCGCCCTCCGCGCTCCCGCCGGCGACGACCAGGCCCACGCCCTCCACCCACACGGCCGCGGCGCCGGCCCGCGCGTGTCGGAGCCGCGCCACCGAGAGCGTCAGGTCCGCGCCGACGACGAGCACCGCGTCCGACGGCTGGCCGGGCGCCTCCGCGGGCTCGCCCGCGCGCGCGGCGCCGACCACGAACGAGCGCCCGTCCGCGGCCTCGATCGTCCGGCCGCCCGCCACCTCCGCGAACGAGCCGAGCCCCATCGGCAGCGCCGCCTCGGCGCTCTGCCCGGCCACCAGGTCGGTCCAGGTCGCGCCCTCGTCGTCGATCGCGAGCAGCAGGTCCCCACGGACGACGAGCGACCGCGCCGCCCGCGGGAGCGCGCCGCTGGAGGCGCTCCCGCCCCACAGGGCGATGTCGTACGCGTCGAGCCGCGCCGGATCCACCGCGCCCGCCGCGGCGCCTGCGACGGCGGCGCCGCCGGTGAGGATCAGGTAGCGCTCCGCGAGCGCCGCGCCGGGCGCGCCGACGCGGGACGCCGCGAGCCCGTCCGGCGGCCGCGCCCACCGGCCGGTCCGCTGGGCGAAGAGCGGCAGCACCTCGCCCGACAGCGCGGCGAGGTAGATGCCCGACGCGGAGCGCCCGCGCGCCACGGTCGCGCCGGCCGCGTCGAGGCCGCGCACCTCGAACGTGTACGCGCGATCCTCCGGGATCTCGCCGAAGTCGAGCGCGCCGCCCGGCGCGGCCCGCGCGGACACGGTGACGTCGCCCTCGATCGCCGCGGCGGTCACCTCGACCCGGGCGACGGGCGGATCTTCCTGGAAGGCGCCTGTCTCGTGCCCCGGCACGACCTCGACCGTGATGGTCCGCGGCTCGGAGGCGCAACCGACGCAACCAACGTAACCGAGCAGCAGCAGGCCGGGCGCAGGAAGGGCGCGCCCCGGATGGGTCTTCATGAGGGCGGAGTCATAGCGCCTCGCGCGCGCGACGGCCCAGCGGACGCGCGGAGCGGCCGGCGGCGGGGCCGCGCGCCGCGGCGGCCGCGAACTTTCCCCGCGCGCGCCCCGCGTGCGAGGCTACCCGGCCCAGCGGAAGCGCGGGCTCACCGCCGAGCGCTCTCCGTCGAGGCCCCTCCGGTGGATGTAGGATAAAGTGAGACACGAAAGTTGTCGCGTCTCGGATGGGCAGGGTAGACGGGCCGAGGAGGAAGCATGAGGCGCAGCAAAGGCGAGAGCATGGACACCGGGGCGGTGCGCAACCTCGAGGAGATCCAGGAGGAGGATCCCGGGGCTCGCCCATCGCGCGCGGGCGCGCTGGTGCTGGCCTCGCTCGGCGGGGCGTGCATCGTCTTCGCGGCCGTGGCGCTCCTGCGCGCTCCGCAGCCCGAGCGGCCGGTCAGCGCCGATCCGCTCGGCGATCTGGTCGCGCGCGCCCACCCGGCAGGCGTGAAGCCGGCGCCGCGCCCCGCCACGATCGGCGAGGACGTGACCTTCCCGGCGATCCTCTCCGACGCGGAGCACCCGACGACCGCGCTCGAGGCCGTGCGCGATCCGCGGGCCGCGAAGGCGGCGGCCTCCGCCCAGCCTCCCGTCGCCGACGCCGCTCCGCCGTTCCCCGCGGACCGGCTCCCGGTGGTCCCGCTGCCGGCGCAGCACGTCCTCGGGCCCGCGGCGGGCGAGGTCGCGCCGAACGACACGCTCACGGCGATGGCCCGCCACGTGTCGCGCGAGGAGGGGCCCGAGACCGAGCGGGGCGGGCCGGGTGGCTACCAGCTCCAGGTGAGCTCGTTCAAGGAGCCCGCCGACGCCGAGGGCTTCGCGGCGGCCCTGCGCCGCCGTGGTCACAAGGCCTACGTCGAGCCGGCCTACGTCAAGGGCCGTGGCCTCTGGCACCGCGTGCGGATCGGCCCCTTCAAGTACAAGCGCTCGGCGGTCATCTACCGGCAGGAGTTCGAGGCCAAGGAGCGCCTGGTTACATTCATCGTCGATCCGCCCAAGACGACCGTGAAAATCGCTGACACTGCCGGCGACGACGCGTAGATCAGAAGCTCAGGAGAGCTCCGATCGGATGCATGTGCGAACGGTGTGGCACCTCGTGTCGCGGCGAACGGTCTCACGCTCCTCGTCGCGAGCCTCGGGGCGCTGCCCGGGCGCACCGCGCTCTCGGGCGAACGAGGGCAGCGGCACGATCGTGAAGCTGCCCAGGTGACGGGCCGCGTCAGCCCCGCTGCCGGCGCGCGTCCTCGGGCGCCGCATCCGGGAGCGCCGCGGCCGGCGTGAGCGCGCAGGACAGCACGCCCTTGGCCCCGGCGAGCTGCCCCGCGAGCTCGGACAGCGCCGCGCCGCGGCCCTTGAGCACCATGACCTGGAGAAGCCGGCCCTCATCGAGGCGGACCAGCAAGCTGGAGACGACCGCCCGCGCGTGCTGCTCCTCCAGGGCGGAGATCCGCTGCACGAGCTCCCGCACCTCGGGCGCGTAGACGACGGTCAGCGTCGCCGCCACCTCGGCCCCCTCGTCCCAGGCGGCGCGCGTCAGATCCGCGCGGACCAGATCCCGCAGCGCCTCGGAGCGGTTCTCGTAACCCTGCGCGGCGATGCGCCGATCGAACTCGGCCAGCAGCGCTCGATCCATCGCCACACCGAAGCGGACCAGGTCGCTCATCGTGGGCGCAGGCTAGCGGCGCACGGGTCCAGGCGGGAAGGGGGCTCGCCGCCGGGCGCGCGCTTCGCCGGCGTCATCCCCGAGCGCGCCGCGCCCGCGTCGACGCCGGCGAGCAGCTCGCCCGCCTGCTCGGCGCTCACGCCGGCCCCTCGCGGCGTGCTGCGTCAGCTCTTGCGCCGCTCGAGGTGCCGCCTCGCGGCGTCCTTCACCGGCGAGGTGACGTTCTTGCTCTTCGCGATGCCCCGGAGATCCGACTCGCGCAGGTGCTGGACCAGCCGCGTCGCGACGAGCACGGGCGTCCTCGGGTTCTCCACGAGGTTCCGCTTCACCGTGTAGCTCTTCATCCACTCCGGCGTTGTCGCGACGATCCGCAGCACCTCGTCGGAGATGTTCCGGTTGCGGGTGATGAGGACGACCTCCTCCTCCTGCATCTGCGGGCTGCGCACGGCGGCGCTGGCCACGAGGCGGTTCGAGTCGCGCACGAGCAGCATGCGCTCCTCGCGCGAGCCGAGCATCGCCCGCCGGATCCGCTGCGACATGGTCATGTCGGCGAGGCGCTTGTAGAGCGGCACGTACTGCTCCTTGATCTCCTCCTTGCCCTCCTCGTCCTCGACGTGGGTGTCGACCGGCTCGTCGGCCGCGAGGGCCTCGGCGAGCGCCTGGGTCTCGCTGAACAGCACGTCGTCGGGCGTGGGCTCCGGCGACGGCTCGGCGATGAGCTCGTCCTTGATCGCGAGGCTGACCTCGCGCCACGCCGGGATGCCCGTGAGCTCGACCCCGTTGCGCGACGCGAGGTCGACGAGCCGATCGGCCGTCGACATGCGCGTGTGCTTGTTGAGGTAGAGCCTCTCGATGATGCGCGGGTTCTTGAGCAGCCGCTCCTCGTTGACGGCGATGAGCTCGGTCACCGCCTCGTTCCCGGTCCGCGCGAGCTCCTCGAGCGTCTCCGCGGCGATCGCCGGCATCGCGCAGAGCCGCTCGACCACCGGGATCCGGTCCGCGTGGAGGCGGGCCAGCCGATCGACGACCGCGGGCTGCAGGTCCCCCCCGAGCGCGCCCTGGAGCAGCGGTTCGGGGAGCGCGGACAGCGTCTTCTCGGCGGTCTCGCGGGCGGGTTCGTCCTCGCGCGACGCGAGCAGCACGAGCAGCGTCACCACCTCGCCCGGCTTGAGCCCGGGGGCGATGCCGCGCGCCGCCATCTCCCGCATCTTCTGCGGCGCTCCCGGCTGCGCCATCTTCTGCGCGGGCGCCGAGAGGGCGCCGACGTCGATCGGCGCGATCATCGGCTGCGCCTCCCCGGCGCGGCCCGGCGCCAGGAACCGCGGGCAGACGAGCGCGCTGCTCGCCGAGCGACGGAGCTCGCGGGCGGTCGACGCGGAGCCTGCGACGGTGGCGGAGGTGGCGCGAGCGAGGCGACGGGCATGCGATCCTCCCCGGCGGGGGCATTGCTGCCCCGCGATCTGCGGATTATCTTGAGCTCGCTGTGTGCCTGAAAGGCGCGGCGATCGTCAACGGATAACCGACAGCGCAGGTGGAGCGCGCCGCGTGCCGAGAAGAGCTCGAGGTGGGGGCACGGCGCGGGCACGCTCGTCAAATCCAGCACAGGCAGAGGAGCGCGACATGGGGATTTTCGATTTCGTGAAGAGCGGCGTCCGCGAGATGATGATCGCGCGCCCGGACGCGGCGAAGCATCTCATCGTCTACAAGCACCCGGACCAGAACGTCCCCTTCTGGTCCCAGCTGACGGTCGACAGCGATGAGTGTGCCCTCTTCTTCAAGGACGGCAGGTACATGGGTTACCTGCCGACGGGGCGCCACACCCTGCAGACCCAGAACATCCCGTTCCTGAACAACCTGGTCAACAAGTTCACGGGCGGGGACGTCTTCATCGCCGAGATCTTCTTCGTCAAGACGCAGCCGGTCCGCGGCGTGCCCTTCGGCGGGCCGCTGGAGTCGATGGAGGACCCGATCCTCTACGAGTTCGTGACGCCGCGCATCTTCGGCGAGTTCTCGCTGGTCGTGGTCGACCCGGTGCGGTTCGTCGTCGGCTACCACGGGCAGTGCGGCGGCAGCGGCGACAACGACGTCGTCCTGAGCTGGATCAAGGGCAAGTTCTTCATGAGCGTGAAGACCGTGATCGGCCAGGTCTGCGCGCAGCAGCAGAAGAGCCTCCTCAACCTCGGCGGCATGAGCATGGAGCTCGGGGCCCGCATCGTGCAGTCCGCGCCGAACCTCGAGGAGATCGGCTGCAAGATCCTCGAGATCGGCAACTTCAACATCAACTTCTCGGCCGAGGACCAGCGGCTCCTCCGCGAGGCGAACAAGGCGCGCGGCGAGGCGCGCCGCGGCATCGGCGTCGCGCAGGACACCGCCCGCGCGAAGCAGTTCGAGCTCGATCAGCGGTTCCAGCAGGACGCGCGGTACGTCCAGCAGCTCGCGGGCAACTGGCAGAACTACGCCGCCGGCCAGGCGATGATGGGGGCCGGCCAGGGCATGGCGCAGGGCGGCGACGGCAGCGGCGTCGCGGGCCTCGGCGCGCAGGTGGCGATCGGCGCCGGCCTGGCGCAGGCGATGAACCCCGCGATGGCGGCGCAGGGCCAGCCCCAGTTCGTGCCGCCGCACATGCAGCATCCTGGCGCGCCGCAGCAGGGTTACCCCGGCGCGCCGCAGCAGGGCTACCCGGGCGCGCCGCAGGCCGCCCCGGCCGCGGGGCCGTCCATCGAGCAGCGCCTGGAGCGCCTCGCGGACCTCAAGAACAAGGGCCTCATCACCGACGAGGAGTTCCAGGCCCGCAAGGCGAAGATCCTGGAGGAGATCTGACGCCTTCCGGGCGCCCTGCGCGCCTTCCGGGCGCCCTGCGCGCCTGCCGGGCGCTCGCCCTCCGTCGCTACATGCCATCTGATCCGAAACACCGCGCGCGCTTTCGGCTAGACTCGCCGGGGTGCCAGTAACGCTCCGCATGGCCGGGGATGCTCAGTCCGAGATGACCGCCGGCGACTCCGAGACTGCCGAGCTGTTCCATCGGGACGACATCCCGCGGCCGCACGGGGACCTCGGGACCACGCCGCCGCCGGCCCGCAGCGACGCGCCCCCGCGCGGCGCCCGCAGCGACGCGCCCCCGCGCGGCGCCCGCAGCGACGCGCCCCCGCGCAGCGACGCGCCGGGCGCTCACGAGGACGCGCCGCCGGTGAGCGGCCACGGGCTGCCGGTGATGCAGGCGCTCCCGACGCGCGGCGACATGTTCCAGGCGCGCCGGGGGAAGGTGAAGCAGATCCCGCGCGCGCGGCGCTGCCCGACCTGCAAGCTGACCTTCTCGGGCGACTCCAGGTTCTGCCCGTTCGACGGCGATCCGCTCGTCGACGCGCCCGACTGGAACCCGGCCGCCGATCCGCTGCTCGGGCGCACCATCGACGGCCGCTACGAGGTGCAGGCGGTCGTGGGCGAGGGGGGCATGGGGACGGTGTACGAGGTGCGCCACAAATCCCTCGGCCGCCTCTTCGCCCTGAAGGTGCTGCGGCGCGACATCGCGCAGGACGCCGAGCTCGTCGCCCGCTTCATCCAGGAGGCCAAGGCGGCCGCGGCGATCGGCCACCCCAACATCGTCGCGGTGAGCGACTTCGGCGCGATCGAGGTCGAGCCGGCGCAGCCGGAGCTGCCGTTCTTCGTGATGGAGTTCCTCACCGGGACCTCCCTCGCGGCGCTCCTGCGCACCGAGAAGACGCTGCCGTCCGAGCGCGTCGGGCAGATCATGCTCCAGTGCGCGGCGGCGCTCGGGGCCGCGCACGCCGCGGGCGTCATCCACCGCGATCTCAAGCCCGACAACGTGTACCTCGTCCGCAACGGCGACCAGGAGTTCGTCAAGCTGCTCGACTTCGGCGTCGCGAAGGTCGCCGGCGGCAAGCGGCTCACCCGCATCGGCATGGTGTTCGGGACGCCGCACTACATGAGCCCGGAGCAGGCGGAGGGGAAGCGCATCGACGGCCGCGCCGACATCTACGCGCTCGGCGTCCTCATGTACGAGTGCTTCGCGGGGCGCGTGCCCTTCGAGGCCGACACGTACATGGGCGTGCTGACCAAGCACATGTACATGTCGCCCGAGCCGCTCGAGCAGGTGATGCCCGACGCCTCCGCGCTCGGCGCGTTCGGCCCGATCGTGATGCGCTGCCTCGCGAAGAGCCCCGAGGAGCGCTTCGCCTCGATGGCCGATCTGGCGGCGGCCATCGAGCTCGCCCTCGGCGCGCCGGGCCGCGCGGCCGCCTCCGTGCTCCAGGACGAGCACCCGCGCCGCGATCCGCTGAAGCTGCGGGAGCGCGACGAGATGCTCGGCCCGGTCCAGGTGCCCCGAGAGCCGGCCGACTCGCTCTCGATGGGCGCGCGCGTCGCCATCGCGCTCGCGGCGGTCCTCGTGCCCATCGCCATCGCCCTCGGCTTCCGCGCCCTGCGGGCCTCGGCGCGCGAGGCGACGCCCGACGACGCCGCCGTCCCAGGCGCGCTCCACGCGCCGGCGGCGCTCGAGCGGGCGTCCGACGAGCCCCCACGCGAGGCGCGCGACGAGCCCCGGCGCGAGGCGCGCGACGAGCCCCAGCGCGGCGAGCCGCCGCCCGGGAGCACGGCGGCCGCGCCGCCCGCGCAGGACCCGCCCCGCCTGCAGGGGACACCGGTCGTGAGCCCGGCGAGGCCGCCCGTGGCGACGGCTCGACCGGCGGCGACCGGGGCGCCGAGCGCGCCGACCGTGAGGTCGCCTTCAGCCGGCGATATCATCGATCCCTGGAAGCGCTGATCGCGGGCGCGGCGCTCGACGAAACCTGGCCTTCCCAGGCGTGATGTGCTCACGATGGGCGCCGCCGATCACCGGGCTCACGGCCGCGGGACAATGCGATCGACGGCAGCGGCGACGCTCGGGGCGGACGCTTGACAGCGTCCGCTCGGGCTCGCCATCCTTCGCGAGGGCGGAAACCTCTAGTGGCCAAGCAACAGCTCCTCCTGGTCGACGCGGATCCACGCAGCGTTCGGGTCCTCGAGGTCAGCCTGAAGAAGGCCGGTTACAGCGTGACCACCGCGAAGGACGGGGCGGACGCCCTCGCGAAGCTCGAGGTCTCCACGCCGGACCTGGTCCTCAGCGACACGCGCCTGCCGAACGTGGACGGCTACGCGCTCGTCCGCAAGATGAAGGAGCACGCCGACTGGGCCGCGATCCCGGTCGTCTTCCTCACGAGCCAGCGGTCCATCGAGGACAAGATCCGCGGGCTCGAGCTCGGCGTCGAGGACTACCTGACGAAGCCGATCTTCGTGCGCGAGCTCATCGCGCGGGTGACGCTGCTCCTCGCGCGGCGGACGCGCGAGGGGATCACGACGCGCCACTTCTCGACCACCGGGCGGACCCGGTTCTCGGGCTCGATCCTCGACATGAACGTCGTCGATCTCCTGCAGACGTTCGAGGTGAGCCGGAAGAGCGGGATCGTGCACCTCTCGCACGGCGACAACGAGGCGCAGGTCTACTTCCGCGAGGGCAAGGTCGTCGACGCGACGCTCGGCCGGCTCTGCGGCGAGGAGGCCGTCTACCGCGCGCTCCTGTGGAACGAGGGGACGTTCGAGGTCGAGTTCTGCAAGGTCGACAACCCCGACGTGATCGAGACGTCGACCCAGGGCCTGCTGATGGAGGGCATGCGCCGGGTCGACGAGTGGGGCCGGCTCCTCGAGGCGCTGCCGTCGCTCTCCACCGTGTTCGAGGTCGACAGCGAGGAGCTGCTGGAGCGGCTGAACGAGATCCCCGACGAGCTGAACGGGATCCTGCGCCTGTTCGACGGCAAGCGGACGCTGATGCAGGTGGTCGACGCGTCGCCGTTCGAGGATCTCTCGACGCTCTCGACCATCTCGAAGCTCTATTTCGAGGGGCTGCTGGTCCCGGCCGCCGCGCTGCCGCCCGACGACGTCGTGCCGAGCGAGCCGGACGCGGCGTTCCACGACGAGTTCTCGCCGCTCTCGTCGCCGTCGAGCGCGCGGCGCTCCTTCCATCCCGAGGGGGCCTCGGGCAACGCCGGCGCCGACGACCTCGAGGACGCCGCCGTGGTGCCGGCGCCGCTCTCGAACCGGGTGTCGCCCGGGTTGCTCCCGCGCTCCCGGTCCGGGCAGGAGATGCTCGCGCAGCAGGCGGCGGACCCCGACGCCGAGTCGTCCGGGCGCCCGGTGACGGCCCGCAGCGCGGTCCACGGCGCGGTCGGCCGCTCGGCTGGCGCGGCCGCCGCGGGGCGGCCTGGCGCGGAGGGCGGCCGGGCGCCGTCGGAGCCGCCGCGCAGCGTTGCGTCCGGCGCGGCGGGGGGCCGTGTGCCGTCGGAGCCGCCGCGGGGCGCCGCGTCGGCCGCCGCGGGGCGGTCTGGCGCGGCGGGGGGCCGCGTGCCGTCGGAGCCGCCGCGAGGCGCCGCTTCGGCCGCCGCGGGGCGGTCTGGCGCGGCGGGGGGCCGTGTGCCGTCGGAGCCGCCGCGGGGCGCCGCTTCGGCCGCTACGGCGCGGCCTGGCGGGGAGGGCGGCCGGGCGCCGTCGGAGCCGCCGCGGGGCGCCGCTTCGGCCGCTACGGCGCGGCCTGGCGGGGAGGGCGGCCGGGCGCCGTCGGAACCGCCGCGGAGCGCCGCGGCGGCCGTCGAGGCCGTCTGGGGGCGCGTGGGGGCGACGGTGGAAATCGACAAGGATACCACGCTCGCCAGCAGCGATGAGGCCCCGCTCACGCGGCCGCTGGTGACGCCGCGCAGCTTCGCGCAGAAGCAGCGCACCCCGAGCGACAGGCCCCCGGCCTCGAGCCCTTTCGAGAAGCGCTTCCGGTCCTGGCCCCCCGAGCCGCCCGCGTCCTCCCGGGCGCCCGCGTCGTTCCGGGCACCCGCGCCGCCGTCGCTTCCGCTCGCGGGGCTGCCGCCGCTTCCGCCCGCAGGGCTGCCGCCGCTTCCGCCCGCAGGGCTGCCGCCCCGCCCGGCCGTCGCCCCGTCGCCCGAGGCAGCGGCGGCGCCGGCCGCCGGGGAGGAGCGCGCCGCGACGGCGTCGGCGAGCCCCACACTGCGGCCCCGCCCGCCGAGCGACGCGCCGCCGGCCGTGGTCATCCCGCGCGACGCGCAGCCCGCGCAGGCGCCGTCTGCTGGCGAAGCGATGGCCATGGAGGCGCGCTCGCCCGAGGCCGCCGCGGCGGCGCCGGACGACGCGCCGCCCGGAGAGGCGCCGCCCGGAGAGGCGCCGCCCGGAGAGGCGCCGCCGGCGAGCGTCGTGGCGGCGCCGGACGACGCGCCCCCGAGCGAGGGCGAGCCGCTCAGCGAGAGCGAGCGCTTCTTCCTCCGCGCCGGGCAGGACCCGCCGGAGAGGCTGGTGCCGCGCGCGCCGTCGTCGACCGCCGAGGACGCCGACACGACCGCCGGCGCGGTCGAGGCCACCCTCTGGGCGCCGCGCCAGGAGGCGCGCCGGGCGCGCGCCGCGCGGATCGTCGCCGGCCTGATCACCGCGGCCGCGATCGGGGTCGCCGGCATGTGGTTGATGAGCCAGGATCGGCGCCCCGCGCCATCGGCGCCGGTCGACCCGTCGCTCCAGGGCGAAGACCAGAGCCCGACCGCGGCGACCCCGACGTCTCCCGCTGCGCCGGAGCCGGAAGGGGATCCGACCGCCGTCGCGCCCGGGCTCTCCACCGCAGGCACGGCCGATCCCCCGGCCAGCCAGCCGAACGACCCCGCGGCGAGCGCACAGCCCGGGCCGGCGGCGACGAGCCCCGCCGCGCCGACGGCGCAGACGGCCGCTCCGGCGACGACGGGGCAGGTCTCGCCTGCGCCCCGGGAGGCGCCGCGATCGGCGCCGACGGCGCCGGCGCCCGCCGCGCCGGACGAGGAGGGCGGGCCCCTCTCGGCCCGCGTGATGCGCGCGCTGGAGTCCGGGCAGACCGGCAAGGCGGTGCAGCTCGCCCAGCAGCTCACGGCCGCCTCCCCGGGGAGCGCCACGGCGTGGCACCTCCGCGGCGCCGCGGAGCAGGCCGCCGGCCGCGGCGGGCGGGCGTCGTTCCGCAAATGCGCCGAGCTCTCCTCGGCGGACTCCCCGCTCGGCGCCGAGTGCCGCGCGCTCGCCGGCATGCCCTGAGCGCGCGGATCGCCGGTCGCGACAGGCCTGAACGCGCCCGCCGCGCTCAGCGCGGCCGCGATCGGAGCCGGGGATCGAGGGCCAGCGCCGCGAGGTCGAGCGCCAGGGTGGCGAGCACGATGGCGGCCGAGGCGAAGAGCACCGTGCCGACGATGAGCGGGCCGTCCCGGTTCTGCAGCGCCTCGACGGCCATGCTCCCGACGCCGGGCCACCGGAAGAGCTTCTCCGTCACGATCGCGCCGCCCGCCAGCGCGCCGAAGTCGAGCGCGGCGAGCGTGGCGAGCGGCAAGAGCGCGTTGCGCAGCGCGTGGACGACGAGCGCGCGCAGGCGAGATGCGCCCTTGGCCCGCGCGGTCCGGATGAAGTCCTGGCGCAGCAGCGTCCTGAGCTCCTCGCGGACGATGCGCGCGTAGAGGGCGCTGCCGAACAGGCCGAGCGTCAGCGCCGGCAGCACGAGGGAGCGCAGGTGATCGGCCGCCGTGACGCCGTACCCGTCGTACGGCAGGACCCGGAGCTCGTGGGCGAGCACGTACTGCAGCGCGGGTCCGATCACGAAGGTCGGGGCGCTGGCGCCGACCAGGGCGGCGCCGAGCGCGGCGTCCTCCCAGATCGTCCCGCGGCGGGCCGCCGCGACGATCCCGAGCGCGAGGCCGAGCAGGAGCTGCACCAGCAGGGCGGCCAGCGCGAGCTCCACCGAGCGCGGCGCCTTCGCCTCCAGCAGATCCACGACCGGCTTGCGGTAGTGGAAGCTGTAGCCGAGATCGACGTGCACGCCGAGCGGCCCGGCCGCGCAGCTCCGGTGCTCGGGATCCGCGCGCGGGCGCTGGCCGTCGCCGTCGCCGCCCCCCGCGGGACCGAGGTGCACGAGCCGGCGGACGAACCGCGCGAACTGCACGGGAACCGGGCGATCCAGCGCGTAGATCGCCCGGACGCGCTCGAGATCCGCGGCCGAGGCCTGCGGGCCGACGAGCATCCGCGCCGGGTCCCCGGGCAGGAGGTACGCGATCCCGAACGAGACGGCGGTGACGCCGGCGATCAGGATCGCCGCCCACGCGAGGCGCCGGAGCAGGTGCGCGAGCGCGGCGCCCATCGCGGAGGCGCGGCCCGCGCGGGGCGCGGCGGTGGGGCGCGGTCGCGGGGCGCTCATCGCGGGAGGGCGGCGCGCGCGAGCAGCGCCCCTGGCGGCCCGCCGGGCCGCGACCTGTCAGCGAGCGACCTGTCCGCGCGCGCCCCGGCGCGCGGCGCGGGTCGCGCCGCCGGGTCGAGCCAGACCTCGTGGAAGCGCGACGGGATCACGGCCGAGCGCTCGTAGCCGCGCAGGTACGGGTGCCAGAGCTCGATCAGGCGCGCCGTGTGCGTGGGCACCCAGGGCGCGAGATCGCGGACGATGCGCTCGGCCTGATCGTAGAGCGCGAGGCGCCGCGCGCGGTCCTGCTCCGCGTGGGCGGCGTCGAGCGCGCGATCGAGCGCCTCGCTGCTGAAGAAGGCGTAGTTCTGCGAGCCCTCGTCGCGGATGGCGCGCGACGAGAGCGTCGGCTCGAAGATGCTCGCCGGATCGGGGAAATCGGCCTGCCAACCCACCCAGCCCATGGGGACGGCGCGGCGGCGCGAGACCTCGGCGAGGTAGGTCGCCCAGCTGACGAGGCGCAGGCGGACGCGGAGGCCCACCCGCGCGAGCTGCTGCTGGAAGATCTCGCCGAGCGCCTGCTCCAGGGTGTCGGGGACCGCGATGTAGTCGATCGCCTCCGGATAACCGCCCTTCCCGGTCGCCGGGTCGTACGGGTAGCCGGCCGAGGCCATCTGCGCGAGGGCGCGCGAGAGGTCGTGCCGGCGCATCGGCTCGTCGCGCGCGGGGCCCGGGATCGACGGCGGCAGCACCCGGTCGAGGGCGACGAGATCGGGGCGCACCTTCTCGAGCACGGAGGGGTCGAGCGCGAAGGAGACCGCGCGCCGGACGGCGAGCCGGTCGAACGGCGCGAGCTCGGTGTTGAGGAAGACCGCGTTGGTCCTGTGCCGGGTCACCCAGCGCATGCGCCCCGCCCACGCGGGGTCGGCGCGGTAGGTCGCCGCGTCGATCGCCGTCAGATCGCGCAGGTAGTCGAGCTCTCCCTCCTCGAACCTGTAGCGCTGCGTCGTCGCGCGCACCCCGGTCTGCCACGCGATCCCGTCGAGGTACGGCAGGCCCGGGCGGAAGTATCCCTCGTGCCGGGCCAGCCCGATGCTGCCGTCCTGGTCCCACCGCTCCAGGCGGAACGGGCCGGCGCCGCAGGGCGGGGGAGGGCTCGCCGCGTCGACCACGGCGCCGGACGAGGGGCACACCGGCGCCATGAACGCGAGCGTCATGCGCGGCAGGAACGTCGCGTCGGGCGCGCGCAGATCGATGGCGACGGCGTGGTCGCCGAGCACCCGCACGCCGGCGAGGTGCGGCGCCTCGCCGCTCCGGTACGCGGCGAACCCCTCGATCATCTCGTACTCGCTCGCGCCCGGGCTCGGCGTCCTCGGGTGGAGCGTCCGCTCGATCGAGCGCTTCACGTCCGCGGCGCGGAGCTCCGCGCCGTCGTGGAACCGCACTCCCTCGCGCAGCGTGAACACGTACGTCTGCCCGCCCCGCTCGACCGCGATCGCGCGCGCGAGATCGGGCGTGAGCTGCCCGTCGCGGTCCCACGTGACCAGGCGGGAGAAGACGAGCTCCGCGACAGCGGTCGAGAGCTCGTCGTAGGCGATCGCCGGATCGAGCGTGCGGACGTTGACGGTGGTCGCGAGGCGCAGCGTCCCGCCGCGCACGGGCGCCTCGGGCGCGCCCGGCGGCGCCTCGCTGCCGAGGGGCGGGCGCACGCGGCTCGGCGAGCCGATCGAGAGCAGGAGCAGCGCCCCGCCCGCGAGGAGCAGGTCGACCGGCAGGCGCCGCCCGCGCGGCAGCTCGGCGCCGGCCGGATCGAGCGCGTCGCGGAGCCCCTCGCTCGCGCGGTGGAAGCCGAGCACGGCGAGCAGGATGGCGAACCCCGGCGCCGCGACGAGGAGCGGCTTCACCCCGAGGTACGGCTCCGCCTCGTGCAGCATCCGGCCCCAGGTCGCGGTCGGCGGCTGCACGCCGGCGCCGAGGTAGCTCAGGGCCGCCTCCGCGAGGATCATCTGCCCGGCGCTGATCGTCGCGAGCGCGAGCAGCGTCCCGCCGACGTTGGGCAGGACGTGCCGGCGGACGACGTGCAGCGGCCCGGCGCCGAGCGCGCGCGCGGAGGCCACGAAGTCGCGCTGCGCGAGCTCCAGCGTCTTCGCCCGGACGACCCGCGCCGCGCCGGTCCACCCCGTGAGGCCGAGCACGAGCAGGATCGTCCCCGCGTCGGCCCTGCCCACGGCGACGCCGATCGCGGTCACGAACAGGAGGTAGGGCAGGGCCAGGATCACGTCGACGAGCCGCATGAGCGCGCCGTCGAGGGCGCCCGCCCGCGTGCCGCTGGCCATGCCGGCGGCGACGCCGACGAGGGCGCCTAGCCCCGTGGCGACCACCGTGGACGCGAGCGCGATGCCGAGCGAGAGCCGCGCGCCGTGCGCGAGGCGCGCGAGGAGGTCGCGGAACAGCGGGTCCGTCCCGAGCCAGTGGGCGGCCGACGGCCCGGGCGGCGCGCCGAAGGCGTCGCGGGACAGGCTGAAGTCGCTCGCGTTCGGGTCGTGGCCGACGACCGCCGGCCCCGCGACGGCGAACAGCGCGAGCAGCGCGACGATCGCGAGGCCGAGCAGCGCCGACCGGTCCGCGAGCAGGCGCGTCGCCGCGTCGTCGCCGAGGAGCGCCCGCGCCGCGCGCCGGCCTGCCTGCGCCGCCCCGCGCGCGGGCGCGAGCCGGGCAGAGCGATCCATCACCGCTTCCCTTCGAGGAACTGCGTCACGAGCGCGACGAACTCCTCCGGCCGCTCCTCGTGGGGCGAGTGCCCCGCGTCCATGATCTCGAGCATCGCGCCCGAGATCTCGCGGGCCAGCCGCTGCGCGCTCGCCGCCGGGAAGATGCGGTCGTCGCGCCCCCACACGACGAGCGTCGGCGCCGTGACCCGGGTGAGGCGCGCGACGACGGGGCGCGCGTCGAGCACCGCGCGCATCACGGCGTGGGCGCTCTCGCGCGCCGAGGGGGCGTTGAAGAGGTCGTAGTGCCGGTCGACGCGCGACATCGGCACCGCCGCGTCCGCCCGGAAGATCTCGTCGCGGAAGAACGACCGGAACGTCCCGCGGCCGTGGAGCTGCTTGAAGAAGATGCCGCCCACGATGGGCAGGAGCGGGAGCTTCATCCTGAAGCTCTTCGGGAACGGGTAACAGAGCGCGTCCTCCAGGACGAGCCGCTGGACGAGCTCCGGGTGCTCGGCCGCCAGCGTGAGCGCGACGGCCGCGCCCATCGCGTGGCCGACGATGTGCGCCCGGCCGACGCCGAAGGCCGCGATGAGGTCGGCCACCGCCTCGGCGAACGTCTCGATGCCGTAGGCGTACCGCGCCGGGCTCGGCTTCTCGCTCTCCCCGAACCCCGGGAGGTCCGGGGCGATGACGTGGAAGCGCTGCGCCAGCGCGTCGATCACGTCGTCGAACTCCAGGTGGCTGACGAGGAAGCTGTGGATCAGCAGGAGCGCCGGGCCGTTGCCGGCCCCGGCGACCAGGACGCGCATCCTGACCCCCCGGGCGGTGACGTCCCTGATGACGCGTTCGACCGGTCGGGGCGCGGCGGGCGGGGCCGCTCCCCGACCCTCGCTGGCGAGGGCCTTGGCCATGGTGGCGACGAGACTATCAGCCCTTTTGTCTGAATTGGCCGATGTGTGTCAGGGTAAGGGCGATGTCGCTTCACGAGCTCCCCCGCGCGCCGGGCGCCCCGCCGCTCCCACCCATTGCCCCCGGCGCCCCGTTTTTCCCGCCTGGACCCCGACTTCGCGACGTGCGGAGCGGATCGAGCCGCGACCACGACGGACGAAAAATGTCCGAGGCGTGTCAAGAACCCCAGGAAAGCACCGCGTCCCGCGACAGCCACACAATAATCGTAGTCGCGTCAATTGACTGTATTCCATTCAGTGGAATAGAGTCGCCCGCGTCGGTTGGGTAGGGCCTCCGGCAATCGATGGGAGGACCGGTGCAGAGGATCCCCGAGGACGTGCTGGACCGCATTGAGCGCGAGCACGCCCAGGGGATCACCTCGAGCGATATCCTCGAGCTGTTCGCAACGCATGGAATCAAGTTCAGCGAGGCGACGCTCCGGAAGTACGTGCAGCTCGGCCTGCTCCCGCGAAGCGTGCGGGTCGGGCGCAAGGGCAAGCATCAGGGTTCGCAGGGGATGTATCCGGCCACGGTAGTCCGCCAGGTTCAGCGCATCAAAGAGATGATGGCCCAGGACTACACCATCGAAGAGATCCAGCGTGAATTCCTGTTCGTGAGAGGTGATATCGAGGAGCTCGAGCGCACGATGACCAAGGTCTTCAGTGCGCTCAGGGATGCCGCGAAGGAGAGGCGGAGCGAGACGAGCGGGAGGGCGATCGCCCAGGACCTCGCGAGCGCAGAGACGCTCGCGCGGGAGCTCGTCGCGAAGCTGTCGTTGATAGAAGAGCGCTTGATGGCGCAAGCGCGGCTCACGAAACAGGCGGCCTCGTCGTGAGGGGCCGAGTCGCAGGACCTTCGTCTTCGTTGATGTGATCGGGGCCGCAAGCGCGGCCCCTCCTGGGGACTGGTGCGATCGACGGGACGGGCGTCGGCTCGTTTCGTCGTAATTTTTCAGGGACGGCATCCGGCGTTACGTCGGGCAGAGAGCGGTGACCTTCGCGCTCGAGCTGGGACTCGGGACGTTGAGGGAAACGCGCGCGCTTGAGAGCGGAGACGCTACCAAACGGAGGCAGCGCATGGCGACGGTGTCTGAGAGCGAGCTCGAGATCTTCGGCCTGGACGGTGCGGATGCGGTGGGCGGTGAGTGCGACCCGGCCGGCTCGAACGAGCCAGTCGTGGAGGGGGCGCTCGCGCTCCAGGTCGACCCCGCGGCGCCCGGGAACCCCATCACGCGCGAGCAGCGTCGGTCCCGGCGCAAGCGCGAGATCCGGGCGCGGACGATCAGCGTCAAGCGCATGACCAAGCGCGAGCTGGAGATCGGCCGGATGCTCTATCCGGAGACCGACTATTACAAGCCGCGCATGCGCGCCGAGTGCGTCGACGGCCCGAGGCCGTGCCCGTACGTCTCGTGCCAGCACCACCTCTATCTCGACGTGTCGGCCAGGACCGGCGCGATCAAGCTGAACTTCCCCGATCTCGAGGTCTGGGACATGAACGAGACGTGCGCGCTCGACGTCGCCGACCGCGGCGGCACGACGCTGGAGGACGTGGGCGCGATCATGAACCTGACCCGGGAGCGCATCCGCCAGGTCGAGGTCAAGGCGCTCGCGAAGCTCGAGGCGCTGAAGGACATGATGGCGCTCCGCGACTACGTCGACGAGGGTCCGGTCGGCAAGCGCCGGCTCCCCGTGCTGACCCAGCCCGAGGAGGACGAGGACGAGGACGAGGTCGCGCTCGACGAGGACGAGGACGAGGGCGCGGGCGGCGACGCGGAGGACGAGGGCCTCGAGGCGACGGGCGCCGAGCGGACGGCCGGGCTCGAGGACGCCGGCGACTTCGACGGCGGGGAGTGATCAGTCGGGCCGTGCTTCCACGGTCACGATCGCGTCCGCGCCGAGCGCGCCCGAAAGGAAGGCGCGCCACGCGGCGAGCGTGGCCTTCGCGGGAGGCGTGCGCGAGGCGCGGCCGTTGAAGAGGTTGATGAGCCGGCGCCGGGGCTCCGCGAGCGCGTCGCGCTCGCGCCGGGCGACGAGGGCCTCGGCGCGGCCGAGGTCGGCGTCGGTGACCCGCTGCGCGAGGCCGGCGAGGAGCTCCTTCACGCGGGTCGAGGCGTCGCCGAGATCGGCGCTCGGCGCCCGGACCTCCACCGCGAGCGCCGCCGCGCGCGTGCCGCCGAGGAGGCGGGCGCTCGCGCGCGCCGCGAGCTGCCGCCTCGAGGTCGCGGCGTCCGCCGGAGCCGCGGTCGCTGCCGGAGCGGCTGGGGCGGCCGCTGGAGGGGTCGGCGCGGCGAGCGCCGCCGCGAGCAGGCCGTCGGCGCCATTGAGGGCGGCGACCGTGAGCTCGGCGAGCTCGCGCGCCGTGGCCTCGCGCGCGGCCGGGAGCCGCGCGCCGACGACGGCCTGCGAGAGGGCCGTCCCCGCCGGCAGGCGCGCGTCGTGGTGACCGGGCCGGGGCACGACCGCGCCGTCCGGTGAGCCGCACGTGCGCGGCGCGAGCCGCGGCGCGAGCCAGCGCTCGGCCGCCTCCGCGGCGGCGGCCGCCTGCGCGGCGTCGGCGTTGGCGAGGACGGCGAGCCGGAGCGGGCCGGTCGCGAGCGCCTGCCAGCGGAGCTGCACCGTCTCGAGCGCGCCGCTCGCCACCCGGTCCCAGACGCCGAACGGCTCGATCCAGGACGGGTGGTCCGGCGCGATCGCGGAGGCGAAGGCCTCGAGCGCCGCGGCCCGCCCGCCGGAGAGGCGCTCCAGGTGCTGGAGCGCCGCGGCGCGCGCCTGCGTGAGCGCGTCGGGGCCGAAGGTCGTCGCCGCGACCGTGCGCGCGGCGGCGCTCGCCACGCGGCGCCCGAGCTCGGCCGGCGTCTCGCGATCGTCGCGGAACGGCGCGTGCGCGATCACCCCGACGGCGTCCGCCGTGACCCAGGGCTCGATCGTCACGTCGAGCTCACGCCGCCGCGTCTGCACGGCCGCGAGCGCGGCGAGCGCGGTCGCGCCTGCGTCGTAGAGCCCCTCCTCCGCGACGCCGCACGGGCTCGCGAGCAGCACCCAGACCTCGCCCTGCCCGCGCTCGACGAGGGCGCGCCGCTCCAGCGCGGGCTGCGCGCCCGCCGCGAGCGCGCGCGCGAGCTCGGTTTCGAAGGTCCGCGCGCCGGCCTCGCCAGCCCCTGCGGGCCGCGGCGGCTCGGCGCTCGGGGGGACGCCGAGCGCGGTCGCCCACCGCTCCGGCGGCGCGCCCGGGGCGCTCCCCGAGAGCGCCCACCAGGAGGCGCGCGCGCCGGCCTCGCGCGGGTCCTGCGCGGTGAGGATCTGCCGCGTGACGACCGCGGGGCCCGACGGCGCCGCGAGGTCGCGGCGGATCTCCTGCCGCGCCACCGCGGCCGCGAGCGCCGCCGAGGTCTCGACGGGCGGGGCCGCGGGCAGGTCGGACGCCTCGATGGTCACGCTCACGCAGCCGCCGCGCGGGCGGGCGATCCCGAGCACCTCGACGGTGCGGAACGGGGAGGGGAGCGCCGAGAGCCGCGCGCGCAGCGGCGACCCCGGCGCGCCGAGCCGCTCGGCCGCGGCGACCGCCGCCTGCGGGCTCGCGACGCGCGCGGCGATCGTGACGCGCGCGGCGCGCCGATCGAGCTGGTTCGTCGCGTACACGCCGATCGTGTCCGCCGCCGGCCACGCGTCCGCGGGCGGGCCGCCCGCGGGCCAGCCGCCCGCGTCCTCGGCCGCGCGCGCGGCGTCCGCGCAGAACGCGGCGGGGCCGACCGCGGCGATCGAGGTGCGCCCGGCGTGCAGCGCCGCGGTCCGCCACCCCTCGAGCTCGCGCACGCCCGCTGGTGTCGCCAGGTCGACCACGGGCTCGGCGCCCGCGAGGCCCAGCCGGCCGGTGCACGCCGCGATCGGCGAGAGCTCCGGCGCGTCGAGCGGGCTCGCGCGGAGCGCCTGCACCCGCTCGATCGCGCGGGCGACCTCCGGGCTGCCGGCGACGATGGGCTGCGCGAACGCCGCCGAGAGCGCGCGCAGGAACGGCGCGACGCGCGACGCGTCCTTGACGAGCAGGCGCACGCGGAACGCGCTGCGGTCGATGCGCGCGTCGACGTCGAAGCCGGCGGCGAGCAGCCGCGCCTCGACCACGGTGGCGAGCGCCGTCGTGGCGACGGAGCCGAGATCGGTCGCGACCGAGGCGACGAGCGCGGGCGCGGGGTCGCCGTCGCGCGAGACGAGCGTGAGCCGCGGCCGGGCGTCGAGGTGGCGCACCTCGATGCGCCCGACGCTGCCGTCGGGCGTCGAGACGAGGGCGTTTCCCGGCGACGGCGGGGCGCCGCGCGTTGCGCCGGCGCAGGCCGCGAGCAGGACGAGCGGCAGCGGGAGCGCGGGCCTCAGGGAGCGCATGCGTCGTCGACCGGGAGCGGCGCGTCGTCGGGCTGGAAGTCAGCCGGGCATCGCGGGGCGATCTTGAAGCCGTAGAAGTAGGTGAGCACGCCGGTGACGGAGCGGAACGAGGCGCCGGCCGCGAGGGGCGGCCCCTGGGCCTCGAGGTCGTAGAGCTCGTTCGACAGGCTCGGGACGTCGGCGGCGGGCACGCCGGCGCCGACGTTGATCGACGCGGTGTAGCGGCCGCCGCTGCTCCTGGGGTCGCCGGCGATCTTGATGCCCTCGACCCGCACGAGCATGCCGATGTACCTGCGGGCGGACGCGTAGCGCTTCAGGTCGTCGATCGGCACGCGGATCGGCCTCGCGGGGCGGTCCTCGAAGCGGAAGCTCATGGTGCCGCCGATCTCGGGCAGGGTGCGGCAGTCGCCGAACCGGCCGGACGAGGGGCCGAGGAACTCGGTGAGCATGCCGCTCAGGTCGACCACGTCGCCGGGGACGAGCCGCAGGTCGGGCGGGCTGAACGCGGGCTGGAAGACGGTGATGCCCGAGTAGGCGGCCGGCTCGTCGGCGAGGTCCTGCACGTAGTGGTTGCCATGCGCGCCCTCGCCGGTCTCGTCGAAGCGGTCGATGGCGACGAGGGTGGCGCCCGTGACGTGGGCGCGGCGATCGGGCGGCACGGCGCAGCGCTCGCTGTCCTCGTCGTCCGGGTCGAGCCACCCGGCCTCGCCCACGAGCTCCGCGATGCGCGCGCCGCCGCCGCGCTCGTCGGCGAGGGGGATCCAGGGGGCGTCCCCGTTGCCGCCGCCGCACGCGGCGAGCAGCGGGGCGGCGGTCACGACGACCGCGGCCGGGAGGGCGGAGGAGGTGCGAGGCGAGCGGGCCATCCTCTCCGGCTCATACCACAGGGCCGACGGGCGCCGAGCCCTCTTCGGGCCCTTCGATGCGGGGCGCCTCACGCCGCGAGGCGCGCGTCCGACAGCATCGCCTCGAGGCGGCTCTGGATCTTGTGCCGCTTCGTGTAGACGGTCTTCACGCTGATCCGCATCCGCTCCGCGATCTGCTCCGGGGGCAGGCCCTCGCCGAAGTAGAGCGCGACGAACTCGCGGTCCTTGTCGGAGAAGTCGTGGAGCACCTGCCCCACGAGCGCGGCGCGCTCGCGGCGCTCGGCGTGGTCCTGGGGCGACGGGCGCTCGCACGGGAGCTCGACCGCCGCGTCGTCGAGCGGGGCGCAGCGCGGCGCGCGCCGCGCCCCGCGCAGGTGGTCGTAGGCGCAGTGGACGGCGAGCGTGCCGATCCAGGAGCTCAGCCGCGCGCCGCGGCCTTCGTCGAAGGTCCTCAGCTTGCGCATGTCGTTCGAGAGGAGCTGCATGAGCAGCGTCGCGTGGATGTCGCGGATGTCGTCCTGCGCCACCACGGCGGAGAAGCGGGCGATCACGCCGGCGATACACCGGTGGACGAGCCGATCGTACCGGGCGTGGAAGGCGCGCCAGGCGCGCTCGTTCCCCGCGATCATCTCCTTCACCAGCGCCCCTTCGGCGACATCGCCGAGGTCTTCCGATCGTTCCTTGCCGCAGAGAAGCACGTCGTTGGACATGCCGGGCACGAGTGCACCCAGCGTGCCAGCGCCGCCAGCGCGGGAGAGAACGGCGGCTCGGCGGCGGTGTGCCGCCGTGGGCCTGTGACCGTACCTTGAGCGCTGTTAACGAGGGTTCACTGCGCTCCGAGCACCGGCGCAGGGCGCGGAGCGCTGACCGCCGCGCCGCCTTTCCGGGAGGGGGCCTCGCGGGCCGGCGGCGGTCACAGGTAGCGCTCCACGGAGAGGCCGCGGCCGAGCGCCACGTCCTTCAGCGCCTGCGCCATGAAGAGGTACTTCTCGACCTCCTCCTTCGAGATGCGCGTGCGCGCCTCGAACGCGTAGAACTTCGCCAGCTTGTGCTTCTTCTCGTCGCGGTAGCGCTCAGCTCCGGTGCTCGGGGTCGCCCAGATAGTCAATCTGACATCGACCTTGAGAGCATGGTTGCTTCCCCCGGGGGACGCCGGCGCGTGCTGCCGGCGAGCAGAGGTGTCGTGTCCGTCGAGGCGCCGGCGGGCGCGGCATCGACGGAAGCGCGATCGTGAGTCCTGGAGAGCGCGTCGACGCGTGTTGCTCGGCGCCGGCTCGGTGTTCGATCGTGTCTTCGCCGGGCACGACGTGATCGCCGTCCTGAGGTCGGGCGCGGCACGTCACCCCAGCTCTCCCCGGGAGGCCGCGTGCTCGGGATGGGCCCGGTCGCTCCGGCGACGCTCCGCGAGCGCGCGCCGCACGGCGGGAGGAGGTGGGTCGCGCCGCCGGGAGGTGACCCCGCTACCCGGGTGAAAAGATCCAACCACGCGCCCTGGCGCGGCGTCGCTCCGGCGGGGCCGCGCACATCGGCTCTGCGCGCGGCCAAGTTTCGGGCTATGGACGGATCGTGCTTTCCGGTCGCGCCCTCGCCCTCGCGGTCCTCGCGTGGTCGTTCCTCAAGGTCGCGGTGCGCCGTCTCTTCGACGGCCCGAGCGGCCTTGCGCTCTTCCACGAGAACTACGACGCCGATCGCCTGCCGCCCCTCTCGCCCGCGGAGCGCGCGGCCCTGCCCGGCTTCTCCCGCTGCATCGCGTGCGGGCGCTGCGACCTCGGGGAGGCCGAGCGCATCGCCGCGTCCGGCGGGGCGTACCCCGGCCTCATGACCGTGGTGCTCGCGTCCTCGCGGAGCATGCCGGACTTCGACGCCGCGGCCCTCGCGCTCGCGCACGTGCCGGAAGCGGTGCTCGCGGAGAAGGAGCGGATCTGCCCGACCGGCGTGCCGTTCCGCGAGCTGGCCAGGTTCGTGCGATCCAAGGCCAGCGCCCAGGCGGCCCTGTCCGCGAACGGGGAGGGGAGCGAGCCCGCCGCCCTCGCCCTCGTCGCCGCGGTCGCCCCGCCCGCGGCCGACCTCGACCCCTCGTCGGCCGACCGCGCCGCGCCCGAGGCGACGTGATGACGCCGCAGGGGCGCCGCGCCGCGGGGAGGGCGCTCGCCTTCCTGTTCCTGTTCTGCACCCCCGCCTGCGCCGCCCACCAGCCGGTCGCGCCGCGGACGAGCGCCGAGCCGATCGCGCGCACCGTCGCGCCGAGCACCGCGCCGGTGCCCCCGCGGGGCCGCGACGACGAGCCGGACGAGGACGACGGCCGCATCTCCACGCCGGTCGCGCCCGCGAGCGCGCGCGACGCGAAGAAGGGGGTCGCGATCCAGCGCGGGCGCGCCACCTATTACGCCGACAAGTTCAACGGCCGCGCCACCGCGAGCGGCGAGCGCTACAACCCCCGCGCGCTCACGGCCGCGCACCGGACGCTCCCGTTCGGCGCGCTCGTCGACGTCATCCGCCGCGACGGCCGCCGCGTGCGCGTGCGGATCAACGACCGCGGCCCGTTCAAGCGCGGCAGGATCATCGATCTGTCGCGCCGCGCCGCCGAGCGGATCGGGCTGATCAAGGACGGCGTGACCGACGTGACGCTCGAGCTCATCTGGAAGCCGTCCCGGCGGCCGCGCTGACGCGCGCGCGGACGTCCGCGCGCGCGGCCCGCGCCGCCGCGGCGGCGCGGGCCGCCGCTACTGGACGAGGCTGAGCCGCGGGGCCGCGGCGAAGGCGGCGAGGTGGCCGCTCTCCTCGGCGACGTAGACGTCGCACCGCTCGTCGACGCGCAGGAGATCCGGGATCAGATCGGTCGGCACCTTGCCGAGCAGCGCGCCGTCGCGCGGCCGGACCACGTGCACCTCGTTCTGCGGCACGAACAGCGCGCCCGAGCGGAGCACCGGCTCGAGGCGCCGCGGCCTGTCGCCCTCGACGCCGCCCGCGATGACGTGCCGGTACCGGACCGCGCCGTCGTGCGCGCCGACCCCGACGATCTCGCCCGCCTCGCTGTTCACCACGACCACGTCGTCGACCATCAGGCACGAGGCGGTCGCCGCGCACGCGGTCAGGTCGAAGCGCGTCGCCCCGGTGCGGCGGTCGAGCCCCACGAGCCCCGTGCCGCGCCGCCCGTGGGTCACCACGCACACCGTCTCGGGCCCGAGCAGCGGGGCGCCGACCGGCGCGACGTGCTTCGGCAGATCGACCGTCCACCGCGCCTCGCCGGACCACGGGTCGAGGTGGTGCAGCCGCGCCCCGCCGCGGCCGACGAAGGCGCCGTCGCCGGCGACGGCGAAGAGCGCGTCGTGATCGACCGCGACCGGCGACGCGAACGGGAGCCGGTCGCAGAAGCGCCAGACGACCTCGCCGCTCAGCACGTCGAGCGCCGCGAGCGCCGGCTCGCCGCTGCCGACCACGACGAGCTTGCCCGCGCGGCGCAGCCGGAAGTTCTCGCCGCGGCGCGCGGCGTAGCGCCAGCGCACCTCGCCGGAGTAGAGGTCCACCGCGGCGAGGTGGCGCGTCCCCTCGCTCACGATGAGCATCCGGGGCAGCCCGGGGGCGCTCACCACCGCGCCCGAGGCGTTCGCGCCGACGCGCGGCGAGAGCCGCGTCGACCAGGCGACCTCGCCGGACGCGAGCTCGTGGAGCTGAAGCGTGCCGTCGGGCAGCAGCCGGCCGAGGCCGACCGGCGTCATCACCGAGACCGCGCGCGGCGCCGGCTTGCGCCACAGGCACTCGCCGGTGCGCCGGTCGATGCAGGTGAGCTCGCGCGTCGAGCCCACCACGAGCACGTCGCCGCACAGGAAGGTGGCGCGCAGGTCGAGCGATGGGATCGCCGCGATCCACCGCGCGGTGAAGCGCAGCCGGGTCCGCCCGAAGGTGTCCTCGGCCGCGGCCTGCGGGCGCGCCGCCGCCGCGAAGGCGCGGTAGGTCTCCGGGGCGACGTTGATCTTCGCGTCGTTGCGCGTCAGCTCGCGGAGCCGCTCCGCGAGCTCGCGGACGCGCGCCCGGAACTCGAACAGGCGCAGGTTCGATGCCTGCCCGCGGTCGCGGCGCACGAGGCTGCGCGCGAGCGCCCGCCCGAACGCGACGACGCCTTGGGCGAGCGCCGCGACGTCGACGGCCGGGAAGGTCCAGGTCTGCGCCCGGTCCTCGGCGGCCGAGAAGGCCGAGCCGCGGCCCGGGCCGAGCGCGCGGGGGTCGGCGGACCCGGGGCGGCCGGCGCGGGGCACGCCGAGCGTGAGCGACAGCGCGCCCTCGCTGTGCAGCCGCACGCCGAGGATGGCGCCGCCGACGGTGAGCCGCCGGTGGTACGGCTGCCGCCGTGCCCACGCGTCGAGCGACTCGAGCGAGAGCGACGCGAGCTGCTCGGCGAACGGGAAGATGAAGACGTCGGGCAGCTCGCGCGCCTCCTCGCCCACGAGCACGCGGAGCTTGCCCCGGAAGAGGAGCGAGAACAGGTCGGCGCGGAGCACGGCCGGCTGCGCGGCGGCCGCGCCCTGCGACGTGCGCAGGAGCGCCTCGGCCGCGATCACGATCGGGATCTCGCCGGTCGGCTCGACGCCGACGATCGCGGGCTCTCCGCCCGGATCGTCGGACGAGAACGGGAGGGCGGCGGTGAGGGCCCTGCGCGCTGCGGGGAGCCGGAGCTCGCCGAGCCCGCCGAGCTCCGCGTCGTTGTCGGCGAGGGCGGCGTCGCGGCGCAGGGCCGCGCTCCTCGGCGGGGCGAGCCGGTCCATGGCCGCGAGCAGGCGCGCGCAGAGGGCGTCGCCCTCGAAGCGCCGCTCGTGCAGGGCGATCTCGGGCACGTCGCCGCCGTGGAAGACGGTGACGAGGAGATCGCGGCCGACGCGCTCCAGCCCGAGCTCCCAGGGGTCGGGCTCGAGGCACAGGCGCACGACGGCGCGCGCGCGGCGTCCGGCGGCGAGCTCCGCGGCGGCCTCGGCGAGGTCGCAGAGGAGCGGCAGCGCCTCGGTCTCGGCGCGTAGCGGCAGCGCCGCTTCATCGAGCGGAGGGGGCGTGTTGCGCGCCCCCTCCAGGACGAAGTCGAGCAGCTCGTGCAGCGACGTGCGCTCGGGCTCCGGTGAGCATCGGGTGGTGTCGGCGACAAGAGACAGTCCGGGCATCCGTTGCTGGATGCTAGGCAGGGCGGAGCCGGGTCCTAAGTTTTGTGCGCGGATAGCCGCGGAGTGGACAAGCCCGTGGCACCTGACTAGACAGCGCCGCCGCCGGGGAGGGCCGCCGCCGGCGCGGTCGTTCGAGGAGCGCTGCGGCCGAAGGGCGGCTCGGGTACGCTGGCGCGCCGCGCGGATTGGTGGGCAATCCAACCGGACGTGCAACACTCCGCACCCCGAGCGCCATGTCTCCCGAAAGACCGCCCCATTTCTCGATGCTCCGGTCGTTCGCGCTGGCCGATTTCGTCACGCTGGCGAACGCGGCGAGCGGGACGCTCAGCATCCTGCTCTGCCTGAACTACGTGGCCGAGCGCGAGCGCATCTACATCTGGGTGGCCTTCGGGCTCCTGCCCCTCGCGCTCGCGTGCGACGTCCTCGACGGCACGATCGCGCGCTGGCGTCGCAAGCACTCGCCGCTCGGGGCCGATCTCGACTCGCTCGCCGACGTGGTCTCGTTCGGCGTGGCGCCGGCGGTGCTCGGCTACGCGCTCGGCCTGCGCGGGCCGTGGGACGCCGCAGCGCTCGTCTACTTCGTCGCGTGCGGGATCAGCCGGCTGGCGCGGTACAACGTGACGGCGGCCGAGCTGTCGGACGAGCGCGGGAAGGTGCGTTATTACGAGGGCACGCCGATCCCCACGAGCCTGCTCATCGTGCTGCTCTTCGGGGTGCTCTTCGCCATGGATCGCGTGCACGAGCAGCTCTGGCTCGGATCCATCGCGCTCGGTCCGTGGGCGTTCCACCCGCTCAGCCTGGTCTACGTCGTGAGCGGCAGCGCGATGGTCAGCGGGACGCTGCGGATCCCGAAGCCGTAGCGGGGAGGGGGCGGCGCGCGGCGGGCGCCGTTCCCCTTTTCGGGCCGACCGCGTCTCCTGCCTCTCTCGCCGCCGCCTTGCCTCCGCTCGGGCCCCCGGGCACGCTCCTGTCATGGGCCAGCCCGCCGAGAAGCTCCGCCGCGCGACGTATGCCGATCTCGCGGCCGTCCCGCCAAACAAGGTGGCGGAGCTCATCGGGGGCACATCCTGGACGAGCCCGAGCTCCACTTCCCGGATCCGGCGTCCCCGGGGGACGTGGAGGCCCTCGTGCCCGATCTCGCTGGCTGGCGCGTGGAGCGCATGCCCGAGCTACCAGAGACGGCCTTCTTCCCGCTCGCCCCGGATTGGATCTGCGAGGTCCTGAGCCCGTCCACCGAGGAGGTTGACCGCACCGAGAAGATGCCCGTCTACGCGCGCGAGGGCGTGCTCCACGCGTGGCTGGTCGATCCGATCCAGCGGACCCTCGAGGTCTTCTCGCTCGTGCCCGCGCGCGGACTGGCTCCCGTCGCGACCCACCGGGACGCGGCGCGGGTCCGGATCGAGCCCTTCGACGCCATCGAGCTCGGCCTCTCTCTGCTGTGGGCGAAGTAGCGGGCGGCGCGCAGCCTGTCGCCATCCCTGGTTGCCCTTCGAACCCCTCGATCCTGGCCGCTGCGCGCCGTGGCGAGGCAGCGCCGCCCGCGCGCCGCTCACGGTCGCTCTCGATCGCGGGCAGCCGCCGGCGATAGACTGTCGCGATGCGGCCCTGCAGGAGCTGTGGCGCCTCGCTGGAGGCAGGTGGTCATGGGGGGATCACATGTCCGCGCTGCGGCGCCGAGAACCCCCCCGTCCGCGGCGCGGCCGCGCCGCCGGTCGCGCCGCCCGCAGCGCCGCTGACCGCCCCTGCGCCCGCCCCGGGCCCGTCGAGGGCGGTGAAGGCGCTCCTCGCCGCGACCATGGCCGTGGTGGGTGTCGGCTTCGCGGTGATGTTCTTCGCGCGCGTCGAGCAGCCGCAGGAGCCGGCGCCGCGCGCGCGCCAGCTCACGACGCAGCTCGACGCGCTCTGCTTCGTGGACGCGAACGGCGACGACGCGCCCGACCCGGTGCTGTGGCAGGACGGCAAGACGCGCGGGCGGGTCGTGGCCATCGACGGACGGAGCGGGCAGGGGCTCTGGTCGTCGCAGGAGTTCGAGCGGCCGGACGCGCTCGCCTGCCCGAACGGGAGCACGGTGCTCGCGGGCGGCGGGGAGGAGCCCACGCTGCGCGCGCTCGACGCCCGCACGGGAAAGGAGCGCTGGGCGGCGAGCCTGCCCGCGGTCCCCGACGAGGTCGCCGGCGGCGACGGCTGCGCGACCGTGGTGATGAAGGACGGCGCGGCGATGGGGATCGCGCTCTCCGGCGGCGAGGCGACCGACTGCCCGACCGCGCCGGCGCCTGCGGCGATCACCGGGCACTTCTGGGAGCGCAAGAAGAACCCCCGCGTGGTCCAGGTCGGCGACGTGGAGGTCGCCCTCACCGTGCCCGCCGAGGGGCCGCCGCGCCTCACCGCCGAGGGGCGGCGCGGCGGCGCGTCGATCTGGAAGCGGGATCTCCCGGCGCGCGCGCCGGTCTCCGGCGGGCGGCCGGACCTGTTCCTCGTCGCGAGCGGCGGCGCCGCCGTGGTGCTCGGCCTCGACGTCGTGGGCGGCACGGAGCCGCGGATCATCGCCCTCGACCCCGCGTCCGGGGCGAGCCGGTACGAGGTCCCGGCGGGCTACCTCGGCGAGCGGCTCCTCGTGGCGAAGGCCTCGGGCCCCTACGTGTACATCGTGAGCGGCGCGGCCGTGAGCGGCGCCGCGCTGCGCGCGATCGATCCGGCGACCGGAGGCACCGTGTGGCGCGCGACCCCGCCGACGCCGTGATCCGGCCCTGCGGGCGCGCTCGGCAGATGTGAGCTGACCCTGCGGGCGCGCTCAACAGGAGGCGAGCTGACCCTGCGGGCGCGCTCAACAGGAGGCGAGCCGACCCTGCGGGCGCCCTCAGCAGAGGCAGCCGACGAACGTGCCCGAGAACAGCGGCCGCTCCATGACCGCGGCGCCGCACGTCGGGCAGGTGTCGCCCAGCTTGAGCTCGCGGGGCGTCGGCGCCTGCTTGGCCGGCTTCGCCGCCGGCGCGCCCGCCGACGCGGTGGTCGCTGCGAGCGGCTGGAACTCCACGATCGACACCCGCGAGAACCCCTGCCTCGGGGTGGCGCTGCGCTGCGGTGAGGCCAGGAGATCTTGCTTCGTGCGGACCGGCAGGATCGGCCTCGACATGTTGATGTACGCGAGCTCGGACGTGTAGAGCGCCGGATCGAGCATGCGCGGATCCTCGGGCTGGACGATCCCGTGCTGGAAAGCCTCGATCAGCATGTCGACGTCCGTGCGCGCGTTGCGGTTGCGCGCGGCGTCGACCAGGAAGAGGCCGTTGCCGTAATAGGCGGCGTTGAGCCAGAAGCCGGTGCCCGCGGTGTGGTAGCCGCCTGTCGCCCACTTGTAGCCGCGCAGCGAGCGGACGTGCGTGGTCAGCGCGTTCGCGAGCGCGTAGGACGTCATGCCGAGCGGCAGCAGGCTCACGAGCGCTGCCGGATGAAAGTTCAGGCAATCGCTGCAGCAGACAGGCACAGTCGGCACGAGCGCCTGCGCCGGATCGATGCAGACCTGGACTTCCGATTCGCTGCGATAGCAGCCGGTAAAACAGGAGTGCCGCTCGACGGCGGCCAGGAGCGCGGCGGGAAGTGCCATGCGAGCAACTATACCGTCCACGAGGGCGCATGGCTGCCGCCGCGAGCCGCTGCAGCGGCGCCGTCGCCGCTCGCTGTCCACGACGCGAGACGACGACGCCGGACGCCGGGCCCAGGCGTTCACGACGTCCGCGAGCTCTGCGGCGTCCACACGCGTCCACGTCGATGTGCCCCCACGTCTCCATGAGCCTTTGCGCGCCCCCACGCGCTCTCATGTGCCTCATGCGCGGTTGCGGGCAGGCGAGCGCGATTGCGTCCCTCGTGCGCCTGCCACAGGATCGCTGCACGTGGCGAACGCCGTACAACACGAACGCATGTTCCCCGGGCGATGCGTCCTCGATGAAGCGCGACCGGGGGAGCGCGAGATGCCGCCGGGGGCGGGCGCCGGCGCCTCCTGCCGGCCCGAGCGCCGCGCGGACGCACGGGCGGCGTGACGAGGCGGAGGCGCGCGCTGCTGGTCGCGCTCGCCGGCGCGCTGTCGGCGCTGCTGCCCGCGCTCGCGCTCTCCGGGTTCACGGTCGACGACGCCCTGATCACGGCGCGCTACGCGCACCACATCGCGCGCGGCCTGGGCTACCGCTTCAACGCGGCGGGGCCGGTGACCGACGGCGTGACGCCGCTCGGGTGGGCGTTCCTGCTCGCGCCGTTCGCGGCCGGAGGCCCGCTCGCCGCGCTCGCGGCTGCCAAGGCGATCGGCGTCGCCGCGTGGACGCTCGCCGCGGGGGTGCTGGCGCTCGCGGTCGACCGGGCCTCCGACCGACCTGCGCGGTTCGCGGCGCTCTTGCTCGTGCCGGCGTCGGCCCCGCTCGGCGCCTGGAGCGCGGCGGGCATGGAGACCGGGCTCGTCGCGGCGCTCGGCGCGCTCGCCGTCGCGCTGCCGTCCCTCGGCCAGGCCCTCGCCGGCGCCGCCTGCGCGGGGGTCGCGGCGGCGCTCCGGCCAGAGCTCCTTCCGTTCGCGCTCGTGGTGGCGATCGCGGCCCCGGCGGCTCCGCGAGGCGGCGGCCGGGGCGAGGCGGTTTCGCGGCGCGACCATGAAGGCCAGGCCGAGGCGCCGCCGCGACCGCCGCGACCGGCGTGGGCCCGCGCGCTCGCCGCGCTCGCGCTCGCGGGCGCCCCCTTCGTCGCCGTGGCGCTGACGCGGCTCGCCACCTTCGGGCGCGCCGCGCCGCTCGCCGCGCTCGCGAAGGCGCCGGACGCGGCGCTCGGGGCCCGCTACGCGTTCGCGTGCTTCCTGCTCACCGGGCCGGTGGCGCTCGTCGCGCCGCTCGCGTGGCGCGCGCTCCCGGCGTGGCCGCGCGGGCTGCTCGCGGCGGTGGCCGTGCACTTCCTCGCGGTCGCGGCGGCGGGCGGCGACTGGATGCCGCTGTCGCGGCTCGTCGTCCCGGCGCTGCCCGCGGTGGTGCTCGCGGCGGCCCACGTCGCCTCCGCAGCGGACGCGCGCGCCACGGCGCCGCGGATCGCGCTCGCGCTCGCCGGTCAGCTCTTCGTGATGGTGCGGATCGGACCGACCGCCGCGCGCGTGGCCGGCGAGCGGCTGCGCGTCGTCGAGGAGCTCCGCGGCGCGATCGCCGGCGCAGAGGTCGTCGCGGCGCTCGACATCGGCTGGCTCGGGGCGGCGACGGGCGCGACCCTCGTCGATCTCGCGGGGGTCACCGACCCGGCCGTCGCCGCGCTGCCCGGCGGGCACACCACGAAGCGGATCCCCGCGGCGCTGCTCGACGCGCGCGGGGTGGACGCGCTGGTGCTACTGCTCGCCGAGGGGCAGGCGCTCGCGTCGCCGTGGACCGCGTCGCGGTTCGCGCGCGGGGTGGAGCAGCGCCTCGCCCGCCTGCCCGGCGCCGGCGAGGCGTTCGCCCCGGTGGCGGTGAGCGGCGTGCCGCACCTCCGGTACGTGGTGCTGCGGCGCACCGGCGCGGAGGGCGCGGCCCCGCGCTGACGCGAGCGCGGTCGAGGTGCGCCGCCATGCGCGCCGCGCGCCGCGAGGACGCCGCGCGCGGGCGAGGTGCGCGCTCGTGCGCGGCGCGTGCCGCGTCGCCGTGGCCGCCGGCAACGTGAGCCGGCACGCGCGCCGCGCCACGTCGGAGCAGGCGGCAGTGGACGGCGGATGCGCGTCGCTGGCACGCTGCATAGAAGCGGCAGTGCGCCCGCCCGGAGCGCGTCAGCTCGATGCAATCAGGAGAGGTCGTCGACGACCGGTTCGAGATCGAGGAGCACGCCGCCTCGGGCGCGACGGCGCGCGTGTACCGCGCGCGCGACCGGCGGTCAGGCGAGCTTGTCGCGCTCAAGCTGCTGCAGACGGCCGCGACGCCGGCGCTGAGCACCCTCGCGCGCGAGGCGCTCGCCCTCGCGACGCTCAGGCTCCCGGGCACGGCCCGCCACGTCGCGCACGGCGCGACGCCGGGGGGCCGCCTCTACCTCGCGACGGAGTGGATCGAGGGCGAGACCCTCTCGGAGCGGCTCGACCGCGCGCCGCTCACCCTCGGCGAGAGCCTGACGCTCGCCGCGCACGTGGCCGAGACGCTCGCCGCCGTCCACCGGCTCGGCTTCGTGCACTGCGACGTGAAGCCGGGCAACCTCGTCCTCGAGGGCGGCGACCTCCAGCGCGTCAGGCTCATCGACTTCGGCGTCGCGCGCCTCTCCGGCGACGAGGAGGAGTTCCCGACGCTCGGCGAGATCCGCGGCACGCCGCAGTACATGGCCCCGGAGCAGGCCCGCGGCGAGCCGCAGATCGACGCGCGCGCCGACGTGTTCGCGCTCGGCAGCGTGCTCTTCGAGTGCCTGACCGGGCGCGCCGCGTTCGCCGGCGACGACCCGCTCTCGGTGCTCATGAAGGTCCTCCTCGAGGAGCCGCCGCGGCTCAGGGAGCTCCGCGGCGACGTCCCCGCCTGGCTCGATCGGCTCGTCGCGCGGATGCTGTCGAAGCCGCGGGAGTCCCGGCCGCGCGACGGCGCCGCGGTCGCGGCGGCGCTCGCCTCGGAGGCGCACGATCGCCGCGTCGACGCCGGGCCGCTGTCGCAGCCCGCGTCGTCCCACCCCCCGTCGCACTGCGCGCGCGAGATCACGACCAGCGAGCGGAAGGTCATGTGCCTCCTCCTCGCGCGCGAGGGCCACGCCGACGCGGAAGCGACGCTCTCCGACGCCGAGGACGAGCGCCGGGCGCAGGCGATCCGCGAGCTCGTCGAGCGCCACCGCGGCCGGATCGAGCTCCTCGACGCGCGCTGGCTGCTCGTCACGCTCTCGGGCTCGTCCGCGCCCACCGACCTCGCGGCGCAGGCGGCCCGCTGCGCGCTCTCGCTCCGGGAGCTGCTCGGCGACGCCCGCCTCTCGCTGGTCACCGGCCGCGCCGAGGTCGCGGCGCGGCTGCCGGTCGGCGCGGTGATCGATCGGCTGGTGCAGCTCGTCCAGGGCTCCCGCGAGCCGCGCCGGCCGGCGGCGATCCGCATCGACGACACGACCGCGGGCCTGCTCGGCGCGCGGTTCGACGCGACCCGGGACGCGTCGGGCTGCTGGCTCCACGGCGCGCGCGAGGAGCCCGAGACGCCGCCCCCGCTGCTCGGCCGGGCGACGCCGTACGTCGGCCGCGAGCGCGAGCTCGAGCAGATCGCGGCCGAGATCGACGGCTGCCTCCGCGGCGGGGCTCCGGGCGCGGTGCTCGTCACCGGCGCGGTGGGCGCGGGCAAGTCGCGGCTCTGCTACGAGCTCATCCGCGCGCTCAGGGCGCGGGGCGAGCCGCTGGAGGTGTGGGTCGGCCAGGCCGATCCGATGAGCGCTGGCTCCGCCTTCGGCCTGATCCAGCGCGCGCTCCGCCGCGCGCTCGGCCTGCACGACGGCGAGCCGATCGCGTCGCGGCGGCGCAAGATCCAGGGCCGCGTCGCGCGCCGCTGCGGGGCGGAGGCGGTCGCGCGCGTCTCGCCGTTCCTCGGCGAGCTCGCGGGCGCGCCGTTCCCGGACGACGACGACGTGCGGCTCCGGGCGGCGCGGCGGCGCCCGCTCCTGATGAGCGACCAGCTCCGCCTCGCGTGGGAGGACTTCCTCGACGCCGAGTGCGCCGCGCAGCCGGTGCTCCTCGCGCTCGACGACCTGCACTGGGGCGATCTGCCGACCGTGACGCTGGTCGAGGCGGCGCTGCGCAACCTGAAGGGCAGGCCGTTCGCGGTGCTCGCGCTGGCCCGGCCCGGCGTGCACGACCTCTTCCCGGGGCTCTGGGGGTCGCGCCTCGTGAGGGAGGTCCGCCTCGCGCCGCTGCCGCCCGCGGGCGGCGAGCGGCTCGTGCGCGAGGCGCTCGGCGACCGGGCGAGCGCGGAGCTCGTGCGGACGCTGGTCGATCGCGCCGACGGCAACGCGCTCTATCTCGAGGAGCAGATCCGCGCCGCGGCCCGCGGCAGGACCTCGGCGCCGCCGGAGACGGTGCTCGCGATGGTGCAGGCCGGGCTCGACGCGCTCGACCCGGAGGCGCGCCGGGTGCTCCGCGCCGCGAGCGTCTTCGGCGAGGCGTTCACCGAGGCGGGCGTCGCCGCGCTGGTCGGCCGGGCGGAGGTCGCGCCCGAGCTCGACGAGCTCGCGCGGCGCGAGACGATCCTGCGGCTCACGCCGCCGGGCGCCGAGGGCGACGCGGCGTACCGCTTCCGCCACACGCTCCTCCGCGAGGCCGCCTACGGCATGCTGACCGAGGGCGACCGGCGGCTCGGCCACGCGCTAGCGGGCGGCTTCCTCGCGCAGCGCGGCGAGGCCGACCCCATGGCGCTCGCGGAGCACTTCGAGCGCGGCGGCGAGCCCGCGCGCGCGGCCACGGCGTACCTCGTGGCCGCGCGGCAGGCGCTGCGCGGCAACGATCTCGGCGCGGTGCTCGCCCGGGCGGCGCGCGGCGTCGCCTGCGATCCCGCGCCCGCGACCGTCGGCGAGCTCCGCCTGCTCGAGGGCCAGGCGCACTTCTGGCGCGGCGACGTCGCGCTCGCCGAGGAGCGCGCGGAGGCCTCCGCGGAGCACCTCGCGCCGGGCAGCGCGGCGTGGTTCTCCGCGGTGACGCAGATCATCCTCGCCGCGGGCACGATGGGCGGCCACGAGCGCGTGGAGCGCTGGGCCGGCGTCGCGCGCGACGCGCCCGCGCCCCTCGACGACGGGAGCTCGGCGAAGAGCGTCTGCCTGAGCTCGGCGGCGCTCATGCTGGTCTTCGGCGGGCGCTACGCGCTGGCCGACGCGCTGCTCGAGGCCGCGGAGGGCGCGATCGAGGGCGCCGCGACGCCGGATCTCGACGCGCTCGCGAACCTCCACGAGGCGCGGGCGATCCGCGCGCACGCGAGCGGCGACGCCGGCGCGAGCCTCTCGGGCATCGAGGCGGCGCTCGCGGCGTTCGAGCGGGCCGGCGACGTGCGGCGGGCCTGCATGGCGCGGATGAACCTGGGCTACTGGTACGGCCAGGCGGGTCAGCTCGAGGAGGCCGAGGCGGCGCTGCGCCAGGCGCTCGCCGAGTCGGAGCGGATGGAGCTGCGCGGCACCACGGCCTATGTGCTCCAGAACCTCGGCCTGGTGCTCGCGTACCGCGGTCGGCTCGACGAGGCGAGGTCGGTCGAGGAGACCGCGTGCGCGATGCTGGAGCGCCACGGCGACGTGCGCATGGAGGGCTGCGCGCGGGTCTACCTCGCGAGCATCCTGGTGCTCGCGGGCGATCCCGAGGCCGCCGCGCGCGAGGCGCGGGCCGCGGAGGCGCTCTTCGAGCGGGCCCCGCCGCTGCGCGCCTACGCCGTCGCGGTGCTCGGCCGCGCGCTGCTCCACCTCGGCCGCGCGTCCGACGCGCTCGCCGCCGCGCAGCGGGCGCGCGCGTTGCTCGACGAGGTGGGCGTGGAGGAGGGCGAGTCGGTGGTGCGCCTGGTCCACGCCGAGGCGCTGTGGGCCTGCGGTCAGAGCGCCGAGGCCGCGCAGGCGATCGCCGCGGCCCGCGCGCGGCTGCTCGAGCGCGCGGCCAAGATCCGCGACGCCGTGTTCCGGGAGCACTTCCTGGAACGCGCGGCCGACAACGCCCGCACGCTCGAGCTCGCGCGGGCGTGGCTGGGCGAGGCGGCCGAGTAGGAGCGCTCACGCGCCGAGCGCTCGAGCGCCTCTCCTGACAAGGTGCTGCGTGGCGCGCGCTGCGCCGCTGCGCTGTTCGCTGCCGGGCGGACATGGCCCCGCGGGCCGAGCGGCGCGCGGCGCGCGGCGCACACGCATCGGCAAACCCGCCCAGGTCGATGCAATGCCATCGACGTGGCATCGCTCGAGGTAGGCTCGGCGCGCCCGCGCGGAGCCCGATCTCGAGATGCGACAGCTCTCCCTCTTCGAAGGCCGCACGCTCCCCGCGGAGCCGCTCGGCGGGGCCGCGGGGCTCGCGCCCGGCGGCGGCGCGCGCGCCGGTCAGCTCGATCTGTTCGCGCAGCGCACGTTGCAGCTCTCGCTCGCGGCCGAGGCGGTCGCCGCGGGGGAGCTCGGCGAGGCGCGGCGGATGCTCGCGGAGCTCGCGGCGCTCCACCCGGCCGACGCCGACGTCCGCCGCCAGTCCGAGCGCGTCGCCGCGCTGGAGCAGAGGCTCGTGCAGGCGATGGGCTCTGCCGCGCCGGCGACCGCGCTGCTCGGGATAGCGCGCAGCCTCGATCCCGCGAGCGGCCCCTTCGCGGCGCTGCACCGCGTGCTCCTGCGCCGGGTGGCCGAGGCGCTCCGTGAGGCGGAGGGGGACGACGGTCGGCTCGAGGGGCAGCCTCCGGGGTACTACTGGCTGGCCGCGGGCGACGCGGCCGAGGCGCACGCCTCGCTCGCGGCCGCGGCGCAGGCGCGGCGGAGCGCGCGCACGCTGTTCCTGCTCGCCGACGCGGCGACGGCGCTCGGGGAGCCCGCGGCGCGGCGGCTCTACCTGGAGGCGCTGCTCTGTGATCCGTTCGACGCGGCGTTCGCGTCGGTGCGCGACGAGGCGGTGCGCGGCCTGCCCGACGTCGCGCGCTACGAGCTCGAGATCGAGGAGGAGCCTGCCGCGTGGTCGGCGCCCGTGGGGATCGTGATGGGCGTGTTGCCGTCGCCCGTCGGGATCGCGCTCGACGAGGTGGGCTCCGGGGAGGCGGTCGCGTGTGGAGGTGCTGTCGTCGAGCAGCCGCGGTCGACGGAGCAGGACGAGGCGCTCTCGCGTGCGCGGCGCTTCGTCGCGGCGCTCGCGACGGCGTCGTCGCGCGAGGCGCGCCGGTCCGGCGAGGCGGTGATCGAGGCGCGGCGCGCGATGAAGCGGCTCGCGCCGGCGCTGTTCGCGGCGTACATGGCGCGCGGCGGAGCGACGCTGCAGGGCGGGTAAAACGCGCGCTGCTGGGCAGACAGGCGCGTCGCTGGGCGAGCAGGGCGGCTACGCCGGAGAGCGCGCGCCGGCGAGCGCCATCGTTTACGCTCGGGGGCGATGAGGAGCCGTCCGTTCATCGCGCTGCGCCTGCCCGAGGTCGTGCATCCGGGCGAGACGTTCGACGTCGAGCTCTCGCTCGAAAGCGCCTCGGCGACGCCCATCGACTTCGTGCGCGTGACCCTGAAGTACACGCAGACGCTCTGGTCGATGGGCCGTCAGGATGTCCTCCAGGCGCGCGATCGGCTCGTCATCAGCGAGGAGGTGGCCGGGCGGGGGCGCCTCGAGGAGGGCGTGCATGGCTACCGGGCCTCGTTCACGCTGCCCCGCGATGTCCCGCCGACGCACAGGGGGCTCGTCGCCGAGCTTCAGTGCGGCGTCACCGCGGTTGTATCCATCCCGTGGTGGCCCGACGCGGAGGAGAGCGGGGACATCGTCGTTCGGCCCGCGGTCGGGCCGCGGCCGAGGACCGAGCCGTTCACCGGCGCGAGCGCCCGCGGAGCCGGCGCGTTCGTCGAGGTGTCGCTGCCGGATCGCACGTTCGCCCCCGGCGACATGCTGACCGGCGCCGTCGCCTTCGGCGGGCTCGGGGGGCGTCGCGCCAGCGCCCTCGAGGTCGCCCTGGTCGGCGTCGAGCGGGTCGATGTGGGAGGGCAGCGCTCGTCGAGCGAGACCCACAGGCTGTCGTTCTTCCGGGATCTCGCGGGGACCCATGAGGGGCAGGAGGTGCCTTTCCGCATCGAGGTGCCGGGCGATCTCGCGCCCACCTTCAGCGCCGAGGAGGTCTCGCTGGAGTACGCGCTGGAGGCGGTGCTGGAGCACGCGGGCGGCCGGTTGGTGCACCGCGTGCCGGTGGACATCGGCTCGTTCGCGCCGCGGCCCGGGGGCGACGCGAAGCGTCCACGGGTCGGCGCGGCCCGATGGCGCGCGGTCTGGGCGCGCGCGGGCGAGAGGGCTGGTCTCTCGCTGCGTGAGGGGGTGGACGGGCTGGGGCTCCGCGGCGTCCAGGCGGGCTGCGTCGTCGAGGTGGCTCCGGTGGACGAGCGGCCGGCCGCCGGCCTGGGCGCGACGGTGCACATCGCGGAGCCCTGGGGGCTGGATCTTCAGGTGCGGCCGCGGCGCGCCCTGGAGCTCGTCGGTGTGGTCACCGGGGATCCCGGGTTCGACGGGCGTTTCCGGGTGCGGGGGCGGGAGGACGCGCAGGTGCTGGCGGCGCTCACGCCTGCGTTGCGCGCTGCGCTGACGGTGTTCCCCGAGGTGGAGCTGGACGACGCGCGGGTGCGGGTGCGGAGCGCCGTGGGGGCGTTCGACGGGTCGGTGCTCGATCTGTTCCTGCGGCAGATCGAGGCGCTCGCGCGGGCGATCGCGGCCGCCGGCGCGGCGCTGCCGCCGCCGGCGTCGATGGAGCCGTGGTTGCCCGCGTGGCGCAGCTTCGCCGAGGAGAGCGGCGGTTCGCTCCAGGTCGGCCCGATGCGGCTGACGGGTTACCTGGAGGGGGCGCGGTTCGAGGTGGCGACGTTGTTCAAGGGGGCTGCGGCGGCCGGGACGCGCGTCGCGCTGCCGCTGGAGCCGGCGATCGAGGGCGCCGGCGGCGGCGCGCTCGCGGCGAAGGAGGCGCTCGCGGCGGCGCTCCGGGAGCAGGTGTCGTGGTTCCGCGATGTCGAGGGCGGGGTGATCTCGGTCGGGCCGGAGGAGATCGCGGTGAAGCTCGCGGCGGTGCTCGGGCAACCGGCGGCGGCGCGGGAGGTGCTGCAGCCGATGCTGGCGGCCGCGCGGGCGCTGCGGGGGGAGCGGCGGGGAGGGCCGTACCGGTGAGGGAGGGCGGGGAGTGGACGTCGGGGCGCTACCCGGAGGGCGCTCGGAGCGCCTCGATGGCGCACCGGATGCCGATGGCCACGTCGGTCCACGCTTCGTCGCGGTCCTGCCAGAGGGTGACCGGCCTGGCGCCTTTCGGCAGCGCCTGGAGCCTGGCAAACGGCGCGCTCTGCCAGTCCGTCTTTCGGAGGATGATCGGGATGACTCGGGCCTGGCCGGCGTCGTGGCGATCGAGGGCGCGCTTCATCTCCTTGTCGAAGCAGTAGTCCGAGGCGAGGAAGTCCGCGCTGACGAGGAGGAGGATCACGTCGGCTTCGTCGAGGTTCCTGTCGATCTGGCCAGCCCACTCTTCGCCGGCGTCGATGCGGCGGTCGTGCCAGCTCTGGAGGAGCCCCTCGCGTTTGAGGAGGGCGAGATGGGTCTCCAGCTCGTCGCGGAGGGTCTCGTCCCGGTGGGAGTAGCCGAAGAAGAGGCGGATGGGCCTCTTCGTGAGAAGGCCTTTCGCTTGATGTTCCGAGTCCGTGAAATGGAGATTCCAGAGGTTGCCGTTTGCGTCACCTGCGCAGAGGAGCCGTTGCGATACAGTGACGCAGATGAATGGGCTGCCTCCGCACACTGTATCCAGGCATTCCCCTGTGGACGCATCCCAGACCTTGAGCTTCCTATCGTCGGAGGCGGAGACGATGTGCTGGCCATCGGGGCTGATCGCACAGGCTTTGACCCAAGCGGAGTGGCCTTCGAGGGTGGAGAGGAGCTTGCCTGTTGCGAGGTCCCAGACTTTGAGCGTCCTGTCGCCGGAGGCAGAGACGATGCGCTGGCCATCGGGGCTGAGCGCGCAGGCCCCGACCCCACTGGCGTGGCCTTCGAGGGTGGAGAGGAGCGTGCCTGTCGCGAGGTCCCAGACCTTGAGCGTCCTGTCGTCGGAGGCGGAGACGATGCGCTGGCCATCGGGGCTGAGCGCGCAGACCCTGACCCAATCGGCGTGGCCTTCGAGGGTGGAGAGGAGCTTGCCTGTCGCGAGGTCCCAGACCCTGAGCGTCCTGTCGCCGGCGGAGACGATGCGCTGACCGTCGGGGCTGAGCGCGCAGGCATTGACCCAGCCGGCGTGGCCTTCGAGGGTGGCGAGGAGCTTGCCTGTCGCGAGGTCCCAGACCTTGAGCGTCCTGTCGCCGGAGGCGGAGACGATGCGCTGACCATCGGGGCTGAACGCGCAGGCATTGACCCCACCGGCGTGACCTTCGAGGGTAAAGAAGAGTTTGCCTGTCGCGAGGTCCCAGACCTTGAGCGTCCTGTCGCCGGAGGCGGAGACGATGCGCTGACCATCGGGGCTGAGCGCGCAGGCATTGACCTCACGGGCGTGACCTTCGAGGGTGGAGAGGAGCTTGCCTGTCGCGAGGTCCCAGACCTTGAGCGTCCTGTCGCCGGAGGCGGAGACGATGTGCTGGCCATCGGGGCTGAACGCGCAGGCCCTGACCGCACCAGCGTGGCCTTCGAGGGTGAAGAGGAGCCTACCGGTCGCGAGGTCCCAGACCTTGAGCGTCCTGTCGCCGGAGGCGGAGACGATGCGCTGGCCATCGGGGCTGAGCGCGCAGGCCCTGACCCCACCGCCGTGGCCTTCGAGGGTGGAGAGGAGCGTGCTTGTCGCGAGGTCCCAGACCTTGAGCGTCCTGTCGCCGGAGGCGGAGACGATGCGCTGGCCATCGGGGCTGATCGCACAGGCATTGACCCCACCGGCGTGTCCTTCGAGGGTGGAGAGGAGCTTGCCTGTCGCGAGATCCCAGACCTTGAGCGTCCTGTCGCCGGAGGCGGAGACGATGCGCTGGCCATCGGGGCTGAGCGCGCAGGCCCTGACCCCGCCGGCGTGTCCTTCGAGGGTAAAGAAGAGTTTGCCTGTCGCGAGGTCCCAGACCTTGAGCGTCCTGTCGCCGGAGGCGGAGACGATGCGCTGACCGTCGGGGCTGAGCGCGCAGGCATTGACCTCACGGGCGTGACCTTCGAGGGTGGAGAGGAGCTTGCCGGTCGCGAGGTCCCAGACCTTGAGCGTCCTATCATTGGCGGCGGAGACGATGCGCTGACCGTCGGGGCTGAGCGCGCAGGCCCTGACCCCGCCGGTGTGGCCTTCGAGGGTGGAGAGGAGCTTGCCGGTCGCGAGATCCCAGACCTTGAGCGTCCTATCATTGGAGGCGGAGACGATGCGCTGGCCATCGGGGCTGAGCGCGCAGGCACTGACCCGAGCGGCGTGGCCGTACAGCGTGCGCTCCTCGCCGGTCCACATCCGTACCGGATGCCGCAGCCGGATCTTCGGCAGACCACGCGGGAATTGCAGTGTCCGCGCGATTCGCTCCGCATCCCATCCGGCCGAGCGCAGCCGGTTGTAGGCCAGCTCCGGCAGCGCTTTCGGCTCGTCGCGGAGCCAGTGTGACTCGGCCCGCACCGCCCGGTGCAGCAGGTCGACCTCGCCGTCCCCGAGCTCCTTCGCGCCGAGGCGCAGCGCCTCCTCGAGCGCCGCCGGCCCATCCGCGCGGCAGAGCGCCTCCAGCAGCCCGAGGTCCCGGCACAGGCCCCGCGCCTTCTCCCGCTCGCCCGCCGCGAGCGCATGTGTGATCGCGTGCCGCGCCCCATACCGCCTCCGAAAATCGCTCTCCCCCTCGGCCACCGGCCACCGGGCCGTCGTCTCCAGTAGCCGCCGGTGCAGCTCGGCCATGCGTTTCGGCCCGAGCTTCTCCGCGACGAAGGTGCGAAACGCCTCGTGGTACGGCCGGTACGCCCGCGCGCCGCGCCACGAGGCCGGCTCCTCGAGGAGCAGCGCTCGCGCGGCGCGAAGGAAGTCTTCCCCGGCCTCGATGTCGTTCCACCCCCACGCCGCCTCGATCTCCTCGAGCGGCAGCGCTTCCCGCGTCGCGCAGATCAGCCCGAGCCCGTTCGCGACCAGCCCGAATTGCTCGCGCGGCAGGCTCCGGAGCTGCTGCCAGATCTGCTCCAGGAACCCGCTCAGCCCCCGCGGCAGGCGCTCCACGCGCCGCCGTTCGACCGGCTGCTCCTCGAGCCATTCCCGCAGCTTGACCGCATAGAGCAGGTTCCCGTCCGCCCGCGCGACCGCCTCCTCGACGAGCCTTGGGGCGAGCCGCGGCGTGAACCGAGGCGCATGGTCGGCCCAGAAGGCGCGGCAGGCCTGCTCGTTCGAGCCCGTCCATTCGGGCGCGTCGAGATCGATCCGCCGCACGTTTCCGCGGCTCTCCAGCCAGCCGAGGTGCGGGTACTGCGGGCGCGAGGCGCAGAGCGCGTGCACGCGCGGCGGCAGCGCGTACGGCAGGAAGCTCGGCAGCGGGTTCTGCCCGGCGCCCTCGCTCCGCGCCTCGTCGAGGCCGTCCACGACGAGCACCAGGCGCTCTCCGCGGGGGGCGAGCTCGTTCTTCGACACCCTGGCGAGGAGCTCGATCAGCCGGCTCTCCGGCCTCGCCGCTGGGTCCTTCTGCGCCGGGTAGAGCGCCTCGATCTGCGCCGACAGGGAGCGCGTGACCGCCTCGGGCCGATCCCAGTCCATCACGTCGCGCCGGAGGAAGTGGTGCGGCGCCCTGCGGCCGCGCTGCTCCTCCAGGTCGAGCCATCGCGAGAGGATCGCGCTCTTGCCCATGCCGGGCCCGCCCGTGACGAGCACCCAGCGCCCCGACGCCCCCGCGCCTTCGAGGTGGCGATCGATGGCCGCGAGCACGTCCTCTCGACCGAAGAAGTGCTCGTGGCGGCTGCGCTCGATGCCGAAGTCGATGAGGTCTGCCGCCACGGCGCCAGTCTAACAGACGACCTTCTCGGGCCGCCGCATGGGCCTGCTCAAGACGGGGAGGGGGCGCAGCGCGCGGCGCACGCTCCACATCGCGAGACGGAGAGGGGGCGCAGCGCGGCGCACGCACGGCGCACCCCCACATCGTTCAACGGGTCATCCGTCCGCGATCCCGTCCGGCGCGCCGTCCGTGATCTCGGACGGCGTCTCCGCCGGCGCCTCCTCCTGCGCCGCGGCCGCCCCGTTGCTGCCGAGCGCGATCGCGGCGCGCAGCGCCGGCAGCAGTGCGTCGGCCTTGCGCTTGCCGAGCGCGACGGCCGCGAGCACCTGGAGGTGGTCGTAGCGCTCGGCGACGAGCGCCGCGATCCGGTCGCGCAGGATCGCCTCCTCGGTGCGCTTCGGCACCGCGGCGGCGGCGTTGCCTGGGCGCACCTGCTGCACCAGCGCGCCGCCCAGCGTGGCGAGCAGGTCGAGCCTGTCGGTCGGGAACGGGTGCTTTCCGGCGAGCGCGCCGGAGAACTCGGCGAAAAGCCCCGGGAGCGCGACGAAGTCGCGCGCCTTGTCGAGCTTGCCCGAGCCCGCGCGCACGGCGGCGACCCGCTCGCGGGGCAGGAGGCCGAGCAGCGGGTGCGACGCCACCTCGAGGTAGCTCAGCATCAGCTCGCGCCACGGCGCGCCTTCGGCCAGCATCCTGTCGATCTCTCCCGCGCTGAGCGTCGCGACCGGCACGCGCGCCGCGCTGAAGTCGAGCGCCATGACCAGCGCTGGCAGCTCGAAGACCTCCTTGAGCCTGGGCTCGCGCAGCGCGCTCACGGCGGCCGGAAGGTGCGGCTCGAGCGCGTCGAGCGCGGCCCTGACGTTCGCGCGCATGAGCAGCGGCTGGCCGGTGAAGACAGGCAGATCCGCGGCCGGCACCCGCTCGGCGAGCGGCCGGAAGTGCGCGAAGGCGCGCTCGGGGGCCTCGTCGGTGAACGCGTCCTTCCGGGCCTCCGCGATGAGCGCCGCGGGATCGACCCCCGCCCGATCCCGCTTGCGCGCGCTCCGTGCCTCTTTCTTGCCGGCCTTCGCGGCCTTCACGTCATCGCTCTTGCCGGCCTTCGCGGCCTTCACGTCGCCGCTCTTGCCGGCCTTCGCGTCATCCCTCTTGTCGGCCTTCGCGCCAGCCTTCTTGTCGGCCTTCGCGTCCTTCGCACGAGCCTTCTTGTCCTTGTTTCCGCCCATGGGTCTCCCTCCGCGTGAGCGCGGTTTGTCCAGCCGGCGACCGTGCCACGGCGCCGGCGACCTGTTCAATCCGACCGCACTGACCGCGCCCCGCACGCGCCGGCGAAATCGTGCCCGCGCGGCGGTCCCGGCGCCGGAGGCACGACCGGCATCCCTCCGACCGGAGCGACGCGCCCGGCGTCGCCTTGCGCTCACGGCTCCGTCCCGTTCCGCGGGGGAGGCGCAATCTGGCTTACAAACCTGTCACCGGGGCGACGGGCAGCCCGTGGTTGGGCCTGGGGGGACGTGTCCGATCCGGCGGGTAAGCCGTTCCCGGGTACCCCATCCGGTCCCGGCCATGAGCCGCTACCGTCCTGTGCGCGCGCGCATCGCGGCGCGCGTCTCCTCCTCGAGCGACGCGCCCATCAACTCCGGTTCCGCGCCGCTCAAACTCCGGTTCCGGCCACGTGTGTTGATCGCCACGGCGACCGTCGCCGCGACGAACACGATCTGAAGGAGCGTGCGCGGCACGAGCGGCGTCACCGGGCTGCCGCCGAGGGTGAGCCCCGCGCGCGCGGCGTGGACGTTCGCGGGGAACATCGCCATGAGCAGGATCGTCAGCCCGATGGCGGCCCAGGGCGCGAGCCTCGGCACGAGGAGCGCCGCCGCGCCCGCGATCTCCAGGACCCCCGTGGCGGTCACGAGGAGCTCGGGATGGGGCAGCGCCGGCGGCACCATGGCCACGAGCTCCGCCCGCCGGCTCCCCCAGTGGGCCGATGCGGTGAGCAGGAACATCGCCGCGAGGGCGTACCGCAAGCACGTCACCCAGCTCGCGAGGTGTTGGACGCCGAGGCGACCGAGGACGAGGAGCAACGCGAACGAGACCGTGAGGACAAGGAGAGGTGCCATGCACGCAAGGTGGCAATCGGCCCTTCAGCCGTCTTGAACCAACTGGCTACGGCGTCTCAGGTCGGAGGGGCTCACCCCGAACATCCGGCGGAAGGTCCGGGTCATGTGCGCCGCGTCCGCGAAGCCGGCCGCGGCGGCTGCCTCCGCGAGCGGCGCGCCGCCGGCGATCGCCGCCCCGGCGCGCTCCAGCTTGAGCCACAGGAGGTACGGGCGCAGCGGCACGCCGACGCTCTCCGTGAAGGCGTGCATGAACCGCCCCGGCGAGAGGCGCGCCATGCGCGCGAGCGCCTCGAGCGACGTGTCCGCGCTCCCGCCGTCCGCCCGCAGGTGGCGCAGCACCCGCTGGATCCCCGGGTGCCGCGGCCTCGGCGAGGGCGCCGGGAGCGAGACCCCCAGCGCCTGGAACACGCCGGGCAGCGCCGCGGCGAGCTCGCCGTCGCCGACCGCGGCGATGCACGACCGCAGCCGGTCCGCCGTCTCGCCGCCCACGATCTCGAGCTTCGACGCCCCGAGCGCCTGGGCCAGCCCGTCGCCGGCGGCGCTCTCCGGCTCGACGAACACGAGGAGCACGCGCCTGCCCGACGCGTCGATCGCATGCGCGACGTCCGGGGCGGTGAGGACGGCGCTCGCCGGCTGCAACGGGCTCTTGTCGGTCGTGCGGACCTGAAGCTCTCCCTCGAGCGCCAGCACGAGGTGCCAGCAGTGGTGGGCGTGCAGCGTGCTCCGCTCTCCAGGGCCCCACGTCGCCAGCACGGAAGGCCACGGCCGCGCCACGCCTGCGGGGGCAGCGAGGCCGGTCGCTTTCGGGGGGAGGAGCATCGGCCGGAGTCTAGGCGGGCTCGGCGGATGCCGCCCTGCCAAGAGGGGGCCCGGACCAGCGAACCTCGCCGGCGCACGTTCTCCCCGGCGCTTCCGCGCGAACCGGTGCTGCCGCTCCCGGGGTGGGTGCTGCGCCCCTACCGTCCGATGCGCGCGCGGATTGCAGCGCGCGTCTCTGCCGAGAGCGTGTCGAGGTAGGAATCGGAGAGCGCCCGGAGCACCTCGTCCGGCAAGGCGAGCAGCACCTGCTCGGGCGGCAGGCCGGCGACCCGCTGCTCAGGCGGCAGCCCCGCCAAGCGCTCCTCGGGGGCGTAGGCCGACAGCACCTGCTCCGGCGGCAAGCCCGCCAGGCGCTCCTCGGGGGCGTAGGCCGACAGCACCCGCTCGGGCGGCAGGGTGGCCAGGAGTTTCCTGATCACCTCGTCGAAGCCTTCCAGATCGTGCATGTCCATGGCGATCTCCTCGGCTCCAAGCTGCTGCGAGAGCCACCGGCGGGCCTCGATGGTGCGCGCCTCGCCGTGCCCGAACAAGCGTAGCAGATCGTCGTCCTCGGCCTCCGCTGCGGCGTCGATCTCCACGACCAGCAGCGCGAAGGCCCCGCCGTGGAGCCGCCTCGATCGGAATTGCCCGGGAACGGCCGACCTCCCTGCGAGCGGCGCTCAATCACGGCCGAGGGCAGGCGGTATGGGCAGCAGCGGCTCGTCGTCCGGGATGCGCAGGTCGGGAAACAGCGCGTCGAGCTCGCCCGGCTCGAAGCGGCAGAGGTTGGCGGCGTGCCAGAAGCCGCCCGCGATGTTGCCGCCCAGCTTGTAACGGCCGTCGGGTCGAAAGGCGACCCAGCCTTCAGGGAGCGTGAGGAGCACGGCGAGACAAGCGCCGGTACGCACGTCCCAGAAGCGGAGGGTTCCGTCGGTGGAGCCGGAGAGGAGCGTGCTGCCATCAGGGGTGAAGGCGAGGCTCATGACCGGATCGGAGTGCCCTCGCAGCACGCGCAGGATGTCGCCTGTCACTGCATCCCACAGGTGAACGCTGCGGTCATCGGACGCCGATGCCAGCAATGTCCCGTGAGGGCTGAAGGTCACGCTCGTCACCCGGCCGGCATGGCCGCGTAGCGCGCGTGGCTCGCCTCCGTCGACGAGCGACCAGAGCCGCACGACCGTGTCGTCGGAGCCCGACGCGAGCGTCCCTCCATCAGGGCTGAAGGCCATGCACCTCGCGACGTTATCGTGATCTCCCAGCGCGCGCGCCGCTCCTTCGCCGCTCACCTCCCAGAGCCGAATGACTCGATCGACCGATCCTGATGCGAGCGTCTTCCCGTCAGGGCTGAACGCCATGCAGCTCACGATGTCGTCGTGAACTCCCAGGACATGGAGCGGGGCTCCCGCCTCGGTGCGCCAGAGCCGCACCGTCCTGTCGAACGAGCTCGACGCGAGCATCTTCCCATCAGGGCTGAACGCGACATCCGTGACCTGCTCGGAGTGCCCCTTCAACACTCGTTCGCTGTCGCTCGTCCCGAGCTCTCGCAGCCGGATCGTGCGATCGTAAGCGGTGAACGCCAGCGTCGTGCTGTCAGGGCTGAAGATCAATCTCGAGGAGCATATGCCGCTCTCCTTCAAGGATGGCAACGCGCTCCACGTCGACATGCGCCAGAGATAGATGCCGAATTGCTCGGAGCCCAGCGCCAGCGTGGCGCCATCGCCGCTCAACGCCGCCGTGATGGCCATCCTCGAGTGTCCTTGCAGCACACGGAGAGCTCCTCCGGTCGCCGCCTGCCAGAGCCGTACGGTCCGGTCTTTCGAGCCAGACGCGAGCGTCGCGCCATCGGGGCTGAAGGCGACGCTCGTCACGCCTGTGGAATGGCCCTCGAGCACGTGCGACATGACGCTGGACTCGTGCCACAGCCGCACCGAACCGTCCCCCGAGGCAGAGGCGAGCGCCGCGCCGTCAGGACTGAACACGACGCTCCGCACGTGCCGCGAGTGCCCCTTCAGCATGTGCCCCTCGCCCGTCGACGTCTGCCAGAGCCCGATATCGTAGTCCATCGATCCGGACGCCAGCCTCTCTCCATCAGGGCTGAAGGCGATGCTGAGCACGCCGCCCCGGTGGCCGGTCAACACGCGAAGCAGGTTGCCTGTCGAGATCTCCCACAGCCGGACGGTGGCGTCATGAGCGCCGGAGGCCAGCGTCTCGCCGTCAGGGCTGAACGCCACGGCCATCGCCCCGCCCAGATGGCCTTCGAGCACGCCGACCTGACTCGATGCGGTCACACGCCAGAGTCGTACGGTGCTGTCTCGACCGCTGGAGGCCAGTATCTCGCTGTCGGGCTTGAAGGCCACGCTCGTCACGTGGTGCACGTGCCCCTTGAGCACGCCGAGCACGTTCCCTGTCGATACGTCCCAGAGCCGGACCGTGTGATCTTCAGAACCGGAGGCGAGGGTGTCGCCGTCAGGACTGAAAGCGAGGCTCGTGATCCAGTCGGAGTGACCATCCAGCCTGCGCAGCGCGCTGCCGGTCGCCATGTCCCACAGCACGACCCAGCGGACGTGGCCGGACGCGAGCAAGGTCCCATCAGGGCTGATCGCCACGGCGTTGCATCGGCTCTCTTGCACCCAGGTCGGCTCGAATCGCGCCGCGTCCGGCATCGCCGCGCCGAACGTGTCGCACGCGTCGAACCGGGCGCCCCGCGCGCCCACGAGCTTCGCGCCGCGCAGCCTCACCGAGGCGAGCGTCGCCCCGGTCAGGTCCGCGCCGACGAGGCGCGCCCGCACCGCCGTCACCCCCGTCAGGTCCGCCCCGCAGAGCGCCGCCCCCGAGAGGTCCGCGCCGTCGAGCCGTGCCCCCTCGAGCCGCGCCCTGCTCAGGTCGGCCCCCACGAGCTTCGCCTCCCGCAGATCCGCCCCCCGCAGGTCGCAGCCGCTGAGGTCCTTCCCGGAGAGGTCCTGCCCCCGCAGGTCCGCTCCCGCGAGGTTCATCCGCTCGCGCACCCCGAGCCCGATCCGCCCGTCGATCCGCAGCGCGTTCCCCGCCGCCACCGCCCCGAGCGCGCCGCCGAGCGCCTCGCGCACCCACCGCGCCGCCGCGTCGCGACCCGCGAGCGCCCCGAAGAAGTCCGCCATCAGGTCGCTCACCTCGCGCTGCGCGAGCGCAGCCGCCTCGCCGGAGCGCTGCACCTCCTCGGCCGCCTCCCGCGCCACGAGCCACTCGAGCACCGACTGGTGGATGAAACGAAAGTTCTCCTGGTCGTCCCACACGAGCAGCGTGCCCGACCCGATCTGGTGCCGCGTCACGTCCACATCGAGCTCGTGCCGCCCGAGCGCCTGCAGCGCCGCGATGAGCTCCGCCGGCAGCTCGCGGATGTTCACGCTCTGCTCGGTCCGCTGCCACAGCCGCGTCGCGAGCGCCGTCACCGCACGCCACCGCTGCGCCACCGACAGCCCGGGCTGCGCGCCCCGCGGGTGCGCCCGCTCGTATTCCCAGACGAGCCACCGGTCGAGCAGGAGCCGGTACAGCCCAGCCGACGTGATCTCCCCGTCGCCCGCCTTCGCCCGCCGGAGCTGCGCCTCCTCGATCTCGGCGATGAACCCGAGCATCCGCGGGTTCGCCGACAGGCCGAGCAGGTCCTTCACGTCCGCGAGCCGCCGCACGCGCTCATCGGCCGCCTCCTCGCTGCCGAGCCGGTTCACGAGGAACCGGTGGATCTGCGCCCCGGTGAACGGCTGGAGGCGCGCGAGCCGGTAGCCGGGCAAGAGCGCCGCCTTCTCCGCGAGCGCGGACCGCACCTGCTGCTCCGAGATGAAGTGCTGGCTGCGGCTCGTGACCACCACCTTCGCCGCCTTGCCCTGCGCCGCCTGGATCAGCGTGTCGAAGTGCTCGACCGCGCGGTCGTACGTGACGCGGAAGGCGAGCTCGTCGAAGCCGTCGAACAGGAGCGCGATCCGCCCCTCGGCGAGCATGTGCCGGAACGCGGGCAGGTCGATCTTGCCGAGCCCCGCGAGCGCGAGGTGCTGCGCGATGAGGGCGTTCAGGTCGCGCGCCTTCTCCAGCGCGCGCATCTCGATCAGCACCGGCGTCAGCGGGCCTCCCGCCTTGCCCATGCGCCGCGCGAGCTCGCGCAGGAGGAACGTCTTGCCGGTGCCGAAGTCGCCGAGCACCAGCACGAACCGGCTGTGCTCCGAGTCGAGCAGCTCGATGAACGCGTCGAGCGCGCGCTCGCGCAGCGCCTCCTCCTGGCCCATCGTGAGCGCGATGCGCTGCTCGACGTAGAGCGCCGACGGGTACGTCGGGTCCCGATCGAGCCTGGCGTTCTGCCACGCCAGGTAGCCGCGGAAGTCGATGAGCCCCTGGTACTCGAGGAAGCGCACGAGGCGCACGCGCCGCGCGCTCGCGTAACGCACGAGCTCCTCCGGCGCGGGCTCGCCGCCGTAGATCAGCGTGGACACGAGGCCCGGGTCGTCGCGCCGGTACGAGGCGTCGATGCTCTCCAGGAACGCGGAGACCGCCTCGGTCGAGATGCCGCTCTCGAGCGCCGCGAGCGGCGCGATCCGGACGATGCCGCCCTCGTTGACCGACACGCGCAGGTAGACGCCGAAGGGGAGGGGCGCGTCGAACCACTCGATCTCGACGCCGTCCGGCTCGCGCAGCCTGCACACGCGCTCGACGCGCGAGAGGAAATCGTCGCTGCGCCCCTCGCCCGGCAGGAGGATCTCATCGCCGTGCGGATCCGCGTGGCCGCCCCGCGCGCGCGCCGGGAAGCGGCGCAGCCCGCGGCCTCGCCCGGCGTGCTCGGCGCGCCCTGGCGAGAGGGTGCGCCGCAGGAACGCGAAGAGGAACTCCGCCGAGGCGCGGCACGCGAACGCGCGGAAGCTGTCGTCCTTGTCGTGGTCGCCGTGGTCCGACACCGCCTTCGCGATGATCGAGCGCCGCCCGAGGCGCTCCGCGACGTAGCCGATCGCCGCGGCCTCCATCTCGACGCCGAGCACCTTCCGGCCGATCGGCCTCAGCCGCTCGAACAGCGCGGGGTCCTCCTGCACCGCCTTGCCCGTGGCGATCGGGCCGACGTGCACGCGGAACGGCCGGGCCGGCGGCGGGCCGTCCGGGTGGATCACGCGCTCCCGGCGCACCTGCGCCACGCCGGCCTCCGTGAGCTCGAGGCCGCGGTCGCCGATGCGGAGCACGCCCTCGGCCTCCAGCTCGCCGACGCGCTCGGTCCACCCCGGGCACCGCTCGGCGCGCTCCGGCAGCGCGACGGGCGGCGGCGCCCCCTCGACGACGCTCGCGTAGAGCGCGTGCCGGAGCCACCACGCCTGCGACGCCCTGGAGGGCGGGCGCTCGCGCGCGAGCGGCGTCGCGCGCTCGAACTCGCGCGCGAAGAGCGCGGCGTCCATGTTCCACGTGCGCTCGAGGTTGTACGTCTCGATGTCGTGGAAGAAGCCGGCCTCGCCGTCGCCGCCGGGCGCGACGCGCTTGCCCTCGTCGTGGCTGTAGACGCGGTCCGCGACGATCACGTCGCCGAGCGACACCTCGCCGCGCTTGCCGGCGCAGATGCCGCACATCGCGAGGCACCCCGGGTCGAGCTCCTCGATGAGCCCCTGCGCCCTCGCCGCGGCCGCGCTCTCGCCCATCCGCCCCGACCACGCCGCGGCGACGCGGAGCGGCTGGCCGCGGTCGTTCGGGAGCTCGCGAACGTAGTACGGAAACCCGGCCGGATCCCGCGCCTCCCGCCAGCCGTCCCGGCCGCCCTCGCCGAGCGCGAGCACCGCCTCGAGCTCGTCCTGCAGCGCGGTCACGACCAGCGCGTCGACGCGCCCTGCGAGGATGTCCGGCGGCACGAGGCCACTCTACCAAACAAGCGCGCGCCCTCGGCCTGGCCGATTTTCTTGGACGACCGCCCTCCGCCGGGGCTTTCATCCGGCCCATGGCGAGGCTCGTCGAGGCGCTGAATCGATTCTTCGGGCGGGTCGAGATCCTCGCGCTCGGCCTCGAGAACGAGCGCAGCGCCGCCGAGGCCGCGCTCGCGAAGGGCATGCCGCTCGACGCCCGCGAGCACGCCCGCACCATCCTCTCCGTCCTGCCCGACTCGGCCGTCGGGCTGGCGCTCTGGGCCGACGCCGCGGAGGAGGCCTGGCTCGACGAGGAGGTCGTCACCGCGCTCGCGGACCTCTCGAAGCGCGTGCCCTGGCGCGCCGACGTGTGGCTCCGCCTCGGGCGCGCGGGGCAGCGCGTCGGCTGGGACGGCGCGCGCGACGCGCTCGAGCGGGCCGCATCGGCCCCGGAGGAGCGCGACGCGGCGCGCCTCGCGCTGCTCGACCTCTGCGATCTCGACCTCGATGCCGGCGATCCGGCGCGCGCGCAGCGCTGGCTCGACCGCATCCCGGCGCCGCTCTCGACCGTGCCCGACCGCGACGCCGCCCTCCGCCGCGCCGCGTGCGCGCTGGCGCGCGGCGACCTCGACGGCGCGCGCGCCGCCGCGGAGATCCTGGGCGAGCCCGCCGCCATCGAGGGGCGCGCCGCCCTCGTCCTCGCCCAGCTCGCGCTCGCCGAGGCGAGCGCCGCGGCGGGGCACTCCGCGGGGGCGCCGCCGCCCGCCGTCGTGGGGCGCGCGCTCGACCTCGGGCTCCGCGCGCTCGTGCTCGACGTCCCGGGCGCGGCGGAGCTCTGCGCCGCGCTCGTCGCCGCCTCCCGCGACGTGCTCGTCGTCGATCGCGTGCGCCGCGTCGTCCGCGCCGCGGGCGCGCTCGACGAGCCGACGTGGGCCGCCGCGTTCGCCTTCGCCGAGGGGCGGCGCGACGACGCGCGGCGCGCGCTCGCGCGCGGCCTCTCCGCCGGCGACCGCGCGGCCGCGGCGGCGCTGCTCCGCATGGCCGTCGAGACGCGCGACCTCGGCGCGCTCGACGCGCTCGCCGCGCGGGCGGCGGGCGAGGACACGCGCGGCGCGACGGCGCCGCCGCTCTCGCCCGACCTCGTCCGGCTGCGCGACGCCGCGGCGATGGCGTCCGAGGGGCAGGGGAGCAAGGCGCTCGACGCGCTCGACGCGGTAACCGGCGAGGGCGCGGCGTGGGCCGAGGACATCCGCCGCTCGATCCTGCGCGGGTGGCTCCCCCCCGTGGAGGGCGGCGCCGCGCCCCGCCCCGCCGCCTGGGGCGACGTGCTGCGCGAGCTCGCGCGCACGGCCAAGCTCCTCGACCGGCTCGACCTGCTCGCGGGGACCGAGTCGCTCGCCGTGGAGCGCGAGCGCCCGCTCCGCGCCGCCGTGGTCGGCGAGTTCAACGCCGGCAAGAGCACCTTCCTGAACGCGCTGCTCGGCGAGGACGTGGCGCCGACCGGCGTGCTGCCGACGACCGCGACGCTCCACTGGGTCGCCTGGGCGCCCGATCCGTTCGCGCGCATCGTCGTGCGCGGCGGCCAGGACCGCGTCGTGCCGCACGCGGCGCTGAAGGACACGCTGCGCGCCCTCGCCGCGGCCGGCGACAAGGTCGCACGCGTCTTCATCTACGCGCCGATCGAGCGGCTGAAGCGCGTCGAGATCCTCGACACGCCCGGCTTCAACGCGCCGGACCCCGACCACATCGCCGAGGCGCGGCGGGCGTTCGACGAGGCCCACGTCGCCCTCTGGCTGCTCGACGCGCCGCAGGCGATGAAGGAGTCGGAGCGCCGCGTGCTCTCCGAGATCAGCGCGCTCGGCGTGCCCGTGCAGATCCTCGCGAACAAGGCCGACCGGCTCAAGCCCGACGCGCTGGAGACGGTGCTCGCGCACGTGCGCGACAGCCTCGCGGCGAGCGCCATCGCCTCGCTCGCGCCGCCGATCGCCTTCTCGGCGCGGCTCTCGCTCAGGGGGCGGCTCGGCGACGAGGCGGCGCTCGCGGCGTCGGGGTGGGCCGAGGTCGAGGCGCTCTTCGCCGAGCAGATCGTCGACGCGAGCGAGGCGCTCCGCGAGCGCGCGCTCCGGCGCAAGGCGGGCCGCATCGCGGTCGAGCTCGCCCAGGCGGCCTCCGCGCGCGCCGCGGAGGACCGGGAGGCCGTGCGCCGCGCGCGCGCCGAGGCCGACCGGCTGCGCGCGAGCGCGGCGTACCTGCGCCGCGAGCGGCGCGCGATCGCCGCTGCGATCGACAAGGCGCTCGAGCCCGCGCGCCGGGAGCTCGCGGCCGACCTGCGCCCGATCGCGGCGCTGCCCGAGGAGCGCAAGCGCACGGACGCCGGCGTCCGCGCCTACGTGCAGGAGCGGCTCGTGGCGCGCCTGAGCTGGCCGCTCTCCGCCGAGATCGCGAGGGCGGCGGCCCTCGCGGGCGGGGACGCGGGGGGCCGCGCCGCGCGGGGCGCCGACGCCGAGCCGTCGCCGCGGGCGGCGGCCCACGTGCGCGCGGTCCTGATGGGTATGGTGGCGGTGCACGACGCGCCCGACGAGCTCGCGGCGCGCCCGATCGAGGGCGTGGTCGAGGCGGCGATCGACGCCTTCGCCATGGCGCTGTCGGCCGAGGCGGAGGCGCCGGTGCCGCCGCCGGCCTCGGCGGCGATCGAGCAGCGCGCGCTGGCGCTCCGCGCCGCCTTCGAGGCGCCCGCAGCGCCGGCCGACAGCTGAGCGCAGCCCACGCCTTGGTCGGCGCGAGGCCGCGAGGCGTCAGCGGCTCAGGAAGAACGCGATCACCCCGAGCGCCAGCCCGATCAGGATCGCGATCGGCACCACGAGCCGGACGAGCCACATGTCCGTCGCGTGGGCGGGCGGCCGGCGGTCGCGCCGGACCAGGAGCGCCGGCGCGCCCTCGACCGTGGGCAGCGCGGGCGGGCGCGGCAGCGCCGCCGAGGCGTGCGGCGCGGCCGGCCGGGGGGACGGCGCGCGGGCGCCCGCGGCGGGGAAGAGCGGCGGGAAGTCCTTGCGGTCGCGGATGACGATGTCGCTCGACGGCGGATCGCTCGAGGGGACGTTGATCCGCGCCTGCGGGAGCGTGCGCGAGAACTCCTCCGACGTCGGCCCGGACAGCGCGTCGTGCCCGTGGCCGCCGGGCAGCGCCGCGGCGCGCGACGAGATCGCGCTCGACGGTGGCCCCTCCGACAGCGCGCCCTCGCGGAACATGGCCTTCGCGAGCACCTCGCCGCGCTGCGCCGGCGGCGGCACGTCGATCTCGCGCAGCGGCGGCGCCGCGGTCATCGTGCTGCGGATCGACACCGGCATCGCCGACTCGATGGTCGGCGCGTCCTCGGGCGCGCTCGCCGACGCGGCGGGGAGCAGCGCCTCCGACAGGTGCGGCAGGAGCCGCTCGAGCTCGTCGCGCAGATCGCGCGCGGTCTGCTGCCGCTGGCCCGGCAGCTTCGCGAGCGCCGTGAGGATGATCGACTCGAGGCCGGGGTGGATCTGCGGGACGAACAGGCTCGGCGCGGGCGGCCGCTTCCGGATGTGATCCATCGCCACCTGCCACACGACGTCCGTGGGCGGGAAGGGGAGCCGGCCCGTGACGAGCAGGAAGAGCAGGACCCCGCACGCGTACACGTCGCTGCGCCCGTCGATGGCGTCGCCTCGGCACTGCTCCGGGGACATGTACGCCGGCGTGCCGACGACCACGCCCACCGTGGTGACCGAGCCCCACACGCTGATGGGCGCGCTGTTCGGCCCGTCGTCGCCGGCCCGCGTGCCCCCCTCGACCATCTTCGCGATCCCGAAGTCGAGCACCTTCACGCGCTCGACCGACGGATCCGCGGGATCCCGCAGGATCATCACGTTCTCGGGCTTGAGATCGCGGTGCACGATGTTCCGCTCGTGCGCGGCGGCGAGCGCGTCGGTGATGCCGATCAGGATCCGCGCGGCGCGCGCCTCGGAGAGGCGACGCTCGGCGAGCAGGAGCTCGAAGAGATCCTGCCCCGAGACGAGCTCCATCACGATGTAGGGCAGGTGCCCTTCGACCCCGGAGTCGACGATCTGCACCGTGTTCGGGTGGCGCAGGCGCGACGCCGCCTTGGCCTCCCGGTGGAAGCGCGTCACGAACGTCGCGTCGCCGAGGAGCTGCGGGTGCATGATCTTGATGGCGACGTCGCGCGGCTCCGCGTCCTGCACGCCGCGGTAGACAGCCGCCATCGCGCCCTCGCCGATGAAGCCCGTGATGTGGAAGCGGCCTGCGATCGTCCGGCCGATGAGTTGCGGGCCCGCGCTCATGAGCGAGACTTCACCATAGAGTCCTCTTGGAGAGCTACCAAGGCCATCGCGATCTACGGCTTCGCCGGCGCGGGCCGGGGCTCCGCCTTCGTCCCGAGGATCGCCTCCAGGATCGGCCGTGACCCCTGCACCGCGGTGCGCTGCGAGTAGAAGTGGAGCCCGCGCAGGCCGCCGAGCTCCTCGCCGCCGCCGGCGCGGCCCGGCCCGCCGTGGATCGTCTGCGGCAGGACGGTGCCGGGGCCCGGCGCCTGATCGGCGATCCGCTCGCTGCCGAGCAGGACGCGGCCGTGGTACGGCGCGACGCCGAGCAGCACCTCCGCCGCGAAGCCGCGGTCGTCGCTGTAGACCGCGCAGACGAGGCTCCCGCGCCCGCGGCGCAGCAGCGCCACCGCGTGCGCCGCCCCGCCGTCATAAGGGAAGAGCGTCGCGACCGGGCCGAACACCTCGTGCTCGTGCGCGGCGGGCGCGCCGTCGGGGCCGCCGGCCACGATCAGCGTCGGCGGCACGAAGTACCCCTTTCCGTCGGGCACCCCGATCTTCTCGAAGGGCCCGGTGCCGCCGAGCGCCACCGTCGCGTCCGCCGCGAGCCGCTCGATGCCCGCGCGCACGCCGCGGAGCTGGTCGGCTGTGGTGAGCGGACCCACCGTGACGCCGTCCTGCGCCGGATCGCCGACCCGCGCGTCGCGGAGGCGGTCGAGGAGGTCGTCGCGCACCGTGGCGAGGACCGACGCGGGCACGAAGATGCGCCGGATCGCCGTGCACTTCTGGCCGGCCTTCTGGGTCATGTCGCGCACGACGTCGCGCAGGAACATCGCGTACGTCTCGGAGCCCGGGGCGGCGTCGAGGCCGAGGACCGCGCCGTTCAGGCTGTCGGCCTCGACGTTCACGCGGACGCTCTCGCGCGCGAGGCCCGGCAGCAGCCGGAGCGCCGCGCCGGTGGCACTCGATCCGGTGAAGGCGAGGACGTCGTCGCCGCCGAGGTGATCGAGGAGATCGCCCGGCGGGCCGGCGACGAACGAGAGCGCGCCGCGCGGCAGCGGGGCGCTCTCGGTGAAGATCTTCATCAGCCGGAACGCGACGAGCGCCGTGCTCGTCGCGGGCTTCGTGATGACGGGCATGCCCGCGAGGAGCGCGCAGGCGGCCTTCTCCGCGAGCCCCCACGCGGGGAAATTGAAGGCGTTGATGTGCACCGCGACGCCCGGGCGCGGCACCAGGATGTGCTGGCCGAAGAAGCGCGGCGAGCGCCCGAGCTGCACGCCCTCGCCGTCGGCGAGCAGCCGCGCGTCGCCGAGCTGGGCGCCGAGGTCGGCGTAGTAGGCGAGCGTGCCGATCGCGCCGTCGATGTCGAACTTGGCGTCACCGCGGGTGTTGCCGCCGTTCTGGATGGCGACCTCGAGGAGCGCGTCGCGGCGCGCGTGCGCGGCGCGCGACATGGCGCGGAGCAGCTCGCCGCGCTCGGCGAACGTGAGCGCGCGGAGCGCGGGGCCGCCCTCGGCCCGCGCGAACGCCACGGCGGCCGCGAGGTCGAGCCCGTCCGTGCTCGTCTCGGCGAGCGGCTCCTCCGTCGCCGGGTTGACGAGCGTGTGCGGCGCTCCCCGACCGGCGCTCCACTGCCCTTCGACGTAGCTCTCGAGCCGCTCCATGGGGCGCGTAGCCTACTCGCGCGGTCGCTCGGCACAACCCCCAGGCGCGCGGGGCGCGGCGCTCATCGCTCGCTCGTGCATTGCTCGCGCGTTGCGCGGGTTACCGCGCATCGCGACGCGCGCGGCCGCGCTCGCCGCGTCCGTCACCGCAGGCATCACTTGCACGAGGCGGACGCGAGCAGCGCGGTGATCTTCGCCCTGACCACCTCGAACTCCTGCACCGCGAGGTCGATCTCGGCCTCGCGCTGCCTGCGGCCGGACTCGACCAGATCGAAGCTCGTCACGGTGCCCGCCTCGAACGCGACCTGCGTGAGGCGCGCCGTCTCGCGCGCGAGATCGCGCGCCTGCTCGGCGACCGCCCGCGCCTGCTCGGCGACCGCGACGCCCCGCACCGCCTGCGACGTATCGAGCTCGGCCGCGCGCTCCGCCAGGCCGATGCGCGCCCGCTGCTGCTCGACCAGGGCCCGGTTCACCCGGAGATCGCCGTAGCGCGCGCCGCCGTCCCAGATCGGGATGGTGAGCACGGCGCTGATGGACCACTCCCACGACCGCGTGCTGATCCCCTGATCGTTCCCGAACCCGGTCTGGGTCTGCAGCGTACTCGACAGCTCGGCGTACGGGGCGAACGCGAGCTTCGCGTCGGTGAGGTTGCGCTCGGCGATCTCCAGCTCGGCCCGGGCCGCGCGGACGTCGGCGCGCTGATCCGAGCGCCCCTTTGCGCACTGCGACTGCATCTCCGCCGCGATCCCGTTGAGCGAGAAGGTCTGCGGGACGCCCACCTCGCCGCGCTCGCCCAGCACCGCCCCGAGCGCCTCGCGCGCCCTGCGCAGCGACTCGTCGCCGGTGACGAGCGTCGCGCGGGCGAGCGCGACGTCCTGCTCCGCGCGCACGACGTCGAGCTTCGTGCCGGTGCCGAGGCGCTCGCGCCGCCGCGTGAGCTCGAGCCGCTCGAGCGCGCTCCGCAGCCCGACGCGGTTGACCTCGCTGACCCGCTCGGCCGTGACGATCGAGACGACGGCGTCCGCGACCGCGCCGATCGTGATGCGGCGGCGATCCTCCAGGCTCAGCTTGGCGACCTCGACCGACAGGTTGGCGGTGCCGATGCCGTACCACGCGCGCGGGGCGAGGATCGGCTGGCTGAGCGTCAGCGACGCCGAGGCGTTGGTCGGAAAGAGATCGGAGCGCGAGGTGCTCGGGACCGTCGGATCCGGGTCCGCCGGTAAACCCACCGTGGTCTGGTCGCCCGCCAGGCGGTGGGTGAGGCTGCCCCTCGCGTCGAGGCTCGGCAGCGCCGCGGCGAGCGCCCGCCGCGCGATGCCCTCGGCGCGGGCGACCTCCTGCACGGCGATGACGAGATCGACCGAGCGCTGATCGATGATCGCGCGCGCCTCGTTCCAGCTCGTGAGCGTGCGCGCCGGCGGCGGGACGGGGGCGAGGGCCGGGTCGTTCACCTCGATGCGCTGCAGCGCCGGCGTGGCCGCGGGCGCCGTCGCCGCCGTCGGGGCTGCCGCCGTCGCCGCCGCGGGGGGCTGCTGCCCGGGTCGCCGCTGAGGCTGCTGCGCCGGCGGGGGCGCCGGCTGCGCGAGCGCTATCCCTTGATGCAGGGCGAGGAAGGCGAGGGTGCGGAGAGCGACCATGCAGAGCCGGGGACGGGGCATGCGCGACTCGATGCGCCGTCCAGCGCGCGACGACAAGCCCGAAGCCGATGGGGCGCGGTCCAGGCCTGCGCGCGTGTGCGAAACCGTGGGCGAGGCGACCGCGCGGCGGGCCAACTCGTGGCGACGGAACGCGGATGCGCCACTATTCTGGACCCTCGATGCCAAGCCGGTTGCCCCCGAACGACATCTGTCTCGGCTGCGGAAAGCGGCGGCGATGCGGCGCCGCGGACCCGTGCGCGCGCTGCGGCGCGCCGCCTCACCGCGCCGTGTGGCGCCGATCCGAGCAGCACGGCGCGTCGCCGAAGATCGAGCTGTTCCTGAGCGCGATCACGAGCTGCTTGCTGCTGGCGTACACGGCGCTCTACATGCTGCTCCTGACGGGCCTCGCCGGGTCCGTGGACAGCTCCCGCGCGGGCGCGGCGCTGTTCGCCGCGATCCTGGCGCTCAGCGTGAAGCTCTCGCGGTGGATCGTGCGCTCGCTGTTCGAGCTCTGGGGCACCACGTGGGTCTACTGCTCCGCCGACGGCGCGCGCTGGGGCACCGTGAGCACGCTGTTCGGGTGGTACGGCGCCGGCGAGGGCGTGTGCCTCGAGGAGTTCGAGCCGACGAGCGCGGGCTCGACGCTCTTCTGCTCCGCGGACGCGATCGAGGCGGGGCTCCCCGTCGTCGCCGCGAACCTCTCGCGCATCGCGGGGGCGAGGGGCGGCGACGCGTTCTCGCCGTTCGAGGTGCTGATGCTCAGCGCCTTCACGGGCCTCGTCGCGCGCGGCGAGGCGACCATCAGCCGGGCGACGGCGGTGCGCTGGCGCAAGGACTGGCTCGGCGTCGCGCGGCGCGGCGCGCCCCACACGGTCTTCACGATCGAGCGCGCCAGCGATCGCGAGGAGGGCAGCGCGCTCGAGCGCGAGATCCTCTCGGCGCTGCAGGCCAAGGCGGACGGCCTCGCGCCGATCGCGGAGCCCGCGCGGCCGGGGGGCTACCGGGACGCCGCGCGGCGGCCGCCGCCCGTGCGGCTCCGCATCGAGGAGGTGCTGCGCCCGCGCGCGCTCGCGCTCGCGGCGAGGGCGCTCCGGAAGGAGCCCCGCGGCGGCGCCCCGGTCGCGGTCGCCGCGGCGCTCGACGAGTTCGGAAAGCGCGACCCCGCCCGGCTGAGCCACCTGCGCACGCTCCTCGCCGAGCACGGCCGCGGCCCGCTCTCGGCGTGAGCGGCGGCGCGGCGACGGGCGAGCGACGCACGCGCGCCCCGCGGGAGCGCGGCGCTCAGTGCCAGACGCCGATGCCGGCGCTCACGCTGTCGTAGCGGGGCGCGAAGTCCATCGACGCCTGCAGCGTGTACGCGACCTCGGGGAGCAGCCCCCAGAAGGTCGTCGACAGCACGCGGAGGTCCGCGCCGAACGTGAAGTGCTGCCGCCCCACGCGCCCGCTCCCCAGGCGCCCGAAGCGGTTCGGCTCGTAGTAGCTGCCGAACCGCGTGTGCACGCGGCCGGGGATCGGCTCCGTCTCGATCCCGAACCGCGGCGAGAAGCTCACGTGCGCGCCCGACGTCGAGTCGCCGCGATCGCTGCCCGGCTGGTTCTGCGCCAGGAAGTGCTCCAGGCTCACCCCGTTCGCCACGGCGCCCGTGACGAGGAGCTCCGCCGTGATGAGCAGGTGCTCGCGCGGCCAGTTCCAGTAGCGCGCGCGGCGCTCCCGCTCGAGGATGTCCGGCCCCGCGGCGAGCTCCCGCTCGTCCGCGGCGCGCTCGCGCGCGCGCTCCGCCGAGAAGGCGCGCTCGCGCGCGGCGCGCTCCTCCGGATCGGCGATCGCGCGGAGCTCGAACTCCCGCCGCGCTTCCCGCTCGGATCGCCGGCGCGCGATCATCTCGTGGAGCTCCCGCTCCTGCGCGCGCGGGTTGATCCACGCCGGGTTGAGCGGTCGCGGGCCGACCTGCACGGCGAGCCCGAGCTCGATCTCCCAGGGGAGGACGACCTCGTTCGGCAGGATCAGCCCGCCGGCGCGCCGGACCCCGCGGTCCACGACCACGCCCTCGCCGAGCAGCCTCCCTCCGTTCACCGGCAGCCGGAACGTGGCCCCGAGCCGGTACGACGCCCAGTCGGGCCGGATGAGCACGCCGACCTCCGGCGAGATGCCCGCGATGGTCAGGTCGGTCTGCTCGGCGCCGAGGCCGAGCGTCACCGCGCGCGCGCCGGCGCCCACCACGAGCGCGTCGCCGAGCAGGCGGACTCCGCCGAGGAAGTGGTACTTGCCGGTCACGACCGTGGTCCTGCCGCCGGCGGCGTCCGTGAGCGAGTACTGCTGCAGCTCGGCGTTGACCCCGATGCCGAAATCACCCGCCTGGAGCTGGCCGCCGAGCGTCAGGTACACGAAGTTCGAGTAGTCGAGGTCGATGGCGCCGCTGTTGTCGAAGTCGTTGTTCTCGAAGAGCTCGATGGGGATCGAGATCGACGCGGCGACGTCCCACTCCAGCCAGCGAAAGCTGAAGGGCTCGCGGACCGCGGGCGCCGCGGCGTTGGCCACCATCCCGGCGATCCCCTCGGCGTAGCCGGCGTACGCGCCTGCGATCCCGGTCACACGCAGCGGCGCGAGGATCGGCCCCTGGAAGAGGTCGAGGGCGTACGCGTTGTCCTGGAGCGGCTGGGCCGACGCGGCCGGCGACAGCCCGGCGAGGGCCAGCGCGGAGAGCGCCGCGGCGGCGCGGCGGGGGGCGCGGAGGGCCGTGGTCGTCTCGGTCACCTCGCGCTGCTCCGGTCCAACAGCATCTCGTCGCGCCCGCGGCGAGGTGATAGCACTGGCCCGCACGGAAGGGACCGCGGAAGCGGAACCCCGACCCGCGGCGGCTGCCCCCGGCCCCGTAGCTCCCCGGCTCGCGAGAGATAAGAGGAGGGGCTCGCCCGCCGCGCACCACCCGCCGCCCAAGGAATCGCCGCTCTCATGCCCGCCCAAGCCCCCGCGCCCATCGCCCCTGCCTCGGCCTCGCCAGGGACCCAGGCGCGAGCGCCCCGCGGACGGCGCCGCGGGCCTCGCGCCCTCGGCCGCCGCATTGCCCAGGTCGCTTATTACAGCGTCGCCGCGCTCATCATCGTGGCGTGCACCCTCCAGATCATCCGGCAGGTCTTCTTCCTGCCGGTCATCCCGTCGCCCTACGGGAGCTGCCAGGAGGGCCTGCTGGCGCTCGTCCGCGCCGTCGACCGCGCCAGGGACGCCGCGCCCGGGACCGACGGGGAGGACGCCGCCCTCGCCCGGTTCCGGAGCAAGCTCGCCCCGGAGTGGACCTACCGGGACGGAGTCGCCGTATCGTGCCGGGGCTCTGCAGAGGACGAGCGCGCTCTCGACGCCATCGAGCGGCTCCGCTATGCGGAGGAGCACGCAGCGCGGCGCGAGGCAGGCGATCTGGCTCCGCTGCGGCGCCGGGTCCGGGCGATTGTCGATGGCCAGCTTGGGCCCGTATCCCCGAGATAATTCCCCGACGCGGCGATCACGCAGGACGATATGACCGATATGACCGTTCCTTCTCCCCCTGCCGCAGTGGCGGGCGAAGCGCAGACCGGCGAAAAGCCCCAGCCGCCGCCCACCTTCGATGTGCTGCCCCTGTCGTCCGAGCTGCGCGAGACGCTCGCGGAGATTGGCTACGTCCACCCGACGCCGGTGCAGCTCGCCGTGTGGGAGCCGGTCACGCGCGGGCGCGACGCTGTGGTGCAGGCGCGCACCGGCACCGGCAAGACGGCGGCCTTCGGGCTCCCGATCGTCGACCACGCCGTCAAGCGCTCGCTCGCGCAGGCGCAGGTGCTCGCGCTGTGCCCGACGCGCGAGCTCGCGCTCCAGGTCTCCGCGGAGATCGAGCGCCTCGGCAAGCGCAAGGGCATCAAGGTAGTCGCCGTCTACGGCGGCGCGCCGATGCAGCGCCAGATCGACGCGCTCGCCGCGGGCGCGCAGGTGATCGTCGGCACGCCGGGCCGCGTGCTCGACCACCTGCGCCGCGGGACGATCGTCGCCAAGCACATCCGGCTGCTCGTGCTCGACGAGTGCGACGAGATGCTCTCGATGGGCTTCGAGCGCGAGCTCACCGCGATCCTGGCCGAGCTGCCGCCGGAGCGACAGACGCTCCTGTTCTCGGCGACGCTCCCGCCCGACATCGAGCGCATCGCCCGCAGCAAGCTGCGCACGCCCGAGTTCGTCACCCTCTCGGGCGACGCGGTCGGCGCCCTCCAGATCCAGCACTTCGTCTACCTCGTCACGGGCGACAAGCACGCCGCGCTCATCCGCATCCTCGAGGTCGAGAACCCCGAGAACGCGGTCGTCTTCTGCAACACGAAGGACGAGACCGAGGCGGTCGCCGCGGCGCTGAAGCGCCAGGGCTACGACGCCGACTGGCTGAACGGCGATCTGCCGCAGTCCGATCGCGAGAAGGTGATGAGCGCCACGCGCGAGGGGCGCCTGCGCTTCCTCGTCGCCACCGACGTGGCCGCGCGCGGGATCGACATCTCGCACCTCACGCACGTCATCAACTACGACTTCCCGCAGGACGCCGAGGCGTACGTGCACCGCACCGGCCGCACCGGCCGCGCGGGGCGCACCGGCACCGCGATCGCGCTGATCACGCCGCAGGACGTCGGGCCGCTCTACATCCTCCGGCTGACGTACAAGATCCGGCCGCTCGAGAAGCAGCTCCCCACCGAGGGCGAGCTCAAGACGCGCGCCGAGGCCGATCTCGTGTCGATGCTCGCCGAGGCGTTCCTGCCGAAGGGCACGCACCCCGACGACCTCTCGCTCGCGCGCCGGCTGCTCACGCACGACCAGGCCGAGGCGATCGTGGCGGGCCTCCTGCGCGACCACCTCGGCGCGCGGCCGACGGCGCAGGAGGAGGCGAGCGCCGCGCGGCGCGCCCAGCAGCCGCGGGCGGCGGCGCGCGAGGCCGCGGTCCCGTCGACCCGGCCCGAGCCCGCGGCGCGCGGCGGGAGCGAGCGGGGCGAGGGCCGCCCGGCGCGGGACGCGATCCCGCGCGCGGCCGACTCCGTCGACCCGCGTTCGCCCGAGACGGAGCGCAGCAGCGAGCGCGAGATCGCGCGCGCCGCGGGAGGCGCGCGCGATGCCGAACGAGACGCGCGAGACGCTGATCGCGACCGCGGGCGGGAGCGCGATCGTCGATCGCTGCGCCTGCGTCGCGACGAGGGGCGGCGAGGGCCTCGCGGCGCGGACGCGCCCGCGGGCGACGAGCCGCGCGAGCCGCGCCGGCCCGAGGTGACGAGGGCGCGCGACGAGGGGCCCGTCTCGGTCGAGCCGCTCACGCGGCCGGAGCCGCTGATGCGGATCGAGCCGCCGCGGGCCGAGGGCGGGCCGGGTCGCGGCCCGGCCGAGCGTCTGCGCGAGCGGCCGGGCGCCGCGACGCTGCTGTCGGCGCGCCGCGGCCCCGCCGTGGCGGGCGTCGCCGGCGCGCCGGGCAGGGCTCACGGCGGCGCGCCGGGGCAGCCGTTCTCGCGCCACGCCGACTTCACCATGTGGCAGCCGCCCGAGGAGGAGGGCGACGACGAGCCGATCCTCGGCGAGCCGCCGTCCCCGCCGCCTGGCTCGCCCGCGTCGCGCGGCGGCGATCGCGAGCGCGCGAGCGGGCCTGCGCCCTTGCTCCCCGTCGAGCCCGCGGTCGAGATCGAGAGCGTCGATCCCGGCGACTCGCCCCGCGCCGCCGCCGTGCGCGACGAGCCCGAGGGCGAGTTCGTCGAGGTCTTCATCAACCTCGGGCGCCGCGACGGCGCGCGCGCGGCGGATTTCCAGCGCGTGCTCGTCGAGCGCGCGGGGATGGCGAAGGGCGACATCCGGCGCATCCGGGTGCGCGAGCGCAACGCGTTCGTCAGCGTACCGAAGGCCGAGCTCGCGCGCGTCGTGGGGGCGCTGAACGGCGCGACGATCGCTGGCAAGGAGGCGCGCGCGGAGCAGGCTCGGGAGCGCACGTCAAGCGCCGAAGAGGTGGCGGAGGACGCCTGACCGCGCGCGCGCCGGCTCGCCTTCAGGAGGCGCCGGTCTGCCACCAGGCAGCGCCGGCCTTCCTTCAGGAGGCGCCGGCCTGCCGCCAGGCATCGCCGGCCTGCTGCAAGGTATCGACATCGCAGGCTCCGCGCCGACGTTCCACGCTGTCCGCGCATGCGCCAGACACCGCCCGCCGGCGTACGTCGGTGGGCGCTCGCGTGCGACGCCGTCGAGGCGGCGCCTCCCGGCGCGCAACGCGCTAGCCAAGCCCGCCCACTGGTCGTATCACGGAAGGGATGGCGCGCAGTGGAGCGGAGGATATCGACCGGCTTCGACGGGACATCGATCGAGCGCTTGCTGACAAGCTCGACGCGGAGAGGGTCCTCCCGCTGCTCGCGCGCCTGGCCCGCGCGACGGCGCCCGGGAGCGAGCCGTGGCTCTATGCGCACCGCCACCTCGCGGAGATGGGCGTCGAGCACGACCCGTGGCGCGCCGCGCTCTTCGCGCGCCGCGTGCTGCAGTTCCACGAGGAGGACGACGGCGCGTGGGCGGTGCTCGGCCTGGCGCAGTCGCTGCTCGGCAACTACCGCTACGCCGCGCGCGCCTACGAGCGCGCGCTGGCCATCGCGCCCGACAACCCGTGGTACGCCCATAACCTGGGTCACCTCTACGACGTCGCGCTGAACCGCCCGCAGGACGCCCTGCCGCTCCTGGCGCAGGCCACCGAGGCGCAGACGGGCGAGGCCGACATCGCCGCGAGCTACGCCCACGCGCTCGCCCGGTGCGGCAAGCTGGTGCTCGCCAAGAAGATCTTGAAGCGCGCCATCCGCCACGGCGCGACGGCCGACCAGATGGCGCTGTGGCGCTGGCTCGACGCGGGCGCGCCCACGACCGGCGAGAGCGGGCCTGACCCTCAGCGGCCGGCCGACTCGAAGCGCAAGACCAAGCGACGGCGCGCCCGCGAGCGCCAGAGCCTCGGCGACTGACGATCGTTCAGCGCCGTTTGCCGAGCGAGCTCCTGCGCGCACCCGCGCAGGGCGCGCCACGCGAGGAGCCCCACGTGCGCTCTCGCCGTTCATCTCCAATGATCACGGAGCGGCAGGGAGCGGGCCGGCCGGGCTCGACCGCAATGCAGCGCGGCACGCGCTGGCGCCCTCCTCGGTGACGCGAGGCACGGGCGAGGTTGTGCGGACACGGGCTACCTCGGCTGGGCGGTGTGCACGGTGGCGCCACAAGCGACATGAACGGCCGACGCGAAGCTTGACGGTGGGTTGCCCGGTTGGCGATAAGCTGTGTTTCTCGACTGGTGCTGGACACGATCCCCGTTCGGCGGGACAGGGCACCCTGCGAGGAGAAGACATGGGCGTAACGAGCGTGCAAAGGACGGACAGGACGGCGCAGCGCGACGCGCGCTCTGCGGCCGCTTCGTCCGGCTCGCGCGGCTCGTCCTCCCGGCGCGCAGATCTCGGGCGGTTGGACAAGAAGATTCGCCGCGCTGCGCACCGGAGAGATGCGCTGCCTGGCGCTCCGCGGGGCGAGCGCGGGCTGAGGACGGAGAGTTCGCGATGAGCGAAGAAGCTCTGCAGCAAGAGGTTGCGAGGCTCACGGAGCGCATCGCGACGCTCGAGCAGCAGATCGAGGCGCACGAGCGCGCGGCGAAGGAGCAGGCCGCGCAGCTCGAGCGGGCGGAGCGCGAGGCGCGCGAGCGCAGCGAGCAGCTGGCCCGCTCGGAAGACGAGCTGCGGCGGCAGGCCGGCATCTTCAAGCTCGTGCTCGACAGCATGGCCGACGGCGTCGCCGTCGTGGACGACAAGGGCGAGCTCCTGATGCGCAACCCGGCGGCGGAGCACATGCTCGGCCGCGCGCCGCTCGACGTCTCGTCGGGCGACGGCCAGGGCTCCGGCGACGCGACGCTGTTCTTCCCGGATCAGGCGACGCCCTGGCCCGTGTCCGAGCACCCCCTCGCGCGCGCGCTGCGCGGCGAGACGGTCGACCAGGTGGAGCTCTTCGCGAGGAAGCCCACCGAGCAGGACGCGCGGCTCGCCCGCCGGCCTCAGGCCATGGCGGGCAGCGCCCTGCCGACCCTCGCGCCCGCCTCGGGGGCGCAGGGCGACGACGTCGAGCCGCGATCGGTCCGCGTGCCGCCCACGTTCGTCGAGCCCCGTGTCGAGGCCGGGCCGGCGTCGGGGTTGTTCCTGACGGTCAGCGCCAGCCCGATGCGGGGCAAGGACGGGTCGATCTCCGGCGCCGTCGCGGTCTTCCGCGACGCGACCGAGAAGAAGCGCCTCATCGAGGATCTCGAGGCGAAGAACCGCGACCTCGTCGAGAGCGAGAGCGCGAAGAGCGAGCTCGTCGAGCGGCTCCGCTATGCCATCGACGAGATCTCGACGCCGATCCTCGAGCTCTGGGACGACGTCCTCGCGCTGCCGATCATCGGCGTCGTCGATTCGCGCAGGAGCGCGCAGATCATGGAGCGGCTGCTCGACGAGATCGTCCGCCGCCAGTCGCGCTACGTCATCATCGACGTGACGGGCGTCGAGGTGATCGACACGCGCACGGCGGACCATTTCATGAAGCTGATGAAGGCCGTCGAGCTGCTCGGCGCGCGGTGCCGCATCACCGGGGTCCGGCCCGCGGTCGCGCAGACGATGGTGGAGCTCGGCATCAACCTCGGCACCGTGCGCGCCGCGCGCAACCTCAAGCACGCGCTGCGCGAGAGCCTGGCGTTCGCCGGCCAGAAGCCGACGCTGTCGTCCCTCATGGGCCGCCGCGGCGCGGCCAGGGGCGACGAGAAGCAGGCAGCACAAGCGTTCACCCATGGCGGCCCAGAGGCCGCGTTCGACCCGTCCGGCAGCGGTCCCATGAACACGACACAGCTCCAGCTCAGCGCGAGGAAGGAGACGTCCACTTGATGCAAGCGGGTAGGGTCCCCATCGTGGGCCTCTTCGGGAATTTAATCGTCTCGGTGCAGGGCGGGCTCACCGACGGACAGGTCGAGCAGCTGCGCGACGACGTGACCGGGTCGATCGAAGCGCGATCGCCCCGCGGCCTCATCGTCGACCTCTCCGGTGTCGAGATTCTCGACAGCTATCTCACCCGCGCCATCCGTGACATCGCGCTCACGGCCCGGCTGATGGGCGTCCGGACGGCGGTGTGCGGCTTGCGCCCCGCGGTCGCGATCGCCCTCGTGGAGATGGATCTCGAGATCCCTGGCGTCGTGACGGCGCTGAACCTGGAGCGCGCCGTCGAGATGCTCGCGCCGTCCGCGGAGGACGACCTGATGCCGCCGGAGCTCACGAACGAGGTGTCGCATGAAGATCCCTCCTCGTGACGGACCGCCCTCCAGCGGCGGCGCCACGGGGCCGCCTTCGAGCCGGTCCGGCGGACCGGTCTCGACGCGCATGCCTGGCTCGCCGCAGTCGGCGCGCGGCCCTGCGCCCCCGACGCCGCAGATCGTCGGCCGCTCGATCACCGATCAGATCGAGACGGTGCTGGCGCAGTTCCTCTCGCCCGCGGTGAGGAAGAGCGTCATCGATTGCGGCATCCGGCAGGCGAAGGTCGATCCGCTCTACGCGCGCGAGGGCGATCTCCGGCGCTTGCTCGTCGAGGTCAAGCGCGGGGTGAAGCTGTTCGTCCGCGACCAGGCGCAGCTCGATCGGTGCATCACCGAGCTCGGCGAGCTCGATCACGCCGCCCCTGCGCCGCGCGAGATCACGATCGACGTGCGCAACGAGGAGGACGTGCTGCGCGCGCGGTCCGCGGGCCGCGAGCTCTGCATCGAGCACCTCGTCAGCGACGTCCTGCAGACGAAGATCGTCACGGCGATCTCCGAGCTCGGGCGTAACATCGTCAGGTACGCGGGCAACGGGCAGATCATCGTCCGCTCGCTCACCTCGCCGATGCGCGCGATCGAGATCATCGCGCAGGACCACGGGCCGGGGATCTCGAACCTGCAGGAGATCCTGAGCGGCAAGTACCGCTCGCGCCACGGCATGGGCGCGGGCCTCCGCGGAACGAAGGCGCTCATGGATGCGTTCGACGTCAAGACGGCGCCCGGCGCGGGCACGACCGTGACGGTCAGGAAGTACCTCGGATGACGGTCGCCATCGGGACCGCGTGCTGCGTCGCCGCCGGCGAGGAGGTCGCCGGCGACGAGGCGGTGGTGGTCCGGCAGCCTCCCTGGGTGCTGATCGGCCTCGCGGACGGGCTCGGGCACGGGCCCCTCGCCGCGCAGGCGGCGTCCGCCTTCTGTCGCTACGTGGAGGACCACGCGTCGATGCCGCTCGAGGATCTCCTGACCGGGGCCGGAGAGCACATCGCGTCGACGCGCGGGGCCGCCGCGGCGCTCCTGCGCATCGACGAGAGCGCGGGCGAGCTCGAGTTCTCGGGCGTCGGCAACATCGCGATGAAGGCGATCACGCGGACCGCCATGCCGATCTTCTGCTCCGCCGGGATCCTCGGCCGGCGCGTGCGGCGGCTCCGGAGCTTCCGCTTCCCCATCTCGCCCGGCGATGTCGTCCTGCTGCACTCGGACGGCGTCGCCAGCGGCTTCGATCTCGCGGCGTTCCGCGACTTCGACCCGGAGGTGATGGCGCGCCGGATCGTCGACGTCCACAAGAAGTCGTTCGACGACGCGACGTGCGTCGTCGCCGTGCTCCGCGACAACAGGGCCTCGGCGTGACGCAGCGCACCCCGCCCGTCTTCAGCATCCCGGTCACGCGCGAGGAGGATCGCTTCGCCTGCGCGGCGGAGGGCGCGCAGATCGCGCGCTGGGCCGGGCTGTCGGAGCGCGCGCAGCACGAGCTCGCGATCGCGATCGCCGAGCTCGTGTCGAACGCGGTGCGCCACGGCGGCGGCGGCAGCATCAGCATCCGCGCGATCCGCGACGAGGCGGCGGCGGGCGGCGGCCGCTGGGGCGTCGAGGTGATCGTGCGCGACTCCGGCCCCGGCCTGGACCCGCGGATCGCGCTGCTGGAGGACGTCGGCCCGAAGAGCGATCGCAGCCCGTCCTCGTCGAGCTCCGCGCGGCTCACGCCGAGGATGCCCGGTCAGGGGCTCGGCGTCGGCCTCGGCGCCGTGCACCGGCTGATGAGCTCCGTCGTCATCCGCTCGTCCCCCGGCATCAGCACCGAGATCACCGCCATCAAGTGGAAGTAGGCGGCGCCCTCGGGCTCCCCGCGCGGCGCGCGAGGTCCCCCGACGTGAGAGAGCCGCCTCGCCGATCGCCTTGAAGCGGCGGCAAAGCGCGCCCGCGGCCCGCTTCGGCCCCTGCACACGGCTCGACCGCGCGCGGGCGGCGAGCGCCCGCGGCCGTCAGTTCAGCTCTTTCTCTGTCCGCTCGTTCTGCTCGGCCTCGAGGAACGTCGCGGTGATCTCGCGCTCGAGCGCGAGGTTGATCTCGCGGTCGAGCGCCTCGATGCTGCCCGCGAGGCGCGCGACGTTGAGGGCATAGACGAAGACCCGCGCGCAGGGGTGGACCTCGGCGCTGCCACGGAGACCCCGCTCGCGCTCGTCGGCGTTGAGGCCGTCGAGGAGGACCAGCGCGCGGGGATCGACCCCCTCCGCCACGAGCTCCATCCCGGGCACGTCGGAGATGTAGAGCTCCGCCCCCTCGACGTAGCGCCGGAGCACGGGGTTCAGCGCGGCGATCGTCTTCTGGGCGAGCGTCATGAAGCCGTCGCGGCTCGGCGCCCAGGGCGGCATCCCGAGCTCGACGTCGAGCTCGCGCGAGCGCAGGAAGGCCTGCGTCGCGCCGCGGACGTCGCCCCGCTCGTCGCGGATGAGCCCGAGGTAGTAGTGGGCCTCGGCGTGGCGCGGATCTTTGAGCGCCGCCTCCTCGATGAGCGCGGCGGCCTTGTCGGCCTGGCCGATCTCGTAGAAGGCGCGGCCCACGAGGAAGGTGTGGTTCGGGTTGTCGTACGGGCCCTCGGGGATCCGGGCGGCGACCTGCGCGGCCTCGTCGAGATCGCCCTTGCCGAGCAACGCGTCGAACTTGAGGAGGAGCGCGTCGATGATCTCCTCGTCGACCTCGGCCAGATCGAGCGCCTGGTCGCACATCTCGATCGCCTGATCGAAATCGCCGAGCGGGTGGATGTACACCTCGGCGGCGTTGAGCATCGCCTCCAGGTAGGTGTCGTCGAGGGCGATCGCCTGGCGGTACGCCTCGATCGCCTCCTCGCCCTCGCCCTCGAGGGCGGCGACGAAGCCGAGCAGGTTGTGAGCCTCCGGCGAGTTCGGATCGAGCTCGAGCGCCCGTCGGGCCGACGCCTCTGCTCCGCGCGTGTCCCCGCGCTGGACAAGATCCCACCCGCGGTCGAGGTGCGCCGAGAACTGGTCCATGGCGGCTCCACAAGTGTGCGAAGGGGGCCCCCGAGTCAAGAGGGAGCCCTGTCAAAGCAACCGTTCAAGCTGTTCCGGGCACGACTTGCCCGGATTTCCAGCGCCCTGCGCGGCGCTTCATCAGGAGGGGCGGCCGGTGGCCGAGCCCGCCCCGGCGCGCCGGAGCGCCAGGGCGGGGGAGGGGCGGCCCCCGCTCGCTCGCGGCCCGCTCACTCGTGGATGGAGACGAGCGTGCCGCGGTTCTCCGGCGTCGCCCAGACGCCGTGCCAGCCGCGGGGCAGCCTGGGCTCGCTCCAGAAGAAGACCTTCTTCGCGTCGAGCGGCGAGAGGTTCACGCAGCCGTGGCTCATCTCCCGGCCGAAGTTGCCGTGCCAGAAGGCGCCGTGGAGCGCGTACGACCCGTCGTAGTACGCGACGTACGGCACGTCCTCGATGCTGTACGGAAGGTCGCCCGCGACCGTCCCGTCGCCGTCCATCGTCGTCGCGATGTGCTTCTCGCGGATGCGGTACACGCCGGTGGGCGTCGGGTGGTCCTTCTTCTTGTCCTTCGAGCGCCTCCCCGGGGAGACGAGCGCCGCGAACACCGGCCTGTCGCCCTCGATCGCGACCAGCGTCTTGCGCGACAGGTTCACGTCGATCCACTTCTCGCCCGGCGCGAGGTCCGGCGGCGGGCTGCCGACGTCGGTGTACGTCCCGTCGGCGCCCTTCATCCACCAGCCCTCGGTCGTCTTCCGGTACACGACCGACCTGTGCTTGTGCACGTCGCCCGTGAGGCCGAACGCCGCGAAGCGCTCGAGCGAGCCCGCCACGGACACGGACTTCATCTCGGCGTCGAACTGGTACTTGCTCGACGTCTTCGAGAGGATGAAGCCGACCGCCTTCGCGCCCTCGGGGAAGTCGATGCCCTGCGAGGTCGGCGGCTTGATGATGTACATGCGGTCGCTCGGCGCGACGAGGCCCGCGGTCGTCTTGTACCAGCTCCGGCTGTTCCAGCCGAAGGTCTTGTCGACCGCGACGAAGAAGCCCTTCACCATCCGCTTCGCGACGGTGGAGTCCGCGTCCTTGTCGAGATCGGCGAGCGTGACGTTGAGCGGTCGGCCCTTGTCGTCGACGTTCTCCCACCAGGGCTTCTCGGGCTCCTCGACGGGCGCCGGGGCGATGCCGAGCGACGCGGCCGCGGCGACGGCGGCCGCCTTGTCCTCGGCCGCGGAAGCCTCCGTGGCGACCGCGGTCACGGCGGGGGCCGCGCCGGCGCTCGCCACCGCCTCGGGGGTCGCCGCGGGGCGAGGCGCGGCCGCCTCGGCGGCGACCTCCTTCTCGGTCTGCTCGTAGAACTCCTCGGCCTGCTGCCGCTGCTCTTCCTTCTTCTTGCGCTTCGACGACTCGAGGTACGGCTCGTAGCGCGCCATCTCGTCCTTCGAGGGGACGGAGCGGTAGAGCGGCGTGCCGTGCGTCGTGTTGAACGCGTACTTGTACGGCAGCACGTCGTCGAGGTTCGGCGGCGTGATGCCGAGGCGGACCTGGGGGTTCGACAGGTCGGTCGTGGCCGACCTCCCGCAGACGTAGCCGCCGTCGAGGAGGCGGTACCAGCCCTTGGCGCAGCTCCCGCCCTTGATCGGCTTCGGATCGACCGGCACCTTGCCGCCGAGCCGGATGTAGCCGAGCCGCTGCTTGGAGAACTCCATCGTCGGGTAGACCGGCGCCTGCGGCACGATGGAGCCGAGCAGCGGCCCCGTGTAGGGCTTGTCGGGCTCGGGGGGCGCCGGGGCCGCGGAGGGCTCGGCGCTCGCGATCTCCTTGGGGGCCTCGGCGGACGCCGTCGCGCGCGCCGAGGACGTGGGCGCCGGGCGCGGGAGGGACGTCGTCCGCTCGCGCGGCGGGTGGCCCTCGGTGGACGGGCCGGGAGGCGCCTCGCCCTGGCAGCCGCTCGCCCACGCCGCGGCGCCGGCGACGGCCGCCGCGGCGACGAACCCGAGCGCGCTGGAGACGATCGAGGCGCGCGCGGCGCCACCGCCCGGAGCGCGGCCGGGGTCCGGCGCAGGTTGCGGCTTCCGCGCGTCGCGGGTGCGGACGTTGCCGCTGCCCTGCGGTCGTGCGAGGTCGTTCTGCCCGCGGGGGCGGGGCGCCTGAGAGCGGTTCATCGCATCCACAGCGTTGGGCGAGGACCGGCCGTCCCGATCCTCGCGTTCTGGTGATCGACCCGTCGGGTCGGGTCGGCTCGGCGGTCTTAGTACCTGGTCGCTCACGTGTCGATCCACTTCTCTGCGGAGCGCGCCCCCGCGACTTCGCGAGGGCGGACGCTGCGGCAGGCGACATCGCGAGGGAGCGAAGGACATGCCACGCAGGCGCGGCGCGCGGCGAGGCCGGCGCCCGCGGCCCGGATGCCGTTCGGACGGCTGCTGCTAGGGTACCGCCGTGGCGGAACGGACCCCGGTGCGTGGCTCGAACAACACGACGACGGCCCCGCGCGCGGGCCGGGGAGCGGGGGTCGTCCCGCTCGTGCGCGCCGCCTCGAGGCGCGCGCTGGCGACCGCGGCGGCCGTGGCGCTGCTCCTGCACCTGCCGTTCTTGCCGACCCCGCTGTTCTCGTGGCTCGAGGCGATGTTCGCGCTGCGAGGCGAGCTGACCGACTACGACGCGGGCGAGACGATCGTCCCGATCGACCTCGACCTCCTCGCGGACGACCCGAGCGCTGTCGCGGCGGCGCCCTCCGCGACCGGCGCCGAGGCCACGCCCTCGGGGGCGGGCGCCGCGGCGCCCTCGACGCCGCCGCCCGCGCCGCCGCCCCCCGTGGCTTCCGCGAGCGCCGCGCCGGAGGCGCCGGACGCGGGCGCGCCCACGCCGCCGCGCCGCAGGCCGCCGAGCGACGCGGGACCGGACGCGGCGGGCGACGGGGGCACGGGCGACGAGAGCGAGTCCCCGAACCTGCGCACGCCGCTCAGCGCCGCGGGCGCGCCGGGCAAGCTCGCGTCGAAGGACCCGAACGTGCAGGTGCTCATCGCCGGCGACCGGCTGCGCACCCACGAGCTCGGGGAATGGTTCGGCCGGATCTTGACGACCATCCCGCAGTGGCAGTCGTTCTTCAGCGACACCGGCGTCGACCCGATCCGGGACATCGACCACCTCCTCATCGCCGGGCCGCAGCTCCGCGACTCCAGCAAGGTCGTCGCCGTCATGGACTACCGCGCGCCCGAGGAGACCATGCGCGCGGCCGTCGACGTCATCGTGCAGCGGTCGAACGGGTCGTGGATCGAGGACGCCCCCGTCCCCGCCGCCCGCGCCACCGCCGAGCGCAGCGAGCGCATCTTCGCGATGGTCCCGGACCGGCGGCTGCTCGTGGTCCTCCCTGCTGATGAAGAGGATCAACTGTCCAAGTTGAAGTCCATGAAAGGCTTCAATAAATCGTCGGCAGCCGGCATCGTGATCTCGATGCTCACGCCCGCGAACGCGTTCCGCGGGGTCCAGGCGCTCCCGCGCAGCCTCGCGTGGATGCGGCTCACCGTGACGCCGACCAAGGACGGGGGCGCCGACCTCGCGCTCACGGCGGGCGATGAATCCGCTGAAAAAGCGCTGGAGCACGCGCAGGAGCTCACGAGGACCTTGAACGCGCTCCGGACCATCAACCTGGGGATCACGCGGATCGACGTGGTGGATGAGGTCACCTTCAACACCGACGGGAAGGTCATCTGGTCGAAGCTCCACGTCACCAACCGGCAGCTCAAGCTGATCATGGGCTTCGTGGAGCAGGCGCTCCGGGATCAGGCGCGCGCCCGGCAGAAGTAGAAGGAAGTCGTAGAAGAAGGAACGCGCGGGCGGCGCTGCTCCGCGCGGGCCGCCGGCCAGGCCGCTCGGAACACTAGCCAAAGAGGCGGCGTTCAGTTAATCCGACCAGCCCGCGCCGATGACGCCCGAACACTCTCCGCACGCCGTGCTCGATGAGCTTGCCGGTCACCCTCATGGCGATGACCTCGCGCGGGTCGTGCATACAGCGGCCTTCGCCGCCGCGGACGAGCGGCGGACGACCCTGGAGGGCGGCCTCGCGGAGCTCGTCGACCGGGCGGGCCTGTCGGCCGCCGACGCGGAGACCCGCTTCGGGAACGTGATCCGGGCGCTCGAGCGCGGCACCAGCGAGGGCGCGGGGAGCGCGACCCGGGTGCTCCTCGCCACGCTCCTCGCGCGCGGGGTCGCGCTCTCGCCGCCCGAGGGGCCGGAGGCCGAGGGGCGCGTCGCCGAGGCCCTCGTGTGGCTGGCCACGTACACGTCCGTCGACGCGCTGACCGCGCTGGACGCCGCGCTGGGCGAGCGCGCCGCGGGGCTCTGGCGCGCGGTCGCCGCGCTGGTGCGGCGCGCCGACCAGGGCGCGCTGCCGCAGCTCGGGCGCGCGGGCGCGATCATCGCCGCCGCGGCGCTGCGCGGGAGCGCCTCGCCGGCCGCGCGCGCCGAGGCCGCGGCGCTGGTCGACGAGGTGCGCGACCCCATCGTGCGCTCGCTGCTGCGCGACGCGCTGTCGCCCGGCCGGCGGCCGAGCCGCGCGCCGGGCGCCGACGGCGCGGGCCCGGACGAGGCCTGGGCGGCCGGCGCATCGGATCTCGAGGGCGGGGCTCCGGCGCGGCTCGCGGGCGAGCTCTCGCCGCCGCCGCGCGGGCCGGTGGCGCTCGTGCTGCTCGCGGCGACCGGGATCTTGCTGGTCATGCACGCGGGCCGGCTCGCCGGGCGGTTCCTCCTGCGGTACCGCCGGCCCGCGGCGATCGAGGTCGGGCCGCGGGGCGTGACCATCCGGAGCCGGACCGAGCTGCTCGGCCGGGCGCTGCGGGAGCAGGAGACGTACATCCCGGTCGAGGCGCTGCTCCGGGCGACGCGCGAGGTGCGCTACCCGCGGCTCGGCCTCTACGCGGGGCTCGTCGCGCTCGGGCTGGGGACGTACCTCGGCGTGTCGCTGCTCGTCGACGGCGCGCGGGCGGGCTCCCCGGAGCTGCTCGGCATGGGCGCGCTCGTCTTCGCCTTCGGCGCGGCGCTCGACTTCGGGCTGTCGCACCTGGAGACGGCGACCCGCGGCCGCTGCCGCGTGGTGCTCGTCCCGCGGAAAGGCCCGGCCGTGGCGCTCGCGGGCGTCGAGCGCGCCGCCGCGGACCTCGCGCTGGGCAGGCTGCCGCGCGCCTGAAAGTTGGCCGGAGCGCGCCGCCTCCGCTAGCCGAGGGGGGCGAGGTGATGGCGATGCGCTCGAAGACCGAAGCGATGGCGGGGCTCAGGCGGATGCTGCACGACATGCTGATCGCGCGGGAGGGCGGGGAGAGCGCTCCCCGCCTGGCGCGCGCGCAGGGGACCGTGGACGGCGCGATGCGCGCGCTGCTCGACAGCGGGCAGGCGAGCCTCCAGGAGCTCCTCGAGCTCGTGGCCGCCGAGCGCGCGCGCGTGAGGGGCCCGGCGACCGCGGAGATCGGCCCGGCCTCCCTGAGCACCTGATCGCGCCGCCGCGCGGCTCACTGCTGCGGGCAGCTCTGGTTCGCGCCGAAGTCCCAGCACGCGCCGCTCACGCCCGGCGCGCCGTTGCTCGTGGCGGGGCCTTCGCGGCCCACGGCGCCGCCCGCGCCGGCCGTGCCTTCCACGACGCTCAGCGCCGGAGCCTGGGTCGGCGTGACCGCATAGGCGATGCCCACCGCGTGGCCGCCTCGGCCGCCGCCGCCGGGGCCGCCGTCGCCGCCCGTTCCGCCCATGCCTCCTGCGCAACCCTGAATCGAGCCGGACACCTGGACACGTGCCCCGCCGTTGGCACCCATGCCGCCCAACCCACCAGGGCTTCCATCCCCGCCCGTGCCCCCGTTGCCCGCCTTGCCCACGGCGACGGTCACGTCGGTCAGCACCAGGCTGGTCCCGAGGCTGAGGATCCCGATGCTCGACCCCCCGGCCTTGCCGCCGGTCCCCGCCTTGCCGCCGCAGCCGCCGGCCCCGCCGCCGCCGCCGCTGGCGCCCACGCCGTCGGCGAAGGTGCCCCCTCCGGCCGCACAGAACTGTCCTGCCTTGGCGCCGCCGCCGCCGCCGCCGCCCTGACCTCGCACCCCGCCCATGCCGCTCGTGCCGTTGCCTCCGGCGGGACCCGCAAGCGTCAGCGTGGTCCCCATGCCGGGGTCACCGGAGTCGCCGCGTGCCCCGGGCGCGCCGTCCTTTCCGCGCGCGCAGTTGGCCTGCGCGACCGCCTGTCCGGCGCCGCCGAGGCCGTTCCCGTCGGGGTTCTCTGTCGGAAGGGGTGCTCCGTCCTGGCCCTTTTGGCCGTTGCCGCCGTCCGTCGCGGGCATGCCGCCGAGCCCGCCGACGCCGCCGCTCGTCTCGCCATCCTCGCATGTCGTCGCGCCCGGCAGACCGCCGTAGACCGTTCCGACGCACGCGTTCGAGACGTCATCCGGCGCGCGCGCCCCGTCCGACCCCGCCGTCGGCGTTTCGCCTCTCGCGCCGTCCATCCCGTTGCCCGCGACCACGGCGACGCTCGAGAGCTCCGCGTCGATCTCGTCGACCGCCACGCCGATCGACGACCCGCCCGCGACCGTCGCGTCGGCCGCGACGATCTTGAAGCTCCGCAGCTTCGCGCCGCTCGCGCCCTTCGTCAGCGTGAGCGCCGCCTTGTTCGCGTCGCCCTCGATGATGCTCTGCGCCTCCGCGCTCCACGTCCAGTCCGCGTCGCAGTCGAAGCCGCCGATCACCTCGGCCGCCACGCCGACCGTCACGCTCCCCTTGAACTCACCGCTCGAGCACGCCAGCACCCGCTTGCCGTTCGCGTTCTCGATCGCATCCGCGAGCGACCCGTACGGCCTCGCCTTCGTCCCGTCGCCTCCGGCCGCGCCCGCGCGCGCGAACACCGCGCACTGGTCCCTCACCGCGCTCGGATCCTGGGTCGGATCCACGTCGCAGGTGGGGTCGGGTTGGGTGGTGCCCCCACCCCCGCCGGTCCCGTCGGGGGTGCAGTACCTGGCGTCGTCCTCGCATCGCTCGGAGTAGGACAGCGGCCAGCATCCGGCGAGGTGCAGCGCCGCGACGGCCGACGCGGCGGGGACCACGCACGAGGTGAACAGGATGCCGATCTTCCGTCGCGACGGGGCGCGCCGCGTCTGCGCGTCGCCCTCGTTCAGCGCCCCGGCGGAGCCGGGAGGGGATGCGTTGCCCACCGCCTTGCTGCTCGTTCGTCCCGTCGATTTCATGGTCCCAAGCCTTTCCTGTGACGCTTCGCTCCACCTGCAGACCGCTGCAGAAGCCGCGCGCCCGGCGCGCCGCCCGAGCATAGTCAGCCGATCGATCGCCCGATCAAGGGCGATCCACCGGCCGCACGGTTCGGGCGGGATTCGGCGCGCGGCGTCCCGCGTCGCACGCGCGCCTGTCCGGCGCTCGCTCAGGGGGCGACGAACGCCACGTCGCCCTTGGTGGTCTGCCCGCCGACGCGCCACCAGTTCGCGATGAGCAGCCGCCCGTTCACCTCGACGATCCGCGAGAAGGCGCCCGCGAACCCCTGCTGCTCGATCGCCCGCACGAACCAGCTATGGCCGTCGCCGCTCTTCGTCCCGATCGCGAGCCGCAGCGTACCGCTCGTCGCGTCCTGGTAGCTGATCCGCACCTCCCCGGACGGCGTCACGAACACGTTCGCGTCGTCGCCGACGAGGTGCTGCCCGTCCTCGAAGGGGACCCCCTCGATCCCGAGCCCGTCGTCCGCCACCTCGGCCGCCTCGACGTCGGTGCCGCCCTTCACCCGCGCGTACCGCAGCCCCTCCGAGCGGCCATCGGCGTACGCGAGGTGCCAGTCCCCCGCGCGATCGATGAACAGCGAGGTCCCCATGCCCACGTCGCCCGTGTCGGTCGCCCCGTCCGGCGTCGCCCCGTCCACGATCTGGGTCCGCCATTCCCCCATCGCCCTCGACGCGATCACCACGTTGCCGTGGATGCGATCGTAGAACGCGAGCCCGAACCCGCCCGCGGCGTCCGGCGCCATGGCGATGTAGTCGCCGATCGCGTCGGGGTACGTGTCCGTCCGGCTCCCGTCGGAGACCACGGCGCACACCGGCGAGCCGCCCTCGTCGATGCACGCCTGCCCCGAGGCGCACGCCGGCTCGCAGTCGCTGCCCGCGAGGGGCTTCTCGCAGCGCCCGGTGGTCCGGATGCACTTCATCCCCCCGCCGCAGAGGAACTCGCGGCACGGCGTCGCCTCGTCCGTGGCGACGTCCTCGAACCGCCACGCGCCCTCCTGCGGCGTGGCGCTCTCTCCGGTCGCGAGCCGCACGCTCGACGTGACCGCGCCGTCCTCGCCCGGCTCCATGGCCAGGTAGGCGATGACGGGCAGCCCCTTCACGAAGAGGAGCTTCGCGTAGCGACCGATGTCGCTGTTCGCCGCCTGCTGCACCGAGCTCACGACCCACGCGTCGCCCCGCTTCTGCGCGAACTTGAGCCCGCGGTTCGTGCGGTCGTAGTACGCGACGGCCGGCTCGCCGTCCGGGCCCACCGCGATAGAGGTCCAGAGGCCGACGTCCTCGCCGGGGTCGACCTGGCCCCCGCGGAACCCGTTCACGTCGAACCGGGTCGGGTCGACCTCGGGCTCCGTGGGCACCCCGTCGATCGCCTCCCACGCGACCGCCTCGCCGTCCCATGTTCCGACGACGAGGTCGCCCCACTGGAAGGCGTTGTGCCAGTCGGCCTCCGCGTAGCCCGCGACCCAGACCGTGCGCTTGTCGGGCGCGACCGCGACCGACGTGTAGGCCCCGATCAGGCCGTGCTGCAGCGTCATGCAGTCCGGCGCGACGCACTCCTGCCTCTCGACGGCCGGCTCGTCGCTGCACGAGCAGCCGGCGTGCGAGCCGAGGAGCGCGGTCACGGCGACGCCAGCGAGCGCGCCCCGCACGGCATGCGCTTGTCGCGCGCGGCGCGCGCGTCGTCCAGCGTCGCGCGGGGTCGCCTCGCGCGGGGCGCCGCCGCGCCGCGCGAGCCGCACGATCGCGGCGGCGGCCGCGAGGCCGAGCCAGAGGCCGCCTGACGGCCCCTGGCTGGGGCCGCCGGCCACGACGCAGCCGCAGCCCGCCGGATCGATGGGCATGCGACCGCGGAGGATCGGTTGCCGCGCCGTGCCGACGTTGCCCTCCTCGTCCACGGCCTCGACCTCGATGTCGACGGCGTCGCCGACGTCGACCGTCCGCATCTCCGCCGCCGTCGCCCACCGCGACCACGCCCCGCCGTCGATCCGCACGCGCACCTTCGCGCGGTCCGCGTCCGAGACCATGTCGCGCACCTCGAGCGGCACGTGGCCGTCCACCGCCGCGCCCACCGAGATGACCGGCGGCTCGACGTCGACCACCATCTCCACGGTCGCCGGCGTGGGATCGAGCGACAGCGGGTCGCCCGCGATCCGGGACCGCACCGAGATCACGTGGCGCCCCGGGAGCCGCAGCCAGTCGTCGCGCAGATCGACGATGCGCTCGCGCGTGAACGGGCGCCACACGCCGCTGTCGACCCGGTACGAGTACTCGACCACCCGGGTGCCGTCGTCGAGCGGCGAGCTCATCACGAGCCGCGCCGTGGGCCCGTTGTCGCGCGTCATCGTCGGCAGGCGGAGCCCCTCGGCCCGCACCTCCTTGCGGCTCAGCTCGGCCCCCGTCTCGCTCTTCATCGCGCGCTGCTGCGCCGGCATGCCGAACGCCGCGAAGATGCCGAGGTAATTGTCCTGTCCCTTCGTGAGCTTCCGCAGGCCGGGGGAGCCGGCGCCGTCGGTCGACTCGGGCACGACCAGCGAGAGCCCGAGCCCCGAGAGCGGCCCGTTGAGGTCGATCGCCGGCAGGCCGCCGCCGATGAGCTGGCCCACCTGGCTGCTGAGGAGCCCGCCCAGCGCGTCCGCGATCGACTCCGGATTTTCCCGGAGCAGCCCATTGTTGGTCACCTTGCCGTTCGTGACCGTCAGCTCCTCGATCACCGGCGTGAGCCCCTCGGGGGTGACCGTCAGGTTCATGGGCACGTCGACGTCGAACGTCGCCGTCATGAACCGGATGAACCGGTCGAGCGACCACATGTAGAAATCGAAGCTCGCCTGCTCGAGCTGGATGCGGATCAGCGGGTCGTCGCTGGCGCTCGTGCCGTTCCCGAACGTCACCCGGGGCGGCGTCTGCGGGCGGACGACGAGCGCGACCTGCTGCGACTCGCGCTGCAGCGCGAGGTCCTTGGCCGACGACGCCAGGAGCCCCAGCGTGCCGGAGTTGAGGAGAGGCACCGTCTCCGTGGAGATCCCGAGACAGAGGAATCCACTGTTGTATAGACCGTTCAAGGCATAATTCGCGAAGCGCTCTGAGATCGCGAGACCGATGTGTGGGCCGGGAAGACCGGCGGGCCAGCCGGAGACGGTGTTGGCGACGAGCTCATCAGGAATCGGGATCCCCGCCGGCAGCGGCAGGTCCGACAGCGACACACACTTCGAGATCGGCACCGGCTCGGCGCCGCCGTAGAGGCCGAGGGTGAGGCCGTTGCCCACGGGGTTGAGGTCGCCCCAGGTGAGATCGGAGCCGTCGTCTCGCTCGCTCGTGCCGCCGCCGGCGAGCAGGAGATCGAACCCGCCCTGCGTGCCGGGGGAGATCCCGGCGAGCAGCCGGCCGAGGTCGAGGTGGCCCTCGACGCCGAGGAGGATCGAGGCGCACTCGTCGGTCGCCTGCGTGCCGTAGCGGCAGACGCCGCCGATGTTGTTCGTGCCGTCGGGGCAGGCCGGGTCCAGCGTCGGATCCGCCTTCAGACAGAGCTGCTGGTCGAGCTGGGCCTTCAGCGTGTCGGACATCGATCCCATGAAGCTCGTGATGATCGGCTTCACGAAATCCAGGGCATCACCGACCCACGTGCCGCCGCAGTCGAGGTGCAGGCTCGACTCGAGCTGATCTTCGTCGATCGAGAGCCGAACGACCTTGACCCGCGAGTAGCCCTGCCGCGAGTGCTGCGGGTTGACGTCGATCTCGACCGAGAGCTCGACCTCGACATCGATGTTCGTGAAGGTCTGCTCGGCGGGCGGGCATGCGTCGTTGCCGTTGAGGGTGACGTACTGGGTGCTCTCGCCGAGGATGCCGCCGTCCAGGAAGATGGGCAGGCTCTGCATTCGTACGGGCAGGGGCCCCCCGATGACCAGGTTGTGCGGCGCCTTGGGCTGGATCTGCAGCGCCGCGCGCCCCACGTCGATCTCGGCCGTGCATGTCGGCGGCGTCGACGCGGGATCGGCCCCGCCGGGACAGAGCGTGTAATCGATGATGCCGCCGAGAACGGAGCCCGGGGTCCGGGGGACGGAGAACGTGATCACGCCGCTCTCCCCGCCGCCGAGCAGCGCGCGCCCGAGGACACCCAGGTTCTGCTCGAGGAACTCGATGCCCGACTGCGTGAGCCGGGCCGCGCCGGCGTTCTCGATGCGGTCCGCGGGCTTGAAGCCGGCGGGGAGGGGGGTCATTCCGCAGCCGGCGCACCCGCCGCCCGAAGCGGCGCATCCGGCGATGACAAGGAGGACAAGGATGGAGGAGAAATGCTTGATGACGCGGGGCATAAGGAACCCTCCGAAGAGCACGACCCGCAGCGCCGAGCCCGCTGGGCGCGGACGTCAGGACGCCACGACGGATCGTACGCTCCCCGGAGAGCCCCCCGCAAGCGCTACTGTGGACAGAGACCGGTGATCTTGACGGCGCTCGCGGCGTACTCGGCGCCGAGCGCATAGGCGTCTGCGCAGTCGTCCGTCGCAGCCGAGTTTGTCGCGCTGCACCAGTCGCCCTTCAGCACGATCTGGTCGTTCTCGTCGCGCTTGCAGGTATTGGGCTCCCCACCGGTTCCGTATTCTCCGATATCGCCCGAGAGCACGACACAGAGGCTCTGGTTGACCTCGGGGACGATCACCCGGTCGACCTCCTCCAGCGTGATGTAGGCGGAGAGCTTGCCGCCGTTGATGAACGCGGGCGGGTCGCCGTCCTGGCCCGGGAGGCAAGCGTTGAGCGGGTCGAGCCCCTCGCTGTTGCGCCGCCCGATGCAGTTGTTGTCCGCCGACACCTTCGCGTCGGTGAGCTTCACCTGGTGCAGGGGCAGGATGATCGGATCCGGGCTCGTCTCCAGGAAGATCGGGACATTGAGCGTCTCGGCCTCCCCGCTCCAGGCGCCGTCGGTCAGGGGCGCGTCGATCTCGGTCGGGGCGATCTCGAACTCGCCGGCGGTCATGTTGGCGAAGCAGTAGCCCGCCAGCGGGTCCTCCGTGGGCAGCGCCCCGCCCGTGCGCAGCTTGCCGGTCATCGTGTCGAACTCGAGGAGCCAGGAGAAGGTCCCCGTGCCGTTCAGGTAACACAGGGGCAAATTCATCGTTAACCCCTGGGCGACGAGCCGGGCGATATAGCCGGTCGCGAGCACGTCGGGCTTCGTGATCGTGAGCTGCGCCATGCGCATGCCGAACCTGGTCGAGCCCTGGTTGTCGTGGACGGCGATGCAGTCCGACGCGACAGCCGTGCAGACCGGGTGGCGCAGCGTGCAGTCACCGCTGGGCCCGCCGCCGGTGCCCCCGGGCGAGTTCGAGCTCGTCCCACCAGGATCGTCGCCCCCGCAGCCCGCCATCGCGGCCGCGCCCGTCAGCGCGGACACACCTAGTACGTAAACGACCTTCAGAAACCGCATCTCTTGCCTCCTCCGGAGTTGAAAGCTGCGGAGTATAGGCGACCGCATTGCGATGACCACGCGGGAGCGGCGACGGCGCACCGCGTCGCCATCGCTTCATCGCGGTGACGCTTCGAGGCATCGGCGTCGCGTCGCGAGCGGCGAGCGCCGCGCGGCCTAGCGGCGCTCGTAGCGGTCGCCGAGGCGGTCGCCCACGGGGAGCGCGCGCAGGAGGCGAATCATGGTCCACACCGTGCCGGCCAGCTTGCGCAGCTTCGAGGTGCCCACGCGCTCGTTGTAGTCGATGGGCATCTCCACCACGCGATAGCCGCATTTGGCCGGAAAGAGCAGCGTGTCGATGGGCAGCGCGTCGCCCTCGCCGTCGAAATCGAACGCGCGAATCACCGAGCAGCGGTAGGCGCGCATGCCGCTGTGGACGTCCGAGGTAGGGATGCCGTGCATCGCGTGCGCCATGGCCGCAAAGGCGCGGTTGGCGAGGTAGTTCGGGACCGGCATGGCCGCGGGCCGCGTGCGGGTGCGCGCGCAGTTCACCACGTCGGCGCCCTCCTCCTCGACGAGCCGCCGGAGCACCGGGATGTTCTCGGCGGGGTAGGTGAAGTCGCAGTCGAGGTAGATGAGCAGCTCGCTCCGGGCGGCGGCGCTGTACATGAGGAGCTCCATCGCCGGGCCGTGCCCGCGCGGCGGGACCTGCCGGAGCACGCGCGCCCCGAGGCCGGCCGCGATCTCCGGGGTCCTGTCCCGCGTGGAGCTGTCGACGCAGAGGATCTCCGCGTCGGGCGCGACCCTCCTGATCTCGCCGATCATGGCGCCGACGCTCTCCTCTTCATCCATCGTGAGCATGCCGACGGTGAGCCGCATCCGGCGGGGGCGCGGCGGCTTCCTGGCGACGATCACGTGCTGGAACGCGAGGAGCCCGGGCGCGCGGTCGGCGACGACGTCCTCCAGCGGGCGGACGAGCGCCTGGTAGGCCTTGTAGGGCAGCGAGCTGGCGAGATCGGTGGGGTCCTCGCCCGCGCCCATGCCGCGCAGGATGAGGCCCTTGGCCGCGCGCACGAGCATCGGGTTCTGCTCGACGCGGAGCACCTCGAGCCCGGCGCGCTCGACGAGCCCGATCGCCGATGCGCGCGTGAAGAAGCGCAGGTGCGAGTCGTCCAGGATGCCGCTCGGCTCGTAGTCGAAGCGCCCGGCGAGCAGGCCGAGGCGCACCGGCCAGGCCGCGACATTGGGGAGCGAGACGATGACGTGGCCGTCCTCCTCGAGGTGCGGCAGGAAGCGGCAGAGCACGGCGAGCGGGTCGGCCGTGTGCTCGAGGACGTCGGCGAACAGGAGCAGATCGAAGCGCCGATCGCCGAGCGCCTCGCGCACGGCGGCGTCGCTCGTGATGTCCGCAGCGAGGACCTCGTCGAGCACCGCGCCGGCGCGCGCCCGCGACCCGGGCGCGATCTCGATCCCGGTCACGCGCGCGCCCGTGCGCTTGACGGCGGCGCCGTTGAGCCCGATCCCGCACCCCACGTCGAGCACCGTCCGCGGCCTGCCGGCGGCCGCGACGAGGGCCCGGTTCACCTCCTCGACCGCGTACTTGCGGGCGGCGGCGTCGTCGGGCGCGGCGGGGCGGGGCGCGCTGGGGGCCGGGTCGTCCTCGCCTTCGGGAGGGCGCGGCCCTCGAGATTCCCCTTCGTTTCGCGCGCGGCCGGGCTCGGCGTTCACGCGCGGCTACTTAGCACGCTTCTCCCAGGCGGCGTTGAATTCGCGGATCGTCTCCTCGGTCTTCGGGTTGTGCAGCATCTTCCGCAGGATGGCGGGCGGCACGGTCACGATGTGCGCGCCGGCGTCGAGCGCCTCGTTCACGTCCATCAGGTGGCGGATCGAGCCGACGATGATCTCGGCGCGCAGCCGCTCGCGCTCGAGCCGCGCGCGCGTTCGCTCGATGACGGGGGTCGCGGCGTAGCCCATGTCGCGGATGCGCCCGCTGAAGATCGAGACGTACGCGCCGCCGGCGAGCGCCGCGAGGTACGCCTGGTTGAAGCTCATCACGCACGTGACGTTGGTGCGCACGCCGCGCGTCGCGAGCGCGTGCGTCACCTTGAGGCCGACGTCGCTGAACGGCACCTTGATGCAGATCCGATCGGGCGCCCACGCGTGGTAGGCGCGCGCCTCCTCGAGCATCGCCGCCTCGGTCTCGCTCGTGAGCTCGACCGACACCGGGCCGGCCGACGCCGAGAGCACCTCGCGGATGCGCCGCTCGAGGTCGACGCAGCCGGCGTCGCGCGAGAGGATGAGGGGGTTCGTGGTCACGCCGGCGAGCACGCCCCAGGAGAACATCTCGCCGATCTCGGCCGGGTCGGAGCTGTCGAGGAAGAACATGGATCGCGCTCCTCGGGGCTCGCCCGAGCCCCGGCGGCGAGGGTCTAGGCCAGTTCGTCGAGACGGAGAAGGACAAAACCGCCCACGTTGCGCGGCGGCCCAGGCCGTTCGGCCCGCGGTGTTGCGCCGTCGCGGGCGTGAACGGCGTTGCAGGCGAGGGGAGTCCGCGCTTCAGTTCTGGTTGTCGGGGTTTACCTTCCGACTGAACGGCCTTGCACGGACGGCGCGTCGATGAACAGCGGACGAACGTCGAGAGACCCGGTGGAGCACAGCCCCTTGATCGCGGTCGGCTCGCCTGCCGGGCTCTATGTCGCCTCGCTCGACGGCCGCCTCGTCGACTGCAACGAGGCGCTCGCCCGGCTGCTCGGCTACGGCTCGCGCGAGGAGGCGCTCGCGGCAGCCGACCTGGTCGTCGGCGGGTGCGTGGCGGGCGCGAAGCCGACGTCGACCGGCGCCATCGAGAGCTGCCTCACGCGCCGCGACGGCTCGGCGGTCCGCGTGATGCGGACCGAGGCGCTCACCGAGGCGGGCGGGGAGCGGCTCGTGGTCGGGACCATCGTCGATCTCTCGACATCGCGCAGCAGCGAGGACCGCCGGCGCGAGCTCTCGGAGGAGCTCCGCCAGGCGCAGAAGATGGAGGCGGTGGGGCGGCTAGCGGGCGGAATCGCCCATGATTACAATAACTTGCTCGCGATCATCCTGAACTACACGAGCCTCGTGATGGAGGAGCTCGACGAGCAGAGCCCGGTCCAGAAGGACCTCGCCGAGATCAAGCGCGCCGCGCAGCGGGCGGCGTCGCTGACGCGGCAGCTCCTCATGGTGAGCCGGCGGGGGCTCGCCCAGCCGGTCGTGCTCGACCTGCGGGACGTGGTGCGGGGGATGGACGGCGCGCTCCGCGCCGCGGTCGGCGGCGCGGTCGACGTCGCGATCGCGCTCGGCCCCTCGGGCTGCCGGGTGCTGGCGGACGCGGGGCAGCTCGAGCAGGTGGTGATGAACCTCGCGCTCAACGCGCGCGACGCGATGGAGGAGGGCGGCAAGCTGTCGATCGAGGCGCGCGCGGTGCGCGTCGGCGCCGCGGGGAGCCTGCACGACGCGCACCCGGCGCTCCCGCCCGGCAGGTACGCGCGCCTCGTCGTGCGCGACACCGGCAGCGGGATGAGCGACGACGTGCGGACGCGCGCCTTCGAGCCGTTCTTCACGACGAAGCCGCGGGGGAAGGGGACGGGCCTCGGGCTCGCCACCGTGTACGGGATCGTCAAGCAGTGGCGCGGCCACATCGAGCTCGCGTCGCAGCCCGGGCAGGGCACGCGCGTCGAGATCTACCTGCCGCTCGCGGCGGCGCGGCCGGCGGCCTCGCGGCGCGGGCGCGCGGCCCGGGCGGCGCCGGGCCGGGGCGAGGGCGGGACGGTGCTCGTCACCGACGACGAGGACGCGGTGGTCACGCTCGCGAGCCGGATCCTCGCGCAGGGCGGCTACACGACGCTGACGGCGCGCGGGCCGCGCGAGGCGCTGCGCGTCTGCGAGGCGCAGCGCGGGCGCATCGACCTCCTGCTGACCGACGTGCTGATGCCCGAGATGTCGGGCTGCGAGCTCGCCGAGCGCCTCGCGAAGCTCAGGCCGGACATGAGGGTGCTCTTCATGTCCGGCTACACGGGCGACGCGCTCGACGGCCCGCGCGCCGCCCGGCCTGGCGCCCCGCTGCTGGCGAAGCCGTTCACGGCCGAGTCGCTCCTCCGCGCCGTCCGCAAGGCGCTCGAGGGCGCCGCGTAGGCCGAGCGCCGGCCTCGCGGGCGGGGCCGCGCGCACGGTTCCCCCCCGCGCGGCGCTACGGCGCCTCGCCGCGCTGGATGCCGTACGCGCGGATCTTCTTGTGCAGGTTCGTGCGCTCGACGCCGAGCACCACGGCCGCGCGCGAGATGTTCCAGTCGAGGCTGGCCAGCACCTCGACGATGTACCGGCGCTCGGCGCGGTCGCGGAACTCGCGCAGCGTGAGGCGAGGGCGCTCCGGCTCGTGGCGGGCCGCGCCCGCGGGCGGCTCGGCCGCGCCGGGCGGCGGCGGCGCGATCGATCCCTCCCCGGCGGTCCCCTGCGCGTCGTCCTCGAACGGGTTCTCGTGCGGATCTTCCGGGAGATCGGCGATGGTGACGATGTCGCTCGAGAGGATCGCCGCCCGCTCGATCACGTTCTTCAGCTCGCGGACGTTGCCCGGCCAGCTCCGGCGCTCGAGCGCGGCGTACACCACCGGGTCGATCGCCTTCTGCTTGAGGCCGTTCTCGTTGCAGAACGCCGCCATGAACGCGTCGGCGAGCGCGCGCAGGTCCTCCATGCGGTCGCGCAGCGCGGGGCTCTTGATCGGGAACACCGCGAGGCGGAAGAAGAGGTCCTCGCGGAAGCGGAGCGCGGCGACCTCGCGCGACAGGTCCTTGTTCGTCGCGGCGAGCACGCGGACGTCGACGTGCCGGCTGTGCTCGCTGCCCACGCGGCAGATCTCGCCCGACTGGAGCGCGCGCAGCACCTTGGCCTGCGCGGCGAGGTCCATGTCGCCGATCTCGTCGAGGAACAGCGTGCCGCCGTGGGCCTGCTCGAAGAAGCCCCGCTTCGGCCCGCTCGCCCCGGTGAACGCCCCGCGCTCGTGCCCGAAGAGCTCGCTCTCGATGAGCTCGCGCGGGATCGCGGCGCAGTTCACCCGGACGAACGGGCCCCGCGCCCGCGGCGACAGCCGGTGGATGGCGCGGCTGATGAGCTCCTTGCCCGTGCCGCTCTCGCCCGTGATGAGCACGCTCGCCTTCGTGGGCGCGACGCGATCGATCTCCTTGAACAGCCGCTGCATCGCGGGGCTCTGGCCGATCATCTCGTAGCGCGACTGCACCTGCGCCTTCAGGTCCTCGACCTCGCGCGCGAGCCGCGAGTTCTGCAGCGCGTTCTTGACCCCCACGAGGACGCGCTCGCGGTTGAGCGGCTTCTCGAAGAAGTCGCTGGCGCCGAGCTTGATCGCCTTCACGGCGTCGTTGACGGTCGCGTGGCCGCTGATGACGATCACCGGCAGCTCGCGCGTGGCGTCGTCCTGGCGGACGCGCTGGAGCAGATCGAGGCCGTTCATGCCGGGCAGGAGCAGGTCGACCAGGGCGAGGTCGACGGGGCTGTCGCCGTGCGCGAGGAGCTCCAGCGCCGCCTCGGCGCTCGGGGCCTCGGCGACCTGGTACCCCTCGCCCTGAAGGACGAGCCCGAGGGTGCGGCGGATGTTGCGCTCGTCGTCGACCACGAGGACCGTGGGCGCGGCGGCGCCGCCCGGGTGCAGCGTCGGGGGCGGGGCCGCTGGAGGAGACGCCGGAGAGGAAGCGGGCATGGCGTCGACCATACCCCAGCTCCGCCGCGCGCCACGACGCGGGAGCAAAGCGCCCACGGCCGGGCTCCGCGGCGGAAGCCCTGGCGCGCCGGCGCCGGATTGGGTACGAGGCGTGCTCGATGAGACCCTCCGCCGCTGTCCTCGCCCTCGCCGGGTGCCTCGCTGCCCTGGGCGGGCTCGTGGGCTGCGACTTCGAACTGAACGACGGCCGCACCGCCACCCTCACGTACACCGAGGACGCGCGCGGCGCGTACAACGAGGCGATGGCCGCCTTCCAGGCGAAGGACTGGGAGGACGCGCGCGCCCTCTTCACCGAGCTGAAGCGGCGCTTCGCCTACAGCCGCTACGCGCGGCTCGCCGATCTCCGGATCGCCGACCTCGAGTTCGAGCAGGGGAAGTACCCCGAGGCGATCTCGGCGTACCGCGCGTTCATCCAGGAGCACCGGACGGATCGGAACGTCGAGTACGCGAAATACAGGATGGCGAAGGCGCTCTTCCTGGACATCGACGACACGGTGTTCCTGCCGCCGGCCGAGGAGCGCGATCAGGCGACCACGATCGAGGCGCACAAGGAGATCCGGACGTTCCTCCGGCAGTTCCCGCGCAGCCGTTATCGCGAGGACGCGGCCTACATGCTCGAGGTCGTGACGGGGCGGCTCGTGCGCCACGAGCTCTACGTGGCGCGCTATTACCTCAAGGAGGACGCCTTCGACGCGGCCCTCGCGCGGATCGACTACGCGCTGAAGACGTTCCCGGGCTCCGGGCTCGACCCGGAGGCGCTCGTGCTCAAGGGCGAGACGCTCCTCAAGATGAAGAAGCGCGACGAGGCGCGCGCGGTGTTCGAGTCGGTCATCCGGGACTGGGGCGGGCCGTTCGCCGTGACCGCGCGCCGGTTCCTCGACGAGATGGGCGCCGGCCGCGCGCCCGCCAAGGCGGCGTCGGCCCCCGCGCGCTCGAGGCTGCGGCTGTGACGGAGGCCGCCGGTCGGCCGTCCTCCGGCGCTCGCTACGTGCTGGAGCAGACCGACGCCGGAGGCGCGCCGGGCGAGTTCGTCTACCGCGGCCTCGTGCGGCTCCCGGACGCGGACGTCCCGGTCGAGGTGCGCATCGCCGAGGCGACCGGCGCGGCCACGGCGACGGTGGACGCCGCGGCCGTGCCGGCGGGCGGGCCGCGCCCCGAGGACCTCTCCCGGACCGCGGCGGCCCTCGTCCGGAGCGCGACGAAGTCCGCGGACGCCCACGCGCGGCGGCCGCCGCGGAAGATCGTGCGCTGGCGGGGGTAGGGGGGCCTGGCGGCCGGCGCCGGCCGCGTCGTTCCGCGTCCGCGCGGCCTGGCACCATCGTCTCCCGGCCGGGAGCCATGCTAAAAGCGTCCCACCATGTCCTCCGAGAAAGTACCGATGACGCCCGAGGGGCAAGCGCGGCTCCGTGAAGAGATGCGACGGCTGAAAGAGGTCGACCTCCCGCAGGTCGTCAAGGACATCGGAACAGCCCGCGAGCACGGAGATCTCTCCGAGAACGCCGAGTACCACGCCGCCAAGGAGCGGCAGGGCATGATCGTGGCACGCATCAGCTACCTCGAGCAGACGCTCTCGCGCGCCGAGGTGATCGATCCGTCGAAGCTGAGCGGCAGCAAGGTCCAGTTCGGCGCCAAGGTCAAGCTCGCGAACGTGGACACCGACGAGGAGCAGAGCTTCCAGATCGTCGGGCCCGAGGAGGCCGATCTCAAGGTCGGTCGCATCTCCGTCGCCTCCCCGCTCGCGCGCGCGCTGCTGGGGCACGAGGTCGGCGAGGAGGTCCGGGTGATGATGCCGGCCGGGCCGCGCACCTACGAGATCCTCGAAGTCACCTTCGCATGACCGCTCGCAACGGGGCCGCTCCGATGCGCCCGCGGGGCCATGGGGGCGCCGGCCGTCACCCGGGGGGGCCCGTGCCCTCCGGGCGAGGCGCCCTGAGCAGCCGGCCTGACGCGACGGCCGCCGCGGAGGCGCTCGCGGGCGCCTCCGTCCAGGGCGCGCCGGGGCACCGCGCCCCGGCGGCGCCGCGCCCGCAGGCTGGGCCGTCGCGGCCCTCCACGCCGGCGCCGGCGCCGAGCCGCGCCACCTTCCCGAGCGGGAACTCCGAGGCCCCGCCGCGGAAGCTGGAGACCGAGATCGGGTGGCGCATGGCGGACGCTTACCTCGCGCTCGCGGCGCTAGCGCTCGCCGAGCTCGTGGTCGTCGGCGCCCTGCGGTGGCGAGAGCTCGTCGGGCCCTACGAGCTCAGCCGCGCCGCGCGCGATCTCCTGCCGCTCGCGCTCGCCGCCGCGGCGCCGTGCGCCGCCCTCCTCGGCGCCGTGCTCGAGATCGTCATGCGCGCCGAGCGCACGGGGTTCCGCGCCGTGGCCGCGCTGCTCGCCGGGGCCTTCGGCGGCGCGGTGGGCTTCGGCGTCTCGGCCGGCCGCATGTTCGAGGGGGGCCGGCGGGCGCCGTTCGTCGCGGCGCTGGCGCTCGTCGCGGCCGGCGCGACCTTCGCGGCGGCGCCGCGCGTCGCCCGCGCCCTGAAGCGAGCGCGCGCCGTCGCCGCCGGCCGGTGGCTCCTCCTCGCGGCGATCTGCGCGGTCGTCCTGCTCGAGGTCGCGAACGCGCGCATCCTGCCGCGGCTCTACGCCGCCTTCCACCTCGGGCTCGCGGCGCTCACGCTCGCGGCGGCGACCTTCGCGACCCCGGCGCTGCCCGTGCGCGCGGCGCGCGACGGCGGTGAGCGTGAGCAACGTGAGCAGCGCGACCGGCGCTCGCCCAGGCTGGTGCGGGCGGCGCTCGCCCTCGTCCTGTTCGCGTTCGGCGCGGCGCTCGCGCCCGGCGCGGCGGACAGGCTCGCGCTCGCGGACAACATCCGGCTGATCTACGCGACCCACGGCCCGCTGCTCGGCCACGTGGTCGAGCTCGCCGCCGTGCTCTCGCCGCCCGAGCCGCTCGACGCCGCGCCGCTCGACGAGCGCGCGAGCGGGCACGCGATCGACCTGCGCGGGCGCGACATCGTGCTGATCAGCGTCGACGCCCTGCGCGCCGACCACGTGGGGGCGTACGGCTACAGCCGGAAGATCACGCCGAACCTCGACCGGCTCGCGGCCGAGGGCGCGCGCTTCGACGCCGCCTACACGCCGACGCCGCACACGTCGTACGCCGTGTCGTCCCTCATGACGGGCAAGTACATCCGCCCGCTCGTGCTGCAGGGGCTCGGGGAGGACTCCGAGACGTTCGCGCAGCACCTCCGCCGCTACGGCTACAAGACGGCGGGCTTCTACCCGCCGGCGGTGTTCTTCATCGACGGCGAGCGCTTCGGCGCGCTGCGCGACCGGGCGCTCGATTTCGAGTACCAGAAGATCGAGTTCGCGAGCGCGCAGCTCCGGGTGGAGCAGGTGCGGAGCTATCTCTCCGGGCTCGGGCCGGACGAGCGCGCGTTCCTCTGGGTGCACCTCTTCGAGCCGCACGAGCCGTACGAGGCGCACCCGGAGCACCCGCTCGGCGATCGCGACATCGACCGCTACGACGCCGAGATCGCCGTCGCGGACGCGGGCGTGGGCGCGATCGTGGACGAGATCCGCAAGCGCCGTCCGGACGCGGTCGTGATCGTCACGGCCGACCACGGCGAGGAGTTCGGCGAGCACGGCGGGCGCTACCACGGGACCACGGTCTACGAGGAGCAGGCGCGCGTCCCGCTCATCGTGAGCGCGCCCGGGCTGCTCTCGCCGCGCGCGGTGCAGGCGCCCGTGCAGCTCGTGGATCTCCTGCCGACGGTCCTCGCGGGGCTCGGCATCCCGCGGCCGGCGCGCGTGCGCGGCGCCGACCTCGGCCCGCTGCTCGCGGGCGGCGACGACGCGGCGGAGCAGGGCCAGGTGACGCCGCCGGGCGCGCCGCCCTCGCTCCCGGGCTTCGCTTTCGCCGAGACCGACACGCAGACGCTGCTCGCCAAGGGCACCCTGCGGCTCGTCTGCGCGCGCAAGATCGGCGCGTGCGCGCTCTACGACGTGGCGACCGATCCGCGCCAGGCGCAGGACATCTCCGCGCTGCGCCCCGCCGAGCTCGCGGCGATGCGGTCGGAGCTGCGCGCGGTCGAGGCGTCGCACGGGCGCTACGAGGTCCGCGGCCTCCGGAAGGAGGGCAAGGGCTGGCCTGACGCGCTCCGCCGCGGCATCGCCGGCGACGCCGACGCGGTGGTCGAGGTCGCGGCGCTGCTCGACGACGCGGACGTGGCGATCCGCCGCAAGGCGGGCGAGGTGCTGTTCGATCTGCGCCGCGCCGAGGCCGCCCCGTCGCTGCGGCTCGCGCTCGTGCGCGACGAGGACGACGAGGTGCGGCGCTGGGCCGCGCTCTCGCTCACGCGGCTCGGCGAGGGCGCGCCGCTCACGCGCGATCTCGTCGTCGATCCCGATCGCAAGTGGCGCCGCCTCGCGGCGCTCGCGCTGGCCGAGGCCGGCGATCGCCGCGGCGACGACGTGCTCGTGGCGTGGCTCCGGCAGGTGGTCCGGGGCGCGGAGCAGGACGGCGGCGCCCCCGATCCGGCCGAGGCGACGCCGTTCGAGCGGGCGCGCGAGATCGTCGAGGCGCTCGCGAAGATCCGGGTGAAGGCCGCGCTGCCGCCGCTCATCGCGGCGCTCGGCGACGTGCGGCTCCGCCCGCACGCCGCGGCCGCGCTCGCCGCGATCGGCGAGGACGCGGCGCGGCCGGCGCTCGCCGAGCGGCTGAGCCAGGAGCCGTACCAGACCGCGCGCGTCGCGATCGCCGAGGCCCTGGTGAAGCTCGGCGCCGGCCCGGAGCTCCGGGCGCCGCTCCTGCGCATGCTGGGCACGCCCGATCCGCTGCCCGGGGGGCTCGGCTTCGCGCTCCGGGCCGACATCCTCGACCTGCTCGGCGGGCCGCGCGAGCGCGACCTCGGCCGGCTGCGCCGCTTCGCGAAGAGCGGGGTGGGGCTCGGCGTGGTGATCCCGAAGGCCGGCAACGGCAAGGGCGTGCGCGTCCTCTGCCGCGCGCGGACCGACGACGGCCGCCCCGGCGAGGTGCGCTTCGGCAGCCCGAAGCGCGGCGCGCGCCCGCCGAAGCGGGACGGCGCGTCGATCGTCCCGGCCAGCGCGCCGGAGCTCGACGCGGACCGCGCGGTCACCCTCGTCGTCCCGCCGGGGAGCGAGCCGACCGAGGCGTTCGCGGCGCTGCCGCCCGCGACGGGCGCCCAGCCGGGCAGCTACGCCGATTTCGTGGTCTACGCGACCCAGAACGTCGAGGTCTTCGCGTGCGCGGTCGTCCCGCTGAGCGACGAGATCCCGCCCCCGCCGCCCGCGCCTTGGTCCCCCGGCGACGCGGGCGACGCCGGCGCCCCGCCGCGCTCCGGCGATGAAGCGCCCGCGGCTCACCGGCCAGATTGACGCCGCAGGCCGCGAGACTAGAGTCCGCCGCGTGTCGGACAAGGACCGAGAGAAGGCCGAAGAGAATCTCGCGCGGGGTGACGAGGGCGCTGCCGCGCGGAGCGATGGCGACGACGACGGGGCGGCGGAGGCGGCCCCGGCGCGGCCACCTCGCGGCGCTCCGGTGACGGACGCCGACGACGAGCGCGGCGATGACGCTGCCCAGCGCGTCGCCGAGGCGCTCGGCGTCGCCGACGAGGACGAGGCGCCCGCCGCGGCGGACGCGGCGGCCGGCGAGGAGGTCGAGGCCGCGCCGAACCGCGCTGCCCGCCGCCGCGAGGAGGCCGCCACGCGCCGTCGCAAGAAGAAGGCGACGGGCGAGGAGCTGCCCAAGGACAAGAACGCCCGCGCGAAGGAGCTGCTCGCGCGCCGCAGAGAGCAGGCCGCCGGGCGCCGCCCGGTCCAGCTCCTGCCGGGCGAGATGGTCGAGGACGCGCTCAGCCGCATGACCACGGGCGCCGGGCGGTGGATCAAGAAGAACTTCCACATCCTCCAGTGGGGCGCGCTGGCGGCGCTCGTCGCGACCGGCGGCGTGCTGTTCTACCTCTCGCGCGCCGACAAGAAGGACGCGGTGTCGTCGTCGGCGCTCGCGAGCGCGGTGGCCGCGGACCGCGGCAGGGTGCTCGCCGAGGACTCGCGCACCGACGAGGAGAAGGAGCTCGACGTCACGAGGACCTTCAAGACCTCTGACGAGCGGTCGGACACGGCGCTCGCCGCGTACAACAAGGTCATCGACGAGCACGGCGGCTCCGGGGCGGCGATCCTGGCGAAGCTCGGGCAGGCCGGCGTCTTGCTCGACAAGAAGGACTACGCGCACGCGCTCGAGGCGTACAGCGCGGTGGTCTCGTCGCCGCTCGCCGGGGCCGATCCCGACGTGAAGGGGCGCGCCATCGAGGGCATGGGCTTCGCGAAGGAAGGCAAGGGCGACCTGGACGGCGCGCTCGCGTCCTTCAAGGAGCTCGAGGCGATCGACATGCGGGGCTACAAGGAGCTCGCGCAGTACCACCAGGCGCGGATCCACCTGGCCAAGGGCGAGAGCGACAAGGCGAAGGAGCTGCTCAAGAGCGCGCACGAGAAGCTCCAGGCGCCGTCGACCGAGGGCCCCTCGTTCCAGTTCCTCGGGGCGGTCGTCGAGGAGATGCTGCGCAAGATCGATCCGGCCGCGGTGCCGCCCCGCGCCGCGTTCGGCGGCCCGAAGGGCCAGTCGATGACGCCGGAGGAGATCGAGCAGCTCATCCGCCGGGCGCGTGAGAACGCGGAGAAGAAGGCGGGCGATGCGCAGCACTAGCCGCGTCGCGGGCGTCGCGCTCCTCGGTCTGGGTCTCGCGTCGCTGGGCGGCTGCGGCAACCTGGGCGTCGCCGCGGCGCCGGACGCGCCGCTGTGGCTGCACCACCCGGGGAGCGCGCTCGGCATCACGATGCGCCGCGACCTCACCGCCGAGACGCGCAAGGTCGGCGAGGCGTACGAGCGTGGCCGCCCCGAGATCGACGTGGAGCACCGGCGCATCTTCGTCGGTTCGAGCGACCACGGCCTGTACGCGGTGCGCGCCGACACGAGCGACGTCCTCTGGCGCTTCGAGACGCTCGGCCCGGTGCAGAGCGAGCCGCACTACGACGCCGCGTCGGACACGGTCTACTTCGGCTCGAACGATGGCGCGCTCTACAAGGTGCGCGCCTCGGACGGCAAGCTGCTCTACCGCTTCATGACCAACGCCGAGGTCACGCGTCGGCCGGTGCTGCGCGACGGCGTGGTCTACGTGACGAACGCGAACGACACGCTGATCGCGCTCGACGCCGCGACGGGCGCGATGCGGTGGCACCAGCACCGGACGCCGGCGTTCGGGATGGAGATCTCCGGGTATGCCGGCCCGGCGCTCGGGCGGGACAAGGTCTACACCGCGTTCTCCGATGGGGTCGTGATGGCGTACGACCTCAAGAACGGGTCCGAGCAGTGGGCGCTCGTCGATCTGGCGGCCGAGGCCGAGCAGAGCGCGGGGGGGCAGACGCCGAAGTACCTCGACACGGACACCACGCCGGTCTTCGGCCGCATCGCCTCGGGCGACGTGGTCTTCGTGGCGGGCTACGCGGGCGGGGTCTTCGCGCTCGACGCCGAGAACGGGACCCGGGCCTGGGTGAACGAGGCGGCGGTCGGCGTGACCGAGCTCGTGCTGTGGCACCAGCCGGCGCACCAGCCTCGGAGCGGCGGCGGCCCGGTCGTGCCCGAGCGGAAGGTGCTCCTCGCGTCGTCCGGCATGACCGGCCTGTGGGCCATCGATCCCGAGGACGGCCGCACGATCTGGCGCCGGGAGCTGCCCGACGGTGGCATCTCGGCCCCGGTGCCGTTCGCTGGGGCGCTGCTGGTGACGACCACGCGGTACGGGATCTTCCTGTTCTCGCCGCTGGACGGGGCCGTGATCGACGGCATCGACACCGGCGGCGGCATCGCGATGACGCCGGCCGCCCATGGCCGGCGCGCGTTCGTCATGACCAACGGCGGCGCGCTGCTCAGCCTGGACGTCGAGACGCCGCCGGTTCCGAAGGGCTGAACGCGCGTTCCCTGGAGGGTGACGCTCTGAGGCCGGCGGGCTGAAGAGGGCGCGGGGGTGCGCCAGGAAGCCGGGGCAGAGGGCGCGTAACGGCGTTCGCATCGGCCACAGGCCGGGATGTGCGCCGTGAGAGCCTGGGAGGGCGGTCGCGGTGGGGGTCGTCGGGGTGCGCCGGATAGACCCGGGTTGCGGCGCGGAGGCTGACCCGGGTTCGCGCAGCGCCGGGCGGACCCGACCTAGGCTGGGCGGACCGGTTGGGCGGACCCGACCCAGGTTGCGGCGGGCGGACCCGACCCAGGTTGCGGCGCGCCAGGTGTCGGCGCCTGGTTCGGAGCCCGGCGAAGGGACGCCATGTGCTCGGATTAGCTGCTGAATCTGAGCGGGAAGCCCCCTGCCCCAGCACCGGCCTTGGATCGCATAAGAAACATTATGTCAACTAAGCGCCCGGGCGGTGTTCGGGGCCTTCGGCTCAGGGCTGGCCCAGGGCTCAACCCCGGTCGGCTCAGCTCAGCCCAACCCCGGTCGGCTCAGCTCAGCCCAACGTCGGTCGGCTCCGGTCGGCTCAACCCGGTCGGCTCAACCCCGGTCGGCTCAACCTCGGTCGGTCGACTTCGACCCGGGTCAGCTCCCCCCTGTCGCGCCCTGCTCCCGGGCCGCCGGCCTGCCCCCCTGCTACCGGCCGGCTTGCCCGGGCTCAGCTATCGCTGCGCTCGTCGTCTTCGCTATCGCCCGGCTCGTCGTACGCTCTCGACGGAATTGTCGCCCACAAGACAACCTCGCCGTCTCGCACCAGCGGCTTCCCGGGCGCCTCCTGCTCGCTGCGCCACGCGCGCACCTTCTCCGGCGCCTCGTCGCCGAGCGGCGCAAACCCCGCCTTCCTGAAGAACGCCTGCGCCCAGATCGCCTTCTCCCTGGAGCGCAGCACCACCTGCTCCATCCCGACCTCCCGCGCCCGCTCCAGGAGCTCCGCGAGCAGCCGCGTGGCGATGCCGCGTCGCTGGTGCTCCGGGTGCACCGCGAGCTCCTCCAGGTACGCGACCCCGGGCGCCTCGTCGCGCCACGCCAGGTAGCCGGCCACCTCGTCGTCCGCCTCCGCGACGCGCACGTCGTGCCGCCGCGTCAGCGCGATGATCTCGGCGAGCGTCCGCGCCGGGGCGTCCGCCGCGTCGAAGCCGCCCTCGTGGTACATCGCCGTGCAGGCCTGCTCCAGCGCGACGAGCGCCGGCAGCTGGGCCTCCTGCAGTCCCGTCACACGGATGCGCTTCGGCGCCGTCCGATCGTCATGCATTCCTCGAGGCTACCGCCGATGCGCGGATTGCCCCACTTCTTGCCGAACCTGCGCCGCATCCTCGCGGCGGATCAGCCGCGGAGCTGGAGCAGCCGCGCGATCGTCTCGCCGTCCCCGGGGCTCAAAGGAACGAGGATCCCGAGCGCCGCGCCCCGCGGCGGAGCGTTCCTCCCGTCCATCGGAACGAGCCGCAGCTCCCCGGTGCTGGAGATGCCGATCACCGCGACCCGCAGCGCCGGCAGCGGCTCGATCTGCGACGCCGGCAGCCTCGGCGGCGGCGCTTGCCATTCCCCCTCGTAAGGCGCATCGCTCCACGAGGCATCCACCCCGGCGGTCCCGCGGTCGTCGCTGCCCGCGGCGCGCCCCCAGGCCGCGGCGTTCCCGTCGGCGCCCTTCGCCAGCTTCGCCCCCGCGTGCTCCCCGTTCGTCAGGGTCGGCTCCACGTGCTGATCCGCAGCGGCGCCGTCTTCGTCATCCGGCTCGGCCTCGGTCCAGCCGCGATCGTCGGCCCCGTCGGCCTCCGCGCGCGCGTCTCGCGAAGCCTCGGTGGACTCCTCGCCGTCGCCCGCCATCTGCTCCAGGCCGAGCATCGGCGTCTCCTCGTCGAGGTCCTCGATCCGGTGCTCCATGAGCACCCGCTGCTCCTGCGCGGTCAGCGGGCGGCGCGTGGTGCCCTCGTCGTCGCCCTCGGGCCAGAGCCGCGGCCGCCGCTCCGTCGCCTCCTGCGACGAGGCCGCGCCGACGAGCGGCAGCCGCCCGGGTGCCCCCACGATGTTCGTCGGCACCGTCTCGCGCTGGTCCGCCGGCGGATCCACCTCCGTCGCGTGCTGCTCGTCGCTCGCGCCCTTGAGCGCCGCGCCCTGCCCCGGCCCCCGGCCCGCGCGCACGCTGGCCGCCGGGAGCTTGACCACGGGCACCTCCTCGGTCACCGCGGTCGTCGACGACACCCGCGTCTGGGCCGACGTGAAGCCCGCGATCGCGCGCCCCTTGGCCGGGCCGGGCGCCGCGCCCAGGGGGCCCGCCGGCAGCGCCGGCGGCGGGCCGGGCGTGCGCCCGGCCGGCGACTGCTGCGTCGGGGTCATGGCGCGCCCGGCCGCTGACTTGACCGGCATCGGGGTACGCTCGGGCCCCGAGCGGGCCGCCCCGGCCGCGGGCCGCGGCCCACCGGCGTCGCGCGCCGACGCCGCCGTCGGGGTCACCGGCCCCGTCGGCGCGCTTCCCGGGCCGACCAGCGGCGCCCGCTTCATGGCCGACGGCGAGCTCGCGCCCGCGCCGCCGCGCTCTGCCCGGCCCGCGTCCGCGCCCGGCGGGCTCGGCGGCCGAGACGGCTGCGCCCCCGGCCCCGACGCGCCCGGCTTGGGCGGCGGCGCGCTGGCCCCTGCAGGAGGACCGCCGGGTGCCTGCGGAGGCGCGCTCAGTGGCGCCTTCGGCGGCACGCTCCCGGCCGTCGGCGGCGCGTCGGCGGCGGGCGCCGCAGCCCCATCGATCGCCGAGATCTTCTGCGCGACCTCCGCGGCGGCCTTGAAGAGCTCGAGGGCGCGAAGGTCGGCGTTGGCGTCCGAGGCCTGCTCCGCGGCGCGGCGCAGCCATCTCAGCGATTCCTCGCGTTCGCCTCGCGCCCACAGGGCGGTCGCTGTCGACAGCGCCCAGTGCACGTCTTCGTCGTCTTCGTCGTGCGGCGGCGGGATCGGGCGCAAACTGGCTTCCATGAGGCCTCGTCGAGCAGGTCGCTCACCCTGTACCACGACTCCGCGGCCCGCGTCTCCCGCGCCCGCCGCCGCGTTCTGCGTGGCGCTCCATTCTCATTTCGCGCGCGCATTTCCACGCGCACATCGTCGCGCACACCATCTCCATCGCGCCGCTCGCTTCACTCCCCTGCCCGACCGCGTTCGCGTACCATCTGCTTTGATGAGCCTCTCCCACGCCGCGCGCCTGCCCAGCGCGCGGCGCCCTGCATGCAGGAGCGCTGGCGCGGCGGAGGCGTCCAGGGAGCGCGCGACGGCCGCGCAGAGCGGCGATGGCGCGTCGCTACGCGCCGGGGTCATCCGCCTCAGGCCCGGCGAGCTGAGCGCTCACGAAGACGGCTGCGCGCTGGAGCTCGCAGCCGATGTCAAGCCTGAACGGGCTCTCTCCCCGCGGGCCAACGGCCCCGCGTCGAGCGCCTCGGCCCCCACGCGCGCTTCCCGGATCCCGTGGCGGATCGTCAGGACGATCGCGACGCGCACGGCCGGATCCGGCGCGAGCGCTTCGGCCCGGAAGCCGATGAGATCATTACCCTCGGCCGCCTTCGCGCCCGAACTTGAGGTCCGTGTCCGCTTCGTGGCACCCTGGCTTCGCGGAACCTCCTTCGTGACGTGCGGGGCGACGGCGCTGTCGCTCCGGCCGACGTCGAGGCTGCGCGCCTCCACGAACGCAACGGCGGCACTCGAGCACCACCCCTCCAACTCCGCCTCCCCCTTCTAGGATCACCGCGTGCAGATCTTGTCGGACCTCAAGCCTGGAGACACGCTGGGCCGCTACGAGATCCTCATGCCGGTCGCCCGTGGAGGGATGGCGGCCGTCTGGGCAGCGCGCCTCGTGGGCTCCCGCGGGTTCCAGAAGATCGTCGCCATCAAGACGATGCTGCCGGAGTTCGGCAACGACCCGGCCTTCGAGGCGATGTTCCTCGACGAGGCCCGCCTCGCGTCCCGCATCCGGCACCCCCACGCGGTCGAGATCGTCGAGCTCGGCGACGAGAACGGCGTGCTCTACATCGTGATGGAGTGGGTCGACGGCGACACCATCTCCACGCTGAACAAGCAGGTCAAGTCGACCGGCGGCGTCCCCCTGCCCATCCTCCTGCGCATCGCCTCGAGCATCTGCGCCGGCCTGCACGCCGCGCACGAGCTCCGCGACGACGAGGGGAAGCTCGTCGACCTCGTGCACCGCGACATCTCGCCGCAGAACGTCATGGTGTCGTTCGACGGCATCGTGAAGATCGTCGATTTCGGCGTCGCCAAGGCCACGGGCCGGCTGCACGAGACGCGCGTCGTCGGCCAGCTCAAGGGCAAGATCCCGTACCTCTCGCCGGAGCAGCTCACGTCGGGCAAGGTCGACCGGCGCTCCGACATCTTCTCGCTCGGCGTCCTCCTCTACACGACCCTCAGCGGCTACCACCCGTTCCGCGGCCGGACGGACGCCAAGACGATGGAGAACATCCTGCGGTTCGCGCCGGTCCCCCTCCGCGAGCTCGTGCCGGACGTCCCGTTCGATCTCGCGGTGGCGATCGAGCGCGCGCTGGCCAAGGACCCGGCGGACCGCTGGAACGACTGCGCGTCGTTCCAGCGCACGCTCGACCAGATCGCCATCTCGATCGGCACCCCCGTCACCGACGGCGACGTCGGCCGCTTCGTCCGCGAGACGCTCGGGGACATCGTGGCCGAGCGCCGGAAGAAGCTCGCGACGGCGATCCAGCTCGCGGACAGCCGCATGACGTCGCGGGGCGAGCGCACCACGTCGGCGGTGCGCGGCGACCGGCGCGCCAAGCAGCAACAGGCGCCGGCCGGGAGCACGCCGCTCCCCGCCACCTTCGCCGGCATCCTGCCCGTCTCCCTCGACGACGGGCCCCCCAAGCCCAGCTCGCAGGCGCCGCCCTCCGCCGGCCTCGCGCAGCCGGTCACCTCCGCGCCGCCGGCCCTCGTCACCCCGGCGCCGCGCCCCCGGCGGCGGTGGCGCCGCCGCCTCCGCCTGGCCCTGTTCGTGGTCCTGCTGCTCGTCTCAGGCGCGGCGTTCGCGGCCCGCGCGGGCATCTTGCCCGTGCCCGGCGCGGTGCACGGGCTCGTGCGCGACGGGCGCGAGCACCTCCGCGGCGCGCGCGAGGCGCTCCGCGGCGTGCTCGAGCGGCTGAGCGCCCTCCTCGCGGACTGACCTCGCCCGCCGGGCCGGCCCGGGATCGCCAGACCCTCGCGCCGCCGCCAGCGCCGGGCCGCGCGCGCCGCCGTTCATCGTCGCCGGGCGGCGGCGCGGACGACCGCCCGCCCGGGGGCCGTCACTTGATGCCGGAGGACGGCTCGGGGAGGCAGACGCCGAGCGTGCAGAGCAGGAGGTTGACGTCGCCGGCCGCGCAGTAGACCTGCCGCGCGCAGTAGTCGTCGTAGCCGCAGAGCTGGTGGCAGGACGCCTCGTTCCCGAGCGCGCCGGTGAAGGTCATGCAGGACCAGCCGCTCGAGAGCCACAGCCCCTCGGGACGCTTTGCGTCGAAGAGGCACGCCTCGGCGCGCGCCTCCGGATCGAACACCTCCGCGGTGCACGCGTCGCCCCCGGACAGCTTGCTCCGCGCGGCGGACATCGTGTTGAGCAGGTAGGTCACGTCGCAGGTCTGCTCGGACGCCGAGTCCCGCACGATCCGGGCGCGCAGCTCGTCCTTCCTCGCCGCGTAGGCCCGGACGGCGCGGATCGCGCCCATCACCTTGTTGTTGCCCTCGTCGGGCTTCGTCCCCTCGGCGAGCGCCTCGAGCACCCGCTGGACGAGCTGCTCCGCCTCGGGATCGGCGCCCGCCGCGCCGTCCTTCGCGTAGCCGATCCGGATGTACGAGGTCGGCGTGCGGGGCGTGCACGGCTTCGCGTGCGCCCACAGCTCCTCGCTCACGATCGGCGGACGCTTCGTGAACGGCTGCTTGCAGACGCCCACCGCGCCGGGCGGCAGCGAGCCCGAGGCCCGGGGCGTCGGCTGCCCCGGCCCCTCGTTGACGTACTCGGTCGACGCGCAGCCCGCGGCGCCCGCCAGGGCGGACAGCGCGAGCAGGCAGCTCACCGAGAGAGCTGCGGCGCAGCGAAGCGGAGCGATTGCCACGGCCGCACGGTAGCAGAGCCGGCCCGCGAGCAGAAATTCTCGTCTACAGGCCCAGGCTCGACTGCTCGATCAGGTCGTCGACCACGGCCTCGAAGCTCTTCGTCCGGGCGTAGACCGCGAGCTGGCGATCCGCGCTCGTCCCCTCGTCGAGGATCGCCCGGATCCGATCGAGCTCGCCCTGCGACCCGAAGATCTCCGCCGACTCCTGGACGAACTCGAGCAGCTCCCCGACGAGGAGGCGGACGGGGACCTGCTCCTGCTTGCCGAAGTCGATGAGCTGCCCGTCGATGCCGTAGCGCACGGCGCGCCACTTGTTCTCCTCGATGAGCTCCTGCCGGTACTCGCGGAAGCCCAGGTTGCGCCGGTAGAGCAGGTACAGCTTGCCCATGACGGCCTGGACGAGCGCCGCCAGCGCCACCGTGTCGTCGAGCCGCGTGGTCATGTCGCAGATCCGGATCTCGACCGTGTCGAAGAACGGGTGGGGGCGCACGTCCCACCAGATCTTCTTCGCGTTGTCGATGCAGCCCGTCTTCACGAGGAGGTCGACGAAGCGCTGGAAGTGGCCGTGGGACTCGAAGAGCCCCGGGATTCCGGTGCGCGGGAAGCGCTTGAAGATCTCGCTGCGCGTGCTCTTCAGGCCCGAGGAGCGGCCGAGCCAGAACGGCGAGCTCGTCGACAGCGCGAGGATGTGCGGGAGGAAGTAGCGGACCTGGTTCGCGAGGGCCATCGCCACCTCGCGGTCCTTGACGCCGACGTGCACGTGCAGCCCGAAGATCAGGTTGGCGCGCGCGACGTCCTGCAGGTCCTCCACGATGCCCCGGTAGCGCTCGCCGTCGGTGATCTCCTGCTTCTTCCAGTCGCTGAACGGGTGCGTCCCCGCCGCGACGATGCGCATCCCCCCTTGCTGCGCGAGCGCCCGCAGGCTGCTGCGCAGCTCGGCGAGCTCCTCCCGCGCCTGGCGGACGTCGCGGCAGATGCCGGTGCCCGTCTCGACGACGGACTGGTGCATCTCCGGGCGGACCCGCTCGCGCAGGAGCTTGTGCCCCTGCCCCCCCTCGAGGAGCTGGCTCACGTACGACCGGAGCTCGCGCGTCTGCGCGTCGACGATCTGGAACTCCTCCTCGACGCCGAGCGTGAACTGGCCGTCGAGGAGCCCTTCGACGGCCGTCATCTCGGGGCCCCGAGCCGCACCTTCTCCGCGGAGGGGCGGACGAGCTTCGACCACGCGTACCCGTCGCGCGTCCGGCGGTCACCGCGCGCGCACTCCACGGCGAAAGCGACCATCCAGTCGACGGCGATGTTGAAGTAGCGCTCGCGCAGGTGCTCGATGTGCATGTCGGGCGCCGGGTTCGTGAAGTCGATCGCGTAGGGGACCCCGTCCCGGATCGCGAACTCGACCGAGTTCATGTCGTAGCCGAGCGCCCGGTTGATCGTGGTCGCGTCCTCGATGATGCGGTCGTGCAGCGCCTTCGGGAGCCACCGCTCGTTGTCGTGCTGCACGTAGCAGCCGCGGAGCCCCGTGGGGCCGATCGCCTTCGGGTCGTACTGGATCGGGAGGATGCGATCCTTGCCGATGCAGATGCAGCGGACGTAGTCGTCGAAGTCGATGAACTCCTGCAGGGTCATGACGTTCTGCCCCGAGGCGTTGTAGGCGGCGAACAGCTCCTCCTGGGTCCGCACCACCGACACGTCCTTCCAGCCGCCGCCGTCCGCGGGCTTGAGGATCGCCGGGAAGCGCACATAGTCGATGATCGCCTCCCAGTTGAGCGGGTACTCGAGGTTACGGAGGCTGCGCTCCTTGACGATCGCCGGGATGTAGTCGCGCTGGGGCAGCATGACGGTCCGCGGCGTCGCGATGCCGATCTGCGACGCGAGCGAGTAGCCGAAGAACTTGTCGTCCGCGCTCCACCAGAACGGGTCGTTGATCACGAACGCGCCGCCGAGCGCCGCGGCCTTCAGGTGGAAGCGGTAGTGCTTCACCTCCTGGCTGATCCGGTCGATGAGCACCCGGTAAGGGCTCTCGAAGCGCTCGGGCGTGCCGCCGATCCTCGCGATCTCCGCCCGGACCCCCGGCACCTTGTTGCACCTCTCGAGGAAGGCCTGCGGGAACGACTGCTCCCAGCCGACGAGGATGCCGATCTTCTCCGCCATACGTTGCTATCTCCTCCCACCACGTTTGTTCACGGCCACCGCCGCTGACGCACAGCGTAGCGCGGATACCCAGGAATTTTACGCTAGAAGTGTAGCGATGAGTCGGCTCGACCTGCGGGCAGGCGGCCCGATCCGCCCGGGTCAGCCCAGATCGGGTGGTGTGGGGTGCCGAGCGCGCGAGCGGCGCTTGCAAGCGTGCGTACAAGGGAGCGCCCGAGGGAGCAGAGGGGGGCAACCGGGCGGAGCCGGCGCGGGGGTGACACGAGATCGAGCGAAATCAGGCCAGATCGGCCAGGGACGGAGCTGTCGCGAAAATAGATGTTGACGGACGCGGTTCGGCGAGTAGAGTCGCGCACCTCTCCGACGGGGCGGGTAGCTCAGCGGCAGAGCGTCGGCCTTACAAGCCGATGGTCGCAGGTTCGACCCCTGTCCCGCCCACTCCTGGGTCAGGGCCTGGGTTGAGTCTGGATGTGAGTTTGGGGTGGTAGTTAAGTTGGTTATAACGCCGGCCTGTCACGCCGGAGGCCGCGGGTTCGAGTCCCGTCCACCCCGCCAACTTTCCTTCCCTGTCTCCGATTCGCCTTTCATCTGAGCCTCCTTCAGGGCCGCATCGAGGATGTGGTCCTGTGAGGAAGTCGGACTGGGGTGGTAGTTAAGTTGGTTATAACGCCGGCCTGTCACGCCGGAGGCCGCGGGTTCGAGTCCCGTCCACCCCGCCAACTTTCCTTCCCTGTCTCCGGGTCGCTGTTCATCGAGCCTCCCTGTGCAGGGCTGCATCGCTGATGCTGCCCTGCGAGGAAGCCGGGCTCTTGAAGAGCTGAGCACGAGCAGTCGCCGCGCGCGAGGCGCGCGTGGGCCGTCGTCGTCGCGACCGGCCTGCTTGCTTCCCGCAGGGGGGCAGCGCAGGGTGCATCCATGGGCTTCCCCGCCGAGAAGTGCCAGCGCGCCACGCTCGCCGACCTCGAGACCGTCCCGCCCAACCTGATCGGTGAGCTCATCCGCGGGACGCTGTACGTCTTTCCGCGCCCCGCGCCGCCGCATGCCCACGCGTCGACTGCGCTCACCGGGGAGATAGTTGGCCCCTTCCAGCGCGGCCGCGGTGGACCGGGCGGGTGGCGCATCCTGGATGAGCCTGAGCTCCTCCTCGGCCCCGCGGGGGACGAGGACGACATGGTCCCCGATCTCGCCGGCTGGCGCATCGAGCGCATGCCGCGGCTCCCCCAGACCACGAAGTTCACGCTCGCGCCGGACTGGGTGTGCGAGGTCCTGAGCCCCAGCACCGTGGTCACCGACCGGGCAGAGAAGATGCCGGCGTACGCGCGCCACGGCGTCCGGCACCTGTGGCTGCTCGACCCCCTCGCGCGTACGCTCGAGGTGTTCGCGCTCGAGGCGGGGCGCTGGGTCGTCGTCGGCGTCCACCACGGGAGCGCCCGGGTCCGGGCCGAGCCCTTCGACGCCATCGAGCTCGAGCTGTCGGCGCTCTGGGACGAGGCCGAGGAAGCGCCTCAGGAAGGCGCACCAGCGGCCACCGCGGAACGGCCGGCGCCGGCGACGCGCAAGCCGCCGACCGCCACGAAGAAGGGCCCACGGAAGGGGCGTACGCGGGCGTAGCAGGCGCCCCGGACCCCTCCCGGGGCGCTCACGGCGCCGCCATCACGCGCTGGATCGCCGCCTCCAGGTCGCGGAAGCTCACCGGCTTGATCAGGTGCTCGTGGAAGCCGACGCGCGTCGTCTTGCGGCGGTCCTCTTCCATCCCGTAGCCGCTCAGCGCGATCGCCTTGATCGCGCTGCCGGCGGAGCGGAGCGACTCGAGCAGATCCGTGCCGCTGCCGTCGGGCAGCCCGAGATCGCTCACGAGCAGATCGAACGCCTCCGCGCCGGTCAGGTCGAGCGCGCCGCGGACGGTCCGGGCGATGCGCACCGTGTGGCCGGTCAGCGTGAGCAGCTCGCTCATCATCTCCGCCGTGTCCTCGTGGTCCTCCACGAGCAGGATGCGCAGCGACCGCTTCGGCGCGGCCGCCCCGGCGGCCTTCGCCTGCGCCGGCGTGGCGGCCGCAGGGGGCCTCGCCGCGGGGAGGAAGACGCGGAACGTCGCCCCGGCCCCCCGCCCCGCGCTCGACGCCGTGATCGTGCCGCCGTGGAGCTGCACGATGGCCCGCGAGATCGCGAGCCCGAGGCCGAGCCCGCCGAAGTGCCGCGTCGTGGCCGTGTTGCCCTGCTCGAACGCGTCGAAGATCCGCGGCAGGACCTCGGGCTCGATGCCGACGCCCTCGTCCCCGACCTCGATGACCACCTGCCCGCCCTGCTGGTAGCACCGCAGCGCGATGTGAGAGCCGGGATAGCTGAACTTCACCGCGTTCTTGAGCAGGTTCCACACCACCTGCTCGAGCCGGGCGACGTCGGCCGACACCCAGTGCTCGCCCGGCGCGACGTCGAGCGTCAGCCGGATGCTCTTGGCGTCGATCTCATCGGCGCAGATCTCCATGGCGTGCTCGAGCACCGTGCGCGCCGTGACCGTCTGCGTCACGAGCTCCAGCTTGCCCCGGACCACCCGCGTCAGGTCGAGGAGATCGTCGATGAGGCGCGCCTCGAGCTCGGCGTTGCGCTGGATCATCGCGATGCCGCGCCGCACGTCCTCGGCCAGGTCGTCGCGGCGAAGCAGCCGCGACGCGGCGGTGACGACCGGCGTGAGCGGCGTCCTGAGCTCGTGCGACAGGACGGCCAGGAACTGATCCTTCGTGCGGTTCGCGTGCTCCGCGGCCTCGCGCGCCGCGATGAGATCCGCCTCCACCTGCTTGCGGCGCGTGATGTCCTGCACCACCGCCATCGTGCGGAGGACGCGGCCGCCCCGATCCCGCATCGCCGTCACCGTGGTGCTCGCCCAGAGGCGCTCCCCGCCCTTCGCCACGTAGCGGTTCTCCAGCGCGAAATCGCCGATCTCGCCGCGCAGCAGGCGGCGGTACAGCTCGCCGACGCGGCCCAGATCCTCCGGGTCCGTGACCTCGTGGAGGGTCTTGCCGAGGAGCTCGGCCACCTCGTGGCCGAGCATGCCCGCGAACCGCCTGTTCACCCGCACGAAGCGGCCCGTGTCGGGCTCGCACTGGACCTTGCCGACCACGGCGCTCTCGAAGATCGCGCGGAAGTCCTCCTCGCTCGCGCGCAGCGCCTCCTCCGCGCGCTTGCGCCGCGTGATGTCGTTCACCATCGCGGACGCGCCGATGATCTTGCCGGACGCGTCGCGGATGGGCGCAAGGTTGATCGACACGTCGATGCGGCCGCCGCCGCGCGCGACGCCCACCGTCTCGAGGGCGTCGAGGCGCTCGCCGCCGACCGCCTGCTCGAAGACGGCGCGCAGCTCATCGGCGCGCTCGGGCGGGACGAGGACGTGGAGGGGACGATCGAGCGCCTCCCGCTCGCCGTACCCGAACATCCGCTCGGCGGCGGCGTTCCAGGTCGTGATCGCCCCGCCCACGGTCGCGCCGATGATCGCCTGCTCGGCCGACTCCACGATCGCGGCGAGCCGGGCCCGCTGCACCTCGGCCTCCTTCAGGGTCGTCACGTCCAGGAGCGTGACGACCACGCCCGAGATGACGTTGGCCAGCGTGCGGTACGGGAGGACCCGCATCATGTAGCAGCACTGGCCGTCCTCCAGGCGCACCTCCCGCTCCCGCGGGGTGAGCGTCCGCAGCACGTCGCGGGCGTCCGACGCGAGCGAGGCGGCGTCGAAGCGCGCCGTGATGTCGAGGATGGACCTGCCGACGTCGCCCTCGATCAGCCGGAACACCTCCGTCGCCGCGGGCGTGAACCGGCGGATCCTGAGCTCCTCGTCGAGGAACACCGTCGGGATCCGCGCGCTGAGCAGGAGGTTCTGGAGATCGCCGTTCGCCGCGTCGAGCTGCGCGATCTTCGTCTTCAGCTCGGCGTTCAGCCCCTCGAACTCCTGGTTCAGGCTCTGGAGCTCCTCGTTCATGCTGAGGAGCTCCTCGTTCGAGCTCTTGAGCTCCTCGTTCGAGGTCTCGAGCTCCTCGATGGTCGTCTGGAGGTGCTCCCGCGTGGCCTTGAGCTCGTGCTCGAGCTGGTCGACGAGCGACGCGCTCTCGCGCCGGGGCCCGGGCGGCGGCGCCTCCCCCCGCGCCTCCGGCCGGAGCTCGTCGAACAGGACGACGAAGAGGCCTAGGTCGTCCTCGAGATCGCCGAGGGGCCGCACGACGAGGTTGAGGCGCTGCGTGCCCGCGATGGTCTCCACCGCGATGTTCTCGTGCACCACCTGCTCGCGCGCCCTGACGGCGCGGTGCACGGCCGACCGCACCTCAGGGCGCAGCGCGCGCAGCACCATGTTCGAGACGTTGACGTCGAGCGCCCCCGTCGACGGCGCCAGGTACTTCCCCGTCTCGCCGGACAGGTACACGATGTCGCCCTGCTCGTTCACGACGACGCACGGCGGCCCGTAGCGATCGAGCAGGCGCCGCTCGATGGTGCGCTCGATGCTCTGGTCGGGCGGCCAGGCGCCGCGGGAGGGCTCGCCCGCGCGCCGGTCCGCCCTGGTCCGCTCCGCGAACGGGAGCCGCGGCGGCGCGTGCCCGGCGCCGCGCTTCCTCTGGAAGATGCGCCGCTTGCCGTCGACCGCGCGGAACAGCTCGCTCCGCTGCGACACGCTCTCCGCGGGGCCGAGGAGCAGGTGGCCCCCCTCGACGAGCGCGTAGTGGAAGACCCCGAGCACCCGCTTCTGGAGCTCGCCTTCGAGGTAGATGAGGACGTTGCGGCACGAGATCAGGTCGAGCCGCGAGAACGGCGGATCCTGGATGAGATCGTGCCGTGAGAAGACGCAGAGATCGCGGATCTCCTTGGCCACCGAGCGGGCGCCCCCCTCCTCGGGGGCGAAGAAGCGCGCGAGCCGCTCGGGCGAGATGTGCTGCGTCGCCTCCTCGGGGTAGCGGCCCTGCCGGGCGATCTCGATCGCCTCGTCGTCCACGTCCGTGCCGAAGATCTGGACGCGCGGGGCCGCGGGCAGCGTCGCGATGTGCTCCATGAGGAGCATGGCGATCGTGTAGACCTCCTCTCCGGTGGCGCAGCCCGGCACCCAGACGCGGAGCTGGCCTTCCGCCCCCCGGCCGGCGAGGAGCGCGGGCACGAGCTCTTGCCGGACCACCTCGAAGGTCTCCGGGTCGCGGAAGAACTCGGTCACGCCGATGAGGAGGTCGCGGACGAGCTGCACGGGCTCGTCCGCCTCGCGCTGGAGCAGCGCCAGGTAATCGGCGACGCTGGTCGCCCGCAGCACCCGGGCCCGGTGCTGCACCCGCCGGAGCAGCGTCGTCCGCTTGTACTGGCGGAAGTCGTGGCCGGTGCGCTCGAGGAGCAGGGCGCAGATCTCCGGCAGCCGCTCGGCGATCTCTTCCTCGACGAGGCGCGCGCGGTCGCCTTCCAGGCGGAGGCGCCGCGCATGCTCGAGCAGCGCGGCCGGCATGTCGCGGAGGGCGAGCACGTAGTGGACGAGCCCCGTCGCGATCGCGTGCCGCGGCATCTCCGGGTGGTGGGCCGTCGCCGGGACCTGCGCGATCGTGAGCCCGCCGTGCTCCCGGACCGCCTTGAGCCCGACCACGCCGTCGAGCCCCGACCCGGAGAGCACCACCGCGACCGCCCGCTGCTGGCTGTCCTCGGCGAGCGAGCGGAACAGCGCGTCGATCGCGGTGAGATGTCCCCGCGGCTCGGCGAGCTTGCTCAGGCGGAAGACGCCGTCGTGGAGGGTCGCGGCGACGGTCGACGGCGTGACGTAGACGTGATCGGGCTCGATCGGCAGCCCGTCCGCGGCCTCCCGCACGGGCATGGCGGTGTGCGGCGCGAGGAGCTGCGGCACCACGCCCGCGTGGTGCGGATCCAGGTGCACGAGCACGAAGGCGAGCCCGCTGTCGGGCGGCATCGCCGACAGGAAGGTCCTGAAAGCCTCCAGGCCGCCCTCCGACGCGCCGAACGCGACGATGAGGCTGTCCGTCGAACGCGTCCGCGGCCGCGACACGTCGCCCGTCGCACCATCGCGGGTCTCCTGGTGACTTTGTATCAAGGCGACCCGACGCTTAGTACACGTCTGGGACAGCAGCCAGCGAACGTGCGCGCGAGCCAAGCTCGGCGACCGAATAAGGAACTACCCGACCGCGATCTCGTGCGGGCCCGCCTCGCGGCAGCGTCGTTGTCGCGCGCGCGCCTCATTCCAGTGCCGGGCGCGCGCTCGCGACGCTTCTCCTTGACAACTCACGAGATCTCCGCGTGCATAGCCGCCGAGCGGCCGAGCTGGCCGTCGGGACAGAGAGTTCTTCAATGAGCAGGTTTCTTATCTTCTGGAGGGCGACGCCGGTCGCGGTGAAGGCCGTGGCGGTGTGTCTCGTGGTGGTCACGCTGGGCGCCGTGGTGCTCGTCGGGCGCTGCGCCGTCACCCAGACGCGGACGCAGCAGGCCGGGCCGGCGCTCGTGAGCGGCGCGGTGATCACGATCGACACGGTGCCCGCCGCGCCGCCGGGGGTCGTCGTGGTCGGGCAGGCGACGGATTTCGGCGGGCCCCTCACCGCGGGGGTGAACGCGCTGCGCGGCCTCGTGTACTTCGTGCCGAGCGGCACGTCGCACCTCCTGAACACCGCGTCTCTGAGCCCGGTCGCGGTGCTCTACACGTCGCGTCTCGACATCTCGCCGCGCTCCTGGGAGAGCGGCTTTCCGGGCGTGCCCGGCGGCCGCAACGAGTGGTTTCAGATCGCGTACGAGGGAGAGTTCGTGACCGCGCGCAGCGGAGCTCACCAGTTCGAGCTGCTCTCCGACGACGGCGCCAGGCTGTTCATCGACGATCACCTGGTGATCGAGAACGACGGCCGGCACCCTCCGGCGAGCGCGCAGGGCGCCGTGGTGCTCCAGCCGGGGAAGCACCGGATCCGGGTCGGGTACTTCCAGGGGCCGCGCTTCGAGATCGCGCTGCAGCTCTTCGTGACGCCCCCGCAGGGCGCGCGGCAGATCCTCGACATCTCCCGCGTGCTGTGATCGCGCCGGGCCTCAGCCGCCGCGCTGCGCGAGCGTGAGCAGCGCCTTCACCTTCTTGTACGAGATATGGGGGTTGTCCTCGGAGCCCCCGAGGTCGTCCTCGTCCTCGTCCGCGCCCTGGGCGCGCACCGGCATCCAGACGTAATCCGGGTGCAGCTCCTTGCCGTTGACCCCGTTGATGATCGACGGGTTCTTGATCCACTCGCCGCCGAGGATCGTGAGGTTCTCGTCGAGCTCGAGCACGTAGTGCAGCTCCGACACGGAGAGCGGCACGTTGCGCTGATCGGGCGGGAGGCGGAGCGTGTCGCCCGTGACCGAGTCGGAGATCATCCAGAACCGCCCCGCCACGCGGGCGAAGCGCCGCGCGTTCGGGTTGAACCTGTAATTGAAGCAGTCGGCGCCGTGGTACGCGCCGCCGCAGAGGAGCCGCGCGGCCTCCGTCACGTTCACCTCCTCGATGACGTCGATCGAGAACTGCTTCACGGGGAAGCTCCACACCTCCACGTCCCAGGTGTGATCGACGACGAACATGAGCCGCTGTCGCTCGGTCGTCCCGCCGTTGAGCGGCTTCGCGCCGATCCCGAGCAGCCCGGTCATGGCGACGTGCATCGTGGCGGGGTTGAGATCGCGGCAGGCCGGGTCGATGGGCCTGCCGTACACGTCGCGCATCGTACGGTCGGCCCGCGTCTCGCAGCGGCGCCCAGAGAAGGTCACGGTGTCGCTGAAGTAGAGCTCGCTCATCAGCGCCTCGATGTCCGCCATCCGGAAGAGCACGCAGCCGGTCTCCGCCGCGGCGCACTCGGTCACCTTGTCGTTGACGAGCTTCACCCGGACGTCGCGGCGCGGCCCGGCGCCCTCGGCGGCGACGTAGGCCGACCACCCGTTGCAGTGCCCCCACCAGTACTCCGGATAGACGCCCTGGTAGAGCCCGTGGTGCTGCAGCTCCCAGCGCGTCGCCGGGCCGGCCACGACCACCGCGGGCTGGATGTACGGCGGGTTGCGCAGGTACTGGGGCCTCCTCAGGTCATCCATGCTCCACGTGGCGATGCCCGCGAGCGACTCGTGCTGCCCCGGGTGGACGAGGAGGTCGTATTTCTCGACCGGAGAGATGTTGTCCGGGTCGGAGGTCAGGTCGGAGTAGTTCTTGTTCAGCGAATTCCAGCGATCGGCGATGCCGTTCTGTCGCTGCGGCCACCAGTTGGAGGCGAACGCGCTCGTCTGGGCCTCGCCTTGCCGGAGCGACGTGTTGAGCTGGAGCAGGGAGCCCTGGAGATCCGGGTGCAGGAACGAGGGCGAGTTCGCGCCGTCGATCGCCTCGCGGCCGCCGGCGGTCGGGAGGAGGAGCTGGTGGGAGCCGCCGAGGATCTGGCCGGTCTCGGGGGAGAAGCCGAGCACGTAGGGCACGGACCCGCCTTCGATGAACCGGAAGGTCGAGCCGTTCACGCTGCTCTCCGCGACAGCGACGCTCTCTCCCGGCGCCGGGTCCAGCTCCGCGCAGCCCAGGACCAGAAACATCGAGCCCACGAGGCTCGCCCTCATCCGCGTCTTCATCGCTGATCCCCCCGGAGCCCGACCACCGTCGGCCCCCGGGGCGCTCTCTGCAGACGCCGCGCCACCGGGCTCGGCAGCAAAGAGCGCAGCCATTGCACGGGCGGTGGATCTCCGCGGAGCGCCTGCGCTCGCTCACCGCGCGCCGATACGCCAGAGCACGACCTTCACGGTGTCGATGAGGATGGAGATGTCGAACCAGAGCGAGAAGCTCTTCATGTAATAGAGATCGTACTGGAGCTTCTCCAGCGCGTCCTCGGCGGACGCGCCGTAACGGCATCGCACCTGCGCATGTCCCGTCACTCCCGGCTTCACGCAGAGCCGCTGCCGGAAGAAGGGGATCTGCTTCTCGAGCGCCTCGATGAACTCGGGGCGCTCGGGCCTCGGCCCCACCATGCTCATCTCCCCGACGAGCACGTTCCAGAGCTGCGGCAGCTCGTCGAGCCGCGTCTTCCGGATGAACCGCCCCACCCGGGTCACGCGCGGATCGTTCTCGACGGCCCACGCGGCCCCGTTCTTCTCGGCGTCGGTCCTCATCGATCGGAATTTGTGGATCATGAACGGCCTCCCGAGGGCGCCTGTCCGGATCTGCGAGTAGAGCGCCGGACCGCTGGAGTCGAGCTTCACCGCGATCGCCGTGAGCGCCATCAGCGGCAGCGCCAGCGCGAGCCCCGAGGCCGCGCACACCACGTCGAAGATCCGCTTCGCGACGAGCGTCCGCCGCCGCACGCCGAACCCGTGAGCGAAGATGATCTGGCTCGGCTTCAGCTCGCGCACGAAGATCTTGCCGGTCACGCGCTCGTAGAAGTCGATGCCCTCCTCGATCTCGACGCCGCGGAACTTCAGCTCGAGCAGCTCCTCGAGAGGGAGGGCGGCGCGGCGGTCGGAGGTCGCCACGATCACGGTCGCCGCGCCGCGCTGCTCGACGAGGCGCCGGAGATCTCGATATCTCCCCGCGACGTCGGGCGCGTCGATCGGCTCCTCGTCGCGGACGAGCCGGCCCGCGAGGCGCAGCCCGAGGACCTCGCCGTCCTTCTGGATGAGGCCCGCGCACGAGCGGGCGAGCTCGCCCGAGCCGAGCACGACGGCGAGCTTGCAGAAGCTCTCGCTCCTCAGCACCCGGCTGCACGCCGCGCGCCACGCCGGGAGCACGAGCGCCGCCGCCCCGAGCGAGATCAGGAGCACCCGGTCGCCCACCTCCACGTCCGGCACGATCCAGAACGCGAGCCACAGCACGGCCGCCGCCACGCCGAGCGCGCGGAACGTCGTCAGGAACAGCGCGCGCGCTCGCAGCGGCTCGGGCCCGTAGACGCCGTGATAATAAAGCGACGTCAGCGCCACCAACGAGATGCTCAGCGTCCGCCCGAAGCGCTCTCCGTCGAGCGCGTGCTCCCAGCCCACGAGCACGCCCGGCGCGCAGCACACCAGCAGCGACAGCAGGCTGGCCTCGACAAACCACACCATGGCCCGGCGTGGCGACCGGAACAGCTCCAGCATCGTCCCTCCACTCGTCGGCCCCAGGCGGTCGCGCATCACGGCGCATCGCCTCTGACGGGGCACACACGGTTGTAGTTGAGCCCACATTAGAGCAGACCAGGGCACAACGCCAGATGCCTCCGACGAATCTCGTTTCACGTCGGCGGACTGGACCGCAGCCCGCGGCGCCGGGCGCGGCGAAATTGATGCGGTCGCCGCCACCCGCGCCGGTTATGTGCGGGCTGTCGCGGAGCGGCGTGGTGGGGAGTCGCGGCGCGAGGATGCGGACGTCATCGACGGACTGCGTGCGTCGATCCCGCAGCGCCGCTCAGGCCTTGTGTCGAGTCGTCGTGGGGCGAGCGCGTCGCTCCTGGACGGAGGGCGCCTCGCGCGCGAGCGGAGAGCGGGTTATCGCGTGGCGGCTGGCGCCGGCGCTCCGCCCAGCGCAGAGCGCTCGGGCGCGCTGGCTCGCTCGGAGCGCGCGGGCGGCGGCTCCTCCGACGCCTCGCCGGCGACGCCGCCGCGGTCGTCGCGATCGCGGCCCGGCTCGGGCGCCTGCCAGCGGCCGGACGGCATCCCCTGGATCATCGCCTGGCGGCGCTCGTCGTCCCAGGCGCCGTCGGGATCGCGGCGCAGGGTCCGGTGCCGGTCGGTCGACAGCGTCCCCGAGATCCCGGCGCTCACGATGCTCCTGAGCGAGCCGCCGGCCTCGCCTGCGCGCGGCGCCGGATCCAGCGCGGCGCGGACGTACTCCAGATCGACGCCGCCGCGCAGCGCGACCCCGCGCGCGCGCGTCAGCGGATAGGCGATCTCCGCGCCGGCGAGCGCCGTGATCGTGGACAGCGACCCTTCCCTGGGCGGCGCCGGCGAGCCGGGGGCGAGGTGGAGCGGCGGGCTCGCGGCGACGGGGGCGCTGCCGGACGAGAGGCGGGCGACGCCGGTCACGACGAGGTCGCGGGTCGCGCCCCCCCGCACGGGCCGGAAGCTCGCTTCGACGGACGCCTCGTGCTCGTGCCCGAATCCGATCCTCGGCCCGAGCGACGTGTACGCATAGGCATACCCCGCTGTCAGCCGGTAGCGCTCGGCCACGTAGGTCAGCCCGGCCCGCGCCGTGGGCGCGATCACCGCGTCGCGCGACGCCAGCACGGGCGGCGGGCTCGCGACGGTGACGCCGCCGGAGACGCGCGTCGAGAGGTTCCTCGTGAGCTCGTGGGACTCGGCGAGGAGCGCCTCGCCCGCGTGGACGCGCGCCGCGCCGCGGGTGAGCTCGGTGTCGAGCAGCGCATGGTAATACTGCGTGACCTCGTACCGGAGCTCGGGTGTCAGCGTGTCGAGCGGGCCGACGTCGATCGAGGTGCTCACCTCGGCGCGCCCCGTGTGCGCGTCGACCCCGACCGCGGCCGGGTCGTCGGCCGACAGCGCGCCCGCCTGCTCGTATCCGGCCCCGACGCGCACCGCGGCGCGCCGCGATGTGGTGATGGACAGGGCCGGTCCGCCGGAGAGCGTGTATTGCAGGCGATTGCCGAACAGGAACGGATCGCGCGCGGCGAGCGCGTCGTCAGCGCGCACGCCGAGCCGCGTCGCGAGGTAGCCGGCCGCGGCCATCGAGAGATCCGCGACCGGCGAGATCGCCCAGCCCGCTCCCCCGCCGAGCCGCGCCGAGGCGCTGTCGGACGGCGCGGCTCGGGCCGAGTCGAGCGAGATCTGAAAGACCCGCTCGTAGCTCCCGTCGAGGCCGAATCCATAGCGCGACATGGGGCCTCGAAGGGAGCCCTCGACCGATCCCTGGACACCCGCCATCAGCGCGCCCGTGCCCACGTCCCCGACGTTGGACGTCACGCTCTGCTCCACCGCCGCTCGCGCCGTCACGTCGGAGTCCCACATCGGCAAGACGAACCAGAACACGCGCCCCCCTCTGCCGAGCGACAGGGCCCGTGGAACGGAGCGACCCCCTGCGTCGACCTCCCCTCCCCGGCAGCGCGCCCGGCCCGCGGAGCCTCCCACGCTCGATAATGTTTGCAACATTACAAATATGACCTCGTCATGCCGTCGGTGGCTCGAAGCTGCGCGGGCGGCGGCACCAGGGACGCTCCAGCGCGGGCGACGCCGGATCTCGGCGAGAGCTCGGGAAGCGTGGACGTGCGCGCGCGGGGCGGGACGTACCCCGGAGTCCACCTCTCTCCCGCTGGGGGCGGCCGAGAACCAAGTGATGTTTCTCACACTGGAAGTGTCTGGTGTGGAGGTGAGGGCATGGACGAGGAACGCAGGCCGAGGCCGCTGCGCGTTCTCTGGGTGACGCGCATCTTTCCGAACCGGGTTGAGCCGCTGTCGTGCGCGTTCCAGCGGCAGCAGCTCGCGGCGCTGTCGCGCCGCTGCGCGGTGGAGGTGCTCGCGGCGATCCCGTACCACCCGGGCGTGTCGCTCCTCGGCGAGCGCACGCGCCCCGGGCGCCTGACGGCGGTGCCCGCGCGCGACGAGATCGACGGCGTCCCGGTGGTCCACCCGCGCGCGCCGTACCTCCCGGGGGCGGGCCGCGTGCTGGCGCCCGTGAACGCGCCGCTTTACCTGGCGGGGCTCCTGCCGCACGTGCCGCGGCTGCGCGGGCGGTTTGACGTGGTGCTGGGCGCGTGGCTCTACCCCGACGCCTGCGCCGCGGCGCTGCTCGCCCGGATGCTCGGCCTGCCCTACGCGGTGAAGGCCCACGGCACGGACGTGAACGTCGTTGCCCGCTGGCGCTCGGTCCGCCCGCTCGTGGGCGGCGCGCTCCGGTCCGCTGCGTACTCCATCGGCGTGAGCCGGCCGATGGTCGAGGCGCTCGTGGCGCTCGGCGCCCCGGAGGAGCGCGCGGTCCTCGTCCGGAACGGGGTCGACCGCGCCCTGTTCCGCCCGGCCGACCGGCGCGCCGCCCGGCGCGAGCTCGGGCTCCCGGAGCGCGGGCGCGTGGTGACGTTCGTCGGGCACGTCAGCCGGGAGAAGGGCATCCATGAGCTGCTGCGCGCCTTCGAGGCGCTCGGCGGGGACGGCGGGGCGGAGCCGGTCCACCTCGTGGTCGTCGGCGATGGCCCGGCGCGGGGCGCGGTCGAGCAGGCCTCGGCGCGGCGCGAGCGCGCGCGCCGGGCGAGCGACGGGCGCGGGCGGATCATCGCGGCCGGGGCGCGGCCGCTCGCCGACGTCGCGCGCTACCTCGCCGCGACCGACCTGCTGGCGCTACCGAGCTGGGCGGAGGGCACCCCGAACGTGGTGCTCGAGGCGCTCGCCGCCGCGCGGCCCGTGGTGGCCACGAGCGTGGGGGGCATCCCGGATGTGGTGGAGTCCGGCCGCACCGGCCTGCTCGTGCCGCCGCGCGACGCCGGCGCGCTCGGCCGGGCGATCCGCGAGGCGCTCGGGCGGACGTGGGACGAGCGCGCGTTCGCCGAGGCGGCGCCGCCGTCGTGGGAGGAGAGCGCCGAGGCGCTGCGGCGGGTGCTCGCGCGGGCGGCGTTCGGGCAGGCGCGGCGGATCGCCGCCTAGCCTGGAGCAGGGCGCGAGCGGCGCCTCCGCGCCGCGGATCGCTCGACGCGCTCGCGCGCCCGCTCAACCCCAGGCGATCGACCAGCTGCACCGCGGCGACCCGCGGTGCCTGCACGCCGTGTGCTCGACCGCGATGCGCCGGCTGCCCGAGAGCGCGAGGCCCGCCTCGATCCAGCCCGAGATCGCCTGGCTGCACATGTAGAGCGGCAGACCGCCGCCCACGAGCGTGGCCGTCCCCGCGACATCGCTGGTCGCCTTCACGGTGAAGTCGCCGTATTTGAAGTATGTCCTGTACACGAGGCTGAAGCGCTTGAAGAGCAGCGACGGCGAGCCCGCCATCGTCTTGTAGACGGTCGTCAGATCGTTCCGGGCGACGTCCGCGCCGAAGTGGCGCATCTTCTCCATCCTGCCGGCGAACAGCCCGTTCAGGAGCGCGCAGTCGAGCTCGATGAGCGGCCCCAGGTCGTTCCATGTCGAAGGCATCGGCGGTTCATCGAGATAGCGGGCCGCCTGCGGCGAGACCCGGCGGCTCAGCTCCGCCACGACCCGCTCGCCATAGTTCTGCCGCAAGGCCACGGCGCGGGCGCTGATCAGGGTGCCTTTCACGAGGTTGCCCTCGCCGAGGATCCGCGGGTCGCCGATGAACGGGGCGAAGTCTGGCGCAAGCATACTACGGAGCGCTCCCATCTTCTCCGAGTATAGCGGCAGGTTCGCTTCGGTGTGTGACAGAATCGCGTCTTCCCCTCCTTTGTGACAGAGCCCTTTTCACACGCTCCACACGCCCAGTCCGCGGAGACGGACGCGCCGCGTCGTTCGCGTCGTTCGCGTCGTTCGCGTCGGTCACGTTGGTCACGTCGGTCACGTCGGTCACTGCCACTGCGCTTGATTGCGCTCGAATTTCGGCGGCATCACCGCGCTGTCTCTGTCTCGCGTCGTCGAGCACCGTCGCCCCGCGCGCGGCCGCGCCAGGGCCGCCGAGCGTTATGCGCCGCGTCGAGCGCGTCGCGCAGGAACCTGACGCCGTCGGCGCGCTCTGCCGTGGACGCATGGCGCTTTCCGGGAGACGCGCGGCGCGCCCGCATGCGCTCGGCACGACGCGTGCTAATCAGCGACGACCCACGTCGGCCGGCGCGGCTGTCCGCGCCGAGCAACAACGAGAGACAGCATGCGACCGATTCAAACCATCCTCCTCACCGCGGTGCTCTCCTTGTGTCTTGTCGGAGCGGCGACGCGCGCCGACGCGGCGCCCGTCACCGGTCACCCGCGACTCTGGCTCACGAAAGACCACCTCCCCAGGCTGCGTGGCTGGGCGGCCGACAGCCGCAACCGCATGTACAAGGAGGCCATGCTGCCCGCGCTCCAGGGCGCGATCGAAGCGTACGAGACCCGCTTCTTCCCGAATGGCCGCCCGAACCCGACCTGGCCAGACGGCGGCACCAACGCCTACGTGCAGTATCCGACCGAGGCGTATGCGGAGTTCTTCGCCTTCATGTCGCTCATCGATCCGGACGTCGCGGCGCGCCAGACGCACGCCGTCAGGGCGCGCAACCTGCTGATGTACGCCGTCGAGGAGGCGAGCAAGGGGCGCGCCGACGGAAAGCCGTTCCGCGGCGCCGGGTTCGCGACCGGCGATCGCTCGCGCTGGTGGGGTGAAGGCTTCCCGCTCACGGTGGACTGGATCTACGGCGCGACGGACGCGGGCGGCCGTCCCGTCCTCACCGCCGGCGACAAGGCCAAGGTACGGCAGGTCTTCCTCCGGTGGATCGACGACAACCTCAAGGCCGCCACGGCGGGCAACGAGCACCCCCATCCGATCGGCGTCATGAACGATCGGGCCCTGCTCCGCGATCCGCTCCAGCTCCGGTGGGCGGCGAACAACTTCTATCTCGGCCACCTGCGCCAGGTCACGCTGATGTCGCTCGCGCTGGACGACGCGGACGACCGCCCGCTCGATCCGAACGCCCCGCCGGAGGCGCTCGGCAACACGCTGCGCAGCTACCGCGCGAACGCGACCGGCGCCTGGCTCTACCAGGCCTTCTCCGTCTTCGAGGCCCCCGAGATCGCGGCCAAGGCCCTCGGCGTCCCGCCCGACGGGCTCGGGGTGGCCAGCGGCGGCCTGCCCGTGGAGGGCTTCCTCTACGGCGGCGGCCTCGCGAGCCTCCACCAGGCGCTCCTCGCGCTCCACACGTCAGGTCACGCCACGCGCGCCCTCGCAGGACCGCAGATCGGGCTGCTGGGCAGCGGGTACTGGGAGCGGTTCACGGACGGGTTCCTTCACTCGATCGCGCCGGCCCCGACCACGTACCCGTCGAGGACCGATCTCGGGCCTGTCTACGAGGCGGCGAACTACGGCGACACCCTGCGCCTCTGGGTCGAGCCGCGCTTCACCGAGGTGTTCGGCTCGCTGGGCGTCTACGACCAGCTCACGGGCAACACCGCGCGACTCCAGCGGTCGCGCTGGATCGTGGCCAACGCGTTCGAGGGCGGCGCGCCCCAGCTCTACGCGCGCACGTCGAAGGTCTGGGGCTCGCCCACCCCGAGCCGCGCCATCCTGAGCTTCATGCTCTTCGACCCGGCCGCGCCGCTGCCGCAGGACCCTCGCCCCGCGATGCCCACCGCCTTCTTCGAGCGGGCGCCGGGCCGCGGCGCCGTCCTCGCGCGCACCGACTGGACGAAGAGCGCGACGTGGTTCACCTGGCGGTGCGGCTGGGCCACCATCAATCACCAGCTCGGCGACTGCAATCAGTTCGAGCTCTACCGGAAGGGAGAGTGGCTGACCAAGGAGCACACGAGCTACTCGAACAACCTCATCGGGGCCACGGTCGATTACCACAACACGCTGTCGCTACAGAACGACAAGCCGTCGCAGATTCGCTGGTACGAGAAGGAGATCGTCGCGCGAGGCGGCCAGTGGCGCGAGGGGCGCGCCGCCGGCGATCCGACCGCGCGCATGAGCCGGGGCGCGGGGTACGTGTTCGCGGAGGGGATCGCGACGGAGCTCTACAACACCCGCCAGAACGCCTGGGTGCCCGCGGACGTCGCGCGCGACATCGTCCACGCGAGCCGGTCGATCGTGTGGCTGGAGCCCGACCACGTCGTCGTCTACGACCGCGCCGCGTCGCGCACCGCCGGCCGGTTCAAGCGGTTCAACCTGATGACGACCGCGGCGCCGCAGATCGCGGGGCGGACGGCCAGCGTCGTCACCCCGCGAGGGCAGACGCTGTTCGTCCAGAGCCTCTTGCCGCGGAGCGCCACCATGAAGGCCGCGCCGGTCGAGGACGTCGACGACCGGGCGCAGATGGAGCCGACGACCCACCGCCTCGTCGTCGAGGACCCCGCCGGCCCCGCGGACGTCCGCTTCCTCCACGTGCTGCAAGGCGCGGACGCCGGCGCGACGATGGACGCGGCCGTGCGGATCGAGGGCGGCCAAGGCGCCGGCTTCGAGGGCGCGCTGGTGGCCGGCAGGGCCGTCCTCTTCCGCTCGACGCTGCAGCCGAGCTCGGGCCAGCAGACCAGCCTGGCGCCGCTGTCCTATCAGGTGCCCGCCGCGACGCGCCGGCACGTGATCACCGGCCTGCGGCCGAAGGCCGGCTACGACGTCGTCGTCGCCGCCCGGGGCGCGAGCCTGGAGGTCCGCGTCACGCCGGGCAGGGCCCACACAACGGACGACGCCGGCGTGCTCGCGTTCGGCGCGCCGTAGCGGCGCCTCGAAGGCGGCCGGCGTGACGGGATCGGGATCGCCGGCGCGGCGATCCCCCTCATGCCGGCCGGGAGAAGACCTTGTCGAGCTCCTCCTTGCCGAGCACCGGCGCCCACGGCAGGAGCTCGTACTGCGCCACCCCCTTCTGGATGAAGGGGTCGGCGTCCCGGATCTGATCCAGCGTCGCCGCGACCGCCTCGTCCGGCACCCGGAGCAGGAGCGCGCCGCCGTGGCGGGGATCGAACGGCCCTGACGCGAGCAGCGTGCCCTGCTCGAGGAGCCGCTTCAGGTAAGCGCGGTGCTCGTCGACGACCTTCAGCACCTCGTCGAGCGGCCGCCGGTAACGAATGATCGCAATCGCGTACATGATTCCTCCGCGCGCGACTTTACCTCCTCCTCGCCACGGCGCGGCAACGATGCCGTGCAGCGGCGCGCCGCCATTCCCTTCACCGGCGCCGCCATGCCGCGCAGGGCGCGCAGGGCGGCGCGGACGAGGCGCGGACGAGGCGCGGCGGTGCCGGGCGGGGAGGCTCGTGGACCGTCGTCGCACGCACCCCTTTCCCTTCGCGCCTCCGTCTGGCAGTGTGCGCGCCCTCCGCTGGAGACACCTGTATGGCGCGACCCCCGAAAGCAGCACCTGCTCCCGTTCTCCCGTCCTCGCCGGCCGCCGCGCTCGCGGCGTACGGCCGCGTTGAGCCGAAGCTCCTCGAGCTCGGCCCCGAGGACCTCGTGACCGTCTACGTCGAGGTCCCCCGGGCCGTGAGCTCCGTGCTCTCTGCCCTGCCCCACCTGCGCGAGCTCCGCGACGAGATCGTCCGCGATCTCCCGAACCACCCGATCGACATGCTGGATGAGCTCGAGGACTACGCCCTCGCGGCCTGGTACGCCGACCTGCTCTACAGCACGCCCGCGACCGAGCTCGACGCGAAGAAGCTCACCGAGGAGGCGGGCACGCTGCGCGAGGGGCTCCTCGTCGCGGCCGAGGCCCTCGCTTACCGGAACCTGCTCGACAAGCAGCGCGTCGCCGACATCCGCAAGGGCAAGGGCCACACGGATCTCGCGAGCGATCTCATCGCCCTCGCCGAGCTCTTCCGCGGCTCCTGGGACAAGGTCCGCGCGAAGACCGCGGTCGAGGACGCGGAGCTCGAGCGCGCCGCGGACCTCGGCGTGCGCCTGCTCGCCGCGCTCGCGGCGAGGCCCGGCAAGGGCTCGTCCGCGGCGCCGAAGATCACCGACGCCGCCGATCGCCGCGCCCGCGCGATCTCCCTGGTCGCCAAGGCCTACGAGGAGTGCCGCCGCGCCGTCGCCTACCTGCGCTGGCACGAGGGCGGCGACGGCGACCTGGCCCCGTCGCTCCTGCAGAAGCCGCGCGGCCGCCGCCCGAACGCCGAGAAGGCCGCCGCCGCGGCCGCGGCCGGCGCGTCCTCCGAGGCGCCGGCGAAGCTGCCCGCCGACGAGGAGGGCTCGGCGGCCGCCGACGGCGCGCTCTCGTCGGCCGAGCCGGCGAACGACGCGGAGCCCGTCGCCAACGCCTGACCCTCGCGCGCGTCGCAGCGCCGCGCGACGCGGTGAAGCGAGGCGTGGAGGAAACGGAGCGGCCGTCCGGCCCTCCGTCACCTCCGCGCCCTCGGGTCACCGGTTCCGGCTCGACTCCTCGATGAGCTCGACCTTGTAGCCGTCCGGATCCTCGACGAACGCGATCACCGTCGTGCCGTGCTTCATCGGGCCCGGCTCGCGCGTGATCTTCCCGCCCGCGGCGCGGATGCGGTCGCAGGCCCCGTGGATGTCGTCCACGCCGAGCGCGATGTGGCCGTACGCCGTGCCGAGCTCGTATTTCTCGACGCCCCAGTTGTGCGTGAGCTCGAGCTCCGCGTGCTCCGGGTTCCTCCCGAAGCCGAGGAAGCACAGCGTGAATTTGCCCTCGGGGTAGTCCTGCCGCGACAGGAGCTGCATCCCCAGCACGTCCCTGTAGAAGCCGATCGAGCGCTCGAGATCGCCGACCCGCAGCATCGTGTGCAAGATCCTCATGCCGACTCTGTCTCCTCCTGCGGCCTCCGCGCCCGCGCGGCGCTCAGCCGTACCGTACCGAGATGATCTCCATCTCCGCCTCGCCCGCCGGCCGGCGGACCGTGATCACGTCGCCCGCGCGCTTGCCGAGGAGCGACCGACCGACCGGCGAGCGCCAGCTGATGCGCCCGGACGCGCTGTCGATCTCGTCCTCGCCCACGATCTGGTAGGTGTGGCGCGCGCCGTCCTCGTCCTCGATCTCGACCGTCGCGCCGAAGAAGACCTTGTCGCCGCGCTGCTCGGACGGATCGACCACGACGGCCTTCTCCAGCCGCTTGGTCAGGAAGTGCATCCGCCGGTCGATCTCGCGCAGCTTCTTCTTGCCGTAGATGTACTCGGCGTTCTCGGACCGGTCGCCCTGCGCCGCCGCGTCGGCGACCTCCTGGACGATGCGCGGCCGCTCGACGGAGCGGAGCCGCGCGAGCTCCTCGGACAGCTTCCTGGCCCCGCTGGGCGTGATGTAAGCCGGGTCGGACATGGTTCGATGGCGACGGAGCCTACGCCGCGCCGCGCGGCAGATCCACCGCCGTCGCGCCCGGCGCGGGGGCGCCCCGAGCCCCCCGGGGAACGCCCCGATCTCCCCGGATCTCCACGGGATAACCGCCGCGTCGCGGACGCATGTTGACGCGACGCGGCGGCATGCTACGCGAATGAAGAACTATGCCGCGGCTGCGCGGAAGACCGGGAGGAGACCCGGCTGCCAGCGCCTGGCGCCGCGGCGACGAGGAGGTCTCCCATGTCCAATGCCCAAACCCACCAGAACCGCTACAAGGCTGACCTCCGCGAGATCCGCTTCCTCCTGTTCGAGCAGTTCCGTCTGGACGAGCTGCTAGGCAGCGCGCCGTACGACGCGTGGGGGCGCGACGAGGTCTCCATGGTGGTCGACGAGGCCTACAAGTTCGCGTGCGAGGTCTTCGGCCCGCTCAACGCGGTCGGCGATCGGGTCGGCTGTCGCATCGAGGCGGGGCAGGTCAAGACCCCGCCGGGGTTCAAGGACGCCTGGGACAAGCTGTACGAGGCCGGGTGGAAGTCGGTCTCGGTCTCGCCGACCTACGACGGGCAGGGCGGCCCGTTCACGCTCTACACGGTGGTCGAGGAGTTCCTCTGCGGCGCGAACGCGGCGCTCAACATGTACCCCGGGCTGACGTACGGGGCGGCGGAGGTGATCGAGCACTTCGGGACGCCGCGGCAGCGCGACATTTTCCTCAAGCGCATGTACGGCGGGCAGTGGAGCGGGACGATGTGCCTGACCGAGCCGCAGGCGGGCTCGGACGTCGGCTCGTCGCGCACGAGTGCGGTGAAGCAGAAGGACGGCAAGTACCTCATCCGCGGCACGAAGATCTTCATCTCGGGCGGCGACCAGGACCTCACCGAGAACGTGGTGCACCTCGTGCTCGCGCGCGTCGAGGGCGCGCCCCCGGGTACGAAGGGGCTCAGCCTCTTCGTCGTGCCGAAGTTCCGGGTCAACGACGACGGCACCCTCGGCGAGCCGAACGACGTCCTCGTCGGCAACATCGAGCACAAGATGGGGATCAACGGGTCGTCGACGTGCGTGCTCAACTTCGGCGAGAACGACGGCTGCCTCGGCGAGCTCGTCGGCACCGTCGAGCACCAGGGCATGCCGCAGATGTTCCGGATGATGAACGGCGCGCGCATCTCCGTCGGCCTGCAGGGCGTGTCGGTCGCGTCCTCGGCGTACCTGAACGCGCTCGACTACGCGAAGGATCGCAAGCAGGGCTCGTCGATCCTCCAGTGGAAGGACGCGACCGCGCCGCGCGTGCCGATCGTCGATCACCCGGACGTGCGGCGGATGCTGCTCGACATGAAGAGCCGCGTGGAGGGCATCCGCGCGCTCATCATCAAGCTCGCGCGCCACCAGGACGCGGTCGCCGTCTACCAGGGCAAGGACGACCGCGCGGCCGCGTACAACCAGGGCCAGGTCGACCTGCTCGTGCCGCTCGTGAAGGCCTACTCGTCCGACCAGGCGTTCCGCGTCTGCGAGACGGCGATCCAGACCTTCGGCGGCGCCGGGTACACGAAGGACTACCCGGTCGAGCAGTACTGCCGCGACGCGAAGGTCTTCTCGATCTACGAGGGCACGAACCACATCCAGGCGATGGACCTCGTCGGGCGCAAGCTCGGCCAGGCCGGCGGCGCCAACCTGCAGGCCTTCCTGAACGACGTGGCCGAGTTCGTGAAGGCGCACGAGAAGCACCCCGTCCTCGCCGCCAGCGTGAAGGAGCTCCGCGAGGCGCACGAGGCCGTCGCGGGCACCGCCATGCGGCTGCTCTCGTGGTTCCAGATGGGCAAGATGCCCATGGTGCCGCTCGCCGCGAACCGCTTCCTCGAGATGATGAGCGAGCTCGCGATCGGCTGGCTCCTGCTCGACGGCGCGGTCATCGCGCTCAAGGCGCTGGAGGGCCTCCCGGCCGGCGACGCGGGCGCGAAGGACCGCGCGTTCTACGAGGGCAAGAAGCACGCGGCCCTCTACTTCGCGGCCAACGTGCTGCCGCACGCGAAGTTCTCCGCCGAGCTCCTCGGCCGCGAGGACTCGTCCGCGCTCGACATCCCGGTCGACGCGTTCGCGACCGTCTGATCGCCCGCCCCCGCCCCTTCCCTCTCTCCGCGCAAGCCGCGCCCTCCGCGCGGGCCCTGCCTCCGGGCGGGGCCGCGGCGCGCGGGCTCACTCCGGGACGGTGAGCCGCTCGGCCAGGTCCCGGAGGGGCACCGGCATGGTCGGGTCGCGCGACACGGCCATGATCTCGGCCCGGAGCGCGCGCGCCTCCGTCAGCCGGAGCCACGAGAGCGCGAGCCGCGTCATGCTCGGCAGGCCCCTCGCGAGCACCGCCCGGACCACGTCGGCCGCGGGGAACGAGAAGGCGACCTCCTCGGGCGGCAGGCCCGCGGCCCGGGCGGCCTCCTCGATGCTCGCGTCGAAGTCGTCCCGCTTCGACTCCAGCACCTCGAAGACGATCGGCCCGCCGCGGTCGGGCGCGAAGGCCTGAGCCGGCCCGCCGCCTTCGGGCGCGAAGACCCAGGCCGCCGCGCTGTCGAGCCCGACCCGCGCGCCCGACTCGAGCGTCACGAGCGGGAGGAAGCGGCCGCCCTCGAGCGGCTCTCCGCCGCCGCCCTCGAGCAGCTCGCGCACGAGGTCCCTCACGCTCGCGCTCATCGCCTTCGCGCTCATGGGGCCATGTTCTCACGAAAGCCCCGGCGACGGCCAACTCGTCCGGCGCGCCGCCGCCCGGGCGCGCCGCCGCCGTAGCTCGATGCGTGCGCGCTCACGCGCGTACGCGCGCACGCATATCACGCGCGCACGCGTACGCGCGTGAGGCGGTGTCCCGCGATGGGCGCGTCCGTGGCGCGGCGAGCAGGCGCGGAGATCGGGTCACCGGGAACACAGCACGTCGCTTTGGCTGGAAAACGCGCCGCGCCGGCCGGAATAAGGCCAGATCGCGCGGGATACGGCATGTCGATTCGGGACGTCGCTTTGGCTGGAAAACGCGCCGCGTCGGCCGGAATAAGAATAGTATGGGATTTCAATTCAAACACGACGCGGTGGTATTGGTAGGGTTCATTGCTGTTGCGACGGCGGCGACGAGCGGTTGCGCGGCGGACGAGATGGGGAACGGCGCCCTGGGGGGGTACACCGGAGATAAGTTTCCCAACGAGGCCTGTGTGCCGAGCAAGAACATAGAGGGGGTCGACCCGGCGTGCGGGGTCTGGGTCGCGACGACCGGCGACGACGGCAACGCCGGGATCCCGAGCGCGCCGCTCGAGACGATCGCCAAGGCGCTGGAGCTCGCCTGGAACCAGGGAAAGCGCGTCTATCTCTGCGCCCAGGAGTTCGAGGAGACGCTGCTCGTGCCCGGAGGAATCGAGATCTACGGCGGCCTCCATTGCAAGGACAACTGGCGCTGGATCGGCGAAGCGGAGAAGACCACGATCACCGCGCCCGAGGGCGAGACGCCGCTCTCGTTCCACGGCGGCAACGGCGTCGTGGTGCTCGAGGACCTGCACGTCATCGCGCGCTCGATCCTGCCGAGCCACACGGAGCTGGCGGGCCGCTCGTCGATCGCGATGAACACCTCGGGCATCCCGCTCTACATCCGGCGGAGCACGATCGAGGCGGGCGACGGGGCGCCCGGCGCTCCAGGGGATACGTTCGAGAACGACGCTGCCGAGTCGGGGAAATCCGGCAACTTCGGCAACGCCGCGTGCACGTCCGCGACGGTGCTCGGCGGCACCCCGGTGAGCAACACCTGCGGGACGCCCGACGATCGCTCCGACGACTCGCGCGGCGGCACCGGGGGAACGGGCGGGATCGCGTCCGGCGCTGACGGGACCAACGGGGTGCCGGGCGAGTCGATGAACGGCGGGAGGGGCGAGGCCGCGTCGAGCCGCTGCACGGCCGGCGAGGACGGTGAGGACGGGGCGAACGGCGCCGCGGGCGTGGGGGCGACCGGCTTCGGCTGGCTGTTCCTGGAGGGCTATACGGGCCCTCTCGCCGGCAACGGCGCGCCCGGGAAGCCTGGACAGGGCGGCGGCGGCGGCGGCGGCGGCAAGGGCGGGATGGGCGCGCTGATGTGCCCCTTCGCGAACTCGGCGGGCGGCGCGGGCGGCGGCTCGGGGGGCGCGGGCGGCTGCGGCGGGCTCGGCGGCATCGGCGGAGGCGCCGGCGGGGCGAGCATCGCCGTGTTCGCGGGCAGCGCGACGGCGCACTTCGACGACGTGGTGCTGAAGACCGGCCGCGGCGGCGACGGCGGAGACGGGGGCAAGGGCCAGGAGGGCGGCGAGGGCGGACCGGGCGGGTCGGGCGGCATCCTGGGCAAGGCCAGCGAGCTGAACTCCGCCTGCGCGGGCGGCCACGGCGGCAGGGGCGGCAACGGCGGCCATGGCGGCGGCGGGCTCGGTGGCCACTCGATCGCCGTGGCGTTCGCGGTCAGGGCGCCCGACCTCAAGAACACGACCGTCTCGCTCGGCGAAGCCGGCGTCGGAGGGCGCGGGGGCACGGCCGCGTCCAACGGCGCGGACGGCGTGACGGCCGAGATCTACGATATCGAGCAGGAACTCGGGCAATAGCGCGGCGCAGCTGCCCGTCCGACGGCGCCTACTCCGGCCCCGGCGCCGTGGGCCAGCTCCGGTCTTCCTGCATGCAGCGGAGCTGCGTCACGCGCCGTCCGGCCGCGGTGGTCACCGCGATCTCCTTGATGGGCGCCTCGCGCCGCGCGCGCCGGCTCAGCTTCTCGACCACGAGGAAGCCCTCCCGCTCGCCCGCGAGGAGGAGGAACTCGTCGAACAGGTCCACGTGCGCGCCGCGCGCGCCGTCCTCGGCCGTCGCGATGCGCCGCTGCGTGGCGACGCCGATCGCCAGCGTATCGCCCCGCGCGCGCACCACCATCGCCGGATCGAGCCCGCGCTGGCTCTCGTCAGGCACCGTCCAGATCTCCGCGACGTCCGCCTCGGAGAGGCGCCGCTTCATGTAGTAAAAGGCCGACTCGAGGGTGCTGTTCCGGTACGGGACGGCCCTCGACTCCATCGGATCGACGTGGTTCCGCCAGAACGCGATCAGCGCGTGTGCCCAGCGCCGTCCGTCCAGCGGGCGGTCCCGGAGCGGCCATTCCTCGGCCATCGCCGCCGCGCAGGCGCGGAGCAGCGTTGTCTCGTGGATTCCGCGCGTCGCCAGGCATCGCGCGCAGTGCATGTACGCCGTGCCCCGATCGAGAACGACGCCGCACATCGAGCAGACGTCGTTGCCATAGCCAGGGCCCATGTACCGGAGCCACCCGGCGCCGAGCGCCCGGTGAGCAGCGCGGCGCTCCTCGTTCCGAGCGAGCTCCCGCAGCCCGTCCTGGAGGGCCCTCGAGGCCGCGCGCCGCTCGTCATCTCGCTGCGTCATCCGCTGTCCTCCAGCGTGAGCCCTGTCCCCGACGCCTCCCCACAGTGTAACGCCCGAGCCTCGGCCGCGCTTCGCGGCGACCCCGGACCCCCGCGGGCCCGCGCCGGCGACCCGGCGGAAGGCGAGGGGTTCTTGTTGACATTGACTTTCACTTACGGCTTCGGTATGCGTCGGAGACATGTCGCGATTTGCGCTGTTTCTCGCACTTCCGTTGCTCTTCAACGTCGGCTGCGGGGCGGAGTCCGGAGACGACGAGCCCGATCCGCTGGCGGGCATCCAGATCATCAGCGACGACCTCAGCGACATCCCGTTGCGCGGCGCTTCCGCGGAGCAGGTGGCCCGGTTCAAGGACGGCGACAGGCTCTTCGACTTCGTCTTTCGCGAGCGCGACGGGCTCGGGCCGCTCTACATCCGCACGTCGTGCGCCGGGTGCCACGAGGGGGCCGCGCGGGGCCCGGGCGCCGTCCAGAAGATGGTGCTCGTCGAGGCCGACGGCGTGACGCCGGCGACGGACCAGGCGGCGCTCCCCTACGGCAACACGATGCGGCCGTACGGCGTCGGCGGGGCGACGATCCTCTCGCAGCCCGAGGGCACGCTGACCCTCAAGCTCTCGCAGCGCCTCGGTCCGCCGGTGTTCGGGCGCGGGTACATGGAGGCGGTCGACGACGCCGAGATCGAGCGGGTCGCGGCCGAGCAGGCCGCGCGCGGCGACGCCATCCGCGGGCGCATCAACCGCGTGGTGTTCCACTCGAAGAAGAACGCGGACGAGGCGTTCCACACCTTCGCCGAGGGCGACGAGAACCTCATCGGCCGCTTCGGGTTCAAGGCGCGGGTCGCCACGCTCGACGACTTCACGGCCGACGCGTACCAGGGCGACATGGGCATCACCTCGCCGCTCCGCCCCCACGAGCTGCCGAACCCCGACGGGCTCACGGACGACGCCAAGCCGGGCGAGGACGTGGACGTCGACACGGTGAACGCGGTGGCCGACTACATGCGGCTGCTCGAGATCCCGAGGCGCGCGCCCGCCGACGCGCGCGGCGAGGCGCTGTTCGCCGAGGCCGACTGCGCCGCCTGCCACGTCCCCTCGCTGCGGACGCGGGCCGACTACCCGATCGCGCAGCTCGCGGACATCGACGCGCCCGTCTACACCGACTTCCTGCTGCACGACCTCGGCCCCGACCTCGCCGACGGCCTCGCCGACGAGTCCGCGAGCCCCGCCGCCTGGCGGACGGCGCCGCTCATCGGCATGCGCCACAGCACCTCGTACCTCCACGACGGCCGGGCCCGGACCATCGAGCAGGCGATCCTGCTCCACGACGGCGCGGGGTCGGAGGCCGCCGACTCGGTCGCCGCGTTCCGCGCCCTCCCCCGCGAGGATCGCGAGGCGCTCATCGACTTCGTGCGCTCGCTCTGATCGCGAGCCGCGCGATCGCGAAGATCCACCGCGCGCGCTCGCCCCGGCGAGGCGCGACAAGGAGCTCGGACATCCATGCGAATCTCTCTCCGCCTGCGGTCCGGTCTGGCCATCGCCGCCGCCGCCCTCTCGCTCCCCGCGTGCGGGAGCGACAACGAGACGCTGCTCACCGACGCGAAGTACGAGCAGAACGCCGTTCAAGACGTGAAGCTCTTCATCCAGGACAACCTCGACGCGTTCGCCGCCGCCACGGCCGAGCTCCAGGCGGCCGCGCCCGAGCCGGACGAGGACGGGTGGAGCGCGACGACCGACGAGGAGGCCGTCGACGCGATGAAGGCCGCGTGGAAGAAGGCGCGGCAGTCGTACGAGCGCGTCGAGGGCGCCATCGCGGTCATCTTCCCGGATTTCGACTACTCGACCGACGCCCGCTACGACGCGTTCATCGAGGTGACGGCCGACGACGACCTCTTCGACGACGAGGGGGTGACCGGCGTGCATGCCGTCGAGCGCATCCTCTGGGCGGACCAGATCCCGGAGCCCGTCCTCGCCTTCGAGTCGGCGCTCACGAACTACGAGGCCGCCGCCTTCCCCGCGACCGAGGCCGAGGCGGCCGCGTTCAAGGACGAGCTCTGCGCGCGCCTCGCGGCCGACGCCGAGACGATGCGGTCCGACTTCAAGAGCCTCGCGCTCGACGCGCCGTCCGCGTACCGCGGGGTCATCAACTCCATCCTCGAGCAGGTCGAGAAGACCAGCAAGGCGGCGACCGGAGAGGAGGAGTCGCGCTATGCCCAGTACACGCTGGCCGACATGCGCGCGAACGTCGCGGCCGGCGAGCGGACCTACCAGGCCTTCCAGCCGTGGGTCCTCAGCAAGGGCGCCGAGGGCGCGGAGGTCGACGAGGCGGTCCTCGCCGGCTTCGACCGGCTGTCGAGCGCGTACGACGCCGTCGAGGGCGACGCGCTGCCGCCGCTGCCCGAGGGGTGGAGCGAGCAGGCGCCGACCGAGGAGCAGCTCGCGACGCCGTTCGGGAAGCTGTTCTCGCTCGTGGAACACGAGAGCGACGACGCCACCCCGGGCACCCTCGCCTACGACATGACCCGATCTGCAGATCTCCTCGGCATCGACGCCCTTCCTTAGGCGCACACCCGCTTCGGATACGGGCCCATCTCGACGTTTTCGGTGCTCGGCGTACAGGAGTACGCCTGCGCGCCGAAAACGCCGATCTGGGCCCGTCTCCTGTGCGGGTGCGCGCCGCGATCGGGCGTCCGTGGCGCGGGGGCGGTCGGGGGCGTCAGGCGGCGGGGGTCCACCGGACGAGCACGCAGGTCACGTTGTCGGGGCCGCCGTGCAGGTTGGCGAGGTCGATCAGCGAGCGCGCCGTCGCGACGAGGTCGTCGCCCTGCGCGAGCGCCTCGGCGATCTGCGGCTCGGGGACCGGGCCCGAGAGGCCGTCCGAGCAGATCAGCAGGAGATCTCCGGCCTCGGGCTGCTCGAGGCGCGTCGCGACGTCCACCGTCTTTCCCATCCCGAGCGCGCGCGTCACGACGTTGCGGGCGAGCAGCGGGTCCACGTCGTCGGGGAGCTGCTCGCCGCTGTGCAGGTGCTCGTTCCAGAGCGAGTGGTCCTCGGTGAGCCGCTCGAGCCGGCGCTGACGGTACCGGTACACCCGGCTGTCGCCGACGTGCGCGATGCACGCCGAGGTCGCGTCGGCGTAGACGCCCGCGAACGTGGTCCCCATACCGTAGAAGCGCGGGTCGCGCTGCCCCACCTCGAAGATGCGCTCGTTGGCGCGCCAGATCGACGAGACAAGGCGCAGCTCGAGGGGCGCCGTCAGCTCGTCGTAGCCGGTGGGCTGGGTGATCTCGGTCTCGCTGTCCTTGCAGAAAGACTGGACGATTTCGACCGCCATCCGCGACGCGATCTCCCCGCCGGCGGCGCCGCCGATGCCGTCCGCGACGATGAAGAGGCCCAGGTCCAGGTCGACAGCAAAGCTGTCCTCGTTGTGCTCGCGCTGGCGGCCAACGTGGCTGTCACCGGCGGCTTCGATGCGGAGCGGGGGGTTCACGGAGCTTCCTCGTCGTCGGTACGTGGGGATACCCGGGCAGCATCCAGCGACCGGACGCCTCGCGCAAGTCGGGAAGGGCGCCATTCGCGCGGAGGGCGCCCGCGCGCGGGCGCGTCACGTACGGTCACCAAAAATGGGCACGCGTACGCCGACCGTCACGTGCGAAGCGCGGCGGTCGCGTGGGGCGGGAGCGGCGCGAGCGGCTCGCTGCGCTGCCCGGCCGGCGGCGGGACGCTCGCCGCGAGGGCCTCGAACCGGCCGCTCTTCCAGGTCACGAGCCCGCCCGAGAGGCGGGCGGCCTTGCCCGCGCGCGGGTCGGATTTCAGCCAGACCAGCGGGCGCGCGGCGAAGACGGGCTTGGTGCACGCGACGTCCTGGAAGGCGGCCGACCACGAGCCGGTGTTCCCGAAGAACAGCCCGCCCTCCCAGACGCCCTCGGGCGTGTGGGTGTGGCCGAAGACGACCGCCCTGGCGCGGTGGGCCCGGGCGACCTGACGCGCGGCGCGGCTGACGCGCTGCCAGGTCGCGTCGAGCGGGAGCTTCGGCACGAGGCGCTCGTAGACGACGAGCCCGGCCGGCGCGACGAGCGCCGCCGGTGCGAGCCAGCCCGGCGCGAGCAGCACCCACACGAGCGCCACCGCGACCGCGAGCAGCCCCAGGATCGCCCGGTCGAGCCAGAGCTCGCGCGCGACGAGCCCGAGCCGGTCCTCGGCCGGGGGCGCGAACAGGCGGGCGTGGCGGGCCACGGCGCGGAGCGGGGCGCCCGTCTCCTGCGCGGCGGCGGCGAGGCTCTCGCGCAGCCGGGCGCGCCGCCCGGGCTCGCGCCGGCGCACGAGCTCGACCACCGTGCGGAGCGCGCCGAGGGCCCAGGCGACCGCGAGCGATCGGCGCGAGAACATGTAGTAGCGCGCCCAGTGCGCGAGGTAGCCGAACGCGGACAGCATGAACGAGCTGTCCACGTGCGGGTTGAAGTAGCCCATCCGCGAGACAAGCAGCCGGCACACGAGCGAGCCCATGGTCGGCTGGATCTCGCCCGGCTTCCGCCCGAACGGGACCATCGGGTAGCGGTAGCTGCAATAGGCGTCGTACTGGTTGCCGTGCTCCACGATGATGCCGTCCGGCGTCTTGTGGAACCAGGCGCGGAACACGACGCGCGCGCCCAGCGATGCGCGCGCGTGCGCCTCGTGCGCCTCGTGCGCCTCGTGCGCCTCGTCAGAGCGCGGCGCCTCGCCCAGCGCGGCGAGCGCCGCGTCGACAACGCGGGCCCGGACCAGATCGCGCACCTCGGGCAGCGTGAGCTGAACGTCATGGTTGCCGGAGATGAACACGACGGTGTGGCCGTCCGCGACGACCCGGCCGAGCGCCTCGATGAACACCGGGTGATCCGCGAGGATCGCGCGCATGGCGGGGACCGCGTGCTCGGCGCTGCGGGGGAGGTCGTGAAAGACGCTCTTCTGGTCGATCACGCGCGGCGCGTCGAAGTCGAACACGTCCCCGTTGAGCACCAGCGTGAGCTCATGGCGCCCCGCGCCGCGCGCGGTGCCCTGCGCCATCTCGTCCCGGAGCGCGTCCAGCATCGCCGCGACCTCGCTGTCGGGGGAGTAAGGAGCCTGACGGTAGCGCATCCACAGACCGTCACCCGGCTCGAGCTCACAAAGATGGATATCTGAGATTGCCACCGTATGGAGCATCCGAACAAGGTGACACACGCGCCTGTTCACGATTGTCAGGGAACTGTCACGACTCCGTGTCGGGCCATGAAGGAATTGCGGGAGGCAGGGCGCCGGCGCTCGGTCGGCCGGTCGTTCCACGCGAGCGATCCCGCGATCCGCGTCGCGGCGTGCGCCCTGGACTGCGAGCGCTGCTGGGCGCCTGGCGTCCGTGGTGGCGTCGTGTGCGAGGCCGTGCGCGGCGGGGGTCAACGAGCGCGTGAGCGCGCGAGGCCACGCCGGCTGCGGTGCGGGCGAGACAGGGCGCCTCGAGGCGCCGTGCGGGCGAGCGTGGGTATCGTGGCGATGCGCCGCGGTCACGTCCGTGCAATCGCCTGCCGCCCGGGGAGGCCCAGGCGGCAGCAGCGACACGTTGCGGGGAGCGGCGGTGTAGGGGCCGATGCCTGCGTTGCGGGGAGCGGCGGTGTGGGGACCGATGCCTGATCGGCCATCGCGTGCCGCGCGTCAGAGCCCCTGCCGGAGCCAGGTCGGCTCTGCGTGGCGGGCTACGCGCGGCACCGGCGTTGTTTCATCGGGGCCCCGCCCCGGCCCTCCGGTCCGCTTCACGGCCGGCGTCAGCAGCCGGAGCCTTGGAGCCGGTCTCCCCGGCGGAACCGACAGGGACCCGAGAGCGGATCGTGGTGATCCTACTGGTGGCCCATGGGCGGGCAGCGGTGATGGTCGTGGTGATGACGTTCGTCCATGAACCTGAACATTTCATCCAGGATCTGCGCGATGGCGATGTTGTTGTTGTTGTTGTTGCTGACGATGGGGAAGCCGCCGAAGCCGAAGCCGCCGCCGAAGCCGCCGAGGCCGCCGAAGCCGAGGCCGGGGAAGCAGCCGAAGTTCCGAGCGCCATCGCGGCCGCTCTGGCCCTGCGCGCCGCCGACCAGATCCTGCAAGCCCGTTTGCGTAAGCCCCACCTGGCTGAGCTGACCCACGGGCCCCTGCACGAGCGTCCCCTTCTTGGACGGCCCGCCCTTGCTCGGCCCGTACAGGTCCTTGCTCGGCGCCTGGGCCTGGTACCCGCCCCGCTCCTCCACCGCGCTCTCCTCGAGGGCAGCGGCGGTCGAGTCGAGCTCCTCGACCTCGTCGAGGCCCGCCTGCTCGAGATCGGCGTCCGCCGCGTCGACGGCGCACCCCGTGCCCAGCGCAGCCACCACCATCGCGAGTCCCAGCACCTTGCTCTGAATCGAGATCATGTTGTCCTCCTCAATGTCCCAAGATGGCCCGAAGCCCCGAACCATCTTGAGCTCATCGAAGAGCAGGTTGTGTGCCTCAGCCCACGTGTGCAGACACTGCCGCTCCAATATCCCACCTCCGGCCTCGCCACGCGCGAACGGCAATCTCTGGATCTTTGCAGGCATTGGTCTTCCGATATCTCGACGCGAACACGGGCGGGACGGCCCCCACGCGGGGCGCGTGTCGCCCACGGGCCGAGCGCGCCATGCTGGTGATGACGAACTCGCCACCATGGCGGCCGGAGCCCGCAGCGCAGCGGGCGGCGCTCCTGTCGCGCATTCGCGCGCCTCGCCGGCGGCGCGGCCGTCGCGGCGTGTCCGAGGCCGTGCGCGGCGGGGGTCAACGAGCGCGTGAGCGCGCGAGGCCACGCCGGCTGCGGCGCGGGTGAGACAGGGCGCCTTGAGGCGCCGTGCGGGCGAGCATGGGTATCGTGGCGATGCGCCGCGGTGATGTCCGTGGAATCGCCTGCCGCCCGGGGAGGCCCAGGCGGCAGCAGCGACACGTTGCGGGGAGCGGCGGTGTAGGGGCCGATGCCTGCGCTGCGGGGAGCGGCGGCATAGGGGCCGATGCCTGCGCTGCGGGGAGCGGCGGTATAGGGGCCGATGCCTGATCGGCCATCGCGTGCCGCGCGTCAGAGCCCCTGCCGGAGCCAGGTCGGCTCTGCGTGGCGGGCTACGCGCGGCACCGGCGTTGTTTCATCGGGGCCCCGCCCCGGCCCTCTGGTCCGCTCCGCGGCCGGCGTCAGCAGCCGGAGTCTTGGAGCCGGTCTCCCCGGCGGAACCGATAGGGACCCGAGAGCGCTTCGTGGTGATCCTAGTCACACCAGTGGCCGCTGTGGTGATGATGGTCGTGACGGTCGTCCCTGTTAAAATTATGGAAGAGGTGGTCCAGGATCTGCGCGATCACGATGTTGTTGTTGTTGTTGTTGCTGACGATGGGGCCGAAGCCGCCGAAGCCGCCGAAGCCGCCGAAGCCGCCGAGGCCGCCGAGGCCGCCGAAGCCGAGGCCGGGGAAGCAGCCGAAGTTCCGAGCGCCATCGCGGCCGCTCTGGCCCTGCGCGCCGCCGACCAGATCCTGCAAGCCCGTTTGCGCAAGCCCCACCTGGCTGATCTGACCGATCGGCGCTTGGCCGACCTGACCAATGGGCGCCTTGCCGAGCTGACCGACGGGCGCCTGCGGCCCGAGCATCCCCTTCTTGGACGGCCCGCCCTTGCTCGGCCCGTACACGTCCTTGCTCGGCACCTGGGCCTGGTACCCGCCCCGCTCCTCCACCGCGCTCTCCTCGAGGGCAGCGGCGGTCGAGTCGAGCTCCTCGACCTCGTCGAGGCCCGCCTGCTCGAGATCGGCGTCCGCCGCGTCGACGGCGCACCCCGTGCCCAGCGCAGCCACCACCACCGCGAGTCCCAGCACCTTGCTCTGAATCGAGATCATGTTGTCCTCCTCAATGTCCCAAGATGGCCCGAAGCCCCGAACCATCTTGAGCTCACCGAAGAGCAGGTTGTGTGCCTCGGTCCACGTGTGCAGGCGCTGCCGCTCCAATATCCCACCTCCGGCCTCGCCACGCGCGCGAATCGGGCAATCGCTGGATCTTCGCAGGCGCTGGTTTTCCGATATCTCAACGCGAACACCGGCGGGACGGCCCCCGCGCGGAGCGCGCGTCGCCGCGGGCCGAGCGCGCCATGTTGGAGATGACGAACTCGCCACCATGGCGGCCGGAGCCCGCCGCGCAGCGGGCGGCGCTGCTCTCGCGCATTCGCGCATATCACCGGCGGCACGGCCGTCGCGAACGCGGCGGGATGGCCCCTGTCCGGGCTCGCCCATGGACGGCGCGCGGCGCCGCGCCGCCGGTCATATGACCCGGCCGCACCGCGCCTGAGCCGTCCTGGAGATACCGAGACTCCTGCGCCTGACCTGCTCAGTCTGCGCCGTTCGTGCATCAATGAAGGCAAGACACGAGTCGATCGACTCCGGCCGTAACCGTCCGCCTCCATCACCGCAGCTCCGCGGCGGGCGGTCCGAGACGAGCCACGCGGACATCCCCCGTTGAGCAGCATCGTGAGCTCGTGGCGCGCGGCGCCGCGACCTCGCCGTCGGAGGCAAAGGAGCCTGACGGTGGCGCATCCACAGACCGTCGCCCGGAACGAGCTCACGAGGATGGATATCCGAGATTGCCACCGTATGGAGCCTTCGATCACGGTGACACACCCGCCTGTTCGCGATTGCCAGGGAACGTCGCGACGTCAACTCAGGCCATGGCGAAAGCGCGGGAAGCGGGGCACCGACGCTCGGCCGGATGGTCGGGCGTTCTGCGTTATGTGCGATACAACTCGCGGCGATCGCCCTGGACTGCGAGCGCTGGATACATAGGCTCCGTGGTGGGTCAATGTGCGATGCTCTGCGCAGACAGGGGTCGACGCGCGCGAGGCAACGCCGGCTGCGGGGCGGGAGAGGCAGGGCGCCTGGCGGCGCACGGCGGGCGAGCGCGGGTGTCGCGGCGGCCCGCCGCGGTCACGTCCCTGGCGTCCCGGCCCGCCCGGGCGCGAGGCCCAGGCGGCTGGAGAGTAGAGCTGCGGAGAGCGGCGGTGCCTTGGCCAATGCCTGATCGGCCATCGCGTGCCGCACGTGTCAGAGCCCCTGCCCGACTTCTGGCCGCCGCTTTGCGGCGGGGCGCGCGCGGCACTGGCGTGATGTCTCAGGGCCTCGCTGGCCCCGTCGTCGCTTCGCGGCCGGCGTCACCAGCCGTTCGGCGCCCTGTTTCCCCAGCCGAAGCTGGCGGGACCCGCGACCCCATAGGGGATAGCGGGGACATGGGAAGCGCCTTCGCAACGATGGATGTCATGCGGCCAGAAGTGCGGCGGGCAGTCGCGGTGCATGTCGCGGAAGTGATCCATGAGCGCGATGACGATGTTGTTGTTGTTGTTGTTGATGGTGACAGGGGAGAAATTGCTGAAGCCGAAGCCGCTGACGAACCGAGACACACCGAAGGCCGGCACGCCGAATCCGCCAAAACCCGGCATGCCGAATCCGCCGATGCCCGGCGCGCCGATCCCCCCCGGCACGCCCACGGGCGCAGGCACCGGCTGGCCGACGGGAATCTGGCCGATCGGCACCTGGCTGATCGGCGCCTGGCTGATCGGCGCCTGGCTGATCGGCGCCTGGCCGACCTGACCAACGGGCGCCTGGCCGAGCTGGCCAACGGGCGCCTGGCCGAGCTGGCCAACGGGCGCCTGGCCGAGCTGGCCAACGGGCGCCTGCGCCCCGAGCAGCCCCTTGTCCGGCACGCCCTTGCCCGGCCCGAGAACATCCTTGCCAGGCGCCTGGAACCCGCCCCTCGCGTCCTCCTCGCCCTCCTCGAGCGCCGCGGCGGTCGAGTCGATCTCCGCGGCCTCGTCGAGGCCCGCCTGATCGATCTCCGCGTCCGCCGCGTCGACGGCGCACCCCGTGCCCAGCGCCGCCATCACCATCGCGAGTCCCAGCACCTTGCCATGAATTGAGAGCATGTATCGTCCTCCTCGATGTCCCATGATGGCCGGAAGCCCCGAGCCATCTTGGGCTCATCGAAGAGCAGGGTGTGTGCCTCAGCCCTCGTGTGCAGACACTGCCGCTCCGAGCTCCCACCGCCGGCCTCGCCGCGGGCGCGAAAAGGCAATCTCTGGATCTGGGCAGGCGCTGGTTTTCCGATATCTCAACGCGAGCACCAGCGGGACGGCCCCCGCGCGGAGCGCGCGTCGCCCGCGGGTCGGGAGCCTCATGTTGGAGATGGCGAACTCACCACCATGGCGGCCTGGGCCGGCCGCGCCGCGCGCAGCGCTCCTGTCGCGCATTCGCGCAGATCACGGGCGTCGCGGCGGTCGCGAGCGCGGCGGGATGGCCCCGCTCTCCGCTCGCACACGGACGGCGCGCGGCGCCGCGGCGCCGGCCATATGACCCGGCCGCACCGCGCCTGAGCCGTCCGGGAGACGTCGAGCCTCCTGCGCCTGACCTGCTCAGGCTGCGCCCTTTGTGCATCAACGAAGGCAAAGACACGAGTCGATCGACTCGGGCCGTAACCGTCCGCCTCCATCACCGCAGGGCCGCGGCGGGCGCTCCGAACGAGCCACGTGGAAGCGTTCATGCGCCATGAGACCACCAGAGAGGCGCACCGGGGCCGATGTGAGTAAACATGCGCGCGCCGGTTCGGGGCCCGGCGAACTTACATTTACCTACGGCCGATGGGTTGGTAGAATTTTCGTCTGGAGGGCGCATGAGCGAGCCGAGCGAGACGGAAGGGGCCGACACCGGCCGCCGCTGTGTGTTGGACGCGGTCGCCACGAGCGCGGCGGCCTTCGCCGCTGGTCGCGGGCCGGCGGCGCCCGCGGCGCCTCGCACCGCGGCGGAAGCGCCGCCGCGCACGCTCGGGCGGACGGGCGCGCAGGTGGACGCGGTGTCGCTCGGCGGAGAGGGGATCCTCCGGACGACCGGGCGCCATCGGGAGGCGGTGCCGGTGATCCTGGAGGCGCTGCGCCTCGGGGTCAGGTATTGCGACACCGCGCCTGCGTACCAGCAGAGCCAGGACTACTACGGTGAGGCCTTCCGCGCCGCCGGCCCGAAGGCGCGCGAGCAGGTCTTCCTCGCGTCCAAGACGCACGCGCGCGATCGCGACGGCGCGCTCCGGCTGCTCGACGACAGCCTGCGCCGCCTCGGGACAGACCACCTCGATCTGTGGCAATTGCACGATCTGCGCGAGCTCGACGAGCTCGACGCCATCTTCGGCAAGGGGGGCGCGATCGAGGCCGTCGAGCAGGCCAGGGCGGACGGCCGCGTGCGGCACGTGGGGATCACAGGGCACCACGATCCGCAGATCCTCGTCGAGGCGATGCGGCGTTATCCGGTCGACACGGTGCTCTGCGCGATCAACCCCGCGGATCCGGCGCGGCTGCCCTTCCTGCCGACGGTGGTCGAGGAGGCGCGGCGGCGCGGCGTCGGCGTCATCGGCATGAAGATCATGGCCGCGGGCCGCCTGCTCCAGGACCGCGCGGCGAGCCCGGGTGAGCTCATCCGCTACGCCGCCAGCCACGCCGACACGGTGATCATCGGCTGCTCGTCGGTCGCCGAGGTGCGCGAGAACCTCGGCGCGCGGTCCCTCCCCTTCCCCATGCCGCCCGCCGAGCGCGCCGCGCTGGAGGCGCGGGTCGCGCCGCGCGCCGGCCGCTACGACTCGTTCAAGGCATGAGCGCCGCCTCGCCGCCCCGCGGTCTGCGGCTCGGCCGCGGCCCTCACGGCGGTCCGACGTCCTTGCAGCAGCGGAATCCGAGGTGGTAGTTCGCGTGGCTGGACTTGCTCATGAGCCGTGTTCCGTGCCAGTCGGGCGCGCGCCAGCGGCAGTCGTCGGCGTGGACATCCATCGATGAGAACGCGAACCAGCTGCCTTTCATCTCGGTGAAGCCGCGATCGCCGCGCCGAGCGAGCTCGCCGGGCAAGATGGGCAGGCTCATGTGCTCGGCCACGTTGCCGTGCAGATCGAAGACGCCGAGGCTGCTCCGGCACGCGGGGAAGGCGCCGGCGGGATAGGTGTTGGAGCCGCAGCGGTCCCACCCGCCGCCCGGGCAGCCCGGCGTGCGCGAGCTCCCGGTGCCGCAGAGCGCGTGGTTCTTCTCGGGGCCATAACTCCACACCTTCTCGCGCAGCAGGTTGTGATGCCAGCTCGCCTCGTCGCGCGGCCTCTCCCACTCGTACTCGACGTCGGGCTCCCTCAGGGCGCCGGCGCACGCGCCCTCCCACTCGTGCGCATCGCAGATCCGCTTTCCGATCGCCCTGCACAGGAGCGCCGCCTCGCGCGCCCGGACGTGCACCACGGGGTACTCGCAAGGGATGTTGGGGAACTCGAGCTGATCGATGCAGACGCGGGCGCTCTCCGCGGTCTGGCCGCGCGTCGGGTCGAAGAGCGGCACCATCCCCGGCGCGCCGCAGGCCGGCTCGCGCGCCGGCGCGACGCCCGAGAGCGTCCGGATGCGGCGGCACTCGGACCGCGACATCGGATGGCGCGTGAGCGCCGGGTTGCCCTGGCCGAGCACCGGCGAGGCCGCGAAGATCGCCTCCACGCGCAGCATCGCCTCGTCGGAGAGCGCGAGCTCGCGCCGCATCGCCCCGAACAGCCGGCGGCGCTGCTCGTCCAGCGTGGCAGGCGCGATGTCCTCGTCGTCGACCGTGAGCGTCACGCGCTCGGGCGGCGGCGCTGGCGGCGCGCGCCCCCGCAGCGCGGTTGAGACGAGGGGCGCCGCGCCGCGCGCCGCCGGCGTGGGCGCGAGCGCCCCGGTCCACACGGCCACGCCCGCGGCGGCCGCGACCGCGACGGCCGCGACCGCGGCGACGACGGCGGCGGCCTTTCCGCGGCCGCGACCGCGCGCGGGCGCCTGGGCGGCGCGCACGCCGGCCGACAGCGCGGGCAGCGGATCGCTCGGCGCGGGCGGCCGCGGCGCGCATGCCGGCTCTCTCGGCGTCTCGGGGCAGGACATCGGCGCGCGATCTCGCGCTACCACCTACGAGCATCCATCGATTCCGGCAAATTTCGGGGCGCGCGCGGCCGCTTTCCGGCCCGATCGGCAGCTTGACGGTGCTGCCCGGGGCACGTCAAATGGGACGCTGTGCGAAGGGCGGCGCTCCGAGTCCTCTACCTGGCGCTCCTGCCGGTGTTCGTCCTGTTCGCGCTGGCCCTCGCCCCCGCCGTTGTCGCCTCGCGCCTCGCGAGCCGAGGCCACGTGTGGCGGCCGGAGACGTGGAAGAAGATCTCCTACGGGAGCCGCTATTTCCGGTCCTCGTTCCGGGGGAGGCTCGGCGAGATGGTCGACGTCATCGACGTCCTCCGCGATCGCCTGATCCTGCTGTTCGTCATCGTCGCCGCGCTCTGCGTCCTCGGCGGGCTGTCCGTGCACCTGCTCGACATCGGGGTCCCGCGCTGGGCTTCCACGTGGCCCGAGGGGTCGATCGCCTCGTTCATCGCGTCCGATCTCGCGTTGTTCCCGGCGGGCGGCAGGCTCTCCTTCGCGAGCGGCGCCGCGCTCGTCCTCGTCGGGTGCACGGCGCTCGCCCTGCTCGCCCTCGGGATCTCGCTCTACGCCTGGCTCGCGTCCGCCCTGGGCGAGGCGACCCGCGTGATCCTGCGGTACGGCGGCGCGGCGACGCTCTTTCCCGACCCCGGGGACGCCATCCCGGGCGGGCGGCTCGTGCTCTGCCAGGTCTCCGATCTGCACATCACCGCGGACGGCCGCGAGCCGTACGAGATCGAGGAGGGCTCGGCGGCGTGGCCCGAGGGGGTCCCTCGCCCCGACACCGCCGAGCTGACGGGCCGCCTCCGGCGGCTCGTCGCGGAGATCGCCGCCATGAATCCGCCGCTCGTGGCGCTGACGGGCGACATGACCGACCTCGGGGAGGTGGCGCAGTGGGACGAGCTCGAGGCCGCGCTCTCCGGCATTCCGGCGTCGTCGCAGGTGCTCATGGTGCCTGGCAACCACGATGTCGCCATCAACGTCGGCACGTCGCCCGATCCGTACCTCACGAAGCGGGCGGAGCGCGAGCAGCGCTTCATCGACGTGCTCACCCGCGTGGAGCGCGGCCCGTTCCAGCCCCGCCTGCACGTCCCGGCCCGCAAGCGCGCGCGCCGGCGGCTGCGCGCGATCGCCGGCCTGTATCCGAGGCGGCTCGAGCTCGAGGGCGGTATCCGGATCTTCGGGCTCAACTCCAACCGTTACAGGTCGCGGTTCGTGGGCTCGAACGCCATCGGGCAGATCGGCGGCAGCCAGCTCCGGCGGCTGGCCCGCGCGCTCCGGCGGGGATCCGGCCCCGTCGTCGTGCTCCTGCACCACCACGTGGCGCGCCTCGCGGGGCCGATCTCGCTCAACGACACGTTCATGATCGCCATGGATGGGCCGCGCCTGCTCGAGATGCTCGCGGCATACCAGCAGAAGAACCCGAGGAAGAACAGCGCCCTCATCCTCCACGGGCACAAGCACCTCGCGTTCTTCGGCCACTACCGCTCGAAGAGCGGCGGCCGCGTCAGCGTCTATGCGCACCCCTCGTCGACGCTGGGCCACGAGACGGACGGGCACCTCGATGGCGTCGCGCGGTTCGCGGCCATCCGGCTGACGGACGAGGGCATCTGGCGCGTCGAGACGCACCCGCTCCGGACGGCCCGCGCCGCCGTCGAGGCGCCGCCGGCCGCCGCCGAGGCCGCGGTGTCCTGAGGACCTCGTATCTCCTGGCATCGAGCCCGTCGCGATCCCAGAGCACCCGCCCGTCGCGCAGGGTCATCGCGCACTCGAGCCGCCGGTCGCCGTCGATGCGCGCGCCCCTCGTGTCGACATAGCCGTACCGCCCCGTCTCGAGGCGCAACACCGCGATGTCCGCCGCCGCGCCCTCGCCGAGGGTGCCGAGCTCGGGTCTGCCGATGATTGCCGCGGGGGCCGCCGTGCTGCGGCGGATGAGATCGGGGAGCGACATGCCGAGGTTCAGCATCTTGGACACGACGTTGACCATGTCTCCCATCGCCCCGTTCAGGCTCTGGAGGTGCATGTCGGTGCTGATCGAGCTCGGGAGGAAGCCCTGGGCGAGCGCGGGCACGGCCTGATCGAAAACGAAGCTGCCGCCCCCGTGGCCGAGATCGAAGACGACGCCGCGCCGCGCTGCCTCGAGCACGTACGGGCGCACGCGGCCGCTGGCGTCGACGACCGGCGTTCGCCCCGGGATGTCCGCGTAGACATGCGTGAAGATGTCCCCCGGCCGGAGCTGCGTCAGCAAGAGGTCGCGCAGCGAGAGCTCGGGCACGTGCTGGCCGAAGTCGACCATCACCCGCCCCCCGGACGCCCGCGCCGCCTCGACGGCCCGCAGCACGGGATCCCACGTCGGGCCGGCGTAGTGCGCGACCTTGACGCCGACGACCTCGTCGCGGTTCGCCCGCGCCGCCGCTGCCGTCCTGGCCGCATCCATGTCCCCGAGATCCTGCTCGGCCTGCCCGCCGCGCATGCCGCCGCCGACGATGTTGAGGAACGCCAGCACCCGGGTCTTCGAGTGCGCGATCGTCTGCGCCTTGAACAGCTCGACGTCGCGCCAGCCGGAGCTGCCCGCGTCCACCACGGTCGTCGTGCAGCTGCGCGGCGCGAAGCTGTCCGGCGCGACGGCCTGGTAGCTGTTGTTGAGGTAGGTGCCGTCGGCGGTACCGAAGAACACGTGCGTGTGGATATCGACGAACCCGGGCGCGACGACGAGGCCCGCCGCGTCGACCACGGCGCGCGCGCGCGCAGGGTCGATGTCGACAGCCACCCTGGCGATGCGCCCGTGGCTCACGGCCACGTCCAGGATCCCGTCGCGGCCGTTCGCCGGGTCGATGACCCTCCCTCCCCTGATCAGCAGATCGTACTCCCGTGCTTGCGCCGGCGGGGCGGCCGCAACCACCGCCGCGGCGACGACGAGCGGGCCCAGCGCGGATGCGCGCCGCGCCCCGAAACGACGCAGGTACGAGAGCGGCACCCCGCGCATCCCATTCACCTCCGCGCGGGCACGTAACTCTGTACTCGGCCATACGGTAGCCGCCCGCGCGGTCCGGGTCGCCCGCGTTGACCGCGGCGTCGTCCGCCGAAGCTGTATCTTGACACCCTGCGGCATTCCCGCCCACGATGCGCAGGTGACACATCGCCCGCTGACGTCGCCCGCGGTCCCCGCTGTCCCCCACCCCTCCGCCACGGTCCTCACCCTGGCGCTCTCGCTGCTCGCCGGCGCGTGCCAGGGCTGTTCCAAGGGCACGAGCCCGGCCTCCGACAAGGGCGCTGCGCCCAGCGCCGTGGCCTCGACGGGCGCGCCGGCGGGCGAGGCTGCGCCGACCGCGGGGTACAAGGTCGGGATGGTGCTGGTCGGCCCCTACAACGACAAGGGGTGGAACCAGGCCCATTACGACGGCATCCGCGCGGTCCTCGCAAAGATGCCGGACGTCAGCTTCGAGTACGTCGACAAGGTGAACCCGGCCGACCGCCCCAACGTGAAGGGCTCCCAGGTCGCGGACGACCTCATCTCCCGCGGCGCCAGGGTCGTGATCTACAACTCCGACGACTACAAGGACGACGCCCTCGAAACAGCGCGCAAGCACCCGCTGATCAACGTCATCCATGTCTCGGGCGATTACGCCTGGAAGGACGGCAAGAACCACAAACCCCAGGCCAACATGGGCAACATCATGGGGCGCATCGAGACCGCCAAGCACATCTCGGGGTGCGCCGCGGCGCTCGGCACCGAGACGGGCAAGATCGGGTATCTCGGCCCGCTCGTGAACGACGAGACCCGCCGGCTCGTCACCTCGGCGTACCTCGGCGCGCGGCACTGCTGGGAGACCTACCGGAAGAAGAAGCCGGAAGAGCTCACGTTCAAGGTCACCTGGATCGGCTTCTGGTTCAACATCCCGGGCGTCACGCTCGACCCCACCAAGGTGGCCGACGACTTCTACAGCAGCGGCTTCGACGTGCTCCTGACCGGGCTCGACACGCCCGAGGCCGCGCTGCAGGCCAAGAAGGCGAGCGGGGCCGGCAAGAAGGTCAAGTACGTCCACTACGACCACAAGGCCGGTTGCGATCTCGCGCCGGAGATCTGCCTCGGCGTCGCCTACTACAACTGGGCGCCGCTCTACCGCGACGTCATCGAGAGATCGCGCGCTGACAAGTACAAGAGCGAGTTCGTCTGGGCAGCGCCGGACCTCCGCGACCTGAACGGGGAGGCGTCGGTCATCGGCTTCCTGCCCGGCCCCGCCCTCGGCGAGCAGAAGGCGCAGCTCGACGCGTTCATCCAGGCGCTCGCCGGCGGGCTCGACCTCTTCAAGGGGCCGCTCAAGTTCCAGGACGGGACCGAGTTCCTGAAGGACGGTGAGGCCGCGACGCCCCAGCAGATCTGGTATCTGCCGCAGCTCGTCCAGGGGATCACCGGGCCGAGCAAGTAGCCGCGTCGGGGCGGTGCTCCATGCGGATCGAGATCGAGCGCATCACGAAGCGGTTCGGCCCGGTCACGGCCAACGACGGCGTGTCGCTGACGATCCAGGCGGGCGCCGTCCACGGGCTGCTCGGCGAGAACGGCGCCGGCAAGAGCACCCTGCTCCGCATCCTGGGCGGGCTCCTCCGGCCGGACGCCGGCCGCCTGCTCTTCGACGGCCGCCCGGTCGCGCTCGCGAGCCCGGCCGACGCCCTCGCCGCCGGCGTCGGCGTGCTCCACCAGGAGCCGCTCGACTTCCCGCCCCTCACCGTCCTGGAGAGCTTCCTCGTCGCGAGGCCGCGCGCGGGAGGCGCCGCGCGATCGGCGGCGAGCCGCGCGCGCGGGGCGGAGATCTTCCTCCCCCGCCGCGCGGCGCGCGACGAGCTCCTCGCGCTCGCGGCGCGGTTCGGCTTCTCCGTCGATCCGGACGAGCAGGTCGCCCGGCTCACCCTGGGCGAGCGCCAGCAGATCGAGCTGCTGCGGCTGCTCTCGCTGGGCGTCCGCGCGCTGCTCCTCGACGAGCCCACGACAGGGATCTCCGCCGCGCAGCAGGAGGCGCTGTTCTCCGCGCTGCGGCGGCTCAGGCAGGACGGCCAGGCGATCGTCCTCGTGTCGCACAAGCTCTCGGACGTCGAGGCGCTCTGCGACCGCGTGACGGTGCTGCGGCAGGGCAAGGTGGCGGGCGAGGCGGAAATGCCGGCCGGGGCCGAACGCCTCGTCGCGCTGATGTTCGGCAAGGCGCTCGCGCCGCCGGAGCGGCTGCCGACCGCGGGCGACGGCGCGGCGCTCTCGCTCGAGGACGCGAGGTTCGGCGATCACCGGATCGAGCTGCGCGTCCCGCGCCTGGCCGTGCGCCGCGGCGAGGTGCTCGGGCTCGCGGGCCTCGAGGGGAGCGGCCAGCGCCTGCTGCTCCGCGCCTGCGCGGGGCTGCTCCGGCCGCGGCGCGGCCGCGTCGCCGTCGGCGAGGCCGACCTGACCGGCCGCCCCTACCAGGCCTTCCTGCGCGCGGGCGTGGGGTACCTCCCGGCGGACCGCCGCCGCGAGGGCCTCATCGCGGGCCTCTCCATCGAGGAGCACGTCGCGCTGCGCGCGCCCCGGCCGGGGCTGCTCCTCCACCCGCGCGAGATCCGCCGCGCCGCCGAGCGCGCGATCGAGGCGCTCCGGATCCGGGGGCGGCCGGAGACGCCCGTGGAGCTGCTCTCCGGCGGCAACCAGCAGCGCACGCAGCTCGCGCTGCTCCCCGCGGACCTCACGCTGCTCCTGCTGGAGCACCCGACCCGGGGGCTCGACATCGAGTCGGCCCGCTGGGTCTGGGAGCAGCTCCTCGCGCGGTGCAAGGGCGGGACGGCGCTCCTGTTCGCGTCGTCCGAGCTCGACGAGCTCATGCGCTACAGCGACCGGATCCTCGTGTTCAGCGGCGGGCGCGTCTCGCGGCCGGTCAGCGCGGCCGAGCTCACCCTGGACCGGCTCGGGCGGATGATCGGCGGCGAGCTCGACGAGGTCGCGCCCGCGGAGCACGGCGCGGAGCACGGTCGATGAGCGCCGGGCCGGACGACCGAGCGGGGTCCAGCGCGCGCGCGGCGTGGGCCGGCGAGCTCGCTCCCCGCCTGGCGCCGATCGCCCTGTCGCTCGCGCTCGTGGCGGGCCTCTGCGCCCTCCTCGGGGCGTCGCCGGTGGCGGTCGCATCGAGCCTGTGGGAGGGCGCCTTCGGCTCCGCAGAGCAAGCGGCGCGGGTGCTCGCCACCCTGGCGCCGCTGCTCCTCTGCGGCAGCGGTCTGCTGTTCACATTTCGCGCCGGGCTGTACCACCTGGGCGTCGAGGGGCAGCTCGTCATCGGGGCCCTCTGCGCGACCGGCGCGGCGCGCGCGCTGTGGCCGGGCCTCCCCGCGGGGGCCGTCGTCGCGCTCTGCGTCGCCGCGGGGGCGCTCGGCGGGGTGCTCTGGGGCGCCCTCACGGGCGCGCTGCACACGCGCGGCCGGGTGAGCGAGATCTTCGCGGGCCTCGGCATGAACTTCGTGGCCCAGGGGGCGGTCCTCTACCTCGTCTTCGGGCCGTGGAAGCGCCCCGGCGTCGCGTCCATGGCCGGCACCGAGCCGCTCGACGCCGCGCTCTGGCTCTCCACGCTGGGCGGCACCGAGCTGAGCCCGGCCGCGCTCCTGCTCGCGGCCCTCGCGCTCGTCGGGACCGCGGTGGTGCTCGGGCGGACGCACCTCGGGCTCCGGCTGCGGGCGGTGGGGCTGAGCCCGGAGGCCGCGGAGGTGCTCGGCGTCCCGGCGGCGCGGCAGATGCTCCTCGCGTTCGCGATCTCGGGCGCGCTCGCGGGGGTCGCCGGCGCGCTGCAGGTGCTCGGGACCTTCCACCGGCTCATCCCGAACGTCTCGAGCAACCTCGGGTTCCTGGCGCTGCTCGTCGTGATGCTCGCGGGCCGGCGCGCCGCGCTCGTCGCGCCGATCGCGCTGTTCTTCAGCGCGCTGAACGTCGGCAGCCTGAAGCTCCCCATGACGCTCGGCGTGGAGTCCTCGCTCTCGGGCGTGCTCCAGGGGGTGCTCGTGCTGCTCGCGATCCTGTCGCCCTGGGACATGCGGAACATGCGAAACATGCGCAGAATACGCGGCGGCGGCCGGCCGGAGGAGGCCTGATGGACGTCGGCGCCGAGCTCCTGCCGCTCCTCGCGACCGCGCTCGCGGCGTCGACGCCGCTCGTCTACGCGGCGGTCGGCGAGACGCTGGCCGAGCGCGCCGGGGTCATCAACCTCTCGGCCGAGGGCGCGATGATGCTCTCGGCCATGGTGGGCTTCGCGGCCGCGCTGACGACCGGGAGCGTGCTCGCCGGCTTCGCCGCCGCGGCCGCGATCGGGGCGCTCGTCGCGCTCGTCGTGGCGATCGGCGGCGTCCATCTGCGCCGGTCGCAGATCGCGATCGGCTTCGTGCTGGCGATGCTCTGCGCGGATCTCTCGTCGGTGCTCGGCGGCCCGTTCGTGCGGGTGCCCGGGCCGACGGTGCCGGGCGCGTCGATCCCCGTGCTGCGGGACGTGCCGGTCCTGGGGCCGCTGTTCTTCCAGAGCGATCCGGTGGTGTACGCGAGCTACGTCCTCGTCGCCGGCGCGTGGCTCTTCCTGTACCGCACGCGCGCGGGGCTCCTGCTCCGGGCCGTCGGGGAGCAGCCGGCGGCGGCCCACGCGCGCGGGGCGCGCGTGACGCGCGTGCGCACCGCGGCGACGCTGGTGGGCGGGGCGCTCGTGGGCATCGGCGGCGCGGCCTACTCGCTCGACTTCAAGGCGGGCTGGAGCCACCGCCACACGGCGGGCTACGGCTGGATCGCGCTCGCGATCGTGATCTTCGGCGGCTTCCACCCGGTGCGGGCGGCGCTCGGCGCGTACCTCTTCGGCGTGCTGTCGTCGATGGCGAGCCTAGGCCAGAGCGCGCTGCCGTCGGTGCCGACGCAGGTCTTCAGCGTGGCGCCGTTCGCGCTGATGATCGTGGTCCTGGGGCTCACCTCCAGCGGGCTGCTGGAGCGCCTCCGCGCGCTGCTCCCCGACGCCGCGCGACGCCCGCTGTTGCGCGCGTTCGACGCGACGCCTCCGGCGGCGCTCGGGAAGCCTTACCCGGCGGACGCGGACGCCACCGGCGAGAAGCCGCGGGACGCGGCTCAGGGAGCGAGGTAGCAGACCTCGAGCCAGGGGCGGTCGCTCTGGTCGGGGTGGTCGCTCGAGCGGTAGGACGTGCTCGCGGTGGGATCCTCCTCGAGGAGGAAGCCGTGGTTCGGCGCGGCGCCGTCGACCCACGCCTGCACGAGCTCTGTCAGGTCGGCGGTCACGGCGTACGACCCGACCCAGGCGAGGTCGGCCTCGACGGCCCCATCGTAGCTCGCGGCGAAGCTGCGCCAGGTGACGTTGCCCTCGCTCCACGGCGCGGTGACCCGGTGGACGCGGACGACCTGGTCGCTCGATCCGTAGGCGACGGCGCCGAACTCCGCGGACGTGACGGTGGACCCGACCGGGATGCCGCCGAGCCCGAACCAGTAAAGCGCTTGCTGGCGGGCGCCGTGAGCCGTGCCTGTGGCGGTGTAGGGGCTGAGTCCGTCGTTGTAATCGGGGTACGCCTCCAGGAGCAGCGCGTCTGAGACCTGGCCGGAGGCGCCTCGCTTGAGGGTGACGCACACGCCGACGCACGCGTCCCCGTGGCCGTCTCCATTGCTGTCGACCTGGTCTGGATTCGGGGTGTCCGGGCAGTTGTCGACCGCATCGCAGACGGCATCGCCGTCGCTGTCGCCGCGGGGACAGGGGTCGCACGCGTCGCCCACCCCGTCGGCGTCCGCGTCGGCCTGATCCGGGTTGCTCACGTCGGCGCAGTTGTCGCAGGCGTCGCCGACGCGGTCGCGGTCGCGGTCGGCCTGGCCGGGGTTCACGGCGTCGCGGCAGTTGTCGGTCGCGTCACAGACGCCATCGCCGTCGCGGTCGCCGCGCGGACAGGGGTCGCAGACGTCGCCTATCCCGTCGCCGTCCGCGTCGGCCTGGTCCGCGTTCTTGTGGTAGGCGCAGTTGTCGCAGCCGACGCCCAGGCCGGGCGCGACGCCGTCCCCGTCGTAGTTCCCGAGCGATGTGACCGAGCGGTGATAGGCGTCGCAGACGTTCCGCTCGGCGCACGGGGTCCGGCCGGAGAGCGCGTCGAAGAGGCAGAGGCGCGACGAGCCCTCCGTCGACGCGACGTCGACGCTGACGAAGCCGAGGAACACCGACTGGCCGCGGTTGATATCGACCCGCACATCATTGCATGTGGTCGGATCGTAGAGGGCGAGCACCGCGGGATCCGTGAAGGTCTTCTTGAGCGTCAAGTTATTGCAATAGCAACGCTTGTCGCTCGCGACCGTGTCGAGGCGAACCCCGTTCAGGTACAGCGCGAACTCGGCGCTCCCGCAATCGGCGTGGCTGATGTTGAACGTGATCGCGGTCGCCGCCCCGAACGCCGTGCCGGGGAACGCCGCGAGCATGAAAAGCACAAAGCAAGCGCGCGCGGCGCTCGTACGGATGTGTCGCATGGTATCTCTTATATTCTTCCCGCGCCCAGCACACAACACTCATGATGGGTTTCGCGTGCGCTCTGCCCGGGCCTGGCACGGCGTGGCGTACGGCTCGGCGCCGGGGTCAGGCTGCGGCGTCAGGGCGCCGATCGGGTGATGCCGCTTTCAATTCGACGCGGCGCGGGCGTGGCGCGCGTTCAGGTGGTGGAGCATTGATGATTTTTTGCGGTGCTCCGCTCCGACCGGCGGTCGCTGGGCGAGCGGGGTGCGGGTGGGATGTGCGGTGACGATCGGGCGTGCGCTGATCTGCCCGGATACCGACAGGAGAAGACGCGGACACGAAGCGAGCCTTGACCGGTGCAGGCAGATTCAGCGTCCGGTCGTGGACGCGGCGCCCGCCTAGACGCGGGGCGCCCTGCGCGCGGCGCGACGGAGCGGCGCGACGACGGCCAGGAGCAGCATGATGAGCGCCGCCTTCGGCGTGGAGCTCCGCGCGAAAGCGCAGCCCGACGCCTCGTGCTCGACCTGCAACACCTCGCTTCGCTCGCTCTCGTTGCCGGCCTCGTCGATCGCCGAGACCGCGATGTAGACGTCGCGACCGACGTGATCCTCGTCCACATAGAGGAGCATCGCGTCGCCCTCGAGCCACGCGTCCGGCTGCGCCTTGGAGCGCGCTTGCTCCGGGCTGAAGCCCACATACACGGCGTAGACCAGCGCCTCCGCGGGCGAGTGATCGTCCTCGCTCCGCTCGGCCAGATCGAAGGTCAACGTGGTCATGTCCCCGCAGCTGTTCGCTCCGCAGGCGGGCTCGTTCGCCTGGAACTCGACGTCGCCGCGCGCGAGCACCGGCGCGCTCGGCGCGGCGTCGTCGATGACGTCGGAGGTCCGGACGAGGCGCTCGACGGTGGGCCTCAGGCGCAATCGGTACGTGGTGCTGGGCGCCAGCGTCTCGGCGGGGCGAAGCACGCTGTAGCCCGGCGGGGCGACGGGAACGTCGGAGCCCGCACCGGCGACGGAGGCGCCGGTCGCCTCGTCGACCAGCAGGTGCGAGAGCTCCGGGAGGTCGCCCGAGATCACGATCGCCACATTGCGTGGCACCGTGGTGAGCTCTCCCGGAGCGCCAGCCGCGGTGAGCTCCGTCGGTGCGCCCGCGCGCAGGAAGCCTTCCGAGACGCTTGTATCCACCGGGTCACAAGCGCTGGAGCGCCCGCCGGCGGTCAGCACGCCGAGCCCGATCGCGAGCGAGAGGCACGTTCCGAGGTTCATACCGGCGTATCAGAGCAAGCGGCACGCCACGCGACCGCGCGCCGTCAATCGGCCGGAATGGCGTCATCGGGTGTGATCGTGGCGTCGTGCCGTGAAATCCAGACAGGCTGCGGTATCGTACCGAGACCCACGTGGTTCCTCGGCGACGTCGACCTTCGCCGTGGACCATCGGAGTTCGCCGCCGCCGATCGCGGTGGTAGGCCGAGGCTCTTCGGAAACGACACGCCGCCACCGGGGCCGCGCAGCAGCGCCACGCCGGCGCCGCCGCGCGTTCAGACGCGAGGCCGGATCAGCTGATCCCCATCGGCGCGCCGCCCTCGGCCACGAACCGATCGGCGATGTCCACGAGCAACGCGTCGGTGGCGGGCTTGCTCTTCACGGTGACCTGGGTCTCGTCCGGCAGGAGCACGAACGAGCCGACCACCTTGCCGTCGAGCCGCACCTCGTGACTCCCGCCGGGCGGAGCAGAGGCGACCTCATACACCTTGCCGTCACGTGCCTTGATCTTCATGCCCTAGCGGTAGCACGCAGCGGCGCCGCGCGCGTTTGCCGGCCGCGCGCCGCGCGCCGCGGCCTCCAGCGCGGCGGAATCCCGGCCGCCCAGGGCGAGCGCGCCTCGGCAGGCGGACCGCCGCGGCGCGGGCGCGACGTCGGCGAGGAACGACGCGGCGCGACGCCGCGGAGCCGGCGTGAGGAGGCGCGGGCGCGGCGCGCGGCAGGCGAGAGAGCTCCCACCGCGAGCCGATTGCGGGGTAAGATGCGCCCGCGCGCCGAGCGCGAGGAGTGTGCACCGTGCCGAGATTCGATCTGGTCCTGAGCCCGTCGCTCGCACCGGCGAGCCGGGGCTCTGCGCGGAAACGATCCAGGAGACCGTCGTGAGCGCGGCCTCCTCGCAGAGCATCGAACCACGGACCGCCGCCGCGGGCATCCCGCTCGACCTCGATTGCTGATGTCGATGCCAGAGTCTGGCCAGCCCTCCGAGGGCGGCGGCGGGTGGATCGTCCTCGGCGTCCTGAACGAGATCCTCCTCAAGCTCGCGAGCCAGCCGGACCTGAGATCGCTGTGGGAAGAGGTCTGCTCGAGCGCGCGCTGGATCGTGCCGTCCCAGCGGCTCTGCGTCGTGCTCGGCAACGACGGCGGCGGCGCCCGGATCGCGGCGAGGTACGAGCACGGCACCTTCGAGTACGGCGCGCCCGAGGGCGGCGGCGTCGTCGTGGACGCCTGGATGGTCGCAGCCCTGGAAGCGCAGCGCGCCGCGTGGTTCAAGGGGCCCTGGACCGAGGCGCGGGAGGCGGACCTCGCGCGCGCGTGGCTCCTCGCGGAGGATCCGGACGTCGTGTTCCACGTGCCGATCCAGGTCTACAAGAAGACCATCGGCACGATGCTCTTCGCGCTGGAAGACCAGCGCCAGATCGACCGGAAGGCGCTCGCGAGCGCGACCACGTACGCGCTGTACGTCGGCGCCACCTACACGATGCTCAAGAACTCGCTCGACCTCGCCGACGCGAGCGCGCAGCTCCGCGAGCAGAACGAGGAGCTCGAGCGCGTGCAGATCGAGCTGCGCGTGCAGCTCGATCGGGTCCGCGCGCAGCACGAGGCGATGCTGGAGATGTCGACGCCGATCATCCAGGTGTGGGACAGCGTGCTCACGCTGCCGGTGATCGGCACGGTCGACGGCGCGCGCGCGGCGCGCATGATGGAAGAGGTGCTCGCCGCGATCGTCGCGCACAGCGCCCGGTTCATGATCGTGGATCTCACCGGCGCGCAGGCGACCGACCCCTCCACCATCGAGCACCTCATCAGGCTGTTCGCGGCGACGAGGCTGCTCGGCAGCCAGTGCATCGTCTCCGGCGTCCCGGCAGGGATGGTCAGGCGCATCCTGGACGCCGGCGGGAGCCTCGAGGGGATCCCGGTGTTCAGCACGCTGAAGAGCGCCCTCGAGCACGCGATGGGCGCCATCCGACAGAAGCCGCGGTGACCGCCTCCGGGAGGGCGCCCGGACACGGAGGCGCGCCGCGCGTCCCATGGTACGCCCGCGACCGCAGACAGGAGCGTGAGAGATGAAGCTCGCAATGATCGGACTCGGGAGGATGGGCGCCAACATGGCGCGCCGGCTCATGCGCGGCGGCCACGAGGTCGTGGCGTACGATCTGAACCAGGAGAGCGTGAAGCAGCTCGCCGCGGACGGCGCAGAGGCGGCCTCCTCGCTGGGCGACGCGGTGGAGAAGCTCGCGCCGACGCGCGTCGTGTGGGTCATGCTCCCCGCGGGCGCCACGACCGAGCGCGTCGTCCAGGAGCTCGGCGAGCAGCTCGCCCCTGGCGACGTGATCATCGACGGGGGCAACACCTACTTCAAGGACGACGTCCGCCGCGCCAGGGAGCTCGCCCCGCGGGGCATCCGCTACGTGGACGTGGGGACGAGCGGCGGCGTGTGGGGGCTCGATCGCGGCTACTGCCTCATGGTCGGCGGCGCCCCCGAGGCGTTCTCGCTGGTGCTGCCCATCCTGCGGACGCTCGCGCCGGGGACGGGGGACATCCCGCGTACGCCGGGCCGGCAGGAGGCGCAGAGCACGGCCGAAGAGGGCTTCCTCCACTGCGGCCCCGTCGGCGCCGGGCACTTCGTGAAGATGGTCCACAACGGGATCGAGTACGGCCTCATGCAGGCCTACGCGGAGGGGTTCGACATCCTGAAGAACGCGGCCACCCCGCGCCTGCGCGAGGAGCACCGGTACGACCTCGACCTCGGCGAGATCGCCGAGGTGTGGCGGCGGGGCAGCGTGGTGGGCTCGTGGCTGCTCGATCTCACCGCGATCGCCCTCACCGAGAGCCCGGATCTGGGCGGGTACAGCGGCTTCGTGCAGGACTCCGGGGAGGGCCGCTGGACCGTCATGGCCGCGATCGAGGAGGCGGTGCCCGCGGAGGTGCTCTCCTCGGCGCTCTACGCGCGCTTCCGCTCGCGCCACGACCACACCTTCGCCGAGAAGGTCCTCTCCGCGATGCGCCACAAGTTCGGCGGGCACCTGGAGCGCCCGACCGGGGGCTGAGCGGCGCCTGCCGATCGACCCGGCGACCCTCCGCGGCCGCGCCCCGATGCGTCGCGGGCGCCGCTACGCCGGGTCACCTGCCGCGCGCTGAAGACGCTCGCAGAATACCGTTAAGTTATCGAAATTACTGAATTTTAGCCGATGTCGCCGGTCCGGAAGCTCTCCGGCGGGTCGCACTCCTCGGGCTGCGCTCGCTGGCCGGCGGCGAGGAGCGCCTCGGCCAGGAGCATCGCGTCGACCGGCCAGAGCTCGGGGGGGCGCGCGCGCTTCGCCCCTGCCTCGGGCAGCGGTCGGCAGGAGAGCACGAGGCGGCGAAAGCGGTCCGGGACCGCGTCCCGGCCGCGCGCGGCGCCGAGGAGCGCGCCGGCGATGGCGGCGTTCGTGTCGGTGTCGCCGCCGGCCATCACCGTCTCGACGAGCCCCCGCTCGAGCGAGGGCGCGTGGAGGAGCTGATGGAAGGCGTTCTGCAGGGCGATGAGGACCCAGCCGGCCTGGTGCGAGAAGCTCCGGGGCGGCGCGCGGCGCGCGGCCTCCAGCGCGGCGAGGACCACGCGCTCGCCGCCCCGCTCCGCCTCGGCGCAGGCCGCCTCCCAGGCGCCCTCGACGCCGGCGCCGCCCACCGCCGCGGCGATCGCCGCGACGAACGCGGCGGAGGCGGCGCAGCAGACCGGGTGGGGGTGCGTGAGCGCGCTGTCCTCGCGCGCCCACGCGGCGGCCTCCCGCGGGCGGCCCGCGCCGAGGATGCCGAGCGGCGCCGCGCGCATCACGGAGCCGTTCGCCTCGCTGGTCAGGCTCGCGGCCGCCCGGGCGCGCTCGCGGCGCGCGCCGGCCAGCGGCGCGCCCGCGGCGGCCGCGAGCGCGGTCGCCGTGGTGTTGCCGATGTCGAACGGGCGGGAGCCGTACCAGTGCACGTAGGCGTCGAGCGCTGCCTCGGCGACGAAGCCGCGCTTGCGCACGATCGACCGCGCCAGCATGATCGCCATCTCGGAGTCGTCGGTCGGCTGCCCGGCCAGCGTGTTCCACGTGCCGCCGTCGGCGAGATCGCAGACGCCGCCCGGATAGAGCGGCGCGATCTCCTCCGCGGTCCGGAACTCGACGAGCGCGCCGAGCGCGTCGCCCGCGAGCTGGCCGAGCAGGCAGCCCTGGGCGCGGGAGAGCGCGCCGGGATCCGCGACGAGCAGGCTGTGCGCAGGGCGCAGGAGGCCGTACGCGCCCTGCGGCGCGGGGATGCGGCCGTGGATGACGGCGTTCCACGGGCGCCGCGCGAGCTCCCGCACGACCGCCGGCGCGCCGCCGAAGAGGCGGCAGATCTCGCCCTCGCGCTGCGCTGTGTACGCGATCGGCGCGCCGTCGTCGTCGACGAGCTCGCCGCCCGCGGCGCGCACGAGCGCGTGCCCGGCCGCGTAGTCCCAGCTCCGCGGCCGGCTGAGCGAGACAGCGGCGACGCCCTCGCCGACCGCCGCCAGCGCGAGCCGGTAGGCGAGGCTCGGGAGCGAGAGGAACCGCGCCGGGGCGACGCACCGCGCGTTCCGGGCCGGGAGGTAGTCCGCCGACTGCGAGAGCAGCACGACGGCGTAGCGGTCGAGCGCGCCGCCGGCGAGCGAGGCCGAGACCGCGGCGCCGTTGCGCCGGATGGGCCCGGTGCCCTCTGCCCAGGCGATGAGATCGCCGTCATCGTCGGGGTAGGCGTACGCGAAGACGACGCCGAGCACCGGCGTGCCCTCGCGCAGCAGGCCGATCGAGATCGAGGCGCCGCGGTAGCCGTGCAGGAAGGACGCGGTGCCGTCGTTCGGATCCACGACCCAGCGGTGCGAGGGGTCCGCGCCGTCGCGGGCGCCGGTCTCCTCGCCGAGGAACGCGTAGGGGGTGGCCCGGGTGAGCGCGTCGCGCAGCAGGAGCTCGACCTCCACGTCGACGGCGGCGTGCGTCCCGGCGCCGCGCGGGCCGCCGGGGCGGTGGAACTCCGCGCGGAGGATCGAGCCCGCGCGGCGCGCCGCCTCGACGGCCAGCGCGAGGTCAGCGTCGTAGCCCATGCCGGTCCCGTGGCTCCACCGGGCGCAGCCTAGCCCAGGTCGGCGCGCCGGCCGCCGCCGGCGTCGCGATCACGTCCGGGAGGCGCGGCGCCGTAGCTGCGGAGGTCGGCGACGGCCGCGTCGACCTGCGCGACGATGGTGCGGGCGTGGTCGAGGAACGCCGCGCCGGCCGGCAGGAGGCGCATGCCGCGCGCGGTGCGCTCGAAGAGCTGCGCGCCGAGCTCATCCTCCAGGCCGCGGATGTGCCGGCTGAGGGGCGGCTGCGCGATGTGGAGCCGGCGCGCGGCGCGGCCGACGTGGCCCTCCTCGGCGACGGCGATGAAGTAGCGGATCTGCGACAGGCTCACGCGGACGATAGTACCGCGAACGCCGCCCGGGTGAGGAGCCGCGCGCGAGCGCCCGAGATCAAAACAGTATTGGATGGGCGGGCGCCGCGCGCGCATACGCCTCGCATGAACGTGGACATCCTCGGGCCTCGCGCGTGCGAGGCGATGCGGCGCGCCGGTCGCGCGGCCGCGGCGACCCTGGCCGCCGTCGGGGCGCGGCTCCAGCCCAACGTGACGACGGCGGACATCGACCGGTGGGTGCGCGAGGACACGGCGCAGCGCGGCGGCCGCCCGAGTCAGCTCGGATACAAGGGCTTCCCGGCGGCGGTGTGCACGAGCCGGAACCACGTCGTATGCCACGGGATCCCGCGGCGCGACGAGGTGCTCGCGCCGGGCGACATCCTCAACGTCGACGTGACCACGGAGCTCGACGGCTACCACGGCGACACCTCCGCGACGTTCTTCATCGGAGAGCCGAGCGCCGAGGCGCGGCACGTGGTGGACGTCGCCCGGCGGTGCCGGGACGCGGGCGTCGCGGTCGTGCGCCACGGGGCGCGGCTCGGCGACATCGGGGCGGCGATCGAGGAGGTCGCGCGGGCGGAGGGGTGCAGCGTGGTCCGCGAGGTGGGCGGGCACGGGATCGGGCGGAGGATGCACCTGCCGCCGCACGTCGCGCACACCGGCGTGCGCGGCGCGGGCATGCGGCTCCGCGTCGGGATGGCCATCACGATCGAGCCGATGGTCAACCTGGGCTCGCACCGCATCCGCACGCTCGATGACGGGTGGACCATCGTCACCGAGGACGGCAGCCTGTCGGCGCAGTTCGAGCACACCGTGCTCGTGACGCCGGACGGCTGCGAGATCCTGACGCTCTCCTGAGGTTCCGGGGGCAGAAGACGGCGGCCTCAGGGGCCCAGGCTCGGCGCGAACCACGCAGGAAAGCTGCTAGAATGGCGGTCCATGCGGCACGCGCTCGAGCACGGCTATGCGTTCGACCCCGATGACCCGCGCGCCCCCTCGCTGGCGGCATGGGAGCGCATGAGCGACGAGGAGCGCGCGCGGGTGGTGGACATGCTTCCGTCCGAGTTCGAGCTCGAGCCGCCCGAGGGAGATCCGCACCGGGTGGCCGCGTCGCAGGCAATCGAGACGCTCGACGCGTACTTTCGCCGTACCGGGCGGAGGGTTTACCTGTCCTCGAACCTCGCGGTGTTCTATCCGGACGAGCCCGCCTTCGCGCCCGATCTGCTCGCCGTCCTCGATGTGGAGCCTGGCGAGCGGATGAAATGGGTCGTCAACGCGGAGGGCAAAGGGCTCGATCTGGTCCTGGAGGTGGCCTATGCGGGCAACCTGGCCAAGGACTTCGAGCTCAACGTCGAGCGCTATGCCCGACTCGGCATCTCCGAGTACTTCATCTTCGACCGGCGTCGGCTGAGCCTGCGCGGCTACCGGCTCCCGCCGGCCGATACGGCGCGCAGGGCGCGAAGCTATCAGCCGATCATGCCCCAGGCAGGCCGCTTCGCGTCTCACGTGCTCGGGCTGGAGCTCGCGATCGTGGGCCCGAAGCTGCGCTTCTTCAGCGGGACGGCGAAGCTGGAGGAGGCGGACGAGCTCATCGCGCGGCTCGGGGTGACGCTGGACGACGTGCTCGCGCGCAAAGACGAGGCGGAGCAGCGGGCAGCAGACGAGGCGAAGCGCGCCGAAGAGGCGGAGCGGCGCGCGGCAGACGAGGCGAGGCGCGCGGCGGACGAGGCGAGGCGCGCGGCGGACGAGGCGAGGCGTGCCGAGGCGGAGGCCCGCCGCGCTTCGGACCTGGAGCGCCAGCTCGCCGAGGCTCTGGCGGAGATCGAGCGGCTGCGTCGCAACTGATCGCGACCGCTCTGCGCGCAGGCGCGGCGCCGGACCGGGCGCGTCGTGCCCGCGGCTGCCCTGTCCGTTGAAGCGTCACCTCCCCTTGGTCACCCACGCCCACACGAACTCGCACTCCATCGGCGACGCGCCGCTGTCGTCCGTCACCGTGACGGCGACGGTCACGTCGCCTTTCGGCTGGTCCTCGAACGAGCGTCGTTGCTCGGACGAGAGCGTCGCGACCGCGCGCAGGCCGCCCTGGGCGCGGCGCTTGTAATCGACCTTCATGCTGCGCAGGAGCGGCAGCTTGTCGTCGGGCAGGCTGACGGCGACGACGAAGCCGGTCGCCGTCTCGGCCAGGAGCCCCGCCGCCGCGGCGTGGACGCCGCCGATGTGGTTCTGCACCTTGCGTCCGTTGGCGAGCCGCAGCGCCACCCGCTCCGGGCTCACCTCGTCGAACTGGATCCCGGCGGTGCCCGTGAACGGCACCATGCGGTGGAACAGCGCGGTCTGCGCGCGAGAGCGCAAGAAGGACGGAAGAACCTGGAGCGGGGCGATCGAACGGGCGATGAGGTTCATCTTGGACATGACGGCCTCCGGAGGCGACGAGCAGCGAGCAGCGAGCAGCGAGCAGCGAGCGCGGCGAGCTTAGCGCATGCCGGCGCGGCGCCGCCCCCGGCGCGGACAACCCGCGCGCTCCCGGGATCAGCGCCGCCGGCGCTGCGCCCTGCTCACCGCGACCGCGGCCTCGTCCTCTGCCTGCTCCGCCTGCTCCATGTCGGGACGCGCCGTGTCCGCCGCGACGCGCACCCTGCCCTGCCGGTCGCCGCCCGCCGGCTCGACGCGCTGGCGCAGCGCCGCCGCGGGGCGCGCTCCGCCGATCGCCCGCGCCATCGCCACCTCGTGCCTGCGGCGGTGATGCTCGTGCCACCACCGCATGCGCTCGGCCTCCTCCGCCCAGTCGTCCTCGTGCGCGGTGAACGCGACGAGCCCGTGGATGGCGAGGCCGATCGCCCAGAGCAGCGGGACCAGCAACCCCCAGAGCTGCTCGACGCCGACCATGCCAAGGAGCACGACGAGCACCGCGTTGACGATGACGTAGATGCCGAGGTGCCGGTAGAAATCGCGGCGCTTGCGCCGGAGCCACGAGGCGCGCTCGGCGGCGGTCGATTCGACGGCCCTGCGCTCCACGTCGCGCGCGCGCAGCGCCCGGCTCGCCTCGCGCAGCGCCTCCGGGGCGACGCCCACCTCTTCCGCCGCGGCGAGCAGGTCGTCGAAGCCGAGCCGCGCGTCGCCGCGCGGCGCGGGGGGCTCCCCGCCGTCCGCCGAGGCCTGCCGCTCGATCGCGCGCGCGAGGACGTCGCGGACCTCCTCGGTCGAGAACCGCTGCGCTTCGGTCACGCCGCCGCGAGGCGCCTCGCCCCCCTTCGCGACGGGCGCCTGCGCAGCGAGCGCGACCGCCGCGGCGGGCGCCTCGCCACGCCCGGCCGCATCGAGCGCGCGCACGAGGTCATCCATCGACGCGAACCTGTCCTCGGGGCGCTTGGAGAGGGCGCGCAGCACGACCGCGCTCACCGCGGGCGGCACCGAGGCGGCGTCGAGCAGGGCGCGGTCGGCCTCGTCCGTGAGGATCGAGGCGACGACCGCGAGCATGTCGCCCGCGCCGCGCCAGGGCAGCCTGCCGGTGAGGAGCTCGAACGCGAGCACGCCCCACGCGAACTGGTCCGCGCGCCCGTCGAGCTCCCCGCCGCGGATCTGCTCCGGGGCCATGTAGACCGGGGTTCCGAGCTTGACCCCCAGGGCGGTCAGCGTCGGCAGCGCCGGGGCCTCGGTCGAGGCGATCGGGTCCGCGTCGCCGGCGGCGCGGCGGGCGATGCCGAAATCGAGCACCTTGATGACGCCGTCGTCGCGGACCATCACGTTTTCCGGCTTGATGTCGCGGTGGACGAGCCCCCGCCGGTGCGCCGCGGCGAGCGCCCGGCCGACGTCGGCGAGCCAGGCGATCCGGGTCGAGGCCGGCACCTCGGCGCCGCCGATGGCGCTGCGCAGGGTGCGGCCGGCGACGAGCTCCATCACGATGAACGGCGTCCCCTCGAGCTCGCCGACGTCGAAGATCGAGACGGCGTTCGGGTGGTCGAGCGCGGCGGCCGCGCGCGCCTCGCGGAGCAGGCGCGCGGCGGCGTCAGGGTCCACGGCGCCGCCCGCGATCACCTTGACCGCCACGCGCCGTCCGAGCCGCGCGTCGTGCGCGCGGTAGACGCAGCCCATCCCGCCCTGCCCGATGGCGGCCTCGATCGTGTAGCGCTCGAACGAATCGCCCGGCTTCAGCATGGCCGGCGGCGAGCGTAATGGATCCGCGCGGGCTTGGACAGGCAGCCCGGCGCCGCGACCGGCCCGATGAGGCGCGCCGCGGCGAGGCGGACGCCGAGGAAAGGCGCACGGCGGCGGGCCGCGGGGGCGAACTCGGCGGCTCACGGCGTCGCGGCTTGTGTAAGGTGGCGCCATGTCATCGCATCGAACGATGCTGCTCGGGGTCGCGGTCGGGGCAGCGGGCGGTCTGACGGCGAACGCGGTCGCGGCGGGCTCCCCGGCGCTCGGCTGGTTCGTCGATCACATCACCTATCCGGTGGGCCAGATCTTCCTGCGCCTGCTGTTCATGCTCGTGCTGCCGATCCTGTTCTCGGCGCTCGTCATGGGCGTCTGCGAGCTCGATCTGAAGCACGTCGGCCGGCTCGGCCTGCGGACGCTCGGCTACACGGCCGTCGTCTCGACCATCGCGGTGCTGATCGGCCTCGTCCTCGTGAACCTGATCCGCCCGGGCGACGGCCTGCCCGAGGCGGTCCGCGGCCTCGCGAGCGGCAGCGGGATCAAGGCGGCGACCGCTCCGGCCGACACCTCGCCGGTGGGGATGATCATCGCGATGGTGCCGGACAACGTCATCAAGGCGGCCGCCGCCGGCGACGTGCTCGCCGTGATCACGTTCTCGCTCCTCTTCGGCCTCGCGCTGTCGCTCACCCCGACCGAGGCGGCGACGCGGCTCCGGGAGTGCATCCAGGGGCTGTTCGACGTCTCGATGCGGCTCATCGAGGGGGTGCTCCGGTACGCGGCGATCGGCGTGGGGGCGCTGCTCTTCACGATCACGTCCCGGATGGGCATCGGCATCATGCAGCAGCTCGCGGCTTACGTGCTCACGGTGCTGCTCGGCCTCGGCCTGCACATGTTCGTTGTGTACTCGCTCTCGGTGCGCTTCCTGGGCGGGATGTCGCCGATCGCCTTCTTCCGGGGGAGCCGGACGGCGATCGTGACGGCGTTCTCGACCGCCTCGTCGAACGCGACGTTGCCGACCTCGCTGAAGGTGGCCGAGCAGGAGCTGCGGCTCCCGCCGTCCGTGGCGCGCTTCGTCCTGACGGCCGGCGCCGCGATGAACCAGAACGGGACGGCGCTGTTCGAGGGGGTGACCGTGCTCTTCCTGGCGCAGGTCTACGGCGTCACGTTGACCCTCGGACAGCAGGCGATCGTGATGCTCATCTCGGTGCTCGGGGGGATCGGCACCGCGGGCATCCCTGCCGGCTCGCTCCCCGTCATCGCGATGATCCTGGGGATGCTCGGCATCCCGCCCGAGGGGCTCGGCCTGGTCCTCGGGGTGGATCGGTTCCTCGACATGTGTCGGACCGTGATCAACGTGGTGGGGGATCTGGCGGCGGCCGTGTACGTTTCGCGGGATCAGCACCCGAAACCGCAGGAAGAGCCCGGGACGTGAGCCGAAATGGCCGACGCCTGCGGGTGATACCTCCTGGCTGAGGTCACGCGCAGGCGTCGCGCTCCGTGAGGTCTGGAGCCGCTGTCCCCGGCGGCTCGGGGGGTCGAGCCGCGCGGTTTCACCGACATCCCGGCGGGCGTCGCCACGCCGGGATGTCCTGGTGTCAGGCCGCCATCTTCATTCCGGGCATCATGCCCATCATGCCCGGCATCATGCCCATCATGTTCGGCATCATCATGTTCGGCATCATGCCCATCATGTTCGGCATCATGCCCATCATGTTCGGCATCATCATGTTCGGCATCATGCCCATCATGTTCGGCATCATGCCCATCATGCCCGGCATCATCATGTTCGGCATCATGCCCATCATGTTCGGCATCATGCCCATCATGTTCGGCATCATGCCCATCATGTTCGGCATCATGCCCATCATGCTGGGCATCATCGGCATCATGCCGCCCATGCCCATCATGCCCATCATGTTGGGCATCATCGGCATCATGCCGCCCATCGGCATCATGCCCCCCATCATCGGCATCATGCCCCCCATCATCGGCATCGAGCTCATTGGCATGTTCATCATGGCTAGTCCTCTCCGTCAGTCGTTTCGAGTGTTTGAATAACTCCCTGCCCGGAACGGAGCAACGTCGAAGACCTGGAGCACATCGCTTTCCTCCACGGGAGCGGACGGCCGTTCGTACGGAGCGGATGGCGTGTCGAGCGGAGCGGAGGAGCATCCACAATAGCGACAGCCCGTCGATGTCCTGGCCGGAGCAGACTCCTGGGAGAGGCGTCAAGTGTGCGAGATCTCGGCTTCATTGCTGGCACGTCACGCGACGGTTTCGAGCCGCTGCGAGGCGTGTTCGGCGCTCTGCAGTGACTTCGCCGGGCACGAGCCAAGGTCGAGTCTGCTCGTTCTCGGGCGACGGACCGGATCGGCTGGCTGATGGTAGGGGAGTGTTCTCACACCGTGGCTGAGCTCGCCGGCGGGAACATGGTCGCAGGCGCGGCCGCCGCGCGCGGAGGCGCCGGCGTCGCGGCGCCGGCTCCTCTACCGGTGCTTGATCGTCGCTCCCGTCGCAGGATCGCGCAGCAAGATCGGCACGTCCTCGTCTTTCTCTCGGCTCTTCAAGCGTGCCCGAGCCTCCTGGATCGACGTATCCACCGCTGCCGTCGCTTCTTCCGCCGCCTCCATCGCCGCCTCCCCTGCCCCCTCGACGCTGCCGCCGAACTGCGCCGCCCGCTTGTCCTCCTCGGTTCGCCGCGCCCGCTCGCGGTTCGCCTCGGTGTCGAGCGCATCGCTCGTCCCCCCGACGGGCACCGCCCCCACCTGGAAGTCCCCCACCCGCAGGCCCTGCAGCTCCTTCTTCAGATCGCTCATCGCGCCCGTCCTCCCTCCCGCCCTGCATGAGCTTGCCGCGGTTTCGCTCGAGCGACCACCGCGTCGTCATCGACGGCCACGTCGAACCTCCATGGAACAAAACGGCGCGCGGCCGAGGCACTGCCCCGGCCGCCGCGCCGACTCGCGAGGAGCAATCACGCGACAACCATCAGGAGAACGAGCGGTGCTCCGGCCGGACGCCCGCTGCCGTCGTGGTGTAGGCCGAACGGTAGTCCGTCACGAGCCAGACCAGGGCGACGGCCACGCCCGACGCCAGGAAGAAGTTCCTCGCGGCGTTCACCTCGTCGAAGTTGAACAGCCAGGGCGCCGCGACCAGGAAGACGGCGACCACGGCCTCGAGCGCTCCGTGAACAGGGAACGGGATGACCTTGGCGGCGCCCAGCGGATACGCGGTGAGCAGCGTCATGCCAACGTGCACGGCGCCCAGGATGTAGCACAGCGTCTCGGCGAACCCGCTGAAGCCGAACAGCGAAGGGGCCAGGAGGAACAGGGCCGCAACCGCATAATCGATGTATCCATGAACTCGAGGCGACAGGATCTTCATGACCGACTCCTTGCAAACCAATGTTCTGTTTGAGTGCCTTCGTCGGTCCGAGAAGCTGCAAGGCGCATGCCGCAGAGCGGCTCGGCGGAGCGGATCCGTCCACCCGGCGAGCTCAGCCACCCTTTCATCGATCCATCGCGCGGGATACCGTTGCCTGCGGGCCTGTGCTGGCCCTGCGCGATGAACTGCCCACGTCGACAGCAGCGTTCCGGGACAGCCGTGCGCCGCTTCGAGGCGCACGGCCCCCGGCGGCGAGCGCTCTTCGTGTGGCACATTGCCCCGACAGCGCCCACCCGCCACATGACATCGTCGCACACGCTTCCTGCAATGGCAGAAAAGGCGTGTTGTTCCGGCTGTCCAGCGCGCTCGCCCGGCTGCCCCGCCCCGGGTTGCGCGGGCGGCAGCGTCGGCCCCGGGGAGCGCCCTCAGGGGGCTTGTTCGAGGAACTTCACGAGCGCGTCTCGGTATTTCTCGAACGCCTCGACCTGCGGCAGGTGGCCCACGCCGGGGAGCTCGACCAGCTTGGCGCCGGGGATCGCCTGCGCGGCCTTCTTGCCGAGCGTGGTGTAGTCGCCGAGCGCGTCCGCGGCCTCCTTCGGGGCCCACGCCTTGCCGAGCGCCGTCCGGTCCCGCAGCCCGATGAGGAGCAGCGTGGGCGTACGGAGGCGCGGCAGCTCGTAGACGACAGGCTGGGTGAAGATCATGTCGTACGTGAGGGCCGAACACCACGCGACGCGCGGATACTCGGGGTGCTCCGTCCAGCCCGCCTGGATCTCGATCTGGCGCTCATACTCGGGCTTCCACGCGCCGTCGTAATAGCTCTTGCGCTGGTAGTCGCGGATGGTGTCGCGCGTCGCCTGGAGCTCCTGCTTGAACCAGGCGTCGACGGAGCGGTACGGGACCACCGTCTTCCAGTCCTCGAGGCCGATGGGGTTGACGAGGATGAGGCGCTCTGTGCGATCCGCGAACATGAGGGCGAAGCGCGCGGCGAGCATGCCCCCCATCGAGTGACCGACGACGGCCGCGCGCTGCACGCCGAGGGAGTCGAGCAGCGCCCGCGTCGTGTCGGCGAGACCGTGGAAGCTGAACTGGTAGGCAGCGGGCTTCGTCGATTTGCCAAACCCGATCTGATCGGGCGCGATGACCCGAAAACCACGCTGGGTCAGCGCCCGGATCGTCGGCTCCCAGTGGCTCGCGGAGAAGTTCTTGCCGTGGAGGAGGAGCACCGCGCGCCCGTTCGGCTTCTCGGGCTGCACATCCATGTATGCCATCCGGAGCTTCTGGCGCTGCGACTCGACCTCGAAGTAACGGACCGGGTAAGGATACGTGTACGAGGTGAGCTCCGGGTCGAGGCCCGCCGCCGCAGGCGCGGCCTGCGGCGCCGCAGAGGGCGCGGTCGGCGGCGCCGCAGAGGGCGCGGCCGGCGGCGCCGCAGAGGGCGCGGCGGGCTGGAGATCGGCGCGGGGCGCCGGCGCGCACCCCGCGGGGGCGAGCGAGAGGAGGAGCAACGCGAGGACCGGGGTGAGCGAGGGCGTTCTCAACAGGAGACCTTCCAGGTGACGTGCCAGAGGGGATGACGAGGGCCGCGGCGACTCGACCGCGGCGCGGCGTGCCCCTCCCCGCCCGCTCCGCCGGGCCGCGGGCAGATCGGGGGGCAGGCCGTCCTTTATTTCGCGGGGGTGACCAGGAGCTCGGGATCGACGCGCGTCTCGAAGAGGTTCATGCGCCAGTCGAGGTGCGCGCCGTTCGTGCGGCCGGTCATCCCGACGGTGGCGATCACCTGACCCTGCTTGACCTCGTCGTTCACCTTGGCAGCGAAGGCGTGCAGGTGGATGAACGTGGAGGTCAGTCCGTGGCCATGATCGATGATCATGGTGTGGCCGCTCAGCGGAAGGTTCTTCTCGACGAATACGACCTTTCCGCAGGCGGGCGCTCGCACCGCCGCCCCGACGGGCGCCGCGATGTCCACGCCCCAGTGGATCCCACCGTCCGTGCCGTTGAGCACGCGCGGCTGGCCGTAACGCGACGTGATCGGGCCCTTCGACGGCCAGATGAAGCCGTCCTTGTAACAGTTCTTCTTCGTGTACTTGTTCCGGATCGCGTCGAGCTTCTTGTCGGTCTGCGTGAGCTTCACGCGCGTCGCCATGTCGAGCTTGACCATGTTCTCCGGCAGGTTGTCGACCTTGTCGACCTCGAAGGTGCGCTGCTCCACGTCGAAGAGCTTCTCGAGCACCTGTCCATCGTCGAACGTGATGGTCAGCTTCTCCTGCGCCGGCGCGTTGCGCGAGAAGGCGATCAGGAACTCCCCCTCATCGCTCACGGTCACGCGGTGGCCCGGGAACGCCATGCGGCGCAGCTTGCCCGTCAGCTTGGCGCGGAGGAGTCCTCCCTGGACGGCGCGCCCCTCCACGGAGAGGCGGCTCGCGTCGGCCGCGGGCGGGCCGGCGTCCGCCGCGTCCGCGCTCGCCGCGGGGGCCGCGGATGCGCCGGCGTCGGCCGCCGCGCCGGGATCGGCCGACGCCGGAGGCGGCGCGCTCGCCGAGGCAGGCGGGGCCGCCGAGGCGGCCGGCGCGGCGTCGGCGGCGGCTTCAGCACCCGCGTCGGGCGCGCCCGCGGGAGCACCGCGATCACACGCAGCAACGGTAAGCAGGCTTACAACGATGGCGGGGATACGCATGCGCGCGATCGTGCCAGAATTCGCGCACATCGACGAAAATAATGCGAATGCACGCACGGAGCGATGCCGGCATGCAACCTTGCGGTGGAGCGGTGGAGCCGCGGTCGACGAGCGAGCGATCAGCCCGCCGCCGCTGCTGTCGGCCAGCGTGAACAGCGGGTGATGCGAGCCGGCCGCGACACCCGATCTGGGCGAGCGCGGCGCGGCCAGTGCGGAGGTGGCGGCCGGATTCAGCGATCCGCGCGCTGGGTGTCGTGCTGCGGCTGCGGTCGGCCCTGGGGCCGACCTTGCTGCGGCCGAGCCTGCGCCTGCGGGCGACTCTGCCCCTGCGACCCGGCGTGCGCCTGCGGGCGACTCTGGCCCTGAGGCCGACTCGGGTCCTGAGGCCGACTCTGGCCCTGAGGCCGACCCTGCATCTGCGGGCGCCCCTGCGGTTGCGGGCGACCCTGCCCCTGAGGCCGACCTTGCGCCGGCGGACGGCCCTGCCCCTGCATCGCGGGCCTGGGGTCGAGCTGGGCGCCGACGAGCCCCGGGATCTCGAGGATCGGCAGGCGCTTCTGGATGAGGCGCTCGATGTCGGCCAGGAACGGGCGCTCCTCGCTGTCGCAGAACGAGAGCGCCACCCCCGACGCCCCGGCGCGCGCCGTGCGGCCGATGCGGTGCACGTAGCTCTCCGGGATGTTCGGGAGGTCGTAGTTGATCACGTGCGAGATGTCGTCGATGTCGATGCCGCGCGCGGCGATGTCGGTCGCGACGAGCACGCTCGTCGTCCCCTGCTTGAAGCTCGCGAGCGCCCGCTCGCGCGCGCCCTGGGACTTGTTCCCGTGGATGGCGACGGCCTCGATGCGCGCGCGGCCGAGCTGCTGGACCACGCGGTTGGCGCCGTGCTTGGTCCGGGTGAACACGATCGCCCGGCGCAGGGCCGGATCCTTGAGCACCTGCTCCAGCATGGCGCGCTTGTCGGACCGCTCGACGAAGACCACCCGCTGGTCGATCTTCTCGGCCGTCGTGGCCACCGGCGCGACCTCGACCCGCACCGGGCGGCGCAGGATGCTGTTCGCGAGCTTCTGGATGTCCGGCGGCATCGTGGCCGAGAACAGCAGCGTCTGCCGGCGCTCGGGCAGCATGGCGAGCACGCGCCGGATGTCGTGGATGAACCCCATGTCGAGCATCCGATCGGCCTCGTCGAGCACGAGCGTGTCGAGCCGGCCGAACGGGGAGACGCCCTGCGAGCACAGGTCGAGCAGCCGGCCCGGCGTCGCCACGAGCACGTCGACGCCGCGGCGCAGCGCCTCCATCTGGGGGCGCTGCCCCACCCCGCCGAAGACGACCGCGGTCCGCAGGCCGAGGTTCTTGCCGTACGTGACGAAGCTCTCGCCGATCTGCGCGGCGAGCTCGCGCGTCGGGGTGAGCACGAGCACCCGGAGGGCGCGCGGGCCGGCCGACACGCCGCCCTGCGCGAGGCGCTGCAGGATCGGCAGCGCGAACGCGGCGGTCTTACCGGTGCCCGTCTGCGCGCACCCGAGGACGTCGTTGCCCTCGAGGATGGGGGGGATGGCCTGCTCCTGGATGGGCGTCGGGGCGGTGTACCCTTCGGCTTCGATGGCGCGGAGCAGCGGTTCAATCAGCTTGAGATCGGCAAATTGCATGGACATCGGGCTCCAGAGGAGCGCCTCCTGACAGGTCGAGACGTGCGCCGCGGCACCGCGCCCTCCATCGCGGAGGGATCGATCACGGAGAGCTGCCGCCCTGCGCCTCCTTGAACGGAGGCTGCGAGGCCCACTTGACAGCGACCGAGCACCGCGACCCGTGCCAGGTCAGTCCGAGGCCGCGACTCTAGTACGCGATGGTGAGGAAGTCGAGGAGCGACCGCGCGTCCGTCTGCCGCGCGCTGTACGATCAGCGCGCCGCGCGGCGGCGGCGCGAGCGCGGATCGCTGGCATCTTTCGGCTTCCGGGGCGCGCGCCCGCGCGCGAGCGGGCTTCGTGAGCTCGGCGCGTCGTGCTACACCCTCGCCCGCGGCGGGGGCTCGCCCCGCGTCGCCCCGCGCCTCGTCGCGTCCCTTCTTCCATCCGTCCTTCCGCAGCACCGCAGCACCATGGCCGAAACCGCCGAAGCCCCGAACCCGCCGGCTCAGGCCGGGCGCTCTGCTCCCGAGGACCACGGCGTCCCGCGGCGCCGCGCGAAGTCGAAGCGGCGGCGCTGGATCCTCGGCTCCCTGGCCGTCTCGGCGGTCGCCGGCGCCGGGCTGTGGATCGCGGTGCACCGCATCCCCTGGATGGGCCCGCTCGTCGCGAACGGGCTGCGCTCCGTGATCGGCGCCGAGAACGTGACCGCGATCGAGGAGACCGCCTACGGCGTCGAGGATCGCGTCCACCAGCTCGTCCGCAAGAACGAGCCGCCGAAGACGTACTGGGAGGTGCCCGCGCAGGCGCCGGAGCCCGCCGCGCCCGTCGCGAGCGCGGACGCCGGGGTCGCCCCGGCCGTCGTGACGGCGGCGTTCCGGCCGAAGGACGTCGGCCCCTCGCACACCGCCTGGCCGGCGCCCGGCGACGGGCAGTGGGTGCCCATCGTGGATCGCGCTCGTCCGGGCGACCCGCCGCGCCTCTACAAGACGCTGATCCACCCGGATCCGCACCGCTCCTGGGCGGAGCTGTTCGTCGTGGCGGTGGATCTCTCGGGGGTCGACGTCCACCTGATGGCCGGCTCGCGCGAGCCGGCGGCGACCACCGACGAGGGCAAGGCCTACGAGCGGCTCGCGAAGATCCCCGAGGCGCACCACGGGCGGCTGCTCGCGGCGTTCAACGGCGGCTTCATGACCGAGCACGGCCAGTGGGGGATGCGGGTCGACGACGTGACGCTCGTGCGCCCCCGCGACAAGGCCTGCGCCCTCGCGCTCTACCGCGACGGGCGGATGCAGGTCGCGCCGTGGACCAGGATGGCCGCCGACGAGGGCGGGATGCGGTGGTGGCGGCAGACGCCGAGCTGCATGGTCGACGAGGGCGAGCTCCACCCGCTGCTCGGCGGGTCCGGAGGCCGCAACTGGGGCGCCACGCTGGACGGCAACACGGTGATCCGTCGCTCCGCGGTCGGGCTCGACCGCGACGGCAAGGTCCTCTTCGTCGGCATCAGCAACCACACGACCGCGCAGGCCATCGCGCTCGGGCTGCGCCACGCGGGCGCCACGGCCGTCGCGCAGCTCGACGTGAACTGGTCGTACCCGAAGTTCCTGACCTACGAGCCCGGCGAGGGCGGCGCGCTCATGCCGGTCGCGCTCGCGAGCGGCTTCGAGTTCTCCGAGGACGAGTACATCCGCAAGCGGTCCCTGCGCGACTTCTTCTACCTGACCCGCAAGGACCCGGCGCCCGGAAGCGGCGCGCCGTGATCGCGCGCCGCGCGCGGCCGCCCTCCCCCGGCGGCGGCGCGTCGCCGCGACGGAGGCGGCCTCAGATGGAGCGGCACGCGAAGATGTGCTCGATCGCGTCGACCACGAGCTGCTCGACCTGGTACGCGGAGATCTCGGCGGCGCTCGCGAAGCGCAGGAGATCCATCGGCGGCGGCCTCACGACCAGGTAGGCGAGGATCTCCGGCGCCGCGCGCCGCTGGATGACCGAGAAGGCGATGAGGTCGCCCCGCGGCGCCGCGTTCACGCCCCGGATCCCGAGGAGGAGCTCGATGCTCGGCGTCTCGGGCGCCTCGTCGCACGCGACGCGCGGGGCGTGGCCGGCGGACCGGAGCTCGGCGGCGATCTCCTCGAGCACGGGCCGGATCACGGCGTCGCGCGCCGCGCGGAAGGCGTCGTCGAAGGCCTGGCGATCGCCCTCGAGCTTCTCCTGCTGCCGCGCCGCGTAGCGGCCGGTGATGAGCGCCAGGCGGTTCTTGCTGTGGTCCCTCACGGCGCCAGGAGGAGCACCTTGACCTGGCTCGGGACGATCGACACCGCCGGGCAGTTGGTCGAGTTCGTGATCGTCATGCTGGTCATGCGCGTGGCCGGGATGCCGCCGACGAGCACGGTGAAGGCCGCCGTGACGTGGCGCGACGGGCCCATCACCATGCCGGAGGCGACGCCGAGGGCGACGCCCGGGTTGTCGCCGTTCGTGAGCGGCACGGTGGTCGCCATGTTGTGCGCCGGCGCGCACATGAACAGCACGTTGTACGCCGCCGGGATGCCCATCGGCTGCATCGCGATGTTGGGGTACGGGATGGGGGTCGGCGCGGGCATCGGCGTGAGGCACACGTCGGGCGCGCCGAGCGACATGCCCATCATCTGCGTGTTGGCGAACATGTCGTCCTCCTCTCAGCCCAGGTGGATCTGGGAGCCGTCGATCTTGGTCAGCCCGCCGCTGTTCACGAGCGTCGTCTCCGCCTTCACGTGGAACGCGGCCCGCGCCTCGAACTCCAGGTACTCGGCGCGCACCACCTCGGACCGCGCGATGAAGCGGTAGGCCCGGTCGAGCCGCTGCACGAGGCGCTCGGCGACCGTCTCGACCGACTGCGCCACGGTCTTCACGCGGTCGACCTTCGCGGTGAGGCTGTCGCCGAGCAGGCTCAGGACCCCGACCACCGCATCTGCGCGCCCCGCCTGGAGGCGCGCGGAGCCCGCCGCGATCGCGGCCTCGCCGGGGGTCGCCACGTCGACCCCGTCGCGCCCGCTCACCGAGAGCCTGCCCGACGCCGCGGCGATCTCGAGATCGCCCTCGACGGAGAGCCGCGCCGCCGTCGCGTCGTCGCGCTCCAGCACCGCGAGCACGTGGGAGCCGCGCTCGTGGTGCGCGACGAGCACCTCGTCGCCGAGGGCGGGCTCGAGCAGGCAGCTCGCGGCGCGCCGCGCCTCGAACTCCCCCGAGCTCGACCTGAGGCGCAGGCCGCGACCCGAGACCCCCACCACGGTCGCGACCTCCTGCATCGGCCACGCGAGCTTCCTTGCCAGATTGTCTCTCATCGGTACCTCCGTGCTGACCCCTATCGGCTCTCCGAGCGCCGCTCCGCCTCGCTCAGCTCCTCGTCGTCGCCGAGCGCCGCGGACCGGTTCGTGAATCGCGTGTCCTGCTGGCGCGTCCGGTGGAACCGCGCGCGGAACAGCGTGCAGCGCGAGAAATCCGCGTTCGCGAGATCCGCGTACGAGAAATCGGCGTACGTCAGATCGGCGCCGGCGAAGCTCGCGCCGGCGCAGCTCGCGCTCTTGAAGATCGCCTGCTGCGCGCTCGCGCCCTCGAGGCTCGCGCCGTCGAGGCGCGCCTTCACGAAGAGCGCCTGACCGACCTTCGCGTTCTTGAGCGTCGCGTTCGTCAGGCTCGCCTCCGCGAAGAGGGCCCGCTCGAGGTTCGCCTCGTCGAGGCGCGCGCCCACGAGGGAGGCCCCCTTGCAGTTCACCTGCACCATCCTCGCGCCGCGGAGGTCGCAGCCGGTGAGGTCCACCTCCATGAGCTGCGCGAGCGTGAGATCCATCCCGGAGAGGTCCTGGCCGCCGAGCTTGCCCCCGATCAGCATGGTCCGCTCGAAGAGCGCGCCGCGCAGGCGCGCCGTCGACAGGTCGGCCTTGAGCAGCGCGGTCTGCTGGAGCCGCGCGCCCTCGAAGACCGCCCGCGCGACCTCGGCGTCCACGAGCGCCGCGCGGTCGAGGTTCGCCGCCTTCAGGCTCGCCTCCTCGAGGCGCGGCTTGAGGAGGCTCGCGATGGTCAGGTCGGCGCCGTCCAGCGTGGCGCGCGACAGGTCGCACTCCACGAGGCTCGCGGCGACGAGGTCGGCCTCGCGCAGGTCGGCCGCGAGGAACGTGCACCGGTCCCACACCCCGTGGCGGAGGCGCGCCCCCGGGAGCTTCGCCCCCTCGAACCGGCAGTCGGAGAAGACCGACTCGTGGAGCTTCGCGCCGGTCAGGTCGGCTCCCCGGAAGGACACGCGCTCGAACACGGCCCCGGAGAGATCGGCGCCGCGCAGGTCCGCGCCCGCGAGATCCTCGTCGGTCACGGGATCCGCGTTCGCGACGCGCTCGAGCAGATCGTCCTTGGTCATCGCTTTCGCCTCGGGAACAAGGTCCGGACGACGTGGGCGTCCTTGAAGCTCGTGCGCGTGTCGCCCTCGGCGCCCATCAGGTTCGCGCGGAACAGGTTGGCCCGCAGGAACGAGGCGCCGTGCACGCGCGCGTTCTGCAGCATCGCCTCCATGAGGTTCGCGTCCGACAGCTCGGCGTCGCCGAGATCCGTGCGCATCAGCCGCGCCCCCTTGAGGCTCGCGCCCGCGAGGCGCGCTTCCTTGAGATCCGACTCGCTGAGATCGCAGCCGTCGGCCCGGGCGCCGGTCAGCCCGGCGCCCTTCATCGAGGCGCCGCGCATCGTCGCGAGCTCGAGCTCCGCGCCCGAGAAGTCGGCCCCGCCGAGCCGGCACTCGAGCACGAGGCGCAGGTTGTTCGCGCGGGCGCCGCGGAAGCAGGCGCCCTCCGCGCCCGTCTCGACGAGCGCCGCGGCCTCGATCACGGCCTCCGCGAGGCTCGCGCCGGCCATGCGACAGCGGAAAAACGTTGCTTTTCGAAGGCTTGCGCGATCGAGGCGCGCCCCCTCGAGGTCGCACTCGTAGAAGAGGACCTCGTCCGCGATCGCGCCCTCGAGGTCCCCGCGCGGCAGGCGCGCCTCGAACAGATCGGCGCCCCGGAGGTCGGCGCGGGCGAAGCGCGCCTCCGCGAGCTCGCCGCGGTGCAGGATCGCCCTGGCGAGGCGCGCGCCCCCGAAATCGGCGCCGCGCGCGCGGATCTCGCCGAGGTTCGCGCCCTCGAGGCCGACGCCGTCGAGCCGCGCGCCCTCCAGGTTGGCGCGCGCGAGCACGGCGCCCGACAGGTCCGAGCCGGCGAGCGCGCAATCGCGCAGGTCCGCGCGCTCGAGGAGCGCCTCCCGCAGGACGGCCCCGGACAGGTCCAGCCCGCGCAGATCCGCGCCGGTGAGGTCCCAGCCGGTCATGGGGGCGCCGGAGGCGAGCGCGGCCTCCACCCGCGCGCGGAGGTCCTTCTGCGCGGCCTCGTCCGGGAGGGCCGCGGGCGCCATGTGGTGCGCGGCCGTCCGGTAGCCGAGGAGCTGGGCCTCCTCGAGCTTGCGCAGCTTCGCGAGGAACGCCGGATCCTCGATCTGGGCCTCGAGCTCCTCCATCGGGGCGCCGAGCTCGCGGCCGGCCTGTGCGGTCTCGCGCATGCGGGCGAGGTGCTCGTCCGCGCGGAACCGGGGCGGCCCGCCCGCGCTCTTCGATTTCTCGATGACCGCGTCGAGGTCGATGCCGTGCTCGGCGAGGCTCTGGCGCGCCTGCCCGAGGGCCTCCTCCTGCCTCGCCTTGGCCTCGGCCTCGATGCGGGCGCCCTCGGCCTCGACCCGCTCGATGTACTCGGGCAGCTCGTCCAGCTTCGGCGGCGCCTCGGGCGGCGGCAGCTCGCGCGGGATGCCCTTCTCGTCCGGATCGAGCCCGAGCACGCGCACGGACATGCGGGCCTTGTCCAGCTCGCGCTGCGCCCGCTCGCGTGACCGCCGCTCGAGCACGCCCTCGCGGCGCAGGAGGTCGTCCATGTCGCTGAACTTCTCGTCCGGCGGCGCGGCGGCGCCGGGGTCGGGCTCCGGCAAGAGGTCGCGATCGCGCAGCGCGACGAGGTGGCCCTTCTTCTTGTCGAGGCGCTGCTCGAAGACGGCCTGGTAGTGGGCTTCCGGCCGGGGGGCGCCGCGGCGCTCGAGCGCCGCCAGCAGGCATTTCACGTCGCGCCCGTCGTCCTCCTCGACGCGCGCGACGCCCCGGAAGATCGCGATCATGCGCCGGATGTTGGGCAGGAGCACGACCGTCTCGAGCCGCGTCGCGACCTCCTCGAGCGCGTCGCCGCGCGAGGCCCGCGTGACGAAGCAACGCGCGGCGAGCTCGGTCACGCGGCCCGTCAGCGTGGCCTCCTCGGGGTGGAGGTGCTCCAGGGCGAACGGCTCCCCGCCCTGGAAGAAGCCGGGCAGGCGCTGATCGGGCGGCGCGACCATGAAGTACTCCGGGTCGAGATCGCGCGCGAAGCCCGGGAAATCGTTCTCGAGCCACGCCGCGTCGTACGTCCCGAGCTTCGACTGGCGCTCGGGCCAGGTGGCGTCGAGGGGGCCGAACGCCGCGGGGGGCGGCCGGTCGTTCGGCGAGGTGATGAGGTGCTTCGGGTGCTCGATCTGCGGGAGCAGTTGGGTCTTCTTCCCGTCCTCCTCGACCGTCGCGAGCCCCGTCCCGATCGGGTTCGGCGCGAAGCCCGGCCCGCCGAACGCCTTGTCCCAGCCGAGGGAGAGCTCGGTCAGCGGCTCGGGCTCGCTCGGCACGCCGCGCTCCCAGCGGCGCTTGCCGACGACGTACACCGCCTTGTCGACCGGGCCGACCTGGACGCGCGCCCGGAACGCCGGGCGCGGCTTGCCGCCCGCCGCGAAGGCCTTGCCGAAGACGAGGACCTCGCCGCGCGGCTTCGGCAGCCCCTCGTCGAGCGCGACGTCCTTGCCGAGCTGCCTCGGGATCTCCTGCCACATCGAGATCTCGGGGAGCGGGAGCTCCGGCGCGTCGAGCGGGAGGTACGCGGTGAGGCCGAGCGCGAGGAAGCGCTGCTGCTTCAGCTCGAACACGCGCTGCAGGATGGAGATGCGCTGGGGTTTGATGATCCGCATAGGGGTTATGGGCTCACGCCGGAGGGCCGCTCACCGTTCGCTCTTGTTCATCACGCTGCGCGCGACGTACGAGCGTGAGAATTTGGCCCAACCCACGTCAGGGTAAACGCGCTCGGGATCGTCGCTGTCGATCTTGACGGCGACGGGCTTGCCCGGCTCGACCATGGACAGGGAGCTCGTGTTCATCTCCCACTCCGTGTTCGCGAGGTACGCCGCCCCGCTCGACGGCTGTACCTCGAGCCGGAGATCGACGAACGCCATGGCGCCGTCCTCGAACGTGCCGCGCGTCCGGCTCGAGACCACCCTGGCCTGGGCGGCCCGCGCGCGGGCCGTCCGCTCGCCGAGCTCGGCCATCCGCTCCTTCGCCGCGTCGATGCGGGCGTCCTCCCGGCGGAAGACGAAGAAGAGGACGACCGCGACGACGAGCAGCGGCACGAGGACGGCGGAGATGGCGATGATCGTACCCATGTCGCTGCGCGATCTTTCCTTGTGGCTCACGGGCGCTGCGCTGCGGCCCGCCCGCAGGTGGCGGCGGTCACGGTCGAGCTGCTCGCGGACGGGGAGAGCGGGCCCGGCTCGCGCTCCCCGTCGCTCGCCCTGTCAACTGAGCACATGGACGCCGGAGAGGTGGTAGCGCAGGGCGGTCATCGCGAGCCGCGTCGGTAGCTGAGAGATCTTGGCCGCGCCCGTCTCGATGGATGTCGGCTTCACGGTGAGCTCGATCGCGCTGTTGATCGCGAGCGAGGCGCCCCATTTGTACGAGAGCGCCACGCCGCCCGTGATGTCGAGCTTGGCGGCGTAGGTCGCCGTGAAGGCGGCGGAGAGCTCCAGGGTCGCCTTCACGCCGACGAAGGTGGAGACGGCGGCGCCGACGGCGTTCGTGTTCGAGGCGCCGAGGAACGTATCCGACTTGACCCCGGCGACGACGTTGACGTTGTTCGACGCGTAGAGCTTCTTGAACGGGCCGTGCGTCTTGAGCTCCTCGGCGCCCTTGATCTCCCCCGTCAGGTTGCCGTCGACCTTCTGGATCATGTTGCTCTTGACGCTGACCTCGCACTGGTCCTGCGTCTCGAGCGTGAGCTTGCCCTTGCTCTTGACGGTCGTCGTCCCTGCCTGCGTGTCGACGAGGGTGTTTCCGGCCTTCGTGGTGACCGTCGTGTCCCCGGTGTTGATGTTCACCGTGTAGTTGCCGGTCTTCACCGTCGTCGTGGTGTCCCCCTCGACGTTGGTGGTCATCTGGCCCGTGTCGACGTCGGTGAAGAGGTTGCCGCTCGTGACGTGGAGCCACGTGTCGCCCTTGACCTCGGTGTACGACGTGCCGGCCTCGACGTAGAACTCGTGGATCCCGGACTGGACGTGGGTGATCCAGTTGTCCTTGATCGTGGCGACCCACGAGCCGCCGCCGTTCAGGCCCACGGTCTGGTCGAAGTTCTTTCCCGCGTCGAGCAGCGTGTTGTCGTCCGTCTTGACGATGAGCTCGTGGTCGTCGTTCGGCGCGCCCATGCGCAGGTACGTGTTCGAGTACGGCGTCGACAGGGTGACGCGCTGCTGCCCTGTCCTGTCCTCGAGCTCGAGCCGGTTGCGCCCGCCCGTCTGGATGACGTTCTTCGTGTGGTTGCCGCTCGTGATCGGGCTCGGCGTGAGCGCGTTCGGCACGACGCCCGAGATGACCGGCCGGTCCGGGTCGCCGCCGAGGAAGCTCAGCACCACCTCGGTCCCCCGGCGGAGCGGGAAGTGGAAGCCCTCGATGCCGCCGCCGTGCGGCTGCATCATGCGCACGAACGTCGAGCCCTTGCCGCCCTTCAGGTTGCTCTCGTCGAACTTGAATTTGACGTTGTACCGGCCGAGATCGTCGATCTGCGCGTATTCGCTGTCGGCGGGGCCGTCCACGGTGCCGTTCTCGTAACCGTAGATGCGCGGCCAGGGCGTGCGGCACTCCGCGCGCATCTGCGTCTTCGCCGGGATGGCGGTGAGCTCGACGAAGTAGGCCTCCTCGTGCGGCAGATCGAGCAGCTCGCGGTACCCGGTGGCCCCGGCGAGCTGGTTGCCGTAGTGGTGCGCCTCGATGGTGAGGTGCTTCGCGTTGAACGCCGCGCGCGGGTGATCGTCGAGCTCGAACGTGTAGCCGGGCCGCAGGTGCAGCCGCGTGCCCGTGCCTCGATAGAGCACCTGCCGGGCGCGCAGCTCCTCGGCGCGGAGCCTGGCGAGCCGATCGCCCGCGGCCGGCGAGAAGAAGCGCTCGCCGTAGAGGCTCACCTCGCCCGCGCCGCTCGGCGACACGCGCGCCGAGCCGGAGATGTTCAGGTTCGGCCGCGCATAATCGTAGTCCTTCAGCTTGATCGACGCCGGGAGGGTCGTGTGCTGGCTCGTGAACGTGCGGAGCGACATCCCCGCGCTCACGTCATACCCGATCTGCGGGTGATAGCGGACGGGCGCGCCGATCGGGTCGTCCTCGTACGTCATCGCGTCGCAGAAGACGATCTTGTCGCCCTCCAGCGTGTGCTCGAAGAAATAGTAGATGCCCTCGCGCTCCATCCACCGCGAGATGAAGTCGAGATCGCTCTCGCGGTACTGGCAGATATGCTCCTCGACCTCGTAGCTGCCGAGGCGCATCTCGTACTCGTCCGGCCCGATGCCGTTCTCCTCGAGGACGGCCTTGATGACCTCGGGCAGCGCCTGCCGGGTGAAGATGCGGCTGTGCTTCGAGAGCCCGAGCAGCCATAGCTTCGGGACGAGCACCGCCCGGAGCAGCGAGCGGCCGTCCATCTCGTGCACCACGCCGGCGGTCGCGAGGACGCCGGAGAAAACGAAGGGCGGCAGGTTGTCCTTGGGCCAGTCGAGCACCAGCGAGGCCTTGGCCCCCACCGCGTCGGAGAGGTCGAGAGACTCCGCTTCCTCGCCCTGGAGCAGGAGGAAGATCTCGATCTGATACGGGCGCGAGATGGCCTCGACGCCGCGGAAGCCAATGACGCGCGTGGTGACGGGGAGCGCGCCCGAGGAGATCTTGATAAGGTCGTCCATGGCTTTTCCTGGTTCAAGAGGGCACTTGCTGGTGCCGCTAAGGGGTTCGTCCGGCTGACCGTCCGGGGGCGCCGCTCACAGAGCTAGGCAGAAATCCGTCATGCGGTCAACCTCCTGAGGAACCGTTGATGCCGTCATCGGCGGGTGGGATCTCGACGAGGGACCGCAAGATCGCGCCGCTCGATCTCGCGTTTGCGAGCTTGACCCCATAGACGTTGGCGCCCGCGAGGTCCGCGTCGCGCAGGTCGGCGCCGTCGAGGTTGGCGCAGGGGAGCCGCGCCTCCTTGAGCTTCGCGGAGCGCAGGATGGCGCCGGCGAGGTTGGCGCTGACGAAGCTGGATCTCGAGACGTCGGCCTTGCTCCCGTTGACGTCCGCGAGGATCGCCCGGTCGAAGACGGACTCGGTGAGGCGCGCCTGCCGCAGGTCGGCGCCCTCGAGCGACGCGCCCTCGAAGCGCGCGTGCGACCCCCTCGCGAACGCGAGGTCCGCGTGGTCGAGCCGCGCGGAGGAGAGCTGCGCGCGGTCCAGCGTGGCGCGGGAGAGATCGGCGCGGGTCAGGTCGGCCGCGTGGAAGCTCGCGTCCGTCAGATCCGCGCCGCTCAAGTTCACCCCGGCGAGGCGCGCCGACGCGAAGTTGCACCGGGTGAGCGTCGAGCCGGCGAGGTTCAGGCGCTCGAGCGAGGCGCCGCTGAAGTCGATGCCGTCGAGCTCGACGCCCGCGAGCTCCAGGTCGTGGAGCGGCTGCCCATTCCTCAGGCGGGCGAGCAGCGCGGCGCGCAGGCCCCGCGCCTCCGGCTCGGGCAAAGGCGCGGCCGGCGCGGCGGCGATGGCGCGGGCGGACGCCGGCGCGGCGGGCGCGGCGGAGCTCGGGGGTGCAGCGCGGGTGGACGCTGGGGCGGCGCCGTTCGTGAGCGTGGCGCGCGTGGACGCCGGCGCGGCGCGCGTGGACGCCGGCGCGACGGGCACAACGCCGCTCGCGGGCGCGGCGCGGGTGGACGCCGGCGCGGGGGCCGGCTCGTGAACGAACGGCGGGGCGACCGCAGGGCTCTTGCCGTCGCGCGCCTCGGGCGACGGCGCCGGCGGCGCTGCGAGCTCGTCGAGGCGCAGCGACGGGTCGCTCCCCGGGCGCGCGAAGGGCATCGCAAACGGCACGGATCCCGGCGGCAGCTCGCCTGGAGGCGGGGGCGCCGGCGTGAAAGGCAGGACCGGCGACGGCGGCGCGGGATCCTGACCGTCGGTGGTGTGCGCGTCGGCCCAGGGCGCGAGGAGGCTGCTCACCCCGGTGAGCGCCGCCTCGATTTCCGGCGTGAAATGGCTGACCGCGCGGGGCGGCGGGCGCAGCGGCGTCGCCCGGGAGCGCGTGCTCCAGGGCGCTCCCGGGATGGTGCTCCCCCGGGCCGGAGGCCCGCTCCCGGGCTCGGCGAGCGCGAAGGGCGCGAGCGGCTGCCCCATGCCCGCGACGAGGTCGGCGACGCGGGTCTCGGCCGTGACCTCGTCCTGGATCACCGGGCGCCTGGCGCTCTCCGGCTCCTCCTCCACGAAGCCTGGCGCCTCCGGGCCGCTGCGGGACGAAGGCGGCGCCGCGAGCGGCGCGGGCCAGACCAGCGGCCGCCCCGGCAGCTCCACGCCCGCGACAACGCGCATCCGCGCCGGCGCGTCGCCTGGCTGCAGGGCGACGTTCCCCCGCCAGATCAGCGAGCAGAGCAGGCGATCCGCGTCGATGCTCAGCGTGTCGGCGACGAGCTCGATCGGCTGCCCCTGGTCCTCTCCGCCCGCGCCGACGCGGTAGAGCCGCGCGAGCCCGCGCGCCGAGGGCAGGCTCGACCGGAGCCAGGGGTAGTGCGGGTGCAGGCCCTCGAGGAAGATCCACTCGTCGCCGCGGAGGAACTCGATCTGCTGATCGGGAGGCGCGGCATGGAAGTAGCGAAAGTCGAAGCCCGCATCGAGCTCCGGGACCGGCCGGTCGGGCGCCTGATCCCGCGCGAGGAGGTGCCTCCTCGGGGCCCAGCGCCGGGAGATCGGGCCGAAGCCGGCCGGCCGCGTCGGGTCGGCCGGATCGACGATGCTCGGCAACGCAGCGTCGGCGCCCACGCCCACCGGGTTCGCGTCGACATGCGGGCCGCCGTAAGCGCGCTCATAGACGATCGGCACCCGGCTGAACGGCCGCGGGCTGGGCGCCGCGCGCGTGTAATCGCCGAAGACGTGGAGCACCTTGTTGAGGATCCACCGATCGTCCCGGAAGAGCGCGACGCGCACCGAGAGCGACGTCGCGGTCTCTCCGGCCGGCGCGCAGGCGTGCCCGCGCACGAGGACCCCCGCGCTCGGCAGATAGGGCGCCGTCTCGCACGCCTCCTCGAGGCTCCCCCACCCCTCACGGGGCTGGTCGGAGCGCGTCAGCTCGGCCGCAGCGGCGAGCTCGGCGCACCGCTCGTGGACGAGGGCGAACGTGGCCTTGACGACGACCGTGAGCCGCTCTGCGCCCTGCATGCGCCACAGGACGGCACCGCAAGACGATGGGGTCAGGGCAACGACGGAGAGGGGCCAGGGCGATTGCACAGCGCGGGTTGACGGGGCGTTGGCTCGATGCTGCGGAGGACCCCAGGTTCGGCAACATAGCGCCCCGCGCCTCGCCGACGCAAGCGCAGGACATGGCCAGCGAGGGCGCGTTGTCATCGGGCTTTCTCTCTCTCGACCATGTCCCTGTGAAGATCTTCCTGTGACCGCCCCGTGTGGGATGTCCGCGGGCATGGTGTGAGGATGAGATAGGACCGCCTCAGCCAGGTGGGCAAAGATGAGCGACGGCGCGCGCTGGAGCATCGGAGCTCCGCGCAGCGGTCCCGCTTCCCGCTGACAGAGCTACCGATCTCGAAGACTCGAGCGGAGAGGAGCTCTCGTTTCGACAGACGAACTCCGCGCGTGTCGCTCCGCGCGCGCATCGTCGAGACATCGACTCAGGCTCAGAGTCGGAATCAGAGCGGGCGGTGACAGCCGCGCGCGAGCCACGATGACCCTGGTCGATCCCGCCTGCGCACGCATGCTCGGCCGAGCCTCTGTCTTCCAGACGGACGAGCCCGTCGGATTGCATCCCGTCGGACTGCATTACGGCGAGCGTCGCCGCTTTACCAACCGCAATACTCCGTCGCAGAGCGCGAGTCTTTACGTTTGCGCGCATGAATTTTCCCGCATGTTTTCGGCCAAAATGGCGAAACCTTCGATTGACAGCGCAAGGAAGCTCTCGAATAGGAACGACACCACACGACGGCCCACCATGCGTTTCTATGCTGACCTTCACGTGCACTCGAAATACTCCCGGGCGACGAGCGGCGATTGCGACCTCGCGCACCTGAGCTACTGGGCTCAGCGCAAGGGCATCGCGGTGATCGGCACGGGGGACTTCACCCATCCGGCGTGGATGGCCGAGCTCCGCGAGAGCCTCGTGCCCGCCGAGCCAGGGCTCTTTCGCCTGCGGGACGACCTCGGCCGCGCGGTCTCGGAGCGGCTCCCCGGCGCGTGCCGCGGGGCGACCCGCTTCGTCCTCTCGGTGGAGATCTCGACCATCTACAAGAAGGGAGATCGGACCCGCAAGATCCATCACCTCCTCTACGCGCCCGACTTCGAGGCTGCGGACCGGATCGTCCGCGCGCTGTCCAGGGTCGGCAACCTGACCGCCGACGGGCGGCCCATCCTCGGGCTCGATTCGCGCCACCTGCTCGAGATCGTGCTGGCGTCGGGCGAGGGCTCGTACCTCGTGCCGGCGCACATCTGGACGCCGTGGTTCTCGGTGCTGGGCTCGAAGGCCGGCTTCGACGCGGTCGAGGAGTGCTACGGCGATCTCGCGCCGCACATCTTCGCGCTCGAGACAGGGCTCTCGTCCGATCCCGCGATGAACTGGCGGATCTCCGGGCTCGACAGGTACCGGCTCGTCTCCAGCTCGGACGCCCACTCGCCCGCGAAGCTCGGCCGCGAGGCCACGGCGTTCGACACGGCGCTCGATTACTTCGCGATCCGGCGCGCCCTGGAGACCGGTCAGGGCTTCTGCGGCACCGTGGAGTTCTTCCCGGAAGAGGGGAAATACCACCTCGACGGCCACCGCAAATGCAATGTCGTGCTCTCGCCGGCGGAGACCCGGGCGCTCTCCCTGGCGTGCCCCGTGTGCGGCCACCCGGTCACGGTGGGCGTGCTGCACCGGGTCGAGGAGCTCGCCGACCGCGAGGAAGGCGTGCGGCCCGAGGGCGCGAGCGAGTTCCGCAACCTGGTGCCCCTGCCCGAGGTGCTCGCCGAGCTCCACGGCGTCGGCGCCTCCAGCCGGGCGGTGCAGCGGAGCTACGACGCGGTGCTGTCGCGGATCGGCCCCGAGCTGTTCCTCCTCGGCGACGCCCCGCTCGAGGACATCGAGCGCGCGGGCACGCCCCTGCTCTCCGAGGCGATCGCGCGGATGCGCGAAGGCCGTGTGATCCGCGACGCGGGCTACGACGGCGAGTACGGCGCGATCCGGGTCTTCCAGCCGGACGAGCTCAAACAACGCCGCGGCGGCGGGCTCCTCTTCCAGCCGGAGCCCGCCGCGCCGGAGCCGCCTCCGGCCGGGGGACCCCCGCCGTCACGGTCGCGTCCTCCCGCGGCAGAGCGCCCTCCGGCGCGCCGCGGCCGGGCGCCCGCCGACGCCGCGCAGCGCCCGGCGCCGTCCGGGGAGGCGGACCGGCCCGAGGCGCCCGCAGCGCGCTCGTCGTCGGGGCCAGGCGGCCCGGGGCTGCTCGACGCGCTCGACCCGGAGCAGCGGGCCGCGGCGGAGCTCACCGAGGGCGCGCTGCTCCTGCTCGCGGGGCCGGGCACGGGCAAGACGCGCACGCTCACCCACCGGATCGCCCACCTCGTCGTGGACCTCGGCGTGCCGCCCGAGCAGTGCCTCGCGATCACGTTCACCCGCCGCGCCGCCGACGAGATGCGGGAGCGGCTCGTCGCGCTGCTCGGCGAGGCCGGCGGCCGCGTCCCGGCCATGACCTTCCACGCGCTCGGCCTCTCGCTGCTCCGCCAGCACGCGGCCGACGGCGCTCCCCCGAAGATCGCCGGCGACCACGAGCGGACGGCGCTGCTCGCCGCGGCGCTCGGGGTCCCGGAGCGGCGGGCGGCCCGGCTGCTCGCCGACATCGCGGCGCTGAAGCGGACCTATCCGCGCCACGCCGACGCGCACCGGCTGCGCGAGGGCGCCGCGCCGGAGGGCGGCGAGCTCGACCGGCACGTCGATCGCGCGTGGAAGGTGTACGAGGACGAGCTCGCCGCGCGCGGGCTCGTCGACCTCGACGACCTCATCGGGCACGCGATCCTCCTGCTGGAAGAGCGGAGCGAGGCGCTCGCCGCCGCGCGCGCGCGGGCCCGGTATCTCTCCATCGACGAGTACCAGGACATCGACGAGCGCCAGTACCGCCTCGTGCGCGCGCTGGTCCCCCCCGGCGGGAACATCTGCGCCATCGGGGATCCGGATCAGGCGATCTACGGCTTCCGCGGCGCCGATGTCGGCTTCTTTTTCCGCTTCCAGCAAGATTTTCCAGACGCACGCGTCATTCGACTGAAGCGGAACTACCGGTCGTCGCGTCCCATCGTCGAGGCGGCGCTCCAGGTGATCGCGCCCTCGCCGACGCTCGGGGCGCGGGAGCTCGTGCCGAGCGCCGGGGGCGCGGAGCAGGTCGCGATCCACGAGGCGCCCACGGAGGCAGCGGAGGCCGAGCACGTGGTGCACACGATCGAGCGGATGCTCGGCGGGTCCACGTTCTTCTCGATGGACAGCGGGCGGGTGGCCTCGCCGCTCTCGGGCAGCGAGGTCGCCTTCTCGGATTTCGCGGTGCTCTACCGGACCGAGGCGCAGTCCGAGGCGCTCCGCGAGGCGTTCGCCCGCTCGGGCATGCCGTTCCAGCGGCGGTCCGAGCGCCGCGTGGCCGAGCGCGCGGCCTCCGAGGCGCTCGCGCGGGCGCTCGCCGGCACCCCGCCCGGGCCGCTCGCGGCGCGGCTCAAGGGGGCCGCGGCGCGGCTCCGGGAGGAGGTCGCGCAGCCAGGGCCGTCCATGCCCGCGGAGGGCGCGGCGGCCCCGGCGGAGGCCGACGCCGCGCGGCTCGGCGAGGCCGACGTGGACGCGGCGCTGGAGCTCTTGCTGCCGCTCGCGGAGCGCTGCGGTGGGAACCTCGACCGATTCCTGATCGAGCTCGCTGTGTGCTCCGAGGTCGACGCCTGGGATCCGCGGGCCGAGCGCATCTCGCTCCTCACGCTCCACGCGGCCAAGGGGCTCGAGTTCCGGGTGGTCTTCCTCGTCGGGTGCGAGGACGGCTTGCTGCCGCTCCGGTTTCCCGGCAGGGGCGAGCCGGACATGGACGAGGAGCGCCGGCTCTTCTACGTCGGCATGACCCGGGCGCGAGAGCGGCTGTTCCTCACCCGCGCCCAGCGGCGCGCGCGGCACGGCAAGGTCGAGGAGACCGAGGTCTCGCCGTTCGTGCGCGAGGTCGAGGAGCGATGGCTCCAGCGGGTCGGCCCATCGCCGGAGGCGCAGCGGCGCTCGCGCGCGGACGCCGATCGCCAGATGAAGCTGTTCTGACCGCCGGGAGCGCGGTTATTTGCTCGCGCCGCCGAGCCGCTTCTGGCTGGCGCACGCCGCCTTGTCCTGCGTCCGCGCGCACTGGTCGGCGTAGAAGGCGCGCGCTCGCTCCTTGTCCTTGCTCTCGAGCAGCGGACCGAACGCGTCGCACGCCTTCTTCTCCCTCCACTGCGTGCAGGCCTGCTCGTACAGCGAGAACGCCCGCGCCGGGTCGGCCTTCACCCCGTCGCCGCGCTGGTAGATCTCCGCGGCGCGCAGGCAGCCGCCCGAGCCGCAGACCTTCTCGTAGAGCGCCGCGGCGCGCGCCATGTCCTTCGGGATGCCGGTCCCCTTCTCGTACATCGCCGCGAGGCTCATGCAGGCCTCGGCGCCGAAGCCCTTCTCCGGACATCCCTTCTCGAAGAACGCATAGGCCTTCGCGACATCCCTCGGGAGGCCATCGCCGGCCGCGTACACCGAGCCCGCGGCGTTGCAGGCGCGCATGTCCCCGAGGGTGCAACCGCGCGTGTACGCCACGAGCGCCTTCACCCCGTCCTTCGGGGCCCCCTGCCCCTTGCGCAGGATGTCCCCGAGCTCGAGGCAGTCCTCGGGCTGGCCCGCCTCGCACGCGCGCTGGAGCACGCCCACGGCCACGGCGACGTCCTTCGCCGCGAGCTTCCCCTCGACCAGCATGTTGCCCAGCGCGCTGCAGCTCGGCCCGTGCCCGAGATCGCAGCCGCGTCGGAGGAGCGCGACCGCGCGCGTCGTGTCCCGGGGCAGGACCGCCTGCGGGCCCTCCCGGAGGTACCAGTCGGCCACGCTGAAGCACGCCCAGCCGTCGCCCAGCTCGCACGCCTTGTCGCCGAACTCTCGCACCTTGGCCCGCGCCGCCGCGTCCGGGGGCACCCTGGCGCTCAGGACGTCGCGCATCTGCTGGTTCCCCCGCGCGTAGCAGGCCTGCGCGACGCCGGCCGCGCAGGCCTTCTCGAACAGCTCCGCCGCCCTCGCGTCGTCGCGCGGGAGGTCCTTGCCCGTCAGGTAGTGGATGCCGAGGTGATAGCAGCTCCCGACGTCGCCCTTCCCGCACTCCGCCGCGCACGCCCTCGTGTCCGCCGGATCGCACAGGTGCGCGGGCGCGAACGACGGCGGCGAGCATTTCGCCCCGCTCAGCACCGTCCCGGCCGGGCACGGGCTCGACAGCGCCGGGAGCTCCGCCTCACCCTGCTTCGCCGCCGGCTGCTCGGACGGCGGCGCCTTGCTCGCTTGCAGCGGGACGAGCTCCAGGCGCAGCGGCGCCTGACAGCGCTCCGTGGGCGCATGCGCGTCGGGCTTCGCGCTCCGGCACGCCTCGAGCTCCCCTTCCTTCGTCGTGGTGCCGCCCTGGCCCGACGCCGCGGCGGACGTCACCGCCGAGAAGACCTGATCGACCGTCCGCGCCGCGCCGCGGCTGCCCGGCGTCATCGCGAACGCGCCGAGGAGCGCTGAGCGCACGAAGTGCGTCGCGCCGTCGCAGCTCCCCGAGAGATCCTGCGGCGAGACCGACGCGACCGTGGTCGCCATCTTCCCCGTGGGCACGAGCGCCACGTCGATCGCGTTCGCCCCACCGCCCTCGATCGCGGTGCTCAACGCCGGGGCGCCGAAGGGAACATTCGCCTGCATCTCCGCAGGGTTTGTCAGCTGTACGACGTTCTCGCTGCGCGCCACGCCGGCGTAGGAGTAGGAGCCTGCGAGCTTGCACTGCGGGAGGAGCTTCAGCGTCGTGCAGTCGTACGAGACGACCGCGACGCCTTCTTTCATCGCGAGCCCGAGATCGGAGCGGCGGGTCGCGAGCCAGTCGACGATGAGCGGCTCGGTGTGGCCGATGGCCGGACACCCGCCGCTGCTCGCGCTGGCGCTCGCCTCCGGCGAGACGATGGGCCGGGGCGCATGCACCACAACCTCTGGATCCAGGCCCGGTCCACAGGACGTCGCTGCGAGCGAGAGCCCAACCACGCACATGTCGAAGGCGCGCTTCATCGAGGCGACAGAACCATGAGCCGTGGGGTCCGGTCAATAAGGCGAGCGCGGCAGCGCGCGGGCCACGCTGGCCGCGCCGGGCTATGCTCGCGCGCCCCGAGCCGCCATGAGCACACCCAGGTCCCAGGAGAGACTACAAGAGAGCCTGAGCCTGGTAACTCAGCTCCTCGAAAAGCAACGCGTCATCGAGACCCTGACCCACAAGCAGGAGAGCAAGAACAAGGAGCTCGTCGAGTCGCTGGTCCACCGGCAAAATCTCGCGCTGCTGCAGAGGAAGCTCAGGGATCTGCACCCGGCGGACCTCGCCCACATCATCGAGGTGCTCCCCCAGGCCGATCGCGTTGTGGTCTGGGCTGAGCTCGAGCCCTACCGCGCCGCACAGGTGCTGCTCGAGGCCTCGCGCTCGGTCCGCGACTCGCTCGTCGAGGCGACGGCGCGCCGCCGCCTTGTCGCGCTGCTCGGCCAGCTCGACCCCGACGATCTGGCCTATGTCAGCGAGTCGATCGACCCCGAGGTCCTGGCGGAGGTCTACGGCTCGCTGGACGCCCGCGAGCAGTCGCTCTTCCAGTCGACGATGGCGTATCCGGACGACGCGGTGGGCCACCTGATGAGCCCGGAGGTCGTCTGGGTGCGCGACACCTGGGACATCGGCGGAGCGCTGGAGGACGTGCGTCGGCGAGGCGAGCTGCCGCCGCGCACCGAGACGCTGTTCGTCGTCGACGCGCGCCACCTGCTGCGCGGCGCGCTCTCGCTGAAGGACCTCTTGCTCCGGGCCCCGAGCGCGCCCGTGAGCGCCGTCATGTCGCCGGACGTCGTGAGCTTCACGCCCCACGACCGCGCCGCCGACGCGGCCAGGGCGTTCGAGCGGTACGATCTCATCGCGGCGCCGGTGGTGGACGAGCGCGGCAAGCTCGTCGGGCGGCTGACCGTGGACGTGATGATGGACTTCCTGCGGCGGCAGGCCCAGAGCGAGGCGCTGCGGCGCGCGGGCCTCTCGGGCGAGGAGGACTACTTCGCGCCCGCGTGGACGAGCGCCAAGAACCGCTGGCTCTGGCTGTTCGTCAACCTGCTCACGGCGTTCGTGGCGTCGCGGGTCATCGGCCTGTTCGAGAGCACCATCCGGGATCTCGTGGCGCTCGCCGCGCTGATGCCGATCGTGGCCAGCGTCGGCGGCAACACCGGCAATCAGACGGTGGCGCTCATGATCCGCGGCCTCGCGCTCGACCGGATCACCCGCGCGAACACGCGCCACCTGCTGCTGAAGGAGCTCTCCGTGGGCCTCATGAACGGCGCGCTCTGGGGCACGGCCGTGGGGCTCGCCGCCGCGGCGCTCTACGCCAGCCTCTCGCTCGGGCTGGTGATGGCCGCGGCCATCCTGCTCAACCTCGTGGTCGCGGCCATGGTCGGCTGCGCGGTGCCGCTCGTGCTCCACCGCCTCGGCCGCGATCCGGCCCAGGGAGCGAGCGTCCTGCTCACGTTCACCACGGACAGCATGGGCTTCTTCATCTTCCTCGGCCTGGCCAGGGCGTTCCTCGTCTGACGCCGCCGCGGAGCCGCGGGGCCGCGCTACGATCCGGCCATGGACACCGACCCTGCGCCGCAGCGGCCGCTCGTCGCCATCCGGTATTGCCCCAAGTGCCGCTGGCTCACCCGCGCCGCCTGGCTCGCCCAGGAGCTGCTCATCACCTTTCCTGACGAGATCGACGTGCTCCTGTCGCCGGGCGCGAGCGGCGTCTTCGACGTCACGCTCGACGGCGCCCTGCTCTTCTCGCGCGCCGCCGCGGAGCGCTTCCCGGAGCCGAAGGAGCTCAAGCAAGCGATCCGCGACCGCATCGACCCGGAGCGCTCCCTCGGCCACTCCGACAGGTGAGCCGCGCGGCCGTTCAGATGTCGAAGTCGAGGATGGCGGCGTCGATCTCGGAGCCGCCGACGATCGCCGGGATCTGCGAGGGCGAGGCGACGCGCAGGCGCGGCGCCTCGATCGCGACGCGCTGGCCGCCGGCGACGCTCTTCGTCAGGAAGACCGAGCCGCCCACCACGCTCCCCTGCCCCAGCACCGTCTTGCCGCCGAGCACCGTGGCGTTCGCGTAGATGGTGACGTCGTCCTCGACGGTCGGGTGGCGCTTCAGCCCGCGCGCGCCGCGCGAGTGCTGGGGCAACGACAGCGCGCCGAGCGTCACGCCCTGGTAGAGCTTGACGTGCGCGCCGATGTCGGTCGTCTCGCCGATGACGACGCCGGTGGCGTGATCGATGAAGAAGCTGTCGCCGATGTTGGCGCCCGGGTGGATGTCGGCGCCCGTCCTCGTGTGCGCCCACTCGCTCATGATCCGGGGCATGAGCGGCACGCCGAGCAGGTACAGCTCGTGGGCGACCCGGTGGACCGTCACCGCGAGCAGGCCTGGATAGGCCAGGATGACCTCGTCCATCGACGCCGCCGCGGGGTCGCCGTCGTAGGCCGCCTGCACGTCGAGCAGGAGGCGCCGCCGGACCTCCGGCAGCCTGCTCACGAACGCCCGCGCCACGTCGCGCCCGCGCTGCCGGCACTTCGGGATGTCGATGCGGTTCGCGTCGACGGTCTCGTCCTGGAAGCACAGGCAGCGCTCGATCTGCCGCTCCAGCTTGGCTTGCAGCGTCGAGACCAGCGTGCCCACGTGGTAGAGCAGGTCCTCGTCCGACAGGTCCTGCCGCCCGTGGTAGCCGGGGTAGAAGATCTGGAGGAGGAGATCGATGATCTCCGTGATCTCCTGGCGCGACGGGGTGAAGCGCTTGTTGATGTGATGGCCGCGGGGGTCTTCCCGGTAGCCCGCGATCAGCGCCTCGACGACGCCATGCAGATCGCCCGCTGGGACAGGGGCGTCATCACACTTCTTGCTCACATCGACCTCACGAGGCCTTCATGCTCTCGACCTCGGCGAACATGCCTTCGAACAGGGGCCCCGAGAGGTAGCGCTCGCCGGCGTCCGGCAGGACGACCACGATGGTCTTCCCGGCCCACTTCGGATCGCGCGCGAGGCGGCTCGCCGCGACCATCGCCGCGCCGCAGGAGACGCCGCAGAGGATGCCCTCCTCGCGCGCCAGGCGCCGCGACATGGCGATCGACTCGTCGTTGGAGACGGCCTCGACCTGGTCCACGAAGGAGATGTCGAGGTTCTTGGGGACGAAGCCCGCGCCGATTCCCTGGATCTTGTGGGGCGACGGGGTGAGCGGCTGGCCGGCGATCGTCTGCGCGATGACGGGCGAGTGGACCGGCTCGACGGCGACGGAGTGGAGGGCCTGGCCACGGACGCGTTCGAAGTAGCGGCTGACGCCGGTGAGCGTGCCGCCGGTGCCCACGCCGGAGACGAAGACGTCGACGTTGCCGCCGGTGTCCTCCCAGATCTCGGGGCCGGTGGTGGTCTCGTGGATCGAGGGGTTCGCGGGGTTCTCGAACTGCCGCATCAGCACGTACCGGCCCGGGTCGGAGGCGGCGAGCGCCTCGGCCCTGGCGATGGCGCCGTTCATCCCCTGGGGGCCCGGCGTCAGGAGGAGCTTGGCCCCGAGGGCCACGAGCACCTTGCGCCGCTCCATGCTCATCGTCTCGGGCATGCTGAGGATGCACTCGATCCCGCGCGAGGCGGCGGCGAAGGCGAGCGCGATGCCGGTGTTGCCGCTGGTCGCCTCGACGATCGCCTTGCCGGGGCCGAGCAGCCCGCGCTGCTCGGCGTCCCAGACCATGGCCGCGCCGATGCGGCACTTGACCGAATAGGCCGGGTTCCGCCCCTCGATCTTCGCCAGCACGGTGGCGGACGCGCCGTCGGTCACGCGGCGGATCCGGACGAGCGGCGTGCGGCCGATGCTCTGAGTATTGTCGTCGTAGACGCGGGGGAAGTTGGTCATGGGGGGCCGTCGTGGTGAGGGGGAAAGAGAGGAGATCCAGAGGCGCCCCTCGCTGTCAAGGCCCACGTGCGCCGCCCCTCCGTCGCGCCGCATTTGCAGAGCGCGGCGCCCCGCCCAGGTCGTTCCAGCGCGCGGCGAGCGGTCTGGAACGACGCCGGTCGCGCCTCTGCGCCTGCTCGCCCGGCGCGCGTGGGATCGCGCGGGGAGCGCCCGATCGGCAGCGGCGCGGCGGGGTGAACGTCGGGGCGCGCGGAGGCGCACCGCGCTGACCGGGCGTCCCCCGTCGCGTCGCGGCGACCCGTTGGACCTGCAACGGCCCGCACCGGGATGTCGCGACGCCGGGAGGCATGGTGGTCAGTCTGCCCAGGCGGCGGAAGCGCTCTTCGGGAGACGCGAAGTCGACTACGCGCGAAGGACAGGATTCATCGAGGCCTGTCTCGAGAAGAACGGGCGACATGAGGATGCATGGATGTCATGCGCTGCCACGTCCCCGTCCGGGGTTCTCGCTTCGAAGGAGCGATGACGCAGCGCGCCCAAGAGCGCCCTCATGGCGAGGAAATCTCTGCCGGGACGCGTCAATTTTTACGCGCTGGTGATCGTTGGAACACCAAGTGCCACACCAGGTGCGACAGCGCGCCGGCGGATCCATCGGTGCTCAAAAGATCTCGTGGGCGTCCGAGCAAGTAAGGTGATTTCCTGAGGAATCCGTGGACCATCACCATGGGACCACGTCCGACCATGTCCACTGTCTTGACGTGCGCCGATGTGAGCTTACCTTGCTGAATTTCGCGCTTGCCCTGTATGGCATACGCCTCGCATCATGGCTGAGCATGTTCCCCGCTGAGCCCCCCCGCGCGGAGGTCCAACTGCTCGATGACGATGACCAACCCACTTTAATTTTCCGTCGTCCACCCGCGTCGCTGGCAGGGTTGGCGCTGCCGGCCGCGGCGCCGGCCCCGGCCATCGCAGCTCCGACGCGGCGCTCCACATCGCGTCTGATCGGCCTGAGCGCGGCAGCGGGCATGAGCCTGGCCGCGGTGCTGGGCGCGCTCGTGTCGATGCAGCTCGGCGCAACAGGCTTCGATCTCCGCGCGGGCTCGGCGCTCCAGCCGGCCGCGGCGGCGGCCGTCCTGCGCACGACGGGGATGGCGGCGCCCATCGAGGTGAAGGCAGCGCCGGCGGCGCCGGTCAAGGCCAAGGCGGAAGCGGCGGCGCCGGCCGTGGCCGTCGAGGATCGCGCCGACGCGGCGCTGGATCGCTCGACCGTGATCCCCATCCCCGACGGGATCATCACCATCCCCGCGTCCTTCTCCTCGGCGGATGGGGCTTATGACCTCGTGGTCCATTTCCACGGCGTCAACGATGTTGTCCAGGCGGGGTTCGAGCGCGCCGGGCTCAACGCTGTCGTGATGATCATCAACATGGGCATCAGCTCGGCGGCGTACGAGACCCGGTTCTCTATCCGCTCCTATCTGCCGGCGCTCCTCGCGAAGACGCAGGCGGCGCTCGAGGCGCGCGGGCTGCGCGACGCCCGGCTCCGGCGCGTCGCCCTCTCGGCGTTCAGCGCAGGGTACGGCGCGGTCCGCGGACTCCTGAACCAGCCGGGGTTCGACGACAAGGTGGACGCCGTGCTCCTCCTCGACGGCATCCACACCGGCTACATGCCGCTCGACCATAGCCTGGACATGGAGCGCCTCAAGCCGTTCGGGCGCTTCGCCGAGCTCGCGGCCACCGGCAAGAAGCTGATGTCGATCACGCATTCGGAGATCACCCCTGTGGGGGACTACGCCGGCACCCACGAGAGCACGGACGCGCTCCTCAAGCTGGCGGGCGCGCAGCGCGCTCCGGGCGCGGGCGCCGACGCGCAGGCGGTCTACGAGCTGTCGGGGACGGCGAGCGAGGCGAAGCCCCGGTTCGTGCCGCTCTCCGAGGCGCACAAGGGCGCGTTCCACGTCCGCGGCTACGCAGGCACCCAGAAGCCAGACCACGTCAGACATCTCACCCGCATGGCAGAGACGGCCTTGCCGGATCTGGTCCGCCACTGGAGCGACACCCCCGCGCGGTGACGGGCGGCGACGGCGCGTCGCGAGCACGCGCGGGCGAAGGAGGCCAGCGTGGCACAAAGCCTCATTCCGGGGCGCGCAGGCCGAGCTCAGCAGAATGTGCGCTGCGCTGAGAAGCGCAGAACGCGGCGCCAGGCAGCGACGCCATTACGGTATCGCATTTGCTTTTCCACCACAAAATGGTGGTAAGCGCGACCATGGCGGGACAAAGGCAGGCGCGAAGCGCGGCGCGGCGTACTCAGGAGGAACGGCCCACGACCCTGACCGCTCGCCGCAAGCGAGGCGCGAGCGCGGCGGAGGCGGACGGCGCGCGCCCGTCTGCGGCGAAGGGACAGGCGGACGGCGCCGCGGCGACGCCGCGCCCGACATTGACCTACGCGGATGCGCTCGAGGGGGCCCGGAAGGGGCCGTTCCCGGACGAGGTCGAGCCGCAGCTCGCGACGCTCGTCACCGGGCCGCCCCAGGGCGAGGGGTGGCTGTACGAGGTGAAGTTCGACGGCTACCGCATGATCGCGAAGCTCCGCGGCGGCCGCGTGACGCTCCTGACCCGCCGCGGCCAGGACTGGACCGAGCGGTTCCCGAGCGTGCGGGACGACCTCGCACGGCTGCCAGCGCGGGAGGCCGTGCTGGACGGCGAGATCGTCATCGTCGGGCGAGACGGCGTGACCGATTTCCAGGCGCTCCAGAACTCGCTGAGCGACGGCAACGAGGGGCGCGAAGGACGCCTGACGTACTTCGCGTTCGACCTGCTCTACCTGGACGGCCGCGACCTCCGCGGGTGCGCGCAGGTCACGCGCAAGCGGGCCCTCCAGGCGCTGCTCGCGGAGGCCCCGGAGGACGGGACCTTACGCTACACCGAGCACCTCGAGGAGGACGGCGCCGCCGTCTACCAGCACGCCTGCAAGCTCGGGATCGAGGGCGTCATCGCGAAGCGACCGGAGGCCCCCTACCGGAGCGGGCGCGGGACGAGCTGGCTCAAGGTGAAGTGCGGCCGGCGGCAGGAGTTCGTGATCGTCGGCTTCACCGAGCCGACCGGCGCCCGCCAGGGGCTCGGGGCGATCCTCGTCGGCGTGAACACGTCGGGCAAGCTCGTCTATGCGGGCAAGGTCGGCACGGGCTTCACGGCCAGGACGCTGACAGTCCTGCGCGGCCAGCTCGAGTCCATCGAGCGCGCAAAGCCGGCCTTTCAAGGGGCGCCGCGCATGCGGGGCGTGCACTGGGTCGAACCCAGGCTCATCGCGGAGGTCCACTTCGCGGCCTGGACGCGCGACGGACGGCTGCGACACCCGTCGTTCGAGGGACTTCGCGAGGACCGTACCCCGGAGTCGGTCACCGTCGAGCGCGAGCAGCCGCCGCCGCAGCTCCCGCCGAAGAAGACGGCGGGCGCGTCGAGCAAGTCGGCAAGCGCGGCGACGGGCAAAGCCGCAAGCGCGGCGCCGGGCAAGTCGGCAAGCGCGGCGCCAGGCAAGTCGGCAAGCGCGGCGCCGGGCAAGTCGGCAAGTGCGGCAACAAGCAAAGCCGCGAGCGCGGAGCCAAGCAAGGTGACGCGCGGGGGCCGAGGCGGCGGCGCGGAGAAGATCGAGGTCGCCGGGGCGCGGCTGACGAACCCCGACAAGGTGCTCTATCCGGCTCAGGGGATCACGAAGATCGCCCTCGCCCGCTATTACGCCCAGGTCGCCGAGCACATGCTGCCCTATGTCGCAAACCGGCTGCTCACGCTGGTCCGCTGCCCCGAGGGCCAGGGCAAGCCGTGCTTCTTCCAGCGACACGAGGCCGTGGGGCTCTCCGAGGACATCCGGAGGACGACCGTCGAGGAGGACGACGGAAAACGCACCTACCTCTACGTCGAGACGACGGAAGGGCTCGTGTCCCTCGTCCAGATGGGCGCGCTCGAGATGCACATCTGGGGAAGCCGCGTGGACCGGATCGAGCAGCCGGACATGATGGTCTTCGACCTCGATCCGGCGCCGGAGCTGCCGTGGGAGCGCGTGGCGGACGCCGCGAGGACGGTGCGGCACCTCCTGGAGACGCTGGGGCTGCGGAGCTTCGTCAAGACGACCGGCGGCAAGGGCCTCCACGTCGTCGTCCCGATCGAGGCGCGCAGAGGCTGGGACGAGGTGAAGCCGTTCACGAAGGCCGTGGCCGACGCGCTCGTGCGGTTCGATCCGGCGCGGTACATCGCGACGCTCTCCAAGGCCAAGCGCACCGGCAAGGTCTTCGTCGACTACCTGCGGAACGGGCGCGGTGCGACAGCGGTCGCGCCCTACTCGACGCGCGCCCGGCCCGGCGCCGCCGTGGCCACCCCGCTCTCGTGGGACGAGCTCGACGCGCCGCTCGATCCAGCCTCGTTCACGATCGAGACCGTGCCGCAGCGGCTCGCGACCATCCCCGATCCGTGGGCGGAGCTCACCGGCGTCCGCCAGTCCATCACGAGCGCGATGATGAAGAAGGTCGGGCTCTGACCGCCTCCCCGACGCCGCCGCCGAACCCAGGAGTCGGTGAGCACACCGAAGAAGAACGACACGAACGAACCAGGGAATGCTTTCACTGACGTTCCGTTCAGCGTGGCCGGAATGTTACGACATGGCGGCGAACGCTTGGTTGACGGGCGCGCGCACGGGCTGCATCGTCCCCCAGGGTCGGCCATGGCAAAGGACCGGGACTCCAGCGCACTGGCGGAAATCGCCGAGCGACTCCACCAGTTCGACGGGGAGCCGCTGCGGGTCGCGTTCCTGGCGCGCGGGATCGACGCGCTCGCGCAGGTCGCGGAGCGGCTCGATCAGAGCGAGCTCGGCGAGGTCGTCGCCTCGCCCAGCAACGCGGGCGCCCTGCTGACGGCGCTCACGCAGCCGAGCGCCGTCGGCCTCTTCTCCGCGGCCGATCCGCTCACGCCGGCCCGCCTCCGCGGCCTCCAGGCGCGGGACGCGCTCCTCGCCGCCGAGGGGGGGACGCTCACCGCGGAGGACGTCAGCGAGGTGCTCCACCTCTCGCCCGACGCCATCGAGGCGCGGCGCGCTGCCGGCAGGCTGCTGGCCGTGGACGTCGGCCGCCGAGGCCACCTCTACCCTGCATGGCAGTTCGCGGACGAGGGCGTGCTGCCGGGGCTCGAAGAGATCCTGGCCCTGCTCGAGGAGCACCCCCCGCTCGCGAAGATGCGGTTCTTTCTCTCCGGCAACCACCGCCTGGACGGCGAGCGGCCGCTCGACCGGGTTCGCCGCGGCGACCTGGAGCCCGTGCGGCGCGCCGCCCGCACGTTCGGCGAGCACGGCGCCGCCTGAGAACGCGCCGTGATGACGAGGCCGCCGCGCTCGCCAGGGGTCACGGCGGAGGCGCTCCGCGCAGGGCGCGACGGCGGCGAAGGAACAGCGCATGAGGCGGACGTCGAGCGCGCCAGCCGTCGCGTCGTCCTTTCGCGCGGGGCAGGGTCGACATGAAGATCACGCTCGGGCCGCATCCGGATCCGCCGCTCGATCTCGCGACGAGGCCGCTCCCCGTCACCATCTTCCGGCGGTGCTGGTTCCGGATCCATCGGCTCGCGCAGGCCCCGCTCTTCTTCGGTCGCTCGGGCGACAACCGCTTCGACGCGCCGGACGGCGAGTTCGGGGTGCTGTACGCGGGGAAAGACGAGCGTTGCGCGTTCATCGAGGTGTTCGGCCACGCGACCGGCGTCCGGTTCGTGGAGCAGGGCGAGCTCGCCGCGCGCGGGCTCGCGCGCATCGCGCCGAGGCGGCCGCTCCGGCTCGTGAACCTCGCTGGCGAGGGGCTGGCGCGCCTCGGGGCCGACGCTCGCCTGACCTCGGGCGAGTCCTACGCGGCCGCCCACCGGTGGGCGCTCGCGATCCACGACCACCCGAGGAGGCCTGACGGCATCGTCTACGCTGCGCGCCACGACCCGAGCCGCGTCTGCGCCGCCCTCTTCGATCGCGCCAGCGCGGCGCTGGAGGTCACGCCGCTCGGGTCCCTCGCGGATCCGACGCGCGCGGCGCTCCTCGCCAGGCTCCTGGACAGGTACGAATTCGGGCTCGTCTGAGGCGCGACGAGCGCCCTGCGCCGCCACGCTTCCGGGCGCCTTGCGACGCGCGACGCGCGACGCGGGGCCGGGCGCGCGGCGGTGCGAGCCCCGCGCGCGGGACCGCGGCGGCACAGCCGGTGCTTTCCGTGGAGGGAAGCGCGCGGCGGCCGCGGCGTCAGGGGCGGTGGTCGCGGCGCGCACGGGCCGAGCGGCGGGGGGGTCGATGAAAATCAGGAATCTGCGGCTGGAAACAGGCTATCTCGTGGAGCCAATCTCGCTCCAGAGAGGGATCGCGACGTATCAGATCCAGATCGCGACGGTCGGCGAAGAGGCGTCCCGCGTCCAGATCGCGCTCGATCCCAACCGCTGCACGGTCGACAGCTTCGGCGAGGCCAAGGCGTGCACGAAGGTGGCGCCGGTCCACCTGGAGGCGGACGTGGAGCTCCTCGCGGAGTGCGACGGGAAGCAGCTCCTCGCCCTCAAGTTCCAGGGAGGCAACGGACCGGCGATCCGGCTCGCGCTCCTGCCCCTCTGCGGCAAGGGCCACGAGGCCATCGTCGCGCGGCTCCTGATCTTCGGGGAAAACGGCGAGCTCAAGGCGATCGTGCCGATGCAGGGCACATCGGCGGGCTGCGTGGTGGCGTGAGCGCCGCGGCGCGGCAGCGCCGCGCCCTGCGGGCCGGGCGCCGGGTGACGGACGGCGCTCAGGCGCCGTGAGGGCCGCTGCCGCCGGGGCCGAAAGGGCCGGGCGTCCCTCCGGCGCCGCCGCCAGGTCCGGGGCCGGGGCCGTACGCGCCGGGAGCGCCGGGCGGGGCGCCATACGCAGCGCCAGGCGGGGCTCCAGCGGGAGCGCCGGGCGGCGCGCCGTAGGCGCCGGCGGGCGCATAGGCACCGGCGGGCGCGTAGGCACCAGCGGGCGCATAGGCACCGGCGGGCGCGCCTGGCGCGCCATGGGCGGCGCCTGGCGGGGGCGCACCGTGGATGCCCGCCTGAGCCCCAGGGGGCATGCCGTAGGCGCCGACGGGCGCGCCGTAGGCCGCGCCAGGCGGGCCTCCGGGCGGCGCGCCGTAGGCGCCGGGCGGGGCACCATACGCGGCGCCGGGCGGGGCACCATACGCGGCGCCGGGCGGGGCACCATACGCGGCGCCGGGCGGGGCACCATACGCGGCGCCGGGCGGGGCACCAGCGGGCGCGCCGTAGGCGCCGGGGGCCCCCCCGTAGGCGCCCGCCGCCGGAGCGCCGTAGGGGGCGCCGGGCGCGCCCCCCGGGTACGCGCCGTAGGCACCCGGCGGGGCCCCGGCAGGCGCGCCGAAGCCGCCGGGCGGCGGATAGCCTCCGAGCGGCGCCGCGGCGGCGGGCCCCTGCCCGGGCGGATAGGCCGCCTCCAGGGCGACACGCCGCGGATTGGACGGGTCGTAGCGCACCGTGACGATGCACCCCGGCTGGATCCGAGGGGCCGCCAGCACCGACACGAGCGCGACCGTCTCCACCTGATACGGCGGCATGCCCGGCGGCATCACCTCGAGCAGCAGCTTGAGGCTGTAGGAGTCCTGTGCGCCCATGGACACCTTCATGCCCGTCTCCTGGTACTGCAGCACGCGGGCCGCGCAGGATACGCCGATTCGCAGGAGCTGCTGCTGCTCCTGCTGCTGCGCCCTGAGCGGGCCGAGGACCTTCTTCCAGACCCCCCAGAGGATCACCGCGGTGATCCCGAGCGGCACGATGACGCTGAGAAGAATGACCAGCAGATTGACCGTCATCGCGCCAGCGTACAGGCCGGCCGCCGGAAGCACCAGCGCATCGACGCCCCGACAACGCGCGATGATCCCCCACCCCGCCCGTCGAGGCGACCGAGGCAGCGCCGCCCCGCGCGGACGGCAAGACGGGGAGGCGGGAGAACAGACCTCATCTCCCGCGCTCCCCATCTTGCTCAACCCGCCTCGCGCGACCGGTCCAGCCGCTCAGGCCCCCATCTGCCGCGCCGCGCGGCCGGGCTCGCGAGGCGCCCTGCGGACCTCAAGGACAGCGGCGGTACGTGAGGCCATACTCGATATGGACCTGGACGTCCGTTGTGTCGTTCGTCAGGACCCCGGAGTGCAGCGGCGCCATGCGGTTCGTCACGAACAGGCTCGTCTTGATGTTGAGCGGCCGCACCGTGCCGCACTCCGACCAGACCGTGGTCGCGAAGTTGTCCGTGCGCGAGAAGTTGTTCGTGAAAGGCCCGATCATGTTCCACGTGAGCGGCCCCGAGGTCAGCGGCGATCCCGAGAAGTAATACGACGTCTCGTGGAGCGCCTGGACGCTCGGCTCCAGGTCGGCGAAGCCCCTGTACGTGGCGTCGAACACGGCCACCTGCCACCCCGCATCGAACTGCAGATCCACGGCGAGCTGGCAAAATGCGCGGTTCGCGGCGCGGGCGGTGCCTGGGCCGGCCTGCGCCTCGAACTGGTCGAAGATGACGGTCAACGCCTTCTGATCGGGGGAGATCACCCCCGCGGCGGAGCCGACAGGACATCCGCTGCCGGCATACGTGAACGACTGGATCCGCGCGTTCTGCGCCAACGCCGGAAAGGCGAAGAAGAACACCGAAGAAAAGACGAACGCCCATCGCAGCAACATGCTTGCCCCCCTTCCACTGACTGACGACCATCGCGTCGCCGTGCGGCGGCCCCCGCGCGCGTCTCCGCCGTCGCAGGTCAGCCGACATGTCCTGTCGAGGATGCGATACGTGCGCGCTCCGCGCAACCTGCGCGGCGCGCTCTCACCTCATCGCGGCGCCGCGCCGCGCGCTGAGCTGGATTCGCGGGGTGACGAGGCGCCGGCGGGACTCACGGACATCCGGCGAGATCGCGGAGCGCGGCGAAAACAGCCCTCGAGGCACCAGTGCAAACCGCGCTGACGGCTCACGGCCGCGCGGGAGATGTGGCCACGTGGTGCCGCGCCTCCGCGCGCGCTCACGGGAGCGGTGAGGTGGCGACCCGGAATACCGGGACCAGATTCACGCGCTCGTCCCAGGACGGGTGGCGCCGGTAGAAGAAGTCGAGGCGAGCCGCGGAGTCCTTCGCGAACGCGGGATCGCGCAGGCGCGCCTCGAACTCGGCGCGCAGCGCCGGATCGGCGGCGAGCATCTTGCGGGCTTCCTCCTCGGCGACATAGGCCTCCATGTACTCCTTGCGCTCGAAGGCGGCGTTGAAGAAGCCCCAGGCCACGAGCGAGTCGGGCGCGAGCGGCTCGAGCAGGTGGAGCACCAGCGGCGCCCGCGGCTGCGCGATGGGGACGAAGAGCGAGCCGCGCGGCAGATCGAGCCGCTCGGGCCGGAAGGCGCCCTGGAGCTTCACCGGCGTCCGGCCCTCGAAGGACGGCTCGAAGGTCACGGCGTCGGCGCGGAACGCCTCGACGGCGAAGCCGGGGCGCGCCTCGGGCAGGAGCTCGTAGCGCACGCCGTGCAGGCGCAGCTTGTCGGCCACCCAGGCCGCATGCGCCGCGGGGACGACATAACCGGCGGCGGGCGCGGTGACGGTCAGGTCCGGCTCCAGCCGGTCGAACAGCGGCACGCGCCAGATCTCCGGGCGAGACTCGTCGTAGCGGATCCACGTGCCGCCCGAGATGTCGGAGGCGCGCTTCTCGTAGGCGAACCCGCGGAACGGGAAGTCGCGCGGGACCGGCGCCACGCGGTGCTTGAGGACGAACGGAGCGCCGGCGAGGCGCGCGGCGGCGGCGTCCGCGCGGTCGGCCGCCGCGCGCAGGGCGCCCGCGCCGGAGGCGACGCGCTCGAAGAGCGCCGCGAGCAGGTCGTGGACCGCGCGGACGCGCCGGGCGTGGGTGGCCCAGCTGTGCGTCTCGACGAGCACGCCGACGCGGTTGCGGGCGGCGCCGTAGGACTGCGAGAAGCGCGGCGGCCCCGGCCTGGCGGCGATCCCCGACGAGGGGTCGTCTTCCGTGCGGAAGGACGGGTAGAACGGGAGCGGCAGGTGGCCGAGCGCCGAGAGGCGCGCCTGGAGGGCCTCGGAGAGGCCGCGCGCCTCGGCGTCGAGGCCGCCGGGGTGCGGCGCCGACGGCTCGACGATGACGGCGACGTCGTGCTGGAACTTCGCGCCGTCGGTCGCGTGCAGGTCGACCTGGACCACCGGGTCCCAGGCGTCGAGGAGCGCCAGCATCGCGCGCATCTCGGGCGCCTCGGCCTTCATGTGATCGCGGTTCAGGTTGAGGTTCTGCCCGGTGGTGCGGAAGCCCATCTCCTCGGGGCCGCGCTGGTTCGGGCGCTGGTTCGGGCGGAAGCGCTCGTGGCCGTCGACGTTGAACACCGGCACGAACACCGCCGTGACCGCGGCGAGGGCGCCGGGCGCCATCGCGCCGTCGAGCAGCTCGCGGAGGGCCCAGAAGCCGCCGTCCTTGCCGTCGATCTCGCCGGCGTGGATACCGCCCTGGAACAGGATCACCGGACGCCGCTTCGCCCGCGCCGCGGCGGGGTCGAGCGCGCCGTCGGCGGAGGCCGCGATCGCGAGCATGGGCCTGCCCTCGGGCGTGGTACCGAAGCGAAAGCAGCGGGCGCGGCCCGGATACGCCCGCTCGAAGGCGGGGCACAGCCGCTCGACCTCGGCGTAGCGGCCCGTGCGCTGGAAGCCGGTCCGCTCGGCCTCGGTGACGAGCGAAGGGGGCGGCGCGGCGGGGACAGGCCGCGCGGGCCGACCGACGGTGGGGGCGGCCGGGGCTCCGGGCGCGGGGGCCTGGCAGGCAGCGAGCAGCGAGATCAGCGCGATTCCACGGGAAATGACGCGGCCAGCGAGCGCGGCGCGGGGGCGAGACATCGCGGGAGTCGACCAAATTCCGCGCTCAACGGCAAGGCGTGCTCCCTCGGCCGGGGGCGAGGTAGTCTCCGATGAGGATGAGCGCGCTCCCTTCCCGCCGTGCGCTGGCCCTCGGAGCGGCCCTGATCGGCGGCGCGGCGCTCCTCACGCCGCTCGGCATCGCGTCGCTGCGCCGCTCCGAGGCGGAGCGGGGCGAGCCCCCGGCGGGATCGGCGGCGGCGACGCCCGCGCCGGCCGGCGCGACGACGGCGCCCACGGACGGCGGGGCCCTCCTGGCGGACGGCGAGGCCAGCCTGGTGGCCGACGGCGGGGCCGGCTCGATGGCCGACGGCGGCGGGGACGCGTTCCCGGCGCTGTTCGAGAAGCCGGTGTGGTCGGCCGCGTCGCGCGCCGCCACCTACGGCGGGCTCTCGAGCGACGCGTGCGACCGGGAGCTGAAGCGCCGCGGGATCCCCCACGCCCCGGCATCGCGCGGCGCCCCGCTGGTCGACCGGCCGGTCCGGATCACGGGCCCGCTGCACGGGGTGACGTTCCACGGCGACGGCGTGGCGAAGCCGCGGTCGACCTCCGTCTTCGACATCGCCGATTGCCGGCTGGTCCTCGCGCTCGACGATCTCGCCGCCTTCCTCGCGACGCGGGGGATCGCGGAGGTGGTGCACGTCAGCATGCACCGGCCCGCGCCCGCCGGGGCGGTCGCGCCGAAGACCGTCGCGCCGAAGAAGGCGCCCGCGAACGCGCCGAAGAAGGCGCCCGCGAAGGCGAAGCCAGGCAAGAAGGCCGCGAAGGGCGCTGGCAAGGGGGCGAAGCCCGGCGCGCGCGCCCCGAAGAAGCCGGCGGCGGCGCCCGCGCGGCCCAGCCAGCACGCCCTCGGGCTCGCCATCGACGTGGCCGCCCTCGTGAAGGCCGACGGCACGAGGCTCGACGTGAAAGCCGACTGGCACGGCGCCATCGGCGCGCCGCCGTGCGGGCCCGGGTCGGAGCCGAAGGAGGCCACGCCCCAGGCCCTCGAGCTGCGGGAGATCATCTGCGCTGTCTTCACGAGCGGGCTCTTCAATGTCGTCCTCACGCCCAACGCGAACGAGGCGCACGCGGACCACTTCCATTTCGATATCAAGCGCGACGCGCACTACTTCCTGCTGGAATGAGCGGCTGGACTGCGCGGCGGCTCGCGGGGACAGCGCCGCTCCGCTGCATTCGCCGGCTGGAGTGCGGTGGGCGCGGGCAGAAAGAGAAAGAGGCTCGCGAGGAGCGCAAGGAGGGAGAAGCGCCGCACAAGTACCGTGACAGCGTTGTCCGGTCCGGAGCCCCGCCTAGCGCACGCTGGCGTCGACCGACCCACATTGAATGCGAAACATGCTTCGCGGTGAGGCGACGCGGCCGACCCATGTGGACGTGATAGGCGTGCAATCTGGACAGATGCTTCGCTTCGTGCGAACTCTGTAAGAAGAACATGTCGGTCACGTGTCGCAGCCATGTTCGCGTCCTCTCCGCAGGCGAGATCCACTGGGAAGAGTGGAGCCCTCCCCGGAACAGCGGCGCGGGCAAGCGCCCCGTGGTCCTGGTACACGGCCTGTCCGATAGCTGTAGGACCTGGAACCGGCTCGCCCCCGCGCTCGCGGCCGGAGGGCGCCGCGTTGTCGCGCTCGACCTGCCCGGCCACGGCCAATCCGCCCGGCCCGACGCGCCCTACACGGTCGCATGGTATGCGAACGTGGCCGCGGAATGGATCCGCGCCCTCGGGCTCAGCGATTTCGATCTGGTCGGGCATTCGTTCGGGGGCAGCATTGCGATGTGCGTGGCGATCGAGCGACCGGGGCGCGTCCACCGCCTCGGGCTTGTCGCGGCGGGCGGCTTCGGGAGCGAGGTGGCGCTGCCGCTGCGCTTCGCCGCCGTGACAGGGCTGCTCGAGCTGGCCGCGCCGGTGCTCATGGGCGTCGGGACCCACGCGGGGATGCTGGTGCTCGGCGGCAACTTCAACGCGGAAGAGCGCCGGTACCTCGCCCGCGTGAACGCCCGGCCCGGCACGGCGCGCGCCCTGTCGCGCACGCTCCGCCACGCGATCGACCTGCGCGGGCAGCGCGAGCACCTCATGGACATCGCCCACCGGCTGCCGGAGATACCGCCGCTCGCCGTCTACTGGGGCGACCGCGATCCGGTGATCCCGGCGCGCCACGCGGCGGACGTCGAGCGCTACCTGGAGGGCGTGCCCGTGCGGCGCTTCGCCAAGGCGGGGCACTACCCGCACCGCGAGGCTGTGGCCGATCTCGCCCCGGACCTCGCGCGCTTCCTCGACGCGCCGCAGCCCACGCCGCGCCTCCGCGCCGGGGCGCGCGCGCCGCGCGCGGCGGCTGTGGCGGTCGCGCCGCAGGTCAGCTCCCGGTGGCAGCCGTGGCCGGACGCCCCGGTCCGGCAATGGGCGCAGCGCTCGCTCGCGCCGCTGCTCCGGCAGACACCGCAGCAGGACAGCGACGGCGCCGCGTCCCCCGCCGACCTCGGGAGCCGTCCGCCGCCCATCCCCTGCTGACGCGCGACCCGCTCCCGCCGGCGCCCCCGCCCGTTCCCTGTTGACGCGGCGCCCCCCGGTGCTGTTCCCTCGGGCGCCGGTGCAACTCGAGTGTGAGACCTGCGGCGCGTCGCTGCGCGTCGAAGCGGACCAGCGGACCGCGGTGTGCCCCTACTGCGCCTCGCCCTCCGTGGTCGAGCGGCCGCCCTCGCACGGCCGCCCGCCGCCGCACTTCGTCCTCGGCTTCACCATGAGCCGGGAGAGCGCCCAGGGCGCGGTCAAGGCGTGGCTGGGCAAGCGGAGCTTCTTCGTGCAGTCCGGCGTCAGGGCGGGGTCGATCGACTCGATCCGCGGCGTCTACACGCCCGCTTACCTCTACTCGGCGATGGCGCAGTCGCGCTACGCGGCGGAGATCGGCGAGAACTACCAGGAGACCGAGACGTACACGACGACCGACGAGAAGGGGAACACCGTCACCCGCACGCGCGTCGTCACCAGGACCGAGCACCGGCACCTCGAGGGCCTGCACGCCACCTACGTCATGGATGTGCTCGTCGTGGCCTCCCGCGCCGTCCCGAACGCCGAGCTCGAGGCGATCGAGCCGTTCGATCTCCGCACGATGCGGCGCTACACGCCCGCGGTGCTCAGCGGCTGGATCGCCGAGGAGCCGACCATGACCCAGGACGAGTGCTACGCCCTCGCGCGGCGGGAGGCGCTGGAGAAGATCGGCCGCGACCTCGCGGCCTTCATGCCCGGCGACAGCCACCACGGCCTCGTCCACGAGACGCGCCTCGATCGCGAGACGCTCGAGCTGCTCTACGTGCCGCTGTGGGTGCTCGCGATCCGGCACGACCCGCGCGAGCCGCCGTTCCGGGTCCTCATCAACGGCCAGACGGGCGCGATCCACGGCAAGGCGCCCCTCTCGTGGATCAAGATCGCCCTCGCCGTCCTGCTCGTGCTGCTGCTGATCGCGGCGCCGTTCGTCCTGGCCGCAGCGCGCGACAGGGGTCAGCCCGAGCGGCGCGGCGTCGCGCGGCCGCAGGCCCCCGCCGCGGCGCCAGGGCCGGCCGAGCGCGCTCGTCCGGGCGGGACCAGGCCCGCGCCGACCGGAGGGCAGCGATGAGCCTCAGCATGGGGACCTCCGGGGCGATGGCGCGGTGCTGCGCCCGGTGCCAGGGCCCGCTGGAGCAGGGCGACCTGCGCTGCGCCGTGTGCGGCCTCGCCGCGCCCCTGGACCGCGCGCCGGCCCCGCAGCTCGTGCAGGTGCTGCGGTGCACCGAGTGCGGCGCCGCGGTCTCGTACTCGGCCGAGGCGCAGGCGCCGAAGTGCCGCTTCTGCGGGGCGGTCACGCGGCTGGAGCAGCCGGTCGATCCGGTCGACCAGGCCGACTGGCTGCTCCCGTTCGGGGTGGCGCCGGAGCAGGCCGATCAGGCGCTGCGGCAGTGGATGTCGACGCTCGGCTTCTTCCGACCGTCGGACCTCGGCCGCGCGGCCACGGTCGAGGGGCTGCACGCGATCTGGTGGGCGGGCTGGATCGTCAACGTGGACGCTCTGGTGAGCTGGACGGCGGACTCCAACGCGGGCGCCCACCGGAGCCCCTGGGCCCCGCACGCCGGACAGACGGAGCTGCCCTTCCGCGGGCTGCTCGTGTCCGCGTCGCGCGGGCTCTCGCTCGAGGAGGCCCGGGAGCTCGCGCCGTCCTTCCGGCTCGACGGGATGGTGCCGGCCGCGCGCCGCGCGGGGCAGCAGCTCGGCCCGGCGGACGCGGTGCTGGAGCAGTTCGACGCCCAGCGCTCGGCGGCCCGGAAGATCCTCAGCGAGCGCATCGCGGCCACGGCGGAGGACGCGCTGCAGCGGGGGGTGATCCCCGGGTCCACGTTCCGCAACGTGCGCGTGGCGGTGCTGCTGCGCGCGCTGGAGACGCGCCGGGTGGCCCTGCCCTCGTACGTGCTCGCCTACCGCTACAAGGGGCGGAGCTACCGCGCCGTCGTGCACGGCCAGGACGCGGGCCGCGTCACGGGGTCGGCGCCGATCGCGTGGGGCAAGGTGGCGCTCGTGATCGCCGGGGTGATCGCGCTGGTGGTCATCGTCGTGGCGGCGGTGGTGCTGGCGCGCGCGGGCTAGCAGCGCGGCGCGCGACGAGCAGGCCTCCTCGGGCCCGCCGTCTGCGCGGGAGCCGGGACGAACGCCGGGGACGAGGCGGCCAGCGCTCGGCGCATCGACGCGGCGATCCGCGCGATTTCAGGGGCGCGATGCGCGCGAGATCCTGTGGCGGAATGCCCCGAGAGCACGCCCGGTGCGGCGCAGAAGAGCCATGGATCTCGCTGACTTGCGCGTGAGCCGGCGCTGGTCCGGATCTCGCAACGGCCGCCGGAACCGCAAGGAGGACAACATGGAAACCGGGTCACGCGAGAAGCTGCTGGAGATCCTCAAGAAGTTCCGCAATGCCATGCTCGTCACGCAGGCCAACCACGGGATGCTGCGCGCGCGGCCGATGGCGCTCATGAAGGTCGACGACGCGACCGGGGACATCTGGTTCATGACGAGCATCGACTCGGGCAAGATCGACGAGATCGAGTCGAACCCCGAGGTGAACGTGACCCTCCAGGAGGCGCGCCGCTTCCTGTCGCTCTCGGGCCGGGCCTCGATCGTGCGCAGCCGGGCCAAGATCGACGAGCTGTGGTCCGAGGAGGCGAAGGTCTACTTCCCGAAGGGCAAGGACGACCCCCACCTCGCGCTCATCCACGTGAGCCCGCGCGAGGGCGAGTACTGGGACAACGATGGAGCGGCCGGGCTCAAGTTCCTTGTCGAGGCGGTCAAGGCCTATGTCACCGGGACGACCCCGAAGACCGACGCCAGCCAGCACGCCACGGTGCCGCTCAACGGCGGGGCGCCGAGCGACAGGATGACCTCTGCGCGGTAGCGACGCTCGGCCGGCGCGCTGCGCCGGTCCGCCGCGACGCCCGCCTCCGCGCGGCGCCGCGCCCCCACCTGCGTGGTGCGGCGCCGCATGCGACATCGCGCCTCACCACGGGCGCGGTGCTCCTGAGTCTGTCCCCCTCCAGATCGACCGAAGAGACTGCGCGTAGCAGATCGCACCGCCGCGCGCAGCGTGGTCTCACGTCCGTGCCCCGCGAGGCGCGCGCGCGACGGGACGCGCGGGGCGGCGAGCCCATGAATCCCGCGGGGGCCGCGCGACTGCCCTCGCCACGCGGGGAGGAACCAGCGGGACGGAGCGTGGCGCATCCCTTGCTTTTCCCGGAATGACCCGCGCGCTCTCCTCGGAATCGGACGTGAGGCGTGACGCGGGAACCCGGCAAGCGAGGTTTGGCATGGGGATCTTCACGATGTCTCGTCGAGCTCAGATGGTGATGATGGCGGCGGCGTCCGTCGTGGTCATCGTGGGCTTGCGCTATGCGGAGCCGTTCCTCGTGCCGGTGCTCTTCGGGATCGCGCTCGCGGCGATCTCGTCGCCCATCGCGAGCTGGGTGACCCGCCGGGGGCTCCCGCCGGCCGTCGGGGCGCTGGCCGCGCTCGTGGTCGACCTGGCGATCCTGGCCTTCGTGGGGGCGGTGGTGACCATCGCCGGGGTGGAGCTGGAGGAGAAGGTGCCGGCTTACCTGGCGCGCGCCTCCGAGGCGACGGTGGCGATCGCCGCGACGCTCACGGAGCGCGGGCTGCCGGTCAACCCGGAGTTCCTGTCGAAGACGCTGCACACGGCGTCGCTGGTGCCGCTGCTCGGCGGGGCCGCGGTGACGGTGGCGAGCGCGGCGTCGAACCTCGGCGTGGTGCTCCTCGTTGTCTTCTTCGCGCTCTGCGAGTTCGCGGGCGCCGGCGCGAAGCTCCGGGCGGTCCTCGCGGACCCCGCGCGCGGGCTGGAGCACGTCGACCGCATCGTGCGCGAGGTGAAGAAGTACCTGGTGGTGAAGATGCTGACGAGCCTGCTCGTGGCGGTGCTCGCGTACATCATGCTGGTGCTCCTGGGCGTGGACCTGGCGCTGCTGCTGGCGTCGAGCCTGTTCGTCCTGCACTTCATCCCGAACATCGGCGCGGCGGTCGCGACGATCCCGGCGGTGCTCGCCGCGCTGGCGAGCCAGGGTCCGGGCACGGCGGCCCTCGTGGCGCTCGGGTACCTGCTGATCAACCTGCTGGTGGGCAACGTCCTGGAGCCGCGCGTGCTCGGGCGGACCCTGGGGCTGTCTCCGCTCGCCGTCCTCCTCGGGATGCTCTTCTGGGGGTGGCTCTGGGGGCCGTCGGGGGCGCTGCTGTCGGTGCCGATCATGATGGTGATGAAGATCACGCTGGAGAACGTCGAGGGGCTCTCGTGGATCGCGCGGCTCCTGGAGCCCGCGCCCGAGGAGCCCGAGGCGGCGGCGCCGGTCAGCGAGGACGCGCCGAGGTCGCTGCTGAGGCCCAGCGTGGCGGGGGCGCGGAGGTCCGGGTAGCCCGGCCATTACGCCGAAGGGCGCATGGCGATCGGCCCTGCGCCCGTCAGGGGCCCGTCGCTGGCGCGATCCCGAAGACGCGCTCGTGGCGGGCGCTCTCATGGCAGCCCATGCAGGACGCGACGCGGCCGGCGGAGGTCACCTCCCCCTCGGGCGTGACCGTGCCGTAGACCCAGCCCGCGTCGGTGCCGGGCGTCTCCGGCGCCACCTTGAGCACCACGTAGGCGCCGGCGAGGCGCGACGCGCGGTAGACGCGGTCGCCGTCGCGCAGGTAGGGATCGAAGTGGTCCTCGGCGCCGTGCGGATTTTCGGGCCGAGAGCCGCCCGGGAGCTCGGGCGCCGCGCCCTTCTCCACGAGCTCGGGATGATAGCTCTCCTTGACGAGGACCTGCCCGACCGGCTGGGGCACGGGCTCCGGGCCCTGCACGAACGGATACCGATCGCGGTGCCGAGCGAAGACCGAGTAGAGCTTGCGGGCGTGACCGCCGTCGTCGGCGGCGCTCATGCGCGCACGGCCGGGCATCGGCAAACGGCAGAGCCAGGGAGCCCAGCGGAGCTCGTCGTCGACACGACCCCAGGCCCTGTACTCGCGGAACGCGGCGGCGATGAGCGGGGCAAACCGCGCGTCGATCTCCGCAGCGCCGGCGGCCGGCGGCGTGGACGGGGCGGCAGCAGGCGTCGCCGAGGAGGCCGGAGGGCGCTGCGTCGTCGCCGCGTCCGGCGAGACGGGCTCATCCATCGGCTGGCTGCATCCAGGCGCAAGCACAAGGAGAAGGAGCAGGTGGATACGCATGAGGCCGATCGTACGATCGGACCGGTCGGAAGATCTGCCAGACCAACCACGCGCGCCGCGCGAGCGCCGGGCACGATGCCGGTTCGCCCGCCCCGGACGACGCTCAGGCTGCCGAGGTCACGGCGCCGGCGGCGCTGATCCGGCCGGCGGCGCTGATCCGGCCGGCGGCGCTGATCCGGCCGGCGCGGGCTCGGGCGACGGCGTCGCAGCGCGGGTCGGCTGGCAGCGGGGACAGAAGTAGGTCGACCGCATCATGGTCCCCTGCCGGCGCATCTGGACCGCGGCGCCGCAGTCGTAGCAGGCGCGGCCCTCGCGGCCGTACACGCTGACCGGCCTCCTGCCGCGGTCGAAGCCGGTGCGCGTCGTGCGCGTGTGGAGGTAATGCGCGGTGGGGCCGCGGTACGCGCCGGACGGGTCCCGCGGCTCGACGTTGGCCTGCAGGAGGCGGCGGCCGAGGTCGATCATCGCGGAGAGCTCCTCGTCCGAGTAGGCCCGGACCGGGGCGAAAGGGTCGAGCTTCCGCCGGAAGAGGAGCTCGCTCTTGTAGACGTTGCCGATGCCGGCGACCACGCGCTGATCCATGATCGCGACGCCGAGCGGCACCTCGTCGAGGGACCGGAGGCGGCGGAGCGCCTCCGCGGCGTCGAAGCCGTCGGCGAGCAGGTCCGGGCCGAGGCTGCCGAGGAGCCGGTCGCCGCGCACGGCGCTCGCGCGCAAGAGCCGCACGATGGGCGCGCGGAAGCAGACGGCGACGTAGCCAGGGACCGCGAGGATCGCCGACGCCGTCGCCTCGGACCGCTTCCAGCGCTCGCCCTCGCGGTAGAGGTGCCAGGCGCCGCTCATGCGCAGGTGCGTGTGGAGGACGGTGCCCTCGTCGAAGTAGATGAGGAGGTTCTTGCCGCGCGCCTCCACGCGCTCGACGCGGCGGCCGACGAGGTGGTCGCTCCGCCTGTCGCTCCGGGGCAGCTCCAGCGCGATGACGCGCGCGCCCTCCAGGGCAGGGCCGAGGGCAGCGGCGATCCGGAAGAGGGTGTCGCCTTCAGGCATGAGCGCTCCCGGAGCCTCTGGGTGCGGCCCGGCCCGATCGCAAGGGGATCGACCGCGAACAAGGTCGAGCGGCGCGACCGGAGCGCGCCCCGGCCCGCGACTTGACCTCGGAGCGGCACCTCGTGAATCCTCGCGCCATGCCCGGGCTGCTTTGCGCGCACGTCGAGGAGCCGGTGTGATGGACCTCGGATTCGATGACGTCCTGCCGTACCTCGCCAGCGCGTACAGGCGGGGCGTGCTCGCGCCGTTCATCGGCTCGGGGATGAGCAGGCCCGCCTGCACGGGCTGGCTGGACCTGCTCCGGGGGCTCGCCGACGCGGCCGGCGTCGAGGTGCCAGAGCACCTCAGGAAGGCCCGACCCGAGGACAGGCTGGACACGTCGGAGCTGTACCGGCTCGCCGACAAGGCGGTGCTCGGGCTGGCCGCCATGGACGCGGCGTCGCGCGCGGACGCGTACCGCGAGGCGCTCAACGAGGGCGGCAAGGCCGCGGGCGACTGCGCGGTGCCGCCGCAGACGGAGGCGCTCGCGCGCTGCCCCTGGCCGCTCGTGCTCACGACCAACTACGACGATCTGTACGTCGTGAGCCGGATGCGGCAGTCCCGCGCCGGCGAGACGGCCGGCGTGGACCGCACGGGCAAGCCGCCGCGGGAAGCCCGGCGGGACGAGACCGACGTGCCCGAGGTGCTCGGGCGCAGCGTCGAGGACTGCCACAAGGTCCTTCGCTCGCTGGAGTCCCCGACGCGGCCCATCCTGTGGGCGCTGCAGGGCTTCGTCGGAGGGCAGGCCGCGCGGCTCGATGCGCTCGGCGAGGCGCTCGTCCTCGACCCGCGGCGCCGCGCCGAGCTCGCGGGCCAGGTCGTGGCGGGCTACCAGCAGTATCAGCACGCCGTGAACGCGCAGCCGCACTTCCGGCGCGCGTTCGCCGAGGTCCTCTCCCGGCGCTCGCTGCTCTTCCTCGGCTCGGGCATCCTCGAGGACTACCTCATCAATCTTTTCGGGGAGATCGCCCACCATTACGGGCCCGGGCCCCACCCTCACTTCGCGCTGTTCTCCAGCGACAGGAAGGACACCCTCGACGTCCGCTTCCTGCAGACACGGCTCGGCATCGCCCCCGTGTTCTACGGGCATTACTCCGAGCTGACGGGGCTGCTCGGCTGGCTGACCGATGCGGTCTGGGAGCGCAGGACCCCTGCCCTGTCGGGCGCCGCGAAGCCGCCGGTGGCGTGGATGCCGGACGAGCTGGGGTTCAGCCTCTCCGACGGGTCGACGTGCCCCCCGGGCGAGGCGAGGAAGCTCCGGCTCAGGTACGCGCCGCTCTCCGCGCCCGGCGCGGGGGACGGCCGCGCGTGCGTCGTCGTCAGCGTGGGACGGATGCCCTCGGACAACCGCGCCATCCAGGGCACCCAGGCGAAGCGCCTCCTCGCCGAGGCGAAGGAGGCCGGGGTGCTCGCGGACACGGAGCCGGGGCGCTGGCGTCCCCTGGACGAGGCGCCGTCGTACGTCTACCGGTTCGGCGACGCGCCGATCTTCGGCGTGGCCGCCCGCGAGCGGACGACGGATCTGCCGCCGGCCAGCGGCGACGACGGTCCAGAGGACAGCCGGGACCTCGGCGTCATCGCGGACGCGGTGAGCGCGACCTTGCGCGCGGCGGCCGAGGCGGGGTTCCGCCGCGTGCACATCGGCCCGGTGGCCTCGGGCAAACACCGCCTGTGGCACCCGCTGCACCCGTTCGTCCAGACGCTCGCCGGCCTCCGCGGGTTCTTCCGCGAGACCCCTGCGCCAGGCATCGAGATCGTCGAGCTCCACGTGATCTCCCCGGCGATCTGGTTCCCGGTGATCGCCGGCAAGGTCCCGGTCGCGGAGATGCTGTCGTCCGGGATGATGAAGATCTGGGTCGATATCCGGGACGCGAGCGGCAGCTCGGAAATCTTCGCGGTGACCGTCTGCGGCCCGACGCGCGTGGGCGACATCAAGACGCTGTGCGGGCTGCCCCCGGCGCGGTGGAGCACGGAGATCCTCCCCCGGCCGAGCCGGGTCGAGCCGTCGAGCGCGGACGATCTCCTGGTGGCGCCCACGTCGATCGTCGTCTTCTCGCCGCGGCGCTAGCTTCGCATCGATCAGGTTCTCTCCGGACGGGTCCGCCTCCTGGTACGAGCGCGCACGCGGCGTCGCAATCTGTCACAGGCGCGCGCCGGCGCATGGCCGCGCGCCGGCGCGGACACGCGCGATTCTCAGCGCACATCACCACGAAGCCCCAGCGGAAGCAGCGGAGGGCGCCCTGGCACGGACGGTGCCTGATGCTCGAGACGTTGAGCCTGGTAGCGGGCCCGCGGCGCACGGTTGCGAGGCGGGCCACGCGTGAAGCCGCCATCAGACATTCTGGCGAGCTGCGAGAGAGGAAACCATGATGCACAAAAGTCTCTGGGCTTCTTTGGCCACGATGATCTTCCTGGTTGGTGCCGCCGGCTGTGACGACGCCGCGGACACGGTGAACGACGTGCTGCCCGGCGAGGCGTCGCGCGAGGCGCGCATAACGCAGATCGCCGAGGCGGCGTGCGACCGGTATGGCGACACCGAGGCGGGCTGCCCTGGTTACGGCACCGGCGACGAGCAGGAATACGAGACGGAAGCGGACTGCAAGCGCGATTTCGAGGACCGCGCGGCGGACCTCTGGCCCGCGAGCGAGTGCGGCTCGGGACAGATCAACGACAGCCGCTATGACGTCTGCGAGGAGCGCGCAAAGGCGGCCGCCTGCTCGCAGGGCATCTTCGACGCGATCGCCGCGCTGGACGAGTGCAGCGCCGAGAGCGTGTGCACGGACCCCGCCGATAAGTGACGCCCCTTCTGGACGGGCTGCTGCTTTGGCGGCAGCCCGCCAGGATCCCCCCACAACAAGGTCTCTCCCCGAGCCTCCCTGAGCTCGCGGGGGCCGGGACGCCGTCGCCCCGTCGGGCGAGGGGGCGACGGCGACCGGCGGTCCTGCGGTTTCAACTCACGGCATGGAGTCAGTTACACTCCCACGCGGGCTGGCAGGTCGGCGTGACCGGATTCTCGAAGAAATCCCATTGACAGCAGTTGGACAGGCACTTGGCGTCGCGCGAGCATTGCTGACCGTTCTGCTTGTCGGGCGCGCACACGTTATCGGCCGGTCCCGGCCCCATCTTGTGACAGTACTCCGTGGTGGCGCAGTTCGCGTCAGAGGTGCACTCCCCCGCGGCGGCGAACGCCAGCCCATCGATGATCTCGGCCGGCTCCTCGTCGACCGCGTCCGCGACAGGGACCTCCGCCTGAGCCGACCGGCTCGGCGCCGCGCTGGCCATCAGGGCAGCCACCGCAAACACACCCACGTTCATCCAGAGACCACGTGCGTTGATCATTGAATTCCTCCCATCAGCACTGCGGTTACCAGGCTTCGCAACGGCCGTGCCGCCGGGCGGAGGAGCGATCGAGTGGTCCGTGCTCCTGGCCGGGGCGGTGCGCTGCGCTGGTCCGCGCCCTCGGCGCCGCGGCCGGCTCACACGGACGCGCGCCGCAGCCGCTGCCCTGTCACAGGCGATGTGACAGGGTCGATGTGACAGGAGCGATGTGAGAGGGCGATCTGACAGGCGCGATGTGACAGGGCCGATGTGACAGGGCGATGTGACAGGAGACAGCCGGGGCCATGGCAGACCGGCAGCGCCTGCGCAGCGCCTCCCATCCACCTCGAGGAGCTCGGGACGCCGGAGCGAACGACTAACGGGGCACGAGCACCGAGACGCTATGGGCCGGCATGGCGTACGTGAAGGCGTTCGTGGCGCCCGGGGTGATCGGCTCCGCCGCCACGAGATCGGCCTCCGCGGCCGTGAGTTGCCACACGTCGACGGCCGCGTAGGTCCCGTAGGCGGCGAGGGTCACCGCGGCCGTGAGCGGGGCGGTGGTCTTGTTGATGGCGACGAGGACCATGCGGCCCGGATCGGCCTCGTCGATGCTCGCGTAGACCGTGGCCTTCGCGACGTCGCTCGTCTCGGCGTGGACGGAGGTGTCGCCGAAATGCGCGCCTTGCCCGTCGTAGCTCGTGAAGGCGCGCACGCCGGCCCGGAGCATCGAGACCTCGTCGCCGGGATCCCAGATCGTCGCGACGAGCACGCCCTCGCGGCCGAAGACGCCGAGCGCGTCGGCCTGGGCGATCGCGCCGGAGATGTGGTTGCCGCCCCCGAAATTGTACTCGGTGAAGCCGAGCGCCGTGTCCGGGTAATGGGCGTCGATCAGGCCGCGGAGCCACGGGATGAGCATGATCGGGCCGTTCAGGACGTCGTTCGCGATCCAGCTATCCTCCACGAAGGTGGGATCCCAGAGCGAGCGCGGCGCCTGGACGCGGGCCTCCACGGACTCGGGCGAGGCGTCGTCGCCCGTGATGCGCTCGCCGTTCGCGTAGATCTCCGTGTACCAGTGCAGGTCGAGCACGTCGACCAGGCGGCGCCCGGCGCTCGCCTCGGCGGCCTTCATGGCGTCGAGGTAGTACTCGATGAAGTTGCCGTCCGCGTCGGGCGCGCCCTGCAGGCTGACATAGCCGGAATAGCCGTACGAGACGAAGCCGGTGACGAGCGCGTTCGGCGCGACGTCCTTGATCGCGGACGCGAACTCGATGTTCTTGTCGACGAGCTCGGCGTAGGTCACCGGCTCCGGGTGGATGCGCTCGTGCGTGTGATTCCAGAGGTCTGGCTCGTTGTCGAGCGAGAACAGGACGCTCGCGACCTCGCCCTGGAAGGCGTCGGGGAAGGCCTGCTTCATCCAGGCGACGAACTCGTCCTGGTACACGGCGTCGTCGCCGAGATCGGGCGACGAGGCGAAGGGGGCGCCCTTGCGCGCGATCGTGGGGTGAAAGCGGGTCTCGAGGTAATTCGCTGTCTGGTTGACGTCGCCGTCGCCGTCCTTGTCGGCCGCGACATACCCGCAGAGGGGGATGGTCGCGATGAACGCGGCGCCGTGCGTCAGCGCGTCCTCGGCCAGCATGCGCACCGCCTCGCCGGGGACATCGCCGCTCTGGCTGTTCCCGACGAGGTGGGCGTCGTTCTGGTGCATGTAGTCCGAGCCGGCGTTGGAGGCGTTGTTCTCCCAGTTGTACGCGGTCATGCGGTTGCCGCCCATGCGCACGACGGTCGTGCCGCGCTGCTCGCCCTCCAGGTCCTCCGCCCAGTTGACCCCGTAGATGAGCGGGCTGATGGGGCGCACCCCCTGATCGGCGCGCACCGTGAAGGTGACGTCGCCCGGCCCGGGATCGCCGGGCTCGACGAGGCCCGCGGGAGGATGGCCGCCCGACCCGCCCTGGCCGCTGCTGGCGGTGCTGGTGCCGCCGCCCGAAGCGCCCGCGCCGCTGCCAGCAGCGCCGGCGCCGCCGCTGCCGGAGGAGGTGTCACCGTCGTCGCCGCACGCGAGGAAGGCGGTCGACGCAAGGACGACGATCAGGGCGCGAAGGAAGGGAGCGCGACGAGCGGGCGTGGGGCGATGGGCTTCCCGCTCGGGAGCAAGCACACATGGGACAAGACGACGCATCACAAGGGCCTCCTGCCGGCCATCATTTCCCAGGTCGACGTAAGTTAGACGTATTTATTAAATGATCCTCCTGTCCAGGCCGCGACGCACCTCATGCGTCGGCATCGCTGCGCGTCGCTACCTGCGGATCAGCGCCGGATCCATCGGGTCCACGGCGTCGCCGGGAGGCGGCCATGCGGCAGGGCGCGCGCGCTCGACGGCGGGCGCCGCAGGGGGGCCGTCCTTGGTCGGCGGCGCGGGGGCCCGGGCGCGCGCGCTCGACGGCGGACGCGCTGCCGGGCTCGGCGAGGGCGCCCGCGGCACGGGCCCCGCGGGCGGCGCAGGCGGCGCGCCCGCCGACGCCTCTGCGTCCGCAGAGGACGCCGCCGGGGTCGCCGTCGCCGCGGGCGGCGGCAGGGGCGCTGCGCGGCGCAGGAGGTCCGGGATCGGCGTGACCTCGGGCGGGGGCGCGGTCGGCGCCGCCCCGGCGGCGGAGGCGAACGCCGCGGGGGAGCCGTCCGCGACCGCCGGGGAGCGTCGCGACGCGAGCAGCGCGGCGCCGAGCGCGACCGCCGCCGCCGCGCCCAGGACGAGCGCGCCGCGCCGCCCCCTGGAAGCCGCCGGCGCGTCCCATGTGTGCGCGGTGGTCGCGCGGCCCTCGGCGACGACCTCGGGGCTCGCGGCCGCCTCGTCCGCGGCCGCGGCGCCGGCCGCGGCGACGCGCGTGATGCGGTCGACCGAGCGCCGAGACCCCTCCGGCGCGTACGGCCCGAGCGCCTGCGCGAGCTCGGCGACGCTCTGAAAGCGCCGCGCCGGATCCTTCTCCAGGCAGCGCAGCACGACCGCGGCGAGGCCCTCCGGCGCCTCGGGGCAGCGCTCGCGGAGCCTGGCCGGAGCGCCGGCGGCGATCTTCGCGCCCATCGCCATGAAGCTCTCCGCCTCGAACGGCGGACGGCCGGTGAGGAGCTCGTGCAGGACGACCCCGAGCGACCAGATGTCCGCGCGCGCGTCGACGCGCTTCGTGCTCTCGAGCTGCTCTGGCGACATGTACAGCGGAGAGCCCATGACCACGTCGGGCGCGGTGATGCTCGCGTCGACCGTGAGGGTCTCCGATCGCGCAGCGTCGCCCGCGCGCGCGATCTTCGAGATGCCGAAATCGAGCACCTTGACGAGCGGCGAGCCGTCCCTCCGGCGCACGAGGAACAGGTTGGACGGCTTCAGATCCCGGTGGACGATGCCGAGCGCGTGCGCCTCGGCGATCGCCTCGCCGACCTGGAGCACGTGGTCCACCGCCACCCCGACCGGCAGCCGCTTCTCCTCGCGCAGCACCTGCCTGAGATCCTTGCCGCTCAGGTACTCCATCACGATGAACGGCGTGCCGTCGTCCAGCGTGCCGACGTCCATCACCCGCGCGACGTGCTCGCTCTCGAGCCGCGACGCCGCCCGCGCCTCGCGGAGGAAGCGCGCCACGTCCCCGCCGCCCTTCCTCCCGCGCAGCAGCTTGAGCGCCACGCTCCGATCGAGCGCCTCGTGGCGCGCGAGCAGCACGACGCCCATCCCGCCCCTGCCCAGCGTCCGGATCACCCGGTACTTGCCGGCGATCACGGTCCCAGGCGCGGCGACCTGCGCGGGGTCGCCGGCCGCGGGAGCCGGGCCCGCGTCGCGGTCGTCGTCGGCGAGGAGCGCGGCGAGCTCGCGCGCGACCTCGGCGGCGCTCGCCGGGCGGCCCTCGGGGGCCTTGGAGAGCATCCGCGCGACGAGCGCCTCGAGCGCCGGCGGGGCGAGCGGACGGAGCTCCCGGACCGCGGGCGGCCGCTCGATGAGGATCTTGACGAGCACCGCCTCGGTGTCCGCGCCCAGGAACGGGGCCCGGCCGGTCAGGCACTCGAAGAGCACGGCGCCGAGCGCGAACAGGTCGGCGCGCGCGTCGGGGGGCGCCGCGCCGCGCACCTGCTCGGGCGCCATGTAGCTCGGCGTGCCGACGAGCGCCCCGGCGCCCGTGACCGCGGGCGCGTCCTTCCGGCGCGCGAGCCCGAAATCGAGGAGCTTGACGCGCTCGACGCTGCCGTCCTGCAGGAAGATGTTGCTCGGCTTGATGTCCCGGTGGACGAGGCCCCTCTCGTGCGCGGCCGCGAGGGCCGCGGCGACGCCGTGGCCGACGCGCGCCGCGTCGCGGACGCCGAGCGGGCCCTCGGCGAGCCGCTCCGCGAGCGTCACGCCCACGAGCCGCTCCATCGCGAGGTACCGCTCGCCCAGCGCGGTGCTGCCGTGGGCGACGTGGCCGACGATCCCCGGGTGGGACAGCGCGGCGAGCGCCTCGGCCTCCCGGTCGAAGCGCGCGCCCGCCGCCTCGTCGACGTCGCGCAGGAGCTTGAGCGCGACGCTGCGGTGCGCCTCGCGGTCCCAGGCCTCGAAGACGACGCCCATGCCGCCCTCGCCGAGCAGCGCCTCGATCTCGAACCTGCCCGCGACGACCTCGGGCTCCGCCGCGAGCGAGACCAGGCGCCCGACCCCCGCGTCGTCGAGGAACGTCACCGCGCGCCCCCGAGCAAGGCGCGGCGCTCGGCCTCGAACTCGGCGTCGGAGCCGGTGATCTCCCGGAGCTTCTCGAGGAGCAAGCCGCGGAACTCGCGCCGCGCGGCGGCGAGGTAGTTGGTCACGTCGGTGACCTTGATCCCGAGCTCCGCGGCGAGCTCGCCATAGGTGGGGCGGTCCTCGGGGCCGTCGTCGTCGAGCACGTAGCGCTCGAAGACCCGGAAGGTGAGCTGCTTGCCGCCCCGCTCGCACCGCTCGCGGAGCGCGTCGACCGCCATCCCGACGAGGTGCCGCCGCCACTCCCGGTCGAAGCAGGTGTCGAGCGCGTCGGGCGCTGGCACGTCGAGCGCGCCGATCTCCCGCTCGGCAGAGGTGAAGTCCAGGCTGAGGGTCACCGCGTGTCCGCCGCGCTTCTGGCGCCCGCTGCTCTCGGCCTCCTTCATCACGTGGCGGTCGAGGCACATCTTGAGATAGGTGCGGAACAGGGCCCGCGAAGGGTCGTAGGCGGAGAACGTGCGTTGCTCGAGCGCCCGGGCGAAGAAGCCCTGCGTGACATCGGCGGCGTGCTCGTCGGAGAGGCGCCAGCGGACGCGGAGGTGCTTGTAGACCGGCTTCCAGTAGGCGCGCACCAGGATCTCGAACGAGCGCGCCCGCTCCGCCGGGTCGTCGCTGCCCACCGCCACGACGGCCGACCTGTGGGTCGTCGGAAACCTGCCTCGCCCGGGCCCGCGCGAGAAATCGTCGGCCATGTCTAAAGGAACGAGAGGGCCACGCGGAACAGGATCATCGACGAGGCGAAGCTACCACAGGCCACCCCCGGACGGGAGCTCGATGGTCGATCCAGCCTTGCGTGAAGAGGAGAACAGAACATGAAACGTGCATCTATCCTGGTCCTCGGCCTGCTGCTCGCTGCGTGTGAAGACGAGCGGATGACATTCGGGATCTCCGTCCAGGCCTGCGAGCCTGAGACGCCGTGCTCTCTCTGCATCTTGCCAGGTCAGACCGAGAGCCTCGGCAGCCTCATGACCTCCGACGGTCCGCAGCGGCCACGTTACGAGTTCGAGGTCGAGTCGGAAGCCGACGAGCAGGTCTACCATGTGCGGGTGTCCGCCGTGACCGCGTATGACGAGGAGACGAAGACGGCCACGTCGCTGGAGCTCCTCGAGGAGCGGACCTACGACAGCGCGTTCGGGGAGACCGGCGACCAGGACTCGTTCGTTGTCGACGTGAAAGGGGAGCAGGTTACGCTCACGGTGCTGGGCATTCCGGCCTCGGGCGGGTGCCCCGGGGCCGATCCGGCAGACCCGAGCGACGCCCCGACGACGTCCGACCTCTGAGGCGCCCCCGAGGACAACGTGAACGCGCTCCGTCCCCTTCGCTCCACGCTCTGCGCTCCCCTCGCGGGAGCGCTCCTCGGCGCGTCGGCGCTGCTCTGGGGTCGGCAGGTCGCCGCCGAGGAGAGCGCCGCCGAGAGGCTGTTCCGGGAGGGCCGCGCGCTCCTGGTCGAGCAGCGCTTCGCCGAGGCCTGCCCCCTGCTCGAGGAGAGCCAGCGGCTGGAGCCGAGCCTGGGGACGAAGCTCAACGTCGCCTTCTGCCATGAGCGGCTCGGCCACGTGGCCACCGCCTGGGTCGCCTTCCAGGAGGCGCTGGTCACGGCGCGGACGGCGGGAGATGCGGCGCGGGAGGCGTTCGCCAGGGCCCGGGTCGACGCGCTCGCGCCGCGCGTGCCGTGGCTCCGGGTGCGGGCCTCGGCGGGAGACGGCGGCGCGGCCGAGCTCGCGATCCTGCTCGACGGGGCGGCGCTCGATCCGGTCGCCTGGGACAAGGAGCTGCCGGTGGATCCGGGCGAGCACGCCGTCGCCGCGGCGCACCGGGGCGAGATCTTCTGGCAGACGACGGTGGCATTGCGGGAGTCGGAGCGCGTGGATGTCGCCGTCCCGGCGCCTGCGCCGCCGGAGCCGGCTCCGGTGACCGCGTCGAGCGCGGAGCGGCCGCCCGCGGCGCCGCGCGACGGAGCGCGCGAGGAGACGAGCGCGCGCCCCGCCGGGCCGCGTGCAGCGGGCCGCCTGGTCTACGAGGCAGGCGTGTTCGTCGGCTATCTCTGGATCGAAGCCAACAAGACGGACACCTGCAGCAGCGGGTACGGAACCTGCCAGCTCTACGCCGGGGCCGGTAGCTTCCTCGCAGGGGCGACGGGGTTCATCGGATACGCGGCGATGGATCGCCTCGATCTCGGCCTTCGTGCGCAGATCGGCGTCCATCACAACGCCGGCGCGCTCCTCGCGCTCGGCCCCTCGGCGTCGTTCCTGGTCGGCGAGCGCTTCAGGCTGGGATCGACGCTTCTCTTCGGCACGGCGACGCAAGCCGGGGGGGCCTACGAGCAGGGCGACGAGGGAGATCCGGTTCAGACCGACGTGTCGCTGGAATTTTCCATGGGCCTGGGCGCTGAGCTCGGCATGCAGCTCATGGATGGCGCGGCGGGCTCGCTCTTCTTGCAGGCGACGCCGCTGTTCCTCATCGGCGCGGGCAGCCTGGCGGCCTCTCTGCCGCTCGGCGCGGCATTCCGATGGAACTGACGTGGGTGTAGGTTTCGTCGCGCACGGGGCGGCGCGGCTCGGTCTCGCCTGGCTGGTCGCCCGGGAGCGGTGGTTCGTTCACCGCCGCGAGCACGGCAAACCAGAGAGGAACACCGGACCATGTACGAGACGAAGGCTTACTCCGCCGCCAGCGCGACATCGCCGCTGGCCTCCACCCGGATCCCGCGGCGCGATCTGACCGACCACGACGTGCAGATCGAGATCCTCTTCTGCGGCATCTGCCACACCGACCTCCACGTGGCGCGCAACGAGTGGGGCAACGCGACCTACCCCGTCGTGCCGGGCCACGAGATCGTCGGCCGTGTCGCCAGGGTCGGCAAGGCGGTCACCAGGTACAAGCCCGGCGACCTCGCCGCGATCGGCTGCCTCGTCGACTCGGACAGGACCTGCCCGAGCTGCCAGGAGGGTCTCGAGCAGTTCTGCCCGAACCAGACCATCGTCTTCAACTCCCCGGACAAGCACCTCGGGGGCGCCACGTACGGCGGCTACTCCGACAGCATCGTCATCGACGAGCGGTACGCGCTGCGCGTCCCCACGAACCTCGACCCTGCCGCCGCGGCGCCGCTCCTCTGCGCCGGGATCACCACGTACTCGCCGTTGCGCCACTGGGGCATCACCCAGGGCAAGAAGGTCGGCGTGGTAGGTCTCGGCGGGCTGGGCCACATGGGCGTGAAGTTCGCCCGTGCTTTCGGGGCGCACGTCGTCGTCTTCACCACCTCGCCCGGCAAGACGGAGGACGCGCTCCGACTGGGCGCCCATGAGGTCGTCGTCTCCCGCAACGCCGACGAGATGCGGAAGCACGCCGGCAGCTTCGACTACATCCTCGACACCGTCTCTGCGGACCACGACGTCAACGCCTTCCTCAACCTGCTCCGCCACGACGGCAACATGACCCTCGTCGGGGCGCCCGCGAAGCCCCTGTCCGTCGCCGCGTTCGGCCTCATCCTGGGGCGCCGCAGCCTCTCCGGCTCGAACATCGGCGGCATCGCCGAGACCCAGGAGATGCTCGACTTCTGCGGGGCGAACAAGATCACCGCCGACGTCGAGATCATCCCCATCCAGAAGGTCAACGAGGCCTACGAGAGGCTGCTCAAGTCCGACGTGAAGTACCGCTTCTCCATCGACATGGCCTCTCTCCGATCCGAGTGACGGCGCGACGCCTGAAAGGAGGACGCACGACGCAGGCGCGCCATCGCCGCGAGATCGGCGCGAAGCTGGTCCTCGGGTGGACCGCCTGCCTCGGCAGCGCACGGGCGGGGCGGGTCGACGCGGCGGCTCGGGCGGGCGCGTCTGCCGCTGCCCGAGCCGCCGCGTCGGCGGGGCGCGAGATCAGAACTGCGTGAAGAAGTTCCAGATGGCCGAGCTCGCGAAGCTCGGCGTCTGGTGGTCACCGGCAAACTCGCAGCGGTGGACCGGGTATCCCGCCTGGCACCCTTGATAGGCGACGCACGAGCTGGGGCCCACGGGGGTCGTCTCGTTGCTGCAGCCGTTCTTGCGCACGAACACGTCGAGCGCCGCCCTCCCGGCGGAGATGGGGACGACGCTGTCGGACAGGCCGTGCGACATCCAGACGGCGACGGGCTGGGTGTTGGACTGGTTGCAGCCGCTGTAGAGGGCGCCGGACATCGGCGCGATGGCCCGGAAGACGTCGGGCATGTCACAGCCGAGCGCGTTCGACATCATCCCCCCGAAGCTCCACCCGGTCGAGAAGACGCGGCTCGTGTCGACGCACAGGTTGGCCTTGAGGGTGTCGACCATGGCGCGGGCGAAGGCGATGTCGCGCCCGCCCGTGTTGGCCCAGCCGTTGTCGATGCCGTTCGGCGAGACGAAGATGGCGCTGCCGTTCGCCAGCGCCTTGAGCCCATAGTACCCGTTGTTCACGACGTCGTTGGCCGACCCGCCGCGCCAGTGCCAGCCGAACACCAGCCGATACGCCTTGTTCGGGTCGTAGTTCGCCGGGACGTCGAGCACGTACTGGCGCGTGGTGCCGTTGACGTTGATGGTGCGGTTACCGCTGGTGAGAGAGGGGGAAATGCCGCAGCCGGCGCTGGGCGTGACGCCGGAGCCGCCGCCACCGGCGCCGCCGCCACCACCGGAGCCGCCGGAGCCGCCGGAGCCGCCGGAGCCGCCGGAGCCGCTGGAGCTGCTGGAGCTGCTGGTGCTGCTGGTGCTGCTGGTGCTGCTGGTGCTGCCGGTTCCCGAGCCCACGGGCGTGAGTCGGAACTGCTGATTGGTCGCGCCGCTCCACGACCATTGAATCACGGCGGTGCCGTCCGCGGTGCCGCGGCCGTTGACGTCCAGGGACTTGCCGCTGTGGCGCGCGGTGATGCGCACGACGCCGCTGGCGACGTCTGTGAACGCAAACTGCTGATTTTGCCCGCTCCAGCAGGAGTATTGCTGGAGGGCGGCGCCGTCGCTGGTGGAGGCGCCCGTGACGTCCATGCAACGGTTGCTGTTGACGTTGCGGATGCGATAGTAGCCGCCGCCCGCCGATTCCATGCGGAACTGTTGCCGCGTCGAGCCGTTGCAGCTGGCGATCTGCATGGCCGCTGCGTCCGCGGTGCTGCCTCCAGCCACCTGCACGCACTTTCCACTCTGGACGCCGACGATCGTGTAGACCGCGCCCGTATCGACCGTGATGGCGCCCTCGAGCGAGCCTTTCTCCTCGAGCTCGGCGTCGTACGCCTCCTCGGGGTCGATGACGCACGACACGGCGAGGATGCCCGCCGCCGCCGCCGCAAGCAAGCCCTGCTTGGTTCCGAATCTCATCCTGTCCTCCTCGTCCTGTCAAATGAGTGAAACTGCCATCTTCTCACTGCTCGACGCTGCCCTTGCGTGGGTCGGGGTCGCTCGCCGCGCGCTCGAGACTCCCCGAGGGGCCGGCGCGCCGGCCATCGCCGCTGCGGGTGGATGCCGAGACGCGCGCAGGGTGGATAGGCTCGCTCTGCGTGCGTCAGGGTCGGTCAGACCGCCCTGCTCCTCGGAGCAGGGCGGTCCGAGAGCGAGCCACCTAGGGCAGGTTGGCAGAAGAGACCTGCCAGGTCCTGTCCGTGCAGAAGCGGCAGCTCGGGCCGACGAGCGCGCCCTTGCCGGTGGCCGATTCGTCGCCCTTGAGCCACCAGTTGAGCCACGCCAGGTTGACCTGAGTGAACTCGCCGCCGTTCCGGGCCCACAGATCGCCCCCATGATCCGCGCCGACCTTGGCGAACATCATGACCGGAATATCACCCAGGGCGGCGATGTTCGTGAAGTCCCTCGCGCCGTTCGCGTTCGCTCCCAGGCTATCCGCGGTGCCGGTGACGATCAGCACGGGGGTGTGAATGGAGTTGTAGAAGGCTGAATTGGCCGAGAAAGATCCGCTGCTCGTGTGTCCCCAGGTCGTCATCCTGGGATCGGCGGCGGTCCCCGCCGCCATCAAGCCACCGCAGGAGAAGCCGTTCGCGGCGACCTTCGTGGTCTCGATCTTGTGGTAGTAGGCGCTGCAAGGCTTCTCATTCTGGGCGATCACCCAGTCGACGTAGGAGAGCAGCACGTCGCCTCCGCCGCCGAGGTCGCGGTTGGGCTGTGTGTTTCCCGGTGTCCCGTCCGCCACCACGAAGTAGCCATGCGAGGCAATTTCGGCCATGGCCGCTTGATTCGCGAGCCCGTCTCGCGAGCATCCGCCCTGCCCCCAGACGAAGATCGGATACCTGGCGTCTCCGCTGAGATCCGCCGGACGGAAGATGGTGCCCTGGTTGATGCCCGGGTCCGCATTCGTCTCGACGACCACCCGATGAGGCCCGCTCCCCGACACGTTTCGACCCGTCGGTTGTGACGCGGTGCACGTGCCGCCGCCGCCGGAGCCGCCGGAGCCGCCGGAGCCGCCGGAGCCACCGGAGCCGCCTGCGCCACCGGAGCCGCTGGAGCTGCTGGTGCTGCTGGAGCTGCTGGTGCTGCTGGAGCTGCTGGTGCTGCCGGTTCCCGAGCCCACGGGCGTGAGTCGGAATTGCTGGTTGGTGCCGCCGTTGGACGCCCATTGGATCACGGCGGTGCCGTCCGCGGTGCCGCGGCCGTAGACGTCCAGCGACTTGCCGCTATGGCGCGCGGAGATGCGCACGCCGCCGCCGGCCACGTCCGTGAACGACCACTGCTGGTTCTGCCCGGTCCAGCAGGAGTATTGCTGGATGGCGGCGCCGTCGCTGGTGGAGGCGCCCGTGACGTCCATGCAACGGTTGCTGTTGACGTTGCGGATGCGATAGTAGCCGCCGCCTGCCGATTCCATGCGGAACTGTTGCCGCGTCGAGCCGTTGCAGCTGGCGATCTGCATGGCCGCTGCATCAGCGGTGCTGCCTCCGGCCACCTGCACGCATTTTCCACTCTGGACGCCGACGATCGTGTAGACCGCGCTCGTATCGACCGTGATGGCGCCCTCGAGCGAGCCTTTCTCCTCCGTCTCCGCGTCGTACGCGCCCTCGGGGCCGATCACGCACGACACGGCGAGGACGCCCGTCGCCGCCGCAAGCAAGCTCTGCTTGGTTCCGAATCTCATCCCGTTCTCCTCGTCATGACAAGTAAGTGAAACTGGAATCTTCTCACCGATCGACGCTCCCCTTGCGTGGGTCGGGGTCGCTCGCCGCGCGTTCAAGGCTCCCGAGCGGGCCGCCGCGCCGGCCATTGCCGCTGCGGATGCATGTCGAGACGCGCGCAGGGTGGATAAGTACATTCCGCGTGCGCCAGGCGACGCGACGAAGGTATCTATTGTTCCGGGCTGGCATGTCCGTCAAGTCGATTGTGCATCGCGAGCGGGCCTGACCCCCATGAAGGTGCGATAAGCTCAGCTGCGGAGTCATGATGGTGACTTGACGCCGACATGGGATCGATTGCTCGACGGGCGCGACCACCCGGCGCGCCGGGCGCGCGGATCTCGTCGAAAATCGCCTGCGACCAGCGGGCCGCGCCGGCCGCGCTCAGTCTGCCTCACTCCTGCAAAAGTGATGCTGTATCGAATTTATCCATGCATCGAACGGGCCGCCTTCACGCCACAGCCTGCCATCTCTGGCTGTGCGTCGCCGGCCCTGGCTGCTCATGAAGCGCGCAGCGCCGAGCGCCTCTGGACCCGCTGCACGACGATGAGGCGCACGAGCAGTAGCCACCCCGTCATCGAGAGGCGAGCGCTGCCGTACAGCACAACCAGATGTCCATGGCGCAGCCCCCGGAGAGGTCTGCTGATGGGCGGGATACGTCAGGTCGCTTCCGGGGTTCCCGCCGCCTGCCGGCTGCACCGTGGTCCCACCGCCGCTGGGATCGTTGCTTCAACCAGGGTCGCCGCTGGCCAGGACCGCGCTCCCAGCCGCAAGCAACATGACCGCTCGCTACGTCACGACCGTCTCCTGGATGCGCATGACGGCCCATCCGGAGCGAAGCAAAAGCATGAAGAACGGTCGACAGTGTGAGCGTTCACATGTCCGGTGTCAACTTCGATCGACCAGCCCGCCCTCGGCGAACGAGGAAAGCGCTGCTGTGAGCATTCATAAATTCACCCAGCCAGCGCGCTCGCTTGCTGAGCCGGCTCGCTGCCTGGCTCGAAGATCGCGACCTCGCGCTGCGCGCGCTCGCCGAACCGTACAGCCTCGCTGCACGCGCGGAGAACCTTCCGCGATCTGCATCAGCAGCGGATTCATGCATGAGGGGGCCGCTCTCACTGCAGAGCCCGCGAGGGACATCCTGCCAGGATCGCCCGGGGACATCACCGCTGGACCCCTGCCAGGGCGCGGCGGTCTTCACGAACGTGCGCTGCGGCGCCGCGCCCCCGGAGGGCCCCCCATCCCTCCGAGATCGAGCCGTTCGACGAACGGGCTGCTCCGCGGAGGCCCTTTCGTCGAACGGCGCGCACCTACTTCGCCGCTGCGTCTGTGGCCTTCTGCGCCTTGCGGTAGGCGGCCACCTGCGTCTTCGTCGCCTGGAGGATCTGCGAATACACCGCGTCGCTCCCCGCCGACTCGCACGTCTGGGCGTCGGCCCCGAACAGCGTGTCCTTCAGCATCCGGCGGGGCCTCGACTTCGCCTGGGCGACGAAGTTCATCCCTTTCTCTCGCCAGAGGGCGCAATCCTCTGCCCCGAGGTCTTCGCACATGCGTGCGTCCAGATCCTCACAGACGTTGCACCCCATCGCCAGGGCGCCAACAACACATAACATCAGAACGTTCAACTTCGATTGCATGGAATGACTCACGAGCGGAGGATACCCCAGGTCCACCTCGGTGAACAGAGGTACGGCGCGACGGCGATCCGCGGTGGATGACGAGCCGCACGCACCTGGGAGGCCGGCGCAGCTGGATTCCCACGAAGATCCGCTCGGGAGAAGACGATCAGAATCGTCACGCCGGACGAGGAGCTCGGCCCGACCTTCGTGGCGGACCAACACACCTCGAACGTGATGGCCGTCACGCCCCTCCTCGTGCACGCAACGCATCGCGGATGCGGCCGACCAGGAGGGCCGCCGACAGCGCTTTGCGGCAGCCGGGGGGCTCCCCTACCCGCTCAGCGCGGGCGGCGCTTCGTGCGACCGAGCAACAATCCCAGCGCCGCAAGGAGGAGCCCCGCCTGGGCGCCAGAGTCTCTCGCGTCGTCGCCCAGGGCGCAGCTGCAGCCGGAGCTCGAGCTCTCTCCTGTCGTCGGGCCGCCAGTCCCCGAGCTGGCGTCCTGCCCGTCCGCGCCCCCGGAGCCGGCGCCAATCGCGCCGCCGCTGCCCACGCTGCCGCCAGCGGCACCTTCCGTCACCCCGCCGGCCCCCCCGGTTCCTTCCGCGCCCCCCGCGCCTCCGGCCCCGGCCGCGCCACCCGCGCCTCCGGTCCCGGCCGCGCCCCCCGCGCCACCGGTGTCGTCCCCACCGGGAACAGCACCGGGACAAGCCGCCGTCTCTGGATCCTGACCACCGGCCTTGTCGAGGCCGAAATAGGCGGCGACGGCGGGGCCGTCGAACGGCACAGAATGCCCGACGCCGTCCATCGAAAAGGCCTCGTAGACCGTGTAGCCACAGGAGCTCTCCCAGAACTGGCGCGTGGTTCCGGCCCTCGGCGTGTCGGTCCCATCCGGGGTCTCGTTCAAGCCCAGGACGTTCGTCCACTCCTTGACGTCTTCAGCCATGTTCTTGTAGCTGAGGATCGTGTCGGCGGTGCCATGCCAGTGCTGCAGGCGCGGGCGATGGCCAGTGTAACCTGGATAGTACGAGCGAACGAGGTCTCCCCACTGCTGCCCGGTCTTCGTGACGTTGCCGCCCCCGCAGGGCCCGCTCCACTGGGCCGTGCTCCCTGTCCCGGTGACGTCGTTGTAGCCCTCGGCCCAGCAGCCACACGGGACACCCATCAGCGACACGCCGGCCATGAACACGTCGGGGTACACACCCAGCAGCGCCTCTGTCATGATGCCGCCCGACGACCCGCCCACCGAGTACACGCGGCCCGCATCGCCGTCGTACTTCGCGAGCGTGTATTTTACCATCTGAACGATGGCGCCCGTGTCCCCACCACCGCCGTGGTTGAGCGATCTCGTCGAACCCGCGTCCCAGCAGTTCTGCCCGGTGGCCTCCGGGAAGATCATGATGAAGCCCCTGGTGTTCGCTATGGAAACCAGGCTCGACATCTCGCTGAACGTCCCCGGGCCAGTCCCCTGGCAATGATGGGGAGCGACGACGATGGGAGGCCTGGTCGCCAGCGTGTCAGGCACGTAAATATAGAAGTTGACGTAGCTGGGGAGGCCGTCCACCCCCCATTCGCTCTGGTCGACTTTTTGTAGCGATGCCGCGCGCGCAGGCAGCGCAGCGAGGAGCGCCAACGAGAGCGATGCGAGCCCGAGGAGGTGACTTTGGAATTTGTCCATCGGGCAGAGATCCTACACCAGCGCTGGCCTGGTACGCAATCGAGCATCGCTTTGCGTCGCGCGCATGGGAGCGAGCAGGCGGAGCGCGATGCCCAGGTGTCGCGTCATCACGATGGAATCCGCTATTCGGTGAAAGGCGGGCTGGATGAGCTCGAGAGCCTGGAGCGCCTCTCACAACCTGCCGTCGCCCGGCGAGCGGGCGGGCAAGCTGGGGCTGTGCCAGGCTCGACCGAGGACCGCGCTAGAACTGGCTCAGGAAGGCCCAGACTTCCTGGGGCATCCACGACATGCTCTGCCCGGCGTCGTTCGGCGACGGAGTATGACCGCCGTCGTAATCACACCAGCGGGTGGGATGACCCGCCGAGCAGCCCTCGTAGTCTGAGCAGGCGTGGCCACCTCTGGGCGCCTTCGCCAGGGTCTCCACCGTGCATCCATTTTGCCTGGCGAAGAAATCGCTATTGGAGGTCTGTCCGGCTCCGCCGCTCTCCTGCTGACCCAGCGAAGACATGAAGGCGACCGGCTGACAGCTCGCGGGCCGGGCGAGACCGCCGCCGGAGTGGACCACCACGGCGCGGTAGACGTTCGGACGCGCGCAGGCCAGCGTCCACGCCATGGCGCCGCCCTGGCTGAAGCCTTCGAGCTCGATGCGCGAGGTATCGATGCAGAGATCGCCTGTGACCTGCTCGAGGATGTCGTCGACGAAGGTCACGTCGTCGTCGGCTGACCAGAAGCCGCCGACAGCGTCGGGCGCGATGAAGATGGTGCTCCCTTCGGAGAGCGACCAGAGCCCGAAGTACGAGGGAGCAACCTGGCTGCTGTCGCCGGTGGCCCCGTGGAAGGAGAGGATGAGCCGGTACGGGTGGCTGTTGTCGTAATCGTCAGGAACGCGCAGGGTGTACTTGCGGTTCTTCCCGCCGCTCAGCACGGCGCCCGCGCCGTCCTGAAGCGTGCGCATCTTGCCGCAGCCGGCGGACTTCATCACGTCAACGCCGTCTCCACCTCCGCTGCCGCCGCCCCCGGCCGTGCCGGTCCCGCCCGCGCCGCCCGCGCCGCCCGCTCCGCCCGAGCCCGCTCCACCCGAGCCCGCCGTCGCTCCGCCGCTGCTGGCTGCATCGCCGCTGCTCGTGCCACCGGGAGCAGCGCCACCGCCGGAGCCGCTCGCGGAGGTTTCACCGGCGGCTGATCCGCCAGCGGGGCCGTCGTCGCTACAGCCGAGGCTGAGAGCGGCACAGAGGCCCAGGCCGCCCCAGACAGGTCGCAGCCAGCGCGCGTGATGATGAATGCGATCGTATCCCACAGGGCCAGCACTGGACGGCATGGGTGCTCTCCTCGGTTGACGTTCGACGTGACGCGAGGTCATTCCCAGTTCTTGCGCTGGGGGTTCACCCAGGGCGAGGTGCACATCACGCAATCGTCGCCGTAGAAATAGTGCTTCCCACCGTTGTCGTTGTAGATCCAGTAACGGAGCCAGGCGACGATCGCCGGCCGCTGGACGCCCCCCACGTCGCGCGTGATGTACCCATGATCCGCGCCCATCACCGTCGCCAGGAACGTCTGGGTCTGGGACATGTCGTAGGTCTTTTGCTGCATCGGCAGCCCGACAGTGTCCTGCGTTCCGCTGGTCTGCAGCATGGGCCCGTGCAGGGCCGCCGTCGCGACGTGGCCGTGGATCGAGACGACGGTGGCCACGGCCTCATGACCGCCGATCTCCACGGCGGCAGTGCCGCCGACCGAGTAGCCCATGGAGACGGCGTGCTCCACGTCGATCGCGCCCTGGTAGACGCTGCCCTCCTTGCTGTTTTGCTCGATGATCCAGTCGAGCCCCGCCAGCATGGCCTCGCGGTTGTTCGGGGCGTTGGGGCCGCCCGTGAGGAGATTGGCTCCGACCACCACGAAGCCGTGAGAAGCGAAGTTCTTCAGGAGATCGGTGTAGCTGGTCACCTGCGTGTTGATGCCGGGCCCAAAGATGATCGGCGCGTGCAAGAAGCCGTCCTCGGCCAGGCGTTCAGGCCTGAAGATCGTGTGGTTTCCGCTGGGCCCCGAGTTCCGCTCCACGATCGTCGCGAACGGCCCCTCGGCAGCGTAATCGGTGATCGGCGGGAGCGGCGAACCACCGGCCCCGCCCGCCGCATCGCCGCCCTCCCCTGCTCCGCCCGTGCCCGCGCCAGCGCCCTCACCTGCCCCGCCCATTCCACCGTCGCTGATGTCGGCGCCGCCACTGCCGCTGGCAGCGCCGCCTGACCCGGCGGTCGCGCTGGTCGACGCCCCGCTGGTGGCTGACACACCCGAGCTGCTCGCACCGGCAGCCTGCGCCGCGTCGCCGCCATCCTCGCTGCACGCCAGCAGCGCGACGCTCGAGAGCAAGCAGAGGACACGGAAGCGCCTGACGGCTTTCTTTTCGTTGTACACGAGGCCTCTCTGGTCACGTCACGCCAGGGCGAAGTGCTCGCTTCAGGCCGACGGTGGCGAAGCCGGCAGACAGGTGGCTGCCAGACGTTCCGCGTCGGAGCGCGCCCTGATGCCATGCCAGGCCGGCCCCGACGGCTGCTCCATTCCCCCTGCGTGCGCCTCGTCTGGAGCCATGGCGCGACCGTCAAGGTGAATGCGCATGAGAACGCAGGGCCCGCTGCGCATGACGGCCTGTCCAGAGCAAGGCGAAGTGATACCCGGAGCGCCAAATGTGAACGTTCACAGAGCCTGTGTCAACAAAAACCGGCGAGCGGCCCGCGGGGTGGTCGCCGAGGAGGCACGGCCTGTCCCGAGCAGCGCGGAGAGGGCGCTCGGCGACCGCGCGCCGAGCCCGAACGAGGGACGTTGTGGACCCAGCTTGATGTGGACCCGCCCCGCTGACACCATGGTGTCAGCATCCGTGCGACGCGCCGATCGCCTCTTTCAGATCGTCCAGATCCTGCGCCGGAAGCGGGGGCCGGTCACCGCGGCCGAGCTCGCGGAGGAGCTCGAGACGTCCAGGCGCACGGTGTACCGCGACGTCGCGGATCTCCTGGCCCAGCGCGTGCCGATCCGCGGCGAGGCGGGCACCGGCTACGTGCTCGAGCGCGGCTTCGACATGCCGCCGCTGATGCTCACGCCCGACGAGATCGAGGTCGCTGTCCTCGGCGCCCAGTGGGTCTCTCATCGAGGCGACGCCGCCCTGCGCAGGGCGGCGCAGGACCTCATCGCGAAGATCGCGGCGACCGTGCCCGAGCGCCTGCGCGTCTTCGTGCTCGAGCCGGTGACCGGGGCGCCGCCCCCGCTGGACCCGGCCCCCGATACGCTCGACATGGCCGAGGTGCGCGCCGCGATCCGCGCCGGCAGGAAGATCGCGCTCCGCTACCGCGACGAGCAGGAGCGCGAGAGCGAGCGCGTCGTGTGGCCGGTGGTCGTGGGCTATTTCGAGTCGAGGCGCATCCTCGTGGCGTGGTGCGAGCTCCGCCAGGGCTTCCGGTCCTTCCGCACCGACCGCGTGGTGGCCGCGACGTTCCTGAAGGAGCCCTACGGCGAACGGCCGAGCGCGCTGCGGGCGCGGTGGCGCAAGACGCTGCCGCCGGCGCGGTGAGGCCCGCGCGAGTGAGGGGCGCGGCGCTCCCGTCATCGTTGCGGAGCCGGGCCGGAGGTGAATAGAGTGGCCGCGTGAATCCCCCTCACCAGGAGTCTGTCTTGCTCGTCCGTGCCCGCTCCCTCGCGCTCGCTGTGGGTCGCGCCACCCTCTCTGCCTCGCTTCCAGCGCTCATCACCTGCGCAGCCGCCTGCGGCCCCGCCGCGCCGGCACAGGAGCCGACCCAGCCGCCCGCCGATTCCGCAGCTCCCGCGCCCGCCCCTGCCCCCACGCCGGCCGCGCCGGCGTCGCCCGCTGTCGACACGGCGCTCGGCGGCCGGCTCTTCGACAAGTTCTACGGGAAAAAGCCGCCGTTCTCGGCCTTCGTCCCCGACAGCTCGAAGACCCAAGGGGTCCTGGATGGTCAAGGCGGTCCCTCGGGCAACGGGACGCTGAAGCTCGGATCCGGAGAGGTGATGAACAACGACGCCGGCCATGACTACCGGCTCAAGAACTTCTTCGGCTGGGACCTCAAGGGACGCGAGGGCATCTATGGTCCGAGCGCCATGGCGAAGGGATACGCCGTCTCGCGGAACCTCCTCGGGGGACGCGAGACACAGGAGGAGCTCGTCGCCCTGTTCACGAAGGGAGATCGCGAGATCCCCGCGTACGGCGACGTGCTCACGCCCCCGCAGATCGAGGCCGTGGCCGCGTTCGTGATCGGCGTCCGCGACGGCGCGCTCCCGCACCCCGACCAGATCTTCGCGATCAAGCCGCCGGCCCAGGGGCATTACGCGCTCCTGTCGGGCGGCGACGCCGCTCGCGGCAAGGCCCTCATCAAGGAGCGGTGCTCCTCGTGCCACGGCGACGACGGGACGAAGATGCTGTTCGACGACGGCGCCTACTCGCTGGGCTCGCACGCGCGGCAGAAGGCGTACGAGGACTGGCACAAGATCCTGAACGGTCAGCCCGGCTCGCCCATGGGCCGTCAGGTCCGTGGGAGCACAGGCAAGGAGATGGCGCAGGAGCTCCTCGATATCCTGGCGGCGCTCTGCGATCGCGGGGCGTTCCCTCCCGGAAAGGCGACGGCGAAGGACGTCGAGAACGGCGACGGGCGCTGCGGCGCTTACCTGAAATAGCTCGTTCGCATGGGGCGACGCCGGCGCCCCTGGCCGCCGTTGCGCGCCCCGCGCGGGTGCTAGGGTGGCGCTCATGTCGAACGTGCTCCGAGCGACGCTCCTGAGCCTCGTCGGCAGCCTCGCCCTCGGCTGTGCTTCCCCGGGCCCGCCCGCCGCGACGGCGACACACTCGACCCCCGCAGATCTCGTGATCACGGCCGGCGTCGTCCGGACGATGGACCCCGGGAAGCCGCGCGCCGAGGCGGTCGCCGTGCGCGGCGAGCGGATCGTCTTCGTGGGCAGCGCGGCCGACACGAGGGCCTTCGTCGGGCCGGGGACGCGCGTCGTGGAGCTGCCGGGGCGCGCGATCGTGCCCGGGCTCGTCGACGGGCATGCCCATCTCTACGGGCTCGGCGTCGCGCTGGAGACGCTGAGCGTGCGCGGCACCAGGAGCGCCGGGGCGGCGGCGGCGCTCGTGGCCGAGGCGGCCAGGGCCCGCCCGAGGGGCGAGTGGATCACCGGGCGCGGCTGGGACCAGAACCTCTGGCCGGGCGCCGCGTTCCCCACGCACGCCCCGCTCGATGCAGCGGCGCCGGAGCACCCGGTGGCGCTCCGCCGCGTCGATGGGCACGCGCTCTGGGCGAACGCGGCGGCGATGCGCGCGGCCGGGGTCGGCAAGGGCACGCAGGATCCGCCGGGCGGCCGCGTCCTGCGCGACGCGGCGGGCGAGCCGACGGGCGTCTTCATCGACAACGCGATGGGCCTCGTCGAGGCGAGGATCCCGGCCGACCCGCCCGCCGTGCGCGAGCGGCGCATCCTGCGCGCGGCCGAGGAGGCGCTCTCGGTCGGGCTCACGGGCGTGCACGAGATGGGCATCGACGACGAGACCGTCGCCGTCTACCGCGCGCTCGCCGCCGCCGGGCGGCTGCCGATCCGCGTCCACGCGTACCTCGCGGGCGAAGGGCGGCTCGAGGGGCTGAAGGGGCGCGCGCCCGACGTGGACGCGACGGGCACGGCGATGTTCGTGCTGCGCGGGGTCAAGCTCTTCGCCGACGGCGCGCTCGGCTCGCGCGGCGCGGCGCTCCTCGAGCCGTACGCGGACGATCCCTCGACGAGCGGGCTGCTGCTGATGGATCGCGAGGCGCTCGCGCGCGCGGCGCGGCTCGTCGCCGACGCGGGCTTCCAGCTCGCGGTGCACGCGATCGGCGACCGCGCCAACCGCGCGGTGCTCGACGCGTTCGAGGCGCTCGGCCCGGGGCGGGCGGCGGCGCTGCGGTTCCGGGTGGAGCACGCGCAGATCCTCTCGCCGGACGATCTGCCGCGCTTCTCGGCGCTCGGCGCGATCGCCTCGATGCAGCCGACGCACGCGACGAGCGACATGGCGTGGGCGCCCGCGCGGCTCGGCGCCCGTCGCCTGAGGGGCGCGTACGCCTGGCGGTCGCTGCGCGCGTCGGGCGCGCGCCTCGTGTTCGGCTCGGATTTCCCGGTGGAGGAGGCCTCGCCGCTGCTCGGCATCCACGCGGCCGTGACCCGGCAGGACCTCTCGGGCGAGCCCCCGGGCGGGTGGATGCCTGAAGAGCGGCTCGACCTCGACGAGGCGCTCCTGGCCTTCACCGCGGCGCCGGCGTACGCGGCCTGGGCCGAGGGCCAGCGGGGCCGGATCGCGCCTGGCTACGTGGCCGATCTGACGGTCCTCGGCCGCGACCTCTCGCCCGATCGCTCGCTCGTCGACACGCCGATCGAGATGGTGGTCGTCGGCGGCCGCGTGGCGCGCGCGCCGGCGCCGCGGTGAGCGGCGTTCGTGCTGCGGGCGGCGCTTCGTCCGGACCGCCAGGAGAGGTCACGGCCACGCAAACACAAGGAGGAATGAGAGCATGCTGGCACGCTACCAGATCGTCCGCGGGCACCGTCCGGAGGGCGATCCATTGCCAGAGGGCAAGCGGTACGACACGCGCAAGCACACGCAGCACGTCCTGAGGCCCACCCCGGAGATCGTCGAAGAGTTCCTGTCCGACCCCTCGCCAGCGGGCTTCAAGCGGTTTCGCGCCGCGTACATCGCGGTGCTCGACGAGCGGTTTGCGGAGCAACCGGGGCGCTTCGACGCCCTGGCGGAGGAGGCCCGGCGAGGCGACGTCTTCCTTGGCTGCAACTGCCCCACGGCGCGCCAGCCCGACGTCCGGCACTGTCACACGTGGCTGGCCCTGGAGTACATGGCCCGAAAATACCCGGACCTGGACGTGAGGCTCGGCGCGCGGTGAGCGGTGTTCAGGCGTGATCGATCGGCGCGGGCTTCGCCTCTCGCCCACGCGTTCAAGGCAGCTCGGGTATCGCGCTGGCGCCGGGCGCCGCGCGATACCCGCGGTTCAGCGCCGCAGCCGTGAGCAGCAGTCGTCCGTCCCGGGAGCGGCGCCCGCGGGCCGCTCGAATCGGATTGAGGAGGTCGAGTTGGACGAGCCTGGAGCCGTCCACGACGCGAGGAGTCCACCGCCGAGCCGCCCGCGCCCCTGCTCGTTATCCGCTGCGGTGTGGCGGCGCGATCGAGGACGCGCCGTGAACGGCGCCGTCGTGCCGCAGTGTGCAGCATGTTGCATTCTGCGGCACTTCCGCTGCCAGGCTAGATTTTTGCACGAGGAGCTCGGCCGACGTGGCGCCGGCCTGGCGCCGATCAGGGGAACGCGATCTGGAGCGAAGCACCTCACCCCCCGGGACGGAGGTCAGCGCGGGTGTCGCGAGCGCGCTGGAGTGGGGCCATTCTGATGAAAATCCGGGCTAGCTCGCCGCGCCCGATCTGGGCTAGGGTGCGCGGCATGGAGCTCGCCTGCGAGCCGACCGCACCCGTATCCGGGTATCCGTCGTGCTCGCGCTGAGCGCGCCACCCAGCGACCTGGGCCCGTGACAGAGGCCCATGGAGTCTCGACCATGAACGAACTCTTCGATAACCGAAGCGCGAGGCGCCGTCCCGGCCCTCGCTCCTGGCCCGACGCCCATCGCGTGTCGCGGCGACCCACGGGCCTCTCGCCTCGACTCGCCCTCGCCTTGCTCGTGGGCGTGAGCCTCGGCGCGGCGGCCTGCGGCGGCGTCACCGCGTTCGAAGGGGGACGGGCGTTCACGATCGTGGGCCAGCCGCCCGCGCCGCCCCCGCCGCCTCCGCCCGAGAAGAAGCGCGTGGAGGTCACGGAAAAACAGATCGTCATCAACGAGAAGATCCTCTTCGAGCACGACAAGGCGGCGATCCGGACGGAGTCGCACAGCCTGCTCAACGAGGTCGTCGACACGATCAAGAAGCACCCGCATATCAAGAAGATCGCCATCGAGGGGCACGCGAGCTCCGATGGAGCGGATGAGCACAACCTGAAGCTCTCGGATCGCCGCGCCAAGGCCGTGATGGAGTACCTCGTCCAGCACGGGATCCCTCAGGGCATGCTCACCGCCAAGGGCTACGGCGAGACCAAGCCCATCGCGGACAACGAGTCGGAAGAGGGGCGTGAGAAGAACCGCAGGGTCGAGTTCAACATCGTCGAGCAGGACGCCGCGAAGGCCGCGGGGGGAGAGCAGTAGATGCTGGTCCTGGATCGAACCACGAATGCTGCTCCCGGCAAGGAGGCGCGCATGAAGCAATGGCTCTTCGGAATTGTCCTGGTGGCCTCGTCGAGCGCGTCCGCGGGGTGCTCCTTCGCCCTGCGGAGCCCGGAGATGTACCGGGACGACACGGCCGCGCTGCTCGCGACGCGGGAGGAGCAGATCCGGGCGTGCTACGACGCGGAGCTCGCCCGGAATCCCGGCGCCGAGGGCAAGGTCACCATCACCTTCCTCGTGCTCGAGGACAGCGGCCGCCTCACGGACATCGTCGTCGACGAGGAGGGCACCACCGCCTCGAAGGAGGTGTCGAAGTGCGTCGTGGAGTCGATCGACGGGCTCGTCCTGACGCCGGCGGATGAGAACAAGGGCAAGGGGAAGTTCGTCTGGGAGTTCACTCCCCGGGCCCCGAAGGCGTAGCCGAGACGTCGAGCGGCCAGTCGCCGGAGGACGCGGCTACGGGAGCTCCCACTCCTGCGCGTCCCCCCGGCACTCAGGCCCGCACGCTTCGCCGTTCGGGTACGAGACCTGGTACCTGGGGGTGAAGCTCCGCTCTCCGATGACATCGCCGTCCCGCCGCACCACGACGTCGACGCGCGCCGGCGTGCCGCGAACCGTGATCCCCTGGACGGAGTGGCCGGGGCTCGGGGTGCAGGACTGCGAGATGGCGCCGCCGTTCGTCGTCACCGTGCATCGCATCGCCGCATTCACCGAAACAGCGACCGCCTCGCTGCACTGGACGAACACGCCGCTTCCGCCGGGCTCGGGCGGGTTCGTCCAGGTGTAGGAGCACGACACCTCGTCTCCGTCCACCGAGATCTCCAGGGCGTACTCTCCCGCTGCCCAGGTCCTATCCGCCGTCGTGGTGATGATGGAGAAGTTGTCGTTGCAGTCTGCCTCCGAGCAACCCAGCGTGACGCAGCCGTACGCGGCGGCGCTCGTGGCCAGCACGGCGACGAGCGCGAAGGCATTGCGCGAGCAGGGTCCGAGTCGAACGAAGCAAGAAAGGGATCGAATCATGGGGGCCATCCTCTCTCCGGCGGAAGCGCCGTGCATCGACGCGCAGGCGTAGCAATGGGCAGGCCATCTGCGCGGATGGAAGAGAGCGGCTCTCCAGGGGTCTTGCACCATGCGCGCCGGAGCGAGCCCTGACATGCGTGTCACGCTGTTGCGCGCCAACGACTCTCGGGATCACCGCCGCAGCAGCGCCTCGGTCCCCGCCTGCGTGCTGCCCAGGGTGGCCCACCGCCCCGCGAGCTGCCTGCCCTCGATTGCATAGCTCACCACGCCGACCGGCTGGCCCGGCGACCAGCCCACGACGAGCTGGTCGCCCGAGCGGAGGCCCACCCCCTTCAGCGTGCCGGTGCTCAGCGTCCAGGTCACCGCGTACGTGTCGCCCGTCGGCGCGATGACGACCGTCCCTTTCCGGGGGCCCTCCACGATACGATAGCTGCCGGTCAGGCCCTCGGGCCCCTGCAGCGTCTCGACCTCGATCTGGCCGGGCCGATCCGTCGAGATCCACTGCCCGCGCAGGCGGTCGCCGTCGATGCGGTAGGCGGCCGCGCCGTACGGGCCGCCGCTCGCCCAGCCCACGGCGACCGTCTGCCCCTGCACGAACGCGATGCCCTCGTAGCCGGCGCCCTTCGTGATGATCCACGCGATGCGGTACGTGTCCCCGCTCCTCGACAGGAGGACGTTGCCCGCGTAGCTGCCCTGCCCGCCCGGATTTCGCGACGACGTGATGTCGTACGTGCCGGCCAGGTCGGGGGCGCTGCTCGCCGCGGCGCCGGATGGCCCGAGGGGCGGCGTCGGCGCGTTGCCGGTGGCCGCGCCGGCGCTCCCGTACGACGGCACGAGCGGCGCTGTGACGGTGCCCTCGGCCGCGCTCATGCGCTGGAAGATCACGAGACCGGCGATCACGACGGCGGCGACGGCGAGCAGCCCGCCGACGACGATCGCGAGCACGAGGCCCACGGGCGCGCCGCGACGCGCCGGGACCGGGACGAGCGCGGAGGTGCCGCCGGCCATGCCGCCGACCTCGGTGCGGGCGATCGGCGCGTAGGTCGGCAACGGATAAGCCGGCGGAGCCGGCGTGAGCTGGCCGGGCGGCGGCGCCGGGGGCCGGTGCGAGCCGGCGGGCCCGTGCGAGGCCGCGGCGAGCACGGGGTCGAGCGCCGCCATCGCCTGCGCCGCGTCGGGGAAGCGCGCGCGGGCGTCGCGGGCGACGCACCGGGCGAACCAGGCGTCGAAGCCGGCGGGGATGACGTGGGGGCAGCCGAGGTGCGCGGCGCGGGCGGACGGAGGCTCCAGCGGGTTGAACAGCACCTCGCGCATCAGCGACATGACCGAGGCGCTCGGCCCGCGGACCGGCTCGACCCAGTAGAGGCGCCCGGTGAGCAGGTAGAAGGCGAGCAGCCCGAGCGCCCAGACGTCCGACGCGGGGGTGACCTGCGCGGCGAGCTCGGTCTGCTCGGGGGCCATCCAGAGCGGCGTCCCGACCGACGCGGTCATCGACGAGGTGGCCCGCGTCTCGGCCACGACCTTCGCGACGCCGAAGTCGAGCACCTTCACCTTGAAGCGGACGTTCTGCTGCCGCGGCCGCGCGATGAAGACGTTCTCGGGCTTGATGTCGCGGTGCACGACACCCGCGCGGTGGGCCGCCCCGAGCGCGTGGCAGAGCTGCCCCATCAGCTCGCGCACCTCGTCGGGCGGCAGCGGGCCGCGCTGCGCCACCACCGCCGCGAGGTCAGAGCCGTCGAGCAGCTCCATGGCCAGCCAGGGCGTCTGCGTCGCCGGATCGACGCCGGCGGCGACCACCTCGACCACGTGGTCGCTCTCGATGCGCGCCCCCACCCTCGCCTCCCGCTCGAAGCGCTCGCGGAAGTGCGGGTCCTGCGCGAGCTGCGCGTGCATGAGCTTCACCGCGCGCGGCTTGCCCGTGGAGATCTGCTCGGCGACGAGCACGGCGCCCATGCCCCCCTGGCTCAGGGGCCGGACGATGCGGAAGTCGCCCCCGAGGACCGTGCCGGGAGCGAGCGGTGCGGCTGTCGTGGTGTGGAACATGGCGAGAGGGGACCCTTCGGGCGATGCCGCGCATCGCGCCCCGGTAGCGTACCCCCGGACGCGCGCGCCAGGGGGCGCCACGGAGCCCCCGGCGTGCCGGGAGCGCTCAGCCCCCGTCCCTCGCGATCTCGACCAGGATCCGGTTCGCTGCGCTGAGCCGGACAGGATGGGTCTCGAGACGCTGCCCGCCGCTCAGGGCCTCTCCCGTCTCCACGTTGAGCTCATGGCTCAGATCTCCGCCAGGCCGATGTCGAGGGTCGCGAGCCCGCGCACCCCTTCGGGCGCGCCGACGGAGAGCTCCAGCACGCTCTCCGGGTGGATGTCCTCGACGATGACGAGCGGCACGTGGATCGCCGCCTTCGCGCCGAGGGGGAAATAACGCATCGGGTGGCCGTCGCGCGTGAGGAGCAGGTAGATGAGCTCGGCGCTGGAGTTGCCCGCCCGCAGGTAGATGAGCTGCGCGCGCTTGTCCCGCGGGACCGTGTATCCGATCGCGGGTCGGAGGGGGACCGGTCGTTCGAGGCCCTGCCCCTCGAACGCGTAGACCCCCTGTATGAACCTCGGTGTTTCCAATGGGACCTCCCGGCCGATCGCCGGACGGGCGCGCACCGAGCGCGCCGCGCGCGGCGCTCTGCGACGGCACGGGAGTGATACGGCGCGCACCGTTTCGAGGGCACGTTGCCGGACGACGCGATCCCGTGTAGGTCGTGTTTCCAAGGTGTTGCGATCGTCGTTGTCGTCCTCGTCCCGCCCGGACAGCGCTGCAGAGCTCGTCGTGGTCGGGGCCGGCTCGGCCGGGGCCGTGATCGCCGCGCGCGTCACCGAGCGCGCGGATCGCGAGGTCCTGCTGCTCGAGGCCGGCCCGGACTACCCGGACCCCGAGCGCCTGCCCGCCGACCTGCGGGACGGCACCCGCAACTCGTGGCTTGCGCACGACTGGGGCTACCGCCACCGGCCGACCCCGGGGCAGATCATGTTCCTCTTCCCGCGCGGCAAGGTGGTCGGCGGCTCGTCGGCCGTGAACACGTGCATCGCGATCCGCGGCCAGCCGTACGATTACGACGAGTGGGCCGCGCTCGGCCTGCCCGAGTGGGGCTTCGACGCCTGCCTGCCCTACTTCAAGCGCCTCGAGGACGACCGCGACTTCGGCGAGCCCTGGCACGGCAAGGGCGGCCCGGTGCCCATCCGCCGGGCCCGGCGCGAGGAGCTCGTGCCCTGGCAGGCTGCGTTCGTGGACGGGTGCAGGGCGCTCGGCCACCCCGCGTGCGCGGACACGAACGATCCGCGCGCGCCCGCGGGCGTCGGGCCGCACGCGATGAACAAGATCGACGGCCAGCGCATGAGCGCGGCGCGCTGCTACCTGACCGCCGAGGTCCGCCGGCGGGAGAACCTGCGGCTCCGGCCGCGCACGACGGTGCGGCGGGTGCTCGTGCGCAACCGCCGCGTCGAGGGGGTCGAGATCGAGACGGACGGGCGCGTCGAGGTGGTCGCGACGCGCAAGGTGGTGCTGAGCGCGGGCGCGATCGCGACGCCGGGGATCCTGCTGCGCAGCGGGATCGGGCCGCGCGCAGAGCTCGCGCGCCTCGGCGTGCCGCTCGTGTCCGACGTGCCGGCCGTGGGGGCGCGGCTGCTCGACCACCCGGGGGCGGCCATCGGCCTGTGGCCGCGCCGCCGCGGGCTGATCGACGTCCTGCGCCAGCCGCTCGTCCAGACGGTGCTCCGCTACACGTCGCGCGGCAGCGCATACCCGAACGACATGCAGCTCCAGCCGGGCTCGTTCTTCCCGCTGCACCCGCGCCTCACGATCCCGGCGTTCGCCATCGCGTGCTGCATCGGCAAGCCGCGCGGCGTCGGCCGCATCGAGCACCTCAGCGCGGACCCGCACGCGCGGCCCCGCATCGTCTCGAACATGCTCGTCGACCGCGACGACCTCGCGCGCGCGGTCGACGCGATGCAGCTCGCGTACGAGGTCGCCCGCACCGCGCCGATGCGCGAGCTCGGCTGGTTCCTCTGGCCCACGGAGCGCACGCTGATGCGGCGCGAGGCGCTGGAGCGGTGGATCACGAGGAGCTGCGGCTCCGGCTACCACCCGTGCGGGACGGCCCCGATGGGGCCCGAGGGGGACCCGGCGGCGGCGGTCGACGGGCGCGGGCGCGTCCGCGGCGTCGAGGGGCTGATCGTCGCGGACGCGAGCATCATGCCGACCATCCCGAGCGTGAACACGAACCTGACCGCGCTGATGATCGGCGAGCGGTTCGGCGAGTGGCTCCGCGAGGGCGCGGCGTAGAGCCTGCCTGTTGGTCCACGCCGCCTACGTGGCGGACTGCATGCTCCCCCGCGCCGCGCGGTAGTCGGTGAACATCGATCCCACGATGTTGGCGGCCCCTGTGGCAATCTGGAGCATCGCCGCGAGCGGCGCGCGCTTCGTGTACCCGAGCACGAACGGCGCCGCGATCACCGACGCGCCCCACGCATAATCCAGCACTTCATGCACCTCGATCGGGATCAGCTTCGCCAGGCTGAGCCGGTAGTCGGTGAGCAACGACACGGAGATGACCGAGGCGCCCAGGATCGCACCGGCGATCTTTGCCTCACGGCGGTGGGAGGCGAGCCCGGCCATGGCGACCATGAGGCCGTTCGAGTAGTCGAGGACGGAGTGGACGTCCTGGGGGACGACGCGCCGGATGGGCAGGACGCCGAAGAGCAGCTTCGACGGGATCGCCGCGTTCTTCTGGACGGCCGGCGCGGCGGCGGCGCCGGGGCGGGTGACCTCGGGGGACAGCAGATCTTCGGTGCTCGGATAGATGGCGGATTGCGTCATGAGAAACCTCCCGCCTCGCGCCCTAGCAATCCGTGGACCGGCGACCGGACGCCGTGGAACACCCGATCGCGGCCGCGCTCGCTCGCCTTGCGTCTTTCACGATCATGCAGGGACACCAGACCTGACTCGTCCACTGCTGATCTTCCCGCGAGCTGGGCGGGCCACCGACGGTAGCCGCGAACCGGCTCTCGCCTGATCGAGGCCCGCTACCGGAGGATCTCCTCGAGGAGCGCGTTCGGCTCCCCGCGCCGATCGTCGCCGAACGAGGCGACGCCGAGGCCGTAGTACTGGTTCATGATCGTGAACCAGAGATCGCGGAGCTGGCGGTCGCTCCCGACAGGGTCGTAGGCGACGTGCGCGTCGTTCAGGAAGACGCCGTCGCCGCCCAGGAGGACGATGGGCAGGTCGTACGCGTCGTGATCGTGCGTGCGCATCTCGCTCATGTACACCATGACGGAGTGGTCGAGCACCGTCCCGTCGCCCTCGCGGATCGCGTCGAGCCGCTGCGCGAGCTGCGCTGTTTTCTGGCCGAGCCAGCAGTTGATCGCCGCGAAATCGAGGTTGCTCTCCTCGATGATCCTGTATCTGCCGTCCTCGGTCGCGCGGTCGAGGTTGCCCGCGAGGTGCTGGGAAGCGTGGAAGTGCAGGCTGCTCTCTGCCCTGTACTCGAGTCCCACCTTCGCGCGGACGTCCTCCGGGATGCACCGGTACTCGAACTCGGACCGCGAGTCGTCGAGCATGTGGGTGACGACGCGGGTCACGTCGCATTGAATGGCCATGACGATCAGATCGATCATCACGTTGGCGTGGTCGTCGTGCCTGTACTCGCCGGCCTCGGTGCTGTCGTTCTCGTTCAGCCCCTCCTCCGGGCCCGGCGGCTCGGGGACGACCCCGGGCTCGCGGACGGGGGTGCAGCCGGTCATCGTCGCCTGGACGCGGGTCACGTTCTTCTCGGTCTCCCGCAGCGCGTCGAGGTACTGCTGGACGATCTGGCGATCTTCCGCGCCGACCCGGTTCATCAGCGAGCTCGCGTCCGCGAGCACGGCGTCGATCACGCTCTTCTCGGTCGCCGCGCGGCGCGCGGCCTCGATCCTGGCCTGCGCGGCGGTCTGCCCGGCCGCGGGCTCCGCGTACGCCGCGCCCGCGTTGACCAGCGCGTCGAACACCGCCTTCGGGTTCACCGAGCGCTTCAGCGGCTCGCGCGGGCTCTTCCAGGAGATCGCCTGGTTGTAGGCGTAGCTGCGCTCGTCGAAGAAGCCGGGCTTGACGCCGAGCCCCGTCTGCAGCGACGGGACGCGGGTCGCCTGCAGCGGGCCCGCCTTCTGCGCGATGATCTGGTCGACCGAGACGCCGTTGCCCACCCACTCGCCGAGGTCCTGGCCGAGCTCCCGCCCGAGCTCGTCGGCGTCCACGCAGGTCGACAGCGCGGCCGTGAGGCGCGAGTGGGAAGGCTCGATGTAGGGCCTGAGCTCCTTGCTCCACGTGTAGTTGCCGAGGCGGCTGATCATGAGCATCTTCGACTTCACCGGCGCGAAGTGCTCGAGCACCCTCGGCAGCTTGAAGTCGGCGCCCTCCAGCGTCTTGCCGAACGCCGGCGCCGTCTCCCACCAGTGATGGGGCGCCCCGTTCGGGAAGGTGCAGAGCAGGAATCGCTTCGGGGTGCCGGCCTCCCCCGCGCGCGCCCCGCGCGGCTCGAGGCTCTCGAGCCACGGCAGCGCCAGGCAGACGCCCGCGCCCCGCAGCAAGGCCCGGCGCGACAGTCGCCGCTTCATGTGCACATCGCTCCTTCGCGCCCGGCGCGGCGCGGAGACGACGCGGACAGCCGTCGCCGCGTCACTGGGCCCTCCCCTTCGCGTGGCGGAGCCGGAACGCCTCGCTCGTCACCACCTGCTTCACCAGCGCGGCGACCGTGCCGGCGCCCCAGCGCGCGGTGATCTCCGCGATCTCGGGCCTGTCCTCGCGCGTCGGGCTCCGGCGCAGGGCGTAGGCGAAGAGCTGCTCTGTGGGGCATGTCCCGGTCCGGGCGGCTTCCTGGAGCGCCGGCACGAGGCCGGTGACATCCTCGAACGCCGCGCCGTCGTACACGCCGGTCGCGTCGATCGGGTCGCCGTTCGGGTACTCGGCGCGGTAGGCGCCGATCGCGTCGAAGTTCTCGAGGCTCAGCCCGATCGGGTCGAGCAGATCATGGCAGCTCGCGCAGTCGGGGGACTCGCGGTGCTTCTCGAGCTTCTTCCGGACGTTGTCGATGGGGACCGAGTCCCCGCCCGCGGCGCCCAGCTCCGGGATATCCATGTTGGCGGGCGGCGCCATGGGCACGCAGAAGAGCTGCGCCAGGATCGTCTTGGCGCGGGACGTGGGCGAGGTCCGATCCGCGTGCGACGACAGCGTGAGGAACGCGGGGAGCGTGAGGAACCCGCGCCGCACGCCCTCGGGATCGTTCGCGAGGAGCGGGGCGATCAGCGGGCTGTCCGGGTGGGGCGCCGTGAGGAGCTCGGCCCAGGTGCGCTCGCCGGTCGTGACCTCGGCGAAGAACGCGTTGGCCTGGTCGATCATGGCGCCCTTGAGCTCCTGATTCCACAGGGGGAACAGCGTGGCATCGACGGTGTGGCTGGGGAGCGTGCGGGTCCCGAGCCACTGCCCGAAGAAGTTCTGGAAGAACGCGGCGCTCTTCGGGTCGGCCAGCATGCGATCGACCTGTCGGAGGAGCTCGCCTTCCGTGGCCAGCTCGTCGCGCCCCGCCGCGTCGAAGAGCGCCTCGTCCGGGAGCGAGCTCCAGAGCAGGTACGAGAGGCGCGACGCGATCTCGAAGCCGTTGAGGGCGCCCGGCGCGCGCGCCGAGTCGGGGCCGAGCTCGATCCTGAGGAGGAAATGCGGCGACGTCAGCAGGGTGCGGACGACGTGCTGCACCGCCTCGACGGGGGGCATCTCGAGGGCGGCGCGCGCGTGGGTGTACTGCGCCACGTAGCGCTCGACCTCCGCCGCCTCGAGCGGGCGCCGGAAGGCGCGCAGCCCGAAGCGCTCGATGATGTCGCGCGCGCACCCGGCGTCCGCGGCCTGCGCCGGGTCGCACACGAGGATCTTCGCGCGCTGCGCCTCGCTCGAGAACGCGTCGGCGGCGAGCTTCCTCGCGGCGTCGTAGTACCCCTGGAACAGCACCGGCGGCAGGCTCGCGAGCGCGCTCGCGTTCGCGTCGAAGCCCTTCGCGCCCGAGGCCGGGAAGCCGTCCGCCGGCCGCAGGCTCGTCCCGAGGAGGTGGGCGACGGTGGTGTTGTACTCCGCCGCGGTCATGTGGTGCAGCGGCATCCCGCCCGGCGCGGCGGCGACCGGCGCTGGCTCTCGCGCGTCGTCGCACCCGAGGAGGCCAGCGCACGAGATGCTCATGAGACAACGGAGCGCGCGTGGCCACCGTGTCACGAGTCGATGGATCGCGTGCATCCGGGAGAGAAACTCCATAGGTCTTCTCGAAAGTCAAGCACCTCGCCCCCTCCAGCGCGGCTCGGGTTTCCCCACGGGGAGTCCCGTTCCACCGGGACGGGAACCGGACCATGGCGAGGGCGGTGCGCGACGGAGGAGGCGTTGAACCGGCAAGACGTGAACGACGTCAAGGGCGCCGGAGAACACGCGACCCGAGATCACCGAGTCACCGAGGATCTCGGAAGCTTCACGGGGAGCTTCTGCTCCCTCTCTCTGGGCCTCCGCGCTCTCCATGCTTCTATCGACCGGATCCATGGCTCTCGCTCCGATCTTCGCTCCGGTCATCCCCAGTGGGGCCCGGAGCTTGCTCTCTCCCGCGCAGGTGCGCGTTGTGGCACCGGGAGGGGATCATGCGGAATTCGAAGACGGGGAGAAACGGCCGTAGGTCAACAAGGGGGAGAGGCGTCGTCCAGGGGCTCGCCGGGCTCCTCGGGATCGGCCTCTGTCTCGGCATCTCCAGCGCCTCCGCGGCCGGCGCGACACGACAGGCCATCTCGCCTCAGGCGTCGACGCAAGGCAGCCTCGGGCCGCAGCGGGCCGCGCAGTCGTCCGCGCCCGCCAGGTACGCCGCGAATCCCCAGAAGCGGCGCTGGATCGTCGCAGGCGCGTCGACCCTGGGCGGCTTCTGGACCGCGTCCGCGATCGCCGCCGCCGGCCTCTCCCTGGAGCAGCCGCACGCCCGGATGGCGGCGCAGTGCACCAAGCACGCGTGCTTCCTCGCCCCGCGCCGCGATCAGCGCGCGCACAGCCCCGCCTCGCTGATGATCCCCCTCGCCGGTCCCTGGATCCACCTCGGCACCGCGAATCCCTCTGCGGCCGGCGCGATCGGCCTCTCCGTCCTCGGCGTCGGGCAGGCCGTCGGCCTCGGAATGCTGCTCGGCGGCGTCGCCATGCCCGCGCGGGTGCGCGTGCCGATGCAGCACGGCCGCGTGCTCCAGATAGGCGCAGCCCCGCTCGTCAGGCCCGACGGAGTCGGGCTCTCGATCCACGGCGCGATGTAGCCGCGCCCCTCGTCACGGCGGTAGATCCAGGATAGCCCGCACCCGCAGCCGCTCCTCGGGCGTGAACGCGCCCGCGAGCAGCGCCTCCTCGGCCTCGCGCCGCGCCTCCGGATCGGCCACGGTCGCCTCGATCGAGGCGCGCGCGCCGGCGAAGGCGTCGACGCGCTGCTGCCACGCCGCCCGCTGCCGGTCGAGCGCCGCGAGCCGGTCCGCCGCCTCGGCGCCCACGGTCGCGACCCGGTGCGCGTGGAGCTCCTCGTCGGAGGCGCCCGCCTCCCGGAGCGCCTGCTCCTCGGCCTGCTGCGCGAGCGGGCGCACCGCCGCCTCCCGCGCCTCGCGGACGTCCTCGGGGAGCGTCGCCTCGACCTCCGCGATCCGCGCGTCGCGCTCGTCGGGCGAGAGGGTCGCGTCCGCGAGGATGCGGGCCTGCGCGATCGCCGCCTCCCCCTCCCGCTCCTCGTCGCCGAAGAGCTGCGTCGCGGCCTCCTCGCCGAAGTGCGCGCGCCGGATCTCGCGCAGCGCGGCGAGCCGCGCCGCCGGATCGGCCTCCGGCGCGACGAGCTCCGCGCTGGCCGCCTCGCGGTAGTCGAGGTACCGATCGAGCAGCGCGATCGCCTGGTCCGCCGCCCGCCCCCCGGCCCGCTCCCGGATCGCCGCGACGATGCGGGCCCTGATCACCGCCGCCGGTTCCTCGCCGGTGGCGCTGAGGAAGTGGTCGAACAGCGCGAGGATCTCGGGGCCGATGACGAGGTCGCCGTGCGCGTCGACGATCACCGCGCCGTCGACGTCCGCGCCGCGGAGCGAGGGCGGCGCGGGCGCCGCCTCCGGCGCCGCAGGCGCGCGCGACACCGCCAGCGCCCGCCGGACGCGCGCGGGGGCCGGCGACACCGACAGCGCCGGCACCACGCCCTTCCGCCGGGAGGACGCCGCCGCCCCGCTCGACCGGGCGGCGGGCGTCGGCCGCTGCCGCTCGCCCGCGGCGAGCCACCCCGCGCCGATCAGCGCGGCGAACGCCATCGCCGCGGCGAGTCTCCTCTTCCCACGCCGCTCCATGACGCCCTCCGCGGCTCAGAGGCCGGCGTTCTTGAGCCGGCTCGCGTGCGACCGGAACACGGACTTCGGGTTCGGGCCAGACAGGTTGATGAATCCGAAGAGCTGATTGACCTCGTCGAGGTGGTTCATCCCGTAATCGTCGCGAATCACCTCTCCGAAGTGGGAGCTGCACCTGCCCACCATCCCGTCGTTCGACTCCGAATACAGCTTCGAGATGAGGCCGAGCGTCAGGTCGGTCGGATCGACGATGCTGGTGAGGATCCCTGTCCCCGACCACGAGAAGAAGCGCACGCCGTTCTCCTCCCCGGCGCCCTGCCCGCAGCGGCTGGCGGGCAGCCCGGCCGGATAACGCGCGTTGAACGCGCGCATCCCCTCGGCGGAGAGCGACCTCACGGCGGCGATCGAGTCCTGAGGCGTCGAGCGCCCGCTGAGCAGGCTGAGCACCGCGCCGAGGCTGTTGGCGAGGAACGAGAGGGCCCCCTGCGCGACCCCGCCGTCCCGAAGGTTCTCCTGGAGATAGCTGGCGAGCTCGGCCCCCTGGTGCGGCGAGCCGATGGTGGTGACCGACGCGACGAGATCGGGCCGCACCGCGGCGACATACCGGACGTCGAGCCCTCCATGGCTGTGCCCGATCAGGTTGACCTTCCCGCTCCCGGTGCGCGCCACGATGTCCTCGACCTGCGCGAGCAGCGCCTCCCCCCGCGCCTCGGTGCTGTCGAACTGGGGCACCGCCGTGGCGTACACCTCCGCTCCGCCGGAGCGCAGCGTCGACGCGACCCCGCCGAAGTAGTCGACCACACCGAACATGGCCTTGAAGCCCGCCATTCCGTGACAGAGCACGATCGGATACCGCGTCTGCGCGTAGCTCTCCAACGCCAGCGCGCCCTCGCCGATCTCGGCGCCCTCCGCCGCCACCGGCTCATCCGTCGACGCAATGCATCCTTGCGAGAGCAGCGCCACGAGCGCTCCTGCCGCACAGCGCAATGCGTCAATCCGCAATCGACGCCCGGTCCCTCGTTTTCTCTCGACTCTCTCTCGATTTCGAGCGGTTGTGACGGTGGGAGGTAGTACAGCGCTTGAGTTGCTGGAATGAGCTCGTCTGATCACCTGTCACCTCTGATAGAGTATTTTTTTAATTCGAATCAAGCAGAACTCACAGGCTCTCAGCGCGACAAGCAACTCGTCCATCCTGGACAATCGGCAGACACGTGTCCTCCCTCTCACGTGTCGCGCCGGTCCAGGCGAGGCGACAGACCATCAGCGCGGCGGCGGGCTCCCGGGGGCTAGGACGCCCGTGCTGCGCGCGGAGGGCTCCCCTCGCCCGCCTGCGTGGCGCCGTCGTCCGTCGCCGCGGCGCCGCCCCGGACGACGCGCGCGTTCTCCGGCACCGCGGTCAGGAACCGCTCGCGCCGCCGGGGGTCGGCGATCCGGTCGGCGCGCGCGAGCAGGCTCTCCCTCGCCTCCGCGAACACCGCCGCCGCCTCGCGGTGGGCGCCGGACGCCGCGAGCGCCTCGGCGTACGCGAGCCGCACGAGCGACTCGCCTTCCTCGAGGGACCCGAGCGCGGCGAGCTCGCCGAACGCCGCCCGCGCGGCGCCGAGCGCCGCCGCGACGTCGCCCGCCGCGAGCAGCGCGCGCGCGCGCACCGCCACGGCGGGCGCGCGCAGCCGCGGGGCCACGTGCAGCGCCGCCTCGGCCGCGAGCGCCTCCCGCTCGGCGGTCGCGGCGTCGCCCGAGAGCAGCGCGATCTTCGCGAGGTAGGTCCGCGCCACGCCCTCCATGCGGAGGTCGCCCCGCTGCTGGAACGCCTCCACCGCGCGCCGCTCGACGAGCTGCGCCTCGTCGAGCTTGCCGAGCTGCCCGAGCACGTGGCCGAGGTTGTGCATCGCCACGGTCGCGAGCTCGCGCAGCCCCAGCCGGTCGGCGGCCTCGAGGGCGGCGCGCAGCACGGACTCGGCCGCCCCGAGCTCGCCGAGCTCGGCGTAGATGAAGCCGAGGTTCGCGCCGATCACGCACGCGCTGCGCCGGTCCCCGGCCTGCTCGAAGGCCGCGAGCGCCGCCTCCAGCCCCTCGAGGCACGCCTCCGGGTCACCGCCGGCCGAGGCGCGGATCGCGCGGAGCTGCTGCGCCATGGCGACGAGCTCGGCGTCCGGCGGCGGGGGCGCGCGGAGGTCCTCGTCGACGCGCGCGAGCAGCGCGTCGGCCTCGGCGTAGCGGCCGCCGAACACGAGCTGCGCGCCGCACTCGCAGAGGCACGCGATCCGGGCGCGGCGCAGGCCGGCCCCGCTGGACGGCGGCGTCGCCGATGCGCTGGAGGGCGTCGCCCCGGCCCTGCTGGACGACGGCGGCGTCGCCGATGCGCTGGAGGGCTGCGCGACGCCGCTTTCGGGCGGCGGCGCCGCGCCCCCGTGGCGCGCCGCGGAAAGGCCCTCGGCGACGGCGGCCCACCGCGCCACGCGGTCCACCGCGCCGAGCTTCCCGGCGGCGGCGGCGACCTGGGTGATCGCCCGGAACCACCCGGGCGAGCCGGCCGGGAGCAGCTCGGCCGCCGACGCGCCGAGCCCCTCGGCGGCGGCGAGGTCGCCCTCCCAGATGTTGGCCTCGGCCGCGACCAGCCGGAGCGCGCCGAGGTCCTCGCCCGCCGCGCCGCACGCCTCGCCGCACGCGGCGCGCTCGATCGCGGCGCGCAGGTCGTTCGCCTCGAGCGACTGCTCGGCGGCGCGCCGGTACCAGCGCACCGCGCGATCGGGCTCGCCGCCGCGCCGGAAGTGCTCGGCCACGACCCGCGGGTCGGCCGACGCGCTCCGCTCGAGCCACGCGGCCGCGAGGCGGTGGCCGAGGGCGCGATCGCGCTCGGTCAGCATGGCGTAGGCGGCCTCGCGGACGAGCGCGTGGCGGAAGACGTAGTCGGCGGCGTCGCCGAGGCCGGCGGGCAGGCCGACCGGCGCGACGAGCTCGCGCTCCGCGAGCGCCGAGAGCCACGCCTCGACGTCGTTGAGGCGCTCCTCGCCGCCGAGCAGCGCCGCGACGCCGCGCTTCGAGAAGCGATCGCCGAAGATGCTGGCCGCCCGGAGCACGCGCTTGCCCTCGTTGCCCTCGGCGTCGAGCCGCGCCTCGACCGTGCCGAGCACCGAGTCGGGCAGGACCTCCCCGTTGCCGCTCGCGACCGCCCGGATGAGCTCCTCGAGATAGAACGGGTTGCCGCCGGCGCGCTCGACGAGGTGCGCCGCCACGCCCTCCGGCACCGCCGCGCCGAGGGCGGCGCGCACGAGCTCCGCGCCCGCGCGGCGCGGCAGCGGGCCGAGCTTGATCGTCTGCACCTCGCGCTCGGCCCACAGGCTCGGGAACTGCCGGTGGACGTCGGGGCGCGCGAGCGCGAGCAGCATGAGCGGCAGCTCGCGGAGGTTCCGCAGGGTCGCGTCGAGCAGGCGCACGGTGGCGGCGTCGCCCCAGTGCAGGTCCTCGAGCGCGACGAGCACCGGGCGCGCCGCGCACTCGGCCGCGAGCCAGTCCTCCCACGCGGCGCGCACGCCGTCGCTCATGCCGGCGGCGCTCTGGCGCGCCGCCCGCAGGAGGCGCGCGTGCTCGGGCGACGGCGCGCGGGCGACCTCGCCGAGGAACGCGGCCGCGCGCTCGAGCTCCGGGCCGCCGAGGTGGCGCCCGAGCCGCTGCTTCAGCTTGCGGTGCCGCGCGCGCGTCGGGTCGCGCTCGCGCAGGCCGGCGGCCCGGCAGAGGACGTCGGCGATCATGCCGAACGGCGAGCCCGCCGAGCCCGAGTCGGCGCGGCCCCAGAGGATCTCGATCGGCTGGTCCTGCCGCCGCAGCGCCGCGAACAGCTCCAGGCGGAGCCGGGATTTGCCGGCGCCGGGCGGCCCGAGGACGAGCACCGCGCTCGCGAGCGACTCGGAGATGCAGCCGGAGAGCACGCCGTGGAGCATCGAGAGCTCGCGGGCGCGGCCGACGCACGGCGTGCGCTTCCCGAGCAGCGCGGGGGCGACCTCGTCGACGGCGCGCTCGCCGGACAGGACGAGCGCCTCGTCGGGCGCGCGGAGGTCGTCGCCGTCATCGCCGTCGCCGCGCGCGGTGCGTGCGTCGCGCTCGGCGCGCGCGATGACGAAGCGCGGCCCGAGCATGTCGGCGGTCGCGCGGTCGAGGCGGACGGCGCGCGCCTCGCGCGCGCCCCGCGCGGCGCGGAGCTCGGCGACGCCGCGATCGATGACGTCGCCCTCGACGAGCCCCGCCGAGAGGACGCCCCGCCCGGTGATCACGCAGAGCGCCGCGCCCGGCAGCTCGGCGCGGAGGGCCAGCGCGCACTGGGCGGCGCGCTCGGCGCGGTCCACGGCGCTGCCGGGGCCGGACATCATGACGAGCTGCGCGCCCGGCGCGAGCTGCGTGAGCCGGCCGCCGTGGAGCTCGACCAGCGCGCGGATCTCCGCGGCGCGCGCGCTCGACGCGGGCGGCCGTGATCCGGGCGCGCTGGGCGGCGGCTCGCGCGACGGGTCCCCCGGGAGGCCCGCTGCCTGCAGGGCGGACCGCGCGGCCGACCGCGGCGCCTGGGCCGCGCCGTGGTCGGCCTCGCCGAGGAAGATCAGGCTCACGAGGCGCTGCTCGCCCAGGGTGAGGGCGACGCGCTCGCCGGAGCCGGAGGCGACGCCGCGCGCCGGCGCGCCCGCGCCGTCCGGGAGGGCTGGCGCGTCCGGGGGCACGCTCCCGGAGAGCGTCGGCGCGTCCGGGGGCGCGGTCCACGCGCCGTCCAGCGCCGCGATCCGGTCGAGCTCGGCCGCGACCTCGGCGGCGTCGCGCGGTCGCTCGCCGGGCGCCCTGGACAGCATGCGCGCGACGAGCTGATCGAGCGGCGCGGGCGCGTCCGCGCGCAGGTCGCGGAGGCGGGGCGGCTCCTTGAGGAGCAGGTCGCTGAGCGCGGCCATCGGGCTCGCGCCCGCGAAGGCGGGGCGGCCGGTGAGGCACTCGAACAGGACGCACCCGAGGGAGAACACGTCGCTGCGCGGATCGGGCGCGGTCCTGGCCTCGATCTGCTCCGGGGCCATGTACCCGGGGGTGCCGAGGACGCCCCCGGTGACGGTGACGCGCCCCGCCTCGGCGCTGGGCCGCGCGATGCCGAAGTCGACGAGCTTGACCCGCGCGGCGTCCCCGCCGGGGAGGAACAGGTTGCCCGGCTTGATGTCGCGGTGGACGATGCCGCGCGCGTGCGCGAACGCGAGGGCGTCGGCGGCGCGGCGCACGAGCGAGAGCCCCTCGCTCGCGGGCAGGAAGCGGCGCGCGAGGCGGGCGGCGAGGTCCTCGCCGTCGAGCCACTCCATGGCGAGGTAGCGGTCGCCTGCCGGCGTGCTCCCGTGCGCGACGTAGCGCACGATCCCGGGGTGGACGAGCGCGGCGAGGAGCGCGGCCTCCCGCTCGAACCGCTCGATCTGGATCGCGCTCCTCAGGCGGACGATCTTGAGGGCGACCGCCGCGCCGCCGACGCGGTCGTGCGCCCTGTAGACGGTGCCCATCCCTCCGGAGGCGGCCTCTCCTTCGACGACGAAGCGCCCCGCGATGACCTCCGCGTAGCCCACGTCAGCGCAGGAAGACGGTGACCGAGCCGGCGTGCGGCGTTTTCCCGGCGGCGAGCTTGCCCGAGGGGCGGCGGACCGCGCCGCGGCAGTTCGGGAAGCTGCCGTCGTCGGTCGGCTCATCGCACAGCGCGTCGCACGGGCCGGCGATCTCGATGGCGCACGCCTCGAGCGAGGGCCCGCAGACGCGGGGGATGGCGGAGGCCCCGGGCGGGAGGCAGGCCTGGTAGACGGGCTGCTCCGCGAAGATGTCGCCGTAGTATGTCGCCTCTCGCGTGGGGAACGCGGCGCGCTCGGCCTTGTCGGCCTCGAGCTCGTCGCGGTCTCCGCGCACGGAGATGTTCACCTTCTGGCCCAGGTAGTTGACGCGGGCGAGGACGCAGCCGCTGACCCAGCTCCGGCACGCGCCGTCGCACGAGCCGCCCTCCTGTCCCCAGGCCGGCGCGAGGCCGAGCTCTCCCGGGAACGAGAGCCTGACGCCGTCGACCGCGACGGTGAGGCGCTCGCCTGCGGGCAGCGCGCAGCTCGCGATGTACTTCAGCAGGGTGCGCGCCGCCGGGTCGCGGAGCGCCTCGACGGTGAGCGCGCTCGCCGAGAGCGCCTCGGCGGTGAGCGCGCTCGACGTCAGCGCGCTCGACGTCATGACGTCGGCCGTCAGCGCGTTCGACGTCAGCGCGTTCGACGTCAGCGCGTTGTGCGTCCGGACGGCCTGCGACGCGGTGTCCTCCGCGTGCTCTGCCGGGGCTTCCGGGTCGAGCGAGGCCACGCACGCGCTCGCGGAGAGCGCGGTGACGGCCAGGACGAATGCGGCGAGCTTCGGCGAATGCTCCATGAACGACGTGCCCCCCTGGAGGCCCATGGGCGTTGACCCATGAGCGTCCGAAACGACCGGCGTCGAGGCGCGCGCCATGGGGGCGCGCCTCGACGGCCGGTGCGTACATGTTGGTTCAACTGCACGGTCCGCGAAGATGTCTGCGGGCCGGCGCGGCGGTGCAGGCCATCTTCGCTACAGCGACAAATGGTAAGATGTCACTGATAGCCCGACTGGCAAAGACCGACGCGCACGCAACGGGTTCTTTTTTTGTGTCGAGAGGCGATCGCTCTGTCATTGCGCCACACCCGCTCTGTCCACGGCGCCATGGCCGACGACGCCCGCACCGGGGACGGAGAATCGATGTGGGTGAGGTGAAGTCCTGACGCGGATACGCACCTTCCTTCGGGGAGGTTTCCCCGGGGGCGCGCGCGTCACGCGGGAGTTGCCGGAGCGGTCGACGGCGCCGTCGTTCTCCCCGCCTTCCTGTCGGCTGCCGGGGCCGGTGCCGTGGGAGAAAGAGATGCCGGGAGGTACAGGAGGAAGACGACGAGTCCGTCTGCTCCGCGAAGCCCTGAGGCGCCGCGAGCGGGTCTGTGCGGCGGGCGGCGTCATGCGTCCGGCAGGTCCCGACGGTCGCCTGCGTATCTTCATGTAGGGCCAACGCGCGCTGTGCGTGCTGACGGACGGACTGCTCGGGGCGCCGCGTCGGTGCACCCTTGACGCCGCTGCGGCGCGATCATTACATGGCGCAGACCATGAAGGGGCATGCGCGCAATCTGATGACCGAGCGCGTGATCGCGCTGGAGCAGGGCACGCCGGTCACCGACATGTTGCAGCTCTTCGCCAACGAGAACCTGAGCGGCGCGCCGGTCATCGACGAGGGCCACCGCGTCGTCGGGTTCGTGAGCGAGACGGATCTCCTGGGCGCGCTCCTGCGCGCGGAGTACGAGGGCATGACGGCCGCGGACGTGATGAGCACCCCGCCCATCTCCGTGGACGAGTTCATGCCCACCGACGACGTGATGACGTTGCTGCGCGAGAACCAGATTCACCATCTGCCGGTCGTGCGCAACGGACGTCTCGTCGGGATCATCACGCCCCAGGACATCCTGCGCTACCTCGTCGAGCGCGTGCTGCCGATCCCGCCCGACCCGGCCTGAGGAGAGGGGCACCGAGAGCGGGGCTCGCCGAGAGCAGAGCTCGCCGCGCCAGCGATCCCGATGCGCCGATGAGGTGATGGGAGGGGGCGCCGTCGCGCGTGGGGTCGGGCGCGAGGACGTGGCGTGAGGTTCGGCCGGAGGTCGCCGTGGCTCACCGCGGGACGATCTGCGGCAGCGGTCGCTTTGTGTGACGCCGCGAAAGGCTTGTTCGTAATGGCGAGAGATGAGCGACCGAATCCGCGCGATGAGCGCGGCGATACCGGATTGCGAAACGAGATCGTCGGATATCGCGTAATGCCACTCTGAACGGCTCAACCGCTCGTGTGCGCATCGTATTTCCTGTCGCAGACTTGCCTTTCGCGCCTCGGTCATCGAGGGTTGCTTCATGCCGAAGTCGCCGCGCAAGCGTGCGTTGACCTCTCCCCATGATGCGCTGTTCCAGTGGACGTTCTCTCAGCGCGAGCACGCCCTTGGCCTGCTCAAGGCCGCGCTGCCGCAGCCGGTGGTCGCGGCCGTGCGCTGGAGCACGCTGTGCATCGAGAAGGGCAGCTTCGTGGACCGCGCGCTGCGCAGCCGCCACAGCGACCTGGTGCTCTCGGCCCGCATGGGCGCGGGGCGCATCTACTTCTATGTGATCGTCGAGCACCAGCGCGACGTCGAGGCGCTGATGGTCTTCCGCATGGGCCTCTACATGATGCGCCTGTGGGAGCGGATCACCCGCGATCGGCCGAGGCTGACGGAGCTGCCGCCGATCATGCCGGTGCTGATCCACCACAGCGATACGGGGTGGACGGCGGCCAGGGCCTTCCAGGACATCGTCGCGGCCAGGGGACCGGAGCGGGCGGCTCTCCTGCCGCACATTCCCTGCTTCGAGCTGCTCCTCGTGGACGTCAGCGCCGGGCGGGCCGGCGACGTGGTGGAGGGGGCGCTGACGGCGCTGGGCAAGGTGGTGCTGTGGTGCCTGTCCGTGTCCGGCGACGACGCGCGGCTGGAGCGGGAGATCGGCCACGTGGCGGCGGCGCTGGACGAGGTGCTGCGGGCGCCGAGCGGCCTCGCTGCGCTGGAGGCGCTCCTGCGCTATCTTCTGGCCACGCACGAGCGCTTGAGCGTGCAGAAGATCGGCGGGATCCTGGAGAAGGCGGTGGGCCCACAGGCCCAGGAGGCCATCGTGACGGAGCTGGACGAGATCGAGCGTAGGGGGCGAGCGCAGGGGCGAGCGCAGGGGCGGGTACAGGGGCGGGTACAGGGGCGTGCGCAGACGTTGCTGGAGGTGCTCACGGCCCGGTTCGGCTCGGTGCCGGCCGAGGTGAGCGCCCGCATCCTCGCCGCGGACGAGGCGACCCTCGTCACGTGCACCACGCGGGTGCTCACGGCGCCGACGCCGCAAGAGGTGCTCGGTGACGGCGGCCCGCGCGTGTCCCCGGCGCGTCGCCCCCCGGCGCGCAAGCGCGCCCGGCGTACCTGACGCGGGACGGCGCCACGCCGGCGCAGGGACCACCCGTGGCGGCACGGGCGAGGCCAAACACGAGCCACCGCGCCGGCCGATCGCCCTGGAGGCACGAAAGGGACGCGCGCGCCCCCGCGGGACGGCGCGCGTGGCGAACCGCTGAAGCCCACCGAGGGTTTTCCTGTGAGCCAACGGGCACACGTAGTGTCACTTCGGAGGCCCTCCTGTAAACGCCTGGACACACGTAGTGTCACTTCGGAGGCCCTCCTGTAAACACCTGGACACACGTAGTGTCACCTCGCAGGCCCTCCTGTAAACGCCTGGACACACGTAGTGTCACCTCGCAGGCCCTCCTGTCGATGGCCGAACTCGCGTCGCGCCCCGCCGCACGGAGACGGCTTGGTCCCACGCGCCCGGCTGCGCGGTAACGCCGATCGCTTCCGCCCCCGGCCCCGGCGTCCCCGCGATCAATGGACGCGAGAGGTCACGAACCACTCCGGGGAGATGTACCCGTCGATGCGCGAGATCGGGTTCGTGCAGGTGGCGTCGAGCGCAGTGTAGGACTCGACCCGGGTCTCCTTGTCCAGGTACCCGACCGTCGATTGGGTGCCGCAGCCGTCGTACCCGAGCGGCGCGCCGCCGCCGTCCTCGAAGCGCGCGCACTCGGCGTCGGAGAGCACCGTGTAGTGCAGGTGCGAGTTGCCCGCATTGCAGGGGAAGCTGTCGTCCGCCGGGCACTCCGTCCATTTGTCCGCGCAGTGAAGGTTGTGCTGCCTCGGGATATCGTCCCAGTAGGCGATCTTCCCGAGCGGCGTGTCGGTGCCGATGTCCTGTCCCACCAGGGTCATCGCCAGCTCGTCCACGTCGAGGTGCCCGTAGAACGAGCAGAACCGTCGCTCCTCGCCGTCCTCCTTGAAGCGGTGCTCGACGAGCGCGATGCCGAGGTACTGCGAGCAGTTGATGCCGGCCCGCAGGAGCTTGCCCGGGGCGATCGGGAAGACATACGTGCCGTCCGTCCGGCCGCTCGCCCTGGCGATGTCCTCGCCGAGGTGCCGGCCCTCTGCCCAGTCCGGCTTGTGACCGATGTTCTGGATCATCCTGTGATCGGGAAACGGGAACCGGAGCGCCCCCGTGGGGGCGCGGCACGCGTCGTTCACCCGGTCGTTGATCGTGCACCCCATCGGACAGTAAACGGCGTGGTCGAAGCGGTACGTGCGCGTCCTCTCGCGCCCGCCCCGGCCGTCGCCCTCGTGCCCCTCGCAGGGCACCCAGCGCGACTGCGCCCCGTCCTCGCGCTCGCAGTACGCCTTGCAGGTGTAGAGCATCCACGGATCACCCGTCGCGTTAAGGCTCGGGTTGTGACCGCAGTACGCAGGGTTGTTCAAGAGGACGTCATCGTCGTTGTTGCACAGGATCACCTCCGGATCGGCGGTGATGCCGCTGCACGTGTTGCCGAAGAAGTCCGTGATCGACTTGCAGAACGAGCTCTGGACCTTGTACGGGTCGGGGCCGCAGATCCCGCACGCCGTGCCGCACGAGATCCCCGTGGCGTGCCAGCCGTCGGGGCGGTAGAGCTGCCGATCGCGGCACTCGAACACCTGCCCGCCGCGGGCGCAGACGCTGGCGCCGCGCCGCCGCGACGTCACGGGGACATCGTTCCCTTGGTAATCGACGATCGCGTCGCAGCGCGACGAGGGGCTCGGCTCCGGCGCCGGATCCGGGATGCCGAACGGCTCCTGATCCGATCGGGCGTCACACACGTCGTGCTGGCTCCTGGCATCGCGCGGAAGGCACGCCGCGGAACACTCCTCGTATGGCACGGGACGGCCCACGACGGCGCTCGTCGACTCCGCCGAAGGCGGGCAGTACGACCAGTCGTCGTAGGCGCAGTGGTACAAGGTCCCGACGCGACCGGTGACCCCGTGCTGCCCGCAGAACTTGTGGCGGCAGAGGTTCTCGCCGCCCGGCCCCCCTTCCGCGACGGCATAGTACGCGTCGGCCGTCGTGGGGCACGCCTGGTCGCAGCGGTCCCAGTCGCGGATCGTCCGCGCGCCGTCCTGGGGCAGCGCGCCCGTGGCCTCGTGATAATGCATGGCCGGCAGCTCCCGCACGGGCTTGCACTCCCCGGTGCCGCCGAGCGCGGAGCAGTCCTCGTAAGGCACCGGGCGCGCGCCCGGCCCCGGGCAGGCGAAGAGCTGCGTCGCCTTGCCCTTGATCCGGATCAAGGGCTCGCCCAGGCTCCGTGCGAGGTCGTTGTTCCACGGGCTGCGAAAGACCTGATCACCGCAGAAGGTCTGGCCCCGTTCAACCGACTTCCAGGTGCCGTCCTTGTCCTGGAACTGCTCCGGGCAGCGGCCGAACTCCGCGCCCTCGTCCTCCGGCTTGCCCGGCTCGCAGGGGCGGTTGAGATCGAGCCACCCCTCCTCGCCGCAGATCCATTCGCTGCGGTTGCCGTGGCCGAGCCCGCAGATCGTCTCGCCGCAGGCGGTCGTGGTCACCTCGTTGCCGAAGCTGTCCTGCACGCCGCGGCAGGCGTTGCATGTGCCTGCGCGCTGCGAGCACGAGAGCCCCAGGCTCTGCCACCCGTCCGCGGTGCACACCTTCTGGGCACCGGCGCTGCCGGCGCCGGTCGGAAAACACACGCGTTGCCCGCAGGTGCGCGGGATGTGCTCGCCACCGGCCACGGGCGGGACCTCGCACGGGCACTCGCTCGTCGGAGCGTCGGTGCACGCCCCGCGACGGCAGCCCCCCTCGCAGATCTTCCATTCGACCGGGATCTGCCCCGCGCCCGGGCACTCGTACAGGGCCGCGGGCTCGCCGTTCACGACGTCCGCGCCGCAGAAGGTGCCCGCGCCGGTGCACGAGAGATCACCGCACATGTTCCCCGGGAAGCTGCGCCAGTTGTCGTTCGCGCCGAGATCGACGCAGTGATAGGCGATGAGGTCGCGCCCGCAGACGAAGGTGTCGCATCGGGTGTCCTCGACCGGGATCGGCTCGCCGTTGTAATAGTAGCCGTCGCGGCACGCGCACGCGTCGTCGTTCGCCTGCGCGCCCAGGGGGGGCGGCGCGACGGCGGAGGGCGGCGGCTCCCGACCGCAGCCCATTCCGGCCAGCATCCCGGCGGAGAGCAGCGCGGCGAGCGCACCGAGGAGGCGCGCCGCCGGCGCGTCCCGGAGGCGGCGGCGGACAGGACCACGGTGCGACGAATTGCCCTCGACGACATGGTGCATGCGCGGTGTCTCCCGGTCCCTGTTCAGCTCACTTCGCGATCTTGCGGACGTGCCCCGCCCGGGTCGCCCAGTAGACGGACGCCTCGTCGACCGCGATCGCGATCGCGTCGAGCTGGCCGACCGCGAGCGTCGTCACGTCGCCGCCGGCCTTCGGGACCTTGCGGATCGAGCCGGCGCGGTTCGCCCAGTAGACCGCGCCCGCGTCACCGGCATCGACGGCGACGCCGGCGGGGCTCGGCTGGTCGTCGGCGAGCACCACCAGGTCGGAGCCGTCCTTGGCGAGCCGGAACAGGAGGCCGTTCGGGCTGCTCCAGAAGAGGTGGCCTGCGTCGGCGGCGAGGTAGTGGGGCGTGAGGTTCGTGGTGTCCACGACCTGACCGGACGCGATCTGGCGGCGCTCGGCGCCGTCCTTGCGGAGCTTCACGATCGTGCCGTCGGTCCGGGCCCAGTAGAGGTGCGCCGCGTCGCTCGCGAGCGCTCCCCCCGGCTCGGAGAAGACGCCGGTGATCTCCTGGGCGCGTTGCCCGCTGGCGAGGGCGTCGACGCGGTAGATCCCGCCCTGGGAGAGGGAGGTGAACCAGACGTCGCTGCCGTCGGTGACGACGGCCCAGGGGTCAGGGACGGAGGTCGTGAGGGGGATCGCGGCGCCGCCGAGCGAGGGGTACCGCAGCACGCCGGGCGAGCCGGTGACGATGGCGTCGGCGCCGATGAGGGCGACGTCCTCGAAGCGGTCGGCGCTGCACCCCCCGAACCCGGGCGGCGCCGCGGTGGCGAGGCACGTCGCGCCGCCGGAGACCTTGTCGACGCGGACGGCGATGCCGCCGGCGGGCTGGAAGCCGACCAGGTAGAGGGCGCTGTCGTCGAGGACGAGCGCCGAGGGCACCGCCAGGCCCGACGCGAGCGACATGGCGCCGGGGCTGCACTCCCCTGCGTCGCAGAGGCCGCCAGCGCAGTCGTTGCCGCACGCGCCGCAGTGGAACGGGTCCGAGGCGAGCGCGACCTCGCAGCCGGTGAGAGGGTCGCCGTCGCAGTCGGCGTACCCGGCGTCGCACGCGACAACGCAGGCGCCCGCGACGCACGTGGCGGCGGCGTGGCGCTCGCTGCAGATCGTGCCGCAGGAGCCGCAGTTGTTCACGTCGCTCCCGACGTCGGTCTCGCACCCGGTCCCGGGCTCGCCGTCGCAGTCGTCGTGGCCGAGGTCGCAGGCGAGCGAGCACGTGCCGGCCGCGCACGAGGGCGTCGCGTGCTGGTCGCCGCAGACATTGCCGCAGAACCCGCAGTTGTTCACGTCGCTCGACACGTCGTCGCAGCCGCCGCCCCCGCCCCCTTCGCCGCCGTCGCCGAGGCAGAGGCCGAACGCGCGGATCGAGCTGGTGAACGCCTCGCAGCGGGCATGGACGCCGGAGATCGCGGCCAGATCGCACGCGTAGGCGAGCTCCGGCTCGAGCGTCGCGCAGCACGTATCGAGCAGCGCGTCGCACGGGGCCGCGCTGAACGGCTCCTCCTCGGCGTGCCTCGGACACCGGCCCGCGTCGGCTGCGCCTCCCAGGTAGTCGAGGCACCGCGCGGCGTCCGACGCTCCGGCGAGGGCGGCGCAGCGCTCGCGCGCCCCTTCGGGGAGCGAGGGACAGCAACGCTCCGACAGGTAATCGCAGCTCTCGGCCGCTGGATCGATGTCGGTGCAAAAGCCGTTGTCGCTGGCGTCGCTCTCCAGGAACTGGTGACACCGCTGCTCATTGCCGCGGAAGCCGGTCGCGTGGCAGGCTTCCCTGAGCTGCGCCGGCAGCGCGGCGCAGCACTCGTTGAGCAGACCGGCGCAGATCGGGCCATGAGGGACGCCCCCCGGCGCGCCGCCGGCGCCCTCGCCAGGCCCGCCGGTGCAGAGATCGGCCGCGTTGGCGCTCGCGAGGAAATCGTCGCACGCGGCGTCGTTCGCCTGGCTCACGGCCGCGTTGCAGCCCGCGAGGAGCTCGGCGGGGAGCGCGGGGCAGCACGCTTCGCCCAGGTGCGCGCACCCAGGTCGAGGGCCGCCCGCAACGGGGGCGCACGCGCCGAGCGCGGTGCCCTCCTCGTCGCACTGCTGCGCGCCGAGCGTCCCGTCGGGGAGGAAACAGGCAGACAGGGCGCCTGGAGAACAGATGGCATCGTCGCCGCAACCGGCCCCGAGCAAGGCGAGCGCGAGGACGTGAGCGATGCCGAGGCGCGAATCGAGGCGAAGCTTGGCCATGAGAAGACAACGCTACCGTGCGCCGGAGAGGGCGAGAAGCCAGGAAGAACATCGCTGTTCTCGCCGCGTCTCCGCAGGGACGTCGCCTACCGTCGTTCGAACTGGTACCTCGCCCGCTCGGCGCCCTCGATCTCCACCACGATGCGCTTCGGGCCGAGGCGCGCGACGGCGTGCGCGGCGGCGGGGCGGCCCGGCGCGTCGTCGTCGAGGTTCTCGATCAGGCTCTGGAGCGTCACGTACGGGATACCGCGGATCACGTCGAGGTGGTTCCAGTGCAGGTGGCCGTTGAACACGGCCAGCACGCCGTGCTCCTCGAAGAGCTTCCGCATCGCGCGCCGCTCGCGCACGAGGCAGATGTGCGGACTCCCCTCGAACCAGCGGTTGCCACGCAGGTCCTGATCGGCCGCGCTGTGGTGCATCAGCACGACCTTCGGCAGCGGCGACGCCGCGAGATCCTCGGCGAGCCAGGCGAGCTGCTCCTGCCCCAGCGAGACGTCGTGATCCTTGCGCTCGCGCGTGTGAAGGACGGTGAAGTGGAAGCCGCCGCGGTCGAAGGCGTAGTGGAGCCGCGTCACCTCGGGCCTGCCCCAGGCGGACAGGAGATCGGCCTCGCTCAGGTGGATGACGTCGTGGTTGCCGGCGACGTGAAAGAGCTCGGCCTTCACGCCGCGGAGCGCGGCCATGCACTCGCCGTAGCGCGCCCTGTCGGCCTCGGGCCCCTCGTCCTCGATGTCGTCGCCCAGGTTCACGACGAGATCGGGCCGCGTGACCTCGTTCATCCGCTCCACGAAGGCGCGCGTGAGCGCGGGCGCCTCGCCCGTGAGCTTGCGCAGCTTGCCCCCGAACGACGCCTGCGGGCCGAAGTGCAGGTCCGAGACGAACGCGACGACGAGCTCCATGCGCGCCTCGCCGCTCAGCTCGACTTCGGGCCGGGCTCCGGCGCCGCCTTGGAGCCGCCCAGGCACGCCGGAGAGCGGAAGTCCGCGCCGCCCTGCCGCTCCCACTCGTCCGGCGTCATCGCGCGGATCGTCAGGGCGTGCAGCCCGGCGCCGAACTCCTCGCGCACGATGTCGTTGACGCGCCGGTGGCGCTCGAGGGGGCTCAGGCCCCGGAACGCCTCGCTCACCACGAGCACCTTGAAATGGGTCTCCGAGCCCGCCGGCACGCTGTGCATGCGGCTCTCGTTCTCCACATCGAGGTGCACCGGATCGAGCGCGTGAACGAGCTTGCTCTGGATCGACTCCTGCCTCGTCGTCATGCCGCGCGAGCTTAGCCTCCGCCGCGCCGCCGGTCACCCGGCGAGCGCCTCCGGGAGGCGCGCGGCGGCGCGCTCCCGCCCGCGGGGGAGCAGGCGCAGGGGACCTCCGCGGACGAAGAGATTGCCCGGCGCCACGCCAACGGATAAACCGCGCGGCATGGCATCCCCGATGGTTGTGCGCCTCGCGCTCGTCCTCGCCGCCGGGCTCGCCGGCGCTTCCGGCTGCAGCGACGAGGAGACCGCGAGCGCCCCCGGCCCGACCGGAACGCCCGAGATCACGATCGTGAGCCCGAAGGACGGCGCGTGCGTCGCCATCGGGGCGCCCTCGGCCGACCCTTCGGCCGACGAGCCGACGATCCCGATCCAGGTCGGCGTCTCGCAGCTCCTGCTCCGCCCGCCGGGCACCTGCGGGACGTACACGCAGTGCGGGCACCTGGTGCTCAGCCTCGACGGCGAGAAGAACAGCGCCGGGGCCGGCCGCGTGATCGACGTGCGCCTCGGCGCGCTCGATCCCGAGGAGCGCCAGGGCGAGCACACGATCACGGTCGCCGTCGTGAGCGACACGGGCGAGCCGATCCTCGGGGGCGAGAGCAGGCAGGAGCCGCTCACCCGAAGCCTGTCGCTGACGGTCGCGGCGTCGTGCGAAGAGGGCAGCGGAGGCGGCGGCTCGGGCGGCGCCGGTGGCTCGGGCGGCGCTGGCGGCTCGGGCGGCGCCGGTGGCTCGGGCGGCGCTGGCGGCTCGGGCGGCGCTGGCGGCTCGAACGGCGCTGGCGGCTCGAACGGCGCTGGCGGCTCGGGCGGCGCCGGTGGCTCAGGCGGTTCCGGTGGCCCCGACGGCGCGGGAGGCGCTGGCGGCGCCGGCAGCTGAGCCGAACGCTCGGAGCGGGCTCTCCAGGCGCTTCTCTCGCCCTGAGCACCGCTCCAGGTCGCCGCCCTGCTCAGGCGAGCGTCACTTCTCCTGCGGGTCCGATCGCGGCAGGCCGCGCTCGTCGAACAGGAGCGCGATGTCGACGTGGAACTGCGCCCTGCGTGACGACGGCGGCGCGGAGCGCGAGCTCGGCGGCGGCGGCGTGGGGTAGAGCCCGCGCGCCTCCTCTCCCGGCGCGCCCGACGCCGGCGCCTCTCGCGGCGAGGGCGCCGCCGCCGGCGGCAGGCCCGCGGCCTCGTACCGTGGCTGCGCCGCCGCCCGCTGCGAGAGCGGCACCGGCGTCTGCCGCCGCGCCCCCGGGGCCGCAGGCCGCGACGACGGCGCGAGCGTCTCCCGCCGGAGCGGCCCCGCGACCGCTTGCGCCTCCCGCCGCGAGCTCGGCGCCCCCGGCCACGACGACGGCGCCGCAGGCCGCGAGCTCGGCGCCCCCGGCCACGACGACGGCGCCGCAGGCCGCGAGCTCGGCGCCCCGGGCCACGACGACGGCGCCGCAGGCCGCGAGCTCGGCGCCCCCGGCCGCGACGACGGCGCCAGCATCTCCCGCCGCGCGCCCGGCGGCGCCGCCTGCGCCTCGTGCCGCGGATACCCCCCGGCCCGCTGCGTGATCGGCGCCGGCGTATCTCGCCGCGCATACGGCGCCGCAGGCGGCATCTCCCGCGCCGGATACCCCCCGGCCGGCTGCGAGCCCACCACCGGCGTGTCCCGCCGCAGAGACGCCCCCGCCGGCTGCGGCGGCGGCATCGGCGTCTCCCGCCGCGCGTACACAACGCCGCCCGGCGCCGGCGGATCGCGCCGCGGCCGCGACGAGGACGGCCCCGCCCCGAACCCCGACATGACCCCGATCCGCTCCGACCGCGGCGCATCCGCCGGCCGCTGCGCGGACACCGCGGCCGCCACGCGCTCGCGGTACGCGTGCTCCTGCGCGCCCGCGCTCCGCGGCCCCGAGCGCGGCAGCGGCGTCGCCTCGGCGTCGCGCCGCGACGACGCGTCCGCCGTCATCACGCCGATGCTCCACCGCTCGGACCGCGGCCCGGAGGCGCCGTCGTCCGCCGGCATCAGCGAGTAGCGCCCCGGCGTGAGCTGCCTCGTGCGCTGCTTGCGGCTCTCGCGCGACGCCGTCGTCAGCATCGCCCCGAGCTCGTCGTCCGTCAGCGCCTCGTCGACACGGACGAGCGTGCTGAGCACCTCGCGCGCGATGTCCTCGAACCCCTCAGGCGCGAGCGCGTAGGTCGACGACGTGACCACGATGGCCACCGGCCGGCGCTCCTCCGCGAGCGCCGCGGCCATCGAGACCGGACACGCCTTGACAATGATCCCGACATCCATCGCCGCCGCCTGGCAGCGCTCGAGCAGCGCCTGATCGCCGCCGATGAGAAGGGCCGTCGGGATCTGGGCGCGAAGCGTGGCGTCAGAAATTCGCGGCATCGGTCCAAGGATCCTAACCTCCCTGCCCCAAACACAGGTCAGGAAAATCCTGTCATCGGACATTCCCCGTCATGTCTGGACAGCGAGCTCAACCGATGTCGGGCGCCCCACGCCCCGGATCACCCTACGGATGCGTAGGTACGGTGGGTAACTCGGTGAGGTGGCAAGCAGCCCAGTGTCCGGGACGGCGCTCCTCCAGCACAGGCGCCTCGATGCTGCACCGCTCCATCGCATAAGGACAGCGGGTGTGAAAATGGCACCCCGAGGGCGGGTTCAGCGGACTCGGCACTTCGCCGACAAGCGTCAGGCGACGCCGCTTGCGCTCCACGTCGGGATCCGGGACCGGGATCGCCGAGAGCAGGGCCTGCGTGTACGGATGCTGCGGCGCGCGGAACAGCGCGTCGGGGCGAGCGCGCTCGACGATGCGGCCGAGGTACATCACCGCGATCTCGCTTGACAGGTGGCGGACGACCGCGAGGTCGTGCGCCACGAACACGTACGTGAGCGAGAGCTCGCGCTGGAGCGACGCGAGCAGGTTGACGATCTGCGCCTGGATGCTCACGTCGAGCGCGCTGACAGGCTCGTCCGCGATCACGAGCTTCGGCTTCAGGGCGAGCGCGCGGGCGATGCCGATCCGCTGCCGCTGACCGCCGGAGAACTCGTGCGGGTAGCGCCGCATGTACGACGGCGAGAGCCCCACCATCTCCATCAGGCGCGCCACCTCGCGGAGCGCCTCGTCCCGCGACCCCACGAGATCGTGGGTGAAGAGCGGCTCGGCGATGAGGTCGTGGACCGTCATGCGCGGGTTCAGGCTCGCGTACGGGTCCTGGAAGATCATCTGCATCTCGCGGCGCGCCTTACGCAGCGCGCGCGGGTCGAGCGTCAGGATCTCCCGGCCGTCGATCTTCACGCTCCCCGACGTGGTCGGGACGAGGCGGAGGATCCCCCGCCCGGTCGTCGACTTGCCGCAGCCGGACTCGCCGACGAGGCCCAGCGTCTCGCCGCGATCGACGTCGAACGAGACGCCGTCGACCGCGCGCACCGTGCCGACCTGCCGCTGGAGCAGGCCGCGGCGCACCGGGAAGTGGATCTTGAGATCGCGCACCGACAGCAGCGGGGCGCCCTGCGGCGCAGGGGTGTCGGCGATGGTGGCGGCGGCGGTGGTCATGGCGCTCCTCCGGAGACGTCCTCCACGTGGCACCGCACGACGTGCAGCGCCTTCCTGTCGCCCTCGCCCGAGACGACGCGCGGCAGCGGCGCCTCCTCCCGGCACACGGCGACCGCGTGCGCGCAGCGCGGGTGGAACGGGCAGCCCGGCGGCAAGCGCGCGAGCGACGGCGGCATCCCGGGGATGGGGACGAGATCCGCGCCGCGCGCGTCGTCGAGCCGCGGGATCGAGCGCGACAGGCCGATCGTGTACGGGTGCCTCGGGGCGTGGAAGATCGCGCCGACCGGCCCCTCCTCGACGATGCGCCCGGCGTACATGACCGCCACGCGGTCGGCCATCTTCGCGACGACGCCGAGGTCGTGCGTGATGAGCAGGACGGCCGCGCCGAGCGCCTCCTTGCGCTCGCGGATGAGGTCCAGGATCTGCGCCTGGATCGTGACGTCGAGCGCCGTCGTCGGCTCGTCCGCGATGAGCAGGTCGGGGTCGCAGAGCAGCGCCATCGCGATCATCACGCGCTGCCGCATCCCGCCCGAGAGCTGGTGCGGGTAGTCGTCGATCCGCGACGCCGCCGCGGGGATGCCCACCGCCTGGAGGATCTCGACGCTGCGCCGGCGGGCCTCGGCGCGCGCCATCCCGCGGTGGAGCTCCAGCACCTCGATGAGCTGCTCGCTCACCCGCAGGTACGGGTTCAGCGACGTCATCGGGTCCTGGAAGATCATCGCGATCCGGTCGCCGCGGATGCGCTCCATCCGCGCCTCGCTCGCCTCGACGAGGTCCTCGACGACGCCCCGCTCGGACTCGAGCAGGATCTGGCCGCCGACGATCCGGCCCGGCGGGTCGGGGATGAGCCGCAGGAGCGACAGGCTCGTCACGCTCTTGCCCGAGCCGGACTCGCCGACGATCCCGAGCACCTCGCCGCGGTCGACGCTGAAGGAGATGCCGTCGACCGCGCGGACCACCCCTTCCTCGGTGAAGAAGTGGGTCTTCAGGTTCTTGACCTCGATCAGCATGGTTCGTCTGGGCGCGCGCGCGGCGTGGATCGGCGCGGCCCTTCAGTCCTTTCGGATGCGTGGATCGAGGGCGTCGCGGAGCCCGTCACCGAGGAAATTGAAGCAGATCAGCGTGAGCGCCAGCATGAGCGCCGGGAAGATGAGCTGCCAGGGGTAGAGGTCCATCGCGTCGGCGCCCGTGGACGCGAGCAGCCCCCAGCTCGAGAGCGGCTCCTGCGTGCCGAGGCCGAGGAAGCTGAGGAACGCCTCTGTCATCATCACCTCGGGGATCGTCAGCGTCGTGTAGACGATGATCGGGCCGAGCGCGTTCGGCACGAGGTGCCGGAAGATCAGCGCGGCGTGGCCGACGCCGATCGAGCGCGCCGACTCGATGAACGGCTGGCTGCGCAGCGCGATCACCTGGCCGCGGACGATGCGGGCCATCGTGAGCCACGAGATGCCGCCGAGCGCCCCGAAGACGACGACGATCTGGAAGATGGGGAAATAGCTCGGGTCGGACGGGTCCTTGACGGCGAGGCCGAGCACGGCCTTCCAGGCGCGGTAGAGGACGGTCTGGTCGTTCGCGAAGAAGACCATGAGCAGGATGACCAGGATGAGGAACGGGAACGTGTAGAGCACGTCCACGATGCGCATCATGATCGCGTCGACCTTGCCGCCGAAGTAGCCGGCGACGCCGCCCCAGCTCACGCCGATGACGAAGCTCACGAGCGTCGCGACGACGCCGACGGCGAACGAGATGCGCCCGCCGAAGAAGACGCGCGCCATCATGTCGCGGCCGAAGTAGTCGGTGCCCATCCAGTGGTCGAGCGACGGCGGCTGCGCGCCGAGCTTGAGGTCGGCCTTGTCGTACCGGTAGCTCGAGAGCTCGGGGACGAGGACGCAGGCGACGACCATCGCGACGAGCACGACGCCGCAGACGACCGCCGCGCGGTTCTTGCGGAGCCTCCGCCACGCGTCGCGCCCGAGGCTCGACCCCTGCTCGAGCGCGTCGAGCCGCAGCGGGCCGGCCGGCCGCGGCGCGGCGCCGCCGGGGACGGCGGGCAGGTCGCCGGGGGCCGCGGGAGAGGCGGCGGGCGGCGGGGGGGGCGGCGGGGGGCATGGTCAGCGCAGCTCCACGCGCGGGTCGATGAAGGCGTACGCCACGTCGACGAGCGCGTTGAAGAGCATGAGCAGGAAGCCGTAGACGAGCATGACCCCCATCACGAGGTTGTAGTCGCGGTTCGTGGCCGCCTCGACGAAGTAGCGGCCCATGCCGGGGATGTTGAAGATCTTCTCGACGACGAGGGAGCCGACGAGCAGGCCGCTGAAGCCGGGGCCGAGGAAGCTCACGACCGGGAGCAGCCCGCCCCGGAGCGCGTGCTTCAGGACGACCTTGCGCTCCGAGAGCCCCTTGGCGCGCGCGGTGCGGATGAAGTCCGAGCGGATCACCTCGAGCATGCCGCCGCGCGTGAGCCGGGCGATGTAGGCGGCCACGGGGAGCCCGGCGCAGACGACCGGGAGCACCATGTGCCGCCACGTCTCCCACCGGGCCACCGGGAACCAGTACAGCTTGAGCGAGAAGACCAGCATCAGCAGCGGCGCGAGCACGTACCGCGGCACGCTGAGGCCGACCATGGCGACCGCCATGGCCGCGGTGTCCTTCCAGGTGTTCTGGCGGATCGCCCCGATGACGCCGAGCGGGATGCCCATCGCGAGGGCGAACAGCATCGCCCAGAACCCGAGCTGCATGGACACCGGCAGGCTGAGCGCGATGATCTCGTTGACGGTGCGGTTCGGGTACTTGAACGTCGGTCCCAGGTCGCCTTTCGTGACGAGCGCAAGGAGCCAGTCGCCATACTGCTTCAGCACCGGATCGTTCAGGTGGTACTTGGCGTCGAGCTGCCGCTGGACCTCGACGGGCACGGCCCGCTCCTGATCGAACGGCCCGCCCGGCACGATGCGCACCAGGATGAAGACCAGGGTGGCGACGAGGAAGAGCGTGGGGATGATGGAGAGCAGCCGCTTGATGGCGTAGGTGCTCACGGCGCGCCGCCTCCCGGTCGTCGAGCCACGCCGCTCCCCGCGTCATCCCGCCGTCTTCCGTGGATCCCGAGCGATGTCACGAGGTGACCTCCGTGATGCCGTCCTTCAGCGAGGCGACGGCCGCGAGGGGCGCGCCGCGACTTCCCGCATATCACGGAACCGACGGCCGGCGCGGCGTTTCGCGCGGCGCGTCGCGCCGCCGCGGCCGAGGCGGCCTGCGCGCTCGCCGCGCCGCGCGCCGGCGCTACGGCGTGAGCGCTGCTCGGATGCGCGCGCTGGTCTCGACGTCGTTCATCCGCGCCTGTTCACGGCTGCCGCTTGAGCTTGCCCTGATCGCGGAGCTTGACCAGATCGGCGTAGCCGCCTTCGAGGACGCCGTCGACGAACACCATGGGGAACGTCGGGAAGCCGGCCCAGAGCTTGAGAGCGAGCCGCTCTTTCCACTTCGAGAGGTAACTCCCGTACTCCAGGTAGGTGTACTTCACGCCCTCTTGATCGAGCAGCAGCCGCGCCTTCTTCACGAACGGATTCTGGGCCATCCCGACGACCACCACCGGGTCGCGGCTCACCGCCGCCGCGGCCTCGTCGACGACCGCGCGATGGAAGCTGGCGACCTGAGACTTCACCGCCTCGGACATCTTCTCGGGAGCAAGCAGGGGACGTTCGGCCATGGGGTGCACCTCCGCGCCGGCAGGCTAGCGGCGCAGAGGCGGCGCGGTCAACGGCGGAATCCGGGCGGCGCCGCTGACGTCAGGAGACACCCGGAGTCCGATCTCCTGGCGTCGTGGCAATCCGATCTTCTTACCCTCTCATGGCGTCTTTGCGCCTTTGCGCCTTTGCGTTGAAAATTCTTCTCTTCTCGACGCCCCGGCGGCTCGCACCATGCCCGTCCGCCCTGCGCGCTACGGGATGAGCAGCACCTTCCCCGTCGTCGCCCGCCCGGCGAGCGCGCGGTGCGCCTCGGCGGCCTCGGCGAGCGGGTACGTCGCGCCGATCGCGATCGTGAGCTCGCCGCGGGCGATCGCGCCGAGCACGTCGGCGGCGCGCTCGAGCAGCTCCTCGCGCGTCGCGGTGTAGTGCTGGAGGCTCGGGCGCGTGAGGTAGAGCGACCCCTTCTGGTTCAGGATCTGCGGGTCGAACGAGGACACCGGGCCGCTCGACTGGCCGAAGAGCACCAGCGTGCCGCGCGGGCGCAGCGCGCCCAGGCTCTTCGCGAACGTGTCGCGCCCGACGCCGTCGTAGACCACGTCGACGCCGGCGCCGCCGGTGAGTCGGCGCGCCTCGGCCTCGAAGTCGGCGTGCGTGTACAGGATCACCTCGTCGGCGCCGGCCCCGCGCGCGAGCCGCGCCTTCTCCTCGGTCGACACGGTGCCGATGACGCGCGCGCCGAGCCGCTTCGCCATCTGGCAGAGCAGCAGGCCGACCCCGCCCGCGGCCGCGTGCACGAGGCACGTGTGGCCCGGCCCGAGCGGGAACGTGGAGCGCACGAGGTACTGCGCGGTGATGCCCTGGAGCATCGCGGCCGCGGCCTGCCTGGCGCCGACGCCCGCGGGCACGGGGACGAGCTTCGCGACCGGGATGCGGACGTGCGTGGCGTACGAGCCGGGACCGCCGGTCCACGCGACCTCGTCCCCTTCCCTCACCTCGGTCACGTCAGGCCCCACGGCCTCGACGCGCCCCGCGCCCTCGAGCCCGAGCGGGATGGGCGGCTCGATCTTGTACTGGCCGCTCCGGTGGTAGATGTCGATGAAGTTCACCCCCGCGGCCTCGATGCGGACGACGGCTTCACCGGGGCCCGGCGCGGGCGTCGGGTGCTCCTCCAGCGTCATCACCTCGGGACCACCGGCGGATTTCGGTCGGATCGCGAGCATGACGCCCATGTTGTCGAGCCAACGCGGGCCGTCAAGCGAGCGGCGCGCGCATCGCCGCGCATCGACCCCATTGCTGTCCACCGAGCGCCGTGGATGATGCGCTCATGTCCGCTCCCAATCCTTCCGAGTCGCTCACCCAGCACAACGCCTCTGGAGCCTCGCCCGCCCTGTCCGCCGCGGCAGCCTCATCCGCGTCCGCGTCCCCGCCGGCCGCCTCGACCGGCGCCGGCCCGGCGGGCACCACGGCCGCGCCGTTTCCCGCGGACTTCCTGTGGGGCACCGCCACCGCGGCCTACCAGATCGAGGGCGCTGCCACCGAGGACGGCCGGGGCCCGTCGGTGTGGGACGTCTTCTCGAACACCCCCGGCAAGGTGTTCGAGGGCCACACAGGGAACGTCGCCTGCGACCACTACCATCGTTACAAGGACGACGTCGCGCTGCTCGCGGAGCTCGGGGTCAAGAGCTATCGCTTCAGCGTCTCGTGGACGCGGGTCCTCCCGGAGGGCACGGGCAAGGTCAACCCGAAGGGGCTCGACTTCTACGATCGCCTCGTCGACGAGCTGCTCCGCCACGGCATCGTGCCGATGTGCACGCTGTTCCACTGGGACTTTCCCCAGGCGCTCCAGGATCGCGGCGGCTTCCTCCAGCGCGACGTCGCCGAGTGGTTCGCCGACTACACGACCGTCGTCGCGAAGCGGCTCGGGGATCGCGTGCCCTGGTGGGTGACGCAGAACGAGCCGCAGGCCTTCATCGGCAACGCGCTCCTCGACGGGCACTTCGCGCCCGGGCTCAAGCTCCCGTACCGGGAGTACCTGACCGCCGCCCACAACCAGATGCGCGCCCACGGCAAGCAGGTGGACGCCCTGCGCGCCGCGGCCAGGGGGGCGAAGGTCGGCTACGTGCTCGCGACCCAGGTCCAGCGCCCGGCGACGGAGGACCCGGGCGACATCGAGGCCGCGCGCGAGGCGATCTTCTCGGTGTACGAGCGGCACCCGTGGAACAACGCCTGGTGGATCGCCCCGGTGCTCGAGGGGCGGTATCCGGAGAGCGGCCTCAAGCTCTTCGGCAACGACGTCCCCGACTTCCCCGCCAGCGACTTCGACGAGATCAAGCGGCCGCTCGACTACCTCGGCCTCAACATGTACACGTCGGGCACGTGGCGGCGGGGCAAGGACGGCAAGCCCGAGCGCGTCACCTCCCCGCCCGGCTACCCGCGCGCGACGCTCGACTGGCTTCAGGTGGTGCCCAGCACGCTGTACTGGGGCTCGAGGTTCTTCTGGGAGCGCTACAAGCTGCCGATCGGGATCACCGAGCACGGCACCTCCACGCGAGATCAGGTCTTCCTCGACGGCAAGGTGCACGACCCGCAGCGCATCGACCTCATGCACAGGTACCTGCTCGGCCTGGCGCGGGCGGTGAAGGAGGGAGTCCCGGTGATCGGGTACTGGGCCTGGTCGCTGCTCGACAACTTCGAGTGGGCCGAGGGCTACAAGGAGCGCTTCGGGCTGGTCTACGTCGACTACCAGACCCAGCGCCGCATCCCGAAGGACTCGTTCTCCTGGTACAAGCAGGTCATCGCGAGCGGCGGCGGGTCGCTCCTCGGGCCGACCGCCGTCGCCTGGGACAACGTGACCGGTTGAGCCGCGGCGGCCCGCGGCCCGGCGGAAACACCGGGCCGCGGGGCCTCCTCGCGCCCAGCGCGAGACGCGCCGAGAGCTGGTTTCCGTCTCCTGCCCTCCCCCTGCGCCGTCTTCAGCGATGGTACCGTGCGGCGCCGGGAGACAGGGATGAACAGAAGAGGGTCCCATCTGGGGTGTGTTTCTCTGGCCGCCGCGCTGGTCACGTCAGGCTGCGGCGCGAGGAGCAGCCTGGACATCGAGTCATGGACCGCGGTCGACGGCAGCGGCGCCGGGGCCGGCGACAGCGGCGGCGCCGGGGCCGGCGACAGCGGCGGCGCCGGGGCCGGCGACAGCGGCGGCGCCGGGGCCGGCGGCGCTCGCGCGTGCGCGCCGGGCTGCCTCGCGCTCGATTTCGCCCGTCATTTCGACCACGCCGAGCCGCAGGGCCTCGCCGTCGACGCGCAAGGCAACATCCTCGTGACGGGCTATGTCAATGGCGCGGTCGACTTCGGAGGCGGTCCTCTCGTGAGCACGGGCAGCGCCGACGCGTTCGTCCTCAAGCTCGACGCGCGCGGCAACCACCTCTGGAGCCGGCGGTTCGGCGATGTCCCATCCGTCATACCCGACGATCAGGTCGCCCTGTCCATCGCGGCCGACGCCTCCGGGAACATCGTCGTCGGGGGCCGCTTCGTCGGTTCGATCGATCTCGGCGGCGGCGTCGTGAACGACGAGGGAGGCTCGAGCGGCTTCATCGTCCTGCTCGACGCCTCGGGGCAGCAGCTCTGGAGCAGGGAGATCCGCGCGCACCGCGCGCAGGCCGCCAACGTCCGCGGCGTCGCCTTCCATCCGGAGGGCGGCATCGTCGTCGTCGGCGATTACGCGGGGACCGTGGAGCTCGGCGGCGGCCCCCTCACCAACAACGGCGGGGACGGGCTCAACGTCTTCGCCGCCAGGCTCGACGCATCGGGCGGCCACGTCTGGAGCAGGAGCTTCGGCCGACAGAGCGCGCAGAACGCCACCGTCGCCCTCGACGCGGCGGGGAACATCGCGCTCGGCGGCACGTTCCACGACGTCGTCGATTTCGGCGGCGGCCCGCTCAGGTCCGCGAGGGGCTCGGGTGGCAGCCTGTCGGCCGACGTCTTCGTCGCCTCGCTCGGCCCGCAAGGCGAGCACCGGTGGAGCCGGGGCTTCGGCGGCGTGCAGGGCGAGGAACACCGCGGAACGGCCGTGGACGGGGCGGGCAACGTGGCCACGCTCGGCTTCTTCGCCGGGTCGCTCGAGTTCGACGGCGCCACGCTGACGAGCGACGGGTACGACGTGTTCGTGACCAAGATCTCCGCCGGCGGCGCGCCGCTGTTCGCCAGGCGCTTCGGTGAAGCGCACACGCTCGCCGCCGACGCCGCCGGCAACACCTGGCTGGCCGGCGTCCTCACGTTGGACGCAGATTTCGGCTGCAGCCCGCTGCCCGCGAGCCAGGTGGGGCTCTTCGTCGCGGGGCTCGACCCGCGAGGCAACGGGCTGTGCAGCGTCTCGTTCGAGCCTTCGGAGTTCGGAGCTATGTCCCGTGTCGCCGTCGACCCGGCCGGATCCCTGGTCGTCGCGGGGACCTTTCAGGGCACGATCGATCTTGGCGACGGGCCGCTCTCGAGCCCCCCGATGAAGCAGTCGATGCTCATCGCGAGGCTCATCCCGTGACCGCGCTGCGCGCTGACGCCGCGACGCCCTCGAACCGGACGTCCAGGCGCAGCTGGCGGCGTACGGCGATGGCAACGACGCCGCCTTCATGGCGGTGTTATCGCCGCGGGGGCCGGTCTACAGCGCGCAAACGCTCTGCGGTCGGGGTGCGAATCGGCTAGTCTCTGCCTCTTTGCCTGCGCGCGCGCCCGCGCACAGGCGCTCACAAAGGACACGAGATATGGCCCTGCGCAACGTTGTAGTCACGATCACCGCGACAGGTGTGATGTTCCTCGCCGCGTGCGAGCCCGGCGATCCTCCTCCCGCCGACGGCTCGGGTGGGGCTGGCGGCTCGGGTGGGGCTGGCGGCTCGGGTGGGGCTGGCGGCTCGGGCGGCGCGGCCGAGCCGCAGTGCGGTGCGCCGTCCGGCGGCCCGACGCTCCACGAGGGCGATCTCGACGAGAGCGAGACCTGGACCGCGGAGGGCAGCCCGCACATCGTGGGTTTCCCTGTCCGCCTCCGGGAGGGCGTGACGCTCACGATCGAGCCCTGCGCCGAGGTGCTGCTCGAGGAGGATACGGGCATCTCCGTGATGGACGAGGGCGCCGAGCTGCGGGCCGAGGGCACGGAGGCGCGGCCCATCACGTTCCGTGGCAGCGAGGGAGCCCGCTGGAACGACGTGCACGTCGCCTGGCCGGGCAAGGCGACCCTCCGGCACGTGGCCCTCGAGGGCGGCGGCGGCGATCGCTTCCACGCGAACGCGACGCTCTCCGCTTACGGCGGCTCCGTGACCCCGGCGGTGCCGGCGCTGCTCGTCGATCACGTGACGGTGCGCGGGTCGCTCGGCGCCGGGGTCCTCCTGCTGCGGGCGTCGTCGTTCGCCGAGGGCTCGACGGACCTCGTGATCACCGAGAGCGGCAGCGACGAGCACCCGTATCCGCTGGAGCTCGGCGAGCAGGCGCTCGGCTCGATCCCGGTCGGCGTGTACACCGGCAACCGGAAGGACGAGATCCTGATCCAGGACGAGGGCGCCAATCAGACCTCCGGGCTGCAACAGGACACGACCCTGCGGGACCGCGGCGTGCCCTACCATTTCGGGGACTGGCGCGACGCCCGCTTCAACATCGGCGCCGGCGGCGAGGGCGCGCCCTTGACGACGCTCACCATCGAGCCCGGCGTCACCATCCGCTTCGAGCCCGGCAACTTCTTTCAGATCGAGCACTTCACCGGCGAGTTCGCGGCGAGCGGCGCCCTCCGCGCCCTGGGCACGCCGGAGCGGCCCATCGTCTTCACCTCGGCCGCGGAGAGCCCCGCCCCCGGCGACTGGGGCGGGCTCTGGTACGGCGGCATCCCGCGCCAGGAGAACGTCCTCGAGAACGTCATCATCGAGTACGCGGGCTACGATTGCGGCTGCATCCTGCTCTCGTGCAACGATCTCTCGACGTTCAACGGCGCCGTCATCTTCAGCCAGCCGCCGAGCAGCGCGTTCATCCAGGGATCGACGATCCGCCACGTCGCCGGCCACGGCGTCACCCGCGGCTGGAACGGCACCGCGGGGCCCGATTTCGTCACCGGAAACACCTTCGAGGACGTGAGCGGCTGCGAGCAGACGCGGCCCTGGGTCGAGGGCCAGTCATGCCCGGATCCGAAGCCCCCCTGTCCGGAGGGCTGAGCGCGGGCAGCGCGAGGCGCCGGGCCTCAGGGCCTCAGCGCGGGACCTCGACGGGCACGAAGCAGGAGATGTTCGTCTCGATGTGGAAGTTCGACCCGTCGGTGTGGCGCTCCGCGTGGAAGATATCCATCGTGTACGTGTTGCCCGGAGAGATGCCCAGGTAGTTGGCCTGTGCGTCGAAGTCGATGACGCCCGACTCCGGCCCGTGCATGCTGCCGAGATCGAGGGCGAGCTTGCCGTTGATGAAGATCCACATGTCGTCGTCGCCCCGGAAGCTGAACTCCTGGCCGGCGACGTAGCCGAACTTGAGGTGGATCTCGGTGGTGAAGAGGAAGTTCTGGTTCTTGCCGTTGGGGGGGTTGATCCCGAACCCCTCCTCCGGCGCGAGCGGGAAGAAATCCGTGCTGTCGAAGACGTACCGACCCGAGCCGGCCGGCGTCTCCTCGAGCTCGATCTGCTTGGGGAAGGTCATGTTCACGCCGGGTACGTCGCGGTACCACTGGTCGAACGACGCCTTGCTCGTGATGACGACCTGGTTCGGGTTCCCGCCCCCGCAGTCGAGCGGTGTCTGCAGGTCTGCCTGGCAGCCAATCGAGTCGAGGAACACCGGCTTGCTCTCGGCGTCGAGCGCCGGCTCGACGAGCTTGCGGCGGACCACGTCGCCCCGGAAGTCCATCTCGAAGTCGGGGTGCGTGTCGTTGAAGTCGCGGTAGAGGACATCGAGCGTGCTCTTGCACTCGCTCCCGCCGCCGGCGCCGCCGGACCCGACGGCCACGTTGCCCCCCGAGATGCTCCCGATGTCGTCGCCGCTCGAGCTGCTGCCCGCCGGCGAAGGCGTCCCGCTGCTGCCGCCCGTGGTCGCCCCGCCGCCGGACCCGGCGGTCGAGTTGCCGTTGTTATCGTCCGACCCCGAAGAGCAGGCCAGGGCTGCGATGGCGAAGGTCACAAGAAAGAGAGAACGAGGGGACATAGAGCACTCCTGGGATAAAGTAGGACAACCACACCTGGTGAAGGCTGTCAACGTCACCCCTGGAATCCTACGCGAGATTGCGCGGCGCAGTCCGCTCGATCTCGTGGAGATCGCTTAATTCAGCCCAGCTGCATCGCTCGGAATCAGCGCTGCCTCGACCCTCGAGGTGCGTAATGCAGCGCGTCGTCCTCATGTAGCCGCTGCGCTCCACAGCCCCCGTGGCGCTATCCTGTGCTCGATGCGGGCAGCCGGGCTCAGATGAGCCGGTGTCCCCCATCGACGTGCAGCACCTCGCCGGTGGTGAACCCGTTGCCCATCAGGAAGAGCGCGGCGTCGGCGATGTCCGCGGGCGCGCCGACGCGGCCGACCGGGAGGCGGCGCGCGTGCTGCGCGAGGCGCTGCTCCTTGGCGGCGCCCGCGATGGAGTCCCACACCGGCGTGTCGATCCAGCCGGGCGACAGCGCGTTCACGCGCACCGGCGCGAGCTCGATGGCCAGGGCGCGCACGAGCGACATGAGCGCCCCGTTCACCGCGGCGATGACCGACCCGCCCGGCCCCGGCCGCACCGCGGCGATCCCCGTCGTGAAGACGAGCGAGCCCTCCGGCTCGATCCGCGCGTGCTTGGCGACGTGGAGCGCCGCCAGGAGCTTCGAGTCGATCGTGCGGCGCGCCGCGGCGATATCCATCTCGCGGATCGGCTGATAATGCCCCTGCACCGCCGTCACGACCACGTGACGCGCGGGCGGATGCTCGTCGAAGAGGCGGCGCACCTCCGCCTCCTGCGTCACGTCGGCGGCGAAGGTGCGCACGCGGCGCGCCTCCCCGAGCTCGGCCGCGGCGCCGGCGAGCTTGTCGGGGGAGCGGCTCACCAGGGTCAGCGAGGCGCCGCGCGCGAGGCAGGCCCTGGCCACGCCGAGGCCGATCCCCGACGAGCCCCCGAGGATGACGATGTGCTGTTGTTCAAGGTTCATGACCGAGACGTAGCGTCGCTGTCTCCTCCGGACCATGGGACGCTGTGGCATGCTTCATCCCATGGACGGGATGATCTCGCTCGAGGACGTGCGGCTCTTCGCGGCGGTCGCTCACCACCTGAGCTTCGTGGAGGCGGCGCGGCGCACCGGGGTGCCCACCAGCACGGTGAGCCGCCGGGTGGCGCAGCTGGAGGAGGCGCTGGGCGTGCGGCTGCTCCAGCGCACCTCCCGCCGCGTCGGCCTCACCGGCGAGGGCGCGCGGCTGCTCGAGCGCGCCGGGCCGCTGCTCGACGAGCTCGGGTCGGTGCTCGACCGGGCCGCGGACCGCGAGGACGAGCCCGCGGGCAGGCTCCGGGTGACGGCGCCCATCATGACGGGCGCGCAGCGGATCGCGCCGGCGCTGTTCTCCTTCGCCGCCCGGCACCCGCGCCTGACCGTGGAGCTCACGCTCACCAACGCGGTCGTCTCCCTCGTCGAGGAGGGCGTCGATCTCGCCTTTCGCGCGGGGCCCGTCGAGGACGCCGAGCTCGTGGCGCGGCGCCTGTGGTCGCTCCCGTACGCGCTGGCCGCGTCGCCGCGCCTCGTGCGCGAGGCCCTGAACGGCCGCACCCGGCTCGCCCGCGCGTCGCTCGGGTCGGTGCCCGCCGTCCTGAGCCGCCCGGGCAGCGCCTGGCGCCTGCGGCGGCGGGACGGCTCGATCGAGGAGGTCCGGCCGCGCGCGCGCTTCTGCGTGAACGATCCGCGCGCGGCCATCGCCGCGGCGGCGCAGGGGCTCGGCGTGGTCTGCGCGCCCCGCGAGGTCATCGAGCAGCAAGGCAAGGCGCTCGTCGAGCTCACCGTGACGGGGCGCACGGTCGAGCCCCGCGAGCTGTTCGCTGTGTACCCGTCACGGCGGCAGCTCTCCTCGCGCGTGCGCCTCGCGCTCGACTGGGTGATGAAGCACGGCTGACCGCCGCGGCGCGTGGCCCCGGCCGTCAGGGCGCGCGCAGCTCGATCCGCTGCCAGTCGGCCGCGACCTCGATCTCGACGACGCCCTCCGCCACGCGGTGCGATCGCGCCCCGGTCACGGAGCGCGGCGCCGGCACGCCGTGGACGCGGAGGGTCTCCACCTCGCGCGCGAGCGGCAGCTCGCCCTGCACGCTGCGCTCGAGCGCGAACGTGCCGCCGTCGAGGCCGCCCGAGATCCGCGTGAGGCGCGACGCGCCGTGGCCGTCGCCCTCGTCCTCGTAGAGGCGGCCGCTCACCGCCGCCGCCGCGTGCACGTGCCAGGTGATCTCCTCCCAGCGCGCGCTCGTCGTGTGCATCCGCGGCGCCGTGAGCGCCACCGCGCCCCCGGCGCGCAGCCACACGGGGACGACATCGAGCGGCGCGTCGGCGATCACGTGGCGCCCGCCCTCCTCGACCTTGCCGGCGCGCTCGAGGTTCGCGAGGTCGAGCCACGCGCCGGCGGGCAGGTACGCGAGCCGCTTCGACTGCCCCGGCCGCACCACCGGCGCGACGAGCAGGTCGTCGCCGAAGAGGAACTGGTCGTACGCGTGGAGCGCCTCGGCGTCGGCCGGCGCCGCGAAGGACAGCGGACGCAGGACCGGGAGGCCCGTCTCGGCCGCCTCGTGCATCAGCGTGTAGAGCGTCGGCAGGAGCCGGTAGCGCCGCTCCAGCACCGCGCGCGCGAGGTCGAGGAACGGCTCGCCGAAGCGCCACGGCTCCTGCGCCGGCCTGCCCCGGGCCGCGTGGTTGCGCATCAGCGGGTAGAACAGCCCGGCCTGCATCCAGCGCACGAGCAGCTCGCCGTTCGCGCGGCCGGCGAAGCCGGGGATGTCGGCGCCCACGAACGGGACGCCCGAGAGGCCGAGGCCGACAAGCATCGGGATCGACGCCTCCAGGTGCGTGAAGTTGCTGGCAAAATCGCCGGTCCACACCGCGGCGTAGCGCTGGACGCCGGCGAAGGCGGCGCGCGTGAGCACGAACGGGCGCCGCGCGGGCGCGTGGCGCGCGAGGCCCTCGTGGGCGGCCCGCGACATGCCGAGCCCGTAGACGTTGTGGACCTCGAGGTGGCGCCGGGCGCCGTGGCGCGCGTCGTAGGGCAGCGTGCTGCCCTCGATCGTGCCGAGGCCCGAGCTGCGCCCGCCGTTCGGCGCGGGCAGGCCGCGGTCGGGCTGGACGGAGAAGCACGCGGGCTCGTTCATGTCGTTCCAGATGCCGGCGACGCCCGCGTCGACGAACGACCGCTGCAGATCGCCCCACCAGCGCTGCACCTCCTCGCGCGTCAGATCCGGGAAGACCGCCGGGTCGGGCCACACCTCGCCCACGAGCGTGCCGCCGCGGGAGAGCCGGACGAGGTAGTCCTTCGCGCGCGCCTCCTCGAAGACCGCATAGCCCTCGTCGGCCTTGATCGCGGGGTCGACGATGGTCACCAGCTTGACGCCCTCGGCCGCGAGCTCGCGCGCGAGCCCCGCGGGATCCGGGAAGCGCGAGCGGTCCCAGGTCCACACGCGGTAAGCGTCCATGTAATCGATGTCGAGGTGGACGGCGTCGAGCGGGAGCCCGCGCGCCCGGTAGCCGCGGACAACGCCGCGCACGTCGTCCGCTGTCTCGTAGCCCCAGCGCGACTGGTGCGCGCCGAGGCTCCAGAGCGGCGGCATCGCGGGATGGCCGGTGATCGCGGCGTAGCGACGCAGGACGTCGGCCGGGTGCGGGCCGGTCATCAGGTAGACGTCGAGCTCGGGCCCCCGCGACTCCCAGGTGATTCGGCCCGGGTCGCTGAGGGCGATATCCACCTCCGAGCGCCACGGCTCGTCGAGGAAGAAGCCCCAGGCGACCCCGCCGCGCAGCGCCACGAAGAAGGGAATCGAGGCGTAGAGCGGGTCGGACTCCACGTGCGGCGGGTAAGCGTCGGTGTTCCAGAACGTGAAGCGCAGGCCGCGCTTGTCGAGCGGGCCGACCTTCTCGCCGAAGCCGAGGTAGGCCTCGCCCTCGGGCGCCCCGAGCGAGATCCGGGAGCGGTATTCGTCGACGGGAAAGGCGGGCTTCACCTCGCCGGAGACGCCCTCGCAGCGCGCGAGGACGCCGCCCTGTCCGTCGCGGAAGGTCCATGTGCCCGAGGCGAGCGAGACTTCGAGAGAGGCGCCCTCGGCGCTCACGTGGAGCGTGTCCCCCTCGCGGCGCGCGGAGAGCGGCAGCGCGCCCTCGGCCACCACCGCGAAGGAGCTTTTCGGGGGCAGCTCGGGGTGCGTGAAGCCCGTCACGGCGGCCGAGGGGGCGTGGCGCACGCGCAGCACGCCCGGACCTGGACAGCGGATCTCGACGGCGGCGCGGTCGCCCCAGAGGAGCACGTGAGTCGCGCCGATCGAGGCGTCGGAGAGGTGCATTCCGCGACTCTAGCCGAGCCTGCCCGCCCCCGCCAAGCCGAGGGCGCGCCTCTGCATCCATGTTGTCGTGAATCGCGGTATTGCCGCGATTAGCCGGTAGCCGGGTGGTCCCGGTCAGCGTCGCGTCGCAGCAGCCGCTCGGCGGCGAGGAACCCGAGCGGGACGATCGAGAGGCCGAGGACGCAGAGCAGGCTCCTCGTCGAGACCGCTCGTTCGAAATACGCCCGAGACGCGACCGAGAGCAGCACGAGAAAGAGCAGACCGTGAATGGTTCCGGCGACGCGCACCGCGATCGCGAGGCCGAGACCGTACTTCAGCGGCATGGCGATCAGCAGGAGGAGCAGCAGGGACGCCCCTTCGACGAGGCTCGCGAGACGCAAGGAATGAAGCGAGCTCACTGGATCACCTGCGCCCACGTCGGCTTGAGGACCATGAGCGCGACGACACCGGCGAGCGGAAGCGCAGCGCACGAGAACGCCCGAGTACCCCGCTTGTCACGCGAAACGCAGTAGACGAGGATGACGTTGGAGCTGACGGAGAGCGCGAGCCCGCCGACGAGCCACAGCTCGGACATCCGAAAACCACCGAGAGCGGCCAGAGCATATCCGGCGCACCACGTCGCGAGCAGGCTCGGAGAGGCGATGCGGTGCACGGCTCGCTTCCGCTCGCGCGGATCCGCCGCGACGAAGCTCGCGACGAGCCCGCCGGCGTACCCCATCGCGCCGAGAAACTTCAACGTCAGGACCAGCTGATACAACATCATCTCGCACCCCGGGGGCCTTTCACCGAGGCCCGCGTCCCCGTTCGACCACGAACGATGTCATCGCACGCGCGTCGCGGCCGCGCGAGCGGCTGAAACGCCAAAAATCGCCAGGTTCTGGCCAGACGGCTCGAACGGCGCTGTGGAGCCGAGACGACCGCAGATCGTCGCGTGAGCTGGCCTGGCGCGATCATGGCGTGCATGCATAATCCGGCCATGCATCGCGTCGCCATCGTCGCCTTCGACGACGTCGTGGCCTTCGATCTGTCGATCCCGACCGAGGTGTTCGGACGCGTGCGGCTCCCGAACGGGCGCCCTGCCTACGAGGTCCGCGTGTGTGCCGCTGCGAAGGAGGTCGACGCTGGGGCCTTTCGCTTGCGGGTCCGTCACGGGCTCGAGGAGCTCCGCAGGGCCGACACGGTGATCCTCCCGGGGGTCGCCGACATCGATCGCCCCGTACCCGAGCGGTTGCTCCGCGCCGTGCGGAGGGCGGCCGGCGCCGGGGCCCGCGTCGCCTCGATCTGCTCCGGCGCGTTCCTGCTCGCCGCGACCGGGCTCCTGGACGGGCGGCGGGCGACGACGCACTGGCTCGCCGCCGGGGAGCTCGCGCGGCGGTTTCCGCGCGTCGAGGTCGATCCGGGCGTCCTTTACGTGGATTGCGGGCAGCTGCTGACGTCCGCCGGCGCAGCGGCCGGGCTCGACCTGTGCCTGCACATGGTCCGGCTCGACCACGGGGCGGCCGTCGCGGCGGAGGCGGCGCGCCTCTCGGTGATGCCGCTCGAGCGCGACGGCGGTCAGGCGCAGTTCATCGTGCACGCGCCGCCCACCGCCGACGGCAGCTCGCTGAGCCGCGTCCTCGACTGGATCGAGGAGAACCTGCGCAAGGAGATCGCGCTCCGCGACATCGCCCGGCAGGCGGCGATGAGCGTCCGCTCGTTGAACCGGCACTTCAAGGAACAGACGGGGACGACCCCGCTGCAGTGGCTGCTGCGCGCCCGGGTGCGCAGAGCGCAGCTCCTGCTGGAGACGACGGCGCGGTCGGTGGAGCGGGTCGCGTCCGACGCCGGCTTCGGCTCGGTGGCCGCGTTCCGCCAGCACTTCCACCGCGTGGCTGGCACCAGCCCCCAGGCCTACCGGAGCGCGTTCCGGAGCCGCGCGCGCCCGCAGGACGGACGCCGCGGCTGACCCTGTATCGGGTCAATCATGTGGCGCTCACTGCCCCCCGCCGAGCCGCCCCGGCGGCGGCAGCTCCAGCGCCGGCGGCGGCTCCCCGGCTGGCCTGTGCTGCCAGTCGGGGTCGATCCAGAGCCATTTGACGAGCTGCGTGTTGCGCGCGTTGGGGATGAACCCCCTCACCCACGGCTTCACCAGGGTCGGCTTCTCCTCGAAATACAGCGGGATCCTGCACATCCCGTCGAGCGCGCGCCGCTCGGCCGCCCGGTAGAGCCGGATGCTCTCCCTCGGATCGGCGATGGCGGCGGCCCTGCGCACCGCCTCGTCGAACTCCGCGTCGGCCCACCCGCTCCGGTTGTTCGGGCTGTACGAGAGGAACGTCCCGAGCCACGTCTGCGGATGGTTGTAATCGGCGTACCAGGCCAGGCGGATCACCTGGAAGTTGCCGTCACGCAGGTTGTTCAGCATCACCCGCCACTCCTCGTTCCGCAGCGTCGCGGAGATCCCGAGGTGGCGCTTCCACATGTCCTGGATGGCGACGGCGACCTGCGTGTGCCCCTCTCCCGTGTTGTAGAGGACCTCGAGCGGCGGAAAGCCCCTGGCGCGGAGCTCGTCTCCCTCGCGGACGACCTCGTAGCCGGCCTCCGCGAGCAGCGCGCGGGCGCGCGCGGGGTCGTGGCCGACCTCGGGGCTCGAGAACGGATCCGCGCCGCGCTCCCTCTCCTCGGCCACCTGCTCGGCGTAGCCGGATCCGGTGATGTCGGGCACGTAGTGGGTCGCCGGCCTCCCCACGCGCGTGATCTTCTCGACGAGCTGCCGCTTGTCGACCGCGAGGTTCAGCGCCCACCGGACGCGCGCGTCGTCGAGCGGCGGCTTCCTCGTGTTGAGCTCGTAATACACGGTGGAGAGGTACTCGCTGCGCCGGAGATCCCTCTTCCCGGACAGCCAGCCGAGGTGCTCGTAAGGAATCTCGGCGTTGTCGCCCAGGTAGTCGATATCCCCCGCCTTGTAGAGCTGCAGGGTGGCGTTGTGCTGGGCGACCTCCATCCAGACGATCCGGTGGATCCTGAGCGCGTCATGGCCCCAGTACGCCGGATTCCGCTTCATCGTGATCTCGTAACGGAACTTCCACTCATCGAGCAGGTACGGCCCGTTGACCACGATGTTCTCGGCGCGGAACCAGAGATCCGGCTCGCCGCGCGCCTCGAAGGGCTCGACGACATCGCGGCGCACCGGGAACAGGGTGACGAAGCTCGTGAGGTCGGTGAAGTACGGCGTGGGCTGCTCCAGCTCGACGTCGAGCGTCCGATCGTCCCGGGCCCGCACGCCGACGGCGGTGTCGTCCTCGACCAGCTCCGATGCCGCGATGAACCCGGCCGCCGCGCCGGACGGCGGCGCCGACCGCGGCGCGGCGGGGTCGTACGTGGGGAGGCTCGCGTGGGGCGCGACGAGCGCGTAGGCGGCGTCCGGCGACGCGGGCGGCGCGAGCAGGCAGCCCGGGAGGAAGCCGCGGCCCTGGGGGCCCTCGACCTCGAACCAGCGGTCGGGCGCGCCGTTGCAGGTGACCGGCGGGCCGGCCGCGAGGAGCGCGACCTCGGCGCCGCGCCACCCGCCGCCGGGGTCGGCGTCGCGCGGCGCGGGCGGCGGGGTCGCGCCGGCCGCGTCGAAGGCGAGCCGCTCGCCGGCGCCGGTGTTCTCGTCGTCGGGCTCGCTGTAGGTCACCGAGGCGACGCCGGGCGGCGGCGCCGCGAGGGGCGCCACGGCCGACGTCACGCGGGCGGGCGACTGACCGAGCACGACGACGAACGCGCCCTTCGGCAGGGACAGCGCGGCCGGCGCGTCGGGCCGCGGCGCGCTGCGCAAGGTCGCGGCCTCGCGCAGCGCCTTGAGCTTGCCGAGGTTGAACAGCTCGCCGTTCTTGAGCACGTGCAGGTTCGTCGCGGCGAGCGAGGCCGTCGACGGCCGCAGCACGCGCTTCCACGCGTACTCGAAATCGTGCGCCGTCACCGGCTTGCCGTCCGACCAGCGCGCCTCCGGCCGCAGGTGGAACCGGAAAAACCGGTTGTCGTCGCTCTGCTCCCACCGCGTCGCGACGCCCTGCACCGGGTGGAGATCGCCCGCGGCGTAGCTGGTCAGCCCCTCGAACATCTGCTGGAGCAGCGTGATGCTCACGGAGTCCACGGCCTTGCCGGGATCGAGGAACTCCGGCTCGGCGCCGTTGTTCACGTAGAAGGTGGTGACGTCCTTGCCGGTGCGCGCCGTCGTCCCGACGTGGTCCTCGCGCTCGCCGGTGCACGCCGCGAGCGGCGCGAGGGCGAGCAGCGCGCCGAGGAGGGCGACGCGCCGACGGGGCTCAAGGAAGAGAACGAACGACGTCATCGCTGATCCTCGGGCCCCGGCGATTCCTGGCTTCGTGAGAGAGAAAAACCACAGAGGCACAGAGGGCACAGAGGGAAGAGAAGAGATAGAGATTCTTTTCTCTTTCTCTTCTCTCTCCTCTGTGCCCTCTGTGCCTCTGTGGTTCAAATTCTCCTATCAAGGAACCAGGAACGCGCCACGGAGAGAGTGTGTCAGTCCGCAAACCCCTTTGGATTCTGCTCCTGCCAGCGCCAGCTGTCGCGGCACATGGTCTCGATGTCGCGCTCGGCGCGCCAGTTGAGCAGCTCCGTCGCCCGCGCCGGATCCGCGTACACGGAGGCGACGTCGCCGGGGCGCCGGGCGACGATCTCGTGGGGGACCCGCTTGCCGCTGACCTTCTCGAACGCGGACACCACCTCGAGCACGGAGTAGCCGCGGCCGGTGCCGAGGTTGACCGTGAAGCTGTCGCCGACCGAGAAGATGCGGTTCAGCGCGGCCAGGTGCCCGAGCGCGAGGTCGACCACGTGGATGTAGTCGCGCACGCCGGTGCCGTCCGGCGTCGGCCAGTCGCCCCCGAAGACGCGGAGCTTGTCGCGCCGCCCCACCAGCACCTGCGTGATGAACGGCGTCAGGTTGTTCGGGATGCCGCTCGGGTCCTCGCCGATGAGCCCGCTCTCGTGCGCGCCCACCGGGTTGAAGTAGCGCAGCGACGCGAGCGACCAGCCGCCGGTCGCCGCGACGTCGCGCAGGATGTACTCCACCATGAGCTTCGACTGCCCGTACGGGTTCGCCGGCCCGAGGCGGCACCCCTCGTCGATCGGCACCCGCTCCGGATCGCCGTACACCGTGGCCGACGAGCTGAACACGAGCTTCCGCGAGCCCCGCGCGTCGAGCGCCTTGAGCAGGCACACGGTCCCGGCGACGTTGTTCTCGTAGTACGCGAGCGGCTTCTCGACCGACTCGCCGACCGCCTTCAGCCCCGCGAAGTGGATCGTCGCGTCGACCGGGTGCTGGGCGAGCAGCCGATCGAGCAGCGCCGCGTCGCGGATGTCGCCCTGGACGAACGTCACCTGCTTGCCGGCGATCCGCTCGACCCGATCGACGGCCGCCTTGCGGCTGTTGCAGAGGTTGTCGAGGATGACCACCTGGTAGCCCGCGCGGAGCAGCTCCACGCATGTGTGCGAGCCGATGTAGCCCGCGCCTCCGGTGACCAGGATCGTCTTGCTCATGTCGTTCTCCCGAGAGCGTCCGTGATGCGCTCCCGGGAAGTTGGCCACGGCGCAGGCCAGCGCGTCAATGGGGACCTCTCCTCAGCACGCGCGGCCGAACGACATGGAAATCTGCTGATTCTCCGCGTCATCGATCGCCCGACGACGGCGTGGAGGAAGGCGTACGTGAACACGCCGGCATCCCCCTCGGGGCTCGCCCGAGGATGGCCCGGGAGACGCTCCATACGAGCGAGGAGCGCGAGGCGACGTCGCGCCCGCAGGCCCCCTCAGGGCGCGATCGCCTCGCCCGGGGCCGGGCCGAGCCGGCCCGGCGGCGGGAACTCGAGCGGCGGAAACGCGGTCTCGTTCGACGGGTTGTCGCGCCAGCTCGGGTCGACCCAGAGCCATTTTACGAGCTGCACGCTCCGCGCGTTGCCGATGAACCCCTTGACCCAGGGCTTCACCAGCGTCGACTTCGTGTAGAAATACAGCGGCAGCTTGGGCATGCCGTCGACCGCCCGCTTCTCCGCCTTGCGGAACGTCCGGATGCTCTCCTTGGGATCGGCGATCGCCGCGGCGGAGCGCATCAGGTCGTCGAACTCCTTGTCGGCCCAGCCCGTCCGGTTCTGCGGGCTGTACGAGAGGAGCGTGCCGAGCCACGTCGCCGGATGGTTGTACTCGCCGATCCAGCCGAACCGCACGACCTGGAAATGGCCGTCGCGCACGTTCTTGAGCATCACCTTCCACTCCTCGTTCCGCAGCGTGGCGGAGATCCCGAGGTGACGCCTCCACATGTCCTGGACCGCGACGGCGACCTGCTTGTGACCCTCGCTCGTGTTGTAGAGGATCTCGAGCGCCGGGAAGTTCTTCGCCCGGTACCCGTCGCCCTCGCGGACGACCTCGTAGCCGGCCTCGGCGAGCAGCGCGCGGGCCCGCTCGGGGTTGAACACGACGTCCGGAGACGAGAACGGATCGGCGCCGCGCTTCCTCTCCTCGGCCACCGCCTCGTCGTAGCCGGAGCCGGTGTAGTCAGGGACGTAGTGCGTGGCCGGCGTCTGCCCCGCCCGCGTGACCTTCTCGACGAGCTGGTGCTTGTCGACAGCGAGGTTCAGCGCCCAGCGGACGCGGACGTCGTCGACCGGCGGCTTCCTCGTGTTGAACTCGAACCAGTACGTGGAGAGGTAGTGGAACCGATGGAAATCCTTCTTGGTCGAGAGCCACGTCACGTGCTCGGACGGGAGCGACGCGTTGTCGCCCATGTAGTCGAGATCTCCCGCCTTGTAGATGTTCATCGCGGCGTTGTACTGCTCGATCTCCAGCCAGACGACGCGGTGGGTCTTGAGCTTGTCGTGGTCCCAGTAGTGGGGATTCCGCTTCATCGTGATCTCGTAACGGAACTTCCACTCATCGAGCGTGTAGGGGCCGTTGACCACGATGTTCTCGGGGCGGAACCAGAGCTCGGGATCGCCGCGCTGCTCGAACGCCTCGATGACGTCCTTGCGCACGGGGAAGAGCGTCACGTAGCTCGTGAGATCGGTGAAGTAGGGCGTGGGCTGCTCGAGCTCGACGTCGAGGGTGAGGTCGTCCCTGGCCCGGACGCCGACGGCGCTGTCGTCCTGCGCGAGCAGCGCGTCGGGCACGAAGCCCACCGGCGGCTCGCCCTGCGCGGGCGCCGGGGTCGCCGCGGCGTCGTACGTGGGCAGGCTCGCGTGCGGCGTGACCAGCGCGTACGTCTCGGCCCCCGGACGCGCGCCCTCCGCGGCCGGCGTGAGCAGGCACCCCGGGAGGAAGCCGCGCGCGCCGCCCCGGTCGAGCTCGAACCAGCGGTCGGCGGCGCCGTTGCACTGGCACGGCGGGCCGGCGCGGACGATGTCGACCACGGCGCCCTGCCAGCCGCCGCCGGGCGCGGGGCCGAGCGGCGCGGCAGCGTCGAGCACGAGCCGGTCCTCGGTGCCGCCCTTCGCGTCGCCCTTCGTGAACGTCACCGTGGCGGCGCCCTCCGGCAGCGCCGGGAGCGGCGCGATCGCGGCGTCCACCTGGATGGGCGAGCGCGCCAGCACCACGACGAACGACCCCCTGGGGAGCTCGACCGCGGACGGCGCGTCGGCCCTCGGGGAGGCGCGGAGCGGCGCGGCCTCGCGCAGCGCCTTGAGCTTGCCGAGGCTGAACAGCTCGCCGTTCTTGAGGACGTACAGGTTCGTCGCGGCGAGCGAGGCCGTCGACGGCCGCAGCACGCGCTTCCACGCGTACTCGAAGTCGTGCGCCGTCACCGGCTTGCCGTCCGACCAGCGCGCCTCGGGACGCAGGTGGAACCGGAAGATCCGGTTGTCGTCGCTCTGCTCCCAGCGCGTCGCGACGCCCTGCACCGGGCGGAGGTCGCCGGCGCCATAGGAGGTCAGCCCCTCGAAGAGCTGCTGAATCAGCGTGGAGCTCGCCGAGTCGTTCGACTTTCCCGGATCGACGTACTCCGGCTCCGTGCCGTTATTGATGTAGATCGTCGTCGCGTCCTTGCCGACGCGCGCGGTCGTCCCGGCATACCCGCCCTCGTCGCCCTGGCTGCACGCCGCGAGCGCGAGGGACACGAGGCCGAGCGCCGCGACGGCGCCGCGCGCCACGCAACCGGCGCCCCCGCCGCCCCCCTCGCCACCGGCACCTCGTCGCCCCGGAGCCCGTCGCATACGGCGGGGGTAGCACGGCCTCCGAGGGGCAGGAAGCCAGCCCGCCGTCTTCGTGGTAGGTCGCGCGCTCGTCATGCTGCACGATCGCGTGGGTTCCTCGTCGCGCGCTCTCTCGCTCTGCTCGGCGCTCCTCCTCGGGCTCCTCGCCGCGGGCTGCGGCGGCGCTGGTCCGTCGGGGGCAGCGCACGCGCGCGCGTCGCGCTGCGATCCGGCGCACCTCGAGCCGTGCGAGCGCGCCCTCGCCGCGGCTGTCGTTGAAGGCCGCGCGCCGCGCGAGCTCGCCCTGGGCTACGTCGAGGCCCGCGCCTCCCGGGACGCCGGCGACCCGTGGGCGCTCCTGCTCCGCGACCTCGACCGGCGCGGCGGGCCGAGGCCGGCCGCCGCGGTCATCGTGGAGGCGGGCGCGGAGGCCGCCGGCGGCGCGCGCCGCGGCGGCGCGGCGGACGCCGTCTGGATCCGCGCCGCGCCGCTGCCGCCGCCGGGGACGCTCGGGACCGAGGCGCTGCTCCTCGCGCTCGGCGAGGCCCTCGGGTACGACCACCTCGTTCACGCGCGCGCCGGCGGCGGCGGCGCGGTCCAGCTCTTTCCGCGCGATCCGCTCGCGCCGTTCATGGCCGGCGTCGCGCCGGTCGCCCGCGGCGACGCGTCGCTCGCGCGCGTCGCGGACGACATCGCGCTCGCGGCGCTCGTGCGCCGCGCCTTCAGCGCCGCCGGAGCCTTCCGCTACGTCGAGGCCGCGCGCGCGGCCGACGCCATCGCGGCCGCCGTGGAGGGGCGCGACCCGGACGACGAGCCGGCGCTGCGCGGCCGCTACGCGCTCCAGCTCCTCGGGACGGCCGGGATCGCGCTCGACGACGAGGACGAGCGCCGCGCGACGAGCGAATCCGGCGCGACCGCCGCGCCCTCGGCCTCCGGGCTGAGCTCTCCGCCCGCCGCCGGGGACACGCCGTACGGCGACCTCCTCCGCGTGCGCACGGCCCGGGACAGCCGCGCGGCGTGGCGCGCCCGCGGCGCGGCGGTGCTGCGGGGCGTGCCCGCGGACCGGCGCGCGGCGCTCGACGACCTGCTCGGGGAGGCCCGCGGCTGCGGCCGTGGCATCGCGCCGCCCATGGAGGGCCCGCGCGACCTCCTCTTCGCCGCGGAGCTCGCCGCCGCGCTCGCCCCGAGCGACGCCGCCGCCGCGCCCGCCGCGCCCGCCGCGCCCGCCGCTGCGCTCGCGGCCGGGAGCGCGGCGACCGGCGCCACGGCGAGCGCCCCGGCGGCGGCGCCGGCCGGGAAGCTGCCGCTCGAGGCGTGGCTGCCGCGCTACGAGGCGCTCGTCCGCGCGGTCGATCGGACGAGCACCGCGTGGGCCCACGCGCCGAGCCTGCTCCACGAGCGCGGCCGCTGGCCCGCCGCGGGCCAGGCGGGAAGCGCCGTCCACCAGCGCGTCACCGAGCTCGGCCTCGCGCACCTCGCCGCGCTGCGCGCCCTCGCCGAGGCCGAGCCGCGCCGCTACCGCGCGCTCGCGCAGATCCCCCTCGCCTACAGCCCCGGGGTGCTCGGGGACGAGCGCCTCCGCGACGCGATCGTCGACCTCACGCAGGTCGCCGTGCAGCGCCGCATGGCCGAGGCGCGCGACCCGGAGGCCGTCCTCGGCGCCGTGCTCGCCGGCGTCTTCGCGGGGATGTCGTACCCCCCCGAGGTGCAGGCCGCGCACTTCCTGGCCCTGCAGGGCGCGCTCACCGCCAAGCTGCGCGGCGACCTCACCGCGCAGACCGGCTGGGGCGTCGCCGCCCTCTACGCCGCCGACGCGCTGTACCGGACGCTCTCGGATCAGGCGCCCGACCTCGCGTTCTCGTCGGCGCAGATCGGCCGCGCGCTCTCGCCCGGGCCGGCGCTCGCCCACCCCGGCCTCGCGGCGGTCGCCGCGAGCCTCTCGCGCTACGCCGCGCTCGGCGCCGCCGGCGCGCTCGATCCGCGCGCGGTCGACCCGGCCCGGCTCCCTCCGGAGCGCCGCGCGGCGCGCGACGCGCTCCGGCGCGCCGTCGCGGGGCTCGCGGCGCCCGAGGGCGGCAGCGGCGCATCCGAAGGCCACGCCGCGGCATCCGAGGGCGGCGCCGGCGCATCCGGAGGCCACGCCGCGGCGCCCGACGGCCAGGCCACCGCGCCCCGCGGCGCCGCCGTCGCGGCGGGCGCCCCGGAAGCCCCGCCGCCCGCGCTCGTGGAGGACGTCACGGCGCTGGCCGACGGCGTGCTCGCCGTGCTCCTCACCGAGCGCTCGCGCAGGCCGCCGCCCGGGAGGGGCACCTGCGCCGCTGCGGGGCGCGGGCCGAGCCCCGAGGCGCGCCGCGCGCTCGCGCGGCTCGGCGACGTCCGCGGGCGGATCCTGCTCGCGCCGCGGTTCAAGCAGGGCGACGGGGCGTGGGCGCGGCGGGCGCGGCTGCTCGTGACGCTCCTCTCCGACGCGATGGACCTGCTCGCGGCGCCGCCCCGTCCGACGTCGACGGCGGGCGCCCGCGCGCCAGAGCCCCGCGTGCGCTTCACCGTCCCGACCGCGGACGCCGAGGCCGCCGTGGCTGCGGGCCTCGCCGGCTGGGCCGACCGCGATCTCTCCGACGCGCTCGCCGGCGGCTACGCGCTCGCCCGCGCGGTCTTCGAGTCCCCCACCGCCGAGCGCTTCGCGCAGCAGAGCGGCGCCCCGCTCGGCCGCGTGCTCCGCGGGCTCTCCGCCGCGCTCCGCGGCGGCGCGGCGCGCCCCGAGGCGGCGCCGAGCCCGGCCGGGGCCGCCCTCCTCGACGCGCTCGCGTCCGTGCCCGCCGCCCGGGCGGACGCCGACCTCCGGGGCCTGTTCGTCGGCTACGCCAGGGCGTTCTCCGCCCTCGGCATGCGCGACCAGGCCGACCTCGGGCTGCTCACCTCGCTCCTCGGCGCGGCCGTGCTGGGCGCGCCGCCGTCGCCGGAGGCCGTCGCGCTCGCGAACGAGCGCGGCAGCCGGGTCGCGTGGGCGCTCTCGTACCTGAGCGAGATCGCGAAGGCCCGTCACCACGGCATCGCCCCCGACCCGTCGGCCTACGCGGACGCGATGCGCGAGGCGTCCGACGACGCCTGCCAGACGGCGGACGCGGGGGACGTGCTCGCGATCGTGGGCGCCGCGCGCGACTTCGCCGGCGGCCGCCGCGCCGAGGCCCGCGCCGCGCTCGACCGCGTCCTCGCGGACGCCGACGCGCGCGGCCTGCGCGTGCCGCGCATGACGTACCGCTACGAGGAGAAGACCGCGACCCGCGTCTTCTCGCTCAGCTTCGACGTCTCGTACGGCGCCGGGATCCTCGAGGGATCGACCGGCTTCCAGCTCGGGCTGGGCCTCCGCACCCGCGGCGAGCCCGAGGGCGCGCTCACCGCGGCGCTCGCGCCCGAGGGCTCGCCCCGGAGCGACGAGGACGCGGCGCGCGCCTACGTCAGCGCCGCGTCCCTCGCGGCCGCCTACCACTTCCTCGACGGCGACGCCGAGCGCGGCGCCGCGGCGGCGCGCCGGGCGATCGCCGCGCTCTCGTTCGGCCTGCGGCTCGGGCCCCGCGCGCTGCGCTCGGACCAGCCGCTCGCCTGGGGGAAGGACGCGCGCGCGCTGCTCGCGATCGACGCCCAGCTCGCGGCCGAGGCCGGGCACCCCTTCCTGGCCGGCGACCTGTGGACGCTCGTCCGCGGCCTCCTGCCGCCCGACGCCGACGACGCGGCGGTCGCGGCGCTGCTCGACCCGCTCCCGGCGGGGCTCGCCGCGATCGAGGGCCTCGGGCCGCTCGTCGCGAGGACCGCGCGCTCGCTCGCCGCCGTCGCCGGCCCGCTCGCGTGCACCGAGGCGCGGGTCGAGCTCGGCGGCTACGAGGAGCCCGGCTGCGACGCCTACCCGCTCGCGCTGTCGCTGCGCATCGCGGACGTGCTCGGCAAGCTCCCGCACCTCCGGCGCGCCGGCAGCGCGGCGGCGTGCCCGGTCCTGCGCAGCCTCGACGGCTTCCTCACGGCGGCGGAGCGCGGGACGTACGACCCCGACGCGTTCACGGCCGCCGTGGAGGCCCTGCGCCGGAGCGGCCGCCTCTACGACGCCGGCGTGATGCTCGCGCGGCAGCGGCGCGAGGGGCACTGCGGCCCGCTCGTCCTCGAGGCCGCGCGCGCGCTCGGCCGCGCGCCGTCGCTCGGCCCGGCGCTGCGCGCGGACCTGCTCAGCGTCGCTGTGCGCTGCGCGGCGGCGGCGCTCGACGGGAGCGTCGTCGACGACGTGATGGCGCTCGACGGCGAGACGCGCGTCCTCCCGGACCTCGGCCGCAACCTGAAGGTCGTGCTCTTCGCGACGGAGCTCGCGGTGCGCGCGCAGCGCTGGGACGTCCTCTCGAGGCTCGCGCGGCAACCTGACTTCGTCGTCCGCTGGCTGGGAGAGAGCGACGACGCGGCGGCCACCGCGCTCCTCATCGAGGCCGCCGCGGCCGCGCTCGCGGGCGACCCGGCGCCGGGCGACGCGCGCGTCGACGGCGCGCGCGAGCGGCTCTGCGGGCAGCCTCCCGCCGGCGATCGCGCCGCGCTGTGCGCCGAGATCCAGCGCCTGCGCGCGGGCGCGCTGCCCGAGGCGCAGCGCCGGAAGAGCGCGAAGGAGGCGCTGGAGCGCCTGCTCGCCGCCGCGCGCGGGTAGGATCAGGACAGCGTGGGCCAGGCTGCTGGACCTGCCCGCGCTCCCCTTCGGCCCAGGCCATGTCACGCGAGCGGGTTTGCCCGCCGGCCACGTCGCGCCGGCGGGCTCGCCTGCGGGCTACTTCACGCTGGCGGGCTTCGTCTCGGCCGGCTTGGTGTCCGCCGGCTTCGCGTCCGCCGGCTTCGTGGCGGCGGCGGCCGGCTTCGCGTCCGCGGGCTTCGCGTCGGCGGGCTTGGCGTCCGCCGGCTTGGCGGCGGCGGGCTTGGTGTCCGCCGGCTTCAGGTCGACCGGCTTCGCCTCCACCGGCTTCGCGTCGGAGGCCTTCGCGGCGGTCTTCGGCGCCGTGGCGGGCACGCCGGCCGGCTTGAGGCCCTTGGTGGCGGCCGCGGCGCACGCGAGCTCGACGCCGGTGTCCTTGCCATCGAGCCGCATGATCTTGATCTCGACCCGGCGGTTCTTCTCCTTCGCCTCCTCGGTCTCACCCGCGTCGGACGCGCAATGCGCCCCGTAGCCGGCGGGCCGCATCCGGTTCTTCTCGACGCCAAGCGCGACGAGCGCCTTCACCACCGCGTCGGCGCGCTTCTTCGTGAGCGCCACGGTGGCGGCGTCGCTACCGACCTTCTCGGAGTACGCCGCGACCTCGACGAACTGGACCTGCGGATTCTCCTTGATGACCCGGGCGATGTCCGCGAGGAGCTCCTGCGAGGCGGGCTCGATATCGGCCTTCCCGGCGGCGAAGGCGATCTTCTCGTTGAGCTTCACCTCGTTGTCGGTGAGAGCGACCCTGGGGACGTCGGGACACCCGTCATCGTCCTTATAATTGTTCTTGACCTCAGCCTCGCTCGGGCACTTGTCGGCCTCGGCCACGATGCCGTCTCCGTCCGGGTCGTTCGACTTGCAGCCGTCCTTCGGGTCGGGCGGCAGGCCGTCCTCCTTCTCGGCGACGCACTTGTCACTGCCGTCGTCGATCACGCCGTCCGCGTCCGCGTCGGGGGGCGGCGGCGGGGGCGCCGGCGGGGGCGCCGGCGGCGGGGGCGCCGGCGCTGCGGGCTGCACCTGGGGCTCTTTCGCGCAGCCGGCGTTCGCGGCGAGCAGCGATGCTGCGAATGCCAGTCCAAGCCATCTCGTGGTTCGCATCTCCTGGGCTCCTTCCTTGGCGTCCTTGATTGCGCCGAGCGGCTGCGTGTTTAGACGACTACGCCGGAAACTGCGAGATGTAATCGCACGGCGCGCGCTCCTGCTCCTCGGCAGCGGGTCAGACGTCGCACAGGCGCTGACAATGCCGCTGACGAGCCATCGAGATCGACCCGCTCGGGCGCGTCGCTTGCTTTCCCCGCGCGCCCCTAGCGGCTCTCGGGCGAGAGATCCACTTTCCTGGGCGCACCGCTCTTCTTCTTCATGTCCTTCAGGTCCAGGTCAGACGGCATGGACTTCAGGCCAGACGGCATCGGCTTCTTCGGCTGGAACCGCGTCTCCGCGGGCCCGGCCGTGCTCGGGGTGGGGATCGGCGCCGGCGGCGGAGCGCTCTTCGTGGTGGGCGCCAGCGGCGGAGCGCTCTTCGTGGTGGGCGCCGGCGGCGGAGCGCTCTTCGTGGTGGGCGCCAGCGGCGGAGCGCTCTTCGTGGTGGGCGCCGGCGGCGGAGCGCTCTTCGTGGTGGGCGTCGGCGGGGTGGGCGTCGGCGCGCGGAGCGCGTCGAGCGCGCGCTCGCGCGCCGCGGCGATGTCGGGCGCGCCGCGGCCCGCCGGGTCGAGCCGGTCCGCCTCGTCGAGCTGATCGAGGCACCGGCGCCACGCCGCCTCGTCGCAGGCGCGCAGCGCCTCGGCCCGGAGAGAGCGCGCGCGGTCCAGCGGATCGAGCGGCGCCTCGCGCGGCGGCGGCTCGGGCAGGGGCGCGACCTCGGGCAGGTCCTTCGCCGACCGCAGGAGCCGGACGACGACGATCGCGAGCAGCGCCAGCGCCGCGACCGCGGCGAGCTCCGCGAGCCAGCGCTCCCGCATCCACCGCCGCATGCGCGACACGCGCTGCCGCACCCGGGCGGCGGGCACCTGCTCGTCGGCGGCGATGCTCTCGAGCTTCTCGCCTTCGCCTTCGCGGGCCATCCACGAGAGCGTCTGCTGCGCGTCGCGGTTCGCGGCGGCCTGCTCTTCTGCCCAGCGCGCCAGCTCGCGCGCCTCGACGGGCGGCGGTCCGACCGGCAGGTCGGGCAGCTCGGCGGCGGTCTCCCGCGACGCGCGCCGGTGGTGGTCGGCCACCTTGTGGCGCGCGATGCCGAGCAGCCATCGCCGGAGCTCGGCTGGATCGGCCGGGCGCGCGGGCGAGGCGAGCGCGTCGCAGAGGACGGTCTGCACCACGTCGTCGACCTCGCCGCCGGGCACGCGCCGGCGCACGAACTCCTCGAGGGCTCGGCGGGTCCCTGGGTCGGCGAGGGGGTTCGGCGCGGGGGTGCGGTGCTCGGTCGTCATCGGCGTGCTCATCGACCTCTGCATCGCGCCGCCGCGGCGGAGTGTGACGCGCCCGATCGAGAATACGGCAGCCCCCGCTCGGGCGTCACACTCTGCGGGGGCGCGCCGACCGATCGGGCATGGTCCTCAGGCTCCCCGCAGTGCTCGCCGCGGCGTCGCTCGCCGCTCCCCTCGCCCTCACGGCCCCGTCCCTGACAGCCGGCCCGGAGCGCGCCCTGGCCGCCGCCCCGGCGCGAGCGCGGCCCGCCGCGCCCGTGCCCGACGCACCGGCCGCCGTTGCGCCCACGGCAGGCGCTCCGCCCGCCGCTGCGCCGACCCCCGCCGCCCCGACCGCCGGCGCTGCCGCGCCCATGCGAGGCGCTCCGGCCGCCGCCGCGCCCGCGCCCGGCGCCCCCTTGCCGCGGGTCACCGAGATCCGGATCGACAAGAGCGAGCACACCCTCGATCTCGTCGCGAACGGCGAGGTCGTCCGGTCCTACCGGGTCGCGCTCGGGCCGGGCGGGCCGGGGCCGAAGCGCTACGAGGGCGATCGACGGACGCCGGTCGGCACGTACCGCGTCGCCGGCCGCATCAAGGGCCTGTTTCATCAGTTCCTTGTCGTGAGCTACCCGAACGACGAGGACCGGCGGCGCTTCGCCGAGCTCAGGCGCCGCGGCGAGGTCCCGCCCGGGCGCGGCGTCGGGCACAGCATCGGCATCCACGGCGTCGGCGGCGGTGGCGGTGCACTGCGCGCCGGCGTGCACAAGGACACCGACTGGACGCTCGGGTGCATCGCGCTTGATGACGACGAGATTGACGAGGTCGCGCGGCGAACGCCGGACGGCGCCAAGATCGTGATCACCGATTGAACGGGCGGTGCTAGGGTAGCCGGTCAAATCGACGGGCTGTCCGTCGAGGATGGGAGCGCGACGGCCCGACCGGCGGCGCCCTCATGCCTTCCCGGGAGATCGTGCATGTCTCGCCGTTACTGGCTGATGAAGAGCGAGCCTCAGAAATATTCGTTCGCGCAGCTCGTGCGCGACGGCCAGACGATGTGGGACGGCGTCCGGAACTTCGAGGCCCGTAACAACATGCGGGCCATGAAGGAGGGCGACCTCGTGCTCTTCTATCACTCGAACGAGGGCATGGCGGTCGCGGGCGTGGCGCGCGTCAAGCGCGAGGCGTACCCGGATCCGACGGCCGACGCGGAGGAGGACTGGAGCGTCGTGGACATCGAGCCGGTCGCGCCGCTGAAGGTCCAGGTGACGCTCGACACGATCCGCGGCGACGAGCCGCTCGCCGAGATCGCGCTGCTGAAGCGGTCCCGCCTCAGCGTCGTGCCGCTCTCGAAGGAGCACTTCGATCGCGTGCTGAAGCTGGGCAAGACCAAGATCGCTTGACGCGGGGACCCGGGGTAACGACTAATCCCGGCGTGAACCTCCGCCCTGGAGCCCGAGCCCTCGTCCTCCTCTCCCTCTGCACCGCCGCGTGCGGCGGCCCGCCGTCGCCGTCGCCGATCGAAGGCGAGCCGGTCTGCGCCGACTTCGAGATCGGCGCGACGCGCGCCCCCATGCGCGGGAGCCTCCGGTTCCCCGTCACGCTGACGGTGCTCGAAGGCGCCGACCCGATCACCCGCACGACGATCACGGGGCGCCGGTCGAGCGACGACCCGGCGACGCGCATCCTGCTCGCCGACGACGACGCCGAGTACGAGATCCAGTGGGCGCAGTGCGAGAACCAGCGCGCGCCCCGGGCGCGCACGCTGGCGCGCGACACGAAGGACACCGCCGAGTACGCCTGCGGCAACGCGGCGGTCTACAAGACGGACAAGCTCGTCACCCGCAAGGGCGACGCCGCGTCGCGCAGGGTCCACTTCGCCGCGCCCCCGAAGCCGGAGTGCTGGGAGAGCGAGCTCCCCGCGGCGGAGTCGCCCCCCGCCGTCCCCGCGGTGCCCGACCAGCCGCCGCCGGACGCGGCCGCCGCCGACGCCGAGCCGGCAGCCACCGCCGACGCGGGCGCCGCCGACGCGGGCGCCACCGGCAAGGCCACCGCCGACGCGGGCGCCGCCAGCACAGGCGCCAGAGGCGCGGCTCCCACCGGCGCCACGGGCACCGCCAACGCCGGCGCCACCGGCGCGGGTGCTGCCAGCGCGCGCCCTGCCGGTGCAGCGGCCGCGCCGGCGGACGCAGGCGTCCCCCGCGGTGACGCGGGCGCAGGCGGCCCGGCGACGCCCCCTCGCACCGGAGGGGGCGACGCGGGCAGCCCGCCCCAGGGCAGCTAACATCGCACTGCCCCGGTTCAGCCCTGGTTCATGAGAGAATGAACCACAGAGGCACAGAGGGCACAGAGGGAAGAAAGAGAGAGATAATTAATCTCCTTTCTCTCCCCTCTGTGCCCTCTGTGCCTCTGTGGTTCCAATTCTCCCATCACCCAGTAACTCGGCACGACCGGGTGCGGATCCTCGTCGACGTGCGGAGGCGCGCGGGCGGCTCCCCGCAGGCGATCGTCTCTAGCCAGGCGACAGGAGGCGGTCGAACGCGCCCTCGGGGAGCTGGTCGAGCCGCTCGACCGAGAGATCGGCCCCGAGCTGCGCGTGCCGCGGGCCCACGCCGATCACCTTCATGCCGCCGCGCTTGCCCGCGAGGACGCCCGCGGGCGCGTCCTCGACCACGACGCACCGGTCCGGCGGGGCGCCGACGCTCTCGGCCGCCCGGAGGAAGACCGCGGGGTGCGGCTTGCCGTGCGGCACCTCCTCGCTGCTGATCACCGCGTCGAACACGCCCGTGAGCCCGGTCGCCGCGAGGATCGCGTCGAGGTTCTCGCGCGGCGCGGAGGACGCGATCGCCATCCGGAAGCCGCTCCGGGGGAGCGCGCTCAGCCACGCGCGCACGCCGGGCAGCGGCTCGACCCCCGATTCTGCCACGAGCTTCCGGTAATGCCGCTCCTTCACGTCCGCGATGCGGGCGATCTCGGCCTCCGGGATCTCGGGGCCGATCAGGCGGCGGAGCAGATCGTCGTTGCGCATCCCGAACACCGCATCATGGTCGGCGTTGTCATAGGCGCGCCCCTCGGCCGCGAGCGCCTCGCGCCAGGCGATGAAGTGGTGCTCGCTGGAGTCGACCAGCGTCCCGTCCAGATCCCAGAGAACGGCCCTCGGCTTCGATAGCGACATGGAGAAAGACTATCACCTGCTGTTCCGCGAAACCTGACGGCAACAGCAACGCCGACAGTGACGATCGGTCGCTCGGACCCCTGTTTCTTGCTATTCGCTGCCCCGCGCTCGCCCGCGGCCACCTGGATCTCGGCCGCGCGCCGTCGCCGCGCCGCGCCCGACCGCTGTTCTCGGGGGAGCCCGTTCCCTAGAACGCGCGCCACCCCGCCGCTTCCACCGTCCCTTTCAGCCCCGGATCCACCGACCCCTCATGCCCGCTCCGCAGATGCCACCGCCCCCGGCGCCCCGCCCCTCTCCTTCCCCTCCCCGCGACAGCGCCGGTGACGCTCCCGGCGAGGCGCCTCCCCGCAGCGCGCCGCCGTCCTCGAAGGGCGGCGGGTTCGCCGCGAGGCTCGCCGAGCTCCAGGTGAACCGGCCGGCGCTGCCGCTGCTCGTGACCGGGCTCCTCACGATCGTCGCCATCTTCCTGGCGACGCGGCTCTCGGTGCTGACCGGGTTCGAGTCGCTCTTGCCGGCGTCGCGGCCGAGCGTGCAGGAGCTCGACCGGGTCGCGGCCAAGACGGCCGGCGTCTCCACGCTCTTCGTCGTGCTGCAAGGCGGCGAGGGCACGCCCACGGCCGCGCTGCAGCGGGCGGCCGACGCGCTCGTGCCCGAGATCGAGCGGCTCGGTCCGCCGTGGGTCGGCAGCGTCGAGGACGGCGTGCACGAGGCCTTCCGCTACCTCTCGCCGCGCGCCGGGCTCTACGTCGATCGCGACCGGCTCACGAAGCTGCGGGACGGCATCGAGGCGCGCTACGCCTACGAGGTCAACAAGGCGACCGGCGCGCTGCTCGACGACGACGAGCCGCCGCCCGAGGTGAGCGCTCGATCGATCGAGCAGAGCCTCGGCCTGAACGGGATCGACGCGGGGCGCTACCCGGACGGCTACTACCAGTCGAAGGACGGCAAGACCGTCGTCGTCGCGATCCGCTCGAAGGTGATCGCGAGCGATTTCGCCGCCGGGAGCGAGGCGATCCGGCGCGTGCGCGAGGTGGTCGAGCGCGTGCGCCCCGCCTCGTTCGACCCCGGGATCACCTACGGCCTCGCCGGGGACCTGCAGACCGGGATCGCCGAGTACGCGGCGATCAACGAGGACCTGACCGACGTCGGCGTCGCGGGCGCCGTGCTCATCGCCGCGGTCGTGTTCCTCTACTACCTGCGCGTGCGCACGCTCCTCGCCATGCTGATCACGATCGGCATCGGCGTCGCCTGGACGTTCGGGGTCACGCAGCTCGCGATCGGCCACCTCAACATGGCGACCGGGTTCCTCTTCTCGATCGTCGCCGGCAACGGGATCAACTTCGGCATCATCTACATGGCGCGCTACCTCGAGGCGCGCCGCGGCGGCGCGAGCCTGGTCGAGGGCGTGCGCGTCGCGCACCGCGAGACCTGGCTGCCGACGCTCACGGCCGGCTGCGCCGCCTCGGCCGCCTACGGCTCGCTGGTCGTCACCGAGTTCCGCGGATTCCGCGATTTCGGCCTCATCGGCGGCGTCGGCATGGTGCTCTGCTGGGTCGCGACGTTCGTCGCGCTGCCGAGCATCCTCGCCGTGACGGAGCGGCTCGTCCCCCTCGAGCAGGGGTCGCCGGGCCCGCTCGGCAGGCTGCGGCAGCGCACCCAGGGCGGCCTCGCGTTCGGCGCGCCGTTCGCGCGGCTCGCGGCGCGGGGCCCGGTCGCGATCACGCTCGCGGGCCTCGCCCTGGCCGCGGTCGGCGTCGTCGCCACCGTGGCCTACGTGCGCGCCGATCCGATGGAGTACGACCTCCGGAACCTGCGCAACGACGAGCGCGCGCGCGCCGAGCAGATCCGGCTGACCGAGCTCGCCGAGGAGATCACGGGCTACGTGGGCACCGACGGCATGGCGATCCTCGTGGATCGCCCCGAGCAGGTCGAGCCGCTCCGCGCGGCGCTCTACGCGAAGCGCGACGCGGCGCCCGAGGGCGAGAAGCCGTTCAAGGAGATCTACGCCCTCCAGGACCTGATCCCGAGGGACCAGGAGGCGAAGATCCCGCTCCTCCAGGAGATCAAGGATCGCGTCGTCCGCGCGCAGAAGCGCGGCCTCATCGGCGACGACGACTGGCGCCGGATCCAGGCCGTCATTCCCCCGGACGATCTCGCGCCGTTCGGGATCGACGATCTGCCGGCGGGGGTGGCGCGCGCGTTCACCGAGACGGACGGCACGCGCGGGCGCATCGTCTACATCAGCCCGATCTCGGCCGAGAGCGTGCACGACGCCCACTACCTGTTCCGCTGGGCCGACGCGTACCGCGAGACGCGGCTCCCTGACGGCAGCGTCGTGCGCGGCTCGGGGCGCGCGGTGATCTACGCGGACATGTGGGCGGCGGTCATCGACGACGTGCCGCCGGCGGTGCTCTTCTCGCTGGCCGCGACGGTGCTCGTCGTGCTCGTCGCCTTCCGCGGCGGCCGCCCGGCGTTCGCGGTGCTCGGCGCGCTGCTCGTCGGCGTCTCCTGGATGGCGGGGCTGCTCGTCTTGATGGACGTGAAGCTCAACTTCCTGAACTTCATCGCGCTGCCGCTGACGTTCGGCATCGGCGTCGACTACGCCGTGAACATCGTGCAGCGGTACGCGCGCGAGGGCGCCGGCGGCGCGCTGACCGCGGTGCGCGAGACGGGCGGCGCCGTGATCCTCTGCAGCCTCACGACGGCGCTGGGCTACCTCGCCCTGATCCGCTCGCAGAACCACGCGGTGCGCAGCCTCGGCGTGGCTGCCGTCATCGGCGAGCTCGCCTGCCTCTTCGCCGCCGTGCTGGTGCTGCCCGCGGCGCTCGTCTGGCGCGACCGGCGGCGCCCCAAGGGCGCGGAGAGCTTCCTCGCCGTCGGCCGCCCGACGACCTGAGCGCGCCCTCACGGCGGCGCGCGCAGATCGGCGCAGCACCGCACGCCCGTCGAGTAGTCGAAGTACGCAAAATCATGCGAGGTCACGCGCGCCATGCACCCCTCCCGGGTCGCGCGCGCATAGAACCCGCCGACGAAGGTCCCCTCCGGATCGTCGATCCACTCGTCGAGGTTGCCGACCATATCGCTCGCCGCGTCGTCCTCCCACGCGCTCGCGCAGGTCGCTGTCTCGCCGGTCCGACGCAGCAGCGGCGCGCCGGCGACGCGCACCAGGTTGAGCCGCGGATCGCTGTGCCCGAGGGTCACGTCGCGGTGGAGCACGGCGGCCGGGTGCCCCTCGCGGAACACGTTGCACTTCCCGTCCGCGTAGGTCGGCCCGTACGGGAACTGCTCGTCGCGCTCGCCGCGGCACGCCGTCCGCCACTCCTCGAGCGTGCAGAGCCGCTTGCCGGCGTTCCGGCAGGCGAGCTCCGCCTGCGCGCCGGTCGTGTAGCCCTGCGGCAGCACGCCCTTGCGCGACACGGCGCGCGGCTCGAACTCGCGCTGCTTCTGCCAGCCGGGCAAGAGCGGCAGCTCCATCTGCCGCGCCTCCGCGTCGCCGAGCTGGAGCCGCATCTTCGACCAGGTCCGCTCGACGGACGCGGCCGCCTGCCGCGACGGCGGGTAGAACGCCGAGATCTCGAGCCCGGTCTCCCTGTCGAGCAGCACCGCCTCGTAGCGGTCCACGCAGAACCGGCGCGCGACCCGCACCATCTCCGGCGGGCAGCGCGGCTCGGCCGGCGGCGCGGGCGGCCTCGGCCCCGCAGGCCCCCCGACGAGCGGCGGCGCCGCCTCGGGGGCGCCCGCGTCTGCCGCGCCCGCGCTGACCGCACCTGGACCCCCATCCGCCGCGCCCGCGTCTGCCGTGCCGCCATCCCGCTCCGAGCGGCAGCCCGCGAGCGCCGCGACCGCCAGGGCGAGCACCGCGAGACGCTCAGCGGATCGCGCCGGCATAGGGATCGATCGACTCCGGCGCGCGGCAGAAAAAGCGGCGGAGCACGAGGTAGTGATGGATCGGCAGGAGCCTCGTCTCCTCCCGCATCGACAGCCCCATCCGGCTGATCTCCGCGCCGGGGAACGGCGTCTTCGGGTAGCAGCGGACGATGCCGGAGAGCGCCTCGTACTCGTCGAGGAGCCCGAGCACGTGCCCCACCTCGTGGGCGAGCACGGGCAGCGACCAGCCGGCCCGCATCGCGCTGAAGTACGGCGTCCTGCCGCACGTCGGCGAGAGCGGCACCGCGAGGTCGACCCGCAGCGCCCGCCCGCGCGCCTCGTCCGCGAGCACGAAGTCGAAGTCGTAGCGGACCGGCAGCCCGAAGGCGCGCGCGTCGCGGTTCCAGTAGCCCTCCACCTCGGTCGACCAGCGCGCGAGCAGCGCGCGGATCGCGGCCGGCGTCGCCCTCGCGGAGAACTCGCCGGAGCCCGGGCACGCGTCCGTCGAGCCGGCGCGCGCGTACGGCGTCCCGCGGCACGCGATCGCGCCCCCGAGCGCGCCGGCCAGCCCGCAGTCGGGCAGCTCGAGCCGGACGCCAGCGCCCGCCGGCGGCTCGACCGCGATGCGCACCTCGACCTCCCAGGCGCCGCCGCGCCGACGCACGACGTAGCTCATCGGGCCGAAGAAGAGGCCGTAATGCGGCATCATCCCGGCGATCCGCCGCTCCCCCTCCGGCACGTCCCCGTGGAAGACGCCGCGCGCCGGCGGCAGGCACAGGTACGCGTCCTTCGCGACCGTGTCGGCGAGGATGTCCCGGAACGTCGCCTCGCGCCCCTCGAGGATCGGACCGCTCATCGCCTCGAGCTCCGCCGCGACCGCCTCGATCGTGGGCTCGCGCGCCTCGCCCGCAGGGCGCGCCGCGCCCCCCGCCGCGCCGGCCCCCCCGCGCGCCGCGCCGCCGCAGCCGGCTGCCCCCAGCGACGCGAGCCCCGCGGCCGCCAGGAGCGCCGCGCAGCGCCCCCGCACGACGCCTCGCCAGCCCCGCCGCGGCGCGCCGCAGCGGACACTTTGTCTTGCCCCCGCCGTCCGAAGCACGTTACGTCGTACGTGAAACGCGGCACGCGGGCTGCGTGTCCACACCGTACGGGACACGCCGCCGGACGCCATGCGCGCAGGGGGAAGTCGCGTGGGCGTGGAGCTCAACGCCGCTCACTTACAACGTGGAGGTTCAGATGGCGATGGACATGGGCAAGTCGTTGGCGTTGACGGCGGTGTCGGGCATGGTGGCGGGCCTCGCGGGCTGTGCCTCGTCGCCGCCGCCCGACCCGGAGATGGGGCCCCCCGCCGCCGAGCCGGCGGCGGCCGAGGCGCCCGAGGCCGGCGCCAAGGAGTGCTGCGCCGGCAAGAACGAGTGCAAGGGCAAGGGCGGCTGCAAGACCGACACCCACGGGTGCGCGGGTCAGAACGAGTGCAAGGGCAAGGGCGGCTGCAAGGCCGCCGAGTGCGGCGGCCACGCCCACTGAGCCGCCGATCCGCGCGACGTCCCGGCCCGCGGTGCGCCCGCGGCGCCGGGCGGCGCGCGCCGCGGTGACCCATGGCGAACCCCGATCGCATGCGGCTGGGCCTGCCCGACCTCGGCGTCGGCGTCGGGCTGCGCATCCCGCACTACCGTCACGTCTTCGAGCACCGGCCCCGCGTCGACTGGTTCGAGATCATCAGCGAGAACTTCATGGTCGACGGCGGCATGCCGATCGCCAACCTGGAGCGCGCCCTCGCGAGCTACCGGCTCGTGCAGCACGGCGTCTCGCTCTCGATCGGCAGCACGGATCCGCTCGACCTCGACTACCTCCGCCGGCTCAAGGCGCTCCTCGGCAAGGTGCGATCCCCCTGGGTGAGCGATCACCTCTGCTGGACCGGCGCCCACGGGGTCAACCTGCACGACCTGCTCCCGCTGCCGTACACGGAGGAGGCGGTGCGGCACGTCGCCGCGCGGGCCCGCGCGGTGCAGGACTTCCTCGAGGTGCGCCTCGCCCTGGAGAACGTGTCGAGCTACCTGACCTTCACCGCGAGCCGGATGACCGAGTGGGAGTTCCTCTCGGCGGTCGCGGAGGAGGCCGACTGCGGCATCCTGCTCGACGTCAACAACGTCTTCGTCTCCTCGTACAACCACGGCTTCGACCCGGGCGCGTATATCGACGGGGTGCCGCACCACCGGATCGTGCAGTTCCACCTCGCCGGCCACACGCACCACGGCAAGTACATCCTCGACACCCACAGCGATCGCGTGGCCGACGCCGTGTGGGCGCTGTACCGGCGCGCGGTCGGCCACACCGGCGACGTCTCGACGCTGATCGAGTGGGACGACGACCTCCCGGCGTTCGAGGTCCTCGCCGCCGAGGCGGAGAAGGCGCGGGCGATCCGGGAGGAGGTCGCGCGTGCGCGCGCCGCCTGACCCCGCGCCCCCCGCCGAGCTCGTCGCGCTGATGGGCGAGCTCTCCCGCATGTTCACGGCCCCCTCGCCGCTGCCGGACGACGTCGAGCTCGCCGGCCGGTGCCGCGAGCGCGTCGCGGGCAGCGAGCGGCTCACGCCCGCCGAGCAGGCCGACATCTACCGCCGGCAGTTCTGGCTGCGCCACGTCGGCGCGCTCCGCGAGGACTACCCGGCGCTCGCGCACGTCCTCGGCGACGACGGCTTCGACGCGTTCGCCAGGGCGTACCTCGCGGCGCACCCTCCCGCGAGCTTCACCCTGCGCGATCTCGGGGCAGAAATCGTAAATTTTTCCAGTAATTACGATGGGTTCCCCCCTGCGCTCCGGGAGCTCGCGCGCGACGTCGCGCGGTACGAGCACGCCCTCGTCGACCTGTTCGACGGCGCCTCGCCCGCGCCGCTCGATCCCGCGAAGGTGACCGGCATGCCCGAGGAGGGCTGGTCCACGGCCCGGATCGTCCTCCATCCGCTGCTCGCGCTGATGGAGCTCCGCTACCCGGCGCACCTCCTCCGCCGCGAGCTCCGGGAGGGAAGGTCGCCCGCGCTGCCGGCGCCGCGCCGCGTCCACCTCGCCGTCTTCCGCAGCGCCGCCGATCTCACCATCCGCTGCGAGGAGCTCGATCCGCCGGCGTTCGCGCTGCTCGAGGCGCTCGGGCGGGGCGTGCCGCTCGTGCCGGCGTGCGAGGAGGTGGCGGCCGGCATCGGCAGGGCCGCGGGCGCCGACGAGGCCGCCGCGGGCGCTGGCGAGACGGCGAGCGCGGCGCTCGCTGCCCGCGTCGGCGCCTGGTTCCAGCGGTGGACGAGCTGGGGGCTGATCGTCGACGTGGCGCGCGGCGCCCGCGTCGAAGGCGGCTAAGATGGCGAGGTGACCACCATCGTCCAGCGCACGCTCGAGGTCCGCACGAGCGGCCGAGGTTTCGTGGACATCACGCGCGAGGTCGCGCGCGTCGTCGCCGGGGCCGGCGTCGATGTCGGGCTCTGCGCCGTGTTCCTCCAGCACACCTCGGCGAGCCTCGTCATCCAGGAGAACGCCGATCCCGCCGTGCTCCGCGATCTGGAGCGCTGGATGTCGCGCCTCGCCCCGGAGGGTCGCGACTACGAGCACGACGACGAGGGCCCCGACGACATGCCCGGCCACCTCCGGAGCGCCGTCACCCGATCGAGCGAGGTGATCCCCGTCTCCGGCGGCCGCCTCGCGCTCGGGACGTGGCAAGCCCTGTACGTCTGGGAGCATCGTAGTTCTCCCCACGTCCGCCGCGTGGTAGTGACCGTGACCGGCACCACAGCCGGGGGGTGAGTGGTATACTCCACGCGTTCCTGACCTGGATGAGCCCGGCGCTCCCCGGAGGGCTGCTCGTCCGCCGTGCCCGGCGAGCTCTGCCCGCGGGCGCGAGCGCACCACGCGACCTCCCTCACCTCAAGCGGAACGAGAGCGATGAGCCTTCAGACCACCTTCATGGGAATCTTCGACACCGCCCGGATCTGCTTTCCGACCGTGGTGGACGCGCTGCGGGGCCGGGTGACCCTCGAGCGCTGCGACGAGCGGCTGGACTGGTGGGCGCGCAAGGTCCTCGAGGACGCCGACGTCGATCTCGTGGTGCGCGGGCGCGAGCACGCCGCGGGGACGCGGCCGTTCGTGGTGATGTCGAACCACCAGAGCCTGTTCGACATCCCGGTCGTGTTCCGCGCGATCCCCGGGCGCCTCCGGATGATCGCCAAGAAGGAGCTGTTCAGCGTGCCGGTCTTCGGCCAGGCCATGAAGGCGGCCGGGTTCATCCGGATCAACCGGGGCAACCACGTCCAGGCCAGCGCGAGCCTGCAGGTCGGCGCGTCGATGCTGCAGGACGGCACCCGGGTCTGGATCGCCCCGGAGGGCACGCGCAGCAAGACCGGCGCGCTCCTGCCGTTCAAGAGCGGCGGCTTCCGGATGGCGATCGAGACGAACACGCCGATCCTCCCGGTCGCGATCGACGGCACGCGCCACGTGCTGCGGGCGAAGGACTTCGTTGTGCAGGAGCACCATCGGGTGGTGGTCACGATCATGCCGCCGATCGATCCAGCTCCCTACGGCGCCGGCGGTCGCAACCGCCTCATGCGCGACGTCCGCGCCGCGATCGCTGGCGCGCTTGGCCACGACCCGGGTCTGGTCCACCGCGGCGCGGGGGTCGCGACGTCGCCGCCCGCGTAGCGCGCGCCCCGCGGTTCAGGGCTTTCCGGTCTGCCGTGCGCTGACCGGCTCGCCCGGCTGGAGCGTCCCCTCCAGCGGCTGCGCCCTGGAGCGGTGCTCCTCCGGCGGGGGCGGCCTGAGCGCCCACGGACTGCGCTTCGGCGCGAGGTCGCCCTGGTCCTCGCCAGGGGGAAGGTGCTCCGTCGTGAGCCAGCTCCAGAACACGTCGGCCCAGCGCGCGCCGCCCTCCTCGTTCGGGTGGATCTTGTCCTTCTTGCGCGGGAGCGGGCCGGGCACGAGCGCGTCGGAGTCGAAGAAGCGGCACGGGGCCGAGTTCGTCCGGATCACGTCGATGATGCCGGTGTCCTTGCGCCAGAGCGGCGGGGAGACCCACACGCACGGGCGGTCGCCGATCGCCTTGACGATGCGCCGGACCGCCCCTGCGTGCGCCGGCGGGTTGACGTTCTCGACCTCGTTCGCGCCCAGGCTGATGATCACGAGGTCCGGCTGGTAGTTCGCGACCAGGAGCTCCATCCTGGAGGCCCACGTCACCGTGTAGGAGCTGGTCTCCGCCTTCACCGCATAGCGCACACGGAGCGCCTGCATCCGCGGCTTCAGCGCCTGCGCGAAGCCCGCGAGCGCGAACGAGTCGCCGATGTGGAGCACCGCCGTGTTGGGCGGCACCGTGAACGCCGGCGGCGCGCCGTCGTCCGGCCCGCGCACCCCGGCAGAAGAAGCCCCGGCGGGCGCCGGCGGCGCGGCGGCCTCCGGAACGCTGGCCCCGGCAGGCTCGGCCCCGGGCGGCGGGCCCGCGGGCGCCTCGGCGGGGGACGGCCCGGGCGGCGGCGCGGCGCCGCACGCGATGCCCGCCACGGCCAGCCCGGCGAGCGCCCATCTCCTGACCCGGATCTCCCTGCCCATGCTCGCTCCGCCGACCCACCCGGGACGCCGCCGCAGGCGCCGGGGAGGCGCGCGCGGCCGCGGAAGGGTCGCGCGGCGCACTCTAGGGCAGGCTGCGTCCGCACGGCAATCATTGAGCAGACGGCCCGCAGGCCTTATGACATGCGCATGAGCTTCCGTCTGTTTGGGGTCTCCGTCGACGTCCAGCTCGGCTTCTGGCTCTCCGCCGCGCTGCTCGGGTACGGGATCGTGGCCGGAGGACAGTACCAGCTCTTCCTGGTGTGGATCCTCGTGGTCTTCCTGTCGGTCCTGATGCACGAGTTCGGTCACGCGTTCGCCATCAAGCGCCACCGGGTCGAGCCAGAAATCACGCTGCATTTCATGGGCGGGACCACGACATGGCGGTCGCTCCTTCCCCTCGGCCGGCTCCAGCACGTGCTGATCAGCCTGGCCGGCCCCTTCGCCGGCTTCCTCGTCGCCGGCGTCCTGCACCTCCTGCTCCGTTACGTCCCGGCGCTCTACTCCCTCCCGCCCATGCTGCTCCGCGGGATGGACATGCTCATCCAGGTCAACGTGGTCTGGGGCATCCTCAACCTCATCCCCGTGCTCCCGTTCGACGGCGGCCACGTCCTCGAGCACGCGCTCGGGCCGCGGCGCGCCCGGCTCACGGCGGCGATCTCGGGCGTGTCGGCCGTGATCCTCGCGATCCTGTTCCTGCGCGCGGGGTTCTTCTTCTTCTCCTTCATCCTCGTCATGTCCGCGTTCCAGAGCCTGCAGCGGTTCCGCAGCGAGCCGGAGGCGCCGTCGCCCGCGATGAACCGCCGGCGCGCCGCGCTCCACGAGGAGCCGGTGCCGCCCGAGACGGCGGTGCTGCTCCAGCGGGCGCGGCGGGCCGTGGAGGAAGAGCGGACGGACGAGGCGATGGCCCTGGCCAACGAGGTGCTCGCGCAGTCCCCGGCGCCGCCGAAGCGCGGGCTCCGGGAGGCGCACGAGCTCATCGGGTGGTCGCACCTGCTCCTCGGCGACACGAAGCGCGCGGGGGAAGCGATCGCCCAGGCGCGCAAGCACGGCGACCCGGACCCGGCGCTGGTCGGCGCGGTGCACCTCGCGCTCGGCGAGCTGAAGCAGGCGCGCAAGGTGCTCGAGGCCGCCCGCGAGGCCGGCGACGACCGGAAGGAGGTCGCAGGCCCGCTGATCCGGGTGCTCGTCGAGCAGCGCGAGGTGCCGCGGGCGGCGGCCGTCGCGCTGGACATCGTCGAGCAGCTCTCGGAGGAGGACGCCCGGCGGATGGCCGAGATCGCGTTCGAGCATGGCGCCTTCGACTGGTCGGCGCGGCTCTACGAGGCGATCTTCCGCCGCGCGGGCCTGAGCGAGGACGCCTACGGCGCCGCGCGCGCGAGCGCCAAGGACGGAAACGCGGAGCGTGCCATCGAGCTGCTGCGGCACGCGGTGGATGCTGGCTTCTCGGATCGGGCGCGGGCGTGGTCGGACTCGGCGTTCGAGGCGCTCCGGGGCGCGCCCCTCGAGGCGGTGCTGCCGCGCCCGTGACGGGCTAGGCTCCGGCGCGTGCGCGTCCAGGTCCCTTTTCTTCGCGTCGGTTCGATCGAGGTCCCGCCGCCCGCCTACCAGTCCGAGGGAGCCGTCGGGCTCGATCTCTGCGCCGCCGTCGCCGAGGCGGTGACGCTCGATCCCGGCGAGCGGAAGCTCATTCCCACGGGCTACGCGGTCGCCCTGCCCGACGGCCACGAGGGGCAGGTGCGCCCGCGCTCGGGGCTCGCGCTCCGCCACGGCGTCACCGTGCTCAACACCCCGGGGACGATCGACCCGGATTACCGCGGGGAGATCAAGGTCGTCCTGATCAACCTCGGCGCGGCGCCGTTCACCGTGCGCCGCGGCGACCGGATCGCCCAGCTCGTGATCTGCCCAGTCGCCCTCGCCGACGTGGTCCTGGTCGACGAGCTCACGCCGACCGCGCGCGGCGCGGGCGGCTACGGATCGACCGGCGTGCGCAAGGAGCCGTAGCGCCGCCGCGAGGCGCCCGGCTCACCGCGACCTGAGCTCCTCGATCAGGAAATCCCACACCGCGGCCACACGGGGGACGTCGCGCAGCGCGCGGTGACCGACGAGCCAGAGATCGTCCGTCGGCCAGTCCGCCGCGCTCGCCTCGAGCGCGGCCGCGTACCGCAGCGGCGCGAGCCCGCGCACGTGCATGTACGGCTCCGGGACCAGCAAGGCGCCGAGCCCGGTCTCGGCCGCGGTGAGCTGGGACAGGAAGAAGCTCGTGCGCAGCGCGATGTCCGCCCCGGGCGCGTGGCGCGCGAGCCAGCGCGCGGCCGGGAAGCTCCCGAGATCGCGGTCCCAGGCGATCCACGGCAGGGCATCCCATGACGCGACGCGGCCGGCGTCCTTCACGAGCTCCCTGGATGCCGCGGCGACCCAGCGCGCCGAGGCGAGCTTCGTCACGACCAGGTCGGCGCCCTCCGGACGGACCGAGCGGAGCGCGATCTCCGCCTCGTGCCGGGTGAGATCGAGCACGCGCACGGACGCGTCCAGCTCGATCCGGATCCGAGGGTGGCGCGCGCGGAGGCGCACCAGCGCGGGCGCGACGAACACATCCGCGAACCCCGGCGCGGTGCTCACGCGGACGACGCCCTCCGCGTCCGACTCCGCGCCCGTGGCGTCGCGCGCGAGGCGCCGGTGCGCCGCTTCCATCGCCTCGGCCGCGGGCAGCACGAGCTCGGCGATGCGCGTGGGGACGAGGCCCTCGCGCGTCCGGTCGAAGAGGCGCGCGCCGAGCGACGCCTCGAGCGCCGTCAAGCGGCGGCTCACCGTCGAGGTGTCGAGGCCGAGCCGCGCGCCCGCCTGACCCAGGCTCCCGTGCCGGTGGACGGCCAGGAAGATGCGCACATCGTCCCACCGCGCGTCGCCGAGGTCCTGCGATCTCACCGCCATGCTCCGCGCTAGCGATCCGACGCGAACAGCCGGAACACCGCGATCCCGATCCCGAGGACCACGAGCCCCACCGCGAGATAGAGGAGCTTGAACGGCCCCACCTCGACGCGCTGCCCCTCGAAGAGCAGCGACGCGGCCCCGAGATCGACGAGCGTGATGAGGACGCCCGCGCCCGCGAGCCGCACCGGCAAGGCGAACATCTCCATGAGCTCCGCCGTGCTCAGGCTCTGGCGCGCGGGCGCGCGATCCATCAAGGGCGGTGGCATCCTCGACGGCGCGTGGGACGGCCTCGCGAAGGGCGCGGGCGCCGGCGGAGACCAGTCGAGCGCGAGCGGCACGACCGGCTCGGTGGGCAGGCTGTGCGACGGGAGGCCACGCGGGAGCCCGTGCGACGAGGCGCCGTGCGGCGACGGAGGGAGGCGACCGGCGCCGCGCTCGGGCAGGGCGCCGCGCTCGGGCAGATCGATCTCCTGCGTCGCCATGTCCGCGAACGCGGCGTGCGCCGTCAGGCCCGCGCCCGGCAGCTCCAGCGCGCGCGGCGACCTCGGCGCCGCGGGCGACACCGAAGCGCGCGCGGCGGGCGGCGCGTGGGAGCGGCCGGGCAGCGCGATCGGCGGCGCGCTCCGCGGCAGCCCGAGCGCCTGCTCGACCTCGTCCCAGAACGCCCCGACGTCGCGGTAGCGATCGCGCGGATCGACCGCGAGCGCCCGCCGGAAGACGCCCTCGAGCGCCTCGGGCACGAGCACGCCCTCGCTCCTCGGCGTCGGGCGGCGCTTCTCGTCGAGCACCGTGCCCATCATCGCGACGTGATCGCCGGCGATGATCTCGCGGCCGGCGAGCGCCTCGACCACGGTGACCGCGAGCCCCCACACGTCCGTCCAGGGGCCGGTCTTGCCGAAGCGCTTCGGCGCCCACTGCTCGGGCGCGCCGTACGCGGGCGTGAACGCCGTCGACAGGCCGCCCGACGTGGTGGCGGTCTGTCCGGCCATGACCGTCGCGGCGTCGCGGGCGCGGGCGATCCCGAAGTCGAGGATCTTCACGACCTCCGCGCCGTGGATCTGGGCGAGGAAGATGTTCGCCGGCTTGAGGTCGCGGTGCACGACGCACGTGGGGCCGCTCGGCCCGGGGAAGTGGTGCGCCGCCTCGAGCGCCCGCGCCACCGGCGTGAGCAGCCGGATCGCCTCGACCGGCGGCAGCGGCGGCTGCCGCTGCGCCGCGCGGGCGGCGATGTGGCTCGCGAGCGTGCCGCCCTCGAGCCACTCCAGCGCGATGAACGGCACGAAGACGCCGGTCGCCGTCGAGATCACGTCGTGGTGCAGCGGCCGGACGACGGCCGGGATCGCGGCCGAGAGGCGGAACAGCAGCTCCGCCTCCTCGCGGAACTTCTCCAGGAACTGCGCGCGGAGCTGCTCGGGCAGCGTCCCCGGGACCTTGAGGCATTTCAGCGCGACCGGCGCCCGGAACGCCTCGTGGTGAGCCCGGTACACGACGCCGAACCCCCCTTCGGCGACGACCCGCTCCACCGTGAACGCCCCCTGGGTCGTACCGACGATCCCGAAGACGTCATCGGCCATCCGCTCGAGGCTACACGACCTCGACGGCGCTTCGAAAGGGCGGCCCGGGCGCGGGCTCGCGCCCACCCGCGACCACCAGGACGCCGCCGGGAGCCCCCGGGGCCGGGCGCCCGCCCCCCCCCCCGGGGGCCCACCACCGGTGCTCGTCGACCCGGGCGACGACGCGGCGAGGCGATCACAATCAGTCAACAAAATTCATCGGTTACAGCTTCACGTAAAATCTTTCGGCTGAGGGTCGGCCGCGGCCGCCGCCCCCCCCGCGCCCCTCCCCCGGGGTCACCCGGGGGCAGCCAGACTGTCCGCCCGGGCCACACTCGGTGGTCCGTTTCACGCCGCGTCGCGCTAGGCTCGCGCGCATGCCGCCGCGTCGACGTGAGGTCGATCGACCTCTTCGCAAAGAAGTCCGCCTGCTTGGCCGCCTGCTCGGTGAAGTGCTGATCGAGCAGGAGGGGGAAGAGCTCTTCGCCATCGAGGAGCGCATCCGCACGCTCGCCATCCGCCGCCGTCGCGGTCCCAGCGACGGGCGCGCGCACGCGGCCGCGGAGCTCACCAAGCTGCTCGCGAGCCTGCCGCACGATCGTATCGAGCCCGTCATCCGGGCGTTCACCGTCTACTTCCGCCTCGTCAACCTGGCGGAGCAGCACCACCGCATCCGCCGCGCGCGCGCGTACCTGACCGACCCCGGCGCGCGCCCGCAGCGCGGCTCGCTCGAGGCCGCGATGCGCACGCTCAAGGACGCCGGCGTCCCCGCCGAGCGCGTGCGCGCCGCGCTCCGGTCGCTCGACGTGACGCTCACCCTCACCGCGCACCCGACCGAGGCCGCGCGGCGCACCGTCCTCGAGAAGCTCTACCGCATCGCGAAGAACCTCGAGGAGCGCGACCGCTGCCACCTCACGCCGGAGGAGTCCGCGCGCAAGCTCGCCGAGATCCGCGAGGAGATCACCGCGCTCTGGCAGACCGACGAGGTCCGGCGCGATCGCCCCACGGTCGGCGACGAGGTGAAGAACGTCGCCTGGTACATCGAGGAGATCCTCTGGGACCTGCTCCCCGAGCTCCCCGCCGCGATCGGGCGCGCGTTCGAGGCCGCGTACGGCGAGCCGCTCGACGCCGAGTTCGTGCCGCTCCGGATCCACTCGTGGGTGGGCGCCGACATGGACGGCAACCCGCTCGTCGTGCCCGCCGTCCTCGAGGACGCGCTGTTCGCCTACCGCATCCGCGGTCTGCGCCGGCTCATCCGCGCGGCGCGCGAGCTCGGCGGCGCGCTCTCGCAGTCGCTGCGGCACGTCACGCCGCCGCCGTGGCTGCTCGCCTCGATCGAGGAGGACGCCGCCGCGATGCCCGAGGTGGCCGCGCACTTCGGCCCGCGCACCGAGGGCGAGCCGTGGCGCCGCAAGCTGCGCTTCATCGAGGCGCGCCTCACCGCGACGCTCGAGCACGCCGAGCACGGCCGCGCCGAGGCCCGCGCGCGCTACGGGCAGGGCCCCGCGCTCGAGGGGCGCGCGTTCGTGCGCCCCGAGGAGCCGACGCACGCGGTCCCCTACCGCGAGCCGGCGGAGCTCGAGCGCGACCTCGCGCTGGTCGCCGACAGCCTCCGCGCCGCGGGCAGCGCCCGGTCGGGCGAGCGGCGCGCCCGCGCGCTGCTCTCGCAGGTGCGCGCGCTCGGGTTCGCGCTCGCGGAGCTCGAGATGCGCGCCCCCGCCGAGGACGCGCGCGCCGCGGCGGCCGAGGTCGCCGCGGGCCGCGTCGAGCCGGCGCAGATGGGGCCGGAGGCGCGCCGCGTGTTCGAGGCGCTCCAGCGCATCGCCGCCGCGCAGCGCGACAGCGGCGAGTCGGCGTGCCGCACGCTGGTGCTGTCGATGACGCAGAGCGAGAACGACATCCTCGCCGCGCTCGAGTGCGCGAGGGCCGCCGGGCTCTGGGACGAGGCGCGATCGTGCGCGCGCATCGACGTGGTCCCGCTGTTCGAGTCGCTCGGCGCGCTGAACGACAGCGCGCGGATCCTGCGCGCGCTGCTCGCGCACCCGCAGTACCGCCCGCACGTGCTCGCGCGCGGCGTGCAGGAGGTGATGATCGGCTACAGCGACTCCGGCAAGGAGGTCGGCCTGCTCGCGGCGAGCGCGGCGCTCCGGCGCGTGCAGGAGACGCTGCCGAAGATCGCGGCGGAGGCGGAGCTGCCGCTGCGCGTCTTCCACGGCCGCGGCGAGTCGGTGGCGCGCGGCGGCGGCCCGGCGCACCAGGCGCTGCTCGCGCTGCCGGCCGGCAGCGTCGGCGGCCGCTACAAGGCGACGGAGCAGGGCGAGGCGCTCGACCACAAGTACGCCCGCCCCGAGCTCGCGATGCGCACGCTGGAGCTGATGCTGAGCGGCGTCGTCCTCCACACGCTCGGCGCGCAGCCGCGGCCGCCGGCCGCGTCCGAGCTGCGCTACGCCGCGGCGTTCGACGAGCTCGCGGAGACGGGGCGGCGCGTCTACCGGGAGCTCGTCTGGGAGGAGCCCAGGTTCGTGGAGTTCTTCACGGCGGTGACCCCGATCGACGAGATCGCGCGGCTGCCGCTCGGCTCGCGCCCGAGCAAGCGGCGCGCGGGCGGCCTCGAGTCGCTGCGCGCGATCCCGTGGGTCTTCGCGTGGACCCAGAACCGGGCGATCCTCCCGGGCTGGTACGGCGTCGGCAGCGGGCTCGAGGCGATGGGCCAGCGCCCCGAGGGCGCGGAGCTGCTGAAGGAGATGATGGCGTCGTGGCCGTTCTTCCGGGCGGTCATCGACAACGTGGAGATGGTGCTCGCGAAGGCCGACATGACGATCTTCGCGGACTACGCCGAGCTCGCGCCGGCCGCCGCGCGCAAGGCGGTCGCGCCGCGGATCATCGCGGAGTACCGGCGGACGCGCTCGTGGCTCAAGCGGCTCACGGGCAACCGGCGGCTGCTCGAGGGCAACCCGACGCTCCAGCGGTCCATCTCGCTGCGCAACCCCTACGTCGACCCCCTTTCATTCCTGCAAGTCGAGCTCCTGCGGGCGAGCCGCGGCGGCGACTCCGGGTGCGATCGATCGCTGCTGCTCACGCTGAACGGCATCGCCGCCGGCATGCGGAACACGGGCTGATCGACGCGGCGTCGCCGCGTCGCTGCGCGGCGCCGTCGTCGACGCGGCGCCATCGTTCAACGCCGCGCAGCGCGGCACGGTCGCTCGACGCCTGGCGTCGTCGGGCGACCGTATCGAACGCGTGACAATCGCTCGGCCACCCGCGGCGCCGCATGGTAGAAGGCCGGCGCCATGACCAGCATCGTCGAGTTCGGACGTCCCGACACCCTTCCGGCATCGGACAAGCGCCTGCTGCTCGTCTTCGACGGCGGCAATGCCCCCGGCTACTCCTCGGTCGCTGTCGCGCTGACCGAGGAGGCGGCGCGGCGAGGCTACGAGGTGTGGGCCGCGACCGAGGGCTTCCGCTCACTGACCGCAGACGCGCGCGCCCAGCCGCAATTCGAGCGCCTCATCATGAGCCGCCGCCAGCGTTACGCCCTGCTCGCGCAGGGCATCCCGGCGCGCTCGATGGGGCGCCGCGTGCTCGACGCCGGCAGCGATTTCCGGACCGAGCGATACACCGGCTTCCTCGAGCGCGAGAAGCGCAAGCAGGCCGCCGCGAAGTTCAAGGAGCAGGGGTTCACGCACCTCATCTGCGTCGGCGGCAACGGCACGTTCGAGGGCATCAAGGCGTGGCTCCAGGAGTTCGAGGTGCGCCCGCAGGCCGGCTTCGTCAACGTCTCCATCGACAACGACCTGGAGGGCGATCGCGCGATCGGCTTCCTGTCCGGCGTGGAGACGGGCGCGAACATCGCGCGCGGGCTCTACGAGGACGCGTACACGCACAAGCGCATCTACATCCTCGAGATGATGGGCAACCGCAGCGGGCGGCACGCGCTGCACTGCGCGGTGGCGGCGCGGTCGCACCTCATCGTGCTCCCCTTCTTCCGCTTCCCCCAGGACGTGCTGGCCGAGCTCGCCGAGGGCCTCGGGCGCGCCGACTACGCGCTCGTGATCGTGGCCGAGGGCTACGAGGCCGAGCGCCGCCGCAAGGAGCACCCCGGCATGTCGGCGAGCGAGTTCCTGAAGCACCAGCTCGAGGGCGCCGGGCTCCGCGACGCGCCGGACAAGCGCGTCATCGCCGAGCCGTTCAGCCGGTACATCCGCGGCATCCGCCCCGCGTTCCTCGACGTGTCGGCGGCCTTCCTGAAGGGGTCGCTGCTCCTGTCGGCGTTCGACGAGGGGCGCACCGAGGTGATGCCGTACGTGCTCGCCGCGAACGACGTCGGCGTGCTGGATTTCGCCTCGATTCGCCGCGAGGACGGCGTCGAGCGCGCGTTCCTGCCGCTGCTCGACCGGCTCGACCTGCAGCGCTTCAAGACGTGGATCCTCGACCACTTCATCAGCCTCGGGGGCGCCCGGCCGAGCCGCGCGCCCGCGCCGGCCGGCTGAGCCGCGCCGGCCTGGGCGCGCCGGCTCAGGCGACCGCGCGGGTCAGCGCGCCCGCGAGGTGCTCGCGCGCCCAGTCCTCGAACCGCCGCCACCCGATCTCCGGGTAGGCGGCGCGGAGCGCGGCGAGGTCGACGCCGTGGCCGCCGCGCGCGAGCCAGCGGAACAGGGCGGCGAGGTCCTCGCTGCGCGCGCGGACCTCGGCAAGCGGGACCTCGGCGTAGCGGATCTCGCGGCCGGCGATGCGGGAGAGCGCCGCGGTGGCCTCGGCGCCGGTGAGCTCGTCGGAGGCGAGCTCGATCCGCTGCCCGAGGAAGTCGCGCCGGCGCTCGATCACGAGCGCCGCGAACCGCGCCATGTCGTCCGTCGCGAGCTGCTGGAGCGGGCAGCCCCCGGGGAGCGGGACGGCGTACACGCCGCGCCGGAGGGCGTGGAGCGACGCGGGCGCGAGCAGGCTTTCCATGAGGTAGACGGGCCCGAGGATCGTGCACGGCACGCCGAGGGCGGCGATGGTCCGCTCGACGGCCGCCTTGCCCTCGAAGTGGGGGATGCCCGTGCCCCGGTCGGCGCCCGCGACCGACGTGTAGACGAGGTGCGCCCCGCCCGCCGCCTTGACCGCCTCGGCGACGATGAGCCCGCGCCGCACCTCGGCGTCGGCCCCGCCCTCGATCGGCGCGCCAGCGACGAAGACGGCGTCGACGCCGGCCGCCGCGCGCGCGACCGAGCGGGGCTCGTCGAGGCTGCCGTGGACGATCTCGGCCCCGAGCTCGATGAGGCGCGCCGCGGCGGGATCGCCGGGCCTGCGGCTCAGGGCGCGCACGCGGTGCCCGCGCGCGAGCAGAGATCGCGCGATCGCCCCGCCCTGGGCCCCCGTCGCCCCCGTCACCAGCACCCGCATGGGCGCGCTATGGGGCTTGCCGCGCGCTCTGTAAGCCCTCTGGCCGCGGTCGGGGGCGCTCGCCGGGCTCGCTCGCGCGACGCCGCGCCCGGCGGCGCGGTCAGGGCTCGCCGCTGATGAGGCGCGCGATGGTGTAGATGGTCGCGGAGAGGATGGCCGACGCGGGGATCGTGAAGATCCAGGCCCAGACGATGCGGCCGGCGACGCCCCAGCGGACCGTGGAGAGGCGCCCGCTCGCGCCGCCGACCCCGACGATGGCGCCCGTGATCGTGTGCGTCGTGCTCACGGGGATGCCGAGCGCCGTGGCGCTGAACAGCGTCGCCGCGCCGGCCGTCTCGGCCGCGAAGCCGCCCACCGGCTTGAGCTTCGTGATCTTCATGCCCATCGTCTTCACGATGCGCCAGCCGCCGGAGAGCGTGCCGAGGCCCATCGCGGCGTGGCAGACGAGCACGACCCAGAGCATCGGCTTCGGGTCGTGGCCGCCCCCCTGCACGCCCGCGGAGATGAGCAGCGCCGTGATGATGCCCATCGTCTTCTGCGCGTCGTTGCCGCCGTGCCCGAGCGAGTAGGCGGCCGCGGAGAGGAGCTGCAGCCGCCGGAACCGGGAGCTCACCTTCCCCGGCGTCCAGCTGCGCGCGAGCAGCTGGATCGCGCGCATGAGCGAGTACCCGATGATGGCGCCGAGCAGGGGCGACACCAGGATGAAGGCCGCCGTCTTGCCGAAGACGGTCGCGTCGAGCACCGACAGCCGCCCCGCGCTCTTGACCGCGGCCCCCGCGAAGCCGCCCATCAGCGCGTGCGACGACGACGACGGCAGCCCCCACCACCAGGTGAGCAGGTTCCAGACGATCGCGCCGAGCAGGCCGCCCAGGATGACGTTCGGGGTGATGAACCCCGGCTCGACGCCCTTCGCGATGTTGCGCGCGACCGTGGGCTCGAACAGGGCGAACGCGATGAAGTTGAAGACGGCCGCCCAGAGCACCGCGGTGCGCGGCGACAGGACGCGCGTCGAGACGACGGTCGCGATCGAGTTCGCGGCGTCGTGAAAGCCGTTGATGTAATCAAACACCAACGCGATCGCGATGATGAGGAGGATGTAGGTGGTCATGCGTGCTCGAGCACGATGCCTTCGATGATGTTCGCGACGTCCTCGCAGCGGTCCGTCGCGTTCTCCAGAAGGTCATAGATGTCGCGCCACTTCATCACGAGGAGCGGGTCGTTCCCCTTCCTGAAGAGCGCCGCGAGCGCCGTGCGGTAGTGCCCGTCCGCCTTGTTCTCGAGCTTGTTGATCTCGACGCAGAGCTCGAGGAGGTTCGGCTGCCGCTTGATGTCCCTGAGCGCCTGGATGGCCGAGCTCATGACGGTGCACGACTCGACGACGGCCTGCGCGAGCTGCCGCGCCTCAGGGGGCGGGCTGTCGATCTCGAACAGCACGAGCCGCACGCTCGCCGCCTCGATGCAGTCGAGCACGTCGTCGAGGCGGGTGATCAGGGCGTGGATCTCCTCGCGGTCGAGCGGGGTGATCCAGGTCTGGTGCAGCGCCGCCAGGCATCCGTGGGTGATCTTGTCGGCCTCGTCCTCGAGGTCCGAGATCTTCTTCGCGAACGCCTGCGCGTCATCGAGCCGGTCGAGCATCTCCAGGAGGAGCTCGCTCGCGGCGACGCTCCGCTGCGCATGGTCGGCCAGCGCGTCGAAGAAGACCGCGTCACGGGTCAGTCCCATGGGGGCTGCCGTTTAGCCGTCTCCCCGCATCACGTCAACGAGTCGTCACGGGGCAGACAAAACCAGGTAACATCATGAATCTTGGCGCGCGCCACGCGCGCGGCGCGGCACGCGCGTGGCGCGCCGCGCACGTGCGTGCCGCGCCACGTCGCGCGCGCGGGTGACATGGGTATTCGAAGCAAGCTCATCGCGTTCGCCGTGGGGATCGCGGTCCTCGCGGCGGTGGTGTTCGACGGCTACGTCGTGAAGACGCTCGGAGCGGAGCTCGGGCAGCACACGGAGGCCGATCTGGCGGTGCGGACGGCGCTCGTCGCCGAGTCGGTCGCGCGGGCGGGCGACCTCGCGTCCGAGGCGACCGCGCTCGCGGCGACGCTGTCGGCGCGCGCCGGCGCGCGCGTCACGCTGATCGATCCGGCGGGCGTGGTGCGGGGCGACTCGTCGGTCGCGCCGGAGCGGCTCGGAGGGCTCGAGCCGCACGCGACGCGCGACGAGGTCGCCGACGCGCGGCACCACGGCGTCGGGCGCAGCGAGCGCGTGAGCAGGACGACGCAGATGCGGATGCTCTACGCCGCGCAGCGGCTCGATCGGCCGGACGGCCCGTGGATCGTGCGGCTCGCGTTCGAGCCGGTCGCGATCGATCGCAGCCTGTCCGCCGCCCACGCGCGCGTGGTGCAGGGCACGTGGCTCGCCCTCGCGCTCGCCGTGAGCGCGGCGCTCGTCGGGGCGGGCGCGCTCTCCGGTCGGCTCGTGTACCTCACCGGCGTCGCGCGGGAGATGCGCGGCGACCTGAGCCGGCGCGCGCGCGTGCAGGGGCGCGACGAGATCGCCGCGCTCGGCGGCGCGCTGGACGATCTCGCCGAGAGCCTGGAGCGCTCGCGGCGCGAGCTCGGGGGCGAGGGCGAGCGCTTCGGCGCGGTGCTCGAGTCGATGCGCGAGGGCGTGCTCGTCACGGACGAGCGGGGCGACATCTCGCTCGTGAACCCGGCGCTCTCGCAGCTCCTCGGCATCCGCGGGGACGCGGTCGGCCGCCCGCCGATCGAGGTGCTCCGCTCGGCGGGCCTGCACGAGCTGCTCGAGGAGGTCGCGCTCGCGCGCGCAGCGGCGACGCGCGAGATCGAGATCGCGCCTGCGACGCCGGGGGCGGCGGGGCCCCCGGGTCGGAGGATCCTCGTCGTGAACGCGGCGCCGCTCGCGCTGCCGGCGCAGAGCCGCGGCGCGGCGGGGGTCGTCGCCGTCTTCTTCGACGTGACGGAGCTGCGGCGGATCGAGGGGCTGCAGCGCAACTTCATCGCCAACGCGTCGCACGAGCTCCGCACGCCGGTCGCGTCCATCCGCGCGAGCAGCGAGACGCTCCTCGGCGGCGCGCTCGACGACCCGGAGGCGGCGCGGGACTTCGTCGAGGTGATCGAGCGCAACGCGGCGCGGCTGCACCGGCTCGTGAACGACCTGCTCGATCTGTCGCGCATCGAGGGGCGCGAGCGGCCGCTGTCGCAGGGTTCGCTCGACCTCGCGACGCAGGCTGAGGCGGCGGTCGCGCTCCTGCGCGGGCGCGCGCGGGAGAAGGGGACCGAGGTGGAGGTCGACGTGGCGCCCGGCACGCTCGTCACGGCGGATCCGCGCGCGCTGGACCAGATCCTGACCAACCTCGTCGACAACGCGATCCAGCACACGCCGGACGGCTCGCGCGTCGTGGTGCGCGCGCGGAGCGCGAACGGGCGCGTGCTCCTGGAGATCGAGGACGACGGCCACGGCATCCCCGCGGTGCATCAGGCGCGCGTGTTCGAGCGGTTCTATCGCGTGGATCCGGGGCGCTCCCGCGCGTCGGGGGGCACCGGGCTCGGCCTCTCGATCGCGAAGCACCTCGTCGAGGCGATGCGCGGCGACATCTCCGTGACGACCGGGGCGGCCGGCGGCGCGCTCTTCCGGGTGACGCTGCCGGGCGCGACGGCGGGCGCGCCGCGGTAGGCGCGGGCCACGCTGGCGCTGCGCCGCGCGAGGTCGGTCGCGGCGGCGCGGGAGTCGGTGCGAGCGCCACGGCGCGGGAGGCGGCGCGAGCGCCACGGCGCGCGAGACGGTGCGAGCGCTACGGCGCGCAGGCGGTGCGGCAGGAGTCGAACGACTCCTGGCACGCCGTCGGGTTCTCGATCCTGGGCAGGCCGCCGTCCGGGGGGAACTTCGGCGTGAGGCAGGTCTGGAGGATCGACTGGCACTTGGCGGCGCACGCCGCGAGCTTGCTCGAGAGCGCGCCTGCGTCGGGCGTCGCCGGCGCGCCCGCGTCCGTCGGCGCGCCGCCGTCCGTGGCCGCGCCCGCGTCCGCCTTCGCTCCCGCGGCGGCGGGCTGCGCCGGCGACGCCTTCGCGGTCGCGGGGGGCGCGGCCGGGGTCGGGGTCGCGGCCGGCACGGTCCCGGTGGCCGCAGGAAGCGGCGCCGTCGCGGGAGGCGCGGTGACGTCGGCCGGCGCGGGGGCGACCTCCTCGGGATCGTCGCTGGACTTGCACGCCGCGATCAGCAGCGCTGGCGAGGCGATCATCACGGCAAAGGCAGCGAAGAGCTTGTGGGCGCGCATCGGTGCTTCATGCTGCGCCTCCGCCGGAAACGCAACCCTCGCGCGGGAGGCGCGGCGCGCGCCCTGCGTGACGCACGCACCTTGTTACAGGCGCGCGCACCCTGGGTGACGCACGCGCCTCGTTTCTGGAGGGAAAGGGGCTCCGGCAGGAGCGGGCCTGTCGCGCAGGAGCGCTATTCCGTCCTGAAGATCACGTGGAATCCATAGCGGGTCTCCACGATGTCGCTGAGCTGATGGATGTCGAGCTCGAACGCCGCGTCCGCGAACGGCGGCAGGACGTCGGCGCGCTCGATGGTGCCGAGGGAGCCGCCGCGCGACGCCGCGCCCGCCTCCTCGCTGTACGCCGCGACCACCTCGCCGAAGTCGGCGCCGCCGCGGATCTTGTCGCGCGCCTCCATCGCGCGCAGGCATGCCTCCTCGCGCGTGCGGGTCGCGCCCTCGGCGCGCTCGGCGCCGGCGTGGCGGACGAGGATGTGCTTCACGCCGATGCGCGGCGGCTCATCGGCGCGTCCCTCCCGCTTCGCTGTGGCGGCGGCGAGGCACGCGGCGGCGTTCGGGGCGCTCGCCTCGGCGGGGGCGGCGCTGTCCGGCGCGGCGGCGGGCGGCGTCCGGGGCGCGCCGCATGCGGCCGCGAGCGCGGTGACGAGCGCCGCGCCCAGGAGGACGAGCGGAGAGGGGCGTACGAGCTGCCGCATCGCCGCGAGCATATCGCCAGGCGTTCACGGGATCGGAACATTCCGAGCGGAGGTGCGCCTGGACGACGGAAAGGTGGTGGTCGTCGCACCGGGAGGGTCCTGCGCTGCGCGTCAGCGTCGCTCGCGATGCGTGGGGTTTGCATCGTGCGTCGCATCGCTGGTAAGAAGGCAGCATGCAGCGCCTCCTCCTCGCGGCCGCACTGGGTGCCGCGCTGATCGCCGGTTGCAGCACCGCCTTCCGAGACAAACGCACGCCTTCCGGTGAGTTCTGCAGCGACATGCACGTCGTGCCGGCGGGCCAGCTCCCCGATCGCGAGTACCATCGCCTTCAGCCCATCGCGAGCGATCCCGAGGCCCGGACCGAGGCAGAGCGCCTCGAGTCGCTCCGCAAGGCCGCGTGCGCCGTGGGCGGCGATGCGGTCATCGAGGCGGTCAACGAGGAGATCCGCACCGAGGACGGCCGGTACGCGAGCGTCGCGAGCGGCACCGCGGTGATCTGGGTCCGCCGCACGGATGGAGAGGCGAAGCCGCTGACGTTGCATCCGGCGAACAAGCCCGCCGATTCGGCGGCGCCCCCCGAGCCCGAGGCGCCCCCTGCGGATCCGGCTGAGCCTGCGTCCGACGAGCCTTACGAGGAGACCCCTGCGCCCGCCGCCTCGGCCCCGCCGGCCAAGCCTGGCAAGCCCGGGTCGAAGCCCTCGCCGGCGTCGTCGGCCAAGCCTTCCTCCCCCACCCCGCCCGCCTCGGCTACCCCGCCCTCCTCCCCCACCCCGCCCTCGTCGGCCAAGCCCTCGACCCCGGCGGCGCCCGTGAAGCCCCCGCCGAAGAAGTGATCGCTCTGTCCCGGCGCTGCCGGGACACAGAGGAGCGACGGCGATTCAGCCGGCGCCTGCCGTCACAGCGGTGTCTCCGCGAAGCCCATGTGGAGGCTCGCGGGCTCGCACGCGCAGCCAGGGGTCCTGATCACGGATACCTTGTTCGAGTCTCTCCGCCTTCCCTGCTGCTGCCACCAGGTTGCCCTGGTCCCATGAGGCGGCGGCCGTAGGCTCCGTGAGAGGGAGTCCGCCGCGCGGCGGATTCCCTTTCACGGAGCCGGGCGACTCGGCACGCCCTGAACGCCCGAGAGCGCGGATTCCTACTTTTGCGGAGCAGGCGGCGCCGCCGGCGGCTGGCCCGACGACGAGGGCGCCGGCCCTGGCGTGCCGGATCTCGGCAGAACCTTCGTACCGCTCGGGAGTCCCCCCCCGTCACGCCGGTTGGGCAGCGGAGCCGCCTCGCCCGGCACGCCACCGGCCGGCGGAAGGCTGGATCCACCGCTCGGCAGCACGTTCGGCTTGAGGACCCCCTGCCCGGGCAGCGTGCCCTGGGTCGGCAGCGCGCCCTGCGATTTCTGCGGCAGCACCCCGCCGGAAGGCAGGATCTGCTCGGTCCCCTCGGGCGCCCCGGTGAGCGGCTTCGCCCCCGCGGGGCCGTAGCGCAGGATGCGGAAGACCACGCGCCGGTTCTTCGACGTCATGAACTGGCAGTCGGGCGAGAGCTGCGCGTCCGGCCCGGTGCAGCCGGTGTCGTCGTAGATGGGCTGCGTGTGCCCGTAGCCGACCGCCTGGAGCCGCGACGGGTCGACGCCCTTCGCGATCAGGTACGCCATGACGCTGGCCACGCGGCGCTGGGACAGCGCCATGTTGTACAGGTCGGTCGCGCGCACGTCGGTGTGGCCCTCGATCCGCACCTCGCGGATGTCCGGGTTGTCGATCAGCACCTGCGCGACGGCCTCGAGCGTGGGGTTCGAGTCCTCGAGGATGATGTCTCTGTCGGTCGCGAAGTGCACCTGCTCGGTGATCACGATCTCGTCGCCCTTGACGAAGGCGAGGGGGCAGCCGTTCTTCCCGTGCGGACCGGCGGGCTTGTCGGGGCACTGGTCGTCGCGATCGAAGAAGCCGTCGCCGTCGGTGTCCAGATCCGGACAGCCAAAGTTCTCGGGGCTGCCCGGCACGTCGGGGCAGCGATCCGCCGCGCCGATGAGCCCGTCGCGGTCCGGATCGTCGTTGTCGCGCTGCTGCAGGCGGTTGATCTCCTCCTGCTCCTGCGAGGTCTTCGGCTGCCACGTGATGACGTTGAAGAAGCGGATCGCGGGCGCGCCGAAGCCGCAGGCCGCGCCGAAGCTGCCGCCGAAGGTGATCGTGATGCCGTGCTTGGTCTGCCAGCGCAGACCGAGGAGCGCCTCCGCGGGGATCTGCCCGGGATCGTCGGGGTAGCCGGTGAGCGAGGGGTAGCCGTACACCTCGCCGATGACCGAGAGGCCCCAGCGCTGCACGACGTACTGCTCGGCGGCCACGCCGAACTGCGCCATGTCGCCGACGCGAACGCCCGCGAACTGGTTGTCGGGCCTGAGCCAGATGCCGGCGTTCGCCGCGAGGAGCAGCCCGAAGTTGAAGCGGTAGTCGCCGATCAGCGTCACGCCGCCGCTCAGCGCGCCGTCGCTGGCGAACGCGTTCTGGTCGCCCGTGGGGAAGTTGAGGTTACCCGCGATCGCCATCCCGAACCCCTCCTTGACCTGCTCCTTCCGGTTCAGGTACGGGAGCGAGACCTTCGTCGAGAGGCGGAGATCGCCGACCGTGGAGCTCTTGACCGAGCCCTCGGTGCCGAAGCGCCGGAGGTTGCCGCCCTCCTGGAAGAGGATGAGCGGCATGGTCATAGTGACGTCGAAGACGTCGAAGAAGCCGATGCCCGCGAGGAGCGCGAGCTCGAGCCGCCCGGTGATGGCGTTGACCGCCTGCTTCGTGTCGTCGCCCGCGACGAAGAGCACGAGCGGGTCGGCCGCGATGTCGCTGTAGAGGCCGACGGTCGGGGAGAGGTTCCCGATGACCTCGGACTTCTGGACCATCACGAGGTCCCGCGGCGCGGCGGCCGGGCGGAAGACCTGCGCGTCGAAGCGCCCCTCCTCGGCGAGCGCGGGGCTCCCGGCGAGCAGCGCGGAGAGCGCGAGGAGCGGAGCGAGGAGGGACGAGCGCCTTCTCACGAGACACCCCCGCGGCTCTGCCGGCGCTTTCTTTCGAGCAGGGCCAGCGCCGCGAGGGCGAGGAGCCCGGCGGGCCGCGGGTCTCCGCCCTTCTGGCCGACGACCGAGACGCTGCAGATCTCGGCAAGGGTGCCGCCGCACGCGACGTTGTCCGGCATCGGGCCGAGCGCGCACTCCTTGGCGTCCGCCTCGTCGGTCCAGCGGCAGTGCTCGTTGCCGAGGCAGTCGAGGTTCGACTTGCAGGAGACGTCGCACGTGTTGGTCGCGAGATCGCAGGTGTTGCCGCAGGGACACTGGGTGTCGGCGTAGCACTCGACGCACTTCTCGCCGTCGCAGAACGGGGTGTCCTCGGCGCAGGTCGCCATGCACCCCGGCTCGCACGCGTGCGTCTCGGGGTTGCACGTCGTGCCGGCGCACTGCTCGTCCGAGGTGCAGCGCACGCAGGTCGCGGTCTGGGCGAACTGGCCGAAGCAGAACGGCGTGTCGTCGCCGCAGCTATCGCAGCGCGGCCCGCAGCGCCGGTCCTTGACGCACTCCTTGCACTCGCCGCTCAGGCAGTACTGGCCCTCGGCGCAGTCCATGTCGTTGCGGCACGCGGCGCACGCCGTCCCGATGGGCCCGGGGAGGCAGAAATCCACCGGCGGCGTCTGCGGATCGTTCGGGTCCTCGGGATGCGCGCAGTCGACGCAGCCCTCGCCGCAGCAGTTGGGCTGCGCGTTCTCCGGGATGGCGTCGACGCAGTGGCCGGTCGGCGTGTGGCACCGCTTGCCGGCGGGGCACTGCGCGTCCTCGAGGCACTCGACGCACATCGGGTCGCCGCCCGGCTCGACGGCCGCGCAGTCCATCTGCGTGCCGTTGATGCCGTTCGGACAGCAGTTGCACGAGTTGCCGGCGCACCGGTCGGCGGTGTCGCACACGACGCAGGTGTGATCGACGCAGATCTTGCCGCGCAGGCAGTCCGCGTCGGTCTCGCACTCGTACTCCTCCTTGCACTCGTGCGTCTCGGGGTCGCAGACGAAGCCGTCGCGGCAGTCGTCGCTGGTGCGGCACTCGGCGCACTGCGTCCTGCCCTCCAGGTTGATGCAGAACAGGGTGTCGCCCGTGCAGGCCGAGCAGGATTCGCCGCAGAATCGTGCGGTGTCACACGGGGCGCAGAGGGCCGCCTCATTGCAATAGTAGCTTCCAGGACAGCCGTTGGTCCCGGCCTGGCCGGCAAACTGGCGATTGCACTGCTGGCACTGGTCGAGATCGGGGAACGACGGCGAGCCGCTCAGCGTCTGGAAGAACTGCGCGGGTTGGAAGAGGGAAAAGTTAGCCGCCTTGAGGCTCTCGCTGCCTTCTACCCGCGCGCCGAGCTCGAAGTCCTCGAACTCGCCGACGAAGTAGGACATCTCGAGTGCCGCGTGCTCGGCGATCTCGACGTAGAGGATCTCGAGCGGGTACAGGCCTGGCTTCTCGAAGATGACGGTGTTCGTGAGGCGCCATGTCGGAAGGCCGAGCCGCGCCGGACGGACCATGACGGGCTTCACGCCGTTGAGCTTGTCCCAGAAGGTGAGGCTTATCGCATCGTCGGCGTAGAGACCGATATGAACGGTTCGACCCACGATGTCCTCGGGGACGAGCAAGAACCCGCGGAGCCTGGAGCCGAACGGCTGGCTGGTGCCGTGGCTGTTCCAGGGGAAGTCGCACCCGCCCTCCTGGCACGTCGTCGACATCAGTCCGGTGAAGTCGCCGTAGCTCAGCGGGCCTTCGTCGTCCTGGTTCTCGTCCTCATCAACGTCGCTGTTGTTGTTGCTGAGATCCAGGACGGTCCGAACGACGTATTCGCGATACCCTGCCTCGACAACCCCGTTCTTGCTGGTGATGAACGCATTGACCTTGTCGTTATAAGCCAGACGCTCGCCAGGTTCGTCCCTGGGGAGGGGCACGTAGAAATCGTTATCCACGTTGTCGGACAGGGCCGATGCGGCGCAGAGGCCGGTCCCCTCGACCTCCGGCAGCGTGTCGATGGTGGGCTCATAGAGGGTGACCGGGCCGAATGGCTGCGATTGTGCACGCGCCGGCGCCGGCTGCGCGACGCACAGCGCCGCTGCGGCGGCCAGAGCAAGTCCTCGAACACGCATGGCTCGCTCGCGGCTCAGCATCGCTCACGGTTTCCTGGCGCCGTTCGCGGCGCCCTACCACCTGACGTCAAGAGCACGGTCCTAGGCTACCCGGGGCGCGCCGGCGTCTGCAAGCTCCGAACACCTCGCCAACCGCTCGCTCCAGATGTAGGGGATGGCCCTCCAGCGCGCCGTACTCCGGGATCGCGGCGCGGCGAGCCCCCCCCAGGAGCCGCCTCGACCGAAACGCTGCGCCGTGGGCGGTACGCGCGCGCATCTCGGAGCGACACGTTGCGATGCAGACGCCGCCGCGGCGTCTGTTCGCACCGGATGACGCGCTCGTGGCGTTCCCTCGAGCATTACGCGACGCGGCGAAGCACGCTTGGGTCCCCCCGCAGCGTCCGTGCATGGGGGCGCGAGGGCCCCCTCGCGATCCGTGGCGGTGCGGCGTAAAGGGATCGCTCCCATGACGATCACCTCGGGTCTCGCCATCGTTACAGGCGCTTCGTCCGGCATCGGTGCGGAGCTCGCGCGGCAGCTCTCGGCGCGCGGGCAGCCCGTGCTCGCCATCGGCCGGCGGGCGCACCGCCTGGAGGAGCTCTCCGCACGAGCGCGCACCGCCGGGCATGCACCCATCCACCCTCTCGAGCTCGACGTCACCGCGGAGGGCGCGGCCCTGCACGTGCGGGATCGGGCGCGCGCGCTGGGCGGCGCGGCCTGGCTGGTCAACAACGCGGGAACGACGCGGCTCGGGCCCTTTCTGGACGGCGACCCGGCAGCGCAGGCGATGCTCGTGCGGCTCAACTGCGAGAGCGTCGTCGCGCTCTGCGCGGCGATCGTCCCCGACCTGGTGGCCCGCGGCGGCGGGCGCGTGCTCAACGTCGCGTCGCTCGCCGCGTTCCAGCCGACCCCGGGACAGGCGGTGTATGGAGCCACAAAGGCGTTCGTGCTCTCGATCTCCGAGAGCCTGTCCGTGGAGCTCGGCGGGACCGGCGTCACGGTGACGGCGCTGTGTCCTGGGCCGGTGACCACGGAGATCTTCGACGCGGGCGCGCCCGGCGTGCCGCGCAGGAAGGTGCCGTTCGAGCTCACCGCCGAGGACTGCGCGGCCTACGGCATCGCGGCAGCGGATCGGGGCGACGTGGTCGCCGTCCCGACCGCGCTGAGCAAGGCGACGGCCCAGCTCTCCCGCTTCCTCCCTCGCGCGGCGATTCGCCGGCTCTCCTCGCGGATCGGGCTCTCGGTCCTCGGCTACGGCGCCCCGACGCGAGGCGTCCGAGGCTAGCGAGAGAGCGCGCGCCACGCCCCGTGGCGCTCGATCCGATGACGGGGCGCCGGCGGCTCTGTCGGTGTGATAGCCTCTGTTCCGGCGCCCGGGGGACCGCTTCCGCAGGCGCGCTCGAGCGAGAAGAACGTCTCATGCAAGCACAGGCGTATGTCCTTGGTTCCGTCGTCGGCCTGACCGTGTGCGCCAGCGGGTGCGCGGCGCTGCTCGGCCTCGATACGTTCGTCGATCAGTCGACGGACAGCGCGGGCGCTGGAGGTGCGGGAGGCGCCGGCAGTGCTGGGGGCGCTGGGGACGACGGAGAGCCCACGGCCTGCACGCCGGACACGTCGGAAGCGTGCTACGTGGGGCCACCGATCACGGAGAACAAAGGGGTGTGCCGGGGAGGGATGCGCACCTGTGACACCGACGGGATCTGGGGCGTATGCGAGGGAGAGATCGTGCCCGGGGTGGAGCGCTGCGATGCGGCGGACGACGAGAACTGTGACGGCCTGGAGTGCGTCGTCTGGACGACCGCGTACGAACAGACGGGCGACGTCCACTTCATGGACATCGCGGGTGATGCCGACGGCAACATGTTCGTGAGCGGCGCCTTCTTCAACACCATCACGATCGGCGACCATACACTCTCGTCTGCCAGCACCACCGATATACTGCTCCTCAAGCTGAACCCGACCGGAGAGCCCCTGTGGTCCAAGAAGTTTGGTGACTCTTACCCGGACGAGCCGTGGGCTCTCACCGTCGACTCCAAGGGCAACCCGCTTCTGAGCGGCATCAGCGACAGCGGCATCGACTTCGGCGATGGGCCGCTACCGGCGGGGTCATTCATCGCGAAGCTCGATGCATCGGGCAAGCGCATCTGGACCAAGGGCCCGGAGGGCGGCGGGATCAATGCCGTCGCGTTCGACGCAAACGATCGCGTCATCGTCGCGGGACGTTTCAGTAAGCCGATCGACTTCGGCGGCGGGCCGATGCAGCCGGACGACGGTGACTCGGGCATCTTCGTCGCAAAGCTCGACGGTGCGACGGGCCTCGCGACCGCAGGGGGCTGCTGGGTGCGCACGTTCGGCGATAGCAACGCGCTCGTCAGTGTCATCGACATCGCGGTCGACCGTTCCGACAACATCTTCATCGCCGGCTCGACGCGCGAAACCACTCAGCTGGGTCGGTACACGATCGACAGAGGAGGCTTCGTCATGAAGCTGACGCCGTCGGGAGTATCGGACTGGATCAGGACGATGCGCGTGATCGGGCCGAGCCCGGCACGCATCGAAGTGAAGAGTGTTGCGGTAGATTCCCGGGGAAGACCTGTATTGGCCGGAGATTATAACGGCGAGCTACAGATAAATCCACACACGATGACGTCGGTCAGCGATGACGTCTTCGTTGTGCAGCTCGAGGCCAATGGCAGCGCGGGATGGGTGCGTACGCTTGGTGGGACGGATAGTCAGACGGCCCGTGGCCTGGCGCTCGACCCGTTCGACAACGTCGTCCTTGTCGGAGATGCCAACAAGCAGATCGACTTCGGCAACGGCCCACTTCCTCTGGTGGACGACTCCGGCTTCGTCGTGAAGCTCAGCCCCGACGCGGAGCTCGTCTGGCATCGCTTCCTTGGCAAGGACGCCGTTCCCTACGCCGTCGCCAGCTCGCCGGACGGCGAGGCGCTCGTCGCGGGCTGGACGAGAGCACCGGAGGCAGATTGGGGCGCGGGCCCTCTCCCCAACCTCGGAGCCGACGGCCGCCAGCAGCTCGTCATCGCCAAGCTCGGCCGATAAGCCCGCCGTCGCTCCGGCTGCCTGGGCTCGGCCGATAAGCCGCGGCCACGAGCCTCCCGTGGTGCGAAACGCCTCACTGTGGCGTGCGCGCCGACGTCCCCACCATCAAGCGAGCGAGACCATCGGTTTCCGCCGCGAAATTCCGCCCCCTCGCCGTGGCACCCCCATTGCTTTGCTCGTCGAGCACCCCGACACGGGGCCGGAGGTCGTTCGATGAGCAAGATTCTGCGTGGGATTGCAGCAGGTTACGGCGCGAAGAAGCTCGGGGGCGGGTGCTTCAGCACCATCCTCATCTTCGTCCTGCTCTGGTGGGTGCTCGGCCACTTCGGCATCTTCCGCTGAGCGCCGCGCGGGCGCGCTCGTTCAGCGCGATCGGCCCTTCTTCCGCTGCGCCTTGCGCGCGAAGAACGCCCGACGCGCGTCCGGCGACTTCGCGCCTTGCCGCTTCTTCACCTTGGGCGGGGCCTTCGCGAGCGCGATATCGCTCACGCCGCGCGCCTCGCCCTGGCGGCCCCGCGGCGTGAGCGACGCGCGCTGGTAGGCGATCGTCTCGCCCGCCTTCTCGAACGACTCGTCGCGCACCTCCACGAGGCCCGCGCGCACGAGCCCGCCGAGGAGGTGCTCGAAGTCGCGCCGTTCCAGCGACCCGTCCGCGAACACCTCGCGGTGGAGCCGCCCGGTCGGCTGCTCGCCCTCGCGCAGCGCCGCGAGGATCCGCGCGATCGCCTGCGCCTCGTCGCGGCTCGGCGCCCGGAACTCCCGCGCCGCGCACGCGGCCGGCGCGCAGACGTCGCACAGGCCGCACGCCTCGCCGGTGTCCTCCTGGTCGCCGAAATGGCGGACCAGGTGGAGCATGCGGCAACCGTGGCTCTCGGTGAACCGCGCCATCTGCAAGAGCTCGGCGAGCTTGTGGCGCCGCTGCGCCTCGTAGGGCGCGCGCCACCCCGGCTCCCCCAGCGCGACGCCCCCGTCGGCGTCGACGCGCGCGCCGCCGTGGATCCAGAGCTTCTCCAGCGCCTTGTCCGCGACCTCGGGATCCATCCCGAGATCGCCCAGGATCTCCTCCCGCGGGCGAGGCGCCTCGGAGAGCTCCCCCTCGATCCGCTGCAGGATCGCCGGCTCAGGGTAGTCGCGCTCGTGGAAGAACTCGTGCATTCGCCGATCGACGTACGAGTGCATCAGCACGGCCCGCGAAGGGAGCCCGTCGCGGCCGGCGCGGCCGATCTCCTGATAATAGCCCTCGACGCTCCCGGGCAGCCCGGCGTGGATGACCGTGCGCACGTCGGGCTTGTCGATGCCCATACCGAAGGCGATCGTGGCGACGATGACCTCGGTGCTGCCGTCCAGAAATGCCGCCTGAATCCGGTCGCGCACCTGGGGGGCCAGGCCCGCGTGGTACGCCTCGGCAGGCAGCTCTTCGGCCAGGCCGGCGGCGAGCAACTCCGCCTCTTTCCGGGTCGGCGCATAGACGATGGCGGGCGTGCGGCCCTCTCGCCCGAGCAGCGCGCGCACCCGGGCGAGGCGCTCCCCCGGGCTGACCTCGAGGATCTCGATACCCAGGTTGCTCCGCCGGAAGCCGTGAATGAAGCGCGCCGCTGTCGCGAGCCCGAGCTGCTCGACGATGTCGTCCTGCACGACCGGCGTGGCGGTCGCGGTGAGCGCGATGACCGGCGCCGGACGGAGCGCCGGGAGCCGCTGCCCGAGCATGCGGTAATCAGGGCGGAAGTCGTGTCCCCATTTGGAGATGCAATGGGCCTCGTCGACCGCGACGAGCGCCGGCTTCCGGCGCGCGAGCAGCTCGGGGAAGCCGGGCACGCGGAGCCGCTCGGGGGCGATGAACAGGAAATCGAGCGCGCCAGCGAGATAATCCACGCAGGCTTGACGGGACTCGGCCCGGCTCCGGCCGGAGTGGATGCGCTCGGCGGCGAAGCCGCACGCCCGGAGCTTCGCGGCCTGGTCCTCCATGAGGGCGATGAGTGGGCTCACGACGAGCGTCGTGCCGCCGCGGGCGATCCCGGGGAGCTGGTAACAGAGCGATTTGCCGGCGCCGGTGGGCATGACGAGCAGCACGTCGCTCCCGGCGGCCGCGGTGCGGCAGACGGCCTCCTGGTAGGGGCGGAAGGCGCGGAAGCCGAAGCACTGCTGGAGCAACTCGAGGAGATCCGCTGGCCGGCGCTCCCGGGAGGGGGCGACAGCCGCGGCGCGCGCTGGCGATGGTGCGGTGGACGCGGCGCGCGACGGCGCGACGGCCGCGGCGCGCGACGGCGGTGATGCCGTGTCCACCCCACGCGCCGAAGGTGAACCTGCAACCGCCCCACGCGCCCGCGAGGGCGCCGCCGGCGCGGATCGCTCCGGCATGGGCACCACGGCTGCCGGACGAGCCCGCGCCTGCGCCCGCGCCGGCGACGATGCCGCGGCCGCCGCCGCGACGGTCTGAAGCGCGCCGCGCGACACGTCGGCCGGCGCGACCGCCCCGCTGCTGCCCGGCGCGCGGCGCGTCGTCGCGCGCGGCGCCTCGCGCTCCCGCGGCGCGGCCGTCGCGGATTGACGCCCGTTCCCGGGACGCCTCGACTCGCCGTCTTCCCGCGATGGAGGCTCCCTGGCTCCGGGCCAGGGCGCGGCGCCCGCCGCCGGACGACGCCCGGCGCTCACCTCCTCGACCACGTGGCGCACGTACGACTCGATGCCTGCCATGAAGGAGGGCAGATCGCCGGCGCCCCGGGCCATGCGGGCGAGCTTCGCCTCCCAGGCGCCCGTCATCGCGGGGCTCTTGACGTCCGCGTGGACGACCTCGATCAGCCCGACGCCCTTGTCCGTCGCGTGCAGCAGCTTGCCCTTGCGGACGAGATACTCGCGCCGCAGGAGCGTCTCGATGATCGCGGCCCGCGTGGCCGGGGTGCCGAGGCCCGAGTCCTTCATCGCCTCGGAGAGCTCCTTCTCGTCGAGGCTGCTGCCCGCCGTCTCCATGGCGGTGAGCAGCGTCGCCTCGGTGAAGCGCGGCGGCGGGCGCGTCTTCTTCGCCAGCGCCTGCGCGTCGAGCACGAGCTGCACCTGCCCCTTCACGAGGCCCGCCGGGAGCTGCTGATCCGCGGTCTCGCGCTCGCCCTCGCCCTCTCCGCCGTCGCGCCCCTCCGCGTCCTCCCCGGCAGCGCCCTTCTTGCGCGGCTTCGCCGGCGGCTTGCCGAAGCCGATGTCGAGCACCTTCCACCCGACCTTCTCCACGACGCTGCCCGCGCTGTGATAGCGGTCCACGATCGGCGCGCCGGCGCCCTCGCCCCGGCCGCGCGTCGTGATCGCGGTGATGACGGTGGTGATCGACGTGACGTGGTCCTCGTGCCACGCCGAGAGCAGGCGCCGGCAGATGAGATCGAAGATCTTCTGCTCATCGGTCGACAGATCCGCGCGCGACGACCGCGCCCCCGTGGGGATGATGGCGTGGTGATCGCCGACCCTGGCGTCGTCGACGAAGCGCTTTCCGAGCGGCCGGGTCCCTGTCCCCGGGGCGAGCATGCCGCGGTAAGAGCCCTCGACCGCCTGCACCACCGCGCCCAGCGTCGCGGCGATCTCGGTCGAGAGGTGACGGCTGTCGGTGCGCGGATAGCTGATGAGCTTCCTGCGCTCGTAGAGCGCCTGGGCGACCTCGAGCGTCCTCTGCGCGGAGAAGCCGTAAAGGCGGTTCGCGTGCCGCTGGAGCTCGGTCAGGTCGTAGAGCAGCGGCGGCGGGAGGCGGCGGGACTCGGACCGGATCGCCTCGATGCGCGCCTCGCCTCGCCGGGCCCGCTCGACGATGCGCGCCGCCTCCTCGCCGTCCGGCGGCAGGCGCCTCCGCAGCGGCGCTGTCTCGCGCGCCTCGCCGCCGGGCTGCTCGCCGGGGAGATCCTTGTCGCGGAAATACGTGCCCTTGTACGACGACTCGGCGGCGCCCGCGCCGTCGTCCCGGTACGGGGAGAAGGTCGCGACGACCTCGAGGTACGGCTCCGGGACGAACCGCCGGATGGCGAGCTCGCGCTCGACGACCATGGACAGCGTGGGCGTCTGCACGCGGCCCACCGAGAGGTCCTGGTCGAAGGCGAGGCTGTAGGCGCGCGAGAGGTTCATGCCGACGAGCCAGTCCGCCCGGCTGCGCCCCCGCGCGGCGTCGGCGAGGCCGTCGTAGCTGCGCGCGTCGCGCAGCCGGCGGAGCCCGTCGCGAATGGCGTCGGGGGTGAGGCTCGATATCCAGAGCCGGTCGACCGGCCGGGTGCAGCCGGCCGCCTCGTAGATGTAGCGGAAGATGAGCTCGCCCTCGCGGCCCGCGTCGGTCGCGCAGACGACGCGCTGGACGTCGCGCCGGCCAAGGATCTTCCGGACGATCTCGAACTGCGCCCGCGTCCCGGGGAGGACGACGAGCGGAAAGCGCGCCGGCAGCATCGGGAGGAGGTCGAGGCGCCAGCGCTTCCAGGCAGGGTCGATCTGGTGCGGCTCGGCGATGGCGACGAGGTGCCCCACCGCCCACGTGACGACGTAGCCGCCCCCCTCGAGGAAGCCCTCGCCGCGCCGCGAGGCCCCGAGCACCGCGGCGATGTCGCGGGCGACGGCGGGCTTCTCTGCGACCACGGCGATCATGCGGGCAACCCGGGAGGAACGGGCGCCGCCCGCGCCTCCCGCGGGTGCGGTGATAGCGCGTGGCGCCCCCGGGCGGTATCGAGAAGCGCGCCGGCCCGGAAGCGCGCGCGCCTCGTCGCGGTCCGGGCCGGGGCGCGGCGGGGCGCGGCCCCTGGCGATCGAGGTCGACGGCGGGCGGGCAGCTCCTGCCGTCGCCTTGACACGGGTGCGCCGCGCAGGTTCACGTATCTGCCGGACGTTTGCCGTCGCGCCGCGGGGACGGGCGACGCGAGGAGAGGGGAAGTCGCATGCGGGATCTGAAGGGGATCGTCGAGGTGGAGCTGCTCGTCGAAGAGGGCGGCGCGCTCACGCCGACGCGGGAGTACGTTCACCGCGACACGACGTACGTCGAGGGGCGGTCGGGCCAGCGGTACGCGCTGCGCGTGCGGAACCTGACCGGCGGGCGCGTGGAGGTGGTGCCGTCGGTCGATGGGCTCGACGTGCAGAGCGGCAAGGACGCCTCGTTCGACCTGCGCGGCCTCGTGATCAGGCCTCGCGACTCGTTCGATTTCACCGGATTCCGCATCAGCGACAGCGAGGTCGCGACGTTCCGGTTCGGGAGCATCGAGCAATCGTATGCCGCGAAGATCGGCAAGCCGCGCAACGTGGGAGTCATCGGCGTGGCGGTGTTCGAGGAGCTGGCGCCCCCGCCCCCGCCGCCCCCGCCGCCCGTCTCACCGCCGCCGTTCGGCGGGCCGCCTCCGCCGTTCGGCGGGGCGCCCCCCGGCGCGCTGGGCGCGCCGCCGGCACCTCAGGCGTTCGGCCCGCCCGCGCCGGCGCCCGCGGCTCGCCCGCCGACGCTGTCGCCCGCGGCTCCCCCGCCCGCCCCCGGCTTCGTGCCCGCCCCCGCGGCGCCGAAGGGGCTCGGCACGACGTTCGGCGAGCGGCGCGAGTCGCGCATCACCTCGACGCAGTTCGAACGGGCGACGCCGAAGCCCGCGGCCGTGCTGGTGATCCGCTACGAGCAGCGCGAGGGGCTGCGGGCGCTCGGGATCGACGTCGACGGGCTCTCCCAGCGCGAGACCGCCAGCCCGTTCCCTGCCGAGACGGGCTTCGCCAAGCCGCCGCCCGGCTGGAAGGGGTGAGCGCCGAGCGCGCGGGCGCGCAATCCGCCCGCGGGCTGACCGCCAGGTCGAGCCCCAGCGCCGCCGAAGGATAGCGCCCCATCTGCGGCACGATGCGCTGGTAGCGCTGGGCGTCCGGGCCTGGCAGGCGGTAGCCGTGGACCTGCCCGGCGCTGACGTGAACGGCTATCCACGAGGCGTCGGCGAAGATCCCGTCGATGGCCGCTGGTCAACGCGCGGTTGACACGTCGTGGGTCGGCGCCGTCAAGCACGTCAACCCGCGGTTGACTCGGCGAGCTCACGGCCCGCTGCGACAAGCGCCTCGACGCCGCGAGCACAGCGCGGCTTCCAGCGGGTCCGAACGCTTGTCGGCGGGCGGCCTGGAGAGGGCGGCATCGTGATTGCTTGCCTTCACGGAGGAGGTGCGGCTCCGGCCGGTCCGGCGGCCGGCACCTCACGCGTGGTCTGGGCTGCGCGATGCGCTGGCTGCCCCCTCGGGCACGACGAGCTCGGCGCCTCTCAGGACACCACCGCTACACGGTGGACAGCAGCGCGGATGTACCGGCGATCGTGATGGCCGGCGCGGGCGTGGGCGAGATCGATCGTCGAAGCTTCCCTGCAAAGCCGGACCTCTCGGAGCTGAGTCCACCTCGACAACGGAGATACCAGTGCACATTCGATTCCTCCGCGCTCGCCGAGCGTCCGACGCGGGCGCCCTGGCGATGCTCATGATACTTGCGGCATGCTCGACCGATCCCGATGGAGGCACGGCGACCAGCGGCTCAGCCAGCGGGCCCGGCGGCTCTGCCACCATCGGCTCGGGCGGCGCCGGTGGCTCGGGCGGGACGGGCAGCTCGGTTACCATCGGTTCAGGCGGTTCGGCCGGAGCGGGCGGCTCGGCCACCGCGGGTTCGGGCGGCGCCGGTGGCTCGGGCGGCGCCGGTGGCTCGGGCGGCTCGGTCACCGTGGGTTCGGGCGGCGCTGGAGGCTCCGGCGGCGCTGGTGGCTCCGGCGGCGCTGGTGGCTCCGGCGGCGCCGGTGGCTCGGGCGGCGCCGGTGGCTCGGGACCCGTCGAGGACGTGGGCAACGTCATCAAGGTGACGACCCTCGACGCGGACGGCCCGGGATCGCTGCTCGAGGCGATCCAGACGCCGGGGCGGCGCATCATCGTGTTCGAGGTCGGCGGGATCATCGATCTGAACAAGGCCCGCCTCAACGTCACCGAGCCGTTCGTCACGATCGCCGGCCAGACAGCGCCCTCGCCGGGCATCACGCTGATCCGCGGCGGGATGAGGATCAGCACCCACGACGTGCGGATCCAGCACCTCCGCTTCCGCATGGGCGACGCCGGGGCCGCGCCGGCATCCGGGTTCGAGCCCGATGTCACGACGGACGGGGCCTCGGCGTACAATATCGTGATCGACCACTGCTCGGTGGCCTGGGGCGTCGACGAGAACCTGTCGGTCTCGGGCCCCCGCTTCGACGGCCCCACCGGCACGTCGCGCCGCGTCACCCTCAGCAACAACATCATCGCCGAAGGGCTCGCCGAGTCGATTCACGAGAAGGGTTCCCACTCCATGGGCACTCTCGTGCACGATCACTGCACCGACGTCACCGTCGTCGGCAATCTCTACGCCCACAACAACGAGCGAAGCCCCTGGTACAAGGGGTTCGCGACCGGGGCGATCGTGAACAACGTCGTCTACAACCCCGGCAGGTGGGCGATGCGGCTCGGCCCCGTCGTCCGTGAGTGGGAGAGCTCGGGCGTCACACCGGAACCCCCCAGGGTCAGCATCGTCGGCAACTACATGCGGCACGGCGCCAACACGATGCCGGGGCTCCCGATGGTGGGCACCAACTCCCTGGGATCCGCCTACCTCGAGGACAACATCGCCGTGGATGCCGTCGGCGAAGCGGCGCCCATCGTCTCCCCGCAGATCGTCGTCCTCCCCGAGAAGCCCGCGTGGCCCGAGGGCCTCGTGGCGCTCCCCGCGGTGTCGGTCCTGGACTCGGTGCTCGCGCACGCGGGCGCGCGGCCCAGAGAGCGCGACGAGGTCGATCTGCGCATCGTCGCAGAAGTCCTGTCCGGCGGCGGCATGTTCGTGAACAGCCAGGACGAGGTGGGGGGCTACCCGACGGCAGAGCCGACCTCGCGGCCGCTGGTCGTCCCGACCGAGGACATCGAGGGCTGGCTCGAGAGCTTCGCGGACGATCTCGAGTGATGCATCGAGTATACCCGTCAGCACGCGACGAGCGCGCCCTCGGCCCCCTGCGCGCCAGGGCACGCTCCTTGCCGTGAACTCCCCCGCGAGCAGCGCACGGGCGCCCTGAGCCCGCCGCGCGCATCGTGGGAATCCAGCAAAAGGTTTCGGTGACGCAGGACACTCGCTGACGCGCCTGCTGGCCCCTGCCCGGGAGCGCAGGCGCCGGCAGAGCGACCGTGAGGGCGTCACCCGGAGTCCGCTCACGGGAGGCAGCATGCGGAGAGCATTCTTGGTTTGTTCCGTCGTGGTACTGGCAGCGCTGTCGGGCTGTGCGACGAGCAGCGACAGCGACAGAAGCAGCGATGGCAGCAGCGGCGATCCGGGCACCGGCGCCGGCCCCGGAGTCGACGACTTCGGCGGCGCGGCGGGGGGCGACCCCGGAGGCGACTTCACCCCTGGCGCCACGACCGGCGGAGAGCAAGTGGACTGCGGGCGTCAGAACTTCGACGTCGAACGCAAGCCGGCCAGCATCCTGCTCGTCCTCGATCGCTCGGCGTCGATGCAGGACGATCCGAGCGGGGACGAGGGCACACCGTCGAAATGGGACATCGTCGTGCCCGCCTTGCAGGAGGTGATCGCGGCGACGAACGAGGCGGCCTCCTGGGGCCTGAAGGTGTTCCCACAGGGCGACAGGACAGGCACCTGCACCGAGGAGAGCTTCCCGCGCGATATCCTGATCCCGATCGCGAGCAACAACGCGCCCACGGTGAATCAGGCAATCTCGAGCACGACCCCCGAGGGGGACGGCACGCCGACAGGCGACGCCATCAACAAGGCGGTCGAGTACCTGCAGGCGATCCAGAACGACGACCCGAAGTACATCCTGCTCGCGACGGACGGAGACCCGTCGTGCCCCAAGAGCGATTCGGACGAGTTCGCCGTGCAGGCGGTGACGAACGCGGCCGCCGCCGGATTCCATACGTTCGTGGTCGGGATCGCGTCGCAAGAGAGCAAGGTCAAGGCGCTCAACGGCCTCGCCGTCGCGGGGCTCGAGCCGCGCCAGGACCCGGATCCGCTCGCGCCCAGGTTCTACCTCGCGGCCACGAGGGACGAGCTCGTGACGTCGCTGCTGACGATCACGGGAGAGGTCTCGACCTGCCTGTTCCCGCTGAGCGCGCCGCCGCCGAACCCGGACCACGTCGGCGTGTTCGTCGGGGACCAGGCGGTCATGCAAGACACCACGGGCACGAACGGCTGGAGCTACACGGGGCCCGACATGATGACCATCAAGCTCCACGGCCCCGCGTGCGAGCAGGTGGCGAGCACCGGCGCCGGCTCCGTCAAGGTGATCTTCGGCTGCAAGGACGACCCGATCTACTGAGCTGCAGAGCGCGCGCCGACCGGCCGGCGTGGATCCGATCGAAAGATCGCCGCCCAGAGCCCGTGCGCGTCAACCGCGAGCGTCAACCGGTGTCGACCTCACGTTGACACTCCGGCCGCAGCCCACGCCCGCGCGGCGCCCGAAGTCCGCCGCACCCCCTGGATCGCCGTTTGCATTCGTGTCGGAGTCGACCCAGAGGCCAGCCCGGGGTCCGCGGGCCGTCATCGTGAATCCAGAACGAGAGGTAGCGAGATGAGATTCGGATTGAAGTCAGCTTTCACTTTGCTGCTCGTGATCGGCGCCGCCGGCGCCTCCCAGCTCGGCTGTTCGGACGACGCGGCGACGCCGGACGACGGCCAGGGGGGCAGCAGCTCGAGCAGCAGCACCGTCGCGACCGGCGGGAGCACGACCGCGGGGAGCGGCACCGGCGGCGGCAGCGCGAGCAGCACGACCTCGGGCAGCACGAGCGCGAGCAGCACGACCTCGGGCAGCACGACCTCGGGCAGCACGAGCGCGAGCACCACGGCCGCGAGCACCACGAGCAGCGGCACCGGCGGCACCGGCGGCGAGGAGCCGCTCGGCGACGAGATCCCGATGGCGATCCCGACGCCCACGAACGGCGACGGCGAGATCAGGACCCAGACGACGGTGCTGAAGAACGCGGCGAACGGCGGGCAGGACGTCTACGACTTCAACAACCAGAAGATCGGCGTGAACAACACCGCCGACTGCGACGACGGCGAGGGCCAGAAGACGGTGTTCGAGGTCGAGGATGGCGTCACCGTCAAGAACCTCATCATCGCGGGCGGCCTCCCCGGCGGAAACGGCATCGTCTGCAAGGGCGACTGCACGCTCGATCACGTCTACTGGGAGGACGTCTGCGAGGACGCCGCGACCAACAGCAAGGACGGCGCGACGATGCGCATCAACAGCTCGATCGCCCTGCACTCCGCCGACAAGATCTTCCAGCACAACGCCAAGGGCGGATCCACGACGATCGTCACGAACTCGTACATCGCCGACTTCGGGAAGCTCTGGCGCTCCTGCGGCGATTGCACCGCCAACGGCGGCCCTCGCAACCTGATCATCGACAACGTCCGGGTGGACCGCGTCAAGACAACGGTCGCGGGCGCGAACCAGAACTACGGCGATACGGTCACGATCACCAACCTCTACGTCAAGGGGGGATACGACGAGGACGACGACAAGCCGAAGATCTGCCAGGAGTACCGGGCCGTCACCGACCACATGGGCGAGTCGGAGAAGCTCCACGGCGGCGCGAGCCAGTGGAACACCGGCACGTGTCACGTCAGCAAGAGCGACATCAAGAGCTGGTGAGCGCGCGTGGGGCGGCGCTCGCCCCGGCCTGACTCCGCGCCGTCTCCCGCGAGCCCGCTCCGCCCCGCTACGACCCCGCCTCGAGCTTCCGGCGCAGGTTGTCGCGCGCGCGCGCCTCGAGGCGCTCCCGGAAATACGGCGACAGGAAGATGTGCTCGAGGGCGAGCAGCCTCTCGAAGAAATGCCGCCGGCCCGCGGCGTAGAGCTCGGGCGGCACGGCGCTGTACTCCGCGGCGATCGCCCGGTCGTACGCGTCGAACGCCGCCGGATCGCTGCCCAGGATCGCCATGTCGCAGTCGAGGAACAGGGCCTCTTCGTCGTCGACGTCCGCCGGCCCGAGCGCGCCGTGGCGCGCCGTCAGCAGGATGAGCCGCTCGATGAGGTCCTCGTCGAGCGCCTCGCCGGGCAGCCAGCGCGCGACCGCCTCCCGCGCGAGCGCCGCGCTGCGCGCCTCGTTGTCGTGACGGCCGGGCACGTACACGGCGTCGTGAAAGAGCGCGGCAAGGAACACCTCGCGCGGCCTCCGCCAGCCGACGTCGCGGCCGACCTCGCCCACCCGGCCGAGCACCTCGCGCACGTGGACCAGGTCGTGGTACGCGCGCCCAGGCTCGCCGTACGCCGCGCACACAGCGCGCCACAGCGGCTCGGGCAAGGCGAGATCGGCCGGCGCATCGGGCGGCGTGAGCTCAGGCGTCGTCACGAAGGACAGGATACCCCGACCGCGGCGCCGTCCAGCGTCCGGGCAGCACCGCGCGCTGGAAATCCGGACGAGATTCGGAGATGCTGGCCGTCTCCTCTTCCGTCCACTCTTCCGTCCACCCGCCGTCTCCGCCCGCTCAATGCACGACGCCACCCGGACGATCACGACCCTCGGCAGCGACGCGATCGAGCTCCCGGACCTGCGCCTCGTCGTCACCCCGCAGAAGAGCCCCCCGATCGAGGCCACGCTCGGCGTCGCGCCGCTCGTGCTCGGCACGAGCGCCGACTGCGACGTCGTCATCCCCGACGCCCGCGTGTCGCGCCGCCACGGCCAGCTCCGGCTCACGCCCCGCGGCGTCGTCCTCACCGACCTCGGCAGCAAGAACGGCACGTACATCAACGACGTCCTGATCCACGAGGGCTTCCTCACGCCGAGCGCCGTCGCCTCGCTGGGCGGCGTCCCGCTGACCGTCCGCGTCGGCGGCTCCCCGGTCCTCGTCCCGCTCTCGACGTCCGCGAGCTTCGGCGAGGCGCTCGGCAGCAGCGTCCCCATGCGCGCGCTCTTCGCCCGCCTCGAGCGCGCCGCGGCCACCTCGGAGACGATCCTCCTGCTCGGCGAGTCGGGCACCGGCAAGGAGGTCCTCGCCCGCGCCATCCACGCGGCGAGCCCGCGCAGCGGCGGCCCGTTCGTCGTCTTCGACTGCAGCGCCGTCGCCCCCAACCTCATCGAGGCCGAGCTCTTCGGCTACACGAAGGGCGCCTTCACGGGCGCCCAGGCCGCGCGCGCCGGCCTCCTCGAGGAGGCGAGCGGCGGCACGCTCTTCCTCGACGAGATCGGCGAGCTCCCGCTCGACCTCCAGCCGAAGCTGCTGCGCGCCCTCGAGGCGCGCCAGGTCCGCCGCATCGGCGCGGCGGCGTACACGTCGTTCGACGCCCGCGTCATCGCCGCCACCCACCGCGACCTGCAGGGCCGCATCGGCTCGGGCAGCTTCCGCGAGGATCTCTACTACCGGCTCGCCGTCGTCGAGGCCGTCGTGCCCCCGCTGCGCGAGCGCAAGGAGGACATCCCGCTGCTGGTCGAGCGCTTCCTCGCGGCGCAGGTGCCCCCGCGCTCGCTCGCCGACCTGCCCCCGAACGCGCTGGAGCTGCTGCGCGGGCACCACTGGCCGGGCAACGTGCGCGAGCTCCGCAACACGGTCGCGCGGCTCGTGCTCTTCCCGCACCTCGCCGAGGAGGCGATCGTCAAGGTGGCGCCGCGGCCCGCCGACATGGGCGTCGCCCAGTTCGCCGCGCTGCCGCTCCGCGAGGCGCGCGACATGGTGGTCGAGCAGTTCGAGCGGACGTACATCGCCATGAAGCTCCGGGACCACGGCGGCAACGTCGCCCGGGCCGCCGCGTCGATGGGGGTCTCGCGGCAGCTCGTCCACCGGCTCATGGAGCGCTACGGAATCCGCAGCAAGGGCTGACCCACGGCGCCCGGCGCGGCGCTCAGAACGAGGCGCGCAGCGAGAGCGCAGCGCTCAGAACGAGGCGCGCAGCGAGAGCGCGGCGCCGTCGGGTGAGAAGGACAGGCCGGCGGCCGGCGCGGCGGGGGCGACCGGGTCGAGCTGGAAGTAGAGCAGCGCGCCCACGCCGGCCGCGGCGAGGCCCAGCCCGGCCGAGATCGCGCCGGCCTTCCACGCGAGGTCGATCGCCTCCACCTCGTCCGCCGAGCACCTCGGCGCGCACCTGTCGCGGAGCTCGCCGCGATCGATGTGCCCCTTGACGCCGAGGAACGCGCCCACGCCGAGCGCCACGGCGCCGGCGCCGACGAGCACGAGCGGCCAGCGCCGCCGCGCCGGCGCGGCGGCGTCCGCGGCTCCCGCGGCGCGCGGCGGAGGCGCCGGCGCGGCCGCCGGGAAGCGCACCACGATCGGCAGCGCCTTGTCGCCCGGCGACAGCGTGACCATGGCGACGACGCGCGTCCCCGCCGCGTCCTCGAACGTCAGCGTGTGGCGCCCTGGATCGACCTCGATCGGGTCCTTCGGGAGCGCCTCGACCAGCGGCGCGCCGTCGAGGAGCACCCGCACGCGGCCCGGCGCGCCGCCCTCCGCGGACGTGGCCGACAGCGCGACGCTCGGCATGTCCCGCTCGACCATCTCGCTCCAGCGCTGGCAGTCGTCGGCGAGCGTCGCCGGGCACGAGCTCAGGCAGATCCGGAGCTCCGCCCGCGCGCGCAGGAGCGCCCGGTCGCGCACGAGCTGCTGCGCCTGCTCGTACGCGCCCGCGCACGTCTCGCCGACGCCCTGCGCCCGTGCGCGCGAGCCCGCGAGGAGCGTGACGGCCGCGCTCGCGGCGACGAGGAGGACCCGCTTCATCGCGGCGCAGGCTACACGCTTCCGCCGGTCAGAGGCACTCACGCTTGATCCGCCGGATGCCGCTGCCGTCCACGTAGTAGGGAGGCACGCAGCGCGACCGCGGCCGCGCGGTGGCCGCGGCGCGCTCCCGCGCGGCCGGCGCCGTCTGCGCGGCGGCGGGCGCGGAGGTCGCTGGCGCGCGCGCGGCGGAGGCCCTCGCCGCGGGCGCGGAGGCCACGGCCGGCGCGGAGGCCACGGCCGGCGCGGAGGCCACCGCCGCGGGCGCAGAAGCCCCCGCCGCGGGCGCAGAAGCCCCCGCCGCGGGCCCGAGGGCCGCCGTCGGCGCGGAGGCCTCCACCGCCGGCGCGGAGGCCCCTGCTGCGGGCTCCAGGGCCCCCGCCGCGGGCGCGCTCGCCGTGGGCGCCGGCGCCACGGCGGCGGGCGCCGCGGAGGCGCCCGCGCTGGCCTGCTCGGCCGGCGACGCCGCGACCCCCGGGCTCGCGCCGCAGCGCCCGGCGACCACCGCCAGCACGAGCGCGCCGGCCCCGAGGGCGAGCGAGGTGGCGCGGGTGCCCCACCCCCTCGGCTCCCGCGGCTCCGCCGCCCCGGCGACCGGCGTCGCGAGCGCGGAGGCCGCCGGCCGAGCCATGTCCTCGACCGTCCTCGTCATCGTCGCGACCGTCATCGAGGGCCGCGGCAGGCGCGCGCGGTTGGCGGAGGGCCCCGCCGGGCTCGTCTCGATCTCGCGCAGCGCCGGCGCCGCGGCGGCGGGGCTCGACGGCGCCGCCGCCGGGACGGCGCTCCGCTGGGACGTCTCGATCTCGGCGAGGCTCTTCGCCCGCGCCTCGAGCAGCGGCCCCGCCGTCGCCTCGACCCACGCCCCGACCGCGCGCGGGCTCGCCGGCGGCAGCGCCTCCTCCAGGGCCGCCGCCATCTCCAGCGCGGTCGCGTAGCGCCGCTCCGGGTCCCGCTGGAGGCCCCGGAGCACCACCTCGTCGAGCTCCCTGGGCACGTCGCCGAACGCGCTCGGCGGCTGGACGACGCCCTCGAGGATCCGCCCGTAGATCTCCGCGTCGCACTCTCCGGTGAACAGCCGGCGGCCGGTGAGCGCCTCCCACAGGACCACGGACGCGGCGTAGATGTCGGCGCGGCGGGTCAGCGGCGCCCCGCGGAGCTGCTCTGGCGCCATGTAGCTGAGCTTGCCCTTGAGCTGCCCGACGCGGCTCACCTGGCTCCGCACCGCCGCCCGCGCGATCCCGAAGTCGAGCACGCGCGCGATCCCGTCCTCGCCGACCAGGATGTTCTGCGGCGACACGTCGCGGTGGACGATCTGGAGCGGCGCCCCGTCCTCGGCGGTCGCCTCGTGCGCCGCGTGCAGGCCCGCCAGCGCGCCCGCGACGATCGCGGAGACGACCGGCTGCGGCACCCGGCCCCCCCGCGCGCTCGCCTCGCGCAGCAGGCTCGAGAGCGACTCGCCGGCGATGTACTCCATGACCAGGAAGAGCTCGCCGTCGGCCTGCACGCTGTCGAGCGTGGTGACGACGTTCGGGTGGCGGATGCGCACCGCGAGCCGCGCCTCGTCGAGGAGCATCGACGAGAACTCGGGGTCCCTGGCGAACTGCGGGTGCAGGCGCTTGATCGCGACGGTGCGGGCGAAGCCGTGCGCGCCGACGAGCCGCCCGAAGTGGACGGACGCCATCCCCCCCGAGGCGATCACGCCGTGGAGCGTGTACCGATCGAGGGTCCTCCGCTCGCGCTCCTGCGCCGTTGCCATCGTCGCCCTGTTCTACAACATCTCGGCGGCGTTGCTGGACTGTAACATGCACTCCCACGTTCACCGGAAATGACGTCGAAGGACGTCGGACGGCGTCGGAGGACGTCGGACGACGCCGTGCGGCGGGGGATGCGAGCCTCATCGCTGCTGTGGTGGTCCGGTGTCACGCGGTGGGTGTGCAACGGCGCGTGTCCACAGTGTCAACTCGTGGTTGACACGGGTCGACGACGCCGACGCGCCGCGCGGGCGCGCGGCCTGCTCCGGTCAGAGCGGGACCTCGATCACGCTCTCGCAGGTGAAGTCGACGCTCAGGGCCGCCGCCAGGTCCGCCTGGACCGCGGCGCACGTGCCGCCGCAGAGCACGATCTGCGTCGGGTTCGCGGGCTCGTCGTAGCGCCAGGCGTCCGCCGTCGCGCAGCTCTGGTCGTACGGGAGCGACGTCGGCGTGTTCGATCCGCTCGTGTAGTTCACGCGGACCTTCTCCTTGTCGAACGTCCTGCCGTCGGGCGCGGGCGGGATCCCGAGCGTGCACGACACCGACGCGCTGCGGATCCGCTCGACCGCCGCCTTGAACGCGGCCGTGGTCTGCGACGGATCGCCGGTATCGATGAGGACCGCCTCCTCCGTGCCGCCCGCGGCGGCGATCTTGTCCAGGCTGGACACGGTATCCTGCGCGCCCGGGAGCGGCGGGTTCGCGACCCCGATGACGTACGTCAGCACGTTGCTCGCGAGCGCCTCCTGGGCGTCGGCCACGACGGCATCGATCGTGTCGGAGTCGTCGTCGCACCCCTGGGGGTAGCCGTCGGTCACCAGCACGATCGCGTATTTGCCGGGGGTCTGCGCGCGCTGCGCCTCGATGAACGCGCTCGTGCCCCGCATCACCCACGAGGTCGGCGTGCCGCCGCGCCAGTCGTCCGACGTCTCCGGCTCGACCTCGTCGATCGCCGCGGCGAAGGCGTCGGAGGGGAGCGGCGTCGGCGGAACGTCCGGCGTCGTGTAGGTGTCCGTCGAGCACTTGTCGTCGTCGGCGGGGAAGAACGTGAGCGACGCCGTGAGCCCTTCGGATCCGGGATCCGCGAAGAACTGCTTGGTCGCGTCGACAACGGGATCCCACTTGAGCGCCTTGTCGTGCCAGTCCTTGTCGCCCTTGCCCATGCTGCCCGACACGTCGAACGCGAAGGCCAGGTACACCGGCTGGAGGGACGCGGCCGCCGTCTGGCTGGCGCACGTGCCATCTCCACCCGTCGGGTTACCGTCGCCCGTGCCGCTCGATCCGGGCCCGGGCCCGCCGATGTCGGGCGACCCCCCGTCGCCGGCGCTCCCGCCGGAGGCGCTCGCCGCCCCTCCGCCGCCTGCTCCTCCGCCGTCGCCCGGGCTGCTGCCGCACCCGAGCCCCACCACAGCCACGCTCAGCACCGACATGGCAACAGTAAGCAATCTCATGCTTCGACTCCTTGCACCACCGCGCGCCGGCGTCGCGCCGCCGGCATCGAGTCACGTGGATTGCGCGTGGTCTCATGACGCCAAGCACGCAGGGTGCCAGGGCGAAGCCGCTCGATCGACGCCCCCCCGCGCGGCGGACGACGCCCCCCGCGCCGCGGACGACGCCCCCCGCGCCGCGGACGACGCCCCCCGCGCCGCAGATCGAGCGTGCAGCGCGCTGGATCTGCTACCTCGGACCAGCGCACCGCATGACGACGTCCTTCAGCCTGGCGTCGGCCGCGTCCAGCGGCGCCGTGTACGGCGGGGTGAACGCGCTCCCCTGCCCTGTTTCCTTCCGGAAAGAGAATTTGAACCACAGAGGCACAGAGGGCACAGAGGAAAGAGAAAGAAAGCGAGAGGAGAGAACGATGTTTATCTTCTTCTCTTCCCTCTGTGCCCTCTGTGCCTCTGTGGTTCATTCTCTCATCAACTCAGGAACAAACCTGAGCGACGCGGCACCAGCGACCCCGGGGCGACGGCGGTCGCCCTGGGGTGCTCACTGGACGGGCGCGACGTGGGCGATGAGGATGCCCATGTTCTTGATGAAGCTCTCCACGGTGATGCCCGTCGGCGCCTCCTTGGGCGGGTACCCCGCCGGCGCCTTGCTCGGCTCGTAGGGCGAGGTGTCGCTGAGGTCGCCGACGTGCGTCGTGGCGTAGGCGTCTTCGAGGTACGGCTCCGCGGTGCCCGGGCCGATGGGGGGGTTCGTGATGTACGTGAGCTTGACCGGCCAGTAGCCCTCTTCGTTGAGCTCGCTGACGACCTTCTGCGCATCCGCCTCGGTCACCGGCGTCGTCGTCATGGTGCGGCCGACGTAGAGATCGCTGAGCGACACCTCGCGCAGCGAGAAGTATTTCGGCAACTCCGCCGGCTCGTCGGTCTTCAGGGGCGAGCCCGCCGTCAGCTCCTCGGGCGATCTGGCCTTCAGCTCGTCGTGGCGCTTGCGCATGGCGGCGATGTCCAGCTTGCGCGCCTGCCCGTAGTGGCCAATGGGCTTCTCGGGGTTCTTGTCGAAATAATACTCGCCGTTGACGACGTTCGAGCCGCGCCGGTGGACGTAGAGCGGAATGTCGGTCCCGATCTCGATGTACGTGGGGTGCGTGCGATCGGGGAAGAGCTCGATGAGCTCCGGCGTGAACTTGACCTTATCCAGCCAGTCCAGCGCCTCGGGTACGCGGGCGATGTATTTCTCGTCCCCGGTCAGCTCGTAGAAATTGAGGAGCTGCTGGATGTTGTTGGCCGTCGTATGCGTGGTCAGCGCCGTGGGCTCGTACGTGCGTGCGCCCACCGGCTCGCCCTCGAGCGTGAACTGCAGACCCCACGCGGGCTGCGGCGCGGGCTGCTGCATGGCGACGAAGTTGTCCATGGCGCGCTCGATGTTGTCGAGCAGCTCAGATTGGCCGAGCGCCATGCGGCACATGATCAGGAACTTGATGTTCTCCCCGGCCACGTCGTCGTTGAAGGTGACGAGGCTCGTGTAGTCGGGCACGCCCTCCTCCTTGCTCATCAGCGGGAAGCGCTGCGGCCAGCCGCCGCCCGGGTACTGGGCCGTGGTGACGAAGCTGATCGCCTTCTCGAGCGGCCCGCGGAACCGCTCGTCCTTCTTCTCGAGGTACATGCGCAGGAGGAGCTGCGAGGCCACGGCGGTGCCGGCGTCGTCGAACGTCGCGTTGCCGTAGTAGTGGTGGAACTCCTCGAGCCGCCAGCCGTTCTGGCCGATCTTCGTGTACCAGCTCTTGAGCGACTCCTCGCCCGCGAAGTCGTAGATGTAGTTCCAGCCGCCGGCCTCGTGCTGGGCCTCGATCAGGGCCAGGGCCACCTGCTCGGCGGCCTTGTAATAGAGCTCGTCGCCGGTCGCGTGGTAGGCGTCCAGGTAGGCGTGACCCATCGACGGCGTGCCGGGCGGCTGCACCCACAGCATGGTGCGAAACGCCTCCATCTCGCCCCAGCTCTGGGAGAGATCGGGGAGGTAGCTCCACACGTACCCCCCCTTGTACGCGACCTCCTCGCTCATGAAGGTGGCCGCGCGCTTCATCGCGGCCAGGGCCTCGGCGTGCTCCTCCGGCGGCACGACATCGGGAGGATTGGAAGGACCCGGCTCGTTGCCGCCGCAGGCGGCCAGCAGGAGGGGCAAGAGTGTCGACATCGCGAACGTTCGGCGTTTCATGGGCTCCTCGGTCGAGACACGTCCGCTGCGCCGGGCGCAGGGCCGGTACAAAGCAATGGTCAACTGGTGGACTGGAGAGACAGGCGGGCTAGCGCGATCGGGCCATGTAATCTTCGCGGGCGGGGGTGAACACATCGAGCACGACGGACGGCTGGAGCGCCCAGGCCTGGTGTTCGACGCCCCCCCGGACGACGAAGCTGTCCCCGGATCGCGCCTCGAACGCCTCGTCCCCGCACGAGAACCTGAGGTGCCCGTCGATGACGTAGACGAGCTGGTCGTGCGGGTGGCTGTGGCGCGCCCCGGCCCAGCCGATCTCCATGTGGTGCTCGACGAGCATCAGGTTCGGGTTGTGGGCCAGCACGCGCCGCCGGAGCCCCGGCTCCGGCGTGAAGAACTCCACCTCGCCGCTTTCCACGCGCGAGAGGCTCGGGACATCTCTCTTCTGAACGTCGCTCATGCTTCTTTGCTCCTCGAGATAGCTAGGCCTGTGCGCTCTTCTTGAGCTCGGCGCGCGCGGACCTGACCACGGACAGGAACTCGCGCGCGCGCTCCGTGAGGACCCCGTCCGCGCCGGCCGCGAGCGCGGCGGTGTCGACGAGCTCGCCGCCGACCCCGAGCGCCACGGCGCCGGCCTCGATGAAATCCCTGGCCGTCGACAGGTTGACCCCGCCGGTCGGCATCATCTTCACGTCCGGGAGCGGCCCTCGCAGCGCGCGCAGGTACTTCGCGCCGCCCATCGCCGAGCACGGGAACACCTTCACCGCGTCCGCGCCCGCGCTCCACGCCGTGATCACCTCGGTCGGGGTGAGCGCCCCGGGGAAGACCGCCTTCCCGAGCTCGTGCGCCGCGCGGATGACGTCGAGGTTGAGCCCCGGGCTCACGATGAACTGCGCGCCGGCCTCGATGCACCCGCGGGCGGCGTCGGCGGTGAGCACGGTGCCCGCGCCGACGAGGACGTCGCTCCCCATGCGCGAGGCGATCTCGTGCATGACGGAGAGGGCGTCCGGGACCGTCATCGTGATCTCGAGGACCTCGATGCCGCCCGCGAGCAGCGCGCGCGCGGCCCGCACGGCGAGCGCTCCGGAGGGCGCTCGCACCACGGGGACGACGCCGATCTCCTCGATGCGGCGGACGACTTGCTCCCTGGTCATCTGCCGGCTCATCGCTCGATCCTCGCGCTGGCCCCGCCCATCGCCCGCCGCACCTCGCCCAGCGACGCCATCGAGGTGTCCCCCGGGGTCGACATCGCGAGCGCCCCGTGCGCGACGCCGCACTCGAGCGCCCACTGCGGGCTCTGCCCCGTCAGGAGGCCGTACACGATCCCCGAGGCGAACGAGTCCCCGCCTCCGACGCGATCGAGGATCTCGATGTCCCGCTGCGGGACCTCGTAAAACTCCCCGTCACAGTACAGGATACCGCCCCAGCCGTTGACGCTCGCGCTCCTCGCCGTCCTGAGGCTCGTGGCCACGACCGAGATGTTGGGATACGCCGCGACGACCTCGGAGATCATCCGGCGGAACCCCGCCGTGTCGAGCCGGCTGTAGCTGCTGTCCACGCCCGACACCTCGAAGCCGAGGGCCGCGACGAAGTCCTCTTCATTGCCGAACAGGCAGTCGACGTACGGCATGAGGGCGCGATTGACCTCGCGCGCCCGCTCCTGGCCGCCGAAGTTCTTCCACAGCGAGGGCCGGTAATTGAGGTCGTACGAGATCCGCACGTCGTGCGCGCGCGCGACCTCCATCGCCTCGCGCGCCACGCCGGCGGTGGTCTCGGACAGCGCACAGAAGATGCCGCCGGTGTGGAACCAGCGCGCCCCGCGCTCGCCGAAGAGGTCCTTCCACGGAAGGTCCCCTGGCCTCAACCGGGAGGCCGCGCTGTGGCCGCGATCCGAGCAGCCGACGGCAGCGCGGGGGCCGAAGCCGCGCTCGGTGAAGTTCAGGCCGTTGCGCGCCTCGCGTCCCACGCCGTCGTACGGGACCCAGCGCACGGCCGACGTGTCGACCCCGCCCTGGAGCATGAGGTCCTCGATCAGCCGCCCGACGGGGTTGTCCGCGAGCGACGTGACGATGGCGGTCCGCAGCCCGAAGCAGCGCCGCAGCCCCCGCGCCACGTTGTACTCTCCCCCGCCCTCCCCGACCTCGAACGTCCGCGCGGTGTGGATCCGTCGCTCTCCCGGATCGAAGCGCAGCATCACCTCCCCGAGGCTCACCTGATCCCATTCACAGCTCTTTGCATTGCGGATCTTCATCTTCGGCTCCTCAACGACTCATCCACCCGCCGTCGACGACCAGCACGTGGCCGTGGACGTACTTGCTCGCCTCCGAGCACAGGAACAGCGCCGCTCCGGCGATGTCGCTCGGCTCTCCCCACCGCCCGGCCGGGATGCGCTCCAGGATCTGCCGGCTGCGCCCCTCGTCGGCCCGGAGCGCGGCCGTGTTGTCCGTGGCGATGTAGCCGGGCGCGATCGCGTTCACGTTGACGCCCCTCGCCGCCCACTCGTTCGCGAGCGCCTTCGTGAGCTGGGCGACGCCGCCCTTGGACGCCGCGTAGGCCGGGACCAGGATCCCGCCCTGGAACGAGAGCAGCGAGGCGATGTTGATGATCCGGCCCGACCCCTGCTCGAGCATCTCCTTGCCAGCGATCCGCGACAGGCGGAACGCGGACGTCAGGTTGACCTCGATCAGGAGATCCCAGTCCTCGTCGGAGTACTCGACCGCCGGCGACCTCCGGATCAGCCCCGCGTTGTTCACGAGGATGTCGAGGCGCCCGAGCTCGGCCTTCGTCCTCCGGACGATCTCCGCGTGGGCCGCGCGGTCCGCGAGATCCGCGGACACCCCGATGGCGCGCCGACCGAGCTTGTGGATCGCGGCCATGGTGGCCTCGCCCGGCTCGTCCTTGCCGTGACAGGCGACGTCTGCCCCGGCGCCCGCGAGCGCCGTCGCGATCGCGGCGCCGATCCCCGTGGCCGAGCCCGTGACGAGCGCGACCTTGCCATCCAGACGAAACAGATCGCTTGTCATTGTCCTATCCTCGTCGCAACCGCGCGGCCTCGAGCCGCGGCACGAGCGCATGAATGATGGCGAGCGCCAGGAGGTAGGCAGACGCCGCCATGACGAAGAGCGTCGAGTAGCTCCCGGTGAGCTGCAGGACGCGCCCGGCGATCTGCGCGATGAGCATTCCGCCGATCGCCCCGGCCATCCCGCCGAAGCCGACGGCCGAGCCCACGGCCTGCGACGGGAACATGTCCGTGGTGAGCGTGAACAGGTTCGCCGAGAAGCCCTGGTGCGCGGCGGTGGCCAGCCCCAGGAGGAGCACGGCGACCCACAGCGAGTCGGTGCGCGTCGCCAGGAACACGGGCGCGACGCCGAGCGCGCACACGAGCATCGCGGTCTTGCGCGCCGCGTTCGCGCTCCAGCCGCGGCGCATCAGCGTCGAGGAGAACCAGCCGCCGGCGATGCTGCCCACGTCCGAGAGCAGGTAGATCGTGACCAGGGGCGGGCCGATCTGGAGGAGGTTCAATCCATGCTTGCGGTTCAGGAAGTCGGGGACCCAGAACAGGTAGAGCCACCAGAACGGGTCGGTCATGAACTTGCCGATCGCGAACGCCCATGTCTGGCGGTGCGGGAGGAGCTCGAGCCAGCCGACCTTGCCCGCGGGCGGCGACGGCTCGCTCGTGATGTAGGCGCGCTCCGCCTCGGAGACGCGCGGGTTCTCCGCGAGGGGCCGATAGAGGATCATCCAGGCGACGATCCACAGCGCGCCGATCGCGCCTGTCAGCGCGAAGGCGGCGCGCCACCCCCACGTCACCGCGATCCACGGCACGACGAGGGGGCACACGATCGCGCCGATGTTGGTCCCCGAGTTGAACAGGCCGGTCGCGAGCGCGCGCTCCTTCTTCGGGAACCACTCCGCGATCGTCTTGATGGCGCCCGGGAACATGCCGGCCTCGCCGACGCCGAGGGCGAACCGGGCGGCGGAGAGCCCCCCGGCGCTGCCCACGAGCGCGTGCGCGGCGGCCGCCAGGCTCCAGAACCCGACGGCGAACGAGAACCCGCGCCGCGTCCCGATGCGATCCATGAGGCGGCCCATCGTCACCATGCCGATCGCGTAAGCGGCCTGGAACGACGTGACGATGTTGCCGTAGTCGATGTCGTTGTAACCGAGGTCCTTCTGCAGCGTCGTCTTGAGGACGCCGAGCACCTGCCTGTCGACGTAGTTGATCGTCGCCGCCGTGAACAGGAGGGCGCAGATCACCCAGCGATACCCCCCGACCCCGGCGGCGGCCTGCGGCGCCGCGTGCGGCGCGGCGGCGCCTGCGTCTGCGCGGCGCGGCGCCTCCGCGGGCACCTCGACGATGCCCGTGGTGGGCTCCGATTTCATGACCATGAGAAGCACTCCTCACTCCCTGAGCCCGCGTGACGCTGGCTCGCTCACGGGGTAGTTACTTGAGGCTCGCCTCGAGCCCGGACCCGCGCTGGCTGAACTCCGGCTGCACGTTGACCACGCCGAACACCCGATCTTCCCGCTCGCGGTGCGCGGCCATGAGCCAGACGAAGTTGATCGAGTGCCCGGGCGCCGCGACGTTCGGGTGGTAGCCGGCGGGCATCAGGACGGCGTCGCCGTCCCGCACCACGGCGACGACCTCGGGCGCCTCCGGGCTCGTGTAGACGAGCTGCACGCCGAACGCCGGAGGCGGCATATCGAAATAGACGTACATCTCCTCGAGGATCTCGGTGTGCTCGTGCGGGGGCCAGCTCGTCCAGTGCCCCGGGGCCGAGCGCGTGAAGCCCGCGACGATGCGGCCGGCGTCCACGTTCTTGCCGATCAGGATGTTGAGCTCGCGCTTCGTCGCGTCGCCGCCCGCCGTGAACTTGAGCGCCGGGTTCTGCTCGACGTCCCTGTAGCGCACGACCTGGATCGGGTAATTCCCGTCCACCTCGGCGCCGCATTCGACGAGGTCGACAGCGGAGGTCGTGCTGACCGCCACCGTCGAGCCGCGAGGCACGTAGATGGCGTCGTACTGGCCGAGCCCGATCGTGTCCCCGCCGTTCACCTGCACCACGCACCGGCCGCCCAGGCAGAGCAGCCCCACCTCGCGCCCGCACGTCTCGAAGACCACCTTCGGGGCGGTCTGGTCGAGCAGGATGCGACCGTAATGCAGGCGCTTCATCGGGCTGTCGGCCGGCGTCACGGAGAGCTTCCTCCCCTTGTGGGACGCCGTCGCGCGGACCACGACCTCTCGAGGATTCACTGGATTCATGGACAGAGACCTTCCTGTGTTTGTTAAGCGTATTGACGATGTCGCGCGGAGGAGCCCGGACGCCCCGTGGCCGCGTCAGAAAGCCGGGCTCGCCTTGATGTTCCACTCGACGTTCAGGCCGATGAAATGCTCCCACGTGCGCTGGCTGAACACGTCGTCCCGCGGATAGAGCGCCTTCGCGCCGTCGTCGCGCCGGGAGACGAGCCAGATGAAGCGGAACTGCGGGCGCTTGAAGTCGCCCTTGCCGGCCGCGTTCAGGAACGGCACGAGCCCGAAGCGCACGACGCTCGCGTTGTGGTGGCTCGCTCCGGGGGACGCGCCGGGCGCCGCAGGATCGGCCGGCGGCGGGACCCTCCCGCGCCGCTGCGCCTGGTACGAGCCCTCGACCGCGATACCGCCCCAGTCGCGCAGGTAGACGTGCGGCCGCACGACGAAGATGCCCTCGTCGAGATCGCTGAAATCGAACGAATCGCTCGCGTTGCGGAACGAGCGCACGTACCCCGAGGCCATGAGGCCGAGCGGCCCCGTCTCGTAATTGCCGCTCAGGGTGACCATGAGCTCGTGCGCGCCCGACGCGGTGCCGTCCGGCGCGGGCTGAAACGGGCTGCCGAACTCGCCGTACGCCGCGAGGTCGCCCGCATAACGGAGGAACAGGTGCAGGTGCCCGTTGTCCACGCCGGTGAACGGGCTGACCTGGGCGCCGATGACGTACCCGGAGTCGCGCGGCAGATCCTCGAAGACGCCCGCCTCCGCCGTCTCGCGCCTGCCGGCGGGCGTCGTGTGCAGCTCGCCGTACAGGACGCCCTTGACGCCGCCCTTCTCCCCGACAGGAACGGTGTGGCTCGCCTTGAAGCTCGAGATGAGCCGCTGGCGGTCGAGGACGTTGACGTTCGCCGTGCCAGGCTGGTTGAGCGCGGGCGGGCGCTCCACCGCCTGCTGATAATACGGCGTGAGCGGCCGGTTGACGCCGGCGTGGACGGCGAAGTACGTGCGCTTCGAGGGCAGGTCGTAACGGACGCCTCCGCCCAGCGTGTTCAGCCAGTCGAGCGGCCAGAAGTCGAGCAGCTCGCTGTTGTCACCGCGGTAGAGGCGCGAGCCGATCCACACGCTCAGCCCCTTGAGGCCGAGATCTCGCTCCTCGACGAAGGCGTTGCGGAGCGACATGTTGATGTTCCACGGCCGCGCGTTGTTGTAATGGAGCGTCGGCGCGTCCACGACCAGGCGGACGGCGACGCGCGTGGTGGCGCCGGTGGACTGCCAGTGATCTTGCCGCTCGAGGTCGAGCTGGACGAAGGTGGACTCGTCGAGGCGCGAGCCCCTCAAGACGATGTCGGCGTCGCGCGGCGCGTCCCCCTCGCCGTCCATGGCCGCGACGGCGCGGCCGACGCCGCCGAAGAAGAACCCGCTCTCCGGCGCCTTCTCCTGCGGCGGCATGCTGGGCTCTTCCTTCGTCGCCGGCTGCTGGGACGGGCCCACGGGCTGCGCCGGCTCGGCGCTCCCGGCGGCGACGGCCTCCGAGGCGTCTTTCCCGGGCTGCGGCGCGGCCGGCGTATCGGCCGGCGCGCCCGTCGTGTCGGCCGCCTGGCCAGGCGAGGTCGTCGCGGGAGGGGACAGCGGCTGCGCGCTCACGACCGCCGGAGCCGCGAAGAGCGCCGCTAGAGAGAGATGGAAGATGGGCTTCACGGGTTCGTCGTTCTCGTAGCGAGTTGGCGTTGCACCAGCGCAGGCAGCAGGGCTGTCGCCAGGGCGCAAACCACCCTGACGAGCACACCTGACGTGGCCCGTTCATCGATCGGAGCGCGCACGGCGCCCCTGCGCGGACACGTTCGTCCGCGATCGTCCTGGTTCGTCCTCGCTCAGAGCAAGCGACGAGCCAGGGACATAAAGGCCCAGCGTGGCGTCATGACCAGGGCATTCTCACCCTGGTCGAGATGCGATTTTCGATTCAGACGGACAGAGCTCGATGGAGACGCCGTAAACCTCGAGTTGACATGGTTGACGCGGTCGACAGCCGCGGTTGACGCGCGCCGCTCGCAACGAGCTCGCAGGGGCCTCTCACTCGAGCAGATCGGTGCGGCGCGATGAGCGTCCGTGGAGTCGGCGCGGGCGGGCCGGCGCGCGGCGACGCTCTCCCGGTGGACCGGGCCGTCGCGAGCGGAGGGCCGTCAACCCGAGGTTGACCGCGTGGACATGGGGTGTTGCGCGCCGCGCGGCGCGGGGCTGCGTCGCCCGGGAGGGCTGCTCCGCCGGGGCGCGCGGCGCGGCTGCCGGCGCAGGACGCCGCGCCACGTCCCGCGCGGGGAGGCAGGAGCTGCGCGGGACGTGACATCTTGCGTTGCCATGGCCTCTGAGGTAAGGGGGCGGCAATGAGTGGTCCCGAACTCGGCCGCCTCATCGACGAGGTCGATCGCACGGTGGACGTCCAGTTCGCCGCCGTCGGCGATCTCGATGAGCTGAACCGCCTGTATGCCAGCCTGCTTGGGCGCCGCGGCTCGCTCAATGCGCTGATGAAGCAGCTCCCCGGGGCGGCGCCCGAGGAGCGCAAGCAGCTCGGCCAGCGGCTCAACGCCGTGAAGGGCCGCGTGGAGCGCGCCCGCGAGCTGGCGACCGCGCGGATCAAGCGGACCGCGCGCGACCTGGAGCTCTCCGCGCCGCCGCTCGATATCACCCTGCCCGGCCGCTGGCGCGCGCCGGGGCGGCCGCACCCGATCATGCGGACGCTCGACGAGATCGTCGATATCTTCGTCGGGCTCGGGTTCGACGTGGCCGAGGGGCCGCAGATCGAGCTCGCGCGCTACAACTTCGATCTCCTCGGGTTCCCGGCGGATCACCCGGCCATGGACATGCACGACACGTTCTACGTGGCCGGCGATCCCGGGCAGAACGTGCTCCTCCGCACGCACACGAGCCCGGTGCAGGTGCGCGAGATGCTCTCCCACGCTCCCCCGGTGATGATCGTCGCGCCCGGCGTCGTCTATCGCCGCGACGACGACGCGAGCCACAGCCCCATGTTCGTGCAGATCGAGGGGCTCGTCGTCGATCGCGACGTGTCGCTCGCCGACCTCAAGGGCCTGCTCGAGGTGTACAGCCGCCGGATGTTCGGCGAGAACACGAGGACGCGCTTCCGGCCGAGCTACTTCCCCTTCACCGAGCCGAGCGCCGAGCTCGACGTGTCCTGCCTCGTCTGCTTCGGCGCGAACCGCGCTTGCCCGCAGTGCAAGGGGACTGGCTGGCTGGAGGTGCTCGGGTGCGGCATGGTCCACCCGACGGTGCTCCGGAACGTCGGAATCGACCCGGAGGTCTACACGGGCCTCGCGTTCGGCATCGGCGTGGATCGCACGGCCAACATGAAGTTCGCCGTCGACGATATCCGCGCCTTCTACGAGAACGACGTCCGCTTCCTCGGAAGCCTCTAGCCGGCTCACCGCTCTCCGCAGGCCCGACTCCCATGTTGATATCCTACAAGTGGCTTCAAGAGATCCTCGGCGCCGATCCCGGCGTCGACGCGGTGACATCGGCGCTCGGCCGCGGCGGGCTCGAGGTGGACCGCGTGACGCACGTCGGCGCCGCGCTGCGCCCGGTCGTCCTCGCGGCCGTCGTCGGGACGCGGCCGCACCCGAGCAAGAAGGGCCTCACGCTGGTCCGCGTCGACGCGGGCGGCGCCGGCGAGGGCGTCGAGGTGGTGTGCGGCGCGCAGAACGTCCCGGCGCCGGGGGCCCGGGCGCTCGTCTGCTATGCGCCCGTGGGGGCGCAGGTCGTCGACCGCAGCGGCGCGCTCGTCACGCTGACCGAGAAGGCGGTCGCCGGCGTCGCCTCGGCCGGCATGCTGTGCGCCGAGGACGAGCTCGGGCTCGGGTCGAGCCACGAGGGGCTCCTGACGGTCGAGGGAGGCCGGCCCGGGCAATCGCTGCTCGACTGGGAGCCGCGCCTCGAGGACTGGATCATCGAGCTCAGCGTCACGCCGAACCGGCCCGACGCGCTGGGCCACCTGGGCGTGGCGCGGGACGTGGCCGCGGTGCTCGGCATCCCGTTCCAGCCGCCGACCGTCGCCGCGCCGAAGTACGACTTCGCGCGGGCCGGCCAAGCGTCGGTGGAGGTGCGCGACGGGGCGCGCTGCCCGCGGTATGCCGGCCAGGTGATCGAGGGCGTCCGCGTGGGCTCCTCGCCGCTCTGGGCGCGGGTGCGGCTCGGCCGCCTCGGCGTCCGGCCGATCACGAACATCGTCGACGCGACCAACCTGGTGATGCTCGAGCGGGGTCAGCCGCTCCACGCCTTCGACCTCGACACGCTGCGCCTGCCGGTCGAGATCCGGATGGCGCGGCCGGGCGAGGCGTTCGTCGCGCTCGACGGGCAGAAGCTGTCCTTGAACGAGGACGACCTCGTGATCGCCGACGCGGAGCGCGTGGTCGCGCTGGCCGGCGTGATCGGGGGCGCGGACAGCGGCGTCACGGCGACGACCACGCGGGTGTTCCTCGAGTCGGCGTACTTCGAGCCGCGCGGGATCCGCCGGTCGGCGCGCCGGTACGGCTTCCACACCGAGGCGTCGCACCGCTTCGAGCGGGAGGTGGACATCTCGGGGGTGCCGCTGTCGCGCGACCGCGGGAGCGCGCTCATCTGCGAACTCGCGGGCGGCGGGGCGGCGGGCGAGCCGATCGACGCGTACGTCGCGCCGCGCGCCCCGCGCCGGCTGACGCTGCGCCTGCCGCGGTACCAGCGGATCATCGGCGCCGAGGCGCCGGCGCGGACGCGCGAGATCCTCGGGACGCTGGGCATCTCGATCGTGGCGGAGCTCGCGGACCAGCTCGTCGTCGAGGTGCCGGCGCACCGGCCGGACATCGTCGAGGAGATCGACCTCATCGAGGAGGTCGCGCGCGTCGCCGGCTACGACCAGATCCCGAGCCGGCTGCCGCACGTCGCGGCGGCGCCCGCGGGCGCGAAGGGCGATTACCGGCTGCGGCGCAGGGTGCGGCAGATCTGCACCGGGATCGGGCTGCACGAGGCGGTGACGTACTCGTTCCTGTCGCCGCAGGAGCTCAAGGCGGCGCGGTACGACAGCGCGTCGCTGCTGCGGCTGCTCAACCCGCTCTCCGAGGAGAAGTCGGTGATGCGGCCGTCGCTCGTGCCGGGGCTGCTCACGGTCGCGCAGCGGTCGCAGCGGTACAACGTGCCGCGGGTGCGCCTGTTCGAGGTGAGCCAGGTGTTCCTGGCGCGCCAGGGCGAGGCGGCGGGATCGAGCGGAGCCGAGGGCGCGGCCGGCGCGAACGGGGCCGGAGACGCGGGGCAGCAGGCGCCGGTCGAGCGGCCGCCGGTCGACGAGCCGACGCGGCTGACGGTCCTCCTGGCGGGGCCGCGCGACAGCTATCTGACGCGGCCCGAGGACGTCGATTTCTACGACGGCAAGGGCGTGGTCGAGGCGGTGCTGGCGGAGCTCGCGGGCAGCGTGGCGCCGGCGTTCGATCTGGAGGGCGAGCCGCCGCCCTGGGCGCACCCCCGCAAGGGCGCGCGCGTGACGCTCGACGGTCGGGAGGTCGGGTACGTGGCGGAGCTGCACCCGGACGTGCGCGACGCGCTGGAGATCACGAGCGGGGTCGTGGTGGCGGAGCTCGACCTCGCGGCGATCGCGGGGGCGTACAAGGCGCCGGTGGCCGCGAAGCCGAGCCGGTTCCCGGCGATGAGGCACGACGTGGCGCTGCTCTTGCCGCTCGATGTACCGGCGGGCCAGGTCATCGAGGTGCTGCGGAGCACGGCCGGGGAGCGCTGCGAGAAGGTCGAGCTGTTCGACCGGTACCGCGGCAGCGAGCTGCCGGCCGGGACGCACTCGCTCGGGTTCGCGCTGTGGTTCAGGTCGCCGGAGCGGACCTTGACGGACGACGAGGTCGACAAGTGGACGAAGGCCGCGGTGGACGCGGCGAAGGCGCGGTTCGGCGCGCAGCAGCGCTGAGCCGAGGCGGCGGCGCCGGGCGGTGACTCCGGGCTGCCCGGCCCCCGGAGAGGGTGTTTGTCGGGCGGCGCGGGGCCCCTCGACGAGCTGAGCCCCGAGGAGGCAGCCGCCGCCGCAAACCGGCGCGCGGCTGCCCCGAACCGCTCCAGCGCTGCCCCGAACCGCTCCAGCGCTGCCCCGAACCGCTCCAGCGCTGCCCCGAACCGCTCCAGCGCTGCCCCGAACCGCTTCAGCGCTGCCCCGAACCGCTTCAGCGCTGCCCCGAACCGCTTCAGCGCTGCCCCGAACCGCTCCGCGCCGCCGTCACCCGCCCGAGACCCCCCGTCGCCCCCAGGTCTGGAGCCCTTTTCGCCTCGAACCCCGGGGGGCCGAGGCGAGCTCCCCTCCCCCGGCGCTCTCCGGCGTCCTCGTCACGCCGGAGGGCCTCCGGCCCCGCCGGGATCGACAGGCGCGCTCTCGCAGATGTCGATGGCCGTCTTGCACTTGCCGAACTGGCAATACCCGTGTCGCCCGAGCGCCGGATCCGGACATTCGACGTCCGGACAATCGGCGTTCGTCGTGCACGATTGGCCAGTTGCAGGCGTTGTCGCCATGTCCATCGCTCTGTCGTAATAGAAGGCGCACAGGGCCCCTGCATCGGGGTCGTGACTGCTGTCGTTCGCCGCCTGCAAGGCCTTCTTGTAGCGCTCGCTCTCCTCGAAGCAGGGGTGATCCGCCGCGAGATCGGCGGCCTCGATACCCACGCCGCTCTCGCAGCCCGCCTGCTGCGCCGTGCAGGTCATGAGGCTCTGGAGCTGCTCGAAGACCGGCTTGCAGACGCCCAGCTCCTTCACGGCCTGGCCGTGGACCAGGCGGGTATTTGCGGCGCACTGCTCGGCTGTCACGCCGTCGCTCAGCTTCCCGCACTCGGCCAGCTTGTCGCAGAGGAGATCCTCGGGGCCTGCTGGCGCTGCGGACTCGCTCAAACAGCCCGGCACGGCCATCGCGACGAGACCGAAGATCGGGGCGCACAGGAGGATGGTCTGGAGCGTTTTCATGGAGTGTGACCTACCTTTCAAGGTGATCGCCGGTGAGCCCGGCTGGCAGAGCGCCGTCGCAACCGGCGTGCCGCCCCTCCACGCGAGCGGCCCTGGGATGAAGAGCGGCCTGCGCGGCGCGCCGAGCCCAGCCGCGCCGTGCGGTCGCTCGGCGCCCTGGGCCGGTATGCGCGCGGCAAACCTTGCCTGCGTGGCAAAGATTGCCACCGCTGCGAGGCAGCGGCATGGCAAGGATTGCCATCGCGCCGCCCCCGCGCCGCGGACACGCCGAGGCGACACGCCCGACGTCGCCGTGCGCTGCCGCGAGGAGAGGCGTCGCGGCGGCACCGCACGGCAAAGCGGCATGATAGCAGCCCACCTCTGCGGCGCCGAGATGGCATGTCGCTTGCTGCTTGCTGGCGATCTCGCGCATGAACCCCACGCTCGGTCCTCGCGTCGCTGCTGTCGACGCCGGCGCTCTCCCTGATCCTCCTGGCGCCCCGATCCCGCGCGTGGCTCCGGAAGCAGCGCATATTGCTTCCCGCAGCGCGGAGGTGCAATACCGGAGCGGACTGCCGGCCGCCGGGAGAGGTAACAGCGAGGAGAACATGCGAGCATCGACGCGAAGACGGGGCGCTGAAACGCGCGGGAATGTCACGGGCCCTCCGCACGGCGGCTGGGCGCCTCGTCACGTCGTGGCGATCGTGTTCGTGATGGCGCTGATCGCCGTCACGGGCGCATGCCTCCAGGGCGGGAAACCTTGCGGCGGGAGCTTTTGCCCGATCGACCATGCGTGCCTCGAGAGCGACCCGGACGACGACGAAATCGACTACGTGTGTGTTGCCCCCGGCCGCCTCAACCAGTGTGGCAACAAGGTTCTCGAGAGGGAGAACGCCGAGATCTGCGACGACGGCAACACGACGGACGGCGACGGATGCAGCGCCGACTGCGCGTCCCGCTGCGGCAACGGCGTCGTCGATGACGACGCCCCTCCGTTCGAGCTCTGCGACGATGGCAACACGATCAGCGGCGACGGGTGCAGCGCCGACTGCACGTCCGACGAGCGTTGCGGCAACGGCATCCTCGATGCCGAGGAGACGTGCGACTGCGGCGCTGGCGAAATTACCGCGACCGACCCGCTGTGCCGCGGCAGCCAGAACGCGAAGCTCCGCGGGTATTGCAGGCACGACTGCAAGGTACATTGCGGCGACGGGAACCTCGCAGCGGATGAGAAGTGCGATCCCACCGTGCCAGTCATGACCTCCTGCTTCTACCTGCGTTACGATTTCGGCCGCCCGGGGTGCCTCAGCTCCTGCGATGAGCTGTCCGCCACGCCGTGCGGAAGCTGGAACTGGAGTCGACAGGATCCCGTCACGGCGGAGTGGTTGCGCGGCGTGTGGGGGAGCGGGGCGGAGGACGTCTTTGCCGTCGGCTTGAACGGCACGATCCTGCGCTACGACGGCCAGCGCTGGCAAGCCATGGCCTCGCCCACGTCGAGCTTCCTGGTTGGCGTGTGGGGAAGCGGGCCGCGGGACGTCTTTGCCGTGGGGAATGAAGGCACGATCCTGCACTACAACGGTCAGGACTGGAAGGATATGCCCTCGCCCACATCCGCAGGATTGTCCGGCGTATGGGGAAGCGGGCCGGAGGATGTCTTTGCCGTGGGTGATGAAGGCACGATCCTGCACTACGACGGCCTGCGCTGGGAGACGATGAACTCCCCCACATCCGCAGGGTTGTCCGGCGTGTGGGGAAGCGGGCCCGCGAATGTCTTCGCCGTGGGGAATGAAGGCACGATCATGCACTACGACGGCCAGCGCTGGGAGCTCGCGATCTCGCCACCCTCGGAGAGGCTGAGGAGCGTGTGGGGAAGCGGGCCGAACGATGTCTTTGCCGTGGGTAGTTACGGCACGATCCTTCACTACGACGGCGAGGCGTGGAAGAGCATGGCCCCGCCCCCGTCGGAGTCACTGCCCGGGGTGTGGGGGAGCGGGCCGCGGGACGTCTTTGCCGTCGACATCAACGGTTCGATCTTGCACTACGACGGCCAGGACTGGCACGTCATGAACTCGCCCGTGTCCACGGAGCGGTTGTTCGGCGTGTGGGGGAGCGGGCCGCAGGATGTCTTCGTCGTGAGCGATCGAGGCACGATCCTGCACTACGATGGCCAGGAGTGGCAGGGCATGGACTCGCACACGTCGGAGCGGTTGGAGGGCGTGTGGGGGAACGGGACGCAGGGTGTCTTCGCCGTGGGTGACAGAGGCACGATCCTGCACCACGACGGCCAGGAGTGGCAGATCATGGAGTCGCACACGTCGGAGCGGTTGGATGGCGTGTGGGGGAGCGAGCGACAGGGTGTCTTCGCCGTGGGTGACAGAGGCACGATCCTGCACCACGACGGCCAGGAGTGGCAGGGCATGGCCCCGCCCACGTCGGAGCGTTTGTCCGGCGTGTGGGGCAGCGAGACGCAGGGTGTCTTCGCCGTGGGCGGCAACGGCACGATCCTGCGCTACGACGGCCAGGGGTGGCAGGGCATGGACTCTCCCACGTCGGAGTCTTTGTCCGGCGTGTGGGGGAGCGACCCGCGGGACGTCTTTGCCGTGAGCGAGATGGGCACGGTCCTGCACTACGACGGCCAGACGTGGCAGGACATGAACGCCCCCAGGTCGGGATGGTTGTCCGCCGTGTGGGCGAGCGGGCCGCGGGATGTCTTCGCCGTGGGTGATGAAGGCACGATCCTGCACTACGACGGCCAGCGCTGGGAGGACATGACCCTGCCCACGTCGGAATGGTTGTACGGGGTGTGGGGGACCGGGCCGGAGGACGTCTTTGCCGTGGGCGCGTTCGGCGCGCTCCTGCACTATGACGGGACATCCTGGCTCAAGCTCAATTCCACGACAGATCGCGATCTTCACGCGGTGTGGGGGGCCGGAAGGACATCCTTCGTCGTCGGCGATCTCGGCGCCATCTACCGTCACACCCGGACGGCGCCGTGACGAGGCCCGTCCCCCACCTCGCCGCGGCGCGCGTCCGGTAGCGTCCGCTACAGCTCCTTACCTGCGCCCTGCTGGCGCGCAGCCCGTATCCGGCGCCGGCGGAGCTTGGTTCTCGGGCTTCCCTGGAGGAGGTGCTCATGCGTACACTCGCGTGTCACGTACGGCCGGCGGTTTTGCGCGACACGGCGCTGGCTTCCGGGCCGCTGGGCGAGGAATCAACGAGGTACAGATGAGGGCATGGACGCGGATACGGGGCATGGAGAGGAACGGGAACGTCACGGGCCTTCCGCGCGGCGGTTGGGCGCCTCGTCACGTCGTGGCGCTCGCGTTCGTGATGGCGCTGATCGCCGTCACGGGCGCATGCCTCCAGGGCGGGAAACGTTGCGGCGGGAGCTTTTGCCCGATCGACCATGAGTGCCTCGATAGCGACCCGGACGAGGACAAGGTCGAATACGTGTGTGTTGCCCCCGGCCGCCGCAACCAGTGTGGCAACATGCTTCTCGAGACGGACAACGCCGAGGTCTGCGACGACGGCAACACGATGGACGGCGACGGGTGCAGCGCCGACTGCACGTCCCGCTGCGGCAACCGCGTCGTCGATCGTGATGCCCCTCCGCTCGAGGTTTGCGACGACGGCAACACGATGGACGGCGACGGGTGCAGCGCCGACTGCACGTCCGACGAGCGCTGCGGCAATCGCGTCATCGATGAGGTACGCGGCGAGGTCTGCGACGACGGCAACACGATGGACGGCGACGGGTGCAGCGCCGACTGCACGTCCGACGAGCGCTGCGGCAACCGCGTCGTCGACGAGGTACTCGGCGAGGTCTGCGACGACGGCAACACGATCGGCGACGACGGGTGCAGCGCCGACTGCACGTCTGACGAGCGCTGCGGCAACGGCGTCGTCGATGCGGTACGCGGCGAGGTGTGCGACTGCGGCGAGGACAGGATCGTTGCGACCGACCCGTCGTGCGAGGGTGAGCAGAACTCGGACCTCCGCGGGTATTGCAAGCTCGACTGCACGGCACATTGCGGCGACGGCGAGCTGACGCAGGGTGAAACCTGCGACCCCGAGCTGCCCGTCATGACGTCTTGCGTCCCCCTGCGCTTCGATTTTGGCCGCCCGGGGTGCAACGATTCCTGCGATGGCCCGTCCACCGCCACGTGCGGCGCCTGGAACTGGCGCCGGGACGATCCCGTTACATCGCAAGGCTTGCGCGACGTGTGGGGGAGCGGGATGCAGGATATCTTCGCCGTGGGTACCAGCGGCGAGATCCTGCACTACAACGGCCAGGACTGGCAGAGAATACCGTCTCCCACGTCGGAAGAGCTGTCGGGCGTGTGGGGGAGCGCGTGGAACGATGTCTTCGCCGTGGGTCGTGGCGGCACGATCCTGCACTACGACGGCCTGGACTGGACGGACTGGACGGACATGCCCTCGATCCCGGAGCATGGACCGTTGTTCGACGTGTGGGGGAGCGCGTCGAACGATGTCTTTTTCGTGGGGGGTGGAGGCACGATCCTGCACTACGACGGCCAGAACTGGCAAAAGGAAGCCTGGCCCGAATCGGAAGTGCTGTTCGGCGTGTGGGGGAGCGCGTGGAACGATGTCTTCGCCGTGGGTGGTAACGGCACGATCCTGCACTATGACGGCGAGAAATGGGAGTCCGTGGGACCGCCCGCGCCGGGGGTATTGCTGTATGACGTGTGGGGGAGCGCGTCGAACGATGTCTTCGCCGTGGGCAGCCACGGCACGTTCCTGCACTATGACGGCGAGGGATGGAAGGACAACCCGCCCACCACATCGAAGCCATTGTGGCTGGCCGTGTGGGGGAGCGCGTGGAACGATGTCTTCGCCGTCGATGATCAGGCCACGATGCTGCACTACAACGGCGATGGCTGGCAGAAATTGACCTTGCCTCCGGGGGCCACGCTGTTGTACGGCATCTGGGGAATCGGGCCGCGCGATGTCCTCGCCGTGGGCGATAACGGCACGACGCTGCGCTACAACGGCCAGGAATGGCGCCGCATCGACTTGACCGATTCAAACGATCTGCGCGGCGTCTGGGGGAGCGGGCACCACGACGTCTTCGCCGTGGGGTACGGCACGATCCTGCACCATGACGGCCTGGACTGGACGCCCATGGAGACGCCCACATCGGGAGAGCTGCTGCACGGCGTCTGGGGGAGCGGGCCGCACGATGTCTTCGCGGTAGGGCTACAGGACACGATCCTGCACTACGACGGCCTGAACTGGATCGCCATCGGCCCGACGATGGCGGCGGAGTCGTTCCGTGCCGTATGGGGAAGCGCGCCGAGCGATGTCTTCGTCGTGAGCGAGAAGGGCACCATCCTGCACTACGACGGCGCGGGCTGGGAGAAGATGACCCCGCCCTCGCCTGTGGCGCCCTTGTATGGCGTGTGGGGGAGCGCGCCGGACGATGTCTTTTTCGTGGGCGATCCGCCGAACGAATATGGTGCTCTGCCCAGGGCGCTGCACTACGACGGCGTGGACTGGCGCCCCATGACCTTGCCCACCTCGGAGCCTTTGCAGGGCGTGTGGGGCACCGGACGGGACGATGTCTTTGCCGTGGGTAACAGAGGCACGATCCTGCACTACGACGGCCAGGAGTGGCTGGCCATGAGCTCGACCACGCTGGAAACCTTGTATGGCGTCTGGGGGAGCGCGCCGAACGACGTCTATGTCGTGGGTGAGAACGGCACGTTCCTGCACTACGACGGGATCTCCTGGCTCAAGCTCAATTCCACGACGGATCGATCCCTCTACGCGGGGTGGGGCGCCGGAACCACGTCGCTCGTCGTCGGCAGCCGCGGCTCCCTCTACCGTCACACCCGGGCGGCACCGCCGCCGGCACCGCGGCCGTAGCCGCGGCGCCCGCTACTTCAATCTCTCGCCGATCTTCCCCGCGGTCCGCTCGATGAGCTGCTCCTGCTCGCGCTTGCTCTGCAGCATCGCCTCGGCCGCGGCCCTGGCCTTCCGCTCCTCCTCGGTGGCCTTCACCTCGGCCTCGCGCGCCTCGGCCTCGGACCGCTGCGCCGTGTCCCGCGCCGCCCGCGCCTGCCCCACCGCTGCGCGGGCGCGCTCGGCCTCGGCCTCGGCGCGATCGCGCGCCTCCTCCGCCTCGCGCTGCATCTGCTCGGCCCGCCGCCGCTCGGCCTCGCTCTCCTGCCGCGCCCGCTCGGCCGCGCTCCGCTGCGCCGCCTCGCTCGCGAGCGCCTGCTTCAGCGTGTCCTCCCCCCTCCGGATCGCGTCGAGCTGCGCCGTGATCACGCCGTTCTGGCGGCTCAGCTTCACGATCCCCGCCCCCGCCACGCCGACCAGGATCGACAGCGCCGCGATGACCCCGGAGACGAGGCGGCGGCGCATTTGCCGCGTGTGGTTCGCCAGCCGGAGCACCTCCTCCAGGAACAGCCGCTCCCGCTCGGGCAGCGCGCCCCGGTAGCGCTCGTGGAAGTCGCGCGCCTCCCTGGCCACCTTGCCGCGCCAGAGCGTGTCCGCGGCGCGGCCGCTCGCGTCCCAGAGCCGGGCCGCCGCGCGCAGCCGGTCCAGGAACGCGGCGTCTTCCTGGCTCTCGCCGAGCCAGCGCTTGAGCGTCGGCCACCGCTCGATGAGCGACTCGTGCACGAGCTCCACCGTGCTCTCCGCGCGGTCGCTCCCCTTCTCGATCGCCAGGAGCCGCCCGTCGGCGAGCAGGCCCACCACCCGCTCGATCTCGCCCGGGTCCCCGGGCAGCTCGCAGAGCTCGGCCAGGCTGGCCACCGCCCGCGTCCGCTCCGGCGTCACCAGGCGCTCCAGCACCGCCCGCGACAGCCTCGCCTGGCGCTCGCTCATCCCGGCCAGCAGCGTGTCGGCGTGGCTCGCCAGCGCGCCCGCCACGCCGCCGAGCGCCTCGTAGCTCGCCCGCGTGAGCAGCCGGCGCCCCCGATCGCGCATCTCCCACAGCCTCGCCGCGGTGAACTGGAGCAGCGGCAGCGCGCCGCGGGTCGTCGCCAGCGCGTCGAGGATGTCCTCGACCATCGCCGGATCCTCGATCTCGTGCCGCGCCGCCTCGACCGGCTTCACCAGCGCCTCGCGCAGCCCCTCGCGCCCCATCGGCCGGAGGAACACGAGGCCGCGGGTCATCGCCGCCATGAAATGCTCGTGCTCCGCCATCCGATCGAGGAAATCGGACCGCACCGACAGGACGACGCGGAGCGGCGAGGAGGCGTCGTCGGCGATCCCCTCGAGGCACGCGAGGAACGCCGCGCGCTCCTCGGCCGGGGCGCCGAGCGTGATGAGCTCCTCGAACTGATCGACGAACAGCAAGAGGCGCTTCTGCGCGCGGCTCGCCCACCCGCGCAGCGCGGCGCCGAGCAGGCCGGGCTCGGCGGGCAGCCGCTCGCCCAGGGCCGCGCGCGTCGACGCGCCGCCCTGCCCGGCGAGCTCCCGCACGTCGGTGCTCAGCGTCATCGCGGGGTGGCTGAAGAGCTCCGCGAGCGCCGCCATCGGAGCGCGCCCGGGCCGCAGCACGAGCGCCTCCCAGCCCTCGCCGGAGCGCTTGAGCGCCGGGATCACCCCGGCACGCACCAGCGACGACTTCCCCACCCCCGACGCGCCCGCGAGCGCGAGCAGCGGCTGGCTGCGGAGGCGCGCGATCACGCCGGCGAGGTCCTGCGCCCGGCCGAAGAAGCGGTCGGCGTCGGCCTCCTGGAACGACGAGAGGCCGGCGAACGGGCTCTCGTCGGCGCCGAGGTGGATCTCCCGGCGCCCGGGCAGGAGCGGCAGGAGCGCGGTGAGCAGCTCCTCCGCCGAGGCGAACCGCTCGGCCTTTCGCTTGCGCAGGCAGCGGTCGATGATCGCGCCGAGCGCGCCGACCTCCGGGTGGCAGGCGCTGACCTCGGGCATCGGCTCGTCGAGGCGCGGCACCGCGATGAGGTCCGGCATCCTGCACGGCGCGAGCGGATGCGCCCCGAGCACGAGCTCGTGGAGCATGATGCCCACCGCCCAGACATCGCTGGACCCGTCGATCTCCTTGCCCGCCCACTGCTCGGGAGACATGTAAGGCAGCGTGCCGACCAGCGCGCCCGTGCGGGTCAGGCGCATGTCCTCGGCGACGGGGCGCTCGGCCACGAGGCTCGCCTCGTCGTCGCGCAGCGAGGCGACGCCGAAATCGACCACCTTGATCGCGCCCGAGGCGTCCAGCATGACGTTCTCGGGCTTGAGATCGCGATGAACGATGCCGGACGCGTGCGCGCTCGCGAGCGCGCGCACGACGGGGACCATCATCTCGACGGCCAGGCCGGGCGCGACCGGCGCCGCCCGCGCCCGGGTGGGGGCGTCCGCGGGCCGGCGCTGCTTCATCCAGGCGCGGAGGCTCTGCCCCTCGATGTACTCGAGCACCATGTACGGGAATCCGCCGTGCTCGTTGACCTCGTGGATCGTCACGATGTGCTCGTGCTTGCAGCGCGCGGTGGCCTGCGCCTCGACGAGGAAGCGCTGGACTCCGACGCTGCTCAGCTTCGTGAGGAGCTTGATCGCGACGAGGCGAGCGAGCCGGAGATCGCGCGCCAGGAAGACGACCCCCATGCCCCCCCGGCCGAGCTCGCGCAGGAGCTCGTAATGGCCGACGCGATCGCCGGCCGACGGCGCCGGCCTGGCCTGCTCCGGGGACGACGACGGCTGGGCGGCCGTCGCGGGCATCGTCTGGGTCTCAATCATCTCACGAGCGCACGCGACCACGCCGCGAGCATAGTACCGTTCCCGTGCGCGCATGTCCCCTTTCACCTCCCGGGGTACCTACGCTCCCCTGCCACATGGCCTCCCCTGGATCGCCCGCTCGGCGCGATCCAGGCATCCGACGGCGCACCCCCGGCGCCGGCTCGCTTGGCAGGCCCTTCCGTTCGATGTAGTCTGATCACGCACGTGCGCTCGATGTCGATCTCGACCTGCGCGCGAGGTGACCAGCGAGCCTGGACTCATGCTAGAGGCGTGCGCGAGCGGAGGTCCACGGACGCCCCGGAAAACACAGGGGCTCGGCTTTCATGACGACAACCCGCAAACGACACGCTCGAATCGCGCTCTCCACAGCGCAGCTCCTGCTGCCCATCGCCCTCGTGGCCGTGTGCGCTGCGCCCGCGCGAGCCCAGGCGCCGCTGCCACCATGGCATCAGGGCGTCTCGGAGGAGCGAAAGCAGAGGGCACAGTCGCTCTTCGACGAGGCGCGGGAGCTGCACCGGCGCATGATGCTCGCCGAGGCGCGGGCCAAATACGAGGAGGCGCTGGCTGCCTGGGAGCACCCCGAGCTCCGGGTCTACCTGGGACGGGCGCTCAGGAGCATCGGTCTGCCGCTCCTCGCCCACGAAAGCCTGCGCCTCTCCCTGCGCTGGGGGCCCGGCTCGCTCGACGCCGAGCTGGAGCAGGAGGCGCGCTCGGCGCTGCGGGCGCTCGTCGAGCGGGAGCTCGGATCCATCGAGATCCGCTGTGACGAGCCGGGCGCCGTCGTGCTGCTGGACGGCCAGCCCTGGTTCGTCGGCCCCGGCGCCGGGCGCCGGATGGTCATGCCGGGAGAGCACGTCGTCACGGCGAGAAAGAACGGCTATTTCACGGTCGTCAAGCCCGTCGTCGTGCTCGCCGGCAAAGAGGCCTCGGGCCAACTCGCGCTGAGCGTCGACACCGTCGTCACCAGGCAGCGGTGGGCCGCGTGGATCCCGTGGGCGACGCTCGGGGCCGGCGCGGCCCTGGGCGTCGCGGGCGGCGTGCTGGCGTCGCGTGCCGGCGCGGATCACAGGGCAAACCAGGAGCGCGTCGAGGTCCTCTGTGATCCGTGGTGCAAGCCGCTCGACCTTGCCGAGGACAGAGACAGCGTCCTCGAGAACCGGCTGGCGATCGGCGCCTTCATCGCCGGCGGAGCGACAGTGATCACGGGGACGGCCCTGCTCTTCATGAACAGGCCACAGTCCACCCGCACCGAGGACCGCGGCGGCGTGAAGGTCGAGTTCCGGCCCGCCGCGTCGCTCGACGCTGCGTGGGTGTCCGCTCGGTTCGTGTTCTGATCCCCGGGAGTCGCCGCGACCTTCGTCAGGCCGACGACGCGGCAAGGCTTGCCGCACCTTGGCCGGGGGGGGCTGGCAACCGTTGCCAGAGCGGCAAAGATTGCCATGCGCACGCTGGCCCCGCGCGTGAGCTCGATCGCAGGGGCGAGCCGCCGGCGCGCGCTGCCGCTTCGTCTCGACGGACGGATCCAGCGGATTCACGCGCGCGTGGGATGGCCTCGCAAGCGCATGGCACATGCGTTGCGATGACTCACACGCGACGAGGCGACTCCAGGCCAGCTCAAGAACACGACGCGTGGTCTCGCCTCTGCTGAACCGACCTAAACGACATGAGGCCCAGTGATCGACGCCGCACGGGCGGGCAACCGATCACCAGGGCTGCACGGAGGGTTCTGAACTCATGAGCTCACTTTCTCTCTTCTCGCGCGCCTTTGTTGGACTCATCGCCCTCTCGGTCGCTCCGGCCTGCGTCGACCCACGAGCCGCCGGCGGCTCCGAGCTCGGCTCGGGCAGGGCGCCCGTCGTCGAGCAGGAGGAGGACAACGATCCGGGGTGCGGCGAGGGCGACGGGCCCTCGGAAGCCTGCGCCTCGTTCGAGGGGACCGGCTGCTACTGGATGGAGAACACCAGCGGTGACTCCTGCTGGGTCCCGGCGGACTGGGCTCCCACCGTCGAGGAGTGCTTCGCCATGGACTCGTGCGACGGCGGCCTCGGCGCGTCCGACGGCGGCTGCTACAAGTGGGCCGACGGCTCCGACGAGGACCGGTATCCCTGGCCGGCGGCGCCGACGCAGGAGCCCGGCTGCGCCTCCTTCGAGGGGACCGGCTGCTACTGGATGGAGAACACCAGCGGTGATTATTGCTGGGTCCCGGCGGACTGGGCTCCCACCGTCGAGGAGTGCTTCGCCATGGACTCGTGCGACGGCGGCCTCGGCGCGTCCGACGGCGGCTGCTACAAGTGGGCCGACGGCTCCGACGAGGACCGGTATCCCTGGTAACGCGCCCGGCCCGCCCGAGCGCCGGCCGTCCGAGCGCGTGAGGGAGAGCCCCGTATCCGGGGGCTCTCTCTCACGCGCTCCGCTTCCCCTCCCGCGCGGAGATGCCGTATTGCTTCAGCTTGAAGGTGAAGGTGCGGACAGGCATCCCGAGGAGCGCCGCCGCCCGCTTCTGGACCCCTTCCGCGGCGTCGAGCGCCTGACACATGCGCGTGCGCTCGATGTCCCGGATCTCCTCGGCGATGGGCTTGAAGCGGAAGGGCGCCGCGGCGGGCGGCGCCGACGGGTCCGCCGTGGGCCGCGGCGCGACGTCGAGCCCGGCGATGCGCTCGGGCAGACACCAGGGCTCGATCACCGGGCCGTCCGCCGTCGCGGCGGCGTACTCCATGGCGTTCTTGAGCTCGCGCACGTTGCCGGGGAACGGGTGCGCGAAGAGCGCGGCGAGCGCGGCCTCCGAGACGTCGAGCGCGGGCCGCCCCGTCCGGGCGCACGCCTCGGCGAGGAACAGGCGGGCCAGGATCGGCAGCTCACGCCGCCTGTCCCGGAGCGGGGGCAGCTCGACGACGGCGGCGCTCAGGCGGAAGAGCAGGTCTTGCCGGAAGCGGCCGGCCTGGACCTCGGCCTCGAGATCGCGGTTCGTGGCGGCGACGACGCGGATGTCCACCTCGCGATCGCGCACGTCGCCGAGGCGCGTGATCCGCTTCACCTCGAGCGCGCGGAGCAGCTTGGCCTGCGCGCCGAGGGGCAGCTCGCCGATCTCGTCGAGGAAGACGGTGCCGCCGTGCGCCCGCTCCAGCAGGCCGGGCTTGGGCGCCCGCGCGTCCGAGAACGCGCCCTTCTCGTAGCCGAAGAGCTCGCTCTCCACGAGCGTCTCGGGGAGCGCCGCGCAGTTGAGCGTGATCAGCGGCCGCTGGGCCCGGGCAGACCAGTGGTGCACCGCGGCGGCGGCGTTCTCCTTGCCCGCCCCCGTCTCGCCGAGGACGAGGACCGGCAGATCGCTCGCCGCGAGGCGCCGGATCAGCTCGAACAGCCGGATCATGGCCGAATCGGCCACCACGATGGTGCGCTCGCCGATGACGTGCTGGACGGCCGTCTCCGAGGCGGCGGCGATCGCCCCCGGCGCGGCGATCGACGCGGCGGTCCGCGCGCCCGCGAGGAGCGTCTCCGTGTCGCCGCCGTCGAACGGATAGGCGGCCAGCCCGCCGCGCGCGTCGGGGGCCAGCGGCGCGATCACCTCGAGCAGGTGGAGCACCGCGGCGCGCGCCGCCTCTCCGCCGAGCTCGGGGAACCCGATGGCCAGGTGAGAGGCCCCGTCCCAGGCGACCATGTCCACGAGCCGGAGCGCCGAGAGCAACCGCTGCTCGAGCGCCATGCGCATCTGCACGGACCCGAGGGACACCACGGCCAGGCCGAACGGCCGCGCCGAGTCGGCGGCGCGCTCGATCTCCTCCTCGACGCGCCGGCGCAGCCGGCCCATGTCGATGAGCGCCCCGCCGCTGGACGACAGCTCGCGCCGGAGGATCAGCGTGGCATCGCCGATGGTGACAACGTCGCCGGAGCCGAGCGTGCGCGAGCCCTCGATGCGCTCGCCGTTGACGAGCGTCCCATTGTGGCTGCCGAGGTCGGTGATCCGGATCTCGCCGCCGGAGACGGCGAGCTTCGCGTGCCGCCGGGAGACCGCGGCGGTGTCGAGCCTCACGTCGGCCTCATCGCTGCGCCCCACGATGAGCACGCCGTCGTCGGGGAGCGCGCGGCGGTACGACGAAGAAGCGCCGATGACGAGGAGGTATGAGCAGACTCCTCGGCTGTCCGGGGACTCCCGCAGCTCGAAGGTCTGAGTCGTCAACGGCGAGCTCGCGGGACCGCTCATGAGGCGGAACCTATACCCGAAGTCCTCGCGCATGCAAGCCGCGAGCCGCTCGGGCCAACGCCGTGCCACAGCCGTTTCAGCGGCTCCAGCGCCGGTGGTGCGACAAGGGCGCCCGCCGCGGTGCGTTTCCCTCCCCCGCCCCGGAACCTTCTCCCCCACCGCATGTCAGCACCGCCATCGAAGGAGGTCCTCATCATGTCTGACGCGTTTCACATGGGCGGCTGGGGCATGTACCCGACGCTCGTCTTCGGGCTCCTGCTCCTCGCCGCGTCCGTCCGTTACGCCATCTCGCCCGAGCGGCGCTTCGTTCCGCTCCAGATCAGCCTCGGCATCCTGACGCTGGTATCCGGCGGTCTCGGCTTCGTCAGCGGCGCCATCAAGTCGCTGACGTACATGGGCGCGGTGCAGCCCGACGCGCGCTGGCTCTGGATGGTGGGCATCGGCGAATCGCTCCACAACGTCGCGCTGGCGCTCTCGCTCCTCGTCCTCTCGTCCCTCGCCGCCACCGTGGGCGCTTATCGTTGCTCGCAGATGAACCCTGCGAGCTGACGCCCGCGCCCCGAACGCAGCCCAGCGCGCGCCGATCGCCGGAGACGCGCCGCCGGCTTCACGGGGCGCGCTTCGCCGCAATGAGTTGGCGGAGCGCCTCCCGCAGGTTCCTCCGCGTCGTGAGCAGCCCCGGGTCGAAGTCCATCTCCACGAGCGAATCGGCGACGAGCGGCTTGATCCCCGTGATCACGCATCCGGCGCCGAGCAGCCGCAGGGCGCTCGCCGTGTTGACCAGGTGGCGGAGCGCCTCGCCGTCCATCGCGACGATCCCGGTGACGTCGATGATGACGTGGGTCGCCGACCGCTCGGAGACCGTCGCGAGCAGCTCGCTCATCACCCGCGCGCCCCGCTCGCTGTCCATGACCCCGACCACCGGGAGGCAGAGCACGCCGCTCCAGACCTCGATGATCGGCGTCGACAGCTCGCGCAGCGCCGCGCGCTGGAGCTCGATGGTGGCGAGCTGGTCCTCGACCTTCTCCACGTAATCGAGGCTCCGCATCCGCTCCGTGGCGATCGCCGCGATGAGCGCGTTGACGTCCTGCTGGAGCTCGTGGAGCGGGTGGCCCTCGGGCAGCGCGTCGTGCCACCGGACGTCGAGCGCGCCGCCGCGCACGTCGGCGAGGACCTTGCGGAGGCCGTCGATGACGGCGCCGATCTCGCGCGGGTCGTCTCCTGCCGTTCCTGGACGCTGGCTCATCGCGCGCTGGACAGGCGGCTCACGGCCCTGGTCGCCTCCCCCGGGGGCTCGAATCGGGGGGAGACTCGGGAGGCGAATCGAGGACGTGTCGCGCGCATGGCATTGGCTGTACCTCGATCCAGGGAGAGGGAGCAATGACGGAGAGGATCGGCCACTACCATCATCACCTCGACGGGGGCCGCCGCATCGTGGTGGTCAGTCACGACCACACGCCGTCCAACCTCGACCGGGGGCTGCTCACGGGGCTCGCGCGCAGCGTTGAAGCCCCGAGAAAACGAACCACAGAGGCACAGAGGGCACAGAGTTTTTTGTTGTTCCTCTGTGTCCTCTGTGCCTCTGTGGTTCAAATCTCTTCATTCCTGGGTGTTTCGAGCCGATCGGCGCTCTACGGCCGCGGCGCGGCGGCCACGGCGACGCGGCGCTCGATCCCGAGGAACAGCAACGGAAACGCGATCGTGAAGGCGATCGACAGCGCGGCCACGGTGGGCATCCCGTCGAGGCGGTGGTCGGGGAGCTCGTGGAGCATCCTCGCCGACCAGAACGCCGCGAGCGCGGCCGCCATGTGCTGCACGGCCGACTGGATCGAGGTGAAGCGCGCGCGCTCGGCGGGGCGCGGCACCTTCGACGTGAGCGTGTTGTACGAGACGTTGCGGAACGTCATGCCGAGCATGAACACGATGAAGATGCCGAGCACCGGCAGCCCGGGGACGTACGAGAAGAACCCGGCATAGAGCACGAACACGAGCACCGCCGCCCCCACCGCGCCCGTCTGGAACGAGCCGAACCGGTCCACCAGCGGCCCCACCGCGCGCATCGCGGCGAAGCTGACCAGGCCGCCGACGAAGTAGAGCAACCCGAGCCGATCGCGCGGGTACCCGAGGTTGAACTGCACGTACGCGGAGATGTTCGGGATCACCAGGAACGACGCCATCGTGACGACCGCCGTCGTCGCGTACGAGAGCATCACGATGGGCCGCCGGACGAGCGCGTGGAGCTCGCTCAGCGCGCCGCCCGAAGGCCGCGCGCCCGCGAGGTGGCCGCGCATCGAGGGCAGGAGGAAGATCGCGAGCCCGGCGACGACCAGCCCGAGCGCCGCGACGGCGAAGAACGGCAGCGGAAAGCCGCCGCGACGGGCGAGCTCCAGCCCGGCGGGGACGCCGAGCACCGAGGCGACCGAGAACGAGCCCAACACGACGCCCATCGCCTTGCCGCGCCGCTCCGGGGGGATGACGTCGGCGACGATCGAGAACGCCACCGAGGTCGCGGGCCCGCCGAACGCCCCGGCGAGCACGCGCGCCGCCATCAGGCTCGGCAGCCCGGTCGCCAGGCCGCCGGCCGCGGTGCCGACGACGAGGCCGAGCATCGCCACCGCGAGCGCGCTGCGCCGGTCGAACCGGTCGAGGAAGAAGGCGCCGGCCAGGCCCGAGATCGCGGCCGCCGCCGTGTAGCTGCCGCCGATGAGGCCGATGTCGGACATCGAGATGCCGAGGGCGACAGCGAAGTCGGGCCCGAGGGGCATCACCATCACGAAGTCGAGGATGTTGATGAACTGGACCGCAGCGACGAGGAAGATGATGCTCCGTTCGGAGCGCTCTCTGGACACGAGGATCGACGTTACCACCTGGACCCGAGAAGCATCGAGGGGCGCGCAGACAACCGGCGCGCGATCCCGGCCGTCCTCGCCGCCTCTCGACCGCCGCTCACCCCGGTAAACGCCGCTCGGCTGCGCGCCGGAGCGTCGATGGTTGCTCCCGGCGCAACACCACGTTGCGCGACTCCGCGGTTGTTCCTCCGCGGGGCGCACCTTACGATGGCGGCCATGGATCGCCGCACTGCCCTCGGCGCCCTCGCCGCCGCGCCCGTCGTGGCCGCATGCGCCCGCACCGAGCCCTCGTCCACCGGCGCCGACGACGCCGCGCTCGCCGCGCAGGATGTCGTCCGCGACGTCGCGCCGCTCGGGTCGCCGTGGGAGACGCTCGACCCGTTCCTTTTCTGCGTGCACCACGACGACGCGTACCCGGCCGGCAACGACCGGATGGGGCCGGCCGCCTCGCTCGCCGGCCGCTCCATCGGGCGCGACTTCGCCGGCAAGGACGGGTGGCGCATGTACCACGGCGCCGTGGTCCCCGGCTTCCCGCAGCACCCGCACCGCGGCTTCGAGACCGTGACCGTCGTGCGGCGCGGGCTCGTCGATCACTCGGACTCCCTCGGCGCGGCCGCGCGCTACGGCCGCGGCGACGTCCAGTGGCTCACGGCCGGGAGCGGCGTCGTCCACTCCGAGATGTTCCCGCTCGTCGAGCGCGGCGGGCCCAACCCGCTCGAGCTCTTCCAGATCTGGCTCAACCTCCCGCGCGCGGACAAGCTCGCCGACCCGGCCTTCGTGATGATGTGGGGCGACACGATCCCGAGGCAGGTCCTGCGCGACGCCGCGGGGCGTTCGACCGAGATCACGGTCATCGCCGGCCGCCACGGCGAGCTCCGCCCGCCGGCGCCGCCGCCGAGGTCGTGGGCGTCGCGCGCGGACGCCGACGTGGCGATCTGGACGCTCAAGATGGCGCCCGGCGCGCGCTTCACGCTGCCGGCCGCCTCGCCCGGGACGAACCGCGCGCTCTACTTCTTCCGCGGCAGCGAGCTCCGCGTCGGCGCCCGGCGCGTCCCGGCGGGCCAGCGGATCACGCTCCGCGACGGCGCCGCCGCGCTCCTCGAGAACGGCCCCGACGAGACCGAGATCCTGCTGCTCCAGGGCCGGCCCATCGGCGAGCCCGTCGCGCAGCACGGCCCCTTCGTGATGACCTCGATGGCGGAGGTCCAGCAGGCCTTCCTCGACTACCGGCGCACCGGCTTCGGCGGGTGGCCGTGGCCGAGCGACGATCCGGTCCACGCGCGCGAGGAGGGCCGCTTCGCGCGGTACCCCGACGGGCGCATCGAGACCGTGGGCTGACGAGCGCCGTCGGGCACACAGCGTGCATCGCTGTGCGCCATGCCGTTCCAGGTCGCCACATTCAACGCGGGGCTCGCGGTGGGGGTGCTGCCGTACGCGACGGAGCGCGTTCCGCGCGTGGTCGAGGCGCTGGCCGCGCTCGACGTGGATCTCCTGTTCGTGCAGGAGTTCTGGCTCGACGCGCACTGGGATCTGCTCCGCCGGGCGCTGGAGTCGCGCATGCCGCACGCGCTCCGGCCCGAGCCCGCGCACCCGGCCCCGCACGGGGCGTGCAGCGCCTCCCAGGTGAGGCCGCTCGTCGCGTGCGCCGAGGCGAAATGCAGCGGCCTCACCGATGAGGCGCTCGCGGCCTGCGTCGTCCAGAGCTGCGCGACCACCGCCCTCGCCCTCCCTACCCCGTGCCTCAACTGCATCGCGAGCCGCCCGGTCGGCACGATCCACGAGATCGTCGACCGGTGCGTCGGGGAGCCGACGGCCGCGCAGGGGTCGTCGCCGGGCCGGTCGTCGCGCTACGGCGGGCTCATCGCCTACGGCGGCTCGTTCGGCACGGGGCTCCTCGCGCGCGCGCCGCTCGAGGATCGCGGCATTCTCGTGTTCGAGTCGACCGTGAACGCGCGCGGCGCCCTGCACGCGCGCATCGCGGCGCCCGGGCTCGGCCACCTGCACGTCTTCGCGGCGCACCTGTCGCCGGGCGGCGCGGAGCAGCCGCCCCAGCTCGATCGCCTGCTCGCGTGGGTCGACGAGAAGGCGGGCGGCGCACCGGCGCTGCTCCTCGGCGATCTCAACACGACGCCCGGCTCATCGCTGTTCCGGCGGCTGGAGAGCGCCGGGTTCCACGACGCGGACGTGCCCGATCGCCGCGGGACGTTCTCTCATGACGGGCTCGGCACGGGCGACGTGGGGGACTCGGGCTGGCGGCTCGATCACGTGCTCCTGCGCGGCCTGGACGCGGCGCTGCGCGCCGATCGCATCCTCGACGAGCCGGTCACGATCAGCGCCGCAGGGCGGCCGGTCCGGACGACCCTGTCGGATCACTTCGGCGTCCTGGCCACGGTCGAGCGGCGCTGACGGCGTAGCGGATCCCGTCCTGCAGGGTACCGCGGGTGACGATGCCGGTGAGCTCCACGCCGAGGGTCACCAGGGTCTGCGCCACCTCCGGGCGGATGCCGGTGAGCACGACCTCGGCCCCGAGGAGCTGCACGCCGCGCGCGGCCTTGAGCAAGGCGTCCGCGACCTGCGTGTCCACGGTCGGTACGCCCGTGATGTCGAGGATCGCCGTGCGCGCGCCGCACGAGCTGATCCCCTGGAGCAGCGTCTCGACCACCCGCTCGGCGCGCGCGCGGTCGATCGAGCCGACGAGCGGCATCGCGATCACGCCCTCGCTGAGCGGGATGAGCGGCGTGGAGAGCTCGGCCAGGAGCCGCGCCTGCGACTGGATGATCTCCTCCCGCAGGCGCGCCTGCTCCTGCTCGGCCTGCTTGCGGGCGGTGATGTCCATGGTCACGCCGCAATAGCCGGCCAGGCTCCCGTCGTCGTTGCGAAGGGCGCGCATCTGGGTCTCGACCCAGACGAGGCGGCCGTCCTTCGTGGTCCACCGGCTCTGCGCGCTGGCGGAGCCCGTCGTGGCGAGCGTCCCTGATGCGTCGGCCGCCGGCCGATCGTCAGGGTGCGTGATCTTCGCCCAGAAGTCCGGCTCGGAGAGCCACTCTTCGGGGGTGTAGCCGCTCAGGGCGAGGGCGCGCTCGCTCACGAAGCTGACCCGCTGGCGCGCCGGATCGTCCACGAACCATATCTCCCAGACGATGCCGGGCACGCTGGCGATGAGCCGCTCCAGGCGGCGCCCCATCTCGTCGGCCCTGCTCGAGAGCTGCACCTGCTCGGCCGCCGCGCGGGCGGCCGTCGCCGCGTCGCGCGCCGTACAGCAGAGCCGGCGCTCGCCCGCCGCGCCGCCCTCCGCGTGGGCGACGATCTCGATCCGGCGGGGCGAGTCGCCGTCTCCCTGAAGCCGGACAACGAAGGAGATCGCGTCGCTCGAGCGCATCGCCTCATCGAGCGCGACCTCCGCGTCGGCCATGTCCTCGGGCGCGACGAACTCCTGCAAACGACGCCCGAGGAGCGCCTCGGGCGCCACGCCGTAGACCCCGAGGGCGGCCGGCGATGCCTCCAAGAAGGTGCCATCGGCGAGGTGCAGCGACAGGGCGAAACGGCCGATCGACACCCTGGCTGCGGAGGGAGCAGTCGAGCTCATGATTCAATCCATCCCGTGCAGGTGCAAGAGAACATCATACCGTCGTTGGCGGGCTCGCGCGCCCTCCTCAGAGCTCCTTCGGGCACCTGCCCGCCTGCTTCGCAGCGTCGAGCTCGATCTCGCGGACACGGCCGGGCTCGCCCGCATCGATCCTGAGCTTCATCACCAGGTTCCCGCCGCGCTCGCACACGATCCGGAACGTGTGCTCCTGATCCCCGTCCGAATCGACCGAGCCGCCGAGCTTGCACCCGCGTCGCTCCTGCAGCGCGCGGAGCTCCTCCTGGACGGCGCCGGCGTCGGCGGCGCTCGAGAGCACCGGCCCGACCGCGGCCGTCGGCTGGCCTGCCGCGAGCTCGAGCACCTGCTGCGCGCTGCGCTTCATCGCCTCGGTCGGCGGCGCGATGCCGTCGAGGCGATACCTCGTGATCCGAGACGTCCCGGCGTCGAGCGCGAGCTTCGCCTCGATGCGCCCCCGCTCGCACGCCATCGCGTAGCGCGCCTCGAGCGGCGGCTCCCACGATAACAGCGCGCCGGGCCGACAGGCCCCGTGCGTCTTCCTGAAGCGCTGGAGCGTCTCTTCGAAGGTGCTGTCCGGGATGGCCCCACGGAACTCCGGGGTGAAGAGCGCTTCGTAGCGCGCTGGCTCGAAGCGCTCGTACAGCGCGACGGCCCCGCGGAAGGCCGACTCCAGGCGGGCGCTCGGGCGCTCCCGCCGGGGCGCGGTGACGCCGGCCTCGCGCAGCATCGAGCGCACCTCCCCGACGATCGCCTCGGTGTCGGCGTCGGCGTGGCTCACGAGCAGCACGAGCCCCACGCCGGCCCGCGGGTAGAGCTCCACCAGGGCGGAATAGCCGTCCGCCGCCCCGTTGTGCCGGACGACCGCGTCGTCCTCGCAGCTCTGGTGAGCGCGCCAGGCATACGCGTATCCGGTCGCCGTCGCGTCGACCGCATGGCGCCCCTCGGCGGCGGCCGGCTCGACCGAGAGGCGCGCGGGCCGCGCCGTCGTGTGGGCTTCCCGGATCGAGCTGCGCCGGAGGGGCCCCGCGTCATCGCCGCTGCGCGGCGGATAGGCCGAGAGCTGGAACGCTGTGTAACGGGCCATGTCGCGCAGCGAGGCGTAGAGTCCGCCTGCCGCCTCGGACGCGCCGAAGCGCCAGTGGGGCGCGGGCTCCAGCTTGCCCGCCCTCCTGCGGTGCCCCGTCGCGAGGCGCCCGGGCGGCACCGCGCGCTGCTCCCAGAACGAGGACGACATGCCGAGCGGCGCGAGGAGCCGCTCGCTCACGTGGTGGCGGTAGCGATGCCCGGAGGCGCGCTCCACGACGAGCCCGAGGAGCGCGAACCCGAAGTTCGAATAGGCCTCCTTCGTCCCGGGGACGTACTCGAGCAGCGCGCCGGGCACCGCCGCGCGGAGCTCGGCCTCCGTGACGTCGCGCGACGGGTCGGAGTACTTGAACCGCCCGAGCCGCGGTAGCCCTGAAGAGTGCGTGAGCAGATGCCGTATCGTGATCCGCGGCGAGTCGGAGGTCGGATAAACCACCTTCGCGAGCTCCGGGAGGTAGCGTGACGCGGGGTCGTCGAGCGCGAGCTTCCCCTCGTCCCGGAGCTGCAGGATCGCGGCGGCGGTGAGCGTCTTCGTGATCGATCCGACGCGGTACACCGTGTCCGCGTCGGGCGCCTCCGAGCTCGCCGGGTCGCGCACGCCGAAGCCCCGCGCATAGGCGAGCTCGCCGCCGACGACGACGCCGATCGTGAAGCCCGGCAGCTCCTGCCGGGCGAGCTCGGCGCCGAGGTGGGCCTCGATCTGCGGCGCGAGGGCGAGGAGCTTCGCCCGGCGCCCGGGATCGTCGAGCCACACCCCCGGCGCCTCGGCGACGAGGAGCGGCGCGTCGGCGACCGGCGCGGCCGGGTTCGGCTGGCGGGCGGCGGTCGGGCGCGCCGCGGGCGCGCTGGGCACGGAAGGCGCGGCAGGAGGGCTCTCGCCCGCGGCGCAGCCGGTCAGGGCCACGAGGAGCGACAGGCGGGCGACGCGAGGCAGCAGCGAGGCGCCGGGCGCTGCGCTCGCCGCCGGCGCGCCGGCGCGTCGGGCGCGCGGACCTGCGCGCGTCATCTCACGACCTCCCTCGCGCGCTGCTCGTGGGACAAGGCTCTACCGGCGTTCGCTGTCGAGCTGCCGCATCTGCGGCGCTGCGTAGCGATCGCCGGAGATCGTCACGAGCGCCTCGAGCGCCGTCAGGTCGGCTTGCGACAGCGGCCGGTCGAGGGCGCCGAGCGCGTCGTCGAGCTGCGCGAGCGTCTTCGCGCCGACCACGGGCACGAACGCCGGCTGCCGCCCGAGCACCCAGGCGAGCGCGAGCTGCCCCGGCGTCATGCCGCGCTCCTGGGCGAACCGCTGGAAGGCGCCCACGACGTCCTCGTTCTTCTCGCGGTGCTGGCCGGTGAAGCGGGGCAAGTGGGCGCGGAGGTCGCCCGGCCCCTTCGGCTTGCTGCCGGTGAGGAGCCCCCGCGAGTAGACGCCATAGAGGGTCGCGCTGATGCCGAGCTCGGCGAGCGCGGGGAAGATCTCGGCCTCGGGGCCGCGGGTCGCGACCGCGTACTCGATCTGCAGATCGACGATCGGGTGGACGCGGTGGGCGCGGCGGATCGTCTCGACGCCGACCTCGGAGAGCCCGATGTGGCGCACGTGGCCGGCCTTCACGAGGTCCGCGATCGCGCCGATGGTGTCCTCGATCGGCACGGCGGGGTCGAGCCGGGCGGGGCGGTAGACGTCGATGACCTCGACGCCGAGCCGCTTCAGGCTGTACGCGGCGAAGTTCTTCACGGCGACGGGGCGCATGTCGAGCCCGCCCCAGCTCCCGTCCGGCCCTCGGAGCGCGCCGAACTTCACGGAGAGCTGGACCCGCTCCCTCCGGCCGGCGATGGCGCGCCCCACGAGGAGCTCGTTGTGCCCCATCCCGTAGAAGTCCCCCGTGTCGAGCAGGGTGACGCCGAGGTCGATCGCCGCCTGGATCGTCCGGACGCTCTCGGCGTCGTCGGTCGCGCCGTACATGCCGGACATCCCCATGCAGCCGAGCCCCAGCCGGAACACCTCGGGCCCCGTGGAGCCCAGCCTCACCATGCGCTGCGTCTTTGCCGGTTCGTGCTTGCTCATCGCTCGTCCCTCCGTGCGGGGAACGATCCTGGATGCCCGCGGCGAAGTCCAGTTCCTCGTGCCGCCTCGGCGGGTTGATCCGTGGCTTCAATGAGGGAAGAGAAGACGAACCACAGAGGCACAGAGGGCACAGAGGGAAGAAGAGAGAGAGAGAGAGAGGAGAGTTAGTAAATTATATTTCTTTTCTCGCCTCTGTGCCCTCTGTGCCCTCTGTGCCCTCTGTGGTCCTCTTCCATGGAACCAGGGGACAGGACACGTCAGCGGGCGCGGCGCGTGAATCGGTGCGCCGGCGGGCTCACTGCAATACGAGGTCTCCTGCCCGGCGCGGCGCGACCTCGTAGGTCGCCTCGTACTGCGCGGCGAGGCCGGTCACCTCGATGGCCTGATCGACGGCGAGCGACGCCGTGTCGATGACGGGCTGGCCGTCCACGATGTGCACGAAGACCTGAGTCTCGCCCGAGCTGTCGTCGATATACACCTTGAAGCCGTAGGGCTGGTCGTCCTCCACGGCCCTTGTCACGTTGCCCCTCACGCGCACGAGCAGGCCCTCGACCTGCTCTCCGACGTAGGCGGTCGTCACGTCCGTCGGCTCGACGGGTCCGATCCCCCCGAGCGCCGTGACCGCGGCCGCGTCGGCCTTGAGCACCGTCTGCTGGGCCACCTGCTCGAGCTTCCCCGTGACGCGCACCCGGACGTCGAGCTCGAGATCGGGCGCGTCGGGCAGGCTCACGTAGATGCCCCCGGTGGCGTCCTGCAGGGCGAAGCCCTGGTCCTCGGTCGCCGAGTTGAACGTGCCGGGCGCGACGGTCACGAACCCCTCGAGCGTCGCCGTGGAGCCCTCGGCCAGGGTGCGGGCTTCGGCGACGGTGAGCGCAGCCTCCTCGCTGGAGCCGCAGGCTGTCGCCGCGAGGAGGCAGGTGATGACGGCGATCGAGACGAGATTGCGAACCGGAAGGTGCCTACGCATCCCTGGTCCCTAGCGCTGCTGCACCCAGGGAACAAGACGTCGCCCGGAACGCTGGAATCGCGTGAGGAGCGGGTCGTCGGTCTCGTCCGCCATGTCCCCGTCGTAGCGCCCCGCGACTCCCCGCTGATGGCCCGCCGCCCTCGCAGCACCGCCAGGCGTTGACGGAGACGTGCTCACGAATTAGCGTCATCTGCGTTACTTGAGCGTATTCCTGGCGCGGGCAGCGGCATCGCGGAGCGCATGGCCCGGGGCTCGCTGGCTCGATGAGCATTGGCGCGATGAAAGAGACATCGCGGATTCAGGCAGAGGAGCTGATCCGCATCGTCAGGTGGCCATGGACGAAGACCATGAAGCCGAGCTTCGCGTCGCGGTGGCCGAGGGCCTCATCCCGCGGGCCGGCGCGCAGGCGCTCGCGCGCGAGGCCGCCGAGGCCGGGGCGAGCCCGCTCGCGCTCCTGCTCGCGCGCGGCGTCATCTCGGAGGAGAGCTTCGCGTCGCTGCGCGGGAACATCGGCGCGTCAGGCGCGCCGATCCCCCCTCCGGCGCCGCCGCCCGCCGCCTCGAACGCCGCGCTCGACGATACGATCGCGAGCCCGCCGAGGGCCCCCGATCTTCCGGAGCCGCCGCTGTTCCCGTGGTCTGCCCGCGACCGATACCAGCCCCTCCGCTTGCTGGGCCAGGGCGGTATGGGCACCGTGTTCCTCGCCCGCGACCTGCGCCTCGATCGCGACGTCGCCCTGAAGCTGGTCCGCGGCGGCGAGCCCGCGTACGTCAGGCGATTCATCGCCGAGGCGCGATCCCAGGCCCGCGTCAGCCACGAGAACGTCTGCAAGGTGTACGAGGTCGGCGAGGTCGACGGGAAGGCCTACATCGCCATGCAATACATCGACGGCGAGCCGCTCGGCGACGCCGCGCCGACGCTCACCGTCGAGCAGAAGGTCTTGCTCGTGCGCGACGCCGCCGAGGGCATACATGAGGCCCACCGCGCGGGCATCATCCACCGTGATATCAAACCTGGCAACATCATGGTGGAGCGCGGCCCGGACGGTCGGTTGAAGTCCTATGTCACGGATTTCGGTCTGGCCCGCGCGTGGAGCGAGGAAGCGACCGACACAGGATCGGTGGCGGGCACTCCCCAGTACATGTCGCCCGAGCAGGCGCGCGGAGAGGCCGGGAAGCTCGACCGCAGGGCCGATGTCTACGGCCTGGGCGCCGCGCTGTACGCGATCCTGACCGGAGAGCCGCCGATCTCCGGCGACAACGCGCTCGATGTGCTCTGCCGGATCGGCACGGTCGAGCCGCGCCCGCCTCGCGCCGTCGACCCCGGCATCCCGCGGGACCTCGAGGCCATCGTGCTGAAGTGCCTCGAGAAGGATCGCTCGGCCCGGTACGACTCCGCGCGCGCGCTGGCGGAGGATCTGGAGCGCTTCCTGAGCGGCGAGGCGGTGCTGGCAGGGCGCCAGCGACCGCTGTACCGGCTGCGAAAGCGGCTCCGGAAGCACCGCCGCGCCGTCGCGCTCGCCCTGTCCGCGTTCACCCTCGCGGCGGCCTCCCTCGGGTGGGGCGTCGTCGCGCGGCGCGAGGCGGCCGAGCGGGAGCGCCTGGCGCGCCGGTTCACGGAGCGCGTGGAGCGCATCGAGGCGATGGCCCGCTACTCGGCCCTCTCGCCGCTGCACGACACGCGCGCCGATCGGGCGAGGATCCGCGCCGAGATGGCCGCGCTCGAGGCCGAGATCCAGCGATCCGGTCCGGTCGGCTCGGGCCCGGGGCACTATGCGCTCGGGCGCGGCTTCCTGGCGCTCGGCGACGAGGAGCAGGGGAAAGAGCACCTCGACTCCGCCTGGCAGAGCGGGTTCCACGATCCGCGCGCGGCGTACGCGCTCGCCCTCGTCGAGGGGCACCTGTACCGGCATCGGCTCCTCGAGGCGGAGCGCATCCGGACCCCTGAGCTCCGCGATGCCAGGAAGCGCGAGATCGAGCGGCAGCACCGCGACCCGGCGCTCGACTACCTGCGGCGGAGCGCGGGCGCCGACGTGCCTTCCGAGGCGTATGTATCGGCGTTGCTCGCCTTCTACGAGGGCCGGCTCGAGGACGCGCTCGCGCGCCTCGACGCGATGGACGGCGGGCTGCCCTGGTTCTACGAGGCGCCGGCGCTGCGCGGCGACGTCCTCCTGGCGCGGGCGTCGCAGCGATGGAACCGGGGAGAGCGCGAGGGGGCGCTCGCCGACTTCGAGGCTGGGCGCCGCGCCTACGCGGCCGCCGCGGCGGCCGGCGAGAGCGAGCCGTCGGTGCACGAGGCGCTGGGAGCCCTGGAGTACGCCGCGCTCGTGACGGAGCTCTACGGCGCCGGAGAGGTGGAGCTGCATTTCGATCGCGGCCTCCAGGCGGTTTCACGGGCGCTCACCGCGGCGCCCGACCGTGCTGGCGCCCTCGTCCTCCGGGCCAACCTGCTGCGCCGCATGGCGGAGCACCGGGTGAACCAGGGAGGGAGGCCGGAGGACCTCCTCGACCAGGCGGTCGCCGGCGCGCGAGAGGCCATGCGCGTCGATCCTGGCCGCGCGCGCGCCCGGCTGACGCTCGGGCGAATTCACCACCAGTGGGCCGAGTACCTGCAGCAGAACAACCAGGATCCGCGCGAGCAGCTCCGCAGCGCGCTCGACGCGTTCGACGGCGTCGCCGCCGCCGAGCGCGACTACGATTACGAGATCGATCGCGCGTTGATCCACGAGACGTGGGCGAGCTACGAGGACCAGGTGGGCGTGGACTCGAGGGCGAACCGCGGCAGGGCGATCGATGGCTTGCTCACGGCCATCCGCCTCGACGACAAGCTGCCCGTCGCCTGGATCAACCTCGGAATGGCGTACTTCATGCGAGCATCCCTGCCTCGCGCCGAGGACGCCGACGGCGACCTGCAGCAGGCCAGCGCCGCGCTGGAGCGGGCGCGCGCCATCAATTCACGCCACGTGGTGCCGTACTTCTACGGCGGCCAGGTCCACCGGCTCAAGGCGCTGCGCGCGCGGGCGCGCGGCGGCGACGCCGGCGTCGACCTGGCGCTGGCGGCGGAGCGGTACCGGCAGGGGATCGCCCTGAACCCGGGGTTCACGTTCCTGCACAACGGGCTCGGCGGCGTCCTGATCGAGCAAGCGAGGGACGCCTGGGATCGCGGGGCCGACCCGTATCCATTCCTCGACGACGCGCAGCGAGCTTACCGGAGCGCGATCGCCGCCGCCCCGGAGCAGGGCTTTGCCTACCACAACCTCGGCGACGCGCTGCTGGAGCGCGCGCTTTACGAGCAGGCCCGCGGCGAAGATCCCCGCGCGACGCTGCGGAGCGCGCTCGACCTCGCGCGGCAAGCGGTGGAGCGGCTTCCGCACCACGCGCCCCCCTGGGCCAACCTGGGAATGGCCTTCTCGATCCAGGCCGCCCACGAGCTCGATCGGGGGCTCGACCCGCAGCGCAGCGTGGCGGAGGCGCTCTCCGCGGCGAACGAGGCGCTCCGGCGGAATCCGAGCGAGGCGCTCGCCCACCTCGTCCTCGCCGAGGCCCGCGCCACGCAGGCGCTCTGGCAGGCTCGCCGCGGGCGCGATGGGGCAGCGGCGTTCGAGGAGGCGGCGCGGGCTTACGAGGCGCTGCTGCGCCTGTCGCCGGACGAGCCGCGGTATCCGCTCTCCTTCGGGCGCTCCTGCGGCGCCTGGGCGGCGCAGCTTCGCGACGCGGGGAAGAGCGCGGAGCCGCACCTCGCCCGCGGCCTGGAGCTCGCCGGCGGTCTGCTCGAGGCGCGCCCGGACTGGGCGGACGCGCGGGCGCTCCGCGCGAGCCTGACGCTCATCGAGGCCGAGGCGCGCGCCGCTCCCGAGGAGCGGCGGCCGCTCGCCGAGCAGGCGCGCGAGGACTTCGATCGAGCGCTCGCGAGGAACCCCAACCTCGCGGCGCGCTGGCGGGGTCGCGCTGACCTGGCGAGGGAGCTCGCGACGCCGCCTCGCTGAAGGGCGCCGCTCCGTCCGCGGGTCCGGCGGGCGCGACGCCCCTCGCTGTCATGCAGGGGTGAGGAGCGCCGCGGAGCGCCTTGCTCACGTGTCTTGACCGGACTTGACCGTGACCGAGCCCGTCATCGGAGCCTGCGGCTCGGCCTTTGGCGCCGAGAACGCATGCTGGAAGGTGCCAACGGGAGCATTGTGCTTGATCGTCGCTGACGCCCGCGTTTCATTGCCGTGGATAGTCACCGACTGCTGGTCAAACAGGCCCGTGCTCAGCGCGATCGTCACCGCGCCCGTCCGGTCCTTGGCGCGCACGAAGCAGACGCTGTCTCCCCTGGCGACCTCGACGCAGGGTGGATGGAAGCACTCTTTGCCGACCGCGACTTCGACGATGTTGGTCATGGACCGGTTCTCCTCCCGAAAGACCACGTCACACTACGCTGATTCTCGCTGGCGTTGGCGGACCGGGACACCGAAGAGACCTCGCTCCGGGTCCGCGCCCGACGCCGCGTCGCAACCGGCGCGCCAGCCAGCCCACGGGCGCCGCCGGCGGTCTCTTCGGACCGCGCGCCTGCGGCCGCGAGGCGTCGAGGGGTCCGCGTCGACGTGTCGAAGGGCGGCGCTCGACGCGTCGAGCCGCGTCGACGGCGGCACGCACAGCCGGGCGACAGGGCTTGTCGCGAGCGAGGCGCTCCTCCTGACGGCATATCGCCGTGGCCCGGATCTTGATGAACGGGGTCATGTCACCGCGAGCCGAGCGCGAGGGACGCCCGCGAGCGGGCGCGCCGCGCTGGACGCGAGCGGCGATGCGGCTTTCAACGTTCATCTTGAGAGAAAAACCATGGCACAGGCGTACTTTGTCGATTTCAACAATTACTCGGGCCGTACGTGGACGATGTCGGTCTTCCAGACGTACCCTGATTCCGTCGGCCTGGAGAGCGTCTCGTGGCTCCAGTCGAGGGCAGCGGACGGCGGCGAGACCGGCGTCACCTGGGAGGTCGATTATCAGGCCATGCTGGCCGACTACAAGCAGGAGGGTGGCCGAGGCGTCTACAAGGCGAGCCAGAAGAGGGACACTCTCCTCGGCAAGAAGTGGAAGATCGCGTACGAGGAGGGCCTTCAGCAGCTCGTGGCCGACGGCGACGCGGACCGCCCGGATCAGATCATCATCGCCAATGATTCGGGCGAGATCGCCTACCCCGGGATCGGGATGTCGGGCCAGGGCGCGGTGTTCAAGGCGAAGGGCATCTATTCGAAGTCGTCCGCGCAGTTCATCGTGAAGCCGACCTACTGGGTGGGTCTCTTCAACGATGTGGTCCGGGGCGAGGTCATCTCCAGCGACGTCGTCGTCGGCCCGCTGCAGCTCAAGTTCGAGGGCGGGATGAACCGCGCGACCGTCGCGGCGAGCGTCAGCGGGGGCCAGATCCAGCTCGACATCACGTACAGCCGCGCCGAGGCGTTCTCCCTGGAGGCGGTCGACAGGCACCTCCAGGACCTCGCGCAGCGGCACGTCCGGATCGGAGGGGATCGCGGCGTGACGAATGGAACGCTCAGGTCGGGTGCAAAGCACGCGTGGGGCAAGAACGAGTACGCCAAGCTCTCGTTCGACTGGGCCGACAAGAAGAACCCGGGCACGGGGACGTGCAGCGTCAAGATCGGGGAAGAGGCCGCACGCAGCGTCGCGCCGCCGCAGGTGGGCATCAACGTGGACAGCAAGGCGGGATCCCTGACCAACAACACCGACAGGACGATCAGCTACCAGCTCGAGTGAGCCTGGCGTCGGCGGGCCCTCGCCGCGCCCCCTCGGGGCATCAATGACGCCCAGGCTCGAGCCTGAGCTCCTTGAGGCGCCGCCGGAGGGCCCGCTTCGACACCGACAGCTGCTCGACCATCCTGTCGAGATCGCCCCCGCAGGCGCGGAAGCAGCGCTCGATCTCCTCGGCGCCGAGGTCGCCCGCCGTCCGGATGCTCGTGCTCCGCTCGATCAGGTCGTAAATGGAGGGCCGGGGGATCCCGAGCTGGTCGGCGGCGGCCTTCAGGTCCCACGCGTTCGCGCGCAGCGCCGCGCTCAGCTCGGGCTCGGTGACCTCGGAGGGCCTGCGGCGCGCCGGCGCGCCTGCCGTGGGCGCTCCGGCATGGTCGCCAGGCGCGCCTTGCGCCGGCGCCGGGACGCTCCCGGACGGACGCGCGTGAAGACGGCCGGGCAACGGCAGCGCGCCTGCAGAGAGCTCCTCGAGGAGCCGCGGCTCCGCCTGCAAGCGCGGTTGCCCTCGGCTGCCGATGACGAGCTGCCGCGTGACGTTGCGGAGCTGCCGGATGTTTCCCGGCCAGGCAAAGCGCACGAGGCACGTCGCCAGCGACGCCGGCAGCCACGGCTCCGCGTAGGGGTCTGCCGGCGCGAGGCGATCGGCCTCTCCGATGGCCTCGAGCTCCTCGAGCGCGAAGCTGTAGAACAGCGCGCCGATGTCCTCGCGACGCTCCCGCAGCGGGGGGATCCGGATCTCGTAGCCCGCCAGCCGGTGCAGCAGGGGCGCTCGCAGCCGGCCCTCGCGGATCAGCGCTTCGAGATCCGCGTCCGTGGCCGCGACGAGGCGCACGTCGGTGGGGACCGGGGTCTGCCCGCCGACGGGGTACATCTCCCCCGTCTCGAGCACGCGCAGCAGCATCACTTGCACGTCGACCGGCGCCTCGCCCAGCTCGTCGAGGAACAGCGTGCCTCCGCGGGCGACGCGGAAGAAGCCCTCGCGGTCGCGCGTGGCGCCCGTGAACGCGCCCTTCTGGGTGCCGAACAGCTCGGCCGCCGCGAGCTCGCGGGGGATGGCCCCGAGGTTCACGCTGACGAACGGGCCGTCGCGCCGCCGGCTGCGCGCGTGGATGGCCCGCGCGACGAGCTCCTTGCCCACCCCCGTCTCGCCACGGATGAGGACCGGCACGTTCAGGTCGGCGATGCGCTGGACGTGGCGCTGGACGCCGCGGATCCCCGCGCCGCTGCCGACCATGCCCATCGATTCCATCGCGCCTTCCGGCTCGGCGCTCGCCAGATGGAGCAGCACCACCACACGATCCGAGAGCTCCAGCGGCACGCCGCGGGCCAGGTCGGCGAGGTCGATCTCCCACGCGGCCGGGACGGGCTCGCCGGCCACGGTGACCCGGGTGCCGCCGTCGTCGAGGCAGACGCGCACGCGCCCGTCCCCCGCCGGCGCGAGACGCAGCGGTCTCCTGCTCAAGGAGGGATCGGCGAGCGGCGACCCCACCGCGCTGCCCGGCCTCGCGAAGGTCGGTGCATTGCGCGACAGGAGCACGTCTTTGCCCGCTGCGAGCGCCTCGAGCAGCAGCCGGTCGCCAACGCGGCCAGGCGACGGGTGCGAAACGACCGTCAAGGCGGGGAGCGTGGACGGCGGGCGCTCGACGGCGCGATGCCTTGGGCCGTCGACGGTCGATACTTCGAGAAGGCCCCGCTTTTTCATGGGTCGGTGCGCTCTCCGCGAAAGGCACGCCACAGACTTCGAGGGCCAGCAATGGATGGGCGGCGCATCGCGGCGCAGGCAGAGCGCACGCACCTTCTCGACCGAGAGACCCTGCCCTCGGGGGTAGGAAAACCAAACAATGCGAGGATGTCAAGGCGCGACCAGAGGGACTACACGCCGCCCGGGTCTCCCTCAGCCGCCGGGCTTCCCGCTTCACGTCTCCAGATCGCGCTTCAGCCGATCGAGGAGCTCGACCGCGGCGGAGGCGTAGCGGCTGATCCACCGGTCGTGGATCCGCTTGATCGGGAGCACGTTCAGATAATTCCAGCGCTGGCGCCCTTCCCGCTTGACGATCACCAGCTCGGCCTTCTCCAGCACGCCGAGGTGCTGCATGACCGTGCAGCGATCCCACGCGACGAAATGATCGCAGAGCTCGCCGGTGGTCTTCGGCCCGTCCGCGAGCAGGTCCAGGATCTCTCGCCTGCGACCGTCTGCCAGCGCCTTGAAGACGAGGTCATCCGGTTCGCCGCTTGACATGTTATAATAATATAACATGATGCGGGGGCGGTCAATCACCGCGCAGGTGGGTCGGCACGTCCGGCGCGTCGGTGTACCGGTGCGCCCGCGCGCCGTCGCATCGGCGCGCGGGTGTGTCAGTGCGCGGCCGGGGCGTCGCCGCGACAAGGAGGGTGTCATGGAGCTCAAGTTCCAGGTGCAGACGAAGGTTCAGAAGCCCGTTCACGAGGTCTTCGATGCGGTCTACAACCCGAAGAAGCTCAGCGGGTACTTCACGACGGGCGGCGCGAGCGGGCCGCTCGACGAAGGGACCACCGTCATGTGGAGCTTCGCCGATTTCGATGGAGGCAAGCCCTTCCCCGTCTCCGTCAAGCAGGTCGTCGCCAACAAGCTCATCGTCCTCGAGTGGGCGGCGAGCGAGCCCTCCGACGGCAGCGACGGCAAGCAGCTGAAGGAGCTCCCCTACAACACGACGGTGGAGATGCACTTCGAGGCGCTGGGGCCGAGCTCGACGCTCGTCCGGATCGCCGAGTCGGGCTGGAAGGAGACCGCGTCGGGATTGCAGGCGTCCTACGGCAACTGCCAGGGCTGGATGCACATGGCCTGCTGTCTGAAGGCGTACCTCGAGCACGGCATCAACCTGCGCGAGGGCTCGTTCTGAGCCGAGGTACGCGCCGCCGTCGCGCGCCTTCGCGAGCGGCGGCACGTCGGAACGATCGTGCCGAGGTTCGACGCTCGGGACGCGGCCACGAGCTCGCCCCTGGCTGCGCGTCCTCGATCTCGACGATCAGGCCGCCCGGCAGCAGCGTCAGGGCATGGTGGGCTGGGATGCCACCGGCATCCGCGCCACGCGCAGAGCGCTCTGCGCGTGGCGCGTGCCGGCGCGGGGTGCAGTGGAGGGGGCCGCGCGGCGCCGATCGGAGAGCCTCAACCGCGTTGCTTCACGCGGCGAGGATCGACGACCGGACCATCACCCCGCTCACGCCGTCGGTCTCGACGACGCTCACCGGGTGCTTGAGGGCATAGCGCAGGAGCTCGTGCGTCCACGGCTCGAACATCGCGAACACCTCGTCCGCGAGCGCCTTGTACCGCGCGCGCGTGGCCGGGTCGAGCGAGATGCCCGCGAGCGCGGCGTGATCCGCGTCCACGGTGTGGCCCGATTCGCGCTCGAAATGATGCGGGCCGCAGTAGCGGAGCTCCGTGCCGAGGCGCTCCTCCAGCGCCTTGGCCAGCGGGAGCATCGCCGAGAACAGGACGTTGCCGGTCTCCTCGATCGCCTCTATGATGACGAGCCGCTCGAGCCCCGACGTGCCCTTGATGAGCTCCGTCAGCCGGGCCGTGAGGATCCGATTCTGAAGTGTCTCTTCCCCCCACAGGAAGTTCATCCAGTCCGAGCCCCGCGCCTCGATGTCGAAGCCGAGCTTCGTCAGATCCTCCAGGTACCATGGCCAGTGGTGATCGTCCTCCCGGGTGTGGACGTTGACCATGTCCTGGTACATGTCCGGTTCTCGCTCGTCCCGGAGTACGAACCGGTTCAGGTCGCCGAAGCTCAGGATGAAGTAAGCCATGCACGGATAGAAGCCGAGCCGCTCGAGAGGATCGAGCCGCTCGTCCCGCATCCGCTCGAACAGGGGTAGACGAGCGTACGCCTGCTTCTTCTGGAAGATGTGCCGCAAGACCTGCCGCATAAGCGATCTCCTTTCGGCTGTTGTGTCGTTGGTCTAGTTATCCCTCTGTTTGCTTATTCCCAGGCGCCGACGGCGCCTCGTGATGCCTAAGACAAGGTCACTGCGTCACCGAAATGGGTGCTGCCGGATCCCCCCCGGGTCAAAATCCTGCATGCCCCCCCTCATGCTGCATTTCCGAGCTTGATTTTTCCAATCTAGCTTCGAACCACCTCCAGTCGTCGTTCAACGCTGGGGGATGTTCCCACTCGGTGCACCGACTGTAGCGCAAGTCCGGCGTAAGCTGAATCCAATATCTTCAGGGATCCCTCCATTGAGGTCGGCCGCGGCACTCAGGTGCGCAAACGAGCGTACATGTGGGACAACAAGGCCGCGAGAGAGCAACGGACGAGGTGCCGACGATTGATCCCGCGGGGCGTCCGAGCGCGCCCCGCGACGCCCCCCGCCGGCCGCGGCAGCGGGTCTCCTTATATAGACCCGGCCCCTGTCTCGTCGCCTTCACGTGGGCTCAGGTCGCAGCGCCTGATGTCGAGTCTGGCTATGGCCGTTCCCGCACACGCTCGCACCTGTGACGATGGCGATCCCGATGGACGACGCTGGCGGCCGCGGCCCGAACATTCAATCAAACAGCTTGAAGGCCGGCGGCCCGGGCATGTAGCTTGCCGAATTGTGCCGTGAAAGACCAACACGACTCAGCTTTGGTGTCGGAACCCGAGAGCCGCGCGATCCCGAAGACCATTCCCGTGCGGGAGGAGGTCGTGCGGCTGGTCCGTGAGAAGCGCTACGAGGAGGCGCTCGCGGTGCTGTACCGAGCGCGATCGGAGTCCCCCAACGATCGCGAGCTGCAGACGAGCATCGAACGCATCAAAGAGTTCCTCGCCGGCGCCTATGCCAAGCGGCTCGGCGGCCTCGATCAGGTGGCGGGGCCCATCCCCGTGGCGGCGGGTCGCTCGCCCGACGCGCTGATGGTGGCGCGGTACATCGACGGCGCCTCGACCTTCGACGACATCGTGCAGATGTGCCCCCTCGGGCGGCTCCGTACGCTGCAGGTGCTGGTCGGTCTTTATACGGGCCGGGAGGTGGCGTCGCCGTACAGCGAGAGGACGCCGGTGTCCTTCCGGCAGGCGCCGGAGACCACCGTGTCCGAGGCGACGACGGACGCGGGGCCGCCGACCATGCCGGCGCGCGGGCTGGAGCGGCGCGCGCCGGAGCCCGCCCCCGTGAGCGCGCGCTTCACGCTGCCGGTGGTCGAGACCGAGGAGGATCGGCGCTACCGCGAGGCGTTCTCCCGCGGCACCGCCGCCTTCGTGCAGCGCCGCTTCGCCGAGGCGGTCGAGGCGTTCGAGGCGTGCGCGAAGATGCGCCCGGGCGACAACGCGGCGGCGGTCATGCTGCGCCGGGCGCAGCGCGACCGCGACCTCGGAGGCTGAGGGAATGCCCATCGTCGTGATCGCCGATCCCGATCTGCGCGAGCGCATGCGGTGCATTCGCGTCATCGCCGGGCAGGCTCAGGTGAGCGCCCTCGGCGCCGCCACGTGGGAAGAGCTCGATCAGGCGCTCGACGGCGCGCAGAGCGTGGAGCTCATCATCTACGCGCCGTCGCTCCCGGGCGCGCCGGAGGACGCCCTCGCGCAGCTCAACCGCCGCACGGCGCGGCTGGTGCTCGCGGTGCACGACGGCGTGGAGATCCCTGGCGCGGTGAGCAGCGTCACGCGCGTGACGTGGCCCATCGCCGAGGAGACGCTCGTCCTCATGGCGCACGCCGCGGGCGAGCAATCGGCGCCGGTCGGGATGAACTTCGTGCCCGTCGATTTCTTGCAGATGATCTGCATGTCCGGCGACTCTCACGTCCTCGTGGTGAGCAACGAGAGCGGCGACGTGGGTCTCATCGAGGTGCGGCGCGGCCAGCTATGGACGGCGTTCGACGCCCTCGGCGTGGGCGAGGAGGCGTTCGCGCGGCTCATCCGCCCGGAGATGCGCGTGCGCGTCAACCCGGCCGGCGGCTCGACGAAGGAGCGCACCATCTTCAAGGACCTCGCGGAGCTGGTGCTCGACTCGCTGCGCCGCATCGACGAGGGCAGCGTCGACGTGCCGCCGCCGATCTCGTCGCGGCGGATCGCGATCGCGCTCGCCTCCCCGGAGCAGATCGCGAGCCGCGTCAAGCAGCTCAACGCCGACGCGCGGCGCCTCTTGATGGAGCGCAGCTACAGCGAGGCGGCCCGCGTCCTCACCGACCTCTCGGCGCTCGATCCCGCGTCCAGCCTCGTGCGCGCTAACCTGGAACAGCTACGCAAGCTCGGATACCCAAGATGACCCGATCCATCGCATTCGCCAGCCTGAAGGGCGGAGTCGGAAAGACCACCGTGGCGCTCAACTGCGCCTTCGCCTTCGCGCGCCGCGGCGCGCGGACCCTCCTCGTCGACACGGATCTGCAGGGCGCCATCGGCATGTCGCTCGACGGCGTGAGCGATCGCCCCGGCCTCGCCGCGAGCCTCGCGCGCGGCGGCCCACCGCTCGAAGGCGTGGTGAAGACCCGGCTCGCGGAGCTCTGCCTCCTGCCCATGGGCCCCGTCGACGCGCTCGACGAGGATCGCTTCTCCGTCACCGCGCGCGAGGCCAACGTCGTGGGGCGCATCCTGGAGCAGAGCCAGCGCGACTTCGATCTGGTCCTCTTCGACACGCCGGCCGGGCTCGGCGGGATGTCGCGCGTCGTGCTGGAAGAGGTGGACAGCGTGATCGCGGTGGCGCAGTGCGAGCCGCTCGCGCTGCGGGCCCTGCCCCGGCTGCTCGAGATGCTGGCGCGGCTGCGCGAGATCGGCGCCGCCTGCTCGCTGCTCGGCGTGATCGGCACCATGAGCTCGTTCCGCGATCCGGTGCCGCTGGCGTCGCTGGAGGAGCTGTGGTCCCTCTACCGCGAGCAGGTCTTCGACACCGCGGTGCCGCGCGACAGCACATTCCTCCAGGCGAGCCGCGCGGGCGTGCCGCTCGGCTTGCTCAGCCGCCGGCCTCCGGCGGTCTCTGCGGTGTTCGACAAGCTCGTGGCCGAGATCGAGGAGCGGCTGGGCACAACGGCAGGAGGCGAGGATGACGGTCCGATCCGTCTCGTGGACTGACGCGCAGCGGGTGAGCTCGCTGCTCGCGCAGGTGACCGCGCCGCGGTCGCAGGAGCGCACGACGCTCGTGAGCCCGATGGCGCCGCCGCGCCCCGCGGCGCAGGCGAAGCCCGCGCCGGCGCAGGCGAAGCCCGCGCCGGCGAAGCCCGCGCCCAGGCCGCCGAAGGAGGTGCCGCGCCTCGTGCAGACCTCCGACAACCCGGCTGACCGGCTCGACACGCTCGTCGCCTGGACGCTCGACCACCACGCGTGCGTGGGCGCCTTCGTCGCCGACGACAACGGCCTCACGCTGGCGGCGCACGGCATCTCCGAGGCGCACGTGTCGCTCGTGGGCCCGCTGCTCTCGGCGCTCGTCGGCGTCCGCAGCATCCCCGGCGTCGACGCCACGGCGGGCGCGCTCTGGCTGGGCGCGCAGATGATGTCCTGGGTCGAGGCGCGCACGGCGCGCGGCGGCTTCTGCCTCGGGACCGTGGGCGACGAGGCCCTCTCCACGCGGGCGTTCGAGCAGCTCAAGGAGGCGCTCGAGACGACCCTGCACGGGCTGTAACGAATGCGGGATTTCCAACGCGGGCGCGCGCGCCCAGGAGCCACGGAAGCACGATGATCGACACCAAAGTCCTCGAGGCCGCAGTCCATGATCTCCGCAACATCCTTCGCGACGGGCTGCTGGCCACCGACATCTGGGAGCGCTCGGCGGGCCTGTCGCTCGCCGGCTTCAACCAGCAGCCGGTGGCGGTGGCCCTCTTCACGCGCATCACCGAGGAGCTGGACACCTCGCTGCGCGACTCGAACTTCCCGCCGCTCGGGCGGTATTACCTGATGGACATGGCGGGCAACCACACCGTGGTGGTGGTCAACCACGGCAAGCTGCTCCAGGGCATGCTGGTGGACAACAAGCGGGCGAACCTCGGGATCCTCATCTCCGTGGCCATCCCGCGGATGATCGACACCATCGCGCAGGCGATCATGCGCTGAGCTGCTCAGCCCCCCACCCCGCTTCTCGACTCGCCCTCCTCGCCGAAGCAGCCGTCGTCCGCGCCCGGCCGGTGCCGCGCGCGGTACTCCGACGGGCTGAGCCCCTCGGAGCGCCGGAACTGCTCGGCGAACCGCGACGCCGAGTCGTAGCCGCAGGCCGTCGCGACCTCGAGCACGCCGTGGCGCCCCGAGCGCAGCAGCGTCTTGGCCAGCTCGAGCCGCTCCTTCCACAGGAGCGCCCTGAACGAGAGCCCCCTCGCGCCCAGCCGGCGGCGCAGCGTCGCGTTGCTCACCCCGAGCGCGCGCGCGACGTCCTGGGCGGCCCACGCGCGCGCCGGATCGCGGCGCACCAGCGTCCGGATCGCGAGCGTGGGATCGAGCGACAGCGTCGACGACGCCGCGCGCGCCTCCTCGAGCTGCTCGCGGTGCTGCAGCAGCAAGGTCAGGATGAGGTCCTCCAGCCGGTGCTGGAGGAGCAACGCGTGCGCCCCGGGCAGGAGGAGCGTGTTCACGAGGTGGATCAGCGCCTGGATCGACGGCATCGCCGAGCGCAGGAGGTGCGGCCGGTCCGCCTCGAAGCCGCCGAGCCCCCGCTGCACGCAGAGCGTCGGGTAGCGGCGCTGGAGCCGCTCGTCGACCTCGCTCAGCAGCTCGATGGTGAACGAGCGGTACACGCCGCGCTCCGGATCCGGCTCGTTCACGAGCTCGAGGGGGATGCCCTGCGGCACGAGCAGGATCTGCCCCTCGCGGGCGACGAGGCGCGTGTTGCCGTCCGGCCCGTCGAGGAAGATCCGCTTCGCCCCGTCGAGGATGAGCACCACGAGCGGCCGCGAGAGCCGCTGGATCTGGACCCGCTCGCGCGCGCGGGTGAAGACCCCGATCCACCGGGCCAGGCCGGCGCCGGCGGCGCCGTACGTCGAGGACGCGCGCTCCAGCCGGGCGATCGCCTCCCTGAGCGCGCCCCAGGCCTGGGCCTGATCCGTGGGCTCGAGCAGTCGGGTGAGCTGGGTGTTCATGTTCGCTCCTGGTTGCCTCGTGGATCGATCGGCGGCGCGATCGCCGCGGCGACGCGCTGCAGGCCGGCCGGGGCGGATCAGCGTAGCCGCGCCGCGCCGGCGGCCCAAGCGCTGGTGCGCGGGCTCACTCGACGTCGAGCAGGACGACCTCGTCGTCGTTGAAGAGCGGGACGAGCAGGCGGCTCCTCGCGCGATCCCAGCCGAGATCGGCGGGGCTCGGGAGATCCTCCGCGAGGGTCGAGACGCGCGGCGCGGCGTCCCCGGCGGGGTCGACCTCGAAGATCGCGCTCGCGTCCCAGCTCGACACGAGGAGCCGGCCGTCGTCGAGGCGCACGAGGCCGTCCAGCGTGCCCGCGGGCAGCGCGATCTCGCGCCGCGGCTCGCCCGAGGCGTCGACCGCGTCGACGCGCGCGGCCCCGAGGTAGGCTACCCAGATCTCGCCGTCCGCGTACGCGACGCCGTTCGGGTGCGGCAGCGCGGGGTCGGCGAGCAGCCTCGACGGCTGCCCGGCCGGATCGATCACGACGAGCGCGTCCGTGCCCGTCCCGGTGATCGCGCCGTCGACGACGGTCACGCCCGAGTCCGAGACCACGATCGACCCGTCGGGCATGACGGCGACGTCGTTGAGCAGGCCGGCGCCGGGCACCTCGATGTCCTGGATCGGCGCGCCGTCGCTCGCGTCGAAGACGCGGACCGCATCGATGTCGGCCACGTAGAGCTTGCCGTCCGCGACGGCCATGCCCTTGGGCGCGCTCAGCGTCACGCCCTCGGACGCGCCGTCGATCCAGGTGAGATCGAGGACCTCGCCGTCCGGCGAGACGCGCGAGATGAACCCGCGATCGTCCTTCTCGACGGGCGAGCCGACGATGTTCGAGACCAGGTACACGTCGCGCTCCGCGTCGTGGAGCACGGACTCGGGCGTGGTGAAGCCGCCGACGCGGCGGCGCTCCGGCGCGGTCGGGGCCGGGCTCTCGGCGCACGCCTGGAGGGCGGCGGAGAGGCAGACGAGGACCGCGGTGAGGCGCTTCGGGTGCGTGTTCATGGGGGTGCCTTCTCGGTGGATCGGGCCCGGCGACGCGCCGGACCGTGCGCCTACCGTGCCCCCCGCTGCCGCGCGGCGCGCGCCCGCGGCGCTCATTGACGCGCCCGAAACGCTCACGCCCTGGCGCCCTGAAGCCTCAACCCCTCCTGTCGACTGCCACCCATCCAGCGCGACGGCTCAACCCGACACCAGCACGCGGTGCCGGTGCAGCACGAGCAGCACCTCGTCGTCGAGGTCCGCCTGCCTCTGCTCCCGCAGCTTGCGCCGCACCCCGCTCACCGGCTCTTCCCCGGTGAACTCCACGAGCAGCGCGTACGCCTCGCCCGGCAGGCCGATCGCGTCGTATTCGCTGTAGGCGCCGAGCGCCACGCTCCCGTCCGGGAGCCATTGCACCGTCGCGTCCGGGTTGAAGCGCAGCACCTCGGGCAGCTCCGGCGAGACCACCGCCCCGTGAAGCCGGTCCAGGATCGCCTGCTCCAGCGTCCCGTCCAGGCCGAGGTGCCGCTCCAGGTCCGCCGCCGAGAGCCCCCGGATCTCCGCGAAGCAGGCGCGGTAATACTCCGCCTCGCGCCCGGTCCACTCCCGCCACATCGCCCTGTACTCGGCCTTGGGCGGCGCCTCCTCGTCGAGCTGGTCCACGGTGAGCGGGCTCGACTCCTGCTCTCCGCGGCTCCGGTGCTGGTGGATGTACTCGGGGTGGAGCTTGAACAGCGCATACCGCGAGAGCTGGATCTCCACGAGGGAGAGGAACGTCTTGATCGACATCCACAGCTTCCGCCCGTCCGCGCCCGCGACGTACTTGCAAAAGAACGTCGAGCAGACCGCCTCGCGATAAGGCCAGATGGTGCAGCTCCCGGGCTCCGCGTCGTAATAAGGGCAGCGCAGCGTGGCAGAGCGGCCGAACGCGCGCCGCGAGCTCGAGTACAGGAGCTCGAACTTCGCGGGCGGCTTCAGCCATTGCGGCGTCGCGCCGATCCGCGCGGCGATCTTCGCCTCCACGCGCCGCCGCCCCTCGGCCATGCCGGGGTCGTCGTCCGAGAGCAGCGCGCCGACCAGGTAGTTCGGCAGCCGCGGGTGGAACGTGCAGCACTTGGTGTCGGGCCGGAAGAACCGGCTCCGGCCGTCCACCGGCGCGACGGCGCTCTGGCACGAGGCCTCGCACATCGCGCACGAGGCGCAGGTGGCCTTGGTCTCGGCCGGGATCTCCCGCTCGAAGAACGGGGGAAGAAGGCCCCTGTAGAGGGCGGGCAAGCTGTCGACGATCCTGGACATGGGTGGGCTCCAGAGAGGCGGCCACCGTAGCACCGGGCGCCGCGCATTCCGCGCCGATCCCGCTCGCGCGCCCGAGCTCGCCCGCTTCGAGGTGTGCGCCGAGCGCAGCCGCAACCGCGAGGAACCCCCGCCGCGGTCGCTCACCGGGTCGATCGCGGCCCTCGCGTCAAGCGGCATGTCCCGCCGAGGGGGCGAGCCCGAGCTCGCGGCACCGCACGCATGGAACCCGGACGAGCGGACGCGAGGTGAGTCGATATGCTCTGTTGACGTGCAAGGTCCTGAGCGCAAGCGCGGGGCCTGTACACCGGTGCCGCTGACCAGCGTTGCGTCCCGAACCATCTTCGGATAATGCGATCAAGCTGACACCTGGTACCCTGAATGCAGCCCGATCCAGAGAACGAGATGTCGCTCGGTGAGCAGGTCGTGGCGCTTCGCCAGCGCGTCGCGGAGCTGGAGCAGGAGCTGGCCGAGGCGCGGCGAGCGGGCGCGACGCAGCGCGACGACCGCCCTGCCGAGCAGGAAGAAGGGCTGCTCGCCAGGTTCTTCTCGGTGGAGGCCGCCGGGCACGCCGCGCTGCTCGACGCGATCCCGGCGATGGTCTTCTTCAAGGATCGAGATCACCGGTACCTCGCCGTCAACAAGGCCTACACGAACCATTACCGCCTCTCGGCCGACAAGATCGTCGGCAGGCGTGATGAGGACATCTTCATCCCCGAGGTCGCTCGCAGCTACCACGACAACGACGAGGCCATCATGGCCGACGGGATCGCGCGGCTGAACGTGGAGCTCCAGTGGAAGCTCGAGGACGGCAGCGACGGGTGGACCCTGGAGAACATCGTCCCCTTCCGTGACGCGCGCGGGCGCGTGATCGGGATGGTGGGCGTCGTGGTCGACGTGACCGCGCGAAAGCGGACCGAAGAGGCCTTGCGGCGCACCGAGTCCGAGCTGCTCGCCAGCCAGGCGCGCCTCCTCGAGACGGTCGCCGCGCTCGCGACGCCGGTGCTGCCGATCGAGCACGGCATCCTCGTCCTGCCGCTCGTGGGCCACCTCGACGGGATGCGGAGCAGCCAGCTCATGGCGGCGCTCCTGCAAGGCGTGGAGCGCCACGACGCCGAGTTCGTGATCATCGACCTCACCGGCGTCCCGGTCATCGACAGCCACGTCGCGCACCACCTGCTGCGCGCGGTGCAGGCCGCGGTCCTGCTCGGCGCGCAGTGCGTCCTCGTCGGCATGTCCGCGGCCACCGCCGCGTCCCTGGCGAGCACCGGCGAGGCGCTGGAGGAGCTCGTCCTTTTGAGAGACCTCCGGGCCGGCGTGCGTTACGCGATGTCGCGGCGAAAGGCCAGGGCTCGCGCGCTCCCGTGAACGACACGCCACCCCCGAGAGGACGTGGCGCTCTGCACCTGAGGCATCCCCTCAAGTTCTTCGGAAAGTTCACAGGGAGGCGGGGAGACGGGGAGGAAGTTCTTCGAAATACTCCCTGTCTCCCCGCCTCCCTGTTCAATTTCTCCGCTGAAAAAAGCTGCGAATTGGGGGAACGCCTCAGGCTTTGCCCCTCTCCTCGCACACGCACCCATCCTCCACGACGCAGCGCGAACAATGCTGCGATGAAGGCCATGCGCCCACCTCGATGAGCGCGCGCTCGCGCGCCAGATCGCGCTTGACGGTGTGGCGTCGGACTGATGACATCTTTTCAGGCCAATCCTGATGAAGGTACGTGGCCCGCCTGCTTCCCGGGCACCGACACGAACCCACATCGGGGCAAGATATCCTCTGTCCCGACTCGGTCTGTCTCGAGAGAACGTCACGATGGGAGGCTCGGAGGCCTTCACGAGGATGCTTGTCGACACGAAGCCGCTCGCGCCGTCGCGCCAGTGCGGGCGGGCGCCGCCGCGCTGGCTCGCGCTCGGCCGCGCCATTCCGGGCCGCGCCCGCCTCGCGCTCGGCGCGGCGAGCCTCCTCGCGATGGCGGCGGCGTACGCGTGGCTCCCGGCCCGCAGCGGGTCGGACGCCGCGATCGTCCCGACGCTCTCGAGCATCGGGCGCGCCACGGCCGAGGCGCTCGCGTCGAGGGAGCTGTGGACCGATGTCCAGCACAGCTTCCTGCGCGTCACGGCGGGGTTCGCGGCCGCCGCCGTCCTCGCCGTCCCGCTGGGCGTGCTCGCCGGCGCGTTCCGCGGGGTCGCCGCGCTGCTCGAGCCGCCGACCGAGTTCCTCCGCTATGTCCCGGTGCCGGCGCTGATCCCGCTGGTCATGATCGCGGCCGGCATCGGCGAGGGGGCGAAGGTGATGCTCGTGTTCCTGGGCACCTTCTTTCAGCTCCTGATCATGACCGCGGACGAGGTGCGGCGGGTCCCGGCGCCGCTCGTCCAGATCAGCCAGAGCCTCGGGGCGACGCGGCGCGAGATCGTCTGGCGCGTCCTCGCCCCGGCCGCCCTCCCCGGCGTCTGGAGCGCGCTGCGCATGTGCAACGGCTGGGCGTGGAGCTACGTCGTCGTCGCGGAGCTCGTGGCCGCCACCGAGGGGCTCGGCTTTCGCATCCTGCGCTTCTACCGCTTCCTCCAGACGCCGAGCATCTACGCCTATCTGCTGGTGCTCGGCCTGCTCGGCCTCGGCCTCGACTGGATGTTCCGCGCGGCCTCTCGCCGGCTCTTCCCCTGGGCGCGAGGGCGCGAGACATGAAGCTGTCGCTGCGCGGCGTCGCGAAGTCGTACCCCGGTCGCCGCGGCGGGACGGTCGCCCTCTGCCCGCTCGACATGGATGCCCGAGAGGGCGAGTTCATCAGCCTCGTGGGCCCCTCCGGGTGCGGCAAGTCCACGCTCCTCCACATCGTGGCCGGGCTCGAGCCGGCGACGGCCGGGACGGTCGATCTCGACGGCGAGCGCGTCCTCGGCCCCGGCGTCGAGATCGGCCTCATGTTCCAGCAGCAGACGCTGTTCCCCTGGCTGAGCGTGCGCGAGAACGTCCGGTTCCCGCTGACCCTCGCGCGCGCCCGGGCGCGCGCCGGCGCCGGCGCTCGGGACCAGCAGGCGGCCCGGGTCGACAGCCTCCTGCGCCTGGTCGGGCTCTGGGACTTCCGCGACAGCCTCCCCGCGGAGCTGAGCGGCGGCATGCAGCAGCGCGCCGCGCTCGCGCGGGCGCTCGTCGGGCAGCCCGAGGTGCTGCTGATGGACGAGCCGTTCGGCGCGCTCGACGCGCAGACCCGCGAGGACATGCAGGAGCTCTTGCTCCACCTCATCCAGCATCACCGCATCACGACGCTGTTCGTCACGCACGACGTGGACGAGGCCCTGCTCCTCTCCGATCGCGTCGTCGTCTTCTCCGAGCGGCCGGGACAGGTCCTGGCCAGCCTCGACGTGACGTTCGCGCGGCAGGCGCGCTCGGCGGAGCTCAAGCTCGACGAGGCGTTCCTGCACCAGAAGCGCGAGATCCTGGCGCTCCTGCGCGGGCGCGCGCGCACCGGGGCGCAGCGCGACCGCTTGCTCTTCGGGCTCACCAACACGCCACTGGAAGGGGGATCATGAATCGAAGGACCGTCTTGCAAGAGCTCGGGGCAGCGCTCGCGTGCCTCGCGCTGTCCGTGGGCTGCTCGAACAAGGACGCCGCGCCGGACGAGGCGTCCGCCGCCGCGCCCGCCCCGGGCGAGCGCCCCGGGGCCGCGGCGCCCCCCGCGGAGCCGCTGAAGCTCACCGTCGGCCACGACCTGTGGATCGGCTACTCGGGCGTCTTCCTCGCGAACGATCTCGGGTACTTCAAGCAGGCCGGGCTCGACGTCGGGCTCAAGCCGTTCTCGAACCCGGGGGACACGCTCGCGGCGCTGGCGTCGAGCCAGCTCGACGTCGGGCTCACCACCCTGCAGAACCTGGCCGTGCTGAACGGCAACAGCGAGACCGACGTCGTGGCGATCGCGCTCGTCGACAGCTCGAACGGCGCTGACGCCGTGGTGGCCAAGGACAGCATCGCGTCGATGGCCGATCTCAAGGGCAAGACGGTCGCCCTCACGCTCGGCGAGGTCAACCACATGCTCTTCCTGTTCGGCCTCGAGAAGAGCGGGGTCAGCCCCGGCGACGTGAAGATCACGAGCATGAGCGCCGACGACGCCGGGGCCGCGTTCGTCGCGGGCAAGGTCGACGCCGCGGTCACCTGGGAGCCGTGGATCACCAAGGCGACCAAGAACGGCGGCCACGTGATCTTCTCGAGCGCCAGCATGCCCGACACGATCACGAACTCGGTGGTCGTGCACAAGGCGAAGCTCGACGCGGGGGGCGACGCCTACAAGAAGTTCCTCGGCGCCGTCGATCGCGGGGTCCAGACGCTGCGCAGCGAGCCCGACAAGGCGTACCCCATCATCGGCAAGTACCTGAACGCCTCGCCCGAGGACGTGAAGGGCATGCTGGCCGGCGACAAGATCTACGATCTCGCCGACAACAAGCGGCTCTTCGGCGCCGCGGACAAGGCCGGCCCCGCCGTGGCCTCGATGAAGTCGGTGATCGACTTCGCTGTCCAGTCCAAGCTCGTCAAGAAGGCGCCGGCGCCGGAGTCGCTGCTCGACGCGAGGCTCGTCCGATGAGCCGCGACGAGGAGCTGATGGCGCGGGCGCTGGAGGTCGCGCGCGGCGCGCAGCGGGCCGGCGAGCCGCCGTTCGGCGCCCTGGTCGTGGCCCCGGACGGCACGATCGTGGCCGAGGCGACCGACGAGGTGAACGCCCAGCGCGACTTCACGTGGCACGCCGAGGTGGGCGCCGTCCGCCGCGCCTGCGCGGCCGTCGGCCCGGATCTGCAGGGGTACACGCTGTACACGACCGTGGAGCCGTGTCCGATGTGCTTCACCGCGGCGTGGCTCGCCCGGATCAGCCGCATCGTCTTCGGCTGCACGATGGCCGAGGTCACGAAGGCGACCGGGGGAGCGCAGCGCGAGCTGGCCGTCCCGGCGCAATGGATGAACGAGCAGTCCGGCGCGCCGCTCGACCTCGTCGGCGGCGTCCTCGACGATCAGTGTCTCGCCCTGTTCGGGCAAGCCTAGCTCCGCGCGTCTCGGACACGGGCAGGGCCGTCCTGCGGGCGACAGGCCCGTCCGGCGGCTCGCGCCCGTATCTGGTGCTCACCTCGCCTGCCCGACGCAGCGCTCCTCTCCCTCGTCGCGCTCAGGAGTCCCTCCGTCCTCGCGCATGCCCCCACCTCTCGGCCTGACAGCCGCGATTCACGGACAAGCATCGATGTGTGAGTCTCCGCGCCAAGATTCGTCGATTGCGCTCATGAGACCTTGACAGAGCGAAGCTCGATGTGATGGCGTATCGCGCGGGGGAAGAGTGGAAGTTCACGGCGACACCTTTGTCGCCCTCGTCCCGGTCGCCGTCAGCTGCGCCGGCGGGCGAAGAGCCCGCCACGAGATAGCGCTTCACGCAAGGGTGCTGCGTACGACGGGACGAACCACGGAGCATGAGGGGGTATGATGAACAGCATTGGACGACGCCGGGTGGCGGCCTTCGGGCTCGCGCTGACGACGGCGGCATGCGGATCGGGCGGCACCACCGGCGAGGGCGAGCAAGTCTCGCACATCAAGCGCGCTGAGACGCCGAAGAGCGAGTTCAACGCGGAGGAGATCGAGGCGACGCTCGACGCGCTCGTCGCCGAGCTCAACGAGGGCGCCCTCGAGCCCATGCAGATGGCGATCCTGCTGAAGGAGATCGGCGGGTTCTTCACGCCGATCACCACGGGGGCGAACCGAGCCATGGGCGAGCTCGGGGTCACGGGGAACGTGCTCGGGGCCAATGGACAGGGGGCGGTGGCCCAGGGGGAGCAGATTGAACAGGCGGTGGCGGACGGCGCCGAAGGGATCGGCGTCTCGCCGTTCGGCGAGGCCACCGCGGCCGGCATCAATGAGGCCATCGACAGCGGGGTTCCTGTGGTGACGCTCGACACCGACGCGAACGGCTCCAAGCGTTCCATCTATGTCGGAACCATCAGCGCGTCGGCAGGCGTCACGGCCGGAGAGACCCTGCTCGCGTTGCTGCCCCCCGCGCCGGGCACTGTGGTGATCCACGGCGCCGGCGACCCGTTCTGGGTCGACGGGATGAATCGAATGCAGGGGGCTCGGGGCGTCCTCGAGGGCGCCGGTTACAAGATCGTCGTGCGTCCGATCGACTGGTCCCCGCAGGGGGAGCTCGCCGACGTCGAGGCGATGAGAGCCCAGATCGAGACCGCGGACCCGCCCGTCGTGGGGTTGCTCGGCCTGCACAACGTCTCGTACCGGTGCGCGATGGCCACGGAGGCCGCTGGCGCGACGGAGCTCCCCGTCGTCGCCTTCGACTACGAGCCGAAGACCGTCGAGTACATGCGCCGGGGGCTCATCAAGGCGACGCACGCCCAGCGGCAGTATTACGCGGGGTACCTCGTGCCCTACATCCTCTACGGCATCAAGATGATCGGCCTCGACGCGACCAGGGCGATCTTCGCCCCTCGGATCTCCGACGAGAGTCGGCTCAACGTCGGCCTCGACGTGGTCCCGTGGGACAAGGTCGACGAGTACAACACCTTCCTCGACTCGATCGGCGTGACTCAGTAGCGGCGCCGTAGCTCGGCGAAGACCTCGCGCGGCGAGGGCGGGCAAGGCCGCCACAGACAACAATTTCAGCGCCAAGCGAATTCGGCTCTCGCGCGAATCGTCCAGTCCGCCGATCGGGCGTGACGTCTGGCGTCGAGGCATAGGCGAGTATGCCTATGCCTCTCGCCAGAGGACCTGGGATACGAAGTCGTTGCGGTCACCTGCATCGGGTGATGCGAGCAACGGCGGCGATCTTCGAACAGAGAGGCGAGGACGAATGGAAACGCTTCGCAATTTCGGCACGACAGCGCCTGGGGTCGTCGTGCTCGCGGCGTTCGCGGCGTTCGCGGCGGTGGCCTGCTCCAGCGAGGGGGATGCGACGGCCGAGGCATCGGCCGGCAGCAGCAGCTCCGGAGGGCCCGCTGGGCCCGGCAGCAGCGGCTCCGGTGCCACGGTTGGCTCGTCCACGACGGGGGGCTCGTCGGCGACGGGGGGCTCATCGGCGTCGGGGGGGAGCGTCGGCGGCAGCGGCAGCGGCGGGAGCCCGGCCTCGGGAGGAGCGGGCGCGGGCGGCGCAGGCGCCGCCGGCTCCGCCTCGAGCGGCTCTGGAGGAGAGACGCAGAGCGCGGGCTGCGGCAGCGCGACGGCGCCGAGGAGCGGCCGCTTCAGCATCGATGTCGGGGGCGCGACGCGCGAGTACATCCTCGCCGTGCCGGACGATTACGATTCCAGCCATCCTTACCGGCTCATCTTCGCCTGGCATCCCCGCGGCGGCTCGGCCGAACAGGTCGCGACCGGGTTCGGCGGCGGCTATTACGGCCTCCAGGGTCGCGCCGACGGCTCGGCGATCTTCGTCTCGCCCGAGGGGCTCGACCAGGGCTGGGCGAACACGGGCGGCCGCGACATCGCGTTCCTCCGCGCCATGCTCGAACGCCTCCGCGGCGAGCTCTGCATCGACCAGAGCAGGATCTTTTCGACCGGATTCAGCTACGGCGGCATGATGTCCTACGCCATCGGCTGCGCGATGGGCGACGACTTCCGCGCCATCGCCTCCATGTCCGGCGCGCTCTACAGCGGCTGCGAGGACGGCGACCACCCTGTGGCCATGTGGGGCGCCCACGGGAACGCCGACGACGTCGTTCCGGTCGACAATGGTCGGTCCGCTCGCGATGTCTTCCTCGAACGAAACCACTGCGATGAGCAGACCACGCCGGTCTCGCCGTCCCCCTGCGTCAGCTACGAAGGCTGCGACGCGGGCTATCCCGTCGTCTGGTGTGAGTTCAGCGGGGGCCACGCCCCGCAGAACAACTCCGGTGAGTCGATCTGGAATTTCTTCTCGCAGTTCTGAAGCGGGCCTCGCTTGAGCCGGACGTCGTTCAACCAGCGGCAGCTGCAACAATCCCGGGCAATGGGACGGAAACGGTAGGTCTCTCCATGGGCGCATCGCCCCCTCACGCGCCGCGCGGCGCCGTCACGCTGTCGCTGTGCTTCCTGATCACCCTGCTGGAAGGGTTCGACATCCAGGCCATCGGCGTCGCCGCCCCCCTGCTGATCCCCGCCCTCGGGATGACGCCCGCGCAGGCGGGCGTCGTGTTCGGGGCTGGCATGGTGGGGCTGGTCTGCGGGGCGCTCGGCGGCGGCTGGATGGCCGACCGCATGGGCCGCAAGCCGCTGCTGATGATCGCCGTCGGCGCCTTCGGCCTGTTCACGCTGGCCACGGTGGTGGCGGGCGGACCGCTGTCGCTGGGTCTCTACCGGCTCCTGGCCGGGACCGGCCTGGGGGCGGCGATGCCCACCCTGGTGGCCATCGCCCTGGAGATCGCCCCTCCCGACCGGCGGACCCGCACGACCACCTTGATGTTCAGCGGCATGCCGGCCGGCGGCGCGCTGGCGGCGCTGTTCGCGGCCGGCTTCCTGGCGCGGTTCGGCTGGCAGAGCATCTTCCTGGTCGGCGGCGTGCTGCCGCTCTTGCTGCTGCCGGTCATGGCGCGGCTGATGCCCGACAGCCGCCCGGCTGCGTCCGGCGGCGCGGAGCGGCCGAACAGCGTGCAGGCGCTCTTCGGCGGTGGCCGGCTGCTGATCACGATGCTGGCCTGGTTCATGTTCGGCTTGACGCTGCTCGTGCTGTATCTGCTGCTGAACTGGCTGCCGTCGCTGGTGGCGGCCAAGGGCCTGGGCGGCGTGGGCGGCGCCGGCGCCGCGTTCGCCTTCAACGTCGGCAGCGTCGTCGGCTGCTGGGCCATCGGCACGCTCGTCGATCGGCTGGGGCCGCGCATTCCCATCATCGCGGCCTATCCCGCCCTGGCCCTGTCGCTGTTCGGGCTGGCGGGGGCCAGCAGCCTGGCGCCGGTGCTGGTGCTGGCCGGCCTGGCCGGCTTCTTCCTGCTGGGCGCGCAATACTCGCTCTACGGCATCATCCCGCTCTATTACCCGGCGCAGGCGCGCGGGCTGGCCGTCGGCGCCTCCATCGCCGCCGGCCGGCTGGGTTCGATCGGCGGGCCGCTGGTGGCGGGCCACCTGCTGAGCCAGGGCTGGGGCCCCGCCGGCGTGGCCATGGCCATGGTGCCGGTGGTGCTGTCGGCCGGGGTGGCGGCGGCGGTGATGACCCTCCGCGGACGCTATGTCGCTGATTGAGGAGAGGGCCGCCCGCGCGGGGTCGATGTCACCTGCGGCTCCTGCCGACGACATCGATCGGCCGACGGCGGCCGACGTCGGGTCCAATGAATTGTCATGGCCCTTAACCAACTAGGCGGCGTCGAGCCGCAAGGCTGCGGGAGGACTTCATGCAGGTGATCGTCGCGGGCGCCGGGATCGGCGGCCTTGCCGCGGCTCTGGCGTTGCACGCCGCGGGCCATGAGGTGACGGTGTTCGAGGCCGCGCCCACCATCCTGCCGCTCGGGGTCGGCATCAACCTCCTGCCCCACGCCGGGGAGGTGCTGGGCGAGCTGGGCCTTGTCGAGGCCCTGCTGGCGCAGGGGGTGGCGACCCGCGAGCTCGTCTATTTCAACCGCTTCGGTCAGCGCATCTGGGGCGAGCCGCGCGGCCGCTTCGCCGGGCACGCCGCGCCGCAGATCTCCCTGCACCGCGGCGCCCTGCAGGGCGTGCTGTTCGACGCCGCCGTCGAGCGGCTGGGCGAAGGCCGGGTGATCTGCGACAGGCGCCTCTCGGGCCACGAGGAGGACGAAGGCCGCATCGTGGCGCGCTTCATCGACCGCGAGGGCGTGGCCCGGAAGGTTCCTGCCGACCTCCTGATCTGCGCCGACGGCATCCACTCGGCGGCGCGCGCCCGCCTCTATCCGGACGAGGGGCCGCCGGTCTATGGCGGCCGCATCCTGTGGCGGGCGACCACGCTGGCGGCGCCCTTCCTCACCGGCGCCAGCATGATCATGGCCGGCCATCAGGACCAGAAGTTCGTCGCTTATCCCATCTGCCCGCCGGGGCCGGACGGCCGGCAGAGGATCAACTGGATCGCCGAGCTCGCCGTCGCAGAGAGCCTGCGACGGGAGGACTGGAATCGGCGGGGCGACCCGGCCGACTTCCTGCCCAGGTTCGAGGCCTGGCGCTTCGACTGGCTGGATGTGCCCGGCCTGATCCGGGGCGCCGATGCCATCTACGAGTTCCCGCTGGTCGACCGCGATCCGCTGCCGCGCTGGAGCCACGGGCGCATGACGCTGCTCGGCGACGCCGCCCATCCCATGTATCCGATCGGCTCCAACGGCGCGAGCCAGGCCATCCTGGACGCCCGCGCCCTGGTCCGCGCGCTCGCCGCTCATGCCGACCCGGTGGAAGCGCTGGCCGCCTACGAGGCCGAGCGCCTGCCCGCCACCGCCGCCATCGTCGCGGCCAACCGCGGCAACGGTCCGGAGCAGTGCATGCAGATCGCCCAGGACCGCGCGCCCGACGGCTTCGAGCGTATCGAGGACGTCTTCGCCCCCGGCGAGCTGGAGTCCATCGCCGCCCGCTACAAGGTGCTGACCGGCCTGAAGCGCGCCTCGGAGCCGCTCGCGTGAGCCCGCCCCTCGTTCCCCTGATGACGCTCGAGGTGGCGGTGGATCCGCCGGTCACCATCACGCCGAACCCGCCCTGCCGTCGCTTCATCCCCATCGTCGGCGGTACGGTGGCCGGCGGCCTCGAGGGCCGGGTGCTGCCGGGCGGCGACTGGCAGACGATCTGGGCCGACGGGCGGATGGAGATCTCCGCCCACTACATCCTCGACATCGCCGGCCATGGGACGGTGGAGATCCTCTCCGAGGGCGTCCGCTCCGGGCCGCCGGACGTGCTGGCGGCGCTCGGGCGCGGCGAGGCCGTGGACCCCGGGCTCTACTATTTCCGCACCGCCATCCGCATGCGCACCTCGGCGCCGGGGCTTCTGCGGCTGAACGCCGTGCTGGCCCTGTCCGTGGGAGAGCGGCTGGCCGACCGGGTGCGGCTCACGGTTTACGAGGTCCGCTAGGCGCGCGATCGTGGCTCAGCCCCTCGAGACCTCGGCTGGCCTGGCGCGAAGGGGGCGCGGAGAACGGCGGCCGCCGCTCGACCGCGAGGTGCGCGCGGCCGTTCTATTGATGAGCACACCACGGAGAACGCATGAGCATAAGGACGAGGGCGTCGAGACGTCGGGGCGAGGTTGGCGCGGGGTTCCTGGCCGTCATCCTCGGCATCACATCCTTCGATAGCTTGGCGCGGGCACAAGCGCAGCCCGAAGCAGCGCCGGCGCCCACGGGCGAAGACCCGCCGATCGCGGAGCCCGCGGCCGAGCCCGCGAGCCCTTCCACAGACGCGAGCGCGGCGCCTGCGCCGCCTGCGGAAGCTGCCGCGCCGGCGCTGCAAGGCGCTGCCGTGACGGTCCCGGCCCCGCCGGCGCCGCCGGCGGCGGAGGAGCCATGGAAGAAGCCGATCAGCGTCGCGGCCTGGGCGCGGGTCGGAGGTCGCCTGCAGAACCCCGGCGCGCGCGAGAAGATGGACCGGCTGCTCGGGGACGGAGAGCTGGATCTGTCGTTCTCAGGCGAGATCAACCGGTTCATCGGGTTGCAGGGCGCGATCGTCGCGCAGTTCGGCCCGACCCCGACCGGGGGCAACATCGCGGGCAGCGCTACTCTCCGTGACGTCATCGCCAAGTTCCAGTTTCATGATCTGCTGAACGTCTGGATCGGCCGGATGATCGTGCCGTCGGATCGCTCCGCCTTCTCCGGGCCGTGGTCGATGGGGCCGTGGAACTATCCCGGGTTCTTCGAGCCCTATGCCCCGCCGATCGGTCCAAGACAGGGGCCTCTCGGGCGCAACGATGGGGTGACCGCCTGGGGCAAGGTGGCGGGCGGGCTGTTCAAATATTACGTGGGCGCTTTCAACCTGCATGACTCTGCGGTGAGCCCGCTCTACACGGCGAGGCTCAACGTGAGCTTGCTCGACCCGGAGCCAGCCTATTACCAGAAGTCCACGTACCTCGGAGAGAAGAGCATCCTCGCGCTCGGCGTGGCAGGTGAAGTGCAGAAGGAAGGCTCGGTCGAGTCGCTGCCGCCCCCCGCGCCGGACACGCCTCCAGGCGTCCCGCGCAAGGACACCTACATGGAGGTCAACGCCGATCTCCTGTTCGAAAAGAACCTCGACACAGCGGGCACGCTCACGCTCGAAGGCGCATTTTACAAGTACTTTGGCGATTTCGAGAGGTTCGACCATTCCTATTTTGCCCTCGCGAGCTACCTCACGCCGAACAACATCGGCGTCGGCAAGCTGCAGCCCCTGGTCCGGCTGCAACAGGCGAAGCTGAAGAACGCCGACCCCTATCTGCTCATCGATGCCCAGATGGGCTACATCATCGAAGGGCACGCAGCGCGCGTGGCGCTCGGCTATCAACGGAGCGATCTGTCGGGGGTGAAAGGGAATGCCCTGTTCCTCGGTGTCCAGCTGCAGAAATGATGGGATCACCGTGACGCACGAGGAGCTCGCACCCGCATGAAGCTCGCCTCTCTCCGCGGCCCCGGCCGCGACGGCACGCTCGTCGTCGTCAGCCGCGACGGCCTCGCCTGCGCGCCGGCTGGCAGCGCGTTCCCCACGCTCCAGGCCGCGCTCGACGACTGGGAGCGCGCCGAGCCCGCGCTCCGGCGCATCGCGGACGACATCGAGCGCGGCGGCGCGGGCGTGGCCCCGCTCGCCGTGGAAGAGCTCGCCGCGCCCCTGCCTCGCGCGTACGAGTGGATCGACGGGTCGGCGTACATCCAGCACATCGTGCTCGTGCGCAAGGCGCGCGGCGCCGAGCCGCCCGAGACGCTCACGACCGATCCGCTGGTCTACCAGGGCGGCTCCGGCGTCCTGCTCGGGCCGACCGACGACATCGTCCTGCGCGACGAGGCCTGGGGCCTCGATTTCGAGGCCGAGGTCTGCGCCGTCCTCGGCGATACCCCGCAGGGCACGCGCCGCGACGAGGCCCACCGGCACATCCGCCTGTTCCTGCTGGCCAACGACGTGACGCTGCGCAACCTCGTGCCCGCCGAGCTCGCGAAGGGCTTCGGGTTCTTCAGCTCGAAACCGGCCACGGCGTTCTCCCCGTTCGCGATCACGCCCGATGAGCTCGGCGACGCGCTCCGCGACGGGCGCGTCCACCTGCGGCTCCGCTCGACCTACAACGGCGCGCTCATCGGCGATCCCGAGGCGGGCCCGGAGATGCATTTCTCGTTCTTCGACCTCATCGAGCACATCGCCAGGACCCGCAGCTTCACGGCCGGGACGATCCTCGGCAGCGGCACCGTCTCGAACCGGGATCCGGCGCGCGGCGTGTCGTGCCTGGCCGAGAAGCGCACGCTCGAGATCCTCGAGCACGGGGCGGCGAGGACGCCCTTCATGAGACCGGGAGACACGATCATGATCGAGATGCTGAGTCGCTCGGGAGAGAGCCTGTTCGGGCGCATCGCGCAGCGGGTGGTGTCCGGATGAGCGCCCCGGCGAAGCGGCCCATGCTCGACGGCCGGCCCCCTCGCGACGGAGGACTGAAATGACAAAGGTCGAGTCGATAGGCATCAAGCGGGTGGAGGCGCTGCATTATTATGTGCGCGACCTCGAGCGGAGCCGCAGGTTCTACACGGAGAAGCTCGACTTCCAGGAGACCGCCGCGAGCTCGCCCGAGCTCAACGCGGCGGCGGCGCAGCGGTCGGTCGTCTTCCAGGCCGGCGAGTGCGCCATCGTCTGCTCGCAGCCGCTCGGCGAGGGCGGGCGGGCGTGGCGCTACCTGCGCAAGCACCCCGACGGGGTGGGCACGATCGTCTTCGAGGTCGAGGACATCGACCGCGCCTTCCGGCTGCTCGACGGCCGCGGCGGCACGCCGATCGACGAGATCCACCGCGCGACCGACGGCGGCGGCACCTTCGCCTCGTTCTCGATCACGACGCCGTTCGGGGACACCACCTTCCGCTTCGTCGAGCGGCGCGGCTACACCGCGCTGTTCCCCGGCTGCGTGGCCTACGACGCGCCGCGCGGCGGCGAGAACCGGTTCGGGATCGCCCGGTTCGATCACATCACCTCGAACTTCCAGACCATGGCGCCCGCCCTGCTCTGGATGGAGCACGTGCTCGGGCTCGAGCCGTTCTGGAAGATCGCGTTTCACACGAACGACGTCGCCAGGGACACAGGCCACGGCTCGGGCCTGCGCTCGGCCGTGATGTGGGACCCGGGCTCGGGCGTGAAGTTCGCCAACAACGAGCCCTACCGCCCGCACTTCAAGAGCTCGCAGATCAACGTCTTCAACGAGGAGCACCGCGGCGACGGGGTGCAGCACGTGGCGCTCGCCGTGGACGACATCCTCACGGGCGTGCGCGGCATGCGCGCGCGGGGCGTGGAGTTCATGCCGACCCCGCCCGCCTACTACGACATGCTGCCCGAGCGCGTGCGGCAGCTCGGCATCGAGCAGATCGACGAGGACGTCGCGGCACTGCGCGAGCTCGAGGTGCTGGTGGACGGCGACGGCGCGCGGTCGTACCTGCTCCAGATCTTCCTCAAGGAGTCGGCCGGCACGCACCGCGATCCCGACGCCGGACCGTTCTTCTTCGAGCTCATCCAGCGCAAGGGCGACCGCGGCTTCGGCGCCGGCAACTTCCGCGCGCTGTTCGAGAGCATCGAGCGGCAGCAGAAGGCGGAGGGGCACGGCTGATGCTCGACCGCGTCGTCGCGGGCACCGTCCCCCGCAAGCACCACATCGCCCTGCGGGGCGAGGCGGGGGAGCTGCGCTACGAGGAGTGCCTGACGCGCGAGGGCTTCGACGGCCCCTACACGATCGCCTACCACGAGCGCCGGCCGCACGAGCACCGGGCAGCGCCGGCCGAGCACGGCTTCGCGCTGCCTGTCGCCGCGCCGCCGCGCCCGCTCGCGAAGCGGCACTACCGGTCGCAGGACCTGCCGCGGCGCGGCGGGCCCGCGATCGACTGCCGCGCGCCGCTGCTCTTCAACGACGACGTGGTGATCGGGGTCGCCGAGCCCGACGCCGCCGATCCGGTGTACTTCGCGAACGCGGACGCCGACGAGCTGTTCTTCATCGTTCAGGGCGGCGGCGTCCTGCGCACGATGCTCGGCGACCTGCGCTTCGAGCAGGACGATTACGTCGTCGTCCCGAAGGGGCTCTTCTACCGCTTCCTCCCCGACGCCGCGCCCCAGCGGTGGCTCACGATCGAGGCCGCGGGCCTCCACCTGCCGCGCCAGTGGCGCAACGAGGTCGGCCAGCTCCGGATGGACGCGCCGTACTCGCACCGCGACTTCCGGCGGCCCACGTTCGTCGGCCCCCTCGACGAGGGCATCCGCGCGCTCGTCGTGAAGCGCGGCGGCGCGTTCCACGGCTTCGCCTGCGAGCGCTCGCCGCTCGACGTCGTCGGCTGGGACGGGACGGTGTACCCGTTCGCGTTCCCGATCCTGAGCTTCCAGCCGCGCGTCGGGCTCGTCCACCTGCCGCCCGACTGGCACGGCACGTTCGCCGCGCGCGGCGCCCTCGTCTGCAGCTTCGTGCCGCGCCCGGTCGACTTCCACCCGGAGGCGGTCCCCTGCCCCTATCCTCACTCGTCCGTCGACTGCGACGAGTTCCTTTTCTACTGCCGCGGCAACTTCACCTCGCGCCGCGGCGTCGGCCCCGGCAGCATCTCGCACCACCCGGCCGGCGTCCCGCACGGGCCGCACCCCGGCGCCTACGAGGCGAGCCTCGGGAGCCGCGAGACGAGCGAGCTCGCGGTCATGCTCGACACGACCCGCCCGCTCACGGCCACGCCGGCCGCGCTCGCCGTCGAGGACCCGGCCTACCAGGACAGCTTCATCGCGGGCGCCTGACCGGAGTCAGGCGCTCTCGCCGGGCTGGTCTGCGGCGCGCTGGCCGGCGGCTGGACGGCCGACGCACGGCAAGCCTCGTAGTTTTCGGCGAACACCGAATTCGACTCTCGCCCGAATTGTTCAGTCCACCAATGCGAGCGTGACGTCTCGAATCGATGCATAGGCGAGTATACCTATACCTCGCTCCGGGTGGCTCGGGTACGAAGTCGTGGCAATCACCTCGCTTGGCATCCCCCCGCCAAGCCGTGGAGTGAACGCCGTCCCTTCGATGCATGGATACGTCGTTGACACAGGGCAAATGAGGGTCTCTCGCGCCCTGGAGCCTCGACACCAAGCGGAACCTGGAGAAATGAAATGCGATCAATACGCCGCTACGTCGCCACGAATCTGAGCGTTCTCGGTCTCCTGAGCATCGGCCTCTACGCCTGCGGTGAGGCCAGTGACGGTGGTACGACCTCGACCAGCGGAGGCACCACGGACGGGGCCACCAGCGGCCCGGGGTCCACGGTCACGGTCGGCACGGGCGGTATGGACCCTGGCGGAGCCGGCGGCTCACCCGCCGTGAGCACCTCGGGCAGCGGTGGCGCAGGCACCGCGGAGGCCAGCAGCTCGACCAGCAGCGGAGAGACGAGCGTCACGACCGGCGGCGCGGACGCGTGCGTCAAGGGCCAGACCAGGGGAAATCAGGTCGCGGTCATCGGCGAATCATTCATCGCCGCGACGCACGGCATCACGCAGCAGATCGAGAAGCAGGCCAAGGCGAACGGCTCCCTCGCCGAGGGCGAGCGCTACATCGACAACTCGGTCAGCGGCACGACGCTGGCCAACGATCAGATCCCCAGCCAGTACCGCAAGGCCGCGGAGAACGGCATGATCAAGTACGTGCTGATGGACGGGGGCGGGAACGACTGCTTGCTGAGAGGGGACGGCGACGGAGCCCTCGCGGCGGCGGAGTCCCTGTTCGAGACCATGGCGGAGGACAACGTCGAGAAGGTGCTCTATTTCTTCTATCCAGACCCCATCGGAAACCAGTTTGCGTCGCTCAAGTCCTGCCTCGACACGCTCCGACCGAAGATGAAGGAGCTGTGCGACGGGCTCACGGCACCGAAGTGCTACTGGCTGGACCTTCGTCCGGTATGGAACGGACACAACGACTACACGCAAGATGGAATCCACCCCACCGCTGCCGGTAGCATCGCCACCGGAGATGCAGTCTGGGAATCGATGGTGGAGAACTGCGTCGCGCAGTGACGCGTCACTTCATGTACGTGTCGAACCATTCGAGCATCTGGCTCGGGTCCTTCGCGAAGTAGGTGTATCCGTCCCACCGCCGCGTGGTCCCTTCGATCCAGAACAGCTTTTTCTGGACAATCGGGATGTTGTCGTATATCGCCTGGACGTCATCCGGCCTGGTGTAGAGATCGTCGCGGACCTGGTACAGCAGCGTCGGGACCATGACGCTTTTCGCCCACGGGACTGGCGAGAAGTCGTCCAGCTTGAAGCTTGTGTGAAGCCTGATACGCTCCTCCAGGTCGTCGATGCGGTCGGCCGGAATTCCGAGTCGTTCCAGCGCCCGCTCGAGCGCGACGCGGCCGGAGAGGGGCTGCGGCGAGACCATGCAGCGGACACCATCGAATGCCTCCGGGTGTTTCGTCATGGCGAACATGGTGGCATTGCAGCCCACACAGCGGCTGAACAGACCGATGGCCATGTCGCGCAGGTCCCGGCGGCTGCGCACGTAGCTCAACGAGCCGATGACGTCGCGGGCTTCGAAGCGTCCCACGGTGAAGATGCCGCCGTTGGCGGCACCGCTGTGGCCGAAGTTGCGAAGGTCGTAGGCGAGCACGTTGTAGCCGGCGTCGTGGAGGATCTTGTAGTCCGGTACGAAGTTCACCTCGAAATCGTTGCCGGTTGCGGCGCCGAGCGACCTCCAAGGCTCCAGATGTGACGGAAGCCCGGAACGGCTGAACCAGCGCGGGTGGTTCGCGATGATGATCTTGTCGGAGCCGGACGCCGGGATGAACCAGCCTTCAAGCGGCACGCCGTCCTGCGACGGGAAGGTGACATCTTCGTAGGTCAAGGCGTGCTCTGCCGGCGAATGCAAGATCGGCGAGCGCAACGACACACGGAAGCTATCTGCGATGGTCTGCAGGACCTTCTCGATCTGAGTTTGTGCCATGGCCTCCTGCTGTGCAGGGGGGTTGGTCTCCTGGACCGATCGAGACATAGGGCTTTCTCCTTGAACGGTTGGTGGAATTCTAGGACGGGACGGATCGGCGTGACACCAACGGCGTGTCCGGTCCGTCTGCACCCGATCTACGTCCGCGGGCCCACTCACGCCAATCCGATCACGACAATCCGTCATCCGATCGCGACAGCGCGCTGCGCGTCGAGCGATGCGACGGCCGCGCGGCCGGCTCGCCCGAGCGCGGCGGGCGCTTGGCCCCCCTGCGCCGCTTGCTCACCCAGCCCTCCCGCGGCCAGCCGGGCCGGCGGGCGTCGAGAAGCTGCCGGGCTCACCGGGCCACGGATTCGCGACGGTTCGCCCCCGCGCGGTCGCGCCGGGTCCCCCCCAGATCCCGGGCGCGCCGGGCTGCTGCTGAGGCAGCAGCGGCGCTGAGGCGCTGCTCGGATCCGAGCACCGCGTGGCGGCTGGCGACGCGCGGATCCAGGCAGGGCGCGGGGCAGGAGCGCCGAAATCCAGAGTCGGCGAGCGCGTCGTCGTCGGCGGCGGCGCCGGGGCACGCGCGTTGCACGGTGCGGCGCGCCAGTACGACGAATCGACCTTACAACGGCGACCTCGGCGCGCCCCCTGCCCTTTCCGGAGTCTTCAATGACCGACCGTATCGCTCGTCTCAAGGCCTCGCCCTCCGTGGCGGTCAAGGAAAAGCTCGACTATCCCGTCATCGACACGGACATCCACACCAACGATTACACGCCGGCCCTCGAGGACTTCGTCGCCACGTACGGCGGCGCCAAGCTCGTCGACGATCTGCGCAAGGCGCTGAGCTCCCGCCGCCGCAACGCCGAGAACAGCAGCGGCAAGGACTGGTACGCGCAGACGCCTGAGGAGCGGCAGCACTACCGCACGGTCAGGTCGCCGTGGTGGGCGCGGGTGACGCGCAACACGCTGGACGTGGCCACGTACCACCTCCCCTCGCTGCTCGCCGAGCGCCTGGAGGAGCAGGGGTCCGATTACTCGGTGCTGTTCCCGAACAACACCCTCGCGCCGCTGGCGGTGAAGGATCCGGGCCAGCGGCAGGCGCTCCAGCGCGCGATCAACCACTACCACGCGGACCTGTTCCGCAAGTACAGCGACCGCCTCACCCCGGTCGCCGGCATCCCGCTGAACACGCCGCAGGAGGGCATCGAGGAGCTGGAGTTCGCCGTCAAGAAGCTGGGCCTCAAGGCGATCAACATCGCCGGCGGCGTGCGTCGTCCCATCAAGGCGATCGCGGAGAAGTACCCCGCGGACCAGCACCCGGAGATCGCCAAGTACGCGACGTACATCGATTTCTACGGTATCGACAGCGAGCACGACTACGATCCTTTCTGGGCGAAGGTGGTCGAGCTCGGCGTGCCCGTGCTCACCCATTACGGGAGCCAGGGCTGGACGGGGCGCTCGTCGATCAGCAACTACATGAACAACCACATCGGCCATTTCGCCGACGGCTCGGAGGCGTTCGCCAAGGCGCTGTTCTTCGGGGGCGTCACGCGCCGCTTCCCGGGGCTGCGCATCGGCATGCTCGAGGGCGGCGCGGACTGGGGCGCGCGGGTCTACATCCACCTCGTGGACCGGTTCCAGAAGCGCGGCCCGGAGGGCCTCAAGCACTATGACCCGGCCGCGACCGACCGCGCGCTCCTGAGCGAGCTGTTCCGGCGGTACGGCGGGGATCTCGTGAAGGGCCGCTCGATCGAGGGCGAGCAGCTCATCGCGGACACGCTGGGCGCCGGGTACACGAGCGACGCGCGCCAGCCTGGGCCGGAGCACCGCAACGACTTCGCGGCGGCGGGCATCGAGAAGATCGAGGACATCCGCGATCGCTGGGTGAACAACTTCTTCTTCGGGTCCGAGTCGGACGACCGCACGATCGCCTCCGCCTTCAACGCCAGGGCGAACCCCCTCGGCGCGAAGATCAACGCCATCTACTCCTCGGACGTCGGCCACTGGGACGTCCCCGATCTCACCGAGGCGCTCGCGGAGAGCTGGCACCTCGTGGAGGAGGGCGTGATCAGCGCCGAGGACTTCAAGGCCTACGTGTTCGAGAACCCGTACAAGCTCTACACGGAGGCCAACGCGAGCTTCTTCAAGGGCACGCGCGTCGAGGAGAAGCTGAAGCGGCAGGGCGCCGGCGACGAGCGGCGCGCCCCGCAGCCGAGGGGCGACGGGTCACCCGCCAAGCCGCTCGAGATACGCGCGTAGGCCCGCGGCGTCGAGCCCGGCGCCCAGCGCGAACATCAGCGCGAGCCGCGCCTTGGGGCCCGAGAGCGCGCCCGCGGGGATCACCCCGAGGTCCCGGAGCCGCCGCCCGCCGCCGGGCGCGCCGTACGTCGGCGTGACCCGGCCGCCGGGGCAGCGCGAGCTCAGCACGACCGGGGTGCCCGCCTTCACGAGATCGCGAATCGCGTCTTCCCAGCTCCCGCAGACGTTCCCCGCGCCCGAGCCCTCGATCACCACCCCGCGCGCCCTCGCGTCGAGGAGCGCGCGGAGGAGGAGATCGTCCATGCCGGACGCCATCTTGACGAGGTAGACGCGCGGCTCGGGGTCGACGAGCGGCAAGGTCGGCGTCCTCGCGGGGCGCGCGTGGATGCGCACGCCCTCGCCGTCGACCGAGCCGAGCGGCCCCGCGCCCGGCGAGGCGAACGTGTTCATCGCGGTCGTGTGGGTCTTCATCACGCACCGCGCGGCGTGGATCTCGTCGTTCAGCGCGACGAGCACGCCGAGCCCGCGCGCCGCGGGCTCGACCGCGATCCGCGCCGCGGAAACGAGGTTGCGCGGGCCGTCGGTGCCCGCCGTGCTCGCGTCCCGCATCGCGCCGGTGAGCACCACCGGGGTCTCCCCGTCGAGCAGCAGATCCAGCGCGAATGCGGTCTCCTCCAGGGTGTCCGTGCCGTGGGTGACGATGACGCCGCTCACCGCGGGATCGGCGGTGAGCCCGCGCACCACGCGCGCGAGCGCCGCGATCCGGTCCGGGCCGAGGTTCCAGCTGCTCTCCAGGCAGAACTCGGTGACCGCGATGTCGGCCACGCGGGCGAGCGCGGGGACGTCCGCGACGAGCTCCTCCGCGCGGACGGCGGGCACCGCGGCCCCGGTCTTCGGGTCGACGCGGCTCGCGATGGTGCCGCCGGTGGTGACGAGGTGAACGCGAGGCATGGCGAGATCACCTCATGTGCGCGAGCGGGAGCCCCGCGACGGGCGCGCGGAACGAGATGAGCCGCGACATGGCGAGAGACCCCATGTAGCAGGTGCGGAGATCGGGGCCGCCGAACGCGATGCTCGTGGGGAGCTGCAGGGTGTTCCCCGCGCAGGCGCCGAGATCCATCGGCTCGATGGTCCCGCTCCTGAGCTTCACGGTCAGCTCCTCGAGGGTCGCGGGGCGCGGATCCTCGAAGACGGTCTGGTAGCTGCCGTCGGGGAAGACCACCGAAACGCCGTTGCGGCAGACGGCGACCACCCAGATGTTGCCCTCGGCGTCGAAGGCGAATCCATCCATGAGCCCGCCGATACCGAGGCTGTCCGGCCCGAACTGCTCGCGCTCGCCCAGGCTGCCGTCGTCGCGCACGGGGAAGCGGATGAGGCGGCCGGGGACGGTCTCGACCGCGTAGAGGAACCGCTCGTCGGCGTCGAGGCGCACCTCGTTCGTCAGGCTGAGGTTGTCGGCGACGATGCGGGGGCCCTTCTCGTCGACGAGCACGATGTACCCGTCGCGGATGTTGCCCACGACCGCGTTCCACCACGGAAGCTGCCGTGTCAAGACGGAGATCCAGAGGCGATCCCGCGAGTCGACGAAGCAGAAGTTCACGGCGCCGAGCGGCTTGCCGTCGATGGAGTCGAGGAGGACCTCGGACCGGCCGTCGCGGTGGAGCTTGTGGACCTTGCCGCCGGACAGGGCGGCGACGATGAGGTTGCCCTGCCGATCCATCGCGATGCCGTTCGGCTCGCCCACGTCGGGGCCGAGCGTCGCCTGCCGTCCGTCGGGATCGATGCGCGTCGCGATGCCGCGGGCGTCCGAGGTCCAGAGCGTGCCGTCGGGCTCGGCGATCACGCACTCGGGCCGGACGAGGCCCTGTCCAACGGTTTCGATTCGCGACAGATCGAGGGTGAACCCCCTGACGGATGACATCGAATGACCTCCCGGCACGGCACCGCGCCGCGCCCTCTCGACGCCGGCGAGCCTAACACCCCCCTCGAGCAGGCGACATCAGGAGCAGCCGCTCCGCCCCGGGCCGGCCCAACCCGAACCAACCCTGCACACGAGGATCGCGAGCCCGGCGCAGCGGGCGAAGATTTGCGATGTGGAGCGAAAATTGCACCTGCACAGAAACCGTCACGTAACGCCGGCGTGCCACACTCCGCGCCAGGCTGTTCCAGGACACGGAACAGGTGAAACCCCGAGAAGAAAACGAACCACAGAGGCACAGAGGGCACAGAGTTTTTTTGTTGTTCCTCTGTGTCCTCTGTGCCTCTGTGGTTCAAATCTCTTCATTCCTGGGTGTTTCACTCTGATGGCGCTCTAGACTGGTGCGATCGTCTTCCCCTTCCCTACGCATGCTTGCAGCCTCGGCGGGGCGCACCGGCAGGGTGCCTCTGCAGGCGAGACCCACGATGGATAGTGACGTCCTCCCGTTCGTTCGTATCAGCGGCCTGTTCGCGGCCCTCGGATCGTTGATCTACGCGGTCGGCGATGTGTTCCTGCTCGCGCCGAAGGTCGGCCCGACCCGCGGCGTCCCCCTGCCGATCGACACGGTGGCGCGCCCCGAGCTGCGGCGGCGCGCGGCGCTCCTGGCCAACCTGTCCATCCTCCCGCCGAGGCGGCTCCTCTGGGGTGGGCTCCTCGGCGTGTTCGCCGCGCCGCTGGTGCTCGCCGGCGTCTATCCGATCTACCAGGGGCTCCGCCCGGCGGGCGTGGCGTGGGCGCTGCCGCCGGCGCTGCTCTTCGCGTATGCGATCGCTGTCGGCCCGTTCGTCCACGGATCGTTCATCTACCTGGGCGAGACCGCGCAGGCGCTCCGCGCCGGCGGCCCCGCCAGGGACGCGCTCTTCGCCGTCCTGGAGCGCCAGCACGGCGTCATGCAGCTCGGGTATGCCGTCATCTTCCTCTGCACGCTCGTCGCGTCGCTCTGGTTCTCGGCCGTGGTGGCGAGCGGGCGCACCGCCTTCCCCACCTGGATGGCCGCGGTCAACCCGGTCGCCGCCACCCTGGTCTGGCTCGCCGCGAAGCGTGCCCTGCCCGCGCGGGCGCGCGAGTACACCGAGGGCGCGGGGTTCAACATCGCGTACGTGATCTTCTTCGCGCTGACCACGGCGACGCTCTGGTAGCGAGCGTGGGATTCCGCACCCACGCGAGCGACGAGGTGCGCGAGGCCGCATCGGCGTGACGAGCGACCCTGGCGAGGCGCTGGAGCATGAGCGCGGCGGCGCTGCTCACGTGGAGCGGCGGATCACGTGGGGCGGCGGACGCTCTCGGAGCGCCGTCGTAGCCGCGTGGAGGCGAGCGCCCCGAGGGCGAGCAGCCAGGCCATCGCCGGCTGGCTGCCCGGCGTCATGCGGCAGCCGCCGCCCCCTCCTGCGCTCGGCGGATCGCCGCCGCTGCTCTGCGCGCCGGTCGTGCTGGCGCCCGTGCTCGCCGAGGCGTCGCTGCCTGCGCCGGCCGTGACGGTCGTGGTGGATGGGGCGCCACCCTCATGGCTGGTATCGCCGCCGTGGCCACCGGCGGCACCGCCGCCGGCCCCGATGTCGCTGCTGGAGCCGGTGCCGCCGCCGCTGCTGCTGGGCCCGCCGCCATGGCCGCTGCTCGTGATTCCGCCACCACCACCGCTGGCATCGCCGCCGCCGCCGGTGGCGGCGCCGCCTGCGCCGCCTGCGCCGCCGTCGCCGCCGGCGTGCCCCGCCGCGCCGCCGCCGGGGCCGGTGGAGTCCCCGCCGCCTTCGCCGCTGGCGTGTCCCCCGGGGCCGCCTTCGCCGCTGGCGTGTCCCCCGGTGCCACCATCGCCTCCCGTGCCGCCCTCGCCGCCTGCGCCGCCACTGCCCCCGCCCTCGCCCGGCACGCAGGCGCCCGCCTGGCACGCCCCGCGCGACGCGGGCTGCGCGGGGACATAGAGCCACGCATTGTCGATAAACTGATACCCCGAGGTCACGTAGTACTTCGACCTACCGGCGCGGCCGCCGGCGATCAGGACACGGCCGTCGTCGAGCCGCGCCGTCGCGTGACTGTTGATCATCACGTCCAGGGCCGGCCCGAGCGCCCAGGTGCCGCTCGCCGGATCATAGATCTCGGCGGCGACCGCGCCGTCGTCCGAGTCTTGCGAGTCGCCAACCACCAGGACCCTGCCGTCGGAGAGGAGCACCGCTCCATGGGACTTCCGTGCCGTCGCCATCTCCCCCGCCGAGGTCCACGTGTCGCTCGCCGGATCGTAGATCTCGGCCGTCTTGCCGCTCTCATCGCCGGTGCTTCCGACGACGAGCACCCGGCCGTCCGGGAGCAGCGTCGCCGTGTGCTCCGAGCGACCCCAGCCCATCGGGGCGACGGGGGTCCACGTGTCGCTCGCCGGGCTGTACACTTCGGCGCTCGCCAGCAGGGACCTTCGATCCTCGCCGCCCGCGACGAGGACCCGGCCGTCCGGTAACAACGTTGCCGTGTGGCGCGCCCGCGGCACGTTCAAGGGCGCTCTCGGGGCCCACGTGTCGGCGACCGGATCGTAGATCTCGACGTGGATGCCGCCGTAGCTGCCCGACTGGTCGCCGCCGGCGACGAGGACCCGGCCATCCAGGAGCCGCGTGGCGGTGCTCACGAAGCGCGGCGCGGCTGTGGTCGCGGCCGGCGTCCACACGCCCGTCGCCGGGTCGAATCGCATCGTCGGCGAGGGGGCCCAGAGCGAGCCCCGGCCGATCACAAGGACCGTCCCGTCCTGGAGCAGCGTGGGTGTCATCGCATAGCGCAAGCCACCGACCGCTCTGGCCGGCTGCCAGGCGCCCGTGCTCGGATCGTAACGGACCCAGACCGTCTCACTCCCGGTCCGGCTGTCGAGCACGCCCTCGCCGATCACAAGGACCGTCCCGTCCGGGAGCACCGTGGGATTGCCTCCAACGAAGATGCCCATCCGACCCGTTTCTCGCCACCCCTCCTCGGTGCCGGGATGATCGCAAGGCGTACCGTCAGGCGTCGCGGGCGCGGGCGCCGCGCACCCGGCCGCGGGGTCGCACACCGGCGCCTCGTGGCACTCGTCGGCGGGCACGCACACCGCGAGGCTCGACCCCACGCAGGCGCCCCCCACACAAGCGCTCGCCGTCGAGCACGCGTCGCCGTCGCTGCACGGCGTCCCATCCGGCGCGGCAGCGCCGCCGACGCACGCCCCTGCCTCGCAGACGCCCCCCGCGATGCAAGCGTCCGCGTCGTCGCAGGCGACGCCCGTGAGCGGCGCGCAGACGCCGTCCTGCGGCGCGCCCGAGGCGGTCGCGCAGGCGTCGCAGGGGCCGGCGCAGCGCGCGTCGCAGCAGACCGAATCCGCGCAGAAGCCGCTCCCGCAATCGCTGTCCGCGTCACAGCTCGCGCCGAGCTGCGATCGCTCGCGGAAGAGCACGGCGGACGCCGTCGGGGTCGAGGCGCCGACGTACCCGCCGGCGACGAGCACGCTGCCGTCCCTGAGGAGCGTCGAGGAATGGTACGCGCGCGCCATCGTGACCGGCGGTTCCACGTCGAGGCTCGACCAGGCGCGGGTCGCCTCATCGAAGAGCGCCATGGTCGCGTAGAAGGGAACGATGAACTCTGACGAGTCCCTCGGGCGGCAGGGCTCCACACCCCCGGTCAGCAGCACCCTCCCGCTCGGGACCAGCGATGTGCGCGTCCCCCGGATGCTCGAGCTGTTCGGCCGGCACGGCGTCGAGGCCGGAGCATACGGCCCGGGTGTCGCCTCCCAGCGGTCGTCTTGCGGGAGGTAGATCTGCGAGAAGGCGTGAACCTCCGGGTCCGGACCGTATTGGGTACCTCCCACGACCAGGACACCGCCGCCCGGGAGCGTCGTCGCGTCAGGGTAAGCGTACCCCCCCGTCGCCAGCACGGCCCCGAGCTCCACGGTCCAGAGGCGAGTCTCCAGGTCATAGAGGCTGCAGTCGATCCCGACCGCCATCACCCGGCCGTCGTGGAGCAGCGTCGCGGTCATGGGGGTGAGTCTGGACTGGGCCTCGCATAGCGGGAGTCTGGTCCAGCTGCGCGACTCCGGGTCATAGACGGCCGCGTCCAGCTCGGGGGTTAAAATCTCGAGCTCCGACGAGGCCATGCCGACCAGCACCGGCCTGCCGCCGGCGAGCATCATCGACGGCGAGGGGTTGGGCAGGCGCAACCGCCCCACGAGCGTCCACGTGTCGCTCATCGGGTCGTAGATCTCTGCCGAGGCGAGCTCTGGCGCGTAGGACCACATGCTTCGTCCCCGGCCGCCGGCCACGAGGACCTGGCCGCTCGGAAGGAGGATGGCCGCGTGTCCGCTGCGGCCGTGGGAGAGCGGCGCCGCGGGCGACCACGTCCTGGTCGCCGGATCGTAGATCTCGACCTCCCGGAGGCTCACCGCCGTGTTCTCGTCGGTGTACAGCCCCACCTCGTCCACCTCCGTGTACCCACCCGCGACGAGCACCCGGCCATCCTGGAGCACCGTGGCCGTGTGCTCGCCCCGCGGGGTGATCATGGGCGGCACGCTCTCCCACGACGGCGCGCCGTCCGCCCGCGCGACGCCCGTGGGCAGCATCGCCAGCCCGCCGGCGAGGACGCTCCCGAGCCTCGACATCGATAGTTTCATCGTCATTTCCCTCCGCCGCCCTCAGGTGCCTTCGGCCCGGTGGGCATTCACCGCAGCACGGAACCGCCCGGCGCGACGCCACCTCGGCGAGCCGCCGCGCGCGCTCACGCTCCGGTCGTTCGAACCGGCGAGCCCGCCCCGCCCCCGTGGGCCCAGGACAAGGCGGGCGTTTTCCCGTAGAGTGCCGCCGTCACAGGAGACCCAGCATGGACGAGATATACTCAGGAACTTACGAGGCCGCGCTCGATCGGAGCGCCAAGCTCGAGGCCGATCTGATCGCGAATCCCGGGAAATACCGGGTCATGACCGGCGACCGGCCCACCGGGCGGCTCCATGTCGGGCACCTCTTCGGCTCCCTCCAGAACCGCGTGCGCCTTCACCGGCTCGGGGTCCACACCTTCATCCTGATCGCGGATTACCAGGTGCTCACCGACCGCGACACCTTCGAGAACATCTCCGAGAACATCAAGCAGCTGACGATCGACTACATCGCAGCGGGCATCGACCCGGAGGACGGCAAGACATTCATCTTCCCGCACAGCCACGTTCCCGAGCTGAACCAGCTCCTCCTCCCGTTCCTCACCCTCGTCACGAACGCCGAGCTCGACCGCAACCCGACCGTCAAGGAAGAGATCCAGGCCGCTGGGCTCAGCCGCATCAACGCCGGCATGTACACCTATCCGGTGCACCAGGCCGCGGACATCCTGTTCTGCAAGGGCAACGTCGTGCCGGTCGGGAAGGACCAGCTGCCGCACCTCGAGCTCACCCGCACGATCGCGCGCCGCTTCAACGAGCGCTTCGCCTCGAAGAAGGCCGTGTTCCCCGAGCCCCAGCCGCTCCTGAGCAAGACACCGGTCGTCCTCGGCCTCGACGGCTCGCAGAAGATGAGCAAGAGCCGCAACAACGCCGTCCTGCTGAGCGCCACCGCCGACGAGACGGCTGGCCTGATCAAGAAGGCCAGGACGGACTCCGAGCGCGTGATCACCTGGGACCCCCAGAACCGCCCCGAGGTCGCGAACCTCCTCACGCTGCTCTCGCTCTCCACGGGAAGGGACCAGCGCGAGATCGCCGACTCGATCGGCGACGGCGGCGCGGGGAAGCTCAAGGCCTTGCTCGCGGAGAGCCTGAACGACTACCTCGCCCCGCACCGTGCGAAGCGCGCCGAGCTCGAGGCGAACCCCGACTACATCCGGAGCGTGCTGCGCAAGGGCATCGACGAGGCGCGCAAGTTCGCGAGCGCGACCCTCGACGAGGTGCGCGACGTGATGAACATGACGATCTGACCGCGTGTCACGGGCGTGGCAGGCTCCCTGCCGGTCTGCCGCGGCGCGCAGCGCCGCCGGCAGCAGCGGTTTGTTGGTCGGGAGACAGAGAGGCAGAGAGACAGCCCGGCTCCAGAGCGGCATCCGCGCGGCGTGAGCCGATTCAGGTCGGCGCGTGACGCCGAGGGCGTCGCTCCGGCACGAGCGACCGGACCGAACCGCGCAGATCTCGCGAGCACAGCGACGGTTCGCCGATCGAGCAACAACCCACGCACCACCCATTCCCTCGATCGATGTCGTTTTCTACGATCCCCGCGCCGAGTCGGCGGGACATCAGGGGTTCCAAAATAAACTGGCAAACCGAGACATTGTCTCGCAAGGGGTCACAGGGCCGCAGGGACGATGTCAGCGGGTGCGCTCCTGCCCGGTCCATCGTTTTTTCCACCTCGCGACGCGCGAAGTCCCTTTTCCTCTCCGTCGGTTGTGCAATGAATTGACGCGCCGATGCCGCTCGTCTTTTTGCCCGACGATGTCCGGTTGTTCTTCTGGGGCGACACCGACGCTGACCGGCGCGCGGCCCGGTCGCTCGGCGCGACCACCCCGGCGGAGGCGATCGTGGTGTCCGAGGCGGGCCGGGTCGAGCGGAGGGCTGGCGAGGCCGCCCCGTTGCTCGACGGCATCACCGCGCTCGCCAGCATGGCCCAGGAAGACCTCGGGCGAGCGCCGCCGTCCGTCGCGGCGTGGAGCCTGGCGAGCAAGCTGGCGCTCGACCTCGTGGTGCGCGAGCGGGTCGTGCCCCGCGTCACGCCCGGTGACGGAGGCGGCGCGGAAGCGCGCTGGGCGGTGTCGCTCGCCGCCCCGGAGGACGCCGCGCGCGTCGCGGCGCTCGCCCGCGCCATGCCTGTCGCCGCGCACGCGGTGCCCGCGGCCGCGCACGCCGAGCCGGCCGCCGCCAGGGGCGGGCGCCCGCGGGCGGCCGCCGCCCCGGAGGTCTGGTCCGCCGAGGCCCTGCTGCGCGCCTTCCTGGACGCCGTGGCCGACGCGCTCGCGCGCGGCAGCGCGACGAACCCCCCGAAGCCGCCGCTGCGACCGGCGCACGCGCCCTGGGAGCACCGGCTGGTCCTCGCCCTGACCGGCGAGCGGCGCGCCTTCGCCACGGAGGGGCTCGCCGAGCGCGCGCTCGCGGCCGACCTCGACGCCTGGGTCCGGCCGGCGCTCGGCGCCTGCGACGCGCTGCGCGCCTGCTTCCGGCTGGAGCTGCCGGAGGGCGACCGCGGCTTCGCGCTCGGCTTCCTGCTGCAGGCGACCGACGATCCGAGCCTGCTCGTGCCCGCCGCCGACGTGTGGAAGGCCAGGGGGCGCACGCTGAAGGCGCTCGGGCGCGCGTTCTCCGACCCGCAGGAGGCGCTCCTCGGCGCGCTCGGCGCCGCGGCGCGGCTGTTCCCGCCGATCGCGCGGGCCCTCGGCGAGGCGAGGCCGGAGCGCGTGGCCCTCGATCCCGCCGAGGCGTGGGCGTTCCTCGCGCAGGCCGCCCCGGCGCTGGGCGAGGCCGGGTTCGGCGTGATCGTGCCGGGCGAGCTCCTGGCCTCGGGGCAGCGCCGCCTGCGCCTCCGCATGCGCGTCGGCGCGACGGGCCGCACCGCCGGCGTCGTCGCGGGCAGCGCCGGGCTCGGCCTCGACGAGGCGCTCGACTTCCGGTGGGAGGCGGCGCTCGGCGACGAGGCGCTCTCGACCCGGGAGCTCGCCGCGCTCGCACGTCAGAAGTCGCCGCTCGTCCGGCACCGCGGGGAATGGGTGGTCGTGGTCCCGGAAGAGCTCGCCGAGATCCAGCGGCGCCTGGAGGCCGGCGGCGGGCGCCTCCCGGCGCGCCGGGCGCTGGAGGTCGCGCTCGCGGGCGAGGCCGACATCGCCGGCGTGGCGGTGTCCGTGGTCGCCGAGGGGGCGCTCGCGCGGGCCATCGAGCGGCTGCGCGCCGGCGCGGAGCGCGCTGCCGCGCCGCCCGAGGGGTTTGTGGGGACGCTGCGCCCGTACCAGGCGCGCGGCGTCGCCTGGCTCCAGACGATGGCGGGCCTCGGCCTGGGCGCCTGCCTGGCGGACGACATGGGGCTCGGTAAGACCGTGCAACTCCTCGCTTTTCTGGTCGGCCGGCGGGCGGCGGCGCCCGGGGACGCGCGCCCGACGCTGCTCGTCGCGCCGACGTCGGTCGTGGGCAACTGGGAGCGCGAGGCGGCGCGCTTCGCCCCTGCCCTGCCCCTCGTGCGGCACCACGGCGACGGGCGCGCCCGCTCCGCCGAGGAGCTCGCGGCGCGCGCGTACGGCGCGAACGGCGGCGGCGCCGCGAACGACAACGGCGCGGCGGATCACGACGGCGCGGCGGACCACGACGGCGCGGCGAACGACGACGGCGGCGCAGGCGGCCCGAACGGCGCTCGCGCGGCGGCGGCGGTGCACGGCGCGCTCGTCATCACCACCTACGGCCTCCTGCGCCGCGACGCCGCGATGCTCGCCGGGGTGGACTGGGCGGCGGTCGTGCTGGACGAGGCGCAGAACATCAAGAACGCCGCGTCGCGCACCGCCGCCGCCGCGCGCGCGCTCCGCGCACCGCACCGCTTCGCGCTCACCGGCACGCCCGTCGAGAACCGCCTCGCCGAGCTCTGGTCGATCCTCGAGTTCGCGAACCCCGGCCTGCTCGGCCCGCTCGAGGCGTTCCGGCGCGCCTACGCGGTGCCCATCGAGCGGTACGGCAACCGGGAGGCGGCGGAGCGGCTCCGGCGCGTCGTCGGGCCGTTCTTGCTGCGCCGCGTGAAGAGCGACCCGGCCGTGGCCGGGGACCTCCCGCAGAAGAGCGAGGCCCGGGTCTACTGCACGCTCACGCGCGAGCAGGTGACGCTCTACCAGGCGGCGCTCGACGAGGCGATGCGCCGCATCGAGGAGGCCGAGGGCATGGCCCGGCGCGGGCTCGTGCTCGCGCTCCTGACGATGCTCAAGCAGATCTGCAACCACCCCGCGCAGTGCCTCGGGGAGGCGGGGCCGCTCGCGGGCCGGTCCGGCAAGCTCGCGCGCCTCACGGAGATGCTCGAGGAGGCGCTCGCGGCCGGCGATCGCGCGCTCGTCTTCACGCAGTACCGCGAGATGGGCGACCGGCTGGTCCGGCACCTCGCGCCGGCGCTCGGCGCCGAGGTCCTCTTCCTGCACGGCGGCACGCCGCGGCCCGCGCGCGACGAGATGGTGCGGCGGTTCCAGGAGGATCCGCGCGGCCCGCGCGTCTTCGTCCTCTCGGTCAAGGCCGGCGGCGCGGGGCTCAACCTGACGGCGGCGAGCCACGTGTTCCACTTCGATCGCTGGTGGAACCCCGCGGTCGAGGACCAGGCGACCGATCGCGCGCACCGGATCGGGCAGCGGCGCGCGGTGCAGGTCCACAAGCTCGTGTGCGCCGGCACCGTGGAGGAGAAGGTCGACCGGATGCTGGAGCAGAAGCGCGATCTCGCGGCGCAGGTGGTGGGCCAGGGCGAGGCGTGGATCACCGAGCTCGACAACGTCGCGCTGCGCGAGCTGTTCGCGCTGTCCCGGGACGCCGTGGCGCTCGCGGGCGAGCTCGACGACCGCGACGAGCCGGAGGGCGACCAGGGCGACGAGCGCGAACCGGCAGCGGGGCGCGCGCGGAGCCGGCGGCAGGGCGCGCGGCGCGCGCGCGGCGAGGCGCGGACATGAGCTCGCCGGCGCGCTGGGCGCCGTTCCGCCGCGAGGCCGGGCCGAAGCCGCCGCCGCCGGCGCGGGGCATCCGGATGAACCGGGCCGGCACGACCTGGTGGGGCAAGCGCTGGGTCGAGGCGCTGGAGCGGATGGCGCCGGACGACGCGCGCCGCCTCGCGCGCGGGCGCACGTACGCGCGGGCCGGGCGGACGCACGATCTGGAGGTGAAGCCGGGCCTCGTGGTCGCGCGCGTGACCGGCTCGCAGCCGAAGCCGTACAAGGTGATCCTCACCCTCGCGCGGCTCGACGACGCCACGTGGGCGCACGCGATCGCCGCGATGGCGAAGCGGGCGAAGTTCGCGGCGGAGCTCCTCGCGGGCCGGATGCCGGAGGACATCGACGAGGCCTTCCGGAGCGCCGGGACCAGCCTGTTCCCGGCGAAGCCCGAGGACCTCACCACCGCCTGCTCGTGCCCCGACTGGGTGAACCCGTGCAAGCACGTCGCGGCGACCCACTACGTGCTCGGCGAGGCGCTCGACAAGGACCCGTTCCTGCTGTTCGAGCTCCGCGGCCGCACGCGCGAGCAGGTGATCGAGGCGCTCCGCGCCGCGCGAGCCGGCGCCGCGCCCGGCAAGCGGACGGGCGGGGGCAAGGCCGCTCCCTGCGAGAAGGACGCGCCGCCGATCGCGACGGTGACGCTCGGCGAGATGGCGGCGAGCGACTTCGACGCCTGGCGCGAGCCGCCGCCGGCGCTCGACGTGGCGCTGGAGCCGCCCGCGGCCCACGCCGCGCTCCTGACGCAGCTCGGCGAGCCGCCGGGCTGGCGCGAGGAGCGCTCGCCGGCGGAGCTCCTCGGCCCGCTGATCCGGGCGGCCTCCGAGCGGGCGCGGGAGATCGCCATGGCCGAGGGCGCCCCGCCACCCCCGACGTCGCCGAGCGCCGGGAGCGCGCCGGGGTCATCGGTCACCTCCGCGCGTCGCGCTCGCGGCGTCCGTCATCGACGCCCTGCCTGACCGGCTCGACCTCACTCGGACCTGGGCGCGGCGGCGACATGGCAAACTTTGCCATCGCCCCATGGCAAGAATTGCCAGCGAGGCAAACGTTGCCAGCAGGCGTCGCTGCGGCGAGTTCGGCGACCTCGACGTGGGTCGCGTCGGGGTCCGGCAACCAGGCCATCCCTTCCGTGGGATCGCGCGCTCGGCATACCGGATGCTTCCGGCGGGGGTCCAGGCGGCGCGAGGCCCTCCCTCGCCGCTGGCCCGGCTATCGAATCTGGCCATCGCATCCGAGAGACCCAGGACGCATCTTCCCGCCACAGCCCGGGATGCCGTGGTGTGGACGCGGCCCCTTCGACACGGCCCGAGCCGCCCTGGCGGTGCGCGCCGGCGTCACCCATTTTGTGAACCGATCGTGAACCGAGCAAAGCACCTTCGCGGCGGCGCGAGCCAGGAACAGAGAAGCTCGCGACAGAATGTAATGCTTGCCCCGGACGCAAACACCATTCATATTCCCGTCGCGCTCGGTTGTAACTGATCGCGAGAGCGACCGGCGCTCGAGCAAGGCATCGCAGGATCGTCACCTCGAACGATCCAGAAGGCCGCGCTGCATGACAGCGCGGGCCGCGGCGGCGCGTGTCCAGGCCATGGCGAGCGTGCTTGACCCACTCACCAGGCCTGCGCGCGGCGTTCTCCAGCGCTCGCCTGGGCTCCATCTCTCTTTCTCCTCGAGCGCGCGCCCATCGGTGGGCGCGCGCTCGTCATCGTGATCGTTTCCAGGAGGTCTCATGTTCTGCAAGCGTTCGAGTTCGAGCACTTCGGTGCGCTCGTGGTCTGTCTCTGGCTCCGCCGGGACATGGCGGAGGGCGCGGCACGCCGCGCTGGCCGCGCTCGCGCTCCTGCCTGCTGCGTGCGCGGACTTCGAGCCGGAGGACGGCGACGTGGACGGCTCCAGCGAGCTGTTCGACGCGACGGAGGTCGAGCTCGGCGAGGCCGCCGAGGAGCTCTCGTTGCCGTTCCCGATCGACCCCCTGAAGTCGCTCACCGTCACGGAAGTCGACATCGTGTCCCAGTTCTCGCTGAAGGACGTCCTTCAGCAGCTCGTCACCCAGTCGGGCGTCCCGGGCCTCACGCCTCTCACGCTGTTTCGGCGGTTCATGGACACGTACCGGGAAGCCCCCGGTCTCTTCCCCTCCGTCGCGCATTGCAATGACGTGGCCGCCAACCCGAACGACGTGTTTCCTGCCCCGCAGCCCGGCGACACGCCCACGACGGGGTCCATCAACGGGTGGCCGGTCCGGTGCCCCCGGACCGTGGGACAGGAGTCCGCCAGCGATCCGTTCTCCGCGACGGCCGGCGACAATGCGTACATGGCGACGACGCTGGCGAACCGCTTCGATCTCGCCCCTCCGGACGGCGCCCACTGCGGGGAGTACCGGATCGTGTTCGCGCGGAAGTCGGGCCACCCCGACTTCGACTCTGCGAGGCCCGACCAGACCTCTCGGCGTAATTTCATCATCTTCGAGGGCCGGCTGCCCAACCCGACCCCCAGCAACGGCCGGGAAGGATGCCGTCCCATCGTCCAGTTCTGGCTGAACCAGTCGGACCCCTCGAAGAGCGTGGCGACCCGGGCGGCGGACCTGAAGTCCTTCTACTTCAATGGCCTGCCCGCGTCCAACGTCGGGCCCGTCATCCACATCGACAACTACGGCCACACGCCGGGCCCGAACAACGGCCAGATCCGGACCAACGAGTTCCTGCTGTTCCAGGAGGCGTTCGACGCCTGGTCGCTCCGGGAGTACAGGCTCACGCACGGCACCAGCGGCAGCCCCTCGCTGAACGTCGTCCCGTCCTTCGTGAAGGACAACCCGTCAGCGAAGCTCTTCGCGCCCGGCATCTCGGGCGATTCGCGGGTCACCAGCTTCCAGAGCACCGTCCTCCCGAACATGGTGGAGAGGCTCGCCGCGGCCGATGACGTCAACCGCTTCGCGTACCCGTCGGCCCTGCCCAGCTCGATGAACGCGGGCGAGAGCCTGATGATTCCCCTCCAGAACAACTACCTGAACGCGATCGGCAGCGGGACGTCGACCCTGAGGACCAACATCGCGAACAAGCTGACCGCCATGGGCAGCGACCTGTCCGGCACCCCCGGCAACCTGTCCGTGGATCAGATCGTCGGGCGCGCTCAGTCCCTCGCCTGCGCGGGGTGCCACGAGCCCGTGGACGCCAGCAACAGCCCCAACAGCAGCCTCAACGTGGGCCTGTCGGATCCGTTCCCCAAGACGCTGGTCTTCACCCACACCTCCGAGAAGACGGAGCCGGTCAACCCGAACAACGTGAATGGTCCGCGGCGCTTCATCCTGTCGACGGCCGTCCTCGACGTGTTCCTCCCGTTCCGCAAGAGGGTCATGACCGACTTCCTCCTCAACAATGCGACCCTCGGGTTCGAGAAGGCGGGCGCGTGGACCTCATCGCAGGCCCTGCTCGCGACCCACACGGGCCGGGTGCAGGAGGGCATCGCGTCGCTGGAGGTCCGGACGCCGAGCTCGTTCAACGCGATCGTCAGCCCGAACTTCAGCACCGCGGGCCTCACGCCGGTGGGCAACAAGATCAAGCTCGATCTCTTCGTGTCGAAGCAACAGCCGAACCCGAGCTGGGTCGGCAACCTGGAGGTGCTGATCTCGATCCCGTCCGCCGGCATCAACAACCAGTGGGTCGGCAACGTCGTGCTCAACGGCCTCACCCGGGGCGTGTTCAACACCGTCCAGTTCCCGCAGCTCCAGGCGGCCACCTTGACGGCGCTCAACGCGGCGCCGAGCGACGTGAAGCTGCAGTTCAACTTCAACGTGACCGCCAACTCCGGCCCCTACTACATGGACAACATCCGGTTCGAGAACTGATCCGCGCCGCGCTCTCGTGAGCAGGGTGCCGGCGTCCCCGCGCCGGCGCCCTGCCTTGCGTGGCCGAGCTCCCTCGGCCCTCGCGCGATCCGCGCCCCCTCGCGGGCACCTGTCACGAGACCCGACAGGACGAGCACATTCTCTGCGTCGATCGGGCGCGGGAGATCGCCACGGCCGAGGGCGCCCCGCCGAATACAGCAGTCAGGCACGCCGCTATCGTCGAGTCCAGGAACGATCCCGGGTCATGCCCCTCCGGGCAATCCCGGCGAGGGTGCGAGCGCTGCCTGGGCGCTATCTCTCCAGCGGATGAGCCCCTTCGCGTCGTCGGGCACCTCGCTCAGATCCGGGCACTGCTCGACGACACGCACCATGGAGGCCGTGCTCTTGAGGGCGAGCCCCGTTTTTTCTATTTCCCGACGCGCGCGCGAAGGGGTCATGTCCTCCGTCCCACGCTGGCCGAGGAGCGCGAGGATCCATCCCTCGAGCGATGGGAGCGCAACCTCTCCGACCACCGCGAGCGGCCTGGACAGCCCCGCGCGGGCACGTTGAACCCCCACGAGGACGGCCTCTTGCCGCGCCGCGCCTTCATCGTCGCCGTCCCGGCTGAAGGCGACGATGTCCGCCTCGGCTTCCTCGGCGTGAAGGATGAGCCGCTCTACCTGCTCCGCTTCGGTGGGCGAAGGGCCGCGCGCCCGCAGCTTGCAGAGGTGCTTCCATTGAAGTGCACCCACGACGGTCCAGCCGTCGCGGCGAATCCGAGCGAGCAGCGCCTCGAGGATCCCGACCTCCACGTTCGACTGGTACGACGGGTGCCCGGCTCGCGAGCCGAGCTCGTTTCGCCCTTCTCCTGCCAGGAAGACGCGCAGCGGGCCACTCACATGCGCACCTGGCCGTGGAGCAACGGGGCCTCGTCGGTGCCATTCGCGTAGCTCACCCACAGCTCACCGAGGGCGTAGACCTTGGAGCGCTTCTCGAAGCCGGGCGTGTCCTGGAGCAACGTGCCCTTCGATCCCTGCTCCTCATCGCGCACGACGACGGTGACCTCGCTCCCCGAGAGCTCGTTGACCACGAGGGGGCTGTGCGTCGCGATGAGGACCTGCGTGGTCGTCGATATCTCGCGGAGCACGCTCATGACCTCGCCGATCCGCGAGGGGTGAAGGCCGTTCTCCGGCTCCTCGACGAGGAGGACGGGCGCGCGGTCGGCGTGCGATGACGCGAGGAAGGCCAGAAAGTAGAGCATTCCTTCGCTCATCAGCGCGGCCGGGACCGGCTTTCCGCTGTGCAGCGTCACCTCGATGCTCTTTTCGGTCTCACTGATCGAGGGGATATGCAGGCTTCGCACGCGTGGAAACATGCGCAAGAAGCGGTCGCGCAGCGCGAGGTAGCCCGCCTCGTCGCGGTCGCGGATCGCCTCCAGCACCCCGGGCAAGCCGTAGCCACGCTCGTCGCGGAACCCGATCCGTACGTTCCGCGGGATCAACGAGCACGGGCGGCGGAGCGCGTCCGGGTCGAGACGGAGCAGGCTTGCTGGGGCGATCCACGCGGCGAGCTCGTGGGCTTCTCGATTGATGTCGGCTGCCACGGACACTATACCGCGACTGACGAGCCCGCCGACCTCCGTCGGACCGACCAGCGCGAGGTTCCCGGATTTGACGGGGATAGGTCCGAACGGCGTCTTCGACTGCACAGAGTCGTGGACAACCCTCACGACCGCGTGCGTGGCGACCGAGGGAGGCAATCCGGGCTGGTTGCCGTACTGGAGCGGCCACTCGATCGCTTCTTGTCCATTCGTGTCGGAGCTACGCTCCAGTCGTTCGATATTGCGACCGCCCTGCCGCGCCAGCTCGTACCACGTCGAGTGTCCGCGGAGGCGGGCCCGGATCCGTGCTTCTCCTGCGTCCGGCGCGGGCCAGCGAGCATCCCCTCCGGCCAGGAGCTGCATCCCCTCGCCGCCCCTGGCCGCCCCTGCGATGAGCAGCGTCTGTACGGCGCGGAGGATCGTGCTCTTGCCGCTGTCGTTCGGCCCGACGAAGGCGTGGAGGGGCGACAGGCGAAACGCAGCGTTCGAGACGCAGCCATAGCCGCTGATCTCGAGATCCTCGATGAATCGCTGCGAGCCGGCCTCTGGAGCGGTTGTGGTCATGGCGTTCGCTGCGGGCAATGAGACGAGAAGCGTCAGCCGTCGCGCGCGCACGTGCGCCACACGGCGCAGCTACGCTCGCCAGAGAAGGGAAAGCAGGGGCTTCGATGATGTCAAGGGTGAACCGCCGCGTCCGCCCTCGGCGTATCCGGAGCGGGTGGCCGCTCCCTTCAACGGGCGCGATGTGGCCCGCGGTGACGGGGTGCTCGGCACCCCGCGCCGCCAGAGGGCGCCTGGTCGACGAGCGTCTAGACCCGCGCCCCGGTCGGCGCCCGCGTCGCCGCCGCGGCGCGCACGGCAGCCCGCTCCGACTCGGACAGCACCACGTTCAGCTCGAGCACGTCGCAGTCGCCGCTGCGCTCGACGTTGACGCTCACCTGATCCAGGTCGATCCGCTCGTACTTCGAGATCACCTGGAGCAGCTCCTGCTTGAGCCGCGGCAGGTAGTCCGGCTCGCCGGTCGGGCGCACGCGCTCGCGCGCCACGATGATCTGCAGTCGCTCCTTCGCCACGGTCGCCGACTTCGGCTGCGACCTCCGGAAATAATCCATGATCGACATGGCAGAACCCCCTAGGCGGTAGCCGCCTGGCCGCCGAAGATCCGGCTGAAGAACCCCTTCTTGGCAGGCTCCAGGAAGCGGTGCGGGCGCTCCTCGCCGAGGAAGCGCTGGACCACGTCGAGGTAGGCCTGCGCCGCGTCGCTCGTCGGATCGAGCACCACCGGCGTCCCGGCGTTCGACGCCTGGAGCACCGCCGTCGACTCCGGGATCACCCCGAGCAGCGGGATGCCGAGCAGCTCGAGCACGTCCTGGTGCGCCAGCATCTCGCCCTTCGCCACGCGCGACGGCGCGTACCGCGTCAGCAGGAGGTGCGTCTTCACCGCCTCCTCCCCGAGCTCCGCCCGCCGCGTCTTCGCGTCGAGCAGGCCGAGCACGCGGTCCGAGTCGCGCACCGAGGAGACCTCGGGGTTCGTCACCACGATCGCCTCGTCAGCGAAGTACATCGCCATCTGGGCGCCCCACTCGATGCCCGCCGGCGAGTCGCAGAAGATGTACTGGAACCCCGCCGCGCGCAGCTCGTCGAGGATGCGCCCCACGCCGTCCAGCGTGAGCGCGTCCTTGTCCCGCGTCTGCGACGCGGGGAGCACATAGAGGGTCTCGATCCGCTTGTCCTTGATCACCGCCTGACGAAGCGTCGCCTCGCCGCGGATCGCGTTGACGAGATCGTAGACCACCCGGCGCTCGCACCCCATCACGAGATCGAGGTTGCGCAGCCCCACATCGAAATCGATGGCGATCGTCTTGTAGCCGAGCGCCGCGATGCCGGACGCGAGGTTTGCGGTCGTGGTGGTCTTGCCGACTCCGCCTTTGCCCGAGGTGACGACGACTACCTTTGACACCAGAAACCTCCTTGAATGGTTCGAAAGACGTGGCTTGTCCGACGGCCGAGCCCGATCGGATGCCCGTCTGCCGGCGTTCACTCAGCGCCGTTGACGCAATGGGAGCTCGGCGCCCGCCCGATTCCATCGAGGCCGGGGACGCGCTCGACTGGGTACGTCATCGCGAACCGAACGAACAACTTTTTCGCGGCGAATCTTGCAGCGTACCTCGGCTTCAGAACTGGATCCAAGTTACCTACATGTAGGACAACCCAGCGCCCCCTGTACGCCGCGGATTTCTGCCCATGGACGCGGCAGCCCGGCCGCTGGTTCGGTCGATCCGCGCGCCGGGCCGGCGACGCGCCGGGCCCGTGACGCGCCGGGCCCGTTACGCGCCCACCTGTACGCTCATGCGATACTGTTGCGCCGATGACACCGGGGCAGCGGATCGGACCGCACTACGAGGTGGAGCGGCGGGCGGGGGCAGGCTCGCTCGGCACCGTCTATCTCGCGCGGAACGTCGCGACCGGCGCGCCGGTGGCCGTCAAGCTCCTGAGGGATCCGAGCGAGGAGGCGCGCAACCGGTTTGCCCGCGAGGCGCGCGCGCTCGCCGCGCTGGATCACCCCCATATCGTCCGGTACGTCGACGACGGCGTGATGCCGGACGGCGAGCCGTACCTCGTCATGGAGTGGCTCGACGGAGAGGACCTCGCCGCGCGGCTCCTCCGCGGCCGGCTGGAGCCGACCGCCGCGCTCCGGCTCGCGGCCCGGGTCGCCGAGGGGCTCGCTGTCGCGCACGCGCGCGGGGTCATCCACCGCGACATCAAGCCGCAGAACCTCTTCTTGCCGCAGGGCGACCTCGACCAGGTAAAGATCGTCGACTTCGGCCTGGTCCACCTCCACGACGCGACGTACGCGCTGACGCGCACCGGGCAGACGCTGGGCACCCCGTCGTTCATGCCGCCCGAGCAGGTCACCGGCGAGCAGGAGATCGATCCCCGCGCGGACCTCTACTCGCTCGGATGCGTCCTGTTCACGTGCCTCGCCGGCCGGCCCCCGTTCGCCGCCGCGCAGCTCGTGGCCACGCTCGCCAAGGTGGTGTTCGACGAGGCGCCGCCGCCGAGCGCGCTCTGCCCCGGGCTGCCGCCGGCGCTCGACGCCTTCGTGGCGAAGCTGCTCGCCAAGAAACCCGCCGCGCGCCCCGGCGACGCCCTCGCGGTCGTCGACGCGCTGCGGGCGCTCGAGGCGAAGCTCTCCGGACCGGTCTCGTCGGCCGCGCCGGCGTCGTCGGCCGCGCTCACCGGCCGCGAGCGGCGCCTCGCCAGCGTGATCCTCGCCGCGGACGTCGGCGACCTCGGCCGCGGCCTCCTCGCCGCCGGCCTGCTGCGCGACCGCACCGTCCCGCTCTCCGACGGGCGCGCGCTCGACACCGTCGGGCTGACCGCGCAGGCGCTGCGGCAGGTGGTGACGCGGCACGGCGCGCAGCTCGAGCTGCTCGGCGACGGCTCGCTCGCGGCGGTGCTCTCGGGCGCCGGCTCGCCCACCGAGCTCGCCACGAGCGCCGCGCGCTGCGCCCTGACGCTGCGCGGCCTCCTGCCCGGCGCGCGCGTGGCCCTCTCGACCGGGTGGGACGAGATCGAGCGGGCGCAGCCCATGGAGCAGGTCATCGACCGCGCCAGCGCGCTGCTCGAGGGCCGCGCCAGCGCGCTCGTCGAGGGGCGCGCGGCCGAGGCGGCGGACGGCGCGCCGCCGATCCTGCTCGATCCGATGACCGCCGCCCTCCTGAGCGACCGGTTCGAGGTCGCGCGGGCGCACGACGGGCTCGTCCTCGTCGGCGAGGTCGAGGCCGCCGACGAGGCGCGCCGGCTGCTCGGCAAGCCGACGACGTGCGTGGGCCGCGAGCGCGAGCTGCTGCTGCTCCAGGCGACGTTCGAGGAGTGCGCCGCGGAGTGCGAGGCGCGCGCGGTGCTCGTCACGGCCGGCGCCGGGGTCGGCAAGTCGCGCCTGCGCCACGAGCTCGTGCGCCGCCTCGCCGGCCGCGGCGAGCCGGTCGAGATCTGGACGGCGCGCGGCGACTCGATGCGCGTCGGCGCGCCGTTCGGCATGCTCGGCCAGATCGTCCGGCGCGCCGCGCGGCTGCTCGACGGAGAGCCGCTCGAGGCCCGGCGGCAGAAGCTCGCCGCGCGCGTCGCGGCGCACGTACCCGAGCACCTGCGGCGGCCGGTCACCGAGTTCCTCGGCGAGCTGGTGAGCACGCCCTTCCCCGACGAGGACAGCGTGCTGCTCCAGGCCGCGCGCCAGGACGCGAAGCGCATGGCCGACCAGATGCAGTGGGCCTGGGTGGAGTTCGCCCGCGCCGAGTGCGCCGCCCGGCCGCTGCTGCTCGTGCTCGAGGACCTCCACTGGGGCGACCGGCCCACGGTCGAGTACGTCGACGCGGCGCTCCGGCTCCTCGTGGGCCAGCCGCTCATGGTGCTGGCGCTCGCGCGCCCCGAGGTGCGCAAGGCGTTCCCGAGCCTGTGGGAGGAGCGGGCGCTCACCGAGCTCCGGCTCAAGGAGCTGTCGCGCAAGGCGTGCGAGCGGCTCGTGCTGGAGGCGCTCGGCCCGGCGACGCCGTCCCCCCTGGTCGAGGAGATCGTGGGGCGCTCCGCGGGCAACGCGTTCTTTCTCGAGGAGCTCGTGCGCGCCGCGATGGAGGGCCGCCCCGACGGCGTGCCGGAGACCGTGCTCGCGATGACGCAGGCGCGCCTCGCGGGGCTCGTGCCCGAGGCGCGGCGGCTGCTCCGCGCCGGCAGCATCTTCGGCGAGGTGTTCTGGCGCGGCGCGGCGCAGGCGCTGCTCGGCGACCCGGTGGACGAGGCCGAGCTCGACGCCTGCCTCGCGGACCTGGAGCAGCGCGAGCTCGTCGCGCGCCGGCCGGATGCAAAATTCCACGGTGAGATCGAATACATCTTCCGCCATGCGCTGCTGCGGGACGCGGCGTACGAGATGCTGACCGAGGACGATCGGGCGCTCGGGCATCAGCTCGCGGGCGGGTGGCTCGCGCGGGCGGGCGAGACCGACGCGATGGTGCTGGCGACGCACTTCGAGATCGGCGGGGAGCGCGAGCGCGCGATCAACTGCTACCGGCGGGCGGCGGAGCAGGCGCTCGGGGGCAACGACTACGCGGCGGCGATCGAGCGCGCCGAGCGCGCGATCGCGTGCGGGGCGGCCGGCGAGGAGCTCGGGGAGATCGCGACGATCCAGGCGGAGGCGCACCGGTACCGCGGGGATTTCGCGTCGGCCGAGCAGCACGCGATCGCGGCGATGGCGGCGCTGCCGGAGGGGAGCATCCGCTGGTACCGCGCGGCGAACCTGGTGGCGCTGGCGGCCTGCCCGCTGGGGCACGAGGAGACGGCGACGGGGCTGGCGAGGGCGCTGTGCGAGCGCTGGTCGGAGTGGGCGGCGCGCGGGCCCGAGCTCATCGTGATGGCGCAGGCGGCGAGCGGGCTCCTGGTGCTGCGGGGCGAGTGCGAGGACGCGGCGGCGCTGTGCCGGCGGATCGACGCGGTGGAGGGGCGGTTCCGGACCGATCCGGCGGTGAGCGCGGCGATCCTGCGGCTCGGGGTGCACCGGGCGATCCTGGCGGGGGATCTCGGTACGGCCCGGGAGCGGTGCGAGGCGGCGGCGCAGCGGTTCACGCACGCGGGCGACGCGCGCATGGCGTGCAGCTCGCGGAGCAACGCGGGGCACCTCTGCAACGAGCTCGGGGCGTACGCGGAGGCGGCGGCGCTGCTGCGGGCGGCGCTGGCGGACGCGGAGCGGCTGGCGCTGGCGAACACGGTGGCGCACGCGAAGGAGAACCTGGGGCGCGCGCTGCTGCACCTCGGGGCGCTCGAGGAGGCGCGGGCGCTGGAGGTCGAGGCGCGGCGGCACTTCGTGGCGGCGGGGCAGCGGCGGCTCGAGGGGGGGACGTACATCTACCTGGCCGAGGCGTTCCGGCTCGCCGGGGACCTCGCGGCGGCCGAGGCCGAGGCGCGGCGGGCGTGCGAGCTGCTCGCGGACATGCCGCCGCTGGCGCCGTGCGTGCTGGCGACGCTCGCGAACGTGCTGCTCGCCCAGGGGCGCACCGCCGAGGCGCTGGAGCACGCGGGGCGCGCGGCGGAGCTGGCGTCGGCGGTGGTGACGTCGCTGGGCCACCTGGAGACGGGCGAGTCGCTCGTCTACCTGGTGCACGCCGAGGCGCTGGCGGCCGCGGGCGACGGGCGGAGGGCGCGCGCGGCGATCGCGCTCGGGCGCGACCGGCTGCTGGAGCGCGCCGGGAAGATCGCGAACCGGGCGTGGCGGGCGTGCTTCCTGGAGAACGTGCCGGAGAACGCCCGGACGCTGGCGCTCGCGCGCGCGTGGCTGGGCGACTGACCGGCTCGGGGGCGACGAGTTGCCGGCGACGTGAGCCGGCGAGCGGATCGAGCTCTCTGTGAGGTGGATGTCGCAACACGCAGCCTCAGGCTGCGGCTGGAGCGTTTCGAGCGTGGTCCGCCATCTGATCGCGCAAGGCCTTCTGGAAGGCCGGCCGCGCCTCACAGCGCTTGACGTAGGCGTCGAGCACGGGGAATTCGGTCACCAGGTCCGTGTGCCGGAGGAACCTCAGCACGGTCGTCATCAGGACGTCCGCCGCGGTGAAGCGATCGACGAGATGGTCGCGCCCATCGAGCCAGGCGGAGAGCGCGGCCAGCCGGACCTTCACCGCATCCACCGCCCCGGGACGCCGCAGCTTCGCCCACGGTTCTTCGCCGTGCTGCAGGTCGATCGCGAAGAGGTCCTGGATCGGCGGAGCGACCGTGTCGAGCGCGGCGAACATCCAGGCGACCGTGCTGGCGCGGCCGTGCCGGTCGGGGGGCATCAGCGCCTCGGAGTCCGCGGCGATGTGATGCACGATGGCGCCCGATTCGAACAGCCCCCGACCGTCCGCCTCGAAGGCCGGCACCATCCCGAAGGGGTGCTTCTGACGGTACGCGTGCGAGCTCCGCTCCCCGCCATCGACCAGCCTGACCTCATAAGGGAGCCCGGCCTCCTCGAGCGCCCAGCGCACGCGCAAGTCGCGAACGAGCCCCTGGGCGAACGGCGGGGCCCAGGGCAATCCCGTGACGGTGATCTTGTCCATTTGAATTCTTTGCCTCTGTGCGGTTGTGTTCCATCGGAGATGGCGCCGAGCCTCGGACAACTTCGGCCGTCGCGGGCTCACGCGCCGTCCGCCGGCACGAGAGGTCTAACGCAGGGGCAGCGACCCTGGGCGTAACAAGTCTGTCGCGAATGCGGTGGCGCGCGTGATCACTCGGCGCGCATGTCACCTCGGCTCGTACGTCGCGACGATATTGCCGTTCTCGAAGGTGCGCTCGGAGACGCGGCGGAGCGCGATGGCGTTGTCGAGGCCCTCGAAGAGGGTGCGACCGGCGCCGAGCAGGATCGGCACGATGACGAACGTGTAGCCGTCGATGAGCCCGGCCCGCGCGAGCTGCGCCACGATCGTGCCGCTCCCCATCACCAGGATCGGCTCGCCGCTGCCCTGCTTCATCGCGGCGACCCGCTCCACCAGGCCGTCGCGGAGCAGGGAGGTATTCGTCCAGCCGACCTGCTCGAGCGTGCGCGAGACGACGAGCTTCTCCATCCGGGCCATGCCCTCGGCGACCTCGGGCATCTGCTGGCGCGCGGCCTCGGTCGTCCAGAAGCCCGCCATGAGCTCGTAGGTCTTGCGACCAAAGAGCAGCGTGCTCCGGCCGCGCCTGGCGTTCTCGGAGGTGAAGCGCGCCCACTCGGGATCACCCGCGGAGGACGCGTGAGCCCAGCTCATGTCGCCTCGCGCATCGACGAAGTAGCCGTCCAGCGAGACGTTCTCGAACACCGTCAGCTTTCTCATCGCAACCTCCTCGCGTGACCTCGTTGTCAGGCGCTAGTCCTGAATTAGGACTATACGGTCCTGAAGTCAAACTCCATCGTGGGCCTCCTGCGTAGCTACCGGGATCCGCGCGGGATCGCGCGCGCCCTCGACCGCGTGGGAGAGCGGTGGCGCTCCTCGTCGAGCGCGAGCTCCTCCTCGGCCCGCGGGGCTTCACCGTTCTGCGCGCCGGGCTTCCTTCCACGCGACCAGACGCTCGGGAGCGCGGCGCCGACGGCGCAAGGGCCGTCTGCCCGGGGTGAACCCGGGCCGGGCACCCCACCCGGGCATCGTCACCGCGCACGCCGTTCAGCGCAGGCGCTGCGGGCCGGGTGCGCTATGGTCGCGGCGCGCTCGCAGGCGCGAAGGAAGGAGGAGCGAAGATGCTCGAATGGCGATGGCTCGGCGCGCTCTGTCTCGCCGGGCTGCTCTCGGGAGCGACCGGCTGCAAGGACAAGAACGAGCGCTGGGAGGGGGCGCAGGAGGCGGCCGAACAGCGCGTCGAGGAGAAGGCCAAGGGTGACGCGCCCAAGGCGGTCGAGGGCGGCAAGCTGAACGCCTTCTTCCCGGCCGACGGCGTCGAGGGACTGAAGCGCACGTTCGAGCAGGAGAAGGACGGCTTCGTGCAGGCCAAGTACGCCAAGGAGGGCGCCGAGGCCACGCTCTCGATCAGCGACCTCATCCAGAACGAGGACGCTCGCAAGAAGTTCGCCAACGCCACCGAGAAGCTGGGCAGCGACCCGCTGACCACGGTGGGCAAGAACCAGACGACCGCGCTCGTCGCCGACCGCTGGCAGATCAAGGTCTCGTCGCAGGCCATGGATCACGCCGCGCGCAAAGCCCTGCTCGAGAAGTTCGATCTCGGCGGGCTGCGCTCCTTCAATCCCCCCACCAAGTAGCCACCGGAGAGAGCCCATGAGCGACAGCGACGATCCCATCTTCAAGCTGGTCAACGACCTGCCCGGCACCAGCGTCACCGGCGCGGTGCTCCACGCCCTGGACTGGATCGCCCCCGGCCAGTGGAAGAACATCACGAACTTCGACGAGCTCATCGCCGACGAGACGGGCGAGAGCGACCAGGACCTCATCCAGCAGGTCGGCCAGCGCGCCATCCAGCTCTACACCGACCCGTCGAATGGCTACCAGAAGGCGGTCTGGTGCTTCCAGATGGTGGACAGCCTGGACAAGACCATCGCCGCCGCCTCGGCGGTGAACCTCATCGGTCAGAAGTTCGATCTCGGCTTCCTGAAGGCCGTCACCCCGCAGCCGGAGGCGGCGCAGGCGGTCGACGCGGGCATCAAATTCGCGTGCGAGCTGGCCTCGTTCGTGTTCGTGAACGGCATCCCCGGCGACGGGGTTGCCGACTTCGCCAGGGCCATCGGCAGCTACGGCAAGAGCGACATCATGCGCCTGGCGGCCTTCGCGGCCATCGACTGCGTGTTGCCGCTGGGGCCGAACTTCATGGAGAAGATCACCGCCGCCGTCTCCGGCTCGGCGCTCACCGAGAGCAAGCTCTACAACGCCGTGGCCAGGTACCTTCCCGGCGGCGGACCCCAGGAGCACAAGGTCCTCATCCAGAAGAACCTCGAGCAGGCCGGCGGCAAGGTCACCCAGCTCGTGCAGGAGAAGGGCATCACGCAGTCCGGCGTCCTCGACAAGGTGCGCGAGCGCATCTCCCTCTCGGACGACAAGCTCGACGTGGTGGCCGCGGCGCTCGACGTGATGACCAGCTACTACGAGCACACCGGCGTCCAGTCGGTGGCCCGGCGGGTCATCTCCCGCGCCTACTCCGAGATCTAGGCATCCGGGCCATGCCCTCGGCGACCTCGGGCCTCTGCTGGCGCCCGGCCTCGGTCGTCCAGAAGCCCGCCAACCTCCTCACGTGACCTCGTTGTCAGACGTTAGTCCTGAATCAGGACTGGACGGTCCTGAAGTCCAACTGCATCGTGGACCTCATGCGTAGCTACCAGGATCCGTGCGGGATCGCGCGCGCCCTCGACCGCGTGGGAGAGCGGTGGGCGCTCCTCGTCGTGCGCGAGCTCCTCCTCGGCCCGCGGCGCTTCACCGATCTGCGCGCCGGGCTTCCTTCCGCCAGCCCCAACGTGCTGTCGCAGCGGCTGCGGGAGCTCGAGGACGCCGGCGTGGTGCAGCGGCGCGCGCTCGCGCCGCCCGTCGCGGCGACGGTCTACGAGCTCACGCCCCGGGGGCGCGAGCTCGAGCCGGTGATCGTGTCGCTGGCCCGCTGGGGGAGCCGGGCGGTCCCGCTGCCGAGCGGCGAGCTCAGCCCGAGCGCGCTGATGATCGCGCTCCGCACCACGTTCGACCCCGGCGCGCTCTCATGCGGGAGGCTCGCGGTCGTCCTCGACGGCGAGCCGTTCTCGGTCGAGATCGCCTGCGGCGCCCTGTCGGTGGTGCGCGGCGAGCCGGAGGCGCCCGACGCGACGATCACCGCGACCGCGCGCGCGCTCCGCGCCGTCGTCTTCGCGGGCCGCGAGCCGCGCGGCGTCGCGATCGACGGCGACGCCGCCCTCGCGACGCGCTTCCTCGGCGCGTTCGCGCGCCCCGCGCCCGCCTGAGCGCCCTGGCGAGGGACCGGTCGGTCTGTCGCGACCTCAACCTGGTTCGGGTCGCGCCGCGACCTCAACCTGGTTCGGGTCGCGCCGCGGTCGATCGCCACATGTGGAATCGCGGCAACACGCTGGCCCTTCCAGCGTATACATCTTGCGTCATCCGGCACGATTCCGGCGGCCGGAAGGCTGTGCCCCAGGCGGAGAAGGCGAATCCATGCGCCGTGGGCGCGCCCCCCTGAATCCGGCGCGCCCGCTGCGATCTCGCATATCACGGGGAGAGCCGTTGTCGTCCGAGGCTCGATGCACGACCCCGGCAACCTTCTTGCAAGGCCGCGTCGGTCGCAGGAGGCGCAATGAAAGCTCGATCCGGAGCGGGGCTCACCACGCTCACCGCCATGATCTCGGCCATCGCCGGGTGCAACGTGCTCTCAGGCTATAATGATCTCCCGTGGGACGAGTACGAAGATTTCAGGGAGTCCCAGGAGCCGACGCCGCCCCCCAAGATCTCCGCGGTGCCGCCTCCCCCGATCAGCGGCGGGACGCTCCTTGTCACTGCCGACAAGGCGGTTGCCGTTGCTGCGGATCCGGACCGCGACAGGATCTCGATCGTCGACCTCGCCAGCTTCACGGTGGACACCATCCTCCCTCTGGAGAAGGATGACGAGCCCGGGCGCGTGGCCGAGGGGCCGGCTGGCTCCGTTCATGTGGCGCTCCGCCGCGGCGGAGCGGTGGTCACGATCGATCTCGCCACCAAGGAGATGCACCGCAGGCCCGTTTGCCCCGCCCCCCGCGGGATCGCGTACGACGCCTCGACAGGCCTGCTCCACGTGGCGTGCGCGGGCGGCGAGCTCGTGACGCTCTCCTCGAATGTCGCTGCCCCGCCGGTCCGCGAGCTCCGCCTCGACCGCGACCTGCGCGACGTTGTCGTCGAGGGGGACTCGCTCCTCGTGAGCCGCTTCCGGTCCTCCGAGCTCCTTGTTGTCGCGAAGGACGGCACGGTGGTCGAGCGCATCAGGCCGCTGTCGTACATCCCGGGCGAGCTGTACGACCTCGAGAACGACACGCGTGAGTTCGAGCCGGGGGTGGCGTGGAGGACGGTCCCGCTGCCCGGGGGCGGCGTGGCCATGCTGCACCAGCGCAGCCTCGTCAGCCCCGTCAGCAGCACGGGGGCCGGCGTCTACTACTCGAGGAATTGCGACCGGCGCTTGCTCCATACCGCGGTGACCCTCATGCGACCGCTGCCCGGCGAGGCCCATCCGTCGAACCCGCCGCTGTCCAGCCATGGTGTTGGCGGCATCGGGGTCGGGCTGCTCGCGGTCGACATCGCTGTGTCGCCGGATGGGCTCAGCGCCGCGATCGTACAGGCGGGCAGCGGCGATGTCATCGAGGCGCCGCTCGAGTCCCTCGAGCGGAACGACGGGATCGACACCTGCTCGCTCGCCCCTGACCAGCGCCACTTCTTTGTCGGCGTCCGGGAGCAGCCCATCGCCGTCGGCTACGACGGAGAGAGAAACCTGCTCGTGCAGATACGGGAGCCGCCGAGCATCCGGCGCTTCGGGGCCCTCAGCGGCGAGGCGATCGGCACGCTCGAGCTTCCCGGGGAGAGCCGGCTCGACGATTCCCATACCCTCTTCCATGGCGACGGCGGTGGATCCCGCGCCGTCTCCTGCGCTTCCTGCCACCCGGAGGGGCATGAGGATGGACGGGTATGGAACTTCGAGCCCATCGGACCGCGCCGCACGCAATCGGTCGCAGGCGGCGTCCTCGCGACGGCGCCGCTGCACTGGGACGGTGACCTGAAAGACTTCAGGGGCTTCATGAGGGAGGTGCTCGAGAAGCGGATGGGCCGCTCGCTTCCGGACGCCGCTCACCTCGACGCGTTCGCGGCGTGGCTCGACGCGATCAAGGCCCTGCCCCGGTCGAAGCCGGCGGACGCGGGCGCCGCGGCGCGCGGCGAGGCGCTCTTCAACGACCCGACCCTCGCTTGCGCGACGTGCCATTCCGGCGAGACGCTCACGAACAACGAGACCGTCGACGTGGGCACGGGCGGGCCGTTCCAGGTACCCTCGCTGCGCGGGCTCGCGGCGCGCGCCCCGTACATGCACGATGGCTGCGCCGCGACGCTCCACGACCGCTTCGGCCCGTGCGGCGGAGGGGATCGACACGGCGTCACCTCGGCGCTCACGCCGGCCCAGATCGACGAGCTCGTCGCGTACCTCGAGACGCTCTGACGCCGAGAGCTCCAGCCACCGTCGGGCGGCGCGGTGGGTCCGGAATCACGCGGGGCCCCCGCCACCGGAGACGCCGGTCCGACCTGAACGACGCCTCGCCTTCTGCCCGCGAGCGCTCGTGACGCTCTCGATCAGCGCGCGGAGCTTTGGCTGCTCCTGCGTGCGCGCCGGGAAGTACAGGTAGAAGCCAGGTCCCTTCGTGATGAACGCCTCGAGCACGCGCTCCAGCCGACCCTCGGAGAGGTCGCGCTCGATGGCCTGGTCGGGTACGTACGCGAGGCCCGACCCCGCGCACGCGAGCGCGACCATGAGCGCGATGTCGTCGACGACGATGCCGCCGGGAACATCGACCGTGATCGCCTTGCCCCGGCGTTCGAGCTCCCATCGATAGACGGTGCCGCTCGCGATGAGGCGCTGGCGGATGGCGCGATGGTGGACGAGGTCCTCCGGCGCGCGCGGCCGCCCCGCGCTCTCGAGGTAGGCCGGCGAGCCGGCGATCGACCACGACGAGTGGCTCGTGATCGGGACCCGCACCATGTCCTTCTCGACCGCGTCGCCGAGCCGGATGCCCGCGTCGAAGCCGGCCGCCACGAGGTCGACGAAGGCATCGTCGAGCGAAACCTCGATGGACAGCTCCGGATACGCCTCCCGCATCCGCGCCACGAGCGGAGCGAGGAGCCATGCGCCGGTCATGCGCGGCGCGGTGATGCGGAGGTTCCCGGAGGGACGCCCGCGGTAGTCACCGAGCGCCGCGAGCGCGCCCTCGACGTCCGCGATCGCGGGCTGCAGGCGCTGAAAGAGGCTCGCGCCCGGCTCCGTGAGCGCGACGCGCCTCGTGGTCCGCTGAAACAGCACCACGCCGTACCGTCGCTCGAGGAGCTTGATCTTCTGGCTCACGGCGGTGGGGGTGACGCCGAGCGCGGCGGCGGCGGCGGTGAAGCTCTTGCAGCGGCCCACGGCGAGGAACGTCGTGAGCCCGTCGAGCGTGTCGGCCATGCCGGATTATGAACCGTAGGTTCAAGAAGCATCAAACGTTTTGCGAATTATCTTCATGGTCGCGATGCTGCATCTTCGTTCTCGCGAGGGGGGCGCACCCCCCGGAAACGAAGAGGAGATCCCCATGGAAACGAGCGAGAACAAGCGTGTGTGGTTCATCACGGGCGCGTCGCGCGGCATCGGCGCGGAGATCGCGAGCGCGGCGCTCGCCGCCGGCGATCGGGTGGTCGCGACCGCGCGCGATCCGAGGAGCATCACGGACCGCTTCGGGCGGCCCGAGGCGCTCCTCCCCCTCGCGCTCGACGTGACGGACGAGGCGTCCGTCGCCGCCGCGGTCGAGGCTGCCGTCGCCCGGTTCGGCCGGATCGACGTGCTGGTGAACAACGCCGGCTACGGGGTCGTCGGCGCGATCGAGGAGACCCAGGGCGACGAGGTGCGGCGCGTCTTCGAGACGAACGTGTTCGGCCTCCTCGCGGTGACGCGCGCCGCGCTTCCGCAGCTCCGGAAGCAGCGCGCCGGGCTGATCTTGAACCTCTCGTCGGTGGGCGGCTACCGGTCGGGGCCTGGGTTCGGCATCTACTGCTCGACGAAGTTCGCCGTCGAGGCGATCTCGGAGGCGCTGCACGCGGAGCTCGCGCCGCTCGGCATCGGGGTGACGGTCCTCGAGCCGGGCTACTTCCGGACGGAGTTCCTGGAGGCGAAGTCCGTCGTGGCGACGGGAAAGGTCATCGCCGATTATGCGGAGACCGCGGGCAAGGTCCGGAGCTACGCGAAGGAGGTCAGCCTCCAGCAGCCTGGCGACCCGGCGCGGCTCGCCCGCGTTGTCGTCGAGCTCGCCGGCGCGAAGAACCCGCCGCTCCGTCTCCCGCTCGGCACCGACGCCATCGCCGCGATCGAGGCGAAGAACGCGTTCGTGACGCAGGAGCTCGCCGCGTGGCGCGCCGTCTCGGCGTCGACGGACTTTCCGACGTGACGCGCGCGGGGGAGAAGCTCGTCGCCCCCGCGCCGCACGCTGCGAGTCCGCCGAACGCGGCCTGGCCGCGCGCGGCGCGGGCGCGCCCCCGCGTCTACTCGACGCAACAGAGCGTCGACTGCCCCGTCGGATCCAGCGAGCCGCTGAGGCTCGTGCGCGCGGTGCAGGTCGAGTTGGTCGGCTTGCCGACGAGGTGCGCAGGAGGCGAGTAGGCGTAACCGCAGTACCGGTCGGCCTGCGAGAGCTGCGCGTGATCGAAGCAGCTGTAGTCGTTACCGAGCTCGACCCGCACGTAGTTGCAATCGCCGCCGCTCGCCGTGCACGCGCAGGACGAGCACGTCCGGGTGTCGGCGTAGCCCCGGAACCAGTCGCTCTCGCGCCGCCCGTAGCCGTCGCAGGTGGCGCTGCCCGACACGAGCGCGCACTGCGCCGCCGGGGCGAGCTTCGGGACACAGACCTGGCCGGCGCGGCAGCCGGCGCCCGGGCTCGCGTGGCAGAGCTTCTTCGACTCGGCCCACCGCGCCGGCGCCGGGATCGCCGTGCCGGTCGCCGTGCAGCTCTGGATCACCTCGAAGGGGCCCGCGCGAACGCCGCCCCAGCTGACGAACCCGTTGTTGATCGGCACCGAGTCGCACATGAACCCGACCCGCTTCGCCAGGGTGCCGCCCGTGAGCCCGTTGTCCGCCTCGCACTGCGACGTGTTCGCGTAGAGGTAGAGATCCGCCGCGCAGTCCGTCGGGTTCGGCGTGCAGCCGCAGCCCTCGCACCCGCTGCCGGAGAGGCCGCGGAAGAGGAGCGTCTCCTCTTCGGTGAAGCCGTCGGGGCACGGCTCTGTCGCGTCCACGAGGACGCCGGGCTGGAAGTTCGTGGGTGCCGCCAGGCAGACCGCGCCCTCGGCGCAGTCCGGGTCCGCGCAGTCGACGGCGTTGTCGCAGTCGTCGTCTGCGCCGTTGAAGCAGTCCTCTGTTGGCATGCACCCCGTCGTGGTGCTCGTGCCCGTGCTCACGCTGGAAGGCGTCGTCGTGCCGGCACCGTTGTCACCGCCCGCACCGTCCGTACCGCCCGCACCACCCGTACCGCCCGCGCCCGCGCCGCCCGCGCCGACGAAGTTGCGATCCTGGGCGCTGCAGGCCGAGAGGCCGACGAGCGCTGCGACCGCAAGTCCGCGAAAATTCATCATGCTGCCAGGATATCCGACCTCCGAGGGCACGTGGCAGCCTCAGATGACGCGGGCGGACGCGTGCGCCACCCGGTGGGCGCGCACACCTGTCAGCGCGGCCCCCTGGCACGCCGGCGCCGCGCGCGGCCGGCGCGGGGATCGGCGCGCGACGCGAGCCGCGCGACGCGGGCCGCGCGCGCTCGCGCCTACAAGCGCTCGATGAGGAAGCTCCGGGTCTTGTCGTCGAAGCTGTGGGGGGCGAGGTTCGCGTCTGCCGTGAAGACGCGTGACCCCGGCGAAGTCCAGAAGTACCCGTCGTAGAGCGTCAGCTTGAAGCCGGGGGGGACGCGGACGGAGCTGATCCGGAAGTCCCATGGGCCGTTGAAAAGAAAGTTGCCTCCGACGCTGTACACGAACGATGCGCCCGAGAAGTTGGCGTGCTCGTAGAAGGTGACAACGTCGAGCTGCGGGTCCGAGGCGTGCGAGACGACGATGCTCGAGATGATCTCGTTCGCGCTCACGGACACGCCGTTCGTGCCCGCGGCCGCGAGGTTCGTGTCCGAGGTGAAGACGTACGCCCCCTCCTCGAAGTTGTGGTTGAAGAAGACCGTGGCCCGGAGCCCTGCAGGGACCGTGATCGAGCTCGCGCGGTCGTTGCCGATGATCGTCAGGTCGGCGACGTTGTAGCGGCCGATCCCGAAGCCCTGCGAGACGCCGGAGAAGTTCGAGAGATCGTGGAGCACGACCTGGTCGCTCGGGTGGACCGTGGGGCCGCCGGCGATCGTCGCGTCGATCCACGCGCGGTGGCGCGCGACGTCGACGCCGGCGAGCGACGCGTGCAGGTTCGTGCCGTCCTGGCCGCTGCTGGCCGAGAACACGGCGACCTGACGCCCGTCGACGAACCACGGGCCGCCGGAGTCGCCGCTCCAGCCGGAGCCCGTCACGCCCGTCGCGAGGAGCTCGTCGTCGGAGCGCCGGCCATCGATGTGGATGGTCGCCTTCTTGAGCGACGGCGCCATGACCAGCGGCGTGCCCTCGCTCCCCCAGCCGTAAACCGTCGCGTCCGTCCCGTTCACGGCCAGCCCCGCGGGGGCGAGCTGGACGAACGGTCCATCGGCGTCCTCGGTCAGGTGGAGCAGCGCGATGTCGACGCCGGCCGAGGGCACCTCGACGGCGTCGACCGCGATGCGCCGGCCCTCGCGGTACGTGTTGCTGCCGACGCGCACCGCCGACGTCTCGCCCTCGTCCGCGATGCAGTGCTGCGCGGTGAGCGCCCAGCGCGGCGCGACGAGGGTGCCGGTGCACTGGTAGAAGTCGCCGGTGCTCCCGCGCACGTCGAAGACCTGGACGGCCCAGGGGCTCGCCTCGGCGAGCTCGCCGCCGATGATGGCGGACGAGCGCGACTCGAGCGCCTCGAGCGCGTCGTCCGACGCGCTATCCAACGAGCAGCCCGAGGAGAGGCCGAGCGCGGCGCCCGCGCACACCGCGAGACCAAGCGCATGACGAAGTTCTCTCTTCTTCATTCTTCCTCCACATCATGATTCTGGTCAGACGATCGTTCGCACCGACGGAGTCCGCCTCCGCCAGGAGCCAGCGTTCGCCAGCAATCAGAGTGACGGGGCCTGTGATCACGGCGTGCCCGGCTCGGCGACGGCCTCTCCGAGCAGACCCGTGGGGGCACCGGGCCGAAACCGGTGAAGGGACAGCCGGAGCGGCAGGCCCTGAGGCGGGCGCACGAAATCCGCCCGCAACGGCTCAAGAATCGCGTCCAGAGTATGCCGCGCTACCCGGAGCGTCGCCAGGCGGCGATCTGGAACGGCCGCGTTCGAGGCGTGGAACGAGGCGGCATCCCGCGGTTCGCACTGCATAGCATTTTTATGATGGGCGCGTCGACTCGGTCAGCGCGGTCAACTGCCTGTCCATCGGCACCCCATGCTGGAGTCGGACGTCACCTCCGGAGGCGGGGTCTGAGGTAGGCTCACCTCCCCATGAGCCTTCTGCTCTCGATGACCTCTTGCCCCAACTGCGGGGCGCCGCTCTCCGTCGCGTCGGGGCAGCGCCACGTCATCTGCATCTTCTGCAACACGAACCTCTTCGTCGAGCGGCCCGCCACCGGCGCTCCCGTCGCGCAGATCAGGGCTCAGACCGCCTCGAAGGACGACATCGAGCGCGTCAAGCAGCTGCTCGTCGACGGCAAGCGCGACGAGGCCGTCGACCACTATGCGCGGGCAGCGTCGGTGTCCAGAGACGAGGCCGAGCAAGCCGTGGCGAACGTGTTTCTCTCGGCCTACTGGACGCTCGTCCGTCACCTGCCGATCAACGGCTTCGGCTTCTTCCTCCACGCGGTCTTCATCTTCGGGGGCGCCGGGCTCGCCGCCTGGGCGGCGACCCGGGCAGTCGAGTCGCCGGCGTACCTGTTCCTCGTCGCGGCGGGGGGCCTCTTCGCGATTCTACAGCTCGTGCGGTTCCTGCGGCACCTTGCCTCTACCCTGGTCGCGTCGTTCGGCTCGCTCGGCCGCGGGCGCGTCCTCCGTTGCTCGGTGGTGCGGGAGTTCGTGAAGCAAAAGGGCTTCTTCGTGGTGGTCGTCTTCGAGGTCGTCCCCGACGACGGCAGTCCGGCCTTCGTCGACCAGGAGACCCTCTTCGTCGGCGAGGAGTCGCTCCGGAAGCTATCGCCGGGCAACGTCGTCCGCGTGCGCTTCGATGGCCGTCGCCAGCACGTCTTCCCGGCCACGCCGGTCACCGTGCTGGCGACAGCGGTCTGACGCGGAGAGGAGCGGTACAACCGCCCCCAGACCATCGAGATCGGTCCTGGAGGGGCGGTACAACCGCCCCCAGACCATCGAGTTCGGGTGGTGCGGTCATTCGACCAAATGGCTGCGGGCGCCGAGCAAAAGACCGCACCCGATCGCAAGCTCATCCCTCCGAGGTGGGCGGCTTGCCGAGGTCGAACAGGTCGAGCTGGACCGGACGGCGCGGAGCCTCGACCGGCGGGGGCGGCGCAGCCTGGACCGGAGGCGCCGACGGCGGGGGCTCGGGATGGCGCTGCGGACGCTTCAGCGCGGGCGTCGGCTCCGTCACGAGGCGGAGGAAGCCCCGGCCGCCCGGAAGCGGCCTCGCAGGCGCGGAGGGCTCGGAATGGCTGAGTGGCTGGGCCTCGGGGGCGGCCGTCTCCCCCTCGGCCAAGAGCGCCTCCATGAGCTCGTCCAGGCTCCACACGTGGTCAGTCAACCCGGCCTGCATCGCAGGCGTGACACGGAGAGTCTTCACGACATGACAGAGGTTGTAGTAGCTATACGTCAGAGCGACAGATGCCCGGTGGTGTTCGATGCGCTTCGAGAACGCCAGGCAGAGCCGACGCATGCGGCCGTTCTGATGTCTCGTGGTGCCGTTCAGGCGCTCCACGTACGCTGTGGACGCCTTCTTCGGGTCGGGCGCCCCAAAGACTACCGACTTGGTGATGAACGGATCGCGCGGCGGCTCGTAGCGGTGGTCGTCGTCGCGCCGGCCGCGGCTGCCAGAACGGTAGTTCTTGACCGTCTGCATGTAGTCAATCGACGTCCCGAAGGACGTTCCTACAGCTTGGACGTACGGCGCGAAGCCGTCCGAGGTGAGCTGAGGCATGACGAGCAAGCGGGTCCGCAGGTCGGCGATGAAAGCGTCTGTCGTCTCCTGGTCACGCTTCCCGACGCGGTAGGCGATCACCAGCCTCGACAGCGTATCCATCGCGACGAAGGTGTACGCCTCGCCGACGTCGGCCGCGTCGGCTGGTGTGACCCTCGCCTGCTTCTTCTGCACGTACCCCCAGATCTCGTCCACCTGCACGAGAACGCACCGGAGGTCACGCACCAGCCGGTTGTGGAGCCGCTCGGCGCCCTGCCCCAGGGCCAGCGCGAAGCGCCGGATCGTCCGCTGCTGGACGCCGGTCATGCGCTCGGTCGCCCGCACGCTGTTGCCGTCTACAAGCGCCGCGAGCACACGCAGGCGCTTCTCCGCCGGGAGCACGTTCGCCACGGGACCCTTGCCTTTCTCCGGCGGAGGGCCCACGATCCGGTCTGCCAGGACGTCGGACGGGTCGCACCGCTCGGCTTCTGCCGCCCCGCCTTCGGGTTCCAGCCGGAGGCGGGGCGTTTTCGTCTAAGGTCCTCTGATTATAGCAATTTTGCCGGGGAAAACCGCTCGGAACGGCTCGGCAGAGGTGGCGCTAGGACAGCGGATGTCATAGCGGACGTTGCGCGTTGCGCAGGGGGTGCGCGATGACAGCGCAGCGCATCAGATGGCTCCGGGACAGCGAGCGGGCGCCTACCGTTGCTCCTGGAACGCCGATGAGGTATTGGCAGTCCATGGCGCCCGTATGGCTTCCGTCTAGATACGAGAATCTAGATATTGCATTCCGTGGCAGGCTTCGACCAAGCGCGGAGCTGAACCAGCTGGTCATCAATGCGTTCAAAGGCATGAAGATAAGTGGCGGAATTCGCTTCCTGCCGGTCTTTGGACTCAGCGGCTCCGGGAAAACGTCCGCGGCCCTGGAGCTCGGCACTCATCTTCCTGAATGCCTAGTCACGACGCTAGAGCGCACGCAAATCGAATCCGTCGACAGCTTGCAACAGACCATGGCACGGCACTTCATGCAGCGCCCTTCAGGCAAAGAGCTGCTGATCTTCGTCGTCGATCAGTACGAAGAAGTTACTGCGGAAAAGGAGTCAGTGCCGAAGCGATTCGTTGAAAGTCTGAGTCTATTAGACCGAAGCCAGCTTGGAAGATATCCGATACTAATACTGTGGCTAACCACAAGTCGTGACTTTCAAAAACTTCTATGTGACGCGACAACTCGGAATCGACGCGTATTGGTCGAAGATGGGTTTGAGCTACATGGCCCACCGAGGGCAGAGTGGTCAAGTATTGTAGAGGAGACGTTTTCGTTTCACAATCACGGCAAGTCTTTGGCCGATTTCGAGGTGATGCCAGAAGACATTGCGCGGATCAGCGCTTCAGCTGACACGCTCGGTACGGCCGTGGAGCACGTAGGGTCGAGACTGCACGAGCACAGTAGAAGTATCGTAGACCTGTCGAACTATCAGGTAATCATGCTGTGGCCTGTGACCGACGGCAAGAGGCTTGCACAGGTGGTGCGATTCACGGACGCTAGATCTGGTTACAAACTCCAATGGGAATCGTGGTATCGATCCTTAAACAAGTTAGACCAGAAGCAACTGCCGCTACAAGAATACAACCGAGCCAGGCTGTACTTCGACATGCGACTGATCCCGATCGCCGCAGCGGATCTTATGCCGCTGTGTAAGAATCTGCACGACAGCGCCTATATTCCTAAGAATCTCAGCAGATTCACGAAGACGCACTTCTACTACATTTTGAACGATGCATGGAACCCGGATGCTTATTCGCCACAGAGAGAGCGGGATTCCGAGCGGGCGACCAACGCGAAGGCGTGGTATGCTGACATTACAAGCAGACCTGTGTTCGTGGGCCAACGTATCGCGGCCGCGTTGCGGGAGCTGGGTGTAGATGCCTCGCATGAGGCCGAAGTGAGATCGGCACACGCGGCCATGCGCGCAGACGTGCTGGTTGTCAGGCCGGGACGACCTACTCAGCGAATCGTGGAACTTAAGGTGTTCGCGCCAAAGAACACGACGCCTTCCGGCATTCGCGACGCCGTTAGAACGACGCTGAAGAGGCATGCGCAATTCGCAGGTTTTATCCCGCGTCAGTAGGCGAGTGCCGCCTGTATACAGCGGCACTCGCTGCGCGCACCAGCGCGCTTTGCGCTATCTCATGCGACGAGTGCGATTATACCGCACGTTGCGAAGCGTGCCACGGCCTCCACAGGTGTTGCACCTGCGGCTTCCCGAACAAAGCGCACAAGTTACCCCGCCGATGTTCCCGCGCCCCTGGCACCCGCGACACGTTCCGGAACCACCGCATACACCACAATTACTCATGGGCGTGAGGCTACTCCGGCGGAGTGAGCAAAGGAAGCGCGGGCGACTGTCGGCCCCAAAATTTGCTGACCGCCGCTTTGTCTGGCCGTCAAGCGGCAAGTGTCAGGCGTAAGGCGCATGGACAGGGGTTCAGGTTGGCGTGGCTATACCAAACACGTGCCAGGCGGGGTGACAAACGAGCTCACGGGGGCGCGCCCACTCGCTCCGCGCGCCTACTCGCCGCCCTCAGCCATCCGCGCCATGACGGCGATCTCGCGCAGCATCTCGCCCGGCGTGCGGCCCTCGTTGTGGGCGATGGCCTCGATCGCCTGCTCCAGCGGATTGCAGCACTCCCGGAGCCCGCGCACGACGCGGGGCGGGACGTCGATGGTTGTGGGCCGGGGGTCCGGCCACCTCGGCGGCCGTCGGGGTGGCCACCAGGAGTACACCGCGTCCCGTGGCCAGTCGCGGTGGTCGAGGCGATGCGCCTCGTAGCCGCGCGCCGTCAGGTAGCGCTCCACGTCCTCGGGCGATACGCGCCGGGTGATGGGCCGCCCGGGGAGCGTGACGCTCATGCGGTGCTTGGGGTCGCGGATGTTGAAGCTCATCGCCGCCACCTCCGGACCTTGAGGGCCAGCATGGCGCGGGCGATGCGGAGCCGGCTCGCCGCGGTGAACGGGCTCATCCCGCGCTGCGCGGCGTACGCGGAGAGCGTCTCCGGGGCGTCGACGGCCAGGAGGATCTCCTGATGCTCCGGCCTGAGCCGTTCGATCGCCCGGAGCAGGTCGCGCGCCTCGATCTGCGCGTCGAGGCTCGGACCAACGAACCCACGGAGCAACCCGAGAGGCTCCGCGTGGAGGATGGCGCGCCGCACGTACGCGCTCTCGAAGTACTTCGACGCCTGGCGCCACGCGATGCCGTGCAGCCACTTCCGGAGCGCGTCACGCGGCTGGTCCTTCGGATTCGGCCGGTATCGGCCGCTCCGGATGGCGCGCCACGCGCCAAGGAAGACCTCTTGCTCCACGTCGGCGCGGTCGCGCTTCGGGATGCCGGCGAGCGTGGCGCGGACGATGCCGCGCTCGGCGAGGAGCGCCTCCATCGTCGGCCGCTTCCTGGGATGTCGTGCGGTCGGCTGGCTCTTCGCCCCCTTCCGCGGGCGCCTCACCCGCTCCTCCCGCAGACGCTGCACCTGTCAGCGGCGGCGAGGTCGCCGAGGAGCTTCTCGACGGGGACGCCCGCCGCCTTCGCGGCGCGGGTCGCCATCGCGAGGGAGCCGCCGTCGTGCCCCTTCACGATGTTGCGCAGGGTGCTGCGCGAGACGCCCAGAACCTCGGCAAGGCAGCCCCACGTGCCGTACGCTGCGCGGAGGTTGCGCAGGGCTGCCCGGAGGCGGTTGCTCTGTGTGGGGCTAAGTGTGAGACGTGGGCGGCGGCGCGCGGGCGCACGTCCGCCTTGCCCGCCGTCGGGGGGGATGAGGTATAGCTGCACTGTTCGGCTCCGGTTGCTCGGGGTCGGACCACGCAGCCCGGACGATTGCCGTCGTCGCGGGCTGCACCTATTCCGGCGGAGCCTAACCGCTCACGCGAGGTGTGGAGTCAAATGACCGCACCGGATCTCAAAGTGCCGCACTACCCGAGATCGGTCCTGGAGGGGCGGTACAACCGCCCCCAGACCATCGAGATCGGTCCTGGAGGGGCGGTACAATCGCCCCCAGACCATCGAGATCGGTCCTGGAGGGGCGGTACAACCGCCCTCCTCGCGCCGTTCCCGGTCCTCGCGCGCGGTCGAGGTGCCTTCGATCCCCGGTGCGTCGAGGCCGACCTGACCCAGGTTGGGTCGCCGGCACAGCGCCGTCGCGCCAGCGCGTGGGGTAGGATCGGTGCATGACCGTCATCAACTTCTACCGCGCCGGCGACGCCTACGGCTTCTTCTCCAACTTCTCGCGCCATCCGGTCACGCTGAAGGGCAAGGTATGGCCCACGAGCGAGCACTACTTCCAGGCCCAGAAGTTCCCCGGCACCCACCACGAGGAGGAGATCCGCAACGCCCCCGGCCCCGGTGAGGCGGCCCGCATGGGTCGACAGCGGAGCCGACCGCTGCGCCCCGACTGGGAGCAGGTGAAGGACGACATCATGCGCGAGGTGGTGCGGGCAAAGTTCACCCAGCACGAGGATCTCAAGCGCGCCCTGCTCGACACCGGGGACGCCGAGCTGGTCGAGCACACGACGAACGACGCCTACTGGGCCGACGGCGGCGATGGGAGCGGGGTGAACATGCTGGGAAAGATCTTGATGGAGATCCGCGAGGAGCTGCGCCGCTGACGCTCGACAGCGCCTCTCTCTCGGCGGCCCCGGGTCTCCGGCGGCATGCAGGACGAGCGCGCGTACAGCGGGGCACGCGGAGCCCCGTGGAGCCGTGCTTTGACGGAGACGCGAGGGCTGGTCGGGTGTACCAGGACGCCCGCGAATGAGGAGAGCATCCATGTCGAGGAGCCTGTCCTTACCCAGAGTTCTCACCGCGGCCGGGCTGGTCGCGCTCGCGTCCTGCGGAGGCACCACCGCGGCGACGCCGCCGCCGCAGTCGGCCGCGCCCCCGTCGCCCGCGGGGACCGCGGCAACCACGCCGCCGACCGCCCCCACGATGCCGCGGAGCGTGGAGTCGCTCGTCGACGTCGTCCCGAGCGACGCGGTGCTCGTCGCGAGCGTCCCGCAGGCCGGCGCGCTCCTCGCGGGCGCGCCGGTGGTCCAGGAGGCGCTCGTCCAGGAGCTCGCGGCGGTCCTGGCGCGCCAGCCCGGCGTGAGCCCGGACCTCGCCCGCGACGTCACGGCGTCGCTCGACGGCGCCATCGTGTTCGTCGGCGGCGAGGCGTCCCAGGGCGGCGCCGTGTGGGCGCTCCTCGGGCACGGCTGCGCGGCGGCGCGATTCCGCGACGGGGCGCCGGTCGAGCGCCTGCTGAAGGAGCTGCCGCGGGAGACCGGCGAGGACGGCGCGTTCGCGCTCCGGGACGACAAGGACAGGGTGTTCGCTCACGGCGAGTGGCTCGCGGAGGCGCGGGTCGCCCTCCTCTGCGCCCGGCCAGAGCCGCTCGCGAGGGCCCTGCGCGTCGCCGGGCAGCGCGAGGCGTCGTTCAGGAGCTCCGCGCTGTTCCAGGCCGAACGCGCGAAGGATCCATGGCTCGCGCTCGACCTCCACCGCATGAGCAGCGGCGGCGCCACCGCACCCGAGCCCGGCTCACGGCTCTTCCTGGCGCTGCCGATGAGCCAGGGCGCGCCCGGCCTCCGCGTCGAGCTCGCGGCCCTCGGACCGGAGTATCCCCGCCTCGGCGCCGTGCTCGCGGCGACGGACCACGGCGCCATGGCGAAACTGCCCTCGGGTGCCCTGGTGGCGCTCGGGCTCTCCCTCCAGCGATCGCCCGGAAAGACCGTGAGCGACGTCCTCGGCGCCTTCAACGGGCTCGCCGGCGGGCCCGTCGCGGCCGCCGCCGCGGGCGCGCTCGCCGAGGTCGGGCTCGAGCTCGGCGACGTGGACAGGGCGCTCGGCGGGGAGGCCGCGATCGGGATCTACCGCGATCCGAAGCACAAGCTCGCCTTCGCGGGCGGCGAGCGCGATGCGGCGCTCCGGCACAACGCCGTGCTGATCGCGATCGCGACCGCGGATGCGGCCGCGCAGAAGAAGGTGTTCGACGCGGTCGCCGCGCACATGAAGCGGACATCGAAGAAGGTCCGGACCAGGCCGGGATGGGTGTCGGACGATCTCGACGACCACAACGAGCTGAGGGCCGAGTCGAGGCAAGGCTTCGTGCTGATCGGCGCGGGCGACCGGAGCTTCCTCGCTCAGGTCGCCGCGCGCTTCGGGAAGGACAAGGAATCGCTGGCCGCGAGCCCGTCGTTCGCGGAGGCGCGGGCGCGCGCGAAGGCGCCCTCGCACCTGGAGATGTACCTCGATCGTCAGACCTTCGCGGGCCTGCTCGAAGGGGCCGCGGCGGCGAGCTTCGGCGCCCTCGGCGCCTCGCCGACGCTGCTCTCCCTGACGCTCGCGCCGAGCGACCGCGGGCTCGAGCTCGCGCTCGGCGGCCAGGGCGGCGTCGAGATCCTCGGCACGAGCGCCGCGCTCGCCGTCTACGGCGTCCGGCGTTACCTCGCCTCCGCGAAGACGGCGGAGGCGAAGAACACGATCGGGGCGATCGCCCGCAGCGCGGTCGGAGCGTTCGAGCGCGCGGCGGGCTCGCAGAAGAACGTGCCGCCGTCGTCGCGCCACCTCTGCAAGTCGGCCAACCCGGTCCCCGCCGCCGTGCCGCGGGGAGCCCGCTACACGCCGTCCTCGAGCCCCGGACAGGACTTCAACCAGGGCGACGACACCTCGGGGTGGCGTTGCCTGCAATTCAACCTGGCGATGTCGGCCTACTACCAATACGACTATCGCGCCGGATCGGGCTACAAGGGGCCGGCGCGCGGCGGGCCCGATCCGGGCAAGGATGGATTCGAGGTCTCCGCGGAGGGGGACCTCGACGGCGACGGGACGACGAGCCTGTTCACGAGGACCGGGAAGATCGTCAACGGGAAGCTCGTGCTGAGCCCGCAGATCTTCATCGCGGAGGAGATGGAGTAGCGCGCCGGATCCCGCAGACGGCGCTCCCCTCACCGCTCCCGCGGCGTCACCACGCGCAGCGAGGCGCGCGCCTCGCCGATGCGCACCACGATATCGCCCTCGCCCCAGCGCTCGTGGAGAGGGTAGGCGCGCATGAGGGTGCCATTGCCCAGAAAGCCGCTGCACAGCGCCGCCATGTGGCCGCAGCGCGGCGGCTTGACCGCGAGGAAATCAGGGTGGCTCCAGGTCACGCTCTGCGATGACACCATGTCGAGATCGAAGGGCTCCCCGCGCGCGGTGAGGGCCTCGGCCACGAGCTCCACGTCGCTCTCGATGACGGCGGGCCCCTTCACGGTCAGCTGCGCGATCGGCGCGACGACCAGGGCGATGTCGCCGTTCTCGCAACGCACCACGCCGCGACCCGCGCGCCTGGCCTCGACGTGGACCGGCGGCCGGTCCCCCGGGTCCACCTGGAGGACGTCGCCGCCCTCGCGGACGCGGCACGCGCCGCCGCTCTGCTCCGGAAGGAAGACCTCCACGCCGACAGGCACGCGGTGCTCGCCGAGCAACGGGTGACACCCCACCAGCCAGGAGAGCGACACGAGAGCACCGGCGCAGCGGGCCAGACCGCCGCGGCGCGCGGCGGCGGTGCGAGGGCGCCTCCCGCCGGGTCCGCGCGCGACGCCGGATGGGAGGTGCGGCCAGAGCATGAGCACAACCTATCATGGAGGGGCGCTGCGCGATGGGCGCATCCCTCGAGCTGATGACGGACACGGGCGGTGGATGCATGCGCCGCCAGGCCCTCCCGTCCCCCTACCGTCTGCCCTCCCCCGCCTGCCCCCCTCCGGCGCAAGTTCGCCCCCACGCCCCCAGGGCGGACCTCGACTCAGAAGTCCGCCACGTTGAACATCCGCGCGGAGACCGATCCATCCGGTCCGTCGCTGGTGGGGAATGTCTCGGCGACCCCGCTGATCACGCCGTCGACAGCGGTGCTGCTCAAGTTACCGTTCAGGTACACGATCACCTCCCTGAACTCCGCGGGATCCACCTCGGTGACCTCGTACGTTCCCTGGAGCGCGTCGAGATCGATCCGGTGGGTGAAGCTCGCCGAGCTGACCTGCAGGGCCCTGAGCTTGACCGTGAACGTCTCGTCGAACGCGCCGTCCTCCGTCGAGAAGGCCAGAGGGACCTGGATCTGCAGGTGATCGGCGCAGTCGAGGGCGAGCGCCATCTCGGCGCCGCCCGACCCGCTGCTCGGCGGCGTCGTGGACCGGACGAAGCTCGCGGAGACGATCTCGCCCAGCGACAGCGTCGCTGTCGTGCTGCCTCCCTTCGCCCACGTGAGCGGGGCGGAGCGCTCCCCGGACAGCGCGGTCACCACGTCCTGCGCCGAGAAGCCCAGCGCCGTCTCCGCGTCGGCGGCGATGGCCTCCGCCTCCTCGTGGCACGCCCCCTCGCCGGCATGAACTCCGCCGATCTGGCCGCCCTGAGGGTTGCCCTCGCCGCACCCGAAGAGCCCGGCGCTCATCACCGCCGCGACCGCCCAAGAAAGCCAACGCCGCTCGCCCATGATCAAGACCTCCTGCGGCCTACCTTGCGTTCGCTCACCGACCCGCGCCAGGGCAGCTTCGCACATTCCATACCGCAAACAGGCCTATGGATGTGCGAACCTGCGAGACATGGACCACGAATCCCTCGCGCAGGAGCTGATCCGCGCCCTGCGCGGCCGGCGCTCGCAGCGCGCCTTCAGCCGGCGGCTCGGCTTCCGCACCAACGTCGTCTACACGTGGGAGTCCGGGCGGCGGTGGCCCACCGCGGCCACGTTCCTCGCGGCGGCGCGGCGCGCTGGTGTCGACGTCGCGGGGGCGGTGGGGCGCTTCTTCCCGTCGCTGCCGGCGTGGCTCGCGCACACCGACCCGGCGTCGGCCGAGGGCGTCGCGGCGCTCCTGAGCGAGATGCGCGGGATGTCGCCCATCGTGGACGTGGCGCGGCGGGCGGGCAGGAGCCGGTACGCTGTCGCGCGCTGGCTCTCGGGCGAGGCCGAGCCGCGGCTGCCGGACTTCCTGCGGATGGTCGAGGCGTGCTCGCTGCGCCTGCTCGACTTCGTGGCGCTGTTCGCGGACCCGGCGGCGCTCCCCGCGGTGAGCGCGGCGTGGCGCACGCTGGAAGCGCAGCGCCGCGCCGTTTACGAGGAGCCGCTGCTGCCGGCCATCCTGCTCGCCCTGGAGATGCCGTCGTACCGGGCGCTGCCGCGGCACGAGCCGGGGTGGATCGCGCGGCGGCTCGGGTTCCCCGCCGAGGACGAGGCGCGCTGCCTGGAGCGGCTCGCCGAGGCCGGCCAGATCCGCAAGAGCCGCGGGCGGTGGAGCGTCGCGCCGATCCGGACCGTGGACACGCGCGCCGACCCGGACGCCGAGCACCGGCTCAAGTGCTTCTGGGCCGGCGTCGGGCTGGAGCGGCTCTCGCGCAAGGCGGAGGGGCGCTTCTCGTTCAACGTCTTCACGGTCTCCGAGGCCGACCTCGCGAAGCTGTCAGAGCTCCACGTGAGCTATTACCAGAACATGCGCGCGGTGATCGCCGAGTCACGGCCACCCGAGCGCGTGGTCGTCGTGAACCTGCAGCTCTTCCCGCTGGACGGGCCATGAGCCGCTCGCGGCGATGCGGCGACGCCGCCGTCGCTCGATCGGGCGATCCCGCGATCCGCACGACTCACAGGATCGCGAACGCCCGGACCGGGAATGTCCCGAATGCGCGGACCTTCACCGGGACCGCGAAGAGGCGGGCTCCGGCGGCGGGGAGCTGGTCGAGCGCGGTCATGTGCTCGCAGATCGGGATGTCCGCGCCGAGCAAGATCGAGTGGACCGGCCGCGTGGGGTCGGCGGTGTCGTCGATGTTGTAGGTATCGACGCCCACGAACGCGACCCCCGCGCCGGCCAGGAGCTGCGCCGCTTCCCGCGTGAGGAACGGATGGCCCTCGAAATAGCGATCGGTGCGCCAGTGCGCGCTCCAGCCGGTGCGCACCAGGACGGCCTTCCCGGCGAGGTCGAGCCCGTCGAACGCGTCCGCGTCGATCGCCCGCGCGGACCGGTCCCGCGCCTCGACGACCACGCTGTCCAGATCGGCGAGCGATTCGAGCCGCAGGTCCGCGAGATCCTTCCCGTCCGCATAGCGATGGAACGGGCTGTCCAGGTACGTCCCCGTGTTCGCGACCATGTCGATGCGGCCGATGTGGAATTCGACACCTTCCGCGTACACCGCGCGCGACCGCTCGCGCGAGAGGAAATCGCAGATCACCGGGGCCGGCACACCCCTGTACGTCGTCATGCCGTGCTCGACGGTGTGGCTCAGATCGACGAGGCGTCGTGATAGAGGGGTGGTCACGGTCCGCTCCTTGGAGGGGCTCGACGCGACCGAGCCTCCGGCGCCCGGTCCGATGCCGGGCCGCCGCCAGTTTCTCGATACGGCGCGAGGAGGTCCAGAAATCGGGTAAGTTGACATGCTCGCACATCCACCGATAGAGTGTGAAATCGGGGATGAAGCCCTCGACCGAGGCACCTTGGGGCGGGCGCCTCGCGGTGACGCCTCGGCGGAGGCCAGGCCGGAAGTGTTTCCATTGCAATGAATCATCGCAGGGGAGCCGGAATCGCGCGTGTGGAGAACCTTATGCCTGGGGTGAATCGAGCCGTTCCCCGTCGCGCTTTCATCCTGTCGGCGCTGGTCCTGTCTGCCGGCGGCGCGGCGGGCTGCTCGTCCAAGGAGAGAGCGGAGGCCACCCCGGTCGCGCCGGACCAGGGGGCGCAGGCGTCCACGCCGGCGCCGCTGCCGGCGGAGGCGCCCCCGAAGGGCGCCGCGATGGTCACGATCGCCAGGGAGCAGCAGGCGACCTGGGTGCGCAACTTCAATCCCCTGCTCCCGGAGGGGAACTCGCGATTCCCGACCGTCGCCGGCATCTACGAGCCGCTCCTCATCTACAACACGATGAGGAACGAGTACACGCCGTGGCTCGCGACGAAGCACGCGTGGAGCGAGGGCAACAAGAAGCTCACGTTCACGATCCGGTCCGGGGTCAAGTGGTCGGACGGGCATCCGTTCACGGCGAGGGACGTGTCGTTCACGTTCGCGCTCCTCAGGAAGCACCCGGCGCTCGATCTGTCGGGGATATGGAAGTTCCTCGGCGGCGTCACGGCCGAGAGCGAGAACGTCGTCGAGTTCACGCTGAAGCGGCCCTATGTCCCGGGCCTCAGCTACATCGGCCACCAGCCGATCGTGCCGGAGCACAAGTGGAAGGACGTCGCCGACCCGGTGACGTACGCGAACGAGAACCCCGTGGCGACGGGCCCCTTCACCGAGGTGAAGACGTTCCAGAACCAGGTGTACGAGCTCGGCAAGAACCCGAATTACTGGCAGGAGGGCAAGCCGGCGGTCGAGGGGCTGCGCTTCCCCGCGTACCCGGGCAACGATCAGGTCATGCTGGCGCTCATCAACGGTGAGATCGACTGGGCGGGCGCCTTCGTGCCCGACATCGAGCGGGTCTTCGTCGAGAAGGACCCGGCGAACCATCATTACTGGTTCCCGCTCGTCGGCGGCACGGCCACGCTGTACCCGAACTCCACGAAGAAGCCGTTCGACGACGTGCGCGTGCGCAAGGCGATCAGCATGGCGATCGACAGGGAGCAGATCGTCAAGCTCGCGGCCGACAACTACACGCACGCCGCGGACGCGACGGGGCTGGACGACTCCTACGAGCGGTTCCGCAACGAGAAGGCGGTGGCGGCGGGCGACTGGGTGACGCTCGACGTGCAGCGGGCGAATCAGATCCTCGACGAGGCGGGCTACCCGAGGGCCGCGGACGGGATCCGGACGAGGAACGGCAAGCCGCTGCGCTTCGAGATCAACGTGGTGAGCGGCTGGTCGGACTGGGTCCGCGCCGTCCAGATCATCGCGCAGAACCTGGAGAGCGTGGGCATCGACGCGTCGATGAGGACGTACGACTTCAGCGCGTTCCACGAGGCGCTGCAGAAGGGCGCGTTCGATATGTCGATGGGGTGGACCACGGTGGAGCCCACGCCGTACAACTTCTACCGCGATCTCATGAGCGCGGAGCTCATGAAGCCGGTCGGCGAGATGGCCGCGCGCAACTGGCACCGCTTCGGCGCGAAGGAGGCGGACACGCTGTTCCACGCGTTCGAGGCCGCGACGGATCCCGCCGATCAGAAGCGCATTTTGGACGCGCTGCAGATGATCTTCGTGCAGACGGCGCCGGTGATACCGCTCTTCATCAACCCGTCCTGGGGCGAGTACAGCACGAAGCGGTTCACCGGGTTCCCCACCCTGAGGAACCCGTACGCCAAGCTGACGCCGAACAACCCGCCGGAGTATTTGCTCGTCCTGGTCGAGCTCCGTCCGAGGTGACGGCGCCGGCCCACCGGGGCGCCGCAGCTCAGTTCGTCTCCTCGGAGGCGGGCTCCGGCGTCACGTCCAGGCTCACGGTCTCGACGGCGCCCTCGGCGACCTGGATGCCCCGGCCCACGGAGGCGGACATGGCGGTGACCAGGTAAGCCCCCGCGGCGAGCGAGGGCACACGGAAGTTGCCGTCCTTGTCGGTCACCGACGTGTGGCGCTCGAAGCCCTGTTTGCGGCCGCGGTTCGTGGCGACGAGGAGGCGAATCCCGGCGAGGGGCTTGTCGCCAGCGGTGACGCGCCCGCGGAGCTCGCCGGTCCCCGCGCCGAAGATCGAGATGTCGCGCTTCACCGTCTTGCCCTCCTTGACGTTCACGGACACCATGGTCGACCGGCTCCCGTCGCGCAGCTCGACGCGCGCCATCCCGGCGGGCAGGTCGTCGATGCGATAGCGGCCCTCCTCATCGGCCACCACGTTCACGAAGCCGACGGAGCGGGCGAGGAGCGTGATCTTGGCGTGGGGGATCGGCGAGCCGTCCTCCCGGCGCGCCACGCCGTGGAGGCTCCCGCCGGAGGACATGACCACCTTGACCGGCTCCACCTTGCCGCAATCGGAGATGTTCAAGGCCACCGTGGTCACCGCATGGCTCCCGTCGTAGGCGCGCACCTGGACGTCCCCCGTGGGCACGTGCTCGAGCCGGAACGTGCCGTCGTCGCCGGTCTGCGTCTGCTGCACGTCGGCCGAGGACCGGAGGGCCTGCTCGCTCAGGGACCCGGTGCCCAGGCGCGACTCGGCGTCGACGAACACGCCCGGCAGCGGCGTGCCCTGCGCGTCCTCCACCCTCCCCGAGAGGACGCACCCGCGGGAGAGCGCGAGCTCCACCGTGCCCGTCTGGCCGTGCTCGACGGAGAGCATCTCGGAGAACGCCGGCGCGCGCTCCTCGGCCGTGGCCTTGAGGATCACGTCCCAGGGGGGAATCTGGTCGATGCGGAAGGTGCCATCGGGGCTATCGAACGTCTGCGAGTACATCGGCGGCGGCGCCGGCACGTCATCGGGAATGGCGGAGAGGACATCGATGGTGAAGCGGCGCACCGGCTCCCGGCGCTCGTCGAGGACGCGCCCGGTGATGACACCGCTCCTCGAGAGCACGAGGCTCACGGTGTCGCCGCTGTGCGCGACCGTGTTGGTCGGGCCGTAGCCGGCCAGATCGGCCTTCAGCTGGTACGTCCCGTCCGGCAGGCTGAGCTCGAAGCGCCCGCGCTCGTCGCTCCTCACGACGCGCGCGGTCGAGGGGATGTTGCCGGCGACCTCGAAGGTCGCTGCGACGACGGTCGCGCCCGCGAGCGCGTTGCCTTCCGTGTCGTAGACGTCGCCGACGATCCGCGGGCTCTCGGGCTCGCGCGGCCCAGACGGCGCGGGGGATCTCAGGATGGCCCGGTTCCGGTAGGTGGACGGTGGCCTCCGCGTCTCGCCTCCAGCGTCCTCGCTGCTCGCGGAGAGGGTCTCTTCGGTCCTGGGACGGGCGAGCAGCAACACCGCCGCCGCGATCACGAGGGCGAGCAGGAGGAGCCTGCCAGAGGACCGATGAAGGAAGCTTGTTCTTGTGCTGTGCTGTTGCATCGTCGTGCCTCCAGGTGGCGTACCCCGGCGACCGCGCGGTCGTGCGGCAGAGGCCTGGCACAAAAAGGGAAAGTCGCCGGCGAAAGCCGGCGACTCCCTTCCCGCCAGGGACCGGCGCGCGCTGCCGCCGGTCACCGGAGCTCCCGTGTGCACCCCGGGAGCTCCGGCCGGCCGTCGATCTGCGGCGCGCCGGATCGTGCTTCGAGGATCAGTCGCCGGTCGCCGTATCGTCGACCTCTTCGCCCTCGTCGTCGACCGCGTCGTGACCCTCACCAAAGCTCAGAGCCTCGCCATAGAACTCGTAATTGACGTTGTCGAGCCCCTTGAAGCTAACCGAGGCAGAAATGTTACCTTCACGGTCCGTGCTCCCCACAAGCAGCTGAACCCTCTTCTTGGAATTCCTGAAGAACAGGTAGCTGCGCTTGTTACGATCATTGACAACAAAGCCAATGCTCGGCTTCTTGTCGAGGTCCTCGCAATCGTAGTTGCCGGTGTTCAACTTCTGCAGCCAGTAGAAGTTGGAGCTACCCAGTATATCCCCCTCGAACACCACCTTACAGGCGCGCGCACAGAACTCCACCGGATAGCCGAGGTACTCACCTTCCGCGTCGTCGATGTAGACGGAAGGATCGCACTTCAACGTGTTGGCTTCGCTGAGCTCGTAGCCACCTTGGATCGTGACATCGTACTCGAGCGTGTGCGCCATCGCGCCGGCGGAGAGCGTGGCGGAAGCAAGGACGATAAGAGAGACAAGCGATTTATTCATGGAAACCTCCCGTTATCACCACAGATGAACGATCTCACGCCGAGCATCCCTCCCGGCGCACGGCTCCGCATCGGCTGATGGGCTGGAACGACGTCTATCGCCGGCTCACCTACCTCCGCGGGCCCGAAGGCGGTCACGCGCTCCGCGGAGCTCTGCGTGACAGCGAGCGGTAAGCTATTCCACGAATACAACGGTGCAAGAGATTTTTCGGCTCGTAGATTTGTTTCAGGGTAGTCGCGCTGGACGATCAGTGCTTGTTCCAGCGACGCCAGCCTGCGGGAACACCGGGTTCGTCCATCGTCCCATCGCGCCTGTCGGGATCTGTCATCGTTGCGACGGCGGTGGTCCGGACGCGAGATGCCGACCACGTCCGATCCGGCGGAGATCGTTCGAACCGAACGACCCCTGCCCTGTGCGAGCCGCGGAAGGGCGGCGAAGGCTGCCCGTACGAACGCGCTCGTCCCGGGTGGTGCTTCGTGCAGGCGGATCGCGTGCCCCGCGACGGCGAGGCCCCGGCGGGCGGTTCGCCCCGGCTGGCCAGCCGTAGCGCCCCGAACGGCTCGGCGGGCGGCCTTCGGCGGTGAACCTCCGCCGGACGACCTGCGATCGCCTACAGCCGCGTGATCACGAGGCCGTCATTCTGCACCGAGATGCGGGCGGGCTTGCCGCGGTGCTCGTCGGGGATCTCGTCGGCCATGAGGTAGCGGCCGGCGATCGAGACGAACTCCGCCTCGAGGCTCATGCAAAAGATGCTCGCGTCCGCGTTGTTGTGGGCGCCGGCCATGGCGCGGCCGCGGAGCGGGGCGTAGACGTGGATGTTGTCGTTGGCGATGAGCTCCGCGCCGGAGCTGACCGGCGAGAGGACCACGAGGTCCCCGTGAGGCACATAGATGACCTGCCCGCTGCGCACGGGGTGCCGGACGGTGAGCCCCGCGGGCGGCGGCTCGGCCGCGTCGGGCGGCGGCGCGGCTTCCCGCTGGCGCCGGGCGGGCCCGGCGGGGCCGCGATCCGGGGCTGACCCGGCCGACCCGCGCTCCGCGGCCGCGGACGCCACGGCCACGGGCGCCGGCGTGGGCGTGTTCCCCTCGGCCGACGGCTGGCGCGTCGAGCGCGAGAGCGGCGTCCGCAGGACGCCGAGGCCGGCGGCGACGGCGCGCTCGCGCTGGGCGTCGGTCGGGTTGCGCACCGCGATGGGCACGAGGTTGTGCCTCCTGAGGGCCTGGGCGAGGGCGCCGAGGTCGACGTGCTCGTCGCCGAGCGCCTCGAGGTCGAGCAGGATCGGCAGGTGCAGGAAGAAGTGCGGCATCTGCGAGATGTGGTCGGCGAGCTGACGCTCGATGGCCGAGACGTCCGCCGTCTTCAGACAGAGCATCGTGATGGCGGGCATCGTGCCCTTGAGCGCAAACGCCTGCTGCTCCTGCCGCTTCTCCCCTCGCCTGCCCGACACCATCGCTGTCCTCGCTCGCAAAAAGGTGCTTCCGCGCCGGCACTGTAACCCGGAACCGGCGGCGCGCGCCGGAAAAACCGGCCGGCTCGCCGGCCCGGAGCCTGTTGGCGCGCGCCGGAAAACCGGCCGGCTCGCCGGGCGTCGCGGCCGGCGCCCGGTCGCGTCCACGGCCGCGCGCCGCTGGTTGGCTGGCCCCCTCGGAGGGTGCTAACGGTGGTTTGGCCATGCCCACCGCGCGCCGCGCCTCCGTACGGCGGCTCGATGATCTCGATCTCCGCGGGGCCTCCTCCCCCTCCCCGCGCGCGGGCACGCCGCCCGTCGACGCGCTCGACCGCCACTTCGCCCTCGAGATACCGCGCGTGTTCTCCGAGGAGGAGCGCGCCGCGCTGGTCGCCGGCGTCCGCGCCGCCCGCGCCGAGTGGACTGCCGACTTCGGAGGCGAGCAGTTCTCGCTGGGGCGCGCCTTCTACACGCACCTGGAGACCGGGCGTTCGCGGCTCTATTTCGCCGACGCGGCCGCCTCGGACACGCGCGTCGAGCGCCACCTCCCGGGCCTCCAGCGCCGGATGCGCGAGCTCGTCGCGGCGCTCACCGGCGGGCTCGCGCAGCCCCGGCGGGGCTTCTGCGGGCCCGGCGTGCACATCTTCCCTGCCGGAGAGAAGGTCGCGCGCGAGGGCGGCGTCGTCCACTTCGACACGGAGGGGCTCTCCGACTACCACCTTGCCCGGCGGCGCCGCGCCATCACCGTCGTCGTGATGCTGGACCTCCCCGAGGCGGACGGCGGGCTCAAGCTGTGGGACGTCCTCTATGACGGGCGCGACGATCCGGGCGGCGAGGCCGCCTCCGCCCGCAGCCTCGTTGCGCGCTACAGCGCCGGCGGCGCGCTCGTCATCGACAGTTACCGGCTGCACCAGATACAGCCCTTCCCCGGCGACCGCGATCGCATCTCCGCCACGGTCCACGCCGCGGAGATCGACCGCGGGCGCTGGGAGACGTGGTTCTAATAAGGTCCGTAAACATGTCTTCTGTCAGCTTGCAACCTCCGCCAATTCGCAGCTAGACACCGCATCTCGGGGGCGATCCTGCCACATCGACCACGCAGGATTCCCCCTCTGAACGCTTGGTTCTCGCGGAGAGAAAATGGCTGGAACTTCGCCGTTTGCAGTTACTCTACGGATCGCTGCAGAGATTTTCTCTTTGCTCCAGACCATGGAACGGTGACTGAGCGCATTTCTATGGCGACGCGCGCCTACAACTTGATGTCCTGAGAACGTTCTACCAATCAGCAAGAGTAGGCCAAAGGCTCGCGCGTAGGGCACGAACAACCATGCGTGCCCCGCGCGGCATGGCCGTTGCATCCCTGCCTATCGGGCACGATGCCGAGCTTCGCACGCCCATCGGTTAATCTGCTGAACTGGAGAATGGAGAAAGCCATGAACAAGCCGCTCAATTTTGCACTCGCCGTAACCTTTGGTCTCGCTGTTATGCAATTCCCCGCACACATTGCCCGCGCAGCCGACGCAGCCACGTGCGGGAAATACGCGAGCGGAGCCGTAGCACAACAGAATGACAATCTCAAGCGCGGCTGTAATATCAGCGGATCGGCGTGGACCTCAGACTACAACGACCATTACAACTGGTGCCTCAATGCCACAGTCGAGCAGGTGGTAGGTGGACTCATGGAGCGCGCCATAGCATTGCAAAGCTGTAATCGATGACATTCCCTGCCGAGTGGATGCTTCTCCAGCAAGATCCATCTGATCGTTGACGCCTCGGGTCTGCGCATCGCTTTGCCGTGGAGTGCCCGTTCAACCCGCTCAAGGCCTTCCGCCGCTTCGCCACGCGTGACGGGAAGACGCTCGGCAACTACGCCGCCTTCATCGTACTCGCCTGTGCCCGCTGCTGGCTGCGAATTTATGGACAGGCATCGAGCGGCAGTCCTGCAAGACTACACGATCTGCCGCAGGTAGTGGAACTTGGGATCCTTGAGGTCCTCGGCGGTGAGCGCCCAGCCCTCGTCCCGCGGGATCAGGTAAATGACGTCCGACTTGACGCTGGCGAAGCTCACGTGTCCGAGGTTCTGGAGGATGTGGCCGAACACGTCGCGGCGCCAGAGGCGGTCCTTCGGGACGTCGCAGACCGCGCGGAGCATCCGATCGGTCGGCGAGCCCTGGACCAGCAAGAACGCCATCGTGAAGGTCAGGTAACGCGGCTGGCCGCGGTACACGTCGGGCGTCCCCGAAGGGCCCTTGCGCGCGCCCTCCTCGGTGATCATGCCGCGGGACCACATGCCGTAATCGTTGAGCGCGCGGGAGTCGTCGTCGAAGTAATCCCAGCACCCCTTCTCGAGGAGGTTCAGGTTCTGGAGCAGCGCCACCTGCGCGCGGCGGTACTGGTGCCACTTCTGGTTCAGGCTCATCGTCTCGCAATGGCCCATGATCGACTCGTGCAGCGTGCGCTGGAGGGGGCTGCCGGGGTCCATGCGCGCGCAGACCTCCATCGCGAAGATCGAGTGCTCCACGATCAGCCTCCGTACCCGCCCGAAGCCCGGTTCCACGAGCCGCTGCGGCTGAGCGCCGCGCCGAGGATCGCGCCGGTGCCGAGCGCCACGACGACAGGCACCGTCCCGAAGGTCTCCGGGGTCGCCTGCGCCCCGCCGAGCGCGCTGCTGCTCGCGAACGGCGTCGCGCGCGACGTTGGCATGTACTGCTTGCCCGGCCGCCGCACGGCCGGCTCGACCGGAGCGGGCCGGGGCGGCGGGCCCCACGGATAGTCCACCCAGAACCATCCGTGCGACGCGGCGCGGCCGCCATAATAGTACGGAGGCCACTCCTCGGTGGCGTTCGCTGGGCTCGCCTCTGCGGGATCGGCGGAGAAGATGTCCGCGGCCATCAGGCCCACGTCGATCTGGCGCATCCGGTAGGCGACGAAGTCATCGTTGAGGTCGTCGGACTCGGTCGTATCCGCCGGGGTGGGCACGACATAGAGCACGTGACGGATCCCCCGATCCCAGAGCGCATCGGCCGCCGGCAGCCTCGCGACATACCGGTTGTCGAACTGCGTCGCGTCGTCCGAATAGGCCGAGAGCCGCTGGCGATCGAGCACGAACATCGTCGCGCGCGGGCCCTGCTGCGAGCGGGCGAAGAGCGGCTGGTAATACGCCGCCGCGGCGAGCGTCAGGTGCGCCTTGACGACGCCGCGCGGGTGCGGCCAGTTGTCGAACGTGAACACCGGCTCGAACGCCTCCGCGGCGCCGGCGGCGAAGGCCACCGACTCGGGGCCGTCCAGGTCCACGATGACCGCGATGTCTCGACGAAGGCCGCTGGTCGTCCGGGCGGCGAGGAGCAGGGACGCGAGCGCCTTGCCGCTCCGGTACGCCCTGTCCATCGCCGGCGTGAAGATCGGCCGGAGCACCGTGCCGAGCGGCGTCACGGGCGCCGGATCGCCCTGGGGGACGAGCGTGGGCACCGCGTACGGCGACTCGAACAGCGAGGGCACGTAATAGGCGCGCAGGGACTCGTCCACGGGCCTCAGGTCCGTGGACATCCTCGCGAGCGCCCCCTGGTCGAACGGCTTCTTCGACTCGCCGTCGAACGTCACGCTCTCCTGCGCCGCGCCGAAGCTCCACCCGAAGCTCCGCTGCATGTCGAGCGCGCGCTTCCTCTGGACCTCGGTGTCGTCGTCCGAGCACCCGTCCGCCGCCACCGCGATCGCGGCTGCGACCCCGGCGAGCCCGACGGCGCCGAGCGCGATCATGATCGCGCTCCGCCGCGAGGCGTCCTTCGGCGCGTCCGCCAGGCCCTGGTGCCACCAGCGCGCGCCCACGATCCCGGGCTTGTCGAGCACCTCGGCGCGCTCGAACGGCTCATCCAGCTTGCTCACGCGGCGGCCTCCTCGGCGTCGCCAGGGGCGCGCGCGGCCAACGGCGGCGACGGCGGCGACGGCGGCGCGGGCCTCACGCCGTTGTCGCGCCGGAGCGCCTCGAGGAACCCCGGTTCGAACGTGCCGTCGATGCGCAGCGAGTACCTGAAGAAGGGATCCGCCTCGACGCCGTGGTAATCGTGATCGTTGAACCAGTAAGCCCGGCCGGCGACAGGCGTCTTCCGCTGCGCCTGCTCGTCCCATAGAAACAGGCGCTTGTTGCCCAGAGGACACAGCGTGATGAAGTGGTCGGGCTCGCCCTGCGTCCCCTCCCCGCGCATCCCCTCCCCGTCCCGGTGCACCGTGCCGTGGTCGTTCGCCTCGAGGCCCATGATGTTGCAGCGCCCGATCGACGAGAACGGCAGTCGCTTCACGTGGGCGATCGTCCTCGGGAAGAACGACCGCGCGAGCCGGGTGAAGTCCTTCCCCTCGCTCCGGCTCTTGTCGCTCCAGTACCGGTTCGGGATCAGCTCGACATAGACCTTCCAGGGGAAGTAGACCCCGTGGCGGAACTTGAGCCACAGCATCTGTCGCCGCGAGAGCGGGAGCTCGCGCTCCTCGCCGAACTCGAGCGCGTCGCGCGCGGAGACGTCGATCGCGGAGGGGTCGTCCGAGAGGCGCTGGAACGTGCGGAAATCCTCGTCGCTCAGGCCGCGGATCACCTCGCCGTAGTCGGCGAGCGCCTCGCCGACGCGCGACGGCGGCATGATGCCCATCGCGCGGTGGCTGCCGCCTGTGTAGTCGATCGGCACCTGCGTGAGCCCGAGGCAGATCTCCTCGTGGATCTCGTCGAGCGCGGAGAGATCGAGGTACGGCTCGAGGTCGATGTAGGGCCGCGCGAAGACGCCCTGAATGCCCTGAATGCCCTGGGTGGCTGAGTCGCGAGGAGGTTCGACCATGGGTGCGCCGCGGGAGCCGGGCCGCCCTCGCCCGGAAGGCCTACCCATATCACAAAGGGCGGTCCGCCCCGCAAACCCGCAAGGCCCCGGAGCGCCGCGCGCCGACCGCGCTGGGTCTTGTGACGGCGCGGCGCGTTCTGTAGCGTGCGGGGCCATGGAACTGTCCTACGTCATGGGGTTCGGGCTGGGCACCACGCTCGCTCTGCTCGCCCTCCTGCGCATCGGGCAGCGCATCTTCTCGCCGGCGCACACGGTCGCGCGCGACCTCGCCGAGGGCAACGCCGCGCGCCGGCTGCTCACGGTGGGCCAGGTGCTCGCGGTGTTCCTCGTCGCCGCGAACGCCGTCAAGAACTGCCTCGACGGCTCCGGCTTCGCGCGCGATCTGCTCTGGGTGAGCGCGTTCGCGGTGGTGGGGCTGCTCCTCGTGATCGCGACAGGCCAGCTCGGGATCCGGCTCTTGCTCAGGGCGCGGCTCCCGGCCGAGATCGAGCGGGGCAACGCGGCGGCGGGCCTCGCGGCCGGCGCGCACTACGTGGCGACCGGGCTCATCACGTCGCGCGCGATCGCGGGGAAGGACCTCGGCGATCTCGCGATCTCCCTCGGCTTCTTCCTGCTCGCGCAGGTCACGCTGCACGTGTTCATCTCGCTCTTCCGGGCGCTCACCACCTACGATGACGCCGAGCAGATCCAGGGAGAGAACCTCGCCGCCGCCCTGAGCTACGCGGGCGCCACGATCGCCGTGGCGATCCTCATCGCGAGGGCGCTCGAGGGCGACTTCGAGGGGCTCTTCGTGTCGCTGAAGGGCTATGGCGGCGTGCTGCTCTATCTGTTCGCCCTCTACCCCGTCCGGCAGCTCCTCGTACAGAGCCTGCTGCTCGGCGCGCCGCTCTCGCTGCGCGGCGGCCGGCTGGACGCCGGCATCGCGGCCGAGCGCAACGAGGGCATGGGCGCCCTCGAGGCGGCGACCTACCTCGCGACCGCGATCGCCATCGCGCGCCTCCTATGAGCGACGCTGTCCGCGCGTACGACGCGTTCGCCGCGAAGATCGTCGAGACGGGCCTCATCACCGACCCGTGGGTGGACGGCGCGCCGCGCTTCCGCGAGGAGCCGGTGTTCGTCACGGCGGCGGAGCAGCGCGCCCTGTACCGGGCGGCCGAGGAGGTCGCGGCCGTCTACAACGAGCTCTGCCTGCTCGTCGCGGACGAGCCCGCGCTGCTCGACGACTTCTTCTGTCTCACCCCCTGCCAGAAGGCGATGTGGCTCTCGTCACAGCCGCTGTGGCACGGCATCGCGCGCGCGGACGTGTTCCTGACGGACGAGGGCCCCGCGATCGCCGAGCTCAACTGCGACACGCCGACGGGCGAGGCGGAGGCGGTCGTGCTGAGCGCGCTCGCGGCGCCGGACCACCCCGGCGCGCGCGACCCGAACCGCGAGCTGGGCGGCCGGTTCTGCGCGATGGTGGAGGAGGTCGCCCGCGCGCTGCTCGGCGAGGCCGCGACGCGGCGCGTCGGCTTCGTGTATCCGACGGAGTTCACCGAGGATCTCTCGGTGATCCGCCTTTACCGGCGCTGGCTCGAGGAGCGCGGCCACGCGGTGATCCTCGGCTCGCCGTACAACCTCGGTCACGACGAGCGCGGCCTGTCGCTGTTCGATCTCCCGTTCTCGGTGCTGCTCCGCCATTACAAGACGGACTGGTGGGGAGAGCGATCGAGCGTGTGGACCGACGAGCAGATCCCCGACCCGGAGCCGCTCGTCGGCCCGCTCGGCGCCGTGCTCACCGCCGCGGCCGACGGGCGCGTCGCGATCCTGAACCCGCTCGGCGCCGTGCTGCCGCAGAACAAGCGGTCGATGGCGTTCATGTGGGAGCACATCCATCGCTTCTCGCCGCACGCGCAGTCGGTGATAGAGCGCTACATCCCGGTGACGTCGCGGCTGGAGACGGTGCACCCCGAGCTGCTCCTCGCCCAGCGCGAGGAGTGGGTCCTGAAGAGCGATTACGGCGCCGAGGGAGAAGAGGTGATCCTGGGGCGCCACACGCCCGATCACGTCTGGCGCGCCTCCCTGGCCAAGGCGCGCGAGGGCCGGTGGATCGCACAGCGGTACTTCACCGCGCTGGAGAACGAGCGGCGGGAGTCGGTCAACTACGGCGTCTACCTCATCGCCGGCGAGGCGTGCGGCCTCTACGCGCGCGTCCAGGCGGGGATGACCGACGCGAGCGCGCTCAGCGCGCCGGCCCTCGTGCGGTAAGGGTACGCCGTACAAGACGGTGTACGGCAGGGCGCCCCCGGCGAGCTGGAGGGCCGACGCGCGCGGCTCAGAGGCCGAAGAGCTCCTGGAGGAACACGCCGCCCTTGCCGGGGCCTGCTTGCGTGAAGAACAGGCGCCCCTTGTCGAAGTCGCTTCCCTCCGCGATCCACTCGGCCGCGTGCGCGCGGAGCCGGGCGATGGGGCGCGGCGGGAACGCGAACGGCGAGCGCGAACGGTGGACGAACGTGGCGTCGTAGTCGACGGGGTAGCTCGTGAACGTCAGGTAAAACCACCCCTTGCGCTCGAACACGAAAGGAGACTCGGTGTGACCGCTGTTGGGCATCGCGGTCTCCGGCCCGAGCGTGAGCGCCATGGCCGGCGGGCTCCAGCGCACGAGATCCAGCGACGTGCGGTAGGCGACCCCGCTCCGGGGCGACTCCCGCGACGCGCAGCGCGTGTAATAGATCACCCAGAGATCGGCGAGCCGGACGAGCATGGGATCGCGCGCGACGCAGATGTCCTCGAAGAGCGTCCCTCCCTCGCGGGCCCAGCGGATGCCGTCGCGCGAGCGCGCGATGCGGAAGCCAAATCGGTCGGGGTCGTGCGTGCCCACGTGAAAGACCATCACCAGGCTGCCGTCTCGGTCGCGGACCATGTGCGGGGCCCAGATCCAGCGCTCGTCCGCGATGGCGCGGGCGGCGAAGCCCTCGGGAGCCATCGAGAAGCTCGGCGAGGCGGCCTCGATCCAGCGCTCCGGCCCGGGACCGGGCGCCGTGGCGAGGACGAACTCGCGCTCGAGCTCCGGCCGATACGGCTCGTGGTGGAAGATGCCTGTGAGGATCCACCGGCCGTCGGCGAGCTGGAGGATCGAGTGGTCGTTCACGTAGAACGGCCCCCCGGGGAGGTCGTGGGCGTCGAAGATCTTCACGGCCGGGCCCTGCGTGAGCTGCGGCGCGGGAGGTCCGGAGAAGAACCGCAGCGTGTAGCTGCTCTCGCTCCACGGCGCGGGGGAGCCGGTCGCGTCGATCTCGAGGACCGGGCGCCTGCCTCCACCGCATTCGCCGGGGAGCAGGTCGATCCAGAGCGCGTCCTCGGCGAGCGGCCGGACGGGGTTCGCCAGCATCTCGTGGATCACGCCGACCTCCCGCCCGTCGAGCCTCACGCGGGCCGTCTGGGGGGTCTTCTCCGCGGAATACGCGCGGAGGAGCAAGAGCCCGCGCGCGTCGGGCGGGCACTGGACCTCGATCCGGGTGATCCCGCGGGCTTCGCGGAGCCGGAAGCGCCGCCGGGGCGCCGTGCGCTCGGCGTCGACGGCCGAGCGCGCGAGGCGCCGGCGCCCTCGCGCGCGGACCTTCTGCTCGCCGATCACCCGATGATCCGAGAATGCATAGGCGAGGCCGAGCGAGCGCACCCGCAGGGGCGCATAGGCCCCGGTAGGCCCGGCCTCCATGCCGAAGCGCATGCCGGAGCGGCTCACGATGGGGTCGGCCACGTGCAGGCGGTAGAGGGAATGCTCGAACCGGGCGTTCCTCCAGTCGTCCTCGGGATCGTGGACGATGAAGCGGAGCTGGCCGCTGAAAGGATTGCTGTGCGCGCCGATGAAATAGAACCCCCCGTTATAGTAGTCCTCGGTGCCGGTCCCGATCTGGAGGGGATACGACATCCCGTCGGTCCGGATCATCTCGTCCCCCTCGAGGTACAACCGGTCGCCGAGACGCCCGCCGCCGAGGTGCTCGAGGAGGCCGACGAACTGGAGCGGCTCGTCGCTCTCGAAGAAGGGCATCGTCGTCTCGCGTCCAGGGGCCTCCTGATCGCGGTAATGCGCGAGGAGCCGCACGCCGGGGCGCGCGGTCGCGAGGGTGACGGCCGCCTCGATTCCCGCGATCTCCCCCCCTTCCGCGACCTCGATCGAGAGCGCCTCTCCCTCGGCCAGCGGAATGGGCAGGCGCGTCGCGAGCCTGCCGACGCCCGAGGCGTCGGGCGCCCGGGCGGCGTGCAGCGCGCTCCGGAAGGTGGTCCATCCGCCGTCGGCCTCGGTGCCCGTGCTGGCCAGGCCGAAGAAGAACGACGCGGGTACGGGCTGCCCGCCGACCCGCACAACCAGGTCCTTCAAGCGCCCCGCAGGGATGAGGAGGTCGAGGCCCGATACCGTCGCAGGGCCTGTCGCGAGGACGAGCGGGGCGCCCAAGCTCGGCCCGTGGCGGTGCGATCGCGCGGGCAGGGCGGCGGTCCAGTCCTCGGCCATGAACCGCGCGAGCTCCTCGGGCGTCGGACCCGACGCGGCGCCGGGGCCCTCGCGGTAGGTGACCTGGTAGTAGATGCGAACGCCCCGGAATCGGACCTTCGCCTCGCTGGACCACGCGAACGGGACATAGCTGGTGAACGCGCCCGAGCTCGCGTCGATGCCGAGCGCGAGCGGCGATCTCCAGGGGCCCCGACCCTCGAAGAAATCGTGGGGTGACCCGCGAAAGACCGTGTGTCCGTCGATCTCGATCCAGAGCTCCTGGTCCGGCTTATCGAGCTCCGCGCGGGGGGCCGTCATCCAGATCCGCGTGATCCTCCCCTCGCCCCGGGCATGGAACAGGACCCGGTGCTCCCCCTCGAGCGCGACCCCCGCGCGATATCCATCGTCGTTGCCGCCGGCAGGGTCGTGCGTTGTCACGCTCCGCGTCATCCACCCGGGATGAAAGGAGAGGAGATCCTCCAGCACCGGATCGATCGACGCGACGCTCGGCGCCGTGGCGCCCGGCGCGTCGAGGAGGTCGTGGACCGCGCGGGAGATGGGGAGATCCAGGTGCGCGCCGGCGGCGGCCCCGTCGAGACTTCGGGCGCTCATGATCACAACCTAAGGGCAAGATGTCACCGGGGTAGCGGGGACATACGGTATCGCGCTTGCACCACCGCGAAGCGAGACCAGGCGCGACGCTCCGGGCGCGCATTTCGACGAGCAATCCATGCGCACTCACGGCGATCGACGGCGTGCCGAAGGTTCATCCCGGCGCGGGAGCTCTGCGCGGTGGAGCGGCCTGCTTCTCGCGCTGCTCTCGCTATCTCCGCCCGCGGGCGCAGGCAGCGCGCCGAGCCGCGCGCTCGACGACCGTGGGGAGCAACGGGAGCCGACGGGAATGTCCTCCCCGCCGCGAAGGGGGCTCGATCGCGCAGCGTACGCGGAGCGACTCCGCGCGATGTGGGTCGGCGCCTGCATTGCCAACTGGACAGGGCTGCGCACCGAGGGCGTCCGCGTCGGGCGCCCCTTCTTCACCGACGCCGACTGGGGAAGACCGCTGGGCCGCGACGGGGCGCGGATCGACTTCGTGCTGCCCGATCCCTGCCCGGCCGACGACGACACCGACGTCGAATACGTCTACCTGCACCTCATGACCGAGGCGGGGACGCTCTTCCTCTCTCCCGAGGGGATCCGGGACGGGTGGCGGGCGCATATCAACGATTTCATCTGGGTCTCCAACCGGCGGGCGCGCGACCTCATGGAGCGGGGCGTGCTGCCCCCCGCCACGAGCGATCCGGCGCTCAACCCGGAGTCGCTCCAGATCGACGCGCAGCTCACCACGGAGATCTTCGGCGCCCTCGCGCCCGGCAGGCCGGAGCTCGCGCTGCGGATCGCCGATCTCCCCATCCGGACCACGGCCTGGGAGCACGCCGCGCACGCCGCGCAGTTCCATGTCCTCCTCTTCTCGCTCGCGGCGACCGTCGATCCGGAAAAGCCACGACGAGAGGAGATATTGCGCATCGTCCGCGAGGCGAGGAGCTACTTGCCGGATGCGTCGAAGGCCGCCGACGTCATCGATTTCGTGGTCTCCGGGTATCTGGCGAGCAAGGATCGCGACGACTGGGAGGCCGTCCGCGACGCCATCGCGCGTCGCTACCAGGAGCAAGCCGGGGCGCACGGCTTCGTCTATCGCGGGTTCACCGAGTCCGCGATCAACCTGGCGACCGGGACCATGGCCCTCCTGTTCGGCGAGGGGAGCTTCCCGCGCACGGTGCAGATCGGCACCCTGTCCGGATGGGACTCCGACAACGGCACGGCGACGATGGGCGCGCTCGTGGCGCTCCTCGGCGGGATGGCGGAGCTGCACCGGGCCTTCCCGGGGGCGCGCCTGCCCGAGCGCTACCATGTCCACCGCACGCGCCCCACCCTGCCGGACCGGCTGCCGGACGACCCGGAGGCCGAGGATACGTTCACGGACATCGCGCGGAGGATGGTCGATCTCATCGCGCGGCCGCGCTGACGCCGCGCGCGCGCCGCGCCCGATCGACGGCGACCGCGACAACGATGATCGCGCCCGTCGCGATCTCCTGCACCCAGCTCGGCAGCCCGAGGTGGACGCCGCCGGTCCGGATGGTCGTGATGAGCAGCGCGCCGATCACGCTCCCCGCGACGCTCCCCTCGCCGCCGGAGAGCGGCGCGCCGCCGATGACCACCGCCGCGATGACCTCGAGCTCGAGGCCCACCGAATCGGTCGGGTCGCCGACCGTCAGCGTCGAGAACTCCATGACGCCCGCGACGCCGGCGAGCAGGCTCGAGAGCGTGTACACAGCGATCTTCACGCGCCCGGTGTCGATGCCGCACAGCCGCGCGGCGGCCTCGTTGCTGCCCACCGCGAACACGTGGCGCCCGAAGCGCGTGAAGGTGAGGACGGCGAAGACCAGGAGCGCGAGCGCCACGGTGATCCACAGCCCGGGCGCGGTGAGGTCGGCCGAGAGCAGCGCGTCGAGCCCGCGCGGATCGGCGTCGATCTTCTGCTCGGACGCGAGCCCCTTGGCGGCGCCGCGGAGCGCGCTCATCGTGCCCAGCGTCACGACGAAGGGCATCATCCGCGCGCGCCCCACGAGCGCGCCGGTGAGGACGCCCGCGAGGCCCGCCGCCGCCGCGGCGGCGAGCGCCGCCGGGAGCGCCGGCACCCCCGCGCGCAGGAGGGTCGCGAGGACGACCGTCGTGAACGCGACGAGCGAGCCCGTGGAGAGATCGATCCCGCCGGTCGCGATGACCAGCGTCATGCCGACGGAGCAGATGGCGACCACCACCGTCTGCCGCGCCATCGTGAGCAGGTTCTCGCTGCGCAGGAAGGTGTCGGGCGTGAGCGCCGCGAAGAGCGCGTAGACGAGCACCAGGGCGACGAGCGGACCGACCCACGGCGGACGCTTCTTCACGAGGATGCCTCCAGGAGGAGCGACGCCTCCGTCCACGACGACGCGGGCCGCGGCGGCTCGAGGATCCCCCGACGGAGAACCGCGACGCGGTCGCACGTCGTCACGAGCTCGTCGAGCTGGCTCGACACGAGCACGATCGCCTTGCCGGCGCCCGCGAGATCACGGAGCAGCGACAGCACCTGCGCCTTGCTCGCAACATCGATGCCGCGCGTCGGCTCGTCGACGAGGAGCACGTCGAAGTCCTCGCGGAGCAGGCGCGCGATCTGGACCTTCTGCTGGTTGCCGCCCGAGAGCTCACCGGCGCGCTGATCCGGGCCCCGGGCGCGGATCGCGAGCCGCTCGATCCAGCGCGCCGCCTCCGCGAGGAGGGATCCCGGCGCGGCGAGGCGCGGCGCGCGCGGGGAGAGCCAGACGTTCTCGGCGATCGAGCGGCCGAGCATCAGCCCTTCCCCGCCGCGATCCTCGCTGAGGAGTCCGACGCCGCGGCGAGCCCGCAGCGTGACCGTGCCGCTCCGCTTCGGGTCGAGCCCCGCGAGGATGCGCAGGAGCTCCGTCCTCCCCGAGCCGACGAGGCCGGCGATGCCGAGGATCTCGCCCCGGTGGAGCGTCAGCGACGCGCGCTCCGGCCGCTTCACGCCGGAGACGTCCCTGGCGTCGAGCACCACCTCGCCGCCGTCCGGGGTCGCCGCCTCGGGCGCCCCGCTCGCGCGCGCCTCCTCGAGCGCGCGGCCCAGCATCTCGCGGACGATCTGCGCCGGCTCGGTCTCGCGCGGGTCGCCCTCCCCGGCGACGCGGCCATCGCGGAGGACCGTGTAGCGGTCCGCGTGCGCGCGCACGTCCGAGAGGAAGTGCGTCACGAGCAGCACCGCGAGGCCCGCGTCCCGCAGGGTCCGGATGCGATCGAACAGGCGCGCGGCGTCGTCGTGACCCAGGCTCGACGTCGGCTCGTCGAGGACGAGGAGCCGCGCGTCGAGGCGCCCGTCCTCGCGGAGGCCGCCCTGCGCGAGCGCCCGCGCGAGCTCGACGAGCTGCTGATCGGCGACGCCGAGCTCGCCGACGCGCGCGTCGAGCGGCACGCGCGCCGGGTCGGCGGCGACGAGCGAGATCGCCTGACGCGCGACGGCGCGAGCGCGCTCGCGGTCCCGGATCCCGGGCCGCGCGCGCGCGGTCGGCTCGATCCCGAGCATCACGTTGTCGGCGACCGTGAGGTGCGCGCAGAGCGTGCGCTCCTGCGGGACGAGGACGACGCCCGCGCGGCGCGCGCCCTCGGTCGACGCGGGCGCATACGGCGCTCCCCCGAGCAGGAGCGTCCCGGCGTCCGCGCGCTCCATGCCGAGCAGGACGCGCGTCAGCGTGCTCTTGCCCGCGCCGTTCTCGCCGAGCAGCGCGTGGACGCTCGCGGGCGCGATCCGCAGGGAGACGCCCCGCAGCACCGCGTTCTGGCCGAACGCCTTGGCGAGGCCCGTCACCTCGAGGAGGGGCGCGCGCGCTCCGGCCATGGGCCGCTCACTCCCCGAGCCACCTGGCGAGATCGGGGCTCACGATCTCCTGCACCGCCGGGTCGTCGAGGTCCTGCTTCGTGACGACGCGCGAGCCGGTGTCGATGCGCTTCTCGACCGGCTCGCCGCGGAGGTGCGCCACCATCGTCTTGACGGCGACGTACCCCATGTTGAACGGGTGCTGCACGACGAGCGCCTCGATGTCGCCGTCGCGCAGCGCGCCGAGGAGCTTCTCCGACGTGTCGAAGCCGACGAACTTCACCTTCCTCGCGACGTTCGTCTTGCGGAGCGCCTGCAGCATGCCGAAGGTCGTCGACTCGTTCGGGGTGAACACCCCGTCGATCGCCCCCTCCGCCGCGCCGAGCGCGAGCAGCAGGCTCTCGCTGCGCTTGAACGCCGTCTCCGTGGTGGCGCCGCCGTACTGGTTCTCGCTCGCGATCGTGACGCCGGGCAGGGCGCGCACCGCGTCGAGGAAGCCCTGCTCACGGCGCTGCGTGCTCGCCGAGCCCTCCTGGTAGCGGAGCATGACGACCCTGCCCTTGTCGCCGATCGCCTTGCCGAGGTGCTCTCCGGCGAGCTTGCCGGCCGCGTGGTTGTCGGTCGCGACGAAGCTCACGTGCTCGTGGCCGGCAAGATCGGAGTCGAACACGACCACCGGGATCTTCGCCTGCGCCGCCGCGCGCACCGGCGCCCTCAGCGCCGCGTCGTTGAGCGGCGCGAGCACGATGCCGGACACCCCCTGCGCGACGAAACTCGCGACGACGTCGATCTGGGCCTTGAGGTCGTCTTCCCTGAGCGGCCCCTTCCACACGACGTCGACGTCGAGCTCGCGGGAGGCCTTCACCGCGCCCGCGTGCACGCTCTTCCAGAACTCGTGCGTCGTCCCCTTCGGCACGACGGCGATGCGGAGTCGCGCGCCGCTCCTCGCGGCCGCGCCTGCGTCCGTCGACGCGGCCTCCGACGGCGTCCTGGAGCACGCAGCGAGGAGGGAGACAACGAGAGCGCACGCGAGGACATTGGCGTTCATCGGCCCGCGGAAGATAGCTGACGAAGCGCGGTGGCGCTCGCACGAGCCATCACAAGCCATCGAGTCATGAGCTCGAGCGGTCATGCTCCTGTCCGCGCGAGAGGTACACGGATGAAACAAGGGTCGCCCGCAATGGATCTGTCGCGGCAGGAACGAACGTGGAGGAAGCGGCAGACAAGGCTGAGCGCGCTGGTCGGCTTTCTCGGCGCTGGAGAGTCTGTCGGCGCGGCAGACAGGCACCCTCGGAGAGCGGCTGTTCTTCCCCCGGCGTGAGCACCCTGAAGCATACCCTCAAAATCTTCGGAAGATTCACAGGGAGGCGGGGAGGCGGGGAGGCGGGGAGGAAAATCTTCGGAACACTCCCTGTCTCTCCGCCTCCCTGTTCAATTTCTCCGCTGAAAAGGGCTGCTAAATGAGGGGATTCCTCAGGTGAGCACCTCGACCGACGGCGCCGCGTCTACGCGCTGGACTGCCTGCTGGCGCTGTCGATGATGCTGGCGCAGCGCGCGGCCATCGTCTATCTCGGCGGGGCGTGGGGAGGCGCGCTCGGTTTCACGAGGCGAACCGCGGGACAGGAGGATGGCAGCATGAAGCGTGGGCGTCCCTTTCAGGTGGGCGATGTGTCGGGGTGCGAGCGTTGTTTCACGGACGAGGACGTCCTCGAGTTCCTGCGCATCTCCGGCGACGCCGGGCGGCATCACGCCCGGCCGGACGCGCAGGGCAGGCGCGTCGTGCACGGCCTGCTCACGGCGACGATCCCGACCCGGCTCGGCGGCGAGATCGACTATCTAGCGCGGGAGATGACGTTCGAGTTCCTGCGGCCGGTCTTCACCGGGGACACGATCCGCTGCGAGGCGACCATCACCGAGGTCGTGCCGGAGGCGGGGCGCGTGCGCCTCGCGATGAGCGGCGGCTGCTGGAACCAGGACGGGAAAGAGGTGCTGCGCTTCAACACCCGGGGCGTGGTGCTGGACGAGGCGGAGTGAGGGACGTGCTGCGATCACGCTCCGTTCACTGGCTGGATCACGCGGCCGCCGTGCTGACGCGCCGCCGCCGGCTGTTCGCGGGCGGCTGGGGGGACGAGGGGGTGCTCGAGCGGGTGCCGACGGTCGCGCGGTTCGCTGAGGCGCCGCGCGCGGCGGAGGTCACGTGGGGGCGGGCGCGGCGGGAGGGGCCGGTCGAGGTGACCGACGGCTGGTTCCCGGCGGCGTGCCCCGGGCTGCCGCCCTGCGCGAGCACGGCGTTCGTGCGGCGCATCGCGCCGGCGGCGCCCGAGCGGGGGCGCCGGCGGCCGGTCTACGTTGCGCTGGCGGCGTCCGGCGAGGAGGGCTTCGCGAGCCGGACACGGCTGTGGCGGCCGCTCGCCGCGCGCGAAGGCATCGAGGTGCTCCTGCTGGAGAACGCGCTGTACGGGCTGCGGCGGCCGGCGGGGCAGCGCGCCACGGCGATCCGGACGGTGGCGGAGCATCTGCTGATGAACCTTGCGACGGTGGAGGAGACGCGGGCGCTCGTGGAGCACCTCGCCCGCGAGGGGTACGAGCGCATCGGGGTCGTCGGCTTCAGCATGGGCGGGGTGTCGGCGGCGCTGGCGGCGGCGGTGACGGCGCGGCCGCTCGCGGTGGCGGTCCTCGGCGCGGGGCGCAGCGTCGTGCCGGTGTTCACCGAGGGGATGCTGTCGATCAGCATCGAGTTCGAGGCGCTGGGCGGGGCGGCGGCGGCGCGGGCGCGGCTGGCGGCGCTGTTCGGCGCTGCGGACCTCGACCGGCACCCGGCGCCGCGGCGGCTCGATGCCGTTGTCATCGTGGGCGGGCGCCGCGACGGGTACGTGTTCGCCGAGCAGGTCGAGGAGCTCCACGCGCTCTGGCGGGCGAGCGAGCTGCGGTGGCTCGACACCGGGCACGCGGGGGCGGTCGTCTACCAGGGAGAGGCGCTCCGGCGCGCGGCGGTAGACGCGATGGAGCGGCTGGGGTCGTAGCGTCGCGGCTACCCCAACCTGCGGCTACCCCAACCTGGGTCGGCTGCAGTGAGAGCCGGCTACCCCAACCTGGGTCGCGGCTACCCGGCTCCCCCGGCTACCCCAACCTGGGTCGGTTGCCGTGAAAGCAACAAATAGCAGCCAAAGTGGATGAACCACCTCAACCTGGGTCGGGATCCACCCCAACCTCGGTCGGGTTGCTGCAACCCGGGTCGGTTGCCGTGAGAGCAACAGATAGCAGCCCAGGTGGATAATCGCCTCAACCTGGGTCTGGTCGAACCGCCTCAACCTGGGTCGGGTCGAACCACAGGCCCGTCCACCCCCCGCAGCGTCTCCTGGATCACCCGCCGCAGACACGCCGCCGCCGGGTCCTTGTGGGTCCGCTCATGCCATGCGAGCCACATCTCGTGCCCGAGGTCCTCCACGGGCAGCTCCACGATCCGGAACGCGAGGTGCGACCCGAGCGCCACGGCGACGCGGCGAGGCATGAACGCCACCAGGTCGCTGCCCGCCGCCGCCATCGCCGCGGCCGCGAACCCGGGAACCACCAGGACAATCCGGCGGACCAGGCCCTGCGCGCGGAGCGCCTGCTCGACCATGGCGTGACCTCGGCCCGGACGGCCGAGCGGGATGTGCACGTCGATGAAGCCGAGCCGCGGGAAGGAACCCCGCGTCAGACGCTGGCGCACGATCGGGTGATCGTGACGGACAACCCCGACCGTCGGGTCCCGGTAAAGCGGCGCGACGCGCAGCCCAGGGTCGCGCTTCCGCAGCCCGATCGCCACGTCGATCCCGCCCGCGGACATGCCCCCCGCCGCCACCAGGTAATCGATGCTCACCACGCGGAGCCGCGCGAGCGGCATCTCCCGCGCGAGCGCCGCCGCGACGGGCGGCACGTCCGCGATCTGCGAGTTGTCCGCGCAGGCCAGCGTCAGCTCCCGCGTCGACGTGCGCGGATCGAACGCCCTCCGGTGCTCGATCACCGCCCGTAGCTGCCCCATCGCCGCGGCGAGCTCCGGCAGCAGCTCCTCGGCCGCAGGCGTCGGCGCCATGCCGCGGCCGTCGCGGACGAGCAGCGGATCGCCGAGGAGCTCGCGCGCCCTCGCGAGCGCGTTCGAGACCGCCGACTGCGTGACGCCGAGCCGCCGCGCCGCGCGCGTCGCGCTGCGCTCCTCGAGCGTGACCGCGAGGACGTGGAGCAGGTTGAGGTCGATGGTCGATAGATTCACCACGATGATGACATCTATCACGAACCATCACTGGAGATGGCACATCGCGCCTGCCTAGATACGGCCATGCCCGACCGAGAGAGAGGCCCAGTTCCCCCTCGAGCCACCCTTCTCTGCATCGCCGCCGCCGGCCTCGCCGCCGCCGGCTGCGACGATTTCCGCCATTGTGACGCGCCCGATCCTGGGCGTCAGTCCGCGTTGCCAGCCGCGCTGTCGCAGACCGGCCTGTACGCCGACATCGCCTCGGGCACGGTCGCGCGCGACGCGGTGGCCTACGAGCCCGGATTCGAGCTCTGGAGCGACGGCGCGGAGAAGCGCCGGTTCATCCGGTTGCCGCCCGGCGCGCAGATCGACACCGCCGACCAGGACGCATGGCAGTTCCCCGAGGGAACCCATCTCTGGAAGGAGTTCCGCAGGGACGGCGTGCTCGTCGAGACCCGCGTGCTCGCCAAGGTGGGCTCCGCCCCCGAGGACTGGGCCGCGCTCGCCTACGTCTGGAACGCGGACGGCACCGACGCGGTCGCGACGCCCGGAGGCGCCGTGGACGCGCGCGGGACACCGCACGACGTGCCCGCGGCGGCCGAGTGCATGGGCTGCCACGGCGGGACGGAGGGCCGCGTGCTCGGGTTCTCCGCGATCCAGCTCGCCGCGAGCCCTGGCGAGGTCGACCTCGACGAGGTCGTCGCCCGCGGGATGCTCTCGGAACCTCCGCCCACGCCCGTCGAGCTGCCCGGCGACGCCGTGGCGCGCGCCGCCCTCGGGTGGCTGCACGCGAACTGCAGCCACTGCCACAACCAGCGCCGCCCGGAGAGCGACGGCGCGCGCTGCTACGACCCGTATCGCAGCTTCGATCTCACGCTCCGGGTCGGCGACCTCTCCTCCGTCGAGGCGACGGCCACGTACCGCACCGCCGTGGGCAAGGTGATCGACCCGGGCGATCCCGAGGAGAGCGACGTGGTGGAGCGCGCCCGGCGGCGCGATCCCGACTGGCCTTCGATGCCGCCCCTCGGGACCGAGGTGGTCGACGAGGCCGGGCTCGCGGCGCTGCGCGCCTGGATCCGCCGCCTCTAGGCGCCACGGCTCGTCGGAATCGGCCCGTCGCGCGCGACTTACCCGGCCGCCCGTCCGAACGGACGGCGTTTTCGCCACACTGAGACACTCCGCGACGTCCGCGCGAACCGCCGCGCCAGGGCCCAGGCGTCGAGCTCCGGGCTGGACACCCGTCCCGCCGGAGACCGGCCGCCAGGCAAAAATCCATTCAGAGACGCGAGCACCGCCTGGCATGCCTGGCACATCGCTTGCGAATATTGCGAAGTTGCGAACAGCGGGCGGCCACGCCCGCCCCTATCGAGATCTCCCCACCACCATGCCCACCCGATTCGACACGCTGAGCGCGCGCCTGAGCAGCGCGTGGAAACCAGTCAAGCAACCCACCGCCCCGCGCGCCTATCGCTGCCAGTGCGACAGGCCGGTGTTCTTCCGCAACAGCCAGTGCCTGGCCTGCAAGACGTCGCTCGGTTACGAGATCGAGCGCGCCAAGGTGCTGCCGCTGAAGCCTGGTCCGACCGAGGGCACCTGGCAGCTCTGGGACGACACGTCGGACCCGCCGCGGCTCTACAGGCGCTGCGGCAACTTCGACTCGGCGTCGGGCTGCAACTGGCTGGTCCCGGTCGAGGCAGACGACGCGCCCGCGTTCTGCACGGCGTGCCGGCTCAACCGCACCATCCCGGACGCCGGCAACGCCGAGCACCAGGCGCTGTGGCGTCGCATCGAGACGGCCAAGCGGCGGCTGGTGTCCCAGCTCGTGGCGCTGAGCCTGCCGGTGAAATCCAAGGTCAGCGAGGACCCGGAGCGCGGCCTCTGCTTCGACTTCCTCGCCTCGCCGCCCGACGGCCCGCGGGTGATGACCGGCCACGCCGACGGCGTGATCACCTTGAACATCGAGGAGGCCGACGACGCCACGCGCGAGCGCATCCGCGCGGCGATGCGCGAGCCCTACCGCACGCTGCTCGGGCACTTCCGGCACGAGGTCGGCCACTATTACTGGGACCGGCTGGTGCGCGACACCGGCTGGCTGGCGTCGTTCCGGGAGCTGTTCGGTGACGAGCAGCAGGACTACGCCGCCGCGCTGAAGGCCAATTACGAGCAGGGCCCGCCCGCCGACTGGCCGCAGCGCTTCGTCAGCGCCTACGCGAGCATGCACCCGTGGGAGGACTGGGCCGAGACCTGGGCCCACTACCTCCACATGGTCGACACCGTGGACACCGCGCTCAGCTTCGGCATCGACGCCGATGAGGTGGAGCTCGACGTCGAGCCCTGGGGCGCCGACGCGCTCTGGCGACCGGACGACCCGGGGGCCAAGAGCTTCCTCGGCTTCGTCAACGCGTGGGTGGAGCTGACCGCCGTGCTCAACGAGATGTCGCGCAGCATGGGCCAGCACGACTTCTACCCGTTCGTGCTCCCCCGCGTCGCCGTGGCGAAGCTGCAGTTCATCCACCTCGTGGTGAGCGGAGCCCCTGCTCCGGCGCTCCTCGCGCCCCCACCCGACGTGACCCCGCCCGCCGAGCCGGCGGCCGCCGCGGCTCCACCGACCGCGACCCCGCCCGCCGAGCCGGCGGCGGCCGGGCCCTGACGAACGCGCCCGGCAGCGCCGCGCCTCATGCCTTGGGCCAGGTGAACGTGAAGGCCGCGCCGCGCCCGACGTCGGAGTCGAGCGCGACAGCGCCGCCGCTGCTCTCCACGATCTTCTTGACGAGCGCGAGCCCGATCCCGGTGCCGCCCGATTTCGCCCGCGCCTCCAGCGTCTGGAAGATGACGAACACCTTCTCGTGGTAGCGCGGCGCGATGCCGGGTCCGTTGTCCGCCACCGTGAAGCGCCAGCGCGAGCCGGCGTCCGCGCAGGAGATGACGACGCGGCCGCCGGGCTTGTCGTGGTGGTGATTGATGGCGTTGCCGAGGAGGTTCATGAAGACCTGCTGGAGCAGCGCCCGCTCCGTCACGATGGTGGGCAGGGGCCCGTCGACCTCGACGCGGAAGCCCTCTGGCGGCGAGAGGAGGTCCACGACCTCGTCGATGAGCGGCCCCACGGCGACGACCTCGGTGGGCACCCGGACGCGCCCGATGCGTGAGTACGCGAGGATGGCGTCGATGAGCGCGTCCATGCGCTGCACGCGGTTGCGCAGGAGCTCCAGGTTCCGCCTCGACTCGTCGGTGAGGTGCTCGCCCACGTCGTCCTCGATCCACTGCGATAGATTCGCGATGCCGCGCAGCGGCGCCTTGAGGTCGTGCGACGTGATGTAGGCGAACTGATCGAGCTCGCGGTTCGTGCGCTGCAGCGCCTCCGTGAGCGTCGCGAGCTCGTCCGCGCGCTGGCGGAGCGCGACCTCCGCGTTCATGCGCACCGTGACGTCGGTGCACGCGCCGGTCATGTAGAGCAGCCCGCCCTCGGCGTCGCGGAGCATGCGGCCGCGATCGAGGAGCCAGTGGACGCTGCCGTCGGGCCACACCACGCGGAACTCCAGGTCGAAGTCGGCGCCCTCGCGCACGCAGCGCTCGAGCGCGGCGAGGACGCGCTCCCGGTCGTCGGGGTGGACGAGGCTCGTGAACTGGTCGATGTGGCGCGCGGTCTTGCCCGGCGGCAGGCCGAAGAGCCGATCGAGGTTCTCGTCCCAGTCGAGCGCGCTGGTGGCCGGGTCCCAGCGGAACGTGCCGGTCGCCGAGGCGTCGAGCGCCGCGCGGAGGCGCTCCTCCTTTTCCTGGAGCGCGCGCTCGGCGCGGGAGCGCTCGATGGCGAGGGCGGCGAGGCGCGTCGCGACGCGGACGACCTCCTCGTCGGCGGCCGTCGGCGCACCGGGGGTCGACCTGTACACGGCCCAGGTGCCGAGCACCTCTCCCCGCGAGGAGACGATCGGCGTGGACCAGCAGGCGCGCAGCCCGATCGGCAGGGCGAGGTGGCGGAAGTCGGCCCAGAGCGGGTCGGTCGCGATGTCCTCCACCACGACCGGCGCGCGGCGATGGGCGGCGGTGCCGCACGATCCGGCGCTCGGGCCGATGACCAGCCCGTGCACGGCCTTGTTGTACGTCTCCGGCAGGCTCGGCGCCGCGCCGTGGAGCAGGAGGCGGCCGTCGTCGCTCGCGAGCAGGACGCTGAAGCGGCGGCCCGCCGAATGCTCCTCGGCGTCGCGGCACAGCGTGTCGAGCGTCTCCTCGAGGCTCTGATGAAGGGCGATCTTCTCGAGCACCTTGCGCTGCCACGCCAGGAGGATCTGCTGCCGGCGCTGCAGGGTGGCGTCCATCATCGAGCCGAGCATGCGGACGGCCTTCCCGCCCGCGTCGCGCAGCACGAGGCCGCGATCGTAGATGTACGCGTACTCGCCGTCGGCGCGGCGGAAGCGGTACTCGTCGCTCCACGTCGTCGCGACACCGTCGATGGCGTCGTGGATGCTGCGGGAGACGCGCTCGACGTCGTCCGGGTGAATGCGGCGCGTCCAGCTCTCGACGCCCGGCTCGATCTGGTCGAGCGGGTAGCCGAACGTTCGCTCGAAGTTCTCGTTCCACCAGATCGCGCCGGTGGTGAAGTCCCAGTCCCAGAGGGTGTCGTTCGTGGCCTTGGAGAGCAGGTGGAAGCGCTGGTCGCTGAGGCGCAGCATGTCCTGCGCCGTTCGGCGCGGCGTCACGTCCTCCAGCGCGCCCTCGTAGCGCGCGACGCGCCCGGTCGCGTCGCGGATGGCGCGCGCGCTGATGCTGACCCACACGCGCGTGCCGTCGAGGCGCACGAACTCGACCTCGTGGCCGTGGACGGCGCCGTCGCGGTCGAGGATGCCCATGATCTCCTGCCGCCGGCGCGGGTCGGCGTAGAAGCTCGGGACGGGCAGGTCGAGGAACAACGTATGGTCCGCGTAGCCGAGGAGGCGCGCGAACGCGCGGTTCGCGTCGATGAAGCGGCCCTCGGGCGTGGTCGTGAAGAGCGCGACGGGGCAGCCGGCGTAGAACGAGGCGAAGCGATCCTCGCTCGCGCGCAGGGCGAGCTCCGCCTCGGTGTGGGCCTTAACGTCGGGTGGGGTGATGCGCATCTCGTGGGTCATTCGACGGGCCTCGCGGCAGGGCCATTCCTTCTGAAGGCGGGCACATGCGGCGGCAAGCACGATGCGACCGGCGACGTCGATCGCGGGGCGCGGCGGCATGGCCGTGCTCGCTGCGCTGTGGTCGACCCCACCCAGGTTGAGGCGACCCCACCCAGGTTGAGGCGACCCCACCCAGGTTGAGGCGGCCGGAAGAGGTAGCGCGCGGCAGTGGTGGCGCGCTGCTTGGGGTGGCGGACCTGACGGGCAAGGTGGCGGCCGCCACCCCCGGCACGAAACGAATCGTCAAAATCATCGAGCAACGCCGCCGGCACAGAGTTTGTTGATGCATGCTGGCCATGAGCCAGCCTCGCGAGATCGTCCCCGGCGCCACCTATATGATTACCCGTCGCGTCCTGCGCCGGCACCTCCTCTTCCGCCCCGACGCCGCCATCACCCAGCTCCTCGTCTACGCCCTCGCCGTCTCTGCTCGTCGATACAGCATCGAAGTGCATGCGCTCTGCGCGATGTCATCGCACCTGCACCTCGTCGTAACCGACACGAAGGGCGTCTTGCCGCGATTCTTGCAATTCTTCCATCGCATCGTAGCGCTCGGTACAAAAGTGCTCCGCAAGTGGGAGGGCCCGGTATGGGACCATGAAGCCACGAGCGTCGTGCGGCTCCTCACGCGCGCGGCGGTGGTCGAGAAGACCGCCTACGTCCTGGCGAACCCGGTGGCCGCTGGCCTCGTCCCACATGCCTCAGAGTGGCCCGGCGCCAAGGTCGATGTGGGCGAGCTCGGTCGCGGCGTGCTGCACGCGACGCGGCCCTCGGTGTATCTCGACCCGGACAATCCCCTGTGGCCGAAGAGCGTGACACTCTCGCTCGCGCTGCCGCCGGTCTATGAACAGGCTGGCGCGGAGAGCTTTCGCGGTGAAGTGGCGGCCGAGCTCGGACGACTCGAAGCGCAGATTCATGCGGAGGCACGACGTCAAGGGCTCCGCTTCCTAGGCGTCAAACGAGTCAGCGCGATTTCCCCCTACGAGCGAGCGACGAGCTCCGAAGCGCTGCGCGATCGCAATCCGACGTTCGCGGTCGGCCGTCAGCAGGGTCGCGCGTGGCGAATCGCTGCTGCCGCTGTGCGGACATTTCGTGCGTCGTACCGCGCTGCGCTCGAGCGATGGCGCGCCGGTGTACGCACCGCTGTATTCCCGGCCGGAACATGGTGGATGTGCACATTTCACAGCGCCAGCGTGAACGACGTCGTTCTTACGACGTAGGCGCCGAGTGAACGAGCCTTACAGCGATCGGGCGATGATTCAACGTATCGTCGAGGGGAACGCTCATCTCGAGAGAGCACGGAGCGGACAGTAGCGCACTCACGCGTGCGGCATGGCTGAGACACGCAAGCGCCATGGCGCGCGGATCACGAGGAGCCAGCTCACTCTCCGACTGGACACGACGGGATTGAACGGAGCATCTCGGTAAATTGACGTGATCGATGGTTCGACCGGGGCAATCAACGTGAGTTGGATCCCCTCGCCGGCCAACTGCCCAGCCGACCCAACCCGGGTCGCCCCGCAACTCAACCCGGGTCGGTTCTCTCCGGCGACTCAACCCGGGTCGGCTCTCTCCGGCGACTCAACCCGGGTCGGGTGCTCCGCCTCGGCGACTCAACCCGGGTCGGGTGCTCCCCGGGTCGGGTGCTCCCCCTACCGCCGGTGGAGCCGCTGGAGTTGTCGCACGAACTCGGGCTCGAACACCCCGTCCACCCGGATCGAGTACCGGAAGAACGGGTCCGGCTCCACGCCGTGATAGTCCATGTCGTTGAACCAGTAGATCGGCGCCCGCACGATCGTGCGCTCCTCCCCCTCCCTGTCGCAGAGATAGAACCGCTTGCCGCCGCGCGGCGCGAACGAGATTGACTGCGCCGCCCCGAGCGCGCTCCCCGGCTCGGCATCCCGGTGCGCTGGCGCGTGATCGTTCGCCTCCAGACCGAAGATCACACACCGCCCGATCTCGACGAAAGGCAAGCTCCGGATGAACTCCACCGTGCGGGGAAACACCGCCCCCGCCTCCTCGGAGAAGTCCTTGCCAGCGCCCGAGTGCTTGTCTTCCCAGCGGTCGTTCTCGAGGAGGTGATAACAGACCTTCCACGGGAAATAGACGCCGTAACGGTACTTGAGGTACAGCATCTGCGCCCGCGTCAGCGGGTGTTCGGTCTCATCGCCGAACGTGTACTCCCGCTGCCGGTCGAGCTCGAAGGCCGACGGGTCGTCAGCGAGCGCGACGAACTCGCGGAACTCCTCGCGCGAGAAGCCGCCGATCACGTGCCCGTAGTCCACATACGGGTCCTCCTGCACCCAGGGAGCGACGACGCCCATCCATTTCAGGCTGCCGCCGGTGTACGAGGGCTCGACGCGGCAGAGCCCGAGCACGATCTCGCGATCGAGCTCCGCGAAGCAGGACGTGTCGATCAGCGACGAGAGGTCGATGTAGGGCCGGCCCCACAGGCCGCAGAGCTTGCTCATGCTGTCCTCTCGCTCTCGCCGACGGCCGAGAGGTACCTGCGCGCGACCATGCCGTCGAAGGCGTGCACGCCGTCCTCCACCGTGGCGTACGCCGACGGGGCGTACCCCGGCGCGCGCATCCCGCGCTGCTGGCGCTCGCAGATCGCGCGGTCTTCGCGGTTCACGGTGTCCCAGAACGTGAACACGTCGCCCGGATCGAAGCCGGGGGAGAACGCCGCCGGGTGGAAGTGCGTGTCGGCGACCACGAGGGTCCGGTCCGGCGCGCGCGGGGTGAGCCGGTAGGTGAGCAGGTAATCGGGCTGGAGGCTCGTCAGCAGGCCCGGGAAGAGCATCGCGTCGCGCACGCGCCGCCGCTCCGCCTCGGGGACGACGAGCGGCCGCGCGCCGCGCGCCGCCGTGGTCGACACCGTATCGGCGCCGGGCGCGAGGTCCATGATCCCGCCGAGCCACGGGCCGCCCCTGCCCCAGGAGACCGCGTCGTCGCACGGGGTGAGCCGCTCCAGCCCGGGGTGCACGCGCGGGAAGTGGTGGGACTCCTGGAAGTTCTCGACGCAGAGCTTCCAGTTCGCGGCGACCTCGTACTCCACCCGCCGGCCCCGCCGGAGCGAGCGCAGCTCGGGGCGCGCGAGCCACGGCGGCGCCTCGCCGAGCGCGCGCTCGAGCGCCGGCGCGTCCGGGTCGAGCGTCACGAAGAGGAAGCCGAGGAGGGCGCCCGCACGCACGCCGAGCAGCCCGTGCGCGCCGCGGTCGAAGCCCGGGGGCGCGTGCGGCGCGGCGCGCAGCGCGCCGGAGAGCTCGTAGGTCCAGCCGTGATAGGGGCACGCGAGGCGATCCACCCGGCCGCACGCGCCTTCCAGCAGCGTCGCCGCGCGGTGGCGGCAGACGTTGTGGAACGCGCGGATCTCCAGATCGGCGCCGCGGACGACGAGCACCCCTGCCGGCGTCAGCGGCGCGAGCAGCCACTCTCCGGGCCGGGCGAGCTCGTCCTCCCGCCCGACGCAGAGCCAAGAGCGCCCGAAGATCTCGGCCTGCTCGAAGGCGAAGACGCCCTCGTCCCAGTAGGCGCGTGCGGGCAGCGGGCGGGCGCTGTGGAGCGGCTCGAGGACGGCGTGGAGATCGGCTGGGGAGAGAGGGAGCTCCGGCAAGCGGCGCGATGCTACCAGAACGGGCCTGCCGGCGCGCCCCCGCGCCCCTGGCCCCGCGCTCCTGCAGACGAGGAGCGCCGGGAGCCGCCGAGGATCAGCACCCGAAGATGCCGCGCTTGTTGCACGAGATACGGCACTCGCTGCAGTGGACGCACCTGTCGTAGAGCCGGTACAGGGCAGCTCCGGCGGGGCGCTGGCTCTCGCACGCGCTCAGGCAGGCCGCATCGCCCTTCGCGCAGGTCACGGCGCACTGCCTGAAGTAGATGCACTCGTTGTCGCTGACGCACGCCGCGAGCTCGTCGGCGCAGCTCCCCTCGTTCGCGCACGCGACGCACCCGGACGTCTCGTTGCCGCAGGAGCGGAGGTTGTCGCAGGTGCCGAGGTCGTTGCAGTCGTTCACGTCGGTGCCCTCGGCGCAGCTCCCGTTGCCCTCGGGTTCGTCGCACTCGCCGTCGTTCGTGGTGAGGCACGGCTCCACCGCGCAGTCGTCGACGTCCGTCCCCTCCGCGCACTGACCGGTGCCCTCGGGCTCGTCGCAGGCGCCGTCATTCGTGTCGGCGCAGGTCGGCGCCGCGCAGTCGTCGACGTCCGTCCCCTCCGCGCACTGACCGGTGCCCTCGGGCTCATCGCACGTCCCGTCCATCACGTGATCGCACCGCGGGGGCTCGCAGTCCTCGACGTCGGTGCCCGCCGGGCAGAGGCCGGTGTTCTCGGGCTCGTCGCAGACGCCGTTGCCGGTGTATGGGCAGAAAGAGCGGCAGTCGTCGGGGTCGGTCCCGACCGGACAGCCGCCGGTGCCCTGCGGCTCATCGCAGGTGCCGTCACCCGCGGTGGAACAGCGTTCTTCATCGTCCGGATCGAGGCAGCCCAGGAGGGCCGCCTCCGCCTCGTCGCACACCTCGGCCACGTGATGACCGTCCACGCACCGGCCCTCCAGGCGGACGCACTCGATGTACGCCGTGTGCTCGTCCTGGCAGCGCTGCTCGGCCCTCTCCGCGAGGGCCTCCTGCTCGGCCTCGCACAGGCCATCCTTGTCCCCGGAGCAGTCCTCGCAGGCACAGCGCGCCTCGCAGACCGTCGCGTACACCGGCTCCAGGGGCTCACCCGCCTTCGAGCTGGCGCAGGCCGCGAACCAACCGGCGAGAGCTGCTGTGGCCATCACGTGTCTGACACGCATCGTGGTCTCCTCATCCTATGGCCGAAGCGAGAGAGGGTCGCGCCGAGGCGCTGCGCGCCGCCGCGAGGCAGGCAAGGGCAAACGGCGTCGCTGGAGCCGAAAGCCCCAGGTACCCTCCACCTGCGCACACCGCGCTCGACCGTCTCTCGCCTCGACTGTGGCTGTAAAATTCGGTCAAAAGAAAACAGCTACCTATACCAGTCCGCCGAGAGACCGGTCAATCGTCCAAGCAGCCTTCGTCCGACAGCCGCGAAGTGCGTCGCCGCCTGGGTCGGGCCAGGTGAGCGCAGGAGGGTATTCAGCGCAGCGACCGCGCGCTGGCGGGTGGCGCGGGCAAGTGTGTGTGTGTGGCGCGCGAGCGAGGCTGCGCGAGGTCCGCAGGAGAGAGGCACGCTCGTGGACCGGGCGCGGCGCGCGGGGCGCTCGGGAGGACCGCTGCGGTGCCGTGGAAACGATCTGGAAACGGGGAGAGCCGCGCTCAAGAGGAGCGCGCGGGATTCAAGAGGACTCGCGCGATGAGCGGAGAAAAGGACCTTGCGACCCGCAATGAGCCATCCGTTATCACGGAGAGAGCGCGGCGCCTGGAGCGAGCGCGGCAGTGCGGCGGCGACCGTCGGAAAGCTGCGGCTTGCGTTCTCGTTGCCCGGGAGAGGGCGAGCGCTGGCGGTCGGGCGCGGAATGCGCGGTCGCTCCCTGCGCAAAAGAGCCGAGAGGGCATAAAGAAGCGTTGGCTTCGGTGCGGTTTCGGCAGAAGATGTGCGCGCGCGTGGACCACGCGGCGGCGCTGGACACCTCCGAGCGACGGCGCTGCGTCACTTGACCCTCATCGGCTGGAGAGCTGCGGATGAAGATGCGATCTTTGGTATACCTCTTTGCGCTGAGTCTGTTGACGACCGCGGCGTGCGGCGATGACGACGTGACGACCCCCCCCGGGACCGGAGGAGGCGGCGCGGGCGGCGGCACCACCACGACGAGCGGTACCGGCGGCGACGGCGGCGGCACGACGGGCGGCGGCGAGGGCGGTGAGGGCGGCGCCACCACGGGCACCGGCGGCGCGGGCGGTGAGGGCGGCGCCACCACGGGCACCGGCGGCGACGGCGGCGCGGGCGGCGCGACCACGGGCACCGGCGGCGACGGCGGCGCGGGCGGCGCGACCACGGGCACCGGCGGCGACGGCGGCGGCACCACCACCGCCGCCACCACGGGCACCGGCGGCGACGGCGGCGGCACCACGGCCACCACGACCTCCGCCACCACGGGCACCGGCGGCGACGGCGGCGGCAGCGTCACCTCCACCACCTCCGCCACCACGGGTACCGGCGGCGACGGCGGCGGCAGCGTCACCTCCACCACCGCCACGACCTCCGCCACCACGGGCACCGGCGGCGACGGCGGCGGCAGCGTCACCTCCACCACCTCCGCCACCACGGGCACCGGCGGCGACGGCGGCGGCAGCGTCACCTCCACCACCGCCACGACCACGGCCACCACGGGTGCGGGCGGCGACGGCGGCGGGGGCAGCGGCGAGCTCGGCGCCGACGGCGCTTCCTGCTCGGCGGATGCCGCGTGCGAGGGCGAGGTCTGCATCCAGGAGATCTACGGCTGGCCTGCCGGCTACTGCACGGGCGACTGCGCGGCGGACAGCGACTGTGCCGGCGGCGGCTCCTGCGGGTTCACGTCGAGCGGCATCGGCTTCTGTCTGTCCGCTTGCACGGAATCGAGCGATTGCCGCGACGCCTATGGGTGCATCAACGGGTTCTGTCAGCCGAGGTGCACCAGCGACGCGCAGTGCGCGGAGGTGGGCGTCTGCGACGAGGCGTCAGGCTTCTGCGACGCGCCGTCGGACGGGAGCGCCGACGGCGTGTCTTGCTCGGCGAGCAGCGAGTGCGCCAGCGCCCTCTGCGCCGACGAGCGCACGTACGGCTGGCCCGGCGGCTTCTGCACGGGCGAATGCACGGCGGACAGCGACTGCAACGGCGGTATCTGCGACCCCATCGGCATCTGCTTGATCGAGTGCACCACGTCGAGCGACTGCCGCGAAGGCTACAGGTGCCTTGAGGACAACACCTGCTGGCCGGCCTGCACCAGCGACGACCAGTGCACGCTGGAGGGCGCCACCTGCAATGCGGTCTCGGGCCGCTGCACCCCGCCGCCCGGCGAGGGCGCCAACGGTGACGTGTGCACCGCCGACGCCGATTGCGCCGGCCTGTTCTGCCTCACCGAGGCTGATATCGGCTGGCCCGGCGGCTACTGCACGAGTGATTGTGACGCGACCACCGCGTGCTCCGACGGCTCCGTCTGCCTGACGGGCGACGATGGCACCGGCCTCTGCTTCACGGCATGCGCCACGTCGAGCGACTGCCGCGAAGGCTACATGTGCGACGAGGGTACCTGCTGGCCGGAATGAGCCAGCGACGGTGAGCGCCCGCCGAGGCCCGTTCGGCGTCACGAAGGGCCTCTGCGGCGCCATCTCCCGTGCCTCATCTCCCGTGCGTCATCCCCGGTGACGCGTCATCCGGCCTGCCGCCCGCGAGGGCGGCGGCGACGCAGGCCCGCGAGCGCGGCCAGCCCGAGCGCCGCCGCTGTCGTTCCGGGGCCCGCGCCGCCGGCCATCCCGCAGCCGCAGCCGCCGCTCGAGCCCGCGCCCACCGGCGCGGCCCCGCTCGATCCGGCCGCGCTCCCGGCGCTGCCCGTGCCCGTGGTCGCGGTGGCTCCGCTCGACCCCACCGTGACGCCCCCTCCGTCCGCGCCCGCGCTCCCCGCGCCGCCCGTGGCGGCCGCGGAGCTCCCGGTCGCCCCGGAGCCGCCCCCGGTCGCGCTGGAGCCGCCCCCGGCGCTCCCGCTCGACCCGGCCGTGGCACCCCCTCCCCCCGCGCCCGTGCTCCCGGCGCCGGTCGCCGAGGACGCGCTCGACGAGCCCTCCGCGCTGGCCAGCGCGATATACGCATCGGCGAAGCGCTGTCCGAGGACCTGGTAGGCGGCGGAATCGAAATGGTACGTATCGTCGGGCGACCGCGGGGCGAAGTCATCCGTATCGACCCACGCGACCCGGGGATCCTCGTCGGCCACGGTCACCTGCGCGGCGCGCACGGCGTCGATGTTCGCCTCCCTGCCGACGGCGATCGGCCCGCCGTTCGCCGGGTAGAGGTTGTCGCTGACCCGGCCGAGCACGACGGGCAGATCGGGGACGCCGAGATCCCCGCGGACCGCCGCGATGAAGGCGCGCAGCGCGTCGCCGTACCGGAACGCGGCCGACCACCCCGCCTCGTTCTCCCCCTGCATCCAGACGAGCGCGGCGATCTCGACGTCATGCCCCTCCGACTCGAGCCGCGCCAGGGCGTTGTCGAGCCGCGTCACCTCCTCCGGGTACTCGAGCGCGCGATCGTCGGCGTACGTCGCCGAGTCCAGCTTGCCGAAGAGCGCGTGGTAGAGCTGCGATTTGTAGAGGGCCTCGGGGTCCGGCGGGAGCCCGCGCCCCCAGTGGTCGACGAGGTTCGTGCCCCCTTGCGACACCTTGACGATCGCGATCCGGTGCTCCGGGTACGCCGCGGCGATCGTGCGGCCGAACGTGATCTCGGGCCCGTAGCGGCGGGCTTCGCCCTTCGGCTCGAGCGGACCCCAGTCGGTGCTCGTCGCCGCGGCATACGGCCCTCCCTGGCGCGCGTCGGGGTTGAAGTGGTCGTACCAGATGTCCGGCTGGCTCCGGAGCTCGACCGGGAGATCGGCGCCCACCCCGAAGCCGACCATGTTCGACTGCCCCGCGAGGACGAACACCTTCACCGGCTGCGCCATCGCGGACGCGGAGAAGGACAACACGCCGGCTGCCAGGACGATGCAAGACCGCTTCATGGCACGGTATATCCCTCGCGCGTGCCCCAACGTCAATACGCGGCAGGACAGCGCGCTCGTGATCAGCCGGGCGATCCGCGGGAATGGATATCAGGAGCCAGGAGCTACCAGACAGCACACGGGAGCAGCGACGCTCGGCGCTCAGGCTTCAGGCCTGTCTGCCAGGCCGACGCCTGGCGCTCTGTTTCAGTTCCAGTTCCAGTTCCAGGCGCGCGGCGCGGCAGGTGCTCAGTCCGGTCGAGCTCGCCTCGCGATCACGTCACTCGGGCGTCGCCTGATAAGCCGCGCTCGACGCCGCGTAGACCCCGTTGGTCGCGTAAGAATAGCGGTGCGGGCGCACGTGGTGCTCCGAGTGGCGCGCGCACCAGAGCGCGGCGCCGCCGGTCTCTTCCCGGTGCTTCACGCACTCCGGGCACGGCGGCTCGATCTCGGGGACCCGGCCCGCGGTCGCGTGCTCCTTCGGCCGCATGATCCACACCGGGCAGCGAGCGAGCCTGGAGACGCGCTCGGCGACCGAGCCGAGGAGCAGCCGCTCGAGCCCGCGGTGGCCGTGCGAGCCGACGACGACGAGGTCGGCGTCGAGGTCGGCGGCGAGCTGGGCGATGTTCTCGGCGGCGGCGCCCCGGCGGAAGTGGACGACGACGCGCTTCAGCCGCTTGCCGTCGAGCTTGCCGCCCATGGCGCGCACGCGCTCGCTCGCGCGCTGCTGGAGCTGCTGGAGCGCCACGTCGGGCCTGGTGGCCGCGGCGGGCACCCTCGCGATCCCGACGCCGATCCAGCTCTCGGGCTCGACGTAGACCGCGTGCACCTCGGCGTCCTCGCGGCAACAAGCGGACTCGAGCGCCTGATCCAGCGCACGGTTGCTCAGCTCCGAGAAGTCGACCCCGACGACGATGATGAACCGACTCGCTGCGCTCGCGCTCGACATGACAGCCTCCTCAGCCTCCTCGCGAGGCCGCACCGGCGGGAGGACCCGCCCTGCCCAGCACGCGCTCGCACGCCCCGTGCCATGCATGCGGAGTCGGGCTCTTCGCGCGGCACCAAGGGCGGGTTGCTCACGGGGCGCCGCCAGTGCGCCCGCGTGAGGCCCCGGCGCAGACGCCGGGAGCGGGCTCCGCGCGAGGCGGGCGGCCTGCATCTCCTTCGTCGCGGCGCAAACGGCGCGCGCGGGCGCAGACGTGGCGCACCGACGTTGTCGCGTCGCTCCCGGCCGGCGCGCGCGCCGGAGCGGGCGACGTCGCGGCGACGCATGGCACGGTCGGTGCTCCACGCATGACGGGCCTCGAGCGAAGGACGCCGGGGCAGCCGGAGAGACGACGATGACGAGCCCTGGACCGATCCATGGAGAGCACCCCATCCCGCAGCACACGATCCGCAGCGCGCGCGTCGTCGGAGACGACGGCGAGGAGTCGGTCCTGGCGACCGTCTACTGTCCGGTGAAGGAGCGTTCGACCACGGTGCCTGAGTGCGAGTCGTGCCATCGCTTTCATGCCTTGCACTTCGACGCGACCGCGCGCACGACGTCCGTCCTCTGCCATACCGGCCCGGCGGGCCGGGGCGCGGAGCGCGCGGATGTGCTGCGCGGCGTCGGCAAGTCGCTGGATCCGGAGACGCCGCTCGCCGACATCATGACCAGGGACGTCATCTGCGTCCGGCCGGAGGTCACGGTGGACGAGATAGCGACCTTGCTCGTGCGCCACGGCATCAGCGGGATGCCGGTCGTCGACGCGGAGGGCAAGCCGGTCGGCATGGTGTCCCGGGCCGACGTGCTCCGGGCGGCGCAGGAGCGCGGCGACACCGAGGAATCGGAGCGGCTCACCCTGCGTCCGGACGACGTCGCGCCGCTCGACATCGAGCAGGGCTTTCACGTGTACGAGCCGGTCAAGACCGCCGCGCGCGACGTGATGACGCCCGTCGTGGTGCAGCTGCACGAGAGCGCGAGCATCCGCCAGGCTGCGTCGCTCATGGCCTACGAGGGCGTCCACCGGCTGCCTGTCACCTCGGACGACGGAAAGGTCGTCGGCATCCTGTCGTCGCTCGACGTGCTGCGGTGGTTCGGCCGGAGCTGCGGGTACCTGATCCCGCCCGCGCGCAAGAGGGCCTGAGGCGCGACAGCGCAGGAGGGCTGTTCCTGGACCTGAGGGAGAAGGGGGCTCGGGGCCTCTCCACGAGCCTCCGCGCCAGAAACCTGAGCTGCGCTCGGGCGGCAAGGCCTGCACGAACACAGCATCGACGGACCCCACGTCGCGGTGGCCCCACATCACCTCAAGTGAGGCCCAACGACAGGCTCCGGCCAGTAGCTGCGCCAGCGTCACGGCGCGCGGCGGAGCGCTCCGCGCTGCCACACGTACCGGCCGCGGGAGCTGCAGATACGCCGGTAGGTGGCGCGAATGCGCTGCCTTGAGGCGCTGTTCCCGTCGGTGGCGCCCGGAAGGGGCTTGTTCGATGCGATCCACGGGTGGTCGCATGCGGGGGTCGCCCCAGCCGGTTCCTCGAGTCGGACCGCGTCCCCCTCGACGCGGAGGTCGAGCGCGACGGAGCAGGGGATCGCGGTATCCGGCGCGCACTCGTCGAGCGTCGCGCCGGTGGGTGCGTCGAGCACGGCCTGGAGCGCGCCGCCCCGCGATGCATAGAGCACCGTGTGCGTCACGAAGGGCACCGCCGAGGATTCCTGCTCGCGCCCGCGCGAGCACGCCATCAGCTCGATCTCGGCGAGCCTTAGCGTCTTGTGGCATGAGCACATGTTGATGCGGCGAGGCGGGCTCGTGGCGAGGGTCGACCAGCACGAGGCATCGGGCCGCCACGCGGCGCCACGGGAGGCCAGCCAGGCATCCTGGTCGAACGGCCCGCGAGCCGGCGCGCTCGGGTCGGGGATCATCCCAGGAGCAGGCGATGCTGCCCCCGCACCAGCGGTCGACGACGGCGCCGCTCCCGCGCGCGACGCCCCGGTGACGCCGGGGCGCGCGACATCGAGATCGACCAGGCCAGCCACGCCAGCGGAGGCCCCTCCGGCGGGCGAGGCCGACACCGCGGGCGCGCTCGCGGTGGTGATGGACGAGCCCAGCACGCCCGGCGACGCGTCGCCCTGGGACTTCCGCTCTCGATGACAACCTGGCTGACCTGCGGCCAGGGCTGCCGCGAGCGCTGCGACGACGAGCGGGACGAGGGCGCGCTTCAAAACGGAGAGTCCTGCAAGAACTGTTGCAGAAAGGTCAGGGCGAAGGGGCCGGGCATGGCGACGTAGCCGCCAAAGACCGCGAATTGATGCCAGCAGTCCGCCCTCTCGCGCAACTGCGGGTACGCGGAGATCACATGATCCCAGAGGGGGTTGCTGCCGGCCTCGTAGGCCCTCCTGTCCGGCGGCGTAGCGGTGACCCGCGGCACGGGGCCGCCCGCGAGCTTCTCGATGCTGATCCGGATCCCGTCGTTCGCCGCGAGCTGATAGCCCCCGGTCATCCGCAGCACCGTGTCGCTCCGCGCGTTGAACCACTGGATCGCGGCGGGTGCATTCGCGGGCGTGCCCCGCGCATCGAACGCGTACACCTCCGAGACGCGCTGCCGGTTGCTGGCGAGGGCGGCCCACATGGCCAGCCCGCCGGCGCTGTAACCCGCAACGCCGAGGCGGCCGAGGTGGATCGCACCACGGCTCCTCGCGAGGCGTTGCTCGGCCCACAGCAACCGGAGCGCACCGCTCGCGAGCGCCGGCAGGGAGGCGCCGGTCGCGGCGCCGAAGTCGGAGCCGCTCGGCCAGGGGTGAAGGATGATCACGGCCTTCTGGCTCCGGGAGAGAGCATCCTCGAAGCCAGCCCGCAGATGCACGAAGGGATTGTTGTCCGCGGCGGGGTCGGGGCGGAACCTATCGAGCCGCCAGACATCCGCGAACAGATCGTCCACGGGCTTGAGCAGATAGCGGTTGAGCCCGAACATCGAGTGATGGGCCTCGTCGACGCGAGTATAATCGTAGCTCGTGGGCCGGAAGAACACGAGGCAGCCGACCCCGGGGGCCGGCGGCGCGGCGCACGCCGCGGGGACGGTGGCAAACCAGATGAGCGGCTTGCCGCCGGTGTAGCCGAGGGCGACGAGCTCGGGATCGCCCGGCTGGTGATCAGCGACGTACTCGGACGCGAAGTCGGCGTACGCCATCCAGAACGGCGTGATGTTCACGAACTCCGTCCGGATCTGCGCCAGCGCGGCGCCGTGCACGTTGGCCATCACCTTCGTGTCCACGAGCGGGTGGCTCTTGACGTAGGCCGGGATGCTCGCCGCCTCGAGCATCGTTCCCCCCGCGACGACGTCATAGGGCTGCTCGACCTGGAGCACGGGATGGCTCATAGGGCCCGCGCCTCCGACCGCGCCGAACGAGACCGTGAACGTGGCCTTGAGGACGACCCGCGCCGTCCCGTCGGGAATGTCGAACTCGCGCACGCCCGCGGACGTGGACGCGAGCGGCAGCGGCGCGCCGCCGGCCTCGAGGCGCACGTCTGCGCCCGACTCGGGCAGGAGCGCGTGCCCCGCGTTCGGCCAGGTGACCCTGAGCTTCAGCATTAGACCTGCTTCGTCTCCTGGAACACGGGGTCCACCTTCCCCTCGAAGGCCAGCTCGACCATCGTCGACCGGTAGACGAGCTCCTCGACGAATGGCGGAGACGCGTCGAGGCTCGGCGCGGGCAGGTCGAGCGGGATGCTCTCGAGGAAGCGCCATACCGGGTCCAGCCGCTGCTGGAACAGCGCATCGTGGAGCGCGTCGACCGCCGCGCGGAACCACTCGGGCGGCGCCGGCGCGGCGGGCGCCGCCGCGTCCGGCGGGGGCGCAGGGCTGGCCGGCAGGGCGACCCACGCCGGGACCGCCTCGGGTGGCATCACGAGCGTGTCGCCGGGGAAGATCACGTCGGGTGAGCGCCCTGCGTAGCGCTCCTGGTTGAGCGCCCAGATCTCCCGCCAGCGGGCGCCGTCCCCGAGGTAGCGAGCCGCGATCCGCACCAGCGTGTCGCCGCTCTGGACCACGTAGACGTCGGGCGCGACCCACAGCCTGGCGTCGATCGGCGGCAGGGCGACCGGCCGCGGCGGCGCTGGCGGGGGCTCGGGCGCGACGCCCTGCAGGACGGCCTGGGCGCCCGTCGCGGAGGAGTGGAGCGCGAGCATCGCGCGCTCCTCAACGCGGGTGAGCTGCCACGGCCCGGCCTCGTCGGCCAGGGACAGCGCGGGCCACGGGGAGGCCTGGGTGACGTGGACGAGGTCGGTGCGCGTCACGAGCAGGAGCGTCTGGGGCTCGGCGTCCGGGAGGATCACGGCGTCGCCGATGCGGCTCGGGACGCGGGCGTGCCACGCATCCCCCTGGGGCAGCGGCGCGGTCCGGCGCGGGCCACGCTCCCGGCCGCCGAGCGCCCTGGCGAGCTCACCGGCGTCGGCGATCACGGCGCTCCCCCAGCCCGCCGGCACGCCATCGACGCGCACGCGCCCGCTGGCGTCCGTCGGGCGCACGACGTCCCCGGCGGGCGTGCTCACCCGCAGGCCCACGCCGGCGATCGGGGTCTCGAGCTCGTCGAGCAGGACGATCTCGTAGAACGAGAGCGCCGACCCCGCCTCGCGAGGCCGTGACGCCGCCGGTGCGTCGCGCGGCGCGCGAGCTTCCGGGCCCCGGGGCGCGGCGGACGTCGAGACGCGGACATCGCGAAATGCGACGAGCTCTCCGTGCTTCAGCGCCTGGCGCACCCGGGCGGTGATGCGATCGCGAAGCTCCCGCTGGTCCTGCTGGTGCAGGCTCGACCGGCCGCAGAAGGTGAGCTCGCAGTAGATCTCCTGGAGGACGGGGAGGTCCTCGCTCCGCCGCGCATCGATGGCGGACGAGGCAAACAGGCGAGGCACCGGCTCGAGGTGCAGGCCGGAGGGATCGCCGGGCGCGTCGCTCGCGCGCACGATGTAGATTCGCTGGCCGAAGTCCGAGACCGGCCATCTCCAGAGCCACGAAGGCATCATCTCGGGGGCGACCTTGGGATCGGCATGGATGCCATCGATCGGTCAGGGAATACCACGAGGCACGGTTGTCGAGGTAGATCGATCACGCTCCGACGCCCTCCCCGCCGCGGATGTCGCTCGTTGTATACTTCACGACGCAGGACTGCTCCTTCTTTTCAGCGAGGCGCCCGGGACTCGACGAGAGGAGATTGGCATGCCGCTGAGCTGGGACTCCGCTCTCCCGCGCTCGACATCCCAGGGGGATCATGAGCGCGCCTCGCCGGCATCCGGGCACGGGTCGGAACCTCGACCGCGAGCCCCCGCTGAGTTTCCTGTCTCTCGCCGTCTTGCTCTCTCGCCGGATGGCGTCTTCGTCGTGCACCCGGCGCGACGCCGCGCGCGCTCACACCTTTCCGCGCCGACGCCGCGCTGATGCTACGCTGCGTTCGTTCAGGAAGGGAGGCGACGAATGAGCGAGTACCGGACGTTCGCAGCGAAGCCGGTGTTGGTGGCGGCGTTCCTGGATCAGATCTTCGGCGTGGATCCGGTCACCGGGCGCGTGCTCTGGGAGCACAAGCAGGACGGGATGGTGCACTCGTCCACCGCGCTCCTGGTCACGCCGACGGCGATCTACGCGGCGACGTTCAGCAGCATCACCTGCTTGCGTTACCCGACGGGCGAGCTGCTCTGGGAGGCAAAGACCGCCGTGGGCGGTCGCGCCACGCTCCTGCTGGAAGGAGACCGGCTCTTCGTCGGCAAGCAGGGCGAGATCGAATGTTTCTCGCTCACCGGTCAGAGCCTCTGGCACAACCGCTTCAAGGGCAAGGGGATGGGCCCGGTCGCCCTCGGGGTGCCGGACAATGTCGCCCAGTCCGACGACAAGGACTGACAGGCGCCTTCCGAGCGCGTGAGCCGCCCGCGCGTCGTCGTCGGGTGAGCCCTTCGGAGCCGGGAGCGGCGTCTGCCGCGAGCAGCAGCGCGCGATAGCCCCCTCCGTCTCCGGCGTGATCTCCGCCTCGACGCCGCCCTCCGAGGCGCGACACCGTGTGTCTCCCGGACGCGGCAGGACGATCTCCCGCTCTCCTCGATGGCCCCGCAGCTCGACGTGCGCGGCGCCGCCGGCCGCCGCGCCCCTCACCGTCACGCGTGCGGCAGAGTACGCGAGGGGCAAGGGCGTTTCCAGCGGGCGGGTGGCGGCGGTCTGCACGGCGATCTGGATGAGGCGACGGACCGGTGCCGAGCACGACCGGGATTTTTTCTTTCGCGAGGAACGCCCACAAAACCCGCCTTTCTCGTCACCGGACAGCGTGATCTCGTCGCGCCGACGTCGCGCCGCGCGCCTCACGACCGGACCTCGCGGAAAGGATCGGACACATGTGTGAACTTCGGACAGGGCAGCACGGATGGCCCCTCGGCGCAGCGCCGCTGTTCTTCATGCTCGGGTGCTCGTTCGAGCTGCCGCCTCAGGTACCGGTGGGGTCGGCGGTCCCGGTCGCCTTCAGCCTACCGGACGACTCGAGCCCCTACCAGGTGAAGGTGTCTGGCCCGGGGCGCGCAGAGCAGCGCTGTGCTCTCCCCTGCGCAATGCAGGTGCCCTCGGGCTCTGCCACCGTCCTGGTCTCGGGGCCGCGCAGCTACGCCGTGCCCGTCGTGATGCCGGGCGAGCCTTCGCGGGCCGAGCTGAAGCAGCAGCGCCGCGCGCAAGCGAGCGTCGGATGGATCGCGGTGCTCAGCGGCGTCGTCGCCGGGAGCACCGCGCTCGCCGTGACCCGCGACGCGGACGCGGACGGGCAGCTCGCAGGCGGTATCGCGGGCATCGTGGGAGGCGGCGTGGGGCTCGTGGGGCTCATCGTGGCCCTCACGGCCGGCAAGGACGAGGTCCGCTTCACGCGCGCGTCCGTCGACGTCCCCCACGCGCCGGAGCCTGCACCTGTCTCCCTCGCCAGCGGCGCGCCGGAGGAGCGCGCCTGTCGATCTCGCCTCGACTGTGAGGGAGGGCTGGTGTGCCCGAAGGGGCGGTGTGTCGCGTCGGCCTGTGTCGCGGACAAGGACTGCTCGAAGGGGCAGCCGTGCACGCTCGAAGGGGTATGTGCGCCTGCGAACAGCGTCCGTTGAGCACATTCACGATGGCTGTCACGAGGAGGCTTGGAGTCATGAAGAGGAAGTTTCATTGGGTCGCAGTGGGGGCGTACCTATCACTCGTGCTCTCGACCGCCTGCGGCGTCTGTGGGCGCGTATTCCGCGACGCAGGGCAGGAAGGAGGCGGCGAGACGGGCGGGAGCACCGCGAGCGGGAGCGGTGGGAGCGGTGGGAGCTCCACGAGTGGGACCGGGGGGCAGGCCCCCGACCTATGCGTGCTGGGCTCTTCAGAGATTGGCTGTCAGTTGCAGTGAGGAAGGAAGGTATACGATGAAGCTCGATGGCATGATGATCGTCCCCGGCGCGCGGCAGAAGCGGATCCTCGCAGGTGGAGTGATCGCGTCGCTCGTTCTCGGCCTCGCCGCCGTGACGTACGCCGGGCCGCCCCTCCGCTCGTGGAAGGATGGTGACACGCTCGAGGCGACCGAACTGAATGGTAATTTTAGCGCGATCGACACGCGCCTCGCGGCCGTCGAGAAGCTCCCCACCTACCTCGTCGCCGAGAGCGAAGCGACGGAGAACGCCGCGTTCAATCAGGACGTCGTCTATCAGGGCGTCAGCCTCGATCTGACGCCGGGGACGTGGCGCGTCGAGGGGTTCGCGACGCTGTCGACGACCGTCGCCCCGGATGCCGTGCAGATCAGCCTCTGGGACGACAGCAACGGAGTCGAGTTCCCGCAGACGAGGAGCCCGCGGCAGTCGACCGTGGCGTCCAGCGGGGCGGAGTCATGCGATGGCGTGAACCAGTACTGCACCGAGGTCGCGGCGACGACGTCGAGCGTCATCACCGTGGCTGCCAACACGAAGATCCGGATCAAGGGGCACCGCAACGGAAGCTCGCAGCTCTGGTTCGGCGCTTCGGCGCCTCCCGGCGTGCTCATCCTGCCTCCTGGACACCGCCTCACGGCGCTTCGTCTGAAATAGGCAGCGGGTCCAGTAGCTTCCGCTCGTAGGTTTCGCGGGGACGCGAGGAACGGCGTCGTCCACGGTATTTCTTGGCCGCCAACCGGACCGGCGTAGAATCCATCGGGTGAAGCTTGCGTCGACGCTGACCTGTCTGGCGCTGGCGAGCCTCACCCTCGCCGTCTCCGACGACGCGGGCTTCGGATCGCCGTCACGCTGTCATGAGGCCGAAAAGCGGGGCGACTGGCGCGAGGCGCTGGTCGTGTGTCAGGCGAGCTACGCGCGTGATCCGCGGCCGAGCTACGGCCTCGCCCTGGCGAGGGCGAAGATGAGCCTTGGCGACGACGACGGGGCGCTGGCGCTCGCGCGGCTTGCCGAGGCCGGAGAGATGCGCGCCGAAGCGCTGCTGATCGCGGGGCTCGTCCTCGATCGCCGGGGGGACGAGGCGCCTGCGCGCGCGGCGCTTGGGGAGGCGCTCGCCCTCTTCCGCGCGCGGGGCGAGTCGCCCAAGGCCGCGCGGGCCGCCTACGCCCTCGCGGGATCGCACTGGCGGAAGGCTCGCTACCGCGAAGCGCTCGCGGAGCTCGACGCCTCGATGCGCGACGCGGAGGCAGGCCACGACGCGCGCATGATCGGGTACGTCGCGCTGATGCGCGGCGACGTGCTGCGAGCGCTCGGCGACGCGCGGGGCGCCGAGGGCGCGTTCCGCGAGGCCGACGCGGCGCTCGCGGCCACCCCCGGGGATCTCGTGTACGTCCGGCTGAAAATGGGGATGCTTCACCGGGCCGCCGGCCGGCTCTCGCTCGCGCGGCAGGCTTTCGAGGAGGCGCTCGCGTTCTCGCGCGAGACAGGGCTCCACGAGATCGAGGTCGCCGCGCGCCTGAACCTTGCCTACACGGCCCACCTCGAAGGGGACGCCATTGCGGGGCTAGCACACATCGCGGAGCTGTCTGCGCCCCGCGATGTGTCCTACCTCTACAACCGCGCGCTGCTCGAGTCCGATCGCGGTGCGTTCGTCGAGGCGGCGAGCCTCCTCGACGAGGCTGCGGCGGTGGCCGGGAGCGACGAATGGGCGTGGGACATCGCGTATCAGCGCGGCCGGATCGCCGCGCGCACAGGCGACACGGCGGGGGCGGAGCGCGCGTACCGTGCGTCCATTGCTGTCGTCGAGCGCATGCGCGATGCGGTCGACCTGACGGAGCTCCAGCCGTGGGTGTTGCAGCGCCGGCGCGCGCCCTACGAAGCGCTCTTCGCCATGCTCGCCCGTGCCGGCCGGACACCGGAGGCGATCGAGGCGCTCGAGGCGTTCACCGCGCGCTCGTTCCTCGACTCCCTCGTGCGCGCGGAGGGCGCCGCTTTCGATGCGCCCGCGCACGCGGACGCGATCCGCGCGCTCTGGCGCGGGCTCCGCAAGGAGGCGGCGCAATCCGAGCTCGGAACGCGCCTCGGCGAGCGCGAGATCCTGGTGCACGTCGAGGCGCAGGGCAGACTATGGGTCGTGCACCGCGGCCGGGACGGGGAGTTCGCGTTCGCCGACCACGGCGACGCGGCGCCAGCGCGAGCGCTCGCGGAGCGGCTTGCGGCCGATCCCGACGACGACGAGGCCGCCGGGGAGCTCGGGGAGCTCCTGATCCCCGAGCGCGTCACGGCGGGCGACGATCTCCTGTACGTCGTTCCGACCGGGAGCTTCCTTTCCGTTCCCTACGCGGCGCTCCGGCGTGGGTCTCGCCGGCTCGTGGACGAGCGCCCCGTCGCGCTCGCGCCCAGCGTGCGCGCGCTCGCGGTGAGCGCGGTATCCGCCCCGTCCGAGGGGGCGCTCGTGCTCGCAGACGCCGACGGCACCCTCCCGGCTGCGCGCGAGGAGGCGGCGCTGGTCGGGCGCATCCTCGGCGTCGCGCCGCTCACCCTGGCCGAGGCGACGCACGAGCGGCTCCTGGCGCCGCCGTCGCGCCGCGTGCTCCACGTGGCCACGCACGCCGGGATCGACGCCGGGGGGGCGTGGCTGCGCCTCCACGACGGGCGTTGGACCGCGCGCGACGTGCTCGCGTCGAAGGTCCGCGCCGACGTGGTGGTGCTCGCGAGCTGCTCTTCGGCGTCGACGCGCCACGAGGAGATGTGGGGCTCGCTCGCCGCGGCGTTCCTGGCCAACGGCAGCGGCGCCGTCATTGCGACGCTCGGCTCGGTGGACGACGCCGACGCGCGCGCGGTGGTGACGCGCCTCTACCGCAATGGGGTGACCGACGATCCCGTGCGCGCCCTCGCGGCCGCGCAGCGCGAGATGGCGCGTTCGGTCCCTCCCCGGCGCTGGGCCTCGTTCGTGGCGTACAGCGCTGCGGCCCCATCGCGTGAGTGATGAGGCGACGGACCTGGGCGGAGCACGACACCGCGGCCTTCACAATCTTATCAAGGGCCCGGAATCGCTTCATTTTTCGGTGAGCCCGGCGGCCCCCGTCGATCCTGCGCCGCCTGCGGCGCCTTCCGAGGTGAGCGCGCCGAGATCTTGGCCGCACGCGTGATCCGACGTCCTATCATTGGCGGTACGCGCATTACAGATCGTGGAGGCAAACGCCGCCCCGCGCGCCACACGAATTGGCAGGAGACGAACATGAGCTATGCACGATACTACATCATGCCACGGTCGCCGCAGGCCACGAAGCTGAGTTTCACCGCAGGCCAGCAGTGGGTTCAGGTGGCCATCCGCGGCGTCGATCCACATGGAAATGCGATCTCCAAGCCGCCTCTCAAGATCAAGCAGGGCGGCGGAACCCTCGATTTGAGCGCCAGCTGTGTCTACGAGATGTACTTTTCGGACGTCATCATCGATCAAAAGATGCTCGACGGCCTGAAGGGGGCCGGCCAATCCCAGTTGCCCGGGAACGGCATCACCTTCTCGCCTTCCCTTGGCGGCATCGCCCAGCACGCAGAGGACCCCCCGCCTCCACCGCCTCCAGGGAGCAGGCCCGGCGCGCCGGACGCGCCATTCGACATGAACAACGTGTACGACCTCTCGCCTTGATCGCGGCTCGCTCCGCGTCCGTCCTGGCGCACGTGATCCGCACCCGCGGATCGCGGCTCACTCCACGTCGACCGCCGGGCCCACTTCCACGCGCCCGCCGAGCGCGCGGGCCGCTCGGGCGTCCTCGTCGAGCGACCCTCCCGGCGCCGCCAGCGGCGCGTCCGCCGCGAGCACCAGCGCGCGGTAGCTCCCCCTCGACGTGAGCGTCAGATCCGCCTCGATCGCCCCGCCTGCGGCGCGACACCGACGGTCCCCCGGACACCGCAGCACGAGCTCCCGCTCTCCCCTGTAGACGCGGAGCTCCACGTGCGCGGCGCCGCCGGGAGAAGCTCGCAGCTCGAGGCGGTCGCCGACGACCGCCGAGTCGGCGCGACGGCCCGACGCCGCCGGGATCACCTCCTGGCGCAGCGCGAGCCGCTCCTCGGGCGGCCGCCGCAGGATCACCACCGCGGCGACCAGGAGGAACGCGGCCGCGAGCGCCCACGTCCAGCGCGCCGGGAGGCGCCTCGCGGGTGCAGCTGGGGGATTGACGCGATCGACGCGCTCGACGCGAGCGAGCACGCGCTCCTCCCACCCCGCGGGAGGAGCGAGCACGGGCAGCTTCACGAACATCTCGGCAATGCGATCGTAGCGAGCGCGGGCCTGCTGGCATTCGTCGCACCCGCGCTCATGGGCGTCCGGAGGCGCTCTGTCGTCCCATCGGGCGACCCGTTCTTGCTCGGATCGGTCGCAGCCCGGCCGGCTCATGGCTCGATGCCCTTCCCTTCGAGGCAACGGCGCAGGAGCGGCAGCGCGCGCGTCACCCGCGCTTGCAGCGTCGTCGATTTCTCGCGGCACATGCGGCCCATGTCCTCGTAGGTCATCCCCTCCTGGAACCGGAGGAGCACGGCCATCCTCGACTCGGCCGAGAGCTCGCGGAGGCACGCGGAGAGGGCGTTCGCGACCGCCGCCGCGTCGACGCGCTCGGCCAGGTCCCGCGGCTCGTCTGCGACGTCGGCGAGGCCCTCGTCGTCGCCGACGAAGCGCTTCTCCCGGCGGCGTCGCGCCTTGATGGCGTCCAGGCACCGGTGGTTCGCGATCCCGAAGAGCCACGACCGGGCGTGCTCCGGGCGCAGGAGCTTGCCGAGGTCGCGGTATGCCTCCTCGAACACCTGCTGGTGAACGTCGGCGCCGAGGGTGGCGTCGCCGAGCACGCGCGTGCAGTAGCCGTACACGGCCGCGCCGTGCTCCGCCATGAGCGCGCGGAGCGCTGCGCGGTGGTCGCCCCGGTCGAGCGCTGCGTGGAGCGAATCCCCGGGTCGTTCGCCGCCCTCTACCGCCCGCCTGCCCGCCATGCGCTCGGCAAGGTACGCGAGGGGCGACAGCGCTTCAAGCGGGCTGGTGTCAGGGGTCCGCATGACGATCCCAATGAGGCGACGGACCTGCGCCGAGGACGACAGAGTTTCTTTTTTGCATTCAACAACTGCCCGTAACGATTGATTTTTTGCCTCCGGGCGCCGTCCCGGGCGTCGAGCCTCATCGCGGTGGGCGCCCCATACACGTCGGTTCGCACTCTCCGGAGCCCCGCCGCGGCGCGGCCTCGCGAGATCTGCAATCGGCGTCTCGGTTGCTGAACCCCCCCCGCGCCGACGAGGATGGCTGAAGGCAGCGAGCCTCCCATCGCGCGCATCGTTATGTATGAAGGAGTTGCTCATGAAAACGCGCTTGCTCTATGTCCTGCCCGCTCTCTCAAGCCTCATGATCGCCTGCGCAGCGCCGTCCTCGACCGAGCTGCAGATCGACGAGTCGACGACCGCCGATTCCCCGCTCTCCGTTCGTGCGTCGGCGAGCACGCACGACGCGCTTCGCATCGCTTCCTGGTCGGTCTCCGGCACCGGCGACGCGCGGACCTTCGTCGGGCTGGACGACGCCGAGGAGCCGGTCGCGACCCTCACGATCCAGCCCGAGAGCCTCGAGCGAGGCGCCAGGTTGCTCGTGGAGGTCGACACGCAGGAGTCTCGCGAAACGCTCACCTTGACGGCCGACGGAGCCGTCAATGGCGATGGCTCCGCGCGCGCCGTCGCGCTGGCGAACGCGCTCTACGGGGATCTGAAGGCGTTCTCGGCGTCGGGTGCGGCGCAGCCGCGGGAGCCTCTGACGTCTGCGGATGGCGAGCAGATCGGCGCCGCGAGCGATGCCTTGACGTTCGCGTGCGGTACGACGATCAATACGGGGCATGACGTCCGCTGCGGAACTGATTTTTGGGGCGAAAACTCGATCTGCATCGTGAACAATACCGGCTCGCTCGGGAGAGCATTCGTGGACTACTTCGGCCGGTACGTTGGCGTCTATCCGCATTCCCAAACCTGCTTCCGTCGCTGGTACTGGGGAGTCGACGTTTACGTGTACAACGATTCGGACCCGGGCGTCGCCCTCACCGTCAGCCACTGACGCGCGTCGCGCGCACGCAGGACCGCTCCCGCCCCTCCACCGCCGGGCTACGCCGCCCGCGCCTCCCAGTCGATCCGGTACGCATACGCGCGCGCCTGCGCCGCCGCGCCGAGCCGCAGGAACAGCGGCAGCGCTCTGTCGCGGAGCCACCCGACCACCGGCCCTGCGACCGCCTTCCGGTTGCCCATCCACCGCGCCTGTCGGACGACTGCCTCGACGTACGGGGGCGAGCGCGTCCGGATTGAGCCACGGCGGCGCTCGCCGGCGGTAGGACGCTCGCCGCGCGGCTGGCGGAGATCCCGGTACGCCCGCTCCACCTCGCTCTTGCCGCGCGCCGGGAGCAGGCTGAGCAACACGTCCTTGGCCTCCACCGTGCCTCCCGGCGGCAGGCGCGCGGCGCGGACGCGGCCGAGGAAGTCGCGCAGGTCGGAGGCCTCGACGCCGAGCGACTCGAGCGCGCGGCGGCGCCCCTCTTCCGGGCGGGTGTGTCCGCGTCGCTCCGCGATGCCGCGTCGCTCCTCGGGAGGCACGTCGCGGCGGCTCGGCTGCCGGACGGAGGGGGCTCTCCACCGCCACCACGAACGGCTCAGCAGGCCCCCCGGCTCGCACCTTCGTCCCCGCCTCTCTCTCTCCGGCTGGTCGCCGACCTCGTACCTGCTAGGTTCTCCGAGGAGTTCGACCATGGCTACACCGGCAACGGTTCACATCGACGTGGAGCTCCCTTCCGATCTCGCCCAGCTCCGCCTTCCGGCGGGGGTCGATCGACGACTCCAGGCGCTCCTGGACAAGCAAGATCGCGGAGAGCAGCTATCCGCGGATGAGGCCATCGAAGCCGAGGGGCTCGTCGATCTCGCCGAGCTGCTCAGCCTGCTGCGACTCCGCGCATCGCGGCAGGAGCCCACGCCGGCGCGATGAACCGCGACAGCGTCCCCGCAGCGCTCCAGCGCCGCGTCCGCGAGCGAGCTGCCGATCGGTGCGAATACTGCCGCCTATCCCAGGTCGGCCAGGAGGCCACGTTTCATGTTGATCACATCCAGCCGCGACAAGAAGGTGGCCTGACTGCCCTCGAGAACCTCGCGTTCGCCTGTGTATCCTGCTCGCTTCGCAAGGGAGCGCGGACCCATGGCGCGGATCCGGTCACGGGCGCCCCCGCGAGCCTCTTCCATCCTCGCTGGGCTCGCTGGGAGGACCACTTCGACGTCACGAGCGAGCTCCTGATCGCTGGCAAGACCCCCACCGGCCGCGCCACCGTCGCGCTGCTCCAGATGAATAGGCCTCTCGTCGTCGCGATTCGACGCGAAGAGGCCCTGCGCGGTCGATTCCCCTAGAGCGCACGGCAGAGGCACTCCGCCCGCCGGCGCCGCCGCCCGCCTCAATGCGACTGCGCGCCACCTCCGCATCCACCCCACACCTGCCGCTACGCCGCCCGCGCCTCCCAGTCGATCCGGTACGCATACGCGCGCGCCTGCGCCGCCGCGCCGAGCCGCAGGAACAGCGGCAGCGCTCTGTCGCGGAACCACTCAGCCACCGGGCCCGCCACCGCCTTCCGGTTGCCCATCCGCCGTGCCTGTCGGACGATCGCCTCGACGCGCGGCCGCCGCGCTCGCTCGAAGGCCGCGAACGCCTGCTCCGGGTCGGGCTCGTCGCGGAGGCACCTCGCGAGGAGCATCCCGTCTTCCATGGCCAGCGAGGCGCCCTGACCGGCGTGCGGCGTGGTCGCGTGCGCCGCGTCGCCGATCAGGCACACCCGGCCTTCGTGCCAGCGCGGCATCGTGAGGATGTCGTGGAGCGGCCACGGCCCGAGCACCTCCGGCGTCGCGCGCACCACGTCGGCGATCCAGCCCGGATCGCCCTCGTGCAGCGCCAGGATGCGCTCGCGGAGCTGCCCCGGCGCGGCGCCCCTCCCCGGCTCGGGCTCCCCGCCGTTGTGGAACCACCAGATCTCGCCGTCCGGCGCCGCGAACGCCCCGAAGAACGCGCGCCGGCCGAACACCATCACGCTCCATCCCGGCTCGTTCGGCGCGCCGGGACAGCGCGCAAACCCGCCGAAATCGATGAGCCCCGTGTACCCCGGCGCCGGCGCGTCGGGCACCGCGCACGCCCGCGTGCGCGAGCGGAACCCGTCGCACCCGATGAGCACGTCCCCGCGCGCCTCGCCGCCCCCGCCGCCCTCGCCGAACCGCGCCACGACCTGGCGCGGATCCGACCTGTCGACGTCGGTGAGCCGCATCCCGTACCGGATCGCCACGCCGCGCCGGACCGCCTCCTCCGCGAGCGCCGCGTGCAGCGCGCCGCGCCGGATCATCACGAGCCCCGCCCCGAACCGCCGCGCCGCCTCGCGCTGGTCGATCTCGCCGATGCGCCGGCCGCGCGCGTTCTCGAACCGCATCCCCACGAAGGGCGCGCCCCGCGCCTGCACCGCCTCCGCGACGCCCAGATCGGCGAGCACGTTCATCCCGTTCGGCGCGATGCCCAGGAAGGCGCCCTCCTGCTCCGCCGGCGCCTCCCGCGCCTCGAAGATCGTCACCTCCACGCCGATCCGCCGCAGGAACATCCCGAGCACCGGGCCCGCGATGCCCCCGCCGATGACGATCGCGCGCCGCACATCCCGCTGTGTCATCCCGAAACCTCCTCTCGATGTCTCGATGTCTCGATGTCTCGTTGTCCGGGCCAGCATGGGTGCGACCAGAGCTCATTGCCAGTGATGATCCGTGATGATAATCGTCACTGACAGTGAACCTATCGGCGATCGACCTCAATCTGCTGCTCGTCCTCCACGCGGTGCTCGAGGAGCGGAGCGCGGCGCGCGCGGCGCGGCGGCTGCGCGTCACGCCGTCGGCGGTGAGCAACTCGCTCGCGAAGCTGCGCGCGCTCCTCGGCGATCCGCTGGTCGTGCGGAGCGGGCGCGGCCTCGCGCCGACGCCCCGCGCGCTGGAGATAGCGCCGCGGCTCCGCGCGGCCTTCGGGGAGATCGCGGGGGCGCTCGAGGGCGAGCGCTCGTTCGACCCGAAGGCGACCACGCGCGCGTTCGCGATCGCGTGCTCGGACGTCGACCAGATCTGCAGCCTGCCCGCCGTCGCGCGGTCGTTCGCGGCGGAGATGCCGCGCGCGGCCCTCCGCGTCGTCAGCGTCGATCACCTCGAGGCCTCAGGCGGGCTCGGAGGCGGCGAGATCGACACGGCGATCGCGCCCGCGCACCCGCTCCCGCCCGGCCACCACGCCGCAGACCTCTTCGAGCAGGACAGCGTCTTCGTCGTCCACCGCGATCACCCGTGCGCCCGCCGCCGGCTGACGCGCGAGCGATTCAACGCGATGCGCCACATCGACATCCACGTCGCGCTCGGGCGCGGCGGCATCGGCAACCGGGCCGCCCAGGAGATGCTCGCGGCCCACGGGCTGCGCCGCGAGATCGCCGTCACCGTCCCGACCTTCTTCGCCGCCGCCGTCGTTGCCGCGAGCACCGACCTCATCGCCGGCATGCCGCGCCGCCTGGCCGAGGCGCTCGCGCAGGTCGCGCCGCTCGCCATCGTCGAGCCGCCGGGGCCCGGGATGGTCTTCCGCATGCAGCTCGTCTGGCACGAACGGACGCACCTCGACGAGGGCGCCCGCCGCTTCCGCGAGATCGTCATCGCCGCCCTGCGCACCCCCCGGCGCGCGCGGGGGGGCGCCCGGCGGAGACACGACACGGCTCGCCTCGATGATCTATTGCCTGGAACGCGCAGCGCGTGGCATATCTGAATGGGGGGCCCGGCGCATTACACCAATACGGCGCTCCCCCCCGATCGAGATGTCCGCTCTTCGGATGGCAGCCCCGAGCGCCCCGCGCTGGACGGGCGGCCGGGAGGCAGCTCCGATGAATTCTCTGATTGATTTGCTGGCCCTGGAGTTCCGCGCGAATCCGTACCCGGTTTACGCCGAGATGCGACGCGCGAGCCCGGTCTGCCAGGTCGAGCCCGGCGGGATGTGGCTCGCGACCCGGTATGATGACGTGCTCTTCATCCTGAAGACCCCGGAAGTCTTCTCCTCCGAGGGCTTCAAGGCGGCCCTGGAGCCGCCCTGGGTGGGATACAACCCGCTCGGCAACTCGATGCTTGCCCAGGACCCGCCGTCGCACACGCGTCTGCGCGGCCTGATCCATCGCGCGTTCGGGGCAGCCACCGTCGCGCGGATGGCCCCGCGCCTCCACGCCGTCGCCGCGGAGCTCGCGGACGGCCTCGTGGGCGAGGTCGACTTCGTCGAGGCGCTCGCGAACCCGCTGCCGGCGTTCGCCATCGGCGAGATCCTCGGCTTCGATCACGCGCTGCGCGCCGATTTCAGGCGGTGGTCCGACGATATCGCCGGCATCATGCCCGAGCCCCTCGACCCGGAGCAACCCCGGCGCGTCCGGACGACCATCGCGGAGCTGACAAGGTACATGACGGCGGTCATCGAGGAGCGGCGCCGCGCGCCCACGGACGATCCGGTGAGCGATCTGGTGCGCGCCGAGGTCGACGGGCAGCGGTTGACGGACACCGAGATCATCGAGTTCCTCTTCCTCCTCCTGATCGCCGGGCTGGAAACGACGACGCATCTCCTCGGCAACTCGCTGCTGTTCCTCGCGGATCACCCCGACATGATGCAGCGGCTGCGCGCCGACCCGGCCCTGATCCCGCTCTTCGTCGAGGAGATGATCCGCTTCGATGGCCCGATCCACATGGTCCCCCGGATGACGACCACCGAGGTCGCGATCTCCGGGGTGACCGTGCCGCGCGGAGCGCTGCTGTTCCCGGTCCTGGCCTCGGCCAACCGGGACGAAAAGCGGTTCAAGGATCCGGATCGTTTCGATTTGCACCGTGGCGCCCAGGGAGCTCTACCTTTCGGCCACGGCATTCACTTCTGTATCGGCGCGGCGCTGGCCCGCCTGGAGGCCCGGGCGACGATGGAGGCCGTGATCGCGCGGTTCCAGCGGATCGAGCGCGTCCCGGGGGAGATCCGCTATAACCGCGTCTTCACGATCCGCGGCCCCGTCGCCTTGCCGCTCCGGTTCATCCCCGCCGGCGGCTCGCCCAGCGCCTGACGTCAGGCCGCCGGAGCGCGGCTCGCGACCGGAGCGGGCATCTCGCCCGCCTCGCCCGCCGCCGCCTCGGGCCTCGCCGAGGCGGCGCCCGCCGGCCGGCGGGTGAAGAGCCCCGCGACGAACCACACGAAGGCCGCCACGCCGACGATGAACAGGCTGTCTCCGACGAGCCGCATCCAGCGCAGCGCCTCGAGGACCGGCTGCTGCAGGAACTCCGCGCTCCGCGCATACCAGAGCCCGCGCTCGACGCTGGCCCACGCCTGCGCGAGCCCGATGGGCAAGAGGCTCAGGAGGATCATCAGCCCGAGCCCGCCGTTCATCCCCCAGAAGGCCACCCGGAGCCGCGCCTCGCGCCAGACGGCATGCGGGAACAGGCGGCGGAGCATCACGAGCACGAGGCCGAGCGAGAGCAGCCCGTAGACCCCGAACAGCGCGGCGTGCGCGTGCACGGGCGTCGTGTTGAGGCCCTGCATGTAATAGAGCGCGATCGGCGGGTTGATGAGGAATCCGAACACGCCCGCGCCAACGAAGTTCCAGAACGCGACCGCGACGAAGAACTGGATGGGCCAGCGATAGGCCTGCATCCAGGCGCTCCGGTCCTGCATCCGCCAGGTCTCGTGCGCCTCCATCCCCACGAGGACGAGCGGCACCACCTCGAGGGCGCTGAAGCTCGCGCCCACGGCCATGACCGAGACCGGCGTGCCGCTGAAGTAGAGGTGGTGGAACGTGCCGGGGATGCCCGAGACGAGGAAGATGCAGGTGGACAGGATCGCGGCGCGCGCCGCGCTGTCGGGCCGCACGAGGCCGAACCGCGTGAACAGGAACGCGATCGCCGCCGTGGCGAAGACCTCCATGAACCCCTCGACCCAGAGGTGCACCACCCACCAGCGCCAGTACTCCATGACCGACAGGTGCGTCTTCGCGCCGTAGAACAGGCCCACGCCGTAGAACATGCCGATCGCCACCGTCGCGCCGGTGAAGAGCAGCACGATGTGCCGGCTCAGGTCGCGCCGCGCGAGGGCGGGCCAGAGCGCGCGCAGCATCAGGAAGAGCCAGAGGACGAGGCCGCCGAAGAGGGCGATCTGGAAGGCGCGGCCGAGGTCGACGTACTCGTAGCCCTGGTGTCCGAACCAGAAGGACATCTCGAGGGCGAAGCGCTGCTTGACCGACAGCCACTCTCCGGCGAGCGAGCCGAAGACGACGAGGACGAGCGCCCCGAAGAGGACGTTCACGCCGAGCCGCTGCCCCCTCGGCTCGCGCCCGCCCACGGCCGGCGCGAGGAACAGCCCCGCCGCGAGGAAGGCCGTCGCGATCCAGAAGACGCCGAGCTGGACATGCCAGGTGCGCGTCACCGCATACGGGAGGTAGTCCGCGACCGGCAGCCCGAAGACCTCGTGTCCCTCGACCGTGTAGTGCGCGGTCAGCGCGCCGAGCGCGACCTGGAGCACGAGCAGCGCGACCACGACGACGCAGTACTTGCCGACGGCGCGCATCGACGGGGTGAGCTCCCACCCTCCCAGCGGATCGCGCGCCGGCGCCGGGGCGGGCGGCTCCTCGCCGCGGCGGAACGCGTGGTACCAGACGAGGGCGCCGATCCCGGCGAGCAGCAGCACGATGCTCACGATCGACCAGATCACGTTGGGCGTCGTGGGGACGTTGCCGATGAGCGGCTCATGAGGCCAGTTGTTCGTGTAGCTCGCGCCGGTGCCGGGGCGCTCCGCGGCGCAGGCCCACGCCGTCCAGAAGAAGAACGCCGTCAGCTTGTCGCGCCGCCCCGCGTCGGGCACCGCGCCCGTGTGGAGCGCGTAGCTCTCGCGCAGGCCGGCGAGCCCCGGCTCGTCGCCGAACAGCGCGCGGTAGTGCGCCGCGGTCTGCTCGATCGCGATCGCGCGATCGTCGGACACCGTGAGCGTCCCGGTCGCCGCGTCGAACCCGTTGTGGCGCATCGTCTTCTGGAGGCGGGCCTTGAGCGCGGCCTGCGCCTCGTCGGGCAGCGCCGCGAACGGCGCGCCGTGCTCTCGATGGCTCCAGATCGCGAGGAGCGCCTCGGCCTCGCGGTGCAGCCAGTCGGCCGACCAGTCCGGCGCCTGGTAAGCGCCGTGCCCCCAGACGCTGCCGACCTGCTGTCCGCCGATGCTCTGATAGACGAGCTGCCCGTCGAGGAGCTCGTCCTTCGTCAGCAACACCCTGCCGGACGGCGTCTGCACCCGCTCCGGGATCGGCGGGGCCTTCCGGTACACCTCCCGTCCCATGAAGCCGAGAATCAAGAATCCAGCGGTGATGACGGCGGCGAGCGCCAGCCAGAGTCGCCTTAGGCTATGCATATCGACCTCGTTGTTCGCGTGAGCAGCAGCGCACCCGCGCCTTCCGCGGCGCGGCGCCCGGTGCTCCGGTCGTGACAGGAGGCCGTGAAGCAGGCGGCGTGCCTCACCTGCAAGCACTTGTTTTTGTTGATCTAAGCTGCGATCGTTGTATATTTAGCAACAGTTCTACGTTGTAGATTCAACAACAAAGTTGTACATTCGACAACATGGCGAATCTGGAGGCGCTGCTGTCGGTCGCGCTCGATCTCACGACGTCGCTGGGGGCCGAGGATCGCTACCGGCGCCTCCTCGAGGCGGTGCGGCAGGTGGTGCCGTGCGACGCGGCGTGCCTGATGCGGTATCGGGACGGCGTGCTCGTGCCGCTCGCGGCGCACGGGCTCGCGCCGGAGGCGCTCGGGCGCACGTACCGCGCGCGGGAGCACCCGCGGCTCGACATCCTCTGTCACGCCGCGGCGCCGGTGCGCTTCCCGCCGGACACCGATCTTCCGGATCCGTTCGACGGGCTGCTCGCGTCGGACGCGACCTCGCTGGCGCACGTCCACGCCTGCCTGGGCTGCCCGCTGCGCGTCGAGGGCGCGCTCCTCGGGCTGCTCACCGCGGACGCCCTCGATCCGCGCGCCTTCGAGCGGGTCGACGAGGAGACGCTCTCGTGGCTGAGCGCGCTGGCCGGGGCGGCGGTGCGCACGAGCCAGCTCATCGACGCGCTCGAGCACAGCGCCGAGCGGCTCGGCCTGGTCGCCGACGACCTCCGGCGGGCCGCGGAGCGCGAGCGGGGCGCCGGGCTGCTCGGGACGAGCCCGGCGATGGAGAAGCTGCGCGACGAGATCGCGCTCGTGGGGCCGTCGGATCTCACGGTGCTGATCACGGGCGAGACCGGCGCGGGCAAGGAGCTCGTCGCGCGCGCCGTGCACGCGGCGTCGGCGCGGCGGGGCGAGCCGCTGCTCCACGTGAACTGCGCGGCGCTGCCCGAGTCGGTGGCCGAGAGCGAGCTGTTCGGCCACGTGCGCGGCGCCTTCACCGGCGCGGAGCACCACCGGCCCGGCAAGCTCGAGGTCGCCGACGGCGGCACCCTCTTCCTCGACGAGATCGGCGAGCTGCCGCTGTCGATCCAGCCGAAGCTCCTGCGCGCGCTCCAGGAGGGCGAGGTGCAGCGGGTCGGCGCCGACCGGTCGCTGCGCGTCGACGTCCGCGTCATCGCGGCCACGAACCGCGACATCGAGAAGGAGGTGGCCGAGGGCCGCTTCCGGGCCGACCTGTTCCACCGGCTCAACGTCGTTCGCGTCGCCGTGCCGCCGCTGCGCGAGCGGCGGAGCGACATCCCGCTGCTCGCCGGCCACTTCTGCGACGAGGCGCGCGCGCGGCTCGGCGTCGGCCCGGTGCGGCTCACGCCGGCGGCGCGCGCGCTGCTCATGAGCGGCGCCTGGCCGGGCAACGTGCGCGAGCTGGAGAACACGCTGTTCCGGATGGTGCTTCAGGCGTCGCGCGGCGTGCCCCGCGGGGCGCCCGTGGTCGTCGAGCCCGGCCACCTCGGCGCGGGCCTCCCGGCGGCCGCCGCCGGCCGCGGCGGCGAGGCGCCGGAGGAGGCGCCGCCGCACGCCGAGGCGCCGCTGCACGCGCAGGTGGACGCGTTCCAGCGCGGCCTCATCCAGCGGGCCGTGGCCCAGCACGACGGCAACTGGGCCGCCGCGGCGCGCTCGCTCGGGATGCACCGCAGCAACCTGCACCACCTCGCGAAGCGGCTCGGGTTGCGGTGAGGCGGCGCGCGGCGCGCGCGTCCGCCGCCGCGCCCCCGAAGCCGCGGCGGCCCGCCCCGGAGCTCTTCATTCTTCCAGGATGAAGCACATCCCGCCCAGGCAAATACACGTGTCGGACCAGCCGCAATCCGTGCAATCGCTGTCCTCGGTGCATTCGGCGCCGAGGCACTCGCCTGCGCCGTCGCACTCGGACAGGCCGTCGTTGCACGGGCTCCCCGCCGGGGCGAGTTCCCCCACGCAGGCGCCGGCGATGCAGCTGCTCCGCTGACAATCCGCCGGGAGGCCGCAATCGAGGTCGTCCACGCACCGCACCGGCCCCGACGACACGCATCTACCGGTGTCATCGCACTCGCCACCTGGGCAAGACCACCCGGGCTGGGGCGAGTGCCTCGGCGTCGTCCCATCACAGTCGTCGACGGTGCATGGATTGCCATCGTCCGGAAGCTCGTCCGCGGGGATCACGACCTGGCCACCGTGTCCATCGCAGACGGTGCGCTGACAGTCGCCGTCCACCGGCTCGATCTCGGTACCTTCCGGGAGCGGCGCCACACCACACCTGCCGTCGACGCACGCCGGGATCTGACATGGATCCGACGGAGCACGGCAATCTGACGGCGCGGTGCAGCTCGCCCCGGACCCAGGGCTCGATCCGCCATCGCCGACGGAGCCGCCGCCCCCCTGATCACCGAAGCTGCGCTCCTGGGCCTCGCAGCCGACCACGGACGCAGAGAGCGTGGCGAGCGCGCCGATCAGGAGGAGTGAAAGCGATGCGGCCACGTCGCGGCGAGCACAGCAACGCTGCCCGTTTCCAGGAAAATAAGACGACATGGGCGACATTGTAGTGCAGATCGCTCCCCCGGGCGAAGCTCGCGGCCACCGCTCGTACCGGAGCACTGAACAGGTTGAAAACCCGAGAAAACGAACCACAGCGGCACGGAGGGCACAGAGTTTTTGTTGTTCCTCTGTGCCCTCTGTGCCTCTGTGGTTCAAATCTCTTCATTCCTGGGTGCTTCAAGCAGACCGGCGCTCCAGGCTGGCGCCGAGCAGCCCTGAGCGCGCCTGAGCCATGCAACCCTGCCTCTTGATCCTCGTGCGCCACGGCCGCACCAACGGCAACCGGGCCGGTCCCGGGACACCGATGAGCGGGTGGACCGACACGCCCCTCGACGCGCAAGGCAGGCGCGAGGCCGAGGCGCTGGGCCGCCGCCTCGCCGCGGGCCCGGCGTTCGACGCCGTGTACGCGAGCCCGCTGAGCCGCGCGATCGAGACAGCGCAGATCGCGGCGGGCGCGTGCGGCCCCGTGCGCCCGCACGACGGGCTGCGCGAGATCTCCTGCGGCGACGTGGACGGCGCGCCGATGGAGGACGTCAAGGCGCGCCACGCCGCGCTCTGGGAGGCGAACCTGCGCCAGGACGACGACGACTTCCGCTGGCCCGGCGGCGAGAGCTACCGCGAGCTCCGCGCCCGCTGCCTCGCCGCCGTCTGCTCCATCGCCGCGGCCCACCCGGGGCAGCGCGTGCTCGTTGTCACGCACGCGGGCGTCATCGGCCAGATCCTCGGGGCGCTGCACGGCATCCCGCCCGCGCGCTGGGAGCCGTTCCGGCCCGGCAACGCCAGCCTCACGGCGGTCTCGTGGCAGGGCGAGCGCGGCGCCCTGCTGCGCTTCGACGACCGCGAGCACCTCGACGGCCGCGAGCGCGTCAGCGCCAGCACGCGTCCGCCCGGCGGATGACGCGCAGCCAGTCCGCCGCGTTCCGGGCCGCCGCCGCGCGCGCGTCGGGCGCAGCGCCGGGCTGGCCCGCCCCGCCCGCGAGCAAGAGCGAGAGGTGGTACCCGAGCGCCCCCGCGAGCGCGTTGGACGCGGCCGCGAACCAGTAGGCGTCGCGCAGCGGCCGCGTCAGCGCGGGAGAGAGGCCGCGCGCCGCGAGGTAGCCGGCGAGCAGCGTGTCGTGGCGGCGCCTCGCCTCCGGCTCCCAGTAGCCGAGGGCCTGGAGCCACGCGCTCACGTCCTCGAGCGGCGAGCCGACCCGCGCGCGCGCCCAGTCGAGCAGCACCGGCTCCGCGACGCCGCCGCGCCGGCGGATCATGACGTTGCCCGGGTGCACGTCCCCGTGGATCACGGCGCTGCCGAGCGGCTGGAACGCGAGGAGCTGGCGGCGCATCACGGGCAGCGCCGCGACGACCCGCCGCAGCGCGGGCAGCGCCCGGGCGAGCGCGGGGACCTCGCCGCGGGGCACGCGCTCGGCCAGCGAGAGGGCGCTCCGCGCGGCGGCGAGGCTCTCGGCCTCGTAATCCCACGCCGGCAGGGGGGGCGCCCGTCGCCGGCTCCCCGTGGAACCGCGCCAGCCGGTCGAGCACCCGGGCGGTGTGCGCGCTGTCGGTCCAGGGCCAGGGGTGCGCCGGGACGATGCGCTCGAGGAAGAGCAGCCAGCGCCGGCGCCCGAGCCGCCGCGCTCCGAGCAGCTCGGGCGAGAAGCGCCGCGCGACGGAGCCAGACAGCCGCCGGTAAACGGTCACCTCGCGCGCGGTCGCGCCGCGCGCGAGCTTGGCCACCAGCGCCACGCGGCGCGGCCTCGCGCCGCCCCGCAGCCGCGCGGTGATCAGCGCGACGTCCGAGCAGAGCCCGCCCTGGATCGGGCGGATGTCGATGGCCGCGTCGCAGAGCGCGTCGCCGTGTCGCGCGACGAGAAAGGCCGCCACCGCGGCGCGATCGAGAGCATCCCCCGTCATCCATCACCTCCCGGACCTGACCATGCGTCGCGGCCAGCTCACATTCCACGCTGCGCATCCGGATCGAGCTCACCGCGCCGCGGCGGGCGCTCAAGGTCCTCCGCAGCGGGCCCCGGCCCGGCTGGCTCGTTCGCGCTGGATCCGACGGCCCGGACGAGTATCCTCCGGCGCGGGTGTCGTGGCCGTGGAGCGCCGCGACAGGTAGTCACGGGACGGTCGGGCCGCCTTCCCCCAACGCGCGACGCCGCTCGCGTCCTGGCGGTCCATTGCATCGATCCCATCCTCAGCTCGCCCCCGGAACCTGGGCCCCCGCGCGACGCCTCGCCCAGCGCGTCCTCGGCCCGCTCGATCGCTTCCTTCATGTCGAGGCGGCCAGCGGGATCGTCCTCCTGATCGCGTCCGTCATCGCCCTCGCCTGGGCGAACTCGCCGTGGGGCGACGCGTACGAGCACCTCTGGCACGTCCCGATCACGATCGGCGTCGGCTCGTTCGTGTTCGCGCAGCCCCTCCACTTCTGGATCAACGAGGGGCTGATGACGATCTTCTTCTTCGTCGTCGGCCTGGAGATCCGGCGCGAGATCCACGAGGGAGAGCTCGCGGATCTCAAGCGCGCGGCGCTGCCGGTCGCCGCGGCCGTGGGCGGCATGATCGCGCCCGCGCTCCTCTACCTGTCGCTCAACGCGTCGCCGGCCTCGCGGCACGGCTGGGGCGTCCCGACGGCGACGGACATCGCGTTCGCCGTGGGCGTGCTGGCCCTGCTCGGCAAGCGCGTGCCCCCTGCCCTGCGCGTGCTGCTGCTCGCGCTCGCGATCATCGACGACATCGGCGCGATCATCGTCATCGCCCTCTTCTACTCGTCGGGCGTCGCGTGGACCGGGCTGCTCGTCGCCGCCGGCGGAGGGCTGGCCGTGCTGGTGCTCCAGCGCTTCGGCGTCCGCCGCCCCGCGGCCTACGTGGTGCCCGGCGCCGTGCTCTGGTGGGGCATGCTCCGCGCCGGCGTCCACCCGACGATCGCCGGGGTCGTCGTCGGCCTGCTGACGCCGGTGCGCTCCTGGTTCGGCAGCCACGGCTTCCTCACGGCGGCCCGCCGCGTGCTGGACGAGGTCGGCGAGCTCGCCGGGCGCGAGGGCCACCGGGCCGACGATCTGCTGAGCCCCCTCCGGCAGATCAAGACGGCCCAGCGCGAGGCGCTGCCGCCCGTCCTCCGGCTCCAGGCGGCGCTCCACCCCTGGGTCGCCTACGGGATCATGCCGCTGTTCGCCTTCGCCAACGCCGGCGTCCGCGTCGACGGCTCGTCGCTGGGCCACGGGGCCTCCGGGACGATCCTGCTCGGGGTCATGCTCGGGCTGGTCGTCGGCAAGCCGCTCGGCGTCTTCCTCGCGAGCTTCGCGATGGTCCGGCTCGGCGTCTGCGCCCTGCCGCGCGGCGTCGGCTGGCGGGGGATCGCCGTGGTGGGCTGCGTCGCGGGCATCGGCTTCACGATGGCGATCTTCATCGCGGGCCTCGCCTTCGACGACCCCGCGAAGCTCGCCGCGGCCAAGCTCGGCATCCTGGTCGCCTCGACCATCGCGGCGGTGATCGGCCTCCTCGTCGGCCGGCTCGTGCTCTCGGGGGCCCCGGTGCCCGGCGCGGCGCGGACGCTCCAGGAGGCCGAGACGTCGGCGGAGAAGTAGCCGCCGCGCGCGGCCGACGCGCTGCTCCGCGCCGACCGCATCTCCCCCGCTCGGCCGCCCGGGGGTCGGAACATCAGGCATGGATCGAGCGCAGGAGGTTGCGCACCGCGCCCGCGTCGGGGAGCCGGTAGGCGGCGCGGCTGCTCTTGTTCCCGACGTGGATGGTGCACGCGGACGGCGGGAGCGCCGCGAAGATGTCCTCGTCGGTGCGATCGTCGCCGATCGCGATCACCTCCGCCCGCGCCGGGACGTCGTCGAGGATGAGCGGCACGACCCGCCCCTTGTGGACGCCGCGCGGCCGGATCTCCAGGACCTTCGCGCCGCCGAGGAGCTCGAGGGCGTCCGCGGAGACGCGCTCCGCGAGGCGCGCCCGCAGCTCGCGGACGTGCTCGCCGGCGAGCTCGGGCTCGACCGTGCGGTAGTGCCACGCGAGGGTCACCGTCTTCTCCTCGATGAAGCTGCCCGGGGTGCGCCGGGTGAAGTCCTCGAGTACGGCCCGGACCTCGCCCTTCCACGCGGCGGCGTCCGACTCGAGCGGGACCCAGTCGTCGCACGCCATCGGGCGCGACCAGAAGCCGTGCTCGGCGTGCAGGTGCAGCGGCAGCGCGCCGAACCAGCGCTCGATGTCGGCGCGCGGGCGGCCGCTCACGACGTGGACGCGGTCGCGCTCGGAGAGCGCCCGGAGCAGCGCGAGGAGCTCCTCGTCGGGCGCCGCGAGGTCGGGCACCGGGGCGAACGGGACGAGCGTGCCGTCGTAGTCGAGGATCCACACGCGCTGCGGCGCCAGCCGGACGCGCTCGACGACGCTCTCGGGCACCTCCCGGCGCGGGGTCAGGGCGGCCAGCTCCGACGCAGGCGCGGCGGCGCCGTCGAGGTCGTCCAGGAACGACTGCGTCCAGGCGTGGACGTCGTGCGTGGCCACGCGGCGGCGCAGCGCCGCCATCCGCGTCTGCTGCTCGGCGCGCGGCATGGTGAGCGCGCGCTTCACGGCCGCGGCGACCGAGCCGATGTCGTACGGGTTGACGGAGATCGCCTCGGCCAGCTCGGACGCGGCGCCGGCGAACTCGCTCAGGATCAGGGCGCCGTCGTTGTCGATCCGCGCGGCGACGTACTCCTTCGCGACGAGGTTCATGCCGTCGCGGAGCGGGGTGACCAGCATGACGTCGGCCGCGAGGTAGAGGGCGACCACCTGGTCGAGCGGCACGGAGCGGTGCATGTAGTGGATCGGCGTCGCGTAGGTGGTGCCGTGCTGGCCGTTGATGCGGCCGACCATCTCGTGCACGACCCGCCGGAACTCGGCGTACGCGCCGGCCATCTCGCGCGTGGGCACGGCGAGCTGGATGAAGCGGACCTGATCGTGCAGCTCCGGCTCGCGCTCGAGGAAGCGCTCGATCGCGAGCAGGCGGCGCGGGATCCCCTTCGTGTAATCGAGGCGGTCGATCCCGAGCACGATCTTGCGGCCGCCCGCCTCCGCGCGGATCCGCGCCGCCTCCTCGCGGACGGCGGGGTGGGCCGCGAGCCGCTCGATCTCCGCCGCGTCGATGCTGATCGGATGGACCCCGAGCGCGACCCGGCGCCCGTCGTGCTCGATCGCCGCCTCGTCCGGATCCAGGCCGAGCACGTGCGCCGCCGAGGCGGCGAAGTTCTTGCGGTAGCCGGCCGTGTGGAAGCCGAGCAGGTCGGCGCCGAGCAGGCCCCGCACGATCTGCTCCCGCCACGGGAGGCTGCGGAACACGTCGGCGGACGGGAACGGGACGTGGAGGAAGAAGCCGATCTGCGCCCCCGGGAGGCGCTTCCGGAGCAGCGCCGGGAGGAGCATGAGCTGGTAGTCGTGCACCCAGATCACGTCGCCCGGCCTGTACTGCTCGGCGACGGCGTCGGCGAAGCGCTCGTTGACGCGCTGGTAGGCCTCCCAGTCGAGCTCGGCGTCCAGGTTCACCTTGTCGAGCAGGTAGTGGAACAGGGGCCAGAGGACGCCGTTGGAGAAGCCGTCGTAGAAGCGGTGCTGCTCCGTGGCGCCGAGGTGCACGGGCACGGCGCGGATCCCGGCGAGCGCCGCGTCGGCGTCCTGCCGCTGCTCCGGCGTGAGGCCCGCGACGCTCCCCGGCCAGCCGATCCAGACCGCGCACATGCGCTCGTGAGGGCCGCGCATCGCGGCGGCGAGGCCCCCCGAGGAGCGCGTCAGGCACAGCGCGCCGCGGTCGACGCGGACGCTGATCGGGAGACGGTTGGAGACGATGAGCAGTCGAGCCATGGAACTCCCCTCCTCTGCGGTGGCCCGGGCGCCGCTGGCCGCGCGGGGCGCGCCCCCCTCGGCCGGGCGCGCCGCGCCCGGGCACAGGAGAGCCGCGCGCCGCGAGGCCGCGAGGCGTCGGACACGAAAAGCGCGACGCTGGCCCGCGGCTCACCGCGGACAGGCGCAGCAGCTCGATTACTTTGAACTCAAAACATATCGAGCGACGTCGCGCAAGCTGATCCGGCGCATCGGGGGCGCGCGTGCGTCGATCGCCGCGCGAACGGCGCGGCGGCCGCGGTCCCGGGGCATCCGCGCCGGCGGACGGCGCGGCGTCGAGGTGGGGAGGTTCAGCGGCGCGCCAGATCGTTCGCCATCGGGCGCGCCGAGCTCTGCTGTGGGCCGGTCGTGCCGGTCGTGCCCATCGTACCGATCGCCGAGGTGACGGTCGTCGTCGCGCCAGGGCGCTGGACGCGGATCTGGTTGTGCACGTCATCGACGCCGCGCACGCTCTCGGCGACCTGCTCGATGATGCGCTTGTGGTGGCGCTCGTTCACCGTACCCTCGAGCGTGACCTCGCAGTTCTGCACGCGCACGGTCACCTCGCTGGGATCGATGTCGTCGCGATCCGAGAGCATCTCACAGATGTCCTCGAGGATGCGGCTGTCGGAGCGCTTGTAGCCCTTGGGCCCACGGCCGAGCGCGCTGCGCACGCGGTCACCGGCGCTGCTCAGCGCGCCGCTGACGCTCTGCATGGCAGAGCGGCCCGCGTCGCGCACGTCGCGAACGAGCCCCTGACCGAAGCCGCGGTCCTGGTCGCGCCCCCAGCCGCGCTCCTGTTCCCGGCCATAACCGCCATAGCCGCGCTCCTGTTCCCGGCCATAGCCGCCATAGGCGCGCTCCTGTTCCCGGCCGTAGCCGCCATAGCCGCGCTCCTGCTCCCGGCCGTAGCCGCCGAAGCCGCGCTCCTGTTCCCGGCCGTGGCCGCCGAAGCCGCGCTCCTGTTCCCGGCCGTGGCCGCCGAAGCCGCGCTCCTGCTCCCGGCCGTAGCCGCGGCTCTCGTCGCGGCCGTAGCCGCCGTAGCTGCGCTCCTGTTCTCGGCCGTAACCGCCGTAGCCGCGCTCCTGTTCCCGGCCGTAGTCGCGGCCGTAACCGCGGCTCTCGTCGCGGCCGTAGCCGCTGAAGCCGCGGTCGTAGTCGCCGTGACCACGCTCGCGTCCAGCAGCGAAGCGGCCCTCATCAAGCGTGTAGTCACCGTAGCCGCGCTGCGTCGTACGCCCGTAGTCGCGGTCGTGGTCCGAGGCGCGGCTCTCGTCCCGGTCCCATCGATCCCAGTCGCGATCGCCCTGTCCGTAGTTGATGTCCCTGCCGAATCGATCTCGCATGGCACCGCTCCTTGTCAGCGTTGTTCAGCCACAAAAACGCAGCGTGCTCGCGATGGCTCTGCGACAGCGAACAGCGCGCTCAGTCCATCGCATGGGCCGCTACGGTGGGACGCACCGCCGTGAATCGCAATGAGGAACATGCCTTATCTCACGCCGGGATCGACCCGAGCACGGATGGACACATCAGGCGATGGCTGAAGAGCCCGCTTCCTGGGCCAGGAGGCCGCTGAGCTCGGGCCCCGACCGGGCCCGGCGCAGGCCTCGTCCGCCCGCACGCCGCGTTCAGGGCATGAATTTGCATGCGACTGTCGCGTGCCCCGTGAGCAGGGCACCGCAGCCTCTCAGCTCGGGTGGCTGCCATCATGCACACATCGGGTCGAGCGTGGGTGAAGCAACTCTGGATCCAGAAAAGGAGGACTCGTGATGTTCCACAGGACCGCATCATTACTCGCCGCGATGGCCGCCGCCGCGCTCGTGGTCGCCTGTGACCGGAAGCCCGGTGAGGACGTCGTGCAGGCCGGCAAGGAGTCGCAGGAGGAGATCGCCCGCAGCCAGCGCGAGGCGGATCGGAAGGTCGCCGAGGCGCGCCGGGAGGCCGATCAGAAGAGCGCCGAAGCCAGGAAGAAGGCCGGGGAGGAGCAGGCCAGCGCGCAGAAGGACGTGGCCAAGGAGCGCCGGGAGCTCCAGGAGGCGCTCAAGAGCGCGCAGCAAGACACGAAGGAGGAGTACATCGAGTATGCGCGCAAGCGGGCTCGGCTCCTGGAGCTGCGGGCGGCGGAGCTGAAGGCGCAGGCGCCGACCGTGCCCGCGGTGGATCGGGGCGCTGTCGACCAGGGGCTGCACGACATCGAGGCGAAGCACCGCGAGGTGATCGGGACCCTGAACGAGCTCAGCAAGGACACGAAGCAGCCATGGAGCGCGGCGAAAGCCGACATCGACAAGAAGCTGAGCGAGCTCGAGCAGCGCATCGACGCGGTGGGCGGCGCCCCCACGATGAAGCCGACGACGCCCGCGAAGTGAGCGTCGCCCGGCAGAGGCGCCCGGCGCGCGTGGCGCACCCGATGCAGTGGAGGTGCAGTGGAGTGGAGAGCGCGCGTCGCGCCTTGCAAGGGCGTCGACGCGAGAAGGGGGGAATCATGGCGACGATGGGGCCCGAAGATCGTGAACGGTTCGCACGGAACGAGGACGCCGGGACGAAGACGATACCGAGCGCCCGCCTGAGCTCTGAGCGGGTGAGGTCACCCCGGGTCTTGCTCGGCGGCTCGCTGGCCGAGGTGGCGTGCGGGGCGGCGACCGTCGTCCTGGCGATCCTCGCGCTGACGGGCACCCTGGAGGGTTACCTCGTCCCGATCGCCACGATTGCCCTCGGCGTCGCGCTGCTCGCGCACGGCAGCGCCGTCGCCGCGCGCCTCCGCGATCTCCCCGTCGGGTGGGACACGCGCGCCGAGCTCGGCGGCGGCACCGGCGCGGAGCTCATCGGCGGCGCGACGGGCATCGTGCTCGGCATCCTTGCCCTCGTCGGCATCGCCGCGCCGGTGCTCCTCCCGGTGGCGGTGATCGTCTTCGGCGGCGCGCTCCTGCTCGGCGGCGGCGCGACCGCCGACCTCGGCACGCTCGACGCGCCGGTCGCGCACGAGCGCCTCGGCGACGTCTCCCGCCAGGCGTCGGTGGCCGCCTCCGGCCTGCAGACGCTGGTCGGCGCCGGCGCTGTCGTGCTCGGCATCCTCGCGCTCGTCGGCATCGATCCCGTGGTGCTCACGCTCGTCGGCCTGCTCGCGCTGGGGTCGGCCGTTGTCCTCAGCGGCACCACGGTCTCCGGCCGCATGGCCGCCATCCTGCGGCGCTGACCGGCGCAGGAGCCGGCGCGCGCCGCCTCCGGAGCTCGCGCCCTCGAGCGCCGCGCGCCCCATAAGGCCCACCCCGACCGCTCAATCCGCACGAGCCTGGGTGTCGGCTGCGGGGCGACGGGCCCATCTGCCCTGCGGTGCCGGGTTTCGAGCTTTCACGGCGCGCGGAGCGGGTCTCATCCCGGGGCCGCAGCCGGACGAGGTACGGAGGAGAACCACGATGAACGTCTTCGACAGGGTGCTGCGATCGGTGGGTCTACGCAGGCGGCACGATCTCGGCGATACGGCGGTCGTCGCGGCCGCGCTCGGCCTCGGCGCCGGCCTGATGTACACGCTCGACCCGGCGGGCGGCGCGCGACGTCGGGCGAGCGCCGTCGACAAGGCCGTGGGCCTCGCGCACCGCGCGGGCGCGCTGCTCGACGAGCGCCCGCGCGACCTCGCCCCGACCGGCGAGCGGCGCGATCTCACCCGGGCGAGCGGGTCGCCCGCCGCGCGCTTGCTGCTGGGCGCGCTCGGCGTGGGGCTCGTGGGCTACGCGATCAGGCGCCGCGGTCCGCTCGGGGCCCTGCTCGGCGTGGCCGGCGCTGCGCTGCTGCTCCGGGAGATCGGCGACCGACCGGCCAGGGGCGCGCTCGACGTCGGCGCGCCCCGCCCTGTCGTGGCCTTCCGCAAGACGATCACGGTGCGCGCGCCGATCCGGGACGTGTTCCTGTCGTTCATCCAGTTCGAGAGCTTCCCTCGGTTCATGTCGCACCTGCGCCGGGTGGAGACGGTGGGCGACGGCCGGATGCGCTGGACCGCCGTTGGCCCGGCGGGCATCCCCGTGACCTGGGACGCCGAGCTGACGCAGCTCGTGCCCAACGAGGTCGTCGCCTGGCGGAGCTTGCCCGGCGAGCCCATCGAGAGCGAGGGCATCGTGCGGCTCGAGGAGGACCCCGAGGGCACCCGCCTCGACATCGGGCTGTCGTACACCCCGCCCGCGGGCGCCGTCGCGACGCTCTTCGGCGCCGATCCGGAGCTCGCGATGGATGAGGACCTCGCGCGCCTCAAGACCCTGATCGAGGAGGGCAAGACCACGATCCACGCCGATGAGGTGACCCTCCGCGACCTCTAGAGCGCCGATCTGCTCGAAACACCCAGGATGAAGAGATTTGAACCACAGAGGCACAGAGGACACAGAGGAAAAACAATAAACTCTGTGCCCTCTGTGCCTCTGTGGTTCGTTTTCTCGGGGTTTCAAGCCGTTCGGTGTCCTGGTGCCGCTTCAGGCGAGCACGCGGATCGCGACGTCTCGATCGGGCGCTGGCGCTGGCCGGAATGGAGCGCTATGCGCCGGCGCGATGAGCCAGCAACGTGAGCAGTCGTCGGGCGTGGAGGGGAGCGCGGCGGGAACGCAGGGAGCCTCGCCGTTCCGCGACTACGGCGCCGAGGCGAGGCCGGGCGTGAAGGAGCTTTACCGGCTGAACCACGAGGGGCAGACGCTGGCCTTCGTGCAGGAGAAAGAGCGGCAGTACCTCGGCCTCGACAGGCGCCGGATGGGCATGTGGGAGGCGCTCGAGCTGCTCGATCAGGTGGTCGACGACAGCGATCCGGACACGGAGCTGTCGCAGATCGCGCACGCGCTCCAGTCCGCGGAGGCGGCGCGGCGGGACGGGCAGCCGCGGTGGTTCGTGCTGACAGCGCTGATCCACGACGCCGGGAAGATCCTGTGTACGTGGGGCGAGCCGCAGTGGGCCGTTGTCGGCGACACCTTCCCGGTGGGCTGCGCCACCTCGGACCGGATCGTCTTCCCCGAGCTCTTCGCGCGGAACCCGGACAGGGCGAACCCGGCGTACCAGACGCCGTGCGGGATCTACGAGGAGGGCGCGGGGCTCTCTCAGGTGCACATGTCGTGGGGGCACGACGAGTATCTGTATCATGTGGTGAAGGACCACCTGCCGCCCGAGGCGCTCGCCATGATCCGATACCACTCGTTCTACGCGGCGCACCGCGAGGGCGCGTACGGACGCCTGATGAACGAGCAAGATCGGCGGATGATGGAGTGGGTGCGGCGGTTCAACCCCTACGATCTGTACTCGAAGGCCGACGCCCCGCCCGACGTGGAGCGGCTGAAGCCGTTCTACGAGGACCTGATCGCCGAGTTCCTGCCGGCCGAGCTCCGCTGGTGAGGGGCCGGCGGAGGCGCTGTCCTCGATCGGTCACCCCGCCTGTCCCATCGACCCCCACAGCGCACCGCGGCGGAGGACGTCGAGCAGGCCTGCGCGCCGAGCCGAGGTCAGCGGCGAGCCAGGCGTCGGGCGTCCCACCTGTCCGCCTGGGACGCACACTCTCATCAGAATAAAGTTCTGTGTCGGGACTGAATTGTTTGCCGGGGACCGATGTCTCTCGGCATCGCATCGTGACGCTGTGGGCCGGATGACGGCCGCCGATCGGCTTCCGCTGCGGCACCACCTCGGGTGCCCGCCCGCGCGCAGTGTGGCCCCGGTGATGATCAAGGCGCCGCTTTGCGGGAATTGGAATTAGGATAGTAAGGAGTCTTTTTTTTCTTGAAAACTGCGCCGTTTCGCGAGAATTAGGGCGACCCCCTTTTTCTCCGGAGGACGCGAACATGAGGTCAGCACCCTTTACCCTTCTACTCTCGGCATTCCTGTGTACCATCGGCTGCTCGGACGATGGTGACGGCGGGGCAGGAGGGGCCGGCGGCCAGGGCGCGACGAGCGGCACGGGCGGCGCGACGGGCGGCACCAGCACCTCGGCGGGCGGCACCAGCGCCTCGACGAGCGGCACGGGCAGCGCGACGGGCGGCACCAGCGCCTCGACGGGCGACGCGAGCACCTCGACGGGCGACGCCAGCTCCTCGGCGAGCGGGACCGGTGGCTCGGGCGGCGGCATGGCCGTCAGGACGCCTGCTGCGAGCGCCAACAGCCTCAGGGAGGCCGGTGAGAAGGCGAACCCGCCCATCCTGATCGGCGCGGCCATCTCCGGCGGTGGTCTCAACAATGGAGACTACAAGCGCGTTGCTGCGGCCGAGCACAGCTACGTGACCGCCGAGAACGAGATGAAGTGGGACGCGCTGGAGCCCAATCCTGGGCAGTTCAGCTGGGGTAACGCAGACAACATCGTGAACTGGGCGCGCAGCAACAACATGAAGGTCAAGGGTCACACCCTGGTGTGGCACAACCAGCTGCCGGGATGGGCGAACTCGCTGAGCGGGGCGGCGCAGGTGGAGCAGGCCATCCGCAGGCACATCGAGAACGTGATGGGCCACTTCAAGGACCGCATCGACACCTGGGACGTGGTCAACGAGGCGGTCATCACCGACAGCGACACCGGCGTCGGCAATCCCCGCATGAGGCCCTCGGTGTTCTTCAACGCGCTGGGGGACAGGTTCCTCGACCTCGCCTTCGAGATCGCGCGAGAGCAAGACCCGAACGCCAAGCTCTACTACAACGACTACAGCATCGACGCGCTCAACGACAAGGCCGACTATGTCTACGAGATGATCAAGGGGATGGTCGAGCGCGGAGTCCCGATCGACGGCGTCGGGTTCCAGATGCACATCGGCCCCCCGAACAACGAGGCCGGCGGCGCGGACGTGGCGGCAAACCTGAGGCGCTTCGCCGATCTGGGCCTGGACGTGCTGATCTCGGAGATGGACATCAACCGCTGCAGCAATCAGGTCACCGCAGAGGAACAGCTCACGTACTACCACGACATCGTCGAGGCCTGCTTCGTGATGCCCGAGTGCAAGGCCATCACCTTCTGGGGGATCAACGACGGCAGGTCGTGGCTCAACTCCTGGAGCGGGGCGCTGTGCAACGGGCAGAGCTCTCAGTCTCTGCTCTTCAATGACCAGTATCAGAAGAAGGAGACTTACAACCGGGTGATGGACGCCCTGATGGGCCGTTAGTCCCTCCTCGGAACCGCGAGCGGCGTCGGCTCGACGCCGCTCCGCTGAACGAGCTCGCGCGCTGGCGTCCGAGCGACGCGGCGAGCACGCCCTGCCCGCGACCCAGCGATCGCCGTGTCACCATGAAAATTCGACGGGGCTCCCCGTCGATGCGGCGCTCGCCCCAACCCCCCGCCAACGAGATGCCGACGCGATGCGTTTAGCTCGCATGGATGGTGATCATCTGCGCGGTTTGTGGGAATATTTGTCACCATGTCAAAGCTTTCGCGACTACACTTTCTCGGGAATTTTCCTGCATCATCGTCACTCGCGCTCGGTTCTCTGTTGTTGCTGGGCGCGCTGCACGTCAGCGGCTGCAGCGATGACGGCGGGGGCGGGGGTGGCTCTGGCGGCAGCGGTGGTGATCCGACCGCGGAAGCCAGCAGCACGACCGGTAGCGGCACATCCGGCCCTGCGAGCGGCAGCACCTCGGCGTCGACCGGAGGCCCTGACGCATCGAGCAGCGCCAGCGGCAGCGGCGGCGGCGACGGCGGCGGCGGCGGTGACGTCGCGACAGGCGGTGGAGGCTCGGGCGGCGGCGTACCGCCGGTCGACTCCGGCCTTCCGACGCCCCCCGGCGCCGCCGACGTGGCGAAGCCGTCCGGCGCGGTGGGCGGGTTCAAGGTCATCGATTGGGCCGGCTTCACGGGCGCCGTGTCGTACACATTCGATGACTCGAACTCGAGCCAGATCCAGAACTACGACGCGCTGAACGCGCTCGGCGTGCCGTTCACCTTCTACCTGCAGACCGGCAAGAGCGAATCGAACGATCCGGTGTGGCAAAAGGCGCTGGACGACGGGCACGAGCTCGGCAATCACTCGAAGAGTCACTCGAGCAACGACGACGGCTCCGACACGGACGCCGCGACGAAATTCATCGAGGACAAGTTCGGGATCAAGGTGTGGACGATGGCGGCCCCGAACGGCTCGGCGGTGTACACGGGCATCGCCCGGACGCGGTTCCTCATCAACCGCGGCGTGTCCAACGCCCTGATTGGCCCGAATGACTCGACCGACCCGTTCACGCTGCCCTGCTATATCCCCCCGACCGGCGCCTCGACGGCGGCGTTCGACGAGCAGGTCACGAGCGCGCGGACGGGCAAGAAGTGGCGCACCGTCCTGGTGCACGGCTTCACCGGCGGCAGCGACGGCGCGTACCAGCCCGTGGGGCTCCAGGCCTTCGTCGATCACGTCAAGCACGCCAAGGATCTCGGCGATATGTGGCTCGACAGCGTGGTCAACATCGGCGCCTACTGGCGCGGCCAGAAGGCGGTCACCTCCGGCACCAGCATGCAGTCCGGCGGCGAAACGACCTACAGCTGGCAGCTCCCCGACCACTTCCCGCCGGGGAAGTACGTGCGCGTGACGGTCACCGGCGGCACGCTCAAGCAGAACGGCGTCGCGCTCCCCTGGAATCCGCACGGCTTCTACGAAGTGGCGCTCGACCCGGAGTCCGTCACGCTCGCGCCGTGACGAGATCCGCCCGGAGCCCCGCGCCTCCCCGGCGCGGCTTCGGGCGGAGCCGACCCCACGCCTGTCGGTGCCGGCGTGGAAGCCCCCGGGGATGCCCCGGCGAGGCCGCGCTATCGCGGCGGGCCCGCCGGCGCCGCCCTCGCGCGCGGGGACGACCCCGCCGCCGTCACGCCCGCCCCGAGGACCGCGAGGGCCGACGCCGCGAGCATCGTCCCCCGGAACGCCGCGCCGAACGCGCTGAATCCATCGACCCCCGCCGTAGCGCCCGGCCGCCCGCCGCCAAGCGCTGCGAAGATCGCCCCGGCGGCGGCCACGCCGCACAGCATCCCCACGTTGCGCGCCTCGGCGAGCAGGCCCGCCGCGGTGCCCTGCTGATCGCGCGGCGCCGCGCCCATGATGCGGCTGTTGTTCGGCGCGGTGAACAGCCCCGAGCCGAGCCCGACCAGCGCGAGCGCGGCGAGCAGGCTCGCGCGGCCGGGGTCGGGGCCGAGCGTGGCCAGGCGGGCGAGGCCCACGGCGAGCGCCGTCATGCCCGCGAGCGCCGGCGCGCGCGCGCCGACGCGGTCCGAGAGCCAGCCGCTGGCGGCGGTCGTCGCCGCCATCACCGCCGGCTGCACCGTCATCACGAGGCCCGCGTCCGCCGCGGTCATCGCGAGCGGCCCCTGCAGGTAGAACGGCAGCAGGAACAGCATCATGTACGCCGCCGCGTACTGGAGAAAGGCGGCGGCGAGCCCGGCCACGAGCGCCGGCTGCGCGAGGAGCGCGGCCGAGAGCAGCGGGGCCGGGCTCCGCCGCTCCACCCGCACGAACGCCGCGGCCAGGAAGGCGCCGAGGGCGAGGAGGCCGACGGTCGCGGGGCTCAGGACACCCCAGCGCTGCCCGCGCGTGAGCGCGACGAGGAGCGCGCTCAGCGCCGCGCCGAAGAGGAGCGCGCTCGCCCACGGGAAGGGCCGCGCGCGCGCGTCGGGCGCGGCCGCCGCCGGGCCCCGGGCCGGGGCCGTCGTCGACCGCGAGCCCTCCCCGCCCCCGACGCCAGGGGTCGCGCCGGCCGCTGCGCCGGCGGCGGCGACGGCCGCGCCGCGCCAGACGAGCGAGCGGGCGAGGAGCGCGCCCGCCAGCGCGATCGGCACGTTGATCCAGAAGGCCGCGTGCCAGCCGGCGCGCTGCGCGAGCCAGCCGCCGATCGACGGCCCCAGGGAGAGGCCCAGGTACGTCGCCGTCGCCTGCAGGCCGAGCGCGCGGCCGCGCTGCGTCGGCGGGAACGCGGCCGTGGTGAGCGCCGGGCCGTTCGCCATCAGCATGGCCGCCCCGGCCCCCTGGAGGGCGCGCGACGCGATGAGCGACGCGAGCGTGGGCGCGAGCGCGGAGAGCGCGGAGCCCACGCCGAAGACGCCGAACCCCGCGGTGTACACGCGCCCCTTGCCGTGGCGATCGCCGAGCCGGCCGAACGGCAGGAGCAGCGCGCTCACGGAGAGCGAATAGGCGGCGAGCACCCAGCTCGCGGCGCCGATGTCGACCCCGAGATCCCGGCGGACGAGCGGCACCGCGACGTTGATGAGGCTGCCGCCGAGCGCGGACATCAGGGTGCCGACGGCGACGACGCCGAGCACGACATACGGCCTGGGCGCGGGGGCGCCCGATCTGGGTTCAGGGGCGCCGGGCGCGGGGGAGCTGAGGGGGGAGGAGCTCAACCTGGGTGCGGGGAAGCTGGGGAGCCTGGGGGTGGAGGAGCTCAACCTGGGTGCGGGGAAGCTGGGGAGCCTGGGGAGCTGCGTGCAGGGGCGCTCAACGGGGCATGCTGCGGTAGAGGTAGCGAGGCTCGGTCCTCGCCGAGGCGGCGCGGAGCCGGGCCTCCTCGACGATGCCATGCGCCGGCGCGAGGGAGCAGGCCGGGTCCGTCGCGGCGGCGTCGCCGGTGAGGTGGTAGGCCTGGCAGCGGCAGCCGCCGAAATCGACCCCGCGGCGGTCGCAGCCCTGGCAGGGCGGCGGCATCCATGCGTCGCCGCGGAAGCGGTTCATGCCCGGCGCCTCGCGCCAGATCCAGGCGAGCGACCGCTCGCGCACGCTCTCGAAGCGCAGCCCCGGGATCGTGTGCGCCGCGTGGCAGGGCAGCACCAGGCCGTCCGGCGCGATGTGCAGGTAGCGGCGCGCCCAGCCGTCCATGCACGCCCGCGGCCAGGCGGCGTAGTAGTCCGGCGTGACGAAGACCATCTCCATCCGCCCGAGCAGCCGCTCGCGCGCCGCCGAGGCGATGGCGAAGGCGCGCTCGAGCTGGCCCCGCGTCGGCAGGAGCGCCTCGCGGTTCGCGAGCGCCCAGCCGAGGTACTGCGTGTTCGCGAGCTCGAGGCGGTCGGCCCCGAGCCGCTCGGCGAGATCGACGATCGCCGGGACGTTCTCGATGTTCGCGCGGTGCAGCACCACGTTGACCGTGAGCGGCAGGCCCTCGGCCTTGACCCACCCGGCCACCGCGAGCTTGTGCTCGAAGGCCGCGTAGCCGGCGATGCGGTCGGCGCGCTCCCCGTCGGCGTCCTGGACGCTGAGCTGCAGGTTGTCGAGCCCCGCCGCCCGCAGCGCGGCGAGGCGCTCGCGCGCGAGCGGGACGCCGGACGTGATGAGGTTCGTGTACAGCCCGAGCTCCCGGGCGTGGCGGACGAGCGCCTCGAGGTCGCGCCGGGCGAGCGGCTCGCCGCCCGTGAGGTGGACCTGCATCACGCCGAGCTCGGCCGCCTCGGCGAAGACGCGGCACCAGTCCTCCGTCGAGAGCTCGCCGGCGGCGCCCGCGCGCTCCATGGGGTTCGAGCAGTACGGGCACCGCAGCGGGCAGCGGTAGGTGAGCTCCGCGATCAGCGTGTACGGGCGGTGCTCCGCGGCGTCCGCCGCCGCGCCGGCGCCCGGCGCGGCGGCGCCGCTCGCGGCGTCGTCCCCGGCGTTCCCGACGGCGCGCGCGGTGCCGCTGCCCGCCCGCGCCGCGTCGTCCTGGGCCGCCCCCGCGGCGCGCCGCTCGAGCAGCCCGCGCGCGGCGAGCTGTTCCAGGAAGGCGATCACGTCGCGCTCCACCTCGCCCGGCGGCGCGGCGGCGAACGACGCCGCGATCTCGGCGGCGATCTGGCCCACGGTGCGCGTGCCGTCGAGGCGCGCGGCGACCGCGGCGGCGACCGGGTTCAGCGCGAGGCCGCGCTCCGGGTAGAGCAGGATCTCGCGGCCCGAGGTGCGATCTCGCACGAGCCGCGCCTTGCTGGCGAGGAGCAGCCGGTCGCCGGGCGCGAGGGTCATCTCGGCGTCACGCCTCGGCGCCGTAGGCCGCCGCGATGGCGTCGAGCATCGCCCAGAGGATGTCGCACTTCGTGATGAGCGCCGCGATGCAGGCCTCCTGCGCGGCGCGCGTCGTCGCGCGCGCCGTCACGTAGTCGATCGCCTCGGTCGAGTCGGCCCGGGCGCGCGTCACCCGGCTGCGGAAATAGTCGAGCGTCCCCTGGTCGACCCAGGGATAGTGCTGCTCCCAGGCGACGACGCGCCGGGACATGAGATCGGGCGCGAAGAACTCCGTGAGCGACGAGGCCACCGCCTCGAGCAGGCTGCGCTCGCGCACCAGCGTCACGTACGCGTCGCAGGCGAACCGCACCGCGGGCAAGACCCTCGTCAGGCCGGCGACCTCGTCGCGGTCGAGCCCCACGCCCTCCGCGAGCCGCAGCCACAGCGCGAGCCCGCCCTCGCCCTCGCGCGCGCCGTCGTGGTCGACGATGCGGTGGATCCAGAGCCGCCGGAACGCCGGATCCTCGGTCTTCGAGAGGATCAGCGCGTCCTTGATCGGGATCCGCGTCTGGTAATAGTAGCGGTTCAGCACCCAGCCCTGGATCTGGCGGCGCGAGAGCTCGCCGCGGTGCATCCCCTGGTGAAATGAGTGGTTGTCGTGGTAGCGCCGGGCGCCCTCGTCGCGCAGCCGCGCGACGAACGCCTCCCGCGAGAGCGGCTCGTCGTTCATAGGTCGATCACCAGGCCGTCGGCGGCCACCTCCCAGCCCGCCGCCTCCACGGCGCGCCGCTCGGGCGAGCCCTCGACGAGGATCGGGTTCGTGTTGTTGATGTGCGTGTAGATCTTCCGCCGCGCGCCGACGCCCGCGAGCAGCTGCAGGCTCCCGCCGTCGCCGCCGATGGGCAGGTGCGCCATGTCCTCCGCGCGCGCCTTGCCGAGGCCGAGCCGGACGAGCTCGTCGCTCGACCAGAAGGTGCCGTCGAAGAAGCAGACGTCCGCGCCGTCGAGGCGCGACACGTACTCGCCCGCGGCCCCCACGGCCGTCGCGATGGCGGCGAGGCGCCCGCTCGCAGCGTCGCGCACCCAGAGGCCGATGTTGTCCTCCGGCGAGGCCGGCGCGAGGCCCTCCAGGTGCTTCGGCACCTTGCCCGGCAGCGGCACCGGCGTCACCGTCAGCCCGGCCGGCGCGCCGTCCGGCCCGGCGAGCTCCGTGGGCCTCTCCAGCTCGAGGCGCCGCCACACGGTCTGCCCGGGGAAGCGCTGGAGCGTGCGGAAGATGGTGTTGCCCTCGGCGAGGCCCCGGTACACCGGCTCGGTCGCGTAGACGGCGAGCGGCGTGTTCTCGCGCAGCGAGAAGAGGCCCAGCGCGTGGTCGAGATCGCCGTTCGTGAGGATCACCCCCGCGATCGGCGTGGCGCGGCCCTCCCGCGGCTGGAGCGGCGGGAAGGCCTCGATCTGCCGGTGCACGTCGGGGGACGCATTGACGAGGAACCAGCGGCCGTCGCCCGCTTCGAGCGCGAGCGCGTCCTGGGTCCGAGGGCGGACGCGCGGCGAGCCGCGGCGCGCCTCGACGCAGTTCGAGCAGGCACAGTTCCATTGCGGGAGACCGCCGCCCGCGGACGAACCCAGGACGCAAAGGCGCATTCCGGTGCTCTCTCTCCGGTGCTCCTGCCGGCGCCCCTACTCCGCCTCCCCCGCGGCCTCGATGCGCTCCGCCGGAGCCGGGCGCGTGAAATTGATGGGATCGAAGTCGCTCTGGTACGAGCCGATCTCCGCATCCATCTTGATCTCGACAAACTCGGGCTTTTCGTAGCTCATCGGGGGCCTCCTGATTGTCTCGCCATGTCACGACGTTCGTCGCCGGCTCGTACGCCGGCGCCGTTCGCCGCTTCACAACCTGGCAATACGAGATTCTGCACCAGACGTCGAACGTCAAGCCCGAAGTGCGGACAGATCGCATCCGGAACGCCCCTACCGGCGCCGTCCTCGGGTCGCACCTGATGCGCACTGCGCCCTTCTCCGGAGCCGGGGAGCACGCGCGGAATTTATTTTGATCTCAAACCATCAGCAGGCTAGGAATTCTGCCATGAGCCTGTCTTTCTCCGGACCGAAGGGGTGGATCGAGCAGCGCTGGATCGTGTACGCGCTGCTGCGCGACAGCATTCAACACCACATCGAGGACGGGAGGCCGGGCGAGGAGTTCGCGGCGATCCACGGCGCGGCCGGGGCGCTCGGCGGGCAGCGCGTGATGCTCCCGGCGCGGAAGCTCCACGAGGAGCTCCGGCGCGCGCAGGCCGCGCTCGCGGGGCGGCCGATCGACGCGCTGGCGATCAGCGGCCGGACGCGCGCGGTCATCAGCCTGCGCTGGCCGCCTCCGAAGGAGCGCGAGACGATGCTCGTCCGCGACTGGGGAGACTCGGTGCCGCTGCTCGGCGCGCCCGCCGGCGACAGCCTCGACGACGTCTTCGGCCACCTGGTCGACGGCCTGCTGCGCATCACGGAGGGCGCGTCCGAATCGGATCAGGTCGAGGTCATGGACCTGTGAGGGGCCCGCCGACGCAGGCTCACTGGATCCGGACGTCGATCGTCATGTCTCCCCCGCCCCGCTGGACCGCGATCGCGAGGTTGTCGGCGGTGCGCAGCCGGGCGTAGGCCTGGAGCGCGCTCTGCGGGTCGGTCATGTCGAACCCGTTGATCGAGCGGATCGTGTCCCCGGTGCGCAGGCCGATCGCGGTCAGCAGCGAGCCGGGCGTGACGCGCGTGAGGCGGACGCCGATCACCCGCTCTCCGTCCCGCGCCGGCACGATGCGCGCGGAGCGCATGAGCTCGCCCTGCTTCTCCAGGACGAGATCGATCGCCGACCGGTCGACGACGAACTCGCGATCGCTCACCTGCCGGATCTTCGACGCGATCTCCGGCGGGAGCGCGCCGCGCCTCGGCTTCTTCGGCGCGGCGCTCGGCGACGGCGCCTTCGCCCGCGCCGGCGCGAGGCGGTTGTCGCCGATGCGGACCTGGCAGCGGGCCCCGGGCTCCATGAGCCACACGCGATCCCAGCCGATCGCGAGCACGGAGCGGCCCTCGACCGGATCGCCCGCCCGGCGCAGCAGCGGCTCCCCCCGCCCGACCGCGATCGTGGCGAACGACCAGGAAGGGTCCTCCGAGGCGGCGATCAAGAGGACGCGCGCGCCGTCGCAGATCGGATCCAGCAGGGGATCTCCGTAGGTGACGACATCGTCGTCCGCCTCCCCTTCCCCCGCGGGCCTCGGCGTGAGCGGCCCCGTCACCGAGTCGAACGGGTTCCGCGCGAGGATGGCCGCCGCGCTCGTCGCGTGCTCTCCGCGATCGACGTCGGGCGGCGGCGGAGCGCGCGGCGGCCGCGAAGGCGGAAGATCGGTGGTCCACGCCTCCTTCACCAGGGACGAGATCCCGAGCGCCTGATAGTACGCCGCCGTCATGATCATCCCGCCGAGGAGCGCCGGGAAACATCGCTTGATGAGGAGTTCCGGAATCACCGTCATGTCCCGTGGGAGTGCCAGCGCGATCGCCGCGCCGCGCGCTCCGCGCCTCGCAGCGACAGCCGTGGTTCGGGCGGCGCAGAGAGAGATGGCTCGACGCCTCGCGCGCCCCGGGCGAGACGCCCGCGCGCAGAGGGCGACCCGTCTCCGCCGTCTCCCCGGGGTGGGAGCAGCATCCGTGCCCAGGTGGCTTGGGAGTTGCTGCCCGGCCGCGGCATGAAGAGAGCGCCGGCGCCGGGACACGCGCGGCCGTCGATCCGATCCGGTCGGCCGCGAGGACCCCTGGGCAACCCGATGGAGTGCGACATCGTGTCGCATCTGGGACAATGGATCGCATGAACGCGTCCACCCGCGAGGGTCGGAGCACGATGGGGCTGACGCTCCGGCTCTGGCTCATGCTGCTCGTGCCGATCGTCCTGGCCGTGGCGCTCTACGGGGCGGTGATCCACACGACGCGGCACCAGTTCCTGCGCAGCCAGGCGACGGCCGAGCTGCGCCACCACGCGAGCCTGGTCGAGGCGGCGATCGGCGGGGCCGTGGAGCGCGGCCAGGTCGAGCTGCTCAAGCACCGCATCGAGCGGCTCGCGCAGGCCGACCGCATCCTCGGGATCGCGGCCTTCGACGAGCGCGGGGGGCCGATCCTCGTGACGGATCCGATCGCCGGCGAGGCGGCCGAGCTCGCCGCGCTCGCGCGCAGGGCGCTCGCCACCGGCGCCGAGATCGAGGAGGAGCAGGCGCTCGGCGGCGGTCCGGCGCTGGTCCGCACGGTCACGTTCTCGCAGCGCGGCCTGTCGGTCGTCGCCGTTGTCGTCCGGGAGCTGCGCTACCTCGACGCCTTCGCGAGCAGCTCGAACCGCGGGCTGGCGCTCGCCGGGGCGGCGCTCCTCGCCGCCACCGCGCTCATCGCCGCGTTCGCGAGCCGCGCGACCGTCGGGCGCCCGGCCGGCGCGATCGTGGCGGGCGTCGAGCGCGTGGCGCGCGGGGAGCTCGGGGTCACGGTGCCCGAGGCGGGCGCCGAGGAGCTGCGGCGGCTCGCGCGGGCGTTCAACGCGATGACCGCCTCGCTCGCCGAGGCGCGCGCCCGCCTGGAGCAGGAGCAGGCCGCCCGGGCCGCCGTCGAGCGCAAGCTGCACCAGGCGCACGCGCTGTCGGCCGTCGGGCAGGTGGTCGCCTCGATCGGCCACGAGATCGGCTCGCCGCTCAACGTCATCCTGGCGCGCGCCCGCCGCCTCGCCGACCAGCCGGGGTGGTCCGACGCCGCCCGCGGCGAGCTGGAGACGATCGCGACGCAATCCGAGCGCATCTCGCGCGTGGTGGCGCGGCTGCTCTCGGTCGCGCGCCCGCCGCGGCTCCTCGGCCGCGGCAGCGACGTGGCCCAGGTCGCGCGCGAGGTGCTCGCGTTCCTCGGGCCGGAGTGCCGGCAGCGCGGGATCGCGACCCGGATCGAGCACGACGGGGCGCCGGTGCACGTGGTGCTCGACGCGGACCACCTGTTCCAGGTGGTGTTCAACCTGTGCCTGAACGCGGCGCAGGCGCAGCCGCGCGGGGGCGAGATCGCGGTGCGGCTCCGGAAGCTCGACGCCCGCAAGGCGGCGATCGAGATCGAGGATCGCGGGCCGGGCGTCCCCCCCGGCGTCGCCGAGCACATCTTCGAGGCGTTCTTCACGTCGCGCGGCGATCGCGGCGGCACCGGACTCGGCCTCGCGATCGTCGAGGGGATCGTGCGCGAGGCGGGCGGCTCGGTCGAGCTCGTCTCCGCGAACCACGGCGACCACGGCGGCGCCTGCTTCCGCGTCACCCTGCCGCGCGGCGCCGCGGCGCCGCTCGGGGCGCGCGGCGCGGAGGCGCGCGCGTGAGCGGCAGCGCGAAGGTGCTCGTCGTCGACGACGAGCTCGAGATGGTGAAGCTCGTGGCCGACATCGCCCGCGACATGGGCCACGATCCGGTGACCCTGACGACCCCGCTGCTGGCGCTCCCGCTGCTCGAGGAGCGGGAGTTCGACCTCGTGGTGACCGACGTGCGCATGCCCGAGATGGACGGGATCGAGCTCATCGAGCGAATCGCGCGCTTCGACCCCCGCACGGCGATCATCGCCATGACCGCGTTCGGCTCGATCGACACCGCGGTGCGCGCCATGCGCGCCGGCGCGTTCGACTACCTGCCGAAGCCGTTCCAGCCGGCGGACCTGGCGCTCCGCATGGAGCTCGCGCTCGAGCAGCGGGCGATGACGGTCGAGCTGACCGAGCTGCGCTCGGAGGTGGCGCAGCGGTTCTCGATCGCGGGGATGATCGGGCGCAGCCGGGCGATCGAGGAGGTGATCGCGCTCGTGCGCCGCGTGGCCGACAACCCCGCGACGGTGCTCGTGAGCGGCCCGAGCGGCAGCGGCAAGGAGCTCGTGGCGCGCGCGCTGCACGGCGAGAGCCGGCGCCGCGGGAGGAAGTTCGTGGCGGTCAACTGCGCGGCGATCCCGGAGACGCTCATCGAGGCGGAGCTGTTCGGGGTGCGCAAGGGGGCGTACACGGACGCGCGCAGCGATCGGCCCGGGATGTTCCAGGAGGCCGACGGCGGGACGCTGTTCCTCGACGAGGTGAGCGAGCTCGCGCTGCCGCTCCAGGCGAAGCTCCTGCGCGCGCTCCAGGAGCGGGAGGTCCGCCCGGTCGGCTCGGTGTCGTCCGAGCCGGTCGACGTGCGCGTCATCGCGGCGACGAACCGCGATCTGCGCGCGGCGGTCGCGGAGCGGGCGTTCCGCGAGGATCTCTTCTACCGGCTCGCGGTGATCGAGATCGCGATCCCGCCGCTCAAGCACCGGACGGACGACATCCTGCCGCTGGCCGAGCACTTCCTCGCGCGCGCGTCCGCCCGCGCGGGCAAGCCGATCGCCGGGTTCTCGGGCGCGGCGGTGAAGCGCCTGCTCGCGTACGACTGGCCCGGCAACGTCCGCGAGCTGGAGAACGCGATCGAGCGGGCCGCGGCGCTCTGCGACGGGGGGCGGATCTCCCCGGACGACCTCCCCGAGGGCGTGCGCGCCCGGCGGGAAACGCCGGATTTCCTCGAGGCCGCGGCGGATCGGTTGATGACGCTCGACGAGCTCCAGCGCGAGTACGCGCAGCTCGTCCTGCGGCGCGTGGGCGGCAAGAAGCAGCGGGCGGCGTCGGTGCTCGGCGTCGACCGGCGGACGTTGCAGCGCTGGTTCGGCGGCGGGAGCGACGGCGAGGAGGGGGCGTGAGGGGGGATGCGCGCCGGCGGTCCCGGCGCGCCGTTCCAGGCGGAGAATTCGAGCTCTCGCGCGGACGTCGACGCCCGGGTGACCCGTGGCGTGGTCACGCAGGGCGCTGCGTGCGGAACGCACCTCACGGCCGCAGGGGCGCGAAGCTGCTCCTGCCCAACGTGCCTTCAGCGACGGACCGATTCACCGCTTCGGTCCCCGCGCCCACCTCGGCTTGACGCTGCGCCTGTCCGGTATCCATACTGCGGCGGCGAGCGGCCATGGACTGCCACGCTCTCGTCACGCATCGAGAGCGTGCTCCCCGGGTCAATGGAGCGCGGACATGGCGCTTCGTCCAGGCGGCGGGGGCGGCGGACACGAGCGACCAGGAGACCGACGGTCGGCGGCGGGGACCGGGTGGGGCGAGCGCGACCGCGCAGCGCGGGAGCATGACGTCCATGCCTCCCGGGAGCGATAGCCGCGCCGCCCCGCAGCCCGACCAGCGCGCGGGCGCTGCACGCGTCTACCCACGATTCAGGGAACCACGGAGGCAGGGTGATGGACGAGCGTCGGGGACAGCACGCCAGCCGCGGCAGCGCCGAGGATCCGCCTGCCGGGCAACGGGTCGCTCCGGCGCAGGAGCCGGGCTCCGAGAGGCCTGTCCCGGAGGCTCACGCGAGCCGGAGCGCGCCGGCGGAGCGCAGGAGCGAACGGGCGCTCCTGTCGACCTCCGAGGCGTGCGCGCCGCCGCCGTGCCCGACCCGTGAAGAGATGCGGATCCCGAAGCGGCTGAACCTCGTCTTCGAGGCGTCGGGCGCCCTGGGCGTCGCGGAGGTGGGCGCGCTCGCTGCGCTCTCGGAGGCGCTCGTCCTGGAGGAGAAGTACAAGGACACGTACATCTCCTATCTCGCGGGCACGTCCGCCGGGGCGATCATCGCCGCGCTCCTGGGCGCCCGTTACACACACAACGAGATCGCCGACCTGCTCAACGTCGATGTCGCGAAGTTCACCAGGCCGTCCTGGCTCGCCCGCGTTCCGGTCGTGGGCTCGCGTGCCCTCATGGCCCTGGGATTTCTCACGGGGCGCGGTTGGTTCCGGAGCGACTATTTCCTGCATCTCCTCCGCGACGCGCTGCACGCCAGAAAGATCAGGACCTTCGGCGATCTGGTGATGCCCGGATGTGAGCGGGAGAGAGATCCAGCGCGCAGGTACAGGGTTCACGTCATCGCCTCCGACGTCACGCGCGGGCGCATGCTCGTCCTGCCCGATGACGTCAACACCGAGCTGTACGGGGTGGAGCCGGACGACCTCGACGTCGCCGAGGCCGTGCTGATGAGCTCGAGCATGCCGTTCTGGTCCTCCCCGGTCCGTCGCACGGGGGCGAACGGGGTCGAGTGCACCATCGTGGACGGCGCGCTGACGAGCGGCTTCCCGATCCACCTGTTCGACGTCGGCGCGCCGGAGACGGAGGACACGTTGACCCTCGGAATACGGGTGAGATCCGAGCGGTACAACCCGGTCAAGTTCCCCGCCCCCTACCACCTCTTGAAGGCCATGTTCCTCACCGCGTTCACCGCGCGCGACGTGAGCGAGACCGCGAAGCGGGTGGACAGGCTGAAGTGGGCGAGGACGATCCAGATCAACACGGGCACCGTCCCCATCAGCGCGCGCCTGTCGCCGCTGCAGAGGGAGGTCCTGTACGACGCCGGCTATCTCACGATGAAGCGCGCCATCGACGGGAACATCCTGGAGCGGGCCACGCCGGTCCAGACCGCCGCGGAGAGAGCGCGGCGGAGCGTGGCGGGGCTGAGGCAGCCATGATCACCGCGCTGCCCGGAGAGGGAGCCATGGAGCAGGAAGCGCCGACCGCCATCGCGTGCGCGCCGGAGGCCCCGCGAAGCGAGTGGGATCTCCTGTCCCATGACGAGCCGTGCGCGCTCCCCCAGCCGTCCGACACCTCCGAGGAGCGGTATCCCCCGAGGAGGCTGAACCTGGTCCTCGAGGGCGGGGGACTCAGAGGGGTCGCCCTGGTCGGGGCAGTCGCCGCGCTCGCGGAGGCGCTCACCCACAAGTACAAGGACACCTACATCTCGTACCTGGCGGGGACCTCGGCGGGCGCCCTCGTCGCCACCCTCCTGGGAGCGGGGTATACCCCCTCGGAGATCGCCAGCATCATCGGTGGCCCCGAGTTCGCCAGGCTCGCTGATCCCGGCGGGCTGAGCTTCATCCCGCTCGTGGGCAAACCCCTCTCGATGTTCTGGGGGGCCATCGGGGAGCTCGGGATGCTCAAGGGAGACGCCCTGCTCGCCCTGTTCCGGGAGAAGCTCGACCAGAAACGCATCAGGACGTTCGGCGACCTCGTCATGCCCGGCTGCGAGAACGAGCGAAACCCGGCCCGCAGGTACCGGGTTCACCTCGTCGCCTCCGACATCACGCGGGGCCGCATGCTCGTCCTCCCGGACGACATCAACACCGAGCTCTACGGGGTCGAGCCGGACAACCTCGACGTGGCCCTGGCCATGCGCATGAGCATGAGCTTCCCCTTCGTGTTCAGGCCGGTGCAGCTCACCGGGCGCAACAAGGTGACGAGCTACATCGTGGACGGCGGGCTGCTGAGCAACTTCCCCGTGCACCTGTTCGACACCGGCGTTCCGGAACCGGAGGAGACGCTGACGCTGGGCATTCGCGTCCTCCGCGCCCGGTATCATTCGATCCACCGTCCTCTGCGCGCTTGCCGCGCGCTCTTGGCCCTGGGATCCACGGTGCAAGAGGCGCGCGACGTCGGCGACACGTCCAAGCTGGTGGACCGGCTGAAGTGGGCGCGGGTGATCGAGGTCAACGCGGAAGCGGTGCCGATCTTCAAGCTCAGGACGAATCCACTCGCGCTGTCGCCCGTCGAGAGGGAGCTCCTCTTCAACGCGGGTTACACCGTCACGAAGCGTGCCCTCGACACCGAACTTCTGGAGCGGGGGCGGGTGGTCCACGCCGCAGCGGCCAGGGCTGAACGCGGGGCGCGCGGCACGCCAGGGGCGGCGGTGGTCCGCCGGCGGTCCGCAGCGGGACGGACCGGGGAGCCAGGCGGCCGGTAGCCTCCACGGCGAGAAGGGCCGTGCGAGTTCCTACGCTACATGAACCCGGCTGGCCCGGATCGTCGCCTGGCCGCTCCGCCGCGGCGCCGAGAAACAGGCCGCGGGAGCGCCGTGCTGGGCTAGCTCCGCGCGCCGCTGGGTGGCCGCGTGGACCGATCGCGCCGGCCCGCCCGCCAGGGCCGCTCAGCGCCGCCGGCCGCCCGTCCCGGTGGCCCGCTCCATCGGCGGCTCCTCGGGCGGGATCGCCTCCGGCTCCCCGCGGCCGCGCTCGCGCGACACGTCCCCCTCGGTCCGCACGTCGGCCGTCTCGCGGCGCACCGTCGCCTTCGCGGTCTCGTGATCCTGGATCACGTCCTTTCCGATGCGGAGCTCCTCCTTCACCACGGGCCGCGTCGACACCTCCACGCGCTCCTCGCGGATGGGGACGCTGATCGACCCCTCCTCGAACAGGGTGTCGGACGCGGCCGGCCGCTCCCCGCTCGCGGGGACGCGCTCGACGTGCACCACCTCGCGCGCCACGGGCACCGCGATCTGCTGCTCCTCGGTCACGACCTGCTTCGTGACCCGGACCCGGCCGACCTCCTGCACCGTCTTGCCGACCGTGACCTCCTCCTCCACGAGCGGCACGCGGATCTCCTCCCCCTTCTCGATCGGGGCGCCGGCCGCACGCGCCTTCCCGCGGTCCCCGGCGAGGTGCTCGCGACCGTGCGTGAGGATGAGCTCCCCATCCCGGATGTCGGCCACCTCGTCGTAGCGCACCAGATATTCCTCCGTGAAGAAGAGGCCCTTCTCGATCTCGAACGTGGTGGGCTTGATCCGGGTCACCTTGCCCAGCTTCTCGCCGTCCGCGCTCCGGACGACCATCCCTTGCTTGATCTCCTGCTGCGTCACCATCATGCACCCCCATCCGGCATCTTCCGGTTCAGGCCCATGCATCGGGACGGCGCGGGCCCAGCGGGACTGGCCAATCCGCCCGCCGCTCTCCGCCGTTCGACCTCTGGCGTGTCGCGCGCTTGTCACGTCGCCGACGCCGCCCGCCATCGCTGCCTCGGATGCCACTCCGCCTGATGCAATCCGCACACCGGCGCTCGAGAGGCCGTGGAGGGCCGGGCCGAACCCGCCGCCGCGAGCCGCGGCGTCCGGCGCCGAGCGCCTCCGTGCAACGAGGAAGCGCCCGAGCGCTCGGGAGTCACGGCGTGGGGCGCACCCCTGTGCAGGTCCAGCCAGGGCGCTGCGATGCTCCTCGGCCGCGGAGGGATCGATCCCGTGCAGGCGCGGGTGACCACGGTGAGGCGGAGGAGCCGCTCCCGCGAGGGCGGCAGCCGGGCGCCGGCGTGGCGGCGTGATGGAAGACGCTCGAGGTCAGCGCCGCGCGCTGCTGGTGGGCCCCCGGGGTCCAGCGCGACAGGACTCCGCGCCACGGGCCATGTGACCCGGCGAGGCCGCTCCCGGCGTGGCCGGCCCCGCGCACGGGCGCTGGGTCTCCGTCCTTGATTCTCGCGCGTCGCTTCGACGCCCCGCGGCAGATGCTCTCCTGCTCTCGCGCGCCGCTTCCTGTTCTCGAGAGCGACTCCCGTGCTCTCGAGATGCTCCCCTGCCCTCGCGATCCGCTCTCCAGGAGGCGTCCAATGGCACGAGACGTGCATCGCCGTCGTGCAGTATCCGAGATGGGCTATCGCGCATGCTCATCACGCGGATAAGGCGGGGATGGGCCTCGCCGCATCGAGGGTCGAATCGCCCCGCGGGTCAAATTGCCCCGCGGCCCCGTGCTCCGCGCAGAGCGACGGAAGAAGGAGAGCGCAAGGAAATCATGAGCATGAGCAAGCCGCAGAAGCCATCGCGACGCGCCGTGTTCGCAGGTGAGGTCGCCCGCCCGATCAAGCGCGTGAGCGGCCGGACCCCGATCGACGGCACGCCCCTCGCCGTCCGCACGACGGGACTCGATATCGACGCTGACGTGCGTGATTACGCGCGCGCGCGTCTCGGGATCAGGCTGGGCAAGTTCGCGACCGAGATCCAGCGCGTCAGCGTGCGCCTCGAGGACGTGAACGGCCCGCGCGGCGGCGTGGACACCGCTTGCCGCATCAAGGTCGTGCTGAACGGGCTCGACAGCGTCATCGCTCAGGAGGTCGCGGTGGGGATCCGCGAGGCGATCGACCGGGCGAGTCACGTCGTGGAGCGCGCGGTGGGCCGCGCGATCCGACGCTCGCGGCCTGCTGCTGCGCTGCGCGGCCGCGGGCGGAGCACCTCGCCCCGGACCTCGCGCAGCGCGCGCGCGGCAGAACGGCCCGGCCACGCCCTGGCGTGACCGGGCCACCGAATGGGCCCGGCACCTTTTCCTGGGTGACCGGGCCCGTCTTCGGGTGGCGACTTGCCGTTACATCACGGGAGCGTCGGGGCCGCCACTCCACCCACCTGGCTTTGTCGAGCTCGTTCCTCGGCTTCCAGACGTCGGTGCTCACGCTGACGTCTTCGAGCAGGAACTTCTTGACGCGAGCGGCACCACCCCAGTAGGCGGCGCCGGGCTCGGCGAGCAGGTCTGAGGAGCAATCAAGAGCTTCGGGTACGCGACGTCATCGACGCCGAGTTCGTCTGTAGGCGAGGACGGCCGCACGAACCGCTTGATTTCCGGAGCGCGTTTGCCCATTCTACTCGACCAAGAGGACGTTTCTCGCCTCGCGCAGCTCTTGCCCGCGGACGACGTGATGAGAAAAGTTCGATTCCATCGCTTCATTCATCGATCGCGCGTCGCCTCCACATTCCAACATCCAGGCCTTTCGCCTGGATCCAGCGGGAACGAGAGCTGAATCTTCCCCTCTCACCACCTTGATCGTGAACCATGAAACTTCGAATCTCAAGCTTCATCGCGGCAGCCATCGTCGCCGTCCTGTCACCGCTCGCAGGCTGCTCCGACACCCCTGACGATACAGGCGCTGGAGGCGCCGGCGGCTCGGACTCTGGAAGCACGAGCACCAGCGGGTCTACCTCGAGCTCGGTCGGTTCGGGCGGCGCTGGCTCGACCAGCGCGAGCTCCGGTGGCGACGGCGGCGGCGGCTCGACCGGCAGCGGCAACGCGGTCGCCCCGACGTTCGAGACGGTGAAGTTCGTCATAGAAAGGACTTCTTGCTTCGGGGCGGGTTGCCATAACGACGATCTGAACCCCCTGGACCTGATGGTCGACGGTGAGCTGCGCACCAGGCTGACCACGCACATCTCCGAGAATTGCGGCAATCTCCCGATCGTCAATCCCGGCAAGCCGGAGGAGAGCGCTCTCGTCAAGATCCTGAAGGAGCCGTGCGGCGATACTCCGCGGATGCCCATCGAGTGCGTCAACGATGGGGACGCCAAGTGCGTGCCCCCCGACTACATCGAGGCGATCGCGCAGTGGATCGCCGACGGCGCGCAGGAGTAGCAGGAGACAGCTGAACGCAAAGCTTTGAATTCGGCCTCTCCGTACCCTCGTGAATGCTGTCGAAGCAACCCACCACGAGGAGGAGAGGCCGAGGGTCTACTGCGTCACGATCGCGCCTGCCGGGTACGCCGCATGATCAGGTCCGGGCGTGTCCACGGTGTTCGTCTCGAAGGCCCAGCTGCCGCCCGGCGGAATCTGGACCGTGCCGCTGCCGATCGCCACGCCGAGCGGGCGCCCGACGCGACTGACCGAGAAGACCGTGGCGGAGGGATGGCTCACCGCCACGTCGAGCCCGTTGAGGAGCGTGCCCGTGTACGTCGTGCCGGCGCCACCAGGGACGACCTTCACCTGGCTGATGGTGAGGCCATCGATGGGAACGACGTCGAGGGCAAAGTAAGTGCACCGGTAGACGACATATCCCACGTCTTCGATCACGAGGTCTGACGGCAAGTCCGTCACCGCGGCCATCGTCACGTCGCCTGGACCCACGCACGCAGCGATGGTGCCCGAACCATCCGTGAGTCGATAGAAATGCTGCGTCAGCAACCCGTTGATTCCGGCTGCCATGGACTGCTGGGTCTTGTCGTAGAGATCGACGGCAACGGCGGCGTGGCAGGCGGGGATATCCCCGTCGTTCCTCAAGGCGACGTAGAGCTCGGTGCTGGCTGGTCCCTTGCGGAGAGTCAGCGCGATCGCGTTGAGCACGCCGTTTCCGCCGGGGAGCGCCGAGACGGTGAGATGTTCCGGAACGATGAGCGCGTCGTCACCGATGTCCCCGCCCGCCCCGGCGCCGTCGCTCGCCTCGCTCGAACAGGCCAGCGGGAGGAGGACAGCAGCAGGGATGAAGAGACGCTTCGCCAGCATGAACATGAGAAGAGATGCCCAGCCACTCGCTGCCCGCCATCGTCGGGCAGCTCGGGCTCGCGACGTGAGGCACATCACAAATAGCGGCGAGCCCGCGGCGCCCACGGGCACAGCCGACGCACGAACCCAGAGACCCCTTCGGTGAGAAGAGATCTCTGGATCCGTGCTCGTCCGAGTGTTCAGGAATTCGCTCCGGGAGCGCTCAGGCCTTGAGCTCCGTGAACCCGCCCGGATTGTGGATCGTGGCGCCGGCGACCGCGCCCTTTCCACCGATGAAGTCCTCCGTCTTGTCGGAATAGCCGAAGTGGGTCACCTCCGCGGTGCCACCCTTCGCAGGGAAGCCATCCGCCCCCGCCTTCACGCCCAGGGCGTTCATGATGTTGCAGAAGTACTTGTTGATCGGCGCATTGCCGATCTTCGGATCGGTTCCGGTTCCCTGATTGACACCGTTGACCGTGCCGGTGCCATTGGCGCACTGCGACATGCTGTTGCCGTTCGTCAACTCCGACGAGGGGTCGAGGTTGACGATCTGGCCGGTCTTGAAGTAACCGCCGGCGCTGCCGGCCTGGATGATCGGCGCGTTGTTGAGGTTGTGCGCGTTGCCGTCCGACATCTCCTGGAACCAGATCGCGGCGCTGCTATCGAGGACCGTCCCGCTCCCCGAGGGGATGCTGTCGAGCATCCGGACGAGGTTCGCGAACTTCTGCGCGTAATAGGCGTCGACCTTCAGGAGCATCTCGAGCGCGTTGGGCAGGCAGCTGCCTTGCATGCCTGCGTTGTCGAGGCGGTGCGAGAGGGCGTGCGACTCCATGGTGATGTCGAGCCCACTGAAATTGTAATTCCCCGGGTACTTCAAGAAAATCACGGGGTTGGCGTTGCAGGCGGCCGAGAGCGCTGCGATGGCCGAATAGATGTCCGCTCCATCCAGATCGCCGGAGACCTTGGTCGTGAGGACGTCGCTGCCGAAGCCGCCCGACCCGGCCTTGGAGGCGTTCGCCGCCGTCGCGCCGAGCATCGCGCCGAGCTCCGCGTTGCACTGCGCGGTGACCATCACGTTTCCTGTCGAGTTGAGGAGCTCCTTCCAGGCCGCGAGCTTCTGCTTGTCGGCGCTGCTCATGTCGAACCGCTCGAGCGTCTGCAGATCGTCCTTCACGAGATCGAGGACGCTCTTGCCGCGGATCGTCGCGTAGGTGTCCGGGGACATCGGCTCCCCCGTCTGGAAGAGGCCCGTGAGCTGGCTGAAGGCCTGCGACGCGTTGAGGCCGCTGAACATGGTCTCGGCGGCCGAGTAGGAGATCCCCGACTGAGCGCTGTCCCTCTGAGCAGCCGTGTTCAAGAGCAACGGCGTGCCTTGCGGGCTGAGCTGCTGGGCGATGACGTGATCCAGCGAAGGACCGACGGCCTTTGCGTTGAACTTCGTCGCGGTGTCGAAGCTGAACGGGTCGTTGCTGTTCGGCGTGACCGGCTGGCAGGTGAAGAACGACCCCACGATCTGCGTGTGGGAGTCGTTCCCCTGTCCACGCTTCATGTTGGCGGTCCACTCGTTCATCGAGCGGATGCCGCGCGGCATGAGGAGCTTCTTCGCATAGGGGGCGAGGGCCGCGAGGCTCGTCGCCTCGAGGTCGGCAGCCGTGAGCTCGCCCTGCTTCTTCTCGGGGAACCACTTGTTCGTGACGCACCCGTAGTGCGTGAACATCACGATGAGCGCCTTCCCGGATGCAGGGGTGTCGCCCCTCGCGGTGCGTTCCCACACAGAGCTGAGGAACGGCGCAGCCAGGACTGCTCCGCCCATGCCACGAAGGAAGATTCTGCGGTTCAGTTGCTTGCTCATGTTCGACATTCCTCAGCTATCACTGCGTTTCACGGACTCGCGTGGTGAACGATTCCGTCTGAGTGAGATCGGCCAGCAGATCGAGAACGCTGTAGCCGCCCTCGGACAGCTTCATGTCGAGCTGATCCACGAGGCACTTGTCGTTCCCGTTCGGAGCCCGACCATAAGCATAGGCGACCCACGCCTGGGCGTAAAGCTGCTTGGCCTTCGGAGTCTGGGCGATCTCCTGCATGAGCTGCAACGGAGAGGAGATCTCCTTCACCTTGCCGTCGCCGAAGTTGACGGTGCTCGTCGTGACGCTCGCGTCGATGGCACCACCACGAGGATCTTCCGTCTGCACCTGTCCGATGGCGTCGAAGCCCTCCATCACGAACCCCGGCGGATTGATGGCCGCGTGGCAGCCCGCGCAGTTCGCGGGCTTCGTCAGCTCTTCGACGTACGCGCGCTGCGTCTTGAAGTCGCCCTCGACGGTCAGCATGGTAGCGCCGGGGAGGGGCGGACCCGGATTGGCGCCGAGCATGTACGACGTGATGAACGCGCCGCGCAGGATCGGGCTCGTGGCGTCGTAGCCCGAGTAGGAGCTCAAGAACCCGACGCGCGTCAAGAAGCCCGGCCGCTCGTCGGCGTTCAGCTCCACCTTGGTCAGCTCGGTGCCGTACTTCGAAGCATCGAGCCCGTAGATCGCCGCGTTGTCCTTGTTGACGAAGGCGACGTTGCTGAGGAGGAGGTCATCGAACGAACCGCCCGCGAACGCCACCTCTTCGAAGTAGGCGTCGAGCTCGGCCTGCGCGCTGAGCTTGGCGCCCGCGGAGTAGAGCGGATACGCGTCGCTGTCGTGATCCCCCTTCCACCAGTGGGCGCTCCCGTTGTCCATCTGGACCCAGTTGCGGTGGAACGCGGTCACGAGCGGGCCGGCCTTCTCGCGCACGGCGATCATGCGCTGCGCCTGCTCCAGGATCTGCTCCTTGGTCTGGAGCTGGTTGCCGTCGGCCGCCGCGTTCAGGGCCTCATCCGGAGCGGAGCCCCAGAGCAGGTACGAGAGCCTCGTGGCCACCTCGTGGCTGGAGAGCTGGATGCCCTTGCCCGACGGGGACGGGGTGGTCGTCAGCTCGGGGAGCATGAGGAACGAGGGCGACACGAGGAAGGCCATCAGCGTCGTCTCGGCGACCTCGGCGGGCGTCCCCGCCGGCGTCGTCTGGCCGAGCTTCAGGAACCGCGCGACCTCCTCGGCGCTCAGCGGGCGACGGAACGCCTTGCGGCCGAAGGTCTTGATGGTCTCCTCCAGGCAGCCGCTCGCCGAAGGGTCACAGCTGATGAACCTGGACTTGTTCGGCCCAGCCATCACGTCCTTGGCGATCTGCGCGGCGACGTCTTGATAGATGCTCCACGCGGGCGGGGTCATCGGGCCGTCGAAGTCGGAGACGAGCAGCTCGGAGGGCATCTTCCTCTCGGAGCCCACGGTGGTGACGCCGAGGAGGTCCCGCACCGTGTTGTCGTACTGCCGGTTCAGCATGCGGGGGATCTGGGTCGTCGCCGGAATGCCGGGAACACACTTCTCCGGCGGCGGCAGCGTGGTTCCCCCCCCCGTGTCGCCGCCGCTGCTGCCGGAGGTCGACCCGTCATCGTCCGCACCGTCCGCTATGCTGCCGGTGCAACCAGCGAACAGCGGTGTTGAGGCAAGAAAAATTGTCGTACCGATGTACGAGAGGTTTCTTAATGTTCGCATGCGCATGCGTCACCTATTCCCGGTCCGTGTCGCAGTGATCACGCGAGCGAAACGAAAGGTGTGGACGAGCCCGACGCTCGTCCCTAAGCGTGGGCACGAGCGCCTCGCCGACGGTTTCCTCTGGAGACGTCATCGTGAAATGCCGGCGTACGAGCGGCGCGGTGCTGTGCGCTTCGATGTCGAGGGCCGTGCCTCCGCGAGCTCCGCGACGCGGTTCGTCTGAAGAGCGCGCCTCCTCTTCATTCGCGGCCTTCGAGAGGGCGAACGCGCGGCCACCTCGAGATCGACCTGCGCGTCAGGACCATCACCTGTCCCGCAGGACAGGACATTTCCTGATCTACCGAATTCATGACGGGAGTCCGTTCACGCGAGAGGCGCCGGCCGCTAGGAGCCGGGCGAGCTCGTCGATCACGCCGTCAGCGTGGCGGCCGGCCGCTCGATATCGGTGCTTCGCGCCCGGTAACGCTACGCAGCATGACGGTGACGCGCGAGCCCACCCTTCCCTTGTAGGTGACTCGTGGCTTACGATCGCGTCGGCGCTGCGGTGAGGCGCATCCGCATCCCGGCCTCGGGCGTGGTGAAGGCCCGCGCGCTGGCCGCGACCGGGTGCGCGGGCGGCTCGAACGCGTACCGGGCGGCGAGCGTCGCGAGGGTCAGGATCGCCGCGGCCATGGCGTGGTGGTTGCCGATGCACTTGTGCCGGCCGGCGCCGAACGGGAGGTACGCGTGGGCCGGCCGGGTGACGCCCTCCGCAAAGTGCTCGGGGTGGAAGTCGTCCGGCCGGGCCCAGTGGGCGGGGTGGCGGTGCAGCGTGTACGGGCTGACGGCGAGGATCGCGCCCCGCGGGATCGGCACCCCGCCGAGGACGTCCCGCCGGGCGGCGACCCGGTTGATCACCCAGACCGGCGGGTAGAGGCGCATCGACTCCTGGACGACCATCCGGGTGAAGCGCAGCCCGCGCGCGTCGGCGAACGTCGGAGGCCGCTGCCCGATCTGCTCCGAGACCTCGGCGGCCAGCCGCCGTCCGGCGTCGGGGTGCGTCGCCAGCAGGTACCACGTCCAGGTGAGCGCGAGCGCCGTGCTCTTGTAGCCGCCCACGAGGAGCGTCGCGATCTCGTCGAGGAACTGCCGCTTCCCCATCGCCCCGGTGCTCAGCTCGTCGGCGAGCAGGCGCGTGAGGAGCACGTCGGGGGCGCGCCCCGCCTCCAGGCTCGCGCGCCGCCGCGCGATGAGGCGCGCCACCACCGCGCGGACCCGCGCGGCCGTCGCGGCGAACCGGCGGTTGCCCGGCGTGGGCAGCCACGCGGGGGCCAGGACGGGCGCGCCCATCGCCTCGACGAGGCGCGCCTCCATCTCCTCGTTGAGGGCGCCGAACTCGTGGACGTCGTCGCGCAGATCGCCGCCGATCAAGAGCTCGGCCAGCAGATCGAGCGCCAGGCGGCGCATCTCGCCCTCGACGTCCAGCGTCGCGCCGACCTGCGTCGACCAGCGCGCCCCCGCCGCGGACGCGGCGCGCACGACGCCGCCCGCCATATCCTCCACCGCCCTCGGCTGGAACGACGGCTGGAGGAGTCGGCGCTGCCGGAGGTGGACGTCGCCCTCGGCCGTGAAGAGCCCGCGCCCGAGCAGGCGGCCCATCACCTCGAAGAAGCGCAGCCCGTCCTTCGTGGCGCCGCCCCGGTCGATCGCGCCCGTGAGGATGCGCCCGGCCTCGTCGACGTCGTTGACGAGGTAGTTGGGGCCGAAGAGGTCGAAGAACGCGACCTCCCGGTAGCCGGAGCCGCCGTCCCGGGTGAGCCGCCGGTAGAACGCGAGCGGGTTCGCCTTGAACTCCCGCACGTTCCGCAGGCTGGCGCCGAGGCCCCGGGGGGCCGCCTGCGCGGCGGGGCGCGACGGGGCCGCGGCGGGGCGCGACGGGGCCGCGGCGGGGCGCGACGGGGCCGTGGCGGGGCGCTGCGGGGCCGTGGCGGGGCGCGACGGGGCCGGAGCGCTCATGGCGAGCCCCTGCCCGGCCTCGCCCGCAGCACGGCGTAGAAGGCCGGGATCCGCGTCGAGGTCTGGCCCGGCCGCATCGCGGCCGAGCGCAGCTCCGCGCTCCCGGCCTCGACGTGCTCCCACGACGCCCCGGGGAAGCGCAGCGCGAGCTCCCGCGCGCCGAAGCGCGCCGGCGGCGGGAGCCCCGCCTCGAGGCAACGCAGGAGCGGCGTCGGGTAGTCGCCGCCCCGCGCCCCGAGGAACTCGAGGTACGCGAGAGCGCTGCCCGGGAAGTCGGTCTCGACGAGCAGCAGGGTGCCGCGCTCACCGACCAGCGCCTGGCAGCTCTCGGCGAGGCGGTCCCGCTGCGCCGCGTCGAGCGTGTGGAAGAGCCCGCGGACGAACACGTTGGCGGTGCCCACCTCGGCGCCGAGGCGCGCTCCGGCGCCCGCCTCGGTCATGTCCAGCACGCGAAAGGAGAGGCGCGGCGGCGCCGAGGGCCCCCCGGGGGCGGCTCCCGCCTCGCCGGGCGCGGGCGCCGCGCTCGTCCGGTGGAGCGCCTCGAGCTCGGCGCGCGTCTCCCGCTCGGCGTGCGCCACGGCCTCGGCCGAGACGTCGACGCCCACCGCGGCCGTGAACCAGGGCGCGAGGGCGCGCGTGTAGCGGCCGTTGCCGCAGCCGACGTCGACCAGGGGGAGGCCCGAGTCCATGGCGCGGCGGGCCAGACCGACGATCCAGCCCCGCTCCTCCGCGCTGTCGCCGTCCCAGAGCACCTCGCCGCCGGCGCCGGTCTGCCGGATGCCGCGCCAGTAACGGTCCCAGGCGCCTCCGCGGGCCCGGAACGCGCGCAGCCCGGCGCGGACGAGCGTAGGGACGAGGAGCGCCCTGCGCCAGGGCGCGCGCTGCGTCGATGCGCGATCGGTCACAGCGATGCCCCCCGGGTCGCGAGCTCGAGCGACAGCGAGAACTGGAGCTCGAGGCAGTCGAAGACGGTGTGGATCATCCCCACGGCGACCTCGCGGCCGCGCTCGTCGAGCGGCTCGGACTTGAAGGCGACGGCGTCGGCCTCCTCGTCCGGCTCGAGCGCGGGGTGCGACAGCGCGTGGCGATCGGCCAGGTAGTCGAGCCGCAGCGGGCGCTCGGCCTCGACCCGGCGCGCGAGCGCGCGCGTGTTCTCGAAGAACGCGTCCCCGCTCGCCTCCAGCGCCTCCATCAGCCAGAACCGCAGCGCCGGCTCGGGGTGCGCGAACGCGAGCTTGACGAAGGCGGACATGCTCCGCCGCTGCGCCTCCGAGTGCTTGCTCGCGCAGTAGAACTCGAGCGTGTCGCTCGCGCTCCAGCCGAGCCGCCGGTCCATGTCGAGCTCGATCCAGTCGCGCAGGTACAGCCCGTGGTGGGACTGGAGGTCGGCGACCCAGCGGTTGATCGCCCGCTCGCGCGGGTCCGCCGGCCGCCGGTACGCGAGGGCGTGGGCGTTCAGATCCCGGTAGCCCATGCAGTCCGGCGTCCAGAAGAGCGCGATGCGGCGGAGCTTCTCCTCGGGGTCCAGCGGGTCGCGCGCCCGCATCCACGCGAACAGCGCGTGCTCCGCCGCGGCGCGCTTGCGCTGCTCCAGGACGCGCTGCACCGGCTCCTGGCCCGGCGCGACGGGCCCGCCCCGCCGGCGCGCCGGGCTCGCCGCGGCCGGCCCGGGCTCCTGCCGGGGGGCGCGCGCGGCGGACGCGATGCGCGCCGTCGACGGCGGCCCGGCGTCGCTCGTGGCCCGCTCGGCGTAGCGGAGGAGCCGGTCGCTCTTCACGCGGATCATCTCGAAGAGGCGGCTCACCAGCGCCATGGCCCGGGCGCGCCGGCCCTCGTCGAGCGTCGCCTCCTCGAAGAGCTGGCTGTCGAAGAGCAGGTGTCCGATCTCCCGCTTCAGGTGGTACGGGCCGAAGTAGCGGTACTCCACGCCGGAGCTGCTCGTGAGATCGGCGGCGACGCCGGCGGAGGCCGTGAAGAAGACATGCCCCCACGCCTCGATCGCCTGCATCACGGCGGAGCGGACCAGCGGGTCCTCGTTCAGGGTGCACATCTGCATGATCTCCATGCCGTACTCCCGGAAGATGTCCGTCTCGGTGCCCGCGTAATACCACCCGAGCATGTCGCTCGCGCGCCAGCCGAGGCGCCGGTCGAGCCCGAGCTTGCGCCAGTCCTCGAGGAACAGCCTGGCGTGCGTCTCGTCCTCCCGCGTGTGCCTGTTGATGGCGTGCTCGAAGGCGCTCGCGGGCGCCGGGTACCTCATGAACCACCGGTTCATGTCGCTGAACCCCAGGATGAAGTTCGCGATGACCGGCGCGAAATCGAACCGCGTCTCCAGCGACGTGGGGCCGCTCGCCATCCACCGGTAGAACGGGTGCGCGGCGATCTCCCGCTTCTTCTGCTCGATCAGCTCGACGACGTGCTTCATGGTGCCTTCCTCCGCTCGGGGACGACGCGCGACGCGCCGGCGCGCCGTCAATCGAACAGGACCCACAGCGTCCTGAGCTCCCGGCCGAGGGGGCGGAACACCATCCAGTCCGGGGAGGCGTCCAGGGGCCGGAGGCGCGGGAAGCGGTCGAGCAGGGTGCTGAAGAAGACCTGCGCCTCCAGGCGCGCCAGCGCCTGCCCCATGCAGGAGTAAGGGCCGATGGTGAAGCCGACCTGCCGGCCCGCGCCCTCCCGCGCGGGGTCGAAGCGATCGGGCGCCGGAAACGCCTGCGGATCGCGGTTCGCCGCGGCCAGCGCGAGGACGAGCGTCTCGCCGGCGCGGATGTGCTTGTCGCGGATGGCGAGGTCGACCGTCGCCATGCGCCGCACCGAGGCGACCGCGCCGTGATACCGCATCATCTCGTCGAAGGCGTTCGGGAGGAGCGCGCGATCGCTCGCCAGCCTGGCCCGCTCCTCGGGGTGGTCGAACAGGATCTGCACGCCGTTGCAGAGCTGGTTCGCGGTCGTGTGGTACCCGACGACGAGGAACATGATGCATTGCGCGACGATATAATCGTCGCTGAACTGTACGGCGTCCGGGTCCGCGTCCACGAAGACGCCGAGCAGGTCGGCGCCGCGCTCGCGCCTGCGCCGCGCCTGCTCGACGATGGGCCGCAGGAACTCGGACAGCTCGACCATGCCCTCCTGGCAGCGGAAGAGCTGGTCCCGATCCCCCATCTCGAGGAGCTCGGAGATCTTGTTCGAGCAGCAGAGGTACAGGTCGACGGCCTCGGTCGGCAGGCCGGTCACCCCCGCCACGACGGCCATCGCCATCGGGTGCGCGACGTCGTTGACGAGATCCATCTCGCCGCGCCGCACCGCCGCGTCGAGCAGGCCGTCGAGGATCGCCTGGACGCGCGGGCGCTGGGCCTCGACGTGCTGCGGCGTGAAGTGGCGCTTGAGGCGCTTGATGAAGAGGGCGTGCCGCTCCGGGTCGGCGCGGTCCCCCCAGGCCAGGAAGATGCGCCGGAGGGGTCCTAGCGCGAGCTGGTCGGCCGTCGTCAGCCCCTCGATGCGCTTGAGCTCCTCGACGACGGAGAGCCGCGGATCGCGGAGCGCCGCGCAGACGTCCTGGTAGCTGGTGAGGACCCACGACTCGAGCTGAGGGCTCCAGCACACAGGCGCCTCGTCGCGCATCCGGTGGAGCAGCGGATGCGGGTCGAGGAACAGGGCGGGGTCGCGGAGATCGTAGGTGCCGACGGCGTGCGAGGGGGCGGTGGCGGTCATGCGCGGCGTTGCTCCTTGCGTGCAGCAAAGCGGGAGAGGCGACGGGCAGCGGCGGCATCGGCGATGCGCCGTGTTCCTCCAGCGTGGCCAGGGTGTGGCGCGCGGCCCGGGGGCCTATCGCGGCCCGTCGCAGCCCGTCGCGGATCGGAAAAGCAATCCACGGGCCCGCCTCGCCGAGGAGGTCGCACACGCGAGAGAAGCCTGCGTGTGCAGGGATTCGCGCGACCCGGCCGGTGGCACGATGCCAGCGTGCCACCGGGCACCTGCTGGCACCGTGCCAGCGCGCCGTCGGAAGCCGGCGCTCGTGTACTCCCGCTTCGGGTGGCCTTCATCCACCAGCGCTCGAGCGTGCTCCAGTCCGCGTCGATCGCGATCGGGAAGCCGTACCCGAAGCGCGTCAGATAGCCTTTGATCGCCCAGGGATCGAGGGCTCGGGATCCTCGTGGTGAACCATCCCGACGACCAGGAGCCCTCGCGCCCGATATCGCTCGTCCAGCGCCTTGAGCGCCGGGGCCGTGGCGTTGCACAGCAGCGGAGATCCCGTCGAGGCGACCGACGGAGTCGCCCGCCCAGGCGAGCATCCCGTCCCGTCGCGCCGGAGAAGAAATTGCTGTGGTCCACGTGCGGCACTGTCCATCGTCACTGTATCATCGGTGAGGACGAATCCTCAGGTGCCGTGTCAGCGGGGGCGCCGCTCACCCTGGCGCGCGAAATCGCTGGACACGCCTCGCCGAATATCGGATTTTGAATTGTCGCAGTGGCCGGAGACGGGCGCGAGCAAGCCGTGCTGCATCCTGGCCCCGAGGCGACAGAAGATTCGTTGCGCGATCGGTCCCGTCCTGAACGAGCGCCGCAACATCACCAGCGTGTCCGCACACCGAAGAGGCCGCCTCTCATTCGCAGCCGGACGCGACAATTCAACCAATGATCGACAAATAAACAGACTCAGTTGCACAGACTCAGTCGTAAGTTAATACTGTTGACCAAGCTCGTATGCCGTCGGTAGAGTGAAGCCGCCCGCCCGATGTGGGGTTGGACGCGACTGACGGCCTGAGCTTACCGGCCTGCGAGAGCTACATGCGATACAATCACTTGCAACACGCATCTGCAACCGACCGCCGCGCATCCCGACGACGTCTGGCCGCGCTCGTGGCGCTGACCGCGTTGTCCCTGAGCGCGTGCGGCGACGAAGGAAACGACGCGTCAGGCAGCGCGCCCGAGGGCGGCGCGGGGGGGCCCGCTGCGACGAGCGGATCGGGCGGATCGGGCCCGGTGGCGGGCTCGAGCGCGACCTCGGGGTCGGGCTCGGCCTCGAGCTCGCACGCGGCCTCGGGCTCGGGTGGTGGCGACTCGACCATGCACCCGTATGACCACTGCGTGAACGGCTATATGCCCCACCCCAGCGACTCCAGCCCGACCATGAAGGATGGGCCGGCGGAGTTCTTTCCGCCCGGGAAGACCGATCCGAACATCGTTGATCTGACGGTGCAGCCGGAAGTCCTGGAGTGGATGTATGACAACTCGTGGCAGGCGGCCCACGTCGAGTGGCACGCGATCCGGGCCTGCAACCTCCCGGGCGGCGGTGGGTTGAGCAAGGTGAACATCTGCCGGTTCACCCAGCTCGTCCCGGAGGATCAGAACTGCCAGACCGGCGGCGACGGCTATCAGTTCCTGGTGTTTCACCGCCACATGATCCAGGCGTTGAAGCAGCTCTGGCCCAACCACAGCGAGCAGTTCGAGGGCTTCACCAAGTTTCCGACCTCGGCGGAAGACGTGCCGCCCCAGTGGCGTTCCGCGTGGAAGGACTGGGATGCGTCCGCCCTCGAAGCCGGGAGGATCGGCGACGAGATCGACAAGCCCGAGAACCTCGCGAGGTTCCCGGACGAAGGGACGCTCGGCTTCTGGCTCCAGTGCAACGTGGGGCAGAGGCTGCGGACGCCGGAGGCGAGCAACATGCCGTGGGTCGGCCTTCATTTCGTGCTGCACGCCAAGTGGGCGCGTCCGGGCAACACGCAGCACGGCGTGAACAACACCGAGGCGAACATCGACAACTACATGTTCTGGAAGCTCCATGGCTGGATCGACAACGTGTGGGAGAAGTATCGCCTCGCCAAGGGCCTGAAGCCGACCGACCAGAAGCTGAAGGACGATCTCGTCGCGCAGTGCCGCGAGATGGACACCGAGATCAAGATCATCCAGGAGAACCTGACGCCCGACGAGGTCGTGAACCCCAACGAGCCGTTGCCGGTGGAATCAGGGTTCTTCCACGAGAGGGTGCGGCCCCTGTTCGAGGACACGACGAACCTGTGCAGCGGATGCCACGCCGAGTCGGGGGCCAATGCGCGGCTGACGCTCGGCGGCCACATCAGCTCCAGGAAGATCGTCGACGGCCTGGTCAACCGCCCCTCCCTCGACGGCGGCCAGTACAAGCTCGTCGTTCCGGGCGATCCCGATCATAGCTGGCTCTACCTCAAGGCCGCCGGGCTGGCGGAGACCGCGGGCTGCACGCCGACCGCCACGGCACAGTGCATCGGGGGCGTGATGCCCCCCAGCACGACCGGGCCGACCATGACCCCGCAGCAGCTCGGGATCTTGCGTCAATGGATCCAGGACGGCGCCGCGGGCCCGCCCTGATCCGAGGCGGCGCACCTCGGCGTCGAGGTTGTCCATTCTCGACGCCGAGCGCGCTGACGCCCTCGTCTCCCCCTCCCCCGACCGCGACGGCCGCGTCCCATTCCTGAACAGCCGCGCGCTTCCCCGTCATCCACAGCGACCGTCCTGGCGTCCGCCCGATCGCGGGAGCTGGCTCAGTTCGCCCCTGTGTACGTGAACTCCAGGATCGCTCCCGGGTTGCTCAGGGCCGTCGTCGCCCCGCCGGTCGGGCCGCTCGTGTTCCCCTCGGTGTCCGTGATCACGTAGAATGTCAGGCCGTCCGGGCTCATCGCGAGGTCGCGGTAGCGGTTGGTGGTCTGGAAGTGGACGACGGGCTCGCCGACCACGGAATCGCCTGTCGCGCTCAGCTTCACCCGGTACACCGCGCCCTTCTTCAGCGTGGTCATCAGGAGTGAGTCCTCCCAGCCCGGGATGCCGGATGCAGCAGCGTAGTGGTGGAGCGAGGAGGGCGCGATCGTCGGCCAGCAGATATAACCGGAGGACCCGCACGTGTGATTCTGGAAGTTGTAGCCGTCGGGGACGGTGTAGAAGGTGAAGAACGGCGGCGTGAAATCGGGGTGGCTCCACGCGCTCTCCTGCTGCTGGGGGACCGAGGAAGGAGGCGCATAGTCGTTCCACGGGAGCGACGCGCAGGGCGTCGTCGAGGCCGACCAGTTGGCGTACTTGTAAGCTTGATTGTCCTGATACCCGGCCACGTGCGGCCAGCCGTAGTTCTTGCCGGGATGGATGACGTTCAGCTCGTCGTCGGTCTTCGGCCCATGCTCGTTCGCATAGAGCGTGTCGCCGCGGAACGTGAGGCCCTGCGGGTTGCGATGGCCATAGGAATAAACATGGCTGCGGGTGCCGGCGATCTGCGGGTTGTCGGACGGGATCGAGCCGTCGAGGTTCAAGCGCAGGACCTTGCCGGCGTACTTCGACCAGTCGCTCGCCGCCACCTCGGCCGCCGTGGGTAGATCCTGCGAGCCCACCGGGAGGCACTTCCTGTTGAACTGGTTGTTCCCTTGATCCCCGACGGTGTAATAGAGCTTCTGATCGGGGCCGAACAGGAGCCGCGCGGAGTTGTGATCGTCGCTGCCGGGCAGGCCCGTGATGATGTCGAGAGGGCTCTCCAGGGTCCCGGCCGTCGGGTTGTACGTGTAGCGACGGATCTTCGTCCTGCGGCTCACGGCTGAGCCTGGATCGGCGTCATAGGTGTAGGAGATGTACACGTAGTCAGCGCCCTTGCCCTGGAGCAGCTCCGGGTGCAGGGCCAGGCCCAGCACCCCGTCTTGCCCACCCGACTGGTACGCTTCCGTGATCGTGACCGCTGTCGCCTTCTGACCGTCCGACGGCCTCACGCGCACGACCCGCTTCCCCACGCGCTCGGTCAACCACAGATAGCCGTCCGGCCCCCAGACGACCCGGATCGGAAACGATAGCCCTCGCACGACCTCGCGCGAAGCGAACGTGGCGTCCTCGGCGGCGAGCTCAGCAGAACCTTCGCCCTCCTCGGCGACGGGCTCGCTGGCGCCAAACGACGGATCGTGGGCTCCGACGGGGCCGTCCAGGGAATCCGTGGGGCCACATCCGATGAAGCTCCACGACGCCGTGGAGAGCAAACCAGCCTGAGCCATGAAGATCGCCGAGCGGCGTGAGAAGAAGACGGACATGTGACTACCTCGCTGTTTGTTTCAGTTGACGGCGCTCACCAGGTCCCACCGTTCCAGGCCCCGGCGGGCGTGATGAGCGAGCTTCCGACGTGAAACCGCGGATCGCAGGGCGAGCATCGAATCGTGCCCTGATGAGGCAAAGGTCTTTACCATGAGCAACGATTGTCAAGCTCAATCCGCGTTGCAATACGAATGGATCCGGCGCGCGCACGCGGCGCAGGATCGCGGAGAGGGCGCTCCCCGCGCGCGGCGGGAGATGGCACCATCTCTGAGCCCAACAACCCCCCTGCCCTCCGGATTCACCGTAGGCGCGCGGGCTCAGGCGAGTCCGGCAGCGCCCTTACACCGCGGAGAGCCTGCTCACGTGGTCTGTCTTGTTCAAGGGGTCGCGCACGGATTGTATGCCACCCAGCAGTCGATCCACAGAGCTCTGATCCGTGCAGCCGTTGACCACGACGATCTCGAGCCTCCCCGCCATCAGGCCGAGCGTGACACAGGGCGAATGGAGGTGATCAGAAGTGGTTGCACGGCTACACCTGCGCCTGTCGTGCCTGTGAGCTGGGCAGCAGGCCCCTGCGGCCTGGAGGATGGCGTCCCGCGAGGTGACGGGCCGGAGGACTTGAATAGCGAGAGAGGCTCGAGAGAACAACGGTGTTGACGCCGCCCTGCGCGGTGGCGTGAATGCCGCGGGTGGATGCCCCGCTGACCCCCTCCTCGCCGCCGAGCGCGCCGCGCACCGAGCCGCCCGGCGACCCCGGGCAGGCCCGGCTGACGCTCGCGATGCTCGCCCAGCCCACGGCGCCGGCCGCGCCGGGGGTCACCGCGGCCGGCGCGACCGCCGCGCCCCGGCGGCGCGCCGCCTGGATGCGGCCGGCGCCCTTGCTCGCCGGCAGCGCCGTCCTCCTCGGGCTCGACCTCGCCCTCGCGATCACACCGCGCGCGTCGGTCGCCCTGACCGCGCTGGAGACGCTGCTCGTGCCCGCGTGGGTCGCGGCCGTGGTGTCGCTGGAGCGCCTGCGCAAGGCGCTCGCCGGCGCGCGGGTCGAGGCGAGGAAGCCCCGGCTCGCCCTGTTCCTGCTCGCGCTCACCCTGCTGCTCGCGTGCATCGGCGAGAAGTGGCTGATCCTGCTCGGGCACGCGGCCGAGGACGCGGGGCACCGGGGGATCGTGATCTACCGGTCCTACACGGTGCTCGCGTTCGTCGTGGCGCTCGCCGGCCTGCTGGGGCGCCGGCCGATCGAGCGGCTGATGGCCACGGCCGCGGAGCACCCGGCCCGGCTGATGGTGCTCTCGTTCGGGGTCGCCACGCTGCTCGGCAGCTTCCTGCTCACCCTGCCGCAGTCGCTCCGGAGCGTCGCGGACGCGTCGTTCATCGACGGCCTGTTCATGTCGGCGAGCGCGGTGTGCGTGACAGGGCTCGCCGTGCACAACGTCGCCGAGACCTACACGCCGTTCGGTCAGGCGGTCCTGCTGTTGCTGATCCAGATCGGCGGGCTCGGGATCATGGTCCTGTCGACCTTCTTCGCCATCGTGGCCGGCCGGAAGCTCAGGCTGCGCGACGCGGCCGTGATGGCCGAGATGATCGACGCCGAGTCGTTCGCGCGGCTCCGGCGCAACCTCGCCGCGATCGTCCTGTTCACGCTCGGCATCGAGGCGGTGGGCGCGCTCGGCCTGCTGTTCAGCTTCCTGCCCCACCACGAGATCGCCGCCGGGCCCGTCGCTGGCGAGCCGCTCTCGGGCGCCGGCGATCACCTCTGGGCGGCCGTCTTCCACGCGGTCAGCGCGTACTGCAACGCGGGCTTCTCGCTGTTCGGCGGCGGGCTCGTCCCGCTGGTCGGCTCGCCCGCTGTCTCCGGCGTGCTGGCGGGGATGGTGATCCTCGGCAGCCTGGGCTTCCCGGTGCACGACGAGCTCCTGCGCCGGGCCAGGCTGCGGCTCCGCGGCGAGCGGCCGCCGCGGCTGTCGCTGCACAGCCGGGTGGTGCTGATCGGCACCGCGGTGCTGCTCGCGATCGGGGCCGCGGGCTACCTGGCGCTCGAGTGGCGCCGGTCGATGGACGGCCTGTCGTGGCCCGTGAAGGTGATGGCGAGCTTCTTCCAGTCGGCGATGACGCGGTCGGCGGGCCTCAACACGGTGGATTACGGCCTGATGGGTCCGGCGACGTGGATGCTGACGTGCATGCTGATGTTCATCGGCGGCGCGCCGGGATCGACAGCGGGCGGGATCAAGATCACGACGTTCGCCGCGCTGTTCGCGGCGCTGCGCGCCGAGCTGCGCGGGGACGAGGCGCCGCACCTGCTCGGCCGGGCCATCCCGGCGGCCACGGTGCGCCGCGCCCTCGGCATGGCGTGCCTGATGGTGGTGCTCGTCGCGGGGTTCCTGCTCGTGATGCTCACCCTGGAGCCGCACGACCCGCTGGGCCTCGCCCTGGAGACGGTCAGCGCGCTCGCCACGGCCGGCCTGTCGGCGAACATCACGCCGTCGCTGAGCGCCCCGGGGAAGCTGGTGATCACCCTGGCGATGTTCATCGGGCGCATCGGGCCGCTGACGCTGGCGATGGCGCTCGCGAACCAGGCGCGGGCGCGGTGCTACCGGCTGCCGGAGGAGAAGGTGGGTATCGGGTGAGCGGGGCGCTCGGCGCGCGCGGCGCGGGCGCGCGTGGGCGCATGGGCGCGTGGGCGCGGGGATCGTGCTGCCCGCCCCGCCGGCGCGGCGGCGGCGACGATTTCGCGAAGGACCGGGGAGCTTCGGCTCATCCAGCGACAGGGAGCGTCGTGCTTCCCGGAGGCCGCCGTCGTCGCGACAGCGCACCACGCGGCCGCGCGGCGCTCGCGGAGGAGATCCATCATGGCATATCGCAGATCCGTTCTTGTGCTCGCAATGGCCACCCTCGGCGGCCTGTTCGCCGGGTGCGTCCCGTTCGGCGATCCCGAAGGCCCCGGCGCCAGGGGCGTCGTCTCGCTGGGTGAGGGCGTGAGCACGAGCGAGCTCAAGACACTCCGGGTCCGCGCCGTCCCGGCCTCGGACGCGCCGTTCGACACGGAGAACCCGCAGTTCCCCGGTCCCGATGTCCATGGCGACAATCGATGGGACGCGCTCGCGGAGTCTCTGGAGGGGCTGAGCTTCCCTCATCCGTACGAGATCGGCGCCGTCCTCGGCACGACCGACCACCCGCGCTGGCGCGTGTTCGCGTGGCTCTCCGCCGATGGGGTCGAAGAGCAAAGCGACGCGCCGAAGAGCGGAGAGCCCTACGGGACGACCACGGTCGATATCGACAGCTGCGGGATCAGCTACGGCGGGTACTGCACGGTCACCGAGGGGGTGGACGTCACCATCGATCAGACAGCGCCCTGACAGCGCATCGCGCACGACGCCGTCGCAACGCCCAGGCCCCTGGGCGCCTCATCCGTTGGCCTTCGCGGCCCCCCTGCCCTTCGCCCGCGCGGCAGGCGCCTTCGGGGCCGCGCCGCCCTTCGCCCGCGCCGCCGGCGCCTTCGGGGCCGCGCCGCCCTTCGCCCGCGCCGCCGGCGCCTTCGGGGCCGCGCTGGCCTTCGCCCGCGCCGCCGGCGCCTTCGTGGCCCCGGCTTTCTCGAAGCGCACATCGAAGACGCCGGCGTCCTCCTCGACGAAGCGGAGGAGCGCCTCCCCCTCCTCGGCGAGCTGGTCGCGCGCATCCCTGGAGAGCGCCGCGAAGGGCGCGATCACGAGGGTTGCCGAGGCCTTCTTCCGCTCGATCGTGCACGTGCCGGCCACGAAGCCGTCCACGAGGAACGTCGGCAGGATGCGCAGGTTCGCGGAGAGGACGATCCGGCCGCGATGCTCGTCCGCGATGACCCGCGTGCGGTCGTCGTGCGCGAGCAGGAGGTTGTCGTAGTCGGGGAGGAACCGGGCCGGCGCGGCGGTGTCCGCGGGCGGTCGCGGGGCATCGGGCAGATCGAAGAGCTCCCGGCCTCGCTCGTCGCGGAACGTGCAGAGCCGCTCTCGCAGGGACTGGAGCACGTCCTTGACCCGGGTGAGGCCGGACCACGTCTGCACGTCGGTCGCGGTCGCCGGGCCGAACGACGCGAGGTAACGGAGCACGAGCGCGTGAGGCCCCTCGCCCTCGCAAAACGGTTTGCCGAGCCACGACGCTGCCGGGGCGAAGTCCGCCGTCCCCGGGTAGCCCCACGCCGTCGCGGAGGGGACCTGCACGACCGGCAGGTGCATGCGAACCATGAGGGCCATGGCCCGCACGTCGCCCTCGGTGTGGAGCTGGGCCAGGTGGTCGCGCAGCTCGTCCATGGTCCGCGGCTCCTCGTCGAAGTACGCGCGCGCCTCGGCGACCAGCCGGGAGATGTCGAGGTCCTCCGCGCGCCCGCGGAGGACCGACCGCGCCCCGGCGTGGAGCACCGGCGCGATGATCGGGTGCAGCGCCAGGTAATCCTTCGCGCTCACGAGGTGCAGCGTGCCGCGCAGGAACGGCGCCCGGACGACCTCGCGGCGCGCGATCAGCTCGACGAGGTGCTCGCGTCGGAACCCCGCGAGCCGCGACCAGAGCCCGATGAACGGTGGCCGCGCGAGCTGGGCCTGGAGGGCGATGAGCCGCTCGATCCCCTGGACGGCCGTGGCGCGCTCCCGCGAGAGCAGCATCTGCCGCGCGAGCGTGGCCCGGTTCAGATCTCGTCGTGTCAGCGTCGTGGTGGGCACGCCGGCGAGCTTACTCGAAACGAGGTTCACCCCCCATCGGCGTCCAGGGGCCTCTCCACCGCGTCTGGCCGAGGGCCTCGCGCTGCGTCGTGGTGAGCCGATCGAGCCTGGCGACGATGGCGTAGGTGCCGGGCGCGGTGCGCCGGAGGGCGACAGGATCGGTGACGTCCGGGTGCCGTTCGGCGTCCTGCAGGGCGCTGGCGATGCGATCCCGGGGCCAGCCCAGCGCAGCGGCCAGCTGGTGCACGGTGAGCGGCGCGCCCGCGTGCACGAGCGCGGCAAGCACCGTCAGCGCGTCGCCGAGGGCGGCGTCGATCGGGCCGCCGGCCATGTCGTCGCTGAGGCGGGCGAAGAATCGGCCCATGTGGCCCAGCCGCGCTCCGGCGGGCGTGGTGGCCCCGAGGATCTCGGCTCCCTGCCGGGACGTGTCCGCCCACATCGCGTGCGCGTGCGCGCTCGTCCTCCACGACCGCTCCCAGACGTCGTCGTCGATGACGTAGCGCTCGCCCCGCCGGGGGCCGCGCTCGCGCCGGACCACCTGCAGCCCTTCCAGATAACCGATGGCCTTGGACACCGACGCAGGGCTGACCCGCAAATGCTCGACCAGCTCGGCGGCGGTCAGGACGCCGGCGTCGGTGGTGTACAGGGACGCGAGCACCCGGGCCGCCATCCGGGGAAGCCCGGTCTGGACCATCAGCGCCGCGAACTGCTCGACGAAGCCGCGCACCGCCTCGGGGTCGCGCCCGTCGGCACCGGCGGCGACCGGTAGCTCCGGGGGCCGGCCCTGTCTGCGGCGACGGGCGCGCCACCCGGTGGCCTGGTGGGCGTGGTCCGCCCGGTAGCCTTCGGGCCCGCCGTTGCGCGCGACTTCCCGGCTGATGGTCGACGTCGGCCTGCCCAGCCGCCTGGCGATCTCGGCGTACGTGAGCCCTTCGGCCAGCGCTGACGCGATGTGCCGGCGGTCCTGGTCGCTCAGCCTCCCTCCCGGCATCTCGCCCGCCTCCTGTGAGTCGATGGTCCAGTCGAGTGTGCGTTCGCGATCAGCACGGCGCAACGACCGATCGCCTGTTCGTTGCATTCATCGGCAACGCCATTGCAATGGCAGACAGGAGTCCACGAATTCGCCGGACAGAGGCGAAGATCGATTGACGCTCTGTTGACGACACCTGAAACACACCGTAGCTTTCGTGACCGTTCGAAGCGCCACGGCGGAGAGCCGCGTGACGGGCCCGGGGCCTCTCGCGGCGCAGCGCCGCGAGAGGCCCTGATGCGGGTCGGGTGACGTTCATGGGGCTTGCCATCAACCATCAGACGCCTACGGACGTGAGCAGTCGATCACTGGCGCCAGACCTGGCCCGCGGCTTCGTGCTGCTGCTGATCGCCGTGGCGCACGCGCCGGCGTTCGTCCGTCGCTGGGATCTCGGCTCGGCCGCGCTCAACACCATCGCCGCGCTCATCCGATCGCTCTTCGCCGAGAACCAGGCCCGCGCCCTGTTCGTGCTCCTCTTCGGCTACGGGCTGGGGCAGCTCGCCCGGCGGCAGCAGGCGCGAGGCAGCGACTGGGCATCGACCCGGACCCTGCTGCGGCGCCGGAGCCTCTGGCTGATCGTCATCGGCTTCGCGCACGCGGTCCTGCTCGTGCCGTTCGACATCATCGCGGTCTACGGGCTGACGTCGCTCGTGCTCACGCCGCTGGTCCAGGCCCGGGACTCGGTCCTGTGGAGGATCAGCGTCCTGACGCTCGTCCCCGCGACACTCCTGCTCTCATGGCAGAGCGTGACAGCACAGACCGCCGCCGCGATGGGCACGCCCATGACCCTGGCGCAGGACATGGCGCCCGACTATGGTGCCCACGTCCTTGCCGGACTTCCGTACTGGCCGCTGAAGACGGCCGTCTCCACCCTCGTGGTCGCGCCCGGCGTGCTGCTGGGCATCTGGGCCGCCAGGCGCCGGATCCTCGATGAGCCGGAGCGCCATGCGCCGCTTCTGTCGCGCGCCACCGCGCTCTTCATGACCGTGTCGGTCGTCGGCAGGCTTCCCATGGCCCTGTTGGTGACCGGCGCGTGGACGACATCGATGACCTGGACCGTGGCCGGCGCGCACGCCCTGACCGGATACGCCGGCGGTATCGGCATGGCCGCCGCCGCCGGGCTCGTCGCGATCAGGATCGGACGCGACCATGGGCGGCTCACCACGGCCCTCGCCGCGCTGGGACAGCGGTCGTTGACGTTCTACCTGTTCCAGTCGGCGGTGTGGGTGGCGCTGTTCTACCCCTTCACCCTCGACCTGCGGGATCACATGGGCTTCGCCGCCAGCTGCGCGGTCGCCATCGCCATCTGGGTCGCCTCGATCCTGCTGGCCGACGGGATGCGGCGCGCCGGCTATCGCGGCCCGGCAGAGGTGATGGTGCGACGGCTGTCCTACGGCCGCACCGAGCTTGTAAGCGCGCCTTCGGGTCCCCGGCGCTGACCCGCCACGGCCGCACGGCGTCGGCGAAGTGCCCTTCCGCCCGCGCGCGCACGCGCTAGGATTCACCCCCCATGCGAAAATTGTACCTGCTCAGACCGCTGACAGCGGCCCTGGCCTTGATATCGCTTCACGCAGCCGGCTGCTCCGACACGCCCTCCCAGGGCGATCCCTTGACGGGTGACCCGTCCGGCCCCGGCGGCTCCGGCCCCGGCGGCGGCTCCGGCCCCGGCGGCGCCTGCGAGCCGTCCGGCGGCGGGCCGCACTGGCTCCTCGAGGGGGAGACCGTGACGTTCCCCGTGGCGTGCTCGACGGGACTCGCGCTCCCCGGCGACGCCTTCGAGGTCGTCGATCTCCCCGAGGGCGCCGCCTACGATCCGGTCGCGCGCGAGGTGACGTTCTCGCCCGGGCTCGATCAGGCCGCTGTCTACGATGTCGAGATCCGCGTCGCGCAGACCTCCGAGGTCGGGCGCGTCAAGATCGGCGTCGCCGACGACTGGGCCGATCCGTCGAACGTGCCCGTCGTCGATCCGGCCAGCTACCCCGAGGAGTACGGCCTCCCGGTGCTCTTCCTCTCGCCGGGGCCCGAAGCCAAGGAGTACGCCCCGGCCACGGTCGTCTACCGAGGTCACACGTACCAGGCCGAGGCGGAGCTCCGCGGCGAGAGCTCGCTCTCTTACCCGAAGCAGAGCTACACCCTGAAGTTCCCCAAGAACGACAAGTTCAACGAGCCCGACGAGGCCGGCGGGTTCACCGATCGTCGCAAGGTCGTGCTCGCCAGCACGTTCGACGACAACTCCTATGTCCGGCAGCGCCTCGCCTACGACCTCTGGAACCGCCTGGATCCGGAGCACATCCAGATCAAGACCTACAGCGCCGTGCTGTACATCGACGGGGAGTACCGCGGCCTCTACACCGTCGTCGATCACGTGGACGGGTACCTGATGGAGGACCACGGGTATCCGCAGGACGGCAACCTCTACAAGGCGGTCAGCCACGACGCGAACTTCGCGCTCACGCCCTACAGGGGCGAGGGCGAACCCAAGGAGACGCTGCACGACGGCTTCGAGAAGAAGGAGGGCGAGCCGCCCGAGGGCGAGCCGGGGGCGTTCGCGGACCTGGAAGAGCTCGTGGACTTCGTGGCCACGTCCGACCCGGAGACGTTCGTCGCCGAGATCGACGCGCGGATCGATCGGCGCGACTACGAGGACTGGTGGATCTTCGCCACGTTCATCGTGGCCGACGACTCGGCCGGGAAGAACAGCTACCATTACCACGACCCCGCGCCCGGCAACGTCTTCCGCTACGCGCCCTGGGACTTCAACGCGAGCTTCGGCCAGGCGTGGGAGACGTCGCGCGAGTCGGCCTCCGAGCTCGTCGACTACGTCAGCATGAACCACCTCTTCGAGCGCTTCCTGGAGGAGCCCTCGATCGGCGACCCGCTGCGCGCCCGCTACAACGACGTCCTGCACGGCGTGTTCGCCGACGCCGAGGTGCAGGCGCTCGTGGACGGCTACGTCCAGCGCATCGACGCGAGCGCGCGCCGCGACGAGGCGCGGTGGGGCGAGGCGTACCGGAGCTACGAGGGCTGGAGCACGCGCACCGACTTCACGACCTACGAGGAGGAGATCGCCTACCTCAAGGCGTGGATCTCGGAGCGCTGGCAGCACCAGGACGAGCTCTACTGAGGCGGCGCCGGGCGCGACCCGCCAGATCCCATCACGCTTCGCTCATTCACGCTCTCCGTCCCTCCGGAACGTAGGTCTCCGCAGTGCGGGGAGTCACGCTCGCCGCTGACGGCCGTGCGCGAACTCACCTCTATTCTGCAGACCGGTTGACATCGACAGCGGTCTTCCGTCTCTTGCCGCCGCTCGGCGCGCGAGGCCGTCGTGCCCTTTCGGGTCACGTCGCCCCGGCGCGGTGGGCTCAACGTGCGCGAGGGTTCGGAGATCTGCTCGATGCGTCATGTCCTTCAGCGGCTTGCCTTGATTGCCTGCCCGGTCTTCGCGTCGCTCGCCGGGTGTGGGGCCGACCCCGCCGGCCCCACGGAGACGGCGGCGAGCGTCGACGGGGACCACGGCGGTCGACCCGGGGGGGCACCGGGCCCGGAAGGCGACGCCGTGGCCTGCGCCCCGCTCGCCGCCCGGCTCCAGGCGGCGCTCGACGCCGCGGTCGACGCGCAGGGGCTCCCCGGCGCTGCCGCGGCCGTGGACGTCGGAGGCTGCTCGTTCCGGGGCGCGGCGGGGGTCGCGAACATCGAGCCGAGGACGCCGATGAAGCCAGGAGATCTCTTCCGCGCGGGGAGCATCACCAAGACGTTCGTCTCGACGCTGGTCCTGATGCTCCGCGCCGAGGGCGCGCTCTCGCTCGACGACGCCGTATCGGCGCACGTGGCGGGCGTCCCCCGCGGCGAGCAGATCACGATCCGGCAGCTTTTGAATCATACCAGCGGCCTGTTCAACTACACGGACACCGACGCGTTCCTGAGCGCCGTAGAGGCCGACCCGACCCGCGCGTGGACGCCCGAGGAGCTCATCGCCTTCTCCGCCGCAGAGCCGCCGTATTTCGAGCCGGGCCGGGGCTTCGCGTACTCCAACACGAACTACATCGTCGCTGGCTGCCTCGTCGAGGCGGTCTCCGGACAGCCTGTCGTGGAGCTGCTGCGCGCGCGCATCCTCGAGCCCGCCGGCCTCGCCAGCACGTACCTCGACGGCGCCGAGCCCGCGGTGCCCGGGCTCGTGCGCGGCTACGGGTCGTACGGCGGCGAGCTCGTCGACACGACGTCCGCGGTGGACCCGTCGTCCGCGTGGACCTCGGGTGGCCTGGTGTCGAACACGGAGGACCTCACCACCTTCTTCGTCCGGCTCCTCGACGGCGGGCTGCTCGGCCCGGCCGAGCTCGCGGAGATGACCACCTGGGTCGGCGCCCTGCCGGCGGACGCGCGGGGTTACGGGCTCGGGCTCGCCCGACGCGCATCGCCGGTCGGCGCGACCTGCGGCCATGGCGGCAGCATGTGGGGCTTCGTGTCCGCGTCGTACTGTGCTGTCGAGCGCGACGCCGCCATCACCGTGCTCGTCAACCACGAGGAGGGCGACGTCGAGAGGATCGTCGATGATCTGTTGCGCGTCCTGCGGGCGCCTTGAGGCGATCGCCGCGCTCGACGGGGATCCGACCTTTCACCAGGAGATCCGCGCGAGTCCGCCCGGCCAGGTTCGCCTCGTCGTCGCTTTCTTGGGTTCACCGTACAAATCCCCGAGGAATTCCCTAATTTGGCAGCCCTTTTCAGCGGAGAAATTCAACAGGGAGGCGGGGAGGCGGGGAGTATTTTGAAGATTTTCCTCCCCGCCTCCCCGCCTCCCTGTGAATTTTCCGAAGAATTCGAGGGGATTCCTCAGTACAACTCCTGCACACCGAGGCGCGATCACCGATAGCACCTGCCGCCGAATCGGCGATGTCGGGACTCACCGTGGGGTTGTGACTGCGTCGCTGTCACCCCATGTTCCTACCGGATCGGCGTACCGCTTGCATCGCGAGGCTCCACGGCCCCCTCGTTGGGAGCCGACCTTGGAAGGAGTCGACGATGAAGTTTGTGGAGCTGATCATAACCCTGGGAGCATGCGCCGTGGCGCTCGGTGGCGCGCAGTTCACCGCTGCCGCCGCCACCAGGCCCGTGGAGGATCTCGCGCTGGTCGAGGAGGCGCCGGTGCCGCCCTCGGCCGAGTTGATGAGTGATCGCCAATCGCATCACGGCCATCACGGTCACCACGGCCATCACGGCCATCACGGTCACCATGGCCATCACGGTCACCATGGTCACGGCCATCACGGTCACCACGGTCACCACGGTCACCACGGCCATCGCGGCCACTGGTTCCACGGACGATCGTTCTCCGCAGCGGCTCCGTACGGGGCGCTGCCGACGCCTGTCGTGCTCCTGGCCGAGCACCGCTGACGCTCGTCCCGCGGACCGGCGACGCAGGATGAGGGACCCGGGCGACCGGCTCTGTCCTTCATCCTCGTCGCCGGCGCTCGCCGGCCGGCGCGCGACCGTCAGAAGCCGGTGTGAGAGGGGGAACGATGGGGAGAGAGGCGATTGTCCGGTGGCGAGCGCTCGTGGTCCTGGCCGCAGCCGCGGGGCACCTCGGCCTGGTGGTCGTCCTGGGAGCGTTCCCGATCGACCTGGGCTGCGGGGGTTGGCTGGCGGACGCGCTGGCCTCGTACGGCACGCTCTCCGGCGCCGACAGCGGATATTCCTTCTTCGCTCCCGCCGTCGCCTCGCCCCCCTCGGCGACGTTCGAGATCGTGGACGCGACGGGGGCGGTGACCACCGATCACCTCAAGCCCGGGACGAGCTCCGAGGCGGACCTGCGCGCCGGGAACATCGTCGGGAGGTTCTGGCTTCAAGACGATCAGGCGCTGAAGCGCTCGATCGCCGCGTCCTGGGCCGGGAAGATGTTCGCCAGGCACCCCGGCGCCGTCAGCGTGGTCGTGCGCGTGGAGGAATGCGAGGTCGCCCCGATGCACGCGTACCGTCAGGGAGACGGGTTCAGGTGTCACTGGCATTACCAGGCGAAGTTCGTTCCGCAGGCGACGGCGCGCGCCGCGAAGCAGGCAGTCCGGGAGGCGCCATGAGCGGGCACGCCGCGCTTCGCCTCGGGGGTCGGGCGGCGCTGGAGCGCGCATGGCAGGCGATCGATCGCTTCGCGTTCGCGCCCGCGTCGGCCGTGCCGCTCGCGGCGCTGCGGATCGGGCTCGCGTCGGTGCTGCTTCTCCAGGCCGCGATGGTCGCTCCGGTGTTCCTCGACCTGTACGGGCGGTCTGGCTTCCTCCAGGGGCCGCTCAGCGACATGATGGCCCGGAGTCACCTTCTCCGCGTCGGCTGGCTCATCGACGGCCTCGCCCCGCTGGGCATCGGCGAGGCAGCCCTCCTCAGGGGCACCGGCGCGCTCTACGCGCTCGCCCTCGTCGCGCTCCTGCTCGGGTGGCGGGCGAGGGCCGCGGCCGCGCTGGCCTGGCTCACCCACCTGATCCTGATGATGGCGGCGGAGAGCACGAGCTACGGCGCGGACAGCTACGCCCACATCTTCCTCTTCTACCTCGTGTGGATGCCCTCGGGAGCCGCGCTGTCGCTGGACCGCTGGCTCGATCGCGCGCCCGTCGACCCGCCGGCGACGACGCGGCTGTCGCTGCGCGTCGTCCAGGTGCACCTCTGCATCTCCTACCTCGCGAGCGGCCTCCACAAGGCGTCCGGCGAGCAGTGGTGGAACGGCGAGGCGATCTGGCGCTCGGTCATGCTGCCCGAGTATCGCCAGGTCGATTTCTCCTGGCTCGCACACGACCCCTGGATCCCGACGATCGCCGGCTGGCTCGTGATCCTCGTCGAGGCCGGCTACGCGCTCTTCATCTGGCCGCGGCGCAGCCGCCGGATCTGGGTGGCGGCCACGGTGGCGCTGCACGTCGGCATCGCGATCTTCATGGGGCTCGTCGTGTTCGGCGCCCTCATGGCGGTGCTCACGCTCGCGGCCTTCGGGGTGAGCGCGGAGCCGCGCGGATCGGTGGCGCTGGGCGCGCATCCGTGAGAGGGTCACCGCCCTGCGCCGCAGCGGAGCGGCGCGCGACCTGAGGCCATGAAATCGAAGAGCGTCCTTGTCATCGGGCTCGGCCGGTTCGGCACGTCCATCGTGGAGACCCTCTGGAAGAACCGGGCCGAGGTGATCGCGGTCGACAACAACCCCGAGGCCGTCGACGCGGTGAAGGACAAGACCTCGGCCGCGTTCGTCGGCGACGCCACCGTCCACAAGGTGCTCGAGGGGATCGGCGCGCAGTACGTGGAGACCGCGATCGTGACCTTCGGCGAGCACTTCGAGCCGTCGGTGCTCTGCGTGGCCTCCCTCGTCCGCATGGGCGTGCGCGAGGTCATCGCCCGCGCCGCCACCGACCGCCAGGCCGACATCCTGCGCGCCGTCGGCGCGACCCGCGTCATCCAGATCGAGACCGAGATGGGCCGCCGCGTCGGCGCCGACATCACCACGCCGCTCGCCCAGGACCTGCTCGACCTCGCCAGCCACTACCGCGTGGTCCCCTGGAGCGCCCACGGGCCGCTCGTCGGACAGACGCTCGCGGGCTCGAAGATCCGCCAGCGCTACCGGATCAACGTGCTCGGCGTGCGGCCGCACACGAGCAAGCTGCCCGCCGACAAGCCGCGCCTCGAGGCGCCCACGCCGGACTACGTGATCCGCGACGGCGACACGCTGCTGCTCGTGGGCGACAGCGACGACGTGAGCCGCTTCGTGGCCGAGGTCGGGGGCTGATCACCGACGCTGGACGACCGGAGATCGCCGCACCGGCGGCGCGGCAAGGCCGCACACATCACCGCAGACGTGCGCCCGTGAAGCGCGACCGCGAAGCGCGGTACGCTGGAACCGCACGCCGAACGAAGCACGCTCCGGCCTCGCGACGCATCTTCTCGCCTCGCGCCGGTCATGCGAGAGGGGCGGCGCATGCCTTCCACAGCGCCCTCTGCGATGCGCCTCCTCGTCTCCGAAGCGCTGCTGCTCGCGGTCGCCCTCGCCGGCAGCGCGGCGCGCGCGCAGCCCGCCGGCGCGCCTCCGGCGGAGCCTCCGCCCGCGGACGGGGACCCGGGCGGCGCCTCGGTCCCCCGCGGCGGCGCGGGCGCCGTCGTCGTCCCCGAGCCGGGCACGCCCCAGCCGCCGCCCGCCGCCGCCTCCGAGCCGAAGCTCGTCACGTACGCTCCGCCCGCGTATCCCGAGGAGGCCCAGCGCGCCGGCGTCGAGGGGAGCGTCATCCTCAAGCTCGACATCGACCGGACCGGGCGCGTGACCAAGGCCGAGGTCGCGACGCCGGGCGGACACGGGTTCGACGAGGCCGCGCTCGCCGCCGCGCCCGGCCTCGTGTTCGAGCCGGCGCGGCGCCCGGACGGCACGCCGGCGCCGTCCCGGATCCTCTACCGCTACGCGTTCACGCTCACGCCGAAGCCCGCCGAAGCGGCCGCGCCAGCGCCCCCGGCCGACGTCGAGACCGTGGTCGGGACGGTCATGGCCGCGGGCACCGGCGAGCCGCTCCCGGACGTCGCGGTCAGCCTCCTGCGCCCCGACGGCGGCCGCGACGAGGCGAAGACCGACCAGCAGGGCAAGTTCCGCTTCAAGAACCTCCCGCCCGGCAAGTACCGCGTCGAGGTCGCCGCCGTGGGGTTCGCGCCGTTCGCGGCCGACGAGGAGATCGCGGCCGGCGAGGCGATCGAGGTGCGCTACCGCATCTCGCTCGCAACGCCGAAGGACGGCAAGGCGCCGGCGGGCCTCGAGGTGACCGTCGAGGGGGAGCGCCCGCCGCGCGAGGTGACCCGGAGGACGCTCGAGCGCCGCGAGATCGACCGCATCCCCGGCACCGGCGGCGACGCGCTGCGATCGCTCCAGAGCCTCCCCGGCGTCGCGCGCAGCGGCTTCGGGCTGCTCATCGTGCGCGGGTCCGCGCCCCAGGACACGCTCACGTTCATCGACCGCACCCCGGTGCCGATCATCTACCACTTCGGCGGTCTCTCCTCGGTCGTCCCGACCGAGATGCTCGAGAAGATCGACTTCTACCCGGGCAACTTCAGCGCCGTGTACGGCCGCGCCATGGGCGGCATCGTCGACGTCGGGCTCCGCTCGCCGAAGCAGGACGGCAAGTACCACGGCGTCGTCCAGCTCGACCTCATCGACGGCCGCGTGCTCCTTGAGGGGCCCGTCCCGTTCCTGAAGGACTGGACGTTCATCGCCGCAGGCCGGCGGAGCTGGGTCGACGCGTGGCTCGGGCCGGTGCTCAAGGAGGCGGGCTCCAGCGTCACGCAGGCGCCCGTCTATTACGACTACCAGTTCGTCCTCGAGGGCCGCCCCTCGCCGGCCGAGCGCGTGCGCGCGAGCTTCTACGGATCGGACGACGGCTTCGAGATCACGCTGGACAACCCGCCCGAGGACGAGCCGGCGCTGACGGGCGACTTCGGGTTCCACACGGCGTTCCAGCGCTTGCAGTTCAGCTACGAGAACCGCCTGGGGAGCCGCGATCGGCTCCTCTGGTCGCTCGCCCTCGGCCGCGACGTCGTCGACTTCGAGGCAACTCCCCTCACCTTCAACATCACGTCGACGTCGCTCGACCTCCGGCTGGAGCTGTCGCACCGGTTCGCGCGGTACCTCACGATGAACGTCGGGGCCGATCTCTCCGGCGGCATCGCCACGGTCAACGTGCGCGCGCCGGCGCGGTCGCCGGCCGGCCACCCGTCGAACCAGCCGTTCTCGCTGGCCCCGTTCCAGGACCAGTCGTTCGACGGCGCGTACTCCCGGCCGGCCGCCTACGCCGAGTTCGAGGTCGTCCCCTCGCCGCGCGCGCGGCTCGTCCCCGGGGTGCGGCTCGACTACGCGCTCGACACGCGCACGTTCGACGTGAGCCCGAGGATCAACGGGCGCTACGACGTGCGGAGCGACTTCCCGCGGACGACGGTCAAGGGCGGCGTGGGCCTCTACCACCAGGCGCCCCAGTTCCAGGAGGCCATCGAGCCGTTCGGCACCGCGGGGCTCAAGTCGAACCGCGCTGTCCATTACGGCCTCGGGGTGGAGCAGGAGATCACGAAGCAGATCAACGTGACGGTCGAGGGGTTCTACAAGGCGCTCGATCGGCTGGTGGTCTTCTCTCCCGAGAAGGAAGGCTACGCCAACGACGGCACCGGCTACGCCGTCGGCGGCGAGGTGCTCCTGAAGTACAAGCCCGACGAGCGCTTCTTCGGCTGGGCGGCCTACACGCTCTCCCGGTCGATGCGCACCGACGGCCCCGGCGAGGAGGAGCACCCCATGCCGTTCGACCAGCCCCATGTCCTGACCGTGCTCGGGAGCCTGCGGCTCGGCCGCGGCTGGGAGCTCGGCGCGCGCTTCCGCCTCGTGTCGGGCAACCTGCAGACGCCCTATGTCTGCGATCCGGAGGAGAAGGGGTGCAATCCGAACCGGGTCAACGCGGTCTACCACGCCTCCTCGGCGCGCTACTCGCCGTTCCCGCTCGGGGGCGAGTACAGCGAGCGGATGCCGCTCTTTCATCAGCTCGACATCCGCGCCGACAAGACGTGGCGGTTCAAGACGTGGCAGCTCGGGCTCTACCTCGACGTGCAGAACGTCTACAACCACGCTGCCGCGGAGGGCATCAGCTACAACTTCAATTACTCGAATCGGGAGTACGTGACGGGGCTCCCCTTCCTGCCCACGCTCGGGCTGCGAGGAGACTTCTGATGAAACGGACCGCACTGCCCGCGCGCCGCGCGCTGCTCGCCGCGCTCGCGACCCTGGCCCTGGGCGCCCCCTGCTGCGCGGGGGCCAACTTCGCGCCCTCGTCCGAGGTGGAGGGGCTCCGCGTCCTCGCTGTGACGGCGGACAGGCCCTACGCGGCGACGCCGGTCGGCGAGGGCGTGACGTTCGAGATGACCTACGCCGACGCGCCGGGCGAGGGCGCGGGCCCGCGGCCGGTCGAGATCACGTGGCTCGGCGGCTGCGTGAACCCGCCCATCGGGATCGACGAGCACATCGGGTGCCTGCCGCAGCTCCTCGGCGCGGCGGCGGCGTTCGCCGCCGGCGGCGCGGCGGACACCGGCGAGAACGAGGAGACGGAAGGCGCGGCGAGGCTCTTCGATCGGGACGACATGAAGGCGGAGGAGAGCGGCGAGCCTGGCAAGTCCAGGTTCAAGATGCTGCTGCCCGACGACATCTTCGAGGGCGCGCGGCCCACCGAGACAGGGAGCGTCGAGGCGAGCGCCTACGTGTTCTTCACCGTGTGCGCCGGCACGACGCGCGTGGCGTCATCGCCGCTCGAGGCCGGGTTTCCGCTGGAGTGCGTCGGCGAGGACGGGGCGGTGCTCGGCGCGGACAGCTTCGTCGTGGGCTACACGCAGGTCTATGTGTTCGCGGACCGGCGCCGCAACGAGAACCCGCCGATCACGGACCTCACGGTGAAGCGCGGGGACACCGAGCTCGAGAAGGACGAGGACGGTTTGCCCGTCGTGCAGCGGTGCGCTCGGCCGGACGAGTCCGGGCAGGCCCAGGGCTGCAGCCCGCCGGGCACGGGGGCCGACGAGTGCACGGCCTACGACATCGACGCGGTCGTGGGGGACGTCGCCGAGGTGGACGTCGAGACTGCCGGGCTCGGCGGGCCGCCCGTGCGCGAGGCGATCTGGGTCGACTACTACACCGACGGGGGCGGGTTCGACGGCGCCAGGCGGCTCGTGAGCGACACGACGCGAGGGTTCATCGCGGACCACGGCACGACGTGGACGCCGCCCGCGGAGGCGGGGGTCGTGTCGCTGTGGGCGGTGGTCCACGACACGCGGGGCGGATCGAGCGTCTTCCGGCGCCAGGTGCGGGTGGCGGAGTAGCGCGGGCGTCGCGGCGCCGGCGGCCGGGCGGGCTCCGTGGGAGCGCGGGCCGGCGCCGCGCGGGGAGCGCTTGTGCCGGGGCGCGCGCTCCCGTATCGCACCCGCCATGCCGCCCCTCGATCTGCACGTCGCCGTGTTCGGCGCCTCCGGCGCCGGCAAGACGGTCCTCCTCGCGGCCTTTTACCGGGCGCAGACGCAGCCCTCGTTCCAGCAGGAGTACGCGTACAAGATCCAGGCGGTCAACAAGGCGCAGGGCAACCGGCTCCTCGGGCGCTTCTACCGCCTCGAGGAGGGCCGGTTCCCGGAGGGCAGCACGCGCTTCGACGAGATCGAGTTCGACTTCTTCCCGCGGGACTTGCCGGAGCCGGCGGTCCGCATCCACTGGTACGATTACCCCGGGCGCTGGTGGGAGGAAGAGCCTGTCGACGCGGACGAGCGCGAGGCGATGCGCCAGGGCCTGCTCCGGCTGGGCATGAGCCAGGTGGGCATCCTGCTCGCGGACGGCGCGAAGTACCGGAGCGAGGGCACCGGGTACATCCGGTGGCTCTTCGAGCACTTCGCGGACGAGTGCGATCGGCTGCGCCGGACGAGCGCCGCCGCGGGCGAGGAGGTGAGCTTCCCGCGCGAGTGGATCCTCGCCCTCAGCAAGGCCGACCTGTTCCCGCCGGAGTACAGCGCGAGGGACTTCGAGCGCGAGGTCTGCCGCGACGCCGACGATCAGCTCGCGAAGCTCTGCGCCGTGCTCCGCGCCGAGCACGCGTTCGGGCACCGCTTCATGCTGCTCTCGTCGGTCGCCGCGCCAGTCAACGCACACGCGCACGCGCAGGTCGACCCGAGGACGTCGCTCGGCGTGCGCACCCTCGCCCCCGCGGTCCTGGTGAGCACGGTCGAGGGCGCTGTCCGCGAGGCGCAGGCCTCGCGCAAGGAGAAGTCGGCCAAGGAGACGTTTTTCCAGGGCCTGCGCGATCTCATGCAGTTCGTCGATTCCGTGGATGACTTCCTGCCGAAGCGGTACCAGATCGTGAGCAAGATCCTGAGGTTCGTCTCGATCAAGGATTTCGCGAGCACCCGGGTCGATCGGCTGAAGAAGGCGCGCGAGGACGCGATCCGGAGGGGCGACACGTTCAAGGCGGTCCTGACCGGCATGGTGGCGGCCCTGCGCGACGACGAGGGGCTGCGGGCCTACCACCAGAACCAGTAGGGCCGTTATGCTCGCGCCCGTGCCCGCCCCCGCCCGCACCGTCGATACATCGCGCCTCCTCTGGAGGACGCGCGGCGAGCACTGGGACTACGAGTTCATCTGCGTGCCCGAGATCCCGGCGCTCCCCGCCTGGCTCACCACGCTCGAGGCGATGCTCGGCGACGCCGACGCGGGCGCGGGAGAGCTGCGCTATGGCCTGCTCGAGGTCGACGGGCGCGGGCGGGAGGGCCCGCGCGCGTTCGCGTACGTGGCGGCGCGGTTCCTCGATCCGGCGCGGAGGGACTGGACCGGGCGGCAGGTTCAGCACTTCGCGGTCTGGTTCCCGCCGATCCCGCCGGAGGAGGTCGATACGCTGCCTGCGGCGGTCCCGGCGGACTGGCATCTTCGCGTGCTCGAGGGGCTCGCGGCGACGTACGGGTCCAGCGAGGTGTTCGGGTTGCCCGAGGAGGCGATCCGCGCCTGGAAGCGGAGCCATCAGGAGAGCCGGGCGGCGAGCGCGATGGCGATCGTGAAGCGCACGCCGCCGGTGGCGCTGATCGAGGGGGAGGCGGCGTCGTCGCACCAGGACGTGCGGTGGAAGAGGGGGGCGACGATAAAAAAAAAGTCTCCTGAGCCGGCGAGCGGGGTAAGCCTGGTTGTGGCGGGCGGGGCCGTGGCGGGGACAAGGCGCGGCGGAGTGCGCCGGGGGTTCGGGTGCTTCACGGCGCTCGTGATGATGCTCGTCGCCGTCCATCAATTGATGGCGTGCGGGGGGGTGATTCACCTGGGCTGAGCCCTTGGCGCGGTGTTCACGGAGACCGGTCGTCCCGGAGCGAGCACCAGACTCGCGCGCATCCGACGCCGAGCTCGTTGCATGCGCCTCCCGTCTCCGCCGGACTGCCGTGGATCAGCCGAGGCGCGCGGCGAGCGCCTGGTAGAACGCGCGACGATCCGCGTGGTCCGGCAAGCCCGAGACCTGTCCGTCGCCCACCTCGATGACCGTCCAGCCGCCGTGGAGGAGCTCGGCCACATCCAGCGTGAAGAACCGGCTCTTCACGCGCGCCGCGAGCGCGCGCAGCTCGGCCAGCGGCGCCGTCTCCGCTGCATACTCGGCCTCGTCCCAGTAGCGCAGCGAGGCGATCGGCTCGCCGTCGAGGAGGAAGATCCGGTGCTCGCGGGCGAGCGGCATCCCGCTCTTCGGGTGCCGCCCCGCCGGCGCGAGCTCGACGAACTCACGAAAGACGAGGCCGCCCTCGAGATCGCTGCCCTGGAGCTCGAGGAAGCGGCGCACGACGCGCTCGACCGCGGCGCGGTCGGAGGCCGCAGGGATGAAGCACGCCTCGGCCCACTCATGCTTTCTCGACTTCACGAAGTCCTTCAGCAGGACAGGGCCGTCGCCGAAGGGGCCGAGGAGGGTCATCACGTCATCCATCGCGATGTCGCCCTGAACCGGGAGCCAGATCGAGCGGGGCGTGTGGCCTTCGAGCGCGGGGTACCAGCCCGGGAGGTGGTGGCCGCGCGCGTAGGCGTCGGGATCGTTGACGAGGCGCACGCCGCGGGCAGCGAGGGCGCCGTGCAGGTCCGCGTACACGCCGGGCCGGAGCATCCAGCCGCGGTAGACCGCATCCTGACCCTGCGCCTCCGGCACGCGGCGGACGGCCGCGCGGCGGTCGCCGGCGACGAGCGCCTCGTAGTCGATGAGCCCGATGTCGAGGCCAAGGCCACGGGCGGCGTCCGCCTCGCTGGCGAACGCGCTGTCGGGCTGGCGAGGGGCGAGCGGGTCGGAGCAGAAGAGAAGGATCATGGAGCTCTCTCGCGGCACGGGAACGAGCGGCCGGCGTCGGGCGGCGACGGGCGCCCGAGAAGGTGGCTGAGCGCGCCGACGCCCTTTACACTCGCCGCGGCCGTCGCGCCACCACGGCGCGGCCGCAACGCATGACGGAGATCCCCAGTGAATGACCACCCCGCATTGACGCCCGGCCGCGTGGCCGTGGTGACCGGCGCGGCGAGCGGCATCGGCCTCGCCGCCGCGAGCCGCTTCGCGCGCATGGGCTTGAAGGTCTGCCTCGCCGACCTCGACGGGCCGGCGCTCCACGAGGCCGCCGCGAGCGTGGCCGCCGTCGCGGCCGGCGGCAAGGACGACGTGCGGGCGGTGCCCACCGACGTCGCCCGGCTCGAGGACGTGCAGCGCCTCAAGCAGGTCGCCTACGACGCGTTCGGCGAGGTCGCGGTCCTGATGAACAACGCCGGTATCGGCAACGGCGCCAAGCCGTGGAAGGACCACGAGCGCTGGCGGCGCCTCATCGAGGTCAACCTCTGGGGCGTGATCAACGGCGTGCAGACGTTCACCGAGGCGATGCTCGCGCAAGGGACCCCCTGCGCCATCGTCAACACGGGTTCGAAGCAGGGCATCACCACCCCGCCGGGCGACGCCGCCTACAACGTCAGCAAGGCCGGCGTGAAGGTGCTGACAGAGCAGCTCGCTCACGAGCTCCGCAACGTCGCCGGCAGCAAGATCACCGCCCACCTCCTGATCCCCGGCTACACGTTCACCGGGATGACCGCGCGAGGCCCGGAGAAGCCGGCCGAGGCATGGACCGCGGATCAGGTGGTGGACCTGATGATCGACAGCATGGGTCGCGGCGACTTCTATATCCTGTGCCCCGACAACGCGGTGACGCGCGAGATCGACGAGCGCCGCATCCAGTGGGCGGCCGACGATCTGATCCGGAATCGACCCGCGCTGTCGCGCTGGCACCCGGACCACGCAGAGGCGTTCGCAGCCTTCATGGCCGGCGCGGCGAAGCGCTGACGATCACCCGCGCGGCCTGACCTGGCCAGCGGCGGCGCGCCGCCGCGCGGTCAGCGGTCGAGCGCGTCGAGGTGCGGAGAGAGCACCTCGGCGATCCAGCTCATCACCGCGCGCACGCGCCGCGGCACGCTCCTGCCGTGCGTGTGGAGGAGGGAGACCGGCATGGGCGCGCACGTGAGGGCGGGCAGGACCTCGACGAGCGCGCCCGCGGTGATGCCCTCGAGCATCCCCACCCGCGGCGCCTGGATGATGCCGAGCCCCGCCACGCACGCCGCCCTGTAGGCGTCGGCGCTGTTGACCGTCACCGCGCTGCGCATCGGCCGCTCGCGGTAGCCGCCGTCGTGGGGGTACTCGAACGACGGCGCCTCGGGGCCGAGCGTCGACGAGTAATGCACGATGAGGTGCCGATCGAGATCCTCGAGCCGGCGGGGCGTGCCGTGCTTGCGCAGGTACGCCGGGCTCGCGCAGTTCATCATCCGCAGGACGCCGAGCCTGCGGCCGACGAGCTCCGCGTCGCCCGGGGGGCCGATGCGCACGACGCAGTCGAACCCCTCGCGCAGCGGCTCCACGCGTCGATCGGTCGTGCTGAGGACGATCTCGAGCTCGGGGTGGCGCGCGAGCAGCTCGGGCAGGCGCGGGATGATGACGTCGCGCGCGAAGTTCACCGGGAGATCGATCCGCACGCGCCCGCGCAGGGCCCTCGCCGCCTGGAACATCCCGCCGATGTCGTCGGCCTCGAGCACGAGGCGCCGCGCCCGCGGGAGGAGCGCCTCCCCGTCCGGCGTGAGGCGCACGACGCGCGTCGAGCGCTGGAGGAGCCGGCTGCCGAGCTCCGCCTCGAGGGCCTTCAGCCGCAGCGACACGCGCGCCTTGGGCATGCCGAGGTGCTCGCCGGCCCGCGTGAAGCTCTCGAGCTCCGCGACCTTCACGAAGATCTTCAGCGATTCGAGGTCGACGCTCATTGTCTCGCCTGTCGAAACAGTGTGTCGGATCTGCCGGCCTTTCTCAACCGGGAACGGAGCGCTATTCATCAGCGCAGACAGCGGCGAGCGGCCGCGTCACCCGCGAAAGGAACTGACCATGAGCACATCGAAGCGCAACCCCGTCGCCCTCATCACCGGTGGGAACCGCGGCCTGGGAAAGAGCATGGCGCTCCACCTCGCCGATCGCGGCGTGGGCGTCGTCATCACCTACCGCAGCAACGCGGCCGAGGCGACGGACGTCGTGAAGCAGATCGAGGCCAAGGGGGTCAAGGCGGCGGCCCTCGCGCTCGACGTCGGCGACGTCCGCGGCTTCGACGCGTTCGCCGGGGCGCTGAAGGCGGAGCTCGCCGGCCGCTTCGGGCGCGATCGCCTCGATCACCTCGTGAACAACGCCGGTATCGGCGTCCACGCGAGCTTCGCCGAGACGACGGAGGAGCAGTTCGACGCCCTCATGAACGTCCACCTGAAGGGGACGTTCTTCCTCACGCAGAAGCTCCTGCCGCTCATCGCGGACGGGGGGCGGATCCTCAACGTCTCGTCGGGGCTCGCGCGGTTCACCTTCCCCGGGTACGCCGCGTACGCCGCGATGAAGGGCGGCATCGAGGTGCTCACCCGCTACATGGCGAAGGAGCTCGGACCGCGGAAGATCACGGTCAACGTCCTCGCGCCGGGCGCGATCGAGACCGACTTCGGGGGCGGCGCCGTGCGCGACAACGCCGAGCTCAACAGGATGATCGCCGCCCAGACGGCCCTCGGCCGGGTCGGCCTCCCGGACGACATCGGCGGCGCGGTCGCGCTGCTCCTGTCGCCCGAAGGCGGGTGGATCAACGGCCAGCGCATCGAGGCGTCCGGCGGGATGATGCTCTGAGGCGCGCCCCGGACCGGGCGGTGCAAGCGCCTCGCGTGCGTCGCCCGGTCCGGGCGTGTCGTCTCCGTCAACTTTGTATTCGGGAACGGCACCTTCAACCCGCCGCCGCGGATCGAGACCGCGGGCGCGGGGTCGTGGTACGGCAAGGCCATGACCTCCGCGCTCGGCGCCCCTCTCCGGCTCCGCTCGAGCGCCGAGCAGGCGATTCCGCGCCGAGAGGAGAACCATGCTGGAACGGATCTGGGCTTGTCACCGCGCCGGCGGGCTCGACGCCGCGGCGGCCGCCGCGGCGGCGCCGTCGCCGGAGGACCTCTGCTACCTCGCGATGCTGGCGTTCTCCGACGAGCGCTATCCGGACGCGGCGGCCTTCGCCGCCCGCGCCGCGCAGGCGTCGCCGGGGGACGTGCTGTTCCAGGCGGCCGCGGCGCACCTCGCCCGGGTCGCCCGGGAGGGGAAGCGCAACGTCTATGTGTCCGCCGAGGGATTCGCCGCCTTCATCCGCGGGGGCGGCAATGTGCCTCTGTACCGGGAGACGAGCGCGGCGCTGGCCAGCCAGTACCCGGAGGCGCCGTTCGATCTGCTCGACATCGGCGCCGGTGATGGGATGGCGCTGCTGCCCGCGCTGACGCCGGCCGTGCGGCGGGTGACGGTGGTGGAGCCGGCGGCGCCGCTGCTCGAGCGGTGCGCCGCGGCGCTCTCGGCGCGGGGCGTCGCCTTCGAGGCGTTCGGCGGGCGGCTGCAGGACCTGGCGGCGGACCCCGGCATGGCGTCGCGGCGCTGGGCGGTGGCGCAGGCGACCTTCTGCCTGCACGCGATCGCTCCGGCCGAGAGGCCGGCGCTGCTCCGCTGGGCGCGCGCGCACTGCGATGTGCTGCTCGTCGCCGAGTTCGACGCGCCGCGCATGGATGAGCCGCTCGCGCCGGACACCGTGCGACACGTGCTCGAGCGCTACCGCGAGGGGCTGGCCGAGTACGCCGGCGCCGATCTCGAGGTGGTGGCGCAGGGCTTCCTGATGCCGGTGCTCTTCGGCTACGCGGACCGTGGCGCCACCCGCACGACGTTCGAGCACCCCATCGACGACTGGGCGGCGCTGCTGCAGGAGGCCGGCTTCGCGCGCGTCGAGCGCCGGCTGCTTTACCCGTACTGGTGGGCGCCGGCCTGGATGCTGGCGGCGCGAGCCGCCGCGACGAAGAGCAATAGCTCTTAACACTACTTCATCGAACACCCATGCTGGTTTCATGGGGTCATGCGCTCCGCGGGCGTGTCTTGACCGCCCACAGAACGATACCTATCGAGCCGTCGTGAGCCGGGGCGCCTGTCGCGCCTGGCCACGCTGGCTCGAGGAGGATTCGAATGCGTTATCTGTACGCAGCGGCGGCGGTGTGCGTGGGTGTCCTTGGTCCGGGTTGCGTCGTCGAGGAGGACGCGGCCACGTGCGAGGAGTGCGGGGAGGCTGACTCGGCGCTCAGCGCCGGAGCGGCGGCGGCGCTCGGGTTCGAGACGCTGAGCGGATGGACGGCCAGCGCGGGCTCGCTGTCGCTGAGCGCCACGCGCAGCGAGGGGAGCAGCGCGCTCTCGGTCGCGAACGCGGCATTCACGGTGATCCAGAGCGCGCCGCTCTCGATCACCGAGCCGATCAAGAGCGCTGTCTCGCTCGACGTGCGCGTGCCGGCGCAGCAGCCGAACCCCTGGTGGGCCGGCGAGGTCACGCTCGCTGTGCAGGCGCCGTCGAAGAACGTGTGGCAGAGCCTCGGGACCAGGCCGCTGACAGGCCTCGCGCAGGGCACGTTCCATCGGCTCGCGTTCGACGTGCCCCCGGCCGTCCAGCAGGCGCTGTCCAGCGGGGCGTCGGACCTGTCGTTCTCCATCAGCCTCAACGTGCCGTCCGGCAGCGGGCCGCACCTCCTGGATCGGCTCGATGCCGTCAACGTGGCTCCGCAGATCCAGGCCGATGTCACGGCCGCGGTCGTGACCAACGCGTCGGGCGCGGCGCCGGTGAAGGGCGAGCCGCTGAAGATCACGCTCACGGTGACCAACACCGGCGCCACGTCGGGCACGGTCGAGCTCCGGCCGCTCCTCACGAGCGCCCGGTTCAACGATTTCACGGGCGTCTCGGCCGGCACCGTCAGCGTGACGCTCGCCGCCGGGGCGACGCAGCAGGTCACGCTCACGTCGGGGCCGATCCTCGTCGACGCGGCGCAGGCCAAGCGGTTTGCCCTCGGCCGCGGCGATTACACCCTCGCCGGCGTGAGCGTCGAGCCCGCGGGCGGCCCGGCGTCCGTCGACAACACCTTCACCGGCAAGAATTTCTCGATCGGCGCGAGCGACGTGATCTTCAATGCGGTGGTCTATGACCAGGCGTACCTGAACGCCATCGGGTACACCGGCACGGCCGAGGCCTACCTTGTCGAGGCGTTCACGAGGCCGAGCGAGCTGTTCACGCCCTCGAGCCCCGGATCGAGCTCCGGCACCTACGCGCTTCATCAGGGCGGCTTCGATCAGATGATGGGCGTCCGTCAGGTCTTCCACACGATCGGCGGGCTCCCCTCGAACCCGTCGAGCGGCGGTTTCTGCGAGCATGTCGGCGCCTATGCGCGCACGGCCCTCGGGCTGACGCGAGACTGGGATATCGACGAGGCCGGTGGCAACTACACCGATCCCGATCACCACGGGTTCGACATCCTGGTCGGCCTCACGCCGGAGCTCGGCGGCGGCGGCGCCTGCGGGTGGCTCGGCGTGCAGGTCAGCGGGCTGTTCGGCTTCGACCTGTCGCTGAACCGCAGTCAGGTCATCGCCGTCCACGAGACCGGGCACCTCTTCGGCGCCCCGCACTGCGACCCGCTCCAGGGTTACGTGATGTGCGGCGCCGAGCTGCACGAGCACTACATCGAGGACGATCTCTTCGTGTGGCACGTGGACTCGCTCGACGTGATGCAGAACCTCTGGGAGTGAGCGCGTCCCGGTGAGCCTCGGCGCGCGCAGCCGGCCCGCCCGCCGGCTGCGCGCGGCGCGGCGGTGCTTGCGCGCCGCGCGGCCGTGCTATGTCGAGCCGCATGACGACGCCGCGCATCGCCGTTGTGGGCCACGTGGAGCACGTGACGCTCGGACGCACCGAGGGCATCCCGAGATCGGGCGACATCGTCCACCTGCAAGACACGCGCTTCCTGCCCGGCGGGGGCGGCGGCGTCGCCTTCGCGCAGCTCTGCCGGAGCGACGCCGAGGTCCACCTGTTCACGGCGCTCGGGCGCGACGAGGCGGCGCGGGCCGTCGAGGAGCGCATCCGGGCCGCGAACGAGCGCGTCCACATCCACGCAGCGCGGCGCGGCGTGGACCACCCGCGCGTCGTGATCGTCGTCGACGCCGACGGGCATCGCACCATCATCGTCACCGGGAGCCCGCTCCAGCCCGCGGCGACCGATCCCCTCCCCTGGTCTCTCCTCGCCGACTGCGACGCCGTGTACTTCACCGGCGCCGATCCCGAGAGCCTGCGCCTCGCGCGCGCCGCGCGCCGGCTCGTGGTGACCGCCCGCAGGAGCGCGGCGCTCCGGGCCGCGGCGGTCGCGCCCGAGGTGGTCATCGGCAGCGTCGAGGATCCGCGCGAGAACGCGCCGCTCGACGCCTACGATCCGCGCCCGAGCGCGCTGGTGCTCACCGATGGTCCGCGGCCGGTGCGCGTGCTCCGCGACGGGGGCACGACGCTCGTGGACGCGCCGCCCGCGCCTGCCAGGGTGGTCGGCGACTATGGCGCCGGCGACAGCTTCGCGGGAGCGCTCACGTTCTTCCTCGCCCACGGCCTCTCGGTCGAGGAAGGCTGCCGCCGCGCCGGCCCGCACGGGGCGGCGGTGCTGCGGGGGATCGATCCGCTGGAGACGCAGACTCCCCTCGTCGCGCCGTGAATCATGGCCACATGCAAGCGCGGCGCGCGTGTGCAGCGCATCCGGGTCCTGGATCTATCGCTGCCGAAGCCTCCGCCAGGCGGCTTCGAGTGGATCGAGGCCTATCGACTCTTCCGGCACGGCAACCGGTGAACGAAGCGCCCGCCCGGGGACGGGGCTGAGGCATACAGGCCAGACGCGCGCTCGCTCCTGCCGCCCGAGACCTGCGTTCACTCGATGGGTCCACGCGCGCAGCGGAAGCCGACGCGGCTGTCACGCCACGATGGCTCATGGCGGGCGCGGTCGGCCGCGCGCACATGCGCAGGGCGCACGCTGCGCCACGATCCCCCGCGCAGCACGCGGGCTTCCCCTTCTGCCGGGCCTGTCGGGTCGACGTCAGGCTCCGTCGTCTTTCGGTACGGACCGTAGCGATCCCAGCACCACTCCTGGACATTGCCTGCCATGTCCAGGAGGCCGAACGGCGAAGCGCCGCTCGGATGCATTCCGACGGCGCTCGGGCCGGCGCGCTTGCCGCGCCCGAGCTCGTCGTCGTGCCCGTCCCAGCAGAGCTGGTCATAGGGAAGCGCGTTGCCCCAGGGATAGGCCCGGCCGTCGTGGCCCCGGGCCGCGTACTCCCACTCGGCCTCCGTGGGCAGGCGGTAGCCGTCAGCGCCACGATCCCACTGGACCTCGCCGCCCTCGACCCGGTATGCCGGCGTCAAGCCATCCCGCTCGGAGAGGGCGTTGCAGAAGCGGATCGCGTCCTCCCAGCTCACGTCGATCACGGGCAGCTCATCGCCCTCTATCGTGCTCGGGCTCTTTCCCGTCACCTCCCGGTACTGCCGCTGGGTCACCGGCACCCGCGCCATCTCGAACGCCGCGATCACCACCGCATGGCGCGGGTGCTGGTCGTCGAGCGCGCCGGGCTCCTTCGCCTCGCTGCCCATCAAGAACCGCCCCGGTGGGATGAACACCATGTCGAGCGTCAGGCGCCGCGCGGACTCCCTGGTCGAGATCGCCAGCCCGCCCTGTCCCGCTCCGAGCATCTCCTGGATGCGCCGCAGGAGCTCGTGCGCCAGCGAGCGCCGGGAGACGCTGGTTTCCTTCATCCGCGTCCCGGGCGCGCCGCTCATCTCCTGCTCCAGGGCCGCGCGAAGCGCCCCGAGCGAGGCGCCGTCCAGCGCCGAGAGCATCGCCTCGGCGGCCTGCATCGCCCAGAACTGCTCGAAATCGGAGGATGCCCGGACGATGCCCCGCATCACCAGATCGAAGCAGGCGGGATCCGGGTCGACGAACACGCCCGGGTCGACAAACACGCCCGCGAGCGCGACGATCCTGTCCCCATCCCCGCCGGCGTTGAACCTCTCCGAGAGCTCCGCTGGCGTGAGCGCCGCGCTCCTCAGCGTCTCGCAGAGCTCGTAGACCAGGCCGTCGAGCTGCGCCGTCCGCTCGGCGCCAGCGGGCGTCGTGCGCCGGAGCTCCTCGTAGCGCCTCGCGCTCGCCTCGATGCGGTCGAGCAGCGTCCATGCCGCCTTGAACCGGCCCTCCATCAGCGCGAAGACGCGCTTTCGACAGCCACGGTTTGCGTCCGAGCGCTCCTGCGTGTCGAGCAGCCGCGCCGTCAGCACGAGCCCTGCCACCGCACGTCGCGCCGCCGCGCCCTGGTCGAGCCCGGGCAGCGTCTCGTAGCACGCGAGGAGCTGCCGGAGCGCTGTCGCAGCGCCCTCCATCTCCAGTCGCTCCCGCTGCAGGCACGCGTCCAGCGCCTCGGCGGCGACGGGGAGACGGTACGCGCGGCAGACGAGGTAGCCCGCGACGCGCACGGCCGCGTGATCGGCGGCGAGGAGCGGGAGCACCAGGTCCAGCCGCGGCGCGAGCTCGGCGGCCCGGAGGGCGCGCTCGATGCCCAGGGCGATGCGGTCGCCTTCCATCGGCGACGGCGCTGCCAGGCACGCCTCTGCCCAGCGAACGGCGATGTCCTGGACCCACCGCTGATATTCGTCGGACCCGAGGACGTGCCGCGTCGCCTGGATCCAGGCGAGATACGCGGGGTCCAGCTCGGGGACGGAGGCCGTGGCGCCCACGCCGTCGTCGAAGGCGCGGCCGATCGCCCCGCGGGCGAGCGGCTGCGCGTGCCGCGCGAGCAGCGGCGTGAGCAGGGCGAGCACCCTTTCCCGGGGGGACCAGCCCTCCGCGCCATGGAGCGTCAGCCAATCCTCGACCAGCCAGGGTGCCATGGCCGGCAGGGTCGCCTCGATCCGCTGGAGCTCTACTTGGAGCGCCTCCTGGAACACTGACGCTGGAGCCGTGGGCGCCGCAGTCGACACGGCATGCGCGCCGGTCGCCCTGAGGAGCTCGTCGATCAACAACTCGATCGCGCGCGGCGTGTGGGCCCGATACGACTCGATCGGGAGCGATGCGTAGACCTGCACCTGCAGAGCCCCCACGAGACTCGCCATGCCGGACGCGAGGAGATTGTAATTCGATCTCGCCGCGGGATTGTGCAGCGCCAGCACGGCCATCACACGATCCACCAGCGAGCGCGTGTCCGACTTGAACCGAGGCCCCCTCTCCAGCAGCCGGAGCGCGCGCGCCTGTGTCGCCACGGGCGCATCCGGGCCCGGAGGGCGCGCCCGCAGGGCTTCAGCGATCCGTTGCGAGACGCCGCCTGTCCATGGCAGCGGAATCACCGGCTTGCCGCGCTCCTTCGCGGCGGTCGCGAGCGCCGCCACGAGCTCGGCGCCCCTGACGATGACCAGCGCGTCGCAGCGGCGGAGCACCTCTTCTGTCCACCCCTCGCGCGGCGAGGCCGCGACCTCGATGACGCGCCCCCCCCGGAAGACAGGCTGCATGCCGCGGCGGACCACCTGCTCCAGGTGCCCCTCGATTGGGCGCCCGAGGCGCTCGACCTGCGCGGTGAACGCGCGCGCCGTGACCTCATCCACGCCGGGGTAGCCGCCCGTCAGCAGCCCATGGCCCGCGTCGGCGAGCGCCTCACCGAGCGCCTCGGCGGCCCAGGTCGTCACGTCGTCGAGCGACAGGCTCGGAAAGCTCCCCGCGCCTGCGACCAGCACCCGCAGCCCCCTCGGCGACGCGGCGGGCGCCGGCCCCGGGGCGCCCGGCAGGACCGTCTCCGGGCCGCGGTCAACGCGCTCCGCGATCGCCTCGACCGGCACCGGCACCGCCAGGCGCACGCCCGCCACCTCGGTCGCAGGGCCATGCTCCGCCACGAACGCCGCCAGCGGCCGCGGCTCCCCGCGGCCCCACGCCGCCATGGCCTGCGCAAATTGCAGCAACGCTGGAAACTGCGCCAGCGGCTCGGCCAGGCCCTCGATCAGCGAGGCCATGCGGATCCACGACGCGAGATCGTCCGCGCCGAGCTCCGCCAGCATGCCCACGAGCAGCGCCGCGGTCCGTTCGGGCGCGCCGTACGCCAGCGCCGTGAGGCGCTGCGTCTGGGCGAGGGTCCGGTCGTAGGCATCCTCCGCGTACAGCGCCGCCGCCGCCGCATCGATCAGGAACCCCGAGAGCTCCTGCACGCGCTGCGGGCCCAAGCGGGGCTCCTCGACAAGCCGGCGGCGCAGGGCGGCGCGGACGTCGGGGGCCATCTCGTAGAGCTCCTCGCCGATCTCCGCGCAGAGCGAGGACAGGAGGAGATCGGCGACCGCGATCCACGGCACCCCGAGCGGCTGGCCCCGGACGTCGGCGCGGAACGCCGCCCAGAGCTGGTAGGCGAGCTCCGGGGTCAGCGCCGCGGGGAAGGCGGCATGGCAGGCGAAGAGCTCGTGCGCGGGGCCGAAGCGCGCGCGGAACGCGTCGAGGAGCCGCGAGACGCGGTCCGGGCGGACCCGGCGGCGAGGCTCGGGCTGCACCTCAGGGGCCTCCGTGCGGATGGGGGCGCCGGCCGCGCAGCACGCGGAGCGCCGCGTCGAGGCCGGCGCGATCGGCCTCGAACATGGGGATAACCGCGCGGACGGCCTGCGCGCTGGTGCCCGGCCATCGATGGCGCGGGACGGGGTTGATCCAGGCGACCCGCCGGAGCTGGGCGCGGAGCTCGCCGAGGAAGCGGCCGGTCGCCTCGATGCGCTCGGTGGAGTACGCGCGGCGCGCGGCGCCGGCGTCGCTGACGACGAGCGCACCGGTGACGGCGCGCGGGCCGGCGGAGAGGACGTCCCGCAGGAGCACGAGCTCGCCCCCGGCGCCCTCGCGGTGGACGGCGAGCCCTGCGTCGAGCTCGAGCGGCGTGTTGTCGAAGTACCACACGCCCACGTGCGCGAGGCGGCCGCCCCGGCGCGCGGTCTCCACGAGGCGCCGCGTCAGCACCTGGAAGGGCGTCATGGACCCGTGCCGATCCACGAGCAGGAGGAGGCGCTCCACGTTGGTCCGACGCGCCACGAGCGCGGGGCCGAGGAACACGCCGTCGCGCGCGATCTGCGCGAGCGTGGCGTCGACGTCGGGCTCGGTGCGAGGGCCCCGGCGCTCCATGCGGCGCAGGCGGCGCCACGCTTGCCGCATCTGCCGGGGGCTCACGGGCAGGTACTCGTCCGGCAGCGCGCGGCGCAGGGCGGTCGGCTCGACCTCGCCCGGCGCGCCGCGGAGCATCGCCAGCGCCAGCTCCAGCGCGCGGCCGCGCGGCGGCGGGCGCGCCTCGGTCGCGGCGGGCGCGGCGGGCGCGGCGCCGACAGCAGGCGCCGCGGCCGGCGGCGGCGCAGCGGGGGAGCCTGCTGCCGACGCGGGCGGCGGCGGCGCGGGCTCGGGCGCGACGGCGGCTGGCTCCGGCGCCGGTCGCATGCGGCGGGCGGCCGCCTCGACGGTGCGATCGAAGAGGCGCTCCAGCAACCGGGACTCCTCGCGCGTCCCCGTCCAGAGGAGCTGGCACAGGCGCAAGAGCGCCCGCGTGTCGTCGAGCCCCTCGCCCATCCGCAGGGCCCGCAGGAGCTCCAGGTAGTCGCGGGTGCCGAGCGAGAGCCCTGCCTCGCGCAGGTCCTGGAAAAGCTCGAACAGGGGCAGCTCCTCCGCGGCGAGCGGCGGCGCGGGCCCGGGCGTCGCCCCGCCGCTCACCGCGCGCCCTCGTCGGCCGCGCGCTTCGCGAAGCGCGCGTGATCGTCCCAGCTCTTGAGGAGGACGCCGGGGAACGGCAGCGCCCCCGCCAGCAGGCGCAGCGCTTCGTCCTCCGGGCGGGCCGCGAGCACGCGCACCCAGTCGAGCAGCTCGCTCGTGCCGACGCGCTTGCCGCCCTCGCCCTTCTCCGCCGCCATCCTCGCGCGGAGCTCGCGAAACCGCCGGATCGCGGCGTCGAGGAGGTCCTGCTTCAGCGCGGGGAAATGGGCCCGGACGATCGTCAAGAGCTGCTGCTCTCCGGGGAACTCGAGGTAGTGGAAGACGCAGCGCCGCAGGAACGCGTCCGGCAGGTCGCGCTCGTCGTTGCTGGTGATGACCACGAGCGGGGCGTGCTTCGCGATCTTCGTCTCGTCGATCTCGTCGATCCGGAACCGCCGTTCGTCCAGCTCGACGAGCAGGTCATTGGGGAAATCGATGTCGGCCTTGTCGATCTCGTCGATGAGCACCACGGCCGGCTGCTCGGCGACGAACGCCTGGCCCAGCGGGCCGAGGCGGACGTAGCTGCGGTCGTCGCGCGGCTCGACGAGGCGGGCAGCGACGAGCTGGGCGTCGCGGAGGCGCCCCACGGCGTCGTAGGTGTACAGGCCGTCGCGCGCGCGGCTCGTGGATTTCACGTGCCACTCGAAATAAGGCAGCCCGAGCTCCGCGGCGATCGCGCCCGCGAGCCGCGTCTTGCCGCAGCCGGGCTCGCCCTTGAGCAGGAGCGGGCGCTCGAGGAGCTGGGCGATGCGCACCGCCTCCACGAGCTCCGGGCTGGGGATGTAGGGCCGAACGCCGAGGCCTCCGCCCGGCGCGGGCTCGCGTCCCTCATAGGATCGTCTGGGCTGGCTCATGGCTGAAACCACTCTTTCTGAAGATCGCTCTGGCGATACCAATCGTAGGGCCACCGCTGACAGAGCTCGTCCACGACGTCGCACGGCACGCCGCTGCATTCCTCGAGGATGTCGAACAGCAGGTCGGGATCGTTCAGGTGGGGCGGCACGCCCCCGGCGATGTGCGCGTTGATCCACTCCTCCAGGACCCTCACGTCGAAGCACGGGAGATCCATCCGGAGCGGCCTGCGGGGGGAGTCGTCCTGCCGCGCGGGCGCGGGAGGAGCGCCCGGAACGCTCGTGTGGACGAGGAGGAAGGCGGCGATGCACGTCTTGCCCGGAGGCCGCGCGCGAGCCTCCGCGGCGTCGATGAGCGGCGACCAGAGGCCGTCCAGCAGCGCGGTGAGGCCCGCAGGGCCGAGCAGATCGACGTTGTCGAGGACGAGGACGACGCTCTGCTGCGGCCAGAGCCTGCAGATCTCGTCGACCACGCAGCGGGTGAGATCGGCGTCCTGGACCTTCGGCCGGAGCTGGCGCCTGAGCCCCGCGAGCAGGCCGTCCAGCGAGTGATCCACGGCGGCCGCGCGGAACGAGTGCCGCAGGATCATCGGCTTTCCGGGGCGCACGAGGTCGCGGAGGCGGTGAGAGAGCCAGTACAGGCCGTGCTCGGAGTCGCCCTGGATGAGGACCGACGCGAGCCGGTGCGCGTCCAGGCGCCGCTTGAACTCGGATCGCTGCCGCGCGAAGTCGAGCGCGCGGATCACCCGCGCGAACTGCTCCCGCGCGACACCGTCGCGCTGGGACCTCAGCTCCGCGATCTGCCCTTCGTACTGGAGCCGCGACGCCTCGTCGGTGTTCTCGGCGTGGGCCGCGCGGAGGCGCACTTCCCTCGTGAGCAGATCGCGGACGTGGTCCTCGCGGTCCAGGCAGCAGGCGAGCAGGGCGTCGAGCCCGTCGTGCAGCTCCCCGAGCTCGGAGACGGTGCCCTCGAGCTCCTGGATACGGCGCTCCAGGGCGAGCTGCTGCTCCGGGCGCGCGGTCACGTGCTCGCTCCGCAGCCGCTTCAGGACGTCGAAGATCCTGTCGATGGTGGACTGGAGCAGCGCCTCGATCACCCCTGCCCTCGCTCCGCTAGGCGTCGCCGAGCTCTGCGTGGAGACGATCGAGCCGCTGGGTATCGGACTCCGCCGCGCGCTCGGCGTCGTCGATCTGGCGCTCGATCCGGAGCTGCTCCGCGGGATCGGTGGAGAGCGCGCGGGCGGTCCGCAGCCGGCCGATCAGGGTACGCCGGAGCTCGAAGGCGGGCATGAGGCTGTCGATCTCCAGCTGGACGCGCTTGCGCCTCCACCCGGCCGCCGGCGCCGGCGCGGCCGCGCCCTTCGCCGCAGGCACCCGGCACAGCGTGAAGCTCTCGGTCCTGTCGACCCAGCTCAGGACGGGGTGCTGCGACGCGGGCGCGCGGCCCGGGACCTCGCGCAGGAGGTAGCTTATGACGTCGAGCGCCCACGCGAAGCCGAGGTACGAGGGCGCGCTGCCCTGGAGCGCCTCGAGGAGGCACGCGGTGAACACGCTGTTCGAGGCGCCTTGCCGGATGTACGACTTCTCGTCTCCGCGACACGAGGTCAGGACCATCTGCCCCGCGCCGCTCCGGAGCCCGTCGATCTCCGGCAGGCCGGACTTCGCGAACGCCGCGACGCTCGCGCCGTCCTTGGGCCTCGGGAGGCCGGCGGCGTGGCAGCAGTCGAGCAGCACGAGCAGCCGCTTCGCGGGGACCGCGCGGATGCGCGCGGTGAGCTCGTCGCCCGAGACACCGGTCTCATCGCGCCGCGCCTCGTCCCAGCCGTGGGGCAAGAGGTAGTATCTCGCCATCTCCGCGGTAGGCCCGAAGCGACCGCCGTGCCCCGAGTAGTAGATGATGGCGGTCGCCTCGGGATCGCCCAGGGTGCGCTGGGCCAGCAGGTCCAGGGCCGCCAGGATCCCCGTCCGTGTGGCCTGCGGGCCCGTGAGCACGTCGACCTGGTCGTCCGGGTAACCGGCGCGCGCAGGGTCGCGCAGCAGCGCGGCCAGGTCCTCGGCGTCCCTGGCCGTGACGGGGAGGTCGCCGCCGACGCCCACGAGCAACGCGTACCCGCTCGAGAAGGCGGCGCTCATCAAGCCGGATACCGGGAGACGCTGAACGCGATGTAGTTATGGGCGATGGGGACCGCCGGGTTGTCGCGCGCCACGAGGTGCTGGCCCTGCGCGTTGTAGGCCCACTGCTGCCAGCACGACGCGGTGATCTCCTCGGGCGCCTGGACCGCGAAATAGGTGCCTTCGCGGAGCCGCGCGCCGGTCGCCGAGCCGCCGAAATCGAGCCCCAGGTAGAAATCCTGGACCGAGACGTTGCGATGGCGACCGGCCAGCGCGCGGGTGATCCCCACGGCCATCGTCGAGAGCGGCGCCAGCGCGGGCTGTACGGTGGAGAGGAGCTGAAGCCCCCGCCGCATGGAGTCCGACTCGAGGACGCCGAGGAGCGCCTCGTCCTGCTCGTTCTTGACGTTGACCGTGTGGCAGCGGAAGCCCACCCCGCCGGCGCCGACGCCCAGCCCGAGGAAGATGGGGTAGCCGACCACGGCGGCGCTTTGCCCCTGCTGCGCCCGGAGGACCATGTTGAAGTGCAGGTCGTCTTCCCCGCCCTCTCGCTGGTTCCTGGCGTAGAAATCGAAGAGGATCCGGTGCACGCCGCGGCCCGGGTACGCGGCGACGCGCAGGCGGTCGAGCCTGACGGCGATGCGCGCGTTCTGGAGCGCGGGATCGGCCTTGATCTGGCTCGCGGGCTGCACGTCGACGAGGCCCGAGCCAGCGGCGGCCGGCGGGAGGAAGCCGAACGCGTGCGACGTGTGCTCCCACGGGTCGGGCACGGACGCGAAGAACCCCTTCGTTTGCGCCTTCACCTCGGCTTCCGCCGGCGGATCGAGCGCGCGGAGCGCCGCGGCGCGCTGCTCGGGGGGCAGGCGGCCGATCACCGGGAGGTCGTCGAACCAGCGTTGCTCTTCGCCCATGAATCCACCCCTTCGTCCCGCGGCGCGCCCGGAGCGCGCGATCATCGGGGATCCCCCACCGTTTGGACCACACGCGAACCGGTCCAGTCAAGTACGCGGGCCTCCGTCCATCTGCCACCCTCGGCGCGCTCACCGGCGTGCGGTTGCATGTGCCAGGTGAGGACGGGGGCCCCGCCCTCCGGGCGCGCTGTCACCGCAGCGTGACAGCCGCTGTCCGCGCGCCGGTCACCTGTCGCGCCGCCGTTACGCCGCCGTACCGCTTCGACGGGACGGGCGCGGGCGATCCGCCGTTGTCGCGCCTTTCGCGGGCGTGGCACGGCGGATGCTCTTTACCTCGGCGCGCGGGGCGGCGAGCATTGACCCCTTGCATTCTTGGCCGGCGAACGCGCCGGAACGGCGGCTTGAAACTCTCTGGATGAGGAGATCGCAATGAAGCGCTCTGTCTTTGCGCTCGGGATGATGATGGCGGTCGGGCTCCTCCCGGCGGCGTGCGGGCCGGCGTCGCAGATCGAGGGCGAGCTCGCCGGGCCGGGGCTCAGGGCGATGGCGGGCAAGCCTGGATCGGAGGACACCAACGGCACCCCGAAGCGCGCGTGGCACACATGGAAGGAGCCGCTGGTCCGCGCGCTGGGACGCCCGCTGCTGCAGGCTGACGGCACCATCAGCCCGGTGGTCCTCGCCACCGGGCTCCTCGACGGCCCGGACGGCGAGGGCGTGGGCGGCGGGGGCGCAGGCGGCGGCGGCGACGGCGACGGCGCGGAGGTGCCCGGCCACGAGGTCTTCGACCATGCGGTCCGCTGTGCCCTCGCGAGCGGCACCGCCGTGACCCACAACGGGACGCTCTACAAGGGGCTGGGCATGGTGAAAGACGCGTCGGGCTGGATCAAGGAGGGCCTCGCCGACCACGTGAAGGACAACGTGCTGGAGTGCGTGATCGCGTTCGTCAACGACAAGACCGACGGCGTCAACGTCCTGCTCACGGGCCTCAACGTCGAGGACGACGAGGGCGATCACGACCCGTTCATCTACCCCGAGGCGGTCTGGTGCGCGGACGCCGCGTCCGGCGCCGCCGTCGATGTCTACGCCACGCGCTCGTTCATGTCCCGGTGCGGGATGGATCCCGAGGCCGCGCTGGAGCAGCGGTACTGCTACGAGAAAGGTAGCTGCGGCCTTAATTACAAGGGGCTCCTGGAGCTGAACGCGGATTGTGTGCGCGTGGGACCGGCGGAGAACGGTCATTACAAATGCAATCACAAGGCGTGCACGATGACGTGGCTGAAGGAGCCCAAGCCCGAGTGGTGCGTGCCCCCTCCCACGGCCCCGACGCCTCCGACTCCCCCCACACCGCCGCCGCCTCCGCCGCCTCCGCCGCCCCCGACGCCCATACCCCAGTGAGCCCCGGCGCTCCCGCGCGGCTCAGGGCGCGGCGCGGGCCGGCGCCTCGCCCGTGAGCCGCCGCGCCTCGGCGAGGCGCGCGCCCAGCGTCCGGGCGCGCAGCGGGTTCGCGCGGATCGCCGCCTCGAGGGCCGCCACCTCGCGCAGCGTGGCCTCCCGCCGGGCGGCCGCGTCGGGCGCCGCCACGGCGCGCAGGCGAAAGAGCGCGCCCTGCGCGGCGAGCGCCCGGTCGTGGCGCGGGTTCAGCCCGAGCGCCGCGCCCGCGTGCCGGAGCCCCTCGGCGATGTCGTCGGCCGCGTCCTGCCCGCGGCCCCCCGCGGCGTCGTGCCCGCGGCCCGCCCTCCGGAGCGCCGCGCGGGCCTCGTGGATCTCCGCCAGCACCGCGTACAGCGCCGGATCGGCGAGCGGCTCGCCGAGCAGCAGCGGGCGGAGCGGGACGAGCGCCGCGTCGAGCCGCGCCGCGTCCGGACGGCCCCGCTGCGCGCCCCACCGGAACGCGAGGAGCTCCGCCTCGGCGCGCTGCACCCGGTCCCACACGTCCCAGGGCGCCTCGACCAGGCGGCGATCGAGCGTCTCGCGCACGACCTGGATCGCGGGCGCCGGATCCTCGCCCCCCGCCATCCGCACGCGCGCCTCGAGCATCGCCAGCATCGCCCGCAGCGACTCCGGATAGCCGGCCGCGCCCGGCGCCATCTCCCGCGCGCTCGCCTGCACCCGCGCGAACGCCGGGCCGGGATCGGCGCCGGCGTCGAGCGCGTACAGCGCCAGCGCGTGATCCAGCCAGAGCCGCCAGGTCGGAGCCCCGGTCCACGATGGATCCTTCTGGCGCATGGCCTCGATCACCGCGCGCGTGCGCTCGACGACCTCCTCGGGAGAGCGGCCGGCGCGGGCGAGGTGCTCGGCCTCGTAGACGCCGGTGATCAGCCGGGAGGTGCGCGCGCTGGCGAAGCCTGGATCGAGCGCGAGGACGTCGTCGCAGCGCGCCCGGGCGCGCCCCAGGGAGCCCGTCGGGTCGAGGCCGCGCAGGGACTCGTAGCGGCCGCGCTCGGCGAGGACGCCGCAGAGCTCGTGGAGGGCCCAGGCGAGGTCGGGCTCGCGCTGGAGCGCGGCCTCGTAGCCCTCGATGGCGCGCGCGAGGGCCTCGCCCTGCTCGCGGCCGGTGAGGTCCGCGTGGTACGCGCGCGCCCGGAAGACGGCGGCGGCCACGTACCGCGCCATGGCGTCGTCCGGGCTCGCGGCGAGCGCCTCCTCGGCGCGCGCGGTCGCCTCGCGGAGCGCCGCCCCGGCGTCCTCGCCCGGGGGCATCCTGCTCGCGACCCACCAGGCGAACGCGCTGTGGACCCAGGCCAGCTTCACGCGCGCCTCGGGGCTGCGCGGGCTCGCCGCGAGCGCCCGCCCGCACGCCTCGCGCGCCCGCTCGAAGCTCGGGCGCATCGGGTCGCGGCGCTTCCCGGCGGCGTTCATCGTCTGCGCCCAGAGCTCGCACGCGCCGGAGTGCACCGCCGGGTCGGAGCGGCCGTGGTCCGCGGCGATCCTGTACGCCTCGGCGGCGGGATCGAAGTGGGCCTTCATCTTCTCGAAATCGAAGGCGACGGCGTCGTGGCGGTGGCGGCTCCCCATCGCGAAGAGCACGTCGCCCTCGAGCTTCTTCGCCTCGTACAGCCACGGCGCCCCCGCGAACGCGGCCCGGGCCTTCTCCAGCGCCTCCTCGTGCCTGCCCTCGGCCAGCGCGAGCAGCCCCTCGACGTACGCGGGCGCCTCGATCGCCGCGGGCCCCTCGCCGGCGCCGGCGAGCGCCGCGCGGAGGTGCGCGGCCGCCGGGGCCCTGTACTCCGCCTCTAGCGCCGCGATCCGGGCCTCGCGCTGCGCCTTGTCCCGGACACGGCGGGCCTCCTCCAGGCCGCGGCGGTAGAGCTCCGAGAGCGCCGCGCCGGCGGCGTAGTCGAGCCCCGGCGATCGGTAACCCGCCCGCTCGGCCTCCCGGAGGTGGTCGAGCGCGGCGCGCGGCTCCTGGAGCGCGAGCAGGCCGCGGCCGAGCGCGTACTCCCCGGGGCCGCGGCCGAGCGCGCCCGCGGTCGCCAGCCGGGCCTCCACGGCCCTCAGCCGGGCGCGGACCACGTCGCGCTCGCGCTCGACGTCGTGGAGCGGCATCCCGTGGGCGCCGCGGAGGAAGAGCTCCATCTCCTTCACGGTCTCGCCGAGCTCGCGGGCGAGCGTCGCCTGCTCCGCCGCGGCGCGCCGGCTCCGGACGAACAGGCCGGCGACGACGAGCGCCGCGACGACAAGCGCGGCCGCGCCCGCGACCGCCGCCCGGTGCCGCCGCGCGTGCCGGGCGAGGCGGCGCGCGAGGGAGGCGCGCCGCGCGAGCACGGGATCGCCGTCGAGGAAGCGCTGCAGATCCTCCCCGAGCGCCCGCGCCGACTCGTAGCGGGCGCCGGGCTCCTTCTCCAGGCAGCGCGCCACCACCGCCTCGAGGTCCTGCGGGATGTCGCGGTCCAGGGCCCGCAACGGCGGCGCGTCGGCCTCCAGCACCTGGCGGAGGACGTCCATCACCGTGCCCCCCACGAACGGCGGGCGGCCGGCGAGCAGCGCGAAGAGGGTCGCGCCCAGGCCGTGGACGTCGGTCCGCCGGTCGAGCGCGCGCACCCTGCCGGCCGCCTGCTCGGGGGCCATGTACGCGGGGGTCCCGAGGACGGCGCCCGTGAGGGTCGCGCCGCCCTCGCCGGCGTCGCGCGCGATGCCGAAGTCCATGAGGTAGGGGCGGTGCGACCCGTCCTCGCCGCGCTCCAGCAGGATGTTGCTCGGCTTCACGTCGCGGTGCACGAGGCCGATCCGGTGCGCCTCGTGGAGCGCGGCGGCGATGGTCCGGGCGACGCGCACCTTCTCCTCGAGCGTGAGGTCGTCGCGGGCCTCCTGGAGGGAGCGGCCCTCGATGTAGCGCATCACGATGAACGGCACGCGATCGGCGACGCCGGCCTCGTGGACCTCGCAGACGTTCTCGTGACGGAGCCGCGCCTGGGCGCGGGCCTCGCGCAGGAAGGTCCCGTCGACGTGCGCGCCCGCCAGGACGAGCTTGATGGCCACGCGCCGGCCGAGCCGGAGATCGCGGGCCCTGTAGACGACGCCCATGCCGCCCCGGCCGAGGAGGTGGAAGTCCTCGAAGCGGGCGTGGAGCGAGGGCGGGATCGGCGAGGGCTCCTCCGGCGCGGCGGCGGGGCCGGAGGAGCCCTCGCCGAGGCCGAGGTCGGGGGTGGCCTCGGGCGCGGCGGCGGGGGCGTCGCCCGCTTCGTCGAGGCCGGGGCGAGGCGCAGGGGGCGTGACCGGGCCGGTGAGGGTGGCGTCGTCGCGGCCGCGGCGCGGCCCCGGCGGGGCGGCGGCGCAGGGCGCGTCGGCGTCCGCGGGCGGGATCATCGGGCGCGCAGGCCGTGGCGCTGGATCAGCCGGTGGACGAGCTGACGGGAGACGCCCATCGCGTCGGCCGCCTGCGAGATGTTGCCGCCGTGCTGGCGGAGCTTCTCGGTGACGTAGGCGCGCTCGAGCTCCTCGAGCACCATCTCGCGCGCCTCTGGCAGCGGCAGCTCGAGGAGCCGGCGGAGGCGGGCGTCCGCGGGGGCGGCGGGCTCCGCGCCGGCGGACGACGCGCCCGCGGGAAGGGCGCCGGAGGGGGATGCGCCGGATGCGCCGGATGCGCCGGAGGGAGCGGGGCTCGCGGGCTCCGGGCCGGCGCTCCCGCGCGGCGCCGGCGGCCCGGCGCCGACGATCTCGTGGAGCAGCTCGGGGAAGAGGACGAGGCGCGCGACGGTGTTCCGGAGCTCGCGCACGTTGCCCGGCCAGTCGTGGCCCTCCAGCAGGGCGAGCGCGCCCGGCGGCAGGTCCGCGAGCGCGCGCGGCGGCTCGCGCGCGGCGAGGAACCGCTCGACCAGGAGCGGGATGTCGTCCTTGCGCTCCCGGAGCGCGGGGACGTGGACCTCCACGACCGAGAGCCGGAAGTAGAGATCGGCCCGGAACGAGCCGTCCTGGGCCTTCGCGCGCAGGTTCCTGTGCGTGGCCGCCACGATCCGCGCGTCGAAGGGCACCCACTCGTTCGACCCGAGCCGCCGGATCTGCCGCCCCTCGATCGCGCGGAGGAGCTTCGGCTGGAGATCGAGCGGGAGCTCGCCGATCTCGTCGATGAAGAGCGTGCCCCCGCTCGCCTGCTCGAGCAGCCCCGGCCGCGCCGCCGCCGCGCCCGTGAACGCGCCCCGGACGTGGCCGAAGAGCTCGCTCTCGACGAGGTTCGGGGCGACGGCGCCGCAGTCCACGACGATGAAGGGGCCGTCCTTGCGGCGGCTGCGGGCGTGGATCGCGCGCGCCAGGACCTCCTTGCCGGTGCCGGACTCGCCGAGCAGGAGCAGCGTCTCGTCCGTCGGCGCCGCGCGCTCCAGCTTCGCGAAGAGCGCGCGCATGGTCAGGCTCCGGCCCGCCGCGTCGCCGAACGCGTCCGCGCCGGAGAGCGGCAGCACCGACGGCGGCCCCGCGGCGCCGACGACGAGCTCGGAGCTGCCGACCGTGGCGGGGACGCCCGGCGGGAGGAGGGCCTCGACGATGCGGATCTCGCGGACCAGCGTGCCGTTCTTGCTGCCGAGGTCGCGGAGGAGCACGCCGCGCTCGGTCATCCGGAGCTCGCAGTGCCGCCGCGAGGCGCGGGGATCGGCGAGGACCATGTCGCAGTCGGCGCCCGCGCCGACGATGAGCGGGCGCAGCTCGAGCGGCGCGGCGAGCGTGCGCCCGTCCGGGAGGGTGACCGTCACGGTGACGGCCGGGAGCCGCAGGGCGCGGCCCTGATCGAAGCTCGTGAGCGTGCAGGTCGCCCCTGGATCCTCGCCCATGATTGCCATGGTGCCCCTGGGGGGGTGCGCGTCAACCCGGAACCGGCGCGCCCGCGGGAGCACGGACCGCGGGCGCGCAGCTCCTGGGATCCACGGTGGGATCGGCTGTAACGCCGCCGTGACAGCGGCCGTCATGCGCGCGTGACGGGTGTCCCGGCGAGGTGTCGTCGCGCGGCGACGCGCTCGCGGGAGACGCCGGAATCGGCCTGAAAACGCGGCGATCCGCGCCGTCCGGGCGCGGCACACGCGTTGCGATGTGCCCCCTCGAACGCGACGAAACGCGGATCGAGGAGGATGCGGACATGACATCTCGTGACAGCGGCGCAGACACGGTGGAGCAGCGGGCGATCGTCGGAGCGCGGCGCGGGGCGAGGCTCGGGCTGGTCGCGCTGGCCGCGCTGGCAAGCGCCGTCTGCATGAGCCGCCCGGCGGCCGCGGTGATCGCCGAGCCGGGGCTGCGCGAGATCCCGCTCGACCCCACCGGCGCGATGTTCCACGCCGAGGTGATCGGCGACGAGCACTTCGACTACCTCCGGATGCGGGACGGCACGGTCGTGGTGCTCAACGACCTCTCGGGCGACTACGAGGTCGCCGAGCTCGGCTCGGACGCGCGCGGCACCCCTGCCCTCGTCCCCTCGGGCGTGCTGGTCCGCGATCTCCGCGCGCTGGGCGGCCCCGTGGATCCGGCGCTGCTCGCGCGCATCGACGAGGAGGCGCTCGACGACCTCTGGGAGGCGGCGATCGCGCGTTCTCCGGCCGCGCGGTCGTTCGCGGCCCCGCCCGCGAGCACCGGCGTGCGGCGCCCGCTGCTCACGATCCTGCTGGAGTTCACGCAGGGCGGCGGGATCACCGCGCCGGGGGCGTTCACCGGCAGCTTCGGGACCGACATCGCGACCTGGAAGGACACCCTGTACGGGAGCCTCCCTGGCTCGGTGAACCACTATTACGCCGACATGTCGCGCGGGAAGTTCTCGTTCATCCGCGCGCGGGAGACGCACGGCACGGCGAACGACGGCATCGTCCGGATCAAGCTGCCGTTCGCGCACCCGAACAGCAAGAAGGACTTCGCGCTGCTCCAGCCCTACCTGAAGGAGGCGCTGGTGATGGCGAATCCGTTCGTCAACTTCGCCTCGTTCGACGCCAACAGCGACGGCAAGGTCCGCGGCGACGAGCTCAACGTGCTCTTCGTCGTGGCCGGCTACGAGACCTCGAACACGAGCAAGACCCCCTCCGTCTGGGCGCACGCGACGGGCTTCGACGAGCCGATCACCCTCGATGGGAAGGCCCTCTCCGGGTACGCGGTGATCGGCGAGCGGCAGGTCCACAAGATCCGCGGCGTGCCCACCACGATGCCGGCCACGGTGGGCGTCATCGTCCACGAGCTCGGGCACTCGGCGATCGGCCTGCCGGATCTCTACAAGGGCCCGACCCCGGTCGGGGCGTGGTGCGTGATGGCGAGCGGGAGCTGGGGCACGACGACCGGATCGCCCGCCGGCTCGACGCCCGTCGCGATGGGCGCGTGGAGCCGGCTCAAGGCCGGGTTCCTGGCGCCGACCGTGATCCAGCCGGGGGCGCCGGCGCAGGACATCCCGGTGGTCCAGTCGGCCGGCGCGGAGCTCTTCGGGCAGAGCGTGGATCCGACGATCTACAAGATCGAGACGTCGGATCCGGACCAGTACTTCCTGGTGGAGAACCGGCAGAACGAGGGATACGACCGCGGGCTGCAGAAGTGGATCGGGTTCGGGGACGTGTCCGGCGGCGTGGGGATTTACCGGATCGACGAGGCGAGATCAGCGAGCAAAGGGAAGGTCGCCTTCATGGCGAGCAACCCGGGCGCGCCGAGCTCGGTGGCGAACCTCTACAACCTGGAGGGCGAGCGGACGTTCACGCCGTTCACGGATCCGAGCAGCGACGACGGGGACGGGATGTTCACGGGGCTCTCGATCACGGGGTTCAACGAGGCCGGGCCGATCATGCTCGCTCACGTCAGCTACGTGCCGTTCGGGTGCAACGAGATCACCGCGTCGGTGGCGGAGCATGAGATTCACGGCCGGGCGCAGAAGCAGGTCGTGGACCTCGGGGACGAGCAGCTCTTCCTGGGATACCGCACCACCGGGGCGCTGGAGGGGCTGGGGGTCGACAAGGACGAGGTCGTGACGCTGCACGTGGAGGCGCCGGGGATGTGGAGCGTCGGGGGCTGCGACTGAGCGACGTCATGCGCCCGCGGGCCCCGCGTCGCTCGCCATCAAGGACCTCGCTTCCGCCCTTCCTCGCGGGCCTTGCGCCTCGCCTGCTCCTCCTCGGAGATCCACTCGCTCTCTAGGATGAGCTTCATGCCCTCGCGCCGGAACGTCCGGGTCGCGGCGATCGGCGTCTCGGTCTCGTCGCCTCTGGCCTCACCCTCGGGCGCGGACTGGCAGCAGATGATCGTCCCGTCGGCGTGGAACGCCGGCGGGCGCCGATCGGCGTCGATCGCCGTGTCCGCGTCAATCTCGGGCCATCCTGACATCGGGTCCGAGAAGTCGAAGAAGCGGAATTCGTACGGGCACGCCCAGATGCACCCCTCGACGACGAGCAGCGCGGCCGACGGCTCGAAGCGCATGTCCACCCAGCAGAAGCCGACTCCTTCCCTCGCCTCGTCCGGCAGGTGGTCGCGGCGCTTCCCGGTGTCGAGCTCCACCACCGTCTGGCCCTGGTAGTCCTCGCCGCACACCAGGTAGTCGTGGCCGTTCGGGTGCGCCTCGACGAAGAGGAACGGGAACGACCCGAAGTTCCGCTGCACGACGGCGATCGGGTCAGCAGCGCCGGTCCGGTAGACCTCGCCCTGGGCATAGTCCCAGGTGCCGCTTCCGGTCGAGAAGCTCGACACCACGAGCCTGTACTTCCCCGTGGGGCTCGAGCTCTCGCAGCGCGAGCCCTCGCGCTCGTTCTCCGGCCGGAAGAACGCCTCTTTCTCCGCCGCGCGCGCCGCTGCGTCGTCCGTCATGTCTCCTCCGCGCCCCGAGCCTCGTCCGGCTGCGCGGCTCCGAGGGTAGCAGGGACGCGCCGGGATCTGCGCTGTACCGGTCTCACGGCTGACACAGTGCTTCCGTGGGACGCGGCCCCTGTGCCTTCACCGGCGAGCGCCGCCTGTCTACGTTCTGGGCTCTACGTGACCGGAGCCTCCCACCATGACCGAGCTGCTGCCGCTGGCGACCTATTGCTTCGTGATGTCCAGCACCCCGGGGCCGAACAACATGATGCTCACCGCCTCGGGCGCCAACTTCGGCTACCGCGGCTCGCTGCCGCATGTCCTCGGCATCAGCGTGGGCGGCGCGGTCCAGACCTTCGTCACGTGCCTCGGCCTGGGCGCGCTGTTCACCGCCTACCCGGTGCTGCACGGCGTGCTGCGCGTGACCGGCGCGCTGTACCTGCTGGTGCTGGCGTGGAGGCTGACCGGCGGCGTCGTGGCGAAAGGCGCCGAGGTGCCGCGGCCGCTGTCGTTCGCGCAGGGGGCGCTGTTCCAGGCCGTCAACCCGAAGAGCTGGGTCAAGGCGGTCACGCTCGCCTCCGTGTTCATGCCGGCGGGCATGCCGGTGGTGAGCGGCGCGCTGCTCGTGTCGGCCATCGGCCTCGTCATCACCTTTCCGTGCATCTCGGCGTGGGCGCTGTTCGGCGTGGCGATCCGGCGTCTTCTGACCGACCCGCGACGGCAGCGGCTGTTCAATGGCATGATGGCCGGCGTGCTGGCGGTGCTGGCGCTCCTGTTCCTGCGCTGACCCATGTTCTCGCTCGACCGCGACTCCGCCGTTCCGTTGGCCGACCAGATCGAGGCGCGGCTGCGCGCGCTGATCGAGGGCGCTCAGTTGCCGCCGGGCGCGCGGCTGACGTCGATCCGCCAGCTCGCGGGCCAGCTCGGCGTGAGCCCCAACACCGTGGTGGCGGCCTACGATCGGCTGGTCGCGGCCGGGCTGGTCGAGTCGCGCGGCACGGCGGGGTTCTTCGTGTGCGAGGCGGCCGCGGCCATGCCGGACGAGGCGTGGCTCGAGGCCGGCGAGGAGCAGGAGCCGGTGTGGCTGGCGCAGCAGTCCAACGACCAGCGCGCCGGTGTGCTGCTGGCCAGCAGCGGCGCGTTGCCGGCGACCTGGCTGAGCGACGCCATCCCCGCCGCGATGCTCCAGCGCGCGCTCGCCCGCAGCGACGCCGGGATGGCGGCGCGCATCCCGCCGCAGGGGCTGCCCGAGCTGCGCGAGCGCATCGCGATGCTGCTGCGCGCGCAGGGCATCGCCGCCGACGCGGGGCGGCTGCTCACGACGTGGGGCGGGACGCAGGCGATCGACCTGATCTGCCGCGCCTTTCTTCAGCCGGGCGACGCGGTGCTGGTGGAAAACCCGGGGTATTTCCTGATGTTCGGGCGTCTGCGGCAGGCGGGTTGCCGCATCGTGCCGGTGGCGCGGAGGCCGGACGGCGTGGATCCGGGGGCGCTGGAAGCGGCGTGCCGCGAGCACCGGCCGAAGCTGATGTTCCTCCAGAGCGTGCTGCACAACCCGACGGGCTGGGGCTCGAGCGCGGCGAACCTGCACCGCGTGCTGATGATCGCGCAGAAGTATGGAGTTCTGATCGCCGAGGACGACGTGCACGGTCACTTCCACCCCGGGCATCCGACGCGGCTGGCGCAGCTCTCGGGGTTGGAGGGGGTGGTCTATTACTCGAGCTTCTGCAAGGCGCTGAGCCCGGCGCTGCGGCTGGGGTACATCGCGGCAGAGCCAGGGCGGCTGAAGCCGCTGCTGCGCGAGAAGATCTACTCGGTGCTGACGACCGGCGCGCTCAACGAGCTCGTGCTGCTGGAGGTGCTGTCGGCCGGCAGGTGGAGGAAGCACATCGACCGGCTGCAGCAGAAGCTCGGGGTGGCGCGGAATGCGGCGGGGCGGCGGCTGAGAGAGGCGGGGGTGCTGCTGGATCACCCGGGTGAAGGGGGGTTGTTTTTATGGGGCGCAGTGCCCCGCGGGGTGGATGTGGATGAGCTGGTGAAGGATGCCTATCTGAACAAGATCCTGCTGGCGCGCGGCGCGACGTTCATGGCGGATGGAGCGGCGGATCCGCATGTACGGTTCAACGTGGTGTTCAGCCAGCATGTGAGGGTGGCGGAATACCTGGCGGAGCGGTTTGCGGCCGTGGCGAGCGCGCGGGGCGCGATGGCGAGGGCGGGCGCTGGGGTGTAGCGGGTGCGGCCGGTGAGGCGCAGGGCCGTGCCGTCGGGCAGCCTCGAGGTGACGAGAACGCCAGCCGCGCAGGCGCCGGGGTGGTGCCGGGTGCTCGTTGCGAGCCGCCGGAGCACGCTCGACCCGCCATCCCGACGCATGCTGACTTCGCTCAGGAGAGCACGTCGGCAGCGGTCTTCGCCCCGAGCACGTTCTCCGCCCACCGATCCAGGGTGGCGCCGTCCTCACACGCCAGGATGCGGTCGCGCTGCTCGTCCGAGAGCGCGATCCCCGCCCGCGCGAGGAGCCGGAACAGCACGTCGCGCTTCCCCTTCAGCTCGCCCTCGTGCTTCCCCTTGAGTTCCCCGTCGTGGAAGCCCTTCCGCTCGCCGTCACGGAAGCCCTCGCTGATGCCGCGCTCGAAGATCTTCTGCGCGAACGGGGGGAACGTCTCCTTGCCTTGGGTCTGCCGCTCCATGACCAGTGCCTCCAGAGCCCGCCTCATGGGCTCGCGCAGCGCGTCGTAGATGATCTGAAAATACACCGCCGCATGGTCCAGGTGGAGCCGCGCCAGCGCGTGGACGGCCGCCAGCACCACGGCCATGCCGCTGGGGCCATTGCCGTGCGTCACCGCCGCGAGCACGGCGAGCTCGACCTCTCTCTCCGCCTCGGCCGGATCGGTGATCTCCGGCATGACCGTCGGACCGAGCACCAGCGGCTTGACGTGCCCGAGCCCCAGCCCGAGATCGATGTCCTCCGCCGCCCAGGCGGCCACGACGGGTCGGTCGCGACCACGAGGACGGCCGTGTCGCAGCGCTTCCTGGCGCGCACGACGGCGACGTACACCGGCCAGGAGTACTTCTTGTCTCGATCCTCCTCGCGCTGAACCTCGACGACGATCGCCAGCACGAGCGCACCGGCGGCGTCGCGCAGCTCGAGCACCAGATCGGCGCGGTACTCGACCGGGAGGAGCTGATCGAGCGAGGACTCGACCACCGCCGCGGAGGTGTGCGGCGGCACCTCCACATGGAACAGAGTCGCCATGAAATGGGGTGCGAGCTCGGGATTCTCGCGGAACATCTCGACGATGCCATTGTGCTCGAGCGTCGGCATGCGGAGCTCTATCGGCGGTAGACGCCATGGCCAGAGGGGTCTGGTGCACGCGAGCTGCCGATCGTGCCGATCGCCGATCGGTCGCGGCGGGGCGCTCACGCGGCATAACGTATCGATACCGAGGGACGGTGCCAGCGTAAAATCCGCCGCAATGGCTGATTTTGTGCACACCGATCGTGCGGCTGCGCGTAATGCCGTCGCGCGTACGCAGAGAGATGGTTCCCGGCCGATGTGTACGGTGTTGGCGATCTGCCCCGCATTCGATGACTTCTGGCCTCGTGGTCCCCACGCCAACGTGGTCCCAAGATCGAGGAGCGGAGCCGGAAAACACCAGCGACAGCGCGCTATTTCGGAGCCGACTTCTCCGACGTGCGGATCCACGTCGGCCCCGAGGCCACCGCGATCGGGGCGCTCGCCTTCACGCTCGGCGCTGCTCTCTACTTCGCGCCGGAGCATTACCAGCCGCACACGCGCTATGGCCAGGAGCTCCTCGACCACGAGCTCACGCACGTGGTGCAGCAGCGGGAGGGGGCGGGTGGCCAACCCCTTCGGCGACGGCGTGGCGGTGGTGCAGGATTTCGAGCTGGAGGCCGAGCTTCCGCCGGACGGAGACCCGCCCCTCAAGGAGAACGGCCGGCCGCCGTGCCGGCTCCGCCGTCGTCCTCGTCCTCGGGCAGCTCATCCAGCTCTCTCCAGAGCGCGTCGAGATCCAGCGTCAACCCCTCGCAGCCGGGCACCACGTGGCCCCCCTCCGAGGCCGAGAGCGCGACGGCATACCGCCCATCCTGGCCGAGCTCGAAGATCTCCAGCCCGCGGACCTGGGGATCCAGGATCCAGTAGTAGCGCACGCCGAACCTGGCGTACTCGCCCAGCTTCTCGATACGATCGCGGCGCGCGTCCCGCGGTCGCGGCGAGATAACCTCGATGACGGCGCTGGGCGGTCGTGTCGCCATCGGGCTCGCTCGCGCGGGGAGCTGCGCGCCCGGCAGGTACATCGAGACATCCGGTTTACGGCCGCGGTCCTGCGCTCTCATCCCGAGCTTGAGCTCGGAGCCGAAGACGCGCCCGCCCCGCGGGGCCGCCCACACGCCGAGCACGCGCATCAGCCACGCGACCAACCGCCTCGTGCAGGACGCTCGGCGCCTCTTCCTCCTCGATCCGACCGCCGACGAGCTCCCCCGCCTCGTCCTCGTCGAGGTCGGCCCAGGCCTCGAGCGTGATCCTCGCAGGCTCGCGCGCGTCGGGCGCCGCAACTGTCGCCATGACCTCAGGGTATCAGGAACGGTCGCTCCGTGGTCGAGGGCCGCCTCGCGCCGGTCGGGCCGCCAAGCCGATGTGCGTGTCGGGCGGCGTCATCCAGATCCTGGGCCCCGACCAGACCAAGGGCATCGACGGCTGAGCGCGCCGCCGGGGCCAGCTTGGCGGCGTGCTCCTGGCCAGCAGCGGCGCCCTGCCGGCGAGCTGGCCGAGCGACGCCATCCAGGCATCGGTGCTGCAGGGCGCGCTCGCTCAGGACAGCCGGAACGCCGGATCCGACGCGATGCGCTCGCAACGATCACTTGTGCGTCGGAACGATCTTCTTGATGGTCCCGTCGTCGTTGAAGTAGGCGCGATCCACGCAGGTCGAGCGCCGGTAGCTACCGCCGGTCGGCAGCCCGGCGTTGTGGTACGTGAGGTAGCTGGCGCCCTTGAAGTCGAAGAGCGACTGGTGGATTGTGTCGCTGTTCGGCACCCGGTCCAGGATGACGCCCCGATGTTGCCACGGCCCTTCCGGCGACGTGCTGGTGGCGTAGGAGATGGTCTCCGGGAACCCCGAGGCGTACGTCAAGTAATAGAGGCTGCCGCGCTTGGAGAGGAACGGCGCCTCGGTGTAGCTGGGGACGTTCGTGAGCACGTGGATCTGGGCGCTGCCGAGGCTGCGGTTCTGCATCTTCCCGCTGCCGTCGGTCGTGTAGGTCTCCCCCTTCAGGTGGATCATGTCCTGCTCGAGCTCGACCCAGTACAGGACCCCATTTCCCCAGTACAGGTAGACCCGGCCGTCGTCGTCGACGAGGACCGTGGGGTCGAGGTTTCGCCACGAATGGTCTGCCGTGCCCTCGGTGTCGTCCAGGAAGATGAGCGGGATTCCCCGTGCGTCTCGGAACGGGCCTTCCGGCTTGTCCGCGACCGCGACGCCGATCGAGATCCCGTAACCGGCCTGGCCGCCCTCCACCGGCGCGTAGAAGTAGAACTTCGGGTTGCCGTCCTTGTCGTCGCGGTGGACCACCTGACCCGCATTGGCGTTGCCCGTCGAGTCGCCGCCGCGAGCCCACGAGAACACATCGTAGCGCATCACCGCGCCCTTGTTCTCCCAGCGGACCATGTCGGACGACGCCCAGAGCCGATAGTCGAACATGCGATATCCGCTCGCACCTTCGACCTGCTCGTCATGGCCGGTATACAGGTAGACCTTGTTGTTCCAGACCATGGCGGCGCCATCCGCGGTAAAGATCTGGTCTCCAGGACCGCTCGTCGGATCGGGCGCATCGTACTTGATGATGGGATTGTCGAACTCTGTCGGGGGTGGCGTGTCGTCCCCGCCACCGCCGGTCCCGCCGCCGCCCTCCCCGGGCTCGACCGTTCCGCCGCCGGTGCCGCCGGTGCTGCCGGTCGTCGCGGTGCTGCTGCTGATGCTGCTGGTGCTGCCGGTCGTCGCGGCGCCACCTCCGGCCTGTCCACCGGCTCCTTCAGCCTGTCCACCGGCTCCTCCGGCGCCCTCGGTGCCGCTTGAAGCTTGACCCGAGGAGTCGCAAGCCGTGAGCCAGAGCCCACCGATGGCGAGCGCAAGATACAGCGCTCCCCCAAAAGAGAGACCTCGCCTCTTCATGTTTGGCCTAGCCGGTCGGGGATCTGCGGTGTTTGCCCGCCCGAGGCGGGAACACACACTCAAAGGGGCAAGTAACCGATCCGGAAACCGGAATGTGAACGTTCACACGGCCGATGTCAAAAGAAAATGAGCGGCGCGCGGCGCCCTCGATCGCGACGGGTTGCGCAGCGGCGCCGGCTGCGGCGCCCGCGTGAGCGGTCCCACGAGAGCTCGTAGGGCGGGCCGGCGCTGACCGCGGGCCGCGCCTGCCCGTCCTGACGCCGCGCTCCGCAGGGGCCTCGCCAGCGCTGTCCTCCCCCGGACTCGAGGGGACCCGCGGGCCGGTCGATCAGGAGCGCCTGGTCCAGCGCAGGGCAAGAGGCAGGGCAGGAGGAAGCTTTGACGCGTTCACGCCTCCGCGCCGGCGCTACGGCGGGAGCACGGCGATGATCCGGAGCGGGCCCCCCGAGCCGCCGCGGATCTTCATGGGAAGCGCGAGCACCAGCGCGCCGCGCGCCGGCAGCGCGTCGAGCGAGGCGACGTTCTCGAAGGCGGGGATGTCGGCGCCGAGGAGCACCCGGTGCGTGATGAAGTCCTTCGACGGCCCGTGGTCGATGCTCGCCGTGTCGATTCCGACCGAGGCCACCTTCCGCGCGACGAGGGCGCGCGCGGCGTCCTCGCCGATGCCGGGAAAGTGCAGGTTGGACGCGTCGCCGGGCCTGTCGTCGCCGAGGTAGCGCTTCCGATCCGGCCAGCGGCTCCCCCATCCGGTGCGGATCAGCACGACGGTCCCGGGCGCGATGGCGCCGTGTTCCCGCTCGAAGGCCTCGATGTCGGCCCTCGTCACGCGGTAATCGGCATCCCGGGCGGCGGCTGCCGACACGTCGATGACGGCGGCCGGCGCGACGAGGCGCGAGATCGGCACGGCGTCGGCGGTGCTCTTGCCCTCCGCGAAATGGATGGGCGCGTCGAGGTGCGTGCCGCCGTGCTCCGGCGCGCAGAAGTCGTTCGACGCGTAGAAGAAGCCAGCCTCGGTAGGGCCGTGGTGGACCTGATTCAGCACGAAGCCCGTCGCGGCTGTCGGCCAGTAAATCGTCCTGTCGTCGAAGGGGTACGTGAGATCCACGAGCCTCGCTCCCTCGGGCAGGCGCACCCCGCCCTGGGTCGAGGCCGCCCTGGGCGCCCTGGGCGTCGTGGTGTCATTGCCGGCGGCGCAGCCGATTGCGAGCATCCCTGCGGTGAACAGCGCCCAGAACATCGCACGTGTCATGGTTCCCTCCCGGATCCCGACCGGAGGCCCAGACGCCGCGCCCCCGCGTCGTGTGAGTGTGAGGGCCAAGGCTACGCCCCGGCGGGGAGCCTGCCACCTCGAACCGCGGGGCGCGGGTCCTCGCGCTCGCGCGAAGCGTCCGCCCGCGCCATCAGGGTGGCCAAGCGGGATGCCCCGTCCACGGAAACCGGCGTCGGCGGCGTCGGCCCGGCGGGCAGCTATGACTACGATCCGGATTGACGCCCGTCCAGCAGCGTCCACGCGCTCCAGTGAGCGTAGCGCCCCGACGCGTGGACGCGCCGCCACCCGCGATCGACAAGCGCCCGCGCCAGCACCTCGCGGAGCCAGGCGTGCGTGACCGCGAGCACGCTGCCGCGCTGGGCCGCGAGCCCGATCAACCACTCGGCCGCGTCGCCCGCCTGGCGCTGCGCCGCGGCGGGCGGCGCCTCGGCGCGGAGCGCTCCATGGGCCTTCCTGAGCCCGATCGCGAGCGCCCAGACCGCCAGGGGCACCCGCGCGTTGCCCAGCGACGGCGCGGGCTGCTCCAGCTCGCGCAGCAGCGGCGACGTGGCGACCGCGGCGCCGGGGGCGAGCAGCTCGGCCGAGGCGCGGGCGCGCGGCAGATCGCTCGCGACCACCGCGCCCACCTGCATCGCCAGGGCCCGGAGCGCGGGCGGCGGCGTCTCCCCGGGCGCCAGGCCCGCGGCGTCGTAGGCGTCGCGCCAGCGCTGGAACCCGGCAGCGTCGATCCAACCGGTGTGGACGTGCCCGGAGCGGCCGTGTCGAACCAGGATGATGCGCGCGGTCAACGTCGGTCCTCGTGAGGTTCGGCCAGGGGAATTGCAGTGCTTACAGTGGATGTAGAGCTATCGATGATGAACCGGAGAAGTGCTCCCTTCAGGGCACCTCCACGACCCTCCTCGCCAGGAATCGGAGCTCTAGCTCCTCCGGCAGACACGGCTGAAACTTCGACAACGCCTCTCTCGCCCCCCCTGCCGCGTGCCGCCTCGCATCCGCCTCCGTGATCGCCCCCGGCGCCAACAGGGCGCGCGTCGCCTCGCGCACCGCCACCGCTGACCGCGCCGCTCCGCCACGAACCCTGATTGAGCGATTCCCGGGCACCACCCGCTCGCCCAGTTGCTCCTCGAGCAGCCGGGCCAGCAGATTGTTCACTCTTCCACCAAGGAACGTGTGCCACACGATCTCGTTCAGCCCCTCCACGATCGGCATAGGCGCGTCGTCCAGAAACGCATGGCTCGCGCGCTCGGCGCGCATCGCCTCGCGGGCGCGCTTCGTCCACCACGCGTCCTCGGCTGTGTCGAGCAGCGTCCGACGGAGCTCCTCGCAGAGATGACGCGCGACGAATCTCGGCTTCCCCAGCCAGTTCAGATGTTTGCCGTCCGGAGCGGGAACAACGTCGCAGATCCCCTTCTTCCAGTCGACGTGCGAAATCTGCCACGGACGCCCGCCCAGCACGAAGCAGCTCGCAGGCGGCAACGCCTGCACAAACACCGCGTCCACAGAGCCCACCTCTCGGGGCCCCCACCTCACCTGTAATAAGGACGGTGCCTCGAACACAGCGTAGAGCGCCTGGAAGTTCTTTCGGCCGTAGAGCGCCTCACCCTTGGCGCCGAGGATGAGCCGGCCATCCGCTTCGAGGACAATCCCAGCCGAGAGCATGCGACCAAGGAGCATCTCACGCTCGCGTTCCGTCACCTCCGCGAAGCACGCCGCGCCCGCGACCCAGGCCCAGACGTCCGCCAGGGGGACGCCGCCTTCCTGGAGGCACAAGGCGAGGATCTGCTGCGCGAGCACATGGAACGCCGCGCGCTCCGGCTGCACGGGCTCGACGTACCCGCTCGCCCAGAGCCGAAGCAGCGCTGCCGCCAGCACGAGCTCGCTCTCCTTGGTGCACAGGAGCGTGGCACGCGGCCTGGTCCCCGGTCGCCGGCCGGTGCGGCCCATGCGCTGGAGGAAGCTCGCCACGGAGGGCGGCGCGTCGACCTGGTACACCGCGTCGAGATCGCCGACGTCGATACCGAGCTCCATCGTCGATGTCGCGACGATCACGCAGTTCTGGCCCGACTCGAACGCGCGCTCCGACGCCCGGCGCTCATCCGCCGACAGGGACGAGTGCATGAGAAAGGTGGTCACGCCTGCGGCCTGGAGCGCCTCGCCGAGCTGCTCCACGCGGCGCCGGCTGTCCACGAAGGCGAGCCGCTTTTTCCCCGGGTCGAGCTGGGCGATCACCTTGGCGGCGTTGGAGAGGCTGCCCACCCAGTCGAGGCGTACCTCGGGCGACGCCGAGGGCTTCGGCGGATCGACGAGCCGCGCCGGGCGGCGGCTCGTGCCCCCCAGCCACGCCAGGATCTCCGCAGGGTTGCCCACCGTGGCCGAGAGGCCGATACGCTGGATATCCCGTCCGGCGTGGCGCTGGAGCCGTTCGAGCAGCGCGACGAGGTGCGCGCCGCGATCATCGGCGGCAAACGCGTGCACCTCGTCGATCACGACCGCTTCGAGGCTTCGAAAGAGCCTGCGGCTCGGGACGCGGCGGCTCACCAGCATCACCTCGAGCGACTCGGGCGTCGTCATGAGGATGTCCGCGGGATCCTCGATGAACCGGGCACGCACGCTCGGGCTGACGTCGCCATGCCACTTGAATACGCGACGCGACACCATGCCAGCGATCTGCGTGAGCCGTGCCTCCTGGTTGTTGAGCAGCGCCTTGATCGGGCAGAGATACAGGACGCTCGGTGCGCTCCAGTCCTCGGCGTGCATCCGCGAGAGCAGCGGCAAGAATGAAGCCTCGGTCTTGCCGCCGGCCGTCGGCGCCAGCACGACGCAGTTATCGCCGTCGAGGATGGCGTGCGCGGTGAGCTCCTGCACCGGCCGTAGCCCCGAGAAGCCGAGCGTGTGGACGATGTGGTAGCGGACGGCTGGGGAGAGGCGGTCGAACGCGCACCGGTCCGGCGGCGGGGCAGCCCCCGGCGCTGCCGGGCTCTGCCCTGTCCCCGGGACCTCCTCAGCCATCGTCGTCCCCATCGGCGCGCGCGCCGCCCATCTCCAGGACGATGTCGTCCGGGCTCCTCGCGATCCCGGCAGCGGCCGCCTCTTCCGCCGTCATCTCTGCCGCAGAGATCTTCAGATCGAGGTGCTTCGTCGGCTCGAAGTCCTCGAACTGGTCCACGCGGTCGAGCACGCGATCCACGAGCTTTTTCAGGAACAGGCGCGGGGCGATGCCCGTCTTCTGGCCGAGCTTGCCGGTGACCTGGCGAGCGACCGCGCGCAGGACGTCATCCGTCGCCTTTGCCTGGATGCGCGCGGGGTGGTCGGCCGGGTACAGGCTCCTGACCCGCTTCGCCACCTCGACGAGGCGCTCCTCGTCGAACGGAAGCAGGCGCACCTGCACCGCCTTCGGGTTGTCGAAGCGCGTATCCTCGTCGAAGTCGGTATGAAGCCGCTCGGCGAGCGCCGGGGCGCGCCGCACGCCCTGGGGGCCATCGAAGAACGCCGGCGTGCCGGTGATGAGCAGGTAGAGCCCGGGGTACTCGCCATGCCCGATCGCGTCGATGAGCTGGCGCAGCGCGTTCAGGCTCTTCTCGCGGCTGTCCCCGCGCACGCGCTGGATCGTCTCGACCTCGTCGAGCACGAACATGAGCCCGGGGCGCCCGGTCTGCTTGAGCAGGAGGAGCAGCCCGCGAAGGAACGCGAGCGCGCCTGTGTGATCCAGATCGGCCTTGAGGTTGGCCTTGCGCTTGATCGAGGTCGCGACGTGCGGCTGCCCCATCAGCCAGGCGATGAGCCCCTCGAACGTCGCGTCGTCCTCCTCGAGGCGGGCCCGGTGCGCGGCCCGCAGCGCCGACGAGAACGCCGGTTGATCCGCGGCGACCTCGACCAGCCGCTCCTCGAGGCGCTCGGCCACGCGCTCGTGGAAGCGCGCCGGGGCCGACGAGAGCTCGGCCTCGCCCGCGAGGACCTCCTCCTCGAGATCGAAGAACCACTTCTCGATGAGCTGCCGGAACGCCCCCCGATCGCGCTCCTTGGTCCGCAGGTGCTCGAGCGCACGCCGGTACACCGTCTCCAGCCGGTAGAGCGGCGTGTCGACCTCGCTCACCTGCACCTCGGTGACGGCCATATCGAGGGCGAGCGCGCGGGCCGCGAAGTACCGCGAGAAGAACGTCTTGCCCGCGCCGTAGTCGCCGCGCACCGCCTTGAAGCGGCTGCGGCCCGCGGTGCACTCGCGGAGCTCCTCGACGATCGCCTTCTCGAAGCGATCGAGCCCGACGGCAAGGTACTCCAGGCCCTTCTCGGGGACCGTACCGGTCCGGAGCGTGTGGAGGATGTCCTTGCGGCGGGCCTTCGACGGGAGCTCGAGCTCAGCCATCGCCTTCCTCCAGGAAGATGGCGCGGAGGAGGTGCTCGTCGAGCAGGATGTTCTGGCCCTTGCGGTCCATCGAGATCACGAGCTCCTGGTCGACGTTGAGCACCCGCTCCAGGCGGCTCAGGAACCCGGGGACACGCACGCCCTTGCCTGCCGTGTCGATCTTCAGCTCCACGGCAAAACGATCGCGCGTCATGCGCCCGCCATGGCGCAGGAGCAGCGATATCGCCCTCTTCACGTCCTCGCGATAGGCCTCCTCCGTCTCGCGGATCTGCTGGCGGAAGAGCGCCGACTTGAAGAGCGCCTCGCTGAGCTCTGGCCGCGCGGAGTGTTTGGGCCCGTGCGCCGCGGCCGCGCCTTGAGGCTCTGCAGGCGGCCCGAACGGCAGAAGAGCCTGTGCCGGCGGCGCGAGCCGCGGCGGAGAGGCCATCGGCGCGGGCGGCCGCGGGGCAGCCGGCGGCACCGGCCCAGCCGGCACCTCGCGCTCGTCGAGCTCGGCGCTCGCGCTCCGGGGCAGCTCACGGCTCCAGAACGGCGGCGGATCGAGGGGCGTCTCGACGACGTCGAGCGCCGCGAGCTCCGGTAGGAGCCCCTTCGGCGCGAGCAGCACCGCGGGCGCAATCGCCTCCGACAGGCTCGCCCCGCCGTGCTCTCCGGCGTGGAGGACCGACGTGTAACGCACCGCCTCATGCACGGCGACCGCCACGCGATCCACGCCTGCCGGCGTCACGAGCGCGCCTACCGGCAGCTCGATCTCGTCCGGCATCGCGGACTCCGAGGGACCGAGGGTGCGGTAGCGCGCCCCGGACTCGCCCTCCTCCCCTCCCCTGCCCGCACTCCGGACTGCGGCGCCGAGGAAGCGCCGCCAGCTGATATTGCCGTGATCGCTCACGAGGAGCACGAGGCGCCCGGTGCTCTCCGCCGCGTCGAGGAGGGCTCGGAGCGGCCGGATGGTCTCGGTCGAGAGCATGACGTGGAGCTGCGCCGAGCCCTTGAGCTGGTCGTCGATCGCGTTCACCACGACGGCCACGATGCGCTGGTCTCCGCGCACGATCTGCGAGGCGTCGTCCGAGAGCCCCCCGCCCGCGCCCAGGATGTCGCTCCGGAGCAGGACGCTGGGGGGCTCCCCGATCCGCACGACAGCCGCGTGGTGAGCGAGACGATCGCCGTCCCGCGTCGTGTCGAGGCTATCGCCCCGCATCATCGCGCGCCCCGCGAAGAGGGCGGTCCGGCTCAGCTTCGTGAGCGTCGGGACGTGGGCCAGCACCGGCAGGCGGCGCCCCCGCGACACGGGCACGAACGACGTGCGCGCAACGGAGGGCCAGAGCTCCGCGAGGTTCGCGGCGCTCATGCCGTCCATGCAGAGGACGAGCAGCCGCAGATCCCTGTGCTGCTCGAGCAGGGAGAGCGCCACGCGCGCGAGCACGTCCTCGATGAGCAACAGCTCCGCGCCGCGCCCATCGAGGAGCGCGGCGCCGCGCAGCACCCCACGATCCCCCTTCTTACCGACGAGCTGCGCGTACGCGCGCGCAAACCGCGCGTCGAGCGCATCGCGCACCTGATCCACGCGCTGGACGAGCGGCGCCAGACCCTTGCCCAGCGGCCCCGCGCCATCGGAGTGCACGACCTGGCGCGCCCAGTCGACGTACCCGCCGACCGTGGCCTGGAACGTGGCGAGGCTCACCACCTCGGCGTGCGGCGAGGCGGCGGCTTGCGGCTCGGGTTCGCCGAGGAACGCGGCGAGGCGCGTGGCCATCTCGACCTGCTCCTCGAGCCGCTCGTCGCCCTGCGCGCCGTCGTGCGCGAGGAGCTCCGCAGCCGCCTGGTCGACGGCCTCGAGAGCTCGCCTCGCGGACGCGGCGTTCGCCGCGCCGGCACATGCCGCGACCGCCTCGACGAACGCCCTGCACCGGTGCTCGAACACGAACGGCAGGCGGTTCGACCCGAGCGCGAGCGGCCGCACCTGCTCTGCGCCCAGGATGCCGTCAGCCTCCCCGAGGATCGCGCGCCGCAGTGGATCGTTGCCGTCGCCGTCGAGCCGCTGCCACACGAGCGGGACCAGGTAGCCGAGATCCACGAGCACCCTCGAAAGCCCAGGGACGCCTTCTCTGTCGCGGACAGGCCGGAGCGGATGCCCCTGCGTCTGCAGGACGCGCATCTCGATCACCGTGGTGAGGAGCGTGAAGCTCGCCCCCTTCGCCTCGTTGAGCACCGCGCGCGTCGCCTCGCCGACGATCGCCATCGCCGCGAGCTCCACGACGGCGTCCTCGATCCAGGCCGACAGGATCAGCGGCGCGCTCGGCCCCATCCGGCGCCCGAGCACGTCGGTGACCTCTTCCCGCGCGCCCTTGACCGCCGCGAACAAGGCGCCCAGCGCCTTGCCGCGGCGGTCGCGATCGAGCAGCGTCGCCGCGAAGAGCTGCGCTTCGGTCTCGAGCCCCTCGATCCCCAGCCGATCCCGCAAAAAGACCAGCCATGCGTCGTCGAGATCGATGCTCGGGGCGTCGCCGCGCCCGTACACGCGCGTCCCCTCGCGCTGCGCGACGCCGCGCAGCTTGCTGTTGATGAGGCGTGGCGTCCCGCTCCTCGCCCCGAACCGCCGCGGGAGCAGCCACTCGATCTTCGGCCACCAGAGCCGGCCACCCGCGACCATCGCCTCGAGGTCGCGGGGGAGCTGCCGCGAGAACGGCACGATGTAGACGACGGGATCATCCCCCTCGCCCTCGCGCGCGAGCTTTCGCCGGAGATCGAGCTCCCCCGAGGTGGCGATCACGCGGAATCGCTGCTCCTCGCCGTTCACCTTCGCCGAGACCGTGACGCCATCGTCCGAAGGCTCCGCGAGGCGCGCGTAGATCGCCGAGCGCAGCGTGCGGTGCTGGCGCTGATGGAGCTGCTCCAGCTCCCTTCGGATCGGCTCGCGCGACAGCGCCGGCGCCTCCGGCGATCCCACCTCCGCCGATGCCGCCGCGTGCACGGCCGTCATCCGCGCTCTCCGTCGAGGATCTGGATGGTCACGCGGACCTGCTTCCCGCTCTCGAGCGTCTCGCGGAGCTTCGCCACGAGCCCATCCACCTGATGCGCTCCGCACAGCACCACTTCCGTGATCGCACCCCCGGTGGGCAGCGGCGTCACGACCTGCGGCGACACGCCCCTCGGCTGCGGGGGCACCTGCGGCTCGGGCGACGGAGGGTTCACCGTCACCGGAGGCTCGGGCTCCGGCCTGGGCGGAGGCGGCCGAAAGCCCACGAGGATCTGCGTGATCTCCGCGGCCGCCTTCTCGAGCGCCGGTCGCAGCTCCTTGACGTTCTCGTCGCGCTCCAGCGCTACCCGCACGCCATCCATCACCTGCACGACCGTCCCCCCGCGGGTCGGATCCGCCTCGAGGCTGCGCCCTGCCTCGATCGGCGCCCTGAGGTTCTGCGCGCGCAGCGTCTGCAGCAGCGCCTCGACGATCCGCGGGCCGGCCATGTGCACGATGGCCGTCGTGCGCGCCGGATCCCAAGCAACACGCGCGAGCGCCTCGACCACGTCCTTGGCGCTCGCCGTCGCCGACACCGCGCTCGCGAGCTCGTGCAGCTTGCTCAGCACCTCGCCCCGCTGGGTCGCCGCGGCGTCCTTGGCGACGCCCGCCATGCGCTGCCACTCCCCCAGCGCAGCGATGGCGTCGGCGAGGCGCTTCGTATCGAGGCTCGCGGCCTTCTGCTTCACCGCGCCCGCGAGCTCGTCCACGCGCAGCGGCGTCAGCGCCTTGCCGCCGGGCGTGACCCCGAGCAGCTCGGCTGCGCCGAGCGCCCGCTGCCAGACCTGTTGCCCCGGCAGCTCCACCGGCACGAGGGCCGTGTCATCCGTCAGCTTGCCGATGAGCCCGGGAACGGCGTTCCCGTGGGCGAAGAGCTTGAGGGGACGGGTCGCGGCCTTCGCGTAGGCGAGCACGAGGAAGTCCTCCACCTCGGGAGAGAGCTCCATCAGCTCGTCCGGATCGAGCGCGGCGCGCACCGCGCCCACCGAGAGCGGGCCCTTGTGGTTCGCGAGGTTCTTCGTCACCTGGTCGAGCAGGCCGCCCGCGTAGGTCACGTCCTCCTCGATGATCCGCACGATGCCGAGGTGCTCGGCCGCGGCGATGGCGCGCAGCTCCTCGATCTGGGCCTTGTCGAACTTCGCCTTCCGATCGGGCGTATCGAGCAGCCGGTCGAGCAGCTCCAGCACCGCCTCGAGGCGCGCCTTCGTCGGCTGCTTGCCGAACACCGGGTGGCGGGGCGCCCGCGTCTCGAGCGCCTGATCGAGCACGGCCTTCAGCACCTTGTCGAAGAGCTTGTCGGCCGGCACCGTGAGCCTCGTGTCGCGCCGGAGCAGGTGCGCCTGCCGCTCGGGCGCGAGGCCCGACGCGAGGTGCGCGTCGAACGCGTGGTCCACGCCGTACGCGCTCGCGAGGGCGTTCTCCACCTGCGCGCGCTTGAGCTCGCGCTGCTGCTCCAGGGTCGAGCGCACCCGACCGAGCTCGTCCATGCTCACCCACGGGATGCGGCTCGCGAGGTCCTGGTCGCCCCGGAGCTCGTAGAGCCCGTCCAGCGTCGCGAGGTCCGCGAGCGCCTGCCGGGTGTCTTCGTCCAGGAAGGCGGGCAGCCACACCACCGTGGGCAGCCCCCGCGCCGCGTCCTTGTCGGGGAGCTCCTCGATGAGCTGCATGACGCGCCGCTCGTCGTCGCGCGGGCTGTAGCCCAGCTCGTCGAACGGGTAGTCGATGACCACCCGCAGGTCCTCGTCCTCCCCGGGGCGGAAGACGTTGTCGTTCGCGAGGCGCGTGTTGTCGTAGACGACCCCGACGCGCCACTTGCGCCCGCGCCATTCGTGGGAGCGCGTGCCCATCTGGTCCTTGCGCGCGATGCCCATCCTCTCGAAGAGGATGTCGCGCACCCGGACCCGGCGGCGGTGCTCGTTGCCGAGGTCGCGGCAGTAGTCGAGGATGCGCCGCACGTCGACCGTGTCGAGCACGCCGCGCACCTCGGGGTTGCCCACACCCTTGGCGTGCACCGCGGGCGTCACGCCCGCCCACTCGCGCACGAGCTTCGCCGCCATCGCGGTCTCCTCGTTTGGCACCTTCGACTTGAGCGTGCCGCTGTTCAGGTACACCAGGCTCGCGGCGGTCAGGTTCTTGAGCACCGGCGTGTTCGGCACGATGCCCTGGAGCAGCACGGTCTTGGCGATGCGCGTCTGCGTCCGGCACGTCTTCTCCGCGCAGCCCGCGCAGCCGAGGCGCGCGTCGAAGTCCTCCCGCAAGATCTGGCACCGCTCGGGCGTGTCGGTCTTGTTCTTCTTGCGGATGTGCGGGAGCAGGTCCCCCTCGTAGATGCGCCGCGCCTGCTCGTAGAGCCTCTGGATCGCGGGCAGGTCGCTCGTCTGCCCGTGCGCCACGACGTCGAAGAGGTCGCCCACCGGCACGACCTTGCCGAGCTCGAAGTCCGGCAGGTAGCGCACGAGCAGGTGCGTGAGCTCGCGCAGGGCGGTGCGGTCGCGCTGGAGCGTCGCGCTCAGCGCGACCATCACCTCCACGAGCGCGGGGGTGAACGGGTACACCCGGCGGAAGTCGTCGGCGTCGCCCTGGTTGCCGTTGAGCTGGCGGAAGTCCTGCGCGAACGTGCGCTTGTACGCCTCGAAGGCCCCGTCGAGCTCGGCCCTGGCCTGTGGGCCTGTCGTCCGGAGCACGCGCTTCTCGATGATGCGCGGCAGGTCCTTGTCCTCGAGCGAGATCGTCTCGAACCGGTCCTTCCAGAACGAGAGCTGGTCCTTGAACACGACCTCGTCGCGCCCCACCGCGAGCTTGCCCACCATCTCCGAGAGGTCGCGCTGCCGGGCGGCGAAGGTCAGGAACGGCAGCGCGGGCGGGTAGTCGCCGTGCTCGACCAGCGTCGAGACCTTCGGCGTCTCCAGGGCGAGCTTCTTGGGGTCCTGGAACGCGGAGAGCCAGAGGACGAGCTCGTCGAGGAACAGGACCACGCCCTCGTACCCGAGGCCCTGGAGGTGCTCGGCGAGGATCTGCAGGCCCAGGCCCAGCTTCACGAACGCGGAGCTCGCCACCACCCCCTCGAACCACGGCGTCTTGGCGAGCTCGCCGGCGAGGTCGCGCGCCTCCTTCGACTGCGGCGCGGCGATGACCCGCTCGAAGCGCCCCCGGTCCCACCCGCCGATGTCCCCCCACTCGCCGGCCTCCACGGCGCCCTGGTTCGAGGGGAACGCCCCGAAGAACTTCGCGTCGCCGAGGTCGTCGAGCAGCCGCCGCGCGCTCTCGAAGAGCTTCTGCGACTCGAAGAGCGCCGGCGCCGGGGCGCCCGGGTGGAGCCGCGAGAGCTCCTCCACCGCCGCGCCGAAGACGATCTCCTCCAGCGTCGTCGCCCCGCGGCTGATGCACTGCACGTGCAGCCGGAAGAGCTTCTTTCCGATGACCCCGGGCGAGAACTTCTTCCGGTGCGCCTGCAGCTCGGGGTGGGCCGAGTACACGGCCACGTCGTCCGCGAGCAGCAGGCTGAGCACGTTCATGAAGTGCGACTTGCCGCTGCCGAAGCTGCCGTGGACCCAGGTGAACACGCTGCGGTGGTCCTCGAGGCCGCGGCGGACGTTGTCGAGCGCGCGCTCCAGGTTCCGACCGATGGACGGCGTGACCACATACGCGCCGAGGACCGCCTCGTTGCGCTCGGTCGACGCGGTGCGGTCGATCTGGTGGACGAAGTCCACCGTCTTGACGTCCTCGGGGATCTGGAAATACCGGCGGAGGGGGGCTTCGGACATGGTTCCTTGGAGGGCTGTCAAACGATGCGTCGTGCCTCGGTGAGGCCGTTCATGAGCGACGGCGGCGCTCCGGCGGGCGCGCTCCCGGCGCGGGCGTGCGCCGCGAAGGCCTCCGCGGCGGGCCAGGTGTCGGATTCATGCTCGTCGAACTTCGGGTACACCGTCTCCTCATTCACCGGTCCCCCGCCGAGGAAGAAGTGAATCCAGGTCTCGATGTTCCTCTTCGGCACCAGGAGCGCCACGGCCTCGTCCTGCGCCCGCGGCGCGACATCTCTCTGTCTCAGCTCTCGCTCGAGCGCGTCGAGGCGATCCCGGACGGTGATCGTGTCCGCGTCCACATGAACGATCAGGGCCATCTTCATGCGTGCAGCGCGGGAGCGGTACGCTTTGAGCTCGTCGGGGTAGCGCTCGCGAACGTGCTGCTCGCCGGCGCCGCCGCGGCCGTCCCTCGGATACTGGATCACGCGAATCCGGCGGGCGTCATAGCCCAGCTTCAGCAGGGCGCGGCGTGCGAAGACCCACGCCTGCAGGTCTTCGCAGAGCACGATCGCGTTGACGCCCTCAGGCATCTTCCCACCCGCGCGCCACCGTCTCGGCGGCGCCGATCCCGTCCGCGGGCCTGAACCGCTCGACCCGCGTCGGCCCTGCTCCGTCGCGGAAGAACCGCCACCCGTAGTCCTCGGCCAGGAGGTTGAGCACCTCCGGATGGTGGCTGACGATCCAGAGCTGCGGACCGTTCTTGGCCAGCGCCAGATCCGTCATCTCGGTCAGCCACGGCTGGATCTCCCGGAGAGAGACGTAGTTGTCGGGCTCATCGATCACCAGCGTCTTGCCAGGGCCCGCGATCGTCCACCGGAGCACGTAGAGCGCGATCAGCGCCCGCTGGCCGTCGGAGAGCTCATCGAAGCGAAAGCTCTCGCTCGCGCTGTCGTCCCCGAAGCGCGCATGCAAGTAGCCGAGGCGCTCGTGGAGCTCGAGGAACCCGGGCAGCACCTGGCCGAGCGCCGCGGACGCCTTGAACACGGAGCCGGGTTTGGTAGCGAGATAGCGAAGGTAGGAGGTCGCGAAGTTCCCCATATCGGGCGCGAGCCACTCATCGTCCTTGGCCTCCACCCGCGCGGTCATCGCGCGGGGGTCCGGACGAAGCAGCCAGAGCGCGAACATCCACTCCTTGAACCACGTGAGCAAGCGGTCGTCGGCGCCCGGCGCGACGGCCCCTACCCCGGAGCGCCCCCGGTGGGCGTGAATGCGAGGCCCTGGGCTGCCATCGTCACGAAAGAGCCGCAGCTCGCCGTCGACGAACTCCACGAGCAGCTTGTCCTCGTGGTGCAGGCTCTCCTGGTTGACCCGGCTCTTGCCGGACTCTCGCGCGTCGTGCTCGATCACCAGCCGGTACCGGTACAGCCCGCCGTTGCCGCGGACGTCGATCTCGGCTGTCTGCTCTCGGCGCCGGTCCCAGCGCGTCCGGCTGGCCGCGGGGAACGCCTCCACGGACGACGCATCGCCCATGAGAAACGACTGCAAACCCCGGAGCGTATCGAGGAGGGCCGTCTTGCCTGCGCCGTTCGCGCCGAGGAGGAGCGCGAGCGGCCCCGGGCGCCACTCGAAGTTCACGAACGTCCGGATGTTGTCCAGATAGACCCGCTCGATCATGGCTCGGCTCCTTTCGCGCCATCCGTGCCGTCCTCTGCACACGATAGCAGCCGGGGCCGCTTCTTCCGCTCCACGAGGCGTCCGGCCTCGACGAGGGCGTCGATCGTCTTCTTGAGCGCGGCCGCGGACAGCCCGAGCCGCTCGCCGAGCGCGGCCAGGGCGACGCCCGCGCCCTGGTCGAGCACGCGCACGGCGTCCACTGCGGCATCGAGCGATGCCTCGCCGTTCTTCTTGCTTCGGCCCGCGGGCGCAAGCTCCAGGGTGAGCTGCCCGTCGCCGTTCGCCGCGGCCTTCGGCGCATCGCCCGCCGCCTTGCGCCCGCGCCCGCCCGAGCGCGCGGGCCGGCGGTAGGCGCGCGCATCGTCGACCGACACCTCGAGCCGCCGGGCCTGCTCGGACACATAGGCCTCGAAGGCGTCCGCGGTCTCGCCGTCCTCGTTGTGCCACTGGCGCACCCAGGGGAGCAGGTCGGTCATGCTCTGGAGGAGCGGCATGAGCTTGTCGCGCACGGCCGCATCGTGGAGGAGCTTCTCGTCGGTGGCGGCCGCGGCTGCGCCGAGCTCCTCTTCGCGGGCCTGCCGGGTGGCGCGCGGGATGAGCTCGTGGCCATGGAGGCCTATCTCTTCTTGCCAGAGCTCGATGGCGGCCTGGAGCTGCTCAAGGTGGGTCCAGCCTGCCCAGCCGTAAACGAGGCCGGCCTTGCCTGTGGCACCGGGCGGCGGGGTGGCCGTCGGATAGGCGATGAAGCGCTCCTTGGGGACATCGAGCTTGCCACGAAGACGCCAGACGGTCGCGGCGTTCTCGAAGTCCTTCTGGTCGTACCTGGGAGGGACGTCGATGGAGACCTTTTCGCCGGCATCCTCGCGGCGCTGGAGATCCCAGGTCTCTTCCCAGCGGGCTCGCTTCTCGACGCCGGACTCCGTGTAGCGCTGGCACTTGGCGGCGGCGACGGATTCCTTGGTGAGGAGGTCGCCAAGGATGGCTTCGAGGTCGTAGTTGCTGGAGCCGGTGAGGACCTCGGCGACGGCGCGGACTTTGGGGTCCTGGTGGAGAGCGTGGGCGATGGACCGGACGGGGAGTGGACGGGGATCAGGGCGGTCGCGAAGCGCCGCTTCGGCGCGGTCAAAGAGCCAGCACTCGCAGGCGCTCGTTTCGCGCTCAGCACTGTCCTCGGGCACCCAACGACGTTTATAATCGGGAACCTCGATCAAGCGAAGCCAAACATTTGAATTGATGGCCTCGGCACGCGCTTCCAGGAGCGCAGCCATGTCTTCGCCAAGCTCGCCGGGTGTAGCCGGACAAGGGACTCTTCCATGTCGCTCAAACCATGCTGTTTGCTGCTTACCGCGAGCGAGGAGAACTTCGAAGACTCGAACGCCGAATCCAGTAGGAAGCTGCAGCGTAGACGACTGGCCTACCTGAACCGACGGCAATCCCCACAGCGCATAAACCGCCCAGTCAAGCTCCTCCTGGATGGCCATCATCTGCCCTAGGAGCTGTGCTTCTTCCTGAGCACTTTGTCCGAGTTGTTCACGGACCTGACCAGCATCGGCCTTCTCGAGCGCGGACCGAGGCGACGCCTCGAGTCGCTTGCGGGCAAGAGTCGTGAGCGCCTGCGAGTAAGCCAGAAGGCCCTCGATGCCACTCGGCACTGGCAGCTCAACCATACTGTTGCCGCTGTACTCATATCGGTCCATCCATGATTCCGGCTGGATACCCCTACCCATCCCACTCCCGGCTTTATTTGCCATCACCTGCTTCATCCAGAAGCACGCCGTTGAGCTATTCAGGTAGCCGAGCAGTGCCAGGTGCTCCTCCTCGGTCGCCCCCTCCGGCAGCTTGATTATGGGAGCCGAACGGTTGAACACCTTTCCGCCCAGATCGATGACGAAGTGGTTGTGGGTGGCGACAAATGCGAAGACGATGGACAGGGGAGTGCGCCGCTTGGACTTGTAGAACGATCGATACTCGAACCATGCCAGGCCCGCCTCGATCGTATTCTTTCCGAACTGACGGCGCTCGATAAGCGCCTCACGATAGGCCCAGAGATGTCCGGCCATTCTTGGATGGAGGACTGGCTCAAGCGACTTACCATAAGGGAATAGAGCAACATCACCGGCAACCGTCGCCCAATCTCTTACGACATCTCCGGTTATCAGAGAGCGACGGCCATCGGAATCGGTTAGCCGCTCGACCCAGTGTTGCGGTCCGACAAATAGGTCATCTTCGCCCATAATGGCATCGAACCCTATGTCGGTCACAACATCACCCAGGCGCCTTTCTGCGCGTTCCTCGAGATACTCCTTCAGCTCCGCTGCGCCACCTCCGCCCAAGCTCCATGGATGATTGGACAACTTATCGCGCTCTACGTCGGCAACCGAGATATAGTCGTCCTGATAGCCCGCATCACCATGGCGCGTAGCGATCGAGGACCAGACCTTACCTTCTGCCGGCACCTCGGGCGTCGTCGGCTCACCGCGGCTGCCCATGATGACGCGAACCTGCGAGTCCACCGGTCGCCGTGCGCGGCCGAAGAGTATCACGGTCGGCGTTCCGTGCCCGGGGATATAAGCTCCGGAGGTATCGATGACCTTGGTAAGATCGAGATTGCGCAGCACTTCCGCAATCAGCGCTTTTCCGAACTCGCGCTTCATGAAGGAGTTGGCCGTGATCTGCCCGGTGTGCGCCCCATCGTTCCCGAGCTGGAAGATCCGCTCAGCGAAGGGCGCAGACAGGGCGAACTTGCCCGCCGCGGCCCTGTACCGCGCCCGGATCAGCTCCCGCTTTGTCACGTCCTTTTCGGTGATATACGGTGGATTCGCCACGACCACATCGAAGCGTGTCTTACTCAGCAGCCGATCGGCTTCGCGATCGAAGAACGAGAACGCTCCCCGCTCGAACCCTGTTTCCTTGACATCCTGGCCCTGCTGCGCCAGCGCATCCCCGAACGTGGCCTGCAATTCCCCCAGCCCCGCCAGAAGCGCATCCCCGACATACACCTTAATCCCGAGCTCGCTCGGAACGTTCTCGAGCCTGGGAATCCTCGCCTTGTCCAGGTAGCTCAGCAGCAACCGGAATCGCGCCACCGCCGCCGCATAGGGATTCAGGTCGATCCCATGCACCTGGCTCAGCGCCTTCCGCGCGCTCTCCTCATACGACGCCCCGGGCTCGACCCTCCGCCGCGCCTCGAACAGCCGGTCATACGCCCCCAGCAGCAGATGCCCCGATCCGCACGCCGGATCCAGCACGGTCACCGCGATCCCCCGCTCCCGGATCGCCGGATCCAGCGTGTTGTCCAGAATGAACCGCTCTACGAACTCCGGCGTCTGCAGCAGCGCATAGCGCTTCCGCACATCCTCGTTCAGGTTCTGGTACAGATCCCCCAGATACCGCGTCGACGCCCCGTCGTGCTCCTCCTCCCCCACGGGCCGCCCGAACGAGAAGCGCAGCTTGCCGCCCTCCGTCGCGCGCAGCTCATCGAGCAGATCGCCGAGGGCCCGCGACGTGGGCCCGAGCCGCCAGAGCGGCGCATGCGCCGGTCCGAACACCTCGCGCCCGCCCGGGAGCTGGGAGATGGCGTCGAAGATGTGCAGCAGGTAATCGCGCTCGCCCAGGTACTTGAACTGCGCCCGGAACTGCGAGAGCCGGTCCGTGGCGCCGGGCCCCGCAAGACGGTGCGGGAGGTACCCGCGGTCCTCCAGCGTGCGGGCGAACACGGTACAGAGCACCCAGCTCGCCGCGACCTGGTCGCAGAAGGCGTCGCGGTAGGACTCGAACGGCTCGCCGGTGCGGCTATTCGCGCGGTCCGCCGCGTGCGCATCGCGCAGCGAGGGCTCGACGCGCGGGTCGGCCGCGCGCTTGCCGAGGTCGTCGGCGAGGCGGCGATGCGCCTTGGACATGGCGCGGACGAGCGCGTCGGGGTCGGCGAGCGGCGGGAGGGAGGCAGGGTTGTTCATGCGCGCTGGGCAGGGAGGCTCGTGGAGCTGATGGTGCGGCGCTCGGCATGGCGTTCCAGCCACGCGGCGGGCACGTCGAGGATCTCGTGCGGCAGGAGGCCGGGCACGGGGACGAGGAAGGTGCCGGGCGAGGCGCCGACGTGCGGGGCGACGTCACCGGCAACCTCGACGACGGCGCCCTCGCCGGCGTACACGGGGAGGACGACGAACGTCGCGGCGCGCGCGGGCATGGACGCCGGGGCGCGGTGGCCCGCGGCGAGCTCGGCGACCGCGGAGAGCAGGTCGTAGCGCGCGAGCAGGCCGAGGCGGGTGAGCACGAGCAGGCGCGGCCAGCCGAGGACCGCCTCGACCGTGCTCGCCGCGGCGAGGCGCATGAGCTCGAGGAGGCGCGGCCACGCCGGACCGCCGGGGCCCTGGTCGTCCGCGGCGATGGCCGGAGCGAGGCCGTTCTTGAGCTTCTTCTCCATCGCGACGGCCTCGGCGGCGTCCACCAGGAGGGCGTCGGCGAAGCGCATGTCGCCCCCCAGACGCCGGGCCACGGCGCGGGCCACGACCTCGGCGTTGGGGGCGCCGCGCGCGAGCGGGCGGCCGTCGCCGGCGCGCTCGCCGCGCCAGAGGAGCACGCGGAAGGCGCCCTCGCGCCGGGCGCGCTGGATCTCCTCGTCGAAGACGCGCACGGCCGTGGCGCCGGCGACGTCGCCCTCGGCGCGCTCGCGGCGCGGCTGGAAGGGGACCTCGGCCGCGGTCGCGGCAGGCGCCGCGACGACGCGCGGCGGCGAGGGGGCAGGCTCCGCGGCCGAGCTGCTTGTCGAGCGGAGGGTGCCGAGCTCGGTCGAGCCGTGGAACAGCGTGCGCTCCCGCGGGACGAGCGCGCCCTCCTGGGCGTCGAAGCGCAGGCCGAGCTTGGCGGCGAGCGCCTCGATCAGCGCCGGCTCTCTGGGGAGCTCGGCGCACTCGGGGTAGCGGGCGCGCACGCGGCGCTGGAGCTCGTCGGGATCGATCCTGCCCGCGATCGCCGCGGCGCTGAGGAGGAGCGCGCGCTCGGCGGGCAGGCCCACGGGGTAGAGCTCGCCGCGCACGGAGAGGCGCGCGCGCTCGGCGGTGGCGGCCGCGAGCGCGACGAGGGCGCGGTCCGGCAGCGCGCGGGCTTGCTCGGCGCGCGGGGCGTCGACGCGGGCCGCCTCGCCGAGCGCCTCGCGCAGGCGCGCGGCGGCCGCGGCCTCGGCCACCACGTTGCCGCCGTCGACGAGCGCGTCGGCCTCCCTGCCCAGCGCCTCGGCGAGCTCGAAGCCGCCCCGGTCCCAGGCGACCAGCGCCTCGCCCGCGCGCGAGGCGGCGGCGCGCTTGCCGGCGCGGCGGAGGCGGAGGCGCGCGTCGTCGGGCCCGCCGAGGCGCGGGGCGTCGATCTCGGTGACGGCGCGGACCAGCGCCTCCGCGGCGCGCTGCGCGGCGTCCGGAGAGAGGTCCGGCTCGGCGGGGAACGCTTCCATCACCGCAGCAGCGGCGCGCCCGAGGGGGGCGACGCCCGCGCTCGCCGCGAGCGCGCCCTGAACCGCGGCGAAGACGCGCTCGAGCACGGCGAGCTCGCGCGGCTTGACCGGAGGCGCGCCGGCGGGGTGCGCCGCCTGGACCTCGCCGAGCCAGCGCTCGCGCGCCTTGCCGAGGTCGATGGAGACAAGCGCCCGCGTCTTGCCCGCGGCGTTCGCGAGCTCGAACATCGATCCGTGGCGGGGGAAGCCGGCGACGTCCTCCAGCCCGAGGTACTGCCGCACCCGCCGCAGCGACGCGGACCCGCCCTTGCCGTGGCCCGGGGCGATGAGCTCGATGGCCGCGCCGAGCGTGGCGGGCGGCCGCTCCGCGTCGACGAGGCCCTCGAGCCACGCGGCGAGGTCCCTCGGGGTCTCGGGCGCGCCCTCCTTCCGCGCGCGGGTGACAAGGTTCCTCACCTGCTTCTCGGGCGCGGAGGCGACGGCGACCGAGTCGACCAGGCCGGCCTCGACGAGGCGCCGCGAGAGCGCTGGGCTCAACCGGCTTGCCGGAGGGCCTGCAGGAGCGGAGCCGTGACCCACGTCCGGCGGACCCGAGGAGGCGCCCTCCCCCGTGTCCTCCGGGCTCGCGGATACGTAGCTGCCCGCCGTGTCCTCCAGGTCCTCGTCGATGCGACGGCGCGCGCCGGTGAAGCCGCGGAAGAACGGCGGCGGGACGTCGCTCACGCTGATCTCGAGGTGCTTGCGCACGAGATCGGCGAGATCCACGAGCGAGCGCGCCGTCTTCGCCCCCACCCCGCGCACGCCGCCGAGGCGGTTGCTCGAGAGCTGCGCGAGATCGTGGAGGGAGTAGATGCCCAAGCGATCGAGCGCGTTGCGCTGGCGCGTGGAGAGGGGGAGCGCATCGACGCGCGCCTCGACGCGGAGCCCCGTGAGGTCGGCGGCCTGGAGCACGGGCTCGTCCGCGCCGCGGCTGTCGTGCTCCGGCACCTTGTGCAGGGCCTTGATGAAGGCGTCCCGCATGTCGTCCGCCGTCGGGAAGCGCTCGCTCGCGGTCAGCCGGAAGGCGCGCTCGAAGAAGCGCACCAGTCCGTCGCGCACGTCGGCGTCGAGTCGGTCGGGCTCGACGCGAGCGGCGGTCTGGCCGGGTCGCGCGCCGAAGATGGGCGCTGGGCGGACGCCGGTGAACATCTCGTGGAGAGCGATCGCCGCGGCCCAGCGGTCTGCGGCGTCATCCCAGCGGCCGCGGGCGGCGAGCTCCGGGTCCTTGTAGGCCGGGGTGCCGATGGCGAGGTCGTCGGCGGCGCGCTGGGAGAGCGAGAAATCGAAGAGGAGGAGTCGTTTCTTGCCCTTCTCGGTGCCCGAGGTCAGGCCGATGTTCGCGGGCTTGATATCGCGGTGCTGCACGCCCGCCTCCTCGAGGCTGCGCAGGGCGGTGAGCAGGTCCTCACCCCAGCGGCGCGCGTAATCGAGCGAGAGCGCGCCCTCGGCGCGGATCTCGTCGGCGAGCGTCCGCTCGCCCGCGAACTGCACGAGGAGGCAGGTGCGGCCGGCGAGGGTCCGCGTATCGACGAGGTGCGCGATGCGGTCGACACCCGGGATGCGGCGGAGGCGCGCGAGCACCTCACCCTCGCGGGCGATGCGCGCGTCATGCGCGTCGGAGAGCGGCACCTTGAGGGCGACCTCGCCCTCGGTCGGGTGCCTCACCTTGAAGACGCGCGCGGTGGCGCCGCTGCCGAGCTCCCCGAGGACCTCGAGGTCGCCGCCGAGGAGGGTGCCCTTGCCGGCGTCGAGCGGGTCGATCTCGGGCGCGGGCTGCTCCGCGACGGGCGGCGGCGTCGCGACAGGCGGCACCTCCGGCGCCGTGAGCGCCTCCTCGAGGAAGTACACGAAGTCGAGCGGCGTCGGCAGGTCGTGGAGGCGCTCGGTCGGATCGAGCGACGTGGCGCTCCGGAGGACGAGGTCGAGGTTCTTCGCGCCCGCGGGGAACAGGTCGTCGCGGACCGCGGAGATGACGAGGCCGCCGTCGCGGGCGATGCGCTGCGCGAGCTCGGCCGAGGTCGCGGCGGGGGGCTCCTCGGCGAGGAGGTAGTAGGCGAGCGCGCCGAGCGAGAAGAGGTCGCTCGCGGGGGTGGCCGGAGAGCCGAGCGCGACCTCGGGCGCCTCGTAGAGGCTCGCCGAGGCGCCGGCGAGGCGTGTGAAGAGGCGGGGGCTCTCGCTGGCCGGATCGCCCCCGGCGGCGAGCGCGAACCGGGTGAGCTTCACCTCCAGCGCCGCCTTGCCGCGGTGGATGAGGACCGCCTCCGGCGAGAGCGCGCCGTGCACGATGTCGTTGCGATGGCAGAACGCGAGCGCGTCCGCGACGCGGCGAAGGATGGCGAGCTTGTCGTCGACGGCCAGGTCGGAGCGGCCGTCGCTCTGGCGGTGCTCCTTGACGAAGGCGTCCAGCGTCTTGCCTGGGAAGCCGCGGAAGACGAGCGCGGGGCCGAGCGGGCCCTTGGGGTCGAACTGCTCGAGGGCGAGGATGTCCGGGTGGTCGCCGAGGCGGAGCAAGATCTTCGCCTCGCGCTCGACGCGATGGTCGAGCTTCTGCGCGAGGGCGCTGTCGCTCCGGGGCGCGAGGTACGAGCGCACGCGGCAGTGGGGCCCGAGGCCGTGCGGCTCGGCCCAGTGATCCTGGTAATCGGGCCCTTCCTCGACGAGCGCCTTGAGATCGAAGCGGCCGTCGAGCACGGTGAGGGGCTTGTCGATCTTGCCGAGCCCGAACTCGCTGCTCGTGAGCACGCGGCGCAGGGCCTTGAGCGTGTCGTGGGTGTTGGCGCGACGAGGGAGATCGTCCCGCGCCCCGGGGAACCTCGCCTGGCGGAGGGCGTCGCCGAGCTCCTGCCGGCCGACGACGACGTGCGCGCGCGCGGCGTCGCGCTCCCCCAGCTTGATCCCGTCGGCGTGCGTGAGCCAGACGAGCGGCTCGAACCACAGGCCGCCGAGCTTGTCGGCGACATCCCGCCCGAGGCGCCGCGCGACCCCCCTCACGCGGGCCATCAGGGCATTCTTCTTGGCGTCGAGCAGCGGCAGCGGGTGATCGACCACCTCGCGCCCGCGCTGGGCGGACCACGTGACGAGGTGCCGCGCGTCGCCCTCGATCACCGCGCCGCGCCACGACTTCATCTCGACGATGTAGAGGCAGTGCGCCGTCATCGCGATGGCGTCGATCTCGTAGCGGCGCCCGTCGTCGGCCTGGAACGAGAAGAGCGCGTAGCCGCCGTGCGGCCCGTAGGTCGGCAGCGCCGTGGCGAGCCAGTCGAGGCCCTCCTGCTCGTGCCGGTGCGGCGTCGTGCCGATGAGCTCGAAGTGCGAAGGTCGGATCGTTGTCACGGACGCTCCCGCTACGCTCCCGCGAGGTCGAGGGTCTCCTCCACGCCGAGCACCGCCGCGAGCGCCTGCGCCGCCTCGACCTCGCTGGGGTCCGCGTCCGGCGAGCGCAGGAGCAGGCGTGCCCGGGCGACGCCGAGCCGCTGCTTCTCCCGCTCCGCCCACGCAGTGGCCGTCTCGTCCGGCCGGCGAGGCGAAACGAGGAGCGGCACGCCCTTGTCGAGCTGGAGCGCGCAGGTGATGCCGAGGATGTGCCGGCTCTCCGGCCCGTCGCCCACCGCGATCACCTGCGCGCGCGCCGAGAGCCGCTCGCCGTACAGGAACGCGCGTGCCACCTCGGCCACGGCGCGCGGCCCGACGACGACGACGTTCGTCGACGGCGAGAGGCGCTCCGAGAGGCGCGGATCCACGGCGTCCGCGCCGCCGCCGATCCCCCACGCCGCGAGCGCCTGCGCGAGCGCCTCGGCCGCGCTCGGTGGCGCGGTGCGGGCTGCGAACAGCCCCTCGATGACCTTCGCGGGCGGCCGCTCGAACCCCGTTCCCCACGGGTCGTCGTCGTACCAGCCCGGGAGGCGGAACACCGGGCCGGGGGCGAACGCTGCCGGGTAGAGCATCGCGAAGTTGCGAAGGACGAGATCACAGCGGACCGCGGTCGGCAGGTCGCTGCCGTAGGCCCGCCATGCTGCGTCGGCGTCGGCGTCCAGCACCCGGTGGTCGTTCTCCCCGTCGATCAGCCGAGCCGCCGCGAGCGCGGCTCGGTAGAAGCACATGGCCTGGTCTTGCGTTGGAAGGGCGTGGGTCATGAGGGGGCGGGAGGGGCAGGATAGTGCGGATCCAGGGCGCGCGGAAAGAGTTGGGCGCGAGGCCTGGCGAGCAGACTGGGGCGTACGGAGGTCGCCGCAGCATGTCGTGTCATCCTGGGCGCGCATGCGCTGACAAGCACTGATCTCACCGTGAGGTGCGCCCACGATTGCTCGAACTGCGACCATTCGCGGAGGAGAGGCTCAGGCGCCGACCAGCCGCCATTCGTCGAGCGGAAGGAGCAGCTTCTCCTTGACGGCCCCCTCATCACCGAGCGCGGCGAGGTTCAGATCGAAATAGCGGTGCGTGTACTCATCTACGCCGACCCTCACCTTGTGCTCGGCCCCGTTCTTCCTGTCCTTGATGCGCGAGAGCTTCTCCCAGACGGAGCTCCAATCGGGCTTCTTGGCTCGCGTGCGATACAAGCCGATCCGGAGCTCGGAGGCGGCCGTCTCGGCGGACCTGAAGCTGGTGGGATCAGGCTCGCCATCGCGGGAGTCATCGTATCCCGTATCGGCGATGGCATGGATGTGGATCTTGTAGTGGGTTCCGCTGATCGAGCCCCACCAGACGCACTCGACCTGGTAGGCCGGCGTCAGGTCCCATGCCCAGGTTTCAGGTCTGAAGAAGGGCTTCGTCGACTGGGGGAGCCTCGCGACGTTGATGGGTACCCATCGTTCGAATTCGAAGCCCCGCTCGGTGAGGAATTCGTCTGTTAGCTGGAGAAGGTCGCACAGACGTCGATGGTAGGCATGCAGGAGCCTGTACGCGCGACGCACGTCGGCGAGCGCTCCAGCCAGATCGAGGTTCTTCTCGCTCATCGGATCCTCCACGTCTGGAGCCTGGACATGGAATGTTCAGTCCGGAGTCGTTCTGCCACCCCTGGCAACGACGAAAACCAGGCTTTCCTGCGGTAGCCCCATGCTTCGAGCGCCGCGGCCATGTCACGCAAGATGGCCGATTGCGGCGATGGACGCGTCGAAGCCTCGGCGGCATAGAGCACTTCGCGCAGGTCCTCCCAGCGGATCGTGACCAGCCCGCATATCTCACCGGCGAGCTCGCGACGGACATGAGCGAGATGACCGTGGGCGTCCTGCATCACGATCCCTCCCACCGCGACCAGCCACATTTGTTTCGTAGCGTGCGCGGGCGCCGCGCGCGCCGCGCGAATCTGCTCCACCCACTGCGCCGGGTACTGAAGGCCCCGGTGCTTGGCCTCGATCAGGAGCAGCGTGTCGCTCCACGAGACGAGCACATCAGGCTCGACCCGGTACTTGTTCCGCCCCCCGTCGCCGGGCCGGAGCCCGGGCCAGAATGACCACGAGGGTACCCCCGCGGGAGGCACCGCGGGCATCGCCAGGCCTCCACCCAGCGGGTTGCTCGCGCCGCGCAGGATGTTCCACGAGAGCTCGGCCGGCAGGTACTCGAACCGCCCGAAGACCGCCGACGTGAGCGGGTCCTCGAGGTCGGTGAGCCCGTCTGACGCCGCCCTGGGCGTGTTTCCATCCTCCTGCGTGTCTCCGTCGCTCTCCTCCTCAACGCCGACCGCGACGCGGCGGAGCTTTCCGTGCAGAAGCGCCCTCAGCATGCACGACCGAGGCTACAGGCTCGTCGCGCCCACTGTCATCCGCGACAGCGAGCACGCCAGGTCCGAGATGTCGGCTCAGGTGGCCCAACGTCCTCTCAGCGATCATGCGGGTGGCCCACGCCTCTGGCCCCCCGGCGGCAGCGGCATCTCGTACGGAACGGCGGGCCGCCGCGCCCCGGCCACGCCGTCGACGAGGTCTCCCGACGGGAGCGGGACAGGCGACATAGAGTGGGGCCGCTTACATCAAGAACCCCAGCGTGACGAGCTAGCCAGGGGATCGCGGGGCCGGAGGGTGGCCTCTCCACCGCGGAGATGGGTACGACCCATCTTTTTGTTGGAGGCACGTCCACCGGGAGACGGTGCCACCCATCTCCCGGTGGACGACCCACCTCACCCGGATGCCTTCACGGCGTCCCGCCCGCCCCGAACGGCGGCGCCGGGACGGCTGGCGGCCCCGCGACGGCCGGCGGCGCCGGGACGGCCTCGGGCTTCTTGGCCGGCGCCTTCCGGCGCGGCTTCGCCAGGTCGTCGACCATCTCGACGTACGGCGCCAGCAGGAACGCCGCCAGCGCCTCACTCCCCGGGATCTCCGGGTCGGCGTGGCTCTCGATCTTCTGGATCAGGCTCCGCAGCGCATCCCGGGCGGCGCTCCACTGCGGCCGGCCGTCGGTCGGCCCGCCCTCCTTGGCGAGGACCACGGTCGTGAAGCCGTACGCCTCGCCGAAGCGCGCGTGGGCGGCGACGAGCTGCCGGTAGTGCCGGGTACCGCCGAACCCCTCGATCACCGCCTGCGCGCGCTCCTCCTCCAGCGTCTTCATCCGCTGCACCATCGCGGCCCACTGGATGCGGGGCCGGCGCGTGATGAAGCGAAGCCCCTCGGGCGCCGGGAAGAGCTGCCCATACAGCCAGCGCGCCTCGGACGGCGACGGCGTCTCCCCATCGTCGGAGAGCCCGGCGGCGCCCGCGTTCCACTGCTCGAACGCGCGCCATCGGTCGTCGCTGTCGGTGTTCGCCGCGCTCCGCTCGGCCTCGCTCGGCGCCGCATGGCGCTGGTCGGCCTGCGCGCTCGCCCGCAGGCCGCGGAACCCCTGGAGCTCCGTCGCGGCCGCGTCGAACCGCTTCCACGGCCTGTCGATGTGCGGCGGCAGCGCCACGAGGGTCTCGAGCCCCCTGGGCAGCGGCGCGTCGCCCTCCTTGCGCTTGCCGCCCTTGGGCCGGACCACCGCCGCGATCCGCGCGCTCATCTGATCTCGGAGACCGATCACGTCGTCCGCGACGAGATCCGGGGGGAGGACGATGGTCGAAAACATCGGTGATTCACTCACGGGGAAAACCTCCTGTGATGTCGGATGGGATCCGGCCTGCCGCCCTGGCGACACGCCCTGGCGACACGCCGTGGTTGCGTTGCGGCGTGGCGGCACGGCAATCGACGTGCCGGACCAAATGCGTCCCTATCTCGGCGCAACGTCTCAAGAAGACGAGGAGCCGAGCGCAACGCCCTGTGCATGATCCGCAACGGATTGCGCGGTTGCGCAACGCTCCCGCCGGCGCCTCACGACCGCTCGTGTGTCGAGCCACGCAGGGGCCTTGGAGGCCCCCTCCTGAGAATGGCCTCCCGGCGCCCCGCCCCATGCCGTACGCTGCCCGTCATGGCGCCCTCTACCCCCACGACGACACTCTACCGCCCGGTAGGCCAGGCCGAACTCGACCTCATCGAGGCGAGCGGTCGCCGCCGCTTCCCGCCGCGCCTCCCCGAGCAGCCCATCTTCTACCCGGTCTGCAACGAGGAGTACGCCACGCAGATCGCGAGCCGATGGAACACCGCCGAGGGCAAGGTTGGCTATGTGACGCGCTTCGCCGTGCGCTCGGACTTCCTGGCCAGGTACGACGTCCAGATCGTGGGCTCGCGCGTTCACGCGGAGTACTGGATCCCGGCCGACGACCTTGAGGCGTTCAACGACGCGATCGTCGGCACCATCGAGGTGATCGGCGAGCACCGGGCCGAAGGGCACGACACGACTCCGCGATGAGCATCGCCCACCTCGCCGACACGGGCCTCCCCTTCAACCGGAAGGAACGGTACTTCACGGGCACCGTGCTCCCGATGCTCGTGTGCGCCGACAACTTCGCGCACTTCGGCCGCCTCACCGAGCTGGTGGGGCTCGGCCGGATCGACGTCGACGCGCGGCCTGCCTCGGCCAATGTGCAGTTCTTCACCGAGTACAGCTTCGTGGAGTCGGTCGTCGGCGAGGCGAAGGCCCGCTTCCCGGGCGCGCCGGTGAAGAAGGACACGCCCGACGTGCTGATCTACATCGCCGGGCCCCGGCGGGCGCTGATCGCCATCGAGGCCAAGCTGTACGACCGGCCCACGACCGCCGCGCTGAACGAGCAGCTCGCAGCGCAGGCGGAGCTCGTCCGCTACATCGCGGGGCGGCTCGACGTCAACGCCGCGAGCATCGCGCACGTCGCGCTGCTGCCAGCGGCGCTCGCCTCCGAGGTCGGCGAACTCCTGGTGACGACGGTGACGTGGGAACGGCTCCTGGAAACGTATGCCGACGTCGCGCCGCCGTACTTCCTCGAGGTGCTGCGTGTCGCCCTCGCGCGGTACGAGCAGCTCGTGGCGCCGCGCACGGCCTGGGGCGCGAACACCGAGGCGAAGCTGACCGGGGCCGAGCTCCACGAACGCCATCACGCAGGCACGCTCACCACCCTGTGGATGGGACGGCAGGGCGGCCTGGACGGCGCCGAGCTCACGAAGGACATCGCGTCGGGGACATGGCGCAGCCAGCTCTACGAGTGCAGCTCGAAGGCCGTGTCGAACCGGAACTGGTTCACCGTCGCCGCGTTCGCCGCACGCATCGACTCAGCCAGGCCGTGAGCCGCGAGCGGCTGCGGGAGAGGTTCAACACGCCCCTCTACCCCGTGTTCCTGATACCCATGAGGTCATGCAGGAGGGGCTGATTCAAACCGGCATCACCGCCGTATCGTGCGCCACGACCTGTCACGGAACCCGACACAGCGTGAGCAGCGCGGGGAGCGGGGCGATCGCTCGCGCTCAAGCCTCGCCTTCACGCCTCGCCGTCGCGACCGTGCCAGCATGACACTTCCAGCCTGTCCCCCAGCGGGATCTCCACCGACCCATAGCCGCTGCCCGCGCCGCGCACGTGGTCGAGATAGGGCCGCAGGTCCTCCGGCGCGAGGTCGAGATCGTCGGCGACGATGATCGCGCCCCTCCGCAGCCTGGGCTCGAGCATCCGGAGCACCGGCAAATAGAGGTTCTTCCAGCCGTCCAGCAACACGAAGTCGATCGGCCCCTCCACATCCCGCAGCGTCACCAGCGCGTCCCCCTCGCGGATCTCGACGAGCTCCCCGAGCCCGCTCTCCTCGAGGTTGTGCCGCGCCCGCCGCACCTTCTCCGGGTGCATCTCGCTGCCGATCACCCGCCCGCCGCCGCCGTCGCGCACGGCCGCGGCCAGGAACAGCGTCGAGATCCCGAACGACGTGCCGAACTCCACCACCGTGCGCGCTCTCGCCGCGAAGGCGAGGAGGTGGAGCAGCCGCCCGACCTCGCGGGAGACAGGCAGATAGGCGTCGGCGAGCATCTGGGCGAGCTGCTCGGGATCGGGGTTCGCCCCGCGGCGCTCCCAGTCGCCGCGGACGCGGGCGATGATGCGCGGATCGCCGCTCTCGGCGTCCTGGAAGAGGCGGTCGAGGGTCCCTTGAACGCGCGGCGAAGCAAGCGTGATGCTCATGATGTCATGTCTCCTCCGGGCAGGCTGACGGCGCTGACGGCGACGGCACGCTGCTGCCCTGTTCGACAGGCAACCTGCACCCGCCGAGAGATGACTTCCAGTGCATGCACGGTAAGGTATAAATGCGTCCCGTGCACTCCATGGATCTGAACCTGCTCGTCGCGCTCGACGTGCTCCTCGAGGAGGAGAGCGTCCTCGTGGCCGCGAAGCGGATGCACCTCAGCCCCTCGGCGATGAGCCGCACGCTCGCGCGCGTCCGCGAGGCGGTGGGCGACCCGATCCTCGTGCGCGCGGGCCGGCGGCTCGTGCCCACGCCCCGCGCCGCGGAGCTGCGCCCGCGCGTGCGCGCGGTGGTCGCCTCGGCCAGCGCCGTCCTCCGCGAGCGGGGCGCGCTCGACGTCTCCGCGCTCACCCGCACCTTCGCCATCAGGACCAGCGACGGCATGATCGGGCTCCTCGGCGCCCCGCTCCTCGACGCGCTGCGAGCCGAGGCCCCGCGCGTCACCGTCCGCTTCCTCCCCGAGGGCGACGAGGACGTGGCCGCGCTCCGCGAGGGCCGGATCGATCTCGATATCGGCATCATCGGCGACATGGGCCCGGAGATCCGCGTGCAGGCGCTCGCCAGGGACCGCTTCGTGGGCGTGGTGCGCCGCGGCAGCCCGCTCGCGTCCGGCAAGGTGACGCTGCAGCGGTTCGTCGAACACCCCCACCTCGGCGTCTCCCGGCTGGGCAAGACCTGGGGCCCCATCGACGACGCCCTCCGGAAGAAAGGGCTCGCCCGGACCACCGCGGCCGTGGCCTCAGGCCATTACGCGGCGCTGCTCCTCCTCGCCAGCTCCGACCTCGTCGGCGCGTTCCCGTCGAAATGGCTCGCGCACGCCGCCCCGCGCTTCGATCTCGTCACGTTCCCGCTGCCCGTGACCACGCCGGCCATCACCATCGCGCAGGCGTGGCACCCCCGCTTTGACGCCGACCCCGCGCACCGGTGGCTGCGCGACCGGCTCCGCCGCGTCTGCCGGTCGATCGCGGAGCTCGCGGCGTAGCCACGCCGACACCAGCGTCAGGTCACCGCCCGCCGCTGCGCCCACCCGTCAACGACGGCCGCCATGACCCGGATGAGGTCGCGCACCCTCGCGCGGAAATCCTCGGCGCGGATGAACCTCGGAAACTTGTGGCCTGCCAGCATGTTGTAGCCGCGCCTGAACGTCCACCCGGCGGCCTCGAGGGCTTCACCTCGTCGCTCGAGCTCCACGAACAGCTCATCCTGCACCGCCGCGTGCTCCTTCAGCGCGGCGTCGCCGTGCTTCGCCTGCAAATCGCTCTTCGACAGGTACGGGTTCGTCTCGCAGTGAAGATAGATCGCGAGCCCGTCGGTCGCCGTGTTCCACTGGAGCTCGAAGTGGACCGACATGCCAGGATTGCCTCCTGATCTGCGCCGCTCCCACGACGGCTTGCTCCACTTGAAGAGCGGGATGTAACCGCACCCCGGGTTGGCCGTGTGTCCATGGCTGGTGACGAACCCCTCGTCCTGCATCCGGGCCGCGTCGAGCAAGCGGTGGAACACGACCGCCTCCGTGACGAGGCCCGGGCGCCGATGCAGGTAGCGGAGCACCGGGGTCGTCGGCTCGGGCGCAGGCCAGGCGTCGTGCTCTCGTATCCGAGCGGCGAGCTCGCGCAGGAGCAGGCCGACCGTGTCCGGGTGGGTCGAGGCCGCAGCGGCCTCGGCCACCACGGTCCACCGGAGCGGCCTGAACCAGGACGACCTCGGCGGCGTACCGTCGAGCGTCAGCAAGAAGCCTCGCTGGTTTGACTCCGGGGCGTCGAGGCCGAGCCGCTGGCACAGCTTCGCCCGCACCTGCGGCACGGCATACCGCATCGTCCCCTTGTCGCCCTCGCCAGCGTGGATCTTCGCCTCGACGATGACGATCTGGCGCGCCTGGCGGGAGAAGAAGACGAGGTCAGGCACGCTCTTCTCATCCTCGCCGCCGGTCACACCGACGCGCAGGCGGCACATCCAGTCGGCCTCGGCTGCGGCCGTCGCTGGCACACCGAGGGCAGGCAGCAGCGCGGCGCGGAAGCCCGCGTCGTGCGCGAAGGCGCGCGCGACGAGCGTTGTGTAGCTGTCCTCGCGATGAGAGACGCCCAGAAGATCGAACGCGTCGAGCGACACGGACGACGCCTTCGGGATCCAGAAGCTGGCCACGAACGCGGCGGGCCGGGCCTTGATCCCCGTGATGGGCTCGGCCGCCGCGAGCGCGACGTCGAGGCCATCGAAGGCATCGGAGAGCGCATCGCGGAGATCGCTCTTCGACACATCGGTGATGGGGCCGGGCGGATCGAACAGCAACCGGAGCACCTCGCCGTCCCGCAACGGGAGTTGCCAGACGCCGGTCTTCTCCCCGAGACCAAGATCCTTCACGATCTCGCGCCCAGCGTCGGTGGCGGCAGTGTTCTCCACGGGCCTGTCGACGTGCGACCTGTCGCGCCAGCTCACGTCGTTCGCCGCCGACAGCACACGCGCCTGGCTCTCCCTCCACGCGACGAACCGGTCACGCATGCAGTTGCCGCACGGCCGGTAGCCTGCCGCGACGGCGGCCTCCTCGTCCGCGAAGAAGACCCGGTGCTGCGTGTACGCCTCTCCATGATCGCGAATGGCGGCGAGCGCAGATCCGCAATCGAGGCGGCCGTAGATCTTCGCCCTCGCGTTACCACCCAGCGCGCCGGGCGTCGTGCTCTCGTACCGGTGCCCGTCGGGACCAAGGAGCCTGTACACCTTGCGGGCGCCGTGATCGGCGGGAGGGGCCATGCCCATCACTGTACCGGATGTGCAGGAGCGACGCGACGGAGGCCTGCCTGACGCCTCATCCGACACGTCGTACCGACATGCTCCGAGATGTTCGTCGATGGCCAGACCAAGGTGTGGTCTTGCACACGTCAGGTGGATGAATGGGGCACTACCCTTTCAGGTCCTCTCAGCCTCTCGGGGTCGGGGTTCGGCCCGCGGCGCTCATGATCGCATGTCCGTCGAGATGGCCCTGAGCTCCGCCATCCGCCTGACGATGGAGGCCGACGCCGATCGGGTCAGCCCCCGCGGCGCGCGGGCGTCACCAGCCGACCACGCGCGTGCTCGCCGCGCGGTAGCGCGAGACGTCATCGGCGGTCTCGCTGCGCCAGCGCGCGCGGTCGATCGCGAACCGGAAGCGATGCACGCCGGCCTCGAACGGCGCGTGGTCCCCCGACGGCCCCACCGGGATCACGAGCGCGCGCAGCTCGTCGCCGCTGCCGAGAATCACGACCGGGACCTCGGCGTACGCAGGCGGCTCGGGGATCGGCTCGGGCGCGAGGAGCGGCCTGTTGCGCTCGTCGAAGAGCCCCAGCTCGTCGGGTCCGAGCGCGGCGTAGCTCTCCGGGATCCTGTCGCCCGGGACCAGCGTCGCCACGCGCGGCGCACGGTTCGTCACGGTCGGGTCGACCCGCGGCGGCAGCTCGTACACGTGGAACACGCGCTCGTCCCGCACGCGCTCGCCCCGCGCGCGCTCGGCGCGCACGAGGCGCCGGAGCGCGCGCAGCTCGCCCGGGATCGGCGGGACCAGCAGCGCGTCGTCGGCGAGCTCGATCTGCTCCAGGAAGGTCGCGAACGGCGACGGGCGCGGCCTCCCCCGGATCGGTGACGGCGGCCAGCGCGGCGGCGTCGGGGCCGGCTCCGGAGCGCTCGCGCGGCGGTGCACCGACAGGGTCACGTCGCGGCTGAACGCGAGCGGCTCGGGGCTCTCGAGGAGGAGGAGCTCGGTCGCGCCCCCAGCGACCAGCCGCGTGAGCGCGAGTCGCGACGGCCGCTCGCGGAGGGGCACCGAGAGCGCCGCTACCCAGCGGCGGAACAGGGCGTCGCGCGCCTCGGCATCCGCGCCCGCCGCCATCGCCGCGGCGATGTCGCGTGCGTCCTCGGCGAGGAGCGCGGCCACCGTCGTGGTCGGCGCCCCGGCCACGCCCAGCGGAAGCTCCGGCAGCGCCCCGTCCCAGCTGTCGATGTGCGCAGGGAAATCCACGTACCGGCTGGTCCGGAGGTGCGCGCGCCAGACGTCGAGCCCCTGCACCGCGAGCCCGGCGAAGCGCCCGCCGCCGCGCGCGCAGAGGCCGATCCGCCCGCCCCGCACGGCGCCGCGATCCTCGTCCGGCTGGACCACCACGTCGCCCACCGCGGCGCGCACGCGATCGTCGTACGACGTCACCTCGAGCACGTACGGGCGCGGCGCGTCGTCCGCGAGCGGGCGCGCCGCGAGCTCGCGCACCACGCCGCCGCGCCGCTCGACAAGGCGCAGCCGCCGCGCCCCGCCCCGCTCGTCGATGAGCGCGAGGATCGCCTGCGCCACCGGCGCGCCCAGGACCGCGATCGCGATCCCGGCCTCGCCCCCCTCGGGATCGACGGTCGCGCGCACCTCCACGTGATCCCAGCCCGCCCCGTCGCCCACCAGCGCGAGCTGCGCCGCGTCGCCGGGCGGGAACGCGACAGGGCGGAGCGCGCCGTCGTCGACCGTCCAGGCAGCGGCGGCGCCGCTCTCCGCCACGAAGGTGCACGCGGTCGCGTCCTCGGGCTCGAAGCGGCCGCGATCGATGAACGGCGCGCCCTCCGCGCGCACGCTGACGCGGTACTCCTCGTCGGGCTCCCAGCGCGCGGGCGCCCCGGCCGGCGCGCCGGGATCGACAGGCTGGTGCACGAGGAGCTGCGAGGCGTGGATCCGCCGCGGCGCGGCGCACGCGCCCGGCCGCGCCATCATGTTCTCCAGGCGGAGCCGGCGCGGGTCGGTCGACGGCGCGCGGCGGATCGGCGCGCTCAGCACCCCGGCGTCGAGGATCCGCGGCCGGCGCGGCGGCGTGGTCGGCGGCGACGGCGGCGACGGCGCGCCGCGGTGCGCGACGATCCAGTCCTCGACCGTCTGCGAGATCCGCTCCAGCCCCGCCGCGCCCCCGACCTTGTCCACGACAAGCACCCAGCGAACGAGCTGCTGGCGCTCCTCCGGCTCACCCGGCGCCGGCGCGCGGTCGACGGGGAGGAGCACGTTCAGCCGCTCGTCGAACGCCACCGCGAGCGCCTCGGCGCGGTAGAGGCGATCGGCGGGCGCCGGGTAGCGCGACTCGACGTACGGGTCGATCTCCTCGCCGACGAACGCGCTCGCGTTCAGGCCGAGCGGACCCCGCGTGCGGAAGTACGCCTTCTGCTCGATGACCGCGTCCTGGTCGCCCGCCGCGGCGTAGCCGAGCACGACGCGGGTGCGGAGCGTGATCTCGTAGTCGGTGTTGGGGAGCCAGCCCAGCCGCCCGGCGCCGTGCACGCGCTCGTCCTGCGCATCGCAGCGGAGCAGGTCGAGGACGATCTCGTAGGCCTCGCGCAGCGTGCGGTAGCGGAGCGAGATGAGCTCGACCGGCGGCTCCCCGCTGTCGGGCTCGATGTCCCCTTCCTTGCGGAGGAGCAGCGAGGTCATCCCCTCCGGCGCGCTCACCTGGATCGGCGCGGGGGGCGACACGTCGGAGATCGCGAGCTTCAGCGAGGCCACGACGTCGAGGCCGCGGTACGCCTCCACGACCAGCGCAGCGGCGGAGTGGATCGGCTTCCAGGCCGCGTACACCTCGCAGATCGCCGCCGGCTCGTCGAAGCTCACCGCGGCGATCACCCCGGCGGGGCGCGCGCCCAGGTCGACGGCGGCGACGTTGGCCCCGCCGGGCGCGACCTGGGGCGGCACCACGACGGGCGGGCGCCCCCCGACCCAGCGGAGCGTGCTCGCGCTCTCGCTGAAGCGCTCGATCGCCGGCGTGCGCGCGCCCGGCGGCGTGTCGTGGAAGTGGACGATGTGCCATCGCACCGGCCGATCGGCGCGCCGGCAGCAGGGCCAGCCGGGCAGCGTCGCCGCGACGATCTCGTCCGCCTCGGGGTTGCGCGTCGCGAAGGTGTAGGGCGTGTCCGCGTTGACGAGCAGCCGCCGCGGGTCGACGCGCCCCACCCGGTGCACGTCCGGGTCCCAGTCGAACGTGACGACGGGGCGGAAGCGCGCCTCGATCTCCTCGGCCGAGAGGCCCCCCAGCGCGTCGACGCGGGTCGTCAGCGGGTCGAGGAGATCGCGCCAGACGCCGTCGCCGAAGCGGCGGCGGCGGCGCACGCCGATCTCGACGATCTCGTAGCGCGCCTCCAGGTCGTTCGAGCGCTGGGCGCCGCCGGCGGTGCTCGTGGTGCTGGGCAGGGCGGTCGCCCACGCGTCGCACGAGGCGCCCAGGTCGAGCGCGATCACGCTGTCCACGGCGACCGGGCGGAGCGCCGCCAGGTCCGCGTCCGAGGGGCTCGCCGGCGCCGCGTCGCGCAGCGCCCGGAGCGCGTACGTGGGCCCGTCGCCCAGGTCCCCCGCCGGGCGGGTGACGCCGATCGCCGCCGCCTCGCGCGGGCCCGCGGGGCGGTACGCCGACGCGCTCGCGAGCGGCAGCGACACGACAGGCATCGCCTCGGGGACCGGCGTCCCGTCCTGGCTCTCCCAGCGGAAGGTCAGATCGGGCAGGTACCAGGGGGTCTCGATCCGGAAGATCGTGCTCTTGCGGTGGTAGGTCGGGTCGCCGGGGCCGAGCGCCGCGACGTCGACCTTCACGTGCGCGCCGAAGTTGAAGCAGCCGAACACCTTGCAGCGAATGCCGGCCTCGACGACGAACTGGTGCCCCGACGCCATCCCCTCGTTGCGCCACTGCCCCATCACGACCTGCACGGTCAGGTAGACCTGCAGGCTCCCGAGCGGACCGAGCTTCCCGCCCCCCTGCATGGAGAGGCTGAGCGCCCAGACGTTGACGCTCTCGACGTTGGGGTCGAGCGCGTCGGCCTCATCCACGCGGTGGTGGCAGAACGCGGCCGAGATCCCGAAGCTGACGCGCCCGCCGAACGCGAAGCGGAACTGCAGCCAGGTCGACGGATCGTTGTACTGCCCGATCGCGAGGGTGTCCGGCTTGTTGCCGTAGAAGAAGGTCCCGGTGAGCGCGGCGAGATCGGCAAGGAAACCGGGGAGATCGTCGCCGAGGAGGTTCTCCAGACCGAGCGCGATCCCGAGCAGCAGCCCGAACTTGTCGCGCTGCATGTCCCACTCGAAGACGCCGAACGCGATCGGCTTCTTCGACTTCGCCAGGTAGAGCTCGACGCCTGCGAGCAGCCCCTTCTCGCCGGCGCCCTCGTGGTAGAAGAGGAAGCCGTCGAGCCCCATCGCCCGCGTCGCGGCGAGGTGGATCGTGAGCCCGATCCCCGCCGCGCCGGCGCCCTCGGCGGGCTGCCACGCGGTCAGCTTGCGCGAGAGCGGCACCGCGATCGCGTCGCCGTTCTGCTTGTACCAGCGGAACAGGCGCATGGACTGGCCGTGGCCGTCGGGAGGCGAGAGGCGCGGCGTCAGGTTCGACGTGAACAGCACGCGCACGTTGGCGAGCTCGGTGGCGCCGAGCGGCAGGCGCCCGAAGGAGAGCGCGAGCAGCAGGTAGGTGAACTCGTCGGCGCCTGTCACGCGCCCGTGGAGGAACTGCCCGCCGAGGTCGAACGTGCGCCCCAGCGCGTCGAAGCGGAACGAGAGCTCGATCCCGATCTCGCGGTGGTGGTTCGCCCCCTGGTCGTACTCGCTGACCATCCCCATGCCGGCCAGCTCGAACTTCCCCTTGCGGGCGAAGAAGCTGATCCCGTCGAGGAGCCACGGCGCCTGGGTGTCGCTGCTCCGCGCGAGCAGCATCCGCAGCCGGTGCAGGCGCAGGCCGAACCCCTTGCGCCGCGCGTCGTCGGCGGACGCTGTCGTGGCGGGCGCCGCCGGCGCGCCGACCTCGGCAGGCTCGGGGGGCGTGGCCTCGCCGAGCGGCGTGCTGAGCCCCGCCGTCACGAGCAGGTAGAGCCCGCCGTTGTTCTCGGTCACCAGGCCGAGCTCCTCGATGCGCAGGCGGAGCTTGTCGGCGAACACGAAGTCGAGCCCGTCGGGGTCGTACAGGCTGCCGAGCGACGGCTTGCCGAACGCCCAGCCGACGTCGTGGAGCACCTGGAACCCCGGCTTCCCCGACGCGTCCTGGAGCTCGAAGATCTGCCCGTCGCGGACGGTGTCGTTCTGGAAGTCGCCGAGCAGCGCGAGCACATCGGTCCAGGCGTCGTCGTCGCCGTCGAACACCTTCTTCAGCGACACCCCGAAGCGGAGCGCGCCGAGCCGCACGTGGGCCCCGAGGACGCGCAGGAACGTGACCGGCGCCGGGTTCAGCGCGCCGACGAGGAGCTCGCCGCCGTCGGTGAGCGTGACCTCGCCCTGCAGCGCGCCGGTCGGGTCGTCGGGCGAGTCGCTCCACTTCACGTCGAACGCGGCGGGCGACTCGCCGCCGCCCGGGGTCTGGAGCATGAGCCGGAACAGCTTCAGGTACGTCCCGCGCACCTCGATCTCGACCGGCGCGTCGCGCAGGTCCCACGTCTCGCCCCCCGCGTCGCCCGCGACGATGCTGCGGCGCAGGTGGAAGCGGCCGTGCGTGGGGATCGGCAGCGGCGGCGCGGTGCGGAACGGCAGCGCGACGTCCTCGAGGACCAGCTCGACGGGGTCCGCCTCGGGGCGGCGCGCGTGGATCCGCTCGGCGAGCCCCTTCAGCGGGCCGCGCGTGGTGTCGAGATCGATCGTCCGGATCGTGATCAGCCCGGGAGAGCTCGCGTCCGTGTCGGCGATCGAGATGTCGTGGCGCGCCCACTCGAGCGCGACCTCGGGCCCCTCGCGCCCGTACTCCACGTGGCGCGGGCGCGGCGTCGGGATGAGCTGCACGTCGTGGAGGCCGCGGCAGGGGAGCCCGGAGAGCTTGCACGCGCCGATCGAGAGCGGCACGACCGTGTCGAACAGGAAGTCGCCGGTCTCGGTCAGGCGCACGTTCACGCGCACGCTGACCCGCGTCGGGCCCGACTCGCTGGCGACGATCTCCAGGCTGTCCGCGTGATCGGGCTCGAACGCGTCGGTGAGCAGCTTGTCGGGGGGATCGCCGACGACGCCGGCGAGCTCCTCGTCGGTGTAGAGCGGCTGGACGAACCCGGGCGGCAGGTGCATCGCCACCGGGAGCCCCTGGATCGCCACCTCCAGCGCGCCCCCGGGCCCGCGGGTCACGAACAGCGTCGCGGGGAGGTTCGCCGTCGCGCGCAGGTGGAATGCGACCTCCGGGAGCTGCGCCATCACGAGCGGCAGCGCGACGGGGGGCGGGGTCACGTGCACGTCGGCCACGAGCCCCAGCCTGTCGCCGTCGGCGCCGGGGCGGAGCCCGCGCAGCTCCAGCGCGTCCTGGAGGTGGATCATGAGGTCGCGGTAGAGCGCGTCCCTGCCCCCCTCCAGGACGCCGACGAAGGGGCGCACGAGATCGCGCGGCCAGCGCTCGGCGGCCTCCTCCGGGGTGCTCACGCCGAGGAGCGTGTAGAGTCGGATCCGGCTCATGAGGGCGTCACCTCGGCGGAGAGCGCGTCGCGCCCGTCGAGCGAGAGCGCGCGCAGGCGGTAGCGCCAGGTTCCTGGCGCCGGGCGGTGCGCGTGCGCCGCGACGTCGCGCGCGATCCGCCCGGAGACGCGCGACCACGCGTCGCGATCGGCGGGCGCAGCCTCGAGGAGGACCTCGGTCGCGTCGGCCGGGGACGGCCAGGTCCAGGTGAAGAGCAGCTCGGGCGGGCTGGCCGAGACCGCGAGCGCGGGGGCCGCCAGGGCGGCCAGCGGCATCGCGATCGCCCACGCCTCGGGCGCCGACGCGACCCCGTCCCGCGTGATCGAGACCGCCCAGACCCGCGCGCGCTGGCCGTCGACGAGCGCGAGGTCGAGGACCACGCGCCGCGAGGGCGGCGCCCCGGCCACGTCGGGATCGGAGAGGCTCTTCACCTGCGGGGCGAGGATCTCGCCCCCGAGGCGCAGGCGCACCCCCGCGCCCGGCGGCAGGCGCGCCGCGCCCGGGACGCGCAGGAGCTCGGCCTCGTCGCCGGACGGCGCGCGCCCCGGGTCGACCGCGTCGACGCGCTGGAACAGGAGCAGGTGCGTGACCTCGCCGGGACCCTCGACGCGCAGGCGCAGGCGCGCGCGCGGATCGCCCGGCTGCGCCGCCTCGCGCCGCGGCGGCGGGACGCGGGTCGTCGACGGCACGCGCACCACCCCGCGCAGCGTGCGCCCGTCGGCGGAGAGGCGCCCGGCCGCATCGGCGAGCCGGACGCGGTAGATCCAGCGCGCGCCGCGGTTCGGCAGGGTCTCGGCGAAGCGCGGCAGCGCGACCTCGGCCTGCGTGACCGGCGTGAACAGGCGCGCGCGGAACGGGTGCGCGGCGGCCAGGAACACGGCGTGCCTGTCGGTCAGCGCGCCGACGTCGTGCCCGTCGAGCGCGGCGAGGATCGCGGCGCGATCCGACGCGTTCGGCACCGCCACCTCCACCTCGGCGTCGCCGGGCGCCGGCGGCTCGAGGACGCGCGCGAGCACGCGGCCGCCGCTCGCGCGGTAGGCGCGGAAGACCTCGTCCGCCGAGCAGCGCTCGGGGCGCACGCGCTCGCTCCCCGAGAGCCCGGTGCCGGCGAGGAGCGGGGTCACGTCGAGGACGAGCCGCATCGGCCGATCTCCCGGCTCGGGCGTCACCACCGCCGGCACGTCGGCGAGCGCAGGCGCCTCGGCGAGCACCGGGCGCCCCTGCCAGCGCCCCTCCACCTCGACGGCGGCGATCGCGCTCTCGTTGCCCGGGCGCGCGTCGCCGGGCGCGAGCCGGTCCGGGACGTAGTCCTGCGCGTCGGCGACGCTCACGCCGACGAGCGCGCGGTCGTGCGGGTGATCCGCGCGGAGGTCCAGGAGATCGAAGATCGGCGCGGACTCGTACGCGGCGTCCGGGCCGATCGCCCGCACCTCGACGCGCGGGCCCCACGCGGGCGCCGTCGTGCGGTCGGGCGTCAGGTGGACCGGCAGCAGCACCTCGCCCGCGCGCGGCACCGGGAAGGCGCCGCCGGGGAGCGGCACCTGGGCGCGCAGGGTGATGGAGAGCGGCGTCCCCGCCGCGCCGCCGTCATGGGCGAGGATCTCGAACGGGTACCCCGCGTCCAGGCGGAGCCGCCGCGCGGCGTTGGCGAGCACCGGCTCGCCGAGCGTGAGGGTCGCCAGGTACAGGCCGCCCGAGCCGGACACCGCGGAGAGCGCGCCCGGGATCGCGTCCAGGCGCCGCCGGGTCGCGTACACGCGGAACTCGGTCGCGTGGGGGTCCTCGGCGCGCTGCGCGGCGTGCCACCCCCAGCGGAGCAGGATCGCGCTGCCGTGCCCGCCGAGGAGCGCGCGCTCGTCGTCGGTCAGGTCGGGCGCGCCGGCGACGAGGACGCGCGCGTGCACCCCGGTCGGCGCCGGGAGCGCGAGCGCGTCGGCCTTGGCCTCGTCGGGCCCCGCCGGCAGCGGCGGCGCGCGCCGCTTCTCCAGGCGGAGCTCGCCTGTCTCGCACCACGCTGTCCCCGCGCGCCCGACCGCGTCGACGGCGCGCACACGGTAGCGGTGGCGCGTCCCGGGCTCCGGGCGCGGGCGCCGCACCGGCGCGCCCCCGTCGGGGAAGTCGAACACGTCGCGCCAGGAGAGCGTGAGCCCGCCGGGCGCCGGCGACAGGACCTCCGGGAAGGACGCCATCAGGTCGCCGCCGACCGTCATCGGCGGCAGCGCGACCTCGTCGCGGTGCCCGGTCACGTGGTTGTCCTCGTCGAGGAGCGGGGTCCAGGACGGCGCTCCGCCGGCGGGCGTGTGCTCGATCTGGAACAGCGCGGCGTCGATCGGAGGGGGCGGCAGGTCCGCGGGCCATGCCTCGATCCCCTCCGTCGGCGCCGGGATCCAGCGCACCTCGAAGCCGAGCGCATGGCGCGGCGGCGGCGGCCCGAGCGGCGCGTGGCCGGGCGCGACGCTCTCCGGCTGCTGCAGGTTGGTGATCCACGCGGCGAGCGGCGCGGCCGGGCGCGGCGTGTCGGCGAGGACGAGCGGGGGCAGCACCACCGCGCGCTCGACGATCGCCGCCGAGCTCTTCGCGGGGATGCGGAGCGCGCAGAGGAACCCCTCGCCCCCCAGGCGGAGCTGGTGCACCGGCGTCGCGAAGGAGAGCGCCGGGCGATCGCCGGCGGGGACGTTCGCCTCGGGCCCCGGCGGCAGCCACGGCGCCCCCGCCGCGAAGGTCAACGAGTGCGCCGCGTGCCCCAGCTCGAGGACGAGCGACGTCACCGCGACGGGCAGATCGATCACCGCGCTCCAGCCGTCGGTCCCGGGCGTCAGCCACCCGGGCTCGCGCCGCGGTGAGAGCGCCACGCCGCGGCGCGTGAGCGCGATCGGATCCGACGGGCGCGGCTCGGCCAGCTCGACCAGGCGCGGCTTCGAGAAGCGGACGCGCACGTCGCCGAGCCACAGCTCCGCCGGGAGCTGCGTGGTCGCGGGGGCGGTGTGGAACCCGACCACGCGGTCCGTCAGGTCGGCCTCCGGCCAGCCGCCGCTCACGCGGTACTGGTAGATCTGGCCCGGCACGAGCGCCGGGTCCGCGTCGAAGTGCGCGAAGCCGAGCACCCGGCGCCAGCGCGGGTGCGCGATCACGGCGCGGAGCGGATCGAGCGCGACGAGCTCGTCGTGGCGCAGCTCGGGGTCGTCGCGGAGGAGCAGCGTCATGTCGATCGGGCGCGGCGGCCCGGCGGCGGCGACGACCTTGCGCAGGATCCCGGTCAGGTGCTCGAGCTCCCCGCGATCCAGGGTCTCGCCGGGGAGGAGCCGGCGCCTCGCCTCGTCGTACTCGTCGTCGGCGCTGGTCAGCTGCGGGTCGAGCTCGCGCAGCGGGAGCTGCAGGCGCGCGATCGTCGCGGCGTCGCGCCAGTCGTCCTCCCTGGCCAGCGACACGCAGACGCCGAGCGCGGTGAGCCCGCGCGCATGGACCACCACGGTGTCGATCCCCGCCGCGACGAGCTCGTGGGCCGTGTTGCCAGCGACGGCCCGCCCGCCGGCGACCACCTTGCCGTCGCGCAGGGCGACAGCGAGGCTCGCCGTCGCCTGGGCGGGGACGCGCACCCCGTCGGTCGGCGTGTCGAGCTCGACCGTGATCACCTCCCACGGCGCCGCGCCGACGGCGCTCGCGGCGACGGCCGCCCTGGCGGCGGCGAGCGCCCCGGCGGCGGCGAGGAGCGGCGCCGGGGCTGCCCCGACGCGATCGGTCAGCACGCCGAGGCGGATCCGCAGCTCGCGGCGCGCGCGCAGCGCGGCGAGCTGGTCGGCTGTCAGCGAGACGCAGTCCCAGCGGGGGCGCGGCGCCCCCTGGCGGCGCTGAATCGTCCACCCGGCGGGGGAGTAAAGCCAGGCATGGGGGCCGCTCCAGAGCAGGTGCACGCCGACGATCGGCGGCTCGACCTGGGGGATCGCGCGCGCGAACAGGCTCACGGGACGGGCCCCTCCGTGGGTGCGGGCTCGACGCCCGTCGTCGGGTCGATGACGAGGTTCCAGGCGGTGCGCTGGAAGAAGGACAAAAACCCCGCCGGCACGCCCTCGAGGAGCAGCGCGAGCGCGCCGATCAGCGTCATCGGCCAGAGCTGCGTGTCGGGGAGCGACAGGAAGGGGCGGATGTCCGTGCTCTCGAGCGGCGCGAAGCGCGACCCGCCGAGGTGCGGGCGGCGGAACAGCTCGAACCCCGCGATCGCGTCGCCGAGCAGCGCCCCGCCCTGCGCCGGCGGGATCCCCAGGTGCTCGGCCCAGAGCGCGGCGCGGAGCGCGCGCGCCGGGTTGTCGGGCGCGCCGCGCAGCTCCTCGGGGATCGCGAAGACGTTGATCTCGCCGTCGTGGAAGAAGCCGCGGCGGTTCAGGTTGGTCGAGCCGATCGAGACGAAGACGTCGTCGATCATCATGCACTTGGCGTGGACGTAGATCCCGGCGGGCTGCGAGAAGGTGACCGCGGTCCCCGCGCGGTGCGCGCGCGGGTGCGCGCCCCAGCGGCCGCTCGCCGAGATCCCGCCGCGATCGACGACGATGCGCGCCGCCGGCTCCCCCTCGTGGACGACAGGGCGGGTGACGCTGCGCGCGAGCATCAGCTCGCCGTCGACCCAGAGCCACGACGGCGCGCCGATCGCGCGCGCGGGCGGGCCGACGTACAGCTCGGTCGCCCCCGGCGCGAGGTCGCCCACGAGCCACGCGCGCCCGCGGCTCGCGAAGCGGTCGGCCCGGCGCAGCCGCGGGCGCCGCTGCGGGTAGCCGACGATCATCCGGTCGCCCCAGACCTCGCGCAGGCGCGCGAAGACGTGCCGCCGGCGCAGGTCGCCGAACGGCTGGTCTCCCTCCCCGGGCACGACGATCAGCAGGCGGCGGCAGCGGCCGGCCCCGCCGGCGGCGCGCAGCGCGTCGACGAAGACGTCGTCGGGGGTGAAGTACTGCTCCTCGATGTAGATGTGGTCGCGCGCCTGGCCGATCGCGACGAGGAGCGTGTCGTAGGTGCCGCGATCGCCGCCGGGCGCGAACTCCAGCGCGGGCGTGCTGCGCGGGTAGGTGCGCCCGATGCGCGCGATGTGGCGCGCGCCCGTGTGCTGGGGCATCGCCGCGGCGACGGGCGCGGGGAGCTCGGCCTCCAGCGCGGCGGGGTCGATCCCCGCGTCGCGCGCCCAGCGCTCGTAGAACGCCCGGAAGGCGTCGGCGACGACGGGCCCGCTGAAGCGGGCGTGGACGTCGTGGTACGGCCCGCCGATCTGGTGCCCCGGGGAGTCGAGGCGGTTGCGGTTGACGTCGATCCCGCCCAGGAACCCGACGAACTCGTCGCCGCGCGCGTCGGCGCGCCGCCGGACGAGCTGCATCTTGTTGTGGTAGACGCCGAACTGATCCGCGTCGTCCTCGAGCCCGAACAGCGGGCTGTCGCCGTACAGCGGCGCGAGCGGGTTGTCGGCGAGCCGCACCGGGTTGCTCGACCAGACCGCGGTGCCGGGCGCGAGCGCGTTCAGATCGTCGACGGTGTCGCGCGCTGTCTCGAGCATGCCCACGAGCGCGTCCTCGAGCCACCCCAGCTCGGCGGCGGCCAGCCCGAGCATGCCGGCGACCGCCGGCAGCGCGAACCAGGCGAAGACGACCCAGTCGTCGGTCTCGGCGGTCGGCGCCGAGAAGCTGAACACCTCCGCGGCGAGCTTGATCAGGAGCTCGGTCACCAGCGTCGCGTTGCCGAGCGCGATGAGCAGGAGCACCGCGGCCGCGCGCGAGCCCGACAGCTCCGGGTCACGCAGGTTGAGGAACCGGTTCGCGAGCACGAGGACCGCGCCGTCGCGCGCGAGGATGTCCTCCGCGAGCTCGACGAGCGCGGTCCGTGTGCCGCCGGGGAGGAGCTGGAAGCGGTTGAAGGTCCACCCCGTGAGGTGCGCGCGGAAGCGCGCGCCGGGCGGATCCGCGGGCGTGCGGATGCACGCGCGCAGGTCCTCGACGAGCGCCTGGAACGTGGCCATCCCGTCGACGAGCGGGATCACGAGGCTGTTCGTGTGGTACCGCTCGACCGCGTGCCCGGGCGGCACGGGCGGGTACCAGCGCGCGAGGTCGAGCACCTCCAGGGTCGCGCGCGGCTCGGCGAGCGCGGGCACCCGCAGGAACCCGCCCGGCGGGCTGCTCACGCGCATGCCGACCAGCACCTGGACCGGCAGCGACGATCCGGCGGGCGCGTCGCCGGCCCAGCGGACCGCGACGTGGTGCCCGGGCGGCGGCGCGAACAGCGAGCCGACGGGCGAGGCGGCGGCGGCCGGCTCGAGATCGCCGTCGGCGCCTGCGTTGACCGATGCGGTCGCCACGGCGGCGCCGTCCTCGTCACGGCGCAGCTCCAGGTCGAACCCGGCCGCGGCGCCGAGCGCGCCGCCGTCGTGGCGCACGGCGACGAAGCGCCGCGCGGGGCCGCCGAGCGTCGCGAGCTGCGCGCGCCACGCCGCCGCGGCCGCGCCGTCGCCCGCCGCCTCGAGCGCGTCGGCGATCAGCCCGAAGGCGGTGGCCGGCGGCAGCGCGGTCCCGTCCTGGAACAGGACGCCGACGGAGAGCACGGCCCCCGGGGTGAGCTCCACGATCGGCGCGCCGCGGAGCAGCAGCGCGTCGTCGAGCGGCTCGGCCGGCGGGAGCGCGGCGGCGACGGCGGCGAACGGCGCGACGTAGAAGGTCGGTACGCCGCGCGACCCCAGGCGGCGCAAGGTCTCCTCGAGCAGCGGCGGCGCGCCCGGGGTGTGATCCAGGAACGGGAGCGGCGACAGCTCGAGCAGCTCGACGCCGCCGCCGGGGAGCGGCGCCGCCGGATCGAGCGCCACGCGCCGCACCGCCGCGCGCACCGGCGACGTGACCGTGTGCGCGGCTTCTCCTGCGCGCAGGCGGACCTGCAGCAGCGTCACGCGCCGGGCGGCGTGGCGCGCCACGCCCGGGCGGGTGATGACGATGGGATCCGGCGCCGGCGCCGGCCGTGGCGGGTCCGGCAGCGTGATCGTCGCTTCGAGCACACGCTCGAGGCGCAGCGGATCGAAGAGCGGATCGAAGCTCGCCATGCACCGCGCCCCCCTTGGACGCGCGTCGACCGAAGGCCCGATGGTACGGGCGGCTGCGCCGCAATGGCAATGACGAAGCGGCCGGGCGAGGCGAGCGACGATGAGCGGATCGAGGCATCCAAGTCGCCCGTTCGTCACGGTGGAGCGCAATCGTGTCAGGGACCGGCTTGTTGCATTGAGACGGGAATAGCGAACGCCTCGCCGCGCTATGCGGCCACGCCGAGGGTGCCTATCGACTCGAATTCGCGGATCATCCGATCGAGCCCGCCCTCGTCGACCTTGAGGCCGAGGGCCGCCGCGGCGTGGGCGAGGAGCTTCCGCTCCCGCAGCGACGCGACCTTGTCCACGGCCGCCGCGATCTCGAGCGCGCGCAGCAGCGGGGCGCGCGCGCCCTCCGGCACGCCGCGGAGGCGCTCGATCCAGGCGATGTCGTCGGCGAGCCGCTCGTTCCGGCAAGCGCGCGCCGAGGCGGGGAGCTGCCGCAGCACGGCGGCGAGGAGCGCGGTCTCCTCCGGCTTGAGTCGCCCGTCGGCGGTGAAGATGAACCAGAGCCCTTCGAACAATCGCTCGACGTGCGGGCGCAGCGCCTCGTCGCAGAGCGCCCCGTCGAGCGCGCGCCGGTAACGCAGGTATCGGCGCGCGGTATCCCCGAGGCTCCGGGTGACCACCCAGCTCGTGATCGACGATGAGGCCACCGAGAGCACGGGCACCAGGTTGCGCGCCACGCTCTCGCCGGCGAGGCGCGCCGCGAGCTGCTTGGCCACATCCGAGCCGCGCTCGCGCGCCGAGCGCACCAGCACGCCCGCCGGATCGTCCGTGTCCTGGGGGGGCTCCACGACACCGAACGTGAGGGCGAACAGCGCCCACACGTCGGCCGGCTCGTCCGGATCGAACCGGAGGCCAAAGAGATCCGCGAGCTCGCAGAGCATCCGCACGTGCAGGAGCAGCCGGAGCATCGTCTCGCCGCCCATCGCGAGCGCGGCGGCAGGGATCGCGACGAGCCCGGCGAGCCCTTCCGTTTCCGCCGTGGCCGCGGCCGCGCCGGTCGAGAGCGCCCCTGTCGCGCCGCCCGCGAGCGCCGAGCGGATGCAGGCGCGCCGCACGACAGCGCGCGCGTCGGTCGGCTCCGTCACGCCGGTGGACGCCGCGATGATCGCGGGACGAGGCCGCCTGTTGTAGCGGCGCACCGCGCGGGACAGGAGCGCCTCGAGCCATGCGTCGACCGGGCGCACGCGCGCGCCTGCTTCGCTTGCCGCCTCGGTCAGCGGGAGCGCGGCGGCCCCCGCTGCGTCACCAGGATACGCAGCCTCGTCGCTCATGGATCAGGGCGGTTCAAGATGCATTCCGCGCCCGGCGGGCGCCGAGGCCGAGCCCGGTCGCACCCCTGTCGAGATGGGCCGTCGTGGGTGGCGTACGCGGCCGGCCGAAACGTCGTTCATGCCGTGCAGCGCCTGGCAGCGTGGCCCTGGGACGCCGCCGCGCGGTGCCCATGTGGTCCTCGCTGCACCCCTGTGAACCTGGCTATGACCTATCGGCTCTGATCCCGCCGCTTTCCATCACGGAACGGGCGCGCTCCGGAAACACTCACGGGTATGAAGCGCACCTTGCTGTCCGTGCAAGCTTCTCTCGTCCTCCTCGCATGCGCCTGCGGCGGCGGAGGCGACCTCGGAGGAGGCGGCGGCGCAGGAGGCCAGGCGAGCGAAGGCCCGTCCACCACCACGACGGCCGCCGGCGCAAGCCCCTCCACCAGCGCGACCACCTCGACAGGCGCCGGCGGCAGCCCGTCCACCGGCACGACGGGCGCCGGCGGAGGTCTCGGCCCCCACGTCCCCGAGCCGAGCACGCCGACGCGCGGCGGGACGATGACGTTCACGAACATCGGCGCGCCCGGCTCTTGGCCCCGTCGCCTCGACCGCGAGCCCGGCGATGCGGCGTGCGACTACAAGGACGGCAACGACACCTGGGGCGGGCACTGCTGCATGACGGAGCACCCCACGACGAGCGACAGGCTCGCTCCGTTCGACGAGGAGATGACCCTCATCATGAAGGCCATCCGCGTGAAGCAGCTCGCCGTCTACCAGCCCGGCAGCGACCCGGCCGCCTGGCAGATGATCTCGTCGTGGGACGCGAGGAGCGGCGTGGGCTCCAACCTGCTCGTCACGCAAGAGCAGACAACGTCCGCCGACTTCACGGGCGACCTCACGAAGACGGACTGCGTCACGTACTTCATGCAAAACAGGCCCTTCGCGTGCGGTGACGGCAAGGACTATTACTGTCCTGACGACCCGGGCGTCATGCACCTCGGCTGGGCAGGCTCGAAGCTCGTTGTCTTCCTCGCGTCCATGACGTTCGACGACGCGGGCGTCGAGAAATGCAGCGGCGATGGGCAGGGCCATCCCGGCCCGTGGGTCGCGTTCGTCGCGTCCGAGCTCATTCGCGACGGCGGCCGCAAGTGGAACGGGCTGTGCAACTGCTATTCGAAGACGGGCACCGTCGGCGACGGCTGCGGCGAGATCAACGTGTTCGAGGTCGTGATGGACAACAACGAATACAGCAACCGCGAGTTCATGAGCACCGGTGTCCGCTCGTACCAGGAGGGGCACATCGGCGGCAGCGTCTGCGGGAGCGGCTGCGATCGCGACGATTTCGCCAGTGACGTGGAGGTCGTGGATGCGTGCGCGCAGAAGGCCTATGAGAAGGGGCCCGTCATCGAGGCCGGCGGGCGCTCGGACGGCTGCCCGACCTGGCGCCGGCCCATCGGCGATCGCTACTTCATGATCCTGCTCGACGAGGCGCAGCGCACGATCCAGGTCGCGGTCATCCACCCCGAGAGGATCCCCTCCCCCGCCGCCGAGATGCTCCCCGATCTGCCGGGCAGGCTCTCGCGCGGCGCGATCGACGCCATGCTCTCGATGCGCCTGCCCGAGTGAGCCCGGTGAAAACGAACAACGCCATGGAACACGGACGCCGGCGCCGCAGCCCATTTCGCTGTCGGAATCCTGGGTCGACGTGGACGGCGCGTCGGCCGCTTTGATAGCGTCGGCCCTCTATCACGAGGGGAGGCTTCATGGCTCGTCAATGGCTCTCTGGCGGCGCGCAGCCGCGGCTCTGGCGCTGTTCACTCGCGCTCGCTCTGGTCCTCGCGGCGTGCGGGAAGGTGTCGCTCCCCGAGGACCAGCACGGCGCGGCGTCCGGAGGCGGGGGCGGCTCGAGCGCGACAGGCGCGGGCCCGGAAGGACAGTGCGCGCTCGCGGTCACGAGCGGCGCGGCGCACGCGTGCGCGCTGTTCGCCGGGGGCAGCGTGTGGTGCTGGGGCGACAACACGCGCGGACAGCTCGGGGACGGCAGCTACGAGCGGCGCGACGAGCCCGTGGAGGTCCGCGTCCCCGCCGCCGTGAAGGTGGTCGCCGGCGGCAGGCACACGTGCGCGCTCACCAGCGGCGGCGAGCTCTGGTGCTGGGGAGACAACGCGGCAGGGCAGCTCGCGGGCGTGTCGGACGCGAGCTCGAACCTGCCCGTGGCGATCCAGGCGGCTGGCATCTCCGTTGCGCACATCGACGTGGCGCTCGCCGATCGGCAGACCTGCGTCGTCGATGGGCTCACGCACGCCACGTGCTGGGGCACGGACGCCTCCGGCGTCCGGCAGGGTCCGACGCTCGCGGCGGTCTCGGACGAGCAGCCTGTCTTCGGGCTGATCGGCGGCTTCGACCACATGGCCGCGCTCGTCGAGGAGGGGACGATCGTCGACATCTCGGCCTGGGATGGCGCCGAGCCGCTGCGCGACGGCGCGGACTCTCCGGCAGCCGGCGCGGCGCTCGGCGCCTCGCAGCGCTGCGTGCTCAAGCGGAGCGGGCTCGTCTGGTGCTCGCCCTGGCTCGGCCCGCCCTCGGAAGAAGCGCCGGGCCTCGTCCTGGAGATGGGCACCGACGTGGTCGAGATCGGCGCCGGCGCCTCGAGCACCTGCGCGCGCAAGGCGGACGGCGGCGTGTGGTGCCGCGGCTGGTCGGACGGCGGGCAGCTCGGCGACGGGCGCAACGGAACGCCGGACGATCGCGCCTTCGGGAGCGGGGCGGTCGCCGGCCTCGACGGCGTGATCGACCTCTCCGTGGGCGGGCATCACGCCTGCGCCGTCCGCGACGACGGGAGCGTGTGGTGCTGGGGCGACCTCGATCCCGGGGCGACGGCCGCACCGTACCTCGTGAGCCGGGGGCCGGGAGCCGGCGCGTGCCCCGCTCCGGAGCCGGCGCCGCGGCCTGCCGCCCGGGATCGCCACATCGATGCGGTCCGCGCCTACGCAGAGACCATGTGCCGCTGCGGATTCGGCATCGATGCCGACATCAGCGGCTGCATTGCCGCGGAGGGGCCGCTGAGCGTCGCCTGCCTCGACGCGCTCCCCGCGGACGAGACGTATCTCGATTGCGTCGCTGACGACCTGTACCTGCCCCGCGCGGCGTGCTGGGCAGCTTGCATGAAGGAACCGGGCGAGGCCCTGCCGAGCTGCCCGGTGGACAGCGCCGCGTGCGAGGCGCCGCGGTCCGGAGTCGAGGCGTCGAGGCTCTACCGCACGAGCTTGCTGCCCTGCGAGAACGAGCAGGGCGGCGTGAGCAACGAGGCGCTCTGCGACGGAATCCGCGACTGCGACGACGGCGCCGACGAGGCCAACTGCTCGCCGGGCCAGGACGCCTTCTACTGCGCCGAGGGGGAACCGATTCCGTTCGAGCGCGTCTGCGACGACGTGATCGACTGCAAGAACGAGAGCGACGAGTACTGCCTCTAGCCGTGAGGGCTGCCCGGAAGCGCCCCGCGGCAGCGCGTGGCGCGCCGGCCGACGCCGGAGGAAGACGCGGCGCTCGTGGGTGGCGCCGCGCTCACGCACGGTCGGGGATCCACGTCGCGGGGCTCCTGCGCGATTCGATGGCGTACGGCCCGGTGTCCATCTCAACACTAAATAACACTACTTAACATCGCGTCACGAGGCGATCGCGTGGTGGTCCTTCGCGATTCGATGGCGTACGACCCGGCGTCCATCTCAACACTAAATAACACTACTTAACATCGCGTCACGAGGCGATCGCGTGGTGAGTATGCCTCGTAAATCGCTGCGACACGGATAGCTCACGCACCGTCAGGGCACGGCCGGATCCGTCGATTGGCGGGCTAGACAGGACCTCTCCTCCGTGTCATGACCTGCGCCCGTGACTTGAGCGTTCCGCGTATCCCATGATCCTCTCGGCCTCGCGGAATCCGGGGATCGTCTCGACCATTTACGCCCCCTGAGTCTGCCGCGAAGCCTCCGATGGGCTGCGGGCAGCACGCATCGCTTCGATGGATGAATTGCCTGTGCGCACGCAGGTGGTCTTGCTTGCTTGCATCGAAAGGAACTGTTCGTGACACCTGGTATGACTCTTGCTCGACATGAGCCCAGTTCCGCGCAGGATCACGTGTTGGAATCTCGGAGCGCCACGGCATCGCTGCCCGAGCTGCTCGCTCGCCGCGCGGAGGAGCTCGGCGACGCACCTGCGTACATTCATCTTCACGAAGGCGAGGAGGAGACGGCGGCGCTCTCGTTCGCCGCGCTCCACGCCCGTGCTCGAACGATCGCCGCCTTCCTCCGGAAACACTACCCTCCGAGGAGCCGCGTCCTCCTCCTGTTCGGCCCCGGGCTCGATTTCATCGAGGCGTTCTTCGGCTGCCTGCTGGCGGACATGGTGGCCATCCCCACCTCGCTCCCGCGACCGAATCAGGCGGAGTCTCGGTTCGACGCCATCACGGCCGACTGTGCTCCTGCGTGCGCGCTCACCGCGCGACCCGTGCCGCGGGAGAGGAGCGCGTCGACCTCGCGCTCCGGGTCGCCCCTCCACACGCTGCCCATTCACACGGTGCCCATTCACACGGTGCCCATTCACACGGTGGAAGAGTGCTCCTCGGGCGCCGGTGCCGGGCGCGGCGACTGGGCGCCTGGCGCGCCCGATGACGTCGCGTACCTCCAGTACACCTCCGGCTCGACCTCCAGCCCCAAGGGCGTGATGGTCAGCCATCGCAACGTCCTGCAGAACTGCCGCATGCTCGCCGACGGGTTCGGGATCGAGCGCGGCGACACCTTCGTCACCTGGCTGCCCCACTTCCACGATCTGGGGCTGATTCACGGGATCATGCTGCCGCTCTTCGTGGGCGGCAGGTGCTACAGCATGCCTCCGGCGTCGTTCATCTTCCGGCCCATGCGCTGGCTCGAGGCGCTGTCGCGCCACCGCGGCCACCACAGCGCGGCGCCGAACTTCGCCTTCGATCTCTGCGTGACGAGCTCGACCGCCGAGCAGCGCGCCCGGCTCGATCTGTCAACGTGGAAGACGGTGATCAACGGAGCCGAGCCCGTCCGCGCGGGGACCCTCGCGCGCTTCCTCGCGGCCTTTGCGCCGAGCGGATTCCGGCCCGACGCGCTGCGACCCTCCTATGGCCTGGCAGAGGCGACGCTGGGGGTCAGCGTCTCGCCGAGGCGCCCGCCGCGCGTCCTCAAGGTGAGCTCCACGGCGCTGCAAGAGGGGCGGGTGCGCGCCTGCGCCGCCGCGGACACCGACGCACAGGAGCTCGTGAGCTGCGGCCGACCCCTGGCCGACACGCGCGTCGCGATCGTCGATCCAGCCACCGCAGAGCCCGCCCCGGATCTGCAGGTAGGCGAGGTGTGGGTCGAGAGCAGCGCGGTCGTGAGTGGCTACTGGCAGAACCCGGAGGCCACCCGCGCCTCGTTCGGCGCGCGGCTGCGCGGCGCAGGCGACCTGCGCTTCCTGCGGACCGGCGATCTCGGGTTCTTGCATGAGGGGGAGCTGTTCATCGCAGGACGGCTCAAGGACGTCATCATCGTCCGGGGACGCAACTACTATCCGCAGGACATCGAGCTCGCTGTGTGCTCCGCCCACGAGGCCTTTGCCACCGACGGGGGAGCAGCCTTCTCCGTGGGCCTCGAGGACGGGGTGAGCCTCCCTGTCGAGGATCCGGAGGCGATCGTCGTCTGCCAGGAGATCAAGCGCGGGCAGCGCGGGCTCGATCTCGAGGCGCTCGCGCGCGCCGCCCGGCGCGCCGTGGCGCAGCAGTTCGGGCTGCCCGTGCACGCTGTCGTGCTCCTCCCCCCGCGCCGACTCCCCAAGACAACGAGCGGGAAAGCGCAGCGAAGGGCGTGCAAGGCGGCCTTCTTGCGCGGCGAGCTGGAGCCGCTCGGCGTGTTCCACGGCGCGCCGGCGCGCGATGGAGCGCCGGGCCCCGCCCAGGACGGGGCCTCCGCGGCGGCCTGCACGCAGCCCGACGAGTCGGGCTGTACGGCGCGCCTCGGGGCGCTCGTGGGAGAGATCCTTCAGGTGGACGCCGCGCAGCTGCGCTGGGACGTGCCGCTCGTCGAGGTCGGGCTCGAGTCGATCAAGGCGGTCCAGCTCGCGGAGCGCGTCGCCGGGCTCAGCGGCAGGCAGATCTCGCCGGTGAGCTTGATCGACGGAATGACGTTGACCGGGCTTCTGCGCCTGATCGCCGAGCCGTCGCCGTCGGGCGGCCGCGAGGGCGAGGCCCCCGCCGTCGGCCCGGGCGACGGCGACCCGGAGGCGCCCTTTGCCCAGACCGACGTTCAACGGGCGTACCTGGTCGGGCGCGAGCCCGCCTTCGACCTCGGGGGCGTCGGCTGTCACGGCTACCTCGAGCGGGAGTGCGATGGACTGGATCTCGAGCGCTTCGCGCGAGCGTGGAACCGGGTCATCGCGCGGCACGGGATGCTCCGGTCCGTGTTCACCGAAGACGGGCTGCAGCGCGCGCAGCGGACGGTACCCCGCTTCGAGCCGAAGGTCTGGGACCTCCGCGCGATGGCGCCGGCCGACGCCGGCCGGGCGCTCGATGACATCCGTCATCGGCTCTCCCATCGCGTGTTCGTGCCCACGGAATGGCCCCTGTTCGACGTCGCCGTGTCGCTCCTTCCAGACGGCCGCTCCCGCGTGCACATCAACCTGGATCTCCTCGCGCTCGACGCCTGGAGCTGCGGGATCGTCTCGCGCGATCTGCAGCGCTTCTACGAGCAACCCGAGATCGAGCCCCCGCCGCTCGGCGTGACCTTCCGGGACTGCATCGTCGATGCGGAGCGCCACCGACAGACACCGGATCACGAGCGCTCGCTCTCGTACTGGCGCGAGCGCGTGGCGAGCCTTCCCCCCGCGCCCGACCTGCCGCTCGCCAGGAGGCCTCGAGACGTCACGCCCCCCCGGTTCGTGCGGCACAAGGGGCGTCTCGACCGGTCCGCGTGGGAGTCGCTGAAGAGCCGGGCGAAGTCGAGCCGCCTCACGCCTTCGGCCGTCGTCCTCGGGGCGTTCGCCCAGGTGCTCGGGAAGTGGAGCGCCCGCCCGGAGTTCTCGCTCACGCTGACGTCGTTCGAGCGGCCGCCGCTGCACGAGGACGTCGCGGAGATCGTCGGCGACTTCACCACGATCGTGCTCCTGGGCTTCGACGTGGGCCGCCACAGGGGGGTCTCCGAGCTGGCCCGCGCCACCCAGGACCAGATCTGGAGGGCGATCGAGCACCGGCGCGCGGGGGCGATCCCGGCGCTCCGCCAGCTGCGCGCGCCGAGCGTCCCCGTGGTGTTCACGAGCCTGCTCGGCCAGGGAGGGGCCGAGCCGCAGTCGCTGTTCTCCTGGCTCGGCGAGGAGGTCTTCATGGTCACCCAGACGCCGCAGGTGTGGCTCGATCATCAGGTGACCGAGGACCAGGGGGACCTCGCGCTCTCCTGGGATGTCGTCGAGGCGCTCTTCCCTGAGGGGATGGTCGGAGCGATGATGGAGTCCTATCTCGATCTGCTCGCGCGGCTGGCGCGCGGCGACGAGGCGTTCCAGCGGGCGAGGGTCGCGCTCCCTGTCTCGCAGCAGGCGGCGCGCGCCGAGGTGAACCGGACGCAGCGGGCCGCGCCGGACGAGCTGCTCCACGCGGCGTTCCTCCGGAGCGCGGCGGCGCGCGGCGAGTCGCCCGCGGTGATCGCGCCCGAGGGGAGCATCACCTACGGGGAGCTCGACCGGCAGAGCAACGCCCTCGGCCGAGCCTTGCGGGCCCGCGGCGCGCGCCCCAACACCCTCGTCGCCATCGCCTGCGAGAAGGGCATGGCGCAGGCGCTCGGGACGCTCGGCATCCTCAAGTCCGGGGCTGCCTACGTGCCCGTGGATCCGACATGGCCCCGAGAGCGGATCTGGGGGATCCTGGAGCAGAGCGCGGCGCAGATCGTCCTGACCCAGGCGCGGTTCGCGGAGCCGGCCCGGTGGCCCGCGGGGACGACCGTCGTGCCCCTGGACGCGCCGGGCGGACTGCCAGAGGACGGATCACCCCTCGAGGCCGTGCAGCGGCCCGACGATCTGGCCTACGTCATCTTCACCTCGGGCTCGACAGGGAGGCCGAAGGGCGTGGCGATCGACCACCTCGGCGCCGTGAACACCATCGCGGACGTGAACGCGCGCCTCGGCGTGAAGGCCTCCGATCGCGTCCTGTCGCTCTCGTCGCTCGCCTTCGATCTGTCGGTCTACGACCTCTTCGGCCTGTGGGCGGCGGGGGGCGCCGTGGTGCTGCCCGATCCGGCCCGGTTGCGCGATCCCGGCCACTGGGAGGAGCTGATGTCCCGGCACGGCGTGACGCTGTGGAACACCGTCCCGGCGCTGATGCAGATGCTCGTCGAGCACCGCGCGCTCCGCTCGAGCGCGCCCCTGCGCGCCGTGCTCCTCAGCGGGGACTGGATCCCCGTGACCCTGCCCGACCGCATCCGTGAGACGTTCCCGGGCGCGTCGGTGCTGAGCCTCGGCGGGGCGACGGAGGCGTCGATCTGGTCGATCGCCTATCCGATCACCCACGTGGATCCGAGCTGGAGGAGCATCCCTTACGGGAAGCCGCTCGCGAACCAGCGGTTCTACGTGCTCGACCGGGCGATGGAGCCGTGCCCCGACGGGGTGTCCGGGCGGCTCTACATCGGCGGCATGGGCCTCGCGCGCGGCTACTGGCGTGACGAGGAGAGGACGCGCGAGCGCTTCGTGACGCACCCGGAGACCGGCGAGCGACTGTACTGGACCGGCGACCTGGGACGCTGTCTGCCGGACGGGAACATCGAGTTCCTGGGACGCGAAGACTTCCAGGTGAAGATTCAAGGGCACAGGATCGAGCTGGAGGAGATCGAGGCCGCGCTGCTTCAGCACCCCGACGTGGCGAGCGCCGCCGTCTCGGTGGGGAGCACGGCGAGCGGTGGAAAGCGGTTGATCGCCCATGTCGTCCCGGCCCCGGGCAGGCCGCTCGACCTCCCCGTGCTGCGGGCGTTCATCGCCGCGAAGCTCCCGGACTACATGGCGCCGAGCGCCTTCGTGGAGCTGCCCCGCCTCCCCCTCACCAGCAACGGCAAGGTCGATCGCAGCGCCCTTCACGATCCGGGGCGCGAGCCCGGCGTGGAAGGGCCGCTCGGCGAGCCTCCGGCGGGCATCGCGGCCGCTCCGGCGCTCGCGCCCGGACTCGAGGCGCTGCTCCGCGAGCATCCGAGCGTCGAGGCAGCGAGGGTGGAGCGCGCGGCGGGCGAGCGAGCCGGGCTCGTCGCGTACGTGACGACCCGGGAGGGCGCGGCGGACTCGACCTTATCCTTGCTGCAGGATCCGATCGCGAGGCTGAAGTTCAAGCTGAGCAAGCCGGCGCAGCGCGATGATCTCTCCGGGGCTGCCATCCCTCTGATCGCCCGCGCGCGCACGGACGAGGAGCTCTCGGCGCTCGCGCGGCGGCGCAGCTATCGCGAGTTCCGGAGCGAGCCCATCGCCTTCGAATGCCTGGCGCGCTTCCTTCGACAGCTGTCTCCGGTGAGGCTGCCGGGCTATCCGCTCGCCAAGCAGCTCTATTCCTCGGCGGGCAACCTGTATCCGGTGCATGCGTATCTGTACGTGAAGCCGCACCGGATCGAGCGGGTCCCCGGCGGCACATACTACTTCCACCCCGAGCGCGAGCAGCTGGTCACCATCCAGCCCGGCGCGCACATCGATCGCTCGGTCCACGGGGGCCCCAACGGGCAGGCGTTCGACAGCTCGGCCTTCAGCGTGTATCTCGTGGCGGACCTCGGCGCCATCGAGCCGGTGTACGGCAGCCGGGCGCGGGATCTGTGCCTCATGGAGGCCGGCATCATCGCCCATCTGCTCGAGTCGACGGCGCCGGACCACCAGATCGGCCTCTGTCAGACGGGCGGGTTCGACTTCGCGCAGGTCGCCCATCTCTTCCAGGTCGGCCCGCGGTACGAATACCTCCACGGGCTCGTCGGAGGGGCCATCTCGGCCTCGGACACCACCGTCGAGGCGCTGGCCCGCGAGTCGGCGGCGCTGGGGGCCATGGTCGATGCCGCGAGCCGCGCCGCGTCGTCGCAGGGCTCCGCCCTGCCGAGGCCGGAGCGGCTGCGCGATCGGCTCGCGCGAGCGCTCTCGTCGTTCGTCGCGGAGCGCTGGACGGAGCAGCCCGTCACGGTGGTGGTCGTCGACAGGCTCCCTGGCCCGGCGGAGGGCGCGCGGCGCTCGGCCCTGGAGGACGCGCCGCCGCGCGCGGCCCTGCCGGCGCGCGCCGAGGAACAGGAGCTCCCGGCCAGGGGGGAAGCCGACGAGCACCCTGGCCTGGAGCCACCGGCGCGGCGCTCGATCCCGGAGCGAACGCCGCCGCGCGCGGCGCTGGATCAGGCGAGGGCCGCCGCCGTCACGGGAGATGGGCTGGAGAGCGCGATCGCCCGTATCTGGGCCGAGGTGCTCAAGCGACGGCAGGTCGGACACGACGACAACTTCTTCGACCTCGGGGGCGACTCGCTCCTGCTCGTGGGCATGGCGCGGCACATCCGCGAGCGCTTCGGGAGGGATGTGACGTTGATCCACCTGTTCGAGCATCCGACGGTGTCCCAGCAGGCGGCCTACCTGAGGACCCTCGGGGTGAACGCACCCCCCTCGGCGAAAGGAGAGGTCGCCGCGGAGGGCGAGGCGGCGCCGGGCGCGGCGGAGAGCGGCCGGTTCAACGCCATCGCCGCGCGCGCCCAGCGGCAGCGCGAGCGAGGTCTGGAGCGGCGCGCGCTCGCGTCGTTCGAGCCAGGGCAGGCCTCGCGCCAGGGCACCCCGGAGGATTGAACGATGCAGGACCTCGGAGATCTGCGCGACGCCATCGCGATCATCGGGCTGAGCGGGCGATTCCCGCAGGCGAATGATCCCGAGGCGTTCTGGAGGAACCTGCGCGATGGCAGGGAGTCCATCACCCGATTCACGGACGAGGAGCTGCTCGCCGCCGGGGTCCCTCGCGCCCGGGTGATGGATCCGGGCTACATCAAGGCACGACCTTGCCTCGACAGGCCGGAGTGGTTCGACGCCGACTTCTTCGGATACAGCGCGCGGGAGGCGCAGTGGATCGATCCGCAGCAGCGGCTGTTCCTCGAGTGCGCGTACGAGGCGCTCGAGGACGCAGGCCACGACGCCGAGCGGTACCCTGGCTGGATCGGCGTCTTCGCCGGCGCCAAGATGAACTCGTATCTCCTCGCGCACCACCGCGCGCTGCTCCAGAAGTTCGAGTCCTCCGAGGCGATGCAGCTCCTGATCGCGAGCGACAAGGACTATCTGACGACGCGCGTCGCGTACAAGCTCAACCTCAAGGGCCCGAGCATCAGCGTCCAGACGGCCTGTTCGACCGGGCTCGCGGCGGTCCACCAGGCATGCCAGAGCCTGCGCGCCGTCGAGTGCGACATGGCGATCGCGGGCGCGGCGTCGGTGATGTTCCCGGAGCGGCGCGGGTACTTCTACGAGAAGGGCGGGCCATGCTCTCCCGACGGCCACTGCCGTCCTTTCGACGCCGACGCCGCGGGCACGGTGTTCGGCGACGCGGTGGGGGTCGTCGTGCTCAAGCGGCTCGAGGACGCGATCGAGCAGGGCGACTTCATCCACGCGATCGTCCTCGGGTCCGCGACGAACAACGACGGCGCCGCCAAGGTCGGGTACACCGCCCCGAGCATCGACGGGCAGGCCTCGGTGATCGTGATGGCGCACGAGGTGGCCGGCGTCCGGCCGGACACCATCGACTACGTCGAGGCGCACGGGACCGGCACATCGCTGGGCGACCCCATCGAGTTCCGCGCCCTGGAACAGGCCTTCCGACGCGCTCCCACCCCGCTCCGCCGGTGCGCGCTCGGATCGGTGAAAGGGAACGTCGGTCACTCGAACACGGCGGCCGGCATCGTCGGGCTCATCAAGACGGTGCTGGCGCTCCGGCACGCGCAGATCCCGGCCACGCTCCACTACCAGCGGCCCAACGCGGAGATCGATCTCGACAGCTCCCCTTTCCACGTGAACACGGAGCTCCGCGCCTGGCCGAGGAACAACGGCCCTCGGCGAGCCGGCGTGAGCTCGTTCGGCATCGGGGGGGCGAACGTGCACGCGGTCCTCCAGGAAGGTCCGGGCTACCAGCCGACCCCCGCGGGAGAGAGCGAGATCCTGGCGCTGTCGGCCCGGAGCGAGGCGGCCCTGGCGCAGATGCGATCGCGCCTCGCGGAGCACCTCGAGGCGCACCCGGAGATCTCCTTGCGCGACGCGGCGTTCACGCTGCTCGAGGGGCGGCGGAGGTTCTTGCACCGCAATGTCGTCGTCGCGTCCTCGCTGCCCGACGCCGTCGCGCGGCTGCGCAAGCCCGGGCCGGTGCGAGCGGCGCAGAGGGGCGCCCCCGGCGTGGTGATGCTGTTCACCGGACAGGGGAGCCAGCACCCCGGCATGGGCCGGTCGCTGTACGACGAGCACGCCGTCGTCCGGGAGACCGTGGACGAGTGCGCCGAGCGGCTCCGGCCGCTCCTCGGCCGCGACCTGCGAGCGCTGCTGTTCGACGGCTCGGCCGACGAGCTCCGGGAGACAGAGGTCGCTCAGCCGGCGTTGTTCGTCGTCGAGTACGCCGCGGCGCGGCTGCTCGAGTCGTGGGGAGTGCGCCCCGAGGCGCTCCTCGGGCACAGCGTCGGCGAGCTCGTGGCGGCCTGCGTCGCGGGGGTCTTCTCGCTCGAGGATGGGCTCCGGGCGGTCGCTGTGCGCGCGAGGTTGATGCAGTCGCTGCCGCGCGGGGCGATGCTCGCGGTGCCGCTGTCCGAGGGGGCGGTGCTCGAGAGCCTGCCGGCGGAGCTGTCGCTCGCCGCGGTGAACGCGCCCGAGCTGTGCGTCGTCTCCGGCGCCGAGGCGGCCGTCGCGAGGTACGAGGCGCAGCTCGCCGCGCGCGGGATCAAGGGACGCCGGCTCCAGACCTCCCACGCCTTCCACTCCGCCGCGACCGAGCCGATCCTGGACGAGTTCCGCAGGGCCATGGCGGGGATCACGCTGGGCGAACCCCGGATACCCGTCCTCTCCAACGTCACCGGCGGGTGGATGACGGGCGCGATGGCGCGAAGCGCCCAGTACTGGGCTGACCACCTGCGGCGCACGGTCCGCTTCGGAGACGGCGTGAAAGCGGTGCTCGAGGGCGAGGGACCGCATCTCTTCGTGGAGGTCGGGCCCGGCTCGACGTTGTGCTCGCTCGTGCGCGCGGAGCTCGGGGCCAACGCGGAGAGCGCCGCCATTCCGCTGCTGCCCGGGCCTGGCGACGCCGGGAAGGGCCGGCGCGTGCTGCTCGAGGCGGCCGGCGAGCTGTGGGCGCGCGGCGCCGACCTGCGCTGGCAAGCGGTGTTCCCGGACGCCCGGGCGCGCCGGGTCCCCTTGCCTACCTACCCCTTCGAGCGGACGCGCCACGCGGTCGAGGACAGCCCGCCGGAGCCGTCCCTGAGCACGGCGGAAACGGCGGCTCCCGAGGGCGTAGAGGACGCCGGCGGTGTGCGGCTGTTCCGGCTCTGCTGGTCCCGTCTCCACGAAGCCGCCCCGGTATCCCGGCCAGCGGACGAGGCGCCGTGGCTGCTCCTCACCGACGCAGGCGAGAGCGCGGGCGCGCTGGAAGCGCACCTCCGCGACTCGGGCGCTCGCGTGATCACGGCCCGCTCCGGGCCGGCGTTCGCTGCGTCGGGCACCTCCGCGTTCGTCGTGCGCCCGGACAGCGAGGAGGATTTCCGGGCGCTGCTCTCGACCCTCGACGGACAAGGCATCTTCCCGCGGCGCATCGTCCACCTGTGGAGCGCGCTGGGGGGGCCGGGCAAGAGCGCTGAAGAGCCCCTGCGACGGGGCTTGCTCAGCGTGTGCGCCGTCGCGCGGAGCCTCGGCGCCGCGCCGCCGCGGGCCGGGATCGAGCTCTCGATCGTGACCCGGGGAGCCCACGCGATCGCCGGCGAGGCGACCCCTTCGCCGGACCACGCCGCGCTCATCGGCCTTTGCCGCAGCCTGGGCAACGAGCTCGCCGGCGTCCGCTGTCGCGTCGTCGATGTGATCCTGCCGCGCGACGGGGAGACGAGCGCGTCGTGGGCGCGGGCCGTCTCCCGGGAGCTCGCGGGCGAGCCGGAGCACGACCTCGTGCTCCTGCGCGCACAGCAGCGCTGGGTTCCGGCGTTCCAGGCGGTCCCTCCCCCTTCACCGGCCGCGGAGGCGTCCCGCTTGCGGCGAGGGGGCATCTACCTGATCACGGGCGCCTTCGGTGGCATCGGGCTGCGTCTCGCCGAGCACCTCGCGCGCACCTGGTCGGCGAAGCTCGTGCTGATGGGGAGAACGCCGCTCCCGCCACGATCGGAGTGGTCGAGCTACCGGGAGCGCGACGACGCGCTGGCCGCGACCGCCGAGATCCTCGAGGCGCTGGAGCGGATGGAGGCGCAGGGGACAGAGATCGTCGTCGCCACCGGGGACGTGGCCGAGCCGCGGGACGTGGCGCGCGCGTTCGCCGAGGCGAGGGCCCGTTTCGGGCGCATCGACGGGGTCTTCCACGGCGCCGGGGTTCCAGGCGCCGGCCCGATCGAGGCGCGGACGAACGAGGAGCTCTGCCAGGTGCTGTCGCCGAAGACCACGGGGACACGGAACCTCGCCGAAGAGCTCGGGCACGAGAAGGAGCAGCCCTTCCTGGTGCTGTTCTCGTCGACGTTCTCCCATCTCGGGGCGATCGGCCAGGCGGACTACGCTGCCGCGAATGCGTACCTCGACGCCTTCGCCGGGGCGTACCAGAGCACGACAGGCAACCCGAGCTTCGCCATTGCGTGGGACGGCTGGGAGGAGATCGGCATGGCGGCGCGGGCCGGAGTCACCCGGCCGGGGCCGTTGCCGCCCGGGCCGAGGTCGAACCTGCGGGGGCCACACCCGCTGATCGACCGGGTCGAGGGCGGGGCGCTCGGGCCGCGGGCGTTCCACAAGCGGTTCAGCCTGGCGCGCGACTGGCCTGTCGTGGAGCACCGGACGCAGCACGCCGGGCTCGTCTCCGGCACGACCCTGCTCGAGATGGCGCGGGCCGCGGCCACGCTCTCGGGGATGGGCGCCGTGGAGCTGCATGAGGTCCGCTTCCACGCGCCCTGCCGCGTGGAGGACGGGGCGCCGCAGGACGTCTGTCTCGCGAGCGAGCGGAGCGGGACGCGGACCGAATTCTCGATCTTCGCTCCGGGCCCCACCGGGGCCAGGGAGCGGCTCGCGTCAGGCTACTGGGCGCCTGCGCTCGGCGAGGCGCGCGAGCGCGCGCCGGTCGGGTCGATCCGGCGGCGCTGCCGCCCGGCAGCCGCCCGGCAGCTCTTCGAGGCCGTCAACGCGAGCCGCTTGCTGCGGTGGGGGCCTCGCTGGGACTGCATCGAATCTCTTCGTGTCGGGGAGGACGAGGCCCTCGCCGACATCCGTCTTCGCCCGGAGTTCGCGGCGGACCTGTCCGTGTACGGCTTGCATCCAGCGCTGCTCGACGTCGCCACCTCGCTCACCGCCCTGCTCGATCCTCGAGGGGTCTATCTCCCCGCGGGGTATGGCCGCGTGGTTTGCCTCGCGTCCACTCCATCGAGGCTGTTCAGCCATGTTCGCCTGCGCCGGGAGGAGACCGAGCCTGGCCGTGTGCTCTGCGCGGACGTGACCCTGCTCGACGAGCACGAGCGGGTCATCGCCGACGTGACCCGCTTCGTCCTCCAGCGCGTCCACGGCGGCGCCGGAGCCGCCCTCTCCGCGCCGTCGCAGAGGACGTCGCGCGGCATCGCCCCGGAAGACGGGATGAGGGCCATCGAGCAGATCCTCGCGCTCACCGGGCCCGAGCAGATCGTGGTTTCGCCGCGCGACTTCCCTGCCCTGGCCGAGCAGCAGCGCCGCGCCCGGCTCGAGCCCTCCGCAGGTCCGCGGCGGCCCCTCGGCGACGACGAGCGGCCTCGCGACGAGATAGAGCGCGTGCTGTGCTCGCAGTGGGAGGAGCTGCTCGGCCGGCGGCCCATCGGCATCCACGACGAGTTCTTCAGCCTCGGCGGCCACTCGCTCCTGGCGATCCAGGTCCTCTCGCGGGTCAAGGACGCGTTCGACGTCGATCTGCCGAAACAGGACATGTTCGAGGGGGCGACCGTCGCAGGGCTCGCCGAGAAGATCACGAGCGCTCTCGCCGAGCGCCTCGCGATGCTCGAGTCGATGACAGACGCCGCCGCGCCCGGCGATCCGTCCTGAACCACGAACGCACCGGAACCGGGAAACCGGGAGAGGAACGTCACGTTGAGCGAGCTGCAGCAGCGGATCAAAGGCCTGTCGTCCGAGGAGCTCAAGGCGCTCGTCGCGAAGCTGAAGGGACAGCGTCCGTCCGGCGGTGGCGCGGCGGCGGGGCCGGAGCGGACCGGGACGCGGTCGAGGTTCCCCCTGTCGTTCGCGCAGCAGCGGCTCTGGTTCCTGTACCAGTACGCGCCCGACAGCCCTGCGTACAACCTCCACGGGGCGGCGCGCCTCCGGGGCTCGCTCGACGTGGCGGCGCTCGAGCGGGCGATCTCGCTCCTCGCGGAGCGGCACGAGATCTTGCGGACGCGCTTCGGCGAGGACGCCGAGGACCCGTATCAGGAGGTGCTGCCAGCGTCCGGCGTCGCCGTGGCGGTCACGGACCTCTCCACGATGGCGCCGCCGGCCCGCGAGCGCGAGCTCGTCCACCGATGCGCAGAGATCGCCCATGCGCCCTTTGTCCTGGAGCGAGGCGACCTCCTCCGGGCGGCCCTCTTTCGCCTGACCGCGCAGGAGCACGTCCTGCTCCTGGCGACGCATCATATCGCCAGCGATCACTGGACCTGGGGTGTGCTGCTCCGGGACCTCGCCGTGCTCTACAATGAGCTGGTCGCGGGGCGCGCCCCGCGGCTGCCCGAGCTGCCCGTCCGGTATGGCGATCACGCCGTCTGGCAGCGAGGCCAGTGGAGCCAGGAGCGCCTTCAACGGGAGCTCGCGTACTGGAAGGAGCGGCTGCGCGGCGCGCCGGCGCTCGTCGAGCTTCCGCTGGACCGGCCGCGCCCGGCCTCGCAGGCGCACCGGGGAGCGAAGGCGTCGCTCACGCTGTCACCCCGGCTCTCCGCGGCGGTGAAGGCGCTATGCCAGCGGGAGGGCGTCACCCTCTTCATGACGCTCCTCGCCGCGTACCAGGTCCTCCTGTGTCGCGTGACGCAGAAGCTCGATGTCGTGGTCGGGTCGCCCATCGCCGGGCGGACGCGGCGAGAGATCGAGCCGCTCGCAGGGATGTTCGTCAACAACCTCGCGCTCCGCGCCGACCTCTCGGACGACCCCAGCTTCGTCGAGCTCCTCCGCCGGACGAAGCGCGACGTGCTCGACGCCTTCGCGCACGACGATCTGCCGTTCGAGCTGCTCGTGGAGGCGCTGCAACCCGAGAGGAGCACGTCCCACGCGGCGCTGTTCCAGACCCTGTTCATCCTGCAGAACGCGGCGGCCGATCTGCCGGTCTTCACGGCGCTCACGCTCGATCCGGTCGAGGTGCCGGTGATGACGTCGAAGTACGACTGGACCGTCGAGGCCTGGGACCGCCCGCAGGGCATCCGGCTCGATCTGGAGTACGACACCGATCTGTTCCGCCGCGAGACGGTGGACCGGATGCTCAGGAGCTACGAGGCGCTCCTGCGCGCGGCGGCCGCGCGCCCCGACACACGCGTGCTCCATCTGCCGGTCGTGCACGAGGACGACGCGCTGCTCCTCGAGCAATGGAACGGGACGGAGCGGCCTTTTCCCGACGATCTCTGTGTGCACGAGCTCTTCGAGCGGCAGGCGCAGCGCCATCCGGAGCGCGTCGCGCTCGCGTTCGGTGAGGACGAGATCACGTACGGAGAGCTCGACCGCGCCTCCGCCCGTCTCGCGCGCCGGCTGCGCGCGATGGGCGTCGGCGCGGGCGTCCCGGTGGCGATCTGCATGGAGCGATCGCTCGATCTCGTCATCGGGCTGCTCGCGATCCTGAGATCGGGCGGCGCCTACGTGCCGCTGGATCCCGCGCTGCCGGGCGAGCGCATCGGCTACATCCTGCGCGATCTCGGGGCCGCCGTCCTGCTCACGCAGCGCGCGCTGCGGTTGTCGCTCGCCGGCGAGCCGCAGCGGACCGTGTTCTTCGAGGATCTCACCGCGGGGGGCGGCCTGGCCGAGGAGCCGCTCGTGGCGCCGCCCTGCAGCCGGGATCTCGCCTACATCATCTATACGTCGGGCTCGACCGGACACCCCAAAGGCGTTCAGGTCGAGCACCGCAGCGTGGTGAACTTCCTTGAGGCGATGCGGGACAGGCCCGGTCTCGACGCCGGCGACGTGATGCTGTCGGTGACCACGGCGTCGTTCGATATCTTCGTCCTGGAGCTGTTTCTGCCGCTGAGCGTCGGCGGAAAGACGGTCCTCGTGTCCGCCGCCGAAGCGCGGGACGGCACCGCGCTCCTGCGAGCGCTGGAGAGCTCGGGAGCGACGGTCATGCAGGCGACGCCGAGCACCTGGCGTCTCCTGCTCGCGGCGGGGTGGACCGGCAGCCCGCACCTCCGTGCGCTGTCGGGCGGGGAGGCGCTCCCGCCGGACCTCGCCCGGGAGCTCAGGGTGCGCGCGGGTTGCCTCTGGAACCTGTATGGCCCGACGGAGACGACCGTGTGGTCCGCCGCGGCGCGCGTCGACGATCCGGACAGGATCACCCTGGGATCTCCCATCGCCAACACGCGCATCTACATCCTGGATGAGCGGCGCGAGCGGCTCCCGATCGGCGTGGCCGGGGAGCTGTACATCGGCGGAGCGGGCCTGGCCCGCGGCTATCATGGCCGGCCCGACCTGACCCGGGAACGCTTCGTCGAGGACCCGTTCTCGACGGCGCCGGGCGCGCGGATGTACCGGACCGGCGACCTGGCGCGCATCACGCAGGACGGGCAGCTCGAGTTCCTCGGCCGGATCGATCATCAGGTGAAGATTCGCGGCTTCCGCGTCGAGCTCGGCGAGATCGAGGCGACCGTGGCGCGCCACCCCGGCGTCAGGGAGTGCGTCTGCGCCGCGCACCGGGACCCGGTGGGCGAGTCGGTGCTCGTGGCCTATTACGTGCCCGCGGCGGAGCCGGTGAGCCCCGACGCGCTCAGGGCGCACGCGCGCGCGTTCTTGCCCGAAGCCATGATCCCGGCGCGCTTCGTCGAGCTGCCGCGGCTGCCGCAGACGCCGAACGGCAAGATCGACCGTAAGGCGCTCCCGGGCCCGGACGCGCTGGAGCGCGCGCCGGCGCGAGATCGGCAGGCCCCGGCGACCGAGACGGAGAGGCTGGTGGCCGCTGTGTGGGAAGAGCTCCTCGGGCGCGCGCCGGGCAGGACCGACCATTTCTTCGAGCTCGGGGGCCACTCGCTGCTCGCGATGCGCGTCGTCTCCCGCCTCCGCGAGCGAGCGGGCGCCGAGGTGCCGCTCCGGTGGCTGTTCGACACGCCGGTGCTCGCCGATCTGGCGCAGCGGATCGAGCAGATCGCGCGTCCATCGACGCGTCCGGCGCTGCGCCGCCGCGACCCGGGCGCGGTGATCCCCCTGTCGTACGCGCAGACGCGGCTCTGGTTCCTGGACCGGCTGGCGCCCGGGACAGGGGCCTACAACGTCGGTGGTGCGGCCGAGATCGCGGGGCCCTTGTGCGTGCGCTCCCTCGAGCGCGCGCTCCATGCCGTCATCGAGCGGCACGAGGCGCTCCGCACCGTGTTCCGCGTCGTGGACGGGGCGCCCGTCCAGATCGTTCAGCCGTCAGCGCAGCTCGACTTCGAGGAGATCGATCACCGTCACCCGGCGCTCGCGCCGGACGCGCGCGAGGCGGCGGCGCTGGCGCGGCTCCGGCGGATGGCCGGGCGCCCGTTCGACCTCGCCAGAGGCCCCCTGGTGCGGGCCGAGCTCGCGCAGATCGACGACGAGCGATACCTGTTCGCGTTCGCGATGCACCACATCGTGACGGACGGCTGGTCGCACGAGATCTTCGTGCGCGAGCTCGCCGCCGCCTATGAAGCGATCTCGACGGGCGAGCGCCCCCGCTGGGGCGCGCTCCCGGTCCAGCACGGCGACCACGCGGTCCACGAGCGGCGGTGCTGGGACGAGGCGACGCGGAGCGAGGAGATCGCTTTCTGGAAGGCCGAGCTCGCGGGCGCCAGTCAAACGCTCGATCTCCCGACGGATCACCCTCGTCCCGCGGAGAAGCAGGTTCAGGGGGCGCGGCACCATTTCCGCCTCTCGCGAGCGCTGACGGAGGCCATCGAGGGCCTCGGCCGCGAGCGCGGCGTCACGCCGTTCATGGTCTTGATGGGCGGGTTTCTCGCGCTGCTCCATCGGCTCAGCGGGCAGGCGGACCTCCTCGTCGGGACGCCGATCGCGGGGCGCGATCACCCGGAGCTCGAGGGCGTCATCGGGTGCTTCGTGAACACCCTCGTGTTCCGCGGCGACCTTGGGGACGATCCGCCCTTCAGCGCGCTCCTCGCGCGGGTGCGCAGCACGGCGGTGCGCGTGTTCGCTCACGCGGACATCCCCTTCGAGCGGCTCGTCAACGCCGTTCGACCGGAGCGAGACCTCGGCCGGACTCCGCTGTTTCAGGTGATGTTCGCCTTCCAGCCCAAGGTGCCCGCGCCGGTCGCGCTGGGGCGGGCGCGGGTGACGCCCATCGACCTCGACCCCGGGACGTCGCAGTACGACATCACCCTGTCGATGCAGCACGACGGCGCGACCCTGAGCGGTCATATCGAGTACGACACGGCGCTGTTCTGCGAGGCGACGATCGCGCGCCACGCCGAGCTCTTCCAGCGCCTCCTCACCGAGGCGACGCGCGAGCCCGACACGAGGGTCTCGGCGCTCCTCCCCCGCGACGCGCTCGGACCCGCGACGGCAGCGGCTGCGCGCCGGGCGCTCTCGGCGCCCGCGCTCCCGTTCGTGCGGAGCGACCCTGCGGCGGAGCCTCCTCGGCTCGTCCGCCGCACCCGGCGCGTCGACGCCGGGCTCATTCGCGGCATCGAGGCGCGCGCGGCGCTCCTCGGCGTGAGCCCGGGGGCAGCTGTCGTCGCCGCCTTCGCGCAGGCGGTCGCCGCGTGGAGCACGTCGCCGCTCGTCGTTGTGGTCGGCGTGTCGGGCGAGCCGCCGGACGGCGTGCTGTCCGTCTCCATCGGCGCGGGGAGCGGCCCGATCGAGGTGAGCCGCGGTGGCGAGACGCCGTTCGTCGAGCTTGCCCGGTCCCTCGACGAGGCCATGGCGCCCGGGACGCGAGCGCCGGACGAAGGCGTGCTTCACCCCGGCGCGACGGCTGTCCGGCTGCACGTCCCCGCGCCCGTCCAATCCGAGCGAGGTGGACAAGGCACGCAGACTTCCTGCATCGAGCACGAGATCCGGCAGGACGAGGGGGGCTTCGCGCTGAGCTCCAGCGCCGCGGACGATCTGTTTCCTGAAGGCCTCGCGGTGGATCTCCTGGAGGTGTACGAGGCGCTCCTGAGCCGCCTTTCTCGGGACGACGCGTCCTGGACCAGGGCGGCGACCATCGAGCTCCCGGAGCGGCAGCGAGCTGTCCGCGCGCGCGTCAACGGCACCACGCGTGAGGTCTCGAGCGACCTCCTGCACAGCGGGTTCATGCGGCAAGCGGCGCTGCGGCCCTCCGCACCGGCGGTCATCAGCCCCGAGAGGACGTTGACGTACGGGGAGCTCGATCGGCAGAGCAGCGCGCTCGCCCGGCGCCTTCGCGCGCTCGGAGCCCGACCGAATGCGCTCGTCGCGGTGGCCGCAGCGAAGGGATGGGCGCAGATCGTGGCGATCCTGGCGGCCCTCAAATCGGGAGCGGCGTACCTGCCCGTCGATCCGGAGTGGCCCATCGAACGCATCCGCACGACCCTGGATCAGGGCCAGGTGGAGATCGTCCTCACGCAGGAGCGTCTGGCCTCCTCGCTGGCCTGGCCCGACGCCCTGCGCCTGATCGCGGTCGACGACGACAGCGCGTTCGTGTCGGAGGACGACAGCCCGGTCGCGGCCGTCCAGGGGCCGGACGATCTCGCCTACGTGCTGTTCACGTCGGGCTCGACGGGCAAGCCAAAGGGCGTGGCGCTCGATCACCGCGGCCCGCTGAACACGATCCTCGAGATCAACGAACGCTTCCAGGTCTCCCCCTCGGATCGCGCCCTCGCGCTCTCGGCCGTTCACTTCGACCTCTCCGTGTACGACGTGTTCGGACTGCTCGGCGCGGGAGGCACCCTGGTCATCCCCTCACCGCAGGGCGCGCGGGATCCGGCCTACTTTCGGCAGCTCATCGAGACCCACCAGATCACGGTATGGAACTCCGTACCCGCGCTGATGCAGATGTTCATCGAGCACCTCGGCGGCGGTCCTCGGGCGTGCCCCTCGCTGCGATGGGTCATCCTGAGCGGCGACTGGATCCCCGTGTCCCTGCCCGATCGGATCCGCCGCGTTTGCCCGGGGGCGCAGGTCATCGGCGCAGGGGGGCCGACGGAGACCTCGATCTGGTCGATCTTCTATCCCATCGGAGAGGTGGATCCGACATGGAAGAGCATCCCTTACGGCAAGCCCCTCCCGAACCAGCGTGTCCACGTGCTCGACGAGCGCATGCAGCCGTGTCCCGACTGGGTTGTCGGCCGCATGTACGTCGGCGGGATCTGCCTCGCCCGCGGCTACTATCGGGATCCCGCGCAGACCGCGGAGCGCTTCCTCGAGCACCCGGAGACGGGCGAGCGGCTCTACTGGACTGGCGACCTCGGGCGATTCCTTCCGGACGGGAACATCGAGTTCACCGGACGGGAGGACTTCCAGGTGAAGATCCAGGGAAACCGCATCGAGCTCGGCGAGATCGAAGCCGCGCTGGCGCAGCATCCCGAGGTCAGGCAAGCGGTGGTGTGCGTGGAGTCGACCCCGAGCGGGACCAGGCGCCTCGTCGCCTGCTACGTGGCTGAACGGGGCGCCGCGCTCGAGCCTCGCGTCCTGGAGGAGGTCGTCGCCGCGAGGCTGCCGCCGTACATGGTACCCAGCGCGTGGGTCGCGCTGGAGCGCATGCCTCTGACGGCCAACGGCAAGGTCGATCGGAGGGCTGTCCTCGATCTCGCTCTCCAGCACCGCCCCGGGGCGAGCGCGGCCTACCGGGCGCCGTCGTCGGAGGCAGAGCGCCGGATGGCCGCCCTCTGGGCCGGCGTCCTCAAGCTGGATCGGGTGGGCGTGGACGACAATTTCTTCGCGCTTGGAGGGGATTCGCTCCTTGGCATTGCGCTGGTGGAGCGGGCGCGGGAGGCGGGGCTCGACATCACGCCGAGGCAGCTCTTCCAGCACCAGACGGTCGCGCGCCTCGTGACCGCTTGCGCCTCCCCGGACCGCGCGGAGGGGGACGTCGAACGAGAGATCGGGGAGCAACCGCTCACCGTCCTCCAGCGCTGGTACCTGGAGCAGGCCCACGAGCGCACGCGCCCGGCGCGCTGGAACGTGAATCTGCTGCTCGAGGCCGTGGCGCCGCTCGATCTCGACAGGCTCGCTCGCGCTTCGCTGATCCTCGTGAACCGCCATGAGGCGCTCCGCGCGCGCTTCGAGCGCGCTCCGAGCGGCTTTCGCCAGGTGATCGACGCGCCGTGGACCGAGGCGCCGTTCGCCTGTGTCGATCTGTCGAGGGTCCCGGAGGATCAGCGCCCGGCCGAGCTCGAGCGGCATTGCGATCGCATGCAGGACGAGTACGAGCTCGAGCGCGGGCGGCTGTTCCGGATCGTGTTTTTCCGGTGGAACGAGCAGGGGCAAGGCCGGTTGTGGCTCAACGCGCACCACCTCGTCGTCGACTGGATGTCGATGATGATCGCCGCGCTCGACCTGCAATCCATCTATCATCAGCTCGCGCATCAGCTCGCGACGACGGCCGCGCCCCGCCTGCCGTCCAGGGGCACCTCGCCCGGCCGCTGGACGCGCGCGCTCGAGCGGTGGGTGAACGACGAGATCCTACCGAACGAGCGCGCCTACTGGCTCTCGCTGCCCTGGGACGAGATCGACCTCCTCCCGGCGGACCACCCGGCGACCCGCCATCTCTATACCGTGGAGTCGGTCCGCGATCACTGGGCGTCGCTCCCCGAACAGGAGTCCCAGGTCATCTTGCGGGACCTGCCGGCGCGCTTCGGGGTGAGCACGGAGAACGCGCTCATCGCCGCTGTCCTCCGCGGCGTGACCGCCTGGACGGGCCGCTCCCTCCAGGACATCATGGTCCTGAACTCGGGGCGTGATCTGATGCCCCACCGCGCGAAGCTCGACGCGTCGCGCACGGTGGGCTGGCTGAGCGCCGAGCGGGTGCTCGTGCTCCGGCGCTCGAGCCAGGAAGAGCCCCTCGCGGCGCTGCTCGACGTGAGCCGGCAGATCGATCGCATCCCGAACGGGGGCCATGGCTACAACCTCCTCAAGTACCTCGGCGGTGACGCCCGGCTCAGCGCGGAGCTCGGGCGGCTCCGGAAGCGACCGGGGATCCTGTTCAACTACCAGGGGCGCATCGAGCCGCCTGCGCAGGGATCGATCTTGCGCGTGGCGAATGAATCCACGGGGTATGACGAGGCGGCGACGAACCTGCGGTTCAACCTGTTCGAGTGCCACGTCCTGGTCCGCGGAGAGGCCCTGATGTTCCGGTGGCGCTACAGCGCAAACGTGCATACGCCAGCGACGGCGCAGCGGGTCGCAGACGACGTCATCGACGATCTGCGGGCGATCGCGCGCGCGTGCCGGTGAGCGGAGCCCGCGCTCCTGTGCGCGCGGCGCGAGAGACGGACACAACCCATTGGGATGAACCAGCATGAAGACGTTCGCAATCCAGTTGCCGGACCAGAGGGTCGTTCACGATCGCGTCCCCGACATGGCGAGGACCCTGCATCTCCAGGTGCAGGGCTACTTCAGGCCTCGCGTGCAGAGCCTCCTGGCCGGCGGAGACGTGACGGTGATCGACGTCGGCGCGAACATCGGCCTCTTCGCGCTCGAGGTGCTGAAGCGCACCGGCGGACGAGCGCGCATCCACTGTTTCGAGCCGATCCCCGAGACCTTCGAGCTCCTGCGGATGAACCTGGGGTCGTCGGGACCGGAGCGCGTGCGCCTGCACCGCGCGGGCCTCGGTCGAGCCGCGGGCGCCGCGACCTTCCACTACGCTCCGCGCCAGAGCGCCATCTCGAGCATGTACGACATGATGGCGAGCGACGACAAGCAGGCCACGCTCGCGGCCATCTACGACGAGCGGATCCGAGAGAAGCACCACGCGGATCTGCCGGCCTACATGACGTACCTCCCGCGCGCGGTGAACTCGCTGCTCATCGACTGTCATTCGTGGTGGATGAGGCGTGGCATGAGGCGCGTCGAATGCGAGCTCACGACGCTGTCCGAGCTCATCGAGCGGGAGCAGATCGATCACATCGACTTGCTCAAGATCGACGCCGAGAAGGCCGAGATCGACGTGCTGGAAGGCATTCGCCCCGGCGACTGGGGCAGGATCCGGGCCATCGTCCTCGAGCTGCACGACTTCGGCGGGAGAGGCGAGCGCGTCCGGCGGATGCTGCGCGATCACGGGTTCGAGGTGGAGACCGATCAGATCTGCCCCGAGGACGTGATCATCACCATGGCGGGGTACCGGTAGAATGCGGGGGAGCGCCGGCCTCGGGGTGCTCGGCGCCTCCCCCCCTCATCCGCCGTCAGTGGCCGGTAGCAGGCAGAAGGCGCACCACGCGCTGCGACCAGAGCTCGATCAGCTCGGCGATCACCGCCTCGCGGTCCGTCACGTCGTCGAGCAGCTCGCGGAGCCGCTTCTGGCCGTCGGCCCGCCACAGGACCTCGAACGTCTCTTCAGAGACAGGGTACTTCGCGTCGTTGTAGGTCGTGACGATCGCGCGCTCGACGACGTGGCCGCCCGGCGTGGGGCCCCGCAGCGAGCGCAGCTTCACGAAGGTCGGGAACGACGGGACGAGCTCCGCATAGGCCGACGGCGGCGCAGGCTTCTTGTGGACGAGGTAGTCGCCGACGACGAGCTTGTCGAGCCGCGTCGTCAGGAAACAGGTCACGCAGTCGTCGACCGAGTCGACGATCGGCTCGGCGTTGTTGTTGAAGGAGGTGTTGAGCACCACCGGTACGCCGGTGATGTCGCCGAAGGCCCGGATGAGCTGCCAGAAGCGCGGGTTCGTGCGCCTGGAGACCGTCTGGACCCGCGCGGTCCCGTCCACGTGGGTGATGGCGCCGAGCTGCTGTCGCCTGTGCTCGTGGACGGGCACCGTGAAGATCATGAAGGGCATGGTCTCCGCGCCGCCGAGATCGAAGTAGTCGTGCGCGTCCTCCTCGGTGACGGACGGCGCGAAGGGCCGGAACTCCTCGCGCTTCTTCACCATGGCGTTGATGATGTCCTTGTTCGCCGCCGGCCGGGGATCCGCCACGATGCTGCGGTTGCCGAGCGCGCGGGGACCGAACTCGGACCGGCCCTGAGCCCAACCGATCACGTTCCCCGCCGCGATCAGCTCGGCCGCGGCCTTCGGCGCGTCGGCGAGCTCCTCCACGCTGATGAGATCGCGCCACGCGTCCAGCGCTCGCCGCACCTCGGCCCGCTCGCCGATGTGCCTTCCCCAGTACAGATGGCTGATCGCGGGCGGTCGCCGCGCCGGGGCCTTTCGCGTGTGCACGGCCATGGCGGAGCCGAGCGCGCAGCCGGCGTCGTGCGCGGCTGGCTGGACGAACACCCGCTCGAAGAGCCCGGAGCGGAGGAGCTTCCCGTTCAATGTGCAGTTGTGCGCGACGCCGCCCGCGAAGCAGAGGCTCGCCTGTCGGGTCTCGCGCTGGAAGTGCCGCAGGCAATGGAAGACGATGGTCTCGAGCGCCTCCTGGAGCGAGGCGGCGATGTCCTTGTGGTCCTGCGTGATCGGCTCCCGCGGGGCGCGCGGCCGGATCACGTCGTGGAGATCGACGATCTTGTCGGCGTCGATGGCCCACGCGCCCTCCGGGAGCAGCGTGACCATCGCCTGGAACAGCGCCCGGTACCTGCGCGGATCGCCGTACGGGGCGAGCCCCATGACCTTGTACTCGTCGAACAGCGAGAACCCGAGGAACCGTATCACCTGGAGGTAGAAATTGCCCAGCGAGTCCCGTTCCGCGATGTCTCTGAGCGATTGAAGCTCGCCGCCGGAGCCGACGGAGACGGATCCCGACTCGCCGTCGCCGCAGCCATCCAGCGTCAACACGAGGCTGCTCTCGTACCCCGAGCCGATCAGGGCGCTCATCGCGTGGGCCGTGTGGTGCTTCACGAACTGGATTCGCTCGGGCGCCACGTCGACGCCGAACTCGGCGAGCACGAGGCGCCGCATGACATCGTGCGCCGTACGCAGCTCGGGGTCGGCGGAGAAGAGCCCGCGCTTCACCTGGGCGTTGCACCAGTCTTCGCTGATGTAAAAGCAGATGTAGTCCACATCGTCGACGCGGAGTCCCCGGCTCTCCAGGCAGAAGCGCGCTGCCTGGAAGGGGGCCTTGTTCGAATGCTTGAGGCGGTTGAGCCGCTCTTGCTCGATCGCCGCGACTACCTCTCCGTCCTCGAGGAGGACGGCGGCGCCGTCGTGCGACGTCGCCGCGTTGAATGCTGGTCTCGGATAACCTTGATGGTCCGGCTCGTGGCCGCCGCTAATGCCAAGGATTCGCATGAGTGGAGGGTAGCATTCGAATGCGATAAGTAAACCATCGTCGATGGGCAAATCGACGCGCGGACATGGCAATCAATAAAAGACTCGAGCGGCGCGATCGACGCGACGAAAGGGGCTACTTCCATTCGTGTTTCTGCCGGAGCATGGCTCTCGGAGGCAGCGAACAGGGAGCATGTGGCCAGGCGCTTCGTGCTCGTGAGCCACGACAAACGACGCCGCGCCGGCTCCTTCGTGGAGGTTTATCACCCACGCGAGATCGGTTAGAAGGAATCCGGCGAGCGCCTCGCGCTCGGCCCTCAATCCTCGCAACCGCAGACGCCGCCATGATGTGAGCAGCAACCACGGTAGGAGGAGCGACCGCAAAGGCAGCTCGGCGAGAGCGTGCCATCGCAGCACTGCACCCGGAGGCTCGCTTGTCGCCTCTCCTCGGCTGCCTCTTTCATCTGCTGCAGTCTCTCCTCTGCCGCCGCCTTGAGCTCCTGCCGCCGCCGTTCCTCTGCTTCTCGCCGCTGCCGGGTCTGCTCCACGCCCGCGTCGACGTCCGGGCGCAGCCGCACGACCTGCGCGAGGAGCGCAGCGCCGCGCTCCGAGCGCTGCACGTCGGTCCCCCGGAACTCGTCCAGCGCGAGCTCCGCCTGGCTCAGCGCCGCCTGGGCATCCTCCCACCGTCGCTGCGTTGCCCACGCGGAGGCGACCTGCACCTGACGTGCGATCGCCGGAGCGACCTCCTTGAACCGCGCAGCGGCCATCTGCTCCCTCTCCGCCCGCCTCCGCTGCTCCTCGGCCCGCTCCCGCTCCTCCTCGGCGCGCTCCCGCTCCTTGCGGGCGGCTTCCTCCTCTGCGCGCCGCTGGATGGCCTCGCGCTCCCTCGCGTCGACCTCTGCCTCCGTACGCGCGACCTCCTGCAGCGCCGCCCCCTCGACACAGGTGCGCCGCGCCTCCTGGAGATGCGATCGCGCCTGGTCGAAGCTCGCCGCCTCCAGCGCCTCACCCGCGCTGCGGCGCGCCTCCTGGCAGGCGGCGAGCGCCTCCAGACGGGCGCGCTCGTCGGCGCTCCGCTTGGTGAGGAAGCCCGCGAGGCCCACGCCGAGCAGACCGGCCACAGCGGGGTAGATCACCCACGGCGCCCGGCGCGAGGCCCGTGCCGCGGCCGCGAGCGGCTGGGGAGCCCCTGCGGCGCCGGCGCCGATCGCGATCGCCAGGCCGGCGACGACGCCTGCCCCGAGCACGGCGAGCGCCACGGGTTCGGAGGCGGCGCCGATCATGTAGAGCAACAGCAGCGTGTAGATCTGGGTCCCGGCCCACCCGAGACCGATGCCGAGCCTTGCCCTGTCCTCACCGGTGTATCGCCCGTCCGAGCGGGTGATCTCGCGGAGCACGAGCCCGCCGAGCAAGATCGCTGGCACGCCGGCGAGAGGTCCAAGCACCAGGGCCGCGACGCCCAGCAGGAAGAGTGTCTCGCTCGACGGATGGATCCGAGGGAAGAGCCCCTCCAGGCTCGGCACCGGGTTCGGGCCGAGCGGCGCTGCGGGAGGCTCGGGCGGCGTGCTGGGCGGATTCTGCTCTGCCATCGTCACGCCTCCAGCGCCGCGAGCGCTTCCTCGATCCATCGGATCTGCTGCGCCTGCAGGTCGTCCGGGATGTCGTCGGCGCGGAGGGCCTCGAGCGCGGCGAGCAGGTGGCGGCGTTTTGCTGCCGCGGTCCTGAGCCCGTCCACCTTCTCCAGGACGGCATCGACCTCGATCCGCGAGGCCTCCAGCAGGAGTTGATCGCGCAGATCCTGGAGCGTGAGCCGGTCGAGGCCGGCCCGCACGGCGCTCCTCCGTCCGGCAGGTCCCCTCGCCGCCTCGAGCTTCGCGAGCGCCTGATCCAGCGTTGCCTGCTCCTGCGCGCGCAGCGCCCGCTGGGGGCGCGCCTCCTCCTCGACTCGGATCGCCTCCCGGCGCGCCGCTGCGTCCTGGTAGTCGCCGAGCGACTCGTACTCCGCAGCGGCCTGCGTCGGCGACCCGGCGTCCTCCAGGGTGACCGCGAGCGTGTAGCGGAGCGCGCGCGCGGTCTCGTCATCCATGGCGAGCCCCAGCGCGCGGCGGAGCTCTGTCACCGCAACGCCGTGATGGCCCCCGGCGCGGAGCTTCTCCGCGTGAGCCACCGCGTTCTTCAGGGCGTCTCGACGCTGCGCCTCCTCCTGGATTCTCCGCGCCTCTTCGTCGCGTCGCCGCTCCTCCTTGATCTCTGCCCGCAGCGCCTTGAGGCGCTCGGCCGCGTCCTCATGGCCGCCCTGCGCGATCAACGCCTTGTATTCCCGTACGGCAGCGGAGCGGGACTCGTGGCCTTCCAGCAACCTTGCCAGCTTGTATCGCAGGCAGCGCGACAGCTCTGGGGCAACGCTCGGTGCATCCGCAGCTTGCGCCAGCGCCGTCGTTGCCTGGTCGACCTCGCCCAACGCGACGTGCGCATTCGCCAGCGCGCACATCCCCATCGGATAAGCGGGATCGGAGTTGGCGAGCTTGAGGGCATCCAGCGCCTTGCGCGGAGCCCCGGCGAGCACATGCATCTGGGCCATCGCGACCTCGACGTTGCCGAAGTCCCTGCCATCCGGGCGGAATAACAGCGGCGCAGGCAGCCCGGGGAAGGCCAGCACCATGCCCGACGAGAGCCGGCCAATGCTACCGGTTCGCGTCGCGGCTCGTTCCAAGGCCGCGAGCGCATCCTGGTATCGTGCCCGGCTTGCAGCGTCGGCTGCGACGACCAACCACGCGTCGGCCTCATGCCTTCCGCGGTGCTCGAGCGCATCGAGCAGCTCGGCAGCCCTCGGATCCGACGCGTGGCGGGCGGCCACCGTGTCGAGGAACAGGACCTCCAGGCGCTCGCGCCAGATCCGCCGCGCCACTCGGTATATCGCGTAGCCGGCGCCCCCGACGCCGAGGAAGATCCAGACAGCAGGGATCATCAGCACCATGACGAGTGCGTACAGGAGCAGTGCAACAACGGCAGTCAGGGCGCCGAGCACCGCGAGCACCACGAGCGGGTGTCCGCCCTCCGATCCCGTCAACCCGCGCTGGGCGAGGCGCTCGCGGTAAACGACATAGCCTGTGCCGACGAGCCCCAGCGCGATCCACGGATACGGTGTTGCGAGCACCGCGCCGATCGCAGCCAGGATCGCCGCGAGCACGTACAAGCCAGATGCGATCGCGATCAGGATCAGGATCGCGACCGCTCCGGCCGATCCGCCACGCCGCCCGCCTCCCCGTGGAAGACGCGCGCGAGGGAAGAGTCGAGGGCTACGGCGTCCCATGCGCAACGGTCAGGTTCGGTGGGGCGCCCCTGCTTGTCAACGCTCCCTCGCAAGATGGTGGGACAGCATCTCCCCTGATCCGCTGCGGGCGGTGCGCACCCGCCATCTCGCGATACCGGCGCGTACCTGGGAACAGAAGGAGAGCTGTCCTTCCCCGCCCCGTTCGCGCCGTCGGGTAGCCAGTTTCTGCGCCTCTCGGCTCTTCGCAGTAGGCTGCGTGGGCCCGGATCGCCCCGTCATGCCACCGCCGCCGCGAACGACGCGAACAGGTCTCCCGGCAGCGCATGGTCCAGCCGCCACGTGATCGCCATCGGCAGCTCGCCCTCGTGCCGCACGTAGCTCGCCGGCCCCAGGAACCAGAACGCCCGCTCATCGCTGCGCAGCCGCGCGAACAGCATCACCGCCGTGCCGAGCGCCTCGTGCTGCCGGTAGCGCCGACCCATCTCGCTCTCGGCGCGGGTGGTCGACTGGCTCTCCCAGTGGATGAGCTGCCGGCTGATGGCGTGGTCGCGGTAGCGCGTTGTCGGCGAGAACTGCCCGCTGGTCTTGTCGAGCGTGAACGCGAGCAGGTCGGCCCTGGCGTCCTTCGCCCAGTACACCCCTGTCTGCCATGGCGCGACCTTCGCGCTGCCCCCGACCCCGAACGCCGCCAGGATCTCGATGCGCGAATAGCGCGCGTGCACCTCGAGCGGCACGTCCGGGTGGGTCGTGAGCGCCCGATGAACATGGTCGACGCGCCCGGCGAGCACGCCCGTCAGCTCGATGATCTCCGCGCGCACCTGGGGGTGCGCCCAGATCAGCGCGCAGGCCTGCGCCAGCGTGGCCGTCTTGCCGACCGCGCGATCCGCCACGGTGGCGACGAGCATGCGCAAGAGCCGTCGCTCGCGCACGCTCATCGCCCCCGGATCCGGACACGCCTCGGACGCGAGCAGCCGGCGATACGCCTCGATCCGCGCGAAGTCGTCCACGTGCAACAGCCGCCCGCACGCGCGCCGCAGCGCCTCCTCGTGCGGGCCCGCGGCCAGCAACGGAAGTCCCGCCTCACCACGGAGGTCGGACCACGACCGCTGGCCGGCATACAGGTCCTCCAGCTCAAGCCCCGTTTCCGCGAGGAACCGCGCGAGGCTCACGTCGCTACCGCGGCCGATCCGCCGCAGCTCGTCGACCTTGGCCGTCCACCCCGACGGCACGGCTTGCCGGATGTTCTCGAGCACCAGCTCCGACGCCTTTTGATCGAGCTCCATGTGGCAGCCCGCGGGAAGAAACGGGAATCCGCTCTCGATCTGCTGCATCACCTCCTTTCTGCTCCCGCCGAGCAGGGCTCCGAAGCGGCGATCGAACCGGAACTCGCGGCGATGGTGCCCGACGAAGTCGAGCACCGTGCACACGGTCTTGCCGGCGCTGCGCCTCAGACCGCGCCCGAGCTGCTGCAAGAAGAGCGTTGCGCTGTCGGTCGGGCGCAGGAGAATCAACGTATCGACCGCGGGGACATCGAGCCCTTCACTGAACAGGTCCACCGAGAAGACGACGTTCACTTCCCGCGCCCCCAGCTTCGCCAGGGCCGCGCGCCGCTCCTCACCGGGGCTATCCCCCCACACGGCCGTCGCCGCGATGCCCGCATCGCGGAAGACCCGCGCCATGAACCGCGCGTGCTCGATGCTCACGCAGAACCCGAGCGCCCGCATCTTCCGCGGGTCATCGACGTGAGCGGCGAGCTGGGCCACCACCTGCCGGGCCCAGATGTCGTTGGCCGTGAGCAGCCTGGAGAGCCCCTCGACGTCGTAGCCGCGCCCGCGACGCCACGGCACCTCGCGCAGGTCCAGCCCGTCGTGGATGCCGTGATAGATGAAGGGCACCAGCCGATGCTGGTCGATCGCGTCCCAGAGCCGCAGCTCCGCGGCGATCCGGTCGTCGAACCAGCCGAGCAGCGGAAGCCCATCGCTCCGCTCGGGCGTGGCCGTGAGGCCGAGGAGCTCGACGGGCCGCACGTGCTCCAGCAAGGCGCGGTACGACGGCGCGGCCGCGTGGTGGAACTCGTCGACGATCACCACGTCGAAATGGCGCGGGTCGAGATCATCGAGCCCTGCCGCAGCGAGGCTCTGGATCGACGCAAACACATGCTCGAAGCGCCGCGGGCGACGGCCGCCGACCCACAGCTCACCGAAGGCGTGATCCCGCAGGCCCTGACGGAAGGTCGCCAGGCTCTGCTCCAGGATCTCCTCGCGGTGGGCCACGAAGAGCAGGCGCGCGCGGGGCAGCGCCTCGCGCAACCGGGCGTAGTCGATGGCCGCCATGACGGTCTTGCCGGTGCCGGTCGCCGACACGAGCAGGTTGCGGTGGTGCCCCCGCTCGCGGGAGAGCGCGATCTGCTCGAGCAGGCGCTCCTGGAACGGCTCTGCGCGGAGCTCGACCGGGCTGAGCATCACCGAGCGCGCCCCGCTCGAGGCCTGCTCGGTTCGATCGAGGAACTCCTCGCGTTCGTACGGCACGAAGTCGCCGCTGTTCCAGTAGCTCTCGAAGACGGCGGCGACCTTGGCGACGACATCCGGGTTGCGCGCGCCGGACACGCGGACGTTCCACTCGAGTCCGCTGGTCTGCGCGGTGTGCGTCAGGTTGGAGGAGCCGATATAGGCCGTCGAGAAGCCCGATGCGCGATGGAACAGCCAGGCCTTCGCGTGCAGGCGCGTCGTGCCCGTGTCGTACGAGACGCGCACGTCGGCGCCGATCGTGCGGAGCGCGTCGAGCGCCCGCGCCTCGGTCGATCCCGTGTACGTGGTCGTCAGCACGCGCAGCTGCCGGCCCACCTGGCGGTGCACGCGGACGGCATCGAGGAGCGGGGCAATGCCGCTCCAGCGGACGAACGCCATGACCACATCGATGCGGTCCGCCGAACGAACCTCCGTCAGGAGCTGGTGACCCACCCTGGGCTCGCCCGGCGCGTTGGTGAGCAGCGTCGTGTCGAGGAGCGGGATGAGCGGCTCGGCGATCGTCTCCGGCCTGCCGTCCGGCTGCCGCCCCACGATCGCCCGGAGCACCGTCCCCGGCTCGACCGGCGCATCCGGCTGGACCTCTGCGCCGGCGATCACCTCGTCGATCTGCGCGACCAGCCTCCGCGCCAGCCCCACGCCCACGCTCACGCGCTCCTTGTCCGGTACGCCCGCGATCGCGCGCTGCACGACGCGACCCAGGTGCAGCGCGATGCGGTCGGCGGCCTCGGCGACCCGGATCTCCCCGGTGCAGGCCTCCAGGCCGCCATCGATCTCACGCAGGCCCGGCGCGAGCGCCTCCGTCACCAGGATCTCGTAAAGACCGCGCCGGCTTGCCTTCATGACCCGCGAGTCTACGGCACCCGAGCGCGCCTCCGAGAGCGCTCGCCTACCGCTACAGCCCCCACACATCTCAACACAGGCGCTCTCCTCGCCACGCCGCCAGTCCCCGTCGATCGTCTCGCCCTTCCTGATCTACGAGCGCTTCATCGCCGAGCTGCTCCGGCGGCAGGCGCGCACTCACAAAGGCTGGTGCCCCCCTCGGCGCGCCAGGCGCGCTGGTGAGCAGCGTCGTGTCGAGGAGCGGCAGGAGCGGCTTCAGGGCTGTGGCGCCGGCTGAAGCCCCTGGTACGCGTCGAAGAACGCCTTCGACTCCGCCGGATCGGCGGAGAGCACCCGCGCCATGTGGCGGGACAGGCGCAGATAATCCGCGAGCGAGAGATTGCGCGCGGCGAGCGGCTGCGCCGTTCCCCCGGCCGCCTGGATGTCGACCACGAGCCTGGCATACGAGGCCGCATCGAGGCTCGGCGGCGGCTTCAGCGCGTCCTGCGCCTTGCTGAAGGCGTCGGAATAGAGGTGCGGAATGCGCGCGTCCTCGCCGTGCTCGCGGACGTCATCCCCGATGCGGGTCATCCAGAAGATCGACGCCTCGCCCCATTGCGCCTCGGTGAGCTCGTGCGCCTTCAGGATATCGGCCTGGGAGCGATCCCCCTCGGCGATCTCCGCCGAGATCTCCGCGTGCTGGAACAGCGTGATGCCGTGGGGCGCCCCTGCCTGGCTCACCCCAGCCGCGGCGACGTCGCGCTCCGATCCCTCGGCCATGCGCGCATCGTGGACGGGCCGACCGCCGGCCGTCCAGCGGATTGTCTCGCCCTCTCGGCTCACCGAGCCTTGCCCCCCGCGGCGCGCGGCGATAGGCGATCCGCGTGCCTGCCGTGAAGGAGCTGCTGCCGCTGCTCGCCCGCGGAACCGAGGCCGACCAGGGCCGGCCGGTGCCGCGCGAGCCGGTCGACGGCGTGGACCTCGCCGGCTACGCGCGGATCGCTGCCGAGATCGCGGGAGGCGCGCGCCCGCGCGCCGAGGTGCTCGCCGCGCACGGCCTCGACGAGGCGCGTTACCTGGCGATCGAGACGACCTGGCTCCTGCGCCTCGCCGCCGCCGCGCTGCGCCGGGATCTGGACCTGCTCGCCGTCCACGAGCGCGCCCAGGCCGACGCGCACGCGGCGCTCGCCCCTGCGTCGCCGGAGCGGCCCCTCGAGGACTACGCGGCGCTGTGCGCGCAGATGGAGGCCGGGCAGGACCCTCGCGAGGTCCTCGCGTCCGCCGGCCTCTCGCTGGGCGCCTGGGGACACCTGCAACGGGCCTGGACGGCGCGCATCGCGAGCAGCGCCGACGTCGCCGCCGCGTTCGAGGCGCACAGGCGCGCGCGCGCAGGCAGGTAGCCCGCTCATCGGCCTTCGAGGCCGCGCGTGGAGCGCCCCGGCTCGCCTCAGCGCGCGGCCGCCGCCACCAGCGCGCCCCGCGCCGCGCCCTCGGCGTGCGCCGCGATCAGGACCTGCGCGTCGGGGGCGCAGCCGGTCTCCCAGCGCGTCACCGCGATCGCGAGCATCACCCCCACGCTGGCGGCGCCGAGATCGCCGGTCACGAGCAGCGGCTGCTCGTGCACGTGGTCCGGCGTGAGCGCATCGGCGATCCGCGCGGCGGCGAACGCCCACTCATCGACCCGATGCCGCTCGTCGACCACGTCGGTCATCAGCCACCCGATCGGGCGCGACGAGGCGCCCGCTTCCTCGACCGCCCGCCGCGCGGCGCGCGTGATGCCGGCCGCGAGGCAGGGCTCGTCGGAGCCCCAGGGGCGCGGCTCCACGTCGGTCGCGGCGGAGAGGATGCTCCCGAGCTGCGGCGCGCCGCGCGCCCGAGGGCTCGCGGCGAGCAGGACGAAGCCGGCGCCCTCTCCGGGGATGAACCCGTTCTCGGCGGTCAGGCTGTGGAGCCGGAGCTCCCGATCGAGGCGCTCCAGGGCCTCGGGCTCGAACCAGCTATCCACGCCCCCCACGAGAACCGCAGGGGCGCCCTCACCGAGCAGGTCGAGCGCCGCCATCACCGCCTCGACGCCCCCCGCGCGGCAGCCGAAGAACAGCCGCGAGCGCGCCGGGTCGCACCGCACCTGCGCGCGGGCCGAGAGCCCCGCCAGGAGGTCCCGCCCGAGCCGGGGATCGAGCCCGGGGCGCTGCTCGCTCGGCACGGCCACGAGGATCGGCAGCGGCTCGGGCTCCCCGCTCGCGGGCCTGCCGCTGGCCCGCGCGGCGAGCCACGGCGCCGCCGCCTGCCGGAGCGCCGAGGCGCCGAGCGCCACCAGGCGATCCAGCCCCGTGACGTTATCGCCGATCGAGGCGAGTCGCGCCGTCGAGATCGGCTCGCCCGCGCGATCGATGAGGTGGGACTCGCGCGGCTCCAGCTTGCCCGCGCGGACGCCCATCGTGACCTGCAGCGCGGTCAGCCCGTTGGCGGCGCGCGCGCCGGCGCCAACGATGACCGCTCGGGGCGGAGGCCTGCTCGTGCGGCTCGACACGCGACGTCGAGCTTGCGCGAGCGGGCGCCCCCGCGTCAATGCCCCGGCGCCAATGCCCCGGCGCCAATGCCCCGGCGCCAATGCCCCGGCGCGAATGCCCCGGCGCCAATGCCCCGGCGCCAATGCCCCGACGCCAATGCCCCGACGCCAATGCCCGGCGTCGATCGACGATCGCCGGCTTGACGCGCCCGCCGGGGCCGTGATCTCATCGCAGGCACCACGGAGCGCCGGCCGGTGCGCATCGTCAACCAGACACGCGCCAAGCACGCCACCATCCCGATGCGAGACGAGGGGGGTCGCGAACACCTCGTCTGCGTCCTCAAGTACACGTTCGCCGTGGGGCCAGGGGGCCGCTCCGAGCTCGTCTCCGACGGCCCGGGCCCCTACCTCTGCGACGAGTACAACGGCGAGGACCCCGCGGCGTCGAGCGTCCGCAAGCCGTCGGACGTGTTCCTGTTCAAGCCAGGGACCGACGTGATCCTGATCGGGCACGCACATCCCCCGCCCGGCCGGGGCGCGACGCACGTCGACGTCACGCTGCGGGTGGGCCCGATCGACAAGACGGTGCGCGCCCACGGCCTCCGCGTGTGGCAGCGGGGCCTCCTCGGCCGGCTCATGCCCGGCCCGGCGCGCCCGATCCACGAGCCTGTCCCGCTCGTGTACGAGCTCGCCTGGGGCGGGCTCGACCTGAGCGATCCGGCGCGGCCGCTCGGCGAGCCGCGCAATACCGTCGGCCGGGGTGTCGCGCGCGATCCGGACCGCCTCGTCGCGCAGCCCGCCACGCAGCTCGAGCGCCGGAGCGGCCCGCACGACGAGCCGGCCTCCTTCGGCGCCATCCACCGGCACTGGATGCCCCGGTCGGCGTATGCCGGCACGTACGACATACGCTGGCAAGAGACGAAGATGCCGCTCCTGCCGGACGATTTCGATCCGCGGTTCAACGTATCCGTGGCGCACGATCAATGGTCGAGCGCGCCGCTGCGCGGCGACGAGCCGGTGGAGGTGACCGGCGCGACGCCGGAAGGGAGCTGGCGGTTCTCGCTCCCGCGCATCGCCCCCGGGTTCGCGACCTTCGTCGGCGACCGGCGCCGCGATCACCCCACGCACCTCGACACGATGCTCATCGACGCGGACCTCGGCCGCGTCGAGCTGACGTTCCGCGCCGCGGCGCCGCTGCCGCGCAAATACGAGATGCTCGAATCCGTCATGATGTTCGAGAAGCAGCTCGTGGCGCGCCGCAATTCGTGAGAGACAGCGCGCGGGCTGTATGATACCGTAATCATAGCTGTGCTTCTGGAGGGTGGATGAGCCGTCCCGATCGCGCCTCGCTCGCCAACGACCTTGAGCCCGCCGCCCGCGCCGCCTCCACCGGGCAGCGGTGGCCGAGCCGGGCGCCGGAGCAGCCCGCGGACGACGCGCCGCGCTCCGGTGCGATCGCCACGCCCCCCGCCGGCTCGGAGGCCTCTCCCACGGGCCTCATGGCCCTGGAGGTGACGGGCTTCGACCCGGCCACGGGTCGCGCGGCGCTCCGGCTGGGGGCCGCCGTGATCGAGGCGCGGCTCGACGCGCCGCTCGATCCGGTGGTCGTGGAGGGCGCGCTCGCGCGCCGCGAGCGCCTCATCGTGCAGCGCGAGGAGGGCGAGCACGTCGTGCTCGGGGCGCTGCGCACCGCGCCCACGCCGGGGATCGATCCCGGCGACAGCTACGTCATCGAGGCGCGGCGGGTCACCCTCCGGGGCGAGCACGAGGTCGCCTTACTCACGGGGGCGAGCAGCGTCGTGCTGCGGGCCCTCGGGCATATCGAGCTCCTGTCCCGCAACATCACGTCCCGCGCCTCGGGCGTCCAGAAGCTCATCGCCCGCATGATCCACCTCAACTAGGACGAGGAAGGGGGAGGTTGACGCGATGCCGCTGGTCAGCGCCAAGAAGTTCGTCGCGAGCGTCGCGACCGCACACACGTCGGTGAGCGACGGCCCCACCGACGTTTGCAAGACGCCGGCCGCCCCATCTCCCCTGCCCCTCCCCTACCCGAACATCGCGGTGTCCACGACCATGGGGAGCGGCTACGCGACCAAGGTGCTCGTCGTCGGCACGCCGACATGGACGAAGCGGGGCAAGACGGCCGTGTCGAACGGCGATCAACCCGGCACGCTCTTCGGGGTGATCAGCAACAAGATCATGGGTCGGTGCGGGATCATCATGGCCTCGACCGACGTGAAGGCCGAGCGCGGCGGCGTGGTCCGGACGCTCGACTCGTCCAACTCGAACGGCTGAACACGGGTGATGGGAGCTTGATTCAAGGCACCTGAAGGCATCTGGCGTGACCCAGCCCGGAGCGCCTTCGGAGAGCTCGAGGACCGAAAGGGCGCGGCGCTCGCCGGGCAGGAGGCCCCCGGCGCCCTGGGACACCTTCACGGACCGCGGCGGAGGGATGCGGTGACGACGAACGTTCCGAAGGGCAGCATCCTCGCGCCGGGCGGCACCGTCGTCGCCCCCGACCCGGGAGATCCGATCTGCGCCGCGTACGACGCCGCGCTGAAGGACTGGTGCGCCACACCGAAGGACGATCGCGGTGACTTCAACGACGCGGTCTTCGACAAGCTGAACGATCCGGCGCTCGCGGCCACGCGCGAGCGTCCCATCGGCTTCATCGGAGGCGCCAGGGCCGCGGGCGGCCCCCGCGGCGTGCTCGGCCTGCGGAACCTGGCGAGCCAGGGGGGATACGGCAGCCGCGTCGCGCGGCGCGCGCTCGGCGTGATCAACCAGATGGCCGCCAACCCGCCGGCGTCGGCCAACACCTATTCTGCGCTCCGGCACCAGATGTCGGGCGCCACGAGGGGGGCGCTCCGGCGGCGCTTCCGCGTCCACCGGGTGCTGTGCCCCGACGCCGAGCGGCCGAACGGCCGCCCCGTCGAGATCAAGCGGCCCACCGAGAAAGAGAGTCACCCGGGGCAGCTCTCGAACTATGCCAAGGCGAGCCCCGACGGAACGGTGGAGCTCGTCAACTGCGCGGCCTGCAAGCTGGCCTGCAAGGACTGGAACAGCGACTGCGAAGGGTACCCCTGACGTGCCGCCATGAGCCACAGAGCCCCGCTACCGCCCGAGCTGGCCTTCGTTCGAGGTGGGCTGCAGATCGCCTACCGCGCGAGCCTCGCCCCCCAGAAGCTCGCCCTGCTCCTCGATCTGGAGGGGCCCGATCCCGGGACGCTCATCCCCTTCCTCGTGCGGACGATCATCGAGGAGATCAACGCCGGAGCCGCAGGAGGCGCGGAGTTCGACCCGGGCGCGGGCCGGGCGCGGTGGCTCGAGGGCCCCATCGACCCCGCGGATCCTGCCGCGGTCGGGCCCTCGTACCTCTACGGGATCGAGGTCGCCGCGGTCTCGCCGCGCTACCTGCGCCACGTCGTCGAGCTCCTCGGCGGCAGCGGCCGGGTCCGATCGCTCTCCCTCTTCGGTGGCCTGCCGCTCGACGGCAGCGCCCTCTCGGTGCGCGAGGGTGACGTCGAGGCGTGGATGCACCCGCCGAGGACGCACCTCGAGCTGCACCCGGCCCCGTTCACGGTGCGCGACGTCCCGCTCGCGGGCAAACAGGCGTTCGTCCGGGCCGTCCTCGCCGACACCGCGTCGAACGATCTGCTGCTCGCGTTCGATGACGTCCTGCTGGTCTGGACCGGGTGCCTCGTCACGTATGGCGGCGCGGGCGGGCTCGGGCGCTCTCGTGTGGTGATGCCGCCCGGCGCGGGGCGCGGCGGCCACATCCTCGCCGCCCGCTGGGACGAGTTCCTCTGTGAGCGCCGCGCCGCGCGCAATCTGCTGATCAACCTGGTGGGCGCGTTCCACCTGCGCGCCGCGCGCGTCGCCAGGCTGGACGTGGGGTTGCCGTGACGAGCGCCGCGCCGCCGCCCCTGTGCACCTCCGGCGCCACGCCCGTCCTGCATGGCGTCCTCGGCGCCGTGTTCCACCTGGAGGCGTTGCTCCCCGAGGACGAGGCGCGCCTCGAGCAGGTCCACCTGAAGGTCCTCGACTGGATGGGCGGCGAGCTGCGCTGGACCCTGAACTCGCGGATCGGCCAGGAGGAGCCGTTCGAGCCGGCGGATCTGGCGTTCGCGAGCGCGTACCCGGCGTCGCTGGCCGTCGTCCCGCACGGGCAAATCCAGGATCCGGAGGCGTTCCGGCTGGCCCTGGAGTTCAACGTGCGCCGGCGCGCGGACATGGGGCTCGCCTGCCACGGCGCGGCGCGCCGGCTCTGGGCGTCACCCTGGTCCTACCGGTTCTACGCCGAGATCGTCGGCTCGGACGACACCCCGCAGCTCATCGCGCCGGCGGTCCTGCGGCTCACCGTGCCCTCGACGTGGCCCCTCGACGACTTCGCGCGGCGCACCCTCGAGATCGCCGCGCTGCTGCGCCTCCGCTGGGGCGCGGCGGGGCTGACGTATTCAGCGTGGGAGACGCAGCTCCACGCCGAAGCGATGCAGGCGATCTACGCGCACGCGCGGCGCCACCCCGGCTACGATGTGGGACTCTACGTCGCCTGGATGGAGGAGCTTCACGACCGCCTGCGGACCGTCAACTGGCTCACGCTGCTCGGGCGAGGGCTCCAGGACGAGCTCGCGCAGGCCCGCGGCCGGCTCCCCGAGAGCGACGACCTGGTGACCACGTTCCGGGCCGGGGAGCACCTGGTGCTCCGCGCCGGGCCGCAACCGGAGGCAGGAGACCACAATCGCCTGAGGATCCCCCCGGCGTACGTGCGCGCCGACGAGATGGTGCGTCCGGTGCGCGCCGCGGAGGGGCTGAATTTTTACGAGGCCTGGACCGAATCGACGACGACGCAATGGCTGCGTCGCTTCGAGAAGCGGCTCTTCTGAGCCGGGAAGGAAAGACGAGATGGGATACGACGTGGCCGCGATCGCCGCGTTCGAGGTGCCGGCGGAGGCGCTCGCCGGGTGGAAGAGGAGGAAGATCGACCCCGCCGCGTACACGGACTGGCCCGATCCGCTCGAGGCCGAGGGCGCCTCGCCGGCGACGGTCGCGGCGATCTTCTCGGATCTCGCGAAGCGCCTCCAGGGGCTGCCCCACGGGCTGCGCGACGAGTCCGGCCGGATCGAGCTCGCGGCGGTGCTGCCCGAGCACATCTTCACCGCCTTCGGCGCGCGGCTGGCCGCCGCCCTCCGGGCGTCCGCCGACGTCGGCGGCCGGGGCCGCCTCGATTTCATCGGGTTCAGGACGAGCCCCCTCTCGATCTCGTTCGAGGTCCGCCCGGAGGGGACGACCGTGCGCACCCCGCTGGAGGACGAGGAGATCGCGCTCATCGAGAAGAGCGCGCCGTTCGTCTGGCTGGAGCGGACCGCGGACGGCGAGACAGCGCCGCTGCCCGCGTTCAAGAAGCTCAAGAAGCCGAGCGCGAAGGCCGGGGCCGCCGACAAGGCGCCGACGGGCAAGGCCAGGAGCGCCGCCGCGGCGGCGGAGCCGGCGCCCGCGGCGGCCGCTTCCGGGGATCAGGGCTTCGACGTCATCGTCTCGGGCGAGGTGCAGTTCGCCAAGAAGGCAGAGTGCTTGAAATGGGGGCGCACGAAGGTCCGCCCCGCGGATCTCGCCGGATGGCCCGCCGCGCTGTCGGGGAAGCCCGGGCCGCCGACGTCTCCGCAGGACCTGACCTGGCAGGTTCAAGAGATGGACCCGCCGCTCGCGTTCTTCCGCGTCAACGCCGACGAATCGCGCGCCTTCGTCAAGGGCGCCCTCGGCGCGGGCGCGCTGTCGATGTGGGGGACGCGGCTGGCCGCGGTCTTCCGCGCCGCCTCGGCGCACGGCGGGCGCGGCCGGCTCTGGATGCTGTCGCCGCCGGGCGCGCCGCCGCGCGGGTTCGTGATCGACGTCCAGCCCGACGACGCGTCGATCCGGGAGGCCACCCCGGCGGACCTGGAGGCGGCTGCCGGTGACGCGCTCCACGGCCAGGCGTCGAGTCAGTTCGGAGGGAATCTCTCGCGGCGCTGAGGGCGCCGCGGTCCGGCGGACGGTTCTGATGGACTCGCCGCGCGGCGCAGGCCAGCGCGCTGGAGGGACGAGTGGAACGACATCTGACAGCGGCGCTCCGCGGCGCTTCCCTGGATGAGCTCAACGTCGTGTCCGCCGAGGTGCGCGAGGCGCTCTCCGAGCCGACGCGCGCGGCGGTCGTGGCCGTCGGCGACGTCGACCTCGACGGCGCGGCCTGCGTCGGCGAGCCGGTCACGCTGGAGATCGCGGTCGACGGCGCGCCCGTGCGCCGCTTCCACCTGGTCGTCATGGCGATGCATTTCGACGGCATCCACCGCGGCCACCGGCGCCGCTACCGCGTCGAGCTCGCGCACGAGCTGGAGCTGCTCGCCCTGCGCGCCGACGTCCGCACCTTCCAGGACAAGGACGCGCAAGCGATCGTCTCCGGGGTCCTGCAGGACGCTGGCATCGCCCCTTCGCGCTTCTCGTTCTCGCTGCAGCGCGCCCTGACCACGCGCGCCTATTGCGTCCAGCACCGTGAGACCGATCTCGCGTTCGTCTCCAGGCTGCTCGAGCACGAGGGCATCTTTTACATCGTCGCGCAGGACGAGGGCGCGGCGCACCTCCGGATGGCGGACGCTCCGAGCGCGTTCGAGCCGATCGAGGGAGACGAGATCCTGCGGCTGATCGACGATCGCATGCACGGCGAGGGGGTGCACGCCTTCGCGCTCGAGTCCCGCGCCACGCCGGAGCGCTGCTCGGTCGGCGACTACAACTTCATGCAGCCGAACCTGGATCTCGTCGCCAGCGCCGAGCTCGTCCCTTCGAGCCAGCTCGATCGCTTCGAGTTCCCCGGCGGCCACCAGACGCCGGAGGAGGGCGAGGCGCTGGCGCGGATCCGGGCCGAGGAGCTCGCCGCGCAGCGGCGGATCGGGGTGGGAGAAAGCGACCGGCTGGAGATGCGCGCCGGCGCCACGTTCACGCTGGAGGGGCCTACCCGCGCGGAGCTCGCGCGGGGGTACGCGCTCACGAGCGTCGAGCACGAGCTCGTCCTGATCGCGCATGAGGGGGGCGACGTCGAGCAGGCGCGCGCGAGCTACCGGAACCGGTTCACCTGCATCCCGCAGGGGACGCCGTACCGTCCGCCGCGCCGGGCGCCCCGGCCCGCGGTGCGCGGCCCCCATGCGGCCGTGGTCACGGGCCCCGCGGGGAGCGAGATCCACACGGACGAGCTCGGGCGGATGAAGGGGCGGTTCTTCTGGGATCGCCTGGGGAAGCAGGACAACACCAGCTCGTGCTGGATGCGCGTCGCCCAGATCCCGATCAGCGGCTCGATGGCGCTCGCCCGCGTCGGCTGGGAGATGGCGATCGTCTACCCGTTCGGAGACCCGGATCGGCCCACCGCCATCGCCCGCATGTACAACGCCGAGAAGGTGTCGCCCTACGCCTACCCGGCCGCCGGCTCGAAGATGGCGCTGCAGACGCGATCGAGCCCCGGCGGCGGCAAGAGCAACGAGGTCCGGATGTCGGACGGCGCGGGCGGCCAGGAGTTCTTCCTCAACGCGTCGAAGGACTACGACGGCACGACGAACGACAACCAGACCGAGGACATCGGCGCCGACGACGCGCGCGAGGTGGGGAGCGACTCGATCGCGCAGATCGGCAGCAACCAGGCTGTCCGCGTCGGCGCGAACCTGACGACGACGGTGGGCGGGGACGCCGGCTTCACGCTGGGCGGCGACCGGACGAAGCGCGTCGGCGCCTCGGAGACGGTCACGCTGAGCGGCAATCTCACGGCCATCGTCGGCGGCGGCGACACGGAGACGGTCGGCGGCACCCACACGACGCTCGCCGCGCTGGGGCTGACGCGCACGGCGGTCGGCGCCCACAGCCTGACGGTCGGCGGCTCGATGGTGACGGCCGCCGGCTCCGAGCACACCGTCGCGGTCGCCGGGGCGAGATCGGAGACGGTCGGCGGGGTCAAGATCGTGGCCGCGGGCTCGTCGATCAGCCAGTCGGCGATCGGCGCCATGGCCGTGACCGTGGGGGGCGTCTGCGTGCAGGCGGCGGGCGGCAACTACTCCGGCGGCACCAAGGGCCCGAGCGTGATCACCGTGGGGGGAGTCGCCTGCGCGAACGCGGCGGGCAAGCTCTCGATCAAATCGAAGAAGGTCTCGATCAAGGTCGCCGGCATCGCGAACCTGCTCGGCGGCGGCGGCGTCCTCACGCTCACCGCGGGCTCGGCGTCGTTCGTCGGCCTGGTGAAATGCGACGCGTCGGGGAAGCTCAAGATCTCCGGGAACCCGAACCTGGTGGGGTGATATGTCGCTGTGCGAGCTCGAGATAGACGGCGTCCCGCTCGACGTGGCGGCGGCGCGCGGGCGGCTCGCGCTGTCCGAGCTCTTCCGGTTCGAGGTGGAGGCGTTCGCCCGCGAAGATCCGCCGGCGCCAGCGGACCTGGTCGGGCGGCCCTTCACCTTGACCCTGCGTGACCGCTTCGGGAGCGCGCTCGCTGTGCGCGGCCTGGTCATGGCCGTCGAGCGCACCCTGAGCGCGCTGGGCGCAGGCAGCTTCGTGCTGACGCTCGGCCCTGCCGTCGAGGCGCTCACGGTGGGCGCGGACTGCCGGGTGTACCAGGAGCAGACCCCGGTCTCCGCGGTGAAGGACGCGCTCGCGCGCGGGGGTCTCGACGGCGCGACGCGCTGGGTCCTGCGCGGATCCTGCGCGGAGCGCCCCTGCATCGCCCAGTACCGCGAGAGCGACTGGTCCTTCGTGGAGCGGCTGCTCGCCGAGGAGGGAATCGCGTACTGGTTCGAGTGCGGCGAGGACGCGACGACGCTGGTGCTCGGCGACGACACGACGGCCGCCGCCGACCTGCCCGGGGGCGCCGCCATGCCGTTCCAGGACGACAGCCAGCTCGCCGCCACGCGCGACGCCGTCCAGCGCCTGCGCAGGACGCACCGGGCGCGCACCGAGGCCGTCCGGCTGCGTGACTACGACCCGCAGAAGCCCCGGTTCGTCCTGGAGGGCCGCGCGACGCGGGGAAAGGGCGCGCTCGAGGTCTACGACTACCCGGGGCGCTTCTCCCGGCCCGACGCCGCCCAGACCCGCGCAGCGCGGGCGCTCGAGGCGCTCTCCGCGGACCGGGACATCGTCTCCGGCGAGGCGAGCGGCGTCCGGCTGCTGCCCGGATACGTGATCGCGATCGAGGATCACCCGGTGGACTCGCTGAACGGCCGGTACCTGCTGCGCGCCGTGACCTGCGATCTGCGGCAGCCGCGACACGGCCAGGGGCTGGACGAGGAGTGGTCGGTGCGGTGGGAGGCGCAGCCGGCCTCGATACCGTTCCGGCCGCCGCGGCGCGCCGTCACGCGGACGCCGGGAGGTCCGCAGACGGGTACGGTCGTCGGCCCGGCTGGCCAGGAGATTCACCCCGACGACGCGGGGCGGGTGCGCGTCCAGTTCCACTGGGATCGCCTCGGCGGCCGGGACGAGAACGCCTCCACGTGGCAGCGCGTGGGGCAGCTCCCGCTCCCTGGCTCGATGATCCTGCCGCGCGTCGGCTGGGACGTGCTCGCCTACCATCACGACGAGGACATCGACGCGCCCGCCGTCGTGGCGCACCTGTACGACGGCGAGCACCCGACGCCCTATGCGCTCCCGGCGAACAAGACGCGCACGTCCTGGCAGACCGCCACCACCCCGGGGGGCGGGTCCACCAACGAGATCCGCTTCGAGGACAAGGTCGGATCCGAGGAGATGTTCATCCAGGCCTCGAAGGACCAGAAGATCGTCGTCGGCAACAACCTCGAGGCGAAGATCGGGACGGATCACACGGTCGCCGTCGGCGCGAACCAGCGCGTGACGATCGGGAGCAACGCCAAGGCCACGATCGGCGGCGATCAATCCGTGCAGGTGGGCGCCTCCGAGTCGCTCACCGTGAGCGGCAGCCGCAGCGTGGCGATCACCGGCGCCGAGTCGGCCACGATCGGGGCCTCGCGCACCCAGATCGCCACCGCCGGCACCACGCTGGACGCGCAGAGCGGGAGGACGCTGACGGTCGGCGGCAGCATGATCGGCGCGAGCGCCCTGGAGGCGAGCCGCTCCACGCTGGGGTCCGCGAGCGTCTCGGTGGCCGGGGCCCACATCGCCGCCGCGGGGTCCGGGGTGTCGCACGTCACGCTGGGCGCCTGCGCTGAGACGGTCGGCGGCGCGAAGATCGAGGCGGCCGGATCGAGCTACGACCTGTCCGGCAAGGGCGCCGTCGCGCTGACGGTCGGCGGCGCCAACGTCATCGCCGCCGGGAGCAACATCGGCGAGTCCTCGACGAGCAAGATGAAGGTGATCGTCGGCGGCGCGTTCGTCGGCAACGCCCCCACCATCAGCATCGAGGCCGAGAACGAGATCCTGATCGTCGCTGGCGCCGCGTCGCTCAAGATCAAGCCGGGCTCCGTCGAGGTCAAGGCGCCCGCCATCGGGCTGCCGGCGGGCACCATCGACACCGGCGGCTCCGTCATCGAGCACAACTGACATGGCGACCGAACACACCCCCTATCAGGTCTTCTTCGCGACGCAGGGCGTCGATCCAGGTCTCGCCCGCGTGCGCAGCTTTCACACGCGCGAGGGCCTCAGCGTCTCGTTCGTGGCCGAGCTGGAGATCGAGATCCCTGGCACGGACATCGACCCTCACGCCTGGCTCCTCTCGCGCGCGCAGGTCGTGATGGCGCGGCAGAGCGACGGGGCCGTGCTCCGGCGCCTGAGCGGCCTCGTGACCCGGGTCCTCGAGCGCGCGACCGCGCTCGGGGATCGTCAGCGCGTGAGCCTCACGGTCGAGTCTCCGCTCGCCGCGCTCAAGCTCATCACCGATCATCGCCTGTTCCAGGACATGACCACCGAGGGCATCGCGCGGATCCTGCTCGAGGAGGCGGGGCTCGACGGCGCCGAGGTCGCCTTCCGTCTGTCGGGCAGCTACGCGAAGCGCGAGGTGTGCACGCAGTTCGGCGAGACGTCGTTCGACTTCCTCTCGCGCATCCTCGAGGAGGACGGCATCTTCTACTTCTTCGAGTTCGACGAGGCGGGCTCGCTCCTGGTGTTCGCGGACGCCAGCTCGGCGCTCGCGAAGGCGGCAACGCCGGAGGTGGTCTTCCGCCCCGAGTCGACCCTCGCAGCCCAGGAGGCCGTCGCCTCGATCGCGGAGGTCGAGCGCGTCCGGCCCGCGAAGGTCACCCTCCGGGACCACGACTTCAAGCGTCCGAGCCTGGATCTCACGGCGGAGGCGGCGGACGAGGCGCCGCTCGGCCGCGAGCTCTACGACTATCCGGGGCGCTACGTCGACCCCGCGGAGGGGCGGCGCCGCGCCGCAGCGTTCCTCGACGCCCTCCGGACCGAGGCGCGCTGCATCCGGTGCGTGGGCGGCACATCCGCGCTCCTTCCCGGTCACACGTTCGCGCTGACCGGCGCGCCCGCGGGCGATCTCGACCGCACGTGGGTGGTCCGGGAGCTGGAGCAGCGCTGGGAGGACCGCGCCGGCGCGGCGGATGCCCAGGGCGCGCGCGGACCGGGGCGAGGCGCGGCTCCTGCGGACGACCCCGGCGGGGCGCTCGATGTCGATCTGACGCGGCTCACGAGCACGTTCACCGCCCTCCCGGAGGACGCCGTGCTGCGGCCGTCCCGGCGGACGCCGCGCGCCGCGGTGCCAGGGCCCCAGATCGCGAAGGTGCGCGGTCCGGCCGGGTCGGAGATCCACTGTGACGAGCACGGTCGGGTGAAGGTCTCCTTCGTCTGGGACCGCCGCAGCACGCAGGACGAGCGGAGCTCTGCCTGGGTGCGGGTCGGGCAGCAATTCCTGAGCGGCGCGCTCGCCATTCCCCGGGTCGGCTGGGAGGTGCTTGTCGACTTCGAGGACGGCGACCCCGATCGGCCGATCGTCGTCGGGCGCGTCTACAACGCGATCTTCGCGCCCCCCTACAAGCTGCCCGACGGCAAGACCATGACGGGCCTGAAGTCGCTGTCCACCCCGGGCGGCGGTGGCTCCAACGAGATCCGCATGGAGGACGCCGCCGGCTCCGAGCAGGTGATGGTCCACGCGCAGAAGGACGCGAACATCGCGGTGGCGAACGACCGCGACGAGAAGATCGCCGTCCACGAGAGCCGCGTCGTCGGCGCGAACCAGTCCGTGTCGATCGGCGCGGATCAGACCGTGGATATCGGCGCCGCCTCCGAGCTCCAGGTGGCCGGGGTGCAGCAGTGGGAGGTCGGGGCGTCGCGCACGAAGACGGTATCCGGCGACGAGAAGGTGGACATCAAGGGCGCGCGGTCGCTCACGATCGGCGGCTCGCACACGCAGCTCACGCCGATGTCGACGTCGATCACCACGGCGGGCTCGCTCTCGGAGACGGTGGGCGGTAGCTGCGTGGAGGTGGCCGCGCTCAGCGCGTCCATGGCCGTCGCCGGCGCCGCGAGCGTCTCCGTGGGCGCCGCCAAGATCGAGGCGGCCGCCTCTGGCCGGAGCGAGCTGACGGTCGGCGCGCACGCGTCGACGGTGGGCGGCGCGCTGATCACGGCCGCCGGAGGCGACGTCAACGTGGGCGTGGGCGGCGCGAAGGCGACGACGGTGGGTGGCATCTGGGCTGCGGCGGCGGGCGGCGACGTGCAGCTCACGGCGTCGAGCGCCCTCTCGATCCTGGTCGGCGGCGCCGTGGCCCTGAACGCGGGGAAGATCGTCCTCAAGGTCGGCGGCTCGAACGTCACCGTGGCGAACGGCGCGGTCAGCATCAAGTCGAAGACGATCAAGCTCATCGCCACGGGCCCGCACGCGGAGCTGGCGCCCATGGTCGAGGACAAGTAGCGGTGGCCGTCGAGCCGAGCCCTGGCCACGCGGCCGTCGTGGTCGCGAGGAGCGCCGTCGAGGAGGTGCTCTTCGCGCTCGCGGGGCTCCCGCTGGACGTCGATCGCGAGGGCATCCGCGACCGGCTGCTCCACGCCATCGAGTGCGTCTACGTCGTGCTCGACTCCGGTCCGCTCGCGCGCGCGCACCTCGACGGGCTGAGCGAGGCGGCGGCGCTCGTCGGCGAGGCGCGCGCGCTCTTCGACGCCGCAGCGCAGCGCGGCGCTCCTGCGCAGAGCCTCCCGCCGCAGGCGGACGGCGTCGGGCTGCTCGCCAGGGTGCTCGGCGCCCTGAGGACGGCGCAGTCGGCGCTGCAGTCGGGCCACGACGCCGTCGCCCGGGCGCAGTTCGCCCGCCGCGCGGAGATCTACGGGACCGAGCGGGTCGAGGCGCCCACGCCCCGGCCCTTCCGCGCGAGCCGCGGCGTGCCCGAGCTCCACGCCTTCCCTCGCCGCTCGCTCGTGCCGCACGTCGAGGTGACCCCCGAGGAGCCGCCGCCCGCGGCCGCCCCGCCCCGCGCGGCGCCGCCGAGGCCCCGCACGCTCGAGGAGCTCGAGGCGTTCCGGCGCGCCGCCGTGTCGGGTGAGCTGGCCAAGCGCCTGCTCGGGGCCGAGCCGGGCTCGCTCCGCGGCGAGGAGGACGGCGCGGCGCCGGCCGGAGACCCGCTCCCGCTGCCCTACGAGCCCTCGGTCGAGGAGGCGGAGGTGCTGCGCCGCCTCGCGCGCTCCTACCTCGAGGACATCGCCGGCGCGCGGGAGCTCCGCAAGCCGAACGCGATCGAGACCTGGCTCGACCAGGCGAGCTTCGAGGAGCAGCTCCTCGAGAGCCTGGACGCCTTCGCCTCGCTCGGCGGCACGGCGCTGCCGATCGTCTCGCTCTACCACGCCGAGGCCAAGATCCCCGACCCCGAGCGCGCCTTCGCGGTCGCGCTCACGCTCGGCAGCATCGAGGGCAACGACACGGTCGGCGCGGCGGTCATGACGCTCAAGCAGAGCGCGCCGGAGGAGCTCCCGGGCTGGTTCGAGGGCTTCTGGCTCGCGCCGAGCCCTGCCATCGACCGCGCCATGGCCGACCTGTGCACGAGCGCGCGGCCGGAGCTCGTGGCCCTCGCGCTGGACGTCCTCCACGCGCGCGGTCCGACGCCCGATCAGGTCGTCGTTCCGCTGCTCGAGCGCGCCGAGCCGGAGATCGCCGCGCGGATCGCGCGAGCGCTCGCCGCCGCGCTCCCCCGTCGCGACGCGCTCGCCCACCTCGAGCGCCTCTGCGCGACGACCGGGGACGAGGACGTCTTCCTCGTCGCGGTGGAGTCGCTCCTTCGCCGCGGGCATGCCCCTGCGCTCCAGCTCCTGCGGAGCGCGGTCGACGCCCCGGTGTCGCCCTCGCGTGTTCCGAGGGCGCTGGCGCTCCTCTGCCTCGCGGGGCGCGCGAGCGACCTCGATCGCCTCCTCGGCGCCGCGAGCGCCGCGCCCACGGCGAGCCTGCTGCGCGGCCTCGGCCGTTTCGGGCACCTCGACGCGCTCGGGACGCTGATCCGTGCCCTGGAGCACGAGGATCGCGAGATCGTCGCCGCCGCGGCCGAGTCGCTGGAGCGGATGACAGGGGCCGGTTTGCGCGAGACGGTCGAGGAGCCGTGGGAGGTCGAGCTGCCTCCGGAGTTCGCTGACGCGGGCAGCATTCCCATCCCGCTGCGCAAGGTGGAGCGCATCGTCACCGATCCGTCGCGGTGGTCCGCCTGGCTGCATGCCAGGGCGCAGCGCCTGGACGCCCGGATGAAGACCCGCGGAGGCGCCGCGTTCACGCCGCTCCAGATCGTCGACGAGCTGGAGTCGCGGCTCACCCCGCCGGCAGCGCGCGAGGCGGCTGCCCTGGAGCTCGCGCTTGTCACAGGGATGTGCTCTCCGTTCTCGCCGCGCGACTGGGTCGCGCGTCAGCGCCGGCACCTGTCCGATCTGCGGACGCGCGTGGCGGCCATCAAGGTCGCCCCGGGCGCGTGGTCGTATGGGCTGGCGAGGGAGCCCGAGGAACCGGCGTTGCCCATGCGCGCGCGCTCGCTCGCGCCGGCGCCCTCGTCGCCCGAGCCGAGCGCACCTGCGTCGCGGGCGGAGCTCTCCGGGACGTACGTGTTCGGGGACCAGCGCGACGCTCCTGCCAGGGCGACGAGCGAGCGCGCTCCGGACGTGTCCTTGCCGTTCCGCCCTGCGGGGCCGGGAGGTGAGCAGCGTCCAGGCGCGCGTGGTCCGGAGCCGACGGTGACCGGCAGAGGCGCTGTCGACTTCGGAGGGACGATGCCCGTGGCGCCCCTCCCGCCACGTCCAGAGTTACCTTTCCGCGCCGCGGGACCGAGCCGGAGCGGCGCTGCGGGTGACGTCGAGCAGCGGCTGTCGGCGCTCGCCGGTGGCACGGTGTCGGTCCCCCTGATCTCGGCGGCGCCTGTGCTGCCATTCCGCGCCGCGCCGTCACCTCCGGAAGGGGGCTCCGGAAGCGCAGCGCCGGTGCCGGGGAGCCGGCGCGACGCGGGCACGCCCTTCATGACGACGCAGGAAGTCTCCGTCGCGCCGGCGAGCTCGGCGATGCCGTTCCAGCGGCCCGCTGACGGCTCCGGGTCGCCCACGCCGCCGCCCTCGCCACCTGGGTTCGGGCCGGAGCATGGCGCTGGCGCGCCGCGCTCCTCGGCACCTCCGCCTCCGCCGGGTCAGCCAGACCCTGGAGCCGACGCCGACCTTTCGCTGGCCCAGTATGCATCGCTGTGCGCCGAGCTGGCGGTGTTCCCCTGGGCCGCCGAGGCCACCTTCCAGCGTTACGGGCTGCAATCGCCGCAAACGCGGGCGGCGGTCGATCGGGCCTGGAAAGAGCGGCTTGGCCGCGATGCGGCGGTGTACGGTGCATGGCAGGAGATGTACCGGCGCTATCACGACCACTGGAGCAAGCGAGGCGCCCCGGCGAAGTGAGGCGCTCAGGGTGCCCTGCGGCCGCTCAGGCCAGGTTCACGCGTCGTCCCGGAAGAGCTCACGGAAGAAGCGGTCCCTGTGCAGCAGGAAGTCGCGCGTGAGCGCGAAGTGCTCTGTCTCCTCGTAGGCCACTGGCGCGATGCCGTCCTCCGAGAGCCGGTAGATCGTCGCCGCGGGATAAGCGAGCACGATGGGCGAGTGCGTGGCGATGATGAACTGCGATCGACCGCGCTCGATGAGCTCGTGCATGCGCGCGAGCAGCGTGAGCTGCCTGGCCGGCGACAGCGCCGCCTCCGGCTCGTCGAGGATGAAGAGGCTGTCCGGCTTGAACCGGTTCTTCACGAGGGCCAGGAACGACTCGCCGTGCGACTGCTCGTGCAGCGACGTGCCGCCGTAGCCCGCGGTCACTTCCAGCTCGTCCACCTGGGTGGCGACGTTGAAGAAGCTCTCGGCGCGCAGGAAGAAGCCGTTCTTCTCGCGGCGCGCCCCGCGCACGAGCCGCATGGCCGTGTGCAGCTCCGACTCGGAGCGCCGGGTCGAGAAGTTGAAGCCCTTCGAGCCGCCCTCCGCGTTGAAGCCGGCCAGCAGCGCGAGCGCCTCGATGAGGGTCGACTTTCCGGAGCCGTTCTCGCCGACGAGGAAGGTCACCTTCGGGTGCAGCGCGAGCTCGTCGATGGCGCGCACGGCGGGGATGCTGAACGGATACCTGGAGAAGTCGTCGACCCGCTCGCGCAGGAGCTGGACGGAGCGGATGAAGCCGTGCTGGAGGAGGGCGCGCGTCATGGGGCTGTCGATGCCATCTTTCCACGGCGGAGCCCCCGCGCTACTGCTTTGAAAAGGAGAAGGATCTCGGCTTTGGTCCTGCAGGAACATCACAAGCTGACCCAGAACGGTTGCGCGATCCTCAGGCGCGAGGGGATGGCAGGATACATCAACATTCGAGTCGTGAGCAAGAGCCCTCCGGCCTTGAAAGTCCGTGCGGTGCTCTCCGTGTCCCGTCCAGAGTGACGACCTCTGGCAGGGCCCTTGCCCGCGGTCTCAGGGTTCGGCAGCCGACGTTGAATCACGTCGCTCCGCGATGCTCTCGATGCTTCGGTTCAGCGCGGATGCGAGCACACCGACGTGCGGCTCGGTCATCATGGAAAGATGATCGCCCGGTACCCAGCGCACCTCCACCGGGCCGCTGCAAAGTCTGCTCCATCCAATCGTCGGGTCGTCCGAGGAACCGGGCAGCGCGCTGCCTGCCTCCTGCAGACACTCCGTGGCGCGGAAGAGGACGGTCGGCACCGCGCATCCGCTCGTGGGCCGGTAGCGGGTGCGACGATTGGCGGTGAAAACAGAGAGAAAACCACGGATCTGGTCTGCCGAGGCGCTTTGCGTGGCGATCCGAGCATCCGCGATGCGGCGCCGGAGCACCTCCATGGGCGCGCCGTCCAAAGGCTGGCGCGAGGACGCCTCTCCCCGGCCAAAGAGCTGATCCACCATGTCAGCGACCACCCGCATCGTTTCTTCCTCGGTCTCGATCTTGGGCTCGGGAGCGAACCCCTCCAGCGGAGCTACTGTGTCGAAGAGCGCGAGCAACGCCACCCGCTCCTCGCCGAGGACGAGGCGGCGAGCTATCTCGAAGGCGACGAAGCCGCCGAACGAGTGGCCGCCCAAGAGGTAGGGGCCGCGCGGCTGCGCCGCCCGGATCTCGTCGAGATAGTGCATTGCCATCTCCTCGACGGACCGCTGGGGCTCGGAGAGGCCGTCGAGCCCGCGCGCCTGCAGGCCGTAGAAGGGCCGGTCGGCGCCGAGGTGCGCCGCGAGCCGGTGGAGGTAAAGAACGCTCCCTCCTGCGCCCGGCACGCAGAAAAATGGCCGCTTCGACCCCTGCGCCCGCAGGGCGACCAGCGTTGGCCAGGGCTCCTGGGCAGCATCGACGCGCAGGGCGGCCGCGAGGCCCTCGACCGTGGGATTCTGCAGCAGAATGGAAAATGGCACCTCCTTCCCGAACTCCTCGCGAAGGGACGCCACGAGCCGGAGGGCGAGCAGCGAATGCCCTCCGCTCTCGAAGAAGTCGTCGAGCGCCCCCATGGGCTGAACATCGAGGAGCTGCTCGCACATACGCGCGACGCGGCGCTCCAGCGGATCGCGAGGCGGGACGAACACGCGATCGATGCTCCGTGAGACCGGCGCCACCCTGGGGAGCTCGTCGTCGCGGATCGCGGCCAGGAGCGAGCCCAGCGAGGGCTCCGGGCTCGCCGCGATCATCGACGCGAGGCGACAGAGGTGATCGAGAATCCGGGAGGCATCCTGATCCGCGAAGCGACGCCGGTCGTGGAGGAGGGCCAGGCGCACGCTCTCCCCCTGCGACACGAGCAGCGTGAGCGCGTGCTTGGTCCGGGATCCGACCGTGCGGGATTGCCCCGGATCCACGAACGCAGCCAGCTCCAGCGGAGCGGCGGACCGGGTCGGCACGTTGTCGAACACGACGAGGGTGTCGTAGAGGCGCTGAGCGCTCCGCACCTCGCTCCACGCGTGGATCTGCCCCGCCGAGCAATATTCATGGCCTCGCTGGCGAAGCTGCTCGCCATGTGCCTCCGACAGCCAGTCCCATAGCTGGGCCTCCGGCCGAATGAGCCTGCGCACAGGGAGCGTCGTGATGAAGAGCCCGATGATTTCCTCTACCCCAGGCAGGTCGGGCGGCCGGCCCGAGCACGTGGCGCCGAAGACGACGTCGGTCTCGCCCCCGTACCGGCCGAGGAGCAGCGCCCACATCCCCTGGATCAGGATGTTCATGGTCACGCGGTGGCCGCGGATCAGGCGCGTGAGCGCCGCCGTCGTCTCCGCCGAAAGCAACGCTCCTTGCTCCCCGTAGGGCTCCGCCGGGAGAGCGGGGATGGCCTCGGCAGGCACGCCGAGCCGGTTGGGCCGGACGAAGCCGGCCAGCCTGCGTCGCCAGAATGCCTCGGTCTCGGCCATCTGCTGCTTCTCGAGCCACGCCAGGTAATGCCAGTAGAACCGCCGCGGCGGGAGCAGCGCCCGGCCCTGCTGCAACGCGAGGTAAAGACGCTGCACCTCGCTCAGGATGATCGAGACCGACCAGCCATCTGTGACGAGGTGGTGGTGCGTCCAGACGAACCAGGAGCCGCCGCCGCGCGCGCAGAACAGCGCGAGACGCACGAGCGGGGCCTTGTTCAGAGGGAACCCGCGGAGCCGATCCTCGGCGAGGTAACGCTGAAGCCGCTCCTCCACGGCGTCCTCGGGGAGGTCGCTCCAGTCTTCCTCGTGAACGGGGACCTTGACGGAGCGGAGGACGACCTGGCGTGGCTCCTCCAGGTCCATCCATGCGAAGCATGTCCGCAAGATCGGCTGCTCCGCGACGAGCTGCTGCCAGGCACGGAGAAAGACCTCTCGATCCACGGTAGGGCGCAGATGCAAGACGCACTGCTCCACGCAGATACCCGATCTCGGCGAAGAGAGCGCCTCGAGCAACATGCCCTTTTGCGTCGGCGAGAGGAAGTAAATACCTTCGATTCGATCTTGGTCCATGAGAGATCTCCCCGAAGCCTGGGCCGCAGGGCTCAGCAGCGCCCGCTCCCCGCCGCTTCGGCCGCCGCCCGCGAGAGCAGCGTCACGTGGCGCCCTAGCCCGGCAAGGCGCGGATTTCTCGTCTCGCCGCGCAAGTATCGCTCATGGAGACGCTGCGCGATCACCGCGACCTTGAAGAGCCCGAAGACATAGTAATACACTGCGCGCGCGAGCGGCCGGCCGGTCCGCTGCTCGTAGCGCTCTACGAGCTGGCGCCGGGTCAGGCTGCCGGGGAGATACGTCGGGCCTACCGCCAGGAGGCGATGAGCCGGGTCGTCACGCTCTTGCCAGTAGGCCAGCGCGGTTCCGAGATCCATGCGCGCATCGCCGACGCTCCCCATCTCCCAGTCCAGCACGGCGACCACACGCGTGAGATCGCCGGGATCGAACATGAGGTTATCGTACTTGTAATCATTGTGGATCATCGCCGCCGCCCCGTCGGCGGGAAGCTCTGCCTCCAGCCAGCGCGCGACGTCAGCCATGTCGACCAGGGAGTCCACCGCAGAGCGCTTGTAGCGCAAGATCCACTCCCGCACCTGGCGCGCCGCGTAGCCCTCGGAGGCCGTCAGACCGGTAAGACCAGCCGCCTCGGCATCAATGCTGTGCAGATGCGCCAACGTGTCGATGAACACCTCGGAGAGGCGGCGTGCCTCCGCGACGCCGAGCGCGAGCCCGGCGGGGAGCTGACGCCGCAAGACAAGACCTCGTCTCCGCTCCATGACATAGAATGGCGCGCCGATCACCGAACGGTCATCGCAGCGGCAGATGGGTCGCGGTGCCAGCGGGTAGACCTCGCAAAGCCGCGCGAGCACATCGTACTCCCGCAGGACGTCACGCGCGCCGCGCCCCTCGGCCGCGTCGGGAGCGCGGCGCAGCACCATTTCACGCCCGCCCACCGTCACGAGGTAGGTCAGGTTGGAATAGCCGCCGTGAAACTGCGCGACCTCTACCGCCCCGCCCCGCTCCGGTGCGCTGGCGCGGAGCCACCGGGCGAGCGCAGCGACGTCGAGCCCCTCGCCGGGTCGCGGCGCTGCCGGTTCGTCCATCAGCGCGCTCATCGACGCTCGTCCTTACGAAGCCCAGCGCCGGCGAGGATCCGCCTCGCGACCAGGGTCTTGTGGATCTCGTCCGGCCCGTCATAGATCCGCGCGCCGCGCTCCTGACGGTAGAAGAACGACAGTACGGTATCGTCTGTCATCCCCAGGGCGCCATGCACCTGGAGCGCACGATCCAGCACCTTCGCCATCACGTCCGCCACGTGGAACTTGACCAGCGACACGTCCGTCCGAGCCTCGTTTATCCCGCGGGTCTCGAGCTTCCATGCGGAATGCAGCACGAGCAGGCGCGCGGCGTCGATCTCGGCGCGGCTCTCGGCGATCCACGTCTGCACGATCTGGCGACCCCCGAGCGGGTCGCCAGGGGCGAGCTCACGGCGCGCGGCGCGCTCACACATCATCGAGAACGCGCGCTCGGCGACGCCGATCCAGCGCATGCAGTGATGGATGCGCCCGGTGCCGAGGCGCGACTGGGTAATCAGGGCGCCAGCGCCACGCGACCCGAGGAGGCTCTCGCCAGGGAGGCGACAGTCCTCGTAGACGATCTCGGCGTGGCTCGCCCAGCCGCTGCCGGTCTGCCCCATGATGGATAAGTTGCGGACGAGACGGTACCCCGGTGTGCTGGTCGGGACGATGAAGACGCTCTGGCGAGCATGGGGCTCCGCGGCGGGATCGGTGATGGCGACGACGAGCGCGAACGCGGCGCCATCGGCCCCGGTGGAGAACCACTTACGGCCGTTCAACACCCACCCGCCGTCGCGAGGCGACGCGGTCGTACCCAGCCACAGAGGGTTCGAGCCAGGGCGCTCCGGCTCCGTGAGCGAGAAGCAGCTCCGGATCTCCCCTGCGAGGAGGGGGCGAAGCCACCTTTCCTGCTGCTCCCGAGTCCCATGCTCGATGAGGATTTCCATGTTCCCGGCGTCCGGCACCTGGCAGTTGAAGGCGTAATGCCCGAGAGGGCTTCGGCCGAGCTGCTCGCTGATGAGGGCGAAGCCGAGCACACCGAGGTTCATGCCGCCGTGCTTCTCGGGGAGTTGCGGGAGCCAGAGCCCCCGCCTCCTGGCGTCAGCGCGCACGCCATCCAAGGCTCTCTCGATCTCGAGGAACGGTCTCGTCGCGAGATCGGCTTCGAGCGGGATGACCTGGGCGTCGATGAACCCACGGATCTCCTGCGAGAGATCGGCGATATGTCTAGGGATCGAGAACTCCATGAGGTCCACCTCGCAGGAAGCGCCGCGTCAAGAGTCGTTCGCGTCGACGACGCCGATCTGCGCTATGACCGATTTCATCTGCCGCGCGCTCAACGAGGCCTCCGCCGGCTCGGTGAGCTTCGGTGCAGCGGCGAAGGCTCGTAACGAGCCCGCGACGTGCTGGCCGATCTCCGTGACCGCTGACTCGTCGAAGCCTGGCTCCCGGTATGTCCAGTCGAGACGGAGGGCACCGGCGAACACACCCGCAGTGAGGCTCAGCCGGTACACCCCCAGCGTACGCGCGTCGGGATCAGGAGCGAGCGTCTCTCGCACCGGCAGGAAGAGGGCCTCACGATCCCCGCCCGCGTCGACCTGGCCCATGTAGAGGAAGCTCACCGCCGCGGTCGGCAGCGCCTGCATCCGGGTCCTGACCTCGGGATCCGGGTCGATGCAGCGGAGCACGCCATAGCCGACGCCACCACGCGGAACCTCGGCGAGTCGTGCGCGGATCACCGGAAGGGCCTCGCTCAGATCGCGCGCGCGGCCGAGATCGATGAGGATCGGGAAGATGGCAGTGAACCAACCGATCGTGCGAGAGACGTCGAGATCCTCCCCTGCGAGCGCAGCGTCACGCCCGAGCCCCTCCACGTCCACGAGATGCGCGGTCCGGTTCGTTCGCGCGGCGAGCGCGAGAGCCAAGCTGGCGAGGCAGAGGTCACCCATGCTCACCCGCAAGCGCCGCGCTGCCTCCAGCAGGGCACGGGTCTCGGCCTCGGCGAGAGCGAGCGAGGCGCTCGCTACCCTCGTCTCTGCCGGGAGAGGGCGATCGCCGGGCAGATCCTCGGCGCCCGCCCGACCCTGAGAGAGCCAGTAATCCAGCTCGTCGCGGAACGCACCCGCGCGCGCCAACCGATCCACCTTCTCCGCCCAGTTCCGGAACGATGACGTCGCGGCGGGGAGTTGAACCGGCTGGCCGCGCGTGAGCTGCAGGTAGGCGTGCTCCAGATCCTGTACGAAGATCCGCAGACTCATGATGTCCGCTACCAGGTGATGAACGACGAGGAGCAAGCGGCTTCCGCGGTCGCCACCCAACGAGAACAGGGCGACACGAACGAGCGGCCCGTTCACCGGATCCAGCTCCCACCGCAGGCTCATGGCGGCGGCGGCAGCGGCGGCGGCCTGGTGCACGGCGGGGGGGCTACCGCTGAGATCGACGTGATCGACACCGGCGGGGTGCGTCGCGCCGATCTGCTCCTGGGTCCACTCGCCGTCATGGCGGCGGAAACGCAGGCGGAAGGCGTCGTGGTGATCCAGGACGCACTCCAGCGCGCGCTCGATGCGCTCCTGCACCAGCTCGGCGGGACTCTCCAGCACCACGGTGAGATCGAAACGGCGGGCATCGTCGATGCCCTGAGCGAAGAACGCGCGCTGGATGGGCGTGAGCGGGACCGGTCCTGGCTCCCGCTTCGCTGGCGTCCGGCGGGCGGGAGAGAGCTCCAGCGTCGGCGCCAGCGCAGCGATGGTGTCGAGCTCGAACAGCTTGCGCGAATCCAGCCTCATGCCTCGTTCGTGGGCCCGCGCGGCCATCTGCACGAACGTGAGCGAGTCGGCCCCGAGCTCGAAGAAATTGTCGCGAACGCCGATGTCGGCGAAGCCGAGGAGCTCACCGAGGATGTCCGCGAGCGCGCGTTCAAGGGGGCTCTTCGGCGCGACGTACTCGCTGGTCAGCGCGGGGCGGGGCTGGCGCGCGTTCCGGCCTGCGGGCCGCTCCTCGGTAGGCGCGATCAGCGCGGCCACGGAGAGGGCTTCCCGGGTTCGCTGGAGGAGGCCATCGAAGTCGCGGGTCGACACGATCACGTGAGGCCGAGGGCTCGCCAGGATACGACGGAAGACCTCGATCCCTTCGCCAGGCGTCATGCCGCCGCGAGCCAGGTCCGCTGGGAGGTAGCGCGACACATCCGACGCGTCGGCGCCCATGCCGAGCTTGCCCCAGCCGTCCCACGCCACGGAGATCGCCGTATGCCCATAGACCCTGCACAGCCGCACCGCGAGCGCGTCGAGCGCGCTGTTGGCTGCGCAATAGTCGACGCTCCCAGGGGGGCCCATGTACGCCAGCATCGAGGAGCAGAGCACGATGAAATCGAGAGAGTCACCGCCGAAGACGGTCTCGATGACGTGTCCTCCCCGCACCTTGGGTTCCAGGACGCGCTCGGCGGCCTCCCGCGTCTTCGTGTGAATGAGCCCATCGGGCGGGAGCCCGGCCGCATGGATCACGCCGTGAATCGCACCGAACCGCTCCTGCGCGCGCTGCCGCACCTCGCGCATCGAAGCCTCGTCGGCCGCGTCTGCGCGCAGCACGAGCAGCTCCGCGCCGGACGCCTGGAGCGCCCGGAGCGCGCGGATCCGCTCTCGCGTGCGCTCTGGAGCTCCCGAGCCGCCGCTGCTCGCCAGCAGATCGTCCCAGCGCTCCTCCGGCGGGAAGTCCGAGCGGCCCACCAGCACGAGCTTGGCCGCCACGGAGCTCGCGAGGTACCCAGCCAGCGCGAGCGCTATACCGCCGAGACCACCCGTGATGAGGTAGACGCCTTGTCGTCGGAGGAGCGGCGGTTCGCCAGCGGGCGGATCGAGCGAGACCTGCTCGAACGCCTGGACCCAGCGGTGCTCGCCGCGGTACGCGACCAGGAGATCGGACGGCACGTCCTCCATCTCCGCGAGGAGCTGGGTGACCCCTCGGCCTCCGGCGGGATCGACGTCGATGTTGCGGCACAGGATGCTCGGATACTCCTGGTTGATCACGCGGACGGGGCCGAGCACGGTGGCGTCGTGGGGGCGCGGGCGCTCTGCACCCGTGACGTCATGGAGCCCGCTCGTCACGACGAAGAGCGGGGTCTGCGATTCGTCCGCTCCCGCGCCGAGAGAGGACAGGACGAGCCGCTCGCCGAGCGCCTGTGCGAGGCCGAGCAGCTCGTGGAAGAGCGTGGCCTCCGCGGGCCCGCCCTCGTCGGGCGCGGCGCCAAAATAAAGGACGGCTCGGCGTGAGCGGCCGGCGAACTGGGTCTCGTCGAGGAGACGGATGCAGTCGCTCGGACGCGCGGGATCGAGCGTGTAGGCATGCTCTTCGAGCTTCTCGAACTGCCCGCCTCGCGCTACCACCACCACGTCGTCACCGGACGCGCGCAAGCGCGTGACGACGTCCCGTCCCACGCCGCCCTCGCCGCCGAAGACGAGCCAGGAGCGCCCGCTCGCCCGCGGCGTTCGCCGGCTAAAGCGCGCCAGGGTGGAGCTCGATTGCTTCCACACGGGGACGTAGAACCAACGAGCGATGTCGGCCTCCGGTGCGAGCATGCTCGCCTTGGAGCTCCACGCCGAAGGCTCGATCCAGTAGCGACGACGCTCGAAAGGATAGGTAGGAAGCGCGCTGCGGCGGCGATGCTCGCCGGCGAACACCCCGCTCCAGTTGATCGAGAGCCCCGCGAGCCACAGCCGCCCCAGCGCTCCGAGAAGGAAGCTCTGATCCGAGCTGGGATCGCGCGGCCGCCTCAGGAGGGACACGGCGCGCGGCCGATCGCCGCCACGAGCGCTCCGCTCCAGCCATGGCGCCAACGTTCGCCCCGGTCCGACCTCGATCAGCACGCGCCGTTCGTCCGAGAGCACCTCCACCATCCCTTCCGCGAAGCGGACGGTCTGCCGGAGGTGATCCGCCCAGTAGCGCGGGCTGGTGGCCTCTTCCGCTGTCATCCATCGCCCGGTGACGTTCGACAGGACAGGGATCGTGGGAGGATGGAGGCTGACCCCCGCGACCACATCGGCCAGGCGATCGACGGCGGGCGCCATCATCCGGGAGTGGAACGCGTGGGACGTCGCGAGGCGCGTGCTGCTGATGCCGCCTTCCGCGAGGCGACGCGCGAGGGCCTCGATCGCGGGCGTCTCGCCCGCCACCACGCAGTCGGACGGGCCGAGGACGGCCGCGAGGCACAGATCGTCGCCGATCACCGCGCGCGCTTCCCGCTCCGACAGGCGGATCGCGAGCATCGACCCCTCCGGGAGCTCCCCCACGAGGCGACCCCGCGCGACCACGATCTGTAGCGCATCCTCCAGCGTGAACACGCCGGCCAAACACGCAGCGACGTACTCGCCGATGCTGTAGCCGATCATCACCTGCGGGTGGATCCCCCAGGCCATCAAGGTCCGCGCAAGCGCGTATTCGAGCACGAAGAGCGCGGGTTGCGCGAGCTCGGTCCGGTCGAGCGTCCGCTTCGGCTCTGCGCTGTCCGCGCGCGGGTAGAGCGCGCCGAGCAGATCGAACGCGGGCTGACGACGCATCAGGATGTCCGCAGCGTGGTCGACGTGGGCGCGGAACACCGCTTCTCGCTCGTAGAGCTCACGCGCCATGCCCTCGTACTGGGAGCCTTGCCCGGAGAACACGAACGCTGGGACACACTCCCTGGCGACGACGTCCGACCCGATCGAGTGACGCGGATCTGCGGTGCTCAGCGCGGCCGCGGCGTCGGCCGGATCGTGGCACACGAACGCGCTGCGGTGAGCGAAGGCCTTGCGGCCCGTGCTCAGCGTGAAGGCGACGTCGGCGAGGCTGACGCTCGGGTTTCGCCGGAGGTGGTCGGCGAGGTTCGCGGTCACCTTCTTCAGCGCGTCGCTCGTCTCCGCAGACAGGACCAGGAGCTGAGACGGCCTCGACGGCCCCGATGGCGGGAGCGCGGGCGCCTCCTCCACCACCACGTGCACGTTGGTCCCTCCGATGCCGAACGAGCTCACGCCCGCGCGGCGCGGCGCGGCGCCTGCGTCCCACGGAGAGAGGACGGTGTTCACGTAGAAGGGGCTGCCAGCAAAATCGATCTCGGGGTTGGGTGCCTCGAAATGGAGGCTCGCGGGCAACAGCCTGTGGCGTAACGCCAGGACGACCTTGATCAGCCCTGCGATGCCGGCGGCCGCATCCAGGTGGCCGATGCTCGTCTTCAGCGATCCTATGGCGCAGAAGCCGCGCCTGCTCGTCGCGGCGCCGAACGCGCGCGTCAGCGCTGCCATCTCGATGGGATCACCGAGGGGCGTGCCTGTCCCATGGGCCTCGATGTAGGTGATTTCATCGGGCTGGACGCCAGCGGCCGCCTGGGCCTCGGCGATCACCTCGGACTGCGCGGCTACGCTCGGCGCTGTGTAGCCGACCTTCTGAGCGCCGTCGTTGTTGACGGCGGCCCCCCTGATGACGGCGAGGACGACGTCGCCGTCGGCGACGGCCTCTTCCCATCGCTTGAGCAGGACGACCCCCACGCCGCTGCCGGGCACCGTTCCGCGCGCTCGCGCGTCGAACGCCCGGCAGTGCCCGTCGGGGGACAGGATTCCGCCCTCCTGGAACACGTAACCTCGTTCCGGGAACACGCCGATCCTGACGCCGCCGGCGAGCGCCATATCACACTGGTACGTGGCGAGCGCGTGGACCGCGAGCTGCACGGCGACCAGCGATGACGAGCAGGCCGTGCCCACGTACATGGCGGGTCCCTTGAGGTCGAGCTTGTAGGAGACCCGTGTGGCGAGGAACGCGGGATCGTTGCCGAGCATGATCGGCAACTCGCCCGCTGTCTGGACGACGGATGGCGTCATCGCGATGTTCTTCATCAGGTAGTCGCTCGGGCCCGTGCCCGCATAGACGCCGATGCGACCGGGATACGAGGCGGGGTTATAGCCGGCGCTCTCGATCGCCTCCCACGCGCTCTCGAGGAAGAGCCGATGCTGCGGGTCCATGAGCTCGGCCTCGCGCGGCGAGACGCCGAAGAACTCCGCGGCGAACCTGTCGATGTCGTCGAGCGCGCCGGCTGCGCGGACGACGCGCGGGCTCCCCTCCCCGGCCGCTCCGCCGCGGTCGAAGAACCTGATCGATTCCACCCCGTCGCGGAGGTTGCTCCAGAACTGGTCGAGATCAGCAGCGCCGGGGAATCGCCCGGCCATGCCGATGATCGCGACGCAACCCACAGGCAAGTCGCTCATTCAGCGCCTCCTTCCTTTCTCCCGCCGGAGGCGCTCGAGCACTTCCCGGCCCCTGTCGACCCTCTCCTCGATAGCTTCGAAGCGCGCCGGCTGCGGCGGAGCACGCTCCAGGTGCTCGGCGAGACGGCTCACGGTAGAAAACTGGAAGAGCTCCACCAGCTTGAGCTCGTGCCCGAGGCTCCGGAGCTGTGCGTGCATGCGAACCAACAGCAGAGAGTGCCCGCCCAGATCGAAGAAGTTGTCGTGGATGCCGATCCGCTCGATCTGAAGGAGGCTGGCCCAGACGCTCGCGATCTGCTCTTCGGTCCGTGTGCGGGGCGGCGCATAGGCCTCGCTTTGCTCGGGGCGCGCCGCCTCGGGCGCCGGCAGGGCCTTGCGGTCGACCTTGCCATTGAATGACAGCGGCAGGGCGTCGAGCCACATGAATCCGGCCGGAATCATGTAATCCGGCAGCTCGCCCTGCAGGTGGTTGCGCAGCTCGGCCACGCTCGGCTGCGCCGCGTCACGCGCCACCACGTACGCCACGAGCCGCTTGTCTCCAGGCGCGTAGTCGCGCGCCATCACCGCCGCGTCACGAATGGCGGGGTGCTGCTTCAGCACACTTTCGACCTCGCCGAGCTCGATCCGGTACCCTCGAATCTTTACCTGATGATCGATTCGCCCCAGGTACTCCAGGCTGCCGTCCGGCAACCACCGGCAAAGGTCACCCGACTTGTAAAGACGGCCGCCGGCGTCCCCACAGAACGGGTCAGGAACGAACCTGTCCAAGCTCAGCTCGGCGCGGTTCTGGTACCCGCGAGCCACGCCGGCGCCGCCGACATAGAGCTCACCTGGGACTCCGATGGGCAAGAGAGCGCGGTTCTGGTCGAGCACATACACGCTGAGATCGGGGATTGGACGTCCGATGGGGCTCACCGACGCGCCGTCGACGTCCTCCGCCACCAGCGGCCGATAGGTGACGAACACGGTGGTCTCCGTGATCCCGTACATGTTCACGAGCTCAGGGGCGCGGTCACCGTGGCGCTTGAACCAGGGTCGCAGGCTCTCGAGATCGAGCGCCTCGCCAGCCAGGATGACCAGCCGGAGGGCCAGTCCGGCGTCCTCTCCGCCGGCCGCTGCGTCCGCGGGCACGATCTGCCGGAAAGCAGACGGGGTCTGGTTGAGCACGGTGACCTTCTCGTCGCGGAGGAGCCGGTAGAAGACCTCCGGAGACTTGGTGACCTCGAACGACACGACGACGAGCCGGCCGCCATACAGCAGAGCGCCCCAGATCTCCCAGACGGAGAAGTCAAACGACGAGGAATGGTACAGCGTCCATACATCCCGTTCGTCGAAGTGGAACCACGCCTCGGTCGCCTGGAACAGCCGGGTCACGTTCGCATGGGTGACCAGCGCGCCCTTCGGCTTGCCGGTCGAGCCCGAGGTGTAGATCACGTAAGCGAGGTGTTCGGGCGTCACGCCGCTCGTCGGGTTGGTGCTCCTCTCCCCTGCGATCTCCGGCCCTATCGCGTCGATGCACAGCGTGTGGCCGTCATGCTCCGGGAGCCTCGACAGGAGCGCTCGCTGCGTGAGCAGCACGGCTGGCCGAGCGTCCGTCAGCATGAACGCGATCCGGTCCTTCGGATAGGCGGGATCGAGGGGCACGTAGGCGCCGCCGGCCTTCAAGATGGCGATGATCCCGATGAGCATCTCGAGCGAACGCTCGACGCACAGCCCGACGAGCACCTCGGGCCCGACGCCGAGAGAGCGGAGGTGGTGAGCGAGCTGGTTGGCGCGCTCGTTGAGCTCGCGGTAGGTGAGCTGCTGCTGCTCGAACACCACCGCGACGGCTTCCGGGGTCCGCTCGACCTGCGCCTCGAAGAGCTCGTGAACGCAACGGTCGCTGGGATAGCTCACGTCGGCGCCCGCCCAGGCGCTGAGCTGCGCTCGCTCCTCTTCCGTGAGCATTGAAACCTGCGAGACCGGCCGCTCGGGCTCCGCCACGATGTTCTCCAGGAGAGACTGGAAGTGGCCGGTCAACCGCTCGATCGCGGCGGCGTCGAACCGCTCCGCGGCATAGATGACCTGCAGCGCCATTTCCCGCCCGGGCTTCACGACCACCGTGAGGGGATAGTTGGTCTGCTCTATCGGCCGCACGTCGGTGATCTCAAGCGCTGGGTGGCCCTCCCGCAGCATCTGGTCGATGGGGTAGTTCTCGACGACGAGCACGCTCTCGAAGAGGTCTTTTTGCCATGGGAGCGAGCTCCAGCGCTGCACCTGAGCGAGCGGACTGTGCTCGTAAGGAAGCTGCTCCGTCTGCCGCGCTTGGAGCTCTTGCAGCCAGGACACGACAGGCTGCTCGGACGCGATCTGGACGCGCACGGGGATGGTGTTGATGAACAGCCCTACCATCGCGTCGATGCCATCGACGCCCGTCGAGCGTCCCGACACGGTCGCGCCGAAGAGCACGTCGCTCTCTCCGCTGTAGCGGCTCAAGAGCAGCGCCCAGGCGCCGCGGACCAGGGTGCTCAGCGTCAGGCCGTGCTCGCGGGCAAAGCGCTCGAGCGCTGATTGGCCCGCGGCAGTCAGCCGCCGCTCATGGTGCGGCGGCGCCGAGCCCGCGGGCGGCGCCGAGCCCGCGGGCGGCGCCGCGCCGCGGGGCCGGTCCACCGGGATCGGTGTCGGCGCCGAGAAGCCCTGGAGCGCGCGGCGCCAGAACGATTCGGCGTCCGCTTTGCCCTGCTGCTTCAGCCAGGCGATGTGGTCGCGGAACGGCCGCCGGCTCGGCATCGCGGCGGGTCGGCCGTCACGCGCCGCTTCGTAGAGCTGCAGCATCTCGGTGAACAAGAGCGGCAGCGACCAGCCGTCCAGGATCACATGATGGTAGGTCCAGACGCACTGATAAGCCTCCTCCGTGAGCCGGATGAGCGTGAACCGCATCAGCGGCGCCACGCTGGCATCGAAGCCCCTGGCGCGGTCTTCCGCGAGCCACGAGGACGTCCTTTCCTGCTGCTCGCTCTCCGGGACACCACGCCAATCGAGCTCGACCCACGGCAGCGGGACGCCGCTACGCACCACCTGCAGGAGCTCGTCGGCACCCTCCCACACGAACGCCGTCCGCAGGACGGCGTGCCTGGCGAGGAGCGTCTGCAGCGCCTCCTTGAAGGCCGAGACCACGAGCGCCTTCGGGATCTTGAAGGCGACCTGCTCGACGTACACGCCCGAGGTCGGGTCCCGGAGAGCATGGAAGAGCATGCCCTCTTGCATCGGCGAGAGTGGATAGGCATCCTCGACCTCCCTCGCCGCCCTCCCGACGCCCACGAGTCGATCCACGGCGGCCTGGGTCAGCTGCACGAGGGGAAAATCCGATGGAGTATGGCCACCCGCTTCCGCTGCGCGGCAGTGCTCCATCAGGGTCCTGAGGGACGTCAGAAACGCCTGCGCGAGACGGTCGATCGTGGACCTCCGGTGCAAGCCCTCGCTGTACGTCCACGCGATCTGCAGCCGACCCTCGGCGACCAAGGCGTTGATCTCGATCGCATGCGTCCGAGCGCCGCGCGGGCTGCGAGCTGGCCCGGTCGGCTCCGTGGCGCGTTCGAACAGGGTGGATTCCGCGAAGCTCTGGTCGAGCTGCCCCAGGTAGTTGAAGAGCACCTCGGCGCGCGGCAGCGCCTGGTACCTGGCAGAGACCGAGGGGTCCTCGTTCAGGTAGCGCAGCGCCCCGAAGCCCACGCCTCGGCCGGGGATGCTGCGCAGCTGCTCTTTGACCGCCTTGAGCACCTCCCCAGGTCCGCCCTCAGGCGCTCGCAGCTCGACGGGGAACAGCGCCGTGAACCAGCCGATCGTGCGTGACAGATCGAGGCCGCCGCCGATGTCCTCCCGCCCGTGCCCCTCCAGGTCGAGCCGCAGCGCGCGCTCGCCCGTCCACTCGCCAAACGCTTCCAGGAGCGCGGTGAGCAGGACGTCATTGATCTGCGTCCGGTAGACCGCCGGAACGTCTTGCAGGAGCGCACGGGTCTCCTCGACGCCGAGCGCCACCTCGACCGTCCGTGCCGAGGCGACGCTGTTGTCTCCCTCCTCGACGTCACGCGGAAGTCGTACCGGTGAGCTCGGGGCCAGCCAGAACGAACTCTCGCTCTGCACCGCTTCCGACTGCGCATACGCCGTGAGCCGCTCGGCCCATGCCTGGAAGGAGGTCGTCTTCGGCGGCAGCCGGATCGGCTCCCCCGCGCGCGCCTGCGCATACGACGTCTGCAGGTCCTCGAGCAGGATACGCCACGAGACCCCGTCGACCACGAGGTGGTGAACCACCAGCAGGAGCCTTCCGCGCTGCCCCGCGCCGCGGTGTATCAGGACCGCACGCATCAGCGGACCCTGCGCGAGGCTCAGGCTTGCCTGCGCCTCTGCCGCAGCGGCTTCGAGGGCGTGCGTCTTCGCCGGCGCAGGCACAGCCGAGAGATCGACGACGCTCACCGCCGCGGCCGCATCGAGGGCGCCGCTGACCTGACGCACGCTCCCGCCCTCCGCCACGAACCGCATGCGCAGCGCATCGTGGTGCCGCACCAGCGCCTGCACGGCCTGCTCGAGGCACACCGGCTCCAGCGGCTCGCGGAGCTCGAGAAGCACCGCCTGATTGAAGTGGTCCGGCTCCGGCTGCCGCTGCTCGAAGAACCAGCGCTGAATGGGCGTCAGCGCGACCGGACCGGTGACGGGCCCCTGCTCGGCCTGCGCCGCGACCACGGTCGTCGCCTGCGCCGCCAGCGACGCCACGGTCTGGTACTCGAAGACCTGCTGGATCGACAGCCCGAGCCCCGCCCGTCGGGCTCTACTTACCATCTGCACGGCAAGGATCGAGTCGCCGCCCAGCGTGAAGAAGTTGTCGTGAATACCCACCCGATCGATCCTGAGCACGTGGCTCCAGACGCCAGCGAGCAGCTCTTCCGCGTGGGTGCGCGGCGGCGCGTACGTCCAGCCTTGCTCCGGATGTGCCATGTCGGGCGCCGGCAAGGCCTTGCGGTCGACCTTGCCGCTGGGCGACAGCGGCAGGGCGTCGAGCCACATGAATCCAGTCGGGACCATGTACTCCGGTAGAGCGCGCTGCAGAAGCTCCCGCAGCTCGTCGATGTCCGGTCGCACCGCGTCGCGCGCCACGAGGTACGCCACGAGCCGCTTGGCTCCGGGCGTGTCCTCCCGCGCGAGCACCACCGCGCCCTCGACCGATGGATGCTGCGCCAGCACGCTCTCGATCTCGCCGAGCTCGATCCGGTAGCCGCGGATCTTCACCTGGTGGTCCAGCCGGCCCAGGTACTCGATGTTGCCATCTGGAAGCCACCGGCACAGATCGCCGGTCTTGTACATGCGCGCGTCCGGGTCGGCGTTGAAAGGGTCCGCCATGAACCTCTCCGCCGTCAACTCGGGGCGGTTCAGGTACCCGCGCGCCACCCCGACCCCGCCGATGTAGAGCTCTCCCGGGACGCCCACCGGCACGGGTGACGCGTGGGCGTCCAGCACGTAGAGCCGGGTGTTCGCTATAGGCCGACCGATGGGAACAACCCTGCGCGCATCGTCGCGCTGGCACTTCCAGAATGAGACCTCGATCGATGCCTCTGTCGGGCCGTAGAGGTTGTACAGCTCCGCTTGGCTGCGCTCGAAGAACCGCGTCATCAGCTCATAGGACAGCGCCTCGCCACTGCAGATGACCCGCTTGAGCGAGCCACATCGGCCGGCGCTCAGCTCCTCCATGAACGCATGGAGCATCGATGGGACAAAATGCACCGCCGTGACGCGCTGCGCTTCTATGATCCGAGCAAGGTAGGCGCTATCTCGGTGCCCCCCTGGTCGGGCTACCACGAGCCGGGCCCCTGTCAAAAGCGGCCAGAAAAACTCCCATATCGATACATCGAAGCTGTGCGGCGTCTTCTGCAACACCGCGTCTCCCGGCCCCAGGGCGAACGCGTCTAGCATCCACAGCAGGCGATTCCTCAGGCCCCCGTGCGTGTTCATCACCCCCTTCGGGCGGCCCGTCGAGCCTGACGTGTATATCACGTACGCCAGCGTTGATTCCGTCGCTCCGCTCGCGGGATTGTCCTCTCGCCCCTCCGCGGGCTCTGCGTCCAGGCACACCACCGTGGCTCTGGAGCCCGACACATGCTCTACCAGGTGCGTCTGCGTGAGCAGCACCGGCGCTCCGGCGTCCGCCATCATGAACCGCAGCCGCTCTTCCGGATAGCTCGGGTCGAGCGGCACGTACGCCCCTCCGGCCTTCATCACCCCGAGCAGCCCCACCACCAGCTCCACCGATCGCTCCGCGCACACGCCCACCAGCGTCTCCGGCCCCACCCCGAGGGCCCGCAGCCGATGTGCCAGGCGGTTCGCTCGAGCGTTCAGCGCCCGGTACGTCAGCTGCTGCTCCTCGAACACCACCGCTTCGGCTTCAGGCGTCCTCTCCACCTGCGCCTCGAAGAGCTCGTGAACGCAACGATCGCTGGGATACTTGACGTTGGCGCCTGCCCAGGCGCTGAGCTGCGTTCGCTCCTCTTCCGTGAGCATTGAAACCTGCGAGACCGGCCGCTCGGGCTCCGCCACGATGTTCTCCAGGAGAGACTGGAAGTGGCCGGTCAACCGCTCGATCGCGGCGGCGTCGAACCGCTCCGCGGCATAGATGACCTGCAGCGCTGTTTCCCCGCCGGGCTTCACCACCACGGTGAGGGGGTAGTTCGTCTGCTCGATCGGGCGGACGTCGGTGATCTCAAGCGCTGGGTGGCCCTCCCGCAGCACCTGGTCGATGGGGTAGTTCTCGACGACGACCACGCTCTCGAAGAGGTCTTTTTGCCATGGGAGCGAGCTCCAGCGCTGCACCTGAGCGAGCGGGCTCTGCTCGAAAGGAAGCTGCTCCGCCTGCTGCGCCTGGAGCCCTTGCAGCCAGGACACGACAGGCTGCTCGGACGCGATCTGCACGCGCACGGGGATGGTGTTGATGAACAGCCCCACCATGGCGTCGATGCCGTCGACGCCCGTCGAGCGTCCCGATACGGTCGCGCCGAAGAGCACGTCGCTCTCTCCGCTGTAGCGGCTCAAGAGCAGCGCCCAGGCGCCGCGGACCAGGGTGCTCAGCGTCAGGCCGTGCTCGCGGGCAAAGCGCTCGAGCGCTGACTGGCCCGCGGCAGTCAGCCGCCGCTCATGATGCGGCGGCGCCGAGCCCGCCGGCGGCGCCGCGCCGCGGGGCCGGTCCACCGGGATCGGTGTCGGCGCCGAGAAGCCCTGGAGCGCGCGGCGCCAGAACGATTCGGCGTCCGCTTTGCCCTGCTGCTTCAGCCAGGCGATGTGGTCGCGGAACGGCCGCCGGCTCGGCATCGCGGCGGGTCGGCCGTCGCGAGCCGCTTCGTAGAGCTGCAGCACCTCGGTGAACAAGAGCGGCAGCGACCAGCCGTCCAGGATCACATGATGGAAGGTCCAGATGCACTGATAAGCCTCCTCCGTGAGCCGGATGAGCGTGAACCGCATCAGCGGCGCCACGCTGGCATCGAGGCCCCTGGCGCGGTCTTCCGCGAGCCACGAGGACGTCCTTTCCTGCTGCTCGCTCTCCGGGACACCACGCCAATCGAGCTCGACCCACGGCAGCGGGACGCCGCTGCGTACCACCTGCAGGAGCTCGTCGGCCCCCTCCCACACGAACGCCGTCCGCAGGACGGCGTGCCTGGCGAGGAGCGTCTGCAGGGCCTCTTTGAAGGCCGTCACCACGAGCGCCTTCGGGATCTTGAAGGCGACCTGCTCGACGTACACGCCGGAGGTCGGGTCCCGGAGAGCATGGAAGAGCATGCCCTCTTGCATCGGCGAGAGTGGATAGGCATCCTCGACGTCCCTCGACGCACTCCCGACGCCCACGAGGCGATCCACGGCCTCCTGGGTCAGCTGCGCGAGGGGAAAGTCCGATGGAGTACGGCCGCCCGCTTCCGCTGCACGGCAGTGCTCCATCAGTGTCCTGAGGGACGTCAGGAACGCCTGCGCGAGACGGTCGATCGTGGACCTCCGGTGCAAGCCCTCGCTGTACGTCCACGCGATCTGCAGCCGACCCTCGGCAACCAGGGCGTTGATCTCGATCGCATGCGTCCGAGCGCCGCGCGGGCTGCGAGCCGGCCCGGTCGGCTCCGTGGCGCGTTCGAACAGGGTGGATTCCGCGAAGCTCTGGTCGAGCTGCCCCAGGTAGTTGAAGAGCACCTCGGCGCGCGGCAGCGCCTGGTACCTGGCAGAGACCGAGGGGTCCTCGTTCAGGTAGCGCAGCGCCCCGAAGCCCACGCCTCGGCCGGGGATGCTGCGCAGCTGCTCTTTGACCGCCTTGAGCACCTCCCCAGGTCCGCCCTCAGGCGCTCGCAGCTCGACGGGGAACAGCGCCGTGAACCAGCCGACCGTGCGTGACAGATCGAGGCCGCCGCCGATGTCCTCCCGCCCGTGCCCCTCCAGGTCGAGCCGCAGCGCACGCTCGCCCGTCCACTCGCCAAGCGCTTCCAGGAGCGCGGTGAGCAGGACGTCATTGATCTGCGTTCGGTAGACCGCCGGAACGTCTTGCAGGAGCGCACGGGTCTCCTCGACGCCGAGCTCCACCTCGACCGTTCGTGCCGAGGCGACGGTGTTCTCTCCCTCGACGTCACGCGGAAGTCGGGCAGGCGAGCTCGGGGCCAGCCAGAACGAACTCTCGCTCTGCACCGCTTCCGACTGCGCATACGCCGTGAGCCGCTCGGCCCATGCCTGGAAGGAGGTCGTCTTCGGCGGCAGCCGGATCGGCTCCCCCGCGCGCGCCTGCGCATACGACGTCTGCAGGTCCTCGAGCAGGATACGCCACGAGACCCCGTCGACCACGAGGTGGTGAATCACCAGGAGGAGCCTTCCGCGCTCCCCCGCGCCGAGGTGTATCAGCACCGCGCGCATCAGCGGCCCCTGCGCGAGGCTCAGGCTTGCTTGCGCCTCTGCCGCAGCGGCTTCGAGCGCGTGCGCCTTGCCCGGCGCAGGCACAGCCGAGAGATCGACGACGCTCACCGTGACGGCCGCATCGAGGGCGCCGCTGACCTGACGCACGCTCCCGCCCTCGGCCACGAACCGCGTGCGCAGCGCATCGTGGTGCCGCACCAGCGCCTGCACGGCCTGCTCGAGGCACCCCGGCTCCAGCGGCTCGCGGAGCTCGAGAAGCACCGCCTGATTGAAGTGATCCGGCTCCGGCTGCCGCTGCTCGAAGAACCAGCGCTGAATGGGCGTCAGCGCGACCGGACCGATGACGGGCCCCTGCTCGGCCTGCGCCGCGACCACGGTGGTGGCCTGCGCCGCGAGCGACGCGACGGTCTGGTACTCGAAGACCTGCCGGACCGACAGCCCGAGCCCCGCCTGTCGGGCTCTACTTACCATCTGCACGGCAAGGATCGAGTCGCCGCCCAGCGTGAAGAAGTTGTCGTGGATGCCGATCCGCTCGATCTGAAGGAGGCTGGCCCAGACGCTCGCGATCTGCTCCTCGGTCCGTGTGCGGGGCGGCGCATAGGCCTCGCTTTGCTCGGGGCGCGCCACCTCGGGCGCCGGCAGCGCCCTGCGGTCGACCTTGCCATTGAACGACAGCGGCAGGGCGTCGAGCCACATGAATCCAGCCGGAATCATGTAATCCGGCAGCTCGCCCTGCAGGCGCTTGCGCAGCTCGGCCACGCTCGGCTGCGCCCCGTCACGCGCCACGAGGTACGCCACGAGGCGCTTGTCTCCAGGCGCGTAGTCGCGCGCCATCACCGCCGCGTCATGGATGGCGGGGTGCTGCTTCAGCGCACTTTCGACCTCGCCGAGCTCGATCCGGTACCCTCGAATCTTCACCTGATGATCGATTCGCCCCAGGTACTCCAGGCTGCCGTCCGGCAACCACCGGCAAAGGTCGCCCGTCTTGTAAAGACGGCGGCCGGCGTCGCCACGGAAGGGGTCGGGAACGAACCTCTCCGCCGTCAACTCGGGGCGGTTCAGGTACCCGCGAGCCACGCCGGCGCCGCCGACATAGAGCTCACCTGGGACTCCGATGGGCAAGAGAGCGCGGTTCTGGTCGAGCACGTACACGCTGAGATCGGGGATTGGACGCCCGATGGGGCTCACCGAGGCGCCGTCGACGTCCTCCGCGACCAGCGGCCGGTAGGTGACGAGCACGGTGGTCTCCGTGATCCCGTACATGTTCACGAGCTCAGGTGTGCGGTCACCGTGGCGCTTGAACCAGGGGCGCAGGCTCTCGAGATCGAGCGCCTCGCCAGACAAGATGACCAGCCGGAGAGCCAACCCGGCGTCCTCTCCGCCAGCTGATGCGTCCGCGGTCACGATCTGCCGGAAGGCAGACGGGGTCTGGTTGAGCACCGTGACCTTGCCTTCGCGGAGGAACCGGTGGAAGGCCTCCGGAGATCTGGTGACCTCGAACGACACGACGAGGAGCCGGCCGCCATACAGCAGAGCGCCCCAGATCTCCCAGACAGAGAAGTCAAACGACGAGGAATGGTACAGCGTCCACACATCCCGTTCGTCGAAGTGGAACCACGCCTCGGTCGCATGGAACAGCCGGGTCACGTTCGCATGCGTGACCAGCGCGCCCTTCGGCTTGCCGGTCGAGCCCGAGGTGTAGATCACGTAAGCGAGGTGTTCGGGCGTCGCTCCGCTCGTCGGGTTGGTGCTCCTCTGCCCTGCGATCTCCGGCCCCATCGCGTCGATGCACAGCGTGTGGCCGTCATGCTCCGGGAGCCTCGACAGGAGCGCTCGCTGCGTGAGCAGCACGGCTGGCCGAGCGTCCGTCAGCATGAACGCGATCCGGTCCTTCGGATAGGCGGGATCGAGGGGCACGTAGGCGCCGCCGGCCTTCAAGATGGCGACGATCCCGATGAGCAGCTCGAGCGAACGCTCGACACACAGCCCGACGAGCACCTCGGGCCCGACGCCGAGAGAGCGGAGGTGGTGAGCGAGCTGGTTGGCGCGCTCGTTGAGCTCGCGGTACGTCAGCCGCTGACCTTCGAACACCACCGCGACCGCGCTGGGCGTCCGCTCCACCTGCGCTTCGAAGAGCTCGTGAACGAGCTTGTCGGCTCGGTAGTCTGCCGCCGTATCGTTCCACACGTTGAGCTGCGATAGCTCCGCGGTCGTGAGCATCGGCAGCTCGCCGATACGCCGGGCTGGATCGGCGACGATGCCCCGCACAAGCTCCTCGAAGCTCCCCGCCATCCGCTGGATCGTCGCGACGTCGAACAGGTCCGTGTTGAACTCCCAGACGCCCGAGAGCCCCCGGTCGACCTCCTCCAGGATGAGGGACAGATCGAACCGCGCCATGCCGCTGTCGAGCTCCAGCGGCGTCACCGTGAGCCCGCGCAGCTCGAGCTTCGGCAGGCGCACGTTGTGAAGCGCGAACAAAACCTGAACGAGCGGATGGTAGCTCAACGTCCGACTCGCCTGGGTCTCATCGACCAACCTCGCAAACGCCACCTCCTGGTCATCGAAGGCGTCGGTGGCGACGCGACGGACGCGCTCGAGCACCTCATCAAAGCTCGGATCGCCGGCGAGGCGCGTACGCAGCGGAAGTATGTTGATGAAGAGGCCCAGCATCGACTCGGTCTCAGGCCGCGTCCGGTTCGCGACCGGAGAGCCCACGACGATGTCATCCTGGCCGGAGCGCCGCGCGAGCAACACCTTGAAGACGGCGAGCAGCGTCATGTAGAGCGTGGCGCCGTGCCGGCGCCCGAGCGCCCTGAGCTTCTCCGTCACCTCCGCGCTGAGGTGGAATCGCACGCTCCCCCCGCGGAACCCCTGGACCGCGGGGCGCGGCTGGCCCGGGGTCAGATCGAGCAACGGCGGCGCCCCTGCCATGCGCTGCTTCCACCGGCCAAGCTGCTCTTCGAACGACGAGTCCGCGGACCGCCTGCGCTCCCAGCGGGCGTAATCGGCGTAGTCGAGGGGTACCTCAGGGAGCGGAGATGGCTTGCCCGAGGAGAACGCTTCGTAGAGCGCGACGAGCTCCCGGAGGAAGATCCCCGCCGACCAGCGATCGAAGACGATATGGTGCACCGTCAACACGAGGATGTGCAGCGCCGAACCGAGCCGCAGCAGCGCGGCGCGAGACAGTGGCCCTTGCTCGAGCGAGAAAGGCCGCTCCACTTCCTCCCGGAGGATGCGTTCGACGGCCTCGGCTTGCAGGGGCTCCGGCTGCGCGGAGAGGTCGAAGAACGCTGGTGTGACCTGGGCGCTCGCGGCGACGACAGGCTTCAGCACGCCAAGCTCTTCGCGGATCGTCCAGCGGAGGATCGCGTGCCGGCGTGCGATCTCCGTCAGGCACCGCGCCAGCACCTCGGCGTCCAGCGCGCCGGTGAGGCGCAGCGCCATGCGCTCGTTGTAGAGCGCGCTCTGCCCCGCGAGCTGATGAACGAACCAGAGGCGCCGCTGTGCATCGGTCACCTCCGGCTCGGCGCCGGACTCCCGAAGGATCGGCGAGGCCGCGCGGCCGTCGCTACCCTGGAGCAGCGCGAGCACCGCGGCCTTGGACTCGACGAGCTGACGCTGCAGGTCCGGGCGCAGCGCGCCTTTCGGTGCCTGAATGCAGAGCTTGTCGCCCTCGGCCCAGAGCCGCACGCCGAGGCTGGACAGCTCGGTGATGAGTTCAGACGGTATCATAGCTCGATGATCTCGAACGCGTCGGTCGACGCGGTGATGGGTGGGGCCGGGGCGACGAGCTCACGAAGCGCGAGCTCGACGGTGACGCGCTCGGCGAGGTCCTCCAGCGTCGAACCGCCGAGGAAAAGCTCGAGGGGGACGTCGACGCCCAGAAAGGCCTTGATCCAGCTCTTGAGCTCCACCGCCATCAGCGAGTCGAGGCCGAGCTCGAGCAGCGAGGTCTTCGCGTCGATGGCCTCCGCGTCCTCGCGCTCGAGGACCCCGGCGAGCTGCTCCGCGACGAGGGCGCGCAGGACCGGCGCGCGGTCCGTGGCAGGGGTGCGCAGGACGCTCTCGAGCACATCCCGGGTCGGGCTTTCGAGCTGCGCGCGCGGCGCGTGGGCGCGCGGGAGGAGCTCCGCGAGAAGAGAACGCCGTTGCGTCGCGGGCAGCCGGGCGCCGAACGACGGCCAGTCGATGTCGAAGATCCCGATCTGAGGAGGGCCGCCGCCGGCGATTCGCTCCAGCGCCAGCAGCGCGCGCTCGGGGGAAAGCGCCTCGACGCCGCTCCTCTCGAGTCGACCCCTCCGCTCTACCTCCGCGCGCGCTGCCATACCGGCCTCACCCCAGGGCCCCCAGTTGACGCTGAGCGCCGGGAGGCCGCGCGCGCGCCGGTAGTGCGCGAGGGCATCGAGAAACGCATTGGCCGCAGCGTAATTGGCTTGCCCGGGCGATCCGAGGATCGCTGTCGCAGACGAGAAGAGGATGAAAAAATCGAGCGCGCTGCCGTGGCTGAGCTCGTGGAGAAGCCACGCGCCCCGGGCTTTGGGCTCCACCACCTTGCGGAATCGATCCCAGTCCTGGAGGAGCAGCACCCCGTCATCGAGGGCCCCTGCGGCATGCACGATGCCCCGGAGCGGGACGCCGGCGGCGCGCACCTTGTCCAGCACGCGGACCACGTCGCGCTCGCTCGCGGCGTCCGCCGCGAGGACGTGGATTCGGGTGCCATGCGCTCGCAGTCGGTCCAGCGTCTGCTCGGCGGCGGGCGAGGGCGCGCTGCGCCCGAACAGGAACAGGTGGCGCGCGCCGCGCTCGACCAGCCACGTCGCGACATGGAGACCGAGCGCGCCGAGCCCGCCCGAGATCAAATACGCCCCATCCTCGCGGATCGCCGGGGCGGGCGTCGTCGGCGGCGCGCAGCGGCGCAGGCGGGCGACATACACGCGGCCGCGGCGCAGGGCTACCTGGTCGTCGCCGGCCGGATCGCAGAGCTGCGCGGCGAGCGCGGTCGCCTCGCCGGCCTCTGCCACCGGCGCCAGATCGACGAGCCCCCCCCAGCCTTCCGGGTGCTCGAGCGCGATAGCCCGGCCCATTCCCCAGAGCGGGGCCTGCGCGAGCGCGGGCGCGCCATCACGCTCCGTGGCGACCGCGCCCCGCGTAACCCACCAGATCTTCGCCGTGGGGGCGTGCTTCGTGGCAGCCTGGACGAGGTGCAGAGCGCTGCCGCACGACAGGTGCATGGCCTCCGCGAGCGCGTCGGCCGACGCATCGGCGGTACAGCGCGCGTCGAGGCTCCACAGGTGGACGATGCCGGACGCGTCCTTTGCTTCTTCCTTCAGCGCCGCCCAGAGGCGCTCCACGTGGGACGCCTCGGTCGGCGCGATCTGCCACTCGCCGCCGCCGAGCTCGTGAAAAGACATGCCCTTTCGCACGATCCGGCACGCGTCGCCGCGTTCCCGCAGCACGCCAGCGAGCGTGTCCCCCACGCCACCTTCATCCACGAAGAGGATCCATGTCCGCCGAGCGCCCGTCGGAGCGTGCGCCGCGTCGGCACGTCGACGCGGCGACGGGTTCCACTGGATCTCATACAGCGATCCGTCGACACGGCGAGGACGCTGACGCCGGTGCTCGTGGACCAGCGCGTCAGCCACCCTGGCGAGCAACGCACGATCCACCTCGTGGAGCGCTCCGCTGTCGTGCAGCAAGCCCGCCAGCTCCTGCGCGCGCTCCTGCTCCAGGAGCCGCGTCACCAGGCTCCCTTCGCCCGGCGTCTCTGTTGCCCGCTCTCGAGGGCGCGGCGCATCGACCCAGTACCTCCGCCGCTGGAACGGGTAGGTGGGAAGATCCACGCGCGCCCCGCCGCGAGCCCGCTGGACGGCGCTCCAGTCCACGCGCGCCCCGCGGGCGTACAGCTCGCCCAGGCTGGTAAGGATGCAGCGGGGGTCTCCCAGCACAGGGCTCAAGCTCGGCAGGCGAGCGCCAGATCCGTCAGGCCTCCGCTCGCGCGCGAACTCGAGCAACGTCGAGCCCGGGCCGATCTCCACGAGCACGTCGCACCCTTGCGCGTGGAGCGCGTCCAACCCGTCGGCGAACCGCACCGGCGCGCGAAGATGGCGACTCCAGTACTCGGCCGATGGCTTCTCGCCGTCGAACGGACGTCCAGTGAGGTTGGAGATCAGCGTGAGGCGGGGCGACGCGTGGGGGATATCGCGGATTTCCCGGATGAAACCGTCGCGGATCGCGTCCATCAACGGCGAGTGGAACGCGTGCGATGTCCTCAGCTTGGCCGTCGCGATCCGGCGCTCGCGCAGCGTGGACACGACGCGCTCGACCGACGCGCGTCGGCCGGAGATCACGGTCTGCGCGTCGCCGTTGATCGCGGCGATCGCCACGTCCCCGGCAGAGGTCGCGAGCGCCTCCTCGACGACGGCCACGCCAGCGCGCACCGCCACCATCACTCCGCTCTCGTCGACCGACTGCATGCACCGCGCGCGGCGCAGCACCAGGAGCAGCCCGTCCTCCGCGCTGAACACACCAGCCGCGCACGCCGCGGCGTACTCGCCCAGGCTGTGCCCGAGCACCACGGCGGGCTCGACCCCCCACGATCTCCAGAGCTCGACCAGCGCGATCTCCAGGGCGAACAGCGCTGGTTGCGCGTACTCCGTCCGGTCGAGCAGCGGCTCTGCGCCGGGCTCCGGGAAGAGGATGTGCACCAGAGGAACGCCGAGGTGCGGTCGCGCGAACGCGTCGAGCCGATCGAGGCTCGCGCGAAATACCGGCTCGGTCTCGTACAGGCCTCGACCCATGTCGCGCACCTGGGAGCCCTGCCCGGTGAAGAGGAACGCGATCTTCAGCGACCGCGTGGCGACCGAGGCCCCCGCGGTCACGCCCGGCGCGCGCACGCCGCGGGAGAACGCGGCGAGCTGCTCGCAGAGCTCGGCGACCGACGAGGTCACCACGGCGAGCCGGTGGCGGAAATGGGAGCGACCCGTGCTGGCAGAGAAGCAGACGTCCGCGAGCTTCACGGTCGGCGCTTCGCCGAGCATCACGCGGTATCGAGCCGCGAGCTGCGCGAGCGCGGTCTCCGTCTTCGCCGAGAGAACCAGGAGGTGCGGCGATGCCGGATCCGCTTCGCTCCTCGCGACCGAAGGCTGGCGTCGCGCGTGCGGGCCGGGCTCCTCGAGGACCACATGGGCGTTCGTGCCGCTGAAGCCGAACGAGCTCACCCCGGCGATCCGGGGCCCGTCGCCCTCGGGCCAGGGCACGCGCCGGCGCACGACCTCGACCGGCAGCGAGGACCACGGAATGTGGGGATTGGGCTCGTGAAGATGAAGGTTGGCCGGGATCTCGCCGTGCTTGACCGCGAGCGCCGCCTTGAGGAAACCGACGACGCCGGCCGCGCCCTCGAGGTGACCGAAGTTCGTCTTGACCGAGCCGACGAGCAACGGGCGGTCTTTCGTGTGGCCCTCGCCGACGGCTGCGCCGAGCGCGAGCATCTCGATCGGATCGCCCAGCGCCGTGCCGGTGCCGTGCGCTTCGATGTAGCCCACCTCGTTCGGCTTCACCTGCGCGCCTTCGAGCGCGGTGCGGATCAGCGCCTCCTGCGCGGCGCCGCTCGGCACGGTCAGCCCGCCGCTCGCGCCGTCGTGGTTCACCGCGGAGCCGCGGATCACCGCCAGCACGTCGTCGCCATCCGCGATGGCGTCGTGCAGGCGCTTCAGGACCACGATCGCGCAGCCCTCCCCGCGCACGAACCCGTCTGCCGAAGCGTCGAACGCACGACAGCGACCGCTCGGAGAGAGCATGTGCGCGCGGCACTCGACGATGGTCGAGACGGGCGACACGTTCACGTTCGCACCGCCGGCGAGCGCCAGCGAGCACTCGCGTGCCCGGAGGCTCTGGCAGGCGATGTGGATGGCGACGAGAGATGATGAGCACGCCGTGTCGAGGGTGAGCGCGGGCCCTTGCAGCCCGAGAACGTACGAGAGCCGCCCCGCAGCGATGCTCACGGCGTTGCCGGCTCCGCTGTGGATGTTCAGCGCGTCGGGATCCGACAGGAGACGGGAGTAGTCCTGATGCATGATGCCCACGAACACCCCGGTCCGCGTGTCTCGCAGCCGTTCCACGGCGATGCCCGCGCGCTCGAGCGCCTCCCAGCCGACCTCAAGGAGGAGCCGTTGCTGGGGATCCATGGCCTTTGCTTCCCTCGGCGCGATGCCAAAGAACTCCGCGTCGAATTCGTCCACGCGATCCAGGAAGCTGCCATTGCGGCAATACACCTTGCCCGGCGCATCGCGATCGGGGTCGAAGTAGGCGTCGATGTCCCAGCGATCTCGCGGGATCTCGACCACGGCATCGACGCCGTCCAGGAGGAGACGCCAGAGATCCTCGGGCGTCTCGATGCCGTCAGGGAGCCGGCAAGCGGCGCCGACGATCGCGATCGGCTCTGTTGCCCGGGCTTCTGCGGCGTCCAGCTTCCGCTGCAGCTTCTCGATCTCGATGAACGAGGCCTTCAACAAGGCTATCGGATCACGGCTCCTCGCGCCCTCGTTCATGCCCTGCTTCGGCGAGGCCTCGGTCTTCTCAGCTGCCATGCAGCTCCTCGATTTTCCTCGACAAAAGGTCCACTATCTCTTCGGGTGAGAGCCCGTCGAGCGCGGCGGATGCCGCCGGGATCGCGGGGGGAATGGCGGGTGAGGGAGCGGCAGGAGGCGGCGCGCCAGCCGCCTCGCGAGGCTTCGTGCCGAACAGCGCTGTCATGAGGTGATCGGTCAGCGCCTCGATCGTCGGGTGACGGAACAGGAGCGTGGCCCCCAGCGTGATCCCGAGGCTCGTCTGGAGCCGGCTCAGCAGATCGGTCGCCAGAAGGGAGTCGAGGTCGTAGTCGAACAGGCTTCGATCGCGGGCGAGCCGCTCGCCCGCCTCCACGCCGAGCAGCGCCGCCACCCGAGCGTGGACATGCTCCTCGAGCAGCTCCCGCCGGTTGTCCGCCGGCGCGCGTCGAAGCTCGTCGATGAAGCCTCGTTCTCTTTGCTGCGCGTCCTCCGCGGCGCCGTGGTCGCGCAGCACTGCAGGGGTCGCGCCGTCCGGCAACCGCGCCAGGTACTTTGGCCAATCGACGCGAGCGACGCCGATCTGGGCCTCCTTGCCGGCCGCTGCCTGGCCGAAGAGCCGACACGCCTCTTCTGGATCGAGCGGCTCGACGCCGGCATCTGCGATCCGCCGTGCCAGGCGCTCGCTCAAGCTGGCCGCCATCCCGGCGCGAGCCCATGGCCCCCAGTTGATGCTCGTGCCCGGCAGCCCGAGCGCTCGGCGCTGATGCGCGAGCGCGTCGAGAAACGCATTCGCCGCGGCGTAGCTGGCCTGACCACGCGGGCCCAGCACGGAGGACATGGAGGAGAAGCAGACGAAGAAATCCAGGGGCAGCCCCTGCGTGAGCCGGTGCAAGATCCACGTCCCGTCCACCTTCGGTGCGAGCACGGCGCGGAAGCGCTCCCAGTCGAGGTTGACCAGGCTCCCATCCTCGAGCACGCCCGCTGCGTGGACGACGCCGCACAAGCGCGGCCAATCCGCGCCGAAGCGAGCGGCGAGCCTGGCCGCGTCGTCTTCCGACGTCACGTCGAGCTGAGCTGTGACGACGCTGGCGCCTGCCCGTTCAAGGGCGTCGAGCGCGCTCGCCGCGCTCGCGGGCGCGCGGCTGCGTGAAGCCAGCACGATGTGGCGCGCTCCCTGCTCCACCAGCCATGCAGCGACGTAGAGGCCGAGGGCGCCGAGACCGCCGGTGACGAGATAGCTCCCGTCGGCGCGCACGCGCGCGGGCTCCGCGTCCGTGGTCGACGCGCTCGCCTGGACGAGCCTCGGGACGAACCGATCACCCCGCCGCAGGGCGACCTCCAGCTCCGGGTCGTCGGCCGCGATCTCGTCGAGCAACGCGCGAGCGCCGCTCTGATCGAGCGCATGCGGCAGGTCGACCATCGTACAGCGCAGCGCCGGTCGCTCGGCGGCGATCACCCGCGCCAGACCCCAGAGCGACGCTTGCGCGACCTGCACCGGAGCATCGTCCGGCGCGCCGTCGGAGATCACCGAGCACGCCCCGCACGTCACCAGGTAAAGGCGAAGCGCAGGCGGCGCCGCGAGCCTGTCGATGGCCTGGACGAGGTTCAGCGCCGTGCGGCACCCGAGCTCCTGCGCCTCGATCACCGAGGCGCTCGTCATCGCGTCGACCGGCGCTGCGTCCACGCTCTGGAGGTGCAAGACGCCGACCCGAGCGGCCTTGAGCTGGGCTGTTGCCTCGTCCAGGAGCCGCTCCATGTCCGAGAGCGACGAGCCGATCCGGTAATGGAGGGCAGAGAGCCGCTCGAACGACGTGCCACGCTCGACGACCGCGCAGCGATGGCCGCGCGCGCGGAGGAGATCGCACACCTCCGCGCCCAGCCCGCGCGCGTCGACGAACACGATCCAGGCGGGCGCGCCATCGGCGGCGCGGGTCGAGGGCGCCAGGCGCCACCGGATCGCGTGGAGCAGCGAGCCCGCGTGCGCTACCGGACCGCGGGCCGCGCGGAGCAGCGTCCGCCGGGACGCCCTCCTCGACTCCAGCCCGCTGACCTCGCCGACGAGCTCGCCGTCGGCGCTGAAGAGCCTCAGATCCCCGATGATCCTGTCGTCCGCGCCCGAGGCGTCGCGCAGCTTGCCGTGGCACCAGAGCTCACGATCGTCGTGGCCGGCGGAGAGCCAGAGCCGGTCGACTCGGAAGGGCACGAATGTATCGCCTCCCGCCGCAGGGATCGTGGCCGCGAGGACCTGGAAGCACGCGTCGATCAGCGCCGGGTGCGGCCGGTAGGCCTCCCGCTCGCCCGCGGAGATCGGCGCGTTCAGGCGGCACACGACCTCTTGATTCCCTCTGCGAATCGACGTGACCCACCGGAAGCTCGGACCGAGCTGCACATGCCAGCTGGCGAGCGCCTCGTAGAGCTCCGCTGTCCGCACCTCTTCCGGGCACCGCCTCGAGAGCTCCGCGAGCGACGGTCCCTGCTCCTGCGGGCGATGCCCTCGCGCGCGCAGGACAGCGGTCGCAGAGGTCGACCATCCGGGACTCGCCCCGTCCCCGCCCGGCGCGAGGCGAATCAGGCGCGCGGGAGTGCCGTCATGGGCCGTGCGCTCGAGCACGATCTGCACCGTGCGTGCCTCGCCATCGGGAAGGACGATCGCCTCGGGAAAGCACAGATCGGCGATCTCGACGTCGTCACGGTCGAACGCCACCCGCGCCGCGCGGAGGAACATCGCCCCGAAGCACGCGCCGGGCACGACGACCTCGCCGTACACACGATGATCGGGGAGAAAGGACGGCCTGTCCGCGCGAAGAACGACCTCGAACAGCGTCTCCGCGAGGAGCGGGGAGCGGGTCATCCTGCCGAGCAATGGGTCTTCCCTGGCGGCTGCGGGGGCGACCTCCGCGCTCGCGACCGGGAGCCAGTGGCGCCTGCGCTGGAACGGATAGACGGGCAGGAGAACGCGGGAGCGGGGCTGATCGCGGTGAACGCCCTGCCAGTCGACGGATGCGCCGCGCATGTAGAGCGCCGCCAAGCTCTCCAGCAGGCTTTGCCAGCTCGGCAGACCTTGCACCAGGCTGGCGAGCCGGACGCAGCGTGACGCGCGCCCCTGCTCACGCGCCGCGGCCGATAGCACGGGGTGCGAGGAGAGCTCCAGGCACGCCCCGATTCCAAGCGCATCGAGCGTCTCCCAGGCCTCGCAGGCCACCTCCTCGGAGCTGAACGCGCGGAGCCAGTGGGCGGCCTTCCCGAGCGCGCCGCGGTCGAGCGTCTCGCCCGTGGCGCTGCAGACGAACCCGACCCGGGGCTCGCTCATCGACATCGCGTCTACCGCGCGGACAAGCTCGGCGACGCGCGGCTGGACGTCCGGCGCCTTCAGCGTCTCCGGCGTGATCTCGCGCGATCCCGCCGCGGCCAGGACTCGGCCCCGCAGCAAAGCGAGCTCCAGCGCCTCCTCGAGGGGAAGCACCCCGGCGGCGACGGCGGCGACACACCCGCCCGTGCCCACGCCGAGGACAGCGACCGGCTCGACCCCCCAGGAGCGCCACAGCTCGAGCAGCGCATAGCCTGCCGAGAAGGAGGTCAACTCCGCATGAAGGATCGCGTCCGGAGAACCGGGCTCAGGGGTCGACAGGATCGAGCGGCCGAGGCGCCGCCGCACGAGCTCGTCGCATCGCTGCACGGCGCCGCGAAACGTCGGATCCTCGACGATCGCCGGATGGACCGGCGCCCGGCCGCCGAACAGGAACGCAACCTCCACGGGCCCAGCCTCGGACGACACGCCGGGTGGAGGCGACGCGCAGTGCGCTTCCAGCCTCTCGATGATCTGTCGGCGCGTACCACCCGCGATCGCGATGCGGTGAGCGAAATGCGGGCGCCCCACGTTGGAGGTGAAACAGACGTCCTCGATCGGCGCCTCCTCGCTGGCGCGCAGGTGGCTGAGGTAGCGCTGCACGAGCGCGGAGAGCGCGACCGTGTCTTTCGCGGAGAGCGTGAGGACACCCCATCCACGACCCGGACCGACCGGGGCGCGCGGGGGCGCCTCTTCCAGCACCACGTGGACGTTCGTCCCGCCGATTCCGAACGAGCTGACGCCCGCGCGCCGCGGCACAGCATCGGTCTCCCACGCGGAGAGGCGCGCGGGGACATAGAAAGGGCTGTTCTCGAAGTCGATGCCGGGGTTCGCCTTCTCGTAATGCAAGCTCGGCGGGATCTGTTTGTGCTGGAGCGCGAGGACCGCTTTCATGAAGCTGGCCAGCCCGGCGGCCGCGTTCAGGTGGCCCAGGTTGGCCTTCACGGATCCCACGGCGCAGAACCCGCTTCGCGACGTGGAGGCCCGAAACGCGCGCGTGAGCGCGGCGATCTCGATGGGGTCCCCCAGCGCCGTGCCAGTGCCGTGCGCCTCGACCAGGGTGATGGTCTCCGCGTCGACGTCGGCGAGCGCGTGGGCCATCTCGATCACCGCCGCTTGCCCGGAGGTGCTGGGCGCCGAGAAGCCCGCCTTCAGCGATCCATCGTTGTTGATGGCACCGCCGCGGATGACGGCATGGATGCAGTCCCGGTCGGCGATGGCCTCATCGAGCCGCTTGAGGAGCACGGAGCCGGCGCCGTTGCTGAAGACCGTTCCTTGCGCCCGCGCGTCGAAGACGCGGCAATGACCGTCTGGCGAGAGGATGCTCCCCTCCTCGTACACATAGCCGCTCTGCTGCGGCAACGAGACGGCGGCGCCCCCGGCGATGGCGAGATCACACTGGTAGCTGAGCAACCCCTGGCAGGCGAGCGTGATGGCGACCAGCGAGGTCGAACACGCCGTCTGCACGGCGATACTCGGCCCCTGGAGCCCCAGTCGGTAGGAGACGCGGGTCGCCAGGTAGTCCTTGTCGTTCGCGAGCCAGGCTTGCAAGTAGCGGTTCGGCTCGCTCGGGTCGAGCAGGGGTCGGGCATGGAAGCGCAGGTAATCGAGGCTGCTCGCGCCCGCATAGACGCCCACGCGCGCGCGTGGGCCGGGCGGCGGGTAGCCCGCCCGCTCCATCACTTCCCAGGCGCACTCGAGGAACAGGCGGTGCTGAGGATCGAGCAGCTCGGCCTCGGCGGAGCTGATCCCGAAGAAGCGTGCGTCGAACAGATCGAGGTCAGGGAGGACGCCTCCGGCACGCACGTGCCGAGGGTGCCCCAGGACCGACGCGGGCGCGCCCGCCGTCCGCGCCTCTTCCTCGGAGAAGAAGGAGATCGATTCGACGCCCGCCGCGAGGTTATCCCAGAGCTGCTCGGGCGTGCTGGCACCCGGAAAGCGGCAGCTCATGCCGATGACCGCGATGTGTCCGGCCCCAGGAGATTCGAGCGCTTCCTTCATGAGAGATCCTCTGCGGGGCGTCGCCGCCGTCGAAAGAAGGCCTTCTGCGCCTCGGCCAGCTCACGCACAGCCGGGTCGCGCTCGGCAGGCGCCCGAACGAGGTGCGTGGCCAGCGATACGGCTGTCGGGTGCGTGAAGAGGTCGACGACCTTCAGATCGACCCCGAGCTCGTTGGCCAGCCGGGTCTGGATCCGGAGCATGTGGAGCGAGGTCGCTCCGAGCTCGAACAGGTTCTGCTGGTGATCCACGGCACCGACGCCGAGGACGCTGGCGATCACCGCGGCGATCCGCTGCTCCATCGCCGTCGCCTTGCCCCGACCAGGCGGCGGCGACACCGACACCGACGGCGGAGGCAACGCCGCGCGGTCGACCTTGCCGTTCGCCGAGAGCGGGAGCGATTTCATGGGGATCAGGAGCGCGGGCACCATGTACGAAGGCAGCAGCGCCCGGGCGTGCGCGAGGACGTCGTGCGTCGCGAGTGGCTCGCCGTTCGACGGGACAGCATAAGCGACGATCCGCCGCTCACCGCCGGGGGCCGTATCGACCACCGCCACGGCCTGGAGCACCGCTGGGCTCCGCGCGAGGACAGCCTCGATCTCGGCGAGCTCGATCCGGAAGCCGTTGATCTTGACCTGAAAGTCCTCACGTCCGAGGAACTCGAGGTTGCCGTCGGGCAGGTAGCGCGCGAGATCGCCGGTGAGATACATCCTGCGTCCCGTGCGGGGATCGAGCCCGAAATGAGCCTCCGTCTCGGATGGCTGATCGCGGTAACCCAGCGCGACCCCTGTGCCGCTGATGTACAGCCGGCCCGGGACCCAGACGGGACAGGGCTCGAGGCGCTCGTCGAGCACGTGACACTGCTGGTTGGAGAGCGGCTTGCCGTAAGGGATGGTCCTCCACGCCGGGTCGACGATCCCGATGGGGTAGACGACGGACCAGATGGAGGCCTCCGTCGCGCCACCCAAGCTCACGACCTGCGCGCCGCCGAACGCGGCCCGGATCCGATCGGGCAGCCCCACCGGGATCAGATCGCCGCTCAGCATGACGAGGCGCAGCGCGGACACGCTCCCCGCTGGCGACCCCTCCGCGCGCTCGACGAGCAGCTGGATCAGCGCAGGGACCGAGCTCCAGATGGTCACGCGATGCTCGAGGACGGCGGAGGCCCACCGCGCGGGATCCATCGCGGAGTCGGCGTCGAGCGTGACGAGGGTCGCCCCCGCCGCCAGCGTCCCGAAGATGTCATACACGGAGAGATCGAAGCCGAGCGCGGATATCGCGAGGACGCGGTCGTCGGGCCCCACGGCGAAGCGATCATTGATGTCGAGGATGGTGTTGACGGCGCCCCTGTGGTCGATCATCACGCCCTTCGGCCGACCGGTCGATCCAGAGGTGTAGATGACATAAGCGAGGTCATCCGGAGTCTGCGTGTCCTCGATCCGGGGGAGCTCCAGGGCGTGCGGGACCTCATCGACGCAGACGACGCGCGACCCTTCGGGGAGATCCAGCCTCGCCACGAGCGCCTGCTGGGTCACGACGATCTTCACGCCGCCCTCGTCGAGCAAGAGCCGGCGCCGCGCGGCCGGGAGCCCGGCCTCGATCGGGAGATACGCGGCGCCTGACATGGAAATGGCGAGCACGGCGACCGTTTGTTCCCACCCCTTGTCAAGGATGACCGCGATCAGGGTGTTCGGCGTGGCGCCGAGGTCTCGGAGGTGCAGCGCCAGCGCACCGGCACGCCGGGCGAGCTCGCCATACGAGAGCGTTCGAGCCGGAGCGAGGAGCGCCGTCCGGTTCGGATGAAGCCTGGCGTTCGCGACGAAGCGCGTGTGGAGCCGCTCGTCGCTCAGCGGGCGCTCGGTCGCGTTGACGGCAGCTCGCTGCGCCAGCTGCGCGGGCGGCGTCCACCGACGCTGCTGGGCGTGCCAGGCGGCGTCCGAGCCGGCCAGAAGCTCGAGAAGCGCCCCGAAGGCAGCGAGGAACTCCTCCGGAAAGCCATCCGGAAACAGCTCGTCGACGGTGTCGGTATGGACGACGAGCGCCCCGCCGCTCTCGAGCACATGGCTGCTCAGGTGGACGTGCGGCGTTGGGTTCGCGCTGTGTACCAGGCGACCGAAGGACTCGAGGCTCGCTCCCTGCGAATCGACGCCCAGCGTGCTCGTGAACACCACCGGCATGGCGGACGACCGGCCCGCTCCCCGCCTGCGGGCACGCTCCCGGAGGACCTGGATCCCGCTGATCGCGCGGTGCTCGAGATCCTCCCAGAGCCGACGCTGCAGGCGAAGAGCGCGGGCGAGCAGATCCGCGCCCGGCTCCGCGTCCACGGCGAGCAGCACCGTCGACGCAAAATCACCCACGAGATCGTCGACCTGGGGGTGGAGCGGCTGCCGGCTCAGCGTCGTCACGGTGATCGTGAAGTCGCCGCGAGCGCTCCATGTGCGGACCATCTCCACGAAGACCGCGAGGCAGAGCGCCGAAGGGGTAAGCCCAGCGCGCGCCGCGCGGGCCTTGAGGCACGACCAGACGCCGGGCTCGACGACCCGAGTTCGCCGAGCGAAGCGTGGTCGAGCGATCGAGCCGGGGCTCCGGGCGAGCGGCAGCTCGGGGGGCGGCGGGAGCGCGTCGAGCCGACTCCACCAGTACTGCTGCGCCCGCTGATGCGCAGCGGATCCACCGATCGCGTGCATCGCGAGGAGGTAATCTCTGTAGGTCAACTCCAGCGCAGGCAGCGCCGCATCAGGGTCGTCGTAGAGCGCTCGTAGCTCCCGCAAGATGACGAGGAGGCTTCGAAAATCCGCGACCGTGAGATCCACGCGCAGGTGCAGGCGCGAGCCGTGGAGAGCGCTGCGCGAAAGCCGCATCTCGATGGGCGGATGGTCATCCGACAGCGCCAGCTCGTCCGACATCTCGCGCCGGATCAACGCCAGCTGCGCCGGATCGCCCGACGACACGGCGACCTCGGGGATCGTAGCGACACTCTCGGGATCGAGGACTTGCTGTTCCCCGTTGGGCAGGATCACCGCTCGCAGGAGACCATGCCGCGCCACGAGCCGCCGGAGCGCCACGCTGAGCCGGTTCACATCGTCACATGCCGTCTCTATTTCGAGATAGGCGTGGGCGCGGACGTTCCCGAGCTCGAAGGCCCCGCTGCGACCGACCCAGTACGCCTGCTGGAGATCGGACAGAGGAAAGGGACGGTGTCGGTCCTGCGGAGCAGGCTGTAGCTCGGGCGCGTGGTCGACCTGAGGGGGCTCCTGCGTGACGAGCCCCGAGATGGCGCTCGCCAGCTCGCCCAGCGTGGTTGCCGAGAGGATCCGCTGCAGCGGAACCTCGACGTGCAGCTCGCGCGCGATCTGGGCGACGAGCTCCGCAGCGCGGAGGGAGTCGAGGCCGAGCTCGTAGAGTGACCCCTCGCCGACTCGAGGCGCTCCGAGCAGAGCGCCTTCGATCAACTGGCGCGCTCGCTCCTCGACCGTCGCCTCGCCGTCGTCCTCGACAGCGCTGCGCCAGACCTCCCGCAGCCGGCCCGTGAGAAGATCATCACGGCAGGCGCGGCGCCGTAGCTTCCCGCTCGAGGTCTTCACGAGAGCGCCTGGATGCAAGAACACGACCTGCGCGACATGAACGCCGTGCTCCGCGGCGACAGCGCGCCGCACCGTCGCCGCGAGCTCGACGAAGTCGAGGCGGCCGATCGCGTCCTCGTCGAGCTCCTGGACGACCGCCAGCCGCTCCTCGCCCTCAGCCCCTTCGACCTGGATGCTCACGGCGCAGCCCCGGCCGGGCCGGAAGGCCGGGTGGCACGTCTGGACCGTCCTCTCGATATCCTGGGGATAGTGGTTGCACCCGCGGATGATGAGGAGATCCTTGAGCCGCCCTGTCACGAAGAGCGCACCATCGTGGAGGAAGCCAAGGTCACCGGTGCGCAGGTAAGGGCCGCTCGCGTCGTCGCCGGAGAGACGTGCGTGAAACGTCTGTTCCGTCACGTCCGGTCGCTCCCAGTAACCTCCTGCGACCATCGGCCCAGAGACCCAGATCTCGCCGACACGCCCCGCTGGGCAGCGCTGCTGCGTCTCGGGGTCCACGATCAGGATGGTGGCGCCGGCGTGGCTCTGCCCGTTCCCCACGAGCGTTCGACAGCTCGGCGACGGTTCGTCGAAGACGACAGCGCCGCGCTCGAGCGCCGCCTTGTCCACGGCGACGAGCATCGGTCCTTGGTCTCGCGCCGAGGCTGCCACCTTGAGCGTCCCCTCGGCCAGCCCGTACCCTGGAGCGAACACGCGGGGACCAAAACCGCTGGGGCCGAACGTCTCGACGAACCGGCTCAATGTGGCCGCGTCGACCGGCTCGCCCCCGTTCACCGCGACCTGCCAGCGGCTCAGGTCGAGCCGCCGCGGCGCCGCGCGGCGGTATCGACGAACGCACAGATCGTACGCGAAGTTAGGCGCCGCTGTGTGCGTTCCCCCGAGGGTCGACATCGCCTCCAGCCATCGCAAAGGCTCATGAAGGAAGGCCCTGGGGTTCATCACGTGACAGACAAAACCCCTGAAAATCGGCTGGAGCACACCGTAGATAAGTCCCATGTCGTGAAACATGGGCAACCAGGTGACCATCACGCTGTCATCCTCGTGCTCCCAGCCGCAGTTCAGATCAGCGGAGGTCACCATCAGGTTGCGATGGGAGACCATCACCCCCTTCGGGGCGCCCGTGGAGCCAGAGGTGTACTGGAGGAACGCCAGCGCATCCTCGTGGACTTGCGGATCCCTCCACGCTCCTGCGAGCGCAGGGTCGATCTCGTCCATGCGCAGCCAATCCAGAGCCTGCGCCGCGGGACGCGTCGCGTGCGGGACGACGTGCTCGTGCCATGACCCGTCCACCAGCACGACGGAAGCCCGAGATTGCTCGGCGATGGCCCGCAACCAGAGCTGCGACGCGCCGGATCGCAGCGGCGGTAGAGGCACCGCGACGAGACCCGCGTAGAGGCATCCGAAGAAAGAGGCTATGAAGCTCCTCTCCGAGCGGAGCAGGAGTAAAGCGCGGTCCCCAGGGGTGTACCGGCGCTGGAGCTCTGCGGCGATCGCGCGCGCCTGGACGTCGAGCTCACCATAGGTCATCGCGGTCGACGAACAGCTGCCCGCCGGCAGCTGTTCGTAGTCGAGGAACACGAACGCGCAGCGGTCGGTCTGGGCCGAGGCCCTCTGCCTGAGAACAGTGGTCAGCATTGTGAGCCTGTACGTTGCAACCAACACCCTGATTCCGACAGAGGGCCTGCCAGAACATTCCTTGCCGAGAGGACTGTTCAAACGGTCGAAGCTTCGCAACGCATCACGCGCAGGCGCCCGTGCGCCATCGCAGCCAACCGTCTGAGGGCACCGTCACTTACATGGCCGCCATGACACCCCACGACCGGGCGGCATCGCTCGCCCCGATGCTCGTTGCGCAGTTGACGCTACTCCGGCCATCAACGCCCTGATGCCAGCTTCATCAATGCACACATCGCTCCGGGCATCGCCCGGATGAGGTCACGCATTGAGGCATCAAAACGCCAAATCAATGCGACAGGGCAATCCTTGTCCGATCCTCCCCCGTCGCGCAAGAGAAATGTATGGCCTGATGCACCCCGGGCCCACGCAAGACTGCAAAGATTCACTGCCCGCGCCTTCGCTTCCCGGCTCGGCTCTCCGCAGCAGCGGCAGCATCGTTTCACGTCTGGAACGCCGCCGTTCCAGCTCGCTGTCTGGCGTCGCCCACGGTGTTGTCGCATACTCTGGACACGATACCGGCACGGCTGCGGGCGGGTCGGGTGCGCCTGTCTCCGGGCCTCGGGCTGCGGCGGGCTCATCTTGTGGCCCGCCGGTGCAGAGGGCGTCATGGCGGAGGGAACCTGGCCTCGATGATCCGCCGCGGTGCTCCGGGCGCGTCCTCCCAGCGCGAGGGTCGCGCCCCCTACTGAGATCAGATTGCCATTTCCATCTCAACAATAGATATCCACAAAAGCGACACGATCGATTGGACGTCGATAGCGTTTACACTTTTGAGAATGATGCCTCCGCGCTGGCCGATGAAACATGAAACGGGCTCTTCACTACCGAGCCCACAGCACATATCGCGGTGTGACCAGATGGCGAACCAAGTGAAATACATCTGTCACATGACGCCCATGCGCGCCCTGTTCGGCGGCCTTGTCGCCGGAGGCATTTCGTCGAGCGCGCCCGCCCAAGCTCAGCTTGACAAGCCGATCCCAGCATTTAAGGTATGACGCGCATGCGCAGTAAGGTGCTGCCATGTTGCTGCAACCAACTAGAGCGGACTGCATGTCCACTCGGACCTGTAGGCCACTCTAGAACCACGAAGGAGTATCATCATGCATAATCAGGGAAACGCCCAGCAGGTTCATGTCGCGCAGCCCAAGCGTTCGATGAAGATCAAGTCGAACGTCAAGGGTAGCACCACTGTCTGCGCCTGAGCAGGAACCTAGCTGCCTCTCCTGACGTATAGGAGAGTGGTCGCGGGGCACGTCGATTGATTGATGCCGATGTGATTCCGATCTCTAGCCCTGATCGTTGAACAGGTCTGGATATCGCGAATTTTCAACTGCTCAACTAGAGGTGCCTCGCGGCTTTTCCATGGCAGGATGGAGCGCGCTCTGCCGATCGTTCTCTCGTCAGTGACACCTGAGCCGCATGGACATTTCGACTGTACATTTCTCCAGGGACACCGCAGCCGCCGCTGCGGCTGACCCGCTCGGGCGTGCATTGAACGAATCGAGAATCATTGTATTTCTTGCCGGGTAGTGAGTCGCATTCGATGATCGCCGCCGATCGATTCACCTCTACACCAGCCGTGAGCCCCGCCGGTCACGCGCGGTCGTTTGATGACACGGAGGTCTGGGTACGACCTTTGCTCAGACGGGTACCCATCACGCGCGTCGTCGACGTGACTCCGCTCGACTATCTGGGGCTGCCAAGCTGGGTGGCCGTCACGCCGCTCGCCAAGGACCTCACCACCCACGCAGGCAAGGGGTTGACCCACCGCGCTGCGCGCCTGAGCGCGATCATGGAAGCCATCGAGCGGTGCTGCGCGGAAGACCTGCCCGCCAGTACCGAGGTTCGTCGCGCGTCCTTCGAAGAGCAGCGCGAGAGCACTGGCGACGCGGTGCTGGACGTCGAGGACTGCGATCTGCCGTTCCGGAGCGTGTACCGGCCCGACCGCGCATGCTCTTGGATGATGGCGTTCGACCTGATCCAGCGGCAGCAAGTCTGGGTGCCGGTCGACCTGGTCATCACCCCCGGCAGCGATGGGATCTATCCGGGGCCCCACACCAACGGCCTCGCATCGGGGAATACTTACACGGAGGCGGCGTTGCACGCCTTGTGTGAAGTCATAGAACGCGACACTGTCGCGCAGCACGAGTTCTGTGATGAGGTCGCCGAGTCCGACGACCACGACGTGCCACACTGTCAGATGATAGATCTCGACACCATCCCGGGTGAGTTCCAGGAATGGCGTGATCGCATAACTCGCGCTGGGCTGCGGCTCGCGGTCGGAGAGCTGATCAACAGCACAGCGGTGTCCACCTTCGCCGCAGGCATCCTGGACCCGGCATTTCCGAGCCTCCACGGCGCTGCTGAGCGTCGTTTTGCGGGCTGGGGGACCGATCTCGACCCGCAACGCGCCGTCCTCCGCGCCGTGACCGAGGCCGTGCAGAGCCGCGTCGTCACGATGCAGGGTGCGCGCGATACCTTCGAAGGCGGTCAATCCATCGACCGCACATGGACTTTGCAGAGACTCGCCGACTTCTATCATCCGCGAGAGTTGCACCCGTTTGACGCTGCCAGGAGCAGCTCGTCGGGCGACCTGCTGCGCGACCTCGAGGAGGTCTGCGAGCGCTTGGCTGGCGCGGGGTTCACGCGTTGCATCGTCGCGGATCTTACCCGGTCCGATCTCCAGGTCCCCGTCGTTCGCATCATCGTGCCAGGGATGAGTGGTCCGCCCAGCTGCGGCGAGCGCCCGTCCTGGCGCCAGTTGAGGCACTTGCTGTGACATCTGACCGTTTGCAACGCGAAACCTCGCACGCGGACACACCTTGGGTCTACGTCGGCCCGAGCATCTCACCGAGCGCAGTGGCTGAGCTGCTTCCTGGTGCGCGGATTCGAGCCCCCGTGGTGCGTGGAGACCTGTACCGCGACCGGGAGCTTGGCGGCGCCATCTTCGTCATCATCGACGGCGTGTTCTCGCACGAGCTTGCCGTATCGCCGCGCGAGGTCATCGATATCGTGCGCGATGGCGCGCTGGTACTCGGCGCGTCGAGCATGGGCGCGCTGCGCGCCGCCGAGTGCTGGCCGGTCGGCGTACGAGGCATAGGGCTGGTTTATCGGGCGTTTCGGATGGGCGTCCTGAGCAGCGACGGCGAGGTCGCGGTCGGTACGGACCAAGACAACGACTATCGCGCCGTCTCCGTGGCGCTGGTCAACGTCCGGTACGCGGTTTCTCACGCCATCCGGCGGCAGATTCTGGACCGTCCGTCTGGGCGGCGCCTCGTCGACGTCGCCTCACGGATGTTCTACCCCGAGCGTCAATGGCGCGCCGTCCTGCGCGAGGCGCGCGTCGCCGATGAGTCTGGGGAGCTCCTGAGATTCCTCTCCGCGCAAGACATCAAGCGACAAGATGCGATCCAGGCGCTCCAGCATGCTGGCGAGCTCCTCCGCGTCGAGAACGTCGCCGCGAAATATGGCCGTGCGCACAGCGAGCCATTTGTTCGACCCAACCGCACGATCTCCGAGCCGTTCTTCGGGAGCTCCGCCGAAGCCTTGCGCGACGAGCTCGTGGAGTGGCTATTCGGCACGGGCAGGTACCGGCGCTACATCTGGACTCTGCTCGCCGGTCACGCCGATTTCCAGGGAATGCCGCAGGCGAACAGGGCCGAGCGACTTCGCGAGGTGCTCTGTGATGTCCTTGCTCGGACTCTTCCGCACGACGCCACATTTGCAAACATGGTCTGGGAAGAGCTGGGTTTCCTCGGCGAGCTCCACGCCGAGATCGCGAGGATGTACGCCGCGAAACGTCTAGCTCAAGACGCCAAGCGCATGTCATTGCACCTCGAGCCGCGGATCCTCCAGCGTGTTCGGGAGGAGATGAGCATCGCTCATGGAGCGTACCAGTGGTCCTTGCTCCTGGAGAACGTCGTCGATGGGCGTTTCTGCGGTGCGATTCCCTTCGCGTGGATCGACAGGAGCTGCCACGCCATCGCGAGCGCGCGCGCGTTCGTCGAGCACATGAGCTCAGCCCGCTCAGCCAAAGGGACGGCCAGCAAGGGAGCGAATGAGTCCGCGCCGTCCCGGCAGCTGCTTTCCAGCGAGCGTCATGAGTGGCACATTATCAACGACAGCGAGTCCAGCGGCTTGCCCCCAGGCTAGCATCGTCCGCTGGTCCGAGAGAATGTCGATGCACAGCGGTTCAGATACATCAGCAGCCAGCTCCGTGGCAAGGGTGCGGGCATCTTCTTCGGCCCGCGCGACGATCGGTCCGAGCTGGCGGATGTCCGTGGGCCACGACGAGAGTCCGAAGCCGACGACCTCTCCGCCACGCTCGACCACCAGCGCACGGTCGGAGGAGGCGAACAACGCTTCGAGCAGGCGACGGCGCGAAGCTCCCTGCGCCTCTCCGTCCAGCGCGCAAATCACATCGATATCTGCGGCGGTCATGTTCCGTAACCCGTCGCGTGAGGCCGCGCGCCTCAAGCTCGCGCGACCCTGGAGCCGCACGGAGGTCACGCCCGTCGCGATGAAGCCAACCTGCTCGTACAGCGGCCGTCCCATGCTCGATGCGAACAAGTAAACGACGATGTCGCTCCCCTGCTTCAGCGCGTGTTGCAGCAGGCTTCGCCCCAAGCCGCGCCGCTGATGGGCCTCGCTCACGAACATCATTGCAATGACGGCCAGCGCATCGAATCGGTTGAGTATCACCGTCCCCGCCAACTCACCGTTGTCAAGCTCGAGACCGAAAGCGTCGCCGACGGAGAACAGTAACCGCCACCTCGCCTCGGTGGTGTTCCAACCAACCTGACGCACCAGCGCAGCGCAAATGGACGCATCCTTGTCGTCAAGTCCACGAATGAGCATAGCTTCTCGATCCGGCGTGGGTAACAGCTGCCAGGTGGCCCTAAGGGGTAAAGCGATAAACGAGTTGAATCGCCGCAATGGTGCCCTCCGCGGCGGCAATGATAGCCAATTGGGAAGGCGAGGTCAGATCGCCCGCGGCAAAAATGTTTCGCTGCGAAGTCTCTCTCTGTTCGTTCACCCGGACGAACCCATCCTCCGTGAGATCCAGGCTTAGCTGCTGGACGATCGGCATCTGGTGCTGCTTGGGAAACATCAAGACTGCTTCTCGTGGGATTTTCTCCCCGTCCTCCAGCTCGACGGCTGACAGTGCGGTGTCACCCACAAACGCACGAACCCGCTTTTTGATGATGACCGCACCCCCTGCTTTCTCGAGGCGATCGAGAGCTTCAGGGTCGAGGTCCGTGACACCGTTAGTGAAGAGCATGACATCGTTCGACCAGTTCTTCAAAATTCGACATGCCCCCAGACCTTTGGAACTTGACTCGATGACAGCGATTGGCTGGTCACGAAACTCCCATGCATGGCAGTAGGGGCAGCCAAAGACGGATTTACCCCAGAACCGTTCGAACCCCTCGATCCGCGGATGCTCATCCACCATTCCGACCGCGAGCAGGACGGCAAGCGACAGGATTTCTTTACCGTCCTCCAAGCGAGCCCAAAACTGGTTACCTCTTCGGACCAGCTCGGATACCCGCCCCTCCGTGTAGGTGACGGTCTGATAGGGCTCGAGCTGTTCCCGACCGAGCTTCCGGAGCACCGGTGGAGGAGTACCATCTTGAGACAGAAAATTGTGCACCGCGTCGGCAGCCTGATTCCGGCCGGGTCCACCATCGACCAGAAGCACCTTCTTACGCGCGCGCCCGAGGGTGAGGGCTGCGCTCAAACCGGCGTGTCCGCCGCCAACGATCAACACGTCATAGATCGCCTGCAACACTTAACTCCCTTTCAGTATGTGGACAAAGGTAGCGGCCCAATCCGTGGATCAGTTCCCCTCTGGGCGACCCACCAGGCCCGATCCGCACTTCCGACGGACTTTTACTGCTTGCTTACACCTGAGGGTACGTTGCGACTCCGTCATCGTCGAGACGGAGGACGTCGGGCTCAAAGACAGCACGCTCGGCGTGGGCTTCTTTCAGGACCTAATAGCAGTTGGATATTCGTCGTGCAAGCCTATGCCTGGACGATCGGGCTCTTCTTGTTATGATTTTTTGACGCAGAAAGGCACGTTCAATGCTTTCCAGGGAGGAGGATGCTCCTTCGCTCCTTCGTTTGCCCCTGTAAGGCGACGGAACGAAAGCCGTCGAGACACCAGGCCCCGAGGAGTCGGTTTTCAATACGATCCGCGCAAGCTATGATGTGAACCATATACTGAATATTCGCGCCGAGCGATCCATTGTGCCCCTCGTCGCTCCAGTGCAATTACGCGGCGAGCATCCAGGCGACCGTGCTGGCCAGGTCGTGCCGATCGGGGGCACCAGAGCACCGGAGTCCGCGGCGATGTGATGCACGATGGCGCCCGATTCAAACAGCCCCCGACCATTCGCCTCGAATGGCTGGCACCATCCCGAAGGGGCGCTTCTGACGGTATGCGTGCGAGCTCCGCTCGCCGCTATCGATCAGTCTGGCCTGATGAGAACCCCGGCCTCCTCCGGCGCCCAACGCACGCGCAAGTCGCCACGGCGCGGTCCGACAGGTCGATCCGCGCTCGTCAGCGCTCGACCGGGAGCAGGATCGCCGAGGGGTGCGTGGGGTCGTGGTAGACCGATTGGTCTGCGGCGACGAGGCGCGTGGCGGTGGCGAGAGGCTGGCCGCTCCCGGTGTTGCGCGAGAAGCGCGGGTGGGCGCCGCTCGACACCTGCACGCGGATGCGGTGGCCGGGCTCGAAGCGGTGGGCGGTCGGCCAGAGATCGATCTCGATCCGGCGCGTGCCGTCGGCCTCGGCGGGCGGGCTGCCGGGCGAGAGGCGGAGGATGCCGTCGGTGAGGTTGGTCGATCTCCCCGAGGGCGCCACGTCGCAGAGACGCGCGAAGAAATCGGTGTGCTCCAGGCTGGAGGCGACGTGGAGAACGACCTTCACCGGGCCGATCACCTCCACCGCGCGATCGAGCCGCGCGCTCGTGTAGACGAGCACGTCGGCGCGCGTCTCCAGCGCGCGGTTGTCCTTCGGACCCGCGTTCTGGCTGAGGCTGACGCCGCCCACCGACGGCGTGGGGTCCGCAGGATCGTAGCGATATCGATCCGGCTCGGAGGCGATCGGCGCGCGCGTGGAGAGGCCCCCCGCCGACTGTAGATACCAGCGCTCCTCCGCGTAGCCCGACGGCGGCCACTCGGCGAAATCCCGCCACTCGTTCGCGCCCATCACGAAGAGCCGCACCGGCAGATCGCGGAGCCCGCTGCGATCGCCGAGGAGGTGCGCGCGGAACCAGGCGATCGACTCGCGCATCGCCACCGACAGCCAGCTCCGATCGTTGTGCGTCCAGGGCCCGATCGTCAGGTGCGGCGATCGGCCCGCGCCGCGGAGGCGCTGGTAATCGGCGAGCGTCTGCGGCAGGAAGACGTCGTACCAGCCGCCGAGCATGTACACCGGCGCGGTCACCTCGCGGACGCGCTCGCTGAAATCCACGGCCTTCCACCAGGGATCGCCGGGCTGATCGTGCTCCAGCCACTCGCGGAGGAACTTCGCCGGCTTGCCGATCACCTCGGTGTCCGCCTCGCGGAGCGGCAGGTGCGCGGCGCCGGCGCGCACGAGCTTCTCGGTCTTCATCATCGCGAGCGCCGCGCGGAGCACCGACTCCGCGGGATTGTGGACGATGTGCGTCCACGTCAACGCCGTGTCCAGCCAGAAGGATCCGCCCATGTACATGGGGCTGCGGAACTCGGAGCTGGTCACGTGCGTGGCCATCGCCTTCAGCTCCGGCCCCGCGTCGGCGGCCATCGCCCACTGCACGAACCCCATGTAGCTCGCTCCGAAGGTGGCCAGCTCGCCCGAGAACCACGGCTGCGCCTGGATCCACGCGAGCGTGGCGGCGCCGTCGGCCGGCTCGTTGCGGAGCGGATCGAACTCCCCCCCTGCGCCGTAGGTGCCCCGGCAGCTCTGCAGGAGCACCTGAAACCCTCGCTCCGCGAGCGGCCGCCCGAACAAGAGGCCGAAGAAGCCGGCCCGGCCATAGGGCGTTCGCACCAGGATCGTGGGGCGCTTCGGGCCGATGCGCGGGCGGTAATGGTCGGCGAGCAGCGTGACGCCGTCGGGCATGGGCACCGGGAGATCGCGCTCGACCACGATGTCGCGCGTCTCCGCCGGCGGGAGATCGAGGAGCCGTTCGAAGATGCGGCTAACGACGGTCATGGCCGGAGATTCAACCCGCCCCCGGGGGTCGCGTCAACGCAGCGCGAGCGCCACCGGCCTCACGCGGGGCCCCCACCACCGGAGAATGGTTGGGACGCTGCATCTTCGTTCTTGCGAGGGGCGCACCCCCCCCGGACCACGAAGAGGAGATCCCCATGGTAGCGAGGTCAGCTCCAGAACCAGGTGTAGATCGTGGCGACGGGCGAGCTCGTGGAGTCGCCTGCACGTGTACGTCACCGCCTGAACGGCGGCGACCACTCCGCCCACTTCCGCGTCGAGACGCTGTGGCCGCTTGCGATCGTCGCCGAACGCGGATCGTCGGTCGGCCTCCTCGGGACGGAGGCGCTCCTCATGATGGACCGGCCCGCCAACTACCGCGATGCTCGCTTCAACGACCTCTCCGCCCCGCGCTGCGCCGCCGTACCGCTCACGGTGAGCTATCAGCTCCGTGGAACGACGTTCCGTGAAGCCACGCAGTCGGGCTCCTTCGAGTTCGTCTCGGAGGCGACGAACAGGCGTTTGCGGGGACTGCACCTGAGCAACAGAGGCGGCGAGGTCCCGACGCAGTCGCGCAAACGCTTGTTCGTCGTGGTCCGCTTCGGCTCGAAGAACCAGCCCCCCAAGAACGGCAAGATCCGCCGCGTCTACCTCTCCGCCGACGCCGTCGACGTCTGCCGCCGCTGGCTCGCCCTCCTCCCCAGCTACGCCCCCCACAACCCGGAATCCCTCGTCTTCCCCGGCGCCCGGGGCGGCCGCGTCTCGAAAGGCAAGACCCCGCTCATCCGCAGCGAGATGGTCACCCTCCCGACCGGCCGCCGGAAGCAGAAGAAGGTCGACCTCTTCGACCGCCACCTCGCCGCCGCCGGCATCTCGCGCCCGGTCCGCTGGCACGACCTCCGTCACAGTTGCGCCAGCTCGCTCGTCGCCGGCTGGTGGGGCCGCCGCTGGACGCTCGAGGAGGTCCGCGAGCACCTAGGTCACACGTCGATCGCCTCGACGCACCGCTACGCACACCTGAGCGAGACGGCCATCAAGGGCGCCGTCCGCCAGACGCCCGGGTGGGCAGCGCCGCTGCCCACCTCCGCCTCGATTCCACCTGAGGTTTCGCGTCTAACCCCTCGGAATCATTCAGTGGGTCGACAGGGACTCGAACCCTGGACCTACGGATTAAAAGAGCCTGGGGGTGCTGAAGGAATTCGCGGGGTTAAGGGGCAAAGTGGGCAGGAAGGTGGGCAGACGGGAGGTGGGGGTGGAGACGGAGGCCAGGCGCGGGAGCTGGCGGTGGCGGCGCTGAGGGCGGTCGCGGCGGGTGAGGCCGTCGGGGTGGATATGCTGGTGCGGCTCGCGGAGCAGGTGGCGTCCGGGGGTGCGGCGGTGGTGCCCTCCCCTGCCGTGTCGGCGCGGGTGGCGCTGGTTGCGCAGCTCGGGCAGGGGCTGGGGATCGCGGCGGCGGCGGGAGATGTCGAGGCGGTGCGCGTTGCGCACGAGGCGATCGGGCGGCTGCTCGGGCAGGCTCCGCAGGATGCCGCGGCCCGGGTGGAGGCGCCGGTGATCAGCCTGCGCCCAGGAGAAAAACGTGCTGGTGGTAAGCGGCCCGGCTGAGCGAGGAGTTCGCGCCAGGGGCGCGAGTGAATCGAACGCGCGCGAGAGATGAGGCAGGCTGTAGCCGATCCCGATCTGCTCTGCGAGGGGCGCGAGATCGAGTAGCCTGAGCCCCCGCTGGCAGGACGAGTACACGCGCATGCAGCGCCCGTCGCGCCGACATGCGGGTGAGGCGAGGTGGGGCACGGCGCCGGCGGGCCGCGCCGGTAGGGCTCTGGCAGGACCGGCTGCGGCGCCCGCGGCGCGCGCGATACATCTTGAGCTCCGCAGGGCCCTCGGCGTCGAACGCCGCCTCGAGGAACGCGACGAACCGTGCCTCGTCGCCCGCGACGACGGGCTCCCACGCGGCGAGCGCGGAGACGACGCCCAGTCCGGAGGCAGGCCCCGTGAGCCCGCGTAGTGCCCCGGATTTCTGGGTTCGGCATCCGCCCTCGTCTACTATCCCGCTCGCATGAAGCTCCTGCGCTACCGGCAGCCCGTGGCCACGATGTTCGACCTCCTCGGTGACCGAGAGGACGACATGACGTACGCGCTTGGCTTCGTAGCCTCGCGCTCACCGAAGTTTGCCAGGGGTTTGACGAAGATCGTCGGCGGGATCCCGGGCACTGGCAACGACGGCGTTGTACGCCTTCAGGACGCGGAGGCCGGCGGTCGTACCGACCTTGAGCTTCAGTGGCCCGGCTCCTTCCACGGCATTTTTGAGGCGAAGCGAGGCCCGCACCTGCCGACGGTGGGGCAGCTACTGAGGTATGCGCCGAAGCTGAGCGCCTCCGCCGCGAAGACGAAGGTGCTCGTCGCGGTCACCAATGCCACGCAGGCCTACGCGGAGCAGGCGCTCCCCTCAGCCTTGATGGATGTGCCAGTTCGGCACCTTACGTGGCGACGCATCCGCGACATCGTTCGGAAAGTACGGCCTGCAGAGAGCAACCGGACCAAGCACCTGCTTGACGAGTTCGACACCTACCTCGTGGAGATCCTCGGCATGGAGAACGTTCGCTCGAACATGGTCTACGTCGTTTCACTGGGCGACGGTGGGGTGTGGGGCCTTGACTTCAAGGAGGTCGCAATCAAACGACGACGCTATTTCTTCCCCACGAAGGGCCGCTGGCCCTCGTCACCCCCGAACTACATCGCGTTCCGCTACGACGGCCGGCTCCAGAGCATCCACCATGTGGACGACCATGAAGTGTTCGCCAACCCGCGTGAGGTGTTCGCGGACGCAAAGAATCAGAAGATCGAGCCGCACTACCTGCTAAAGCTCGGCCCTGCGATTCAACCAGCTAAAGAGGTCAGGACCGGCGATAAAATCAGGCAGGCCATGCGTGTGTGGGCCATGATCGACTTGCTGCTCACGTCCTCCACTATCACCGAGGCTCGCGACAAGACCAAGGAGCGGCTCGGTAGCGACGCGGACGAGATCGAGGATGAGGAAGGTGACTGAAGCGACCTCGTTGTGGATTTGCAAGCGCGCAATTTCTACGGGAATGGGGTTAAGGGCGCACCTGGCGCTTGTTCGATCGGTGCGGTCTACGCTCCGCGCTTCCCACGTCGTCCGCTGTCCGAAAACTGGAGCAAATGTTCGATACCAGCATCGTGAACGGGGCGCGCCGTCGGCATCTTCTTGCCATAGTAACCTTGTTGCCAGGCCCGGAATACCGTGGTGATCCCCAAGTGAGCCGCCTTCTTTGCACGGTCGGCTCCGGTCCGCTTGTCGCCGGTGACGAAGTAGAGGTGGGCGACGCGGTCTAGAGCCTCGGCCTGATTGGCGCTGAGCCCAAGTAGTTCCTCGTACGTCTCGATGGCCGCCCGGTTACGCCCGAGTCGCTCGTACGTGTACGCGAGATGCAGCAGCACCCATGTGCTTGAGGTGGGCAACTCGAGCTTCGCCGCTTCGAGCTTGGCGAGAGCCTCGTCATCGCGACCCTCGTTGAGGAGGACGATGGCGATTTCGACACGCGAACGGTCCCACGAAGGATCGAGCTGCACGGCAATCTCCAGCTCCGTTAGCCCAGCGTCAACGTCGCCGATCTGACAGAGGTTCGCGCCCAAGCGGAAATGGATCTCCTGGCTTGTCGGATCCTGAGCGACGCTTGCGCGGAGGAGTTCGATCGCCCCGAGAATATCCCCACGGTTTGACGCTTCTGTCGCATGAATCTTCAGCTCAAGCGCGGCAAGCGCTCCGCCTTCGGAGGCTTGGCTGAGCATCGCGTCGGCGAAGCCAGGCTCGTGCATCAACTCCTCCTTGCTGGCCTGAACCAGGTAGACGATGGAGTCAAGGTACTCTTGCGTCGGCTTCTCCCTGATGACTTCGACAAGCTTCTCCTCATCGAAGGGACCCAGCTTGGCCGTCACCTCCTGGAGGTGCGCGAACCACGACCCCGTTGCAGCACGAATGCTCGTTCGCCAGACCGGGTCGCGCTCGAGCTTCCACAGGCGGTTAAGCATCGCAGCGACCCACTCCAGCTCCAAGCTGTTGCGCCCGAGCACGCCAAGGACGAGGGTGAGCCTCATCTTGTGGTCGTTCTCCTCGCGTGACTTGGCACTTCCCCTCGGCAAGAGGAGCATCTCGTTCGCATAGACGATCACCCGGCGGCACATGCCGATCGCCTGGTGTGTACCGACGGAAGACTCAATTATCTTGAAGATGTCGCGAGCGGCGAAAGCCAGCCTCATCCTTAGAAGGAGAGCGGCCCGAGACGCCACACCATGCTCGGCGAACACGTTCGCCAGATCCATCAGATTCTCAAAGGTCGGACGGGCTTCATCGTCAAGCCACCCATCCACCGTGTTCTGGTGAACACCGACGGCCCTCGCGAGGTTGTCCCGTGTGAGGCCACTCTGTTCATGCAAGCTCCGAAGCCATAGACTCACACCCCGCGATTTAGTCCAGAAGTCCGAGAGAGGTCGTTCTTCACTAAGTCGCATGAGCCACAGAGCCGCTGTCACCCTGACGGCGAGGTCGATTGATACGAGCCGAAGGCAAGCGCCCGCCGCATGATCCGGGAAGGCAACAGGAGCAGTAAGGCGGCGAAGGGCCCCAGCCAGCGCGTCCCAATGATCCGTATAGGCGCGAATCATCCATGCAATGATGACTGCGGATGAGCTCCCGTCGGCCCCAGCGGGCACGTCAGGACATAGATCGCTGGCCCTCAGCGTGCTCGGCACGAGCTCCGCCGCGATAAGAGCCTCGACGATGGCGACCTGCACCTCCGCCTCGGCCTCACGGCTCACGCGCTCACCGCGGAGATACCGACGGGCGTTCGTGCTGCTGAGGATCTGCTTTGAATCCCATCGTCGCAAGTCGAGTACATCGACCAAGACATCGAGAACGGCACCGGAGAGCGGCGGTGAAAATGTGGTGACCATTGTTGAACCTTGGGAATCCAGGGGCCGAGGCGAGCGTTGCCTCGGCCCCCCTTCGCACTACTTCTTCGGTTCCTTCGTCGGCTGTTCCGGCGTAGCGCCCCCCGCCTCGACCGGGTTGGTCACAGGAGGTGGCGTGCCGGTTCCTTCCGACGATTCCGTCCCTGTCGCGAGCCCTCGCGAACTCCAGTAGGCCCTGTTGTTCGGGTTCATCTGGTTGGACCGGTTGTTGGCGGCAGCTTGCGACGCGCTTCGTCCCTTCATCGTCCTCTCCTTCCAGCCGATGCTTCGGCTGGGTCGAAGATGAGGCGACGCGGAGGGCTGGTCAGCCCGGCGCCGTGGCCAAAGTTCCGCGACAGGCCCCAAGGACGCCCTATGCTGCAGTGCGTCGTTTCCGAGCCTGTTCTGGTCGGTCGTGCCGGCATCCCGGATGGTTCCGTACTCCGGGCACCGGGTAGACGGCCGCAGCGCGCGGTCTCTCGGGATCGCCCGCCCTACTCCGTCCTCTCCCCTCCGGCGCTCACCCTTCGGGAGGCCTGCAGGGCTGCGGCATCCCGCTGTAGCCAGTCGCCGCGCAGCACCGCCCCGAACCGGTTGGCCAGCGCCCCCACCACGACCCGGTCCGGCGCAGCCCCGTAGTAGGCCTCGATGCGGCGCTGCACCGCCTCGACGCTCACATGGCCATCGGCCTCGTCCAGGCATTGTCGGACGATCTCCGCTCGGGTCGGCACGCGCACGCTCTCCCACTGCATGAGGCCGACCGCGCCGGACTGGGACAGGCGGAACCGCGGATCCCCTCGCAACACCGACATGCACATGTCCAGCGACCACTGCGCGTGGCTCTGCGAGAGCCGCGATATCTCGGCCTTGAGCTGGGCAGCCCCGAGGCCGCGCTCACGCCGCTCGAGCAGACCGGCCACGTGCTCCAGCGCCTCCACGAGCGCAGCGGCGCCGCCGGGGAGGTCCCGTTCGAGCAGGCCCACCCGTTCGGCATCGCAGCTCACGAAGGGCGGCCGCAGCAAGTTGAGCGAGACCGTTCCGACGGGTGCTGTCGTCTTCTTGCGCAGCGCTGCGATGACGTCCTCGCGCACCATGGGACCGCCGTGGTCCCGAAGGATGCGGATCAGCTCGTCGCGGTAGTGAATGCGCCCTCGTTCATCGGGTGCGTCGAGCAGCGCGAAGCGATTGCGCCCAAGATATCGCAGCCGGTCACTCTTGCGCAGCAGCGCCGCGAGGTGCCAGTGGTCCAGCCACTCCGGCAAGTCCACCGACTCGCGCAGCTCATCGAGGATCTCGTTCGAGAGCCACTGCCGCTCGGGCGGCTCGCGCTGCAGTACCTCCAGCGCCGGCGGCACCACCCTGGCCATCCAGCCGCGGAAATCGGGGAAGTGTTGCTCCAGGCCCACCAGGCCGCGGTCGAAGAAGAGCACCTCGTCCGGCATGTGGCACCGCCCCAGCCGCTCGGTCAGCTCCTCGACCCGCATGGGCGTGGGTGATGCCCGCAGCGCCGCCAGGATCACTGCCGCGGTGCCGGCACCGAAACCAACCACGCGTGCCTCCGCACCGGAGACCTCTCCCACGCCCCCGTCGGCTTGCTCGACGTGGAGCCGCTCGCGCAGCCGCTCGAACGCCACGTCGGCCAGGAACTTTCCGATGGTCGGCACGAGCTCGTCGGCGAGCGCTCGGAACGTAGACAGCGGGCTGGGCAGAGGCACCTCCGATGCCTTTTTTCGCAGCTCCACCGCGGCCTCGTCGAACACGGTCTGGGCGCACCGCGCGAGGTAGACACGCTCGTCCACGTCGACCACGCGCATCGCGCCGCCGAGCAGCCGCTCGCCCAGGTAGTCGAGCGCCGCGGGCATCGCCGCGATGCCGGTCCACCACGGATCCTCCGCGAGGGTATCGAGCGCGGCGACGCCATCGTTTAGCGCCGCTTCGAACCGCCGCCGTATCTCGCCGAGCCACAAGCGTTCACGGCCCAGATCCATCAGCACCGCGCTCTCGAGCTGGCGGGCTCGCTCGCGCGAGATGCCGAGCGTTTCGCCGATCGATTGCAGCGTCTCCGGCGGAGCACCCAGGCCGACTCGCCGCGTGAACGCCATGCGGCGCACGGCATCCTGCTCCTGGAGAAGCGCTTTCCACGACTCCAGCAGGCCGGCGTCCATCTTCTTCCGGACGCCCTCAAGCCTCTCCATGTGGACCTGCAACGCCTCCACCAGCGCCGGAATCGACGCGCGTCCCATGTTCTTGGCGGACAGGAGGGTCGCCTTCGAGCGCGCAGCAAGTGCACCGATGGTCTCGATGCCCTCAGCGCGCGCGTACGTCACCACGCGTGTCGGCAGATCCACGTCCTCGACACGAGCCGAGGCCAGCGGTTCCGGCAAGGCCAGGCGCATGACGTCCCATTCCTTCGAGGCGAACGGGTCCTCCTGCGAGGATGCGTCGCCCACCGCGAGGGCGCGCGCTGCCGCTTCGGCTTCAGCTGCGGCCTCCTCCCACGAGCACCCGAGCGCTGTTTCGAGCACGACCCGGGTCTCGGCGAGGGTCTTCCGTCCCAGGTTGCGCTCGGCCAGCAGATCGCGCGGCGGGATACGCGAGAGCTCACCGAGGGTCGAGATGCCCTTCTTTTCAGCCCAGTTCATGAGGCGCACCGGCAAGGACAGGGCAAGCAGCGGGGTCTCGCCCGGTTTTGCAGCGGGAGGCGTCGTTGCAACGGGAGGCATCGCGGCCTGCTCCGTGGAGGCTGGTGAAGCTGGGGCTTCGGCGACGGCCGCAGGCTCCGGCGCGGGCGCCGCGTCCAGCTCGGGTGCCCCCACCGCCGGCGCGGGCGCCGCGTCCGGCCCGGGTGCCGCCACCGCCGGCGCGGGTGGAATCGGAGCCGGCGGCGGTGGGAGGCTGCTGGCCGCCGCTGGACGCACTGTGGGGCGCCGGGGGCTCACTGCGGCCGGGGGCGGACCCATGTCGGCGAGGAAAGGGCTCGGGGTGCCCCACGACGTGACGAAGAGGGCGTCGCGCGCGCGGCTCGCGGCGACGTAGAGGAGGCAGCGCTCGGCGACCTCGGCGCGGTGCGCCACGACCGGATCGTCCGACTCGAGCTCCGGTGAGCGGAAAGGCACGTCGTCGGCGTTCACGCCCACCACGAACACCACCGGGAATTCCAGCCCCTTGATCCGGTGCATGGTCGCCAGGCGCACGCTCGGATGGCGAGGCTCTTCGCGGTCGATCAGGTCCGCCGGGATGCCGTCGCGGATGAGCGCGTCGAGGAAGCGATCCCGCAACGCAAACACGCTCCGTGCCGCGATGCAGATGCCCTCGGGCGGCGTGCCCGAGGCCAGCAGCCGTCGCACCTCGCCGACCACGAAGTCCACCTCGTCGGCTGCATGCTCGAAGGTGTGCACCGACGGCGGCTGCCCCTCGCGAAGCGAGACGTAGCCGCGGCGGCTCGCGGTGCCCTCGTCGAGGTCGTCGACCTGCTCCCCGCCGAGCGCGCCCATCGACCAGCGGCAGATCGCCGCCGTGGTGCGGTAGTTGAGGCGCAGCTCCTGCGAGCGACGTCCGCGCACGTTGATGCCGGCGCTGCTCAGCGCGACCGGCCGGCCGTAGATCCGCTGGTGAGCATCGCCGACCAGGAAGAGGTCGTCCGGGTGCTCCGGCCCCGCCAGCGCGCGCACGAGGCGCAGCGCTTCCAGCGAGAAATCCTGCGTCTCGTCCACGACCACGGCGCGGTAGCGCGGGGGGCCGCCGTCGGCCTCGACCCGCTGCCGCGCGCGCCGCAGGATCTCGATCGGCTCCATCTGACCGAGCCCTTCGAGCTCCTGCCGGTACGCCCTGAACAGCGGCCACAAGAGCCGTCTCTCGCGCCGCCCGAGCGGCAGCCCGCGCGACAGTCGCACCGCGCGCACGTACGCCTCCTCGTCATGAAGGTCCTGCGCCTGCACCACGTCGCGCCACTCGGTCTTGCAGAACTCCAGGCTGAAGCCTGGGACCGCATAGATATCCATCACCCGTCGCCAGGCCTGGTCCCGCGTCTCGCTCGTCGCGAGGCGGACGTACTCGCCGCGGCTCCGCAGGTATTCCGAGGCCCACCCGTCGATGTTCTTCACATCGACGCGCGATAGCTCGTGCGGCTCCAGCAGCTTCTCGAGTTGCCGGCGCAGGTCGAACGCGAGGTTGACCGTGAACGTGGTGAACAGCAGGCGGTCGTCGGGCTTGACGAAGACGTCGCGCACCAGGAACGCGGCGCGGTGGAGCGCGACGACGGTCTTGCCCGTCCCGGCGCCGCCGGTGACGCGCATCGGCCCCTTGGTGCGGGCGCGCGCGAGGACGCGCTGCCTGGGGTGGAGGTACACGCGCCACACGTCGAGCGGATGCGCGAGGGCGCTCTCCAGGTCGAAGTCGGCGCCGAGCAACCGGAACTGCTGCTGCGTGCTGGGACGCTCGAGCGCCGCGGCCACGTCGGCTGGGTCCACGTCGGCCTTTGCCTCGGGGCCCTTCGGAGCGCCGCGGCCCAGGATCTCCTCCAGCACCGCGTCGAGCGTGAGGCCGGCCGCGAGACCGGTGAGCACCTCGGCCGCATCGGCAGGAAGGTGGGGCGCGAGCTGGTCGAGCTCGGCCTCCGAGGCGATGGCGCGCACCGCGGGAAGGAGCGCCCGCGGGACGCCGCCGTGAAAGAGGTCGTCGTCTGTGAAGGCCGCGAACAGCCGCGCGCCGTCAGTGTCCGCCGCGCTCGCTGGCCGCTCGAGGCCGCCCTTCGCCGGCCGCGTTTCGGGCGCCGGAGCAGCAGCGACGCCCTGCGCTCCGCCGAGCGTCGTGACCACCTGCGCCGCCGCGTCTACGTCGTAGAGCTGCAAGGTGCCCGTCGCCGGGTGCACGGCCGTGCGCTTCGACGCTGCCCAGCGATAGGCCTCGTCGTGGTGGTCCACCCACAGCAGCACGAAGACGTCCCCCCGCTCGGGAGCCCGCACGATGGCGCGGTAATCGTCGCCGATGCGCACGGAGCGGAGCTGCTTGTCCTGTGCGCCGCGGATGGGCTCGTAGTGGATCGACGCCTGCGTGGAGTCGGTCGTGAACTTCCGCAGAAACTCGTCGGCCTTGTGCTGCGCCTTGCGTGGAAGCCGCGCATACGCCGGGAAGTAGTCTCGCGCGATCGCCACCTGCATCGTGGTCATGCCTCCTCAGGGCGCAGCGCCCGAAGCAGCGCGGCCTCGTTCAACCCGGCTTCGATCGGGAACAGCGTCCAGCCGAGCGCACGCAGGATATCGGCTGTCTCGCGTTGCTCGTCGAGATAGCCGCCCACCCGCGCTTCCGCCCACCCGATCTCGATGTCACCCGCGTTACCGCGCAATCCCACCATTGTCTCGTACGGCACAGCCGGCACCGGCGCGCCGGCCAGCAGCACCGCCCGCACCGCGGCGCGCGCCTGCTCGTCGCGGATCTCGGCGAGCACCCCCTCGGCCTCGTCGGACAGCGCCGCCGCCGGCCGCGCGCTCGCGGCCCTGCGCGGCGGCGCCTCGCTCGCCGCTGCCGAGCGCGCGGCCTCGGTCGAGGCTTCGCCGCCCGTCTGATCGGCGAGCTGCTCAGAGCTGGCGATCTGTGCGCCTGGCAGGGCTTGCAGCAGGTTCCAGGCGCGCAGGGTCTGCCGCCACACCGTCTGGAACCCGGGCGCCTTCCGCCGCTCGTGCCGGTCGTCGAGCCGCAGCGTCAGGCTGACCCGCTCCGGCGTCGTCGTCAGCGCCGCGAGCGCCTCGCGCGGAGCGCTCACGACGAGCAGCGCCTCGCCGTCGGTCCCGACCACCGCCTTGGCCAGCACGGTGTCGCCGCCGGGCACCGGTTCGGCGGGCGACACCGCGGGCACGTCGGCCTCGCGGGCATCGTCGTGGTGCCCTGCGGCACGCGCCGCCGGAAGTTGCTTGCCGCGCTGGTGCAACAGCATGAATGCCGAGAGCGCCGCCAGCGAGCGCAGCTTCGACGGATCTCTCAGGTGCGCGAGCAGTCCTGTCAGCGGATCGCGGTCAAGGACCGGCAAGAGCGCGTCCAGTTTCAGCGCCGGTTTTGCTGCGAGCATGCCGAGCTGCGTGCGAAACGCCGCGTCGGGCCACCACGGCGGCACGGCGTTCGTCGTGGTGCTCGCCTCGTGCTCGTTCACGTCGCGCCAGGTGATCGACCACGTCAGGAAGTGCCCCGGCCGCGACAGGCCCAGCCGCTTGCGCAGGTCGTCCTCGATGCGCGCGCGCGGCGCGCCCGGCATCACGTGGTAGGCGGCGCCGTCCAGGAAGACCGCCATCGGCAACACGCCGCGCCCTTGCGCCTCCGGGTACAGCACGAAATCCGGCCGGCAGCGGTGCTCGGCCTGGTCCTCGTCGACCGGGACCTGCGCGCGGAGCAACCAGCGCCGCCCGCCGACGCAGAGCCGCCACGACCCCGCGTCGAGCCGCTCGAACGACGGCGCCGGCTCCTCCCCCTTCGCCCCCTGTTGCTCGCGCACCCAGGCGTCGATGCGCTCCAGGAACCGCGCCTCCAGCTCGCTCTCGAGCACCGCCTCCTGGGCCAGCGAGCCCACGGTCTCGCCCAGCGTCAGCCCCTCGAAGCTCGCCAGCAGCCTGTCCAGCTCGTCCAGCGCCACGGCGCGATCGAGCAGCGGCAGCGCCTCCTGCTCGCGGTACGCGTACAGGCACAGGTGGCACGCCTTCGCCTCGTCGCCTCGCTGGTTGCACGGGCAGCGTTCCAGCGCCTCCTTCGCCAGCAGCAACACCTGCCGCAGCTTCGCCCCCTTGCCGTACGCCAGGTCCACGAGCATGCCCGTGCCGCCCGGCACGAGATCGAGCACCACCAGGTAGCGCCGCCTCCCTTCCTGCCACGGCAACGGCTCGTCGTAGCTGTCGACCAGCAAGAAGTCCGGATCGCCCCCGAAGTACCGTCGCAACCCCAGCCGCAGCGCCCCCCGCAGGTTCGGGAGCCGCGTCGCCCACGCGTGCTGCGAGATCGGGACGACCAGGCGCAGCGCCTCGCTCTCCAGCCGCCGCACGAGGTGCATCTCGCGGAAGTCCTGCTTGTCCTTCGGCGCCTTGCGCTTCGAGCACGTCGTCCAGTGGCTCGGCCAGCCCTGGTCGGACGCGCGATCCACCGGCTGCTGCACCTGCCCGCAGTCGGCGCACACAACGAAGTTCACCTCGGGCAGCTCGCGCCCCGCGACGGTGACCCGGTTCGCCCTCGGGTCGCGCGGGCCGAAGTTGATCCGGCGCAGGGTCAGCCGCGGGAGCAGCTCGAAGCCGAAGCCCGCGTCGCGGTTCACCCACGCGTGGAGCGGCGTGTTCCCCGCCGGATCGTAGAAGTTGTGCGCCTCGTAGTAGGCCCGCTCGCGGTCCTCGTTCTCGTCGCCCACGGTCGCGTCGCGGTGCCGCGCGAAGGCGCGCACGTGCGTCATCGGGGCGAGCCATCGCCGCCGCCCCACCTCGCCCCAGCCGTCCGCGCCGCAGGCCGGGCAGCATGCCGGCATCGGGTCGGGCTGCTTCGCGACCTCGGCCATGTGGTGGCACTGCTCGCAGAGCTGCCACTGCCCCGGCGCGCCGCCGTGCTTGAGGTCGAGGTTCTGGACGACAACGTGCCGCGCGCTCCCGTAGAACGTGTTGAACGGCGCCAGCTCGGCGATCGCCGAGGCAGGCGGCCGCACCCAGGTCAGGCGCTGCACCGCGGACGCGGCGCCCTCGCGCCGCACGTACGCGTCGAGCTTCACGCCTGGCTCGGGGAAGGCGTAGTTCGGCAGCGCGCTGCGGTCGCAGAGGAACCCCCAGAAGTCCTCGTCCAGCAGGCCGGTGAGCTCCGCCGACGCGTAGCTCTTCTCGAAGCGCAGGTCGGCGATCTCCCGCTCGGGATCCTCGAGCTTCTTGCGCTCCGCCTCGTCGTTCTGGACCTTCTCGATGCGCGCGCTGAGCCGCTTCACCCGCGACAGGAGCTCCTCGCGCTGCGCCCGGGCGCCCGCGATCTCCTCGACAAGCCGTCGCTCGACGGGCGCGAGGCCGTCGCCCTCGGGCTCGAAGAACGCTTCCAACCGCTTCTTCGACTCGGGCGTGAGCTGCCGCGCGAACAGCTCGAGGAACCCCGCCTTGAGGCTGTCGCGCCGCTCGGCGATGGCCGCCAGCACCCGCTGCGGGAACGGCGGCGCCGCGTCGCCCAGCGCCTCGCGCATGAGCCCCGGCATCCTGTGCCCCTCGCGCGCCAGCCGGTCGAAGCAGAACGCTAGCGCCTGCCGCTTGAGCACCTCGGGCGCATCGAGGAAGCAGCCCGGCGGGTGGATGGCGCCGGCCATGACCGCGAGCGGATCCTCGAAGTAGTAGAGGTCGTGCGGCCGCGTCGCCGCGAAGCTGATCAGCAGCGCGTTGCCCGTCTCGCGGCCCGCGCGCCCGACCCGCTGCACGTAGCTCGCGGGGCTGGGCGGCACCGAGCAGAGCAGCGTCGCCGACAGGTCGCCGATGTCGATGCCCATCTCCAGCGTCGGCGTACACGACAGGAGGTTCGCCGCGTTCGGGCGCGGCCGCTCCTTGAACTCGACCTCGAGGTGCTCGCGCTCCGCGCGTCCGAGCAGGCCCGTGTGCTCCCGCGGGAACACGAGGCCCAGCGACGCCCGCGCGTAGTACCGCCGGTAGTACGCCGCCGCGCGCCCCTCGTCGTCGCTGACCGCCTCGTAATGCCCATCGCACCGGTACCGCAGGCACGGCGCTCCGAGCGGATCGGTCACCGAGCCCGCGACCGTGGCGAGCGCGTTCCCGCACGCCGCGCACCGCCGCCACGCGTGCCCCTGGCTCACCCACAGCGCCTCCGGCAGCAGGCCCCACGCCTTGTGCTTCGCGCCCATCGCCCGCTCGCCTAAGATCCCGGCCTGCACCAGGATCGGCGCGAGCGCCGCGCCGAGGTCGCGCGCCTCGTCCGGAGCGAGCTCCACACCCAGCGCACGCCCCAGCCAGTCGGTCAGCCAGGTGCGCTTCTCGGCCGGCTGGACGCTATCGAATCTCCTGGGCTTCGCCTCGCTCGTGAGAAATCTCGGCCGCGACGTAGATCGTCCGAACGGCGACAGCAGCGGCGCGCGCTGCTTGCTCAGGAAGAACGGCTCCCCTGCGTTCTCGACATAGCTCTCCAGGAACGGATCGAGCACGCCGCCGCGCAGCCGGAGCCGCGTCACGAGCCCCGCGATCATCCGCGCGAACGCCGCCGGTCCGGCGCCTCGCAGCACGCCCAGCTTCTCCGGCAGCATGCTCGCCGCCCGCGCCACGGCCCGCTCGAAGCGGGCCGGATCCACGGTCACCGCCAGGCACCCCGACTGCTCCAGCGTCCGCCCGATGCGCGACGCCACGCCGAGCTCCCGCGTCGCCTCCCACCGCAGCCGCTCCCCCACCGCGGCCACCAGCGCCTCCGGCGGCCGCGGCGACGCCTCGCCGAGCATCTCCCCGCGTGCCTCGGCCTCCCGGACCCGCGCCTCGTAATCGTCCTGCGCTTGCTGCCACAGCACGTTTGTCTCGAGGAACTCCAGGTCCTGTGGCAAGAACGCCGCCACGAACGCGGCGTCTGGATCCCAGCGCCCCTCGGCCAGGCGCGCCGGCCAGTGCGCCACCATGGCCGGGCCGATCGCCGCGAGCGGGATCGCCCCCTCCTCGGGCACCACCGCGAGCAGCGCCGAGCGCAGGGCGAACCGGTACGTCCGCCCCCCGAAGAACCCCGCGCGGTGCGACGCGTCCTGCACGCTGTCGCTGAACGCCAGGAGCTTCCGATCGGTGTTGAGGGGCGTGGTGAACAGGTGCCCCACCGCCACGCTCGTCAGGCTCGCGCTGCGCGACGCCAGGAATCGCATCGCGTCCCGCGTGCCGCACGCCGGGCACCGCTGCCGCCCTCGGCCTTTCCCGTCTGGCTCGTCTTGCTGAGCGAACACCGGAAGGCGCCCCGGGCCCGATTCGTTCTCGGCCAGGAGCTCCCGCCTCTCCAGGTCCAGCATGGACCGCGCCGGCGCGGTCCCGTCGTCCGCCCGCGCGCTGGCGTCGTGGTGCAGGTACCGCACCTCCGGGCTCCGTTGCTCCACGGCCTGCGCGATCACGCCGTAGTCGAGCTCGATCTTGCCCCCGAACCCGTCGGTCACCGTCACCCAGGACGCGTGCCCGCACTCGCGGCAGTACGCCGTCGGCAGCGCCGCCGTCGCCTCCGGGCCCGGCCCGTCGTCGACCCACCGGAAGCGCGGCGCCGCGCCCGCCGCCGTCACCTCGCGCAGCAGCCGTCGCACCTCGCGCACCCAGAGCTGCACCTGCACGCTGACGAGCGGCATGCGCCGGACGCCGACCTGCCGCTTCGACCACGAGAGCAGCGTCAGCAGGCTCGTCAGCAGCGCCTCGCCCTCGCCCTCCGGGCGCGTCGAGAGCGCGGGCGTCCCGGCCCGCACCTCGCGGCAGATCGCGTCCCAGGGCAAGAGCCGCTGCCCCGCGGTCCGCACGAGCGCCCGCGCCAGCGGGTGCCGCAGCACCGCCTCGCCGAGCCGCACGCGGAAGTCCTCGCCCGCCGCCCGGGCCAGCGCCGCATCCATGGGAAACCACGCCCTGGCCGCCGCGCGCACGTGGGCGTCGGCCTCTTCCTGCGGCGCTGGCAGCAGCCGCGCCACGTCGCCTGTGGGCAGCGCGCCCGCGCCCTCGGCGCCGAACATCTCGAACAGCTCGGCCGCCGAGAGCCGCGCCTCGCCGATCAGCGCGTCCTCGGCGAACTGGCGATCGAACACCCGCGACGCGAACCTGAGGAGCTCGTCCGTCGTATCCGCCCCGCCGGTGACGGTGGCGCTCGTGCCCACCGGGCAGATGGAATCTGCTCCTCCCAGCCTTGCCCCCAGCCTCGCGCCCAGCCGCCGCACCAGGCACGCCACGTCGGTGCCCTGGGCGCCGTCGTAGGTGTGCAGCTCGTCGAGCACCAGATAGCGCAGCCGGCCGGGCGCGTTGTGAGCCCACAGGCCCGCGTCGCGGGGGCGCTGGAGCATCAGGTCCAGCATCTTGTAATTGGTGAGGAGGATGTCCGGCGGGTTGCGGCGGAGGTGGTCGTTGTCGTCGATGCAATGAGAGGCGCCCATCTCGCGGTGCTGCCCCTGGCCGCCCACGAACATGCCGACGCGCAGGCGGCCGCGGAGGCGCTCGTCGCCGTGGACGATGCCCGCGATGCGCCGGGCCTGGTCGGCCGCAAGGGCGTTCATCGGGTAGAGCAGGATCGCCTGGATGCCCTTCTCGCGCCGGTTCAAGGAGCGCAGGGCGTGATCGAGGATGGGATAGAGGAAGCACTCGGTCTTGCCGGAGCCGGTGCCGGTGGTGACGAGGGTGGCCTCGGGCTCGTGGCCGTTGCGGGACGAGAGGCGCTGCCAGGCGAGGAGCTGGTGGAGGTACGGCCGGTAGGGCGGCTTGACGTCGAGGGGGATGTCGGCGCCCTCGGGGGCGAGGGCGAACGGGAGGCCGAGGCGGACCCAGGGGCCCTTGAACATGCCGCGTTCGTCGGAGAGGAAGGCGAGGAGGGCGCGCTCGAGGTCTCGGTCGGCGAGCTGCCAGGTGCTGCGGAGGTAATCGAGGAGGGTCTCGCGGATCTCGGCCGCGACGAGGTGGGGAATCACGCGCGGGCGGCCTTCGAGGAGGTGGAAGCGCGGCCAGCGGAGCGGGCCGGAGGGGTCTGCGTCGCGCCGGACGCGAGCCGTTCGGCGAAGAAGGCGTAGGCGGTGCGCATGTCGTCCTCGCGGTCGCGGACGTCGAACGGGGGTTCAAGCTGCTGGCGGTCGAAGTCGTCGGGGAGGCGTTTGCCTTCCATGAGGCAGGCTTGCCAGAGCTCGAACGCCTTGCGATCGAGGCCCACGCCGGTGAGACCACGGTTGGTGGTGAAGGCGATGCGGCCGTTGCGGTCGTACCAGGTGTTCTTTTCGTACTCGCGGAGGACGGGGAACTGGGTGCGGTAGATGGTGCAGAGCTCGTCGATGGTGAGCTCCAACTCGAGTGCGGCGAGGGCGTCGATCTCGACAAGGGCCCAGCGGCGCTCGAAATGGTTACGCAGGGCGCAGTGGCGGTGCCAGGCGGTGGAACGGGTCGGCCATGGGGAAAGGCGGGGGTCGGAGATCGACCAAGCGGGGGCGGCGGCGACCTGGGACCAGATTTCGTTCCAAAGCTCGGCGTAGTGTTTGGCAAGGCAGTTGAGACGGAGAGTGCGGGCTGCAAGCGAGCCGGCGAAGACTGACAGTGGCCGCGACATCGGGAGCAGGCCTAGACTGGCGGGATGTAGATTCGTACGTCCTAACGAGCGCACGAAGAAGTCAATCGGCAACGAACAACTCATCGCCGACAACAAGAGCAGCTCATAAGAACTGGCGCACGCCAGTGAAACAACCCCATCGATGTGCCCAGGACCGGGAGGAATAATCGCCGCCACAAGAGATCTTTCGCCAGTAACAGCAATCATTTTTCGATTCACATGCCGGTAAAAAGCAGTCACCGGCCGGTTGCCAAATACTTGAATACGCCGCGCATATTCACCCGCGCTCAGTGCGGGCACATAGTTCGTCCGTGGCAGGTAATCGTCTGGAATTAGGCCATGGTTCACCAGATCGTAGTCTTGGTTGTTCTTGCACCCCGGCCTTGGGGACTTGTTGAAGGGCGTGCCAACATAAAAATGCGGCCCCGATAGGATCCACTCTCGTGCGTTCTTGGGGTCTCGCGTCTCACGACGAATCGTGCCATCCTTTTGTGCCGCAGTCTCGTTCCAACCCTCAGAGCCGAAGACTCGCGGTCCGAGATCTCCGAGGCGCCGTGGATGCGCTGCCAGTTTCCGGAGCACCTCCAGCGCTTCTGTGCTGTGCACCAGAGGCAGCCGTGCCCGGCTTGGTGCCGTGCCGGGCTTATCGAACAACTGTGCAAACAGGATAAGGTCAGTTTCGGAAACACGCACAACTCGACTCTTGTGCCCGGCAGTATCAAAGTCACCGTCATCGGTCTTGATGTCCGGCACCGCTCCGAACCCGTCGTGCTCCAAGCAGGCATCGATGGTGCGCGGGTGGAACAGATTGGCGATCATGCAGAAATCGGGCTGGCTCTTTCGACCAGCGAAGACTGTAACCACATAAGGACGCAGATGATGGACGTCACCGAACAGTTGAAGCTCGTTCTTGAAGCGAAACACCCAGCGCAGCCGGACATAGGCTTCAGCCCGAAAGGCCGGCCCCAGAGGGTCGTCGAATACGCCATCTTGATGAATCAGCGCTGCCACACCATGCGACGAGCTGATCGTCCAGGATCGTGCCAGGAAACACTTGTACAGATTGGTCTTCACTCCGACGAGTAACTCGAAGTTCGTGGTGCAGTTAAGGAACGCCTGCATACCTTGAAGCCGCGTGGCTTCCATCAGATACTCTCGGACGCGTGCGGCTGAGCTCAGCACAGCCGGTCGCTTGCGGGCCACATCACTTGCGCTTGCACCGTCAAGTGTCAGGCGCGGATCGTATTCTTCGAGGAGCACCTGCTCGTTCCACTGCACCTTGAGCCACGGTGGATTCCCCACGATCAGATCAAACCCGCCGCCCTCGATAAACACCTCGGGAAACGCCAGCTCCCAGTGCAACGGCTGTAGCCTTGCACACGCCTCCTCCGCCACCGTCCACAAGGTCGCCACCCCCTTCTGCGCCTCTTCCCCAGCGTCGTCATCCGCATCTGTCGGCCAGATCCCCAGCGACATCTGCCCCACCGCCACGGCCGGCGCCCCCGCGTCCACCCCCAGCGCCTCTTCCACCGCCCGAAGCCACGCCTCCCGCTTGGGAATCAGCGCGCTGTGCTCCAGCGGAAAGGCCCACAACGCCGCCCACAGGTTCATCACCCGTTCCAGCCGCCAGTACGCCTTCCCCGGCTGCTTCAGCCCCGCGAGCAGCTCCGCCCGCTTCTCCAGCGTCGGCAGCGCCTTCTCCAGCGCATCGCTCCCCCACACGCCCGCTGCCGGCGTGCACATCGCCAGCACCCGCCGCCGCTCCTCCGTAGCCTCCCGGTACAGCGCGTCCACCCGCGCTGACAGCGCCTGAAGCCGCCGCACGTCGACCGCGCTCCACGGCTCCTCGATGTCCTTCCGCCACGCCTTCAGCCGCGCCACCGCCTCTGGCGCCAACTCGGCCACCACCTTGTCGTCCTCGAACGGTGACATCCCCGCGTCCGGCACCAGGAAGTGCCACACGCTCCCCGCCGGCCGCTCCCCGGCGACGACGGCCTTCGCCTCGACCTTGCGCGGCGGCCGCCGGTGGTGCCGCGGCAGCTTCAGCTCGGTCGCCAGCTTCTTCAGCGCCTTCACCACCTCCTTGCGCTGCGCCGCCGCCAGCTCCGCCTCGCTCGCCTCGGCCTCGCCCCCGTCGTCCCCGGCCCCCTCTTCCCCCTCCGCCGGCGCCCCGGCCAGCCGCTTCACCCGCTCCAGTCGGCTCCGCACCTCGGCCACCGCCTCCGGGTGCTTGCCCTCGTGCGCCGCCAGCACCAGCTCGAGCTGCGCCTCCAGATCGTCGGCCGCCCCGTGCTTCTTCACCGTGGCCGCGATCGCCTTGGCCAGCTCCTCGTCCGTGCCGAAGTCCTCCGCGGCCCACACCTCCAGCCGCGCGCCCACCAGGCTGTTGCCCACCGCCAGCCGCGCGCCGTACCACGGCGTCGCCTGGCCCTTGTGCAACGTCCCCAGCCACAGCGACACCCCCGCCAGCCTCGCCGCCATCGGATTGAGGTCCACGCCGTAACAGCGCGCCTCGGCCAGGTAGCTCTTCACCCGCTGCTTCTCGAGCGCGTACTGGTCGGGAGGCAGCGCGATCCCGCCGAGCTCCTTGCGGCGCCGCTCCAGGTAAGCGTCGGCGAGCTGGTCGATCGCCTCCACGAGAAAGGCGCCGCTGCCCATCGCCGGCTCGCAGATGGTCAAGGCCAGGATGTCCTCGGCCGACTTTCCCTCCAGCAGCTCTCGCAGCGCGTACTTCACCAGGCAGCGGGTGAGCACCTCGGGCGTGTAGTACGAGGCCGAGGACTCGCGGTCGCGCCCCGCCAGCCGGTAGATGAACGTCCCCGGCTCGTACTTGCGGCGCTTCTTCTGCCCGCCCTCATCGAACAGCAGCTCCTCGTCCTTGTAGCGGACCAGCTCGCGCTCCGGCACGAACCACGCCTGCTGCGTCGCGTCCTTGTCCTGCACCCCGGCGCGGTGCACCTCGTACAGGCGCTCGCGCGCGAAGAACCCGGTATACGAGAGCAATCCCTCGTAGACCGCGCCGAGCTGGTTGATGCCGAGCTGCGCATAGCTGATCCGCCCGCGGCCCCACACCCTCGCTCCGCGGCCGCGCCGCGCCTCGGGCGTGAGGCTCAGCAGGCGAATGACCTTCTGGAGCACCTCGTTGCGCAGGCGCACCTTGGAGAGGCGCGGCGTGCTGCGCGGGTCGAAGAGCGGGCTGTGCAGCCCTTCGATGCGGAAGCCGCGCTGGTCCTTGCCCGCCTCGGTCCTGGACACGTCCGCGGCGCCATCGCCGGGGGCCCCAGAAGCCGCCGGACGCACCGGCAACGAGAGCTGCTTCGTGCCCGAGAACCCGTCGTTCACCAGGCGAAACAGCCGGCGCAGGCTCTCGTCGAAGAAGAAGCCGTCGCGCGACTCCGGCCCCAGCGCCACCTGCTCCAGGTCGCGCAGCGCCTCGAGGCTGTAGCCCCGCGCGTACTCCTCGCTGTTCATCGGGAGCAGCCCCAGCTCGCCCGATCGCGCCTCCACGTAGAAGAGGACCAGGAGGCGGTACAGGTAGATGAGGCACTCCTCCGTCAGCTCGCGCGCGACCCGCTCGCCGTGCAGCGCTTTCTTGGCGGTGGTGCGCTGGTAATGGACCCACTCGTTGGCGAGCAGCTCCACGGCCTCGCGCGCCGCGAACTTGAGGTCGGCCGAGACGCCCTGCGCGTGCTTGTGCGAGTTCTCGTCGAGGCGATCGTGCAGCAGCGTGCCCCCGTCGGGCACCAGGCTGGCGCGGCACAGGAGCGCGGTCGTGATGCGCAGCGCCTTCGGGTCCTTGCGACCCAGCAGCTCGGACAGGTCGAAGCGCAGATACTGCCCGCGCCCCCACCGCGCGCGCTCGGCCAGGTACACCTCGGCGCCGGAGAGCAGCAGGATCCACCGGGGAGGCGACTCGACCTCGAAGGCGTGCGCGATGGCCTCGCCCAGCGTGGTATCGAGCGGGGGCTCCATGCCCGCGTCCCGGGCGCTCTGCGGGAGCGGCGCTGTCCAGAGGAGATCCAGCGAGGCGCCGCTCTCGACCTCCCTCGGCGCGCGCAGTCGGCCCTCGAGCACGGCCAGGTAGACCTCGCCGTGGCGCTCGGTCACGTGGAGCGCGGGCGCCGTGGAGCCGTCGCCCAGGGGCAGCACCGCGCCGCTCTGGTAAGCGAAGCCGAGCGCCTCGCAGAGCGACACCTGAAACGGGTGCGCGAGCGCGTACAGGTGCTTCGGCTCGGTGTGGAGCGGCGCGTCGGTCAGGGTCCTGTTCAGCTCGCGGCCGAGCGCGCCGAGCGCCTTCTGCGCGGCCTCAATGGCGGCGCCCCCGTCGCCGCCCTCGGAGGCCAGGTCCTTTTCCAGCAGCTCGGCCAGGTAATGCTGGCTGAAGAACTCGCCGACGTTCTCGATGCCTGTCAGGTCTGCCACGCCTCATTCCCCTGAAAAGACGGCCACGAGCCGCACGTAGGGCGCGCCTGCGGCTTGCAGGCGCTCGATCCACTCCCGATGGTTCCTGCGCGCCCGCTCGATGGAGCGCTCCTCGTCGCGCAGCTTGCGCTCGAGCAGCACCGGCACGCGCTCCTGCCTGGCCTCGTAGCGCGCCCGCCGCTCGGCCAGCGCCGCGAGCGAGCGAGCGTGCCACTCGGTCACGCGCCGCTCCTCGGCCCGCAGCTTCTTCAGGAGGCCCTTCATCGCGTCCTTGCGCTGCTCGGCCACCACCTCACGCGCGCGGCGGATCACCGGCTCGACCAGGGCCTGGAGCGCGGTGAGGCGCGCCGACCGCTTGCCCGGGTTCACCAGGTCGCCCGCGAGCCCCACGCGCGCGGCGAGCTCCGCGAACGGGATGGGCGCAGCGCCGAGGTTGGCCCCGCGGCTCTCGAGCGCGAACCAGCCCGCGTACACCGGCTGCGACTCGGTGTTGTAGAGCAGCGCGCTCAGCAGGAAGAACGCCGACCCCTTGGGCACGGCGGGGGCGCGCAGCACCGGCGCCTCGAGCCGCGCATACGAGGCCGCCAGCGCGTCGAGCAGCCACTCGACGAGCGGGTGCTGCTCCCAGAGCAGGTGCCACTCGGGCCAGCTCCCGTCGCCCTCGAGCGCGCTACGCAGGCGCCGCGCTACCTCGTCGCGGCTCTGCACGAGCTGGTAGGTGCCGTTGTCAGGCAATGCCTCCGCCGGCAAGAACGGCTCCCGGTAGGTACGAAACGGCTCCGGCGCGGCGATCTTGAGGGTGCGGTGGGCGTCGTTCGCTTCCCACTCGAGCGGCGCCTCGCCGACGGCCGGGTGCTTCTCGAGGTGGCGCAGCGCCGCCACCAGGAAGCTGTAATCGTCCGCGAACAGGGTCGGATCGGCCGCGACGAGCTGCTCGATGGGCGGCGCCTTGGCCTCGGCCGCCTCGTGCGCCGCGAGCAGCGCCACGAGGTCGATGGCGGGCCGCTCTGGCTCCTCGGCGGCGGCCCCCCCGGGACGCGCAGCGCCAGGCACTGCGAGGGAGCCGGTCGGCGCGGCGGCCGGAGCGGCGGTGGAGCCGACGGCGCCAGGGTCTGCCTCGATCCCTGCCTCTCTTCGCTCGATCTCGGCGACCAGGGCGAGCAGGTCGACGGGACCGGTGCCGGGCTCCTCCGGCGCAGACTCCTGGACGGTGGTCGTGGCGCCGCGGTCATCCGTCTCGTCGTCGTCCGCCTCGTCGGCGGCCGCGATCTGGGCCTCGGCGCGACCCACGGCGAGCGGCGCGTCCGGCAAGAGCTCGTTCACGTCGCGGCCGGCGGCGACGCCCTCGGTCAGGTACCGCTCCTCCGCTTCGGGATCGTACAGGCCGAGCTGCGCGCCCACATCGCCGAGCTGCCGCGTCGCGGTCTGCTCCTTCTCGACAAGGCGCCTCATGACGTGCTGATCGGCCGTCACCTTACGGGTACGGGTCATGAGGTAATGGAGGTGGGGCGTGTGCTTCTGCCCGAAGCGGTCGATCCGGCCGTTGCGCTGCGTGAGGCGGATGAGCGACCACGGCATGTCGAAGTGGAAGAGCTGCGCGCAGTGATAGTGCAGGTTCACGCCCTCGCTCGCCGCGTCGGAGGCGAGCAGCAGCCGCATCGGGCTGCTTTCCCGCCCGAACGACTCCTGGAGGTTGCGCAGCTCGGTCTCGGTGCGCTGCGAGGACGCGTCGTAGCGGCCCACCACCTGGTCGGGGTCGGCGATGCCGAACGCGCGCGGCAACGCGCTCTGGAGGCGCTTGAGGGTGGTGATGCGCTCGGAGAAGATCACGACGCGCGGCGAGTCGGGCTTACCGGTGAAGCCGACGGCGCGCAGCTCCGAGAGCAAGCGCCCGAGCTTGGAGAACGCGGCCTCGGTGCAGGCAGCGGCGACCTTGGTGCGCACGGCGCGAAGCGCTTCCAGGTCGGCCCGCAGGACAGCCGCGTACGGGTGGGGCCCCGCCGCGCCTCCCGCGAGCGCGCCCTCGGTGTTCTTGATGCGCTCGTCGAGGGTCTCGAGGGCGGCGTCGGGGCTTGAAAGAAACGCCTTCACGAGCGCCCAGCGCAGCAGGTGATCCACCCCGTGGCGCTTGCGCCCCAGGTTGTGGAGGGTGAGCGCGTGCAGCGCGGCGAGCGCGGCCTCTTCGGCGGCGCTGGCGTCCGCCTGGTGCAGGTGGATCTCGCGATCCCGGAGCGAGGCGCCGGCCTGGCTCTCGACGTCTTTCTTGAAGCGGCGCACGTAGAGGTGGCGGACGTCGGCCTCGACGAACTGCCGGTCGTCGGCCACGGCCGTCGGATCGAGCATGCGCATGAGGTTGGCGAAGCTCTCGGGCTTGCCGTTGTGGGGCGTCGCGCTCGTGAGCACCAGGGCGTCGCACCGCGTGGCGAGCAGGCGCGCGAGCTGCTCGCGCTGACTGCCACGGTTCGAGACGTTGTGGCACTCGTCGACGACGATCACGTCCCACGGGATCTCTTCGAGCCAGGCGCGGTAACGCGCGTTGTTCTTGAGGGTATCGACCGAGAGGATGCAGCGATCGAAGTGCGAGAACGGATTGCGATTCGAGGGGATCTTCTGCTGGACGCGGGCGAGCCCATCCGAGTCGAGGCGGACGAGCGGAATCGTGAAGCGCGCCCACAGCTCGCGCTGGAGCTGCGCGAGCATGCTCTTGATGGCCACGACGAGAATGCGCCGGGCGCGCCCGCGCTTGATGAGCTCGGAGAGCAGCAAGCCAACCTCGACCGTCTTGCCGAGACCGGTACCGTCGGCGATGAGCAGCCGCGGACGGAGGGAGGAGAGGGCCTTCTGCGCTGGAAAGAGCTGGTAGGCCATCACGTCGAGCGCGCCCCGGTGGCCCACGTGCACCCGGGCGTCGGTGGGCGGCGTGCGGCGCAGCAGCGTCTCCAGGAACAGCCGCGTGCGGCGGTAGCCAGGCGAGTCGTCGGTGACGAGCTGGGTTTGCTCGGGGTTCAGGACATCAATCGTGTCGAGCTCGCTGAGGAAGACAGCCTTGTGATGGCGGACGAGATCGCTCAGGCCCTGCACGTGGATCGCGACCCCGCCTTGGGGTATCGCCAGGCTCCGCTCGACCATCCACTCTTCGCCACGCACCTTCACCCGCGAGCCCGGCGGGTACTCTCCGACCACCGTCATCCTGAGATCTCCAGATCCGCGCGTCCGATGCGGCGCGCGACCACGTTGAACACCGCCACGTCGTCATCCAGCCCCAGGAGCCCCTCCTGATCCGGGAGCACGTCATCCCTAGTGACAAAGTACCGCGCCGCCCCCACCACGAGCGGCCTCGCTTCCGCAGCCAGGCTTCCGAGCTGCTCCAGCAGGTCGTCAAGCCGGCGAGCGAGCTCTTCAGCGAGGTCGATAGGCAACAACTCGTTCCGGCGCGACGCCTGGAGGAGCTCGCCGAGGTGTTGCCGCACCGCGTCCCGCAGCGTCGCGAGCTCCTCGGGGCTCACGGTGCCGCAGAGCCCCTCGAACACCTTTTTCTCGCGCAATGAAAGCGGTCGCATCCGTGTGGCCCCTCCGCGCTTCGTGGCTGCGTCACCCGTCGCCTCGAAGATGAAGAGGACCTAGGCTACAGCGGGTGCGTGGGCAGAGGGAAGGCTTCAGGAGGAGCGTACGCTCTCCACCTACAGGCGAGCATCACAGCTCCGCATCCGGGCGGCAAGGCCCCCCGAGAACGGTGGCGAGATCGGGTGCCAGCCGCCCAGCGTCCGGGTCAGCTTCGTCGACGTCTCGTGGAGAGGCGATCATAGAACTTGGCGATGCCAGCGTGATCGCTGTAACCTGGCAGGTTTGCCTTGTTCTGCGGGCCCGCGGACGGTCGCGGACATCGAGCTCCTCGCTCGCGTGGCCAGCAACCTCGGTCGTCTGTGCCTGTGCACGCCAGGAGCCGCAAGACAACGTCCGAGCGCAAGCATCGCCCGCGAGCGCAGCGCGTCGAGCGGCGCCGTGGCAGATCGTCCGTTGATGGCGGCGCGCCTGGAGCTGCACGACGGCCATCCGATACGTCGGGGTCCCTCGATCCCGAGATCGCACCGCCAACAGGCGGGTGGTGCGGGTCCGGCCGGGCGCGGACCGTCGTCAGCACCAGCTTTTGGGCGGCACTGGCACTACAGTCATCCTCTTGTGCCCGCATTCGTGTCGCCGTCGGGGTACTCGAAGACTCGACAAACCTGTGACGTACTCAGGCTCTGCCCCGGCGGGAACTCGACATCGGCGAGGGTCCCGCGGCGACGATGCTCGTCAAGGACCAGCTTCAAAAGCTTTCCCATGACCAGCCTCGGGACATGCTTTCGATTCAGTCCGCGTTGGCGATACCAATCAACAGGATTCTTGGAGGATTTCTGACTGTTGCAGGACGCGCACGACAAGACCATATTGTCGAAGGTGTCTGGACCACCGCGCGCACGCGGTATGATGTGCTCCCACTGGAGAGCTCCGGTCTTCCCGCAGTATGCGCACTCCTGCCCCACAGCAACGACGAGCTGATTCTCGCGGAGAACAGAGCTCGGAGAAATTTTGCCAGCTACCAGTTTCCTGAAAATCATTGCTACGAATGACCAGTATTCGCTCCCCGCTCGCGCCGCAGGCTCATACCTCGCTCGCTGTTCCACAGCCGCATCAGCGATGAGCTTCGCGTACTCGAACAAGATGACCTCCAGGACATTTTTGCACTTGATTGCCATGGCTCTTCTACACAAGCCCTATGGGTCCCGCTGTGTGACGTCCATCCCAGGTTACCGAGTATATCAGGCACTGATATCGCCTGACCACCGGGATTTGCTGGTGCGGCCGCTCCACGAGCCCACCCCTTGTCTATAGTTGCCATCGTGAATCCACGTCCCCCCCGCCCAACGCCCTGGCGGTCACCCGAGGGGCGCCGTGCCCAGTGGAGCGACGCTCGGCGCACCGTCGGGTGCAGCGCCTTGATGGGCTGGCTCCGCAACGTTGCCGCGACGCACCGCTGTACTGACCTCCTCGAAGCTGAACGCGATCAACTCCTTCATTGCAGTTACAAACGCGCTCGGCGGTTGCGTGAGAGGAATCCGGCTCACGAGCCTCCCTGGCCCACGCTGCCATCTTGGATACCATTCCACGCGAGAAGGAGCGCCTGTCTTGTGCGCAAGGCCTTCCACGACACCCGCAAACGAAACGCACGCAGGCGACTCCAGGTGCAGTTCAACCCCGATGGAGTCCGCGCATTGCACGAATTCGTAGTGCATACCCGCCGGCCATCCGGACGGGCGAATCTGACGGTAGTTGTGGGCCCGCCCCACGGCTGCGAACCCTGCAACCGCGCTGGCGTTATATGCGCTAACGACCGCCGCGAGTTCGTCGGACATCTTCTTTCCGAGCATGTTCGCAGGTCCGGAGCCACGTCCGCCCGAGCGCACGACGTGCTGAGGAATGAGCACGTAATGCCCATCAACATCCCGGTATCGAGAGACAGTGACCAGCCCGATGTCGAGACTCGACCGCGACGCTAGGAATCGCACAATCCGCTCAAGCTCTGCGGGCACTTCATCAACGAGAATAAGGTACCGCGCGAGTCCAGCTCGAAGGTTCGACCCGACGGCTCGCCACAGCTTTTCGAAGTCGTCGTCGGAGGCCCCAACCAGCGACCTGAGCGCAGCATCGAGGGCTCCGCCGACGAGCCCATCGAGCTCATCGACCGTGAACGAGGTCAGAGCCGACACATAGTCGACGACTTGCCCGACAACTTCGCGACGCGATTGGGCATTCCGGGCGAGCTTCGCTTCGACAACGACAGGCAGCCCCTCCGCGTTCACCAGCAGGATATCGAGCACTCCGGCATCCGGGAGGCTGACTTGCTGGCGGACGAGCGCAAGCCCGGGTTCTTCCGGCATCGACAGAAGATTGGGAAATGACGTGACAGCATCCTCGAGTTGCTTTTCAAGCAAAAACGGCTCCGCTTCGAGTTCTACGGGCCCCGACGGTTCGATACGTACGACGGTCATGTGCTTCTCCCTGGTGTGCTCCCCATATCCTGAACGTCAGCTCGGCTGAACGGCTCGGGCTTCTGCCGCGCGTGGGCGCGCTGTGCGCACCCACGCGCGGCCAGCAAGCCCTGCTTAGGCCTCGCTACGACCCCAGGCCGGCGTGCATCGCAATCTCCGGCAACGCTGGAGCCAGCCGCGCGAACACCCTCCGGCTCTCTTCGACGATCTCGTCGAGATCCCTTTCTTCCTGGAGCACAATGCGGGCCAGCGGAACGTTTCCCGCGCCAAACCAGGTGGTGTCTCCCTGCACGTACTCGACACCAGCTCGGTCGAGTGCAGCCCTGAAGGAGCGGACACGCGCAGCCCCTCCTGCCAGGTACACGTAAGGACAGACCCAGACCGAGCCCTCCGGGTCCGTCGCGACACCGGCTCCAATACACAGCTTCAACCGCTTCTTGCCCAACAGGACGTAAGCCCATGAACTCCAGTATTTCGACGCATCCTTCGGCGTGGCCTGCGATCCGATCGCCACTTTGTTGCCCAGAATCTCCAGCGCTTCGTCTCGGCACTGCGTCACCAGCGCACCCGCCTGCTGCCCCGCGAGGGCAAAGACTTCACGCCACTTCTGCCAGTCCACCTCCGCGATCCCTTCGGGCTTGCGGTCCAACTCTCCGAGCGCGTCGTTGTCGAGCGGGTGGCGCGTATAGAAGGCAAGTGCGGGCGGAACTGGACGTGTCATCTTCATTCCCCCAGAGCAGCTTCGAGGTAGGGGAGCAGCCTGGCCTGAACCGCCCGGCTCGGCGGGACCAGGATGCGTTCGCCAAGGACTCCCTGCAGGATCGTAGCGAGATAGAGGCGCAGCATCTCGGTCCACGCGCTCGTCTCCGTCTCACGCGCCAGGACGCGCCGCCATGCGACCGCCAACTCCCGGTAGCTCATGAGCTTCCAGGGCTCCGCGCGGTCCGCCGCGTCCGGTTCGTCTCCGCGAGGCGTGAGGTAGACCAGCATCACCTCGGAATCGTCGAAGGCTTGCTCGGCGTACTCACGATACGCATCGAGCTGCCCCTCATGGTCGCGGGCGTCGATCTTGTTCTCGATGACGACCACCAGCCGCTTCTCGGGCAACGGAACGGAGATCACCAGGTCCGGATAGACGAACCGCGGCTTCGGGCCGACCCGCCACTCCGGGTCGATCTCGATCGTCGCCTCCGCGAGCGAGGCTGCTGGCACCTCGAGCTCGGCACCGCCTCCCCGCACGACCCCGAGCAACGCGCGGAGCAGCTTTGCGGCGAGCGCTCCAGAAGCCGACCGGTCGAGCAACGCTCTCAGCATCCGCGTGTGGCTCCGCTCGTCGCGCTCCTTACCGAGCGGGCCCAGCAACGTCACGGACAGCGCCCCAGGCTCGCGGGCGAGATCGAGGCGCGCATGGAGGTCACGGAACTTCGCTGCGCCCACGAATGCGCGACCGATGAAGGCTTCCCATTGTGCCTCGAGGGCAGCGATGTTGAAGCGCTCGCGATCGAGCTCCTGCTCCCAGACGCGGAGCATGTCGTCATGGAGCCGCGCGAAGCGCGCCGCGGGGGGCTCGCCAGCGAGCACCATGGCGTGAACGGCGCACGCGTCGGCGATGGCGTGCTTCCAGCGATCGGGGGCCTGAACGTCACGATGGGACCACATGGATCTCCTCCCGTCCACGGCAAAACTCTTGAGCGGGCCGACGAACTCGACGAGGCTCCACACGTCGCCCTCGCACGAGCCCTCAGCGTCGATCCAGGCGCCGCACTGCGCGCGCTCGGTATAAACGAGGCGCCGAGACCCGCCACGTCGAGCTCTGGGATGAGCTTCTGCCCGTTCATTGTCCTTCTCCATCGAGAACGACCGATGGATCGAGCCGCGCCGCAGCTCGTCAGGCAGAGCCTAGTTCACCACAGAGACATCCACGCTTGCATTGATCACATAGGACGTTCCGCCATTACCCGAAATCCTCAGGGGGAACTGGCCCGGGCCGACGAGCTGCACAGGCGGCGAACGCCCGGGAGCGATCTTGCCACTTCCGAGCGCATCCGCATAGGATCCCTCAGCCGTGCATTCGAGCGCTCCTCCCGGCGCATCCATGAGGTCGATCGTTCTGTTGAGGCTGTAGGTCTGCCCGCCGTTCACACGATCCCCCGCCAGGAGGTATACCGGTTCACTGCCGTAGGCATTGCTCATGCGACACCTCGCCGACAGGTTCCACGGCGTTGAAAACCAGGTGCCGTCGTCGACGACGCGTACGTCCTCAAAGCGCACCGTGATGCGCAGCGCGGCGTCGAACGGAATGGGCGATGTCGTCCGAGACCACCTGCCGGGAATTGCGCGATACTCCACGAAGATGGGGCTAGGCGCCGTTGCGGTATCGTAAGCGCTCAGGATGGCTTGCGGTCCGCGCGCGAAAATCGCTGTCGGTGTCCTTGGACGGAGCCCTGCTCCGACGAAGTGCAACCTCAGCCCGCTCGATGCGGCAAACGCGTCTACGTCGCCCTCGAAGGTCGCCATACGAGCGCTCACCCCTGTGTTGAACTGTCGCCGATCGCCCTCGAAGACCGCTTCGTAGGAATAGCCCCAGTAGACCTTCGCGATGTAGAACGCTGCCTCGATCGGCGGGTCCTCCATCTCGGACGTATCATCGATCGAGGAGACGTGAACGACCTGGAAGGCCCGGTAGGTACCATATCGATTCTCGGAGGCGTACCCGATGGACGTGTCGACGATCGACCATGCGGCGAGGTTAGCCTCCAGCTGGGCGGTGTCCCGCATGGTGACGACGTCGTGCGATACGTAGCTCTGCGGCAGCCGCGCTATCGCAGCATTCTCGAAGAGAGTTCGCCCGATGATGCCTTGTAGCGGACGAAAATGTGCATCGACGGGCGCGCCCAGGGCGCGATCATCGATTCCGCGAGGCGCCGTCGCGGTGATCGGCGCAACTGGCATCGTGCGTGGAGCGCGTGCGCGGCCCGCGCACGCGGTGAGGATCAAAGACGTAGCCACCATCAGCAGCGTGACGACATGTCGCAGCGCGAGGAGCCCCATACTGAGAGCGTACCAAACGCTCGGGCGGAGCTGCCAGTACCATCGCAGGAGTGACGGCGCTCCGCTCGCGTCCCGGGGGCCAGGTAGGATACGCACCTGAGAGGCTGGCGGCGAACGTGTCGGGCCCGGCGCCACGGTCTGCGGAGCGGCCGCGGCGCGCGATCGCGCTCGCGTCGTACATGGCGTCGGAGCAGGCTCTCCTTTAGCTCGGATCCCCAGGATTGGGTGTGGGTCGGCGTGGGTGCCGCGATCGTCCTCGGCTTCCGGCGCTGTCGCTGACGAGATAGGTCGGCTGTACCTCGCAGGGCTCGATGCCCGCGTGCGGCGAAGCCAGGCGGGGAGCAGCCGCGGGGTCGTGGTGGCGAACGCGTCGCGACGGCGGTCGAGCGCCTCGGCGTCGGGGAGCAGAGCCGCCAGGGACACGCGCGCGATCCGGCTCTCGTCGGTCCGCTCGCGACCGAGCCGCGCCGCCACCTCGCGCGCAGTCGTCACGCGCGCCTGCCCGTCGAGCGCGCGCGCCGCGGCGGCGAGCACGACTCCGCCGGCGTGCTCCTCGCGGGCAGCCTCGAGCGCCCAGCCGAGCACGACGGCACGCTCGGCGTCGGGCAGCTCGCGCGCCAGCCGGATCAAGGCGGCGGCGCGCTCCCCGGCGTCGGCGCTCGGCCGGCCAGCGTCGAGGGCGTCCTCGCCGATGCGCTGCGTCTCGAGGCGCGATTCGGCGGAACCCTCGCCGCCCTCGGCCCCTTCCCCTTCCTCCTCTTCGTCCTGCGCGGCGAGCGCGCGCCGCGCCTCCTCGAAGCCGAGGATCGTCCGCACGGAGCTCGTGACGAGCAGGCAGGGGACCCGCGCGGCCAGCGCCACCACGATATGGCCTCCGGCGGCGCCATCGATCAGAAGGCTCGCCGCGCAGGTCGCGGTCGCGTCCACGTCGGCAATGAACCCGGACGATCCATCCGGGCGCGTCCCCCACACGTCGAGCCACGCACTCGCGCCTGAGAACCTCGTCATCGGCGTGGCGGCGGTGACGTCGACCAGGTCGTGGACGTCAGCGGCGCTCAGCTCTCGATCTCGCCAACGTCCGCCTCGACCTCCGCGGCTGCGTCGCTGTCGGGCTCCGTGCCGAACTCTCTTCCACCACGCTTAGCATCGGCGAGCGCATCAAGCCGCGCGCGCCGTCGCAGTCTGCGGCGCCGGTTTCGCCGCAGCCGCTTGAGCTCCGGGCCCATCGCCGGTGTGCGCGAATGGCGCTCGTGTGGCTGGAGCTCTCGCGGCGGACGCTCGCCGTGGAGCATCAGCAGGCACCGCCGCTCTTGCTCGATCTGTCCTTCACCATACGCAACGAAACGGAGCGCGTAGAAGGGCACGCCGGCGGCGTCGAGCTGCTCTCCCATCGGCACCGGCAAGCGAGCAACGCGCCGGTACTGGCTGCGCCGCTGGCGTGACACCTGCGCCCGCACCTGGCTCGGCGCGAGGCTGAAGAGCACGCACCAGTGATAGGTGATGCGCTCGGGAACGATGAGCTTGGGCCCGTCGTCGTCCGTGGTCCAGATGGGGTACGGGCAGGGAGGCGGCGCGACGCCTGCGGCGCGGCGCTCGAATCGGTGGCGCGTCGCAGGCGCCGCGCGCGCCGCTGTGCGCGATGCCTCCTCGGCCATCTGACGCCGCACACGCTCGAGCTCCGCCTCCCTGCTCCGGAGCGCCGCTTCCCTGCGCCTGAGCTCCGCCTCCCGGCGCTCGAGCTCCGCTGCCCTGCGCTGCTGCTCTTCGGCACCGTCGCGGAGGGTGTCCACGAGCAGGGTCACGCCAGCCACCACGCCAGGAGCGGCGTCAGAAACGAGCGGTAGGAGCTTGTCGAGCTTCGATCCCATAGATGGAGCGTACGGCCGCGCCGGCCCGGCTTTAGGCCTCCTGTATACGATGACGTGTACAGGGGGCCTACGGGCGCCGAAGCCAGAGAAATTTCGCGATGATAGACCCGTCCATCGAGAGGAGCCGCGGACGGGTCCGGAGCGATTTTGGAGCGCTCCAGGCCAGGTGCCCCGCGAGGCGCTCTCCCCCTGACCATACGACACGCTCTCACCCGGAAGAGCGGCCCGGATTGCGTTCCCCCACCGCGCCACGCCGGCCGGCGCCGGCCGAGCGAGCGGAGCGCCCCCGCAGTGCTGGGGCTACTCGGCCGCCGCACGCGCGCTCTCGTCGGGATCCGCCGAAGTGGGTCGACTTCTTCGCGGCGCACCCGGGTAGGTTCGTCGTTGGGCTCTCGACGGGGACGCTAGACGCGGAATGGGCGCGCGCCGTCGAGGTCGGTACGTCGAGCCCGCGGGCGCGCATGCGGGCGCTGCGCGCGCTCCAGGAGGCTGGGGTGCCGACCTTCGGGATGCTCTGCCCCGTGTTCCCCGACGCGCTGCTCGCAGATGGCGGGCGATCGCTCGAGGCGCTCATCGAGCTGATCCGGCCGGAGCGCTCCGAGACGGTCTGGGCCGAGCCGTACAACGACAGATCGAACTGGCGGGCGGTGCGCGACGGGTACCCGGCCGACGCGCCCGGGCGCCGCGTGATGGAGTCGATGTTCGGCGCTCCCGCCGGCGATCGCGGCGCATGGAGCCTCTACGCGCGGAACCTGTACGAGCGGCTCCACGATGCAGCACAGCGCGGCGGCTGGCTGTCGAAGCTGCGCTACCTCCTGTACGAGGACGGCATCGACGACAAGGACGCGCCGGCGTTCCGCGGCCTCGACGGCGTCGAGCCACGCGCCGGCGGAGAGCTCCTCGCCAGCCCTCGTGTGCCCGCCCGTTTCCGCCCGAACCGTGGGCAGAGGCCGCCCGCGCCCAGCATCGTCGGCCCCGGCGAGATCCGCAAGGGGCCGCGCCCATGGCGATGGCTGGGCGCTTACGTTCCGTTGCGTAAAACCGCGAGCGATTGCGTCCCACGGCAAACGTTTGCGCGCAGCCACAAACGCCAGCCCAAGGTGACGACCGGCGCAAATGGTTTGACTGCTGTGGCCACGGTCCGCCGAGAGGCGGGGCGGCGCCGCGCCGTTTGTTGCGGCAAGGGCTTCGCTACGGCCGAGCTCGTCGACGAGCTAACGCGGCTTCCGAGCGGCGAGCTGCGGCGCACCATGGGCGGCTGATGCGCCCACGACGCGGAGCAGGCGTGGAGGCTATTCGCGCGACAGCCGCGGCAGGACAGCACCCGGCAAGCCTCCAAAACGATATCGAGGTGCTGGAGGACGCGCGGGAGATTTGGGCATGCCGGGTCGGAGCCACCGCGAACCAGAGACACTGAAGTTCACCGTCCAGGCTGGATTTGACGCATCGTGGCACACTGCTTGCTGTCCGCGCGACGCGATGTGGAGAGGTCCTTGGAATTGGGCCTGTGCTTCCTTGGCGGACCCGAGCACGGCAGACGTCGAGATGTCGCTGCAAAGACTTCATGCCTTGCGCACACAACGCCAAATGAGTGAGCCTGCGCCGATTAGAAAGTACCAGTAGCTAAGGTGTCTTGTATGATGCATCCGGGTGCGTGGATTCGTCTTGCGTTGTTCCTCTCGGTGTTGCTGCTGTTCGGGCACGGGCACGAGGGCCTCGCGCTGGCTGGGCCTCCGGAGCCGCGGCTTTGGCCGCTGTCGCCCCCGGGCGGCGGGGTGGCGCTCTCCACCGTTCCTTTGCGGCTGCCGAGCGACGGTGCAGGAGGCCTGTCGCTGGGGCCTCGTGTGGACGCGCCGCTGGTCGAGGACGTGGGGGCGCCCTATGGCGAGATGGTGCTCCCCGATCAGGCCCGGGTGGTGGCGTTCGCGGGGGCTGCGCTCGAGATCCCCGAGGGCGCAGTGGACGAGCCGGTGCGGATCACGATCCGCCCGCTCGACCCAGGCGACGTGCGTCCGATGGGGCGCGCGATGGTCAATGTCACGCCCGGAGGGAAAGCCTACCGCTTCGGGCCGCACGGGCTCAGGTTCAAGAAACCGGTGCGCCTGACGCTGCCTTATGACGAGCACGCCATTCCGCCGGGGATGACGGCGCAGCACATCACCGGCTTCTATTTCGACGAGGCGCTCGGCGCCTGGAAGCGCGTCGAGCGGGCCGGCGAGGCCGCCAAGGGCACGCTGGCGAGCCTGACCGATCACTTCACCGATTTCATCAACGCGACGCTGGCGATGCCGGACGCGCCGGGCGCGCGCTCGTTCGATCCGAACAGCATCAAGGGGCTCGCGCTCGGCAGCCCGCTCGCCGGGGTGACGCTGATCGCGCCGCCGGAGGCGAGCTCGAGCGGCTCGGCGCACCTCAGCCACCCGATCGAGGTCCCGCCGGGGCGCAACGGCATCCAGCCGGCGCTCGCCATCCGTTACGATAGCGAGCATCGCAACGGCTGGCTCGGCGTGGGCTGGGATCTGCGGCTGTCGCGGGTGGAGATCGACACGCGCTTCGGCGTGCCGACGTATGCCACCGGCGAGGAGCGGTACGCGCTCGACGGGAGCGAGCTCGTGCGGATTGGCGACGCGTCGGGCGAGCCGCAGGTCTACCGGCAGCGGGTGGAAGGGCGCTTCGCGCGGATCCTGCGCCACGGGACCGGACCCGACTCGTACCACTGGGAGGTCACGGACAAGGACGGAACGACGTATGTCTACGGGCGCAGCGCGACAGCGCGGCTGGACGATCCGGATCCGAACCGCCCGCGCAACGTGTTCCGCTGGTATCTGGAAGAGGTGCGCGATCCGTTCGGCAACCAGATGTTCATCCACCATGCGCGCCGGGTGGACTCGGCGGGTCCGGCGCCGCGCATCGAGGTGCACCCCGAGCGAATCGAGTACACGGCCAACACGTCGCAGGGCGTGGACGCGGCGTACGCCGTGGATTTCATCTCGGAGGGCGGGCGCCCGGACGTGACGCTGAGCGGCAGGCCGGGCTTTCTGGAGCAGACCAGTCAGCGGCTCGCGCGCGTGGACGTGCGGTTCGGCGATACAATCATCCGCAGCATTGCGCTCGAGTACGCGCAGGGCGACTTCGGCAAGAGCGTGCTCCAGGCGATCGCGGTGCTCGGCAACGGGGGCCGCAACGCCGACGGCACGCTCACGAGCCAGGAGCTCTATCGGCACACGTTCGAGTACTTCTCCGCGCCGCGCACCGCGTCCGGGCAGCCCGGGGCGTTCGCGGCGGACGCCGTGACGTGGGGGCAGGCGTGGTCTCAAAGAGGCCTGTCGCGCACGGAGGACTCGACGTTCGGTGGGAGCGTGTCCGTGGGGCTGCTCGGTATCGTCAGCGTCGGCGGCGGCGGCTACAGCGGCAATCAGACGACGCGTGCCAGCCTGCTCGACCTGAACGGCGACGGATTGCCCGACTTCGTCGGCGACGGCGGGGACGCGCTGCGCAACCTGCTGCGCCTTCCCGACGAGAATCACCTCGATCCGTTCCACCTCAGCGGGCTCACCAGCGACGATCTCGGGTTCACGGACACCTCGGGATGGAGCGTTCACGCAGGCATCAACGTGGGCGATGCGCTCAGCGCGTCGGCGGCGTACACGCGGAGCCGGGCGGAAGACGAGCGGGTCGTCTCGGACCTCAACGGCGACGGGTTCCCTGATCTCGTGTCGGTCGGGGCGCTCGGACAGCTCCAGGTCGCGATCAACGATCGACGCGGCGGGTTCCAGGGCGTGAGGGACTGGGGGACCGTCGACGACAGCGCGCCTTCGGGCAACCCGGACTTCGCGCTGGCGTCGCGCGCGGACTTCCATCCGGCCGACCCGATGCTCCGGTGGACCGCGCCATTCGAGGGGGACGTGCGCATCGAGGGCGTGCTCCAGAAGCAGGAGACGGGGGGCGACGGGGTGCGGGTTGAGCTGGTTCGCAATGGGACCCTGCCGCCGCTGTTCAGCCACGTGTTCGGTCCGGACGAGCTCGGGCCGTGCGCGGTGGGCGCGGGCGATTGCGGCGGCGCGGCGCTCTCGGTGCACGTGCTCGCGGGCGATCGCCTCTACTTCCGGGTCAGCGCGGCGCCCGAGATCGACCCGGAGCGGGCGGTGAACACGGCGTCCGATGTGCTGTCGTGGAGCCCGTCGATCACCTACGAGGTCGGCGAGGAGCTGCTCGGGCACGTGGGGCCGGACGGCCGGCCCATCCATCGATTCGCGTACGTCGAGGACCATCGGCTCGGAGGGCAGCCCGAGGTGCCGTGGGTGGCGTCGTCGGATGGCCTCGTGAGCATCACGGGCGATCTGTTGAAGGCGTCGACGAGCGATGCGCTGCGGGTCTCGATCGCGCGGGAGAGCGAGGGCACGTTCCGCAGCGTGATGGATGAGGAGGTGGTGAGCGCGGACGCAGGGGTGCTGGCGCTCGCGGGGCGGATCCACGGCGACGCGAACGGCCTTGTCGAGGTGAAGGAGGGCGATCGGCTGTGGTTCCGGGTGAAGTCGGATGTGCCCGACGACCCGGCGCGCGTCGCGTGGACGCCGACGGTCGACTACCGGACCTACTGCCGCGCCGACCGACGGACGGGTGAGCGACGTTGCGGGCCGGTGGCGTGCGCGATCCAGCCGAACGGGCGCGCCGGCTGCAAGCTGGACAGCGACACGGCCGAGGACGCGGCGCTGCCGGTGGCGCTCATCCAGCAGCAGCCGTACGTGGCCATGCCGGTGCGGCGGTGGAGGCCGGCGCGCCGGGCGCCCTGGATTGCGCCAGAGACGGGAATCGCGCGGCTCGAGGGGACCCTGGTGGTGCCGGGGACCAGCACGCTTGCCCAGCCGCTGACGTTGCTGGTCCAGGGCGTGCACCGGCTGCTGTACAAGCAGTCGTATTCAGCGCCGAGCAGCGCTGGAACCGCGTATCCCGTCTCCGTCGACCTGGAGGTCCAGGCCGGCGAGCCGATCTACGTGACGCTCTTCTCGGAGCAGGCGCCCGGGGGCTTCGCGGTCCTGAACAGCGCCAGCATCGATGGGGAGCCAGTCCCGGTCGCCCAGCTCGTGCCCGACGCGGCGTCCGAGGCGCTTGTCGACGGGGCGCCGCAGGACCCGACCGCCGGCGGGTTCCACGGCTGGTCGGTCGGCTTCATGAACGGAGACCGCGCGTTCTCCGAGGCGGACATCCTGTTCCCGACGCGCGATCCCGAGCGCAGCTTCACGCTTGCGGTGCCGCTCTCGCCGGAGGAGGGCGCGCCGGTCTGGGGCGCGGCGGCGTCGGAGGCGTTCGTGGGCGGCGATCGGGTGCTGCCGTCGGTGGTGGGGCGGCTCTCGGGGCAGCGCCAGCGGGGCAGCGTGCGCTACGCGGAGACGTGGAACGCGGAGCTCACAGCGGGCGCGGGCCCCGTGGGCGGAGGCTATAGCTTCGGCAGCACGACGACGGATCTGGAGCTGATCGATCTGAACGGCGACCGCTACCCGGACAGCGTGACGCGCGGGGGCGCGGCGCTCAACACGGGGGCGGGGTTCGGTGCGAGCGCGTCGTTCTCGCTGCCGGACGCGCTGAGGCGGGTGGAGCACCGCACGGTGCGGCTGAGCGGCGACCTTGCGTCGCTCACGTTCAGCGGGGGAGACGAGGAGGAGCAGACGCTCAACAAGACCGACAGCAAGGGGCGTTCGCAAGGATACCTGCGCACGAGCTTCAGCGCCGGGACCAGCTACGGGCTGTCGGCGGCGCACGTGGAGCTGCTCGACATCAACGGCGATGGGCTGGTCGACCAGGTGGCGCAGAACCCCGAGAGCGGGCAGATGACGGTGGCGCTGAACCTCGGGTATCGGTTCACGGCGCCGGTGCCGTGGCAGCGGGGCGGGTTCAACAAGGCCAGCTTCAACGCGGGCGCGCTGAACGACGTGCTCGGCGAGGTGCTGGGCTTCTTCACGGACGCGGCGGGCGTGGAGGCGGTGCGGCTGGAGGACACGGGCGCGCAGAGCGTCGGGTTCGGGGCGAACGCGGGCGGCTCCAGCGGCGCCGTGAGCGCGAGCGTGGGCGCGGGGATCGGGTACACGCGCACGACGGCGCGCACGATCGTGGACTTCGCGGACGTGAACGGCGACGGGCTGCCGGACAAGGTGATGAAGGACCCGGCGGAGGCGTCCTTCCGGGTGCAGCTCAACCTCGGCGACCGGTTCGCGGCGGAGGAGGAGTGGCCGGCCGGCGACTGGGGCGTGAACATCGACCCGCCGGAATACGCGTTCATGGGGAGCGGCGATGCGGTGGGCTTCCGGCGCTCGGAGAGCCTCGACGGCAGCGTGTCGCTCCAGGTCTGTTACTTCGTCTGCATCGGCGGCTCGGTCTACTACTCCGAGGGGACCGGCGCGTCGCACCTCGGGTTCGAGGACATCGACGGCGACGGGCTGGCGGACCACGTGCTGAAGCAGGACGGCGACAGCGCGGTGCGGGCGCGGAGGAACACGATCGGCAAGGCGAACCTCCTGTGGCGGGTGCATCGCCCGCTGGGCGGGAGCGTGGAGATCGACTACCGGCGCGAGGGCAACCTGGTGGTGCCGAGGGAGGTGCCGGCGGGCGGGCCGGTGGACGAGAATGGCCTTCCGATGGACGACGCGCGGACGGAGATCGACGATCGCGCGGCGGCGGTGGACATGCCGTCAAGCCAGTGGGTGCTGAGCGACGTGGTCGTGCGCGACGGGGTGGAGGGCGTGAGCGGCGCGCACGGGGTGCACACGTACCGGACGCGGATCGAGACGCACGCGGACGGGGTGTACCACCGGGACGAGCGGGTGGACCTCGGGTACCGGCATGTCACGACGACGACGCTCGACGAGAATGGCGTCTCCGCAATGGCGATCGAGGAGGCCGCGTACGAGAACGAAGACATCTACCGGCGAGGATCCCTGGCGCGCTCGGCGCTGCGCGACGGCGAGGGGATGCTCTACCTCGTGGAGGAGATCGACCACCTGCCGCCGGACCTGGCGCACATCGAGGCGAACGGGTGGTTCTTCCCGAGGGAGACGGAGCGGAGGAGCGCGTTCTACGAGGGCACCACGGACGACCCGGAGGCGACCCACAAAAGCACGCGAGAGACGCGGCTTCATGACGAGGACGGCAATCTCACCGACGTGTTTTTCTACGGCGAGGCGGGGACAACGGCCGACGACGTGCACCACCACGTCGAGTACGAGAAGGACGACGCTCCCTATCACGTGAAGCCGAAGCTCGTGCGGACGACGGACACGGAAGGACGCGTGCTGCGCGAGCGCACGGCGACGTACTGGCCCGGCACGGGCGCGCTCGAGACGCTCACGAACGTCATCACCGGGGGCAAGCGTCCGGATGGGTCGCTGTACGCCGGCGACGAGGCGACATGGCATTTCGACTACGATGACCTGGGCAACATCGAGACCTTCAGCGACCCGAACAGCTACACGCTGACCTACGGCTACGATGAGCTGACGCGCAGCTACCGCACGTGCGTGGTCGACAGCTTCGGGTACCGCTCGAACAGCGTGCCCAACGTGCTGTATGGCACGGTGGCGCAGGAGACCGATGTCAACGGGCACACGATCGTGCATCGGTACGACGACTTCGGCCGGCTGATCGGCGTCTGGGGGCCGAACGACCTCACCGAGGCACAGGCGCTTCCGGTCGACTGCACGCCGAGCAAGATCTGGAGCGAGGACGAGCTCGACGGAGAAGGCGAGCCGGCGGTCGGGTTCGAGTACGCGCTCCAGCCGGATCAGTCGACGGCGATGCCGGCGTGGGCGAGGACGAGCCACAAGGACATGGAGCACCCGGGCGACCCGATCGTGACGGTGACGTTCGCGGACGGGTTGGGGCGGGTGATCCAGACGAAGAAGGACCTGGAGCGCGACACGGGGACGGGCACCGAGGTCGGGATGACCGTCAGCGGCGCGGTGGTGTTCGACGCGCTCGGTCGGGTGGTGGAGCAGGGGCAGCCGGTGTTCAGCGCGGAGCCGGACACGACGTTCACGGCGGTGGAGCTCTTGCGGAGCACGCGCTTCGAGCACGACGTGCTGTCGCGGACGCGGCTGATCGAGGTGCCGGACCCCAAGGCCACCCTGACGGGCGGCTACGCGCAGACGCGGGTCGAGCGCGACGTTGTGCAGTTCGACGGGCAGCTCCTGTTCCAGGAGACGGTGATCGACGCGAACGGCAAGTCGCGCAACACCTACCGGGACGTGGGGGGGCGGATCGCGGCGGTCGAGGAGTGGAACACGATCGACGAGGTCGAGCGGCAGATCGTGACGCGGTACGTGCACAACCCGCTGGGCGAGCTGGTGCGGGTGACGGACGCGCGGAGCAACGCGACGGAGGCGAGGTACGACACGGTCGGCCGCATGGTGGAGCTGATGAGCCCCGACGCGGGGCGCACCGAGTGGCGGTACGACCTGGCCGGCAACCTTCGGGCGAAGCAGACGGCGGAGCTGGCGCTGCGCGGGCAGCTCATCCGGTACGAGTATGACTTCAACCAGCTGAGGAAGATCGACTATCCCGTGACGCAGGACGTTGTGTACACGTATGGCAGCGTCGAGGAGGCCGGCGATGCGCAGGGCAACCGCGCGGGGCGGCTGAAGCAGGAGACGAGCGCGGCGGGGACACGGAGCTATCGCTACGACCGGTTCGGCAACGTGGCCGAGCTCGTGGCGGAGTTCCCGCGGCTGCGCGAGCCGCACCGGGGGCCGTACCAGGCGAAGCTGGAGTATGTGTTCGATTCGCTAGGGCGGATGCAGGAGCTGCACTTCCCCGGCTCGGGCGAGGAGGTCGTGCGCTACGGGTACGATCGCGGCGGGTTGCTGGTGTCGGTCGCCGGGGAGAACCAGCAGGTCAACCCGCAGCACCCGGACGAGCCGAGGACGACGGAGTACCTGAGGCACATCGGGTACGACGAGCACGGTCGGCGGGTGCGCGTGGTGGCGGGCAACGGGATCGAGACGAAGTACCGGTACGACCCGTCGACGCGGCGGCTGTCGGACGTGGACGCGGATCACCAGTCGGCGCAGATGCGGCGGATGGGGCGCGGGCCGAGGGCGTTCCAGCGGCTGCGGTACGACTACGACCTCGTGGGCAACGTGCTCGCGCTCCGCAACGAGGCGCAGTTCGACGAGTCGCTGGGCGGGGCGGTGATGGTCGCGACGACCGAGCAGCGGTTCGCGTACGACGACCTGAATCAGCTCATCGGGGCGTCGGGCACCTACCAGGAGCGTGGGAAGGAGCGGCAGGGGTACGCGCTGGAGATCGCGTACGACGTGCTCGGGAACGTGAAGAGGAAGGGGCAGGAGGTCGCCCGGTACGCGCCGAAATGGGGCGCCCCGGTGGGGGAGTGGGAGAAGCAGGGCGTCATCCAGGAGAGGACGTACCGCAACGAGTACCGCTACACCGGTCCGCGGCCGCACGCGGCGAATCAGGTGGACGAGTTCGTGCATGCCGAGGCGAACCCTCGGCTGCGGGAGCTGTTCTACGACGCGAACGGCAACCACAAGGAGTGGAGATACCGGGATAACCTGCAGCGCACCCTGGGCTGGGACGAGGACAACCGGCTTGTGTCGGTGAGAGAGAACAACCAGGAGGTGTCGCGGGCGCTGTACGACGGCGCCGGGGAGCGACGGGTGCACCTGCACGGGGTGGCCGGCGAGGAGGAGACGGCGTACGTCGACCAGCACCTCGTGGTGCGCAACGGGGTGGTCGCGACGAAGCATATCTTCGCGGGCGAGACGCGGCTGGCGAGCAAGATCGACGCCGACTGGTTCCAGAGACCGCCGGTGATGTACTACCACCCGGACCACCTCGGGAGCACGCAGTACGTCACCGACCAGGACCAGGAGCTGAGCCAGCACGTCGAGTACCTGCCGAGCGGGGAGCTGTGGGCCGACGAGTCGGACTCGCGGTTCCAGAACCGGCAGCCGTACCTGTTCAACGGCAAGGAGCTGGACCTGTCGACGGGGCTCTACTACTACGGCGCGCGGAGCTATGAGCCGCGGCTCGGGGTGTGGCTGAGTCCGGATCCGATCCTCGATCAGTACATGCGGGGGGCGCCGAACGGCGGGGTGTACGAGCCCGTGAACCTCGGGCTTTACAGTTACGCCCGGAACAATCCCGTCGTGTACGTGGATCCGGATGGTCGGTCGTGGTGGACAAAGGCGCTCAAGGTAGGCCGCAAGCTGCTGAAGGGCGCGGACGCAGCCGATGCCTTCGCGGACAACATCCAGGACGCTAAGACGATCATTGACCCCACTGCATCGCTGACCGATAAGCTCATCGCAGGGGCGTCGCTGGCGAGCGAATTTCTGCCGGTCAGCGCGAGCGACCTGAAGGACGTCAAGCGCGCCATCGACGGAGCGGATGCCGTTCGGGATGCGGCGAAGAAGGTTGAGAAGGCAGATGAAGGACTGGATGCCGCAAGAGCCGCACGCGACGCGAGGGCTGCTGAGTTGGGCCCCGTGAAATCGCGGAAACGACCTGCGACAGTCACCGGTGGATATAACACCGAGACGGGTCAGGTTGCAACCGGATGCTCCGGTGGAGGCCGTTGCGCAGAGGAGCGCGTTGTCGATGCCCTGGGTGGTGACCCCAGCAAGGTGAAGTTCACCGAGGCCGTTCGTCCAAGACCAGAAGATCCCCCATTCAGAGAGGTGCCAGTGTGCACAAATTGCGAGGAACGATACGGACGAGGCGCATTCCCCGAGCGAACAAGATTCGAGTCTGACGAGGTAAAATGATATGAAATTGGAGATTCTCCGCCATGATTGGTCCGCTCTTCGTGCTGCGGGTGGCGCGGGTCATATTCCGAGGGCTCTTCAAGACCTTGAGTCGGCATCGAGGGAAGACGAAGCGTCGAATGCATACTGGAAGATTGATAACTGCGTGGTATTGCAGGGCCATGTGCATCAGGCCGCTCTTGCAACCGTGTCGTGTCTCCTCGTGACGCTGCTTCGCTGCACTGATGTTGCTCGTCGGCATGTCCTTGAGCTTCTCGTCCAGATCGGCAGCGGCGAGCCTGCGCCTTCTGAGCTTGCGCTCGGTGAATCGGACGTGGTTGACCGGTGCTTGGCAGAGATCGCCAGGGGAGTGCCTATTTACGTCGATATTCTGGAGCGCAGCAGAGACGCTCATGAGCGCAACTCCTGTATCGATCTCCTCGGGTTGTCGTGCGCAGCGGATAGTGGATTGCGAGATCGTGTTCGATGGTACATGCGTACAATTCTATCGGAGCCCGTTAATGACGGAACGCGAAAGCTGGTGGCTAGCTGGCTCGAAGAGATCGGGGAGTCCTGATGCGTAGGATATCCGATCGTGTGCCCATGAACGTCTATAAATAATAGGCATGGCGATGCTCGCGATGCGTCTGTCGACGGACGGCACGAGCCAGGCGCTTCGAGGAGGGCACCTCCTGAGCGCTGAGCGCCAGAGCGCAGATGCTGGTCCCGGTCAGCTCCCCTTGAAGAGAACGGACGCGTTGCATGCGAATCGCACGAGGTCGCCTTTCATTTGACACATGAAGCCACGAGGGCTTTGAGATTCAAGACTGGACGAAGGCAGACGAGCGTGGCGGGGACGCGGAGCTACCGCTACGACCGCTTCGGCAACGTGGCCGAGCTGGAGGCGCAGTTCCCGCGGCTGCGCGAGCCGCACCGGGGGCCGTACCAGGCGAGGCTGAAGTACGCGTTCGACGCGCTGGGGCGGATGCAGGAGCTGCACTTCCCCGGTTCCGGCGAGGAGGTCGTGCGCTACGGGTACGACCGCGGCGGCCTGTTGGTGTCGGCGGTCGGGGAGAACCAGCAGGTCAATCCGCAGCGCCCGGACGAGCCGAGGACGACGGAGTACCTGAGGCACATCGGGTACGACGAGCACGGGCGGCGGGTGCGGGTGGTGGAGGGCAACGGGGTCGAGACGACGTACCGGTACGACCCGTCGACGCGGCGGCTGTCGGACGTGGACGCGGATCGTCAGTCGGCGCAGATGCGGCGGATGGGGCGCGGGCCGAGGGCGTTCCAGCGGCTGCGGTACGACTACGACCTCGTGGGCAACGTGCTCGCGCTCCGCAACGAGGCGCAGTTCGACGAGTCGCCGAGCGGGGTGGTGATGGTCGCGAGGACCGAGCAGCGGTTCGCGTACGACGACCTGAATCAGCTCATCGGGGCGTCGGGCACCTACCAGGAGCGTGGGAACGAGCGGCAGGGGTACGCGCTGGAGATCGCGTACGACGTGCTCGGGAACGTGAAGAAGAAGGGGCAGGAGGTCGCCCGGTACGCGCCGAAATGGGGCGCCCCGGCCGAGGAGTGGGAGAAGCAGGGCGTCATCCAGGAGAGGACGTACCGCGACGACTACCGCTACACCGGGCCGCGGCCACACGCGGCGAATCAGGTGGACGAGTACGTGCATGCAGAGGCGAGCCCTCGGCTGCGGGAGTTGTTCTACGACGCGAACGGCAACCACAAGGAGTGGAGGTGCAACACAGTCCCAAAGTCAAGAAACTTCTAATCGATGGAAGGTTTGCCAAGTGAGCTGGTTTAGTTCCAAGATTCGAATCGCGTGCCTGATCGAGTCCGAAGGGATCCATAGGTATATGGACTCTGTTCATTTGTTCAAGGCGTCCGATTTCTCTGATGCTATGAAGCGTGCGCTGGACCTGGGTAAGGCCCACGAGCAGGAGTATCTCAATGCTGATGGGAAGCGTGTTAGATGGCTGCTCGCCTCCGTGATTTCGCTGGATTTGATCGGCGATGATGTGATGGATGGGGTCGAGGTCTACTCGGAGCCCGTGGAAGTCCCAGCCGGTGAAGTTGTAGATTTTGATCATAGATTCTCTCCAGAGAAATCTGAGCCGACGCAGACCGTCTAAGTTGGCGGGCTCCTCCGTAAGATCTGTGGACGTATCGTCCGGGCAACAGCATAGCGGCCAAGATCCACCAGGCGAGTCGCTGCGATGGTGGTACACGCGGGCGACGGGCAGCCCCTGGTGAGCAAGCGCGGTCACGTGCCCGCCGGAGCAGCAGTAGTACACGCTAGAGATCGCGTACGACGTGCTCGGGAACGTGAAGAGGAAGGGGCAGGAGGTGGCCCGGTACGCACCGAAATGGGACGACCCGACGAAGTGGGAGAAGCAGGCCGTGATCCAGGAGAGGACGTACCGCTACACCGGGCCACGGCCGCACGCGGCGAATCAGGTGGCCGAGTACGTGCACGCGGAGGCGCAGCCTCGGCTGCGGGAGCTGCAAAGCAGCGGCGGCGCGGGGAGCCCCGGTAGTCCAGGCAGCGGGATGAACGGCGGCGCAGGCGAGGTCGCTGCAGCGTGCATGCCTGGCACCGCGGGCGACAACGGCATCGAGGGAGAACCCGGCGCCGGCGCGCGTGATGTTGGTGAGATCGCACCGAGCGGTTACACGGGGGTCGCGGGCAGCGAAGGCGCGCCCGGGACCACTGCACAGGGCGGCGGCGGTGGCGGCGGCGCCAAGGGTGGCGTCGCCGCGAGCCAGTGCACGGCTGGCTCGGCGGGAGGGGCCAGTGGCGGCTCCGGCGGCGCTGGCGGCTGCGGAGGCGCCGGCGGAAGGGGCGGCGGCGCAGGTGGGTCGAGCATCGCGCTGGTGAGCCTCGACGCGACGCGTCTGTTCCAGGACGTGACGATCGCCACCGGCCGCGCCGGAGGCGGCGGTGCTGGCGGTCCTGGCCAGGACGGCGGCGCGGCAGGCGCAGGCGGACCTGGCGGCGGCGTGCCGGAGGGCGCCACGCGGCTACACCCCGGCTGCTCCGGAGGCCCGGGCGGCACCGGCGGGCGTGGCGGCACTAGAGGCGGCGGGCTGGGCGGGCACGCGGTCGGTATCGCGTACGTGGGCGAGGCGCCGCCTTCAGAAGGCGTAACGTTCGCGGTAGGCAAGGCCGGCGCGGGTGGCGTCGGCGCGGACGCGGAGCACAGCGGCTCGCCAGGGGTCCAGGCCGACGCGATGGCATTCGAGCAGAACAAGCGGCGCTGAGCGCGAGTGGCCGAACGCTGACCGGACCTGACGGCGGCGGCCGCGGTGACGGCGCTCGAAGCGGCTCGGCTCGGTGATTCGATCGGACATAGCAGCGCGTGGTCAGGTCTGTTGACCGGCGCCGTCGCAGGTGTGGCGCTGGCGGCAACGGTCGTGGCCGTCGTCGGCACCGGCGGCGTGGCTGCGGTGCCAGGACGGCGGCATGGCGGGCGCGTGCGGCCCGTGCGCTGATCCTACTCAGGGAAACGCAGCGTCTCGGCGGCGGTCCCGTCCGGCCCCGCGATCGTGTCGCCATTCCAGTCCCAGCTCATGCCGCCCTTGCCCGGCGGTCCGATCTCGAAGGTGACCCCCTCCAGCGTGAGCTGGTCCTCGTCGAGGTAGGCGATGCCTATCGTGTCGCCGCCGCGCCCCGGGCCACCGAAACCGCCCTCGCCCCCGTAGCCGCCCGTCCCCCCGCCACACGACCAGGTGCCGTCCCCGACGGCGCCCCCCGGCGCTCCTCGACCGCCTGGTCCACCGCGCTCCGGCGGGCCCCCGTCGCCGCCCGGTCCCCCGCCGCGCGCCGTGATCACGCTGTCGCGCACGGTGAGCTTCGCAGCGTGGAGCGCGACGATCCCGATGCTCGGGTGCCCGTTCGCGCCCCCTCGACCGCCTCGGCCGCCGCAGCCGCCGGCGCCTCCGGAGCCGCCGCCGGCGCCCCCCTTCGAGGCCACGCCGCACACGGCGAGCCCGCCGCGACGGCCACCGCCGCCGCCGCCACCTTGACCGGGCATGCCCCTGCCGCCCTCGCCGGCCGTGTCGCCCTCCCAGCCCTTCTCGCTGATGCGCCCGATGCCCTCGCCGCCCGGCCCCACCGTGCCCAGGGCCCCAGAGCTCCCGGGAGACCCGCCGTGGCAGCCGACGTCTTCCCGGTCTGCGTGACCGCCGCGCCCTGAGCTGGTGGGGTTCGGCGTCGGGGCCGGGGCGCCGGCTTCGCCATCCTCGGCACCGTCGGGCAGCCCATCGCCGCCCTTGCCGCCGGTGCTCGGCGCGCCGCCCTCACAGGGGTTCACCACCGCCGGACCCCCGGCAACCGTGGCGGCGGTACACGCGTCCCCGCCGTAGAGCCCGTCGGGGCCGGTCGCTGCTCGGTTCGGCCAGGGCCACTCCTCGCCATGCTCGCCAGGCCGTCCGTAGTCGGCCTGAATCTCGCTCCGGATGATCTCCACGGCCGTGTTCGGCTCGATGATCATCGAGATCGGCCCATTCCCCTCCAGGAACATGTCGGCGAGCGTCGATACGCCGTCCGCGGCGCCCGTATCGCTCGGGCGCGCCGGCTCGACGAACACCAGCGGACCGACGTAGTTTGTGCCTCCGCTGTACAGCGTTGACACCTTTTTTCTCTCGTCGCGCACCCAGTGCACGCAGTTGAACCCTCCCAGGAGATCGACGCCAGACGGCAATCGCACGCTCTCGCTGAAGCTACCATTGCAAATGAAGACGCGCCCTCGTCGTGTGCGCGCCAGGTTGACGGCGTGCTGAACGGAGAGCAGGGGCTTCGCCTTCGTTCCAGGGTTCTTGTCATCGCCGCCCCCGTAGAGCCTGGCGACGAACACGCCGCAACCATCGTCGAGAATGCCGGAGGCGATATGCTCCAGGCAGACCGATTCCGGCGGCTCATCGCCTTGGCACAAGGCGCCGTCGCAGGGCGGTCCGCCAGCATCGCTTGGACCGGGGGCAGTCCCGCAGCCGGTCGCCCACGGTGACAACATGAGGGAGAGGGCTGCAACGGTCGTCTTTCTCATCGGCATCTCCAGTCGCGAGGCCCCTGCACCTGGCGGTTCATTGCGGCGGTCCCGGGTCGGGTGCATCGAACCGATACCAAAACTCCGAGCGTCCTGTGACTCCCTGGCCCCTCGCGTCCCCCGAAGCTGCGTTGCCGGCGAGACCGCCCTCGCCGCCCCTGCCGGGGGTGACGATCGCATCCGAGGCAAGTGTCACAGTGGCGGCTACCGACGCAATCCCGAACGAGTGGCCGCCAAGGCCGCCTCCGGCATCGCCCCCGCGACCACCGTCGCCTCCATGGCCGCCCATGCAGGCGTGCCACATGTCGGTTCCAGCATAGCCCTCTCCGCCGGCAGCGCCGGACCGCCCAACCCCACCTAGTTGGCCCGTTCCACCGATCCCACCGCGGCCACCATTGCCCGCGACAATCTCGCTGTCCTCGACGGTCAGGACGCTCCCCTGCAAGGCAACGATCCCGATGCTCGCGCCGCCGTAGCCGCCCCCCTTGCCTCCGAGGCCACCGCAGCCGCCGCCGCCCCCGGACCCGCCAGCCGCGCCGCCCTGCGGCAGACCTGTGCGACACGCCGTCATGGGACCGCGCGATTTGCTGCCGCCTCCGCCGCCCCCGCCCTGGCCGATGCCACCCTTCTTTCCGTCCCCGCCCCGAGCGCCGATCCAGCCGTCGACATCGAGGTACCCCACGCCAGCCGCGCCGGCAGCACGACCGCCGTCGTCCCCCTTGGCGCCGCCTTCACCCGGCCTGCACCTGTCACTCGCCGCGCCGGCCCCTCCAAAGCCTTTGCCTTCCGGATTCTCCGCGAGCGCTGGATGTCCTGAGGTGCCATCGCCGCCCGCATCGATCCTGCCATCACCCCCGTATCCACCCATCGACTCGGTGCCATCGCCACAAACGGTCACGGCCGCTCGGGCCCCCTCCACGACATCCGCCGTGCAGGCGTCCGCACCGTTGTTGCCCGGAGCGCCATCCTTCGCACGGTCCGCGGGCGCGTCCTCACCCGCTTCGCCGTCCTTGCCGTCGGCGGCCTGCACCTCGCTCGATCGCACGACGGCCCTGGCACCGGAGCTCAAGATCACCGCGATCGACGACTTGCCATCCCTCGCGGAGGCAGGGGACGCCACGACGCGCACGCCGAAGATCATGGACATGGCGTCCGTGGCGTCCTCCTCTGCCCCGAGGACGCGCAGCGGGATTCCTGCCGGCGGCGCGATGGTCGTCAACTCATCGGGCCCTGCAAACGACCCCCCATACGACCAATTGCCGCCGTCGCAGAGACGGGCGCCCCAGAGGTCGACGCCCGCGGGCAGCGTGATCGCCTCCTGGAACGCCCCGCCGCAAGCGTACACCCGCCGGGTCGGCGCCTCGCCGTTGCCTCGCCCGCTCGCGGCGAGCCCGACGGCGTGTTGCAAGGTCTTGACCGGCGCGCCCTTCGTGCCGGGGTTGTTGTCGTTGCCCTGCTCGCTGACGAACACCCCGCACGGATCGAGCGCCGGCGCGCTCTGGGGCTGTCCTTCGCACGGTCCTGGCGGCGGTTCCGGATCGGGGGCGCACGCATACACCTCCCAGCAAACATCGGCGTACGTGCACGCCTGTAGTGTGCTGGCGCTCCACGCGCAGAGCGCGAGAGCCAAGACCGACGTCCTCGTGCTTCGGCCTTCCTGCGAACGCGTCTCCACGACTCCCGGTGTCCTCACCACAGCCCCCCGATGTTCACGCCCATCCCGTGCCCGATCGCCACGGGCGAGACGTGGATCCGCTCCTGAGCCGGCGTGAGTCCCAGGAAGGAGAAGTCCGTGAAGAAGGACGCGGCGGTCGCCGCCCCGATGACGCCCCCTGCGATGACCAGGGCCGTGCCCGCGGCTCCGGACAGGTTGCGCTCGTCCCGCAGGCGGAGCAGCTCAGCACACGCGGAGCGTTGCGGCGCTTGCCAGCACATGGACGAGCTCGTCGTCGGATCGCGGTTGAGCCCATCACGCCGCTCGCTCAGGTCGCCGTCAAGCCTGGTGGCCCGGATCATGAGCAGGCTTCCCACCGACACGGTAGCCGTCGTGACGGCGATCCCCGCGATACGCAGCGTCCCCGGCCACGAAGCCCACGGACTCGGGGCCTGCGACCGAACAGCCAGCGTAGAGCTCAGCGCCTTGGGTGCTTCCCTCGGTGCTGCCGCCGCCACCTCCTTGGTACTGCCTGAGGAGCGCGGCAACTGCATCAGCATCTCGTGCTCCTTCCCCGGAATGGCTGTGAACACCTGCAGAGATTCCTCGCGTCCCGGCGCGCGGGCCCGCACCATGTGTTGCCCGGACTCGAGAAACAGCTTGTGAGTCCGCGCGGTCCTGCCTAGGGGCTTGCCATCGACGAGCACCTCGGCGTCCGGCGGATCGATCGCGACCAGCAGCGTCGCGACGTGCGTCGTTGCCTTCCGCAGTCCTTCCTCGAATCGGAGCTGGAGGCCTGCAGGAAGCGCCTCGCGTTGCTCAAGGCTCCAGGCGAGGTGCTCGGCCGCGTCGCGATACCTGCTCAACACAAGCGCGCAGAGCCCGAGCTCCCCGGCGATCTCCGCGCGCTCTCGCTCCGTGGTCACCGATGGCTCGGCTGCATCCAGGGCCGCCTTGTAGGCATCATATGCCTCGGACCACTTTCCCGCAGCACGAGCCCTTTGCCCAGCGCGTACGAGGTCTTTCACTGTCGAACCGACGCTTCGTCGCAGCGTCCCAGCGATGCTCTGAGCGCTGGCCGGGCTCACAAGCCCGGCGGCGGCACCCAGCATCAAGAAAATCGACAGTGAACGTGGAGCGCACCGCATGTGGGCGACGGTACTGACGCCGGCCTCGCCGCGTCAACGGTCAGGCATTTCCGTCGATTGATCCATGAACGAGAAAGAACAGAGCAATTCCGGAATGTGTTGGTCCGTTCCACCGCGACGGAACTAGACAACTGGCAGCCAACAATACTACATCTGCATACATTATCCTACCAACATCGGCCGTCCGCTCATTTTCCTGAACCCTGCAGGGCGGCTCAGGTGTGCTACCCGCCGTGGTCAAGCCAGCGGTCCCTCCCACCAGCTTCGATCTCTTCCGGCGCCTGGCGATCCGTCGCGGTGTCCCGGCGCGAGACGCGGAGGACGTCGCGCAAGAGGCACTGCTGAGGGGCTTGGAAGCGGATCAGCGGATCGAGCCGGGCGGGGATTCGGCGCCGTACCGCGTCACGATTGCCCTCAATCAGGCGCGCAATCATGTGCGCGACGCGGGCCGCCGGGGCGAGTTCCTGACGTCCTTCGACGAGCGCGAGCTGCGTGGAGGGGGCCCCACGCCGGAAGACCTGCTCCGCCTGCGGCAGCGGGCCGAGCTCACGCGGCACCTGATCGCCCAGGTCGACCCCAAATACCGGGACATTCTTATCAAGCACGAGCTGGAGGAGACGCCGCTGGTCGAGATCGCGGCCGAGCTCGGGCTCAACATCCAGACGGTGAAGACGCAGTACCGGCGGGCGCGCCAGCAGCTCGACGCGCAGAAGCGACGGTGGAAGGCGCAGCAGCATTCCCGCGGCTGGGACGAGGACGCGTGCGTGGCGATGCCGCTCGCCTTCAGGTTCCGCGATCGCGCGTCGTGGGTGGCCCCCCTGCGCCGTCTGGGCCTGAGAGTCCTCGTGCAGGTTGCGTTCGTCGTTGTGGCGGGCGCTCTCGTCTCCGGCGTGCCGCGCTTGCCCGGCCGGGAGTGGTGGCCGCGACCGGCGGCGGTCCACGCGTCTGAGACCGCGCCTGCCGCACAGGACGTCACGGCGCCCACCGTACACAGCGTCGCCGCCGTCGTCGCGCACGCGGTCTCGTGGCCGGCGAGAGATGGCAACGCGGGCGCTGGGGTCATGGTGAACAGCACGCCCGCCTCCGCGGCGATCATAGTTCCTCGTGCCGCGTCGCCGGGGAGCGCCGTGCGCCTGCCTGCGAGCGAGCGGGAGAGGAGCCTGGTCAACCAGGCCCGCAGGGCAATCGAGGCCCATACCGCCCTCGGTTACCTCGAGGCGCGCCGGCTGCTCGAGGCCCACGCGCGGGAGTTTCCGCGCGGGCCGTTCGCTGCGGATCGCGAAGCGCTACTCAGGCAGATTCGCTGAGTCGTCGGCTGTTCACTGGCGGTAGCTCCGATGCTGTCGTCGACAGCAGGAGGCCGAGATCCGTCTCGCGTCGGGCAAGAAGGCGCACGTACACGAGGAGGAACACATGGAGGAAGTGCTGGGTGCGATGTGGCTCGTCTCGCCGCTCGGGCTCGCGATGATCGCCTGCGTCGCGATCGGTTTCGCGATCACGGCGCGCGAGGCGATGGGACGCGAACGCGGGCTGCGCGAGGCTCGTGAGCAGGCGCATGACGACGAGGAGTCTACGCTCGCCGAGGCGAAGGAGAACGCGGAGCGGGAGCTCGGGCGATACCAGCGCCTGCTGGACTGCCACGTGGATGCGTTGATCGCCGCGACGACCGGCGCCGGGGCACGTCCGGTCCCCTGGCCGGGCAGGGTCATCGAATCGTTCTGCGCGACGATCCCCGCATGGCAGCGAAAGCTGGCCGAGAACACCGGGCTAGAACCATGGGACGTGGAGCGGCTGCTGAACAGCGAGCTTCCGATCACCCCCGGCCTCGCGCGCCAGCTCGAGACATTCACGGGCGCGCCTGCTCGGTACTGGGAGCGCCTGTGGCGTCTGCACGATGACTACCGAGCGGACGCGGAGGACACGGCGGTGCTCCAGCTCGGTGAGCCCATCACCAGGCGCGAGCGGTCGGCGCGTGCGGCTGGGTCCTCGATGTCAAGCCCGACGTCGACGAACCAGGCCGCGGTTCCTCCTCGCGCGCCGGATGTTTCACCGCCCGTGGTGCCTTCTTCTGAGGCTGCCAAGAGCCCACGGGCCAAGCTCCCGCCACCTCCTCAGCCGCGGCTTCGATCACCGCTGCCTGCTCGCACGATGCCGGGAGCTGAGTTCGCGTGTCGCGCTGCCGCACTGACGAGCTTTCCGGTACAGCGTGACAGTGGTGGCTCCAGCGTCGTACGAGGGTCCGATGGGGAGGACAGCGAACGCTCTGCATTGAACACGACCCTGCCGGGCGTGGGAAACCACGGAGCAGCCCAACTGTGACCCCCGTCGATGGAAGCCAGCATGCAAGCGAAAGCGCAGCCGGCGACCCAACGGAGCACACATGGAGTACGAAAATCACCGATCAAGCCTCAAGCAATTGACCGAGCGAATGGAATGGCGCATTGTTCCGCTGAGCAAGAGCCACGTGCAGGCGCTCAGCGAAGAGGGCTTTAACGCGTACTACAGCGCTCCAGCGGGCAAGGTGGCGACAGCGCTGCTGACGTTGGCTCGATTGGTCCTGGACGAGGCGACCCCTGGACATCGGAACGATCCTGAACCTATTGAAGAAAGGGTGCCGATCTGTCGCATCTCACCGCTCGAGGAAGCGCTGACCGGTTGGGCTAACGTCGATGAAGTGGAGCAAAAACGAGTAGTTACAATCCTGGACGTGATGGGCGCCAAGGACCCCGCCGCCCGTGCCGCCCACGCGGTTCTGGTCTGGGCCGCGCAAGTGTACAAAGTCGCAACGAGAGCCGGTGCAAATAGTTGATGCGCCAGTGCTTCGGCGTCATCTGCTCGGCGCAGCGCCAGGGTAAGCGCCCGGCCATCGCCATGGGCGTGCCCTCTTGCGGCTCTCGCCGGGCTCGATGATGCTGGGCGCGGGGGCGGTGTCGGCCCACGGCTTGGGGCGGGCACGGGCGAGCCTTGGAACAAGTCGTGATGGGCTCCCACAGATGGTGGCCAAGCGCCGGAACCATCCCGTAGGCGCGCGTCGCCGAAGTAGAGGACTTCAGGTTAACGCACGGCGATCTGCCTCGGGCCTGGTCACATCAACGCCCGCCGCCCGAGCCCACGAGAATCACCGCGGTCTATACCGGCAGGCATCCTCACGCTCCTCACCGTGGCCAACTGCATCCCACCGCCATCGAAGTCGCCCACCTCATCGGCGCCGCGTACTGCGAACACCACGCACGTAAGTGCGACATGTGCGCACGCCTCCGACCAACGTAGGCGTGCGCTCTCTGCCCCCTCCCGCACGCACGCTCGCACGCCCGCACGCACGGTCCGCACGCTCACCCGCCCCCGGTGGCGGCCGAGTGCATCTGCCGACGACCGGGCACCGTGCCGACGCCGGTGCATCCTCGCCTTCTCAGTCGGTCCTGGAGTTCGCCGCCGGGCTCGACTTCCAGCCGTTCGCCGGGCTACTGGACAGCCTCGGCACCATCGCCGCCTACGACCCACCGCGCGTGCTTCCTCGCCATCGTCGCGGGCTCCGCACCGGGCCAGATGCGCTGGGCCGTCGTCGAGCGCGCGCGTTCCGCGCCGCCCGTGGCGCCCGCACTTTCCTCGAGACCGAGCCCTTGCCCCCGGCGTGGGCCGCTGCTCGTCACCCGCGCCACCTTGGCCGCCCCGCGCTCGGCCGTGCTCGACGCGTCCGGCGCGCTCGTCCTAGACGGCGATCGCTACGAGTTCGCCCTCTGATTCGGCGGGCAGTGCTGGGCCGTCAATGCGCAGCACGCCAGGGAGGAGGAGAAGCGACGTACCGCAGCCGCCTGGCCGCGTGAATGGCGGCGGCTCAGGCCACGCGCACTCGGGGCACGATCCCTGGTTCCTCCGCCCGCAGGCTGGGCCGCGCCCGAGCTCCGGAGTCACGCTTTCCGGCTCCTCCCCTCGCAGGGCTTCCCAGCGCATTCACTACCCTACGGGGTCAAGAACGACGTGACCACCACGTCCGTGCGCATCGATGGCGAGACGACTGGGTTCTCGAGACAGCCGGCATAGAAGCCGTCAGTGGTGTCCACCCTGTTGCACACCGCATCGCATGAGCCCACGATCGTCATGGGACCGCACTGCTGAACGGTCGTGGCCCCGGTCACGGGGTCGACGCTGAGGTGGCCGGCCGCACAGTCGCGCTGCAGCTGGCGCGCGCGCGCCACGCCGGTTGGCGAGTAGCAGGCCCGCACGTAGGGCGTCGAAGCGAACAGGTTTCCCCAGAACGCCCCCTCTCTCACCGCATAGGTCGTGCGCTCCGAAGTCGACGAGGACATCGATGACTCCGCGTTGCGCAGGGAAATCGTCACATGAGTGCCGTACCAGTTCGTCCGCGCGGCGATGCAGGCCGTGATCTGGCGCTGTACATAGGTATCGTTCGCGATGCCAAAGGTCGCCCACCAGTGCGCCATCCCGAGCTCGCCCCGGAACACCTCCGGATGGACGCTCCCGGCGCTGTCCGTCCAGGAGAACGAGAACGTCTGGTCCGGGCGCAGCGCACAGCTCACGAGGTAGCGCATGAACTCTCTCGACTGGGCGCCGCTCGCCCCCGGATTCTTGAGGGCCGTCAGCGCGTTCGGCGTCAGCGCGTTCGGCGTCAGCGCGTTCGGCGTCAGCGCGTTCGGCGTCAGCGCGTTCGGCGTCAGCGCGTTCGGCGTCAGCGCGTTGGGGAGGAAGCCATTCCCCGCCATCACCTCACCTTCGGCTACGCCGACGAGTTCCTCCGACTCTTCCTCGAGCTCGGCGCCAATGCAAGCAGCTGTGGCCAAAGGTGCGGCGAGAAGTGCAATCATGCAAGGATGACGGACAGCCATGCTCCTGCTCATATAATTTCGTCCTCTGCCCGATCGTCGGGCGGATACCCATATTGCACGGCGTGTGCCACTGACGGAGTTCCCGCAGGCCGTGCTCGAGGGGTCGAGTGACCGATAACAGAGCGCGCGCACCACATCGGCCGGGATCACCCCGCCGAGCGCGCCGGCGGCGGCCCGGCGAGCGCCGTACAGCGGGCGGCTCGATCGCCGCCGGTGGTAGCCTCCGGCGTATACGCGTGCGGCTCATCCGGGAGAAGAGCGGCTATCCTATCACGAAGCTCGTCGACACCCCCGAGGTACCCGCCGTGGGCTCGATCATCCAGGCGGCCCGCGAGCGCCGCGTCGCAGCCGTGGAAGGCGACGGCGAGCTCGGCGAGGTGGCTGTCTACTTCGCCGAGGACCTCAATGACATGACGCTGCATGTCAACCCGGCGCACCTAGCACACATCGACCAGTTCAAGGCGTCAGGGTGGGATGTGGAGGAAGAGCGGGCGCTGCGTGTCCGGCTTCAGGAACGAATCAGCCGTCAAGGTCGTCCGATATCGGCTGGTCAGAATTGAGCGCGCGATCAGCTGCCGAGCCACTGCTGCGCAAGCTCAAGCGTGCGGGCGTTGTCGGGCACGTCGCGCAGGAAGCGCTCGCGCCAGGCCGAGTCGCTGAGCTTGTCGGCGCGCGCGAACAGCGCCGTCCTGGCCTGCGCGATCGCGGCGGTGGCCTCATCCTGTCTGCCGGCCGCCGCGAGCGACTCGGCGAATGTCAGCCGGACCAGCGACTCGCCCTCTTCGAGCGCGCCGAACGACGCAAGCTTGGAGTTCGCCTCGGCGGCTGTCTGGACCGCCTCATCGATGCGCCCGAGCCTGAGCAGTACGCGCGCGAGGACAGCGAAGGCCTGTACGCCGAGCGCCGGCGCGCTGGGCGAGAGCGCTACTGCAGCGCGCGCTTCGCGTTCGGCCGTGTCGAGATTGCCCATAGCGAACGCGACCTTGGCGAGGTAACAGCGAGAAAATAGCTCCGTGCGTGCGTTGCCCGCTTGCCGGCTCGACGTGATGGCCGACTCGGCGAGCGCGCAGGCTTCGGCCAGCTCGCCCCGAGCCGTGAGGACTTGAGCTAGGTTCGCCTGCACGCCGAGCTTTAGCTCATGCAGATGCATCCGGTCGGCTTCCTCCAGCGCCGCGCGCAGAATCTCCTCCGCTCTCTGGAAGTCGCCGAGCTCCGCATACGTGAAGCCAAGTCCGGAGCGGCTGCTGCAAGCGTTGCGGCGATCGCCTGCTTGCTCAAACGCCGAAATAGCGGCTTCCAGGCTCTCCGCGCAGGCGCCGGTGTCACCTGCGCACATCGCGCGAGACGCACGCGCTTCTCTAACTTTCGCGACCAGCTCCAGATTTCGTGCCTCTACGTCTCCAAGGGAGCGCTCTACTGTCTCGAGCAACCGGGCGCCCTGAGCGTAGCAACCGCCCAAGGTCAGCACGGTCGCGCCAATCGCGAGACAGTCGAGCTTCGTGCTCTGTGCGTCGACCAAAGGGACCGTATCCACCGCCGTCATCGCCCAGCCCTGTATCTCATCGAGCCGACCCAGCCTGTTCAAGGCAAAGAGGATCTGCGAAATGGCCGCGAACCACGTGGTCGATCCGCGCTCGATCCAACCAAGCGCCTCGGTGCCCCGCTCCACGGCAAGGGTGAGCTCGCCGCGCCACACATGAGCCTCCGCCTGGACGCGGCGGAGCTTGCCGGCAGCGTTCCCCTCCGCGCCGCAGCGGATACCCCGATCGGCCCGTTCGATCGCCGCGGCGAGATCGCCGCCCCGGAGCGCCTCCTCGGCGGCGCGCCGGTACGCGTCCGCCGCCCTCTTCTCCTGGCCGCCATGCTCGAAGTGCTCGGCCAGCACCATCGCATCCGCGCCGTCGCCCCGGGCGAGCCAGTCACCCGCGAGGCTGTGCCCGACGCGGCGGTCGCGCTCGGTGAGCATGCCGTAGGCGGCCTCCCGCACCAGTGCATGCCGAAACTCGTACTCCACCTCACCCGCGATACGGGCCTTGTGCCGCCGAAGGATGAGCTCGCGCCGCGCGAGCTCAGTAAGCCGCCGCGCGACCGGCGCGCCGCCCACGAGAGCCGCAACCCCGTTTTCCCAGAACGTCTCGCCGAAAACGCTCGCCGCGCGAAGGACGCGGCGCTCCTCAATGTCCAGCGCCTCGAGCCGCGCCTGCACCATCGCGAGCGCCGTCTCGGGCAGGCCCTCACTTCTGCCCTCAGCGACCGCGCGGATCTGCTCCTCCAGCACGAATGCGTTTCCGTCGGCGCGCGCGAGAAGCCTTTCGACCTGCTCGGCGCCGACGCCGTCGCCCAGCACCTCGCGCACGAGCCGCTCGCTCGCGCGCCGGGGTAGCGGCGCCAGGCGGATCCGGAGGCCATTGCGCTCGCTCCAGAGCGCCGGAAACAGCTCGTTGACCTCCGGGCGGGCGAGCGCCAGCACGAAGAACGACTGGTCCCTCGCGTGCTGGAGCGCTGCGTCGACGAGGGTCACCGTGGGCAGGTCGCCCCAGTGCAGATCCTCCAGCACCAGGATCACCGGCCGTCGCTGGCACTCGGCCCGGACGAAGTCCTCGAACGTCTCTCGGAGGCGATCGCCCATCAGCACCGGGTTCTGCCGCGCCGCCTGGAGCTGCACATCACCTTCGTCGGGAAACGTCGCCCCCACGAGCTCGCCGAGGAACGCTGCGACGTGCGGGCCCTTGTCCCCGAGCCCGTCGAGCTGCTCGACCCGGGCGAGCACCTTGCTCTGCCTCGCCTCCAGCGGCTCGCCGTCGAGGATGCCCATGGCGCGGCGGAGCGCCCGGGCGAGCAGGCCGAACGCGGAGCCGGCGGCGACGGGCTCGGCCCTGCCGATCCAGATCTCGGCTGCGTCGCCGTTTTCCCTCAGGGCACGGAGGAATTCCCAGGCGAGGCGCGACTTGCCCAGGCCCGGGGCGCCAACGACGACCACGACGCTCGCGGTGGTCTCCTCCACGCAGTGGCGCCACTCAGTAGAGAGCTGAGAGAGCTCGCGCTCGCGCCCTACGCAGGGCGTCGGCTTCCCGAGGAGCCTCGGAACGGTGTCCGGCTCCTCCTTCGGTCCGCGCAGCCAACACCCGTCCAGTCCCAGAGCTGTCTCGAAGCGGCTCGCGAGCAGGCCCGCCGTCGCGTCGTCGAGCCGGACGCCCGGGCTGCGCGTCCCCGCGCGCTGCGCAAAGAGATGCACGACACGATCGATCAGCGCGCCGACCGGCAGCCGCCCGGCGATCTCTGCGCGCCCCGTGGCGATCGCCATGGGCACGCCGCCGAGCTCCGCCCGCAGCGCGAGCGCGCAGTGGGCCGCGCGCGCTGCGAGGTCCGTCGGGGCCTCGGCGCCGGACAGCGTGATGAGCAGCCACTGCGCCTGCAGGAGCTCGAGGCGCCCGCCGTGGCGCGCCGCGAGCTCGCGCAGCGCCTCGGCTCGCGCGGCGCGGTCCGCATCCGCGAGCGTGACGTCCTCCGGCGCGAGCGTGGTGGCCGTCTCCGCGCTGCCCTCGGCGGCCAGGATGACGCACATGACCCGGCGCTCCGCCGTCGTGATCCCCTCCCCGGACGCGGGCATCTCGGTGATCTCGCGCCCTCCATCCGGAACCCCTTCGGTGGCCAGCGACGCCAGCTCCTCTGCCACCGCGGCGCCGTCGCGCGGCCGTTCCGCTGCGGGTTTGGACAGCATCCGTGCAATCAGGCGCTCGAGCGGCTCGGGGATGCCGTCGCGAAGCTGGCCGAGCCGTGGAGGATCTTCCAGGACGACCTTCATGATCAGCGAGAGCGCGCTGTCGCCGAGGAACGGCGGACGCCCCGCGAGGCACTCGAACAGCATGCATCCGAGCGCGAACATGTCGGCGCGGGCATCCACCGCCGAGTCGCCGCGCGCCTGCTCGGGGGCCATGTACCCGGGCGTGCCGAGGATGGCGCCGGGCGCCGTCAGGCTCCGCGGGAGCCGCACATCGCGGGCGATGCCGAAGTCGAGCAGGGTGGCGCGCTCGACGGCGCCGCCCACGAGCATCAGATTGCTCGGCTTCAGGTCGCGGTGAACGATGCCGAGCTGGTGGATCGCGCCGAGCGTTGTCGCCACCCGCGCCGCCAGCGTCACGCTCTCGGCAATCGAGAGCGGACCTTCAGCGAGCCTCTCCTCCAGGGTGATGCCATCGAGCCACTGCATGGCCAGGTACGGCCGCCCCGCGCCGGTCACGCCGTGCCCCACGTACTGCACGACCCCGGGGAGCCGGAGCGTGACGAGCGCCTCCGCCTCCCGCGAAAGCCGGCTCATGTCGCGCACGCTCGCGCTCTGCAGCACCTTGAGTGCGATCGCCTCGCCCGACAGGCGGTCGCGCGCACGGTAGACGTCGCCCATTCCGCCTGAGCCGGCGAGCCGTTCGATCTCGAACCGATCCTCGACGACCTCCGAAGCGCGCATCGCCGCTTCAATGTACTCTGCGGATGCGTCGAAGGTCTCGTGTAAGTGGATTCACCCCTCCGCGCACCTTGACCAGCCGCTCGACGAAGTATGACTCGACGAGCGGCCGGAGGCGCAGCGACTCCTCGAGGTACTGCGCAGTGAGGCAGGCGATCGCGGCGGGGTCGGGGCCGGCGGCGCCCGGCGCCGGGGCGGAGCGCGGCGCAGCGGGCGCGCTCCGGGAGGCGTCAACGAGCGCGCTCCGGGCGGCGTCGCCCAACGGAGCAGCGCGCCCGGCTCCGCCGGCACGGTGGCCGGCGGGCGCGCGGCCGCCGAGCCACGCGGCGACGTCCTCGTCGGGCGAGCGGCGCGCTTCTCCCGCGCGGCGACGCGCACGGCGACCTGCGCGCGCGGCGCCCCACGCGGGACCGCGGCGCGCACGGCGGCGAAGCGTGCGCTGGACCACGACGGCACCGCGCACTCGGGCGCGGCGGAAGGCGCCGCGGCCCCGGCGAGGACCGACACGCGCGCTCCTGACAGGCCTCGCCAGAGTCGCGGGCGCCCGGAGCCACACGCGCCGCTGCGCCCGGGCCGGGCTGGAGGCGGCCGTCCGCCGAAGTAGAAGGTCTCCGGGTCAGGCATCGCTGACAGCCATCGATTCAGGCCGGCCCACGCCCGCGCATCGCGCGGCGCGCGCCCGGGAATCACCCAGATCCACCACGACAGCGAGATCCTGGTGCGAGGAGGAGGCCACGCGCCGTCGCGATCGCGCGACGCGGGCGCCCACGCGCGCCTGCGCCGCGTTCAGCACGCCCCCGCCCAAGACGAAGAGCATGATCACCAGCCTGATCCTCTCCATCCTCCCCATCGTCATCCCCACCGCCATCGACGTCGCCACCCTCATCCGCACCGCGCGGGCCGAGGGCCGCCCTATCGACCGGCGCGCCCTCGCCATCTGCCTGTTGAAGCTAACCTGCCGCGCCCTTCTCGAGCTGCCCCTGGACGAGTAGCCCGCCGCCCGGGCGTGAGCCCTCCCGCGTGCGCGGGCTCACGCCCTCTCGCCGGCCGCCCTGTGCCGCCGCCACAGCTCGGGGCCTCGGCCCTTGCCGCGCAGGCCTGGAGCGACCCTTCGAGTGGGCCCGCTCCACGTCCGACGCCGGCACGGCGCCACACTCCCCTGGGCCTTGGGCAGGCTACCTCGAGGACTGGCACGACCGCGCGCCAGTTCGCCCGAGAGGCCGAGGACCCGCTACCAGTTCGCGGCGCCGGTGCCGGCCGCCCTTGGGTTTGCCGCTCTTTTCTTCGTAGGCGAACGGCCCGACCACATTCCCCAGCCCCTAGACGCCGGAATGATCCTGAAGCGGCTGAAGCCCGTGCGCCGATCTGTCGCATATGACCGCTTGATGAAGTGTTGACCCGTTGGGCTAAGGTCGACGAAGAGGGCAACAGCGAGCAATCACAATCCTGGACTTCATGGGCGCCAAGGACCCCGCCGCCCGTGCTGCCCACGCGGTTCTGGTCTGGGCCGCGCAGGTGTACAAACTCGCCACGAGAACCGATGTAAATAGTTGAGCTGCGCCGATGTTTCAGAGCCGCCTGCTCGGCGCAGCCTCTGTAGCTGCCCGCGTCGATTCACTCGGTACAACCAAGTCCCGCTGCGGCACCCCTCGCGCGCTGGTGCGCCTGTTCTCCTACAGCCAGCTTCGAACTCGGATCCGGTGCCATGCCCACGGCTCAGTATCCTCAGGAGCCGGCCGAATCGCCTGGATTTCGTGCGTTGCGACCGGGAGCTTTTCTCCCCGCTCGTTCCTGGTCATGACGACCTCAGGGAATCTGACATCGACGATGCGGACGCGGTGCGCTCGCCACCAAGGATTCGCCCAACCCGGCGCCGTCCCCACCACCAGGTCGACGACCGCGTCCTTCTCGTAGGCGCTCTTCAACTGCTGGTGGAGACTCACGTCGCCGGGCAGGGCCCAGTCGGTGGCCAGCATCTCGTCGACGAAGCCCCAGCGAAGGCGAACGGCGCCATGGAGGACACCGTACCGGTAGAGCGCGTGAAGCGCCTTGACATCGCTCGCGATCCGGCGCGCAAGCGGCCAAAGGTCGCCTTCGGAGAGGTAGCGCCCCACCCTCTCAGGCTCGCCCAGCGGGCGGCGGATGCGGGTGGTCCCGGCAATGAGGAGCTCCGGCGTGATCTGCAGCGTGCGCCCCGCACGGTTCAGCCGTCTCGACTTCTCCGGCGGATCGAGGTCCACGACCTGGCGACGGTCGGCGTCGAACCCCAGCGCGCGCAGCGTGTCGCGGATGTGGAGGCCCGCGATCACGTCGAAGCGCTCGAGCAGTCCGGCGAGCTTGGCGACGTCGCGACCGAGGAAGGTCTGGATCGATCGCCGGCCGACGTCGAGCATCGCCACGGCCTGGGGATCCGCTGCGGAAGGCACCACGCGAAGAACGGCGCGGCGGGCCGTGCGCGCGATCTCCTCGGTCTCCGCGTTGCGTCTTGCCTCGGCGCCGGGTTCCGGCTCCACGCGGCGGACCACGCAGCCCTCCTCCGACGCCGTGGGCTGTGACCGGGACTGCTGAACGAGCGCCGCTGGCGGCAGCCCTCGGACTGCCCGCCGCATCGCGACCAGGCCCGGCGCGACAGGGTTCAGCGTGAGCCGGCCGTCCTCATCCGTGACAAAGAGATCGCTCGGCCCTGGCCTGTTGCGCGAGCCGAGTTTTTCTCGGTGCGTCGTGAGCCCGGCGAGGAAGGTCTCGATCTCCTCGGCGGTCATCGGCGTCCTCCGTGCATCCAGCACGGCCGCGGCCTGTTGGATCCAGGGCAAGCTCGTCACCGAACGATCGCGGAAGGCCGCCTCTACCTCCTCGGTCAACAGCGGCACGTCGTCGGGCACAAGAAGCATGGGCTTCGGGAGCTGTGGCGCCGGGTGTTCGTCGAGGAGAGTGGCGGTTCCCGCGGCCAGGACATCGCGCTCGAAACCGAGGTCGACGACCTTGCGGTACATCAAGTCCCGCAGGACACGGCGCGCCTTGGGAGCGATTGGGCGGAACTCAGGATCCCGCGAGGCTCGGGGACTCGGGTTTGCCATGGTGTGCACACCCTACCGCAACGTGCGTTCCGATTCAGCACCGCCGGCGGGGCTGGGGAACACTCGAGCTTGCATGGAAGATGGCCACTCGCGGGATCGGGACTCGGCCGAGAAGATCACGAACCCGGTCGGAAAGGCGCCCAATGACTTTACGGACAGCCGCACGGATTTTCCGCATGGCCCGTCGCCATGGCGGCCGATCACGGGGCGTCGGCTGGCGAACATGTTTCTGTCCCTGGGCGAAGGCGTGCGAGGGGTCGGGACAGCAGGATCACGGCGGTGCGGCCGGATGCGAGGTGCCGACCGGTCAACTCGACGCCCCCGCTCCCGCAACTGCTTCGAGCCCAATGACGGGCAGCCGACCGCCGTACGCTCGCGCGCTCCGAATTACAAAATCGAGCCCCTCAAAACCGCCCCCGACGGGTTTTCTGCGCGCGCACAAGCTCGCGTTCTGATTCGGTTGATTGCGCTCGTGGAGAAGGGCACCTCGCACCGAGATGCCTCGCGCCAGAGTTACCATTTTGTGCACCTCGGCAGGCCCTGCATCAGGCTCGCCTCGAACGGATGCACAGCGGGCCATGCCGATCCCCCTCGCACGAGCTGCCGGCGGCGAAGGGGCCACCCATCCGGGCTTCCGATGGCCACGCGCGCACGAACCCAAGGGAACGACGATGAAAGGCGATGCAGCAAGAAAGGACCTGGTCGGGCATGAGGATCGGCCCCTCACGCCCCGCGAGCTCGCGCGTCTCCTCCGCGCCTTCGCGCACATGATCGAAGCCGCTGCGAACGATCCCGCGCCGGAGCTCCCTCGCCCGGTCCGCCGGCCCTCTCGCGCCGCGGCTCTGCCCGCAGCGTCTCCGCTGACGCAGGCCCGGGCCACGGCCGCGCTGAAGAAGCTCGGCGTGCTACCCTGAGGGCCGCATGGGCGAGCAACGCAAAGGTCGGCACCTGGTCCGCATCACCATCAACGGCGAACGCCGCCGGATAGGCTCCTGCGCCACCGGGGAGGAGGCCGAGGAGCTGCGCGCCGCCGTCTATTCGCGCGCCAGCGACGTCACCGGCATCACCCTCCGGGCCTGGGGCGAGCAATGGCTCGACCGCCGGGAGCGCCTCGACGGCCTGCGCAGCATCTCGACCGACCGTGGCCGCTGGCGGACGCACATCGAGAACTCTCCACTGGCCAGCATGGCACTCGTCATGATCACGCCGGGCGACGTCGACGCCTGGATATGCGCCCTCCAGAAGAAGCTGACCGCAACACCCTATCGCGCGCCCAAGCCGATCTCCCCCGCCACGGTCAAGCAGGTCATCGGGCTGCTCCGGCAGATGCTCGACGATGCGATGCCCCAGCACATCACCACGAATCCCGTGGCCGCCCTCAAGAAGCGCGTCCAGAAGGCCACCAAGCGCCGCGCCCGCGACGCCACCGTCGAGCCGTGGACCTACCTGGAGCCGGACGAGCAGCACCGCATTCGCACCAGCAATGCCATTCCCGAGGCCGACCGCCAGATCATCCTCTTCGCCCTCCTCACCGGCCTCCGCCAGGGCGAGCAGTTCAACCTCGAGCTCGCCGATCTCCGCCTCGACGCCGACGCCCCGCACGTCGTGGTCCGCTTCGGCTCGAAGAACCAGCCCCCGAAGAACGGCAAGATCCGCCGCGTCTACCTCTCCGCCGACGCCGTCGACATCTGCCGCCGCTGGCTCGCGCTCCTCCCCACCTACGCCCCCCACAACCCCGAAGCCCTCGTCTTCCCCGGCGCCCGAGGCGGCCGCGTCTCGAAAGGCAAGACCCCGCTCATCCGCAGCGAGATGGTCACCCTCCCGACCGGCCGCCGGAAGCAGAAGAAGGTCGACCTCTTCGACCGCCACCTCGCCGCCGCCGGCATCTCGCGCCCGGTCCGCTGGCACGACCTCCGTCACAGTTGCGCCAGCTCGCTCGTCGCCGGCTGGTGGGGCCGCCGCTGGACGCTCGAGCAGGTCCGCGAGCACCTCGGCCACACGTCGATCGCCTCGACGCACCGCTACGCACACCTGAGCGAGACGGCCATCAAGGGCGCCGTCCGCCAGACGCCCGGGTGGGCAGCGCCGCTGCCCACCTCCGCCTCGATTCCACCTGAGGTTTCGCGTCTAACCCCTCGGAATCATTCAGTGGGTCGACAGGGACTCGAACCCTGGACCTACGGATTAAAAGTCCGCAGCTCTACCGACTGAGCTATCGACCCGATTCAGCGGCCGGCGAAGTTAGCAGAAGGTCCAGGCAGGTTCCACCTTTCCTTTCCTGCCCCCGCCGCCCGCTTCCCGCCGCCTGCTTCCCGCCGCCCCCGCGCCCGTCCCCCTGTCCCCGCCCCGCTCACCCTCCCCCTCTCCGAAACGCCCCCGCCCCCGTCCCGCCCGCCTCCCCTCCCTCTCCCCTCGCTTCTCCCTCACGGCCGCCTTCCTCACGCCCTCGCCTCGCGCTATGAGGTCCCGCCATGTCGCCGTCGCGCCCTTCCGCCGCCTCCAAGGAATCGTTCGCTTCGCTCTTCGAGCAGTCCGAGGGGGCTGGCAAGCAGCGCCGCCGGCAGTACCACACGGGCGAGACCGTCGAGGTGACCATCGTCGCGATCGCGCGCGAGGCGGTCTTCGCGGATCTCGGTGGCAAGCAGGAGGGCATGTTCGAGCGCGTTGCCCTGAGCGATGGCGACGGCAACGTCCGGGTCTCGGTCGGCTCGCGCGTCTCTGCGGTCGTCTCGGGCGTCGACTTCGGCACCGGCCAGGTGCGCCTCACCCCGGTGGTCGTTCGTGCGAGCGATGACGGCGACAGCGCGTCGCCGCTCGCTGTCTCTTCGCCGACTGCCGGTGGTGCGCCGCTGCTCGTCGAGGGGGCCCGGGTCAAGGGCAAGGTGACGGGCATCGAGAGGTACGGCGTCTTCGTCCAGATCGCCGGCACGTCGGGCCGCTCGGGTCGCGGCCTCGTCCCGACGGCCGAGACGGCGACGCCTCGCGCCGCCGATCTGAAGAAGCACTTCACCGTGGGCCAGGAGGTCGAGGCGAAGATCCTCAACGTCGACGAGTCCGGCAAGATCCGCCTGTCGATTGCCGCGCTCCGCGTCGACGAGGAGCGCGGCCAGTTCGAATCGTACGCCAAGGCCGAGCGCTCCGGCGGTGGCAATGACAAGGGCGACAAGACCGCCAAGCCCGCTCCGCGCAACTTCGGCACGCTGGGCGACCTGCTCGCGAAGAAGGTCAAGCGCTAATCGAGCGCGCCGCCTCGCTGTCCCGTCCGCCGCCGCCTCACCCGCGCCGCGCGGCAGGAGATTGCATCGCCCCCGCCGCTCGGCGTACACCTCGCCCGCTCGGCTCCCGGCTCGCGCTCCAGCTCCTCGTGGCCCGCTGGTCGCGTCCTCGCGCACGCCCGCCCAGGCGCCCGCGGCCTTGCTTCTCCGTCTCCGCCTGCGCCCCCGCGTCGATGCCTTCCCTCGCTCGTACCTCCGCGCCCGCCCTCGCCTTCCTGGCCGCCGCCTGCTCTCCAGCGCAGGATCCACCCGGCCGGGCGACCGATGACCGCCGCGCCGACGCTCCTGCAGCCACCGCTCCCGGCGCCCCCGCGTCGCCCGACAACGCAGCCGCTTCCTCTTCCGGCTCGCCCTCTCCCGACTCGCCTTCCCTCGCCGCCGCCTCCGGCTCTCCCAAGGAGGCCACCCTCCCGGGCCAGGGCGCGAAGATCGCCAGCATCGCGATGCGCACCTGGATCTACGTCGCCCCCGACGAGCGCTCCACGAAGCTCGGCTACCTGCGCGCCGGCGCGGTCGTCGACCGCGCCGAGCTCCCCGCGGGCACCAAGGGGTGCGCTGGCGGCTGGTACCGGATCGCGCCGCGCGGCTACGTCTGTGTCGGCAAGGGCGCCTCGCTCGCGCTCGAGCACCAGGTGGTCGCCGCCGCCGTGCGCGGCCCGCGCCGTGGAGCGCCCGTGCCGTACCACTACGTCATGTCGGGCTCGCCTCCGCCGCACCTCTATTTCCGGCTCCCAACGGTCGAGGATCAGCGCCGCGTCGAGGGCTCCACGCTGAGCGTCCACCTCGCCCGCGCCGCCGTCGCGCCCTCTTCCTTGCCGCTCGACCCGGTGCCCGCGTTCCTGCTCGCCGGCCGGGATCTCCCCAAGCCGTACGGCGCCGAGGAGAAGCTCCACTACTCCGTGCACACGGGCCGCGCCAAGGAGAGCTCTGCCTTCGGCCTCATCACCACCTTCGAGTGGACCAACCGCCGCTTCGGCCTCACCACCGAGCTCGACCTCATCCCGCTCGATCGCACGCGTCCAGCGCGCCTCAGCGCGCTTCGCGGCGTCGTCATCAAGGACCTCGACGCCGAGGGCGCCGAGGTCCCCGCGAGCGCCGCCGACCCCGCGTCCCCGCCCGGCGCCGCCTCGCCGACCGCCAGCGCGGCCCCGGCCTCGCCGATGCCCGCGGCCGCCCCAACGCCGTCGGCCTCGCCGATGCCCGCGGCCGCCCCGACGCCCCCGGCCGCTTCCCCCGCCGACGCCGCCAGCGCCTCGTTCTCCATCGCCGAGCCCCCCGCCGACGAGCTTCCTCCCCCGCCGCACGGCACCGACCCTCGCATCGATCCCAGCCTGAAAGGCGCCCCTGCGTTCGTCCGCGCCCACGGCGCGAGCAAGCATCGTCCCTCGGCGTCGGGCGGCTCGCTCGTCGACGCGGGGCTCGCGCCGTTCCGCTCGGGCTGGGTGCTCACCGGCCGCACGCGCGGCGGCGCGAAGGGGCTGCTCGAGACGACCGAGGGCTCATGGCTCGCCGGCGACCACCTCGTCATCGCCGAGCTGCGCAAGGACCCTCAGGGGTTCGCGCGCGACGGCAAGAAGTGGATCGACATCTCGATCCGCCGCCAGATCCTCGTCGCCTACGAGGGCACGCGCCCCGTGTTCGCGGCGCTCATCTCCAGCGGGCGCAGCGGCATGGCGGATCCCGAGGAGACCGACGCCACCGTCCGCGGCTCGTTCTACATCCACGCGAAGCACGTCTCGACCACGATGGACGGCGACGACGAGGCGTCCGAGGCGTTCGACCTGCGAGACGTGCCGTACACGCAGTACTTCCACGAAGGGTACGCGCTGCACGGCGCCTACTGGCACGACGAGTTCGGCAAGGCGCGCAGCCACGGCTGCATCAACCTGGCGCCCGCCGACGCCGCCTGGCTCTTCGAGTGGACCGAGCCCGCCGTCCCGCCCGAGTGGCACGGCGCCCTCAATATCGAGGGCGGCGGCACGCTCGTCTACGTGCACGGCTGAAGCCACGCGCACGCCTGAGGCCACCCGCGCGGTCGACGTCACGCGCACGGCCGACGCTGTCACGCGCACGGCACCGCCGCCGCCGTCCGGCCTCGGCCCGCTCCGCCAGCACGTCTGGCGGAGGGGCCGCGCCCCAGCTCTCCCGCTGCCTCGCTTCCCGCCTCGCCGTTACTGGCAGGAGGCCGGCATCTGCGCGCCGAGCAGGAGGCCGCGCAGCGTCGAGAGCGCCTGCCGGCCTTGCGGCGAGTTCGCCAGGCCGTCGCACGCCGAGGCCGCCGCGAGGTAGCCGCCCTGCTGCTCGGGGGGCGCCGACTTCGCGTTCTGGCGCAGCGCCGCGCAGCACTTCCGGATGCCGCTCGGGTCGCCCGTTCCGACCACCTTCTTCCCGGCGTCTGCGTCCGCGACGTCAGCGTCGGCCGCGTCCGCCCCGGCGTCCTCTTCCGGCACGATCTGCGTCGTGGGCGTCGGCGTCGGGGCCGGCGTCGGCACGGCCGGCGCCGAGGGCACCGGCGGCAGCTCCTCCTCCTCCTTCTTGCACCCGTTGCTGACCAGAGCCACCGCGAGGGGGAACGTCAGCGCCCCCAGAACCGTGAAGAGCCGTGTAGGTTTCATCTCACCTCAAGTATCCGATCCGCGTTTGCGTGGGAACTTCTGTTCGACGAGGGACGCCCCGATCGCAACCAACTTCCCCGAGCGCACGCGGTCATGATACCCGCCGACTGCACGCCCTCGGCGATCCGAGCGGTCGAAGTATGGGCGTCGCGAGTCCGCTCGCAAGACCGCGAACGCCGCCGACGTCCGTCGCCTCAGGTGCGCCCCGATCTCGTCTACGGGCGCGTCCGTCGCGGCGTACGACGGCGCGCGCAGCGCGGCGTGGAGCGCGGTGAGCTGCGATGCCGCCATGAAACGCGAGCGGGCGCGCGCCCCTGGCCCAAGCGCTCGCGCGTGCGCATGTCCAAATCACGAAAGGACACGCCGACCGGCCGCCCGTGGGTCACGACTCCAGCGTTCGACCGATACGGCTGAAGCAGAAGCAACCATGAAGAGCACGCAGCACAAGGAGTGGAGGAACGAACACCGATCCGCTGTCGCCAACCCCGGAGAAGACACCTCGGTCGCGTTCTCGGTGGACGCCCAGCCGACCACGGAGACCGCCGCCGCCACGACCCCGCCCGCGGCGCACGTCGCGGACGACGATCGCGACGTGCCCTCGGGGGTCATCGACCTGAGCGCGCTGAGGGCCGGCGAGCACAGCGCTCCCCATGTCCTCGACGTCCTGCCGATCTTCCCGTTCGGCGAGCCGCCCGCGTCGGCACGCGCGCCCGCGTCGGCACGCGCGCCTGTGTCGGCACGCGCGCCCGCTGCCCCGGCGCAGGGCGGCTCGATCCGGGCGTGGCGCGCCCGCCCGGCCGTCGCCGTGCTCGCGGCCGCCGGCGCGGTCACGGCCCTCATCGTGGGCTTCGCGGCGCCGCGCGCCGCCGATCCGGGGCCTCCGGCGACCGCCGGGCTCGCCGCCGCGACGCGCTCGATCGAGGCGCGGCTCCCGCACGCCGAGGCGTCTGCTGCTGAGCCTGCCGAGCGCGCGCAGGTCGCGCCGGCGCCCCCCGAGGCGAAGCGCGCGGCCGCCGGCGTCCCCGGCGACGATCCCGGCACCGTCGTCGCCGCGCGCCGCGCCCCCGAGGGCCGCACGCGCGTCACCGGCGCGGCCGCCCCGCAGCACGGCAAGGCCGGCTCCGCGGCGACGGGCGCCGCCGACCGCCGCGCTCCCGCGGACCCTTGCGGCGGCGACCTCATGTGCGCCATGCGCCGCGCGACGGGCGGCTGATCCCACGTCGCTCCGCGGCGGCTCCTCCCGCCGCCGCGGAGCGACCGCGCTCCACGCTCGCCCGCCCCCCTCCTCGGCCGCGCTCCGCGGCCCCCCAGCACCGAGCAGCGGCCCCCCAGCACCGAACAGCGGCCCCCATCGCCGCGCGGCTCAGGCCGGGCGCCATCCCGGCCCGAGCCCGTTCACGCGGACGCCGGGCTCGATCCCGTCGACGAGCCGGCGTGCACGGCGATCGAGTCGAGCAGGCGGTTCAGGTCGAACGGCTTCGCGACCGACGCGCACGCGCCCACCTCGCGGGCCCACGTGCCGGCGTCGACCGCCGCCGTCATGACCAGGATCGGCGCGCGCGGGCCGGGGCACGACGCATACGCGCGCGCGAACCCCCAGCCGTCCATCACCGGCATGCGCATGTCGAGAAGGATAAGGTTCGGCCTGTTGCGCTCGAGCAGCGCGAGCGCGGCCTCGCCGTCGCTCGCGGAGAGGACGTCGTAGCCCTCCTCCAACAGCGTGATCTCGAGCATCTCCCGGATCTCCTGGTCGTCGTCCACGATCAGGATCTGCTTGCGCCGTTTCACGCGGCTCCTTTCGGTTTGCAGCTTGGATCGGGGCGCGTCGTTCGCCGTCCCCTCCACCCCGGTTCCACAGTACCCGTCTGCCACGATATCCCCCCACAGGGCCGCTCGCCTGCGATCGTCACCCCAGGCAAACGATGTCACGCCCGCCTCCCTCGTCGCACGTGACAAGCGCAATCTCGACCGCGCGCCCGTTCGGGTCAGACGCTCACGCGCGTGGACGCGCGCTCGCCGGTACGGACGACGCGACCTCGTCGTGGGCCTCCATCCTGGGCAGAAGCGCAGCGTCGAGCTCCGTCTTGCCCTCGCTCGCGAGCCGCTCGATCGCGCTCGCCGCGCGGCGGATGTCGTCGGACAGGAGCCCGATCGCGAGGCCGCCCGTGCCGTCCGGCACGCCCGCGAGCCGGGCGTGCGCCTTGCCCAGCAGGCGCACCGCTCCGGACGGGCTCTGCATCCGCGTGAGCTTGTGCATGGCCGCGGCGACGAGGATGAGCCCCTGGAGGAACGCCTTCCTCACCGGGTGCGGCTCGTCGCGCCACCCGACCTCCCAGCGCTCGTGCGCCTCGAAGAACAGCCCGGTGCGGTAGGCTTCGAGCCCGCTCTGGACGATCGCTTCGAGCTCGGCGTCGGGGGATGTCATGGCGCGCAGCGGCGGGACGGGTCGAGAGAACGTAGCACGCGGGCCGGCGCGCCCCGCGCTCCGTCCCCGCGGTGCTACGCTCGCCGCGTGCAACGGTGGATCCTCGTCGCGGTGATCGCTGGGCTCCACCTGCTGGCGTTCTCGATCGGCCTGTTCCTGCGCCGCCGCAGGCAGCGCCGCCGCGCTCAGCGCTGACGCCGCGCGCGGCTCCCCCCCGCGCACCTCCGCGCGGCCCCGCCGCGCTCAGCGCGCGAGCAGGCTGCGCAGCCGATCGAGCGCCGCGGGGTGCGCCCGCACCGCGAGCCGGCCGCCGTCGTCGCCGTACTCCTCCGACAGCACGCGCGCGTTCTCGTAGATCTCTCCGATGAGGCTCTGCTTCGCGTACGGCAGGAAGAGCTCGACCTCCACCATCGACCCCTCGAAGAAGCCGATGATCGACTCGCGCAGCGCCGCCACGTCGGCCGGGGTCTTCGCCGAGAGCAGCGTCGCCTCGGGGAACTCGAGCCGCAGCGCGTCCCGCTCGTCCTCGGACAGCCGGTCCACCTTGTTGAGCAGGAGCCGGCTCGGCACCTCGTTCGCGCCGATCTCCGAGAGCACGCTGCGCGTCACCCCGAGCTGATCGCGGAACGTCGGATCCGACGCGTCGGCCACGTAGAGCAGCAGCGACGCCTCGAGCGCCTCGTCGAGCGTCGAGCGGAAGCTCGCCACGAGATCGTGCGGCAGCTTCTTGATGAACCCGACCGTGTCCGAGACGAGGATCCGCGGGCGCACCTCCGGGTGGAGCGCGCGCACCGTCGTGTCGAGCGTCGCGAACAGCTTGTCCGCGACGAGCACCTCGCTGCCCGTCAGCGCCCGCATCAGCGACGACTTGCCGGCGTTCGTGTAGCCGACCAGGGCGACGCGGCGCTGGCCCTGCCGGAGCGCGCGGCGCGTCGACTGCTCGCGCTGGACCGAGGCGAGCTCCTGCTTGAGCTCCGCGATCCGGTCGCGGATCTTGCGGCGATCGAGCTCGAGCGCGCTCTCGCCGGCGCCCTTGCCGCCGATGCCGCCGCGCTGCCGGTCCCCGCCCCCGCCCGTCTCGCGCAGCCGCGGCGCGACGTAGTTGAGCCGCGCGATCTCCACCTCGAGCTTCGCCTCGCGGCTCCGCGCGTGGCGGTGGAAGATCTCGATGATCACGCCCGCCCGGTCGAGCACCTGCGCGCCGGTCGCGCGCTCCAGGTTGCGCGCCTGGCTCGGCGAGATGTCGTGGTCGACCGCCACGACCGTCGCCCGGCGCGCCGCCTGCCCGGCGCCGCCCGCGCCCGAGGCCGCGGCCCCGTCCTCGTCGTCCTCGCCGTCGTCCCCGTCGAGCTCGCCGTCCTCGTCGTCCTCGCCGCTCTCCGCGGCCCGGCGCGCGCGCGCCTTGTTCTTCCGCTCCGGCGCGCCCGAGGGCACGACGCCGCTGCCGCCCGTGAGCTCCGCGAGCTCCTTCAGCTTCCCCTCCCCGAGCACCGCGGCCGCCGCGAGCGCGCTGCGCCGCTGCGACACGGTCGCGATCACGTCGAAGCCGAGCGTGTGCACGAGGCGGCCCAGCTCGGCGAGATCGGCGGCGTGCTCGACATCGTCGACGCCGGGGAGCTGCACTCCGACGAGCACAGCGAGGGGACGTTCCTGGTTGGTCGTGGTCATAAGGTCGCGTACGAGGGCGGGAGCTTCGCCTCATCCGCCGCCGGGACGCAAGCAGCCCGGCGGCCCGGGCGGGCTCACCTCGAGCGCGCCGCCTCGCGGTGGAGCCGCGCGAGCTCGATGGCCAGCGACGCGACGCGCCCGAGCTCGGCGGCGGCGCCGATGTCGTCCTGGCGGAGCTCGCGCTCGACCGTCCAGAGGCTCAGCAGGCCGAGCTTGCGGCCGCGCGCCGCGAGCGGAACGACGATCGCCGAGCGGGCGCCGAGCTCCCGCAGCGCGGACAGGTGCTCCGGACCGCGCGCGACGCGCTGGAGCCAGGGATCGGTCACCAGCGGGACCAGGGTGACGTCCCTGCGGGCCGTGGCCTCGGCCAGCGGGCCGGTCTCGCCGAGGAGCAGCGGCGGGTGCTTGAGCAGCCTCGGCAGGAGCGCCCGCGCCTCGGGCAGGCGCCCCGCCGCGACGAGCCGCGGGAGGCCGCCGCCGTCGTCGAGGTCGAGCGCGCAGAGGTCCGCGAAGCGCTCGCCGCCGAGCCGCACCACCTGCTCGACCGTGGCGTCGTGGTCGAGCGACTCCGTCATCAGCGCGCTCGCCTCGGTCAGGAGCTCGCGCGCGCGCTCCGCCTTCCGGCTCTCCGTGACGTCCTCGACGACCATCACCGCCGCGGTGATCCGCCCCTCCGTGTCGCGCACGGGCGTCGCGCTGAAGCTCCCCCGCCGGCGCTCCCCGTCGGCCCGGAGGAACTCGAGCTCCTCGCGGACGACCGTCTCGCCGCCGTGCAGCGCCCGGGAGAGCAGCCAGCGCGCGCGCTGGTCGTCGTCCGTCTCGCTGAGCAGCGTCCTGAGCGGGGCGTTGCTCGGCGTCTCCTCGTGGCCGCGGACGATCTCCGCGAACCGCCGGTTGCTGAGCGCGAGCGTGCCCGACGCCCCTTCCGCGATGGCCACGCCGACCGGGAGCCGCTGGATCGCCGCCTCGAGCCGGCTGCGCTCCGACGCGAGCTGCTCGCGGAGCTGGGCCTGGGTCGCGAGCGCGGCCGCGCGCTCGGCCGCCTTCCGGAAGAGCAGCCTGTCGCCCTCGGAGAACTCCGCCACGCGGCGCGAGCTCACGACCGCGACGCCGACGAGCCGCCCCTCCGAGAGCATCGGCACGCCGTAGAGCGCGTGGAGCGCGTCGCTCGGGCGCTCGCCCTGCGCGCCCGACTCGGGCCCCGCCGCGCCGCCGCCGGCGTCGGTGGCGAGCGGATCCGGCGCCGCCGAGCGCAGCGCCACCGGGCGGCGCTCGCGCACCACGCGGCCGATGAACCCCTCGGCGAGCCGGTACGCGCGCAGGCCCCACAGCGCCTCGTCGACGCCGATCGCCGCGCGCATCCGCAGCACCTCGCCCTCGATGAGCAGCATCACCGCCCAGTCGACCGACCGCGCCGACTCGAGGAGCACCTCGAGCAGCCGCCGGAGGAGCCGGTCGATGTGCACGTTGCCCATGCCCTCGGCCGAGACGCGATCGAGCGCGCCGAGCGCGCGCTCTCGCGCCGCCGCGCTCCGCGTGGCCGGATCGATGATCACCTGATCGAGCGCCTCGTGCAGGACGGTCATCTCGAGCCACGACGGCTGCGTGCCGGTCCGCTCGATCGCGCGGAGCACGCAGCGGCGCAGCACCGAGTACTGCGCGGTCACGTCCTCCAGATCGAACCCGTCGCGCAGCCGGTCGAGCACGCGGAAGCCGAGCAGCGGCTCGGGGAACTCGGCCGCGCGCGACTCGACGCCGGTCCACGAGTCGCGCTCCTCGCCGCCCTCGGGCACCACCGCCGCGGACACGGCTGCGTCGAGGCGCTCGGCGATGCGCTCGAAGACCGACGGCAGCTCCTCGCGCAGCGCGAGGTAGCCCGGGGACTGCTCGCCCGGCGCGCGGCGCCGCTCGGCGCGCTCCCACGCCTCCAGGATCCCCGCGCCGTGGGTGCGGAGGAATGCGGCGAGCGGCGACTTGGGAAGGTCTCTAGGGGCCATTCACGCGCTGGCCGGAGCCGAGCCACCGTCAGTCTACGTCAGCCCGCGATGACGTAGATCCAGAAACGAACCCGATCGCGTCCCGCCCGCCGGCTCTCCCGGGGACGGCGCCGCGGCGATCCAGATCACTCCGTCCGATCGACCGGCGTTCGCCAGCGCTCTTCCATAAGCGGTTATGAAGAGAAAGCGCTCCTGGAGCGCCCTGCACCACGCCTGTCAGGCGGCGCCCAGCGCCGGTCCCCGCGTCCCCTGGCGCGCGCAAGAGCGCGCCCGAGCCCGCCTCCGCGCGAGCGCGCCGGCGAGCGGGAGCGCGAGCCAGATCGCTCGACCCCCGGACGGTGTCGCGTGCTGAGCTCCCGCCGCGCCGATCTTGCACCCGCACCCGTCCGGCTCGCCCGCGGGCGGCGGGTCGGAGCCGCTGCCGCTGCCGCTGCCGCTGGCCGCCGCGGCGTCGCCGCCGCATTGCTGGGAGCCGATGGTGAGCGCCGTCGCGCCCCAGAGGTCGGTGCACGTCGACGCCATGCCGCTGTCGGGCGCGCACTCGAGCGGACCGCAGAGCCCGTCGAGGTGCATGAGGGCGGCGAAGGTCTCCCCCTCGTCGATCGAGCGGCCCACGGTGAAGCCGTCGGCGAACTCGTCGCCGCAGGCGAAGATCCCCTCGGCGGTCCAGGTCAAGCACCGCGCACCGACGTCCGAGATCTTCTCGAACTCGAGCGAGCTGGCCGGCGCGCGCCAGATCCCGTCCTGGGGACCGCCCACGATCACGCTCCCTCCGTCCGGCGACAGCGCGAAGCCGAGGAGGTTGCCCTGGCCCTCGAAGATCGTGGTGAAGCTCTCCCCGCCGTCGTGCGAGACGATCAGCGCGTCGGCCGGCTCGCCGTCGAGCCGCACGTAGACGGTGTCGGGGTCGGCGGGATCGATCGCGCCCAGGTACGGCAGGCGCCTGTCGTTGCTGTCCGGGATGTCGAGCCGCGTCCACGTCGCGCCGCGATCGTCGGTCCGCTCGAGCGCCCCGGCGTAGTCGGGCGCGCCGAAGCGGCCGCTCACGTACACGCGCTCGCGGCGCGAGGGGGCCGCGTCGACGGTGTGCGCGAGGAAGTCCTCGGGCAGGTCGACGCCCGCCTTGGTCCAGCGCTCGGCATTGTCGCTCGTCTCCCAGAGCTGGGTCAGGAAGCGCCCCGACCCGAGCCCCGTGCTGACGACGAGCACGGCCCGGGACGGGTCCGCGCGGTCGGCCGAGAGGTCGATCACGTAGCGGTCCTGGAGGTCGCCCGGGGCGAACGACCAGTCGCAGCCGCCGTTCCTCGACGCGCTGAGCCCGTCGAAGACGCCCGCGATGATCGTCCCGTCGGCGAGGAAGGCCACCATCGGGTCCTCGTTGTCGCCGAAGCCCACGACCGGCTCGCAGATCCAGCGCCACTGCCCGCCGCCGTCCTGCGTGGCGAGCAGGCCGTAGGTCGCGCGCACGATCAGGCGCGACGGGTCGCTCGGGTGGGCCGCGATCTGCCCCGCGGCCGGGAAGCGGCCGTTGGCCGAGGCAGGCGCGGCGACCGCCGCGACCGAGAGAAGCGCCGCTGCGGAGGCCACCAGGGCACGTCGCCGCGGCGCGCTCGTCCCGCTCCACCTGCGACGCGCGCAGGACCTCTCCTCTGCAAGATTTCGCACGGGGCGAGAGCCTAGTGCACCTCGAACTCGAATTCCGCCTCGTCGATGAGGGACGCGTCCAGGGCGCGGAGCTGCACATCCCAGAGGCCTCCCATCGAGAACGCGACGTCGGGCACCTCGTAGAGCCCAGGCGCGATCTCCTCGCCGTCGCTCGTCGACGCCCCGTGGGCCATGCCCAGCATCATGGCGTGGACGCGGAGCCTGATCCGCTTCACCGGGTTCCCCGAATCGGCCCAGGTGAGCCGCACGTGGAAGGTGTTCCTGCCTTGCGCGATCGGCGCGGTCGGCTCCACCGCGAACTCGACGCGCCCGTTGCGGCCGATCCCCGTCCGGCTCCCGGAGTCCTCGTCCGCGGGCGGCGCTCCGCAGCCGTGGAGCGCGAGGAGGGCGAGCGCCGCGAGCGCCGCGGCGCGGGCCCGCGCCGCGCGACGACCCGAGGGCACGGCTGTCGACGGACGATCGCGATGGTCAGTCATGTCTTCCCCACACGTGACGAAGGCCAGCGGACAGGGCGACGAAGGCGCCCTCGTTGCGGCCGATCCCGGCGATGGGCAGGTCCGCCTGGAGGTTGCCGACGGCGGTCCAGCGCGGGCTGATGTCGTACGCCAGCACGGCGAGCAGCGCCGTTCGCTCGCGCACCTTGCTCCCGATGAGGTGGCGGTCCTCGCGCGGCGGCCCCTCGCGCTCGTAGAGGCCGCCCGCGGCGAGCGAGACCCCGGAGGACCACACGGGCCCCGCCGCCACGAGGATCTGCGCGCGGTCCCCGGGCGCGATCCGCGCGCCGGTCGGCAGACGGTAGCTGGTGCGGACGCTGACCGAGGCGGCGAGCAGCGCCTGGAACGAGCCCCACGATTTCTCGAAGAGCATCCCCGGCCGGATCTCGGCCACGCCGAGGCCCGTCGCGTCGACGCCGAGCGGATCGACCGCGGCGTCCTGGAGGCTCCCGACCGGGATGGACGCGCCGACCGTGAACGCGGCCGCCGGGATCCACGGCGACAGGTGGTCCTCGACCATCGTGATCCGCCCTGCGGCGCTGACGTCGCCCACCCCGCCGCCCGAGGAGGACTCGCCGCCGGGGGATCCGCCCCACGCGGCGATCAACGGGACGGAGACGCCGACCTGGAAGCGCTCCCTGACGCGCACCATCCACCCGGCCTCGGCCCTCAGCTCGCGGCGGTAGACGCCCTCGCCGGACGGGGCGAAGTCGCGCGCCGCCGTCCACGCTCCGATCTGCTCCGTCAGCCGGAGGGAGAAGCTCGCAGCGGCGCGCTCCGAGGGGGCGAGCCACTGCGCGGCCCCGTGGCCCGTCCCGCAGCAGGCCGACGCGCGCGCCGCCGTCGGGGACGCCACGAGCGACAGCAGCACCGCGGCGCAGGCGATGGCTCTGGGCAGCACGGCGCTGCTATAGGCGAGGCCGCGGCCCCACGACAATGCGTCATGTTGTCGCGCGGGCAGCGCCTGGCGGGAGTCGGGCGCGTCCCGTCGCTCGCGCCGTCCCGATGCGCGCCGTTCCGTCGAGCGCGCCGTTTGTTCCAGCGAGCGCGCCGTTCCGATCGCGCTGCGCTCAGCTCGCGAGGGTTTGCCGGTAGACCTGGACGTAGCGGCGCGCGGGGCGGTCCCAGCCGAGGTCGAGGCGCATGATGCGGCGCTGGACCGCGGGCCAGCGGGGCGAGGACAGGGCGCCGAGCGCCCGCTGCACGCCGCCGAGGAGCGACGTGGCTGTCGGCTTGTCGAACAGGAACCCCGTGCCCGTCTCCAGGGCCGCGTCGAGGTCGACGATCGTGTCGACGAGGCCTCCGGTCCGGCACGCGATCGGCGCGGCGCCGTAGCGCTGCGCGTAGAGCTGCACGAGGCCGCACGGCTCGAAGCGCGACGGCACGACCACGAGGTCCGCCGCGGCCATGAGCCGGTGCACGACGGCCTCGCTCACGCCGCCGAGGAACTTCGCGCGCTCCGGCGCCTTGGCCGCGGCCGCGGTGAGCTTCTCCATGAGCTCGGGGTCGCCCTCGCCGGCCACGACGACGCTGACGTCGCTCTTCAGGATCTTCGGCATGGCGCTGGCGAGCAGGTCGCTGCCCTTCTGCGCGACCACCCTGCCGATGGACACGAGCAGCGGGCGATCCGGCCGGATCTCGAGCCCGAGCTCCTGGAGGAGCGCGCTCTTGCAGCGGCCCTTGTTGCTCACGTCCTCGGCGTCGTAGCGCGCGATGATGGCCGGGTCGGTCATCGGGTTCCAGACGGCGTAGTCGATGCCGTTCACGATGCCGGTGAGCTGGCCCGCGCGGGTGCGGAGCACGCCGTCGAGCCGCTCGCCCTGCTTCGGCGTGAGGATCTCGTTCGCGTAGGTGGTCGAGACGGTGGTGAGCGCGTCGGCCGCGAGGATGCCGCCCTTGAGGAAGTTGAGCTGGCCGTAAAACTCGAGCCGGTCGGGCCGGAAGTGGTCGTCGTCGAGGCCGAGGTACGGGAGCGTCTCTTTCGGGAAGAGGCCCTGGTGCGCGGCGTTGTGGAGGGTGAGCACCGTCCGACCGGGCACGGACGGCTGGTGGCGGAGCAGGTACGCCACCATGGCGGTGGGCCAGTCGTGGGCGTGGACGATGTCGAACGGCGACCCCGACCGTGCTCGCTGGCGGACGAACTCGACGACGGCGCGGGAGAACAGCGAGAACCGGCGCGCGTTGTCCTCGTAGTCGCGCCCGTCCTCGCCGTAGATGCCGGATCGATCGTGGAACCCTGGCACATCGAGGACGACGAGCTCCACGCCCGTGCTGAGCCGCCCGTCGAGGAGCGTCACCGGGATCGGCCCTGGCGCGATCTGCGGGTCGACCTCGAGCGGCATCGGGGTGAGGCGGCGCGCCATCATCAGCCCGCTCGACTCGAGCGCCCGGTAGCGCGGCAGCGCGATCGTCACCTTGTGGCCGAGCAGCCGGAGCGCCTTCGAGAGCGACGACACGACGTCAGCCAGCCCGCCGACCTTGACGATGGGCGCGATCTCGGAAGCAGCGAAGAGGATGTCCATGCGGGCGCCGTGTGTAGCACGAACCGGGGGGCGCACGGGGCGGCTTCCGTACATCGGGGGCGGGGCTCCCGGGGAGCTCCATGGGCGTCCGTGGCCATCGGGCAGACGGGCGACGCCGCGTGTTTCACCGTCCGGGTGTCGCCGCGGCGGCAGCGCGGCATCACCGGGGGGCAAACTCCGGTCCGCGCCACATTCGCCGCGGGGCCGTGCCCGGCCAAGACACGCCGCCCCGGCCTGTGTATCGTTTTGCTCGTGAGAAGCACCCTTATCTTCCCCAGGATCTCTCTCTTCCTCGCCCTCCTCTCCGCCGGCATCGCCGTGAGCTGCGGCGGCGGCGGCGACGGCAACACATCCTCGTCCCAGGGCTCCGGCGCGTCCGGCGGCAGCGGCGGCGGCGCCGCCGCGAGCAGCAGCAGCGGCGACAACACCGGCGGCTCCGAGCCGATCTTCGTCGGCAGCGGCGGCAGCCTGGTCGCTACCAGCGGAGGCGGCGGCGACGGCGGCGGGTGCCAGCAGCTCGACATCGCCTTCGAGCCGCAGACGCCGACCGTCATGATCGTCGTCGATCGCTCGGGCAGCATGTACGACAGCGGGTTCTGGGACCCGCTGAAGACCGCCGTGCTCAGCGTGGTCGAGACCCTGCAGACGAAGGTCCGCTTCGGGTTCCTGACGTTCACGGGGATCGCGCCCTCCCAGTGCCCGCTGCTCACCGGGGCCGACGTCATCGCGCTCAACAACCACGCCGACATCGTGGCCGCGTACGACGAGGCCTCCATGAGGCCCGGCCAGAAGCTCGAGACGCCCACCGGCATGACGTTCAACGAGGAGATCATCCCCGAGCTCGTCGCGTTCGGAGAGCCCGGCCCCAAGTACATCCTCTTCGTCACCGACGGCGAGCCCGACCGCTGCGACGACGGCCCCGCCGCGTGCGCGCGCGACGACGTCGTAGGCGCGGTGCAGTCCGCCTACGAGCAGGGCATCGGCACGTTCGTCTTCGGCCTCGGCGAGGGCTCGTTCGCGGAGCACCTCCAGGACCTGGCGAACGCCGGCGCCGGCCAGCCCGTCCAGCGGCCCCGGGACACGCAGCAATCCTGCTTCACCGGCGCGGGCACCTACGCCGACGTCGGCGGCACCGCGATGGTCTACACGCCGGACCCGACCAACGCGACCGCCCTGGAGAACGAGCTCAACGCCGCCATCTCCGGCGCGAAGAGCTGCACCTTCGACCTCCAGGGATCGATCGAGGTCGATCTCGCGCACGCGTCCGAAGGCCAGGTGCTCATCGACGGCGCGCCCGTCCCCTACGACGAGCAGAACGGCTGGTACATGGAGAGCTCCACCCAGCTCGTCCTCGTCGGCGACGCCTGCGAGCGCCTCAAGACCGCGACGCAGGGCGTCTCGTTCGACTTCCCCTGCGAGATCATCGACCCCCTGTGAACGTCGCGTCGGGCCGCGCCGCCGCGCCCCGGCGCGGCCCCCGGCGGCGGCCGCGTGGCTTCGCTGCGCCCGCCGGCCGCCTTTTCCGCGCAACCCGCCGGCGCTTTTGCTAAAGGCGTACGGCAACCTCGACCCATGACCAGGATCAGCGCGCGGGAGCTCGCGGGCACGAGCGGCCCCTTCGGCCGCGGCACGCCGGTGGTGCGGCCGGCGGAGGTGCCCGAAGGGTCGGTCGTCACCGTCCTGCGCGTGCCGCCCGAGTCGGCGGGCATGCGGCTCGACCGGTTCGTGCAGAGCCAGCTCAAGCGGACGAGCCGCACGCGCGCCGCCGAGATCGTCGCCCGCGGCGCCTACTCGCCCGAGGCGCGGCGCCTGCGCGGCAGCGACCGCGTGCGGCCGGAGCAGTGCATCCTCCTCTGGCGCGAGCCGTGGGACGAGCAGGCGCCCGACACCCCGATCCCGGTCGTCCACGAGGACGACGCGCTGCTCGCCGTCAACAAGCCGCCGGGCCTGCCGGTGCACCCCACGGCGCGCTACCACAAGAGCACCGTCATCAAGATGATGGAGGCCGCGCGCCCCGGCGAGCGGCTGTTCCTCGCCCACCGGATCGACCGCGAGACGAGCGGCGTGCTCCTCCTCTGCCGGACGCCCGAGGCCGATCGGCGGGTGAAGGCGCAGTTCGAGGAGCGCACGGGCGTCACCAAGCGCTACGCCGCGATCACCTGGGGCTGGCCCGAGCACGACGACTTCCGCGTCGAGCTGCCGCTCGAGCTCGACACCTCGAGCCGCTACAAGGTCAAGATGCGCGTCGCGCCGCCGGGCCGCGGCCTCACCTCCGCCACCGCGTGCGAGGTGCTGGGCCGCCGCGCCGATCCCCTCACCGGCCGCCGCTACGCGCTGGTCCAGTGCACGCTCGAGACCGGCCGGCAGCACCAGATCCGCGTCCACCTGGCGTCGAGCGGCCTGCCGCTCGTGGGCGACAAGCTCTACGGGCCCGACGAGGGCATGTTCGCGCGGGGCGCTGACGGCGTGCTCACCGACGAGGACCGCCGCGCGCTCGAGCTCGACCGCCACGCCCTCCACGCCGCGCTGCTGGAGCTCACCCATCCGGTGACAGGCGAGCGCGTGCGCGTCGAGGCGCCCCTCTCGGAGGATCTGCGCACCTTCTGGGATGCGCTCCACGCCTGAGGCGTGAACGGCGCAGCGCGGAGCGGACCGGCGGCGAACCGAGGGGAGCGGCGCGAAACAGCGCGGAGCGGGCGGCGACAGGGCGACAGCAGCGCTCACCAGCGGCTCCGGATCTTGTGCCGTCGCGCCGACTTACGTACGATGATCGAGATGACGCGTGCGCGAGACGACCTCGAGGCGCTGCGGGATCCAGCGCTTCGGTCCACACCGCTCGAGGCCGAGAGCTCCGCCCAGAGCGCGGCGTCCGGGCCGGTGGAGCCCGGTCCGGATGAGCCGAGGAGCGCCGCCGAGGCGCCCTCTCCACCAGCGCGCCCCGGCGCGGACGAGCCGCAGCAGGCGGCCCCGGAGCGGCCGGAGCCGGCCGAGCCGCCCCCGCCCTCGGTCGCAGAGCCGCCGCCGGTCGATCCGCGCGCCCGGGGCGACGAGAGCCTCGATCGCGAGCGCTACGAGCGCTACGCGATGCCGGCGAGCGACCTCCCCGCGGCCAACGTGCAGACCTTCCGCGGGGACGCGGCCGGGGTGCTCGCGATCGTCCGGCGCGCCGTCCAGTCCGTCACGCGCGATCCGGCGCGCCACCGGCGCCGGCTGCCGAAGTCGCGCTTCGACGCGATCCGCAGCTTGCCGGAGCTCGCGATGGCGCTCGACTACGCGGTGACGCGCATGCAGCCCGAGAGCGCGCCGCCTGCCGAGGTGACCGAGCGGCTCGATCAGCTCTACGAGGCGCTGCGCCCGACGATCGTCGCGGCCGAGGCGTGCTTCCCGCGCGGCATCGTCCCGGAGACCTACGGCATCGTCCGGCGCGCGCTCGTCGCCGGCGATCCCGCGAGCGCGGCGGCCACGATCACGAACCTCATCCAGGACCGGTGGGGCCACGTGCAGGGCCGGATCTCGATCACCAGGGAAGAGGTGACCCGGATCAACAGCACCGCGAAGTGGCTGCTCAGCAACACCCGCCCTCCCGAGCGCCTCGACTCGAGGGACATCCGCGATCGCCTCTGGTCGCTCCTGCGCGAGCGCTACGAGCAGCTCCGTGTCATCGCGCAGGAGGTCTCCGGCGACGAGTCGCGCGAGTACGCCCCCGAGCGCCTCGCCGACTAGCACCTGCCCCCTGTCTCCCCCATCAGGCCCCGCGGAGGAAGCCTGGACCAGCGAGCGGGCATACCCCCGCATGGCCGCCTGGTCTAGGCTCCCGGCATGCAGCAGATCCGCAAGACCCTCTGCAACCGCGATTGCCCCGACGCCTGCAGCATCGTGGCGACCGTGGAGGATGGTCGCATCGTGCGCCTCGGCGGCGACCCGGACCACCCGATCACGCGAGGCTTCCTCTGCTACAGGACGTCGCGCTTCCTGGAGACGCAGTACTCGCCCGAGCGCCTGACCACGCCGCTGCTCCGCAAGGGCGGCGAGCTCACGCCCGTCTCGTGGGACGAAGCGCTCGACACCGCGGCCGAGCGGCTGCTCCGGATCCGCGGCGAGTCGGGCCCGGCCGCGATCTTTCATTACCGGAGCGGCGGCTCGCTCGGGATGCTCACGACGATGCCCGACGCCTTCTTCGCGCGGTTCGGGCCGGTCACGGTCAAGCGCGGCGACATCTGCTCCGGCGCGGGCGACGCCGCGCAGCTCACCGATTTCGGCGAGGAGGACAGCCACGACCTCGCCGACCTGAAGAACGCCCGGCACATCCTGCTCTGGGGCAAGAACGTCTTCACCTCGAGCCCGCACACCCTCCCGGTGCTGCGCGAGGCGAAGGCGCGCGGCGCGGAGCTCGTGCTCATCGATCCGGTGCACCACAAGACGGCCTCGCTGTGCGGCGCCTTCTACCAGCCCCGTCCGGGCGGCGACTTCGCGCTCGCCATGGCCGTCGCCCGCGTGCTCTTCGACGAGGGGTGGACCGACCCGCGCGCCGCGGACTACTGCGACCACCTCGACGAGTTCCGCGCGCTCGCGCAGCGCCGCTCCGTGGCGGAGTGGTGCCGCGACGCCGACGTGCCCGAGCGCGCCGCGCTCGATCTCGCGCGCCGCCTCGGCGCCGAGCGCCCGACGGCCATCCTCGTCGGCTGGGGCATGGGCCGCCGCACCTCGGGCGGGGCGATCGTGCGCGCCCTCGACGCGCTCGCGGCCGTCAGCGGCAACCTCGGCGTCCCCGGCGGCGGCGTCTCGTTCTACTTCAAGCGGCGCGGCGCGTTCGACCTCGCGCAGCTCCAGGGCGATCGCGCCGCGCCCCGCACCGTCTGCGAGCCGCTGTTCGGGCAGGAGGTGCTGGGGATGAGCGACCCGCCCATCCGCGCCGTCTGGGTGACAGCCGGCAACCCTGTCGCGATGCTGCCCGACTCCGGCGCCGTCGCGGAGGCGCTCGCGACCCGCGAGTTCGTCGTCGTCGCCGACTCGTTCCTCACGGACACCGCGCGGGTCGCCCACCTCGTGCTGCCCACGAGGACGCTGCTCGAGGCGGACGACGTGCTGGGCGCGTACGGCCACCACTACCTCGGCGTCTCCACGCCCGTGGTCCCGCCGCCGGAGGGGGTGAAGAGCGATCTCGAGATCATGCAGGCGCTCGCGCGGCGCGTCGGCCTCGGCGGCGCGCTCGACGGCAGCGCCCGCGAGTGGAAGCGGCGGCTCACCGAGCCCAAGCTCGCGCCGTTCGGCGTCACCCTCGAGACGCTGGAGCGCGGGCCGGTGCGCAATCCGCTGGCGCCGGAGGTGCTGTTCGCGGACCGGAAGTTCCCGACCGCGAGCGGGCGGGTCAACCTGATCACCGAGGCGCCGGAAGAGCGCGGCGATCCCGACGCAGGCGAGTTCCCGCTGCTCCTCATGGCGCTCTCCACCGACAAGTCGCAATCGTCGCAGTGGGCCCGGCCCCAGCAGGGGCCCGCCGTCGTCACGGTCCACCCCGACGCGGCCTGCGGCGTGCCCGACGGCGGCGTCTGTCGGATCACGTCGCGCGTCGGCGCCATGACGGTGCGGCTCCGCCACGATCCCGCCCAGCGCCGCGACGTGGCGCTGATCCCGAAGGGCGGCCACCTCCGCGACGGCCGCTGCGCCAACGCGCTGATCCGCGCCCGCACCACGGACATCGGCGAGGGCGGAGCGCTCTACGAGGAGCGGGTGCGCGTCGCGCCGATCGCGCCGGACGACCTGCCGCAGCCCCTCGCGTGACGCGCGCCGCTCAGTCCTTCTGAGCCGGCTCCCGCATCGGCTCCCGCGGCGCGCCTCGCTCCGAGGGCGCGGCGGCCGAGCCCTCCACCGCGTCCCCGATCTCGCGCGCCACGTTCTCCACCGTGCGCAGGCTGATCCGCCCGGCGAGCACCAGGGTCGCGCCGAACTCGCGGCAGTCGATCGGATCCAGCCGCACGGGGGACGCGAAGGTGTTGACCGCCGCCATCTGCCCCGCGGCGTAATCGAAGCGTGCGCCGAACACGAGATCGCCGTACCGCGTATACGACACCAGACCGAGCGCCGCGTGCACGCCGCTCATCCGCTCGAGGAAGAGCCTCGACTCGACGGACAGGGGGCCTCGCAGGCTGGACAGCGCGTTGAAATCCGTGACGACGCCGCTCGCCAGGCTGAGATCGCGCGTGAGGAACACCTCGGCGCCGAGCCCCACGTTGACCACGGGCGCCGCCGCCTCGACGACGCCGAACCGGCTCTGCCGTCGGCTCGTCACCGTCCCCGCCTCCATCGCGATCTCCTCCCGATCGGCGGCGATCCGCGCGAACTCCCGCTGGCCCATGTAGAAGAAGCCGTCGAGCTCCAGCCGCAGCCTGCTCCACTCCGCGCTCGCGCCCACGGCCACGCGGGCCGGCGAGGGCGCCACGAACTCCCCCGCGCCGGACCAGTGGCGCACCGCCGCCGTCCCGGTCGCGAGCGTGTCCTGGTAGCTCGCGTCGAAGGAGTCGAAGACGTGAACGCTGGGCGTCCTCACGCTGATCCCGGCCGAGAACACCCGGGTCAGCCGGTACGTCGCCCCGAGGTGCGCGAGGAGGTCCCAGGAGTCTCCCGAGAGCGCCGTCTGGTACGTCGTGCTGCTGGCCGCGCCCGTACCCGTGTCCTCCACGATGCTCGAGATGCTGAGCGAGCTCGTGTAACGCGTGCGTACGACCGAGAGCGAGGCGCCCACCGCGAGGCGGTCGTTGACGCTGTAGCTCCACGACGGGCCGGCGCTGTAGCGCCCCCACCTGTAGCGGAGCGTCTGCGCCTGGGTCACGCGGCGCCCGGCCGACTCCCCCGAGAACCCGAGCGCGTCGAACCCGAACTCGCTCTCTTCCGTCTTCGCGAGGCACGCGGCGAGGGTCTGGCGGCCGACGGGTACTCGCGCCGAATTCCCGTCTCGCGCGCCGCTCCTCAGGTCGAAGAAGTAGCAGGTCGCGTCAGGGAGGGTGCTCAGGCCCTGGTCGGTCACCGTCGTCCTGTCGAGCCGGAGGTCCCCGTACCGCTCGGCGTCGACCGGACCTGGCTGGTGCCACGCCTCCAGCGTTCGATGCGCGTAGCGGAAGAACGACGACGAGAACGCGATGTTGCGGTCCTCGATCCGGACGATCGTCGCCGGGTTCAGGAAGGGCGCCGCGCCGTCGACGCCGAGCACGACCCCCGTGCTCCCGAGGAGCGCCGATCGCCCGCCGAGCAGCGCGGACTCGTATCTTCCCTGGGCGCGCGCCGGGGATGCGCCCAGCGCGCCAAGGAGCGCGCTGACCACGCCGACCAGGGCGCGGCGCAGTCCAGGGCGGCGGAGGGGAGCGCGCGGCCTCAGCGGCATGTCGGGCGCCAGCATGCATCGCGGCGCCGTGACCGCAACGGCAGCGGCGCCCCGCTGTGGCAGGAAGCGACGTGCGCGCGGGCCGGAAGCCCCCTGCGGGCGCTGGAGCGCATGCGCCGGATCAGCGGCGCGCAATCACCGCGCCCAGGCCGAAGGCGATGGCGTCCTCGATCATGGCTCCGAGCGGGGCGGGAACGCGCGTCCCGCGGTTCATCCACGCGCGAGCGCGGTTGCCGACGAGCGCCCCCACCGCGGCCGCCACGGCGCCCACCACCGCGCCGGCGACGCGCAGGTTCTTCTCGGGGCTCTGGGCGCCCACCGCGGCGCCGAGGAGCGCCCCGATCACGAGGCGCCCGCTCAGCGGCCCTGTCGAGAGACGGCTCGGCGCGGAGGGCAGCTTGTCCATCAGGAGCTCTCCGCCCGCAAGCACGCTCATCACGCGCTGCGCTGTCGGCGAGCGGAGCGCGCGCCAGAAGCTCCCGCGCTGCCCGTCGAACGCGCCGCGCCGAGCGCTGGACGCGAGGATCCTCACGCCCAGCATGGAACGCATCCCGGTCACCAGCCCGAGCCCTGCGGCCTGCCCGAGGAGAACGATCTCCGAGGAGCTGGGCCGCCGGGCGCCTCCAAAAAACGTTGCTGTCGCCATGACGACCGGCAGTAGCAACGCATATGCCCCGGTTGGCGTGCGCGCTCTCCGTCCGGGGGACGTGGAGCGCTCCTGAACGACCTCCGCCCGCGGCGCGCCGGCCCGCCCCCCTCGCGGTGAGCCGGGGCACCGCTCTCCGGCGGCGTGGAGCGCCCTGCGTCCATCCGCTTCTTCGCGATGTCCGGAACCGGAAACATGCGGATCCGAGCGGTGGCCCGTCCTGCAGGTCCTCCGGCATCGCGGTTGAACGGGCGCGGGAGGTGCATTACCTGAGAACCTTCACCTTGCACCCCGGAGAACGGTCCGCCATGCCCGTGACCCCCATCGCCGCGCTCAGGACCGTTGACGTCGAGGATGAAAGGCTGAGGCGCCTGAACGCGCTCGGGCAGTTTCTGGACAACGCGATTCGCATCCCCGGCGTCGGCTACCGGGTCGGCTACGACGCGGTGATCGGGCTGATCCCGGGCGTCGGGGATCTCATCGGCTTCGGGCTCTCGATGTATATCGTCCTCGCGGCGACGCGGTACCGCCTCCCCGCCTCGACGTTGCTGCGCATGATGCTCAACGTGGGTCTCGAGGCGCTGATCGGCATGATCCCCCTCCTGGGCGACCTCTTCGACGCGGCCTACAAGGCGAACGCGCGCAACCTCGACCTCCTGCGGTCGCACCTCGCCGCGCGGGGCCAGGGCGGCGCGCGCCCCTCGGATGCCGGCTTCTACGCGGGGCTGCTGATCGTGGTGGCGGGCGTCGTCGCGCTGGCGGGCCTGCTGCTGTTCTCTCTGGTGCGCGCGGCGCAGGGCCTCTTCGGGTCCTGAGAGGAGCGACCGCGGGCCGCGGAGGGGCCCCCTCGGCTACCGGACCGACGCCGACAGGTGCGCTTGCAGCGAGATCATCTGCGGCGTGTCCGCGCCATCTCGCGGCTCGAGCGACGTGAAATAGTCCTTCCAGGAGGGCCCTGCCGCCCAGTAGGTCCAGCCCACGTAAACGTCCTTGCTTTGCTCGAGGTAGATCACGACGTTGGCGATGGCCTTCAGGCATACCGCGCTCGCCCCGCCGCTGAACTCGCCGAGAAACCCCTTCTTCCCGTGCTTCCTGAGCCACGCCGTGAACCCCTTCAGGCGCTCCACCCCGACGGTCTCGCTGACGCAATTGGGCGATTTTCCCGAGGAACCGTCGTCGAGGTGCTGGTGGACCTCGAACGCGACGGCCTGCTTCGGGTCGACGATCTCGAGGAGCGCCTCGGCGTTCGATGTTCCGTAGAAGGTCGCGTCGAAGCTGTGCGCTCCGGACCACCCGTTGCCGGGGACGATGATGAGGTTCGTCGCCCCGGTGCTGCGGATCGAGACGATCGCGGCGTTGGCCGCCTCGATCCACGCCTCGGTCGGCATGTCGTGCGGCTCGTTCATGAGGGCGAACACGACCTTCGTGTTGCCCTTGAACTCGACGGCCACCCGCCCCCAGAACTCGGCGAAATCCGCGATCGGGATCTCCGCGCCGAGGACACCGGCTCCATAGCGGCCGTAGTTGTGCACATCGAGCACCGCGTAGGCGCCCTTGGCGACCAGGTTGTTGACGGTCGTCTTCAGCCGGTTCAGCTCTGCGGCGTTGAGCGGCTGGTTGCGCGCGGGCTGCAGTCGTTCCCAGCGAAACGGCACCCGGAAGGTGTTCATCCCCTTGCTCAGGAAGTAATCCGCGGACGTGTATCCCTTGGAGAACGCGGGATCCGGGTAGGTGTAGTGGACGCCCGGGGTACCTGGGAGCGTGCCTTTGCCGAACGGGTCGACCGCGAACTCCGCCCCCGCGAGGCTGACGCCCCTGAGCGAGAGCGGCCGCGCGATGATCTCGGCCTCCGCCGCGCCGCTCACGGCGACGACCGTTTCGCCCTTCTTCTCCGCGTCACCCCCTCGGCACGCTGCGAGAACAACCCCGAGCCCCACCAGCGCGCACGAAATCTTCCTCACAGCCGCTCCTCGGACCGCATGAGACCCCGGCCCGCCCCACCGCGCAAGCGTTCCCGTCCGGTATCCGCCCCGCCGAGCGGCGCCGTCCGGTATCCGCCCCGCCGAGCGGCGCCGTCCGGTATCCGCCCCGCCGAGCGGCGCGCACCCGCACAGGAGACGGGCCCAGATCGGCGTTTTCGGCGCGCAGGCGTACTCCAGTACGCCGAGCACCGAAAACGTCGAGGTGGGCCCGTATCCGAAGCGGGTGCGTGCCGCTCCGATCAGTCGCGGGAGCTGGTGAAGAGACGGAGGATGTACCAGAACAGCATGGCGACGGACGCGAAGAGCTCGAGCGCGGCGCCGACATACCGGTCCTCGGGGAAGTGGTGGAGGATGTTCGAGGTATCGTAGAGGATCGCAGCGCCGGCGAACGCGACCATGGCGACGCTGAAGAACGTGCCGAGCTGGAAGCCGAACAGCGCGCCGGCCGCGATGAGGACGAGCGCGCAGATGCCGCCCCAGCGAAGGAGCGCGCCCAGGAAGGAGAAGTCCTTGCGGGTCACAAACGCGATCGCGGTGAGGCCCGCGAAGCCGGCCATGGTGGCGAGCCCGGCGCTCTGGATCGCGCCGGGGGCGACCCTGTCCGCGATGAAGAGGAGCGGCACGAAGATGATCGCCTGCGCGAGCACGTAGCCGAGCAGCGCGGCGTACTGCACCGGCTTCGACATGGAGGTGTGCGCCGCGCGGCTGGCCAGCCAGCTCACGAGCATGAACCCCCCGAGCACCAGCAACCAGCTCGTGCCGATCATCGCCCGGGCGATGACCAAGGCGGCGCCGGTCTTGAAGAGCGCGACCTCGATCGCCGCGAAGAGGGCGATCGCCCCGAACAGGTGATTGTACGTTCGCACGAGGAAGCGCTCGCGCGAATCGGCGCCGGCACGGATCGCCGAAGCCCGGGCCCCGTATCCTACGTAGTTCTGGTTCATGTTCCCTCTCGTCGGTATAGGCCTCGACCGCTCGCGATATTAGCACGCCGCGTGCCGCCGACGCGGTTGCCGGGGCAAGACGCGCTGCGCCACGGTGCCGTGGACGCTGACGCTCCAGGGCGGTCTTCTCCGGCGCGCGCCGGATCGCGAGAAGCCGGGATGGCTCCACCACCACCGTGCTGCCGGAGCGCCGCCAGGGGACGCTGCGGCGCTCGCGGCCGATGCTGGAACAGCCGGCGTGAACTTCGTGTGGGACGTCGTGGAGGTCCCCCTGAAAAACTGACTTAGATCCCCTTCGGGATCTTGTCGAGGTCCACCTGGGAGAGGGCGTGACGGATCAACGCGCTCCGGTTGGCCTTCGTCATCCCGCGCGCCTTGAGCGCGCTGACCATCTCGTCCAGGCGATCGAGATCCTCGGTGTACATCGAGATGCAGATGACCTTGTAGTGCTGCGGTCTCTCGGGCGGCGCAGCCCCCGGCTCGGACGCGGCGCCGGCGCCGGTCGTACGGGTCTTCGCGCGCGAACGAGGCGCTTCCGCGGGCGTATAGAATGCCCCGGACAGAACACCTTCCACTTCGTCGCGATCGAGCAGCGCCCGCGCGGCGCCCCCGAGATCGCCTTCGCTCTTCATTGCTTCCTCCAGCTCCCTGCCCGCTTCATCCCCGGCGAGACCTCGCGTCGGCGGGTCCCTTCATCCTGTGGAATCCCGCGTTCGCGGGTCCCTTCATCCTGCGGGATGCCGCGTTCGCGGGTCCCTTCATCCTCCGGGACTCCGCGTTCGCGGGTCCCTCATGCGCCAGCCAACGCAGCGCCCGGCCGGTCGGTGCTCCACGACCCCTGATCGCGCGCCGCGCCGACGTCGGATCCGGTCGCGCCGCGCTCGCGGCTCTCGATGATGCGGTCGACCACCGCGAGGTAATCGTCCGCCGCCGGGGTGCCCGGCGCGTACTCGAAGATCGTCTGGCCCTGCGCGGGCGCCTCCTTCACCTTGATGGCCTGGCGGATCGGCGGAAGGCAGCGCTCCCCGAAGTGCTGCGTCATCGTGCTCACCGCCTCGCGCGCGATCTTCGCGCGACCGTCGAAGAACGTCGGAAGCACGCCCCATATCTGCACCGGGTGGTGCAGCAGCGCGTTCACGTTCTTCACCGTCTTGATCACCTGCCGGACACCGACGAGCGACAGGTAATCGCACGCGACCGGGACCAGCACGCTGTCCGCGAGCACCAGCGCGTTCTGGTTCATCAGCGACAGGCTCGGCGAGCAGTCGAGGACCACGTAGTCGTAGTCGGCCGCCGCGGCGGAGAGCCGGTCCGAGAGCACACGGTCGCGGTTCTGGCGCCCGGCCAGGTAGAGCTCCGCGGCCGCCAGCGTCTCGTTGGACGGCAGGAGATCCAGGTTCGGACGCACCGTCTTGATCGCGTCCGCGACCCGGAGCCCCATCACGAGCACGTGATAGAGCGATCGCTCCGCGCCGGCGCCGAGCGACACGGAGACGTTCCCCTGCGCGTCGGTGTCGACGAGCAGCACCCGCTTGCCGCGCGCCGCGAGCCCGGCCGCGACGCTCACGGCGGTGGTCGTCTTGCCGGTGCCGCCCTTGTGATTGAACACCGCAAGGCACCGGGGCACCCCGGTCGGACGCTGCGGCGGCTGCGCCGCCCGCTTCGCCCCCCCGGCAGGCGACAGGGGCACCGCGACCGCCCCCTGTTGCCCCCGTGGCTCCGCCGGGCGCACCGCCGGCGCGACCGGGGCGGCGGCCATCGCCGCGGCCGTTCCCGGCGCGCCGGGCCGGCCGGCCCGCTCGGGAGCCGCCAGCTCGCTCGCCTCGGCAGCGACGCGGGCGCCCCCCGCCGCTGGCACCTCGCGGCGGGTCGACGGCAGTCCTTCCGCCGGCGCCGGCGCCACGGCCGCCGCCGCGATGTCGCCGAGCCGGACCCCCTTCGCCTCGCGCACGAGCTGCGTCCGGCACCCCAGCGAGCACGCGTAGTGCCGCCGCCCGGCGACATAGAGCACCTGCGACACGAGATCCGGGGTGAAGCGCTTCGCGCACGCGTCGCACGTGGCGAGCGCGGCGCCGGCCTCCCCGCCGAGCTGGCTCTTTTCCAGGCATTTCTGCGAGCAGAAGAAGGAGAAGCCGCCGTCCTTCTCCTCCATCTGGTACCGGAACTGGACCTCGAATCCGGTCCCGCACACGCTGCACGTCTCGCTGATTCCGCCCACAGCTCGCTCCTTCACGCCGCGCACAGCGCTTTGCCCAGGCGCAGCGTTGACCATCATCACAGTCAAGGACCAAAGGTCAACTTTTCTGCGAGGGTGGAAGCGCCGCGCGCGCGGCCACGAGGGCGCCACGGCGAGCACGTTCCCCGGCCGGGGATCTGGCCCCCCGGGGGATGGGCCGGTGCCAGGGCGGCTCAGTGACGGAAGTGCCGCGTCCCGGTGAACACCATCGCGACCCCCGCCGCGTCGGCAGCCGCGATGACCTCCGCGTCCCTCACGCTGCCTCCGGGCTGCGCGACAGCGGTGATCCCGTGCTCGGCGGCGACCTGCAGGCCGTCCGGGAACGGGAAGTAGGCGTCCGACGCGAGGACGCTCCCGCGGGCCCGCTCGCCCGCCTTGCTGCAGGCGATGCGCACGCTCTCGACCCGGGACATCTGCCCGGCACCGACGCCGACCGTGCTCCCCGGCACCGCGAGCACGATCGCGTTGGATTTCACGTGCTTGCACACCCGCCAGCCGAGCTCGAGCGCCTCGATCTCCCGCTCCGTGGGCGCCCGCTTCGTCACGACCTTGCCGCCACGGACCTCGTCAGCCGCGGTCGCGTCCCGGGCCTGGACGACGAGGCCCCCGCCGACGCGCTTGAACGTCAGCTCCCGGTGGTCCGCGGGCAGGAGCGCGCCGGTCGCGAGCACCCGGAGGTTCTTCTTGGTCCGGAGCACCTCGACCGCCTCAGCGGTGTAGGCAGGAGCGATCACGCACTCCAGGAACGTCTCGATCAGCACCTCGGCGGCCGCGCGGTCGACCTCGCGGTTCAGCGCGACGATCCCGCCGAAGGCGCTCACCGCGTCGGCCTCGCGCGCCGTCCTGTAGGCGGTCGCGAGGTCGTCGGCCGTCGCGACGCCGCACGGGTTCGTGTGCTTCACCACGACGGCGGCGGGCTGGGTGAACTCCCGCACCGCCTCGAACGCCGCGTCCACGTCGACGAGGTTGTTGAACGACAGCTCTTTCCCGCCCGCACCCAGCGACTCCGCGAGCGCGAGCGACCCCGCGGCCGCGCCCCGCTCGCGGTAGAAGGCGCCCGACTGGTGCGGGTTCTCGCCGTACCGGAGCGGATAGGCACGCTCGAGGGCGAGCGTCAGGAAGCGCGGATACGCCTCGCGGTCCGCGGCGTTCGGCTCGCCCTCCTCCGGCAGCGAGGAGAGATAGCCGGCCACCATCCCGTCGTAGGCCGCCGTGTGCGCGAACGCCTTCGTGGCGAGCCGGCGGCGCGTGGCGCTCGACACCTCACCTGCCCTGTCGAGCTCGGCGAGCACAACGTCGTAGTCGGCAGGGTCCACCACCACCGCCACGCGGGCGTGGTTCTTGGCCGCGCTCCGCACCATCGACGGACCGCCGATGTCGATGTTCTCGATGATCTCGGCGTGCGTGACCCCGGCCTTCCGGACCGTCGCCTCGAACGGGTAGAGGTTGCAGACCACGAGGTCGATCGGCGCGCCCCCGAGCCGGCCGAGGTCCTCGTCGTCGATCGCGCCGCGCATCAGGATGCCGCCGTGCACCCTGGGGTGGAGCGTCTTCACCCGGCCATCCATCACCTCGGGAGAGCCGGTATAGGCCTCCACGCCGACGACCGGCACGTTGGCCTCCTGGAGCGCCCGCTGCGTCCCCCCGGTCGAGAGGATCTCCACGCCCTTGTCCGCGAGCCGCCTGGCCAGCGGGAGCAATCCCGTCTTGTCGGATACCGAAATCAGTGCGCGTCGAATCATCGCGACGCCAGCTAGTGCGTCTCGGCGCGCGCCGCCAGCCTATCCGTCCAGCGGCGTGCTCGCGCTCGCGCGCCGCTCAGGCCGCGGGCGGCGCGGCCGGCGTCGGCTCGCCCGCCGGGGCCGGCGGCGCCTTGGCCGGCGCCTCCTCGGTGACGAGCTCGCCGTCCCGGTACTCCAGCACGTCCTTCGGGGGCCCGAAGACCGCGTTGGGGTCGGGCAGCATGAGCGCTTCCCGGAGCACATCGTCGACGTGCTCCACGAGCACGAGCCGCAGCGACTTGAGCACGCGCCGCGGCACGTCCCGGAGATCCTTCCGGTTCTCCTTCGGCAGGATCACGGTCTTGATGCCCCCGCGGTGGGCGGCGAGCAGCTTCTCCTTGAGCCCGCCGATCGGCATCACGCGGCCGCGCAGGGTGATCTCGCCCGTCATCGCGAGATCGCGCCGGACGGGCACCTTCATCAGCGCGCTCACGAGCGCGGTCACCATGGTCACGCCGGCGCTCGGCCCGTCCTTCCGGACGAAGTCGGGGAAGTGAATGTGAACGTCGACCTTCTGGTAAACGTCCGCCTCGAGCCCCAGCCGGTCGAGGCGCGAGCGCACGTAGCTCATCGCCGCGTGCCCGCTCTCCTCCATCCCCTTCTCGAGCAGCCCCGTGATCACGAGCTTGCCCTTGCCGGGGACCACCGTCGCCTCGGCCGGAAGCAGATCGCCGCCGACGTTGGTCACGGCCAGGCCGTTCACGAGCCCCACCTCGTCGCGCTCCTCGCGCCTGCCGAGCCGGTACTTGGGCACGCCGAGGTACTTCGGGATGCTCTTCGCGACGACCTCGATCGGCTTGTCCTTGCCGTCCGACACGACCTTCCGGGCCACCTTGCGGCACACGCTCGCGATCTCGCGCTCCAGCGAGCGCACGCCGCTCTCCTTCGTGTAGTGGTGGATGATCGTCCGGAGCGCCCCCTCCGTGAAATCGAGCGACACGTCCTCGAGGCCGCACTCCTTGCGCTGCCTGGGAACGAGGTACTTCACCGCGATGTTCAGCTTCTCGAACTCCGTGTAGCCCGAGAGCTGGATGACCTCCATGCGGTCCTGGAGCGGCACCGGGATGCCAGACAGCGTGTTCGCCGTCGTGATGAACATCACGTCGGAGAGGTCGTAGTCGAGATCCAGGTAATGGTCGTTGAAGGTGTGGTTCTGCTCCGGATCGAGCACCTCGAGCAACGCCGCCGCCGGATCGCCGCGGAAATCCGTCGACATCTTGTCGACCTCGTCGAGCAGGAAGACAGGGTTGTTCGTCCCGACCTTCTTGAGCGACTGGATCAGCTTGCCAGGGAGCGCGCCGATGTACGTCCGCCGGTGGCCGCGGATCTCCGCCTCGTCGCGCACGCCGCCGAGCGACAGCCGCACGAACTTGCGCCCCGTCGCGCGCGCGATCGACTTCGCCAGGCTCGTCTTGCCGACGCCGGGCGGGCCCACGAAGCAGAGCACCGGGCCCTTGAGCTTCTTCGTGAGCGCCTGGACCGCGAGGTACTCGAGGATCCGCTCCTTGATCTTCTTCAGCCCGTAATGATCCTCGTCGAGGATGCGCTCGGCCTCCACGAGGTCATAACGCTCCTCGCTCTTGTCGTACCAGGGGAGCTCCAGGATCCAGTCGATGTAGTTGCGCACCACGGTCGCCTCGGCGCTCGTGGGGTGCATCATCTTCAGCTTCTTGAGCTCCTTCTTGACCTTGGCGGCGGCCTCCTTGCTCATCCGCTTGGTCTTGAGGGCCTCCTCGATCTCCTGGATCTCGTTCTTGAATTCGTCGCGCTCGCCGCCACCCAGCTCCTTCTGGATGGCCTGCATCTGCTCGTTGAGATAGTATTCCTTCTGCGTCTTCTCCATCTGCTTCTTGACGCGACTCCGGATCTTCTTCTCCACCTGGAGAATCTCGATCTCGGCCTGCATCAGCTCGATGAGACGCTCGAGCCGCTTCTGCGGCTCCTCCATCTCGAGCAGCGCCTGCCGGTCCGTCAGCTTGATGGTCGGCAGGTTGGCGATGATGGTGTCGGCGAGCCTCGAGGCCTCGTCGATGGCCTGCACCGCCATCAGGACCTCGGGCTGGATCTTCTTGTTGAGCTTGACGTACATCTCGAACGTCGACTGGACCGAGCGCATCAGCGCCTCGACCTCGACGCTCGAGACCGAGCTCTCGACGATCTCGTCGTACTCGATCAGGAAGTACGCATCGCTCTGGACGTAACGGCGGATGCGCGCTCGGCGCTTGCCCTCGATCAGGACCTTCACCGTCCCGTCCGGCAGACGAAGGAGCTGCATGATCGCGCCGACCGAGCCCACGCCGAAGATGTCGTCCGGCGTCGGGTCGTTGGTCTTCGCGTTTCGCTGCGCGGCGAGGAAGATCTCCTTGCCGCGGTTCATCGCCTCGTCGAGCGCGGCGATGCTGCGCTCGCGCCCGACGAAGAGCTGGGAGACCATGTGGGGAAAGACGATGATGTCGCGTAGCGGGAGCAACGGGACGATCCCGCGCTCGGGTGCGTTCTTGCCGCGATCACTGTCGTTCTTGAAGAACATCCGCCGTCTTTCCGGGAGTGTCAGGAGGCCGGGGCAGCCCCGCCTCGGTTGTCACGAGTTTCCTGTTCTACTGCTGAGCTTCGGCCGGATCGGCCCGCGTCCAGTGAGGACGCGCGCGGCGCCGGGATGCTGGAAGGGGGGTTGTGGGGGCGAGGCGCGCTGCGGTCCGGCGCCGGCTTCTCGCCGAGCGCCCTGGGCCGCGCCCCCCGGAGCAAGCGCTACGCGAGCTCCGCCTCCTTCGTGTACACGATGAGCGGCGGCTCGTGCTTCACGATCACGTCCTCGCTCACGACGACCTCCTTGATCCCGGTCCGGGACGGGACGTCGTACATGATGTCGAGCATCGCCGACTCGAGGATGGCGCGCAGGCCGCGCGCGCCGCTGTTCCTCTCGAGCGCCTGGCGGGCCACCGCCACGAGCGCGCCCCGGGTGAACTTGACCTTCACCCCGTCCATCTCGAAGAGCTTCTGGTACTGCTTCACCAGGCTGTTCTTCGGCTTCGTGAGGATGTCGATGAGCGCCTCCTCGTTGAGCTCGTGGAGCGTCGCCACGACCGGCAGGCGCCCGATGAACTCCGGGATCAGCCCGAACTTGAGGAGGTCCTCCGGCTGAACGACGCTGAGCAGATCGCCCAGCTTGAAGTCGCGCTTCGCCTTGATGTCCGCGCCGAAGCCGAGGGTGTTCTGGCCGATGCGCCGCTGGATGATCTGATCGAGCCCGACGAACGCGCCGCCGCAGATGAACAGGATGTTCGTCGTGTCGACCTGGAGGAAATCCTGCTGCGGGTGCTTCCGACCGCCCTTCGGGGGGACGTTCGCGATCGTCCCCTCGATGATCTTGAGCAGCGCCTGCTGCACGCCCTCGCCCGAGACGTCGCGCGTGATGCTCGGGTTGTCGCTCTTCCGGCTGATCTTGTCGATCTCGTCGATGTAGACGATGCCGCGCTGCGCGCGCTCGACGTCGTGGTCCGCGTTCTGGAGGAGCTGGACGATGATGTTCTCGACGTCCTCGCCGACATAGCCGGCCTCGGTCAGCGTCGTCGCGTCCGCGATGGCGAAGGGGACGTTGATGATCTTGGCGAGCGTCTGCGCGAGGAGCGTCTTGCCCGAGCCCGTCGGGCCGAGCAGGAGGATGTTCGACTTGGACAGCTCCACGTCGTCGGACGAGACCCGGCTGTCGATGCGCTTGTAATGGTTGTGCACCGCGACAGCGAGGATCTTCTTGGCGCGGTTCTGGCCGACGACGTACTCATCCAACGTCGCTTTGATGTCGGCGGGCTTGGGCACCGGGGTCGACCCCGCGTACGGCTCGTCCTTCTCGACCTCCTCCGCGATGATGTCATTGCAGAGCCCGATGCACTCATCACAGATGTACACCGTGGGGCCCGCGATGAGCTTCTTCACCTCTTTCTGCGATTTGCCGCAGAAAGAGCAGCTTAGATTGCCATTCGAGTGATCGTCCCGCCTTCGCTCCACTTCGACCCTCAGTGCGGTCTGCCGACGCTGCCGCTTCAACGAGAGGTGGGGTTCCGCCGTCGCGGCCCCGCCAACTTGAGAGGGGCGCGGCTTCCACCGTCCCCTGGATTTTCAGCGATGCGCAGCCAAACGCCGCGCTCGGATTCTAGTCCGGTGCCCGTACCGTCGCAAGCTAACGGGGGTGGTCTCCAGCCTGTGGCCGAAGTCAGGGAATCGCCCGATGGCGCCCCGGCGCGGGCCGCAGATGAGACCGTGCGCTGCGGGCCAAGCAAAGGATCGGGCGACGGCAGCGGCGCGCATCGGCTGACGCTGCCGCGCGCTCCGCGGCCGTGCGCGACCGTGCAGCGCCCGGCAGCCCCGCGCGCCTGAGCGCCGCGGACGGCGCGGCGTCGCTGCGCGGCGCGCAGGCGCCACGCGGCGCGACGTCGCGCAGCAGCGCGACGCCGCTCCGCGCCGGCCCTCCGCCAGAGCACGCCCGCCAGCCGGGGGGGCGCGGGCACCTACTTGTTCCGCTTCGGGAAGACCTCGTCGATCAGGCCGTACTCCTTGGCCTGCGTCGCGCTCAGGTAGAAGTCGCGCTCGATGTCCTTCGCCAGCTCGTCCCGGTTCTTGCCGGTGGCGTCGACGAGGATGTCGATCAGCGTCTCCTTGATCTTCTTGATCTCGCGCGCCTGGATCTCGATGTCCGTCGCCTGGCCGCGCGCGCCGCCGAGCGGCTGGTGGATCATCATCCTCGCGTGCGGCAGCGCGAAGCGCCGACCCTTGCGTCCCGCGCCGAGCAGCACGGCGCCCATCGATGCGGCCTGGCCGATGCACATCGTCGACACCGGGCAACGCACGTACTGCATCGTGTCGTACATCGCGAGCCCCGACGTCACCACGCCGCCCGGGCTGTTGATGTAGACCTGGATCTCCTTCTCGGGATCCTCGCTCTCGAGGAAGAGGAACTGCGCGATCACGGCGTTCGCGACGAAGTCATCGATCTCCGTGCCGATGAAGACGATGCGATCCTTGAGGAGGCGGCTGAAGATGTTCCACTCCCGCTCGCCGCGGTGGGTCACCTCCGTGACCGTCGGGAGGATGTAGGCCTTCTCGCGTTCGAGAAACTCGATGGCTTGGGTGCGGGTTTCGACTCGTCGGGTCATCCGGTGCTCCGGGGGGTTTCCTGCCGCGCGGCAGGGGCTCTACTCCTGGGCCAGACTGCGTCCGATCGCAAGACCGAACGCGCCCGAGGTTACCGGAATCGTCGGCCGCTCGCCGGGCAACGCACGGAACGCGCGCCGCGCCGGCGCGCAGCGCGCTGGACGTGATCGATGTCGTCGGAGGAGGGGCCGCGCGGCGCCACGAGGGCGCCGCGCCGAGCGCTGATCGGCCGTCGCCGGCCGGGGTAGATCAGGCGCCGCTGGGCTGCTGCGTCGCGTCCGCCTCGGCGACCTTCGCCGCGGCCTCGATGATGTCGAGGATCTTGTCCTCGAGGATCATCCCGGCGAAGAGCTCGCGCTTCTGGGGCTCGCGGTACTCGGCCTTGATCTTCGCCACGTTCTTGCCCGTCTGCTCGGCGAGCTCCTCGTAGCCCTTCTCGAGATCGGCCTCGGTGATCTTGACCTGCTTCGCCTTCGCGATCTCGGCCATGACCAGGCCCGCGCGCACCTTCATCTCGGCGTCGAGCCGCACGCGCGCGCGGAACTCCGGCGTCGGATCGATGCGCTGGCCCTGCCGGCGCGCCGTCGCGAGCAGCTCGCGCTCGGCGAGCTGCGCCTGCTGATCGACGAGCGACGGCGGCACCGGGATCGGGTTCGCCTTGCAGAGCTCGATCACGAGCTGCTCGGCGACGGCGTCGCTCGCCCGCTGCGTCAGCTCCTTCTCGAGCTTCTTGCGCACCGACTCGCGGAGCGCGGGGAGGCTCTCCTCGCCGCAGTCCTTCGCGAACTCGTCGTCGACCTCGGGGAAGATGCGCTCGCGCAGGTCCTTCAGCGTGATGTGGAAGGTCGCCTCCTTGCCACGGAGGTCCGCGTTCGAGTGCTGCTCGGAGAACGTGACCTGGACGTCCTTCGCCTGGCCGGGCGTCATCCCGAGGAGGGCGTCCTCGATCTCCTTGAAGACCTGGCCGCTGCCGAGCTCGGTCTCGATCTCCTGCTCCTTCGTGTCGCGCAGCGCGCCGCCGATCTCCAGGGTGAAGGAGATCGTCGCCATGTCGCCCTTCGCCGCGGGGCGCTCGGGCTCGGGCGCCTGCAGCGTCGAGTGCTCGCGCCGCAGGGCGGTGATCTCGGCGTCGATCATCTCCTCGGACGGCGTCGTCGAGGGGCGCTTCACCTCGAAGCCCTCCCACTTCACCTCGGCGATGTCGGGGCGGACCTCGAAGCGCGCCTTGTAGGAGAACGTGTCGTCGGGGCGGAGCTCGGTGGGCGCGATCGCCGGCTGGGACAGGGGCTGCACCTGCTTGTCGGCGAGCGCCTGGTTCAGCGTGGCGTCCACGAGCCGCTGGGCGACATCGGCGTGGATGCGGCCGCCGTAGAGGTGCGCGAGCACCTGGCGCGGCGCCTTGCCAGGCCGGTAGCCACGGACCCGGGCCGTCCGCTGGAGCGCCAGATAGGCCTTGTCGACCTCGCTCCGGACGCGGTCCGCGGGGACCTCCACCTGAAACTCCATCAGCACGGGAGAAAGCTTTTCGACGTTGACTTGCATGGCGTTCTTTTCGAAGGGCGGCACTCGTGCCACGCGTCGCTGGGGGGGTCAAGACGAGCGACGGGACGCTGCTTGAAAAAAAGGAGCCCCGGCGGAGAGGCGGCCGCCGGGGCTCGGATCCCGGGAGGGATCGTGCAAGCTGATGTGCATCGCCGCGCGGCGCGCCGTCGTCGACGGCATCGCGGCGCAGCGGACGAGGCGGGGCGCGAGCGCGGGAGCGACGTGGCCCGTCCGCGACGCGCCGGCCGCGCTCAGTCGTCGTCCGATGCGTCGAAGGGGTCCTTCTCGAAATCGAGCTCAGCGTCGAAGGAGCCCTCGTCCTCGACGATGTCCTCGAGCGAGAAACCCACACGGCTCGGGCGGAGAATCTCCCGCTCGAACTCGGCAAAGTTCTGATACGACCTGGGAAGCGGCATCTGTCCTCCTCACATGTGCCGAGGCGACGTCAGGGCGTCGGTCCGCTCGGCGAAGCTGGGCGTCACGTCCGTGGATCCAGGGGCGGTCAGCGCTGCCGCTCGACGCGCGTCGAGGGCAGACGACGGGGCGAACCGGTCGCCGACCTGTTGAAGCGAAGGCGAAAGCTCGAGGACCTGCGCAGACGCGAGCAACGCAGGCGCGCGCCCGTCGCACCAGAACGCGCGGGCAAGGACGCGGTCGACAGGGCCGGAGTCGCCGCAAGCCAGCAGCGCCCCACCGAGGCCGAAGCAGCGGCCCCGCCTCGGGGCGCGCCCGCGGATCGACCGCCGCGCTGCGCGCTCACCCTTGACCACATCAAGCGACATGTGGGGCACTGTATACATCCCCGCCGTTCAGGCCAACAATCCGGCGAGCGAACGCGCGCAGGGTCGGACGCGCGCGCCCGGCCGAACCTGCAGGCCGAGGCGCCGCATCTCTCGACGTGCCGGTGGGGGTCGTGTAAGCAGCCGGGTCGGACGCGACACAGCACGATGCCATCGCCCAACGAGGGGGGCGCGCCCCGCAAGCCCGGCTCCGCCCCCAAGCCTTCGCCTGTCGTCTTTGCCGTCGCCAACCAGAAGGGGGGCGTCGGCAAGACCACGACCTCGGTCAACCTGGCCGCGAGCTTCGCCGCGGCGGAGCGCCGCACCCTGCTCGTCGACTGCGATCCGCAGGGCAACGCGTCGAGCGGCGTCGGCGTGCGGCGCGGGAGCTTCGAGCTGTCGCTCTACGACGTCATGATCGGGCGGGCGACGCTGAAGGAGGCGGTCGTCGCCACCGAGGTGCCGCTGCTCGATGTGGTGCCCGCGACCCAGGACCTCGTCGCGGCGGAGCTCGAGCTGGTCGACGCGGACGATCGCGCGGTGCGGCTGCGGCACGCGCTGCGCCCGCACCTCGACGGGTACGCCTTCGTCGTCCTCGACTGCCCGCCGTCGCTCGGCCTGCTGACGCTCAACGCGCTCACCGCGGCCCACCGGGTGCTCGTGCCGCTCCAGTGCGAGTACTACGCGCTCGAGGGGTTGACGCACCTCATGGCGACCATCGACCGGGTGCGGAGCGCCTTCAACCCGGAGCTCACGGTCGAGGGCGTCGTCCTCACGATGTTCGACGGGCGCAACTCGCTCACGCATCAGGTGGCCGACGAGGTGAAGGCGCACTTCCGCGTGTTCGACGCGATCATCCCGCGCAACGTGAAGCTCAGCGAGGCGCCGTCCCATGGCAAGCCGGCGCTGCTCTACGACGCGCAGTCGAAGGGCGCGCAGGGCTACCTGAGCCTCGCGCGCGAGATCCTGGACGGCCCGCCCGCCGCCGCGGATCCGAAGAAGCGGCAGCGCGGGGACGCCGCCCAGGCGGAGCCGCAGGCCGAGCCCTCACCCCCGCCCACCACCGGAGAGCGCGCGAGGGACGCACGACCCAGATCATGAATGCCGATCAGAAAGGGGCGCGGCGCGCGCTCGGACGGGGGCTCGACGCCCTGCTCCCGGCGGCGCCGCCGGCGACATCGACGGCGGCCGAAGGGCGCAGCGTGTTCGTGTGCGCGATCGAGAAGATCGTGCCGCAGAAGGGGCAGCCGCGGCAGCACTTCGACGAGACCGAGCTCGAGGAGCTCACCGGGAGCATCCGCGAGCACGGGCTCATCGAGCCGCTCATCGTGCGCAGGACGCAGTCCAGCAACGACACCTTCGAGCTCATCGCGGGTGAGCGCCGGTGGCGCGCGGCGCAGCGCGCGGGGCTCCGGGAGGTGCTCGTCGTCGTCAAGGACGTCTCCCCCAAGGAGGCGTTCGAGCTGGCGCTGGTCGAGAACGTGCAGCGGGCCGACCTCAACCCGATCGAGATCGCCGAGGCGTTCGATCGGCTGCTGCGCGAGCACAGCTACACGCACCAGACGCTCGCGGAGCGCGTCGGCAAGGACCGCACGACGATCGTCAACTCGCTCCGGCTCCTCCGGTTGCCGCCGCGCATCCGCACCATGGTGATCTCGCGCGAGCTCAGCGAGGGTCACGCGCGGGCGCTGCTCGGCGCGCCGAGCGACAAGGTGATGGCCGACGTCGCCGAGCGGACCGTCCACGGCAAGCTCCCGGTCCGCAAGGTCGAGGCGCTGATCAAGGCGGCGAAGGAGAAGGAGGCCCGGGGGGCCGCGGACGGCGAGGAGGCGGGCGAGAAGAAGCGCGCCGGGAAGACGCCGGCGGTCAAGGACCTGGAGGCGCGCCTCACGCGGCGGCTCGGGACCCGCGTCGAGGTGCGCGATCAGGGCGGCCGCGGCGAGCTCGGCATCACGTACGGCTCGCTCGACGAGCTGGACAGGATCATCGCCCTGCTGGGCGCGTGAGCCGCCGCGCGCGGGCGGGCGCCTGCCCGGCGCCGGCTGCGCGCGGCCCGCTCGAGCGATGCCGCACGCCGGCGCGGCGCCCGCTGCCCGCCCGCGCGCGGCGCTCCGGCGCGCGATCGCCGCGCGACGGCGTCACTTCAGCCTGGCGCTGAGCTCCTTCACCTTGGCGCGGGCGCGCTTGCCGATCTCGGTGTCGCCGCCGTGCTTCCCGGCCTCGGTGAGCGCCGCGAGCGCGCTCTGCGGCTTGCGGTCGGCCAGGAACGACAGGCCGAGGTAGTAGTGCGCGGCCGCGAACCGCGGATCCACCTTGATCGCCGCCTGGTAGTCCCCGCGCGCCCCCGCCTCATCGCCGAGCTCGTGGCGGCACGTCCCGCGGCGCACGTGGAACTCGGCCTCCGGCTTCAGCTTGATGGCGCGGTCGAAGGCCGCCACGCAGTCCGCGTACGCCTTCGCCGGCCCGAGCATCCGCCCGATCGTGGCGATCGTCGCCACGTCGTCGCCGGTCGCGGCGAGCGCCTTCCTGAGCTCCGCGGCGGCCCGGTCGAGCTCCTTCGCCTCGAACAGCATGGCGCCGTACGCGAAGCGCGTGGCCGCCGAGTCCTCGGCCTTGAGCGCCGCCTCGTAGTGCTTGCTCGCGTTCGCGACGTCCTTCTTCAGGCCGTACGCGTAGCCGAGGTTCTGGTGGAGCGCGGACCGGCCCGGCGCCTGCTCGACGGCCTTCGTGAGCACCGCGATCGCCTCGTCGGGGCGCGGCGGCTCGTCGAGGTAGAGCGCCGCCAGGTTCAGCGCGGCGGCCTCGAGCTTCGGGTCGCTCGCGAGCGCCTTCTTGTACGACGCCTCGGCGCCGGCGCGGTCGTTCGTCTTCTCGCGCGCGAGCCCGAGGTAGTAGTGCGCCTCGGCGCTGCCCGGCTCGTGCTCGATCGCCTGGAGGAGGTGCTGCTTCGCCTCCTCGTACCGCTCGTTCTTGATGTACGCGACGCCCCGATCCAGCGCCGTGGACGACGCGCCCTTCGAGGTCGCCGCGTCGCTGCCCTCGGGCGGATCGGCGAAGAGCTGCTCGCGCGGGGGCTCCTGGGCTCCACCGCACGCTGCGGCGCACGCCGCGAGCCCCGCGACCGCCGCCGCCACCACCACCCGATGAGCGGCGGGCCTCGCCCACGCCGCGCGCGACAACCACCTCTCGTTCATCCGACACTCCCTTCGCCGTCCAGGCCCTGGAGCACCGCATGGAGCCGCTCCTCGACCTCTTGCATCCGCTTGCCGTTCGAGATCTTCGTCCCGTCCGCCTCGCTCACATAGAACACGTCGACCACGCGCGTCCCCTCCGTGTTGATCTTGGCGACCGAGATCGAGAGGCCGAGCTGGTAAAGCGCGTCCGAGACCGCGAACAGGAGGCCGGGGCGATCGCGCGCGAGGACCTCGATCACCGTGTGGTGGGAGGCGCGGTCGTCGATGGAGATCTGCGTCCGGACCTTGGGCGTCGGGCGCTCGCGCAGCGCGCCGCCCCGCCGCTTCTTGGCGAGCTCCGCGCCGGAGATCTGGCCCGTGAGCACCGCCTGGATGTCGGCCATGAGCTTCGGGATCGCGCGGGCCACGCCCCCTACCCCCTCGCCGCGGTCGCGCACCCAGAACAGGTCGACCGCCTGGAGGCGCACGCCCGCCGGCGGGGACGAGCTCGCCCGCGCGCGGATCGCGCCGCCGTCGTCGAGGCCCTGGTCGTCGCACGCGCGCGAGTGGATCTGCGCGGCGTGGACCTCGAGGCGCGAGGCGGCGAGCGCCGCCGTGATGGCCGCGAGCAGGCCGGGGCGATCCGGCGCGACCACGCAGATCTCCGCGGCCTCCGGGTGCCGTGACGGCACGAGCGCGACCGAGACGCCGTTGCCATTGCCCTGCTGCTGCCGCGCGAGCTCGGCGTGCGCGGCGATCGCGACCGGGCTGTTCGCGAGCAGGTAGCGCTCGGGCATCGACGCGAGGTAGCGGGCGAGGAAGTCTCGCTGCGCGCGCCGCTCCGCCTCGCTCGCCGCCGGCATGTCCTCGAGGGCGCCCACCGTGCCGCTGATCGCGCGGGCCATGCGCTGGTCGTCGACGCCGAGCGGCCCGCCGTCCTCACGCGCGCCGCGCAGGGCCGCGTCGGCCGAGAGGTACAGCTCGTCGAGCATCCGCGCCTTCCACGACGTCATCGACGTGGGGCTCGTGGTCGATAGATCGGCGACCGTGAGCAGGTAGAGGTCGCGCAGCCCCTCGCGGCCGTGCACCTCCTGGCAGAACTCCGAGATCGTCGCGGGGTCGTCGAGATCGCGCCGCGTCGCGATGAGGTACATCACGAGGTGCTTCAGGATGAGGTGGCACGCCTCGTCGACGTCCTCCGGCGGGAAGCCGAGCCGCTCCAGGATCTTCCTTGCCATCTCGGCGCCGCGCCGGCTGTGATCGGTGCCGCCGATCGCCTTGCCCACGTCGTGCAGGAGCGTGGCGAAGAACAGCATCGTCGGCCGCGTCGCCTCGGCGGCGAGCCGGCACGGGAGGCCGAACTCGCCCGCGAGCTCGCCGCGCACGAGCGCCGCGAGCCGATCGACCGCGGCCACCGAGTGCACGTCGACGGTGTAGACGTGGTAGACGTCGTGGTGGACGCGCCCGACGACCGGCAAGAACTCGGGGATCATCGCGAGCAGCAGGCCGAGGTCGTGCAGCTCGCGCACGACCGAGCCGCTCTGGAGCGCCGTCTCCTTGCACGTGGCGACGAGGGTCCGGAAGCGCTCGGCGGCCTCGGGGCTCTCGCGGAGCGCCGCGCAGAACGCAGGATCGCCGGCGGCGCGGACGATCGCCCCGCGGGCGTAGGGCAGGAGCGGGACGCCGCGCTCGACGGCCTCGGAGACGAGCCGCAGCGCGATGGCCGGGTCGGTCCGGAGCAGGTCCGGATCGCTCATCGTGATGCAGCCGTCGAAGAGGCGGACGCCGCGGCCGAGATCCTCGTCGCGGCGGCGGCGCCGCGTGAGCGTCGGCGTGGCGCGCGAGACGATGACGTCCAGGGCGCGCGAGATGGTCCGAGCGCTCCGGTAGTAGTCGCTCATCATGCGCTCGATCGCCTCGGGCGACACGGCGGGCTCGTCGGCGGACGGCGCGGCCTTCTGGCCGTCGCCGGCGGGCCCGGCGGCCTTGCTGTAGCCGAGCGCGCCAGCGCACAGCTCCTGCTCGTCGAACGTGAGCCTGTCGGTCCGCCGCCCGGAGTGGGCGTGGAGGAGGTTGCGGATGCGCCAGAGCATCTCGGCGGCGCCGCGGATCTCCTCGGCCTCGCGGGCGACGAGCGCGCCGAAGCGGACCAGCGCGTCGAACTCGCCGACGCCGTAGCGCGCCTTCGCCGCCCAGCGGGCGACGTCGAGATCGCGCAGCCCGCCCGCGCCGTTCTTCACGTCGGGCTCGAGCAGGTAGACCGAGCCGCCGAAGCGCTCGTGGCGCTGCGAGATCTCCTTGCCGAGCCGCTCGATGAAGCGGGGCAGCTCCGAGTGCGCGAAGATGCCCATCGCGGCGCGCTGCCAGAGCGACTCGGACAGCGACGCGTCGCCGACGACGTGCCGCCAGTCGAGCAGGCTCGTCGCGGTCGGCAGATCCTCGCGCGCGCCCTCGACGAGGTCGTCGATGGTGACGACCTGGTGCCCCACGGTGACCCCCATGTCCCAGAGCGGGTAGAGCAGCGCGTCCGCGATGGCGCCGGCGCGCTGGGCGTCGCGGGCGAGGATGCGCACGTCGAGATCGCTCCGCAGCGCGACGGCGCCGCGGCCGTAGCCGCCGACCCCGGCGATCGCGACCGAATCCCACGCGGCGCGGCTCGGCGTGCCGGACTCGCGCAGCAGGTGGAAGAGGCGGCCGAGCAGGTCGTCGAGCAGCTTCGCGTGGCGCCGCCCGAGGGCGACCCCGAGCGCGGAGGGATCCGCGGCCGGCGTGGGGCCGCTCGGCACGGTGCGGTCGAGCCCCGCGCGTTCGCGCGCGTAAGCGGCGCGGAGCTCGGCGAGCCCGCTGGGCCTGGACGTGGGGGAGAGGTCGAAGCTCATTCGGTGTGGTGTAGCTCTCTCAGGAGCCCGGGGCGCGGAAGGCGGTGACGTGAGCGTTCACCCTGACCGAGGTGAGTCCGGCGCTGCAGAGCCGCGGCGCCTCGCTCGCGGCCGAGAAGAGCAGCCCACCCGGGCTGAGCTCGGCCGCGAGGCGGCGGGCCACCGCGTCGCCGGCTGGCTCAGCGAGATACAGGAGCACGTTCTTGAAGAAGATGATCTGGAAACCGCCGCTCGGTACGGCGTGCACCAGGTCGCAGACCTCGAAGGATACGACGTCGCGGAGCTTCTGGCAGACGTGCAGCGCTCCGCCCTTCTGCTCACAGTACCGCTGAAGCAGGGCCGGGGGGAGCTGCTCGGCGGCCTCCGGGGAGTAGACGGCCTCGCGCGCCGCCGCGATCGCCGCCGGGGCGCGGTCGACCCCGAGCACGCTGAAGCGGCGGCCGGCGCTGGCGAGGATCATCCCCAGCGTGTAGGCCTCCTCGCCGGTGCTGCAGCCGGCCGAGAGGCCGGCGATGGGGAGGTCGGGCGGGAGCCTGGGCAGCACCGAGGAGACGAGGGCCTCCCAGATGATGGGATCGCGGTAGAACCGCGTCTCGCCCACGCGGAGCGCGCTGACGATCTCCTCGGACGCCTCCCGGTCGTCGTGCAGCCGCTCGGCGGCCGCGAGCGGGGAGACGCCGTGGCGCGCGGCGACGCCGCTCAGGACGGCGAGGACCCGCTCACGCACCCACCCGGGGGCGGCGAGGCTGCGGCCGAGGCCGAACCGGCGCTGCAGATCGGCGAGCGCCAGGTCGACGGCGCGCTCGGCGGCCCGCCCCCCAGGACCTCCCCCCGCTCTCGGCGATCTGGCCATACGAAGGCGACGCCGCGATCAGCCCAGGAAGCCGGCCTTCCTGGCCTGCGCTCCCTTGCCGCCGCCGTCGAGGGCGATGGCGAACACGTCCTTCAGGGCGAGCACGAAGGTCTCGCCCTTGGTGCTGCGGGCCTTCAGGAGCCCGCCCACGCTCGAGACCGCCTCGATCTTGGTCACCGGGAGCGACACGCCTTCGTGGGCGGCGTAGAGCGTGAGCATCCGCCCTTCGGGGAGCTCGGCCCAGCCATCCTTGTCGATCTTGGCCTCGGCCGTGTCGAGGGCTGCCTTGAGTATGTCGTCGGTCATGAGCAACGTTTCCGTCCCACGCCCGGCCGCGTCAAGCGCGTGCTGAGCCTTACGGCAATGCAAGGCGATCGCCGTCCTGCGGGGGCCCCCTCCGTGGTACCGTGACGCGCCGATGTCGAGAAGGCCGCCCAGCCATCCCCCCCAGAACGGGCAGCCCCCCCGGAACGGGGCAGAGGCCGCGCCGGGGGGCGGGCCGCAGGCGCGCGAGATGCCTCCGGGTTGGTTGCCGGGGGACCACCTCTTCGTCGACGACATCAAGAAATCGTTCGGGCCGACGAAGGTGCTGCACGGGATAACCATGCACCTGCGGCGGACCGAGACGGCGGTGATCATCGGCGGGTCGGGCGCGGGCAAGACGACGCTGCTGCGGCTGCTCATCGGCCTGGAGCGGCCGACCACCGGGCACATCTGGGTCGACGGCGTCGATATGGGCGCGCTGGACGACTACGAGATGAACCGGATGCGCCAGCGGTTCGGCATGGTGTTCCAGTACGCGGCGCTGCTCGACTCGCTCACGATCTTCGACAACGTGGCGTTCCCGCTGCGCGAGCACCGGAAGCACATGTCGAAGAAGGACATCCGCGACAAGGTCGTGGGCATGCTGAACTCGCTCGGCCTCGAGAACAAGGAGGACCGGATGCCCTCGGAGCTGTCGGGCGGGCAGCGCAAGCGCGTGGGGCTGGCGCGCGCGCTGATGCTCGAGCCCGAGATCCTCATCTACGACGAGCCGACCAGCGGGCTCGATCCGCTGACGAGCCGGATGGTCGACGACCTGATCGAGGAGACGCGGGCGCGTTACAAGGTGACGAGCGTGGTCATCTCGCACGACATGGCGAGCACGTTCCGCATCGCACACCAGGCGTTCCTCGTGATCCAGGGGCGGGTCGTCGCGTCGGGGACGCCGGACGAGCTGGCCTCCGGCGACAACGAGCAGGCGCGCCAGTTCATCGCGGCGGCCGGCGTGGCGCCGGATCAGATCTCGCGGGTGAACCGGCCGGCGCTGGCGGACAGCAGCAAGGGCGACGGCGGCCAGGTCATCGAGTTCAGGAAGGCGGCGGAGTAGGGTCGCGGCCGGGCGGCGGCGCTGCTGACCGGCGCTGGCGCGGGGCTGCTGAGGCGGGGAGCCGCTCGGGGCGGCTAGAGACGGAGGACCGCGACGCGGCGGCCGCGCGGCGTCGTCGCCTCGGAGAACCGCGGCGCGTTCCGGGCCAGGCGACCGCGGGCGTCGAAGATCACGAGCGTGCCGCGCCGCTGCCGCAGGCGCGCGAGGTAGTCGTCCAGCTGGGCGAGGCCCTCGCGGAGCGGGTCCTTCTGGCCCTTGCGCCACACCTGGAGCTCGAGAGCGCGCCGCTGGACGGCCCGGGAGCCGTCGGGCTTGCGGTAGGGGAAGCGAACGAGCAGATCGATGCGCCCGCGGCCGACGCCGTACTCGCGATCGATGAAGCCGCCGCCGTTCACGATCCGCTGGAGGAAGGCCATCAGGACGAGCTGCGGGGCGACCTCGGGGTACGGCATCCCGGAGGCGAGCACCTCGCCGTGCTCGTGCCAGAAGGCCGCGAACGCGCGGAGGAGGCGCCGGAACGCGAGACGGCCGTCGGGCAGGAGGAAGCGCTCGCGCGGCGTGTCGAGCCGCTCCTCGGCCGATGACGACAGGACGCGGGCGATCACCTCGCGGTAGATGGGGTTCGCGATGCGCAGCGGCTTGCCCTGGGCCACGAGGCCGAGATCGCGGACGTAGGAGGCGTCGTCGTCGTAGGTGTCGCCGCCGCCCTCGTACGTTCCAGCCAGCATGGGCTCGAGCACGCGGCGGACGCGGGGCTCGGCGAGCTTGCTGACGAGCGAGTCGAGGTGGGTGGCGCGGGCGAGGATGAGGCGCTCCTTGGCCTGCTCGACGTGCGCCCGGGTGATGGGCTCGCTGGGCGGGGCGGCCAGCTTCTCGGTGATCTCGCGGCCGAGAGCGTTGACGAGCCAGGGCTGGCCAGCCGTGAGCTCGAAGGCCCGGGCCAGCGCCGCGTCGAGAAAGACCTGGCCGGTATCCTCGGTGTGCTGGGCGTAGAGCGCGCGGAGCTCTTCCTCGGAGAAGTCCCCGAGCCGGAGGGACGCGAGCGTGATGTTGAACGGGCTCGCGGTGCCGAGGCGCTCGGGGTCGCCGCCGCTCGCCGCCTTGTAGTCGCGCACGTCGCGCAGGCCGCAGAGGATGACCGAGGCGGGGTAGTGCTCGGGGCGGCTGGGGAACCCGGCGCGGAGCTGACGGAGGATGCTGAGGAGGCCCTGGCCGCGCAGGGAGTCGATCTCGTCGAAGATGAGGGCGAGCGGCCGCGGGCACACGCGCGCCCAGGCGGTGAGGGCCGCGGAGAGGAGGCCCTCATTCCCCTCGAGCGAGAACGGAGGCGGCTGGAGCTCGGGCGGAAGCGCGATCTCGGCGGCGCGCGCGATCTCGCGCAGGACGGCGCGCTGAGCGGAGCCGTAGTCGTCACCGGCGGCGCTGCCCTCCTCGCAAGAGAAAAGGACGGCGGCGTGGCGGCCCGAGGCGGTGAGCCGCTCGGCGACGGCGCGCAGGGCCGTGGTCTTGCCGGTCTGCCGGGGAGCGTGGACGACGAAGTAGCCCATCTGCTCGACGAGGCCGGGAGCCTCGGGCAGCCGGCTGTCGGCCGGGATCATGTAGTGCAGATCAGGGCGGCAGGGGCCGGTCGTGTTGAAGCGGCGCTTCACCCGGCGAGCCTTGGGCCAGAGGCGGGAAGGACGCAAGAGAGCTGCCGACGAGCACGACGGTGGCGACCGGCGCGGTAAGGTGGGCCGATGGATCGGTGGTTCTGGATCGGACTCGGTGGGGCGGCGGGCACCCTCGCCCGCTACGGGCTCTCGACGTGGTGCCAGCAGCGCTTCGGCGCCGGTTTCCCGTACGGCACGCTCGCCGTCAACGTGCTCGGGTCGTTCTTGCTCGGCGCCATCGGAGAGATCGCCGAGTCGACAGCGCTCCTGTCGCCGACGCTCCGCCTCAGCCTGAGCACCGGCCTCATGGGCGGCTTCACCACCTATTCGAGCTTCAACAACGAGACGCTCAGGCTCATCCACTACAAGTCGTGGGCAGCGGGGCTCGCCAACATCACGATCACGCTGGTCGGCTGCTTGCTCGCCGGCGCCCTCGGGATGATCGTCGCGAAGCGGCTCGTCGCGAGCTAGCGTGCCGGCGGTCGGCGGGCCGCCGCGCGCAGCGGTCAGCCCACCGCGGCGCGCGGCATGCGCCGCGCATGATCCGGGGGACGAGGATCACAGATCGGCGCCGAGGATCGGCGTCATCTCCTCCTGCGCTTGGGGTACGGCGCCCTGCGCTCCGGGGCCGGCGGGCGGGGGCTTGTCTCCTCCGGGCTGGGCCTTCTTGCCGGAGCCGCCAGAGCGGGCCTCGAACATCCACGCCGCCTTGTTCAGCTCGGGGACCAGGATGGTTCCATCAACCCGGCGCGCCGCCCTGAAGGAGCGGAGGATCTTCTCGATCACGATCGCGACCCGCCCGTCCTGCAGATCGAGCGCGCGCTGCGTCACCCGGCGCCCCGCGGCGACCTGGACGCTGGCGATCCCGCGCACCCGCTGCGCCGTGACCCGGAGCGCGGCCGCGCACTCCGCGCCGACGCCGTAGTCCTCCAGGAGCTGCCCGTCCTGCGCAGGATCGGCCCGGCGCGTCTCGTCGATGAAGCTCGCGAGCGCCTCGAGGCCCCTGGCGAGGCTCTCGGGGGAATCCGCGCGCCCCACGACGGCGTCGACCCGCGCCATGCGGCGCGCGCCGAGCGCGTTGCGCAGGCCGTCGTAACAAAGGTCGCGCTCGCCGATGCCGTCGCGCATCGCGCTCCGCCCCTGCGCCTCGAGCGCGGCCCGCGCGCCCGCGACCTCGGCCGCCGCCGCGTCGTGCGACCGCTTCATCGCCTGGAGCCTGCCCGCCTCGGCGACGAGCAGCGGCAAGAGCGCCTCGGGCATGCGCACCTTGCCGCGCTGCGCCTCCGACAGCGAGCCCAGGATCCGCCGCGCGGAGGCGACGAAATGCGGGACGTCATCGATGAGGCTCTGCGAATCGATGCGGGTGCCCTCCGCGACGAGGTCCTCCTCGGGGATGCCCGAGTAGGTGCGCGCGGCGAGCGCGCCGTCGGCGGGGCCGAGCTCCCGCGCGAGCGCGTCGAGGGTGACGGTGGTTGAGGAGAGGGTGGGTACCTCGGCCGGCGAAGTCGCCGACGCGGGCTTCTTGGTCTTGGAAGTGGCCATGAGAGGGGAGGCTACGGGGGAGCGTCAATGAAAGGAACGTGGGCACATCACGGGGCAAGATCGCGTCGCGACGACGCGAGCCGAAGGGGTGCATGCTCGCGGGGACACGACGTACGGCCGGCGGCGGGGCTGCGCGAGGAGGGGCGCGAATCAGGCGCGAAGCCGGGTGGACGGAGCCACGACGGCACGCGGCGCGCGCGAGACAGGCGGGGGGCTGCGCGCAAGCCCGGTCGAGCCAGCGCACCGGCGGGCCGAGGCCCGCGCGCGGGCGCTGTAGAACGCGCGCACGGGCGGGTCGAACGCGCGCACGACGCCGGGGTGGCGCGCGGGAGACCTGTCGCCCCACGCGCCAGAGATCTCGGGAACGCACACGACGGGCCGGAACCCGCGCACGACGCACCGAGGACCCGCGCACGACGCACCGAGAACCCGCGCACGACGCACCGAGGAGCCTCGCACGACGCACGCCGACCTGCGCACAACGCATCGCGTCATAGTACCCTATTCTGACCCTTGGCTGGTGACGGTCGCGCCTCGGGCCTGCCGACCACAAGCTGGCTCAGAGCGAGCGCTCTGCGGCGCGGAGTAGCTCGTCCCACGCGGGCACGCCGAGACCGCTAAGGGGCTGGGCGAACGCTGCGGCGCGCTGCGCGGCGGCTCGGGCACCGCCGTCGCTGACGCCCGCGAGGCGCCGCGCGAGCTCACGGTGCGCCGCCACGGTGAGCACGCGGCTCATGTGATCCTCGGCCGTATCGCCGAGGAGCGCCTCAGCCTGGCGGGAGACGTCGCGCGCGTCCGCCACAGCGCCGCCACCCTCCGGCAGAAGTGCCGCTCGAAGCAGCTCGACGAAGACCTGCGCGCGCAGGCGTGATCGCCGGTCCAGGCCCAATCGCCCCCAGTCGGCGATCCGACCACGCGCGTCGTCAAACCACGTGGCGGCGCCTCCAGGATCCCCCGTGAGCATCGCGAGGAGCCCGGACGTCACCGCATGGAAGGCCGCTGCCCGGCAACCGCCTTCTAGATCGAGCTCCGAGCGCAATTGAACCGCTGCATGCGTCGCTCGCCTGAGGATCTTCGAGGCCCGATCCTCGTTTCCCCGAACGATCTCGACGAGCGCCACGGCGATCTCGCGGCGGCCAGCGAGGCTCGCGTGCTCCGCCGGCCAGGCAGTATCCTCGACAAGGGCTTGATCGAGCTCCCGTAGAGACGAATCGATGTTGCCGGAGAGGAACTCGATGTCCGCACAGGTGATGCGCCAGACCGCACCCGCTCCTTCAAGGTGATCCTCGTGCAGATCGAGAGAGGCCAGCGCACGACTCTGCGCCAGCGCGCTAGCGACGCGGCCGCGCTCAACCCGCCGGAGAATGTGCGACAGAATGTTAGCGAATGGCACGTAAGGGCGCCATCGATGGATCCCTCCCTTCGGCTCGATCACGAGCAGCTGGTCGAGCAGGTCCGCATGCTCGAGGTGACCGAGGCACCACTGCACGAGCGCGCCCGCCTGCCGCACGTCCGGTAACTCGATCGCGCCGACGTTGCCTCGGCCGGGCTCGGCGCCAACGAGCGAAAACGCCCGGTTCGCATGGGCAGCGGCGGCGTCGGCGCGATCCTGCGCGGCCACCGCGATGGCGAGGTGAGAGAGCGCGACGGCGGTGAGCTCTGCGTCCTGGGCCTCGATGAGAGCCAGGAGGTCGGAGTAGAGCGCCTCGGCCTCGCCAAAGCGCCGCTCAGCAAGTAGCGCATTGGCGACGCGCAGCATCCGCCGCGCGCGGAGGGGCGGCGCGACATCGGAGAGGCTGCGCTGCTCCATCGCGTGCAATTCGCTCACCAGAGCGTCGGCCCCGCTCTGGACGAGGAAATCACTCACCCACGGAGCGACCACGAGATCGCCGCCGAAGAGCGCAAGCGGCGAGATGGCGCGCACGAGCAACAGCGCATCGTCGATGTGCCCTCTAGCGCTCACCGCCGCTGCCGCCGTCGACGCCGCCACGTGGGCCTCCAGCAGGTGCTCGGGCCGCACGAAGAGCCCATCGTCGCTCCTCATCTTCGCCGACATGGGTGTCGACCCTGGCTCGTGGACCTCGAGACCGGCCACGCGTGCGCCCGCGTCCTCCTCGACGGCGTATTCCCCGCTCCGGATCGACCACACGTCCGGCGCCGCGGCCGCGAACACAGCCACGAGCGAAGCCGGAAGCATCACCACGACCTCGCCGCGGGAGGGGCCCAGGACGTTGCGCTTCTCGTTCCAGAGCGAGAAGAGCCGCGCCCACGCCTCAATGTCCGCATACGCAGCGCGCGACGCGTCGACGAGGTGGATCGCGCCGCGGAGCTCCTCGGGCGGGTCGAGCAGCGGGAGCAGGACGCGTTCCGCGAGTTCGCCGTCGGTGAGCGGCGTGTCATCCGGCCGGCCGCGGTAGGGCTCCAGCCGGACGAGGCCGACCCCGGTGCGACCGAGCTGCGGGAGCGCGGCCAGCATCTCCGCGACCAGCTGATCCGCCGCGCGGGGGCTCGCACAGCGCGCGAGGTACAGGTGGAACCGCCGCGAGAGCGCGAGCGCCCGGAGCAGCCGCGAGCGCTCCCCGCCCGCGGCGCCGGTCATGCGCCCTTCTCCGCCGCGGTGTCCCTCGTCGCCTCGAGGATGGGCCCCGCGAGCTCCTGCATCCCGGCCACCGACGGGTGGACGTCGACCCACTCATCATCGTTGAGGTAGCGCAGGATGACGTTGTTCTGGAGCAGGTGGTCTGCGGCCTCGCGCTCCTGATCGTTGCTCGTGATGAGCCGCTTCGTGCGGTTCACCGTGGCGAGCCACGGGATCGCGCCGCTGTCGTAGACGATGCTCCGGTACGCGTTCCCCGCGCGGTGGAGCTCCCGCTCGAGCGTCCCGCCGTCGACGGGGAACGTCTCCAGCTCGAGCAGCGTCTGGAGCAGCCGCACGATCTCGCGCGGGTAGCCGCCAGACCACAGCGCCATGGCGCGGATCCGGTCCCGGAGCGCGGATTCGCCGAAGAGCTCGCGGAGCGCGTCGTCGTCGATGCGCTTCTTCACGAGCTCGGAGATGACCTCGACGCCCTCGGGGTGGAGCGTGCCCTCGGCGTCCCGAACCTTGATCATGGGCAGGAACGACACGGGCGGCTCGACCATGCGGCGCGCGAGCGCCGGCGGGACGGTGTAGAGCACGTGCACCGGGAGCTGGAGATAGGGCGCGCCGGTCGAGAAGATGCGCTCGGCGCTCTCGAGCACCGGCTTCCAGGTGAGGCTCGTACCCCGGAGCTTCTCCAGGGAGTCGAAGAGGATCACGATTCCGGAGCGCCCGAGCTTGCGCGCGCGCCAGTCGAGCTCGCGGAGCTCATCATGGACGAAGCGGACGAACGTGGACAGGTGCCTGGCCACGATCTCGCGGACCCGGTGGCGTACGGTCGGGTTGGTCTTCAGGTTGAGCTCGACGCCAGCCTTCGCTCCCGCCTCCACGCCTGCGGTGAGCTTTCCGATCTCCACGTCGGTCCGCGAGAGCCATGCCCAGAGCCGTCGGTGAGGCCCGTCCGTCAATGCATCGGCAGCGTCCCCTCCCTCTGCGGCCAGGACGGTACGCTCGGCGTGGAGCAGGACAAGCGCGAGCACGTCCGAGATGTCGATCTCCACGGTGAGATCGAGGACGTCATCGGCGTCGATCAAGACGGTGAGGAGGTTGCGCCGCTTCGGATCGGAGAGTCTGGCCGCGAGGCGCTGGATCTCGGTGCTCTTTCCCGTGCCGCGCAGACCCGTGAAGAGCTGGCAGACCGGCGTCCTGGAGAGCTCGATCTGCCGCGCGAGCTTGTTCGTCCAGTGAGCCCCGCGGACGCCTCGGTGGTCGATGTCCACGTTGCGGTCGTCGCCCGGCGACAGCGGCTCGTCGGGGTTGCAGCGGTTGTAGAGCTCCTGAAGGCGCTCGAACTCCATCGCCGGGAAGGTACCCGAGGGCACCACCCTCGTCAGGGAATTCGCGCCTCCGGCCCGCGCCTCCTCGTCACGCGATGAGCCCGCGCTCCCGGCTCGCCTCGTCCAGCCGCACAAACGTCGCTCCCCCCCGCGCCGTCTCCTCCACGAACGCCCCCAGCGCCTCGAGCCGCCTGCCGAGCGCCACCCGGAGCTCCGGCTGGTACGGCGCGAGCGCCTCTAGGCCGTCGCGCCGGTCGAGGAAGTCCATCCCGTGCAGTTCCAGGTTCACGAGCGCCTCGCCGGCGCAGGCGCGCGCCAGCCAGCGCGCCCCCGCGGCGCCCGCGAGCGCCACGCTCGTGCCGATGACCGGCAGCCGGAGCCCGGGCGTCACCTGGATCGGCAGCTCGACGAAGCGCCGGCCGCCACGCCGGTACCACGGTCGCCCCGGCCGGTACGGGCGGCGCGGCGCCGCGAGCACCCGCGGCGTGTCCAGGATCGCCGCCGATCCCCTCCCCTGCGCGCGCTGCACGCCCAGCACGAGGGCCTTCGCGGCGTAGTACGGGGGGCACGGGAACACCGAGGAGTCGAACGCCACCCCGACCGCGTCGAGCGCGTCGAACAGCCCATCGCTCACCGTGTAGCCCGGCGCGCGGAAGCCCGTCGGACGACGCCCGACCGCCTCCGCGATCGCCTCGGCGCCCAGCAGGACGTCGCGCGCGATCGCGGCGCGCGGGAGCCGCGACAGGTCGTAGCGGTGCCCGTACGAGTGGTTCTCGACCGCGTGACCCGCGTCGCTCAGCGCGCGCAGGGCCGCCGCGCTCTCCGGGCGCGCGAGGTCGCGGCCGATCGCGAACAGCGTGACAGGGATGCCGTGGGAAGCAGCGAAGTCCGCGATGCGGGGCAACGCCGCGTCATAGACGGCGTGCAGCGCGGCCGCCGCCCCGGGGCGATCCGGGACGGCGAGGCCGTGGAGGGCAAGGTAGTTCGGGACCTCGTCGAGGTCGATCGAGACGGCGGCGAGGCGCCCCCGCATCGGACCGCGTCAGCTCGCGGCCATCTTCGCCACCTCGGCGGCGAAGTTGTCCTCTTTCTTCTCGACGCCCTCGCCGCGCTCATACCGCACGAAGCGCGTGAGCGTGAGCTCGCCGCCGGCCGCCTTCGCGGCCGCCTCGCGCAGCTTGTCGATCGTCTGGCCCGACACGCCGCGCGACGCCGCCTCGACCGACTCCTGCTCGAGGAGCGCGACCTCCGAGTACCACTTGTTGAACTTGCCCTCGATGATCTTCGGCCACGCCGACTCCGGCTTCGGCTTCGGATCCTCGCGGAGCTGCGCCTCGAAGATCTCCTGCTGCTTCGCCTTCACATCCGCCGTGACCTCGTCGCGACGGAGGACGAGCGGGCTCATCGCGGCGACCTGCATCGCCGTCTCGTCGATGAACTTCTGCACCTCGGGGTGCTCCGCCACCGCCTGGCTCGACGCCTCGACCGCCACGAGCACGCCGATCTTGCCGCCGAGGTGCACGTACGCGTGCGCGACGCCGTGCTTGCCCTGCGGGATCGACACGCGATCCCAGCGGCGCACCGCGACCTTCTCGCCGATACGCGCGGTCAGCTCGGTCGCCGTGTCGGCGATCGACTTGCCGCCGATCGAGAGCTGGCTCACGTCCGCGCCCTCGGGCGCCTTCTCGACCGCGGCGAGCACGTCGCCGACGAACTGCCGGAACGCGTCGTTGCGGGCGGCGAAGTCCGTCTGGATGTTGACCTCGACCATCGTCGCGCTCCGCCGATCGGCCGCGACCGCCGCGCGAACCTCGCCCTCGGTGGCGGACGCGCCGGCCCGCTTGGCGCTCTTCGCGAGACCCTTCTTGAGGATGATCTCGACCGCCTTCTCCATGTCGCCCTCGGCCTCCGTGAGGGCGCTCTTGCAGTCGCTCATCCCCGCCTGGGTACGCTCACGAAGCTCCTTGATCGCCTGCGCATTGATGCCGGCCATGGCTCTTTCTCCTTCAACCTAGATAGGAAGGAGCCGCGCCGAGCGGCCCCTCTTCATCGCACTTCAGACTGATGACCACGAGCGCCCGCGCGATGCGCAGCTCGGACCGCAGAAGCACAGAGGGCGCAGAGAAATGAAATTCGCATTTCTGTCCCTGCGCCCTCGACGCGCCGCGGTCTCCGATTCCGGGTCGAGAGGCGGCGCCATCGCGCCACCTCCCGGCCCCGGGCCGTCGGGCCGCTCCGATGCGGCTCGCGCCGCCGCTACGACGCCTGCTGCTGGCGCGGACCGCCGCGGCCGCCGCGGCCGCCCTGGTACACGTTGATCTCGTCGCGCTGGCCGCGACCGCCGGCCGGAGGCTGCGAGCCGTGCGCGCCCTCGCCGTGGTCCTTGCGGCGCTGCGCGCCCTCGACGCACGCGTCCGCGACGCGGGCCGTGATCAGCCGGATCGAGCGGATGGCGTCGTCGTTGCCAGGGATCACGAAGTCGACGAGATCCGGGTCGCAGTTCGTGTCCGTGATGGCCACGACCGGGACGTTCAGCTTCCGCGCCTCGCTGATCGCGATCGACTCCTGGTGCGGATCGATCACGAAGATCGCCGCGGGGAGGCCGCCCATGCCCTTGAGGCCGCCCAGGTACTTCTCGAGCCGCTCGCGCTCCTTCTCGAGGCGGACGACCTCCTTCTTGAGGAGCTGCTCGTACGTCCCGTCCTCCTTCATGCGCTCGAGGGTGCGCAGGCGATCGAGGCCCTGCTTGATCGTCCGGAAGTTGGTCAGCGTGCCGCCGAGCCAGCGGTTCGTGACGAAGTACATGCCCGCCCGACGGGCCTCCTCCTGCACGATGTCCTGCGCCTGGCGCTTCGTGCCGACGAACAGCACGTGGCCGCCACGGCCGACGGCGTCGGTCAGGAAGTCGTACGCGCGCTTGAAGAGCCGCGTCGTCTGATCGAGATCGATGATGTGGATGCCGTTGCGCGCGCCGTAGATGAACGGCCGCATCTTCGGGTTCCAGCGCTTCGTCTGGTGGCCGAAGTGCACGCCCGCGTCGAGCAGCGAGCGCAGCGGGAGCGGGAACTCCCCCTGCTGGGGGGCAACGGCCTGCATGGTGTCGGCCGCGGGAGCGGATGCGGAGAAGCTGGTGTCGGTCACGGCAGTGTCCTTTCGGTTGGTCCGCCGCTCCCCCTCCCGCGACCAACCCCACGCACGGACAGGAGCGTCCGTGCTGGTGGGGCACCGGGTCGCGGAATGCCGTGGTGCCAGGAGAGCGTGTGGATTTACTCGCAGCGACAGCGAAGGCGAGGATTCAACCTCCGCTGTCCCCCTCGTCACGAGACGGCACGAGGGGGGCGGTTTGCTACCCCGATGCGCTCCGCTTGTCAAGCGGCGGCGCCGCCGCGCCGGCGGTCCGTGTCACCGCGTGTTGCCCGCGCTTTCCCCGTCGTTTTTCGGCCGTTTCGCCCCGGATTGGACGCGTTCCGACCGCGGGAGGAGAGACGCGCTGCGCGCACGAGAGCTCCGTGCCGCGCCGTGTCCCGGCCTCCACGATGACGTACACTCCGCCCGTGCGAACCGCCTTTCTTACAGCACGCTTCGCCTCGGTCGGCGCATGTTCCGCGTGGTGCGCAGGCCTCGCCGTCGTGTCCGCCTGCATCGCCTCGGCGCCCGAAGGCATCCGCCGGCAGACCGACGGTGACGGAGGCGGCGGCGGCGACTTCGGCGTGGACCCGCAGGCCACGGCGTCGTCCACCAGCGCCGGGCTGCCGAGCGCCGATCCGCACGCGCTGCTCGGCGCCGACCCGACGCACGGCCCGTTCAACGGGGGCCAGCGCGTCCTCCTCCACGGGAACGGCTTCAGCTCCAAGGTCCGCGTCTGGTTCGGCGACGTCGAGGTCGATCCGTCCGCGATCGTGCCGATCGATCCCAACCGGGTCCAGGTGGTCGCGCCCCCGGGCGCGGCCGGGCCGGTCGAGCTGATCGCGCAGAACGGCGACGACACGTCGACCCGGAGGGCGCTGCCGGGCGGCTACGTCTACGACGCGCTGTACGCGTCCCCGTCGAGCGGGCCGATCTCCGGCGGGACGACGATCGAGCTCATCGGGCAAGGCACGCGCTGGGACGCGACCACCATCGCCAGGATCGATCAGAAGCCGTGCACGTCGCTCGCGGTCGAGGGGCCGAGCCGGCTTGTATGCACCGTGCCCCGGGGCACGCCGGGCGCGAAGACGGTCGCGGTGACCACCGGCGACGAGACGATCCTCGTGCTGGACGGCTACACCTACGAGGACAGCACGAACGGCTACAAGGGCGGGCTCAGCGGCGCGCCGCTCGCCGGGCGGCTCAAGGTCCTCGTCTACAACAACTTCACCGGCGACCCGATCCCGGGGGCGCGCGTCGTCGTGGGCAGCAGCCTGACGTCCGCGCTCACCGGCGAAGCGGACGCGTCCGGCGTCGCCGTGTTCGAGGACGCCTCGCTCGACGCCCCGCGGACCGTCACGGTCGCGGCGACGTGCCACAGCCCGATCTCGTTCGTCGATGTGCCGGTCGACACGGCGACCGTGTACCTGGATCCGGTGCTCACGCCCGCCTGCGGCGCTTCCGGGGATCCGCCGCCGCCGGTCGGCGGCAAGGTGGGCACCGCCGGGGTGATCGACGGCGAGCTCGTCTGGGACGAGTCGCTGGACCCAGGCGGCGCCGCGTGGAGCAACGTCCCGACCCCGCAGCGCGAGGCCGAGCGCCAGGTGGCGTACGTGTTCACGACGGGGAGCGATCCGCTCGCGACCTTCAAGCTGCCGCCCGCGATCCAGGCGATCACCCCGACGACGCCGGGTGACCTGGGGCACGGGTTCACGATGTACCTCGCGCCCGGCAACCGCTCGCTCTATGCGCTGGCGGGCCTCGAGGATCGATCGGCGGTCCCGCCGCGGTTCACGGCGTACGCCATGGGCATCGTCCGCGGGATCCCGGTGCTCCCGGGCGAGGTGGCGAGGGGCGTGTTCGTGCGGATGAGCCAGCCCCTCGATCACGCCCTCGCGATGGACGTCACCGCGCCCGCGAAAGGCCCCAAGGGGCCGGACCGCATCCAGGCGAACGTGTCGCTGATGATCGGCAACGACGGGTTCGCCACGCTGCCGATCGGCGCCCAGAGCCCGCTGATCCCGTTCGACGGGCGGCTGACGTTCGTGGGCGTGCCGCCGCTCAACCGCGATCTGCTCGGCGCGAGCTACCACTCCTCGGCGCGCGCCGTCACCGGCCAGGCCGGGCTCGCGCCGCTGTCCGTCGTCGGGCGGGTCCTCTCGACCACCACGAGCGAGCCCGTGGGCATCGGCGACTTCGTGGGCGTGCCGACCCTGGAGACGCCCGCGCAGAACCGCGCCTGGGACGGCGCGCACCTCGCCACCACGTTCAGCGCGGGCGCGCCCGTCGACCTCAGCGTCTACGACATCGCGAGCGGGAACGGCCTCATCCGGTGGACCATCGCCGTGCCGGCGGGATCACACGCGATCGAGGTGCCGGACATCCGGCAGCTCGGGATCGACAACGGCTCGATCCCGCCGGGGCCGATCACCCTCGGGGTGTACGGGGCGCGGATCGACGGCTTCGACTACGGCAAGCTCGTCTACCGGCAGCTCACGCCGCAGGGGATGACGGCGTACTCCCTCGACAGCTTCAGCGCGCACCTGTGATGAACACGCCGGTCCACACCACGCGCGCCCGTCGATGGAGCGCAGGCCGCCGCGCGCGACGATCCGCGGCGGCCGCGGCCCTCACGGTCGCCGCGCTGCTCGGGCTCGCGCTCTCGCCGAGCTGCTTCGACCGCGGCACGCGGTGGGGCGACATCCCCGACGAGCCGCCGCCCCCGCCGCCCTGCGCGACCGGCGACATCCGGTGCGGCGCGGACCTCGCGCGCTGCGAGGAGACCGACGCGGGGCCGGCCTGGGTGACGGTCGACGATTGCGCCGCCCAGGGGCTCGTGTGCGCGTCGGTGGAGCTCGGCTGCAGGCCGTGCGTGCCCGGCACCACCTCGTGCCGCGGGCAGGAGGTCGTCGCGTGCGAGCCGGACGGCAGCTTCGGCGGCGCGCTCGACACGTGCGACACGGGCGCGGGCGAGGCGTGCCGGGGCGGGAGCTGCCTTCCGCTCTGCGCCGTCGCCGAGGTCGAGCGGAGCAACGTGGGGTGCGAGTACTGGGCGGTCGATCTCGACAATGCGCGGATCGACGCGACAAACAACGCGGCGGCGCAGCAGTTCGCGGTCGTGATCTCGAACCCGCAGCCCGACGTGCCGAACGAGGTCCACATCTTCCAGGACGACGGCGCGCCGGGCGACCCGCCCGCGCCCGTGGAGATCGCGAGCGCGATCATCGCGCCGCTCTACCTCCAGGTGTTCAAGCTCGGGCCGCGCGAGGTCGACGGCAGCCCCGAGGGGGAGTTCAACACGGGCACGCACACGGCGCTCACGCGCCACGCGTACAAGATCACGTCGAAGTTCCCCGTCGTGGCGTATCAGTTCAACCCGCTGGAGAACGTCAACGTGTTCTCCAACGACGCGTCGCTCCTGAAGCCGCGCGAGGCGCTGACCTACAACCCAGGTGTCATGTCGACCGCGTACGTCGCGACCGGGTGGCCGCAGACCATCGCGAGCACCGACGACCCGGACACGAACTTCAACCCGCTGAACCCGATCGATCTGCGGGCGTTCCTGACCATCGTGGGGACGCGCGACGGGACGACGGTCCAGGTGCAGACGACGGCGAGGGTGGTCGGCGGCGGGCCCGTGCCGGAGACGCCGGCGAACGGGTCGATCGAGGTCGAGCTCGGCGCGTTCGACGTGCTCAACCTGGAGACCGGCGGGTTCAACGCGGACTTCACCGGCTCGATCGTCAAGGCCGACCAGCCGATCGCTGTGTTCACCGGCGGCGAGGCGTCGGACGCGCCCTACTTCAGGACGCTCGCGGACCGGCGCTGCTGCGCCGACCACCTGGAGGACCAGCTCGACCCGATCCGCGCGACGGGCAAGCGGTTCGCCGTGCCGCACACGCCGAACCGGTCGCAGACGGCGAAGGAGGCCGGCGCGCGCATCGAGGTCGTGCCCGAGCCGGAGTACGTCAGGATCATGGCGGCCACGGGCAAGGGCGCGGAGATCACGACGACCCTGCCGCCGCCGGACGACCGGATCACGCTGTCCTCGCTGGGCCAGTTCCACGACCTGACGGTGTGGGGCGACTTCCTGATCGACAGCTCCGAGCCCCTCGTCGTGTCGCAGATCATGGCCAGCCAGAACGCGACCGGGGTCAGGCAGGGCCTGCCGGGCGGAGACCCGAGCCTCCTCATCCTGCCGCCCGTCGAGCAGTTCCGGCAGGACTACGTGTTCCTGACGCCCGACAAGTACGCGTTCGACTTCATCTCCGTGGTCGCGCCGCCGTCCGCCGTCGTGCAGCTCGACGGCGTGACGCTCGGAGCGGAGGAGTGCGAGATCGCTCCCGCGGACGGCCTCACGGACGAGCAGCGCGGGGGCGGTGCGCCGCCGTTCGTCGTCTACCGGTGCCAGCTCAGCTTCGCGACGATCGATCCGGAGAAGCAGGCGCCCGACAACGTGCTGCCCGGGAGGCAGCGCGACGGCGTGCACCGGATCGCGGCCTCCGCGCCCGTGGGGCTGCTCGTGACGGGGTTCGACTCGTTCGTGAGCTACGCGTACGCGGGCGGCACCGAGCTCCGGGAGATCGCGGCGCCTGACTGAGCCGGCGCGCGGTCACCGTCGCCTCGCGCCGCCCTTCACTTCGCGCCGTTGCCGAGCAGCCCCTTCAGCTTCACGACGAGCTTGAGCGCGTCGAGCGGCGCGAGCCGGTCGACGTCCACCGAGCGCAGCGTCTCGATGACCGCCGCCTGCTCCGGCGGCACCGCCGCCTGCGCCGGGGCGAACAGGTCGAGCTGCGCGGCGCCCGAGCGCGAGCGGCCGCGCAGTGAGGCGTGCTTGCCGCCCGGCAGCGCGGCGCCCGACTCCAGCGTCGCGAGGATCGCCCGGGCGCGCGCGAGCACCCCCTCGGGGACGCCCGCGAGGCGCGCGACCGCCACGCCGTAGCTGCGGCTCGCGGGGCCCGCCTCGAGCTTGTGGAGGAAGATCACGTCGTCGCCGTGCTCGCGCGCCGCCACCGAGTAGTTGGCGATGCCCGGCGCGCGCGCCGAGAGCTCCGTCAGCTCGTGGTAGTGCGTCGCGAACAGGGCGCGGCAGCCGACCGCCTCGAACAGGTGCTCGGCCACCGCCCAGGCGATCGCGAGGCCGTCGTACGTGCTCGTGCCGCGGCCGATCTCGTCGAGGATCACCAGCGAGCGCCGCGTCGCGTCGCGGAGGATCTCCGCCGTCTCCCGCATCTCGACCATGAACGTGCTCTCGCCGCGCGCGACGTTGTCGCTCGCGCCGACGCGCGAGAGGATCCGGTCGACGAGGCCGATCTCCGCCTCGCGCGCCGGCACGTAGCTGCCCATCTGGGCGAGCACCACGATGAGCGCGACCTGGCGCATGAGCGTCGACTTGCCCGCCATGTTGGGGCCCGTGATCAGCCAGAGCCGCTCGCCCGCGAGGTCGAGGCGGGTGTCGTTCGGCACGAAGTGCCCCGCGGCCGCGAAGCGCTCGACCACCGGATGGCGGCCGTCGCGGATCGCGATCGCCTCGCCCGAGGTGACGTGCGGCCGGACGTAGTCGTTGCGGTGGGCGACGTCGGCGAGGGCGGCCGCGACGTCCCACGCCGCGAGCCTGCGCGCGAGCGCGCGGAGCCGGCCCTCGGCCTTCGCGACGAGGGCCCGCAGGCGATCGAACAGCGCCGTCTCCCGCTCCAGGGCGCGCGCCCCGGCGTGCTCGATCTTGTCGGCGAGCTCGTCGAGCTCGTCGCTCGTGTAGCGCTCGCCGGTCGCGACGGTCTGCTTGCGGCGGAAGGTCTCCGGGACCTTGCCGACGTGCGCGCGGGTCACCTCGATGTACCAGCCGAACACGCGCGTGTACTTGACCCGGAGCGACGGCGCGCCCGTCTGCGAGCGGAGCTTCGCCTCGAGCGCGAGGATGAGCTCGGTCGCGTTCTTCTCCACGGCCCGCGCCTCGTCGAGCTCCTTGTCGTACCCCTCGCGGAAGATGCCGCCCTCGCGCGTGTTCGGCGGCGGCCGCTCGATCAGCGCGGCGGTCAGCTCGGCGCGCACGTCGGCGGCGAGATCGAGCGCCGCCGCCTCGGCGAGGAGCGGCTCCGCCGCCGCGCTGCCGAGGTCGGGGATCGACCGCACCGCGGCGACCGCCGCCGGGGCCGCCGCGAGGCCGTCGCGCAGGCAGCCGAGGTCGCGCGGCGTGGCCTCGCCGAGGAGCGCGCGGACGCTGAGGCGCTCGAGGTCGCCGACGCCGCCGAGCGCCTCCCGCAGCTCGCCCCGGGCGCGCGGGTGCGAGACGAAGAGCTCCACCTCGTCGAGGCGCCTGCGGATCCCCGCCACGTCCGCGAGCGGCGTGAGCAGGCGGCGGCGCAGCAGGCGGGCGCCGCCCGGGGTGACCGTGCAGTCGACGACGTCGAGCAGCGTGCCGCGGCGGCCCCCGTCCGCGGCGCGCACGAGCTCGAGGTGCGACTGGGCCGTCTCGTCGATCCGCAGCGTGCCCGAGGTGTCGTGCGGGGCGATGCGGCGCACCGGGATGCGCGCGCCCGGGCTGCAGCGGCGCGCGAAGCGCAGCGCCCGCGCCGCCGCGCGCACCGCCGGGAGCGGGTGCTCGGCCAGCGCCGCCGCCGAGATCGGCTCGAGCGCGGCGTCGTCGAGGATCGACGCGACCTGGGCGCTGTCGAGATCGTCGTCGTCGCGCAGCGCCGCGCGGCAGGCGAGCGACGTCGCGGCCGCGCGGACGTCGGGCAGATCCCGGGCGATCAGCGCCTCGCGCGGGTCGGCCCGGGCGAGCTCTGCGAGCAGCGTCGCGGCGTCCGGGATGGAGGTGGCCGAGAGCTCGCCCGTGGAGAGATCGAGCAGCGAGAGGCCGTACGGCCCGCCCGTCGCGCCGGCGTCGCCGCGGGGCACGCCGCCCCCATCGACGGCGGCCAGGTAGTGGTTGGCGCGCGCGTCGAGCTGCTCGCTGTCGGTCACGAGCCCCGGCGTGACGACGCGCACCACTTGCCGCGGCACGAGCCCCTTGATCTTGGAGGGATCCCCGCACTGCTCGCAGATCGCCACCTTGTGGCCGAGCGCGAGGAGCCGCGCGATGTAGCCGTGCGCCGCGTGGTGCGGGACGCCGGCCATCGGGACCTCCTCGGGCTCGCCCTTGTTGCGGCTCGTGAGCGTCAGGTTCAGCGCGCGCGATACGAGGACCGCGTCGTCGTTGAACATCTCGTAGAAGTCGCCCATCCGGAAGAAGAGGATCGCGTCAGGGTGAAGCGCCTTCGCTTCCTCGTACTGGCGCATCACCGGCGTCAGCTTCTTCCTGGCCGCGGGCTGCTCGGACGGATGCATCGCCGGCGTCTTAGTCTCGACGCCCGGTGAGGTCTACGCGGGATGCGTACGTTCGTTTCGCGGTTTTCGTGGAAAAATCGGCGTCAAATTCGCAATGACGCGTGAGCCGACGCGCTCACCCAGCGGCGACCGCGCGTCGGCGCCGCGCGCGCTGGGCGCGCGGGCTCGACGAGCGGCTCACCTGAACCGGCGCGTCACGCCGACGCTGCGCGCGCTCAGCAGGATCAGCCCCTGGAGCGAGCCGTCGGTGATGGCGAGCTCCCCCGTCGCGGGGACGAGCCGGATGGCCTGCGGCTGCAGCTCCACGAGCTCCCTGCTGTCGCTGAGCCGCACGAGCAGCGGCGTGAACGCGCCCTGCGTGGTGAAGCGGAACTGCATGTCCTGCTCGGGCGCGCCGCCCGTCACCGCGAAGCGGAACATCGGGTTGACGAAGGCGCCCAAGTCGCCGTCGGTGACCCGCCCGTCGTCGGGCGTGTGCACGACGCGCCCGTTGAGCCGCGCGAGGCGCTCGTCGCACGCGTTGCGGCACCGGCCCGTCTCCGGGTCGGCGACGACGTGGTGCAGGAAGCCGGCGCCGCCGCTCTGGACGACCCACTGGCCCGCGGCGCGGACGCCGAGCTGCACCTCGCCGCCGAAGCAGCACGCCGCGAACGCGACGTCGTCGACCGCCGGATCGCGCGACTCGAGCGTGAGGTGGTCCTCGTAGGCCTCGACCACGCGGAGCCCCGGGCGCGACGTGATGACGCTGCCGTACTTCGCGTTGCAGCTCTCGAACGAGCACGCCTCCGCCTTGTCGCTGTCCCAGTACGCGGCGTCCTCGGCGGGGAGCGCGGACGTGATCTGCACGAAGTCGGCGAGCTGCGCGGCCCGGGCCGGTGCCTCGCGCGCGTCGACGCCGGCGGCGACGAGCTGCTCCTCGACGCTGGCCTGGCTCTGCACGCCGCGGCGGCAGAAGCGCGCGTCCGCGCTCCCCACCGCGCCGTCCTCGCCGAAGCGGACGAACGTCCGGGTGAACCCGGGGAGCACGCCCTCGTAGGTCACCGTCCACGTCTCGTTGGCGAGGTGCACCCGCGGATCCTCGAGGTTCATCGACAGCGCGTGCTGCGGCTCGCCGGACCTCAGCACGAGCCCCTGCTCGTCGAGCAGGGTCTGACCGCTGTCGGTCGCCTGGATCGGCTCGCGCTCGACGCCCACCGCGAGGGTGAGCGCGGCCGCGTCCCCGGACGGGAACGTGGCGCGCATCTTCGGGCTCTCCGCGGAGAACGGCACGACCGTGCCGGTGCGGTCGTAGAGGACCGGCAGGCCTTGCACGCCGGGCTCGAGCTGGCCGGCGCTGTCGCTCGTCACGACGTAGTTGGCCGAGCGGGGCGCGTGCGGGGTGACGACGTTGCAGGAGACCTCGCCGCTCGTCGCGAGCGGGTCGCCGGTCGGCGCGCCCTCGCCGCAGCCCGCGCGCGCGCTGCCGACCGCGGGCCCGCGGCAGGCCGCGTCGAGGTCGTCCACGTCGATGATCGCGACCTCGCCGTTCGTGAGCACGAGGTAGGCGAACGAGCCCCGGAGCTTCAGCGGGCCGGCGCCGGCGTCGCGATCGGACGACGTACGGTACAGTGTCTCGATGTCGCACGAGGCGACGTTGCTGTCGCACGTCCTGAGGCGCGGGTCGGGATCGCACCGGATCCCCTCCGGCGCAACGCCCGTCGCGGGCAGGCTGGCGGGGGCCTCGCGCTGCACGACGGCGAGGTCGCGGACGGGCGCCTGCAGGCGGATCCGGTCGGGCGGCTGGAACGGGTTCCACTCCGGATGGGGGCGCGAGAGCGGCGCGCGGCTGGCAGCGCCGTCGCTCACGTCGAAGACCATCACGCTGCCGTCGCCCGCGTCGACCGCGTAAAGGTAGCGACGGAAGTCGGGCGGCGACGCCGGGCTCACCGCGACGCGGCTCGTCGTGACGACGCGCTCGGGATCGAGCGTCGACGAGGGCAGGAGCGGGGGCAGCTCGATCGGATCGCACGGCGTCGGGACATCGACGACGTGGATCACCGGGGCGTCGAGATCCGCGATGAACAGCCGGTCGCCGGCGAGCGCGAGCCCCGCGGGCCGGGGCGCCTCGACGGCCTGCGCCGGCCTGGCCGAGGCCGCCGGCGCGACGCACTCCGGGCCGTGCGGCGCCGCGCCGGGCGCCGCGGCCGGCGGGAGCGAGGCCTGAAGAGGGACCCACCGCTCCACCTCGCACGGCGCGAACCCGCCCTCCGCGTACCGCTCGTCCTCGAGGAGCGTCTGCGCGTCGATCACGGCGAAGCCGCCGAGCTCCGGCATGCTCACGATGAGCTTCTGCCGGCCGAGCCCTTCCTGGCTCAGGTCGCCGCTCGCGCTGCCGCACGCGTCGCCGGTCGCGTCGGCCTCGCCGGGGCTCGCCGGGTCGATGTCGTAGTCGCTCGAGCACGAGCTCCGCAGCTTGCCGTCGGGGTCCGGCGGGTCGGAGACGAGCAGGATCTCGCCCGGCGGCGAGCCGAGCGAGCAGGAGGGCCACGAGGTGAGCGCCGGGACCGGGCACCCCTCGCGCGGCAGCACCCTGGCCGACGGGAGCGCGAAGATCCCCTCGCGCCCCGGCTCGGCCACGGAGACGAACGACGCGGTGCCCCCCCGCGTCGCGACGATGTCGACCGGCTGCGCGCCCACCGGGAGGAAGCTCGCGCCGGGCGTGCCGGAGTCGAGATCGAGGATCGGCGAGCGCTCCGTGGTCATGTCGATGACCGCGACCTCGCCGCGCGACGTCTGCGTCACGAGGGCGTAGAGGTGCGGCAGCGTGGCCCTGCCCCCGTCGTCCTCGTCGACCTCGAAGTCGCTGGGCGAGTCCGCGGTGCGGTACGAGCAGTCCGTGATCGGGAGCGAGCGCAGGACGCCCGGCTTCCCCGGATCGGGCTGGTCGATGGCGAGGCAGACGAAGGCGCTCCGGCCGGACTGCGCGAGGGCCTCGACGTCGACCGGCGTGGCCTCCCCGGCGCACCCGGCGAGCGCCAGGGCGGTGGTGGGGGCGAGGAGCGCGGCGCGCTGCTTCATTGGGACTCCCGGGGCGGGACCGGCTTGCCCACCGTGAGGATCATCGATCCGAACGTGTTCGCCTTGCGCATGTCGAGGTCGACCACGCCGAGGTACGAGTCGGTGAAATGCGCGATGTACATGAGGGAATAGGGTTCGCAGGCGTCGTCGCCCGACGAGCAATCGCAGCGCTCCTTCTCGTCGCCGCACGCGTGGCCCGTGTCGAACGCGAGCGCCTGGGGGCCGCGCCCGGTGCGGATGACGCCGTCGATGCGGCGCGCCTCCGGGTCGTAGGAGAACGCGAGGCCCGAGTCGAACGCGAGCGCGAAGACCCTCCGGTGGCGCGCGCCGTCGGCGCCGATCACGTGGCCCACCTCGACGCGGGACGGGTAAGCCGCGAGCGGCGCGGCGTCGCGGATCGCGAGCGTCTCGTAGGCCGCGGCCCACCGGCCCTCGGACTCGGTCGGCTCCCGCTCGACAAGCGTCGTGGTGAGCTCGCCGATGAGCAGCGAGTTCGGGTAGCGGTGCGCCACGAACACCTGGATCGGGATCGCCGCGCACCGCGCGAGGCACTCGAGGTCGTCGTCCCCGCAGCCCGCCTCGCACGCCTGCCGCTCGCTCGCGTCGACCGCGATCCCGCGGGAGTCGGAGCCGCTCGCGAGCGCGCTGATCCGGGTCGCGGTCGACTGGAACAGGAGCGCCGGCGCGGGGTCTGCGGTCTCCTGGTACCGGAGCAGATCGAGCTGCGGCGCCGCGACGTACGTGAGCGCGAAGGTGGGCTGGTAGTCGATCGCCTTGGCTTGTGCCCTCAGCCGGCCGACGAGGCGCGGGGGCGGCACGGCCGCGAGCTCCGTCGGACCGGAGGCGAGATCCGTGAGGACGCCGGCGAGCTGGGGCCTCGTGCCGATCGTTTCTACGTTCTCCCACGGGTTCACGATGACGCTCGCGATGTTCTCCACCTGGTGCGAGACGACGATGCTCCTCCCGTCCGGGCCCGCGGCGATGCCGAACGGCTCGAGCGGGAGCTTGCGCCGGATCCGCTCCTGGCCCGGATCCTCGCCGATGCGGTGGTCCCTCCCGCAGCGCCCGCCCGTCGCGGTCGCGCCGCAGTCGAGCTGGAAGCAGGCGTCGCCCTCGCAGCGCTGCGCCGCGGGGGCGTCGGTCCGGTCGTCGGCGACGTCGAAGAAGGTCACCGAGGGGTCGCCGCGGACGGGCACGAACAGGCGGGCGAGCGGGCCCTCGGTCGCCGCGGGCTCGTCGAGCGGCCGGTGCACGAGGACGAGGTTGGACGCGAACGCGCCGATCACGGCCGAGCGACGGACGATCTCCTCGTCGCCGTCAAGCGTGGAGATGTCGAGCGGCCCGCACGGCCCCGGATAAAGGAGCGGCGCGGCGTTGAGCTCCAGGCCCGCCGCCTCGCACGCCGCGCTCACGCTCGCGCCGGCGCCCGCCTCCGGCGGGTTGAGCGACGCCTGGAGGCCGAGCGCCCGCCGGCGCAGCCGCTGGAGATCCAGCGCCTGGACCGTGCCGCCGTTGAACTGGAGATCGAAGTCCGAGTTCGCGACGTAGAGGACCCGCCCGCCGGGGGACGCCGCGATGCCCGACGGGAAATAGAGCCCCTCGACCGGCGGCGGGAGCCCTTCGCTGTCCACGAAGCAGCCGGCCCCCCCGAGCCCGCCCACGATCGAGGCCGCGAGGCCTGCACCAAGAATGCGAGGTGTCCGGAGAAGTGCGCAGGCGAGCGTCATGCGGGCGCGGAGACTAGTCAGCACCACGAGCACTGGCAACCCGCTCCAGGAGTTCGTTTGCGGCGGACGTGCGCCGAACACGCCGGCACCGGCGCGCCCCGCGAGCCCGCCGCCAGACGGCGGCGAGCGCGCCGCGCGGATTCCGTGTACGGGTGTACCGGGGAGGCGCGCCGCCCCGAGCGCAGGGACGCCGAGCGAGAAGACGCCGTCACCCCCGCTGCTCCAGAAGGGGAGTGCCGCGCCGTGCGGGGCATGACGTCATCGACGTCGCCGCGCGACGGGCTTCCCGGCGGGAAAGCGGAGGAGCGCGCTCTCCTGCGCGCCTGCCGCAGCGCAGCACGGGCGCAAAGCGGGCTGGCGAGCGCGCACGGCTCGGCAGAGCACCTGCTCGCGGCTCGCTGTGGCGCCCGTCCGCCATGGGTCGCGCGCGGTACGGCAGGACGCGAAGGAGCCTTCCTGCGTCGGCAGGTGCCGAGGTGCGCCCCCGCAGCGCCGCTGCGCGGGCCGAGGGCCAGGAACGTTCGCCGTCGTCCGTCCCCCTGCATGTTGATCTCGGAGACGCGGCGCGCCTTTGCTACGTTGGTCGCCGGGACATGGCCGATCTCGCAGCCGCCCTTGTCATGGGAATCGCCCTTCTGGGGCTGATCTACTGGTATTTTCGTTCAAACAACGGCGATCGGGCCCGCCCGCGCACGGCGATCGCGCCGTCGCATGGTGGCCCAGGAGCCCAGGCCCTCGACGAGGGGGAGGCAGATCTCGAAGGTTCGACGACGAGTCCGGGCGCAGCCGGCCCGCAGGACGGCACGCGCGTGCCCGCGAGCGAGAGCTCCCACGCAAAGACCACGGGAGGACAGGGCCGCGCGGAGCGGGTCTCGAGCGCCGAGTGGAAGCGCACGACCGGGTCGTCGCGCCGCGACGACGACGACGACGCGTTCGGCGATGACGACGACGACCTCACGCTGATCACGCTGGCGCCGCCGGAGGTGCTGCAGAGCGCGATCAAACGCCCGAGCGCCCCGTCCTACGGCGGCGACGAGGAGGACGACGACGACGACGATCACGAGCGCGAGGAGCCCTCGGCCGTCCCCATCATCTACGACGACGAGGCCGCCGTCGACGAGCCGACCAGCTCGTCGCCGCTGCTGCTCATCAGCGCCGTCGGGCAGACAGACCCCGGCCAGAAGCGCAAGAAGAACGAGGACTGCTATCTCTGCCTGGACGAGCACTACCTGTTCGCCGTGGCGGACGGCATGGGCGGCCACGCGGGCGGCGACGTCGCAAGCCGCCTCGCCGTCGACACGATCGCGCGGGCGTTCCGTGATCAGTCGTTCGTGGACAGCGACGCGGAGCGCGCCTACCCCGATGTCCCCCGACGCGGCAGCGAGCTCGCGGTCGCGATCCAGCGCGCGAACCAGGCCATCTACGAGCGAGCCCACGCCGAGCGCAGCCTCACCGGCATGGGCACGACCCTCGTCAGCGCCCGCTTCTCGCCCAACAAGCAGCGCCTCTACATCGGCCACGTCGGCGACAGCCGGTGTTACCGCCTGCGCGACAACGAGCTGACGCAGCTCACCACCGATCACACGATGGGCGCCGCGGGGATCACCGGGCCGATGGCGAACCACCTGAGCCGCGCGATCGGGATCTCCCCCGCGGTCAAGGTCGACCTGATCATCGCTCGCCCGCACCCCGGCGATGTCTACCTCCTCTGCTCGGACGGCCTCTCGAAGATGACGACGCACGAGGCCATCCGCGACATCCTCCTCGCCGAGCCCGATCCCGAGAAGGCGTCCCAGGCGCTCATCGAGAAGGCGAACGCGGGCGGCGGGCGCGACAACATCACCGTCATCCTCGTCCGGGTCAGCGATCCCAAGGACCTCGCCCGCCTCGCCTCGCGCGCCGGCATCGGCGCGGGGGCCGGCGCGGGCTGACCGCCCGCCGGCCCCTCTCCCTCCCCTCGCCTCCCCAGGAGATCGATCGCCGCGCCGCGCGGCGCGCCGCGCGGCCCGCGTGACCGGCGGAGCGCGCCAGTGCGTCCGCGGCCGGCCCGCGTTCACCTCCAGATTGCAGTCTTTTACGGACAACGCTCCTCGTTTGCCACGAAGACAGGCGTGCTCGCGTGATGGACCGCGGAGCAGCGATATACGAGCGACAGGCGACAATCGTCACGAATAACGCTCACGCTCGACCGCAATCGCATTGCGATCTCATTGCGTCACGCGGCGCGCGATTACCACGCATACGGCGCCCGGCGCGCTCGAGATCGCGTAAAAAGAAGCGCCATGCGACCTTGACGCGCTGTGGCTCGAGAGCTCTCAATGGCTGCCACCAACGACTCGCTCAGCGGAGCCATTGACCCGGGATGCAACGACCCCTTCTCTTCAACATCGTTTTGCTCTCTCTCCTGCTCGGCGCGCCCGCGTCCGCCGCGGAGCCGGCGCGCCGCGTCCTGCGGTTGCAGTACAGCGAGGAGGCGCGAGCGGCGTCGTGCCCTGGAGAGGCCGCGCTGCGCGAGCAGATCCAGGCGCGCACGGGGTACGACCCTTTCCGGGAAGACGCGCCCGAGGATGTCGCCGTCACGATCGTCCCGCGCGGCGCCGACCTCGTCGCGACCGTCAAGTACCGGGACGCAGGCGGGAACGTCTCCTCTCAGCGCGAGTTCGACGTCCCGAGCAGCGACGCCGCGTGCGGGCTGCTCACCAGCTACGTCGCGCTCTCGATCGCCTTTGCCCTGACGCCGTTCGGGCTCGACGAGCGAGCTCCCGCGGCGGCGGCCCCCGCCGAGGTCGCGCTGCCGGCGACGCCGCGGGCGAGACAGCCGGCGCCGCGCCCGGCTCCCGCGATCGCCCCCGACAAGCCGCTGCACGCGACGCAGCTCGGCGCCGGCGCGCTCGCGCGGGTCGGCGCGACCGGCGAGGTGCTCGGCGGCTTCTCCTGCTCTTTCCGGTCTCGCCTGTCGAGGAGCGTGACCCTCGCTCTCGAGAGCCGGAACGTCTTCCCCGCGTTCGCGCCAGACGCCCGAACGGGCGGCGCGGGCGCGGATCAGGGCGCCTCGAGCCCTGCCGGAGGCCCGGCGGAGCAGGCGCTGTACACGCGGGCGATCACCTCCGGCGCCATCGCCTCGTGCTTCCATCTGCGCGACCCGCTCGTCGGCTGCGGCCTCGTGGAGGCCGGCACGCTGCTGCTCTCCGGCCAGCCCGGCGGCGACCTCGACGCGATCCTGCTGATGATGGCGCTCGGGGTCCGCGGCGGTGCCGAGGTCGCGCTGAGCGACACGTTCTCGTTCTATGCCCACGGCGAGCTCCTCGCGGCGTTCAGGCTCCACGACGCCCCCGCCATCGACGCCCTGAGGACACCGCGCCTGACGGCATCGCTCGGCGCCGGGCTGCTCGCGGGCTTCTGAGCGCACCACGGGCGGCCCGCGCCGCGAGGCTGCGGTTCGCGGGTGGATTTTTCGACCCCGGCGCGCGGACCGCGCGTCGCCGCGCCCTCCTGGACCGCGCGGCGCGCCACGCGAGGCGCGGCCCAGGTCGCCCGGCGGCGACCTTCGCGCCGCGCGGCTGACCGCGACGGTGCGGAGCGCCTTCTCTCTGGCACGAGGCTGCGAAGTTCGCGTAGCCTGTCCCAACGGTGCTCCCGGAGTTCACCGATCCGACCGACCGCTTCATGATCGAAGCCCGCAGCCGAAGCGGCGGCATGGGCGATATTTTCAAGGGCACCGATCAGTCGACGGGCGCCCCGGTTGCGATCAAGATCCTGCGCGCGGCCGCGTCGCCCCAGGAGCGCGCCCGCTTCGCGCGCGAGATCGCGATCCTCGCCGACCTACGGCACCCGAACATCGTCCAGTACATCGCCCACGGCACCTGGCTCGACGGGCGCCTCTTCTTCGCGATGGAGTGGCTCGACGGCGAGGACCTCGGGCAACGCCAGCGCCGCGCGCCGCTCGGGCTGCGCGACTCGGTGGAGGTCGTCCGGCGCAGCGCGGCGGCCATGGCCGCGATCCACGCCCGCGGCGTCGTCCACCGCGACCTCAAGCTCTCCAACATCTTCCTCGTCCGCGGCAAGGGCACGGCGATCAAGCTGATCGACTTCGGCGTCGTGAAGCTCGCGGTCCCGGACGACTGCCCCACGGAGCGCGGCACGATCATCGGCACCCCGCACTTCATGGCGCCCGAGCAGGCGCGCGGGGAGCCGGTGGACGCGCGGGCCGACGTCTACTCGCTGGGCTCCGTCCTGTTCCGCCTGGTCACCGGGAGGAACGTGTTCGAGACCGAGCACGCGATCGCCCTGCTCGGCCGCCTCGTGCTCGAGGATCCGCCCCGCGCGCAGCAGATCCGCTTCGACGTGCCGGAGGCGCTCGACGAGGTGATCACCCGCGCCATCGCCCGCGATCGAGAGAAGCGGTACGAGAACGGCGGAGAGCTCGCGCGCGCGCTCGCGCGGGTCGGAGAGCTCAACAACGACCCCCCGGCGACCGACAGGTCCGCCTCGGCGGTGCGGCGGGCGGCGGCGCCGGAGATCAGGGCGACCCCGGCGAGCCCGGCCGGCCCGGGCGACGAGCGGCCGCAGACGCGGCTCGCCACGAGCGAGCGGCGCGTGGTCGCCTGCGTGCTCTTCGAGCTGGGCGCCGGGCCCCTTCACCCCGAGGTGGACGCCGCGCTCCGCGAGGTCCTCGGCGACGACGCGCGGCTCGAGCCGCTCCTCAGCGGGAAGATGGTGGCGGTCCTCGGGGTGGAGCGCTCGCGCGGCGACGAGGCGATGCGCGCGGCGCGGGCGGCGCTGACCGTCGCCAGGTCGACGCCGGGCGCGCGGGTCTCGGTCGCGGTCGGGCACGCCGTCCGCGGCCGCGCGAACCTCGCCGGCGAGGCGCTCGAGCGCGCGGCGCAGCAGCTCGAGTCCGCCGTGCCCGGCGCGGTGCGGATCGACGCGTACGCGACCGCGGCGCTCGAGGGGCGGTTCGTGGTCCAGGAGGACGCGCGCGGCGGCGTGCTCCTCCACGAGGACGCGACCGGCTTCGACGCGCGCAAGCTGCTCGGGCGGCCCTCGCCGACCATCGGGCGCGAGCATGAGATCGCGAGGCTCCAGGGCATCTTCAGCGAGCTCGCCGAGGATGCCGTCCCGCGCGCCGCGCTCGTGACCGGGGCCGCCGGCATCGGCAAGAGCCGCGTGCGCGCCGAGCTGATCCAGCGCCTCGACATGGCGCCGCACGCGCCCGTCATCCTGCTCTGCCGCGGGGATCCGATGAGCCAGGGCTCGGGCCTCTCCGGGCTCGGTCGCGCCCTGCGCACGCTCATGGGCGTCCACGACGGCGAGCGCCGCGAGGACCAGGTGCAGAAGGTGAGCGCCCACGTCGCGGCGCGCCTCGCCCGCCCGCTCCGCTTCCTCGCCGCGTTCATCGGGGAGCTCACCGGCGTGCCGTTCCCCGACGAGGGCAACGAGCCGCTGCGCGCCGCCCGCGAGAGCCCGCAGCTCATGGAGTCGCGCATGCGGATGGCGATCGAGGCGTTCTTCCGCTCGAAGTCCGAGGAGACGCCGCAGATCCTGGTCATCGAGGACATGCACTGGGCCGACGGCACCACCATCGAGCTCGTCGACTGGCTGCTCGGCTGTACCGATCTCCGCTTCGGCGTCTTCGGCTTCGCGCGCCCCGAGCTCTTCAGCCGGTTCCCGGCGCTGTGGGCGCAGCGCAACGTGACCCGCCTGCCGCTCGCGCCCCTGTCCCCGCAGGCCGCGGACCGGCTCGTGGCGACCGCCCTGCCCCAGGCCGACCCGGCCACGCGCGGCGCCATCGTGCAGCGCGCCGGCGGCTACGCGCTCTTCCTGGAGGAGCTCATCCGTCACGCCGCGGAGGGGCGCGACGACGTGCCGCTCAGCGTGCAGGCGCTCGTGCAGCTCCGCGTCGACCGCATGTCGAAGGGGGTGCGCGAGGCGCTGCGCGCCGCGTCCGTCTTCGGCCAGGTCTTCTGGACCGGCGGCGTCGAGGCGCTGCTCGAGCGCCCCGTGGGCGCGGAGCTCGCCGAGCTCGAGGCGGGCGAGATCATCGCGCGCCAGGTCGAGCCGGGCGTCGCGGGCCAGGCGCAGTGGGCGTTCCGCCAGGCGCTCGTGCGCGACGCGGCGTACGCGTCGATCCTCGAGGAGGACCGCGCCGCGCTCCACCGCGCCGCGGCCGCGTGGCTCGAGTCCGCGGGCGACGTCGACCCGGGGCTCATCGCGCGGCACGCGGAGGCCGGCGGCGAGAAGGCGCGGGCCGCGCTGCTCTACGCGCGGGCGACGCGGAGCGCGGCGGCGCGGGGCGCGGCGCTCGACGCGGCGCTCGAGCTCGCGACGCGCGGGCTCGCGTGCGGGGCCGAGGGGACGACGCGCGCGACGCTCCTGGTCCACAAGGGGACGATCTGCGAGCTGATGGGCCGCGTCCCCGAGGGGCTCGACGCGGCGGAGGAGGCCGCGCGCCTCGCGCTGCCCGGCTCGGATCTGTGGGGCGAGGCGCAGGTGCTCGCGGTGACCTGCATGATCGAGGCGGGCCAGAGCGCCGAGGGGGACGCGCGCGCCGCGTCCGCGCTGTCGCCGCAGTTCGCGGCGGCGCTCTCGCCGTCGATCCGCGCCATGCTGCTCGCGTCGCGCGTCCGCGGCCTCGTGGACCTGAGCCGGCCCGCCGAGGCGCTCCGCGCCGCGGAGGCGGCGGTCGAGGTCGCGCGCTCGGGCGGCTCGACCGACGCTCTCCTCCACACCCAGGAGGCCCGCCTCGCCGCGCTCATCCACGTCGGCGACCTGTCCGCCGCGCTGGCCGCGGGCGCGTCGCTCATCGCCGAGGCCGACGAGGCGGGCGACGCCATCGTCGCGACCAAGGCCCGCCTGAACATCGGCTCGACGCTCAACTACATCGGCCTGTTCGAGGACGCGCAGGCGACGCTCGAGCGCGCGCTGGCCGACGCGCGGAGCCGGAAGCTGCGGGTGCTCGAGGGCTTCGCGCTCCACAACGTCGGCATGTCGTACGCGCGGCTCGGCAACCTCGAGGAGGGCATCGCGTGCCAGCGGCAGGCGGGCCGGTTCGCCGACGAGTGCCAGGTCGCGCGCCTCAGGATCGTCGGCCGGCTGTACGAGGCGATCTTCCTCGTGTGGCGCGGCGCGCCCGGCGATTACGGGACCGCGCACTCCATCGCGCGCTGGCTGTGCGAGGAGACGGCGCGCCACGCGGCCGCGCTCCAGGCGATGGCGAGCTTCGCGCTGGCGCGCGTCCAGCTCGCGCGCCGCGAGATGAAGGAGGCGGTCGACGCAGCGCGCGAGGCCGCTCGCCACCTGGAGGGCGGACCCATCGAGGAGTGGAACGACGCGATCCGCCTCACGCTCGTGGAGGCCCTCCTCGCGACCGGAGACGAGGCGGGCGCGAACGCCGCGCTGGACGCCGCGTTCACCGCGCTGGCCGCGCGCGTCGGGGCCCTCCGCGATCCGCGCCACCGCGAGGCGTTCCTGCGCGGGAGCGACGACGTCGGGCGGCTCGTCGCCCTCGCCCGCGAGCGCCTCGGCCGCTCGCTGCCGGCGCCCGCCGCGCCTCAAGCGTCGAGGGACGCGGAGGGACCCTCCCAGCGCCCCGCGGCGGCGCCGCCGCGGGGCAAGGACGTGAAGGCGATCGGCGCCCCTCCGCGGCGGGAGCGCGCGGATGCGCCGGGCGGCGATCCGGCGGCTCAGCGCGGCGCGGGCTCCGCGCAAGGCAAGGACGCTCACGCCGACGGCGCGGCGACTCCGGCGCGCGAGAAGGGCGCGCCACGTTCTTGACGTTGGATGGCCGGGTAGCTAAGGCCATCCGCGATGCAAAACAACGCCTCTGAGCGGCCCTTCGCGCGCTGCTCCACGCTCTCCAGCCCCGCGCGTCCGGCCGACGCGAGCCCGCGCGCCGCGCTCTCGGCGCGGCCGACCGCGGGCCGGCGGCTCGCGGCGCGCGTCCTGCCGCTGCTCGCCGCTGCGGCGCTGGGCGGCGCGGCGCTCCTGTCGTCCGCGCCCGCGTCGGCGCAGTCGAAGATCGCCGTCGTCGACGTGCGCCGCGCCATGCTGGAGACCGAGGAGGGGCTCCGGGTCCAGGCGACGCTCAAGAAGCTGTTCGACAGCCGCCAGGTCGAGCTCGACACGAAGCAGCGCGCGCTCGCCGACGAGCGCGACAAGCTCGACAAGGAAGCGCAGGCGGGCAAGACGCCGAAGGACGCGCTCCAGCGCCGGTTCGAGACGTGGCAGCGCCAGGCCGCCGAGCTCCAGGCGACGATGGTCGACTACCAGCGCGAGATGCAGCGCAAGGAGAGCGAGCTGACCACGCCGATCCTGCAGAAGGTGCTCGGCCTGCTCCGCCGGCTCGCCGCGCAGGAGGGCTACGACCTCATCCTCGACAAGTCGGCGGCGCCCTATTACCGCGCCGATCTCGAGCTCACCGACCGCGCCATCCAGATGTACAACAGCGGGCAGACCGGCGACGCGGCGCCCGCGAAGGGCGCGCCGCCGGCCAAGGGCGCGCCGCAGGCGGCCCCCGCGAAGCCGGCGCCCAAGCCGCCCGCGCCCGCCGCGCCCGCCAAGAAGTAGCCGGATCCACGTCACGAGGGCGCGGCGCTGGAGCGCTGCGCGCGGCGGCCCAGGCAAGGAGGTGACTCGGTGAGCTCTTGTCTTGTCGGCCGGGGAGCGCGCCTCGCGGCCTGGGTCGGGCTCTGTGCTGCCGGCGCCCTCGCGTCGCCCGCGGCGTGCCTCTATCCCGATTACACCTTCGACGAGCCCGAGCCATCGGGGGGCGGCGGCAGCAGCTCGAGCGGGCCCGGGTCGGAGGATTGCTCGAACGGCGCCGACGACGACGGCGATGGCCTGGTCGACTGCGCCGATCCGGGCTGCGGCGACTTCGTGTGCACGACGGCGGTGCCGGAGGGGTGGAGCGGCTACTTCGCGCTGTTCGACGGGGCGCCCGCGATGGACCCGGGATGTCCTGCCGCGTTCGCCGCGGGGCAGCCGTTCGTCGGCAACCGGGGTCTTTCCGCGCCGCCGGCGCGCTGCACGTGCTCGTGCGGCCCGGCGCAGGGGCAGCGGTGCGGGGAGCTGGGGAGCATCCAGATCAGCGTCAGCGACGCGCCGTGCGGGTCGCCGTGGGTGTGCGCCTGGGACCTGGACCTCATACCCGGCTGGACGCGCGACGAGTGCGCGGGGCCCGACGGGGTCTTCGGCGGCGGGGTGGCCTGCGAGCCGGGCAACGAGTGCCTTTCGACCCGGGAAGCGCACCCGTGCGTTGCCTCGGTCTCCGCGACCCCGCTCGAGGCGACCGGCGGGAGCTGCGCGCCGGGCCCCGTGCAGGTCGAGGCGTCGGCCCCCCGATGGACGGGGCTCGGGCGCGCGTGCCCCGCCGCGCCGCCGGGCCAGGGCTGCAACCTCGGCCGGGTCTGCGTTCCCAGGCCGGGCGCGCCGTTCGAGGGCGGGCTCTGCATCGCGAAGGACGGCGACAACGCGTGCCCGCCGGGCGCGTACACCGAGAAGCACGTGTTCTTCACCGAGATCGAGGACGACCGCGGCTGCGAGGACGACTGCGCGTGCGGCGAGCCGTCGAACGGGGCGTGCCGGACGACGATCGCGCTCTACGCCGACCCCGAGGTGAACACGTGCGACACGCCGCTGGTCGAGGTCCTCGCTGGGGAGTGCGCGAACGTCGAGGGAAACCCCACGATCGTCGGCCGCAAGGTGACGTCGGCCACGCCCACCGGGGGCGCGTGCGCGCCGAGCGGCGGCACCGCGACCGGCGCGGCGCGGGGCGCCGCCCCGAGGACGTTCTGCTGCCAGAGCCAGGGCTGAACGGCCCGCGGGCGACGGGCCTGTCACCGCGCTGCGGGCGCCGGGCCTGTCGCGGCGACGCGGGCGCCGGGCCTCAGAACCGGCCAGCGACGCTGAGGCCCGCGAGGTCGGCGCCGGGCGCGTGCAGCACGACAGCCGCGCGTTCAGCGCCCCCGCCAGCGCTCCGGCGGCTCGTGACGGCGCCCGCGCGCGGCTCGGCGGGCGCGGCGCCGCTGTTCGTCACGAGCAGCGCGATCCCCGCGGCCACGCCGACGACGCCGAGCCCGATCGCGACCTCGGCGACGCCCGTGTAGAGCCGGCCGCGATCGGCGGTGGGCCTGGCCGAGGGAGGGCAGCTCGTGTCGCCACCGCAGAGCGCGTCGAGGTCGCTCAGCGTCCCGGCGCGGAGCCCGAGGAAGACGCCGCCGACGGCGCCGCTCGCGATGCCGGCGCCGAGCACCACGAGGCCCGGCACCCGCGAAGGCCGCGCCACCGGCGCCGGCGCGGCCGCCGGCGGAGGCTCCGGCGCCTGAGCCGCGGGCGGCGGCTCCGCCGGAGGCTCGGCGATCGCGACCTCCACGGTCTTCTCTTCGCCCTCAGCGAGCGTGACGGTCTCTCGCGCCACCTCGCGGTCGCCGATCCTGGCCGAGACCACGTGCGGCCCGGGGTCGACGGGGATGTCGGCGCTCATCTCCGCGGCGCCGAGCGCGGCCCCATCGAGCAGGATCGTCGCCGTGAGCGCCCCCTGCCCGCGGCGGATCGCGAGCTTCGGGGTGCGCTGCTCCAGGTCCTCGATGCGCGCGCCCACGTTGGCGGTGACGTCGTTCGCCCTGGGGTCGCCCGCGGCCGCGGCCGCCGCGATGCGGTAGTTGCCGAGCGCCGAGACGAGCTTGCCGAGCCGCGCCTCGCACTCGGCGATGTTGAACAGCACCTGCGGCGTGCGCCGCACGCTCGCGACCGCGTGGAACCTCGCGAGCGCCGCGGCGCAGTTGTTCGCCGCGCTCAGCGCGACGCCCTCCTGGAAGAGCGCCCGCGCCTCCGCGAGCTCCTCCTTCGTCTGCGCCCCCACCGGAGGCGCCGCGAGCACGGCGACGCCCAGCGCCGCAGCCGCGAGGATCTGCCTGCCGCCCTTCCGAAGTCCGCCCTGGTCCATGCTCCCCCTTGGCGGGCGCAGCGCCCGGCCCAGGCCATGCTCCAGCCGCCGCGGCGCGGCAAGGCCGGCGGCCTGACGCGGAGGCGGCGCCAGGCGCGCGGCGCCTCGTCGATGTCGCCGCGCTCACCCCGCGCGTCGGCGCGGCCGCGTCCAGCGGCCCGGGGCGCCCGAGGCGCGCGACGCGATCGACCGCCAGGCCGCGATCGCCTCCTCCTGGTCCACCACGAAGTCGTGCGGATCGAAGCGCACGAAGTGCCCGGTGCGGACGATGAGCTCGCGCTGGATCGACCGACGCTCGCCCGGCGTCACCCGGCCCGTGTCGAGCTCGTCGAGCGCGACCTCGGGCGTGTACGGGAGCCCGCGCCGGTACCGCGCGCCCAGATCCCAGCCCTGGCAGCGCTCGATCCAGAACGCCCGCCAGCGCGCGGCGTCCACCGTGGGTTGCTCCACCATCTCTGGCGCCGGCGCCGCGGGCAGGTCGCGGGGGTCGCTCACGATCTGCGCGAGCTTGAGCTCGCGCGGCTCACCCACGTCGGGGTCGGGCGGCTCGGCGACGACGATCTCGTCGTCCTCCACCGCGACCTCCTCCCACATGCCGGCGCCGGTGATCCTCTCCAGCGCGTAGGCGGCAGCGAGCTTCATCGCCTTGTCCCCTTCACCCTCGAGCAGGTCGATCAGCAAGGGCACCGACGAGGCCGCGCCCGCCCAGCCCACGGCGACGATCAGGCCGTGGCGCGGCGCCTCGAAGGCGCGCGCGACGAGGTGCCGCGCGTCGGCCTCGTCGCCCGCAAGCGCGAGCAGGAGCGCCGCCGCGTCCCCGCCCTCCGGCGCCTCCATCGCGGCGCGCAGCGTGATCGAGGCGTGCGGGTGGTCCGAGAGCGCCATGGCCGTCCAGGTGGCCTCGCGGAGCTCCGGGTCCGCCGCCGCGGCCGACGTGAGCGCCCGCTGGATCAGCTCGGGCAAGCGCTGGTTCGGCGCGCAGCCGAGGTGGTGGAGCGCGCGCGCCGCGACGGGCGCCGCCTCGTCCGAGGCCGCCGCGACGAGCTCGTCCTCGGTCGCGAGGCCTCGGTAGGCGAGGACGTCGATCGCCATCGCGCGGAGGAGCGGCTCGGGCTCGCGGAGCAGGCTGCGGAGCGCGAGCGGCAGGAGCTCGTGCGGGACGAGCTTCAGCGCGGCGCCGAGCGCCTCGATGAAGGCCCGGTCCCGCTCGCTCCGGAGCAGCGCGTGCTCGGCCGCTGCCAGCGCGTCGCGGCCCGCGAAGCAGCCGAGCACCATCGCGCTCGCGAAGGCGAGGCTCGGGTCCTTCACCGGGGCCTCGGCCACGAGCCGCGGCACGTGCTCGAGCGCGGGCGCCCCGATCGCCGCGATCACGTCGATCGCCGCGAGCATGCGCCGCTCGAGAACCAGCGCCCCGCGGAACGGATCGCCGAGCAGCGGCGCGCGCTGCATGCCGACCATCGCGACCTCCTCGAAGCACTCGCGGGTGCGGCCGCGGAGGAAGGCGACGTCGTCGATCGCGGCGCCGATCTCCCGCGCGAAGCCCGGCGGCGGCGCCGGGCGCGCGGCGGGCTCGTCCCCGCGCGGCGCGAGCGGCCGCGCCGCCGCCGCGGGGAGCGCGCCGGGCGCGGGCGCGCGCTGCTTCAGCGTCGCGACGGCGGCCTTGAGCTCGTCGAACGTCGTCGGCCGCGGGATCGGCGGCGGCGGCTTCGCCACGAGCTCGGCCGGGGGCGGCTCCGGGACCTTGAGCCTCGGCACGAGCGAAGCGCGCCGGACCGCGTGCAGCCGCGGCCGATCGCGGCTCGCGAGGATCGGGAGCGGGTCGAGCGGCGGCGCGGGCGGCGCGCCGGCGAGCCGCGCCTCGGCGTGCTCGAGCCAGCCGCGCGCGTCCCGGAGCAGCGCGCCCACGGTCGCGAGGCCCGCGTCGAGTCCCGCCGCGTCGCCGATCGGGACAGCAGCGCTGTCAATTTCCGCCAGGGCAGCGCGCACGGCGCCCAGGCGGTCGGCGCGGCCGTCGAAGGCGTCGTAGATCGCGCCGGCGGCGCGCTCCAGGGCGCGCGCGGGCCCGGTCAGGTCGATCACGGGCTCGACGTCGTGCTCCAGCGACCGCGCGGCGCGGCGGAGCGCTGCGTGCCCGCGCTCGAGCTGGTCGAGGGCGGGCGGGGCCATCCCGGCGGGCGCGGAGGGCTGCCCCTCCTGACCGCCGGGCGCGACGAAGGGCAGATAGGTGAAGGACACGCGCCATGGATACACCTGCGCCGAGGAGGCCCCAAGCTGCGCGCTGAGGTAGCCTGGCCGCGCGATGCAAGATCCCTCGGACGACCTCGAGGCGTACGCGACGCTGGCCGCCCAGCTTGCGGACCCGAGCGCCGATCGCGCGGCGCTCCTCGCCGCGCACGGGCTGGACGAGGAGCGCTGGGAGGCGCTCGACGACGCCTGGCAGGCGCGCCTGTCCGAGGCGGATGACGGTGACGGCGAGGACGTGGAAGTGCCGCCGCTGGTCGCCGCCTTCGCCGAGACGTTCGCCCGGGTCCAGCGCGCCCGCGCGAGGAACGAGCTGTCGTTCGACCGCTTCCTCGAGGCGGCGCGCGCGATGAAGCGGGGCACCGACATGGCGACGGTGCTGAGCCGGCTGGACCTGACGCTCGAGGACTACCTGAGCGCGCAGCAGCGGTGGACCGCGGCGATGCTCGAGGACGAGGAGCTCATGGCGCGGTTCCAGCGGGCGATGAAGTAGCGGGACGGCCGCGCCGCGGGATCGGCCGGCGCCGGGGCCGCGCTGCGGCGCGGCGGCGGGGGTATGCTGGGGGGAGGCATGGTGGAGAGCGAGGGGAACAGCCGATCGATCACGCTCGAGGAGCTCGCCGCGATCGCGGGGGCCCTGGAGGCGGGCGCGCCGCGGGACGAGGCGCTCGCCGGGGCGGGGCTCTCGGTCGAGGCGTGGGAGGCGGCGCGGGAGCGCTGGCTGGCGAAGCTCGCCGCGCAGGCCGCGCGGGGGCAGCTCCGCCCGAGCCAGCGCTACCTGGAGCTCGTCGGCGAGCAGAAGCGCCGCGCCCAGGCGAAGCTGCGGGAGGCGCGCAGGAAGCCGGAGGGGCCGATGCCGGTGGCGCCCGAGGCGCACCTCCCGGCGCTGGGGGGCGCGCTCCCGGACGGGGCGGCGCCGGTGGCGGCCGCGGGCGTGAGCGACGAGGAGGCTGCGCGCTCGCCGTGGGCGAGATCGAGCGCGAGCGGGCCGGCGGCGCGACCGCTCATGGATCGGTCCCCGCTGCCCTCGGGCACGCCGTCGCCGCTGCCCTCGGGCACGCCGTCGCCGCTGCCTGCGGCCATCCCGTCGCCGCTGCCTGCGGCCACGCGTACACCTCGGCCCTCGCCGATTCCGGAGCCGCCGCCAACCGCGCCGCGGGCCTTCGTGACGCTCCTCGACATGCGGGCTGTCCCACTCCAGGACGCGCTGCCCTTCCGTCAGGGCGCGTCGAACGCAGCCCCGGTCGAGGCGACCGCGGCGAGGATGGACACCACGAACGCCGGCACGATGAGCCCGTTGCCCGCCGACAGGGCGCTGCCCTTCTCGCGGAAGGTCCCTGGACCTCCGACCGACAGCGCATTGCCCTTCGGTCGGACGGCCCCTGTACCTCCGACCGACAACGCCCTTCCCTTCTCGCGCCCGAACCCTCCTCCTGCGGCCGACAAGGCTTTGCCCTTCTCGCGCCCTGTCGCTCCTCCGGCCGACAACGCATTGCCCTTCTCGCGCCCTGTCGCTCCTCCGGCGGCCGATAACGCATTGCCTTTCTTTCGCCCTGCCACGCCTCCCGCGGCCGACAAGGCGCTGCCCTTCTCTCACCCGAGCCCTTCGCCTCCCGCCGACAACGCTCTTCCCTTCTCGCGCCAGAGCCCTTCGCCTCCCGCCGACAACGCGCTGCCGTTCGCCCGCCCTGCCGCTTCTCCCGCGCCGCCGCGGGCCTCCAGCAGGGACGACGCCGTGCCACGGCCGCCCCCGCTGCCGACCGGGAGCTGGGCCTTGCCGTTCCAGCAGCCGAGCTCCGGCGACGGGTCGCCGGCAAACACGTCGCTCTCGCGGTCCGCCGCGGGGGCGCGCCCCGAGCTGGATGCGGAGATGAAACGGCGCGTCGAGCGCATCTCGCTCGCCCAGTACGCGCGCATCTGCGCCGACGTGCGGGAGCACCCGGCGCACGTCCACGAGATCCAGGGTCATTACGGGCTGGACCCGCAGAGCTGGACCGCGCTCCACGCGATGTGGCACGAGCGCTTCCAGTCCGATCCGGCGCTCAAGGCGCGATGGCAAGCGCTCGTCGAACAGAGCGCGCGGCGCTGAGCCGCGCCCCGAGGGCCCGCCCGGCACGCGGCGTCAGTTCAGCCGGAGCAGCCGCCCCACGATCCGGAACAGCCCCCGCGACGCGGCGCTGATGCGGCTGCCCACCACCTCGATGTCGCCGTCCTCGCGGATGCGGACCGCGCCCCGGCCCGAGCGCAGGAGCAGCTCCTGCTCGCCCTCGATCGTGATCGTCGCCGCCTTGAGGTGAAGCGCCTTCGGCCGCTGCGTCGCGAGCGCCCCGACGATGAGCGGCAGCGCGCCGTCGCAGAGCTCGACGAGCACGGCGTCGCCACGGGCGCGCGCGTCGGCGATCACCTCGGGGTCGACCTCGGGCGCGACCTCGGCCTCGATGGGCCCGTCCGCGCCCCGCACGAGGATCTGCGCCGCCCGGCCGGCGATCGAGGCGACGCGCGCGGTCCGCATCGCGGCGCCGAGCGGCTGCGCCTGCGGCGCCGGGAGCGGCGCCGCCGCCGGCGCGGCGGGCTCGGCCAGCACGTCGTCCAGGGTCACGCGCGGGGCGTCGGAGGCCTCCCCCGCCCCGGGGTCGGCATCGAGCTCCTCCACCGCGCGCGACGCGCCGGCCGGCCAGGAACCACCGTCGAAAGGAGCCGCCATCAGACCTCCGAGACCTTCTTCGGGAGCTGGATCTTCGGGGCCAGGAAGGCCACGAGCGGCGACGTGATCGTGACGCCCCCGCCGTCGATCACCACCTCGCTGGCGCCGCACTTGAAGACGATGGCCCCCTTCGCCTCCACCTTGTGGAACGCCCCGATGAACGTCGCAGGCCCCACGGCCTGGACGACGTGCGACCCCTTGAGCTTGTCGACGACCGCGCCGCCCACCATCGCGGTGCGCGAGCCGGTGACCGTCTCGCTCTCCCCCGCGCTGCTGAGCACGACCAGCCCCGTCGCCTTCTCGTTCTTCGAGCCGGTGACGGTCTCCGAATAGCTGCCGAACGCGACCTGCACCGTCGCCGCGCCGACGTCGATCGTCTTCTTGCCGGTCACGTTGTTGTCGATGTCCTTGACCGCGCCGAGGACCTTCATCGACCCGACGTCCTCCTTGTGCGTGCCCGCGACCTTCGCGGTCGAGTGCCCGGGCCCCTTCTCGCGATCGGTCGCGTCGACCCCATCGACGTTGCCCTCTGGCCCGGCGGCGTTCGCCATCGACTGGCCGCCCCCGCCGCCCGAGTCCATGCCGAGCGCGGAGGCGAGCGCCTCCGGCTGGACGAAGATCCCGCCGGCGAGCGCGTTGTGCGCCGCGTTCGAGGCGATCGCCGCGAGCATGTTCGGAGGGCCGCCAGCGCCGCCGCCGCCGCCAGCGCCGCCGCCGCCGCCAGCGCCGCCGCCGCCAGCACCGCCGCGACCTCCTCCGCCCATCGAGGCCGCGAGCTGGCTCGCGCCGGGGATGCCCGACGCGCCCGCGATCATCCCGGGCATGCGGCTCATGTCGCCGCCGGCGACGGCGCCCATCGCGCCGGCGACCCCCTGCACCTGCTGCGTGAGCCCGTTGATCGGCGCCATCACCTGGTTGATCGCGCCGTCGACCTGCCCCTGGATCGCCGAGATCGCGTTGTTCGCCATCACGCTCGCGAACTGCACCGCCGCCTGCGCGGCGAGCGCGAGCATCGCCTCGAGCGGGTTGCCGTCCATCTCGAACTGGTTCCCGCCCACCGTGGTCGTCGCGTTGCCCTTCGCCGTGAGCGCCGACACCGCGTTCACCTCGAGGGTGCGGTTGCCGCCCACGCTGATCGTCTGATCGGCGCCGATCGTGTTCGACGAGCCCTTCGTGATCTTCGTCGTCTGGTTGCCGCCGACCTCGAGCGACGCGTTGTTCCCGATCACCGTGGTCTCGTTGTTGCCGATGTTCTTCTTCGCGTTGTTCGCGGCGGCCGTCTTCATGTCGTGCTGGGCGTGCATCATGATCTCCTCGGCGCCCGCCTTGTCCTCGAAGCGGACCTCGTTGGTGCCGCCGCCGCCCGGCGTGCTCGCGGTCCGGATCGCCGAGCGCGTCTTGCCCTCGGGCAGCGCGTACGGCGGCATGAAGACGCCGTTGTAGAGGCGGCCCGTGACGATCGGGCGGTCGGGGTTCCCCTCGAGGAACTCGACGATCACCTCCCAGTCGATGCGGGGGAGCATCATCGAGCCCGACGTCTGGAGCTGCGCGACGCGCATCCAGCACGAGGCCTTGTCGTCGACAGCGTCGCTCCGATCCCAGTGGAACTTGACCTTGCACCGGCCGTGCTCGTCGGTGTGGATCGCCTCGGGCTGCGAGCCGGCCGGCGCCACCACCGTCGCCGTCTGCGGCCCCTCGATGACCGGGATCGGCGTGATGCGCCGCGGCCGGTACTTCACGTCGGCGGGCACGAGGCGCGCCCGCGCCCTGGAGCGCGGCGCGGCGCCCTCGCGCTCGCCGTCCTCCTCGTGGACGAAGGTGTGCGTCACCGAGAACAGGAAGTACTCGCCGTCGAGCTCGCCGGCGTCCGCGATCGTGAGCTTGTGGCCGACCGCGAGGCGCGGGCACACGGCGTCGATCTCGATGGTGCGCCGCTCGACCTGCTCCTCCTCGAGACGGATCTGCGCGAGCCGCTCGCCCTCACTCGGCTCGAAGTAGCCGCCCGGGTAGTCGTACCGCTCGAGCTCCGTCCGCTCGCTCGACGCGGCGGTCACCGTGAGGTCGAGCTTCGGTCGCTTGAAATCGAAGTCGCGGAGGACGAACTTGCCGGAGCGCACCCGCTCCCGCTCGCGGATCGCGTAGATGGCGTCGCGCTCGTCGGCCGCGCTCAGGCCGGTGCGCCGCCGGAACGGCAGCGCGGGATCGCCGGAGATCGGCCCGGCGACGGTGCTGTCGTCGTCGAAGACGAGGAGCTCCCCCTCGGCGTCCACCTCGACGAAGCTGTAGATGCCCTCGTGCTCCATGAGCCGCGAGATGAACACGAGCGCGCTCTCCTGGTACTGCACGCAGTACTCGCGCTTCGGACAGTCGCCGCTGAGCCGCCACTCGACCCGCGAGACCCCGTGCTCCTCAAGGACCTGCGCGACGATCTCCTTGGCGCTCATCTCCTGGAAGATGCGCGAGTCGACGCTGCGCGCGAGCAGCGCGAGCGAGGAGACGACGCGCACCGCGTAGCGCGCGCCCATGATCTCCATGCCGAGCTCGGTCGAGCCGATCGACGTCGCGGCCTCCACCGTCCCGGCGATGACGCGCGGCTCCTCGCCGGGCGCGCCGAAGGAGAGCACCGCCCCCTTCCCGATCATCGCGTCGAGCTCCTGGTACATGTGGAGGACGACCTCGACGTCGAGCACGAGCGGCCTGCCCGCCTCGTGGATCGACTCGAAGCGGAGCACCCGGGCCGCCGGGACATCCTCGATCGTGAAGTGCGCTACGGTCTGGCGTGCCACGTTCGCCTCCTGCTCCTCAGTTGTCGAGTACCAGCGCGGCGGTGTCCGCGACGTCGCCGTCGAGCTTCGCGGACAGGCCGAGGATCGCGACGCTCGCCGGTGTCAGCGAGACGATCGACGCGCCCATGACCAGCGTGAGCGCGCCGGTCGCCTCGAAGACGACGTTGTTCGCCTTCACGATCTGCGCGCCGCCGGCGAGCTCGGTGTAGGTGCCGAGCGAGCTCTCCACGCGATCGCCGTTGGCGACGTTGACGATCGCACCGCCGACCTTCACGTTCATCGATCCGCCGACCTCGACGCCGCGCCCGGACTTGACCGCGATCACCTTCGCGCCGGTGGCCGTCTCGCTCCGGTCGCCCTGGACCGTCACGGTGCGGTGCCCCAGCGCGAGCTCGACCAGCGCCGCGCCCACCTCGTGCTTGAAGGCGGCCAGGGTCGCGTCCGTGACCGAGCCGACCACGAGGTCGATCTGGTTGCCGGAGACGGTGAGCGCGCTGTCGCCGGTGACGTCGCGCTTGTGATCGCCGCCGACCTTCATGTCGCGGTTGCCGCCGATCGCGAGCTTGTGGTCGCCGCCGATGTCGTCCACGTGGAAGGTCTCGACCTTCATCGCCTGGTTGCCCGAGACCGAGATCTTCTGGTTCGAGCCGACGCTGCTCGTCATGCTGTTCGTGACGTTCGTCGACTGATCCGCGCCGATCTTCTTCGCGTGGTTGTTGCCGATCGACTCGGTCGCGTTGTTCTTCACCTCGGTGGACATGTCCTTCGAGGCGTTGATGAACATCTCCTCGGCGCCCTTCGCGTCCGACATCCTGAGCTCGTTGGAGCTGCCCCCGCCCGGCGTCGTCGCGGTCTGGAGGGAGCTCTTCCCGGCCTCCTTCGGCAGCGCGTAGGGCGGCGGCGTGAGCGCGTTGTACATGCGGCCCAGCACGAAGGGCCGGTCGGCGTCGCCCTCGAGGTGGCGCACCGTGACCTCCCAGCCGACGCGCGGCAGCAGCATCGAGCCCCCGGTCGGCACCTGGCTCGTGCGGATCCAGCGGCTCGACGTGTCGTCCTTCTTGCCGGAGCGATCCCAGTGGAAGGAGACCTTCACCTGGCCGCTCGCGTCCGTGTGGATCTCCTGCCCCGACGGGCCGGTGGTGATCGCCGTCTGCGCGCCCGGGATGACCTGCTCGCGGGCGCGCCGCGGCGGCCGGTAGCGCGTGGTCCCGGTGGGCACGCCCCAGAACTCGCAGGCCATGCGGAGGTCGCGCGCGCCGCCGTCCGCGCCCGCGCGGCCCGCGAGCTCGAAGTTCCGCGGGCGGCTGCCGGCAATGCGCGCGCGGACCACGAGGTACTCCTGGTTGAGCGGGTCGTAGGGGTGGCCCTCCACCGAGAAGCGCCGGCCCGGGAGCAGCGCGAGCGAGCCGGTCTCGCCATGCACGACGTCGCGCTCGGCCTGCACCGCGTCGAGCAGCACCTTCGCGAGCCGCTCCGCCGCGCTCACGTCGGCGGTGCGCGCGGGGTACTCGTAGATCTCGAGCACGTGCGACCCGGGATCGCTCCCCTCGGCCGACGCCTCCAGCTTGAGCGAGGGCTTCTCGGGGTTGTAATCGCGGACGAACACCTTGTCGCTCCGCACCGAGACCTCCCGCGAGAGGCGGACGACGCGATCGGCGAAGCCGTCGACGCCGAAGTCCTGGTAGAACGGGAGCGTGGTCGCGCCCTCGATGTCCTCGAGGCCGGTCGGCGAATCGCTGAAGACGAGCACGTCCTGCTCGTCCTTCACGTGGATCGCGAAGTAGATCCCCTCCTCGGCGAGGAGGCGGTGGATGAAATCGAGATCCCGCTCCCGGTACTGGACGGTGTAGACGCGCGCGGGGTGCGGCTCGGCCAGGCGCCAGTCCTGCTGGCCCGCGGGCACGCCCGCGCCCTCCAGGACCTCCTTCACGATGTCGACCGCGCTCTTCTCCTGGAAGATCCGGCAGTCGGCGCGCTGCCCGAGGTTCCAGAGCGCCGGCGCGACCTCGATCCGCAGCGTGGGCACGTCGTCGCTGTCGGGCAGGAGCTCGGCCGCCACGATGGTGCCCGCGAAGGTGCGGGTCTGCGTGTCGTCGCTGCGCGTGAGCGTGAACACCGCGCGCTTGTCGAGGACGTCCTTCGGCCGCGGCAGCGCCGCCTCGTCGTCGAGCAGCTCGCACTCGAGGCGGGTGAGCTCCGAGAGCTGCTCGGTGAGCTCGAACCGCAGCACCCGGTAGACCTTGCCCTCGACGCTGACGGAGGGGATCGCGAGGATATGTTGTTCAGCCACTCTTCACCTCACTAGCGCCCGCGGACCTCACGATCCGAGCTTCATCGACGCGCCCATCTTGACGACGAGGGCGCCCTTCACCGCGATCTTGGTCCCCTTGATCACGACGGGTCCGCCGCCGAGCTTGAGCTCGCTGCCGCCGCCCTTGAACGAGCCGACGGCGCCGAGGAGCGTGATGAGCGGCGCCTGGACGACCAGATCGCCGTTCAGCTTCTGGTAATGCAGGCCGCCCACCAGGTTGGTGACGCCGGTCGCCACCTGAGAGATCGAGCCCTTGGTCAGGTGGAGCTCGGCGGCGAGGGAGGTCTGATCCTTGTTGGCGGTGATCTGCTCTCCGTGGCTCCCGTTGATGATCTGCGCCTTCACGGCGCCGACCGTCTCCGCCATCCCGCCGAGGACGTTGTCGTTGATCGAGGCGAGGCTGCCGGCGATCTGCACCGCGCCGACCTTGCGGCTCATGTCGCCGGTGATCGACTGCTCGATACCGTTCGATATCGTGATCTGGTTCCCGCTCACCGTATAGGAGCGGTTGCCCGTGATCTTCTCGACGTGATTGCTGATCGCGTTGGTCGTGTCGTTGCCGCCGATCGAGATGCTCTGGTTGCCCGTGATCTTGTGGGAGAGCACCGCGCCGACGTCGAGCGATTGATTCCCGGACACGGTGATCGACTCGTCGACCTTGACCGAGCGGGAGCCGTTCACGCTGATGTGGTTCTCCTCGTTGACCGCGACCTCATCGACCTTGTCGTTCCTGACGGTGACGTTGAGGTCCTTCTGGGCGTGGACGCCGAAGCCCTGGCTCCCGGAGCTGTCGGACATGCCGATCTCGTTATGGCCGCCTGCGCCCGGCGACGACATGCTCTTGAGAGAGCCGGACGCCTTGGCGGCGGGGAGCGACTGCGGCGGCGTCTTCTCCGCGTTGTAGGTGCGCCCGAGGGCGAGCGGCCGGTCCGGGTCGCCGTCGAGGAAGGCGACGGAGACCTCCCAGCCGACGCGGGGGAGGATCATCGAGCCGCCCATCGCGAGCTGCGAGACGCGCAGCCAGCAGCTCGCGGTGTGGTCCTGCTGGCCCTGCCGGTCCCAGAAGAAGCGCACCTTGATGCGGCCGTAGTTGTCGACGTGGATCGCCTGCTCCTGGGTGCTCGACCCCGTGACGACCGCCGTCTGGATGCCGCGGATGCGCGGCCGGCGCGCGCGGCGCTCGGCCGCGAAGGGCGCGCCCTTGGGGATGCCGCGGAAATGGTTCTCGACGTCGTAGTTCGTCTCTCCCCCGGTGAGCGTCTGGTTGCCGCGCGAGACCAGCTGGGTGACCACGAACTGGCCGTTGAGGCACGGCTCGGCGGCGCCCTCGACGAGGAACGGCTCGCCCACCTTGAGGCCCGCCGCGCGGCTCTCGCCCTCGCACACGTCGGCGTCGGCGGAGAGCTCGCGCATGCGGGCGTCGGCGCGGCGCCCGCCCACGCTCCCCTTGGTGAAGCCGCCGGGGTACTCGAAATAGGGCAGCTCGATGGCCTCCTTGCGGGGCAGCGCGGACTCGGGCTTCACGGCGGGCTTCTCGAAATCGTAGTCCCGCAGGTGGACGCTGCTCGTGCGCAGGGCGCGCGTCCTCGTGAGCTTCGCGAGCGGCTGGCTGCCGGGCAGGCCGCCCTGCGCCATGCGGAAGATCACCGGCGTCCCCTCCTCCACCTCGAACGAGGAGGGATCGTCGGTGATGATCATCGTGTGTCCGGAGACCTCGTGCCGGAAGTAGTAGAAGAGGCCGTTGTCCTCGAGCAGGCGTGAGACGAAGTTGAGGTGCGACTCGCGGTACTGGACGATGAACTCGCGCGCCTCGTATTCCTTCGCGTTCCGCCACTCGACCTTGTCGCCGAAGCCCGCCTCCTCGAAGACGGTCTGCACCACCTGGACGATGCTCTTCTCCTGGAAGATGCGGGACCCCTCGCGGTGCGCGAGCGCCGCGAGCGCGGGCCGCAGGCGGACGTCGAACTGGCGCCCTTCGCCCGCGACGCGGGCGAAGCCGGCGCGGTCGACGATGCCGTCGAACAGCCGCTGCGCGCCAGAGGTGTCGATGACCCGCAGGCAGAGGCGGCTGCGCAGGCAGTCCTCGACCCGGAAGGCGGTGTCCACCGTCGAGAAGCGCACGTCGACCGCGTACGGGGTGGACACCCCCTCGACGGCCTCGAATCGGGTGACGGCGATGTCCGCGGGGAGGTTGTCGCCCTCGAGGGAGAAGGTGGCGAAGGTGGCGGCCATTCGGGGCATGGTAGGCGATCGGCGTGCGGCGCCAAGCCCCGCGGACGCGGCGAAAGCGGCGTGGGAGCGGAATTTCGTCGGGCGTGGGAGCCGAATTTTGCGGCGCTCACGGCGGGCGACGGATTGCTGCGCGCGCCCGCGCCAGCGTCGGAATGGCGCCGCAATCGCGGCCGAAAAGCGGCGGGGCGCTCGCTGTACGGCGTCAGCCCGGCGCGACGACGACCATCGCCGCGCGCTCCCCGCCGTCGCTGCCGGCGAGGGAGACCGCGCAGGGGTGCGGCGCGAAGCCGCGCGCGAACGCCTCGGACGCGATGCTGAGGTGCAGCGGCATGGCCGCGGCGCCGAGGTGGCCTATCCGCTGCGCGGGGCTCTCGACCTGCTGCGGATCGCAGAAGAGCTGCTGCGTGCGCACCGAGGCGGCCTGGAGCTCGAAATGGCGGAACGTCTCGAAGGTGAGATCGGTGAGCATCCAGCCGGCGCGCAGCCCGCGCTCGGACAGCGGCGCGAGCGCGGTGCGGAGCGCGGCGGTGAGGCCCGAGGCCTGGAACGCCGATTCGTCGTTGTCCGGGCGGGCCCGCTCGTGCGCTGTGGCGAGGCCGACGATCTGCCCCTGGTCGCGGAGCTGGGCGCGGCGCGCGACGTCGGGGCGCATCAGCACCACGAACGCCGCGCACTCGCCGGGGATCAGCGCGTCGAGGTTGTCGGGCCGGAAGATCCGGCCCGCGGCGTCGAGCGCGGCGATGCGCGCGGGATCGTAGTCGGTGTGCACCCCGCCGAGCAGCGCCGCGTCGATCGCGCCGCGCGCGAGCGCGTCGCACAGCTCCGGCAGCAGGAACCCCGGCCCGGCCGGGCCGCGCGTGGCGACCTTGACCGAGATGCCGGGCGCGTGCGCCTCCGCGCGCGCGGCGAGCTCGGCGGCGAGCCGCTGCGCCGGGACCTCGCCCCCGGGCTGCCGCTGCCCGAGGTGCTCGTCCAGGCACAGGGCCATCTGCATCCGCAGCCCGCGCGCGGCGGGGCCGAGCTTCTCGAGCGCCTCGCCGAGCGCGCGGGCCCCGAGCAGGGCGGCGCGCGGCGCGCCGGTGGCGAGCGGATCGAGCGTGGGGAGGAAGCACATCGTGACCGGCTCCCCCTTCGCGTCGAGGAGCGGCGCCTCGCGCATCGCGGCCGCGGCGGCGCGGTGCGAGAAGGCGGTGTCGATCGACCGCAGCCCGACGGGCGTGACAGCGCCCGCGGCGACCAGGACGGCGAGGGGCCTCACGCGCGCCCCCGCTCGCGCACGACGACGCGCGCATCCTTCATCCGCCGGGGCGCCTTGACGTGCGCGCGCCAGACCATCTCCACGGCCACCGGCTTCTGCGGGCCGGTGGCGTAGAGGTCGACGAGCACCGTGTCGAGGTGGGGCGCGAAGGCGGCCGGCGGGCGGTCCTTCACCTGGAACTCGATCTCCACCTGCACCCTCGGGAGCTCGAAGCTGAGCGCCCCCTCGGGCGTGAGGTTGAGCACCCGCACCGGCTCGCCGCCGGCGAGCGGCGGATCCGCGATCAGGCCGGGCGAGGCGCACAGGTTGTAGCGGTGGTCGAAGTCCTCGGGCAGGAGCGGCGCGCGGAGCTCCTGCCAGGTCCGGTCGTACGTCCCCGCGTACCTGCGGCGCGGCTCCCAGTGCCGGCCGATCGGGCCGATCCCGGCGGGCGGCGGCGCGGACTTCGCGGTCCGGATCGGGAACGACGGGTCCTCGATGCTCGGCGCCGGCTGGTGGGTGAGCGAGGCCGGCGCGCGCGTGACGCCCGTGCCGATCGGGTTGCGCGGCTCCTCGAGGATCGCCGCGGGGTCCTCGTCGTCCCTGCCGCCCCAGGCGTGTTCGTAGCGCATGTCGATCTGCTCGATCGGCCCCGGCGCGGTGAGCGCGGCGCCCTTGTCCACCCAGAGGCGCCTGCCGAACACGACGAGCGACTTCCTGAGCGGGCCGACCTCGACGCGCACGTCGAACGAGGGCGCCGGCTTGCCGTTCGGCGCGTACGCCCTGGCCACGAAGATCACGTCGGTGGCCGGCTTGAACAGGCAGATGTCGGCCGGGTAGGCGACGCTCTCGGGCTTCTCCTTTTCCCACGGCAGGTCGGCGAACCGGATCGCGCGCGTGCGCTCGGGCGGCGCGAGCTCGAAGCCGCCGTCCTCCTGGAGCTCGAAGCTCGCCTTCACGATCGTGACCAGCTTCTCGCCGTCCCGATCGACGAGGAGCTGCGGGTGCGCGGCGAAATCCGTCTTGTTGTCGAGCGGCGGCTGGTCCATCGCGGGCGCATTATCGACAAGATCGGGCGAGATGTCTCTCGGGCCAGCGCGATCACGACGCCCGCGCCATGTCGGCGGCGTAAGCGTCGAGGCCGTGGCCGCGCAGCATCGCCTCGACGAGCGCGATCGGCTCGGCGCAGGCGGGGTCGCCGTCCGCGCCCGCCTCGGCGCAGATGAGCGGCAGCGCCCGGGCCACGACGAGCCGCGCCGCGCGATCGCGCAGCGCGAGCGAGAGCGGCAGCGCGCCGAGCAGGCGGTGGCCGTGGAGCGCCGCGCGCAGGTAGAAGCGCTCGCGGTCGGGGGCGCGCGGGGGCGCCAGGAGCAGCGCGGCGAGCAGGTCGGGGTCGGCCAGGGCGAAGGTCGCGGCGGCGATCCACTGCGTGGCCCTCCGGGCGAGGTCCCGCTCGCTCCGCCAGGCGGCGTCCTCGCGCGCCCGCCGCGCGGCCCTCCGGTGGAGCGCGGCGAGCCAGGGCCCGAGCGCCGCCGGCTCCAGCGGGTCGGGCCGCTCGAAGCGCGCGATGGCGTCTTCCGTGAGGCCCTCGACCTCGATGGCGGCGGCGAGCGAGGAGAGGCCCGCGGCGACGTCGGGCGGCGGCGCCGCCGCGGCGAGGCGGCGCGACCACGCGACGAGCTCGGCCCGGGGGGCGGTCGCGCCGAGCGCCACCTCCGCGCGGTCGGGGAGCGCCGCGACGTCGATGCGGTCGTCGAGATCGCCCCGCGCGCGCAGCCGCGGGTCGATCAGCGGCGCGCCGCCGGGGCGGCCCACGCTGGCCAGCACGCAGGCGCACTCCACGGAGACCGAGATCCGGATCGACTCGCCGTCGTCGATGAAGCTGGTCGGGAACGTGCGGCACCCGAGCGGCTTCGCCGCGGGCCCACCGGCCGCGTGGAGCGAGCAGCGCCCCGCGCCGCCCTCGCCCTCCAGGTAGGCGCACCGGCCGTCCCGCATCGCCACCACGGACGCCGCGGACGGCCACGCCCCGCGCTCCGGCGTGAAGGCGCGCTCGTGCCGCGCGCCGCCGCTCAGCACCTCGGGCCGCAGCGCCCGCGCCCGCGCGGCCTCCTCGGGATCGAAGAGGATCGAGGCGTAGATGCGGCAGCAGCTCCCGCTGCCGTCGCAGTGGAGGCTGAAATCGGGCAGCACCTCGAGCGGGCGCTCGCGGGGGTCGCGCGCCGTCGGGTCGAGCGCGGGCGCCGCGGGCAGCGCGGGCGCCGCGGGCAGCGCGGAGGCCCTGGGCGCCGCGGACGCCGCGTCCTCGCCGGCGTCCTCGGCCCCGAGCAGGCCCGCGGCGTGGAGCTGCGCGAAGAAGGCCTGCGCCGCCGGGACGCGCGCGGGCGCGCCCTCGCGGGCGGCCGCGATCACGATGCCCTCGACGTCGCGGGTGCCGTCGGCCGCGGAGAGCAGGACCCACTCGCGCGGACCGAGCTGGAGCAGCTCGCCGGTGCGGAGGTCGTGCAGGAGGATGCGCTCCTCCTCGCCGACCAGGTGGCGCCGCGCGAGCACGTGGGCGGCGAGGCGGGGGCGGGCTGGCAGGGCGTTCGGGCTCACCCGCACACGCTAGTGCCGTGGGCCAGGAATCACGCCAGGGATCTGCTTTGCGGAGCGGAGAGCGGGTCAACGCAACGACGCCAGATGCGCAAGGACGCAAATGCAGCATGCTTACACTTTTCTACCCTTGCGCCTTTGCGCCTTGGCGTTGAACTCTCTCCGTATCCCCAGGCCGGCGGCCGCGACCCCGCGACAGCGCGCTCAGCGCACGCACTTCACCCACGCTTCCGTGAAGTAGTTCCACTTGCCGCTGGCGCCGGCGTTGAACCCGGTGAAGCCGTCGTCGAAGTTCAGCGCCCACGCCGCCGGAGCGTTCCTCGCGGCCTCGTGCGAGCCCCAGTACCAGTCGTTGCTGCGGGCGCCGTACTGCGTGTCGGGGAACATCGCCCGGTTGATCGACGGCGCCACCTGCGCTTCGTCGACCAGGGTCGCCAGCTCCCGGATGCTCGGCAAGCGCCAGGCGTGATCGTTGAGGCCGAGCGTCTCGCAGTAGCTCGCCGCGTCGGCCCAGCTCATCGTGGTCGGCGAGTAGCCCTGTTGCCAGATCAGCCCGGTGTACTTATCCATCACCTCTCCGGCCGACACGACGGCGTACTGATCGGGCGGCGCCACGGCCGGGCTGCTCGGCGCCTCCCCCTCGCCGTCGCCGCGCACGCAGCGCAGGCTCGCCGCGGTCGCCTTGGAGTAGGCGTTGCTGACGATCCCGTCGCTCATGTTGAAGGCCCAGGCATAGTCGCGGCCGGCCCCGGCGCCGGCCTGCCGGATCGTGAGGATCCAGTCGGAGGACGTCTTGTGGAATCCCCCCCGCGCGCCCGGGAATGCGGCCGTGTCGATGGCCGGGCTCCGGGTGAAGTCCACGATCGACGTCATCTCGATGCGCGTGGGAAGACGCCAGTCGGAGTGCCCGCCGAGCGTCAGGTCCTCGCAATAGCGGATCGCCTGGTCCCACGTGTACGCCTCGGAGGGAGGGCTCTGCTGCCATTCGAGGCACGTGACATTGTCGCGCACCACGCCCCCTCCGACATCGCTGTAGCTCGCCGGGTTGGGCAGGCCGCTGCCCGCGGGGTTCGGCATCGGCCAGCACGCCCACTTGTGCGTGCCGCAGGCGGCGGCCCTGCTGCAGGTATCGGGTGCTCCGGCACCGCCGCCGCCCGCGCCCGGCGATCCCCCGTCGCCCGGCGCGCCGCCGCTCGACGCGGTCCCTGCGTCGCCGGCGCCGCCAGCCCCGCCGCTCCCGGTGATCCCGGAGCTCCCCGCGTCGCTGGCCCCGGCGCCCGCCTCGGAGGCTCCCCCTGTCGCGAGCGCGCCGCCCGTCCCCGACGCGGCGCTCTCGGTGAGCGCGTCGCCGCGATCGCCGGCATCCACGCTCCCGCCGGTGTCCCCCGCGGTCGAGCAGGCCGCGACCGCAAGCGCCAAGCCGAGCGCCATTCCGCTGCGGGCGCACGCGGCCATGGTGGACGTCGCCAGGGTCGCGCGAAGGACCCACCGGTTGCTTCGATTCACAGGAACCTCCATCAAGTCAAGCTGGTGCCGCGTCGCCGACGTTTGTCCATGGATCACGAGAGAGAGAGAGAGAGAGAGAGAAGGAACCACAGAGGCACAGAGGGCACAGAGGGCAGAAGAGAAAGAGAAAAATTCTTATCTTCTCTTCCCTCTGTGCCCTCTGTGCCTCTGTGGTTCAAATTCTTTCCCATCACGGGATCAAGAACGAACCTCAGGGACGCGACAACGGCGCTCAAGATAAACCAGTTCGAATCGCACCAGCCTATCACACGATACGCAACCAACGTCAATGCGCGCACCGGAAGAAGGATTCATTTCTCATCGTGACCGATCGCACCTCAACACCTCTGCGCGGCGCGGAGTCGCAGGACTGGCGCGCTTTCCGCAGGCACACCGACCCGGCGTGGTCGACAGGACGAGCGCGCGTTCTCGTGCGCTGCCAAATCTTCAACCAGCCGACAAAGCGCAGGCGGTTCGAGACTCTGGTGATTGGGTCCGAGGGGCTCGAGCAACCTGATCAAGAACGACAAGAATCTCTCGAGCTTCGTGCCGTCCGGGCCCCCTTTCGCTCGCTCCGTCCCGGCGCCATGAAGCGCGCATGTCGTTGTCCACCAAGAAGACGTCTATCGGCGGCTCCAGCAACAGCAGACCGAAGAACAAGAACAAGCGACATCACTGGAAGCGCTACCGCGGCCAGGGCAAGTCACATCACGGCTGATCGCTCCGGCGCGCGCGGCCGGCCGCCCGCCCGACGAGCGCGGCGGCCGCGGCCACGCCGCGAGCGCGCAGCGTCGACCGGGGGAGGCGCGCGTCGATCGGCGGGGACACGAACGCCTCCAGCCAGGCTTCGGCCGGGGGACGCGCCAGCACGCCGCCGAGGTCGAACAGCGCGAGATCCGGGACGCCGGCCGCCACCGCGACCGCGACGTCCTCGCGTAGCTCGTCGGGCGACCGGTAGACCGGCTCGTCGCCGAGCGCGCCCGCGCCGACCGCGCCCAGCGAGACGCCCGCCCTCGAGCCGAACCGCCGCACCGCGGCGCGGCACCCGGAGGCGAGCAGCGCGACGGCATCCGCCCGGCCGAGCGCGCCCCGCGAGTAGCCCTCCAGCAGCGACGTGTAGAGCATCGCGCCGACGCGCCCCCACGGCGGCGCCGACACGGGCGTCCCGAGGAGGCGCTCCCAGCCGCGCGACGGCCCGTCGGCCAGGACGAGCGGCACGATCGCCGCCGAGGTGGCCACGCCGCGCGCGTGCAGCGCCGCGGCCATCCCGGCATAGGCGCCCTCCGCGTCGCGCCACCGCGGGCTCACCCCCGCGCGCCCGCCGCGGAGCAGATCGAGCGCGCCGCGGCCGCCCGCGAGCGCACGGCGCACGTCCTCGATCGGCGGCTCGAGATCGAACACGACCTCCGCGGCGGCGAGGCCGCGGGCGTCGAGCGCGTCGAGCAGCCGCGCGACGAACGCGCCGAACGCCGCCGCGTTGCCCGCGCTCGCCCAGCGCCCGGCCTCGTCCTCGATCATCGGCCACACCGCGACCGCCACCCCGGCGTCCGCGCACGCCACCGCGAGATCGGGCAGCCCGGCCGCCGTCTCCGGCCGCACGGCGACCGAGAGCTCCAGGCCGTGGCGCCGCAAGAGCGCGAGCGTCCGCGGGGCGCGCACCACCTCGAGCGGCAAGAGCTCGCTCCAGATCCGCCGCCGATCCCTTCCGGAGACGGGGTCGCCCCCGCTACACTCGCGCGTCATGAAGATCCTCTATGGCGTCGTCGGCGAAGGGATGGGGCACGCCATGCGCTCGCGCGTCGTGATCGAACACCTGCTCGCGCAGGGACACGAGCTCGAGATCATGGCGTCGGGCCGCGCGACCGACTTCCTGTCGAAGCGCTTCGCAGGGGTGAACCGCATCCACGGGCTCCACATGATCTACGAGGAGAACCGGGTCCGGCGCGGCAAGACGCTCTGGTCCAACGTGCTCTCCGGCGCGACGGGCATCCCGAGGAACATCGCCGCGTACTTCGAGCTCATCAAGGACTTTCGCCCCGAGCTCACCGTCAGCGACTTCGAGTCGTGGACGTACCTCTACGCCAAGCTCCACCGGCTGCCGATCCTGTCGGTCGACAACATGCAGATCATCAACCGGTGCACGCACGGCCCGGAGATCCTCGCCGGCCACGAGGCGGAGTTCCAGATCACGCGCGCGTTCGTGAAGAGCAAGCTGCCGTTCTGCAAACACTACGTCATCGCCACGTTCTTCCGCCCCCCGGTCCGCAAGCAGGACACCACGCTGGTGCCGCCGATCCTCCGCCCCGAGATCATCGCGGCGAACCGCCGCCCCGGGGAGCACCTGCTCGTCTACCAGACCGCCGAGGGGAACGACGCGCTCTCGGAGACGCTCGCGAGGACCGGGCTCGAGTGCCGCATCTACGGGATGCGCCGGAACATCCAGGAGGAGCAGGTCGAGGGGAACCTGCGCTACCGCCCCTTCAGCGAAGACGGCTTCATCGACGATCTCGCCTCGTGCCGCGCCGTCATCGCCGGGGGCGGGTTCACGCTGATGGGCGAGGCCGTCTACCTGCGCAAGCCGATGCTCGCCGTCCCCCTCGGGCGCCAGTTCGAGCAGGTGCTCAACGCCCGCTACCTCGAGCGCGAGGGGTTCGGCCGCGCCGCCGACTCGCTGGACGACCCGGCGGTCATCCTCGATTTCGTGAAGGCCATCCCCGCCTGCGAGGAGAAGCTCGCGGGCTACTCCCAGGACGGCAACCGGCAGCTGTTCGAGGTGATGGACGGCCTGCTCGACCGCGCGCTCGCCGGCGTGCTCTGAGCGCGAAGCGCTACCGCGCGTTGCGGGTCTTCGCGCCCTGGCGCTGGCTCCACGACGCGGCCGCGGCCTCCTCGATCCGGATGAGCACGGCGGTGATGTTGTCGCGGCCACCGTTCTCGTTGGCGCAGTCGATGAGCTTGCAGCACGCGTCGGCGAGCACGGCGTTGTCCTCGATGATGCGCGCGATCTCGCGATCGTCGACGAGCCCGTGCAGGCCGTCGGAGCAGAGGAGGAAGACGTCGCCGGGCTCGACGCGCTCGGCGCGCAGGTCGACGTCGACGCTGGGGCCGATGCCGAGCGCGCGCGTGATCACGTTGCGGGGCAGGTACGCGAGGTCGCTCTCGGTGAGATCGGGCCGCTCGAGCAGCGCGTCCGCGATGAGCGAGTGATCCCGGGTGAGCTGCGCGATCCCGCCGCGGCGCAGCAGGTAGCAGCGGCTGTCGCCCGCGTGCGCGACGTAGAACTTCCGCTCGCGCGGCGCGAACGCCGCGGCGACGACCGTGGTGCCCATCCCGCGGTAGAACCGGGAATCGTCGGCGTGCGCGAAGATGCGCGCGTTCGCGTACGTCACGGCGGCGCGCAGCCGATCGCCGGTGGACGCCTTGCGGCGCTTGCCGTTCGCCTCGCGGAAGTAGCCCGCGATGGCGCTCGCGGCGATCCGGCTCGCGACCTCGCCGGCCTCGTGGCCGCCCATGCCATCCGCGACGACGTAGACGTTGAACTCGGGGAGCAGGATGTATCGGTCCTCGTTGTGGACCCGCTCCCTGCCGACGTCCGATAGACCTGCCGCGATGGCCCGCATTCGCCCCGAGTCTAGACGACGCTTGGCCCCCCAGGGAACTGGGTTAATCTCCCCCGCCATGCCCGACCTGGTGATCGACAACCCCTATACCCTCGAAGAAGCCGCCCGCCGGCCGCTCGCCGATGAGGCCGCGGTCGACCGGCTCCTCGACACAGCGACCGCCGCCGCGCGGAGCTTCGCGCGCACCCCCTTCGCCGAGCGCGCCGCCCTGTGCCTGCGCGCGGTCGAGCGCATCGAGGCCAGCGCGCCGGCGATCGCCGCTGACATCACCCGGATGATGGGCAAGCCGCTACGCCAATCCCGCAATGAGATCGCGGGCATGGCCAAGCGAGCTCGGCACATGATCTCGATCGCCGAGGCCTCGCTCGCGGACGTCGTCCTCCCCGAGCAGCAGGGGATGGAGCGGCGCATCGTGCGCGCCCCGCTCGGTGTGGTCTTCAACCTCCCTGCCTGGAACTATCCGCTCCTCACCGCCGTGAACGTGGTCATCCCCGCGGTGCTCTCGGGCAATGTGGTGCTGCTGAAGCATTCGCCCCGCTCCCCGCTCTGCGGGGAGCACTTCGCTAAGGCGTTCGCCGAGGCCGGCGCGCCGCCCGGCGTGGTGCAGGCCTTCCACTGCGATCACCCCACGTCCGAGCGCATCGCCTCGGACCCGCGCGTCAACTACGTCGGATTCACCGGTTCCGTCGAAGGCGGACGCAGGATCTACGCGGCGACGTCGAAGAAGGTCGCGGTCGACGCCGGCCTGGAGCTCGGCGGCAAGGACGGCGCGTACGTCGCGGCGGACGCGGACCTCGAGAAGGCGGTGGACGGGATCGTCGACGGCGCCTGCTACAACGCCGGACAGAGCTGCTGCGCGGTCGAGCGCGCGTATGTCCACCGCGATCTCTATCCCGCCTTCGTGGAGGCCGCGCTCGAGCTGATGAAACGTTACGTCCTCGGTGATCCCACGGACGAGCGCACCAACCTGGGGCCGATGGCGCAGCCGCACGCGCCGGCGTTCCTGGAGGCGCAGGTGAAGCAGGCGCTGTCGCGGGGAGCGCGGGCGCTCTGCGGCGGGCGGGCGACGCAGGTCGACGGGCGCGGGCGCTTCTTCCAGCCGACGCTCCTCGTCGACACGGCGCCCGATCTCGACGTGATGCGCATCGAGTCGTTCGGGCCGGTGCTGCCGATCGTGCCCGTCTCGTCGGACGAGGAGGCGCTCGCGCTGATGAACGACAGCGATCTCGGGCTCACGGCGTCGATCTGGACGCGCGACAGGGAGCGCGCGGCGCGGCTCGCGGCCGAGCTCGAGGTCGGCACGGTCTACATGAACCAGTGCGACACGCTGGATCCGGCGCTCCCGTGGACGGGCACGAAGAACACCGGCAAGGGCGCGACGCTCTCGACGCTCGGGTTCCTCCACCTGACCCGGCCGAAGTCGATCAACTTCAAGCTCGGCTGACGGAAGCTGGAGAAGGAGAGAACAGGACCCCAAGGCGCAAAGGACGCAAGGAGAGAGGGGGAAAGAGATCGATTGAGAAGAAAGGCGCCATGGCGCCAGAGCTTCTTTCCCTTCCTCTCTCTTCTCTCCCTGGCGACCCTTGCGCCCTCGCGGCCTCTTCTCTTCAATCCGACCGTGACCCCCCAGCCGGCGCCTGCGCCAGCCCCTCGCCGAGCACCTCGAAGACGGCCTCGGTGAGCTCCATCGCGCCCTCGCGCGGCAGGAGCCCGTCGGTGAACATGCGCGCGAGCCCGTAGACCATCGCGCGGCCCGCGACCTCCGTGACGATGGGGTCGGTGGGGCGCAGCTCGCCGTGCTCCCGCGCCTCCGCGATCATCCTCCGCAGCCGCGCCTGCGCCTCGTCCCGGGCGGCCAGGAGCGCGCCCTCGCCCTCCGGGTCGACGCGAAAGGCAGGGCCGTTCAGGAGCTCGAACAGCGCGGGATGCTCCAGGGCGAACCGGACCGACGCGAGCCCGAGCGCGCGGAAGCGCAGCAGCGGAGAGGGCGCGGCCGCGATCTCGGCCGCCGAGGCGAGCTCGAACCGCTCCATCCCGGCGAGGGCGACCTCGCGCAGGAAGTCCTCCCGCGAGGGAAAATGGCGGAACGGCGCGGCCGGAGAGACGCCAACCCGCCGCGCCGCCTCCCGCACCCGCACGGCGTCGACGCCGCTCTCCTCGAGGAGCGCCAGCCCCGCGTCCACGAGGGCCCGCTTGAGATCGCCATGGTGATAGCCGCGCGCCGCCCGCTTCGAGGGCGCCCGCCCGGCAGGCGGCTTCGCGGTCTTCTTCGAGGGCGTCGCCCTCTTCTTCACAGGCGGCTCCTCGACGCGCTTTCGACCCGGAGGCATGCCGCGCTTTCCGGGGGACGAACGGCGGCGTCAAGCAGGAGACCGCCGCGCCGACGCGAACAACGGCGGCGCAGAGGGCCGAGGACGCCCGGCGACGCCGCCCGCACGATCCAGCTTGCGCTCATGTGATCATCGATTACATTACCCGAACGCGATGTAATCAATGATTACATCCGCCCCACCGGAGGCCCCATGTCCATCGCCCTGTCCACCCCCGTCCCCGACGCCGCCCTCGACGCTGCCTTCGCCGGCGCGGGCCGCGCTTCCCCGGAGGCCGCGCGCGGCGCGCGCGCCTTCGACCACCTGACCGACCTCGAGGCCGAGTACGGCTTCACGCCGCTCGCGGTCGAGGGAGCGCTGCCCGAAGGGCTCGAGGGCACGCTGTTTCGCGTGGGCCCGGCCCGCGCCACCCTCTTCGGCGTCCGCGTGCCGCACCCCTTCCAGGCGGACGGGGGCATGCTCGCCGTGCGGCTCTCGGGCGGCCGGGCGGAGGGCGCGCACCGCCTGGTGCGCAGCCGCGGCCTCGTCGAGGAGCTCGCGGCTGGCCGGCGCCTCTACGGCTCGACGCTGTCCTGGCCCAGGCGCGTGCTCCGGGCCCTGCAGGGCAAGGATCGCAAGAACGTCGCGAACACGAGCGCCTTCGTCGCCGGCGGCCGTCTGTTCGCGCTCGTCGAGAGCGCCAGGCCGACGGAGCTCGATCCAGCGACCCTCGACACCCTGGGCGAGAGCGACCTCGGCGGCGCGCTCGGCCCCACCTTCTCGGCCCACCCGCACCGCGTCGCTGCCCGGAAGACCAGCTACAACTTCGGCGTCCGGTACGGCCGCGCGCCCCAGCTCGACCTCTATGCGGTCGACGACGAGGGGCGCGCGCGCGCGCTCGGCGCGGTGCCGTTGCCGGCGCCGGTGATGCTCCACGACTTCTGCGCCACCCGGCGGCACCTCGTCTTCTTCGTCTCGCCCGCGGTCATCCGGGTGGCGCGCGCGCTCCTGCACTGGGGAGGATTCGACTCCTGGGTGCGCTACGAGCCGCGCCGGGGCACGGAGGTGATCGTGGTCGACATCGACGACGTCTCCCGCGTGCGCCGCTTCCACGTCGACGCGTTCTTCCAGTGGCACTTCGCGAACGCCTACGACGACGGTGACGACCTCGTCGTCGACCTCGTCCGCTACCCCGGGCTCGGCACGCTCGGCGCCATCGGCAAGGACACCGACCGCCCCGAGCTCTCCTCGGTCGAGACCGGCGTCCTCGTGCGCCACCGCGTGCGCCCCGCGCGCGAGCAGCTCGAGGCGGAGGACCTCGGCGGCGTGCTCGGCGAGTTCCCGCGCTGCGACCCGCGGGTCGAGGGGGAGCGGCACGGCGTGGTCTTCCTCGCCACGGCGGGGCGGGACGAGGACCGGCACGGCAACGGCGTCGCCCGCGTCGAGCCCGGTACGGGCGAGGTCACCCGGGCGCCGCTCGCGCGGCACGAGCTGCCCTCGGAGCCGGTGTTCGTGCCGCGCTCGCCCGGCGCGGCCGAGGGCGACGGCCACGTGCTCGCCCTGATCACCGACGTGAAGGCCAGGAAGAGCGCCGTCCACGTCTGGGACGCGGCGCACCTCGACGACGGGCCGCTGGCGCGGATCCACCTGCCCCACGCCTCGCCGCAGACGTACCACGGGACGTTCCTGCCGCGGGAGAGCTGAGGGAGGCCGCGGGCGCCGCTCCGCGGATCGAGCGCCGCGCGTCGCCGCGCTACGTCGCCGGCGCCTCCACCTCGATCCGCTTCCTCGCGACCGGCCGCGGCGCGACGTCGTTCAGGACCACGCCGAGGATGCGGCGCTCGCCGATCTGCTCGGCGGCCCGCGTGAGCGAGGACGCGCGCGTCACCGAGGCGCGCGCGACCAGGAGGATGCCGTCGGAGGCGTCCTCGATGACGTTGGCGTCGCCCGTGCCGAGGATGGGCGGGCCGTCGATCACCACGTAGTCGTAGTAGCGCCGGAGCGTGCGCAGCGCGGCCTCGAAGTGGACCGAGTGGAGCGCCTCGGGGTAGCTCGCCTCGAGCGACGGCTCCGCGAGCACCGAGAGCGACGGGCCGAGGGCGACGACGCCGAGCGGGCGCGCCTGACCCGCCATGCGCCGCCGGAGCTGCTCGGAGAAGCCCGCGCGCGCGGGCAGGCGCAGGCCGAGGAGCGCCGCGACCCGGGGGCGCGCGAGGTGGCCCTCGACGAGCAGGACGCGCGCGCGCTCGGCCTCGGCGAGCGTCATCGCGAGCCGGGTCGCGAGCGCGGTCTTGCCCTCGGCCCGGCCGGGGCTCACCACCGCGACGGCGAGGGGCTCGCCCCCGCGCCGCTGATCGAGCCGGTGCCGGAGGACCCGGAGCGCCGCGAGCGCCGCCGCGGGCGCGCCGCGGAGCAGCTCGAAGACGCCGCACCCCTCGGGGTCGACGTCGGCGCCGAGGATCTCCACCTCGGGCTCGCCGAACGCGGCGCTGGGCGCATACGAGAGGGGGCGCGCGCCCACGCAGGCGAGCGCGGGCGCGCTCCAGGACGACCCGGGGAGGACGTCGGCGCCGTCGAGATCGAGGTCGTCGGAGCGCGCGTCTTCCGGGGCGAGATCGGGCGGGTCGGCGTCCGGATCCGGGGGCGTGTGGGGCGGCTCCGTGATGTGTGGGGGCGCGCTCGACGGCTCGTCGCCGTGGCCAGGAGCGCTCGACGGCTCGTCGCTGTAGCCGGGCGCGCTCGATGGGTCGGGGCCGTACGCGGAGACGATCGCGCGCTCGCGTAGCGGGGGGCGCGCCGGGAGCTCCGGCATCGCGGCCAGCAGGGCGGGGCCGCCGAGCGCGTGGATGTCGCCGCCGTCGTAGAGCGTGTCGTTGAGCAGCACCCGGGCCCCGGCGACGCCGAGCGCGAAGAAGAACGTCACCGCGGCGCCCGCGAAGAGGACGCGGCCCCGCCCGCGATCGGGGCGGCTCGGCAGGTAGGCCGGATCGAGGATGTCGAGCTCGGTCTCGCTCTTGTCCTCGGCGGCGTCCGCGGACAGGTTGGCGGCGCGCTCGTTGGCCTGCGCCGTCTTCAGGTACTCGCGCGCCCGCTCGAGATCGAGGCGGAGCCGGTGCCACTCGGTCTCGAGCTCGATGACGCGGTCCTCGGCGCGCTCATCGGGCTCACGCGACCCGCGCGGGGCCTCTCCGTCCGCCGCGCTCCCCGCCGGCGCGCGCGGGGCGCGCCGGGCCTCGCCGCCCGCCGCCGCGCTGCCGCCGCCGGCGCGCGCGCGCAGGCCCGCGATCTGCCGGTGCAGCGCGCTCCGCTCCGCCTCGAGCGCTGCGCGCCGCGGCGGCGTGAGCGCGCGCGCCTCGTCGCGCGGCACCTCGGTGAGGCCGGCGCGCACGAGGCCGAGCGCGCTCTCGGCGGCCGCGAGCTGGCCCTTCGCCGCCTCGACGCGGCGCTTCGCGGCGATGGCGTCCGGGTGGAGCGGGGTCACGGTCGTGAGCTTCTCGGCGAGCGCCGCCTCCGCCGACGCGACCGCCGCGGCCGCCGCGTCGCGGGCCCGCTGCGCCTCGACGACGGTGTGGGGCAGCGGCTGCCCCGGCGCCGCCGAGGGCGACCGCCCGGCCCCGAGCAGCGCCTCGACCCGGGCGAGCTGCCGCTCGAGCGCGGCGAGCTGCGGATCGACGGGGCGGGCGGGCTGCGCGGGCGCGATCCGCGCCGACGCCGGCGCGGGGGCGCCGGGCGGGCCGAGCGGCTGGGGCGCGGGCGCGTACGGGGAGTCGTTGAGGCCCCACTGGAACTGCGGGTTCCTCGCGAGGAACGTCGCGAGCGCGCGGCTCGCCTCGTCGACCTTGGCGCTCGCCTCGGCGAGCTCCTCCCGGAGAAAGTCGCGGGTCATGGTCGCCGCGCCGACGCTGGCGCGGCGGTAGTCCTCGATCAGGATCTGCGTGAGTCGGGCGGCGACCTGCTGCGCGACGTGCGGGCCGTCGTGGGTGAAGGAGATCACGTACGTGTCGCTGCTCTGCGCGCGGAAGCCGACGTGGTTCTTCATCTCCTCGACGGCCTCGACCATCGAGCGGGCGGTCTTCTCCGGGTAGAGCCCGAATTCCTCGATGACGCCGGCGAGCGTCCCGCGGGCGGTGAGCGTGTCCTTGAGCTTCGGCCCGAGGCGCGCCGCGCGCGCGGCGCTGCTCTGGGGATCGCGGCCGGTCTGGATGGTCTCGCGGTAAAGGAGGGTGGCCTCGCTCCGCCACACCCGCTTCGTGGTGAGCGCCAGGGCGAGGGAGATCGAGAGTCCGACCGCGATCATCGCGGCCACCCCGCGCCAGTACATCCGGACGCGGCCGAGGACGCTGATCGCGCGATCCAGGCGCTCGCGGGGTGTGCTCTCCGTGCTCAGGCTGGACATGATGTTCCTCGCCGCGTGGGCAGCGCGTCCGGCGCCGCGCGGCGCAGGGCGCGCGCGGCGGTGTTTCGCGCCCTCACGGCAAGGCGCGTGCTCGCGGGCGCGTCACCTGGGGACGCACCCGCGTCGAGGAGACCGGGAGAGGCGATTCAGGGCGGTGAGGAGGGCGAGCGCCGTGGACGTTGCGCATGCAGGGAGCGCGTGTTCCTTCGCGGACACGTGTTTGGAGACAGGCGATCATCGGACCCTCCGTTCAACAGGGCTGTGCTGTTCCAGTTCGGGGGTCCAGTTCCAGACTCGCCACGAGCTGCGCCCGGTACCCTCATCGTGCGTTGTGCAGGGCCGCCCCGGAGAGATGGCAGCCGGCGCCGCTTGGCGCCGCCGCTGAACGGCAGTATCGGCGGGCAGACGCATGACCAATCCCCTTCCCTGCTCCCTGCTGCTCGTTCTTTCGTCGGTCGGCTGGCTGGCGAGCTGCAGCGACGGCGAGCCCGCCTCGCCGCCCGGCGACTCGACCTCGAGCGGCGCCGCCGCCATCAGCGGTGCGACCGGTGGCGGCCAGGGCGCGGGAGGGGCGGCCGCCGGAGCCGCCAGCGCGAGCGGCAGCAGCGCCGGCGGCGTCGCCGCGGGGGGCGCGGGCAGCACGGGAAGCGAGGGAGTCACCGCGACAAGCTCGACCACCGGCGCCGGCGGCGCGGAGCCGGTCGCGCCCGGGATCGTCAAGCGCGGCGAGGGCAAGCTCGCGGAGTCGGGGCTCACCGTGGTGTCCTATGGCGGTTACGTGAACGGCGAGTCGTTCCAGCAGGACGCGATCGTGTCCTTCAACGGCTACCAGTACGCGGCCTTCTGGAACAGGAACCGCAACGTCGTGCTCGCGCGCCGCAAGCTGCCGGCCAGCCCCGGGGGGGACGCCGGGGCCTGGCAGAAGTTCGACTTCACCGACCACCGGCTGAGCGCCGACGACGCCCACAACACGATCTCTCTCGGGATCGCGCCGGGCGACGGCACGCTGCACCTCGCGTTCGATCACCACGGCAGCACGCTGCACTACCGCCGCTCGGTCACGGGTCTTCTGACCGATCCGGAGGGCGCCGCGTGGGCCGCCGCGAGCTTCAGCGCCGTCTCGGGCGCGCTGGTCGGCTCGAACACCGTGCGGCTCGTCACGTACCCGAGGTTCGTCACCGAGCCGGGCGGGGACAAGCTCCTGTTCAGCGCCCGGATCGGCGAGAGCGGCAGCGGCGACGAGCACCTGTGGGAGTACGACGCGGCGACGCACGCCTGGCGCTCGCTCGGCGAGTACATCGAGGGCACGGACGCCAGCATGAACGCCTACCTGCACGGCCTGGCGTACACGCGCGGCGGCTCGCGGCTGCACGCGGCGTGGTGCTGGCGAGACACGCCCGACGCGACGACGAACCACGACCTGCTGTATGTGTACAGCGACGATCACGGGCGCACCTGGATGAACAACGCGGGCGAGAAGGTCGCGACGACGGGCGCGTCCTTCGTGACCCGGAGCACGACGGGCCTCTCCGTGTGGCCCATCGGCCAGAATAGGGGGCTGATCAACCAGGAGCACATGGCGGTCGACGCGAGCGGGCGGGTCCACGTGCTGCTCTCGCACCTCCCCGACGGGGAGGCCGACAACTCGAACTTCACGAGCGCCCGGTCGCGCAGCGAGTTCTTCCATTACGTGCGCGACACCGACGGGACGTGGGCGCGCCACGGGCTCGGCCTGCGGGTCGTCGAGAACTTCCGGGGCAAGCTCGCGATCTCCTCCACCGAGAACGTCTACGCCATCCTCCCGGATCTGCGCATCGCCGGCGCGTCGCCGAGCGACGGCTACGCGACGTGGACGCTCCTCGACGACACCGACGCGGGCCGGTTCTTCTCCGATCCTTTGATCGACGCCGCCCGGCTCGAGACCTCGGACGAGCTCACCGTGTACTATCCCGAGCGGAGCTCCGTGAACATCTGGGGGCTGGAGTACACGCTCCAGTGAGCCGCGAGCGTGCGCTCCCACGTCCGTAGATACGCCTCGGCGGGGTTGTAGAGCGCGGTCAACGCCGCTTCGCCGCGCTCGAGACGGACCTCTTCCACCCAGTCTGCGACCAGGCCGTCGTGTGCCATGCCGGAGCTATCGAGAGCCGGCGCAACGGTGTGAAATTCCGCCAATGCAGGAATGGCGCTTCTGCCTTCTCGAGATCGGCAACTCCGAGGCGAGCGCACGATTTCGGCGGGCTGGCCACCCGGGACGGGGCCGCGAACCTCAACCTCGGTCGGGTCCGCGCGCCTCAACCTCGGTCGGGGCCGCGCGCCTCAACCTCGGTCGGGGCCGCGCGCCTCAACCTCGGTCGGACCGCGGGTCGGGGCCGCGCGCCTCAACCTGGGTCGGGTCCGCGAGCCTCAACCTCGGTCGGGTCCGCGCGCCTCAACCTCGGTCGGGCCGCGGGTCGGGCCCGCGAGCCTCAACCTGGGTCGGGTCCGCGCGCCTCAACTTCGGTCGGGTCCGCGCGCCTCAACCCGGGTCGGGTCCGCAGGTCCGCACCGGCCCCGTCCCTTGACATAGGTCCGTCGAGAGCTATCGTCTAGATATATCTTTTAGACTATCGGACCGGGCGCCGCGGGCTGCCCGGACCCGCAAGGCCGGGACTGTCCACCCACGCGCGCAGCAACTGAGTGCTCGCCGACGTGGCGGGCCGCCGCCGAGCAAGAGAAGGAGCTCACCTATGTTCTGGGGATGTGACCACCACCACCATGGCCACCACCATCACGCCGGCCCGCGAGGGCCCCGGGGTGGTCCGTTCGGGAGAGGCCGGCCGGGCTTCGGCGGCGGGCCGCCCGGCTGGTGGGGCGACTGGTTCGGAGGACCGCCGCTCCGGGCCGACCGCGGCGGCGTGCGCTACCTCGTCCTCGACGTGCTCGCCGAGCGAGCGCGCCACGGCTACGAGGTCATCCAGGCCATCGAGCAGCGCAGCGGCGACGCCTACAGGCCGAGCCCCGGCGTCATCTATCCGACGCTGCAGATGCTCGAGGAGCTCGGGCATGCGCGCGTCATCGAGGCCGACGGGCGCAAGGTCTACGAGATCACCGACGCCGGACGCGAGGACCTCAAGGCGAACCGCGAGTACGTCGACGAGTTCTACGAGCGCTTCGCCGAGACCTCGTGGGAGCGCTTCGCCGAGGACTTCGGCGACGTCATGAAGCGCGTCGGCTCGCTCATGAAGCTGCTGCGCCACGCCATGCGCCGCGGCCGCCTCACGCCGGCCGTGCTCGCGCGCACCGTCAAGATCCTCGACAAGGCGGCCGCCGACATCGAGGAGCTGCTCGACGAAGACCCGGAGAACCGCGCCGGCCGGCGGCCGTGATCACGCGCTCGTCGTCACAGCCGCTGCGAGTAGTACTCGATGATGAGCTGAACCTCGATCGGGAACGGGATGCTCGTCTCGTCCGGCAGGCTGGTCACGCGCGCCTGCCGGACGTCCTTGTCGACCGCGAGCCACGAGGGCGCTTCCATGTCCGCCCTCGCGAGGCCGGCCACGACGGTCTGGTGATCACGCCGCTGCTGCCGCACGCTCACCGTCTCTCCGGCGCGGACCCGGTAGGAGGGGATGTCGACGCGCTTTCCGTCGATGAGCACATGCCCGTGGGTCACCAGCTGTCGCGCGGCCGGGATGGTGCGCGCGAAGCCCGCGCGGAAGATCACGTTGTCGAGCCGCCGCTCGAGCAGCTCGATGAGCTTCGCCCCGGCGGCCATCTTGCTCCTGCGCGCCTCGAGCATGAGCGTCCGAAGCTGCGTATCGGTGAGGCCATAGTTGAGCCGGACCTTCTGCTTCTCCCGGAGCCGCAAGGCGTACTCACTGAGCTTCTTGCGGGCCTGGCCGTGCTGCCCCGGGGGGTAGGGCCGGCGCTCGGTCTTCTTCGTCGACAGCCCGGGGAGCTCGACCCCGAGCGCGCGCATGACCTTCACGCGAGGTCCGGTGTAGCGGCTCATGTGGAGGCCCTCCCCAGAGAGGCGCGCGCGTCGCGAGGGCAGATCGCGGCGCCGTCCGGCGCCGGTGCGTCAACGAATTCCTGGATGTTCATCGAGATCCTTTGTCTTCTTTCCTGGTCCTGTTCTGGAGCTGACGAATCCCCTCAAATTCTTCGGAGAAATTCACAGCGAGGCGGGGAGGCGGGGAGAAAAATCTTCGAAGACTCCCCGCCTCCCCGCCTCCCTGTTGAATTTCTCCGCTGAAAAAGGCTGCAAAACGAGGGGACTCCTCAGGTTCTGGAGGGCTCACACGCGCCGCAAGTGGCGGAGGATGGGGAGCTGCGATTTTCGAAGGAAGCGCGCGAGTCCGTTCGTGGTCCGGACCCGGGCGCCAAGCGGCTCGGGGTAGTCGTCCTCGTCGAGGACCCGCAACCACGGGAACGTCTCCACGCCGCGCCCCTCTCGGTGGAGCTCGACGTGACGCGCGCCCCTCGCCGCGGAGGGACGAAGTCGGAGGCACGGGGTCGCGTCGAGCAGGAGCTCCACGCCTGTCGCGAGGCGCAGGGAGGCCTGGGTCAAGAAGTCCGAGATCCGCTCGGGGCCGAGCTGGGAGAAGAGGCCGAGGCCGAGGATCAACGTGGGCCAGCCGTGCGCCTCGGAGAGCTGATCGATCCAGTGGTCGCAGCCGGGGGACGCGGTGGCCAGCGCATACCGCGGCGTGTCGGGGGCGCGCCGGAGCCTCCAGGCGATCACGCGCGGGACGTCGACGTCGATCCAGTGGAGCAGGCCATTGTCGACGCGCGAAAACCGAGTGCACGGCCCGGAGAAGAGCCCGATGGCCAACCCTTCCGGGTGGCGGCGGAAGAAGTCGCGCACGACGTCATCCACCAGGCGCGCCCGGGTCGCGAGCGGGCGGAGCTCCTGTTCCGTGAAGCCCGCGCGCTCGACGTCCAGCACGCGGGCGAGGCGGCGCGCTTCTTCGTCGTGGAACCCGAGGTCCGGGAACGCGTCGGCTGCGTAGGCGCACGCGGCGACACCTGCGAGCTCGCGTCGAGCAAACGATGGGGCGGCATCGATGTTGAAAGTCATTTTCATTTTCATGACAGATCTGACCGCCGCTTGTCAAGCCCAGGCGCGCCGCGCCGCGAGGTTGGCCGACGGTGCGCCGCGACCTCACCCAGGTTGCCGACGGTGTGCTCCCTCACCCGGCCGACACGTCAACCACGGTAAGGTCGCTGTGAGGTCGCTGTGAGGTCGCTGTAGGTCGCTGGCCCGGCTCCGATCGCCGGGCCGCGGCGTCACGGTCGCCAGGCGTACGGCGGCGCGACCGTCACCTCGGTCGCGGACGAGACGCCGGTCCAGTCGCCGGGGACGAATCCGTAGAATGTATTGCTCGACTTCGACGTGGCGACGAACTCGACATCTCCGAGCAGCCGCGCCGTCCCGGAGACGGACTGGCCGCCGCCGAACCAGCCGAGCGGATAGAACGTCGTCTGCACGACCGCCGAGCCGCTCACGTCGAAGGCGCGCGCCTGAATGCCCGCTCCGCCCTGCCCGACCAGGCTGAGCGCCCCGATCCGACCGCCGGAGATCGTCCCGTTGACGATGGTCGCGTGATCCTCGACGCGCACATCGCCGCTCACCTCGCCTCCGAGGATCCTGGCGTAGGGGCCGACATACACGCTCGACGGCGTGCCCGGAGGCGCGCAGCCGCCGCCGTTCGAATGCCTCTCCGTGCCCGCCGGACACGCCTCGACCTGACCGTCCTGGAACCCGGCAGGCCAGGCCCCGTCCACCTGCACCATGTACGGATAGCGATAGATCGACGGGTATGCCGGCCCGTCGGAAGGATTCGTCCAGACCAGCTTCTGGTATTCGGTCGGCGTCGCGACCACGACCAGGTAGACGTTCTCGCCCGGGCTGACGCAGAAGCTCAGCGCGCCGTCGGCCCCTCGCTGCAGCGGGCTGTAGCGCGCCCTGGTCAGCTCCGGATCGGTCGCCACCAGCCCCCAGCGCCACCCGGACTTTGCATCGGCCTGCGTGACACCCCGGAACTCCACCTGCACGCTGGTCGCGTCCGGCTCCGGGTGCAGGCGCACGACGTTGTACCCCCAGCGCTGCGGCGCCCAGTGGTACGGCGAGACGAAGCGGCGGTCCTGGGCCCAGTCCGCGTCGAGCGCCTCGAGCCGGGTGAGCCGCAGCCGCCGCTCCGTGCGGCCGCGCGAGGTCGGATCGGTCTCGATCGACCCGTACGCCTGGCGATACACGCTGGAACGATCGGCTCCGTCGGTGGGCGGCGGGTCCTTGTAATCCCAGGTGATGTTGTGCATCGCCCACTCGCCGAACAGATCGTTGAGCTGCTCGATGTCCCACCCCCGGCTCAACATGAGCTTCTGCCACGGGTCGCGCTGGCCGCTCGGGGCGTCGAACGCCCACATGTCGTTGACGGCGCCATAGCAGTGCTTGTCCTTCAAGAACTCGAAGAACTGCCAGTTACAGTAACGGTCGCGCGTGTTGCCGTAATAGAGGTGCGGCATGTTCGGCAGCATCTCCGAGCAGTGCACGTCATCCCGCCAGATCTGGTGCGGCATCCAGTTCGCGTGGCTCTCGAAGATCCAGCAGCCGACGCCGCCGCACTCCGGGAACGCCCGGGTCGTCGACTGCACGCCGTGCATGAACTCGTGGGCGAGCCCCCACCGATCCCTCGCGGCGCCGGGGCCGATCCACATCCCCATGTAGCTGATGCCGTTGCGGGTCCAGCCGCCTCCCCAGAGCGGGAAGTCATTGTCGAAGTGGACCGCGGCCTTCCACTTGTCTGCCGAGCCGCAGTACGGCTCGGGGAAGAAGATCGGGCTGCCGAAGTACGCGCTCCAGATGCTCTCGAGCGTCTCCGCCGCCGCCTCCGCCTGGCTCAGCGTGATGTCGGTGCCCTCTGGCCAGTAGATGGCGAAGTGCTCGGACTCGTGGCGCAGCGGCGCGCCCGTCTCGCCGCCGTCGCGCGGCGCCCTCCACGTGCCTGCCGTGCAGCTCTCCCGCGTGGCCTGGCAGCTCGTCGCCCACGTCGTGCTCGCCGTGCCCTCCTGGCAGGCGCCGGGACCGCCGCCCGTGCCGCTCGCCGAGGGGCCCGCGCTCGCCGTGGTGCCCGTCGCTCCTCCGCTGGAACCGGCGCCCGCGCCGGTGCCTGCGGTCGCCCCCGCGCCGCCCGTGCCCGCGGTCGCCCCCACGCCGCCGCTGCCGGACGCGGGTTCCACAGCACGCTGCTCCGACGGCTGACCGCACGCGACGAGGAGCCCGGCGACGGCGAGCGCCGAGCCCTTCGCGAGCCGCTCCTCGAGCAACGCGCCCAGCCTGCGTCGAGCTCCCGCTCGCGCGCGGCGTGTACAGGCGGAGAGCTCGGGGACGCCACGACCGCGCAACTCCGGTGTGCCATCAGCCGGTTCAAGCATGCTGTATTCTCGCCCGGAGCTCGCTCGGCAGGCAAAGCAAATCACGCCAATGCCGGCCACATCGCCGCTCGCCAGGTTACATGGGCCCGTGAAGTGGTCGTGTAGGTCGCGTCGCGAATGTCACCCGGCATCCAAGAACGTCTTGTGATCAACGAACGCTCGGCATAATCTGCACGTGGCGCTCGGCGGGGCAGCGGGGGCGCGGGGGGTCTACGTAGAGCGAGTTCGCGGTCCGCTCGTCCGAGGAGCGACCGTCCGTGGGGAGTGCGCGCTGGGGGCATCGTGTCGCCTCGCGCCGTGGAGGATCGCCCGGTGCTCCGCGGATGCGCTGGGGCCGGCGGGAGCATTGCAAGGAGACCGAACGTGACCATGGATGGCATCGAGCACGTCGTGCTCGTGATTCTCGAGAATCGATCCTTCGACAGCATCCTCGGGTGGCTGTACGCCGACCGGAGCGAGGGCCCGGCGCTGAACATCCCGGAGCCCGCCCCGGGCGCGCGCCGCTTCGAGGGCCTGCAAGGCCTCGATTTGACGGCGTTCACCAACGTCGCGGAGGGGCTCAGCGGCGCCCCCGTGAAGGGAGCCTCCGCCCTGAACGTGCCCTGCGTCGCGCCGAACGAGGAGTTCGCCCACGTCAACGTCCAGCTCTTCGGGAAAGAGGACGTCGAGACCGGCGATATCCCCACGATGAAGGGGTTCCTCCAGGATTACGTGGCGGCCCTCAGGAAATCGGGCGTCGCCCGCGACAAGCCGGGAGCGCTGCGCGAGCTCGCGGGCGAGGTGCTGGAGAGCTACACGCCCGACCAGCTCCCGGTCATCAATGGGCTCGCAGAGCACTATGCGGTCTGCGACATGTGGTTCTCGTCGGTGCCGTCCCAGACCAACCCGAACCGGGCCTTCGCCTTCTGCGGCACGTCTCTGGGGCTCACCGACAATGGCTGGCTCGAGAAAGACCCGAGGGCCAAGCTGATCGAGGAGAAGGTAGGGCTCGGCCTCGGCGACGATCAGTTCGACACGAAGACCCTCTGGAACGCCCTCCACGACGCCGGACACGACGACTGGAAGATCTTCTGGGAGACGAGCACCCTCCCCAGGAAGATATCGGTCGCGCTCACCGGCGGAAAGACCGGCCTCCAGCCGCTGATCGAGCGCGTCGTCAAGCTCGCGGAGGACCTCGACGCCGACCACCAGGACTACCTGATCGAGCTCTCGTCCGGAGAGCTCCCTTCCTGCTACACGTATCGGCTGTTCCGCGGTCTTCATGCGATCCCGGAGGTCGAGCGACGCTTCGCGCGGATCGACGAGTTCCACACGCACGCGCGCGCAGGGACGCTCCCGCGGTTCAGCCTCCTGGAGCCGTTCTGGACCGTCTCGGAGGAGTCCACCGATGTGAGCTGGATCAAGAGCCTCGCCACCGCGATCGGGAACGATTACCACCCGCCCGGGAACCTGAGCGCGGGGGAGACCTTCCTGCAGAGCGTCTACATGAGCCTCATCGCGAACCGAGAGGCCTGGGAGAAGACGCTGCTCATCGTGACGTTCGACGAGGGCGTCGGCACCTTCGACCATGTCCCGCCGCCCGCCGCCGTGCCCCCCTGGGGGAGCGACCGCCCAGGGTTCGAGACCCAGCACGGGTTCAATTTCGATCGTCTTGGCGTCCGGGTGCCCGCGATCCTCGTCTCGCCGCGCATTCAGCGAGGCACCGTGTTCCGCTCGACGCGAGAGCAGCCCTATGATCACACCTCGCTCATCGCCACGATCCTCAAGTGGTACGGGGAAGAGCGGCAGCTCCCCACCTTCATGGCGCGCGCGATGGGGGCGCCCACGTTCGAGGGCGTGTTGACCTTGAAGGAGCCTCGCCGGGACGAGCGCGACATCCGGTTCCTCAAGGTGGAGCGCGCGGCGGGGGAGCCGTTCAGGTACCTCGAGCGATTCCACCTGAGGAGCCACCTCGGCGAGCGCCTCTCGACCTCGGTCAAGGAACGGACGATCCTGGGCTTGCTGTCGCCGTCGGATCCCGAGGCGGCAGAGTACTTCCCTACCCTCGGCGGCGAGGCCGTCGCGCTCTTTCTGGAGAAGAGCGCGAGGGAGGCCAGCGCGAAGGAGGTCCGCGACGGCGACGACGTCGCCCTCGTGTCGACCGAGATGGAGATCGGCGCCTACAACACGCTGGGCGCATGGAGCGACGCCCGGAATTGCTACTACTTCAACGACTACGACCCGGTCCTGGACGAGAAGAGGTACGAGAAGCAGACCTGGACGCTCGAGGCCGAGGTCAAGGACAGGCCCGTTCGCTTCGGCGACGCGGTGGCCTTCAAGAACAAGCGCTCGGGGGAGTACCTGACCCGGAGCAAGAACGGCGTGACGACCCGGAGGGAGGTCTACTACTGGACCGTCGAGCCGATCGGCGCGCAGGCCGCGGCGCCGGGCCGGTGACGACCGGCGGGAATGACCCCGAACGACCTACTGCAGCGCGGTGGCGCCGCCTCGTGGTGCGCCATGGAACATCAACGAACCGTCAATGACGGATGGAGCAGGGCATGAATCGTCTCTCGTCGGACATCGAAGACATCAGCGGTGAATACGACGTCGTCGTCGTGGGCTCCGGCTATGGGGGCGCGATCATGGCGTCCCGGCTCTCGCGCGCCGGGCTCAAGGTCTGCGTGCTCGAGCGCGGGCGGGAGCGGCAGCCCGGCGAGTACCCGAACACCGCGCTGGAGGCCGTGGAGGAGTTCCAGCTCAACCTCCCGGAGCTGGGTCACGAGGGCTCGCGCACGGGGTTGTTCGATCTGCACGTCAACAAGGACATCGGCGTGCTCGTCGGCTGTGGCCTCGGCGGCACCTCCCTCATCAACGCCAATGTCTCGATCCGCGCCGAGGCGCGCGTCTTCGACGATCCGCGCTGGCCGGCGCAGCTCCGCGCCGAGAACATGGAGCACCTCAACACGGGATACATGCTCGCCGAGCGGATGCTCTCGCCGAGGCCCTACCCCGAGAGCAACCCCCCGCTGCGCAAGCTGACGGCGCTCCAGCGATCGGCGGAGGCGATGGGGCAGCCGTTCCGGCGCCTCAACATCAACGTGACCTTCCAGGACGGCATCAACGCCGCCGGCGTCGCGCAGAAGGCCTGCAACAACTGCGGCGACTGCTGTTCCGGCTGCAACCACGGCGCGAAGAACACCGTCCTGATGAACTACCTGCCCGACGCGAAGCGCCACGGCGCCGAGATCTTCTGCGAGGTGAGCGTGCGCCACGTCGAGCGCCGCAGCGACGGGAAATGGAACGTCCACTACCAGGTGCTCGACACCGGCCGCGAGGCGTTCGACGCGCCGACGCTGGTGGTCACCGCCAAGATCGTCGTCGTCTCGGCCGGCACCCTGGGCTCGACCGAGATATTGCTCCGGTCGAAGGAGCTCGGATTACCCCTCTCCGATCAGCTCGGCAATGGGTTCAGCGGAAACGGGGACATGCTGGCGTTCGGCTACAACTGTACGCCGGAGCTCGACGGGATCGGCTTCGGGCACCGCGCGCCGGGGACGGCGACGCCCGTCGGGCCGTGTATCACCGGGGTGATCGACATGCGCAATCAGCCCGACCTGAAAGATGACATCATCATCGAGGAGGGCTCCATCCCGGGCGCGCTGGCGCCGCTCCTGCCGCTGATGTTCAAGGCGGCCTCCACTATCGGCGGCTCGAACACCGCCCCGCAGAACGCCTTCGCCCAGGGAGTGCGCGAGACCGAGTCGCTCCTGCTCGGCGCTTACCATGGCGCCACGACACACACGCAGACGTACCTCGTGATGGGGCACGAGGCGAACGCCGGCACGATGAAGCTGGAGAGCGATCAGCTACGGATCGACTGGCCGGAGGTGGGCACCGAGCCCATCTTCGCGAAGATGAACGCGCGCGTCTTCGAGACGACGGCGCCGCTCGAGGGGATCTCGGTCAAGGACCCGATCTGGTCCCCGAAGATCGGCGACAAGCTGATCACCGTGCACCCGCTCGGCGGCTGCTTGATGGCCGACTCGGCCGCGTCGGGCGTCGTCAACCACAAGGGCACGGTCTTCGCGTCGACGGCGGGCACGGCGGTCCACGAGGGGCTGTACGTGTGCGACGGCTCGATCATCCCCGTCTCCCTCGGCGTCAACCCGCTGCTCACGATCTCGGCGCTGGCCGAGCGCTGCGCGATCCACCTCGCGCGCGACCGCGGGCTCCACATCGACTACTCCGACAAGGGTCCGTTCGTCCCCGAGCCCTCGCCGCGCAAGCCCGGCATCCGGTTCACCGAGACGATGAAGGGCTATTTCTCGAAGGCGGTCGACAGCGACTTCCAGACCGCCGCCGACCTGGGCAAACAAGAGGACTCGAGCTTCAAGTTCATCCTCACGATCGTGTCGGAGGACGTCGACGCGATGATCGCGAGCCCGGAGCACGCCGCGCGCACGCTCGGCACGGTGGACGCGCCGGCGCTCTCGGGACGCCCGCTCACGGTCACGCACGGGACGTTCAACCTCTTCGTGCAGGACCCGGACGCCGCCGACACGCGGCTCATGAAGTACTCGATGAAGCTCGCCTCGGAGGAGGGTCGCTCCTTCCATTTCTACGGCTTCAAGGTGATCACCGATCGCCCGTTCTGGGACGCGTGGCACGACACCACCACGCTGTACATCACCATCCACGAGGGCGAGGACGACAAGGGGCCGGTGATCGGCAAGGGGATCCTCCGGATCGAGCCGGAGGATTTCATCCGCCAGCTCGGGACGCTCGACGTCACGAACGCGAAGAACGCCGAGGAGCGGCTCGCCACGACGGTGAAGTTCGGGCGCTTCTTCGCGGGCGTGGTCTACGACTACTACGGCGGGGTGGCGGCGCCCCTCCAGTTCGCCGACTCGAACGCTCCGCCCCAGAAGCGCAGGCCGCTGCGCGTCCCCGGCCCGCGCTTCTACCCGTTCAAGACCGACGACGGCGTCGACCTCCTCCTCACGCGGTACCAGGGCGGGACGAAGGGGCCGGTGATGCTCGCGCACGGGCTCGGCGTGTCGAGCCGTATCTTCTCGACCGACACCATCGAGACGAACCTGCTCGAGCACCTCGTGGCCCACGGCCACGACGTCTGGCTCCTCGACTTCCGGTCGAGCGTGCTGCTCCCCGCGTCGAAGACCCAGTACACGGCCGATCAGATCGCGCACCACGATCACCCCGCCGCGATCGCGAAGGTGCGCGAGGTGACGGGCGCGGCCAGCGTTCAGGTCGTCGCCCACTGCTACGGCGCGACGACGTTCACGATGGCGATGCTCGCCGGGCTCCAGGGCGTCCGCTCGGCGGTGATCTCGCAGATCTCCACGCACGTGGTCACGCCCGCCCTGGTGCACCTCAAGGCAGGGCTGCACACGCCGGACGTGCTCGACGCGATCGGCGTCGGGTCGCTCACGACGAACGCGTCCTCGCACGAGGGGTTCTTCTCGCGCCTCTACGATCGCGCGCTCGCGCTCTACCCCGTCGGGTCCGATGAGCGCTGCGACAGCGCGGTCTGCCACCGGATCTCGTTCATGTACTCGCTGCTCTACGAGCACGCGCAGCTCAACCACGCGACGCACGAGCGGCTCTACGAGCTCTTCGGCGAGGCGACGATGCGCGCCTTCGAGGGCCTCGCGCTGATGACCCGCAAGGGCCACGTGGTCGACGCCGACGGGAAGGACGTCTACCTGCCGCACCTCGACCGGATGGCGATCCCGATCCGCTTCATCCACGGCGCGGAGAACCAGTGCTTCCTGCCGGCGAGCACCGAGAAGACCGTCGAGGTGCTGTCGGCGAGGAACGGGGCCGGCCTCTACTCGCGCAACGTCATCCCCGGGTACGGCCATATCGACTGCATCTTCGGCAAGAACGCGTCGACCGACGTGTATCCCTTCATCGTCGAGCACCTCGACCGGACCTGAGCGCGGCGCTGATACGCGCGCCCAAGAGACTCCGTCACCACGGGAGCCGGCCGAGCTTTGCGTGCGAGAACGTACCCGTCGGGCCGTCCGGGACCGTCGAGATGTCCGGTTTTTCCAATCAGAGGCCGCGGGCGCGTGGCATGAACACCTCATGACCCACCTCGACGCCACGATGAGCCGCTCCCCCCTCCGCTCGACTCCGCTGGGCAAGGCCGGGCCCAGCGTCTTTCCCGTCGGCCTCGGCTGCATGGCGATGTCCGGCGCCTACGGCCCGGCCGAAGACGCCGAGAGCGTGGCGACGATCCGCCACGCCATCGCGCGAGGGATCACCCTGATCGACACCGGAGACTTCTACGGCAACGGGCACAACGAGCTCCTCATCCGGCGCGCGATCGAGGGGGTGCGCGACAAGGTCCAGCTCTCGGTGAAGTTCGGCGCGATGCGCGGCCCAGACGGCGCCGCGCTGGGCATCGACGCCCGCCCGGCGGCCGTGAAGAACTTCGCTGCGTACAGCCTGCAACGGCTGGGCGTGGAGGTCATCGATGTGTACCGCCCCGCGCGCCTCGACCCGCAGGTCCCCATCGAGGACACCGTCGGGGCCATCGCCGACCTCATCAAGGCCGGCTTTGTCCGGCATATCGGGCTGTCCGAGGTGGGGGTCGAGACGATCCGGCGCGCGAGCAACGTGCACCCGATTGTGGACCTGCAGATCGAGTACGCGATCGCGACGCGCGGACCCGAGGCGTCCATCTTCCCCGCCCTCGCAGAGCTCGGGATGAGCGCGACGCTCTACGGGGTCTTCTCGCGGGGGCTGCTCACCGGCAGCAAGCCTTCGGGAAAGGGGGACTTCCGACAGTACATGCCACGCTTCGCAGGCGAGCAAGGGGCAAAGAACGCGAGCGTCGTAGAGAATCTTCACGCCTTCGCCGGTGAGCGAGGGATGACGCCGGCTCAGGTCGCGCTGGCATGGGTGCTGGCGAAGCAGCCCACGCTGGTGCCGATCGTCGGGGCCCGCACGCGAGCCCAGCTCGACGATGCCCTCGTGGCCCTCGACAAGCCGCTGTCGTCGAGCGACGTCGCGGCGCTCGAGAGCATCGTGCCAGCCGACGCGATCGGCGGCACGCGCTACCCCGCCCAGCAGATGAAGGCTCTCGACAGCGAGCGGTAGCCGATCGGTGCGGGCACCCGCGTCGGCTTGAATGGCCGCACGAGAGGCGTAACAGTAACGAACATGGCCGCTGCGATGGCTCTCCCCACCCTCGCGCTCCCGCCCTTCGTCGAGGACGTGCGTGCGGTCGCGCCACCCCCCGGTCAGGCGTTCGACCTCGAGTGGCTTCCCGACGGCAGAACGATCCTCGTTTTTCGAGCGCTCGAGGGTGGGCGCGAGGGGGACGTGTGGGTCGCGGGTCCCCGAACACGCGCGATATTCAAGAGCAAGACCGGCCTCGCGCGGACGGTCATTCTTCGGTTCAAGCCAGGCTGGTCGGTCCCGCTGCTCGGCGTGGCAGCGCGCGAGCTCACAGACCGCACCGTTCCGCTGGAGGACGTGTGGGGCCGCGCGGGGCGCGAGCTCTGCGGCGAGCTACTCGCCGCGAGGAGCCGCGCGGAGGTGATGGAGCGCGTCGCCCGGGCGCTCGCCCGTCGTGCCGGCCAACCATTCGAGACGGCGTCGGGGCAGCTCGCTCGTCGCGCGGTTCGCTTGCTCGAAGGTGGCGAGGTCCGGGTGGAGAGTGTTGCCGACCGGCTCGGCGTCACGGCGCGGCATCTTCGCCGCGCTTTCACCGAGAACGTCGGCATCGGCCCGAAGGAGTTCGCGCGGACCGTCCGCCTGCAACGCGCGGTGCGAATGGCAGCGACCTCGTGCGACTGGGCACGCATCGCCGCAGACGCGGGCTATTATGACCAGGCCCACCTCATCGCCGACTTCCGCCAGCTCGTCGGGCTCACACCGGGCGCGTTCTTCGACCGCGCGGGCGGCCGGATGACCCAACCGAAGCGGATCACCTCGGATTTTCCTTTGCCTGTCCGGTAGCTCGGCACGAGGACCTTTTCGTTTCCCTGGCTCACCCCTGCTCCGACGGCCGGCCAGCTCGGCAAGGCCTCCGGCCGCGGGCACCGAGCGCGATCGATTCCCACAGGACGAAGTCGCCGTCCTCCAGCGTGGGCACCAGCGCGTTCGGGTTGCGCGCACCTCCTCGTGCACGCTCGCGCGGGCGGCTCAGGCCGGCGAGCGCTTCCGCCGCGTCGGCTCGGGCGCGGCTTTGCGGCTGCGAGGCCGCGGCGTGGACCGCGTGCGTGCGCTTACCTGTCCGGCCGGGGCGGCGAGGACCGCGAGCACCGCGTCGAGGGTCTCGTTTGCGGCGCGCAGGGCGCGTTCCCCGACCGCCGCGGATACCCGATCGGCCCACGCGACCTGAATGGGATGAATACGCCGGATCGCTGCCCAGCCTCGTTCGGTCGGGGCAAGCAGCTTGGCTCGGCGGTGGGCGGGATTGTCGAGATAGGTGCACAAGCCCTCGTCGACCAGCACGTCGGCGAGCCGCTGCACGCTCTGACGGGTCAGTCCCATGCTGCGCGCGGCCGCCGCCACCGACTGCGGCTCGCGCAGCACGGCACCCAGCACCTGCCAGCGAGCCGCGGTGAGGCCGCTGCCTTCGGTGATGTCGTCAGCCGCCTCGAGGAAGCGGCCGTTGAGGCGAAAGACCTTCAGCACCAGCTCGGTCAGCGCGTCCCCGCCGGAACTACGCTTGACCACCACGTCCGAGCGCCTCCATCAAGGCGTAGTAGTAGGACGGCTCCCGTGTCTTGTAGAGCCCGTACCAGGCGTCGAGCGCGGCCGGCGAGAACACCTTCAGGCGGGCCAGGATCACGCGTGCGAAGTCGAGAGGCGCCATGGACGAGGCCGTGATCACGCCTCGATCGTCCACCGCGGGCTCGTTCAGGTAGTGCGCGCCGCCGCGGTAGCCGCTGGACTGGAGGAAGCTCGGATCGTTGCTGGTGTGCTTTCGATCATCGAGCAGCCCGGCGCGGGCCAACCCCAGGGTCGCGCCGCAGATTGCTGCGATCGGCACGCCGGCGTCCACGAATTCACGCGCCTTGGCGAGCACGGGATCCGTCTTCGGCTCCGCCCAGACGTCGGCCCCCGGCAGGATCAGCAGCGAGCTGTCCGCCGGACGCAGCTCGTTCAACGAGAGGTCCGGCAGGATGGTGACTCCGCCGACCGTTCGCACGGCTGAGCCATCGAGCCCGACAGTGCGGACCCGGTACGGAGAGGGCACGCCGGGGGCCGGGCGGTTGATATGGGCTATCGCGAACCCAGGCTCCCAGTCGGCGAGGGTATCGAGCACGAGCACGTGGACATCGCGTTGGTTCGACATGACAGAATGCTGTCATGTTGACAGCATTCTGTCAAAATGCCGATTCACGATATCGGGCAGGCCCAGTCCAACCGGCGCCTGTTCTGGCGGGCGGACTAGGCGGCCAGCAGCGCGCGCATGGCGGGGCCGATGACGTCCGCGATCGCGCAGCGCCGGGAGGCGGCGAGGACGGCTTCGTCGGGGCGCCCGTGCGCGGCGAGGGCGGCCGCAGTGGCGTCCGACGCCGCGGCGGCCGGCGGGGGCGCGGCGAGGGCCGCCTCGAAGGCCGACGCGACCGCGCGGCGCACGGCGTCGCCGCCCGTCTGGAGCGCCCAGGCGACGAAGCGCCACGCGAGCTCGGCGTGCCGGGCCTCGTCCTCGGCGATCGCCGTGAGTGCGCTCCGGACCGCGGCGTCGGTGGCGTGCGCGAGCTGCTCGCTGGCCTGCACGGCGGCGAGCGTCTCGCCGATGCAGCCTTCGCGGACGGCGCGCGCCGCGAGCTCGGCGAGATCCGAGGTGACCTCGACGCTGCCGCCGAACGCGAAGGGCGCCGGCTCGAGCGCCGCGCCGGCATAGGCGCTCGCCAGCCCGAAGCAGAGCGCGGCGTGGCGCACCTCGTCGCGCGCGGCCTCGTGCGCGGCGTCGAGCATCTCGGCGGGGGCCCCGACCGCCATCATCTCCAGCGCGAACCGCGAGAACGAGGCGACCGAGGCGTGCTCGAGCAAGGCGTCGCGGAGCCACGCCTCGGCCAGCGCGGCGCGGGTCGCCGGCGTGAGCGCAGCGACGTCGGGACGCGCCGCGGCGGCCCCCCATGCGCCCGCCGCGCGCCGCTGCGCCGGCGCGGTGCGGGCGCGCTCGCCCACGAGGAACGGGCGGCCCGACCCGCCGCAGCTCGCGGTGAACTCGTAGCAGCACTGGCCGCCTCGCGGGACACCGCCGCCGAGGCTGTCGTACCAGCACCCGGCGGGCGGCCTGGGGACGTCCGGGTCCATGGGGTCCAACGCAGGACATGCGCCCGTGTACGCGCCGCCGGAGCCCCCTGCGCCGCCGAAGCCCCCTGCGCCGCCGAAGCCCCCTGCGCCGCCGAAGCCCCCTGCGCCGCCCTGCCCTCCCTCGCCCAGGAGCTCTGGCGCGACACACACCGTTCCTTCCTCCGTCCACGAGACGCCGCCCGCCTGGATCGACGTGACGACCTCGGGGTTGTGGCCGCCTTGCGCTCCCTCACCGCTCATCCCTCCAGGCGCTCCCGAGCCATCGTCGCTGCGCCCGCCGCCGCCCTCGCCGGAAGGGCGATCGTGGATGACGTTGGCGCTGCAGGCGGCGCCTCCAGCAGCCACGCTGAGCGTTGCCGTGGCGAGGATCGCGCGCGTCAGATGATGAGCGAACGCGCTTCGGAAGTGAGCCGGAGAGGGGGGCGTGTTGGTCATGGAACCGCGTCGTAGCAGCAGATGTACCAGCGGCAGATCCGCAGAAATTCAGCATCTCCGCGATGAGAGGTTCGGCACAGCCTGGCACAGAGTCTGTATTCCTGGCACGCTGGCGCAGCGCCGCCGCGCCGCGGAGCGAATCAGACGATGACGCGACCCGGCACGCTCTCGAAGGAGAACACCCGCCAGGCATTCGGCTGGCCCGGACGCGTGGACTCTGTCGCAGCGCCGTTCGTGAACTCCGCGACGACGCCGCCCCAGAACGCGAGAGCACCCCGGTTCCCCTCGGAAACGCGCACCGTCCACGCGCCGGGAAGACCGCTCCACAGCAGGAAGGCTGCCCGACGACCCACACCGGAACGGCGGTATCGACGGAGGACGAAGAACTCGGCGATATCGAGGACGTCCGGGTCCTCGGCCGCAGGTGAACCGCGCGTCGCCAGGACGAAGCCTGCGACGCGCCCGCCGCATCGGATGATGAAGGCAAACCGGCGATCGCGCTCGGACCAGTAGAGAGGAAGCCTGGGGTAGCCGAAGCGCCCGTCCGCCCCCAGCTCGATACCGGGGAACACGTCGCTGAGATCGTGAATGTACAGCTCGAGAAGGTTGGACAGCAACAAGGCGTCGGACGAGGTCGCCGCGTCGAGAGAAGCTGTCTGGAGTTCGCTCATATGCCGCAGGCTGCGCTCCTCGGCTCAGCCGAGGAAGCCCCGCGCCCGGGCGATCGCCTCGATCGCCGGCCTCCGCCGCTCCAGCTCCTCGACGTCCTTGACGGGGAGGAACCGGGCCGCGAGGCCCTCGCGCGGCACGCGCAGGAACCTGGCCGGGAGGCCGAAGGTGATCTCGTTCAGGATGCGCTCGAACTGGATCGCCTTGCGGTCGCCCACCTTCTTCTCGACCTCCACGTAGACCCAGTCCATCGCGAGCGCGCTGAGCGCCTCGGCGCTGGCCAGGAAGGTGTTGGTGTTGAAGACGGGCACGACCTTCGGGTCGAAGCTGGTCGGCAGCCGGAAGTCCTCCGCGATCACCGGGCGGCCGTTCCATCGCATCGGGCCGCCGCCCTTGTCGCCGCCCTTGTCGACCACCTCGACCGTGAGGGGCCCGCCGTGGCCGAGGTGCCAGCCGAGGATGACCGGATCCACCGTCGCGCCGAGGTTGTCGAGGTTGGCGATCCACACCGTCTTGCCGCCGCGGGCGATGAAGCGGCCGAGGAGGCCGCTCTCCCGGAGCGCGTCCGGGAGGTCGCCGTGGCCGGTGGCGTAGACGCTCGGCTCGCCGTCCTCGTCGACGAACAGCGCACCTTCCTGGGTCAGCCGCAGCGAGACGTGCTGCTCGAACGTGGCGCAGAGATCGCCCTGCTCGTCGAGGCGCTGGCCGAGCGCCTCGCGGATCGGCGCGTTGGTCGCCTCGCTGGTCATCAGCCACAGCGGCACCGGGACGCCCGTCGTGCGCCGGAGGTGGTCGCTCTCGGCGAGGCGCAGGTCGAGGAACGTCCGGCCCGGCAGCACCTCCACGAGCGCCTTGACCACGCCGCCCATGCGCGTGGCCATCCCGCCGGCGAGGACGCAGAGGGCGACCTCGCCGCGGCGGAGCGCGTCGAGGCCCGCCTCACGGCAGCGGGCATGCTCGGGCGTGCCCTCGGCGGGCACGTCGACGACATCGCCGGGCGCGGGCGGCTCGACCGTGCCCTGGAGGCGGTTGCGGGCGTCGCGGTCCTTGCCGATGGACGCAGCCCACCGGGCGACGCGGTCGGGGTCGAACCCGCGCGCCCGGAGGCGGCCGAGGAGAGGAGCAGGGAGCGCGGCGATCTGCTGAGCGAGAGAAGACACGGTATCTTCAAAGAGCACGATGCGATGCGCGAGGCAACAGCATTGTGCCGCGGGTCGCGGGTCGCGCGAGCCTCCCCGACGCGCTGCTCCCCGGCGCGCACGATGCGGTTCCGGGCATGGCTGGACGGGTCGTAGGCTGATCCCTGATGGGGATTCGGAGAGCAGAGATCCGGCGTCACGGAGGAGCGAGCTCCACCGTTGGCCGGCTGGCGCCGCCGCCGCTCCCGTGGCTGACGGCGTCGAGCCCGCCGGATGGCCTTGACGGCCGCGCGACGCGCGCGAGAACCTGGCGGCCAGGGCGCCGCGGCGCGACGCGAGGGACGACGGCATGATGAACATCGCTTACGCCGTGATGGACGGTTACCAACAGCTCATGGACGCGCAGCGGGAGGTGGTGGACGAGAGCCAGGTGCTCCGGCGAGAGTTCGCGCGGCTCGACGCGGAGTTGACGGCGGTGAGGTGGAGAGATCGCGAGGTGGACTGGGCGCGCTTCGACGCGGTGCTCCCGAAGGCCTGCTGGGACTACGTCGAGCGGTCGACCGAGTTCCTTGCATGGCTGGATCGGCTTCGCGACCTCGGAGCCCGCGTGGTGAACCCGGTGGAGCTCATCCGGTGGAACAGCGACAAGCGCTATCTCCTCGAGCTGCGTCGAGGCGGCGCGAGCGTCGCGCCGCTCGTGTACGTCGAGCGGGGCGCCCCTCGCGATCTCCGGGCCGAGCTCTCGTCGCTCGGACGGGGGGAGATCGTGCTCAAGCCGGCGATCTCCGCGGGCGCCTACAGGACGCTCCGCGCGAGCTCGCTGGACGCCGAGGGGGTGCTCGATCATGCCGAGACGATCCTGCGCGACTCGGGGCTCCTGATACAGCCGTTCTTCCCGGAGATCCCGCGCGACGGAGAATGGTCGCTCCTCTTCTTCGGCGGCGTATTCAGCCATGCGCTCGTGAAGGTGCCTGTCCGCGGCGATTTCCGCACGCAAGCGATGTTCGGCGCGACGGTGACAGCGCGGGATCCGCCGCCGGCGCTCCTCGAGCAGGCCGCCGCGGCCCTCGACCTGCTGCCCGGGAAGGCAGCCTATGCTCGGGTGGATGGATTCGTTCGCGAAGGACGGCTGCAGATCATCGAGGTGGAGCTGATCGAGCCGTATCTGTATCTGGAGCACGGCGGCCCCCTCGCGGCGCGCCGGTTCTGCGAGGCGATCCTCGCGATGCTGCGCTGAGACGGAGACAAGCGCCTGTGTGCGCTACGGCGGCGGGACGAGCGCCTTCCTCCCCTCCCTCGCCCCGTCGACCCCGCGCACCCGCCGTGGGAGAACGGAACTACGACACCGATCGCTTCGAAGTCACGGTCGCCCGCGAGGCGGCCCTGGGAGCAGGCGTGCGCAGATGAGTTGGTGCGCGTTTACTAAGGAAAGGACTCCTCGCCATGGTCGTCTCTGGTTACTGAGCTCACGTATCGACCATCGCTATCTCTCTGTCCTTGCTGCGTCAGCATGCGGGTCGGATCCAGTCGATCTTCGACCGCCTTATCTGGCATTCTCACCCATGTCGCACCAGGGCTCGGCGCCATGTCCCTTCCCGAGCGCCGCTTTTGGGGTGCGATCGAAGGGGAATTGCAATGCTTCGGCGTTGACCTTCGCGTTGATGTGCCTCCGGCGTCTCCGGGCGCCATCCTCTTTCGGCGGATTGGCGCAGCCGCCTTTGTCGTGCTGGTCAAGGTCCTGTACAGATCGGGGTGAACATGTCGGATATGATCCTCAAGCCCCTTGCGCACCTTCGAGCACCGTGGGCATTTTTGCCCAGACAGGGTAGAGGCGTCCGACATCAGCACATTTCGTGCTGATGATTTCGTCTGGATTCCAGCGGACTTCGGCTCGGCCTTCGAAGCGACCTTTGGCTCGGCTTTCGCCGCGGCCGTCGGCTCGGCTTTCGCCGCGTCCACCAGCCTTGCACGCACGGCATCTTGCAGCAGTCGCGCGCCGTCGCGACCGAGACGTCGAATGAACTCGGCCGGCTCGATAGCGGCCCATTTAACATGAGTTCCTACGCGCTGAGACCGATAAAACTCCTGGAAGTTGCGCCGAAAGATATACAATCGCTCTCCACTTCCTATTTCTATCGGCAGACATGGTGCAGCTCCAAGCTCCGTCCCTTCAAAGGCCTTATGCTTGTGCCAGACACCTTGCGGCAGGTCATCGATCAGCTTCTGAAGCGAGCGGCGAAGAGCCGCTCCGGCGGCCGCGATTTCGTTCTGTAGGCGGTCAACTTCAGCAGCCTCTCTGGCTGCTTCCGCCAAGGCTGTGCTCCAGGTTCCTTCCGTCATCATGCGCCCCCGGTCCCCTGAAGGTGCGATCCACGCGCTTCGGTCTCGCCCGATCTCTCGAATCCGGCCCCCAGAGGATCCTACCAGCGCCCGGCCGCGCTCGTCCACTCCGGCGGCGCATCGAATCCTTCCAGCGCCACGCGTCCGCCAACCTCCCACCCGGCCCGCGATCCCCGTGAAGTGTCACGACCCGATCGCCGCCCCGAACCAGCGCGCTCACCCGAGGATCCGCAGAAGGATGTTCAGCGAGACGAGCACCGCAAACATCGCGCCGCACACCAGCGCAGCCTCCCTGGAGGACACGCGCACCGAGACGCGGCTGTCCTCGGCCCGCGCGGCGCCGTACAGCGCGGCGGACGCGCCGAGCGCCATGTAGAGAACGTCCTTGTACGCCCACGACAGGAAGAAGATCCCTATCAACGCGCCGCACAGGCTCACGAAGATCGCCGGCGCGAACCGCCTCGCCGCGGGGCCCACCTCGACGTCGCCGAGCCAGATCACGAGCGGCACCTTGAGCGACGCGTAGAGGACGAGCGCAAAAAGGCACATCCCGAGCAGGCCCGTCTCGGCCGCAGCGAGCATGTACGAGTTGTGGGCCGTCAGGCCGAACGACGACTCGTCGCCGAACTGCCCTGCGCCGACGCCGATCCCCTTCGTGCGCCGGATCATCTCGAAGGCCTCGCGGAGCAGCGCCACGCGCTCCTCCGAGCTCTCGGTCGCCTCGTCGCCGCTCCGGCCGCCGAGCAGGAGCATGGGCGGCCCCACGAAGCAGGCGGCGACGACGCCCAGGGTCCCGCTCCGCCGGATGAAGGTGAGTCCGAGGACCGCGAGGTACACGATGAGCCCCGAGCGCGAGCGCGACATGACGACCGTCGCGCCGATCGCCACGATGACGGCCGTCACGGGCAGCGCTCGCAGCGCCGAGGCCACGCGCGAGAGCAGCCGATCCGTGAGCAGGAGAGGCAGCGTCGGCGCGGCGCGCGCCCGGCGGGGAGATGCCGGCGCGCGCGGGTCGGCGCCGGCGCCGGTCGGCCGCGCGCTGTCCGGCGGACGCGGGCGGCCGTTGCCCGGCTTGCGGGGCGCGCGCGGGCCGGCGCGCCGCTCCGCGAGCGCGATCGCGAGCGGGATCGACATGCCCGCCATCAACGACAGCTCGTTCGGATCGGCGAGCGAGCCGCGGTAGCGGACGCGACCGTCGATGGTCGACGTACCGAGCGGCCCGGGGCGCTCGCACCGGTAGTTGCCGTCGGGGACGGGCGCATCCTTGCGGCAGTCGAGGTTGGTCTCGCACGGGCGTCCATCCGGCTCGAGCTCGCCCCTGCCCGCCCAGTCATCCGGCGCGGCGAGCATGCAGCCGTAGGGCTGACACGCCTGCGTGATCGCGACGACGGTGGTGAGGACGGCGCAGCCGACGAGCGTGATCGCAAGCGCGCGCAGCCCGCGCGGCGACGCGGCGGCGAAGGCGACGGCGAGGAAGACGCCCACGACGGTCGCGAGCTGCAGGCCGCGCTCCTCGAGCGCGGTCGGGCGCTTGAGCGCGGTGGTCAGCGCCGCCCAGGCGAGGAACGCGATCGCATAGACGATCTGGGGGGCGAGCGTCGGCCTGAGCCGCCGCCACACGACGTCGAGGGCGACGCAGAGAAGGGTGAGCCCGAACGCCGCATGCACGAGCGGAATCCCCGAGAGCTCGGGGATGAACTCCTGCGGCTTGATGATGACGAGCGCGCACAGCGCGCACACGACCCACGCTGCCATGGTGTGGCGCGCCGCGCGCCGCGCGGCCGACCGCGCCGCGCCCTCGTGACGGCCGCGGAGCGGCGCCCGGCGCAGGCGCGATGAGGCGCGGCGCGCATTCCCCCCCTTCAGCGCGACGGATCTAGCACCGTGGGTCCGACCGGCACGCGGGAAGCGCGCCGGTGCGCGCGCGAGGAGCAGGCGCGAGGCGCGGCGGCGGGCTCGGGGATTGCTGTGCGCCGTCACGTCGACCACGCTGTCGCGACAATCACGTCAATCACGTCGAGGAGGCTGGAAACCGCATGTGCTCCCGCTGTGTCCGGATTGCCCTGCTCTGCTCCGCGCTCGGGGTCCTCGTGGCGCTCTCGGGCTGCGGCGCGAGCGCGCCGCGGGTCGACTTCGAAGCGGAGCGCCGCGCCACGAGCGCCTATGCCGTCGGTCCGGGCGACGTCCTGGAGGTGCGCGCCTGGAAGAATGAGGCGCTGAGCCACCGCGTCACCGTACGGCCCGACGGGTTCATCACGATTCCGCTCGTCGGCGACATCATGGCGTCGGGGCGCACCGTCATGGGGATCGCCGAGGAGATCGCGAATCAGGCGGCCAGGTTCTACCATGAGAAGCCGGTCGTGAGCGTGGAGGTGGCGGAGCTCCACAGCTACCGGGTCTACGTGATGGGCGAGGTGTCGCGTCCGGGCGAGTTCACGCCGAGGGCGCAGATCACCGTGCTTCAGGCGCTCGCCCTGGCGGGCGGGTTCACGCGCTTCGCCGATCCCGACGAGGTGGTGATCGTCCGGCGCGACGCGAACGGCGAGCGCCGGATTCCGTTCGTGTTCGAGGAGGTCGTCGGCCGGGGCGACCTCCGCGGAGACCTGCCGCTGCAGACGAACGACACGGTGGTGGTGCCGTAGATCATCGCGCGGCGTCCTGGCATCCTGGGAGGATGCGCCCCGACGCTACGCTGCCGCTCCTCGCCGCGCTGACCCTCGCGTTGCCGGCGCTCGCGGTCGCGTGCGCCCCCTCCGGCCCGGGCAACGCGGCGCCTGCCGGCAAGGCCGCAGCGCCGCCTCCTCCTGGCTCGCCGGCAGCCGTGGCGGCCGGCGCGCCTCCTGGCCCGGGAGGCCCTGTACCTGCCAGCGCCGCCTCCACCGGGGCAGCGGCAGCATCAGCGCGCGGCGCGCAGGTCCGTGCCCCCTCCCCGGCCGCGCCCGAGCCGGCCCCCTCCATCTCGGCCGACGAAGCCGAGGCGATCCTGTTCCCGGAGGACGCCGCCGCGCACCAGGCCGGCATCGACGCCTGCCGGCGCGGCCACGCCTCGGCTGCCGGCCCACCCTCTCCGGAACACGAGCGCGTCCGCTGTCTGCTCGCGCTCCGCTACCACGGCGACGCGCAGGCCGCGGCGAGCGCGACCGCGCTCTTCGACGGGAACGGCAGCGTCGCCGGCCTGGAGCGGGAGCACCTGATGGACGGCGGCTACCGCGGCACGCTGCACCTCGTCCCGGAGCTGCCGGTGCGCGCGGAGCGCCGCCACCTCGAGTGGACGGCCGCGGCCATGGCCGACGTCGACGCTCTCGTCGCGGATCTCGCGGCCGCGGCCAGCTCACCCGTACGTTATCGCCACCGCGCCCTCGCGCTGCGGTACTTCCGGTCCGTACGGGCGCGGACGCCCTCCGCCTACGCCGCGGGCTGGACGGTCGCCTACAACCTGGCCGGCTCGCTCCACCGCTCCGCGGACGCGGTGCGGGAGACGCTCTTCCACGAGATCTTCCACCTGAACGACAGCGCGCACGGCGCGTGGTCGCAGGCGGCGCTCTCGCCGATCTTCGACGGCATCGTCGCGCGCTGCGGGACGAGGATCTCGTGCCTCACGCCATACGCGCCGAACGAGACGCTCGTGAAGGGCGGGACGTACTACGCGTTCCAGCCGGGCAACGGCGTGGGCGAGTACGCCGCGGAGCTCGCGATCCGCTACTACCGCGAGCAGCGGGCGGCGCTCCGCGGCGAGCGGCTCGGCAAGACACCGTTCAAGTGCGGCCCGCCGGAGAACGCGCGGGCGTGGTCGCTCCTCGCGGCCGAGTTCTTCGGGGGCGCGGATCGCGTGGCGCCCTGCCACGAGGGCGCTCCTTCCGCCCCTCGGCCTCGGGCGAGCGCAGCTCGCTGACACGCCCTCACGACCCGGTGCCCCGAGCCCGCAACCCCCTAGTCGATGCGCTCCCGGATCCACCCCGCGATCAGCTCCGCCGCCGCCTGCCGGTGCCCGTCGAGGAAGTGCGTCGCCCCCCGCAGCTCCACATAGCTCCTGTCCGGCGCCGCGCTCGCCTCGAAGATCTCCCGCGCTTGCCGCCGCCGGATCTCCGTATCCGCCGTCGCGTGCACGACCAGCGTCGGGATCTTCACCGCGCGCAGGCTGTCCGCGAGCCGCGCCCTCGATGACAGGCTCGACCACGTGGACAGCCACGCGCGCGCGGTCAGCGTCCGCGCCACGCCGCCGTATCCATGATTCGCCAGAAATGGATCCGGCGACGCGAAGATCGACCCCATCGCGCGATCATCCGGCTCGATGGTCAGATCCAGGTACGCCGGGTCTGCCACCGTCCGGTACACCGTCAGGTACCTGCCGTGCGCGCTCCGCCGCCGCAGCCGGTTCCAGTCGGGATGACGCGCATCCATTCCCTCCATCGCCCTCTCCGCCTCGGCCTGCGCCTCGAGCGCCGCCCGCGCGATCGCGTCGATGCGCGCGACCCGCGCCCGCTGCGCCGCTCGATAGCGCGCGAGCCACGCGCGATCGTACCTGCACGGCTCCGGCCACGGCCGCCAGCCGTTGTCCGGCGCGTACATGTCGAGCGCCGGATCGACCGACAGGGGATCTGCCTCCTCCACCACCGAGGGATCGATCGCCTGCTCCAGGAACACCCCCTGTCCCGGGTGCGCTGCCAGCGCGATGAACGCGTCGCCCAGCCTTCGCCCCTCGGCCGCCGCGCCCGCGTCCGCCAGCGCGAGCAGCGAGCCGCCCCCCGAGTTGCCGATCAGCACCACGGACTCCGCGCCCCGCGCCCGCGCCGCCTCCACCGCGGTCTCGACGTCGAGCGCCGCCTTCTCGTGCAGACAGTCGGTGTCGTTGTTCACGTAGCGCATCGCGAACCCCAGCGCCGCGATCCCGCGCGCCGCGAGCAGCGGGCAGAGGTAGTGGACCGAGAAATCCGCCCGCGGGTGCGCGAGCACCGCCGCCACCTTGAACCGGCCGCCCGGCGGCGTCCAGAGCAGGCCCCGCACGAGCGCGCCGTCGCTCCCCACGGCCACGACCGGCTCCCGCCCGAGCGAGACGGCCGGATCGTCCTCGGGCGAGGGCCAGTATCCGGCGGACGCCGGGCGGCGCCCGTGCCCCAGCATCGCGTCGATCGGCGGCGCGCTCATCGACGCACCTGGGGCCGATGGACGATCACGGGCCGCGGCAGCTCGAGCGGCGGCATGGGATCGAGCAGCGCGCGCTCCGCGTCCGCCACCTCCTCGGCCGAGAAGCCCCGGAGCGTCTGACAGAACTCGACCATGATGCCGTTGGGATCCATCGTGTAGATCGACCGGCAGAAGTCGTGATCCATCTCGGTCACCTCCATGCCGTGCGAGAGCCACCGCGCCAGCATCTGGCCATAAAACTCGGCCGTCGGCGCGTCGAAGGCCAGGTGGTTCATCCACACTGGCAGCCCCAGCCCCGTCGAGAGGTCCGTCCTGAAGCGCCCCTCCAGCGTCGCTTCGTGCGGATCCCAGAACGCGAGGAGCGGCCCATCCGACGCGCTCGTCCGATAAAACGCGTGCCTCGCCCAGCCCCCATCGCGGCTGCCCTCGTACGGGACGGCCATGACCTTGACGAGACGGAACCCCATGACCTGGGTATAGAAGCGATGTGTGGCGGCCATGTCCCCGGTCGCCAGCGCGATGTGATGCACCCCCATCGTACCCCCCGTGTGTGCGCGAGGAGCATGTCAGCGCCGGCGCGCTCGTTCAAGGTGCACGCCGTCCGATGATCGTGGAACGTGGATCAGAGCCCACGAGTCACGGCCGCGATCGTCCGTAGCGCGACAAGCCCGCTTCGTTCCGAACGGCGAGAGGCCTTGCGGGGTTCGCGCCATGGCCGATCGCGCGGCTGTGGCTGACACGATTCCGGACGGCGCTGCCCCCACGCGGCCCGGGCCAGCGGGCGTCGTGACGCGCTCCCGCGCGCTGCCCCCCGGGCGCCTGCGCTATCCTCCGCGCACGCCATGTTCGAAGGCGACGTCGTCTTTGCATCGATCCCCGCGGCCCTCATCGCCTTCGCCTCGTCGCGCGGCGTGCCGCGCGACGATCTCCTCCGCGCCGCTGGAATCGCGCCCGAGGCGCTCGACGCGCCCGACGAGCTCGTACCGTACGGGTCGCTCCTCTCGCTGTGGGAGCTCCTGCTCCAGCGCTTCCCTGGCGAGCCGCTCGGGCTCCAGTACTCGCGCTGGATCCCGGTGTCGGTCGTGGGCATCGTCGGGCACGTCCTCCGCCACAGCGAGACCCTGCGGCAGGGGGTCGCCGTCTATGGCCGCTTCTGCCGCCTCATGGACCCGTACCTCCGCATCACGCTCGAGGAGCACGGCGACGTCGTCCACCTCGCGCTCGAGCACGAGCCGCGCGTCGTCGCCCTGGCCGAGCCGATCGAGCTGATGATCGCGACGCTCGCGCGCTTCATCGCGCTCTACCTCGACGGCGCTGCGCGGCCGATCGAGGCCATGTTCCGCCACCCTCGCCGGCACCCGCCGTCGCTCTACGAGGAGGCGCTCGGCGCCCCGGCGCGCTTCGAGGCGGGCGCCACGGGCCTCGTCTATGACGCACGCGTGCTGGACGCGCCGGTCGTCGGCGCGGATCCCCTGGTCCGCGACTACCTCGTCCGCCAGGCCGAGCACCTCCTCGCCACGCGCGCGGCGCCGGCCAGCGCTGCGCCCCTGGGCAGCGCCGCGCCGCTCGACGCCCGCGTGCGCGCCCGCATCGACGAGCGGCTGGACCGCGGCGACGTGGACCAGGACGGGATCGCGCGCTCGCTGGGCATGAGCACGCGCTCGCTCCAGCGCGGCCTCAAGGATCTCGGCACCTCGTTCACGGCGCAGCTCGACGAGGTGCGGCGGAGCAAGGCGCTCGACCTCGTCCGCCGCCGCGATCTCGCGCTCCAGGAGATCGCCTTCCTGCTCGGCTACGGCGAGCCGCGCCACTTCTACCGCAGCTTCCGCCGCTGGACGGGCACCACCCCGGGCGAGTACCGGCGCACCTGCGCCCGCTAGCGCCGCGTCGCCCGGCGATGAGGCGCGGGCGGGAACGGCGGCGCGGCGCGCCAGGCCGGCGCTCACCCGACGTCGACCGCGAGCGATCGCACCCGGTCCCGGAGCCAGGTGAGCGCGGGGTGCCTGGCTGTCCTGTGGTGCCACACCATCGCAATGGCAAAGCCCGGTACGGGGACGGGCGGCTCCAGGAGCTGGAGCCGGTCGGCGCGGTCGCGCGCCACGCGTTCGGGGACGAGCGCTGCCATGTCCGAGCGCGCCACGATCTCCGGCACCATGAGGAACGAGGGCACGGACAGGAGCACCCGCCGCTCACGTCCGAGCGCGGCGAGCGCGGCGTCGGTCGCGCCCGTGAAGCCGCCGCCGCGCGGGCTCACCACCACATGGTCGAGCGCGCAGAGCTGGTCGAGGCTGACGGTCCGCGAGACCCGCGGGTGGTCGCGCCGGACGATGACGACGTAGCGCTCGTCGAGCACCTTCCTGCGCTGCAGGTGCTCGGGCGCTGTCTCGGGCGTGATGAAGGCGAGGTCCACCTCGCCCCGCTCCGCCTGGTCCGCGAGCTGGACGGCGTCGATGGCTCGCCAGGCGAGCCGCACGCCCGGCGCCTCGCGCCGGAGCTGAAAGGCGAGCGGCATCAGCAGCGCGTACTGCACGTAGTCGGACGCGGCGACCGCGACCGTCAGCTCGGCGGTCGCGGGGTCGAAGGCGGCACCGGCGGCGAGCACGGCGCGCACGCCCTCCAGCGCCTCGTGCAGCGGCGCTTGCAGCTCCAGCGCGCGCCTCGTGGGCGTCATGCCGCGCTGCGCGGGGAGCAGCAGCGGGTCGCCGATGACGTCGCGCAGCCGCTGGAGCTGGGCGGACAGCGCCGGCTGGCTGAGGTTCAAGCGCCTGGCGGCCCTGGTCACGTTGCGCTCGGCGAGCAGCACGTCGAGCGCGACGAGCAGGTTCAGGTCGAGGCGGCTGCTATCCACCGAGGTGATAGCAGCACAGAAGAACAACGTTTTCAACGATGCCGGGGAGCGCCGTAGCTTTCGACGCATCGACCCGGCCGCCCCGGGCGGCCCGGTGATCCACCGCGCGAGAAGAACACGCCCGGGAAAGGACAAGGCATGAACATCCTCATCGTCTATGCGCATCCCGAACCGCGCTCATTGAACGGTGCGCTCCGCGACCGGATGGTCGCGACGCTCACCGCTGCCGGGCACGAGGTGCTCGTCTCCGATCTCTATGCGCAACGGTGGAAGGCGGCGCTCGATGGCGCCGACTTCCCGGCCGAGCCCGGAGACGCACCCCTGCGCCTCATCGACGCTTCGCACCGCGCGTTCGCCAATGGCACGCAGACATCCGACGTGGCCGAGGAGCAGCGGCGCCTCCTCTGGGCCGACGCCGTCATCCTCCAGTTCCCGCTCTGGTGGTTCTCGATGCCGGCGATCCTGAAGGGCTGGGTCGAGCGCGTCTTCGCGCACGGCTTCGCCTACGGCGTCGGCGAGCACTCGGACCGGCGCTGGGGCGACCGCTACGGCGAGGGCGTGTTCGCCGGCAAGCGCGCCATGCTCGTGGTCACCGCGGGCGGCTGGGCCGATCACTACGCGGAGCGCGGCATCAACGGGCCGATGGATGACCTGCTGTTCCCGATCCAGCACGGCATCCTCTTCTACCCCGGCTTCTCTGTGCTGGATCCGTTCGTCGTCTACCGAGCCGAGCGGATGAACGAGGAGCGCTTCCGGGCCATCACGGCCGACCTCGACCGGCGCCTACATGGGCTGTTCGCCGAGCGGCCGATCGCCTACCGGCCGCAGAACCACGGTGACTACGAGATCCCGTCGATGAAGCTGAAGGAAGGGCTCGGCGGGGCGGGACAGCAGGGTTTCAGGCTGCACCGGGCCTGAGTCGCGCCGGCTCACTCGCGGATCCGCACATCCGTGTTGTAGCCGCGCGGCGCGAGGGGCGACAGCTTCTCCAGCCAGATCTGCTCGAGAAGGGTGAGCTCATCCGACACGGAGAACCCCGGCTCGTCCTTCTGCCGCACGACCTCGAGCACCTCGAACGCGAAGGCGTCAGCGCCGTGCTGCTTCCAGTCCCGCTGGAGCTCCTGGTTCATGTGCATGCCGTTCGACAGCATGAAACGGTGCTTGTTGAGCGGCCCATGGAGGTTCGTGCTGCTGCCGAGCAGGACCTTGCCGTTCACCGTGTTCTTGACCTGGAAGACCCCCGCCTGCTTCGGGGTCTCGAGATACTGCCGCTTCAGCTCCTTGCGCGTCTCCACCTTGCTCACGCCCGCCTCCCTCGCTCCTGCCTCTGGCGTCCTGGTCTCCGCCTCGGGTGTCCTCGTCTCCGCCTCGATCAGCCTGTAGAGCTGGCCGTCTCGCGTCATGTACCCCTCGTCCAGCAGCATGCGCCGGATCGTGCAGTGATCGGGGTACAGGGCATGGATGATCTCGTTCACCTCCTGCTCCCGGTAGCTCCGGCCCGCCTGGAACCTGCCCACGAACTGCTCGAGCACGATGCGCCGCTTGCGCCATTGCTTCGGCATCTGGACCAGCACGCCCCCGCGGAAGAAGGCGCGCAGCACCTGAGTCCGGGATCGCTCCGCGCGCCGCTGCGCAGGCCCGTCGCCCGCGGATGGCAGCGCGACGAGCTCCTTCAGCGTGAGGCGGAGCAGGTCGTCGCGGAGCGCATAGACCTGGTAGTACTGGGTCTTGCGCTTCGTCACCAGCCCGGCCTCGTCGAGCTTCCGGAGGTGGAAGGAGACCGTCGACGCCGAGCGCCCCAGCCGCTCGGCCAGCTCCTCGGCGCAGTGAGGCCGCCCGATCAGGGCGCTCACCACCTGGAGCCGCGACGCGTCGGCGAGCGCCTTGAGCACGCCGACGCGCGCCTCGACGCCCAGCGCGCGCGCTGGAGAATCCGATTCGATGGTCATCGAAACAAATCTGCGGCGCCGCGTGGCGCCCGTCAAGCTGTTTCGATGGACGTCGAATCAGATTTTCGTGACGTGGCGCGATGGGCTTCATCGCGAACCGTTCGCCTGACCTTTGGCCGCCTCGGTCGCAGAGGACGCGGGGACGCGGGGACGCGGGGACGCGTCGAGCCATGCCATGAGGTCTCATTACGTGGTTGAACAGGAGCTCATTTCACCATTCGCATCTCATCGACGCATGCCCGAAATGCCTGTTCTCAGCTTGCCCCTCCGTGTGGCGCGCAGTAGCGTTCCGCTCATGCCGACACTCGAGCACAACGGCCTTGTCGACATGTTCCGCGAGAATCCATCTCTCGCGCCCCATCTCCTCAAACTTCTCTTTCACCTCGATCTGCCGCCCTACACCACGGTCGCCGTGGTCGAGGCCTCGCTCGATCAGCTGATCCCGGTCGAGTTCCGCGCCGATCTGGTGCTCGATCTCCGGGACGATCGCGGCGCGGTCGTGCTGTCCATCGTCCTCGAGCTCCAGCGCGACATCGATCGGCGCAAGTCCTACTCGTGGCCCGTCTACGTCGCGGTCGTGCGGGCACAGAAGGAGTGTCAGGCCGTGGTCGTCGTCGTCGCGCCCGACGCCGAGGTGGCGGCCTGGGCTGCGCAGAAGATCGACCTGGGACTGGGGCTCGGGACGCTCCAGCCGCTGGTGATCGGTCCGGCGATCGTGCCCGAGGTGACGGATCAGGCCGAGGCGGAAAAGGAGACGGAGCTCGCCATCCTCTCGGCGGTGGCGCATGGCAACGGACCGAACGGGCTCGCCGTGGTGCAGGCCGCGCTCGGTGCGCTCGGACGGTTCGACCGCGAGCACGCGGCCGTTTACTTCCAGATCGTCTACAATGCGTTGCGTGACCCGATGCGGAGGGCCCTGGAGGCGCTGATCATGGAACGGCAGACCGAAGGCAAGGCAACTTTCCCCGCGTTCGCCGAGCGGCTCATCGAGCGCGGCAGGCTCGAAGGCATCCGCGAGGGCAAGCTCGAAGGCATCCGCGAGGGCAAGCTCGAAGGCATCCGCGAGGGCAAGCTCGAAGGCGTCCGCGAGGGGGAGCTCAAGGGCAAGCGCGACGCCCTGCTGCGGCTGATCGCACGCGCGGGGATCGCGCTGACCGCCGACGACCGCGCGCGCATCCAGGCGTGCACAGACCCCGCGACCCTCGATCGGTGGGTCGACAACGTCCTCGGGGCCAAGAGCGCCTCCGACGTGCTCTCCTGAAACGCTGACTCCGCCCCTGGGCGGCCCCGTCCCCCCGCAAGCCGGGCCTGGCGCGATCCGTCGCAACGTTGGCGCCCGGCGCCGCTGCGGCGGCGCCGCGGCGTGCCCATCGTTACATCGCTCCCGGTGAGGCGCCGCGCGCCGCCGGGGGCGAGCCCCTCCCGAGGTACGCCATGAGCCATCTACCCCGAGGCCCGCAGGGCCGACTTCGCACGACCTACCAGTTCCTCGCGCATCCGCTCGAGTTCCTGTTCCGGTGCGCGGACACCTACGGCGATGTCTTCAACATCCCGATGTACAACGGCGACGTCGTGATCGCCGGCAGCGCCGCGTCGGTGCAGGACGTGATGACGGCGCCGCCGGAGACGTTCGTCCCCTACGCCGTCAAATCGATCGCCTCCCTCCTCGGGGAGCACTCGCTCCTCATGCTCTCGGGCGAGCGACACCGGCGCGAGCGGAAGCTGCTGACGCCGCCGTTCCACGGCGATCGCATGCGCGCCTACGCGGCGATCATGGCGGACACCGCCGCCCGCCGCTTCGCCGAGGCGGCGCGCGCGCCCCGCGCCGTCGCCCAGGAGATCACGCAGGCGATCTCGCTCGACGTCATCATCCGCGCCGTCTTCGGCGTCGAGGAGCCGCAGCGCACGCGCGCGTTCGCCCGCGCGGTCGTCGCCATGGGCGACGCGGTGACCCCGGCGCTCGCCTTCCTGCCGCTCCTGCAGCGCGAGCTCGGCGGCTTCGGCCCCTACGCGCGCTTCCGCCGGCGCGTCGAGACCCTGGAGGCCCTCTTCCGCGACCAGATCGAGCGCGCGCGCGCGACGCCGGGCGACGACATCCTGAGCCTCCTGGTCTCGGCCCGCTACGACGACGGCTCGGCCATGAGCGACCAGGCCATCTTCGACCAGCTCCGGACCCTGCTGTTCGCCGGTCACGAGACCACCGCGCTCGCCCTCGCCTGGGCCCTGGATCATGTGCACCGCCACCCCGGCGTCCTCGCGCGGCTGCGCGACGAGATCGACGCCCTCGGCCCGGAGCCCGACCCGGAGCGCCTCGCCGCGCTGCCCTACCTGGACGCGGTGTGCAAGGAGGCGCTGCGCCTGTACCCGATCGCGACCGAGGTCCCGCGCCTCGTGGCGCAGCCGTTCCGCCTCGGCGAGCACGAGCTCCAGCCGGGGACGGGCGTCGCGCCCTGCATCCTGCTCGTGCACCACCGCCCGGAGCTCTACCCCGAGCCCTCCCGGTTCAGCCCCGAGCGCTTCCTGGAGCGCAAGTTCTCTCCGTTCGAGTACCTGCCGTTCGGCGGCGGCAACCGCCGCTGCATCGGCGCGGCCTTCGCGATGTTCGAGATGAAGATCGTGCTCGGCGTGGCGCTCTCGGCGTGGCAGTTCCAGCTGCTCGACGACCGGCCGCCGCGCCCCGCGCGACGCAACGTCACGCTGGGCCCCGCGGGCGGCGTCCCGGTCGCCCTGCGCGCCCGCGACCGCAGCGCCCTTCGCGCCGCGTAGCGCTGGCCGCGCCTCCAGCGCAGGAGCGCACCGTCGAGGAGGACACCCGGTCTGCGCCGGCGCCGCGGTGTCCGCTGCGACACTCGCGCACGGAGGAGACGGAGGAAATCACGACATAAAACTCCGCGCGTCCTCCGCTGCGGAGATCCGCTGGGGGCAGTTCCGGAATAGAAGGGCTCCCCCGCTCCCCGCGCCGCGCCATGCCGAGATCCCTTGTCGATCGATTGACCTCCTCCCCCCTGCGTGCATGCCAATCGCCGTCGGTCGCGCCGTTCGACGCGAGCACCGCTGTTCGGCGACAGCACCCCCGCTGTCCGGCGCGGAGCCCGCGGCCGCTCGCCAGGCTCGGATGGTTGGCGGCGCTGCTCTCGGCGGCGTCGTCCTGCGAATCGGCCGCGACCTCACCGTCGCCGCCCCCTTCCCGGACGACGCAAGCCCGGCTGGAGCTGCACGCCGGCGACGCCGAGGTCTGGGCCTGGAGCGCGCGCATCCAGGGCGCCCTCGCCGGGCCGGGCACGCTGGAGGGCTGCGTCGTCCAGGTGGGCGGCGAGTCGATCCCCGCGGCGATCGAGCCCCCGCGGCGGTTCTCCGCGGACGTCCCGCTGCTCGAGGGCGAGAACGAGATCGTCGCGCGCTGCCGGGAGACGGGCTCGGGCCACCTGGCCTCCCCGCCCGTCACCTACCACGTCAGGCTGCGCGACGCGCCGAGGGCCCGCGCCCGCGCTACGTGGGCCGACGGCAAGCTCCTCCTCGACGCGGCGAGCAGCGAGCCCAGCGAGCGCTCGCGCGCCGAGGTCGTCGCCTTCGAGTGGCTCCGGCTGCGTGGTGCCGCGACGCCGGAGCGGCTCGGGCTGGGCCCTCGCCTCGAGCTGCCGGCCGCGGCCGCCGCCGATCCGGCGCTCTACGAGCTCCGCGTCCAGGACGAGCGCGGCCGCCGCGACGCCGCGCGCGTCGCGCCGCCGCCCGACGCACGCCCGGGAGCGAACGCGCGGGCGTGGATCGACGACGCCATCCTCTACGGCGTCGTGCCGCCCTTCTTCGGCGATCCGCCGCTCGAGAGCGTCCGCGCCGCCCTGCCCGCGCTCCAGCAGCTCGGCGTCACCGCGATCTGGCTGTCTCCGCTCTTCGGCGCGCCCCCGGGCGACTTCGGGTATGCCGTCACGGACTACTTCGCCGTGCGGCCCGACTACGGAACGGAGCGCGATGTCCGCGAGCTCGTGGACGAGGCGCACCGGCGCGACATCCGGGTGCTGCTCGACCTCGTGCCCAACCACACCTCCGCCGAGCACCCGTATTTCCGGCAAGCCGAGCAGCGCCAGGGCCGCTCCCACACGTTCGCGTTCTACGATCGCGACGACGGCGGCGAGCCCACCCATTACTTCGACTGGGAGCACCTGCCGAACCTCAATTACGACAACGCCGAGGTCGAGCGCTGGATGCTCGAGGTGTCGCTGCACTGGGTACGGCGGTTCGGCATCGACGGCTACCGCGTCGACGCCGCGTGGGGCATCAAGGACCGCCGCAGCGCGCTCTGGTCCACCTGGGCCGCGGAGCTCCGGCGCGTGAACCCGGAGCTGTCGCTGATCGCCGAGGCCTCCGCGCGCGACCCCTATTACCTGCAGAACGGGTTCGACGCGGCCTACGACTGGACCGAGGAGCTCGGACACTGGGCCTGGAAGGACGTGTTCAGCGCGCCGCGCGGCGTCGCGGCGCGGCTCGGCGCGGCGCTCTCCGCGACAGCGGCGGGCGCCTCGCGCCCCGAGCGCACGCTGCGGTTCATCAACAACAACGACACCGGCGCGCGCTTCATCACGCGCCATGGCCCAGGGATGACGCGCGTCGCGGCCGCGGCGCTGCTGACGCTCCCGGGGATCCCGTGCGTCTATTCCTTCGACGAGCTCGGCGCCGAGTACGAGCCCTACGGCGGCCTGGAGCCGGTCTCACGGCCGGCGCCGGGCGCTCTGGCCCGGCATTACGAGCGGCTGATCCGGCTCAGGCGCTCCACCGCGGCCCTCCGGGCGCCCGGGCTGCTCACCGTGCACGCCGGGCCGGACGACGAGATCCTCGCCTACCTCCGGCACGGCGACGACGCGTCGCGCTTCGCGCTCGTCGTCCTGAACTTCAGCGACCGACCGGTGAGAAAGCAGATCGTCGTCCCGGAGCCGTTCGCCGGCCACGCGCGGGGCGGCCTGCGCGACAGCCTGAGCGGCGCCGCCGCGCGCCTCCACGGCCGCTCCCTCGCGCTCGATCTCGCGCCCTGGGACGTCCGGGTCCTCGTGCCCCGGTAGGAACGATCCGCGCGCCGCCGCAGGGGGTGTGCCTCAGCGCGCCATCTGTTATAACGGACACACGTCCAGCATCGAGCCTGGCCGGGAGCCGCCCTTCCAGAGGCTCAGATCCACCACTACCTGATTTTTTCACATTCCGAACGCGCAGCGCACGCGCGCGCGGCGGCCGTGGTCGCCGCCGAGGAGGAGAGATTCATGGCTCAGGAGCAATGGTCTGCCGTCGATCGCTACATCACCGATCTGCTCGTTCCCGCCGACGCCGCGCTGGATGGGGCGCTCGAGGCGAGCGCCGCGGCCGACCTCCCCGCGATCAACGTCGCGCCGAACCAGGGCAAGCTGTTGCATCTGCTCGCGCGGATCCAGGGCGCGCGCGCGATCCTCGAGATCGGCACGCTCGGGGGTTACAGCACGATCTGGCTCGCGCGGGCGCTGCCTGCGGGCGGGCGCCTGATCACGCTGGAATCGAACCCGAAGCACGCCGAGGTCGCCCGCGCCAACCTCGAGCGCGCCGGCCTGGCCGACGTTGTCGAGCTGCGCCTGGGGCGAGCGCTGGACACGCTGCCCGCGCTCGCCGCCGAGGGCCGCGGCCCGTTCGACTTCATCTTCATCGACGCCGACAAGCCCAGCAATCCCGACTACTTCGCGTGGGCGCTCAAGCTCTCCCGCCGCGGCAGCGTGATCGTGATCGACAACGTCGTGCGCAAGGGCGCCGTGGTCGACCCCGAGAGCGCCGATCCCAACGTCCAGGGCGCGCGTCGCCTGACCGAGCTGCTCGCCGTCGAGCCGCGCGTGAGCGCGACGGCGATCCAGACCGTCGGCAGCAAGGGGTACGACGGCTTCGCCATCGCGCTCGTCACCGCCGACCCGTAGCGGCCGTGGCCGGGTGCCAGCCAGCCGCCCGCGGCGGCGACCCCCGGCGCCCGCTTTGCCGGAGCACAAAAAACAGAGCGCCCATTCGACGGCGGGGGGGGGAAGCCGTCACGGGCGCTCTGCCATCCCTTCTTAGCAGGACGTGGGCCAGGGGCTTTCTCCAGTCACTTCGCGGAGTTACCCGTCAGGATTGCCCTGAGGATTTCGTTCCTGAGATCGCTGCGTTGCAGACCTGACGGCCGATCAGCTCCTGAATGCCCCGAGCGGGGCAGCGCGCGCCGGCGCCGGCGTCAGGACGGGGATGGGGCGCGCTCGGCGCTGGTCGCATAGGCGATGCCCGACTGGAGCGTCCCGCGCATCACGATGTTGCCCCACGGGACATCCAGCTTCACGAGGGTCCTGGCCACCTCGGGGCGAAGGCCGGTGAGGACGACGCGCGCACCGAGGAGCGCGACCGCCTTCGCCGCATCGACGAGGACCGACGCGACATGCGAGTCGATGAGGCTCACCCCCGTGACATCGAGGATCGCGACGCTCGCCTGGGTCCGGCTGAGGCCGTCCAGCAGCGTGGACAGCACCTGGTCCGCGCGCTGCGCGTCGACGATCCCGACGAGCGGCATCACCACGACCTTGTCGGTGATCGGGATCAGCGGCGTCGACAGATCCCGGAGCCGCCTGGACTGCTCCTCGATCACGAGCTCGGCCTCCCGCCGCGCGGTGATGTCGATCTCCATCCCGACCATGCGCAGCGGCCTTCCGCTCGCGTCCCGGGCGACGATCCTCCCACGATCGATGTTCCACCGGTACTTCCCGCTCTTCATCCTGAGCCGGGTCTCGCAGTGGTAGCTCGGGGTTCTCCCCTCGAGATAGCCGTTCACGGCCTCCATGACGCGCGACACGTCGTCCGGGTGGAGCAGCTTCGCCCATCCGCCGACGTTCGGCTCGAGCTCGCCCGGAGCGTACCCGAGCGACTCGCACCACCGGTCGCTGTAATAGACCACATCGGTCGCGATGTCCCACTCCCAGTATCCCTCGGGCAGCATCTCGAGGACGTATTTCAAACGCGCGTCGGCCTGGCGGCGAGCGGCCGCGAGCTCCTCGCGGTCGGTCACATCGTGATGGGTGATCAGCGCTCCGGTGCCGCCCTCGGCCGCGAGCGCGCTCGCGACGAGCTCGAAATGGCGCGGTGGCGCCGCGCGCTCGCAGGCGTACTCCAGCGTGAACGACTGCGACCGTCCGGCCAGGACGTCGCGCACCCCTCGCGCGAGCACCTCGACGAGCTCCGCGCTACGGGCCTCGGCGCAGCACGCCAGGTAATCGCGCGCGACGGCGAAGCGGCCGCCCGCGAGCGCTTGCTCGACGTCGAGCCGGGACCACGCCGTGTTCACTGCCCGGACGTGCCCCTCGTGGTCCAGCATGGCAGCCGGTTCCCTGAGCGAGCTCAGGAGTGCTTCCGATGAGACGACGGACATGGGGCTCCTCTCGTGTTGTGTCGCGCCCTGCCGGGCGACTCCTCCACGGCTCGTATATCAAGGTTTGCATAGCCTCTGGGCAACGATCCGTTGGCCTTCAACGCGGTATATGGATGAGCCTGTATGGCCGTCTGGCCGCGCGCCGTCCTGGCTCGAATCTGGGAACGTGGGGAACTCCGGCGTTCTGGTCGGGGCGCCCCCTGAGGATCGCCGTTCTCCACGTGAGAGGATTCGAGGCGCGGTCGCGCCGAGGAACAGGGCGCCGGGACGCGCGCCGCGCTCAGCCGGGGGTGGCGATCTCGTCGTAACCGCGGCCGTTGAACTGAAGAAGGCAGATGCCATGGCCGAAGGGATCGGCCAGGCGGAGCATGCGTCCCCACGCGGCCACCTCGATGTCGGCCTCGGGGACCGCGCCGGCCTCCTGTGCGCGGCGCGCGGCGGCCTCGAGATCGTCGACGACGAAGTCGAGGTGGACCGGCGTCCAGTGGCGCCGGTAGTCGCGCGGCGACGCGCCGCCGGCGGGCGCGCTGCCAGCCGGCTTCACCAGGAGGTAAATCGGCGCCGCCGCGCCGAGGAGCTCGACGAACGCGTCGCCGAAGCGTCGCCCGACGCGGAGGCCGAACGCGCGTGTATAGAACGCGAGAGCAGGGTCGAGCGCCGGAACATCGATGTTGACGAGCAGGTCGGACATGCGCCCAGCCTAGCGGCCGAGCGCGTCACCACACAACGCGCGCGCCGCGCGGACGCGCGGACGCGACGCGACGGCGTGAACCGAAGGGAGTTTGCGCTCAGACCACCATCTCGCTCCGGGCCGCGCCGTCCCCGCGCCGCGCCAGGAGCAGCTTCGCCGCCGGCCGCACCACCTCGGCGACCGCGCGCGCGGCCGCCTCGGCGCGCGCCGCGGCCCCGAACCGCCCGTGCGACGCGAGCGCTGCGCCCTCCGCGCGGTCGTCCTCCCCCCCGTCCGCGATCTCCCACGCATCCGCGCGCTCGAGCCCGGCGAACACCGCCTCCACCGCCGCGCGCACGCCCTCGCCGCCCGCGCCGATCGCCCACGCCACCGTGCGCCACGCGAGCTCCGCGTGCCGCGCCTCGTCCGCGGCGATGATCGAGAGCGCGCTCCGGACCGCCGGGTCCTCCGCGGCGCCGAGCTCCTCGGCCGCGATCACCGCCGCGAGCGTCTCGCCGATGCAGCCCTCCCTCGCGGCGCGCGCCGCGATCGACGCGAGGTCCGCCTCGACCTCCACCCGCCCCTCGAACGGAAACGCCCCGGGGGCGATCGCCTCGCCCGCGTAGGCGCTCGCGAGCGCGAAGCAGAGGCGCGCGTGGCGGGCCTCGTCGAGCGCAGCGCGGTGCGCCTCCTCGACGAGGCCGGCCGGCGCGCCCGCGGCGAGCAGCTCGAGGGCAAAGCGGCCGAACGAGGCCACGGACGCGTGCTCGAAGAGCGCGTCGCGCGTCCACGCCGCGGCCAGCGCCTCCCGCAGATCGGCGGACAGGTGATCGATGCGCGGGGAGATGGCCTCGGCCGCGCCCCACCCGGCGTCGCGGCGGGCGCGCACGGAGGGCGCCGTCCGCGCCAGCTCGTCGACGAGGTACGGGCGCCCCTCGCACATCGGGATGACGTAGGCCTCATAGCAGCACTCGCCGTCCTTGAAGGTGCCGTCGCTCTTGACGGAGTGGGACGCGAAGTACGTTTGATTGAGGATCTCCTGCCCTTCCGACCGCGATGGGCACGCGAGCGGCTCGCCACCTGCGCCGCCGCCTGCGCCGCCTGCGTCGTCCTGCGGCCACGCGAAGCAGGCCACCTTGGAGACGGGCTCCGGATTGTCGGGACAGCTGCTCATGCTGAGACAGCCGGCGGAGGCGCCCGCGGCGGGCAGCGCGAGCAGGGCGAAGAGGCGATGGGCGAGCGTCAGGCGAAAGGCATGTGCGGTGTTCATCGGGGACCTCGTCGGCAAGGGAATCGCCGTGGGCGCCCCCCATGCACGACGAATGCCTCTCTCGCAGCCAGGCCGAACGCGCGCCCCGCGCGCGGGCAGGGCATGATCGGGCGGTCATGGCTGGCGCAAGCGCCCTGGCGCAGGCGCCCTGAAGACAGGCGCCCACGTGACGAGCAACGCGATGGCCGGCAGGGGCGCGGTCGGATTGCGTTCCATGGCTCGCTCCGGCGTGCGCCGGAGCTGACCAGGCCCTCGCCGTCACTCACGCACGCGCGGCGCGGCTCCTCGCGCGGATGCAGTCGAGCAGCGCGTCCCGCAGGCCGTTGCGCGTGGGCAGGCGCGAGAGATCCACCCCGAGCGCGACGATCGTCCGCGCCACCTCCGGCCGGATGCCCGACAGCACCCCCTGCGCGCCGAGCATGCGCACCGCGTCGAGCATCTTCATCAGGTGACTCGCGACCTCGGTGTCGATGATGTCGACCCCGGTCAGGTCGACGATCACATGGCTGCTGCCGCTCGTCACCACCGCGTCGAGCAGCGCCTCCGTCATCTGGTTGGCCCGCTCCCGGTCCACGAAGCCCACGATCGGCAGGATGAGCACCCCGTCCCACACCTCGATGATCGGCGTGGAGAGGTTGCGGATCGCCTCTGCCTGCGCCTCGATGAGGTGCAGCTTCTCGGCGAGCGATTGCTCCGCGCGCACACGCTCGGTGACGTCGGTGACGTAGCCCTCGAGCGCGAGCAGCGCGCCGTCCTCCGCGCGGACACCGCACCCCTGCTCGTACACCCACCGCTCCTCGCCCTCGGCCGTCGTGATCCGATAACGCAGCGTGAACGGCTGGCGCACCCCGAGCGCGGCCTGCACCTCGTCCCATACCCGCGCCTGGTCCTCGGGGTGGATCAGGTGCCCATACATCACCCGGTGATCGACATACTGCTCTGGCGAGTACCCGGTGAGCTGCTGGCACCCGGCGGTGATGAACTCCAGCGGCCAGTCCGGCTCGTTGCGGCACCGGTACACCATCCCGACCAGGTTGCTGAACACCGACGAGAGGAAGCGCTCGCGCTCGCGCGCCGCGCGCTCGGCCTCGTGGAGCTGGTTCACGTCGTGCAGGATCACGTGGACGACGCGCTCGCCCGCGGGCGCCGCGGCGCTCCAGTCCATCCAGCGCGCGCCGGCGCCCGGCGGCTGGAGGCGCGCGCGCCACGAGCGCGCCTGCTCCCCGCGCCCGAGGTCCACCAGGCACGACTCGACCTGCCGGCGATCCTCGAGGTGCACCAGCTCGGCGATGTGGACGTCCCGCACCCGCTCGCGGTCGACGCCCGCCGCGCGCGCCAGCGCGGGATTCGCCGTGGCGATCGACCCGTCAGGGCGCAGCAGCGCCTGCGGCGCGGGATGGAGCGAGAAGCAACGTTCGGCAAAGCCCGGGGAGAACACCGACAAGGCCTATATCACGGCGCGACAACCGTGAGCCACCTGTCAGCGGCGCGCCGAGCGTATCGCGCGCACATCTCGGGAGCTGTCTTGTCCACAGCCGCGCCGCTGTCACCGAACGGCTGTCCAGGTCTGTCCTCTGGAGTCGGCGCCAGGCTCAGCAGGCATGATCGGCCAGAGGGCATATCGACATCGCGGGCTTCATGATCGAGGCGCACCTCTCGACGATCCCCGAGGCTTCCTCCCCCGCGCCGCCTGCCCTACTGCTTCTTCGACGCGGTCTTCCTCCGCCTCCTCGCGGCCCGGCCGGCGCGCATCGAGCCGGTGCTCACGGCGCTCTACACCCGGCCCCCCGTCGAGCCGCCGCGCGCCAAATCTCTATTGCAATACGGTCAGTTACGGCCAGCGCACCTCAGGGCAGGACGCGGGTCGCCCGGGCCGCCGCGAGCTCCGCGCCGCCGGCCCACGGCGCCTGCCGGTCGCCCAGCGAGGCGCGCACCCGCGCCACGTCGTCCTTCGTGATCGCGGGCGCGCTGTTCCCCCAGCTCGATCGCACGTAGGTGAGCACCAGCGCGATCTCCTCGTCCGAGAGCGTCACGCCGAGGTTGGGCATCACGTCGTTGTAGACCACGCCGTTCACCTCCATCGGGCCGGTCGCGCCGAGCAACAGGAGCCGGATCGGGGTCTCCGCGTCGTCGAGCAGCCATGACGTGCCGACGAGGGGCGGATAGCGGCCGGGCTTGCCCTCCCCCCTCGCCTGGTGGCAGCTGGTGCACGAGCGATAGTAGATCTTGCCGCCCTGGGCGAGGTCATCGGCCGTGACGCCGGAGCCCAGGCTGCCGCCCGGCGGCAGCGCGCGGCCCTCCAGCTTGCGCAGGACCATCCACGGCAACGCGAGCACGCCGAAGGCCACGATCAGCAAGATCACCACGACGTGCGCCGTGCTCTGCTCTCCCCCTCGGGCGTCGTCGCGCTTGCTCGCTGTACCCACGCGGCACTCCTCCGCCGCAGATGAAGCGCACGCGATCCCCGCCGTCAAGGACCCATCCGTCGGCCGCCGCCGGCCCGGGCGCTGCGCCCCGGAAAGCTGGTCCCGCCGGCGCCCAGGCGGTGTCCCCTTGCCGCTGCTCGCCGCGCTACGCCGTGGCAGCCGCCGGGACGCCGGCGCTCTCGGTCCTCGTCGCAGCGACGCGCGGCGCCTTCTTGCGGGTGACGCTGCGTCGGCCGTCGATGCCGACCGGCACGTCGCCGTCGACCGTCACCCGGCGCACCACGCGGAGCTGATCGCCATAATCGTTGATCGCGTAGTGCTGGGTGGCGCGGTTGTCCCAGACCGCCACGTCGCCCACGGCCCAGCGCCATCGGACGGTGTTCTCGAGGCGCGTGACGTGCTCCTGGAGCACCTGGAAGAGGTGCGCGGAGTCGAACGACGACACGCCGAGGAGGTTCTTGACGAAGTGGCCGAGCACCAGCGACCGCTCCCCGGTCTCGGGGTGGACGCGCACGACGGGGTGCTCGGTCTCGTAGACCGTCGACGTGAACACCTCCTGATACCGCCGCACGTCGTCCGCCGACGACTGCGGCTTCCGCGCCTGGTAGTCGTACTGATTGCTGTGGACCGCCCACAGCTTGTCCGCGAGCTCGCGCAGCGCGGGCGGCAGGTCCTGGTACGCCGCGACCGTGTTGGCCCAGACCGTATCGCCGCCGTGGGCGGGGATCACGAGCGCCCGCAGGATCGAGGCCTTCGGGTACGCGTCGACGAACGTGACGTCGGTGTGCCATGAGTTCGCGCGGCCGCCGTACCGCGAGTCGAGCTCGTGGATGTAGTCGGTGCCCTGGACGACCGGCACCGTCGGGTGCGCGACGGGCTTGCCGTCGAACAGCGCGGTGAGCCTCTGCTGACCGGCATCGTCGAGGTGGTGCTGGTTCCTGAAGAAGATCACCTTGTAACGCAGCCACGCCTTCCGGATCTCGCTCACCGTCGCGGGGTCGAGATCGGCCGAGAGGCGCACGCCGCGCACCTCCGCGCCGATCCGGCCGGCGATCGGCACGATCTCGAGGACATTGCTGCTCTGGTTCACTGTGGCGCTCATGCGGAGTTCTCCTGATTGCGGGGTCGGCCGGTCCGCACCGCGACATCACGCCGCGGCGCGGAGCTCGACGGGCCGGTGGACTGCTCAGTGCGACGCGGGTTTGTGGGCGATGGCGAAGAGGCGCTTTCCCTCGAGTCGGATGCCCTCGGGCGTCCGGAACGCCTCGAGCTCGCGCTGGATGTCCTCGATGGCCTGGGTGCGCAGCGACTCCGGCAGGTGACCGAGGAAATTGCCGAACGAGCTCGCCTGCGAGAAGGCGATCGCCGCGCGTCCGTCAGGTTGGTAGTGGACGTTCTCCTGGGCCTCGATCTTCTGCACGGCGAAGCCGGCGCCGCCGAGGAGGCTCGAGAGCTCATCGGCCGTGACCCAGTGGGGCGTGCCGGCCTTGGACTCCGGATAGCGCGCGTAGGGCTCCCGCGACAGCACCTGCCGCTTGATGGCCTGCAGCCGGTTCGGGTGGTCCTTCGCGCCCGTGGTGAGCCCGACCCGCCCACCCGGCTTGAGCAGGCGATGGATCTGCCGCAGCGGCTCGGTCTTCTCGGGGAGCCAGTGGAAGACGGCGTTGAGGTACACGACGTCGAAGCTGCCCGAGGGGAGCTCGTCGAGCGCGTAGGCGTTGCCGACCCGGAACGAGAGGTTCGCCTTGGCCTTGCGCTGGGCGATCTCGATCCGCAGCGGCAGCGGGTCGATGCCGAGCACCTGGCCCGTGGGCCCGACGATACCCGCCACGTGCTCTGCGAGCAGCCCGGTGCCGCTCCCGATGTCGAGCACGCGCTCGCCGGCGCGCACGCCGAGCTCGGCGATCAGCCGCTGGCCGTGGCGGAACTGCCGCTCGGCGCTGCGTACCTCGTAGTCCTGTGCGAGCTGCGGCGTATCGAAGACGAGACTGAGTCCACTCATGCGACGGCTCCGGAGAGAAGAGGGTTGCCGGGCGCTCTCGGCGGCGGGACGTCCTCGCCCGCGCCCGTCGACGCCCACGTCGACCCCCTCACGTCGCACGCGCCGTGCCAGCGTTTTCCACGGGTTCCTGCCGGGCGTCGCCCGCCGGGTGCTGCGTCACGAGCACGCCGCCAGCACCTCGTGTTGCGCAGGCCGCACCTCGCCCGCCCGCAGGGCTACGCCCTCAAAACAAAGCTCCATCTCCGCTGTATTCACGCTCGCGGTGAGCCGATCCGAGGGCGAACCGCTACTGCCTGACGAGTGCTCCGCTGGCTCCTGCTTTCGCTCATCCCTCCCGGCCAGTCCGCCGCCAGGGAGCGGCGCGTCACGGCTCGTCGGGGGCAGATCGGCGATGGCGCGCCCGCCGGAACACAGCACGTCCCTCGACATGATTCCCTGACTTTCTCACCGGAGCACTGGTCAGCTCGAACGGCGCCGACACGTCGTACACACCAGCAGGGCCCTCCCGGGGGGAGGGCAGCATGACAATTTGTACTCATAAAAGAATTCTTGTTGTTCGATGATGGGACTTCAGCGCGCCCTGAGCGGGCGAAGAGCGGCATCGATGTACACATCCTTGAACCATGAGCAGGCGAGGCCTCTCAGAGGCCTCAGGTCAGCTGTCCCGATCGCGTTGATCGTGGCCAGCGGTTGCACTGGAAACGTGGGCAACGGGGGCAACGCGGGCGGCGTGGGCGAGCCTGACGCCGAGACCCCCACCACGGTCGACCCGAGCGCCTGCGAGGATGGCGCGATTCACCCCGGCCGGGCGCCGCTGCGGCGGCTGACACGGTTCGAGTACAACAAGACGGTTCGCGACCTCTTCGGCGACACGACCGAGCCAGCCTTCTCGCTGCCGAGCGAGGATGTCGGAAACGGCTTTGGCAACGACGCCGACGCCCTGTCGGTCTCGAGCCTGCTGGCCGAGCAGCTCGGCACCGTCGCGGAGGGCGTCGCCCGGCGCGCGACAGCCACGAAGGAGGCGCTCGCGAAGCTCGCCCCGTGCGCGAGCAGCGTGACGAGGGAGAGCGAGGAAGCGTGCGCGCGCACGATCATCGAGCGGATCGCGCCGCTCGCCTACCGAAGGCCGCTCGCCGCCGGCGAGGCGGACGAGCTCCTCGCGCTCTACGCCGTCGGGCGGACGGATGCGACGTTCGACGTGGGCATCGCCACGGTGATCGAGGGGCTGCTTCAATCGCCCGATTTCCTCTACCGCATCGAATGGGGCACACCCGACCCGGAACGCCCCGAGCTCCGCCGGCCCACGGGCGACGAGATGGCGACGCGGCTCTCGTACCTGCTCTGGGGCACGATGCCCGACGACGAGCTGCGCAGGGCGGCGCAGGCAGGCGAGCTCTCGACGAAGGAGGGCGTGCGGGCGCACGCCGAGCGCATGATCGAGGACCCTCGGTTCCGGACCACGGTCCGGTTCTTCTTCGACAACCTGCTCCCCATCAGCAACCTCGCGGACCTCGAGAGAAGCGCGGAGGCGTTCCCGACCTTCTCGCGGACGCTCGGCTCGTTCATGCGCGAAGAGACGCAGCGGTTCCTCGAGCACGAGATCTTCGAGGGGACCGGCACCTGGCCGGCCATCTTGACGGCCCCGTACTCGTTCATGAACGGTCCTCTCGCGAAGTTCTACGGCGTCGAGGGCGTGACGGGCGACGAGTTCCAGCAGGTGCAGCTCGACACCACCCAGCGCCTCGGGCTCCTCACCCAGGCGGGCGTGATGGCCGGGACGACGCACTCGAACACGACCAACCCCGTGATCCGCGGCTCGTTCGTGATCCAGAAGCTGATGTGCCAGAAGATCCCGCTCCCCACCGGCGACATCCTGGAGCGGGTGAAGCCGCCGGATCCGTACACCGGCGCGACGGCGCGGGACCGCTTCAGCCAGCACAGCCAGGATCCTGTCTGCGCGGGGTGCCACCAGTTCCTGGATCCGGCCGGGTTTCCGTTCGAGAACTACGACGCTGTCGGGCAGTTCCGCACGACGGAGAACGACGTGCAGATCGACGCGAGCGGCGGGGTCCCGGGCACGGACGTCACGGTGAGCGGGCCGATCGAGCTGGTGCGGGAGCTCGCCGAGAACGAGGACGTGCTGAGCTGCTTCGCCTCGCGCTGGGCCGAGTACGGCTATGGTCTCACGCTGCGCTCCGAGGACGTTTGCACCAAGACGGACGTCACGGCCGCCTTCAAGGCGTCCGGGTACAACGTGAAGCAGCTCCTGATCGAGCTCACGCAGACGGACGCTTTCCACTACATGGCTGCCCGAGAGGAGTGATGGTGATGTCGAACTTTCGCTTGAGCCGACGTGCCGTGCTGCGCGGTGCTGGCGCCATCGCCATCGCGCTCCCCTGGCTGGAGATCATGGGCCCCGAGCGCACGGCGCGCGCGGCCCCGGCTCCCGCCAAGCGCTTCCTCTCGGTCTACACGCCGGGCGGGACCGTCATCAACCGCTGGCGGCCGACAGGCAGCGAGACGAGCTTCACCCTGGGCCCCATCCTGTCGCCGCTCGCGCCGGTGCAGGACCGGTTGCTCGTCGTCGACGGCCTCGACCTGAAGAGCGCGCGCGGTGAGCAGCACCAGAGCGGGATCATCGCCTGGCTCACGGGCACGGCTCAGGAGGGCTCCTCGAACGGCGGTTACGGCAACGGACCCTCCATCGATCAGGTGATCGCCTCCCGGATCTCCGCCGGTCAGAAGGCGAAGGCGAGCATCGAGATCGCGGTGCGCTGGGCGACGGGCAAGTCCCACGGCCTGGTGTCGCCGATGAACGCCGCGAATTTCGAGACCACCGCGCCGTTCAAGCCGATCCCGCCGCGCCTCGATCCGGTGGAGATCTTCACCGAGCTCTTCGGCACGCTGGATCCCACCGCCGGCAACGATGCCGCCCGTCGCCTCGCGCGAAAGCGATCGATCCTCGACTTCCTCGACGGGCGCTACTCCGCCCTGTCCTCGCGGCTCGGCGCCGCCGACAAGCAGAAGATCGACCAGCACCTGACGAAGATCCGTGAGATCGAGATGAGCCTCAACAACGTGCCGGTCGAGACGAGCGCGTGCAAGGCGCCGGAGCGGGTCGACACGTCCGACTACAATCCGCGCACGGGGCTCAACTCCTCGGACAACGGCTCGATCAAGGACACCTCGACCGACGCGGCGATCCCCAAGGTCGGCAAGCTCATGATGGATATGCTGGTGATGTCGCTCGCCTGCGACATCACCGCGGTCGGCACGCTGCAGTGGAGCGACACCGAGGCGAAGCACACCTTCCCCTGGCTCAACCTGACCGAGCACCACCATTACTACCAGCACGACGGCGGCTTCAAGCCGGACGAGTGCGAGCGCATCTGCAACTGGTACTCGAAGCAGCACCTCTATCTCCTGCAGGAGATGGAGAAGGTCGACATGGGCGGCCACTCGCTGCTCGACGAGAGCGTCGTCTTCTTCGGCTCCGAGCTCTCGGATCCGCCGAGCCACAACAAGACGAACATGCCGTTCCTGCTGGCCGGCGGCGGCGGCGGCCTGCGCACCGGGCGCTGGCTCCGGTACCCGAACCTCCCGCACAACAACCTGCTCGTCTCGATCTTGAACCTGTTCGGCGACACCCGCGACACGTTCGGCGACCCGCGGTACTGCACCGGGCCGCTCACCAACCTGACGTAGCCACCCCCCGGGGGGGACACACCGGCTGCTTCGATGTGGACGAGACGACGTCCAGCAGCTTCAGCCTTTACACCGGCGCCCTCGCCGGAGTGGTATCCTATGAGAGTATCTCTTCTTACGATCCCTGTGATGATGGTAGCTCTTGCCTGTGGCTCCGATGCCGACCCGCCTCCGGCAGACCAGGGCACCTCCAGCTCCACGGGCGCTGGCGGTCCGGGCGGGGGAGCCGATGCGTCCACCAGCACGAGCGCCTCCAGCAGCGCGAGCTCCGGCGGGTCCGGCGGCAGCGGCGGGGAAGGCGGCAGCGGCGGGGAAGGCGGCAGCGGCGGGGAAGGCGGCAGCGGCGGCAGCGGCGAAGACCCGCTCGCCGCGGCCGCCAGCATCGACGGCTTCCGCTGGGAGATGCCGTGCGATCGCGATCCGGGCGGCAGCGACGAGTGTTCGACGTCCGCGCACGTCGACGAGACAAGGACGTTCGGCGGCTCGCCCGACACGATCTATCAGGTGACGGTCCGGCTACGCGGCGTCGTCGAGCCGATGAGGTACCGGGGCGGCACGCCCGACGGCATGCACTTTCGCGTGGGCGGCACGCCCGACGACGCGACGTACAACGTCTACAGCTTCACTGTCTCCGATCCGCCGGAGGTCTATTACCTCAACGACAGCCCCAACGTGGGTCACGACACGTTCCTCATCGACCACACGAAGACCATTCCCATCCGGGGTGGAGCCACCGTGTCTTTCCTGGGCGACGGTCAGAACGGCATAGAGATCGCCAACTTCAAGCATCTGGTCGTGGACGGCATCGCCCCGGCGCCCGAGCCTTATGTCGGTCAGCTCATCCAGCTCGACGTGCAGTCCGTCGAGGTGGCGCAGCCCTGACCGCCACGACGGCCAGGTCAACCCAGTCGACGGGTTCATCCCCAGGGGCGCCGGCCCCATCGTGATCGCGCCGCAGGGATCGCTGGCTGGAACCGGACGACAGCAAGGCTCGGCTGTCGTCCGGTGACGACGTGCTCGGAGGGCCGCGGCGGCCCGGGGTGTCTCAGCGGACGTGGATGTCCGGCTTCGGCACCGGGGCCATCCCCTCCCCGATGTGGAAGCTCGGGTGGGGCGGCTGGTTGTAGGCGCCGTTCTGCCACGAGATGGCGACGCGGTACTGCGGATCGTGCATCAGGGTGTGGATCCGGTTCTTCGCGAGCTGGCTCGTCGTGAAGATGCGGATCGCGTTGCCGCAGCGGAAGATCACCTCCTCGCGCCAGTCGCCCAGGATATCGGCGCTGAGGGTCGGGTTGCTCTTCGTGCCGTTGTTCGCGGCGCACCCGTCGGCCGTGAAGTTGCCGCCTTCGCCGTCGGCCTGGCGGATGCCGTTGCCGTCGAGGAGCTCGCGGCTCAGGTCCGCGTCCCACCAGATGAGGAAGTTGCTCGACGCGGGGCGGTTCCCGACGCTCTTGCCGTCCGAGCCGCTCAGCAGCTGGCTGTTGTTCACCCACGCCTCGCTCCCGGGGTTGCGCGGATCGACGTCCGCCGCCACGCCCCGGCCAGGCCCCTCCTCGCCGCCGTTGCCGGGCCCGCGCCAGATGACCTCGCACGTGCGCGCGTCGCGCATGGCGTACGCGGGCGACTCCCCGCCCTCGTACGGCATGAACACCTCGAGGCCGGGGCGCGACGGGATGTGATCCGTGACGTGCAGCGCGTCGCCGTGAGCGTAGTAGTCCACGGTGCAGAGGCCCGTGCCGTCGTGGTCGAAGGTGGCGCCGCCGTTGATGATCTCCTGCTGCGGGTCGTCGTCCACGTTCGCGACGCTGATGGAGTGGGCGCCCTTGCCGGCGAACTTCCCGTTGTCGCGGCTCGAGCTCGAGTCGAACGTCCAGAGGTTCGAGAGCGCGCCGTCGCGGTAGTTCCAGGCCGAGAGCGTGGTGCGCGCGTAGTAGCCGCGCCCGAACACCGCGCTCGGACGCCCAGTGTCGTCGAGGAACGCGATCGTGCCGACGAACCTGTCGACGCGGTTGCCGTAACACTCGTTGTTGCCCCAGCTGCACGGGTCGTCGCGCCCTACCTTGAACTCCGTCGTGGCGAGCTCGGCGCCGGTCTCTCCGGAGAACACGGTGAGGTACTCCGGGCCGGTCAGGATGTAGCCGTCGCCGTTGCGGTAGTCCCTGGCGTCGTCGTCGCCGGCCGCGGGCCCCTTGCTCAGGAGCTCGCCCTTGCCGTCGCGCGTCCCCGGGGCGGTCTTGACGGCCACCTCCGCCTTCCCGTCGCCGTCGAGATCGTAGACGAGGAACGGCGAGTAATGCGCCCCCGCCCGGATGTTCACGCCGAGGTCGATGCGCCAGAGCCTCTCGCCGTCGAGCGTGTACGCGTCCAGGTAGGTCTTGCCGGTGCGGCCAGCCTTCGAGTTGTCCTGGAGGTTCGACGGATCCCACTTGACGACGATCTCGTACCGGCCGTCGCCGTCCAGGTCCCCCACGCTGCCGTCGCCGCTCGAGTACGTGTAGCCGTCCCCGGCGGGCGGCGGCGTCGTCTGGATGGACAGGGATCCATCCTTCCACACGGACGCGGCCTCCGACTCGCCCTGCTCGACGCCGCCGACGACCGGCCGCACCGTGTAGACCGAGCTCGGAGAGCCGCCGCGGTCCACGAAGTTGGTGGAGTCCGTGATCGGCGCGTCATTGACCTTGGTGCCGTCCCGGTAGACGTTGAATGCGATGTCGTCGGGATCGTAGCCGAACAGGCGGAAGCCCACGTAGATGCCGCCGTCGGTGGGAACGGCCACGACGCCGCGGTCGAGGTCCTCCATCTGCGCGAACCCCGTCGGCGCGGGCACGCCCCCGCCGCCGCCCGCGCCGGGGCCCGCGCCCGCGCCGCCGCTGCCCGACGCAGCGCCGCCGCCCGACGCCGTGCCTGTCGCGCCGCCTCCGGACGACGCCGTGCCTGTCGCGCCGCCTCCGGACGACGTGCCGGTCGCGTCGCCTCCGGACGATGTGCCGGTGCCGTCGCCGCCGACGCCGCCGGCGCCGGTATCGCTCGACCCGCATGCCACGAGCCCGGCAGCGAGCGAGAAACAGATCGAGAGAACAGGGCGCCTCATGAATTACCTCGCGTTGCCGCTCCGCCTCCGGTCGGCGGTTCGCCGCCAGGCCGTGAGCGGCATGATGTTCTGGTTGCTGGCCTAGGTTGTGACATCGGCGCAGACTCAATCACCTCGACCGCTCATGTCGTGCGTTTTCTCGATGGGCTGGAAATTTGAACACCCCTCGCGAGAACGCGGCTGTGCTCCGAGCAACACAGCGAGGCCAGCTGGCATGCCAGCTCAGTTTTATGGTGAAGCGGATGAGTCTGGGGTACGCAAGAGGGCCGACATGCAGCAGTCGCGCACACCGCACCGCGCCATCACCAGGACGCTCAGCGCAGCGGCGATCGCGGGCGGACGCGCGGCGCCCCGATGCCTGGCCGCTGTCGCGTCGCTCGGGCTCGCGGCCTGCGCGAAGGGGCCGCTCGACGCCGTCGAGCTGGCGGCGCCGACGCTGGCCGAGGGCCTCGTCGCGTACTGGACGTTCGACGAGGGCGAAGGGACGGTCGTGAACGACCGGTCCGGCAACCGGCACGACGGCGAGCTCACCGGCGGCACGTGGGTGGAGGACGGCCGGTTCGGGCGTGCGCTGCACCTCGACGAGGGCGAGTTCATGACGGTGGGCGAGTTCCCGAACGCCACGCCGAGCTGGACCGTCTCGGCGTGGGTCCGCGTGCTGACCGACGAGCCGCCCGCCGGCGACACCCTGCGGACCGTGATCAGCGCGGAGGACACCGGCGGATGGGAGCTCGACGTCGACTACGAGGGCGAGGCGCCGGGCATCCGCTTCGGGTTCTGGAAGGGCCCCGAGCTCAGCGATTACCACCACATGCAGTGTCCCTGCCTGGAGCTCCAGCGGTGGACGCACGCCGCCGGGGTCGTCGACGGCGACGCGCTGACCGTGAGCTTCTACATCGACGGGCGCCTCCACGACACCGCGCCCATCGACAGGACGATCTCGCCCGGCGCGACGAGCCTCTACGTCGGCCGACGGCCAGAGGACGGTCGGCTCCTCGTCGGGGACGTCGACGACATCGCGATCTACAGCCGCGCGCTCGGCGCGGCGGAGGTCGCCGAGCTCTCCCAGCACGCCGTCCCGGCGGAGGTCGCGGCGGACGTCTCGACGGACACCCCCTACAACCTGGTCGGCGTCCAGAGCGGGCGCTGCGTGGACGTCGACGCCGCCGTGGCCGCGGCCGACGATGTCGTCGTGCAACTCTGGGATTGCAACGGCGGCACCAACCAGCAGTTCCGCTTCGAGGCGGCGGACGGCGGGTATTACCGGATCCGCAACGTCAGCAGCGACAAGTGCCTCGACGTCCGCAGCGGGTCGACCGCCGACGGCGCCGTCATCGTCCAGTTCACCTGCCATGGCAACCGCAACCAGCAATGGTCCGTCACCGATCTCGGCGGCGGCGCCGTCCGCATCACGTCGCGCCTCAGCGGCAAGGTCATCGACGCTTACGGCTCGCCGCCCGGCAACGGGACCGCCCTCTTCCAGAGGGCTTCCAACGGCGCCACCAGCCAGCAGTTCAGGCTGAACCCGGTCGGAGCCGACACAGGCGCGGGCACCACCGGCGGCCCGGAGCCGTGACGCCGGGCGCCTCTCCGCAGGCGTGGGACCTGCTCGGCCACATCGACGACCTGTCCACGCGGCGGCGGCCGGCGCGGGCGACGACGCCCCGGGAAGCTCCACCGCCGGGCGCGCGCCGCGACGCCGCTCGTCCTCCGATGATCACAGCCACCCCACGAGGCTGAGGCTGCCGAGCAGCGCCGGGCGCGCGCCGCTCGCCGCCTCGGTCTCGGCGAAGCGGACCACCGGATACGGGTGCGCCACGAGCGCGTGCGCCTCGACCACGACGTCGAGCCGCCGCGTGATCCCGAGCTCGACGCCGGCGCCGGCGTCCGCGGCGAACGCCCACCGCGCGCTGTGGCCGCCCCGGTACGGCCACGAGGCCTCGCCGTCGACGGCGACGTGGAGCGCCCCGAGGCCCACCGAGAACCTCGGCCGCAAGCGCAGCTCGGGCCAGGGGAGCGCCGCGAGCTCCACGAGCCCGAGCCGCTGCTGCACGGTCGCGCTGGCCTGCGGCCCGGCGACGCGCGGCGCCGTCCCGAGCCCGGCGAGCGAGAGGCGCCCCTCGAGTGGACTGCTCGGCCCGAGCGGCGCGACGCGCAGGCGCGCGACAAGGAGCAGCGCCGGGCCGATGCCCCCCGGGCTCGCGAGGAGCCCGCCCCCCAGCTCGACGCCCCACATCGATCGGCGCGACTGCTGATCGAGCGACGGCGCTGCCGGTCGAGACACGTGCGGGCTCGCCTCGCTCGCAGGCGGCGCGGCGTCACCGGGCGGCGCCGCGGAGCGCCGCGAGGACATCAGGAGCTCCAGCAGGCTCGCGCGGAGCAGCTCGACGGCGCGCACGGCGAGCACCTCGACGATGTGCTCCCGCGCCTCGCCGCGCGTGTCGATCCGCCGCACGAGCGTCCTGTTCGTCTGCGGGTCGACCACCCAGAGCTCGGCGGCCTGGCCGTCCGGCGCCAGGAACAGCCCGATCAGGGCCGCGGAGCCGGCCTGCTGCCCGGCGTCGTCCATTGTCGGCCGGGGGGCGGAGGCCGACTGCGCATCGAGCAGCTCCACGTCGAATCCATCGGCGACGAGCTCCCCGCGGATGCGGATCAGCGCCTCGGAGATCGACGGATCGGCGGCGCCGGGCCGCACGAGGACCACCCGCGCAGGCTCCGCCGACGCCGCGGGGCTCGCCGCGCAGAGGAGGAGCGTCAGGGCCCCGGCCAGCGCCTGCGCCCGCGCGAACCTCACGGCGTCCGAACGAGCGCCCGCGCTGCCTGCGCGTAGGTTCCGCCCGGGAACCGGCGCAAATACGCCCGCGCGACGGCCTCGGCCTGCGCGTCGCCGTGGAGCCGCTGCACGATCACCATCTTGCGCCCGAGCGCTTCGGAGGCGTAAGCCCCCTGCGGCGCCTCCTTGAGGTAGGTCTCGAACCAGGCGAGCGCCGCGGCGCCTCCCTCCTGGGTCTCCGCGAGGCGGCCGAGCTGGAAGGCCGCCTCCTTGCCCCGTTGCGTCGCCGGAAAGCGCCGGCGCTGGGCGAGGAGCGCCCGCCGCGCGATGTCATTCCGCCGCGTGTAGCGCGCCGCGTCCGCGAGGGCCGAGAGCTCCTCGTTGCTGCTCTCCGCGAGCGAGGCGTCGAGCCCGCGGCGCTGCGCCTCGTCGACGATGACGTCGAGCTTCCCGGCCGCGAGCTTCCCGGCCCAGTCGCGCCTCGGCTCGGCCGCGGGCGCCGCCGCCGTCGGGTCCGCGGGCGCCGCCGCGGTCGGGTCCGCGGCCGGCCCGGGGGCATCCGGAGCCGGCGCTGCGCCGGGCTCCTCGGCGCGGTCGGGCGACGGCAGGGCGGGCGCCGGCGACGCCTCCGCGCCCTTCTGGAGATCGAGATCCCGCAGGAGCACCTCTCCCGTGCGCCGCCGCAGCGTCAGCCACTGCCCGGCGCGCACCGCGATCGGCTCGCCGGCCAGCGGCCCGCTGACGACGACGGCGCCGTTCTCGAGCCGCAGATCGAGGCGCTCGTCCTCCGGCGTCCAGGAAAGCGCGAAGGCCGTCCCGGTCACGGTCACGAGGAACGGCCCCGCGTCGAACAGCCACTGCGCCTCCGACCGATGGACAACGCGCGCGTGGACCTCTCCCCGGTCGAGGGCGACCCTGGCGCCCTGCTCGTTCACCGACACGATGTGCGCGCGCGCCATCTCGGCGAGCTGAACCTCGGTGCCGTCGGAGAACCGGACCTTCGGACGGCTCGACGTGTCCGCGTGGACGGAGCCGTCCTGCTGCACGGCGCCGCCCTCCACCTCGTAGGAGAGCCGATCCGAGCCCGTTCCTCGCTGCGGCCACCCGTTGACGCCGACAGCGACAGCCGCGGCCACGGCGAGCGCGAGCGCTCCGCCCCGGAGGGGCGACAGCCGGAAGCCCGGGCGCCTCGCCGTCCGCTCCGTCACGCGGAGCAGCCCCTGGACGCGCTGCTGGGGAGACATCACGCCGAGCGACTGGCGCGCGAGCTCGATCGCGCGCGCGGCCTTCGGGCTGAGTGCCGGGTCCTTCTCGTCGTCAAGAGTCATCCCGCGCCTCCCCTCTCATGCAGTAAGCGCCGAGAGACATGTCCTTCTCGACCTCGGACGACACACGCTCCGTTGCCCGGCTGAGCCTGCGCTTCACGGTGGCCAGCGATATCCCGGTTGCCTCCGCGATCTCGGGCAGGCTCATCCCCTCCATGTGGCGGAGCACGAACGCAGTCCTGTCGTCTGCGCTCAGCGTGTCGAGGATCGCATAGAGGCGTCCCAGCGCCTCGCGCGCCTCGCTGTCCGCCGGCGCGACCGCCTGCTCCGGGAGCTCGGCAGTGTCCGCGAGCTGGAGGATGCGCCTCACGCGCCTGCGGCGGAGCTCCCACTTCAGGAGTCGAACGGTCACCGAGAACACGAAGCTCCCCAGCGCATCGGGGTCTCTCAGCCCGGACACCCTGGAGAACACGCGAACAAAGACCTCCTGCGTGACGTCCTCTGCGTCGGCGCCCGGCCCGAGCACGCGCGCGACGATCCGGAACACCTTGGGCGCGTGCGCGTTCCACACCGCGGCTGCCGCCCACGGCTCTCCTGCGATGAGCGCGCGAACCACCTCGCTATCGTCAGTACCGCCACGCTCGGACGGAGCGACGGCAAGGCTGGCTCTACGCACAACGTCATCGCTCCGAGGGCTCGTGGCTTTCGCGGGTCGATCGTGAGGAGCGAGCACAGTACCGAGCCGAGGTTCCCGGCGCAAGGCGGTCAGCGCGCACGGCCCGGGAGGAGCCCACCAGATGACCTTGAGTGAAGTCAACATCGCATCGGACGCTCCCGAGCTGGGTTGCCCGGATGCCCGGCACGGCGACCACCACGGATGTCCGCGGAGGTCGCAGAGATCTCGGTGGGCACTTCGACCCAGCCAGCCAAGCGCACGTCTGTCAGGCAGTAGCCGCACGCCCCCGAACCGGCTCACCACGAGCGCGAATGGCGCGAGGGCGGAAAATTCCCGTCGCCAAGGCGGAAACGGCGCGGGAGGAGAGGAGCGCGCGGCGCTGGCGTCAGCCGCGGCGCGCGACCTCGAGGACGCGGAAGGTCTGGTCGGCCTCGGCGCCCGGCTTGCGGCGGGTCCCCCACCCCACCGCGGCGCGGTAGCTCCCGAGGAGCCCGGACGCCGAGAGCTGCTCCTCGTCCACCGGGACGGGCCGCTCGGCCTCCGGCGCCACGTAGAGCGCGTCCACCGGGCAGTAGGCCTCGCACATGAAGCACGTCTGGCAGTCGCTCTGCCGCGCGATCACGGGCGCGCCGCCGGGCACCCGATCGAACACGTTGGTCGGGCAGACCTCGACGCAGAGATCGCACCCGATGCACCGGGCGTCGCTGACGAGCTCGATCATGGCGCGTGCGCCTCCACGGCGGCCGCGCCGATCGACGTCGGCGCGGGCGACTCGGCGCGGACCCAGACCTGGTCGAGCCCCCCGGTGATCAGGCGCCGCTGCTGCGCCGGATCGAGGCCCGGATGGTCCTTGTGCTTGTGCATCCCGCGCGTCTCGGTGCGCGCGCGCGCCGCGTTGAACATCCAGCGCGCGGTGGCGACCATGGCCGCGCCCTCCCGCGCCCGCACGGCCTCGCGCACCTCGGCCGCGGGCCGCGCCTGGCGCACGTCGCGCCAGAGCGCGTCGAGCCGGTCGAGCGAGACCGCGAGCCCGCGCTCGGTGCGGAAGAGGTTCTTGTCGTACGGAAACACCTCGTCTTGCACCGACCGGATCACGCCCTCGGCGTCGATCGGCCTCGTCCCGCCCGCCGCGGGGAGCGCCGCGCGGCCGGCGCCCTCGACCTTGCGCTGACCGGCGCGGGCGCCGACGCCGCGCGCGAACAGGGCGGCGCCCTCGCCGGCCCACTGGCCCGAGGAGATGGCCCACGCGGCGTTGTGGCTGCCGCCGCCCGTGAAGCCGCCGCAGATGAGCTCCCGCGTGGCGGCGTCGCCGGCGGCGTAGAGCCCCGGCGCCGAGGTCGCGCAGGCCTGGCTGGTGATGCGGATCCCGCCGGTGCCGCGCACGGTGCCCTCGAGCCGCATCGTGACGGGGAAGCGCTGCCGGAAGGGGTCGATCCCGGCGCGGTCGAACGGCAGGAAGAAGTTCGGCTGGGCCTTGCGCATCCACGCCTGGAGCGCCTCGTCGGCCTTGTCGAGCTGGGCGTGGACAGGCTGCGTGAGCAGCGTCTCCGCGATCACCGACCGCCCGCGCTGCGAGCCGGCCCCCTCGATGACGCGCCCGTCCTCGTAGTAGAACGTCGCCCAGTTGTAGAAGAGGGTCTTCGTGACCGACGCGAACGCCGGGGCGATCGCGTACGCGTTGGAGAACTCCATGCCTGACATCTCGGCGCCCACCTCGGCGGCCATCAGGCCGCCGTCGCCGGTGAGCACGTTCGTGCCGAGGGCCTTGCTCAGGAAGGCGCACCCGCCGGTCGCGATGACGACGGCCCCGGCCTTCACCGTCCACCGATGCCCGAGCTGCCGGCAGACGCCGGCGGCGCCGGCGACAGCGCCGTCCGCGTCGACCAGGAGCTCGAGCGCGGGGCTGTGGTCGAGGATGCGGACGCCCGCGAGCTTCACGCGCTTGCGCATGAGGCGCATGTACTCGGGCCCCTGCAGGCTGCGGCGCACGGGCTGGCCGCCGTCGTCTGTCGGAAAGGGGTAACCCCAGGTCCCGAGGTCGTTCACGCTGGACCACGTCCGATCGAGCACGCGGTCCATCCAGCCCCGGTCCGCGAGGAAGCCGCCCAGGCCCTCGCGGCTGGCCTTGGCTGCCTCGCGCAGCTCGGGGACCGGCGGCACGTACCACACGCCGACCCCGGACGGCGCGGTGGCGCCGCTGCTGCCGCAATACCCCTTGTCCGCGAGCACCACCCGGGCGCCCTTCGCCGCTGCGGCGAGCGCCGCCCAGGTCCCGGCAGGCCCGCCGCCGATGACCAGCACGTCGGCCTCCAGCGCCAGCGTGTCGCTCCCGTCGAGGACGCGTCCACCCTCTCCCGCGTTTGATTCAGGCTCCAGTAGCTCGCTCATGATCGGCGACTCCCTTGCTCAGGCCGACTTTCACGGAATGCAGCCGATATGCCATCACGCGCTCACTGCCCCTCTCCGGCCGGCGACGTCCTTCGTTGCTGGCGAGGCACCAGGGCCTGCTGCTCGGGTGTTGCTCCGCGCGCACTCTGTCGCTCGCTCGCGCGCGTGGTGGCGAGCGGGGCTCCGCCGCGTCAGCGGAGCGCGAAGCCCATCGAGGCGAGCGCCGCCCGCAGGCGGTCGCGCCCGCGCAGCACGGCCATGACGAACATCTCGAGATATGTCAATCAGGCTCATCCACCAAAACGGACAGATGTTCCGCCAAAACGGACACGTCAACAGCGCGCACAGACGGAGCTCCGGGTGTGGCGAAAAGGAGGAAGCGTCGACGCGCTCGCCGCCGCGCTTTCCGCGCGAATTGCGCTCATTTCCGCGGCGTGCTCGCGATGAGCGCGGTCGATCGCCGTCCGTGGCCCGGTCCTGGCATTGCGCCAGTTTCATGAAATCTTCCGTTGTAGCCATCGCCGGGTTTGGCCTCGCCGTGCTCACGACGGGGTGTGGCAAGGAGGAGCGAGCGCTCGCGGAGGAGCGCCCGGTGCAGCCGGCGGTGGTCGAGGTCGACCAGCGCGCCGTCGATCCGCCGCTGGTGGCGACCGAGATGCCTGTGCCCGGCGACCATCCGGCGTTCGTCGTCACCGGGCCGGGCGGCGCGTGTCCGCGGATGATCTTCCTGCACGGCATGTGCGGGCACGGGCTGGGCTATGTGCAGGCCATCCAGGGTGCGGCGCGGGAGCACGGCGGGGTGCTCGGGCTGCAGGGCAACGTGCCCTGCGGCGGGGACGGCGTGTTCAGCAAGTACTCGCCGAACCCCGAGGAGCAGGACGGCCGGATCCGGGCCGCGCTCGCGGCGTGCGGCGGCGAGGCGGAGGACCTCGTGGTCATCGGCTACTCGCAGGGGGCCTACATCGCGGAGCGGCTCGCGGAGCGCTGGCCGGACCGGTACTCGCGGCTCGTGCTGCTCGGCGCGCCCACGACGCCCTCGGCGGCGCGGCTCCGGGGCATCCGGGGGGCGGTGATGATCAGCGGCGAGTTCGACGCGAAGTACCGCATGAAGGAGGGCGCCGGCGGCCTCATGGCGGCGAAGATCCCGGCGGTCTACCGGGAGATGCCCGGCGCGCAGCACGGAGCGATGCCGGACGCGGAGCGGGTGATGGACGAGGCGCTCGACTGGCTCGACGCGAATGCGCTGCCCCGCCGCTGACCGGCGGCGCGCGCGTGAGCTCGGGCTCGAGCGCCTGCGTCGGTCCGCGCGTGCGCTCCGGCGCGCGCGCTCGAGCTGCCCTCGGCTTCGGGCGCGGGCGCGTGTGCTATGGATCCCGCGCCGATGATCGAGCGCGCATCTTCCGGGGTGTCGTGTGAGGATGGCGACGCGCCGGAGCCCGCGGACGCCGCGCCGCAGGGCGACGCCGGGAGCGCCGCGCTGACCCCGGGCGACGCGCTCGGCGACCTCAACCAGGCGTTCCTCGACGCCTACGCCGCGCGCCGGGAGGCCGTCCTCGCCACCATCGAGCCGATCATCGCCCAGATCGACGACAGCCTCATCCTGCGGCGCGGCGGCCAGCGGTTCGAGGGGCCCGCGCGCACCCGGCGCTACCACGAGCTCAAGGCGATCGCGCACGTCCCCCTGGCGGTCCACGCGCTCCTCTCGGGCCGGCGGTGGGCGCTCGACGGCGGCGCGCTCGACGGCGGCGGGCGCCGCCGGATGGCCGAGCTCCGGCAGCGCATCGCCGCGGCCGCGGGCGACCTCGACCGCCGCGGCTTCACCCCGGAGCAGCTCGAGCGGCAGCGCCGGATCCTCGACGCGTCGGCCGCGCTCCTCGACGAGGCGAGCGCGACCGGCGGCGTCGCGCCCGAGGCGCTGACCACCTTCGCCCGCGCGCAGACCGAGGACGTCCTGCGCAACGCCGAGGACGCGGCGCGCGACCAGATCGAGACGATGCACGCCACGGTCGAGGGCTGGCGGCGGCAGATGACCCCCGAGGAGCGCGACGGGCTGCGGGCGGTGGTCGCCGTCTCGCACATGGCCCGGCCCGGGAACGTGGCCGCGCAGTACTTCTCGGTGACCCTGGGAGAGGCGTGGCAGGGTCGCTTCGATCAGGAGGACCTGAGGCCGGGCAAGCGCGTGCTCACCGCCGAGGCGACGTTCGACGAGGCGCAGGCGTTCGCGCTGCTCGCGACGCACGCGCTCGACGCGGGGGTGGCCACGCGGTTCTTCGACGAGGAGACCCGGCTCTCGCGCGACATCCTGGCCGACGCGGCGGAGCGGATCCTCGCCGGGATGTTCCGCAAGGCGCCGGAGCCGCCGGCGCAGGCCGTGGAGACCCCGATCGCCGATCGGCTTGAAACACCCAGGAATGAAGAGATGTGAACCACAGAGGCACAGAGGACGCAGAGGAACAACAAAGAAAACTCTGTGCCCTCCGTGCCCCGGTGGCTCGTTCTCTCGGGGTTTCAGCCTGTTCGATGGGGGTCGACGCGCTGGATCGCGATCGACGTCACCTCCTCACGCCGTCTGCGGAGATGCCTGGGGCGGCTGTGCGCCCGGTGATGGCGCGGCCGTCGGTCGCGCGGCCGGCGGCTGTGCCGCCGTGGGCTGCGCGGCCGTGGGCTGCGCGGCCGTGGGCTGCGCGACCGGCGGTCGCGCGACGGCGACAGCGCCCCTCGCGGCCCGGGCTCGCCCCTCGACGATGGACGCCGCCCGCGTCTCGAACAGCGCGCGCAGCGCCGCGTAGCGCTCGGCCAGCTCGGGTGCGTGCTCGAGCGCGTTGGCGAGCTGCTTGTTCTCCGCCTCCAGGAACACGAGGGCGTCGCTCAGCGCGATCTGCTCCATCTCGCGGGCATACAGCGCGAGGGCCTGCACCGCGGCCGACAGCCGCCCGACCCGCTCCAGCCGCTCGACGAGCGCCGGCGCGCGCTGCGGGTCGGGCGCGTACTTCCCGAGGTCCGCCGCCAGATCCAGCCCGGCGGCCTCGCGCAGCGCGGCGAGCACCTCGGCGCGCAGCTCGGAAGACACCTTGCGCAGGCGGCGGTTGCGCGTGTCCGGATCCGTCGGCCGGAAGCCGGCCGGCGGCCTTGGCAAGCTCGCCGGATCGAGGATGGGCAGCGCGCGGTTCTTCGCGATGGTGTCGTCGAAATCGGCCTCCGGCGCGCGGCCGGCGCCGAGCGTGGGCTCGGCGCCGGCGGGTGTCACGGGGCTCGGGGTGTTCTTCGTGCTCTTCTTTCGCGACGGCATGGGCTCCTCCTGGGGGGCGCGCGCCACGGCGGGTCATCCCGGCTCGCGCGGCGCGCAGGTCTGCGCAGGGCGTATTCAAGGAAGATGCCCGCGGCCGAACGTCCGGTCAGACGCGGCCCGGCGATCCGCGCGGAGGGGTGAGTACGCAATGGATTGCCGCAAGCCGCAGCATGATTGCGTAGAGATGTGCGGACGGGCCGGATCACCCCCGGCCGGGGTTCGACCATCCCAACATCCATGGTCGATCATCCCCTGTCCGTGGATTGACCCTCCAGCCATCCATGGTCGTTCATCCCGTGTCCGTGGATTGACCGTCCTCGGCCGGGGGCCGTTCGTCCCGCCGCCGAGGACCGACGATCCTCGGCCGATGACGGACCGTCACCCTCCGGCCAGGGGACCGTCACGCGGCCGAAGATCCTCGGCGTGCACCTCCGTGAGCGCCGTCGGATCGCTGCTCTGCTGCGCCAGGGCCGCCGGTGCCTCCCCGGAGGCTCGTCACGTCTCGACCCGGCCCGCCGCCGGCGGTCAACCCGGCAGCGCGCCGCCGCCGACCACGCTCCGGCACCGCTCGACGTCTTCCCAGAACGTCGGATACGTCTTCGCCACGCAGGCGGGGTTCTCGATCGTCACCCCGGGCCGGCACAGCCCCAGGATCGCGAAGCTCATCGCCATGCGGTGGTCGCTGTAGCTGTGCACCACCGCGGGCGTCAGCGGGCGCGGCTCGATGCGCAGCCAGTCGTCGCCGTGGGTCACCTCCTGCCCGAGACGGCGGAGCTCCGCGACCGTCGCCGCGAGCCGATCCGTCTCCTTGATCCGGATGTTCGCCACGTTCCGGATCGTCGTCGGCCCTTCGAGGAGCGGCGCGATCGCCGCCAGCGTCATCACGGTGTCCGAGATGTGGTGCATGTCGACATCGACGCCGCGCAGGCGGCCGCCGCCGCTGACCGTGGTGGTGTCCGCCTGCCGGGTCACGCGCGCGCCGGCCTGCTCCAGGAGCTCGACGAACCGGTAGTCACCTTGCAGCGCGCCCTCGCCGAGCCCGGGCACGGTGATCGCGCCGCCCGCGGCCGCGGCGAGCGCGAACGGGTAGCTCGCGGACGACGCGTCGGGCTCGATCGCGTACCTCCGCGGCCGGTACCCCTGCGCCGGATGGACCGCGAACCCGCCCGCGGCCTCGTCGATGCGGCCGCCGAAGTCCGCGACCATGCGGCGGGTGATCTCGACGTAGGGGCGGCTCACCAGCTCGCCGGCGATGCGCAGATCGATGGCGGACTCGGCGAAGGGGCCGGCCATCATCACCGCCGAGAAGTACTGGCTGGAGCGATCGCCGCGCATCGTCAGGGTGCCGCCCTTCAGCCGGCCGCCCCGGATGCGGAGCGGCGGGCACCCTGTCGGGCACTCCACGTCCGCCCCGAGCTGCCTCAGCCCGTCGACCAGGTCGGCGATCGGCCGCTTGGCCATGTGCTCGTCGCCGACCAGCACCACCTCGCCGGGCACGAGGCACGCGAGCGCTGCCAGGAAGCGCACCGTGGTGCCGCTGTTCCCGATGAACAGCTCGCGCCCCGGCGCGCGCAGCCGGTGCCGCCCGCCCTCCACGACCAGCGTGCTCGGGCCGGCGTCCTGGATCCGGATCCCCAGCGCCTCCAGGGCAGACCGCATGTGCCGCGTGTCGTCGCTGTGCAGCACCCCCTCGAGCGTGCTCTCGCCGTCGGCGAGCGCCGCCAGGACCAGCGCGCGGTTCGTGATGCTCTTCGAGCCGGGGACACGCCAGGTCAGCTGTGGGGGCGAGGAGAACGGGACGATGGGCAAGGGACCGGCGGGGATCATGGGGCGCCAGACTAGATCCTGACGCCCGAGCCCGCCACTTCGGTCACACGGCCGGGACGCCCGATCGAGCCCCTCGTCCCCTGCGCCGATCGAGGCTACGCCCCCCGCGCCTCATCATGTAATGGAGTGTCATGGACTCCGCAGCGGCAGGGTGCGAGCACCTCGCCTGCGCGCGTCGCTCTCGTCGCGCTCCTGCGGATCTCGTCGATTCCTTGATGAAGCTCGCCCGCTTCAGCCACACACCGCACCGGCGAGGCTCCCCTGCCTCAGCTACGCGCCGGCCCCCTTGACCGAGGCCCCTCTTGTCCTCTCGCCCGACCCATCGCGAACACCACCGCGGCCCCCGCTGCCGTCTCCTCCTCGCGGCCGCGACCCTGGGGCTCGTGCTCGCCGCCGCCCCCTGCGCGCTCGCCGCGCCGCAGGAGACGCCCCGGCCCGCCGACGACGCGCCCCGGCCCGCCGACGACGCGCCCCGGCCCGCCGACGACGTGCCCCAGCCCGACGACGCGCCCCAGCCCACCGGGCCCACGGCGCGGGACAGGGCCGCCGAGCACTACAGGAGGGGCCTCGCCTTCTACGACCGGCGCGACTGGTCCAGGGCCCTCGCCGAGTACCTCGCCGCGCAGCAGCTCTACACGAACTGGACCGCGACGAGCGCCGCCGCGCTCTGCCTGACGCACCTCGGGCGCCACGACGAGGCGCTGGAGATGTTCGAGGCGCTGCTGCGCGACTTCGGCGACCGGCTGCCCGCCGCGGCGCAGGCGGCGGCGCAGCGCCAGCTCGACGACCTGCGCCGGATGGTCGGCATCCTCGAGGTCGACGCCGCCGAGCCGGGCGCGTCGATCGTGGTCGACGGGCGGCGCCGCGGCGAGGCGCCGCTCCCGGCGCCGCTCCGCATCACCTCGGGCAGCCACTGGGTGCGCGTGTTCAAGGAGGGCTTCGAGCCGTTCGAGCAGCGCGTGGAGGTCGCGGGCGACCGGCTCGTGCGCGTCCATGCGCGGCTCCGGCCGCTCTCGCGCATGGGGCGCCTGCGGGTCGTCGAGCAGAAGGGCCGCCCGCTGGATGTGCTGGTGGACGGCAACATCATGGCCAAGGCCCCCTGGGAAGGGCTGCTCACGCCCGGCGAGCACACGGTCGCGCTGCGCGGCGAGCGGCGCCTCGGCACGCCGCCTGTGCGCGTCGAGGTCGAGGTCGACAGGACCGTGCCGCTGACGCTCTCGGCGGAGGAGCTCGCCTCGGCGCTGCGGATCGAGCCGGTGCCGGTCAACGCCAGCGTGGCTATCGACGGCGTGCTCGTGGGCCGGGGCCTGTGGGAAGGGCGGCTGCGCGCGGGCGCGCATCAGGTGGAGATCGCGGCGCCCGGGTTCGTGCCGGAGTCGCGCCGGGTGGTCCTCGGGCGCGACCAGATCGAGGTCGCGCGCGTGAGGCTGGAGCGCGACCCGAGCTCGCCCTTCTGGCGCAGGCCCTCGCGCCCGTCGCGCCTCGTCGTCGAGGCCGTCACCAGCGTCGTGCTCGTCCCCGGCTTCGGCGGCGGCGTCGCGGGCACGTGCATCCGGAGCTGCGAGGAGTCGCTCGGCACGGGCGGCGCCGCCGTGCTCCAGGTCGGCTACGAGCTCGGCATGGGCCTCGGGTTCGGCGTCACGGCCGGCCACCTGGCGGCGTCGCAGCGCCTCGAAGGCCGCGCGACGACGGTGACGCCGGTCGGCCTCGACGACAACCCGGGGACCGTCGACGATCGGCTGTCGCTGCGCGGCGCGCTCCTCGGCGGGTGGGTCGGCTTCACGCTGCCGCTCTCCGACCGCGTTCCACTGCATTTCCGGCTCGGCGGCGGGGCCCTCATCGGCTCGCTCCTCGACGAGCGGACGAACGGCGCGTTCATGGCGAGCAGCGACGCGCCGTACGAGCTCGGTCCCTACGTCCAGAAGCACCCGGCGCTCTTCTTCTACGCGACCCCCGAGGTGCGGCTCGGATGGTCGCTCGGCCGGCGCGTCCAGGTGACCGCCAGCGTGGCCCTGCCCCTGCTCGTCGATCGGCGGCAGGCGCAGTGGGACCCGGGCCAGGTCGTGCCGGCGGGGACCGACGGCCGCGGGCAGTTCCCGGCAGAGCGGCTCACCGGCCCCGTGGTCCTGACGATCGCGCCCGGGATCGGCGCTCGTTACGAGTTTTACTGAGCTGCTTGGAGAGAGGTCGAGATGCTCGCGGAAGGTTCGATGCGCCGTGCCGGCTCGTGGACGCTGGCGGTCTTCTGGGCTGCCACGCTGGCCCTGCTGCTCGGCTGCAGCGAGGTCGGAGGTCCGATGGACGCGCGCGCGCTGCGCCGGCAGTTCCCGGAGCAGGCGGACGCCGTCCTTCAAGGCCCGTTCGCCTTCACCGCGGCAGGAGACGGGTTCGAGGCGCTGCGGCCGCCCAACGCGCAGACCGACGGGCACGCCGACGTGCACGGCGAGGCCGGTCTGCGCCCGAGCTTCCCGCAGCAGGGCGACGGCGCCGTTCGCTTCCCGCTGCCCGACGGCGCCGAGGCCCTCGTCCGGGAGCTCGGCGCCGCGGGCGAGGCCGCGGTCGCGGACAACGCGGTGGCCTATGCGCGGAGGGGCGGAGCGTCGTTCTGGACCGCCCTGGAGGACGGCTACGAGGAGTGGCTGCTGCTCGAGCCGAGCGCGGTGCGGCGCGACGCGCCCGTCGCCACCTGGCAGGTCGACGGGGCCGCGCTGCGCCAGGACGGCGCGGCCGTGGAGCTGGCGGACGCGCGCGGAACACCGCAGCTCCGCGTCACGGCGCCCGAGGCGTACGCGGCCGGAGGAAGGCCGGTCGACGCGCGCCTCGTCGCCCGGGGGAGGCAGATCGAGCTGTGGGTGGATGCCGAGGGCGAGACCGTGCTCGTGGATCCGCGGTGGAGGCCCGTCAGAGAGATGAACTCCCCCCGCTACCGACATACGGCGACGCCGCTGCCGGACGGGCGGGTCCTCGTCGTCGGCGGCTATCATCGCTGGAACGCGCACGACAGCGCTGAGCTGTTCGACCCGGCCTCGGGCGAATGGTCGGTCCAGGGGTCGATGAGCGCCGCCCGCGCCGATCACACGGCCACGCTGCTGCCGGACGGGCGGGTCCTCGTCATCGGCGGCGATACCGGCGGCACCGAGGGCGATACCGCCGCCCCGGATCTCGCAGGAGCGCTCGACAGCATCGAGGTGTTCGACCCGGGCTCCGGCCAAGCAAGCGGGTGGTCCACCGGAGATCCCATGAAGGCTGCCCGCGCCGATCACACGGCCACGCTGCTGTCGGATGGACGGATTTTCGTCGCCGGCGGCTACGGCCCTGAAGGAGCGCTCGACAGCGCCGAGCTGTTCGACCCGAGCTCCGGCAGGTGGTCCACGCTGCAGCCCATGCGCGCCGCCCGCACCGCGCACACGGCGACGCTGCTGTCGGACGGGCGGGTCCTCGTCGCCGGCGGCGAAGGTGGCGACGGCGTGCTCGACAGCGCCGAGCTGTTCGACCCGCGCTCGGGCAGGTGGTCCACGCTGCAGCCCATGCGCGCCGCCCGCACCGCTCACACGGCGACGCTGCTGGAGGACGGGCGGGTGCTCGTCGTCGGCGGCGCCGATCCAGACAGCGCGCCCAACGACGCCGAGCTGTTCGACCCGGGCACGGGGACATGGCTCACGGTCAGGCGCATGGCCGCCGCCCGCACCGCGCACACGGCGACGCTGCTGCCGGACGGGCGGGTCCTCATCACCGGCGGCGACGGGCCTGAAGGATCGCTCGACGGCGTCGAGGTGTTCGACCCGGGCTCCGGCAGGTGGCTATCGCTCCAGTCCATGCAGAGGTCCCGGGCCGAGCACACAGCGGCGCTGCTGCCGGATGGGCGGGTGCTCGTCGCCGGCGGCTCCGTGCATGGAACGATCGACGACGCCGAGCTGCTCGACCCGGACGTGGGCATGTGGCGGTCGGTCGCCCCGCTGCACATCGCTCGGGAGGAGCACACAGCGACGCTGCTGCAGGACGGCCGGGTGCTCGTCGCCGCCGGAACGGTCGGCTCCGGCGGCCCACACCCCGGAGCGCGCGTCGACGTCACCGAGGTGTTCGACCCGGACTCCGGCACCTGGCACGTCGTCGGCCCGATCGGCCAGGTCCGGACTGAGCACACGGCAACGTTGCTGCAGGACGGACGGGTGCTCCTCGCCGGCGGTTCCGAGGAGATCGATGACCAACCGGGCAAGCTGCGATCGCTGACTCACGCCGAGCTGTTCGACCCGGGCTCCGGCACCTGGCAGCCGGCCAGCCCCATGAACATCGCCCGGTACTCGCACACAGCGACGCTGCTGCAGGATGGACGGGTGCTCGTCGCCGGCGGCCGCAATCAACAGGGAACCGAACTTCCGGACAGCGCCGAGCTGTACGATCCCGCTTCAGACAGGTGGATGCTCGTCGAGCCCATGCTCGCTCCGCGACAGGCGCACACGGCGACGCTGCTGCTGAACGGGCAGGTGCTCGTCGCGGGCGGCTATAGCCCTGATGGAGTGCTCGACGGCGCCGAGGTGTTCGATCCGGGTTCTGGCGGGTGGCTGCCGCTCGGGGCCATGATCTCAGCGCGTTCGGTGCACACCGCGACGCTGCTGCCGGACGGACGGGTGCTCGTCGCCGGCGGCTTCGACGCCGCGGGCGATCTCGACAGCGCCGAGGTGTTCATCCCGGACTCCGGCAGGTGGCTGCCCCTCGGGACCATGCACACCGCCCGCATCGATCACACAGCGACGCTGCTGCCGGACGGGCGGGTGCTCGTCCTGGGCGGCGCCAACGTACAGGCCTTCACCCTGCAGCCGCACACCGTCGAGGCGTTCGATCCATCATCCGGAGCGTGGTTCCGCCTCGAGCCCCTGCCCCTGGCCCGGTACTTCCACAGCACCACGCTGCTGAAGGATGGCGGGGTCCTCGTGGCCGGCGGCGGCGATGAAGGAGCGCTCGACAGCGTCGTCCTCTTCCGCCCGATGTCGGACGGCAGCCCCTGCGCTGCGGACGTCGAGTGCAGCAGCGGCCACTGCACCGACGGCGTCTGCTGCGAGCGGGCCTGCGACGTCTATCTCTGCGAAGCGTGCTCGGCGCTCCGGGGCGCCTCCGCCGACGGCGTCTGCACGTCGCTGCACCCCGACTACGTGCCCTTCGCCTGCTCGCCGCAGACCGGGGAGCGAATGGAGCCCTGCGCGTCGGTCCACCACTGCGCTGACGGCTTCGTCTGCGATGAAGGCGGAGAGTGCGTCCCGCCGCCGCAGAGCGGCGGGTTCCTCGCCAAGGGCGGCTGCCGCCTCGCCATCGCGACGGCCGCGGAGCCGGCGGGGCGCGCGCCCGCGGAGCTCGGCCTGCTGACGCTCGCCGCCGCCTCGGCGGCGCTGCGCCGGCGCCGCAGGTGACGGCCTCGGCGGCGCCAGCACGCGGTCGCGCTGCGCGGCGAGGGACACCTCGGCACGCCGTCGGCGCCGTCGCCGGCGCGCTCCTGGACGCGCGCCAGGTCGTGGCCGCGGGGCCCGATGGCTACGGGACGTTCCCGGAGGAGAGGCTCACTGGCCCCGTGTTCCTGACTGTCGCACCGGGGATCGGAGCTCGTTACGAGCTTTACTGACAGGATGGAGAGGGAGATTCGATATGCCCATCGCGGGTTCGACGCGCCATCCCGGCCTGCGGACGCTGGCGCTCTTCTGGACGGGCGTGCTCGCCGTGCTGCTCGGCTGCAGCGAGATCGCCGATCCGCTCGACGCGCGCGCCCTGCGGCGACAGTTCCCCGAGCAGGCAGACGCCATCCTCCAAGGCCCGTTCGCCTTCACCGCGGCGAGCGGTTCGTTCGAGCCCGTGCGCTCCTTCGAAGCGCCCGACGACCGGCCCGGTGAGGCCGCTCCGCGCCCCCGCTTCCCCATGCACGGCGACGGCGCCCTCCGCCTCCCCCTGGGCGACGGCTCCGAGGCGCGGGTGCGGGAGCTCGGCGCGGCGGGCGAGGGCGCCGCGGCCGAGAACGCCATCGCCTATCCGCGCGCGGGCGGCACCTCGTTCTGGACCGCCCTCGAAGACGGCTACGAAGAGTGGCTGCTGCTCGAGCCGCGCGCGGTGCGGCGCGACGCGCCCGTGGCCAGCTGGCACGTCGACGGCGCGATGCTGCGCCAGCAGGGCGAGGCCGTCGAGCTGGCGGACGCGCGCGGCGCGCCGCAGGTCCGCGTGACCGCGCCCGCAGCGTACGCAGCCGGGGGGAGGCCGATCGGGACGCGGCTCGTCGCCGAGGGCGAGCGGCTCGAGCTCTGGGTGGAGGCCGAGGGCGAGACCGTGCTCGTGGATCCGCGGTGGAAGCTCAAGAGGAAGATGAGCGCCGCCCGGGCCAGGCACACCGCCACGCCGCTGCTCGACGGGCGGGTGCTCGTCACCGGCGGCCAGAGCGACGTCGAGGCGAACGAGCTGGAGAGCACCGCCCAGGTGTTCGACCCGACCTCCGATACGTGGCGATCGCTCGGGACCGTGAGCTCCGCTCGCGTTGAACACACCGCCACGCGACTCCGGGACGGCCGGGTGCTCGTCGCCGGCGGCAGCGCTCATACGCAACCGCACGACGAGGAACCGTTCGCCACCGCCGCGGTGTTCGACCCGGCCGAGGACACGTGGTCACCCGTCGCGTCCATGAGCACCGCGCGCGCCAGGCACTCCGCGACGCTGCTGCCCGACGGGCGGGTGCTCGTCGCCGGCGGCCATGCTGCTGGAGAGACGCTCGCCGCCGCCGAGGTGTTCGACCCCGCCTCGGGCACGTGGACATCCGTCCCGTCCATGAGCGCCGCCCGCCACGCGCACACCGCGACGCTGCTGCCCGGCGGGCGGGTGCTCGTCGCCGGCGGCCGTGCCCCTGGAGAAGTGCTCGCCGCCGCCGAGATGTTCGACCCGGCCTCGGGCACGTGGACATCCGTCCCGTCCATGAGCATGAGCACCGCCCGCCACGGGCACTCCGCGACGTCGCTGCCGGACGGACGGGTGCTCGTCATCGGCGGTGGTGATCTCGAGAGAGAGCTCGCCAGCGCCGAGGTGTTCGACCCGGCCTCGGGCACATGGGCATCCGTCGCGTCCATGAGCACCGCCCGCTACCTGCACACCGCCGAGTCGATGGCGGACAATCGGGTGCTCGTCGCTGGGGGTTACGCTTATGAGGACGGCGTGCTCGACCGCGCCGAGGTGTACGATCCGGCCTCCGGCGCGTGGTTGCCGGTCGACCCCATGGTCACCGCCCGCCATGGGCACACCTCCACGTCGCTGCCGGATGGACGAGTGCTCGTCGCCGGAGGTGGTGGCCATCAAGCAGTGCTCGACAGCGTCGAGGTGTTCGACCCGGCTTCCAGCGTCTGGCGGTCGGTCGAGCCCCCGACAGCCGCGCGCGCCGGGCATACCGCCACGCCGCTTCCGGACGGACGGGTGCTCGTCGCCGGAGGCCTTGTCAGCGGGCTCGACGTTGAACGAGCGCTCGCCAGCGCCGAGGTGTTCGACCCGGCCTTCGGCGCATGGTCGCCCCTCGACTCCATGAGCGCGGTCCGCCTGGGGCACACCGCCACGCCGTTGCCGGATGGGCGGGTGCTCGTCGCCGGCGGTGGTCGAACCGTCGTCGACGTGAACACGCAGGAAAACACCGTCGAGGTGTTCGACCCCGCCACCGAGAGGTGGTCATCCATCGACTCCCTGAGCGCGGCCCGCCAGCACCACACCGCCACGCTACTGCTGGACGGGCGGGTGCTCGTCGCCGGCGGCTACGGCGCTCAGGGAGCGCTCGATACCGTCGAGACGCTCGACCCGGCCTCCAGCGAGTGGCTGCCCCTCGATTCCATGACGATCCCCCGGTCCGCTCATACCGCGACGCTGCTGCCGGACGGGCGGGTGCTCGTCGCCGGCGGCTACGGCGCTCAGGGCGCGCTCAACAGCGCCGAGGTATTCGACCCGGCCTCCGGCGGCTGGGTGCCCATCGGGCCCCTGATCTCCGCCCGCGCGGAGCACAGGGCGACGCTGCTGCCGGACGGGCGGGTGCTCGTCATCGGCGGCTACGGCGATCAGGGAGCGCTCGACACCGTCGAGGCGCTCGACCCGGCCTTCGGCACGTGGGTACCGCTCGCGCCCATGCACCATGGCCGCCTCGGACACAGCGTCACGCTTCTGCCGGAGGGGCTGGTGCTCGTCACCGGCGGCAGCGATCTCTCCATGGTGATCCATCCCGGCAGCACCGAGGCGTTCGATCCAACGAGCAACACGTGGTCGCTCCTCGCGCCCATGCTCGACGCCCGCCGCGGGCATGCCGCCACGCCGCTGCCGGACGGGCGAGTGCTCGTCTCCGGAGGCGGCCCCCACCCGCCGAATCATCCGATCGGCGCCGAGGTGTTTCAGCCGATGCCGAACGGCAGCATCTGCACGGCGGCCATCGAATGCCAGAGCGGCTTTTGCGCGGACGGCGTCTGCTGCGACCGGACCTGCAACGTCTATCTCTGCGAGGCGTGCTCGGATCACCGGGGCGCCTCCGCCGATGGCGTCTGCACATCGCTGCACCCCGACTATGCCCCCTTCGCGTGCTCGCCTCGAAATGGGCGCCAGGCCAAGCCCTGCTCCTCGGTTCGCGACTGCGTCGACGGCTATGTCTGCGATGGGCGCGACTGCGTCCTGCCGCCGCCGAACAGCGGATTCCTCGACGGGGGCGGCTGCCATCTCGCCACCCCCGCCGCAGCGGAGCTCACGCGACGCGCGCCCGCGGAGCTCGGCCTGCTGCTGCTCGCCGCCGTCTCCATGGCGCTGCGCCGACGCCGCGGATAGCGGCGCCGGACCGGCGCCCCCTCATTGCGGGGCATACGCCCGGAACTCGCCGCTCAGGTGCAGCAGGGCCAGAATGCACTTTGCAAAGACAGTTTACACCCCGCTCTCCTCACCCCAGTCCCCGGCCGCCGCCCATGACATCGTCGCCGTGGAGCGCGCCAGCCCGAACCGCCCGTCGCGGTCGATGGCGATGACGCCGCCGGTCATGTCGAGCCGCTCGGCGAGGTGCGCGATGATCCCCCGCGCCGCGTCGACCGCGCTGGCGCCGGCGCGCATCCGCTCCGCGGCCGAGTGCGCCACCGCGAGGCGGATCATCCCCTCGCCGTGGCCGGTCGTGGACACGGCGCCGGCCTCGTCGTCGGCGTACGTGCCCGCGCCGATGAGCGGCGAGTCGCCGACCCGCCCGACCCGCTTGTTCACCGTGCCGCCGGTGCTCGTCGCCGCGGCGGTGAGCCCGCTCGCGTCCCGCGCCACCGCCCCGACCGTGCTGCCCGCCCAGGAGGTCGCGCGGCCCGCGCCCTGCTGGGCGGCGGCGAGCGCCTCGCGCGCGGCCTCGGTGATGAGCGCGGCCTCGCCCACGGGCGTGAACCCCTTCATCCGCGCGAACCTCGCGGCGCCGTGCGCGGCGTAGAGCACGTGGCGGCCGTCCTCCAGCGCCGCGCGCGCGATCGCGATCGGCTCGGCGAAATCCGCGAGCGCGCAGACCGCGCCGGCGCGCAGCCCGCGGCCCTCCATGATCGACGCGTCGAGCTCGATGTGGCCCTCCTCGTTGAGGCACGCGCCCGTGCCCGCGTTGAAGAGCGGATCGTCCTCGAGGACGCGCACCGCGCGCTCGACCGCGTCGAGCGCGCCGCCGCCCTCCGCCAGCACGCGCGCCCCCTCGCGCGCGGCGCGGAGGCACCCCGCCGCGTGCAGCGGCCTCCGCTCGGGGGCGACGTTGCCCGCGCCGCCGTGGACCAGGATGGAGCGCTGTCCGCCGCGCCCGCCCAGATGATGGATGACGTGCTTCACGGTCGCGGCACCCTACCGCGGCGCGCGCCCGGAGGTCCACGCTCCGCCGCCGCTCACTCGGGCGGACGCGCGCTCCGCTTCGCCTCGAGATCGTAGGTCATCCCGCACGGCAGCGCCGCGAACACCGGCGCGACGCTGAGCTCGCCGGGCACGAGATCCTCGCAGCGCGAGCCCGCCGTGGGCGCGAACTCGTAGGTCATCCTCGCCTCGAAGCGCGTGATGTCGTCGTCCACGCCGCGGAGCTCCCCGCGCGCCCGGTCGCGCCGCTCGACCGAGCAGGGCGGCCCGGGCGGCATGTCGCCGCCGCGCATGTCCACCACCACGCGCGCCTCGATCGAGAAGCCCTCGTCGTCGTCCAGGATGCCCTGGACGACGCTGGCGCCGTTGTCCCAGTACAGCGCGCCCTCGTCGCGCGCGAGCTCGACGTCGAACTCCCAGAGGCGCGCCGCGCCGAGCGCCCCCTCGCCGCACGTGTTCGACGTCTGCGTCGCGACCACGTGGAACGCGCCGAGCGCCGTCCCCGGCTCGTCGGCGGCCTGGTCCCCGAACGCCTCGACGCACCCCGAGAGCGCAGGCAACGCCGGCAGCACCGCGAGCAGCAGCAGCATCCGCATGGACGCCGCCTACCAGACCGGCGCGGCGCAGGACAAAAAAGCGCGCGCTGGCAATGGAAATAAAAAACGGGCCGGGTGCTTCGCTTGCACCCGACCCGTCCCGTGGGCCTCTACCGGAGGCCTTCTGGACCCCGCTTGATCCCGCCTGTGCGGCGCCTCCCCTGTCCCATCGCGACGAGCGATCGACCCCGGAGCACCGGTGAGAATCGTCTCCGGAAGACCTGAGTCTTCCACGATTCTCTCTCTGCCGGCCTCGCGGAGGTCGCGATGGCTGTCAACAGGTCGTCAGGCGCCGGACCTGGCCGAGCGCGGACGCGTCTCGCAAGGCCCTGATGGCCCTGCGTCACGCTCCACGAGGGTCAGCTGTTCCCAGCCTCCGGTATAGAAGAGCCACTGGTACTGTGCATGGTGTCCATCCCTCCTCCGGCGTGCCGGCACCCCGCGCCGGATCGAAAGCATCGTCCGGCATGGCAGGGGTGTTCGATTGCGGATCAGCGGAGAGCCCGCCGATCTGGTATCGACCTCGGTACCACGGTGCTCCGCGGCAGGACCATCCTGGAGCTGACGCTCCGTCCGAAGCCGAGGACCAGCCTATCACCGCTGTTCAGGCGAGCAAGGGCCTCACGCACCGAAACATGCAAAGTGACTCACTTCCTTTTTCTCCGGCTCTCGCCTCCGCTGGCTCGGCTGCCGGAGCGGTCAGACGGCAGCGCGCGCAGCGCAGCTTGACAAGAGAAGCAGAGGGGTCGAACGGGAGGGCCCGCAGAGCGCGTGCGACGGAACCGACGGAACGTACGAGACCGACGATACCGGCAAGCCCGCGGCGCGGCAGCGGCGAGGACGGCCGCGGATCGCCCCGCGCGCAGCGCTCTGCGCCGCGGGATCCGCGGCGCTGCGCGGCGGCGGCGCCGGGGCACGGGGTCGATCGCGCGGCCGCTACACGTGCACGAACCAGCTCGTCTCCTCGCCCTCCGGCAGCGCCGTGGCGAGGACCGCGAGCATCGCGTCGATCTCTTCCTTCGTGTGCACGCCGCTGCGCAGGATGGCCGCCGGCCCCTCGCCCGCCGGCACCACCACGGACTCGACGGCGAGCGCCGTCTCGACGCCGTAGCCGTAGGACGCCAGCGTCACGACGGCGGTGGCTTCCCGGTCGTCGAGCAGCCTGCGGATCGTCAGCGTGCGGCGCACGCGCTCGCTGTCCTCCGCCCACGTCGCGAGCCACGCGCGCGTGGCCTCGTCGAGGCCGACGAGCACGAGCTGCGCAGGCGGCATGGCGTCCGGATCGGCCGCTGCCACCGCGGCGCGGTGGAAGCCCCGCACCTCCCGGCACCAGAGCGGCGGCGCGCCGTCGACTCGGACGACAAAGCCGTAGGGACCACGAGCCCCCTCGCGCTCGGAGCCCCCCGAGGAAGCGGAAGAGAAACTGTCGTTCGACACGAAGGGAGACGATACACGAGCTCTGCTCTGCGGAGGAAGCCCGCTCGATTGCGCAGCACGTCGAACCGACACGGCTCCGCCCTGGCCACACGCGGCACCTGGGTACGCTCGCTGTTCCCGGTTGTTCCTGGCTGTTCCCGGCTGTTCCTGCTGTGAGTTCCCGCTGTTCCTGCTGTTCCCGGCTGTTCCTCGCGGCTCCCGGCGCGCCTTGCCGTTCCCGACGGTTCCTTGCTCTTCCCATCGGTTCCGCAGCTCTCGCTGCGCTGGCATCCGCAGTTCCTCGCAGTTCCTCGCAGTCGCTGCTGTTCCCCGCGAGCCCTTCAACGAGACCGCCACACTCCCTGGATTTCGGCTAAGGTGGCCCCGCCTCCCCTGTGGAGCCCGTCCGGGACGGGGTGCGTTTTGCACCTACGGTGCCGCCCCTACCGACGCGCTCCAGCCCGCTTCCGCGGGTCGGGGCGGCGGCGGCAGCGCCCGCCGCCGGGCGCCGCGGTGGCAACCGGCGCAGAGGCCCGCCGGCGCGCCCCGCCGCGTCACCCCCGATCCCGATCCGACACGCAGGCCATGAAGCTCACGTCACAAGAAATCATCGAGATCGTCACCGCGCTCTGCGCCTTCTTCGGCGTCGCGTACGCGCTCAACTCGTTCGCCCCGGCGCGCTCCCGCGTGCTGGCGCGGTACATCACGGTCGCCGGCGGCGTCGCGCTGTTCTTCTATGGCCTGCACCGGTACATCGACGAGCACGCCCGCGCCGTGGACCTGGCGAAGGTGCTGATCGCGATGGGCGCCGCGCTCTGCGTCTTCTACGAGACGCAGCGCGAAGGGATGCGCAGGCCGATCGCCGAGCGCTGGAAGCGGTTCGTCGGCGTGGCGCTCGGGATCGCCGCCATCCTCTGTTACTTCAACGGCTTCCGCTTCGGCTATCCCAAGTATTACCACCGCTGGGATCAGTTCCATTACTACATGGGGGCCAAGTACTTCCCCGAGATGGGGTACGACGGCCTCTACAAGTGCGCGCTGATCGCGCAGGACGAGCTCGGGCTCGTCACGTACACGAACGAGGACACCGGGCGTCAAGTCAAGCTGGACATGGCGAAGGAGGTCCGCCATCCGGACAAGAAGATCCGGAACCTCGGCGGCGACAACCTCCTCATGCCGGCGAGCGAGGTGCTCAGCCAACCGGAGGTCTGCAAGGCGCACTTCGCCCCGGAACGATGGGAGGCATTCAAGGCCGACGTGCAGTTCTTCCGGACGTCCTCGGACAAGGGCTACTGGGAGGACATGCAGAAGGACCACGGCTACAACCCGCCGCCGGTCTGGACGATCATGGGCAAATTCTGGGCGGACCTCCAGCCGGCCAGCACGCGCTACCTCCAGTTCCTCGCCAGCTTCGATATTTTCTATCTCCTCGGTATGTTCGTCGCCCTCTACTGGGCCTTCGGCTGGCGGGTCTTCGCGGTCGCGGCGATCTTCTGGGGCTGCCAGTCGTCAGCGCCGTTCTACTGGACCGGCGGCGCGTTCCTCCGGCAGGACTGGCTCTTCTATCTCGTCCTGTCGGCCTGCCTGATCCGCAAGCGATATTTCAAGCTGGCAGGCGCGAGCATGGTCTACGCAGGTCTCCTGCGCATCTTCCCGGGCCTGCCCGTGATCGGCTGGCTGACGATCGCGGGGATTCACCTCTTCCGTCACAAGCGCATGGCGAAGTCGCACGTGCAGGTGCTGATCGGGGGCGTCCTTGCGGCGGCCGTGCTCATCCCGGTGAGCATGAAGGTCTCCGGCAAGGAGTCGTACGTGCAGTTCTACGAGCACACGCTCAAGGTGCACGACCAGACGCCGCTGACCAACCACATGGGCCTGCGCGTGCTCGTCGCCCACAAGCCCGGGACCGGCGTCGAGTCCGGCCGGATGAAGTACACGAAGGACACGAAGCTCGTCGACCCGTTCGAGGTCTGGAAACGGATGCGCAACGAGCGCTACGCGAAATACCGCTGGGTCGCCTACGGGATCATCGCCGCGAGCCTGGCCGCCTTCGTCTACGTGTGCCGGCGGATCCGCTCGCTCTGGGTGGCCCAGTGCCTGGCCCAGATCTTCATCATCCTGCTCTCACAGCTCACCTGTTATTACTACTCGTTCATGATCCTGAGCGCGCCGCTCACCCGGCTGAAACGGCAGATCGAGGTGCCCCTGTTCGGCCTGGCCGCGCTCAGCCAGTTCATCTGGATCACGTTTCACTATAACGACGACAAGTACACGGCGCTGACCGCGGTCTCACTCGCCTTCTGCTACTACCTGCTTTGCCTCTTCTCGGGTAAGCCGGTGCCGTGGGCGCGGCGCGTCGAGCCCGCGGCGGCGGACGGCGGAAAGCCTGCCGCGCAGCAGGCCTGAGGCGCTCGCCCCTCCGCGCTGGGAGACCTCGACAGCGCACCACCGCGATGCCTGGAAACGAACGATGACGGACGTAGTGCGAGAGCATCCAGAAGAGCCCGGCGACCTCCAGGGAGACGAGGCCCGCCCGAGCGACCCGGGGGCGCCGGCCGACCGGGAGAACAAGGCGCCCCTGCGCGCCGACGAGCGGGCGGTCCACGCCTTCCGGAAGGTGCCACGGACGGGCGTCATCTACGTGACGACCGAGGCCGCGCGCCTCGGGTTCAAGCCGGGCGCCGACGAGGGCCCGGACGGCTGGTGCAACCTCGGGCAAGGGCAGCCCGAGACGGGCCCGCTCCCGGGCGCGCCCGAGCGCTGCGCGGCGGTGCCGATCGCCGGCGACGACCAGGAGTACGCGCCGGTGGCCGGCCTGTGGGAGCTGCGCGAGGCGATCGCCTCGCTGTACAACCGCGCGTACCGGCGGGGCATGCCGTCGCGCTACACCGCCGAGAACGTCGCGGTGTCGGGCGGGGGCCGCATCGCCCTCACCCGCGCCGCGGCGGCGCTCGGGCAGATCAACCTCGGCCACTTCCTGCCCGACTACACCGCCTACGAGGAGCTGCTCGACGTCTTCCGGTTGTTCTCGCCGATCCCGATCCTGCTCGAGGGCGAGCGGGGCTACTCGTTCTCGGTCGGCGACCTCCGCCGCGAGATCCTGGGGCGCGGCCTGAGCGCGATCCTCGCGTCGAACCCGTGCAACCCGACCGGAAAGCACGTGCGCGGCGAGGAGCTCGCCGCCTGGGTCCGCACCGGGAAGGAGCTCGATTGCGCGCTCTTGCTCGACGAGTTCTACTCGCACTACGTCTACGGGATGGGCGACGTGGCGCCGATGGAGAGCGCCGCGCGCTACGTCGAGGAGGTCGACCGCGATCCGGTGGTGATCTTCGATGGGCTGACGAAGAACTGGCGCTACCCTGGCTGGCGCGTCACCTGGACGCTCGGGCCGCGCGAGGTCATCGAGGCGGTCGCGAGCGCCGGCAGCTTCCTCGACGGCGGCGGCTCGAAGCCGATGCAGCGCGCCGCGGCAGAGCTGCTCACCATCGAGCACACCCGCGCCGAGACGACGGCCATCCACCGGGCCTTCTCGCGCAAGCGCGAGCTCCTGATCGCCGGGCTGCGCAAGCTCGGCGTGACCATCGACGCGGAGCCCGAGGGCACGTTCTACGTCTGGGGCTCGGTCGCCGATCTGCCCCCCGGGCTCTCCGACGGGCACGGCTTCTTCCGGGCGGCCCTCGGGGAGCGGATCATCGTGGTGCCGGGCGAATTCTTCGACGTCAACCCGGGCAAGCGGCGGGCGGGGCGGCCGTCGCGGTTCCGCCACCACGTCCGCTTCTCGTTCGGCCCGAGCGAGGAGGTCCTCGTCCGGGCGCTCGGGCGGCTCGAGCGCATGGTAGGCGAGCGTCGCCGGGCCTGACACCGGCGGCGCCGCGCAGCGGAGCGGCAGGACGGTGCCGAGCGCCAGGTCTTGTCGCGCTGCACGTCTTCCGACATGGTGGGGGAGCGCGTGGCCAAAGATCCGTGGAGTGATTGGAACGACGACGACCCCGGTAACTTCCAGCCGGGCGATACGATCGGCCCCTACGAGCTGCTGTTCCCTGCGGCCGTGGGCGGCATGGCCGCCGTGTGGGCTGCGCGCCTGAGGCGGCCCAACGGCTCCGTCCAGATCGTCGCCGTCAAGCTGCTGTCCGACGCGATGCGGGGGGACGACGACGCGCGGGCGATGTTCCTCGACGAGGCGTGCACCGCGTCGCGCATCCTCCACCCGAACGTGGTGCACATCCTCGCGTACGGCGAGGTCCGCGACCGACCGTACCTCGCGATGGAGTGGATCGACGGCGCGCCGATCGCGAAGATCTTCTCGAACCAGAAGGCGAAGCGGGCGCTGCTGCCGCTCGGCTGGGTGCTCCACGTGATGATCGACGCGTGCGCCGGCCTGCACGCGGCGCACGAGGTCCGCGACGACACGGGGGAGCTGCTCAACCTGATCCACCGCGACGTCACGCCGGAGAACGTGATGGTGACCTTCGACGGCATGGTCAAGGTCGTCGACTTCGGGGTCGCGAAGACGCGGGCGCGCGCGCAGATCAGCCGCGTCGGCGCGATCAAGGGCAAGACGGGGTACTTCTCGCCCGAGCAGGTCATGGGCGGGACGCTCGACCGCCGCAGCGATCTCTTCTCGATGGGCGTGCTGCTGTACCTGCTCGTGACGGGCCACACGCCGTTCCGCGGCAAGGGCCCGCTCGAGGCGATGCAGCAGATCGCGAACCGCAACCCGCAGCCGCCGCGCGAGATCATGCCCGAGGTCCACCCGGAGCTCGACCGCATCATCATGCGGGCGCTCGCGAAGAACCCGAACGAGCGGTACCAGACGGCCGCGGAGCTGCGCCGCGATCTCGAGCAGGTGAGCGTCGCGGTCCGCGAGAGCTACACCGACAAGCAGGTCGGCCAGCTCGTGCGCGATCTGCTCCCCGGCGTCGCCGAGGCGCGCAAGGAGCGGATCGACCAGGCGATCGACGAGCTCGACCGGATCCTCGCCGAGCGCGCCCACCCGCAGCGGCCCCAGGCCGCGCGGCCCGAGGACGCGACGGAGGTGATGCTCCGGCGCATCTCCATGCTGCCGATCCTGCAGGACGGGCCGGAAGCGACGGAGGACGGGGCGTCGTCCGATGCGGCGTCGGCCTCGTCCGCGGCGGGTCCGGCGAGCTCGCGCATGTCGGGTCCGGCCAGCTCGCGCATGTCGGGTCCGGCCAGCTCGCGCATGTCGGGTCCAGCCAGCTCGCGCATGTCGGGGCCGACGAGCTCGCGGCGGACGAACCAGGACCCGATGCGCAAGTCGAACCCGGACGCGACCCGCAAGTCGCACCCGGACGCGACGGTCTCGCCCCTCGAGTTCGCGGCCGGGCTTCAGCCGCTCCCGCTGGGCCTGCCGCCGACGCACGCGGGCCACGCGCCGGCGCACGGGGGGCCGGCGGCGCACGCAGGCGATCCCACGGACGCGGGCGCGTCGATGCCCGAGCGGCGCGCGCGCCCGGCGCCCGCGAGGGGGTCCTTCGTCCGGACCGCGCTGCTCACGCTGGCCATCCTGGGCCTGGCCGCCGTCGTTGCGCTCCTGCTGGTCCGTCGCTCCCGCGGCCTGCCGTTCGGCTCGCTGGAGTCGCCCTTCGCGATCCCCAGCGCGCCCGGGCCGACCCTGGATCCGCCCGACGCCGCCGTCGACGCGGCGGCAGCGCAGGACGCGGGCGCGCCCGCCGTCGCGGCCCCGATCGAGCCCGTCGCCGACGCCGCGGCGCCGGCCGACGCGGCCGCCGTGGAGGTGGTCGCGGATGCCGCGGTCCCTGGCGACGCCGGGGCCGAGGTCCCCGCCGACGCCGCCGCGCCGCTCGCAAGCGGGCAACCCGGCGCTGCGCCCGCGCCGGCAATGCCGTACCCGGTCGCCCCTACGCCGCGCGTCCCGGGGCCGATGCCGACGCCAGCCGTCACCGGCTTCCCGCGGCCCGCGGCGACGCCGTCGAGCCCGCCGGGCCCCGCGCAAGCCCCGCCGCGTGCGCCCGCTCCGGGCCAGCCCCCGCCGCGCGCGCCCGCGCCGCCGCCGAACCTCGACCTGGCGCCGCGGTAACGCCGCCCGGCCCGCCTCGCCGCAGCGGGCGCTCAGTCCTTCTTCGGCCTGTCCACCTGAGACTTGTCGGGCAGCGGCGATGGCGGCGTCGGGGTGACGCGGGACGCCGCCTTCTTCAGAGACGACTCCGCGAGCGACACCAGCGTTGCGAGGTGCACCGGCTTCGAGAGCAGGAAGATCGCGTGACGCCGCAGCGCGCGGATGCGGGCCTGCTGCGACTCATCCGCGGTCACGACGAACACGGGCGTGTCCCGGTTCAACGCGCCCTTGGCCGAGAGCGAATCGAGCACGCTGAAGCCGTCGACGAGCGGCATGTGCAGGTCGAGCACCACGAGATCGAACTTGCGCGCGGAGAGCCGCCGCAGGGCCGGCGCCCCGCCGTTGGCCTCCTCGACGTCGCCGAGCGTACGGAGCGCGCGCGCAAACATGCCTCGAATCGCAGCGTCGTCGTCGATGACGAGGATGCACGTCACAGCATGATGATGTTTGCACGGGCACGGAAGCGCTGGAAGCGCGGCGCAGACTTCCGCATCACGCGCAGCGAGCGTCTCCGCAGCCGCAGCAATGCAGCGCGCACAGCGGAGACGGACGCGCCGTCAGCGCAAGCACGTATGTCCACGGGCCGAGGGCGGACATGGACGCCACGGACGGGGTGCGGTACACGCGGGGGAAGACCGCATCGGCACCGCAAAGGAATCATCCATGGGCAAGTTCACCGTCACGAACGAGATCAACTGCAACATCGATACGTTCTGGAAGCTGTTCCTGGACAAGGCCTTCAACGAGGAGCTCTACAGGAAGGAGCTCGGTTTCCCCGAGTACACCATCACGGAGCAGTTCGAGACCGAGGGCGAGATCGTCCGGAGGTCGGCCGGGAAGCCCAAGATGAACTTGCCCGGCCCCGTGGAGAAGCTGCTCGGCTCCGGCTTCCGCTACACCGAAGAGGGCAAGCTGAACAAGGCGACGAAGGTGTGGACCTTCAAGCTGACGCCAAGCACCCTGGCGGACAAGATGCGCAACGAGGGCGTGGTGCGCGCCGAGGCGATCGGCGACAACAAGACGCGTCGGATCGCCGAGCTCGTCATCGAAGCGAAGGTCTTCGGCGTGGGCGGCCTGATCGAGAGCAGCGCCGAGAAGGAGCTGCGGCAAGGGTGGGAGCAGAGCGCGGTCTTCATGAACCAATGGATCGCCCAGGGTAAGGCGGTGTAGCCGCTCCCGCACGGACCGCTCGACCAGACCTCGCCGCGCGCACCTGCCCGCCCGAAGAAGGCGACGCCCGACAGATCACCAGGCAATCCCCCACGAACGGGCATGCCGATGAGCGACCGTCGCGCCGTCCATCCGTGTCCTGACGAGGACACGAACCCGGACGTTCGATGCGAAAGCGAGAGATCGTCGGGGTCGACTCTTGCCGATCGGGGGGACGTGCAGCAGGGCCCCGGGCATGGAGCACGTGGTCATCATCGGCGCCGGCTTCGGCGGCCTCTACGCGGCGCGGGCGCTCCGGCGCGAGCCGGTGCGCGTGACCGTGATCGACCGGCGAAATCACCACACGTTCCAGCCCCTCCTGTATCAGGTCGCGACGGCGGGGCTGAGCGCGAGCGACATCGCCGCGCCCATCCGGCGCGTCCTCCGCAAGCAGAAGAACACGAGCGTGCTCCTCGCCGACGCGACGGCGATCGACCCTGTCCAGAAGAAGGTGATCTTCGAGGACGGCGAGCTCGGCTACGACACGCTGATCGTGGCGGCCGGGGCGTCCCACTCCTACTTCGGCCATGACGAGTGGGCGGAGTTCGCGCCGGGGCTCAAGACCGTCGAGGACGCGCTGGAGATACGCCGGCGCGTGCTCCTCGCCTTCGAGGCGGCCGAGCGCGAGACCGACCCGGCCCGGCGCGACGCGTGGATGACGTTCGTGGTGGTCGGCGCCGGCCCCACGGGCGTCGAGCTCGCCGGGGCTCTCTCGGAGCTCGCCAGGCACACGCTCCTGCGCGAGTTCCGGCACATCAACCCGGGCAAGGCGCGCATCATCCTGCTGGAGGGGGCGGGGCAGGTGCTGCCGTCGTACGTCCCGGAGCTCGGGGAGAAGGCGCGGAAGCAGCTCGCGGCGCTCAACGTGGATGTGCGGACGAACTGCCGCGTCACCGGGATCGACGAGGAGGGCGTATCGATCGGCGACCGGCGGATCGAGGCCAAGACCGTGCTCTGGGGGGCCGGCGTGGAGGCGTCCCCGCTCGTCCGCACCCTCGGCGTGCCGCTCGATCGGGCAGGGCGCGTGCTGGTGCATCCGGACCTGACGGCGCCCGGCCACGAGGACATCTACGTCATCGGCGACCTCGCGTCGCTGAAGCAGGAGGACGGGACGCCCGTGCCGGGCGTGGCGCCCGCGGCCATCCAGGAGGGGCGCCACGCGGCGCGCAACATCGCGCGCACGCTGCGGGGGCAGCCGCGGCTGCCGTTCCGCTACCGCGACCGGGGATCGATGGCGACGATCGGGCGCGCCGCGGCCGTGGCCGACTTCGGCAAGCTGAAGCTGTCCGGGTTCATGGCGTGGCTCGCGTGGCTCTTCGTCCACATCCTCTTCCTGATCGGCTTCCGCAACCGGTTCGTGGTGCTGTTCTCGTGGGCCTTGTCGTACCTGACCTACGAGCGCGCCTCTCGCCTGATCACGGGCGAGACCCCGCCCCTCCTGGAGGCGCCCCACGCTCGGGAGCTCGAGCTGCGCAAGGACGACGGGGCCGCCAGGGGCCAGCCGATGCCCGAGCACGCGCGTACCTAGCGTCGCGCTCAGCCGCTGTGTCTGCAGGGCGATCGCCTGCGCGGTTGCATCGCCCGAGAGCAGCCGCGCGTGGAGCACGGGCGCGCACAGCGGCGACTTGCGCTCATCTGGACGTTTGCGCGCGAGCTGCGTTAGCGTCGTTGACCATGCGAATTCATCCCGGACAGGACGCCACCGCGCGCCTCGCGCGAGCCCTCTTCGCCAGCGCAGCACCTCTGGCCGCACTCCTGCTCAGCGCCTCCTCCGCCTTCGCGCAGGCGCCTCCTGCGGCGTCCGCACCGGCGAGCGCGTCCGCCCCTCCGGGCACCGCCCAGGCCCAGCCCGCCCCGTACGGGGCCCCCGCCCCCTACGGGCAGCAGCCCGGCTATTACCCGCCCCCCGGGTACGCGCCGCCCCCCGGTTACGCGCCGCCCCCCGGCTATTACCCGCCCCCCGGGTACGCGCCGCCCCCCGGTTACGCGCCGCCCCCCGGTTACGCGCCGCCGCCCGGCGCTCCCCCCATCGGGCCGAGGATCATGAACTACGAGGAAGGGCAGGCCGTCCCGGAGGGCTACCGCGTCGAGCCGAGGGCGCGCCGCGGGCTGGTCATCGGCGGCGCCGTGACGTTCGGCGTCACCTACGTGCTCTCGGCGATGGTCGGGCTCGTCGCGGAGGCCGACGATCGCGCCCAGGGCGGCAGCGGAGCGAGCTACATGCCGCTCTACATCCCGCTCGCCGGCCCCTTCATCACCATCAGCACCGCGGACGCCAAGGGCGGTGGCGTCTTCATCCTCATGATCGACGGGCTCGCTCAGGTCGCCGGCGCCGCCATGTTCATCGGCGGCATCGCGGCGCCCGAGAAGAAGCTCGTCCGCAACGACGTCTCGCTGTCGGTCAAGCCGATCGTCTCGGCCGACACCCTCGGGCTCGGCGTCTCCGGCTCGCTCTGAGCGCGCGCCGCCGGCGCCCTCGCTTCACGTCACGACCGGCGGCGTCTCGTCCATCGTCTTGACCGCGCGCTTGGCCCGGCGGCGCACGTCGACGTGCAGCGACTCGTCGAAGTTGATCGCCGAGAACGCCGCGCGCGCCTCGATGTTCTTGCCGAGGGCCGCGTAGGCCTCGGCCTCGTTCCAGCGCAGCTTCCAGTCGCGCTTCGCGAGATCCGAGAGCTTCGCGGCGTCGGCGATGATCTCCGGGTAGCGCTGCTGCTTGCCGAGCTCGCTCCAGTACTCGGCCCTGAGGTCGTCGTCCTCGGGCGCGAGCGCGACCGCCGACGCGAAGCCGGCGAGCGCGTCGTCGATGCGGCCCGCGACGAGCTCGGCGCGGGCGAGCGAGCGGCGCGCGCCGGCGCTCTCGGGGTGCGCCGCGACGAAGGCGGCGAGCGCGGGGATCGCCTCGTTGACCTTCTGGATGTCCGCGGGATCGCTCGGCCAGAACCGGAGCGAGAGCGCGGCGAGGTCGCCAGGGTCGCTCTCCAGCGCGCGCTCGATCGCGGCGGGGGCCTCCTCGCCGCGACCGGCCTGCGCGAGGCACTTCGCGAGCTCGACCCACGCGCCCGACGAGGACGGCGCGTCCTTCACGTAGGCCTGGGCCGCGGCGAGCGCCTCGTCGAGGCGCCCGAGCGAGCGGAGCGCGGCGATCCGCGCGAGCTGCGCGCGCTCGACGCTCGCGCCCTCCGCGGCGGCGACGGCGCGCTCGGCGGCGGCCAGCGCGACGTCGTGGCGGTTCTCGCGCTCGTGGTAGGCGAGCTGCTCCAGGTAGAAAGCGCTGTCGCGCGGCGCCGCGTCCCACTGGCCGGTGAGGTACTCGAGCACCGCGTCGGAGCGCACATAGACGAGCGAGGCGGCGTCGCGCGGGTTCTCGTAGATCGGCACGAGCACCCCGAGCTGCACCATCGCGTCGAGCGCGGGCTGGCAGTCGGGCTTCGCCTCGAGCGCGAGGACCATCTCGTCGAGCGCGGCGTCCTTCTTCTGCATCGCCAGGTGCACCTGCCCGACCGCCACGTGGTAGTCGGCGTCGCCCTGGAACGTCTTCCGGATCGCCTGGAAGCTCTTCAGCGCCGCGGGGTGATCGCCCATGTTCGCCTGCGCCGAGGCGAGGTTCAGCCGCGCGGCGTGGTCGTCCGGGTCCATGGTGACGATGCGCTTGAGCGCCGAGATCGCCTTCTCGTAGTCGCGCTCCCCGAACGCCTTCTGCGCGCGCTCCCAGACCGGCGCCTTGTCGAGGAAGGCCTCGAACTGCGAGACGAGCGTGCTGTTCTGCTTGCGCCAGACGCCGCTCTTGCCGGGCTCGGAGTTCGTGAGGAAGTCCTTGATCCACTTGCGGGCGGCGTCGATGCTGAGCCCCTTGTCGGCCAGCCCCTCGAACTCGCCCCGAGGCACCGGCATGCGCGCGGGGATCCCCTGCCGGCGCGCCGTGTTCTCGTCGAGGCCGATCAGCACCCAGTCGCCTTGCTCGCTCATGATCAAGGACGGTAGCCGCCGTTCCCCGCCGGGATCAAGCGACGTCTCGGCGCGCCGCGCCCGCGCGGCGGAGGCGCAGCGGAGCGCGACGGCGAGCGCCGGGAGGGCGCTTCAGGAATAGAGCCAGGCCAGGAGGACGAACGCCGCGAACGCCGCCGCCGCGACGGCGACGACGATCGTGCGCGGCACGCCGAGGAGCATCGGCCGGACGCTCGCCTGAAACGCGATCGCCTCCACGGAGCTGGGCGGGCTGCTCGGCGCATCGACGCCGGACGCGCCGCCCTGGACGACAGGCGGCGCGGCGGCGGCGCTCCTCGCGGGGGCCGCGGTCGCGGTCCGCGGGGCCGGGGTCGCGATCCGCGGGCCCGCGCTCGGGTCCGGGGGCGCGGGAGGAGGGCTCTGCGGGGGCGGGCCGAGGCCCGGGGGCCGCGACGTCGCGGGCGACGCCAGGTGCTCCAGGCCGAGCTGGGCCAGGATCGCGTGCTGCTCGTTGCCCCACGCGACCGGTCCAGCCGTCGCCTCGGGCGCGAGCGTGAGCGGCGCCGACATGACCTTGTGCATCGCCCGCTCGAGCGTGAGCGCCTCGTCGAGGCGGCGCGACGCGCGCTCTGCGCCGGAGCTCGCGGCGAGGCGCAGCGCCTCGGCGGCGATCGACGAGATGTGGGCCGCCACCTTGGCGACCGCCAGCTTGCGCTCCGCGTGCGCGACCGCGAAGCGCGCCTCCTCGCGGAGCCGCAGCGCCTCGGTCGTGAGGCGGTCGACCTCCACGTCGAGCTGCTTCTCGCCCTCCGGCCCGCCGTGCGCCGGCGCGGCAGCCCCCGCGTCGCGCTCCGCGGAGAACGTGACCGCGGTCGTCGAGCGCGGCGGCTCGGGCTGCAGCTGCCTCGCGGACGGCTCGATCACCTCGCTGTCCAGCGAGGTGATCGAGCCGTACGACGGCTGGCTGTTGCGATGTCGTCCGCTGACGGAGCTGGCGGACGCGGGGTCTGCGCGCCCGCGGCCGTTGCCCCCGACGACGACCGTCTTCTCGTCGGCCGTGTCGGACGACAGCGGTCCGCGCAGGCGCGCGCCCTCGTCCGCGATGTCCACGCGGCGGGTCGTGGCGCTCGACGGCAAGGGGGAGGACGTGACGCCGCCGCGCGGGTCGAAGTCGGTCGGCTCGTCTTCGTGGACGCGCTCCTGTGCGCGCGCCGCTTCCTGAGCGCGCTCCGCGCCGCCGGTGCGGAGCCGGTCGGGGGCGCCCGCCCCCCTGTCCCGCGCGGCGTCGACGGGGGGCCGGCGCGGGATCGCCGTCGTGGCCGAGAGCGAGGGGCGCGGCGCCTTGTCGACGCCCGCAAAGCCGCCGGAGACCGCGCGCTCGAACCAGCGCATCTGCCTCATCGCGTTGCGCCGCACGAAGCGGCCGAGCGCCTCCTCGTTGCCCTCGAGGTACCCGTGGCTGCGCAGCCAGCCCTCGAGCCGCGCGAGGATGTCGTCCGCGCTCTGGAAGCGCGACGACGCGTCCTTCTCGAGGCAGCGCATCACGATCGCGACGAGCTCCTTGTCGATCTTCGGCCGGAGCTCCCGCAGGTCCGCCGCGGGCTGCGTCGTCAGGGCCCGGAGGAGCTCGTAGTCGCTGGACGACGGCCACGGGTGCTTGCCCGAGAAGAGCTCGAACAGCACGACGCCGAGCGAGAACAGGTCGGAGCGCTTGTCGGCGGGGCCCCCGCGGGCCTGCTCCGGGGCCATGTAGGTCGTCACGCGCCGGCGCGCCCCGACGGCCGTGGTCATCACGCGGAGCGAGGATTTGGCGAGCCCGAAGTCGGCGATCTTCACCTCGCCCTGGAAGCCGACCAGCACGTTGCCGGGCGTGAGATCGCGGTGCACCAGGTTGAGCAGCTCGCCGGCCGGCGAGCGGAGCTCGTGCGCCGCGGCGAGCCCGCGGCAGAGCGTCGCGCCGATGTGGACGACGAGCCGCTCGGAGAAGACCTCGCCCGTGTCGAAGACGGTCTTCATGAGACGCGCGAGGCTCACGCCCTGCACGAGCTCGACGGCGAAGTACGACCCCTGCTCGTCGTTCCCCCAGCCGGCGACCTCGACCACGTTCGGGTGCTTGAGCGCCGCGGTCGTGCGCACCTCGTCGAAGAACCGGGTGGACACCGCCGGATCCTCGGCGAAGTGCGGGTGCAGCCGCTTGACGGCGAGCAGCTCCCCTGGCCGGTTCGGACCGACCGATCGGCAGAGATCGACGCGGGTGGTCGCCCCGGACGCGATCTCGGCGAGGAACTGAAGCGAGAGCGCGGCCGGCGCGGGCTCTGGGAGCCGAGACATGCGCGCCTCAGTCTAGCGGGCGAGAGCCCTCACCGGAAAGGGCCTCAGACGCCCGCGCGCGCCGCGGCGATCGCCGCGGGGACCCCGGAGGGGGTGGCCTTGAGGTGCACGTCCAGGTGGTCATCCTTGGTCTTCAGCGCACGGACGCCGAGCACCGGCGCGCAGATGCGCAGCGCGCGGGCGACCATCGGGTTGCCGCCGATCGCCGGAATCTTGAGCAGATCCAGGGTGATCCTGTCGTCCTTCGCGTCGATCAGCGCGGCTGGCCGCTTTGGCATGAAGGACACGAAGTTACCGGGCTTGTTCAGATCGATCGCCCCCGAATTAATGAGCCCGGCGATGGGCGAGCTCTCGTCGCCCATCACGTGGAGCTTGAGGTCGGCGATCCGCAGACCGACGCGGATGGCGTCCGCGCGCACATCGAGCTCCTCGGCGTACACGGCGAACGAGGCCCGGATCGGGGCGCCCATGGCCTTCACGGTGAGCGCGAGGCGGAGGCCAGGGGGCGCGGCCTCGATCACGATGTCCTTCGGCGCACGTTTTCCGCCGCTGAGCTCCCGCGCGAGATAGCGCAGCGCATCGATCGGGACGCCGAAGCGCAGGCCGAGCGCGCCGCGCAGCGCCCTCACGATCTCTTCGGGGTGAGCCTTGAGGTAGTCACCGGCGTGGCGGAGCAGCAGCTTCGGGCTGGGCTTGGGCATCGTTGGGGCAGCTACGATTGCCCGGAGTCCGGCCCGCACGCAAGGGCCGAACGCGACCGCAGCGAGGTCGTCGGGCCGCCGAAAGGCCGTTGTTCGATCGGGGGCGACTCGGTCACACTCGGGCGCGATGCACATCAAGATTCTTCTTGTCATGGCCACAACAGCGTTCGCGATCGGCTGCGGCTCGGCCGACGCGACGCTCGGGAGGGCGCCGGGCGACGAGCCGACGGGCGGCGGTACATCGAGCCAGGGTGGCGGCGACGGCGGGTCGACGGACGGCGGAGAAGACCAGGGCGGCAGCGGCGGCGATGACTCGAGCGGCGACGGCGGTGAGCTGTCGGCCGGCGGCGATGGCGACGATGACTCGAACGGCGACGGCGGCGATGGCGACGAGGACTCGAGCGGCGGGGCTCCGGGCGTCCTCTGTGGCCCGCCTCCGGCGTGCAACGCGGCGCCGCCGGATCCCGGCGAGGAGCTCTCATGGAACCACCCGACCTCGTACATCATCTCGGCCGCGGGGAGCCCGAACCACCGCGGGCGCGACCTGTACCTGGCCCCCGATGATCCGCAGTGGATCCTCGGCAAGTTCGCCTACGGGCTCACCGACAAGGACCTCAAGGGCGAGCGGGTCGACATCTACCTGCTCCGCGGCTGCGACGGCGCCTGGGAGCGCCTCGGCTCGGCGACCACGACGGAAAGCGACTCGGCGCACGCCGAGATCGAGGGGGTCAGCGACAGCGGCGGCCGCGTCTACTTCCAGATCCCCGAAGCGCAGCGGCTCGGTCCGGGCAGGCACCGGGTCCACCTGGTCGTCCGCGGCGACCTGTCCAGCGCCGAGCTCTTCATCGAGGTCGTCCCCCGGGGGACGCCGATGTTCGTGAGCGACGTCGACGGGACGCTCACGGGCACGGAGACGGAGGAGTTCACCACCCTGCTCACCGGCCTGCTGCCCGACGTGCACCCGCACGCCACCGCGGCGTTCCACCTGCTCACGTCGAAGGGGTACCGCCCGATGTACCTGACCGCGCGGCCGGAGTGGCTCGTGCAGCGCACACGCGACTTCCTCGAGGCCTACGGCTTCCCGCCCGGCATCGTGCACACGACGCTCGGGCTGACCGGCGCGCTGGGCCGGAGCGCCGCGGAGTACAAGACCGCGGAGCTGCAGCAGCTCTTCGACAGAAGGGAGATGCGGCTCGCCTGGGCGTTCGGCAACACGGAGACCGACGCCGAGGCCTACGACAACGCCGGCGTCATGCCCCTCGGCCGGCGCGTGTTCTACCAGTTCGATGACGATGCGTACGGGGGTCGGCGCATCGACGACTACGCCGAGCTGTTCGACGAGATCGAGGCGCTCCCGAGCCTCTGCGACTGATCCGGGGCGGCGCGCCGGCGCGTCAGCCGGGCGCCTGCTCGGTCTGGACGCCGCTCGCCGGCGGCTCCGACGCCGTCGCAGCGCCGGCCGACGCCTCCACGCGGCCGCCGATCGATCGGAGCAGCTCGCTCACCGCGGCGTGGGCGCGCTCGCGCAGGTCGTTCACCCGCGCGCCCTCGCGGCCGTCCAGGGACACGGTGAGCGGCGCGCCGATCCGGACGCGGACGCGCCGCATCGTGCCGTCGCCCGTGTCGATGGCGCCCTTCTTCATGAGCAGGTGCGTGCCGTCGATGGCGACCGGCACCACGGGCACGCCCGCGCGGACGGCCGCGTAGAACCCGCCGTTCTTGAACGACCGGAGCACGCCGTCCTCGCTGCGCGTCCCCTCCGGGAACACGAGCAGCGGCTTGCCTTCCCGGAGCACCTGCTCGAACCGCGCGATCGCCTCGGCCGCGGCGCGGGTGCCGACCGTGCGATCCACCGGCACGTGGCCCGCGAGCTGGAGGTGCCAGCCGAGGAACGGGATTTTCATGAGCGAGCGCTTCGCCGCCCACTTGAAATCGCCCGGGAGCACCGCGCCGAGGGCCAGGATGTCGAGCACGCTCTGATGGTTGGAGCAGTAGACGAACACCCCGGAAGGGACGTTCTCGAGGCCGCTCACCTCGATGTCGATAGCGAGTCCGCGCGCGCTCGACTGGCACCAGCGGCGCATCGCCCAGAGGCTCGCCGAGCGCTGCGGCGTGAGCGGCCCTAGCGTCAGAGAGACAGTGCCATAGGCCATGGTCCTGACGGCGAACGGGACCCATTGCCGCGTCGCCAGCCATGCGCTCTTGAGATCCATACTACAGCGCTTACCACTCTCCCTCCGTGGCGGAAACGCGTAGCAATTTGCGCACTTGCGCCGCGCTGGCAGCCGTGCTGTGCGCCTGCGTCTACGGGCCGCGCGGCGGCGTGAGCAGCCCCCAGCCGACGGTGACGGGCCGCCCGGCGCGCTCGAACTTGACGGTGTACAGGCCCGTCTCCTCGGCGCTCTGCACGACCGCGGGGCGCAGCGTGCCCACCCACTCGGCCCAGACGCTCGCCCCGATCTTGAGCTGCGGCTTGATCGGGATGGGTCGCAGCGCCGACTCGTCGGCGATCAGGGCCGCGCCGCCGTAACCGAGGGCGAACCACCGCGCGGAGCTGCTGGCCAGCGACGTCAGGACGGCGCCCGGGTCGGCCGGGGGGCCGCCGAGCCGCGACACGAGGAGCACGTGGCGCCACGTCTCGCCGTCTTTCCATGCGGCGAAGTTGCCGGGGACGAGCCCCTCGGTCTGCACCACGAAGCGCACCCCCTTGAGCTGCGCGAGCGGGGTGCGCGGGTCCATGTCGGTGTAGCGGACCTCTAGCTTGTCCTTCACGAAGCGGGTGATGACGGCGTGCTTCATCACGCCGTTCCACTCCGTGAGCACCGGATCGTGGGGACGGAGGCGGGGCACGTCGGGCACGGGGATGACGTAGCCAGGGTGAACCTTGTAGGAAGGGCCGCCCTTCGCCTCGATGATCAGATCGTCGCCCTCGAAGCCGACCACGGTCGCTGCATACAGCACGAGCGTCGATCCGAGCCTGGCCCCGGCGAGCATCCGATCCGAGAAGGTGAACACGCGGCGGCCTGGATCGAGCTTGACCGGATACGCCGGGAGGCCGAGCGGGTTCGACGCATGCGCGGCGCCGGTCGGCGCCGGGGTCTCTGCGGACGGGGGCCGCGGCAGCGCCGCGAGCGAGGCGAGGGGCGGGCTCTGGGAGGGCATCGGCGTCGGGGTCGACGTCGGCGCAGACTCGCACGCGACCGCGGAGCACGCCGCCAGGAGGCAAGCGAGCGCTGCGACCGCGGCGCGGCCGCGCGGCGCCGCTGTCCCGCGACGTCGCTTCGCGCACCTCTGGCGGTCCTCCACGGCGGCGCGCCCCGGCCTGCGGGACCCGGCCCCGAGGCCGCCGGGACATCGGTCAGCCATCGGGGGCGAGCATGGACCGCGGAACGCGCGGCGGCGAGCAGAAAGGGACACGGCCGGCCACGCGATGAGGGTCTGCTCTGCCGGCGCGGTCGCCGTCTCGCCGGAGGCCGTGCGCGCGGGTGCGGCGGCGCGCGGCTTTCCGCGCGACGCGCGCGGCGCCGCCTGCGCTAGCCTGCCGCGCATGAAGCGCGCGTTCAGCGTCGATGAGCTCAAGCAGACCGCGCCGCGCCTCGCCGTGGAGCGCCGCGCGGTGCGCTTCCAGGACGTCGACGCGGCCGGCATCGTCTTCTACCCGCGGGTCCTCGAGTACTTCAGCGACGCGTACATGGTCGCGCTGAAGGAGCGGGGCATCGACCTCCCGGGCCTGATCGCGGGCGGCGCGCTCAAGCTGCCGCTCGTCCACGCCGAGGCCGACTACTTGCTGCCGCTCCGGTTCGGCGACACCGTCGAGGTCGAGGTGCTCGCGCCGAAGCTCGGCGATACGTCGTTCACGGTGGGCTACCGCGTGACGACGGCGGGCGGGATCGCCGCCGTCGGGCAGACGGTGCACGTGTGCATCGATGGCGCGCGCTTCGTTCCGCGTCCGCTCCCGGACGACCTGCGCGGCGCGCTGGGAATCACCGCGCCGGGCGGCGGCTCCGGCGCGGCGCCGCGCTAGCGCGGCGGGAACGGGGCGAGCACGGCCGCGAACCGCGCCGCCGCGCCGGCGCGATCGAGCTTGCCCGCCGCGGTGAGCGGGAGCGCCGCGGCGGCGCAGAGGCGCCGCGGGCGCTTGTGCGGGGCGAGGCGCGCCGCGACGGCGGCCGCGAGGTCGTCGAGCAGCGCGGGCGCGAGCGCGGCCCCGTCGAGCGCGCGGGTCGCCCCGTGGTCGGGGACGATCGCCGCGGCGACGACCTGGCCCCAGCGCTCGTCCTGCACGCCGAACACGACCGCGCCCGCGACGCCCGCGCAGGACGCGAGGACCTGCTCCACCTCGGCGGGGTAGACGTTCTCGCCGCCGGTCACGATGAGATCGCTCCGGCGCGCGGCGACGTGCAGCCGCCCGGCGGCGTCGACCGCGCCGAGATCCCCGGTGCTGAACCACCCCGCGCCGTCGACGAGGAGCTCCGGAGCGCGCTCCGGGCCGCGGTAGTAGCCGCGGAACAGCACGGGGCCGCGGATCTCGATGCGCCCCACGCTGTCGCTGCCGGCGCCCTCGATGCGCAGCTCGACGCCGGAGATCGGCGCGCCGGAGCCCGGCTCGCGCGTGCGCGGATCGCGCGGGCGCTGGACGGTGACCTGCGAGCACGCCTCCGTGAGGCCGTAGGTGGTGAGCGCGGGGACGCCGCGGCGCGCGCACTCGTCGAGCGCACGCTCCGGAGCGCCCGCGCCGCCGACGAGCACCGCGCGCAGCCGGGCGAGGACGTTGTCGCGGTCGGCCTCGAGCAGCGCGAGCAGCATGGTCGGCACGACGGAGAGAAGCGTCGCGCGGTCGCGCGCGATCGAGGCGAGCACCGCGGCGGGATCGAAGCGGGGCACGAGGACGACGGCGCGCCGCGCGAGCAGGCAGCGCGTCACGATCGAGAGGCCCCCGACGTGGCAGAGCGGCATGCAGAGCAGCCAGCGATCGTCGTCGCGCACGCCGAGGTTGGCCGCGCTCGCCTCGGCCGCGGCGAGGAACGCGCGGCGCGGGAGCACCGCGCCCTTGGGGCGCCCGGTCGTGCCCGAGGTGTAGACGATGGCGAGATCGCCCGAGGGATCCGGCGGTACGACGCCGGCCTCCCGGGCGATCTCGATGGCCTCGGCGGCGCGCGGCCCGCGCTCGCGGCGCGCGGCGAGCTCCCGTCCGGCGTCGTCGAGCAGGGCGGCGAGGTCGGGCTCGCGGAGCACGAGGTCCGGCCGCGCGTCGTCGATCAAGAGGCTCGCCTCGCCGGCCGTGAGCCGCGGGTGGATCGGGACGAGGACGGCGCCGAGCGCGAGCAGCGCGTGGAGGACGACGACGGTCCCGAGAGCGCTCGGGGCGACGAGCGCCACGCGAGCCCCCTGCCCCACCCCCGCGCGGGCGAGCCGCGCGCACACGGCGGCGACCGCGGGCGCCAGGTCGCCGAAGCGGAGGGCGCCGCCCGGGCCGACGCGGAGGCCCGGGACGTCGAGCGCGGGCGGCGTGTCCGTGTCGCCGCCGCCGTGCACGAGCGCCGTCCGCGCCGCGACCGCGGGGTCGCGCACGGCGTCGAGGAGGCTCAGGCCCTCCATCGTCCGACCCCGAGGCCCGGCCGATCGCTGGCCCCGATCAGGCCGCCCTCGCGCAGCTGCGGGACGCGGATCGCGGGCCACGCGGCCAGGCCTGCGTGCGCGTCGAGGCCGCACGCGAGCGGAGCGCGCGGCAACGACAGCGCGAGCTCGCACGCAGCGGCGAGCGCGATGGGGCCGTCAAAGAGGTGCGTCACCACGGCGTCGAGACCGCGCGCCTGCGCGCTGCAGCCGAGCTCGTGCGCGCGCAGCAGCCCGAGCATCGCCGGCTTCAGGATGAACGCGGCGCAGCCCTCCGCGTCGAGCAGGCGCTCCGGCATGCCCTCCACCGCGAGCGACTCGTCCGCCGCCCACGGGACCTCGCACGCGCCGAGGTGGTGGAGCAGCTCCGGCGCGACCGGCTGCTCGACGAAGCGGGGGCGGAGCGGCGCGAGCAGGCCGAGCCGGCGGGGCGCTTCGTCCAGCGACCAGGCCGCGTTCGCGTCGAGCCGGAGCTCGACGGCCGGGTGCTCTCGCCGGAGCGCGCGCAGCGCCTCGAGATCGCGCGCGAAGCCTTCCTGCCCGCGGGAGCGGAGCTTCACCTTGATCGTCCCGACGCCGCGCCTCGCGAGGGCGCGGGCGCGATCGAGCATCTCCGGCAGGGCGGCCGACGTCGTGAGCAGCCCGTTGACCTGGACCTCCTCGTAGCCCCGGTGCCCGCCGAGGCACGCGGAGACCGGGACGCCGAGGCGCTGGCCGAGCAGGTCGAGCAGCGCCGTCTCCAGCGCGAAGCGCGCCGTCGGAGCGCCGCGCAGCCGCGAGGACAGCGGCGCGAGCGCGCGCTGGATCGCGAGCACCGTCGCCGCCGGCGGCGCCCCCGCGGCCGACGCATCGCGGGGCAGATCGATCGGTCCGAGCACCCCCGGCAGCTCGGCGAGCGCGCGCTGGTCGTCGTCGGCCGACTCGGGCGAGAAGCCGGGGAGCGGCGTGGCTTCGCCGACGCCCACGCGCCCGTCCTCGTCGGTGATCGACAGCACGAGACCCCGGCGCGCGCCCTCGAGTTCGACGAGCTCAAGGCTGGCGGCGGCGACGCGCATGCTCCCTACAGCCCCGCGGCGAGCCCCAGCGAGAAGAGCAGCGCGTAGGCGAGCAGCAGCTTCGCCGTCCCGGCGAGGCACTCGTTGAGCGGGCGGCCGTCGGTCGTCGCCAGCATCTGGAGCAGGCGCACGGCGCGCAGGAACGTCGCGAACACGAGGAGCGTCCACGGCCGGCCCTCGCTCACGGCGAGCGCCACGGGGACGGCGTAGGAGACCGCGAGGAGCATCGCGTACTCGAGGACGCCCGCCTTGCGGCCGAAGCGGACGGCGAGCGTGCGCTTGCCGGCGACGACGTCGGTGTCGCGATCGCGGACGTTGTTGACGACGAGCACGGCGGTGGCGAGGGCGCCGACGGGCACGGCTGCCGCCCACGCGAGCGGCGGGACCGAGCCGAGCTGGACGAACGCCGTCCCGCAGACGGCGACGAGGCCGAAGAACACGAACACGAACACGTCACCGAGGCCGTGATAGCCGAGCGGATACGGGCCTCCGGTATAGGCGACCCCGGAGAGGATCGACGCGACGCCGATCGCCACGATGGGCCACCCGCCAACGAGCGCGAGGTGCACCCCGAACGGCAGCGCCAGGGCGATCGTGACGAGGAGCCCGACGCGCACCTGGCGCGGCGTGAGCAGCCCCGCCTGCACGGCGCGGGTGGGGCCGAGCCGCTCGTGCGTGTCGGCGCCCTTCTCGTGATCGAACACGTCGTTCGCGAAGTTCGTGGCGATCTGGATGAGCATCGCGCCCGCGAGCGCCGACAGCGCCGGGCCGAGCCGCATGCCGCCGAGCGCGTAGGCGACCGCCGTGCCGACCATGACCGGCGCGAGCGCCGCGGTGAGCGTCGCCGGCCGGCAAGCGAGGAGCCACGCCCGGAACGAGCCCGGCCGCACGCCCGCCGCGACCGCCGCCCCGGCCGCCTGGGAGGCCACCGTCGCGCTCATGCTCCCCTCCCCTGCCGGCAGCGACGTCGCCCGCCCGCGGCGGAGTGATCGCTCCCGCGCCGCGCGATGGCCTCGCGCGCGAGGTCCTCGGCGCCGGAACTCCTGTTCGCGTTGACCTGGCTCATGACCGTGGCTCCCTCTCCCTCCGCAAGCTCGGGTTGTCGGCGCGCGCGCCGCTCATGAAGGCTGGAGATCGGCCGCCGACGGCGCGCCGATCAGCGCGGCGACCTCGCGGCGGACATCGGACCAGAGGCGCGCGACGCGGGCGGCGCCGTCGTGGGGCGGAACCACCGCCTCGATCAGCGTCGCGCCAGGCCGCTGGTGGGCGGCGGCGAGGGCGCGGGCGAGCCCCTCGGCGGTGCCGGCGCGCTCGTACGCGAGCCCGAACATCGCCGCCGCGGGCGCGAAATCGAGGTGCTGCGGCATCGTGAAGCCGCGGTCGAGCAGATCGGCGCCTCGCCCGGCGATCGGGAGGTGCTCGAAGATGCGGCCGCCGTCGTTCTGGACCACGACGACGACGAGCGGCGCGCCGCGCTCCCCCGCCACCTTCGCGGCGAGGAGCAGGCCGGTCAGATCGTGCAGGAGGCTGAGGTCGCCGAGCAGCAGCGTGACCGGCTCTGCCGCGGCCGCGCGGGCGCCGGCCGCGGCCGACACGAGGCCGTCGATCCCGCTCGCCCCGCGCTGGTGCAGGACGCGCAGCGCGCGCCCCGACGGCGGGCAGTACGTATCGAGATCGCGCACCGGCATGCTGTTGCCGATCGCGAGCAGCGAGCCCTCCGGGCACGCGCCGGCCACCGCACGGGCGACCTCCCCCTCGGTGAGCTCGTCCCCGGCGCACGCGCGCGCGGCCAGCGCCGCCGCGAGCTCGCCGGCGCGCGCGAACGACGCGGCCCACTCCCTCCGCGCGCGCCCGAGGTCCCCCGCCGCCCCGGCGAGGCGCGCCGCGAGCCCCTCGCACACGTCGACGGGCTCGGCCATGACGAGCGCGGCCGCGGCGCTCGTCGGATCGTTCCAGCCGTGCGGGGACACCACGAACCGGCGGCAGCCCGCGTGCTCGGCGATGTAGGTCGCGTACCCGGACGAGGTCGGCGGGGCGCCGATCTCCAGGAGGAGGTCCGGCGCGTTCGCCGCGCGGAACTCGGGCGCGCGCAGGAACGAATCGAACGAGGCCGGCATCACGACGCCGTCGGCGACGCCGCCGAAGTAGATCTGGCTGGTGCCCTCGGCGAGCACCGGGAAGCTGGTCGCCCGCGACAGCGCGAGCACCGCTCGGCGCGTCCGCGCGTCGTCCTCGCGGCTCGGGGCCGGGCCGCAGACGATGAGCCCCCGCTCGGCGCGCGCGCAGCGCGCCGCGATCTCGTCGAGCGCGCGCGCGTCGACGCCGGCGCGCGCCGACACGACCCGCGGGCCGGCGCGGCGCATCAGCGCCTCCCACTCGGCCTGCCACGGCTCGGGCCCGGCCACCTCGACCGGCTCGAGCGGCTTGCGGAAGCGCGCGTTGATGTGCACCGGCCCCGGCGTCGGCGAGAGCGCGCGCGAGACCGCCTGGGCCGCGATGCGCGCCACGGCGCGCAGCGCGAGCGGCGACGGATCCGGCAGCCCCATCTCGGCGAAGTGGCGGACGTGGTCGCCGAAGAGCTTGATCTGATCGATGGTCTGCGAGGCCGCCGCGTCGGCGAGCTCCCACGGCCGATCGGCGGTCACCGCGATGAACGGGGTGAAGCTCTGGTGCGCCTCGATGATCGCCGGCAGGGCGTGGGCGCCGGCCGTGCCCGAGGTGCAGACGAACACGCTGGGCCGGCCCGTGACGCGCGCCTGCCCGAGCGCGAAGAACGCCGCGGCGCGCTCGTCGATGACCGCGTGGCACCGCACCTCCCCGCTCTCCATCGCCGCGAGCGCGAGCGGCGTCGAGCGAGACCCCGGGCAGAGCACCACGTCACGCACGCCGGCCTGCGCCAGCGCGCGGACGAAGAGCTGAGCCCAGGCCGAGTGGAGGTTCGAGCCGCTCACCGCGATCCTCCGCGTCCTTCCCGCGCGGGCACGTCAGCCCCCCTCGGGCGTCGCCACGAAGAGGCACACGACGCCCATCGTGAGCGGCTCCACGCGCAGCACCCGCAGCCCCGCGCCGCGCATCTGCTCCGCGAACTCGTCCGGCGGGGGGAACCTCGCGATCGAGTCCTGCAGGTAGCGATACTCGTCCCTCCCGGAGATCGCGCCGCCGATGTACGGCACGACCGTGTGGATGTGGAAGCGCGCGAGCTTGCTCATGAGCCCCCCGCGCGGCTCGCTGAGCTCGAGGATCGCGACGCGCCCCCCGGGCCGCGTGACGCGCGCCATCTCGCGGAGCGCCCGCGCGCGATCCGGGACGTTGCGGATCCCGAACGCCATCGAGATCGCGTCGACGCTCGCGTCGCCGAGCCGCAGCTGCTCCGCGTCGCCGACCTCGAGCTCGACCCGCCCGGCGAGCCCCGCGGCCTCCACCTTGCGGCGGCCGACGGCGAGCATGCCCTGCGACGGATCGACCCCGATGACCTTCACGTCGTGCGTGTGCGCGATCGCGATCGCGAGGTCGGCGGTGCCGGTCGCCAGATCGAGCACCGTGGCGCCGGGGACGAGCTCGAGCGAGCGCACCGCGCGCCGCCTCCAGCCCTGATCGAGCCCCATCGAGATGATCCGGTTCAGGAGGTCGTACCGCTCGGCGATGCCGTCGAACATCTCGCCGCTGCCCGCGCGCCGCTCGCCGCGCGGCGCCTCGCCTTGCTCCATCTGGCTCATGTCCCGCCCTCCACCTGCGCCGCGCGGTGACCCTCGCCGCGCTCCGGCGCGAACCGCTTGCCCTCGCCCGACGCCGGCGCGGCCTCGCCGCTCCCCGCCGCCGGGGCGCCGGCGAGCCCGCGCTTCCGCTCGTGCAGCCGCATGTGGCCCCGCTGGATGCCCTCGCTCGCGAGCGCGCGCAGCGCCGCCAGGTTCGACGCGAGCCCGACGGAGGCCAGCACCACCGCGAGCTCGCGCGCGCCCTTCGCGCCCACGAGCTGCAGCGCCGCGCGCACGCCGGCGTGCACCTCGGTCGAGCCGCCCACCGTGCCGACGGCGAGCGGCAGCTCCGCGCGACCCACGAGCCCGCCGGGCACGCGCTCCCACGTGCTGAGCGGCCGGTACTTGCCGCTCATCGACGCGTACGCGTGCGCGCCCGCCTCGATGGCGCGGAAGTCCTGCCCGAGCGCGACCGCGGCCGCGTCGAGCCCGTTCATGAAGCCCTTGTTGTGGGTGGCCGCCCGGTACGGATCGAGCTCCGCGAAGCGGCTCGCCCGCGCGATGCCGCTCGCCACGTCCGCGCCGCCGAGCGCGTCGTCGCCGACCGTGGCCGTCACCCGGACCAGGCGGCGGACGGTCAGGTTCGAGAGGATCCGGAGCCCGAGCGTCCCGCCGGCGATGCGCTGCACGAGCGGCGCCACCGCCTCCGCCACGGTGTCGACCAGGTTCGCGCCCATGGCGTCGCCGACCTCGACGTAGAGGTGCACCACGAGCACGCCGAGCTCCGCCGAGAGGACGCGCACCTCGACGTCGCGACAGCCGCCCCCGCGCGCCACCATCCTCGGGATCGCCGCGTCGCCTGCCGCGAGGAGGCTCTCGCGCGCCGCCGTGAGCCGGCGCGCGGCCTCCTCGGCGTCCGGCACGTCGTCGAGCTGGACCTGCGCGGTCATGATCGGCGGATCCGCCTCGCCGGAGAAGCCGCCGGACAGGCGGACCATGCGCGCCGCGTTCGACGCGGCGGCGATCACGCTCGGCTCCTCCACCGCCATCGGCACGAGCACGTCGCGCTGGTTGACGCGGAAGTTCAGCGCGAGCCCGAGGGGGAGCGCGTGCGTCGCGATGACGTTCTCGCACATCCGATCGGCCACCGCCGTCGGCAGCCCGCCCCCGCTCGCGAGGTGCGCGAGCGCGTCCTCGTCGAGCAGGCCGAGCGCCTGGATCGCGCGGAGCCGATCCTCGAGGCACCGCTTGTAGAAGCCGCTGATCCGGCTGGAAACGTTCTGGCTCATCGGGCGCCTCCGCGCGTCGCCTGCGCTCGCGTCGACTGGGCGCGCTCGGCCGTGTCGTCCACGGGCGCCGCGCGTTGCATCAGGGAGATGGTCATCGCCGCTCACCGCCTCCGCCGGGGGGTCGACATCGCGACCCCCTCGAGCGCCGCCTTCGCCGGGCTCTCCGGGAGCGGCTCGATGCTCCGCACCGCGTCCCCGCAGAGCCGCGCCGCGAGCTCCAGGCAGTCGTCCACGACGTGCTTCTCGACCATGATGTGCGCGATGCGCCGGCCGAGCTCGGGCTCGACCGCCGCGTCCTCCGTCGCGCAGTGCGCCTCGAGGGCGGGCGTGAGCTCCCGGTCGCGCTCCATGGCGAGCAGCAGCGGGTACGTCATCTTGCCCTCGCGCAGGTCCGTGAGCAGCGCCTTGCCTGTCGCCTCCGGATCGCCCGCGAAGTCGAGGACGTCGTCGACGAGCTGGAACGCGACCCCGAGGCTCGTGCCGAAGCCCTCGAGCGCCTTGCAGAGCGGCTCGCTCACGCCGCCGGCGCGCGCGCCCGCGAACATCGCCCAGCGGAACAGCGAGGCCGTCTTGCCGTCGACGATCTGGAAGTACTCGCTCGTGCTCGTGCGCACGCGGCCGCGCGACGCGAGCTGGAGCGCCTCCGCGATGACCATCTCCTTGATCACCTGGAGCACCCGCTCGAGCACGTCGGGCATGCCCACCGCCTGGATCTTGCAGAGCGCGTCGAGCAGGAGGTAGTCGCCGCCGAAGATCGACGCGGCGTTGCCGTAGATGACGCGCGCCGCGTCGGCGCCTCGCCGGCGGTCGCCGAGATCGACCACGTCGTCGTGGAGGAGCGTCGCGTTGTGGACGAGCTCGACCGCCACCGCGAACGTCCGCGCGGCCTCGTTGAACCCGCCGCCGATGTGGGAGGCCAGGGCCACGCAGATGGGCCGCAGCCGCTTGCCGCTGATCCCGAGCAGGTGCCGCGCGCTCTGGTGCGCCGGCGTGTCCCCGTCCAGCCCCACCTTCGACAGCTCGCGCTCGACATCCTCGAGGTCCCCGTCGAGCAGGCGCCGGAGCTCCGCGAGGCGCGCCGCGAGCGAGTCGAGCCCGCGTCCAGCGCACATGCCTCCGAGGCTCGAGACGACATCGCTCCGCTGGACCGCCCCAGTAAACGTTGTTGTCGCAGTCATCCCATCTCCACCTGGATGCACGAGCGCACGCTGTTCCCCGCACCGCGCGGGGCCCACGTAGCGGTCGAGCCCTCCGAAATCACGAGCCCGCTATGCGCCTCGCCGGGACCGCACGGCCCGGATCGGGAACCGGACCAGATCCCCGAACCGCGAGAAATCCACGGTCCTGCTCTTGATGAACCCGTCGAGCGCCGTCTGCGCGACGATCACGAAGGAGAGGAGCCGCTCCACCCGATCGAGGCTGAACCTGGCCGCGTCGGTCGGCGGCAGGCCCTCGAGCAACGCGGAAGCCCGCTCGAGCCGTTCCCTCACGGAGTCGGCGATCAGCCGCTCGCGCTCGGCGAACACCTTGGAAATCATCTTCCAGAAGTCCGTCTCGGCCTCGAAGAACTCCTTCCGCTCGCCCGGTTTCCATACCCTTCGTACTACACCCCACCTCTGCAGTTCTGTCAGCGACATACTCATCGCGCCGGAAGAAACCTGCAGGCGTTCGCCGATCTCCGCGGCGGACAGGGCGCCGCCCGCGATGAACAGGACGGTCCAGATCCGCCCGAGCACCCGGCGGAACCCCCAGTGCTCGATGACATCGCCGATCGCGTCCGCCGCGAGCAGCTCCGCCTGACGGTGGATGTCGGCTGAAGAGCTCATTGAACTTTCAAAATTCTCTGAAGGAACTGTGTGGGCCAAGCTGGACCGGCGTCAAGACGCTCCCGACCGGGCTCAGCAGGAAACGGACAGGCGCGGCTGTAGCGCGACCCGCCCGGCGCGCCGGCCGCGCGGTGGCGGCCGGCGTGGGCTCACGCCTGCATCCGGGCCGCGAGATCCCGGTTCTGCCGGAGCAGCGCCTCCGGCATCCGGGCGCCGAACGACGTCAGGAACGTCTCGCGATCGCGCGCCTCCTCCAGCCATGCGTCGCGGTCGACGGCGAAGAGCTCGCGCAGCGCCTCGTCGTTCACGTCGAGGCCGCTGGTGTCGAGCTCCCCGGCCGCGGGCATGATCCCGAGCGGCGTCTCGCGGCCCTCCGCCGCCCCGCCCACGCGCGCCGCGATCCAGCGCAGCACGCGGAGGTTCTCGCCGAAGCCCGGCCAGAGGAACTTGCCCGCGTCGCTCTGCCGGAACCAGTTCACGTGGAAGATCCTCGGGAACGCCGCGCGGCGCTCGCCGAGCTCGATCCAGTGCCGGAAGTAGTCGCCCATGTTGTATCCGCAGAAGGGGCGCATCGCCATCGGGTCCCGGCGGACGACGCCCACCTTGCCGGTAGCCGCCGCGGTCGTCTCCGAGGCCATCGTCGCGCCGAGATAGACCCCGTGGGTCCAGTCGCGCGCCTCGCAGACGAGCGGCGCGAGCCGCGCGCGCCGGCCGCCGAAGACGATGGCCGAGATCGGCACGCCCGCCGGGGCGTCGAACTCCGGTGAGATGGAGGGGCACTGTCGAGCCGGCGACGTGAACCGGCTGTTCGGGTGCGCCGCGGGCTCCTTGCTGTCGGGCGTCCAGCGGCGGCCCTTCCAGTCGGTGAGCGCCGGCGGCGCCGGCCCATCGAAGCCCTCCCACCACGGCGTCCCCTCCGGCGTGAGCGCGACGTTCGTGAAGATCGAGTTGCGGGAGAGCGTCGCCAGGGCGTTCGGGTTCGTCCTCGAGCTCGTCCCGGGGGCCACACCGAAGAAGCCGGCCTCGGGGTTGATGGCCCAGAGCCGGCCGTCGGGGCCGATCCGCAGCCAGGCGATGTCGTCGCCCACGGTCCACACCTTCCATCCCTTCTGGGACGCGGGCGGGACGAGCATGGCGAGGTTCGTCTTCCCGCAGGCGCTGGGGAACGCCGCGCAGATGTACGTCACGCGGCCCTCCGGGTCCTCCAGGCCGAGGATGAGCATGTGCTCCGCGAGCCACCCCTCGTCGCGCGCCATCGTGCTCGCGATGCGCAGCGCGAAGCACTTCTTGCCGAGCAGCGCATTGCCCCCGTACCCGGAGCCGATGCTCCAGATGAGCCGCTCCTCGGGGAAGTGGCAGACGAAGCGGCGCTCCGGGCTCAGGTCGCCGAGCGAGTGCAGCCCCCGGCAGTACTCCTCGGAGCTGCCCAGCGCGTCGAGCGCGACCCGGCCCATGCGCGTCATGATCCGCATGCTCGCCACGACATAGGGGCTGTCGGTGATCTCGACTCCGACCTTCGCCGACGGCGATCCGACAGGGCCCATCAGGTAGGGAACGACGAACATCGTCCGCCCCTTCATCGCCCCGTCGAACAGCCGGCCGACCTTCTGCGGCGCCTCTTCTGGCGACATCCAGTTGTTCGTCGGGCCGGCGTCGTCCCTGTCCCGACTACAGATGAACGTGAGGTGCTCAGTCCGGGCGACGTCGGTCGGATCGCTCCGGTGAAGATAGCAGTTGGGGTACTTCTCCTCGTTGAGCGCGAGGAGCGTGCCGTCGCTCAGCATCCCCTGGATCAGCGCCCGGTTCTCCGCCTCGGAGCCGTCACAGAAGACGACCCGATCGGGCCGCGTCTGCTGCGCGACCTCGTCGACCCACGCTGAAATATTCCGGTGTTGCATACGGCAAGGCAGCCTAGCCCGGGCCGGAAGGACCGCCAAGGGACAGTGTCGCTGCAATAACACAACAAAACTGGATGACCTGGCGAACTGCGCGCCGCGCAGCAACCTGCGGCGACCAGGCCGCGGTGACGGTGAGCGGGCTCAGTTCGCGCGAGGAGAAGCAGGGGCGTTCGGCTATGCTGGAGACGTGCAGCGTGTCGTCGACCTCCCCGAGCGGGGCAGACTGATCGTCGCCACCGACTTTCAGGGGAATGTCGCGGATTTCGAGCGAATCGCCGAGATCTTCGAGCAGGCGGCGGCCAGCCGCGACGGCGCGGTGCTCGTGGTCACGGGCGACCTGGTGCACGGCCCCGAGCTCGATGAGGGCGAATGGCCTGATTACCTGGGTTCGTTTTACCGGGGCGACTCCGTGACCTTGTTGAAAAAGGCGAGGAGACTCGCAGATCGCCACCCGGGTAGGGTTCATTACCTGCTTGGCAACCACGAGCATGCGCATGTCGGCGGCCCCGTGGTGGCGAAGTTCTTTCCAGACGAGGCCCAGCGGCTCGAGGACCTGCTCGGACCGGAGGACACGCTGGCGATGCGGAGCTGGTTCCGCGGGTGGCCGTTCGTGGCGGTCGCGCACGCGGCCCGGATGGTCATGCTCCACGCCGCGCCGCACGCGCGCATCCAGAGCCGCGAGGATCTGGAGCGGCTCCCGCTCGACGGGTTCCTCGACGTGCCGCTCACGGAGATGACCCTGCAGGGGACGCTCGGCGCGCTGCTCTGGGCGCGGAGCACCTCGAGCGAGCGCGCCCATGCCTTCCTGCGCGCGCTCGATCCGGACGCCTGCGTGGCCGTCTACGGGCACGACGTCGCGCGCGCGGGGTACGCCACCGAGCGCGAGCCGCTGCTCTGCCTCTCGACGAGCTTCGGCTGCTACGACGGCGACAAGCTCTACCTGGAGTGGGATCTCGCCGAGCCCGCGGAGAGCGCGTCCGACGTCGCGTGGCGCGGGCTCCGGTCGCTGTACCCCGAAGCGCCGCGCGTGCACAGCGAGCCCTGAGCGGCCGCGGAGGGCGTCCGCAGAGAGCGCCTCGACGACGCTCTCCGCGGCGCGACGCTCACGCCGCGGGGCCGGGCGCGACCTGGGCGGGCGGGGCAGGCGGCTTCGGCGCCGCGTTCGCGTGGCGGCGCTCCGCGAGGATGCCGACGAGCGCGAAGATCACCAGGACGAGCTGGGCCGCGAGCGTCTCCACGGTCGGGAAGATGCCAAGGGCAGGCACGCCGCCGAAGGGCAGCGCGTGGACAGGCACCTTGCCCGCCATCTGGAGGGCGGCCACGCCCTGCCCGGCGAAGATGACCGCGAGCGCGTAGAGGAGGTAGCTGGAGATGCGGAAGAAGACCTGCGGGGGGGCGAACCTGCCGGCGCGCGTGTAGGCCGCGACCACGGCAACGAGCACCACAGCGCCCCCCACGGCGCCCGCGAGGGCCGCGGTCGCGGAGGCGTTCGAGGCGAGCAGGGCCTGGTAGAACAGCACCGTCTCGAACGCCTCGCGGTACGCCGCGAGCATCGAGACGCCGAAGAGCGAGAGCGCCGCGCGCCGCGGCGAGATCTGCGCCTTCAGGAACCTCATCCAGCGGGCGACCTCGCGCTTCGCGAGCAGCGAGTAGCTCACGTAGAACAGCACCGCCGTCGCGAGGAGCGCCGTCACGCCCTCGATGAGCTCGCGCTGCGCCCCGGAGATCGCGACGATGCGGGCAGAGGCGATCCAGGTGAGGACGCCGAGCCCGAGCGCGGTGATCCAGCCGAGGTGCACGAAGCGCCGCTTGTCCGCGAGCCCCGCCTGGGCGGCGAGCCCGAGGAGCGCGGCGATGAGGAGCGCGGCCTCGACCCCCTCGCGCAGGATGATGCCGGCGCTCGAGAGGGCCGTCGACGCGAAGCTCTTCGGCGCCGCGGCGGGCGACAGGAGCGACTCGGCGCGGCCGACGTCGCGCAGCAGCGCGTCCATGGCGGCGCCGAGCTCGGCGGGGGACGCGCCCCGCTCGAGCTGGCCGCGGAGCTCCATGCTGCGCGCCTCGAGCGCGGCGGCGAGCGAGGCGTCGGCGGCGCGGAGCGGGGCCTCGATCGGCTCGATCCCCTCGAGGTACGCGTCGATGAGGTTCCCGCGGGCCGCGTCGCGATCGCCCCGCGCGATCGCCTGGCGCGCGCGCTCGATCTTCACGCGGACGAGGCCGAGCGGGGTGCGGGCCGCGCGATCCTCGTACGGCGCGCGGAGCCGCAGATCGGCCAGCACCGCGGCCTCGGTGTCGGCCGGGACGGCGGCGCTCCGGAGCTCGGCGCGCAGATCGGCGTCCGTGCGGGCCGCGAGCTCGGCGAGCGTGTAGGCGGGCGCCACGCCGGCCGGCGCGGGGGCGACGTCGGCGTGGCGCAGGCCCGTGATGAAGAAGGCGAGATCCCAGCGGTCCGCGTCGGAGAGGAACGTGAACGGGACCATCGCCGTGCCGTCGACGCCGAAGCGGACGGTGCTCACGACGCGGTACGGGGCGATCGCCTCGCCGCGCTCGGGGTCGTGGAAGTTCACCGGGCGGGGCGTGAGCGTGGCCGCGCGCGCGGTGTCGGCGCGCCCGGTCTCGCCGTGGCACGTGGCGCAGTGCTCCTGGTAGAGGCTCTTGCCACGCGCGGCGTTCGGCGCGGCGCGCGGCGCCTCCTCGATCTGGAACGCGGCGACGAGCTCGGCGCGCAGGCCCGTGATCAGCGCGACGACGTCCGCCGGCGGCGCCTTCTGGTCGAGCAGCTCGCGGAGCTTCGCGATGCGCGCCGAGAGATCGAGCTGCCGCTCCGGGGGGATCGCGGTCTGGATGCGCGCCGCGATCTTCGCGCCGTCCGCGGCGAGCGAGAGCTGCTCGGCGTACTCGTCAGGCACCGTGACGACGCCGTTCGCGACGGAGCCGCCGTAGTCGGCGCCGATGTACCCGAGGATGTGCACGAGCCGCTGCGCCTCGATCTCGGGCGGATCTCCCTGATCCGCGCGGGCGAGCGGAGCGCCCAGCAGCACGGCAGCCAGACACAGGAATGCGAGCATCCGCTGGCCGCGCGTGATGTTGATAGTCATATTCAGAAAGTACCGCGGGCTGTATGCGGGGATCAAGGCGAAGTGAGGCGCGGGTGAGCGCGAGCGAGCCACCGGCCTCTGGGGCGGCGCGCGGCGCTAGCGTCCGAGCTCCTCGAGGAGGGCCGCGACGCCGTCGTCGATCTCGGCGTCGGTGAGGTACGGCGCGGGGCCGATGCGGAGCACGTCGCGCCGCGCGTCGACGAGCACTCGCCGGGCGCGGAGGCGCTCCACGACGTCGCCCGCCCGCGCCGCGCGGACGGCGACGAAGCCGCCCCGCCGCTCGGGCTCGCGCGGCGAGATCACGTCGCCGGCGCGGCCCGCCACGTCGAGGAGGCCGAGGATGCGCCCGGTCTGCCGGAGCGAGATCGCGCGCAGCCGCGGGACGGTGAGGCCGAAGCGATCCCAGTGCTCGAGCGCCGCGGCGGCGCGGTAGAGCGCGGAGGGGTCGAACGTGGAGCCCGCGAAGCGCGCGCCGCCCGGCGCGTACGCGACGCCGCCGCCGCTGCCCGCAAGCGCGCCGAAGTCGGCGAACCAGCCGGTGAAGACAGGGCGCAGCGCGCAGTCGCGCGGGACGCGCATCCAGCAGATCCCCTCCCCCATCGCGGCGTACTTGTAGCCGCCCGCGACCGCGAAGACATGAGGCGCCGCGCGGCCCCACGCGACCGGGACGACGTTGAAGGCGTGGTAGGCGTCGACGAGCGGGACGGCGCCGTTCTCGGCCGCGCGCGCGACGATCTCGTCGAGCCGCGGCACCACCGTCGCGCTCTCGAAGAGCACGGCCGAGATCGCGAGCATCGAGGTGCCCGGGCGGAGCGCGGCGAGCAGCCGATCGGCCAGCGCGGCGCGCGGCTCGACGCTCACCCACTCGACCTCGACGCCCTCCTCCTCCAGGCGCGCGAGCTGACGCCTGAGCGAGTGGAACTCGCCCTGGGTGGTGACAATCCGCGGCCGCTCTCGCCGAGGCAACGCGGTGATCAGCCGGTAGACGAGCTCGTGCGTGTTCTGGCCGAAGGCGATGGCGTCGCCGCGATCGAAGCCCATCCGCTCCAGGATCGCCTCGCCGACCGCCGCGCGCTTCGGGAGCACCGCGGCGTCCCACTTGTCGTCGACGAGCCGCGCGGCGTCGTCGAAGCACGCGACGAGCGCGTCGCGCGCCACGTCGGGCCAGGCCTGGTGGGAATGGCCCGTGAGCAGGATGCGCGGCGCCGCGCCGTCCGCGGGCGTGAGGAAGCGCGAGTACGCCGCGCGGAACGCGTCGAGGTCGAACGAGAAGCCCAGTTCCGCGTCTCCTTGCATTCCAGCTCCTCGGTGACGGCGTCGCGCGACGTGCGCGCGAGGCGGTGAGGCTCCGCGCGCGTCCCCGCTTAACCCACTTCCGAGTTCACTTCCACCGGCTCGGCCCGTGGATCCTGCGCGGGATGTGCGGATTGCGTCCTCGGCGAGCGGGACGTGCGGCCGGGGCGCGCCCCCGGCGCGTCCGATCATCGTAAGGGGAGGTAGCTCGCCCGGCGTCGGGCGGAGAGACGCGACAGCGGAGGGGGTGGGAGGTTCCGTGACGGGCGAGGATTGCTGCGGCGTGGGAGGGGGGCCGGCGCGCCGTCGCGCTAGACTGCGCAACCTGCCGATGCGACCGCGCGCGGAATACCTCGAAGGGCTCGTCGATCTCACGTCCCACGACGACCCGAACGTCCGGCGCGCGCTCTTCCGCCAGACGATCGCCTCGATCGCCCTCGTCGACGCGCTCGAAGGGTCGACCCCCCTCGACTCCCTCAGCCCGGACGGGCTGCTGCGGAGCGTCCAGACCGCCATGGCCGACGGGCTGCTCGACGACCTGAGCTGGCTGGCGCCGGCCGCCGCGAGCGTGGCTCTCTACGAGATCGCCGGCGCGCTCCCGCACGGGCCCGAGCGGCGCGAGCTCGGCCGGCGCGTGCTCAACCAGCTCTACGCCGGCAACGCGGCGACGTTCGTCGCGCTCGCAACGCGCATGGCCGCCGGCTCGGCCCGCGGCCTCTCCGGGGCGGGGATCCGCGCGCGCGTCATGCTCTCGCTCTGGCTCCCGGCCGGCACCGACATCCCGGTCGATCCGCTCGCGCTGCTGCTCGCCTCGCGGCGCGAGCTGTCGCGCGACTGGATCGCGGCGCCCTCGACCGGCTCGCTCCCGGAGCGTCGCCTCGCCGCGCGCCTGCTCGAGCGCGCCGCCCGCGAGGCGACCCGCAGGGCCATGCAAGGCGACGACCTCCCGCTCCGCGTCTTCCGCAACGTCAGCGACGGGCGCCGGCGCGACCTCGACCGCAGCGCCGACGGGATCGCGCTCGCGTGGCAGACGCTCCTCGCCGACCGCGAGCCGCTCGTCTGGCGCCACGTCGCCGCGGCGCGCGGCTTGCTCGCAGGGGTGCTGCCCGACTTCGCCGACGAGGTGCGCGCGCTGCTCGGTCAGGATCTCTCCCCCACCGAGTGGCGACGCGGGGCCGCGTCGCTCGCCGCGAGCATCGCCGTCGACCCGGACGGCGCGCTCCGCCGCGCCGTCGAGCTCCTGCGAAGCCCGCTGCTCACGGCCGACCCGGGCATCGCCACGGCGATGGCGTGGGGCCTCCCCGTCGCGGCCGACGCGGAGCCCGAGGCCGCCGACGCGCTGCTCGACGAGATCGCGCGCGCGTCGCCGATGTCGACGGCCGAGGCGATCGTCGAGCTGCGGCGCGACCTCCGCGGGGCGCTGAGCCGCGGCGAGCCGCTCGGCGGCCGCGCGGCCGCGCGGTGCGCCCGCGCGCTCGAGGACGCGCTCGAGGCGCCGCCCAGCGCGCACGCGCGCGACGACGGCCTCGCGGCGCTCGCGCGCGTCGTCCACCGCGACCTCGCGATGGACGGCGCCGGGGTCGCGCTGCTGCGCGGCGCGCTCGACGGCGCCGTCGCCGCGTTCGTCGAGACCGGGCCGCGCGAGGCGCACGGCCGCGCGCTCGAGGCGTACGCCCTGGCGGCCGAGGTCGTGGGGGCGCTCGAGGAGATCGAGCTCAGCGATCTCGACGACGGGCAGAGCACCGCGGCGCGCAGGGCCGCGGTGGGGCTCGTGCGCGAGCTCGACGCGGAGCTGCTCGGCTCCGGCCTGCTGAGGAGCCTGCTGCTCCTGAGCCGCCGGCCGAGCGAGGACGCGACCGGGGTCGCCTCGCTGGACGATCTCGACGAGCGGCTCGCCCGCTGGCTGCTCCGCGCCGAGGGGCCCGCCGCGCGCGCGAGCGCCTCGCCGCCCCTGCACGTGACCGTGCACCAGCGAAACCTGCGCGCGCTCATCCACCTGATCGACGGCGAGAACACCGATTTCGGCGGCGAGCCCGAGCTCAAGGCGCGCGTCCTCGCGCGGTGGACAGGGGCGATCGGCGTGCTGCTCGACCGGCTGCGCGCCGACCGCGGTTCGTCGCTCCGCCGCGCCATCGCGGCGTCGGTCGCCCGCGGCCTCGACGCGCTCGTGCGCGAGGGGGCCGCCGACGCGGCCGACATCTTCCTGCACGCGGCGATGCGCGGCGGCGACCCCGACGACCTGGAGGTGCTCGGGGAGGCCAGCATGCACCCGGACGTCGCCCAGCTCCTGCGCGCCTACGCGCGGTTCGCGCGCGGGGGGCGCGAGGGCGGCGCGCGCGGCGGGCGCGCGCCCGACAGCGACGCCGCGGTGTCGGTCCGGTCGACGCGGCGGGGATCGCTGGACGCGGAGCTCGCCGAGGCCGAGCGCGCGCGCGCGGCGCTCGAGCGCATCGCCGCCCTCGACGCGCTCGTCACGGCGTTGCCCGCGGGCGCCTCGCAGCGCACGGAGATCGTGCGCGGCGCGCTGGCCCGCCTCGCGCGCGCGCTCGGGGCGGTGAACACGGCCGGCGCGCTCAGCGCGCTGACGGGGGCGGGCGACGGGGACGCGGACGCCTCGCCGCTCAGCGCCCTGGAGGACGCCCTCACGCGGCTCGCGCAGCTCACCGCCGGCGCTCGCCGGCGCTGCGGGGAGCACCCCGCCTCGGCGCCCTCCGGCGCGACCGAGCCGCTGCGCCTCGCGATCGAGGTCGCGCTGCAGGAGGAGGAAGAGGGCGTCGAGCCGGGCGTCGCCGCGCCGATCGAGGCGCTCGTCTCGGCCGCGCGCGCGAGCATCCCGGGCGCGCTCGCGGACGTGGTCGCCCTCGTCGCGCCGCGCGTCATGCGGCTCCCGGTCCGGCGCCCGAGCGCGCCGGGCAGCGTCGCGCTGCCCGAGCAGCCCCTGCCCGCGTGGCTGCCGAGCCGGCGCACGCTCGGCGGCTTCTACGTGCACCGCCAGCTCGGCGGCGGCTCGCTGGGGACGGTGTTCGTCGTCACCCGCACCGAGGAGCGGCACGATCCGTCGGCCGAGCGCTTCGCCCTCAAGGTGCCGGAGTACGATCACACGGCGGCCCGGAGCGTCTCGGAGGCCGACTTCCTCCGGCTGTTCCGGGAGGAGGCAGGCGCGCTCCTCTCGCTCCCCGATCACCCGAACCTCGCCCGCTTCGTCACGTTCGACGCAGGGGCCCGCCCCAAGCCGATCCTCGTGATGGAGCTCATCGAAGGCATCCGCTGCGACAAGCTGCTCGACGCGCGCGGCCTCACCTCCCGCAGCGCCGTGGCGCTGCTCGACGGCATCCTCGCCGGGCTCGAGGCGATGCACGCGGTCGGCGTCGGGCACCTCGACATCAAGCCCACCAACGTGATCCTGCGCGGCGGGCGCGAGCCCGTGCTCGTCGACTTCGGCCTGGCGGGCCGCCACATCCGCCCCGGCTGCGCCACCGGCTGCTACGGCGCCCCGGAGATCTGGGGGGTCGTTCCGCCCGGGGTCACCCCGACCCCGCTCACGGCCGACGTCTACAGCTTCGGCTGCCTCGCCTACGAGATCCTCACCGGGAAGACGCTGTTCGACGGGCCCACCGAGGTCGCGCTCATCACGGCGCACGTCACGCACGACGGGCTGCCAGCGCCGGTCAAACGCCTGGCCGACGATACCAGGACCGCCGATATCGCGGCGTTTTTGTATGCCTGCCTACGACACAACCCGCTGGACCGGGCGACCGCCTCCTCATTACGGGAGATGCTCCTCCGCATCACCGGTCAGCTCGCCGACCTGAGGTGGCCGCTCGACGACGAGCGGACCGCGAGGCACAGCACCGCTGGATCCCGCAAGGGTCATACAGGAAATTCCTGACCAACTTTTCCTCCGAAATCCGGCGGTCCAAAGAGGGATTTAGGCAGTAGGCTTCTTCTTGGCGGCGCGTTCGGGGGGGCCGCGTAAATCAGGCCGCCATGGCCCCCGGGTCAGCGCTGCTCGATTCCCATCGACGTACCGGCGCATCCCGGCGGCCAACCTATCTTGATGGCGCCGGAGCGCTGGTGTCGCGTCGGTCGATGTCCTAAGGGCGGCGTGTTGATCCCGGCCCTGGAACCGCCTCGCGACGAAGTCGACCTCCGCTGCCGCGCGGCCGCGCTGACGGGCATGACGCTCGCTGATCTCGCGCGCGCCCTCCAGCGCGCGGTGCCCCGAGGCGGCGTTCGCACGAAGGGAGCGGTCGGCGCGCTCGTGGAGCGCGCGCTCGGCGCGAGCGCCGGCTCGACGTCCAGGCCCGATTTCCCCCATCTCGGGATCGAGCTCAAGACGATCCCCGTGGACGCGGCCGGGGCGCCGCAGGAATCGACGTTCGTCTGCTCGATCTCGCTGTCGGACGCCGATCGCGCGGAGTGGGAGACGTCGCGCGCTCGCGCGAAGCTCGCCCACGTGCTCTGGATCCCGATCATCGCTGCGCCGGGCCAGCCGAGCGAGGAGCGACGGCTCGGCGCCCCGCGGCTCTGGCGGCCCACGGAGGCGCAGGAGGGCGTCCTGCGCGCCGATTTCGAGGACCTGATGGGGCTCATCGGCATCGGCGCCATCGAGGCGCTCACCGCGCACGCAGGGCGGTGGCTACAGGTGCGGCCGAAGGCCGCGACCGGGCGCTCGCGGACGCTCGCGTTCGGCCGCGACGGGGAGATCATCGCGGCGCTGCCGCGAGGCTTCTACCTGCGCCCCAGCTTCACCGGCGCCATCCTGGGCGATCCGGCCGCGATGCCGGCGTGATCGGGCCCTGGACGCGCGGCTCGCCGGGCGTCACTTGCAGGGGACGACCTTCTTGGTGCCGTCCGGCATCGTCGCGGTGCACGTCTCCATCGAGAGATCGCTGTTCACGGTCACCGCCGGCGCGACGGTGCGCGGCGGCCCCGGATCGTCAGCGGGAGCCGCGCCTGTCCCCCCCGCCTGGCGCCCGCGCCCTCGCCCGCCGCCGCGCGACGGTTTGCCGGGTCCCGCGTCCGGCGCGGTCGCGCCCGCCGCGGCCGCTCCGGTACCGCCGTCCGCCGCGGCCTCGCTCGAGCTGACGGCGGCGTCCGCCGCGCCCGCGTCCGCTACGCCGGCGCTCGTCGCCGTGGCGCTCGTCGCGGGGGCGCCCGCGTTCTCGGCGTCGCCTGCGGGGATGACGTTCGGCGCCGCGACCGCCGTGTCCGGCGCCTGCGGCGGCAGCGCGGGCTCGACGGACGCCGCTGTCTCGCTCGACGAAGGCACCGCCGGGTTGGTCACGTCGGTGCCCCCCAGGGCGAACCGGCTGCGCTGGAACTGGAGCGCCCCCCACGCGCCCACGGCGACCGCGACGGCGCCGACGCCCACGTAGAGCAGCGTGCGCCGTCGGCGCGGGGCCTCGTCGTCCGACGGCGGCGTGGAGCCCGCGGTGCGTGCGCCCTTGTCGGTCACCGACGGACCGCCGCTGCTCGTGCGCGACGCGCGGGACAAGGTCCTCGTCATGGCCGCGCGCGAGGCCGGCGGCGGCAGGTCGAGCTCCGCGGCGTGCTGGCGGAGGATCCCCGCGATGGTCGTGCGCGTGCCCGGCGCGGCGTACGGCGCGAGCGCCTGCACGAACTCCGCGATCGACTGGTAACGATCCTCGGGCTCGCGCGCGATCGACTTCTCGATCACCTCGACGAGGCCCTCGGGCACCTCGGGGCGGAGGTCCTGGAGCGGCTCGGGCGGCGACGTGTAGATCTTCGCGCACAGCTCCGGGAAGCTGTCGGCCACGTACGGCGGCCTGCCGCCGATGATCTCGAAGAGGCACACGCCGAGCGCGTAGATGTCCGTGCGGGGATCGACGCTCTTCGACGAGCGCATCTGCTCCGGGGACATGTACAGCGCCGAGCCGAGGATCGTGGTCGTCTGCGTGAGCGAGACGTTGCCCGTGTCGCCGGTGAGGATCTTCGAGACGCCGAAGTCGAGCACCTTGATGAGCGGCGCGCCGTCGGGGCGCTTCGTCAGGAACAGGTTCGCCGGCTTCAGATCGCGGTGGACGATCCCGAGCGCGTGCGCCTCCGCGAGCGCCTCGCACGCCTGGACGATGTGATCGATGCACTCGCCGATCGCGAGCGTGCCCGCCTCGGCGGCGTGGCACGCGAGGTCCTCGCCGTCGAGCAGCTCCATGACCATGTACGGCTCGCCGCTGTCCAGCGCGGCGACGTCGAGCACGCGGACGACGTGGTGCGTCTGCAGCTTGGCGACCGTGCGCGCCTCGCGCATGAACCGCTCCGCCGCCTCGGTGTACGACATGAACTCCGGCAGCAGGAACTTGATCGCGACGCGCGTATCGAGATCAAGGTGCAGCGCCTCCACCACGAGGCCCATGCCGCCACGGCCGATCGTGCGCTCGACGCGGTACTTGCGCGCAATGACGGTGCCAGGCGCGATCGTGTAGACGTTGTCGGCCTTCGGTTCCCCCGCGCCGAGCGGAAACGCAGCCGTCTCCGGGCCGACCGGGTCGTCTGCGTCGGTCGAGCCCGGCTCTCCAGAGGAGCGCGCCATCGAGCTAAGGTATACACGTCGCGCTTCTGCGAAGCGATTCCCCTCACGTCGCAGGAATGCAAAGGGCTGCGAAAAACCTCCGCACGGGTGGGACGAGCGCGCGGGAGATGCGCAAGCGAGCGCGGCTTGAAGCCGTCCTGCGCCCATGGCGCACCGCGAGCGCAGCCTCCGCCATCAGCGCGCCTCCGTGGTCTGCTGGAGCCGATGTCGCTGGCGCGCTGCTCCTCGCAACCGGCCTCGCGCCCGTGATCGCGCGATGCGGGTTGACAGCGAGCTCAGCGGGTGCGCGCCGGCGGGGTCCTGGAGCGGCGCATGTTGGCCGTCGATGAGGTCCGGTGCGGCCCCTCGGTGCCGTGCGCCGGCGTCTGCCGCGTCGCCTTGAGGTTGCCGAGGTCGGCCTCGATCTCGACGCCGAGCGCGCGACAGCGCCGGATGAGCCGCTCCAGATCCACGCCCGCCTCGATCAGCAGGCCCGAGGGGGGCGATGGATCGACGAACATCTCGGCGGCCGGCCTGCGGGTGCGGAGCAGCTCGCGGATCTCGGGGTCCTCGATCCAGAGGAAGCCGGAGGCGCCGACGAAGCTCGCCTTGCCGATCACGACGCTCGCCTGGATGAGCATGCGCGAGATCGTGTCCGGCAGCGGCGCTACCGCCTCGATGCGCGCCCGCAGGGCGTCGCTGTCGAGGCCCACCGACAGCGCGCGCGCGATCGAGGGCGGCGTGAGCAGCAGATCGACCTGATCGCCGACGCGGCCGATCTCGGCGAACGCCGAGAGCCCGAGAACGGCCGAGACCCTGGCGCCGGTGCCGACGCGCAGCGCGTGGGCCTCCACGAACTTGCTCTTGCTGTTGTCCGAGCTCGGCGCGGAGCCCGCGAGGAGCGCCCGCCCGCGCGGCGTCAGCCGGAGCGCCAGCTCCGCGCTGGCCGCGTCCTCGGCCCCGCCTAGATCGATGATCCCGAGCGCGGGCAGCGACTCCAGGGCGATCCGTCGCGTGATCTCCGGGATCTCCGGCGCCTCGACCGACGCGCGCTCGGCCCAGCGACGGACCAGCCGCTCGACCCCGGCGATCCGCTCGTCGGCGGCCAGGTAGCCCTGCAGCGACTGCCAGGGGACCCAGCGACCCTCGCCGAGGTCGTGCAGCGCGTCGAGCACCATCTCGCGGAGCGCGCTGATCGGGCTCGCGTCGCGGTTGTCCGACGCCACCCGGAGCACCTCCCGCTCGGCGCGCGCTTCGTCCCACGCGCCGCCGCGGCGCCACGTCGTGAACAGGAGCGGCGTCAGCTCCTGCACCTGGAGCGAACCGGGCGGCGTGGCCGGCGATGCGGCCGACGCATCCCAGAGCCCGACCGCGCGCGACAGCGCGGCGACGAGCGCGACGCCCTCGACGTCGCGCCCGAAGCGCTGCGCGAGCCGGACGAGCAGAGATCGGGGCGTCCCGACGCCGGGGCGCACGTCGCTGCCAGGCTCGCGCACGCAGTACGCGAGCGCCAGCGCGAGCATCCCGGGATCCGAGGCGAAGCGGGCGCGCCGCGGCGCGTGGTCCTCCTCGAGGACGAACGAGCGGATCTGCTCCCGCCGCTTCTCGCGCATCCGGCGGCGATCCGCGCCCACGATGGCGGCCACCTCGGTGGGCACGACGTGCCGGTTCGGGTGGATCGGAATGAGAAAGGCGCGGCGCTCGAGCGCGAAGCCCGCACCTCGGCGGCTCGCCGTCACCCCGCTCGCGCTGCGGAGGCGCATCGGCTCCCGCTCCAGATCGAGCAGCTCCTGCGTGTCGACCTCGCCGCCGACGGACTCGATCGCCTCGAGCAGGCGGCGCTCGACGGGCGCGAGGCGGTCGATCTCCTCGCGCAGCCGCTCCGGATCGCTCAGCGTCTCCCACGCGACCTCGAGGGACAGCGCGATGGGCGGCGTGGCCGGGCGGCCGAGGTAGTGCGTCGCGATCGCGCTCATCGTCTCGAAGGGCGCCTGCGCCAGCAGCGCCCGGATCGCCCGGGGGTCCTCGCTCTCCCAGCTCTTGAGCTGGACGAGGAACGCCGCCGGGAGCACGAGCTCGATGCCCTCGTCGGTCTTGCGCGCGTAGACGACGCCGCGGGCGATGAGCGGCTCGAGCCCGGCGGGGAGCGAGGGGACGACGAGCACGCCCCCGGCCTCGGCGATGCGGTGGAGCAGCTCGCGGCTGGCGGTCGGGAGCCGCGACGGGTCGCGCACGTCGGGGAGGCCGACCAGCGCGCGCGCCGCCTGAGACGGCGCGTCGATGCGCTTCGCGGCGTCGATGCGGATCCCCATCCTGGTGATGAGGCCCTTGAGCTCCGACTCTGGAAGGGCGCGGAGGATGGCGTCGAGCCGCCTCGGCGACTCGTCGAGCTCAGCCTCGTCACTGCTCGCCATGCCTCCCGATTCGCGCGTCACCCGACCTAGCTCCTCATCTGCAGGATGTCCCCGCCCCGACTGTCGTCCGTTGGTCGTGGTCATGTTCTCGACCTATCTCCCGGATATCCAATGACCCACATTAACCAGCGGAATAGCCAGCCTCCTAACGTACACCAGGATGCTCGTCCAGCTCCAAGAAATCGAGCACTTTCCTTCCCCGTTCTCATTTTCGTCCGCTTCGTCCGCTCACGTGGTCGCGCGCCGTCTCGTGACGCGTGTCGTTGCGTGTCCTTGCGCATCTGGCGGTTGCGCGCACGCGAGCCATCTCGACGTCTCGTGTCACGCCCCCACGCACACGCCCCGTCGGCCACGTATGCGCTCGCATGCGCTCGTACGCGCTCGCGCTCACCAGCAGGCGGCCGCGCGGCTCGCGTGCGTCGGCACGCTCGCGGTGATGCGGTGCGCGACGCACGCCATGACGCATTCCGCGCTGTTCATCGTGTTCATCGCGGGCCTCGTGTTCATCGCGGCGCCGTTCGTCTTCACCTTCAGCGTTACGTTCATCGTCGCGCTCGTCTTCACGTTCAGCGTTACGTCGTTGCCCCTGGTTTTCGACGTCTGTCACGCGACGTCCATCCGCAGGATCCCGCCCCGGCGCTCCGGGCCCCTTTCCGCTGCGGGGCGGCTGTCGCGCGCCTCGATCGGGGCGGCTCGGCGCCGCGCGCTCGGCGTCCTTGCGGGAGGCGACGACCAGGTCGCCAGACCGCTCATGAGGGCGCTTCGCGACAGGCGCCCTTGCCTTCCCGTGCGCTCGCGTGGGAACGTCGCACACCTCCCTGATTTCCCGCCCCTGTCGAGGCGCATCATGCCGTGCTCCACGCCGCACGCCCGAAGCTCGAGACCGCACGCCCGAAGCGACCAACCCTCCACCCGGCGCGCACGCGCGCGGTTCGACACCATCAGGCAACTCCTGAGTGACCCGGCGCCCCCTGCGCCCATGGGGTCGCGTGGAGACCCATTGTGATCCTGCGCGACCCGGTCCACGGCCTCATCGAATTCGAGAGCGGCGAGGCGGCCATCGTTCCGCGGCTGCTCGGCGCCCGCGAGGTGCAGCGGCTGCGGCGCATCCGTCAGCTGGGGCTGACGTCGCTCGCCTTCCCGGGCGCCGAGCACACCCGCTTCGCGCACGCGCTCGGCGCCGCCCATGTGATGCGCCTCCTCATCGCGAGGCTCCGTCAGATCGATCGTGACCTTCCGTTCTGGCAAAGGGTCACCAGCGACCGCGCGCGCGACGCGATCGCCGCAGCGTTCCTGCACGATCTCGGCCACGGCCCGCTCTCGCACCTCTTCGAGGAAGCGATGCCGGGCGCGCTCCACCATGAACGATGGACCGAGCGCATCCTGCTCGACCCGTCCTCGGACGTGCACCAGGTGCTCGTACGCCAGGACCCCTACCTGCCGCAGCGAGTCGCCGACCTCATCGGCGGTCGACACGAGCTGCCCTACCTCGCCAAGGCCGTGAGCGGGACCTTCGACGTCGACCGCTGCGACTACCTGCTGCGCGACGCGCACGCGACCGGCGTCCGCTATGGCGAGTACGACCTGCCGTGGCTGCTGCGCAGCCTCCGGTTCAGCGACGTCCAGGTGGAGATGCCCGGCGGCGGCGCCGCGTCCGCCCCGCCTGCTCCGTCGCTCGCCATCGACGGGACCAAGGGGATGAGCGCGATCGAGTCGTTCCTGCTCGCGCGCTACTTCATGTTCCAGCAGGTCTACTTCCACAAGACGACGCGGAGCGCGGAGTGGATGATCGGCGCCATCCTCCGCCGCGTCGTCGCCCGCCTCGCCGAGGGAGACCGGATCCCCGAGGTGCCCGCCGCCGTCGCCGCGATGGCGTCCGGCGAGATGCCGACGTTCGGGGAGTACATCGAGCTCGACGATCAGGTCCTGCTCGGGGCCATCCACGCATGGGAGGCGGCGCCCGATCCCGTGCTCTCCGATCTTGCCCGCCGCCTGCGCGTACGCTCGCTCTTCAAGGCGCTCGAGCTGTTCCCCGAGCCCGGCGAAGGGCCCGCCGAGCGCGACGCGCGGCGCGGAGAGGCGCTGGAGACGGTGCGCGGGATCGCGCAGGCCGCGGGGCTCGACCCGGATGTGTACGTCGGCGTCGACGTCGCCGAGGACACGCCCTACGCCGAGGACGAGTCGCTCCTCGTCGTTTACCCGAGAGGACGCCCGCGGCGCCCCGCCGAGGTGTCCTTCTTGCTGGACCGGCTGCGCAACGAGACCATGACGCGCACCCGGATCCTCTTCGCGCCCGAGCTGCGGGACGCGGTGCGGGAGGCGCTGATCCGCTGATGACAACCTCGAAGAAAGCAGCCCGGGGGTCGTTCGAGGCCGCGCGCCGACGCCGCGCCAGCGCCACGGCGCTCGCCGGCGCCGCGGCGCTCGCGGCGCTCGCCGGAGCCTCCACGGCGCGCGCCGAGAACGACGGCGCCTACGGCCGCCTCGACGGCGATCTCGATCTGCGCGTGGGCGCCGGCGCCTCGTTCGCGGAGGGCGGCCCGGCGCTCTGCGCGCGCGGCGCCGCGGTCTACCTGGAGACCGCCGGGCTCTACGCGCACTATGTCGACGCGCTCGGCGCCGAGGGGACGCCCGTCGCGCGCTCGATCGCGGGCGGCGTCTTCCTCCAGCCGCTGTTCCTCGCCCGGTACGCGAGCGATCTCGAGCGCGGCCCGCCCTGGCTCGACCTCTTCCTCGATTCCGTCGCGCTCGGCGTGGGCTCGTTCTGGGAGGCGCCGCCGGGCGCCGGCCTCGCCCCTGAGCCCGGGCTGGAGCTCTCGCTGTCGCTCGACGTGCCGCTCCTGGGAGACGCCACGGGCCCGTTCCTCGGCCTGCGCGGCGCGCTCCGCTGGCGGGGGCCGGAGCTCACCGGCGACGGGAGCGCGCGCGACGCGCAGCGGGCCCTCCTGTCGGTGACGCTGAGCTGGCACCACGTCCTCGGGGTGCACCTCGTCGACGCCGGCGATCGCTCCTATGCCCGGGGCCGCGCCCCCGTCGAGGTGGCGGCGAGCGGCGGCTTCGCGGGGGTGAGGAGCCCGTGAGCGCGGCGCTCGACGGGCTTCGCGCGGCGCTCGTGGACGCGCTCCGCGCCGGGCTCGCGGCGCTCGATCCGGCAGGGCTCGTCGAGCGCGCGCTCGACGCCGAGGCGGCCGCGCCGAGCGGCCGCGTGATCGTGATCGCGGCGGGCAAGGCGGCGCTGGGCATGGCTCAGGGCGCGCTCCGGAGTCGCTGGGCAGACAGGATCGCCGGAGGGCTCGCCGTCACCGTCGCGGCACCCGCGCTCTCCGCGCGCGAGCCGCACGCCGCGGCGAGCGATCCCGACGAGGCCGCGCTGCGCCCGCTGCGCGTGATGCGCGCGGCGCACCCGATCCCCGACGGCCGCAGCATGGATGCGGCCGCGGCGGCGCTCGCGATCGCGGCCGCGCTCGGGCCCGACGATCTGCTGCTCGCCCTCATCTCCGGCGGCGCCTCCGCGCTGCTCGCCGCGCCGCCGCCGGGCGTGTCGCTCGCCGACAAGCAGACCCTCGTGGCGGCGCTCCTCGAAGGAGGCGCCCCGATCCAGGAGGTCAACCTCGTCCGTCGCCACCTCTCGCGAATCAAGGGCGGGCGGCTCGCGGCGGCAGCGGCCCCGGCGCGCGTGCTGACGCTGCTCATGAGCGACGTCGTGGGCGGGCTCCCGCACGACATCAGCTCTGGGCCCACGGTCCCGGACCCGACGCGCGTGGAGGAGGCGCGCGCCGCGCTCGGCCGCTGGGCTCCGCAGCTCTCGCGGCTCGCGCCCGCGCTCAGCGAGTCGCTGAAGCCAGCGGACGCGCCGCTCGTGGAGACGCGCATGCTCGCGGATCCGGAGGAGCTCGCCGCGCGCGTGGCGTCCGACCTCGTCGCCCGGACAGGGCTCCGCGCCGTCGCCGCCGCGGCAGAGGACGGCGACGCGCGCGCGATCGTGCAGCGTCGCCTCGCGCTCGCGCGCGCGCTCGCCCCTGGCGAAGCGGCCGTGATCCCGTGCGAGCCGACGCTCGCGCTGCCGGCCGAGCGCGGCGCCGGCGGCCGCGCGGGCTGGATCGCGCTCGCCGCCCTGCGCGACTTGCCGCCGGACGTCGTGCTCCTCTGCGCGGCCACCGACGGCGCAGACGGCAGCTCCGGCGCAGCGGGCGCGGTCGTCGCCCGCGCGGCAGCGGCCGCGATGGACGACCGCGCGATCGAGGCTGCGCTCGCGCGCTTCGACGACGCCGCCGCTCACCGCGCCCTCGGCACGCAGCTCGAGATCGGGCCGACCGGTCACAACCTCACAGATGTGCACATCGTCGCGCGGGATTTCACCCGCGCCGCGTCCGTGCGCTGATCTCGTGGAGCGCGCCTGTCCACGACAGGCGCGGGTCACGCCCGCGCGCCTGTTGTGGACAGGCGCGCGCGCCGATCACCCCGCGCCCTCGCGCGGCCTCACTGCGGCTCGGCGACGGCGGCGGTGGTGTCGCCCATCGCCTCGCGCACCGCGAGCGCCAGGGCGCAGCTATTCGCTTGCCGCTGCCGCGCCTCGAGCACGCCCCCCTCGACCGACGGCGTCCCGCCGATGAGGTTGCCGCTCGCTTCCCTGCGCACGCGCAGGATCGGCTTGCCGTCCGACAGCCGCCAGACGCCGACCCGCGCCATGTGCGGCACCGCGAGCAGCGCCTCGGTGGTCGTGGCGCCGTCGGCGGGCTCGTCGAGCACGAGGAGGTAGTACTGCGCCCGCGTGAGGAGCTCCGCCGCGAGCGGCACGTCGTCCCGCATCGTGTCCTCGAAGCTCGACTCCAGGAGCCGCAGGCGGAGCTCGCTCGAGGCGTCCTGCGCGTCGCGCACCCACTCGTCCGAGAGGACGTGCATCGTCCGGTACGCGACGCGCAGGTTGAACGGCTGCGCCGGCCGGGAGCAGCGCTCCGCCTCGTTGCAGTACTCGCCCGCAGGGCAGTCCCGCGTGCGCTTGCACTCGGCGCCCGCCAGCGGGTTCGGGTTCGGCACCCGCAGGAGGCACGCGGTGAACGCGTCGCGGAGCGACTGCTGCGCGTTCTTCCGGACGGCGTCGACGCCGGTCGCCTCGTCCACCCGGAGCCGCAGGTAAATACCCGCAAGCTCACGGAAATTCCATGACTTGAGCGCCTCCTGGTCCACGAGCTCGGCGCCGGCGCTCCGCGCCAGATCGAGCGTCCAGGCCTCCACGCGCTCGCGCATCGGGAACCAGCGCGGGCCGAGCTCCACGGCGACGGCGCGCTGGCGCGCCATCAGCTTCTGGCGCGCGCTCTCGATCTGCCCCTGGGACCACTTCCAGTGGAGGATCGCCGAGACCGCGAGGACGAGCGCCGTGTAACCCCAGAACTTCGCCGGGGGCCAGCGCATCTTGGTGCGCGCCTCCCGTGCCTTGTAGACCGAGGGCAAGCCGCGTTCGCGGGGCGGCTGTTCAGAGGACATAGGAGAGGCTCCGCGCACGTGGTCCCAGTCCAGTCGCGCGGGCGGGACAGCCTCCTCCACACGAGCCGCGTAGAGGGAAGGCCGCGCCGAGCGCGCCGCTGGAGCCACCACGTTCGATGGTGACACCGGGGCCGCCAGGCATCGTCCGGCGCGCCCCGTCCTTCTCTGCTCGATAGGTCAAGAAGCGGGGATCAATTCGACTTCGGCAGCTTGCTGACCATGAAGCTGACGTTCGGGTAACCGGCGAACGCCGCGGTCTGGAAGACGCTCTTGACGACCAGCGCGGGCACGTTCTGGTCGACCTGGAGGATGCAGACGCCCGGGAACGGCTTGTTCGGCTGCACCTGCTTCCACAGCTCGCGCTTGTTCTTGAGCAGGTTGAAGAGCTCGTCGATCTTCTGGAGGCGCCCGAGCTCCTCGATCGCGCGGGTCGACCCGGCCAGGGCGCCGTCGACGAGGATCTGGTTGCCGTTCACCGCGACCATCGGCGCGTCGATGACGTCTTCGACGTTCTCCGCCTTCGGGAGCTTGACGTTCTTGTCGACGGCGATCTCGCCCGACGCCGAGAAGGACATCAGGAGGAAGATCACGGTCACGACGAGGAAGTCGATGAAGCTCACGAGGTTGAGCCCAGCGTTCGGGCTGCGAGCTCCGTGACCCGACACCTTGTTCCACACGAACCGGAGCGGGACGCCCTTCATCAGCCGTCGGCCCGGCTGGTGGATGACGTGGGCGTGCGGGTTCTTGTGATGCTTCGGATTGAACCTATCCATGTGCGCGCTCCTGCCTCACCGGACCGAGAACGTCATGTTGAACACGGGGACCTGCTTGTTCCCGTCGGGCAGCCTCATCTCGCGCTTCGGCGCGTAGAGCGCGTCGAGCACCGCGACGATCTCCTTGAAGGGGGTGCGGTTGTCGGTGTGGAGGATGGCCTGGTCGAGCTTCTTGTCGCTCGGGTCCCGGTGGCCGCCGTGCGTCTTCCACTCCTCCTCGATCCGCTTCGCCAGCTCGGGGTAGCGGACGATCTTCGAGGATGCATCGCCGATCTCGACCTGCGCCTTGGGGACCTTGACCTCGTTGACCACCGTCGCGCCCTGCTTCCACACCAGCCCGAACTCGCTCTCGCCGATGTGCAGGTTCAGCACCTTCTCCGGCGTCTGCGGGGTGAGCTCCTTGTTCGGATCCGGAGGGCCAGGGACCTGGGCGTCCGCGTTCATGCGCGAGTTGGTGACCCAGACCGCCGTGATCAACAGGAATGCAATCGTGACCATCAGCAGGTCGATGAACGGGATCATGTTGATGTCGCTGTTCGTCGACCGCTTCTTGCCGCCACCGTCGCCGACGTCTACGCCGCCCATAATGCCTTCCCAACGTGAGCCTGAGCTCACCTATCCAAGTTGTTCCGGGGAACGCCCTGCCCGCTGCTCGCGGAGGGCCACCATGCTGGGTCTGACTTCGTCGCTCTTCCGAAGTTCCCGGTGCCCCGGCGGCGCGATCCGCCGTCCGGGGCTTCGAGGCGCGAAAGCGGGCCCAGGCGCAAGCGCACGCGAGGGGCGCTCGACATCCCGGGCCCGCCGAGGACCATCAGGCTGCCGCCTGACCGACGGCTGCGACATTCACCTTCTGGCGGTTCGCGACGACGAGGTTGAGGATCTGCACCGATGCCTCGTTGATGTCGTCCTCGATGTGCTGCGTCTTGCCGTTCAGCACGGCGAAGCCGATGAGGCCGATGATGGCCACGCCGAGGCCGAAGGCGGTGCAGTTCATGGCCTCCGAGATCCCGAGGGCGAGCACGCGCGCCTTCTGGCTCGGGTCGACCGACTCGCCGGCGACAGAGCCGAAGGACTTGATGAGACCCGTCACCGTCCCGAGCAGGCCGGAGAGCATCGCGAGGTTCGCGAGCAGCGCGAGGTACGAGGTGCGCGCCGAGATCTTCGGCAGCTCGCGAAGCGCGGCCTCGTCCATCGCCGCCTGGACCTCCTCGTCGGGGCGGTTCACCTTGACGAGGCCGGCCTGGACGATGCGGGCGAGCGGGGCGTTCGCCGCCGAACACATCTTCACAGCCTTGGCGACATCACCCGCCAGGATGCACTTCTGCATGGTGGCGAGGAAGACGTCCTTGTTGATCGACGAGCCGAACAGGTAGAGGGCGCGCTCGACAATGATGCCGATCGTGAGGATCGACCAGAACAGGATGGGCCACATACCCCACCCACCCTCTTTGAAAGCTTCATACGCTCCGTGCATTGCTTCTGTCCTCCAGTTCGCCTCGCGTCCCCGGGATGAGGTATCGCGCAACTCGATCGGTTCCCTTTGTCAGACTCGTGTTGCCGAGGGGCGGCAGTCTTTCGCTCACACGTAAACAACGGATGAGAGGCCTATTTCGCTTGGCGGCGCTGGCCGTGGACGGCGTGCTCCTGTCGCTCTCTGGCGAGATGCCCACGGGACGCTAGCCGAGCGGCGCTGACCTCTGCAAGAGTCCTGATCGTCCCTCCTGGTCGCGGCGCCCGGCGCCGTCCCAGCTCTCTCACCTGTCGTCCAAGACTGACTTCACGTCGTCACGCCAGGGGCCGTGATGGCTCTGGGCGCGGCTCCCCCCGTTCACCCTGGAGCGTGCCGCCCTCTGGTGGCCAAGCGACGCCGATGCGCCCGGGGGACTCGCGCATCTTCGCGATTGAGACCCGGCGCCGTCAAGAGAGATTTGGCCACATCTGAGCGCTCTGATGCGGGCAAAACTTTACAACAATCGCAGGGTTATGCGGTGCTCCGACGCGAGCGAAGCGGGCGGACCCACGGCGGAGCCCGCGGCTTCCAGGAGAGGCGGCGCCGGCGTGACGTCGGCCGAGATGACAGCGCACTGCGGCAGTGCGAGCAGCATCACCCAGCGAGGGCGCGCTCCGACTCGGCAGGCGAGCGGCCCCGGGGATGGCACGGCGCGGCGGCCGACCGGCCGGTAGCGGCCGAAGTGATTCAGGGCGTTCCGTACCCGGGTGCCCCGGGACGGCCGGCGCCGCCTCGTCGCGTCGGGCGCCAGATCGCCGCGTCGCACGCGGGTTCTGCCGCGGATCTGCGCCGATCCCGGCAACTTGCCGCCGGTCGCAGCCGCATCGCCGAGCTTGCGCACGGGATCGGGCGGCAGTTATAGTCGCCGCGCCTAGAGATTGTCGGGCTTCTGACGACGCTGAGAAAGGGACTTCGAGGATGCGTCATCTGCTGATGTTGGCGGCCGAGGGTGGTGGCGAAGGTGGGATGTGGGAGGCCATCAAGCACAATCCGACCTTCCTGATCGCGAACCTGGTCGTCTCGGCGGTCGTGGTGACGATCATCATCGAGCGAACCGCGTTCCAGCTCGGGCGCTACCGCGTGAACTCGAAGGAGTTCTTCGCGCAGGTCAAGAAGCTGGTGGCCGCCGGCAACATCGACCGCGCCATCAAGCTCTGCGACGCGAGCGATTACCCCATCCTGCAGCTCGTGAAGGCGGGCCTCACCCACGCGAACAAGGGCGCCGACGAGATCGACGCCGCCCTCAGCGAGAAGCTGTCGGAGCTCAAGCCCGCCGTGGAAAAGCGCATCGGCGCCCTCTGGTCGCTCGCGAACATCGCGACGCTGATCGGCCTCATCGGGACGGTCTCGGGCCTGATCAACACGTTCGCCTCCATCGCCGCCCAGGGCCTCTCCCAGGCCGACAAGCAGCGGATGCTCTCGAACGGCATCGCGGAGGCCATGTACAACACGGCGTTCGGCCTCGCGATCGCCGTCGTGTGCATGATCGCGCACGTCCTGCTCCACACCCGCTCCAAGAACATCCAGCACGATCTTGAGGCGACCACGGAGCGCGTCTTCAACCTGCTCACGATCAGCAGCAAGCCTGGCTACTAGCCCATGGCGGACCCGCAAGACGTCCCGCTCAGCTCGGCGCAGCGATCGAAGATCCGGCGCCTCTCGCAGCCCAAGGAGCCCGAAGCCGGGGAGGAGGCCGGCGAGCTCAACGTCGTTCCTTACCTCGACATCATCACGAACATCCTCATCTTCGTGCTCGCCAGCGTCTCGGTGACATTCGTGTCGTCGATCGACACGACGCCGCCGTCCATCGGCGGGGGCAAGGTGCGCAGCGAGCTCTCGAGCAAGGCGTTGAACCTCTCCGCGTTCATCACCAGCCAGGGGATCTCGCTGAAGACGTCGAGCGGCAACATCGCGACCGGCTGCCAGGACGTGGGCAGCGGGGTCACGGTGCCGAAGACGAACGAGAGCTATGACTTTCCCGCCCTCACGGCGTGCGCGAAGCGCCTCAAGAACGCCCGCCCCGAGTTCAAAGAGGAGACGCAGGTGACGATCACGGCGAACCCGGGCATCGACTACAAGACCATCATCGACGTGATGGACGCGCTGAGGAGCGACGCCGGGGAGGAGCTGTTCCCGGAGGTCCACTTCGGGGTGGCCCGATGAGCGCCGCCGAGCAGCCCCCTCCGCCGCAGCCCAAGGCGAGCATCGTCCGCTACAAGGCGGCCCTCCGGAAGGCGATCCGCCGGAACCGGCGTGAGCCCGAGATCGACTTCCTGAACATCACCGCGATGCTCGACCTGATGACGATCATCCTCGTCTTCTTGCTGAAGAGCGTGGGATCGTCCGCGGCATCCATCCCGCAGTCCAAGGACCTCACCCTGCCGAAGTCGGTGATGCAGGCCGAGCCCTCGCAGGAGGGCGTGGTCGTCATCGTCTCGAAGTCGCAGATCCTCGTGGGCGAGGATCCGACCCCGATCGTCGTGCTCCCCAACCGCGAGCAGCTCGCCCAGTCCGGGGTCGACGCGAAGTACAAGCGCAGCGGGCCCAACGATCTCTACATCGTGCCGCTCGCGAATGCCCTGTCCCATGCGCGCGAGACGGACAAGGCGATCCGCGCCGCGAAGGGGCTCGATCCTTCGTCGTCCGAGGCGATCATCGTGGCCGACGCCACCACGCCGTACCGCCTGCTGATCGAGGTCCTGTTCACCCTCGGACAGAGCGAGTTCGGCAAGTACCACCTGATGGTGCTGAGCGGCAGCAAGCAGTAGCCGCTCCCCTGCCTCGCTCCAGGCGGCCACCTGCCGTGGCCGCGCACCTCACCCCACCCCACGTTCGGCGCGCCGTCGCTCGGTCGAGAGGCGCCCCCCCAACGGGCGCGCTCCCCCGATGCGCTCCGCCGCGCTACATGCCCCGACAGGCCCCCGCGACCGGCGCGCTCGCCGCGCGCCGTGCCGCCGGGGCGATCAGTCCACCGCGAACAGCTCTTCGAGATCGGCCTTGGTGAGCTTCTTGGCGCCGCCGGCGTCCTCGCTGAGGACGGAGGCGACGAGCTGACGCTTCTTGTCCTTGAGCAGCAAGATCTTCTCCTCGATCGTGCCCGCGGCGATGAGGCGGTACGCGGTCACCACCTTGGTCTGCCCGATGCGGTGGGCGCGGTCGGTGGCCTGCTGCTCGACCGCGGGGTTCCACCACGGATCGAAGTGGATCACCGTGTCGGCCGCGGTGAGGTTCAGGCCGGTGCCGCCCGCCTTGAGGCTGATGAGGAAGACCGGCACGCTCGGATCGCTCTGGAAGCGCTCGACGCGCTCCGCCCGGTCCTTCGTGGAGCCGTCGAGGTACTCGTAGGCGACGCCATCCTCCTTCATCGCCCGCTCGATGAGCTTCAGCATCATCACGAACTGGCTGAAGACGAGGACCTTGTGCCCGCCCTCGACGGCGTTCGAGATGAGCTCGCGCACCGCGACGAGCTTGCCGGAGTCGTCGTCGCCGAACTCGCGCGGCAAGCCGAGCAGCCGCGGATCGCAGGCCGCCTGCCGGAGGCGCGTGAGGCCGGCGAGGATCTGGAGCTGGCTCTTCGCGAGCCCGACGCGCTCCACCTCGCCGAGGACCTGCGCCCGCACCTCGCGCGCGACCTGCATGTAGAGCGCCCGCTGCTCGCCGGTGAGATCGCAGATCTGATCCATCTCGATCTTCTCCGGCAGATCCTTGGCGACCTCCTGCTTCGTGCGCCGCAGGATGAACGGGTGGATCACGGCGCGGAGCCGCTGCGCGGTCTTGTAGTCGCCCGCCTCGATCGGCCGTGAGAAGCGCGCCTCGAACTTGTCGAGCGAGCCGAGCAGGCCCGGCGAGACGAAGTCGAAGATCGACCAGATCTCCGACAGCCGGTTCTCGATGGGCGTGCCCGTGAGCGCGAGCCGGCGCTTCGCGCGGAGCCGCTTGGCCGCGGCCGCCGTGGCGCTCATCGGGTTCTTGATGTGCTGCGCCTCGTCGAGGATCGCGTAGCTCAGATCGAGCTGCGCGAGGAAGTCCTCGTCGCGGCGGAGCAGCGCATAGCTCGTGATGACCACCTCGGCGGCCTTCACCTCGTCGATCTGGTCCTTGCGATCGGCGCCGTGCCACAGCGCGACCGAGAGCGACGGCGCGAACCGGGCGAGCTCGCGCTCCCAGTTCGTCACGACGCTCGTCGGCGCGACGATCAGCGCGCGCAGGTGCTTCTCCTCCTGCTTGACGGCGAGCAGGAGCGCGATCGTCTGGACCGTCTTGCCGAGGCCCATGTCGTCGGCGAGCACGCCGCCCGAGCCGATGTCGTGGATGAACTTGAGCCACGACAGGCCGGCCTCCTGGTAGGGCCGCAGCGTCGCCTTCAGGTTCCGGGGCCGCTTGGTGCTGCCGATCTCGTCGATGTTGCTGAGCTTGTGAAAGAGCTCGCGCGCGGAGGCGGTCACGCTCGACGAGCTCGCGTGCTGGAGCAGCTCGTGCACCCGCCCGGCCTGCGCCAGCGGCAGCCGGCCGCTCTTGCCGGCGGTCATCATCAGCTCGACCTCGCGATCGAGCATCGCGCGCACCGCGTCGGGGTCGAACGCGGCGAACGACCCGTCCTCGAGGCGGACGTAGCGCTTGCCCTCGGCGAGGCAGCGGCGCAGCTCGTCACGATCGACGCCGACGCCCTCGCTCTCGAAGCTGAGCTTGACGTTCAGCCAGTCCATCCCCGAGGTGACCTTGGCAAACACGCCGATGGGCTTGCTGCGCACCTGCGTGTCGACGAGATCCTCGGGGACGAAGAGGTCCCAGTCGTCGGGGAGCTCGGCGAGACCCTCGGTCCAGAAGGTGAGCGCGTGGTCGCCGTTCGCGATGAAGCCCTGGCCGGTCTCGTCCGGCCTGAGCCCGAGGCCGAGCAGCTTGCCCGCCGCCTCCTGCTGCGCGGCGATGTCCACGCGGATACAGCGGGCGCGCTTCATCCCCTCCTCGGGCGGCTGCACGAGCACCGGGGGCGAGATGCCGTCGGCGCGCACGGCGACCTCCGCGTCGCCGTACGCGGCGAACAGCGTGACGCGCGCCTCGATCAGTGAGCCGCCGGCGCGCATACGGAACGTGGGCACGAGGTCGACGACCTCGGCGATCTGGTTCAGGTCGGGCAGCTCCGCGCCGACCTCGAGCGCGATCTTGGGCAGCCCCTGCATGATGATGCGGGGCAGCTCGCCCATCGGCTCGCCGATGGTCGGCGAGCGCAGCAGGCGGCGCATCGCCGCGGGCGAGACGCGCTTGTCGATGCGGCGCGCGAGCCCCTCCTGCGTGTCGATGTGCCAGCCCGGCCAGCCCTCGAACCACCCGCCCTGCAGCAGGGAGAAGCGGCGCTTGTCGTTCCCCCGCTCGAAGCTCGCCTTGACGATGATCGTGTCGCCGCCGACGGTCTCGAGATCGAAGCGCGGCCGCAGGCTATCCTCGCCGAAGCGGAGCTGCATGAGCGCCGGCTCGAGGAGCACGCGCTGGCCTTCCAGCAGCGGGAGCAGCTCGGCCACGTCCTCGCCGCGGATATCGACGGCGGGGTGACGCGGGTTGCCGCTCTCGAAGCGGGCGAGCAGCCGGAGAGCGTCGCGATCGGGCGTCGGATAGAGCGCCTGCCAGGCGAGCGCCGCGGAGGGCAGCACCGGGACGCGCGCCTCGGCGTCGAGGACGGTGACGGTCAGCGCTCCTTGCCGCACGTGAAGTCGGAACTCCACGCGCCGGGCTCCGGTGACGCCCTCGGGCGGGAGCCAGGCGCCGATGCCGGTCTGCTTGGCGGTGGCGTCGAGCACGGGGGCCGTGAGGGCGACGGCGGAGCCCGGCGGCCCGTGGGTGCCGACGACGGTGGGGACAGGAACCGGCGGCGTGATCGCCAGCCGCCCGCGGCGGTCACGACGGCGCACGCGCTTCAGGGCGTCACCGCCAGCATGGGCGGTCTGAGGGACGAGCGCCGGGATCGGCGGCTCGCGTCGGGGCTGCGCGCCGCGAGCCTGGTCTCGGATGCTGATGAGCAGCGCCGCGACGTGCTTGCAATGCTGTCCGGCCTTCTGGAATGCCGGGCAGGAGCACTGGGACTGGATGCCATCGGGCGAGAGCTCCACCTTGACGGGGTACGGCTCGGAGTCGGCGGCGCGGACGGTGCCGCTCGCCATCGTCTCGTTGATGGAGATGTCCTCCACGACGCGGCGACGGAAGTACTCCAGCCCGCGGAGAAAGGTGCGGGCGCCAAGGAGCCTTCGCAGGCCACGATCGCTGAGGGTGGAGAGTGCGTCGGAGATCGGAGGCGGCACGTCGTGGGCTCGGGATACAGGTGCGGCGGCAATTCGCCGGGATGGGTCGGGTGGACGGGACCTCTGGCGGATCCCGCTGGATGAAGAACCGGCATCAGATGAAGAACGGCAAGAACACGATGGTCACGGCGGGAAGCATCTTGATGAGCACGTGGATCGCAGGACCGGCCACATCCTTGAGGGGATCGCCGATCGTGTCGCCAACGACGGCGGCGCCGTAGGTGGGGTTGTCCGCCCGCGCCCCGGTCTCGTCGACAAGGTAGCGCCCGCCGTGCGCGCCGGTCGCGATGTACTGCCTCGCATTGTCCCAGATCGCCCCGGTATTCCCCAAGAAGAGCGACCCGAGGACACCTGCGACCGTCCCGGCCATGATCAGGGCCGCGACTGAATCTGCCGCGACCAGAGGATTATCTTCCGTCCTTGCAAAGCGCAAGGCAAGTCCCACGACGACCGGCACCGCCGCCGACACCAGGGCTGGCGCGATCATGTGGCGTAGCGCCGCCCGCGAGACCATCTCGACGCAGGGCTCGTGGTCGCCGACGAAGCCCGGCGGGCGGGCCCGGGCCTGGCGCCTCACCTCGTCGAGGACGCGGCGGCCGGCCTGGAGCACGTTGCGGATGCAGCGCCCGGCCAGCCAGAAGACCAGGAGGATCCCGACCAGCGCGCCGAGGTAGACCTCGGGCCGGTCGAGGCGCACGACCATGGAGGCCGTCTCGCCGCTGCTCGGCGCGCTCAACGTCAGCGCGCGCCGCCGGGACTCGTCGAGGTAGCCGGCGACGAGCAGCAGCGAGGCGAGCGCCGCCACCCCGGCCGTGTACGCCTTCGTGATCGCCTTGGTCGTGTTGCCGACGGCGTCCAGCACGAGGGTGCGGCCTCGCACGTCCGGTCGGTCGCGGGCCACCGTCAGCGCGACGATGCCGCCCGCGTTGTCCACGATGGGGCCGAACGCGTCCATGGCGAGGACATACCCGGCGGTGCCCAGCATCCCCATCGTGGCGACCGCGGTGCCGAACAGGCCTCCCCCGGCGAGGCCGGAGCGGGCGCCGAGCAGGTACGAGCCGAAGGTCGCGCCGACGACGACCAGGAGCGGGAGGACCGAGCTCTCGAGGCCGATGGCGAGCCCACGGAGCACGGCCATCGCGGAGCCGCTGCGGGCGGCCTCGGCGAGCTCGCGGACCGGGCGATGCCGCTGCTCGGTGTAGTACTGCGTGACGTGCAGCACGCCGATGCCGGCGACGATGCCGATGACGCCGCACGCGAAGAAGACGACCCAGTGGGCGCCGAGCAGCCACTTGGCGGCCCCGGCGATCCCGACGGCGTGAAGGATCGCCGTGACGTAGAGCCCGCGGACGAGGGCGTTGAACGCGTCCTCCCGGTCGTCGGTCTTGACGACCATCACGCCGAAGAGCGTCGCGATGAGGCCGAACGCGCGGCTAACCAGCGGAAAGAGCACGACGGCGAGGGCGCTCGGGAGCCCGGCGTTGTTGCGGAAGAGCATCGCGCCGACCACCATGGCGCCCGCGTTCTCGGTGACGGTCGAGGCGAAGACGCCGGCCGCGCGCCCGGCGCAGTCGCCGACCATGTCGCCCGCCAGATCGACGATCGTGGCCGGGTTCTGCTGATCGTCCTCGTCCAGCCCGACCTCGGCGCCGGCGAGGTCCGCGCCGAGGTCGGCCGCCTTGGAGAAGGTGCCGCCGCCGAGCTGCGCCATGAGCGCGGCGAACGAGGCGCCGAGCGGGTAGCCGGCGATGACCCAGGGGATCGTCGGCGCGAGCGCGAGCGCCTCGGCCGGCTCGGCCCCGAAGCCGCCCCGGAACGCGAGGACCGCGGCGAACAGGCCGCCGAGGCCGAGGAGGCTCATGCTCGCGACGAAGAGCCCCGACACGGCCCCGCCCCGGAGGGCGATCTGCAGGGCGAGATCGAGCGAGCGGCGGGCGCCGCTGGCGGCGCGCACGCTGGTGCGGGGCGCGATCCAGGTGGCGATGCGGCCCGTCGCGACCGCGCTGGCTGCCCCGACAGCGAACGAGAGCGTGAGCCAGACGCCGAGCTCCAGCGCGGGCACCGGGTTCTTCTCCCCCGCGCGCCGGAGGAGGCCGTACGCGAGAAAGATGGCGCCGCCGAGCATCGCGGAGACCGCGCCGATCACGCTGCTCTGGCGGCGAAAATACGCCTCCGCGACCCCCTGGATGAGCGCGGCCACGCGCTGCATCTCCGGCTCGACCGCGGGGCGCGCGACGACCCAGCGAGCGAGGTAGGCCGCAAAGGCGAGCCCGATCAGGCCGCCGCTGAGGATGAGCGCAAGCTCCGTCATGACGGGCGGACCGGGCGCGCACCGTGAAAGCGCTGCCTCGGCCGGTGAGGATGGTGCGGGCGATGCCCGCGGGAGCGCCGCAGGAACCCGCGCTGCAGCGGCGCACGCCTTCCCTACTCCGGCCAGCAGGGCCGCGCAAGCGAAGACGACGCGCTCGGCCCGGTCATTTCACGTCGTTCGCATCGCGCCCGACCGCGTGCTCCAGCCGGGTCTTCGCGACGAGCGCCCCGACGCGCGCGTTGAGCTGCTGCAGACGTGCGCGCGTGACCTCGGTCTCGGCGTCGACGACGTCGACGCTCGTGGCCCGACCGGCCCGGAACAGCTCGGACCGGACGCGCATCGACTCCACCGCCGCCGCGAGCTGGCGCTCGGCGGCCTCGATGCTGCTCACGGTCTTGCCCAGCTCAGCGTAGGCGGACGCCACCTCGAGCCGGAGCGCGTCGCGCAGCGCGGCCTTCTGCTCGGCGACCTGCGTGGTGCGGGCGTTCGCCTCGGCGGAGGCGGCCGCGGTGGTGAAGACGTCGTTGAGCACCCACGAGGCGCGGACGCCCGCCGCCCACGTCAGATCGAACCGCTCCTGGGTCGGGAAGATGCGCTGGTTCGGGTTCGCATAGGTGACGTCGGCGAAGGCGTCCACGCGCGGGAAGTAGCCGGCCCTCGTGACCGCCTCGGCCTTCTCGAGCGAGTACTGTGTCTCATCGAGGGCGCGGATCTCGAGGCGCCGCTGGAGCGCCTCCTGGAACAGCGCCGGGAGCGGCTCGGCGGGCGGCTTCGCGGGCGCGCTGCCCATCACGTCGATGCCCAGGTTGAGCGGCCGGTTCGGCGCCGCGCCGAGGGCGATCCGGATCTGGTCGTCCGCGACCAGGAGCGCGGCCTGGGCCTCGTGGAGCACCTGCTCGGCGCTGGCCACCTGGGCCTCGAGCCGGAGCACGTCGGCCCGCGAGAGCAGCCCCACCTCGAAGGTGCGCCGCGCGTCCTCGACGTGGGCCCTGGCCTGAGACACCGCCTCACCTGCGACGACGACCTGCCCCTTCACGCGAACCCAGTTGAAGAACGCGATCTTCGCGTCGGCCGCGGCCTGAAGGGACTCCGCCTGGAGCTCGAGCTTCTTCGCGGTCTCCGCGTGGGACGCGGCGGCGTATCCCTGGGAGATGCGGAGCACGTAATCCGAAATGGGCACGGCGAGGTTCGCCGTGAGCGAGTAGCTGTTGAGGAGGACCGGAAAGGAAAACGCCGCTGCCGCGACCGGCGAACCGGCGCTGTCCACGACGCACTGGCCCGGCAGGCCGCCCGGGCACGGGCCGACCTGGATCAGGCCCTGGTTCCGCGCTCCAACGATGGCCCCGCCGCCGAGGCCCGCGCTCTCGACCTCCGACAGGCGCGTGTAGCTCGCCGTCGCGGTCACCCGGGGGAAGAAGTTGACCACCGCCTGGTCGACCCTGGCCGAGGCCGCGCGGAGCTCGGCCTGCTTGGCGCGGAGCGACGCGCGCGTCCGCAGCGCCGCCTTCGCGACCTCGTCCGGCGTCAGCCCCCCGGGCTGCGGCGCGAGCGCGGTCGCGAGCGGATCGGCCTTCGGCGCCGCCGGCTGGGCCGCGGTGAGAGGAGCCGGCGGGGGCTGCGGCTGTCCGGGGGCGGGAGCAGCGGGCGCGGGCTGCGGCGCGACCGGCTGCGGCACGGCGGGCTGCGCGGCCGCCAGCGGGGCGATGAGCCCGAGGGCGAGCAGCCCGGCGAGCGTCGAAGCCAGCGAGATGCTGCGTCGAGACGAGGGTGCGGTGCTTTTCATGACCGGTCGGTCACTTATGGGCGGCGAAAGCACCCGTCAAGTCACAGGCGATCACCCGCGCCGCCCCACGGCGATCGCTCGCCTCGCCTTCCCGCGAGCGTGACCGGGCGCGTGACCCGGCGGCGAGCGCGCTCGAACCGACGGCAGCTCTGGCGCGCATGAATCGGTGACCGCGCTGGCGCTGTCCGTGACCCCGCTCGGCGCCGTGGCCTGGCGCGGTCGTCATGCCGTGCCGCGTTGGGCCATGACAGCCGGGACATCAGCGCCGGCGCATGAGAAGCGTCTGGTCCGGTGCGCCGCTCAGCGCATGGTCGACGCACTGTTCAGAGCACTGTCCGCACCCACGCACGCGCGCTGTGGACGGCAGCAATCCGTCGCGTGCTCCGCGGCAACGCGTATTGCGGTGCTCCATGGGATGGAAGAACATCCAATGAAGTGGCCGCCATCTTGCTTGGCGGCGGACCGGAGGCCCTCATGCATAGACTGCTTGCATCGCGCCGCAGCTTCTCCCCGATGCTCGCCATCCTCGCGACCGCATCATCGTTTGCCGCCTGCGCTCCGTGGGATCTCGGGGAAGACGAGCCGCCGCAGATAGACGATCCCGGGAGCGTCGCGGTCGCGGCGGAGCCGCCGCCCGCGATCAGCGGCGGCACGCTCGCCGTGAGCAGGAGCGCTGTCCGGGCGGTGGCCGCCGATCCGGATCGCGATCGCGTGTGGATCATCGACCTCGAGGCGCAGAAGCTGACCGCGGAGATCGTCCTCGAGAAGGGCGACGAGCCAGGCAGGGTCGTCGAGGACGACGCGGGGCGGTTCCACGTCGCGCTGCGCCGCGGAGGCGCGGTCGTCACGATCGACGCGGAGAGCGGCAAGGTCGTCGACCGGCGCGACGCGTGCCCTGCCCCGAGGGGGATCGCCTACGATGCGCAGACGGACCAGCTCCACGTCGCCTGCCTCGGCGGCGAGCTCGTGACGCTCCCGGCCGGTCCCGGGGCAGCGACGCGCCGCCTGCAGCTCGAGCGCGACCTGCGCGACGTCATCGTGGACGGCGATCGGCTCCTGGTCAGCAAATTCCGCGCGGCGGAGCTGCTCACGGTCGAGGCGGACGGCAGCATCGCGGGGCGAGAGTCGCTCCCGCAGTTCGACCTGTTCGGGCAGGTGTTCGCGCCGACCGTCGCCTGGCGGACGCTCCCGCTGCCGACGGGGGGCGTCGCGATGGTGCACCAGCGCGCCCTGATCGCGCCCGTCGAGATCGTGGAGGGCGGCTACAGCTCCGGCGGCTGCGACGGGAGCATCGTGCACAGCACGGTGTCGGAGCTCGGGACTGCGGCCCCGGACGGCCTGTTGAAGCTGTCGGCGGCCCTCCCGTCCGCGACCCTCCCGGTCGATCTCGCGATCTCCGAGGATGGCGCGTCGTACGCGGTCGTCGCGGCCGGAAGGAACGAGGTCCTCGTGACGAGCCCCGCGAGCCTGAGCCAGAATGTGGAAGTTGGCTTCGAGCAGGGGACCTGCATGGAGCCGCAGCACCGGGTGATGGTGGACGGCGAGCCCACCGCCGTCGCGTTCGCCGGCGACGCCGTCATCGTGCAGACCCGCGAGCCGGCGAGCCTCCAGGTGCTCGCGCTCGACGGCGTCTCCCGGAACCGCGTCATCACGCTCCCCGGCGAGAGCCGCAGGGACACCGGCCACGAGATGTTCCACAAGAACGCGTCGGGTTCGATGGCGTGCGCGTCGTGCCACCCGGAAGGCGGCGAGGACGGCCACACGTGGGTCTTCAACCCGATCGGGCCGCGGCGCACCCAGTTCGTGAGCGGCGGCATCCTCAATACGGCTCCGTTCCACTGGGACGGCGACATGTCCGGCATCGAGGCCATCATGAGCGAGGTGTTCGAGCGGCGGATGGGCGGCATGCATCAGGGCCCGCGCCGGGTGAAGGTCTTCGCCCGGTGGATCGACAGCCTTCCCGCGCCGCCGGTGTCGTCGGCGCCCGACAAGGACGCCGTGGCGCGCGGCGAGGCCCTCTTCCACGACAAGACCGTGGACTGCGCGAGGTGCCACGCGGGCGCTCAGCTCACGAGCAACGAGTCGTTCGACGTCGGCACGGGCAAGGCCTTCCAGGTGCCGTCGCTGGTCCGCATCGGCGCGCGCGCGCCGTTCATGCACGACGGGTGCGCGACGACGCTGAAGGACCGGTTCACCAAGGCCGCCTGCGGCGGCGGCGACATGCATGGCAAGACGTCTCACCTGTCGGACGCCCAGCTCGACGATCTGGTCGCCTTCCTCGAGACCCTCTGACCCTCCTCCGATCCCGCGTTCCGGCGGGATTTCCGCAGGAGATCCCGCCCTGATCGCGCCCCCCTCACCGCGAATGATGTAACGAGCGCCGAGCCGCGATATGCTGGCGCGGCGTGAACGTCGCAGAAAAAGTCGCCACCCTCGAAGCGCTCCTCCAGCGGGTGCAGCGGAACGCCGCTGCGCCTCGAACCCGGACGTTGCTCCCGGTCTCGGCCGAGCTCGTCCCTCACCGCGGTGAGGCGCCCGGCGCTTTCGCCGACGACATCGTGGGCGCGGCCTCGCCGGACGGCGGGCTGAGCTCGGCGGAGACGTCGCCGGCGAGCGAAGCGCGGCCGGCAGCGGCCTCACCGGCCGCGGGCGGACCGCCGCGCGCCCCCGAGCCGTTCCTCGACGATGCCCGCCATGTCGCCGCGTCGCCCGCCGCTCAGGCGCCGCAGACCGCTGCAAAGCAGCCGGCTGCGGCCGCCAGGGCACCGCAGGAGGCTCAGCCGGCAGCGAAGACCCCGCAGCAGCCTCCGGTGAAGACGCCCGCAGCGGGCGCGGCCAGGACGTCTGCCGCCAGGCCGGCCGCCGCACCGCCGGCGCGCGCCTCGGCGCCGTCCCTCGGCTCACCCGAGAAGCCGGCAGCGGGGCGGCCCGCAGCCTCGCTCGACCTGCCGCGGGCCGATGCCCGCGACGCCGGCCCGATCGCCGGCGGCCAGGAGACCTACCGTCCCCCCGCGGAGCCCGCCGAGCCGAAGCCGAGAGATGCGGCCAGACCTGCCGCGTCCAAGGTCACGGCGCCCGTCGCCGCCAGGTCGGCCGGCCAGCTCTCGGGCGGCGCGGCGGTGCCGCCGGCTCGCGGCTCCAGCCCGCGCGCCGAAGGGAAGCCGTTCTTCCCGCACGAGGACGTCGCCGCGAAGGGGAAGCCGGTCGAGAGCGACAGCGAGCTCTCGTTCGCGGGGCTCCTCCCCGACGAGCCGACCGCCGCGCCGAAGCCCGCCGCGGGGCTGAAGCTCCCCGCCGAGCGCAGGCCGGAGGCCGAGGCGCGCAGGTCGCTGGCCGACCGCGCCGAGGCCCCCGTCGCGGCGCGCGCCGCGACCACGCCGGTCGGGAAGGAGGGCGCCTCCGCGCTGGAGGCGGCCGACGAGCGCGGTGCGTCCGTCAGCGAACCGGTCACGCCGAAGGCCGCGCCAGCAGAGGCGCTCGCCGCCACGACGCGGCGCGCGATGGGCGAGCCGGCCGTCGAGCGCGAGCTCAATCGCGATATGGTCGACGATGAGCCGACCGTGATCCGCGGCATGCTCGAGGACGAGCCCACGGTCATCCGCTCGCGTCCCGAGGGCCTCGAAGACGAGGAGACGGCCGTCCGCTCCGCGCGGTCCGAGGCCCAGGCGATCGCGCGCTCGGTCCAGGATCAAGAGACGGTCGACGCGGCGCCCGGGGTGCTGCCCAGGGAGGCCGTCGACGAAGGGGAGCGCAGGTCCAGGCCGAAGGCGCTCGACCGCGACCTGCTCCCGAAGGTCATCACCAAGGATCCTCCCGTCGTCCCGGCGGACAAGGCGCCGAAGCAGTCCGATGTCGCCACGACGCGGCCGCCTGCGGACACCAGCGTCAGCGTCACCGAGCGCCCGGCGGCGCCTCGCTCGCGCGTGGGCCTCATCATCGCGGCGGCGGCGCTCCTCGTGGCCGGCGCAGCCGTCGCGCACCGCCTCGGGTTGTTCGGCTCCGAGCCTGCACCCCCGGCGAACGTCGCTCCTGACACCAACGCGGGCGCAGCGCAGGACGTCACGGCGCAGCCCCCGGCCACGCAGCCGACGCCGGCCGCCACGCCCGCAGAGACTGCGCCCGCGGCCCCGTCGGCGGTGGAGACCGCGGCGCCCGCCGCGACGGCTGAGCCGACCACGACCGCCGTGCCGGCCGAGACCGCCGTGCCGGCCGCGGGCAGCTCGGAGAATCTGCCGTCGAACCGTGGCCACCTCCTGGTCAACTCGCCCGAGCAGGCGTCGGTCTACGTGAACGGCTCGCTCGCCGGAAACACGGGAGAGACGCTCGAGGTTCCCTGCGGGACGCGCTACGTGCGGCTCGGCAAGCTGACGACGGAGAAGACGTCGACCCCCACGTGGCTCTCCTCCGGCCAGGCGGTCATCGTGGGCTGCCGCAAGCAGACGGTCCTGTCGATCAACCCCACCCCGGCGAGCCCGGCGCCCGAGCGGCCGGCGAAGCGCAAAGGCAGCCCGGCCGCCGCCCCCGACCAGGAGGGCGCTGCTCCGGCGCCCGCCGGGGGAGACGCGCCCGCGCCGGCGGGCGAGCCCGCTCCGTAAGAAGCCCCTCCGCTGGTTCGATGACAGGCCGCCCTCCGGGGGCGGCCTGCGCTCCTGCAGGTACGCAGGAGCGCGGTGCTAGGCTGCGCCCCTCATGGAATCCAAGACGACCGCCCTCCCCCACGCGGCAGGCGCTGTGGCCGACGAAGCGGCGGCCCTGCGGGCGCCCGGCGCGGCGGCGAGCGCTGGCCCCTTTCCGGTGAGCGGCCCGGCGGGGGGAGAGCCCCTCGACGACGTCGCGGAGACAGCGCCCACCGCTGTCGGGGAGATCGTCGTCCGGGCGCGGGCGGCGCAGCGCGTCTGGGCCGAGGTCCCGATCGGGGAGCGCGCGGAGCTCATCGGGAAGGTCAAGCGGCGCCTGCTCGCGCGGGCCGAGGAGATCGCGGCGCTCCTGCACCGCGAGTGCGGCAAGCCGATCGAGGAAGCCGCGCTGGCCGAGGTGCTGCCGAACGCCGATCTCATCGACTACTGGACCGTGTCGATCGAGGAGCTGCTCGACGAGCCGGCTGTCGATCTCGACCCGCTCGCCTACCCGGGCAAGGCCGGGCGCATCCGGAGGGAGCCGCGCGGCGTCGTCGCCCTCATCACGCCGTGGAACTACCCCGTCGCGATCCCGCTGCGCACGATCGTGCCGGCGCTGCTCGCGGGTAACGCCGTGGTCTTCAAGCCGAGCGAGGTCACCCCGCGCTCCGGCGCCCTCGTGTCCTCGCTGTTCGACGGGCTGCTCCCCGACGGCGTCCTCGCCGTCGCGCAGGGCGGCGGCGACGTCGGCGCCGCGCTCATCGACGCCGGCGTCGATCTCGTCGTCTTCACCGGCAGCGTCGCCACCGGCAAGAAGGTCGCGGTCGCATGCGCCGAGCGCCTCGTCCCGACGTCGCTGGAGCTCGGCGGGAAGGACAGCGCCATCGTGCTCGGCGACTGCGATCTGGAGCGCGCCGCGCGCGGGGTCGTCTGGGGTGCGTTCACGAACGCCGGACAGAACTGCGCCTCGATCGAGCGCGTCTACGTCGAGCACGCGATCGCGGACCGCTTCATCGAGCGCGTCGTCGCGCTCACCGGGCAGCTCCGGGCGGGGATCGACGTCGGGCTGATGACGACCGCGCGGCAGGCCGAGATCGTCCGGCGTCAGCTCGACGCGGCCGTCGCCGACGGGGCCGAGCTGCTCGCCGGCGGCGCGCCGGAGCCTGGCTCTCTCGCGTTCCCGCCGACGGTCCTCAAGGTCGAGCGCGAGGACACGCCGCTCCTCCGGGAGGAGACCTTCGGCCCCATCCTCCCTGTCCTCGTGGTCAACAACGCCGAGGAGGCGATCGCCCGCACCAACGCGTCGCGCTTCGCGCTCACGACCAGCCTCTGGACCCGCGGGTACGAGCGGGCCCATGCCCTCGGGCGCCGGCTGAGATCGGGCGTGGTGACGATCAACAACCACGGCTTCACGGGCGCGCTCCCGGCCGCCCCGTGGACGGGGACGGGCGACAGCGGCTTCGGCGTGACGAGCAGCCCTCACGCGCTCGCGGAGCTGACGCGGCCGCGCTTCTACCTCGAAGATCGCAGCAGAGCGAAGAGCGAGCTGTGGTGGTACCCTTATACTCCAGCGCTCCGGACCATCGCCTTCGCGATGGCGCGGGTGCGAGGCGGAGCCGGATGGTTCGGCCGCATCAGCGCCCTTGTCGAGCTCGTCGCCGCGTTCGCCAGGCGCATGCTCGGCCGCTGATCCGGAGGCCCGTCGAGGCAACGCATGCGCCCCCTGATCCTCCTGTCCAACGACGACGGCTACTCGGCCCCAGGTCTGATCGCGGTGCGGGACGCGGTCATCCAGCACGCCGACGTCGTGGTGTGCGCCCCCGCGGTCAACCAGAGCGCCACGAGCCACTCGCTGAGCCTGCACCGCGTCCTCCGGCTGCTGGAAACCGCGCCCGGCGTGTTCGCGGTCGACGGGACGCCCGCCGACTGCATCTACGTGGCCCTTCACGCCGGCGCGCGCGTGCTGCCGCGGCGCCCCGACCTCGTCGTTTCGGGGATGAACCACGGGCTCAACCTTGGCTCCGACATCTTCTACTCGGGGACCGTGGCCGCAGCGCGCGAAGGAGCGCTGCGCGGCATTCCCTCGATCGCGCTCTCCGCCGACGCCGGCGCCTCGCGCGACGCCGCGGCGGCGCTCGGCGTGAAGCTCGCCCTCGCCCTCCACCGCGCCGCCGGGCAGGCAGAGCGCCGGCCGGCGCCGCTGCTCAACGTCAACATCCCCGCGGGCAGCAGCTGGCCCGTGCGCGCCACGCGCATCGGCGCGCGCCTATACACCGAGGAGGTGATCTTCCGCCAGGATCCTCGCGGGCACGAGTACCTCTGGATCGGCGGCGCAGGCGTGCGCCACGACTTGGTCCCCGGCTCGGACACCGAGGCGTACGACGAGGGGGCCGTCAGCGTCACGCCGCTGACCCTCGACCTGTTCGCAGCGCAGCACGAGGGCGTCGCGAGCGGTATCGCCGCGGAGCTCAACGATGGCCGCACCCCCTGAAGCCGCGCGCGGCGGCGCCCTGCTGCGCTTTCCGGCCCGGGGGCGCTCGCCTAGGCTCCGGCGCCATGTTCAACCACGACGACCTGCCCTCCGAGCACGCGCTCCGCTACCTCAAGGCCCACCTCCGCAGCGTCCCGGATTTTCCGAAGCCGGGCATCCTCTTCAAGGACATCACGCCGCTCCTCGCCGATCCGCGGGCGCTCCACATCACGCTGGATCTCCTGGCCCAGCGTCACATCGGTGAGCACGTCGACGTCGTGGTCGGCGTCGAGTCGCGTGGCTTCATCTTCGGCGGCGCGCTCTCGGCCCGGCTCAACGCGAGCTTCGTGCCCGTGCGCAAGCCCGGCAAGCTCCCGGCCGCGACCGATCGCGTGGCGTACGAGCTCGAGTACGGCACGGCCGAGCTCGAGATGCACAAGGGCTCGATCAAGCCCGGAGCCAGGGTCCTCGTGGTGGACGATCTGCTCGCGACCGGCGGCACCGCCGCCGCGACCGCGGAGCTCGCGCGCAAGCAGGGCGGCGAGGTCGTCGGCTTCGCCTTCGTCGTCGAGCTCGACTTCCTCGGCGGGCGGGCGCTCCTCACGCAGCGCGCCGGCGACGCGGCCCGCGTCTACTCGATCGTGCACTTCGCCGCGGGCGAGTGAGCGGTCAGTCCTGCCCCACGCCGACCTGCAGCTTGCGCGCGACGATGCGGCTCGCGCTGGTCGCCCGGGTCGGCCCGCCGACGGGGAACGTGATGACGACGGCGCCCGCCCCGCCCCTGGTGATGCCGCCGCCGTGCGCCCCCACGAGCTTGCCCAGGCTCGCTGCATCGAGCGAGGCGCCGGCGCTGCGCAGGGCGTCGATCTGCCCCGCTCCCTTCAGCGCGGCCAGCGCCCCGCGATCGACCGCCGGCAGCTCGGCGAACAGGCCGGAGGCATGGACGAGCGCCGCCGCAGCCGCAGCCGGATCCGATCCGCGGAACCAGGCGCCCGCGTCGTGGTAAGGCAGGTGCGCGCAGCGCGCATACAGGGCGCCGAGCTCGGCGGATGCCCCGTCGGCCATGCGGTCGGCGAGGGCGACGAAGCGCGCCCGGAGCGCGGGATCGAAGTACGCGCGCGCATAGCCGCCGGAGAACCGCGCCGTGATCGCGCGCCACGACGGCGAGCGCCCCGCCTCCTCCGCGTCGAACCCCGGGACGATCTCCACGAGCCCGTCGGTCATCGCCGCGAGCTCGGCGTCGGCGCTCGCCGTCAGTTTGCCTTCGGAGATGAGCCCGCCCAGCCCCACGGCCTCCGCGCTCGTGGCCTCTTGCCCGGCGGCGGCCTGCGTTGAGCCGCGCGGCGTCGCCAGCCAGAGCTCGGCCACCCAGCCCGCGAGCTCGAACGGCCCCATGGATGCGCCAGAGTAGATCCGCTTGCGCGCCGCCTCGCAGGTGCGCGCGTTCCTCGCCGCGTCTTCGGCCGCGGTCGTCTCCGGCGCGACCGGCGAGGCCACCGGGTTCTCGCGCGATCGCATCGCGCGCGCCGCGACGAGCGCGCCGACGAGCGCGACCGCCACCGCGACGACGGGGATCACGACGTACCGCGCCGGCCGCCCCGGCGCCCTCGCGCCCGGCGGCGCCATCGAGGTCACCGCGCGCTGCGCCTGCGCGAGCCGCCGCGCGATGTCGGACGCCTTGCGCGCGCGCAGGTCCTGGGGCAGGAGCGGCCACTGCTCGGCGAGCTGCTCCAGATCGATGGCGACCGGCGCCCCGCGCCCGCGCAGCGCGATCTGCCGCCCCTGGACGCTCACCGATCCCGATGTTCCGAACAGGCCCAGGGCCTCCTGTACAGCCGCCTCGATCTCCCGCGCGCTGAGGTCGTCCACGATCGCAGAGTAACCGGATTTGAGGTCGGCGTGCCCGCCGCTTCTTTGCGCGGCGCCCGGGGCTCGCGGGGCGGGCCGCGGAGGCGCCCGGTCGACGCGGGAAATGCCGCGCGCGGCCGAGGGAAATGGCACATTCCTGCGCGTGCAGAAGACGCGCGTCTACCTCTCGCCCGGCATGTTCGGGTTCGCCACCCTCGCCTCCCTCGAGTACTTCGAGCATTTCATCCGAGCGATCGAGGAGCGCTTCCGCGATCGCGGCCGGGTCGTCGAGATACGCGTCTGCGAGGTGCATCCGACGGCCTCCCTCCTCCGCCGGGCCGCGAAGCTCGCCCGTCTCGTGGACGAGAGCGCCGGGGACGACGGCGGCCCGATCCACATCATCGGCCACTCGACCGGCGGCCTCGACGCCCGCCTCGTCGCCTCGCCCTCGGTGCGCCTCCCCGGGAACGCTCACCGCCGGCTCGGCTGGACGAGCCGGCTGCGGTCCGTCACCACGATCAACACGCCGCATTTCGGCACCCCGCTCGCCGCCTTCTTCGCCACGGTGAGCGGCCAGCGCCTGCTCTACGCCGTCACGGCGCTCACGGTGGCGGGCCTCAAGCTCGGCGCGCCGCCGCTCGCGGCCGCGTCGGCGCTCGTCGCCGCGTTCGGCCGGGCGCAGCTCGGCTTCCTCGAGATCGAGCTCATCGATCGCGCCGTCGAGAGCTTCATCCGCGTGCTCGACGACGCCTCGAGCCGCGAGCTGCGCGCCTGGTTGAAGCTGCTCCGCGACGACCAGGGCGCCATCGTCCAGCTCATGCCCGAAGCGATGGACCTGCTCCACGCCGGCCTGGAGGACCGCGCCGGCCTGCGCTACCAGAGCGTCGCCACGTACGCGCCGCGCAACGCCGTCCGCGACTGGGTCTCGGCGCTGAGGTCGCCGTGGGGGGCGATGTCGGCCGCCATCTTCACGGCGCTCTCGAACATCACGGCCCGCCTGGACGAGCACTACCCCTGCCGCTCCCATGACGGCTCGATCGAACAGAAGCTCGCGCGCGTGCTCGGCGAGCTGCCGCCGCCGGACGCCAACGACGGCGTGGTCCCGCTCGCCTCGCAGGTCTGGGGAGAGCTCATCTGGGCCGGCAAGGCCGATCACCTGGACATCGTCGGCCACTTTCCGGGCAAGGGCGGGCACATCGACTGGCTGGCGAGCGGCGCGCGCTTCAATCGCCTTCGCTTCGACGCGGTGCTCGATCGCATCGTGACCGGGATGGTGGCCGGCGAGCAGAGCAGCCTGTCGGAGCAGGCCGCGACGCCGCCGCGCCCGGTCATCGAGACGGTCGCGCCGGAGCGCGGGGACGTGGAGCAGACCGCCGCCGCGGCGAGCGCGATCGGCGGCCCCGCCATCGAGGATCCCGGCGGATGAGCGCCGACGGCGCCGGGCGCGCGCTCGAGCAGATCGCGGCGGAGCTCGTCGAGTGCCGTCGCTGCCCGCGGCTCGTGACGTGGCGGGAGGACGTCGCGCGCGAGAAGCGGCGCGCCTACCGGGACCAGACCTACTGGGGCCGCCCGGTGCCGGGCTTCGGCGATCCGGACGCGCCGCTCGTGGTCGTCGGGCTGGCGCCGGCGGCGCACGGCGCGAACCGCACCGGTCGGATGTTCACGGGTGATCGCTCGGGCGACTTCCTCTACGCGGCGCTGTTCCGCGCCGGGCTCGCGTCGCAGCCGACGAGCACGTCACGCGACGACGGCCTCGCGCTGCAGGGCGTGTTCATCACGGCCCCCTGCCACTGCGCTCCCCCGGACAACAAGCCCGCGACCGACGAGCTCGCGGCGTGCCGCACCTGGATCGAGCGAGAGCTCGCGGCCCTGCGCCGCGCGCGCGTCTACCTCGCGCTCGGCAAGATCGGCTACGACGCCGTGGGCGCGCTCGCCCGCTCGCAGCGCGCGGCCGCCGCCGGGGAGCGCGCGCGGCGTCGCGCGGAGGAGGATCCGCGCCTGCCGCCGTTCGCGCACGGCGTGGAGGCGACGATCCCCGATCCGCGCGGCGGCGCTGGCGAGGCGCGGCTCTTCGCCAGCTACCACGTGAGCCAGCAGAACACCCAGACCGGGCGGCTCACCGGGGACATGTTCGACGAGGTCCTGCGCCGCGCCATGCGCGCAGCAGGGCTGCGCGCCGCCTGAGGCCCGAGCCATCGGTCGAGCTCGCCCGAGGCGCCGCGCTCTTCATCGCCCGCGCTCGCCAGGCGCGTCCCGCAGCCTACTCCTGCTTCGACAGGAGCTTCTGCAGATCGCCCGACTGGAACATCTCCATCAGGATGTCGGAGCCGCCGACGAACTTCCCGTCCACGTAGACCTGCGGGATCGTCGGCCACTGCGAGTAGTCCTTGATTCCCTGCCGCAGCGAGGGGTCGGTCAGCACGTTGACATCTTTGAACTCCACGCCGCACTTCTTCAGGATGTCGACGGCGCGCGCCGAGAAGCCGCACTGCGGGAAGGTCTTGGTGCCCTTCATGAAGAGGACGACGCGGTTGCTCTCGACGGTATCCTTGATCGCCTGGTGGATGTCGCTCATGGCTCGTTCCTGATCTCCCGCCGCGAGCGGGATCGCCCATCTTTCAACGTACACAGAAGCCAACGTACACAGAAGCCGCGCGGGTCGCCGGACCGCGCGCTGACCCGGCCGGCGGGGGGCTCTCGACGGGATCGCACCCGGCTCGCCAGGCGACCACGTGACCTCCGCGCCCCGGACGCGCAGTTACGAGCACGCTTTCTGGTGTCGACCGTCGCCCGCGTCAACTGGGCGAACGCGCCGCGGGGTCCCTTCCGCAGGGGTAATCGACCGAGATGCCTGCGAGCAGATGCCGCGGCAGGGCACGTCCTCGTTGCTCGATGCGCCGCGGTCCCTGTCGCGCCTCGTGAGCCGCGGGCCGCGTGGACCAGGCTCAGCGCACCGCCGCGATGGCTTCGAGCGGCCGCGACCTTGCATGTTCGCGGCGCGGGCGCTCGACGCAGCGCGGTGCTCGTCTTCATGGAACAGCGCTCGAACGCCGGCGGACGGCGCGCTCGCGGCTCTGGGGCGCCCGGGGATCAGCGCCGCGTTTCGCTCGTTTTTTCGCGCCTGGAGCCCGGGAACCTCAGCGTCTGGCCTCGCGCCGCCAAGTCGTTGTAGAACACGCCCCCACCTGGGCCGTCTTACCGTTCGTGACCAGCGGCCGTGAGCCGCCGCGGGTGCGGCGAGCGTCCCAATGTCGTGGCCTCACCCCGCACAACCCTGAAGGAGCCTCGTATGCGCTTGTACGTCCTCATCCCTGCGGCCCTGCTCGGCCTCGCGCCCCTCGGCTGCGGAGGCAGCGACCCGGAGCCGAACAACCCGTCGCAGATGCAGAACCAGTACGGGGCGTCAACCCAGTACCCGCCCGGCCAGTACCCCCCCGGTCAATACGGCCAGCCCGCCCCGGCCGGTCAGTACGGCCAGCCCGCCCCGGCCGGTCAGTACGGTCAGCCCGCCGGCACCCCGACGACCCCCACGACGCCGACCACCCCCGCTGCGGGTGCGAGCGGCGGGCAAGCCTCACCGATCGCGCCCACGATGGTGGCCGCGGCGACCCCGGTGCTCACCGCGATGGCGGCGTCCGAGGTCCAGGGCATGCAAGCGGAAGGCGGCGCGTTCGCCGGGCAGTTCCAGGACGGCCAGACGCTCGAGCAGCCGTTCAACATCCAGCCGGGCAAGTGTTACTCGGTCATCGGCGTGGGCGTTGGCCTCCAGGAGCTCGACATCCAGCTCGTCGCGCACACGCCGCCGATGCCGCCCGTGGTGCTCGCCCAGGACAGCACCACCGGTCCGAACGCCACGCTCGGTGGCAAGGGCCAATGCTTCAAGAACCCGCTCCCCATCGGCGGCCCCGCGAAGGCCGTCCTGCGCGCCCGCGGCAGCGGGATGGCCGTCGGCCAGATCTACGTGAAGTAGTCGCCCCCGCGCGGCGCCGCCTCGCGGGCACTTCGCGTCGCGAGTCGGCGTCGCCATCCGCAGCTCGCGGCGCGCTCCGCCCGGCCGCGCGGCGCCGGCGTCGCGATCGCCCGTCGTCGGAGCGAGGGCGTGGTCCCGGCGTGCGCCCGACATCAGCCTCGCTTTCGTGTGAGCTCGCTTGCGCCGTAAGCTGCTCCCAGCGGCACGCTCGGCCGCGGGTCACCGGGAGAGGTGTGGTGCGCGCGGCCCCGCGGCTTCTCGCCGGGGAGGGTGCAAGGTACACTCCCATCGTGAGCTTGCCTTGGAGACACTGGGCGCCGCGGGTCGCCCTGCTCGGTCTGGCGTCCTGCTCGCTTCGCATGCGCGAGCAAGCGGAGCCGCCGTGGCCCGATCCCCCGACCGATGCCGCTTCGCCGGTGATCCTGGCGTTCGAGGAGCAAGGACCGCTGCAGCTCGCGCCGGGGCAGCTGCACACGGTCTGGGTCACCGGCCAGCCGCCGGTGCCCTACGAGGTGACCTTTACCCTCCTCGGCGACGCCGCCGGCGCGTGGGTCGACCGGACGACCGTCATGGCGGACGAGGACGGCAGGGCCTCGGTCCAGCTCCACGCCTCGAGCCTGGGGAGCACGTTCCGACTCCGCGCCGCCACGAAGGACGGCCCGGCCGCCGAGCTCGGCGTCTCGGTGAGCGCGGAGGGCTTCGGGGCGCTGCGCGTCCTTCCGCTCTACCAGGGCAGACGCCTCGCGAAGGAGTGGACGGCGAGCGTCATCACAGGGGCCACCTGCGAGGAGCTCGCAACCGCAGCGCCCGAAGCGCCCGTGGGCGCGCTCGTGGCGCACGGCGGCCCGAACGAACCGGTCGTCATCTCGGGCGCCCCGGTGGGGCTGAGCCTCACCGTTGCGCTCCACAGCGGAAAAATCATGTGGGGGTGCACGGGCGAACGAGAGCTGCAGGCCGGATCGTCGCGCGACGTGTGGGTCCCGGTCAGGGATCTGCCCATCGACCTGGCGGCGACGAGCCTCAACACGAAGCTGACGATCGCGTCGGCATACGGGCTGGATGCGCTGCTCGACGCGGCGACCGATGAGATGGTCGATGCCTTCTTGCCTGCTGGCGCGGAGGCCGCGTCCCTGCTCGACGCCATGGAGCGCGCCGCTCCCCCGGACCAGGCGTCCGAGTTCGACGCGCGGCGTCGGGAGCACGGCTGGGACACCGCCGCGCAGGCGCACCTCGCCGCGCTCCCGGTCTCGCTGCGCAACCGGTGCCGCGGGTGGGCCCGCGCCGGGCAGGAAGCTGCGCCGCTCACGATCGACGGCAAGCTGAGCGGCATGAAAGAGATGCCAGGAGGCGCACTCTTCGAGGTGAGCTGGCTCGGCAGCGCGCCCACCGAGAACACGGGCGAACGGTCGCCCGCGATCATGAAGTGGACAGCGGATCCCGGTGACGTGCTCCGACTCGCCGGAACCCTCTCCTGGGTGCCGAGCCTCTATGTGGGCGGCGCCGCGGCGCTCGGGGCGACGCTGGAGGCGGAGGCCGAGTCCGTCCCCACGGCGCTCGCCGCTGCAGCGGACTGTGCGACCCTGGGCGAAGTGCTCGTCGGCTACTCCGGCTGCGACAGCGACTGCATGGCGACGCTGTGCGCGCGCGGGCTCAAGGTCCTCTGGCACGATGGCCTGGAGGCGCAAGCGAAGGCCGGGCGGACTGGCGAGATCGTCGTGAACGCCTCAGGCGAAGCGCAGGTCAACAGCGCCGCCGCGCCGATCTCGTGGACGGCAGACTGGCTGGGGACCCTCCGTTACGAGGGCCTGGAGGCGAGCGTCGAGGGAAGCGTGGACGCCGTCTCAACGGACGTCATCGCCAACTGATTGCCCGCGGTCGCCAGCGCCTCATCGGCCAGCGTCCCTGGGCTCGCAGCGCAGCCGCCACCTCCGCCCCGTGGTCCGCTCGGTCGCGGCGAGCGGGATGGCGCTGGCAGCGACGTCGCGCTGCTTCTCGGGCGCCTTCGAGAAGATCCCTTGCAGCCTCACCGACATCGCCTCGACGCACGCTGCGCCGGGATCCAGGCGAAGCCGGAACTCGGCACCATCGACCGACGAATAATTACCGCCGAGATCGAAGCTCGGCGAGCCCTCCAGGCTCGTGTCCAGGAGCCAGCCGTCCTGGCCCGACTGACAGCGGTCGAGCGGTGTGTCCACCAGATCTTTGCGCCCGAGCGGCACCGCCTCGCCGAGCGCACCGGTGTCGCGGTCGATCGGGAGCACATGCCATGAGCCGGCGCGCACGCCCGGGTCCGGGGCCGTCGAGATGAGCAGGCCGACACCGCCGCCGAGCGCACGCCGGACCAGGCGCGGCGGGTCGACTCCGTAGCTCGTGCGCGCGGGACGATGATACGTCGCGAGCGGCCGCGCGATGCCGAGGTCGGCCCGCCACAGCGTCACGGACTCGTACGAGCCGCCGGGCGCCACGAAGAACCAGGTCTCACCGAGCCGCACGGCGCCGTTCGGAAAGGGCCGGAGAAAGTTGCCTGCGCGGCCGCCGCCGTCGCGGAGCGGGAGCACCGGCAGCCCCTCGGACACCGCGAAGAGGCTGCATCCCGCGCCCCGACACACGTGGGTCAGGGCAGCCCGTCCGCCCGGGTCGAGGTACGCGCCCCAGGAAGCTGCCCCGTAGTTGACGACCCCGAGCGCCTCGGCCGCGGTGGCCTCGTCCGACCAAGGCGAGGCGCTGACGGCGCTGGAGCGGACCCCGCCATCCGGGTCGAAGCGATCGTCGAACCGGATGAGCCAGCGCCCCGCCCGAGCCCAGTCAGCGCCCCGCTTGCCCCATGCGTAGGCGCGCACGGTCACGATGTCGTACGGGGCCCCGTTGTCGAAGCCGATCTCATCCGCGCCGAGCGTGGGCGGCACGGTGTTGCGGAAAGGCGCCCACGCCGAGCTCGCCGTCTCCTTGGACTGCGGGCGTGCGGCCGGCTGCGGTGGGCGCGCGGCCGACGCGGCGGACGGCCTGTCCGGCAGCGGCGGGGTCGACGAGCCGAGCGCCTCGCAGCGCATCGCGATCGGGCTGCCCGCGCGCAGCGGCGTCTGGAGCACCGGCGGTGGCTTCGCTTCGGCGAGGTCGTCCGGCAGCGCCGTCTTGCCCCAGCCTACGCGTATCCAGCCCTTGAAGACGCAGCCGACAGGGCCGCACGCGCGCGTCCGGGGAGCGGCAGCGTCGTCGTCCCGCTCGGGCAGCTCGATCGAGCGCCAGGTCATGCCGCCGTCCGTCGACTCGGCGGAGCGCTCGCCCTCTCCCAGAGAGAGCGCGAACCGCCCTGACAGGAGCGCGCCCGTGCCGTCCTGGCGCGGCGCGCCGGCGGTCACATTGCCGCTCTTCACGTCGATCCGGACGCCCACGATCGGGCCGCCTGCCTCTACCCAGCCGCCGAGGACCCCGGGCTCGCGCTCCTCGAACCCCTCGAGCCACATCCCGCGCTGCAGATCGCGGACGGTGCTGCGGGGCTTGCCCGGAAGGGTCAGCGGGACGGTGGTGACGTCGCTCCCCTTCAGCAGCGTGAGCTGCCCCGAGGCCCCCGGGCGCGGCGGTGAGAGGACGGCGACGCGGCCGTCGGAGAGCGCGACGACGCGCTCGACGCCGACGTCCCGCGCCGGCGCGCGGACGTGGATCTCGCGGGTGCCCCCGTCGGCGGCGACGATGCAGTACGCGCGGCCGTCGTGCGCGCCGCTGCGCTCTCCGCAGGCGCCGCGGATCACCAGCGCGCCGTTGCCGCTCGCGGCCACGAAGCGCGGCTCCTCGAAGCGCATGAGCCGGCGCATGCCGAGCGGCGGCTGGAAGGCGTAGAGCGTCGTCGGCCCGTCGCGCTCGCCGCAGACGAAGCCGAACGACGCGCCCGCGCGGATCGCGTGGCACGCCGCCTCGCGCTCGGGGTAGGCGTCCGGCGCGACGTCGACGACGGCGCCGTCGCGCAGCGAGACGCGCGCCAGGGCGCCGCCGCGGGCCACCACCGCGGTCGAGCTCGAGTCGGGCCACCCGTCCTCGATCGCGGCGCGCAGCGGGCGCCGCCCGAAAGGCCCCTGCGCCCGCGCCGGCGCCTCCTGCACGTCCTCGGGCGTCTCCAGGGTGCGGTACGTGACGCCGCCGCGCGCATCGACCGAGTAGAACCCGTTCGCGGTCATCACCGCCGGGTCGCCGCCGATGACCGCGAGCGAGGTCGGCCTCGCGTCGACCTCGACCGGACGCCACGTGGCCCCCGCGTCGAAGGTGACGAGCAGCCCGCGCAGGTCGGCCTCGACCACGGCGCGCCACCCGTCGGCGAACGCGAGCTGGCCGTACGCGCTCGCCGGCGGGAGCGGGCCGAGGGGCATCGCCTCGCCCTTCTGCGCGTCGATCGCGAGGAGCCGGTGGCTGTGCGAGAGCCGGGCGTAGAGGCGATCGAACCCCGCGATGATCTCGTTCGCCTCCGACGGCAACTGGACCAGCGGATCGAGCGGGGCGAGCCACTCCCGGGCGCGCCAGAGCTGCGCGCTCCCGCGGTTCGAGGCGTAGAAGAGGTAGCCGCCGCCGAGCCGCGTCGGGAGCTTGAGCGCGGTGACCTGACCAGACGGCAGCAGCTCGGCGGCGCGCTCGAGTGATCCGTCGTCGTGCGCGATGAGGCGCATGCGATCGATGAGCACCCGCCGGGACCCCGCCTCGCTGGCCACGACGCCGCGCTCTCCGACGAGCTCAGGGAGGAGCAGCGAGGGCGTGATCATGGTGACGAGCGCCCCCTGCGCGGCTCGCCCACCCGAGGCCGGGAGCGCCGACCGCGCAGCCCCGCCGCGCGACGCCTGCGCCGCGTACGGCGCGCTCGGCGCGCGTCCGCCGCAACCCGCGGCGCCCGCGCCGAGGAGCAGCATCATCGCGAAGAGCGGCCCGGCGCCCGGCGTGCGGCGCGCAGTCGGCGCGTGATACCGCCGGTCGGGCTCGCTCATGACGGACGATGCTAGCGCGCCCCCCTGGTCGCCGCACCGTCCTTGCAGTCGCCCGCTGGACAGACGGCGCCGCGGCCGGCGCGGAGCGCGGCCGCCGAGCGAGAGGTTCAAGCGACGGGATCTCGGCTCATCGCGAGGGCCAGGACAGCCCTCGCGCGTTCACTTGCCCTTGGCGGAGCACTGCATCGCGCACATCAGATCGCCGGCCGCGCACCCGCAGCCGCCGCGCTTGGCCGGCGCGGGGGCGGCGGCCGGGGCCGGGGAGCCGGAGGCAGGCTGCGCCTTGCCTGCGGAGCCGCCGGAGGTCTGCCGCGCCGGCCGCGCGGCACCGCGGGCAGGCGCAGCCGTCGGCGTGGCGCTCGGCGTCGCGCTCGCGACCGGCTCCGCGCTCGCCGTGGCCGTCGCGCTCGCGGTCGCGGTCGCGGTCGGCGTCGGCTCGGGCTCCGGCGGCGTCGTCGTCGCCGGGGCTGCCGCCGTGGTCGCGTTGTCGGCAGCGGCGGGCGCCGGCGCCTCGCCGCCGCCCTTCATCATGAAGAAGACGCCCGCGATCGCGATGCCCGCGATCGCGATGCCGGCGCCGATGATGAGCGGGGCGCGGTTCTTGGGCGCTGCCTCGATGCTCGTCGGCGGCGCGACGGACGGCGCCCGCGCCGTGGTCACGATGGGCGCGCTGAGCTGGAACAGGCCGCCGTCGTTCGCGACGATGCTCGCCACCGGCGACGGCGCCCTGACGCCTGCTCCCGACGCGAGGGCCTTCAGGTCGATGAGACCGGAGTCCTCCGACGCGCTGGCGCTCGACCGCGCCGGAGGAGGCGCGGCCTTCGCCGTGAGGGCGCTCAGCGAGAACAGCATCGAGTTCTCGTCGCGCTGGCCGGGGGCGGTGCCGCTCTTGAAGAGCGGAGCGCTCGTGGCCACGTCGTCGGAGCTCGGCCGATGCGCCTCGGGCGCCGGGCTCCCGCCGAAGAGGTCCTGCGTCGGGCGCGCCGGATCGCGGCGCACGGCCGCCGCGCGCGGCGCCGGAGCGGACGCCGCGACCGCCTCGATGCCCGAGGAGGCCTGCGATGCGGCCGCACCAGCGCTCGGCACGGGCTGCGACTGCACGGGCGCCGGCTCCTGCGCGGCCGTCGAGACCGGGGCGCTGCCGGCGTGCAGCGCCGCGACGATCGTGTCGACCTGGCCGAGCGGCTGCCAGTCGGCCATCCCGTCCGCCCAGATGTACGTCTCGGCGTTGATCACCCCCGCCTGATAGCTGGCGACGATCTCCGCCAGCGTCATCGAGCGCTGATCGCCGTCCGCCACGTTGACCAGGTACGTGGTCCCGTCGTTCGGAACGCTCGTGCCGGAGACCGGATCGGCGACCCCGCCGTTGGTCGTCACGCCCGAGCTGTTCACGAGGATCGTGGCGCCGCACTTGCGGCACTTGATCTTGACGGTTCTGCCTTGGACCTTCTCGTCCGAGACCGTGTATTTCGACTGACAGGACTGGCAGGTGATCTTCATTGGGGGCTGGCCCGCAGGGGGGTAATGCCGGCGAGGCGTCGCGTAGAGTTTACCTTGATACCGCGCCGGTGGCCCGCTCTCTGACGTGCCAGTCGCGCGTCTGATCTCGCAGCTCCGCTTTACGATAGCCGAGGTCGTCATCCCTTCGTAAAGCACAAAGGAACGGGGCCGCTGATGGAACCGTTGTCGGGGTGCGTCACACGGGCCCGCAGGCCGGCGCCTGGAGTGCGACCGGTCACGTCGCGCCCCGAGCGCCGACCCGCCAGGAAAGGCGCGGGGCGCGCGCCACGGAGGGCGGGTCACGCGCGGCGGCGGAGGGCGATGCGCTCGTTCAGGCGTCGCCGCGCGCGGAGCCGAGCTCTTCCAGGCTGGGTTCGTCGGTCACGACGGGCACATCGTCGACCGGATCGTGGGGCTCGGCGCTCTCGCTCGGCCCCTGGGCCTCGTGGCCCCCGACGTGCTCGCCGTACGCCTGCAGCTTCGAGTACAGGCCGCGGCGGCTGATCCCGAGCACGCGGGCCGCGCGCTGCTTGTTGCCGCGCACGGCCTCGAGGGTCAGCAGGATGAGCTTGCGCTCCGCGTCGGCCAGGCGCGTGCCGACCGGGAGCCGCAGCACGAGCGGGTGCTCGGCCGCCTCGCCGGCGTCCCGCGGCGGCTCCGCGTCGGGGATGCTGCCCTCCTGAGGCCTCCGCGGCAGCGAGGCCGGGCTCACGGAGGCCGGCGGCGGCTGCGCGACGACGGCGTGCGATGGCGCAGGGTCGGACGGGACCGCCATGTCCGCTGGGTGGACGAGCGGCACCGAGAGCGGCTCGGCCGGCTCGGGAGGGACGACCGGCGCCGCGGTCCGCTGGGACGTGACGCTGTCGTAGGCGCGCCGGCCGGAGCGCCGCTCGATCCGGCCCTGGCCGAGCTGGACGTCGTTGGCCGACACCATCTCGCTCGAGGCGAAGAGCGCGGTCTGCTCGATGACGTTGCGCAGCTCGCGCACATTGCCCGGCCAGTCGTGCTCCGTCAGCCGCTCGACGGCGGCGTCCGTGAGGCGGCGCGCCGGGGTGCCATAACGCTTCGCGAATTTGAGCAGGAAGCGCTCGGCGATGGGCAGGATGTCCTCCCGGCGCTCGCGCAGCGGGGGCAGCGTCACCGTGAACACGTTGAGCCGGTAGTAGAGATCCTCGCGGAAGACGCAGTCGTCGACGAGGTCGAGCAGATCCTTGTTCGTGGCGGCGACGACGCGGACGTCGGCCTCGATCTCCTTGCGGCCGCCGACGCGGGTGAAGCGGTAGGTCTCGAGCACGCGGAGCAGGCTGACCTGCACCGCAGCGTCCATCGTCCCCACCTCGTCGAGGAAGACCGTGCCTCCGGCCGCCGCCTCGAACTTGCCCTCCGCGGCCGCGAACGCGCCGGTGAACGAGCCCTTCTCGTGGCCGAAGAGCTCGCTGCCGATGAGCTCGCGCGGGATGGCACCGGTGTGCACCGGAACGAACGGGCCGGCGCGGCGGCGGCTCCGGTTGTGGATGGCGCGCGCGACGAGCTCCTTGCCGGTGCCGCTCTCGCCCACGATCAGCACGGGCGCCATCGTCGCGGCGACGCGCTCGATGCGGGTGAAGACCTCGCGCATCCGGGCCGAGCCGCCGATCATCCCCTCGAACACGAGCTGCCCGTGGAGGGGATCGTCGTCCTCGCCCTCGACGAACTCGCGGGCCGGACCGTCGAAGAGGAGCTGGCGCACGAGCAGTACGAGGCGCGCCGGGTCGAGCGGCTTCTGGAGGTAGTCGGCGGCGCCGAGCTTTAGCGCGTCGACGGCGCTCGTGATCGACGCGGCGCCGGTGACCATGACGACGGCGGGCGGCGGCGTCTTCGGCTCGGGCCCATCGAGCTCGCCCGGGGAGAGCCGGCGCATGAGATCGACCCCCGTCATGCCGGGCAGGTTGAGGTCCGTGACGAGCACGTCGGCCGGGGTCCGCTGGTGGATCTCGAGCGCCTGCTCGCCGCTCGAGGCGACGACGACGTCGAGCCCTTCATGGCGCAGCACCGCCTCGAGGATGGCCGCCTGGTCGGGCTCGTCCTCGACCAGCAGCACACGGCCGTGCTGGTTGTGGCTCCGATGCGGCGAGCGCGCTTGTCCGCGCGGAATTGCAGCAGATACTGCGTTCGGTCCCAAAGCTTCCCTCCCAGCTCGGCGGACGGACGGCTCGGCCCCGTGCGATGTGAAACGTGCCGCTCAATGTGTACCCTGCGGGGGCTTCACATCAACTCGGGACTTGCCTACTTCTCGGTGCAAGCCCCCCTCACATGCCGTCCGTGACATGCCGTCCATGCGCAACGGATGCGACGCCCCCGGGTCGCTGCCCCCTGTGGTGACACGCCAGCGCGCGCATCACCAGCGCTCGATGATGCCGCATGCGATGCGATCGGCCAGCGCCATGCACGTAAGCATCGGGTTCACCGCGGGACTTCCAGGAAAGACGCTCGTGTCGGCGACGTAAACGTTCTCCAGATCGTGGCAGCGCCCCTCTTCGTCGACGACGCCGTCCCGAGGGTTCCTCGACATTCGCGCCGAGCCGAAGGCGTGGTTCGCCGCGGTGATCGTGTCGCGCCCGTCGAGCCGCCTGCTCTTCAGGATCTCGGCTTCTGCCGGCGACGTCAGCTCGTCGGGGATCCCGTGCAGCCCGGGCAGGATCGACGCAGCGCCCGCCGCCCAGCAGATGTCCGACAGGATGCCCAGGCCGCGCTGGATCTTCTCGACGTCGCGGGGCGCGTAGTCGAACCGCACATCGGGATCCCACGAGCCGCGCTTCGGACGGACCGTCCCCCGCGACTGCTCGGCCGCGATGATCACATCGAAGGGCGCCATGCGGTGATACGTCCTGAGGTGACGCTGGTAATCGTGCCCGAAGCCGGGGAACCGCGCGGCGAGCACCGCGGGGGGCGACCAGAGGACCTCGAGCTTGATGCCCTGCTCGAGGAAGTGGAGCGAATGATAGCCCTGCGTAGCGCCCTCCCACGGGTCGATGGGATCGGGGAAGACCGCCATGATCGCGAGCCCCGGGTGGAGCTGGAGCTCGTTCCCGACATGGCCGCTGGAGTTGGCGGCGCCGCTGCGGAGCAGGATGAGCGGGGTCGCCATGCAGCCCGCCGCGAGCACGACGAGCTTCGCCCGGATCTCGACAGGCGCCCCCTCGCGCCACGTGAACGGCTCGACGGTGCGGCCGCGCATCCCGACGGCGCGCTTTCCGGAGAGGAGCAGGGTCTCCGCGCGCACGCTGGTGAAGACGCGCGCGCCCGCCCGGATCGCGGCGGGGACGTACGAGATGTCGGTCGACATCTTCGCGCGGTTGCGGCACCCCGTGAAGCACTCGCCCGAGCCGCGGCAGCCGCGCACGTTGCGGTGGGTCGGCTCGCTCGACAGGCCCAGCGCGTCGCAGCCCCGCTTGAAGCGCAGGTTGCGCTCGCCCTGCACCTCCACGGGCGTGGGCGCGACGCCGAGCAGGCGCTCGACGCGCTCGTAGTGAGGCGCCAGCGTCTCCGATGTGAGCGACGCCGTCCCGGTCCGGTCCGCCCACTTGTCGAACACCCACGCGGGCGAGCGCGCGCAGATCGCCGAGTTCACGACGGACCCGCCCCCGAGCGCGATCGCCTGCATGGTCGGGATGAGCATGCGCCCGCGCGCAGCGCGCATCCCGCCCTCGCGCAGCGTGCGCGCCAGCGACTCGCCCGCCTCCTGCCGGAAATCCTCCACCCCGAACGGCGGCCCCTCTTCCACGAGGATCACGTCGCGCCCCGCCTCGGCGAGCTCCTTGGCGACGACCGCCCCGCCCGGCCCCGACCCGACGACGAGCACCTCGCAGGACGCCCGCACCTCGCCGTCGTAGTCGGCGAACACCTTCACCTGGGAGCGCGGCTCGCTGGGCGCGAGCGGCTCGACCGCGGCCCTCGATCGGAGCGCGGCGGCGGAGAGCGGGCGCCGCTCGGCGCGCTCGGGGCTCGCGGGCGGGAGCGCCCCCGACAGGCCGGGGAGCTTCACGCCGTCACCCCCGGCGCGAGCGACGGCGCGCTCACGGCGACCCCCTCGCCCGCCGGACGCGCGGCCGCGCGGCGCTCAAAGGGCGTGGCGCAGCAGGCGACGCCGATCGCGCGGGCCACCTTCTCGTTCGCGAGGTAGCCCATCGAGAGCATCGTCCGGAGCGAGAGGAACGTCACCCGTCGCAGGTAGATGCAGCTCTGCGCCATCGACGCGAGCACCGCGATGCGATCGGGCTGCGGGAGCCGCGTGAAGCGGGCGCGCCGTGGCCCGAAGACGCAGGGCGAGAGCTCGACGACGTGGAGCAGCAGCCGAAGGTAGGGCCGGAGCGGCCTCGGGGTGCGCGCGACGTAGTGCTCCATGTACTCGACCAGCCCGGCCTCGGTGCCCGAGACCGGGATCGGTCCGCCGGCAGGGAACAGCGCGTCCGCGCAGGCAGCCACGATGGCCCGCTCCTTCACGGAGAGCGCGCGGGCGGGCGCGCCCGAGGCCCGGGCCCTGCGCGCGAGGCCGACGGCGGCGAGGGCGAGCGCCGCGAGGGCAACGACGAGAAAGATCACGGGCAGGTGCGCAACGACGTCGCTCATCACTCGACTCCTTTCCTGGCAGCGCGGGCGCCGGGCTGACCGGGCGCCCGGGCGCCTCACGGACGGCGCTGCGGCCACGCGCGAGCTCGGCGGCGAGATCGACCTCCCCCGCACGCCGGCGTCCGCTCGAGGACGCCGCAGCGATCCGGGAAACGATCGCGCCTGCGGCACCGCTCATCTCGCCCGAGGCCGTCGTCATGGCTGCCTTGAAAGCCTAATCCGACGGGCGGAGTGCGCAATTTCGTTCGCACTGCGTCGGGATGTTCGCACACCATCCTGTCCTGATTTACGCAGCCCGGGGTTACGGCTGTGACAATCGCGGTATGGTCGGCCCCCGATGAGCGACGAGGCCAGAAGCGCAGTGGACACGAGCGACGAGGTAGGACGCGACGAGCCGGCGGAAGGCGAGGAGTCGATGGACGACGAGGAGCGCCCGACGGCGCCGGCGCGCGATCTCCGGACCTGGCTCGCCGGCGCTCCCCTCCCCGCGTGGCTCCAGATCGCGCTCGGGCTGGTCTTGCCGATGCTCGTCACGCTCGTGGGCGCGCTGCGCGTCGCGAGCTTCACGATCGACGACGCGTACATCTCGTTCCGGTACGCGGAGAACCTCGCGAACGGCAACGGGCTCGTCTACAACGTGGGCGAGCGCGTCGAGGGCTACACGAACTTCCTCTGGACCGTGCTCCTCGCCGGCGCGGTGAAGATCGGGGCGACGCCGCCGGCCGCTGCGAAGGTCCTCGGCGCCGCGTGCGCGTGCGGCGCGCTCGTCCCGACGTACCTCCTCTCGCGGCGGCTGCGCGCGTTCTCGAACCTCCCCTGCCTCGCGACGTGGCTGCTCGCGACGAGCATCCTCTTCTCTGGCTACGCGGTGTTCGGGCTGGAGACGCCGCTCTTCCTCCTGCTCACGCTCGCGGGGACCGAGCTCTTCCTCCGCGAGGAGGACGCCGCCACGGCCGGCGACGGACCGCGGCTGGCGCTCACCTTGTCCTCGTTCCCCTGGTCCGGCGTGGTGTTCGCGCTCGCCGCGCTCACGCGCCCGGAGGCGCCGCTGTTCCTCGGATTGCTCGTCATCTGGCACGTGGACCAGGCGTTCTCGCGGCGGAATCTGCTCCGCCTGCTCGCCTTCGCGCTCCCCGTTGCGGCGCACCTGCTCTGGCGGCACAGCTATTACGGCGCGTGGCTCCCGAACACGCTCGCCGCGAAGACCGGCAACTTCGCGCAGCAGCTCCAGGGCGGGAGCGACTACGTCCGCAAGTACGCGCAGCACGCCGGCGCCTTCCTGTGGCTCGGGCTCGTCTCGGTCGCGTCGTCGATCGTCCACCGGCGCCGGAGCGGCCTCGCGATCGCGTCGATCGCGCTGCTCTTCGGCGTGTATGTCGTCGTGGTGGGCGGCGACTGGATGCCGTACTTCCGGTTCCTCGCGCCCGCCGAGCCGTTCGCGTTCCTGCTCGTCGACGACGCGATCCGCGCCATCGCCGCGCGGCGCGAGCGGGCCGCGTCGCTCGCGCTCGCGGCGTTCGGCGCGATCACGATCGCGACCCGCACCGGCGAGCTCTGGCGGGCGCAGAGCAACCTCCTCGTCAACGACAAGGGGTTCTGGGACGACGCGGCCGGGCGCACGGCCGACTGGCTCGTGCAGAACGGGGAGCCCGGCCCCATCGCGATCGCGGACATCGGCTACGTCGGGTACCGCACGGGCTTCCCCGTCGTCGACATGCTGGGGCTGCTCAGCCCCGAGGTCTCGAGCCTGCCGGGCGGGTACACGCACAAGGTGGGCACCGGCTACACCGACGCGCTCTTCGACAAGAACCCGCGCTACTTCCTGATCATCGCCTCCGGGGCCGACTGCCGGAACCCCACGGTGCCCTCCTCGCGCGCGTCGTACAACGATCCCCGGTTCAAGAAGGACTACAAGCTTCGCCAGGCCATCGCCCTGAAGAAGGGCGGCGCCTGGTGCATCTACGGCAAGACGTCGTACCCCTGACGGCCGTCCCGCCGCGCGCTCGCGCTCGCCTCACCGCGCCCCCGCCTCACCACACGCTCACCTCACCGCGGCTCATCGCTGCGCGCCGGCGCTGCCCCTTGCGCCTCCGCCGGCGCGGCGGTCCAGAACGCGCGCACGTCCTCGATGCGCTCTGTCCGGCGCGCGTCGGGCAAGCTGTCGAGCAGCACGCGGCCGTAGCCGCGCGTGCGCACCCGCCGGTCCAGGATCGCAACGATGCCGCGATCGGTGCGCGTACGGATCAGCCGACCGAAGCCCTGCTTCAGGGTGATCGCGGCCTGCGGGACGCTGTACGCGATGAACGGGTTGCCGCCGGACTGCTCGATCGACGCGCACCGCGCGGCGACGACCGGATCGGTCGGCACCGCGAACGGGAGCTTCTCGATGATCACGAGGCGCAGCGCCTCGCCGGGGACGTCGACCCCCTCCCAGAAGCTCATCGTCGCGACGAGCACGGCGTGCCGCTCGGCGCGGAAGCGGCGGAGCAGCGCGCCCTTCGGCGCGTCCCCCTGCACGAGCAGCGGGATCGGCTGCCGCGCCGCGCCCCCGGCCGCCCGGGCCTGCGCGGGCGCGCGGGCGAGCCGGGCGCGCAGGGCCGCGGCGAGCGCGTTCATGGCGCGGATCGACGTGCACAGGACGAACGCGCCGCCGCCGGTGATGCCGATGAGCTCGGCCATGCGATCGGCCGCGCGATCGACGAACGCCGCGTCGGTCGCCTCGGGGAGGTCGCGCGGCGTGTAGAGCAGCGCGGCGCTCGGGTAGTCGAACGGCGACGGGACCTCGAGCTCGTCGACTGGCACCGACACGTCCTCGTCGAGGCCCATCCGCGAGCGGAGGAAGCGAAACCCGGACGCGCCGGAGCCGCCCGTGGTGAGCGTGGCGCTCGTCAGCACCACGGCGCCGATCCGCTCGAAGACGTGCTCGCGCAGCATGTCCCCGAGATCGACCGGCGACGCGCCGAACGAGACGGCGCGCCCGCGCACCTCGACCCACGTGACCTGGTTGGTCGCGGGGTCGACGATCCGCGCGGCGTCGTCGCGCAGCTGCGCGGCGCGGTTGCCGACGAGCTGCACCGCCTCGCTGATCGCGTTCGCGCTCGCGTAGTTCGCGAGCGCCTCGAGGTGGTTGTCCAGGCGGTGGTAGGCGTCGAGGAGCTCGCCGGACCACGCGTCCCTGGCGAGCGGGACCCGGGCGTCGCCCCGATCCGCGCTGCCCGCGGCGCCGCCGAGCGCGGCGAGCCGGTCGAACAGGGCGTCCGCGGACTCGCGCACCACGGCCGTGATCGCCGTCCCCTCACCCCGCCCGAGGATGTGGTCGGCGAGGCCGGACGCGATGAAGGCCCGGTCCGCGTCGCGGAGCATCGAGTCGACCCGCGCGCGCGAGGCGCGGACGCCGAAGAAGCTCGTCGCGATGTCCTCGAGCTGGTGCGCCTCGTCGAAGATCACCGCGTCGTACGGCGGGAGCGCGCCGGCGCCCGCGAAGCCGCGGCGCGCACCGGCGATCTTCAGCGCGAGATCCGCGAAGAAGAGGTGGTGGTTGACGATGAGCAGGCGCGCCGCCTCGCTGTCGCGCTTCATCCGCGTGACGAAGCACTCGTCGAAGTAGTCGCACGAGGCCCCGAGCCGCGTCTCGCTCGATGACGCCACCTCCCGCCAGAGCGGATCGCCCTCCGCGAGGTAGGCGAGCTCGGCGACGTCGCCCATCTCGGTCTCCTGCGCCCACGCCTCCAGGAGCGGCAGCGAGCGCCCGGCGGTCCCGGCGCCCGCGCCGGGGCTCTGGCGGAGCTCGTTGAAGCGGCGCAGGCAGAGGTAGTTGCCGAGGCCCTTCACCAGCGCCGCGCGCGGATCCAGGCGGAGGTGCTCGGCCACGAGCGGCAGGTCCTTCGTGTAGATCTGGTCCTCGAGCGCCTTCGTCGCGGTCGAGACGACGACCTTGCGGCCGCTCAGGATCGCGGGAACCAGGTAGGCGAGCGTCTTGCCCGTCCCGGTGCCCGCCTCGCAGAGGAGGACGCGATCCTCGGCGATCGCCCGCTCGACGGCGCTCGCCATCGCGACTTGCCCCTCGCGGTCCTCGTAGCCCGGCAGGCCGCGCGCGAACGGGCCGGAGGGCCCGAGCAGGCTCGCGGCGCGGTCGAACGGCATCGTCTACCGCTTACCGCGGCAGGGCAGTCTTCTCGAGCGAGAGAGCGAACCCCACCTCGCTGACGGCGAGCTCGAGCGACGCCACCGGCTTCTCGAACTGGACCTCGCACCACGTGTCCAGCGTCCGCTCCGCGTCGCCGGGGTCGCGGACGTGCCGGAGCGCGGCCTCGCCCTCGGTGTAGCCGCGCGCCACGGCGGGCTCGGCCAGGCCGCGCGCCCGCTCGAAGAGCTGCTCGTCCGCCGCGCCCGGGAAATCGTTGCGCTGCGCGCGCACCACGAACCCGACGCGCAGCGGCTCGGCGCCCACGACGATCCCCGAGTCCATGAGGAGGTTCTCCCGCACCCGCTCGGCGACGTGCACGGCGTCGCCTCGGGTGCGGTAGACCTCGAATCCGGCCTGGAGCAGGGCTTTCTTTATCTCCGCGGGTGTCGGCATCGTCCGCTGGTTCCCGGCTACCCCCATGCCAGCAGGAACATCCATCGCAAAATTGCGGGGGCCTCGTCAAGCTGACAGCGCTGACAGGGGCCTGTGGCGCTTTGGCGCGCCCGCGCATTTCTGCGCGGTCACGCACGAGGTCACGAGCTCGACCGTGACGGCCTCGGCTCCCCCTCGTCGAGGAAGCAAACGCCCACGATCGAGCCGTCCGGCTCGTCCTGGACCCACATGATCCGACCGGGGCGCGGGGCCCTGCCGTCGAGCCAGACCGTTAGCTCCGTACCGGGATCGAGTGAATTTTCTATCACCACCCGAAGCCCGCCGACGCTGGCGTTCAGCGTCCAGCCCGAGACCGCGCGATCCTCGGTCTCGAGGCGCACCCGCTCGCTGAGCTCACGGCGAGGGCTTCTACGGCGGTTCGCCAGGAGCTGAGGTGGAATCTGGAGCGACGGAGGAGTGAGGGTTCTGCGTCGAATCACAGAAGAAAATTACAAGCACACGCCGTGCCCGGGAATGGATTTCGATGACTCCCGGGTAAATTCACCCTGGACGGGAGCGACGAACTGATCAGTGGGCTTCGGCGTGGTCGGGCTTGTGGCCGGAGCCGTCGCTTGGCTCCTCGAACACGGAGACGGGCTCGAGCAGCGAGAGCTGGTCACGCTTGATGCCCACGCCCTTGTCGGAGAAGAAGAGGTCGTTCTCCTGCAGCCGCGATCGGACGCGGGCGATGAACAGGATAGGCATGCCCGCCTGCGTGTACCCGAGCTGCACCAGCGTGCCCTTCGGCCAGTTGCCCCCGTCGAACGTGAGCTCCTTGCGGAGCGTGTAGAACCCCTCGGCGGGGAGGCGCTGCAGCGAGTCCGCCCACGTCGTGCCCCGGAACGCGACGGCAGGGCCGTGGAAGTGCCAGCGGTTGTGGACGTTGTGATCGGGCGTCGTGACCGTCGGCAGACCGTTGTCCGAGTGGTTGTGGAAGGAGACGATGATGCCGGCAGGCACCTTGTCCTCGTTTCCGGGGAGCGGCTTTGTCGTCAGGTAGAGGCCGCAATCAGGGAGGTGTGACTTCGAGCTTGCCATGGGATGAGCCCCTAACCCCGCTCTCGACCGCCGTAAAGACACGCCGTCGACGCCGTGCTATGCCGCGCCAGGCCAAGGCGAGAGGCTGCTCGAGGAGCGAGCAGCGCGCCCCGGGAGCGAGCCCTTCGTGAACAGACTGAGCCAAATCTTCGGCGCCGCCATCGTCATCGCGATCGCCGTCGTCTTCATCGTCCAGTTTCGCCCGAACACCGGCCCCGTGCAGTCGGCCGCGAGCACCTGCGTCGTCGAGGTCCGAGGGAGCTGCATCTCCTCGATCGAGTTCAACGCCTCGAGGAACCTGCTCGCGATGCGCAGCGTCGACGAAAACCGCCTCCGGGCGATGGGACTCCGGCGGATCACGGCGGAGGGGCTCTACGAGCGGTGGCTCCTCAACGAGGACGCGAAGCGCCTCGGGATCAGCGTCTCGGACGACGAGCTGACGGCCGAGCTGGGGACCGGCAGGGTGCGTGTCTCGCTCCCGGCGGACAAGATCCGCCAGATCGGTTACGCGCTCAACCTCCGAGAGGACCTGATTCGCTACCTGGACGTCCGCAACCGCCAGACCAAGAAGTTCGACAACAAGCAGTACGAGCGGCAGATCCGGAACATCACGAAGATGAGCCCGACGGACTTCCGCGATTACCAGCGGAAGGAGCTCATCGCCGCGCGGATGCGCGACTTCATCCGCGCGCGGGTCCGGGTCGGCGAGAACGAGGCGTTCGAGCAGTTCTCCCGCGAGAAATCCACCCGGACGCTCAGCTACGTGCGCTTCGACCGGCGCTTCTACAGCGATCTCGTCGTGGACACCTCGGAGAAGGCGATCCAGGCCTGGGCCGACGCCAACAAGGAGGAGCTCGACAAGACGTGGGAGGGGCGCAAGGCGCAGTACCTGCCCGAGTGCCGGGTCGCCCGGGTTATCACGGCCGAGGTGAAGCCCGACGAGGCCGAGCAGGGACCGGAGGCGGGCAAGGCCGCCGCGAAGGCGCGGATCGAGCAGGCCGTCCAGCGCCTCAAGAAGGGCGAGAGCTTCGCCGACGTGGCGCGCAGCGCGAGCGACGACCCGAGCGCGGCGCGCGGCGGCGAGCTCGGCTGCGTGACCAAGGGCCGGCTCAGCAAGCCCGTCGAGGACAAGCTCTTCGAGATGAAGGCGGGCGAGGTGTCGGACCTCGTCGAGACCGAGGACGGCTTCCAGGTGATCAAGGTCGAGCAGATCGCGAGGGACGCCGAGGCCGAGAAGATCGGCCGGCTGGAGGCGGCGCGTGATCTCTACGTGGCCCACGAGTCGGAGCGGCTCGCGGCCGAGGCCGCGAAGCAGGTGCTCGCCGCCGCGGCCGGCGGCAAATCGCTGGAAGACGCGCTCGCCGCCTACATGGCGCAGCTCACGCCCGCGAAGAGCGCTGCCGCCGCGCCGGGCGCGAAGCAGGAGGAAAAGGCTGCGAAGCAGGACGGAGCCACGGACGCGAGCGGCGCGGGCGGCACGAAGAGCGACGGCCAGACCGAGCCGGGCGCGGCGCGGGCGCCCTACACGATCGCGAACCATCCGAACCGGCCCACCGTCGAGGCGAGCCTGCCGTTCAACGTGTCGGGATCGCCCATCGCGGACGCGAAGGACAGCACCGAGCCCGCGCGCATCGCCTTCCAGCTCGAGAAGCCGGGCGACCTGCCCAAGGACGTCGTGGCGCTGGAGAACGGGTATGCCGTGATCCAGCTGAAGGAGAAGACCTCCCCGAGCCAGGAGCAATGGGACAAGGACCGCGAGTTCTACACATCGGCGATGCGGGCCGCCAAGCAGAACGACGCGCTCGTCGGGTACATGCGCCGGCTGAAGTCGACCATCGGCAGCGAGGTGAAGTACGATCAGAGCCTCCTCAAGGAGACCAGGCCGGCCGAGGACGGCTCCGGCCAGCCGGAGCTCCCGATCGAAGACGAGGGGGAATGACGTCGCTCCCGCTGCGTGACGCTCGGGACATCGTCCTCTCGAACGGCCTCAAGGTCGTGCTCGTCCCGCAACCGCAGGTGCACCGGGCGGTCGCCTCGCTCTACCTGCGCGTGGGCTCGCGGTTCGAGACCCAGCAGAACAACGGGATCTCTCACTTCCTCGAGCACATGGTGTTCCGGGGGACGTCGACGCTGCCGTCGGCGCACGCGCAGGCGCTCGCCTTCGAGCGCCTCGGGGGGACGCTCTACGCGGCGACCCACGTCGACCACGGCGTGATGAGCATCTCCGTGCCCCCGTCGAACCTGGACCCGGTGCTCGCCCTGCTCGGCGAGGTCGCCACGTCGCCCCGCTTCACCGCGATCGAGGTCGAGCGCGGCATCGTGCGCGAGGAGATCCTCGAGGACCTCGACGACGAGGGGCGCGACATCGACGCGGACAACAACGCCCGCGCGCTCATGTACGAGCGACACCCGCTCGGCTTCACGATCACCGGGGGCATCGACGCGCTCGACCGGTTCGACGAGCCGATGCTGCGCGCGCACCACGCCCGACACTACACGGCGGCGAACGCGGTGCTCTGCGTGGCAGGGCGGTTCGATCCGGAGGCGTGCGCGCGGGTGATCGAGCGGCACTTCGGCGCGATGCCGCGCGGCGAGCAGGTGCCCGCCACGCCGCCGCCGAACGGGCAGAAGAAGCCGAGGTTCCGCTTCATCGAGAACCAGTCGAGCCAGACCGAGCTGCGGGTCGCGTTCCGGGGCGTGAGCGAGCGCGATCCGCGCGAGCCCGCCGTGGAGATGCTGCTCCGCGTGCTCGACGACGGCATGTCGACGCGGCTGTACGAGCGGATCTGCGACCGGCTGGGCCTCTGCTACGACGTGTCGGGGATGTTCGAGGCGTACGAGGACGACGGCGTCGTCGACATCGCCGCGGGCGTGCAGCACGACCGCGCGACCGTTGTGGTCCGGGAGATCTTCGCGCTGCTCCGGGAGCTCGCCGAGACCGGCCCGCGCGAGGACGAGCTGGCCAAGGCGCGGGACCGCCACCTCTGGTCGGTGGAGGCGATGCAGGACGACCCCGAGGCGACCGCCGGGTTCTACGGGCTCTCCGCGCTCGCCGACATCGCCCGGACCCCGGAGGCACGGCACGAGGAGCTCGCCCGCGTCACCGTCGACGACGTGCGCAACGCCGCGCGCGCGCTGTTCCGGCCGGACCGGCTGACCGTCGTCGCCGTGGGCCTGCTCCGCTCCTCCGAGGAAGCGAAGCTCGAGAAGGCCGTCCGCTCGTTCGGCTGAGGCGCCGCCCACCGCGGCGCGCCGGGACCTACGGCAGATCCAGGAAGGGTGGAATAGGCCGCGCCGCGCGCACGGCCACTACCTCCCCTGTGCTCAACCACGGACGGGACTGCCGCCTCCCCTGCCCTCAACCACGGACGGCGGCCGCTCGTCCTCAACCACGGACGGCGTGCTCGTCGCCGCGGGAGCGTGCCCACCGAGCTTTGCCGAGCGTGGCCCCCTCACCCCGACGGAAGGTGACCGGAACCACGAGTTTTATATTTGCATCTATGCGCATCGACGCATATATGATGCCCGTGGTCACCGTCACGGAGTCCCCGGCCCAGCCTGTCGAGGCGATCGCGCGGTGCGAGCTGTACCGGCTGCTCGCCGATCCGGTGCGGGTGCGGCTCCTCGGCCTGGCTTCGGCGGAGGAGCTCGCCGTCGGCGAGCTGGCCGAGTTGCTCCGTGAGGGGCAGCCGAAGATCTCGCGCCACGCGGCCGCGCTCCGCGAGGCGGGCATCCTCCTCGCCCGACGTCAGGGCACGTGGACGCTGCTCCGCCTCGACCCGCGCGCCACGACCGACCCGGTGGTTGACGACGCCGTGCGCGCGGGCCAGCGCGCGTGCGCGGCGGACGGCACGCTCGCGCGCATCGAGGAGGTGCTCGCCGCGCGCGACGCCGAGACCCGCGAGTTCTTCGCGCGCGGCGGGCGCCCGCTCCGCTCGGGGCCGCCGTCCGAGCTCGCCGCTTACCTCGCCGCGCTCGCGCCGCTCCTGCCCCACCGCCGTCTGGCGGTCGACGCGGGCACCGGCGACGGGGCGCTGCTCGAGGTGCTGTCCCCCATCTTCGAGCGCGTCGTTGCGCTCGATCGCGCGAGCGCCCAGCTCCAGCTCGCGGCGGAGCGCATGCGGCGGCGCAGCCTCGAGAACGTCGAGCTCGTGTGCGGCGAGATCGACGGGCCCGAGGTGATCCGCGCCGTCGCCCGCGCGCTCGGGGGCGAGCCGCCCGAGCTCGGTGAGCCCCTCCCCGACGGCGCCGATGTGGTCTTCGCGGCCCGCGTGCTGCACCACGCGCCGCAGCCGGCGAGGGCCATGCGCGCGCTCGTCGAGCTCGCGCGGCCGGCCGCGCCCGGCCACGCGGACGACGCCCTGCGCGCCCGGGGAGGCGCGGTGTGCGTGCTCGACTACGAGGCGCACAGCGATCCGACGCTGCGGGAGCAGGAGGCGGACATCTGGCTCGGCTTCTCGCCGGCCGACCTCAGGCGCCTCGCCGAGGAGGCTGGGCTCTCGGGCATCGAGATCCGGCGGCTGCCGTCCGCATGGCAGGGAGAAGGCCCGGATCGACACCTGGTTTGGCAGCTACTCGTCGGCTGGCGCGGCGCGCGCACCGGCGCATTCACCGGATAAAGACAAGAGGACATCATGACTGCTGACAAGAAGCTCTCGTACAAGGTCGCCGACATCACGCTCGCAGACTGGGGCCGCAAGGAGATCCGCATCGCCGAGAAGGAGATGCCCGGGCTCATGGCGCTCCGCGCCGAGTACGGCCCGACGCAGCCGCTCAAGGGCGCGCGCATCGCCGGCTGCCTCCACATGACCATCCAGACCGCGGTGCTGATCGAGACGCTGGTCGCCCTCGGCGCCGAGGTCACCTGGTCGAGCTGCAACATCTACTCGACGCAGGACCACGCGGCGGCGGCGATCGCGGCGGCTGGCATCCCGGTCTTCGCCTGGAAGGGCGAGACGCTCGAGGAGTACGACTGGTGCATCGAGCAGCAGCTCTACGCCTTCAAGGGCGGCAAGGGGCCCAACATGATCCTCGACGACGGCGGCGATCTCACGATCGTCGCCCACGAGAAGCACCCGGATCTCTTCACCGGCAACGACGCGATCCGCGGGCTGTCGGAGGAGACGACGACGGGCGTGCACCGGCTCTACGAGATGCACCGCGCCGGCAAGCTGAAGGTGCCGGCGATCAACGTCAACGACTCGGTGACGAAGAGCAAGTTCGACAACCTCTACGGTTGCCGCGAGTCGCTGGGCGACGGGATCAAGCGCGCCACGGACGTGATGTTCGCCGGCAAGGTCGCCGTCGTGTGCGGCTACGGCGACGTCGGCAAGGGATGCGCGCAGTCGCTGCGCGGCCTCGGCGCGCGCGTCATCATCACCGAGATCGACCCGATCTGCGCGCTGCAGGCGGCGATGGAGGGCTACGAGGTGAAGCGCCTCGAGACCGTCGCCCCGGTCGGCGACATCTTCGTCACGGCGACCGGCTGCGCCGACGTGGTCCGGGCCGAGCACATGATCGCGATGAAGGACGAGGCGATCCTCTGCAACATCGGCCACTTCGACTCCGAGATCCAGATCGCGTGGCTCGAGAAGAACCCCGAGATCAAGGAGGAGAACATCAAGCCGCAGGTCGACCACTTCATCTTCCCGGACGGCAAGCGGCTGATCGTCCTCGCGCGCGGCCGGCTCGTGAACCTCGGTTGCGCGACCGGCCACCCGTCGTTCGTGATGTCGACCTCGTTCTCGAACCAGGTGCTCGCGCAGATCGCTCTGTGGACGGAGAAGTACACGGTCGGCGTCCACCTGCTGCCGAAGAAGCTCGACGAGAAGGTCGCCGCGCTCCACCTGCCGAAGCTCGGGGTCGAGCTGACGCAGCTCACGCAGGACCAGGCGAAGTACCTGGGCGTTCCCGCCGAGGGCCCCTTCAAGGCCGAGAACTACCGCTACTGAGCGGCAGGCTTTCGGCGCCTCCGCCGCTGCGGTAGGCGGCCGGTCGATGGATCCTCGCCACAGCAAGGAAGAAGCCCAGCGCTACCTCGACACCTACGCCGCCACCTGCGGCGAGGATCTCGCCCTCCGCGTCTACACCTCCCGCCTGCTCGGCGCCGATCCGTCGCTCGTCCTCCACGGCGGGGGCAACACGAGCGTCAAGAGCACGGCCGTCGACCTGCTCGGCGACCGCGTCGATGTGCTCTTCATCAAGGGCAGCGGGTGGGATCTCGCGACGATCGAGCCGCGCGGCTTCCCGGCGTGCCGCCTCGCGCCGCTCCAGCGCGCGTGCGGGCTCGAGGCGATGACCGACGAGCAGATGGTCGCGCTCCTCCGCGGCCAGATGCTGGATCCATCGAGCCCGACGCCGTCGGTCGAGGCGCTGCTGCACGCGATCATTCCCGCGAAATTCGTCGATCACACGCACGCGGACGCCGTGCTGTCGGTCATCGATCTGCGCGGCTCGGGCGAGGTCGTCCGGGCGATCTACGGCGACGAGGCGCTCTTCGTGCCCTACGTGATGCCGGGCTTCGCGCTCGCGCGCCGCGTCGCCGAGCTCATCCGGGCGCGCCTCGAGCAGGGATCGCTCCCGTCCCTGATGCTCCTCGACAAGCATGGCGTCTTCACGTGGGGAGAGACCGCCGAGGAGAGCTACACGCGCATGATCGACGCGGTCACGCGGGCCGAGCGCTACATCTTCCAGCGCAGCGCGATCGCCTCGCACCCCACCGTGTCGGCGCCGGACCCGGACATCCGCGCCGCCATCGGCCCGGTCGTCCGGGGCGCGCTCGCCCGCGCCTCGGGCCGCCCGTGGGTTTGCGCGCTCCGCACCAGCCTGGAGCTGATCGCGTTCTGCGAGCGCGACGACCTCGCCCGCGTCTCGCAGATCGGCTGCGCGACCCCGGATCACGTCATCCGCACCAAGGCGCGGCCGCTCGTGGTCGACGGCCACGCGGTCGCCGACGTGGGGCGCCTCCGCGCGGCCGTCGAAAAGGGGATCGCGAAGTACGTGGCCGAGTACCACGAGTACTTCCGCCGCTCCTGCGCGGCGCGGGGCGTGACCCGCGACGAGCTCGATCCGTTCCCGCGGGTGCTGCTGTTCCCGGGGGTGGGCGCGCTGTGCGTCGGCGGCTCGCTCGCCGAGGCCGAGATCGTCGCGGACGTCTACGAGCACACCGTCTCCGTGATCGACGCCGCCGAGGCGCTCGGGGGGTACGAGCCGGTCCCCGAGCTCGACCTGTTCGACATGGAGTACTGGAGCCTCGAGCAGGCGAAGCTGAAGCTCGGGGCCGGCCAGAAGGGCCCGCTCGATCGGCGGATCGCGCTGATCACGGGCGCCGCGTCGGGGATCGGCCACGCGACCGCGGCGGCGTTCCTGGCCGCGGGGGCGCACGTGGCGCTCGTCGATCGCGACGAGGAGCCGCTCGAGAAGGCCGCCGCCGAGCTCGGCGGGCGCCACCGCGGCCGCTGCGTCAAGATCGCGTGCGACGTGCGCAGCGAGGCGAGCGTGAACCGGGCGTTCGCGCAGGCCGCGGCGCACTTCGGCGGCGTCGACGTGGTCGTCTCGAACGCCGGCCGCGCGTTCTCCGGGTCCCTCCACACGTCGGAGGGGCACGAGGCGCTGTGCGCCTCGCTCGAGCTGAACCTGCTCGGCCACCAGAACGTCGCCCGCGCGGCGGCGCGGGTGCTGCTCGCCCAGGACGCGGGCGGCGCGCTGCTGTTCAACGCGTCGAAGAGCGCGTTCAACCAGGGGCCCGACTTCGGCCCGTACGCGGTCGCCAAGGCGGCGCTCGTGGCGCTGATGCGCCAGTACGCCGTCGACCTCGGCCCCCAGCGCATCCGGGCGAACGCCGTGAACGCCGACCGCATCCGCACCGCGCTGTTCGGCGCCGGCCTGCTGGAGGCGCGCGCGCGCGCCCGCAACGTCTCGGTCGACGACTACTTCCGCGACAACCTGCTCCGGCGCGAGACCACCGCGGCCGACGTGGCGCAGGGCTTCCTCTACCTCGCGACCGCCGAGGCCACGACCGGCTGCGTCCTGACCGTCGACGGCGGGAACGCGGCGGCGTTCCCCCGGTGAGCGGGCCGGGTCAGAGCCCCCGCGTGCTCGGGCCGCCGCTGCCCTCGCCGAGCGCGGCCTGACCGGGCTGATCGTGGGCGTCGAGCCGGATCTTCTTCCAGTCCCCCGAGCGGAACTTCCACACCATGGTCGCGGCGAGGAGGACCACGTAGATCACGCCGGCCCCCCAGATGCCCATCAGGCCGAAGCCGAGCGTGATGCCGAGCAGCCACGCGAGCGGCACCAGGCAGGTGAAGTGGAGGATGAGCTCCACCACCATCACGAACAGCGTGTTGCCCGCGCCGAAGAGCGCCTGCGTCAGGATCATGCCGACCGCGACGAGCGGCGTGCAGATGCCCATCACCTGGAGCGGCCGGAGCGCCGCGGCCTGGACGAGCTCGCTGCTGCTGGCGAACGCGAGGATCTGCGGGGCGAAGATCGCCTCGAGCAGGCCGACGACGCCGAAGATCGCGAGCCCCAGCCGGACGCTCACCCAGCCGAAGCGCGCGGCCTTGTCGCCGTCCCTCTCGCCGAGCGACTGCGCCACCAGGGTGGCCGTCGACGTGCCGAAGGCCAGGCAGGCGGTGAACGTGAGCTTCAGGATCCCGACGATCACCGTGGTCGCCGCGCCGTAGACCGGCTCGGCGCGGCCGCCCGGGCAGAGCGGCGAGATCACGCCCGCCGGCGCGACCTGGTCGAGCTTGCTGGCGATCGCGTAGAACAGGCCGAAGCCGGTCATGATCGCGATGGTGGCGACGGCGCTCGGGATCGACAGCTTGAGGATGGACCAGGTGAGCGGGGCCGAGAGCTTGCTCGCGGCGAACGGGCGGTAGACGCGCCGGTACTGCGGGAGGAGCGCGTACGCGAGCATGATCGCGAGGCCGACGTAGGTCGAGATGAAGCCCGCGATGCCCGCGCCCGCGATGCCGTACTTCGGGATGCCGAGCGCGTCGTTGCCGAAGATGAGCAGGAGGCACAGCACGATGTTCAGCGCGTTCATCGCGAGCGCCGAGACGAGGTGGATGTGCGTCTTGCCGATCCCGTCGAAGAACGCCTTCAGGGCGAACGTCGCCGCCATCGACGTCACCCCGAGGAGGCGCCACCCGAGGTAGTCGAGCGCCGCCTGGCGCGCGTCCGGCACCTTGATGATGACCGACAGGATGTAGGGCATCGTCAGGTACCCGAGCGCCGAGAAGGCGACGCCGGCGACGAGCGCGAAGAACAGGGCGTTCGCGAGGACCGCGCCCGCGTCCTCGGGCCGCTTCTCGGCGAAGCGGCGCGCGGTGAACGCCTGCGTGCCGACCGAGATCGCGCTGAGCGAGCCGCCGAACAGCCAGAGGACGATCAGCGACGGCAGGAGCGCGGCGTGCGCGTTCGAGGACTCGGGGCACGGCAGGTGCGCGAAGAAGACGATGTCGACCTCGTTGACGATGCTCTGGGTGAGCATCGCCGCGACGGTCGGCAGCGCGAGCCTCAGGATGGCGCGATGGGGTGGGCCCGACGTGACGGCGTTCGGACCGGGCGCGGGCAGGGCAATCTGAGCCATCGCAGGCTGCGCGGTATACAACGCCGCAGCGTGCGCGCGAGAGAAATGCGCCGCGTGCAGCGCAGCTTACTCGGCCTTGGCGACCCGCGACCGCCGCTTGTGACGGCGCCGCTTCGCCTCGCTGTGATCCTCGTGGCCTTCCTTGTTCGGCGTGTCAGCCTCGCCACGGGCCGGTGTCGGCGCGGCGGACTCGCGCGCCGAGGATGAGGACGATCGGTCGCGCGCCTTCGCGTCGCGCTTGGCGACCTCGCGCGAGGCGCGATCCGCCGCGTCGCGCGCGGCGGGCTTGTCGGCTTTCGTGGCCACGCCGCGCGTGGCCACGGCCGGACCGCGCGGCGCAGCCTCGCTCCTGGCAGCCGGCTTCGCGGCCTCCCGCTTCGCGACGGCCGCCGGTGCGGGCGGGGCGACGGGCGCGGCGGCGGACGCGGCCGCGAGGGCCAGAGGCGCCTCGGCCCCCTGCCCCGCCACGCCGGACTCGGCCGCGCCGACTGCCGGCGCCACCGGTGTTTCCGCGGCTGCCGCGACCGTCGGTGTCTCCGCGATCGCCGCCGCTGCAAGCGCGACCGTCGCCGGAGTCTCCGCGCTCGCCGGAGTCTCCGCGCCCGTCGGTGTCTCCGCCGCCGGGGGCGCGCTCGTCACCGGCCCGTCATTCGCACCGACATCGGGCGCAGCGGCCCGGGCCGCCTCGTGGGGCGAAGAGCCCGCGTCGCCCGCGACGTCGATCAGCCTCGCGACCGCCGGGACGCGGGTCGCGATCTCCCGCCCCTTCCCCACGGCGAGCACGCCCGCGACCGTCATCACCGCGGCGACCGCCGCGAACCCGAACACGCGGCGCCGGGAGCGCGCGCGGGCGGGCGCCTCCAGCGCCTTCAGGACGGCGTGGCGCATCTCGGTCGCGCTCTGGAAGCGGACGCTCGGGTGGCGCGCCAGCGCGCGCATCACCAGCTCGTCGACGAACGGCGGGATCTGCCGGGACGGCGCGCGCTCGCGGAGGCGCTCGGGGCTCCCCTTGATCTTCGCGTCGAGCAGCGAGACGAGGCTCGGCTCGACGAACGGCAGGCGCCCGGTGAGCATCTCGTAGAGGACGCAGCCGAGCGCATACAGATCGGCGCGCCCGTCGATGCGCCCCGACGCCGCCTGCTCGGGGGCCATGTACTCCGGCGTCCCCACGATCGCGATCGCGGCCCGCGCCGGCCCCTCCCCCGCGCCGGTCGCGTCGGCGACGCCGTCGACCTCGCCGCGATCCTCGGAGAGGCACTTCGCGAGCCCGAAGTCGAGCAGCTTCAGGCCGGCGTCGGCCAGGGAGGTCGAGCCCACGGCGCCGCTCGGGCGCGTCAGGAACAGGTTCTCGGGCTTCACGTCCCGGTGCACGAGGCCCTCCGCGTGCGCCAGCTCGAGCGCGCTCAGCACCTTGACGGCCATCGCGAGCGCGTCGCGCCAGTCGATCGCGGCCCCGCGGGCGAGCACGGCGTCGAGCGTCTCGCCCTCGAGCAGGTCCATGCCGCAGAACAGGCGGCCATCCGCCGCCATGCCAAAGTCGTGGACCTTCACGAGGTGCTCGTGGGAGAGGCGCGAGAGCACGCGCGCCTCGCGGCGGAAGCGGCCCGCGACAACGTCGGTCGCCGAGTGCTCGGCGGACACGACCTTCAGCGCCACGCGGCGGCCCAGGTCGATGTGCTCGGCCTCGTAGACGGTGCTGCTCGCGCCGGTCCCGATCTCGCGCAGCAGCCGGTACCGCGTGCCCGGCAGCATGCCCTCGTCGCCGCGCTCGGCGGAGGCCATCGCCTCCGCGCGGGGGCTCACCGGCGTCACGGCCGTGGCGCGGTGCGCCTTGGCGGCGGCGACGAGGCTCGCGAACTCGCTGCGCGAGCGCCCCGGCTCGCCCGGGAAGAGCCGCTGCATCAGGTGCGCGGCCCGCGCGCGCACGCCGCGCTCGCCGCCCGGCAAGGCGACCGCCGCCCCGAGGAGCGCGGCGAGATCGCGCGCGGCGGCGCGGCTCGACGGGTACCGCGAGTCCCTGTCGAAGGCGGTGAGCCTCGCGATCACGGCGTCGAGCGCCGGCGGCGCCTCGAGCCCCACGGCGATGGGCGGCGGGTCGTTCTGGTTGCGCGCGACCGCGGCCATGTGCGCCTGCGCGTCGCCCTGGAGGAAGCGTCGGCCGGCGCAGAGCTCCCAGAGCATGATCCCGAGCGCGTAGAGGTCGACCCGCGCGTCGCCCGGGTCGCCGTTGGCGACCTCCGGCGCGACGTAGCCCGGCTTCGCGAACACGACGCCCGCGACGGTGTGGCAACGCCGGTTCTGCCCGCGCGCAGTGCCGAAATCGATGATCTTCACGTCGCCCGAGAACCCGAGCATCACGTTCTGGGGCGACAGGTCGCGGTGCACGATGCCGAGCGCGCCGCCCGACGGGTCCCTGCGCTCGTGCACGTGCGCGAGCGCCTCCGCGATCATCGTGGCGATCGCCACCGCCTCCGCCCAGTCGAAGCGGTGCCCGAGCTGCACCGCGCGGGCCCGGACCTCGCCGAGGCTCCGGCCCTCGACGTGCTCGACCACGGCGTACGGCTCGCCGGTCGCGGGGTCGACGTCCGCCTCGATGACCTGCGCGACGCCGGAGTGCTGGAGCTGCGCCTGCACCCGCGCCTCGTCCAGGAAGCGCGCGATGTAGCTCGGGTCGGACGCGTGCTCGCGGCGGATGATCTTCACGACCACGGGCCGCTCGGCCCCTTCGAGGCCCGTCGTCGAGGCGAGGAACACCTCGCCCATGCCTCCGCGCGCGATGCGCCGCAGGAGCACGTAGCGGCCGAGCGGCCGCGGAACGTCGTCCGCGGCGAAGCCGCTCCTGCTGGGCTCGTGCGAGGGCGGAAGAACCGGACGAGGCACGGTCACCGAGGAGTTCGCCATGGAGCGAACCTACCGGATGTAGGACAAGGTGGGCCAAGTTCGAGAGCCTCGCTTCGCCAGGCCTCAAACCTCGCCGAGATCGCTGGCGAAACCGGCTCAGCGCACCATTTCGACACAGGGGCTCTCCAGATTATCCACAGGGTTATCCACACCCTGTCGACAAAGTCGCGCAACGGACACAGCGCGTGGGCGGAACATGGATCCGTCCAGGGAAGCCTGGAAACGCCGCGATCCCCTGCGGATCCGGGCCATTGCTCTTCCTGCGGGCCTCAGCTAATCCTTGCGAGGGATGCCGCGGCACGCTGTCCAGCGCCTGATGACCTTGCTGACGTTCGCGTTGGCGCTGGTCCTCCCGCTGCGTGCGGGCGCTGCGATCGTTCCGGTCTGCGAGGAGGACCGGATGACACTCGTCGCTCCGCCGGACGAGCCGTCGTGCACCATCCTGACCAGCGTCGACGACGCGACGGGTGAGACGAGGGACGCGCCCATCTGCGATCCCCGCGGCGCCTCCTCGGTCGCCCCGCCCCGCACCCTGCCGATCGCCGACGATCGGATCGACGCGGCCCCCGGGTGCGATGGAGGCGATCCGTCGCCGAGCGTCGGGCCGAACTCGCGCCATCCCGTGCCCGCGAGCGAGCTCTCCAGCGCCGCGCAGCAGGCGCTGATCGTTCCGGAGTTCGTTCTTCCTGCCCCGTTCGCGCCCGCGGTAAGCTTCTCGTTCATCGGGACGGCCGGGGGTCCGCGCGCCGGTGTCGAGCAGGGCGTCTACCACCCGCCTCGGTGAGGCGCGCTCGCCGGCGGGCCGCGGTCGTTCGCGCCGCGTGGTCTCTCGGAGATCGCGCATCGGGGCGCGAGTTCGGCGCCGCCGCGAGATCCGGAGCGTTGCCGGTCTGACCCGAGCCCGAAGGGCGCTCGTCCGGAACCACGTCGCGCAGGCGCGCCCCTCCTCCACGGGCGACGCGCCCCAGGCGGCCGGAGCCGGGCGCTGACGTCGGCGTGCCGGGTCGAGAGCGGTCCCGGCGCTCCGCCGGGGGCTGACGCCGCGCGCACGCGGCGGCGGCTCCTTCGGCCCTGGGTGGCGAGCCATCCAGGGAGTTCGATTGGCCATCTTGTCGCGGGCGCGCCACCTGGTGTCGCGCCCGCGTTGAAGGAGGGGCCCGCCTGGCGGAGCCCCACCAACGTTGAGAGAGGAAACCATTCATGAACAAGGGAACAGCCATCGTCGGCTTTCTTCTCTGCTTCATCGCAGGGATGGGGCTGATGTGGAGCATCGATCGGAGCGCCGGCTCGCGCGGGCATGAGATCGCGGCGGCCGTGGACGACGGGCAGCCGTGGAGCGACGAGGACGCGGCGATCCCGGTCTCGTCGAAGGACCCGCTGTGGGGCTCGCGGACGGCGCCGGTCACCATGGTCGTCTTCAGCGATTTCGAGTGCCCGTTCTGCAGCAGGGTCGAGACCACGATCAACCAGCTCAAGGAGAAGTACGGCCCCGAGAAGCTGCGGATCGTCTGGAAGAACAACCCGCTCCCCTTCCACAAGAACGCGCGCCCGGCGGCGCTCGCGGCCGAGACCGTGTTCCGCCTCGGCGGGTCGAAGGCGTTCTGGAAGTTCCACGAGCTCGCCTTCCAGAACCAGAAGGCCCTCACGCCCGCCAACTTCGAGGCGTGGGCCGCCGAGGCCGGCGTCGACAAGGCGAAGTTCAAGGCGGCGTACGATCGGCAGGAGTACATGGCCAAGATCGACGCCGACATGGCCGTCGGCAAGTCGTCCGGCGTCACCGGCACGCCTGCCTCGATCATCAACGGCGTGTTCCTGAGCGGCGCTCAGCCGGTCGACAAGTTCACCGCCGTCATCGACGAGCAGCTCAAGGCCGCGCAGGCGGCGGTCGCCTCGGGCACCAAGCCTGACAAGGTGTACGCCAAGCTCGCCGCGGAGAACAAGGCGAAGGCGCCCCCCAAGCAGGACCGCGAGCGCCCGCAGGAGGACGACAAGACCGTCTGGAAGGTGCCCGTCGGCGACGCGCCCGCCAAGGGCCCGGCGACCGCGCTGGTCACCATCGTCGAGTGGTCCGATTTCCAGTGCCCCTTCTGCAGCAAGGTCGTCCCGACGATCGACGAGCTCCTCACGACCTACGGGGACAAGGTCCGGTTCGTCTGGAAGAACAACCCGCTCCCGTTCCATCAGCGCGCCGAGCCCGCGGCCGAGCTCGCCATGGAGGCCCGCGCTCAGAAGGGCGACAAGGGCTTCTGGGACGCGTACTACCTGCTCTGGAAGAACCAGCAGAAGCTCAACGACGAGGACCTGCTCGGCTACGCCAAGGAGCTCGGGCTCGACGTCGAGAAGGTGAAGGTCGCGATCACGACCAAGAAGTACGGCGCGTCCATCGCCGCCGATCAGGAGCTCGCGGACGACCTGCAGGCGTCCGGGACCCCGCACTTCTTCATCAACGGCCGCAGGCTCGTCGGCGCGCAGCCGGTCGACAAGTTCAAGACGATCATCGACGAGGAGATCAAGAAGGCCGAGGGGCTGCTCGCGAAGGGCGTTCCGGCCAAGGACCTCTACGCCGAGATCATCAAGGACGGCAAGGAGCCGCCGCCGCCCGAGCGCAAGGAGGTCGCCGCACCGGCGCCGAACAGCCCGTGGAAGGGCGGCGAGCGCGCCAAGGTCGTGATGCAGGTCTTCTCGGACTTCGAGTGCCCGTTCTGCAAGCGCGTCGAGGACACGGTCTCGCAGGTCTCGAAGACCTACGGCGACAAGCTGAAGATCGTGTGGCGCCACCGGCCGCTGCCGATGCACAAGAACGCGCCGCTCGCCTCTGAGGCCGCGCAGGAGGCTTACGCGCAGAAGGGCAACGCCGGGTTCTGGGCGTACCACGAGCTGCTCTTCAAGAACCAGGGGCAGCCGGAGGCCTTCTCGCGCGCCTCGCTCGAGAAGTACGCCGAGGAGGTGGGCCTCGACATGACGAAGTTCAAGAAGGCGCTCGACACGAACACCCACAAGGCGTTCGTCGAGGCCGAGAACTCCGTCGCCGACAAGGCGGGCATCAGCGGCACGCCGGCGTTCGTCGTGAACGGCTACTTCATCAGCGGCGCGCAGCCGTTCTCGAAGTTCAAGAAGCTCATCGACAAGGCCATGAAGGAGGCCGGCGAGACCGCGCCTGCCGCCGCGAAGGTGGAAGCCCCGAAGAAGCCGGCTGGCGCCGTGCAGCCCGCCGCCGCTCCGGCCGCGCCCGCCCCGAAGTGAGCCGCCGCCGCGCGGCCTGACTTCCCCTCCCCCAGACCAACCCGCACCGAGGGCGGCTCCCGTGATCCGGAGAGCCGCCCACCTCCCTGATCGACGCCGCGGTCCGATGGACGCTGCGGTGCGCGCCCGTGTTTCTTGGGGCAGGGCCGCCAGCCGCGTCGAGGCGCGGCAGGGCCGCCAGGTCGCGGTCGCGCGGGCAGCGTCAGCTCGTCGAGCGGAACCGCGAGCGCCCCTCGGAGGTCCACCACGCGCGGTAGCGCTGCTGGGCGGCCTCTCGCTCCTGCCGCGGGAGGTCCTCGTAGTAGCCGAAGTACTCCTTGGTGATGCCCTTCAGCTCGTCGATCGCCGCGCGACGGATCGCGGGCTTCTCGTGCGTGAGCGCGTCGATGATCCACTCGACGCGGTGGCGCTCGCCGTTCCTCGACCACCACGACGCCCACCTGCGCGCGTCGCGGCCGAGATCGTCCCGCGTGATCACGACCAGCGCCCGGGCCGCGGCCTCGACGATCGCCTCGTGAGGATCGGTGAGCGCGCTGATCAGCGCGGGGACGGCGGACCCGGCGCGGATCTCGGCCGTCGTGTCGATGGCGGTCAACCGCCGCGTCGGCGATTCCTCGCGGTCGCGCGTGATGTGCTCGAGCCCCTGCAAGATCGGACCGCCCGCGGGCGGCGCCGCGATCAGTAAGGCGGCCGACCGCACCGCGATGCGGCGGACGGCCAGGTTGTCGTCGAAGAGCCGGGGGAGCAGCGCGTTGGCGGCCTCGGGGTATGGGAGCTCGCCGAGCACGTGCGTGGCCCAGAAGCGCACCTCGGGATCGGGCGAGGCGCTCCGCACGGTCATGAAGGGGAGCGCCGGGCGCCGGATCGCCACGATCAGCTCGAGCAGCGGTCCGCACTGCGAGGCGGGCGGCGCGGCGGCGACGCCCGCGGCGCCGTCCGGGCCGGCGACCTGCTCACGGAAGCGCTGGCGCTCGACCCGGAGCGGGCCGGGGAAGCGCGCGGCGACGATCGAGACCGCCGTCTCACCGTTGCGCACGAGCTCGGCGAACGCCCGCGCGCCCGCCTCGCCGCCCGTGAGGACGTGCTGCAGGAGCGAGGTGTACTCCGCGCGCAGATCGCCTGCCGGAGAGGCCGCGGCGCGCCGCTCGGACGGGGGCCGCGGGTACGCGACGGAGCCCTCGACGGTGACGGGCGTGCGACGGCGCGAGGCGGAGCGACCCGCGGCCGGCGCCGGTCCGGGCTCGCGGTGCTCCTCGCCGCCGGGCATGATCGAGCTGTCGAGCATCCACGGAGGGCGTGAGTACCGCCTCGTCCGCGCGTCCTCAGGCTCGCTGAGATCCTCCGGCGGCGAGGGGGCCGGCGCAGCAGGGATCTCGAGGTCGGGGATCTCGTCGATGACCGCCGGCGGCGCGGGCGCCATGACCGCCGGCATCATCGGCGCCGTGACCGCCGGCATCATCGGCGCCGTGACCGCCGTGCCCGATACGACGTCGGCGCCGGCCTCGAGGCCCAGGCGGAACTGCGGCTCGACCGGGCGGCTCGGTGCGTGCGGCATCGGTGCCGGCGGGATGGTCGAGCTGAACGCCATCGCGTGCGCGGGGCCCTCATCCGGCTGCACGGGCTCGGCCTCCACGCCGGTGCCGCGGAGCCCGAAGGCCCTCGCGACAGCGTCGATCCCCGAGCCGCCGTCCTCCGTGGACCAGCCGCCCTGCGGCGGCGGGCCCTGCGGCGGCGCGCCCTGCGGCGCGACGTCCGCGCTGTCGGCGCGCCGCGACTCCTCCGGGCCGAGAGCTGCATGCACGTCGGGCCGGGCGGACCCAGCATCTGCGACGGGCGAGCCGTGCGTCTCGACACGGAGCATGTTGCTCAGCTCGAGGAGCGCGGCGCGGGTGCGCATGGAGAGCGGCCCCTCCGCGGCGTGCTCGTCGGTGGGCGCGGCTGCCTCGTGCGGCGGCACGGCGGCGGGCTGCGGCGGCGCCGAGGCCCGGTGCGGCGGCACGGCGGCGGGCTGCGGCGGCGCCGAGGCCCGGTGCGGCGGCACGGCGGAGTCACGGGCCGCCGGGCTGTCGCTCTGCTGGGTCGCGCCGCTCCGGTTCAGCTTCTTCCGCAGGATGAGCCGCTCCAGAACCGTCGCGGCGAGCCCGGCGAGCGCGATGAGATCGCCGAGGCTGGAGAGCTCGACCGAGGTGGCGCCGTCGTCGCCGTAGATGAGCGCGACGACGCGGCCGCGCACGACGACCGGAACGACGGCCACGGCGGCCGCGTGGACCTTCCGGCCGAGCTCGCGCTGGAGCTCGACGTCGGGGGCGCTGCCGGCGAGGGCGGTGACGAGCGGCGCGCGGAGCGCGCGCGCCCTCGCGAGGACGCTCGGGCGATCGAAGGGCGCCGCGATCTTCGCGACGCGCTCGCGCTCTGCGCCTGGGCCTGCGGCATTGCGGCCCTCGGCGCGCTCGCCGTGCACCGTGAACAGGACCGTGTACTCGAAGTACTGCTGCGCGAAGTCGAAGAGGACCGCGAGCACCGCCTCGCTCGCGTCGGCCGCGGCGAGCTCCTGCTCGGCCATGGCCAGCGTGAACGGGCCCTTCCGCCGCTGCGCAGCGGGCGCGGACCGGCCCGCGGCGCGCATGGGGACCTCCGCCGCGGGCGCGCTGGACGAGCGATCGCGCTGCTCCGCGACCGCCGCCGCGGGCGCCGCAGCAGCGGGCGCCACGGCGGCAGGTGCCAGATCCGCGGGCGCCGTGGCCGCAGGAACCAGCGCCGCGGCCGGCACGGCGACGGGCGCAACGGGAGCCGCTCCGCCGGGCTGACGCTGGAGCGAGGCGGCCGCTTGCGGCACCGCATCTTGCTGAGCGCGGTGCGCGGCCGATGCCCGCTTCAGCCAGCCCGTCAGCAGGTAATTGGCCCCCGTCGGCGGACGCACGCCGGATGTCGCCGGCACCTGCGGTGTCGGCGACGCCGCCGGCGGCACAGGCGCTGCGACCGGCGGCTCCGTCACCGCCACGACCGCCGCGGCGTGCACCGCTTCCGACGCGGCGAACGACGCCAGCCGCGGCGCGAGCTCCTCGGGGCGCGGCGTCGGCTCTGCAGGCTCGATCGCGGGCTCTCCACGCGACGGTGCCGCGTGGTCCGGAGGCTCGGCCTCCTCGCCCGGGCCTCCTATGGCGCTCTCGTCCCTGGCCGCAGCCGCGTTCTCCCGATCGCGCTGCGGCGCGATCTCGGTCACGCGTGACGCGGGCGCCTCGACGCGAGGCGTGCGTGCCTCGAGATAACGGAACGAAGGCAGGTCGAGCGGGTATTCGGCGACGACGGTCGGCTCGTCATCCAGCTCGTGGAGCGGCGGCTTCCTCGGCGTGGGCACGGCCTCGCTGAGCACGACGTCCGCGCTCACCGTCTCCTCGTCATAGATCGAGGTCAGCGCCTCGACGGTCGGTGCATCGTCGATGCTGTGCCGCTTCTGTTTCTGCGTCTCGGCCGCCTCCGCGCGGTCATCGACCGCGGCGGGCGCGGCCGCATCGATCAGCGCGCGCGAGGCTGCGCCGACTCCGGAAGGCAGCGTCGCGTCGTCGTCTGCGGCCGGCGCTGCATCGGCTCCGGAAGGCGGCGCCGCGGCGACGTCTGCGGCCGGCGCTGCATCGACTCCGGCAGGCGGCGTCGCGTCGATGTCTGCGGACGGCGCTGCCTCCTGCGCACCAGCAGGCGCCGCCGCCTCGCCTCCGGCGGGCGACGCCGCATCGACGATGGCGGCGCTCCCGGCGGGTGAGGGTGGCGGCGGAGGCGCTCTGGGCGGGAGCGCTGCGGCCGCCGCAGCGCTGCTCTCGACCGCCTCCGTGAGGCTCGGCTCGGCGCGCGCGTCGAGCTGCTTCACGAGCCGCGACATGCGCCGATCGAGGGCGATCCCATGGTGCTCGGCGAGCGCCTGGCGGATGCGCACGAGCGGCGCCGCGAGCTGACGCAGGCTGACCCCCAGCGCGACGCTCAGCTTCTCCGCCACCGCCGGCGCCAGAGGCTCGGCCGTGGCGATGACCAGCGTCGCCTCGGGCTGCGGTGCCCCGATCGCCGCGGCCTCGAGATCCGTGCGCACGTCGAGCGGGAACACGCGGTGCTCGACCGCGAGATCGACCGGCACGACCCGGAGCACCTCGGGCGACGCGGGGCGCAGGCGGCCCACGGCGGGCGGCAGCCCGAGGCTCTCCGCGAGCAGCGCCGTGAGATCGCGCTCGCGCACCGCGCCCAGCTCCAGCACGTTCGTGGCGAGGTCACCGCCGTGGAGCACCTGGCGAGCGATCGCCTCCTCGACGACTCGCATCGAGGTAACCCCATGCTGCACGAGGAGAGAGCTCAGCGTCGGCATCGAGGCGCATTCATCCGTGTGCGGTGGAAGATGGAGCACGCCCGCGACGTGCGACCCAGTTCATCCTAGACGAAGTCTTCATCGGACACGATCCGCGCGTTGGGGCCCCGAAAGACCTCGGCCTGCCATCATCGCCGCCGACCGCGTGGCAACGGCCCCACGCCTCACACAGACTCCGGGGGAGCGTTCCCTTCAACGCCGCCGAGGGTACACGTGAAGCGCAGCCCGGTCGCAGCATGGTCCGCGCCCGTCGCCGATGCGCCGCCATCCCGGCGCTCGGACGAGGGCTCCACGGTCAGCCCGCCCCCATGCGCGTCGAGGATGCCTCGCGCGATCGCGAGCCCGAGGCCGAGCCGCTCGCGGCGGCGCGGCGCCACCGGGTCGGCGGGGATCGCCGCCCGCTCGCCGAACGGATCGAGCAACCGAGCGAGCGGCTCCGGAGGGACGGGGCCCGCCTCGTCGACGACGGTCACCACCGGCCCGACGCCGGCGCTCGCGACGCGGACCCGGATCGGCCGATCGCGCGACCGCAGGATGGCGAAGCCGAGCACGTACTCGAGCGCCACCCTGAGCAGCTCTGGATCCCCCTCCAGCGCGGCGTCGCCCTCGAGCTCAGCTTCGAAGGAGATGCGCACGCCGCGAGCGGCAGCCGCCCCCTCGAGGTGCGCGGCCGCGCGGCGGACGAGCTCGACGGCGTCACACCGGGCGATCGCCATCGGACGGCTCGCGTCCGCGCGGAGCCAGATGGAGTTGTCGAACTCGTCGAGCAGCCGCTTCAGCCGCTCGCCTGCGCCTCGCACGCGCTCCAGCATGTCGCGCGGCCCTGCGCCGAGGTCCTTCTGGTAACGCAAAAGATAATGGACCCCCGCGAGCATGGTCGCCAGCTCGCCCCGCAGGTCGTGGCCCACGCGCGCGAAGAACTCGTCATTCATCCACATAAACGCCTGCTCCGAATATGCAGCAGCGCGGAGCTTGAGCATCAGACGAGCAAGCCAACTGTCGTCGGGCTCACCCCGAAACGGCGGTCGCCGGCCGGCGAGGACGAACGGCGCAGAGCCCCCACCTGCGCTGGACAGTTGATGGTTGCGGATAAGCGACCTGGGCACAAGGTGTACCCTGGGTTCAAGTTCCGCCTCCACCATCGTGGGGGGACCTTTCCAGAAACGCCGGCGGAAGTCGTCGCCCTCCCTGCCGCGCATCCAAGCCCGAGCACCTGGGGAGCGCTGTCAGCCGAGCCGCGAGCGGGGGAGCATGTCCGAGGCAGAGCGCACAGAGTTCACCGAGCGGGGCGAAGAGCAGGGTGACGAGGATACCCAGGTGCTCGAGCGGCGGCGCCGGGTCCTCATCGTGGACGATGATCCCGACTTCCTCTTCATGGCGGAGGCGGCGCTCGCCGCGCACGGCTTCCTGGTGGAGCGGGCGGCGGGTGGCCTGCGCGGCGTGTTCCTCGCGACCCAGGACGTGCCGGATGTGATCCTGTGCGACCTGCGGATGCCCGGCATCGACGGCTTCGTCGTCGCCGAGGCGCTCCGCGCCGACCCGGCGACCCAGCACGTCGCCATCTTCGCGTGCACCGGCCGGCGCGATCTCGAGGCCCGCGCCGCCCTCAACGCCTCGGCCTTCGACGGCGTGCTCGTGAAGCCGGTCGACTGGGATAGCGCCGCTCGTTTGCTCCACGAGATCATCGGACTTCGCCGACCCTACGGGCCTACCCAGGGCGAGTAGGGATTACCCTTAGACCCCCTCAGGGCAAGTGCAGGGCTGTCCCTGCGCGGGAGGGGAAATGCCCGGCATCAGGCCGGCAATAAGGTATACAAACCTCACGTGACCCGAGCGGATCGCTCCCCTAGGTGGAGTGCGTCAGGCTGGCCGAACGACGCCGGCGCCGCTCGCGATCGATCGGCCGGCGCGCTGACGAATGGAAAGGTTCACTGGGATGGAAGTGAAGTGTGACGACAACGCGTTCTCGCCGCTGGTCCTGGTCGTGGACGACTTCCAGGACAACCGGGAGATGTTCGCGGAGTACCTGTCCTTCTCCGGCTTCCGCGTCGCCGAGGCGGCGACCGGACGGGAAGCGCTCGATCGCGCCTTCGAGCTGATCCCGGACCTCATCCTGATGGATCTGTCGCTCCCGGAGATCGACGGATGGGAGGCCACGCGCCACCTCAAGAACGACCCGCGCACGAAGCGGATCCCGATCGTCGCCCTCACTGGTCATACGCTCGCGGGGCACTCGCGCGAGGCCAAGGACGCGGGCTGCGACGCCTTCCTGACGAAGCCGTGTCTGCCGGACACGCTCGTGCTCGAGATTCGCCGCCTCCTGTCCCGAACCGAAGGCGAGGCGCGCGGAGCGCCGTCGCAGCCCGAGAGGGCGACCTGACGGGTCGATGATCGCTGGTCGAAGCACCGACGAAGTCTGCGCGGCGCACACGAACCTCCGACGCCGACGAAGCTGACGTGACGTGAAGACGGAGCCGACCAGGCAGACGACGCCGACGAGGGAGGCCACACAGACAGGACAGGCAAGAACTGGCGAGATCCACGCGACCGCGTGACCAGCGAGACCGCGAAACACCCACGTGTGCTCCCGCGTTGCCAGGACTTGACTGAGGCACCACCTGACTATTCCGAGCACAGTCTTTCTGGCTAACTGATCGCTTGAGAGACAAGAGGGAACAAGGATGGCGGGGGTGACCAGAAAAAAAACCGGGAAGAACGCGACGGACGGCGCGGATTCAGCGCACGGGCGCACGCTCCGCGGCCGCGCCTCGGCGGTGCCCCTGCGCGCGCCGAAGAGGGGCTCGACGTCCGCCGCGGCGAGCGGGCCTCGATCGGCAGGACCGGCTACCCTGCGCGCCAGGGTGCCCAGGCGATCGAAGGTGGACTCGGAGCGACACGCTTCACGGGGCGACGCGGCAGAGCGCGAGCGGATCGAGGAGCAGTGCCAGCGGCTGGAGCGCCGCGCGGAGGCGGCGGAGCGCATGCTCCGCGAGACCGTGTCCACCATCTCTCATGACCTCAGGAACTCGCTGAGCGTCATCGTCGTGAGCGCTCGCATGCTGCTGCGGTCGATCCCTCAGGACGGCCCGGGGCGTAGGCAGCTCGAGGCGATCACCCGCGCGGCGGACGAGATCAACCAGCTCGCGCAGGACCTCGTGGACGCGATGAGCATCGAGAGCGGTTCGCTGAAGATCGGCAAGGGCGCGCACGAGGTCGAGCCCATCCTCGACCGGGCGATCGAGCTCGTCGCGCCGACGGTCGCGCTGAAGCCGCTCGAGATCGCGAAGGAGCTGCCGCACGACGTGCCTCCCATCGCGTGCGACCGCGACCGCATCGTCCAGGTGCTCGCCAACCTGCTCGGCAACGCCCTGCGCTTCACGCCGAAGGGCGGGCGCATCACGGTGCGCGCAGAGATATCAGGCACCGACGCGCGGTTCTCGATCTCCGACACCGGCCCCGGGATCCCGTCGGAGCTGCAGCCGCTGCTCTTCGCGCGCCACGCGCCGGCCCGGAGGCCCATGGGTCAGGGGATGGGCCTCGCGGCGTTCGTCACGAAGGGCATCGTGGAGGCCCACGGCGGCACGATCTGGGTCGAGAGCTCGCCCGGCCACGGCAGCACGTTCTTCTTCACCATCCCGGCCGCCGGGCTCTCGGTGCGCTCCGCCGAGGCAGAGCGCGCGTAGCCGCGCGGCGGGCGCTGGAGAGCCGCCCGCGCCGGCGAGGGGCGCGCGCCGTCAGGCCGGCTTGAAGGCCGAGAGCCAGCGGCGAAGGATCGCGCGGCCCTCATACAGCTTTCGCAGCGACGCCCACTCGTTGCGCTGGTGCGCCTGGGCGTTCTCGCCGGGGCCGAAGTTCACCGCGGGCACGCCGAGCTCCGCGAAGCGCGCCACGTCGGTCCACGCCTGCTTCGGCTCGACCGCGGCGACGCCGGCCTCGCGCAGCGCCACGACGAGCGGGTGCGACGCGTGCGGCAGCGCCGAGGGGCTGAGATCGCGCCAGGCGATCTCGGCGCGGCCGGCCACGAGCGCCTCGATCGTTCGCTGCGCCTCCTGGATCGACGTCCCTGGGGGGAAGCGGTGGTTCAGGTTCATCGTGAACTCGTCGGGCACGACGTTCCGCCCGCGCCCGCCCTGCGCCATCGTCGCCGTCGTCACCGCCCGGTAGACGAAGCCGTCGATCTCGACCTCGCGCGGCGCGAGGGCGGCGAGCTCGACCAGGAACGGGCCCGCCTTGTAGATGGCGTTCTCCCCCTGCCACGGCCGCGCGCTGTGCGCCGTACGCCCCCGGAACGTCAGCCCCGCGTGGAGCGAGCCGCTCGCGCCGAGGCTCAGCTTGTTGTCGCTCGGCTCGAGGCACACCGCGAGGTCGAGCGCGCGGAGACCCGGCTCGCGCTCGATCACCAGCGCGAGCTCGTTCTCGAGATACGGGCCCTCCTCCCGGGCGTAGAAAACGAGCGTCAGATCGACCCCGGCGATGTCCTGCCGCTCGCCCTCGGCGAGGTCGAGCATCAGCGCGAGGCCCGACTTCATGTCGCTCGCGCCGGGGCCGTAGAGGCGATCCCCCTCGATGCGCGGCGGCCCGTCGTGGGAGGTGCGCACCACGTCGAGGTGCCCGGCCAGCGCGATCTTCGGGCCGCCGGTGCCCTGCGTCACCTGCACCACCAGCGAGTCGCCGTGGCGGCGCACCGGCGCGGCGAGCCGAGCCCGCCCGAGCCGCTCCGCCACCTCCGAGCACAGCGCCTGCTCCTCGCCGATGGGCGACGGGACGGAGCACAGCCAGAGCAGCGTGTCCGCGAGGGCCGCCTCGGCCGCCGCGTCCTGGTCGGGCAGCGTGTTCACACCGGCACCGCGAAGTCGCGCAGCGCCGCGTTCAGCGACACCTTGCGGTCCGTCGCCTCGCTCCGCTTGCCGATGATGAGCGCGCACGGGATCGAGAACTCCCCCGCAGGGAAGCGCTTCGGCCGCATCCCCGGGATCACCACGCTGCGCGCCGGCACCCGGCCGCGGTGCTCGACGACCTCGGGCCCCGTGACGTCGAGGATCGCCGTCGACGCGGTGAGCACCACGCCGGCGCCGAGCACCGCCTCCTCCTCGACCACGACGCCCTCGACGACGATGACCCGGGAGCCCACGAAGACGCCGTCCTCGATGATCACCGGCCGAGCGCCGGGCGGCTCGAGCACGCCGCCGATGCCGACGCCCCCGGCGAGGTGGACCCCTCGCCCGATCTGCGCGCAGCTCCCGACCGTCGCCCACGTGTCGACCATCGACCCCGAGCCGACCCACGCGCCGATGTTCACGTAGCCGGGCATCACGATCGCGCCCTGCTCGAGGAACGCGCCGTAGCGCACCGCCCCCGGCGGCACCACGCGCACGCCCGCCTTGTCGAGCCCCCGCTTGAGCGGGATCTTGTCGTAGAACTCGAGGGGGCCGGCCTCCATCACGCTCATGCCGCGGAGCGCGAAGTAGAGAAGGATCGCCTCCTTGATCCACGCGTGCGTCACCCACCGGTGCGGCGCGTCCTCGCCCGCGGGCGCCGCGCCCTCGCCGCCCGCCTGCGGGCTGGCGTCGCGCTCGGCGACGCGGAGCAGGCCTTGATCGAGGCACTCGATCGTGCGGAGGACCGCGGCCTCGTGCGCGGGCGAGCGCAGGAGCTCGCGGTCGCGGAACGCCGCCTCAACGAGGGACTTCAAGGATTCGTCGGTGACCATGGCGCCGCCTTTAGCACGGCCGCGCCACCACCGGCACCGCGTCAGAACGTCATCGTGACGACGCGGCCGCCGGCAGCCTCGGCGAGCTCGATGCGCGCGCGCCGCGCGACGACGCGAGCCACGGCGACGGCGCGCTCGCCGCCGTCGCGCACCACCACGTCGAGCGCGACCGACGTCGCCGCCTCGCGCGGGCTCCGCTCCGCGATGCGCACCGTCGAGCGCCCGTCCGGGAGGCGAGACACGGCGAGGTGAGGGCTCGCGACGCCGGCGGCGCCGACCATGCCGACGGCGAGCTCCATGAGCCCGCTCACCGCGCGCACGTCGCCCTCCACCTCGTTGGCGCGGCCGTCCGACGAGGCGACCGAGATGGCGATGACGGGCCGCCCCTCGGCCGGCGTCGCGCTCCAGTTTCGGAGCACGTCGATGAGGTCGAGCGGCGTCGGTCGCAGCTCGAGGGTCGCCATCACGAGCTCCGACAGGCGCAGCGAGCCGCTCAGCTCGCGGGCCGCCCTTCGGACCGACGACTCGAGCGCGAGCCGCTGCCGCGCGTCGATGCCGCGCTCGGAGCCGCCGCGCTCCCCGCGGCCGCGCGCCTGGGCCCGCCCCGGCGCGGCGCCCGCCGAGGCGCGCGACAGCTCGTCGGTGAGGCGCGCGACCTCGACGCTGGCGTGGCCGAGCGCCGCGCACGCGGCGTCGGCCGCCGCGGCGTCGCCCGCCTCGACGAAGCCGTCGCGGACCGCGGCGGAGAGGCTGTCGAGCGCGGCGAGGAGCGCCGCGCACCCCTCGCACACCTCGGTCAGCGCGAGGGCGACCCCGCGCGGCCCGACGCGGCGCGAGCCGAGCAGGTGCGCGAAGCTCTCGATGCCTGCAGCGCCGTCGCGCGCCGCGCCGAGCGCAGCCGCGAGCCGCTCGCCGAGCATCAGGCCGTCGCGCTCGGAGCGACCTCGTAACCCGCGAAGAAGTAGGCGATCTCCCGCGCAGCGGTCGACGTCTTGTCCGAGCCGTGGACCGCGTTCTCGCCCACGCTCGCCCCGAACAGCTTGCGGATCGTCCCCTCCGCCGCCTTCGCCGGGTCGGTCGCGCCGATGACCTCGCGGTACTTCGCGACCGCGTCCTCGCGCTCGAGCGCCATCACCAGGATGGGGCTGCGCGACATGAACTCCACGAGCTCGCCGAAGAAGCCGCGCCCGCGGTGCTCGGCGTAGAAGCCCTCCGCCTCCGCGCGGGTGAGGTGGATCCGCTTCATCGCTTTGACCGTGAAGCCCTCCTGCTCGAGGCGGGCGATGATCGCGCCGGCCGTGTTCTTTTCCATCGCATCAGGCTTGATGATTGAGAGGGTTCGCTCGAGGGCCATGGGCGGCCCAGTTAGGCGAAAACTCTGAGATTTGCAAGCGCCACGCGCGCCGCCGCCAGGGCGACGGCCGCGTCGCTGCGCTCCCGGCGCGCCGCCGCCATCCCGTCGTTTCCGTTCGTCCGCAGCCGCGCGCCGCCGGCGGCTCCCTGCGCCCGCCCTCGACTCGCCCGCTCTCCTCTCCCGCGCGCCTCTCCTCGCCCTCTCTCTTTGCCTGCTGCTCGATGAAATACCGTCTCGCGGCGGCGACGCGCGGCACGCGCGATCGCCATCAAGCTGACACAATGCGCTGCTACACCCATCGGCCATGCCGAGCCACGTGCTCATCGTCGAGGACGAGCGCGACCTTCAGCGCGTCCTTACTTATAACTTTCGTCAGGCTGGGTTTGATGTGGTCTCCGCCGGGAGCGGCGAGACGGCGCTCCGGGCCGTCAAGGAGGAGCGGTTCGACCTCGTCCTGCTCGACCTGATGCTCCCGGACATGTCGGGCACCGAGATCTGCCGCCGCCTCAAGCAGAACCCGCAGACCTCGGCGGTCCCCGTCATCATGGTCACGGCCAAGGGCGAGGAGATCGACCGGATCGTCGGCTTCGAGCTCGGCGCCGACGACTACGTGGTCAAGCCGTTCAGCGTGCGGGAGCTCATCCTGCGCGCCCGGGCGATCCTGAAGCGGTCGGAGAGCCCCACGTCCGCCCCGGAGAAGTTCGACTTCGGGATCCTGCGGGTCGATCGGGCCGCGCACCGGGCCTGGGTGCAGGAGAACGAGATCGCGCTGACGGCGCTCGAGTTCCGCCTGCTCATGATGCTCTACGATCGCCGCGGCCGCGTGCTCTCGCGCGACCTCCTGCTGGACGAGGTGTGGGGGTCGCACGTCGACGTCACCGCGCGCAACGTCGACACCCACGTGAAGCGCGTCCGCGAGAAGCTCGGGGCCGCCGGCGACTACATCGAGACCGTGCGCGGCGTCGGCTACCGGTTCCGCGCCGAGCCCGAGGCCGCGTAGGGAGCGCCATGCGCGCGCTGCGGCGGCTCGGCATCGGCGCGAAGCTCGTGGCGGCGACGGTGCTCGTCCTCGTCGTCGCGGGCGTCCCGATCGAGCGCCTCGCCGCGCGCGACATGGAGGCGGCGCTGGTCGCGGAGCACAGCCCGCGCGCCGCCGTAGACGCGGCCGTATGGCGCTCGCGGCGCACCCTGCTGATCGGCATGGGCGCCGTGATCGTCGTCGCCATCTCGGTCGGCGCCGCCACCACGTTCTTCATCACGCGCCCGATCCGGAGGCTGACCCGCTTCGCGCTCGCCATGTCCGAGGGCGACCTGTCGACGCGCGCGCCCCTGCGCGGCTCGGGCGAGCTCCGCCAGCTCGCGCACGCGCTGAACCACCTCACGAGCGAGCTCTCCCGATCCATCGCCGAGGCCCGGACGGAGCGCGACCTGCTCGCGGGCATCCTCGACGGCATGAGCGAGGGCGTGCTCGTGCTCGATCGCGACGGGCGCATCCTCCTCGCCAACCGGGCGCTGCGCGCGATGGCCCCGCTCGGCGAGGACGCGCTCGGCCGATCGGTGATCGAGGCGATCCGCAACGCGCGGCTGACCGAGGCGATCCAGCTCGCCGGCAGGCGGGACGAGCCGGTCGACGTCGAGGTGGAGCTCGGGCGGACGCTGCCCAGGCGGCTGCTCGTGCGCGTTTCGCGCCGGAAGAGCCCGGCGGCGCTCGGACGTGACGCGCGCGACGCACGCGAAGGGCACGACGCGCGCGGCGCGGACCACGACGGGGGCTCGGCCGAGCCGGGGCTCATCGCGGTGTTCCACGACGTCACCGATCTTCGCCGGCTGGAGACGATCCGGACCGACTTCGTCGCCAACGTGTCCCACGAGCTGCGGACCCCGGTCACCGCGATCAGCACCGCCGCCGAGACGCTGCAGCTCGGCGCGCTCCAGGACCCCCACGAGGCGGCCGAGTTCGTCGACGTGATCGACCGGCACGCGAAGCGCCTCCGCCACCTCGTCGACGACCTGCTCGATCTCTCGAAGATCGAGGCGAAGAACTTCCGCATCTCGCTGTCGGAGCTCGACGTCGCCCCCGCCATCGAGCACGTGACGCACCTGCTCGGCGAGTCGGCGCGCCGGCGCCGGGTCACCGTGACGGTCGACGCCGCCGCCCTCCCGCCCGCGCGGTGCGATCGCCGCGCGCTCGAGCAGGTGCTCATGAACCTGCTCGACAACGCCATCAAGTACGCCGGCGAAGGTGCCCACGTCCAGGTGAAGGCGCGGTCGGTCGACCAGCAGGTGACGATCGCGGTGGCCGACGACGGCCCCGGCATCCCTCCTCACCACCTGGGCCGCATCTTCGAGCGGTTCTACCGCGTGGACGCCGGCCGCTCGCGCGACCTCGGCGGCACAGGGCTCGGCCTCGCCATCGTCAAGCACCTGGTCGAGCTGATGAACGGCTCGATCGAGGTCGAGAGCGCCATCGGCCGCGGCACCCAGTTCACCGTCCGCCTCGCGCGCGCTGCGTGACCTTGCAAACTTGCAAAGCCGGGAAAGAGCGGTGCTCTCTGTTCCACCCTGCTGTCACGCGGCTGTCACAGAGCTCGACTACGCCTGAGGCTGCATGACTCGAACTCTGCTCACCCTCGCGATGTTGACCGTGACCGCGGCGTGCGGTCGCTCCGATGCCCCGCAGGACACCGGCTCTCTCCCCGGCTCGAACAAGAGCGCCGGACCGCAGCCGACCGCCGATGGGGAGATCACGCTGACGGGCGCGGGCGCGACGTTCCCGTACCCGCTTTACACGAAGTGGATCTCCGAGTTCCAGAAGGCGAACTCGAAGGTCAAGATCAACTACCAGTCGATCGGCTCCGGGGGCGGGATCCGGCAGATCACCGAGCGGACCGTCGACTTCGGCGCCACCGACGCGCCGATGACCGAGGAGCAGCTCGCGAAGGCGGCCGGCATCCTCCACCTGCCGACGTGCCTCGGCGCGGTCGTGCTGACCTATAACCTCGAGGGCATCCCGTCGGGCCTGAAGCTCACGCCGGACGCCGCCGCGCACATCTTCCTCGGCAAGATCAAGAAGTGGAACGACCCGGCCATCCAGAAGGAGAACCCGGACGTGAAGCTCCCCGAGAAGGACATCGCGACGGTCCACCGCTCGGACGGCAGCGGCACCACCAAGATCTTCGTCGACTACCTGAGCGCGGTCAGCCCGGAGTGGAAGAGCGGCCCCGGGACCGGGACCAGCGTCAACTGGCCGGGTGGCCTCGGCGCGAAGGGCAACGACGGGGTCTCGGCCCTCATCTCCAGCACGCCCGCCTCCATCGGCTACATCGAGCTCGCGTACGCGATGCAGAACAAGCTCACGTTCGCGTCGCTCAGGAACAAGAGCGGGAAGTTCGTTTCCCCGTCGCTCGAGAGCACGACCGCCGCGGGCGCCGGCGCCGCCGCCAGGATGCCCGACGATCTGCGGATCTCGCTCGTGGACGCCGAAGGGGAGGACGCGTATCCCATCGCCGGCTTCACCTACATCCTCGCGTACCAGGAGCAGAAGGATCTCGCGAAGGGGAAGGTGCTGGCCCGGTTCATGAAATGGGCGATGCAGGACGGCCAGAAGTTCACCAACGATCTCCACTATGCGCCGCTGCCCACGGCCGTCGTGGAGAAGGTCAACGCGAAGCTCGCCGCGCTGGTGGGCCCCGACGGCAAGCCGCTGCTCGCCCCGTAGTAACCCCGAAGGAAGGCCCGCGCGCGGCGCGAGCGGCGGTTCCGCCGGGCGTCGCCGCCGCGGTGCGCGCAGGTAGGTCATGAGCACGGTAGAAGTCCCGATGCAACAAGCTGCCCCGTCGATGACAGGAGGCGACGCGGTGGGCGGGGCGCGCGGCGCAGACCGAGCGTTCCGCGCGATCCTGACGGTGTTCGGCCTGACGGTGCTCGCGGTGCCCCTGCTGATGGTGCTGGAGCTCGTCCGGTCATCGCGGCTCTCGATCGACAAGTTCGGCCTCGGGTTCCTCACCGGGATGGTGTGGGACCCCGCGCGCGAGCAGTTCGGCGCGCTGCCGTTCATCTACGGCACGGTCGTCACGTCGCTGATCGCCATCGCGCTCGCGGTCCCCGTCTCGCTCGGGCTCGCGATCTTCCTCTCGGATCTGGCGCCCCACCGGATCCGCAAGCCGCTCGGCTTCCTGGTCGAGCTGCTCGCGGCGATCCCGAGCGTCGTCTACGGGTTCTGGGGCATCGCGGTGCTTCGACCCTGGCTCCGGGACACCGTCGAGCCGGTCCTCATCAAGTACTTCGGCTACTTGCCCCTCTTCGAGGGCCCGCCGCTCGGCTTCGGCATGTTCGCCGCGGGCGTCATCCTCGCGATCATGATCGTCCCCACGATCACGTCGGTGTCACGGGAGGTGATGCAGGCGGTCCCGCAGCTCCACCGCGAGGCGGCGGTCGGCCTGGGCGCGTCCGCGTGGGACACCATCCGCTACGCGGTCCTGCCGTCCGCGCGCTCGGGCATCATCGGGGCCATCATCCTCGGGCTGAACCGGGCGCTCGGCGAGACCATGGCGGTCACGATGCTGATCGGCAACGTCCCGAAGGTGAGCGCCTCGATCTTCCACCCCGGGTACTCGATGTCGAGCGTCATCGCCAACGAGTTCGTCGAGGCGACCAGCGACATGTACGTGTCGGCGCTCTCCGAGATCGCGCTGCTCCTCTTCGGGGTGGCCCTCCTCCTCAACCTCTTCGCGCGGTGGCTGGTGAGCTCGACGAAGAGCAAGCTGGAGCGACGCGCATGAGCAGCACGACCTCTCCCCCCGTCGTCAGGCCGTCCAGCGCCCCCCGGCGCACGCTGCTCGCGCCCGCCCCCGGCGAGCGCCTGCGCCGCGCCCGCGGCTACTTCTTCGAAGGGCTCTGCGCCGCGAGCGCCGTCGTCGTCCTGGTCCCGCTGCTCCTCATCTTCATTTACGTCGTCAGCAAGGGCCTCAGCGGGCTGTCCCTCGACTTCTTCACCCAGCTCCCGAAGCCGGTCGGCGACGAGCGGAGCGGCATGGGCAACGCGGTCGTCGGCACGCTCCTCCTGATCGCCATCGGCTCCGGCATCGGGCTCCCGACAGGCATCCTCGCCGGCATCTACCTGGCCGAGATCGGCCGGGGCAAGCTCGCGAGCGCCATCCGGTTCATCGCGGACGTGCTCGGCGGCGTCCCGTCGATCACCATCGGCGTGTTCATCTACGCGCTCGTCGTGGTCACGATGAAGCGGTTCTCCGCGCTCGCCGGCGGCATCGCGCTCGCGATCGTGATGCTCCCGACGGTGACCCGCACGACGGAGGAGCTGCTCAAGCTCGTGCCCGCGCACCTCCGCGAGGCGTCGCTCGCCCTCGGCGTCCCGGAGTGGCGCACGAGCCTCCTCGTCGTGCTCCGCACGGCCTCTCCCGGCATCGGCACCGGCGTGATGCTCGCCGTGGCCCGCATCGCCGGCGAGACCGCGCCGGTGCTCCTCACCGCGCTCGGCTCCCAGTACTGGAGCTTCGCCGTCGATCGCCCGATCGCCTCGCTCCCCGTGCAGATCTGGCGCAACGCGACATCGCCCTACGCGAAGTGGCAGCAGGAGGCCTGGACTGGCGCGCTCGTGCTGATCGCCATCGTGTTCTTCCTGAATTTGCTCGCCCGCATCGTCACGTCCCGGAGCGTCAAAGCGCGTTAAAAGGCACTCGATGAGCTCGTTTGACTCGCCGCACAATGCACAGATCAGTCAGCGCCGCAGAGGGCTCGACGCCAACGGCATCGACGGCCATTCCGTCGAGCCCGAGCCCCAGGCGCCGCCAGCGAAGATCAGCGTCACGCGGCTGAATGCCTATTTCCACAAATTCCACGCCATCCACGACATCACGTTGGACATCCCGGATGGCCACGTCACGGCGGTGATCGGGCCGTCCGGTTGTGGCAAGTCGACCTTCCTGCGCTGCCTCAACCGGATGCACGAGCAGGTGCCCGGGGCCACGGCGAAGGGCTCCGTCATGATCGACGGCGTGAACATCTACGACAAGGCGGTCGACCCGGTGCGGCTGCGGCGCCGCGTCGGCATGGTGTTCCAGAAGCCCAACCCGTTTCCCACCATGTCGATCCGCGAGAACGTCCTCGCCGGCCACAAGCTGAACGGCAACTCCGTGAAGGACCCTACAGGCCTCGTCGAGAAGTGCCTGCGCCAGGTCGCGCTCTGGGACGAGGTGAAGGACAAGCTCGACCAGTCCGGCCTCTCGCTCTCCGGCGGCCAGCAGCAGCGACTCTGCATCGCGCGCGTGCTCGCCGTCGAGCCCGAGGTCATCCTGCTCGACGAGCCGTGCTCAGCGCTCGACCCGATCGCGACCGCGCGCGTCGAAGAGCTCATCGACGAGCTGAAGCAGCGGTATACTTGCGTGCTCGTCACACACAACATGCAGCAGGCCGCGCGGTGCTCTGACTACACGGCTTTCTTCTACATGGGGGATCTGGTGGAGTTCGACAGGACGCAGACCATCTTCACCAACCCCAAGGAAAGCAAGACCGAAGATTACGTCACCGGTAAGTTCGGCTGAGGGGAACGGGGAGATTCATGCCGACGTCGCACACGAGCAAGGTCTACGAGCACGAGCTACGGACGCTGCGAGAGAAGCTGCTGCTGATGGGCAGCCTGGTCGAGGAGATGATCCAGAAGGGCTCGACCGCGCTCGCGACGCGCGACACGGGCCTCGCCAAGGCGACGATCCGGCTCGACCGCCGGATCAACAGCCTGGAGTGCGAGGTCGACGAGCTGTGCATGAGGATCCTCGCGACGCGCCAGCCCGTCGCCTCCGACCTGCGCTTCGTCACCACGGCGCTCAAGATCGTCACCGACCTGGAGCGCATCGGCGATCTCGTGGTGAACGTCTGCGAGCGGGTGCAAGAGCTCAACGAGGAGCCGCCGCTCGCGCCGGCGGCGGAGCTGCAGGGCCTCTCCGACGAGGCGATCGAGGTGGTGCACGAGGCGCTCGACGCGCTGGTCGCCCGCGACTGCGATCGCGCGAAGGAGCTCCTCACGCGCGACGACGTGATCGACGAGCACTACGCCCGCATCTTCCAGGAGGTGCTCCACACGATGAGCCGCGACCCGAGCACCGTGTACCGGGCCACGCGCATCCAGTCGATCGCGAAGTACCTGGAGCGCATCGCCGATCACGCGATGAACATCGCGGAGTCGGTGGTGTTCCTCGTGAAGGGGACGGACATCCGGCACAACAACCGCCTGAAGGAGAACGATCCGCTCTCCACGCGGCCGCCGCCGCCAGGCCTGCGGATGCGCTAGGCGCCCACGCCGCCCGGCGGCGCGGCGCCGCCGCCGTGGCCGTGCGCGTGCCCGTGATGCTCCTCGTGCTCGCCGCCGCAGCGGGCGTCCTCCCAGCCGACCCAGTAAGGCCCGTCCGGGCCGTGCTCGCGCTTCCAGATCGGCAGGCGCGCCTTGATGCGATCGATGAGCAGGCGGCACGCGCGGAAGGCCTCGCCCCGGTGCGGCGCGCTCGCGGCGCAGGCCACGGCGACGTCGCCGATCTGGAGCGCGCCGATCCGGTGCGTCGCGGCGACGCGCACGCCGGGGATCTCCGCGGCGAGCTCCGCCAGGATCCGCTCGAGCTCGGCCTCGGCCATCGCGCCGTAGGCCTCGTACTCAAGCAGCGTGACGGACCGGCCGTCGTTCACGTCGCGAACGACGCCGAGGAACGTGGCGATGCCGCCCGCGCCGGGGTGGGACACGGCGGCGATCAGCTCGTCGAGGCGGAGCGGCTCGGTGCGGATCCGGCTCACGGCGCGCTCCTCTGGAAATGGCCGGAGCGGCCCCCGCTCTTCTCGAGGAGCTTGATCTCCGAGATCACCATCTCGCGGTCGATGCCCTTCAGCATGTCGTAGATCGTCAGGCAGGCGGCGCTCACCGCGACCATCGCCTCCATCTCGACGCCGGTGCGATCGAGCGCCTCCGCGGCGGCGGTCACGCGGATCGCGGCGGAGGGCTCGTCCACGTCGAGCTGGACCGCGACGTGCGTGAGCGCGATGCCGTGGCAGAGCGGGATGAGCTCCGGCGTGCGCTTCGCCGCCATGATCCCCGCGATCCTCGCCGCGGCCAGCACGTCGCCCTTGGGCGCGTCGTCGCGCGCGACCCTCGCGATGGTCTCGGGGCGCATGCGCACGGCGCCCGACGCGACCGCGCGGCGGTGCGTGACGGGCTTGCCTTCGACAGGCACCATGCGGGCCTCGCCGCTCGGGGAGAGGTGGGTCGAGAGCGCCTGGCCCTCGCCGGGGTGTTCGGGGGTTCGCGACATCGATCCGGAATCTGACACGGCGAGCCGCGGGACCGGAAGCCGAACCGTGCCCCGGAGCCGCGCCGGTCAGCCGGCGCGCAAGACACCGCCTCAGCCGCCGACTCAGCCGCCGATCGCGCGGATCGACACCGAGGACGCCGTCTCCTCGGTGCACCCCTTCCAGACCGTGCCGTCCGGCTTGAGGCGCCACGCCTCGTCGAGGCGCTGGCGGATCGCCGCCCGATCGCCGGCCCTCGCCTCGCGCGAGGCGTCGACCCCGTCGTCGGTGGCGAGGCACGGCCGGAGCACGCCCGTCGACGAGACGCGCAGGCGGTCGCAGCTCTCGCAGAACGTGTCGCTCGTGCCCGAGATGAACCCCACGCGGAGCGACGGGTCGCGGCGGGCCCGGACGTACCGGGCCGGGCCGAGCCCCGGATCGGTGACCGCCTCCTCCGGCAGGAGGTGCTCGGCCAGCCGCGCCCGCATCTCGGCCGCCGTGACGAGGTGATCGCCGACGAGCCTGGCCCCCTCGGCGATCGGCATCACCTCGAGGAAGCGCGGGATCATCCGCCGCTCCCAGGCCCACAGCGCGAGGCGCTCGATCTCGTCGTCGTTCACCCCGCGGAGGACGACCGTGTTCAGCTTGATGGAGGAGAAGCCCGCCGCGACCGCCGCGTCGAGGCCCTCCAGCACGCGGGCGAGGTCACCGCCGCGCGTCACCTCGCGGAAACGCTGCGGATCGAGGGTGTCGATCGAGACGTTCAGGCGGTGCAGCCCGGCGTCGCGCAGCGGCCCGGCCAGCCGCGCGAGCTGCGACGCGTTCGTCGTGAGGGCCAGATCGTCGAAGCCGAGCGAGGCGAGGCACGCGACGATGGAGACGATGTCGGGGTGGAGCAGCGGCTCGCCGCCGGTCAGGCGGACCCGCCGGACGCCGGCGTCGCGCAGGGCCTCGAACATGGTGCGCCAGGCGGGCGTCATGAGCCGGCCGTCGGCGTAGCCGTCATGGCGCGACGGGCGGCAGTAGGTGCAGGCGAAGTCGCACCGGTCCGTGACGGAGACGCGCACGCTCCGCGGCGGGGGCGCCGCGCGAGCGCCGGGCGCCTCGGCGGCGCCGTCGCGGTACGGGATCATGACGGCGCGGCGCCCCGCCTCGCCCCCCGCGAGGAGCGGCAGCGAGCGCCGCCGCAGGGCCGATGCATCCGCTGATGTGGGCGCCGGATCGAGGCCAGTCGAAGAAGGCATGTCGTCCCTCGCGGGTCTCCCTAGCCGCCCGCCACAGGTGGGATGAGCGCCACCTCATCGCCGAAACCTACAGGATCGCTCGGCGTCGCATACACGCCGTTCACCGCGACCCGGATCGAGCCTTTGTAGGGGATGAGCCCAGGATATCGGGCGCAGACGTGGTCGAGGAGCTCCGCCGCCGTGCAGGGGCCGGCGAGCGGCAGCGCGACTTCTCCGGCGCCGAGGACATCTCTCGCGCCGGCGAACGCGAGCACGCGAACGGCAGCATCCATGGCCGGAAGCTAGCATCGCTGCGCTGCCGCGACACGACGAACTGGGGCCGAGCGCCCCCGAGCCACCCCGGCGAGATGAGCCTACCGGGCACGGCCGGCACGGCTATCATCGGACCGCTCTCCGCCATGTCCGAAGAAGGCTTTTTACCGGGCACCATCCTGGCCGGTCGCTATCAGGTCCGTCGCGAGCTGGGTCGCGGCGGCATGGGCGTCGTCTATCTCTGCCGCGATCTCGTGATCGACGAGCGCGTCGCGGTGAAGCTGCTCGATCGGCCGGGCACGGCCGCGCGCCCCGAGGACGCCTGGTGGTTCCAGGAGGAGGCCCGCGCGCTCGCCGGGCTCTCGCACCCGGCGCTCGTGAAGGCCCGCGACTTCGGGGCGCTCACCAACGGAACGCCGTACCTCGTGATGGACGCCGTCCCGGGGCGCTCGCTCCACGAGTGGCTCTACCTCGCGCGGCTCGAGAACCCCCTGCCCTGGCCGATCATCTGGAGCGCCATCGACCAGGTCCTCGGCGCGCTGGCGCACGCGCACGCGCGCGGCGTGATCCACGGCGATCTGAAGCCGTCGAACGTCCTCGTCGACCTGCAGCACGGCGGCGAGCCGCCGATCGTGCACGTGCTCGACCTCGGGCTCGCCTGGCTCATCCAGGACCGGATCGATCACCGGCTCGACGGCTCCCGGGAGAGCGAGCCGACGGTGCGCTGGGGCGCCGGCACCCCGGGCTGGATGGCGCCCGAGCAGATCCGCTTCGCGGCGCCCCACGTCGGGCCGCCGACGGATCTCTACGCGCTCGGCTGCATCCTCTACGCGCTGCTCGCCGGCGGCGAGGTCTACGACGGCACGAACGAGGAGCTCCTCCAGCAGCACCGGAGCGCGCCGATCCCGGATCTGCCGCTGCCGCCCGAGGTGCCCGCCGACGTCGCGAAGTTCGCGAAGCGGCTGCTCGCGAAGCGGCCGTGGCACCGGTTCGATTTCGCGGGCGACGCGCGGCGGGTCTGGAAGCGGTTCGAGCCGCGCAGCGACGTGAACGTGGCCGCCACGCCGCTGCCGATCGCGCTCCTGACGAGCGGCCGGCTGCCCCCCAGCCGCAAGGAGCTGCTCACGCCCGAGCTGATCGAGCCTCCAGACGACGATCCGCCGCCGTCCGTGACCACCACGGGCCTGCTCGCCCTCCGGCCGAGCCCGTTCGTGGCGCGCACCGGCGAGCGGGCGCGCCTCATGGAGGTCGTGGCCGAGATGGTCGACGCGCCGAAGGCGATGCACCGGTTCGTGCTGCTCGCGGGCGAGGCCGGCGTCGGCAAGAGCCGGCTGGCCGAGTGGCTCTGCGAGGAGGTCCACGAGCGCGCGCTCATGGTGCCGCTCCGCGCGCGCTACCGGCGGATCGCGGCGCCGCTCGACGGCGTGCTCGGCGCGGTGACCCAGCACTACCGGCTGGAGCGGGCGGAGCGGGAGATCGTCGAGAAGGTGCTGATGAACCTCTGGGAGGTCCCGCCCGAGGACGAGGTCGGCAAGACGTGGGTCGCCGCGACCGCCGAGTGGATCAAGCCGTCGCCCCCCGGCAGCGAGGCGGTCGGCCCGACGGGGAAGCGCTTCCGCTTGGATCGCCCGGAGCTCCGCTGGCTGATCATCCGCAAGACGCTGGAGCGGATCGGCCGCGATCGGCCGGTGCTGCTGTGGCTCGACGACCTGCACTACGCCTCGTCGACGACGTTCGAGGGGCTCCTCACGCTCCACCGCGACGCGCCGAACCTCGGCCTGCTCGTCGTGGCGACCGTCCGGAGCGAGGCGGTCGAGTGCGATCCGGCGGCGGCGCGGCGGCTGGAGGGCGCGCTCGCGGCGTACGGCGGCGAGCGGCTCGACGTCGCCCCGCTGAACCCGACGCAGACGCACGCGCTGCTCCGCGAGACGCTGCCGCTCGACGACGCGGCGGCCGAGGCGGCGACGGCGCGGAGCAAGGGCAACCCGCTCTTCGCGCTGCAGCTCCTGCACGCGTGGGCGGGCGGCGGCCACCTCCAGCTCCGCGCGGGCAAGTACTTCGTGCCGCGCGGGTCGATGGCGGTGCAGGCGTCGACCACCGCCGACCTCTGGGAGGAGCGGCTCGCGGCGCTGCCCGCCGAGCTCCGGTGCGGCGCGCGCGCCGCGGCGGCGCTCGGCGGCGACATCCGGCGCGAGATCCTGCGCGCGCTGCTCGAGGCGCTCGACGTGCCCGCGGACCGCGCGATCGCGGCGATGCAGCGCGCGCAGATCCTCCTCGCCGTGGGCGACCGGCTGCGCTGGCCGCACGCGCTGCTCCAGGAGCACCTCCTCTCGCAGCTCTTCCTCGAGCCGGACGCGGCGCGCGTCTTCCGCGCGGCCGCCGACGCGCTCGGGGCGCACCCGGCGGCGTCGAGCCGCCGCATCCTCCGGCACCGGGTGGTCAACCTGCTGCGCGCCGGCGACACCGACGAGGCGGCGGACCTCATGCACGCGCACGTGGCGGCGCACTGGCAGAGCTCGCGCGACATCTCGGCGACGCTGCGCGATCTCGCGGTGCTCGACGGCAAGCTGCCGGGCAGCGACTCGCGCCCGGGGCTCCGGGGCGGCGTGGAGACGCGGCCCATCCTGACCGGGACGCGGCTCGGGACGCAGCTCCGCTTCCGGTCGGAGGCGCTGCGGCTGGCCGGCCGGCTCGACGAGGCGCGGCGCGACGCGGAGGAGGCGCGGCGCATCTTCGAGCACGCGGGCGATCGGGAGAACCAGGCGCACTGCCTGCGCCTGCTCGGGCACATCGCGTCGGACGTCGGCGCGGAGGCGCAGGGGCGGCGGCTCGTGGCGCGCGCGCACGCGATCTTCGACGAGATCGGCCACCGCCACGGGCAGGCGCAGTGCGAGGTGCTGCTCGGGGAGATCGACTACCAGCTCGGCGAGCACACCCGCGCGCGGGCGGTGCTCGCGTCGGGCGAGGCGCGGTTCCTGGAGGTCGGCGATCGGCTCGGCCGGGCGCAGTGCCTGCTCCTCCAGAGCATGGTCGAGCAGGCCGGGGCGCTGTCCGAGGCGGCGCGGGCGCTGCTCACGACGGCGCGGGCCGACTTCGACGCGATCGGCTACCGGCTCGGGCTCGCGCAGTGCGACCTGACGCTGTCGCACGTGGATCACCGCCTCGGGCACTTCGAGGCGGCGCGCGCGGGCGCGCTCGCGGCGCGGCAGAGCTTCCGCGATCTCGCGAACCCGCGCGGCGAGGCGGGGTGCGAGCGGCTCCTCTCGATGGTGGCGCTCGACGCGGGCGCGCCGGAGCTCGCCGAGGACCACGCGCTCGCGGCCGGCAGGATCTACGAGACGCTGGCGGACCCCTGGGGGCTCGTCGAGGCGCGGCTGCTCTTCGCGCAGATCGCGCTGCACCGCGGGGACGCGGAGCAGGCGCGGGAGCACCTCGTGGCGTGCGAGGCGGTGGCGCTCGCCGAGGCCGAGCCGCGGCAGCACCGGCACCTGACGCTCGCGTGGCTCGCGTACCACGAGGGGCGGTTCCACGAGGCGGCGCGGGAGCTCGACGCGGCGCGGGCGTCCTTCAAGGACAGCCGGACGGGGGACCACACGCCGCAGCTGCTGGAGCGGTTCGCGCGGATGGGGTGGCCCAAGCCGGCGGGGGCGCGGATCAACGGGTGGATGAGGACGCTGGCGCTGGCCTGAACCGGCCGGCGTGGAGGGGATGCGCGGTGCGCGGGCGCGCCTCGGTCGGGGGGCGAGGTCTACAGCGGTAGCCAGAAGTCGGGGCCGAAGAGGCGGCGCGCGGCCTCGATCGTGCGGAGCGCGCGGGGGAGGTCGAGCTTCGCCTGGTGCTCGGCGAGCTGGACGACGTAGGGGATCCAGAGCGGGCGGCAGACGACGAGCGCGGCGAGGTGGAACTCGGCCTCGTCGGTCTGACCGAGGCCCGTCGCGACACGCGCGAGGATGGTGTGCACCGGGACCGGCGAGCCGAGCGGCGCGATCGCCGTCGCGCAACGACGCACGCCCTCGGCAGCCTGCTCGCTGGGGTGACGGCGGAACTCCTGGAACGCCTCCTCGAGCTCGTGCTCGTCGCTCACCTGCTCCGGCAAGTGCTGCGCGACAAGCTTCTTCCAGTGCTCGACGAAAGGCAGCTGCGCGAGCGCGCTCGACCGGTCGGCGTGCGCGACGAGCAGATCGGCCTCCTTCCAGTCGCCAGCCTCGCGCGCGAACTCGAGCCCGGAGACGACGCGCGCCTCCTCGTGGAGGCCAGGCTCCTTCGTCAGGAGCCACCGCTGCCAGTACAGCGCGCCCCGGAAGGCCACGCGCGCGAGCGGCTCCTTGCCGTCGGCGCGCATCTGCAACGCGACGTCGATGAGCGCGCTCTTGTGCCGCTGCACGTCCTCGACCACGAGGCTCGCCGGCCACGCACAGAGGCCGCACGCCTCGGAGATCATCGCGCGCCCCTCACGCCGCGCGCTGGCCCCCCGCCAGCAGGCCGTGCAGAAGGAAACCTCCCCGACACACACCCACGCTACCACGACGCGCGGCGTGAGGGGCGCGCGACAGGGTCGTCGGGGCAGACGGACGGCAGACGGACAGAGGCGGAAGATAGATGGCAGGCGGCCAACAGCGCATGACCAGCGCGCGACGACCGGCGCGCGGGCGAGCTGCGCGGCGCATCGATCTCGATCTCTCACGGGGGTTCCTGCACAATGCGCCGTTGCGGCAGCGACCGAGCGGTGGGGACGGCGGCCGCTCGAGGTGCCGATTGGCGATCGAGGTCGAGAGGACAATCCAGCAGCGTGGCGCTCCTGACAGCGGGCGGCGTCGGCCATGAGCCACCGTGATCTCCACCGCGCCGCGTTCGAGGCGGCCGAGGACGCGCTCCTGCTCCTCGAGGACGGCCGCGTGATCGACGCCAACCCGAGCGCGACGCGGCTGTTCTCGGGGCCCGCGCAGGGCCTCCTCGGGCGCGAGCTCGCGGATCTGTCACCGCTCCTCCAGCCCGATGGCCAGGCCTCCGCAGAAGGGCTGAAGCAGAAGATCGAGGCGGCGAGCCGCGGCGAGCCGCAGCGGTTCCGCTGGCTCTACCGGCGCCCGGGCGGGGGCTTCGTCCAGGCCGATACGCAGCTCGCGCGGCTCGCCCTCGCCGACGGCGCCGGGCCCGTCCTGCGCGCCGTCGTTCGCGAGGAGGACAAGGAGCAGCGGCGGCTCTACGCGCTCGCCGTCGACATGCTCGGCACGGCCACGCTCGACGGGCGCTTCAAGGAGCTCAGCCCCTCGTGGGAGCGCACGCTCGGCTTCAGCCGTCAGGAGCTGATGGGCCGGCCGTACGTCGACTTCATCCACCCCGAGGACAGGGCGCGCACCCTCTCCGAGACCGATACGTTCTCGACGGGCGCGCAGACGCTGACCTACGAGAACCGCTTCCTCTGCAAGGACGGCTCGTACCGGTGGCTCGAGTGGAACGCGATGCTCGCGCTCGACGAGGGGCTCGTCTACTTCGTCGCCCGCGACGTGACGCGGCGCAAGAGCGCCGAGCTGGCGCTCCGCGAGTCCGAGGAGAAGCTGCGCGCCCTGTACGAGGGCATCCCGCACATCCTGATCGTGGCCGACAACGACGCGAGGATCGTCTCCGTGAACCGGCTGTATCCGGCGGTCCGGAAGGAGGAGGTCCTCGGCAGGACCGTCTACGATTTCACGGCGCCGGAGTACCACGACACGGTGAGGCAGGCGCTCCAGACCGCGCTCCAGACCGGCGAGCGGGCGCGCTACGAGGTGGTCGGGCTCGGGGCGAACGGCGAGCGGGCGTGGTACGCGAACCACGTCAGCACGATCCCGGGCGCCGGCGACGCCACGAACCTGCTCATCGTCGCGGAGAACATCACCGATCGCCGGCGCGCCGAGGAGCAGCGACGGGAGAGCGAGGCGCGGTTCCACGCGGCCGTCGAGGCCAGCATGGACGCCTTCCTCACGATGATCTGCCGGCGCGACGGGCGCGAGGAGGTCGCCGATCTCGTGATCACGGGGCTCAACGCGCGCGCCGCGGCGATGCTCTCGATGCCGCGCGAGGAGCTCCTCGGCCAGCGCCTGTCGGAGCTCGGTCACTCGCCGGAGGCCGGCGTCCTCCTCGACAGGTGCCTGCGCGTCGTCCGGAAGGGGGCACCGCTCGAGGAGGAAGTCCTCCTGCCCGCGCCGCCCGGTCAGCCGTCGCGCCCGGGCGCCTGGGTGCACCATCAGATCGTGCCGATCCAGAACGGCGTGGCCGTGACGATGCGGGACACGACCGATCGCAAGCGGCTCGAGGACCAGCTCCGCCAGTCGATCGAGCGCCTCGAGGCGTACGCGGAGGAGCTCGAGGGCAAGAACCGGATGCTCGCCGAGGAGAACGCCGAGCGCGAGCGGACCGCGAGCGTCCTGCGCCAGCAGCAGGAGGCGATCCGCGCGCTCTCGACGCCGATCATCCAGGCGTGGGAGGGCGTCCTCGTGCTGCCGATCATCGGCGCGCTCGACAGCGGCCGGGCCACGCAGATCATGGAGAAGCTGCTCGGGGAGATCGTCCGCACGCAGGCCCACTTCGCCGTGCTCGATCTGACCGGCGTGGAGGACGTGGACGCGCCGACGGTCGACCACCTGCTCCAGGTCGCCCGCGCCGCGAGCCTGCTCGGCAGCCGCTGCCTCATCTCGGGCATCTCCCCGAGGGTCGCGCAGGCGATCGTCGAGCTCGGCAGCGACGCGCGGACGTTCGAGACCTTCGCCGAGCTGGAGGACGCCCTGCGCCACGCGCTGCTCGTGTCAGGCGCCCGGCTGCCGAGGCTGCGGCACGGCAAGCGCTGACGCGCGGAGCGCGAGGGCGCGCGCGGAGCGCCGAGCATCGACGCGGCCCGGCGCTACGCCTCGTCGGCCTCGAACTCCTCGCGCAGCTCGCGGGCCCGCGCCGCGTGGCGGGTCGCCTCGGCGCCCTCGCCGATCGCGGCGGCGTACGTCGCGGCGCGGGCGTACGCCGCCGCCGCGGCCCGCAGATCGCCGCCCCGATCGTAATGGTGGGCGAGCAGCGCGGCGCCCTCGTCGCCCGGCGCCCGGAGCTCCAGCCAGTCGGCGACGAGCAGGTGGATGCGCCGGCGGATCTTGAGGCTCAGCATCTCGTAGGCGACCTCGCACGTCGCCTGCTCCGCGAAGACGTACTCGCGCTCGCCCGGGAACGTCGCGGGGGAGCGCAGCCGGATGAGCTGGCGCTCGCACAGGCGCGCGAGCAGCTCGCCGGTGGACGCGCCGCCGCCGTGGCGCACCGAGAACGGCGGATCGAGATCCTGGAGCTCCGCGAGGATGCGCTCGCTCGACATCGGCGAGCGCGCCTGCGGGGCGTCGTTCCGGAGCCGCTCGACCGCGCCCTCCCAGAAGGTCCGACCGACGACCGCGGCCTGCGCGAGGAGCCCGCGCGCGTCGGCGTCGAGCCGGTCGAGGCGCGCCTGGACGACGCCGTGCACCGTCGGCGGCAAGCTCAGCGTGCCCAGCGCGTCCTCGCGCACGCGCCACGCGCCCCCCTCGGCCTCGATGGCGCCCGCGTCCACGAGGTGCTGGAGCATCTCCTCGACGGTGCGCGGGTTGCCCTCGGCGCGCTCGGCGAGCGCGCGCACGAGGTCGGGGCTCAGCTCGGAGACGGCGCGGAGCCGGTCGCGGATCATCTCCTCCGTGTGCCGCCGCGCGAGCGGGAGCGCGTCGACGCGGACGTAGGCCTCCTTCGCGATGCCCCAGTCCGGGCGGCGCTCGTAGAGCTCGGGGCGCGCGGCGCACACCACGCAGAGCGGCAGCCCCTCGGCGTGCGCCACGAGCTCCTCGAGCAGATCGAGCGTCGCGTCGTCGGCCCACTGGAGGTCGTCGCAGACGATCACCATCGGCGTCCGCTCGAGCGCGAACGTGACCAGGTGCGCGAGCGCGGACGCGATCCGGCGCTTCGCCAGGACGCTGCCGCGCGCCGCGGTGTCGAGGAGCCCGGCGGGCGCTGGCCGCGCGCCGAGGATGGCCGCCAGCCGGGCGAGGATGTCCTCGAGATCGCTCGATCCGAGCGGCCTCGCAAGCGATGGCGACGGATCGAGCTCGTCGTCGTCCTCGTACTGCACGGCGCCGGCGCCCCTGCGCCCGCTCACGGTCGAGCTGATCGGCCCGCGCAGGGGGACGGACGTCGCGCGGGTGACGACGGGCGACGCGCCCCCGAGCGCGGCCCGGGCCCCCGCGCCGGCGGCCTCGCGCTCGGCGCGGGCGCGGGAGCGCGCGGCGCGCAGCCGCAGCCAGCGCAGCCCGCGGCGCAGCTTCCGCAGGATGACCTGGGCCGGATCGGCCTCGTGGATCCCGAACCACCGGCGCAGCAGCGTGCCGGCCAGCCCGTAGCTCGTCTCCTGCGCGAGCGCCGAACACTGCGCCGGCAGGACGAACGGCTCCCCGGGCAGCGCGGAGGCGAGGCCGTGCTCGGGGCTGGACCCGCCGCGCGCTGCCCCGCCGCGCTCCGCCCCGCCCCCGAGTTCCGCGACGAGCTCGGCGAGCATCCGCGTCCGGCCCACGCCGGGCGCGCCGACCAGCGTGACGAGCCGCGGCCGCCGCTCGTGGAAGGCGGTCTCGACGAGATCGCACAGGCGCTGCATCTCCGCGCCGCGCCCGACGAGGCGCGTCGCGAGCCCGTGAAAATCGGGCGGCGCGAACGCGAGGTGGAGCGGGCCTTCGCCGAGCACGCGGTACATCGGCGGCACCGCGCCGCGCGCGGGGGGCTCGGGCGCGGCGCGGCCCGCGACGGCGATCCCCTCGAAGGGCTCCATCCTGAAGCGCCCGAGGACGAGGCGGTGGGTGTCGCGGCCGATCACGATCGCGCCGCGCGGCGCGAGCTGCTGGAGGCGCGCGGCGCCGTCGACCGCGTCGCCGACGACGGCGAGGTCCTGGCGCGCCGAGCCCCCGCTGCCGACGAAGGCCCGGCCGGTCGTGATCCCGATCCGCACCGAGAGGCGGACCGAGCGCGCCGCGCGCGGCAGCGTGAGCTTCGGGATCGCGGCCTGCGCCCCGAGCGCCGCGACGATCGCGCGCTCGGCGTCGTTGTCGGTCGAGCGGGGGACGCCGAAGACGGCCATGACGCGCCCGCCGATGGGCCGCTCGACGACGCCGTGCATCTGCTCGACGTGCTCCGCGAGCACCTGGTAGCAGCGGTCGACGACGTCCTTCACGTCCTCGGGATCGAGCCGCGACGAGAGCGCGGTCACCTCGGACAGATCGGCGAAGAGGACGGTGCAGATCCGGTGCTCTCCGCCCTCGAACGGCACGACGGCCCGCCCCCTCGGCGCGCTGCGATCGGGGCTCACGGTCCCCCTCACCCCGCTGCTCTCCGGCGCCCACCGCGGCGGCGACGGCGGCGGCAGCGACGGTGGCCGCCGCGACGGCGGCCGCCGCGACGACGGCGGCAGCGACAGCGACGGCGGCGGGGGTAACGGCGGGACGTGGACGGCGGCGAAGTCGAGCAGCCCGTCGGGATCGTCGTCGCTCGCGCCCGGGCTGAAGGCGGGCGCGCGCAGGGTGTCGCGCGCGACAACGACGACGCTCGCGCGCTGGGCGGCCTCCAGGGCGGACCACATCTCGCCGAGGTTGTGGAACCGCTGCGACGGGTGGATCGCGAGCGCGCGGCCGAGGACCGCCTCGACGTCGACGCTCGCGTTCACCCCGCGGGCGCGGAGGCTCGGCCGGATCGCCTCATCGCTCGACGCGACGAAGAGCTGGATGACGTCGGCGCCGCAGAGCGCAGGCTGACCGCTGGCGACCTCGATCAGGATGAGCGCCATCGCGTAGACGTCGGTCCAGGGCCCGGTGGCGCCGAACCGTGGGCTGAACTGCTCCGGCGCGCCGTACTGCGGCGTGAAGGCGCGGAACGTTCGTCCCGTCTGGACGAGCGCCTCGGCGAACTTCGGTGTCTCGGAGAAGACCTTGGCGAGCCCGAAGTCGAGCACCTTCATGCGATCGCCGAGCAGGAACAGGTTGGCCGGCTTGACGTCGCGGTGCGAGACGTTCCCGTCGTGCGCGACGGCGAGCGCGGAGGCGACGGGCGCGAGGAGCTTGATCGCCTCGCCGAGGCTCCGCGGCGGGACGTTCTCGGCGCGGCGGCGCTTGAGGTCCTGCTCGAGCGTCTCGCCCTCGAGCCACTCCATGACGATATACGGGGTCCAGGGCCCCCTCGGCGCGGCGGCGGCGCCGATGTCGAGCGCCTGGACGATGCCCATCGTCCGGCGCGAGAGCTGGTGGAGCAGGCGCGCCTCCTCGCGGAACTTCGCGAGGAACCCGTCCTGCTGGTCGGGGCTCAGGCCCGTGGGGATCTTGAGGCATTTGACGGCGACGGGCGCGTCGAAGCCGAGGTGCCGGGCCCGGTAGACGACACCGAAGGCTCCCTCGCCCGCCAGCGCCTCGACGGCGAACTGGCCGTCGATGATCGACCCTACCCAGCCGAACGGGTCGCTGGCCTGCATCGTTGCCTAGGCTACCTGTTGCGATGAACCACGAGCAAGGTGGCAGCGGCGGCCGTCGAGGGGATGTGCGGGGCCGGGGCGCGCGTGGGGCCCCGCCGAACTCGCAAGGGCCGCTCGTGCCTCCCTCGCTGCGCGAGGGAGGCACGAGCGGCAAAGATGTGCTCGGACAGCGGCCCGTCCCCACGCGCGCCCCGGCCCCGCACATCCCCTCGACGGCCGCTCCAGGGGGGAAAGGGGGGCCGGCGCGAGCCGCTGGGGGATACGGCGCGGGCGGGGCGGGGAGCCGAGGAACGCGGACGGTGGGAAATGAAGGGCGCTGTGGGGCCAGGTCGCGCCGGGTCAGCGGACGACCGAGCTCAGTTGACGACCGGGGTGAAGCAACCGATGGACGTGTCGATGCGGAAGTTCGACTCGATCGTGCGGCGCTCGGCGAAGAAGAAGTCGAGCGCGTACTTGTTGCCCGGCGTGATGCCGAGCTCCTGCGCGCGCGCGTCGAGATCGATCGTCGCGCTCTCCGGCTTGTGAATACCGCCCAGATCGATCGCGAGGTGGCCGTTGATGAAGGTGAAGAGGTCGTCGTCGCCCGAGAAGGTGAACACCTCGCCACCCTTGTATTCAAACGTGGTGTGGAGCTCGAGCGTGAAGTGATAGTTGTGGCTCCGGTCCTCGTTGCCAAACCCCATGTCGTCGATCGGGAAGAAGTCGGAGTTGTCGTACGTGGACGTGCCGTTCCCGTTGTCCGTGAGCGAGATGGATATCTGGATGGCGGTGTTCACGTCGGGCACGTCGCGGAACCACTGATCGAAGGCCTCCTTGCCGCTCGTGGTCAACGTGCCCTCGGCGCCGCCCGCATAGACCGGCTTGCCGTCCGCGCCGAGCTGAGCCTCCACGATGCCCCGGTCCTCCCCGGGCCGGCCCTCGAAATCCGGGTGCGTATCCTTGAAGTCGCGCACGATCGCGATGAGATCGCTGCCGCAGGCGTCGCCGCCCGTGCTCGGGTCGCCGCCCGAGCTCGCGCTACCCCCGATGTCGCCGATGGGGCCCTGCCCGAAGTCGCCGCCGCTCGTCGTCCCGTCGCCGCCGCTCGTCGTCCCGTCGCCGCCGCTCGTCGTCCCTGCGCCGTCCGAGGCAGCGTCACCAGCGTCGCCGGTCCCCCCTGCACACGCGGTCGCCGCCACGAGGGCGACGAGCGCCGATACCGCCATCATGGTCCGTCGATAAGCCGTCATGTCTTGCCCCTTTTCCCGAGCGGTAGAAGCCATCGAATCCGCATGGAACGACGTCGGAGACCCACGTCGCCAGCTTCCGCCCCTGTGCGCGGGGGTGGGTGGAGCGGGTCAATTTTTTTTCAACAAAGTGGCCGGCGTCCCCGGCCGCAAAAATACCGCTGGATCACCCATCCCCGGTGAGCTGCTCGGCGGAGGATCCTGCGCTGGATCGCCGAGCGCCCTCGGCGCCAGCTCATCGCGCGGGAACGCCGAAGAAGTAGTACCCCTTACCCATGAGCGGGAAGCGGTAGGTGCCGTACTCCCACGTGAACGCGTCGCCGAGCGGGGCGACCATCTCCCGCAGCTCGGCCTCGGAGTAGACGCGCAGCGTGCTCACCACGCCATCCCACACGCTGGCCGCGGCGGCGATCGGCGTCGCCCACGTGAGCCACGCCTTGGCGGCCCGGGAGCGGCGCGTGAGCAGCGGGTTCGCGGCGAGCGCCGCGACGCCGACCGGGACCATCGGCAAGAACCCCAGCGGGGTCCGCTCGAACCCCTCGGACAGGAAGATGCCGGACGAGCCGCGCACCGCGTCGGCCAGGATCGCCCGCGCGAGATCGGGAGAGAAGTGGTGGAAGGCGTTGATCATCAGCCGCGCGCGGCCCTCGGCGAGCGCCGGCGGGATGCGCGTCGCGTCCACCGGCGAGGGCTCGAAGGCGACGAACGACGGGTGCCGCGCGGCGGCGGCCGCCCACGCCTCCGGCTGCGGCAGGAGATCCGTGAGCACGAACCGCGGCGGCGTCGCGCCCGCGCGCAGGAGCTCGCCGATGAGCACCTCCGACGGCCCGGCCGCGCCCGCGCCGAGCTCGATCACCTCGGTCGCCCCCGAGGCGGCGAGGAAGCGCCAGAACGGCTCGATCAGGCCGCGCAGCATGCCGCCCCACCGGATCGTCCGGCTCAGCGACTCGATGATGAGCTCGCGCAGCGGACCGGGAGACCACGGCGAGTCGTTCCACTCGAACAGCGACAGGCGGGGGAGGGAGCGCGGCATCGGTTGACCGTCAGTTGGCGTCAGTTGGCGTCAGTCAGCGTCAGCTTACCGTCGACCGCCATGCGCGGCGGCGCCATCCTGAACCCATGAATTTCCTGCTTCATCGCCACCTCGCGGCACGCGACCTCGGATCGGTCGCCGCCGGCGCGGGGGCGATGCTCCCGGATCTCTGGCGCATGGCCGACCGGCGCGTGAGGCCCTCGCGGGCAGCCGATCGCCCCGCCGCCCTGCCGCCGCGCGTCGCCGAGGTGCTGGCCGGCATCGACCACCACGTCGCCCTCGACCGCTGGTTCCACGCCGCGCCCGTCTTCGTCGAGGGCGAGCGCCGCCTCGCCGACGCGCTGCGCGGCGCCTCGCTTGGCGCGCCGCGGCTCGCGCTGTTCGCCCACGTGCTCTGGGAGATGTGCCTCGACGGCGCCCTCCTGCGCCGCACCGGGCTCGCGCCCGCCCTCGACGCCCTCCGCGCCGGACTCGCCGCCATCGACGGCCCCCCCGGCGAGGCCGCCGCCTCCATCCACCACTTCCTGCGGCGCGCCCCCTCCCCCGCCGACGCGCCCTCCGACGCCCCGTCCGTCGCCGGCGCGTCCTCCCCGCCCGCCGCGCTCGCCGACCGCGCCGCCTTCGAAGCGCGTCTCCGTCGCATCTGCGACGAGCTCGCCCGCGGCCCCTGGATCGCCGGCTACCAGGACGGCGCCGGCCTCGCGCTGCGCCTCGCCGGCGTGCGCTCGCGCTTCGGCATGCCCCCCTTCACGCCGGAGCAGCACGACCGCCTCGCCGCCCTCCTCGACGCCCTCGCCGCCGCCGCAGACGACGCGCTCGACGACATCCTCCGCACAGCTCCACCCCGCGCCTTCTGAAGCGCCCTCTCTCTCCTCCAGACGGCGATCGCGGCGGTCGCCCGCACAGGAGACGGGCCCAGATCGGCGTTTTCGGCGCACAGGCGTACTCTTGTACGCCGAGCACCGAAAACGTCGAGATGGGCCCGTATCCGAAGCGGGCGCCCGCCTCTCACTCGTGCACGATGATGGTCGTTCCTTCGCCCATCTCCTCGCCCGTGTTGATGGCGTGCCATCCCGGCGGGACGCGGGGCTCGGTCCACAGGAACACCCGGTGGGCGTCGATGGGCGACATGTTGATGCAGCCGTGGCTGCGCGGCGTGCCGAAGACGTCGTGCCAGTACGCGGCGTGGAGCGCGTAGCCGCTCGCGAAGTACTGGATGTACGGCACGTCCTTCAGGGCGTACGTCCCCTCGCCGCGGCGCCGCGTGACGCCGTACTCGCCGTCGCCCTTGCGGGGGGCCTTCGCGCCCGCCTCGGGCTTCGCCGCCGCGCTCGCGCCGGGCTTCTTCGCGGCACGCTCCTTCGAGGAACCGCCCTTGTCCGGCTTCGCGCCGCGCGAGGCCGAGGGCGCTTCCGCCGTCGTCTCCGCGCGGCCGCCGACGCTCGACGACTCGTTCGAGTCCATGGTCGCCGTGATGTGCTTGTTGCGGATCCGGAAGATGCCCCGCACCGTCGCGGTCGTGGTCTTCGGGTCCGCCACTCCCGCCTGGCCCGTCGACACCAGCGTGGCATAGACCGGGCGCTTGCCCTCCCAGAGGACCAGCGTCTGGTGCTGGATCGAGACCTCGATCCACTTCTCGCCCTTCTCCGCGACCTCGGGCCACGACGACGGGGCGACCGCCAGCCCCACGTCGAGCTGGCTCACGTACCGCTGATCCTTCGTGCGGTAGTACTTCACCCCCTCGAGCCGGCGCATCCTCCCGCTCAGCGGGACGACGTCGCGGAAGGGCAGCTCCTTGCCCGGCGTCGCCTTGTCGCCCTGGATCTGCACGTCGCGCGCGCCCCGCGCCCGGACGAAGGCGAGCGGCAGCGTGAGCTGATCGTTCAGCTCGACGCCGTGCCAGGGAGAGCCCGTGTCGGGCTTGATCTTCGTCGCAGGCGCGAGCCGCAGATCCGTGGTGATCGCGAAGCGCCGGTTCAGCGACTCGGGCCCGGTCGGGAACGAGCCGATCAGCGACAGGCCGGTGAAGCGCCGCGCCCGGTCCGCGAACACCGCGTAGTCCGGGACCTTGAAGTCGCTGATGTTGCGGATGCTCCGCTTCCCGCCCTCCAGCCAGAACGGGATCGGGTCGTTCTCCCCTGCCCCGCCGAGCAGGGCGCCCTCGCCGAGCTCGAGCGAGTTCTTCGCGAGGCCGAGCTCGCCGAGCTGCTTCCCGGGCAGCGGCGCGCCGCGCTCGTCGATCGGCACGTCGTTCGCGCCGAGGATGACCCGCTGCACGGTCGCCTTGTTCTCCTCGAACCACGCGAGGTGCTCGTCGAGCTTGAACTCGGACTTGCGCTGCTCCTCGGCCGTGGGGACGCGCAGGTAGAGGGGCAGCACGGCGCGGACGAACGCATACCGGTACGGGAGCGCGGTCCTCAGGTTCGGCCCCGGGCCCGCGGCCTTGAGGATCGGGTCGTCGAGATCGAGGGTCGCGTCCTCGCCCACGCAGAGGAAGCCACGGGGCTCGATCGCGTACCAGCCGCCCGGACAGCCGGCGGTGCCGGCGGGCTCCGCGGAGCGCGGCACCCTCGATCCGACGCGCAGGTAGCCGAGCTTCTTCGACGTGTCGCGCGGCTCCTTGTAGACGGTCGCCACGAAGGCGGTCACGCCGAGCAGCGGCTTGTCGCTCGGCGGCTCCGCCGCGGCGCCCGCCGGCGCCTCCTGCTGCGCCGCGCCGGTCGCGAGCGCCGCGACGGTCGCCGCCCCGCCCGCGTCGTCGGCGACCGCCCCGGCGTCCGCCGGCGCGTCCGCGGGCTTCTGGCACGCCCACGCCCCGCAAGCCGCCGCGGAGAGCGCCGCGAGACGCGCGACACGAAGAACCATGCGCGCTGCGCGCACCGAGCGCAGCGCACGACGAGGCTTCCCGGAGGACAGCAGGCCGCCCATGCGGGCGTACTTGCCAAAATCGGCGCGCGACGAAAAGCCCAAAACACCCGCGGCCAGCTCGCGGCCGCGCCCGCCGCTCAGGCCAGGAGGCCCGGCAGCAGCCCCGTGCAGTACGCGGGGTTGCCGAAGGTCGACACCTCCACGCCCATCGCGTTGCACAGCGTGACGAGCAGGTTGTTGTGGGGGTCGCCGGCGTAGCGCAGGTACCTCCCGGTCCGCAGGGCCCCGCCGGCGCCCCCCGCGATCACGTACGGCATGTCGCGCCGCGAGTGGCTCTGCCCCTCCGAGATGTCGGTGCACCAGAGCACGATCGTGTTGTCGAGGAGCGTGCCCGCGCCCTCCGGGACGGCGTCGAGCTTCCCGAGCAGGTACGCGAGCTGCTCCGCCTGCCAGCGGCCGATGTCGATGAGCTGCCGCTGCTTGTCCTCGTCGGCCAGGTTCGAGTGCGAGAGCGCGTGGTGCGTCTCCGACTGCCCCAGCCAGGTGAACACCTTCCCCGCCTGCGTCGCGCTCCACTGGATCGACGCGACCCGCGTGAGATCGCACGCGAGCGCCGTCGCGAGCAGATCGATCTGCAGCCGCCCGATCGCGGGGAAGTTGTCGTTCGCGTACACGTCGAGCGGCTCGCCCAGCGCCGGCAGCGCGCACGCGCCGCCGAGGAGCCCCGGCGCCTCGAGCCGCGCCTCGATCTCGTTCAGCGCGTCCAGGTGGTGCTCCAGCTTCTGCCGGTCCTCGCCCCCGAGCTTCTGCGCCAGGGCGCCGTAGTCCTCCATGACGTCGCCGAGCACCCGCCGGCGCAGCGCGCGCCGCCGCGCGAGGTCCGCCGGATCGGCGCTGAGATCGGTGAAGAGCCGGTCGAACGCCGCGCGCGGGTCGTCCTCGGGCGGGACGGGCTGGCCCGGGCCGAGGTACGAGACGCGCGACGAGACGTTGGCGTACTGGACCTGGACGCCGAGCTCGAGCGACGAGAGCTTCGTGCGCTGCCCGAGCTGCGCGGCGAGGAACTGGTCGACGGAGATGCCCCCGCCCCAGCCGACCCGCGCGGCGGGGTTGCAGGCGTAGGGGAACAGCGTCCCCTCCTGGAGCTCCGTGCCGGTGAGCGCCTGGCCGATGCCCTGCTGGTGGGCGTCGCCCGGCCCGTTGTAGGCGGACTCCATGTCGACGCCCTCGACGACGAGCAGCTTGTCCCGGTAGGGCGCGAGCGGCGCGAGGATCTCGCCGAGCTCGAACGAGGCCTCGGTGCCGGTGGGCTGCCAGGCCTTCTTGACCGTGCCGAGCCCCGTGAAGAAGACGACGAAGCGCTTCGGGAACTCGACGGCGCTCGCCGAGCCGGACATGGCGTCGAGGAACGGGAGCGCGACGGCGAGCCCGCCGACGCCGCGCAGGAACGTGCGGCGATCGAGCCGCCGCCTCGACGGCCGGTGCCGCGCGGCGCCGCTCACGGCGCGCCCCCGGCGCCCGGCGCCCGCCGGTAGCGGAACGCGTCGGTCTGGGTGAGCGCCACGAGCAGCGCCTTGATGTTGTACCCGCTGTCGGCGAACGCCCGCTGGATCTGGCTCATGCTGCACTCGTCCTCCGCCTGCTCGGCGCGGCCGTAGCCGAAGCGGAACCACTGCGTCGCGACGCACTGGCGCACCTCGTCGCTCTCGCCGAGCAGGTGCGCGAGCTCCACCGCCCCGTCGAAGCGCCCGTCCGTGCCGCGGCTCCCGGTGATCTCGCCGCTCGCGTCGACCGGCACCTCCTGGTCGGTCGCGCGATAGAGGCCGATGCCGTCGTAGTGCTCGAACCCGAACCCGATCGGATCCATCAGCTGGTGGCAGCCCGCGCAGCCCGGGTCCTGCGCGTGCTGCTCGAACCGCCGGCGGGTCGGGATGCCCGACCGCACCGCGGGCGGCTGGATGTCCACGTTCGCCGGCGGGGGCGGCAGCGTCTGGCAGAGCAGCCGCTCGCGGACAAACTTGCCGCGGTGGATGGGCGAGGACTGATCCGGCTTCGCGAGCACCGACAGGAGGCTCGCGTGCGTGAGGAAGCCCGCGCGCTCGGCCGGATCGAGCGGCACGACCGCGAGGTCGCCGGGCGCCGCCGCGCCGTCCGCCGGGGCCTCCTCCAGCCCGTAGAACGCGCGGAGCTCGGCGTTCATCAGCGAGTAGGGCGCCGTCAGCAGGGTCGCCACGTCGCCGGCCTCGTCCTCGAACACGACGTGATCGAGGAACGCCTCGGTCTCGGCCCGGAGGAGCGCCGGGAGCCCGTCGTGGAAGCGCGGGTAGACCGCCGTGTCCTTGACGATCGTGTCGATGTTCGTGAGCTGCAGCCACTGCGCGTGGAAGTTCGCGACCGCGGCGCGGGCGCGCGGGTCGTCGAGGAGGCGCCGCGCGTGCGCCGCGATCTGCTCCGCGGTGCGGAGCTCGCCCGCGTCCGCCGCGGCGAACAGCGCGTCGTCCGGCATGGAGCTCCAGAGCAGGTACGAGAGCCGTGAGGCGATCTCGTGGTCCGACAGCGGCACCACGGCGTCCCCGGCGGGGTCCGGCATGCCCAGCTCGACGCGGTAGAGGAAGTGCGGCGACTGGAGCATCGCCTGGATCACCACCTCGACGCCGGTCGAGAGGCCGTGCTCGTCGTTCCCCCAGGCGAAGAGCCGCTCGAAGCGCTCGATCTCCTGCGGCGTGAGCGGCCGGCGGAACGCGCGCTTGCCGAGCCGCTCGATGAGCTCCGCGGCGCACGCGTCGGGCCCCTGCACCCCGGGGTCGCACCCCGCGAGCAGCCGCGCGGGATCCCGCGCGGCCCGCGCCGCGATCGCCTCGGCGGCCTTCATGAGCTGCTCGGCGAGCAGCGGCGTGACGCCGAGCGCCGCCGCCTGGTTGTTGAACCCGAGCGCCTCCTCCTCGACGACGAAGGCGTCGGCCGGCGCGCTGTCGTCGCCGAGCAGGTCGCGGATCGTGTTGTTGTACTCGAAGCGCGTCATCCGCCGGAGCGGCGAGGCGCCCGGCTGGATCTCCGCGCAGCGCGGCGGCTCGTGCGTCGCGCCGTCGCCGGGCCTGCCGGAGCAGGCGGCCGCCGTCGCGAGGACCGCCGCGAGCCCGAGAGCGCCGCCGGGTCCGCGCTCCCCTCGGCGACGTCGTCCTCTTGACCGATCCATAGGCCCTCTCTCCAGCACGTCATCGCCACGATGCATCGCGTTGTGGCGCCGCGCATCGGGCGACCCCGTTGTTTACTCCACGGGAGGCAGTTACGGAAGGAGCCGCCGCGGCGAGACCCCGTGAATCCGGCTGTAACGTAGTCTCCTAGCGACACTGCATGTCGCGCGAAAGATCGCCCAGGGTGTCGAAAATACGCTGGATTCTGTGGGTTGGTCGCCTGTAGGCTCGCGCGCGTGCAAGCTCCGGTCGACGTCATTGCCGCTAGCGAGAGGCCCGTGCGCAAACCCACCAGGACCACAACGCTGTTCCTTTCTATGAGCCTCTGCGGGCGGATCCTGCTCGGGCTCTCGGCCGCGACCGCCGTGACGTTCGCGCTCGCTCCCGTCACGCTCGCCGCTCCCAAGGCGTCGAAGTCGATCGCGGTTCACATCGAGGGTCCCAACGCGGAGGCCATCCGCGAGGACATCGTCGCCTTGCTGCCGGAGACGCTGGGGGTCGTCGAGCCGGCTGCGTTCTCGAAGGCGCTGAAGGGCGCCGGCCAGACCAAGGCGGTCGGAGACGCGCTGGTGTCCAAGGCCCTGCGGAAGAAGCCCCTCGACCGCATCCGCAAGGCAGGCAAGGCCGCGAAGGCGGAAGGGGTCATCTACGGCGTCTCGCGCACGAACAAGAAGAAGAAGAAAGAGGTCCACCTCGTCTACGTCGACGAGAACGCCGGCGACCTCGCCGTGGACAGCGCGGTGCCGCTGACCGGCTCGCGCGACGACCGCAAGAAGGCGCTGGAAGAGCTGCTCGGCCCGACGCTGGCGCAGATCGCGCCGCCGCCGGCCGACGAGGACAAGGCGAGCAAGGGCGGCGAGGACGGCGACGGCGACGGCGGGGAGAACGCCGGCGACGGCGACGGCGACGGCGAGGAGAACGCCGGCGACGGCGAGGACGACGGCGCGCGCGACAGCGGCGGCAAGCGCAAGCGCAACGACGTCAACTCGGCGCTCTTCTCGGTCGAGCTCGGCGTCGAGTTCATCGGCCGCTGGTTCGACTACTCCGATCCGCGCACGAACAACCTCCGGCCCTACAGCGTCTTCGGGCAGCCCGCGCTGTCGATCGCGGGCGAGCTGTACCCGCTCGCGTCGACGGACATCGCGGTGCTCAAGGGCCTCGGGATCACCGCGAGCTACGCGCGGGCGCTCGGCCTCAACTCGGCGGTGGGCGACGGCGATCCGATCAGCACCACCTACCAGCGCATCAACCTGGGCCTCCGCGAGCGGCTGTCGATCGGCGAGGCGTCCCAGCTCGGGATCTCCGCCGGGCTCCGGTTCCTGACCTTCGAGATCGAGGCGCCGGCGGATCTCGCCAGGACGGTGCCCAATGTCTCCTACACCCTGTTCCGGGCCGGCCTCGACGGCCGCTTCCCGGTCGGCCCGGTCGCGCTGGCGCTGGGCGCCGAGTACCTCCTGCCGCTCTCGTCGGGCGCCGTCTACGAGCGGTTCACCGGGGCGAGCGTGCAGGGCATCGGCGCGATGGCCGGGGTGATGGTCCCCGTCGCGACCGGCATCGAGGCCCGCGTGCTCGTCGAGTACGCGCGGTTCTTCTCGTCGTTCCAGCCCGAGCAGGGCGACCCCTACATCGCGGGTGGGGCCATCGACCAATACCTGGGACTGCGGCTCGCCGGAGCCTATGTCTACTGACAGAGAGAGAGGTACCACGTGACGTTCCTGACTTCGCTTGACGGGCGCATCGCGCTCACCGCAGCCGCCCTGCTGACGGGCAGCGCGCTCCTCATCAGCTGCGCGGGGACCCTCGACGAGGACGAGTTCCCCCCGGGCGGCCAGCAAGGCGCCGGCGGTGACACCCAGGGGTCCGGCACCACCTCCCCCGCGGTGACCACCGGCGGCGACGGCGCCACCACCGCGGCCACCGGCGGCGACGCCGCCACGACCGCGGCCACCGGCGGCGACGCCACGACAGCGGCCACCGGCGGCGACGCCACGACAGCGGCCACCGGCGGCGACCCCGCGCCGACGGGATGCGCCGAGGCGCCGGCGATGGTCACGGCGAAGTGCGCCAACGCGGGCTGCCACGATGCGAACTCGAAGCAGGCGGGCCTCTCGCTGGCGTCGGGGTGGGAGACAAGCATCCGGGGCCAGGCGTCCGCGTGCGGCGGCATGGTGCTCGTGCCCGGCGATCCGGACGCCAGCTCGGTCTACGGGAAGGTCACGCCCAACCCGCCGTGCAACAACCGGATGCCGCTCGGCGCCGCGCCGCTCAGCGACGCCGAGATAACGTGTCTCCACGACTTCATCGCGGCGCTCGCCCCCTGAGGAAGTGAAAGAGCGCCTGGCCGCCACGGCGGCGCGGGCGGGGCGATCGTCTCCTGGATGAGACCGCCTCGTTGGCGCCCCCGCGGCCAGACGCTACCCTCGCCGCGATGCTGCGCCGGCGCTCGTTCTGGATCGCCGCGGCCGCCGTCGCCTACACGGCCTTCGCCGCGCTCCGCGCGTCCGGCGGCCACGGGCCCGCGTGGCTCGCCCTGCTCGGGCTGCCGGCGCTCCTCGCCCTCGGCTTCCGCTGGGTCGAGCGGCCGCCGCGGGGCGAGGACCGGATCGAGCCGGCCGCCCGCCGCGCGGCCGCCGTCTGCCTCACCGGCGCCGCGATGCTCGCCGCCGCGCGCAGCGGCCCCAGCGGCCTCGCGCTGATCGCGCTCGGCAACCTCGGCGCGGCGGCCGCCGCGATGGCCGCGCTGGTCGGGCTCGCGCGCATCGCGGGCCTCGGCGGCCTGCTCGAGCCCCCGCCGAGCACGCGGCGCCTCGACGCCGCGGCGTTCGCCTCGCTCTTCTGGACGGTGGCGGTCGCGCTGCCCGCGGTCTCGGCGGTGGCGCCCGCGCGCGCGGCGGACCTCGATCCGCTGCTCGTTCACTACGCGACGTCCGCCGCGTCGCTCGGCTCGCTCACGGTGACGCTCGTCGCGCTCGCGCGCGTCCGCATCGCGCGGCGCCTCGAGCTCGGCGTCGCCGACCGGGTGGAGGCGGCGCTGCTGCTCTCGGCGACGGCGCTCGCGGTCGGCGTCGCGGCGGCGTTCGTCGGGGTCGCGAGCCCGGAGGCGATCCTGCCCGTCACGAGCGCGATCGCGGCGGTGTGCGTCGCGCTCTGCGTCGTGGCCGCCGACGCCGCGAAGGTCTCGCGCGCGCTGCGCCTCACGCTCGCCATCGCGGCGCTCGCGACGCCGCCGGCGCTCCTCGCGGTCTACGCGGTGCACGAGGCGCCGCGCGGCGATCTCGGGCTCCGCGGCGCGCCGCAGTCCTCGATCGGCGTCGCCGTGTTCGGCGCGTGCGCGATCTGCGCGCTCGCGGGGCTCGCGGCGCCGGCCCTCGCGCGCCGGTTCGCGCCCGAGGGGGCGCGCTGGCTCGGCGCCTTCGACGCCGCGACGCGCGCGGCCATGAACCCGGAGCCGGAGGCGGCGCTGGAGACGGCGCTCTCCGCGCTGCGCGAGGCGTCGGACGCGGGCACGGCCGGGCAGGCCCCGCCGGCGCTGTACCTGCTCTCGCCGCCCGAGCGGGTGACGGTCGATCGCGCGGGGTACGCGCACAGCGAGCCGGCGCAGGTGCCGGCGCGCCTCATCGAGCTCGCCCAGGTCGAGCCGGAGCGCGTGCTGCGGGTCGAGGCCGCGGAGGCGGTCGAGGTCCGGCGGCCGGAGGTGCGCCCGCTGCTCGCCTGGCTCGCCGAGCGCGACGTCGGCGTGGTGGCCCTGGTGAACGACGCGGAGGGCCCGATCGGGGCGCTCGCGATCCCGCGGGGCCGGCGCGCGTCGCCGATGACGCTGGAGGAGGTGAGCGGCCTGCGCGCCGTCGCCGACCGGCTCGGGGCGGTGATCGCGGTGTCGGCGATGCTGTCCGGGTCGCGCGGCCGGGAGGTCGCCGCCCGGCGCGAGGCCGAGGAGCGCGCGCGCGAGGTGAGCCGGCTGGAGCGCGCCGTGGCGCAGAGCGCGGGTCGGTTCCGGGCGATCGCGGGGCTGCTCGCGCGCCCGGCGCGGGCGGCGGCCTACAGCCCCGCGGCGCGCGCGGCGCTCGAGCAGCTCGAGCGGCTCGGCGCGGCCGGCGGCCCGGTCACGCTGCTCACGGCGCCCGGTATCGACGCGGTCGCGTGGGGCGCGGTCGTGCACCTGAGCTCCGCGCGGGCGGCGGGCCCGCTGGCGATCGTCGACGGCGCGGCGCCCGCGCCCGAGGCGTTCGCGCAGGCGTTCGCGCGGGCCCGGGGCGGCTCGCCCGAGCGCGACGGCGAGGCGCCGGCCGCTGGAGCCGAGGACACGCCGCGCGCGCTCGCGCTCTGGCGCGATCCGGACAGCTCGCCGATCGAGGCGGCGCGGGGGGGCACGCTGCTCATCCTCGACGCCCAGGCGCTGTCGGCCGAGGTGCAGAGCTACCTCGGCGCGGCGCTGCCGGACGACGTGGGGCTCGTCGTGGCGGTGCCCCAGACGGTCGACGCGCTGGTGGCGACGGGCCAGATGAGCGAGCGGCTCGCGGACCGTCTGGGCGATCGGGCGGTCGCGCTGCCGTCGCTCGCGTCGCGCGCCGAGGATCTCCGGGCGCTCGCGCTGGACCACCTCGCGCGCATCGGCGTCCGCCTGCGCGGCCGGCCGTTCGGCCTCGATCTGCGCGCGCTGCAGGCCGTGCTCGACCACCCGTGGCCGGGCAACGACGCGGAGATGGGCGCGGTCCTGCTGCGCGCCGCGCTCATGGCCGAGGGCGACGTGGTCGGCGAGAAGGAGCTCGCTGCGATCGGCTTCGCCCCGCAGGCGGCGCCCTCCGATCGTCCCGAGGCCGTGGGGAGCGAGGCGCGCCGCGCCCGCCGGCGGCGCGCGGGCAAGGCGGGGTAGTACCGCGGGGCAGAAGTCCTGCCAGGGATCTGCCTCGCGAGGGGAGAGATTCAACGCAAAGGCGCAAAGGCGCAAAGGCGCCAAAATGCATGTATTTGTTCTTCATTTTGCGCCTTGGCGTCTTTGCGCCTTTGCGTTGAAATCTCCATCCGGATCCGTGGCCGGACTCCTGGAGGGCGGAACCCGCCGGCGGACGGCGGCGCCGCGCCCGGTGGGGGGACGCCCGCCGGCGTGCAGCCCACCGTGGGGGGACGCCCGCCGGCGTGCAGCCCACCGTGGGGGGACGCCCGCCGGCGTGCAGCCCACCGTGGGGGGACGCCCGCCGGCGTGCAGCCCACCGTGGGGGGACGCCCGCCGGCGTGCAGCCCACCGTGGGGGGACCACCGCGGTCAGTAGAAGCGGTAGCCGAGGCTCGCCGGCGCGACGAGCACGAAGCCGTCGAGCCCCTTCATGAACGTCGGCGAGACGGTCAGGAGGAGCGCGCCCGACGTCCAGCTCGAGCTCGGCAGGTCCGCGAGCACGAGCGACACGTCGACGCTCCCGCCGAACGCGAACGTCTCGACCAGCGCGGTCTCGGGCAAGCTGCCCTCGCGCGCGGTCACCTCGACCTCGGTCCGACCGTAGTTGAGATCGACCATCTCGGAGGGGATCTCTCCCTTCACGCCGGTGACCTTCGCGTTCTGCCCCACCGCGCCGGCGAGCCCCGTGAGGCCGACCCAGAGGCGCCCGAAGCGCATCGAGAGGGAAGGTCCGCCGACGGCGAGGTAGCCGCCGCCGAACCGGTAGCCGCCGAGCGCGCGGACGCCGAGGTGCAGCTCCTCGGAGAGCGCGAGCCCGACGAAGGCCTGACCGCCGGCGAACGGCCCGATCGCCGGGTCGAAGCCGGCGTGGCAGACGTCCTCGTTGCAGGGCGCGATGAGCTCGCCCTCGGGAACGTTGTAGCTGTACGAATACGAGCTCAGGTTGCCGAAGCTGCCCGCGTCGATCAGCCCGATCAGCGCGCCGCCGGCCGCGCCGGCCTCGATCACGAAGGTCCCGGAATGCCGCGGCGATGCACCTGGCGTCGGCGCCGGCTCCTCGGCCGCAGCGGCCTCGGCGGACGCTGCGGCCCCCTCCGGCCCCGCTGCGGCCGTCTCCGGCACCTCCGCGCCCTTTCCGGCGCCCGCTGCGCCCTTTCCGGGCCCCGTTGCCGCCGCGCCCTTCCCGGCCCCTCCTGCGCCCTTCCCGGCCCCTCCTGCGTCCTTCCCCGCCCCCGTCGCGCCCTTGTCTGGCGCCGCGGCGACCGGCGCCGGCTCCTTCGCGGGCGCCTCGGCGGCCGGCGCCGGCGCCGGCTCCGGCGCGGCCGAGGCGTCCCTGGCCAGCGCCGGGACCGTGACGGCCTTCCGCTCGCCCCGCTTGATCGCAACCGTCTGCTCCCAGCGCTTCCTGCCGGGAGCGCTCGCGCTCACCTTGTGCTGGCCAGGGTCGATCGGCCTGGCCTGGCCCCACGCCGCGCTGTCGACGGGCGTCCCGTCGAGCGTCACCTCGAGCCCCTCGACAGCGGCGGCCCGCGGCACGTTCAGCGTGAGCCGCGGCAGCCGCAGCTCGAGCTTCGCTCCCCTCGCCTTCGCGTCGGCCTCGAGGCGCTTGTTGCCCTCCTTGCGCGCCGCGGCGCCGAGGTCGATGTACTCGACCCAGGCGGTCGCGATCTTGCCCTGCTTCTCATGGCAGGTGGCGAGCGCGAGGAGCGTGGCCGACCTCGGGCTCAGCCGGTAGCTCTCCTCGATCTTGGGGCAAGCCTCCGCGAGCTTGCCCTTCTTCATGAGCTGCTTGCCCTCGTCCAGCAGCGCCTCCGCCTGTGCGAACGCGACCCCGGGGCTCACCGCCAGCGCGAGCGCGAGCGCGAGGCCAGCGGCGCGCGCGCTCGCGCGCAGAGAGCGCCGGACCGCGTCCAGGGAGCGACCGCCGAGACGGAAGGATCGCAAGGGGAAAGAGGGCGTCTTCTCGGCGTGTTCAGCGTCTTGCCGGTTCAAACGGTTCGTCGCTCCAGAGCGATGCTCGTGACGTGAAGTCGAAGGTACGACGGGCGAGACGGCGGTCTCGCTCGATGGGGACGGAGCGTATCACGCCCCGTTTGCGCCGATCAAAGTCGCGCGGCGCGGCGCGCGGCACACCGACCCACCGGCCCACCACCGGCGCGCGCGCGCTCACGCGGCGCCGGAGCGCTCGTCGAGCAGCTTGATCCCCGCGGCGACCTCGCTGGCGAACGACTCGGCGATCACCCTCGCCTGACCGAACCGGGGCGGGACCTCCCTGGCGGCGCGCGCGAGCGCGGCGACGGCGAGGTCGTGGGGCTGGCGCACGAGGAGGCGGTACGCGAGGCTCCGGCCAGGGGGGGTGGCGACGACCGCGAGCGTCGAGGCCGACCACGCGAACGGCGGGCTCTTCCGCGTGGCGGTCGCGAGATCCGTGAGCGGCGTGCGCGTCAGCCAGAGGGAGAGCGCGTCGGCGAAGTCCGGCGGCGCGAGCCCCGGGATGCCGTGGCCCATGTCGGCCAGGCCGACGCGCCGGGTCTCGACCTCGACGTTGCGGAGCTGCCGCCAGCGGAGCAGCCGCGCGGGCGGGCGCTGGCCCCGGAAGCTCGCGCGGCCCGTCCACCAGGCGACGTGCGCGTCCGTGCGAAAGCAGTCGAGCACGCGCGCGAACGTCGCGTGCCGCGAGAGCGCGGTCGCGACGTCCGCCGGCGCGGGCACGAGCTCGCAGAGATCGCGCACGCTCGCGAGCAGGCGGGGGTACCGGCTGCGCGTCAGGGCGCCGGCGAGCTCGTGGTTCGTGAGCTGGAGCAGATCGTTCAGCGCGGCGAGGAGCGCCCAGTCGGCGGCGACGAGCTCCGGGAGCGCGTCGATCGGCGCGACGAGGCGCGCGACGCGGACGCGCGCGAGGTCGATGCGCGAGCCGAGGTCGCGGTCGATCGCGCTCGCGCCGTGGCCGAGGAGGAGCGCGAGCCGGACCCCGAAGGGGCGCACCAGGTGGAGGGGGCCGCCGAGGACGAGCGGGGCGAGCACGCTCGCCTGGAGCTCGACGACGCGCTCGGCGATGGCGTCGGGGTGGGTCATGCCCTGCCGGCGCCCGGCGGGAGCGCCTTCGGCTCGGCGGGCGCGTCGGGCGGCGCGAGGTCGCGCAGCGGCCGGATGCCGACGCCGCCGAGGACGACCTCGGGCAGCTCGGTGGCCAGCGCGGCCGTGAGGCCCGTGGACAGCGCGGCCACCGGCGACCATTGCTGCGCCTCGAGGAGCGCCGCCTCGAGCGGGACGAACGCCTCCTCGGGCACGCCGACCGCGCCCCCGTCGCGCCCGATGAACAGCGCCTGGCCGTCGGGGGCGCCGAGCGCGCGGAACAGCACGGCCGGCGCGACCGCGGGGACGGCGTCGTAGCCGGCCGGGATGTAGAGGCCCGGGTGGACCTCGCGGAAGAACTCGCCGACCGGGATGCCCTCGATGCCGGTCGGGTGGCGGAGGAACGCGCCGGCGGCGGTGAACGCGATGCGGGCGCGGCGCAGGGTGTCGGGGCCGAGCGCGTAGGCGACGTGCCGGAGGAGCTGCATCTCCTCCGGCCGGATCCACGAGGCCGTGACCGACCGCCACGGCTCGGAGCTCGGGACGAGGCGGAGCGACAGCACGACCGACGCGGGGCGCTGGGCGTCCGCCGTCGCCCGCGCCACCGCGGGCTCGCGGCTGAGCTCGACGCGCGCGAACGCGGAGACGTCCCCCATCGACGGCAGCTTCGCGATCTCCAGCGCCTCGCGGCCCCTGCCGCGGAACAGCACGAGGCCCGCCTCGCTGAACACCGGGCAGGCGCGGAGGTTGACCGGGTGCCGGAAGCCGATCTCCACCGCGGCGCCGGGAGCGACCGGGACGAAGTAGCCGAGGCCCGGCGTGCCCGTGAGGAGCGGGACCATCCGGCCGGGGATCGCCGGCACGCGGAAGAGGTACCGGAGGACCGGGGCGTCGTCGAAGCTCGACTCCGGCGGCCACTCGCAGAGGCCCACCTCGGCCTCGACGCTGCTCCGGGAGAAGTAGCGGATCAGCGCCGGACCGAGCCCCGACTCGGCCAGGATCCAGCGCGGGCCGGGCTCGCGCCCGGCGGCCGGATCGAGGTGCGGCTCGAGCCGGAGCAGCAGCCCGCGCACGTCGAGGCGCCGCTCGACCTCGTACGTCTGCGAGAAGGCGTTGTGGTAGAGCGAGAGCGCGGCGTCGCTCGGCAGGATCTGCGGGACGTCGTACCCGAACGGCGCGGCCGCGTCGCGGTACTGGACGAAGTGCCGGCTCGTGCCCGTGAAGCAGTAGCCGCCTGCCAGACGGGCGATCTCCGCCACGCGGTCGAGCCGGTCGCTGCTCTCGGCCGCGAACAGGAGGGTGACCTCCCGGGCGCCCAGCTTCGATCGGACGATCTCGACGACGAGCGACCGGAGGATGTCCCCGAGCGAGCCCTGCCTCGTGTAAAGCGCGAGGAAGGCGACGAGCCGATCGATCGACGGCAGCAGGACGAGCCCCTTGGCCCCGAGCGCGACGCCCTTGGCATCGAGCCCGAGTCCGGGCGTGCGCAGCCGGGTCTGGTGAACGGCGACGCGATCGAGCATCGAAATGGCTCCCGGCGTTAGCGCAGAGCGCGACCGTAAGAGGAGCCGCCGGATCCGTCAAGGGAAGCCCGGCGAGCTCGATCGACCGGCGACGCAGGGCGCGCGGCGCGACCGCGCCGCCGACCGCGGGCGCGGCAGGACCAGGCGGGGCGCGGGCGTGTATGTCGCGACCGCGACACTGGAACTGCCATGAACGACGGCGTAGTCTCCTCTCCGATGCGCCCTGTCGGAACACCGCAGGCCCACCCGGCCCGGCGCCCCGAGATCGCCTGTCCGCCGCGCCCGAGCGCCCTCGACGCCCCTCCCGTGGCCCCCCTCGGCTAGCGCATGGACACCGTGCGCATCGAGCCAGCGAGACCGCTCGTCGCGGGTCGGTTCCACATCGAGCGCGAGGTCGGCCGGGGCGGCGTCGGCACCGTACACCGCGCGTTCGACGTGCAGACCGAGCGGTACGTCGCGCTGAAGATCATCACGACGGTCGGCGTCGACGCCGAGGGTCAGGCCCGGCTCTCGCGCGAGGGGCAGATCCTCTCCGAGCTCGATCACCCGGGGATCGTGCGGGTCGTGGCGTTCGGGACGGTGGAGTCGACCGCATCGGACGCGGAGGGGCGCCGCATCGAGGAGGGCGCGACGTTCATCGCGATGGAGTGGCTCGACGGGGAGGACCTGGCCACGCGCCAGCGGCGCTCTCCGCTCTCGCTGCGCGAGGGGCTCGAGGTCGGCCGGCAGGTGGCGAGCGCGCTCGCGGCCGCGCACGACGCGGGCGTCGTCCACCGCGACATCAAGCCGTCGAACATCCTCCTGCTCCGCGGGCCGCCGGAGGGGCCGATCCGGATCAAGCTCGTCGACTTCGGGGTGGCGGCGTCGAAGGAGGTGGTGCTCACGACCGACGCGGGCGGCCTCGTCGGCACGCCGGCGTACATCTCGCCGGAGCAGGCGCGCGGCGACGCGACGGTGGACGCGCGCAGCGACCTCTACTCGCTGGGCGCGACGCTGTTCGAGCTCGTCGCCGGCCGGCCGCCGCACATGGGGGCGACCTCGATCGCGACCCTCGTGCGCCTGGCGACGACGCCCGCGCCGCGCCTCTCGGAGTTCCTGCTCGACGTCGTCCCCGCGCTCGACGACCTGATCCACGCCCTGCTGCTCGCCGACCGGGAGCTCCGGCCGAGCTCGGCGCGCGAGGTGGCGGAGCGGCTCGCGGCGCTCGTCGACGAGCCGCACCTGCCCACCCCGTCGCCGCTGCGCGTGAGCGACAACCCGCCGGGGGTGATGGGCACGCGGCTCGTGACCACGATCGTGGCGCTGCACGTGGCCACCGGCGAGGAGCGGCAGCGGGAGCTCGAGGCGCTGCGGCGCCGCGGGGCCGACGCGCTGCCGCTCGGCGCCGACTCCATCGCCGCCCACCTCGGCGTGCGCCAGGCCCACGGCGACGAGGCGTCCCGCGCCCTCGAGCTCGGCCTCGCGCTCGGCGAGCGCGGCGGCCGCGTGGGCGTCGCCTCCGGCCGCATGCGCGTCGACAGGACGCGCTCGGCCGGCGAGGTCGTCGACCGCGCGGTCGCCCTGGCGCGCGAGGCCGGCCTCGGGCGGGTCCTCGCGGACGCGACCACGGTGGAGCTGTCCCGCGGGCGCTACCTGTGCGAGCCCCAGGAGGGCGGCGCCGTGCGGGTGCTCTCGCGCGCGCCGAAGCGGCCCGACGCGCAGACGCCCTTCGTGGGGCGGGACGCCGAGCTCATCACGACGGTCGCCGCGTTCGATCGCTGCGTGGAGGAGCGGACGCCGGTCGTGGTGAGCATCTCGGGGCCGCCGGGGATCGGCAAGAGCCGGCTCGCGCGGGAGTTCGTCGCCCGCATCTCGGATCGCGCCGATCCGCCGCGGCTCGTGCAGCTCCGCTGCGAGTCGTTCGGGCGGGCGCAGGCGCTCGGCGTGGCGACCGACGGGCTGCGCGTCCTCATGGGCCTGCCGAAGGGCGCGTCGCTGGAGCAGGCCGACGACGCGGTGCGCGCGCGGCGGCTGCACCACGGCGACGGCGGGCTCCTCGCGCGCCTGCTCGCGAACCAGCCGTTCCCCGACGGCATCGACCTGCGCGGCGCGCGCGACGCGCTGTACCTGTCGATGACCGACATCGCGGTCGGCGCCGCGTCGATCGAGCCGTGCGCGCTGCTCGTCGAGGACGCGCAGTGGGCCGACCCGGAGAGCGTCGCGTGGCTCGATCACCTCCTCGGGCGCGCCTCGGGCAGGCCGCTCTTCATCATGCTCATGGTGCGCCCGGCGTTCTGGCGCGACCAGGGCCAGCGCTTCACCGGCCGCGACCACGTGCGCGTGGAGCTGCGCCCGATCGCGCGCCGGGCCACGCGCGAGATCGCGCGCGCCGTCTTCAGCGCCTCGGCCGCCGCGCGGCCGGTCGACGACGCGACGCTCGACCGCGTCGCGCAGCAGGCGGCCGGCTCGCCGCTGTTCGCCGAGGAGCTCGCGCGGGTCATCGCCTCCGGCAAGGACGCGGCCACGGCGCCCACCATCGAGGCGGCGATCCAGGTGAGCCTCGACGCGCTCGACGACGGCACCCGCGAGGCGGTCGTGCGCATGAGCGTCTTCGGCCTGTCCGTGTGGGACGTGGGCCTCGCCGAGGTCGGCGTGGTCGAGCCGAGGACGGCGCTGAAGAAGCTCATCGCCGCGGAGCTGCTCGTCGAGCAGCCCGCGTCGCGGTTCCCGGCCGCGCGCGAGTACCTGTTCAAGCACGCGCTCGTCCGCGACGTCGCGTACGCCTCGGCCGGCGAGGAGCTCCGCAAGGGGCTGCACGCCGCGGCCGCGCGCTGGCTCGATCGGATGGGCGAGGACAGCGCGACGGTGGCGCAGCACTTCGACCTCGGCGGCGAGCACGAGGAGGCCGCGATCCGCTGGGAGGCCGCCGCGCGGCGCGCGCTCGCGACGAACTCGCTCCGCGACGCGGTCACCATGGCCGATCGCGCGCTCGTGTTCGCGCCCGACAAGCCGACGGCGTTCGCGCGCGCGGTGCTCCTCGAGGACGCGTACTCGCGGCTCGACGCGCGCTCGCCCGAGCGCGACTCGGCGATCCGGGCGATGTGGGAGAACGTCTACGACGAGCCGAGCGAGCTCCGCACGCTCACCGCGCGCGCCCGCTACGACCAGGCGTGCGGCTCCGGGATGGACCTGGAGGAGCGCCTGACGGCGCTGCGCGACCGCGCGCGGGCGATCGATCTCGTCGAGGAGGAGGCGCAGTGCTCGGCCACGCTGGCGCAGGTCCACGCGTTCGCCGGGCAGCTCGCGATGGCCGAGCAGGAGGCGGCGCACCTGCTCGATCTCGCGGCCCGGCGGGGGCTCGTGTGGGCCGCGGTCGACGCCTGGCAGACGCGCGCGGTCGCCCACCAGACGCGCGGCGAGCCCGCGGCGGCGCTGGAGGCGCGGCGGAACGCGGCGCGGGCCGCGCGCCGCGCGGGGCTGCAGGAGCGCGAGGCGATGCTGACGATGAACGTCGGCTTCGCGCTCACGACCATCGGCGCGCGGGCGGAGGCGCTCCAGGAGATCGAGGGGGGCATCGCCCGGGCGCAGGCGATCGGCAGCTCCGGGGCGGTGCGGCACGGGCAGATGATCCTGCTCTGCTGGGCGGCGACGTTCGGCCCCGAGCCGCGGCTCGACGCCGTGCTCGCGGAGCCGCGCGCGAGCGCGGACGAGGCCGCGGGGAGCATGTGGGTCGTGCGCGACCGGGTGACGCTCGGCATCCTCTTCTACCGGGGCTGCGAGCTCCTGCGCTTCGAGTCGTCGGGGCTCGCGCGGGCGCGCTCGCTGCTGAAGAAGGCGACGGAGGCCTACCGGGTGACGGAGAACCGCGACGTGCTGCCCGTGGCGCTCGGGTTCTGCGCCGAGGCGGAGCGCCGCTTCGGCGACGCCGAGCAGGCGCGCGAGATCGCGCGGGAGGCGGCGGCCCTCGTCGAGGCGGGCGCGCCGAGCCTGCTCAACGAGGCGCCGATCTACCTGGCGCTCCACGACGCGTGCGTGGACATGGGCGATCTGGAGGGCGCGCGGGCGGCGATGGAGCGCGCGATGCCCCCGCTCCTGCGCCGGCTGAAGGGCCTCGAGGGGACGCTCTACGCGAGCTCGTTCCTGCTCAACCTGCCGCAGAACTCGGCGCTGCTCGCCGCCGCCGAGGCGTACGGCTGCGTGCCGCCGCAGCTCGAGGCGATGCTGAACAGCAGGCCGTAGCGGGCGCGGGCGGCCCGCATGGAGGCCGGCAGCGCGCGGCGCGCTGGGCCGCCGCGCGCGCCGTCAGCGGCGCGCCCGGGGGCCCGCGGCGCGCGTCCGCGGCAGCCACGAGGGCCCGCGGCCCTGCCTGTCACTTCCGGGGCGAAGAGCCGCCCGACCTGGGCGTCGGCGCCTGCGCCACCGGACGCAGGTTGATGGTCAGCACCTCGTCGCGCGTGAACACCACGAAGCGCGCCTCCGGCGTGTACCCGTCGGCCGCGACCCGGATGCGGTGCCCGGTGCCATCCCGGCTGAACCGCGCGAAGAACGGGTTGCTGGGGAGCTCGACGTCGTCGAGGTAGATCTTCGCGTCCAGCGGCGTGGCGATGATCCGGAGCTCGATGAGGTTGGCGACGGGAGCAGGCGTCGGGCCGGGTCCGGGGCCCGGGCTCGGGCCCGTCGTATCGACCGGAGAAACCTGATCCGGAGAAGGCCCCGGCGGGGGCCACTTCATCGTCATCACCGCCCACGCGGCCCCGCCGATCAGCAGGACGGAGAGCACCGCGATCGCGGCAGTCCACAGCGCCTTCCGCCGGGTCGACTGCGTGTTGGCCACCATGATCGTCGGGATCGTCTGGCGGTTCGAGATGCTGTCTTCGCGCGCGCCGTCGTCGCCCAGCGTGTGGTCCGGCACCTGATGGGCGTACGGCTGCGACATCTGAGACATCTGCGACATCTGCGCGGCCATCTGCGACATCGGCATGCGCTGGGACCACGGCGCGGCGCCGCGCTCCTCGAGCACCGGCAGGACCTCGAACTCCTCCGGGCCGTCGGCCGTGTCGGCGTGGAGGCGACCGAGCTGATCGCTGATCGCGGACCGCACCTCCGCGCGGCGGTTCGCGAACGTCTCCCCGATCAGGCGGCCGATCTCCGCCGACGAGGGGCGCCGCCCCATGGTCGCGAGGTAGGCCTCGACGTCCTCGCGCATCTGGGCCGCGGTCGCGTACCGGTCCTCAGGCGCCATCGCGAGCGCGCGCGAGCAGATGCGATCGAGCGCCTCGGGCGCCGCCGGCCAGCGCTCGCGGAGCTGCGGGATCTCGCCGAACGTGAGCCGCTGGAGGATCTGCACGTCGGAGAGATCCCCCCAGAAGCGCTCGCCCACGACGAGCTCCCAGAAGATCAGGCCCATCGAGAAGACGTCCGCGCGGCGATCCACCATCGTCGCGAGGGCCTGCTCCGGCGCCATGTACCGGATCTTCCCCTTGACGACGCCGGTGCTGGTGTCCGCGTCGCGCGTCGCCCACTTCGCGATGCCGAAGTCGACGACCTTCGCCTGCCCGTCGTAGGTGACGAAGATGTTGTGGGGGCTGATGTCGCGATGGACCACGTGGAGCGGCTGCCCGTTGAAGTCCATGAGGTCGTGCGCGTAGTGCAGCCCGGCGAGCGCGTCGGAGAGGATCGCCAGGTAGATCGCGCGGTGCCGTGAGGGGTCGAGCTTCCGGCAGATCCGGTCGAGCGAGTGCCCCTCCAGGTACTCCATGACGATGTAGTACTGGTCGTCGATCTGGCCGCACTCGTACGTCTGCACGACGTTCGGGTGGTTCAGCCGCGCGGCGAGCCTCGCCTCGTCGAGGAACATCGCGTTGACCTCGGGCTCGGTCGCGATGCCCGGCTTCAGCCGCTTGATCACGACAAGCTTCTCGAACCCGAGCGGGCCGCGATGCGCAGCGAGGAAGACCTCGGCCATCCCACCCTGCCCCAGCTTTGCGATCAGCCTGTATCTCCCGAAGCCTCTCGCGGACTGCACGGGGAGCCGGACGATCATCGATGACGAGGTCACAGCACCCGATCGTTCGTAAGGATTGCTGACTCGTCAAGCAGACTCATGGAGATGTGCATCCCGACCGACACCCGGGGCCGAGAGCGCACGGCTCCCGGCCCCGGGTGCTCCGATGGTTGAGGAAAATTCCGCTACCTTGGGCCGTTCTCCGCGCGCGCTCAGCCCTCGCCGATGGCGATGCCGAGCGCCTGACGCAGCGCGAAATACTGATCGCTTGTCGAGAAGGTGATGAGCTCCTTGAGCTTGTCCTGGGGCGGGAGATCCCCGGGCTGCTGCGGCTCGGCGGCGATGATCTTCTTGGCGATCTCGAGATCGCCCGAGAGGAGCAGGCCCGCGCGCGCCGCCGTGATGTCGACGCACTGGACCCAGCGCTTGATGTTCGCCTTCGCGCCCTCCGCGAGGAACTTCTTGACCACCATCCGGAGCCCCTCGAGCTGCATGGGCTGCATGAAGCCGCGGAGCGTCTGCGCGGTGGCCGTGATCTGCTTCTCGATGTCCTGCGGCACCGGCGTGTCGGGCGCGACGAGCTTGATCCCCGCGAAGAGGAGCACCGTCAGCTCGGTGACCGTCGGGAACAGCGTCTTGATGTAGTGCTCGCCGCGGTACATCGCGAGGTGCTTGCCCACGATGAACGTGAGCTCCTGCGGCGAGAACCCGGTCAAGACGGTCTGCCCCGCGACGGACGCCGGCTGCTCGTTCGCCACCGCCACGAGCGCGCCGGGCACGTCGCTGCGCACGTAGAGCCGCGGCGCCGTGATGCCGAGGACGTTGGCCGCCCAGCCGAAGGTCCGGGCGAACGTCACCGTCGAGGTCGCCGGATCTTGCAGGAACCGCTGGTCGAGGACCGGCAGCTCCCTGCGCTGCTTCAGCGTCTCGATCTTCGCCCTGAGCGCGGCGCCCGCGATCATCTCGAAGATCTTGCCGACGTAGAGGTTCTCCTCCTCGTGGAACAGGTTCCTGATCCACTGCTCGTTGTCGAGCCGGCTCTTCGCCTGGATGAGCCCCTGCGGGCGGTAGTCCTCGAAGTACTGCTGCTCGTCCGGATCGGCCTTGCGGAGGAACGCCAGCGCCGCCGCGATGCACCAGGCCTGGTCGTACTGCTTGCCGTCCACGTACAGGCGGTAGAGCCGCTTGTACGGGTCGATCTTCATCGGATCGAGCTTGACCATCGCCTGGAACTCGCCGGTGGCCAGATCGAACTGCTCCGCCTGCTCGTAGAGCTCCGCCAGGATGAGGTGCTCCGTCGCGTCATCGGGCTTGAGCCGCGACGCCATGCGGAACGTCTCGACCGCGGCCGTCCTGTCGCCGAGCCGGTCGCGGTAGATGAGCCCGAGCGCGTGCCAGAGGCTGTACTCGAGGTCCGTGTTCCCCTTGCCGGCGACCCGGTGCAGCATCTTGCGGTACGCCCGCTCGAGCTGCTTCCACTCCTTCTGCGCCGTGAGGATCTTGTTGATGCGCTCGAAGGCCTCGAGGGAGTGCGGGTTCAGGTCCAGCGTGTCGTTGAACAGCTCCACCGCGCGCGCCGGATCCTCCAGCTTGTCGCGGTAGATCTGCGCCATCGTGTAGAGGTAGCGGCTCTTGCGATCCGGCTGCGACTCGAGCTCGGCGATCTGCTGGAGGCACTCCACCATCCGCTCCCACTGCCCCGTGCGCTGGTAGAGCTGGAGCAGCTTGTGGAGCAGCACGTGGTTCTGCGGCTCCAGCTCGAGCGCCTCCTCGAGGGCCTCCACGCCCTTCGGGATGTTGTTCTCCTTCTCGACCCAGATGTCGCCGATCTCGTTCAACATCCTGAACCGCTCGAGGCCGTCCATGACGTTGTCGAGGATCTGCCGCTTGTACTGGCAGACCAGCTTCCAGTCCTTGAGCCCCTCGTAGACGGAGACCATCGCCTCGAGCGTCGGCCGGTGCGAGGGCTCGGCCCCGAGCGCCTTCTCGAAGTTGTTGACCGCCTGCTTCGACTGCCCCTGCGCCTGCTTGATGCAGCCGAGCTTGTAGTAGACCGTGGCGCGCTCCTCGGTCTCGGCCTCGTCCAGGCTGGTGAGCACCTTCTGGTAGTTCGTCAGCGCGCTCGCCCAGTCGCTGAGCTTGAAGCTGACGTCCGCCAGGCCCCGGATCGTCTCCTGGTCGGTCAGGTCGAGGTTGTGCGCGGCCGTGTAGGCCTTGAGCGCCGCCTCGTCCTTCCCGAGCCGCTCGAGGACCCGCCCGAAGGTCCGCTGCAGCCGGTGCTGCTCTGACCGGTCGCGCTTGCCGCTCTTCCGGACGAGCATCTCCGCGAGCGGCTCGGCCTGGGCCCACCGCTCCGTGGAGACGTACTCGCTCAGGAGCGGCATCGCGGCGTCCTCGTTGTCGGGGTCGCTCTGGAGCGCCATCTCGTACGCCTGCACCGCGAGCGCGTGCTCGCCGAGCATGTCGTCGCGGAGCTTGCCGAGCTCGACGAGCAGCCGCGCCTTGGCGCGGGGCGCGTCGGTGTTCATCTGCTCCTGCTCGAGGTAGCGCGCCGCGCGGTCCCAGTCGGCCGCGTCGATCGCGATGACCCGCAGCGCCGCCAGCGTCGGCACGTGGGACGGGTCGAGATCGAGCGCCATCTCGAACCGCTCCTGCGCCAGCCCCCGCTCGCCGAGCTTCTCGTCGAGCTGCCGGCCGATGCGGTAGTACATCTCGACGCGCTGCTTGCCGTCGGCCGTGAGGTCGGCGACGCGCGTCATGTACTCGATGGCCTTCGACGAGTTGTCCTGCTTCTCGTAGAGCTTGGCCAGCGCCTCCAGGGCCGGGATGTGCGTGTCCTGGATGTCGACGATGTTCAGGTAGGCGTCGATCGCGCGGTCGAGATCCTCGATCTCCTCCGCGTAGACCTTCGCCGTCTGGGACCAGAGCTCGATCTTCTTCTGCCGATCCTCGGCGGCGTTGATGTGGCGGTCGTACGTGTTGATGAGATCGTGCCACTGGCGGAGCCGGCGGTAGCAGCGCTCGAGGGCCTCGAGCGCCGGCTCGTGCGACGGGTCGATCTCGACCACCTGCTCGAGCCGCGCGGCCGACAGATCGGGCTTCAGGAACTGTTCCTCCTGGAGGGTCGCGATCTTCATCAGCACGTCGATGCGCTCGCGCTCCGTGGTGACCACGTCGAGCTGCATCTCGAGGACGCGCACGAGATCCGGCCACTGGTGCGTGCTCGTGTACACGCGCTCGAGCCCCCGCATGGCGAGGAGGTTCGAGGCGTCGATGTCCAGCACCTCGCGGTAGACCGCGCCGGCCTTGTCGATCAGGCCGAGCTTGGTCTCGTAGAGGCCGGCGGTGCGCAGCTTCACGGACGCGACCACGTCGGGCTCGGTGACGGCGCGCGCCTTGCGGAGCAGGACGTCGACGAGATCGTTCGACTGATCGCGGTCCGTGTAGATCCGCTCCAGCGCCTCGAGGGCCGGCAGGTGGAGCGGATCGACGTCGAGGGCGCGCCGGTAGAAGCTGAGCCCCTGCTCGACCTCGCCCATGTGCTTCTCGAGCACCTCGCCGAGCTCGGTCAGGATCTCCTTCCGGTCGACGTCGGTGACCGCGACGTTGAGGGCGCTGGTCAGCATCTGGCCCTGCTGCTGCCACTGGCCGGTCTTCTTGAGGTAGTTGGCCATCTGGCGCAGCACGGCCACGTTGTTCGGGTCGTACGCGAGGATCTGCTGGTAGTACGGCTGGGCGTACTCGGGGTGGCCGAGGTCCTCCGCGTACCACTTGGCGAGCCGCAGGCAGAGCGTGATCTTCTGGAGCGGCGCCGTCTGCTGCTGCAGCCAGCCGTTCACCGTCTGCACGAGCTCGGGCCAGCGGTTCGTCGCCTGCGCCATGCGCTCGAGGTAGCGGACCGTGTCCATGTCGGAGAAGTCCATCTCGAACGCCGTGAGCAGCGCGTCGAAGGCCTGGGGCTTGTCCTCGAGCTGCTCCTCGAAGACGCGGGCCACCTTGCGGAGGATCTCGGTCTTCTCGTGCACCTCCTCGCGCGAGTCGAGCCGCGCGAGGTAGAGCTCGATGAGCGGCTCGCTGCGCCGGGCCGCGTCGTGGAGCTGCTCGAGCGCCGCGAAGGCCTGGTCGTGCGTCGGCTCGAGCTCCAGGACCTTCTCGTACGCGAGCGTGCCCTTGTCCCTCTCCTCGACCTGGTGCTCCCAGATCTGCGCCACCTCGAGGTACTCGCGCACCTTGTCGGCCGGCGACTCGTAGGCCGCCGCCCGGCCCATCTTGACGTCGATGACCTCGACCCAGCGCCCCTCCGCCCGGAGCAGGTTCTCCAGGGCGGCCATCGCCTCGAAGTCCTTCGGGTCGACCTCGAGCAGCTTCCGCCAGGCGTCGATCGCGTCGTACGACTGCCCGAGGACGTGCTGGTAGGTCGTCCCGAGCTCGCGGTAGAGCGCGATCACGTTCTCGGCCGGCAGGACGTCCCGCGCGCGATCCACCGTCTGGTGGAGCGCGCCCACGATCTGCTCGGGCTCGTTGCGCAGCCGCCAGATCGCCGCGATGGCGTAGAGCGCCTCGAGGTTCGCGTAGTCGATGTCGAGCACGCGCTGGTAGTCGTCGAGCGAGGAGTCGTCGCGGCCGAGCTGCTCGTGGAACAGCTTGGCGCGGCGGAGCAGCACCGCGACGCGCGACTCGTCGTCGATCGCGATGTCGTAGTGCCGCTCGAGGACGTCGCAGAGCTCGGCCCACTGCCCGACCCGCTCGTACAGGTTCGACAGCGCCGCGAGCGCCTCCGGATCCTCACCGCGGAGGTCGAGGACGCGCTTCCACGTCTCGACCGCGCCCTGGACGTCGTTCAGCCGATCGGCGAGCAGGTGCGCCATCTTGGCGCGGATGTCCGCCTCCTGGCTGTCGCCCATCGCGTTCTCGAGCTCGCGCTCCAGCACGACCTTGAGCTGGGTCCAGGCCCCCTTGGTCGTGTAGATGCGCTCGAGCGCGCTGATCGCCTGCTCGTTCGTCGTCTCGAGCTCGTCGAAGATCCGCCGGAAGGCGCGGATGGAGTCGTCGAGCTGGCCGAGCCGCTCCTCGTACGTCTGGCCGAGCCGGAGGTAGAGGTCGACGAGCTCCGGGCGGTCCTCGGTCGCGCGCACCCGCTGCTCGAGCACGCTCGCGAGCTCGGGGTACTGCTCGAGCTGCGTGTAGATCCGGTCGAGGTTGGAGAGCGCCTCCGCCTCGAGCGGCTCGATGCCGAGCACGTACCGGTACGTCTCCTCCGCCTTCGCGACGTCGCTGAGGTCGGTCTCGAAGACGCGCGCCAGCCGCTTGCCGATGCTGGTCTGCACCTCCTTGTCGGCGTGGATGCCCAGCACGTCGGCGTACGCGTTCGCGAGCAGCTCCCAGCCGCCGTCGACCGAGCCGGCGAGCCGCTCGACCTCCTCGAGCGTCTTCTCGTCGCGCGGGTACTCCTTGAGCGCCCGGATGTAGACGCTGAGGGCCCCGTCCACCGAGATGAGCCGCTCCTCCTGGAGCTCGCCCAGCCGGTAGTACATCGCCAGCCGGTCGGACTCCTGGGTGAGGTGCGCGAGCTCCGCCTCGAGCACGCCGCCGAGCTTCTCCCACTCGGCCGCGGCCTGGTAGAGCGGCTCCAGGATCGCGCCGATCTCGATCTGCTTGATCCCGGCCGCGAAGAGCCCCTCGAGGGCCTCCAAGGTCGGCGTGTGCTCGGGGGCCGCGGTGAGCACCTCGCGGTACGCCGCGATGGCCGCCGGCAGGTCGTTGAGCCGGGTCTGGTGCACCACGCCGAGCCGGTACTTGAACTCGAGGATCTCGTCCGGCGACTGCGCGATCTCCGCCTCGCGCGAGAGGATCTCCACGAGGTCGCTCCACCGCTCGGTCGCGGTGAAGAGGCGGTCGAGCGACGCGATCGCGGCCTGGTTCTCCGGATCGACCTCGAGCACGCGCCGGTAGCGCGCGACGGCGCTGTCGATGTCGTCGAGCTGCGTCTCGAAGATCTGCGCGAGCCTGAGCCCGAGCTCGACGAAGCGCGACGGCTCCTCGCCGAGCCGGCCGAGCTCCGTGTCGTAGAGCGCGGCGACCTGCGGCCAGCGGTTCACCATCATCGCGAGCCGCTCGAGGTTGGAGAGCGACTCCTCGTTGCCGATGTCGCACGTCACCGCCCGCGCGTACGTCTCGAAGGCGGAGAGGTGATCGCTCAGCATCTCCTCCGAGAGACGGGCGATGCGGTGGAGCAGATCGACCTTCTCGTACGGGTCCTCGGCGACCCGGACCCGGACCTCGAGCACGCTGATCAGCTTCTGCCACTCGCCGGACGCGTCGTAGATCGGCTCGAGCACCAAGGCGGCGCCGAGCGCGTCCCGGCTGCCGTCCTTGATCTGCTCGAGCGCGCGGAGCGTCGGCTCGTGGTCCGGCATCTGCTGCAGGAGGTCACGGTAGAGCTCGATCGCGCGGGGCACGTCGTCGAGGTGCTTCTCGTAGAGCTCCGCGATCCGGTACTGGTAGCTGATGCCCTCGGCCGGGTCCGAGGTGATCTCGGCCTCGTGCTGGAGCACGCTGAGCAGCTCGAGCCAGTTCTGCGCGGTCTGGTAGAGGACGTCGAGCCGACCGAGCGCCTGGAGGTCGTCCGGATCGATCTCGAGCACCCGCTGGTAGGTGTCGATCGCGCTCGCCACGTTGCCGAGCTCGCGCTCGTACACCGCGCCGATCTGGTAGTAGATGCGCTTCTTCTCGCCCGAATCGAGGACGAGATCGGCCTTCTTCGCGTAGACCGAGAGCAGCTCCTGCCAGCGCGAGAGGCTCAGGTAGAGCTTGGTCAGCGCGTCGATCGCCCGCAGGTCCTCGGCGTCGAGCTCGAGCACCTTGCCGTAGACCGCGATGGCCGGGTCGTGCCGCTCGAGCACCTCCTCCTCGATGCTCGCCGCCTGGAACAGCGCGAGCTTCTTCTCGTTCAGGTCGTCGAGGATGTCCGCCTTCTGCTGGAGGATCTGCGACAGCTCGTTGTAGCGCTCCGACGTCCGGAACAGCCGCTCGAGCGACTCGGCCGCGTGCAGGTTGCGCGGATCGATCTCGAGCACGCGCCGGTAGTGCCCGACGGCGCTGTCCATGTCGCCGAGGTCGCTCTCGTAGATGCGCGCGCTCATCGTGTAGAGCGTGCTCGCGAGCTCCGCGTCGGTCTGCTGCGCCGCCAGCGTCTCGAAGACGCGCGCCAGGTCGGCGAAGCGACCGGTCGCGCGCGCGAGCCGATCGAGCCCCTCCTGCGTCGACTCCGAGGCCGGATCCTGGCTCAGCGCCCGGGCGTAGGTGTCGAACGCCGAGCTGAGGTCGCCGCCCGCGTCCTCGTAGAGCACGGCGATCTGGTGGAGCAGCTCGACGCGACGGGTCACGTCGTCGCTGCGGCGCACCTGCACCTCGTGCACCCCGATGAGCTTCGTGTAGTCGCCCGACTGGCGGTACAGGGGCTCGAGGATCTCCGCGATGGCGACCTCGTGCTCGGGGAGCTTGCCGAGGCGCTCGAGGGCCTCGAGCGCCTCGACGTTCGTCGGCTCGCGCTCGAGCACCTGCCGGTAGATGTCGATCGCCGAGTCGACGAGCCGCATGCGCGACTCCCGGAGCGCGGCGAGCCGGAGCATCAGCCGGATCTGCGCCTCCTCCTCGACGGCGATGCTGAGCTGCGCCTCGAGGTTGTCCGCGAGCTCCTCCCACATGCCCTGTCGGCTGAAGAGCCCGTCGAGGGCGGTCAGCGCGACCAGGCTCGTGTCGTCGATGGAGAGGACCTCGCGGTAGGCGGCGATCGCCTCCTCCGGCTGCCCGAGCCGCTGCTCGTAGACCTCGGCCATCTGCGCGTAGAGGCCCTCGCGCTCGGAGGGCTCGTGCACGAGCTCGATGCGGCGCCGGTAGACGCCGATGAGATCGCCCCAGCGCTCGGTGCGCCGGTAGAGCGCGTCCATCGCCTCGAGCGCCTCCGAGTCGGCCGGATCGATCGAGAGCACGCGGAGGTAGCCGTTCGCCGCGTCCTCGACCTTCCCGAGCCGCTCGTGGATGCTCGCGAGCCGCATCCAGTACTCGCGGCTCAGCCGGGCGTCGCTCAGCGAGTCCGCGATCTCGCTGAAGATCACGTCGAGCCGATCCCAGGCGCCCGCCTGCGCGGCGAGCGACTCGAGCTCCGCCCGGGTCTCGGCGTGCGACGGGTCGTCCTTGAGCGCCCGCGACTGCGCGTCGAACGCGCGGCCCAGGTCGTTCAGGCTCTCGGCCGCCGTCCGCGCCACCTTCCGGAGCAGCGAGACGCGCGTCGCCGTGTCGCCCTCGGCCGCCGCGAGGATCTCGAGCGCCTGGATCAGCTTCTCCCAGTCGCCGCGCCCCTCGTAGATCTCCTGCAGGATCGCCGCCGCCTCGGCCCGCAGCGACTCGTTCGAGAGCAGCGCCTCGAGCGCGAGGCGCGCCGCGTCGTTGCCCGGATCGAGGATCAGGATTTCCTTGTAGTTCTCAAGCGCTCCGGCCGCATCGTTCAGGTGCTTCTCGAGGGTGCTCCCGAGCCGGAACTTGAGGTCGATGAGCGCCTGCTCGTCGAGCGGGGAGTCGATGCGCTTGCGAAGCACGTCGACGTACGACTCCCAGTCCTGCTGCTCGCGGTAGAGCTTGTCGAGCGCCGCGAGCGCCTGCGGGTCGGTCGGCTCGTCGTCGAGCACCTGGCGGTACGTCGCGATCGCCCGCGCCGCGTCGCGCAGCTCCCCTTCGTAGAGCTCCGCGATGGCGTAGAGGATCTGCTTTCGCTCCTCGGGCTCGGTGATGATGTCGAGCTTCTTCTCGTAGATGCCGAGCAGATCGCCGAACCGGCCCGTCTCGCGGTAGAGCCGCTCAAGGGCGCTGATCGCGGCCTGGTTCTCGCCGTCCGCCTCGTACACGGCGCGGAACTGCGCGAGCGCCTCGTCGATGCGCTTCACCTCGTCGAGCAGCACGCGCCCGAGCCGGAGCCGGAGGTCGACGCCGAGCGCGATGTCCCCCTCGCCCTCGGCGCGCGAGATCGCCGTCGAGTACGCGTCGATGAGGGCGTCCCACCCCTCGGTGGCGCGCGCCGCCCGCTCGACGTCGTCGATGCACTGCTCGTCCTGCGGGGCGATCTGGAACGCCGAGAGGTAGCGCTCGAACGCGCGCTGCGGCTCCTTGAGCCGCGTCTCGTACAGCGCGGCCACCTGCCGGTAGAGGTCGAGCCGGGAGACGTCGTCCTGGTCGTGCGAGAGCTTCACCTCGATCGCGCCGGCGAGCCCCTTCGGGTTGTTCGCCTGCGTGTAGATCGGGATCAGCGCCTCGGCCGCGGCGAGGTGCGAGCCGTCGATCGAGAGCACCTTCTCGTAGGCGCGCGCCGCGCGATCGGCCTTCTGCTTCTGGTTCATCCAGAGCTCGGCGATCTTGACCAGCAGGCTGATCTTGGCGGCGTCGTCGGTCTCCTTCGCCTCCTGCGACTCGAGGACGCGGATGAACTCGTCCCACTTGCCGCTCTCGGCGTAGAACACCTCGAGGTCGTCCCAGCGCTGGAGCTGGAGGTACGCCTTCTTGAGCGCCTCCTGGGCCTTGCGGTCCTGGGGGTTCAGCGCGATGACTTCTTGCCACGCGCGGACGGCGGCCTCGTCGTCCTTGAGGCGCTCGCCGTAGAGCTGCGCGAGCTTGCTGAGGAGCGCGAGCTTCTGCGTGCTGTCGAAGGTCGTGTCGACCTGCTTCTGCAGCACCCGCGCGAACGCCTGGTAGTCCTTGTTCTTCTCGTAGAGCCCGGCCAGCGCGTTCAGCGCCTCGGGGTTCTCCGGGTCGTTCGCGAGGACCTCGTCCCAGAGCTCGATGCAGAAGTCGACCTTCTTCACGCGCTCGGACGCGAGCTTCGCGATCTCGAGGTACTTCGCGGCGCGCTCGCCGCCCTCCGGGAGCGCCGCGGCCTCGCGGCGGAGCAGCCCGATGAGCTTCTCCCAGTCGCGCCGCTTCTCGTAGCTCTGGCGGAGGAAGTCGATCGCCTGCGCGTGCTCGCCGTCGATCGCGAGGATCGCCTCGTAGCACTTCACCGCCTCGGCCGCGTTCGAGAACTTGCCCGAGTAGAGCTCGGCCGCCTTCGAGTAGTTCTCGATCTTCTCGGCGGGATCCGACACCGCCTCGGCGATCTCGATCAGCGTCTTGACGTACTCGTTGTACCGCTTGGCCTGCTCCTGCTTCTGGGCCTTGGCCTTGAGCTCCTCGACCCGGCCCGCGGCCTCCGCGGCGGGCGGCGGCGGCGCCGTCGGGCGCCGGCCGACCTCGGAGTCGGCGGGCCTGCTCTCGGCGGGCGCGCGCGCCGGCGGCGCCGGCTCTGCCGCGACCACCGACGTCCTCGCGCCGCCGTCGTCGTCCGACGAGGCGTCGGCCGGGACGTCCGCGGGCGTGCTCGCCCTGCCGCTCACGGGCGCAGGCGCGCTCACGGGCGCAGGCGCGCTCACGGGCGCAGGCGCGCTGACCGGCGCCGGCGTGCTCACCGGAGCGCGCACGCTGATCGGCGGCGGCGCGCTCACGGGGATGGGCGTGGCGTCCGCCGCGCGATCGACGGGCGCGGGCGCGGGCGCGGGCGCCGCAGCCACGGGCGCCGCAGGCGCGACGGCCACGGGCGCGGGCGCGGGCGCGGCGGCCGTGAGGCGCTCGCCGATCTGCGCCTCGAACGCGCTCACGCTCGGGTGCGTCGGGGCGACCGCCGCGAGCCGCTCGAACCAGCTCCTCGCGCGGATGAGGTTTCCGAGCTGCCGCCAGGCGACGCCGCCCGCCTGCGCGATCATGTACGGGGAGCTGCCGTTCTGGTTGGCGGCGCTCTCCGCCAGCGCCGCGACGCGCTCCCAGTTGCCTTCCTTCGTCCCCCAGAGCTCGCGCAGGTAGGCGAACGCCGCCTCGTTCGACGGGTCGTACCGGAGCGCTTCTTCCAGGAGCTTCGAGCCGATCTCGACGTTCTGGTGCCGCGTGGCCCAGCGGACGCCGAACTTGAACGCCGCCTCGCCGCGGGCCACGCCGGAGCGCGCGTCGAGGATGCGGCGCTGCGTCTCCACGATGGCCTGCGGCCGCTCCTCCTCGGCGAGCAGCCCCTCGAACATCGCCGCGGCCTGCTTGTCGGAGGGCGACACCTCGTACGCCCGCCGGAGCAGGTCCTCGAGCTGACCGCGATCGAAGCGCTTCGCGAGCCGCGCCGCGCGGAGCAGCAGCCTCTTGCGCTCGCTCGTGGTCGCGGCTGCGTCGGCCGCGTCGACCAGCTCCGTCATGTGCGCCGCCCACGACGACTGATCGACCTGCATGTCGCCGAGGCAGGCGCGCGCCTCCTCGCTCGTGCCGCCGGAGACGCCGAGCGCGCGCGCGTACGTCGCCGTCGCCCGCTCGAAATCGCCCGCGTCGCACAGGACGTCGCCGAGCTCCACGAGGAGCTCGGCGGCCGCGGTCCCCTCCGGGGCGTTCCTCAGCTCGAGCTCCAGGAGCTTCTGGACCATGTTGGTCTTGCCGAGATCCCAGTAGATGGAACGAGCCGACTCCAGCGCCTCGAGCAGCGCTGGATTCAGCTTGTACGCGTCCTGGAAGTGCTTCAGCGCCTTGACGGCCTGAAGGAACTTCTCCTCGAGCAGCCGCCCGAGCTTCAGGTGATATGCCGCCTTCCGGGTCGCGTCCCCTTCGGCCGCAATCCCCTTCTCGAGCTCCTCGACGAGCCCTTGCCAGTCATGAACCGACTCGAGATGATTGAGACGCTGCGCAAGATCCATTGATTATCGACCCTCGGCCCCGACCTTCGAACGGATTGAAACGCTCACGTGTCCCGCGCGGCGCGCGGCATCACGGCTACTGGCCACCGAGCCGCGCGACGAGCGTGTTCGCCGTCTCGCACTCGGTCTTGAAGCTCGCCGCCCTCGATCCCTTGCAGGCGCGCGTTGTGAACCCCTTGAGCATCTGGATGGCCTCCTGCTTGCGAGGCGGATCCAGGGTCGCGTACGTGCTCCCAAGACTCCAGAGGATCTGTACGGACTCGGGACCATCCGCCGGCGCGGCCGCCCGGGCGGCCTCGAGCGCAGCCACCATCTCCGCCGTCGCCCCGCGCTCCTGATAGACCGTCGCGAGCAGGCTGTGGATGCCGAAGAGGTACTTGTCTCCCGGCTTCGCGAACGACTTCGCCTCGTTGAGCACCTGCTCGGCCTCCTTCGTGTAGCCGAGGCGGGTGTAGAGGTCGGCGAGCGCCGCGTAGTAGCGGATCTCGTTCGGGTTGTGCTCGATCGCCTTGGTGAGGTTCTCGAGCGCCTTCTGCTCGTCGTCCGTCCAGAGGTAGACGTTCCCGAGCTGCGAGTAGCAGTCAGCGAAGTTGGGGTCGTTCTCGATACACTTCTGGTAGGGCTCTTTGGCCTCTTCGTAGGAGATCGTCTTCTTCTTCGCCTGCTGCTCCAGCGCCCAGCCCCGCTCGAACCAGTAATTGGCGAACTTCGGAGCGATCTGCGTGGCGCGCGCAAGCGTCGATGCGACCTTGTCCCACTCCTCCTTCTTCTTGTACGCCATGGCGAGCTTGAAGAAGATGCGGTGGTTTGTGGCGTCGAGCTTGGTCGCTTGCTCGTACTTGTTGGCCGCCCCCTCGGGATTGACGGCGACCTCCTTGTCGGCCTGATTCGCCAGGATGACGGCCTCCTGCCGATGCCGGGAGCAGCCCAGCCCCGCCGCGCTCGCCGCGACCAGCCCAACCATCAAGAATGCCCGAAGCTTCATCTCCTCACCTTTCGAATGAAACCGGCGCCGCCGGCTCCCAAGTGATCGTGGGCGTCGCGTCGCCCCTCTCCAGCATCCCGGGAGCGGTTGCGCCGCTCCGTGTCAGCAACCCGGAGCCCGCTGCGCCGCTCCGTGTCAGCAACCCGGAGTCGGCTACGCCGCTCCCTGTCCGCAACCCGGAGTCGGCTACGCCGCTCCGTCCCCGCATCCCGGAGCGAGCTGCGCCGCTCCGTGGTGTGGCACCGTCACAAGCGTCCTGAGGTGGCGCGCGTTCAACCTCGCGCGGCGTCGCGAGAATAGGCGGATGCAACCGCGGAAGTCCAGGGCTTCAGCTCCCGCTCCCGCGACGGTGTGGACGGCGTTCGGGCGCCGCCCGCCCCCTCCCCTGCGGCGCGACGCGCGACGACCTGGGCGCCCCGCCGCCCACAGCCGCGCGACGGCCACGGACGCCGAGCGCGCCCGCGGTGTCGGTCGCGTCCAGCGCTCAAATGGCGAACGCCCCGCACGGTCCGTGCAGGGCGTTCGCGGACGCCACGCTCTCAGGCGAGCTCAGCCGCCGGGGCTGAGCATGATCGGGTAGACGACAGTGACGATACCGCCCTCGGGCTGCGGGAACGACAGGCCGTAGAAGGCCCGCACCACGCAGGAGACCACGCCGTTGTCCGGCAGGTCCGAGCCGCCGTTACCCACGTTCGACACCGCGCCGTCGCGCCCGATGACGAAGCGCACCGCGACGCGGCCCTGCAGGTTCGGGTTGTTCCGGAGGCCGTTTTCGTAGCAGAGCCGGAACCGACCGAAGTTCTGGCGCACGATACGCTGGATGACCTCGGGGGGCAGACGACCGCTGACGCTCGTCGCACCCATGCGCACCTGCGGCGGCTTGGTGCGATGCGACCCGCCGAGGCGGCCGTGGCCGGAGCCGAAGCCCTGACCCGTGCCGGTGCCGGCGCCGTGGCCGATGGTCCCGATCGAGCCGAGGCCGATACCCTCGCCGCGACCGCCGCCGCCCTCGCCGATGCCGGAGAGGCCGAGGCCGCCGGCGCCGAACGAGTCGCCGATCTGGTCACCCCACATGTTGCCGCGGGCGCTCAGCGGATCGTTGCCGAGCGAGTCGTCACGACCCCACGGCGCGGTCGGGGCGTTCGGATCGCCGCCGGCGCCGGCATTGAGGAGACCGATCATGCCGAACTCCGCGGCGTCGCGCAGCGCCGCCTGACGGGCGATGTGCGGATCGGGGTTGTCGGCCGGACCCTGGACGCCGTAGCGGTTGCCGGTGGCCTTGGTGTTCGGGTTACCCATCGAACCCTCTTCACCCTTGGCGCGGGTACCGGTGCCGCCCTCCTTGTTGTCCGCCGCGTTCTCGGCGACCTGCTCGGTCTCCTTCTCCTCCATCTCCTTCTCGGCGGCGGCCGCGAGGTACTGCTGGATGAGGAACTGCTGATCCGCGGAGATCCCGTCCTCGCCCGTGTCGCCGAGCGGCGGCATGAAGAAGGCCATCGCCGCGAGCAGCCCGAGGTGCACCGCCATCGAGAGGCCGGTGTACAGCAGGCTCTGCGTGTCGAGCTGGAAGTGGCCGGCCACGACGCGGCCCGCGTTCACGGCGGACACCTGGAAGACGATGCCGTCGAGCTCGACCTTCGCCTTCGCGCCCGACGGCAGCGCCATCTGGTAGGCGCCCGAGAGCTCGGAGCACGGCTGCGCGCGTCCCTGATCGATCGCCTGCTGCACCGTCATCTTCGGGTGCCCGGGCAGCTCGATCGTCCCGGTCGCGCGGGGCAGGAGCACCACCGAGACCGAGCCGGTGCGGTCGGCGAGGACGATGGGCGCGCGCGTCGTGCCGAGCTTCTCCGACGGGATGAAGTAGTCACACTTGAAGTTCTTGCCCTCCTCCTCACCGACGTAGAAGGAGCGCGGCGGGGTGAGGTGCTCGACGTGGAGCACGGCGGCATCCCACAGGATCATGATCTCGACGGACGCCGCCGGGACCTCGACCTCCTCGCTCGGCACGTCCGGCCCGTTCTTCACGAGCGTGTACGTGTAGGAGCCCTCCGGCGCGTCCGGCGGCACCTCGTCGACGGCGGGCGCCGACTGCGCGAACGGGTTGTTGTAGGCAAACGGGTCTGCCCCCGCGGTCGCGGCGAACGGGTTCGCCGGCGCGGCGGCGGCGAACGGATTCGCCGGCGCTCCAGCGGCGAACGGGTTCGAGGGCGCCGCGGCGAACGGGTTCGCCGGCACCGGCTTCGCGGGGCCCGCCGCGGCGGCGACCGCCACCGGCTCGGCGCGCTCCAGCATGATCTTCGTCCCGCCGATCTGGAGCTGATCGCCTGGGCTGATCTTGCACTTGTTGACGCGCGCCCCGTTCACCATCGTTCCCGGCTCGTTGCCGAGATCGATGAGCGTGATGTCCTGCGGGGAGGCGACCTCGATGACCGCGTGCATGCGCGAGGCAAGCTCGTCATCGACACGCAGATGGCTCTTCGCGTCCTTGCCTACCTTGACGATATCCTGCGTGATCGTCTCCCGACGGACGAGCGCCTCGTTTTGGTAGAGCGCAAATGTGAGAGCGACCCTTTGCTTGCCTTCCATCTCCGCCAGCCTTCCCTATGCGCCCCGCGGCGCACGCCCCCAGCATCTGGGGATAAATCGACAGGGCAGGTTCCAACCTGCCCGGCACATCAGAGGTTCTCGACCGACTTGAGCATCTCCGGGACGAACGAGGTGCGGGGCCGGATCAGCGTCGTCCGGACTGGACCGGGGCGAACGCGGATGGTGGCGTCGTTGGGGCCGAACCCGCCGGCGTTCAGCGGATCGTCGGAGAACTCGTACCCGTAGCCCTCTTCCTTCTTCCCACCGCCGCCGCCCTGAGCCTCCTGCGCGAACGCCGATGAGGCGACCACGCTCATAAGAACGGCAGCCACGACTCCCGCACCCATTCGGGTCAACCCTCTCATTTCAGCCTCCTCAGAATGTTCCGACGCAGTTACAGTGCCATTGTACCGCCTATCGCGGCGGCCGGTCAACCAGCTTCGCAAGTCATCGAGGCGGCAGAGAGCACGACCCACACTCGCCTCGACACCCGATTCAACCCAAGGTTCCCGGAGCGATGCCACGAAAGTGACCAGCCCCCCTCTCCTCCGTGACGGCGAGCATGCAGCGAGCATGCGGCGAGAGAGGGGGGCTGGTCGGGCTGCCTGACGCGCTGCGGTGCGGCCCGACGCACCGGTAGAGCTCGCCCGGAATACTGCCGTATTCCTCGCTCGCTCTGCCGGGCTCGGGCCGCTCACGACGTGCGTCAGACAGGGTTCAGGACAACGCTCCTGCTGCCTACGGGGCCGGCGTGGCCCCTTCTCCGCCCTCGCCCTCGGCTCCGGCAGCGGCCTCCTGCTCGGCCTCCTTCGTCTTCATGTCAGCCTCGGCCGCCTTGCGCTCGGCCTCGGTCTGCTTGTTGAAGGCGATGATCTGGTCGATCTCTTCCATGCGCTCCTTCGACCGCTTCACCGCGTCAGCGAACTCGGCATTGGAGCCCGCCTTCTGGATGAACTGGCCGAAGAGCCCCTTCGCCGACTGGAGGGCGCCCTCGGCGGACTTGCCGCCCGACTTCGCCTTGTACTCCTGGGTGAGGATCGCCTCGTTGTAGTAGGTCTCGGCGCGCTCGGGGGCGAGCTTCTTCGCGGCGTCGAGCTCCGCGCTGGCGGCCGCCACCATGTTGTCGAAGTTCGAGTCGTCGATCTGACCGCGCAGGGCGAGCGCGAGGCCCAGGTGAGCGTCGTAGTCGTTCGGACGCATCTTCAGGGCCGCGCGGTACGCCTCCTCCGCCTGCTGGAACCCGCGGAAGCTCAGGTTCACCGCCGCGTAGTTCATCTGCGCCTCGTAGAAGGTCGGGTCGAGCTTCCTCGCCAGGTTGAACTCCTGAACGGCGCCGTTCAGGTTCGCGAGCTCGACCTGGATCATCCCCGCGGTGTTGTGGATCGGCGCGTAGTTCGGGTTCTTGCGGATGGCCTGGGAGCAGACCAGCGCGGCGAGCTCCAGCGCCTGCGTGTCGACCTTCTTCTGCTTGCTGACGTTGGTCGCGACCGCCTTGCCCGACTTCCGGCCGGCCTTCTGCTTCGCCGTCTCCAGGTAGTAGATGGCGAGCTGATTGAACGCCGGCATGAAGGCGTCGTCGACCGCCAGCGCGCTCTGGATGTACCGCTTCGCGCGCTGGAAGTCGTTCGGGCCATCGCTGTCGGCGACGTTGTTGCCGCGCTTCATGTACAGGAGCGCGAGGTGCACGAGCGCCTCGACGTTCTTGTACTGGGCGTCGACGACGGCGGCCTGCCGCATCTCGCTGATCGCCGCGTCGATGTTCCGCTCGCCCGACTCGGCCAGGTTGTAGAGCGCCACCTGGACCCGCGCGGGGTGGAACTTCGGGTTCTTCTGGAGCGCCTGCTGGAAGTACTTCTTCGCCTCCGAGTCGTTCTTGCAACGCTGGTACGCGAGCCCCGCGTTGTAGATCGCCTCGGCGAACGTCGCGTCCCCCTGCTCGTCCGCCGCGTCGAGGAAGAGCTGGGCCGTCGAGCTGCAAGTCGCCGCGCTCCAATCGCCAGCCTTGTCGTGCTGGACCATGGTGTCCATGGCGGTCTTGAACTTGTTGGCCGCCTCGACCGACACGGCGTTGCCCTTGCTGTCCGTGATCGCCTTGCCGGTCGTGGGATCCTTCGCCGCGCGCGCCGTGCCGCCGGAGCTACCGCCGCCACAACCCGTCGCGGCCAGAAGGAACACCGCGACCGCTGCCAATGAGGTGATGCTTCTCATGTTTCGCTCCATCACTTCTTGCGTCGGGTCGTGGCCCGATCGAGCGCCGAGCCTTCCTTGGAGGCGCCGGAACCCGCGGGTGCTTCGCTCTTCTTCTCGTCGCCCTCTTCCTTGCCAGCAGCCGGCTTGTCGGGGACCGTCAGCGCCTCACGGTACGGGGTCCCGTCGAGGTTCAGCGGCGCGGGACGATCGCTCAGGCCGGAGTTGACCCGCGACGGGGCGCCGCGGAATTCGTCGATGAGGTGGTACTCGGCGCCGTAGTTCTTCGACAGCCACACCTCGCAGGTGCGCGAGTAGTCGTCGAAGTACTGGTACTTCACGGACAGGTCGAGGCAGGTCTTGAACGCGCCCTTCGCCATCTGCTTCTGCGGCTCGCTCGCCTCGTCCAGGCGCGAGTAGTACTCGCCCCGGATCTCGTCGTACGAGACGTCGGTGCCCGGCACCATTCCGCGACCCTTCCACTCCTTCGGGATCGGCGCGGCGCGGAACTCGGCGACGAACTTGCCCCACATCTGACCGACGCGCGCGCCGGCGGCGATGACCCAGCGCGGCGGAGGCGTCGGCTCCAGCTTGAGGATCTTCTGGTACTCCGCGTCGGCCGCCTCGATCGCCGGGCGCTTCTTCTTCACCCAGTCGGCGACCTTGGTGTTGATGTGCTTGAGGACGTCCTCGCGGTTCCCGGCGCCCTTGTACTCGGGGAACTTGATCTTATCGACCTCCTTCCGCTTCTGCTCGGCGAAGTGGAAGTAGGCCTCGCCCACCGCGGTCAGCACCTTGCCGAGCCGGCGCAGCTTCTCCGGCTCCTCGCCGCCGATCGCGTCGAGCTTCTTCAGCGCGGCCGCCGGGTCCTTCCAGTAGCCCCGGACCTTGTTGTACTCGCCGTTCGCCGGGGTCACGCTCTTCGTCTGCAGGAGGACGCGCGCGTACATCGCGTGCGCCTGCACCTGGACGTCGAACGTCGCGTTGCGGTCGATCTGCGGCATCGCCGTCGACAGCCGCCGGCGCGCCTGATCCCAGTCCTCGCGGTCGATGTAGTGCGCGCCGATCGCGAACGCGATCTGCGCCGTCTGCGCCGGCTTCGCCTTGCCGTAGTTCTTGTTGAAGAGGTCGGCGTCCTTGATCGCCTGGTCCTCCTGGCCGAGGCCGAGCCGCAGCACGACCGAGTCCTGGAGCGCCTCCGCGGCCTTCTCCCCCTTCGGGTTCTCGCGGGCGTAACGCTCGTACCAGTTGGCCGCCTCGTCATAGACCGCGATCGCCTGGTAGTTGCCGCCGATCTCGTAGATCGACGTCTTCGCCAGCTCGGTGTTGTGGAGGTTGTACCGCGGGTCGAGCAGGATCTTGCGCGCGGCGATCGACTTGGCGATGAGGCGAGCGGCCTGGAACGCCTTCGCGGCGTTGTAGAGGACCTCCTCGCTCTTCTCGCAGGCGGGCTGCTTGGCCTCGCACGCGGCCTCGCCGTACTTCTTCCACATGTCCATGTAGGCGAGCGCGGCCTTCTCGTAGTTCTTGAGGGCCTCGACGCCGCCGGACGCGTCCGCCGCCTCGACGAGCTTCTGGGCGCGCAGGCGCTCGATGTCGCGCTGGATGCGGATCAGGATCCCGCACTGCTCGGCGTTCTCCTTCTCCTTGCCGCCCTTGCAGTAGAGGTCGATGAACTTGGGCACATCCGCGGCCATGTCGTCGTAACAAGACGGACGCGGCGGGTCCATGTTCGCGCCGAGGACGTTGAGCGACTCGAGGTAGAGCTGCGAGGCGTAGATGCCGACTTCCTTGTCGGCGTGGTTCAGCGCCACGTCGCGGAACGCGAGCGCGGCCTCCTCCCAGTGCTGCGCCTCGAAGTACGTGCGGCCACGCGCGTACTTCACCTCGACGTACTGCTCCTGCGCCTCTTTGTCGTTCGCGGCGGGCTTGATGTAGCAGACGTAGCGGTTGAAGGCGGTGATCATGCCCTTCTGGCTGTCGTTGAACTCCTTGGGCTGGAACTTCGCCTTGTCCGCCTTCTTGTCCTTCTCGCCCTTCTTGCCCGTCCCCGGGTCGGGGAGGTTGCCGGCCCCCTTCTTGTCGGAGCCGTCCTTGTGGGTCTCGGTGTAGATGTTCTGGTAGCAGAGCACCGACGCGTACGCGGCCTCGGCCGCCTGCGGGCCGTTCGGGTCCTCGGCCACGACCGAGTCGAACGCGGGGCCGCACTTGGCCCAGTCCTTCTGGAAGTACAGAAGGTCGGCCATCGCGTACTTGATCTTGAAGATGTTCGGCCAGTCCTCCTTCAGGATGCGGGGGAACTCGAACCTGGCGAACTGCTCCTGCTTGAAGTTGTTGACGACCTTGTCGTAGAGCTGCGCGGCGAGCTGCATCGTCTTCTTGTCGCCGGTGCCGCGCACGCCGCCCGAGCCCACCGCCTCGAGGTGCCAGGCCATCGCCGTCTCGGTCAGCAGGCCGGCGGTGATGTTCGAGCACTTCAGCTTGGCGTCCGCCGGATGCCCCTCGGTCTCGAACTTCTTGTGGACGTCGAGCTGGCGCCCGAGCACCTCCATGATCTGGTCCTTGTTGCCAGACTTCATGGCGAGCGTCGCCTCGGCGATGTGCCCCTGGTACACGCAGTACTTCGGGCCCCGGTCGCGGGTCATCAGGTCGGTGTAGAGCTCGATGCCCTCCTTGTAATGACCGGTGTCGAGGTAGTTCTGCCCGAGGTCGTCCATCATCTTGAACGTCTTCTCGGAGCTGCCGCTCGTGTCGCCGCTGAGCGGCCGGAGGAAGTCGTGGGACTTCCGCGGGTCGCCGGCGAGCGCGTAGACCGGGATGATGTCGCGGCGCGCCGAGACCGCGAGCTGGGCCGCGTTCGGCATCTGCTGGTACTGCTGGCCGTACTCGATCGTCTTCTTGAACTCGCTGATCGCGCGGGCGAAGTCGCCCTTGTTCCAGTAGACGTACCCGAGCTTGTAGTGGGCGTAGCCCCACACCTTGTTCTCGGGCGGCGGGTACTGGGTGACCTTGACGTACGACTGCTCGGCGAGGTCCCACTTGGACGGGTCGCCCTGCGCCTCGTTGAAGAAGAGCTCGCCGAACGCGAGGTACGCGTTCGGGATGTACTTCGAGTTCGGCCAGTTCTTGATGAGCTCGAAGTAAACCTTGCGGGCGTCCTCGAGCTGCTGCGCCTGCTCGTACTCGTAGGCGAGGTAGTAGAGGACCTCGTCCGTGCAGCCCGTGCTCTTCGCGGGGTCGGCCGCGTTGGTGCTCTGGCAGTACTTCGGGTACTGCGTCTTGAGGTTCGTGTAGTACTTGATCGCGCTCTTCCGCGCGGCGACGAGGATCTTGTCGGCCTTGGCGATCTCCGCCCGCAGGCCGGCGACCGCCTTCGGGTTCTTCCGCTTGGCCTCGTCGGCCTTGATCTGCCCCTCGGTCTTGTCGCGGAAGGCCGCCGACTCGAGCTCGACGTAGCCCTCGGCGAGGCGCCGCATCAGCTTCGGCCGATCCGGCGCGTTCTTCGGCGTCGAGGCGTACAGGCCCTCGAGGCCCTGGATCTCCGTGATCAGCAGGCTCCGCACCTTCGGGGCGAGCCGATTCCGCCGCTCGTCGCGCTGCGCCGACGCCTGTGAGGCGGTCGGGTTCGCGGGCTTCGTGAGGTCATCACGCTTCTTCAGGTTGATCCCGGTGGGGGCCGACTTGAAGCTGACCTGCGGCTTCTTGCCGGCCGACACCTGGAGCTTGCCGCCCGGACAGGCGGCGATCGCGTCCTTCGCGGGCTGCGTGATGCATGCGTCGGCCGCGGACGCGGGGCTCGCCGTGACCGCGCACGCCGCGACGGCCAACGTGCCTGCCGCCGCGCGGAGCGCATGCAGTACACTGAACTTCGACTGCTTCATCTCCATCTCCGTCCCTCCGCCACGGACCCCCGTGAGGAAGCGCTGCCTGCCCCGCGGACCAAGGCCGCGGGGCCAACCATGATGAATCGTCTCACTTGCTGCATTTCGACGTCACGACCTGCCGGTAGAAGCCCAGCTCATCGCGCCAGTACTCGCCGTCGAACGGCCAGAGCACGTGCTCGTCGTCGGGCTTGACGACGCCGTACGTGAGCGCGTCCTCCTTCGAGAGCTGCCCGCTGACGACCTGCTGATCGAGCTTGTTCCGCTCGGCCGCGGTGATGTCGATGAGGATCTTCGACGAGTCGCGGAGGTGCTCGTTGAGCTCGTCGAGGTTGCGCTGGTAGCGCTCCCGCCCGAGCGTGCCGGCGTTCCGGATCGCGAGGCTCCGCGCGAACTCGAGGGCGTCGGTCACCTCGCTGCCCACCGGGGAGTTGCGGAAGTTCGCGGGCGCCTGCTTGAACCGCGCCGCCTCCTCATCGAGCACGCGCACGTACTCCATGTTGCGGCGGAGCTGGCGATCCGAGAGCGCGTTCTCGACGATCGGGCGGACCGTCGGGGACAGGTTGGCCTTGCCGGCGCCCACGTCCTTCAGGAACTGGAAGAAGCGCTCCTCGTTCCCCTCGCCCTGGAACCGGTTCAGGATCGCCTCGAGCTCCTTCTTGATCGGCTCGTACTTCTTCTTCATCTTCGCGACGGTGATGGTCGCGTCGCCGTACTGGCAGATCGTGAACGAGACGACGGCCTTCAGGATGTCGGCCTCGGGATAGAACGAGTTCGGGAAGTAGGGCGACTCGATCGTGTGGATGTTGCCGAGGGCCTGCGGGTACAGCCCGGCCATGAAGTACGCCCAGGACTGCTCGAAGAGGCTGTCCAGCCAGTACTCGCTCGCGACGTCGACGCGGTTCCAGTACTTGACCGCCGCCGAGAGCTTCGCGGCGTCGATCGTCGGGACGTTGTTGTCGTCGAGGCGGACAGAGGCGGAGTAGTAGGTCCGCGCCATCGAGAGGAACGCGAGGTCGCGCATGCGCGCCTCGTCCTCGACGCCCTCGACACCGTCGTCGATGGCCTGGACGATCCGCTGGAACGACTTGACCGCCGGCACCGACTTGCGCAGCTGCACGTACGAGATGCCGCTGAAGAACTGGGCCTGGACGTAGTACTTGCTGTTGGGGTCGACCTTGGCGAAGAGGCTGATGGCCTCCTCGTAGTTCCGGTTCCGGTACTTGTAGCGGCCGAGCAGGTAGTTGAGCTGCCAGTAGAGGTCGCGCTGCTGGGGGTTGTTGAACCGCGCGATCTGCTCGGTCTTGTACTTGCCGACGCGCTCGATGATGTCCGCCGGCTCGGGGAGCTGCGTCGCGAGCTTGGACAGCCAGAGCAGCGTCTCGTTGAACTTCAGGTGGTTCGGCTTGTCGGCGATCTGCGAGAAGATCGCGTAGCTCGCCTGGTAGAACTGCAGCCGGTACAGCGCGATCGCGAGGTGGTACTGCGCGATCTGCCGGTTGCCCTCGTCGTCGCCCGTGTCGCCGTCGACGACCCGCTTGAGCTGCAGCGCAGCGTCGCTCCACCGCTCGCTGTCGAACAGCCGCTTGCCCTGCGCCGCCTGCTCGGTCATCTGGCCCGCGGTGACGGGGCCAGCATCCTCGTCGAGGTTGATCTCCTTGTTGGGCTTCGTGCCGCCCTTGGCGTCCGCCTTTTCAGCCGCGACGGGCTTACCCTTGCCCTGCGCATGCCCCATGGCGGGGGTGAGCAACAGGGCAGAAGCTACAAGGCAGATACTCGCCACCCGGTTCCGCATCGTCGTTCCTCGCTTTCGGCGACGTAAAGATCGTGGCCCCTTCGCCCCGTTCGCGGCTCCACACACCGGAAGCGCGCGCCGTAGACCCCCGAGGCGACTCGGTCGAGAACCAAAAAGTTCAATGAGAATCAACGGATACTTGCGTGTGGCCGGGGATGGTAGGATTGTGGCGCGCAGCTTGTCAAGCGATGCCAACGGTCGGCCCGCTCTACATTCCCGCCCTCAGACACCGGGCGCCGCGTCGAGCTTGGGGTGGCGCACTGCGTAGGAGTCGAGGGTGGAATTATAGAACCGATGCGCGCTCGCTTCCTTGAAGGGCTCGGCGCGCCGGCGCGTCACGGCGGGCCGGTGACCGGCCGCTGCCAAGGGAGCGACGGGGCGCGGGGTCGAACGGTCCGCGCGGGCGACGGCCCCCACGTCGGCGGTGGCGCGCCCCATCCGGCTGTTGACGCTCCATGCGCCCTTCGTCTAGGGTCCAACCGCTGACGTTGTGCCTTTGAGCACCTCGACTTGAGCGTTTTCTTGCCTCCCGTCCGCGCGCCTCTGCCGAGGCGATGGCGCGCACCGCCGCCGAAGGAGCACGTTCTGATGACCCGTTCCATTCTGTCCGGCCTGCTCGGCCTGCTCAGCGTCGTCGCTATGGCGAGCCTGCCCTCCGCGTGTGAAAGCGGCGGCGTGGGCGACCCGTGCCTGCCTGAAGACGAGTACGATCCGCAGTTCGCTGGCTTCAAGGTGACGGAAGAGAACATCGAATCGCGGTCCTTCCAGTGCCAGACGCGGATCTGCCTCGTGAACCACTTCCAGGGGCGCGTGAGCTGCCCGCTCGGCCAGGAGGCGCCGCCGACCTGTAACCCCGACCAGCCCGGCACGTGCGGCGATTGCCGACCGTCGGGGACCTACGCGCCCGACTGCGATCCGACGAAGGACGCCGCCGGGCAGTGCCTCAGCGGCGTGTGCGATCCGCAGGGCGCCTTCTGCAAGTGCACCAGCGCCCTGGACTGCCCGAGCGACGAATGGACCTGCGGCGCGAACGGGGTCTGCACGCTGCACATCTGCCACGACAACATCAGCGGCTGCCAGGACCCGACCAAATCCGCGGCGGAGAACCAAGGCAAGGCGTGCTGCGTGCCGGGGACCACGGATCCCGTCGCGTCGCCGGTCTGCGGCCAGTGCGCCACCGACTCGGACCGGAACGCGGAGCAGGCGGTGTACTGCTCCTGCCGGTGCGGCGTGGCCGAAGGCGAGCCGGACGACCCGAACTTCAACTTCTGCGAGTGCCCGCAGGGCTTCGAGTGCGCCGAGATCCGTCCGAACGTCGGCCTCGGGGACCCGAACATCACCGGCAAGTACTGCATCAAGCAGGGCTCGCAGTTCGTGAACGAGCAGGGCTGCGGCCAGGTGCAGGGCCGCTACAACTCGGAACAGTGCGAAGGCACGCCGTAGGCACCGGGTGACGGGCGGCCGCCCCCCGCGCAGCCCCCGACGAGCGCCGGCCGATCAGGCCGGCAGCCCCCTCCCCTCCTCAGGCGACGAATCCGATTTACACGAACGCCGGCGCGCCGCGCGCGCAGCAGCGCCGCGAGCTCCCGAGCTCGACGACGCGCGGAGGGCGCTCGGCGCGCGCGCGGAGGACGCCGTGGTCGCCTACCTCGCGGCGCAGGGGATCGAGGTGGTCGCGCGCAACGCGCGGGTCGGCCGGCTGGAGATCGACGTGATCGCGCGCGACGGCCCCGTCATCGCGATCATCGAGGTGCGGACGCGGGGCGCCGGCTCGTACGTGCGCGCGCTCGACAGCATCGACGCCGGCAAGCGCGCCCGCGTGCGGCGCGCGGGCGAGCAGCTCTGGCGCGCCCGCTTCTCGCGCGTGCGCGGCGTGGAGCGCATGCGCTTCGACGCCGCGTCGGTGACGTTCCTCCCGAACGGCGAGACGAAGATCGAGCACATCAAAGCCGCCTTTTAGCGCCGCGCGGCCGCGCTGTGGCCGTGCGAAAACGACGCGGCCAGCGGTGGCTGCTTTCGTGATTTTCGGGTTGATTTCGGGGCGATTTCGATGCTGCTGCGCGGGCGCGAGGCGCGCGCCATCACGATCAGGCGTCGAGCTGCTCTTGCATCTCGGTGCGGAGGCGCTTGAGCTGCGCGAGGCCCTCGGGATCGATCTCGCGCGAGGCCTTCTCGGCCTGCGCGTCCGCCTCGAGCTTCTCGAGGATCGCATCCATCTTGGCGATCTTGGACTGCTGGCGCGCCCGCAGATCCTCGACCATCTTCTCGAACGCCTCGAAGAAGTGCTGGAGCTCGTCGCCCTTCCGCAGCCGCTCGCGCACGACCAGCTTGCCCTCGCCGACCTGGCGGAGCAGGCGCTTCATCTTGAAGATCGGGCCGGCGATCTTGTGTGTGAAGACGATGCCCGCCACACCGACGCCGAGGACGAGCAACGAGAGGAGCGCGACGATGAGGCGGAGCAGCATCTGCTGGTTCTGCGCGACCTCGGCGGCCTGCTGCCCGAGCGCCTCGGCGCGCTGCTGCAGCATCGCCGCGTCGCGCTCGAGCCGCGCCTGCTCGTCCTTCAGCTTGCCCTCGTCGCGCTGCGCGGCCTCGCCGAAGGTCTTCGCGAGCTCGGGGTCGTCCTTGTACTCCTTCGCGATGTTCATCGCGACGACCTCGCTGACCCGGCGGCTCTGGACGAGCACCTCCTGGCCACGCTTGACGGTCTCCTGACCCTGACGGACGGTCTCTTGCCCCTGCTGCACCGCGCTGCGGCTCTGCTCGATGATCTTCGAGCTGGCGTTCCACAGGAGGACCCCGAGCGCGACGGAGAGCGCAAGGCTGATCCCCACGAGGAACCCCGTGTACTTGAGCTGGAATCTCTGATCGAGCAGGTAGTTCCGCGCGCTCCGCTGGTAGCGCGCTCTGACCTCCGGCGCGGAGGTCTGCGGGGCCGTGCTGGAAGCGTCGCTCATGGGATCCTCGAAGCTGGCTGGAGATGACAGGGGTCGTGACGCACTGAAAAAGCCAATGTCGAGCAGCGATGATGCGTCAGAGCGACGCGACGACCTTCTGGAAGGTCTCGACCGCGTTCTCGACGCACATCTTCATCAGGACGTTCTCGCTCTGGACGTCCTTCTTCGGGGTGCCGCTCTGTGTGAGCTTGGGCGCGAACTCACCCTGGAGCGACTTGGACGGATAGGTCCACATGCTGACGCGGACCACCTGGGTGAGGTTGCCGCCCTGGTACACGGCCGGCTCGACCGTGGCGAGCAGGTAGAAGCCCTTCAGCTTCTTGCCGTTCAGAATCTTCTTGCCTTGAGCCACCGTCTCGCCCTTGGGCGCGACGGCGTAGCCGGGCTTCGCGAGGATCTTCGACTGCATCGCGGCCCGGAGGAGCGGCTCGATCTCGGACTCGGGGCGGCCGCTCTTGTTCGTGATCTCGATCGCCACGTAGTACTTCGTGTCCGCGCCCGGCGGAGGCGGCGCCACCGCGCCGCCCGCGCTGCTCGCGCCGCCCGACGACAGCGTCGCGATCGACTTCTGGATCTGCGACTTGACGGCCGGCGTCTGCTCGCGACCCTCGGCCCGCTGAAGGCACGGGAGCCCCGCCGGCTTGCCGAGCCTGCCGAGCGCCGCGGCCGCCGCGACCTTGACCGACGCGTTGGCGTCCGAGAGCGCGTCGCAGAGCGGCTTCGTCGCCGCGTCGTCCCCCGACGCGCCGAGCGCCAGCGCCGCCTGCGTTCGCACGCGGTAGTCGTCGTTGGCCTTGAGCTGCTCGGCGAGATAGCTCGTGCGCTGTTCCGCGTAGAGCCTCGTGGGGATCAGCGAGAGTACGAGCGCCACAACCAGCAACACGAGCACAGGAGAGGGGCGACGCATTCCACTTCCGACGATACACGAGCGCATCGCCGCCGTGGCGATCGGATGATCGTACCTGCCCTCGAAATTCGGTGCGCACACGCTCGCACTTTTGCCTTGCATTCGCTCGCTCCTCGCTGCCGCCGAACTGAACGGTTTGACGCGCCCTGCGCGCGGGGCTTCAAGGCCATGAGCCATGGTGGAGCAGGGCAAACACGACATCACCATCCACTTATCTACTGGCACCGCCGCGCCGCGCGCGCGCCGCGTCCGCAGCGCCGGCGTCTTCGGCGTGCACCGTCCGCTCACGTCCGCTTACGTCCGCGCTCGCCCTCTCCGCGCACCACCGGGGCGAGCGCGAGGCGGGCGGGCTCGAGCTCAGCGCCGCGGCGGCGCTGCTTCTCCTTGCCCGGGCGCTGCCCGCGTGACGAATAATGCGCGATCATGACGAGGAGCTCGCCGGAGGCTTTCGGGAGATGGGCCGCTTGAGACGATGGTGGCCGGGGGTTGTCCTCGCGACGACCACGCTCGCCGCGGCGCCCCTGGCGCACGCGCAGGCGCGAGGTGCGCCGCTCCGCATCCATGTGCGGGGGAGCGCGCAGATCGACGCGGTCGCGTGGACCGAGCCCGGCGGGTTCGTCGTGCGCGGCAGCGTCGTCGACGACGCGCGGAGCGCGATCGCGCAGGCGCCGCTCTCCATCGAGGCGATCTCGAGCAGCGGCGCGCCGCTGGACCTGCCGCCGGCCGAGGGGTGCGCGGCCGACGGCGCGGCCCGCGCGCGCGAGCACCGCGCGTCGCAGGGCGGGTACGTGATCGCGACCGACGAGCGGGGCGCGTTCTGCCTGCGGGGGAGCGCGACGCTCGCGGACGCGACGCTGCGCGTCCGCTTCGCGGGAGGGAAGCTCCACGAGCCGGCCGAGGCGAAGATCCCGATCGAGGCGCACGCGGCCCCGCTCGCGCCGGTGATCCTCCGGTTCGATCCGCCGGTGGACGCCGTCGACCTCGATCGCCCCACCCTCAACGTCACCGTCGCGCTCCGGATCGAGCGCAGCGGCGCGCTCGCGGTCGGCGCGCCGTTCGAGCGCGAGCGGCTCGCCGTCGTGCTCGAGGACGAGCGCGGCGCGAAGCTCGCCGAGGCCCCGACCGGCGGCGACGGCAGGGCGCGGTTCGAGCTCGCGACGGAGAGCCTCGGCGGCGCCGGGCAGGGCGTGCTGCGCGCGCGCTTCGAGGGGACCGACGCGCTCGCGAAGGCGAGCGTCAGCCAGGGGGTCGTCCGGTACGCGCAGGTCACGCTCGCGCTCTCCCGCCCCGTCGAGCCGGCGCGCGCGGAGGACGGCGTCCCGATCGAGGTCGACGTGCGCTCGTCGCGCGGCCCGGTCGAGGGCGGCGTGGTCGAGGCGCTGCGCGCCGGCGAGCCCGTCGGCGCGGCCGCCGTCACCGCCGGCAAGGCGCGGGTCATCGCCGCGTTCACCGCCGAGCGCGAGGGCACCGAGCCGATCTCGCTCCGCTACGTGCCCGCCGCCCCGTGGTGGATCCCCGGCGCAGAGCTCGCGATCGACGTGCCCGTCACGGGCCCCGGCGTGTGGCGGCAGGTCGCGCTCGGCGCCGCCGTGCTCGCGATCGCGGGCTGGGTGCTCGGCGGCTGGCGGCGCGCCCCGAAGCGCGCGGCGGAGCGCGCCAGCGAGGAGAAGCCCGCCGCGCCGCCCGGCCGCGCGGGGGTGCGGATCATGGGGCCGATCGACGACGCGACCGGCTGGCGCGGCGTCGTCTCCGACGCCCACGACGGCGCGCCGATCGCGCAGGCGGAGCTCACGATCGTGGTGCCCGCGTTCGACGGCAGCGGCGTCGTCGCGCGCGCGGTGACCGACGACAGCGGCGAGTTCTCGATCGAGGCGCCGCACCGGAGCGACGCGAAGCTCGTCGTCCGCGCGTCGACGCACAGCAGCTACGAGCAGGCGCTCCCGCCGCCGAGCAAGCTGGGTATCGCGCTGGTCACGCGGCGCCGCGCCGTGCTCGACCGCCTCGTCCGCTGGGCGCGGCGGCAGGGCGCCCCGTTCGAAGGCCCGCCGGAGCCGACGCCCGGGCACGTGCGCCGCGCGGCGAGCAGGGCCCAGCAGCACGAGGTGGAGCTGTGGGCGACCCGCGTCGAGCACGCCGCCTTCGGCCCCGATCCCGTGGACGAGCGGGTCGAGCAGGACCTCGGCGCGTCGGAGCCGAAGCCGGGCGTCTCGCAGCTCGCTCCTCCGTGAGCCTGGCGACGCGCGGCGGCGGCCCGCCGCCGCGCTGACCTGCAGTTTCGTTGGCCGGATCGGGCGCCCCCCGCGAGCGCACGTTGACGTATGGGGAGCGTCCCATATAGTCGGCTCCCTCGCCGGAGAACGCCAACGTGGAAATCGCCCTAATTATCGTCGGCCTCGTCGTGGTGGCGGCGATCGTCTACTTCGTCACGAAGAAGGCGGCGCCACCCGAGATCGAAGCGCCCCCCGAACCGAAGAAGCTCCCGGAGAAGGCGAAGCAGCCCACCGCCAAGCCGGCTGACAGGCCGGCCGACAAGCCGCGCCCCCCGAAGGCCGCGGCGGAGGAAGAGCCTCGGGCCAAGGCGAAGGAGCCCTCGCCGCGGGAGGAGCCGCCCGTCGCGGCGCCCGTCCCGGTCGAGGTGCCCCTCGTGCCGCCCGCCGTCGAGAAGGCGGCGCCCGAGGCCGCGGCGCCCGTGGTGGACGAGGCTCCCCCCGTGGTCGAGGCGCCGGTCGTCAAGCCGGCCGCGCGGCCCGCGCGGGAGACGACGCCCCCCGGCGCGCGCAAGCGCGACATCGAGGGGCTCCGCAGGGGCCTCACCAAGGTGCGCGAGAGCGAGGGGTTCTTCGGCCGGCTCAAGGCGCTGTTCGCCGGCAAGAAGGAGATCGATCCCAACGTCGTCGAGCAGATCGAAGAGGTGCTGCTGACCTCGGACGTCGGCGTGAAGACGACAGAGCTGCTCCTCGACGAGATCCGCTCGGCGCTCAGCAGGAACGAGCTCGCCGACACGGACAAGGTCTGGGACGCGCTGCGCGAGCACGCGAAGCGGATCCTGCGCGTCGGCGCCGGCGGCGGGCTCTCGCTGAAGACGCAGCCCACCGTCGTCATGGTCGTCGGCGTCAACGGCGTGGGCAAGACGACCACGATCGGCAAGCTCGCGACGCAGCTCAAGGCCGAGGGCAAGACGGTGGTGCTCGCCGCGGGCGACACGTTCCGCGCGGCGGCGGTGCAGCAGCTCAACGTCTGGGGCAAGCGCGTCGGCTGCGAGGTCGTGCGCGGCAAGGACGGAGCGAACCCGGGCGCGGTGATCTTCGACGCGATCCAGAAGGCGAAGGACACGGGCGCCGACGTGGTGCTCGCCGACACCGCGGGCAGGCTGCACACGAAGACGAACCTCATGGAGGAGCTGGCCCGGGTCGCGCGCACGATGAACAAGGCGCTCGAGGGGGCGCCGCACGAGACGCTGCTGGTGCTCGACGCCACGAACGGACAGAACGCCATGCAGCAGGCCGCGCTCTTCAAGGAGGCGCTGCCCATCACCGGCATCGTGCTGACGAAGCTCGACGGCACCGCCAAGGGCGGCGTCATCCTCGGCATCTGCGCCGAGCACGGGCTGCCGGTCCGCTACGTCGGCATCGGCGAGCGCGCGGAGGACCTCCGCGAGTTCGAGCCCGACGAGTTCGTCGAGGCGATGCTCGGCCGCGCGAGCGGCGCCGAGGACGCCGCCGCCTGACGAGCGCGCGCCGCTCCGCGCCGCGCGAGCGATCTCTGCGTCACCTCCCAATCACTTTTCTCGACAGCTGTCCAAGAAGCGGGCGATGGTCCCGGGGGCCTCAGGCCGCCGCGCCCACGCCGCTGACCCGACAGGAGCCGCCATCGTCATGTACCCCGGTCGCACGCACATGGGCGGATCCGAGCCCGCGGTGATGTTGCAGTCCATCCGCTGGTCGGCCCGAGTCGACCGGGCGGTCCGTCTCGCGGCCCGCCACGGTCGTCCGTGGCAAAAGGATTTGGTTGTTGATCCTTTGATTTTCGGCGTGATATAGTCCGTCGGGCTTGGCGGTTGACCGAATTAATTAATAAATTCGAGTAGTTAGGAAGCTGTACTACCTGGGCGATCGATCGCTCGCATCGCACGGACTTCGGAAGGGATGGCGATGAACCAGGCTCGCGTGGGGCTTCTCGTTGCGGCTGCGCTGGTCGCGGTGCCGCTCACGGCGTCGGCTCAGCCAAAAGAGCAACCCAAGGAAATCAACCTCGACGAGCCAGAGACTCCTGCCGAGGGCACGGAGCCGGCGGAGGCGCCCGAGGCCCCGGCCGAGGGGGAAGGCGATGAGGCGGGGCTCGGGGACATCTGCAAGATCGACCCGTCGGCGTGTCCCACGATCGACTTGAACAAGGAAGCCGCGAAGGACCTCAACAACGAGACCTACGCGGTGCAGCAGATCTACGCGCTGCGCTATCATCGCTTCGAGGTGAACCCGTACTTCGGGCTGACGATGAACGACCAGTTCGTCGGTCACAACGGCCCCGGGCTCGCGATCAACTGGTACCTGACCAACGTCCTCGCGATCGGGGTCAACGGCAACTGGTACGGCGGCCTCAACACCCCGTCGGACTTCAACTTCCAGACGAGCAGGGCGGCCCGTATCGGTGAGCCGGTCACCGAGTATCAGTGGAACGCGAATGCGAACTTCACGTACGTCCCCGCGTACGGCAAGTTCGCAGGATTCAGCGACTTCATCTTCCACTACGACTTCTACGTGCTGGGCGGTGTCGGCGCGATCTCGACGCGGCCCATCGCCGTCGTCGATCCGGACAACCGCACGTTCGACTGGAAGCCGAAGCTCGCGTTCCACGTCGGCGGCGGGATCCGCATCTTCTTCAACCGCTGGTTCGCGGCGATGGCCGAGGTCAGCGACTACATCTTCTTCGACGAACTCGAGAACCCCAGCGTCGCTCAGGGTCGCGCCCAGGACAAGAGCACGTGGCTCGCCGAGGGGAACAGCTTCACCAACAACGTGCAGGCACAGGTCGGGTTCTCGGTCTTCCTGCCGTTCTCCTGGGAATACCGGCTGCCAAAGTGAGGCCTTTGGACGTGGGGACGCGCGGACGCCGAGCGCGTGACATGAGGATGATTCAGCCAAAGACGGGGACAGGCATGATGCGTCGATTCGTCCAGAGCCTCTGCACCATGGTGGCAGGGCTTACCGGCTGTGCACTTCTGATGACGGCTGCGCCCGCGGAGGCGCAGGAGATTCAGCTCACGGGCCCCCTGGCCGGTGCGCCCGCCGTGCGGAAGCTCCGGCTCCACCGCGACGGGCGGTTCGAGGTCGCTCCAGGCGCGTCGTTCACGCTGCTGGACGAGTACCGGCGGACGATCATGCCGGGGATGCGCCTCACCTACCATCTCACCGACTGGTTCGGCATCGGCGCCTGGGGCGGCTACGGGTTCCAGTACAACACCGGGCTGACGGACGAGCTCCAGCGCGTGGCGATCGACGCGCGCGACTGCACCAACCGTTCGTTCACGAAGGAGTGCCAGCTGACCCGGGTCAACCTGACGCGGGGCGACCTCACGAAGGATCAGCTCGCTCAGATCCAGTGGGTCGCGGCCCCGCAGCTCACGTTCGTGCCCTTCCGCGGCAAGCTGGCGCTGTTCGCCGAGCTCTTCGTGGACACGGACGTGAACTTCTTCGCGGGCTACGCGGCCGTCGGGGTGAAGGAGCGCAAGCAGTGCAGCGAGAACTGCGCGAACACCTTCGGGCTCGAGAGCCGCCTGGCCTTCGCGCCGACGTTCGGCCTCGGCCTGAACTTCTACCCGTCGGACTTCCTCGGCTTCGGCGCGGAGTGGCGCGCCCTGCCGTTCGCGTGGAATACTTCGGGCTTCGACAACCACGGGCTCGGCACGGACGAGGCGTTCCCCGACAACAAGGTGGACGACAAGGATCGCGAATTCCACTTCACCAGCATGGTGACCGTGAGCTTGAGTATTCAATTCCCCACCGCCATCAAGACGACGGAGTAGACGGCTGCGCCGGCTCGGCGTGACCGGGCCGGCTCGTCCGGCGCAAGCCGGGCGAGGATCGCACCTGCCGGGGCCGTAAAATCGGCCCTCGGCGGTGGATGCCGGCGGCTACGCCGGGTAGACCGGACCGCGGCGGCGGGACAGCCACCAGAGGTCAGCGTTGGGTATTTTCGATTTTCTCCGCAAGAGCAATCCCCCGGCCGGAGGCGTCTCCTCCGACAAGAAGGTGGCCGGTCTGGCCAAGGTCGTCGCGGACAAGCGGGCCCAGACGTACGACCGCCTCGACGCCATCCAGTCGCTCGCCGCGATGAAGAGCGCCGACGCGGCGGCGGCGCTCCTCCGACGCTTCACGTTCTCGATCGATCCCTCGATCACCGATCAGGAAGAGAAGGATCTGGCGTTCCGGGGGATCGTGGACGCCGGCAAGGACGCGGTGCCGGCCGTGGTCGAGTTCTGTCTCAAGGCCGAGGCGCTCACCTGGCCGCTCAAGGTCCTGCGGGAGGTGCTCGATGAGGCGGATTGCCGCGCCGAGCTCGTCCGCCTGCTCGACAGGTTCGACACCGAGTACGCGCGCAACGTCGAGCCGAAGCAGCAGCTCATCGTCGCGCTGGGCGACATCAAGGGCGACGACGTGCGGATCGCGGTGGAGCGGTTCCTCGAGGACGTCAACGAGACGGTCCGGTTCCACGCCGTGCAAACCATCTTCTCCCAGGACAACGAGGCGAGCGTGCCGGCGCTGGTGAAGATGCTGCCCGCCGAGGAGTCGGTGCGGGTGAAGAACAAGGTGGCCGAGGGCCTGATGGGCCGGGGCTGGACGGTCCCGGCCGAGCTGCGGGGCAGCGCGAACCAGGCGCTCCAGGACTCGAACGGCTTCAGCGTCGGCCCGGACGGCAAGCTCCGGAAGGGCGCCGGATACGGCTGACGCGCGCTTTTGTGACAGGGCTGCTCGTCCTGCGATCCGGTTGACAGCATCGCCGCGCGTGGACGAAACTCCGCCTCATGCTTGTTCAGCCCTCGGCGGCTGCTGAGAGCGGAGGCCGCGCACGCCGGCCCGCACCACAGGAAAGCGAGCGCAGAGTCCGTGATTGAGCACCGCTCGTCGATGGCGGAGCTCCCGTCACGACGCCCTGAGCCGCGCCCTCGCTCCGGCGGGGCGCGGCCAGCAACGCCCCCACGAAGCGCGCGGTGCGTCTCGCTGCCGCGCGCGCTGGCCGCTGCCTGCCTGTTGCCCTGCGCGCTCGCGCCGCGCGGCGCGGCCGCAGCCGACTTCGAGGTCGAGTCGACCACGGGCGTCCAGGCCTACGAGGTCGCGAGCCCCTGGGGGAACACGAACATCGAGCGGCGGCGCCTCCTGCAGACGCTGGGGCTCGCCGTCTACAACCTCCAGGGCGACTCTGCTCCAGGCGAGGCCGACTACTCGGCGACCCTGCGGCTCCGGCTCGACGCCGACTTCGGGGTGAACGGTCACCTCGAAGGCCCCTATCAGGGCGGCGAGACCGACTACAGCGTCGCGGGCGGCTCTCGCTTCATCCCGGGGCTCCAGGAGGCGCCGCTCGACCTCATGTACGCGTACTTCGAGGGCCGGAGGGTCGCCAGCGGCTGGCTCGGCTTCCGGGTCGGTCGGCAGTACGTGAGCGACGTGCTCGGCTGGTGGTCGTTCGACGGCGCGCTCTTCCGGGTGACGACGCCCTACTACGTCCAGCTCGAGGCGTACGGCGGTCTCGAGCAGCGCGGCGGACTGCCGCTCTCGACGTCGCGCTACGAGCGCCAGGGGATGTGGCGCGGCAGCCATCGCGGCTTCGGCAGCGACAAGACCCAGCCCGGCAGCGCGGCCGACTACCCGTCGTACCACGAGGCCGGCCTGGCCCCCGCCTTCGGCGTCGCGCTGGAGAGCGCCGGCCCGAGCTTCCTCCACGGCCGGCTCACGTACCGGCGCGTCTACAACCTGGGGACCACGGTCAGCCGGCAGTTCCAGGACCAGAGCGGGGCGGTCCGCACGGTCGAGGGCTCGCGCGTCTCGCAGGATCGGCTCGGGTACGCCGCCGACATCAACAAGCCGGATCTCGGCGGGATCAAGGGCGGGGTCACCTACGACTTCTACAACCAGCTCGTCGGCTCGTTCTACGGCGGCCTCGAGGTGTACGCGGGCAGCCGGGTCACGCTGGGCGCGGACGTCGACTACTTCGTTCCGACGTTCGACGCCGATTCGATCTGGAACTGGTTCACCCACGATCCCATCACCACGATCACGGGGCGGGCGGCGATCGACATCACCCGGGAGGTGGACCTCGCGGCCTGGGGCGGCACGCGGATGTGGATCGCCGAGGGGAACCCGGAGGAGTTCGGCGCCGATCAGTGCGAGCTCAAGGGGCTTCCGCGAGATTGCCTCGGGACGACGGTGCTCGATCCGTCGAGCGACAGCGATCTCGAGGACTACGCGCGCGACGAGAACAACCGCGCCGCGACGATCACGACCGACGTGCTCGCGAACCTCGCGGGCCGCTACCGCACGCGCACGACGTCGGTCGAGCTCCGCGGGATGCTGCAGACCGGGGAGCGCGGGCGGCGGACGGGGGCCGATCTCTCGGGAGAGAAGCGGCTGCACGGGCAGCGCTACGCGCTCGGAGCGCGGGTGTCGCTCTACAACTGGGAGGACCCGCTCAGGCCGGACCGGGGCGCGACGTCGTTCGGGTATGTCCTCGGGGCCGGGTATCGGCCGGGCGAGGCCGCTGACTTCAAGCTCGAGTGGGAGCACGACATGAATCGGCTGGTGGGCCAGCGCTTCCGGGTCGTCGGCCTCGTGAACCTGCGGGTGGCGCCGTGAGCGAGGATCGGATGGACGCAGGACAGGACGGCCAGCGCGTGGACGAAGGGCAGGACGGCCGGCGCGGCGCGCGGCGGAGCGAGGCGAGGTTCGTCCCCGGGTGGGTCGCGATCGTCGCGTGCCTGGGCGCGCTGGCGCTCGCGATCGTGGGCCCCGAGGCGGCCGCCCAGCCGAAGCCGTCGGCGGCGGCGGACGAGAGCGAGGAGGCCGCCGAGGACGCGGACGACGCCGAGGAGGGAACCGAGGGCGAGGCGAGCGCGAAGCCGCCGCCTGGCGGGTATACGTCGGGCCTGCACCCGATGCCCGGCGACGCGGAGGTGCCGCTGGCCTGGATGCCGCCCGGGACGAGCGCGACGCCGATCCCGAGCGACGAGATCTACCCCCCGCAGACCCTGACGATCCGCTTCAACCACAAGAAGCACGTCAAGGGGCTCCGGCAGACGTGCAAGTCGTGCCACGCGGCGGCCTACACGAGCAACGCGGTGTCGGACCGGCTGCTGCCGAGGCCCGGCGAGACCTGCGACAACTGCCACGACGTCGATCACTCCGACCTCACCCAGGTGAAGGCGGGCACGAACGAGAACGGGCAGTGCGCCTACTGCCACATCGGCGAGGACGCGGGCAACGGCGGCAAGGTGGCGCCTCTCGTGCTGCCGCACGCGAACCTCCGTTTCCCGCACCAGAAGCACGTGGACCGCAACATGAAGTGCAGCCAGTGCCACGGCCGGATCGATCGGCTCGAGCTCGCCACCCGGGAGCAACTGCCCCGCATGGCTGGCTGCTTCAGCTGCCACAACATGAGCGGCGCGGCCCAGGGCGACGCGAAGAGCGACTGCGACGTATGCCACCTGACGCGCCCCGACGGGCGGCTCGTGACCGCGTTCGCCACGGGCGATCTGCTTCCGCCCCGGTGGCTCCACAACGCGGGGCACACGCCCGACTGGCTCGAGCGGCACAAGCAGATCGCCGCGAACGACAGCGCCTTCTGCGGGACGTGCCACACGGACAACTACTGCACCGACTGCCACGACGGGAAGGTCCGTCCGCGCAACGTCCACCCGAACGACTTCCTCTCGATGCACGCGCAGGCGGCCCGACAGGACAATCCGCGCTGCGTGAGCTGCCATCAGCAGCAGACGTTCTGTGCAGACTGCCACCGCCGGACGGGCGTGGCGCGCGACGCGCCGAGCGCCACCCGGCCCGCGGGGCGCCGCTTCCATCCGCCGCCGGCGGAGTGGACCAACGCGCCGCGGAGCGCGAAGCACCACGCCTGGGAAGCCGAGCGAAACCTGAATGCGTGCGTTTCCTGCCACACCGAGCGGGACTGCGCGACCTGCCACGCGACCCGCGGAGCGTCAGGCGGGCAGGGGCTGAACCCGCATCCGCTCGGGTTCGAGAGCAAGTGCAAGACGGCGTTCTCGCGGAACCCGCGCCCGTGCCTCGTGTGCCATCAGTCGAGCGACACGTTCCTGCAGCGTTGCCAATGAAAAGTCAAAAACGGTCAGTATATTCCTTGCCCTGGCCTTCCGGCGACGGGTATAGCGAGGTGCGCGCGGCTTCCCTAACGATCGCCGCGAACGCCAAGGAGAACGGGCGTGAAGGAGCTGATCAAGTACCTGATCGACAACCTCTATCTCGATTTCCAAGGGGAAATCACGCTGGAGACAGTGCGGGGCTTCCTCCGCGAGGACGACGGACGGGAGGCGCGCCAACTTTTGTCGAAGCTCATCGAGGAGAAGGGGGTGGACGACATGCTGATCACGCTGGCCGACTGTCTCAAGGAGCACATCCAGAGCGGGGTGAACGAGAAGGTCGTGCGCGAGCAGCTCTCGCTCTACGCCGAAAGCTGAGCAGGCCCGCCCGCGCGGCGCGCCTCGCTCCCCTCCCCTTCTGCCTGCTCGCGGCCCTCCCGACGGCGGGCTGCGACGTCGGCGAGGCCTCGTACCAGCCGGTCGACGCCCCCCCTGTGCAGTTGATCGAGGCGCGGGCCACGACCAGCCTCGACCAGAACTACCAGCCCGTCCGTACCGCGCTCGACCCGACCGGCGCGACCCAGGTGCTGTCGACCGCGAGCATCGTGCTCAAGTTCGATCGCTTCCTGCTGCCGCGCTCCGTGGGCGGCGCGGCGCTCGCGGACTTCGTGTGCCTCTCGGGCGACCTGGCCGCGCAGGTCACGACGCAGGCGGACTGCCTCAACCCGATCCCGCTCGCGGCGACGTACAACCCCGTGCAGCGTGAGGTCATCCTCCGCCAGGTCGAGGGCATGCAGGGCCTCGTTCCGGGGAGCCGGTACGCGCTCACGGTCCTCAAGCCCGTCGACGACGATGCGCCGTCCGGTGTCCGCGCGTTCGACGGCGCGCCGCTCCGCGACAACGTGCGCGTCGAGTTCACCGTCGCGGCGACGAACCCGCCCCAGGCGATGCCGGAGTTCAGGATGCCGGGCGGCGACTTCTACTGCCAGCGGGACCTGGAGTGCGTGGCGGCCATGTGCCCCGACGATCCGCTGTGCGGCACCTGCGTGAAGGGGGCGGCGTATCTCCTCGCCACGTGCATAGGCTGCCACATCGAGGGGAACGCCTCGGCGGGGCTGAGCCTGAACGTGGGGGCGCCGCTGTTCAACAACGCCGCGGCGCTCCTCGAGACGGCGATCGGGCACGCCGCGCACCAGACCCAGATCGGCGAGCACGCGTACGTGGCCGAGAAGACGCCGGAGCGCTTCGGCAGGGCCATGCCGCTCATCGACCCGAACAACCCGGGGAACAGCTACCTGCTCTACAAGATCATCGTCGGGGAGAGCGCGATCGACCCCTCGTTGACCGGCGAGGCGGCCGAGCAGCTCCGCGAGGAGACCGAGCGGCTGCGCGCCGCGTTCGTCATGGGCATGCCGATGCCGCCCCCGGAGACGGGCCCCGTGTTCAGGTTCTTCCCCGAGCAGCCGGGCGATCCGACCCTCACGCCGTACGTGGACGGGATGGACATCCTCTCGGCGTGGATCCTCGCCGGCGCCGTGCCGCGCGACTGCTCCACGCCGGCCCCGTGACGGCCCCGCGACGGCGCCCGCGCGCCGTCACATCACGCGATTCCGTCCGCCCTTCTTCGCGTGGTAGAGCCGCTCGTCGGCGCGGCGGTAGAGCTCCATCGGCGAGACCGGCGCGTCCGGCGTGACGGCGGCGACGCCGAAGCTCGCGGTGACGGCGATCTCGCCCTCCTCGAAGCGGAACGGCGTGCGCTCCACGATGGCGCGCAGCTTCTCGGCGACGACGCGCGCGCTGTCGAGCGGGATCTCCGGGACCAGCAGCGCGAACTCCTCCCCGCCGACGCGCGCGAGGACGTCGTCGCGGCGGACGTTCGCGGCGGCGAGCGCGGCCATCTGGCGGAGCACCGCGTCGCCCGTGAGGTGGCCGCGCGTGTCGTTGATGCTCTTGAAGTGATCGATGTCGAACATGATGAGCGAGAGATGGCGGTGGTAGCGGCACGCCCGCGACACCTCCCGCTCGAGCGCGACCTCGAAGGAGCGCTTGTTGTGGACCTGCGTCAGCCCGTCGAAGGTCATCAGACGGTAGATCTCTTCGTGGTACGAGAGCTCGACGTTCCCACCCTGGATGAACTTGAAGATCGTCCGGCCGATCTTGACCTGGTCACCGTCCTTGAGCACGCGCTCGTCGACGGAGATGTCGTTCACGTACGTGCCGTTGGTCGAGCCGAGATCGCGGACAACGTAGCTCATCCCCGTCCACGAGATGCGCGCGTGGCGCCGGCTCACCGCCTCGTCGTCGAGCGGGATATCGGTCTGTATCGAGCGCCCGCACTCGATCGCTCCGGTGCCGAGCGCGATGCGGCGCCCGAGCTCCGTGCCGTAGATCACCACCAGGCACGCGGTGCCGGGCTCCACCGGGATCGCGGGCGGCGCGATCGAGGTACAGGTGACGAGCGTCTGCCGATGATCGTTCTCTTGCTTCGCCACGCTGGAGGACCCAAGTACACCAGAGCCGGCCTCGCAGGGCAACGCGCGTCGCGCGTCGGACATGGTAGCCTGCGGCCATGAAACGCAGCGGTTTCGCGAGGATGTATGGCGCTGTCGCGGCGGCGGCCGCCGCGGTCGCCGCCCCGTTGTCCGGGTGCGGCGAGAGCGCGCCCCCGGTCGCCCACCACGAGAGCGACGCGTCGACGCCGTCGGAGCCCGTCACCCTCTTCCCGGACGCCCCGCCGCTCCCGGGAGAGACCGAGTGCAAGGTGGTGATCCAGACGGGGATCCCCGTGCCCTCGGCGCAACACCTGCCGACGTGCACGCCCGTCCAGTACGCGACCAACCCGCCGAGCGGCGGAGATCACTGGGGCTCGTGGGCCGCGTACAAGCGGTACGAGGCAGAGGTCCCGCGCGAGCTCTACGTACACAACCTCGAGCACGGCGCGATCGTCCTCGCCTACCGGTGCCCCGCGTCCGGCTGCGCGGAGGTGACGGCGATGCTCGAGGAGGTGCGGACCGAGGCCGCTTCCGATCCGAGGTGCCTCACGCTGTCCGGAGGGCCGGAGGCGCGCCTCGTCATGACGCCCGACGGCGCGCTGGACACGCCGATCGCCGCCGCGGCCTGGGGCGCCACGTACACGGCGACGTGCCTCGACAAGGCGTCGCTGTCGCGCTTCGTGGCGGACAACTACGCCAAGGGCCCGGAAGACACGTGCGGTGAGGCGGCGGCGGTCGACGTGGATCGGCCGGACGGCGGCGCGCCGCGCTGCGACGGCGCGCTGCCGGACGCGGGCGCGCCCGACGCCTCGCCCGAGGAGACCCCCGGCGGCGATGCGGCCGGCGGCGGCGCGCCGGGACCGTAACCAGGGTTGACAGGTGACCCGCGCGCCCGGAGCATCCGTGGGATGCTCGATCCGTCAACCCTGTCACCTCGGTTGGCAGAGCGCTTCCGTTTGCTGGAGCTCGCGGGATCCGGCGGATCGGCCGAGGTCTGGAGGGCCGTCGATCAGGAGCGCGGCGGCGCGGTGGCGCTCAAGATCGAGCGGCGCGACCGCGGCGCGCCCCGGGAGCAGCGCGCGGCCGCGCGGCAGGCGCTCGCCCGCGAGGCGATGTACGCCGCGCTGGCGCTCTCGCCCCGGCTGCCGGAGCTCGTCGACGTCGGCTGGCTCGCGGCGCGGGCCGGCGTCGCGCGCGTCGAGGGCGCCCCCGGCGAGGACGGGCGCGCGTTCGTGGCGATGCGCTGGATGGAGGGGCACTCCGTGGCCGGCGCGGCGCGCGGCCTGCCTGCGGGCGAGCGCGCGGCGTTCGCGCTGGCCGTCGCGCGCGACGCGGGCGAGGCGCTCGGCGACCTGCACGGGATCGGCCTCGCCCACGGAGACCTCAAGCCGGAGAACCTGATCCTGACGCCGGAGGGGCGGATCGGGATGATCGACCTGGGGCTCGCGTGCTCTCTCCACCAGACCGCCGTGGAGGGGGCGACGCTCAGGTACATCGCGCGGGACGACGCGGAGCTCGGGGACGCGCGGGCGAGGGATCTGCTCGCGCTGGGGACGCTGCTCGCGGAGGTCGCCTTCCCCGGCGTGGCGGCCGCGCCGGACCCCATCGGGGCGGCGCGCGCCGCGGTGGCCAGGGAGAGCGCGGCGGGGGCGCCGCTCGACGCGATCTGCAGGGCCCTGCTGTCGCCGAGCCCCGCGGCGCGCCCGTCGGCCGCGTGGGTCACCGAGTCGGCGCGCGCAGCGCTCGCCGGCGCGCAGCAGGCGCGCGGCCCGTCCGCCGGGCGGCCCGCGGGGCGCGCCGGCCGCGATCCCGGGGCGGCGAGCGAGGAGCGCGACCGGCAGGACCGCGACGCGCGCCGGGTGCGCGCCGCGTACCTGCGCCTGCGCCGGCACGAGCTCGAGACGGCGCTCGGGGTGCGCGACGACGTCGCCGCCTGGCTCGCGGACGCGTTCGTGATGGTGCAGCGAGCGCGCGCGCTCGCCGGCGCCGAGGGCGACGGCCCGGCGCGCGCGGGCTCACCCGAGGGCGAGGCGCAGTGGCTCGGGCGGCTCGGCCCGGACCGCGTCGCGCGGTGGCTCACGGCGCTCGTGGGGACGAGCGCCGCGGCGTGGCCGATGGGGGCCGTCGCGTCCGTCCCGGAGCGCGCGCTCGCGGAGGCGCTCGTGGCCCTGTCCCGGCAGATCCCGCCGCGGGCATGGACGCTCGCGGACGTCGAGGCGGCCGCGCTCGGGAACGGGGCGCGGCGGCGACGGAGCGCGGCGGCGACGGAGCGCGGCGGCGACGGGGCAGCAGCGGCGGAGCGCATCGGCGCCGCGGAGGCGGCGGAGCTCGCGCTGGCGATCGCGCGGGTGCCGCCGGACCCGCTCGCGATCGAGGCGATCGAGCAGCGCGACGACGCGCCCGCCAACCTGGTCGTCGCCGCGGCCAACGCGCTCCGGCTGCACGGCGACCTCGGGCGCGCGCGGAGCCTCGTGCTGCGCGCGTGCGTGCGGGACGCCAGGGAGGCCGCGCCGCTCGCCGCGGAGGTGCTGCGGCGCGCCGGGGACCGCGCCCTCGCGGAGGAGCGCGCCCGCGCCGCGATCGACGCCGACGCGGACCCCGAGGGGCGCGCGCGCGCGGCGCTCGCGCGCGTCGCGATCGACGCGGGTGCGCTGGGTACGGCCGAGGCGCTCGCCGGAGGCGAGCTCACCGCGCCGCTCTGCGAGGCGCGGGCGCTGATCGCCGTGCTGCGCGGCGACGCCACGCGGGCGCTCGCCGAGGTGGCGCGCGGCGAGGCGCTCGCGAGCTCCGTCGAGGAGCTCGCGCGGATGGCCGCCGTGCGCGGCTACGCGTGGCACGCGAGCGATCCGGAGCGCGCGCACGCGTCGTTCAGCGCCGCGGTGGACTACGCCGTACGCGCCGGCGCCGTGGTCGAGGAGGCGACCTACCGGACCGGCGAGGCGGCGGCCGCGGTGGACCTCGGCGACCTCGGCGGCGCGATCGCGACCTCGACGCGCGCGGCGCTGCTCTGGGAGCACCTCGGCCGGCCGGCGCAGGCGGCGCGCGCGCTGCTCGCGTGCGCGGCGGCCTACGCCACCGCGGGCCTCGCGCACGAGACATGTCGGATCGCCGAGGACGCGATCGCGCGGGCCCGCGACGCCGGGGACACGAAGGCGGAGGCCTACGCGCTCTGGGCGATCGCGGACGTGGCCGCCGCGCGCGGCGACGGCGCCGCGGGCTCGGAGCTCGGGTCGCGCCTCGGCGCGCGCGCGGCGGCGGCGCGGGCCGCGGCGCTGCTCGCCGGCGGCCCCGCGGACGACGCGCTCCGGGCGGCGGCGCGGCTCCTGCGCCACGGCGTGGGCGAGCTCGACGGCGCGCGCGTCGCGGAGCTCGACGAGCTCGCGAGCAGCCCGGACCTCGCCGCGGCGTCGCGGCTCGACTGGTGGGGCGCGCGCGCGGCGCGCGCGCTCGCCGGGGAGGACGGCGCCGCACCGACCGCCGCGGACGACATCGGCGCGACGTCCGCGGCGGACGATGCGCCGGGCGCCGCGCGATCGCCAGGAGAGGGCGGCCTCCCCGACCGCGCCCTCGCGGCGCTCGCCGCGCTCGCGGGCGCCCGCGCGCCGATCGCGTCGCGCGGCCCGGCGCTCGCCGCAGCGCACGCGCTCGCGGTCCGGACCGGGCAGACGGACGTCGCGCACCGCGTGCTCGCCGCGCTCGCCGAGGCCGCGCGCGAGCTCTGCAGGCGCAACGCCGACGCGGGCTCGGCGGCGGCCTCCGCCGCCTCGCCCGTCGCGCCAGAGATCGCCGCCGCGGTCCGGTCGCTGCCGTGGGTCGCCCGCGCGCGGGCGCTGCCGGAGAGCGGGCTCCGGCCCGAACAGGCGCGCGATCTGGAGGCGCTCGTCGGCGCGCTCGGCGAGCGCGAGCGGCTCGCGCCGCTGCTCGAGCGGGTCGTCGACGCGCTCGTGCTCTGGACGGGCGTCGAGCGGGGGCTCCTGCTCCTGCGCGCCCCGAACGGGCGGCTCGTCCCGCGGGCCGCGCGCAACCTGGCGCGCTCCCGCCTCGGCGCCGAGCAGCTCGAGCTGTCGCAGACGCTCGCGCGCCGCGCCCTGGAGGCGCGTGAGCCGGTGATCGCCGTCGACGCGGCGGGGGAGCTCCCGAGCGTGCACCGCAGCGTGCACGCGCTGAAGCTCCGGAGCGTGCTGGCGGTGCCGCTCATCGCGCGCGGCGAGGCGCTCGGGGTCGTCTACCTGGACGATCGCGTGCGCCGCGGCGCTTTCGGGGCGCAGGAGCTGCGGTGGGCGCGCACCATCGCCTCGGTCGCGGCGCTCGCGATCGCGGACGCGCGCGCGCAGGTGGAGCTGCGCCGCGCCGCTCGCCGCGCGGAGCGCGCCTCGTCGCGGCTCGCCGAGGAGCTCGCGCGGCGCGAGGCGGAGCTCGACGCGGCGGCGCTGGAGCTGGCCAGAGCGCGCGGCGGCCGGGACACGCGCTACCGGTACGACGCGATCGTCGGCGAGAGCGAGCCCGTACGCGCGATGCTGCGCCTCGTCGATCGCGTGACCGCCTCGGACGTGCCGGTGCTCGTCTCCGGCGAGTCCGGCAGCGGCAAGGAGCTCGTGGCGCGCGCCATCCACCAGAACGGGCCGCGCGCGGCGCATCCGTTCGTGACGGAGAACTGCGGCGCGATCCCGGAGGGGCTGCTCGAGTCGGCGCTCTTCGGCCACGTGCGCGGCGCGTTCACGGGCGCGGAGCGGCCGCGCGCCGGGCTCTTCGAGGTGGCGGATCGGGGCACGCTGTTCCTCGACGAGATCGGGGAGATGAGCCTCGGCATGCAGACGAAGCTGCTGCGCGTCCTCGAGGACGGCCTCGTGCGGCCCCTCGGCTCGGAGCGGGCGCGCAAGGTGGACGTGCGCGTCATCGCCGCGACGCACCGCGATCTGGAGGCGCTCGTCCGCGCGCGCGCCTTCCGCGAGGATCTGCTCTACAGGCTGAACATCATCACGATCCGGGTGCCGCCGCTGCGCGAACGCGCGACGGACGTGCCGCTCATCGTCCAGCACCTCATCGCCAAGCACTGCCGCGGCCCGGTCCGGGTCACGCGCGCGGCGATGGATCGGCTCTCGGCCCACGGGTGGCCCGGCAACGTGCGCCAGCTGGAGAACGAGATCCGGCGGGCGCTCGTGCTCTGCGACGGGACCATCGACCGGGAGCACCTGTCGCCGGAGATCGCGCACGGCGGCGCGGCGCCGCGCGAGCTCGGCCTCAACGTGCGTGCGCGCATCGACGCGCTGGAGACGGAGCTCGTGCGCGACGCGCTCGAGCGCACGCGCGGGAACCAGACACAGGCCGCCAAGCTGCTGGGGCTGTCGCGGTTCGGCCTGCAGAAGATGATCAAGCGGCTCGCGATCGCGGTGTGAGGCGATCCCGGTCGATCGCCGCTACTTCACGAGGGCGCGGGCGTCGCGCAGGATCGCAGGGATCCCCTCGTCGTTCGCCTCGTAGTAGCCGCGGATCACGCCCTCCTGGTCGACCAGCACCAGGCGCTCGCCGTGGAAGATGCTGAAGATGCCGGGGCTCGACTCCTTCTTGCCCATCGCGATCTTGAAGCCCTCGAGGATCGTCGACTCTATCTGATCGAGAGGGCCTGTCAGCAGCGTCCACCGATCGAGCGGGAGCCCCTGCGACGCAGCATATTGCGCGAGCACCTCCGGCGTGTCGTTCTCCGGGTCGACGGTGAAGGTGACGAGGTGCAGCGCGCCGCCGAGATCGCGGCTTCGTTGCTCGATCTCCTTCATGCGCTGCGTGAGCTTGGGGCAGACGGTCGGGCAGGTCGTGAAGATGAAGTCCGCGATCGACACGCGGCCCCGGAGCTGCTCCAGGCCGAACCGCTGACCCCGCTGGTCCGTCAGCTCGAAGGCCGGAAGTGGGATGCGGATCGCGGGCGGCTCCGCGGCGTGGCTCCGGACCGCGCGGCTGACGAAGAAGAGCGCGACGAGCCCGGCGAGCGAGGTGAGCGCGATCCAGAGGAGCGGCCTGCCGCCGAGCGCACCGCGCCGGCGCCGCTGTGCGTGACCGCGCTCCGACGGAAGCGGCTGGCTCGCCGGTTGCCCGGGCTCCGCGAGAGGAGGAGCGCCGTTGGCCTGGCGCGTCGGCTCCATGGACGCCATCCGGCGACGCTTAGGAGCCGCTACCCGGCGCGTCAAGCCGGCGGGCTCCGCTCAGGCGCCGATCATCATCGCGGCGAAGAGGAGCACCAGATAGACCATCGAGGAGACGAAGACCCCGCGGGCCCAGCGGTTGCCGGTGCCGGCGCGGAGGCCATAGGCGCCGACGCCGAAGAAGGCGCCGCCGAGGACGATCGCGGCGCCCAGATAGACAGGACCTCCGACGCCGAGCGGCACGAGGAGCACCGAGGCGACGACGAGCAACGCTAGATAGCCCACCATGTGGAGCCGCGTTGTCCGATCTCCCTTCTCGACCGGCAGCACCTTGAGCCCCGCGCGCCGGTACTCGTCACGACGGAACGTCGCGATGGCCAGGAAATGCGGGATCTGCCAGAGGAACATGACGGCAAAGAGCAGGAAGCCGGGCACGTCGATACGCCCGGTGACGCTCGTCCACCCGAGCAGCGGAGGGATGGCGCCCGGGATCGCGCCGATCGGCAGCGCGAGCGTCGTCCGGCGCTTGAGCGGGGTGTAGACGAGCACGTAGCTGAGCAGCGCCAGCGCGGCGAGCGCGGCCGTGGTCGCGTTCACCCACACGAACAGCAGCGGAATCGACGCGGCGGACAGCGCGATCCCGAACCAGAGCGCCACCTCGGGCGCGAGCCGCCGCGCCGGCAGCGGGCGGTTCCGCGTCCGCTCCATCAGCACGTCGGTGTCGCGCTCGATGTACATGTTGAGCACGTTGGCGCCCGACACGACGAGGACCGTCCCGAGCAACGCCAGCAAGAGCTGTGTCGTCGGTACCGACGCGCGCTCGATCGCGGCCTCTCCGGCAAGCCCGGAGCGCAGATAGCGGCTCGCGACCCACATGCCGCCGAGCATCGTGGCCACCACCATCCGCGTGATTCGCGGCTTGGTGAGGCTCACCAGATCGGCCGCTACCTTGAGCAGCGGGCGCGCGCTCGTGCGGAGCGCCCCGTCGTCATCGCCCGCGGAAGGCTCCGCCTGCCGGACGTAAGGCACCGGCGCCCGCTCCGTGACCTGCTCGGCGCTCATGGTCACGCGGACACCTCGCTGTCGTGCCCGGCGCCCGCGCCCGGCGGCAGCGCGACACCTCCGAGGATCCCTCGCTGAGGGATGGCCAGGCCGGAAAACCACTTCATCGCCGGAGCGAGGGTGACGGGGAAGAACAGCATCTGGGCCGGGAGACTAGCGCGCGCAACGCGCCTCGGGGAGTCGAGATCGTCAGTTGATCGCGCTCGACTCCGATAGGGAACGAACCGGCGTTCGGCAACGGTCGCGGCGCGCCGCAGCGGCTCCGTCGCGCCCAACACCGGTCTGCAGTCCCGCAGTTCCAGGCAGGGCCGAACATCAGCCCCGCTCGCGCCGCGCTCGGTCAGCCGGGCGACCTCGGGCGCCGTCCGCGCCCCTCGCGCCGGGAGGCTCACCAGAGGCCCTTGAGCTCGTCCTTGTTCTCCGCCGGCTCGGGCTCGGTGCCCGCGTACGTGAACGTGACCTGGGCGGGCTTGTCGTCGGCAACGGAGACATCGGCCGTCTTGAGGCCGTAGCGGGGGTGCCACGCCTCGAGCTTGTACTTGCCGGCAGGGACCTTCTCGATCGTGAAGGCGCCGTCATCGCCGCTCACGGCGAAGAACGGGTGATCCGTCACCACCACGAAGCCGCGCATCCACGGGTGGATGTCGCAGGTGAGCTTGATGATGCCGTCCTTCCACGTCTTCGTGAGCGGATCGGCGCCCCTCGGCTGCGCCTGGTTGAACAGCGTCTCAGCGCCCTTGTAGGTGTGCACGTTGTGCAGCGTCCGGTCGCTGTTCTTGATGTCGACCTGCTGATCGGAGACCACGCCCTGGATGCGCGGCTCATACATGCAGTCCTTCTGGTCGACCACCGCGTGCGCGTCGGGCGCCTTCCAGCTCCCCGGCACGCCCCCGACCGCGATGCGGACGAAGGTGTCCTTGAGCTTGCCGTCGTTGACGACGACCGCGTTGTACACGACCTCCTTGTCCTGACAGACAGGGGCGTCCTTGCGCGCGGTCGGGATCTTCATCTCGACCGGCTTGCCGGTGAATTTGACGACGCCCTTGATCGTCCCCTTGCCCTCGGGCGCGGCCGGCGCCGCCGCCTGTGCGGTGGCTTGCGGCGCCTGAGACGCCGCGGGCGCCGCGGTCGGTGCCGTCGGCGCTGCCGCCGTCGCGGTGGTCGCGGCCACCCCACCGGTGGGTCTCGAAGGCTCGTCGGGGCACCCGACGCCGAGCGTCAACGCGGCGAGCGAGAGAGCGGAGAGCGAGACGAGTTCGCGACGGTTCATGAGACTCTCCCGGGCCCTGGCGCGCTACCGCGAGCCTGGATCGCGCCCCTCCGGGCCCGCGCGACGCGAGGCCGGCGGGACCGCACGGCTCTGAGGTCATCCCGGTGGCGAGCAGCAGGTGGAACGCCGCGCGCTGATCCTCCGCGCAGCGAGGGCGTCCTTAACGAGTGTCGTCGCTCGCGTCAACCTGAGGCGCCGCCGGTAGGGTCCGGTTTCCCGGCGCCCGGGAGGGCGCTCGGGGCGCGCTCGCGCTCGGTCGCGAGCACGGCCGCCCAGAACCCGCGCTCGTCGCGCGAGGCGAGGGCGACGCAGAGCGCGGCGATCACGAGCGACAGCGCGCCGAGCGGCACCTCGGGGGCGCTGCGCGCGACGAGCAGCAGCGCGAGCGCGCCGCCCAGCGCCGGCAGCCGCGGCGGGGCGATCAGCGCGAGCGCGATGACCACCACCGAGAGCGCGGCGGCGAAGAGCTGCATCGAGAGCGGAACGACCGGCGCGGGGCGCGTGAGCAGCCGGTCGAGCGCGCGGCGGAAGAGCGTCTCGACCATCGACGCGTCCTCCGCGGCGCCCCCGAGCGCCGCGCGCGTGGCGAGCAGCGCCGAGGCGAGCGCCGCGAGCGAGAGCGGGCTCACGAGGCGCGGCCCCGGCCCGGGCTGCTCGGCGTCGCGCGACCGCGCGTCGCGGCGGGCGCCGAGCGCGACGGTCGCGGTGAGGACGGCCAGCGCGTCGAGCGCGAACGCGGCGGTCGCGACGGAGCTCGTCGCGCCTGCGAGCGCCTTCGAGCCGCGCTCGTTCGCCCAGACCGCCAGGAGCACGCCGGTGAGCCGCACGAGCGCGGAGGCGCCGACGAGCCCGAGCGCGGCCGCGACCGGTCGCATGAACGGGACGCGGAGCGCCTCCCAGGCGCTGCCGAGCGCGAGGATCGCCGCGCTCACGCCGATGAGCGCAGCCGAGAGATCGGGCACGCGCTGCACCGTCGCGTGCAGGACGACGAGGATCACGAAGCTGCCCGCGACGATCGCCGCGATCCGCAGCGCGTAGGGGACGCGGCTCCGGACGACCGCGCTGATCAGCGCCATCGCCATCACGATGGCGCCGATCGCGAAGAGCTGCGAGGCGCCAGCGCCGGCGAGCTCGACCGCGTGCGCGGTGCGCTCGATGCCCACCGCCAGGCCGACCATCGCGGGCGCGAGCATGCGGCCGAGGACCATCGCGAGCAGGGCGAGCACGGCGAGCGGCCGGATCAGCGCGAGCACGGGCATGCCGGCGAGCGGAGGCCGCGAGGCGGCCGAGGACCGTGGTTCGGCGGGCTCGGCGGGCCGAGCGTCGCCGCCCTCCTCGCGGCGCGGTGCGGCGGCGGGATCCGGCGCGGCGGAAGGAGGGGGGGGGTCGGGGGGAAGATCGATGTTGAGGAGCATGAATGAAGGGGGGCGCCCGTCGCTCAGCCCTTGTCCCAGGCGCGGGGGGCGGCGTCGAGATCGGTGAAGACCGCGGCGGTCGCGGAGGCGTCGATGAGGTCCTGCATCCGCTGGCCGCCGGCCTCCTCGACGATGCGGTCGTCGTACTCGTCCGCGAGCACCGACAGGTCCCGGAGGGCGACCAGGATCTCGTCGGCGTCGAGCGTCTCGCCGCCGAGGAGCGTGTGGACGATGACGACACACGAGCCCTGCGCGACGTAACCGAACGCGCCGAAGCGGATGCGCGCGTTCAGGCGGAGCAGCTTCATCGCGAGATCCGGCGTCATCTCGACGCCGCGGGCGAGCTGAGCGACGAGCCGCACGAGCGCGCGATCCGGCGCCCACGGCAGCACATGCAGGTAAACGTATGCGGTCCCCTGGCGGACCACGTAGAACTGCGGCTCGACCCGGGTGAACGCCGGGGAATCCGCGAGCGCCGCCTCGATGCGCGCGTTGGTCACTTGAACGGCCGCGTCGGAATCCTTCGGCATGACGCCGAGGATACATCGCCGCGGTCCCGATGCAGAGCCGGGACCTATCGCCGGAGCGGAAGCAGCGGCCCGGAGGACGGCATCCTCTTCTCGTCGCCCGGGACGGGCCGCGGCGGCCTGCGCACCGGCGGCGGTTCGACCGGGGTGGCCTCGGACGGCGCCTTCAGCAGGAAGGGCTTGGCGTTGCGCGTGGAGCACGCGTCGTACGGATCGCGGTGGAACTCCCAGTGCAAGTACACGTTGCCGTCCGGCGACACGATCGCGTCCGGCGCCTTGCCGAACGGCGACGCCCGGTGCACCGAGCTCAGCGCGACGATGTCGAACGCGGTCATCCCGCTCGGCCGCGTGACGCCGAGGCGCACGACGCTGCCGCTGTCCTTGTTCAGCACGATCTCCAGGTGCGTCACCCGGTTCTGGTTGAACGCGTGCCCGGAGGGCAGGCTCTCGAGCGACGCGAGGAACTCCTCCGCGAAGATCGGGTGGAGCCGGTTGTGGATCATGTTGATGTACGTCGCGAACGGCACCCGCGCGGCGTTGAGGGACGTCTGGTTGCCGGGCTTGACCGAGGGGTCGTAGTTCTCGATCGCGGCGCGCCACTTCTTCCACTTGTCCGTCGTCTCCCACGAGCCCCGGTGCGCGCTCTTGCGGGAGGCGCCGTCCGCGGCCCGCTCCGCCTTGAGCTTCTCGTTGCCCACGGCCGCCTGCACGCCGGCCATGTTCAGGTTGAGGTTGGGCCCGCCGGGGAGCCCGGGCGCGCCGAGGCCGATCGAGCCGACGCGGACCGGGCTCTGGTAGGGCTGCGGCGTCGCCTTCTTGCCGGCGACGCGGCTCTTGCCGTCGCCGCCCGGGTTCGCCGGGTTGAGGGAGTAGCCCTCGCGCGGGCTGTCGACGACCTCGGGCGACGCCGGCCCCGCGCCGCCCGCAGCGCCCTTGTCCGGCGGCGGCACGGCGGCGGGCGGCGCCTGCGCGACGCGACCGCCGCCGCTCGCCCCCGGCACGCTCGGCGGCGGCGCCACCCGGGCGGCCTGGGCTGCCTGCGCCGGGGACGCCGGGCTGTGGTGCTCCGCGCTCTCGCTCTCGGGGCTCCTCTCGCCGGGCGCGTGCTTCTCGTTGCCAGCTCGCTCCTCGCTGTGGCCGCTGTGATCGTGATCGCTGTCGCCGACCTTGTCCTTCGGCCCCATCGGGCCCGACGGCGTCCCGGGCGTCGGCGTGGGATCGTCCTGATCCTTCGAGCGGATCTGCGCCATGGTCTCCTCGGCGACCTTGTTGGCGTCGTCCGCGATCCGGCTCGCCTCGGGGTTGTCCTCCTGGTCCTTCTCGACGTGCTGGCGGACGGCGATCCGCCGATCTGCCGGCGGCATGGGCGGCGGGGGCACGGGCTTGACCGGCACCACCTTGACCACCTCTTCCTTCGGCGGCTCCGGCTCGGGCGGCGGGGGCGGCGGCGCCTTCTCGCGCGGCGGCTCCGGCCTGGGCGGCGGGGTCTGCGCCACCTTGGCCGGATCGGGCTTCTGCTGCGGATCGGGGGGCGTGTCCTTGTCCGGCTCGCCCTCCGCCGGGGCGTCCGACGGTCGCTCCGGCGGCGCGAGCGGGGCGGGAGGCGGCGTGGCGGCCAGGCCGTCGGTCAGCACCTCGAACGTCATGTCGCCCGGCCGGAGGCCCTGCCGCACCGCGTGGACCATCTGGCGGAGCTGGGCCCGGTCCTCGATGACCTGCGCCACCTCGACCGCGCCGCTGCCGCCCGCCATGTGCGCCACGATCGCCGCGCAGATCCACAGGGCGAGCGGGATGTGAGCGTCGCGCGACATGGAGCTCAGCGCCTCCGCGCTGCAGAGACGGCGCCGCGCGGTGAGGCGCAGCCGTAACAGCAGCGAACGACGGTCACCGGTGGCACCTCCAGACTCCGCGTGAACGACCTGCTCGAACAGTACGCCGATGCGCCAATCGCACCCAGGAAGCGGTTCGAACCTAGCATCCGAGGATCAGCACAGCAACGGTCGGCGCGCCCTCGCGTCTGCCGCGCCCGCTGCCCGCGCCTCGCCGCGCGCCGTCCTGCTCGCGCCCCGGAGTCCGCGGCGACGGCAGCCCTGGGCGGGCGCGCTCGCCCCGCGCGCCGGCCGGCACCTCGGCGGGCCTCCTGCGCCGGCATGGCCATCAGAGCTTGTTGATGGCGTCCCAGTGATCGGCGATCTCCTGCGCCGTCCAGATACCGCCCTCGTCCTTGAACTTCCCGGGGCTCTGGACGACCTTGTAAATGTACATCTGCGCGCCGGCGACCGCGAGGACGTTGCCGGTGCGGTCGGCGCACAGGTCGGACGCGAGGAACAGCGCCGCGGGCGCGACGTGCGCCGGCGTGAGCGTGTCGCCGGCCGACTGGAACATGGGCAGATCCTCCGTCATGCGCGTCTTGGCGATGGGCGCGACCGCGTTGACCGTGATCCGCTGCTTCTGCAGCTCGATCGCGGCGGTGCGGGTGAGCCCGTAGATGCCGGCCTTGGCAGCGGCGTAGTTGGCCTGTCCGAAGTTGCCGAGCATCCCCGAGACGCTCGTGGTGTTGACGACGCGCCCTCCCCCGCCCTGCGCGATCATCTGCTTCGCGGCGGCCTGCGTGCACAGGAAGGTCCCCTTCAGGTGAACGGCGATGACGGCGTCCCACATCCTCTCATCCATCTTGAGGAGCGTCTTGTCGCGGAGGATTCCCGCGTTGTTGACCAGGATGTCGACCCTGCCGAACGCGTCGACGGCCGTCTTCACGATCCTCTCGGCCCCCTCGGGGGTCGTCACGCTGTCGAAGCTCGGGGCGGCCTCCCCGCCCGCGGCCCGGATCTCCTCCGCGACCTGGGACGCCATCGCGTCGCTCGAGCCCGACCCGTCGCGCGCGCCGCCGAGATCGTTGACGACGACCTTCGCGCCCTCCCTGGCGAAGAGCAGCGCCTCCTCGCGGCCGATCCCGCCGCCGGCGCCCGTGATGATCGCGACCTTTCCGTCGAGCAAGCCCATCGCAGATTCCTCCTGATCCGCGCGCCGGCGCGGTGCGCCGGGCCGTTTTCGCGCGGAGCTTCGCACACCGGGCCTCGACCCGGGCGCACATTCGTGCGCGCGCACGCGCCCGCCCGCCGCTTCTTTGCCCGATCGCGGGCGGCGATGGTAACGCCGCGTTCGATGCAACTGCCCAGCCGCCTCTCCACGTCGACCCTGGGAGACCTGCTCGGCGCGCTGTACCGTGAGAAGACGACCGGGCTCCTCGAGCTCTGCGAGCTCCGGACGCCGAGCGGCTCCACGGTGCCCGGCCGGCAGCACCGGATCCAGCTCTTCTCCGGCCTCGTGACGGCCGTCGAGACGCCCCTGCGGGTGCCCCGCCTCGGCGAGATCCTCGCGCAGGACGGCTCCGCGCCCGGGCCGTCGATCCAGCGGCTCGCCTCGCTCGTCGCGGCGCACCGGGGGCGCCGGACCGGCGAGGTGCTCGTGGCCGCGGGGCTCATCCCGGAGAGCGCGGTCGAGCGCGCGCTCCGCATCCAGCTCCGCGCGCGCCTCGAGGCGCTCTTCGCGATCGAGGAGGCGACCATCTGCTTCCACACCGCGCGGCCGCTCGCCGGGGCGCTCCGGCAGACCGGCCCGCTCGCCCCGAGCGACTTCCTGCACGGCCGCCCGCGCGCGCGGGACCGCCACCGCCGCGTCGCGAGCGCTGGCGCCGCGCGCAACGCCTCGTCGAGCGCGCCGCGCGGCGCCTCGTCGAGCGCGCCGCGCGCCGCCCGCGTGGACGAGCCGCGCCGCCGGGCGCTCGAGGTGCTCGGCCTGCGCGAGGGCGCGAGCGAGGTCGAGATCCGCCGCGCGTTCCGCCGCCTCGCCGCGGTGCTGCACCCCGACCTCGGCGCCTCGCAGCCCACCGAGCACGCCCGGCGCACCGCGCGGTTCGCCGAGCTCTCGGCCGCCTACCACCTGCTCGTCGCCTGACCGCTACGCCCTGCCCGCGAGGCGCTCGACAAGGAACGACGCCACCGTGATCGGCTTCGTCCCCGGGCCGAAGCCGGCGTCGAAGCCGAGCTCGACGGCGAGGTTGTGATCGATGCGCGGGCCGCCGAGCAGCAGGATCACCTTGTCCCGGAAGCCCTGGCGCGTCGCCATCTCGACGAGCGCCGCCGCGTTCTCCTTGTGGCAGTTCCGCTGCGTGATCACCTGCGAGACCAGGATGGCGTCGGCGCCGAGCGCCTTCGCCTTCTCGCAGAGCTCGGCGTTCTCGACCTGCGCGCCGAGGTTGTGGGCGTCGAAGCACTTGAAGCTCTCGAGGCCCTTCTCCCCGGCGAAGCCCTTGTAGTTCAGGATCGCGTCGATGCCCACGGTGTGCGCGTCGCTGCCGGTGCAGGCGCCCACGACCACGATCTTGCGGCCGAGCTTCTTCGCCTGCGCCTCGATCTCGTCGCGCGTGAGCGGCTGGGCGGCGAGCTCCTGAACCTCGATGTCCGAGATGTCGACCCCGTGCTGGGAGTGGCCGTAAACGACGAAATACGTGTGTTCCCGGCTGGCCTGCTCCATGGCCGTGACCAGGGGCTCGCGCAGCCCGTGCGCCTCGGCGAAGCGCTTCGCCGCCTCACGCGCGCGGTCGCCCGGCAGGACGCGGAGCGTGAACGACAGCTGGACCATCCCGTCGCCCTCGCGATCGCCATACGCACGCAGGATGTTCCGCTGTGTCATGCTCACCTCCGTCTGCAGGGGCGGACTGCGCCGATCCCTTGTTGAGAGTAGCGCCAGGCGGCCTCGCGCGGCCAGGGCGATCGCGCGGCCGGGAGCGAGCAAAACGGGCGCGCCAGGTCAGGAAGCATGTCTTTTGAAGACTCGAGTGACATGGCTCTCAAGAGCGGTTCCCACCCGGCGCCTGGCATGGGCGCCGCTCTGGCGCGGCGCCAGGACGAGGAGGGATTGAGGCGCCAGGACGACAGAGACGCCAGGAAGAGAGATCCTGGTTTTCCGGGCGTCCCTGGCGCCCTGGAGGCTCCTTTTCCGTTCCCCTCGATCGGCCCGTCAGCGCTGGAAGCGGAGGGGCTCATGGCAGCGCGGGCATCGGCCCGACCAGTACCGCCCGTGGTGGCTCGGCTCGCTGGGGTCTGGCCGTCGGATCCGGCGCCCGCAGCGGGCGCAGTGGACCCGATCGACGAGCTCCTCGATGGAGGCGTGCGACGGGTGGGCGTCGGCCAGCTTGCGCAGCTCGGCGAACACCTCGGAGGAGGGAAGGTGCTCCGCGCGGCGCAGGAGATCCTCGGCCGCGCAGCGGACGTCGTCTCTCCCGGGCTGCTTCCCCTTCGCTGGGGGCGCCGGCGCCGGGAGATGGGCGACCTGAGCGCGGACGCGCGCGAGCTCTTCCCTGAGCTCGTCGAGCGCGCGCTGCTGCCTGTCGAGCGCCTGTCGCTGCTCCTCGACCCGGTCCTCCAGGACCTCGAGCCGCACCGCGTCGGTCGCGCCGCCCCGGTAAGGTGAACCGCCCCGTCGTGTCCCCTCAGGTGCCTTCCCGCTCACGCGCCCATGTTCGCAGATCCCGGCCCGGTCAGGGCAGGGAGCGCTACGAGCGCTCCAGGACCTCGAGGATCGGATTGAGGTACTCCGGGTGCCGCGCCACGACCCCCGCGTACCCCTTTCCGCCGGTGCGCGTGCGCTTGACGTCGCCGAAGGCGCCGCGCCCGATCGCGTCCCAGAGGGTGTCCCGCTCGACCTCGCGCAGCAGCGCGTGCGCCTTGTCGAGGACCTCGCGGGCGCGCGACTCGACGACGCCGCCCGGCTTCCACTGGATCTCGTCGCCGAGGTGCCGCGCCGCCGTGAAGATGTAGCGGGCGCTCTTCAGCGAGAGATACCGGTCCATGAGGAGCGGCGTGTGGACGGCCTCGCTGAACATCCCGAGCAGCTCGATCGACTGGCCGGTCGTGATGCCGACCAGGTTGAACATCGCGTCGTGGACGTGGCTGTGGAAGATGTCGCCTGTCTTGAACTTGGTGGGCGGCATCCACTTGATCGGGTGCCGGTCGAAGATCTGCCGGACCAGCTGGGCCTGCGCGAGCTCGAGGAGGAGGCTGTCCTCGAGCCAGGGGTTGATCTCGAAGGCGTGGCCGAGGCCCATCTGCTCCTCGGGGAGGCCCGCGCGCAGGGCGAACGCCTCGTTGATGAACTGCGACGCGAGCACCGTGTGGGCCTTCTCGACCGCGTCCGCCGTCGTGAGGTAGTTGTCCTCTCCCGTGTTGATGACGATCCCGCTCCTCGCGATGATCCGGCGGGAGAAGTACTGATCGATGAACGTCCGCTGCATGTTGATGTCGCGGAACAGGATCCCGTACATCGCGTCGTTGAGCAGCATGTCGAGCCGCTCGACCGCCGCCATCCAGGCGATCTCGCTCATGCACAGGCCGGACGAGTAGTTCGTCTGCGCGAGGTAGGTGCCGGTGTCGCGGGTCGCCTCGTCGGTGGCGCGGCGGATGATCCTGAAGTTCTCCTGCGTCGCGTACGTGCCGCCGTATCCCTCGGTGGTCGGCCCCTCCGGCACGTAGTCGAGGAGCGACTGCGCGGTCGCGCGGATCACGGCGACGATATCGGCCCCGGCGAAGCCGGCGGCCTTGGCCTGGACGGCATCGTCGTAGATGTTGCCGGTCGCGACGATGACGTACTTGAGCGGCGCGGCGCCGACGCGGTGAGCGGCCTTGTTGGCCTCGCGCTCGTCGCGCGCCCGGTCGATCCGGGCGATCGCCTCCCGCGTCGCCGCCTCGAGCGCGCCGCGCGCCTCGGCCGCCGACGGGCCCTGGCCAAAGTCGGCCGCCTCGCTGAACGCCAGCATCTCCGCCGCCTCCTGCACCGAGGCGGCGCCCTCGCAGAGCGCCCGGCCGAGGTGGTACGCGACGCCGCGGCCGGCCTGCCCCGCCTTGTGGATGCGGTCGACGAGCGCGTTCACGAGCGGCGTCCCCTCGGCGTCGGCGCCGACCACGCCGTAGGCGCGGGCCACGGTGCGCTCGACGCCGACCGTCGTGTGGCGGTCGATGAAGCGCTGGACCTCGTCGGCGATGTCGGCCGCAAATGCGCGGCACGCCTCCACCTTTTCCTGCTCCACGGGGACAGTCGTCATGGATTTCTCCGGGGCAGGCGGTCTTAGCGCACTCTCACCGCGGCCGGTACTCCGGCGCGGGATCCGCGGCGGAGCGGCCGACCGCGAGAGGCCCGGCGGCGCGCGCGGCTCGCCGACAAACGCGGCCCCGGGCGCGCGGTTCGCCTCGGCGAGCGGGCTTGCTCCACGCCGCGTGCGCCGCGCGGCGGGCAGCGCTAGACGGGTGGTCATGGGCAAGCTCATCCTGCTCTTCACGGTGGTCCCGATCGTGGAGCTCTGGCTGCTTCTCTCGATCGGGGACGTCATCGGCTTCTGGCCCACCGTCGCGCTCGCGCTCGGAACGGCGGTCCTCGGCGCGGCGCTCGGCAAGCGCGAGGGGCTCAAGGTGCTCGCCGCCTGGCGGGGCGCGATGACCGAGGGCCGCATCCCCGACGAGGGGCTCACGGGAGGTCTGCTCGTGCTCCTCGGCGCGGCGCTGCTCGTCACGCCGGGCGTGCTGACCGACGTGGCGGGGATCCTGCTCCTGCTCCCGCCCACGCGCCGCCGGATCGCGGCGCTGGTGCGCGAGCGGCTCGAGCGGCGGGTGGCGGCGAGCGCCGCTGGCTTCGGTGGAGCCGGCCCGGGCGCCGGCGCGTTCTTCAGCATGAGGGTCATCGACTTCGGCGGCGGCGGGCCGTTCGGCGAGCACCCCGACGGGCCGCGACGGCAGCCGGCGCCTGGGCAGGTCATCGACGTCGAGGCGGAGGTGACCGACGACGACGCGCGCGGCGAGCCGGCACAGCAGAGCCCGCGACGACTGCCCCGCTGACACGCGGCGACGCCGACGCCCTGGCGAGCCCATGCGCGCTCGCCGGACCTCGGGCATCAACGCTCCTCGCACACCTCGTTAGCACACCGCGCCTGGACACCCGCGTCCGGAGCTCGCGAAACACGCAAGCAACAGCGCCATCAACAACGCAAGTTGATGATTCACGCGCGGGCTGCACGAATGAAACGACAAAGAAACAATGCCTGTTGTAGGCTCCTCAACGTCGTCGGAGCGGTCCGACAAGTCAGGAGAAGCGACATGAAGATCTGAGGCTGTTCCACGTGACGCGACAACGCACAACGAACCCAACGCAACACCCTATGCTAGATCCAACTCGAACCGAGATCCCATCGACCCAGCCGCGCCGCTCGGGGAGCCGCACGATGAACGGCTCTGGCACGACGTCCAGCACCGAGCAGCACCGACGCGCTCGCCTGGACGCGCGTCCCGCGGCGACGAGCCGGCGGTCCCACCTCACGCCGTCGAGGGGGGTGACCCGATGAGGCTCTTCAAGTCCATGACCGACTGGCTGCTCGGGCACGTCGATCCCAGGGAACCGATCGGCAGCTCGCTCATCAACGCCATCTCGCGGCTCCCCATCCACCTCGCCGCGGACGCGGTGTGCCTCCGGAAGAACGCCGACTCGGGCGCCCTGGAGGTGCTCCTGACCCAGCGTGGAGCGTCGGAGTCGGAGCCGGGCGCGTGGGGCTGCCCCGGGAGCGTCCTCTCGCCGGGCGAGCAGCCCGAGCACGTGCTCGATCGGGTCGGGGTCGCGATCTCCGACTTCACGTTCATCGGCGACTACTTCTCGGCCGCCGCGCGCGGCTGGATGCTGTCCCGGGTCCATCAGGCGAAGCTCGCCGAGGTCCCGGCCACGGGCACCTGGTGGCCCGTGGAGCAGCTCCCGAACAACATGGTACCCAAGCACCGGGAGCAGGTCATCCCGATGGCCGTCAGGGCGTTCCACGCCCAGCGGACGAAGTTCTCGCAGAAGGCCAGCCCCACCCCCGCGTGAGCTGCGCGCCGCGGCCCCGCCCGGCGACCGGGGGACTGTAGAGCCCGCACACACGAGGGAAGCAAGCGTGGGAGTCCCGCCCAGGCCGGCCGCCCGCGCCGCGCAAGGTCGGCCGCTGTCGGCCCAGCCCGGCCGCCAGCGACGCGGGCGGCCGCTATCGATCCAGCGCTGCTTCGGTTACGCTGCTCGGTACGGCTGTGGATCCCCGCGGCGGCGCTCTCTCCGCAGGCGATTCTGCAGGGACATGGAGCTCATGACGGTCGACAAGACAGCCCTCATCGTGGGAGGAACAGGCCTCGTCGGCGGCCATTGCTTGCGCCTCCTCGTGCAGCAGCCCGCGTACGCGCGGGTCATCGCCCTGCTGCGCCGCCCCGCCCCGATCGAGGATCCGCGGCTCTCCCAGCGCATCGTCGACTTCGATCGGCTGGACGGCGCCGAGTTCGCCGGCGTCACCGACGTGTTCTGCGCGCTCGGGACCACGATCGCCAAGGCCGGCTCCGAAGAGGCCTTCTATCAGATCGACTATCGTTACCCGATCTCCGTCGCCAGGCTCGCCGAGAAGGCGGGGGTGAAGCAGCTCGTCCTCGTCTCCTCCGTCGGCGCCGATCCGCGCTCGACGAGCTTCTACCTGCGCGTGAAGGGAGAGCTCGAGCAGGAGCTCTCCGCCGCGAGCTTCGCGTCGGTGCACGTCATGCGCCCGAGCCTGCTGCTCGGGGAGCGGGGCGAGGTCAGGAAGGGCGAGGCCATCGGCGTCGCGGCGGCGCAGACGCTCCGGTTCACGATGAAGGGAGGCCTGCGCAGGTACCGCCCGATCGACGCGAGGACCGTCGCCGGCGCCATGGTCGCCGCCGCGCTCCGGGGGAACCCCGGCCGCCACATCTATCACTTCGACGACATGGAAGCGCTCGCCAAGGGCATCGGCGTCGTCCAGGCCTGATCGCCGCTCCCCTACCTCCCCTGCCCGCGCTCGCGCGCGGGACGATCCCGGGGCCGCCATGGCGCCGCCACCCCTGCCGCGACGCAAGCGAGCGGAAATGCTAGGGCTCGCGGCGGGCACGGCGCTCGCTGGAGGCCGCCGCCATGGTCTTCGCAGAGCCCCCCTTGTCCATCCTGACCGAGCGCCTCGCCCCCTCCCTGCTGCGCCCTCCCGAGGGCCCGCCACCGTCGATCGACGCCGTGCTCGCGGAGCGGTTCGGCATCGCCTCGTTCCGGCCGTGGCAGCGCGAGGCGATCGACGCCCTGCTCGGGGGCGCGGGCCGCGTCCTCGTTGTCGCGCCGACGGGCGGCGGCAAGTCGCTCTGCTACCAGCTCCCGGCCGTCGCCCTGCCCGGCACGACGCTCGTCCTGAGCCCCCTCATCTCCCTGATGGAAGATCAGGTGCGCGCGCTCGATGCGCGGGGCATCCCCGCCACGTTCGTCGCGTCCAGCCTCTCGCGCGAGGAGAACGGCCGCCGCCTCGGCGCGCTCCGTCGGGGCGAGTACAAGCTCGTCTACGCGGCGCCCGAGCGCCTCGCGCTCGATGGCTTCCTCGAGGCGCTCACCGCGAGCCGGCTCTCGCTCGTCGCGATCGACGAGGCGCACTGCATCGTCCAGTGGGGGCACGACTTCCGGCCCGACTACCTGCGCATCGGCGCCGCGCTCGCGCGGCTCCGACCGCCCCGGGTGCTCGCCTGCACCGCGACCGCGACCCCCGATGCGCGCGACGAGATCATCCGCCGGCTCGGCTGGCCGCTGCGCTCCTCCGACGAGGACGGCGAGGCGGAGGACGGGCGCGGGTCGCGCGGATCGCGCGCGTCCGAAGAGCCGCCGCCCAAGGTGATCCTGCGCGGGTTCGCCCGGCCCAACCTCCACCTGCAGGTCTCCGCGGTCGACGGCCCGCGCGAGGCGGGGCGCCGCACGGCGCGGGCGCTGTCCGACGCCCTCGGCGACCCCGGGCGGCCCCGCGGCGCGGGCATCGTCTACGCCGCGACCCGCAAGGGCGCGGAGCGGCTCGCCGAGGCGCTCCGCGACGCCGGCTGGAACGCGGAAGCGTACCACGCCGGCCTCGCCCCCGAGTCGCGCGCGCGCCTCTCGGCCGGCTTCGCCGACCGCACGCTCTCCGTGGTGGTGGCCACGAACGCCTTCGGGATGGGCATCGACCGCCCCGACGTCCGCCTGGTCGTGCACGCCCAGCCGCCGTCGTCGATCGAGGCCTACTACCAGGAGGTCGGGCGCGCCGGGCGCGACGGCGATCCGGCGCGCGGCCTCCTGCTCTTCGCGCCCGCGGACATCGCGCTGCGCCGGCGGCTGTGCCAGCTCGGCGAGGGGGGCGTGGAGGCGAACGCGGACGACGCCGCGCGCGCCTGGGGGCTCTTCCGCGAGCTGCTCCGCTACGTCGACGCCGCGACCTGCCGGCACGACTTCATCCTTCGCTACTTCGGCGACGAGGCCGAGTCGCTCGGCGGCTGCGGCCACTGCGACGTCTGCCTCGAGGTCGACGCCCTGGAGGCGAGCGACCCGGCCGCGCTCGCCCGCGACAACGACCTCGTGCGCCGCGCGCTCGCCGGCGTCGCGCGGGTGAAGGGCGGCGCCGGGATGCAGGCGATCGCGTCGATGCTCGTCGGCGAGTCGAACGAGCGCGTCCGCCGCATGGGGCTCGACCGGCTCTCCACGTTCGGCGTCCTCGAAGGGAAGAGCCACGACGAGGCGATGTCGATCCTGCGCGTCCTGCTCGCCAACGCCTGGATCGATCTCACCACCGGAGAGTTCCCCGTCCCGCTCGTCACGCCGGCGGGCTGGCGCGTGATGCGCGGCGAGGTGCCCGCCCGGGTGCGGCTCCCGCTCCCCGCGGCGCGCCGCAGGCCGCTGCGCCGCGCGGCGCCGGGCCCCTCGCCCGCCGCGCGGGCGCCGGCGGCGACGGCCACGGCGTCCGCGCCGGCGCGCGCGCGGCCGGCCGCGCCCCCGTCATCGGCGGAGGCGGCCCACGCCGGCGCGGCGCCCTCCGAGGCGGCCGCTGCCGTCGCTGCCTCGCGCGCGGCGGGCGACGGGCCCGGCGTCGAGCTCGAGGAGCAGGATGTCCCGCTGTTCGAGGCGCTCCGCGCCCACAGGGCGGCGCTCGCGAAGGAGAAGGCGCTGCCCGCGTACATCATCGCGCACGACCGGACGCTCCGCGAGATCGCCCGGATCCGGCCCGCGTCGCTCGACGACCTCGCGCTCGCGCGCGGGATGGGGCAGGCGAAGATCTCGAGCTACGGGGAGGGCATCCTGCGCGTGGTGCGGGAGTTCTCGGGACCGTGATCGCCGGAGGGGCGCCCCGGCGCGGTGAGCGGCGGGGGCGGCGCGGCGACAGGCCCAAGAGAGGCGTGAGGGCGGGGTGAACGCTCGGGTCGTTCGCCCCGTCTCCAGGCCTCTCTGTTCGAAGCGGCGTCGCCTCCGTTCAGGCGTGACCTGCGACGCGGAGCTCGGCGATGAGCTGGCCGTCCAGGCTGACGAACGTCGTGAGCCGGCCCTCGACGTTGATGAACACGTCGAGCATCACGCCGGCGCCGAGATCGACGACATGAAGGTCGTCCTTGAGGACCACCGTCGGCGCCTCGATTCCCCTGGGCGCCCGTCTGGAGCCTCGCTCCATGGTCTTCTTCGAGTTCATGTCCCCCTCCGCCCGTTGGCCCCTCCGCGCCCCGCCCTCCCGGATGCGGCTCCGCGCGGCGCGCTGTCGACCGGGTCGAGACCTCGCGCGCGGGACACCCTGCTTTCCGGTGGACACGACAAGCGCGTTCCATGCCGTGCTCGCACGGCTGGAGTGATCCTTCCCTTCACGCAGCCCCCATTCGCTCCGCTCGCCGCCCCGCGGTCCTCCATTTCACCGGATGGGCTTCGCGGGAAGGCATGAAGTTCAGGGGATGTCCGGAATTTCTTCCCGGGTTCCCAACCTCCGGCTCGAACCCGGCAACCACGGCCGCCAGCTCACCGCTCACCTCAACCTCGGTCGGCTCACCCCAACCTCGGTCGGTTCACCTCAACCTCGGTCCGTCAGCTCCCCTGCGCCCAGGACGCAAGCGCCGCTGCCGCGCTCACCGACACCCTGCCCGAGGCGAGCACCTGGCCGAGCGCCGGGTGCGCCAGGAGCAGCGCCTCGACCCGCAGCAGCGCCGGCAGGTAGACGACCTCCCGCGCCAGCCCGCCGCCCCGGTGGACGCGCGCCGCGATGCGCAGGGCGTCCGCCGTGGAGCGCGCCCCGCGCGCCTCGAGCAGCCGCGCGGTCTCGACGAACCCCGCCCCGCGCTCGACGCTGCGCGCAGCCAGGTGGCGCAGCCCGAGCTCGCTCCGCCGCGCGCCCACCAGGTAGCCCGCCGCGCGCTCGCGCGCGAGCGCCCAGCCCTCCTGATCGTCGCCGCCGTTCGCCGTCCCGATCGCGAAGATCCCGAGCGGGAGCGCCGCGGCGCGCACGCCGGGCGCCGCGTGCCCCTCGATCTCGTGGAGCACCGTGCGCTCCACGTCGTCGCGCGTGAGCATGCGCCCGCGCGCCACCTGGATCACCCCGTCGCCCGTCGCGGCGAGCGGCGCGATGTCCGCGATCACCACCCGCAGCGGCAACCGCCGCGCCCCGATCTCGCGCCGCATCCGCGACACGAGCGACCCCGGCGCGCGCGCGTCGTCGCTCCGCACCCGCGCCTCCTCGCGCGCCGCCGCCCCCGCCTCCTCCTCGGCCCAGGTCGCGGCGAGCGCGTCCGCCTGCTCGTCGAACGCGTCGCGCGCCGCGTAGCGCAGGCGCGCCGCCGCCCAGCACCCCGCCCCGCCCGCGGCCTCGCAGATCGCGGCCTCCGCGGCGAGCTCGCGGGCGCGGCCGGCGTACACGGCGCCGAGCTCCCCCTGCTCCGCCAGCCGCTCGGCCGCCGTCTCCATCGCCCTCCGGACGTCGCCGTGGTCCTGCGCCGGCGCGTACGTGAAGCGCGGGACCTCGGCGCCGCTCCGCCCCCACGCCGCGGCGAGCCGCGCGAGCTCCTCCACCAGGTTCACCGGCGTGCTCGCGCCGACGACGCGGATCCGCCGCGCCGCCGCGCCGAGGAGCCGGTCCGCGTCCGGCACCCAGGCCGGCGGCGCGGGGGGCTCCGCCGCTCTAGCCCGAGGACGCCGCGCCACGCCCCTCCGCTCCTTTCACGCTCGCCACGCTCGCCACGCTCGCCACGCTCGCCACGCTCGCCACGCTCGCCACGCTCGCCACGCTCGCCACGCTCGCCACGCTCGCCACGCTCGCCACGCTCGCCACGCTCGCCACGCTCGCCACGCTCGCCACGCTCGCCACGCGATCGCGCCGCGCGCCCGGTGCTGCCTGCCTCAGAGCAGGTTCGCCGCGAGCTCCGCGAGCTCGCTGCGCTCGCCCTTGGCGAGCACAACGTGCCCCGCGATGCGCTCGCGCTTGAACCGCTCCGCCACCACGAGCAGGCCGTTCGACGCGTGGTCCACGTACGGGTTGTCGATCTGCTGCGGATCGCCGGTCAGCACGATCTTCGTCCCCTCGCCGCAGCGCGTGATGATCGTCTTCACCTCGTGCGGGGTGAGGTTCTGGGCCTCGTCCACGATGAGGTACTGGTGCGGCAGGCTGCGCCCGCGGATGTACGTCAGCGGCTCGACCTGGATCTGCCCGCTCTCGAGCAGCTCCACGAAGCCGCGCGCGTCGCGCCCCGGCTTCGTGCCGCCGTTCGAGAACAGGAACTCGAGGTTGTCGAAGATCGGCTGCATCCACGGGTTCAGCTTCTCGTCCACGTCGCCCGGAAGGAAGCCCAGATCGCGCCCGAGCGGCATGATCGGCCGGCTCACGAGCAACCGGCTGTAGGCGTTGTCCTCCGTCGTGCGCTTGAGCGCCGCCGCGAGCGCCAGCAGCGTCTTGCCCGTCCCCGCCTTGCCGACGAGCGTGAGCAGCCGGACGGAATCGTCGAGGAGCAGGTCGAGCGCGAACGCCTGCTCCTTGTTGCGCGGCCGCACCCCCATCACCCCTTCCCGGCCGACGCGCAGCGCGACGATCTGCCCGCGCGCCGCGTCGAAGCGGCCGAGCGCCGTGTGGCTCGGCGCCCCCGCGTCGCGGAGGAGCACCGCCGCATTCGGCAACAGATCCGCGAGGTTGGCGCCCGCGAGGAAGCCGTTCTGGAAGAACGCGTCGACCTCGGCGCCGGGCACCTCGAGCTCGACCACCGACTGCTCGATCGACGGGTCGTGCACCCGCTGGTTCTCGTACGTCTCCGCCGGGATCCCGAGCGCGTCGGCGCGGATCCGGAGGTTCGTGTCCATCGTCACGAAGATGGTCGGCCGGTCCTTGTGCCGGTCGCGGATGTCGATCGCCGTCTGCAGGATGGCGTTGTCCTGCGAGCCCGACTCCAGCCCCACGAGCAGCTCCGGCCGCCGCTCCGGGATCGCGATCCGCAGCGTCCCGCCGTTCTCGAGGAGCACGCCGGTCGCGAGCGTCCCGGCGCCGCGGACCTCGTCGAGCAGCCGCGCGATGGTCCTCGCGTTGCGCCCGCGCTCGGAGCCCTCCCGCTTGAACTGGTCGATCTCCTCGATCGCGTAGATCGGGATGATGACGTCGTTGTCCTCGAACTTGAAGATCGCGTGGGGGTCGTGGAGCAGGACGTTCGCGTCGAGAACGTAATTCTTCTTCATGGGTCGGGCGCGACGACGTACCCCCCTGGAGGGACGGGCGCAAGGGAGCTGTTGTGTCGCCCGCCCGGAGATGTCGTCACCCGTCCATCGGCAGGAGCCCCTCCCGGACATCCGGGGAAATAACGCCGTTCGACTCGGCCGGATCGCCACGTTCCGGGCGTCCGGTGGTGGTCAGAGATCGATCCGGTAGTCCTTGATCTTGTAGAGCAGCGCCCGGTGGCTGATCTCGAGCACCTCGGCCGCCTTGGTCCGGTTGCCCTTGGTCTTCTGGAGCGCCCGCCGGATGAGGATCTCCTCGATCACGCGCGACGTCTTCTTGATCGACAGCTCCCCGCTCGTGAGCTGCATCTGGATCGGGTCGCGCGCCTCGCGGATCCGGTCGGGCAGGTCGGCCTCGCCGATGCGCTCGCCCTCGCAGAGCACCATCGCGCGCTCGACGGTGTTCTCCAGCTCCCGGACGTTCCCCGGCCACCGGTACTCCAGGAGTAGCCGGCGCGCCTCCGGCTCGAAGCCGCGGATGTTCATGCCGAACCGCGCGTTGTTCCGCGCGAGGAAGTGATCGAGCAGGATCGGGATGTCCTCGCGCCGCTCCCTGAGCGGCGGGATCGCGATCGGGAGCACGTTGATCCGGTAGAACAGGTCCTCGCGGAACCGGCCCGCCTGCGTCTCGGCCGCGAGATCGCGGTGCGTCGCCGCCAGGATGCGGACATCGACCTTGATGTCCCGGTTGTCCCCCAGGCGGCGGATCGTCTCCTCCTGGAGCACCCGGAGCAGCTTCACCTGCAGCGAGAGCGGCAGCTCGCCGATCTCGTCGAGCAGCAGCGTGCCGTGGTTCGCCTGCTCGAACAGCCCCGCCCTGTCGTTCATCGCGTCGGTAAACGCCCCCCGCTTGTACCCGAAGAGCTCGCTCTCCAGCAGGTTCTCCGGGATCGCCCCGCAGTTGACCGCCACGAACGGCCCGCCGCGCCGGCTCGACCGCCGGTGGATCGCCCGGGCCACGAGCTCCTTGCCCACGCCGCTCTCGCCCGTGATGAGCGCCGTGGTCTTGTACTCGGCCACCTTCGCGATCGTCTTGAAGATCGCCTGCATCGGCGGGCTCTTCGCGAGGATCTCCTCGAAGAAGTTCTCCCGCCGGATCTCCTGGCGAAGGGCGCGGTTCTCGCGGCGGAGCGCCTCCCGCTCCTCGGCCTTGCGGAGCGTGAGCAGCACCTCCTCGGCCTTGAACGGCTTCTGGATGTAATCGTAGGCGCCCGCCTTCATCGCCTCGATCGCGAGGTCGATGTTGCCATACGCGCTCATCACGATGACCGTGGCCTCGTTGCCCTTGGCCTTGAGCGTCGCCAGCAGATCGAGCCCGCCCATCCGGGGCATCCGGACGTCGGTGAGGATCACGTCGGGCCCGAACGTCTCGACCATCGCGAGGGCCTCCTCGCCGCTCGAGACCGCCTCGACCTCATAGCCGTCCCGCTTGAGGAACGTGCGCACCACGAGGCGCAGGTTTTCTTCGTCGTCGACAACCAGGACACGGCGCATAGACCCTGAAAACTTTTCCTACACCGGCGCCCACCACTCCGCAACGAGTTGCACCTCGGCCCATGCCGCGGTGCGCCCATCCGCGGGGAGTTGCGCTCGGGTGCGGGGTCCGCCGCGCGGCGAGGCGGGCGGCCTCTGCGAAGGCCGCGGCGCACCGCGCGAAGCCCGCTGCGCGACGCGGAATGCGCCTGCGCGGCGTCCGCGCCGCGGGCGCCGGGCGACGGCGGGGCGGCGCGGTGGTGCCCAGTTGACGCACGTCGCGCAGGCTGCTTTAGCGGCGACGCGCACCGGGATCGAGCAGGGCCGCGCGCGGCCCCACGCGACACGCCGGCGCGGCTTTTGCGGGAAGGACCGCGTCTCTTAATTCGATCGCGTGAGGAGCCAGGGCATGAGCATGAAGGATCGTCTGGTCGACCAAGCAAAGAAGCTCGCCTCGTCGGGCAGGGTCGTCCGAGTCGTCAGCAACGATCGCGTGATGCGGCTCGCCACCGGGGTCATGGATGCGAAGAACCGCCTGCGCGCCGCCGGGGAGCGGGCCGCGGAGGCGTGGGACATCCTGCTGAACGGCCACGCGCTCCCGAACATCGATCCGGCGCTCGACGACGAGGCTGGCGTCCACGGGGCGACCCCGGCCCGCGCGGCGTCCGCCCGGCCGGCGGCCGGCGGCGCGGGGCTGTCGACCGTGGAGGAGACGGTGAGCGCCAGGCCGCCGGCCGCCGGCCGCTCGCACGTGAACGGCGTGGGCGCGAACGGCGCGGGCGCGAACGGCGCCGCCAACGGCGCGGGCACCTACGTCGCCGCGGCGGCCGAGCAGCAGCTCGCGACCCAGATGGCGGCGCGGACGTCGCTGTCGCGGATCGGCGGGCGCGACGTGTTCGAGAAGGCCTACAAGTTCATGACCGCGGACAACGCCCGCGCCATGGGCGTCTACCCCTTCTTCCGGCCGCTCGACTTCAACAACGGCCCCGAGGCGCAGCTCGAGGGGCGGACCGTGACCATGCTCGGCTCGAACAACTACCTCGGGCTGACGACCCACCCGAAGGTGCGAGAGGCCGCGAAGAAGGCGATCGACAAGTACGGCACGAGCATGACCGGCTCGCGGCTCGTGAACGGGTCGATGCGCCTCCACAACGAGCTGGAGGAGAAGCTCGCCGCCTACCACGGCAAGGAGGCGGGGCTCGTGTTCACGACGGGCTATCAGGTCAACATCGCCACCATCTCCGCGCTCCTCGCCAACAAGCGGAGCGTCGCCATGATCGACAAGGACGATCACGCGTCGATCTACGACGGCGTGCGGCTCGCGCAGGCGTCCGGCGCCCGGATGGTGCGGTACAAGCACAGCGACCCGGCGGCGCTCGACAGCGCGCTCTCCGAGATCGCCGACACCGAGGGGGCGCTCGTGATCACCGACGGCGTCTTCAGCGCCCAGGGCGAGATCGCGAGCCTGCCCGGGATCGTCGAGGTGGTGAAGAAGCACAAGGCGCGGCTCCTGGTCGACGACGCGCACGCCCTCGGCGTCATCGGCCCCGGCGGCCGCGGCACCGCGGCGCACTTCGGCCTCGGCAAGGACGTCGACCTCATCGGCGGCACCTTCTCGAAGTCGCTCGCCTCGATCGGCGGCTGGCTCGTGGGAGAGCGCAAGGTGCTCGATTACATTCAACATTTCGCCTACAGCTTCCTCTTCGCGGCGAGCGCGGCGCCCCCCTGCGTCGCCGCCGCCATGGCAGCGCTCGAGGTCATGCAGGAGGAGCCCTGGCGCCAGGAGAAGCTCCGCGAGAACTTCACCTACATGCGCACGGAGCTGCAGCGGCTCGGCTTCGAGCTCGGCAAGACCGAGACGGCCGTGATCCCCATCTACATCCGCGACGACCTCAAGACCGTGATGATGTGGAAGTCGCTCCTCGACGACTACGCGCTCTACGTGAACCCGTTCATCACCCCCGGGGTCCCGCCCAAGCAGCAGGTCCTCCGCACGAGCTACATGGCGACCCACGAGCGCAAGCACCTCGATCACGCGCTCGAGGCGTTCGAGAAGGTCGGGAAGAAGTTCGGCGTCATCTAGGCGGCGCCGGTACAGCGGCGCCCGCCCGTGGTATCGACGAGCGATGACGATCGTCCTCCATCGCTTTCCGATCAGCCACTTCTCCGAGAAGGCGCGGGCGACGCTCGACTTCAAGGGGCTCGAGTACCGGATCGTGGAGCACCAGCCCGGTCCCGAGCAGATCGCCATCTACCGCCTCTCCGGCCAGCGCAAGCTCCCCGTGCTCGAGCACGACGGCACGGTCGTCGCTGACTCCACCGAGATCGCCCTCTACCTCGAGCGCACCTTCCCCGATCGGCGGCGCCTGTTGCCGGACGACCCCAGCGCGCGGCTCGAGGTGCTCGCCCTGGAGGCGCAGCTCGACGACACGCTCGGCAGGAGCGGGCCGCTCGTCTGGGTGCGCCACGCCGTCCGCGACGAGCGGTACCTCGAGGCGCTGGGCGCCGCGACCACGCCGCTCGTCAGCGCCGGGCTCCGCGCCATGGCCGCCGTCGTCCCGATCGCCGAGGCGCGGCTCGGGGCGGTCCACCGGCGGTTCGACGAGGCGGAAGGCATCCTGCGCGCCACCCTCGCCGACCTCTGCGCCCGGCTCGAGACGTCGAGATACCTCGTCGGCGACGAGCCGTCGCTCGCCGACATCGCCGCCGTGAGCCTCGTGCACCCCTTGAAATTTCCGCCGTCGCGACACCTCTTCCGGCCGGCGCTCGCGGGCGCGTCCGTGCACAGCATCGCCGAGCACCCCGATCTCGCCCCCTTCTTCGACTTCCGGGACCGCTTCTACCGCGACCACCTCCAGTGAGCGACGGCGCAGGGGCCCTCAGCCCTGCGCGCCCGCCTCGGCGATCAGGCCCTCGTCCGGGCCGAGCTCCGCGATCGGCTCCAGCCGCTCCCCTGCCCGGTCGAGGCCCGTGGACAGCAGGATGCGCCCGCCCGCGGCGCCGCCCGGGAGCTCCAGCCGGCGCGGCTGCGACGACAGGTTGAGCGCGACGACGAGGCGCCGGCCGTCGTGCGCTCGCTCGTAGGCGAGCAGATCGTCGCCCGCGGCGAGCGGGGCGTAGCCGCCGACGGCGAGCGCCGGCTCGGCCCGCCGGAGGGCGATGAGCGCGCGGTAGAGCGACAGGATCGACCGCGGATCGGCGCGCAGCGCCGCGACGTTGGTGCGATCCGCGTCCGCCGCGAGCGGCAGCCACGGCGCGCCGGTCGTGAAGCCGCTGTTGGGGCTGCCGTCCCACTGCATAGGCGTGCGCTCGGGATCGCGCCCGACGCCGAGGCCGGGCACGTTCTTCTCGAACGGGTCCTGCACCTGCCCGGGCGCGATCGGGACGTCGCTCATCCCGATCTCGTCGCCGTAATAGAGCGTCGGGGTGCCCCGGAGCGTGAGGAGCAGCATCGCCGCGACGCGCGCCTGGGCGGCGCCGATGCGGCTCCTGATGCGGGGCTTGTCGTGGTTCCCGAGCACCCAGTTCGGCCACGCGCCCGGCGGCAGCGCCGCCTCGTACTCCCGGACGATCTCCGCGATCGCCCGCGCGCTCCAGGGCGCGCCGATCAGGTGGAAATTGAAGGGCAGGTGCATGCCGGACAGGTCCTGTCCGTAGTAGGCCATCAGCCGATCGAACGGCAGATACGCCTCGCCGATCAGCACCCGATCGTCGTATGCGTCGAGCACGCGGCGCATGGCGGCGACGGCCTCGTGCACCTCCGGGCGGTCGGTCGTGTACAGCCGGAGCAGCTTCCGGTGCGGCGGCATGCCGGGCTTCCAGTGAGGGTTCGGCGGGTTGTCCCGGAGCTCGCTGTCCTTGATGAGATGGTGAATGGTGTCGACGCGGAAACCATCGACGCCGCGGTCCAGCCAGAAGCGCAGCACATCGAGCATCGCGTCGCGCACGTCGGGGTTGCGCCAGTCGAGGTCCGGCTGCTCCTTCAGGTACGCGTGGTAGTAATACTGGCCCGTGGCGGCGTCCCACTCCCACGCAGATCCCCCGAACTCGCTGAGCCAGTTGCTGGGCGGGCCGCCGTCCGGCGCCGGATCGCGCCAGATGTACCAGCCCCGCTTCGCGCTGGCGCGCGAGGCGCGGGACTCGAGGAACCAGGGGTGCCTATCGGAGGTGTGGTTCGGCACGTAGTCGAGGATGACCTTGAGACCGGCGGCGTGCGCGTCGCGCACGAGCGCGTCGAACTCCTCCAGCGTGCCGAAGCGGGGATCGATGCCGCGGTAGTCCGACACGTCGTAACCGAAGTCGGCCATCGGCGATGTGTAGATGGGGGAGATCCAGATCGCGTCGACGCCGAGCCACGCGAGATGGTCGAGGCGGGACCGGATCCCGCGGAGATCGCCGATGCCGTCGCCGTTCGAGTCCATGAACGAGCGAGGGTAGATCTGATAGACGATTCCCCGCTGCCACCAGCGTGCATCGAGCATGTCGCGCGCTCCCTCTGAACCTGTCGCGGCGCGACCTTAGCACGCGGCGCCGGCGCCACCGGGCGCGCCGCGCTGCAGCGCCCGCGAGCGGCGAGCTCGACAAGGGGGCGCCTTGGCGCGCGCGTCCGGCGGCGCCCTCATGGGGCTGTGGGCGGCGGACGGCGCGCCCGGGTGCAGGCGCGCCCGCGGGCAGGCGCGCCGCCTCGACCGGCGCGCCGGTGGGCAAGCGCGCCACGCCGCCTCGATCACGGCGCGGGCGCGGCGTTGATCTCTCGCGCCCATGCACATGGGCTTTGCGTAGTGGCTCATCACTACGTTACTGTCTGCCCGCTGCCGTTACGTTGCATGTTGCTTTCACGTTTCATGTTGCTTTCACGCCATGTTGCGCAGAGGAGGCAGTTCAATGATCGAGAACGGTAAGGGGAAATATTGCTCGGCGCTCGCTTGCGTCGTGGGGTTGCTCGCGTCCCCGGCCGCCTGGGCCCAGGATCCCACGCCGCCCCCCGCTGACCCGGGCGCCGCAGCGCCCCCGGCGGCGCCGACCGCGCCCGCGCCGACGGCGGAGCCGACCGCGGTCGCGCCCGCGCCCACCCCCGCGGGCGATGCGGCAGCGGCGGGCGCCACGGCGCCCGTCCCGCCGGCGCCCGGCACCGCCGAGCCGGTCGGCGAGCCGAAGGAGGAGGCGAGCCCGATCGCGAGCTGGTTCCGGTTCGATGCAGACAATCTCGGCCTCCAGCTCTGGGCCGGCGCCTCGCACAAGGTCGGCCCCATCGACATCGCCAGCGACATCTACCTCACGACGACCGGGTACGCGGAGTTCGACATCGGCCCTTCCTTCGCGCTGGGCCCGGTCATCATCAGTCCGATGGTGGGTATCGGGTTCGACTTCATCAACCACCTGACGGCCACGCTGGTCGCGCCTCAGCTCTATCTCTACGTCGACGCGCAGCCCGTCTATTTCGAGTCGTGGAACATGCTGCAGTTCAACAGCGTCTTCAACGAGGGCTATCAGAACTTCTACTACTCGCGGCACTTTCTCCTCTTCTACCCGGTCGAGGACTTCGGCCTCGGCCCGCACCTCGAGCTCAACGTCGACCTCAACGAGGTCCCGGGCGCCGTGGGCGCGACGGAGCCCGACGGCACCGGCCCCTCCAGCCTGCAGGTCGGCGGCATCGTCGGCCTGAACTACGGCACGGGGAACAAGCTCTTGCTGTATCTCGGCTACGAGACGCAGCAGGAGGGCCGCTCCAACATCTTCACCGGAACGGACGCGGGCAAGCTCGCTGGCCGGTTCACGTTCGTCCGCAACTTCTGAGGCCGCGCCGGGTCGCGCGGCGAGCCCGTCGCGTCCCAGCCTCGCCCACGCCGGCTCCGCTCAGGGCGGAGGCGCTCGACCGGAGCCATCATGGGCGTGCCGCCCGCGGGCTCGCGACGGCTTCCCAGCGCGCTTGCGCGCTGGTACCGAGGCGGCATGGCCCAAAGGTTCCTGTTCGCCACCGCGCTGTGCAGCCTCCTCGGACTCGGGTGCCAGGCCCGGAGCCACGTCCCGCCGCCCGCGCCGGACACAGGCGCCGCCGCGTGCCAGCCTGCCGACTGCGGCCCGCTCGCGAAGATCGCCCGCATCTGCGACGACGGCTCCACCGCGTCCACGCAGTGCGCGCGCGCCGAGGGCGGCGCGTGCCGCTGGGAGCACGTCTGCCCGGGCGCCGCGCCGGCCGCCGGGACGGCGGCGCCCGCGCCGGGCCAGCCCGCCGCGCCGAACCCGCAGCCGCAGGGCGCCCAGCAGCCGGCGCCGGTCGCCTTTGCCGACGCGAACGCGGCGTTCGCGCAGCGGCTCTACGGCAAGCTCGCCGCCACGACGGGCAAGCTCTTCTTCTCGCCGGCGAGCGTCTCGACCGCGCTGGCCATGACCTACGCGGGCGCACGGGGCGAGACGGCGGCGCAGATGGCGAAGACGCTCGAGTTCACCCTGCCGCCCGAGGCGCTGCACCCCGCGTTCGGCGGGCTCGTCAAGGAGCTCACGCAGGCGACAGGCCCCAAGGCGCCCGAGCTGCGGATCGCCAACCGCCTCTGGGGCCAGGCCGGGCTGCCGATCGAGCCCGCGTTCCAGAGCACCACCGAGCAGCACTACGGCGCGGGGATCGAGCTCGTCGACTTCAAGCGCGCGCACGAGCAGGCGCGCGCGCGCATCAATCAATGGGTCGAGCAGCAGACGAACGCGAAGATCAAGGACCTGATGCCGCCGAACAGCGTCACCGCGCTCACCCGGCTCGTCCTCACAAACGCCATCTACTTCAAGGGCAAGTGGGCGACCCCCTTCGACAAGAAGACCACGAAGAACGAGCCGTTCACGGTCAAGCCCGGCGCCGCGCCGGCGGTGCCGATGATGCGCAAGACGCTCCAGGCGAAGCTCGGGAAGACCGCCGACGCCGCGGTGCTGGAGCTCGCGTACGAGGCGCAGAACCCCGAGCGCCCCCTCGCGATGGTCGTCATCCTGCCCACGCAGGTGGACGGGCTGCCGCACGTCGAGCAGCGCCTGTCGGCCGGGCAGCTCAAGGGATATGTCGACGCGCTCGAGCCGGCGCGGGTCGACGTGGCGCTCCCCCGCTTCAAGATGACCGCGGAGTTCGAGCTCTCGAAGGCCCTGATCGAGCTGGGAATGCCGCTCGCGTTCGACGACGTGAAGGCCGATTTCTCCGGGATCACCCGGGCGGAGCCGCTCTTCATCTCCCAGGTGCGACACAAGGCGTTCGTGGAGGTCAACGAGGAGGGGACCGAGGCCGCCGCGGCCACCGGCGTCGCCATGGCCACGCGGGCGGCCCCGGCGCCGCCGGAGGTGTTCCGCGCCGATCACCCGTTCGCATTCCTGATCCGCGACGTGGCGACCGGCGCCGTGCTGTTCATGGGCCGCGTGACCGATCCACGGGGATGAGCCGGCTTGCCGGCCTCGACACGTCCCGATACTCCTCGGTGTCGAGGAGCGAACGACGATGACGAACGAACACGCAGCGAAGGTGCTGCAAGCCGCCCGTGACCTGGCGCCCACCATCTCCTCCCGGAGCGCGGAGATCGAGGGGGCGCGGCGCCTCCCGGCGGACCTGCTCGATCAGCTCAAGGCCGCGGGTTGCTTCCGCATGTTCCTGCCGAGGAGCCATGGCGGCTTCGAGGTCGACCTGCGCACGGGGATGGACGTCCTGGAGACGCTCGCCCGGGCGGACGGGGCCACCGGCTGGACGGTGATGATCGGCTCGGAGAGCCCACCCCTGTTCGCGCTCCTGCCGCGCGAGCGCTTCGACGCCGTCTACGCAGCCGGGCCGGACGTGATCATCGGCGGCGGCTTCAATGCGCAGGGCGAGGCCCACGCGACCGAGGGCGGCTACCGCGTCACCGGGCGCTGGAGCTTCGCGAGCGGCTGCGAGCACGCCGACTGGCTGTTCGGGAACTGCGTGCTCATGGACGGCGGCCGCCCGCGGATGGGGGCGGCGGGTGACGTACCCGAACTGCGGGGCATGCTGTTCCCCGCGCGCGAGGTGCGCGTCCTCGACACCTGGTCCGTGCTCGGCCTTCGCGGCACGGGCAGCCACGACATCGCGGTCGAGGGGGCGTTCTGCCCGGCGGAGCACAGCTTCGATATCTTCCAGGGCCAGCCGTCGGTGGCCTGTCCGGGCTTCGTCGCGCCCGTCCTGCACTTCGTGCTTCACATGGGCGCCGTCGCCGTCGGCATCGCCCAGGGCGCGCTCGACGAGACCGTGATGCTCGCGCGATCGGGCAAGAAGCGGCTGTACGCGCGCGCCGGGCTCGCGGACTCGCCCGTCTTTCAGGTGCACCTCGGCCGCGCCGAGACGAGCGTGCGCGCCGCCCGCGCCCTGCTCCGCGACACGGGGGACGAGCTGTGGGACGCATGCGTCAACAACCCCGCTGCCGCCGCGGCCATGGCGCCCCGGATCTCGGCCGCCCTGGCCTGGGTGACCGAGGTCGCGGCCCGCGCCGTCGACGCCTGCTACCAGGCCGGCGGCGGCGGCGTCGCCCGGAATGCGTCGCCCGTGCAGCGGCGGTTCCGGGACATCCACACGTTCTCTCAGCACGCCGCCGCCGCGGAGGGGTGGTTCGGCCAGGCCGGCGGCGCGCTGCTCGGGCACCCCACCGGCTTCTGGACCTGACCCGGCGCGCGGCGCCACGGCGCGAGCGGCCCGGGCGCGCGCGGTGACGCGCCCCGGTCGCGCGCCCGCGCGCCGCCGCGGTATACGTCGTCTCGCCTTGCGCTCCGCTCCGCCCGCCACGCTCGCCCTCGCCGCCCTGTCGCTCGTCGCTTGCGCCGGAGCCCCGCGCGGGGTCGCCACGCCCGCGCCGCCGGCCCGCGCGGGCGCCTGCCCTGCCCGCCCTGCCTGCGACGCGCCGCCGCCGCTCGCCCTGCCGCGCGGGTTCCGGCACACGCGCTCGCGCCTCGTCGCGAGCGGGTGGCCGCGCCACCGCGGGCGCGACCTCTTCGTGCGCGCCGACGGGCCGCAGTGGGCCATCGCCAAGTTCGCCTACGGACCGCTCGACGACGATCTCGAGGACGAGGACGTCGAGGCCTATCTACTCCGCGGCTGCAGCGGCGACTGGGAGCGGCTCGGCGCCTTCCGGACGAGCGACGACGACCACCTGCACCCGACCATCGAGGGGATCCGGGACACCGGCGGGCGCGTCTACCTCGATCTCACCGCGGGGAGGCGCCTCGAGGTCGGCCGGCACCGCGTCCACCTCGTCGTGGCCGGCGACGGCACGAGCGCGGATCTGTTCGTCGAGGTCCTCCCGCCGGACGCGCGGGTGGCGGTCACGGACATCGACGGGACGCTCACCTCGAGCGAGGCGGCGATGGTCGGCGAGCTCGTCGGCGGCGGCCCGCCGGCCGCGCACCCCGGCGCCCCCGAGGCAATGCACGCCCTCGCGGCCAGCGGGGTCTACCTCTTCTACGTGACAGCGCGCCCCGAGTGGCTCGTGGCCAGCACGCGCGTCTGGCTGAGAGAGCGGGGCTTCCCGCCGGGCATCCTCCACACGACCGTGGGCGTCACGGGCGCCGCCGGCCGCGCGGCGGCCGCTTACAAGACCGTCGAGCTCGGGTGGCTCAAGGCGCGCACGGGCATCGTGCCCGCCTTCGGGTTCGGCAACATGCCGAGCGACGTGGCGGCCTACACGACCGCCGGCATCGCCCCCTCGCGGTCCTATTATCACAAGCTCGGCGGCGATCTCCGCGGCGGCGTCGGCCACGACGACTACCGGCGCCTCGTCCCGGCGCTCTTCACCCCGCCCGCCGCGTGCGCTCCTTGAGCCAGGGGCGCAGCGGCGGGCGCCTCGCCGGCGCGCCGGCGCGGCCCGGTCGAGGGCGCGCCGGCGGGTGAACGCCTCCGCTCAGAGCGGGACCTCGATCACGTCCTCGCAGGTGAAGTCGACGCCCAGGGACACCTCGAACTGGGCCTGCACCGCGGCGCACGTGTCGTTGCAGAGCACGATGGCGGTCGGGTTCAACGGCTCGTCGTAGCGCCACGCGCTCTCGGTCGCGCAGCTCTGGTCATAGTCGAGGGTCGTCGGGGTGCTGGTCGCGGCGCTCGTGTACGACACGACGACCTTCTGCTTGTCGAACGTCCTCCCGTCGGGGGCCGGCGGGATCGGGATCGTGCACGAGACCGCGGCGCCGCGGATCGCCTCGATCGCCTCCGTGAACGCGGCCGACGTCGCAGCGGCGTTGCCGGTGTCGAGCATGAACGCCTCCCCCGTGCCGCCCGCCGCCGCGATCTGGTGCAGGTTGGTGAGGCTCGGCGGCGAGCCCTCCCCCGGCGGGCTGTCGACCCCGATCACGAACGTCGAGATGTCGCTGGCGAGCGCCGCGCCGACGCGCTCCACGACGGCATCGATCGAGTCCGTGTCGTCGCGGCACTCCTGCGGATAGCCGTCGGTCACGAGCACGATCGCGTATTTCCCGGGGTTCTGCTGCCGCTCCGCCTGGATGAACTCGAGGATGCCATCCATCGCGTAGGCCGTCGGCGTGCCGATGCGCCAGCTACGGTCGTCCGGGGGCGTGACGACATCGATCGCCTCGCCGAAGGCCGGAGAGGGGAGCAGCGTCATCGGGACAGCCGGGGTCGTGTACGCGTCGCTCGAGCACATCTCTCGCCGCCCCCCCGGGCCCGGGAAGAACGTGAGCGACGCCTTGAACCCCTCGGACGCGGGATCCAGGAAGAACTGCTTCGTCGCGGCGACGACGGGATCCCACTTGAGCGCCTTGCTGCGCCATTCCACGTCGTTCGCGCCCATGCTGGCCGACACGTCGAAGGCGAAGGCGAGATACACCTGCTGGAATCCGGCCTCGGACGTCTTCGTCGCGCACGCGTCACCGGCGCCCGTCGAGCCGCCGGCGCCCGCGCCGCTCGCAGCGGGATTACCGCCCGGATTCAGATTACCCCCCTGACCAAAACCATTGTCGGAAGACCCGCTTCCGCTGCCACTTCCACTTCCGCTGCCACTACCGCTTCCGTTCCCACTTCCGCTTCCGACCCCGCTCCCAGTGGTGCTCTGAGAGGCGTCGGCGCCGTCCTCGGCGCCTGAGTTCACGCTGCACGCCGCGCCGATCGCGGCGACCAGCGACAGAGCGATGGCCATCGTGGGCAATCTCATGTCCTGACTCCTCTCCAAGCGCGTACCAGCGCCCTGCGCTGGTTACGAAAGCAACGCGACGCGTGAGGCTCCCGGGGGTCGGCCCCAAGCCGGCGCGTGGCGCCGGGATCCTCATGACCAGACCAGGGCGGAGTATAGGCGAGAATGCAGCCCAATGATCCACATTGTCGCTGCAAGCAACACGTTATCTCAGGCGCTCACAGCGCAACTCACCCGTATGGACGAAATACCCACTGTGCGCACATGTGACCCACACCCTTACATCGGGCGGCGCTGGTGCTAGGCTCCGCCGCACATGGTCCGCGCTGTCTGTTTCGATCTGATGGATACCGTCCTCTACGACCCCTATCGCGAGGCGCTCGCCGCGGCGATCCGGGCGGTCACGCCGGCCGAGATCGCCAGGCATCGCGACCCGACGTGCTGGCCCGCGTTCGAGATCGGCGAGATCGACGAGGCCGAGTTCGTCCGCCGGTTCTTCCGGGAGGGCGCCGAGGGCGTCTCGTTCGACATCGAGGCGTTCAACCGGGTGCGCCGCGCGGGATACCGCTTCTTGCCCGGCGTGCGGGAGATCGTGGAGGCGCTCGAGGGCCGCGCGCTGCGGTTCGTGGCGAGCAATTACCCCGTGTGGGTCGAGGAGCTGCGCGAGACGTTCGCGCTCGACGTCCTCTTCGAGGGTGTCTATTCGAGCCATCACCTGCGCGTGCGCAAGCCGGCGCGCGAGTTCTTCGACAGGCTCGTGGGCCGCATCGGCGTCGCCGCGGGCGAGTGCCTGTTCGTCGACGATCGCGCGGAGAACTGCGACGCGGCCGCCGCGGTGGGGATGCGCGCGCACCGCTTCGACGGCGCCGCGGCGCTGCGCGAGCGGCTCGTCAGCGAGGGGCTGCTCGGCCGCTGAGGCGCCCGGTCGAGCCGCGCCCGGGCGCGCGGGCCGCCGTCGGCGCGCTGCGCGTCAGAGCGCCGCGCAGAGCGGGCACGACGCGCGCGTGTGGGGCGCGTCGCCGCGGTGCAGATCGAGGATGGCCCGCGAGATCTGCGCGAGCTCGCGCCGCACCTCGCGGCGCATGCCCTTCACGCGCGGGATGCTCATCGTGTCGTACGCCGTGGTCTGGTGCCGCATCCAGGCGATCACGGCCGACTCGGCGCGCCGCGCGACCGGGATCCGCTCCGTGCGGGCCACGGTGCCGCTGCCCACGGGGGTCGCGTGCTGCGTCACCTTCACCGCGAGCGCCTGCGCGAGCGCCGCGTAGCGCGGCGAGAACCGGAGGAACGCGGCGACCTCGGCCTCGAACTCGCGCACGTACTCCGCCTGATCGCGCTCCCGGCGCCGCGCGTCCGCCTCCCGCTTCTTCGCGTAGGCGGGCGTGCTCCGCTCGGCGTCGAGCGCCGCGCGGGCGGCGTCGATCGTGGCGGACGGCGCCCAGAGGCCGCGGGAGAACGTCTTGTTCCCGCGCTTCTCGACCACCATCCAGGACGGGCCCGCGAGCTTCACCCGCCGCGTGAGCCCGGCGTCGCCCGGCGGCAGGCACGCCCACCCTTCGGGCGGCGAGAGCAACGCGCCGTCGGGCGCGCGGAAACGGCGGGGATCCGGGGTGGGGGCCAGGGTCAGGCACTCGGGCATGGCAGGCGGCCGGCTTGGTAGGCCAGGTCGTTCTGCGTGTCCAGCGGACGGCGCCGGGCGCTCCGCTGCCGATGCTCGGCGCGGGGGCTACGCTCGGCGCGCGTCCTCTGCCATCTTGGCCCTCATCGCCGGGTGTCGGGTGAGGCGCCGCGCGCCGCCCGGGCGAGCAGGAGGCCAGTGTGTCGGACGACGATCGCATCAAGTGGGACGCTCGTTACCGCGAGGGGGGCGCCGATCCGGGCGCGCCCTCGGCGGTGCTCACGGCGCTCGACCCGCTGCTCCCCCGGCGCGGGCGCGCGCTCGATCTGGCCGGCGGCGCGGGGCGGCACGCCCTCTGGCTGGCGCGGCGCGGGCTCGACGTGACCCTGGCCGACATCTCCGAGGTCGGGCTCGGCGTCGCGCGGAGCGCCGCGGCCAGGGAGGGGCTCGCGCTGCGCACGATCGCGCTCGACGTGGAGCGCGATCCGCTGCCGGCGGGGCCCTGGGACCTGATCGTGATCTTCTACTTCCTCGAGCGCCGGCTCGCGGCCTGCGCCGCAGAGCTCGCCCCGGGCGGACACCTGGTCGTGGTGCATCCGACGCGGTCGAACCTGCAGCGGCACCCTCACCCGAGCGCGCGCTGGTTGCTCGAGGACGGCGAGCTCCCCGGCCTGCTCGGCGAGGCGCTCGAGGTGGTCCGCTACGACGAGGGGTGGCTCGAGGAAGGCCGCCACGAGGCCCGCGTCGTCGCGCGACGGCCGGGGTGACGGCGCCCGCGGCCCTGACGTCGTCCACGACGTGACGGCGTCCGCAGCGCCACCGACGTCGCCCGCGGCGCGGCGGCGCGCGCGGGACCGAGGCTTGCCGCGACGCGGAGATCGCGCTTTGCTCGCGCCATGCGCTTCGCCCGTATCGTGCCCCCGGAACAGGATCGCCCGGCCTTCTTCGCCCGCCTCGAGGGCGCGGCCGCGCTCGTCTACGACGAGCCCCCCTGGCTCGGCGGCAAGACCACGGGAGAGGCCGTGGCGTGGACGGATGTCGACCTCGTCTGCCCCGTGCTCCCCACGAAGATCGTCTGCGTCGGGCGCAACTACGCGGCGCACGCGCAGGAGCTCGGGAACGACGTCCCGGTCGAGCCGATGCTCTTCCTCAAGCCGCCCTCGGCGCTCATCGGCCCCGGCGAGTCGATCGTGCTCCCGCCGGAGAGCAACCGGGTCGAGCACGAGGCCGAGCTCGGCGTGATCATCGGCCGCCGCTGCAAGGCCGTTCGACCGGAGGAGGCGCTCGATCACGTGTTCGGTTACACGTGCCTCGGCGACATCACCGCGCGGGATCTGCAGCGGAAGGACGTGCAGTTCACGCGGGGCAAGGGGTTCGACACGTTCTGCCCGGTGGGGCCGTGGATCGAGACGGATCTCGACCCGGCGGCGCTCCGCGTGCGGGCGCTCGTGAACACGCAGGTGCGGCAGGACGGGATGACGGCGCAGATGCTCTGGGGCGTGCCCGCGCTGGTCGCCTACATCAGCCGGGTGATGACCCTCGAGCCCGGCGACCTCATCGCGACGGGGACGCCCCAGGGCGTGGGGCCGCTCGTGCCCGGCGACGAGCTCGTCATCGACATCGGCGGCGCCACGGCCGCGGCGCCGGGCATCGGCGCGCTGCGCGTCTCCGTCGCGGCGCCCGCGCCGGCGTCGGCGTCGGCGCAGGGCAACGGCCGCAGCGCAGCCTGAGGCGCCGCGCGCGCCGGAACCGGCGTTCTCCGGTGAGGCCCGATCGCCTCACCCGCCCCCCCGCGCCTGCGGCGTCCTGACATCGCGCCGGCGCCGTCCCGCCGCCTTCCACGGCCCGATCCGTCGCTCCAGCGAGCCGGCGCGCCCGCTGCCCGGCGTGGCAGGCCCTGTGCACTGCTCCGCGGGCGAACGCATTCCCATCCCCCACCCATCGTTGCGGCGCCGCGGCGACCCGTCGCGGGGCGCGGCGCGCGCCGCAGCAGAGTTCGAGGTCACGATGACGTCTTCCGTGAGCTACCGTCGATGGCACCCCATGGCCCTGCTCGCCTTCGGCGCGGGCGTCGGCGCGACGGGGCGCGGCGCCGCCGCGCGGGACGCGAGCTCAGAGCGACGGCCCGTCCCGGAGCACGATGGTCACGTGCGACAGCCCGGTCCCGGCGAGGAGCATCGCCTTGACGAGGAACTCGACCATGGTGTCGAGGCACTCGGCGGGTGAGAAGCCCGCCCTCCCCGCCCCGAGCAGGGGCAGCGCCATGCTCCGGAGCTTCATCGTGTCCGCGTGGTAGAAGCACCCTTCGAGCAGCCGCAGGATGAGATCGCGCGTCGGGCGGTAGGTCGCCACGTGGTCCCAGTCGAGCGTGATCGCGTGGAACACGAACCGCGCGCTCAGCCGGCCGGCGGACGTGACCACCACCCCGCCGTGCCGCACGGGCACGTATTTGCGCGTCTCCATGTGGCAGACGCCGCCGCTCCCGTGGTTCAGGGCCAGCGCCACGCCGGCCGACATGGTGAGCTGCCCGTCGTCCGCGCTCACGAGCGCGTCGGCCGACATGCCCGCGATGTTCGCGCGCACGATCGACAGCGTCCGGTCTCCGTGGAACTGGAACGCGGTCACCGGCCCGGGAGGGCCGCCCGCGAGGAGGACGGGGCGAACGCGCTGGTACTGCTCCAGGTAGGTGTGCAGCGTCAGATCGTGCGGATCCCCCCAGCGCGTGCTCTGCGCGCCCACGAGCGCGGCCTCGATCTCCTCGAACGACTGGAACCTGTCCTTCGGGTCCTTGGCCAGGCAGCGCTCCAGCACGGCCTGCACGTCCTCGTCGAGCTCGGGCCGCAGCGCCCGCGGCCGGGCCGGGATGTCCTGACGGTGCGCGAGCAGCAACGGGAGCAGCTCCTGCTCCTCGAACGGCCGCTGCCCGGTGGCTGCGTGGTAGAAAGAAGCGCCGTAGCTGTAAATGTCCGCCCGCGTGTCGCTCTCCTGCGGGCTCCAGGCCTGCTCGGGAGCCATGTAGTACGGCGTGCCGAGCACGGTCCCCATGGCCGTGAGGGGCTGCTCGCGGAGGGCCGAAGGGCCCGTCGTGGCCGTCAGGCGCGCGAGGCCGAAGTCCGCGACCTTCAGCTCCCCGGACGGCGCGATCAGCATGTTGGACGGCTTGAGGTCGCGGTGCATCACCCCGAGCTCCGTCGCGGCGGCCATCCCGCGCGCCGCGTGGAGCATGTAGCGCCGCAGATCGTCGAGCGGCAGCGGCCCGCTCTGGAGCCGCGCGGAGAGCGACGGGCCGCCCACGTACTCCATGACCATGAACGGCGACCGGCTCGAGAGGAAGCCGAAGTCGTAGCAGCTCACCACGTGCGGCGACTTGATGAGCGCCGAGATGCGCGCCTCGCGCAGCATCCGCTCCCCCGCGTTGGGGTCCGCGTGCCCGGTGAGCACCTTGATCGCCACCACCCGCGCGAGCGCGAGGTGGCGCGCGCGGAAGACGGCGCCCATCGAGCCCACGCCGAGCAGCCCCTCCACGCTGTACCGGCCAGCGAGCTCCCTGCCCAGCGTCGGCACGTCGATCATGAACGAACCTTCATGTCCACCATCGAGGATGTTCGGAACCCCGCGGGCCGCGGTCAAGGGGCACGGCGCGCCGCGCCCTAGAAGAGCGCGGCCGTGGTGGTTCCCGGCGTCCTCGAGCGCCGCCGATCGCGCCTCGTCCGCCGTCCGTTCATCCCCCGCCGCGCGTCCTCGCCCGGCACGCCCGGACGAAGCCAAGCTCGCTCTGCCCCGCCTCGATGCGGTCGATCCACCAGGCGAGCCCCGGGTACCTCGTCCGGATGAGCTCCGCCTGCTCCGCGAAGCGCGCCGCGTCTCCCCGCGCGGCGTGGAGCTCGGCGCGGAGCGCGTGCGCCTCCGGCGCGTAGACGCCATCGAGGACGTCGAGCAGGGCCGGATCCACGTCGCAGAGCGAATCCGGCCCGTACATGAGGTAGCGCAGGATCCGGTTGAAGCGCAGCGGATCGCCCGGCTCGACGCGGTCCGCGACCGGCGCGCCGCCGTCCGGAGGGAGGCTCGTCCAGCGGCCCCATGAGCCGAAGCGGGCGATCTCGGGCGCGAGCCGCCGCAGCTCCTTCTGCTCTTCGGGGCTCGGCGCCGCGAGCTCGATCGGCACCCGCGGGCTCTCCACGCGATCCGGCGGCGCCGCGTAGACGATCGCCAGCGCGTAGCTCCCGGGCTCGATCCCCGCGGGCAGGTACGACGACACGTCGATGAGCATGCGCCGGCACGCGCCCGGATCGAGGAGGAACACCGGCGTGCCGAGCTCGCGAATCACGATCGGCGAGGGCTCGACCCTGACGACCTCCTCGCCGGTGCCCGCCCGCGCGAGGCGGACGCCGATCGCGCCGGCGTTGCCCGCCCAGCTCGCGCGCGGCAGCCGCCGGATGCAGGCCCCGGGTCGATCGGCGCACACGGTGATGGCCACGTGCAGCGGAAAGCCGAGCACGTAGCGGCGATCGTGATCGATCGAGCGCAGCGCCAGGCCGGGCGGGCCGGCCGGCGTCGTCTCGTCCCGCGCGTGGTCATCCGACATGACAGCCCTTCACCTCCACCGGAGTCCCCTGTTGTTCTCCAGGCGCACGCGTCGGGTCTCCTTCACGTGGCGCCCGCACAGGTCGTTGCCGACCCGATCGGCGGTCCCCGGGATGAGCTGCTGATCGGCGTCGATCATCCAGTGGGTTCGATAGTTCATGCAGCACGTGGTCTGGCGCGGCGTCCGGTAATCGAAGTAGCCGCACTTGTGCGGCATCCCGAACGCGTGCGTGAGCTCGTGAACGATGGTGTGAAGCGTGCGCTGCTCGAAGCCGGGTCGGGGCTCCGCGAGCCCCGGGTCCCACCACGCCCGGTGATGGGTGAAGACGATGGTCCTGCCGGCGAAGTACCTCGCCGGACCGACGTCGATCGTGGGGCTCATCCCGGCGACGTAGGCGGCGCCCGGGCCCCGCACGTCGGCCTGGACGCGCGCGGGGATGCCGTAGCCCGGGGGCTCCCACGCCGCGCCCCTGCGGCGGGCGCGAGGGAAGAAGAAGATGCGGTTCCTGTACGCGTGCGCCACGGACCCGTCGCCCGCGGTGAACTGGCTCTGGATGTCGTGCGGCTCGAGCCAGAGCCGGGTCCGCGGCGGGTCCGCGAGGACGGTCGCGCTCGCGACCGAGAAGCCAATCTGCTCGCCGTCCCAGCGGAACGTGACGAAGCTCGCGTCCTGGTGCTCTCCCGGGATCTCCACGTACTCCCTGCGCCGCTCTCCCTCGCCGCCGGCCCGGATCGTGACCATCCCGGTGAACAGCAGCGCGCCCCTGGCCTGGGGCACGGGGTGCGGTTCGAGCGCGGCGATCAAGCAGAACCAGCCCGGATCCCCGGCGTGGGAGAACACCTCGCTCACGAACCGGGAGGCCGTCTCGCCGAGCGTGCCCGCGTCGAGCGCGAGCTGCTGTCGATCCTGGATCACCCGCTCTTCGGTGAAGTCGAGCTGCGTGAAGACCGGCTCGAAGTGCGCCGGCACCTGCTCCACGGCGAGCGGGGTCGCGCTCTCCATCCGGATGTACTCGACGTCGATCCTGCGCCAGAGCGTCATGATCCCTGTCTCGTCTCCGGCCGACCCGACGAGGCCCTCGGCCTCGAGCTCGGCGCGGACGATCAGGTTGTCTCCGGCGATATCGGTCATGTGGCGCCGGATCTTGCTCCTCCTTCCCTCGATCGCCGTGCTCGCGCTGGTCTCCGTCGCGTCGAGCAGCGCATAGCCCTCCGCCTCTTCCCAGCCAGGGCTCCTGTCCAGCGTCCCCTCGTTGTCGTCCTTGGCCGGTCCCACGTAGCTCTCCGCGGCGTCATAGTCGTTCTCATCGATCGCGGGAGCCCAGTCCGGGTGCACCTCCGGCCGTTCGTTGAACGGGTCGTCCGGATCGCGCGCGCTCCAGCGGATCCGCGCGCCTTCCGGGAGCTCGCCTTCGGAGCTCGTCACCTCGACGGTGATCTCGATGAGCTGCGTATTCCTTGCCCACTGCCCGTCGAGAGCTCGGTTGATGTAGACGCGCCCCTGGTCATCGAGGCTCGTGTAGCCGCGGTTGTATCCAGCGGCCCGCGTCGCCCCCGGCGGCGCCGAGCTGTCCGGAAAGCCCGGTTGATACAGGCCCTTGATGTCGATGATCCGGACGGCGCTCATCGGAGCGAGGCATTGCAAATGCCACGCTCAGCCCGGCCGTCTCCGGACGCCACATCCGCCGCGGCGAGACCTGGAATGAGCAGCGGAGTGATCCCTGGAAGCGCCGGAGTCGCGCGCCAGGGCGTCGATCCGGGCGTCGAGCGCTCGCGCGCGTGGCGGGCTGTCGTCTCGCGCTCGACGCCGCGCGGCGCGCGGACGCACCGCCCACGCGTCGCCACGCGTCGCCCACACACCATTGCCGCTTTCTCCCCGCGCCCGTTCGTGCATAGACTCCGCGCCCTCATGAGCTTTGAGCCAGTTGCAGGGTTTCGATTCGGCGCCGTCAGCGCGGGGATCCGGAAAGACGGGCGCATCGACGTCGCGCTCGCGGTCGCCGATCAGCCGGCCGTGGTGGCCGGCATGTTCACGAGGAACCTGGTGCGCGCCGCGCCCGTGGACATCGCCATGCAGCGCGTCCGGTCCGGGCGCGCCCGCGCCGTCGTCGCCAACAGCGGATGCGCCAACGCCTGCACGGGCGAGGCCGGCTGGAAGGCGGCGCTCGACACCACGCGCGCGATCGCCCAGGCCATCGGCGCCTCGGAAGACGAGGTCCTCCCCGCCTCGACCGGCGTGATCGGCGCCGTCCTGCCGGCGCACCGGATCGTCGAGCGGGTCCCCGAGCTCTCGGCGAGGCTGTCGCCCGAGGGCTACCTCGATTTCGCCCAGGCGATCTGCACGACCGACCGCTGGCCGAAGCTCTCGCAGCGCAAGCTCGGCGCGGGCGCCACGCTGCTCGGCATCGGCAAGGGCGCGGGCATGATCCACCCCGACGTGGGGCCTCCGCACGCGACGATGCTCGTCTTCCTGTTCACCGACGCCGTGATCGATCCCGGCGAGGCCAGCCTGGCGCTGTCCGCCTCGTGCGATGTGACGTTCAACGCGTGCAGCGTCGACGGGGACACCAGCACCAACGACACGGTGCTCCTCCTGTCCTCCGGCGCGTCCCAGCGCCGCGCCTCGCGCGACGAGCTCTCGGCGGCCCTCACCGAGGTCTGCGGCGAGCTCGCGCGCTCGATGGTGGCCGACGGCGAGGGGAGCACGCACGTCGCCGAGATCCGCGTCCGCGGGCTCTCGACGCGCGAGGCGGCGCGCGACGTGGCGCGCACGGTGGCCACGTCGATGCTCGTGAAGACCGCGCTGTTCGGCAAGGACGCGAACTGGGGCAGGCTGCTCGCCGCCGCGGGGCGCGCCGGCGTCCCGTTCGACCCCTCCCAGGCCCAGATCCTCGTCGGCGGCATCCCGATCGTGCGGAACGGCGGGCCCATCGGGGCGGACGCAGAGCGCCAGGCGAACGAGGTGCTCGCGCGTGACACCTACGTCATCGAGCTCGTGCTCGGCAGCGGCCCCGGCGACTTCTCCTATCTCACGAGCGATCTCGGGCACGGCTACGTCGACGTGAACGCCGGGTACCGCTCGTGATCCCCGCGCTGCGGCCGGCCGGGCCGCTCGCAGCGAGCGCACACGCGCCTTCGCCCTGACCGGAAGCGCCTGCTGCGCCCGGCACCTGTGCCGGGCGCCTGCCGGGACGGAGCGCCGGTGGTCTTTCTCCTCACGCTGCGCTTCCCCGCAGACCAGTGAACCTCACGCGACGAGCGCAGGTGAACGCAGGTTCACAGCGCGAACGGCCGGTCCTGCTTCCCGGCCCTCCTCTCCCGCCGGCCCGTGGCACGCTGCGTGTTAGCGCGCGGCATGGTAGTCGTGCGGGAGGGCCGCGCCGGTGCCGGCCGCCGCTGGAGGACTTCGATGCTTCTTCATTCCCCCCTTGCGAAGATCCTGGGTCGAGGCGCGCTGTTCCTGAGTATCGCCGCGACCGCGGCGGGCTGCGGCGGCTGCGGTGACGCATCGCTCCAGTGCGACAGCGACGGTGAGAACTGCTTTCTGTGCGACGGCTACGGCTGTCGCCCTGCGGTGCCCGACGTCACCGGCGGCGCGGGCGAGGGCGGCGCGGGCCAGGCCCCCACCGGCCAGGGCGGCGCGGGCCAGGGCGGCGCGGGCGGCGACGAGGCCGCCTGCGACGCGGAGCTCACCACGTGCCCCTGCGACGGCGACGAGGCGTGCGACGACGGCACGCGCTGCGTCGACGGGCTCTGCATCGCGGCGTGCGAGTTCAGCTATCAGTGCGGCGCCGGCCGGGTGTGCGTGAACGGCGAGTGCGCGGAGGGCTGCTCCGACAGCGTCCCCTGCGCCGAGCCCGGGACGCGCTGCGACCGCGGGGTCTGCGTGCCCGACCCCGAGAACCCCGAGTGCGGCGACGCGGCGCCGTGCGAGGGCGGCGCGATCTGCGTGGACGGCGCCTGCACCACCGGCTGCGCGACGCACGCGGACTGCGCGGACGGCGAGGTCTGCAATGCGGTGACCGGCGCGTGCATGCCCGACCCCTCGCCGCAGCCCGGCTGCGGCGGCACGGCCTGCGCGGCCCAGGGCCAGGAGTGCATGGAGGACGGCTACTGTCATTACCCGTGCGCCAGCGAACAGGCATGCCGGCTCATCGACAGCCGCTTCATCCGCTGCGAGGACGGCGTCTGCAAGACGCGGGAGGAGGTCGCGCCGGAGTGCACGCTCGACGCGCCCTGCCCCGACGGCAAAGACTGCATCTCCGGCGAGTGCCTCTGATCCACGGCTGCTGACGGAGGCCGCTCGCGCTGCTCGCCCGCCGCGACGGTCGCCGCAGGAGGTGAGAGGGGCCGTCCTCGACGCCCCCTCCTCACCACCTTCCGCTTCCGTGGTCCTTGTCCCGCACACCTTGACCGTCCGTCTCGCGGCGGGTAATCGCCTCGGATGGTCGCCCGCTCCCCTGTGCATCGGCCCGCGCTGCTCCTCGCCCGGATCGCCCGCGCCGCCGTCGTGTCGCTCGCCCTCGCCGCGCCGGGCGTCGCCGCCGCCGAGACCCGGATCGCCGTGGTCGACGTGCAGCACGCCGTGATGCAGACCGAGGACGGCATCCGCGCGCAGGCCACCCTGAAGAAGCTCTTCGACCGGCGCCAGCAGGAGCTCGACGCGAAGCAGACGGAGCTCCAGCGGGCGCGCGAGGACATCGAGAAGCAGTCGCGCGTGCTCTCGCGCGAGTCGCTGCAGAAGCGGATGGAGGACTGGCAGCGCCAGATGGTCGAGCTCCAGACCGTGTTCGTCGACTACAACAAGGAGCTGCAGAAGAAGCAGGGCGAGCTCACCGGGCCCATCATCAAGAAGATGATGATCATCGTCGCCCGGATCGCGAAGAAGACGGGCTACGAGGTCATCCTCGACAAGCAGGCGGCCCCCTACGTCCGCGCCGACCTCGACCTCACCGAGCAGATCATCCAGCTCTACAACACCGGCGGGGGCGAGGACGAAGCGGGCGGCGACAAGGCCGAGAACAAGGACGCCCCGAAGTAGCGCGCCGCGCGCGCTCGACGCCGTGAAAGGAGTCGGCCTTGCCTGACCGAACCCAAGAGCCCGTCACGCTCGACATCCATCAGATCCTGTCGATCTTGCCGCACCGTTACCCGCTCGTGATGGTCGACCGGGTGACGCAGGTCACCGCCAACAAGAGCATCCGCGGCTACAAGTGCGTCGCCTACAACGAGCCCTGGTTCCAGGGGCACTTCCCCCAGCGGCCGATCATGCCCGGGGTGCTGATCCTGGAGTCGCTCACGCAGCTCGGCGGCATCCTCGCCTATGCGTCCGACCCGTTCGACGCGACGTCGAACCTCATGTTCTTCCTCGGCATCGACAAGGCGAAGTTCCGCCACACCGTGACGCCCGGCGACCGGCTCGACCTCTACGTCGAGGTGCTGCACCACCGCTCGAACGTCTGGAAGCTGCGCGGGGAGGCGAGCGTCGACGGGACGCTCTGCGCCGAGGGGGAGATGCTCGCGTCCATCGTCGATCGGGAGCCCTGACAGAGAGGAAGATCTCGCCATGAGCCGGAGCCCGTCACCGCCGTTCGCCCGCGCCGCCGCCGTCCTTTGCGCCGCGCTCGCCCTCGCGCCAGCGGCCGGGTGCGGGGGCGCCCCGCCTGCCGCCCCGGCGCCGGTCGTCGGCGGCGGCCTGATCGGCGCCGCGGCGCCCGAGCTCGCCGCCGAGATCGTGAGCGGCGAAGGGCCCGCCACGCTCGGCGAGGCGCGCGGCAAGGTGGTGATCGTCGATTTCTGGGCGACCTACTGCCACCCCTGCCGGAAGTCGTTCCCCGCCTACCAGAAGATCGTCGATCGCTTCGGCGCCGACGTCGCCGTGATCGCCGTCGCGCTCGACGCCCCCGAGGACGTCGCGAAGGAGCAGCTCGTGGCGTTCGCGAACGAGGCCGAGGTCAGGTTCAGGATCCTCTGGGACAAGGACCAGAGCGCGGTGAAAAAGTACAACCCGCCGAGAATGCCGACCGCTTACATCGTCGATCGGAGCGGCGTCGTACGGCACGTCCACGCGGGCTACGAGGACGGCGAGGAGGAGACGATCTCCCGCGAAATCGAGGCGCTGCTCGGCCCGGCCTCCTCTCCTTGAGCCAGGTGCGAAGGCGGCGGTTGTCCTCATGTCCCCTACCCTGATCCGACGCGTCTCGGTCGAGACGCTCGACATCCCGCTGCACGAGCCGTTCGGCATCGCCGGCGGCGCGCAGGAGCGCGCGGAGAACCTCCTCGTCACCGTGGAGCTCGCCGACGGCACGCTCGGCTTCGGCGAGGCGGCGCCGCTGCCGGCCTTCAACGGCGAGACGCAGGAGGCGTCGCGCGCCGCCGCCCTCTCGCTGCGCGGCGCCGCGGTGGGCGCGGACGCGCGCGCGTGGCGCGCGATCGCGGGCGCGCTCCGGGCGGCCGCCCTTACGATGCGCGGCGGCGCGGGCGCGGCGCGCTGCGCGATCGAGACGGCGGTCCTCGACGCGCTCGCGAGGCGCGCGGGCATGCCGCTCTGGGCCTTCTTCGGCGGCGCCGGGACGGCGCTCACGACCGACATCACGATCACCACGGGCTCGCCGGAGCGCGCGGAGGAGGCCGCCCGGCGCGCGTCGGCGATGGGCTTCAGCATCCTCAAGGTGAAGGTCGGCGGCCGCCTCGCCGCGTCGGACCCGGCGCGCATCGAGGCGATCCACGGGGCGGCGCCGCGCGCGTCGCTGATCCTCGACGGCAACGGCGGGCTCACGGCGGGCGAGGCGGTCGCGCTCATCGCGCACGCGCGCGGGCTCGGCGCGGACGTCGCGCTCCTGGAGCAGCCGGTGCCGCGGGACGACTGGGAGGGCATGAAGGAGGTCACGCGGCGCGCCGGGGTCGACGTGGCCGCCGACGAGAGCGCCACGTGCGCGGAGGACGTCCTCCGCATCGCGGCGGAGCGCGCGGCGACCGTCGTCAACATCAAGCTGATGAAGGGCGGCATCGCGGAGGCGCTCGACATCGCGGCGGTCGCCCGCGCAGCGGGGCTGCGGCTCATGATCGGCGGGATGGTCGAGTCGGTGCTCGCGATGACGATGTCGGCGTGCTTCGCCGCCGGCCTGGGCGGGTTCTCGTTCGTCGATCTCGACACGCCGATGTTCCTCGCCGAGAACCCCTTCGACGGCGGCTTCACCCAGGCGGGGCCGGCGCTCTCGCTCGACGCGATCGGCGCGGGGCACGGCGTCGCCCCGAAGCGGCGCGCGCCCGAGGCCGGTTAGCGCGCCGATCCTGGGGCGCCCTCAGGCCGCCGGCGCCGCGCCGATCCACGCCGGCACGCCGAGCTGGTCGAACGGGCCGCGCAGGTCGTCGGGCAGCGGCGCGGCGAGGCGCAGCGGGGCGCCCGTCTCGGGGTGGGCGACGGCGAGCTCGGCCGCGTGGAGCGCGAGGCGGTGCAGCGCGTAGCGCTCGCGGAAGAGGCGGTTGTGCTCGCCCTTGCCGTAGTTCACATCGCCGATGATCGGGTGGCTGATGTGCTTGAGGTGCCTGCGCACCTGGTGCAGGCGGCCCGTGCGCGGCCGCGCCTCGACGACGGCGTAGCGCTCGAGCGCGTGGAGCCGCTCGAACTCGGTGACGGCCGGCACGCGCGGGCCGCCCTCGCGCCGCGGGATCGGATGATCGATGCACCCGCGCTCCGGGGGCACGCCGCGGACGAGCGCCAGGTAGCGCTTCCGCGCGAGGCCCTGCTCGAACTGCGCGCCGAGCAGCGCGGCGGCGGCGGCGTCGAGCGCGACGAGCAGCACGCCGCTCGTCGCCCGATCGAGGCGGTGCACCGGGAAGACCTTCCGGCCGAGCGCGCGCTCGGCGAGATCGACGAAGACGACCGGCGCGTCGCCCCAGCCGCGGTGCACGAGCAGCCCGGACGGCTTCGCGAAGGCCGCGACGCGGTCGTCGAGGTGGAGCAGGGGGAGCTGCATCGCGGACCGCGCTCAGCCGGTCCCGAGCGCGAGGTAGCGCGCGAGCCGCTGGTACAGGGCGGCCGCGAGCTCGGCGTCGTGCTCGCAGACCTCGGCGAAGTCGTCCTTGCGGATCCGGATGAGCCGCGTCCGGCCCGCCGCGACGGGCAGCTCGCCCTTGCGCCGCGCGCCCACGAGCGACTCGGGGAAGAGCAGCCCGGACGAGCCGATCCGCCGCCCGTCCGGCAGGTCCACGGCCCCGTCGAGCACCAGGTAAGCGACCAGATCGCTCGCGACGTCGCGCGGGATCCGATCGCCCGCGCTGAGCTCCACCTCGACGCCCGCCGCGAGCGCGCCCAGCACCGCGGCGGGGCTCATGCCGGAGAGCAGCGGGCACGCGGAGAGCACCGAGAGCTCGCGCGACGACGGCCCGGCGTCGTCCGCGCGCTTGACGAAGCGCTCCTTGATGTCGATGACGATCGCGCTCGCGTTGTCGAGCCCTCCCCGCTCGCGCGCGTGCTTGAGGAGGCCGGCCGCGACGTCGTCGGGGCCGCCCTTCGCGCAGAAGCGCGAGAGCGACGCCTCGCTGTCGATCGCGTTGTGGACGCCGTCGGTGCAGAGGAGGATGCGGTCGCCGCGGGAGAGATCCACGAACAGCGTGTCGACGGAGACGGTGCCCGCGAGCCCGATCGCGTTCACGAGCGGGTTCCGTTGCGGCTTCCTGGCCGGGGTCGCGTTGCCGGCCGCGCGGAGCGTATCGTAGAGGGCGTGGTCCTGGGTGAGCTGGACGGTGGTCGTCGGGCGAACCAGGTAGGCGCGGCTGTCGCCGGCGTGGGCGAAGAACGCCCGGCTGTGCGCGAGCACCACGAAGTCGAGCGTGGTGCCCATCCCCTGGTAGCTCGGCTCCTTGCGGCGCGCCTCGAGGATGGCGGCGTGCGCGGCCTCGGCGACGCGGCGGAGCAGCGCGAACACCTCGCGGCGCGCCTCGATGTTCGGGTCGGCCACGTAGGCGTCGAGGATCGCGGCCGCGGGCGGGCGGAGCACCTCGTCGCGCACCGTGTCGATCGCGATCTGGGCGGCGACCTCGCCGGCGGCGTGGCCCCCCATCCCGTCCGCGATGGCGAAGAGGGCGAGCTCCGGGCAGCAGAGGAGCCGGTCCTCGTTGCTCGGGCGGACGAGGCCGACATCGGTCGATGCGGCGAACTCGATGCGGTAGTCGAAGCGCGGAAGGATCCGGGACACCGCGACCAGGATAGACACCGCGCGGGCGGCGTCAAAATGGCTTGGCTTCTGACGACCGCGCGGCCGCGCCACGCTCGCTCACCTCCGCGCTCGCCCGCCCGCGGCCGCCTCGCGCTCGCCCCTCCGGCGTGCGCTCCCTGCCGCCCGGAGCGCGGCGGTGCGCGCCGCGCGGCGTTGCCGGGCGCACGCCGGCGCGAGCCCGGCGCGCCCTGCTGCCGGGCGCGGGCGCGGCCGTGCCCCCGGCGGACACACCAGCGTCCAACGCGCACGGATCCACGGTTGGCCCGAGTCTCGCGTGTTCGGGGGGCATGCAACTCATCGAGGTGGACGCCGGGCGCTTTCGGCTCGAATTCGGCGGTGGGCTCGGGCTGGAGGTCATCCTCCTGTTCAGCCGCTCGGTCGCCTTCTGGCGCTGGGGCGGCGAGCTCGTCGCGGAGGTCAGCGTCGGCGTGAGCTGAGCCGGACAACCGTCGTCTCGACCCGCGCCCAGCGACGCAGCAGATTCGAGGCGTCTGCGAAAGAGCCCCAGACGAAAAATTCCGGTAGGATTCGGCTCGACCGCATGAGGCCTTGCTGCTGTCTGCACTCCACCACGCTCCTCCCTGCCGCGGACTCACCGCAGGCTCGCACAGCGATTCCGCCGTTCACGCCCGAGCTCGGCGGGCAGACGCGGCCGGCGCGATCGGCGCAGCGAGCGCTCTCGGGCGCGACGTCGCGCAGAACGTGGAGCGCGCGATGAGCGTGCAACCGCGCATCGACGTCGCGACGATGCGGCGCGCCCTGTCGACCGCCGAGGCGGTGATGGCGCTGAACCCTCCCGAGTCGCCGATGGTCGAGGGGTACCGCCTGTTCCGCGTCTCGGGCGGCGACGTCGCGTGGCTCGATCTGCCGGCGAACAGCGGCGCGTACGCCGTCTTCGGCTCGCACCCGCGCTGCGACGTGAAGTTCGCCTCGGGCGACGACGTGTGCGTGCGCCACCTGGTCGCCACCTGCTGCAACCTCGGCGACGGCGGCTTCGGGCTGCGGCTCATGGATCTACAGACCTCGATCCCGTTCTTCGTCGACGACGACGTGCCGCGGCGATCGATCGTGGTCAGCGGCCCGCTGCTCGTGCGCATCGGCAAGCACGTGGTCGGCGGCATCCCGGTGGGGCCGCGGGCCTCGTCGCGGGTGCTGCAGGTGAGCTCGTGCGGGATGAGCGAGCCGCCGCGCGGCCTCGAGAGCGTCTCCGAGAAGCCCGCGGTCGAGGGCGCCGCGCCCCAGGCGCCGACCGAGGGCATCACGACCAGCCACCGCTTCGCGCGCGGCGAGATCTCGCACATCACGTCGGTGCGCCCCGTCTCGCACATCGAGGAGATGGTGGCCCCGCGAGCGAAGACCGGGTACGTGCGGCTCACGCTGCAGTCGAGCGACCGCAGCGCCGCGGTCGAGCTGCCCGAGCAGGCGCTCGACGACGGCGTGCTGCTCGGGCGCGCCGACAACTGCCTGGATCGCGGGCTGCGCGCCGTGCTGAGCACGCACATCTCGCGGACGCACCTGCTGCTCCTGCGGGACGGCACCGAGATCATGGCGCTCGATCTCTGCTCGACGAACGGGACGAGGTACGCGGGCCAGAAGGTCCGCCGCGTGATGATCCCCGCCGAGGGCCTGGCCCTCACGCTGGGCCCCGAGCTGACGCTGATCTGGCACCCCCAGCCCTGAAGCCGGACGCGAGACCGCCGCCCGGGTGAGGCGCCGAGCGAGGAGGCCTGAGGCGCCGAGCGAGGAGGCCTGAGGCGCCGAGCGAGGAGGCCCCGCTCGGCGTCGCTGCGCGCCAGGGCGATCGGCGCCCTACGACAGGAGCTGGCGCGCGATGACGATGCGCTGGATCTGGCTCGTGCCTTCGTAGATCTGGAGGACCTTGGCGTCGCGCATCATCTTCTCGACGGGGTACTCCTTCACGTAGCCGTTGCCGCCGAACACCTGGACGGCGTCGACGGCGGTCTGCATCGCGCTGTCGGCGCCGTAGGCCTTCGCGAAGCTCGAGACGATCGGGTCGCGCACCCCGTGATCGAGGTTCCACGCGGCCTTCTGGTAGAGCAGGCGCGTCCCCTCGACGCGGATCGCCATCTCCGCGAGCATCCACTGGATGAGCTGGTGGTTGCCGATCGGCTGGCCGAACGTCTTGCGCTCCTTGGCGTAGGCGACGCACTCGTCGACGCAGCGCCGCATCAGGCCGGTCGCGGCCGCGCCGATGTCGGGGCGGGTCTGGTTGAAGGTCTCCATCGCGAGCTTGAAGCCTTGCCCCTCCGTTGCGAGGAGGTTCTGCTTCGGCACCTTCACGTCCTCGAGGAACACCTGGGCCGTGTCGCTCGCGCGCTGGCCGAGCTTGTCCTCCTTCTTGCCGACGCGGAGGCCGGGCGTGTCGCGATCGACGATGAACGCCGCGATGCCCTTGTGCCGGAGCTCCGGGTTCGAGGTCGCGAAGATCACGTAGAAGCGCGCGAAGCTCGCGTTCGTGATCCAGCACTTCTGCCCGTTCAGCACGTAGTCGTCCCCGTGCTTCGTGAAGCGGGTCTTGAGGCCGGCGACGTCGCTGCCGGCGTCCGGCTCGCTCGTGCAGTAGCTCGCCATGATCGGCTCGGCGGTGAGCATGCCGAGGTACTTCTTCTTCTGCTCCTCGCTGCCCGCGAGCTTGATGGGCGTGAGCGCGAGCCCGTTGGCGAGGAAGCTCGTCTGGATCCCGGTACACCCGTAGGAGAGCTCCTCGGCGAGCAGCGCGTTCTCGAGCTCGCCCATCCCCGGGCCGCCGTACTCGGCCGGGCACGTCGGGTTGACGAGGCCGATGTTCCAGCCCTCCAGGAAGACGTCCATCGGGAAGTACGATTTCTGATCGCACTCGGCCGCGATCGGGGTGATGCGCTCCTTCGTGAAGCGGCGCGCCGTATCGATGAGAGCCTTGTGCTCTTCGCTCACAGAGAAATCGACCACCTGGGACCTCCGGCTAGTGGGGCAGGCGCGGCGCTCGCCGCGCCGGCCGGCAACGCGGGACGAGGGCTCGCGCCCCCGTCACTCCTTCATTCTGCGCCTACGTCGCTCGAGCTCGGCGCGCACGGCGCGGCTGCCCAAGATGTAGCCGATGATGAGCCCCAGCATCAGCACCACGGGGATGTAGAGCGCGTGCTGCGGGGTCATCTCCCCGAGGTTAGGCATCAGCTCGTCCCCTGGCCCGAGCTGGCCCGCGCCCGCTGCAAGGCGGCCTCGAGCGCGTCGATGCGGCGATCGATCTGCTTCTGCCGGCGCCAGGAGAGGAAGACCATCGCAAAGACGATGAGCCAGATCGCGGCGTAGGCCTCGACGAGCAGCTTCTCCCCGCTCTGGAGCTCGTTCCCCCCCTCTACGGGGCGGAACGCCTGCGCTCGGTCGTCCGTGGTGGTGCCCGTCGGTTGCTGAAGGGCCGCGTGAGCGAACAAGGAATGAAGGGAATTCACGTTCTCAGTCCTCTCCGATGCCGACTTCGAGGGCCTCTTGCTCGAGCTCCGCGAGCCGCGCGGACGCGAGATCGACGCGGAGGCGCGCCCACAGGAGCGCGAGGGAGAGCAGCGTGAACGCGAGGAAGCCGAAGCCGAGCGCCAACTTCATGTCAGGGTGCCCGAGGCCGCCGCCTTTGCCCGTGATGACCGTGGGATGGTTACCGCCCCACATCTTTACCGAATAATGGATGATCGGCAGGTTGGCCGCGCCGAGGACGCCGAGGGCCGCGGCGAACTTGCGTTCGGCGTGGCTATCGCCGGTGAAGGCGCGGAGCACGACATAGGCGATGTAGATAAGGACGCTGAGCAGCGAGGTGGTCAGGCGTGGATCCCACGTCCAGTACACGCCCCACGCCTTGGCCGCCCACAGCGGGCCGGTGATGAGGACGATCAGGCCCATCGCCACGGCGACCTGCGCGCCGGATTTCGCCAGCGAGTCCCACCACTGGGTGCCGCGCGCGAGGTAGCCGGCGGAGCCGATGAAGCAGGCGGTCGCGCCGAGGTACATCGCGTACCCGGCGGGGGCGTGGAAGTAGAAGATCTTCTGCACGACCCCCATCGAGGCCTCCGTCGGCACGACGTAGGCGACGAAATGAAGAGTGCCGATGATGGCCGCCGCCGCCGCGGCGAGCAGGACCGAAAACGCGATGCTGGAGCCGCCCGAGGCGCCGCGGCGCGCCGCGTCCCCGCTCGCTGCCACGGCCATTCTGTGCGGCGCCCGCCTGTCGTCAGCTCCCATGCTGGGGCGCACGGTAGTGCCAAGGACGGCCGCGTTCAAGCCGCGGTGCGCGCGGAGGCCGGCCCGACGGAGCGACGGCGGCTCCCTGGCTCAGCGCGTCCGGTCTCATGGCTCAGGTGCCGTCTGGCGCGATCGCGTCCCAGCCGGTCGCCTTCGCGAGGCGCGACATCGCCATGTCGAGATCCATCGTCGCGTTGAGCTGATTGAAGCGGTTCGTCGCGTACGCCTTGGCCGGATCGATGAGGTCCTTCTCGGCCATCGTCCCGACGTCGATCCCTTGTTGCACCATCACGAGCCAGCGCTTGCCGTACCTCGCCGCCTTGGCGTAGGCATCGAGGCGCCGCTGGGCCTCCACGACCTCGGCGTAGGCGGTCTCGACCTCGGTCGCGACGCCGCCCATGGCGAACCGCTGCGTCGCGGCCATCTCCTCGAGCTGCGCCTCGGCGAAGCGGACGCGGGCCGACTGCGGGAGCAGGTCGAGCTTCCACTGCAGCACGAGCGCGGCGCCGTAGTGGAAGTAATTGCCGGGGTCGCTGGTGAACGGGTTGAGCTGATCGGCGACCTCGGGCGCGGCGCTCACGCCGACCTGGAGGCCGAGGCCGATGTCGGGGAAGAGCTGCGCGCGCGCGAGCCGCACCTGCGCGGTCCGCGCGTCGAGGCCCGCGCGCGCTTGCGCGAGCTCCGGCCGGTACAGGCGCGCCGCGGTGAGGTAGCGGCTGACGTGCCCGAGCCGGTGCTTCGGCGGGCGGATCGGGACGTCGGGGATGTCGAGATCCGGGACGCCCGTGTAGAAGCGCAGCCCGGCCAGCGCGACCGCGATGTACTTGTCGACCTCCGCCCCGCGCGCCTCGAGCTCGGCGCCGAAGGTCTGCAGCTTGAGGAGCTCGATGGGATCGCCCTCCTCGCGCTCGACCTGCTCCTCCAGGCGCTGGAGCGCCTTGTCCATCTCGCGCCGCACGTCCGTGAGCAGGCTCCGCGAGTCGCGCGCGAGCTGGAGGCCGAAGTAGGCCTTGCGGACGTCGAGCCGGACCGCGTCACGCTCCTTCTCCACGTTCGCCTGGTTCACGCGGACGTTCGCCTCGGCGGCGTCCCAGAGGCTCGTGATCTTGCCGAAGGTCCAGAGCGGCACGACGCCGTCGATGTTCCCGCGCCAGGCGACGCCGAGGCTCGAGGTGAGCGAGACGTCGGTGTTCGGGCTGAAGACGTTGTTGCCGCGGACGGTCGGCGCGAGCGCGACGCCCCCGGTCAGCTTGAACTGCGAGAACGGGGCGTAGTGGGCCTCGTCGAGCTGCGCGCGGACCTGGTTGAGCCGCGCGCGGGCGGCGGCGACGTTCGGGTGATTGCGGTCGGCGAGCGCGAGGACGCGGGGGAGATCGTGGACCATCGCCGCTTGCCGCCGGGGCGCCTCGCCGGCGTCGGCGGCGGCGGCAGGGGACGGGGTGAGCCGGACCGCGAGGGAGACGGCGGCGGCGACAAGGGCACCTCGTGCAGCGCGTCGGGCCATTTTCGGCGCAACGTAGCACGAGCCGGCCGCGCGCTTGCGCGGCGTGGGGCGTGGCGCCGGTGGAGCGCGTCAGCCCGCGTCGTCCCCGTCGGGCCCCGCCTCCGCGTCCGCGTCCGCCGCCGGCGTTCCCGGCTGCCTGTCCGCCTGCGCGTCTCGCGCCTCCAGCGCTTCTTGCGCCTCCTGCGCTTCTTGCGTCGATTCCTCGTCTCCCCTCGCCGCGATCTTCTTCTTGAGTCTCCGGAAATTCGAGCGATCCATGCCCGCCTGCCGCGCCGCCTCGCTCAGGTTGTTGCCCGTGCGCTGCAGCAGGCGCCGGACGTAGATCTGATCGAACGCGTCGACGGCGCGCTCCTTGGCCTCCGCATACGGGAGCTCGCAGAGCTGCGCGGGCAGGACGAGCGCGTCCCGGGGGGGACGGCGCTCCGGCCCCACGCGCCCCGACACCGACGGCGGGAGATCCGCGGGCAGGATCGCCTCGCCGCGCGCGGAGATCACGGCGTGCTCGATCGCGCTCTCGAGCTCGCGGGCGTTGCCCGGCCAGGCGTGCTCGCGCAGGAGCCGCGCCGCCTCGGGGCCGATCCGCCGGACGTCGCGGTCATGGGCGCGCGCGTACCGGTTCAGGTAGTGGCTCGCGAGCAGCGCGATGTCCTCCCGGCGCCGCCGGAGCGGCGGCAGCTCGACGAGGATGACGCCGAGGCGGTAGAGGAGGTCCTCGCGAAACTGGCCGGCAGCGGCGCGCTCCCTCAGGTCCGCGCACGTCGACGCGATGACCCGCACATCGACGCGCCGCGGCTCGCCCCCTGCCCTCGCGATCTCGCCGTGCGTGAGGACCCGGAGCAGCCTGGCCTGAGCCGCGGGCGACAGCGCCGAGACCTCGTCGAGGAAGAGCGTGCCGTTGTCCGCCGCTTCGACCAGGCCCGCGCTGGCGTGCCCGTCCGGCGCGGCGTCGCGATCTCCCTCGAAGAGCTCCTCCTCGGCGCGCGGCCCGGGGAGCGCGCTGCAGTCGACCGCGACGAAGCGCGCCCCAGCGCGTGGACCGCGCCGGTGGACGGCGCGCGCGACGAGCTCCCTGCCCGTCCCGCGCTCGCCGATCAGCAGGATGGGCGCCGTCAGGGCCGCGACGCCGAGCGCCTTCCGGTGCGCCTCCTGCATCGCGGCGGAGCTCGTGATCACCTCGCCGAGCTGCTCGTGCTCGCCGACCCGCTCCTCGAGCGCCCTGGCGCGGGCGACGAGCCGCCGGCGCTCGATCGCGCGCTCGACGGCGATGGAGGCCGCCGCCTCCGGATCGACGGGCTTCATCACGAACGCGTACGCGCCGGCGCGCACGGCCGCGACCGCCGCCTCGACCTCGCTGTGGCCGGCCATCACCACGACCTCGACGTCGGGGAACCTCGCCTTGATCTGCTCGAGCACCTCGGCGCCGCCCATGCGCGGCATGGCGAGGTCGAGCAGCACGGCCTCGACGCGGGTGGTCGCGAGCAGCCCGAGCGCGGCGGGGCCGTCCTCCGCGGTGAGGACGTCGAAGTCGCGCACGAGCGCGCGCGCCAGGCCGCGGCGCTGGGCCGGCTCGTCGTCGACCAGGAGGATGCGGGCGCGAGCGGCGGCGTTCACGACGTGAAGCGGCGGACTAGAGCGGCTTGCGCGGGAGGGGCGGGAGGTCCGTGCCCCGGCGCGTCTGCGGCTCCCTCGCGTCGTCCTGGGCCGCGACGAAGGCGGGATCGCTCGATCGCCGGAGCTTGGCCGGGGGCGGCGGCGCCGGCTGCTCGGCGCTCCCGGTCGGCGTGTAGATCTGGCCGTGCTGCTGGAAGACGCAGATCCGGTTGCCGCCCTCGCGCTTCGCCTGGTGAAGGGCGCTCTCCGCGGCGCGGATCAGCGCGTCCTTGGAGCGGACGTCGCGCGAGGGGTAGAGCGAGACGCCGATCGACACGCTGCAGGGCCGCGTCGCGCCGCCGAACTCGACCGGGTTGCCGGAGGCCTCGCGCCAGATCCGCTCGGCCACGGTCAGCGACCCGGCGAAGTGCGTGCTCGGCAGCACGATGAGGAACTCCTCGCCGCCGTAGCGCGCGACAACGTCCACCTCGCGGACCGAGCGGCGGATCCCGTCGGCCACGCGCCGGATCACGGCGTCACCGAGCGTGCGCCCCCCGATCTCGTTCATCGCCTTGAGGCGATCGATGTCGACGAGCACGCAGGCGAACGGCTCGTGGTAGCGCTCCGCGCGCTTGAACTCCTCGTTGAGCCGCGTGAAGAGGTAACGGTAGTTGTAGAGCCCCGTCATCTCGTCGTGGATGGAGAGCTGCTCCAGGTAGGCGCGCTGCGCCGCCACCTGGTCGTGCAGCCGCTTGATCCGCAGCATCGCCCCGACGCGGGCGAGGAGCTCCTCCTCCTCGAACGGCTTGCAGACGTAGTCGTCGGCGCCGATCTTGAGCCCCTCGACCCGGCTCGCCGTGTCGCTCTTCACCGTGACGAGCACCACGGGGAGGAACGTCTCGGAGGTCATGCTCTTGAGCAGCCTGCACGCCTCGAGGCCCGTGAGGCGGGGCATCACGATGTCGAGGAGCGCGAGGTCGACCCCACCGCGGCCGATGAGCTCGATCGCCTCCTGGCCGTCGTCGACCGCCTCGACCTGGAAGCCGGCCTTGTGGAGGATGCTCACGAGCATCTGGCGCGCGAGGCGGTCGTCGTCCGCGACCACGATCCTGGGCGGACGGCTGCTCAGGAGCTCGGCCGGCGGAGAGGGCGGAGCGCCCCGGATGTCCTCGCTGATCGGCACGGGCACATCCTCCCTTCGGCCGGGTCCGGGCGCAACGAGATCGCACGACGGCGCGGGCCGGCCGCGCAGGCCGGCCGCGCGGGCTGCCGTCGCGCTGGTTTCGCGGTAAGGACCCCCTCATGACTCAGGCGCGGTTCTGGAAGCTCGCGGCGCTCGCGCTGGCCTTCACGCTCGGCGTGATCCTGTGGGGCGCGTTCGTGCGCGCGACCGGCTCGGGGGCCGGCTGCGGCAGCCACTGGCCGACGTGCAACGGCGACGTCATCCCACGTTCCCCGAGCGCGGCGACCTTCATCGAGTTCACGCACCGCGCCACCTCGGGCATCGCGTTCCTGCTCGTCGCGCTGCAGCTCGTCTGGGCGTTCGTCGCCTACCCGGCGGGCCACCCGGTGCGGGGCGGCGCGTCCGCGTCGATGCTGTTCATGATCACCGAGGCGGCGGTCGGCGCCGGGATCGTCCTGCTCGAGTACGTCGCCCACGACGCGTCCGCGGCCCGCGCGCTCTGGATGGCCGTGCACCTCATCAACACGTTCCTGCTCGTCGGCGCCATGACCTGCACACTCTACTGGGCGCGCGGGGGCCGGCGCGTGCGCTGGCGCGGCCAGGGCGCGACGGGCGCGATGCTCGCCGTCGCGCTCGCGGGGGTCCTCGCGGTCGGCGTGACCGGGGCCATCGCCGCGCTCGGCGACACGCTCTTCGCCGCGAGCTCGCTCCGCGAGGGCATCGCGCAGGATTTCTCGCCCACGGCCCACTTCCTGCTGCCGCTGCGCACGTTGCATCCCGCCGTGGCGGTGGTCGTGAGCGCCTACCTGCTCTTCGCCCGCGGCGCCATCGCGGCCCGGCGCCCGTCGCCGCTGGTCGAGCGGCTGTCGATGGCGACCGGGGGGCTCGTGCTGCTGCAGATCGGCGCGGGGCTCCTCAACCTCCTGCTGCTCGCGCCGGTGTGGATGCAGCTCGTGCACCTCCTGCTCGCCGATCTCCTGTGGATGGTCCTCGTCACCCTCGCCGCGGCCGCGCTGGGCGAGCCGGCCCCAGCGGCCGACCCGGGCGCGCGCGGGGAGGACAAGGCGCGCTCCGACGCGGTCGCCGCCTGAAGGCCGATCACGGCGCCGGCAGGCTCTCGGGCGGGGCCGCTAGAACTCGGGCGAGCCCTCGTCGCTGCTCCCGGGCTCCTGCGGGATCGTGCGGCGGACCGCGCGCTTCCGCGCTCCCTCGGCCTGCGGCGCGGCGCGCTGGTCGGGGACGGACGGGGGAAAGTCGACCTGGAGCACGACCCCCTGCTCGGTCTCGATCACGCGGTAGGTCGCGTCGGTCTGCGCGCGCAGGTCGATCACCATGTCGAGATCGTTGCCCTGGTCGACGAGCTGCACCTGGCTGACCGGGGTCGCGAAGAAGGCGGTCACGAGCGGGAAGCGGTTCGTCTGGATCGCCCCCGCGCCCTTCATCCGGTAGACGAGGCGCCCGGCGGCCTTCGACTCGGCGACGTCGACCTTGCCGCCGTGGATCTGCACGAACACGCGCGAGCCCCCGGTCGGGAGCATGCGGAAGCCCGGGAACGTGGCGACCGGCCGCCCGTCGAGGGCCGCGGCCTTCTGCTTCGGCTTGCGCGCGCGGGCGGCGCGCTGCCGGGTCGCCTGCGGCGCGCCGGCGGCACCCGCGCGCGGGGCGTCGGCCGCCGGTTTCCCCGCCGGGGCGGCCTTCGCGGGTGCCGGGGCGGCCTTCGCGGACGTCGGGGCGGCGTTCGGGGCCGCCGGGGCGCTCTGCGCGAGGGCGAGCGACGGGGCGAGGCCGAACGCCAGCGAGAAGATCACGGAGAGGTACCGGGGAGGTCGCACAGTAGCAGTACAGCACGACCGCCCGGCCCGGAGAAGCCGGCAGCGCGATAAGCTCCGCGCGTGCCGCCTCGCGCCCCCCGCCTGTCGCACGTCGTCGGCGTCGACGACGCCCCGTTCGCCCGCGAGCACCGCGGCGACGTGCCGGTCGTCGGGACGGTCTTCGCGGGCCTGCGCCTCGAGGGGGTGCTCTCCACCCGCGTCCGGCGCGACGGGCGGAACGCGGCGCCGGCGATCGCCGCGATGATCGCCGGCTCCCGCTTCTATCCCCAGGTGCAGGTGGTCCTGCTGCAGGGCATCGCCGTGGCGGGCTTCAACGTGGTCGACATCGCGGCGCTGCGCGACGCCCTCGCCCTGCCCGTCGTGGTGGTCGCGCGGCGTCTCCCGAACCTCGACGCGATCCGCGACGCGCTGCTCTCGCGCGTCCGCGGAGGGCGCCGCAAGTGGGCGCTCATCGAGCGCGCCGGCAAGATGGAGCCCGTCGGGGGCGTGTACGTGCAGCGGGCCGGGATCTCGCTCGAGGACACGAGCGCGCTGATCGCGCGGCTCTCGGTGCACGGCCACCTCCCCGAGCCCCTGCGCGCCGCGCACCTCATCGCCGGCGGGCTGACCACGGGCGAGAGCCGGGGGCGCGCGTGACCGCACGTGATCGTGCGCAACCGAGCGCCCGCCCCCGGGTCGCGCTCGCTAGAGCTCGCGCCGGCCCGCAGCGCTGGCCGTGGCCGGCTTCTCGGGCTTCTCGCCGCGGCCGGTCACCTTCGAGTAGATGACGTCGAGGTTCGCGGTGATGTCGAGATAGAACTGCGCCTCGGGGCTGTAGAAGAAGTTCCTGCGGCGGCCGTCGGCCCCGATCTGGCGGTTGGTGTTGTTGTACCCGAGCGTGAGATCGACGACCTCGTAAACCGGGTAGCTCAGGCTGACGTTGAACGCGGTCTGGGGGACGTAGGTCGTCCCCCCGGAGCCGTCGTACGGGGCGCAGCCGCCGAGGATCTCGACGCATCCCCCCTCGAACTCGTGCTTGAAGTCGCTGAGCAACCCGAAGCTCGTCGCCATGGAGAGGTCCTTGTAGAGCGGCAGGTTGAGCTCGAGGCTCGTGGTCAGCCGATCCATGGCGAAGGACCACCCGGTGAGCTGCTCGTCGAGCGACACCTCACCGCTCGGGGCCTGACGCGGTCGCCGGAGGGCGTCGTTCACCGGCGTGTACGACTCCGCGAACAGGTGGGCGTAGGTGACGCCGAGCGTCGCCGTCACATGGTTGAGGCCGTCGGCCTTGGACCCGAGCAGCTTGACCTTCTGGACGAGCTGCGGGCCGAGCCCGACCGTGAAGTACTTGCCGGAGTTCCAGCTCGCCGGCGAGGTCGGCAGGGTCACGCGCAGGCGCATGGCGGCGTCCGTCTTGTACTCGCCGCGGTTCGCGCCGCCGCTCTCCCAGAGCTCGCGGCTGTACCGGGCGTTGAGGGCCACGTCCTTGAGCTGCGGCTCCCGGTAATCGGTTGTGATGTCGCTGTTCGTGAGCTCGACGACCCAGCCGATGTCGGCGGAGACCGAGACCTTGTCCTTGGGACGGTCGAGCACGTAGTAGTTCGGCCGCAGCGTGAAGTCCCAGCCGTAGACCTGGATGGCAGGGGTGTACTCGCCGCCGACGCCGAGGAGCGTCGTGCTCCCCCCCTGGTTCCAGGTGAACGTCGTCCCGCGCCAGCGCAGGGTCGTCTCCTCTTCCTCCTCCAGCAGGTCGTCGGCCGCGGTGGCCTGGCTCCAGCGCACCGCCGGTGTGGTGACCGGCCCCACGTCGGGGCCCGGGGCCTTCGTGGGGGGCGGCGCGGCCTGGGGCGCCGGCTCCGGCGGCGGCGGCGCCGGCTCCGCGGGCTGGGCCCCAACGGTCCCAGCGGGAACGGTCGGGCCAACGGCGGCGGCGGGAGCAGCGGGTGCGCCGGGAGCGGCAGCGGGGGCGCCGGCGGGGGCCGCCGCCGGGTCGGCCGGAGGAGCTTGCTCGGCGGGCGGCGCGGGATCGGCCGGCGGAGCCTTCGGCGGCTCGGGCGGCGTCTGCGCGGACGCCACCGAGATGCTGCCCAGGACACCGGCAGCCACAAGCAACGATCGGAACGTCATCTCCACTCCCTCTCCTGGTCCCTTCGGACCCTCACCGCTCCACCGCGCGCTCGGCCAGACGTCCGCCCGCCTCGCCCGCCACCCGGCGCGCCAACGCGCCGGCAGATCTGCTCGGCCCGCCTCCTTTGCAGAAATCGTACCCTGCCAAAAAATCATTACAAGCTTCGGGATTCATTGATAAAAATCTGCCGCGTCAGCGGGCGCGTTACAGCGCTGACGCGCGGCCCCGTTGCGAATGTGACGACGCCTGAAGTAATCCAACGGGCCATGGAGCCGACGTCCTTCCAGGGCGACAGAGACTCGCCCCTCTCGCCGCGATCCTCCGGAGGCCCTCGCGGCGACGACGCGGGCGGCCACCGGCCCACCGAGATCAACGCCCTCCTCGGCCGCGGGACGCACTTCGAAGGCAAGCTCTTCTTCGAGGGGCGGGTGCGCATCGACGGCAGCTTCCGCGGGGAGATCCGCGGCGAGGATGTGCTCGTGATCGGCGAGGGAGCGCTCGTGATCGGCGAGATCCACGTGGTGACGTGCATCGTCACGGGCGGCGAGGTGCAGGCGAGCATCCGCGCGCGCGACGCCATCGAGCTCTACGCGCCCTCCAAGGTGACCGGCGCCCTGCACGCGCCCGCGATCTTCATCGATCGCGGCGTGCAGTTCGACGGTTCATGCAAGATGGCTCCCCTGGAGGATGAGCCCGGCGAGCGGTCGGTGCGGCCGCCCGCCGCGTCCGTCGAGCCGGACGCCGATACCGCCGGACAGGGCGCGAGGGCCGCCGAGGACAGCGGCGGCGCCGCGCAGCGCGGCGCAAAGCGCTCCGACGCCGAGCGCTGAATTCCAGCCGCCTCCGACGAAGGCGCACTTTCTGTAGTGCGCAGGGGTGCGGCTGCCCGTTCAGCGAGTTACATGTACTGGGAGGCTTCGCTCTCGCCGCCCGAGGCGCACGCCCGCGACGTGGTTGGCAACCACACGACGACGGACGCTGCTCGCACAGGAGAGTCCATGAAGAAGTGGTGGTCCCTGTCCCTGTTTGCCTTCTCCATCGCCGTCCTTGCCCTCTCGCTTTCCCCACGCGCGGCCCGCGCCGCCGACGCCGAATCGGAGAAGCTCGCGTCGATCGGGAGAGCGCTGCGGTACACGCTGAAGACCACCGGACCGGCCTCCGCGATCGACACCGGAGGCGCGGCGATCCTCGTGAAAGCGCCGCTGCCGACCGTCCGGAAGCTCGTCACCTCCTACGGGAGCTACAAGACGTTCATCAGCTCCTTTGACCAGAGCCGCGTGCTCGCGAAGCGCAAAGGCACGAGCGAGGTGTATCTCCAGGTGCCGATCCTGAACGGCGCCGCGCACATCTGGACCGTCGCCGACATGTCGCCGCCCACGAAGGACGGCACCGACGAGGTGATCTCGTCGCGCTTCAAGCGCGGCAACGTCGCCGACTTTCGCGCTCGCTGGCGGCTCCGCGCCGTCGATGAGCACCACACGATCCTGAAGCTCGAGATCTTCGTCGCCCCGAAGCTCCCGTTCCCGCCCTCGGTGGTGACGACGCAGCTCGTCAGGGCGGCTGACAGGGCGGTGACCGCGGTGCGCGATCGCGCCGAGGGCAAGCCGCCCGTCAGCGCGCAGGCGACCGCCGCGCCCGGCGCACCGTCGCAGGCAGCCGCGAGCACCTCCGCCACCGCACAGACCGGCTCTGCCCCGGCTGGACAGGCCGCCGAGCAGAACAGCGGCGCGGCAGCCCCTGCCCCGTCGCCCACGACCGTGCCCGACCTCCCGCCGGCCGATGACACCAGCGTGCACCGCTCCAAGGACGTGGCGCGCCGTTGATTTGCCGTCCTCCACTGGGCGCCTCCGGACAGAGCGCCTGACCGCCCCCTTCCCCACATCTGCTGTAGAGCTCGGCCAGGACTCGTGTCGTGAGGCCTGGTCGCCGCCCAGCGGCCCTCCGAGGCTGCTGCGCCTGTTGAGCACTCCGAAGCGCCCCAGACGTGCCCGGGCTCGCTCCGCTGCTCGAAGTTCCGCGGGCTTACGAAGGATCGTTGCCCCGGCCGCCCGTGGTTCGCTCAGGGACCTTCAACATGCCTTCCGAGCTTCCCACAGGAATTCCCACCTTCTGCGGGAGTTAATCAACACCCCTCGCGCCTGACGGAGGTTGCGAGGGGACGGATGCATGAAGTAAAGCCTGTGCGGTGAGGTTCCCCTTGCCGGATGAGCAGTCAGGCGCACCGGCCCCCTCGCAGCATCCTCCTGCAGTGTGGGCCGACCGCGCTTCCCAGGAGCGGCGCCCGGCCGTCCGGCAGCGGTGATCAGGACCTCGCTCCTCCTCGTCCCGACCGAGCGGCACGTCGAGCGCGAGCTCGCTGCGCTTGATGGACGCGATGAGCGCGAGGCGCACGCCGCGGGCCTGGAAGTGCGCTCACGGTGGAGCTTCGTCTCCGAGGCGCTCGCCCTGCTCGCGCCGGACGTCGCCATCGCGAGCCCGCAGGCGACCCGCCTGGCCACGCGGATCGCGCTCGACGCGCTGCCGCCGGAGCGGCTGCGGCAGCCGGCCGAGCCCGCCGCGCGCGTCGCGCTCGCGCACGCCCTGGACCGCGCCCTCGGGAGCTTCCGACGCGCCGGCACCACCCCGGCGGACCTGCGGGCGCTCGGTACGCCGTACGCTATGGCCATCGGCGAGGTGCTCGAGCGGGCGGACGCTGCCCTGCGGGCGGCGCGCCTCGTGGACCCGCGCAGCGCGGGCTCCCTGCTCGCGCGGGCGCTCCGCGCCGGGGGTGCGTCCGGCGCGCTCCCGCTGCCGCGCAAGGTCACCCTCCGCGGCGCGGTCTCCTGGGAGCCCGACGATCTCGCCTGGGTCGAGGCGCTCCACGCCGCCGTCCGCGCCCGCGACGGCACGGGGGTCACGGTCGAGCTGCCTGCCCTCCACGGCGACGGCGCGGCGCCCGTCGCCGATGCCCTCGAGCGGCGCTGGGCCTCGCTCGAGGACGCGCCGGAGATCGCGTGGGTGCCCGACGCGGGCGCGGAGCCGCTCGCCGCGATCAGCGCGAAGACCGCGGAAGGCGAGGCGCGCGCCGCCGCCGCCGAGGTGGCCGCGGCGCTCGGCCGCGGGACCCCTCCCGAGCGGATCGCCGTCGTCGTGCCCACGCTCGACGACGCGGCGCTGGAGCCGCTCCGGGCCGCGCTGGCCGACGCGGGCGTCCGCTTCTGGGAGCCGCGCGGCCGGGCCGCCGCGAGCTGCCCCGACGGGCGCGTGGCGCTCGCGCTGCTCCGCCTCGCCGTGGGCCCGGTCCGGCGCGAGCAGGCGATCGAGATCCTCCGCGCGCCCGGGGTCCACGCGGGCGCCTGGATGGACCGCGCGTCCGCCGCCGAGGCCGAGAGGCGCTCGGCCGACCTCGCCCACCGGCTGCGCGACGTGCCGGTCGAGGTGGATCGCACGGGCCGGCTGCTCATCGAGAGCCTCATCTCCGTCGTGGCGGCGCGCCGCGCGGACCGCCGCGCCGGGCCGACGCGAGCCGCCGGCCGCGCGGCGCGGCTCGATGAGGCGGAGCTCGACCTGGGCGCGGAGGTGCTGCGCCGCGCGGGCGACGCGTACGGCGACACGCACGGCGACGACGAGGAGGCGTGGATGCCCCACGCGCTCGAGCGGCTGCTCGCCAGCGCCCGCTGGGTCGGCGAGGCGACGACGCGGCCCGAGATCGTGCGGCGGTTCCTGTCGCTCCTCGACAAGCTGGGCTTCGGCGAGCCCGGGGTCGAGGAGCTCCGCGCCGCGCTGCGCGGGGAGCGGCGGGGCGGCGGGGGGATCGCGCTCGAGGCGATGGGCCAGGGCGCTCGGGCCGCGCGCGCGATCCGCGAGCAGGCCGAGGCGCTCGCGCGGGCCGCGCGCGACCTCGGTTGCGAGGAGCGCAGCGCCACCGTGGCCGAGGTCTACGCGGAGCTCGAGCGGGCCGCGGCCGAGCAGGGCGCGGGGCCACGCGGGGACGCGGGCCGCGCCGGCGCCGTGCGCGTCGACGTCGCCGCCGGGTTCACGGCGCTCGAGCACGACGTCGTGGTGGTGACCGGGCTCGACGCGCGCGCCTACGGCGGGAGCCCCGGCGCGGACGAGACCCTGCTCGGCGAGCCGCTCCGCGCCCGGCTGCCCGCGCCGAGCCGCCCCGCGGCGGGGCGCGAGCGCCAGGCGGCCCAGCGCGCGGAGCTCGGCTGGGCGCTCGCCGGCGCGAGGAGCGTCGCCGTCTGCTTCACGCGCGGGGACGACAGCGAGCCGAACGAGCCGCACCCGCTCTTCGAGGCGGCCGTCGCGGGCGGCGCTCGCCAGCGGACGGAGCCCGCCTCGCGCGTCGCGCCGGACGCGGCGACGCTCGGGCCGCGCGACGCGGAGCTCGTCGCCCTCGCGGGCGGCGGGCGGCCGGCCGCGGACATCGCGGAGCGCGCCCGGATCGAGCGCGCGCGCGCGGACTTCTTCCTCGATCCGCGGGCGCCGATCGACCTCCACACGGGGCGCGTCCGCCTCGACGAGGATCCCGCGCTGGTCGCGCAGCTCAGGGCGGCGATCGGCGGGGCGCACCCGGACAGGCCGATCGCGGTCACCCACATCGAGCGCGCCGTGGGCTGCGCCTTCGCGGGGTTCGCCCGCCGCGTGCTGAACGTGCGCCGCGCCGAGGATCTCGCCGAGTCGGCCGACGCGCGCGAGCGCGGCACGCTGATCCACCGCGCCTTGCAGGCCGCGTTCGAGGCGCTGCGCGAGCTCGGCCCGGACCGCGATCCGGCCGAGCAGCTCGCGGCCGCGCGCGCGGCGGCCGAGGCGGCGCTCGGCGTCTCGGCGCCCATGGCCCCGCTCCGCCGCGAGGCGGTCGAGAAGGCGATCGCGGACGTGCTGGAGGTCGTGGTCCGCGCCATCGACGGGGAGGAGTCGTCGCCGGAGCTCCGCTTCTTCCTGGCCGAGCGGCGCTTCGGCGCGGGAGAGGCGCCCCCGTGGCAGCCGCTCGAGCTGCCCCCGTCGGACGAGGACGAGGAGGGCGCGGCCGGCGCGCCGAGCCTGTGGGTCGACGGCCAGATCGACCGCATCGATCGCTCGACCGACCGGCGCGTCGTGCGGGTCGTCGACTACAAGACCGGCAAGCTCCCCGACGCCAAGGAGCGGCGGCGCGCGCTCCAGCTCCCGCTCTACAGCGCCATCGCGGCGCGCGCGCTGGGCGCGGAGGAGGTGCGCGCCGTCTACATCGGCGTGCGCCAGCGCGGGATGATCGAGCTGTGGCCGCGCACGGCCGAGGACCAGCGCGCGCTCGCCGAGGGCTGGGGCGAGGCCGCTCGGACGGCGCGTGCGGCGGTCGTCGCGCTCTGGCACGGCCGGGCCGCGCCGCGGCCGGCGCTGCCGACGCTGTGCGCGCGCTGCGACGCGCGCGACGTGTGCCGGCGCCCCGCGGTCGTGCCGACCGACGAGGCCGCGGAGGACGTCGCGTGAGCGCCGCGCCGCGCGGGGCGGAGCTCGCCGAGGGCGACGCGCTCATCTACGCCTTCCGCCGCAACGTCGTGGTCGCCGCGAGCGCCGGCACCGGCAAGACGCACCGCCTCACGGCGCTCTACGTGCTGCTCACGCTCGGCCTCACCTCGCTCGGCCGGCCCGACGCCGCGTCCGCCGCGCCGCCGGTGCCGCCGGACCGCATCGTCGCGACGACGTTCTCGCGCGCCGCGGCGCGCGAGATCGCCCACCGCATCGAGCGCTCGCTGCGGGAGATCGCGCGCTGGGACGGCGAGGCGACCATCCCCTTCGCCGACATCCTCCGCGCGCGGCAGGCGGCCGTCGGCGCGGGCGGCGAGGCGCTGTCCGTGGGCGAGCTGCGCAAGCGCGCGGAGGAGGCGCTCGCCCGCCTCCCCGCCGCGCGCATCGACACGCTCCACGGCGTGGCCAAGCAGATCGTGGACCGGCACGCGATCGCCATGGGGCTCTCGCCCGCCGCGCGCATCCTCGACGAGGAGGAGGCGCAGGCGCTCAGCGATCTCGCGGTCGACGAGGCGCTGAGCCGCGCGCTCGCGGAGGGGGGCGAGCGCGCCGAGGCCGCGCGCGCGCTCGTCGCCGCGACCGGCAGCGTGGAGGGCGCGCGGAGCGAGGTGACGCGCCTGCTCGACCGGCTCGACGAGGACGGCCTCACGCCGCGGCGGCTCGCCCTGTCCGACCACGCCGCCGAGGCCGGCGCGCTCGCGCGGGAGCTCTACCGGCTCGCCGCCGAGAGCGCCGCGCTCGGCAGCGCCGCGTTCCGCGAGCCGGCGGCGGCGCTCGCCGCGGCGCTCGGCCGCGAGGGCGGCGGCGGGCCGTTCCCGGCGGGCGCGGCGAGCGCCGCGCTCGTCGAGCTGCTCACGCAGCGCAGGCCGCACAAGAGCAAGTGCACGCCGGCCGACGAGGCGCTCCTCGCCTTCCGCGAGGCGCTCCCGGGCGAGACCCACCGCGACAAGGCGCAGCAGCTCCTCGGCTTCCTCCGCGAGGCGCCCGCGCTGGCGCGCCGCGAGGCGCGGATCATCGACCTGCTGGAGGAGATCCGCGAGCGGCTCGCCGCCATCCGCCGCACCGAGGGCGGCCTCGGCTTCGGGGATCTGCTGCGCGCGGCCCGGGACGGGCTGCGCGACGACCCGGCGATCGGCGCGGCGGTGCGCGGGTCGGTCGACGTGCTGCTCGTCGACGAGTTCCAGGACACGAGCGCGGTGCAGCGCGATCTCGTGTACCTCCTGCGCGAGCGCGACGACGCCGCGCTGGCGCGCCCGGCCGGCGTCGCCCCGACGGCGGCCGGCCTGTGGGGGCACGGGCTGTTCCTGGTCGGCGATCGGAAGCAGTCGATCTACGGGTTCCGCGGCGCCGACGTCGCGATCTTCTGCCGCGTCTGCGCGGAGCTCGCGGGCGCCGCCGCGGGCCGCGCGCTCGAGCTCTCGCTCTCGCTCTGGTCGCCCGAGCCGAGCGCTGATTTCGTCGCCCTCCGGGAGAGCCGCCGGTCGACGCCCGAGCTGCTCGCGTTCATCAACGCGTTCTCGGCGCGCGATTTCTCCCAGGACCGCGCGCGCGAGGGCGGCGCGGGCGCGCCGCGCGAGTTCGAGATCGCCTACAGCGCGGCGGAGCACCTCGTCGCGGCGCCGGGCGGGGCCTCGCAGGGCCCGACGGAGGTCGCGCTCGTCCACGACGACGGCAGCGCCCCGGACGGGGTCGACGCGCTCGTCCGGGACGCGCGGGGGCAGCTCCGCGAGGCGCTGATCGCGGCCGCGTACATCGCGCGGCGCGTCCGCGGCGCGAGGGAGCCCGCGGGCGGCGACGGCACCGCGTGCGAGGGCGCGGGCGGCGATCTGCGCTTCCGCGACGTCGCCGTGCTCGCGCGGCGCCGGAGCACGATCCCGCTCGTCGAGCTCGCCCTCGCGCGCCTCGAGATCCCGTACGTGGTCGCGGGCCGCGCGCTCTTCGACGCGGCGGAGGTCCGCGACGTGGCCGCGATCCTCCGCCTGCTGCTCGATCCGCAGGATCGCCTTGCCCTCGCGACCGTCCTGCGCGGCCCGATGGTGGCGCTCTCGGACACGGCGCTCGCGATCCTCGCGCCGCCCGGCCGAGGCCTCACCGTCCCGCTGCACGGCCGCTGGCCGAGCGCCGCCGCGGCGCAGGGGGGCCGGGCTCCCTCGCTGGACGACGCGGATCCCGGGGACGCGCGTCCCCTCCCCTCGCTCGCGCGGCTGCCCGCGGCGGATCGCGAGCGGCTCGAGGCGTTCCGCGCCCGCTTCTCCGGGCTGCGCCGCGCGGCGCTCCGCTCGACGCCCGGCGAGGCGATCCGCGCCGCGGTCTCCGCGTTCGATCTCGACCGCGTCCTCGCGGCGCTCCCCCGCGCGCAGGCGCGGATCGGCAACGTCGACCGCCTGATCTCCATCGCCCGCCGCCGGGGGGGCTCGCTCGCGAGCTTCGTCCGCTGGCTCGACCGCCGCATCCGCGACGAGGCGGACGAGCCGGAGGCCGCCGTCTTCTCGCCCGACGACGACGCCGTGCGGCTCACGACGATCCACGCCAGCAAGGGGCTCGATTTCCCGGCCGTGGTGCTCCTGGATCTGAACGCGGAGCCCCGCGCGGACCAGCCCGGCCTGAGCTACATCCCCGCTGCCGCGGATCGCCCCGCCGCGCTGCTCGTGCGCCATCACGCGCGGCGCGTCGACAGGCCGTCGCGGGCCGGCTCGCTCCACGACGCCGAGGCGTCGGCGCACGGGCCGTCGTGGCCCATCAGCACGCCGGCGCTCCAGGCGGCGCGCGCCGAGGTGCGGGCGCGGGAGCGCGCCGAGCGGCAGCGGCTGACCTACGTCGCGATCACCCGCGCCCGCCGCGAGCTCGTCCTCGTCGGCGCCGCGGCCAAGCCGCGGAGCGGCTCGGCGTGGCTCACGTTGACGGCGAACGCCGAGCCCCGCCCCGCGTCGGCCGACGGCGGCACCGAGCCCCGCCCCGCGTCGGCCCCCGCCATCGATCCCCAGGTGCCCGCGCCGCTCGCCGGCACGATCGGCGCCGCGCTCGAGGCCCGCGCGCTGCTCGCCGAGGCGAAGCCGCCCGCCCCTGGCACCGACGCGTACGCGCGCGCCGCGCCGGTCCCCCCTGCGCCGGCGGCCACGGAGCCCGCGCGCGCGCAGACGGTGCGGATCGCGACGGCATCGCTCGCGACGTTCCAGGAGTGCCCTCGCCGCTTCCGGCTGAGGCACCTCCTCGGCATCGGCGAGCCCGCCGGCGAGGGCCAGCTCGGCCTGTTCGACGTCGAGGGCCCGCCCGAGCTGCCCGGCGAGGAGCGCGTCGAGCTCGAGGACGGCGCGGACCCTCGCCCCCCCGGACGCGCCGCGCACCGGGTGCTCCAGCGCTGGCCGCGCGCGCGGTGGGGCGAGCCGACGGACGCCGCGGAGGTCGTCGCGCGGCTCACCTTCGAGGGGCTCACGCCGCACGGCCCCGACGCGCTGCGCACCGCCGAGGGAATCGCCCGCTTCCTGGGAGGGCCTTACGCGCGGCAGGTGCGGGACGAAGAGGCAGCGCTCCTCCGGGAAGAGGCGTTCGTGCTCGACGTGGAGCCCCAGAGCGCCGGGGAGCGGCGCGGGGCCAGGCTCGCGCTGGCGCTCGCGATCGATCTCGCCGTGCTGCATCCGAGCGGGCTCGTCGATGTCATCGAATACAAGCGCGCGCGCCCCCGGGCAGATCTCGCGCCGTACGAGCTTCGCCTGCGGGCGAGCGCGCTCGCTCTGAGGAAGCGCCATCCGGATCGACCGATCCGCGCCGGCGTGCTCTTCCTCGGCGCCGCGGCGGAGCCCGCGTGGCTCAGGGCTTCGGGGACGATGGGGACGATCGCGGACGACGAACATGCGCGGTTCGAGCGTGAGCTCGCCCGGCTCGCCGAGCGCTTCTCCGAGGCGAGGGGCGACGGCCGCTTCGACGCGGTGCCCGTCGAGACGTGCCGCCGGCTGAACTGCGGGTTCGTGCGGGCGTGCCACGGCTAGGCCGCGCGTACGCTGCTCCAGAGCGCCCTCACCAGCGCGCGGCGGGCGTCGCGCCGCGCCGGCGCGCGGCGACCTGCGCTGGTCACCAGCTCGCGGGGGCCTTGTCGCGGAACACGCCGCCCTGCGGGCCGCCGCTCGGCAGCAGCGCGAGCCACACCGGCGTCTCGGCCCCCTCCTCCACGGATCGCGGCGCGTGCGCGCCGCCCATGTCCGTGCGGACCCAGCCCGGGCAGGCCGCGTTGCAGAGGATCCCACGCCCGTCCCCCGCGAGCTCCCTCGCGAGGACGCCCGTGAGCGCGTTGAGCCCGATCTTCGAGACCGCGTAGGCCGACGACGGCCATCCCTCCGCGGCATGTCGCCCCGCGCTCACGTCGCCGACGAACTTGCGCATCAGCCCGATGAGCTCGTCGCGCGTCAGGTCGGCCTTCCCGAGCTGCGCCTGAAGCGACGCGGAGACGCTGCGCCGGTCGCCGAGCCCGCTCGTCACCATGACGACCCTCCCGTCTCGCCGCATCAGCGGGAGCAGCGCGCCCGTCAGCCGGAGCGGACCGAAGAAGTTGACGTCGATGGTGGCGCGCGCGACCTCCGCGTCGAACCCCTTCATCGCGATGCCCGCGTTGTTGACGACGATGTCGACGCCGCCGCGCTCCGCCTCGAGCGCGCGCGCGAGCTCCTCGACGCTCGCCTCGTCGGACACGTCGAGGCGCCGGGGCTCGACCGAGAGGCCCTGCTCCGCGAGCGCGGCCGCGGCGGCGCGCCCGCGCTCCTCGTCCCGGCTCCCCAGCACGACGTGGATCGCGCGGCGCGCCAGCTGGCGGCAGATCTCGAGCCCGATCCCCCGGTTGCCGCCCGAGACCACCGCCAACCGAGTCATCGCGCGAGGCCCCTCACGCCCCCGCTTGCTCCTCGACCTCGTCCGCCGACGCGCTCTGTGACGACGAGCGGCGCGGGGGCTCGAGGACGATCGGCAGGATCTCCTCCATCGACGAGACCATCGTGATCTTGACCTGATCCTTCACGTCCTGCGGCACATCCTCGAGATCACGCCGGTTCTTCGCGGGGATGAGCACGTGCCGGATGCCGGCGCGGTGCGCCGCCAGGAGCTTCTCCTTCACGCCGCCGACCGGCATCACCCGCCCGCGCAGCGAGATCTCCCCCGTCATCGCGACGTCGCTCCGCACCGGCGCGCCGAGGAGCAGCGACGCCACCGCGGCGAACATCGTCACCCCGGCGCTCGGCCCGTCCTTCGGCGTGCCGTGCTGCGGGATGTGCACGTGCAGATCGATCTCCTTGAGCCACTCCGGATCGAGGTGCAGCCGGTCGGCCTTGCTGCGCACGAAGCTCACCGCCGTGCTCGCCGACTCCTGCATCACGTTGCGCATGTTGCCGGTGAGCACCACGTTGCCCTTGCCCGGCATCTTCGTCGCCTCGATGAAGAGGATCTCGCCGCCCGCCGGCGTCCACGCGAGGCCGGTCGCGACCCCGGGCTGGAGCGTCCGCTCGGCCAGCTCCGGCCGGTGCTTGTGCGGCCCGAGCACCTGCTCGACGTGCTCGGGCGTCGCCACCTCGCGCACGTCGTTGCCCTCGGCGACCTTCACCGCCGTCGCGCGGCACACCGCCGCGATCTGCCGCTCGAGGCCGCGCACGCCCGCCTCGCGCGTGTAGTGGTCGACGATCGCCGCGACGCCCGGCTCCGTGAACTCCAGGCGCTCGTCCGTGAGCCCGTGCGCCGAGAGCTGCTTGGGCACCAGGAACTCCCGCGCGATCCCGAGCTTGTCGGTCCGCGTGTAGCCGGGGACCTCGATGACCTCCATGCGGTCGACGAGCGGCCCCGGGATGCCGTCCCAGTTGTTGGCCGTGGCGAGGAACATCACCTGCGACAGGTCGAACGGCAGATCGAGGTAGTGATCCTGGAACGTCGAGTTCTGCTCGGGATCGAGCACCTCGAGCAGCGCCGCCGCCGGGTCGCCGCGCAGATCGACGCCCATCTTGTCGACCTCGTCGAGCACGAGCACCGGGTTGCGCGTCCCCGCCTTCTTGAGCGCCTGAAGGATGCGCCCGGGCAGCGCGCCCACGTACGTGCGCCGGTGACCGCGGATCTCCGCCTCGTCGCGCACGCCGCCGAGCGCGATGCGCTCGTAGCGCCGCCCCATGCTGCGCGCGATCGACTTGCCGAGCGACGTCTTGCCGACGCCGGGCGGCCCGATGAAGAGCAGGATCGGCCCCTTCTTGTCCGTGCGGAGCTGCCGGATCGCCGAGTATTCGACGATCCGCTTCTTCACCTTCTCGAGCCCGAGGTGATCCTCGTCGAGGCAGCGCCGCACGCTCTCCACGCTGAGCTTGTCCACGGTCGTCTTGGACCACGGCAGATCCGCGATCCACTCGAGGTAGGTCTTCGTGACGTTGAACTCGGCCGACTGCTGCGCCATCGAGCGCAGCCGGCTGAGCTGCTTGCGCACGACCTTGTCGACCTCCGCCGGCACCTTCGCGCGCCGGATGCGCTCGCGGAGCTCCTCGATCTCATCGTCGTCGCCGCCCTCGCCGAGCTCCTCCTTGATCGACTTCATCTGCTGCCGGAGGATGTACTCGCGCTGCGACTTGCCCATCTCCTCCTGCACCATGGAGGAGATCTCCTTCTTGACCCGCAGCACCTCGAGCTGCCGGCCGACCATCGCGAGCACGAGGCGGACGCGGGCCTTCACGTCGAACGCCTCGAGGATCTCCTGCTTGTCGCCGACCGACGCCTGAGCCTGCGGGAAGTTCGAGGCGATGAGATCGGCGAGCGCGCCGGGCTCGCGCACGTTGTCGAGGATGCCCGCGGTGTCGCGCGGCAGGTTCGGCATGAGGCCGAGCACCTCGCGCGTCGCCTCGCGCAGGCCGGCGCCGAGCGCCTCGAGCTCCACGTCGCGAACGAGCGACTCCGGGATGCGCTCGATCCGCGCGCGCATGTACGGCTCCAGCGAGAACGCTGCCTTCACCCGGAAGCGGCCGAGCCCGTTCAACACGACCGAGTAGTTGTTCGGCCCGAGCCGGATGACCTTCACGACGCGCGCGACGGTCCCGACGGAGTAGAGCTCCTTGAACGTCGGCTCGTCGACGTCCGGCGACCGCTGGCTGATCACCCCGACGAGCGCGCGCTCGCGGCCGAGGAGATCCTCGACGAGGCGGACGCTCCGTGGCCGTCCGACGTTGATCGGCACGACCGACATCGGGAACAGCACCGAGTTGCGGAGCGGGAGGATCGGGACGCTGTCGGCGTCGGGCGAGGGGGGCGTTCGCGAAGAAGGATCGCCTGTCGGCATACAGACAACCCTAGTACAGCGCTCTTCTCGAAGCCATGTCGCGGGCGCGCCGCTAGAAGTCCTTGATCTTCCAGACCCCGTGCTCGCGGGTGAAAGCGACCGTGCCGCCAGCGCCGTAGGCCATCGACGCGCTGTCCCCGGTCTCCTCGATGGTCGCGGTCGGCAGCGCGGCCTTGATCGCCTGGACGACCCGGTTGATCTGCTCCCGCTGAGGCCCCTCCCAGGCGGCCTTCAGCTTCTCGGGCGTGAGCTGCGCCGCCCCCGCGGCGGCCCTGGCCGTCCCGGTCCGACCGGCAGGCTTCTGCGACGCGTCAGCGCCCGCGCTGCCCGCCGCGCCCGCGGGCCCAGCAGGCTGCGCCGCGCCCTCTCCGACGGCAGCGCTCGCTTCACCCGCGGCGGCGCCCGCCTCGCCGGGCGCGCCGCCCGCGGGCTCGCCGAGCCCTTCCTTCTCGGCGTCTGGAACGTAGCGCATGATGACGTCGTAGCGCCTGCGCTCGAAGGCGCGCAGGAACCCCACCAGCGCCTGCCGCGGCGTCGCCTGGCCGTACAGGTCGACCGCCGCCGCGTCGAGCCGCCAGCGGCCCCCCTCGAAGACGAGCAGGAGCTCCTCGCCGTTCGGCATGGTGACCGTCGCCGTCACCACGGGATCGGCCGCGGGCCGAGCGATGGCGCGGGCGATCTCGAGCGCGTCGTCGGGGTTGTCCCGGACCGCGCGCCGGAACGCCTCGAGCGACATCGACCTCTTGGCCTCGTCCGAGAGCAGTCGGTAGGCCGCGTCGACGCGCCCCTCCTGGAGCGCCTGCGCGTAGGCCCGGAGCGTGTCGCTCGGGCCCTGCTGGGCGTAGCTCGATCCGCACGCGGGGAGCGCCAGCAGGAACAGGAGAAGGGCCGTTCGCTTCACAGGTCCGGCCATAGCACACGCGGCGCCGAGCGCGCAGGCGGCGCGCGGCGGGGGCGCGCGCGGCGCCTCACCGGCGCGCCCTGGCTGGCCGCCGCGCGCGTCACTTCGGGAGCTTCAGGATGGCACCGTCCTTCACCGGCGCGCCGTCGTCCTGATCCGGAGAGCCTTCGTTGATCCAGTAGACGGCCGCCTCATCGACCGCGACGTCGCCCGGCCGCCGCTGCTGCGAGGCCAGCACCTCGGGCGCGTCGCCGTCCTTCGGCATGCGCACGACCGCGCCCTCATCGCGCCGCGTCCAGTAGACGTATGCCTCGTCGAGCGCGAGCCCGTTGAGCTGGCCCTGGCCCGACGCGACCTCGCTGGCCTGGCCGATCGCGTCCTCGCCCAGCGCCGCACGGAAGATGCTGCCGCCCTCGAAGCTCGCCCAGTACACCGCCGCCGCGTTCCCCTGGCCGTCCACGTCGAGCGCGATCTCCCGCGGGGTGAGCTGCTCGGAAGCGACCAGCTGCGTGGCCCCTCCCCTGCTGCACGCCACCGCGCCGTCGGTCCTGCCCAGCGTGCCCTGGTAGGTCCAGCACACGGTGTCCCCCGCGCTGGCCACGCGATAAGGCGACGCGACCACCGCGTCGGGCGGCGCGAGCTCCTCGGGCGCGCCGAGCTCGACGTCCGCGCCGGCGCCGCTCAGCGTCGCCCGGAAGACGCCGCCGCCCCAGAGCTCGGTCCAGGTGAGCGCGCCGCCCGAGAGCGAGAGGCCCTCGGGCTGCTTGAGATCCTCGAGCAGCGCGCGCGGCTCGCCGCCCCCGAGCGGGGCCGCCATCAGCGTCCCGGCCTCCGCGTTCGTCCAGAAGACGACCTGCCGCTCCTCGTCGATCGCGAGATCCCGCGGCGACGCCTGCGCGGCGCCGAGGATCAGCGGCTCGCCGCCGTCGCGCGGCGCGACCTTCACCTCGCCGTCCTGCCTGGCCATCCCGGCCTCGTCGAAGGTCGTGCCGGAGATCCAGGCCACGCCGCCCGCGGTCACGCGCAGCGACACCGGGTGGACCTGCGCGACCGCCACCGGAATGGGCGCCGACGCGTCGGGCCCGGTGTACTGGCCCCCGCCCGACGCCGACCAGGGGCCGCACGTCGGCAGGTCCGTGCCCTTCTTGCGGCACATGCCCTCGCCCGCGGGCGCGATCGCGATCCCGGCGAGCTTGCCCTGCTGCGCCCGCCTGCACACCTCGACAGGCAGCCGGAGGACGTTGCCCGCCTCGACCTGGAACCCCGCGTCGCTGTCGGCGTCGAGCGGCACGAAGCACGCGCTCTCGCCGCAGATGCCGCCGCCTTGCGTGAGGAGCGCGACGTTGACGTCTCCGCCCGGCGCTGCGGCCAGGCAGACGGTGTCGTCGGCGGCGAACGCCTCGAGATCGACCGGCGCCGACGCGGCGGCGGCGAAGCAGCGGAGGGTGTCGAAGCAGAGCCCGTCGTTGTCGCCGTCCCCGCCGCCGAACACGGCCTCGGCCACGTACTCGGGCAGGGCGCGCGAGTCGACCTCGCGCGGCACGCACGAGCCCGCGACGCAGCTCTGGCCCTCGGGACAGCTGTTCTTCACGCGCACGTTGCCCTGCTCGTCGCGCAGCGCGTTCCCCTCGGCGTCGCGCTCGACCTCGGCCGAGCCGTCGCACAGGAACTGGATGGGCATGTGGAGCGTCGCGGTCCGGCCCTCCGGCACGGTGGTCACCACCTCGCGCAGCAGGCGCACCCCGTCCTTCCCGCCGCGGCTCGCGATGACGCGCACCCGGAGCGCCCGCGTCGGGTCGTCGGGGGTAAGGAAGCCGAGCGTGGCCGGCAGGCGGATCGAGTCCTCGCCCCCGAGCCGCTCGAACGTCTCGTCGTAGACGACCGAGCCGTCGAGCGTCGCCTCCACCCGGATCGTGTCGATGTCCTTCGGCAGCGACATGTCCGTCTGGAAGACGACCATGAGCTGCCCCTTCTCGCCGCCGCAGGCCGGGACCCCCGCCGCCGCCGCGAGGCCGAGGAAGCTCACCGCCGCGATCGAACCCGCCCTCGTCCGCTTCATGCGCATCACCGTCTCCCTCCAAACCCGAGCGGGACCGTGCCGAGGCTGCCCTGCTCCGCCGGCGTCCCCGGCTCGAAGAGCAGGGCGCCCGCGACGAGCGCGCCGGCGAAGATCGCCGCGCCTCCACCGATCCATAGCCACCTGCTCGCGCCGCCCCGCTCCGGAGCGCGCTCCAGCGAGACGTCGATGCGGCGGAGCTCCTCGTCGCGCACCAGGATCGAGACCTCGTGCGGCGTCATCCCGGGCGCGGTCACGCGCAGCGCGTGGGTCCCGCTCGGCACCGATCCCTCCCAGCGGCCCTTGCCTACCACCTTGCCGTCGAGCGCGATGAGGTCGTCGCTCCCCGCGGCGATCGCGAGCCGCCCCCGGTGCACCGCCCTGTCGAGCCGCGCCACGAGGGCGATGCTGCCGCCGCCCACCACCTTCTCCTGGCGGACGAAATCGACGAAGCCCGGCTTCGAGACGCGGATGCGGCGCTCGCCGATGTCGATCGGCACCGGCGCGGCGAGCGGCGTGGTGCCGACCGGCTCGTCGTCCACGGACACCGTCGCCCCCGGCTCGCTCGCCGTGATCTCGAGGTGGGACACGTACGCTCCGGCGGCCTGGATCAGGTCGGCGATGTCCTGCTTGTCGCGCGCCGACAGCGCGGCGCCCGCGTCGTTCTCCATCCGGCGCAGCGTCGCGAGCATCTTCGCGTAGCGCCGCAGGTTCTTCTGGCAGAGCGCGACGTTCCAGAGCAGGCGGTGATCGCGCGACAGCTCGTAGGCGCGCTCGAAGCGCGCGAGCGCGCCCGCGTAGTCGCCGTCCTTGAACAGCGCGGTGCCCGCCCCGTGCTCGGCCCTGGCCATCCCGGTCAGCGACTCGGAGAGCGGCTTCTCGTCCGCCGCGGGCGCCGGCTGGGCCGGCGCAGCGGGCGCGGTCGGCGCTGGCCGCGCCGGCCCGGCGGGCGCCGGTTGGGCCGCGGCGACGCCCGTCGCGAGCCCCACGCTGAGCGCGGCCGCGACGGCGCGCCACCCCTGGCCCAGGTGCTTCCCTCGCATCGAACCTCCTTGCTCTCGCGGAGACTCGCCTCGCAGGCCGAGCCCCGGTCACCGCGATGCTACCCGATGCGCGCGCCACGCGAGCAACAACGGGAATGTCGTGGGCAGATCGTCTTTGCTCCGCCTGCGCTGGCGAGGATACCATCCGGCGCCCATGAGAGGCCTCATCACGGTGGGCGCGGCGCTCGCGGGCGCGCTCCTCGGCATCGCCCTGGGCTCGTCGCCCGCGCGCGCAGAGGGGCCTGGCGCCGTCGCGCTGAGCCGGATCGAGCCGACCCCCGCGGGCGACCCGCTGTTCGCCGTGCCGTCGCCGTTCATCGGCGGGCACCTGGTCCCACGCGGGCTGGTCGTGCTCGATCACGCGGAGGACCCGCTCACGCTCTCCGATGGCGCCGCGACCGAGCGCGTGATCGTCGGCAGCCAGTCGCTCCTGCACGTCGGCGGCTCGCTCTCGCTCTGGGACCGGCTGCTCGTCTCGGCCTCGCTGCCGCTGGCGCTCGCGCAGAGCGGCGACGGCCCCGCCGCCGCGGCCGGCGTGGGCGCGCCCGAGGCGCCGTCGTCCCCCGCGCTCGGCGACCTGCGCCTCGGCGTGCGCGTCCGGCTGCTCGGCGGCGAGGGCGACGCGCTGCAGATCGGCACGAGCGCGGCCCTGCACCTGCCCACGGGCGCCTCGGACGCGTACGTCGGCGAGGGCGCGGTCCGCGTCACGCCGCAGCTCCTGCTCGGCGGCCGCGCCTCGCGCCTGGCGTGGAGCGTCGCGGGCGGCGCGGTGATGCGGAGCTCCGGGAACCCGTCGACGCTCGCCTACGGCGGCGGCGCGGCCGTGCTCCTCTGGGACGAGCGGCTGCAGGTCGGCACGGAGCTGTACGCCGAGACGATGCTGCAGGGCGGCTCGCTGTCGCTCACCGGGCGCGAGCGCGTCGCCGTGGAGCGGACCACGAGCGCCGAGCTCCTGCTGAGCGCCCGGCTCCGCCCCTTCGCGGGCCTCGTGCTCGGGGCGGCCGCCGGTCCGGGGCTCGGGGAGGCGATCGGCACGCCGTCGTTCCGCGCGATGGCGATGGTGGCGTGGGCTCCTCCCCCGCAGCCGCAGGAGGCGGCGGCGGACCCGGATCCGGACGCGGACGGCATCGCCGGCCCCGCAGACATGTGCCCGTACGCGCACGGGCCGGCCAGCGCGGAGGCGCGGAGAAACGGCTGTCCGGTGGAGGACCGGGACGAGGACGGCGTCGCCGATCCGGACGACCGTTGCCCCGACGAGGCCGCCGGCGGCGGGGGCGGCGATCCGGCGCGGCGCGGCTGCCCCGCGGATCAGGACGGCGACGGCCTGCCCGACGCGCTCGACGCGTGCCCCGCGGAGAAGGGCGACGGAGCGGGCGGCGCGGCGCGCCCCGGCTGCCCCGCCGCGGCGCCGAGCAAGCCCGCGGATCAGGACGGTGACGGCCTGCTCGACGACGCCGACGCGTGCCCCGCGGAGAGGGGCCCAGCGAGCGACGACCCGGCCGCGCGCGGCTGCCCGACGCGCGTGCGGGTGCAAGGCGCGCAGGTCGCGCTGCTGGAGCCGGTCCTGTTCCGCGTGCTGAAGAACGATCCGGCGCCGATCGACCCGAAGAGCGAGGCGGTGCTCGCCGAGGTGCGCGACGTGATCGCGCAGCACCCGGAGTGGGTGAAGATCGAGGTGTCGGCGCACACGGACAGCGCGGGCAACGCCAGGTTCAACGAGACGCTCTCGACGGCGCGCGCGGAGGCGGTGCGCAGGTGGCTCGTCGACAAGGGGATCGCGGCCGAGCGGCTCGTCGCGAAGGGGTACGGGTCGAGCCGGCCGATCGCGGACGAAAAGAGCGCGGCCCGGCGGGAGAAGAACCGGCGGATCGAGATCGTGGTCCTGGAGAAGAAGTAGCCATGGATCCGCGACGCGCGGCGCCTTGACGGCGACGGGCGCGGTCGGGCCGCGCGGCGCGGTACGGGAAGCAAGAGAGAGATGATGAAGCGAACCGTCATGGCCACAGCCTTCGGCGTCACGCTGGCGATCGCGGCGGCGCCGCGGAGCGCGGCGGCGCAGTGCTCCTCCGCGGGCCCCCTCCAGGAGCTCATCGATGGCCTCGGCTTCCGGTGGGATGTCGGGACCGATGGGGTGATCAACGACGGGAGCGCCGACGCCTTCGACACCGGCATGCGGCTGCGGGTCGACGGTGTCAGCTTCCCTGCCTCGGTCCGGGCAGCGGAGATGGACGAGCGGCAGCTCGTCCACGGGCCGACGCTCCTCGGCAGCCTCGAGATCACCCGGAAGGTGTATGTGCCCCGCGACGCAGGGTGGGCGCGCTTCCTGGAGATCCTCCACAACCCCACCGACGGCGCGATCAACGCGGTCGTGCGGATCGAGACGAACGTCGGGGCCGACGACGGCACCACCGTCACGCAAACGCACAGCGGAGACCTGGAGTTCACGCCGGCCGACCGATGGCTCGCCACGGACGACGTCGACATGGCGGGAGATCCAAGCCTGCATTTCAACTTCCATGGGCCCTCCGCGGTGATCGCGCCGGAGAGCGTCGGGATGTTCGCCTTCGACTGCGCGGGCATCCAGGGTCCCTTCGCCGAGTTCGTCCTGCCGCTCGCGCCCGGGGGGACGCGGGTGCTCATGCACTTCGTCGGGCAGCGCGCGAGCCGGGCCGACGCGCACGCGAGCGCGGCCTCCCTTGATGCCCTCCCCGAGGGGACGCTGCTCGGGATGACGGCGGCAGAGCGCGCCGGCGTCGTCAACTGGGACCTGGACCAGGACAGCGACGGCGATGGGGCGGACGACGTCGAGGACAACTGCCCGTCCGCGCCGAACCCCGATCAGACCGATACGGACGAGGACGGCGCGGGCGACGCCTGCGATCCCGACGACGACGGCGACGGCGCGACCGACGACCGGGACAACTGCCCGCTCGTGCCCAACGCCGATCAAGCGGACCTGGAGGGCGACGGCGCGGGCGACGCGTGCGATCCCGACGACGACGGCGACGGCGTGCCCGACGCCGGCGACAACTGCCCGTCGGCGCCCAACGCGGGGCAGGAGAACAACCCCGCGGAGTCGCCGCCGGACGGCAGCGGGGACGCGTGCGACAGCGACGACGACAACGACGCGCTCGCGGATGAGGTCGACAACTGTCCCCTCGTCCCCAATCCCGATCAGGCCGACGAGGACGGGGACGGCCGGGGCGACGCGTGCGATCTGAACGCCAGGGACATGGATGACGACGGCGTGGAGGACGGCGTCGACAACTGCCGCGCCGCCCCGAACCCCGACCAGGCCGACCTCGACGGCGACGGCGACGGCGACGTCTGCGACGACGACGACGACGGCGACGGGGCCCCGGACGGCACGGACAGCTGCCCGGTGACGCCGAACCCGAGCCAGAACGACGCCGACGGTGACGGAGCGGGTGACCGCTGCGATGACGATGACGACGGCGACGGCGTGCCCGACGGCGACGACAACTGCCCGCTCCTGGCGAACAGCGCGCAGGAGGACGCGAACGGCGACGGCGTGGGCGACGCGTGCGCCTGCGACGCGCCACGGAAGCCCGACGGCGCGCCGTGCGACGACGGCGATCCCTGCACGCTGACCGACGCCTGCGAGGGCGGCGTCTGCAAGGGCGGCGATCCGCTGCAGTGCGCGCCCTCCGGCGATGTCTGCACCGCCGCGCGGTGCCACCCGAGGTACGGCGAGTGCGCCCTGTTCCCGAACGAGGGCGCCCGCTGCCCCGGCGGCACCTGCGTGGCCGGCGGCTGCGTGCCCGACGGCGCAGGCCCTGGAGGCGGCGGCACGGGCGGCGGCGGCGCGGGCGGCGACGGCGGCGCGGGCGGCGACGGGGGCACCGGCGCAGGCGGCGGCGGGGGCGCGGGCGGCGATGACAGCGGCGCGGGCGGCAGCGGGGGTGCCGGCGGCGGGGGTGGTGGCGCTTCGCCGCCCGGGGACGGCACGCCGCGGGCCCACGGCAACGGGTGCGGGCTCGCGGCGCGCGCGGAGGGGGCAGCGGCGCCCTCCACCCTGTGGCTGCTCGCTGCGGCCGCGGCGATCTTCGCCGGCCGCCGCCGGTGGCGAGGGGGAGACGCGCCCGCAGCCGGCAGGTAGCCCCCGGTCAGGGCTCCTTCGACCCCGACGCCGACCACGGCCCGCACGTCGGCAGGCCCGCGGTCTTCTGGGCGCACGCTGCCGTCGTCGGCGCCGTCAGCACGGCCGCGATCCTGTCCGCCATCCGCCCGCACACCGCCGACGGCAGCGTTATCCGCCCGTCTTCCTCGACCTGGAAGCCGGCGTCGCTCCCGGCGTCGAGCGCGACCAGGCACCGCCTGTCGTCGACGTCGCCGTCGTCGCAGATGCCGTCGCCCGCCGCCGTCTGCAGCGCCACGTTCAGCGTGGCCCCGCGCTCGCCCGCGATGGAGCACGTCTCCGCGTCGACCTCCGCCGGCGCGCCGCCCTCGAAGCACCTGGTCACATCGAAGCAGTCCCCGCTCCCGTCGCCGGCGCCGCCGCCATAGACATCCCTGGGCGAGTACGCGGGCAGCGTGCTCGAGTCGATCTGGCTCGACACGCACGCCCCCGCGACGCACGTCTGCCCCTCCTCGCAGAAGGTGCTCACGACGTCGCCGGTCTCCTCGCTGCGCCCCGAATCGTCGCAGAGGAAGTCGAGCGGCAGGGTCAGCAGCGCGACGCGATCCTTCGGGATCCTCGTCACCGCCTCGCGCAGGATGCGCACCGGGCCGAGCGCGTCGCCGACGCGGGCGCTGACCTTGATCCGGATCGATTCACCCCCGCCGTTCGCGGAGTAGAAGCCGATCGTCGCCGGCAACCGCGCGGCAGGATCGGCCTCACCGAGCCGCTCGTAGGCCTGCTCGAACTTGCGGTCGCCGCCCTCGAACACCTGCACCTGGAGGACGTCGAAGTCCTTCGGCAGCGCGAGATCCGTCGAGATGGCGACGACGATCTCGTCCTGCGCGGAGCAGGCCCCGCACGCGAGCACCACGATCGCTGCGGGCCACACGAGCCAGCACCGGCGCCCGCGCGTCATCGGCCACCCCCGAAGGGGATCGTGAACGAGGCGCCGCCGCGCGCGGACAGGGCGACCGAGCCGGGCGACGTGTTGCCGTTGACCGGCGGGTCCCCGCCCAGGACCCCGAAGCCGAGGAGGAGCGCACCCGCGACCACGGCCACGCCGCCGCCGATCCAGATCCAGGTCTCGATGTTGCTCCCCTTGGGCTGCGGAAGGAGCGAGACCTCCACGCGACGCGTCTGGTTGTCGAGGATCATGACCTCGGACTGGTGCGACACCATGCCGGACGCCGTGACGCGGAGCGCATGCCCGCCGCTCGGCACCGGGCCCTCCCAGGTTCCGCGGCCGACCACGCGGCCATCGAGGGAGATGACGGCATCGGGCGGCGCCGCGACGATGAGCCGGCCCTGGTGGACCTCTTTCTCCAGCGTGGCCTTGACCGTGATCACGCCGCCGCCCGCCACCTGCTCGGTGACCTCGACGTCCTTGAAGCCCTTCTTGGTCACCCGGATCCTGCGGGTGCCGATGTCGAGCAGCACGGGCTCGCCCAGCGGGGTCTGGCCGACCTCCTCGCCGTCGACGAGGACGGTCGCGCCGGCCTCGCTCGCCTGGAGATCGAGGCGGCTCACATAGGCCTTCGTCGCCTCGATGAGCTCCGCGGCGTCCTTGCGGTCCTGCTCGGTGAGCTGAGGGCCAGCGTCGCGGAGGAGCTGCTCGATCGTCGCGAGCAGGCGCGTGTAGCGCTTCAGGTTCTTCTGGCAGAGCGCGATGTTCCAGAGCAGCCGCGGGTCGCGGGAGAGCTCATAGGCGCGCTCGAACTTGATGATCGCGTTGCGGTGGTCGCCGTCGTTGAAGAGGATCCGCGCGGCCTCGTACTCGGCCTTGGCCTCGCCCGAGAGCGTCTCGGACAGCGGCCGCTGGGACGCAGGCGCGCTCGCGCCTGGCGCGGGCTGGGCCGCGGCTGGCGCGGGCTGGGCCGCGGCTGGCGCGGCGCCGGCGCGCGGAGGCTGGGCCGCGGCTGGCGCGGGCTGGGCCACGGGAGGTGCGGGCTGGGCCGCGGCTGGCGCGGGGCCGATCAGCGCGGCGCCGCCGAGCGCGAGCGCGGCGGAGATGTGGAAACGCCCGCGGCTCCACCGCGGCCGTCGTTGATTTTCAGGCAAGCTCACTTGGGTGCTCTCTCGTTGAGCCGATCGAAGACGCTGGGATTCGCGTTCCCTTGCGATGCGGCGGTCGTGGTCGACGGCGCCGCCGAGGACGGAGCTGTCGCGACCGGTCGGGCCGAACCCGACCCCGCAGGGCCCGTCCGCCGGGGCGCCGTGGGGGCCGGCGTCGCGGTCGCCGGAGGCGCCGCCGATGCGGTCGCCGACGAAGACGGCGTCGGCGCGGTCGCCGTCTCCGCCGGCGCCGCCACGGTCGCGGCGGTCACGACCGGAGCGACCGGCGGAGGCGCCGAGGCGGGCGCAGACGGCTCGACAGCGGTGATCGCCGCCGTGGCCGACGGGTCAGCCGCAGGGGCGGCCGGGTCGCCGCGGAACGTGACGAAGCGCAGGACCCCGCCGAGCACCACCGCCGCGACGCCGGCCCCGACGAGCGCGAGCACCAGGCCGCTCCGCTTGCGACCGGCAGCCCCCGAGCCCCCGGCCGCCCAGCCAGGCGCCGTGGCCGCCGGACCCGCCGTGTGGCCGGCCGTCGCGGCCGCCGCCATGCCGGCCGTGGAGCCTGCGGGCGGCGCAACGCTGCCGCTCCCCCGCGCCGTCGCCGCGGGGACGCTGCTCGCCCGCTCCTGCGCCGTCGGCCAGGGAGGGACGCTCATCCGCTCGCGCGCGGCGCTCGCCCGGTCGCGCCAGGCGACCGCGGGCACGAGCCCCAGCGTCCGCTCGATGCGCTCCAGCGAGGCCAGCGCGAGCGGAGGACCGAAATCGACGATGGCGCCCGCGAGCTCGGCGACGGACCTGAAGCGCTTCGCGACGTCCTTCTCGAGGCAGCGCAAGATCGCCGCCTCCAGGCCCGGCGGCAGGTCGCGCCGGAAGAGGCTCGGAGACGGCGGCGCCTCGGTGTTGATCATCAGGATGAGCTCGGACAGCGAGGTCGCGTCGAACGGCACGCGCGCCGTGAGCAGCTGGTAAAGGATGGCGCCGAGCGACCAGATGTCCGCGCGCGTGTCGACCGTGCGCGCCGAGCGCATCTGCTCCGGCGCCATGTAGAGCGGCGACCCGAGCACCATCGCCGTCTTCGTCAGCCCGAGCTCCGGCTCGGCCCCGGCCGCCGACGGATCCGCCAGCGCCTTCGAGATGCCGAAGTCGAGCACCTTCACCATGCCGCTGCCGTCGGCCCCGCGCGTGAGGAACAGGTTCGCCGGCTTGAGATCGCGGTGGATGATGCCGGCCGCGTGCGCCTCGGCGATGGCCTCGCAGGCCTCGAGCACGTAGCCCACGGCCTCCTCCAGCTCGAGCGGGCCGCGCTGCCGCAGGGTCTCCTGCAGATCGCTCCCCTCGAGGTACTCCATCACCATGAACGGCGCGCCGGTCTCGAGCGTGCCGACGTCGAGCACGCGCGCGACGTGCTCGCTCTTCAGGCGCACCGCCGCGCGCGCCTCGCGCACGAAGCGCTCCACCATCTCCGCGTTGGCGCCGGGATGGAGCATCTTGATGGCGACCCGCTGGTGGAGCTGCTCGTGCAAGGCGGCGACGACGACGCCCATGCCCCCCTGCCCGAGGATGCGCTCGACCCGGTATTTCCCCGACAGAATTTGGCCTTCGGCTACCGGTGCGCTCACGGACGCTCCTGCGTTGGGGCTGCCTTCAGGCGCCACCATCGCCACGTTATCCAGGGGGCCACCTTATTCCATCCGGCGCTTGCGTCCAAGACCCGCCAGCCGGGCTCCGGAAACCCGACGTGGCCAGACGTCGCGGCGGAAGCGGTGGTGGACGGGAGCCGAAGCAGCGGACGGGCGGCTCATCCGTGGCGCTCCCCATCGCCGTCGGGGGCGACTACCCTACGCGCCATGCCCCGCATCGCCAACGTCGAGCGCAAGACGCGCGAGACCGACATCCGCATCGAGATCGATCTCGACGGCCAGGGCCGCTCGTCGATCAAGACACCGCTCCCCTTCCTCACGCACATGCTCGATCAGATCGCCCGCCACGGCCTGTTCGACCTCACCATCCACGCCGAGGGCGACGTGGAGATCGACGGCCACCACACGACCGAGGACTGCGGCATCACCCTGGGCACGGCCGTGCAGCAGGCGCTCGGCGACAAGGCGGGCATCGCGCGCTACGGCGAGGCGACGCTCCCCATGGACGAGGCGATGGCGCAGTGCGCGCTGGACCTCTCCGGGAGGCCTTACTTCGTCTGGCGCGTGCCGCTGCCCAAGGCGAAGCTCGGCACGTGGGACGTCGAGCTCGCCCCCGTGTTCTTCGAGGGCTTCGCGCGCGGCGTGGGCGCCAACCTCCACGTCCGCCTCATCGAGGGGGACAACCTGCACCACATCGTCGAGATCTGCTTCAAATCCTTCGCCAAGGCGCTGATGAAGGCGACCCGGATCGAGCCGCGCGTCGCCGGGATCCCGTCCACCAAGGGGAGCCTCTGACCATGCAAGCGATCGCCCTCGTCGACTTCGGGATGGGCAACCTGCGCTCCGTCGAGCGTGCGCTCCTCCAGGCCGCCGGAGAGGCCGGCGCGCCGTGCGCCGTGACGCGCACGGGCGATCCGGAGCTCATCGCGCGAGCGGACAAGGTGGTGGTGCCGGGCCAGGGCGCCTTCCGCGACTGCGCGGCCGCGCTGGCGACGGGCCTCGGCGACGCGCTGCGCGAGCAGATCCGCAAGGGCACGCCGTACCTCGGCATCTGCCTCGGCATGCAGGCGCTCCTCGACGCGAGCGAGGAAGCCGAAGGCGCGCGAGGGCTCGGCGTCTTCCCGGGCGTCGTCAAGCGCCTCACCCCGGCGCTCGACGGCGCCGAGGCAGGAGCGCCAGCGGGCGTGCCCTGGGCCGGGATCAAGATCCCCCACATGGGGTGGAACCGCATCGCGATCACGCGCGAGGTCGAGGGCCCGCTCCGCGCGTTCGCGGGCGAGAACCCGTTCGTCTACTTCGTCCACAGCTACCACGCCGTCCCTGACGATCCGACGCTGATCGCGGCGACGACGCAGCACGGCCCGCACCGGATCACCGCGGCGCTCGAGCGGGACAACGTGACCGCGACGCAGTTCCACCCCGAGAAGAGCCAGGAGACCGGCCTGCGCCTGCTCGTCCGGTTCCTCGGCGGGTGAGCCGCGCCGCGGCCGCGGAGCGGACGCCGGGTTCGGGGCAGAGCCCCGAGTAACCCAGCGTGAGCGCCTAGTGCGAGCGCTGCAAGCGGTGGTGCGCGAGCTTGAGGTGCGCGACGCGCGGCAGCTCGGGCGCGCGCGTGGCGAGGCCGCGCCGTGACGTGAGGCGCCCCCTGCGCGCCGGGAGCCCGCGCTCCGTCGGCCGCGGCGCGAGGGGGAGGTCGACGATGAACGCCGCGCCGCGGCCGAGCTCGCTCTCCACGCGGATCGCGCCGCCGTGCGCGCGCACCGCGGCGTGCGCGATGTAGAGGCCGAGGCCCAGGCCGCCGAAGCGCTCCACCGGGACCGCGCGCTCGAAAGGCGCGAAGATGCGCTCCTGGTCCTCGCGTGCGATCCCCATGCCGTGGTCGCGCACGATGAGCCGCGCCCACAGCCGCGTCGCGCGCACCTCGACCGAGATCGGCTTGTCCTCGCCGAACAGGATGGCGTTCTTGATCAGGTGGAAGGCCATGCGCTCGATCTGGGATCGATCCCACCGGCCGATCACCGCGCCCTCGACGGCGACCGCGATGGCGCCGCGCGCGGCCGGCCGGTGCGCGACAGCGGCCGCGACCGCCTCGCGGACGAGCGCCGCGAGGTCGACCCGCTCGCGGGCCGGGGCGCGCTGGGGCGGCTCGGCGCGCCGCGCCTCGAACATGTCGTCGCACAGCCTGGCGAGCCGGCCGAGCTGACGGTCGAAGACGGCCAGCATCGCCGCCGCCCACGCCGGGGTCTTCTCGGGCTCGCGCTCGGTCATCCGCTTCGTGAGCTGGAGCTGGAGGAGCAGCGAGGTGAGCGGCGTCCTGATCTCGTGCGCGGCGAGCACGAGGAAATCCTCCCGGAGCCGGGCGGCGTCGTCCCGGAACGAGAGGGCGGGGACGCGATCGTCGAGGTTGTCGCAGAGCGCGGTCATGGCAGAGCCTGAGGGCGGGGTTGAGGTGTGCCCCGCAATGAGCAGGATGTGTGCCGTCCAGGTGTCTTTGCCGACTGGCACTTCCGGCATGGAGAGCGCCGTTTCGGCCGAGCGGGCGCGCGTCGCGGCGTCGCATCCTGCCATCGCCCCGCCCGCCAACTGCGCAAATCCCCGCTGTCGGCGGGCTCCTGTGCAGCGGCGCCTCAGGGGGCGCCGGAGCGCCGTTGGGCCGCGGCGCACGCGGGTCCGGGCGCGCCCTTGCTTGCGGGTCAGGGCCCGCGGACAAGCTTTGTGGTCATGCAACACCAGAGTGGAGAGCAACACCAGAGTGGAGAGCCAGGAGCCAGGGCTCAGGCCCGCGGGTCGATGGGTGAGCTGCGCGCGCTGCTCAGGGAGTTCGACACGGCCATGCTCGTCACGACGACCCCGGAGGGGCTGCTGCGAGGGCGGCCGATGGAGATGCAGGAGCCGGCCGAGCTGATGGATTGCGATCTCTGGTTCGTGACGCAGGAGGAGACGCCGAAGACCGGCGAGATCGCCCGCGAGCACCAGGTCGCGGTCTGCTGCTACAGACCGCGGGATCGGGCCTACATCTCGATCTCGGCGCGCGCGACGATCGACAGGAATGAGGAGAAGATCCGGAGCCTGTGGAAGCCGTCATGGAAGGCGTGGTTGCCGGACGGGCCCGACCACCCTCACGCCGCCCTCCTGAAGCTGAGCGTCGAGCGCGCCGAGTACTGGGAGCCCGAGGGCGGGCGGCTCCGGATCCTGTACGAGAAGGCCAAGGCGCTCGTTCAGGGAAAGTCGGCGGACGAGAAGCTCAATCCGCCGAAGCACATCTGAGCGCCGCGCCCACCTGGCGCGCCGGCGCGCGGGGCGGTGGCCCTCCAGCGGCGGCGCAGCCCGAGGGTCAGTAGACGTTGTCCGCCTGATCCGGGATGACCGCGCCCGCCTCGTCGAGGCATGGGCCGGCGGCGCCGTCCGCTTCCACACAGGCGGTGGTCGAGCAGGCGTAACCGGAGGCGAGCTGGCCCTTCGGCTGGATGAACATCGGATCGATCAACCTGTACGTCAGCTCGCCGTTTTCGGTCGCCACCTGCCGGATGCCGATGCCCTGGTCCGCCTCGGCGTGAGAGGCCGCCCGATCTAGCGCGACCGAGTCGCGCCGAAGATGCGCTCGATCGCGTCGGTGAGCGAGTTGTCGTCGTTGCTGCCGACGACCAGCTCGGCCACCTGCTTGAGCGATTGCGGGCTGTGCCCCATCGCGACGGGATAACCGCACGCCTTCAGCATGGGAATGTCGTTCTCGCCGTCGCCGGCCGCAACGATCTCCCGCGCGGACAGCCCTCGGGAGGCGGCGATGAACGCGAGCGCGCGCCCCTTGTCGATCTTGCTGCGCGTGATCTCGATATAGTTCGGCTTCGAGCGCGCGACGGCGACGTCGTCGTCGAGCGCCTCGAGCTCCTCCGCGAGCCATGCCCCGCCGGTTGCTTCGTCCGTTATCATCAGGATCTTGTCGGTGACGGGGCGGCTCGCAAAGCCGACATCGACCGTGGGCGCGAAGCCGATGATGTGCTCTTCGGCGCGGACGCGAACGTCGACGGCTTGAACGATCCAGTCGAAGCCCGCGTAGAGGTTCAAGCTGACGCGTTCGTCGCGCCCGTAGCGCGCCAGGAGGCGCTCGACGGTGGCCTCCGGCAGCGGCGAGCGGTCGAGGATCTCTCGGTTGGAGCCGAAGACGATGGCCCCGTTCAGCGCCGACCATGGGCCTTCCAGCCCCAGGCCACGGGCGATCTCCTCCACCGAGCGAGCGGGGCGCGAGCTGTTCAGCGTCAGCAGGATCCCCTGCCGGATCAACGCCGCGCACAGCGAGCGCATCTCCGCGGAGACCGAATGGTCGGATCGCAGCAGGGTCCCGTCCAGATCGAAGGCGACGCCGCGAAGTGTTCCCGAGATCATGCGCGCTCCCCTGTCCTACCGCCCGCGTCTAGCACGACCGAGCCCGGGCGCGCGAAAGTCCGAGCGACCACCGGGGCGCGCGCCGCACCGCGACCGCGAGCTCGGCGGCGACGCGCTCCCCCCGTCGCCGCGAGACGCGCGCAGGTCGGCCAGATGGGCTGAAGAGGCAGCTCGGCAGAGCCGGCGGGGTGAGCGTCAGATCTTCTTCTTCGGCTCGAACTCGGTGACCGTGTGGAGCGTCTGGGCGACCCTCTCCCCCCTCGCCGGCGGCGTGAGCCCTTCGCCGTGCACCTCGGCGACGATGGCCGTGATGTTGTCCTCGCCGCCGCGACCGTTCGCGAGCGCGACGAGCCGCTCGCACGTGGCCTCGATCGAGGGACCTTGCTCGACCGCTGCGAGCATGTCCGCAGCCGATAGCTTGTTGGAGAGCCCGTCCGAGCAGAGCAGGAGGCGATCGTCACGCCGCAGATCGAGCCGGGCGACGCTGGCCTTGACCTCGGGGTCCAGGCCCATCGCCTGTAGCAGCATGCTCCTCATCGGGTGGCGCTCGGCCTCCTCGGGCTGGATCATGCCCGCGTCGATGAGCGCTTGCACGAAGCTCTGATCGTGCGTGATCTGGAGGATCTGCCCGTTGCGGATCAGGTAGGCGCGCGAGTCGCCCACCTCGGCGACGTGCGCCTCCGTCCCGTGCACGCAGATCGCGGTGAGCGTCGCTCCCATCCCTTTATAGCCCGGCTGCTGCGAGGCCTGCCACACCTCGCGGTTTGCTCGCTCCACGGCGAGGATGGTCGCCTCATCCCAGTTGCCGCGCGCGGAGGCCATCGCGCGCCGCAGCGCCTCGACGACAAGGGCGCTCGCGACCTCGCCGGCGGCCGCGCCGCCCATGCCGTCGGAGACGGCGAGCAAGACAGGATAGGACGCCTCGAAGGCGACCGCCTGGGCAGGCGGCGCGGTCTTGGCGACCGACGCGAGGTGCGCGATGAGGAGCGTGTCCTCGTTGTTCTTACGAACACGGCCAACGTCGGTGATACCACAGGCCCTCACCGTGATGTCCTCAGCTCGCTGTGTCGTCGATGTCATGTATTCTCTCCTGTTTCCTTGCTTTCACCCATGAACCGGCGGTCCCCCGGCCAGCAAACACGTAAGCGTCCATACCTGAACACTGCTGAGAGCCTGCCCGTGGGTCCTTGAAAGGAACTCGCGCGCCGCTCCGAGGGAGCGCCTGAGGGCGGCGAGCTCGTGGGTCGAGGCCTCCTGGGCTTCCTGATGTGCATAGGGAGGATGCGTAGAAATTGTCGCTTGATTCACACACACGGGCTGAAACGTTCGATCCGCCGTGGGTACGCTGCACATCGCCGCCATCGGTACGTCGTCTGGTGCGGCGGCGGGCCACGTCAAGGAGGGGCTCGCGACGTGACTGGCGGCAGCGACCTGCCCCGCATCAATGGGCCTTCGCGACATGACCGGCGGCGGCGACTGGCGGTGGCGGCTGGGGTCGGAGCGATGGATCCGGCGACCCGTGAGGCGGGTTCGATGGCGGGCGCCCGGCAGGGGCCTGACCCGGGTCAGGGCGCAGGGGCGTCTGGTCGTCTTACGTCGTCGAGGGTCGGCGACCCCCGTCAGGTCGAGCTCGTGCTGGGGTGACGACGATCACGTGTTGTCTTGGTCGACTCAAGGGATCGCTGCGGACGAGAACGGCATCGGGAAGATCTGCCCCTCTCTCCATGCCTCGGCGTGATCCGCAAAGTGGCACGTGCGCGGATCCCCGCTCATGCCGGTGCTCATCACCCCCAGCGAGCCGTCGATGGGCGAGAGGTTCCAGACGAGGCGCGTCGCGCTGAGCGCGTCCTGATCGAGGGCGCCGCGTACCCCGCCTGCGTCCTCGAAATCACCAGGCGGAAGATCCAGGTTGCCGACCTTCGCGAACCACCCGCCGATGTTCACCGTCTCCACATCGCCCGTCGCGGGGAAGGTGCCGATGTTGAAGCGCTCGTCCTCGCCCGCGAGCGGGTGGTTGTAGGTCAGCGTGTGAATCCCGCCCCAGGTCCACGCGCTCACGTCCGGTCCCAGCGCGTCGCGGAGCATCGCGTCCGCCTGGCCGAGCGCTGTGCGGACGGCCTCGTCGCGCAGGGCCCCCGGGTCGACGCCCGCGGTGATGCCGAAGTACGGCGCGCGCGGGTTCTCGAGCACGTCGATCAAGCCGCTGAGCTGGTTGGTGAGGAACACGCTGGGCGCGAAGAGCGCATACTCCTCGGGCCCGATCACGTCCCTCACCGTGTTGCGCAGCAGGATCAACGTGAGCATCTCGTAGACGGCCGCGCCCTGGCTGCTCGCCGCAGCGTTCCCGTCCCACTGCTCGAGAGCGGCCACCGCTGCGGCCGCGCTCGGATCGTCCGCTGGCAGGCCGACGCGCCCGAGCGCCGCCAGGTAGGTGTCGCGCAGCGGCAACCCGATCGTGGTCTGCGTGTCGAGCTGGATCGACGCCATGTCCCGCGGCGTGAGCGGCGCCGTCGCCGTCGTGAGCCGCGTCATGATCCGCTGCGCGCGCCACGGCATGTCCCAGTAGTTGGCGAGGTGGACCGGGCGCCCCTTCGGCGCATAGTTCCGCGGGACAATCCGGTGATTCGCCGTCACCAGGACATGCGAAGGCGGGTCGTAGACCGAGGGCAGCTCGGCGTTGGTCGCGTACCCGGTCCACTCGTGCCCGCCCGTCCCCGGCACCGGGTAGAGCGCGTTCAGCGGGCTCTGGCGCTGCGGCGCGAGCCCCGAGTTCTGGTAGCCGATGTGACCGTGGGGACCCGTGTAGTCCGCGAAGATGAAGTTCCACCCGATGCTCTGCTTCAGCGCCGCCGTCCTGAACTGCGTCCAGTTCGTCGCCTCCGGCATCTCGAAGTAGCCATCCACCTTCCACTCCGGCTGACCCGAAGTGGACTTCAGCGCGAGGGTGCCGAACGTCTCCAGCCCATCGAGGCCGTCGTTGAGGACGGGCCCGTGGGGCGTCGCGCGGAACGTCCGCTGCACGTCAGGCTGCCCCTTCACGCGGATCGTCTCCACGCGCGTGGTGACCGGCCTCCACTGACCGTTGATGAGCACCTCCTCGCCCCCTCCGTTCGCTCCGCGGAGCGTCTCCACGTACAGATCGACGCTGTCGAAGAGCGAGTAGGTCGGCACCCAGGCGATGCGGTCGGTGTGGCCGCTGATGAACCCGGGGAACCCGGGCACCATCCAGCCCGCCACGTTGTACATCCCGTTCACCTTGAGCTGCGCCACGTAGACGGCCGAGGGGGTCGAGTGAGGGAAGTGCGGATCGGTCGCCAGGAGCGGCTTGCCGGTCGAGGTGAGGTGCCCGTCGACCGCCCACGCGTTGCTGGCACGCCCGCTCGCAGGCGCCATGCGCCGGAGCTGCTCCGCGAGCTCGCGCGGGCCCTCCAGGCAAGACGGCGGTGGCGGGTTGACGATGGTGGCCGACGGCGCGCTCGGACCGGAGGGCACGAGGAACTGCGACACCGGGTTCAGCTTGCCCTGCGCGTCGAACATCGACACGTTGTCCGGGGCCTCCTTGATCAGCGTCGTCGAGACCTCCGTCCCTGCGATGGTCGCCACCGACGCGCGCTCGAGCTTGGTGAACCACGTCAGCGTGTCGAACGTGACGCCCACGTAGATGTAGGCGAGGACGCTGTCCTCAGGCGTCCACGGGTCCGGCTGATAACCCAGGGCCTGGAACTCGAGAGGCAAGCCGCTGCTCGAGGCCTTCGCTTTGGAGATGTACTGGTTCACGCCCGCGGCGCAGCCCTGCAGGGCGCGCTTGGTGCGCGTGGCCGCCGCTGCGTAGCGCGCCGCGGCGAACGCGGGCAGGTTCTGTGCTCGCGCGAGGAGGTCCTGATTGAGGACGGTGTCTGCCTCTCCGGGACCGTAGATCTCCGCGAGGCGCCCCTGAGCGCTGCGGCGCAGCACGTCCATCTGAAAGAGCCGGTCCTGCGCCATCGCGTAGCATAGGCCGGCGTAACCGGTCTTCTCGTCCGACGCGGTCACGTGGGACATCCCCTGGTTGTCCACACGGATGTACGCCACGCCCAGCTCATCGATCGCAACGGCGGTTTGCTCTTCCAGCATCTCGCCATCCTGGGCCACGCTGCACGCAGCAGCAGACAACAGGAATGCCACGCCGGTCATTCGCTTGATCATACCGCTCTCCTTCTGCTGGCCTTCTCGCGAGGGCCGCAATTTACAGTTCACCTGCGCCACGCTCGCCCTGCGCCGCCGAGCGCTCTCCAACGCGCATGCGCGGAGGGCGTCCAACAGTGCAATATCCTGCCCCGCACGCACACGACCCCGGTCGAAGCGGCTCATGAGAGGCAATGGACAAGACGAACGGGCGAGCCTCCTACGTCGCCTTCACACACCCGAGATAAGCGGATAGGAACTAACCAATACGATGATAAAGTCAAGCTCCTCTTGATATCCAGTCCTGTTCTGCCCTGATCCTGCTTCTCAGCGTTCTCGGCGTTCTCGGCGTTCTCGACGCGCCATTGATACAGCCGGGCTGTATGCCGCCGATCATGGACACCACGTTAAGGGAACTAAGGTCCAGGTTGCGTATGTACTACTCGCAAAACCTGCAATCTAGCACTCGTCTGGCAGGCGCGCCATGCCGGAACTGAGCTCTTCCGGACAGACGCCCGCGTCGATCGAGGCGCTTGCACACGGCACGTCCCGTGCCCGAACACACGGCACGTCCCGTGCCTGACACGCGCAGCAAGGTGGTTCCCGCCGCGGCCGGGTCGTCCGCGGCATCACCCGAAGCAAGGAAGCGTCGCCGAGCCGCGAGGTCAAGCCATCAGACGGCGTTTGCTCGTGGCGCCCTCTGGCACGCCCCGCTGGCACGCCTGGCACGACGCTGAGAAGCTGCGCTCGCCCATCAGGGCTCCCGAGGTAATGGCGAGGACATCATGAGGCTCCAGAAGGAGTCTCATCGAGGACATCGCCGCGACACGCAGCTCCGGCGGGAGCGCAGCGGAGCGACCGAGAGGGCCTGACCCGTCATCTGCTCAGTGCCAGCGCTGCAGAGCAAGGAAGTCCCGCGCCAGGAGCGCGGGCTGGATGAAGACGTACCTTGACGAGGGCTCTATCGATGCTCGCGCGCGGCACGCTCATCCACGGGCCGCGCCGCGTCGTCGAGCGCCGCGCAGATCTCGGTGAAGCTGTCGAACGGCGTGCGCGGCACCCCGTCGCGGGCGCAGAGCGCGTCGAGAGCGCTGTCCCGCACCGCGAAGACGCGGTCGCAGCACCGCGCGGCGGGATAGTCGAGGCGACCATCGCCGATGTAGACGGTGGCGCTCTCGCCGGTCGCCGCCTTCAGCCGCTCGATCACGCGGACCTTGAAGTCGTCCCCGGGACCGAGCGGCACCGCCTCGGGCAGCGTGACCCGCCAGCGCCCGTCGAAGACGGCATCGAAGCAGGAGAACGCCGTGCCGGGCGGCAGAAACTCGCGGATGTAGAACGGCAGCCCGTGGCTGACGACGTGGAAGACCCACCCCCGGCGGGCGCAGAGCGCCAGCAAGTCCTCGAAGCCGGGGCGCAGCGCGGCGTGGGGGCGCAGCTCCTCCAGCAGCTCCGCTGCCGAGCGTTCGACATCGGCGTAGCCGCGCTGGAGGAGCCCCAGCGGCGTGAGCTGGCCGTCAGCGACAGGCGTGAGCAGCGCCTGCCGCCAGTCATAGCGGAGGTGAGCGTCCCAGATCCGGTTGGTCAGGTCCGCGCAGGTGATCGTTCCGTCGAAGTCACTGAGGATGAGCACGACGCTGATTCAGACCGCGACAGGGAACGGATTGCGCTCGGCGAACCCGGTCTGATGAAAGTAGGGATACGCCAGCCTCGTCTTGCTCGCGGCGTCGAGCTTCGCGACCTGCTCGGCCGTCAGGCTCCACCCGACCGCGCCAAGGTTCTGTCGAAGCTGCTCCTCGTTCCGGGCGCCGATGATGACGTTCGCGACGCTCGGCCGCTGCAAGAGCCAGTTGATCGCGACCTGCGGGACCGTCTTGCCCGTCTCCTTCCCCACCTCGTCGAGCGCGTCGACCACGCGATAGAGATACTCGTCATCCACCTGCGGCCCGCCCTCGACAGCCAGCTTGTTCCGGAGCCGGCTGACCTCCGGCAGAGACTGACCGCGCCGGATCTTCCCGGTCAGCCGCCCCCAGCCCAGCGGGCTCCAGACCACCGCGCCGACCTTCTGATCGAGCGCCAGCGGCATCAGCTCCCACTCGTAGTCGCGCCCGATCAACGAATAGTACGCCTGATGGGCCACGTAGCGAGAAAGACCGTACTTCTCCGAGACCGCCAGCGACTTCATCAGGTGCCAGCCGGAGAAATTCGAGCAGCCGAGATAGCGAATCTTCCCCGCTCGCACGAGATCATTCAGCGTGCCGAGCGTCTCCTCGACCGGCGTGAGCGCGTCGAAGCCGTGGAGCTGGAAGAGATCGATGTAATCCGTCTGGAGCCGGCGCAAGCACCCCTCGACCGACCTCACCAGATGATGTCGCGAGGAGCCGACGTCGTTCGGGCCCGCGCCCAGCCGGAAGGTCGCCTTCGTGGAGATGATGACCTGATCCCGCCGGCCCTTGATCGCCTGGCCGAGGATCTCCTCCGCCAGCCCATCGGAGTAGATGTCGGCCGAGTCGAACATGTTCATCCCGGCCTCGAGCGAGATGTCCACGAGCCGGGTCGCCTCGGCCACGTCGCTCGCGCCCCACCCCTTGAAGAACTCGTTGCCTCCGCCGAACGTCCCCGTCCCGAGGCTCAGCACGGGAACCTTGAAACCTGAACCGCCAAGCAACCTGAACTCCATGGATCTCCTCCGCTCAGACTGGGGGTAACCTCGGGACGCAGGGGAGAGGAATGCCGGACTTCAGACTCTTGCTCCCTTGCCGCGGTCGAGCACGGTAGGAACTCCAATGCGATTCGGAAGTCAAGCACCTCATGGTGGCACACTCGGTTTTCGGCGGTGCCGGAACGCAGGAGGCGCTTCAGGTGTCGTTCGTGTCGGTGAATGTGGGAGTTCGGCGATGGTGTGATCGCTGCGATCGCGCGCCGCGTCGGGCCGCGCAGCAGGTCCTCATGGCGTCCTTCCGGGCGGCGCTCCTCGGAAGGACGCGTGTTCGCCTCATCGGACCCCCAGCTCGCGCGTCCATGCGTCGTGCGAGGCGCGCGCGTCGCCCTGGATGGGCACCGGCGGCCCCAGAAACCGGGGCGCTCGGCCGATCCAGGTATCCAGCAACGTGAGCGCCGTGGCGAGGAGCTCGCGCCGGGCGTCGAGGTCGGCGTTCGCGTAAACGCGCCGGTCAGCGGCGTAGCCCACCGCGGGGAAGCCCGCAGCGCGCGCCAGGTACAGGGCGCGCGGCAGGTGAAACTCCTGGGTGCACACCACGGCGTCGCGCACGCCGAAGACGCGCGCGGCGCGCTGCATGGTGTCCAGCGTGCGCAGGCCCGCATGATCCATGAACACATCCCCGGAAGGCACGCCCCGCCTCACGAGCCAGGCGCGCATGGCGTTGGGCTCGTCGTAGCCGACGCGGCCGTGGTCTCCCGAGACAAGGATGCGCCGCACCTTGCCGGCGCGGTACAGATCGAGCGCCGCGGCGAGGCGATCCTCGAGGGCGGGCGATGGCGTCCCGTTTGGCCACACGAGCGCGCCCGGGACGATGGCCACCTCGCCGCGCGGAACCGCGTCGAGCGCGCGGTAAATGCTCGCCGACCGACCGACCCAGAGGCGCGCGCCACAGAGGGCCGCACCGACGACGAGCAGCGACATCAGGGTCACGATCGCAAGGTAGGCGAGACGCCGAGGGCGCGGCGGGCGGAGGCGACGTCGGGTGAGGCGAGGCTGCGGGGGCACGTTCCCGTCAACGCGCCGTCCAGCACACGTATTCTTGCGCCGGGAGGGCGCGCGCATCACAGGCCGATATCGCTTCGGAAGACGCGCAGGGCCTCCGCGCTCGCCGAGCAGCGGAGACGCTCCTCACGGGGCATCTGCCCCAGCGTCTCCGTGTGCCCGGCGGGGACGAACATCGGCTCCCAGTCCGTGCCGCATTCACCCCGCCGCTCGCAGGCGATCTCCCCAGGGACGGTGCCCGTGTAGACGCGGAGCGTCCGGCCGTCACAATAACACACCTTCTGTACGACGCGCGCGGCGCGCGAGAGCCCCGGGGGGATGAGAGAACAGATCCTGTCTTGAAGCCGCTCCCAGAACGGCTTCACGAGCGGGCCGGGAAAGCCGTTCAGGTGCTCGATGAAGAGCCCGCCGTGCTCCACGAACAGCGGCACGAGCGCCACGCGGTAAGCAGCGATGGCCTTCTCCCGTACAACCGTGTCGAGGTCCGAGGAGAGGACCTCGGGCACATCGAGGAGCAGCAGACGCAACGGCGTCGGGCCGCCCTGCCAGGCGTGGACCATGTCCTCGAGCTTCCTCTCGTTCGAGGAGACGAAATAGACCATCGCCGTCGCCCTCATCCGTCCAGCGCGTCGAGCAGATCCACGACGCTCTTCGTCTTGTCGTTCGGGTCGAGCTCGATCACGTCGATGTGCCAGTCCTCGAGCAGCGCCGGCTGGACGAGCCCGGCGCCGAAGGTCGCCCAGTAGCCACGGCGGTTCGGCGCTCGCTTCGCGCCAGGAGAGCTGCCCTCGATGCGCATCTGCTCCATGCGGTACCAGATGTACCGGATGTCCACGTCGCTGAAGCTGTAGCCGAGGAAGAGGAAGCTGTTGCTGAGCAGATCCGCCCGCAGGCGCTGGTCGGGCGCCGCCTCGAGCCGGAGGCGGCTGAAGTACTGGGACTCGGTCAGCACCACCGTCTCGGGCCAGTCGAGATCGCCATGAAACTTGATGACCTGGCACACGCCCTGGGCGGGGCACCGCGCGAAATCGTCGAATTTGGAGAGGGGGACGACCGGCTTGCCCGCGTCGCGCAGCGCCTCCTCGATGTGGTGCTCGAAGTTCGTCGTGTAGATGGTCGTGAAATCGCGGCGCGCCAGCGCCTTGTGCTGGGGCGAGCTCCTGCGGCGCTCGTCGACCTCGCGCGCGTGAAAGCGCGCGCGCATCTCGGCGATGAAGCTGTCGAGGCCGCCCTCACACTCCCGCGCGAAGAAGCCGGCGAGCTGCGGGGCGAGGCCATGCAGCTCGAAGAGCGCGGGCTCGAAGCCGAGCGCCTCGCCCATCCACCCCATCAGCTCCTTCCACATCGGCAGCCGGAGCGGGGCAGAGAAGCCTGCGCCAAGAAAAGGAATGAGGCGGCCGTCCCGGTACGCCTGCCGGAGCGGGCGCGCCGCTTGCTCGAGCGTCAGCACAGCCATCGTCGGCGAGCGATGGTATCCGCCCGTCGACGTCGCGCAACCGACGCCTGCCCGGCCGCGTGCCGCCCGACACGGCCGGGCGCGCGGCCGCGACGGCGATCGGCCGCCGCGATGCGCCCCGACAGCAGCGGAAGAGCCCGGCCGCGCGAGCGAAGAGCCCGCTCGATACGCCAGCGCCGGCGCGCGGGACGGACCCACGGCGGCAGCGCGGACGGCCCGCGATGCGGCCGGACTGCCGAGCGCCGCGCGCCGCCGCGCTCGATCCCGCTACGCGCGGGAGAGATCGGCCCTGCCGAGGGTGGCCAGGCTGGCGATCACCTCGATGAGCGTGGCGGGATCGACAGGCTTGGCGATGTGTACCTGGTAGCCCTCCGACAGCGTCTGCTCGCGCGCGCCCTGGCCGGCATGGGCGGTCAGCGCGACCGCGGGCGTCTTGCCGCCACGCTCGGCGGGCAGCGCGCGGACACGGCGGATCAACGCGTGACCGTCCTCGCCGGGCAGGCCGATGTCGCTCACGATGACGTCGGGCCGCCACGGCTCGACCAGCTCGAAGCCCTCCCGCGCGACCCCGGCCACGCGGACCTCGGCGCCCGCCCCTGCGAGGAGGCGCGTCATCAGCTCCCGCATGTCGGGCTCGTCGTCGATCACCACGACGCGCATGCCGGCCAGGGCCCGCGTGGAGGCCCCCTCGCCGCCCCCCCTCGCGCCGGCGGTGCCCGGCGCAGCGGGCTGCTCGATCGCCGGCATGAGCGGGAGCTCGACCGTGAACGTCGCGCCCTGCCCCGGCCCATCGCTCTCGCCGCGAACCGTGCCGCCGTGCAGCTCCACGAGGTGCCGCACGATGGAGAGCCCGAGCCCGAGCCCGCCGCGCTCGCGCTGGATCGAGCTGTCCGCCTGGCGAAACCGCTCGAACACGTGAGGCAGAAACGCCGCGCTGATCCCCTCCCCGGTGTCGCTGACGCGGATCTGCGCCACGCCGCCGACCTCCTCGAGCGACGCGGTGACGCGCCCGCCGGAGGGCGTGAATTTGATGGCGTTGCTCAGCAGATTCCAGACGACCTGCTGCAAGCGACCGCCGTCGCCCCAGACCCTCCCGACCGTCGGACTCGATGACATCGAGACGCTGACGCCCTTGGCCTCGGCGGCCAGCTTCAGCGTGTCGAGCGCCGCGCGGAGGACGGAGGCGAGGCAGACCGGACGCGCCTTCAAGGTCATCTTGCCGGTGACGATCGCGGAGACGTCGAGCAGATCCTCGATGATCTGCAGCTCGGCCCAGCCATTGCGCTCGATGGACTCGCAGCCGCGCCGCAGCGTGGCCGCGTCCACGACGCCGTTGCGCAGGAGCTGCGCCCAGCCGACGATCGAGGTGAGCGGCGTGCGCAGCTCATGGCTGAGCGTCGCGAGGAACTCGTCCTTCAGGCGATCGGCGGCCTCGGCCTTCTCGCGCGCGGCCTGCTCGCGGGCGAGGAGCGCCTCCCGCTCCTCCTCCGCGCGCTTGCGCTCGGTGATGTCGGTCGATATCCCGCAAACGGCGTACGGGCGGCCGGCGGCGTCGTACAGCGGGCACTTGACCGAGATGTACGTGTGCAGGCCGTCATCCTGCATCACGTGCTCCTCGGCCTGTTGCGGCGTCCGGGCCTCCAGCACCCGCCGATCGAGGGAGCGGAACGCGTCGGCTTGCGCGCGGGGGAACACATCGTGATCGGTCCGGCCCAGGACCGACGCCTCGGTCACGTGAAAGAGCTTCTCGTAATGGCGGTTGATCAGCAGATACCGCCCCTCCGCGTCCTTCACGTAGACGATGGCCGTCGAGTTGTCGATGACCGCCCGGAGGAGCTCCTGGCTCTCGCGCAAGGCCACGAGGGCCCGCTTGCGCTCGGCGACCTGCTCCTGGAGCGTGGCATTCGCGGCGGCGAGCTCGTTCGTGCGCTCCTCGACCCGCTGCTCCAGGGCGTCATGGGCGAGCCGCAGCGCGGCCTCGAACTGCTCGCGCATGGCGATCTCGCGCTGGAGTTGCGCGTTCTGCGCCTCGATCTTCCTGCGCATCGCGTGCATGGTGAGGTGCGTCTTGACGCGCGCGACGACCTCGTCGAGCTGGAACGGCTTGGTGACATAGTCGACGCCGCCGGCCTCGAAGCCGGCGATCTTGTCGGCGGTCTCCGCCAGGGCGGTCATGAAGATCACGGGGGTCTCTCGGGTGCTCGCGCGCGCCTTCAGGCGCCGGCACGTCTCCAGGCCGTCCATCCCGGGCATCAGCATGACGTCGAGCAGGATCAGATCCGGCCGCAGGAGCTCGGCCCGCTCCAGGGCCTCCTCACCGTCCTGCGCGATCGCGATCTCGAACCCCTGATCTTCCAGGTGAGCGACGGCGACCGCGAGGTTGGCGGGCACGTCGTCGACGATCAGGATGGTGTCCGATCGCCCTGCATCGGGCTCAACTGCTCCGTCGTGACCCGCTTGCCTCACGCCCGCTCGCTGCTCCTGGCCACGTCGAAATCGAGCCCGGCCACGACTCTACCAGTACCCCTCGGCGCTGCGCCACGCCGTTCGCGACCTGCGCCCGTCCCCACGCGGCGCGCTCAGAAGAACCGCTGGAGGCTCCCGGAGCAAGGCCGGAGCCGCGGAGTCCGCCCGGTGGCGGCCGGTTCTCGCGATCGCCCGCGACTGGCCACGTTCGATCGCGCGCGGCGCCGCTCCGGTGAGGCCGTGTCGAGCGACGCTCGCGGCCGGAGCCTGCCACGAGGAGCGTGGGAGTCGCGACGCTCGTCTCGAGACCGCATCTGCCGGTCGACACGCGCCGAGGGGACGTGTGGGTGAGGGTGCTGGACTCGTACGCAGAGGACGACCCGCTCGAGTGCGATGACCGCACCGTCATCCCCCCGGACGCGAACCCCATGATCTGGGGCGTGCTGGCGCAGCGAGGGGGGCGACCTTGCTCACCTCCGCCTCCCAGGAGCGCTCCCCGACAGGCGAATACGCCGGCGCCGGGCTGCGGTGCGCGAGAGCGCGGTGCTCGGACGGTCGAGGCGCGCGCCGGCAGGGACAGGCGCGGCACGCTGACCTCCGCCGGTCCTGGATCCTTGACGCGACCGCCGGCGCGCGCGACCCTCCCGCCGTGTCGGCCACGCTCGCGGACGGAACGGTCTTTGCGCACCGCTATCGCGTCGTGCGCCTCCTCGCCCTCGGCGCGATGGGGTCCGTCTACGAGGCGGTGCACCTCGAGACGAACCGCCGCCGGGCGCTCAAGGTGATGCACGCGTACCTCTTCCAGAGCGAGGAGATGCGCAGCCGCTTCAAGCGCGAGGCGCAGATCACGGCCGACATCGAGAGCGAGTACATCGTCGACGTGTTCGACGCCGGCATCGACGAGGCGACCGGGATGCCGTTCCTCGTCATGGAGCTGCTGCGCGGCGAGGAGCTCGGCAAGCGCCTGAAGCGCCTCGGCAGGCTGCCGCCCGGCGAGATCGCGACGATCCTCCAGCAGACGGCGTCCGCCCTCGACCGGACCCACGCCGCATCCATCATCCACCGGGACCTGAAGCCCGAGAACCTGTTCGTGACCCAGCGGGACGACGGGACGCCCCGCATGAAGATCCTCGATTTCGGCGTGGCGAAGCTGCTCGCCGAGGGCGGGACCGCGGCCGGCGTGACGCGGAGCCTCGGGACGCCCATCTACATGGCGCCCGAGCAGTTCCGCGTCGACACGAAGCTCACCAGCGCCGTGGACATCTACGCGCTCGGGATGATCGCGTACACGCTCCTCGTCGGGACGCCGTACTGGAGCCCGGAGGCGCTCAGCGCGGGCGACGTGATCGCGTTCGCGCTCGTGGTCGTCCACGGGCCGCAGGAGTCCCCGGTGAAGCGGGCGATGGCGAATCGCGTGGTGCTGCCGCCGAGCTTCGACGCGTGGTTCGCCCGGGCCACGGCCGTCGATCCTGCGGCGCGGTTCCGCACCGCGAGCGAGGCGGCGCAGGCGCTCTCCGACGTGCTCGGCGTCGCCACGGCGAGCAGCGGGCCGGCGCCCCGCGCGAGCGCGCCGCCCTGGTCGCTGGGCAGCTCCCCCACGCCGGTGCTCGCGACGCCGATGCCGACGACGCCCGGGACGACGGCGCTCGCGATGGGGATGCACGGGACGACGGCGCCCGCGATGATGACGCCCGCGAGCGCGGCGCAGGCGACGACGGCGCCCGCGATGACCACGGCGCCCGCGATGACCGGCGTCGCGCCGATGGGCCCTCCGGATCACCCGTCTCGCTCGGCGGGCGTGCCCCTCGCGGCGACCATGATGGAGACCTCGGTGACCTCCGTCACGGGGGGGGCGCTCGTGCCGGTGAGGCCGAGCCGGACGCCGATCGTCGCCGCAGCGGCCGTCCTGGGCCTCGGGGTGCTCGGCATGGGGAGCTGGCTCGTGCTCCGCGCCGGGAGCGAGCCCGAGGCGGCCGTGGCGGCGTCGCCGGAAGACGCGGCGCCCGACGCCGGCGCGGCCAGCGCCACGATCACGCCGGCGCCGACCGCGCCGCGGCCGGCGGAGCCCTCGACGGCGGCCCCCGACGCGGCGCCGGCGCCCGTGGCGGAGCCCGACCGGCCCGCGCCCAGCGCGAGCGCCAGCGCGGCGCCGCCCGCGCGCGCGACCGCGACCGCGCCGCCGAGGGCCACGCCGAAGCCGCCTCCGGGCGAGCGACGGCCCCCGCCGCCTCGCCCCAAAGTTCCCTTGCTCGGGCGGGATTGAGGTTCGATGTACGCCGCGACGTCGGCTCGACGCTCGAGCACGCCGGTTGACCCTTCGCCCTGTGGATGCGCCAGAACATGACACGTTGCCTGCGCCGGATCGCTCCTCTCGCCCTCGTCCTCTGCCCCCTCGCCGCCGCGACGCCCGCCGCGGCGCAGGAGAGCGCGGCGGAGGCCCTCTTCGACCGAGGCCTCGCCGACATGGAGGCTGGCAAGTACGAGACCGGCTGCGCGTCCATCGCCGAGAGCCATCGGCTCGAGCCGAAGCCGGGGGCGCTCTTCACGCTGGCGATCTGCGAGTCGAGGTGGGGCCGCGTCGCGAGCGCGTTCACGCGCTTCGGGGACTACCTGGCGCAGTACGAGCAGATGACGCCGGATCAGAAGAGCCGGCAAGGCGAGCGCGCGAAGGTGGCCCGGAAGGAACGCGAGCGGCTGGGCCCGCTCGTGCCGGAGCTCTCGCTGTCCCTCCCGCCGGGAGCGCCCGCTGGGACGGTGGTGAAGCGCGACGGCCGCGTCGTGGACAGCGCCCTGCTCAGCAAGGGCGTGCCGGTGGAGCCGGGCGAGCACGTCGTGTCGACGCAGGCGCCGGGAGGGCCCGTGTGGGAGACGCGGATCCAGCTCGCCGAGGGCGAGAAGAAGCGCGTGGAGCTGCAGGTGAACGGCGCCCCGACGGCGGCGCCGTCCGGCGGCATCTCGGGGCGGCGAGCGGCCGCCTTCGTGGCGGGCGGCGTGGGCGTGGCGGGGCTCGTGCTCGGCGGGGTGACGGGCGCGCTCACGCTCGGCAAGAAGAGCGTCGTCGAGGAGCACTGCGGCAGCGCGATCGGCGTGAGCGACGAGACGGCGTGCGACCAGACGGGGATCGACGCGTCGGAGAGCGCGAGCACCACGGGGCTCGTCAGCACGATCGGCTTCGGCGTGGGGCTGGCCGGGCTCGGGGCGGCGGCGGTGCTCTTCCTGACCGAGCCGAAGCAGGACGAGGAGGCCGCCGGCGCGGCGTCAAGGCGGATCCGCGCCGGGGTGCTCGCGGCAGGGCCGGACGGCGTGGTGATCGGCGCGCGCGGGGCGTGGTGACGCCGCGGCGCGGCGGCCGGGCGACGGGACGGCGCGGCGAGCGTCGCCCGCCCCCGCCGCCTCTACCCGCGGGCGCAGAGGCGCGCTAGACCCGCGGCGTGCAGCTCATCCCCGCCATCGATCTCCTCGGCGGCCAGGCCGTGCGCCTCCACCAGGGACGCTACGATCAGGTCACCGTCTACGACCAGGACCCCGCGGCGCTCGCCGCCCGCCTCCGCCGCGCCTGCGATCGGCTCCACGTGGTCGATCTCGAAGGAGCCCGGGCCGGCATGCCCGTGCAAGCCGACGCGGTCCGCGCGATCATCGCGGCGTTCGGCGTGGACGGCGGCAGCGTGCAGGTGGGCGGCGGCATCCGCTCCGCCGCCGCGGCCGAGAGCTACCTCTCGCTCGGCGCCGACCGCATCGTGCTCGGGACCGCCGCGGTGAACGATCCGGCGCTCGTGCGCGACCTCGCCGGCCGCTTCCCGGGGCGCGTCGTGGTCGCCGTCGACGCGAAGGACGGGCGCGTGGCCGTGCAGGGCTGGGAGCAGGTCTCCTCGGTCACGGCGCTCGACGTCGCCCGCGCGCTCGCCGGCTCCCCGATCGCCGCGCTCCTCTACACCGATGTCTCCCGCGACGGAACGCAGGTCGGGCCGAACCTGGAGGCCACGCGTGAGCTCGCCGGCTCATGCGGCTTCCCCGTGCTCGCCTCCGGCGGCGTCGGCTCGCTCGCCCACCTCCGCGCGCTCGCGCAGATCCCCGGGGTCAGCGGCGTGATCGTGGGCCGCGCGCTCTACGAGGGGGCGTTCACGCTCGCCGAAGCGATCGAGGCGGCGAGCGCCTGACGGCGCGTGCGCGTTTTCGTGTACGATCCAGCCGACGATGCCCGAGCGCGACGACCCCCGGCCTTCCACCCGCGAAGTCGCAGCGGAGGAGTTCCTGTTCCACCTGCACCGGGGCAGCGAGCTCCTGCAGGACAACCGGGTCCACGCCGCGAAGGCGGAGCTCGAGCGCGCCCTCTCGCTCCAGCCGAGCGATCCCAAGGGGCAGGATCTCCTCGGCATCGTCTACTTCCGGCTCGGGCTCTACCCGCGCGCGATCGCGATCTATGAGCGGCTGATCCAGGCCCACCCGGAGGCGGTCGAGCCGCGCATCAACCTCGCGCTCTCGTACCTCAAGACCGGGCAGCCGGCGCAGGCGCGATCCGAGCTGGAGAAGGCGCTCGAGCAGAACCCGAAGCACCAGCGCGCCTGGGGCTACCTGGGGCTCGCGTTCCAGCGCATGGGCGACTACGAGCGCGCGAGCCACGCCTTCGCGGCGGGCGGCCACGACGCGATGGCGCGCCGCCTCCTCGACATGACGGGCGGCGGCACGGGCAGGTACCCGATCGAGCCGCCCGACACCGAGGATCAGCCGCCGGTCGAGGCCAAGGCCGAGGCGCGCGCCGAGGTGCAGCGCGCCGCCGGCGAGGCGGTGCAGGCGCTCGATCGCGCCGGCGCGGGCTTCAGGCACGACTCGGATCTGCCGCGCATCCCGTCCGGGACCTGGTCGGCGATCGAGCCTGGCCGCGAGACGATGGCGACCATCCCGGCGCCGCCGTCGGTCCGGAGCCTCGGGGCAGACGGCCGCACGGGAGCCGCGGCGAGCGTGGCGAGCGTGGCGAGCGTGAGCAGAGCGCCCGGCCCGAGGGGCGGCGCGGCGCCGACGGTCCCGTCGATGCCGGCGGTGCAGGCGCCGCCCGCAGGCGGCGCGCAGCCGTTCGTGCGCCGCGGCTCGGTCGCGCCCGAGGAGCCCTCTCCCACGGGCCGCTTCGCGGTCTCCGTCCCCGCGACGAGCGAGGCGTCGCTGGCGAGCAGGAAGGTCGCCGCGAGGTCGTCGTCGCTGCCGCCTCCCACGGCGGCGCCCGCGACGCCGCAGCCGGCCACGGCGCCGCTCGTGTCGCAGCCGCCGGAGACGTTGCTGGGGCTCGTGCGCGAGCGGCTGCTGACCTTCCCGCGCGACGTCGCGATCGCGCGGCACGCGACCGGCGTCGTCCTCGTGCAAGCGGCGAAGGGCTTCGTGGCCCGGATCGACGGGCTGCGCACGATGAGCGTGCACTCCGGGACGGCGACGCACGTGCTGAAGCGGCAGGCGCGCGGCCGCATCTTCGACGAGCCGCTCGGCGGGCCGAGCACGCCGTTCGTGGAGATCGGCGGTCGCTGCGAGCTCGTGCTCGGCGCGCCGGAGGGGCGGCGGCTCCACGCCGTGACGCTCGGGGAAGAGCCGATCTACCTGCGCGAGGACGTCCTCATCGGCTTCGAGCTGCCGATCGGCTACGAGAACGGCCGCCTGCCGGCCGGCGACGGCGAGGCGGTCGCGATGGTGCAGCTCCGCGGACGCGGCCACGTGGTGCTCTCGGTGCCCGAGCGCGCGGCCGCGCTCGAGATCACGCCGTCGCGGCCGACGTCGACGCGCGCGACCGCGGTGCTCGGGTGGATGGGGCGGCTCCTGCCGCGCACGCTGCCCGCGACCGAGGCGCCCGGAGGGATGCAGGGCTTCGTGACGTTCGGTGGAGAGGGGATGGTTCTCGTCGATGGTCGCTAGCGCGGGCACGTCCCTGCGGGGCATCAAGGCGCAGCGGCGGAGGACGCTCTGGGAGGACGCAAAGAACCTCCCGAACCTGCTGACGTTCGCGCGGATCGTCATGATCCCGGCCGTCCTCCTGCTCCTCTCGAGGGGCGCGCCGCGCGACTGCTTCTGGGCCGCGTGCGTCTACTCGCTCGCGGCGCTCACGGACATGCTCGACGGCTACCTGGCGCGGCGGCAGGGCCTCGTGAGCGTGCTCGGCAAGTTCCTCGATCCGCTCGCCGACAAGCTCATCGTCGCCAGCACGCTGGTGTGGCTGGTCCCGATGGGCCGGATCCCGGCGTGGGCGGTGGTGCTGCTCATCTCGCGCGAGATCACGATCACGGCGCTCCGCTCGATCGCGTCGACGGAGGGGCTCGTCATCGCGGCGGGCGACGGCGGGAAGATCAAGACGGCGCTGCAGATGATCGGCATCGTCTGCCTGATCCTCGGGTACCCGTACCGGATTCACCTCGGCGTCGACTTCGGCGAGGTCGACGTGGTGCACGTGGGGCGGCTGCTCATCTATCTGTCGCTCATCTTCTCGATCACGAGCGCAGCGCAGTACATGGGGCTGTTCATCGACGCGATCGACGCCAAGAACCGGGCGGCTCCTCCGCCGTAGATGGGCAATAGGCAAGCCCGCCGGGTTCTGCTAGACCAGCGCGCGTGAAAGCCCTGAAGACGTCGCGCAACGCCCTGCGCCCCGCGCTCCTCCTGGCCGCGCTCGCCGCGGCCTTCCTCGCCTCCGCCGCGAGCTGCAGCGACCAGCGCGAGGGCGAGCCCTGCGACATCGCGAACGGCAGCGAGGACTGCTCGGCCGGCCTCGAGTGCACGGCCATCGGCCAGCAACAGCAACAATATCGCTGCTGCCGACCCGGCGTGATCACGCAGGCTTGCGACCCCTCGCTGGAGCCGTCGGCCGGCAACACCAGCACGACCACGACGACGAGCACTGCCACGGGCACCGGCGGCGCGGGCGGTGCTGGCGGCGCCGGCGGCGCTGGCGGCGGCAACGGCGGTGCGGGCGGCACCGGTGGCGGCAACGGCGGTGCGGGCGGTGCCGGTGGCGCGGGCGGCGGTGCCGGTGGCGCGGGCGGCGGCGCCGGTGGCGCGGGCGGCGGCGCCGGCGGGCGTTAACGCAGCGGACGCGGACGCCGCACCAGTCCAGTAGAAGCCAGGCGCACGCGCGCTCAGCACAGTGCGCCAGCAAGCTCAGCTCACCTCGTCAGAGACGATCCAGCTCCGTCGGGCCAGCGCGCCGATCAAGAGGCATGGGCGCTCCGGTGTCGAGTCGAGGGGCTCACGCACCAGTTCCGCCCGCCAGGAGCCCGACCGTGGGTCCGGATGGGGATTTCAACGCCAAGGCGCAAAGACGCCAAGGCGCAAAACAACAACAATGCCATGAATTTTTGCGCCTTGGCGTCTTTGCGCCTTGGCGTTGCACCTCTCTCCTCTCACGAGGCAGATCCCTGGCAAGATGTGTGACCCGAGGTACCCGCAGAGCGCCCGCGCCCCGCGGTGGAGGGCGCGCGCCGCGAAGTGCGGCGCGCGCCGCGTGACGCGCCGCTCAGCCGCCAGCCCGGCGCGCGCGGGCGCGCCGCCTGAGCACCGCCGCTCCGGCGAGCGCGATCCCCGAGAGCGCCGCCCACGGGGCGGCGGGCGCGCTCGGCGCGGCGGCGCGGCACGCGCATCCCGCCGCCGGCGGATCCGCGGGCGGATACTTGGTCGGCCCCGGCGTCGCGCCGCCCGAGGAGCCGGGCTCCGGCTCGGCGGGGTCCACCGGGTCGACCGGATCCACCGGATCCGGCGGCGGCTCGACCCCGAGATCCTCGCTCTCCGCCGTCACGATGCTGGGCGGACAGTTCCCGTGACCGAGCACCATGTAATACGTCTGCGCAGGGTCGAACGGCGGATCGGAGGTCTCGTCGATGACGATCTCACCGTACGTGTCCGTGATCTTCTCCACGCTGTAATCGAAGCGCGTGGCCGCCGGCAGGAAGCCGGTCGACGTGAAGCCGACATGACGGCCGGTCCTCACGTAGATGTTCCACTCGAGGTCGTGGCCGCCGGCGGGCTGGAGCTGCACGGTGAAGCGGATGCCCTTCGCTGTCGGATCCGGCGTGCTCTTGAAGTGGAAGAGGCTCTGGAGGCTGATCTGCGCGCGGGCCTCCGCGCACGACGCCCCGGAGCCCAGGATCAGCGAGTCGATGCCGAACATCTGCGTCCGCCGCGACTTGCCGCCGCTCAGGTCGAGCACCTCGTCGCAGTCGTCCAGGCCGCGGCTCTTGATGAGCGCGTCCACGGCGCTGGCGTCCGCCGCCGAGAGCTCACCGGCGCTCACCAGGTCGCCGGCCGCCGTCTGGAGCGCCCGGGCGAAGTCGTCGAGCGAGGCGTTGCGGGTGAGCAGGGTCATCGCGCTCCAGACCAGCCTGTCGCCCACCACCTGACCGAACCTCTCGCGCAAGGACCACGCGACGCTGCCGACCATCTCGCCGTCCTCGTGCACCTCGCCGACGAGGTCGTCAGGGCACGTCTTGGCGTCGTCCGTGAGCTCGCGCTGCATCCCGAAGAGCTCGAGCGTCGCCTCGCCGAGCGTGGAGTCGCCGTTCACCGTGCACGCGAAGTAGTCCGCGAGGCCCTCGTCGATGCTGCCGCCCCACGGCGAGAGCCCGTACTCGTTGATCGCGAACTGGCCCTCATTGTAGCCGACCGCGTTGGCCGAGATGTAGTGAGTGAACTCGTGGAGGAACACGTCGGAGTCGTCCGAGAAGTCGAAATAGGAGCCCTGGCCGATGGCGATGAGGTTCGGCGCGTCGAAGGGCGCTCCCACGCCCTCCGGCGAGAAGAACGCGTTGTCCATCGGCCGGCCCGACTCCAGCATGTTGGCGACCGCGACGAGCTTCCAGCTGGGCGCCGTCGTGTCGAGCTGATGAGTCGACCTGAAGTAATCGCGCATCCGGGTGAGGTGGTAATAGATACCGACCTGCGCGAACTGGTCGTGCGCGTCGTCGGCGCTCGCAGGGGGATTGTAGAGGAAGTCCTCGCCCGAGTTCGGCTCCACGCTCTGCTCCAGGGTGAGCGGGACGCCGGACAGGAGGTCGCCGTCCACGTAATTCACCACCTTGAGGTTGCCGCTCCAGCCGCTCAAGGTCTGGGGATCCGCGGCGTCGAGGTCGGTCAGCTCGCGGTCCTCGACCCGCGGCGTGACCGCGGCGCTGATCGGATAGACGCGCCCGCGCGCGTCGACGGCGAGCGGACGCCGGTGGACGATGCTCCCGGTGTGCGCGTCCACGAGGTAGCGGTCCCCGCCGCGCTCGGACCGGACGTCGACCACCCAGACGAGCTTGCCGGCCGTCTCCGCCTCGGGGAAGACCGCGAGCGCCGCGCTCGGCCGCTCCGCCAGCGTCATCCCGTACGTCGCCTCCACCGCCCTCCGCGCGGCCTCCTCCCGATACTTCGGCGCCGTCGGCACCGACAGGTCCCGCGCCACGTCGAGCACCACGGTCGTCACGCGGCCGTCGGGGGCGACGCGGACCGCCGCGGCGGCGCCGAGCACGGGCAGCCCCAGGTGGACCTGCTCGAACCGGACAGTGCGGTGCTCCCCGGCCAGGAGCTCCTTTTGATAGCGCAGCGAGACGCCGTGAAGCCGGAGCTCGGAAGCAGCGTGCTTCAGATACACCTCTGCCGCCTGGCGCGCGCCCGCCGCGCTGCGAGCGGACACCGCCGCTGCGGGCGAGCCCGGCGGTACCGTGTGCCAGTCGGACGCGGCGGCAGACCCCGCAGAGACGAGGGTCGCGAGCGCGGTCAACGGAAGCAAGAGGAGCTGTCGTCTCATGGGTCTTCTCTCCGGCTGGGTTTCTGCAAGCAGCGCTCGCGTGAGGCGCGGCGAGGCCGGACCGACGAGCGCGACCAACGTATCGAGTTACGTTGGGTCTTCAAGGAGGAGCGAGGCGGCGCCCTCTCGGAAACGTGAGGATCTGTGACCGTCGTTGGCTTCTTGCCTGACGTATCTGGTGGACATGCGTGGTATGTCTCCGGGACTTCCGGCGCAGGTCCCCGTGGGTCGCTCTGAAACAAACATCTTGACCGGGTTCCCGGAGACGCTCGCCCCGAGCGACGTCGCCTCCGCCGGCGCGCCGCTGCCCGGCCGGGTGCGCGTCGGCGGCCGCGTGCTCGAGGTCGCGGAGGGCGCCGTCGTCCTCGGCGACGCGTTCGGCGCGGTGCGCGTCGCGCTGGACGGCGCGGGCGCGGCGCCGATCGAGATCGGCGACCTCGCGGTCGTCGAGGGGGCGCCGGCCGGCGGCGCGCTCGCCTCCGCGCGGCTCGTCGAGCGGATCGCGCCGCGGAGGCCGCCGCGGGGGCGCGCGGGCGCCGCGGCGCCGCCGTCGAGCGAGACCGAGCGCGCGATCCACCGCGGGCGCGGGGCGGCGCTCGCGCGGCGCGCCGCGGCGCTCGCGGCGATCCGGGCGCTGTTCGCCGAGCGCGGGTTCCTCGAGGTCGAGACGCCGAGCATGGTCCCCTCCCCCGGGCTCGATCTCCACCTCGACGCGTTCGAGGTGCAGGCGGCGCGCCCGACCTTCCTGATCACGAGCCCGGAGTACCAGATGAAGCGGCTGCTCACGGGCGGCGTCCCGCGCTGCTTCCAGCTCGCGCGCTGCTTCCGCCGCGGGGAGCTCGGGGACAGGCACAACCCGGAGTTCACGATGCTCGAATGGTATCGCGCGTTCGCGGGTGTGGACGAGGTGATGTCCGACACGGAGGAGATCGTACAGCGCGTGGCGGACGCGCTCGGCGCAGGGGGCACGATCTCGGCGGCCGGCAGGCAGGTGAGCCTGGAGCGGCCGTTTCCGCACATCTCTGTCGGCGAGGCGTTCGCGCGCTGGGCGGGCGTGCCCGCGGACGACGCGATCGCGCTCGCGTCGCGCGACGAGGAGCGGTTCTTCCGCCTGCTGGTGGATCAGGTGGAGCCGGCGCTCGCGGCGCTGCCCCGCCCGGTGTTCCTCGTCGATTTCCCCGCGCCGTTCGCGTCGCTCGCGCGGCTGAAGCCCGGTGATCCGCGGGTGTGCGAGCGGTTCGAGCTGTATGTCGGCGGCGTCGAGCTCTGCAATGGATTCGGCGAGCTCACCGACCCTGTCGAGCAGCGGGCGCGGCTGCTCGCCGATCAGGCGGCGCGGGCGGCCCAGGGCAAGCCGGTCTACCCGATCGACGAGCGCTTCCTCGACGCGCTCGAGGAGGGAATGCCGCCCGCGGCGGGCAACGCGCTCGGGGTCGATCGGCTCGTCGCGCTGTGCCTCGGCGCCTCATCGATCGGCGACGTGCTCGCGTTCCCCCACGGATGGCTGTGACGTCCGCGGCGAGCCCCGACGGCGGCGAGCGGCTCTCTCCGGAGGCGCTGTCGCGGCTCGACCGCAAGTACCGCACGCTCGCGGAGCTCCGGCGCGCGCGCTCGGCCGGCGAGCCGATCCCGGGCAGGGAGGTGTTCCGCGCGCTCGCGGGGGAGTTCCCCGGCGCGCTGAACGAGCTCGACAACCTGCCCTTCGACGAGATCGAGCGGCGGCGCGAGGCGCTCGCGCGGGCGCTCGCCGGGGGCCCGGAGGAGCGCTGGATGGCGTGGATTCACGGCTACCACGCGCTGATGCGGGCGGCGCTCTACGTGAAGATCCGCGTGGCGCGGCGCGAGGAGCTCTCGGGGCCGGAGGCGGCGGCGCTCGCCGAGCGGGCGGCGAGGCACGCCGGCACGCCGGTCGACGCCGCGTTCGTGTTCGCGGTCAAGGCGCCGCCGGACGGCCGGCTGAACCGCCTCGTCCTCGGCCACCTCGCGGCGGCGTTCGGCGCGTCGCCCGCCGAGATCCGGGGGACGATCTTCCCGCGGCGGTCGGCGCAGGGCGGCTGAGGCGCGGTCCACGGAGGGACGGCGGGCGACCGGCGGCGACGGGCGCGGGCCGTGGACCGCGTCACGTCACGGGGATGTAGGGCTCGCTGCCGATCAGCGCCTTGAACTCGGGCTCATCGAAGAACACCTGCAGATCGTCCTCGCCGGGCGTGCGCTGCGGGTGCTCCGGGTGCCACAGGAGCGAGAGCCAGTAGCGGCCCATCTCCGGGCTCTGGCCCAGGACCTTGCGGGCCGCCTCGAGCGCGCATCGCTTCGCCTCCTCGTACACCCTGGGCTCGCGGGCCGCGCGCTGGCCTTGCGCGGCCGCATAGCGCAGCCAGAAGAGGAAGTTGTCCGGCTCTCCTTCGCGCGCGATGTGCTCCTCGGCGATGCGGATCGTGTCCGCGTACCCCATGAGCTCGGGGGGGTCGTAGAGCCGGTCCAGCATCCGCTTCAGCGTGCCCTCGAGCTGCTCGGCGCGCTGCTTCGCCTGGAGCAGGACCTGCTCGGCCCTGGCCTGCGCGCGCTCGAAGGTCTCCGTGGCGGAGCGCTCGACGACGGCGGCCTCGGCGATCGCCTGGTTCACGGAGCGCTCGGCGATAGCCAGCCGGACCATGGCCTTGCGGAGATGCTCGTCGGCGCGCCGGAACATCGGGCTCAGGACCACGCGCGTCCAGATGTAGCCGTACAGAAAGCCGAAGACGGACGCGTAGGCGATGGCGCCGAGCGCGAACTTCCCCGCCTCCGGGTGCTCCGGCATGCCCGAGCCGAGCCAGACCGAGAAGCGCACCAGCGCGGAGGGGATGTCGTTGAGCTGCGTGAGCCCGACGCCGACGAGGATCTTGGAGAGCCAGTCGGAGATCTGCTCGAGGTTCGTGTTGGGCGAGTAGACGGCCACCACGCCGTCCGGGCGCGCGGACGGGCCGGTCCTCGCGGACGACGAGCCGCCCTCGTCGACCAGCGTGCGCGGGATCCCGAACAGAAACCCGAGCAGGATGCCCACGAGCGCCGCCGCGCCCGTGACGAGGATGCCCGCCGCGAACGCCTCGGCGAACGTCTTCCACGAGCCGAAGTGCGCCGCGTAGAGGGCCAGGCCGAGGACGCCGAGCGCCACCGAGGCCCGCACCTTCGTGCGCAACCCCTGGAGATCGCTCCCGTCCCTGGCGAGGAGCTCGCGCTCCCGCGCGGCGAGCGACTCGCCCGGCGCCGTGAGCTCCCGGTCCGCGCCCTGCTTTTCCTCCGGCTCGCTCGCCATGCCCACGGGCCTCCGCGGGGGCTCAGCTGCGCTCCTCCCCCGAGCCCCTCCACGAGACCGCACGGCCCGCGCGCCGTCAACCCCGGGGCCCGGGCGGGAGGCGCGGCGATCGAGGCATCGTGCCCGGTGACGCGCCGTGGCCATGGGCTAAGCTCCGCGCCCGATGGAACGCCTGTTCTTCCTCCTCTCGGGCGCCTACGGCTTCCTCGCGGTGGTGCTCGGCGCCTTCGGCTCCCACGGCCTCAAGGCGCGGCTGGACGCGCTGCCGGACGGCGCGCTGCGCGCGTCCTGGTGGCAGACCGGCGCCCAGTACCACCTCGTCCACGCGCTCGCGCTCGCGCTCGCCGCGCACCTCGCCGCGCGCACCGGCGGGACGGCGGCGACCGTCGCCGGCTTCTCCTTCGCGGGCGGCGTGCTCCTCTTCTCCGGCAGCCTCTACGTGATGACCCTGACCGGCATCCGCAGCCTCGGCGGGGTCACGCCGCTCGGCGGGCTGCTGCTGCTCGTGGGCTGGGCCTCGGTGGTCGTGGCCGCGCTCGGCATCGCGAAGGGCTGACGAGCGCCGGCCCAGCGCCCGCCCCACCTACGTCGTCCGCCGCACGCGCGCGGCGAGCCGGCCGACCTGCGCGACCACCCGGTCGCGGAGCGAGGCCACGCGGGCCCCGACGCGGCCCCAGCGCTCGCTGTGCGCGAGATCGTCGAGCAGCGAGTACGAGACCGGCGTGACGATCAGCGTGAGCAGCAAGCTGAGCGACTGGCCGCCGATGACCACCACCGCGATGGTGTGGCGCTCCTCGGCGCCGGGGCCCGTGCCCAGCCAGAGCGGCAGCATGCCCGCGACCAGGGCCAGCGTCGTCATCAGGATGGGCCGCAGCCGGTCGCGGTTCGCCTGGAGGATCGCCTGCGCGCGCGGCATGCCCTCGGCGCGGAGCTTGTTCATGTGGTCGACCTGGAGGATCGAGTTCTTCTTCACCACGCCGAACAGCACGAGGAAGCCGAGCGCCGAATAGAGGTTGAGCGTGTTCCCGGTGGCCCAGAGGCTCAGCAGCGCGAACGGCACCGACAGCGGGAGCGAGAGCAGGATCGTGACCGGGTGCACGAGGCTCTCGAACTGCGACGCGAGGATCATGTACATGAGCACGATCGACAGGAGGAACGCCCAGATGAACTCGCCGAACGTGCGCTCCAGCTCCGCGCCGCGGCCGCGCACGCTGGTCGTGTACGCCGAGGGCATGTCCATCTCGCGCGCGGCGCCGCGCAGCGCCTCGAGCCGGTCGGCCAGCGCATAGCCGGGCGCCACGCCGGCCCGCAGGCTCGAGACCCGCTGGCGATCGAGCCGGTCGATGCGCGACGGGCTCTTCGCCTCCTCGATGCGCACCAGGTTGTCGAGGCGCACCAGGTCGCCCCGGAGCAGCGGCGCCCCGGCCGCGGGCGCCGCCGCGACGCCGGCCCCCCCCGGCTGCGGCGCCGGCGACGGGCGCGCCGTCCGCGGCACGTACAGGCGGCGGACGGCGGCCAGCTCGTCGCGATCCTCCTCGATGAGCCGGAGCTGCACGTCGTAGTTCTCGTTGGCCTCCTCGTCCCGGAACCGCGAGACCTCCTGATCTCCGCCCACCATCAGGCGCAGCGCGCCCGCGATGTCCTCGGTCCGGACCCCGAGCGCCGCGGCGCGCTCGCGATCGATGAGCACCCGCAGCTCGGGCCGGTCGATCTTCAGCGTCACGTCCGCGTCCACGATGCCGCCGAGCTGCGCAGAGCGGTCGCGGAGCTCGTTCGCGTAGCGCTCGAGCGCCTCGATGTCCGGCCCCTGGATCGCGAAGTCGATCTCGAAATTTCCGCCGCCGATGTTGAACGACGGCACGTTGCGGACCGAGATCCGGAGGTCGGTGTACTTGCGCAGCTTGCGCCGCACCTCCTGCATCACGTCCTTCTGCGCGTAGTTGTCCTTGAACGCGCGGAGCGGGTTGCCGGAGAGCGTCTCCCGGAACAGCCGCGTCAGCGAGAACGTGCGCTCGTCGTGCGGGGCGATCCGGACGAACGCCTCGCCGGAGCTGACGCCGCCCACGAAGCCGCCGCCCGCCGTGGCGAGCACGCTGCGCACCCCGCGCACGCTGCGCACGTCGTCGCCGATCCGCCGCATGACGTCGTCCATCGCGCCGATGCTCGCGCTGAGCGGGGCCGTGACGCGGATCTCGAACTCCGCGTCGTCCGCCCCGGAGGGGATGTACTCCTGCTTCACGAGCCCGTAGAGCGGCACCGACGACGCCATCACCACGAGCGCGGAGATGGCGACCAGCGCGCGGTGCCGCATCGCGAACTCGAGGGCGCCCGTGTACCGGGCCTCGAGCCGGCCGTAGAAGCCGCGGCGCGTCTTCACCTCGCCGCCCGCCTCCCCCGCCTCGTGCGCGCGGCTCGCCTCCTTGCGGAGCAGGCGCGCGCTCATCATCGGGGTCAGCGAGAAGCTGACGAGCAGGCTCACGAGGATCGCGACCGTGGCCGTGATCCCGAACTGGAACAGGAACCGCCCCGAGATCGACGACATGAACGACACGGGGACGAAGATGACGACGAGCGACAGCGTCGTCGCGAGCACGGCGAGCCCGATCTCCTGCGTGGCGGCCCTGGCCGCCTCGAAGGAGTCCATCTTCTTCTCCTCGACGAAGCGGAAGATGTTCTCGAGGACGACGATGGCGTCGTCGATGACGATGCCCACCATCAGGACGAGCGCGAGCATCGTCACGCTGTTCAGCGTGAAGTCGAGCGCCCACATCATGCCGAACGTCGCGACGACCGACGTCGGGATGGCGACGCCCGCGATGATCGTGGACCGCCACGACCTCATGAACAGGAGGACCACCGCGCACGCGAGGAAGCTGCCGAGGACGAGGTGCACGTTGATCTCGTGCAGCGCCGTGTAGATGTAGCCCGACTGATCGCGGATCACCTCGAGCTTCACGTCCGCCGGGAGCTGGTCGGAGAGCTTCGCCACGTTCGCCTTCACGGCCTCGATCACCGCGACCGTGTTGGCGCCCGATTGCCGCACGACGTCGAGGACGACGGTGGGCTTGCCGTCGAGGCGCGCGAGCGACCGCTGCTCGTAGGTGCCGTCCTCGGCGCGGCCGATGTCGCGCACCCGGACGGGCCTCCCCTCGACGTTGCCGACGACCAGGTTGCCGAAGTCGCCCGCGTTCTCGAGGCGGCCCATCGTGCGCAGCGTCCGCTCTTCTTCCTTCCCCGTGACGTTGCCCGCGGGGATGTTCGCGTTCTGCTGGACGATGGCCTCGCGGACGGCGGTGGCAGGGAGGCCGTAGGCGGCGAGCCGATCGGCGTCGAGCCAGATCTTGATCGCGCGCTGCTGCCCGCCGACGACGCGCACCTCGCCGACGCCCGACGAGCGCTCGAGCTGCACGCGCACGAGCTTGTCGGCGATCTCGGTGAGCTCCCGGATCGAGCGATCGGCGGAGAGGGCGATCGTCATCACCGGGGTCGAGTCGTTGTCCTGCTTCGCGATGATGGGCGGATCGGTGCCCACGGGCAGGCTGCGCAGCGCCGCCTGCACGCGGTCGCGCACGTCCTGCGCCGCCGAGTCGACGTCGCGGTCGAGGTTGAAGGTGGCGATGACGACGGAGCTGCCGCTCGACGAGATCGAGCGGAGCTCGGTGATCCCCTCGACCGTGTTGACCGCCTCCTCGATCTCCTCGGTGATCTCCGCCTCGACGTCCTCGGGCGCGCCGCCGGGGAGCGTGGTGCGGACCGAGACGGTCGGCAGGTCCACGGCGGGGAAGCGATCCACGCCCAGCCGGAAGTACGCCACGGCGCCGACGACGATGAGGGCGAGCCCCAGCATCGCGGCGAACACGGGCCGCTGGATGCAGATCCTGGCGAGCGTTTGCATCTAGCTCCCCTCCACCACGCGCACCGGCTGCCCTTGCTGGAGCGAGCCGGGGCGGGCGACCACCGACTCCCCCACCGCGATCCCGGAGACGATCTCGACGCGATCCCCCGCGGCCTTGCCGGTGACGACCTGCTTCTCCTTCGCCTTGCCGTTCTCGATTGTGATCACCTTCGCGAGGCCCGCGAACCGGACGATGGCTGTCGCGGGCACGGACGGCGCCGGCTTCGAGGTCACGACGATCTGCGCGGTGACGAGGCTGCCTGGCCGCAGGTGGCCGGGGTTCTTGATGTCGCTCTCCACGAGCAGCGTCCGGCTCTGCGGGTCGATCGCGGGCGCGAGGCGCGCGACCGTCCCGGCGTGGACGGCGGTGTCCCCCGGGACGGTGACGCGCACCTGCTGCCCGGCGCGCACGCCGGCCGCCTCGGTCTCCGGGATGGCCACGCGCAGCCGCAGCGGGTCGATGCGGACGATGTCCGCGATCGGCGCCCCCGCGGCCAGGAACTGGCCCGCGCTCGCCCGCCGCATCTGCACGACGCCGTCGATCGGCGACCGCACCACGGCGTCGGCGAGCTGCTGCCGCGCCATCCGCAGCTCGGAGCGCCGCTGGCGCACCGTCGCCTCGCGGATGCGCACCTCCTCGCGGGCGGACTGCACGGCCGTCTCCGCGCGGACCGCCGCCGCCTCCGCCGCGTCGCGGTCCATGCCCGACATCAGCCCTTCCTTGGCGAGGTTCCGCGCGCGAACCTGGTTGGCCTGCGCCTCCTTCAACGTCGCGAGGGCCTCTCTCACGACGGCCGTGCTCTCGACGTCGAGCTCTGTGTCAGGCCCGTCCTGAGGCAAGCCGAGCTGGGCGCGGCTCTGCGCCAGCGCGGCCGCGGCCTGCTCGATCCGCAGCTCGTAATCCCTCGTCTCGAGCTGAGCGATGACCTGATCCCGCTGGACCGGGCTCGCGAGATCGACCGAGATCGACGCGAGCCGACCTGGCACCTTGGCCCCGACCGTCACCTGCTCATCGGCGTCCAGGGTCCCCGAGATGTCGATGGTTTGTTCAACAACGAGCTCCGTCACCGGAGCCAGCGTCACCTCCTTGGCATCTGGCGCAGCCTTCTCCGCCTTGCCCCCGGACTCGGCCTTCGCGCCGCCGGGCTCAGCCGATGCGCCCTTGCCGCACCCGAGACACTGCAGCACGGCCAGGAGCGCGGCCCACACCGTCCAGGGCACCTTCAAGTGGTCTGACGTGCGGATCGGGGTGCGGCGCTGGGATGCGAGGGGATGTCGAAGCGCGGGGCGGGCAGTCCACATGCTGGTGGCCTCGGATTACCAGGAACGCCCCCCCGAGCGCGTTGTTGGACGACGATATTGACGCATCAGCCCTGGGGCGCAATGTACGCCCGACGCTCACGGGCCGAGCTTGACCAGGTAGCCATCGGCCTCGCCGCGCGTGACCATGGGCCCGCCGCCGAAGTCGACGGCGCCGCGGAACGAGCCGACGGCGAACACCTCGCCTCCGGGGCCGACGGCCACGCCCCCGGCCTCCTGCATGTCGGGATCGCCGGCGCGCAGGCTCCAGAGGTGCTTGCCGTCGGGCCCGAGCTTCGCGATGAAGACATCGCCCCCGGCGAGGTGTCCGTTCGCGTCCGGGGCCGTGCCCTGGCTCGAGAGGACGGCGCCGTCGAGATCGATGCTCCCGCGGAAGGTCCCCGTGATGACCGCGTTCCCCGCCGGATCGACCGCGATCGACGCGGCGTCCTGCATGTCGGAGTCGCCGAAGCCCCGGCTGTAGAGCTGAACCCCCGACACGTTGAACTTGGCGACGAAGAAGTTCGGGTTCGTGCCGACCGCGACGACCGGGTCGCCGCCGAAGTCGACGCTCCCCTGGAACGTGCCGGCCAGAAGCACGTTGCCCTCCCCGTCGAACGCCACCTGAGAGGCCGAATCGTCAAGGCTGTCTCCGAACGCCTGCTGCCACCGTAGCGTGCGGTCCGGATTGAGCATTGCGAAGAAGATGTCTCGCCCTCCCCTGGAGGCCAAGGGCATCTTGGCGCGGTCTTCGGGGACAACGGTGAAGCTCTGCTCGAACGTGCCCGCCATCACGACGTTGCCCCGCGCGCTCACGGCCAGCCCGCCGGCCGCGAGCGAGGCCCTGCCATCGTCGATGTACTTCGTGAAGAGGTGCGTACCCCCTCCATCCCACTTGGTGAGGTAAAAACCGTTGCCGACGAGCGTGTCGCCGATCGGTCCGCCGCCGAAGTCGGCCGTGCCCCGCATCGAGCCGGAGACGAAGAGCGATGACGCGGTGTCCAGGGCAACGTAGCTGAGGTCTTTCTCGTATTCATCGCCGAACCCCATGCTCCAGAGGTGTTTGCCGGACCCGGAGTCGAGCATCGCGATCGCGACGCCGCCGTTGAGCTCGGGCAGCGGCCTGCCGCCGAAATCGAGGTTCCCGGAGTAGCTCCCTCCCACGTAGAGCCCGTTGCGGCGGTTGTGCGCGATGTGCTGGCCGCCGGAGAGGTTCAGGGGAAACGCCTTGCTCCAGAGGTGTTTGCCGTCTCGATCGAACTTCGCGAGGTACGACGCGGAGCCCCCCTGCGCGACGAGGGGGCCGCCGCCGAGATCGATGGTGCCGGAGAACCGCCCGATGACGATCGGGTTGCCCTCCGGATCCACCGTGACGCTCACGGCCGAGTCGACGCCGCTCTCGCCGATCTGGACCGCCCACTGGAACCGAGCCCGCTGGGGCGCTCCGGCGCCGGCGCCGGCGTCGCTCCCGCCGGCGCCGCCTCCTCCCACCCCGGCGTCATCACCGCCGTGCTTCGTCTCCTCGGGAGAGCAGGCGGCGCCGAGCGCGACGGCCGAGAGCATCGCGAGGACACGAGCGACCGAGTCGCGACGATACGTGGTGAGATGGGATGAAGGCATGGCGCGAGTATAGGGGCGAAGTCGACGCCACGTCCCCGCCGCGGCCGCGCGCAGCCGCGCTCGTCACCGCCTCGCGATCGATCCCTGTCGTCATCACGCCAGGAGCCAGGCGAAGACTCCGTCGCTCCGCGGAAGCCTGGCGCGGCGCGGGTCACATCGCCGCGCCGGAGACGGCGGCCACGGCGCGCGGCCGCTCGCCCGGCGCCGCGGCGAGCGGCAGGAGCGGCACACCGTCCCGGTAGATGACCACGTTGCCGAGCACCGCCGGAATGCGCGGCCCCGGCGTCACGATGCCGACGAGGTTCAGCGGATCGCACGCGCACAGCTGGACGATCTCGCCCGACGGCGGCTCGCGCCGGACGGCGCGGAGCGCGTCGAGCGCCTCGGGCAGCGCGAAGTGCTCGCCGACGAAGCCCGCGATGAGGTGGCCGCCCCGCAGCTCCCCGGACATCTCGAGCCGCCGATAGACCCGGAGGAGATCGCGCCACGCCGGCGGCCGCGGCTCGCGCGCGAGCAGCTCGCGGCAGACGACGCCATAGCGGCGGAGGTACTGGTGCGCGAGCGCCTCGACCACGTCGAGGCCGTCGTTCCCCTCGCCTCCGGCGCCGCCGGCGAGGGGCGCGGACGCCTCCGGGCGCGCCCGGAGGAGCGACCATCGGCCCGACGCGACCGGGCCCGCCCGGCGCCCGCCGCCCCGCAGCCGCCCGGCGCCCAGGGCCACGGCCGCGCCCCCGCCGCCGCCGAGCAGCGAGCGCAGGGCCGCGAAGCCGTCGCCGGTCACGAGGCCGGCCGCGACGAGCTCCCAGAGCGCCTCCTCGACCTCGGCGCGCGAGCGGCCCGCGCCCGCGACGATGTCGTCGAAGAACGACGCGCCCGCGCGCGACAGGAACGACAGCACGCCCTGCGCCGGCTCGGAGAGCGACGCCGGCGGCGGGTCGCCCTCGGGCTCGCGCGGCGCGAGGAGCCACGGCAGGTCGCGGCGCAGCGCCAGCGTGATCGGCGCCGCGCGCGTGGGCGCCGCCGCCTCGCGCGGGACCACGCGGCCCCACGCGACCTCGCCGGACAGGCAGAGCGCGTCGAGCAGCCCCTCATCGTAGCCGGCGACGCGCGCGGGCAGCACCTCCCGCTCCCACGCCCCGGCGGCGAGCTCGAAGCCCTGGAGCTGCTCGATCACGCGCCCGAGGCCCCCGGGCCCGCGCGCCTGGGTGCCCGGCCGCACGCCCTGCCACGCAAGGAGGAACCGGATGAGCTCCGCCGCGGTCGCCGGCTCGATCGCCTTGCGCAGCCCCGTGACCGTTCGGCGATGGATGCGGGCGAGGAGGCGGCGGTCGCACCACTCGATCGACAGATCGCCCAGCTCGCCCGATACCCCCGGCGCGCCGCCCGCGCCTGGCGCGCCCGGCGCGTCCGCCTCGCCCGCGCCGGCGCGCGCCGACCCGTCCGGCGCGGTCGACCGGAAGCGCCCGCGCAGCGCCCCGCCCGCGAGCTCGATCCGCGCGAGCGCGGACAGCGCCTCGTGCGCGGGCACGTCGAGCCGGCGGGCGAGCTCCCCGGTCGAGACCGGCCCCGCAGCGCTCAGGAAGCCGCGCACGAGGGCCGTGATGGCCGCGCCGCGATCGACCCCATCGGCCGCGCGCAGCGCGGGCGGCACGACGACGTCGGGCGCGAACACGGCCTCCGGCCAGATCGCCTCGACCAGCGGCCGCCGCTCCGTCGCGACCCAGCGCGGCGCGCGCGGCGAGCCGCCGCCCGCGCCGCCTGCGCCCAGCGACGCGCGCGCCTCCGCCGCCCTCCCGGCCGCGCAGAGCGCCTCGAAGAGCCGCGCGTAGCCGCTCCGGATCCCCTCGTCCGCGGGGAGCGCCACCCGGTCGAGCAGCAGCTCGTGCAGCTCGTCCGCGTCGCGCACGTCGGGCCGCGCCTCGGCGACCACCTCGGCGATGACCTCCGGATCGAGCCCGCCCAGCCGCTCGGCGACCTCCGCCGGGAGCCCACGGCGCACCCGGACGGCGCGGGCGCGCCGCTCCTCCAGCGGGGCGTCGTCGAGGAACGCGTAGGGGTTCGCGTTCAGGATCTCGTGCGAGAAGACGCTCGGCTCCGGCGTGTCGAGCGCGACGACCCGGATCGCGCCGCTCCGCAGGCCGACGAGCAGCGCCCGCAAGCCCTCGACGTCCATCAGCTCGACGAGGCAGTCGCGCAGCGCCTCGCGGACGAGCGGGTGGTCCGGCGGGTCGATGTGCGCGAAGATCCCGTGGTTGTCCTGGCAGCCCTGCTGCTCGGGGAAGATCGAGAGCAAGAGGTCGTCGGCGCGCATGCGCTGGAGCGCCGGCGGGACCCGCCGCCCGCCCCGGAAGCGCAGCAGCGCGAGCGCGCGCGACGCGGCCCAGCGGAAGCGCGTGCGGAACATCGGGCCCTGGAGCGCCGCCTGGACGAGCACCTCCTCGAGGCCCTCGGGGCGGACGAGCTCGAGCACCTCCTCGATCGGCAGCCCGTGCTCCGCCGAGAGCGAGAGCAGCACGCCGTCGTCGGTCGCCGCCGCCTGGAGCTCGAAGTCGAACGAGCGGCAGAAGCGCTTGCGGAGCGCGAGCCCGAGCGCGCGGTTCACGCGGCCGCCGAGCGGCGTGTGCACGACGATCTGCTGCCCCCCGGCCTCGTCGAAGAAGCGCTCGACCACGACGGTCGCGCCGCCGGGGACCGCGCCGAGCGCCGCGCGCCCCGCCTCGATGTAGTCGCGCACGAGCAGCGCGCCCCGCGCGTCGAGCGCGCACGCCTCCATCAGCCACCGGGCCGCGATCGATCGCGCCGCGCGCGCCTCCTCGCCGCCGCCCTGGCCCCGCGGCGCGCCCTCGGCCCGCTCCTCCTCGAGCCGCGCGGCGACCTCGGCCCGGAGCGCGGCGACCTCGGCCGAGAGCTCCGGCGTGCGCGCCGGCGCCTCCCCCAGCCAGAACGGCACGGTGGGCGCGGCGCCGTGGGCGTCCTCGACCCACATCTGCCCGCCCTCCAGGCGGAGCACGCGCCACGAGGTGTTGCCCAGCAGGAACACGTCGCCCGCGGACGACTCGATCGCGAAGTCCTCGTCGAGCGTGCCGACCTTGGTGCCGTCGGGCTGGAGCACCACGTCCACGGCCGCGATGTCCGGGATCGCCCCGCCCGAGGTGAGCGCCGCGAGCCGCGCGCCGCGCCGCCCGCGCAGGCGGCGGCCGATCGCGTCGCGGTAGACGAGCGAGCCGGCCCGCTGCCGCGCGCCCCGCGCGGCGGAGGCGCCCTCCTCCGCGGCGGACGCGGCGCCGCCGCACACCATCGCCACGACCGCGTCGAACTCGCGGCGCGACAGATCGGCGTATGGCGCGGCCCGGCGGACGAGGTCGTAGAGCGCGTCCTCATCCCGCTCCTCGCACGCGCACGCGGCGATGATCTGCTGCGCGAGCACGTCGAGCGGCCCCTCGCGCGACGCCATCCGATCGAGCTCGCCGCGCCGCGCCGCGCGCACGATCGCCGCGCACTCGACGAGCTGGTCGCGCGTGAGCGGGAAGAGCCGCCCGCGCGGCGTCGCGGCGAGCGCGTGACCCGAGCGGCCGATGCGCTGGAGCGCGACGTTGATCGACCGCGGCGAGCCCACGAGGCAGGCGAGGTCGACCGCGCCCACGTCGATGCCGAGCTCGAGCGACGCGGTCGCGACGACGACGCGCAGCTCCCCCGCCTTGAGCCGCCGCTCGGCCGAGAGCCGCCGGGTCCGCGAGAGGCTGCCGTGGTGGGCCGCCACGACGTCCTCGCCGAGCCGCTCGGCGAGCGCGTGCGCGACCCGCTCGACGAGGCGGCGCGTGTTGACGAACACCAGGGTCGACCGCGCCCCCTGCGCGAGCGCCGCGATGCGGTCGTAGATCTCGGCCCACTGCTCGTTCGTGCAGACGGCGCCGAGCTCGTCGCGGGGCACCTCGACGGCGAGGTCGAGGTCCCGCCGCTGCCCGACGTCGACGATCTCGGGCAGCTCGCGCGCGCCGGCGACGAGGCGCGCGGCGATCTCGATCGGGCGGACGGTGGCGCTGAGGCCGACGCGCTGCGGCCGGGCGCCGCCGCGGCTGACCACGAGGTCCTCGAGCCGCTCGAGCGAGAGGGCGAGGTGGGCGCCGCGCTTGTCGCCGGCGATGGCGTGGACCTCGTCGAGGATCACCGTGCGCACGCCCGAGAGCGCGCGCCGCCCCGACTCGCTCGTGAGCAGGATGAACGCCGACTCCGGCGTGGTGACGAGCACGTGCGGCGGCCGGGCCGCCATGGCGCGCCGCTCCTGCGCGGGGCTGTCGCCCGTCCGCACGACGGCGCGGATGCCGGGCGCGGGCAGGCCCGCCTCCCTCATGGCCGCGGAGATCTCCGCGATCGGCTGCTCCAGGTTGCGGTGGACGTCGTGGGAGAGCGCCTTCAGCGGCGAGATGTAGAGGACGTCCGTCCGGTCCTCGAGCGCGCCCCGCGCCGCGTCGCGGACGAGCCGGTCGAGGCAGAAGAGGAACGCCGCGAGCGTCTTGCCGGCGCCGGTGGGCGCGCTGATCAGGGCGTCGCGGCCGGCCGCGATGACCGGCCAGGCGCGCTCCTGCGCGGGCGCGGGGGCGCCGAAGCGACCGCGGAACCACCGGTCCACGACGGGGTGAAACATCCCACCGAGGGTAGCCGGCGCGGCCGTGGGGAGGAAGCGGGAGGCGGAGAGCGCCGGGACGGCGCGGGCCGGGGCGATGTCCTCGGGAGACCGAGGGCGGCGTGCTACGCTGGACGCGACCCGCGCGCGACCACACGACCGTCGCGGCGCGCGAGCAGACGACCGTCTCGGCGCTCGAGCTCTGCCGTACCCGCGCATGCTCGTTGACCGCGTGCGGCGGCGCCGCTTCCATGGGCGCAGCAAGGACCCCATGACCAGCGACACGGCCTTACGACGCGTGGGGACCACGATCCGCAACAAGTGGACGCTGGAGCGGCTGCTCGGCGCGGGCGGCATGGCCGCCGTCTACGTCGGCGTCCACCGGATCGGGCGCCGCGACGCGCTCAAGATCCTGCACCCGCAGGCGGCGAAGTCGAAGGAGATCTGCGACCGGTTCGAGCGCGAGGCGCAGGCCGCGAACCGGTTCCGCCACCCCGGCGCCGTCGAGATCCGCGACATCGACGTCGCCGAGGACGGCGCGCCGTTCCTCGTCATGGAGATGCTCGAGGGCGAGTCGCTCGCCGAGCGCGAGCGCCGCCTCGGCGGCATCCCGCTGGCCGAGGTGCTCCGCTTCGCCGCGCAGGTGCTCGACACCCTCGGCGCGGCGCACGCGCAGGGGATCATCCACCGCGACATCAAGCCGGCCAACCTGTTCGTCGTCCGCGAGGACCCGGAGAGCACGCCCCTGCCCGGCGTCGGCCCGCGCATCAAGGTGCTCGATTTCGGGCTCGCGCGGATCCGCCAGGACTCCAGCCTCCAGGGCGAGCTCACGCGGATGGGCATCGTGCTCGGCACGACGCCGTACATGCCGCCGGAGCAGGCGAAGGGCCGCGACATCGACGCGCGCGCCGACCTGTTCGCGATCGGCGCCACGATGTTCCGCCTGATCGCCGGCCGCCACGTGCACGAGGCGAGCACCGATTTCGATCTCCTGCTGAAGATGGGCAAGGAGCCGGCGCCGCCCCTCGCGCAGCGCGCGCCGAGCACGCCGCGCGACGTGTGCCTCGTCGTCGACCGCGCGCTCGCGTTCGACCGCGACCAGCGCTACCCCGACGCGCGCCACATGCTCGAGGACGTGCGCGCCCTCCTGCGCAGGGAGCCGCCCCCGTACGCGTCGCGGTTCGCGCGCGCGATCGATCCGGACGCGATCACGCTGCACGGGCAGGAGTCGCCCGCCGGCCGTGACGACGAGGCCGGGCCCACCACGGTCCGCGCGAGCCCGGCGAGCAGCCCCACCGTCGCCGACACCATCGCCGTCGAGTGGAGCGAGGAGCCGCCCGTGAGCGTGGACGCTGTCACGACCGAGTGGGCGGGCCCGGCGAGCGCGAAGGAGGACTCGATCGCCGTCGAATGGAGCGAGGAGCCGCCGGACGCGGGCGCGCCCGGCTCTCACCCCGCGCGGCGCTGAGCGCCTCGGCCGCCGATCAGGCGACCCCGCGGCGCCGCCGCCGCGCGCCCATCAGCGCCATGGCGAGGAGCGCGGCGAGCGGCGCCGCGGTCGTCGGCGCCGTCGCCGGGCCGCCGGCGACCTCGCACCCGCAGCCGTCGTCATCGCCGGACGGCGCGGGGTTGTCGGTCGGCGCGTCGACGCCGCCGCTGCCGCCAGCCCCGCCCTCGCCGCCAGCGGCCCCTCCGTCGCCGCCGGTGCCATCGCCGCCGGTGCCGCCGTCGCCGCCCACGACGCCGCCCTCGCCGCCGACGCCGCCGCCCTCGCCGCCGGCGCCGCCCTCGCCCACCGGCGGCTCACCGCACCCGGGCGCGTCGGGGACGAGCGCGCCGAACGGCTCGTTGGTGATGCCGCGGACCTCGATGTCGTCGATCTCCCAGCCGAAATCGCCCGCGTAGGCGTCGGTGCCGATGCGGAAGCGGACCTTCACGGTCTTCCCCGCGAACGCCGTGCCGAGGTCCAGCGTCACCTGCTCCGGCGCCGGCCAGCCCTCGTTGGCCCCGACGAAGCCCTCGCGGCCGGCGAGCGGGTTCACCGACGGCTCGTCGACCGTGTTGCCGATCGGCCCGCCGTACCCTGGGTCGGCGTACGTCGCGACGTCCTTCCACGTCGCGCCATCGTCGTCGGTGATCTCGATGAGCCCGCCGTCCCAGTGGATCGCCGCCGCGGCGTCGGTCGCCGGCGTGATCTCGAACGAGTAGCGGTGGCTGAAGGTGATCACGAGCGGCTCGGTCGCCCCGACCGTGAGCGGCGGCGAGACGAGCTGCGTGTCGGACAGGCTCGGGAAATCGATGCCGCGCCACGCGTGGTTCGTCAGGTCGGTCTTCTCGCGCGACCAGACGGAGTCCGCCTCCTCGCCGTTCTTCACCCACACGGGCACCTCGCTCTCGACCGACTCGACGGCCGACGTGCCCGGCGCGTCGTCGATGTTGAGGCGCGCCCCGGCGACGCCGATGATCTCCGTCTCGCACGCCCTGGGGGCGGCGACCTCCACGCGGAGCTCCAGCGTCTCGATCGCGGCCACGGCCTCGTCCACCTCGACCTGGATCTCGACCGTCCGCGCCCCGTACGGGGGGATCTCGGGCAACACGACCGCGGTCCCGTCCGGGAACGACACGTGCTCGTTCGTCGAGGAGAGGGTCGCCCCCGCGCCGCGGAGCGGCACCGGGCCCGCGTTCCGCACCTCGAGCGTCACCGTGCCGCGCTCGCCGGCGTCGAGGAAGCCGTCCTCGTCGCACGAGCGCACCCCGTCGTTCGGCTGCCCCAGCGAGACCGCGCCCCGCGGGGTCAGCTCGAAGCCCTCGACCACGCCGACGAGATCGTCCGAGCTGCGCGGCGCGGACTCGGCGCACGTCCCCGCCCCGCGCCGCGCGAAGCCGGTCGCGAGCGCGAGCATGTCGCCCTCGCTGCGCGCGTACGCCGCCGCGAGCAGGGCGTCGCGCTGCTCGGTGTACGTCGCGTCAGTCGGCGCGAGCTTCAGCCCCGCCACCACGAGGTCCGACATGAGCCGCCGCGCCTCGTCGTGCGAGTAGAGGCGGCTGCCGTCCTCCTCGCGCGTGAGCAGCCCGACGTAGGCCTCGAACAGCATGAGCGCCCAGATCTCGCCGGCGTTGTGGACCTCGGAGTTCTTCGGCCCGCCGCCCTCGATCATCGGGTGCTCCGGGAGCGCCACGCCATCGGAGATGTGCTTGAACGTGAGCCCGTTCTTCGCGAAGTCGACCGTGTACGGCGCCCGGCGGCCGCCGAAGTAGCCGCTGTCGCCGCTCTCTTCTGACGCGTAGATCGAGGTAGCGAAGGTGCCGCCGAGGTCGTCGCCGTCGCGGAGCGCCATGTGCAGGGCGAGGAAGTCGCCCCAGCCCTCGCTCTGCGCGCTGCACTGCGTGGTGCCGCACTGGGTCAGGCGCCGGTGGATGAAGTGCCCCCACTCGTGGGCGGTGACGGTGTTGTCGATCGTGCCGTCGCGCACGAGCCCGAGGACGCGCTCCATCGAGGCCGTGACCGGCCCCTCGAGGACCGCCGCCTTGAGGCTGCTCCCCTCCTCGAACGAGGTGGAGAGCACCGGGATGCTCACGACGGCGTCCTCGGGCGCGCCGTTCCCCAGCGCCGGAGCGGGCGCGCCGGGCGCGTTGTTGGCGATGAGCAGGGCGACCGCGCCCGCCGCCTCGGCGTTCACGGCCTTCTGCTTGAAGGTGCAGCCGCCCCGGTCCACGAGCAGGATCTTGCCCGCGACGTTGTAGAGCGGCGCCTCGCACCCGTCGCGCGTTCCATCCACCGCGTCGTCCGGGTTCGGGTCCGTGCCGTCGTCGACCAGCGCGACGTCGGCGGTGAGGTTGAAGTTGCCGGGCCCGAACGACGCCGTGGCGGTGTTCAGGCTGGCGCCGCCGGGCGCGATCGTCAGCGAGCGCCGGACATCCTGGCTGTTCCAGAGGTACATCTGCATCCGCGGCGAGGCGCCGTCGGACATCGCGTTCATGTTCGCGTTGTTGCGCGGCGACTCCGTCGTGAGGGCGCCGTCCTGCGCCTCGGCGAGCATCGGGTCGCCGCCGAGGCCGCCGCGGCCCATGTTGTCCTGCTGGGCGTTGCCGGCGGCCTCGGTGAAGCCGGAGTCGTAGTACCAGTCGTGCAGCCAGTTGTTCACGTAGAAGAGCTGGGTCACGGCGGCCATCGTCTGCGCCTCGCTCGACAGCGGCTCGAGCGAGGGGTCGTAGACGTGGTCGAACGTCCTGGCCGAGGTCGTGACCGCCCGGATGTCCCCGTTCGAGTAGCCGTCCGGGTCCTTGTGGTCCGCGTACGCATCGACGTTGTTGCCGCGGGTCTGGACGGCGCTCGGCGGCAGCCACGGATCGACCCCGCCGTCCGGGCTCCTGTTGAACCCTTCCATCGAGACGAGCTGCGCCGGGATGAACGCCGGCTGCGACCCGTCCGGCGCGCCGGTCGGGTGCGGCACGAAGTCGGCCTGGGGGCCATCGAGGGGCCGGCCGTTCCCGGTGGTCTCGGCCCAGACGCGGTAGTTGAACGCGTCGTTCTCGATCAGGTTGCGGCGGTAGAGGACGCGGCCGTCGTCGGCCGCGATCACGTAGTCGTAGGCGTCCGAGGAGACGGACTTGACCTTTCCCGAGATGAACTCGACGAAGTACGCCGGCACCAGCCGGTCCGGCATGGGGAACTGGACCTTCTTCACGCGGGCCGGCTCGACCAGGTGGAGGTTCGCGGCCCGGAGCGCGCTCGTCGGCGCGAGGTCGAGGGCGTGGTAATCGCCGGTGCGGCGCTGGGTGTCGACGACGCCGCCCGGCCCGGGGTGGATCCCGTAGAGGTCCTCGAGCGCGGCGGCGAGCGCCTCTGCCGGCGCGAGGCGGAACGCGCGGCGGATCGAGCTCGCCTTCGCGGGCACGGCCGCCGGGTGGAGGTTGCCGGAGATGGCGACGAGCTCGAGGTTCTGGCGCATGAGCACCTTCACGTCGGTCTGGAACACGTCGGCGCCGTCGACGCGCTGGCGCAGCGTGACGATGACGGGCCCCTGGCCGAGGTCGTGGACGTGGACCACCCGCGCCGTCTCCAGCGCGGCCCTGGACAGGCCGTAGGCCCCCGCGAACCGGCTCAGGTGGAGCCGGGCGGCGGCCTCTGGCCTGACGCCCGCGGCGACGGCGGGCGCGCCCCCCTGCGCGGCCCAGAGGAAGCTCGGGACGCCGCGCTGCTCGTCGATGGCCGTGACGATCCCGCCGGCGCGCGCGGCGGCCGCGGCGCGCGGATCTGCCGGAGCGATCGCCGCCTTCGGCGCGAGCAGGTACGCGTTGACGTCGGGCCGCTCGCCGGGCTGCGCGTGCGCGAGCGGGCCTGCGAAGAGCGCCAGCGAGAGCGTGAGACCGCGAATGGAACGCTTCATCCGATCTTCTCCGTGCGCGACTGAACAGCGGGGATGCCGCCGGATTGCTTCGTTCCCGGGGGAACGGCTCAATGAATGAGGAACTGTGATAAACGTTCTCGTCACACGAGGGAAGCCGCTCGGCGGCTCGCGCCGCGGCCTCGCCTCAGGGCCAAAGCGGTCACGACGGGAGCGCACAGCGACGGCGGACGAGCTCTGCGTTACCTTGGTGAAGCGCCGACGAAACACCTCTGTGCTGCGCGCGTCCCGCCGCGATGCCGATTCGCTGGGCGCGGCCCCGCGGGAACAGCCCTGGTCCGCGCGGCGCCGCCGCGGCGCGGCGGCCACGTGCCCGGCAGGATTTCTCGCGCGCGGCGCGAGCGCGCGGCACTAGGATGCGCCCCGCATGCTCGGCGAAGCGAAGCAGATCTACCTGGCCACGCGGAAGAAGCACGATCAGCTCTTCAACACGTACCTGATGCGCCCGCTCGCCGGCGGCGTCGTCGCGCTGCTCGCGCGGACGGCGATCACGCCGAACCAGGTCACGCTGCTCAACCTCGCCGTGTTCGTGGTGGCGGCCGCGCTGCTCGTCGCGCTGCCCACGGCGTCGGGGGGCCTCGTCGCGATCGCCGTGCTCGAGCTGAGCTACCTGCTCGACTGCGCCGACGGGATGCTCGCGCGCCACAAGCAGCTCGCGTCGAAGGAGGGCCACCTCTTCGACTTCTTCACGGACGAGCTCAAGGCGGTGCTCCTCTCGGGCGCCCTCTCGATCCGCCTCTTCCACGGCGGCGGGCTCGGTCTCGACGCGGCGCTCTGGCCCGCCGGCGACCCGCGGTTCCTGCTCGCCGGCGTGGTCGGCGTCGCGGTGATCGCCTCGGCCATCTCGCTGACGAACTTCGTCCGCCGCCCGGAGATCAGCGGCAAGGAGACGTCGGTCTCCGCGTACTACGAGACCGCCACCGAGGAGCGCCCCCGGTCACCCGTCGCCCGGGCGGCGGCGCTCGTGACGACGTTCCTGCGCTTCCTGAACCACTACCCGAGCCACATCTGGGCGTTCGCGCTCGCCGACCGGCTCGACGTGTTCTTCTGGATCTACGTGCTGATCAACCTCCTCTACCTGGCGAGGGGCTGGCTCGGGCTGCTGCTCAGGTTCGGTCGGCCCTAGCCCAGCGGCGCGCGCGTCGTGACTGGAGCGGTGTTCGATCGACAGCGCGGCTCCAGCCACGACGCGCGCGTCGCAGGAGCGAGCCGATGAGGGCCATGAGGGCGCCGGGACGGCGGCGACACCGATACGGCTCCTGGGTCAACAGGCCAACGCGGAGACTGGGCTCTTCTACAACCGGTACCGCTACTGAGACCTTCCAGGAGAAAGGGGGCCCGCGCGTCGACCCCTGCGACTCCTGCGGCCAGCTGCTCGCGGACCTCGAGATCGGCCACGGGGTGGTGGGCGCCGAGGGCAAGCGAGGGCAGTACGGCAAGTACCGGAAACCCAAGGGCTATTGAGCGACCAGGCGAGCAGCGCGGAGCGGGAGGCAACGATGGATCACGGCTTGTTCGGGCACAGCCAACGCGAAGCCTTCGACGCGATCTGCGCCTGGCATGGCGGAGATCGCGCCGGCGCCTGCGTCGTGTACGGGCCGGCCGGCGCCGGCAAGGCCACGGTGATCGACCGCTTCTTCGGCTCGCTCGACGGGTCCGGCGCGCAGCGCGTCCTCGTCCGGGCGGGCGCGCGCGCGTTCGCGCCGCTCGACCTCGGGGACGCGGCGGCGCTCCTCGGCGTGGACGAGACCGAGCTCGCCGCCGCGCTCGACGCGCACCGCGCCGTGATCGATCCGGTCATCGCGTGGGGCGAGCGGTGGAGCGCGCTCCGGTTCCGGCACGAGGCCCTGCGCGCGGCCTGGGTGGCCGCGAGCGAGGACGGCGCCGCCCTCTGCGAGCGGCGGTTCGTCGAGGCCGCCCGAGCGCTGCTGGGCGCGTGCGCCCGGGCGAGCGGTCGTCCCCCGGAGGGCCGCGCCGCCGCCTATCTCCGCCGGTAGCTTCGGCGACGCCGCCGGCTCGGTCACGCTGGCGTCGACCCTGAGCGGCTGGGGAGGCGTGGAGATGCTCGCGCCGCTCGTGGCCCGGATCGGCGGCGACGGCGCGCTCGTGGCCGCGGCGGACGCCCTGCGCGAGGCGAACGAGTGGCTCGCGTGGATGGAGTCCACCGGCGGGAGCTCCTGACGCGTCGCGCCCCGCGCGGCAGGTCGCGACCTGTCCCCGCCCCCTCGAGAGGGGGGCCGGGTCGATCCGAAACCGAACCGGAGGGCCTCCGGGGCCCGCTCCGGCACGTCGCGACCTGTCCCCGCCCCCTCGAGAGGGGGGTCGGGTCGATCCGAAACCGAACCGGAGGGCCTCCGGGGCCCGCTCCGGCACGTCGCGACCTGCTCCCGCCCCCTCGCGAGGGGTGTGCGGGCGATTCGAGACCCTGCCGGAGGGCCTCCGGAGCCCGCTCCGGCAGGTCGCGACCTGCCCTCGCCCCTCGCGAAGGGCGCGCGGACGATCCAGGACCCTGCCGGAGGGCCTCCGGAGCCCGCCGCGGGGAGCGCCTCGGGTGCTCACCCAGACGCCGCGACGGGCCCGCCGAAAACTGGCCAGCCTCCCCCTCCTGTGCACTACGGTCGCCCCGCCATGGACACGCCGCCCCGAACGCGCGCCGCAGCCACGCCCGCGGCGAGCCGCCGTGCCTTCGCGCTCCTCGCCCTCGCCGCGCTCCTCCCGGGGTGCGGTCAGTCCGGGAGCGCCCCCGAATCGCCGAGCGAGCTCCCGGGCCCCGGCGATGTCCAGAAGCCCGCGGCCGCCGCGCCCTCCGCCGCCGCCTCGGCGTCCCCCGCCTCCCCTGCCCCCGCCGAGGATGAGCCCCCGCCCGGCCAGCCCGTGGGCCCGCCCATCGTCTCGCTGAGCGGCGTCGCCACCCCGCCCGCGCCGCCCCCGGAGGGCAGCCCGCGGCTCGCGAGCCTCTCGATGCTCACCCGCGTCTACGCCCGGCCCAGCACCGACGCGAAGCGCGTCGGCTTCCTTCGCGCCGGCGCGATCGTGGAGATCGACCCCGAGCCCGCCGGCACCGCCGGCTGCCCCGGGGGCTTCCGCAAGATCAAGCCGTTCGGCTACGTGTGCCTCGGCCCCGACGCGACCCTCGACCTCGATCACGAGATCGTCCGCGCCGCGTCCCGCCGCCCCGACGTCACCCACAAGCTCCCGTACATGTACGGCGTCGTGACGCGCGGCGGCCCCGCCTACGCGCGCATCCCCACCGAGGACGACGTCGCGCGCCACGAGCCGAGCCTCAAGAAGCACCTCGACCGCTGGGCCAAGGACGAGGAGAGCGGCGCCACCTACGGCCTCGACGTGTGGCTCAAGTGGCGCAGCGAGCCCGCCCCGCCCGCGCTCGACGCGCTCGCGCAGCGCATCACCGATCGCGACATCCCCTGGTTCCTGCGCGACGGCCGGCGCGCCCCCAACCTCTCCGGCCTCATCAAGACCGACGACGCCGTGAAGATCGACGAGGTCTCGCGGCGCAACGGCATGGCCTTCATCGAGTCGTTCCTCCACGAGGGCCGGCGCTACAACGTCACCACCGACCTGCGCGTCGTCCCCGCCGACCGCTTCCGCCCCATCCGCGGCTCCGACTTCCACGGCGTCGAGATCGGCAAGGACATCGACTTCCCGTTCGCGCTCGTGCGCCGCGCCGGCGGCAAGCGCTGGCGCGTCGAGGGCAAGAAGCTCGTCGATGGCGGAGAGCTCGAGTGGCGCTCGGCCGTGCCCCTGACCGGCAAGCAGCAGTTCTTCGGCGGCAAGCTGCACTACGAGACGAAGGACGGCGACTGGGTCGACGACCGCCACGCCGGCCGCATCGACCCCGCCAAGAAGATGCCCGCGTGGGGCAAGAACGGCGAGAAGTGGCTCGACGTGAACCTCACGAAGCAGGTGCTCGTCGCCTACGAGGGCACGAAGCCCGTCTACGCCACGCTCATCTCGAGCGGCGAGGCGGGGCTCGAAGACCACGAGTCCTCCACCGCGACCAAGCGCGGGATCTTCCGTATCCACACGAAGTACATCTCCATCACCATGGACTCGGACGCCGTCGGCGAGGAGTTCGAGCTGCGCGACGTCCCCTACGTGCAGTACTTCGAGGAGGGGTATGCGCTGCACGGCGCCTACTGGCACGACAAGTTCGGCCGGCCCAAGAGCCACGGTTGCATCAACCTGTCTCCGGAGGACGCGCGCCGGCTCTTCTTCTGGACCGAGCCCGCCGTCCCGCCGGGCTGGCACGGCGCGGCGCGCTCGCTCACCGGAACGGTCGTGTTCGTACACCCCTGAGCCACCCGCCGCCGCAGGCGTCGAGCGCCCGCGGCCACGCGGCGAGCGCGTCCGCGCGAGGGCGCACGCTGCAGGAGCGGGACGGATCGATCGCAGGTCACACTTCGCGCTCCTCACCGCTCGAACAGCAGCGGAGTCGTGGTAGCGTCCCGCCCATGCAGCTTGCCGTCGTGGGAACAGGGTATGTCGGCCTGGTGGCCGGCGCGGGGTTCGCGGATTTCGGGAACGACGTGGCTTGCGTCGACGTGTCCGCCGCGAAGATCGAGATGCTGAAGCGCGGCGAGGTGCCGATCTACGAGCCCGGCCTCGACGTGCTGATCGCGAAGAACGCGCGCGACGGCAGGCTCCGCTTCTCGACCGACGTCGCCGGCGCCATCCGCGACGCGGAGATCGTCTTCATCGCCGTCGGGACGCCCCAGGCCGACGACGGCTCCGCGGACCTCTCCGCCGTCGAGGCCGTCGGCGAGACGATCGGCAAGAACCTCAACAATTTCAAGGTGATCGCCACCAAGAGCACGGTCCCGGTCGGGACGGCCGACAGGCTCCGGCAGATCATCGGCGCGCACACGTCGCAGGCGTTCGCCGTCGCGTCGAACCCGGAGTTCCTCAAGGAGGGCGACGCGGTGAACGACTTCATGAAGCCCGACCGCGTGATCATCGGGTCGGACGACCCGAAGGCCCGCGAGATCCTGCGCCACCTGTACAACCCGTTCGTCCGGGCGAGCGATCGCATCCAGCTCATGGACGCGCGCTCGGCCGAGCTCACCAAGTACGCCGCCAACGCCCTGCTCGCGTCGCGTATCTCGTTCATGAACGACCTGGCCTTGCTCGCGGAGAAGGTCGGCGCGGACATCGAGCTCGTGCGCAAGGGCGTCGGGGCCGACCCGCGCATCGGCACCAAGTTCCTCTTCGCCGGCCCGGGGTTCGGCGGGTCGTGCTTCCCCAAGGATCTCTCGGCCATCCTGTACACGGCGGGGTCGGTGGGGCACGACCTCGAGATCGTCCGGGCGACCGAGCGGATCAACGCGCGCCAGAAGCGGGTCCTCGCGAGCAAGGTGAGCGCCCACTTCGACGGCGCGCTGAAGGGCAAGACGATCGCGGTCTGGGGGCTCGCGTTCAAGCCGCAGACCGATGACATCCGCGAGGCGCCCGCGCTCACGCTCATCGACGAGCTGCTCGAGGCGGGCGCGACGGTCCAGGCGCACGACCCGCAGGCGATGCCGAACGTGCGCGCGATCTACGGCAACCGCATCCTGCTGAGCGACGGCATGTACGGCGCGGCCGAGGGCGCGGACGCCCTGGTCGTCGTCACCGAGTGGCACGAGTACCGGCGCCCCGACTTCCACCGGCTGAAGCGCATCCTGAGCTCCCCGGCGCTCTTCGACGGGCGCAACGTCTGGGAGCCCGACGAGCTCCGCGGGATGGGGTTCCTCTACACGGGCATCGGCAGGAAGTAGCGCGCAGCGCGGCATCGCGGGCGTGCGGCCGCGACAGCGCGCAGCGCGGCCGCGACCACGGCGCCCGCGGCCACAGCGCGCCCGCAGCGAAAGCGCGGCCGCTCAGGTGTCGCCCGGGTCCGACGGCAGCGTGAAGCGGCGGCTGCTCGGCGGCTCCTCACCCCCGAAGTACCGCGACGCGTTCGCCGGCGTCAGCCGCCGGCTGCTCGGCGGCTCCTCCCCGAGGTACCGCGGCGCGTTCGCCGGCGTCAGCCGCCGGCTGCTCGGCGGCTCCTCCCCGGTGTGCCGGTCCCAGCGCCGCTCGAGCATCTTCCGGTCGACGCCGATGAGCCGCGCCGCGGCCGCCTTGTTGCCGCCGCAGCTCTCGATCGCGTGGTGCAGCACCGCCCGCTCGATCACCCGCAGCTTCGACCCGAGCCGCTCGGGCAGCGCGAGCAGCGCGCGCGCCAGACGGTCGATCTCCGCGGTCGCGTCGATGACCGGCCGCTCGCGCGCGAGCTCCTCGAGCGTGGGGACGTCGATGAGATCGTCGTCCGCGAGCAGCGCCAGCCGCTCGACGACGTTCCGGAGCTCCCGCACGTTGCCGGGCCACGGCCGCCGGACGAGCCACGCGATCGCGTCGTCGGTGTAGCGGAGCTTGCGCGGGAGCTCCGCGGTGAACGCGAGCAGCAGCTCGATGAGATCCGCGTCGCGCTCGGCCAGCGACGGGACGTGCACGGTGACGACGTTGAGCCGGTAGAAGAGGTCCTCCCGGAAGCGCCCCTCGTGGATGCGCTTCTCGAGGTCGACGTGCGTCGCGGCGAGGACGCGGGCGCGGAGCGGGATCTCCGACTCGGCGCCGAGCGGGCGGAAGCGGCGGTCCTCGAGGACGCGGAGCAGCTTCGCCTGGAGCTCGCCGGGCATCTCGGCGATCTCGTCGAGCAGGATGGTGCCCGCGCCCGCGAGCTCGAGCTGGCCGCGCATGCGCTTCTCGGCGCCGGTGAAGGCGCCGCGCTCGTGGCCGAAGATGAGCGACTCGATCAGCGTCCCCGGCAGCGCCGAGCAGTTGACCGCCACGAACGGCTCGCCGCGGCGAGAGCTCATCTCGTGCAGCGCGCGGGCCACCATCTCCTTGCCGCTGCCGGTCTCGCCGCGGATGAGCACCGTCTTGCTCGACTCCGCGACGCGCTCGATGATCCGGCGCACCCGCTCCATCGCGGCGGACGAGCCGAGCAGCGCCTTCGTGCCGAACGTGCGATCGACGCGCTCGCGCAGCCGCACCACCTCGCCCTTGAGCAGCAGCCGCTCGCGCTGCCCCTCGACGATCGGCAGCAGCATCTCCGGGCAGAGCTCGTCCTTCAGGACGTAGTCCTGGGCGCCGAGCCGCATGGCCTCGCGGATCTCGGAGAGCTCGCTCACCGAGGTGACCATCACCGCGGGCGTGCTGCGCCCCGAGGCCCGCACCCGCCGCAGGATCTCCAGGCCCCCGCGGTCGCGCGGGTCGTCCGAGAGGCGCACGTCGAGCAGCAGGAGGTCCGGCGCGCTCCGCTCCACCGCCGCGATGGCGTCGTCCAGTCCCACCGCCTCCAGCACCTCGACCTCGTCGAGCGCGGTCAGGATCTGCCGCAGCGTGCGGCGGCCGCTCCGCTGATCATCGACGACCAGGATCTTCACGCGACCTCTTCCTCCGCGCTCTGGGACACGTCGGCGGCCGGGATGGAGATCACGAACCGCGTCCTGCCGTCGCGCCGCTCCGCGTCGATGGTCCACCCGTGGGCGCGGACGATGCGGTGGGTGATGGCGAGCCCGAGCCCCGTCCCGCCGGGCTTCGTCGTGTACCAGGGCGCGAAGATCCGCGCCGCGTCGCCCGAGATCCCGGGCCCCGTGTCCCACACGACGAGCTCGGCGCCGCCCTCCGTGGTCGCCCAGGTGACGCCGATGGTCCCCTTCTCGCCCGCCGCGTCGAGGGCGTTCGAGAGCAGGTTCACGAGCACCTGCGTCGCCTGATCGTGGTCGCAGCGGAGCCTCGGGGTCGCGCTCACCCGCGCCTCGATCCGCCGCTTGCCGAGCTGATCGCGCAGCAGCATCTCCGCCCGGCTCACGAGCTCCTCGACAGACAGGCGGCGGCGCTCGAGCTTCCGGTGCGTGACCCGCCGCAGCCCCATCACGAGGCGCTCGAGGCGCTCGACCTCCTCGCAGCCGATCTCGACCTCCTCGGCGTCCAGGCGCTGGTCGCTCGACCCGCGCTGGAACACCGAGCGGAAGAAGTTGATCGGGTAGCGCACCTCGTGGGTGATCTCGGCCGCGAGCGTCTCGATGAGCGCCGCGCGCTCGTCGCGCCACGCGGCCGCCTGCTCGCGCCGCCGCCGCTCCAGCTCGGCGTAGCTGTGCGCGTGCGCGAGGGCGAGCGCGGCCTGGTTGCCGATGGTGCGGAGCAGGTCGAGGTCCTCGCTCGTGAACAGGGCGCCGCCGCGCTTCCGGCCCACCTCGAGGACGCCGAGCAGCCGGCCGCGGAACATCACCGTCAGCGACAGCTCGCTCGCGCTCACCTCGGGCGGGCCGAGCCCGAGGATCCGCTCGCCGCTCTGCTCGGTCGCCCGCGGCTCTCCCTCGCTGTCGAGGTGGCCAGCGTCGATCGCGTCGGCCGCGAAGGGGCGGAAGGTGACCCGCTCGCAGGGCAGCCAGCGCGCCACGATCCGCTCGACAGCGTCGGCGACCTCCTCGGGATCGGTGACGAGCGTCAGCTCCTCGCTGAGCTGCTCGACGGTGGGCTTGTACTCCGCGCGCGCCGGGAAGAGCTTCCGGTCGCCGGCGCCGAGCGCGAACACGACGAGCACGGCGCTGACGACGGCGGCCGGCACGGCGACCTTCAGCGCGCCGAGCAGCGGCAGGCCGGCGTACCCCGCGCAGGCGGAGCAGACGATCACCGTGAGCGCGACCATCATGCCGGCGATGATGACCCGCGTGAGCGGGCGCGAGAGGAGCGCGCGGCTCCCCCAGAGGTCGTAGCGGATGAACGCGACGACGCTCGAGACAGGCGTGAGGGCGAGCGCCGGGATCGCGAACCAGGCGAGCCGCGACGCCGAGACGCCGAGCATGGCCAGCATGAAGCCGAGCGCCATCACGACGTGCGGCGGCGCCATCGCGAGGAGCAGCACGCGCAGCGTGCGGCGCCGATCCCCCTCGGCCACGGCGAAGCGGACGATCAGGGCGGTCGCGAAGAAGAAGAACGACGCGACCATGAGCGTCGCGCAGACGCCCCGGAGCCCGACGGTGGTCCACCCCACGGCGTGCGAGGCGAGCAGGCCGGCGGCGAGCAGGCCGCCGAGCGCCTCCGCGATCCACCCGAGGGCGGGGTAGCGCGCGAGCAGCGGGACGTCATCCGGCAGCCGGAGCGCCAGGGTGAAGAAGCTCATCGGGACGAGCGCGTAGGCGACGTGGAAGAACGGAACGAGGTCGCGCGCGCCGTGGTAGTCGAAGATCGTGAACTGGAAGAGCGCGGTGAACAGCGCCGCGCTCGCGAAGGCGCGGGCGAGCTTGCCGTGCGGGCTGGCGCTCAGCGCGATGAGCGCGGCGCCGACGTAGAGCGAGGCGACCACCATCAGCCCGCCGGCGTAGAACCACCAGGCGAGCGGATCGAACGGGGCGAGCGTGAGCTCGACGTCGCGCAGCCCTTCCGCGGTCTCGACGCGGACGCGCATCGAGCGCTGCCCCTCGCGCGCCGCCTGCTCGACTGCGGCGTCCCAGACGCTGGCGCGGTAACGCCCCGCGGTGCTCTCGAGGCGCCAGCCGTTCACCTCGACGACCCGATCGGGGAACCGGAGGCCCTTCTGGAAGCCCTCCCAGGAGGGCAGGCCCAGGCTCGAGACAACGCCGTCCGGGTCGACGAGGACGCCAGGAAACGGGCGCTCGTACCAGCGCAGAGCGTTCCTGATCCCCAGGCCGCCCAGAACGAGCGCCGCGAGGACGACCGCCGCAAGGAGCCAACGCCGATTCTCGATAGCTCGCATCGGGAGACTCGACAGCGCGTAAATTGCGCCCCGAGCCACCCACGATACGCTGGAACCCCGGGTGAACCAACGGGGCTCACGCCCCGGCCGAGGCGCGGCGCCCCCGCCCCCACGTCCCGGTCGCCCGGCGGCGCTGTCGCGCGAGGTTCATTACGTTCCAGGGCGGAGATGAGGGCGGGATCACTCCACCGGAGGGGCGGCGGAGCGCGCCCGGGCGGCGCTCTCGGGCGCGCCGCGCTCCGCGGCGCCCGCGAACACGGCGGCCGCCAGGTCCCCGAAGCGCGCCTCGACGGCCTCCACGGCGTCGGCGTCGCTCGCGGATCGCTCGAGCCAGTCGAGCAGGGCGGCGAGCTCCTCCCGCACGCCCGGCGAGCGCGCGGGCGCCGGGCGGCTCACGGCGAGGCCGCGGACGAGGACCGAGAGGTGCCGCAGCACGACGCCCACGCCGTGGGCGCGCTGGCGCCGGGGGTCTCCCGCGGTGAGGCGGGCGTGGCGCGCGAGGGCGCAGACGCCGTGGCAGAGGCCCGGGTCGGCGAGCAGCGCGCGGACGGCCCAGCGCGCGAGGCGGCGCGAGTACAGGCCGCGGGCGAGCGGGCGCGTCGCGCGCGCGTCGTGCCAGGCGCGCGCGGCGTCGTCCTCGCCGAGGAGCACCAGCGAGAGCGCGATCGGATCGCCGGCGGCGAGGCACGCCCGGCCCGCGTCCATGCGGCCGTAGCCGTGCTTCGCGTTGTGGCCGTCGCGGTCGCGCGCCTCGGGGAGGAGGTCCCACCTGTCGGCCACCGGCTCGGCCGACGCGGGCGCCTCGGGGGGCACCGGGTCGAGCGTGCGCCGGACGAGGACGTCGAGCTCGGGCACGCGGAGCGCGGGGTTCTGCGCGAGGACGAGGAGCAGGGCGCCCGCGGCGAGGGCCGACGCCCCGCTCGACTCCGCGTGGCAGAGCCGCTCGGTCGCGGGCTCCACGCCCGACGCGGGCGGGAGCGGGCACGTGAGATCGTCGCCGGGCGCGAGCCACCGCACCGCCGGGCCGCGGTTGGCGAAGGGGCGGCTGCGCCGCCGGCGATCCCGCCAGAGGAACCAGCCCTCGCCGCGGGCGGCCGGGCCGACGCAGAACACGCGCGGGTCGCTCGCGGGCTCGCCGAACCCGAGCGAGAAGCTCGCGTGGAGCGAGTCGGGGGGGCTCGACGCCTCGCGGCCGGTCGGGAAAACGACCGGGCAGCCCCGCCCGCGGCGCCCGAGGCGGGCGGCGAACTCGAGCGCGTCGTCGAGCATCGGCGTCGTGGAGCCCTCGATGTACGCGGCGCAGACAACGACGTCGGCGCCGTCGCTGACCGCCTGGACGATCGCGACCGGCAAGGCGAGGACGCACCCGCCCGGCTTCGGGATCAGGTAGAGCCGCGGCGAGGCGTCCGGCGCGACGCCGCGGAAGCCGCCGGGGCGGCGGACCCCGACGGCCCACGCGACCATCAGCGCGCCGTGCGCCTGGCTGCGCGGCGGCTGCTCGACAAGGACCAGCACCTCGCGGTCGAGCCCGAGCTCGTCGGCCGCCTGGCCGTCGTCGTCGATCACGCCGAGGCGCATCCCGGCGCCGGTCCCGCAGCGGCGGCGATCGACGGCGATCCCGCCCTGCTCGGCGCGGAGGAACCAGCGGCCGGGCGTGACGGGCTCGTCCTCGTCCGAGGCGCCGCGCGCGGCCCAGCCCTCGCCGGGGCGCGCCGCGTCGGCCGGGGCGGCGTCGAAGCGCGGCGCGACCGCGGCGCTCGTGCGCTGGGCCGACGCGACGTAGCGCACCGGGAGCCCCGCGGCCGCGAGCGCCGCGGCGACCTCGGCGCGCCGCCCGCGATCGGGCGACCGGACGCGCAGCCAGAAGATGGGCGCCCGCTCGACGATCCGCTCGACCTCGACCCCGGACCACCGCGCCGAGAGCGCCGCGGTCACGGCGTCGGGCGCCACGGCGCGGCGCGCGGCGACGACCACATCGAGGGGGCCGCCGTCGTCGTCGCACGCGGCCGTCGGCACCGGGGCATAACCGAAGTCCCACGGCGGGCGCGGCGGGCGCTCCCGGCGCGAGGCGGCGGACGCCGGGGGCGGAGCGCTCGAGCGGCTGCGCTCCGGGCGGGCGGGTCCTTCCTCCGGGAGGCCCTCCCCTCCTGGGACGGCCGCGCCGCCCTCCGGGCAGCCCGCGCCTCCTGGGGTGGCCGCGCCGCCCTCGGGGGGGGCCGCCCCCCCTGGCGTGGCCGCGCCGCCCGCCGGAGGCCCCCCTCCCTTTCGCGTGGCCGCGCTGCGGCCCCGGCTCATGCCAGCACGGCCTTGGCCCACGACTTGAGCGCATGGGCGCGGTTGGCGAAGCCCGGGCTCTCGGCCTCGCACCGCGCGAGCTCCTGCGCCTGCACCTCCCTCCCCTCCGCCCAGGCGGCGACGCGGCGCGCGCCGAGGACGGCCGCGCGCCGCCGGGCGGCGCGGAAGCACCGGCGCTCCCCGTCGAGCATCGCCCCGAGGACGCCGGCGTCGAGGACCATGCGCCGGACGGGGATCAGGGACGAGGACGCGCTGGAGGCCGGCGGCTCGCTCTGCGCCTTCGGGGTCGCGGCGATGCCCCACGGCGGCGTGCCGAGCGGCCCGTACGCGACCGCGCCGCGGCGGTGCGCGCCGCCGGGGGCGCGCGCGGCATCGTCATCCCCGTCGTCGACGTCGCCGACGTCGCCGACGTCGGGTTCCCCGTGCGCGCGCGACCGGAGCTCCGAGGCCAGGACGACGGCCCAGGCGCCGCCGCGCTGGTAGTCGTCCTGCCAGTCCATGACGTCGTCGTGGAGCTGCAGGCCGAGCCAAACCGACGAGAGCATCCGCGAGAGCACCTCGCGCTGCGCGGCCGTCCAGCCCGCGGCGTGCGCCAGGGCGATCGACGCCGGGAAGCCGACGCTCTGCTTGGCGAGCGAGAGCGCGTAATAGCGGCTGAAGCCGGCGGGCTCGCCGCTCGCGAGGAGGACGCGCTCGGCCCCGATGGCGAGCAGCGTGGCCTCGTCCGCGCGGGCGAAATCGATGGCCGGGTCGTCGACGCCGGGGGCGACGCGGCGGAGCGCCTCGTCGCGCGCGCGCCGCGCGTGGGCCAGGATCGCCTCGAGCTGCCAGGTCGGGCGGACCTGCGCGTCGTGGATGCGGTCGGTGCCGAACGCCTCGATGACGGCGAGCACGTGCGCGAGGAGCGCGTCCTGCACCGTGGCCCCCCGGACGCCGGGCATCGCCTCCGCGAGCAGCGCGGGCGCCGCCAGGGTGAACTCGTTGCGGAACACCGCGCTCCAGGGCACGTCGCGCGACGGCGCCAGGCCGAGGGTGTGGGCCAGCCCCTGCGCCTCGGCGTGCAGCATGCCGGGGAGCGTCCGCCAGAACGCCTTGTAGAGCTCATCCACCCAGAGCGCCTCATCCATGAGCGGGCACCTCCGTCGCCAGGCGCGCCGCCCCGCCGGACCTGCGCCGCGCGCTCCGGGCGCCGGTGGACGGCCGCGCACCCGGGGCGCCGGTAGATGGCACCGGGGCGGAGCCGCGCCGGTGAGATGTACGTCGATGGCGGTGCAACCCCGCCTGTCGCCTGCGCCGCAGCATCAATAAATGTTCGACTCCTTCCAGGGCGACAGGCACACGTTGATGCGCTCCTCGACCACGATGGCCCGCCACTGGAGCACCTGAGCGGCGCTCAGCCCGTCGAAGAAGCCGCCGATCCAGGAGCGGATGCGCCCGTTGAGCTCCGCGCGGACGCTGGCCGCATCCGCCGGCTCCTCGTCGGACTCGGGCGCGACGACGTAGAGGGCGAGGAGCTGCTTGAACTCGTCGAAGTGCTCCTGGTTCCGGAGCAGGGAGATGTAGAGCGCGCGCAGCTGTGCGTGCGGATCGACCGAATTCACGGTTTGCATGGTCCTCCGTCACCGGCCCGCGCCGGCTTCGGCGGCACATTGCACGTCACGGGCCGCCGCCGACCAGCGTGTAAACCGTTGAAATCACTCGGCCGCCACGGACGGCCGGCCGCGAACGGTACCCGAAACCGACCATCGTCTGCCCGAATCCGACCGCTCCGCTCGCCGCGCGATCACCCTCGCTGCGGGGGTGGACACAGACGTGTCCAGCCCTCGGCGCCCCGACTCAGCACCAGCCGGATCGCGTCAGTCGCCGCGCCGCGACGCCGCTCAATTCAAGTCCAGCCGAATCGAGCAGTGAAGCTGGATCACTTCCCGCCGCCGAAGCTCGGGCTGCTCCCGCCGGTCGGAACGAAGATGATGCCCCCGCCGCCCCCGCCGCAGTCGCTGAGCGCGCTGAGGAGGATGAGGACGATGATCACGACGACGATGATGACGAGGATCGTGCCGGCGCTCATCCCCGTCCCGCCGCCGAGCGCGGGGCGCGGCGGGGGCGACAGGTGGAAGGCGGCGGCGAGCTCCTTGCCCGGGAGCGGCGAGCAGAACGACACGCTGACCTCGGTCGGGGCCTGCTCGATGCTGATCTTGCCGTCCGAGCCCTGGTACTCCGTCGCCTGGACCGACTCGCCGATCTCGACCTTCCAGTAGAACTCGCCGATGACGTACTCCACCTCGGCCTGGACGCTCTGCTTGAGCGAGTACGTCTGTCCCTTGTAGGTCGCGACCGAGCCCATGGGCTGGACCTCGCCGGGCGAGAGCGGCGCCACGAGCTGCCACGCGCCGTCCTCTTCCATGAGCCACAGGTAGCCGACGCTCGGCCCGCCGTAGAGCAGGTACTCCCGCCAGCGGTAGCGCTCGCCCTCCACCGTGCAGCCCCGGATGACGAAGCCGATGCAGAGCACGCGCATGCCGCGGAGCTGGCCCTCGGCGCCGAGCGGGACGTACGGCTCCATGGGCGGCCGGGGGACCTGGCCGAGCGCGGTGAGGGCGCCCCTCGAGAGGTCGCTCGCGGTGCCGCAGTACCGGCAGACGATGCGCTCCGCGGTGCCGGGGGCGGCGAGCGGCAGGTTGCCGCCGCAGTTGGGGCACGCCACGGCGGTCACCTGCGCCGAGGGCATCTCCACGGGCGCGCCGGTGTCGAGCCGCATCACGGCCGGGTCGAACTGCCGGCCCAGGTAGAGCTTCGGCGGGATGCTCCGGCCGTCGCCGTAGTCGAGGGTCCCGAACTCGCCCTGCGGCCCCGCGATGTCGACGAAGCCGGTCACCACGCCCGGCGGGGCGACGTAAGGCATCTCGCCTTCGGCCGAGATGACGCGCCGGCGCCCCACCTCGACGACGGTGAACATCCCGTGCCCCTCGAGGTGGACGCGCGCGCCGGGCTGGAGGGCGGTCCACGGCGGGAGGCCGTTCAGCGGGAGCGGCGCCTCGCTGGTCGCGTACCAGCGCCCCTGGGCGAAGGCGACCCACGTCCAGCGGCCGCTGCTCGGGAACGCGATGAAGATCTCCTGCCACGGCGCGCCAGGCGCGCCGGCGCGGTCGAGCTGCACGCGGCCGTCGACCACGAACGGCTCGTTGCCCCAGCGCCCGGTGACCCCGACCTGCAGGGGCGTGGGGATCTCGACGAGGTCGGCGACGCGGCCGATGGCGCGCAGATCCCGGTCGGTGCGGGCGATGACGAACTTGCAGTGCTTGCACACCTGGGCCATCGCGCCCGCGAAACGAAACGTGATCGGCGCGCCGCAGGAGGGGCACGCGGCTGCTCGGTCGAAGGGCGTGCTCACGCGAGCACCATACTAGAAGCGGAGGCCAGCTGTGATCCAGCACGAGCGGTGCTAGGACCGCGCCGATGCCGGTCACCGAGGAGAGCTCGACGGGCGCCGCGCTGGCCCCTGCTGGAGACGCCCTGACGGCGCAGCCGCTGCCCCGGCTCGTGCACCCGGCGCTGCTCGCGAGCGTGTTCGTCATCGCCACGTCGGGGCTCATCTACGAGCTCATCACCGGCACGCTCGCGAGCTACGTCCTCGGCGACTCGGTGACGCAGTTCAGCTTCGTCATCGGCCTCTACCTGTTCGCGATGGGGATCGGCTCGTACCTCTCGCAGTACATCGAGACCCGCCTCCTCGAGCGCTTCGTCGAGATCGAGCTCGGCCTCGCGCTCGTCGGCGGGCTCTCCGCGCCGATGCTCTTCCGGGTCTACACCGCGCTCGGGGCGTTCCGCGCGCTGCTCTACTCGCTGGTGCTGCTCATCGGCGTGCTCGTGGGGCTCGAGATCCCGCTGCTCATCCGGCTGCTCAACTTCTCCCTGGATCTCAAGCGCCTCGTCGCGCGGGTGCTCACGCTCGACTACATCGGCGCCCTCGCCGCGAGCCTGCTCTTCCCCGCGATCTTCCTGCCGCGCCTCGGGATCCACCAGACGAGCCTCTTCTTCGGGCTGCTCAACGCGGCGGTCGCGCTCACGAGCACGTTCCTCTTCCCGCTCGAGCGCGCCGTCATCGTCAAGCTGCGGGCGCTCTGCCTCGTCGTCATCGCGGGGCTCGGGGTCGCGTTCGCGCTCGTCTCGCGCTTCGTCGAGCGCTCGGAGGCGCTCTACTTCGGGGCGCCCATCGTCTACGCGGCGCAGTCGCCGTACCAGCGCATCGTCGTCACGAGGGGCCCGCGCACCACGCGCCTGTTCCTGAACGGCAACCTCCAGTTCTCGTCGGACGACGAGCACCGGTACCACGAGGTGCTCGTGCACCCGGCCGTCGCCGCGCTGGGGCGCGATCCGCGGCGCGCGCTGGTCCTCGGCGGCGGGGACGGGCTCGCCGCGCGCGAGCTGCTCCGGTACCCGTCCATCGAGCAGATCCTGCTCGTCGACCTCGACGCCGCGGTCACGGGCGCCTTCCGCGACCTGCCGCTCGCCGCGGACCTGAACGGCGGCGCGCTCCGCGATCCGCGCGTCGTCATCCGCAACCAGGACGCGTTCAAGTACCTCGAGGAGTCGACCGAGTCGTTCGATCTCGCGATCGTCGACTTCCCCGATCCGGGCAACTACGCGGTCGGCAAGCTGTACACGGACGCCTTCTACCACCTGCTCCGGCAGCGGATCTCCGTGCGCGGCCTCGCCGTGGTCCAGGCGACGTCGCCGCACTACGCGCGCGAGTCGTTCTGGTGCGTCGTGACGACGCTCGAGGCCGCCGGCTGGAAGACCGCGCCGCTGCACGTCTACGTGCCGAGCTTCGGCGAGTGGGGGTTCATCCTGGCCGGCGGCGAGGGGCTCGCCGCGCCCGGCGCCCTCCGCGTCGATCCGTCGAAGCTCCGCTACCTCGACTCGAGCGGCCTGCCGGAGCTCTTCCGGTTCCCGCGCGATCTCGGCCGCGTCGAGGCGCCGGTGAACCGGCTGAACGACCAGAAGCTCGTCTCCGTGTACACGCGCGAGTGGGCCGAGTGGTCGCGGTGATCCGGTGAACCGCCGCGGCTTCCTGAGCTCCGTCGCCGCGGGCTGGCTCGTGCACGCGGCCTCGCCGGGGCGGCCGCCGCTCGCCGGCGAGATCGTCGGCGCGTCCCACGGCGCGGGTCACCTGCTCCGCGGCGGCGCGCCGCGCGCGTCGACGATGACGGCGTCCGGCCCGCCGGAGCGCGCGGACGTCGTCATCGTCGGCGGCGGGGTGAGCGGGCTGTCGGCCGCGTGGCGCCTCGCCGACGCCGGGCTCGATCTGCGGGTGCTCGAGCTCGAGCCGCGGCCCGGCGGCACGAGCGCGTGGGGCGAGGACGGCGTGGTGCCGTACCCGTGGGGCGCGCACTACCTCGCCGCGCCGAACGTGGAGGCGCGCGCGACGCTGCGGCTGCTCGATCAGATGGGCGTCGTCACCGGGTGGGACGCGGCGGGGCGCCCCGTGTTCGATCCGCGCAGGCTCTGCCACGCGCCGGGCGAGCGGCTGTTCTACGAGGGCGCGTGGCACGCCGGCCTCGCGCCTGTCGACGCGCTGCCGGACGACGCGCTGGAGGAGCTCGAGCGGTTCCACGCGCTCGAGGAGGACCTCACGGAGCTCACCGGCAGGGACGGGCGCGCGGCGTTCCAGATCCCGCTCGCGCGCTCGTCGCGCGATCCCGAGCTCCTCGAGCTCGACCGGATCAGCATGGCGGCGTGGCTCGATCGCGAGGGGTACCGCACGCCCTTCCTGCGCTGGTACGTGCGCTACGCGATGCTCGACGACTTCGGCGGCGAGCCGGAGGAGATCTCGGCCTGGGCCGGGCTGCACTACTTCGCGGGGCGCAAGGTGCGCACGCCGGAGCTCGCGGGCAGCCACTACCTGATCTGGCCCGAGGGCAACGGCCGGCTCGTGAAGGCGCTGCTCGAGCGCGCCGCGCCGCGCGTGTCGCTCGGCGCGCTCGTCACGTCGGTGCGCCCGCTGCCGGAGGGCGGCGTCGAGGTCGGCTACATCGACGTGCAGCGCGGCGAGGCGCGCCGGGTCGAGGCGCGCGCCGCGATCCTCGCGGCGCCGGCGTTCGTCGCGCGCCGGATCTTCGCGGGGAGCGCGGCGGGCGAGCTGCCCGAGCGGACCACGTCGGCGTGGCTCGTGGCGAACCTGCACGTCGAGCGGCCCCTCGACCCGAACCACGCGTGGGATTCCGTCCTCTACGGCGCAGACGGGCTCGGCTACGTCGACGCGCGCCACCAGCTCACCGATCTCGCGGCGGCGACGACGCAGCGGTCGCGCCTCGCGACGCCGATGCAGCGCACCGTGCTGACCTACTACCGCGCCTACGGCGGGCCCGACGTCGCCGCCGCGCGCGCGGCGCTGCTCGGCGCGCCGTGGGCGTCGATCGCGGACGGCGTGCTGCGCGATCTCGCGCCGGCGCACCCGCACCTGCGCGACGACGTCGCGCGCATGGACGTCATGATCTGGGGCCACGCGATGCCGCGCCCGCGCCCGGGCTTCCTCGGCGCGCGGCCGTTCGATCCGCCCTGCGCGCTCTCGGAGCGCGTCGCCTGGGCGCACGTCGATCAGGCCGGGATGGCGCTCTTCGAGGAGGCGCAGGCGTGCGGCGTGCGCGCCGCCGAGACGATCGCCGCCGCGCTCGGGATCGCGATCGGCGAGAGCTGGCTCTGAGCGGGCGCCCGCGCCGTCGTCGCGCGCCGGAAGCGCGCCGCGCGCGCTCGGTCGGGCGCGCGGCGGGGAAATCCACGTCCCCCCTCATCTTTCAAGAGCAAAGTGCGCGCGGCGAGCGGGCGCCTCCGGAAGGGTCCACCGCCCCCGCGGCTGGCCGCTTCTTACGGGCACGGAGCCGCCCCTGTGGGAGATCCGGCCCAGGATTTCAGCTTTGCCCTCGCCTTGAACTTGCGCTGCCCCCCTGCTCCGCGTCTACTCTCTGCCCATGTTGCGGACCCGGTTTGCCGGGATGACGGATACCGGGCTCCTCCGGGACCACAATGAGGACAACCTCCTCGTCAGCGAGGAGTACCGTGTCGTGGCCGTGGCGGATGGCATGGGCGGACACCGCTCGGGCGACGTCGCGAGCCAGCTCGCCGTGAGCACCCTCTCGGACTTCCTGTCCGTGACGGTCGGGAGGGACGCGACGTGGCCGTTCCCTGCCGATCCGAACCTCACGGAGGAAGAGAACTACGTCGTCACCGGCCTCAGGCTGGCGAATCGGCGCATCTTCGATCGCTCGCTGAAGACGCTCGCCGACTTCGGCATGGGCACGACGATCGTGGCGGCGATGTTCTCCAAGGACGCCGAGCACGTGACGGTCGGCCACGTGGGCGACAGCCGCTGCTATCGCCTGCGCGACAGCCAGATCACGCAGCTCACGCGCGACCACTCGCTCGTCAGCGACGCCGCGCACATGGCGCCGTGGATGACCGAGGAGGAGGTCCGGCAGCTCCCGGCCAACGTCATCACGCGCGCGCTCGGCATCCGCGAGGACGTCCTCGTCGATCTCGTGACGGACGAGACGCGCCACGGCGACGTGTACCTCCTCTGCTCGGACGGCCTCTCCGGGCTCGTGAGCGACGATCAGATCCTCGAGCTCGTGATGTCCAGCGGCTCGCTGGACGCGGCGTGCAAGGCGCTCATCGACCGGGCGAACTACTTCGGCGGCACCGACAACATCACGGTCGTCCTCGCCCGCGTCGAGGAAGTCCCCGACGGCAAGCGCACCTTCAACGACGATCCCACCCAGGAGAGCCGCTAGCGGCGCGTCGCCGCGCCCCCTCCGGCAGCGCCGGAGGAGCGGGGGCTCGGGCGAGCGCGGCGGGGTCCCCCTGCCGCGCGACGAGCAGGGTCTCCTCGGGCCGGGCAGCCCGGCCGCCAGCCGGCCCGTTGGTTAGCTGGTTACAGGACGAAGTGGTCCATGAGCTGGAGGACCTCCAGGTTCAGCCCCTTCAGCGCGGCGCACTCCCGCTCCACCTCGGCCTGGAAGACCGGCTTGATGTGGTAGAGCATCGTCGGCAGGTCCTTCGGCGCGCGGTACTTCTGGAGCTCGACGGCGAGCGTCTGCGGCGTGTGGTGGCCGCTCACCGTGGCGAGCCGCTGCTCCCGGTCGGGGAAGCTGACCTCCATGAGCAGCGCGCGGAGGTCCTGCTGCTGGTTCAGCACCTCCCACAGCCGGTCGGTCGGCCCGGTGTCGCCGCTGTACGCGATGGCGCCGCCGCTCCCCTCGATCACGAACGCCGAGGCGTCGATCGTGTGCGTCACCTGGACCGCGCGCACGAGCCGCCCGGCCACCATCGTGGGGCGCTCCGGCTTGAGCTCGAGGTACTGGATGGTCGGCTGCGCGGGCGTCGGGATCACCGCGAAATCGGGCCACAGCACGTTGTTGAAGAAGTGCTTCTTCAGCGTCCGCAGCGTCTCGCGCGTGCCCGCGATCACGAGCGGCGGGCACCCGAGCTGGCAGCGGTTGTCCGCGATGGTGGCCAGGTCGCGGATGTGATCGAGGTGCGCGTGGCTCACGAGGCACGCCTCGATCCGCGCCTGCTCCTTGATCTCGAGCCCGCTCGTCAGCGAGCCCGCGTCGATCGCAAGGACGTCGTCCACGACGAACGCGCACGTGCGATGCCTGGGGGTCTCGCCGCCGTGGCAGCCGATGACGCGCAGCTCCACCGGCTCAGCTCTCTCCGCCGAGCTTCTGCGGCGTCCTCGGGAGCTCGATGAAATCGCTCGATCGCCGCATGTCGGTCACCATGATCGCCGCCCCGGCGTGGGAATCGCCCCCGTGAAAGGGCACGTCGCCCGGCACGTACGCGCGGCCACGGCGGGCGAACGACGATTCCGACATTGCCCGAGAGTCTAGCGCCCTGCGCGACCGCGGGTCAAAAACCCAGGCAAGAGCGCTCGGCCTCACAAAGCGCGAGGGGCCCTCCAAGCCAGCATGCTTTGGAGGACCCCTCGGCCCGCTGCATCGGGAGCGGCGCGCTCGGCGAACAGCGCCGGCGTGGAGGCCGGCGCCGGGACCGAGCGCGGCGCGGACAGGCGATCAACCCATGTCGAAGTCGCCCATGCCGCCCATGCCGCCCATGCCGCCCATGCCGCCCATACCCCCCATGCCGCCCATGCCGCCGGGGGCCCCGCCGGCCGCGGCCTTCTCCTTCTTGGGCTTCTCGGCGATGAGGGCCTCGGTCGTGAGCATCAGCGAGGAGACGCTGGCCGCGTTGGTGAGCGCGTGGCGCACGACCTTGGCCGGGTCGATGACCCCGCCCGCGAGCAGGTCCTCGTACGCGTCCGTCGCGGCGTTGTAGCCGAACGTGGGCGCGCCCGACCGGATCTTCTCCGCGACCACCGTCCCGTCGACACCCGCGTTCTGGGCGATCTGGCGGACCGGCGCCTCGAGGGCGCGGCGGACGAGCCGCACGCCGGCGTCGCGCCCGTCGTTGAACTTGAGCCCGTCGAGCGTCGCGGCCGCCCGGAGCAGGGCCACGCCGCCGCCGACCACGATGCCCTCTTCGACGGCGGCGCGGGTCGCGTGCAGCGCGTCCTCGACGCGCGCCTTCTTCTCCTTCATCTCCGTCTCGGTCGCCGCGCCGACCTTCACCACCGCGACGCCGCCGGCGAGCTTCGCGAGCCGCTCCTGGAGCTTCTCGCGATCGTAGTCGCTGGTCGTGTCCGCGATCTGCTTGCGGATCGCCTCGATGCGGCCCTTGATGGCGGTCTTGTCGCCCTGGCCGTCGACGATGACGGTGTTGTCCTTGTCGATCTCGACCCGCTTGGCGGTCCCGAGGTCGCGCACGGTGGCGCTCTCGAGCTTCTGCCCGAGGTCCTCCATGAACGGGGTCGCGCCGGTGAGGATGGCGATGTCCTTCAGCATCTCCTTGCGGCGATCGCCGAAGCCGGGCGCCTTCACGGCGGCGACCTTGATGGTGCCGCGCAGCTTGTTCACGACGAGCGTGGCGAGCGCCTCACCCTCGATGTCCTCGGAGAGGATGAGCAGCTCGCGCCCCTGCTTCACGACCTGCTCGAGCAGCGGCAGGAGGTCGGCCATCGCCGAGATCTTCTTCTCGTGGACGAGGATGAGCGGGTTCGTGAGGACCGCCGTCATCTTCTCGGCGTCGGTCACGAAGTAGGGCGAGAGGTAGCCGCGGTCGAACTGCATGCCGTCGACGGTCTCGAGCTCCGTCGTCATGCGCTTGTTCTCCTCGACCGTGATCACGCCCTCCTTGCCGACCTTCTCCATGGCGTCGGCGAGGATCTGACCGATCTCCTTGTCGCCGTTGGCGCTGACCGTGGCGACCTGGGCGATCTGGTCCTTGTCCTTGGTGGGCTTGGCGGCCTGCTGCACGGCCTCGATGACCTTCGCGACCGCCGCGTCGATGCCGCGCTTCAGGTCCATCGGGTTGTGGCCGGCCTCGACGAGCTTGAGGCCCTCGCCGAAGAGCGCCTGCGCCAGCACCGTCGCCGTCGTCGTGCCGTCGCCCGCCTTGTCGCTCGTCTTCGAGGCGACCTCGCGCACCATCTGCGCGCCCATGTTCTCGAGCTTGCCGGCGAGCTCGACCTCCTTCGCCACCGTGACGCCGTCCTTCGTGACGACCGGCGCGCCCCAGCTCTTCTCGATGACGACGTTCCGTCCCTTGGGCCCGAGGGTCACCTTGACCGCATCGGCGAGCGTGTTCACGCCCTTCAGGATCGCGGCGCGGGCGCCGCGGCTATAAACGATCTGCTTCGCAGCCATCTCTCAATCCCCTCGCGGCCGCGCGGCCGCATCTGCAACGCTTGGGTTCGGTTGCCTGATCCGGATCACGTCGCGGCGGAGGCGGACTCGGTGACCGCGAGCACGTCATCCTCGCGGAGGAGCACGTGCTCCTCGCCGTCGAGCTTCACCTCGGTGCCGCTGTACTTGCCGAACAGCACCTTGTCGCCGACCTTCACCTCGAGCGGGCGGACCTTGCCGTCCTTCAGGACCTTGCCGTTGCCCACGGCGACGACGCGCCCCTCGATCGGCTTCTCCTTCGCGGCGTCGGGGATGATGATGCCCCCCTTGGTCTTCGTCTCGCTCTCGACACGCTTGACGACAATCCGATCCTGCAGCGGCCTGATTCTCATGGTGGCTCCTCGTCCTCGGCTGGTTGACTGACCATCGGCCTCGCCGTAGGTCCCGCTCGCCCCCACCGCCGGGGCCTTCCGCCCACACGACGAGAGCTAAGTGCCCGGGATCACAGTTGCTTGGCACTCTCCTAGGCCGGTGGCTAAAACCGCGCCGAAAGTAAATCAGGCTCCCGGCGCGTCAAGGGCGCTCGGCAGACAGTCGCGACTTTTCGGTCGACGCTGCGCCTGGAAAACGAAACGGCAATTTCTGGAGGAACTGGGAAGCCGAAGCCAAGGCGCAACGTGATGATGAAGCCGGAGGGGGCCAAGGGGGGGCACCGTCGGGGTGGACGGACGCGGCGCCGAGGGGGCCGGCGCGCGCCCAGGGTGGACCCGGGGGGGTGACGCTCGGCCAGAAGGGCGCGAAATGCGGCGGATTTTCGGCGCCGAGGAGCTTTCTTCGCCGGGCTCGATTTTCATCGCTTGACATACCGGGCAGCCCGAGTAGATTCCGCGGCCCGTGGCGCTGATGCAGAGCGCTCACCCCTTGGGGGATCGTCTAACGGCAGGACGCAAGATTCTGGCTCTTGCTATCAAGGTTCGAATCCTTGTCCCCCAGCCAGGCCGATCAGCTCTGCTGTAGGCCATCTCGACAGAACAAGGTCCCATCGTCTAGCGGTTAGGACATCGGCCTCTCACGCCGGTAACGCGGGTTCGATTCCCGCTGGGATCGCCACTCTGACTTCTCTTTCCCCGCCAGCCCTCGCGCTGTCGTCGTTCGAACGTTCCGAACGACGCCCCGGGTCTGGCACTCTCGGCGCAGCAGCTCACCGTGTCGCCCCTTCGCGCCGGTAGCGACGCTGCCTGATCCGTTCGGGAGACTGACGCTTGCGGCGCGATGAGCGCCCGGGGCGGGCAGGGCGGCGCTGCGCGTCGCGCCTCTTCCTGATGAAGTACGGCTTCGTCGAGGAACACACGAGGCAGCCGGAACCACCGACTTCGTTGGAGTAGCAAGGGACGGCGCGCCGCTCGCGGTGCGGTACCCTCGACGCATGGCGGCGCAGGACGGGGACGAGCCCTTCGATGTCTTCGATCGCAGCGGCAGGCCGCTCGGCGTGCGCAAGGCGCGCAGGCTCGTCCACCGCGACGGCGACTGGCACCGGAGCGTCCACGTCTGGGTGCTCCTCGAGCGGGAGCCCGGCGCCTCCCGGGGCGACGCGGAGCCCTGGGTGCTGTTCCAGCAGCGCAGCCCGGAGAAGGACACGTGGCCCGGCGCCTTCGAGGTCGCCGTGTCCGGGCACTACCGCGCCGGCGAGGACCTCGCGGAGGCGCTGCGCGAGGCGGAGGAAGAGATCGGCCTGCCGCTCGCGCCGGGCGACGTGATCCGGATCGGCACGCGCCGCAGCGTGGATGATCACGCGCCGGGCATCGTCGACCGCGAGCTGCAGGACGTGCTCGTCGCGACGACCCGCCGCACGCTCGCGGCGTTCCGTCCGCATCCGGAGGAGGTCACCGCGCTGCTGTCGCTCCCGCTCGGCGCGGCGGTGCGCCTGGTCCGGGGCGAGGCGCAGCGTGTGACCGGCCTGCTGCGGGACGCGCCGGACGCCGCGGGCGCGGTGAAGATCGCGCCGCGCGACGTGCGGCTCGACGAGTTCGTGGCGGCGCGCGACGGCTACTACGAGCGCGCGCTCGACTCCATCCGCCGCCGCGTCGCGGGCGAGACGCCGGCGCTGTGGTCGATCGGCTAGCTGCGCCGATCGGCCACCCGCGACCTGCGCCGATCGGCCACCTGCGACGGAAACTCCGACATGCGGAGCCAGGGCGTCGCTCCGCGATCGGCCGCCGATTTCTTGGGCATCGGCGGCGGTCGGGGCAGAGTCGCGGCCGGAGGCACCCCGATGAAGCAGCAGATGACGCCGAGCGATGTCCCTCAAGATGCCGTGGAGCGCTGCCTGGTGGAGGCGATGCAGGGGAGCGGCGCGCGCGCCGTGGCCCTCGCCGGGGAGGAGGGCCTGCTCCTCGCCGGGGCGCGCGGCGCCGGCGGCGCGGGGAGCGACGACGAGCTCGCGCTGCTCGCCGCGCTGGGCGCCGGCTGCGCCGACAAGGTCACCGGGTACGCCGAGCTCGACGAGTTCGTCGACGCGGTGGCCGGCGGCGACGACTTCTACGCGACGCGGCTCACCGTCTGCGACCGGACGCTCTACCTCGCGTCGATCGGCGCGCGCGTCCCGCAGCAGAAGAAGATCGCCGCGGAGCTCGGCAAGATCCTCGCGCCCGTGCTGTCAGCCTGAGCCGCGGCGCGGCTCGGCCAGACGCCGGGGCCGCTCCGACGGGCCCGCCGAGGCGAGGAGGAACCCCTCGGCCCGGTGCGGGGCGAGGCCGCAGCGCGCGTTCATGCGCTTCGCGATCTCGTCGCCGGCCCTGACGAGCGCGTAGAACCACCGGATCCCGAAGCGCTCGTGCCCCTCCCGGAGCGCCGCGGCCTGGAGCGGCGCCCCGAGCCCGCGGCCGCGGTACTCGTCGCGCAGGCAGGTGCAGATCGGCATGCCGGTCCAGGAAGGCGCCTCGCCCACGTCGGAGATCCAGAGCGGCGGGGCGCCCAGCAGCCCGAGCTGCGAGGGCGCCTCGCGCCCGCCGTCGGCGGGCGCCGGCCGCGTCAGGACGCACAGGGTCGTGCAGCCGACCAGCGCGCCGCGGCCGTCGCGCAGCGCGAGGGTCAAGGAGCGCCCGTCGCCGCCGCGCAAGGTCCACCCCGGGAGCGGCGCGTGGCCGCTCTCGGCCTGGAGCTCCTGGATCGCGCGGATCGCGTCGTCGTCGTCGTCCGGCGAGACCCTGGACAGGTGGAGGCCCGCCGGGAACGAGCGGAACCGGCCGAGGCCCTGCACGGCGGCCCACACCTCGCCGGCCGGGGCGCCCATCACGGAGAGCCCCTCGTCGACGGAGAGCCCCGCCTGGCGCAGCGACGCGGCGAGCGCCGGGAGCTCCGGCCGGGGGGCGTGCAGGAGCACGCGCTCGAAGCAGCGCACCAGCGTCTCGCGGCGGTCCGGAGACGTCCTCTGGGCGTGCAACAGCAGGAGCGACCGACCGTCGGTCGTCATGCCGTCCTGCTCCGCGATCCAGCCGCGCGCGGCAAAGAGGATCCGCTGAGCCCGGTAATCCGCAGCCTCGCCGAAGCAGCCAGGTCCGTCCGCCGGAGCGGGGCGGCGCTGCTGCGGGGCGTCGTCGCGATCGAGGTCGAAGGCAAGCATCATGGCGGCATTCCTCCTGTCGAGAGGGAACGGCGGCTTCGACAAAAGCCGCTACACGGCGCGGGGCGCCCGCGCGCTGCGCCCGGGCGAGCCCCTGCCGCGCCGCCCAGGGCCGGCGGCGAGACGGCCCGAGGCGGCGGTGCGTGAATGCGGGAGAGCTCCGCCCCATCGAGCGGCTGCTCGGCCCGCGTGACGAGACTTCAACTTATCCCTGCTCCGCTGCCGCGCAAGCGACGACATCCCATGATCCGGGCGGTGGACAGACGCGGTCATCCGCGCTCACGCTTGCTTTCAACTATCCGTAATCACTCATCAAATGAATCAACACCCGCCCTCGACGACAAGGCACATCACCGTCCGTGGGGGTCGGGTTGTGGACATAGAACGTCCTAGCCCGGAGCGACGCGTGGCGCGCCTCATGGGGCCCCGGGGGTCGCGCGCCGGGGGCGGACCGGCGAGGCGCTCTGGACGGTGAGCTCGCTCGCGGTGAGCCGCGGCGGTTGAGGACGATCGCGCGCCCTGGTAGGTTGGCGTCCAGTATTGCGCGATGACCACCGCACTTGTCACCGAACCCGACAGCGCCGCGCCCCCGCTGCCACGCCCGTTCCTCAAGTGGGCCGGCGGCAAGGGCCAGCTCCTCCGGCAGTTCCAGCCGCTGCTGCCCACGTCGTACGGGCGCTACTTCGAGCCGTTCGTGGGAGGAGCAGCGCTGTTCTTCTGCCTCCAGCCGAAGCGCGCGGCCCTGACGGACGTCAACGCCGAGCTCATCGACTGCTACCGGGCGGTGCGCGATCGGGTCGAGGACGTCATCGCCGCGCTGGGCAGCCACGCCTACGACCAGGCGCATTACTACAGGGTTCGCGATCTCGACCCGACCACGCTCTCGCTGCCGGAGCGCGCCGCGCGGACCATCTTCCTGAACCGGACCGGCTTCAACGGGCTGTACCGCGTCAACAGCGCCGGCCGCTTCAACGTGCCTTTCGGTCGCTACGTGAACCCGTCGATCTGCAACCCGCCCCAGCTCCGGGCCTGCTCGGCGGCGCTCCAGGGCGTCGAGCTCGAGGTCCGCGACTTCGAGCGCGTGCTCGACCACGCCGAGGAGGGCGACTTCGTCTACCTGGACCCGCCGTACTCGCCCGTCTCGTCGACCGCGAACTTCACGTCCTACAGCGCGGGCGGCTTCAGCTTCCGCGACCAGGAGCGCCTCGCGGCCCTGTTCGCCGCGCTCGACGAGCGAGGCGTCAAGGTGATGCTCTCGAACTCCGATGTTCCGGAGATCCCGCCGCTCTACAAGCGGTTCAAGATCGACCGCGTGGCGGCGCTCCGGAGCATCAACGCGAAGAGCGACGCCCGGGGCCGCGTGGGAGAGATCGTGATCCGGAATTACGGGAGCAAGCGAGGCCGCAAGGCCGCGCTGGCGGACAAGGCGGGCTGAGCCCCGCGCGCGCCGCTCAGCGCGCAGCGCACGCCGCTCAGTCGATGGTCTTCGACTCGTGCTTCTCGGGATCGGGGGCCACGCACTCCTCGGCGTGGGCCATGGCCACCTCGATCTCCTCGTGGATCTCGCGCGAGGTGATCTTCTTTCCCGACGGATCGACGGCCTCCCACACGAAGCCGCGTTGCTCGCCGGGACGCTCGGGAATCCAGCGGACCCGCAAGGTCCAGCCGCGCACCTCGGCCTGATAACCGCCCTCCTCGTGATCGCGCTGCCATGCGGAGACGGTGGGGTGCTTCAGCATCGCAAGGTCTCCGGATCGGCGGGTCGTGAGGACAAAAGAACTGTTCCCGAATGGCCGCGCTCCCCCCCCGAGCAACGCCGCCGTCCGGGAACACGGGGAAGATAGCAGGCGCCTGGCGCGGGGCGATCAGGCAGGCGTGTGTTCCTCATGAGGATGCACCTTACTCCAGTCCCAGCGCGCGCCGAAAGGTCCTCGCTGCTCCGCTGGGCTGTCGGCAAGAGCGGCATGAACAGCACTGGCTTCGTCGCGCGGACGGGCGGCGCCGTCGGCGCAGGCCCTATGCTACGAAGTCCTCATGGGGGCAGGGATCCTCGTCTTTTTCGGGCTCGCGCTCGTCGCCTATCTCCTGGTCGCCCCCGTCGTGGCGTTCGTGTTCGCCGTCCGGGCCAACCGGCGCAATGAGGATCTCCTGTTGCAGATCCGCGCCCTCGAGCGCCGCGTGGCCGAGCTCTCCGGGCAGCGCGGACGCGCCGCGCGGATCGCGCCGGCGCAGAGCCCGCGCGGCGCGAGCGCCCCGGAGCCGGAGCAAGCCGCGCAGGCCGCGGTCACGCCCGCGGCGGTCGCGCCGGCGGCCATGGCGCCAGCGGCGGTCGCGCCTTCCATGGCCGCCGTCGAGGCTGCTGGCGCGGGGCCCGCGAGCGCGGCCGACGCTTCGGGCGCCACGCCCGCGGTGACCGCCGGCGCCGCAGGCGCGCCTTCGGAGATCGCGTTTCCAGCGGCCGCCGGCCCGGCCATTGCGCTGACGACGGCCGTGCCATCGGCGTCGACCGCCGGCGAGGAAAGCGCGCTCCCGGCGGCAGCGCCGGCCGCGTTCGCCGCCCCCACGGGACCTCGCCCGGCGGGGGCGCTCCACGACGCCGCCCTCGGCGCCGGCGGCCCCGCGCACCGCGGCGCCCCGGAGAGACCCTCCATCGAGGAGACGCTCGGCCTCACGTGGCTCACCCGCGCAGGCGCGGCCACCTTCCTGCTCGGCGCGCTCTTCTTCTTCAAGTACGCCTCGGACAACGCCTGGATCGGGCCCACCGGGCGCGTCGCGATCGGCGCGGCGGCGGGCGCCGCGCTCCTCGCGATCGCCGAGGTGATCCGCGGGAGAACGCAGCGTCGCTTCGTCCACGCGCTCCTCGGCCTCGGGCTCGCGGTGCTCGTCGCGTCGGTCTGGGCGAGCGCGGTGCTGTACGAGCTCATCCCGTTCTCCGCCGCGTTCGCCGCGGAGACGGCGCTGCTCCTGCTCGGCGCCGCGCTCGCGCTCCGCCACCGCGGCGAGGCGATCCTCGTGCTCTCGCTGGTCGCCGGCTTCCTCAACCCCGTCGTGCTGTCGACCGGGCAGGACCGGCCGCTCCTGCTGTTCGGCTACCTCCTGCTCATGACGAGCGTCGTCCACGCGGTGGCGGCGAAGCTCGGCTTCCGCGTCGCGCCGTGGCTCGCGCTCGCCGGCCACGCAGCGCTGTTCTCGGGCTGGTACGACCGGCACTTCGACGCGAGCGCCGCTCCGGCCCTCGGCGACGCGGGCGCGGCCCCCTGGCCCGACCCGCCGGCCGAAGCGCTCCCGGGGCCGTACCTCCCGCTCGCCGCGCGCGCGGTGCCCCTCGCGTTCGTCGCGCTCGCCGCGTCGCAGGGCGTCCTGCGCGCGCTGTGGGCGCGCCGCGCGCTCGCCCGGAGCGCCGCCGCTGCCGCGGGCGCGGCCCCGCCCGGCGGCCCCGCGCCGGCCGGCGCCTTCCCCGGCGCCGCGCCCGCGGACGCCATCGCGCTCGGCGTCGCCGCGCTCGTGCTCGCGCACGCCGGCGCGGGCGCGCTGCTCCTCGACGCCCCGCGCGCGCTCACCGCCGCCGCGATCGCGCTCGCGCTCGCGGCGGTCGCGGCGCTGCGCGCGCTCGGCGCGGCCGGCTGGCTCCTGGCGCCGATGGGCGCCGGCTTCCTCGCCTTCGCCGCGGCGTTCGCGGACGCGCCGGCGCCGGGCCGGACGACGCTCGTCGCGCTGGTCGCGGTCTGGACCCTCGTCTACCTCGCGGGCTGGCTCCGCGACGCCGGGCTCGCGCGCCGCCTCGACAGGAGGACCGCCGTCGAGTGCTCCGCGGGCGCGTCGCTCTTCGCCTGCACCGCGGGCATGCTGCTGTTCGGGACCGAGGCGGCGCTGTTCGCGCTCACGCTGGCCGGCGCCGCCGCCTTCGTCGCGTGGATGGCCGCGCGCGCCGAGCTCCCCGCCCTGCTCCTCGCCGCGGCGCTCGTCTCGGCCGGCGCGCTCGCGGCGGCGGCCCCCGGCGCGCTCGCGGCGGCCGAGGTGGACGCGGCGGCCGCGCCGGCGGCCGTGGACGCGGGCTTCCTCGCCGCCTCCGCGCTGGTCATGCTGGTGTTCCTCGGCGCCGTGGGCGCCTCGACGCGGCGCCCGCGCGAGCCCGCGCTCTCCTGGTCCGCCGCGCTCGCCGCGAGCGTGGGGACGCTCGGGTTCGTCGCGGCCGCGCTGGGCGCGACGCCGGCGGACGCGCCGACCCTGCGCGCGCTGCTCACCGCCACGGCCGGCGCCCTCGACCTCGCGCTCGGCGCGGCGCTCCTGCGCGCCGGCGCCGCGCCCCTTCACGCCGGCGCGGCGCCCTGGCACCCCGGCGCCGCGCCGCCGCTCACCGGCGCGGCGCCCCCGCGCGCCGGCGCGCCCCCCGCGGATCGCATCGCCCTGCTGCTCGGGCAGGCGCTCGCCCTCTTCGCCGCGGCCGTCGCCTTCGGGCTCGGCGGGGCGACGGTCACCGTGGTCTGGGGCATCCTCGCGGCGGTCGCGGCCGCGATCGCGGCGCGCACCGGCGAGCGCGCCTGGCTCGCCGTCACCCTGGTGCTCTTCGTCGCCGCCCTCACCCGGGCGCTCGTCGTCGATCGGGCCCAGGCCGAGGCGCTCGTGACGACCTGGTTCGAGACGCGCGGGCGCGACGGGGCCATGGCCGTCCCCATCCTGCTCAACGCGAGGGCCTGGGCGTTCGCGGGCGTGAGCGCGGCCCTGCTCGCCGCGGGGCGCATGCTCGCGCGATCGTGGTCCTCACCGCGCGCGCCCTCGATGCGCGCCGCGGGGCTCGCGGCGCTCGGGTCCGGCTACGCCCTGCTCATCGCGACCGTGGTCATCGAGGTGCGCAGCGCGATCACCGAGCTCCCCGCCGCGCCCCCCGCCCCGCTCGACGAGGCGGAGTTCGCCGAGCTCGTCGTGCAGCACCGCGCCGCCCTCGAGGCCCAGCAGGGGACCCTCGCGATGGCGACCACCCTCGTCCTCGCCCTCGCGGCGATCGCGCTGCTCACGGCGGGGTTCGCCGCGCGCGACGCCTTCCATCGGTACGCCGGGCTCGCGCTGTTCGCCGTCACGATCGCGAAGCTCGTCGCCTGGGACGTATGGCACGTCGAGCGCATCTACCAGATCGCGCTCTTCACCGGCGTCGGCGCGCTGCTCGTCGGCGGCGGCTTCCTCTACGCCCGCTTCGGCCGGCGCCTCGTGACGCTGCTGCGCGCCGGCCCGAGGGGCGCGGCCGGGCTGCTCGCCCTGCTCGCGGCGACCGGCCTCGCGCGGCCCTCGGAGGCCCAGACCGGCGCGGCGCCGCCGCCCGCCGCGGCGCAGGCCGCCGCGGCCGTGTCGATCGAGAAGCACGCGCTCGTCCGGCCCATCGAGGGCGTCGACGCCGCCGGCGACCACCGCGTCGACGTCGATCTCGAGCTCTACCGCGAGAGCCGCGCCGAGGAGCTGCTCGCCGACGTCCGCATCGCCGGCCCCGACGGCGCCGAGGTGCCGTACGTGATCCGCGAGGCGGGCGCCGCGCCCTCCCCCGGCCGGATCGCCGCCACGATGCTGGACCCGGGGGTCGACGCCGCCGGCGTGACGCACGCGACCTGGGCGCTCGACGCGCCTGGCACGCGCCACTGCCGGATCGAGCTCAGCGTGCTCGGCAGCAGCTTCCTCCGCGAGGCGCGGGTCGACACCGGCGCGGACCCGAGGTCGCTCAGCGAGGTGGCGCGCGGCGCCCACGTGTACCGGATCCCCCAGGGCTCGGAGACGGTCGAGCACCTGGCCGTCTCGTATCCGCTCTCGCGCGCCGCCCTGGTCCGCGTCCGCCTCGTCCCCGAGGTCGCCCCGGCGCGCGGCGCGGCCGCGGACGTCCGGATCACGGGCGGCGCCGTCTCGTGCGAGCCGCCGGCCGACGCCGGCAAGACCGCGCTGCTGCCGCTCGCGATCGTCGAGACGCAGCGGGACAGCGAGGCGAAGATGACCCTCGTCACCCTCGACGCCGGCGCCGACGGCGCGCCGCTGCAGGCCGTGCTCCTCGACATCGCCACGCCGGAGTTCAGCCGCCGGGTCGAGGTCGCCTCGACCACGTACCGCGCGGTCTGGCCTCCGGTGGGCAGCGGCCTCGTCTACCGGGTCCGCCCCCGCGGCGAGGCCGGGGTCGCGCTCGCGCTGACGCGGATCCCGCTGAGCCCCACCCGCAAGCGCTACCTCCGCCTCACGGTCCACGACGGCGACTCGGCGCCGCTCTCCCTGTCGGGCGCGCAAGCCGAGGTGCGGGCCCGCGAGATCGTGTTCCGCGCCGCCCAGCCGGGCCCGCACCGGCTGTACGTCGGCGACCCGCTCGGCGCGCGCCCCCGCTACGACCTGGCAGACGTCCTCGATCGCGGCGAGCGCGAGCTGCCGCCCGCGCCGGCGAGGCTCGGCGCCGCGCAGGCCAACCCGGCCCTCGGCGCCGCCCGCGCCCCGCGCAACCTCCCGTTCACCGAGCGGCACCGCGCGCCGATCGGGGCCGCGCTGGCCGCCTCGCTGCTGGCGCTCTCGCTGTGGGCCGCGCGGCTCCTGCGGCGAGCAGCGCCGCGGTCCGGAAGTTCAGCGTCCGCGCCGCGACGCCCGTGACGGCCGGCGAGGAGCTTTCGTGGCGAGGATTGTATTGACCAGCGATACAATGCGGCCATGCTGCTCCCCTCGCTGGAGAACCTCGCCTGCTTCGAGGCCGCGGCGCGGACGCTGAACTTCCGGACCGCGGCGCGCGCCGTCGCGCTCAGCCCCGCCGCCTTCGGCCAGCGCATCAAGCAGATCGAGGAGCAGGTGGGCGCGCCGCTGTTCGAGCGCACCACCCGCCGGGTGCAGCTCACGCCGCTCGGCCTCGCCATGCTGCCGCGCGCTCGACAGTGCCTGGCGCTCGCCGAGGACTGCCTGCGCAGCGCGATGAGCCCCGCGCCCGCGCCCGTCGAGCTGACGCTCGGCACGCGCTTCGAGCTCGGGATGTCCTGGCTCGTCCCCCAGCTCGGCAAGCTGACGCGGCGGCGCCCCGAGGTGACGCTCCACCTCTACTTCGGCGCCTCCGACGACCTGCTGCGCCGCCTCCACGACCGCAGCGTCGACTGCGTGGTCACGAGCGCCCGCTGGAGCGCCGCGAGCCTCGCGGCGGAGACGCTGCACGAGGAGCGCTACGCGTTCGTGGCCTCCCCGAAGCTGCTCCAGCGCGCGGAGTTCTCCCGCCCGGAGCACGCCGCGCGGCATTGCCTGCTCGACATCGACCCGACCATGCCGCTGTTCCGGTACCTCGCCGACCAGATGGGCGGCGTCGGCCGCTTCGCGTTCGCCCGCCATCGCTGGGTGGGGCTCGGCGCCGCCATGAAGGCGCTGGTGCTCGCGGGCGAGGGCGTGGCCGTGCTGCCGCTCCACATGGTCGCCGCCGAGCTCCGCGGCGGCAAGCTGAAGCGGCTCCTCCGGTCGGCGGTCCTCGCGCGCGACCACTTCCGCCTCGTCTACCGGCGCGACGACCCGCGGAGCGCGCTCTACGCGAAGCTCGCCGGGTCGCTGCGGGCCGCGCCGATCCAGTGACGCGCGCCGGGCGCCCCGTGGCGTAGACTCGCGCGAGGAACCATGACCGAGCTCCCCCACGGCGACGCGCGCTGCCGCAGGATCCCCATCACGGCGCGGGACATCAACGGCGGGCCGGACCCGGACCGCCGCGCTCCGTTCGTCATCACGGCGCCCGGCCAGTACGCCCTGGTGGAGGACGTCGACTGGGCGGCGAGCGACGCCGACGCGCGGGCGATCACGATCGCGAGCGACGACGTGACGCTCGACCTGTGCGGCAGGACGCTGCGGCAGGTGCACCCCCCGGCGCCCAGGACCGTCACCGATCCGGGCGCGAGGCCGTGCCGGGGCGAGGTCGTCTCCGGGAACGTGGGCGTCCACGTCGAGGGGCGGCGGCGGATCGTCATCAAGAACGGCAGCGTGGTCGGCATCCAGGGGGTCGGGATCGTCGCCAGGGACTGCCGCCAGGTGGATCTGCGCGACCTCTCGGTCAGCCGGTGCGGCGGCGACGGGGTGATCGACACAAGCTTCCTCTGCCGCAACGGCGGGATCTTCGTGATGGGCACGCAGCGCACGCAGGAGGCGAGCAACGACATCACCTTTGCCTCCGATATCCGGATGCTCAACTGCGTGTGCTCGGAGAACACGAGCCGGCTCGACGGCGTGGTGACGCTGGGGGCGCTCGTCCTCTTCTGCGACAACGTGGAGGTCAAGCAGTGCGTGTTCAACCGCAACGCGAACACGAGCGCCCAGCCGAGCGGCGTGCAGTTCAACGTCGTGGGCGTCGACTTCGTCGTCTGCCGCAACGTGCTCGTGGAGGACTGCGAGGCGCACGACAACACGTCGGGCGGGGAGCCGGCCGGGTTCTTCGCCTGGGGGGAGAACTACAAGTTCCTGCGCTGCCGGGCGAACCGGAATCACACGCTGACGGGCAACCGCGCGTGCGGATTCAACATCTCGACCACGAGCAACCTCGAGATGATCGCGTGCGAGGCGGACGGGAACTACAACGCGAACCCGCGCGCTTCCGCCGATGGGGTCAGGGATTTCTCCGCCCTGGGCTTCCGCATCGGCAGGGCGGTGTACCGCGCGCTGATCGAGGACTGCCGCGCGATCGGCAACCACAGCGTGGGCGTGAACGCGCCCGCCGGCGGCTTCGCGCTCCACTCGACCCGCCAGGTGGTGCTGCGACGCTGCGCGGCCGTGGGGAACCGGAACGCGAGCGGGACCGCCGAGGACGACGGGCTCGCGGCCGGGTTCATCGCGTCGGCGCCGCTCGCGGATCCGGAGGGCGGCTTCGTGGGAGGCGAGGACAACGCCTTCATCGACTGCATCGCCGACGGCAACACGGTCCACCGCGCCCCGCTGTTCGTGCAGCCGCCGGCCCCGCCGGTGGACGCGGGCCCGTCGCGCGGCGATCCGCGCAAGGGCGCGGGGTTCCTGCTCGAGGGCCAGAGGGACGCGCGGATCATCGGGTGCCAGGCCGCCAACAACGACGGCAAAGGCATCTGGCTGAGGGCCTGCGCGCGCGCGCTCGTCGAGGGGAACACGCTGTCGCGGAACACGCTGTACGGTATCGAGAACGAGGCCCCCGCCGGGCTCAGCGCCTTCACGGGGAACCGGGCGCACCTGAACGGCGCGCGCCACCGCCACAACTACGTTGGCCTGCCGGCCGGGACGCCGGTGCGCAAATGGACGCTCGGATCCCGTCCCCTCCCCGGCCCTTCGGGGGCGTTGGACAACCTCAGCATCCGGCTGCCCTGACGCGATCGCCGACCGCGGGCGCGCGTCAGCGGCTCCCGTCCTGCGCCTGCTCGAGGCGCGCCCGGATGGCGGCGACGGCGCGCGCCGAGCCGTCGAGGTTCTCCGAGTTGAGGAGGCTCTTCGGCAGCGGCAGCTTCGGCCGGAGGAAGACCTCGAGGGACAGGCGCGTCGTCTGGTCGTCGATCTTCTCCAGCTGCCAGGTGGCCTGGAGGTCTTGCACGTTGCCGGAGACGAAGCGGGACGAGTAGGTCTCGACTCCATCCACGTGCGCCGGCTTCTGGATCTCGAGGCGCGCCCACATCGTGACCGCGCCGTTCAGGGCCGAGACTTCCATGTAGACATCCCACCCGCCCGAAGGGGTGCGCCCGAGCACGCGGCACTTCTTGTAGTACGGCATGAACTCCGGATAGCGCTCGAACGAGAGCACCGCGGCGCGCACGCGCTCGATCGGGGCCTTGACGACGGCCGTCGACCGCCCGCGCGAGAAGCCGGTGCTGCCGATCGGGACTGCCACGCTCTTGATCCCGGCCCGTTCGGGCGCCGGCTGCGCGCGCTCGGCGCTCGAGTCGTCGCCCGCGGCGGCCAGGAGGACGTCGCGGCTGTCGCGCTGCGGCGCGGCGAGGCGCGGTGAATCCAGGTTGTTCCCCCCTTCACCCGCGCCGCACGCGGCGGCCGCCGCAGCGAGCCATCCGGAGAGCACAGGCCGAATCAGGGCGCGATGGACGATTGCGGTCGAACGAGCTGTCCCCATGGCCGCCGAGCTTGCCAGCAACGTGCCGGCCGCAACCGCGGCCCCCTGACACCGCGCAACACATCCACGCTCGGGCCGTGCCCCACCCCGCCATCACGGACGGATCAAACGCCCCGCGCCACCGCACAAGCCCAGGTCGCAGCACCAGGAAATCCAAAGACGGCCGCCTGAGATCCGTCCCCCACCTCTCTCCCCCCTTCGCTTTCTCTCCTGATTCCCCCAACGCTCGCCGGGGCTCACCCGCACAGGAGACGGGCCCAGATCGGCGTTTTCGGCGCACAGGCGTACTCTCTGTACGCCGAGCACCGAAAACGCCGAGATGGGCCCGTATCCGAAGCGGGTGAGCCCCTAAGAAGACTCACCGGATAGATAGGCGGTCAGGCTTGGAATCGGGACGCCGGTGGGGCGGCCGAACTGCCAGTCCACGGACTCGACCCCGACGCCGCCGATGTCGAGGTGGATGAACGGCAACGTGCCCCCCTTGAGCCCCGACGCGATGTCGAGGAACGCGAACGGGAACTGGTGCCCGCGCGGCGTGTTCACCGAGGCGAGGCGGTTCGAGGAGACCACGTCCTCGGCGCACGATCGGGGCGCGACGAACGCGTAGTCCTCGCGCCGCGGCCGCACGCGCTCCATCGGCTCGCCCCAGCGCTCCGCGAGGACGTCGAGCCGGTCGAGCTCGGGCCGCGCGGCGGCGTTGCAGATCGCGCCCGTGTACGGCCCGTGGGCGCGGTAGACGTGCCCCGTCAGCGTGGCGACCGAGAACAGGATCGGATCGGCCGCGCCGCTCATGGCGAGCTCCCGCGCGAGCGCGAGCAGGTCGGCCTGGATCAGGCGCCCCTCGGCGTCGGTGTTGCCGATCCGCACGCGCACGCCGGCGCGGCTGCGGATGATCTCGTCGCTCACATAGGACTCCTCGCCGATGCTGTTGCGCACGAGCCCGAGCAGCCCGACGATGCGCACCCCCTCCAGGCCGAGCGCCACGGCCGCGCGCACCAGACCGGCGACCGCGCCGGCGCCGCCCTTGTCGCGCGACATCCCGGCCATGTTCCCGTCCGTCTTCAGGTCGACGCCGCCGGTGTCGTAGGTGACGCCCTTGCCCGCGAGCAGCACCGTGCGCCGGATCTCCCCGCGAGGCCGGTAATCGAGCCGCACGACGCACGGCCGGTGGCGCTCGACGACCCGCGACGCCCGCGAGACCGCGCTGATCAGCGGGTAGTCGTCGACGTTGCGCTCGATCTTGACGAGCACGCCCGTCCTCGCGAACGCCGCCTCGCACATCTCGGCGACGCGGCGGGGCGCCATGCGCTCCGGCTCGGTGCCGGTGATGTCGCGGCAGAGCGCGCGGCCGACCTCGATGGCCGCGATCTCGCGGGCGCGCGCCTCCGGCAAGCCCAGCACCGCGACCGACTCGGCCGTGCGCGGGGCCATCTCCGCCTCGCGCGCCTCGAGCGGCGTCCACTGGCTCCCGAGCGCGGCGAGCGCCCCCACCTCGATCGCCCGCGCGAACCGCGGCCCAGCCGGCGCGCGCACGACGAGGAGCGGCCGGCTCGCCCCCGCCTCCACCGCCCGCGCGAAGCCGGCCGACGCCGCCTCCGCCACGGAGCGCACGTCGTCGATCTCCTCCGAGAGCGTCCCCATCGGCGCGAGCACCAGGCGCCCGCCTGGCACCCCGGGCGCCGGCAGGACGATCGGAGCACACCTGCCCTCCAGCGCGCAGTCCGCCCGCGCGGCCGCCTCGACCAGCGCGCCGACCGCGGGCCCGAGCCCCCCCACGTGCTTCGCGATCGGCGAGGGCGCGACGAGGACGACAGCATCGCAGGCGGCGGTCGCCGCGTTCGCCTCGGCGAGGGCGTTGGCGGGCAGCCCCGCCAGGGAGGTGACATGAACCATGGCAGTGGATGATGTCACAGAGGGCAGCATTTTTGCAGCACCCGTCGCCGCTGCCATGGCACCGACATCTCCCCCGAGGCGCGGCCGCGCACGACGCCGTGCAGGCAGCGCCCGAGCGCGTCCGCCCCGGCGGTCACAGCACGACCGACGGGCAGGCAGAGCCGCGCGCCGGCCTGCCTCCTGGGCCCGCGGGGAGCGCAGGCGCCGACGAGGGCGTACCTCTCCGCCAACGCGCGTTGACGGAGAGGCGCGCCCCCGCGCCGTTCAGCTCAGGAGAAGAGCACGACGCTGCGGATCGACTCGCCCTCGTGCATGAGATCGAAGGAATGGTTGATGTCGTCGAGCGGCATCGTGTGGGTGATGAGCTCGTCGATCTTGATCTTCCCCTCCATGTACCAGTCGACGATCCTGGGCACGTCGGTGCGCCCGCGCGCGCCGCCGAACGCGGTGCCCTTCCAGACGCGCCCGGTGACGAGCTGGAAGGGGCGCGTGGAGATCTCCTCGCCCGCCCCGGCGACGCCGATGATGATGCTCGTCCCCCAGCCCTTGTGGCAGCACTCGAGCGCCTGGCGCATCACCTTCACGTTGCCGATGCACTCGAAGCTGTAATCGGCGCCGCCCCGGGTGAGATCGACCAGGTAGGGCACCAGATCTCCCTGCACCTCGTTCGGGTTGACGAAATGGGTCATCCCGAACTTCTCGGCCAGCTCACGGCGCTTCGGGTTGATGTCGACGCCGACGATGAGATCGGCGCCGGCCATCCGCGCGCCCTGGATCACGTTCAGCCCGATGCCGCCGAGGCCGAAGACAACGACGTTGTCGCCGGGCTTCACCTGGGCGGTGTTGATCACCGCGCCGATACCCGTCGTCACGCCGCAGCCGATGTAGCAGACCTTGTCGAACGGCGCGTCCTCGCGGATCTTCGCGACCGCGATCTCGGGGAGCACGGTGAAGCTCGAGAAGGTCGACGTGCCCATGTAATGGTGAATCCGCTCGTTGCCGATCGAGAAGCGGCTCGTTCCGTCCGGCATCAGCCCGCGGCCCTGCGTGGCGCGGATGGCCTGGCAGAGGTTGGTCTTTCCGCTCGTGCAGTAAGAGCACTGCCGGCACTCGGGCGTGTACAGGGGAATGACGTGATCGCCCTTCTTGAGGCTCCTCACGGAGGGGCCGACGTCGACGACGACGCCGGCGCCCTCGTGCCCGAGGATCGCGGGGAAGAGGCCCTCCGGATCCTTGCCCGAGAGGGTGTAAGCGTCGGTGTGACAGACGCCGGTGGCCTTGATCTCGATGAGCACCTCGCCTTCGCGAGGGCCCTCCACCTGGACGTCCTCGACCGTGAGCTTCTCGCCGGCCTTGTGGGCCACGGCTGCGCGCGCTTTCATGATCGGTGGTTCTCCTCCCGCTAGCGGGGCGTTCGGGGCCCGAGCGGCCCGAGCCCCTCCATTAGCTGGCCGGGGAAGCAGGTTTCAAGGGGAACGCGGGGAGCGCCGGCCGAGGTCGCCGCCCGGCCTGCCCGCGCGGTCGCGCCCTACGACAGGGCCCGCCCGCCGTCGGTCAGCGACAGCGCGACCACGCGACCGCCCCGCCTGCACCGCGCGCGGACCACTCCCACTCCACCTTACAGACGAGCTGGGCTGGTCGTGGGGCAGATAACCGCTCTCGCGCAGCGCCATTGCACGAGCAGCGCGCGCTGCGTCGCAAAAGGTGCTCTCGGTGAGCGCATGAATGAATACGGATGGCGCCCGTGAACGGGCGCGCGTAGCATCGCACCATTGACACCATGAACCGCCCTGCAAGTGCACTGGGTCGCAGCGTTTTCATCACGGCAGCCGCCCTGGCGCTCGGCGCCTGCGGTTTGGCCGGCTCACTCGACAGCGAGGTGGAAGGCGAACAGGCCGGCGGCGCGCCGCCGGAGCGCGGATACGGCGGACAGGGAGGCGGCGAGGGAGGCCAGGGCGGCGACGGCGACGGCGGAGAGGCCAGCACCGTCGCGTGTGTCGACGAGTGCCCCGCGAACGGCGGGGGTATCACCCTCGGCTGCGAGAAACGCTTCCTGTTCGGGATGAACTATGCGTGGCACAACTTCGCCGGCGATTTCGGCGGTATCGCCGCGTGGGACAAGCGCGGCGTCACGGCCGAGGCGGAAACGCACGCAAAGCACCTCGCCGGCATGCGCGAGAGCGGGGCGAGCGTCGCGCGGTGGTGGATGCTGCCGGAGATCCGGGGCGAGAGCGTCGTCTTCGACGAGAACGGCGACCCGGCCGGCCTCGGCGAGACGACGCGGAGCGACGTCCAGAAGGCCCTGGAGCTCGCCGAGCAGGCGGACATCAACCTCATGTTCTGCCTCTTCTCCTTCGACAACTTCCACCCGAGCCGGGTCGACGGGGACGTGAAGACCGTGGGCATCTCCCCCCTCGTGACGGACGCGGCGCGGCGCGCGGCGCTGATAGAGAATGTCGTCAGGCCGATCGCCCAGGCGGTCGAGCAGAGCCCGTACCGGCACCGGATGGTCGCCTGGGACGTGATCAACGAGCCCGAGCTGGCCATGACCGGACCGAGCCCGTACGGCGACCCCGATTACGACCCGGACCCCGAGGTGGAGCCGATCGCGCACGAGCAGATGGAGGCGTTCCTCCGCGACACGATCCAGGCGCTCCGCGCCGAGAGCCAGGCGCTCATCACGATCGGCTCGGCCTCGATGAAGTGGTCGCTGGCCTGGACGACCACGGACATCGATTTCTACACCTTCCACATGAACGACCGGGTCAACCGGTACTGGCCTTACAACCAGTCGCCCGCGGACTACGGCATCACCGACAAGCCGGTCGTCATGAGCGATTTCCCCACCGCCGGCCTCGCGACGGCGAACGTGTCGAAGCTCCTGGAGAGCTGGTACAGCCAGGGATACGCAGGCGCGATCAGCTGGGCCTACCGGGACGCGGGCCCGAACGAGCTCGCGTCGATGAAGGCCTTCGTCGACGCGAAGGGCTGCGGCGTCCGCTTCTGAGTTCTGAGCCGCCGGCCGGCGGCTCACCCCACCTCCGCAGGCACGCTCAGGGGAGCCAGTAGTCGACGAGCGACGCGCCGGTCACGTCGTGGGAGACGCCGCTCGCGATCGCCCACTGGGCCAGCGCACGGCCGAGCGCCGCCATCGTGGGGAAGCGATCCTCCGGGGCCTTGGACAGGCCCCGCGCGACGATCTCCCAGAGCCGCGGGTGCGCCTCGAACGCGTCCGGGCGCGGAGGATCGACGCGCAGCACGTCGTGCACGATGGAGATGCTGCCAGGGCCCCCGAACGGGCGACGGCCGCTCACGAGCTCGTGGAGCACGACGCAGACGCTCCACACGTCGGAGCGCGCGTCGGACTCCTGCCCGCCGCGCACCTGCTCGGGCGCCATGTAGGCCGGGCTCCCGACCAGCGCTTCCCGCCGCCCGTCGCCGACGACGCGGGTCGCCGTGAAGGCGATCCCGAAGTCGATCAGCTTGGGGATCATCCTGCGGCCATCGCGCACGAGCACGACGTTCGCCGGCTTCACGTCGCGGTGGACGACCCCCGCGCCGTGCGCGGCGCTGAGCGCGCCGATCACGGGCAGCAGGAGCTGGACGCTGGAGATGGGCGACATCGGCCCCGAGTCGGCGAGCACCTGCGCGAGCGACCTGCCGTGGAGGAACTCCATCACCACGAACGGCTCGCCCTCCTCCGTGACGCTGAGGTCGAATACCCGAACCGCGGCGCGGTGTGACACGCGCGCCGTGGCCTGCGCCTCCCGGAGCAGCCGCGAGGCGGCCTCCGGAACGGGGCAATCGCGGCGGATGAGCTTCAGCGCGACATCGAGGTTCAGGGCGACATTCCGGGCTTTCCATACGGCGCCCATGCTCCCCTCTCCGATGAGCTCCATGAGGCGATAGCGCCCCGCGAGGACGTCGCCTGGGGCGTAGCGCCGCAGCGCGGCGCCCGCCTCGCCCGCCGCGGGAGACGGCAGATCCGCGGCGGCCGGCGCAGCAGACCGCAGATCCGCGGCGGCCGGCGCAGCGGCGGCCTGGGAAAGGCCGGCGAGGCCGGTCCGCAGCGTGGCCGGCGGCGCGCTCGCCGGGGCGTCCGCCGCCGGGTCCAGGGGCGCGACATCCGCGCCAGGACACCAGACCGAGCCAGACGGCCTCGACAGCTTGCCGGAAGTCCGGAGCTCGACGGGCTCGAACGGAGGACGGTGCGCCACCGACCAGCGCGGAGAACGCGGTGAGCGATACGCGCGCGGTGAAGCTCTGCCCCCACTTGCGGGGCGGGATCGATTCGACGTGGGTTCCATCGATGCGCCATGTGGCGTCGTGGAGCTGTCAGTTCGTTGGCTGTCCATGACCTTGTGCATGGAGTATGTGCAAGGAACAGGCCGACACAAACCGCAGTGAAAGCGCGCCTTTCGCGCCCGCCGGGGCGCCGGGTGCGGGCCCGAGGCCTCAGTTCCGGCGCCGGGTGACGGTCGTTCCCCTCAGCCCAGCGGCGCGGTCGTTCCCCTCAGCTCAGCGGCGCGCCGGCTCTCGGGCGGTCGCGGACGTCGCGCGGCCGGATCCGCCGGCGCAACGATCGGGCGGCGGCGCATTCCCTGCGCTGGCACACGGGCGGACACAACGGCCGCCGGTGTCAGCTCCCCTCGCCCCCGGCGTCGTATCCGGGGCCGACCAGCACGCTGAGCGCGCGGTGCTCGACCGAGAACGAGATGGGGGCGTTGCTCAGGAGCTCGCCATCCACATTGAACCACATCCCCGGCTTCGCGGCGATCCGCACGCGGGAGGCGCGCCGGTGCATCACCTCGGCGCTGTCGAGGTAGCTGCCCGCGACGAGGCGCGCCGCCACCGCGGCGAGATCGAGCAGCGAGGCATACCGGACGATCACCACGTCGAGCAGCCCGTCCTCCATGCTCGCCCCGGAGGCCACCTTCATCCCGCCCGCGCAGGTCCTGCCGTTGGCGACGATCACGTTGAGCGCCTCGACGCGCTCGAACTCCTGATCATCCCAGGCGATCGTCGTCTCGTAGCCGGTGAGATCCGGCAGCACCTTCATGGCGCCGCGCACGTAGGCGAGCGGGCCCCACGCGGCCTTCATCTCGTCGGTCAGCGCCTCGTCCACCTGGCCGCTGAAGCCGCCGGCGGCGACGTTCAGGCAATACCGGGTCTGCCCCGCGCTCTCGACGTGGACGAGATCCACCTTGCGCGTGAGCGCCTCGACGCGCCCCGCGTCGAGCAGCGCGAACGCCTCGACCGGGTCGAACGGGATCCCGAGCGTGCGCGCCAGATCGTTGCCGGTGCCGAGCGGCATGAGGCCGAGCCGCGCGCGGTCGCGGTACGGGCCGAGCCCCTGGACGACCTCGTTGATCGTGCCGTCCCCCCCGGCCGCGACAACGATCTCCGAGCCCTCCTCGACGGCGGCCCCGGCGAGCTCGCGGGCGTGGCCCGGGCCCTCGGTCTGGATCAGCCGCACGTCGGGGCGCGCCGCCGCCAGCTCGTGGAGCCGCGCCGACTGGGCGGCGTTGCCGGCGGCGGGATTGACGATGATCGAGGTGCGCAAGGTGCCGCGGATGCTAGCGCCCGGGTCGCATGCTGTCCCGCGCCGACGTCGCGGCCGCCCGGCCGCTCAGCGGGCCGAGCCGGGCGCGACGCGCCCCCGGAACGCGATCGGCACCTCGAGCGCCTCGGCCGCCTCGACGAGCAGCGCGTGCTCGCTCTCGTGGATCACGCCGTCGGCGGCGACGAGCCGCACCGCCAGCTCGATCGCGGCCTCGCGCATCCGCACGTCGGGCAGGCGGGCGCGGAGCGCCGCGAACCGGCCGCGCCGGCCCTCCTCGCGCACCGACCGCTCGATGATCGCGATGAGCGTCTCGACGACGTCAGCCCCGATGCGGCCCACGCTCATCGCCGCCACGTGCCCCGCGAGCTCGTCGCGCTCGGCCTCGTTGATGGACCCGTCGGCGTAGGCGGCGAGGAACATGATCTCGACCATCGCCTCGAGCTTGCTGATCTCGAGGTGAGGAAAGGAAAGCTGCGTCTCGTCCATCATGATGGTTCGCGCTGCAGCGTATCACGATCGCGCGAAGCGCGGCGCGCGGCGCGCGCCGCGCTTCGCGCCGACCTCGCCCGGCGCCGCGCCCGGGTCCGCCCGGCCAAACTTCTCGTCGAGCGCGGCGCCGGTTGGTGCTCAACTCCCCCCACCATGAGCGTCACCACCCCGACCGACCTCTTCCTGTCGCTGACCCCGCACAAGGTGATCGAGGCCGTCGAAGCCGCGGGCCTGCTGTGCAACCGCGTCTGCTACCCGCTGAACTCGTTCGAGAACCGCGTCTACGAGGTCGAGCTCGAGGACCGCACCCGCATCATCGCGAAGTTCTACCGCCCGGGGCGCTGGACGCGCGAGCAGATCCTGGAGGAGCACCGGTTCCTCGCGGAGCTCGCGGAGGCCGAGATCCCCGTCTGCCCGACGCGCCCGTTCCCCGACGGCGAGACGCTCCAGCAGATCGATCACATCCAGTATTGCCTCTTCGAGCGCATGGGCGGCCGTGCGCCCGACGAGCTCGGAGACGAGCTGTTCACGCGCCTCGGCCGGCTCGCCGCCCGCATCCACAACGTGGGCGCGGCGAGGACCGCCGAGCACCGGGTCCGGCTCTCCGCCGACACGTACGCGCGCGAGGACCTCGGCTGGCTCGCCGAGCGCAAGATCATCCCCGCGGCCGTCGAGCGGCGGTACCTCGCGGCCGCGCGCGCCGTCGCCGACGCGGCCGAGGAGCGCCTGCGCGGCGTCGAGGCGCACCGCATCCACGGCGATCTGCACCCGGGCAACCTGCTGCTCCGCGACGGCGCGCTCCGGGTGCTCGACTTCGACGACATGGTCGTCGGCCCCGCGGTGCAGGACCTCTGGCTGCTCCTGCCCGGCCGCGACGCGACCGCCCGGCGGCAGCGCGAGCTCTTCCTCGACGCCTACGAGGAGCTCCGCCGCTTCGACCGGTCGACCCTCGGCCTGATCGAGCCGCTGCGCGGGCTCCGCCTGATCCACTACGCCGCCTGGATCGCGCGGCGGTGGCACGACCCCATTTTCCCCAGGACTTTCCCGCACTTCGGGACGGAAGCGTACTGGCGCGACGAGGCGAGCTCGCTCGAGGAAGTGATTCAGCTCACAAATTCAGGAGACGCTGTCGGCTCCGACGGGGACGCCGACGCGCCGCCGCCGAGCGGGGGCAAGTACTTCTGGGATCTGAACTGACGGCGCCGCGCGCGGCAATCGCGCGACGATCGCGCGGCGATCGCGCGGACAGCGCCGCGCTCGCTCAGACAGCGCCGCTCGACGGCGGGGCGCCCTGCGCGAGCTGGCGCGCGATGTGCGGCGCGAGGCGGTACTCGGCGAGCACGGCCGGCGGTAGCTCGGAGGCGCCCGCGATCCGGCCGAGGCAGCGGGCGCTCCCGCAGCGGCACTCGAACGGAGAGGACATGGCCCACTCCGTGGAAGGATAGAAGAACGTGATCTCGTCGCCGGGCGCGATCGGCCGGAGCGCGACGAGCTCGCGCAGCTCGACGTCGAAGCAGGCGTTCGGATCGCAGCTGTGGTTGATGAACGCCAGGAACCCCGGCTCGAGCTCGATGTGCTGGTGCTGGGAGAGCTGGAGCGACATCCGGTCCGGCCGGTCGTGCACGACCGCGGCGCCGAACGGCTGGAGCACGTCGCCCGCGGCGAACGCCGCGAGGCTGCGGACGCACCGCTCGCCGAACCGGTCGGGGGCCGTCACCTCGAAGCGAGGGACCTGGGCGAGGGGTGCGCTGCCCTGCCGGGCAAGGTCAGCGGGCGGGAGAGCGGGAGTCGCGGCGAGGTCGGAGCGACGGGCGACGGTCATGTGCGGTGTTCCTGGGGCGGCGCCCCGCCCCTGCGCAACCCAGCCCGCCGCTGGCTCGCGCCGGGGGAGGAGCGCTCCTCCCGGCGCCCGCGGGGATCAGGCGGCTTCCTGGGCGGCGCGCTGGCGTCGGTCGGCCGGGAAGCAGGCCTCGATCTCGTCGCTGCCGAGCGTCTCCTTCTTGAGGAGCGCCTGGACGAGGGCCTCGATCTCGCCTCGCCGGGACTTCACGATGTCGACGGCGCGCGCGAGCTGCGATTCCGTGAGCGCCCGCGCCGTCTCGTCGACGCGGTCGAGCAGGGCCGGGCTGCGCGAGGGGTGCCCGTCGCCGACGCAGATCGGGCCGAGGTGGCTCATGCCGAGCTCGGCGACCATCTTCCACGCGATCGTCGCGGCGCGCTGGATGTCGTCCGAGGCGCCGGCCGTCATCGTCCCGAGGATGACCATCTCGGCGGCGCGGCCGCCCATCAGCATGCAGATCTGATCTTCGAGGTACTCTTTCCGGTACATCAGCCGATCCTTCTCGGGCATCGCCTGGGTCACGCCGAGCGCGCGGCCGCGCGGCAGGATCGACACCTTGTGCACCGGATCGCAGTTCTTCGCGAGGAGCCCGACCGCGACGTGGCCGGCCTCGTGCACCGCCGTCGCGTAGCGCTCGTCCTCGTCGACCAGCACGCCCTTGCGCTCCAGGCCCATGAGCACCCGGTCGCGCGCGCGGTCGATGTGCGTGAAGTCCACCGCCTCGGCGCCCTCGCGGGCCGCGAGGATGGCCGCCTCGTTCAGCAGGTTCGCCAGATCGGCGCCCGAGAAGCCCGGGGTGCTGCGGGCGACGGTGCCGAGATCGACCTCGCCCTGGAGCGGGATGGGCCCGGCGTGGACGTTGAGGATCTCCTCGCGGCCGCGCACGTCGGGGAGCGGCACGGTGATCTTGCGATCGAAGCGGCCCGGCCGGAGCAGCGCGGGATCGAGCATGTCGACGCGGTTGGTCGACGCGATGACCACGATTCCGGTCGCGTGATCGAACCCGTCCATCTCGACGAGGAGCTGGTTCAGGGTCTGGTCGTGCTCCGCAGAGGCGGAGTCGCCGTGCCCCTTCGCGCGGGCCCGACCCACGGCGTCGATCTCGTCGATGAACACGATGCACGGGGCGGCCTTGCGCGCCTCGGCGAAGAGCGCGCGGACGCGGGAGGCCCCGACGCCGACGAACATCTCCTGGAAGCTCGACCCCGACGCCGAGAGGAACCGCACGCCCGCCTCGGAGGCGACGGCGCGCGCGAGCAGCGTCTTGCCGGTCCCGGGCTCGCCCGTCAGCAGCACGCCGCGCGGGGGGCGGCCGCCGAGGCGCGCGAAGCGCTCGGGGCTCTTCAGGAACTCGACCGTCTCGGCGAGCTCCTGCTTGACCTCCTGCATGCCCGCGACGTCGGCGAAGCGGACGGGCGACCGCGTCGCCGCGGCCTTGGCCTCGGTGAAGACCTTCGGGCTGCGGCGCCGGCTCACCGAGTAGAGCGCGAAGCCGACGGCGGCGAGGACCACCACCGGGAGCACCGCGGCGGCCGCGCGCGACTTCTCCTCGCGAGAGGCGAAGTCGACCGAGGCGCCGGCGCTCGCGAACCGGGAGACGAGCTCCTGCCGGAGCGTCGGCTCATCGACGACGGCCGTCACGGCGACGCCGCCCGCCTGGCGCACGAAGAAGCGATCCCCGCTCACCTCGACCGCGGTCGCCTGCCCCGTCTGCGCGATCTGGAGGAGCTCCGTGTACGTCGCCGTACGCTCGCTGGGCGCCGCGCGGAGCGCGAACCCGAGAGTCACCGCGAGCACCACCCCCATGATCCCGAGTGCCCAAAGCCGACGCCCCGCGGGCCCCAGCCGCTTACCCACCTGCAAGAACCAGGAATTCACTGCTGCGCCACCTCACTACCCCGACGTCGGGCCGGAGCGGATCTCAGGTGTAGCAAGGATACGAACCTCAGGAAGTTCCTTCTGCGATCATTCTGAGCGGCCTGAGCACAGAATACTGCGAAAGGATGGTGGTACCGCAAAACCGAAGTCGGAGAACGAGCATCGGTGTAACGAAACTCGCGAGTACTACTGCCGAGCTCGCCTCTGCATCTGACGAGCTCGCTTTGATTGCCGAGCTCGCCAAGCGGGCAGTCGGCTGCATGTGAGCTCTCCGCAGGAGCCCGTCGCGGGGGTAATTACGTCTCGGCGGCGCGCGCGGACCCCCTCGCGAACGGCATGGTGACGTGGAATGTCGTCGTGGCCCCGGGGGTGCTCTCGACGGAGATGCTCCCGCCGTGGGCCTCCACGAGCCCCCGCGTGATGTAGAGGCCGAGGCCGGCCCCGCGGACGCGGCGCGGCCCGCGCTCGGGCGCGCGCCAGAAGCGCTTGAAGAGGTGCGGGAGCATCGCCTCCGCGATGCCCGGGCCCTGGTTGCTGACGGTGATGTGCGCGCCGGCCGCCCCGGCGCGGATGGCGACGACGATGTCGCGCCCCGGCTCACCGTACCTGGCGGCGTTCGAGAGCAGGTTGGTCACGATCTGCTCGAGCCGCCCCGGGTCCGCCCGGACGGCGGGCACGTCGCCCTGCACGTCCAGGCGCACGGCGTGGCCCTCGGTCGCCCCGGTCGACCGCTCGACGATCTCCCCGAGGAGCGCGCGGAGATCCACCGGGCGGCAATCCAGCGTGAGCTGCCGCGCCTCGATGCGCGAGGCGTCGAGGAGGTCGTCGATCATGCGGCGCAGCCGGTCGACCGAGTCGGAGATCCTGCCGATCTGCTTCTCGCCGTCCGAGGCGGGCAGCGCGCCGAGCCGGCGGCGCAGGAGATGGCTCGCGGTCGCGATGACCTGGATGGGCTGGCGGAGGTCGTGCGCGATGACGCCTGTCCACTCCTGGCGCTGCCGCTCCATCTCCTTGAGCGCCGTGATGTCCTGAAAGACCACGACGGCGCCCTGGATCTCGCCGTCGTCCGAGCGCACCGGCGCGGCGTTGACCAGCACGGGGACGAACGCGCGCTCGGCGGCGCTCCAGAGCAGCCCCTCGGCGCCCGTCACGACCTCGCCCTGGCAGAGGGCCCGGGTCAGCGGGCGATCGGACCACGCCACGGGGTCTCCCGACGGGGATCGGTGGTCGAAGAGCGCCGCGTTGTCCCAGGGGTCGCGCTCGCCCTCGCGGCGGATCGCGTACTTCATCGCGAGCCTGTTGCACGTGATGAGCCGCCCCTCCGCGTCGGCCAGGAGCGCCGCCTCGGGCATCTGCTCGACGACCGCCTCGAGCCGCCGGCGCTCGCTCGCCTCGGAGCGGTAGAGCCGCGCCGTCTCGATCGCGGCGCACGTCCGCTCGGCGAGCAGCGCGACGGCGCGCTCGTCGTCCTCGTCGAACGGCGGGCGACCGGGGCGCCTGGCGAGGTAGAGGTTGCCCACGGTCCGGTCCTGGAAGCGGAACGGCACGCCCAGGAAGGCGTGAATCGGCGGGTGGTGCGGCGGCAGCCCGATGAAGTCGGGGTGCGCTCCGACGTCGTCGAGGCGGACCGGGCGCTCGCCGCGGGCCACCGCGCCGAGGACGCCGACGGGCCGCGGCGGCGCGCGGAGCTGCGCGGCCTCCTCGGCGGCGACGCCGCACGGGACCCACGGGTCGAACGGCCGCCGGTCGTCCTCCGAGATGCCGATCGCCGCGTAGTCGGCGCCCGAGATCCCCTTCGCGTGGAGCGCGATCACCTCGAGCACGGAGGGCAGGTCGGAGCGCGACAGGCTCGCGAGGGCCTCGGTCACCGCCGCGCTCGCGGCGCCGATGGCCTCGAGCTGCGATCGCAGGCGCCGCTCCGCCGCGTGGGCGCGCTCGACGGCGGCCTCCATCGCCTTGCGGCGCCCGATGTCGCGGCAGATCGCGGAGAAGCCGGTCATGCGCCCGTCCTCGTCCGCGATGGTCGACACGGTGACCTCGACGTCGATGGTCCTCCCGTCCCTGGTCCGGCCGGCGGTCTCGAAGTGATCGAAGCGCTCGCCGCGGCGCAGGCGCTCGAGGTGCGCCTCGGCCTCGCCGGCGAGCTCGGGCGGGTACAGGGCGAGCACCTTGCGCCCGATCACCTCCCCGGCGCTGTGGCCGTAGAGGCGCGCCGCGGCGGGGTTCCAGCTCAGGATGGTCCCGTCGAGGTCGGTGCCGATCACGGCGTCGTCCGAGGAGTGCGCGAGGGCCGCGAGGAAGGCGCGCGCCCCCTCGGCCCGGCGCCGCGCCTCGTCGAGGAGGTTCAGGTGCGCCGCGCCGATCCAGAGCACGGTCACGAGGAAGAGCGTCGTGACGGCCGAGGCGAGCGCGAACGACGCGGAGATCGGGTAAGCCCCTCGATCCGCGCCGATCAGGAAAAGGCGGCCGAGGACGATCGGGACGAGGACGACGAAGGGCAGGAGGCGCCGCAGCAGGGCGCCTCCGGGCGCGCTGGACGTGAGCACGGCGAACGCGCCGCAATCGGGCCGCGCCGCGAGGATCCCGGCGGACAGCGCGAGCAGGGCGATCGAGGTGTGGAGCGCCATGCCCGTGAACGGGAACAGCGGCGGCAGGCCGTAGAAATAGCCGACGCCGAGCAGGTAGCCGCTGAGCGCGGTCAGCGCGAGCGCCGCGGCCGCCAGCGCGCAGACCACCGCGCGGCGGCAGGCGCGCGGCGTCTTCACGGGCAGCGAGAGGAGCGCCGCGCCGATCAGGGCGCAGCTGAGCGCGGTGTTCGGCGACTGCCTGCCGGGGAACCTGCTCGGGAAGTCCACGCGCGCCGGGAACAGCAGGCGATCGACGCCGAGATCCCACCCGAAGACGTACTCCGCGAGGGGAGCGAGGGCGAGCGCCGCGACGACGGCGGCGCTCGCCTGCCCGAGCTGACAGAGCGGCGCCGAGCGCTCCTCGCGGCCGAGCAGCCCGAGCGACAGGCCGGCCAGGATGAGGGTGACCGCGGTGTTGGGCACCATGCTCGGCCAGCCGCGCGCGATCGAGGTGAGCGCGGTCTCCCGCGTCCACCAGCCCAGCAGGGCCGCGCACCCCGCGAGGACCGAGCAGGCCGCGCCGACGACGACGCCGAGCGGCGCGCGGCCCGATCGCTCGGTCGACCCCCCCTCCCCCATCAGCGTCCCCTCCCGCTCGGGGTGTATAGCGCCGGGACAGGGCGCCGTGCTCGGTGCGCGGCGGGAAACGAGGAGCGCGCGGCGCGGCCCTACCGCCGCGGTGGTCGGGCGCGCTCCAGGGCGCCAGACGCCGAGCGCCCCCCTCCACGCGGGCGCGTCACGCCGCGCGGGCGCTCAGCTCAGCTCTTTCGCCCGAAGATCGCCGCGTCGGCGGAGAACCGCCCCGGGCCGACGAGGAGCAGCACGAGGGCGATGCAGAGGTAGACCAACGCCACCTCGTACGAGCCGCTGCCCATCGCGAAGAACGGATCGCCCCGCGTCACGTGCGAGAGGACCGCGACGGCCATGGTGGCGGCGATGCCGAGCGACGCGAGCGGCGTCAGGAGGCCGAGGATCCAGGCGAGGCCGCCGCCGACCTCGGAGAGCGCGGCGAGCGCCTGCAAGAACCCCGGAACGGGGGCGTCGGGGCCCATCCAGCCGAAGGGGTTCTGGATCTTCCCCCAGCCGTGAAAGATGAACGCGATGCCGGTGACGACGCGAAGCGCGAGCAGCGCGGCCGACGCCGGGGGCGGCAAGTCGGTCACCCGCAGGAATCTCTTGAGCATGGGGATCACTCCTCTCGGCTCGGTAGTAAGGAAAAGCGCATGGAACATCAAGCGGATACGCGAGCCCGCCCACACGCCGCGGCGAGCGGCGCGGCGCTCCCGTCCCGCTGACCGGAGCCGGCGCGCCGGCGCGGCCTCAGGCGCCGGCCTGCTGGTCGCGGCCCGGCGCCGTGATCGCGAGGGTCGCGGGCGTCGTGCTGATCGCGCGCTCGTCGCTCAGGGCCTCGAGGCACCGCCGCTTGATCGCGGCGAACTCGCTCGATCCCACGATCGCGGCGCTCCGTGGCCTCCCGAACGGCACCGCGATCTCGGCGCCGACGCGGCAGGGGCGGCGGGTCATGAGGGCGATGCGGTCGGACAGGAAGATGGCCTCGTCGATGTCGTGCGTGACGAACAGCACCGTGGTGCGCACCTGGCGGAACACGTCGAGGAGCAGCTCGTGCATCGAGAGCCTTGTCTGGGCGTCCAGCGCGCTGAACGGCTCGTCCATCAGCACGACCCGCGGCTCGTTGATCAGGACGCGCGCGATCTCGACCCGCTGCTGCATGCCGCCCGAGAGCTGCGACGGGTACGCGTCCTCGAACCCGGAGAGCCCCACGAGGTCGAGCAGGCGCCGGGACGCCTCCGCGCGCTCGCGGGCCGGGACGCCGCGCATCTTGAGGCCGAAGCCGACGTTGTTCAGCACCGTCTTCCACGGGAGCAACGAGGACTGCTGGAACACCATGCCGCGCTCGGGCCCGGGCTCCTCGACCCGCTCGCCGCCGACCACGATGCTGCCGCGCTCCGGCGTCACGTACCCGGCGACGGCGTTCAGGATCGTCGACTTGCCGCACCCGGACGGGCCGAGCAGGCTCACGAGCTCGCCGCCCTCGACGGTCAGATCGAGATCCCGCACCGCCTCGACGCGGCGGGGGCCCGCCCCGAGGGCGACGGACAGGCCGCGGATCTCCACGGTACCCCCCGGGATCCCGGGGCGCGCTGCGGGCGTCATCGCGCGTTCTCCTCGGGCCGGTGCCAGGGGGTGAGCCAGACGCCGGCCCGCTTGACCAGCGCGCTGCTCAGCATGCCGAGGAGGCCGATGAGCAGCATGCCGAGGACGATGTCCGGGTAGCGCTGCAGGTTGTAGGACTCCCAGGTGAAGTAGCCGATGCCGTACTGGCCGCCGATCATCTCGGCGGTCACGAGGCAGAACCAGGACGTGCCCATGCCGATGCTCATCCCGGTGATGATGCTGGGCAGCGCGCCCGGCAGGACGACCTCGAGGAAGAGGCGGAGCGGGCGCGCGCCGAGGCTGCGGGAGCTCGCGATGAGCCGCGGGTCGAGGGCGCCCACGCCGTGGATCGTCGCGAGCAGGATCGGGAACAGCGCGCCGATGTACGTGATGAAGATCATGCTCAGCTCGGCCGACGGGAACATCAGGATCGCGAGCGGGAGCCAGGCGACGCCGGGGATGGGGCGCAGGACCTCGAGCGGCGGCAGGAGGGTGTCCTCGGCGAGCCGCGACCTGCCGATGACGAGCCCGAGCGCGACGCCCGTGACGCCCGCGGCCGCGAAGCCGGCGAGCACGCGGAGCACGCTGCTCCAGAGGTGCAGCCAGAGCTTCGGCGAGCCGAGGAGATCCCGCGCCGCGACGAGGATCTCGGTCGGCGCGGGCACGTTGGTGAACGTGACGACGCCGAGATCCGCGCGCGACGCCGACGCCCACTGCCAGAGCGCGACGCACGCGACCACGGACAGGGCGCGCAGCCACGCGCGGCGCAGGTGGAGCCGCGGGCGCTTCGCCTGCTGGAGCGCGCCCGCCGCCGCCGGGGGCGCGCTCCGCGGGGCCGCGCTCCCCCGGGGCGGCGCGAAGCCCGCGCGGCCGCCGAGGCCCACCCGGGGCGGCGCTGTGTGCTCGGAGATCATCGTCACGGCGCCACCGCCGTGAGCTTCGCGGCCTCGCCTCGCAGCGTCGCGAAATCGACGACCGCCGCGGCGTTCTCGGCGGCCCACCGCGCGGCGTCCTCCTTCGCGAGGAACGCGGAGACGCTCCCGTCGGGGCGCCGCGCGTACCACGCGCGATCGGCCAGGAGCTTCACCCCGCTCTCGCGATCGTGGACGAAGACGACGCGGATCTCCTTGCCCTCGGCCGTGAGCTGCGCGAGCGCGGCGAGCGCGGAGGCCGGGCTCCGGTACGCGCGCACCTTCGGCTCGCCCGCGACCCAGATCTGCGCGGCGAGCGTCGGCTCGGCGATGGGCTCGCCGGACGCGGCGTCGCCGCCGGTCAGCGGGAGCTTCGCGTAGCTCGCGAGCCGCGCCTCGTAGTCGAGCCCGAGCTCCTCGGCCGCGCGCCGGATGTAGCGGTCGTCGACGAACTGGCCCACGTCGAGGGTCGTGTCCGTGCGCTTGAGCAGCGTGAGCGTGTCCACGGCCACCTGGAGGGCGCGGCGGACCTCGGGCTTGATCGTGAAGTCGCGCGTCTGGATGCCGAGCGGGCCGTGGAACATGTAGGCGACCTCCGCGTCCACGCCGGTCACCTTCTCGATGAGCTCGCTGTGCTTCTCGGGCTCCTCCGCGAACAGGCGGTCCGCCTCGAGCGCCGCCTTGAGGAACGCCACGACGATCTCCGGGTACTTCTCGGCGTAGGCCGCGCGCACGAGCACGCCGTGCGCGGTCGGCACCTTCACGCTGGATCCGTCGTAGATCTTCCGGGCGAAGCCGCGGAACGGGAACAGCTCCGCGAACGGGACGAAGTCGGCGTGCGCGTCGATCTTCCCCGCCTTGAGCGAGGAGCCGCCGACCTCGGGCGACTGCGAGACGAGCGTGACGTCCCTGTCCGGATCCCAGCCGAGATCGCGGATCGCCCGGAGCAGCATGCCGTGCGCGGACGAGCCGAACGGGACGGAGATCTGCTTGCCCTTGAGGTCCTTCAGGCCCTGCGCCGGCGAGTCGATGGGCACGACCACGCCGTTGCCGCTGCCCAGCGCGCTGCCGGAGAGCGTGGCGATGTAGAGGCTGCGGCTGCCCTGCTTCTGGAACGCCACGCCGTTCAGCACGCCGGGGAAGTCGGCCATCGCGCCGATGTCGAGCTTCTCGGCCACCATCTCGGTCGTCAGCGGCGGCCCGGAGGTGAAGTCCTTCCACTCGATCTCGTACGTGACGTCCTTGTATTTGCCGTCCCTCGGCAGGTGCTTCTCGAGCAGCTTGAGCTCCCGGATCAGGAGCCCGCCCGTCGCGCAGTTGATGGTCGTGTCCTGCGTCCCGATGGCGATGCGGATCGTCTGCTTCGCGTCCGGCTTGCACGACAGGCCGACGAGGACCGCCGCGAGGAGCAGGAACGCGCGAATACCGTGGATCATTGACTCAGTCCCTCGCGAAGGTCTCATGTCGTCCGGCGCCCGCCCGGATGGCGTCGAGCGCGCGGGTCGCCGCCTTGCGCACCTCGACGTCGGTGTCGCCGAGCAGCCGGTGCAGCGGCGCCTCGGCGACAGCCGCCTTGAGCTCGCCGAGCGCCTGGGCGGCGGCGCGGCGGAGATCCGGGAGATCGCTCCCGAGCAGCCGGAGCAGGTCCGGCACCGCCGGCGCGGCCCGGAGCCGCCCGAGCGCGAGCGCCGACTCCTTCCGGACCTGCCAGGCCCCGTCGTCGAGCGCGCTCCGGAGGTGCGGCACGGCGAGGCCGTGCCCCGAGCGGCCGAGCACGATGGCGGCCTCGACGCGGACCCGCCAGTCGGGGTCCGAGAGCAGCGCGATGAAATCCTGGACGAGCGCGGGGGCGCCGGCCGGATCGAGCGCGTCGATCGCGCCGACGGCGACCTGCCGCACCTGCGCGTCGGGATCCCGCAGGCGCGCCCGGAGCGCGGGCGCCGCCTCGGGCCGCCGCAGGTAGGCCAGGGTGAGGACCGCCTCGCGCCGCACCTCGGGCGCAGGGTCCTCGAGCGCGCCCTCGAGGGGCGCGAGCGCCCGCGGATCGCGGAGCTCGCGGAGCGCCACGATGACCGAGACCCGCGCGAACGGCGGCCCATGACGCATAGCGTCAATCAGGTGGGTGGCGGCGTCGGCCCCGCGGAACTCGCGGAGCGCCGCGGCGGCCGCCTCGCGCACGTGGGTCTCCTCGTCCTCGAGCGCCCCGATGACGGCCGGCACCGCGCGGGGGTCGCCGAGGTCCTCGAGGTGCCCGAGCGCGAGCGCCCGCACGGTGGGGTCCTCGTCGCGGACGGCCTCGATGAGCGGGCGCACGATCTCCGGATCCGAGAGGTCCTCGAGCTGGGTCAGCGCGAGCTGGCGCGCGCCGGGGTCGGGATCGCGCAGGACGCTCTCCAGCTCCTGCGCAAGGGACGGATGGGTCATGTCGTCTCCGGCTCCGTCATCAACGAATGAGAAAGGGGATCTTCACGGTGATGGCCTCTTTGGGGCAATCGATCTCGCACGCGAGGCAATACCAGCACTCGTCGTAGGCCATGTGCGCCTTGCCCGTCTCCGGGTTCACGGCGATGCAGTCGACAGGGCACGAGTCGATGCAGATGCGGCAGCCCTTGATGCAGGACGCCTCGTCGACCACGACCGGCAGATCGAACCGGACGACGGCCTCGGCGTTGCCCGCGGTCCGCGCGCGCTGGGCCTTGACGGACTCTCTGTTGGGAAGGTGACCCATGGATTGACCTCTCGGCGCGTCAGAGCGACGCGCGCTGCTCCTCGGCGGGGATGCGCAGCTGCTGGTATGTCTTGCGCTCGCCGTCGTCGATCGGGAAGAGATAGGGCTCCACCGGACGCTTGAAGGCGACCATCTCGCCGCCCTCGTCCTTCTTCAGGTTCACGTGCGCGAACCAGCGACGGTCGTCCATCTCGGGGAAATCGAGCCGATAGTGGTAGAGGCCCCAGCGGCTCTCGGTCCTGAACAGCGAGGCGCGCGCCGCCATCTCCGCGCAGTCGCGGATGAAATGGCACTCCATCACCCGCATGAGCTCGTGCGGGCTCGCGGCGGTGACCTCCTCGAGCTCGTCCTTCGCCCGCAGGAAGTACTCGAGCCCGAGCGTCATCCGGTTGCCGGTCTTGGGCGGCTGGAGGTAATCGTTCACGAGGCGACGCACCTTGTATTCGTACTGGTGAGGCGCCACCCCGCTCTTGCGGGACAGCGGGGCGAGGATGCGCTCTCGCTCGGCGTCGACCGCGGACGCGAGCGGCTCGATCGCGGGCGTGCGATCGAGGTAATCGAGCGCGTTCTGGGCGCAGATCTTCCCGTAGGTGAGCGCGCCGAGCAGGTAGTTGTGCGGCACGCACGCCATGTCGCCGGCGGCGTAGAGCCCGGGCACGGTGGTCTCGCCCTTCTCGTTGACCCACACCCCCGACGCGCTGTGCCCGCTGCACAGGCCGATCTCGGAGATGTGCATCTCGACGAGATCGTTCGCGTAGCTGTGCCCCCTCCCCTCGTGGAAGCGCCCGCGGCTCGGGCGCTCCGTCTGGTGGAGGACCCGCTCGACCTCGGTGATCGTCTCCTGCGCGAGGTGGGTGAGCTTCAGGTACACAGGGCCGTTCGCGGAGTGGAGCTCCCGGTAGAACTCGAGCATCATCTGCCCGCTCCAGTAATCGCTCTCGATGAAGCGGTGCCCCTTCGCGTTGACCGTGTGTCCGCCGAGCGGGCCGGTCACGTAGGCGCACGCCGGACCGTTGTAGTCCTTGATCAGCGGGTTGATCTGGAAGCACTCGATGCCGGTGAGCTCGGCGCCCGCGTGGTACGCCATCGAGTAGCCGTCTCCGGCGTTCGAGGGGTTCTCGTACGTCCCGTGGAGATAGCCTGACGCCGGCAGCCCGAGCCGCCCGGAGGCGCCGCAGCAGAGGATCACCGCCCTCGCCTTGATCACCTCGATGTGGCCCTCCCGCGTGTCGAAGCCCATCACCCCGGCGACCTGCCCGTCCGACACGAGGATCCGTGTCGCCATGACGCGGTTGACGACGCGCACCCCGGCGCGCTTGACCATGCGGGTGAGGATCTTCTTGAGATCGTAGCCCTCCGGCATCGGGAGCACATAGCTCCCGTTGTGGTGGACCTTCTTGACGTCGAAATCGCCCGAGCGCGTCTTCTGGAACTTCACGCCCCAGGAGTCGAGCTCCTGGATCATCGCGAAGCTGTTCCGCGCATATTCGTAGATGGCGCGCTGGTTCACGATGCCATCGTTGGCCACCGTGATCTCCTTCACGTACTGCTCCGGCGTCGAGTGACCGGGGATGATCGCGTTGTTCAGGCCATCCATGCCGATCGCGATCGCACCGCTCCGCTTGATATGCGCCTTTTCGAGGAGGACGACCCTCCCCCGAGGCAACCGCTGTTGCGCCTCCACCGCCGCAGTGGAGCCTGCGCTGCCGCCGCCCACGACGACGACGTCCGCCTCTGTCACGCGAATGTCCATTACGAGTCCTCTTGTTTTTCAGGCGCGCGCGCACGCAAGCACGCACGCGACCCCACCACCGAAGGTGCCAGTGGCCCAGGGTCGGACGCCCGACGTCTCACATCACAGACGCGGCATCCGTTTTAACAGACGACCGCTTTCCCGGCAATCGGTTTTGTCTCCCGGGCAGCAGTCGGTGCCTCTCGGGCAGCAGCGGGTGTCTCTGGGGCAGCAGGCCGCGGCGCTCGGCGGCGGCAGCAGGCAGGCGTTTGCACGTCTGCAAGCGCCGCGCCGGGGCGCCTTGCAAGCGAAAACTCAGGGCCGGCGGTGGACGGCGGCGCGACCGTGGCGGCGCGGCGCCCAGACAGGCTCACCCCCGGTGCGGATCCCCGACCCGCCCAGAAAGATTCGCCTTTCCACCATGGTTGTCTCCCCGAAGACGCGGGCGGGACGCTACCATGCGGGTGAACCCGTAGTCCTCCCACGGATCGGGGGCCGCGCGCGGTCCTTCACCTCCTCGGTCACCCTGATCCACCGCGCCCGGCGCCTCCCAGCCGCGGCGCCCGCGCGCCGCTTCGCTGCATGGCCAAGCACCCGTCTCAGCTCGCCGACCTAGAGATCCAGCGCCGCCTCGGCGCTGGCGGCATGGCGGAGGTCTTCCTCGCCAAGAAGCGCGGCGCCGAGGGGACGTACAAGCTCCTCGTCGTCAAGCGGATCCTCCCCGCGCACGGGTCGTCGCGGCGCTTCCGCGCGATGTTCGTCGAGGAGGCGCACCTCGCGACGCGCCTGAACCACCCGAACATCGTCCAGGTCTACGAGTTCTCCGACCACGGCGAGGACGGGCTGCTCCTCTCGATGGAGTACGTCGAGGGCTTCGACCTCGGCAAGCTGATGCGGGCCGCCCAGCAGAAGGAGTCGCGGATCCCGCCGCTCGTGTCGGCGTTCATCGTGTCCGAGGCGGCCAAGGGGCTGCACTACGCCCACGAGCGCAAGGACGAGGGCGGCATGCCGCTCGCGATCGTCCACCGCGACGTCTCGCCGCAGAACATCCTGATCTCGTTCGAGGGGGTCGTGAAGATCGCCGACTTCGGCATCGCCAGCGCGAACCTCTTCCGCGAGGAGCCCGGCGTGCTGAAGGGCAAGTTCGGGTACATGTCGCCCGAGCAGGCGCGCGGCGAGCGCGTCGACCGGCGGAGCGACATCTACGCGCTCGGCGTCGTGCTCTACGAGCTGCTCGCCATGCGCTCGCCGTACGGCAAGCTCGACGACGAGGCGCTGCTCCAGGCCGTCAAGGAGGGCCTCTTCGAGCCCCCGTCCGCGCACGCGCCCGACATCCCCGCGGAGCTCGAGGCGATCGTGATGCGCGCCATGGCGGGTGCGCCCGAGGACCGCTTCCAGACGGCGCGCGACCTCGCGGGGGCGATCGCGCGCGTGCTGCTCGCGAAGCAGGAGCTCGTCGACAACGCCTCGGTCGAGCAGACCGTGGGCCACCTGCTCGGCCGCGAGCGCGAGCAGGAGGCGCGCGCGCACGCCGCCGAGGGCGCCAAGGAAGAGGAGCAGGACGCGGGCTCCGAGGCGCAGCCGCAGACGCTCGCGGCGGTGCCGGCCGCGCGCACGGGCGGCGACGTCGAGGGCACCGGCGCGCCGCGCGTCGTGCGCGAGGTGCGCCACGTGGCCGTGGTGACGATGCGCATCGAGGGCGTCGACGCGCTGCTCGGGGCGCAGGGGCGGCTCGCGGGCAGGCGCAGCGGGCGCTCGATCCGCACGACGCTCGACGCGATCGCCTTCAAGCACGGGGCGATCTGGTCGTGGGAGTCGCACGCGAGCGCGCGCGCCGTCGTCGGCCTGCTCGCCAACCCGTCGCGCGCCGCGGCCGACGCCGCGTCGCTCGCGGTCGACGTGCACGAGGCGCTCGCGGGCGCGTCGGAGGACCTGCCCGTCGAGCTGCGCGCCGCGATCGGCATCGTCCGCGGCATCGCGTACGGCGAGCGCGACGAGCAGGGGCACCTCATCAACCACGCGCTCAAGGAGCCCGCGAACTTCCTCGCCGAGCGCCTCGGCAGCCGCACCCCGTTCGGCAAGACGTGGGTCGCGGGCGGCGTCTACCGCCTCGTCCGGCGCGACTTCCGCTGGGGCGACGCGCCGTCGCTCGACCTCGACGACGCGCAGGCCTACCCGGTCCCGCACCAGATGCGGCTCTACGCGCTGCAGCGCCCGCTGACGCGCGAGGAGCGCATGGCCGAGATCGCGCTCTCGCCGAACGATCTCGTGGGGCGCGACGCCGAGCGCGCCGACCTGCACGCGGCCTACCACAAGGCGGTCTCGCCGCCGGTGAAGGCGCTCAGCGAGCCCCCGCCGCGCTTCGGCGAGAGCGACCCGCCGCCGAGCATGTCGGGCAAGCCGCCCAGCCCGCTGGGCGGCGCGCTCCGCGGCACGTCGGTGGCGCGCGTCATCGTCGGCGAGATGGGCATCGGCAAGAGCGCGCTCATCTCGACGTTCCTCTCGGAGCTGCCGGGCGAGGCGCGCGTGCTGCACGTCGAGTGCTCGCCGGTGAAGAGCGAGCTGCCGCTCGCCACGGTGTGCGACGTGCTCCGCGACGTGACCGGGATGGGGCTCGACCACGCGATCGACGACGCGGCGCACGTCATCCGCGCGCTGCTCGGGCCGATCGCGCGCTCGCCGCTCGGGGCGCGCCTCGTCACGCGCCTCGCCGAGCTCGTCACGGGCAAGCAGGTCGAGCACCCCGAGGAGGACGCCACCGCCTACGGCCGCGACATGGTGGCGCGCGGGGTGAAGTACCTGCTCGGCTCGCTGGCGCGCCACCAGCCGCTCGTCGTGGTCATCGACGGCCTCCAGTGGGCCGATCGGCCGAGCCTGGAGCTCATCTCGGAGCTCTTGAAGCAGCGCTCGGAGCGGCTCCCGGTCCTCGTCCTGCTCCTCACCCGCCCCGAGGAGCGCGTGACCCCGTTCATCGAGGGGCTCGTGCGGATCGAGCTCCGCGGGCTCAGCGCCGAGGAGCAGATGCGCCTCGTGGAGGCGCGCCTCGGCGTGCGCGAGGGCGTGGCCGCCGTCTGCGGCGAGCTCGTGCCGCGCGTCGCCGGCAACCCGTTCTTCCTGCTCGAGATGGTCGACGCGCTGCTCGAGCGGGGCACGCTCGAGATCGTCGAGCACCCGGGCGGGCGGCACGAGCTCGTCCGCCACGACCGGACCGGCGACCGCGGCGAGCCGCTCCCGTCGACGCTGGAGCAGCTCATCGGCGACCGCCTGCGCGAGCTGCCGCCCGCGGAGCACGACGTCGTGAACTGGCTCGCGGTCGCCGGGGGCCCGCTGCTCAAGGACGACATCCTGAACCTGACCCGGCTCGCGGACGACGAGGCGGTGACGCGCCTCTGCGCGCGCGGCCTGTGCGATCGCCGCGCCGGTGCGGTGGACTTCCGGCACCCGCTCGTGCGCGACGTCGCCTACCTCGCGCTCGACAGCGCGAGCCGCGTGCGCATGCACCGGCGGCTCGGCGAGCACCTGTCGACGACGCCGCTGGCGCAGGGGCTCTCGGCCGCGATCGTGGCGCAGCACCTCGCGCGCGGCGAGGCGCCGGGGCCGGCGGCGGAGCTCTACCTCGACGCGGCGCGGGCCGCGCGCGCGGGGCACCAGGCGCAGCTCTCGCGCCGGTACTACGAGCGCGCGCTGTCGCTGCTGCCGACCGGCGACACCCGCCGGATGATCGCGCACGAGGCGCTGGAGGCGATCTTCCGCCACCTCGGCCGCCGCCGCGAGCGGCGCAAGCACCTCGCGTCGCTGCGCCAGCTCGCGAAGGAGAGCGGGCAGGCGCGCTGGGCGGCGCTCGCGCTCGTGCGCACCGCGCGGCTCGACCTCGACGACGGCCACCTCGCGCGCGGCCTGCCGGTGGCCCAGCGCGCCGCCGAGATCGCGCGCATCGCGCGCCGCCCCGCGCTCGAGGTCGAGGCGCTGACGATCCTGTCCGAGGTGCTGCGCGAGCTCGGCGACGTCCAGGGCGCGATCAGCGCGGCCGACCGGGCGCTGCGCGTGACGCACACGGGCGGGCTGACGCCGCGGGCGCGCGCGGAGGTGCTGCGCACGAAGGGGGTGCTGCTGCGCCGGGTCGGCCGCGTGCAGGAGGCGGTGGAGGCCTACGCGGAGGCGATCGCGGTGTTCCGCGCGGTGGGGGCGCGGCGCAGCGAGGCGCGCGCGAAGAACTCGCTCGCGGTGGCGATGTTCGTGCTGGAGCGCTTCGAGGACGCGATCGCGGTCGGGCTCTCGTCGATCTCCATCGATCTCGCGATCGGGGGGCGATTCCAGATCGCGAAGACGCTGAGCAACATCGGCCACGCGTACGCCAAGCTCGGCGACCTGCAGCGTAGCCTCGCGTACATGAAGCGGGCGCGGGAGGCGCACGAGCGCTATGACGACCAGGATGCGCGGGCCGACACGCTCCTCTGCTCGGCGGGGATCCTGCTCGAGGCGGGGGACGTCGACGCCGCGCACGCGCTCTGCGCCGACGCGAGCGCGCTCATCGCGATGACCGGCAGCGTCTACGACATGATCCACGAGCGCAACGTGCGCGGCCTGCTCGCGAGGGCGCGCGGGGACATCCAGGGGGCGCTCGCGAACGCCTCCGAGGCGCGGCAGCTCGCCGAGTCGCAGGGGCTGATGAGCTACCACGCCTACGCGACGGCGATCGAGGCGGCGTCGCGGGTGGACGCGGGCGAGGTGCACACCGGGGTGCTGCTCGCGCGGACGGCGCTCGGCGCGGTCGAGGCGAGCAGCTCCGAGTACGGCATCGAGGTGCGCGACCTCTGCTGCGCGGCGCTGCAGAAGGGCGCGCCGGCGAGCGCGGGGGACGCCTACCACCGCGCCGGGATGCACGTGCGCCAGGTGGCGGGCTACATCCGCGACGCGCGGCTCCGAGCGCTGTTCCTGGAGCGCACCGTGGTGCGGCGCATCCTCGCCGCGGAGGCCGAGGGTCCGGCGGCGGGGCACGACCCGCTCCGCCGCGGGGAGATGGCATGACGGGTACCGGCGGAAGGACAGGGACGAAGCCGCGGCGCAAGGTCGCGGTGATCCTCTCGGGCGGCGGGGCGCGGGGCGCCTACGAGGTCGGCGTGCTGTCGTACGTGCTCGACGCGTTCGCCCGCCTCCGCGGGGCGCCGCCGCGCATCGACATCCTGTGCGGGACGTCGGTCGGCGCGGTGAACGCGTGCTACCTCGCGGCGCACCTCGACGACGCGACGCTGGGCATCCGGCGGCTCGTGAACCTCTGGACGCAGCTCAAGCTGGAGACGGTGCTCGGCTTCGGGGTGCGGCAGGCGATCTCGCTGCCGAAGCTCCTGTTCGGCGGCGGGTCGCAGGGCGTGGGGCTGTTCGACGTCTCGCCGATGCAGCGGCTCGTCGAGCGCGAGATCCCGTGGCGGGCGATCGCGCGCACGCTGCGCCACGGGTACCTGTCGGCGGTGAGCGTGTCCGCGACGGAGATCGGGACGGGGCGCACGGTGATCTTCATGCAGACGGGCCCGGACGGCGCGCTGCCGACGACGGCGCCGCCGCGGACGATCATCCGGGGCGCGCTGATCGGCCCGCCGCACGCGCTCGCGTCGGCGGCGATCCCGATCCTGTTCCCGCCGGTGCGCATCGGGCGCGATCTGTACATGGACGGCGGCGTGCGGCAGAACACGCCGATCGCGCCGGCGCTGCGGCTGGGGGCGACGCACGTGCTGGCGATCGGGCTGTCGCGGGAGGTGCGGAGCATCGACGCGGGCGACAGCGGCAAGCCGCCGGGGATGGCGCTGGTGCTCGGCAAGGTGCTGAACGCGTTCCTGCTCGACCACATCCAGACCGATTTCGAGGTGCTGACGCGGGTGAACCACATGATCGAGGACGGCGAGCGGGCGTTCGGCCCGGATTTCCTGCCCTCGATCAACGCGGCCGCGGCGCAGCGCGGGGCGCTGCCGTACCGGCGCGTGGAGACGCTGGTGGTGCGGCCGAGCGTGGATCTCGGGCGCCTGGCGGCGGAGCACGTGAAGGCGGGCAAGGTGCAGGGCGGGCCGGCGATGATGCGGCGGCTCCTGTCGCTGGTCGACGTGGGGGCGGAGAACGACGCGGATCTCGCGAGCTATCTCCTGTTCGACGGGTCGTTCACGCGGAAGCTCATCGAGCTCGGGCGGGCGGACGCGGAGGCGCGGCGGCACGACGTCGCGGATTTCTTCGGGAGCGCGGCGGAGGAGGCGGAGCCCACGCTGTCGGACAGCGCGGAGTGGTCGATTCCGCCGCCGGTGGGGCCGGGGGGATCCATCTAGAGCTGCCCGGCCCTCCGCGGGGGTGTTCGTCGCGCGGTCCCGAGTACGCGAGCATCCGGCGCCACGGGCGCGCGCCGCGACGCAAACGACACAGCCGCGAGGCGTTCCTTCGAACGCTCCGCGGCTGGGTCACGAGCGACGCTCCGAGCGGCGCTGCGCGAGCGCCTCGCCCTCAGCGCGCCTTGTCCTTCTTGTCGCTCCCCTTCTCGCCCTTCTTCTTCTTGTCGTCGTCCTTCTTGGACTTCGACTTGGACGCGACCTTCTTCGGCTCGTCGCGGCCCAGCGAGATCTCCAGTCGATCGCCGCGCGCCTTCGCCTTGTAGGCGGGCACGCCGTCCTTGAACTGCAGGGTGATCTCCGCGCCGTGCGGCGTGTTGACCACGCGCACCGACGCGATGCGCTTGTCCTTGCGGGCGAGGCCGCTGCCCGAGGACAGCGCGCGCCGGTCGGGGAGCGACACCGTGAAGCCCATCGCGCCGGCGGCGCCGTTCAGCTCGCTGACGGGGCCGTCCATCTTCAGCTTGAGCACGACGGGGTTCCTGACGGTCCCCTGGCCCCACTCGCGCGGGCTCTCCTGCTCGTCGTCGTCCGCCTCCGCGTCATCGTCGTCGCCGGGACCGCCAGGGACCGCCGCGGCCTGCTGCGCGAGCGGGTCGCCGGCCAGCGCGCTCGGATCGGCCGGCGGCGTCGGCGGCACCGGCTCGGTCGTCGACAGCGGCGTCGCGCCGAACAGCGGGACGTTCGCGGTCAGCACGCCGCCCGGCGCGGCCGCCGGCGCGGTGGCCGCCGGCAGGGCAGGCGCGCCCGACGACGCCGGCAGCGCCGGCGCCCCCTCGGCGGCCGCAGGGGCCCCGGCGGTCGGCGCGTCGCCGCCGCCCAGGCCGCCGATCAGGCGCGCCGCGCCGAACACCACGAGCACCGCCGCCAGCCCAAGGAAGCTCCCGACCGCGGCGGCCTTCTTGTTGAAGCGCGGCGGCTCCGACGCCTCGCCCCCCGCCTCCTCGGCCTCCTCGCGCACCACCCGGCGCCTGCCGGTCTTCAGCGCGCCGGCCGGCGGCGGCGCCGTCTTGCGGCGCGGGCCGTCCTTCGTCGACCCGTCCTCCTCGCCCGCCGCGCGCGCCTCGCGCCGCGCCTTGATCCTCGCCACCATGCCGGCCATCGCCGTGGCCGCGCGCGCCCCGGCGCCGGCGAGCGCGGGCGCGATCTTCCCCGCCACCGCCCTGCCCGCCCTGGCGGCCTTGTCGCCGACGTCGCGCAGCCGGCTCGGCTCCGCACCGGACGCCGGCGCCGCGCCCGCCTCCTCCGACGCGTCCGCCGCGGAGGCCGGCGCCGCGTCCTGCGACGGCGGCGCCGCGTCCGCCGCGCGCGCCTCGCTCGCCGAGGGCGCCGGCGAGATGTCGCCGTCGTGATCGTCCTCGCCCTCGGCCGCCGCGCCGCCGCCCGCGCCCGCCTGCACGCGCTCGCCCTGGTCGCGCGAAGGCGCTGGCGCCGACGACGCCCGCGCCTGCGCGCGCTCGCCCTGCGGGGGCGCCGAGGACGGCCGGGCCTGGGCGCGCTCGCCCTGGTCGCGCGCCGGCGCTGGCGCCGACGACGCCCGCCCGGGTGCGCCCTCGCCCTGCGGCGGCACCGACGCCGACGACGCCCGCCCGGGCGCGCCGGCCTCGAGCGCCGCCGGCCTCGCCGGGGGCAGGCTCTCGGACGACGCCCGCGGCCGCGACGCCCTGGCGGCGCGGGGGGCCTCGTAGCGCAGCGTGACGACGAGCTGCGGCACGCTCGTCGCCGGGTCGACCTCGACCTTCACGTGGTCGATGTACGCCTCGCGGCGCGTGCCCTGCTCGACCTCCTCCAGCTCGAGGGAGCGGCCCACCTTGAGGAACTCCAGGTTCGATCCGACCTCGAGGTCGTCGGGGCCGCCGGCGCGCACGCGCGCCTTCATGGGCGAGCCCAGGCCGTCGATGTGGAGCCGCACGCGCGCGCCCCGCTGCGCCGTCTCCATCGCGGCCGGCGCCGCGCCCGCGGCGACGGTGAGCGTCGGCGCGGCGCCCGCATCCATGGACGAGCACATCGCGCGCACGGCCTCCTCGGCCTCGGCGTCGAGGCCGGTGAAGCGGAGGCCGAACTCGCCGCCGCGGGCCTGCTCGGCGCGCCAGCAGACCTCGCCCTCGACGACCAGCTCCTTGCCGAGCCCGTCGAACCGGCAGATCAGCGCGTCGCCGACCCGCGGCAGGTATGCCGTCCGCAGGCGCATCCCCTCCGGGGACATGTCGATCGACTCGGCCTCGAAGCCGCCGCCCGACGTCTCGCCGACCGCGACGAGCGCCTCGATGCGGACCCGCTGGCCGGCGCCGGCGCGCCGCTCCGCGCCGGCCTCGCGATCTCTCTCCAAGGATTCCGGCGCCTTGCGAACGCCATCTCCCTCTGCGCCTCGAACGTTCATACGCCCATTCCTCCGCCTTCGCCGCGAAGCCGCGTCCGCCATCGCGGGACCTCCGCGGTGCAGAGGGCCCACTGGCCGGCAGTACGGCCTAAGCCCCGCGCTGGCCAAATTTGGAGCGCGACGCGGGGGCGACGGCGCGCGGCGCGGCGCGGCGAGCCACGCGGCGACGGCGACGCGCGGCGACGCGCGGCGACGCGCGGCGAGACGCCCGGCGGCACGCGGGCGCGGCGTGGATCGACCGCTCGCTTCGCCTGGCGCGCCAGGGGGCAAACGTGGGAAACTCCCGGGGATGGGCAAGGACGAGCCGCCGCAGAAACACGACACGCCCGCGCCGGCCGCGACTCAGGACGTCGTCTTCATCCACAGCCCCGTCGAGCAGGGAGAGGGCTTCCGGGTGATCCGGAGCCGCGAGGACCGGATCGAGATCGGCGAGCTGCGCCCCACCGAGCACGGGCGCCCGCTGGCCGGAGAGCTCGTGAAGCTGACGCAGCGCTCCGAGCACGCCCGGCTCTTCGACGTGGAGGTGCTCCTCCCGGCGCAGCGCGGGGCCGAGGCGCCGCGCTCCGGCCCCGCGCAGGTCGCGACCGACACCTACCGCTCCAACTGGGAAGCGATCTTCGGCCCGCGCGAGGAAAACAAGCTCGCCAACTGAACCGCCCCCGGCGGCGGCCGCCGGACGCCGCGCTGGCGAGCCGCGACGCGTCGCCAGTAGCTCGGGTCAGGAATCGTGCCGGGGCTGTCGAGCGGAGAGAGATCTCAACGCAAAGACGCCAGGGCGCAAAGGCGCAAAAATGCGCGGAATTGCTCTCTTTTTTTTGCGTCTTTGCGTCTTTGCGACTTTGCGCCTTGGCGTTGAGCTCTCTCTCCGGATCCCTGGGGCGTGGAACCACGCCCGCAAGCCGCGCCGCGCTCAGCGCGGCTTGTCGCGGGACGCCGCCCTCGTCAGCCGCGGCGCCTCGCCGGTCCTCCGGATCGCGTAGGCGATCCCGCGCTGGAGCGTCCCCTGGACGACGGTCCCGCCGAGATCGATCCCGAGGCCGACCAGCGTCTGCGAGACGTGGGGGCCGATCCCGGTGATCACCGCCTCGGCGCCGAGCAGGCGCAGCGCCGTCGCGGTGCGCAGGAGCGTCGCGGCGACGCCGCTGTCCACGCCCCGCACGCCCGTGATGTCCAGGATGACGACCTGGGCCCCCGTCTCCGACACGCCGCGGAGCGCCGCGGCGAGCGCCTCGTCCGCGCGCTGCGCGTCCACGGTCCCGATGAGCGGCATGACCATGATCCGGTCGGTGATCGGGATGAGCGGCGTCGACAGCTCCGCGAGCCGCTCGCGCTGCATGCGGATGAGGTCCTCCTGCAGGCCGGCGCGCTCCTGCTCGGCGCGCGCCCGCTCGGCGAGCTCGTCCTCGAGCTGCGCCTTCGCCGAGGAGAGCTCCGCGGTGCGGGCGGCGACGGCCGCCTCGAGCGCGTCGTTGGCGCGGCGGAGCTCGTCGCTCGCCGCCTGGACGCGCGCGTAGAGCAGCGCGTTCTTCACGGCGATGGCGGCCTGCGCGGCGACGAGCTCGAGCACGTCGAGGCGGGCGGGCGAGAACACGTCGGGCGCGGCGTTGTTCTCCAGATAGAGGATGCCCGAGACCTCCCCCTGGCTCACCATCGGCAGCGCGAGCACCGATCGCGGCGCGCGCGCCGCGACGTACGGGTCGCCATCGAGCCGCGCGTCCTGCGCGGCGTCGGCCACGACGACGGCGCCCCCGGTGCTCATCGCGAGCTCGATCACCCGGGCTGCCGCGGCGCCGCTCTCGCGCACGGGCGTGGACGGGCCGACGCGCACCTCGCCGTCGTCCTCGACGACGGCCTCCACGCGCGGCCCGCCCTCGTGGTCCAGGATCAGCGCGCCCCGCTGGGCGCCGACGCTCTCGATGGCGAGCCGGAGCAGCCGCGTCATCACGCGGCCGAGATCGATCTCGCGCGCCACCGCCTGCGCGGCGCGGATCAGCGCCGCCGCGTCGAGCAGCGCCACGCGCCGCGCGATCATCTCGGTCGTCGACGAGGCGACCGAGGTCAGGTTCGACAGGACGCCCGCGGACGCGGGCTGGTCCGCCGCCGCGCGGGGGAGCAGCTCGACGTACGCCTCCTCCATCTGCCGCAGCTTGGCCGTGGCGCCCCAGCGCGCGTAGGCCTGGTAGGCATCGACGAGGCACGACCGCGCGAGCCACGGCATGCGCCTCGCGGCGAGGAACCTGCCGCAGAGCTCGCTGACGAGCGCGCGGTAGCGCACGTACCCCGCCCGCTCCGCCGCGTCGCTCGCCTGCTGGTAGAGCTCGAGGATCGGCTCCAGCGCCTCCCCGGCGACGCGCGCGCGCTCCGCCCGGACGAGCTGCTCCAGGTGCCGGAGCTCGGGGCAGTCCCGCGCGAGGACGGCGAGCTTGTCGTGGCTCGACGCGAGCAACTCGGCCAGCGCGCCGCCCTCCTCCTCGCTCGCCCGAGGGCCGAGCGCCAGGATGGTGAGGCAGGTGTAGAGCGGCAGATCGACGATGCCGATGTACTGGCCCGTCAGGGCGCGGGCCCGCTCGTGCGCGCGGCGCGCCATCCGGAGCGCGCCCTCGTGATCGCCGTAGAGGTACGCGAGCGCGAGCTTGTTCGTGTAGTAGAAGCCGGCGACGATCGAGAAGCCCACCGCCTCGAGCTTCGGCACGAGGGCGTCCTCGTCGAAGCCGGCGTCGCTCAGCGTGCCGCGGTCCAGCGTGCGCCCCTCGAGGTTCTGGATCACCTGCCGCGCGACGGTCTGGACCGCCGTCGACAGCGCGTCCTTCGTGCGGGAGGTGAAGCGCAGGAACCCGCCGACGTCCTCGCGCACGCGCCGGAGCTCGCCTTCCAGGCTGAGCTTCATCTGGGCGACGATGTTGGAGGACGCCGACGCGAACATGAAGTCGCCGGTCTCCATCCCGGCGACCCGCGCCCGCTGGAGGACCTCGAGCGCCTCGCGCTGCGGCCTCGAGTGGTTCATGACGACCCCGTGGTTGAAGTCGAGCTTCGCCCGGATGGCATCGACCCGGTACCTGTCGTTCAGGGCGACGCCCATCCGCACGATCCTGTAGCCCTCGTGCGGCTGGCCCCAGAAGGCGGCCAGGTAGAAGCCGTGGTACGAGTACGCCACGCTGGCCATCGGCGAGTTCCCGTGCCGGAGCGACAGGTTCGTCATCTTGACGGCGAGGAGCTGGGCCAGCGGCGGGTTGAGGAAATACGCCGACGGCGAGCCGTAGCCGAGCATCTCCACCACGGCCCTGACGCGCGGATCGGCGAGCTCCGGGCCCGCGCCGACGTCCTCGCCCCGCCGGGCGGCGAAGCCGCGCTCGGCCTCGGCGAGCTCCGCGCGGAGCGCGGCGGCGAGCGCCTCGCCCTCGGTGGGCACCTCCATGCCGAAGAGGCGCAGGCCCTGGAGCGCCACCGCGAGCGTGTCCGCCCAGCGGTGCTGCGCGTTGTAGAGGACCATCCGCGTGCAGTAGACGCGCGCGCGCTGGACGTCCGAAGCGGTGCGCTCGAGGAGGGCGTCGAAGAGCGCCTCCGCCTCGTCGCAGCGGCCGCTCAGGTACGCGCACTCGGCCTTCGCGGCATGGATGTCGAAGATGTCGAAGACGTCGGAGGCGAGCCCCGGCTCGCCGGCCCATGGATCCGGGCCGAGCGCGGACACCGCGGCGCTCAGGTAGCCGAACGCGGCGTCGTACGCGGTCGCCGCCTGCGCGCGCCGCCCCGCGGCCACGTTGAGCCGCACGAGCTCGCCGCGCTCCGCCGCGCCCTCGATCAGGGCCGCCGCGACGTTCAGGTGGCCGACGACGACGAACAGCTCCTCGTCGCTCGGGTCCTCGCCGAGGCTCGCCGCGAGCAGCCGGCCGATGCGGTGGTGCAGCCGCTTCCGCTCCGGCTCGTCGATGAGCGCGTAGGCCGCCTGCTGGACGCGATCGTGCAGGAACCGGTACGAGACGCGGAACGAGGGGTCCTCGAGCAGCCTGCCCGCGACCGCCGCGTCGCCGGCGTGGACGAAGCGGTACTCGGCATCGAGGGGCACGACGAGGCCCTGCCGCAGGGCCTGCCAGAGGGCTGCGGCCACCTCGCCCGGGGGCTGCTCGGCGGCGAGCGCGAGCGTCCGGAGGTCGAACCGGTGGCCCACGCAGGCGGCGAGCTGGAGGGCGCGCTGCGCGCCGGGCGCGAGCCGCCGGATCTTCGCGGCCATCAGCTCGACGACGCCCTCCGCGCCCTCTGCGCTCCGGGCGCGCTCGAGGCTCCACGCCCACGCCCCCGCGGCCGGATCGAAGCGCACGATCCCCTCGCCGGCGAGGGCGTGCAGGAGCTGGTGGATGAAGAACGGGTTGCCCGCGGTCCTCTCCAGGATCAGCGCCGCGAAGGCGTCCGTGTCCTCGAGGCGACAGCGCAGGGCGTCGGCGAGGAGCCGGCGGATGTCCTCGAGCTCCAGCGGCCCGAGCCACACCTCGGTGGCGGGCGCGCCAGCCGCCCGCAGGTCGCGGACGAGCCTCGCCAGCGGGTGGGCGTCGTCGATTTCCTGGTCGCGGTAGGCGCCGATCACGAGCATCCCGCGGCCGTCGGGATCGGTCATCAGGAGCTCGAGGAGCTTCAGCGAGGCCGGGTCGGCCCACTGGAGATCGTCGATGAAGAGCACGAGGAGGTGCTCCTCCGTGACGGCGCGGACGAAGGTCTGGAACGCCAGGCTGAAGCGGTTCTTCGACTCGTTCGGCCCGAGCGGCTGCGCGGCGGGCTGGGGTCCGACGACGCGCTCGAGCTCGGGGATCACATCGACGACGACCTGCCCGAGCGCACCGAGCGCGGCGCTCAGCCGGGCCTTCCAGCGCGCCACGGACTCGTCGCCCTCCGACAGGATGCGCTCGCACAGCTCGCCGAACGCCTGCGCGATGGCCGCGTAGGGGGTGCGCTGCTTGAGCTGGCCGAACTTCCCCGAGACGAAGTACCCGGGCCGCCCCGCGAGCACCTTGTAGACCTCGCGGACGAGGGCGGACTTGCCGACACCGGCGTGGCCGGAGATGAGGAACAGCTCGACGGCGCCGGCCGCCGCGCGCTCGCACGCGGCCACGACCGCCTGCGTCGCCGCCTCGCGCCCGTAGAGCTTCTCCGGCAGCCAGAGCCGGCCGCCCGCGTCGCGCTCGCCGAGCGGGAAAGGATCGACGCGGCCGTCGGCCTCGTACCTCCGGAGGCACTCCTCGAGATCGGCGCGCAGCGCCTCGGCGCACGGATACCGATCCTCGGCGGCCTTGGAGAGGAGCTTCATGACGAGATCGGAGACGACGCGCGGGATCTCGGCCGACGCGGCGTGCGGCGGCGTCGGCGTCCTGGCCAGATGGCAGTGCACGAGCTCCATGGCGCTCGGCGCTGTGAACGGGGGAGCGCCCGTGAGCATCTCGTAGAGGGTGACGCCCAGGGAGTAGAGGTCCGTCCGGCAGTCGAGGCTGCGGTTCATCCAGCCCGTCTGCTCGGGCGACATGTACGCCAGGGTCCCCTCCGCGGCGCCCGGGTTCTCGGCCCTCGGCGCCTCCTGGGACAGGCGCGTCGCGATCCCGAAGTCGGAGAGCTTGACCACCAGCGGATCGAGGCGGACGAGGATGTTGTGCGGCTTGACGTCCTTGTGAATGATGCCCGCGTGGTGCAGCGACGCGAGGGCGTCCGCGACGTGGATGCCGATCCGCAGGGTCGTGGCCAGGCTGAGCCGCTCGCCCCGCAGGAGGGTGTCGAGCGACGCGCCGCCGAAGTCCTCCAGGACGAGCACGGGCCCCCCGTCGCTCTCCTCGACGTCGAGGACGCGCAGGACGCCCGAATGCGCGATCTCGCGCGTGATCACGTGCTCGTGGCGGAGCCTCGCGATCGCGCGGGGCGACGCCCGCCCGGCGCTCGGCCCCTTCAGCACGACCGGCTGCCCGTCCGACGCGCGGCGCGCGCGGCGCACGGTGATCACGGTCCCCTCGTGGAGGATGGCGTCCGCGGCGTAGCCCTGCAGCGGGCTCTCGGATCCGGCGGCCTCAGCCGCGCCGGGTGTCGTCATACCTACATGGTACAACCGATACGAAACCCCCCGTGACGGCGTTTGACGGCGCGTCGAGAGCCGCCGGCGGCGGAAATATGTAGCATCGCTCACATCACATCGATGTTCCTTCTCGTGCCCTGTCTCGAGCTCCTCCGGCGCTCGGGCGTGCCGATTCTTGAGCCGCGGCGGACCTCTGGAGAACACTGCTGGGCGTGATCCGAGGCCGTCGGTCGACCGTCCCGCCCTTGACAGCGGTCGCTCCCTCCGCGCACGGGGGGAGCGTGCAGGCGATGCCGCTGTCCGCGACCGACGACGAGACGCTGGCGCGCGCCGCGGCGCAGGGGCACCCGGGGGCCGCGCCGGTCGTGTGGCAGCGGTTCGCGCCGCTCGTGCGCCGGATCCTGAAGCGCACCCTGGGGCCGGGCGACGAGGTCGACGACCACGTGCAGGACACCTTCCTGCGCTTCTTCCGGGTGGCGAAGGATCTGCGGGATCCGTCGCTGCTCTCGAGCTTCATCGTCGGCATCGCGGTGCGCGTCGCGCGCGGCGAGCTGCGGCGCCGGCGCCTGCGGCGCTGGCTCACGCTCTCGTCGTCGGGCGAGCTCCCGGAGGTCGGCGGCGCGCAGCAGGACCCGCAGGGGCGCGCGGCGCTGGCCCGGCTCTACCTCATCCTCGACCAGGTGGACGACCGGTCCCGGACGCTCTTCGTCCTCCGGTTCATCGAGGGTCTGGAGCTCACCGAGATCGCCGCCGCGCTCGGGTGCTCCCTGGCCACGACGAAGCGCCACCTGGCGCGCGCGTCGCACCGGATCCTCACCGCCGCGCAGCGCGATCCCGCGCTCTCGGCCTACCTCACGAAGGCCCCGCAAGCGCTCGATCTGCCAGGAGTCCACGATGAATGAAGCGGAGAAGTTGAGCCGTCTCGCCGACCTCGCGCGCGAGGGCGTCCCCGTGGACGTCGACGCGGCGCACGACGCCGCCGAGCGGGCCCGCTTCGTGGAGGCCGTGAGCCGCGGGGCAGCCCTGCGCGGCGGCGGGGCGCTGGGCCGCCTCGGGGCCTGGCTGCGGGCTGTCGGGCTCTGGCCCGCGTCGGGGGAGCGGCCGCGGTGGGGGTTCGCGCTCGCCGGCGCCGTGGCGCTCGCTGTCGCGCTCGTGGCGCTCTGGCCGGCGCGGCGGCTCGACTACGCGGTCGAGGGCGTGGCCGGCGCCGCGGGCGGGTACATCGCCGCGGCGGCGGGCGAGGAGGCCCGGCTCCGCTTCACGGACGGCACCACGGTCGCGCTCGCGCCGGGCAGCGCGCTGCGCGTGGCGGAGGTCGACGCGACCGGGGCGCGCATGCTGCTCGAGGACGGCCGCGCGTCGCTGCGCGTGACGCCGCGGCCGAAGGCGCGCTGGTCGGTCGAGGCCGGGCCGTTCGCGGTGCTGGTCACCGGCACGGAGTTCGACGTGACCTGGACGCGCGGGGACGGCACGCTGCGCGTCGATCTGCGCGAGGGGAGCGTGACGGTGCGCGGGCCGCTCGCGCCCGACGGGCTGCCGCTCCGCGCGGGTCAGCGGCTCGTGGCGCGGCTGCGCGAGGGCGCCGTGCAGATCTCGAGCCTCGACGCCGCGGGCGCGGAGGGGCCGGCGGAGGGAGGGCCGTCGTCCGCGACGGCGGCGGCGCCGGACGCGGAGGAGAAGGCGAGCGGGCCGGGCGGCGCGACCGCGGCCGGAGTGGGAGGGGAATCGGAGGAGGACGTCGGGGCCGCGCGGCCGGAGGGCTCCCGGGCCGACGGCGCGCCGGCGGACGGCGCGGCCGCGGGGCCGAGCTGGGCGAAGCGCGTGGCGGCGGGCGATTTCGGGTCGGTCCTGGCCGAGGCGGAGCAGCGCGGCCTCGGCGGGGTGCTCGAGCGGGGCTCGCTCGACGACCTCGTGGCGCTGGCGGACGCGGCGCGGTACGCGCGGCGCGGCGACGTCGCGCAGCGCGCGCTCACCGCGACGCGCAAGCGGTTCCCCGGGACGAGCCACGGCAAGGCAGCGGCCTTCCTGCTCGGGCGCATGGTCGACGACGGCGGCTCGCCCGGCGCGGCCGTGCCCTGGTACGACACGTACCTCGCCGAGTCGCCCGGCGGCCCCTTCGCGGCCGAGGCGCTCGGCCGCAAGATGGTCGCGGTCGAGCGCACCGGCGGCCGGGCGGCGGCGCGGCCGACCGCCGAGCTTTACCTGAAGCGCCACCCGCGCGGCGCGCACGCGTCCGTGGCGCGCGATCTCCTGAAGCCGTGACGCCAGCCGGGGCGCGCTCCGGGTTGGTCCTGATCTCGCTGCTTCAGCCCTTCCTGTGAGTGATGCAGATCCCGCAGATGGACCGGCAGGTCATTCACGCGTCGTGACCATCGCGACGCTGCTGGTCTACAGTCGCGGCCGCAGGCATCTGGATTGAAGACCGCAGGCGCCTGGAGTGAAGGAGGAGAACCCGATGGTCATCGAGCTGACCCCGAGCTTCCAGGTGATCGACCCGCGCTTCCGCAAGCTCGCGCTCCCGCACGTGCACGTCGACAAGCTGTACACGGGCTGCCGCTGGGCGGAGGGGCCGGCGTGGTTCGCGGCGGGGCGCTACCTCGTCTGGTCGGACATCCCGAACGACCGCATGATGCGCTGGGACGACACCGACGGCTCGGTCTCGGTGTTCCGCCAGCCCGCGATGAACGCCAACGGCCACACCGTCGACCTGCAGGGCCGCCTCGTCTCGTGCGAGCACCGCGGCCGCTGCGTCTCGCGCACCGAGCACGACGGCTCGCGCACGGTGCTCGCGTCGCATTTCGAGGGCAAGCGGCTGAACTCGCCGAACGACGTGGTCGTGAAGTCCGACGGCAGCATCTGGTTCACCGACCCGAGCTACGGCATCGACAGCGACTACGAAGGCGACGCGTCGCCGAGCGAGCAGGGCGCGCAGCGCGTCTACCGCCTCGACCCGGTCTCCGGTGCGCTGACGGTCGTCGCGGACGACTTCGTGCAGCCCAACGGCCTCGCCTTCTCGCCGGACGAGTCGCTGCTGTACATCGCCGACACCGGCGCGACGCACGCGAAGGACGGCCCGCACCACGTGCGCAAGTTCCGCGTCAGCGCGAATGGCGCGCTGACCGGCGGCGAGGTGTTCGCGACCTGCCCGGTGGGCGTGTACGACGGCTTCCGCGTCGACGTGCACGGTAACCTGTGGCTGTCCGCCGGCGACGGCGTGCACTGCCACGCGAGCGACGGCGCGCTGCTCGGCAAGGTGCGGATCCCCGAGACGGTGTCCAACGTCTGCTTCGGCGGCGCCAAGCGCAACCGCCTGTTCATCTGCGCCACGACCTCGCTGTACGCGGTCTACCTGAACACACGCGGCGCAGGGCGCTAGCAGGTCGGAGTGTGCGGAGCGGTGCTCTCGTGATCCGGTGCGCGATCAGGAGCTCCGCTCCGCCGCGACGGCGCGACCGAGGAGCCCGATGATGCGTTCGGCATCATAGACGCACCCACCCCAGCTTCCGCCGCTGGCATCCTGAAGCGCAGCCCACAACCGCGTATCTGCGTTCACTCGGCCGTCGGGTTGAAGGGCTGGATTGGGCAGGCGGGCGGCAAGATCGCCGGCATCCGCACCCACGACGTCCACCGTCCCCTCCAGCCTGCGCGTGTCGATCCGGAGCCTGACGCGGTCGCCGTCGCGCACGCGGCCGATGGGTCCACCCGCCCACGCCTCCGGGCTGACGTGGCCGATGCACGCCCCGGTGGAGACGCCGGAGAAACGACCGTCCGTGACCAGGGCGATACGGTGCCCGTCCTTCACGTGCTTGAGGGCGGAGGTGATCTGGTATGTCTCCGGCATCCCGATACCGGGACCGATGCCGATCAGCACCATCACGTCCCCCGGTTGCACGGCGCCGGTCTTGATCGCCTCGATCGCCGCGTCCTCGCTGCCGAACACGCGCGCAGGTCCTTCGTGCAGATAAACGCCGTCCGGTCCGATCACCTGGGGGGCGATCGCGGTGCTCTTCACCAGCGCTCCCTCGGGCGCGAGGTTACCGCGCAAGAAGGTCACCGTGCTGGTGAGGCCGCGCTCGCGCGCCTTCCCGGCGGGCATGATCACGTCGTCCGGGTCGATGCCGTCCAGCTGCCGTAGTTTGTCGCGCAGGCGCAGGCGCCGCTCGCTGCGCTCCCACCACTCGAGGTTCTCGCCCAGGGTCCGACCGCTGACGGTGCGCGCACCGAGCCGCAGCAGGCCCAGCTCGCGCAGATGGAGCATGACCTCCGGGACGCCTCCCGCGAGGAAGACCTGAACCGTGGCAAAGTGTCGCGGCCCGTTGGGCAACACGTCCACGAGGCGCGGAACAAGGGCGTTGATGCGCGCCCAGTCGTCCACCGTGGGGCGTCGGAGTCCGGCCGCATGGGCGATCGCCGGCACATGGAGCACCAGGTTGGTCGACCCGCCGACGGCGGCATGCAGCACCATGGCGTTGTGAACCGAGTCGTCGGTGACGATATCCCGCGTGGTCACGCCGCGTCGCTCGAGGGCCATGAGCGCGTGCGCGGAGCGGCGGGCGAGGTCGCGCCAGATCTCGGCGCCCGACGGGCTGAGCGCGCCGTGCGGGAGGGCGAGCCCGAGCGCCTCGGCGACCACCTGGCTCGTCGCGGCCGTCCCCATGAACTGGCAGCCGCCGCCGGGGGAACCGCAGGCGCGGCAGCCCATCTCGGCGGCGTGGTCGAGGCTCACCTCCCCGCGCGCAAAGCGCGCCGCGAGCGTCTGGACCTTGGCGGTATCCTCCGCCTCCTCCGCGAGGAGCGTGACGCCGCCCGGCACGAGCACCGTGGCGAGGTCGAGGGAGCCGGCGAGCGCCATCAACATGGCCGGCAGCCCCTTGTCGCAGGTGGCGACGCCGAGCACGCCCCGGCGGGTGGGCAGCGAGCGTATCAGTCGTCGAAATACGATGGCGGCGTCATTGCGGTAAGCGAGGCTGTCGAGCATGCCGACGGTGCCATTGGTCCGCCCGTCGCACGGATCGCTGACATAGCCGGCGAACGGAATGCCGCCGCTGGCCGTGAACGTGCGGGCGGCTTCCTCCATGAGCAGCCCCACTTCCCAGTGTCCCGTGTGGTACCCGAGCGCGATCGGCGTGCCGTCGGGCGCGCGGATACCCCCCTGCGTGCTGAGCACGAGGAACTGCTTCCCGCGCAGGCGCGCGGGATCCCACCCCATCCCGGCGTTCTGAGTCCAGCCGAACAGCTCGCCGCTGGACATGGCGCGCAGCTGCTCGGCCTCGAGCGGAAGGCGCCCCGACGGTCCGGGCGCGGTGGTGCGCAGGGTGTAGATCGCCTCGCTGCCGGACTCGAACACCGGGTCGTGGTTCATGCGCGGGGTGCGATGGGGTCGCGGGTGGCCTGGCCGTCGACGAGACGCGATATCCCGAGCGGATTCTCGTCCTGCAGCTCCAGCGGGAGCAGCGCGGGAGGACACGACTGGTAGCAAACGGGACGTGCGAAGCGGAAGATGGCCGCGCTCCCGACCGAGGTGAAGCGCGCGTCGCTGCTCGCTGGATACGGCCCGCCGTGGTGCATGGCGTGCGACACCTCCACCCCCGTCGGATAGCCATTGAAGACGAGGCGGCCCGCGACGCGGCCGAGGACATCGACAAGGTCCTGGGCGGCGGCGAGATCGTCGTCGGTCCCGTGAAGCGTGGCGGTGAGCTGGCCTTCGAGCCCGCCGAGGAGATCGAGCAAATCTCCGCGGCTCGAGGCGGTGACGAGCAGCGTGTACGGCCCGAAGATCTCGTGCGCGAGGTGCGGCTGCCGTGCGAAGTCGACGGCGGAGACGCGAGCGACGCGCGCGCCGGTGTCGGTCAGCCACTCCGCTCCTTTCAGCTCCCGCACGGAGCGGTCGAACGACTCCTGAATACCGGCGTGCAGCATCACACCGGGCGTGAGGGCGCGGGCTCGGTCGGCGACCGACCGCGCAAACGCATCCCATTCAGGGGAGGCCAACCCCAGGACGAGGCCCGGCTTGGTGCAGAACTGGCCGACGCCGAGCGTGCACGAGTTGACCAGCCCCTCGGCGATCGCATCGCGGCGCTCGCGCAGCGCGCCGGGCAGCACGATCAGCGGGTTGATGCTGCTCATCTCGGCGAAGACGGGGATCGGCCGCGGGCGGGCGGCCGCGGCGTCGCAGAGGGCGCGGCCGGCGCGGGTGGACCCGGTGAAGCCCACCGCCTGGATGGCCTCGTGGCGCACCAGCGCGAGCGAGACCTCGGGCGAGGCGCCGTGCACCATGCCGAACACGCCCGCGGGCAGGCTCGCCTTCTGGACGGCCGCGCGCAGGGCCGAGGCCACGAGGTCGGAGGTACCGGGGTGCGCCGGGTGGGCCTTGACCACGACCGGGTTGCCTGCGGCGAGGGCGGAGGCGGTGTCGCCCCCGGCAACGGAGAACGCGAGGGGGAAATTGCTCGCGCCGAAGACGGCGACCGGACCGATCGGTCGCAGCATGCGGCGCACGTCGGGGCGCGGGAGCGGCTTGCGGTCCGGCAGCGCGGGATCGATCCGGGCATCGACCCAGGAGCCCTCGCGCACGACGGCGGCGAAGAGGCGGAGCTGGCCGGTGGTGCGGCCGCGCTCGCCTTCGAGGCGGGCGACGGGCAGCCCGGTTTCCCGGTGTGCTGTCTGGATCAGCGGCTCGCCGAGCGCCGTGATCTCGTCTGCGACGGTCTCCAGGAATCGCGCGCGCATCTCCGGCGCGAGGTCGGCGATGGCCCGCGCTGCGCCGACGGCGGCGCGTGCGGCGGCGTCGATCTCGGTGGGTGTGGCGTCGCGGAAGGCGCCGAGTTTTTCCCCGGTGGCGGCGTTGTGGGCGAAGAATTCCATGGGTTACCCCTGAGATACCGGATTTGCCAGCGTGCCGGCGCCGGGGATCGTGATCTCCACGAGGTCGCCAGGCTCGAGGGTGAACGAGTCTGGCGGCACGATGCCGGTCCCGGTCATGAGGACGACGCCCGCGGGGAAGCTCAGCTCGCGCGTGAGGTAGGCGACGAGCTCCTCGGGCGCGCGCCGCATCCTCGCTGTCGAGGTCTCCCCCGCGAACACAGCCTCGCCCTTGCGCCGGATCGCGAGCTGGATGGAGAGCGCGCGCAGATCCAGCCCGGGCTCGTCCGCGAGCGCGATGGCGGGGCCGAGCGCGCAGCAGCCGTCGTAGACCTTCGCCTGCGGCAGGTAGAGGGGATTGTCGCCCTCGATCGATCGCGACGAGACGTCGTTGCCGGCCGTGTAGCCGACGATGCGGCCCGCCGCGGACACGACGAGCGTGAGCTCTGGCTCGGGCACGTTCCAGCTCGAGTCGCGACGGATCCGCACCGGCGCGCCCGGGCCGGCGACCAGGCGGGGCGTTGCCTTGAAGAACAGCTCCGGGCGCTCGGCGTCGTACACGCGGTCGTAGAAGTCGCCGCCGCCGGCGCTCTCTTCCTTGCGCGCGCTGCGCGAGCGGTCGTAGGTGACGCCCGCCGCCCAGACTTCCTGCCCGTCGATCGGGGCGAGCAGCGGGACGTCGGGCGGCAGGGGGTGGGCTGCGACGCGCGCGCGCGCGTCGCGCACCGCGCCGAGGGGATCGGGCAGGGCAAGCCACGAGGCCACGGACGCGAACGCCTCCGGGGACGCCGCCGTCAAATCGTGGCGCGCTCCCCGCTCGTCCTCGAGCCCGAGACGCGGCCCGCCATTGCCCGCAAACCGAAACAGCTTCATGTCCGCGCCTCCCTGAGCACGACGGCGGAGTTCTTGCCGTCCATCCTGAGCTGACAGCGAATCCCTCGCTCGCCGCACGCGCGCGCGACGCTGCGGCCGGCCGCGACGGAAGCGGTGAACGAGGACCCGTCCACCTCGACCGTGGGTGCGGTGTTGAACGCCACCCCCACACGGTCGTGTAACGCCGGCCGCATGATCCACCATTTACGCGCCCTGTAAAGCCACTTCTTCGCTCTCGCCGCTGCTGCTCTCGTGCGCGCCGTGCGCGTCGTGCGCGCCGGCCCTGCCCGCGCCGCGCTCACGATCTGATAAAGCCCTGGCGAGTGCGCTCCTTCGCCATTCTGACCTGTCTCCTGCTCGCGCCCGCGCTCACCCCCGCGCGGGCTGCCGCGGCGCCCGCTGCGCCCCCGCAGGAGGCCGCGGCGGCCGCCTCGCGCGTCGCCATCCTCGAGGCCGACGCGGACGACGCGCTGGTCCGCGAGGCGGCGACGCGGCTCAAGGCCGAGCTCGGCGCCGCGGGGTTCGAGGTGGTGATCGTGCCGCTCGAGCGCGAGGGCGACGTGCGGGCTGCGCTCGAGCGCGCCGCGCAGGACGAGGGCGCGTTCGCGGCCGCGGCGATCTTCCGCTCCCGGGCGGGCGCCACCGCGGACCTCTGGATCGTCGACCGGGTGACGCAGAAGACGGTGGTGCGCACGGTGGAGGTCGCCGGCACCGCGGCGCCCTCGGTCATGGCGGTGCGCGCCGTCGAGCTCCTCCAGGCGAGCCTCCTGGAGGCGAACCTGCTCGCGTCGCGCGCGCGGCCCGGGGGCGCGGCGGGCGGCGGCGTCGCGGCCCCGGACGACGTGCAGCGCTGGATGGCGCCGGTGCGCCGGCAGGCCGCGGAGGACGCGGCGGCGGAGCGGCCCGGGATGTTCGCCGGCGTCGGTGTGGAGGCCGGGATCGCGGCGCTCCAGAGCACCGGCGGCGTCGGGCCGTCCCTGGGGCCCGCGCTGCGGCTGTCGTACGGCGGCGGCCCCGCCGGGCGCGGCGTGCTGCCCGCGGGGCTCGCGGCGCGGCTGACGTTCGCAGGGCCGACGCTCGGGCCGGCGCTCGAGGGCGCGCTCGGCACGGTGTCGGTCCGGCAGGAGATGGCGTTCCTCGAGGCGGTGTGGGCGATCGAGACGGGCGGCGCGGTCTCGCCCGTGCTCTCGGCGGGCCTCGGCGGGTATCACCTGTTCATCAGCGGCGACCCCCTGCCCCCGCTCCGGAGCGCGACAGGCGAGGTCTGGTCCGTGGCCGCGACCCTCGGCGGGGGCGCCGGGCTGCGCCTCACCGAGCGCGCGGCGCTCTTGCTGGACGTGCACGCGATCCTCGCCGAGCCGCGCGCCGTCGTGACGCTCGGCGGCGAGCGGCTCGGGACCGCGGGGCGGCCGACGTTCGCGGGGTTCCTGGGGCTGCTGGTGCGGCTCTGAGGCGGGCGGCGCCCGCGCGGCCCCCCGCGGGCGCAGGGGAGCTCCCTGCTGCATGAGGTCGCTTGTCCGCGTGGAGCGGCGCCGATTCCGGTACGGTGCGGAGACGCAGACAGCGCGCGCCTGATGTGGGCGGGGGCTCCTGGCCAGGGAGGCATCGATGAGCATTCGAGGATTTTCGGCGACCTTGCTCGCCACGTTCGCTTTCTCCACGGCGTTCCTTGGTTGCTCTGACGACGCGGGCGACGACCCCGGAGGGAGCTCGACGGGCACGGGCTCGGTCTCCGGGAGCGCCAGCTCGGGCGCAGGCGGCGACGGCGGCTCCAGCGCCGCGGGCGGCGACGGCGGCTCCAGCGCCGCGGGCGGCGACGGCGGCTCCAGCGCCGCAGGCGGCGACGGCGGCTCCAGCGCCGCGGGCGGCGACGGCGGCTCCAGCGCCGCGGGCGGCGACGGCGGCTCCAGCGCCGCGGGCGGCGACGGCGGCTCCGGCGCCGCAGGCGGCGGGGCGCGCCTCGCCGCCCGGTGCGAGGCCGACGCGGACTGCGGTCCTTCCGGCGTGTGCATCCCCGAGTCGGACTCCGAGTTCTTCGGCGGAGGCCCCGCGGGCGGGTACTGCACGGCGGCGTGCAGCGAGGACAGCGACTGTACCGGCGAGGGCAGCCTGTGCATCGGCGGCGCGTGCCTCCTCGGCTGCACGATCGGAGAGCCCCCGCTCGAAACCCTGGCGATGGAGCTCGATCCGGGGAAGTGCCAGGGTCGCGAGGATCTGCGCTGCGATGCGCTCGACGACGCGTCAATCTGCTTGCCGAGCTGCGGCTCGAACAGCCAGTGCACGGGCGGCCGCGTGTGCGACCCCCGGTGGAACCTCTGCGTCGACGACCCGACGACCGGGCTTCCCGACGGGTCCCCGTGCGAGCTCGGCCGGGACGGCGAGGACCCCTGCGCGTCGTGGTGCATCGATTTCGGCGGTGAGTCCGGTGTCTGCGCCGGACTCTGCGTCCTCGGCGGCGACATCGCCAACGACGACTGCGGAGGGCTGGAGAGCGGGCTCTGCCTCTACGGCCTCGCGACCGATTCCGGCGCTGGCGACGTCGGTGTCTGTGCCAACGCGTGCACGAGTCACAGCGACTGCCTGTTGCCGGACGCCTCCTGCGTGTCCGCGGGGCTCGAGTCCAACGGGTACTGCCTCTTCGGCGTGACGCCCTGTCCGAGGGGCCAGAGGCAGTGCGCACGAGGCGAGGTGTGCACCCGGACGCCCCAGGGCTCGTTGTGCCTCGACGAGACGTACCCGCTGGACGACGCCGGGGCAGGCGGCGCGGGCGGCGGGGGCGGCACCGGCGGTGACGGCGGCGCGGGGAGCGCGACCGGTACCGGCGGCGCGGGGAGCGCGACCGGTACCGGCGGCGCGGGGAGCGCGACTGGCACCGGCGGCGCGGGCGGCACCGGCGGCGAGGGCGGCACCGGCGGCGCCGGCGGCGAGGGCGGCGAGGGCGGCGCCGGCGGCGCGGCTGGCACCGGCGGCGCGGGCGGTACTGGCGAGGGCGGAGCCGGCGGCGCTGCCGCCGTCGGCGGCTCGGACGGCGCTGGTGGCGTCGGGGGTGCGGGCGGCTCGGCCGGCGCAGGAGGCGCGGGCGGCTCGACCGGTGCAGGAGGCGCGGGCTGACACGGGCGGCCGGCTGGCACCGGCTCGGGCGGGCTCGGCGCAGCCCTTTTCAGCGGGGAATTTGAGAGAAAATTGAACAGGGAGGCGGGGAGACGGGGAGTATCTTGAAGATTTCCTCCCCGTCTCCCCGCCTCCCTGTGATTTTTTTCCGAAGAATTCGAGGGGATACCTCAGCGCGCGATCCCCAACAGCGGTCGGATCACTCGCACGTCGAGAACTGGTCCGACGCGGACTGCTCGGCCGTGCTGACCTGGACCGTTGTCTCGATCGTCTCGCCGAGGACGTCGGTCACGCGCACGCGCCACGGCCCCGCCGGCATGCTGCCGTCGCCGACGCGCCAGTAGTTGTAGACTTGCCGCGTCGCCGCTCGCCAGGTCCCGTTGATCTGGACCTCGAGCTTGTCGATCGGCGTGCGATGGCCCTGCACGCGGAACTCGTTCCACCAGGTGTTCTGCTCCTTCAGCGAGATGGAGAGATCCCCCTCGACCGGACAGGGCACGTACTTCCACGAGATCCTCCCCCTGGCCCCGCCGTTGCCGGTGCCCAGATACCCCTCGTCGATCGACCCGATCTGCTGGAAGGCCTCCTGGCTCAGATCGATGTGCCCGGGCGTGCACTTCGGGTTGCCGCTCGAGGGGCACTGATCGACGACCGTCGCCACGACCTTGCGCCCGTCGTCGCGGCTCACCTCCACGCACGCCCCGCACGCGGCCGCCGTATCGTAATCGGCCGTGTTCATGGCCGCGAAATACCGCCCGCCGCCGGTCGCGACGTGCGCAATCCTGTCCGGGCTCGTCCCGAGGACAGGAAAGCTGCAGTTCACGACCCCGCCGGAGCCCTGGCCGAGCGTGTACCACGTCACCGACCCGTCGCCGTCCTCGTAGCTCGGCAGCGGGATCGAGCAGGTCCCGCCGTCCCCGCCGCCGGTCGTGGTGCCCACGCCCTCGGAGCTGCCGCCGGTGCCGCCGCTCGCGCTGCTGGTCGAGCCCCCGGTGCCGCCGCTCGCGCTGCTGGTCGAGCCCCCGCCGCTCCCCCCTGCCCCGCCGGCGCCGGTCGTCGCGCCCGATCCGGTCGTTCCGCCCGAGCCGGTCGATCCGTTCTGGATCATCGACACCATCACCGGCTGGTAGTCGCTCCCGGTCGCGCCCGCGCAGAACCCGAACTTGGCCGCGCCTCCCACCGGGATCGCGGGACGGTTGGCCTGCGGGGTCACCGTCAGGATCGAGCCGCTCCGGCTGGACTCGGCCTCCCAGAGGCTGATCAGGCTGGACTGCCGGAGATCGATCACCACGGTCCACGACGTCACCGGCGCGGTCCCCTCATTGGCGACGTTCACCTCGGCGCAGTAGCCGCTGCCCCAGTCGACCGACCTCGTCAGCGCCGCGACCCCGAGCCCATCGCTCGTGATCACGGCGCTGGTGAGGTCGCCCGCGCCATCGTCGCCCTCATCGCCCTGCACCGGAGCGGTGCACGCGGCAAGCAAGCCAAAGCCAAGCAAAGGTAGCACAGCAAAGGATCGAGAAGCCAAGGATCGCATCGCACTCTCCACAAGGTGGGCGCGCCGAGAGGGCGCAGCCGGTGACAACTCAATAATGCAGATTGCACAGCTCGCCATCACTCGAAGCCACAGAAGATCATTTTGAGAGACAACCACTCTGGAATGATCCCTCCTGAACGAAGACAGCCCGCGGATCCGCCGAACATTTCACCTCGGGCAAACGCACCTGCGCCGGCGCCAATTACCCACATCGAGCCCCACGGGCGCCCACACCACCACCGTTCCCCCGCGAACACGCGATCTCCGTCGATACAAGCTTGTCTTTCCACGGGCGACTCCCTGTCTCGGCGCCGGGGCGCGGCGCGCGCACGACGGCAGCCGCGATTGTCGCGAGTCGCCCCGCTCCCGTAGACTGCGGCCCCCGATGCTCCTCACGCTCACCACCACGCACCGGCCGGCGACCGACCTCGGCTACCTGCTCGTCAAGAACCCGGCGCACACGCAGTCGTTCTCGCTCTCGTTCGGCAAGGCGCACGTGTTCTATCCCGAGGCGACCGAGGAGCGGTGCACCGCGGCGCTCCTGCTCGACGTCGACCCCGTGGACCTCGTGCGCGGGCGCGGCATGGGCGAGCCGGGCACGCTCGCGCAGTACGTCAACGACCGGCCCTACGTCGCCTCGTCGTTCCTCTCCGTCGCGATCGCGCAGGTCTTCGGCTCCGCGCTCGGCGGCAAGTGCCGCGACCGCCCGGAGCTCGCCGACGCGCCGCTCCCCCTCTCGGCGACGATCGAGGCGCTGCCGTGCCGCGGCGGCGAGGCGCTGCTCCGGCGGCTGTTCGAGCCGCTCGGCTACGAGGTCGCGGCCGAGCGGCTCCCGCTCGACGAGGCGTTCCCGGAGTGGGGCCAGGGCTCGACCCTGCGCGTCTCGCTCGCGAGGACGTGCCGGCTCCGGGAGCTGCTCGCGCACCTCTACGTGCTCGTGCCCGTGCTCGACGACAAGAAGCACTATTACGTGGGCGACGCCGAGGTCGACAACCTCCTCGCCAAGGGCGAGGGCTGGCTCGCGGAGCACCCCGAGCGCGAGGCGATCGCGCTCCGCTACCTCAAGCACAGCCGCCCGCTCTTCCGCGCGGCGCTCGCGCGGCTCGTCGCCGACGACGACCCGAGCCCCGAGGAGACCGAGGACGAGAAGGCCGCGCCCGAGGACCGGGTCGAGGCGCGGATGAGCCTCGACGAGGAGCGCCGCGCGGCCGTCGTCGCCGCGCTCCGCCGGGCCGAGGCGCGGAGCGTGCTCGATCTCGGCTGCGGCGAGGGCAAGCTGCTGAAGCGCCTCGTCGACGAGCGCGTCTTCGAGCGCGTCGCCGGGGCCGACGTCTCGGTGCGCAGCCTCGAGATCGCGAAGAACCGGCTCCGCCTCGACGACCTGCCCGACAAGCAGAAGCGGCGCATCCAGCTCTTCCAGGCGTCCGTCACCTACCGGGACGCGCGCTTCTCGGGCTACGACGCCGTGACCCTGGTCGAGGTCATCGAGCACGTGGACCTCTCGCGCCTCGGCGCGCTCGCGCGCAGCGTCTTCGAGCACGCGCGCCCGCGCGTCGTCGTCGTGACCACGCCGAACGCCGAGTACAACGAGCGGTTCGAGGGCCTGCCGCGCGGCGCGCTCCGCCACGGCGATCACCGCTTCGAGTGGACGCGCGCCGAGTTCCACGCGTTCTGCGAGAAGGTCGCGGGCGCGCACGGCTACACGGTCGAGCACCTGCCCGTCGGCCCGATGGATCCCGCGCTCGGCGCGCCCACGCAGATGGCGGTCTTCCTGCGCGCCGAGGTGTCGCCGTGAGCGAGCAGAAGCCCCTCGCCGTCCCCGACCTCTCCCTCGTCGTGCTCGTCGGCGCGTCCGGCTCCGGCAAGAGCACGTTCGCGCGGGCGCACTTCAAGCCGACCGAGATCCTCTCGTCGGACCACTACCGCGGCGTCGTGTCCGACGACGAGAACGACCAGGCCGCCAGCGCGGACGCCTTCGAGGTGCTGCGCTTCATCGCGGGCAAGCGGCTCGCGGCCGGGCGGCTCACCGTCATCGACGCGACCAACGTGCAGGCGGACGCGCGCAGGCCGCTCGTCGCGCTCGCGCGCGAGCACCACGTGCTGCCGGTGGCCATCGTGCTCGACATGCCCGAGAAGCTCTGCCACGCGCGCAACGCCGGCCGGCCCGACCGGCAGTTCGGCCCGCACGTGGTCCGCGGCCAGAGCCGCGAGCTGCGCCGCTCGCTCAGGGACCTCCGGCGCGAGGGCTTCCGCTACGTGCACGTGCTCTCGTCGCCCGAGGAGGCCGCGGCGGCTGCGATCGAGCGGCAGCGCCTCTGGACCGACCGCCGCGACGACCACGGGCCGTTCGACATCATCGGCGACGTCCACGGCTGCTTCGACGAGCTCGTCGAGCTGCTCGAGGCGCTCGGCTACCGCCTGGAGGGGCTGCCGGACGCGCCGCGCGCGTCGCACCCCGAGGGCCGGCGCGCGCTCTTCCTCGGCGACCTCGTGGACCGCGGGCCGCGCTCGCCCGACGTGCTGCGCCTCGCGATGGCCATGGTCGCGTCGGGCGCGGCGCTGTGCGTGCCGGGCAACCACGACGTCAAGCTGCTCAAGAAGCTGCGCGGCCGCGACGTGAAGCCGACCCACGGCCTGGAGCTGACGCTCGCGCAGCTCGAGGTCGAGACGGACGAGTTCAAGGCGAAGGCGGCGGACTTCATCGACGGGCTCGTCAGCCACTACGTGCTCGACGACGGCAACCTCGCTGTCGCGCACGCGGGGGTCAAGGAGGCGTTCCAGGGCCGCGGATCGGGCGCGGTGCGCGAGTTCTGCCTGTACGGCGAGACCACGGGCGAGACCGACGAGTACGGCCTGCCGGTGCGGTACAACTGGGCGTCCGAGTACCGCGGCAAGGCGATGGTGGTCTACGGCCACACGCCGACGACCGTGGCCGAGTGGGAGAACCGCACCATCTGCATCGACACGGGGTGCGTGTTCGGCGGCGCGCTGACGGCGCTGCGCTACCCGGAGCGCGAGCTCGTCGAGGTCAAGGCGCGCCGCGTGTACTACGAGCCGAAGAAGCCGCTCGCGCCGCTCGCGGGCGAGCCGAGGGGCGGATCGCGCGGGCAGGACGCCGACGTGCTCGACATCGACGACGTGAGGGGCCGGCGCGCGATCCGCACGCGGATCCACGGCATGGTGACGATCCGCGAGGAGAACGCGGCGGCGGCGCTCGAGGCGATGAGCCGCTTCGCCGTGGATCCGCGGTGGCTCATCTACCTGCCGCCGACGATGTCGCCGACCGAGACGGCGAAGGACGGGGGCGTGCTCGAGCACCCGCGCGAGGCGTTCGCGTACTTCCGGCAGAACGGCGTGGGCCGCGTGGTGTGCGAGGAGAAGCACATGGGGTCGCGCGCGGTGCTGGTCGTGTGCCGCGACGAGGCCGCGCGGCGGCGGAGGTTCCGCCTCGACGAGGGGCCGCTCGGCGTGTGCACGACGCGCACGGGCAGGCCGTTCTTCGCGGACGAGGCGCGGAGCCGGGAGCTCATCGACCGGGTGCGCGCGGCGATGGACCACGCCGACCTGTGGACCGAGCTCCGCACCGACTGGGTCTGCCTCGACGCCGAGCTCCTGCCCTGGTCGGCGAAGGCGCAGGACCTCCTGCGCGGGCAGTACGCGGCCGTGGGCTCGTCCGGCCGCGCGTCGCTCGGCGCGGCGGTCCGGGCGCTGGAGCTCGCGGCCGCGCGGGACGAGAGCGCGCGGCCGCTGCTCGAGCGGCACGCGGCGCGGAGGGCGGCGATGGACGGGTATGTGGCCGCCTACCGCCGCTACTGCTGGCCGGTGCGCTCGCTCGCCGACATGCGGCTCGCCCCGTTCCACCTGCTCGCGAGCGAGGGCGCGGTGCACGCCGCGCGGGATCACGGCTTTCACCTGCGGATGCTGGCGCGCCTCAGCGAGGTCGATCCTGCGTTCTTCGTCCCCACCCCGCACCACGTTGTCGACCTCTCCGACCCGCAGAGCGAGGCCGCGGCGGTGGCCTTCTGGACGGAGATGGTCGAGCGCGGCGGCGAGGGGATGGTGGTCAAGTCGTGGGAGTGGGTGGTGCGCGGCCCGCGCGGGCTCGTCCAGCCGGCGATCAAGTGCCGCGGGCCGGAGTACCTGCGCATCATCTACGGCCCGGAGTACCTGATGCCGCAGCACCTCGCGCGGCTGCGGCACCGCAGCGTCTCGTCGAAGCGCGCGCTCGCGCTCCGGGAGTACGCGCTCGGCCTGGAGGCGCTCCACCGCTTCGTGGAGGGCGAGCCGCTCTACCGCGTGCACGAGTGCGTGTTCGGCGTGCTCGCGCTGGAGAGCGAGCCGGTCGATCCGAGGCTGTGACGGGAACGGGCGCAAACCGCGGCGACGAGCGCTGAGATCGCCGTGGCCAGACGTCTGGCCGTCCGTGGCCAGACGTCTGGCTGTCCGTGGCCAGACGTCTGGCCACGGCGCTCTACCGCGACGGCGCGGCTTCACGCGCCGCCAGCGAGGCTCAGGGCACCGGCATCTCGAACGCCACCGCGTAGTTCGGCTGGGCGACGCGCGTTATCGAGCCGACGAACGGATCCGAGTCGCGGAGCTGGCCCGAGCGCCACGTCCGGCCGGCGAACGCGGTGCCGTCGCTGGTCATCGCGTAGCCGACGAAGACGCCCGTCGCCGGGAGATCGCTGCCGACCGTGATGCGCACCGAGCTGCCCGAGATCTCGACGGAGCTGATCCGGATCCGGGAGCTCCCCGTGCGCACCTCGAAGCCCTTCCCCTGCGACCACTCGGTGAGCGCGCCCTGGTGCGGCGCGGGCAGCGTGTTGTCCCAGGCGAGCGGCGGCACGGGCACGTGGAAGTGCACCGTGATCACGCGGCCGCTGCGCTCGACGCGGGTCGGCTCCAGCGGCCGCCAGTCGCGGCCCTGCACCACCTTCTCGTGGTAGATCTGCCCGAGCTTCTCGCCGAGCCGCTCATAGCCATCCACCGTCATGTGGATGTTGTCGCTCGCGTACGGATACTGATACTTCGGCCCGGAGCAGATGATCTCGCCCGCGCGGTCGACGCCGACCTGCCACTGCGCGAGCGTGGAGGCCGACCGCTGGTTCGAGCCGGTCGGATAGGCGTGCTGCTGGGACACGAACATCGGGATCGACTGGGTCTGCCCCGTCAGGGGTTTGACGTCGGTGTTGTAGTCGGTCCAGAGCCGGATGAGATCGTTCTTGTAGCTCGCGCTGCCGGCGTCGGACTCTCCGTGGGTGATCACGATCGCGCCGACGCCGAACTTCTTGCCCTGCGCGCCGGCGAGGCGGGCGATCGCCGAGGTCTCGAACAGCGACGCCGCGTAGGCCCGACCCGTGGAGCCGGTGTCGCTGGCGCCCTTGCGGATGACCGACATGGCCTGTCCGCTCTCGCCGACGACCGTGTGCACGCTGATGTAATCGCGGCCCGTCGAGGCCTGCGCCAGCGTGGTGATCTGGTCGCCCATGGCCGTGTGCGGCGATTCGCCGTACATGTTGCGCGGATACGCGCTCGGATAGCCGGTGGCGAGCGGGCGGATGGGCTCGACAAGCGGCACCATCGAGAGCCCGGCGGCGTTCGGATTGAACGGAGGCACGCTGACGCTGCCCAGCGAGAGCTTGAGGTTGTGATAGCGCTGGGTGGTCGCTCTCACCGGCGTCGCCTGCGCGCCGACCGACAGGCTTTGCCCGGTGCCGATGATCCCGGCCCAGTCCCATCCAGGGCCCGTGGTGCCCCCACCTCCGCCGCCAGCGCCGCCAGCGCCGCCAGCACCGCCCGCGCCGCCCGCGCCGCCCGCGCCGCCAGCGCCGCCCGTTCCGGAGCTCACGGAGCTGCTGCTGGAGCTGCTGGAGCTGCTCGACGCGCTGCTGCTGGAGCTGCTCGACGCGCTGCTGCTGGAGCTCGCCGAGGTCGAGCCGCTGACCCCGCCGCCGTTGATCGACGCGATCGTGGGCATGCCGGCACCGACCCCGCAGAAGCCCCAGCTCGTCGAGGCGCCCCTGGCCAGCGCCGCGTTCCAGCTCAGGGGAGCGACGGAGAACTGGCCGCTCGACGGCGTGGTGGTCACGTTCCACGCGCTGTCCAGCCTGGAGCCGTTGAGCGCGATGACCATGCTCCAGGTGGAGATCGGGGCGGCGCCCACGTTCTTCAAGGACACGTTCGCGCAGTACCCCGACGCCCACTGCGACTGGACGGAGAGGACCGCCTCTATCGACCCGTCCGCGCTGACGACGCCGCCCTCCAGGGACGCGATCTCTTCGTCGTCCGTCGACGCGCCGATGCAGGCGACCAGGGAGCACGCGATCGAGGCCGAGCAGAGGCCCAGCAAGCTGATAAAGCGCATGAAGATTTCTCCTTGAAGTGATGAAGCGAGCCGCGAATCATTTCATCCAGGCGCACCACGCGGGCGCGGTGCGCGCAAAGCAAGGGACACGGCTCGCCCAGGCCACATTCCCGATCGACGGTTGTGTGATCACGACACGTCGCAATAGAGCTTGAGTGTTATTTCTCAGCTCGATCGCGAATCAAGAGCGATGGTCGCGCGATGTAATGAAGAGTCAGCGCAAGCGCACGATGCCCCCGAGCGATGAGCGGGAGGCGGTCACGGCAGGAGAAAGACGGCGGATGACAGGCGGACACGGCAGGAGATCGCTCGTCTTCGCCTGTCAGGCGGGATTGACAATGACTGAAGATCGATTCGTGTTCACGAGAGGCGAGCAGCGCTGAATGTGCCGCTCGCTCTCGTCGAAGCTGCCGTCTCACCGGATCCCCGGGGGAGCCCGGCGCGCTGCAGGCTGGCCGCAGCGACGGCGCGGCGGCCTCCGAGCGACCGCCTCGCGGCCGTCAGGACTCGCGCGGGCGCTCGAGCTCGTCCCAGAGGCGCACGTCGCTCTTCTCCTTCAGGAAGATGCCGCCGACCACCACGGTGATGAGCGCCACCGTGATCGGGTAGAGCAGGCCGGCGTAGATGTTGCCGGTCGCGACCGTCACCGAGGAGGCGATGAGCGGCAGCAGCCCGCCGAACACGCCGTTGCCGACGTGGTACGGGATCGACAGCGACGTGTAACGCACCTTGGCGGGGAAGGCCTCGACCAGGTAGGCCGCGATCGGGCCGTAGACCATCGTGACGAAGAGCACGAGCACGAACACGAGCGCGGTGAGCACCACCGGGCTGTCCGCGTTCTGCTTCATCGCCCAGAACACGGGGAAGAAGCCGATCGCGCCGAGCAGGTTGCCCGCGAGCATGATCTTCTTCCGGCCGATGCGATCGGACAGCGAGCCGAAGAAGACGAAGAACGGCATGCCCAGGGCGAGCGCGGCGGCGACCACGATCGTGGCCGTGATGAAGGGGACCTTCAGCGTGTTCTGCAGGAAGTAGAGGGCATAGAACTGGCCCGTGTACCAGACCACGCCCTGGCCGGCCGTCGCGCCGAAGAGGGCGATCAGGATGACCTTCCAGTTGCGCTTGTTGCCGAGGCTGTCCTTGATGGGCGCGGCCGACGTCTTCCCCTGCGCCTTCAGCTTGGAGAAGATCGGCGACTCCTTGAGGCGGGTACGCACATAAAAGGACACGGCGACGAGGACGACCGAGAGGAGGAACGGGACGCGCCAGCCCCACTCCTTGAAGGCGTCCTCGCCGAGCGCAAGGCGGGTCCCGAGGATCACCGCCAGCGAGACGAACAGGCCGAGCGTCGCCGTGATCTGGATGAACGAGGTGTAAAATCCGCGCTTCTCGTCGGGCGCGTGCTCGGCGACATACACCGCCGCGCCGCCGTACTCGCCGCCGAGCGCGAGGCCCTGCACGAGGCGGATCAGGACGAGCGCGAGCGGGGCGGCGAGCCCGATCGTCTCGTACGTCGGCAAGAAGCCGATGAGCGCCGTCGCGCCGCCCATGAGCAGCAGCGTCACGAGGAACGCGTACTTCCGGCCCACGATGTCGCCAATCCGCCCGAACACGAGCGCGCCGAACGGGCGGACGACGAAGCCCGTGGCGAAGGTGCCCAGCGTCAGCAGGAAGCCCGCTGTCGGGTTGTCCTTCGGAAAGAAATGGGTGGAGATGATCGCCGCGAGGCTCCCGAAAATATAGAAGTCGTACCACTCGATCATCGTGCCGCCCGCGGAGGCGAAGATGACCTTCCAGAGGGTCGCGCTGTCGACGACCTCGCGCTGGCCCTCACCGTCGCGGGCGAGGCTCGTGGGGTTCACTGCGAGGGTTTGGGGAGACGTCTGTGCCATAAGAGCAGTTCCTCGGAGTCCATGTCCGGAATACCACGCATGGAGCGAGGGGAATACCCGTTCCGCCATCGGGAGAACACGCGGGCGCGCCCGCCCCAAGACGCCGCGTTACGATCGGTAACACGCGACGGCGCCGCGCCGGCAGGGAGTTACGAACAGCCTGCATCGTTCTCGCCGCCGCGGTCAGGACGCGCGCGCCGCGCCGCGCCGAGGGCCGCGGATCAGGTGCGCGGCCGGGGGATCCCGAGCCGCTGTCGCCGCTCCCAGAGGGCCTTGCGGCTGATCCCGAGTCGACGGGCGATCTCGGTCTCCGTCATCTCGTGCTGGTGCTCGAGGACGAAGCGGCGGAAGTAATCCTCGAGCGAGTCGGACGGGGGCGCGCCGTCGCGCGCGGCGGCGCGCGGGGCGGGCGAAGGCGGCCGCGGAGGGGTGTCGAGCCCGAGCAGCGCGACGCCGATCTCGCTCGCGTCGGCGAGGACGATGGCGCGGTGAACGGCGTTCTCCAGCTCGCGGACGTTGCCGGGCCACGGGGCCGCCGCGATGGCGGCGCGCGCCTCGGGCGACAGCGCGAGCGGCGCCCGGTCCGCCGTCCCCGCGCGCCGCGCGAGCAGCGACTCGGCGATGCGCACCGCGTCCCCCGGCCGCTCGCGCAGCGGCGGCAGGCGGATCTCGTGGAGCCGCAGCCGGAAGTAGAGGTCGCTCCGGAACGACCCGTCGCGCACCCGCTCCGCGAGATCCCGGTGCGTGGCCGCGATGATGCGCACGTCGACGCGCCGGGCGCGGCCCGCGCCCACGCGCCGCACCTCGCCGGTCTGGAGGAAGCGCAGGAGCCGCGCCTGGACCCTCACCGGCAGCTCGCCGATCTCGTCGAGCAGGAGCGTCCCGCCCTCCGCGGCCTCGCAGAGCCCCGCGCGCGGCGACAGCGCGCCGGCGAAGGCGCCGCGCTCGTGGCCGAACAGCTCGCCCTCGATGAGCCCCTCGGGGATCGCCGCGCAGCGGACAGGCACGAACGGGAGCTGCCGCCGCGGGCTGAGCCGGTGCACGGCGCGGGCGAGCGTCTCCTTGCCGGTGCCGCTCTCGCCGAGGATGAGCAGCGTCGCCTCGCTCGGCGCGACCTTGCGCACCTGCGCGAACACCTCCCGCATGGCGGCCGAGCCGCCGACCAGCCCCTCGAGCTCGTCGTCGAGCACGGGCGACACGGGCGGCGCGGGCGGCGTCACGCCCGGCGCGACCACGGCGGGGGCGCTCCGCGCGCCGGCGAGGTGGTGCTCGACGAGGGCGAGGAGCTCGTCGTGGTCGAACGGCTTCGAGAGGTAGTCCGCGGCGCCGCGCTTCACCGCGTCGACCGCCGCCTTCACCGTGGCGTAGCTCGTCATGAGCACGACCGGCGCGGCGCCGCACTGGCCGACGAGCTCCGTCCCCGGCGCGCCGGGCAGGCGCACGTCGGCCAGCACCAGATCGAACGCGCGCAGGTCGCAGCCCGCCTCGGCCTCGGCGATCGACCCCGCCTCGACCACGTCGTGGCCGTGGCGGGCGAGCAGCCGCCGCAGCTCCGCCCGGATGACGACCTCGTCCTCCACCAGCAGGATCCGGCTCATGCCTCCGCCTCCGGCGCGCGCCGCGCCCCGGCCGCGCCCGCGAGCGGGAGCCGCACGACGACCGTCGTCCCCTGCCCCACCGCGCTCCGCAGCGCGAGCGTCCCGCCGTGGTCCTGGACGATCGAGCGCGAGAGCGGCAGGCCGAGCCCGGTGCCGCTCGGGTCGCGCTTCGTCGTCACGAACGGCTCGAGCACCTCGCCGAGGAGCTCCTCGGGGATGCCGCTGCCGTGATCCTCGACCTCGACAACGATCTCCCCCGCCTCGATCCGCCCCCGCACCGCGATGGTCGCGCCGGGCTCGGAGGCGTCGCGCGCGTTCGCGAGCAGGTTGACGAAGACCTGGACGAGCTCGCGCCGGTCGCCGATGACGACGAGCGACTCCGGGCAGGCCTGCTCCACCTGGACGCGCGGCGCCGCGCGGTCGAGCCGGATCAGCCGCTCGGCCTCGGCGACCACCTCGGCGAGCGCGACGCGCCCGACCCGCGCGCGCCGGATCTCGCCGGGCGACTGCACGGCGCCGGTGCGGGCGTGGTCGAGCAGCGATCGCAGGATCGCCTCGATGCGCGCCGCCTCGCCGAGGATGAGGCTCGCGCGCGCGCGGAGCTCGTCGTTCTCGGCCTCGGCGCGGAGGTTCTGCGCGAGGCAGGCGATGCCGGTGAGCGGGTTGCCGACCTCGTGGGCCACGCCCGCGGCGAGGCGGCCGAGCTGGGCGAGGCGATCGCGGTGGGCGAGCTGCGCCTCGAGCGCGCGCTGCTCGGTGCGGTCCTCCACGAGCAGGACCACGCCCCCGGAGGCCGCGCGCGCGTCGAGCGGGTCGAGCGCGGCGCGGTGCACGCGCAGCGCGCGCGCGCGCCCGGCCACGCGCACCTCGACCTCGTCGGCGCCCGCGCCGGCCTCGCCCGCGGAGGCCGCGCGGGAGGCGCGCGAGAGCAGCTCAGCGAACGGGGCCGGCAGCCGGTCGAGCGGCGCCCCGACGAGGTCGCGCTCCTCGACGCCGACGAGCGCCTCGAGGCGGCGGTTGACGAGGCTGATCGCGCCGTCGGAGCCCACGGCGCAGACCCCGAGGGGGAGCTGCGCGAGCACGGAGCGGAGCCACCGCCGCAGGAGGTCGAGCTCCCTGGCCGCGCCGACGAGCCGCGTCTCCCCGCGGGCGAGGCGCCGCTCCAGCCACCGGAGCTGCTCGGTGAGCGCGCCGCTCGCGCCGCCCGCGGCGGGGGCGTCCGCCTCCGCGACCGTCCTCGCGAGCACGGGGCCGACCAGCGGCGACAGGTTGCGGTGCAGCCGCTCCTGCAGGGCGTGGAGCTCGGTGGGCCGCGTCTCGTCGCGCGGGATGTCGAGCTCGATGCGCGCGCGCGTGACCTCGATGCCGGCGGCCTCGCGGCCGAGCAGCCGGGCGAGCCGCTCCTCCAGCGCGTCCACGCTCGCGGGCACGGTCGCGCGCTCGACCGACGGGCCGATCTCGCGCCGCCGGCACAGGCGCGCCGCCTCGCGCTCCTCGTCGGCCGGCGGGCGCAGGAGCGAGACGAGCCCGAGCGTCGCGCTGTTGACGGCGAGCGACACGAGCGTCGGCAGCGACCAGGAGTCGGCGTGGCCCGCGCGGCCCGCGCCCGCGCGCAGGAGGTCGAGCCACGACCGGTCGAGGCCGGTCAGCTCGGGCAGGAGCGGCGCGAGGCACGTGGCCGTCCAGGTCGCGATGCCGGCCGCGAGCCCTGCGATGAACCCCGCGCGCGTCGCGCGCTCCCAGAAGAGCACGGCGAAGAGCCCCGGCAGGAACTGCGCGAAGGCGACGAACGACACGATGCCGCTCTCGACGAGCAGCCCGCGGTTCGGCTGCGCGCGGTGGAAGAGCCAGCCGCCCACGAGGATGGCGGTGAGGAGCCCGCGCCGCATCCACAGCACGCGCGCGTAGACGTTGCGGCGCAGCGTCCTCCTGGCGAGCGGCAGGAGCAGGTGCGTCGCGCTGTCGTTCGCGAGGGCGACGGCCGTGACCATGACCATGGCGCTCGCCGCGGAGATGCCGCCGATGAACGCGGCGAGCGCGAGCCAGCGCTGGTCGAGGAGCTGCGGCACGAGCAGCACGTAGCTGTCGGCGGGCTCGGCGGGGGCGAGGCGGGTGCCGGCCCAGAGCACGGGGAGGACGGGCAGGTTGAGCGCGAGCAGGAACAGCGGGAAGGCCCACGCCGCCGTGGCGAGCGCGCGGTCGCCGGCGCCGCTGGCGAACGCCATGTGCCACTGCCGCGGCAGCAGGAAGGCCGCGGCGAAGCTGATGACGAGCATCGAGGTCCAGCCGCCGTCCTCGCGCACGGGGCGGCCGAGCGCCTCGACCTCGGCGGCGTGCTCGCCGAGCCAGTCCGCGAGCCCGCCCGCGCCGCCGAACGCCCCGAGCACCGCGATGAGGCCCACGGCCGCGAGCACCGCGAGCTTCGCCGCCGACTCGAACGCGACCGCCGCGGCGAGGCCGTCCTCGCGGCCGCGCTCGGCGGGCGGGCGGGCGCCGAAGAACGCCGTGAAGAGCGCGAGCAGCGCGCAGAAGACGGCGCCGACGGCCTCCTCGTGCCCCGGCCCCGAGAGCACGCGGACCGACTGCTCGGTCGCGCGGAACTGCTGCGCGACGTAGGGCACGCTGGCGACGAGGGAGAACGCGGCGGCGAGCGCGCCCGCGGCGGGGCTCTGGAAGCGGAACGCGAGGAGGTCTGCGAGCGAGGAGAGGCGCTGCTCGCGCGTGATCCGCAGGACGCGCGACCAGAGCAGCGGCGTGGCGATGCACGCGAGCGTCGGGCCCAGGTAGACAGCGAGGAAGACGAGCCCGTGGCGCTGCGCGAAGCCGACGCCGCCGTAGTACGTCCACGACGAGGCGTAGACGCCGAGCGAGAGGGCGAGCACGAGCGGGTGCCGCGCGAGCGCGCGGGGGATCCGCTCGCGCTGCGCGGCGAGGGCGATCGCGGCGAGCACGGCCAGCCAGGCGCCGGTGGCGAAGAGGAGGACGCCGACGTTGATCACGGCGGCGGCCCTCGATCGCCGCGGAGGGCGTCGGCGCGGCCGGCGTCGGCGCGGCCCTCGTCGGCGCGGTCGGCGCGCGTCGCGAGCGCGGCGAACGCGATCAGCGCGATCCACACCGCGAAGACGGCCGCCACCGCGAGGAGGCCGTGGGCCCAGAGCAGGCGCGCTGGAGAGAGCAGGAGAAACGTTCCCAGCAGCACGAGCACGAGCGCGCGATCCGCCGCGCCGGCCTCCGCGTCGTGTCCTCCGCTCATCGAGAAGAGGCTACCCAGGGCCGCCGTCTCTGAATACGCACCGCAGTACGACGCAATGCATCATGACGGAGCAACGGAGCGGGTGCGCGCGTCCACCTCGAGATCCGGGCCGGTCAAGGCGCGGCGCGGCGCGCTTCGTAGATGTCGGTCCCGCCGCTGCGCGCCGACGAGAAGAACAGGGTGGACCCGTCCGGCGACAGGTAGGGATCGTTCTCGCGCGCCGCCGGATCGTTCAGATCGTCGAGCGGCTCCGGCTCCCCGAACAGCGCGTCGGTCGACGGCCGTCGGGCCCAGAACAGGTCGTCCCCCGACCGGAACAGGATCTGCCGGCCATCGTCGAACAGGAACGGGGCGAGCTGTTCGCCCTCGTCGTTCAGCTCGTCGAGCGGGGCGAACGCGCCCCATTCGTCTTCGGGGCTCTCGCGGGAGGCGATCGCGAGATCCCAGCCCTGGGTCTCGGGCCCGTTCAGGCCGACCACGACGCGGAGCTCGGGCAGGTCGACGTGAGCGTTCATCGCCTGCGTGCCGCCCTCGTGTCCCGGGTTGAGCGCCTCGACGTAGGAAGGGTCGCCCCACGGGTCGCTGCGGCTCGCGCGCTCGGACATCCAGATGCCTGTCTGCTGCGCGCTGTTGCGGAAAAACCACATCCTGAGCCCGTCGTTCGAGATGGCGGGCGTATCGTCGTCGTCCGCGCTGTTGAGCTTCTCCGCGAGCTCGACGGTCGGTGTCTCCCAGGGCGAGTCGAGGTCCGCCCGCCGCGAGATCCAGATGTCCTGGCTCGCGCCGCGCTCGGACATGAAGTGGATCTCGAGCAGGTCGCCCGTGAGCGTCGGGTCCTCGTCCCTGGCCGCGTCGTCGTTGAGCGCGGCCACCTTCTCCGGCGCCGTGAACCGCGGCCGCTCCGGCACGAACACGCCGATCACGACCTGCTGGTCCGCGCACGCCGCCCCGCCGAGCGCGAGCCCCAGCCCGCAGGACCCCGCGAGCCAGCGGGATCGCCGTGCCCGGGAGGTCCCGTCGAGCCGACCGGCGGAGGGCACATCCCGAGCGGATTTTTCTACCGACATGGAAAATCGAGGCCTCCAGGCTCGATGAGCGAGGGACGTCTGCCCGCTCGGGGCGACCTGGATCTTACCTCTGCCGGAGCCGCGGTTATACCCGCGCCAGGCGTCGCCTCGGCGGGCGCGACGCGGCGGACGGCGTGCGCGACGCGGCCGACGGCGCGCGCGACGCGGCCGACGGCGCGCGCGACGCGGCCGACGGCGCGCGCGACGCCCGCCGCGTCGCGCGCGCCTCGAGTCACCCGCGCTTCACGCGCTCTCGGCCGCGAGGCCGGCGAGCATGCTGCGCGCGTGCTCGATCACGCCCTCGTTGCCCGAGTCGACGCCCCACTTCGCCGCCAGCGCGGGCCACGCCGCCCAGCGCTCGGCGGCGTGGGCCGCGAGGCCGGGCCACGTCGTGCCGCCGGCCGCCTCGAAGCGCGCGATGCACGCCTCGAGCACCCCCTTGCCGAAGGCGCCGGCGAAGAGCGCGAAGTCGATCGACGGGTCGCCGAGGTGAGCCTCGGTCCAGTCGAGAATCCCGGTGAGCCGGCCGCCCTCGTCGAGGAGCATGTGCCCGGGGTGCAGGTCGCCGTGCACGAGGGCCAGGTGGCGCGGCCAGATCGCGTCGTTCGCGAGCCAGCGCTGCCAGCGCGCCCACAGGGCGTCCGGCGGCGCCAGCAGGGCGCGCGTCTCCTCCATGGCCCGCGCGTGGGCCTGGCGCGTTTCGTCGATCGACTTGACGGGCACGCCCGCCGCCTCGATCTCCGCCGCGCCGATGCGCTGCAGCGCCGCGAGGGCCTCGGCCATCGACGCGATGAACGCCGCCGAGGGCGCCGCCGGATCGAGGCGGTTCCAGCGCACGCCCGCCTCGGGATCGATGGATATCGCGGGCACGTCGACGAGCCGCGGATAGGCGATCACCTGATCGGTGTGCACGCGCCAGTCGGGCACGGAGACCGGCAGGTGCTTGCGCACGAGGGCCAGCACGCGCGCCTCCACGCGGGCCGACGCGACCACCGCGGGCCGGCGCGGCGTGCGCACGACCCACGGCACGCCGTCCTCGTCCTCCGCGTGCACGACGAGGAAGTCGAGCCCGGACTGGTCGAAGTCGGCGTGGTTCGTGGCGAGCCGGAGCCCCTCGCGGCGCGCCGCATCGAGGAGCGCGCCGACGGACTCGATCGGCGCGAAGGGGGAAGAACCGGTGGATGAGGTGTCTTGACGTTCTTGGCGTTCGGTCATGATCGCGAGCCTCTTCGCGCGCCCCCGGCAGGGCGGCGCGCGTGATGGGGGAAGACTCGCGGCGCGAGCTCACGACCGATGCGCGTGGCGTGCTCCATCCATGCTCCCGGGCGTGAGTCGACGCGCCCCGGTCTTCCACGTTTCGAGCGAACTCGGAGGAAGACAGGGCACGGACAGGCACCCGCGCGCTCGCCGCGTGCCGCCGGCGGCGCCGGGGCTACGGGGAGGACGAGGATGCCGGACTCAGCGGAACCGGATGGAATGCACGGACGGAGAGTCTCATACGGCGCCCCGCGCGGCAAGGGCGCTCAGGGCGCTCGGCCCGACGCCGCGGTCGCTGGTGCGCCAGACGGCCGACGGCCCGTCACCTCACGGCCAGCCCACGCAGCTCCGCAGCGCAAGGCCGAGCCCTACGCTCAGCGCGTTCGCGCAGAGCGCCCAGCGGAGCGCGCGGCGCAGGCCGAAGAGGCCGAGGTAGCAGCCTTCGGCCACGACGGCGAACGCCTCGGCCGCCGCGAACAGGGTCCAGTAGCCCTGGCGCGACAGCAGGCGCGGGAAGATGAACCAGACGATCGGGTGTGTGAGCGCGCTCGCGCCGAACGCGGCGCAGAAGCGCACCGCGCGCCGCGCCTCGACGCGCTCTCGATGCATCGCGGCGAGGTACACGGGCACCTCGACGACCTGCGTGAACGCGAACGCTACCGCCCAGCGCATCATGCGCACGACGGCGCGAGCGCCATGCATCGAGGGCTCGGCGAGCCCCGCTGCGGCCCCGGGTCGCCGGCGCCGGCCATCCAGCGCCGCTCGATGAAGAGCCATGTTGCGGCCGCGAGCTCGAGGTGCCCGTGGAATACAGCGAATCGAAGGTAGCCGGCGCGCGCAGCCAGGAGATCGAAGCAGGCCCACGCGATCAACGCGAGCGCGGCGGCCGCCGTGAGCCAGAGGAACGGGCGCCCGAGATCGTCCGCGAGCGCTCTCCAGCTGCTCACGAACCCGCGCGGAGCGGGGCGGGGGCGATCGTCCTCCGGGACGAGCCTCAGCCAGACCGCATAATGCACCGACTGCGCGAAGGCGTAGAGCAGCACGAGGCGGACGCCGAGGTCGCCTGGGGCGCGCGGCGCGATGTCGCGCACGTGGGCGTGGATCGGCGCTCCGAGCCCGGGCAGCGCCGCGGCCGCGGCGCGCCAGAGCGGATCGAGGAGGCCTGTCGCGAGCGCGACCGACGACCCGAGAAACAGCGCGAGGGGCACGAGGTGCCAGCGTGTCCGCCGCGGCCGCCAGGCGCACCATAGCCCGACGGCGATCGCATTGTGGCCGTGCGCGAACACCAGCTCGGACCAGCCGCGGAAGGCCACGGCGACGCAGACGAGCGGCGCCAGGCAGGCAATCGCGACGGCGCGGCGGCGGCGCGTGCCCCTCGCGACGAAGGCCGCCGCCACCGCCGCCAGGAGCCCGCACGCGAGGCGGCTCGTCACCGCGCCCACGGCGAGCGGCGCGGCCACGGCGAGCGCCGCGAGCCCGCGCCGATGGAGGCCCGGGCGCGCGACGAGGTAACGGACGTCCGCGAGCACGTGAGGGACGCCGAGCACGATGGGGCCGAGCGCCAGCAGCCATGTCGGCGCCAGCAGCGCGCCTGAGAGCGCCGTCACGACGGCGATGGTCCCCAGCACCGACACGCGGACGTCCCGGCGAGCGACCCAGGTGCCCACGTGGCGGCCCAGGAGGCGGAAGCAGGCGCGCCGCAGGCGGTCGAGCGGCGCGAGGATGACGTCCATCATGACGGGCGCTCGCGCTGCTTCACTCGAGGGCTTCGCGATGCCGCCGCCGGAGCGCGAGGGGCAACCCCACGAGTCCGGCGATGGCCAGGAAGCTCATCACGAAAGCGGCCGTCGGCGTCGCCAGGGCGGCGGGCCCCCCTCCGCCGCTGGCGGGGGGAATGACGTCCGCGTACGCCAGGCTGGTAGCGCCGAGCGTTCCGGATACCGCGGCCGCCGCCGCGATGAGACGATATGCAAAACTCATGGTGTTCAGTCCTCCTGCTTCGGGTTGTTGCTTGTTGCAGTCGAGCCAAGAAGCGCCTTCTCTGGCCCAGCAACGATTCGTTGCTTACCTGGCCACATGCAGTGGCGATGCCATGAAAGGCGCGCGTGGGAGAAGGGATCTTGGCGCGCTCTCCGGGCCGCGGAGCGACCATCGAAGCGCTCGCGCCGCTCGGTCGGCTGCGCCGCGGCGTGACCCCTGCAGCCTGCCTGTCCGATGCACGGATGCTTCATGTCGGGCCAGCGAGAATGCACTCCTCATGCCCCGCTGCGCCCCCTGCCTTTACTTGATGGGAGCTCGCCGGCTCTGGCTCGCTCGCGCAAGACGTTGCGTCAGCGAGCAAAGCAGCGGTGCTCGTGCCGTTCGGGCTCGTCGTCGACCGTGAAGCCGCGGCACCGGAGAAGACGCGCGCTCTCCGCCAGCGCGCCCGCCGGCTCGCTGCGGCGGGCGCTCGTCATCCCGGAGATCCCGGAAACCCCGCGCCGTCGTCCTCTCCCGCGAGATCGAGCAGGCGCGCAAGGACGACCTCGAGCCAGCCCAGCGTGCGCCCGGCCCGCCCGCTCCCGCGCGGCGCTGGTTCCGTGGGCTCCCCGGGCAGGAGCGCCCGCGCCCCGTTCGCGATGCCGCCCGGCCGGCGCCGCAGGTGCCGCGCGCAGAGGTCGCGCAGGTCGATGGAGGGCGGGCGCCCGAGGCCCTCCTGCGCGAGCAGGTCCGCCGTGAAGGCGCCCCAGGCGCCGAGCACGCCGCCCGGGCCCACGAACGCGCGGAACCGGGCCAGGGCCGAGCCCGCTTCCTCGCCGTCGAGCAGGCGCCGCTCGGGCACCTCGATCTGGTGCGCGACGCTCGGGCCCAGCGGCCGCCGCGGGCGAAGGAACGCCTCGAAGCGCTCGCCCGACGCGCGGCTGGCGACGAGGTGCACGAGCTCGGACCTGGGCCCGGCCGCGCCGGCGTCCGCCGGCCACCCGGAGTTGGCCCCGCCGTCGACGAGCACCACCCGCTCCGGCGCGGCGAGGTAGGGGCGCAGCGGCCCGAGCGGCGAGGCGGCCGCCCCGCGCGACCGCCGGCGCGGGCCGTCGCTGCGCGCCTGGTGCTCGATCTGCCGGTCGACCATGAACTCGAAGGCCCGGAGCATCTCGTCGAACCGCGCGGGCTCGCCCTCGAGCGCGCCGAGCGCGCTGGCCACCGCCTCGACCGTGGCGAGGCACTCCGGGCGCGGCTCCCTGCGGATGCGGTAGTTGCCCGGCGCCCTGGGCGTCACGCCGATGCGGCGCACCGCGGCGAGGCGCGGGTTCAGGGCGAGCATCTTCCTCGCCTGCCACCAGGTGCCGTCGACCACGATGAGCGACCGCACCGGCGGTCCTGCCGCAGGGTCGGGGTCGCCCCCGGGGAAGAGCACGGCCGTCGCCGGATCGGCGGCGAGGGCCATGATCCGGGGGTCCTCCTCGAAGACCACCCCCTCGTGCAGCTCGGAGTTGGGCAGCGACAGGTGGGTCATGCGCGCCGTGCCGATGCCCACCCGGCGCTCGCGCGGGTGCTGGAGGAGCACGACCCGCGTCGTCGTCGGCAAGGAGGGCAGGAGCGCGCAGTAGCAGACCGGGCGGGGGCGCCGGCAGCGCCAGCAGACGTCGCGCATCGGCGGCACCCTAGAGCCTCCGGTTTGAATTGCAATTCTCCCGGCGCCCCCCGGCGGCCGACTCAGAATTTGCCCCCCAGCGCGACACGGACCGTCGCCAGCTTGCCCTGCTCCAGACCGAACCCGAGGGGCTCGTCCAGCGCCACGAGCAGCCCGGCCCGGAAGTACATGCCCGACGTGGGCGGCTCGACGCCGAGGAAGGGCTCGGCCGCGAGCTGCACCTTGTCGGTCTGCGTGAGGGGGAACGCGGCCTGGAGCCGCGCGCCGACCCCGAACCCGCCCACGCTGCGCAGCTCCGCCTCGCTGGCGTGCTCGATGAAGAGCTCCGTCTCTCCGTCGCCGGTGGGGATGGCGAACATCGCCGCGAGATCGCTCCGCACATAGAACGCCTCGATCGGGCGCAGCTCGACGCCGCCGCGGGCTCGCAGCGGGACGTGCTCCAGGAGCGCCCGCTGCGAGTCGAAGTACCCGCGCACGGCCAGCGCCGCCGCTGCAGCCGCCTCCGTGTCGTCGGACGGATCTTGCGTGACGGGGATGGAGGCCGAGAGCCCGCCGATGAGCACCAGCGTGGGGAAGACGCTCGCGACGTAGTGGAGCCCGATCGAGGGATTGCCGAAGAAGAACCCCTCGAGCTCCGGCGCGACGGTCGCCGCATCGCCCTCCGCCGGGCCGGGCGGGCGCGCCTGGCTGCTCCCGTACGCAAAGGGCAGCTCGGCGTCCAGGTGGAGCCCCGCGAAGAGCGGGATCTGAGCGACCACCGCGAAGGACGCCGCGAAGGAGCTCTCCTCCACGCCGGCGCTCGTCGCGTCGCCGTTCGCCGCGTCCCGGCCGGGGAGGTTCGCCTCGAGGGTGCGGGCGAGCACGTCCGCCTCCGCGCCGAGACGGAAGCCGTAGGACTTCGCCCACTGCTCTTCCTTGACGGTCTCCGCGGCGAGCACCGGCGCGGCCGCCGTGAGCAGGAGAGAGAGGGCGGCGAGCGATAGTCCAAGCTGGCGCATCCGGCCATCTTAGCGAGTTCTCCGCACCGGGGCCCTCCGAGAGAAGAAGAAACGCCAAGGCGCAAAGATGCAAAGACGCAAGAAGCAGGGATGGGGCTATCTCTCTCCCCCCTTGCGCCTTTGCGCCTTTGCGCCTTGGCGTTCCTTCTCCCTCGCGAGCTCTCGGAGCGCTCGCCTCCTCAGCCCTTCCTCGCCGTCCCCCAGGCCTCCAGCAGCTCGCGCGCGGCGCGCAGCGGGCTGAGCGCGCCGGCCGCGACGAGGCCCTCCACCCCGGGCATCCGCTCGCGCACGGCCGCGCTGCGCAGGAAGGCCTCCCGGAGGTGCCCCTCGATCAGCTCGAGCAGCCACCTTCGCGCCTGCGCGGCCCGGCGGCGCTCCAGCCAGCCGCCGGCCTGCATGTGCGCGCGGTGGCGCAGCACGCTCTCCCACGCCTCGCGGACGCCGCGGTTCTCCTGGGCCGAGCAGACCCCGACAACGGGCGTCCAGCCGTGCGGCGCCGGCGGGAACAGGTGCAGCGCGCTCTCGTAGTCGCGGCGCGCCCGCGCGGCGCGGCCTTCGTTGCCGCCGTCGGCCTTGTTGATGATCACGAGATCGACGAGCTCCATGATCCCGCGCTTCACGCCCTGCAGCTCGTCCCCTGCCCCCGGCAGCATCAAGAGCAGGAAGCAATCCGTCATGTCGGCGACGGCGACCTCGGACTGGCCGACACCGACGGTCTCGACGAGGATGTTGCGGTATCCCGCCGCCTCGCAGAGCACGATCGCCTGGCGCGTGGCCCGCGCCACCCCGCCGAGCGAGCCGCCCGACGGCGACGGGCGGATGAACGCCCGCGGATCGCTGGCGAGCCGCGGCATCCGCGTCTTGTCGCCGAGGATGCTCCCGCCGTGGACAGGGCTGCTGGGGTCGACCGCGAGCACCGCGACCGTCTCGTCGCGCTCGCGCACGAGGTGCACGCCGAGGGCGTCGACGAACGTGCTCTTGCCGACGCCCGGCACGCCGGTGATGCCGAGCCGCGCGGCGCCGCCGCTGTGCGGCAAGCAGAGCTCCAGGACCTCCTCGGCGAGCTCCTGGTGCCGCGGGAGCGCGCTCTCGGCCAGCGTGATGGCCCGGGCGAGAGCCGCGCGGTCGCCCGCGAGGAGGCCGTCGACGAGCTGCCCCGGGCTCGGCCTCAACCCTGGCGCGCCTCCTGCGCGCCGAGCCGCTCGATGAGCGTGCGGACGATCCGCGCCGCGGCGTCGGGGATGACCGTCCCCGGCCCGAAGACGCCGGCGACGCCGCGCTCCTCGAGATACCCGTAGTCCTGCGGCGGGATCACGCCGCCGGCGACGACGAGGATGTCCCCGCGGCCCGCCTTCCCGAGCGCCTCGATGAGCTGGGGAACCAGGGTTTTATGGCCGCCCGCGAGCGACGAGATGCCGACCACGTGGACGTCGTTCTCGACCGCGTGGCGGGCCACCTCCTCCGGGGTCTGGAACAGGGGGCCGATATCGACGTCGAACCCGAGATCGGCAAAGGCGGTGGCGATGACCTTCATCCCCCGGTCGTGGCCGTCCTGGCCCATCTTGGCGACCAGGATGCGCGGGCGGCGGCCCTCGAGACCGGCGAACTCGCCGACGAGCGCCTCCACGTCGCGGCCGGCCCCGGCCTCGCGGATCTCCGCGCCGTACACGCCGCTGACCGTGCGCACCGGGGCCTCGTAGCGGCCGAAGACGCGCTCGAGCGCGCCCGAGATCTCGCCGAGCGTCGCGCGGCGGCGCGCGGCCTCGACGGCGAGCGCGAGCAGGTTCCCCTCGCCCGTCTCGGCGCAGCGGGTAAGCGCGGCCAGCGACGCGTCCACGGCGGCCTCGGCGCGGGCGGCCTTCACCTCCCCGAGCCGCGCGACCTGCTTCTCGCGCACCGCCGTGTTGTCCACCTCGCGCAGCTCGAGCGGCGCCTCCCTGTCCAGCCGGTACGCGTTGACGCCGACGATGACGTCGCGGCCCGCGTCGATCCGGGCCTGCTTGCGGGCCGCCGCCTCCTCGATGCGCAGCTTGGGCAGGCCGTTCTCGATCGCCTTGACCATGCCGCCCAGCGACTCGACCTCCTGGATGAACTGCCACGCTTCCCGCGCCAGCCTGTCCGTGAGCCGCTCGACGTGGTGGGAGCCGCCCCACGGGTCGACGACCCGGCAGACGTCGGTCTCCTTCTGCAAGAACAGCTGCGTGTCGCGCGCGACCTTGGCCGAGAAGTCCGAGGGGAGCGCCAGCGCCTCGTCCAGGGCGTTCGTGTGCAGCGACTGGGTGCCGCCGAGCACGGCCGCGAGCGCCTCGATGGCCGTGCGCGTGATGTTGTTGAACGGGTCCTGCTCGGTGAGGCTCCAGCCCGAGGTCTGGCAGTGGGTCCGCAGCGCCATCGTCTTCGGGTTCTTCGGCTGGAACCCCTTCACGATCTTCGCCCACAGGAGCCGCGCGGCCCGCAGCTTGGCGATCTCGGTGAAGTGGTCCATGCCGATCCCGAAGAAGAACGAGAACCGCCCGGCGAAATCGTCGATATCCATGCCCGCCGCGATCCCGGCGCGCAGGTACTCGAGGCCGTCGGCGAGCGTGTACGCGAGCTCCAGCTCGGCGGTCGCGCCGGCCTCCTGCATGTGATAGCCGCTGATGCTGATCGAGTTGAACCGGGGAGTCTTCTCGGCGGTGTAACGGAAGATGTCGGCGACGATCCTCATCGAGGGCGCGGGCGGGTAGATATAGGTGTTCCGGACCATGAACTCCTTGAGGATGTCGTTCTGGATGGTTCCGGAGAGGAGCTCGGGGCGCACGCCCTGCTCCTCGGCCGCGACGATGTAAAACGCCATGATCGGCAGCACCGCGCCGTTCATCGTCATCGACACGCTCATCCTGTCGAGCGGGATCTGGTCGAAGAGGATCTTCATGTCCTCCACGGTGTCGATCGCCACGCCGGCCTTGCCCACGTCGCCGACCACGCGCGGGTGGTCCGAGTCGTAGCCGCGGTGGGTCGCCAGATCGAAGGCGACCGAGAGCCCTGTCTGCCCCGCGGCCAGGTTGCGCCGGTAAAACGCGTTCGACTCCTCGGCCGTGGAATACCCGGCGTACTGGCGGATGGTCCACGGGCGGACCACGTACATGCTGGTGTACGGCCCGCGCAGGAACGGCGCGATGCCGGCCGAGAAGCCGAGGTGCTCGGGAAGCTGCTCGGGAGGCGCCGTGTCCGCGGGCGCCGTGGCCAGCGCGGGCAGCTCGGCGGCCTCGTCGATCTGTCGCAGCGCCGAGCGCGCGAGGCTGCGCGCGAGCTGCTCGATGAGCCAGCAGCCGGCGGCGGGGCTCTCGGCGGCGTTGAAGCGCGCCTCCTCGCGGAGGATGACGCGGGCGTTGCCGAGCAGGCGCTCGGGCGGCGCGATGACGACCTCGTCCGCGCCGCCGGCGAGCGCCGCCATCATCGCGACGATGCCGCGCAGGAGGTTCTTGTGCGGCTCGTCGCCGGGCACGGCCGCCGACGGGACCACGGCGGTGATCGTCGCGCCCGGCCGCAGGCGCTCGGCCAGGAGGCGCGCGGCGCGGAGGCGGGCGATCTCGAAGAAGTAGCTGGTGCCCATGGCGAAGCGCAGCTCCGGCGCGCCGCTCCGGAGCTCGGCCACGAGCGACGCCACGAGCGGGCCGCCGGCGGCCACGGGCAGCTCCGGGCTGTCCGGCGCGACCATCGGCGGCACGAGCAGGCCCTCGGCGCTCGCCCAGGCGAGATCGTCCGCGGTCTTCCCCTTGAGATCCCGGTGGAGCGCCTGCTTCCACGTCTCGAGCGCGACCGGCGTGAACTCGGCGAAGAGCCGCTCATTCATGTTCATGGGCCTCCACCACCTCGATGAGCGTGCCGAACGGCGCGTCGTCGCGCGATCTCGGGTGCACGAAGAAGATCGTCGTCCCGCGGGAGCCGGGCCGGGGCGCAGCGTCGATGATGCGGAACCCCTTCTCCCTGAGCGCGTCGAAGGCGACCTGAGCGTCGCGGACCCGGTAGGCGATGTGGGCGAAGCCCGCGCGGCCGCCGTTCTTGTCGAGGAGCTTCTGGACGGGAGACGCGGAGGACAGCGGCTCGAGGAGCTGGATGAGGTTGTCGCTGTCGCCGACGCGGAGCATCACCTCGCGGACCTGATCGGTGCCCAGGACCTCCTCGCGGTGCACCTCGCGGAAGCCGAGCAGCTCGTACGCCTTCACCTGCGCGTCGAGCTGCCCGGCAGGCACGGCGATGGCGACGTGGTCGATGAACAGAAAACCGGGGATCTGGTCCTTCATGCGCTCTCCTGGCTCCAGAGCGGATCGCCTGTGTTGAAAAAGCAGAACGCTCCCGAAATGCCAAGCGTCCCAGCGCTCACCGGACCCGCCACGCCGGGTGCTCGTCCCCGACCGCGGGCGCCTCCACGAGGCCGTTCTCGACGGCCCCGTCGTCGCTCTCGGGCTCGCACAGGTACACGGCGATCGCGCCGAGCGGCTGATCGGTGTCGACCAGGGACCACCCCTCGGGGGCCCGCCGGGCCTCCTCGCGCCACGCCACGGCGACCTCGCCGACCCGGGCCGCCTCCAGGATGGCGCGGCCCCCCTCGGCGCCGAGCGACGCCACCCGCGCGACCTCGACGTCGTGGACGCCCTCGGCCGGCGCCACGCGGAGCCCGTGCCGGCGCAGCGCCTCGGCGATCGCCGGCGGCACCAGGTAGGCCCGCGGCCGATCCACCACGGTCGCTCCGACGAACCGCGCGTGGTGCGGGATCCGCAGCGTGACGGGCGCCCCCTCGAACGTCCGCGGGCTGCGCGTGAGGACGTCGACCGGGGTCGCGGTCGGCTCGAGCCGGTACCGGACCGCGACGCGCTCGGGGGGCCGGGCGCTCGCGGCGACCACCTCGCGGATGGCGTCGGCGTGCGTGGCCGCCCAGGTGAGCGTCTCGATTTGCCACGCCGAGGCGGTCTGCACCCGCTCCTCGAACGGCAGGTAGCTGTAGCACTCGAGCAGCAGATCGAGCCGGTTCGTGAGGCCGCGGTAGTTGGAGCCGAACCGCGGGTGGTGTGGGTAGGTCATCCACCCGAGGCCCACGGGCGCGGTCGGATCGACGTCGCCGTTCGCGTCGAGCGCGCGCTCGTCCTCGACGAAGTTGCCGTACCAGCCGCTCTCGAAGCCGCGCTTCCGGACCGCGGCGATCACGTCGGGGACGAGGCGATCGCGCACCATCGCGATCGGCTCGGCGCGGCCGGACTCGATGGTGTGCGGCACGTCGACCGTCATGTGGAACCGATGCACCGAGCCGTTGGTCGCGTGGTTGTCGATCGTGAGATCGGGCGCCCAGGGGACGCACACGTGCTGCTGGAGCAGGCGCATCTCGGGGGCGGCCTGGCGGAGATAGTCGCGGTTCAGGTTGATGCCCTGGCTCTGGGTGCGCGTGCCGACGACGGGACCCGGCTGGCCGGTGAGCTTCTTCAGGTCGAGCCGGCGGTTCTGCGGGTCGAGCGCGTCGTTGCCGTCCGGGTTGAACAGCGGCGCGACGAGGAGCACGAGCGAATCGAGCCAGTCGGGGTGACGGCCGTCGAGCAGGTCGCGGACGAGCGCGAGGCTCGCCTCCTTGCCCTCCACCTCGCCGGGGTGGATCCCGTCGAGCATCAGCACCACGGGGCGCCCGGCGCGGCGCGCCTCGTCCGGGGAGCGCACGCCGTCCCGCGACAGCACGAGCAGCGGCAGCTCGCGCCCGCCGGGGCTGGTCCCGAAGCTCGTCACGTGGAGGCGCGGGTCGTCGCGGGCCGCGAGCGCGCGGACGAACCGCATCACGTCCGCGTGCAGGGAGGTCTCACGGAATCCGGTGGCTTCGGCGCGGGTGAGCAGCATGAGCCCGACTTCTACCGCGCGGCCCGCGCAGCGGACAGCGATCGACGCGCGCGGGCGAGCGGGCGCGGGGGCTTGACGCGGCCGGAGCGCGCGGCGGACCGGGCCCGACGGCTCACGTCGTGTTTGCGGGATTCGCGGGAAGAGCGCGCGCGCGTGCTCGTTTCACGAGCTAGGCTGAAGGCGTGGGCTCCTCGTGCACGCACGTCACGGTTCACGGGGCCCGCGAGGGATCAGGATGAGCACCACCGAAACCAGGACGATCACCCGTGAGCTCAAGCTCCATGCGACGCTGCTCGGAGGCTTCGTCGCGCTCCTCTGGGCCATCGAGATCATCGACTTCCTGGTCTTCCGCGGATCGCTCGACGCGCTCGGAATCCGTCCTCGCACGGTCCCGGGCCTCGTCGGCATCGCGCTCGCGCCGCTGCTCCACGGCAGCTTCGCCCACCTCGCGGCGAACACGCTCCCGTTCCTCGGGCTCGGCTGGCTGATCATGCTCCGCAAGACGAGCGACCTCGTCCTCGTGACGCTCCTCTCGGCCCTCGTGGGCGGGCTCGGCGTCTGGCTCATCGGGTCGCCCTCCTCGGTGCACATCGGCGCGAGCGGCGTCATCTTCGGCTATTTCGGCTTCCTCCTCCTCCGCGGCTGGTTCGAGCGGAGCGCCGTCTCGATCGCGCTCTCTCTGGGGGTCGGCCTCTTCTACGGTGGGATGATCTGGGGCGTGCTGCCCACGCGCATGGGCATCTCGTGGGAGGGCCACCTGTTCGGCTTCCTCGGCGGCGTCCTCGCCGCGCGCCTCCTCGCGGGCCGCCTGCGCGCGCGCTCCGCCGCCGCCGTCGGACGCCCGCTCGCCGCCCGCCGGCCGCGCGGATGAGCGCGCCCGCGCTGCCTCGCCCGGGCGCTGATTTCCCGTCAATTCAAGCCGGATCGATGAGCAGCCCCGCGGTTCGCCTTTCTGTCATGACCCCGGAGCAGCGGCTCGCCGCGGTGCATCGCGAGCTCGAGGCGTGCCGCGCCTGCCCGAAGATGATCGGCCCGGCCGTCCACGGCCCGGCCGTTCCCAGCCGGATCTTGCTCATCGGCCAGGCGCCCGGCGCGCGCGAGGGCAGCTTCGGCCGGCCGTTCGCGTGGACGGCGGGCCGCACCCTGTTCCGCTGGTTCGAGGGGGCGCTCGGCGTGGGCGAGGAGGAGTTCAGGCGGCGCGTCTACATGTCGGCCGTCGCGCGCTGCTTCCCGGGAAAGGCCAGGGGCGGCGGCGATCGGAGGCCGGATCCCGAGGAGATCCTGCGCTGCCAGGCGCACCTCGCGCGGGAGGTGGGGATCCTGGAGCCGCGGCTGATCCTGCCGGTGGGCGGCCTCGCCGTCGAGCAGGTGCTCGGCCACAGGGGGCCGCTCGCGGGCGTGATCGGCGAGCTGCGCCGCGCGCGCTATCACGGCGTGGACGCCGACGTGATCTGCCTGCCGCACCCGAGCGGCGCGTCGAGCTGGCACAAGACGGAGCCCGGGATCTCGCTCCTGCGCCGCGCGCTCCGCCTCATCGCGGAGCACCCGGAGGCCGCGCGCACGTTCGCCGGCGCCTCGCCCGCGCGCGCCGACGGCGCCTGAGCCATGGCGGCGCCGCACGAGCGGCGCTGTCCGCGCTGAAGAGGTGTCATCCGCACGTGGGATGAGCCGACAACATCGTCCGTGTCGAGCATGGCGTCATGACCGGGTTCGCGCGGACATCGCCTGCGGCTCGCCAGCCACGCCGGACGCGCGCCGCGCTCCACACATCCTGGTCTCGGGGCACACCGGAATCGAGCGCCCGGCGCAGGACGGATTGTCATTCTGGCAAGATGCGCCAATCTCCAGGTGGCCGGCGTGTCCACTTTGGCAGAGCGGCACCAGGAGCCGCCGCGGTTCCTGCGATCATCCAGCGGACGGCTGCTGGCATGACGCTCGCATTCCCCGGAGAGGTCACGAAGAGGCTGGCGGCTCCGGACATGACCGGATGCGCGCGGCGAGCGGTCGCTGGAACACGAGGCAGGGTGCACCATGATGCAGAAACTCCGGAACTTGAACCAAGGCAGCCTCCTCCAGCGCACACTGCTGCATGTTGCCTTGTTCGTCCTCGGCTCGGCGAGCGTCGTCACGCTGGCGAGCGTGCTGCTCGTGTCGACCGCGAAGGCGGTGTTGCCGCCTCACGACGCGACGGAGACCGACGCCGACAAGGCGGATCAGGAGCAGGGGGAAGGGTCGGACGCCGACTCGAGCGCGCCCGAGGCGGCGGCCGGCGCCGCCGGCGCACAGGGCAGGACGAAGACGCTCGCGCGCCTCGGGAATCGCCGCGAGACCGCGGTCGCGCGCTGACCGGCGCGCCGCGGCGACGGCGCCAGCGTTCCAGCGTCGGCGGCTCGCCCGCTGGACGAGCGCGACGCGCGCGTGATAGCAGCCTTGCGGGATGACCCAGCCTCCGAGCCCCCTCGCCACCCCCGTCGCCTGGGACATGGTCGCCGCCGATTACGCGGTCGACACCGCCCCCCACTTCGAGAAATACGCCGCTGACGCGCTCCGGCTCGCGGGCGTCGGGCCGGGCGCGCGCGTGCTCGACGTGGCTGCCGGGCCGGGCACCCTGTCCCTCCTGGCCGCCCGGGACGCGCGCGTGACCGCCATCGATTTCGCCCCGGCGATGGTCGAGCAGCTGCGCGAGCGCGCCGCGCGCGCGGGGCTCGCGGTGGACGCCCGCGTCGGCGACGGCATGGCGCTGCCCTTCGAGGACGGCTCGTTCGACGCCGCGTTCTCGATGTTCGGGCTGATCTTCTTCCCCGACCGCGACCGCGGCTTCCGTGAGCTCTTCCGGGTGCTGCGTCCCGGCGGCCGCGCCGTCGTCGGGAGCTGGGCGCCGATGGACAGGGCGCCGATCGCGGCCGAGCTCTTCTCGGCGATCCGCGCCGAGCTGCCCGACCTGCCCTTCGGCGAGGGCAAGGCGCCGCTCGGCGATCCGGGCGAGTTCCGCGCCGAGATGGAGGCCGCTGGCTTCCGGGACGTCTCGGTGCGCGAGGTCGAGCACCCGATGGAGGCGCCCTCGACCGAGGAGCTCTGGGGCTGGATGCGCCGGGGCAACGCGCCGCTGGTCCTGCTGCGAGACAAGCTCGGCGCGGCGCGCTGGGAGGAGCTCGGCCAGGCGATCTTCGCCAGGCTGCGCGCGCGCTTCGGCGACGGCCCCCAGCGCCTCTCGATGGTCGCCAACCTGGGCGCGGGCACGCGGTAGTGCCGCGTCCGCCGCCCTCTTCTCACGTGACGTGAGATGAGAGGTTCGAACCACAGAGGCACAGAGGGCACAGAGGAAAGAGACACAGAGAACAAAGTATCAAAGTCTCTTTCTCTCTCCCCTCTGTGCCCTCTGTGCCTCTGTGGTTCAATATCTCTCATCTCATCAGGGACGACCTCGCGCTGTCAGAAGTACTGGCCGAGGCTCTCCCTCGTGAAATGCTCGAGCTCCCGAGCCACGGCGACCGCGAGCCCGTGAAGCTGACGGGGTGAGCTCGATCACGCGGTGCGCTCCGCCGGATCGCCCCTCGCGTCGAGGGGGTGATCCCGCGGATCGCCTCCCGCCGGGGAGGGGCGATCCCGCAGATCGCCCCGGTGCTCCCTGAATCTCCGCGAAACGTCGCGAAAACCTCCGCAGCCCGGGCGTGCGACACGGACTGCCCACGTGGAACGCCGCCTGCAATCGCCCCTCGACAAGCGGGTGCACCGGGATGGAGGGGGCACCGCAACGATGAGGAGGAGATCATGGCTCGCAAAGTTACCCTGGGTGGTCTGTCGCTGGCGCTCGGGTGGACCCTGCTGCTGGGAGGGTGTCTGATCGCCGAGGACGAGATGGCGTCGACCGAGGCCAGCGTCGACGACTCGGATGCGGTCATCGTCTCGAGCATCACCGAGGGGGAGTACGTCATCCGCTCGGTCGCCACCAACAAGTGCCTCGACGTGCCCTCGTCCAGCACCGCCGACGGGACGCGGATGCAGCAGTGGACCTGCAACGGGACCAACGCGCAGAGGTTCCGCATCTCCCCGACCAGCGACGGCTACTGGAAGATCGTCAACGTCAACAGCAACAAGGCCCTCGACGTGCGCGACGTGAGCACCGCGCCGAACGCGGTCATCCATCAATGGATCTATGTCGGCGGCGCCAACCAGCAGTGGAAGCTCGTCAACCGCGGGGGCGACCAGTTCAGCATCCACGCGCGCCACTCCGATCAGGTGGTCGACCTGGCGTGGGGCCGCGCCGCCGACGGGACGGACATCCTCCAGTACCCCTACCAGGGCACCACCAACCAGCGCTGGACCCTCGACAAGGTGAGCGGCGGTTCCTCGCCCGGCGGCGCCCGCACGCTGAAGATCATCAACAACTGCGCGGCGCCGATCTGGGTCGCCCACTCCACCAACGTGGAGGGCCCGCAGAACGTCAAGCTCACCCGGGGCGCCGCGTACACGTACAACGTGCCCGAAGGCGGCATCAGCGCGACGCGCTTCTGGCCGAAGACCGGCTGCGACGAGAGCGGTTATAACTGCACCACGGGCGACAGCGTCGCCCCCTGCCCGGCCGGCGGCTGCCAGCCGCCCTTCGAGTCGAAGTTCGAGGCCACCTTCGCGGCCAAGGGGGGCGCGGCCCAGACCTGGTACAACCTCAGCCAGGTGGACGGCTACACCCTGCCCTTCAAGGTCGTGCCCAAGGGCGTCGGCGCCGAGCAGGGGAGCTGTATCACCTCGGACTGCTCCCGGCTGTCGCTGGCGCAGTGCCCCGGCGACGAGGATCTCGGCAACGGCCAGTTCCCCGCGTACGCGCACCAGGACCTCCGGGTGCGCGACCGGAACGGCAACGTGGTCGCCTGCATGGCGCCCTGCAAGAAATGGAATTACCCGGCGCCCTGGGGCCTGGGCCAGCCGGAGAGCGCCGATCCCGGGCTCCACCTCTGCTGCCCGACGCCCATCGATCCGGCCACGGGCCAGTGCACGGCCGCCAACGCCTGCATGACGTCGGACGCGTGCCGTGACACCGCGGACCCGCGGAGCGTGGAGCACACGGACTACGTGCGCCGGATGCACGAGATGTGTCCCACGGCGTACAGCTACGCTTACGACGACGCCGCCGGCCTCCACGCCTGCTCGTCGGAGACGAGCTTCGAGGTCACCTTCTGCCCCTGATCTGCGCCTGATCGAGGCTACGGCGCGACGCGGAGCGTGCGCGACGCGACGAGCGCCCGGCAGAGGGCGACGCGATCGTCCAGGTCGAGCCCGGGAAGCTCGCGCACGTAGAAGATGCCGTGACCTGCGATGAAGCGCAGCGCGGCTTCACCCCAGGGGTCGACGCGGACGAGCACCGTGTCGCCGTCGACGAGCTCGGCCTTGCCGTCCCGCAGCCGGACCGACACCTCGCGATCCCGGATCACGCGCCGCGGGCCACACACGGAGGTCGCGTCGTTCCACACCTCGGGCGGCGGCTCGCCGTAGAGGGCGCTGTACGCGGCCGCGAACTCGTCCCACGTCGCCTCGCGGACCGCGTGCGTGACCGGCGCGTTGCCCGGTGCGTGGTGCAGGAAGCGACCGAAGAAGCGCTCGCAGAAGTCGGCGTACTCGATCGTGAAGAGGACGAACTGGTGCCAGGCCTCGTCGACGCGCAGCGAGAACATCGGATAGGCGCGGGTCCGGTCGGACTCGACGAGCCATAGATAGCGCGCGAGCTCCCGGAACAGCGTCTCTGCCTCGCGCTCGGTGGCCACGGTCTTGTTCATGAGCAGCTTGCTGATGACGAAGGGCGCTCGGTAGGCGAAGAGATCGGGCCGTCGGCGAGTGCTCGACGCGCTCGGCGCGCTCGACGTGGACGATTCCGTCTGCGTGGGTTCCATGGTCAGTTCTCCTGGGCTTCGAGGGGCTGAAACGTCCCCCAGTCGACGAGCGCGCGGGCGAGCGCGAGCTGCTCCGCCTCGGCGAGACCGGGGATGTCGCGGGGGCGGAGCTCGACGGCGGACGCGAGGGCGCGGAGCGCGGGCGCGGCCCACGCCTCGACGCGGAGCAGGGGCTGCGCGCGCTGGCCGCAGCGCGCGACGAGCTCGGCGCGGCCCGCGCTCGACGCCGCGTCGAGGTCGACGCCCGGCCACCGCCGCGCGAGGACGGTGCGCGCGTCGAGGTCCTCGGCCCGGCCGAGCGCGCGGGCGGCGCGCCGCCGGGTCCCGGCGTCGCCGCGGGCGTGGAGGCGCGCGAGGAGCGCGGCGGCCGGCGCGCCCCGCCGCGCGAGGGCGTCGATCTGCGCCCGGCGCACGCACTCCCGCTCGTGCGAGGCGAGCGCCGCCGACAGCGCGTCTTCATCCGCCTGCGGCGCTGGCTCGGCGGCCCGCGGCGCCGGCGGGCTCAGCCCCTCGACGGGGCCCACCTGCTCCTCGATCACGGGGCCGTCGTGCGGCCCGAACAGGTGCAGCGAGATGGACCAGCGCGGGGTCGGATTCCGCGGGTCGTGGATGCACGGCCCGTGGATGTGGCCGACCCGCCCGGCCTCCGCGGAGAACAGGCGCTTTGGCACGAGGCGCCGCGCGCGCGCGGTCGCGTCCCAGTCGAAGGTCGCGACGTCGAGCGCGTTGTGGAACACCGCGGTGACCGTCCAGTCGGAGTGCTCGTGCGCGCCGGCCGCGCGCCCGGGGCGCCAGTACGCGAACGCGACGCGGACGCCGAGATCGGGAATCACGTGGAACGGCGCGAGGTCCGGCGCGCCGTCGCGCCGCTCGATCTCGAGCGCGAGGAGCTCGAGCGGGAGCTCGTCGTCCGAGAGCCCGGCCCGGACCGCGCCCTCGACCGCGCGGACGTGATCGCGCGGCGGCCGCTCGCGGTCCTCGGCCCGCGGGAAGCCGAGCTGCCCGAACAGGGCGGTGAGCTCGTCGAGCCTCACGGCGCGATCCGGAGCACGTCGCCCTTCACGAGCGGACGGCAGAGCGCCACGCGATCGCGGTCCTCGAGGCCGGGGAGCTCGCGGACATAGAAGTGATCGCAGTCGACGATGAACTGCATCGCGTCCTTCGCCCACGCGTCGATCCGCAGCAGGATGCGCGGCGGCTCCAGCGACCACACGAGCTCTGCCCTACCCTCCTCGACGCGCACGAAGATCGGGCGGCCGAACTTGACGCGGATGAGGCGCGTGTCGGGCGTCACGGCGAGCTCGTCGCGCCACGCGTCCGAGATGGGCCCGAAGAGCGCCTCGTACTCGGCGCGGTACCGGTCGAAGGACATCTCGGGGCGCGCCCCGAGCTCGCCGCGAGGCGCGGTGTTGGCGGTGTGGTGAACGAACTCGCCGAAGAAGCGGTGGCCGAAGGCCGCGTACTCCTCGGTGAAGAGGACGAACTGGTGCCAGACCTCGTCGACCCTCCTGGAGAACATGGGCACCTGTCGCGTCCTGTCCGCCCGGCAGACGAAGATGTACTTCTTCACCTCGTCAAAGAGCCGCGCCGCCTCCTCGCGGGATGAGGCCATCCGGTCCTTGACGAGCTTCTCTTCGAGCCACGGGGCACGAAAGGCGAGCAGCTCGGGGATCATCGACGTTTCCATCGCCGCATCATGTTGCGAAGTCCGTGCCGCCAGCGTGAACGCCGCCCGCGACCCCGGCGCGCGAACACGGGCGGTCCGGGCGGGAAGGCCGATTCCCGAGCCGCTTCTCCAACTGGGAAAGGAGTTGCCCAACGGAGGCCGCCGCAGCGCAGCGGAGTCGCCCAACGGAGGCCGTATCCACGCAAAAACCGCGGTGGCACGACGGCTGCAATACCCATCATCGCGCGACGTCGAGTGCGCAACTGGAAATAACCAACCGATCCACGGAGCAATCACCATGAGCGAGCAGATCAAGATCGAGGGCGAGGGCGAGATCGAGCAGAAGCAGGAGACGGTCGAGGAGCGCCCTGCGCGCCTGACGGTGGAGGTCCCCACCGACCTGCAGGCCGGCGCGAACGTCGTCTGTACCTGTCCGCCCGGCTGCTGCTGCTGACAAGCCCGCGAGGGGCCGAGTGCCGTAGCCTGCGGCGCTCGGCTCCTCGAAGCTGACGACACGACCGCGAAGGCCCGCGCTGCCAAGAGCAGCGACGGGCCTTTCGCGTTTTGTACCGCGAGCACCGCCCCAGCTCGCCCCGGCTTCGGCAGAGGATACCCTGGTCTCTGCGCCGAGTTCGGCGGGGCCCCCACCTCGCGCGACGAACACCCTCTCCGGGGGCCGGGCAGCTCGGCAACACCCCCGCTCAGGGATGCGCGATCACGACGAGCGCAGGCGCCCGCTCGAGCACGGCGCCCACGCACTCGCGGGCCGTGAGCGGATCCAGCGCCCCGAAGCTCTCATCCAGGAGGACAACGTCCGACCGCTGGAGCAGCGCGCGCGCCAGGAACAGCCGGCTCCGCTCGCCATGCGAGAGCTGCCACCCCGTCTCCCCCACGACCTGATCGAGCCCCGAGGGCATCCGATCGAGCAGCGGCCCGAGGCCGAGCTTGCGGCAGACGAGCTCCGCCTCCCGCCGGTCCTCGGGCGACGCGGGCCACGCGCGCCCCATGAGCAGGTTGAACGCCAGCGTCCCCGACAGCACGTGGTTGTCGTGGAACTGCGGCGCGCTCGCGACGCGGCTGCGCCACGCCGCGCCGCCCAGCGTCCGCCGATCGAGGCCGCGGAGGAGCACGAGGCCCGACGCCGGCGCGTGGAGGCCGCTGAGCACGGCCGCGAGCGTCGACTTGCCGCCGCCCGAGCGCCCCTCGAGCAGCAGACAGTCGCCCTTCGACAGGACCAGGCCGCAGTCGCGCAGGACCGGCTCGCCGCGCTCCCCGGAATACCGGAACGTGACGCCCCGCGCCTCCAGGATCACGTCCGACGTCGCCGGGCGCCCGAGCACCGCCTGCGGGATCCCCGGGGGCTCGCGGTCCGCGGCCGCCGCGAAGAGCCGCGCGATCGACCGCCACGAGACGGCGGCGGAGAGGAGCGCGCCGAGGCTCGTCGCCAGCGCCGCGAACGCCGCCTGCGCCTGGAGGATGCCGCCCGTCGCGACCACCAGCGGGCCGACGCTCACCCCGCCGAGGACCGCGGGGACGAGGCCGAGCAGCCCGAGCGCGAGCCACCCGCGCGCCGGCAGCGACGAGAGGAGATCGCCCACCCGGTCCATCGCGCGCGAGGCGGCGTGATAGCGCTCGAGCACCGCGTCCTCCTCCACGTGGTGCAGGTGCGGGGCCTCCTGCGCGACGCGCGTCCGGTGCCCGACGACGTTCTCCACGAAGCCGCTCGTGATCGCGAACCGCTCGCCCGTCCACGCCGCCCGCCGCCGCGCGAAGCGGCGGGCGAGCAGCGCCACCGCAAGCGCCCACCCGACGAGCAGCGCGACGTGGAGGCCGCCGCCGGCGCCGGCGTACAGCACCGCCGCCGCGCTCGCGAGCTGCACGAGCCCGACGACCGCCCCGAGCGCGCCGCCGAGCCCCGCCGTCTCGACGGCCTCGGACTCGGAGACCATCGCGAGGAGCTCGCCCGAGCCGCGCGTCCGGATCGCGGCCGGATCCAGGCGGAGCGCGCCGCAGAGCAGGCGCTGCTTGAGGAGCGCGGCCACGTCGATCGTCAGCAGCCCCCCCGCCCAGGAGGCGAACAGCTGCACGAAGATCGCCGACAGCGACAGCAGCACCCACGCGAAGAGCCACCCCGGCTCCACCGCGCCGTCGAGCGCGCCCGCGCCGATCAGCCACCAGGCGAGCACGCCGAGCGCGATCTGCGCCGTGGCCGCGGCGAGGAAGACCGCGCCCCGGCGCAGCACGCCGCGGAGCGCGAGGAGGCGCCGGAAGCTCGACCCGGGGTCGGGGCGGAGCAGCCACATGCCGCTGATCGGGCGATCCGCGACGAGCTGCGCGAGGAGCTCGGCGCGCGCCCGCGCCGCGCGCCGCGGGGCGATGCGCGCGGCCGCGAGCCACTTGTCCACGTGCGACGCCGGGCGGTCCTCGAGGTGGGCGGAGAGCGCCCGGCGCACGGTCTCCAGCGGGATCCGCGCCGGCGTGAGCGCCGGCGTCAGGACCGAGAGGCCCCGCCGGCCCGCGGACATCACCGCGAGGTAGCCCTGCGCGACGCGGACGATCGACGGGCCGAGCGACGCGATCGCGCGGGGCAGATCGGCGAAGCTGCTCTCGACCGCCTCCGCCTCGACGCCCATGCAGCCCGCGTACGCCTCGATCCACGCGGTGGGGTCGCCGTCCGGCGGCGCGCCGGGGGACGGCGCCGCGCCGCTCGCGAGCCCGCACGCGGCCGTGAGCGCGCTCATCGCGTGCCCGAGCGCCGAGGGCTCCCACGCGACAGCGGCCAGCGCCGCCGCGCGCTCGGTGTCGTCCGCCTTCGACCCGGCGTCTTCCGCCTTCATACAGCCTCCACGATGAGCCGGCCGCCCTCCATCGTCGCGCTCCTGAAGCGCCCCTTCGACCAGACCTCATCCCGCGCGCGCGCGTCCGCGTCCGCGAGCGCGCGGTAGCGGCTCCGCGCGTCGTCGAGGAGCTCGCGCGGCGCGCCGTCCTCCACCACCTTGCCGCCCTCGATCACGAGCACGCGATCGAAGCCGATCGTGTCCGTCACGTCGTGGCTCACGAAGACAAGCGTCGCGCCCCGCCAGTGCTCGCGCGCGCGGGCGAGGAGCGCCCGGCGCCGCTCGCGCTCCAGCCCCCGGAACGGCTCGTCGAGGAGCACGAGGCGCGCGTCGGCCTTCATCAGCGCCCGCGCGAGGCGCACGCGCTGCCCCTGGCCCCCGGACAGCCTCGCGCCGCCCTCGCCGATCGCCGCCTGCAGCCCGTCGGGCAGGCCCTCGAGCACGTCGGTGAGCTCGGCCTGATTCATCGAGCGCGGCACGCGCGCGAGCGCGTCGCCGGCGTGGCCGAAGGTGATGTTCTCGAGGAGCGTGCGGTTCCAGAGCTGGATGGCCGGGTCGACCCACGCCGTCCCGCGGCGGAGGCGCGCGAGCGCCGCGCCGTCGAAGGGCCGCCCGTCGACGAGGACCTCGCCCCGCGACGCCCGGAGCCACCCGAGGAGCAGCGACAGCAGCGACGACTTCCCCGCCCCGGAGCTGCCCACGATCGCGACGTGCGCCCCGGCCGGGAGGCTCAGCGAGACATCGGACAGGAGCGTGTGCCCCCCGGCCTGTACGCTGACGCCCCGCAGGTCGATCGACGCGCCGCACGCGCCGCCCCCGCCGCATTCGCCGCCCGCGCCGCCCGGCGCGGCGTCCTCGACGGGGGCGCGCGGGAGGTCCATCTCCGGCGCCGCGAGCGGCGCGAAGAGGCGCACCGACGCGTTGCGCACGTTCTTCCAGCCGAGCAGCGCGGCGACGAGCTCCTGCGCCACCACGGGCAGGCGCAGCGACCAGAACACGAGCAGGAGCAGCGCCGCCGGCGGGCCGCCCGCGGCGACGTAGCCCCCGACGATCGCGACCGCGACCGCGGTGCTCGCGAGCCCCTGGACGGCCTGCATGGCGGTGGACTGCGCGTGCACGAGCCGGCCGGTCCGCGCCCACTCCACGAGGAGCGCCTCGTGCTCGCGCCGCACCGCCCGCTCCGCGCCGTGGACGCGGATCGGCACCACGCCGAGCAGCGCGTCCAGGTAGAACCGCTCGAGCGACGCGGCGTGCGTCCGCAGGCGCATGAGGCTCTCGACGAGCGGCCGCCGCGCCAGGTATGGCGCCGCGAGCGCGACAGCCGCCGCGACGATCGAGAGCCACGCCCCGCCCGGGTAGAGCCAGAGCACCCCGAGGAGCGTCGCCGCGAACGACAGCGCCGCGCGCGCGATGCGCGAGAAGAGCGCCGGCGCCTCGCGCATCAGGTGCATCGCGTGGCCGCGCGCGGTCATGTCCGAGGTGGGCCGGCTGCGCAGGTAGCGGTCCTCGAGCCGCGGCAGCTTCTCCAGGAAGGCCGCGCGGAAGCGCACCTCGAGGGCGCGCCCGAGGCGCGAGACGGCGTGGGCCACGAAGAGCTCGAGCAGCAGGCCCCCCGCGGCGAAGGCGACCAGCGCGAGCAGCCCGAGCGCGCGCTGGTACTCGACCGTGATGTGCTTCACCGCGTCGAACAGCCCGCGCAGGACGACCACGTCGATCGCGGCGATCGCCGCGCTGGCCGCGAGCGCCACGCCGACGAGCGCGAGCGCGCGGCCCGCGTCGGCGCGCAGCATCCAGAAGAAGAGGCGGGACGGCGACGGCGACGGCAGCTCGAGCTCCCGGCGGACGGGGGCCGGGAGCACCGCCGTCGCGACCGCGCGCGGGGCCTGCTCCGCCGGCGCGACGGAGGGCGTGGCGCTGTCGCGGTAGCTCGGCGGGGGCGGCGTCGCCGGGCGCTCCAGCGACGCGGCAGCGCTGGCAGCGCGCGCGCTGGCCTCGCCGCGCGCGGCGAAGTGGACGATGACGGCGCCGTGCACGAGGAGCTTGCCCGGCGCCTTGCCCTCGGTCGCCCAGAAGAACCCCTTCGGGATGGCGCCCGCCTCCCCCGCGAGCGCGCGGTCGACGACGCCCTCGAGCACGCGCTGCGCCTCGCCGCCGCGCGAGATCGCGCCGCCGCGCACCAGGCGCGCCGCCATCCGCACGGCCGCGTCGAGCGCCGCGAACGACCGCCACCCCGGGTCGGCGTCCGCCCGGCCGATGAGCGCCTCCCCCTGCGCGCCCAGCGCGCGCAGCTTCGCGCGGAGCGGCCCGAGCGAGTCCTCGGACGACACCCACCGCCGCCACCTGTCGATCGAGATCGGGATCGGGAAGTGCGGCATGTCCTCCATGAACCGCTCGCAGCGCACCCAGCGCCGCCCGCTGCCGGGGTCGAGGATCTGCACGAACGGCCCGAGCCTGCGCCAGACGACGACGAAGTGGAGCGAGTCGCCCGCGCCGCGCTTGACCACGATCGCGGGCAGGCAGTCGGCCTCGGGCAGGAGGAAGCTGTCGTGGGGGACCACCATCTCGGCGGTCGCGAGCCCGAGCTCCTGCCCGAGCGCGGCGAGCGCGTCGATCGACGTCCCGTCGACGTCCGTCTGGCAGCGGTCGCGGAGCCACTCGTAGTGGACGTCGATCCCGAACCCCTGGAGCACGGCCTTGAGCGCGGCCGGCCCGCAGTCCATGAGCGACGTCTGCAGCACCTCGGGGACGAGGAACGCGCGCTTCATCGCGGGCCTCCCGGCGCCACGGCGCGCAGCAGCAGCGTCCAGGGGGACACGCGCTCCACCTCGACCTCGGTCGTCCCCGGCATGCCGTGCTGCACCGGGATCGACGCCGCGCTGTCCGGCCGCACGGCGAGCTCGACGCGGATCGCGCCGTCGAACGGCTCGCTCGCCACGTGGGAGACCTCCCCCTCGAGCATGCCGAACTGCGTCCACGCGAACCCGTCGAGGCGCATGCGCGCCCTCTGGCCGGGGACGACGCGCCCGACCGCGTCGGACGGCGCGAAGAGCGCGACGGCGTGCACGTCCTCCCCCGGGACGACGGTCGCCACGACGTCGCCCGCCTGGAGGACGTCGCCCACCTGGAGCGCGGCGATGTTCCCGAGCTTGCCCGCGATGGGCGCGCGGATCTTGCGCCGCTCGATCTGCGCGAGCGCCGTGTGCACCGCCGCCTCGGCCGCCCGCTGCTCGGCCACCAGGTCGCCCAGCGACCGCTCGAGCTCGGCGAGGTGCGCCGCCGTCTGCCGCTCGTCGTGGCGGCGCGCCACCGAGAGCCGGTGGAGATCGGCGCGCGCCCCCTCGGCCTTGAGCAGCTCGTCGGCGGCGCGGGTCTTCGCCTGGAGGTGATCGGCCGTCGAGGCGAGCTGCTCGCGGTGCAGCTTCTCGGAGATGGCGCGGAGCTCCTCGCCCTGCGCGGCCGAGAGGTCGCGCTGGCGCAGGTCGATCCTGGCGCGGGCGATCGACGCCTCGGAGAGCTTCTCCTGCCACGCGCGCACCTCGTCCTCGACCGCGATCTGGCGCCGCAGCGCCTCGAGCTTCGGCGCGAGCACGGCCACCTTGGTGCGCTCCTCCTCCAGGCGCTTCTCCTCGACCGCGGCGTCCAGCTCGACGAGCACCTCGCCCTGCTCGACGTGGCGCCCGAGCTCCACCCGCACGACCGACACGCGCCCGGGCTCCGCGGCGGCCACGCGGTGGGCCATCCGGCTGACCTCCAGGCGCGCCTTCGCGGTCGTCGCGTACACGGACACGCGCGCCGCGTGCATCCAGGCCGCCCAGGCGCCGAGCACGGCGAGGATCACCGCGAGGCGGATCCAGGTCCTCGGCCCGCGCTCGATCTCGAGCGACCGCATGGTGCGGAGGAACGGCGAGGCCACGTCAGCACTCCTCCAGCGCGACCTTCTTGCGGGGTCGCGCGATGCCGTACGCGTTGAGCTTGTTGGTGAGGGTGCGCCGCGACACGCCGAGCAGCTCCGCGGCGCGCGTCTGGTTGTGGCTGGTCCTGTCGAGCGCGGCGAGGATGCGGTCGCGCTCGAACGAGCGCACGTCGCCCCGGATCCCGGCGTCGGCCTGCGCGCGCGGCGCGACGAGCATCAGGTGGTCCGCCTGGATCGGCCCCCCCTTGGCCATGACCACGGCGCGCTCGATCACGTGGCGCAGCTCCCGGATGTTCCCCGGCCAGGGGTGCGCGAGGAGCGCGGAGGTCGCCGCGGGCGTGAGCCGCGGCGCCGGGCGCTCCAGCCTGCGCGACAGGCGCGCCGCGAACAGCTCCGCGAGCGGGAGGATCTCGCACGTGCGGGCCCGGAGCGGCGGGATCCGCAGCGTGACCGCGTTGAGGCGGAAGTAGAGGTCCTGTCGGAACTCTCCCTCGGCGACCATCTGCTCGAGATCGCGGTGGGTCGCCGCGATCACGCGCACGTCCACGCGCCGCGGGCGCGTGCTCCCCACGCGGACGATCTCGCCGTACTCCAGCGTGCGGAGCAGCTTCGCCTGCGTCCGCGGGGACAGCTCCCCGACCTCGTCGAGGAACAGGGTGCCCTCGTGGGCCGCCTCGAACAGCCCTTCGCGCGGCGCCACCGCCCCGGTGAACGCGCCGCGCTCGTGCCCGAAGAGCTCGCTCTCGACGAGCGTCTCCGAGAGGCTCGCGCAGTTGACCTTCACGAAGCGGTCGCGCGCGTGCCGCGACATGCCGGCGATCCACTCCGCCACGACCTCTTTCCCGGTCCCCGTCTCGCCGAGGATCAGGACCGGCAGCGGCGTCGGGGCCACGGTCTCGAGCGCCTCGCGGAGGCGACGCATCTCCGGATCGAGCGCGAGAAACCCGCTATGACAGTCATCCATCATGAACGCTCTCCATCACGACGAAGGCGCGTGATTCAGGTCATGTTCCGTCGTGGCCAGCGCCGCACGACCGCGCCTCTCCAGGGCACGACGGAACTCTCAGGTATCGCTCTCTCTTCTCATTCGCTGACAGACACACATGGATTCGACGGGTGGCGCCGGCCCCGACGGATCGCGCGCAGTCGACCGCCGTCCGGGCGACTCCGCACGTGCCCCCGCGCGCGCTGCCGGCCCTCGTCCGTTGCTGCGAAGTGCCTTGTGCGCCGTCGCGCGTGGTGCGCGCGGCGTTCGAGCCTCGCGGCCGTGGCCGAGGGCAGGAGCGATCAACGATCGGTTATCTCAAGCAAGTCGGTGGCCAACGCATCGGCCCGCCGGCGCGCGCTGGGCGCCGGGGGGCCCGTGGGCGCGTCGGGTCGGGGCCGTACGACGGATCATGCAGGACCTGCGCAACCTGTGGCAAAGCCGCGCGACCCGCGCTGCTCCGGAGAACGTCGCTCCGGGGCGCGGACGGGCGGCGGTCGCGCCGGCGCTCCGACGCCGTGGGGTGGCGCGGCGCGGCGCCGCCGAGGTGAGCGTGGCTCGCGTGGGATGTCCCCGGCGGCGGCCGCGCGTCGCGCGGTCATCGAGGGGCCTGGAGGCTCGAGCCTCCACCTGATGGCGGCGGCCACCACCTGACGGCGGCGGCCGCCACCGGCCGAGGCCGCGGGACGCCTCGGGCCAGGGGCTGCGGCGCGCGTCGCCCGGGATCAGGGGCTGCGGCGCGCGTCGCGTTTCGCGCTCATCGCATGACGCCGAGGGCGGCCTCGATCTGATGGCGGAAGATGACGCCGTGGTCGTCGACCGAGTAATCGTCTGCTTCGAGCCGGAACGTGCGCGTCGCCGTGACGTCCGCGCGGCCGCTGAAGCGGTACGGGATGACCTGAGAGGAGAACGACTCGCGCAGGAGCTGGAAACCCAGGTCGACGGGGATGCTGACCGGGACGCGGACCTGGGTCGTGCGGTCGGAGGGGAGCCAGACGCCCTCGCCGTCGGCGCGGAAGTCGACGGGCATCGTGTAGCGGCCGGCGAGCATGACCTGACCGCGGACGGCGCGCACCGCGACGTCGTACGAGTTCGGGTTGTGGACGTTGACGACCACGGTCATGAGGACGCCGAGGCTCGGCGGGAAGCCGATGCGGATCCCGGTGATCTCGGCGTGGTCGAGCTGCATCGTCGGCTTGGTGACGCAGGCGGCGCCGGCGATCGCGGTCAGCGCGACGAGCGCGATCGCGGGCAGGCGGCGCAGGGGGGTGGTCTTCCGGGGGCTCGGCACGGCGAGAGCTTACCCGCGCCCGGCCGCCCCGTCACCTCGCAGCGCCGCGGGCGGCGGGCGGGGCGCTCCCAGACACCGGCCGCGCTGGTGGGGTCCTCGTTGCGCTGGAGGGTCGTTACGAAGGGCCATCGGACCGCGCGTCGGGCTATGGCCGGTCGGACGTGGCGTAACAGGGCTGGCACGCGATGCGGACGAGACCAACAAAGATGGACGCTCCGGCCGCACGGCGGACGCCGGAAGGAGCGCTTACGCGCGCTCAAGTCGATGCGTTTGGAATTCGCTGCATTGCCGCCGCCGAGCGCCGGAGCGCGCCATGGCCAGACGTCTGGCCACGCGCAGCCAGACGTCTGGCCACGCGCGGCAACGCGGCGCGGGCAGCGCCGAGCGAGCGCGGGTCAGTCGATGATCAGGACGAGCGCCCGGCGGCGATGGCGGCGTGCACGTCCTCGCGCGTCCCGGTGCCGGCGAGCAGGCGCCACGCTCGGAGCGTCGGCAGGTCGCGCATGGCTTCCACGGCGGAGCGTAACGCTGGCGGCATCGGGCCGAACCGAGCCTCGTACAGCTCGATCGTCACCTGCGCCGCCTCCTGCGTGCGTCCTTGCTCGATGAACTGCTCGACGAGCTCCTGCGTGGTCATCACGATCTCCTCTTCCTCCGGCGTCGACGGCCCGACCTCGGCGAGCGCCGCCCGGAAGCGTAGCAGAGGACCCAGCCCGATGGCGCGCTCCGGCGCATCCAGCGGCAGCCGACGGAAATCCTCGATCGCCTCGCGCAACACGCGCCCTCCCCCCATCAGCCGGATCAGCAGGGTCGAGCGCTCGCGCGGCAGCTCGCTCAGCACGACCAGCGCCGTCCGCAGCAGGCCGGGCCCCTCGTACACGCCCGCGGGCCAGCCGGCCATCCGCGCGGTGCACAGGCCGTCGAGCACGGCCGCCGGACGGCCGGTCGACAGCATCCACAGGAACGGGGCTTCCGCCGCGCGGTCCCTCGCTGCGCGGCCTCGCCACACCGCAAGGTGCTTCTCCACGCACGCCCGCGCCTCCTCGGCGCTCGGCGTGTCGCTGTACGCCTCGATGGTGCACGCCGTCTCCGCGAGGCGGCCGAGCAGCCCGAGACGCTCCCGCTCCGACGCGCGCGCCGGGTCCGGCTCGTACCACACGTCCGCGAGCTGCGTCTCCCCGGCGACCTCCGCGTTGGTCACGACCTTGCCCGTCGTCGTGAGCCCCTCTTGCGCGACGTCCTTTGCCAGCCGATCGAACCGGTTTCGCATCGCGGGCGCAGACTGGCACGCAGCGCAGATGAGATGAAGAAAATAGCACGCTGCGACCACGCGACGGACACCGCATCATCCCTTACGCGCGCTCGGCCTGATCCGTTTGGAGTTCGACACATCGCCGGCCGCCATTGCCTGTCGCGCCGTGGCCAGACGTCTGGCCATGCACAGCCAGACGTCTGGCCATGCGCGGCAACGCGGCGTCAACGGGCCGAGCGAGCACGGGTATACGATGGATCTCCGGCGGCGGGGTGTCGCCGGTTCACGAGATCACGATAGCCTTCGTCGACATGTGTGTGGGAGCTCGGCGCCTGGTGGGAGCTCGGCGACTGGAGGAGGGGCCCCCGACAGGTTGGCGCCGCGCACGGTGGCCGAGCAGGCAGCGGACGGCGTATGCGCCATGCACGGCACGCTCGCCGGCGCCCCCGGCGACGTCAGTCGATGATCAGGACGAGCGCCCGGCGGCCGTACCGGCGGCGACGGCGTCGTGCACCTCCTCGCGTGTCCCGGTGCCGGCCAGGAGGTGCCATTTCTCGAGCGTCGGCAGGTCGCGAATGCCCTCGACGGCGGAGCGCAACGCCGGCGGCATCGGGCCGAACCGAGCCTCGTACAGCGTGATGGTGGCCCGGGCCATCCCCTGCGCCATCCCCTGCGTGCGTCCTTGCTCGATGAACTGCTCGACGAGCTCCTGCGTGGTCATCACGATCTCCTCTTCCTCCGGCGTCGACGGCCCGACCTCGGCGAGCGCCGCCCGGAAGCGTAGCAGAGGACCCAGCCCGATGGCGCGCTCCGGCGCATCCAGCGGCAGCCGCCGGAAATCCTCGATCGCCTCGCGCAACACGCGCCCTCCGCCCATCAGCCGGATCAGCAGGGTCGAGCGCTCGCGCGGCAGCTCGCTCAGCACGACCAGCGCCGTCCGCAGCAGGCCGGGCCCCTCGTACACGCCCGCGGGCCAGCCGGCCATCCGCGCGGTGCACAGGCCGTCGAGCACGGCCCCCGGGCGGCCGGTCGACAGCATCCACAGGAACGGCGCTTCCGCCGCGCGGTCCCTCGCTGCGCGCCCTCGCCACACCGCCAGGTGCTTCTCCACGCACGCCCGCGCCTCCTCGGCGCTCGGCGTGTCGCTGTACGCCTCGATGGTGCACGCCGTCTCCGCGAGGCGGCCGAGCAGCCCGAGACGCTCCCGCTCCGACGCGCGCGCCGGGTCGGGCTCATACCACACGTCCGCGAGCTGCGTCTCCCCGGCGACCTCCGCGTTGGTCACGACCTTGCCCGTCGTCGTGAGCCCCTCTTGCGCGACGTCCTTTGCCAGCCGATCGAACCGGTTTCGCATCGCGGGCGCAGACTGGCACGCAGCGCAGATGAGATGAAGAAAATAGCACGCTTCTACCACGCGACGGACACCGCATCATCCCTTACGCGCGCTCGGCTCGCTCCGTTCGGAATTCGACACTTCGCCTGCCGCCGGTTGCCTGTTGCGCCAATGGCCAGACGTCTGGCCACGCACAGCCAGACGTCACAGCCAGACGTCTGGCCACGCACAGCCACTCCGAGCGCGGGAGGAGCGCACTGCGGGGTCGGGACCGGCGCCTGGTCGATGCGCGGTCGCCTCGAGCGCAGGACGAGCCCTGCGCGCGGAGGTGCGGAGCACCGTGCCACCTCGCCAGGCGACGGCGGAGCTCGCCCGGCACGCGACGCGGAGCTGAGCCGTCGCGACGGGGACCGGCCATCTTAGAAGTTACCGCGATGTCCGCGCACCTCCGCGTCGTCCGAAAGCCCCGCTCGCCAGATCCCCCTGTCGGCGCGCAGCCCACCTCAGCCGAGGTCCTGCGCGGCCTGCACGCCCGGAATCCCGCGGCGGAGCGCCGCCTGCTCGACGCTTACGCGGGCCTCGTCGAGCGGATGCTGTTTCGCCTCCTGGGCGACATCCGGACCCTGGAGGATCTCGTGCAGGACGTGTTCGCCCGGGTGTTCTCCCGCATCGACGACGTGCGCGAGCCCGCGGCGCTGAAGCCGTTCATCACCAGCGTCACCGTGTTCGTCGCGCGCGAGGCGATCCGCAAGAAGCGGCGGCACCGGTGGCTCGCGTTCTTCGCGAGCGACGAGCTGCCGGAGATCTCGGCCAGCGTCGACCCGGAGGCCCGGCAGGGCGTGCGGGCCTTCTACCGCGCCCTGGAGACGCTCGACCCCGACGAGCGGCTGGCCTTCACGCTGCGGATCGTCGAGGGCCAGGAGCTCGCCGAGGTCGCCGCCGCGTGCAACGTGTCGGTGGCGACCATCAAGCGCCGGCTCCACCGCGCGGAGATCGCGTTCGTCGAGCGCTGCAAGAAGGATGAAGTGCTTGCCTCCTGGCTCGCGGAGGGCGACCGATGGACGTGAGGACCAAGGACATCGCGGCCCTGGGGCGCCGGGTCGCCGCGCACCAGGACGCCGCGCTCGAGCGGCTGGCGCGGCCCTCGGCGGCGGATCGGCTCCAGGCGATCTACCGCAAGGAGGCCGCGCTCTCGCTGCGCGCCAGGGCGGCTCCCTCCCCGCGGCGGCTCGGCTTCGCGCTCGCGGCGGCGAGCGTCGCCGCTTCCGCCCTCCTCGCGCTCTTCGCGCTGCTCCGGCCGGGCGATCCGTTGACGTACCGGGTCGACGGGTCGCCGGGCGCCGTGGGCCGGTGGGTGGCGGCGGACACATCGCAGGTCGGCCTCGACTTCTCGGACGGGTCGCGCGTGGACCTCGCGCCGGGGACGCGCGCCCGCGTGACCGAGGTCGGCCCGCTCGGCGCGGGGGTCCTCCTGGAGCGCGGATCGCTGCATGTGCGCGTCGTGCATCGCGACGACGCCCGGTGGGTGGTGGCGGGAGGGCCGTTCGAGGTGCACGTGATCGGCACCGAGTTCGACGTCACGTGGGACACGGAGGCCGAGGAGCTCGCGGTCTCCATGAGCGCCGGCCGGGTGCGCGTCCTGGGCCCCTGCGTCGAGCCGCCCGGGCGCGCCGTCGCCGCCCCCGAGTCGATACGGCTGACCTGCGTGGCCCCCCGCCCCGCCGCGCCGCAGGCGCCGCCTCCAGCCGTCGCTCCGACGGCAAGCTCGCGCGCTCAGCCTCCCCCCCTCGTCCCGAGCGCGAGCGCCGGCGCGCTCGCGCCCGCTGCCCCGCCCTCGCCGCCGGTCCGCGCGGAGGCGCCCCCGGCCGCGGCGGCCCCGTCCGAGAGCTGGCGCTCGCTCCTCGCCGCAGGCAAGCTCGGCGAGGCGCTCGCGGACGTGGAGCTCCTGGGCGTCGACACGGTGCTCGAGCGCGCCGGCGGCGCGGAGCTGGTCGAGCTCGGATCCGCGGCTCGGCTCTCGCGCAAGCCGAGCGTCGCGGCCCGGTTCTACGAGACGGCGCGCCATCGGTTTGCCGGGAGCGACGCCGCAGCCGTGGCGGCGTACCACCTCGGCCGCATGGCGTTCGACGGGCGCGGCGCCTGGGCGGAGGCCGAGCGCTGGTTCGCCGTGTACCTCGCGGAGAGGCCGCGCGGCGCGCTCGCGCCGGAGGCGCTCGGCCGATCCATCGAGTGCGCGAGGAACCTGAAGCTCCACGCGCGCGCCCGCGAGCTCGCCGCGCGCTACCTCGCGGCCTATCCGAACGGCGCCCACGCCGGGCTCGCGACGGCGCTCGCCGGCGGGGCCGATTGAGCCTGCGCCCGCGGAGGACACGGGGGTCGGGCCGGCGCCGACGGAGCTCGCCGGCAGCGCGCGCCGTGGCGCGCTCGGCGTGCGGCGCGCTCGTCGCGTCCCTGGCGTTCCTGGCGCTCGTGGTGCCGTGCTCCGCCGATGAGCGGTCGCCGGTCACCGTCGTCGCCGGCGCGCGCGGGGCGCTGGCGCACCGGCTCTCGCAGGAGCTCGAAGCGGCGGGCTTGCGGGTGCAGGTCGAGGCGAGCCCGACGGAGGTCGCCCCCGGCGGGCTGCTCATCGTCGTGCCCGAGGGCGACGAGGGGGCCATCGAGATCTGGTCGGCGTCGGGCGGGCGGGCGGACCTCGTCGCGAGCGTGGCGCCGGACGGCCCGGTCGATACCCGGGTGCTCCGCGCGGCGGAGCTGGTGCGGGCGCTCCGGTCGCCTGCCCGCGCCCCGAGCGATGCGCCGCCGGCGGCCGTCGCGCCGGCGTCGCTCCCGCCCGCACCCGTCGCGCCTCCGGCCGTGGCCGTGGGGCCCGGTGAGGCGTGGCGGAGCCTGCCGCTCGGAGCGTGGGCGCCCCCCGCGCCCCCGTTCCCGGTGCTCGCTACGCCCAGGCCCGCGCTCGTCGATGTGGGCGTCGCGCTGGCCGTGGGATGGCAGACGCCTGGCGCGTCGCTGGCGCTCGATGCCTCGCTCCGGATCTGGCCTTCGGCCCGGGTCGGCATCGGGCTCCTGGCGGACCTGCCGATCGTCAGCCCGACGATCGAGGCACCGGAAGGCGAGGTCGGCTTTCGCTCCACGCTCCTCGGCGTCGAGCTCGTCGTCGCGCCCGTCGCGAGGACGGGCCGCTTCGCCCTCGTCCTCTCCCCTGGCCTTGGCCTCGCTCACGTGAGCGCGTCGGGCGAGGCGAGGCCGCCCCACCTCGACAGCGACGAGTCCACGTTCACTGCCCTCGTTTACGGGCGAGGCGAGGTGCGTCTCCGGCTCATCGACTCCCTCGTTCTCACGGCGGGCGCGCTCGGCGGCGCGGCGATCCCGCCGGTCGACATCCGGTTCGTGGGACGGGTGACCTCGACCTTCAGCCCGCTCGCGTCGTTCTCGCTCGGCATCGTCGTGGAGCGGTGAGCCGCCGGCGCGGCAGGCGGCCATTCCTGGAGCAGGCCATGCGCACTTCGTCGACCGAGATCCGAGAGGGCTCCTTGAAACACCTCATCGTACCTGGATGCATCGCGCTCAACGTGCTTACCGCGGCGTGCGACAGAATTCCCCTCGATCCCATTCGCGGCGACGTCGCCGGCGGTGCGATGGGAGAAGGAGGAGACGGCAGCGGCAGTGCCGGCAGTACCGGCAGTGCCGGCAGCGGTAGCGGCGGCAGCGACAGCGGCAGTGCCGGCAGCGAAAGCGCCGGCAGCGGCAGCGGTGGCAGCGCCGGCAGCGGCAGCGGCGGCGGCGCGCCCAGCACCGGCGATTCTCTCTGGAGCCGGCACTTCGGCGCGAATGCAGGCGAATCCGGGCTCTCGGAAGGCCGCATCGCGGTGGACGGGGCGGGCCACGTCGTCCTCGCCACGGCGGTCGCCAATGGCGTCGACTTCGGCGACGGTCCGCTCTCGATCGGGGGCAGAGCGGTGTTCGCGCTCGCGAAATTCGACGGCGAAGGAGATCTCCTCTGGGACAAGCGATTCCCCGGTTCCACCTCCGTGTACTACATCGCGGTCAACCCCGCGGGGCTCATCGCCGCGACGGGATCGGTTCATGCAGATCATGCAGACAGCGTCGACTTCGGCGGCGGTCCGCTCGTGGGGCAGGAGGACGGGACGGACGCCTTCGTGGCCGTCTTCACGGCAGACGGAGATCACGTCTGGTCGACCCGGATCGGCGCTGATTCGGAGCAATTCGCGCACCACATCGCCGTGGACGCAGCCGGAAACGTCATCGTGGCAGGGTTCTTCGTGGACCAGATCAGCCTCTGCGGGGCTTCGCTGACCAGCGCCGAGCAGATCGACTCCTACATCGCGAAGTTCGACCCTGCTGGGAATTGCCTCTGGAGCAAGCAATTCGGCTACACGGAGATCCACAACGTCGCTGTCGATGCGTCGGGCAGCGTCGTTCTCGCCGGCAGCTTCGGCGACTACTTCACCGAGACGATCGACCTCGGCGGCGGTCCGCTGGCCACCGCGGGCCGCGAGGACATCTTCGTGGCGAAGCTCGACGCCGACGGAGAGCACCTCTGGAGCAAGCGGTTCGGCGACGCCGCTCTCCAGAGGGCGTACGGCGTCGCGGTCGACGGCTCTGGAGATATCGTCCTCAGCGGGACGTTTCAAGGGAGCGTGGACTTCGGTGGAGGTCCTCTGGTGAGCTCGGGAGGGTTCGAACCGAATAGCCCCGACTCTGTCACGTGGGGCGGCAACGCCTTCGTGACCAAGCTGAACCCCGAAGGTGAGCTCCTCTGGGCCAAGCGCCTCGGGCAGGACGGGCCACAGACGGCGCTGGACGTCGCGACGACCGTGGGCGGTGAGATCGCCATCACCGGCTTGATGTACGGCGACGTCGATTTCGGCACGGGCCTGATGGATTGCACCTATGGCGACGCCTTCGTCGCGAAGCTCGACGCGACGGGCACCGTGCGCTGGGTGAAGCACACCGGCGACAGGGGGCGCCAGTTCGGCCATTCCACGGCCATGGACGGGGCGGGCAACGTGTTCGCCGCCGGGCCGTTCGTCGGGAGGATCGACTTTGGCGCGGGGCCGCTCGTGAACCCCCGGTCCGCCAGCGATCTTTTCCTCGTGAAGTTCGGCCCCTGAGGCCGCGGGCGGCGGTCCGCGCGATGCCCCTCACCGCACGCAGGGGCCGAGCCATCGCGCGGCGTTCTGTCCGAGGACGGGCCCCAGGAGCTCGGGGGGCAGGTGAAGGCCTTGATAGGTGCCGAGGGCGCGAGCCGACTGGTCGGCGGTTTGACGGAAGAAACGAAAGTGATCCTCTTTCAAGAGACCCATGTTCGACTCCACCTGCAGGTCCCACATCTCCGTCGACGTCGGGTTCAGCCCGCTCGTCACGAGATCGGTCCCGAACAGGAACCTCTCGGGCCAGCGGGAGAACAGCTTGAGGAGCTGGGCGCGCTCGCGCTCGAGGTGCGCGAACCCCTCGGCCGCCGGGCCGCCGGAGCCATGGCTCGTATCGACGAGGAGGCGCGGAAACGCCTGCATCAGGGACTCCACGCGGGCGAGGTCGGTGCGGCTGCCGCAGAGGTGGGCGCACACCACCCGCAGGTCGGGGAAGCCGCGCAGGACCGCCTCGAGCTCGCTCCGGTAGCGGACGGTATTGGCGTGAAGGAGAACCGGAAGCGCCTGATCGGCGAGCGCCTTCCATATCGCCTGGTGCGAGGGATCGTCGAGGGGACGCTCGTGGAAGAGGTTGTGCCCCTGGTAAAGCTTCACGCCGCAGGCGCCTCGGCGGCGGAGCTCGGCGAGGTACGCGGGGTCGTCGTGGCCCAGGTCCAGGGTGACGAACGGGATGAGCTTTCCGGGGTGGGCCGCGGCGGCGTCGAGGACGATGTCGTTGCCCGTGCGGTAGCCGGAGAACCCGGATCCACCGCGGCCGCTGGTCAGGTCCGGGCTGGCCAGGATGACGGCGCGGTCGATGTGATGTCTTGTCATGTGCGCGAGCAATGGTGCCACTGCGTCGGGCTGCGTCAGGTGCACATGGATGTCGATGACCTCCTGACGTGCCGGCGGAGCCGACGACGAACGACATCCCAGGAGGGCGGCGAACACAGCTCCCCACGCGACGCCGCCGAGGCGAGCGCCGCGATCGGGGTGAGGGACCATCGAACGAGGGCGATGCGGACCGCGGCAACGACGAGAGCGGCGAGAGCACATTGATCGATGCGTATCCATCGCCGGCAAGGATACGTCGCAGCCGCGCTGGCGCCATGAAAAAGGAGGGATTCGCGACAAATAACACGTTCTGATCTGGCAATTTCCATCATGGTTCGTGCGATACTCGACACGCATGCTTCGAGGGCGAGGTCTTGCCCTGAAGCCGCTATTCACCCATGCCCAGTGGAGTTCTGTATGTCGCTCATCCGTAGCTCGATTCGTCTCGCGGGTTTCGCTGCGCTGTGCACCTCGTTGCTTGGAACGACGTCTTGCTTGCGAGTGTCGGACGACGGCGGGGGCCTCGGTGGTGGAGGCGCCGGCAGCAGCAGCAGCAACAGCAGCAGCAACAGCGGCAGCAGCGGCAGCGGCACCGGGGGGGCCGGCGGCGGCGACACCGGCAGCGGCACCGGTGGGGCCGGTGGCGTCGACACCGGCAGCGGCACCGGTGGGGCCGGTGGCGGCAGCGGCGACACCGGCAGCGGCACCGGTGGGGCCGGTGGCGGCAGCGGCGGAGCTTCGAATTGTGAAGACGACGTCTACGAGTGGAATGACGTGCCCACCTCGGCGGCGCCGCTCGCGTATACAGCAGGTGGCAGCGGCTCTCTCGACGCGTGGTTCTCGAGAATGGATTTCATGCTCTGTCAAGGCGATGAGGACTGGTACCTGCTCGATACCTCTCTCGGGTACGAAGAGTTTTACTGGAGGCTTCGCGTCCTGGCCGCCGGGGCAGAGCTGTGCGGCGCAAGTTGTGAGCAGTACACCCCGCCATCCCGTCCAGACAACACGGTGATCGTGGAGGTCTACAGCGCAGCGACGATGGACCTCATCGGAGCTGGGCAGAGCGATCATGGGCGGGTGTGGCTCGACGGCGGGGGGCTGGACTCCGCGAACGACCTTCTCCTCCGTATCTATGGGCCGCCCGAGGCGACCTACCCGTACGACATCACGTTCATCGCCAAGTCCTATGATGGGGAGGACGAGTGCGAGTGCTGAGCGCCGCCTGGCGAGCGCCCGTGCTCCGTCGGCGCGCCTGTTGCGGAAGGATCGTCGCCGAGGAAATCACCCCCCGCCGCCTGGCTGGCGGGGGGCGCGCCGTACGATGATGTGGGAGCGAGGGCGGGGAGCTCGGCCTGATCGCCGGCCGGAAGCGTAGCAGCGGACCCAGCCCGACGGCGCGCTCCGGCGTATCCAGCAGCAGCCGCCGAATCGTCGATCGCTTCGACCGCGCTACGGACACCGAACCATCGCTTACGTGCGCTCGGACTGATCCATTTGGAATTCGACACATCTCCTGCCGCCGTTGCCTGTCGCGCGTGGCCAGACGTCTGGCCATGCGCGGCAACGCGCCGCCAACGGGCCGAGCGAGCATGGGTACGCGATGGATCTCCGGTGGCGGGGCGTCGCCGGTTCACGAGATCATGATGGAGTTCAGCGACAGGCGTGTGGGAGCTCGGTGCCTGGAGGAGTGGCCCCCTGACAGGTTGGCGCCGCGCACGGTGGCCGAGCACGCAGCGGACGGCGTATGCGCCATGCGCGGCACGCTCGCCGGCGCCCCCGGCGACGTCAGGCGGAGATCAGGACGAGCGCCCGGCGGCCGTGCCGGCGGCGACGGCGTCGTGCACCTCCTCGCGCGTCCCGGTGCCGGCGAGCAGGAGCCACGCTCGGAGCGTCGGCAGGTCGCGCATGGCTTCCACGGCGGAGCGCAGCACCGGCGGCATGGGGCCGAACCGAGCCTCGTACAGCGCGATCGTCGCCTGCGCCATCCCTTGCGTGCGTCCCTGCTCGATGAACTGCTCGACGAGCTCCTGCGTGGTCATCACGATCTCCTCTTCCTCCGGCGTCGCCGGCCCGACCTCGGCGAGCGCCGCCCGGAAGCGTAGCAGAGGACCCAGCCCGATGGCGCGCTCCGGCGCATCCAGCGGCAGCCGACGGAAATCCTCGATCGCCTCGCGCAACACGCGCCCTCCCCCCATCAGCCGGATCAGCAGGGTCGAGCGCTCGCGCGGCAGCTCGCTCAGCACGACCAGCGCCGTGCGCAGCAGGCCGGGCCCCTCGTACACGCCCGCGGGCCAGCCGGCCATCCGCGCGGTGCACAGGCCGTCGAGCACGGCCGCCGGGCGGCCGGTCGACAGCATCCACAGGAACGGGGCTTCCGCCTCGCGGTCCCTCGCTGCGCGGCCTCGCCACACCGCCAGGTGCTTCTCCACGCACGCGCGCGCCTCCTCGGCGCTCGGCGTGTCGCTGTACGCCTCGATGGTGCACGCCGTTTCCGCGAGGCGGCCGAGCAGCCCGAGACGCTCCCGCTCCGACGCGCGCGCCGGGTCCGGCTCGTACCACACGTCCGCGAGCTGCGTCTCCCCGGCGACCTCCGCGTTGGTCACGACCTTGCCCGTCGTCGTGAGCCCCTCTTGCGCAACGTCCTTTGCCAGCCGATCGAACCGGTTTCGCATGGCAGGCGCAACCTGACACGCGGCGCTGAAGAGATGAAGAAAATAGCACGCTTCTACCACGCGACGGACACCGACGATCGCTTACGCGCGCGCTGTCCGATCCGTTTGCAATTCGACATATCACCTGCCGCCGTCGCCTGTCGCGCCGTGGCCAGACGTCTGGCCACGCACAGCCAGACGTCTGACCACAGCGTCGCTCTTCCAGGAGGGGGATCACGCGGCGGTCACAGTTCGCTCCAACAAGCGATCATACCACTGGAAATAGTCGCGCAGCGCCTCGCGCAACCTCGCGCGGTTCTGCTGAATCGACGCGCTGCTATCCCTGATCTGCCGCCGCGCCCTCGCATCCAGCTTGCCCACCGTGATCGCAGAGAACGCGCGCCGCGCGTTCTGGAACTCCCCCTCGATCGCCCGCACAAGCCCCAGGATCTCATCAAAGCGGCCAGACGCCTCGAGCCATGCATCTCGCAGCGCGCGAGGGGCATGCGCCGGGAAGATCTCCCTGTGGCCCATACAGTACGTCCTGCCGCCGACCAGGTAACCCACGAAGAAGCGATCGTTCACCGTGAGGCTCCGGCTGGCCGCCGTCGCATAACCATGGACCGTCACGAGCAAGTCCACCAGCGATCCTACCTGGAGCTCAACTCCGATCTCGACGTCTCTCACGAGCGCGCGGGACAAGAATTTCGCGCCGCTGCCAACAGCACCAAACGCGCCACGCTGGCCAAATCGTCGAAACACGGAAGGCAGGTACTGACTGACCATCATGTGCCCGGGATTTGGGGTAACGACCAGGAGCTCCATGCGTCGCGCCACGTCCGGCTGGACCTCGGCCTCCAGGTAGCTCCGGATCGCCGATTCTACATTGGACGAGCTCAGATACACCCCCGCCTCCGACACGAGGAGGCTCAGGCGGTCGAACATCTCGCTGGCAATGACGGCAAGACCGGCAACCCCGACGAGAAAGTCCGGTCCGCAGAATTGCTTCTCGAACCCAGAAAACTCTTCGTCCTCGCTCACGGTCGATGCCTGACTATCAGAGAACATGATTCCGCCGGCTGCGGAGGACATCGCGACATGAACTGTCATGGTCAGCTCCTGGCTCGGGCGCCTTGGCGCCCTGGTCGTCCAACGGCCTGAAGTCATGCATCCACCTGGCCACGTTCTCTGCTTAAAACTGGAAGGAGAGGTGCCACTTCACCCTCTTTGCCTTCCTGAGAAGCGCTGGCCTGTTCTTGTGGACGCTCTCCAGGAAGCCGCTGAAGAACGCCGAAATCAGGAGACCTGGGGACGGGCCGCTCGCGTCTATCTCGAGATGAAACGGACCCTGCGCAGACCGTCCTGGGAGATCTGCTCCACGACGACCTCGTCGCCGGACGCGACCCATTGCACGACGCCCCCGTCGTCCGAGAGCGCGACCGCGCCCACCGGATCGCCGTCGTCCCATCGCTCGTACGGGGCGCCGGCGGGGATCTCGGGCGCCGGCTCGCTGCTGCGCTCCTCGCCGTGCGACCCGGCGACACGCACGCTCAGGCCGACGTCGGGGAACCCCTTGCGCAGCGCCGCGACGAGCGCGCGGACGCTCGCGATCTCGCTCGCCACCGCGGTGCACGGCGCCACGCTCATCTCGGCGAACGCAGGCGGCGACCAGATCGCGAGATCGCCTTTCTGGAACACCGCCTGATATGCGTCGCTCAGCTCGTCCACGCGCTCGGCGCCGACCGCCGCGGCGAGCTCGGCCGCGACATCGAGCGTCATCTCCACGGCCATCCGGCCAGGCCAGTCGAAGGCGCACACCGGGTACTCCTGCCCGATCGCGAACCGCTCGAAGAGGCGCCGCGCATCCTCGGCCAGGACGAAAGGATCGACCACCCCGTCGTCGACGACGACCTGACCGCGCGCGTCCATCCAGTACGTCCCGTGCGGGAAGTCGCCCATCGGCGCGCGACCCTTCCGCGGGCGCACGCCTCGCTCGAGCTCCAGCCCGATCCCGAACCAGAGCGCCTCTCCCTCCGCCGACGGCACGCAGAGGCCGCCGAAGACCTCCTCGAACCGCAGCAGCGCTCCCACGTCCGTCAGCCCCAGCCGCGCGAGCTGCTCGCGGAGGGCCTCCGGCGGCGTCGCGCGGCCGGGATCCCGCGCAGCGCCCCGCTGCCCGAGCCACGCCGTCGCCCGCGGCGACAGGACGCCCGCCAGCGACCCCGCCGCCCCGCCGCCTTCCTTTCCGCTGCTCACACCCGTCCTCCTTCGCTCGACCCGCCGTCAGAGAGCCCCTGGAGCGCCGGATCGGCCGCGTCCATCGCGCGACGGTCCACGTCGAGGAGCCCCGCGTCCACCGGCCCGCCCCGCCGCCCTGCCGCATCGTCCGCCGCGCGTCACCGGCGCGACCCCCTCGGGCGCCAGTTCGGCGGCGGCCGGACGGCCATGTTGCCGGGCGCGTTCGGGTTCTGCATCGCCTCCACGGCGGTGCGCTGCGGGTTGCCGGCCGCCACGCCGTCCCGGTAGCGCTGGCTGGGCTCGTCGATCCCGGGGGTGACGCGGTTGACGAGATCGACCGGCGGCTCGCCCTCGGGGCGACCCTGGTTCGCCTGGTTCTGGAGGTTGCGCATCAGCACCCCGCAGTTGGGGCACGCATTGCGCGCCCCTCCATCGTCCTGGGTCGACTCTATCGAATCGATCCCCCGGAGCGCGGCCCGCAGGTGGTTGTTGTTCGGATCGTTCGCCGACCCGCACGTGCCCCTCGGGAGCTCATTTCGATCCTCGTAGTCGAACAGGTGCTGGCTGAGCGCGGCGGGCTCGGAGCAGTTGGCCGGATGGCGCGTCGCCTGCGGGAACTCCCAGTTGGTCGTCCCGTTCGGCGACTGCACCTGGACCTGGTTGGCCATGTTGTTCCAGACGGTCGGGTGCACCTCGGCGGGGTTGTTCCGATCGCGCCCCGCCGCGCTCCGGCCCGTGGCGCCGGAAGGCCGGATGGTCGTCGTCATCGGCTGGAGCCCGTCCAGATCGACGACGTTCGGCGGCGAGTTCTCCGCATACCCGTACAGCCGCGGGCTGCGCGAGATCTCGATGGGATCAGCGCTGATGTACGCGCCGATCTCGGGATCGTAATAGCGAAAGCGGTTGTAGTAGAGCCCCGTCTCGCCGTCCGCGTACTGCCCCGGGAAGCGCAGCGGCGTCGCGCCCGCGCCGCCACCCTCGATCGCACCGAACGCGCGATGCTGCTGCGCGGCCTCGATCGCGCCCGAACCGGAGATCACGAGCTCGGGAAAGCCGTTCGGCGCGTGGACGTAGAACCGCCGCCTGCCCGACGCGTCGATCTCGCCGAGGGGCACCGGGCTGCCGTCGAGGAAGCAGTACGTGCGCACCTCCGCGCCGGGCGCTTCCCCCGCCGGCGCCCCGCGCGTCAGCTCATGGAGCATCTGCTCGCCGTCCCACACGAACTGCACCCGACGTTCGCTCCCGTCGCCGGCGCGCACGCGCTTCTCGACGCGCCTGTACAGCGCGTCGTAGTCGAGCTCGGTGACCTGACCGGCGGGATCGCGCACCGATCGCAGCAGACCACGGGCGTCGTAGGCATACGTCCACCGCCCGCCTCCAGGCACGTCCTTCGCGACGAGCCGGCCGCCCTTGTCGTGGTGATACGCCTGGGCTCCGAGCCGGACCGTCCTCCCGCCGGGGCCGTGCTCGTGCTCCTCGCTGTCCAGCGTGAGATTCCCCGCAGCGTCGTAGCCGAACAGCTCGCCGGCGGCCTCCGCAGGCAGCCGCGCCACGAGCTGGCCCACCGGGTCGTACTGATACCGCGTGACGCCGAGCAGGGCATCGGTCTCCTGCTCGAGCAGCCCCACGGGCGACCAGGCATACGACACATCGGACACGACGCCTCGCGGCAGGCGGCCCACCCACTGCGGCTCTCCCTGCGGCACGACGGCCGCGACGGCCGCGTCGGCCTCCGTCACCGTGCGGCGCGCGAGGCGGCCCAGCCCGTCGTACGCGTAGGCGACGCGCCCGCCGCCCGGGAGCACGACCTGCTGCTCGCGGCGCAGCGCGTCCCGGAAGATGTCGAGCGCCTCGTTGCCCCAGTCGACGCGCACGACGTCGCTCATCGCGTCCCGGGTCAGCCGCTCGATATACCCGAGCGACGTCGACCGCTCGACGCGCTTGCCCATCACGTCGTGCTTGCTCCTGATCTCGTACGTCTCGCCGCCGATCGCGAGGACCTCGTGGACCAGGCAGCCCCGCGCGTCGTAGGTGCGCCGGCACTCGCTGCTCGCGTTGCGCGCCACGGCCAGCCTGCCCGCGAGGTCATATTCGAACTCGTCGGCGGTGTCGTCGGCATACACGCGGCGCACGAGCTGGCCCGCGGCGTCGTATTCGTACTCCACGCTGTCGCCGCTCGAGCTCCGCCAGGAGATCAACCGGCCGCAGAGATCCCGCCGCAGCGCGTGGACGCGGCCGTCGAGCGTCTCCTCCTCGACGACATGGCCTGCGCCGTTCCGCCGGTATCGGTGGACACGCCCCTGCTCGTTGATGAGCTCGAGGAAGCGTCCATCCCTGTCGTACCGGTAGCCGATCCGCGTCCCGTCGGGCCGCTCCACCTCGCAGAGCGCGTTGATGCCGCCCCAGGTGAGCTTCCCCGTGCGTCCCGCCGCGTCCGTGATCCTGACGAGCCGCTTTCGGCCGTCGTGATCGTAGCTGGTCCTGGCGCCGGTGGGGTCCTCCAGGAAGCGGAGCAATCCGCGCGCGTCGTACGCATACCGCGTCATCCCGCCGGCCGCGTTGGTCATGGCGACGGGGCGGCCCAGGTCGTCGTAGGCGATGCGCTTCGTGGCCCCGCTCGGCTCGGTGACGGCGGTGCAGTTGCCGTGCGCGTCGTACTCGAACGCCGTGGCGCCGCCGTTCGGGAGGAGGGCGCGCCGGACGAGGCCGCGTTCATCGTATTCATAGCCGACCACGAGCCCGAGACGATCGGAGATGAAGGTCACGTTGCCCCGCGCGTCGCGCTCGAACCTGATCTCCTGGCCGTCGGGCCGGACCATCGCTGTCACGGCGCCCAGCGCGTCGTAGGCGTACTCGGTGCGCCGGTTGAGCGGATCGATGACGGCCTTCGCCCTGCCGGCCTCGTCGCGCTCGACGCGCGTGACAGCGCCGACGGGATCCGTGTAGGAGACCCAGTTTCCGAGCTCGTCGTACTCGTGGGACAGCACGCCTGGTCCCCACGCCACCTTCTCGGCCTGTCCGTTGGCATTGCCGATGACGCGCTTGAGCTGGGACGCGTCGGTGACCTCGGTATACCCGTCGTCCAGGTACGCGAGCCGGGTGTGAAAGAGGCCTTTCGCCTCGGTCTTCCCGTCCGCCAGCACCTCGGGGAGGCCGTCGGCGAGGCTCGGGTCGCGCCCCTCGGCGCGCGCTCCCCACGTCTCGACGCAGCGCCCCTGTCGGTCGTAACGGTAGTGGACGACAAGCCCGTCGGGCAGGCGCTGCTCGACGAGCAGGTGCTCGCTGTAGACGAACCGCGTCGCCTGGCCCTCGGCGTCGACGACGGCCACGAGATCGCCGGCAGCGTCGTACTCGTATCGGTGGAAAGCGTGCCAGCCGTTCGGCGCCGTGGAGGTCCTGACCTCGAATCGCGCGATACGCCTCGACGCATCGCGCACGCAGCGGACCGCGCGGCCGGCGGAGTCCGTGACGGTGAGGAGCTCCGGGCCGTCGTACGCGAGTCGGATCTCGTTGCCGTTGCGGTCGACCATCGAGCTCAGCCGGTACACGTCGTCGAGGGCGTCCTGCTCGTGGAAGAGCAGGGTCACGCCGCTCTCGAGGGACAGCGCGAACCCCGAGCGCGCGGCGCGCAGCGACACGCCGCCGAAGAGCCGGCGCGACTCGCCGACGGCCGGGAGGGGCGCCTCGAGGACGGTGCCGTCGTCCTGGACGATATCGACGCGCCGGCGGGATGGAATGATCATCCATGCGAGGGAGTGCGACCAGCCGAAGCCGAGCCCCACGTCGCGCTCGCGGGCGGTCGAGGAGTACTGGCGTTGCAGCACGAGGGGCAGCGGGCCTGGCAGCCCGAGATCGATGGCGGGCACCGTGAAGACGCGCCCCGTCACGACGTCGACGGGGTCACCGGCGGACGTGCCGCCGTTGCCGCCGTGGCGTGGATTCGTGCAGGCGGCGGCGCCCGTGCCCTGCCCGCACGCATTGCCGCCCTTCCCTCCCCCGTCGGCGTTCTGGCCGCCGTTGTTGCCCCCGGCGCCCTGCCCGTCGCCGTTCCCGTTGCCCCCGCGCCCGCCTTTGCCTCCGCCGGCGCCGCCGCCTCCCATCACGAAGACGCCCGGGTTCATGCCGGGAATGGCGGGGATGTTCGGCACGGGTGCTGTTCGAGCCATGGCGGGGATCTTTCCCGCGCGCTGGGCGCGAAGCAAGGGGCGGATGTGTGGGTGGATCTTTGAAGTCGCGCGTCCAGAAGGGCGGGCCGCGGCGCGGGCGTGTTGCGTCCGCCGGCGTGGCCAGACGTCTGGCTGCGCGTGGCCAGACGTCTGGCTGCGCGTGGCCAGACGTCTGGCCACGACGGCGCGGCGCTCCGCTTTCGCTTCCACGGTCCGCGATCGCGCGATAGCCTCGCTGCTTCGACGCGCAGACAAGGGGGCACCGGATGGCGGGGAAGACGGGGAAAACCTCGGCTGTAGACGGCAAACGCAGGCCTGCGAGCGGCAGGGCGGCGAGCGCGGGCGGCAGGGCGGCCGCGGGCGGCAGGGCGGCCGCGGGCGACAAGGCGGCAGCGGCGGGCGACAAGGCCGGAGGCGCGGGCGCCGCGCTCGCGCGGGTCCGGGCCCAGGCGGTGAAGGGCGGCGGCGCGGCCGAGAGGCGGGCGCAGGCGCTGCTGGAGCTCATCGAGCGCCGCAAGGCCCGGATCGCGGAGGACTTCTACGAGATCGGCGAGGCGCTGCGGGAGCTCCAGCGGAAGAAGCTGTATCTCGCGCTGGGGCACGCCACGTTCGGGGAGATGCTCAAGGCGCGCGGCATCATGGGGCTGAGCCAGGCCAAGAAGCTCATCGGGGTCGTCGCCGCGCTGCCGCGCGACAAGGCCCTGACGCTCGGGCCGGAGAAGGCCTATGCGCTCACGCGGTACACGGCCGCGACGCCCGAGGTCGATACGCCGGCGTGGCTCCTCGATCAGGGGGCCACAATTGCGGGGAAGCGCGTCGAGGAGATCTCCGTCCGCGAGCTGACCGCCGAGGCCGGCAAGGTGCGCGAGAAGGCCGCGGGGCCGAAGCGGCGCGACCCCGAGGAGCAGCGCGCCAGGGCGGCGGCCCGGACGGCCCAGGCGGCGCTGCGCAAGCGCGGGGCCAGGGGGGCGACCGTGGAGGCGCGCCGCGAGAAGGGCGTCTACTGGCTGCGCGTCGAGGTGCCCCTGGAGGCGGCCGCGGCGCTGCTGGGCGAGTAGCGGGCGGCGGCGGACTGCGGGAAGCAGCGAGCGAGAGCGAGCGAATGCAGAAGGCAGAAGGGGGGTCCACGTACACGCGGGTTGCCGTCGTGCAGATCGCGGTTCACCCGGCGATCGTCGTGGATCGGAGATCGCCGCTCGAGGATCCGCTGTTCGACCCGAGGGGGGCGTCGGACTCGCTGCTGCCGTCTCGGGGCGAGGTGCCGGAGGTCATCAAGCCGAAGCTGGACGCGCTCCGGCGGCGCATCCGGGAGACGTACGATGCGCAATTGCTCGCGAAGATCCGGGCAGTGCTCGCGGCGTGCCGGGAGTACGGGGCGAGGATCGCCGTGTTTCCGGAGTACAGCATTCCGTGGGAGATCCTCGAGGGCATCGCCGAGGCCGCGGGGGACATGGTCGTCGTGGCAGGGACGCACACCGTCGATCGCGCAGCGCGGCGGTCCGGGGTGTACGAGCGGCTCGGCACGGCCGCGCTCCCGGCGCTCGGAGAGTCGGTATGCCCGGTGCTCCATGGCGGCAGGCTGCTCGGCTTGCAACCGAAGCTGAACCCGGCGATCCCGGAGCGGAGCTCGATGCGGCCGGGAGACGCATGGGCGCCTGTCGAGATGCCGGAGGGGATCCCGGGGCCCATGGGCGTGCTGGTCTGTCTCGATTTCCTGTTCCGGGAGAGCGAGCCACACCGAGCGCTGGTTGCGGAGAGGCTCGGGGCGTGCCGCTTCCTCGCCGTGCCGAGTTTGACGCCGCACCACACGCTGCCGGAGTTCGCGGGCAAGGCCTGGGAGGAGGCGCGCCGGTACGGGCGGCCGGTGCTCTACTGCGACGGCGCGGAGGGCGGCGGGACGTCGGTATACGTCGACGAGGAACAGGCGAGTGACCTGCAGCGGTTTCCGGATCGCGCGGGGTACCTGGAGGCGGGCGATGAGGGGGTGATCGTCGCGGACGTGGACCTCGGGCACGAGCGATCCGGGAAGTCGACGCAGTACGCGACGCCGCGACCCGTGCTGCCGGTGGCGGAGGCGACGCTCCTGTACCGGGGGCATCCGGCCGGCGAGGCGTATGCGCGGTGGCTCGATGCGGCGCGTGAGCTGCTGGAGCGCGACGACGACGAGGCGCTGGAGGCGCTGGCGACACGGCTCGAGGGCGCGCGCGGCGTGCTGCTGAACGCGGGCGCCCTGTCCGGGGCCGCGACGCGCGGGAGGCGGCTCAGGCGGCTCTACGGCGAGCTCGACAGGATGACGAGCGTGGAAGAGGTACGGCAGTTCACGCGGGAGGTCGTGGTTCCGGCGGACGTGCTGCCGCTCGACGAGCTGCGGGCGGTGATGGCGGGAGCGGCCGCGGACGTGGTGTTCGCGTGGATGACGGAGCGGGAGGCACGGGGAGCGGGATTCGCCGAGGTGGAGGCGCGGCTCCGGAAGGCGGCGGATGCGCGGCGGGGGCCGGGCGAGTGGACGAGCGACGGCGCAGCGGCGCTCGGGGCCCTGGCGCAGGCGGTGCGCGGCGCGCCGGAGGCCACGGAGAGCGCGCGGGAAGAAGCGCTGCCACAGCTTCAGGTCGTGCTGCCGGTAGGGCTGGACCCGGCGGGGCTCGGGACGTCGAGGGTTCGAGGGTGGGTTCTCTCGTTCGGCCGTTCCCCCTCCGATCTGAGCTCTGCCATGAAGGACTCCGTCCGGCGCGCTCCCGGAGCTGCCGGAACGCGCCGACTCGGCGAGATGCCGGACGAGGGTCATCGCGTCGCGACGATCTCGGACGATCAGCTCCGCGCGGCCGAGACGCTGTTTCTTCTCGCGACCGCGGAGGGAAGGAAGCGCGTCGCAACCGTGAGCATCTCGTCAGATGCTCACGATACGATGTCCGCGATCCTGGTCGCATCCTCCCGAGGCGAAGGATGGACCGTGTGGACCGCAGACGGTGACGGGTGGGTTGAGGGCTGCTCGGACGCCGTGGTCGCCGCCTTGGCCGAGGCCGGACTGAAGGATGCCGTCCATGAAGTGATCCCGCCGGACGCCATGATGGCCCGGATCGCGGACCTCGTGGCCCGCTTCGGCGGGGCGCGCGCGGTGATCACAGCGCTCCGCGATCAGCGATTGCATGAGGTCGACGGCAGGTTCGTGGAGCCTGACGCGCGGGTCGACGGGGGCGAGGCGACGCCCATGCTAGGCGCCCTCGACGCGTGGCTGTCGTCGGGCGAACAGACGGCCCTCATGCTGGGCGAGTTCGGCCTCGGCAAGTCGACCGCGCTCGCCGCGTGGGCTTGCGGGCGCTGGGAGTCAGGACAGAGGCCGCTGCCTGTCGTCGTGAATCTCGCCGGCGCGTCCCCATCTGCGAGCGCAGAGCAGCTCCTGCTGCAGGCCGCCCGGCTCGATGACAATCCCGAGAACCGCGCCGCCTTGCGGCTCCTCACCCAGCACCGACTGATCGTCCCCTGCTTCGACGGCTTCGACGAGATGGCGACCCGCCTGGAGGCGGCGGAGCTCGCCGGCCGGCTCTCCGGGCTACTCGAGGTCGCAGAGGGCGGCGGGAAGGTGATGGTCTCCTCGCGCGACAACTACTTTCCCAGCGAGGCGCACCTCACCACGACGACGGAGAGCGCTCTGGCGCAGGCGCTCGGCGCATCAGCGGGGATCCGGCGCTTCATCATCCAGCCGTTCACCGACGAGCAGGTGCGCGACCTCGTGCGACAGATCCGTGGAGAGGGCGGCGCCGGCGCGGCGCTCGAGCGCATCGCCGGGATCTACGACCTCAAGGACCTGGTACAGCGGCCGCTGCTGCTCGGGATGGTGCTGGCCACGCTGGACGATCTCGCTCCCGGGGCGCAGGTCGGCCGGGCGGATCTGTACGAGGCGTACCTGAAGCGGTGGCTCGACAACACGCGCAAGGAGGACCCGGAGTGCTTCACGGACGAGCAAAAGAAGGAGTTCGCCGAGGCGCTCGCCGAGCAGCTCTGGCGCTCAGGAAAGCCGACCTGTACGTGGCAGGAGCTCCAGAGCTCGGTCCGCGCTCGCCTCTTCCCCCTCCTGCCCGAAGGCATGCCGCCGGGCGCGGCGTTCCTGGAGATCCAGGGAGGCGCGTTCTTCGTGCGCGATGGCCATGAGGGGTATCGCTTCGCACACAAGTCGTTCCTCGAGTACTTCCTGGCCCGCGCGCTGGTGGCGACTCTGCCTGAGCGGCCGGAGGAGGCGCTCCGGACGAGGCCGATCACGCAGGAGGTCGCCGCTTTTGTCGGCGAGATCCTGAGGAACGCGGGCGAGCCCAAGCACGCGGGCGCGGTCCGCGCGGTCCAATCGTTCCTGGCTACGGATCGCCAGCCGGCACCTCGGCCCGGGGAGGCAGCCGAGAACGCCCTGCGGCTGCTCCTCGGCCTCTCTCGATGGGCAGAGGATGCGACTGGCTGGCTCCCGGACGGCGCGGATCTTCGCGGGGCGCAGCTCGCCAGCGAGGACTTGCGGGGGGCGCGCCTCGCCGGCGCCAGGCTCGAGGATGCGATCCTCGCCGGCGCCGATCTCTCCGGAGCGGACCTGACGGGCGCCGTGATGAGCGGAGCCACGGTGTCGGGCGCAAAGCTCGACAAGGCGATCCTCCGGCGGGTGACAGCGCACCGAACGGACTTCACCCAAGTCGAGGCCCACGGCGCCGTCATGGACGAGGCGGCCTTCGCCGGCGCGGTGCTCCGGCAGTCCACGTGGACTGGCTGCGATTGGAACCGTGTGCTCGCCGACGGCGCGGACGTCACCGCCCTCGTGGCGCTGGGGAGGAGCACGCCTCCGGAGCGCAGGTACGCACCGGCCATGGCGTCTTCTCAGGCGCCTGCGGAGCTGGTGTCTGGACATACTGGCTCAATCACTGCGCTTGCGTGGGCCCCGGACGGCAAGCGCCTGGCGAGCGCTGGAGACGATGCGACGCTGCGCCTCTGGGACGCGACGACCCGCAAGGAGCTCGCTCGCCTGGTAGGCCACTCGCATCGGGTGCTGGCCGTGGCCTGGAGCCCGGACGGCAGGCGCCTGGCGAGCGCCGGAGACGACAGGACGCTGCGCCTCTGGGACGCCGCGACCGGACGAGAGCTCTCTCGCTTTGTGGACCACTCGGACGTGGTCAGGACCGTGGCCTGGAGCCCGGATGGCAAGCGCCTGGCGAGCGCCGGGGACGACAGGACGCTGCGCCTCTGGGACGCCGCGACCGGGAGCGTGCTCGCTCGGATCTTGCACGAGCAACGGGCCACCACGGCCGTCGCCTGGCACCCGGACGGAAGGCGCCTCGCGAGCGCCGGAGAAGGAGCAGCGGTGCACCTCCGGGACTCCGATACCGGACAGGAGCTGGCTCGCCTCACCGGTCATTCCCACAGAGTTCTGGCCGTGGCCTGGAGCCCGAGCGGCCGGCTCCTCGCGAGCGGCGGTTATGATAAGACGATACGCATCTGGGACCCGAGCACCGGCGAAGAGAAGGCGCTACTCGAGGGGCACTCCAACTGGGTCGTCGCGATCACCTGGGCTCCTGACGGCGAGCGCCTGGCGAGCGGGGGCCATGACAAGACCGTGCGCATATGGGATGCAAGCACCGGCGAGGAGCTCACCCGGATCGAGGGTCACGTGGGCGGTATCAGATCGCTGGATTGGCACCCGTCAGGACGGCGCCTCGCGAGCGCAGGATTCGACAGGACGGTACGGCTCTGGGACGCCGGCGCCGGCAAGGAGCTTGCCCGGTTCGAGGGTCAGTCGAGGTCGGTCCGAGCTGTGGCCTGGCATGCGAGCGGCGAGCGCCTGGCGAGCGCAGGAGACGACAGGACCGTGCGCATATGGGACGTGAGCACCGGCAGAGAGAGCGCGCGCCTCGAGGGGCATTCCAGAGGGGTGATGGCCGTGGCCTGGCATCCGGATGGCGAGCGCCTGGCGAGCGCAGGAGACGACAGGACCGTGCGCGTATGGGACGTCTCCGCCTGCAAGGAGCTCCTTCGCCTCGAGGGCCATTCGGACCGGGTGCTCACCGTGGCCTGGCATCCGGACGGCGAGCACCTGGCGAGCGCAGGAGACGACAGGACCGTGCGCATATGGGACGTGGTCTCCCGCAAGGAGCTCCTTCGCCTCGAGGGCCATTCGCACAGGATCGCAATCCTGGTCTGGCAGCGTGGCGGCGATTATCTGGTCAGCGCGGGAGACGATCATACGGTGCGTGTATGGGATATCAGCACGGGCAAAGAGCTAGCTCGCCTGAAGCGCGACTCGAGATCGAGCGTGACTCCTGACCGGGACGCAGCCGGCAAGCGTCTGGCGCGCGCTCAACGGGCGCGCCCCCGAGGTGCCACGCCGAGCCACGTCGGAGATGCGGACGCCGACAAGTGGCTCGCTCGGCTCGTGGATCATCCGCTGGGCGCCATGGCCGTGGCCTGGCACGCGGACGGCGAACGTGTCGCGGGGGCTTCCGAAGACAGGTCAGTGCGCGTGTGGAGCGCGGAGACCGGCGAAGAGCTAGCTTGCCTTGAGGGCCATTCAAGCCCGATCACGGATCTCGATTGGCATCCGGATGGCGATCGTCTGGCCAGCGCGGATTTCGATGGCTCCGTGCGGATCTGGAGCGTGGCACAGCGCAAGCTCCTCGGCTCTTTTGAGTCTGCTGGCCGATCCACGCTCACTCACACCGCTGGAGGATTTTGCCTGTTCGGCGATGCTGAGACAGATCACTTCCGCCTCGCCCTTCGCCGTCCCGACTCGATGACCACGCTTTACTTGCCGCTTGCCGGCTTCTGCGACGTCCTCCACCGCCCCGACAAGGTGAAGGCGGCCCTCGCCGGCGATCTCAGCGGCGACAACCTCGAGGAGGAGCTCGCCAAGCATGGCTATGGGGGCGGCGTCCCCTGGGATGGCGAGGAGCACTTCATCCCGGCCACAGCAGACGCTCCCCTGCCTCCCCGTGTTCCCACGGCTCCCCCTCCCCCGCCCGCTCCCCGCGGCGCGCTCGCCCCGGAGCCGCCCTCGCCCTCCGCCGCCGCCCCCCTCCCCAACCCCTTCCGCCCCGGCCCCGCCCTCACCGACGCCTCCGCTCTCCCGGGCCGCGCCCCCGTCCTCGCCGAGCTCCTCGCCCTCATCGAGAGCCGCAGCCCCGCGGTCCTCCGCGGCCCGCGCCGCTCGGGCAAGACCTCGATCCTCCACCACCTCGCCGCGCGCCTCTCCCCCACCCGCGCCGTCCACCACCGCACCCTGGAAGGCCGCGCCTCGCCCCTCCGCACCGCCGACGAGCTCGCCGTCTTCCTCGACCCCTCGCTCCAGTCCGACGCCACCCCCGCGCTCACGCTGCGCGACCGCCTCTCCGCCGCCGGCAACGCCGTTCTCCTCCTCGACGAGGTCGCCAACCTCCACCAGGCCGACGCCACCGTCTTTGCCTGGCTCCGCGCCGTCGGCCAGGAGCAGACAAGCGTCGTCCTCGTCGGCTCGCACTGGGACTGGGTCACCGTCGTCGAGCACGCCTTCGCCGCGGCCCCGGGCTCGTCGTTCGGCAACGACGTCACCCCGGTCAACCTCGGTCCCCTCGCCGAGGCGGACGCGATTCGCTTCCTCGTCGACACCGCGCCTCCCGACGTCCCGCTGGAGGCCGAGCGCACCGCGCGCTGGATCGTCGAGCTCTGCGGGCCGTGGCCGTTCTATCTGCAAGTCATGGGCTATGCCCTCGTCCAGGCCGTGCGCGCCGGCCAGCGCCGCGCCCTCGTCGAGCGCGCGGGCGTGCGCGACCTCTACGAGCAACGCCTGCTCCTCGACCGCGACGCCGCCTTCTTCAGGGCGCGCTGGGCCGAGCTCCCGGCGCGCGCGCGGGGCGTCCTCGGCGCGCTCCGCGGCGCGCCGGACGCCGCGCTGCCCGAGGTGCGCCGGCTGCCCTCCGAGGACGTCGCCGTCCTCTGCGACGCGGGGCTCTGCGACGCGCTCGGGACATGGCTCGCCGATCCGCCGTTCTTCGACTGGATCAGACGGGTGGCCAGGGAGCCAGGGAGAACATCGTGATGCGCGCGTTCGACGTGAGGAGACCCTACTCGCCGGAGCGCGACGTCCGCGACCACGGGCAGCTCCTCGATCTCCTGCTGTCCCTGCCCGCGAACGGCGTCGTCTGGCCGCTCGTCGGCGCGCGCAGGGCGGGAAAGACGTGGACGCTCAAGGCGCTCGAGCACCACCTCGGCAGCGCCGGCGGGATGAACGTGCGCTACATGGACCTCCGCAAGGCCGGCCCGACGCTGCCCGTCGTGCCGCCGGGGACGACGCTCCTCCTCGACGAGCCGCAGCTCGCCGGCAAGGGCGGCACCCCGCGCGACGCGACCGCCTTCCTGAGGTGGTGCGGCGACCTCTACGGCAGCAGCACGCGTGTGCTCCTCGCCATGAGCCCCGCCGAGTGGATCGCGCTCGAGCGCGCCGCAGACGGGGACACCGGTCTCCTGTCCTCGCGCGACATGCGCTTCCTCGATCCCCTCACGCCCGACGAGGCGCAGAGGCTCGCCCGCACCGAGGCGTCGCGCGCGCTCCTCCCGGATCTGCCCGCCATCTGGCGCCGCAATCCCTTCCTGCTCGAGTTCGTGTTCGAGATCGCGGAGCAGTCGCCCGATCTGGTGAAGGAGCCGTGGACGCTGCTCTGGACGGCGCGAGTACGCAGCGAGCTCCGGGAGTTCGCCTACCACCGGGCCGTTTTCGACGACGGGCTGACCGACGCGCAGCGGGGCGCGCTCCGCGACATCGCGCGCGGCGCGGCGCCCCGCGACGAGAACGTCGATCTGCTCGAGCGATGCGGCCTCGTGCAGCGGCGCGGCGGGCGCTCCGTGCTCGCCGATCCGATCCTCGAGGCGAACCTGTGCCCGCTGCGGATCCACCACGTCTCCGACATCCATTTCGGCCCGAAGGCCGCCGAGCGCGTCGACGTGAAGGAGAAAGGCAAGCACAGCGACACCATGGCTCCGGGGCTGGGCGCCCCGCGCGTGTGCGATCACTACGTCGACCACGTCGCCGAGCTCGCCGCCGCCGGCCGCGCGCCCCACCTGCTCGTCATCTCGGGCGACGTCGCCGAGTGGGCCGACGACGCCCAGTACGCCGAGGCGCGGGTGTGGCTCGAGAGGATCTGCAGGCACCTCGCGGATCACCCGCGCTTGCCGCCCGACGAGCCCAACGTGCTCCTCGTCGGCGGCAACCACGACGTCGACTGGCGGCAGGCCGCGGGGCCGGCCCAGGCCGCGACGCAGGCGCGCCACGTCCCTTTCGCGAGGGCGTTCGACGACCACCCGCGCTGCGCGCGGCCGCGGCTCGACGAGCCGCCCGAGACACGGGCGCTCGCGGTGGCGCGGTACGCGGACCTCGGCGTCGAGTTCGCGCTGCTCGGATCGGCGGAGTTCGGCGGGCAGCAGGAGGCGGACCCGGTGCGGGATGAGCTCCTGTCGCTGATCGGCCGCCTGCGCCAGGGCGCCATGGACGAGCCGGACGCCGAGCGGGCCGCGGTCCTGCGCGACCACGTGGCGCGCATCGATCCCGGCCTGGTCCACGACGCGGACCTCCAGCGGGTGCGCCGGTCGCAATGGCACGCGCCGATCAAGATCGCGGTGCTGCACCACCCGGTGTCGCCGCTCCCGGCCACCGAGCTCGCCCGCTTCGGCGGCCTGATCAACGCCGGCGAGGTGAAGGACGCGCTCGTCCACAAGGAGTTCTGCCTGGTGCTCCACGGCCACTGCCACACAGGCTGGTTCGGCAAGGAGCAATGGCCCGAGCGGCACGAGGACTGGACCATCCGGATCGCCGCGGCGCCGTCGCTGTCCAGCCGCGAGGTGCAAGAGCACAACGGCTACAACGAGATCGAGATCGCACGCGACGGCGTCGGCGGCGACGTGAGCTATCGAGTCCACGTCCACCGCGTCGTGCGCGAGGGCGGGACGTGGGCCCGGAGGGTATCGATGGGACCGTTCGCGCCGGGGAAGTAGCGGGCGGCCAGACGTCTGGCTCTCCGTGGCCAGACGTCTGGCTCTCCGTGGCCAGACGTCTCACTCGTAGCGCTGTCGTGCGGCTCATTGTGGCACAACCTGGTCTGATGGGTCGGCTGCACATGGCACGTTCGAGGGCGCGACGACGTGATTTCCGCGGGGAGCTGCGCTGGCACGCCGCCTGCTGATACCCAGCGTCATGCGAACGGCGACTTGGTTGACGGCCATGGGATTGTCAGCCCTGGTTGGGTGCAGCTCGGGCCAGGGCGGGAACGCGGGAGGGGGCGGCCAGGGCGGGGGCGGCTCGGTCGAGGCCCCCGTCGAGTGCTTCGAGGTGAAGCCCGGCTGCGTTGTGCCCTCGGACGTGACGCGGATCGAGAATCCGGACGTCTCGGCCGAGGATCGGGCGTCGCTCGCGCGCAACAACGCGAGCTTCGCGCTCGACATCGGCCGCGCGCTCCACAGCGCGACAGAGAACGTCGTCTACGCGCCTCTCAGCATCTCGACGGCGCTCGCGATGACCTACGCGGGCGCGCGGACAACGACGGAGCAGGCGATGGCCGCGGCGATGCGCTTCGAGCTCCCCCAGGAGCGGCTGCATCCGGCGTTCAACGACGTGGAGCTCCAGATCCAGAAACACGCCCAGGACGGCGGCTTCCGGCTCCGCACGGCCAACACGATCTGGGCGCAGATCGATATGCCGATCGAGAAGCCGTTCCTGAACGTGCTCGGCGAGCACTATGGCGCGCACGTGCGGCTCGCGGATTTCCTCACCGCCACGAAAGAGGCCGAGGGGCTCATCAACGCGTGGGTGAGCGACCGGACAGAGGGCAAGATCCCGAAGCTCCTCGATGACGACGTGACGCCGGAGACGGTGGCCGTGCTCGTCAACGCCGTCTACTTCAACGCCGCGTGGAAGACGGCGTTCGAGAAGGACGCGACGCAGCCGGGGGCGTTCCAGCGCGGCGACGATTCGAGCGTCACCGCCCAGATGATGCGCGGCATGCATCAGGGGAGCTACGGCGCCGGCGACGGCTGGGAAGCGGTGGGGATCCCGTATGCGGGGTCCGCCGTCTCGATGTTCGTCGTGCTGCCCGCCAAGGGGACCGCGGACGCGTTCGAGGAGTCGCTCGACGGCGCGGCGCTCGAGGCGATCATCGACTCGACCTACGAGCAGCCGGTCGATATCACGATGCCGAAGTTCTCGTTCGGCACGTCCGCCCCTCTCAACGAAACGCTCAAGGCGCTTGGCATGGGGGTCGCCTTCGGCAGCAAGGCCGACTTCACGGGCATCGTCGTGACCCCCCCCATCTGGATCCACAAGGTCATCCACGCGGCGAGGATCGACGTGAACGAGGCCGGGACCGAGGCATCAGGGTCGACCGCGGTCATCCTCAATTCCACGGGCTCGAATCTCCCGGCTCCGCCCGCGGCGATCGTCCTGGACCGCCCGTTCTTCTTCTTCATCCGCGACGTGTCGACGCAGGCGATCCTCTTCGCGGGACGCGTCAACGACCCGACGGCGCGCTGAGGATCGGGCCCCGCCCGGCGCGGGGGCGGGCCGGCGCCTGCCAGACGGGGGCGCCTGAAATAGGTGAGGCCCGGGACTCTGGCCTGATCCCGGGCCTCGGTTTGCCGCCCTCTGCGCACACCCACACGTTTAAGGTCAGAGGTCAGTCCTTACACCGCCGTGTTCTGCCATTGAACTACCGGCCATCGTGTTCCGCGCGCCGGGGCGGGAGCGCCCCGGCGCCGCGCTGCGGTAAGGCAACGCCTTACCGCAGCGCGGGCTGGCCAGGCTGGAATTGAACCAGCATCCGACGATTCAAGCCTCCTCCCGTTCGATTGGGTGATCGGCGGCGAATGCTCGAGCCTGGAGTGAGAGCTTGAGACCGTTGAACGGGCCAGCGCTGCCTCTGCCGAGTTGGGCTACCCCGCCGTGAAGACGACGATGAAGTGGCGGGGGCAGGACTCGAACCTGCACTGGGGCGCCGTGCCCATCAAGCTGAGCTTGAGCTTCAACTTGCACTCCGCCGCCACGATATCCCCCCGGCTGCCGCGGCGCAAGCGCCGCCGGGGCACGCGAGCAACCGCGCGGTCAGGCGCGCGGTCACGTACCGAAGATGAACCCGAGGACGGCGGCCCCGACCTTCTGCTCCTCGGCCGTCTGGTTGTTCGCCTCCTCGCGCGCGAACTTGACCGCCTTCTGCAGCTTCTCCACCCGATCGAGCAGCTCGTTGATGCGCCGCGCCGGCAGCGCGCCCGAGAACTTCACCGTCTTCCAGTAACCGACCACGACATCCTCGTGATAGACCTCCACCTGCGCGGGGTGCTTGTCCGTCGCCTCGGCCTTGACGTGGTTGCGCGGGATCTTCTTGGTCCGCGCGCTCTGCACCGGCTCGGTCGCCCAGGAGTCCGCGGAGGGATCGAACGTCCAGCTCTCGGACGCGTCGAGCACCGGCAGCTTCTTGATGAAGGTCTGCAGGTCGACGAGCTGCTTCTCGAGGAAGAGCAGGTAGGTGACCGGCACCCCCGTGAGCAGCACCTTGCCGTCGACCACCACGTCCGCGCGCGCCTTGCAGTTGGTGTAGTCCTTGGTTGCCGTGACGTCGAAGAGCTCGCCCAGGATATCGACCGTGCTCCGGATGATGTCCTCGGCCTTCACCTGCACCCGCGTCGCCTCGGGCGGGAGCTGCTCCCCCTCCTCGTCCTTCGCCCGGTAGGTGCGCGAGATCCCGGAGAGCAGCGCCGGCTTCTGCAGCGCGTGGTGCGCCTCGGTGAGGCGCTGGTGGGAGCGGGCCTTGACGCCCTTCTCGATGGCGATGATCTGGTTCAAGCGAGGCATGGCGGTCTCCTGGAGGGGGTTACCGTATCAGAGGCGCAGAGCGCCTGTCAGCGCCGTCGCGCCTGGTTCCTCGCGCCAACCTGTCCGGCAGCGCGGCGCGGAGCGGTCCCGTCGCGCCGCGCGCGCCCTGCTACAGTGCGGCCATCGTGCACGCCACCACAACGAAGCTGATGCTCATCCGGCACGGGGAGACCGACGACAACCGCGCGCAGGTCTTCCAGGGACAGGCGGGGCGCGGGCTCAACGCGCGCGGGCGCGAGCAGGCCGAGCGGCTCGCGGGGCGGTTCGCCGGCGCGCGGATCCGGCTCTCGGCGATCTACTGCTCCGACCTCGAGCGCGCCGCGGAGACGGCGGAGCGCGTGGCCTCGGCGCTGAACCTCGAGGCCGTCGCGGACGCTGCGCTGCGGGAGGTGAGCCTCGGCGCCTGGCAGGGGCTCAGCCGCGCCGAGGTGCAGGCGCGCTTCCCCGAGGAGTGGGCCGCGTGGCGGCGCGGCGTCGATGTCCGGCGCGGCGGCGGCGAGACGTACGCGGAGCTCGGCGATCGCATGATGCGCGCGCTCGACCGGATCGCGGAGCGGCACGCGGGCGAGGCGGTCGGGGTGGTGTCCCACGGCGCGGCCATCAAGACCGCTGTTGGGCGGATGCTCCAGATGGACGCCGGCGGGCTGACGGCGCTGCAGGTGCCGGCCAACACGGGAGTCTGTTTGATCGAGCACGACCCGGGCAGCGGCTACCGCGTCGTCGTCTGGAACGACGCCGCTCACCTCGGCGACGCGCTGGCCGAGGCGCTCTCCGCGCCGCCGGCGTGAGGCGCGACGCCGTGGCCAGACGTCTGGCCACGGACAGCCAGACGTCTGGCCACGGACAGCCAGACGTCTGGCCACGGACAGCCAGATCGGGGCGGCTCTGTCCTCGTGATATCGTGAAGGCGCGCTCCCCTTGCCGCGCCCGGGCCGCTCCAGGGACGGGAGCGGGCCCTCGCGCCGCGGTCTCAGTCGTAGATGCCCACGTGCGCGAGATCGCGGTTCGCGTGGTGCACCTCGGCGATCGCGGCGAGCGCCTCGCGCCCCAGCATGCGGTAGCCCCGCGTCATCAGCGCCAGCGCGTCGGCGCGGAACTCGTCGGGATCGGCCCAGTGCAGATCCCGCCCGAGCGCCAGCGCGTAGAGCGGCTCGCCGCGGTCCAGCACCGCCGTCGCGTCGGCGATCAGCGCCCGCGTCCGCTCCGGCTCATCGCGGAACTCACGCCCGCTGAAATGCGCGCCGGAGGCGAGGTAGGGCGGCGTGAAGCCCTCGCCGTCGCGGCCGACGACGCCGACGCCGCACACGATCTCCGGCAGCTCCTTGCGGTCCTCGTAGGCGAGCAGCAGGTCCGGCGCGTCCTCGGCCAGCGCCGCCTCCTCGGCCTGCGCGAACGCATCGATCGCTTCGCGGACGACGCGTACCCGACAGGCCGCCTGCGCGACATCCTCGTGATACTCCGAGGTCAGGTACTCCCCCTCGATCTCGTCGAGGTGCCTGGAGACCACGGCGAGCAGCGTCGGCCCGGCCCACCAGTTCTCGGCCGAGTCCCGCGCGTAGTTCTCGACCACGCCGCTCGGCAGGTGCGCCGGGTCGTCGTACCAGAGCCCGAAATGCTGCCCGTCACTGGAGCCGCCCAGCATGCTCAGGAACTCCGGCGCGTCGCAGCGGAAGCGCGCGTCGAGCCGCTCGTCCAGCCCGTCGCGCGGCGCGCGCCCGAGCCCACCCTCCTCGAACCACTCGAGCACGCCGAAAGGCCGATAGAGGTCGAGCCCTTGATACGCCTCCAGCTCTGCATCGGAGAGGCTCGAATAGAAGCCCCAGAAGACACCGACGTGGCGCGGGAGCCGCACGCCGTGAACCGCGCGCAGCTTCGCCTCCACCTGCCCGAGGCGCTTCATAGCCGCGTCGAGCGCGGAGGCGCGGCGGGCGGCGAGCTCCTCGTCGGACTCGGGCCGCGCCGTCTGGAGGAACGCCTCCCAGGTCGCCTCATCGAGCTCGTACGGCCCCTCCCCCGCGATCTCCGCCCTCCACGCGCGCATCGGCCCGTCCTCGCGCAGGATGAGCGCGGCGAACCCGTCCACGTCCTCCACGCCCTGCTCGCGCAGCGCCGGAGGACAGATGATGTCGATCGGCATGAACGCCGGGTCCACCCGGCTCGCCTGCTCGACGAGCGCTGGCAGCGCCTTGACCCACCCTTCGAGGTAGGCGACGAGCCGCGGCGCCGTGGGCTCCCCCGCGCCCTGGACGATCGGCAGCTCCTGCGTCTTCACGTCGACGACAGCTCCCTCCTCGTCGCGCGTCCATACGCCGATCTCTGCTATCACGTCGCCGTCGCGCTCCGTCACCGCATCGTCGGGATCGGAGCTCCCCAGCGTGATCTGCCAGGCCCCCTGCGTTATCGGGAGCAGTCGCATCAGCGTGTCACGAACGATCGCGGCGCGGTTCATTGGCGCGCATCGTACCCCCGCCGCGCAGCGCGCTCCAGCGCCGCCGCACACGCGGCAGTCGCCTCATCTCAACCTCGCGACGTGCGGCGCGTCCTGTGGGCTTCGGATCAACAGACAGTATGCCAGGCTCTCTCAGCGGGGCGCGTCGCGCTGGGCTCCCCGGCCACGAGAGGCCATCTCCGCGAGGCGGGGAGCCTCGCCGGTCCGCTGGAGCGCATGGCCGATGCCGCGCTGAAGCGTGGAGTGGATCACGAGCCCTCCCAGATCGATATCGAGGCTCACCAGGGCGCGAGACACCTGCGGGCGAACCCCGGTGATCACCACCTCGGCGCCGAGCAACCGCAGCGCGGCCGCGGTCCGCAACAGGGTCGCCGCGACGGCGCTGTCCACGACGCTCACGCCGGTGATGTCCAGGATGACCACCTGCGCCCCGGTGTCCGACACGCCGCGCAGCGCCGTCTCGAGCGCCTGATTCGCGCGCTCCGTGTCGATGCTCCCGATCAGCGGCATGGCCATGATGCGGTCGGTGATCGGGATGAGCGGACACGCCATCTCCGCGAGCCGGTCGCGCTGGATACGGATGAGATCGTCCTGGAGCTCGGCCCGCGCCCGCTCGACGCGCGCCCGCTCGGCGAGCTCCTCCTCCAGCCGCGCCTTCGCCGCGGAGAGCTCGGCGGTGCGCTCGGCGACGGCCGCCTCGAGCGCGTCCTTGTCGCGGCGGATGACGTCGCTCGTCGCCTGGACGCGGCCGTAGAGCAGCGCGTTCTCGAGCGCGACGGCGGCCTGCGAGGCGATGAGCTCGAACAGATCGAGCCGGGCGGGAGAGAAGATGTCGGGCGCAGCGTTGTTCTCGAGATAGAGGATCCCCGTCAGGCGCCCCTGGCTCACCATCGGAAGGCCGAGCACGGACCGCGGCCTCCGCGACGCGACATAACCGTCGCCGTCGAGCCGCGCGTCCTGCGCGGCGTCCCCCACGAGGACCGAGCTCCTCGTCCCCGTGACGATGTCGATCACACGGGGGGCGACAGCGCCGCTCTCGCGGACGAGCGCCGGCGGGCCCACGCGCACCTCGGCGCCGTCCTCGGCGACGGCCTCGACGCGCAGCCCCTCGCCGCGCTCCAGGATCAGCGCGCCCCGCTGCGCGCCGGAGCTCTCGACGGCGAGGCGCAGGAGCCGCACCACGACGCGCTCGAGGTCGACCTCGCGGGCGATCGCCTGCGCCGACCGGATGACCGCGGCCGCGTCGAGCAGCGCCGTGCGCCGCGCGCCCGTGATCGTGCTCGAGGCCACCGAGGTCAGATCCGAGAGCGCGCCCCCCGCCGCCTGCGGACGCCGCGCGGTCGCGCGGCTGAGCAGCCGGGGGTGGGCCTCCTGCATCTGCCGCACCTTGGCCACCGCGCCCCAGCGCGCGTACGCGTCGTGCGCCTCGACAAGGAACGGCTGCGCGAGCCGCTCCCCGCCGCGCCCGGCCAGGAACCGGCCGCAGAGCTCGTAGGCGAGCGCCGTGTAACGCACGTACCCCGCGCGCTGCGCGGCGTCGATCGCCTGATCGTACGCCGCGAGGACGCGATCGGTCGCCTCGCCGGCGAGGCGCGCCCGCTCCGCCGCGACGAGCAGGTCCATGTGGCGAAACTCCGGGCAGTCCCGCGCGATCGCGACGAGCTTGTCGTGGCTCGAGGCGAGCATCGCGGCGAGCCTGTCGCTCTCCTCCAGGCTCGATCGGGGGCCGAGCGCCGTGATGGTGAGGCAGGTGTAGAGCGGCAGATCGGCGATCGCGAAGTACTGACCGACCCCGCCCGCGAGCCGCTCGTGCGCGCGGAGCGCCATCTGGAGCGCGCCCTCGTGATCCCCGTAAAGGAACACGAGCGCGAGCCTCGCCGTGTAGTACCAGCAGGCAGGGGTCGCGAGCCCCGGCGCGTCCAGCGTCGGGGCGAACGCCGCCTCGTCGAAGCAGGCGTCGCTCAGCGAGGCGCGGTCGAAGGTGCGCCCCGCGAGGTTCTCGATGACCTGCCGCGCGACGGTCTGCATCGCCGTGCACACCGGATCCCTGGTGCGGCGGGCGAAGCGCAGGAACCGCTCGACCTCCTCCCGCACGCCGAGGACGTCGCCGGCCAGGCTGAGCTTGATGACGGCGATGTGGTTGGAGGCGAACCTCCCGAACAGGAAGTCGCCCGTCTCCATCGCGGCGTCGAGGGCCCGCTGGTAAGCGTCGAGGGCCTCGCGGTGCGGCCTGGAGAGCATCATCGTGGCCGCGAAGAGGAACCAGGTCTTCGCCTTCAGCTCGGCCATGCTGTGACGGTCGTCGAGGGCGACGCCCGCCCGCGCGATCTCGTAGCCCTCGCGCACGCGGCCCAGGAACGCCGCCACCATGAAGCCGTACGTGACGTAGACCCAGCCCGACAGCGCCGAGTTGCCGTGCCGGAGCGACAGGCTCGCCATCCTGGCGACGACGAGCTGGTAGAGGCGCGGATCCATCAGGTAGGCCGGCGTCTCCAGGCACGCGAGCAGCTTGAGCACCGCGAGCCTCTCCGGGTCGGCGAGCTCCGGGCCCGCGCCGATGGCGTCGACCCCGCGGTCGCCGAGGCACCGCGCGATCTCGGCGAGCTCCGCCTGGACGGCCGCGTCGAGCGCGGCGGCGTCGCCGGGCAGGTCGACGTCGAACAGGCGCAGGCCGCGGCGCCCCTCGGCGACCGCCTCGGGGAAGCGGCCCTGCGCCACGTGGAGGGTCGCGCGCAGGCCGTGCACGCGCGCGCGCTCCAGGTCCGAGGCGGCGCCCTCGAGGACGGCGGCGAGGAGCGCCTCGGCGTCCTCGTGGCGGCCGCTCAGGTACGCGCCCTCGGCGCGCTCGGCGAGGACGTCGAAGGCCAGGTCGCGCTCGCCGCCAGAGAGCTCCGGATCGAGCGCGAAGGCCGCGGCGCTCAGGTAGCCGAAGGCGGCGTCGAACGCCGTCGCGGCCCTGGCGCGACGGCCCGCCGCGAGGTTCCACCGGACGAAGTCGCGGCGCTCCGCCGCGTCCTCGATGAGCGCCGCGCCGGCGTTGAGGTGGCTCACGATCCGGAACAGGTCCTCGTCGCTGATCGCCGGATCCGCGCCGGCCGCGGCCGCGCCGTCCGGGCCGGCGGCGCGCGCGGACAGGAGCCGGCCGATGCGGCGGTGCAGCCGCTCGCGCTCCGCCCCGTCGAGGAGCGCGTAGGCGGCCTGCTGGATGCGGTCGTGCAGGAAGCGGTACGAGACGCGCAAGGACGGCGCGTCGAGGAGCTCGCCGGCGACCGCCGCGTCGCCGGAGTGGACGAAGCGGTAGTCGGCGGAGAGGGGCACGAGGAGGCCGTCCCGCAGCGCGTCCCAGAGCGCCGCGGCCACCTCGGCCGGGGGCCTGTCGCCCACGAGCGCGAGCGTCTGGATGTCGAACTCGTGGCCCACGCAGGCGGCGAGCTGCAGCGTCCGCTGCGCGTCGGGCGCGAGCCGCCGGATCTTCGCGGCCATCAGCTCGATGACGCTCTCGCCGACCGCGCGCCGGGCCCGATCGATGTCCCAGGTCCAGGCGCCCGCGGCCGGATCGAAGCGCGCGATCCCCTCGTCGGCGAGCGCGCGGAGGTACTGCGTGATGAAGAACGGGTTGCCCGCGGTCTTCTGCAGGACGAGCCGCGCGAAGGGCTCCGCCCGGTCGAGGCCGCAGTGGAAGGTCTCGGCGACGAGCCGGCGGACGTCGACGAGCCCGAGCGGCCGGAGCCTGAGCTCGCGGACGGGCGCGTTCGCCGCGCGCAGCTCGTTGAGGAGCTTCGTGACCGGGTGGTCGTCGTCGACCTCGTCGTCGCGGTAGGCACCGATCACGAGCAGTCCCCCGCCCTCCGGCTCGGTGAGCAGGAGCTCGAGGAGCTTGAGCGAGGCAGGATCGGCCCACTGCAGGTCGTCGATGAAGACGACGAGGAGCTGCTCGTCCGTGACCGCGCGGACGAAGCTCTGAAACGCGAGGTTGAAGCGGTTCTGCGACTCGCCCGGCCCGAGCGGCTGGAGCGGGGGCTGCGGGCCGAGGATGCGCGCGAGCTCGGGGACGACGTTGACGACGACCTGCCCGTTGGATCCGAGCGCGGCCGCGATGCGGGCCCTCCACGCCGACAGGCGCTCTTCTCGCTCGGACAGGATGTGGTTGCAGAGCTCGCCGAACGCCTGGGCGATGGCCGCGTACGGGGCGCGCTGCGCGAGCTGGCCGAACTTCCCGGAGACGAAGTCGCCGCGCCGGTGCGCGAGGGCCTTGTAGACCTCGTGGACGAGGGCTGATTTGCCGACGCCGGCGTGCCCGGCGACGAGGAGCAGCTCGGTGGCGCCGGCCGCCGCGCGCCCGCACGCGGCCACGAGCGCCTCCGTCTCGGCCTCGCGGCCATAGAGCTTCTCCGGGATGCTGAGCGCCCCGCCCGCGTCGCGCGCGGCGAGCGGGAAGGGATCGATACGGCCGTCGGCCTCGTACCGCCGGAGGCACTCCTCGAGATCGGCCTGGAGCGCCTCCGCATGCTGATAGCGATCCTCCGCGGCCTTGGAGAGGAGCTTCATGACGATATCGGAGACCACGCTCGGGACGTGCGGTGACACGGAGAGCGGCGGCGCGGGCGACCTGGCGAGGTGGCAGTGCACGAGCTCCATGGCGGAGGACGCGTCGAACGGGAGGGAGCCCGTGATCATCTGGTAGAGCGTGACGCCGAGCGAGTAGAGGTCGGTCCGGCAGTCGAGGCTGCGGTTCATCCAGCCCGTCTGCTCGGGGGACATGTACGCGAGGGTCCCCTCGGCGACGTCCGGGTTCTCGGCCCTGGGGACCTCGTGGGAGAGGCGCGTGGCGATTCCGAAGTCGGTGAGCTTGACCTCGAGCGGATCGAGGCGGACGAGGACGTTGTGCGGCTTGATGTCCTTGTGGATGACGCCGGCGCGGTGCAGCGCGGCGAGGGTGCCCGCGACGCGGCAGCCGATGCGCAACGTCGTCGGCAGGTCGAGCGCGTCGTCCCGGAGGACGGCGTCGAGCGACCTGGCGCCGAAGTCCTCCAGGACGAGGACGGGCGCCCCTGCGCGCTCCTCGACGCCGAGGACGCGAACGACGCCCGGGTGACTGAGCTCCTTCGCGATCGCCTGCTCGTGGCGGAGCCGCGCGACCTCGCGGGGCGTCGCGCGCTCCGGCCTCAGCGCCTTCAGGACGACCGGCAGCCCGTCGCCGGCGCGGCGCGCCCGGCAGACGACGACGTGAGGCCCCTGATGCAGAATGTCGTCGGCGTGGTACCCGGAGAGCGGCGCCTCGGGTGAGCCGCCAGCAGCGTTATCCATCCCCATGCGGCGGAGCATACAGGCAGGACCTGGGTCGGCGGCTAGCACCAAACGCCTTGTCGCCGCAGACTGACACTCACGCACAGGCTCCCCGCGAGGGGGCCACTGCAGAGGTCGGCAAGTGCAGAGTTCGCTCGCTCCGCCCTGCCTTCGGTGCGTACAGCAGGGCTCGCTCCGATCAGGGTAAAGAGGGTACGCGTGGGGCGCCCCTCATGCCGCCTTCGGGGCTCTGGGCTGCGAGATACGTATTGCTTCGCAACTTCACGCTTGCGCTCGGCCACTCATGAATGAGGCGTGGAGTTCTCCGGTGAGGAACGCGGTGTTCGATGAACGTGACCGGCCACCGGCTTTCACCGCGCTCGTCGAAGCAGGCATACGTCCTCGCGGTCCAGCATCGCACAACCGGGGCGAAACGTGAGCGAAAGTTGCCACCCAGCCCCTGTCTATCCTGGTCGGCAGACGCCTCCCTGCCTTCGTCCATCCTGATCCGCAACGTACCTCGGACGAGAACGGACGGATCCGCGTGTCCGAGGCGAAGAAGCGCCGCGAGCCTTTCCAGTTGACTCGCACCCATGGCAACAACGCACGGCAGCCGTCGCACACTTCTGCACACATGAGGCTTGGCGCAGCGCTCGCAGATATCCCCCGATGATTCGCCGCATGGGCGCAGGGATAGCTGTCTGAAGCGATGCTCTTGCAGCGCTTCATGGGGCGCCCACCTCAAGGTTCCGGGACCGCGTTCGACGCGACAGCGATCGCGTGACGCGAAGAGGAGCTTCGCTCGCCCTGCCCCAGATCCCCATCCAGACTCAGCTCATTTCAATTCAAACGGAGGCCGATCATGAGCAGAAGCAAGAATGGCTCACTGGCTGTACAGTTCGCATCTCTGATCCTGACCCTCTCCGGAAACGCACTCGCGAAGCAGGATTTTGGCATCAAGGACATCCACGAGGACGCGAGCATGAAGCTCGAGCGGGGCACTCTGCTGAGCTGGATGCTGATGCGCGAAACTCAGAATGAAGCCTCGAGCGATCTGGGATTTGCATCGCTCTTCGAAGCGGCGCCCGTCAAATCGGCGCAGCTAGCCTACCCGCCGTCGCACGACCTGTCGGTATACTTGCCGCTCGATCCGCGTGAGCGCGATCAGGGCAGGTGCCAGAACTGCTACGCCTGGGCGGGGACTGGCGCGATGGAAATCGCTCTGACGCTCCAGCGAGGATTCAGCTCCAGCACCCGGCTCTCCGTTCAGTACTACAATTCATGCCGGTGCGAAGGCGGAACCAACTGCATCAGCTGTCACCCATTGAACCTTCAGCACTTCGTGAACTGGTACAAGACGAGCGGGAAGGCGATCCCCTGGTCGAACTACAAGGCATCATTCAACGACAAGAACATAAGCGAGTGGGACGAATCCACGCTGGACTGCAGGGAAATAGACGAATGGACGAGAGACTTCCCGATCGTGTCCATCGACGCGCAGAAGATCGACACGGTCCTGGAAGGAGTGAGCGATCCGTGGATAGCTCAAAGGGTGGCGATCTCCAGGATCAAAGACGTACTTCTCACCGACAGACCCGTCGTGTTCAGCATGCACTTGCGGAGCCAATCAGACTTCAAGCACTTCTTGAACTGGTGGAGGGACGGTCGCGAGTCGGATGTGCTGGATGTCGATCAGTACTGCGTCACGGCCTCCGAAGGAGGCGGCGCGAGCACGAGCGAGAAGAACGCCGGGCACACCATGCTGATTGTCGGATACAACGACGATCCTCAGGAACCCTACTGGATCGTACTGAATAGCCTCGGCACCCCTGACGGTCGGCAGAATCAAATGTTCCGGATGAAGATGAACATGGACTACAGATGCCATGTATACGACGCGGGCCAGGTCGTGCCCGCACGGTGGTTCGACACGCTGAACATTCGATACGGCCTTGGATCTTCCAGTTGAGATCCTCTGGCGCCGCTCCCCGGCGACCGTCTCGACAGCCACAAGCACCGGCATCGAAGAGCACCGGCGAGCGCGACCGATTGTGTTCACATGGAGGGCGGGGCGCAGGCGGACTCGACAAGTTTGTTATACAAGCTCGGGTTGGCCCGATCGGTAGCACAGCTCGTGCGGACATGCTCCATGAACGCATTCCTGCACGCCTGCGCGGCGATCAGATCGCATAGCGGCGGGGGCGGGGGCGGCTCTGGCGCTCCTCCCCTGATCATCTCGCAATAGGCGGCGGCGGAGATCAGTCCGATCTCCTTGCCGTTCTTCGCGCACTCCCCCGTCGACAGAGGCGCCTCTGTCTCCGACTCCGACTCCGAGAAGGGCGGCTGCTCGACCTCGGATGTGGAGCCGGTACACCTGGAGAAGAGATTGTTGATGGTGCTGGTGGCCGCATCGCGCATTCCTGCCACCACGCAAGGATCCGAGGCCGTTATGCCCGCCGTCAGCTCGTCCACCTTCTTCGCGAATTTTTCAAAGCCACGACATCCGAACGATGTCTCGAAGAGCTGCTCGAGGAACCGCTCGCGCATCTTCTTCGCGGCCTCATAGGTTTGTTTCGCAGCCGGGGTGGTGCATTCCGCAGGCTGAGCGGCCGCAGCGCTCGTCGCCAGCGCCAGCGCTGCGCCCAGGCTCATCGTGGCGATCTTGGCATGATTCACGAAATTCCCCTCCTGTGCTGAAGAAGGGCGCGGCTCGCTGCCGTCCCTCCTTCACCACGCCGCACGCATAGGACGTACGCGAGTACATCGCCAGCCTGGGGATGCAGGTCGGGCGGATTCTCCGAGTGGTCGAGGTGGCACGCTCCACCGCGATGGTGGCCGGCGCCAGCCATGCCGTCGATGGCTCCGGGCACCGGACGGGAGGGCAAGCTACCAGCGCGATGGAGTGGTGGTCTGGGACGTTCATCTCGCTGGCTCGGCAACAACGGTCTCGTCAGTCCGGCAGCAGGCCATGGGCCGTCGGGGGACCTCATCGCGCACCAGGCGCTCTCGGCGCCGACACACCAGCCTTCGAGGACGTCGCATCACGGACAGCCAGACGTCTGGCCACGGACAGCCAGACGTCTGGCCACGGACAGCCAGTGCTCAATTCCAGCAACGGGACCTCAAGATGCAGGCGATCCCAGAGGCGCACCTGGCCTTCGTCGAGTCATGTCGCTCATGGGGCGTGATCTTGGCCACCACGATACGACATCGTGCCGGGCGCTAACGCCCCGCGGGGCCGAACCGGCGCCCGTCGGCCGGCGTCTCCGGGGGCGGCGCCTCCGGGACGAGCGCGCCGCCGTGGGTCAGCACGTGCCACCGCTCGTCGCGCGGCCCGGACAGCGAGAGCCAGCGCTTGCCCAGGAGCTCCGGCGCGGGCTTCGGGAGCACGCGGAACCGCACGCGACCGCCCTGCACCTCGACCTTCGTCAGGTTCTGGGACACCTCGACCCCGCGCGCGAGGGCGAGCGCCGGGTGACCCGGGCGATCCAGCGACACGTCGAGCCGCCCGCCCGCCGAGTCCGCGGGCGAGCTCACGAGGAGCGCGGCGCCGCCAGGGGCCGGCAGCGCCGCGACCCCGTCCGGCACCACGACGCGCCGCCACGCCTGCGGCGCGCCGAGCGGCAGCGGGCTGCGCACGAGCAGCTGCAGCGGCTCGCGCCGCGCGGCGCTCGCGGGCGGCGTCGGACCGACCAGGAGCAGCGTGCCGTCCGGCGCCGCGGCGAGGTGCTCCACGGCGTCGGCCGGGATCGCGTGAGACCCCTCGGCGCGCCACGGGCCCTGCGCGCCGCGCACGAACAGCGCCGCGACCCCGCCTCCGCCGCGGCAGACGAGCAGGCCGACGCCGGCCGCGTTGCGCAGCGCGACCGGCTGCGCGCACCCCTCCGGCGCCGCGACGGGCGCCACGGCGCCCGCGCGCTGGTCGACGACCGCGAACGTGGGCGGCCGCGCGAGGTGCGCGGCGCAGGCGGCGCCGGGCGGCACGCGCGCCGGATCGCAGAGGCCGTCGCCGAACGCCGCGAGCCAGGTGCGCGTCGGCGGCGGCCGCGGCGGGAGGACCGCGAGCAGGCACAGCGCCCCCTCGCAGGAGACGCCGTAGCCGCCCATGAGGCCGCCGATGACGCCGCCCGCGCCCGCGTCGTCCTTGCACGGCGGCTCCCGTCCGACCGCCGCAGCGCCGCGCGGCGGCGGCTCGGGCGCAGGCGGGACGAGGGCCGAGCGGAGGGCGCCGGCCTCGCGGGCCCGGATCGCGTCGGAGAGGTGCAGCGCGGCGCCGAAGGTCGGCAGGCCGTGCAGCAGGTCGGCGCGGGCGGCCCGGGTCCACGCCCGGCCGTCGCGGCTCAGCACGGCGGGGCAGACAGGGTCGCCGTTCCAGATCCAGGAGCCCGCGCGCTCGACCGCGCGCGGCTGGAACGTGGAGCGCGACCAGGTCTGGCCGCGATCCGACGAGATGAACGTGTCCGGCGCGGCGGGGGGCGCCGGGCGCGCCGGGCGCGCCGGAGACGCCGGAGACGCCGGAGACGCCGGGCGGCCGCGCGCGGGCGCCGCGGCGGCGGCGACGAGCGCCACGAGCGCGCCGTCGGGGCGCACGAGCACCGCGCGCACCGTCTTGCCCGGCGCGACGACGGCCGAGGTGAAGGTGCGGCCCTCGTCCGCGGAGACGCTGACGCGCTCCCCCGCCGCGGCGGCGATGAGGCCGCCGGCGGCGTCCCAGGCCGTCGCGCCGGCGACGCTGCCGCGCCGCTCGAAGCCGTCGGGCCGGAGCGCGGCGCGGACGTCGGCGGCGCGGTGGAGCGCGCCGTCGGGCGTCGCGACGTGGAGGGCGTCGTCCCGCTGGCCGGTGAGGCCGACCCAGGTGAAGCCCGCGGGCAGCCTCAAGGGGCCGACGACGCCGAGGTCCTCGTGGACGGCGAAGGCGCCGACAGCGGCTGCGCCGGGGGCGCCGACTGCGCCCGGGGCGCCGGCTCCGCCTGCGGCGCCGGCTCCGCCCGGGGCGCCGGCGCCGTCTCCAGGCGCGGCGAAGACCGCGACACGCGCGCCGAGGGCGATCTCGCGGTGCTCGCTGAACGGGTTCCGCTCGGCCCGCGCGCGCTCCTGCTCCCCGAGGGGCGGCTCGACCCAGGGCGCAGGCGGCATCGCGGCGGCCGGCAACGCCAGCGGGGCCGACGGGTCGACGGAAGGGCCGGCGGGCTCGGCGCGCACCGGCGCCTCCGGCGGGGCCGGTGGGATGGCGATCGAAGCCGGCGCGAGCGCCGCGGAGGCCGGTCCGCCGGCGGGACCACACGAGATCGCGAGGAGCGCCAACGGGAAGGGCGAGAGCCGCCGAGGGTTCTTCAGGGAGAGCCTCCTGCTCCACCTCTACCAGGCCTCCCCGACCGGATCACCAGGCCGCGCCGCGCCCTCGCGGCGTCGATGTCGGCGCGCCCGGCGGCTCACCCGGGCTGGAGCTTGCTGCGCACGTAGCGAGTTTCCTGCGTGAGCCCGCCGTAGCCATACGCGTCTGCGCGGACGTCGTGCACGTGGATGTAGCTCTCGTCGTGCAGCTCGCCGAGCAGCCGCGCGAACGCCTCGAAGGCCGCGGCGACGTAGGCCGCCTTCTCGTCCTTCGTGTTGGTGCCGTCGACGATCTTGATATCGAAGTAGAAGCTCCGCTTGCCCTGCTCGGCGAGGGTCCTGCCGCCCACCACCCAGTGCTCGGGGCGCACGAAGTCGAAGGTGATGGCGGTCAATTCACGCTTCTTGTGCAGGATGCGCGTGGTGAGGTCGAGCAAGGTCTCGGTCACCTGACGGACGAGCTCCGGGCTGGGCTGGGCGCTGATCTTGACGTTGAGGATGGGCATGGTGGTTCTCCGTTCCTTGTCGTTGTCCGGTCGCAATCGATTAGCAAGCTAACTATCAGGACGAGCCGGCGGGGCCCGGGCGCGCGGCGGCTATCCGATGGCGGCGCGGATGCCGCGTAGCTGCCCGACGGCCTGCTCGAACACCTGCTTTCCGAGCACCTGCTTGAGCTTCCTCGTGACCTCGCCGCTGGCCGCGTCGAGCGCGTCCGCGATCTGCTCGGCGGCGCGGGTCGGGTGGATGTGCTGCTCGCGCGCGTCGGCCTCGCCGGTCCGACGCTCGACCAGCCCGCGGCCGACCAGCCCGTCCAGGATGCGCGTGGCGGTCGGCCGCGAGATCGTCATGATCTCGGCGAGCTCGCGCTGCGACAGCCCCGGGCGCCTGAGCACGACGCGCAGCAGGAAGCCCTGCGGCGGCGTGAGCTCGAACGGCGCGAACGCCGCGCTCCACGCGCGCTCGAGCAGCCGGGCGAGCGACGTCGTGTTGAAGTACAGGCAGTGGTCGAACACCCGGCAACCCTGACCCGAAACGATTAGGTATGCAACCAATTTTCGCGGGCGCGCCCTGCAGCCGGGTCGCGGCGGGCCGAGCGCGCGCGCCCGACAGCCCGGGTCGCGGCAGGCCGAGCGCGCGCGCCCGACAGCCCGGAAGGCGGCATGTCGGGGAGACGTGGGCAGTCGCCGTGGCCGCCGCGCGTCCGGTCCACATGCATCGACCACGTCACCCGCCCCGCGCCCGCCGCCCTCCAGCGTGTGATAGGCTCGCGCCGTGCGAGGCCACACGCCCGTGAATGCACTCACACGAGACAGGGCAGCGCTCGCCTCGACCGCGTCGCGGCGGGGAGCCGGTGAGCCGGTGTCAGAGGAGCCATCATGGTCCTATCGTTCTACGTTCCCAGGGACGAGTACGGCTGCTTCTCGAACTTCTCTCTCCACGGCTTCGCGGTGGATGGCCGTTACTGGCCCACCGTCGAGCACTACTTCCAGGCCCAGAGGTTCGCCGGCACCGAGCACGAGGAGCGCGTACGCCTCGCCGCGACGCCCAGGCTCGCGAAGGAGATGGGCCGGGATCGGCGGCTCCCGCTCCGCACGGACTGGGAGAGCGTCAAGGATGACGTGATGAGGCGCGCGGTCCTGCGCAAATTCGAGACCCACGCCGACATCCGGGAGATCTTGCTGGCGACGGGCGACGAGGAGATCGTCGAGAGCTCCCCCTCGGACTACTACTGGGGATGTGGCGCCGAGGGCGTCGGCAGGAACATGCTCGGGAAGATCTTGATGGAGACGCGCGCGCTCCTGCGGAGCCGCGGATAGAGCTGCCGGGGAGGGCCGCCCGCGGCGAGCGTCGAATGACCCGCCTGCGATCCGTCAGGAGCGCGGCCGAGGTATCCCGAGCCGCTGTCGACGCTCCCACAGGGTCTTGCGGCTGATCCCGAGTCGGCGGGCGATCTCGGTCTCCGTCAGCGCGGCCTGGTGCTCCAGGACGAAGCGGCGGAAATAGCCCTCGAGCGAGTCGGAAGGGGACTCTGCCTCGAGGGCGCCCACGTACGGAGCGGGCGGCGGCGGGGCGGCGTCGAGCCCGAGGTGGACCAGCTCGATCTCGTTGCGCCCGGCGAGGACCATGGCGCGGTGAACGGCGTCCTCGAGCTCGCGGACGTTGCCGGGCCAGGGGGCGGTCGCGAGGGCGGCGCGCGCCTCCCGCGACAGCGCGAGCGGCGTCTGCGCCGTCGTCCACGCGCGCCGCCTGAGCAGCGACTCGGCGATGCGCACCGCGTCCCCCGGCCGCTCGCGCAGCGGCGGCAGGCGGAGCTCGAGGACGCGCAGCCGGAAGTAGAGATCGCTCAGGAACGACCCGTCGCGCACCATCTGCACGAGATCCCGCTGCGTCGTGGCGATGAGGCGCACGTCGACGCGACGGGCGCGGCTCGCGCCCTCGCGCCGCACCTCGCCGGTCTGGAGGAAGCGCAGGAGCCGCGCCTGGACCCTCGTGGACAGCTCGGCGATGTCGTCGAGCAGGAGCGTCCCGCCCTCCGCGGCCTCGCAGAGCCCCGCGCGCGCGGCGTGCGCGCCGGGGAAGGCGCCGCGCTCGTGGCCGAACAGCTCGCCTTCCATCATCGCCTCGGGGATGGCCGCGCAGTAGACCGGAACGAACGGGAGCTGCCGCCGCGGGCTGAGCCGGTGGACGGCGCGGGCGAGCGTCTCCTTGCCGGTGCCGCCCTCGCCGAGGATGAGCAGCGTCGCCTCGCTCGGCGCGACCTTGCGCGCCAGCGCGAACACCTCCCGCATGGCCGCCGAGCCGCCGACAAGCCCCTCGAGCTCGTCGTCGGCCGGGGCCGGCGGCGTGGAAGGTGCGGGCGGCGCTGAAGGCGCGGCGCCCGGCGCGACCTCGACGGGCGCAGCGCCCTGACCGGACCGCGCGACGGCGAGGTGGTGATCGACCCAGGAGACGAGCTCGTCGTGATCGAACGGCTTCGAGAGGTAATCCGCGGCGCCGCGCTTCACGGCCTCGACCGCCGCCTTCACCGTGGCGTAGCTCGTCATGAGCAAGACCGGCGCGGCGCCGCACCGGCCGACGAGCTCCGTCCCCGGCTCGCCGGGCAGGCGCACGTCGGCCAGCACCAGATCGAACGCGCGCAGATCGCAGCCCGCCGCAGCCTCGGCGATCGACCCCGCCTCGACCACCTCGTGGCCGTGGCGGGCGAGCAGCCGCCGGAGCTCCGTCCGGATGACGACCTCGTCCTCCACCAGCAGGATCCGGCTCATGCCTCCGCCTCCAGCCAGGGCGACTCAGGACCGCAACGGCTGACGACGTGCGGACGCACAACGCAAAGCGTGAACATGCAGCAGATCGGGCGTTTACGTGTTCGATTATCGATCGAGGCGGCGGGCACCGGTTGTCACCGGGCGCAGCGCCGCGCGACGGTCGGGGTCACCACCCGCTCTTAACCGGGGGAGCGGGTGGTCTTCGCCGGGCGCGCACGAGCTCGAGACGCCCGGCCGTGCTCCCCGGAGCTACCTCGACGTCACTTGGTGAACAGCGAGAGGTCGACGGCCTTCGCCATCGTCTCGAGACCCGTCGGGTTCAAGTGCAGCCAATCGTCGAAGTCGAGGCTATCTTGCAGCTTCGAAGGATCGTTGGGGTCGCGGACCGCCGCGTCCAGATCGATGACCGCGTCGTACTCGCCGCTCGTGCGGATCCACTCGTTGACCTCCTGACGGGCGGCCTCGCGCTCGGCGGTGTAGTAGTCGTGGCCGTTGAACGGAAGGATGGGCACGCCGTAAACGAGCATCCCCTTGTCGTGGGCCTTGTCGATGAACTCGCCGAAGGCCGAGATCAAGCCGTCCGCGACGGTCGGGCCGGAGCCGGCGGCGGAGGTCCCGATGTCGTTCACGCCCTCGAAGATGACCAGCCAGCGCGCGCCGCGCTGCTCCAGGACGTCGCGCTGGAAGCGGGCCTTGGCTGTCGGCCCGAGCCCGCCGGACAGCACGTTGTTCCCGCCGATACCGAGGTTCAGCACGGCCACGTCCTCGGTCCCCATGTTGGTCCGCAGCCGTCGCGACAGGAAGTCCGGCCAGCGGTTGTTCCCGTTCGTGGTCGATCCGCGGCCGTCCGTGATCGAGTCGCCCAGGATGACGATCGCCGCCGCCGAGGGGTCGGCCATCACGTCGAGCCCGGTGATGTAGTACCAGTGATCGGTCTTCACCGGAGAGGCCAGCGTCGCCGACGAGACCCCATCGCCGGTCTGGATATACGAGGTGGTCCGCGAGCCCGGGTGCCCGGTGATCCCGGCCGGGACGTTGCCGAACCGGATGGTCACCGCGAGCTTGCTGACGGGCTTGAGGTTGTAATCGATGGGATCGGAGAAGACGGCCTGGCCCACCGGGATGGTCACCGACGCGGCGCCCGAGAAGGTCAGGGCCTGATCGGTGCTCGCGTCGATGCCGTCGTCGGTCGTCGAGTCCGCGATGTGCACGGACTGCATGGTCACCGGCCCGTCGCCGAACTCGTTCGAGAGCAGCAGCCGCACGTTGCTGCCGCCGATCGAGGTATACACGACCTGGCGCAGGGTGTTGTTGGCGAGGCCCGGCTCCGGCGGGTTGTTGTGGGTCTCGGTGAGCTGCGGGCCGGTCGTCCAGGTGCCGACCCAGCGCCGGTCACCGGGGGTGCCGCCGCCGCCGCCCTCGCCCGGCGCTCCGCCGGTGCCTGTCGCGCCGCCGGCGCCGCCGGTGCCGGAGACGCCGCCTTCCCCGCCGCCGCCGTGCCCGGTGCTGCCCGGGCCGGTGGTGCCGCTGGAGGTCGTCGGCGCGCCGGTGGAGCCGGACGCGGCCGTCGAACCGGAGGTGCTGGTCGAAGCCGAGGATCCGGAGGTGTCATCGCCGCAGGCGGCGACCGATAGAAACAGAAGGGCCCAGAAAATTTTCCGCATGGTCATCAACCCTCGAAAGGTTGCTCCGTTCGTGATCGCCCGAGTTCCCCCGCGGCGCAGCGCCCCAGCCCTCTGCCCCTTCAGCCCATCCGGCGCAAGATCGGCAGATCCAGACGGAGCCCCGCCCTGCATGATGCGGCAACCGGGCCGGTCAAAGAGTTCAATCAGATGGCAGCGTTGCCCGCCGTCGGTGTCGGGCGGCGCGCGCGAGAGCGCGAGTCGATGCCATTGCTCCTCACACGCGCGCTCTGCTGTACCACACGAGAATTGGAGGGCCTACACGTTTCACCGGCGGGGGATGCGCGAGTGGGCTCGTTCGGTGATGCCGTGTTACGATCGGTAACACCTCGGCGGGACCGCGGTGCGGGCGGCGACATCCGGCCCTTCGAGAGGCCCGAACCGATGCCGCTCTATCGAGGTGGACCCGTTCACTGCCGACCGGGGGTCAGATCGTCGATGTGCGCACGAGCGCCGCATCGCATCAGGTCGAGAGTGTGACGGGTGCCTTGCGCCGCTGCGCCACGGCGAGACGCGAGCCGTGCTTGGGGTTCAGGGGTCCAGACCAGCGTTGCGACGCAGCTCGCGGATCATCGCCGCCTCGGGTACCCGAAGATGCTCGGCGTCGCGACCGGCAGAACGGAGGAGTTCGGCGGCGGCTTCGCGGTCGCCGGGGGCGCCACGCTCGAGGTGAACGATGGCCATGTTGGTCTGGCAGACAAGCTTGCCTCGGACATCGCCGAGGCGCTCGAATGCAGGCAGCACTTCGTGCTCAAGGAGGTGGAGGGCCTCATCCAGTTTGCCTCGAGCCAGGAGCACGCCAGCGATCTTGCTCAGCGTGACGGCGCGGGAGCGGGCATCGCCAAGGCGCTCATAGACTGGTAGCGCCTCCTGACGAATGCGAAGCGATTCATCGAGCTGGCCTCGATATTCAAGGGTATCTGCGATATCACCGAGTGCAATGGCGCGTCCACGGGCGTCGCCCAGCTTCTCGTACAGGCCGATGGCCTCGCGCAGGAGCCCTTCGGCCTCTTCCGGTCGGCCCAGAAACGCCACAGCCCGCCCGAGCCTCCACAGGTCTACCGCGGTCCAGACGGGTTCACCGGCCTCACGATGGAGCGTGAGAGCCCGTCGCAGGGCCTGCTCCCATGCCTCCGCAGGCCCTGTCTGCTCGAGCACCTGCGCCTCGAGCGCCAGCGCGTCGCCGACACCGCTCGTGTAACCGACGCCCTCGGCGAGCCGCCGCGCCTCTTCAGCGGCCGCCCTGGCTTCGCCCAGCTCGGCCGCGTCGAAGAACGCATGGCCGAGCCGGATCCAGGCATCGGCGAGCGAGCCGGCCGGGATCTGGTCGTCGGCGAACGCCCGCAACCGGGCTGCCTCGGCCTGGAGCTCTGCCTGTGACCGCGCCTGCGGCCTGTCTCGCGTCTCCGCGGAATTCAGCGCGAACGTCGGAGCAGGATCGCCGGGCACCGATGCGATCTCCAGCGTCGCTGCCCGCACATCGAACAGGTCCGGCGCCATCCCCGACAGCTCCGCCGCGCGGTCCGCCGCGATCACCAGCACGAGCGGCCCGCGAATGAGCTTGCCCAGGACGTCGCGCGCCATGTTGAGCGACGCGACCACGGCGCCGCCGTCGGTCTCCACCAAGGCAACGCCATCCGGGATCACCGCACCTGCGAGTGGATGGGTCCGGTCCGCGACAGCTAGGAATCGCGCGACCTCCTCCGCCCCCTCCGCCCCCTCCGCGAAGAAGCGCAGCGCCGGCACACCCCCCGAACCACTCCACGCGCGGAGGCGACGCAGCACCTCGGCCCGCGCAGCGTCCGCGGCCAGGATAACGTAGAAAGCGAAGCTCGCCGCCCGGCGCAGCCCGCGCCGGAGCACGTCGAGGTTGTGCTCCGAATCTGCGGTGAGGAGCGCAAGCGGCCCCTGCGCCCCCTGGCTCACGCGCTCTCGCGGTACTTGCGGCACCGCTCCACGAGCGGGTGGACCGCCCACCAGGGATCCGGCTCGCCGTTCTGGTACTCGAGGACGTAGAGGTGCCGGAGCAGCTCTCGCTTGACCTGGTCGTCGCAACCGTCGGGGAAACGGTTGTCCCGCGCCACCTGCCGGAGGATGGGCACATAGGCCTCGGGGAGCGCCCGCTCGAAGTCGGCCTGGATGCCACCGGCCGCGCGCTCGATCGAGGCCGCCGTGACCCTGGGCAGGTCGTGCTCGTTCACGGCGTCGAGCACGAGGCGCAGCGCGTGGCGGATGCAACCGCCGCTGTACCGCGCAATCCGCTCTGCCGCAGCCCGCCCCTCCTCGAAGAGCTCCTCGAACGCGACCCGCCTCTCCAGCAGATGGGCCAGGGCGTCGAGACCACCCTGATTGTCCCCGTCGCCGTCTGCCGCCCGCTTCCGCACCTCGATCATCGGCAGGACCACGACATTTCCCCCGTACAGGCCGATGAGGCTGGCGCCCGCCGCCACGTAGCAAAGGTAGAGCGGGACCGTGATCACGAGGTGCGCATCGAGGCGCTTCAGCGCAACCATCCGGTCCAGGTAAAGCCGCTCGACGCTGGCGCGCTGCCCCTCGCTGAGCTTCTCCAGGTTGTCGATCAGCACCACGAGGGGGCCGGTAGGGTCGTTGGGCGGCGTCCTCCGGATCTCTTCGAAGGCGAGGTTCAGCCCCTCGATGAGCGCGGTGGTCACGGAGCCGAGGGCCGTCCTCACCGTCTTCTTCTGGTCGACCCCCGCGAGGCGGACGTCGCCGAGCAGCTTGTTCACCGCGTCGGGCACCTTGTCCGGCAGGTTCGCGATCACCTTGCGGACGATGTCGGCAATCTGGGTCTTCCAGATGGCGCCGAGGGTCTTCGCGGCGGCGACTGGCTCCTTCTCGTAAACCAGCCCCCAGAGCGCGACGAGGATGTCCTCGAGATCGACGTCGGTCCGGTCGAGGACCGCATCCGCATCGAGGAAGAGCGTCGTGACCGGAGCCGCCCCGCCCTCGGCAGACTCGAGCCGCTTCTTCATCAGGAGGAGCTCCGTCGTCTTGCCGCCCCCGATGTGGCCGCTCAAGAGGTGCAGCGTGGGCGTCCCGCCCGCGCGACGGATGCTCCGCGCGATCCTGGCGAGTCGGTCGCCGCCGCGGATCCGGCTCAGGTCCTCGTGCAGGGGCGCGTCCTCGCGTGGGTCCAGCGGGCTGAACGGGTCGCAGAGGCGGACCGCATCCTCGAGCGAACGCGCTGGTACGGAGAACGCTCGCTTCGACACGGCGAGCTCCCGGACGGCCCTGGTTTCCATGGTGCTCATGGCGACGGCGTGCAGGCTACCACACTCCCCGCCCTCAGCCTCCGCCGGCCTCCCCTCCCCGCGCCCCCCGCGCCGCCCAGATCCACAGCAGCGCCAGCGCCGTCGCCGACATGCCCCCGCCCGCCGCGCAGACCCCGGCCCACCCCCAGCGCGTCCAGGCCGCGGTGCCGAACCACGCGCCGGCCGCGCCGCCCACGAAGTACGTGGTCATGTAGATCGTGTTCATCCGGCTGCGCGCCTCGGGACGCAGCGAGTACACGCGCGCCTGATTCGATATCTGATTGGCCTGCGCCCCCAGATCGAGCAGCACCACGCCGAGCGCGATGCCCCACAAGGACCCTCCCAGAAACCACAGCACCCCGAAGGACGCGAGCAGCACCGCGATCGCGAGCGCGTTGATCCGCCGGTCGCCGCGCAGGTCCGCATAGCGGCCCACGAGCGGCGCCGCGGCGGCGCCGGCCACGCCGACGAGGCCGAAGAGGCCGGCCGTCTGCGGGCCGTGACGCCCGGGCAGGCTCTGGAGGTACAGCGCGAGCGTCGCCCAGAACGCGCTGAACGCGCCGAACGTGAGCGCGCCGAGCGCGGAGTGCAGCCGGAGCACGGGCTCGTCGCGGGCGAGGCGGCCCAGCGAGCGCAGGAGCTCGGTATAGGACATCGGCGCGACAGGCGGCTGCGACGGCAAGGCCAGGCGCAGCACCGGGCCGAGCGCGAGCATCAGCCCCGCGGCGAGCCAGAACACCGCCCGCCAGCCGAGCTGCGTGCCGACGAAGCCGGCCACCGTGCGCGACAGGAGTATGCCGATGAGCAGGCCGCTCATCACCATCCCGACCACGCGCCCGCGCTGCGCGTCCGGCGCGAGCTGCGCCGCGAACGGCAAGAGGAGCTGAGGCACCACGCTCGTGATGCCGACCGCGAAGCTCGCCACGACCAGCCACGACAACCCCGGGGCGAGCGCCGCGCCGAGCAGGGCGACGCTCGCCAGCGCCGCCATCACCACGATGAGCAGCCGCCGCTCGTGGCTGTCGCCGAGCGGCACCAGCAGCAGCATCCCCGCCGCATACCCCACCTGCGTCATCGTGGGCACCAGCCCGAGCAGGCCGCCCGAACCGCCGAGATCACGGGCGATGTCCCCGAGCAACGGCTGGTTGTAATAGAGGTTGGCCACCGTGGCGCCCGAGGCCGCCGCCATCAGCCAGACCAGCCCGAGGCGCAGCGACCCAGGCGAGGACGCGCCGGACGACGGCGCGGCAGACGAGGATGTGCCAGGCGACGAAGCGCCCGGCGAGGACGCGGAGGAGGTCTGCAGGGGAGACATGAGAAAGGAGGGCAGCGCAGGCATACGCCGCGTGCCCTCCCGCATCAATCGCACATGCGCGTGCGGCTTCTCCTGATCAGGAGGAATCAGGGAGAAGGAGCGAGCGGCGGGAGCCGCCGAGTCGACGTCACGAGGGGCGCGACCCGGCCGGCTCCCGCGGCGCTACCTCACCGGCGGCACTCGCCGCGCGAGACCACCGAGACGCCCGCCGCGTTCGCGGCGCACGCGTTGCCGTACGTCCTGTCGTCGCAGCCGCACACCGGGTTGTACTCCTCCGTGCAGGCCTCGGGGATGGGGTCGCAGACGCCCGTCATGTCGCCCGCGCCGCACATCGCCTCGAGGCTGTAGTTGCAGAAGAGCCCGGCGTCGCACTCGAGGCCCAGCAGGCCGCCGCAGATCTTCTGCGGGGGAGCAGCGCACTCGCCGCTCGACGCCACGGAGACGCCCGCCGCGTTCGCGGCGCACGCGTTGCCGTACGTCTTGCCGTCACAGCCGCAGACCGGGTCGTACTGGAACGTGCACGCCTCCGGGATCGGCGCGCAGGCGCCCGGCAGGTCGAACGTGCCGCACTCGGCCCGGGGCGGGAAGTCGCAGAAGAGCCCGGGGGCGCACTCGGCGGCGCCGCGCGTGCCGCACGCGTCGCCCACACCGCCGCCCGGCGCAGGCGCGCACTCGCCGCTCGACGCCACCGACACGCCCGCCGCGTTCGCCATGCACGCGTTGCCGTAGGTGTTGCCGTCACAGCCGCAGACCGGGGCGAACTCCTTCGTGCACCCCTCCGGCGTGGGCACGCAGACGCCCATCTGATCGGCCGCGCCGCACATCGCGTCGGGCGCGAAGTCGCAGAACGACCCCTCGTCGCACGCGAGGCCCAGCAGGCCGCCGCACTCCTGCCGCGGCGGCGGCTCGCACTCGCCGCGCGCCGAGATCGAGACGCCCGCCGCGTTCGCCTCGCACTCGTTGCCGTACGTCTTGCCGTCACAGCCGCAGACCGGGTTGTACTCCCGCGTGCACACCTCGGGGATGCGCTCGCAGGTGCCCGTCTGGTCGAACGCGCCGCACATGGCCTCGACCTCGTAGTCGCAGAAGAACCCAGACCGACAGCTGAGCCCCCGGAGGCCGCCGCATGCGCGACCGTGCCCGCCGCCGCCCCTCACCTCCTCCGCGTCGGAGTCGATGGTGCTGCCGTCGCTCACGTCCACCTGACAGCCCACGGTGAACGGGGCCATCGAGAGCGCGAGCCAGAGAATGGAACCGAGACGGCTATTCTTGAGACGATTCTGGACGTTCATGATGTTCCTCCAACAAGGGCCCGCCGCGGACGGCGAGGCGAAAGACATGAGAGAGCCCCTCCCCTCCCGAGGAGGGGCCCAGGACGCCGCGCGCAGGCGCGGCGCGTGATCCGGTGTCGTCTTCCCGAACGCTCCCCGACCGCTCAGTCGGAGAGCGTGAGCGTCAGCGCGCGTCGCCCAGGCTCGGGCGACGTGACGTCGAGGAAGAGCACGTCCTCGCGCTCCACCCCGCCGCCGTCCGCGCGCACGGTGACAAGGCCCGTCTCGCCCGCCGGCACCACGAAGGCCGCCGCCGGGCTGACGCTGAACGGCGCGGCGCCCCGCCGCAGGCGCGGCGCCTCGATGGCGACGTCCTCGGCGCACGTGTTGCGGACGACCACGTCGCGGGCGCCGGCGCCGCCCTCGAACGAGACCCACGTGTCGATCTCGAGGCAAGGCAGGTGATCGAGCGCCCGGTGCGTGCCGCTGATGGGCGACCCCGCGAGCACGACGTCCACCGGCGCCGATCGGCGCTCGCCCTGCTTCGCCTGGAGCCGCAGGACCTGCTCCTCGGAGGCCGTCAGGGTGACCAGGAAGCTCCCGTCGTCGGCCACCTCCGCGAGCACCGGGGCGTCGAGGCTGTCGAGGTTCGTCACGAGGACGACGCCCTCGGCCGGCTCGACCGCCCCCGGCTGGCCCTGGATCGAGATCTGGTCCTGCTGCACGAAGCTCTCGGGCACCCCGACGAGCCCCCCGTCCAGGAACGGCTCGTGGACCGGCGGGCTCGGTTGCGGGCTCACGACGCAGCCGCCAAGGAGCACCGCGAGCAGGGCCACGACCGCGCCCCGCCGGTCTCCGTGTCTGGCTGTCGTCCGCATCGCCATGCCGAGCCTTGGAGCAAGGGCAATGCCGAACGAAAAGGGACAGAAATCAGCGCGAAAACCAAGGCACAAGTGTCTCATAAGATGTCTCACTGTCTCATCTGGCACAGCGATGATACACTGTGCGCGTGATCCCGGCCGAAGGAACGCTCGTCGCCCGCCGTTACCGCCTGATCCGGCCCCTGGGGCGCGGGGGGCTCGCCACGGCGTGGCTCGCGCGGGACGAGGCGCTCGGCCGCGATATCTGTCTGAAGCTGCTCGGGCGCGCGCGCACGGCGGAGCGGGCGGCCTTCCGCGGCGAGTTCAGGATGCTGGCGGGCCTCTTCCACCCCCACCTCGTCCGGGTGCACGACTTCGGCATGCTCCGGGAAACCGGAGCTGGCGAGCCGCGGTTCTACTTCACGTCGGAGGCGGTGCTCGGCGCGCCCCTCGACGAGTACGTGACAGGCCGGCGCTTCGAGGAGGTGCGGGCCGCGTTCGTGGACGTGCTCGACGCGCTGCGCTTCCTCCACCGCGCGCGCATCCGGCACGGCGACGTGAAGCCGGCCAACATCCTCGTCGGCGCGTCGGGGCGCGCGGTGCTGATCGATCTGTCGTGCGCGGCGCGGCTCGGCGCGAGGCCCGACGGCGGCGTCTCCGGGACCCAGGGCTACCTCGCGCCGGAGGTGATCCGGGGCGAGCCGGCCGACGGCCGCGCGGACCTCTTCTCGCTCGGCCGCACCCTCGCCGCCATCGCCCCGCTCCTCGCGGAGCCGCCGCCGGAGGCGGTGGGCGCGCTGGTCGAGCGGCTCGTGCGGCCCGAGCCGCGCGACCGGCCGGCCGACGCGGGTGAGGTGCTCGACTGGGTGGGCGCGTCGCCGCGCGCGCTGGCCCCGCCGCCGCCGGAGCCGCCCCACCTCCTCGGCCGCGACGAGGAGATGCGCGCCATCGCCGAGGCGCTCGCGGCGCTCCAGCGCGGGGAGCGCGGGCCGCGCCTGTGCGTGATCGCCGGCGAGCCGGGGTGCGGGAAGAGCCGCGTGCTGCGCGAGGCGAAGTGGAACGCCGAGCTCGGGATGGAGGCCGTGGAGGGGTTCGCGCGGACCGCGGCGCCGGTCGCCTCGATGCTCCGCCGCGCGACCGGCGAGGAGGCGCTCCCCGCCGGCGCGCTCGGCGCCCTGCGCGCGCACGAGCGCCTGACGCGGGGGCGGTCGGGGGCGGAGGCCGACCCGCTGGTGCTCGTGCTCGACGACGCCGACGAGGTGACCGGGGCGGACCGGGAGATGCTCGAGGCGCTGGTCCGGCTGCTCGGGCCCGAGGATCCGGTCCTGCTCCTCGCGGCCGAGCGCGTGCCGCACGGGGACGGCCGGGCGCCGCTCGCCGCCGTGGCCGCGGAGGCGGGGCGGAGCGCGCGCGAGGTGGCGCTGCCGCCGCTCGGGGGCGAGGCGGTGCAGCGCTGGATGGACGACATCGGCCTGGGCGACGCGGCCGAGGTGGTGCGGCGCGCGAGCGCGGGGTGGCCCGCGGACCTCGTGGTGACCGCGGGGCGGCTCGGGGAGAGCGGGGACATCGCCGGGCTCGACGCGACGACGCCGGGGGCGAGCGCGCGCTACGCGCTGCGGCTGCGGGGGCTGCGGGGGTCGCTGCGCGACGCGGTGGCGACGCTGGCCGTGCAGGGCGGCGCGGTCGCGGACGAGGAGCTGCCGGCGCTCGGGCTGCCGGTCGCGCACCTGGCCGAGCTGGCGGCGCGGGGCGTGGCGGCGCGGGCGGCGGGGGGGTGGACGCTGACGCGCGCCGGGCCGATCGCCGCGCTGCTGGAGGCGCTCGGGGGCGAGGCGGTCCGGGCGGCGCACGCGCGCGTGGCGGGGGCGTACCCGGCGCGGGTGGAGCAGCAGGTGCTGCACCTCGCGCTGTCGGGCGACGCGGCGGCCGCCGAGCGGCTGTTCCTGGCGCGGCGGGCCGAGCGCGAGGCGGACCCGCGGGCGTGGGCGGCGGCGGCGGAGGCGCTGCTCGAGGCGGCGACGGGGGCGGTGACGCGGCTCGAGATCGCGTCGACCCTCCAGTGCGGCGGGCGCGCGGGGCGGGCGCGCGAGGTGCTGGAGCAGCTCCTGGAGGGGGACGGGGCGGCGGGGCTGGGGGCGCGGCGGGGGCAGGCGCTGGCGCGGCTCGGGGCGTGCTTGCTCGAGCTGGGGGACCCGACGGCGGCGCTGGCGCGGCTGGAGGAGGCCGAGCGGGCCGGCGGGGAGGCGGGCGCGCTCACGCCGCGCGAGCGCGCGGGGCTCGCGGACCTCGCGAGCCGGGCGCTCTTGCGGCTCGGATCGCACGCAGAGGCGCGGGCGCGCGCGGAGCCGGCGCTCGGCTGGTGCGACGACCCGGAGGTGCTCGCGAGCCTGCACGAGGACGTGGGCGTGGCGGCGAGCTACCTCGGCGAGCGGCGGCTGGCGGGGCTGCACCTGGGGCTGGCGGCCGGGCTGCACCGCGACCGGCGCGCGCCGCGGGCGCTGGTGCGGGCGCTGTCGTACCAGGCGATCGACGCGTTCCGCGCGGGGGAGCTGGAGGCGGCGCTCGCAGGCTACCGGCAGGCGCTCGCGACGGCGGAGGAGCACGGGCTGGGCGACCTCGTGGCGCGGTGCAGCCTCAACGTGGGGACGGCGTGCCACCAGTCCGGCGAGCTGGGGGAGGCGCTGGCCGCGTACGAGCGGGGGGCGCGGCTGGCGTCGGCCCTGGGGCAGGCGGACCTGGTGCTGGTCCTCGACTTCGACCTGGCGAAGCTGTGGGCGGACGTCGGGGCGTTCGAGCGCGCCGGGCGCGTGGCGTCGCGCGTGGAGGCGGAGGCGGCGCGGCGGGGGGCGCCGTTCTTCGCGGCGGCGGCGGCGTCGGTCCTCGGGGACTGCGCGCTCGCGGCCGGCGACGCCGAGGAGGCGGCGCGCTGCTTCGAGCGGTCGCGGGGCGGCTTCGAGGCGCAGGGGGCGCAGCGCGAGGTGGTCGAGGAGGAGCTCGAGCTATGCCGGGCGCACCTGGCGCGCGGGGCGCTGGACGAGGCCCGGGCGGCGCTCGGCAGGGCGCGCGGGCACGGGGCCGTGCGGGAGGCGCCCGACCTGGGGGCGCGCGCCGCGCTGCTCGAGGGGCGGCTCGCGCTGCTGGAGGGAGACGGCGACCGCAACCACGTTGAGGCCAGCCTCAACCTCGGTCAGCCCGGCGACCGCAACCACGTTGAGGCCAACCTCAACCTCGGTCAGCCCAACCTCAACCCCGGTCAGCCCAACCCCGGTCAGCCCAACCTCAACCCCGGTCAGCCCAACCCCGGTCAGCCCAACCTCGGTCAGCCCAACCCCGCCGCCGCCCGGGAGCTCCTCGAGCGCGCCCTCGCCCTCGCCGAGCGCGCCGCGCAGCCCGACCTGGTCGCCGACGTCCGCCTCGCCCTCGCCGACGCCGCGGAGCTCGCCGGCGAGCCCGAGGCCGCCGCGGCGCAGCGGGGGCGCGCGGCCGCCGCCTGGACCGCCATGGCGCGCTCGCTCCCGGAAGCCCTCCAGCACGCCTTCTGGATGCACCCCCGCCGCCGCGCCGCCCGGCCCGCGCCGCCGGCCGAGGCAGCCGCGCCGCCCGGCGCCGCCGAGGCGCCGCCCGCGCCGGGGCGCGCGGCCAAGCTCGAGCGGCTCCTCGAGGTGTTCCGCAAGCTCAACTCCTCCGTCGAGACCGCCGACATCCTCGCCATGGCCATGGACGCCGCGATCGACCTCACCGCCGCCGAGCGCGGGTTCCTGCTCCTCGAGCAGCCGGGCGGCGAGCTCCGCGTGGCCGTCGCCCGCAACGTCGACCGGGAGAAGGTCGGCAGGAGCCACCTCAAGTTCAGCTACAGCATCGCCGAGCGCGCCATCGCCACGCAGGAGCCCGTGGTCACCGTCGACGCCCAGGAAGACGAGCGCTTCCGCGAGCACGCGTCGGTCCACGCCATGCGCCTCCGGTCCGTCATCGCCGTGCCGATCCGCTCGCCGGACGGCGTGCTCGGCGCCCTCTACCTCGACAACCGCTTCCGGCGCGCGCGCTTCGCCCCCGAGGACGTCGACCTGCTCCTCGCCTTCGCCGACCAGGTCGCGCTCGCCCTGCGCAACGCGCGCCTCGTCGAGGACCTGCGCCGCCGCACCACGGAGCTCGAGGCCGAGCGGCGCCGCGTCGAGGAGCTGCTGCGCGGCCAGGCCGCCGAGATCGACCGCCTCCAGGAAGAGGTGCTCGTCCGCCAGCAGGCCCTCGAGCACCGCTACGACTACGGCGCCATCGTGGGCCGCGGCCCCGCCCTCCGCGCGGTGTTCGCCACGCTCGACCGCGTGGTCGACGCGCCGGTCAGCGTGCTCGTGACCGGCGAGAGCGGCACCGGCAAGGAGCTCGTCGCGCGCGCCATCCACTTCGCCGGCCCCCGGAAGAGCGGCCCGTTCATGGGGATCAACTGCGCCGCGCTCCCCGCCGCCCTGCTCGAGTCCGAGCTCTTCGGCCACGTGCGCGGCGCGTTCACCGGGGCCGACCGGGACCGCACCGGCCTCGTGGTCGCGGCGCGCGGCGGGACGCTGTTCCTCGACGAGCTCGGCGAGATGCCGCTCGAGGTGCAGGCGAAGCTGCTCCGCGTGCTCCAGGAGCGCGAGGTGCGCCCCGTGGGCAGCGCCGAGGCCGTGCGCGTCGACTTCCGCCTCGTCTGCGCCACGAACCGCGACCTGCTCGCCGAGACCGCGCGCGGGCGCTTCCGCGAGGACCTGTACTACCGCGTCGCCGTGGTGCAGATCCGCCTGCCGCCGCTGCGCGACCGGCTCGAGGACCTGCCCGAGCTCGCGCTCCACTTCGTGCGCCGCGCCGCCGAGCAGCTCGGCCGCCCGGCCCCGCAGCTCTCGCGCGAGGCGCTGCGGCGGCTCGGCCAGCACGGCTGGCCCGGCAACGTGCGCGAGCTGGAGAACGTGATCACGAAGGCGGTCGTCCTCTGCGACGGCCGCAAGATCGGCCCCGACGACGTCGACCTGCCCCGGCCGCGGGACGGCGGCCGCGGGGCGCCGAGGTCCCTGCGCGACGAGCGCGCCGCGCTGCTTGCCGCGCTCGAGCGCACCGGCTGGAACGCGCTCCAGGCCGCGCGCGAGGCGGGCATGTCCAGGGCGACGTTCTACCGGAAGCTGCGGCGGCTCGGGATCGAGCGTCCGACGAGCGCCCGCGAGGACTGACGTCGCGACTCCGTCACAGGCGCACACCGGCTCGGTGCATTTTCGTCCGGGATAACAGATTCTCCCGGTTCTGCTGGCGGCTGCACGGGGCACTTCGCCTCACCTGGGGCGCTCCGCCATGAAGCTCGGACCTGAGCGCGGTTACCGCCCTGCGTCGCGGCGGGACGCGCGGCTGAGTCCTCCGCGATGCAGCGCGAAAAAGCCATCTCATCACGCGAGGTGAGCACAACCAGGTTCCGCCCAGGTCACAGCAGCATGCCGACAGGCGCTCTCTTCGCGCGATGGCCCGCGGCTTGCGAGGGCGCCGGGGCATGAACACAGCGAAACTCTTCCTCATGATGTCTCTCTCGATCGCGGCCGCGGCCTGCGATCGAGCGGAAGGCACGCCTCGCTCGGACAACAACACCGCGACCGTGCCGGGTGAGGTCGCCCAGCGGGCGAACAACCCCACGCCGACGGCGGCCGACAACACGGACAAGAACGATCGCGACCGCGATCCCGCCGCGCTGACCCCCGGGGATCAGGGCGAGAACGAGGCCGATCGCACGATCACGCAGAAGATCCGGCAGGCGGTGGTGGCGAACGATACGCTGTCGATGAACGCCAAGAACGTCAAGATCATCACCAACGGGCAGGTCGTCACGCTGCGCGGCCCGGTGAAGAGCGACAAGGAGAAGGCTGACATCGCCGCGATCGCACAAGGGATCCCGGGCGTGCAGCGCGTCGACAACCAGCTCGAAGTGGACGTGGACTGAAACAGTCCCAACTGAACCAGTCCGAAAGGGATGACACCATGGCAACGAAGAAAGCGGTCCTTGGCCTCGTGAGCACGCTCGCTCAGGCAGACATCATCGTCGGTGAGCTACAGCGCGCCGGCTTCCTGACCAGCGACATCTCGGCGCTCTTCCCGGACAAGCACGGGACGCGGGACTTCGCGCACGAGAAGAACACGAAGGCGCCCGAGGGCGCGACGGCCGGCGCGAGCGCCGGCGGCGCGATCGGCGGGACCATCGGCCTGCTCGCCGGCATCGGCGCGCTCGCCATCCCGGGGCTCGGGCCGTTCATCGCGGCCGGCCCGATCATGGCCGCGCTGAGCGGCGCGGCGGCCGGCGCCGCGGTCGGCGGCGTGACCGGCGCGCTCATCGGGCTCGGCATCCCCGAGGTGGAGGCCAAGCAGTACGAGGGCAAGATCAAGGGCGGCAACATCCTGATCTCGGTCCACGTCGAGAACAGCAACGAGCGCTCGCTGGCCAAGCAGGTCCTCGAGCGCGGCGGCGCGACCGACATCGCGGTCCTCAGCGAAGAGGGCATCTCGACGAAGGACAGGGCGCTCGCCTGAGCGCGCCCCGCACCCCTTGACCAAGAGCGGCTGCCCGCCTGGCCCCCGGCCCCCCTGCTGGCGTCAGGCGGGCAGGCGCTCGAGGTCGATCTCGTCGGACGGCCGGATATCGGCCTTGAGGAAGCGCTGCATCTGGCGCAGCGCATACGCGTTGTCCTCCTCGCCCTCCGAAGCCACGCAGTCCGAGGGGACGATCAGCCGGTAATCCCGCATGTAGGCGTCGTTCGCGGTGAACAGGACGCAGATGTTCCCCGCCATGCCGGTGAGGACGAGCGTCTGCACGCCGAGAGACTCGAGCAGGATCTCGAGCGTGGTGCCGTAGAAGCCCGAGTGCTTGGGCTTCAAGACGAAATAATCCTCCTCCGCAGGCCGCAGCAGCGCCGCGACCTCCCGGCCGCGGACGCCGTCCGCCAGGCAGTGCTCGATCTGCCGGTGGAAGTTCGACTGCCAGCGACCGAAGTTGTCGTTCACGTAGACCGCGGGGATGCCGGCGTCGCGACACCGCTGCTTCAGCGCCCGGATGCGGTGCGCCATCGGGAGGGCGTGGGCGAGCAGCCGGTCGCCTTCCGGGAAGTCCAGGTCGTTGATGACGTCGATGAGGAGCAGCGCCGTCCGGCTGTCGTCCGGCGCAGCTCCGTGCAGGTCGTGGGTACGCCGCGGCATGTTGCCTGTTCGTATACAACGAACCCGGTCGAGCGGGGCAGCAATCGTCACGCCGCCCAGCCCGCTGTGGCGAAACGCGACGTCGCCCGAGGACGCACGGCGGAAACGGCTGGATCGGGCCGTCGGCCGCCGGCTTGCATTGCTCTCCGGCGACACACCTCGAACGGACCTCTGGGTGGGACCAGGGTGGAAGGAGAGCGCATGCCGCGCAGCATCTGGAAAGGGAGTATCAGCTTCGGGCTCGTGCAGATCCCGGTGGCCCTCTACCCCGCAGAGGAGCCCAACGAGCTCCACTTCACGCAGCTCGACAAGCGGAACATGACCCCGATCCGCTACGAACGCGTGAACCGGGAGACGGGCGAGCCGGTGAGCTGGGACGATATCGTCCGTGGCTATCCGTACGAGAAGGGCGAGTATGTCGTGATGTCCGACGAGGACCTGCGCCGCGCGAACGTCGAGGCGACGCAGACCGTGGACATCCTCGATTTCGTGGACGAGGCCGACATCGACCCGATGTACTACGACAAGCCGTATTACCTCGCCCCGGCGTCACAGAACAGCAAGAAGAAATCCCCCGTGACGGCGTACGTGCTCCTGCGCGAGGCGCTGCGGAAGACGGGGAAGGTCGGGATCGCCAAGGTCGTGATCCGGACGCGCGAGCACCTCGCCGCGGTGAGGCCGCGCGGCCGCGCGCTCGTGCTGAACCTGCTCCGGTTCGCGCACGAGCTCCGCACCGACGAGGAGCTCGATCTGCCCGAGATGGACGCCGAGGGGAAGGGCCTCGGCAAGCGGGAGCTCGAGATGGCGGAGCGGCTCGTGGCCGAGATGTCCACCGGGTGGAAGCCGGAGAAATACAAGGATGAGTACCGCGACGACGTGATGAAGCTCATCGAGAAGAAGGTGAAATCGGGCCAGACCACGACCCCCGCGGAGGCCTCCGAGGAAGAGGACCGCCCCCGCGACACCGGCACGGTCGACCTCATCGCGCTGCTCAAGAAGAGCCTCGGCGAGAAGGGCGGAAAGGCCGCGAACGACGACAAGAAGTCGAGCGACGCGAGCCCGAAGGTGCGCAAGACGGACACCCCGAAGAAAAAGAGCGGCTCGCGCCGGGCTGCGTAGCGCCGCGCGCCTCGCGGCTCCCCGGGTCGGCGCGGCGGCCGGCCGAGCTGACCCGGGTCGCTCAGGATGGTATATCGAGCTCATGCGCCCCAAGTATCCTGCGGATGTCACCGCTGCATTTCTGGAGCTGGAGGGGCAATCGCAGCTCGCGGGGCATCCGATCGTCTTGAGGCCCAGGGCCGCCGCCGGCGCGCCGAACCTCTCCGAGGCCGTCCTCACGCAGCTCATCGAGACGATGTTCTTCGCGTCCATGGCGACCGAGGAGGGGCGCCTGAACCCGGTCGGGCTCGTCTTCGCCGGGAGCCCGATCGAGTTCGAGTCCGAGGGGCCCGCGTGGGATCTCGTGCGGTTCGGGTCCACGGTGCCGTTCGACGTGGAGCACGTGGCCAACCTGGCCTCGGCGTGCGCGTGGCCGCGCTCCTTCCTCTCCGTGGTGCCGCAGGACGGGTCGCTCGTGATCGCCGGCATCGCGACGCCGCACAGCCGGCAGTCGTTCGACATCGACCAGCTCGTGCGCGTCGTCGTCCCGAAGCCCGGCGTCGTGGCCGTGTACCGCGGCGAATGGGAGGTCGTCCGCTACGAGCGCGGCGCCGTGCGCACGTGGATGCCCAAGCACCGCCCGCAGCTCGACTCGATCGAGAGGACCGTCTTCGGCGAGCACGCGAGGCCGATCGTCCGCCACGTGCGCAACTACCTGCTGCGCATGGTCGAGGCCATGGTCGAGCTCGGGCGCGGAGGGCTCCTCGCCATCCTGGGGCCGGGAGAGGGCCTGCCGCAGCTCTTCGGCGAGGAGGGGAATCCGTTCGACACCGAGGTCAAGCGGCTGGATCCCGCCCTATGCCTCGGGACCGCCATCCTGGAGATCGCCGACGTCCACCGGACCTATCCGCCGGACGAGCCGCGGAAGGCGCCCGCGGCGGGCGCCCCGGACCGGTCGTTGCCGGGCCCCGACCGCGTCCACCGCCTGCTCGACCTGATCGTCCGGCTGACGACCGTCGACGGAGCGGTGGTGATGAGCCACACGCTCGACGTGCTCGCGTTCGGCGCGAAGCTGCCCCCGTCGAAGGGGATCATCTCCGAGATCTTCGCCGCGACGCCCGACCAGCGGATGGACGCGAGCTGGTCGCTCGACGCGCGGGGCACCCGCCACCGCGCGGCCGCGGCGTTCGTGGCGGGGTACCCGGAGCGGATCGCCTTCATCGTCTCCCAGGACGGGCTCGCGGCCACGTTCCAGGAGATCGAGGGCAAGGTCGTTTACTGGCCCTTGTGACGGAGCTTCGGGGCCTCGCTGCGGCGCCGCGCAGATCAGAGGTGGCGCAGGATCAGCGCCGCCATCTCGTCGATGGGCGCCTCGGCCACGGCGAGCCCGGCCTCCTGGACGCGGCGGGGCATGCCATAGACGACACAGGACGACTCGGCCTCTGCGAGGACTCTCCCGCCCACCTTGTGGATCTCGCGGGAGCCCTCCAGGCCGTCGTCCCCCATGCCCGTCAGCACGACGGCGAGGACACCCGCGCCGAACCCGACCGCGGCGCTCGCGAAGAGCAGATCCACCGAGGGGCAATAAAGGGACGTCGTGGAGGCCCGCGCGAAGCGCACGCTGGCGCGCTCGAGCTGCCGCCGGATCTCGAGGTGCTGCCCCCCGCGCGCGATGACCGCGATCCCGGGCCGGAGCTGGAGATCGTCCGAGGCCTCGATGACGGAGATCGCGCTCGCCTCGTCCAGGCGGCGCGCCAGCGACTCGGTGTAGCCAGCGGGGATGTGCAGCGCGACGACGACGGGGACCGGGAGGTCGGCCGGAAGCGCCGTGAGGAGCCGCGTCAGCGCCTGAGGGCCGCCGGTCGACGCGCCGACGACGAGGATCCGCGTGCGCGCCGGCACGGAGGTCACGGAGGGCGGAGGGGGCGCCGGCTGCGGGCCAGGTCCCGCGGCGAGGCGCTTCGCCCCGGCCGCGGCGAGCACCTTGCGGACCAGCTCGTCCGAGAGCTCGAACAGGCGATCGGTCGCGAGCGACGTCGGCTTCTCGACGAGCTCGACCGCGCCCTGCTGGAGCGCCGTGACGCCGAGCTCGCTGTCCGCCTCGGCGTTGCTGACCACGACCACCCGCGGCGCGCCATCGCCCCGCAGGGACCCGAGCACGCCGATGCCGTCGAGGTTCGGCATCACCAGATCCAGGGTGATGACGTCCGGCTTGTAGCGCTCGATCTTCTCCAGCGCGTCCAGGCCATCCATGGCCGTGTCGACGACCTCGATCGAGGGGCTCGCGCCAAGGACCTGCCGCAGGACCTTGCGCACGAAGGCTGAGTCGTCGACCACGAGCACGCGGACAGGTGGGGTCTTCATCGCTCCGTCTTCCGGTACATGAACACGCCGCCCCGCTCCTCGCACGAGAGGGCGGTGCCGAGGCGCAGCAGCGACTCGGAGACCCCGACCAGGAGGACCCCGCCCGCGGCGAGCGCCCCCGAGAGGTTGCTGACCACCCACCGCGCCGTGTTGTCGTGGAAGTAGATGAGCACATTGCGGCAGGCGATCACGTCGAACTGCCCGAGCGACGCGACCTCGGCCGCGTCGAGCAGGTTGATCCGCCGCCAGTCGACCGCCCGCTGGAGCTCGGCGCTCACGGTGACGCGATCGGGCGCCACCTGGAGCCAGCGGGCGGCGAACGCGGGCGGCGGGGCGTTGCTCCGGAGCGAGCGTGGCCCGAACACGCCGGCCCGGGCCCGCGCCAGCGCCCGCGCGCTGACGTCGCTCGCGACGAGCTCGACCTTGTCGAGCAGGCCCCGCTCCGCCAGGAGCATCGCGATCGTGAGCGGCTCCTCCCCTGTCGCGCAGGCCGCCGACCAGATCCGCGGCCGCCCCCCCGCCGCCACCCGCGGCGCGACGAGCTCCGCGATCGCGACCTCGAGCTGCGCGAGCTCGCGGAAGAAATACGTCTCGCTGACGACGAGCGCGTCGATCAGCGCGTCGATCTCGGCCGCGCCCGCCGGGTCGTAGCGGAGGAAGTAGTAGTAATCGAGCAGCGAGTCGAACCCGGCCTCGATGGCGCGCACCGAGACCTTGTCGCCGAGCAGCTCGCGATCGCCGGCCTCGTAGTGGATCCCGATCTTCTCGGCGATGAGCGCGCTGAAGATCGCGAAGACCTGCGGGGAGATGGGGAGGCGGCTCGTCATGACCACGGCGTCATGCCCACTGGGAGAGGACGGAGGCGGACACGCGCCGCACCTCGGGATCCGGATCGGTCCGCGAGGCGAGCTCGACCGCCGCGAACGCCTCCCGCGTGGCCACGGCGGCGAGCGTCGTGGCCGCCGCCTTGCGCGCCGGGGCGCGCGGCAGCCTGAGCGCCTCGAGGAGCGCGGCGTGCGCCTCGGGCAGCCGCATCCGCGCGAGCGCCGCGGTCAGCACGGGCGAGAGCTCGTCGTCCGCCGTCGCCAGCGCCTCGAGGATCCCCTCGACGCGCCCGGGCACGGGCGCGGACAGCGCGGCGAGCAGCGGGGCCGGCGCCCGCGTCGCCACGATCAGCGCGATGAGGCTCCTCGTCGCCTCGAGCCCGGGCCGCCCCGCGATGAAGCTGGTCGCCGTCGCGCGCACGCTCTCGTCGACGTCGGCCGCGGCGCGCACGAGCGCGGGCAGGACCTCGGGCGACGAGAAGCCGGAGATGGCCGAGACGCCGACCAGCCGGGTCGCCACGTCGGGCGACGCGAGCGCGCCGAGCAGCGTCGGCAGCGACTCCTCCCGCCCGGCGATGCCGAGCCCGATCAGCGCCGAGCGCCGCATGTCCGTGTCGCTGTCGCGGGCGGCCTCCTCGAGCGCGGCGAGCGCCAGGTCGCCCTTGATGCCCGACAGCGCCTCGACCGCCGCCACGCGCACCTGGCCGCTCTCGTCCCGGAGCCGCTCGGCGATCGCGCCGGCCGCCGCCTCCCACCCGAGCTTCCCCAGCGACTGGCAGGCGTAGTAGCGGACCCAGGCGTCCTCGTCGCGGAGCCCGCGGAGGAGCGCCTCGATCACGCGCGCGTCGCGCCGCGACGACTGCCCGATCGCCCGCATCGCCACGGCGCGGACCCGCGCGGAGGGGTCGGCCGCCACGCCGACGAGCGCCTCGATCGCCGCGGGCTCCGCGAAGCAGGCGAGGCCGTGGATCGCCCGCTCGCGCAGCCGCATGTCGGGATCGCGGAGGCCCTCGACGAAGAGCGGCAGCGCCGACGGGGGCGCGAAGTAGGCGAGGATCCGGAGCGCCGCGCGCCGCATGGCGGGCGATCCGTCGCGCGCCGCCGAGAGCGCGAGCGCCTCGACCTCCGCGCCGCCGAGGCACTGGATCGCCGCCATCGCGGCGTGGGCCACGCGGGGGTTCGGGTCGTCGAGGAGCGGGAACAGCGCGGACGCCGCGCGCGGATCCGCGATGCGCCCGAGCGCGTCGCACGCCGCCGCGCGGACCTCCGGGTCCGGATCGGCGAGGCAGCGCGCGACGTCGTCCGCGGCCGCGGCGCCGCGCACGAGCGGCAGGAGCAGGAGCCTCCGCGCGCTGTCGCCGTCGCGCAGCGCGGCGAGCACCCGGGAGTCCGCGCTGCGGGAGAGCCGGTAGAGCGCGTCGGCCGCGGCGCTCGCCACGGGGGCCTCGGCGTCGAGCAGGCGGGTCAGATCGAGCAGGACGTCATCGCCCCCGATCGCGCCGAGCACGCCGCAGATCATCGCCTGCTCGCCCGCGTCCGCCCCGGCGAGGCTGTGCGAGAGCCGCCGCGCCGCGCCCGGCGCCGGGACCTCGCCCCGGAGCGCCTCGTCGATCGGCTCGACCGTCCCGTAGTGCTCGCGGTAGCGCTCGCGCAGCTCGGCGAGCGCCACCGCGGCGACGCGCGCGACCGCGTCGCTCGGGCGCGCGAGGAGACGCATCAGCGGCGACACCGCGCTCCGGCTGCCGGTGCGGCCGAGCGCCCGCGCCGCCTCGAGGACGTACCGCGGATCGTCGAGCAGGGCCGACAGCGGCTCGATCGCGCGCGGATCGCCGCTCCGGCCCAGCACGTCGATCGCCGGGAAGACACGGAAGAAATTTCCGCTGGTGACGGCGTCCACGAGCGAGTCGACCGCGGCCCTGCCGCCGACGCGGCCGAGCGCCTCGATCGCGGCGACGGCGACGTTGTCGTCCTCGTGCGACGTGAGCTCCGCGAGGCGGGAGACGGCGCCCGCGCTGGCGCGGCGGCCGAGGATCTGCGCCGCGTCGGCGACGATGGCCGGGCGGGGATCCCGGGTCAGCTCGAGCACGGGCCCGTCGACGTCGCCGAGCGACGCGACGAGCGCGTCGACGGCGGCGGCGATGCGCGCCTCGCTCTCGCGCCGCGCGCTCAGGCAGCCGCAGAGCGGCTGCACCGCCGCGTCGCCGAGCGCGGCGAGCGACGCGATGACGGCCCGCCGCACGGTCCAGCTCGGATCGGCCAGCATCTCGATGAGCGCGGGCACCCCCGCGCCCCCGGACGCGGCGAGGCGGTCGACCTGCTCGACGCGCTGCCGCTCCGGCTCCGAGATGGCGAGCGGGGACCTCCGCAGGCTCACGCGGTCTCCGGCGGCGGCGCGTGGGGCTGCTTCCCGTTCGCCCTGAGGTGCGCGATCGCGGCAGAGACGCCCGCGATCGCGTCGACGTGCTCGCTGTTCGCGTGCCGGATCTTGCCGACCTGCTCCAGGACGTAGCCGGCGTCGGTGGCGACCGCCCCGGAGTCCCTCGCGTGCTTGGCCACGGCGGCGAGCAGCTCGCGCATCGGGTCGCGCAGCCGGGCGATCGAGGCGGCGTGCTGCTCGCTCCGGGCCGCCTGCTCCGAGGCCGCCCTGGCGATGTCCCGCAGCGCCGACGCGTGGCGGCCCGCGCCCGAGCCGAGCGCGGCGACGGACTCCACCTGGTCGGTCACCGCCCGCGCTGTCTGCTTGGCGATGCGGCGCACCGCCTCCCCTTCCTTCACGAGCGCCGACGTCGCCTTGCTCTGGTCCGCCGCCGCGGCGGTCACCGACGCCGCGAGCCGCGCCACCTGGCGGGCCGAGGCCTCGAGCTGCTTCGCGGCCCGCGCCTGCTCGCCGATCCCCCGCGCGGACTGGGCCGACATCTTGCGGACGTCATCCATCGTGCGCGCCACCTCGGCCGCGCCGCCCGCCTGCTCCGCGAGGCCCGCGACCATCCGCTGCGCCGCGCCGGCGGCGTCCTGCGTCAGCGCCGTGATGCTCGCCAGCGCGCGCGTCTGCTCGGCCATGGCGCTGCTGGTCTGGCTGGTCAGCGCGCGCATCTGCGCCGCGACCTTCGCGAGCTGGGACGCCCCCGTCGCCTGCTCGTCCATCGCCCGCGACACCCGCTCGGCGCTCTGGGTGAGCTGCGCGTTGACCTTCACGGCGTCGCGCAGCGCGTGCGCCTGCTCGGCGGTCGCCTCCTTGGTCTGCCGGGCCATGCGGCGCATCTCGGCGCTGCCCTGCGCGAGCGCCTGGACCGCCCTGGTCTGCTCGGCGGCGGAGCGCGCGATCGCCTTGCCCTCGTCGCTCATGCGCGCCGCGGTCTGGGTCAGCGAGCCCACCGCCTGCACCTGCTCGGCGTTCGCGCGGTCGACGTCGCGGATCGAGCGGCCGAGCTCCTCGACGCCCTGCAGGATCGTCGCGAGCGCCCGCTCGGCGTCGCCCGCGAGCCGGGTGCCCTCGTCCGCGACCTTCACGCCGTCGGTCGACGCGGCGACCGCCTCCCGGGCGCTCGTCTGGAGCGCGCGGACGATCTTCGCGATCTCGGCGCTCGAGACGGCGGCCCGGTCCGCCAGGTTCCGGATCTCCTCGGCGACGACGGCGAAGCCGCGGCCGTGCTCCCCCGCGCGCGCGGCCTCGATGCTGGCGTTGAGCGACAGGAGGTTCGTGCGATCGGCGATCAGGTTGATGGTCTGGACGATGTCGCCGATCTCCTCGGCGCGCTTGCCCATCTCCTTCATGACGGCCGCGGAGTCGACCATCGCCTGCCGGATGCTGCCGAGGCCGGCGATGGACCGGCCCACCGTCGACGCGCCCTGGCGGGCGGTCGCGACGCCCTGCTCGGCGGTCGCGCGCGCGGTCTCGACGATGGAGACGATCCGCCGCGTGGCGGTCTCGACCTGCGCCGAGGCCGCGGCGTTGCTGGAGGCGAGGCCGTTGATCTGCTCCGCGCTCTGCGCGACCTGCTGCGCGGTCCGCGCGAGCTCCTCGGCGGCGACCGCGTTCGCCTCGATCGTCGCCGCGTTCTTCTCGGCCGTGGCCGCGACCTCCTCGACCGAGCTCGCGATCTCCGTGATCGTGCTCGCGGTCGTCGACGCGCTCGATTCGAGGGCCCGCGCGCTCTCCGCCACCCCGCGGATCGACCGCGCCATCTGCTCGGCGGTCGCGGCGGTCTCCTCGACCGCGCTCGCCATCTCGGTGGTGTCCTTCGCGACGCGGTTGAGGGAGCCCGTCACGCCCGTGGCGGCGCCGGCGATCGTCGTGACCTGCCCGCCCACGTCCCTGGCGTCGGTCGAGAGGCGGCTGATGCCCTTCGACATCTGCTCGATCGTGGCCGCGATCTCCTCGAGCGACGCGGCGCTGCTCGCGCCGCGGGTCGCCGCCTCCTCGGCGGCCCCGCTCGTGACCGAGACCGAGGCGAGGAGCTCCTCGCTGGAGGACGCGAGCTCCTCCGCGGTGGCGCTCACCGCCTTCACCGAGCGGGCGATCTCCTCGAGCGCCGCCGCGGTGGTCTCCGTGGACTCGGCGAGCGCGTCGGCGTCGCCCTTCACGGCGGAGAGCGCGGGCGAGAGCGCGCCGAGCCCGCTCGTCGTCGCCTCGACGCCCTGCGCGACCTCCGCGACGGCGCCGCTGATCCGCTGCCCCGATCGGGCGAGCGCCTGCGCCGCCGCCGCCTCCTCCTCGAGCTCGCCCGCGAGCGCCCCGACCGCGGCCCCCCGCTCCTTGCCGGTGGCGGCGTGCTCGGCGCCCAGGGCGGCGATCCGCGCGGCCGCCTGCTCGACGCCGGCCGCGGTCGTCGCCGCCTGGCGCAGCGAGCGCTCGGCCTGCTCCGCCTGCGCGAGCGCCCCGTCGATGTCCGCGATTGCCTCACCTGCCATGATCTTGCTCCTCACCGATGACCTTGCCGACGTCGACGAGCATGACGAGCCGCTTGCCGAGCTTCGCAACCGCCCTGACGAAGCCGGCGCTCTCCTCCGTCATCACCTCGGGCGGCGGGCGGAGCTCGTCGGCGGCGATGTTGACGACCTCGCGGGCGCTGTCGACCAGCAGGCCCACGGTGCGGCCTCCGCTCTGGACGACGATGACGCGCGAGTCCAGCGTGGGCTCGATCGTCGGCAGCCCGAAGCGCGCGCGCAGATCGACGACGGGCACGACGCGGCCGCGGATCTGGATGAGGCCGCCGACGTAGGGGCGCGTCCCCGGCACGCGCGTCGCCCCGGTGAACGACTCCATGTGGAGCACGTCCGCCGCGGAGATGGCGTACTCGGTGTCCGCCACCTTGAGGACCACGTGCAGGCCGCTCATGAGGCCACCCGCGCGAGGGCCGCCTGGCCGCCGTGGCCGCCGTGGCTCGAAGAGAGGCGACCGCTGAGCGTCACCAGGTCGAGGACGAGCGTGGGGCGGCCGTCGCCGAGATCCGTCGAGCCGCTCACGCCCGGCACCTTGACGAGCGGGTCCTCCAGCGGCCGCACGACGACCTCCTGCTGGCCGAGCACGCGGGTCACGCCGAACGCGAACGGCGCGCCGCTGCGCCGCACGACGAGCGCCCTGGTCGCGCCGAGGGGCCCGAGGCCGAAGAGGACGCCGAGGTCGACGAGCGGCACGACCTCGCCGCGGCGCTCGATCAATTCAGTACCGCCCCGGGCGCGGCCCGGGGCTGGCAGCTCTGCAACGCCCCGGGCGCGGCCCGGGGCCGGGCCGCGGAAGAGCCGGGCAGGGTCGATCTCCATGACCTCCTCGACGGCCGCGACCGGCGTCACGAACGGCTGGTCACCGCACAGGAACGAGAAGGCGTCGATGATGGTGAGCGTGAGCGGGATCCTCAGGGTGAAGGTGGTGCCGGCGCTGCGCGCCGTGCTCACCGTGAGCTCGCCGCCGAGCTGCTCCACGGCGATTCGCCGGACGATGTCCATCCCGAGCCCGCGGCCGCTGGTCTTTGTCGCCTGGTCGAGCGTCGACAGCCCGGGCAGCGTGATGAGATCGAGCAGCGCCGCGTCGGTCTCGGGCGCGGGGCGGCCGGCGCGCCGCGCCACCAGCGCGCGGTCGATGCCGCGGCCGTCATCAGCGACGCTGAGCTCGAGCTGGTTGTTCGAGCGCTCGAAGCAGGAGACCCGGATCACGCCCTCCTCGGGCTTGCCGAGCCGCCGCCGCTCGGCCGGCGGCTCGATCGCGTGATCGACCGCGTTGCGGAGCAGGTGCACGATCGCCGGGAAGATGCGCTCCGCCACGGCCTTGTCGAGCTCCGCCTTGCCGGCGTCGATCTCGATCCGGACCTCCTTGCCCGTGGCGCGCCCGAGGCCGCGCACGACCAGCGGCACGCGCTCGAGGAGCTCGGTCACCGAGATCATGCGCGCGCGCATGATGGCGCCGCGCAGGTCGCGGAGCTGGCGGTCGTGCTCGCGGAGGATCTCCGCGAGATCGCGGACGTCCACCCCGCGGGCGCGCAGATCCGAGGCCGCGCGGGCGAGCCGGAACCGCGTGACGACGAGCGCCGACAGCTTGTCGAGGGCGTCGTCGAGGCGCGCCACCTCGACGCGCACGACGCCGCGGAGCTGGGGCTCCCGCTCCGCCGGCTCGTCGAGGTCCTGCTCGATCGGGTCGGCGACGGCCAGCGGGGCCGGCGCCGCCACGGTGAGCGGGCGGACGACGTCGGCGGCCGCCGCCCGCGCGACATCCTCGTCCGGGGCGCTCGTGAGCACGAGCAGCGCGAACGCGATGCCGCCCGGCGCGCTGTCGCTCGCCGGGACCGAGAGCGGGATGACCTTGACGATCTCGGCGATCTTGCCGACGCGCTCGCGGACGCTCGTGATGTTGAGCCCCTCGGCGGTGCGCGCCGGCGACGGGACGAAGTCGACCCGCAGCGCGCGCCGCCCGCCCGCCACGCCCTGCGCGAGCTGCATCCGCTCGCTCGGCCCGAGCTTCGCCAGGATCTCGGGCTCAGCGCTGATCGTCGGCGGGGGCGGCGGCGGCGCGGCGGCGACGTCGAGCGAGGAGAGCGCGTCGAGGAGCGCGGGCGCGGCCGGCGGCACCGGCTGCTTGTTGGCGAGCGCCCGGGTCCGCTCCTCGATGGCCCGGAGCCCGCGGACCAGCACCTCGATCGCCGGGGCGGAGAGCCGCCCCGCGGCCCGGTCCGCCGCCCGGAGCACGGTCTCCATGCCGTGGGCGATGTCGACGATCGGCTCCACGCCGACCATGGCGGAGAGGCCCTTGATCGTGTGAAGAGAGCGGAACAGCTCCCGGATCGCCTTCGGGTTCGACTCGCCGGTCCGGACGGCGGCCTCGGCGGCGAGGAGGTTCGCGGTCGACGCGGAGAGGTGCTCTTCCACCTCGACGAGGTAGCCGGCCACGAACTCGTTGACGTCGAGCGCGTCGCTCATCCTGCGTTCGGGGCGCCATTCTCCAGCAGCGACCGCACGCTCGCCAGGATGGCGTCGGGCGTGAACGGCTTCGTCATGAACTCGGAGGCCCCCGCGCCGAGCGCCCGGGCGCGGGACTCCTCATCGCCCCGGGTGGTCACCACCAGAATGGGCAGGCCCCGCAGCTTGTCCTGGCCCCGGATGAACTCGATGACCTCGATTCCCCCGATGTCGGGCATATTCAGATCGAGGACCACGAGATCGAACGGACGCAGCGAGAGCGTCTCTATCGCCTCGAGCCCGCTCGCCGCGTGCGCGAACGTGTACTGATCGGCCCGCAGGCAGGCCACCACCATCTCGCGCATCACTCTGCTGTCGTCGACGACGAGGATCTCTGCCACAGCGGTGCTCGACCGAGGGAATAACCGGCCTGCACGCGAGGTGTCAATTGAGCGCCGGAGCGTCGTTCAAAGAATCAGGGATCTCCCGTCGGACGCGTCCCGAAAACCAGGTTCGGTGCTCGCGCGGCGATGCCCGGCGCGGTGCGCGCTACGCGCTGCGCCGCGTTGCGCGGTGCACGCTGATCACGGACGCTCGCGTCGATCGACGCATTCGGCGGGCGTCGCGCTTGCGTCGCCGCGGCATGTCGATCAGATGAGACTGGGCGTTAACGACTCGCGAGGACCTAACGCCGCTACGCGCCTCGGTCCATCCTGGAGAGCGGCCCCTCCGGGGGGCGGAGTCTCACGTCCCCTGCTGCTCCTGGAGAACCATGAACCGGCCAACGACGATGGATTTCCTGATCGCGGACGCGCTGCGAGACGCGAACGCCGCGCGGCGCCCCACGGCGGCGGGGCCAGGAGCCGCGCAAGGGGTCTCGGAGCCTCCGCCGAGCGAGCGCGCGGCGCGCGCGATCGTCTGGATCGTCGACGATTCGCCGCTGGAGGCGGAGATGGCGGCGCGCGCCCTCGCCGCGCGGTACGAGGTCCAGGTCTTCACGGACGGCGCGGTGATGCTCGAGCGCATGTGGGGCAGCGATATCCCGGATGTCCTCGTGCTCGACCAGGTGATGCCGGGGATGTCCGGCACCGAGATCTGCACGCTCCTCCGGTCGTGCGCGGCCACGATCGGGCTCCCGATCCTCATCCTGACCGTGGCCGGGCAGGAGCAGGACCTCGTCGAGGGCCTCACCGCAGGCGCCGACGATTACGTGGTGAAGCCGTGCCCCTCGGCCGCCCTCTCGGCGCGCGTCGGGGCGCTCGTCCGCTCGAAGCGGCTCCGCGAACGGGCAGAGCGGGCCGAGCAGGTCGCGGCGGTGGAGCGCGATCTGCTGCGCGCGCTCATCGAGCAGAGCGGCGACGGCATCATGGCGATGGACGAGCGCGGGGTGATCCGCATCTGCAACCAGGAGGCCCAGCGGCAGCACGGCGTGGCCGAGCGCGACGCCGTCGTCGGAGCGGTCTCGATCAACGCGTACGAGCTGCTGGCGCTGGACGGGCGGCCGCTGCCCCTCGACGAGCGCCCGCTGCGCCGCGCGCTCCGGGGCGAGAAGGTCGAGAACGCGCGCTGGCTGGTGGCGCGCCGGGATGGCTCGATCCGCGCGCTCGCCGGGACGGCGTCGCCGCTGCGGGGCCCCGACGGCTCGGCGGCGGGCGCCGTGCTGATCACGCGCGACGAGACCGACGCGCTCGAGTCGGAGCGGGCGCTCCGGGCCAGCGAGGAGCGCTACCGCGGGATCATCAGCGCGCTCGAGGAGGGCATCACGGTCCAGGACGAGCGCGGGATCATCCGCACCGCGAACGCGAGCGCCGAGCGGATCCTCGGGCGATCCGCGGCGCAGATCGTCGGGTCGAGGACGCTGGGCGGCTCGAGCGGGGCCGTCCGCGAGGACGGCACGCCGATCCTCCCCGAGATGTATCCGTCGGAGATCGCGCTCCGGACCGGCGAGCCCCAGTCGGGCGTCGTGCTCGGCGTCGAGCGGCCTCGCGGCCCGGTGCTGTGGCTCTCGGTGAACGCGCAGCCGCTCCGCGGCCCGGACGGGTCGATCGCCGGCGTCGTCTCGTCGTTCTTCGACATCACCGCGCAGAAGCGGGCCGAAGAGGAGCGGAGGGCCCTGCTCGCCGCGGCGCAGGCGGCCCGCCGAGAGGCCGAGACCGCGAGCCACCTGAAGGACGAGTTCCTGGCGACGATGAGCCACGAGCTCCGCACGCCGCTGACGGCCGTCCTCGGCTGGGTCCGGATGCTGCGCACGGGCAAGCTCGCCGAGGATCGGCGCGAGAGGGCGCTGGAGACGGTGGAGCGCAACGCGCAGGCGCAGGCGCAGCTCGTCGACGATCTGCTCGACATCTCGCGCATCATGGCGGGCAAGCTCCGGCTCGACGTGCAGCCGGTCGAGCTCGTGGCCGTGATCGACGCCGCGCTCGAGGTGGTGCGGCCGGCCGCCGACGCGAAGGGGGTGAGGCTGGAGCCGCTCCTCGACCCCGGCGTGGGCCCGGTGGCGGGCGACGCGGGGCGGCTGCAGCAGGTCGTCTGGAACCTCCTCAGCAACGCGGTGAAGTTCACGTCGCGGGGCGGGGTCGTGCGCGTCCGGCTCGAGCGCGCCGAAGGGTCGGCGGAGATACTGGTGTCCGACACCGGTCAGGGCATCGATCCCTCGTTCTTGCCTTACGTGTTCGAGCAGTTCCGGCAGGCCGAGAGCGGCACGACCCGCAAGCACGGGGGGCTCGGCCTCGGGCTGACGATCGTGAAGAGCCTGGTGGAGATGCACGGCGGCACGGCGCAGGCGCTGAGCGACGGGGAGGGCCGGGGCGCGACGTTCATCGTGCGGTTGCCGCTCGCGGCCCAGCCGGATCGCGCGGGCGACCGCCGGAGGCCGGGGCTCAGCGGGCTGTCGGGCGAGAGCGACCGTCCGCCGGAGCTCAGGGACCTCAACGTGCTCGTGGTGGACGACGAGGACGACACGCGCGAGCTGCTCGTCACGATGCTCGAGCAGTGCGGCGCGCGCGTGACGGCCGTATCGTCCACGGCCGAGGCGCTGCTCGCGCTGAGGGCGCTGCAGCCTGACGTGCTCGTGTCCGACATCGCGATGCCCGGGGAGGACGGCTATGCGCTCATTCGCAAGATCCGCGCGCTCCCGGCGAAGAGCGGCGGGCGGACGCCGGCGGTCGCGCTCACGGCGTACGCGCGCACGGAGGACCGCACGCGGGCGTTGCGGGCCGGGTTCAACACGCATGTGCCCAAGCCCATCGAGCAGGCAGAGCTGCTCGCGGTGCTCGCGAGCTTCGCCGGGGCGAGAGAAGAGACGTAGGTGGTGCCGGGGAGCCCGGCCCGAGGAGAGGGTGTTCGTGGCGCGGGGTGGGGCCCCGCCGAACTCGCCTGGGCGATGTCTCCTCCGGCAGAGCCGGAGGAGACATCGCCCAGGCTCAGACATCGGCCCATCCCCACCCCGCGCCACGAACACCCTCTCCTCGGGCCTACCGTCGTCACGATATCAGAGCAGACATCGGTCCATTCCCTCTAGCCCCTCGCATTTGCTGGATTTTCTCATGCGGGCAAGATCACAGGGAAGACCAGGTCCACTCGACCCGGTCCTGAGGTCGGAACATCGGAATTTCCTTGACGCTTACAGATGCTTCAGGATTCCTACCCGCCGAGACGCCGTCAGGTGCAGGTTCGTGAAAGCCGGTTCGCTTCATGGAGGCTGATATGGCCATCGATCCCAGTTTTCCGATCAAGATCACCGCGTTCGAATGGGTGCCCGAATTCGCGCAAGGTCAGGTGCGGGACCTTCGCGTGCGCTGGGCGCTCGAGGAGGTCGGCCAACGCTACGAAGTGCAGTACCTCGCGCTCGGCGAGCACAAGCAGCCGCCGCATCGCGCGCGTCACCCGTTCGGCCAGGTGCCGACCTATCAGGACAACGAGGTCACGCTGTTCGAATCGGGCTCGATCGTGCTGCATATCGCGGAGCGGTTCGGAGGACTGTTGCCCGACGACCGCGCGGCGCGGGCGCGCGCGATCCAGTGGATGTTCGCAGCGCTCAACACGATCGAGCCGCCGCTCATGGACTATTCCATCGTCACCCTCTTCGAGGCCGGCAAGCCGTGGTCGGAGCCGCGCCGCCCCGCGGTCGAGGCGCGGATTCACGAGCGGCTCGGCGAACTGTCACAACGGCTCGGCGACCGGCAATGGCTCGACGGCGACGGCTTCACGGCGGGCGATCTGCTGATGGTCACGGTGCTGCGGATCGTCGAGGGCAAGGGGCTGGTCGAGCGATACGACAACCTCGCCGCTTACATGGCGCGCGGCATCGCGCGCCCGGGCTTCAAGAAGGCTCTGGCCGACCAGCTGTCGGGGTTTGCCCAGACACCGCCGCCCGAAGCGTCGGCGTGGATGGAGAAGCAGCAACAAGGAGAGTAACGATGAACAAGAACACGATCTGTCTGTGGTACGACCGCGACGCGGAGGAGGCCGCGCGCTTTTACGCCCGGACCTTTCCCGATAGCACGGTCGGCGCGGTGCACCGGGCGCCGTCCGACTTTCCAGGCGGCAAGGTGGGCGACGTCCTGACGGTCGAGTTCACGGTGTGCGGCGTGCCGTGCCTTGGCCTCAACGGCGGGGACACGTTCAAGCAAAGCGAGGCGTTCTCCTTTCAGATCGCCACCGAAGACCAGGCGGAGACCGACCGTTACTGGAACGCGATCGTCGGTAACGGCGGCGCGGAGAGCGCGTGCGGCTGGTGCAAGGACAGATGGGGCCTGTCGTGGCAGATCACGCCGCGCGTCCTGACCGAGGCGATGGCCAGGGGCGGCGATGTAGCGAAGCGCGCGTTCGAGGCGATGATGGAGATGCGAAAGATCGACGTCGCCAAGATCGAGGCGGCGGTGCGCGGCGAGGCCCCGCAGTCTCCGGGCTGACGGCGCGTCGACGACGACTCACCCCCTCCGGCAGCTCCGCTCGATGATGTCCATCAGCTTGAGAAGGTCGAACGGCTTGCTGATGATCGCGTCGGCGTCGATGGCGGCGCGATCCGTGCCGCCGCGCGCGGTCATGACCACGATGGGCATGGAGGCGAGCGCCGGGTCGCGCTTCTGCTCGGCCCGGAACTGGAATCCATCCATCACCGGCATCATCAGGTCGAGCAGGACCAGCGCGATCGACGAGGGATCGCCGCGAAGGTAAGCGAGGGCCTCGAGCCCGTTCGCCGCGGACGCGACCGAGTAGCCTTCCTCCTCCAGGAGCTCGCTCAACGTCCGGCGAATCGCCGCGTCGTCATCGACGATCAAGATGCGCTTGCAAGGGGGGCTCATCGTCATGCGGAGTCGCTCCGTTCGGAGACGGCAGGGGCGGGGCGGCGCCGGGCGGGATCCCGCAGAGCACACCGCGCCCGGGCGCCTCAGGCCGACAGGCCGCGCCGTCTCGAGGCGCCTGGGCCGGCGAGCGGAAGGGTGACCTTGAAGGTCGAGCCCTCGCCGGGGACAGAGCTCGCCTCGATCAAGCCGTCCAGCGCCTCGACGACCTGCCTGGAAATGTAGAGCCCCATGCCGAGACCACCATAGTTCCGCGCGGATACCGCGCGCTCGAAGCGGCCGAAGATCCGGCCGATGTGCTCCGGCGCGATCCCGATACCGTGGTCCGCGATCGTCAGCGTGGCCGTCGAGGACGTCGAGGTCACCGCGATGTCGATGGGCTTTCCCTGGCCATACTTGAGCGCGTTCGAGACGAGGTTGTCGACGACCTGCTCGAGCCGCGACCGATCCCACTGCCCGGCGGCGTCGTCGTCCGCGCTCACCGCGATCCGGGAGCCCGACTCGGCGAGCTCGCCGCCCTCGTGGCAGCGAGAGACCACCTGCCGGACGATGTCCGACAGCCGGACCGGCTCCAGATCGAGGGCGAGGCGACCCGCGGAGATGCGGGAGACGTCGAGGAGGTTGTCGACGAGCCGGCGCAGGCGCTCGCTCTGCCGGCGAACGAGCCCGAGCCGGCTCGTGAGCCACGAGAGGTGCTCCCGGTCGCAGCAGAGCTCCGGCGCGCGGCGCATCAGGATCTGGATCTGCAGCGACAGCGGGGTGAGCGGCGTCTTCAGCTCGTGAGAGGCGATCGACAGGAACTCGTCCCGGAGGGCGATCGCGCGCTGGGCGTCGTTGTAGAGTCGCGCGTTGTCGACGGCGAGCGCGCAGCGGCGCGCCAGCTCCTCCGCGGCCGCGAGCTCCGTCGGGCCGTACCGGCGCCCGGGCCGCGAGGTGATGAAGGTGAGCGTCCCGAAGGCCCGCTCCCGCGTCGCGAGCGGGACGCACATGAACGAGCGAGCCCCGACCTCCCGGATCACCCGGAGGTGATCCTCGTCCTGCGCGATAGCGCGCATGTGCGCGTCGGTGAACGGATCGATGAGCACCGACCTCCGCTCCAGGAGCACCCTGGACTGCGCGCTGTCGCGCGAGCCGTCGAGCACGGGCGCGAACCGCTTCGCCTCCTCGGCCAAGGCCGCCTGCGCGGGGTCCGCGCAGCCAACGCCCACCCGCCGAAAACCGCCGCCCTCCTCGTCGTCCTGCTTCAGGTCGACGAGGCAGAAGTCGGCGAGGACGGACACCGCGAGCTGCGCCACCCGCGCGAGCGTCGTGGGATAATCCAGGGAATCGGTGAGCATCACGCTCGCCGCGTCCAGCAGGCGAGGCAGCTCCTGCGCGCGCTCCCGCTCCGCGGCCTCGGCCGCCGCCCGCCGCATCCGCGCCATCTCGAGCTGCGTCCGGACGCGGGCCAGGAGCTCGCGCGCGGAGAACGGCTTCATCACGTAATCGTCCGCCCGCGCCTCGATCGCCTCGACGACCGCGTCCTCCCCGGTGCGCGCGGACACGAGCACCACGGGGATCATGCTCGTCCTCGGGTCCGCCCGGAGCTCCCGGAGGAGCGAGACGCCGTCGAGGCCGGGCATCATCACGTCGCTCACCACGAGGTCCGGCGGGCGCGCGAGCGCCGACGCGAGCGCCGAGCGCCCGTCGGCGGCCGCCTCCACGCTCCACCGCCGCGCCAGGAGGTGGACGAGGTACTCGCGCATGTCCGCGTTGTCGTCGGCGACGAGGATCCGGAGCTCGCCCTCCCGCGGGCACGCCTCCGGCGCCTCCCCGGCCTTCGCCCCCGGCTCGCCCGCGGCCCGCGCGGGCAGGCCGCCCTCCTCCTGCGCCCCGTCGCCGCGCGCGCGCGCCGGCCACCGGGACGGCTCGATCGCGTGCAGGCGCGCGCTCGACGCCGCCGTCGCCGTCGCGCAGCTCCCCGTCGCGGCGACGCGCTCCGGCGGCAGGTGCGCGCGGCCCCACGGGACCGACACGGTGAACGTGCTCCCCTGCCCCGGCTCGCTCGAGGCCCGCAGGGAGCCCCCGTGCACCTTGACGAGCTCCTGCACCAGCGAGAGCCCGATGCCGGTGCCCTCGATGCTCCGGCAACGCAGGCCGTGCACGCGGTGGAACCGCTCGAAGATGCGCGGCAGCTCGTCCGCCGGGATCCCGGCGCCCGTGTCGCGCACGGACAGCTCGACGCCGTCCCGGTGCGGGCGCAGCGAGACCGCGATCTGCCCCTCGAGCGTGAACTTGAAGGCGTTCGACAGCAGGTTCGAGACGATCTTCTCCCACTGCGCCCTGTCGACATAGACGGGCTCCGGCAGCGGCGGGCAGTCCACGACGAGCGTCAGGCCCGCGGCCTCGACCAGCGCGCGGAACGAGCTCGCGAGCTCCTCGGTGAGCTGCGCGAGGTCGGTCGGCTCGAACGAGGTATCGAGGCGCCCCGCCTCGATGCGGGAGAAGTCGAGCAGCGTGTTCACGAGCCGGAGGAGCCGCAGGGCGTTCCGCCGCGCCGCCGCGAGGCCCTCGCCGGCGAGCGCCCTCGCCGGGCGGGACAGCGCGTCCTCGATGTGCCCGAGGATGAGGGTGAGCGGGGTGCGGAACTCGTGGCTCACGTTGGCCACGAACTCCGTCTTGAGCCGGTCGAGCGTCGCGAGCTCGTCCCGGTGCCGCGCGACCTCCCGCTCGAGCCGCCGCTGCTCGGTGACGTCCCGCCCCTCGGCGATCATGAAGACGACGTTGCCCTGCCGGTCCTTGACGGGGTTGATGTTGAAATCGATCGTGATGCGCTCCTTGCCCTCTTTGCCCCCGATGATCTCCGCGTCATACCGGACGAACTCGCCGCGCGCCGCGCGCCGCACGGCGTCCTTCAGCCGCTCCTGGCCCTCCGGCGAGCCCCGCCACCAGGGGCAATCCCAGAATGGCACTCCGTGCACGTCTCTCCGCGACACGCCCGCGCCGTGGACCGACGGATAGTTCGACTCCCAGTTTGTCCCGTGAGCGTCGAGCAGGCCCCAGAACTGAAAGGCGCTGTTCATCGCGACCCGCGCCGCGAGGAGCCGCATCAGCCCCGACTCGCGGCCAGGGCTCGCGCGCGCGATCTCCTGCTTCAGGAGCTCCGTGTCGCGGAGGAGGTGGTCCTCGGAGTCGTCCACCGGTCCAACACAGGCGAGATCTTCCAGACCCTGGACGAATTCGCGCCCTTCTGACCGTTCCTCGCTCGACCGCTGTTCCATCCGTCCGCTCATCACGCCTTGCGGCCCCGCTCGACGCGGGAGACAGCTCATCCCGAGCGCTTAGTGAAGATCGTTGATCGCGCAAGGTCTGATCGGCCCGCCGCGGGGCGCGCGAGCCCTTGTGGACGGGCGCGGCAGCGGCGCTGGGGCGGGCAAGCGGGGCAGCGGCGCTGACGCGGGCAGGCGGGGCGAGGGCGAGGGGCGGCCGCGGCCGCTCGGCGATCGGCTATCGTCGCGCCCATGCCCCGTCGCCCCAGCCTCTCCGCCGGCGCGGCGCTCGCCGCCGCGCTCCTCGCCCCGCCCTGCCTGCTCTCGTGCGCCGCGCCCCGGACTCTGGCGCCTCCGCCGCTCCCGGCGGCGCGCCCTGCGCCGCCCGCGAGCCCGGCGGCGGCGCCCGCCAGCGGCGCGCGCCGCCGCGCCCGGGAGCTCGGCATCGCGATCGGCCGGCTCCCCCCGGGAAAGCTGAACGCCATCACCGATGTCCCCGGCGTGCGGGTCGGGCACGTCACCCACCATCGCGGCGCTGGCCGGCTCGTCCCGGGCGAGGGGCCGGTGCGCACGGGCGTGACCGTCATCCTGCCGACGTCGGACGACTTCTGGCACAGCAAGGTCCCCGCCGCGAGCTTCACCCTGAACGGCAACGGGGAGATGACTGGCCTGCACTACGTCAACGAGTTCGGTGTCCTCGAGACACCGATCGTCTTCACCAACACGCTCGCCGTGGGGCGCGCGCTCGACGGGGCGACCCGGTACATGCTGCGGCGCTTTCCGGCCATCGGCGTGGACGAGCCCACGGTCGCGCCCATCGTCGGCGAGTGCGACGACAGCACGCTGAACGACATCCGCGGCCTGCACGTGTCGGCCGAGGACGTGCTCACGGCCGCGGCGCGGGCGGCGGACGGGCCTGTCCAGGAAGGGGCGGTCGGCGGGGGAACCGGGATGATCTGCTACGATTTCAAGTGCGGTATCGGCACGGCCTCGCGCGCGCTGCCGGAGGGCGCGGGCGGGTTCATCGTGGGCGCCATCGTGCAGGCCAATTTCGGGGCGCGGGGCGAGCTGCGGGTCGACGGGGTGCCGGTCGGCGAGGAGATCCGCGATCTCTTGCCCGTACCGGACTACCACGGCGAGGGCTCGCTGCTCGTCGTGGTCGCGACCGACGCGCCGCTGTCCGCGCGGCAGCTCGGCAGGGTGGCGCGGCGGATCTCGCTCGCGGTGGGGCGGACAGGCACGGTATCGCGCGACGGGAGCGGGGACCTCTTCCTGGCCTTCGCGACGGGGAACCGGATCCCGGCCGAGGCCAGGGAGCTGATCCGGACGCTCCGCGAGGTGGACGACGGGCGGCTGAACCCCCTGTTCCAGGCGGCCGAGGAGGCGGTCGAGGAGGCCATCCTCAACGCGATGACGACGGCGACGACGACGTTCGGGTACGACGATCACGTCGCCCACGCCATCCCCCTCGACCGGCTGCGCGAGGTGATGCGGCGGTACGGGAGGCTCAGGGAACCGGCGCGAGCGGCGCGCTGAGCGGGACGTGATCGTCGCGCGCCGCTCCGCGGCCGCCCTGCGCGCTCCCGCACCTCCCCGCCGGTCTAGCGCTTGCCGGCAGCAGCAGCAGACGCCGCGGGCTGCGCAGGCGGCGCGATGACGCGGAACTTTCCGCTCAGGTGCAGCAGGGACATCGTGTACAGCATGCCGTCATAATATCGCCACTTGCCGGTAGGCGCCTCGCGTTGATACACGTCCTCGACGAAGCGCCAGGCCCGCGGATGGGTGGCGGCCAGCGCCGCGACGCCGTTCATCGACACGAGCCCGAGCGAGTCGTGCTCGACGATCGGCTTGCCTTCGAGGGTGAAGTTCGCCTTGTACTTGGGGCCCTGCGACTCGAAGAACGCGAGGAGCCGATCGCTCAGCTCGGTCTCCCGCGGATCCTTCGCCCACCACGCCGCGTCCACCGACCAGTTCATCGCGGTGCGGAACGCGTCGTAACGGAAGTTGGCGGTCCCTGCGTCCCAGGAAGCGGCCTTCGGGGTACCATCGAAGTTGGCGTAGTCCGGAGCGAGCCCGGTCTTCGGATGGGTCGTCTTGACGAAGAAATCGCGGCTCACCTTGGCCGCCTCGGCCCAGAACGCGCGATCCGCCTCGGGTCCCCAGAGGGCCCAGAGCTCATAAAACGCAGGCAGGTGATACGATGGATCGGTGTGATCGCCGTTCTTCGAGAAGTTGTTCGTGTCAGGCGTGAACCGCACCATCTTGTTCTCGGGATTGAAGAGCGAGACCAGCGTGGCTTTGCGCTTGTCTGCGTTGACCGCTCCCGCGATGGACTTGCGGTTCTTCATCACGTCGAGCAGGTTCAGGGCCTCCTTCCGGTAGTCGTAGATGCCTTTTCCGTTCCCCCAGCGATGGGACGCGAACAGCAACGCCGTCGCGAAGTACTCCTCCGCGTCGGGGGCAGGGTTCTCATCGATGGCCGTGCCATCCGGGCGCATCTGCCAGGAGAAATAGCCGAAGCCGGGGTGACGCGGCTCCGCGTGATACATGTGAGACTTCGCCCAGTTCCACAGAGCGTCGAAGTCATCTTTCCGATCGACCTGCACGGAGATCATCATGCCATAGGACATCCCCTCGGAGCGGACGTCACCATTGCCGATGTCCATGATGTATGCCTTGGGACCGTTCGCGTTCTTGCCCGCCGCGAACATGACGGCTTCTTCCTTGGGATCGCCGTGGAACAGCTGCGTGTAGGCCTTGGCGATCTTGGCGTCGATCTCGGCAGGCTTGTGTCCCAGCTCGGCAAACAGGTTGCGATACTCGCCCGTGAAGTACGCTCCTTTGGCCGCAGGCCGGAGCGGCGGCCCCAGGGGCGCAGGCTCCGCCGCCGGGGACGCCTGAGCCGTCGCCGGGGCCCCCTGCGCCGTACCGCCCTGATTCGAGCTGCCGCCCGGAGCCGCGCTGCTGGTTTGATCGGTTGCGCTCACCTGATTGGGAGATCCAACCTGGCTGCCCTGGTTGCTGGGCGCGCAGGCGATCACCGTGAGCGCGAACCATGACGATGCGACCGGAAACTTTATCATTCGCAAGTTCATCGCTGTCCTCATTGCCGAGCTCGGCATCCTATAGGAAACGTGCTCGGTGTCAACATCGCTGACGGGACCACATGTGTCATGCTCGCGAGTCGCGCCCTGCGGACCACCCCCGCGAGCGCCTCCGCGGAAGCTGCCAAGGTGTCTCGACACGGCATCTACCCGATCTGTATTTTTCAAGAAGACGTCCTCCGTCTTCACGTACGCTCCGGTGGCCGCCCGGTAGATCTCGACCCCACCGGGCCGACTTCTGTTATCAGACGGATGGTGGCACGGTCTGGCCAGAGGACGTCGAGCATGAACGAGCACCGACGGCGGCGGGCTCAGGCTGTCGCGCCCTCCCTCCGCCGCCCGCGCCTCGGCTGCTCGGCTGCGCTCCTCGCCGCCGCGAGCGCGCTGCTCGCCGCGTGCGCGCCGCTGCCCGCGCCGCGCCGATTCGCGGGGAGCCTCGATGAGCCGCTGCGGCCCACGAGCGGCCGCATCGCCGTCATCGCCGATCTGCAGCGCACCTCGGCCCTGGAGTTCTGGCGCGAGTCGAACGATCCCGAGCGCGCCGCGCTGGTGCGGGCGCTCGCCGCCGCTCGCCCCGACGCCGTGTTCGTGGTCGGCGACCTGGTGTTCGACGGCGGCTCGGCGCGGCACTGGGCCGATCTCGACGCCCTGATGGCGCCGGTGCGCGACGCCGGCATCCCGGTGTTCGCGGCGTTCGGCAACCACGAGTACTGGTGCGGCGGAGGCGGTGAGCGCCACCTCTTCGCGCGCTTCCCGCACCTCGGCGGGCGGCGCTGGTACGAGGTCGCCCATGGCTCCCTCCGCTTCGTGGTCCTCGACAGCAACATCGACGAGCTCACCCCCGCGGCGTGGGACGCCCAGCTCCGCTGGTACGAGGGCGCGCTCCGCCGCCTCGACGCCGATCCTTCAGCGCGCGCGGTGCTGGTGCTCGCGCACCACCCGCCCTACACGAACAGCACGGTGACGGGCGATGAGCCCCACGTCCAGCGCCACATCGTCCCGCCCCTCCTCCGCTCCCGGAAGGCGCTGGCGCTGATCAGCGGCCACGTGCACAACCACGAGCGCTTCCAGCGCGGCGGAAAGCTCTTCATCGTGGCCGGCGGCGGCGGCGGCCCCCGGGCAGCGCTGGCCCAGGGCGCCGCCCGCCGCCACCCCGACGATCTTGCCCGCGGCGCGGCGCTCCGCCCCTTTCATTTTCTGCTGATCTCGCCCGCCCCCGAGGGCCTCGCCGTCGAGGTCCGGGGGCTCCCCAAGGGCGGCAGCGAGGCCGCCGCCCTCGACCACTTCACGATCCCCTGGCCGGCGCCCTGAGGAGCGTCAGCGCCCGCCCGAGCGGCGCCCGCCCGAGCAGCGCCCGCCCGAGCGGCTGCTGATCGCGGCGGGCTCTCAGCTCCAGTGCGCGGTCAGCTCGAGGCGATCGTCGGAGTCGCCGCCGCCGGCGATGACGCGCTGGCGGACGTGGTGGGCCCCGCCGATCTCGAGGAGCTGCTCGCAGGATCCGATGACCTCGGTCCACATGTTCTCGTCGAAGCCGTGGCAGCCGCTCCAGCGAGCGTGGGTGAACCCGCGGCGCGATTCGATGACCTGGACGCGGCCGACAGAGTAGTAGCTGGCGAAGACGCGCTGCGCGAGGGAGAAGAGGGTGGAAGGTGCGATGAGGGCCGCGATGACCTTGTAGATGCCGCTCATATCGTCGCGGGTGCACTGGCGGCCGATCTGGTGGATGAGGTCTTTGCCTTCACCGCTCGTGCGCCGGATGGCCTGGAAGAGGTCCTTGTACCACGCGATCGGGTACCACCCGGTGGAGACGATGCTGCCATAGCGGATACCGTCGCGCAGCGGCTCGCACATCTCGTCCAGGCTGAGCTTCTGGAGGCGCTCTCCGCGCAGCTTGCCGAAGCTCACGTACACGGAGCGAAACGCGACTCCCTTGACCCTGGGTTCGTCGCTCATCCAGCCGCGCCAACGCCCTCGGCAAGGAGGGTACCGCGCACCTCGGGAGCAGACCAGAGAGGAGCCGCCGGCCCACGTGCGGCCAGACCCCCGGCGCGAAACGTCGCGACCCGCTGCGGCGTCACGTCGGCAGCCTACCACGACCGTCACAGGCGATCGACCCGGCGCCGCCTCGTGGCGGCCTCGCCGGCTTCACGCTGGCGGTCTCCGGAGGCGGGCGTGGTTCGAGGGGGAGCATGGATGGGTTTTCTGGCCCCGGAGCATGTCTCCGGATGTCCCTGGAAAGGCGATGCCCCCTCGGGGATCCGGAGGGGAGCGATGGCCAACAGAGGTCCTGATAGAAGAAGGGGCCGGCTGCTCGCCAAAGAACATGAGCGCTCCGACGTCGTCGGGGGCGTCCAAAGGAGCAGCTGTCGCGCCCGAGGGCGACCGTCCGCCGCGCTGGTTCGCGGCTCCGACGCCGGCGGCGGACGCGCGGGTGACCGGGAGGGGACAAGTGGCGCTGTAATCGTTCAGGGTGATAGGCGTAATTTCTCGCCACCAATGCCACGGGAATTGCCAGCGGCGCCAGGGTCGCATATGCGTGGCGCATGCTCTTGATGCGAAATACCCAGATCCGTATGCTCACGACGACCGCCGCGCTGCTCCTCGGTCTCGCGGCGTGCGGCGACGACGACTCAAACTCGAGCTCGGCGAACACGAGCACCAGCACCAGCACCAGCACCAGCACGAGCGGCACGGGCACGGGCGGCGGTGACGGCGGCGCCGGCGGCGACGGCGGCAGTGACGGTGGCGCGGGCGGCACGGTCGGCGGTGACGGCGGCGCGGGCGGCGGCGACGGCGGCGCGGGCGGCACGGTCGGCGGTGACGGCGGCGCGGGCGGCGCGGGCGGCGCTGGCGGCGCGCCCGCGGACGCCGCGGCGTGGGCCGACGTGCAGCCCATCCTCACGGCGCGCTGCGCGCCCTGCCACACCGCAGGTGCGATGCCTGCCGGCGATTTCAAGATCGACTACGAGTCCTCGCAGCTCGACGCAGACTTCAGGGCATGCAAGGCAGAGGGCCTCTCCAAGGGCGCGTGCTCTCTCAAGCGCGTGCTCGACGGCTCCATGCCGGGCGGCATGGCCGGGTGCACCGGCGACCCGGCGCGGGACGCCGGCAACGCCAAGTGCCTGACCGCCGCCGAGCACGAGACGCTCACCAGCTGGGTCGAGGGCGGCGAGCTCCCTTGACCAAACCGAGGCGCGCCCTCGCCGCGCCACCCGGGGGCTCCGAGGTGACCGATCGTCACGGCCGAGCCGCGCCCGCCATCACGACACCATAGATGCCTCCGCCACCCGCCGCGAGCGCAACGCCCGATTACGTCACGACTGTAACATTTCAGACCCATCGGTTTGAGGTGCAGGATCCGCTCGGCGCGTGAGGTAACGAAAGCGCACGCGTTCACGACACGCGCCGACACACGCCCGTCGTTGCCGGCCGGCGAGGACAGGCGAATGCGCGATGCCAGCGCGGCCAGGGGCCGCGCCTTCATCGACCGCGCGGCCCCTGGCCGCGCCTCATCGACCGCGCGGCCATGGGGCCGCGCGGTCATCGCGCATTCGCAGGACGTGCTTTTCCTGCGCGAGCGTCTCTGATACGAAGTCATCATGAGACACTTGCGACAATTCTTCGTGTGCTCGATGCTGGCGGCTCTCACGATCCCGGTCGGCTGTGGAGCGGAGGCGCCGGACAGCGCCGAGCAGGCGTCCGATGTCGGCTCGATCAGCCTCGCCCTCGTCGGGACCAGCGCCACGGGCGCGACGTACCGCCTGTCCAACCCGTGGTTTGATCTCTACGGTCCGACGCACCGGGTCCTCCGTGGAGACGGCGACACCACGGTGCTCACGGAGGTGCTGCCGGTCGGTCGCTATAACGTGTATCTGGAGCCCGGCTGGTTCCTCGAGCGGTGGACCGGCTCCGGTTACCAGGTCGTTCCGGCGGCCCTGACGTCGGCGAATCCGACGCCGGTCTTCATCAACGACGGCGCGACGTCGACGGTCGCGTTCCAGTTCCGGGCGGACGACGATGACGTCTCCCTCGGTTATGGGACGCTCGACATCGTCATCGGGGTCGACGACACGACGCCTCTGCGCGAGGACACCGACGTGGCCTGCAGCAACGGCTACGACGACGATGGCGACGGCCTCACCGATTGCAGCGACCCCGATTGCCAGTGGCAGCCCTTCTGCGCGCCGCGCGAGGACACCGACGTGGCCTGCAGCAACGGCTACGACGACGATGGCGACGGCTACGCCGATTGCAGCGACCCCGATTGCTCGTGGCAGCCCTACTGCGAACAGTGGCGCGAGGACACCGACGCGGCCTGCAGCAACGGCTACGACGACGACGGCGACGGCCTCGCCGATTGCAGCGACCCCGAATGCCAGTGGCGGCCCTACTGCACATGGTGGCCGGAGGACACCGACCTGGCCTGCAGCAACGGCTACGACGACGACGGCGACGGCCTCACCGATTGCAGCGACCCCGAATGCTCGTGGCAGCCCTTCTGCGCGCCGTATCGCGAGGACACCGACGTGGCCTGCAGCAACGGCTACGACGACGACGGCGACGGCTACGCGGATTGCAGCGATCCGGAATGCCAGTGGCAGCCCTACTGCATACCAGTGCGCGAGGACACCGACGCGGCCTGCAGCAACGGCTACGACGACGACGGCGACGGCTACGCGGATTGCAGCGATCCGGAATGCGCGTGGCAGCCCTCCTGCACGTGGTCGCCGGAGGACACCGACGTGGCCTGCAGCAACGGCTACGACGACGACGCGGACGGCGCCGCCGATTGCAGCGATCCGGACTGCCAGTGGCAGCCCTTCTGCGCGATGTAGGGCTCCGCTGACGGCGATTCCTCCGCCTGCCCGCCGTACGCCCGCAGCTCCCCGCCGTTGACCGGCGCGGAACGGCGCGCCCCGCGGCGGCGTCACGTCGGCAGCCGACCACGACCGGCACGGACGATCGGAGCGGCGCGGCCTCGCGCGGCGCCGAGCCTGTCCTGCGCGCGCCGCAGCAGCCGATCACCACCCGGCTGCTGCTGAGGCAGCAACGGAGCCACCCACCGCGCGTCCACGCTGACAACCCCCCTGGCCCGATTGGTGCTTGGGCCCGCCGCGGCGGATCCCCGATGAGCACCCCTGCAACGCTGTCTCCTCCCCTCGCCTCCCGGACCGACGACCTCGCCGACGTGCTGGTGATCGGCGGCGGCCCCGCCGGCGCGTGGGCCGCGCTCGGGGCCGTCGCGAGCGGCGCGCGCAGCGTCGTGCTGGTCGACAAGGGGTATTGCGGCACCTCGGGCGCCACGGCCCCCGCGAACACCGGCGCCTGGTACGTGGCGCCCGACGGCGCCGCGCGCGAGCGCGCGATCGAGGCGAGGTTCGCGCGGAGCGGCGGGCTCGCCCACCGCGAGTGGATGGCGCGCGTCCTCGACGCGACCTGGGAGCAGATCAACCAGCTCGCCGCGTGGGGCTATCCCTTCCCGCTGGACGACAGCGGCCTTCAATACCGCGCCAACCTGCGCGGCCCCGATTACATGTACTTCCTGCGCCGGCAGCTCCGGCGCGCCGGCGTCCGCATCCTCGACCACTCCCCTGCCCTCGAGCTGCTCGTGAGCGACGGGGTGGTCGCCGGCGCGCAGGGCTACTCCCGCCAGCAGGACGCCGCCTGGAGCGTCCGCGCCGGCGCCGTGGTGCTGGCCAGCGGCGGCTGCGCGTTCCTGAGCAAGGCGCTCGGCTGCGACGTCAACACGGGAGACGGCTACCTGATGGCCACCGAGGTGGGCGCCGAGCTCTCCGGCATGGAGTTCTCCGCGCAGTACGGGATCAGCCCGGCGTACGCCTCGGTCACCAAGGGACTCCCCTATTTCTGGGCGACCTTCACCGCCGAGTCGGGCGAGGTGATCGACACCCGCGGCAATCGCATGCTCGCGGTGGCCAGGGCGCTGCGCCGCGGGCCTGTCTATGCGGTGCTCGATCGCGCCGGCCCCGAGATCCAGCGCTGGCTGCGCGACGGGCAGCCGAACTGCTTTCTGCCGCACGACCGGCTCGGCATCAATCCGTTCAAGCAGCGATTCCCGATCACGCTGCGCTCGGAGGGCACCGTGCGCGGCAGCGGCGGGATCCGCGTCGTCGACGACGGGTGCGCCACGAGCGTCCCGGGGCTCTACGCCGCGGGCGACGCGGCCTCGCGCGAGCTCATCGTCGGGGCCTCCAGCGGAGGCGGCAGCCCCAACGCGGCCTGGGCGATCTCGAGCGGCACCTGGGCGGGCCGCGCCGCGGCGCGCTTCGCGGAGCGCCTCGGCGACCGCGCCGAGACGAGGCCCGCGCGCCCCGCCGGGACCGTCGGCCTCCGGCCGGCCGGGACAGCGGGCGGGCTCGGCGCCAGGGAGGTCATCGACCTCGTCCAGGAGGAGGCGCTGCCGCTCGACAAGAACCTCTTCCGCCGCGGCGACCGGCTGGCGGCGTCGGTCGAGCGGCTCGAGGGCGCGTGGCGCGACGCGCGCGCGCACCTCCACGCCGCCGGCGTCGCGCAGATCCGGGCGCGCGAGGCGGCCGCGCTGCTCGCCACCGCGCGGTTCTGCTACCGCAGCGCGCTCGCGCGCGCCGAGTCGCGCGGCCTGCACCAGCGCACCGACCTGCCGGACACCGATCCCGGCCAGGCGCATTGCCTCATCACCGGCGGACTCTCGTCCATATGGGTCGAGCCTCGCCGGCCCCCTCACCCGCCGCACCCTGGAGGAGATCTCGCATGATCGAGCTCTTGAGCGACGCCCGCTGCATCGACTGCAACCTCTGCGTCAAGGTCTGCCCCACCAACGTCTTCGAGGCGAGGCCCGGCGAGGCGCCCTTCATCGCGCGCCAGGACGACTGCCAGACCTGCTTCATGTGCGAGCTCTACTGCCCGACCGACGCGCTCTACGTGAGCCCTCTGGCCGAGCTCCACGAGCCCGTCGCGGAGGAGCGGCTCGAGCGGGACGGCCGCCTGGGGAGCTACGCGCACCACCTCGGGTGGCGCGCCGCGAGGCCGGGCGGCACGGACCGCGACCCCACGTTCCGGTTCCGCGCCGTGACGGCCGGGCAATGATCATCGCGTGACGCTCCCGCGCCGGCGCCCTCCCCTGCGCGGGGCGAAGACCGCTGGAGGGCAACGACCCGTCGGCTCATGAGGGCGCGCTCGGCGCCCAGGAAATACGGTGGAAATCAAGACCTCGCTCCAACGCGCCCCGGGCGCGCCGTCGCTCCCGGACACGCCGCTCCGCTTCATCGTCCACTTCGTCGGTCGTTACCGCGCGTGGTATCTGGCGATGTTCGTCTTCGAGTCGGCCCACGCGTCGTTCGGGATCATGATCCCGTACGCCGTCGGGCAGGTCATCAAGGGGGTGACGCAGGAGTCGAGCGCCGGCCGGGCCGCGCTGACGGGCGAGCTCCGCGGCGCCCTGACGCTGTTCGTCGCCCTCATCGTGGGCGAGTTCCTGTTCAGCCGCATCGCCGGGCTCTGCCAGATCCTGGTCGGGCCGTGGCAGCGCCAGAACGTGACCCGCAATCTCTACGCGTACCTCCAGCACCACTCCCACCGGTACCTCAGCAACAACTTCGCCGGCGCGCTCGCCCACCGGATCAGCGAGACGTCGATGGGCGTCTCGCAGACGCTGTGGGCCGTCCTGTTCGACTTCTGGCCGATCGCCATCGTCTTCTCGGTCTCGATCGGCCTGCTCTACCGCGCGCACCCGGAGCTCGCGGCGTTCGTGTCGATCTGGGCGGTCCTGTTCGTCGGCGTCTCGTACTGGCTCGCGACCCGCTGCCAGCCGCACGCGGTGCGCGCCGCGGCCGCGCGGAGCGAGACCACGGGCAAGCTCGTCGACTCGGTCACGAACCTCACGAGCGCGCGGCTCTTCGCCCGGTTCGGCTTCGAGCGCGAGTACCTGGACGAGCAGCTCGCCCGGGAGCTCCGGGCCGTGCGCCGGTCGAACTGGTACTCCGAGCGCGTGCGGTGGTTCCAGTTCGCGTCGGCCGCGCTGCTCAAGGTGGGCACGCTCTACCAGGCGCTCCGGCTCTGGCAGCGCGGCGACATCGGCGTCGCCGAGTTCGTCATGGCGACGAGCCTGTCGCTCCTCATCATCAACGAGGCGCGCAACCTCAGCCGTCGCTTCCTCGAGTTCTTCGAGTTCGTCGGCAACGTCGCGAACGGGGTGAACACCATCGTCCGCTCCCACGAGCTCGTCGACCGCCCCGACGCGGTCGCGCCGCAGATCGAGCGCGGCCGCATCGAGCTCCGCGGCGTGTCTTTCGGCTACACCCCCGATCAGCCGATCTTCGAGCGGCTCGACGTCACGATCCCGCGCGGCCAGCGCGTCGGGCTGGTCGGCTTCTCGGGCTCGGGCAAATCCACCTTCGTCAGCCTCCTGCTCCGCCTCTACGAGATCGACGCCGGCCAGATCGCGATCGACGGCGTGGACATCCGCGACATGACGCAGGACGCGCTCCACGCGCAGATCAGCCTGATCCCGCAGGATCCGAGCCTGTTCCACCGGACGCTCCTCGAGAACATCCGCTACGGCCGCCTCGACGCGACCGACGAGGAGGTCGTCGAGGCCGCGCGCAAGGCGCACGCGCACGAGTTCATCGCGCAGATGAAGGAGGGGTATCGCTCGATGGTCGGCGAGCGCGGCGTCAAGCTCTCCGGCGGCCAGCGCCAGCGCATCGCCATCGCGCGGGTCATCCTGAAGGACGCGCCGATCCTCCTGCTCGACGAGGCGACGTCGAGCCTCGACTCGATCACCGAGAAGGCCATTCAGGACACGCTGGATGGGGTCATGAAGGGCAAGACGGTGCTCGTCGTGGCCCACCGCCTCTCGACGGTCGTCCACCTCGACCGCATCCTTGTGTTCGACAACGGCCGGATCATCGAGGACGGCACCCACGCCGAGCTGCTCGCCCGCGGCGGCGCGTACAAGCGGCTCTGGAGCAAGCAGTCGGACGGCTTCCTGCCGGAGAGCGCCGCCGACGAGCCGGCCCCGGTCGACGCGCCGCCGGTCCGCCTTCATGAAGCGCCCCGACCGCAGCCGGCGGCCGAGGGCGCGGATGGGCGCGCGGACGGGCGCGCCGACGGCCGGCCGCTGGCCGCGCCGCTGAAGGCGTGGGAGGCCCCGCTCGCCTGAGGCGCCTGGCAGCGTCGGCCCGCGTGCTCGCGGAGCCAGGCCTCAGGCTCGGCGCCGCGAGCTCAGCGCTCCCGGCGCGTGGCGCGCGGGGGCAGAGCGCGCCGGCACCGGACCGGGCGCGCTACTTGAAGCTCCACGGCTGCGGCTGGCCCATGCGCTCGCGGACGCCTTCCTCCCAGCGGACGAGCCGCGGCGTGAGCCACGCGACGCCCGTGGCCAGCGCGACGCCGGCCACCACGTCCACCGCGTAGTGCCAGCGGAGGAGCATGGTGGAGATGATGATGTTGAACGAGAAGAACGCCGCCACGACGGCCAGCCAGAACAGGCGCCGGTCGCTGCGGGCGCGGAGGAACGCGTACAGGGCGAACCAGAGCGGCCCCGCCGTGTGCAGCGAGGGGAAGACGTCCTTCATCGCGCCGCCGGCCTGAACGACGCTGCTCACGGCGCCCCAGAAGAAGCCGCCGTCGACCGGCCCCTGATAGAGGTGCTGCAGCGCCTTGATGGGACCATAGGCGGGGACCGCCATGTAGACGAGCTGTCCAATGCAGTAGACGAGCGAGGTGCCGACCGCGTACTCGCTCGTTCCGCGGCCGGGCCGGGCGATCCAGACCGCCAGCAGCATCGAGAGGAAACAGATGAAGAAGTAGCTGAAGTAGAAGAACGAGAACCACTCCACGATGGGGCGCGTGTTGAAGCGCTCCATCCAGAGCGCCGGCTCCATGCGGAAGAGCAGGTAGTCGAGCTGGAGCAGCTCCGCGTCGAGATTGTCGCTCCGCACCGTCGGCAGGATGGTCCGGAGCGACAGGTAGTTGAGGAGGAAGGCGCCGACGAGCGAGAGCCGGTAAACGATGCTCCGGAGGAGGGGGGCCACGAAGGTCGCGCGCCGCGCGAACACGCAGAGGGACACCATGCCGGCGATGCCGGCCAGATTGCGGTGAACGCACTGGGCTTGCACCTCGCTCGGCGGCGCGAAGAGCAGGCAGATCGTCGTCGCGACGAGATAGCCGATGAGGATCAGGTCGTGGAGGGAGAACACGCCGACCAGGCCGCGCGCCGCGTCCCTCCAGAGCGCGCCCGCGCGCTCCACGTCGACCAGGCCGCGGGAGCCGGCGACCTTACCACAGTCCGTTGTAAGCCTCTCGTGCATGGGGGAATGTTCCAGGGATGGCGTGGTGCGCGCGTTGGCAGCTCGAGCCCCGCCGCTCTGTACCACGTGTGGCGTTCCCTTGACATCACAGCAACTCGGGGGCCACGCGCACGTCGAGTTTTTGACGGGCTTCTGCGCGCAATGTGACAGCCGCGGGACGCGCCCGCGATCGGGATCGGCCCCCTCGCGAGACGGCGCCCCCCGGGCATGCCGAGCGCGGGCGCGAGGCGAGGCCCCTCTGCGCGACCCCGCGCGCCTGCGAACCCGGCGACGCAGCGGCGCAGACGCTACGCGTCCCCTGCGCTTCCGCGTTCCGACGCCGTGCCCGCGCGACGCGCGGACGCGCAGAATCTGCGCGCTCGCTGGGCCGCATCCCTGGGTGCCTCTGCCGTACCTGCCCACCGCGCAAGACCGCGGTCAACGGGTGGAGAGCGCGACGGCGTGTCGTCAAGCGTGCTGACACGGGAGCTGGGGTATTCGCTCTCGACGGGTCGACGCCGGGGTCCCGCGAGCGGCTCCTCGAGGGCGCCCCGCTGACGATGACGTCCCGCCGACCGGCCGCCCCGTCGCGGCGCCCTCGAGAGCGCAGGCCGGGGACGCGGCGGAGCGTGCATGGTCCAGCCCGTCAAGGGGCTTGACACGACGTCGCGCGAGCGGCCCGCCGGCACGTCAACAACATCGAGACCGTTGGAGGTCAGACGAATGAGCGCTCATGTCCTGAGCCGGATCGCGTCCGCTCTCCGCGGATCAAGGCTGCTCCCGCGGGGCGACGGGGCGCGATGGTGCGTGCGCTCATCCGTGGTGGGGCAGTCTGCCGCGCGGCAGATCCAGACCTGGAAAATCGGTATCGGCCAGGCTGAGCAGCGCACGCCTGCGGAGCCGCCGCCCCCTCCCCTGCGCCGGAGCGCGGCCGCGCGCGCCGGGAGTTCTTGCGGATCGACGCGCCGTTTGCGCGTCCCGGACGACCGCGAGCTCCCGGCGGAAATCCAGGGTCGTCGCGCCGGATCCGAGGAGAAGAGGCCTCAGTTCATGGCTACTTCTCCATGGCATCCACGTTGCAGTTACCCGGGTTGCCGACATCGTTCAGCGGAGATCGCGGGGTGCTGCGCCTGGGTTGCCCTGGGAGCGTGCTGAACGATGCGCCCAGACACCAAGGAGACAAGTCATGGCACAGCAACAGAACCAGAGCAGCAGTCGTGGGTTCGCGGCGATGGACCAGAAGCAGCAGCGCGCCATCGCGAGCATGGGCGGCAAAGCCGCGCACCAGAAGGGCACGGCCCACGAGTTCAGCTCCGAGGAGGCCCGCGCGGCCGGCCGCAAGGGCGGCGCCGCCGTGAGCCAGAACCGCGAGCACATGGCCGCCATCGGCCGCAAGGGCGGCGCCGCCGTGAGCCAGAACCGCAGCCACATGGCCCAGATCGGCCGCAAGGGCGGCGAGGCCCGGGGCGACGGCGCGAACAACCCGCAGAACGAGCCGGAGCGCGAGGACGAGCAACGTGAGCGCGGCGGCAGCCACGAGCAGCACGCCAACGCGGGCCAGCAGAGCCACTGAGCCGCCGAGGCCGCGCTGATGTCAGCGCCCCTCACCCGAGGCGCCGGAGACGCAGGGGAATCGACCCCTGCGGTCTCCTGGCGCCCTTGGCGTTCTGGGGGTGGGGTCATCCGGGTGGCCCTCCCGGGCGCGGCCGCGCGCCGCGCTGGCCGGGGGGCTACGGGGACACGGTGACGACGAAGAGGTCGCCGTTGTCGCGATCCCGCGCGGGCGCGCTGTGCTCGATGGCGGGGAGGCCGCCGCCGAGCTCGATCCGCTCGCCGTAGAAGAGGCCGGCAGCGACGGTGTTGCCGCTGGCCGTGACGGCCTGGGCCGTGATGAACGAGTAGAACTGATCCCGGTAGACGTCGACCCACAGCGGCTCGGCGAAGTCCGGGGTGAGCTTGGCGACGAACGCGTCGCCCGACGCCGGCGCCCCGACCGCGATCGGCTCCCCGCCGAGCGTCAGCGACCGGGTGAAGTAGCCGCTCAGCACGTGGTTGCCCCAGGGATCCTGCGAGAGGCCCCACACGAACTCGTCGCCCGTGGACGGGAACCCGCGCGCGGCGAGCGGCGCGCCCGCCTCGGCGTCGAGCCGGGCGAGGTAGAGGTCGTACTCCCCCGGCGCGGAGAGCTCGATGTCCGTGGCCCCGACCCGGAACGCCGCCCCGTAGTTGCCGACCACGACGGGGTTGCCGTCGACCCCGAGGCTCACGAGCTTCGCGAACTGCTCGCCGGCGCCGCCCAGCGGGCTGGCCCAGACGAGGCCGCCCGAGGCGAGATCGAGCCGGAGGACCAGGCCGTCGATGCTGTAAATCGGCTCACCGCCCCCGCCGCCGCCGGAGCCGCCCGCGCCGGAGGTCTCGCCGTCGATGGAGCTCTCCACGACGGCGCCGTCGATCTCGAGGATGCCGCCGAAGGCGCCTGTCGCGTAGATGGCCGAGTCGCTCACAGCGATGCTGCGGAACCGCTGCCAGCTGTCGATCGAGCCGAAGCGCTTGCTCCAGAGGTGACCGCCGTCGGCGTCGAGCTTGGCGACGACGGCGTTGGAGTCGCCGGTGCCCGTGAGCGCGTCCCCGGCGTCCTCGCTGAAGTTGATGCTGCCGTTCGCGACGCCGAGGACCACGATCTCGTCGTCCCCCGTGACGGCGACGGCGGTGGCGGACTGGTCGCGCGCGTCGCCGAAGCGCTTGCTGAAGAGGTGATTGCCCTCGGCGTCGAGCTTGGCGACGAAGAGATCCCGCCCGCCGGCGCTCACGAGCGCGGTGCTCGGGTCGTCGCCGAAGTTGAGGGTCCCCTGGAACTCGCCGGCAACAACGATGTTGCCGCTCGAGTCGGTCGCCACCGCGAACGGGTACTGATCGGATCCATCGCCGAAACGCCTGCTCCAGAGGTGGCCGCCCGCCGCGTCGAGCTTCACGACGAAGACATCGTGGCGGCCCTCGCTCACCAGCCCATCGCCCTCTCCACCGAAGTTGACCGCCTTCTCGAAGCCGCCGACGAGAACGATGTTCTCGTCCTGATCCGACGCGATCGCCTCGACGCGGTCGTTCTCCTGGTCGCCGGCGCCGATCCCCCAGAGGGCCTCTCCGAGGAACGCGGGCGGCTCGCCGCCGCCGCTGCCGCCCGTGCCGCCAGCCCCGCCTTCGCCGCTGCCCCCGGCGCCCCCGACGCCAGCTTGCCCGCCGGTGCCTGCGAATCCGCCTTGTCCACCAGCCCCGCCTTCGCCGCTGCCCCCGGCGCCTCCGGCTCCGCCCTGCCCACCGGCGCCTCCGGCTCCGCCTTGCCCGCCAGCGCCGCCTTCGCCGCTGCCGCCGGTACCTCCGGCTCCGCCTTGCCCGCCGGCGCCTCCGGCTCCGCCTTGCCCGCCGGCGCCTCCGGCTCCACCTTGCCCGCCGGCACCTCCGGCCCCGCCTTGCCCGCCGGCGCCGCCTTCGCCGCCCTCCCCGCCGGCACCTCCGGCGCTGCTCGAGGACGCCGTGGTGCCGCCCCCAGGGTCCGAGTCGCAGCCGTCGCAGCCCAGGGGCAGCCCCATGCTCGTCAGGAGAGCGAGCTGGGCCACTTTCGTCACGAAGTGCTCTTTCATTCTTCCTCCATGCATCGACGAGGAGCCCCCGCCGCCGGGGGTTCGGTGGAGCCAGGGTTCGCTGCCCGCCGCTGTGGGCTTTCGAACCTCCTCATCCGCCGTGCCGCAAAGGCTGGAGTACGCGTGTGCGCGGATCGAATCAAGCTGGTGCCTGGCCAATTTTGAGCGACATCCTGCTACCTTTCGCGTCCGCCCCGAGCGCGCGGCGCGACAGCGGCGATCGCCCTCACCCCGCTGCGCGCTCCGACCTCGCGCGAGCGTCGCGCCTTCGCGCAGCTCCGCTGGCTCGCAGCCGTGCGTCGACTCGCACGCCCACGCGCGGTGCAGGCCTGCCCCATCGTGGCGGAATGCCTCACCCCGATTGTCGCTGCCGCGCGGCGACTTCTCGCCGATTACGCCCCGCCTCGCTCCAAATGAAGCGAGGTACGCGACCTGCATAGTCCAGCAGCCTGATGCGGAAGGCCTTGCTTCGGAGCGCAACGCTCCTCTGCGCGCTCGCGCTCCTCGCCTGCGGCGGCGACAAGGGCCGCGCGCGGGAGAGCGCCGGCGCGCCGGAGGGCGGCGCCCCGCCGCAGGCCGCGGCGCCGCAGCCCGCGGCGCCGGAGGGCGCGGCGCGCGAGGGCGCCGGGCCGGAGCCAGCGACGCCATTTCGCGTGGCCACCTACAACGGCGGGCTCGCGATGGGCGTGCTGAAGTACGTGGACGAGCGCGCGGAGCCGCTGATCCGCGCGCTCGCCGGGCAGCCCGTCGACCTGCTCTGCGTGCAGGAGTTCTGGCTCGAGGAGCACTGGCAGAAGCTCGTCGCCGCGACGTCCAGCACCCTGCCCGGCACGTTCCGGCTGCCCCCGGGCCACGAGGACGGAGGGTGCTCGAGGCAGGAGACCGATCCGCTCGTGGCGTGCGCGGCGCAGCGCTGCGCCGGCCTGACCCAGCACGCGTTGCTGCCGTGCCTCCTCCAGAGCTGCTCGGCGAGGCTCACCAGCCTGTCGCCCGATTGCTTCAACTGCCTCGCCGCGAACCCGCGGAAGGGGCCTGACGAGCTTGCGCAAGCGTGCGTTCGCACGCAACCGAAGAGCGCCGCCGGCGTGCGTCCCCCCGCGCGCGCCGGCGGCGCGACGGCCCCGGAGGCCTACTCCGGGGCCTCGGGCACGGCCGTCCTGACGAACGCCGAGATCCTCGAGCGCGACTCGCTCGTGCTCCCGTCCGCGATCGACCGCCGCGCCGTGCTCTACACCCGGCTCTCGCCCCCGTCGATCGGCGAGCTCCACGTCTTCTGCACCCACCTCACGGCGAGCCTGGAGGGCGTGCCGCACCCCCGCAACACGTCATGGCAGAAGGACCAGTCGGCGCAGATCGACGCGCTCCTCGCCTACGTGGACCGGAAGACGGGCGGCCGCGGCGCGACGCTCCTCCTCGGCGATCTCAACACCGGCCCCGCCATCGCGCCCTCGATCTCGGCGCGCCTGCCCGCCCATTACGACCGGCTCCTCGCGCGCGGGTTCGTGAACCATTACGCGTCCCAGGATGACGCGAAGTGCACGTATTGCTTCGACAATCCCCTCGACGGCGGCAAGGGCACCCGCGGGCTCCTCATCGATCACGTCCTCCTGCGCGGCTTCGAGGGGCAGGTGTCCGGGACCCAGATCATGCGCTCGAGCCTCACCATCGAGGCCGGCAAGAAGAAGGTGAAGAGCGGCTTCTCCGACCATTACGGGCTGCTGGTCACCCTGTCGAGGCGCGACTCGTGACGCGCGGGGCTGTCTCTCCTTCACGACGCCTCTCCGGAGGCGATTGACACGATCGCGACGACCGACACCACGACCGACGGACACGACGGATACGATCGATCACCGATGAACCGGCGCCGGGGTGCAGCCCCGGGCGTCCACCCGTGGAGACATTATGACGGATCGAGCTTACGACAAGAACACCGTCTGGACCCACGCTGTCATCTCTCCGATGGCCCCCCTCGCGGCCGATCACACGGCGGACGTGTGCGTGGTGGGCGCCGGGATCGCCGGGCTGACGACGGCGTATCTCCTCGCGAAGGCGGGCAAGCGCGTCGTCGTCCTGGACAACGGGGCGGTCGGCGGCGGCGAGTCGGGGTTCACCACCGCGCACATCACCCACGCGCTCGACAGGCGCTGGGCGTCGCTCGCGAAGCTCCACAGCGCGGGCCACCTGCGCCGCGCGGCGCGGGGCCACACGGCGGCGATCGACACCATCGAGCGGATCGTCAAGGAGGAGGAGATCGACTGCGATTTCCGGCGCGTGCACGGCTATCTCTACACGGCCCCGGGGTCGCCCCCGAGCGCGCTCCGCGACGAGATCGAGGCAGCGCACCGCGCCGGGCTCGGCTCGGTCCATTACGTCGACCGGGCGCCGCTGCTCGATTTCGACACCGGGCCCGCGGTCTGCTTCCCCGATCAGGCGCAGTTCCATATCCGCCGGTACCTCGCGGGGCTCGCGCGGGCGATCGAGCGCGACGGCGGCAAGCTCTACACCCTGGCGCACGTGACCGACGTCGACGAGGACGCGGAGCCTCACAAGGTCGTCGTCAAGACGGCCCGCGGGCGGCAGATCGTCGCGAGCGAGGCCGTGCTCGCCACGAACTCGCCGTTCATCCCCCGCATCAGCGTGCACATGAAGCAGGCCGGCTACCGGACGTACGTCATCGGCCTGCGCATGCCCCGAGGCGCCGTCCCGCCGGGCCTCTACTGGGACACGGCCGATCCGTTCCATTACGTGCGCCTGGCCAACGTCGACGGCGCCGACGGCCCCGACGAGGTGCTCATCGTGGGCGGCGAGGACCACAAGACGGGCCAGGCGAGCGACGCGGACCAGCGCCACGCGCGCCTCGAGGCGTGGGCGCGGGAGCGCTTCACGCAGGCCGGCGAGGTGCTGCACCGCTGGTCCGGCGAGGTGATGGAGACGGTCGACGGGCTCGCCTACATCGGCCGGGTCAAGAGCGGCTCGCGCATCCTGATCTCGACGGGCGACTGCGGCAACGGGATGACCCACGGGACGATCGCCGGGCTCGTGATCTCGGATCTCGTGCAGGGCCGCGACAACCCGCTGGCGTCGGTCTTCGATCCCACGCGCGTGAACCTGAGCCTGGCCGCGGTCTCCGAGTACGTGAAGGAGAACCTCAACGTCGCGTGCCAGTACGCCTCGTGGCTCGGCAAGGGCGATGTCGACGACGCGGCGCACATCGCGCCGGGCTCCGGCGCGGTCGTGCGCAGGGGCCTGAAGAAGCTCGCCGTCTACCGCGATCCGCAGGGGCAGCTCCACGCGATGTCGGCCATGTGCTCCCACCTCGGCGGCGTCGTGTCGTGGAATCCCGCGGAGCGGAGCTGGGACTGCCGCTGTCACGGCGCGCGCTTCGACGCGATGGGCCGGGTGCTCCGCGGCCCCGCGACGGCCGATCTCGCGCCGGCCGCGTCGCTCGAGGCGCCCGCCGGCGCTGGAGATTCCGTGACGCCGCCGCGGGCGCCGGAGGTCGTCCCCGTCCCTGTATCGGCCGTGTCCGTGCCTCAGAATCGCCCGGCCACCTGATTGACCCTAGCGCGAGCGGCGTGCGAGCATGACCGGGTGGTCCGGGGTGGTCCCGGCAGCTTGGTGATGACATGAGTTTGCTGCGCCCTCGCGCCTCCCGCGCCGCAGGCATAGCCCTGGCTGTCCTCTCGGTGACCGGGGCGCTCCCGGCGCGGGCCGAGCCCACGGCGGCCGATCGTCAGACAGCGCGGACGCTCCTCATCGAGGGGCGCAAGAAGCGCGACGCCGGGGACGTCGCCGGCGCCCGCGCGGACTTCCAGGCGGCCCACGCGCTCGTGCGCGTCCCCACGACGGGGCTCGACCTGGCGCGCGCCGACGAGGCGCTCGGCCGGCTGATCGAGGCCCGGGAGACGGCGTACGAGGTCGTCCACCTGCCCCTCGGCAAGGAGGAGCCCCCCGCGTTCACGCAGGCGCGGGCGGCGGCCGCGGCGCTCGTCGAGCAGCTCGAGGCGCGCATCCCGTCGCTCGTGCTGCGCGTCGAGGGCGCGTCGCTCGACCGGATCGAGGCGCGGGTCGACGGCCAGCCGATCCCGCGCGCGGCGCTGCCCTATCCGCGCAAGCTCAACCCGGGTCGCCACGAGGTGGTGGTGACGGCGCCCGGCTTCCGGACCGAGCGGCAGGAGGTGACGCTGAAGGAGGCGGAGCGCGCGCCGGTGGAGGTCCGCATCGCCCTCGTCCCGGGGAGCGCGACGGAGCCGGCGCCCGTCGGCGTGGAGCCCCCGCCCGCGGGCGCGCCGGCGGAGCCCCGCGCGCCGGTGCCGCTCTGGGCGTGGGCGGCGGGCGGCGTGGGGCTCGCGGCGCTCGGGGGCAGCGTGGCGTTCGCGATCGACCACGCGGCCGCGCGCGACCGGGTCGAGAAGGACTGCCCCGGCTCCGTGTGCGACCGGCGCGTCCACGACTTCGAGAGCATGGAGGCGCTCCGGGCGCGCTGGAACCGGAGCCTCGGCCTGTCGCTGACCCTCGGCGCCGTGGGGCTCGCCGGCGTGGGCGCGGCGGTGGGCGGCATCCTCCTGCGGCCCGGGGCGGGCGCCGCGGGCGCCGATCGGGCCGCGTCGCTCGTGCCGCTCGTCACCCCCACCGCGCGCGGCGTGGTCTGGCAGGGAGTTTTCTGATGTGGACACAAATATCTCGCCTGACTGCAGCCGGCGCGGCGTTCGGCTGGGCGGCGCTCGGGTGCGCGCCGGAGCTCAGCCTGCCGGCTCCCGAGGGCGCCGGCGGCGCGGGGGGCGGCGCGCCGCCGTCGGGCGGTGAGGTGCAGTGGGCGCGCGCGCTCGGGGGCGACGGGGAGCTGGCGGGGGCGAGCGTGGCCGTGGCCGACGACCGCGCCGCGGCGCTCCTCGGCAGGCTCACGGCGGCGGAGGGCGTGGCGCTCGACGACCGGAGCGTGACCCCGATCGGCGTGGAGAACGTCTTCTGGGCGCGGCTCGCGGCCGACGACGGGGCGGGGCTCGATCTGAAGCGGTTCGGGGCGTTCGACCCGCAGATCGTGAACGCGCTGGCGACGGACGGGAACGAGGGTCTCCTCGTCGCAGGGGAGTTCTCCGGGACGCTGGAGTTCGGCGGCGCGCCGCGGACGAGCGCCGGCGGGCGGGACGGCTACGTCGCGCGGCTCGACGCCGAGGGGCGGGAGCTGTGGCTGCAGCCGCTCGGCGGCCGCGGCTTCCAGGCGGCGACGGGGGTGGCGGCGACCGCGACGGGGCGCATCGTCGTGGCGGGTCGCTTCTCGGGCGTGCTGACGATCGGCGGGGACCGGCTCGAGAGCGCCGGCGGCAGCGACGTGTTCGTGGCGAGCTTCGACGCCGACGGGGCGCCGCTCTGGAGCCGGCGCTTCGGCGACGGCTTCGATCAGCAGGCGCGCGCCGTGGCGGTGGACGAGAACGGCAACGCGGTCGTTGTCGGCGACTTCGGCGGGACGCTCGACCTCGGCGGCGAGCCGCTGGAGAGCGCCGGGGATCTCGACGTGTTCGTGGCGAGCCTCGACGCGCTCGGCGAGCACCGCTGGAGCCAGCGCTTCGGCGACGCGGGGCTGCAGCGGGCGCGGGCCGTGGCGGTGGACGGGGCGGGCGACGTGATCGTGGGCGGCGAGTTCGGCGGCACGATCGATCTCGGCGGGGGCCCCCGGACGGCCGAGGCGCGGGAGGCGGTGTTCGTGGCCAAGCTCGGTCCGCGGGGCGAGCACCGCTACAGCCGGGTCATCGGCGAGCGGGGCGCGTCGCTGGGGCAGCTCCTCGTCGACGGGACGGGCGACGTGCTCGTTGTCGGCGGGTTCCGCGGGGAGGCCGCGCTCGCGGGCGGGCCGGTGGAGAGCGCGGGCGACGACGACGTGTTCGTGGCCAAGCTCGATCCCGAGGGCGGCTACCGGTGGAGCCACCGCTTCGGCGGGTCGGGCGCGGACCGCGCGACCGGCGTGGCGGTCGACCGGGAGCGGCAGGTGTTCGTGACCGGCGCGTTCACCGGGAACGTGCGGTTCGGCGAGAAGCAGCTCGAGGGCGGCGAGGGCACGGACGTGTTCGTGACGAAGCTGTCGCCATGAAGGACGGAGGCGCGATGAAGCGTGCGGGGACATGGGGCGTGGGGTCGCGCGGTCGGCGGTGGCGGGTGGGGCTCACGGCCGGCCTGATGGCGCTGCTCGTGCCGGCGGCGGTATGGGCGGAGGACGACACCGATCTCGACGGGGTCGCCGATCCGAACGACAACTGCCCCTCTGTACAGAATCCGGATCAGGCGAACCTCGATGGCGACGCGCTCGGGGACGCCTGCGACGACGACTTCGACGGCGACGGCGTCCTCAACGATGACGACAACTGCGAGAGCCTCGTCAACCCGGACCAGACGGACTCCGATGGAGATGGCATCGGCGATCCTTGCGACGACAACGCGACCGGAGCGGACGACGACAACGACGGGCTCGCCAACGACGTCGACAACTGCCCCGCTGCGGCGAACCCGCTCCAGGAGGACGCGGACGACGACAAGCACGGTGACGCCTGCGACAACTGCCCCACGACGCGCAATCCGAACCAGGAGGACGCGGACGGCGACGGCGTCGGCGACTACTGCGAGCCGGACATCGACGCGGACGGGGACGGGCTGCTCAACGCGGAGGACAACTGCCCGGCGGATCCGAACCCGGACCAGGAGGACACGGACGGGGACGGCATCGGGACCGCCTGCGATCCGGACAGCGACGACGACGGCCTGGTCGACTGGGAAGACAACTGCGCGCTCGTGCCCAACCTGTTCCAGGAGAACACGGACGGCGACGAGCTCGGCGACGCCTGCGACGACGACGACGACGACGACGGCGTGCCGGACACGGAGGACAACTGCCAGCATGTGTCGAACCAGGACCAGGCCGACGGCGACGACGACGGCCGCGGCGACGTGTGCGACCTCGCCGCCGACGTCGACCGCGACGGCGACGGCATCGCGGACGAGGCGGACAACTGCCCGGACGCGCCGAACCCCGATCAGACGGACTCCGATGACGACCAGGTGGGGAATGCCTGCGACGACGCGGACGGCGACGGCCTGACCGACGCGGCGGACAACTGCGACGAGGAGCCCAACCCCGATCAGGCCGACAGCGACGGCGACGGTCAGGGGGACGCGTGCGACGACGACGACGACGGCGACGGCGTGCTGGACGCGTCGGACAACTGCGCCGCGGTCGCGAACCCCGATCAGGCCGACGGCGACGACGACGATCAGGGGGACGCGTGCGACGTCGATGACGAGGACGACGACGACGACGGCGTGCCGGACGGCGACGACAACTGCCCGCGCGTCGCCAACGCGGATCAGGCCGACGGCGACGCCGACGGGACGGGCGACGCCTGCGACGGGAGCGGCGCGGGCGGCGCCGATCCGACGGAGCCGGAGGTCTCATCCGGCCTCGTGTGCGCGTTCCAGCGCGGCGGCGGCGGCGGCGCGCCCGTCGGCCTCGCGGCGCTCCTCGCGGCCGCGCTGGGCCTCATCCGGCGTTCCGGGTGGGCGTCCCGACGAAGGTGAATGGAACCGCCACGACACCAGAGACGACAGGGGAGAGGGAAAGCTAGAGAGGCAGCCCTCTCGGTGGCGCCCTGAAACACAAGGTGGGTTGTCGCCCCACGGCCAGCTCCGGATGCGGGCGGGCTCTGCCGACTCACTGTCATGCATTTTCGTGAGCCGTGGCGTTGCGGCGGTGTAACTGCTCTGGCTGAACGCGCCGGAACACCGCTCCGCAGCCCGCGCTGGGGATGGGAGCGCCGGCGCCACATCCGGAGACATCATGCGCCCTGTTCTGCCGCTCTCTTTTTCACTCCTGACCACCCTGTTCGGATTCACCCTCGGCGCCGGCTGCAGCGACAGCGCCGTCGACGGCGCCGCCCCGTCCGGCGGCGCGGGCGCCGGGGACAGCGCGAGCGGCGGCGGCAGCGCGAGCGGCGGCGGCAGCGCGAGCGGCGGCGGCAGCGCGAGCGGCGGCGGCAGCGCGAGCGGCGGTGGGGGGGCTGGAGCCGGCACCGGCACGGCGGGCGGGGGCGTGATCCCGACCCCGACGACCATCGTGACGTGCCAGGGCAAGACGTACCAGTGCGGGGATCTCATCGACAACGACGACGACGGGCTCCTCGACTCGCAGGATCCGGACTGCCTCGGCCCGTGCGACAACACCGAGGACAGCTACTACGGCGGGATCCCCGGCCAGGCCGGGCCGGCGTGCACCGTCGACTGCTACTTCGATCAGGACTCCGGATCGGGCAACGACGACTGTCACTGGAACCACCAGTGCGATCCGAACGAGGTCGCGCCCGGCTATCACCCCGAGTCCATCAACGGGACGATGTGCGCCTACAACCCGGCGGCCTCGACGCCCGGCGCCCAGGGCAGGAGCTGTAGCGAGCTCAACATGGAGCAGTCGGACCTCTGCCACGACACCTGCGGCCCGCTCACGCCGAACGGCTGCGACTGCTTCGGTTGCTGCGAGCTGCCCGCCGGCAGCGGCCTCTATGTCTGGCTCGGTTCGGACGCCGACGGTACAGGCCAAGGCTCGTGCTCACGCGACGGCATCTCCGACCCGAGCCGCTGCGAGCCCTGCACCCCCGTCGACGCCTGCCTCAACCACTGCGGCCGCTGCGAGCTGTGCCTCGGCAAGGACACGCTCCCCGCCGACTGCTTCGAGACGGGCACCGGCACGGGCGGCAGCGGCGCCGGCGGCGACGGCGCCGGCGGCGGCGAAGCCGGCGGCGCGCCCGGGACCGGCGGCAGCGGGTCCGGCGGCGACTCCGGGGGCCAGTGCGCGCCGGGGGTCCAGCCGTGCGGGCTCGCTGGCCAGGATCCCTGTGCGTCGGACCACTACTGTATCACCGGCTGCTGCCAGCCCGTTGTGAACTGACGTTTCATCCGTCGTTTTCTCCCTGGATTCGGGGGCGGGGAGCGAACCACGAGGAACGCAGGATACATGAGGAGCTGTGATGGCGCTCCTCTGTGCTCGCTGTGTACCTGTGGTGTATTGCCTCCGTGCGAGTCGGGGGTGAGCCGGGGCCGCGGCGCCGATAGCCCGCGAGCCGACGAGCTGACCTGCGACGAAAGAGAGTTTGAAAGGAGACCAGTCCATGGTGATGCGCTCGATGGCTGCTGGGGTGCTTTGCGCCTTGATCGGGGTGGGGTGTGGCGGAGACGACGAGGATCAGCCGAAGAGCTGCTCGGTGTCCGAACAGACAGGGTGCGCCGCGCCTCAGGTGTGCGAGGAGGTGGAGGGGGCCGAGCCCGCGTGCTTCGCGCCGGTGACGCTGAAGGGTCGTGTCTACAACTCGCTCGACGACAAGGCGATCGCGGGCGCGCGGGTGCTGGCGCGCGACGCGAACGACGCCGTGATCTCCCGGGTGGCGGTCACGAAGGAAGACGGGACCTACGAGCTCGCCGTGCCGGCCCGGCGCGACGCGAACGGCGCTCCGGTCAAGACCGATGTCACGCTGCGCGCCGACGCGCTCGCGTACGAGACCTTCCCGAAGGCGCCGCGGGTGGCGCTGCCGATCGATCTCTCGACCGCGGCGGGGACGCCGCTCTCCGTCGCGTCGGCGGCCACCGAGATCGCGCTGTTGCCGCTCGCGGACAGCGATGGGCTCGGCTCGGTCTCCGGCGTCGTCCACGCCGACGAGCCGGGCGGGACGCTGCTCGTCGCGGGCGGCGCCACGGGCGCGGCCGATCTCGACGGCAGCTACACGATCTTCAACGTGGCCGCGGGCGAGGTCACGGTGAGGGGCTATGGCGCCGGGCTCGCGCTCGACACGGCGAGCGCGACCGTCAGCGCGGGCAAGGAGACGACGGGCGTGGACCTGCATGCGACCGGCGAGGCCACGGCGGTCGTGAGCGGCAAGGTCGCGATCGTGAATGCGACAGGGGGGAGCGCGACCTCGGTCATCCTCGTCGTGGCCGATACGTTCGACGAGGCGACCGCGCGCGGCGAGACCCCGAGGGGGCTCCGGCAAGGCAACGTCACCGGGGAGTTCTCGATCGCCGGGGTGCCGGACGGCGAGTACGTGATCCTCGCCGCGTTCGAGAACGACGCGCTCGTGCGGGATCCGGACACGTCGATCGGCGGCACCGAGATCGTGCGCATCACGGTCGCGGGCGGCGATCAGGCTGTCCAGGAGTCGTTCAAGGTGACGGGCGCGCTCGCCGTCGTCTCGCCGGGCGCGAGCAGGATGGACGAGGTCAGCGGGACACCGACGTTCGTCTTCGAGGACGACTCCAGCGAGGACATGTACGAGGTGAGCCTCTTCGACGCGCTCGGGGAGAAGATCTGGGAGGACCTGGAGGTGCCCAGGGTGTCCGGGAGCGAGAACGTCACCGTCGAGTATGGCGGTCCAGAGCTGGTCTCGGGGATGATCTATCAGTTCCGGGCCACATCGAAGAAGGACGGCACACCCATCTCGCAGACCGAGGACCTGAAGGGGGTTTTCCTCTACAAGTGATCTCGGGGGACGGCGCGCGCGGACGCGGCCGTCAGCGCTGGCGGCGGCGGGCGCGACGCGCGATGCCGAGCGCGAGGAGGAGGCCGAGCAGCGCGGGGTTGCGGGCCGCGCCCGGCGCGTGGCCGGTCGCGCCGCCCATCGCGGCGTAGCTGCAGCGGAAGCTGAGGCAGCAGCACGGCCCGGGGGGCGCGCCGCCCTCGGCGTGGCCCGCCTCCCCTTCCCCACCCGCCGCATCTCCGCCGGCGCCGCCGCTGCCGCCGGCACCGCCGCTGCCGTCGGCGCCGCCGCTGCCGTCGGCGCCGCACTCCCCGCCGGCGCCCGGGGCCGATCCTCCCGCGCCCGGGGCCGATCCTCCCGCGCCCGGGGCCGATCCTCCCGCGCCCGGGGCCGATCCTCCCGCATTGCCGCCGCTCGTGTCGCGGCCGCCCCCGGCGCCGCCGCCGCCTTCCGCCGTCCCTCCCGCGGCGCCATCCCCTGCGCCGCCGCCGCCGGCCGGATCTTCCGCGGGCCCTCCTCCGTGGGCGCTGCCCGCGCTGCCCCCGGCACCTTCATCGGGCGCGGAGGTCGGCGTGTTGCGGCAGCCGAAGAAATAATGACATTCGTCGGTGGTCGTCGGATCCCCGTCATCGCAGTCGAGAGGGGCGTCGCTCACACAAGAGCCCTCGAAGCATCGCTCGATACCATTACAGATGTCGAAGTCACCGCAGAACGCGCCGTCCGGCAGGAGCACGTTGTCCGCGCAGCGCCCTGCGCCATCGCAGTACTCCCCCGGATCGCAGAGCGAGCCCGAGGGGCGGCAGAGCACCGTCGGCGGCTCCGCGGCGCACAGCGCCGAGCAGCAATCGCCGTTCATCGCGTTCCCGTCGTCGCACTCCTCGCCCCGCCCGAGCACGCCGTCTCCGCAGATCGCAGGCAACACGGTGAACACCGTCGGATCGGCGGAGCCGGCGAACAGCGGCTCGTCCGTGGATACGCTGGATTCGTTGATGCCATCCGAGTCAGCGTCAAAGGAGAGGGTGCCTTGGTTCACCACGTCGAGCCCCTCGGTGAGCGGCCAGATCCTCGCGTCGATCGTGATGAGCACCCATTCCCCGGGCTCGACCGTCCCGTTCCATCCGACGGTGTTGGTGGCGGGGTCGGACGAGACCGCGCCCTTCTCCGCGAACGCGCCGTTCAGCCCGAGCTCCGGCGGGAGCACGTCGACGAACTCGAACCCCGCGTTGTCGGGTTGCTGCCGCCCCCCCGCGTTGTGGATGAGCACGGAATACACCGCGTTGTCCCTGGCCTCGCGGTCGGTGAGGACGGTCATGAACCCGGTCAGACGGGCCGGTATCGAGACGACGGTCTCCTCCTTGTCCTCGTTGTCCGCCGGGTCGGAATCGTGCTCGCGCGCGGTGACCTCCGCCGTGGTCTCGACCTCGGCGGCGAGCGCGGGCGCAACCACGGTGACCGCGATCGACGCGCTCGCCCCGGCGGCGAGCGACGCGCGCCGGCACACGAGCCCGTCCTCACCCAGGTTGCACGTCCAGTCGGCCCCGGAGGCGCTGACGAAGCTCGCCCCTTCCGGCAGGACGGACGTGACCTCAACGTCGGTCGCGTCGCCGGGCCCCTCGTTGGCGACGGTGATCGTCGTGGTGAGCTGCGCGCCGGGCGACACCGGATCCGGCGCGTCCGTCAGCGTGACGGCCAGATCCGCCCCGCAGGCCCCGGAAGCGACCGGCACCGCCGCGAGCACGACGTTGTCGATCGCGACACCGCAAGGGCCGCTGCGCCCGACGTCCGTGCAGATCTGGCTGTCGTCCTGCGTGTAGTCGAAGCGGAGCTGGACGGTCCGCCCGCGCATCCCCTCGCCGGGGAAGCGGATCGACACCCGCTTGCTCCCGCCGGAGCTGCCGGACCAGACCGACTGATCCGAGAGGTAGTCGGGGTCGTCCCGGGCCGGGAGGTGCTTGGGAAAGTGGTGGCGCGCGCCCGTCACGATCTGCTCGGCGAACGCCTCCGCGAGGACCGCCCGCGGCGCGGCGCCGGCCGTGAGGTCCTCGACGCGCAACGTCAGTCCGTCGAACGCCTGGACGAGCTTCTGCGGGTCGTCCTCCAGCTCGTAGGTGAGGTCGAAATCGAGCGTGACACTGGAATTTCCGGACCCCTCCGGGATCGTCACGGCGGGCGACACGAGGGCGACGTGCGCCGTGGTTGGCTCTTCGTCGTGGAAGGCCGCGTTGTTGCCGGGCGTCAGCGTCTGCGAAACGACCCAGGTTGAGGTGGAGGCCGGCCCGCCGGCGCGCTCCGACTGCCAGCCGGGGGGCAGCGCGGGCGCGCTCGCGGCGTCGAAATCCTCGCGGAGGAGGACGTCCGGGGTCCCCGGGCCGCCGGTCTCGAGCTGGATGGACAGCGCGATCGTGCCCTGATCGGAGCTCACCGTGAGCGTCAGGTCGATCGGGGCTCCGGGGGTGAAATCCCGGTCCGTGCGGAGGAGGAAGGGCGCGTCGCTCGCGGCGACGCGGAGCGGCTCGATCGCGGGGTAGGTCGCGCTCGGCCGCACGACGGTCACGGAGGGCGTTTCGGTGGCGAGGGTGGCCGCGACCCCGGAGACGGTCGTCCTGCCGGAGACCGGGTTGGCGAGGTAATTCTCCAGGTAGACGCCGACCTCGACGAGCTCCCCCGGGTCGATGCGCTCGTTCGCGAGGGCGCCGCAAGCCGGGTCCGCGATCCGGGTGCCGGCGGCGCGCAGCGGGGGGACGCGCACGAACTCGTCGAGGGTGTCGAGATAGACGTTCGGCGCAATCAGGGAGGCCGACGCCGGCTGCCCCTCATCGAACCTGGGTGCGTCGCCCGCCCTGCTGAAGACGGTGTAGAGCTCGCCGGCGAGCGCGACGCCTCCGATGCGCTCTCCCAGGTTCGGCCGGCTGGCGTCGTTGCCGTGGCCCGCGTGGAAGGGGCGGTCCGAGATCGGCGCGGGCGGGCTCCAGGTGGCGCCTTGATCGACCGACGCCGTGTGCACAACCTCGGTCAGGTCGCCGGAGGTCGCGACCCCCTGGTCGTAGAAGACGACGTGCGCGGTGCCGGTCGACCGATCGACGGCGACGAAGGGGAAGAGCTGGGCCCGATCGCGCCCTGGATCGCTGTTGAGGAGGACGGGGGGGCCGGAGGCGCACTGGCCCGTGAACGTGCGCAGGGCGATGTCCCCCGTGCCCTGGTCGCCGGACCGCTGGTAGACGACGTAGACCTGCTGCGTGGCGGCGTCGACGTCGATCGACGGGGAGCTCCTGACGTGGTCGACGCCGGGGATCAGGTCTTCGGGGGGGTAGCCGGTGTCGTCGAGGAGCACGGTCGGTCCCCAGGTGACGCCACCGTCGGTCGAGCGGCGGCAGCCGATGTTGCGGAGGGCGGTGCCGGGCTCGATGGCGCGCCAGACGGCGTAGACGATCGCGTCGTCGTCGGTCGTCCCCGGGAGGACGCGCGCGCTCGGGCCGTCGAGATCGCCGCCGGCCGGCGCCTGCGCGAGCGCCGCGGCGGCCGACCAGGTCTGGCCGAGGTCGTCGGAGTGGCTGTAGAGGATCCGGGGAGCGCCCGCGCCGCGCTGGACCCAGGTTGCGGAGAGCCGCCCGGTCGCCGCGTCGACGTCGATGGAGGCCTGCTCGGCGCTCTCCCCCGCGACGAACGCGGGCGTCACCTCGACGGGCGCGGACCAGGAGGTCCCGGCGGCGCTGCCGGTGCTGGAGGCGTGGAGGCAGAGGCCCTGCAGGCCGTCGGCGGGGCGAACGTAGGTGGACGAGCTGACGAACACGTCGCGGCGCGCATCGTGGACGACGCGGGGCGCGCCGAGCACCTGGCCGCCGGCGGCCGAGGGCAGCGCGGCCTCGCCGTTCGGGCCGAGCACCTCGGAGAAGGTCCGTCCTCCGTCGGCGGAGCGCGCGACGCCGGACAGGCTGATCGGGCTGGCGAGCGCGCCGCGCGGATCGGTGTACGCGGCGACGAGGATGCTGGCGTCGGCGTTGGCGGCGATGGCCGCGTCGTGCTGGGGTCCGAGCGCGTCGGGCGCGTGCACGGCGCGGTCCGCGCCAGCGGCGACCGCAAGGCGAGCGGCGCCGAGCACCTCCGGTTCGTCGCTGGCACACCCCGCGCCGGCGGTGAGCAGCCCCCCGCTGAGCAACCAAGCGACCCTGCGTCGCGCGCGCATAAGCACCTCCGAACAGAGATAGATGCCGCGAGCTCGCAGGACGTGCCGATTTCCCCCACATCCACGAGGCCCGTACAGCGGCTAGCCGCGATGCGCTGCGGTCGTTTTGCGGGCGATTTCGGCGCACGGCGCGCTTCAGCGGGAGATGCGCCCGGCGTGGAGGCTCCGCCTCGACAGGGTTTCCCGTTCTTCCGGGCAGCGGACCGGGCGCCGTGTTCGTCGGGCGCGGATGGGCTGGAGGAGGGGCCGACTCAGGTGCGGCGCCGTCGAGGAGGCGGCTCACGGCGACGGGCGGGGAGCACGAGATCGGCGAGGCGGCGCGCAGCGGCGAAGGCAGCTGCCTCGGCGGCGAGGGCCTCACCCGCGAGGGCCTCACCCGGGTTGGCTCCGGCGGCGGCGAGGGCCTCACCCGCGAGGGCCTCACCCGGGTTGGCGTCAACGGCGAGGATCTCCCCCGCGGGGCCCTCACCCAGGTTGCGGTCCTCGGGGACTTCACCCAGGTTGCGGTCCTCGGGGGCCTCACCCGCGGGATCCTCGCCCAGGGTGGGGTCCTCGCCCAGGTTGGCGCGTCCGCTGAGGGTGAGCATCGCGATACCGTGGAGGCCCGCGAAGAGGACGTGCGTGTCTTCCGCCGGCCGCGCGCTGCCGTAACGGCCCAACAGCCCCACGAAGCTGCTCCACAGAGGGCGCGCGAGCCGCAGGCGCCCCTGCTCCCGCAGGCCGGCCCGGTCGAAGCGGCGCTCGGCCATGAGCCAGTACAGGTCCGGATGGCGCAGCGCAAACTCGACGTAGCCGACAGCAATCGCCCGCGCATCGGCGCCAGCGCGCGCCCGCGCCTCCAGGAGCTCCGCGAGCCGCCGCCATCCGGCGCCATCGACGCGGATGAGGAACCCATCGAGCGAGCCGAAGTGGTGGTACAGCACCATCGTCGTCTGGCCCAGAAACGACGCGATCCTGCGCGCGGTCAGGTCGTCCCGCGTCAGCCGGCCCTCCCAGAGCGCCTGGAACACGCGCTCGACCGGCTCATCGGCGTCCCTCACACCCATGCCCACAATCCTGCCACATCCATCGCTCCCCTGTTGATTCCCGCAGGATAACACTGTTATCATCTGCTGGTATGAGCTTGCTTCGCGATGATTCGATGGGGCCGGCGGCCCACCGCGCAGGAGGCCGCCGGCTGGTGTGCCTGGCGCTCGCGGCGGTCGCGCTCGCGGGAGCGTGCACGTCGCGGCGGCCTGCGGCGGACGACGCCCCGCTGGGCCCTTATGAGGTGGTGGACGGATGGCCGCGCGTCCCGGAGGGCATGGTGTTCGGCCCGACGCTCGACGTCGCGGTCGACGCGCGCGGGCGGGTGCTGGTCAGCCATGCGGCGGGTCGCGCCTCAGGGAACGACGCGCTGATCACGGAGCCGACCATCCTGGTCTTCGATCCCGAGTCGGGGGAGCTGCTCGACGCATGGGGGGAAGGGCTGTTCATGTATCCGCACGGCATCGAGGTCGATCGGAACAACTTCGTGTGGGTGACGGACTCCGAGCAGAACCGTGTCTTCAAGCTGACCGCGCAGGGGGGGCTGGTCATGAGCCTCGGCGAGGCGCCATGATGCGCGCGGGCGCGTGGATCCTCGTGCCGCTCGTGGGGCTCGGGTGCGCGACGAGCCCGGAGCAGCTCGACCGGCCCACGAACGTGGCCTTCGGCCTGAACGGCGATGTCTACGTGGCGGACGGCTACAACCATGCGCGCATCGCCCGCTTCTCCGAGAGCGGCGAGTTCCTGTCGGAGTGGGGCGAGAAGGGGTTCGGTCGCGGACAGTTCGATACGCCCCACGGCATCGTCACGGACGACGAGGGAAGGGTCTACGTCGCGGACCGAGAGAACGCGCGAGTTCAGATCTTCAGCGCGGACGGCCGTTACCTTGCGCAATGGAAGAGCGCCGCGCTGGGGCGGCCTTGGGCGATCGCCTTCGGGCCAGACCGGCATATCTACGTGGTTGACGGGGGCGACCAGGACCCGGAGCGGCCTCGAGGGCATGTGCTGCGGCTCAACCTGGGTGGAGAGACCGTGGACCGGTGGGGCACGTCGGGAGACGGTCCCGGGGAGATCGACTGGGGGCACGGCATTGCAGTGGGGCAGGACGGCAGCGTCTATGTCACGAGCTTGAGGGGCCGCGGCGTGCAGAAGTTCCGGAGGATGAGGTGAGCCGGAGAGGGCGCGCGCTCGCGGTCACCGTGGTTGCCGTGGGTGGAGCCCTTGCCCCGACCCCGAGCTGGGCCCAGGGGACGGGCGACATGCCGATGCGGCCTGCCGACCGGGGCTATGTTGCGTTGTACAGTACTTTTACTGCTTCGCCGCAGAACAGCGAGCTGGCGACGGTCCATGTCGCGCCGCAGGTAGGGGCGGGCGTTCGCCTGAACCGTTGGCTGACCGCAACCACGGACGTGACCTCGGCCTGGACTACGTTCCAGGTGGAAGGCGAGGCGCGGCGCTCGTCGTTTCGCTTCGGGAATCCATTCGTGACGGTGCAGGCGACGCTGCTCGAGGAGGGAAAGCGCTCGATTCACGCCGGGCTCGGGGTTGCTCCGCTGGTGACGACGTTTCCCGGCACAATCCCGGAAAACACGGAGGCTGAGTACAACTATGCGGTCGCGGCGGCCGCGCGCGGCTTCGCGGATTACTGGATATGGGCGCCGAACGTGATCCCGATCGCGCTGTTGCTTCGCAGCAGGACGGAGCTGTCGCGGTCAGTGTTCGTCGGCGCCGAGTTGAATCCCGCGATGCTCGTTTCCGTGAATTCGAATCCGTCGCGGCTGGCGCTCGTGGCCGCCGCACATGCGGCCGTCAGGGTGGGCCCGCTGACACCCGGGCTGCGGGTGCAGATGCTCGCGCAATCAGAGACGATCGCTGGGCGAGACTTCTCGCAATGGTCGGCGATTTTCTTTGTGAACGCGGAATTCGATGCGGTGTTCGTTCGGTCCCAGGTTGCTGTCAACCTCGACGCACCGTTCGGCCTCGCGGGACAACGCGGGGCGACCGTATGGGGGGCATTGCTAGGGGGCGGAGTCCGCCTGTAGCAGCAAGCCAACCCAGGTTGCGCCTCGGCCGAGGCAGCGGCCGCGGCCGAGGCAGCTACCCAGCCACGTTTCGGTAATCACCAACCGCTGGGCATGGCGGCAATCCGACCCATGTTGCGGGATCGACGATACGGAATCGACAGCGAACGGGCAATCGCGGCCGCCCGATGACACACCCGGCCTGCGCGACCCGTCTTGGGTGGCGAAAGTGGCGGAGAGGGTGGCGGCCGCCACCCGTGCGGACGCTGTGCGGACGTCAACATCTTCGAAAATCAGCCTCTTTTCGAATCTGGCACGGCGCTTGATATCTCCCAGCCGACCATGAGCCAGCCCCGCGCAATCGTCCCCGGCGCTACCTATCTCCTCACGCGCCGCGTCCTACGAAGACACTTCCTCTTGCGTCCCGATTCAGCCATTAATCAGCTCGTCATTTACACCCTGACCATAACAGCTCGCCACTATGGGATTCTCGTACACGCGCTTTGCGTGATGTCCACACACCTTCATCTCGTTGTTACCGATACCCGTGGTGAGCTCCCCCGCTTTCTTCAACAGTTCCATCGCCTTGTTGCGCTCGGAACCAAGGTCCTGCGCGCGTGGGATGGCCCGGTATGGGACCATGGGGCGACGAGCGTGGTACACTTAGCAACACGGGATGCGCTTGTGGACAAGATAGCTTATACCCTCGCAAATCCAGTAACCGCTGGCCTCGTGCAGCACGCACACGAATGGCCAGGAGCAAAGGTGCTCGTAGGCGAGATCGGCTGCGGCATACTTCACGCGAAACGCCCCGAGGCTTATTTCAACCCGAAGAACCCACAGTGGCCCGAAGAGGCCGCACTTCCGATCACGCTTCCGCCGTCTGTACAAGCTGGCGATGTCGACCGGTTTCGCCGCGAGATCACACACAGGCTGGAGCAGCATGAGAAGCAGGCTCGTACAGCCGCGCAACGGAAGGAACTTGACTTCCTCGGCGCCGCTCGCGCGTGCGAGGTTTCACCCTACGAACGCGCGATGAGCCTCGAGCCGCTTCGAGAGCTCAATCCGACGTTTGCGGTGGGCCGGGGGCGTAAGCATGCACGAGATGCAGCTATTGCTGCGATGCGGGCATTTCGCGCCGCCTACCGCCGTTCGCTGGAGCATTGGCGAGCAGGCATACGCACCGCGGTTTTCCCTGTGGGAACATGGTGGATGCGTGTGTTTCACGGGGTTGCGGTCAACGATGGGGAGCTCGCAGCAGCGTAGGCACCTCGCGCGAGGCGGTTGCTCTCAAATCGGGGTCGACGCAACCACGGTCGGGCTCCTCCACTGCGGCCCTGTACGCGCACACGGACTTCAGGGCGGTCCTCGTGCTCGCGCAGGGGCACCTCCTGCGGACGGCTCTTCGCTTCGGCGCAACCGCGGCCAGCTCGGCATGGGCCGGGTTGCAACCACGGTAGGCTCTGGGTGGGGGGGCCGGGTGGCCGCTTGAGGGCCGGTCGCAACCGCGGTCGGGTCGGCCGGCCGGTCGGCCGGCGGCCGGGCCGGGTTGCAACCACGGTCGGGTCGGGTCGCGGTCGGGTCGGGTCGGGTCGGGGCCGCGTCCACGTCCCCCGCCCAGCACGTTCGGCTCACGCGTCACGGCTCACCCGCCCCATGCTAGACCGCGCTGCGCCGATGCCCCCCGAGCGCCCCCTCCTCGCCGCCTCGAGCTCCCCGCTGACCGCCACCATGGGCGAGCTCGCCCGCAACCTCGACGACCTCGCCTCGAATGACACCGCCGCGAGCGGCGCGCCTGCGTCCGCACCGGCCGATCACGAGCCGCTCCCGTCGTTCGACCTCCCCACGGACCGCCGCGTCGTCACGCCCCGTTACGTCGCCGCAGAGCTCGCCGCCGCACCGCCTGGCGCGCTCCATGTGACGGGCGCCGCCGGCTCGGCCGGCGCCCTCGTCGTCCGGCGCCTCATCGCCGCCGCCGGTGGCCGCCGCGTCGTCGCCCTCACCGCCGACGTCGACAGCGCCCGCGCCCTCGCAGCCGACGCCTCGTTCCTGCTCGCCGACCGGGACGCCGACGACGCCGAGGCAGCCGGCGCCACCGCCTCCGGCCGCGTGCTGCTCTACGTGCCGAACGAGGCCAGCCCCTACGCCGACGTCAACCCGGACCGCCGCGGCGCCCAGACCCGCCTCGCCACGCTCTTCCACCTCGGCATGGACCTGCCTTGGTCGGTCCTCGTCTGCCCCATCAGCGCGCTCGCCCGCAAGGTCGTGCCCAGGGACGAGGTAACCGAGCACGCCGAGCTCGTCATCGCCGAGCAGGAGATGGACCGCGACGCGCTCTCCGCCCGCCTCGGCGCCTCCGGCTACGTCCGTAGCCCCCTCGTCGAGGATCCCGGGTCGTTCGCCGTCCGCGGCGCCCTCCTCGACGTCTGGGCGCCATCCGCCGAGCTGCCAGTGCGCATCGACTTCTACGGGGACATCATCGCGTCCATCAAGACCTTCAACCCCGACGACCAGCGCACGGTCGCCGACGTCAGGGAGGTCTGGCTCCCGCCGGCGCGCGAGGCGATCCTCACCCCGGACAACGTCGAGCGGGCCCGCCAGCGCGTCCGCGCCGTCTGCGACGCCATCGACTTCCCCTCGTCGAAGGCGCGCGCGCTGGTCGACGACGTCGCCAGCGGCCGCGCCTTCTTCGGGGCCGAGGGCTACCTGCCAGCCTACGTCGACCTCGCATCCTTCACGGCGTACCTGCCCGACGACGCGCTTGTCCTCCTCGAGGACCCGGCCTCCCTCACCGCCGCCCTGCGGGACGAGCTCGGCCGCGCCGCCGCCGACCGGAACCACAAAGACCGCGAGCCGCACTTTGCGCTCGACGCCTTCTACGACGAGGAGGCGCGCGTCGCCTCGTGGCTCGGAGCCCGCACCGTGGTTGCGCTGCATCGCACCGGGGTTGAGGGCGCCGTGGAAAACCAGGACTCGCTGGAGCGCTTCGAGGTCGCCCCGGAGGGCGCTCCCTCGCTGGCCACGCGCGACCAGTCGGACCTCGAGCGCGCCATCAAGGCCGCCCGCTCCTCGCGCGGCAAGCACGGTGCCCTTGACCCGTTGGTGCGCCGCGTCGTCGCCTGGCAAGAAGCGGGCCTGCGCGTGCTCATCGCGGCGCGTGCACAGACCCAGGTTGAGCGCCTCGTCACCCTGCTCCGCCACCGCGACGTGCGGGTGAAGGCCCACCTCGGCCCGTTCGATCCTGCCTTCCTCGACGGCACGAGCCCGGCCGCCCCGCGCGACACCGCGCTCGTCGTCACCGGCTCGCTCGCGCGCGGCGTCATCGCCCCGGCCGAGGGGCTCGCGCTCGTCACCGAGGAGGAGATCTTCGGCGCCCGCGCCCACCGCCGCGCCGCCCGCGCCGCAGCCTCCTCCGCGAAGCCCTCGCAGGCGTTCCTCGAGGACCTCCGCAACCTGGGCGTCGGAGACTACGTCGTCCACGTCGACCACGGCATCGGCCGCTACCTCGGCCTCGTCCACAAACAGGTCGGGTCAACCACGGTCGATCTCATCGCCGTCGAGTACGCCGGCGGCGACAAGCTCTACCTCCCCGTCTACCGCCTCAACCAGATTCAAAAATTCAGCGGCGGTGAGGGCGCCCCCAAGCTCGACCGGCTCGGCGGGCAGACGTTCGCCAAGACGAAGGCGCGGGTCGAGAAGAGCGTCCGCAAGATGGCCGACGAGCTCCTGCGCCTCTACGCCGAGCGCCGCGCCGCCACCGCCGAGCCCGTCGAGCCGCCCGACGACGACTACCGCGCCTTCGAGGCCACCTTCCCCTTCGACGAGACGCCCGACCAGGCCCGGGCGATCGCCGAGGTCGCGGCCGACCTCGAGTCCGGCCGCCCCATGGACCGCCTCGTCTGCGGCGACGTCGGGTTCGGAAAGACCGAGGTTGCCATCCGCGCCGCCTTCCGCGCCGCCAACGCCGGTCGGCAGGTCGCCGTCCTCTGCCCAACCACGGTGCTCGCGCAGCAGCACTACCTCAGCTTCAAGACCCGCATGGCCTCCTACCCCATCGAGGTCCGCGCCATGTCCCGCTTCCAGACCAAGCAGGAGCAGGACGAGGTCTCCCGCGGCCTCCGGGACGGCAGCGTCGACGTCGTGATCGGCACCCACCGCCTCCTCTCCAAGGACATCCACTTCAAGCGCCTCGGCCTCCTCGTCGTCGACGAGGAGCAGCGCTTCGGCGTCACCCACAAGGAGCGCATCAAGGCCCTCAAGACCAACGTCGACGTCCTCACGCTCTCGGCCACCCCCATCCCCCGCACCCTCCAGATGGCGGTCTCCGGCCTGCGCGACATGTCGATCATCACCACCCCCCCGGTCGACCGCCGCGCCATCCGCACCGTGGTTACCCGCCACGACGAGGCCGTCGTCCGCGAGGCCGTCCTCCGCGAGCTCGGCCGCGGCGGCCAGGTCTTCTACGTCTACAACCGCGTCGAGGGCCTCTACGAGCGCGCCGCCCGCCTCGCCGAGCTCGTCCCGACCGCCCGCATCTGCGTCGCCCACGGCCAGATGAGCGAGCAGAACCTCGAGCAGGCCATGCTCGACTTCGTCGAGGGGCGCTACGACGTCCTCTGCGCCACCGCCATCATCGAGAGCGGCCTCGACATCCCCCGCGCCAACACGATCCTCATCGACCGCGCCGACATGTTCGGCCTCTCACAGCTCTACCAGCTCCGCGGGCGCGTCGGCCGCTCCAAGGAGCGCGCCTACTGCTACCTCATCGTCCCGCCCCCGAACGCCATGACCGACGAGGCCCGCGCCCGCATCGAGGCCCTCGAGCGGCACACCGAGCTCGGCTCCGGCTTCCAGATCGCCTCGCTCGACCTGGAGCTGCGCGGCTCCGGCGACCTCCTCGGCGCCGAGCAGAGCGGCACCGTCGCCCAGGTCGGCTTCGAGCTCTTCTGCCAGATGCTCGACGAGGCCGTCCACGAGCTCCGCGGCGAGCCCGTGGTCCACGACGTCGATCCCGAGCTCTCGTTCGACACCGACGCCCTTCTGCCAGAGGAGTACATTTCCGACGTCGGCGTACGCCTCTCCCTCTACAAGCGGCTCGCCAGCGCCGGCGGGGCCGAGGACGTCCAGGACCTCGCCGTCGAGATGGAGGACCGCTTCGGCCCGCCGCCGATCGAAGCGCGCCGGTTCGTGCACCTCATGCGGCTCAAGACCGAGCTGCGCCGGCTGAAGGCGCTCGCGTGCGAGGCGAGCGCCAAGGGGGTCACGCTGCACCTGCGCGAGGACACCCCGCTCGATCACGCCAAGGTGCTCCGGCTGGTGCAGCCGAAGGGCTCGCCGTACCGGCTCTCGCCCGACATGCGGCTCTCCCGCCGCGCCAGGGACGGCGAGGTCTTCACGAGCGGGCTGGAGGCGACCGACAAGCTCCTCAGCGAGCTCGCCGGCTGCCTCAAGGACGGCGCCTGAGCGCCGCGCCGGAGCGCTCACCCCGCCCGCGCCGCCGTCCCCTGCATCCCCCGGTTCTCGGCGCGCTCGCGCAGGTGCGCCGGCGTGAAGCGCGCGGCGCGCCCGCCCGAGCGCGGCCCCCTCAGGATCCGGCCGTGATCACGACCGATGCCGCCGAGCGCTGCGACGGCCCGTGGTGGACGGCCTCGATGTTGTTCCCGTCGGGATCGAGCACGAAGGCCCCGTAATACCCCGGGTGGTACTGCCGCTCCCCGGGAGCGCCGTTGTCGCGGCCCCCCGCGGCGAGCGCCGCCTTGTAAAAGCGGTGCACCTGCTCCCGGTCCGCCGTCTGGAAGGCGAGGTGCACGCGCGACACAGGCCCGCCGTCGCTCGGCGAGACGAACAGCTCGTCCGCGGAGAAATAGCCCGGCGCGTCCTGCACCAGGTCGCGCCCGAGCACCTGCAGCACCGCGCGGTAGAAGCGCTTGCTCCGCTCCAGGTCGGCGACGCGGAGATGCACATGGTCGATCAACCTACCCAGGTGAAATTGCATGGCGAGAGTGCCTACTACGGCGCCTCGCAGGGTGGAAGTCCGCGGGGCCGAGGCGACGCGACGCCCGGACGGTGATAACCTCTCGTGACGGGAGGGAATGAATGACCGATCGCCCGGCTCGCGAGCGGCTCGAGGCGCTCCAGCGGACCATCATGACGTGCTGGTACAGCCCGTTCCAGCTCGCCCGCTCCGCGCTCGACATGACCGTCTCCCGCCTGATGGGCGCGCGCGGCGACTTCCGTCTCCTCGAGGCGATCGCCGGGCCCCAGCCGCCGTTCGACTTCGCCGTCCGCAGCGGCGCCGCGCGCGACGAGCTCTGGCTCGACTACGTGGCGGACACCGGCGACGGCTTCAACCCGACGTACGCGATCGCGAGCGTGCTCGCCCGGCCGGCGCTCTCGCTCGGCGGGCGGGAGACGCGGCGCGGAGAGGTGCTGATCATGGGCGGGGACCAGGTGTACCCCTCGGCCACGCGGCAGGCGTACTGGACGCGCCTCGTCGAGCCCTACGCGGCCGCGCTCCCGAAGGCCGAGGTGAACGAGGCGCCGTACCTGTTCGCGATCCCGGGCAACCACGACTGGTACGACGGGCTGACGAGCTTCATGCGCCTGTTCGGCCAGAAGCGCACGCTCGGCGCGTGGAAGACGCTCCAGTCGCGGAGCTACTTCGCGCTGAAGCTCCCCCACGGCTTCTGGCTGCTCGGCGTGGACATCCACCTCGAGGCCGACATCGACCAGCCGCAGATCGAGTATTTCTGCCGGCTGACGAGGCAGGAGATGCGCGACGGCGATCGCGTGGTGATCTGCACCGCCGAGCCGGACTGGGTGAAGGGCGCCATCTACAACCCCGATCTCCAGAGCAACCTCGCGTTCTTCGAGAAGCAGCTCGCCGACGCGCGGCCCGGGGTCGAGGTCGTCGCGCGCGTCGCCGGCGATCTTCACCACTACCGGCGCCACGAGTCCGCGGACGGCCGGCAGAACATCACCGCGGGCGGCGGGGGCGCGTTCCTGCACCCGACCCACGGCGAGTCGGTCGCGGAGGTCCGCTCCGGGGCGGGCGCGGACCAGCGTCGCTACGCCCTGAAGGCGTCGTTCCCGTCGGAGTCGGAGTCGCGCCGGCTCGCCTGGCGCAACCTCCTGTTCGCCCGGTACAACCTCGGTTTCTGGCCCGTGGCCGCCTTCGTCTACATGCTCTCTTCCCTGACGTTGCCGAAGCCCGGATCGGGCGCGGTGGCGTGGGTGCTCGTCGTCCTGCTCCTGTTCATCTTCTTCACCGACACGAGCCGGGCCTGGTATCGCCGCCTCGCCGGCTCGCTCCACGCCGTCGCGCACCTCGGGGCCGCGCTCGGGCTCACCTACCTCGGCGGCGCGCTGCTCGGCGTCGACGTCCGGCACCACGCTTCGCTGTGGAGCCTCCTCGGCGTGACGCTGTTCGTCGGCGTGACCGGCGCCGTGGTCGGGTCGACGCTCATGGGCGTCTATCTCCTGCTCTCGCTCAACGCCGCGCGGCGGCACGGCAACGAGGCGTTCTCGGCGCTCCGGATCGAGGACTACAAGAACTTCCTGCGCATCCACGTCCACCCCGGGGGGCTCACCGTCTACCCCGTCGGGCTGAGAAAGGTGCCGCGCGCGTGGAAGGTGGCCGAGGATCGCAAGCCCGGCGAGCCGTGGTTCGTCCCCGCCTGCGGCGCGCTCGAGCCGGAGCTCATCGAGGAGCCGATCACGATCCCGGTCGCGCCGCAGCACCGCCGGCGCGACCAGCCCACGACCGACGCGCCGGTCGCCGGCGCGTGCGAGCGCTCGGCCAGCGAGCCGCGCGAGCCGCAGCAACTGAGCGAGCCGCACGAACCGCGCGAGCCGCAGCAACTGAGCGAGCCGCAGGAGCCGCGCGTGATGCACGAGCCGCGGAGCCGCCCCCCGGTGGCAGGCGCGACCGCGGACGCCGGCGCGCCCGACCCGTAGAGGTCGGGATCGCCGGGCGAACGCCCCTGTTGCATGAGGCAGATCGCCTCACGCCGGGACATTCTGCCTTCCTCGCGCTGGGCACATCCGAGCGCGTGAGGAAGCCACCGCAGAGGGCGGCACGACTGGCCTGCTCGCGAGGCGCTCGTGCGCGATCTGTCGCGCGCGTGTCCACGGCGCTCCCGGGGAGCCGCGCTGTCAGGGCGAGGCGGCGAAGTTGGGCATCGTCGGCGCTGGCGGGCGCGGGCAGATGGCGCGCTGCTCCCCGGGGGGCGCCAGCGGATCCTGGCCTTCGCGCGGGCACGAGCCCGGACCGTTGGCGATGGCGTCCTGCTCGCGGTCCTCCGGGGTCCAATCGCGGTTGATGCTGGGCGCGTTCGCGAGCCCCTCGGCGCACCCCGTGGAGGCGGCGACGAGGAGCAGCGCGAGGGCGGCGCGGATCGAGGAGCGAAGAGATCGTCTCATGGGCACATCCCATCTCCACCGTGGCGCCGGCGCTGCTCGCGCCGGTGCACGGAAGCCGTCAGGGTTTCCCGACGACTGTTCACGGTCCGTGCCAGGTCGAGGTTGTCGGTCCGTTCGGCCACCGGTCCGCCCGTCGCGGCCGCCGGACTCGGCCCTGCGAGGCGGTCGAGCCGAGCGCGGCGAGGGCGGCCGCTGTCGCGGCGTGATGCGTCGCGCATGGCTTGCGTCCGTGCGCAAAGGCCCAAGGTGGTCGGCGGGGGGGTCTGTGCCCAGCGCGACCCCGGAAGGAGTGTCGATATGGCGAGGGACGTCATCGAGGTCCTCAACGACCTCATCCAGCTCGATCGGGACGCGATCGCGTCGTACGACCAGGCCATCGAGGCGTGCGAGCGCGCTCCGATCAGGGGGATGCTCGCGAGGTTCAGGGACGACCACGCGCGCCACGTCGTGGATCTGAGCGCGCACGTGGCGTCGCTCGGCGGCGCGCCGGCGCAGACCCGCGACCTCAAGGGCAAGATCATCGAGGGGTTCACGGCGATCACGAGCATGGGAGACCAGAGCGCGCTCCTCGCGATGCGCGGCAACGAGGAGCTCACGAACCGGCAGTACGCGGCGGCGCTGAATGAAGGGCTCACGACCGAGGCGCGGGCGATCGTCGAGCGCAACTACGATGATGAGAAGCGGCACCTCGCGTGGATCAAGGACGCGCTGTCGAGGAAAGTCTGGGAGCAGGCCGCGTAGGCGGGCGCTCGGCCCGCGACGGTGGCGAACACGAACTCAAGCAGGTTGCATGGTGGGGGTAGTATGAAATCGAATCGGTACATCCATGTCGCGCTCACCGTGGGCGCACTCGCGGCCGCGCCGGCGCTGGCGACCGCTCAGACGGGCAGCACGGGCCAGCCGCACCAGCGTGAGTCGGGCACCCCGGGAGCGGCGCAGGGCGGCGCGCAGCAGGGCGGCAGCGCGCATCAAGGGGGCAGCGCGCAGGGCGGCAGCGCGCAGCAGGGCGGAAGCGCGAAGCCGCAGGGCGACCAGGCCGGCGCGAGCGGCGGCCAGCGCGCGCAGCAACAGGGGCAAGGCCAGAAGAAGCAGGCCATGAAGCCCATGAAGCTTCACGAGCAGATCTCGTTTCAGGTCGAGGAGGGGTGCACGTACACGGCCTCCGTGAACGGCCGGATCGAGCAGGCAGCGGCGGGCAAATCGCAGCAGCCCTCGGGCAGCCAGCCCGGCGGCGGCAGCCAGGGACGGGGCGGCACGGGCGCGCAGGGGCAGACGGGCGGCGCCGCGCAGGCGCCCGGCAGCGGCGCCCACGCCCACGCCGGCGCCGCTCAGGGGCGCGACCAGGACACCGGCGGCGTCCAGGCTCCGGCCGGCGGCGCTCAGGCGGGCGGCGCTCAGGGCGGCAGCCAGGCGCAGGCCGGAAGGGCTCAGGGTGGCAATCAAGACCAGGCCGGCAGGGCCCACGGCGGCAGCCAGGATCAGGCAGGCAGGGCGCAGGGCGGCAGCCAGGATCAGGCAGGCAGGGCGCAGGGTGAGCGCCAGGCCCAGGCCGGCGGGGCTCAGAGCGGCAGCCAGCCCGGGTCACGGGCCGGCGACCAGGAGAAGGTGAAGCCCGACCTGACGGTCTCCGCATCGATGAGCTGCCCGAACACGCCCGAGCTCCGGGTCACAGACACGCTGAAGACGGACGCCGCGGTGTCCCGCTCGGAGCTCGAGGAGATGATCTCGCGCCGGGCGAGCATCGCGACCCAGAAGAGCGGGCGCTTCTGCATGTACGTGCCGCAGTTCGAGCTGACGCGCGAGAAGCTGAGCGGAAAGGGCATCGCCCAGCTCTGCCGCGTGCCGGCGCCGGATCAGAAGCAGGGAATGCGGTAGGCAGCGGGGTTGAGAGTGAGAGACGGCAGGCCTGGAGGCGCGTGCCGCCAGGACAGGCCAGCGGTCGAGCCGCCGCGCGCGTGGGCGCGGCGGCTCAGGCTGCGGAGGAGAGGCTCAGATCAGAGGGGAGGACAGGGGGCGAGCCTGCCGATCTTGAAGGGCCGCGGCGCGCCCACGCCCGGGTCCGGGACCGGGGTCACAATCGGGAAATAATTGCTAAGCGAGGCCGCGGAGACGCTCCAGGTGTGGCCCACCGGGACTCCCGAGGCATTTGTATAGATGCGCATGAAGGCCGTCCCCTCCCCCGGGGTGAACACGTTGCCGACGCACCGGCTGTCGGGATAGCTCGCGCTGCAGCCGTGCTTCGAGGAGGTAGAGTCGGCGATCGGCACCGCCCACTGCAGCGTATTCGTGACGCTCGGGCCCAGCCCGCTCGGGGCCGGCGTCGCCGGGCCCGTGATGATCGCGGTGTGCCCGGAGTACGTCATCGTCGCGTCGATGATGAGGACGTCGCCCTCGTCGACGTTTGCGATGTTATCGATCTCCTCGAAATGGGGCTGCGCGGCGGAGAAGTTGTCGTAGTACTGCGACGAGTTCGGGCTGGTCGAGCCCCAGAGGACGGCGATATCCGTGTTCGTGTACCCGAACGCGGCCTTCTGGACCGCCGTCAAGAACACAGCGCCGCTCGCCACCGGTGTGGAATCACCGATGAGATCGAACGCGGCATCAGAGAGATCGACGCACGCGTCGGCGGCCTCGGCGGGGGCAGAGCCGAGCGCAATGAGAGAAGCCGCAGCAGACACCATCAGGAAACGAGCCGCATTGCTGAGCATGAAGTACCTCGGTTGACGGTTACCACGTTGCCGTTCCGCAGGCCGAGCAGATTCGGTTGAGAAGGTGGTTCGGGTACAGCCAGAGAATCGCACCTGGTCGGGTCGAGCCTAGCATCCAATGTTTACTTCCTATACACGCCTTTCGTCAACACACTTCGAACACCACGCGAGCAAAGGAATCATTTTGATAGGCTCATGTGGGACACAAGAGCTCTTCTGACGGCACTGCCGGACAGTGTCCACCGCTCGATGGTGGCCGCGACTCATCGACTCGACCATCACGCGGCTGACGCCGTGCGCCAATATCGCCGAGAGAGAGCAGCTCATCGATCGGACGATCCAGGAGACTGACTCTGCTGGAATCCAGCAACACTCCACGCTGAAGGCCGGATCCGAGCTGCGCGGCGACGGCCTTGGCGGCCAGGGCGCGACAGCGATCGGTCGGGGTTGTCGCGGTTGACGACGGCGCGCGGGGCTCCAGGTGACGAAGCGATCGACCGGAGGTTCACGATGACGAAGCGACCGAGCAGCCCTTATGACAAAGATTCACGCTGCTGGCCCGGCTACGAGCCGGTCCCCGGCAAGCGACCGAACGAGCAGGGAAGCTGCCGCAAGAAGCCCGCGAGCAGGAACGGAGGGGTCGAGGTCGACCGAGAGGAGGCCCGGCGCAAGGCCGAGCAGGCGGCCCGGAGTCCGGAGGAGCGCGCCGCGGTCAAGAAGAAGAGCAGCTCACCCGAGGTGCGCGCCGAAGGACGGAGGACTGCGAGGCGCGCGGGCAGCGCGACCACGCGCACGAAGAGCGTGGCCACCAAGAGAACGCCCAGGAAAAGCGCGGCTCCGAGGAATTCACCCAGGAAGAACGCGGCCACCACGAGCGCACCCAGGGGCGGCGCGCGATCCCGGTCCTCGGCGCGCTCCGGCTGAGCGGCAGCGGGGGACGGGCGCGCCCGCCCGGGCTGGTGATGGAGCGGCGATCACTCCGAGAACGGCGTGCAGGACGTCAGCTTGCCGATGGCGTAGGGACGCGTGGAGGGCGAATAGTAGGTTGCGCCCGAGGTGACGCTCCAGGTGTAGCCCAGCAGGTCTCCCGAGAGATTCGTGTAGAGGCGCATCGACGCCGTACCCGTACCCCCGGCGAACGTGCCTGCCTTGCAATCACCCGACCAGCGGCTGTCCGGGTAGCTGACGCTGCAACCGTGGACCGACGAGGTCGCGTCGGCGATCGGCAACGCCCACTGCCTCGTGCTCGCGTAGATCGGGCTCAGGGCCGTCGAGAGCTCCGTCGCCGGACCCGTGATGATCGCGGCGTGGCCGCTGTACGTGACGGTGCCCGACGCGTTGACCACATGGTTGATGGCCAGGAGGTCGCCCGCCCCGATATCGGCGACGTTGGTGACGCGATCGAAGTAATTCTCTGCGACGATGTTGTCGTAGTAGAGATGAGAGTTCGGGCTGGTCGAGCCCCAGAGCACGGCGATGTCGGTGCTCGTGTACCCCGACTGGTTCTTCATGGCGAGCGTGAAGAACGGCGCACCGTTCGAGACCGTTGTCCCAGCCGCGATGATGTTGAGCGCCTCATCCGCTATATCGCTGCACGCCTCAGCCGGAGCGGAGCTGAGCGCCACGAGAGAAGCAGCAGCAGAGACCATCAGAATACGAGCCGCATTGCTGAGCATGAGTTTACCTCGGTTGACGGTTGCAACGTTGCCGTTCCGCACGGTCGAACAGATTCGGTCTAGGATGTCGATCAGTCACAGCCAGAAAGTGGCACCTGGTCGGGTCGAGCCTAGCATCCAACATCTACCGCCTATACCAGGTCACCGTCAACCTGCTTCGATGCCGTTATTCAGTCGAGGCATCGTTTTTCTAGGTTCATGTAGTACATATCAGCTCCCCGGTCGCATTGCCGCATAGCGTCGACCAATGCATGAACGCCACACTCGACTCATCCGAGCGTCCATGCGGCAGCGCCTCGCACGGACGCTTTGCGAGACGCGCCTGCGAGGAAGCTCGGCTCTGGAGACTGGTCCTGCTGGATTCCAGCGATCCCAATTGAATTTTATTAGCCATACTGCAATCTCGCTGCGCCGCCGGGCCGGGACAGGGCGCGGGTGGCGAGGGGACGCGGGGAGAGAACGCTCGCGCGCGGCGTGCCGGGAGGAGGTCGCGCTCCGGATCAGCCCCGTGGTTCGCGAGGGCGAGGAGCGCCGCGGGGCGGCACCAGGCTGCCGCCCCGCTCTCGCTCCCCTCCCCGCCGGAGGGCCTCAGTACGGCAGCTCATCCAGCACAGGGACCTCCGGCGGGCGCCCGCGCGCGCCGTTCTTCCCGAGCCGCGCCGTCCTCGGCACCCCCGCCCCGGGCTGCGTCGCCTCGCCGTCGTCCTCCAGCCCCGGCGGCGGCTGCCCGAGGGCGCGGCGCCCGGTGAAGCGGAGGTCCCGCGCGATCACCTCCGTGCGGTAGCGGCGGATTCCGTCCTTCTCGTAGCTCGACGTGCGCAGCCCGCCCTCGCTCAGCACGCCGTCCACCCTTGGTCAGGACCTTCGCGAGGATACGAGATTGCCCATGAGAATCACCTTGTTCAGTCCTTCGTTCATGATGTGCTCCCCTGGATTGAATGTCGTCTTCTGACGTCGACGGCGGTGGCTCGGATGCTCGGGGTCGGCACGACCACGCTCCGGCGGCTCGAGGGCGCGCTCTTCGACCCGGCCCCTCGTCAAGGGAGCTGCTACGCGTGGGCGAGCGCGCTCGGTGACAGTGGCGACGGCCCGCGGCGTGCGCGTGCGCGAATGCGCTGCCGGCGTACGAAGAAGTGCTCGTGGTCACCTGGGTGAACAGCGGCGTTGGCTCCGGTCGAAGAACGGCGTACGATGCTGCGCTCATGTCAACGTTCGGAACGAGACAGGAGGCCTCGCAGCATCCCTGCAAAGCGTCCGTGAAGGGCGGGCGGCTTTGCGCCGCCGTTCCGCGGCGCGCGGCGAGCTCCTGCGCGATGAGCCGCAGGTTATGACGCGTAGGCGCACGACAATCGCCCTGTTGATCGACAACATGGCGGGCGACTACCAGTCGGACGTGCGGTCCGGCATCGAGCGCGCCGCCGAGGCGCACGACGTCAACCTCCTGATCGCGTTCGCGTTCGGAGAGCAGATCCCCCTGCCCGGGTCGACCGACGCCGCCAGGAGGAGCCTCTACCACATCATCGGTTCGGAGGTCGTCGACGGCATCATCGTCGCTTCGTCGACCCTTTGCCATCTCGTCAGTATCGACGCCGTGCGGGAGTTCTGCCGGTCTTCGTCGTTGCCGCTCTGCAGCATCTGGATGGCGATAGACGAGATCCCGAGCCTCATGGTCGACAACGCCCTCGGGACCGAGATCTCGGTCCTGCACCTGGTCGACGAGCACGCGTGCAGGAGGATCGCGTATATCAGTGGTCCTGCTAATAATGAAGAGGCGCTCCTCCGCGCCGGCGGTTACCGGAGGGCGCTCGCGGCGCGCTCCATTGCTTACGATGAGCGCCTCTTCATGTCCGGCGCGTTCACCGTGGGCAGCGGGCGCGCCGCCGTCCGCGAGCTCCTGGATCGTGGGGTCGATTTCGACGCCATCGTCGCCGCCAACGACTGCATGGCGCTCGGCGCGATCGACCTGCTCAAGGAGCGGGGCGTCGACGTGCCCGGCGACGTCCTGGTGTGCGGCTTCGACGACATCCGCACGGCCCGCTTCACCAAGCCGTCGCTCTCCACCGCTCGCCAGCCCACGAAGGAGCTCGCGGGGCTCGCCGTGGAGACGGTCCTCCAGATGATCGAGGGCGAGCCTGTCCCGGTGCTCCGGCTGGTGGGCGTAGAGCTGACGCGGCGCCAGTCCTGCGGCTGCGGGCGCCAGGCGGGCCCCCTGCTTCTCCCTCCGGGGGCCGCCGCGTGGAGCGGTCCGAGCGCGCTCGCCGGCCAGCGGGCGTCGCTGGAGCGCGCGCTCGCGCAGGCGGTCACGATCTCGGCCCGCTCGCTCGACGGATGGGCGGACAGGCTGCTCTCGGCGCTGGAAGAAGAGCTCGCCGGGGACAGGGGCCGTTTCCTGCGTGGGCTCGAGGAGCTCCTCGACGCGGCCCGGCGCGAGGGGGTGCTCCTCGATCAGTTCCAGTCCGTGATCTCGCTCCTGCGCGCGCGGCTCCAGAGGGCGCCGGAGCAGGGGGGCGACGCCGCTCTGAACGAGACGCTGGAGCCGATCTGGCACGCTGCCCGGATCGCCATCGGAAGCGCGTCCGTGCATGTCGAGGGGGAGCAGCGGCTCAAGGTGGAGCTCGCCGCGATCGACCTCAACTATGGAATGAGGCACTTCTCCACGTGCCTGAGCCTGCCGGTGCTCCGGTCCACGCTGGCGGCGGATCTGCCGAAGCTCCAGTTCTCGCGCGTCGCTGTGTCGCTCTTCGACGATGCGCTGCGCTCCACCATGAGTCTGTTCTTCTGGATGGAGGACGGCCGCGAGGTGGAGGTGCCGCCCATGAGCTTCCCGGCGCACCACCTCGCGCCCCCGGGGTTCCTGAGCCGCGATGAGCGCTGGAGCGTGATCACGTTCCCGGTCGCGTTCGGCGGGGTCGAGAAGTTCGGCCTCGCGGTGGTCGACGGCCAGCCGAACGAGATGATCTACGACGCGTTGCGCCTCCAGCTCGGCTCGGCGGTGAAGGTGGCGACGCTGCACCGGGAGGTGGTGCGGCACGTGGAGCTGCGCGAGCGGATCGAGCAGGAGAAGGTCCGCGAGGAGAGCCGCGTCGCGGCGCGCATCCAGACGACGCTGGTGCCAGCGCAGCTCTCGGTCGAGGGGCTCGAGCTCTGCGCCACGATGAAGCCGGCCGCCGAGGTCGGCGGCGATTACTACGATGTGATCGCGACGCCGGACGGGGGCTGGATCGGGATCGGCGACGTGGCGGGGCACGGGCTCGCGGCGGGGCTCATCATGCTGATGATCCAGAGCATGGTGTCGGTGATGGCGTCGAGCCCCGCCGCGGCGGCGGGCCCGCGCGGGATCGTGTGCGCGGTCAACCGGGCGGTGTACAAGAACGTCCGCGACCGCCTGAAGCGGGACGAGCACGCGACGCTCCTGCTCATGCGGTACACACGCGACGGCCGCGTGACGTTCGCCGGCGCGCACGAGGACATCCTCGTCTGCTCGCCGCGCACGAGGCGCTGCGCGAGGATGCCGACGAGCGGGGTGTTCATCGGCGCGCTGCCCGAGATCGACGCGATGACGCGGGACGCCGAGCTCGTGCTCGAGGACGGAGACGTCCTCGTGCTCTACAGCGACGGCGTGACCGAGGCGCGCAACGAGCATCACGAGCAGTTCGGGCTGGACCGGCTCTGCGCCACCGTCGAAGCGTCCCAGTCCGCGCCCGTGGAGGTGATCCGCGATCGCATCCTCGGGGCGGTCGAGGGCTGGTGCCCGAGCCTGGACGACGACATCACGATCCTGGTGGCGCGGTACCGCAAGCCCGGGTAGCCGGAGGCCGGCCCGGCCGCGCCGGCCGGCGTGCCGACGCGCGGCGAGGCGGCTCCGGGCCGCCGCCTCGCTCGCGCCGGCCTCGCGATCAGTACGGCAATTCATCCAGCGCGGGCACCTCCGGCGGGCGCCCGCGCGCGCCGTTCTTCCCGAGCCGCGCCGTCGTCGGCACCCCCGCCCCGGGCTGCGTCGCCTCGCCGTCGTCCTCCAGCCCCGGCGGCGGCTGTCCCAGGGCGCGGCGCCCGGTGAAGCGGAGGTCCCGCGCGATCACCTCCGTGCGGTAGCGCCGGATTCCATCCTTCTCGTAGCTCGACGTGCGCAGCCCGCCCTCGATCAGCACGCCGTCCCCCTTGGTCAGGACCTTCGCGAGCGCCTCGGCGCGCGGGCCCCAGAACACGATGTTATGCCACTCGGTGCGCTCCTTGGGCTCCTTGTTCTTGTCGACGAACGACTCGTTCGTCGCCATCCGGAGCTGGAGCACCGGCGTGCCGTTGCCGGTGTAGCGCAGCTCCGGATCGGATCCGAGATTGCCCATGAGAATCACCTTGTTCAGTCCTTCGTTCATGATGTGCTCCCTTGGATTGAATGTCGTCTTCTGACGTCGTTTGATGTCGTCTCTACCGTCTGTAGCGTCTGCTGCCGTTCGTGTTCTTCTCTACGTTTTCCTGCCGTGGTGCGTCGCTCCTCGTGAGGCGCCATGACGTCGTGGATGACGAGGAGCGGGTCCGGCGGCGCCCCGTCGCCGGACTCGCCCTCTCACGGGCCTCGCTCAGGAGTCCATCGCCGCGCTGCCCCCGGGCCGCGCCGGCCCCGCCGCGTCGACGGCGGCGCGGAGCGACGTGGCGAGGGTCGGCTTGCCGATCAGCGCCTCGCGGGCGCGCTCCCTCCCCTGCCCTATGTGCTCGCCGCCGAACGACAGGTGCGCGCCGCTCTTCTCCACCACGCCGAGCTGGCAGGCGAAGTCGATGAGATCCGCGGCGCTGTCGATTCCGGCCCCCCAGCGGATGTCGAACTCGGCCTCCTTGAACGGCGGCGCCAGCTTGTTCTTGATCACCTTGACGCGCGTCCTCGACCCTATCGCCTCGTCGCTCACCTTCACCGGCCCCACGCGGCGCACGTCGAGGCGCACGCTCGCGTAGAACTTGAGGGCGTTGCCGCCGGTGGTCACCTCGGGGTTGCCGAAGACGACGCCGATCTTCTGCCGGAGCTGGTTGATGAAGATGAGCGTCGTGTCCGTGCGGTGGCATATGCCTGTGAGCTTGCGGAGCGCCTGGCTCATCAGCCGCGCCTGGAGGCCCATGTGGGAATCGCCCATGTCCCCCTCGATCTCGGCCTTCGGCGTGAGCGCAGCCACCGAGTCGACGACGATCACGTCGACGGCGCTCGAGCGCGCGAGCATCTCGACGATCTCGAGCGCCTGCTCGCCGTTGTCGGGCTGCGAGACGAGCAGCCTGTCGATGTCGACGCCGATCGAGCGCGCGTACGTGACGTCGAACGCGTGCTCGGCGTCGATGAACGCGGCGACGCCGCCGGACCGCTGCGCCTCCCGCATCGCGTGGAGCGTCAGGGTCGTCTTCCCCGACGACTCCGGGCCGTAGATCTCCACGATGCGCCCGCGCGGGTAGCCGCCGATCCCGAGCGCGGCGTCGAGCGACAGCGAGCCGCTCCGGATCAGGCCGATGTCCCTCGTCTCACTCTCGTCGTTCAAGGCCATGATCGCCCCTTTCCCGAACTGCTTCTCGATGGTGCCAACAACGGTCTTCACGGTGCGGAGCTTCTCGGCGATCTCGGTCATCATGTTGGATTCTCCCTTGTCGAACGTGCTTGTTGCCTGCGCGCCCCCGAGCGCGCGAACAGCCGATGCGACGCGGCCGTCGGGGCGGCCGCGATCGCGCCCGCGTCGCTGCGGGCGCAATGGTCCTGGATCGCGCGGCGGGCACACGCGCCCGCCGCGGCGGTGGCGGGCTCAGGCGCCCGCGGCGGCGGCGGGCGGCGGCCCGGAGGCCGCCTCGCGGTCGAAGAGCCGCGCGCCGATCGCCTCGGCCACGTGCGCGGCGCGCACGGCAGGGCTCCCGTCCATGTCGGCGAGCGTCCGGGCGACCCGCAGCACCTTGGTGTACGCCCGCGCCGAGAGGCCGAGCCGCTCCACGGCCGACGCGAGCACGCGCGCGCCCGAGGCGTCCGGCATGGCGACGCGCGCGAGGTCGCGCGGGCCGAGCTCGGCGTTGTGCGTCGCGACGACCTCCCCCGCCTCGAACCGCGCGCGCTGCGCGGCCCGGGCCTCCACCACGCGCGCCCGCACCGCCGCGGAGCTCTCGGGCGCGTGGAGCGACGCGCGGCGGTCGCCCTCTCCCGCACGGAGCGGCGCGCACAGGTGCGCGACGTCGACCGGGGGCAAGGCGATGTGCAGGTCGATGCGATCGAGCAGCGGTCCGCTCAGCCGCGCGCGGTAGGCGCGGACGCGGTCGATGGAGCAGACGCAGCGATTCCCGCGGTCGCCGTGGAAGCCGCACGGACAGGGGTTGATCGCGGCGACGAGGATCGGGCGCGCCGGGAACACGACGCGGGCGCGGGCGCGGCAGAGGGCGACAGTGCCCTCTTCGAGCGGCTCGCGGAGGGCCTCGAGGACGCCGCGGCGGAACTCGAGGAGCTCGTCGAGGAACAGGCAGCCATGGTGGGCCAGCGAGACCTCGCCGGGGCGGATCGGATCGCCGCCGCCCACGAGCCCGGCGGCGCTCACCGTGTGGTGCGGGGCGCGGAAGGGGCGCGTCGCGACGAGGCCCCTGTCCGGCGAGAGCAGGCCCGCGACCGAGTGGATCGCGGTGATGTCGAGCGCCTCTTCATGGGTCAGGGGCGGCAAGATGGTGGGCAGCCGGCGAGCGAGCATCGTCTTTCCGCTGCCCGGAGGGCCCATCATGATGAGGTTGTGTCCCCCGGCGGACGCGATCTCGAGGGCGCGGCGCGCCCCGTGCTGGCCGCGGACCTCGGCGAGGTCCACCGACGCGGCGCCCGCCGGGTCGGCGGCGAGCGAGGCGATCGAGCCGGCGCCCGGAAGGGCCTTGTGGCCGCGGAGGTGGGCGACGACCTGGCTGAGGTGCTCGGCGATGAGGACATCGACGCCGGCCACGCTCGCCGCCTCGCGCGCGTTGCCCTGGGGCACGATCGCGCGCCCGATCCCCTGCTCCGCCGCGCCGCGCAGCGCCGGCAGGACGCCGCGGACCGGGCGCACCGCGCCGCTCAGCGAGAGCTCGCCGAGCAGGCCGATCCGGTCGAGCCCCTCGGAGGGGATCTTGCCGAGCGCGGCGAGCGCGGCGAGCGCGATGGCGAGGTCGTAGGCGCCGCCGCTCTTCTTGAGATCTGCCGGGGCGAGGTTCACGGTGATCACGTATTCGTCGAGCTCGACGCCGAGTTGCTGGAGCGCGGCGCGGACGCGCACGCGGCTCTCGCGGACGCTCGCCTCGGCGAGGCCCACCATCTGGAAGAACGACGGGCCGCGGCCGGAGTCGACCTCCACGCGGATGGGGTGCGCGTCGAGCCCGAGCAGAGAGAAGGTGAGCGCCGTGGCCTGCATGCCGGAGCCCTTTCGCGAACGGCGTGCCAGGCGGGTGCCGCTGTGATTTCAGGGACTTACGAGGCGGCGGGGGGTGGCGGACGCGCGGAGGGGGTGGCGGCCGCCAGGGCTCCGGGACGAGGCGCTCGCCCTGCGAGCCGAGGTGGCGTCTCGGCGCGCCAGCGTGGCCGCTCGCCGGCGTCGGAGGGCCGCCGCCAGCGAGCACCCGTCGGCCCGAGAGGCACAGGAGAACAGAGATGAAGTTCTATTCTTCTCTTCCCGAGGCATCCCCTCGAATTCCTCGGGAATTCAAAGGGAGGCGGGGAGACGGGGAGAAAAAAAAATCTCAAATACTCCCCACCTCCCCGCCTCCCTGTTCAACTTCTCCGCTGAATGGCTACAAAAGAGCGGATTCCTCAGCTTCTGCTCCGCTCTTCTATTCCCCTCGCGTTCCTCGCATGCTCGCGGCCCTCTTCTCTTGCCATGAACAGGTTCTCGCGCGATTCCGACGTGATCGGCGTCCTGGACGCGCTCCCCCGCGCCGTACGTGACAGTGACGCACGCCCCGGGCACCACCGTTGCAATGGAGCCATACGAGGCCGCGAGCGCCGCACGGTGCGGCGCACACGAGGCCTCCGTTGAATCCATCGAAAAGGCAGGTCCCCATGGACGCACTTCGCACAATCCAGACCGGGCTCGCGCTCGCGCTCGTGACCGCGCTCGCCCTCGTGACCGCGTCCGCGTCGGCAGAGAGCCCCGACGCCTCCAGGCAAGCAGGGCTCCAGTGCACCATGTCGTCGGGGTTCAGCCTGACCGGCAGGGAATGGGGCCAGGTGTTCCTGACGCGGACGCCGGGTATCTGCAAGCGGGTGCGCATGGGCGGCTCCGCGCCGGCGGACTTCCCCTCCTGCCATCAGCGCGCCAGGGAGCTCGGATGTTACACGGTCGTCGACTGATCGAGCGCCCAGCGCGGCGCGCGTGACCGGCGCGCGAATGCGCCGTGGCGCCGCGCCAGGTCATGACGGTGTGCCCGGCGCGGCGCCTCGCGGACGCTACCCGGGCGCGCAGTACCGCACCACGACCGCCGCGGTATCGTCGCCCAGCTCGCACACCACGCCTCGAGCGCTCCCAGGAGACGGCCGCAGATCGCGCTGATGGGCGAGAGCTCGACACCTCCGCCGTCGCACCGCAATCCACATCCGTCCACACGCAAATTTTTTACTGTGGACATCAGCACCTCGCCGGCGGTACCACTCAGGGTGATGCCCGGATGGCGCTCCGATCCACGCTGGCAGCGCGCGGCCACGAGGGAAGCGACGCAAGGATGAGAGAGCGGCGCCGCCGATACGATCGGACTCGAAACCAGGGCCGCGCCGGCCATCGCCGGCGCAAGGAAGCCGAGCCGAGCGATCCTTCCGGACTTCGACGTCGGCGCGCCGACCCGCAGCGCTGAAACGATCAGACAAGAGAAACGATGCGCTTCAACAAATTCATATGGTCTCTGTTTTGCAGCTCCAAGGCGGGCCGGGCTGCCATTTCCAGATACGAATCGCTCCTCGCGCGAGACGAGCGATGGGCCGAGCTCGCCCCGAAGGGCTGGATGGATAAGCTCCGGCCGATCGATCCGATGGCCGCGCGGGCGGTGTTCGATCAGGCCGGCGGCGAGCGGGTCGCTTCCCAGGATCATGCCGGCGAGCTCTACGAGCGACTCCTGGACGACGGCTTCACGCTCTCGCTCGAAATCGAGGACGGCGAGACCATCTACACGGTCGTTGGTGGCGACGAGCCCGAAGCCTGGCTCAACATGATCCAGGGCATCTCCCTGGGGCTGTTCAAGGCCCACCCCGACCACTTCGCGCTGTACCTCTTCCTGCGCAAGTTCGACCGATTCAACGAGATCTGTGATGAGTTCGGGATCGCCGTCCCGGTGCTTCCGGGCAAGGCGAGCTGGCGGGATCGGGCGATGTTCTACCTGCGCATCAACGCGTCCCTCCAGGAGTTCCGCCGCATCCATGGCCTGACCCCCGCCGAGCTCTGCGCGTTCCTGTACGACTTCGCGCCGCACCACCTCGCGCAGGAGCAAGGCGAGCTCCCGCCCGCGTCGAAGGTCTGGTTCCTCATGGGCGGCGCGGGAGACAGCAGCGATTTCGAGTTCCTTGACGCCGCCGGCGAAGGCTCCACGAGCTACTGGCAGGGGAACGTCGACACACGCCGGGGAGACATCCTGGTGATGTGGTGCGTCTCCCCGCGCAGCTACATCCACTCCATCTGGCGCGCGGAGACCGACGGCTTCATCGATCCGTTCTTCCACTACCACAGCACGGTGTGGATCGGGTCGCCGGTGAAGGTCCCCGAGATCCCGTTCCGCGAGCTCGCCGCAGATCCGGTCTGGTCCAGGAAGCCTGCCGTGAGAGCGCACTTTCAGGGCGCGAGCGGCAAGCCCGTGACAGCCGAGGAGTACGACGCGCTGCTCCGGATGATCAAGCGGAAGCGCGGCAGGATGTCGGAGCTCCCCCGGCTTCACAGGCCGGACCTGCCGGATCATGACGACGTGGAGAGCGAGCGGGAGGTCGAACAGAGGCTGCTCGAGCCGCTCCTCCGAGAGCTCGGTTATGTGGAACGCGACTGGATCCGGAACATGCCCGTCCGCATGGGCCGCGGCGAGCGGGTGTACCCGGATTACGCGATCGGCGCCGTGCAGAAGCGGGGCGAGGAGACCGCGCGGATCATCGTCGAGGCCAAGCGAGAGCTCGCGACCGAAAAGCAGATCCTCGACGCGTACCAGCAAGCGAAGTCGTACGCGCAACGCCTCCAGTCAGCCGCCTTCGTCCTGGTCGCCCGCGAGGGCATCTGGATCTTCTTGCAGGAGAAAGGAGGATTCTTGAGGAGCCGATACATGCACAAGTCGTGGACAGAGCTCCGCGGCTCGGATGGACTCCACGAGGTGAAGCTGGTGATCGGCAAGGCAAAGTCGCGCGTCTGGACCGCCGCACCGCGAGTGCCTGGCTGACGGGCGCTCAGGAGGGCGCCGGTCCTCGCCGCCGTGGCCACGCACCGGCGGCTCTGCTCCGTGTCGCCCCCCGACGTCGGCTGCCCGGCCCCCCGCCGACCCGCCCTTGAGCGCGCGCCCGCCCCGCTACCCCGGCGCGCGGTACCTCGCCACCACGATCGGGATGCGGCGCCCCTCCGCCTTGGCGTCCGGCGCTTCCTCGTCACGCCGCCCCCTCGCGCATCAGGCGTCGTCGATCGAGACCAGCTCCGGGCACATGCGATCGAGGGGCTTCAGGCTCCGCCGTTGCCACGTCAGCCGCGCGTCCGTGACGAACCGTATCCGGAACTTCATCCCGTTGGCGGCGAGGCCGCAGATGAAGCCGACGAACGCCTTGATGCAGCTCGAGCTCATGAACCGCATGCCGCGCACGTCGAACTCGACGGTGCCGATCGAGAGCCGCGTCACCTCGCCTTCCAGCGCCTTGACATACCGCTTGAGCGGCGCAGCCGCCGCCATGTCGCCCGCCCCGGTGAGCTTGACGGTCAGGGTGTCGTCGCTCAGGGCAGGCTCGATCCGGAGGCCGTCCGCGACCACGGGATCCACGCTCAAGCTGCTCATCTCTCCTCCATCTCTCGACAAGAACGCACGCTCATCGCCAGTTCGACCACCCGCGCTGCTCACCCGGTGGTCGATACCAGCCATCCAGGCTACGGGCTCCTCGGGCCGGATCCAATCCCTTCCTGCACCACGATCATCGTCGGCACGGGGCTCGTGTGGGTGAGCGGTGATCGAACTCACGGTGGGCCCTGATCTGCCCCATGATGGCCAGATACGTGGCGCAGCACACGCGGCGCAGAGCAGCTCCTCGACGCCATCGGCGCCTTGTGGATCGCTCCCGGCGTGATCCGGGCGCGGGGCCACCTGGGTCGCCGCGCGCCTACACGATCGAGCGCCGCTCGCCGCCCTCGATCCATCGATTCCGGTCCTCCGCGCGACGGACGGCCTGATGCGTGGGGCAGCCCACCACGACCACCGCTGGATGATCCGCCGGCGCCCTGTCCTTCTTCATGAGCGCCGGCCGCAGCTCGTGAACCGTGCGACGCGCGCTGGCCAGATGCGATGACGCGTCGTACCGAGCGCCATCGCCGCTCAGCCTACATCCATGACGCAGATGTGGAATCGTGCCTTTACGGAAAATCAGGTCACCCCGCATTGCATGCTTGAACAATCATTTCGTCTGGCCTTACAATCTTGGTTTGTGCGTTGTGTGGCCACGGAGCTACACGGCACCACGGAGGCATCCATGATTCGATTGCCCGGTTCACGGTGGGCGACGTTCGGCGCGCTCGTCGCATCCCTGACTGCAATATCGCTCTCCGGCTCTCCGGCGCAGGCGGCGCCGTCGTTCACCGCCTTCGAGAGCGGGCAGGTCCGCCCGCTGGCCATGTCACCGGACGGGAAGCTCCTCTTCGCCGTCAACACGCCCGATAACCGCCTCGAGGTGTTCCGCATCGGGAGCAGCGGCCTGGAGCACCGCGCGTCGATATCGGTCGGCCTGGAGCCCGTCGCCGTCGCCGCGCGCAGCAACAACGAGGTCTGGGTCGTCAACCACCTGTCGGACAGCGTGAGCGTCGTCCAGCTCGGCCTCGGCGGCAACACCGGGCGCGTCGTGCGCACGCTCCTCGTCGGCGACGAGCCGCGCGACATCGTGTTCGCCGGCCCGGGGCGGGGGCGCGCCTTCATCACGACCGCCCACCGCGGCCAGAACAGCCCCATCGATCCGCAGCTCACGACGCCGGGCGTCGGGCGCGCCGACGTGTGGGTCTTCAACGCGAACCAGCTCGGCAATTCGCTCGGGGGTAATCCGCTCAACATCATCACCCTCTTCAGCGATACGCCGCGCGCCCTGGCCGTGACCCCGGACGGCACCCGCGTGTACGCGGCGGCGTTCCACTCCGGGAACCGCACCGCCACCGTCAACGAGGCGCTGGTCCCCGACGGCTTCGGGGCGAACGGCGTGCCCGGCGTGCCAGGCCCCAGCACCAACTTCGAGGGCGTGCCGGCGCCCGAGACGGCCATCATCGTGAAGTACGACGGCGGACACTGGTATGACGAGCTGGGCAACCTCTGGGACGACAAGATGAGGTTCTCGCTGCCCGACAAGGACGTCTTCGTCATCGACGCCACCGCCAACCCCCCCGCCTGGATCAGCGGAGCGCAGGGCTTCTTCTCCGGCGTCGGGACGATCCTCTTCAACATGGCCGTCAACCCGGTGAACGGGAAGGTCTACGTGGCCAACACCGAGGCCTTCAGCCAGCAGAGCTTCGAGGGGCCAGGCATCTTCTCCGGCGGCGAGACCACGCGCGGCCACCTGCACGAGAGCCGGATCACCGTCCTCAGCCCGGGGAGCGTCGCGCCGCGGCACCTCAACAAGCACATCGATTACAGCACCTGCTGCGCCCCGGTCCCCAACGCGGAGAACGCGAAGAGCCTCGCCTTCCCGCAGGAGATGGCCGTGACCAAGAACGGCGCGACGCTGTACGTCGCCGCGCTCGGGTCGAGCAAGATCGGCGTCTTCAGCACCGCCGCGCTCGAGAACGACACGTTCGTGCCGAGCACCGCGAACCAGATCCCGGTGAGCGGCGGCGGGCCGACCGGGCTCGTGCTCGACGAGAGCCGGAATCGCCTCTACGTGCTGACGCGCTTCGACAACTCCATCTCGATCATCAACACCACGACGAAGACCGAGGTGGGACACGTCCCGATGTTCAACCCCGAGCCGGACAGCATCGTGAACGGCCGCCGCTTCCTCTACGACGCCTCGCTCACGTCGAGCCACGGCGACTCGGCGTGCGCGAGCTGCCACGTCTTCGGCGATCAGGACGACCTCGCCTGGAACCTCGGCAACCCCGACGGCTCCGTCGTGACGGACCCGGGCCCCTTCCCGTTCGGGCTCTACGACGTCATCTTCAACCAGCCCATCACCGACCCGATCTTCCACCCGATGAAGGGCCCGATGATGTCGCAGAGCCTGCGCGGGCTCGCCAACCACGGGCCGATGCACTGGCGCGGCGACCGCACGGGCGGCAACCTCGAGCCGAGCGCCCAGCCGGACGACGGGGCGTTCGACGAGCGGGAGGCCTTCCGGCAGTTCCAGGCGGCGTTCCCCGGCCTGCTCGGGCGCGACCAGCCCATCCCCGCCCAGGACATGGAGGCGTTCGCCGACTTCATGCTCCAGGTCACCTACCCGCCCAACCCGATCAGGAACCTGGACAACTCGCTCACGCCCGATCAGCAGGCAGGAAAGGACTTCTTCAACGGCGATATCGTCAACTCGATCGCGAGCTGCGGCGGATGCCACGTGGTCGACCCCGACGCCAACCCGGGCGACGACTTCCCCGGCTTCTTCGGGACCGACGGCAGCTCCGTCTTCGACTTCCAGACGCAGCTCTTCAAGATACCGCAGCTCCGCAACGTGTACACCAAGGTCGGCGCCTTCGGCCTCGCGGACATCCCGTTCGTCTTCCTGTCGCGCGACAACCAGCACATGGGCGACCAGATCCGCGGGTTCGGTATCCTGAACAACGGCACCGTCGACACGATGTACCGGTTCTTCTCCGCGATCGGGTTCTCCGACCAGTTCCCGAACAACCCCGACGCCATCCCCTTCTCGCCGGCGGGCGACGTGATCCGCCGGCAGCTCGAGTCTTACGTGCTCGCCATCGAGAGCAACATGGCGCCCATCGTGGGCCAGCAGATAACGCTCAACCATTCGAACGGCTCGGTGGTCGCGCCGCGCATCGACCTGCTCATGGATCGCGCCGACGTCGGCGAGTGCGATCTCGTGGCGAAGACCCAGGGGTTCCTGCACGAGATCGGGTTCCTCTACGTGGGAGGCGGCCAGTTCCTCACCGACCGGCAGATCGTCCCGCCGATCAGCGACGCGGTGCTCCGGCTCCTCGCCACCCAGACTCACCACGATCTGACCTACACGTGCACGCCGCCCGGCTCGGGCGTGCGCGTCGGCATCGATCGCGACACCGACGGCTTCCTCGACGGGGATGAGCGGGACGCCGGCAGCGATCCCGCCGACCCGAGCAGCACGCCCTGACCCGGGCCGCGCCCGCGCTGCTGCGCTCCCCGCGCAGCAGCGCGGCGCGCTTCACGCCGGCCGCGCCGGGCTCGCCCGCCGGCCGAACGCCCCCGAGAGGCCGTTCGGCCCGAGCGCATAGGCGATGCTGCTCTGCAGCGTCCCCATCGTCACGATGGATCCCAGATAGACGTTCTGCTCCACGAGCGCGCGCGCCACCTCCGGCCGCATCCCGGAGAGCACCGCCTTGGCCCCGAGGAGCTGCAGCGCCTTCGCCGTCTTGATCAGCGCCTCCGCCACCGCGCTGTCGACCTGCGCCACGCCGGTGATGTCCAGGATCACCACCTTGGCCTGCCGCGCCTGGGAGCCGGCCAGCGCGGTCTCGAGCACCTGCTGCGCCCGCGCCCCGTCCATCTGCCCGACGATCGGCATGACCAGCACGTCGTCGGTGATCGGGATGAGCGGCGTCTGCCGGCGCAGCATCTCGGCCTGGAGCAGCTCCCGCTCGGCCTCGGACGCCACGCGCAGCTCGAGCTCCCGCTGGAGCTGCTCGTTCGAGCGCTGCAGCGCCTCGGTGCCGCCGCGGATGCTCGCGATGAGGAAGGCGTTCTCCAGCGCGATGGCCGCCTGCGAGGCGAGCAGCCCGCACACCTCGACCCGCCCCGGCGTGAACGCCCGCGGCGCCACGTTGTTCTCGAGGTACAGGATGCCCGACGAGCGCCCCTGGTGGGTCATGGCGATGCACAGGATCGAGCGCGGCCGGTGCTCCACGACGTACGGATCGCTCGCGAAGCGGCTGTCCTGCCGCGCGTCGTTCAGCACCACCGGCTCCCGCGTCCGCGCGACGAGCTGGATGACGCTCGTCGCGAGGTCCTCGCTCTCGAGCGCCGGGACCGACAGCCCCGTCTCCACCACGTCGGGATCGACGCGCATGGAGGCCACGATCACGAGCCTCCCGTCGCGCTCGAGGATCAGCGAGCCCCGCTGCGCCCCCGCGTTCGTCACCACGCTGCGCATCAGGCGGTCGAGGAGCCGATCGAGCACGTTCTCGCTCGCGACCGCCTGCATGGCCCGGACGACGGTCGCGGCGTCGAACGACTCGGTGCTCCCGCGGCGCGTGGTCGTCGAGCCCAGCACCCTGACCTGCTGCGTCTCGCCGATGGCCATCGCGTCGAGCAGCCGCTCGTGCTCCTGCGCGAGGTGCTCTGCCTTGGCCGTCGCCCCCCACCGCGTGTACGCCCGGTACGCGTCGGCCAGGTGCCACCGCGCGATCCTCTCCCGCCCGCGCTGCAGGTAGAAACGCGCGCACAGCTCGTTCGCGAGCGCCTCGTGGTGCGTGAACTGCCCCTCCCGCGCCAGCTCGATCGCCTTGTCGTAGAGCTCGGCCGCCTCCGCCTCCTTGCCGAGGACGCGCGCCATCTCCGCCCCGATGAGCTGCTCCTTGTGCGCGTAGTTCTCCGGGGCGTGCTGCGCCCAGCCCGCGATCTTCGCCCGGTGCTCCGCCGCGGCCGCGAGGTGCCGCTCGCGCTCCTCCTCCGTCGCCGTCGCGCACAGCGCGAGGAGCGCGAGGCTCACGTAGAACGGGATGTCGTTCAGGAGGAACAGGCCGAGCGCGCTCGCGCTGTGCCGCTCCGCCCGCGCCGCCATCAGGAGCGCGTCCTCGTGATCGCCGTACAGCACCGCGAGGACGAGCCTGCACACGAAGTACCAGCACCTCGGCAGCTCCTGCGCCGGCACGAGCCCGGCGAGGAACGCGCCCTCGTCGAACGTCCCGTCGCTCAGGCTCTGGCGCCCGTTCGTCCTGCCCTCCAGGCACGCGACCATCTGCTGCGCGACGGAGATCACCGGCAGGCCGAGCGGGTCCTTCGTCCGCTGCAGGAACCGCAGGAAGGTGGTGAGCTCGTCCCGGAGCGGGCCGAGCTCGTGGCCCGACGAGAGCATGATCGTCGCGATGTTCAGGCAGGCGTACGCCCCGAAGCTGAAGTCCCCCGAGCTCAGGCCGGCCTGGTACGCCTTCGCGAGGCACGCGACCGAGGCGCGGGTCGACTCGAAGAAGTGCGACGGCGCGCCGCACACCACGTACGCCTTGCACTGGAGCTCCACGCCGTCGGGCCGCTCGCAGAGCTCCAGCGAGACCTTCTGGAACTGCCGCGCCTCCTCGTACCTGCCCATCCCGCCCGCGAGCAGCAGGCAGTAGATGCCGTAGGCGCACGCCGCCGCGGGCGAGTTGCCGTACTTCAGCGAGAGGTTCACCTGCGTGACGGCGATGAGCGCGAGCAGCGTCGGATCGAGCGTGTACGCGCCCGGGATCATCGCCGCGAGGAGCCGCAGGGCGGCGAGCTGCTCCGCGTCGCCGGCCCACGGCGCGTCCGCGAGCTCGTCGACCTGGCGCCCGGCGAGGTGGACCGGCACCTCGGCGAGCGCGGCCCCGAACGCCGCGCCGATCGCCTCCTGCCCCTCCGGCAGCACGATCCCGAAATGCGCCACGCCCTCGCGGCCGACGCGCAGCACCTCCGCGAACTCCCCGCGCATCGTGTGCACCAGGATCCGGAGGTTGTACACCTCGGCGCGCTCGAGCCGCGATCGCGCGTGCTCGAGGAGCTCGCGGATCGAGGCCTCTGCCTGCGCCTCGTTGCCGCTCAGCCACTCGCACTCGGCCCGCTCCCGGTGGAGCGCGAAGCAGAGGGCGTAGTCCTCCTCCCACCCGCTCGGCCCGAGCAGCGCCATCCCGACCTTGAAGTGCTCGGCCGCCGTCCCGTGGGCCATGGAGGCCTTGGCGCGCTTCCCGACGCTCAGGTTGAGCCGCGCGAGATCGAGCTGCTCCGCGCGATCGTCGATCAGCGCCATGCCGATGTTGCTGTGGCTCACGACCTTGAACAGGTCCTCGTCGCGCGGCTCCCCGCTGAGCTGCGCCCGGATGAGCCGGCCGATCCGGAGGTGCACCTCCTGGCGTTTCGCGTCCTCGATGAGGCTGTACGCCGCCTGCTGCCCCCGGTCGTGCAAGAACCGGTATCTCACCTCGAGGGGCTGCTCCGCCGTCACGCCGCCGGACGTGTGGAGGAGCCGGTAGTCGGCGTCGAGCGGCAGCACGATGCCCTCGCGCAGCGCCTCCCAGAGATCCGCGGCGATGTCCGCGGGCGGCTTCTCGCGCACGGTCGCCAGCGTCTTCAGGTCGAACTGGTGGCCGATGCAGGCGGCGAGCTGCAGCACGTGCTGCGCCGCCGGCGAGAGGCGCTGCATCTTGTCCACGAGCAGATCGTGGACGTTCACGGCGCCCCACCGCTGCCGGATCTGCGCGAGATCCCACGTCCACCGCCCGGCCTCCGGGCTGAAGGCGACGAGCCCCGCCCCGTGGAGCTCCTTGAGGAGCTGGCTCAGGAAGAAGGGGTTGCCCTGGCTCGTCGCGTAGAGCACCTCGGCGAGCGGCTGCACCTGCTCTCCGCGCGCGCCCACAGCGTCCCCGATGAGCTGGCGCACGTCCTCGATCGAGAGCGGCGGGAGCAGGATCTCGCGCCGCTCGACGCCCGCCGCGCGCAGCTCCCCGAGCCAGGTCATGAGCGGCTGCCCGGCGATCGCCTCCTGGTCCCGGTACGCGCCGATGATGAGGAGATAGGCCCCGCTCGGGTCGGTCAGCACGAGGTGCAGCAGCTTCAGCGAGGCCGGGTCGGCCCACTGGAGGTCGTCGAGGAAGAGCACCACCGGGTGCTCGGCCGTCGTGATGACGCGCAGGAAGTCCTGGAACACCAGGTTGAACCGGTTCTGCGACTCGCTCGGGCCGAGCTCCGGAAGCGCCGGCTGCGGCCCGATGATGAGCTCGATCTCCGGGATCAGGTCCACCAGGATCTGCGCGTTCTTCCCCGCGGCCCGGAGCAGCTTGTCCTTCCACTGCTCGAGCGACTCCACGGACTCGGTGAGGAGCTGCCGGACGCGCTGGCGCAGCGCGCTCGCCACGGGGGCGTGCGGCATGTTCCGGCTGAGCTGATCGAACTTCCCCTCGATGAAGTGCCCGCGCCGCTGCGTGACCTCCTTGTGGACCTCGCTCACGAGCGCCGATTTGCCGATCCCCGCGCCGCCGGCGATGAGGAACAGCTCGCATTTGCCCGCGCGCGCCCGGTCGAAGGCCGCGAGCAGCTCTGCCATCTGCGCGTCGCGTCCATACAGCTTCTGCGGGATCCTGAGCTCGCTCGGGACGTCGTGCGCCCCCAGCGCGAACGGCGCGATCCTGCCGGTCGCCTCGAGCGCCGACAGGCACGCATCCAGATCGGCCTTGAGCCCGGTCCCGCTCTGGTATCGGTCCTCGGCGACCTTCGACATCAGCTTTTGCACGATGTCGGACACCACCCTCGGGATCTCCGGCGAGCGCTCGCAGAGCGGCGTCGCGACCCGCGCGATGTGGCTGTGCATCAGGTCGAGCGGGTCGGTCGCCTGGAACGGGAGCACCCCGGAGAAGAGTTCGTACAGCGTGACGCCCAGCGAGTAGAGATCGGTCCGGTAGTCGATGACGCGGTTCATTCGACCGGTCTGCTCCGGGGACATGTAGGCGAGCGTCCCTTCGAGGCGATCCGGGGTCTCTGCCACGAGGGTCTCCTCGGAGAGCCGGGTCGAGCTCCCGAAGTCCGTCAGCTTGACCTGCCTCGTCTCCGGGTTGACGAGGATGTTCTGCGGTTTGACGTCCTTGTGGATGACGTGCTTTCCGTGCACCGACGCCAGCGTCCCGGCCAGCGACGAGGCGATTCGCAGCTTCGCCTTCAGGTCGAGCCGCGCCGTGCGGGCGAGCGCGTCGAGCGTGATGCCACCGAAATCTTCCATCACGAGCGCAGCGCCGCCCGGGATCTTCTCCATCCCGTGGGCCCGGATCACGCCGTCGAGCTGGAGGTGGCGCGTGGTCTCGAGCTCGTGCCGGAGCTGCGCGACGTGCCGCTGATCGAGACGCTCACCCTTCAACACCTTGATCGTCACCGGAGCACCATCGGTATCGCGGTGTGCGCGATACAGGAGGGTGTCCGCGGTCTCGTACATCAGCTCAACCAGTGTGAAAGGGAGATCTCCGATCCTGGTCTTGCGCATGGTTCGTCGATGGTTGCATAGGGCGAATCCTCAGGGCAAGCCCTCAACGCCCAGTGGCATCGTGGGTGATGTGCGCCGTGGTGGGGCCCTGAGAGCGGCGACACGACGACGCCGCCGGGCGGCGCGGAACGGGGCCAGTGCGGTGTTCCGGTGACTCTGCATCTCCACGGGGTGTGACCGGCCGCCAGGCGGGCCCGTCCGTGGAGCGCGATGCGGTCGTCGGCCCGCGCTGGCCCGGGGATCGTGGCCGCCCCGCGAGGCCGGGGTCTGTGCGCGCGATCGAGGATGCTAGGCTGCGCGCGCATGGGAGTCCGGATCATTCCTCTCGGCGGCCTCGGCGAGGTCGGCATGAACGCGATGCTCGTCGAGGAGGATGGCCGCCGCGTGCTCGTGGACTGCGGCGTCATGTTCCCCAACGACCAGGTGCTCGGCGTCGAGGTCGCCATCCCCGACCTCAGCTATGTGCGCGAGGCGGGCGGGGTCGACGCGGTGATCGTGACGCACGGCCACGAGGACCACATCGGCGGGCTGCCGTCGCTCCTGCGCGAGTTCCCCGTCCCCGTGTACGGGACGCGCTTCACCCTCCGGCTCGTCCGCGAGCGGCTCGCCGAGCACAGCATCGACGTGCCGCTGCGCGAGGTCGTGCCGCAGCAGCACTTCACGGCGGGCCCGTTCCGCGCCGAGCCCCTCCGCGTGACCCACTCCATCCCGGATGCGGTCGGCTTCGCGATCGAGACGGGCGAGGGCATCCTCATCCACACAGGCGACTACAAGATCGACCTCACCCCGGTGGGCGGCGAGCGGCTCGACCTCGGTCGCTTCGCCGAGTACGGCCGCGCCGGCGTGGCGGCCCTCCTGTCGGACTCCACGAACTCCGAGCGCGACGGCTGGTCGGTGAGCGAGACGGCGGTGGCCGAGGGGTTCCTCCGGCCGTTCCGCGAGGCGAAGGGGCGCATCCTGGTCGCGCTCTTCGCGTCCAACGTCCACCGGGTCCAGAGCGTGCTCAACATCGCCGCCCAGGTCGGCCGCAAGGTGGTGCTCGCGGGGCGCAGCCTGGCGACCAACACGCGGATCGCCGAGGAGATCGGCATCCTGACCATCCCGCACGGGGTGCTCATCGACGACGCCACGGCCGCCACGCTCCCGCCCGGTCGCCTCATCGTGCTCGCCTCGGGCGCGCAGGGCGAGCCGAACAGCGCGCTCGCGCGCATGGCGGTGGGCGATCACCACCGGCTGCGGGTCGACCCGGGCGACACGGTGATCTTCTCCTCGCGCGCGATCCCCGGCAACGAGATCGCCGTGAGCCAGCTCGCGAACCGCCTGGCGAAGCGCGGCGCGATCGTCCTCGATCGCGGCCTCGATCCGATCCACGCGAGCGGCCACGCGCAGGCCGAGGAGCAGAAGGTCCTGCTCGACGCGGTGCGGCCGGAGCACTTCGTCCCGATCCACGGCGAGTACCGGATGCTGCTCGCCCACGCGCGCACGGCGCTCCGGATGGGCGTGCCGGCGGCGGGGGTCTTCGTGATCGAGGACGGCGACTCGCTGATCATCGAGAACGGGCAGATGCGCCTCGGCGCCCCGGTGAAGAGCGGGCGGGTGTGGCTCGACGCGCGCGGCGGGCTCGACGTCTCCGAGATGGTGCTGCGCGAGCGCGAGCAGATCTCGGATCAGGGCCTCGTGATGGTGCTCGTGGTGGCCGACCGGAAGACGGGGGAGATCCTGCGCGGCCCCGAGCTCCTCGGGCGCGGCGTGGCGCACTTCGAGGAGGGCGGCCCGCTGTTCGAGGCCGCGCTCGGGAGCGCTCGGAGCGCGCTCGCGGCGATGTCGCCGGCGGCGCGCACGCTGGCCCCGGCGCTGGAGGACGCGCTCAGCCGCGGCGTGCGGCGGGTGTTCCACCGCGAGGCCTCGCGCCGCCCCGCCGTGCTGCCGCTGGCGGTGCTGCTCTGACGGCCGAGCGCGGGCGCTGACGAACGGGCGCTGACGAGCGCCGACGGACGAGCGGCCGCTCTGAAAGACGAGCGGCCGCTCTGAAAGACGAGCGGCCGCTCTCACGCACGAGCAAGCGCTCGGAGCTCCGGCTAGAAACGTCCTCGCGTACGCCCCTTTCCTGAGCGCGGCGAGTGATTACGGTGCATAGACGCACCGGCGGAGCCCCTTTGCTCTGCCGTGGCGTGGCCGACGTGGATGGTGGTCCCTGCGCGGGGTTGCCCCCACGGCGCGTGCTCCGGTGAGCACCCGAGCGGATCACCCGCGATGCGGCACCCTGGTGGAGTAACCGAGATGAAGGAGAGGCCCATGAGCTCGCTCCTGGCGGGCGAGGCTGACAGAACACTCATGGATGTGGAGGACGTCCGCGCCGAGGTGCGTCTCGACGCCGACCTCGGCCATGTCGCGCTGCCTCGGCTGGACACGCCTGCTGGCGGCCGAGCTGCGCCGTCGGCGCGGCCGACCGAGGACGTGACCGAGGTCTACCTCCAGGAGATCTCGCGCAGCGCGCCGCTGAGCCGCGACCTCGAGGTGGAGATCGGCCGGCGGATCGAGGCGGCGGAGCGCGCGGCGATCGACACCTGGGTGGCGTCGCCGGTCGCGCTGCGGGAGCTCGCGGCGATCGCGGACGATCTCGAGGCGGGTCGGGTCTCCATCGGCGATCTGCTGCTGAACGCGGACGCGGACGACGCGGCGCGCGACGCGGCGTCTGTCCGGCTCGCGGGGCTGCTCGGGCTCGCGCGGTCGATGCTCGCGTCCGGGAAGACCGATGCGCGCGCGCGGCGCGCCCGGGCCGACCTGTCGGCCGGGCTCACCGACGTGCGCCTCGGGCCCGTGGTCGAGCAGCGGATCGAGCGGGCGCTGGGCGAGGCCGCGGCCGAGGCCAGCGGGCCGGAGCGGCGGGCGATCGAGGCGACGCTCTCTGCGATGCGCGGCGCGCGCGGCGCGGCGGCGGAGGCGCGGGCCGATATCGTGAAGGCGAACCTGCGGCTCGTGGCGTCGGCCGCCCGACCGCTGAAGCACCGCGGCGTGCCGCTGCTCGATCTGATCCAGGAGGGCAACCTCGGGCTGATGCGCGCGGCGGAGAAGTTCGATTACCGGCGCGGATATCGGTTCAGCACGTACGCCACGTGGTGGATCAAGCAGGCGCTGGCGCGCGCGGTGCTGTACCAGGGCCAGGTCATCAAGATGCCGGTCCACCTGGCAGAGACGCGGCGCCGCGCGCTGCAGGCCCGCCGGGAGCTGGAGCAGGAGAACGCGCGCGAGGCGGCGCCCGAGGAGGTCGCGGAGCGGAGCGGCCTCTCGATGGAGAAGATCCAGACGCTGCGGGAGGTGGCGCTCCCGCCGGTGTACCTGGACGCGCCGATCGGGGACGACGACGGCGCGCGCCAGGGCGACTTCTTCGCGAGCGCGGAGGCGGCGCCGGACGAGCTGCTGGTGCATCGCCGCCTGCACACGCAGGTCCGCTCCCTGCTCGAGTCGCTGACGCCGCGCGAGCGCGAGGTGCTCCGACTGCGGTTCGGGCTCGACGGCGAGCAGACGCACACGCTCGCCGAGATCGGGGGGATGTTCTCGGTGAGCCGCGAGCGGGTGCGGCAGATCGAGGAGAACGCGCTGAGCAAGCTCCGGACGCTGTCGCGGCGGCACGCGCTCGAGGTGCCGCTGGAGGGCTGAGGGGCTGCAGAGAGCGGCGTCGAGCGCGGGGATGCGAGCGCCGTCGAGCGCGGGGATGCGAGCGCCCTCGAGCGCGGGGATGAGGCGCGTGGAGCGAGGCGCTGCGAGCGGCATGGAGCGCCGCGCGCCGCAGCGGTGCTCCGCTGCACGAACAGCTTGAACAAGTCCTCGCCGGCGGGCGATGGTAGCGCTTCTTCACCCGAAGGACGCGAAGGACGCGAAGGACGCTCATGAAGGACATCCTCTCTGCTCGCCTGGAATCACGTGCTTTCTCGGCCGATGCGGTCGAGCTCCACGACCTCACCGGGCGCGAGGTCATCTCGCAGCCGTTCGAGTTCCAGCTCCACGTCGTGTGCAAGACCCCTGACGGGCTCGACGAGGAAGCGCTCCTCGCCGAGCCCGCCGCGCTGGTGTTCCTGAGGGGCGACCGCGAGGAGCGCCGGATCTTCGGGGTCATCTCCGTCGTGCGCGACGCGCTCCACACCGAGACGTTGCACATGGCCTACACGCTCACGTTCGTGCCGCGCGCGTTCCGGCTGACGCTCACGGAGACGTCGGAGATCTTCATGGATCTTTCGGTCCCCGAGGTCATCAAGAAGAAGCTCGAGCGCGCCGGGCTCCACGAGGGCGAGGACTTCGAGCTCCGTCTGGTCTCGACGTATCCGCCGCGCGAGTACGTGGTGCAGTACAAGGAGACGGATCTCCAGTTCGTCTCGCGCCTCGCCGAGCACCTCGGCATCTCGTTCTTCTTCGAGCACCGGGACGGCCGCGACGTCGTGGTCTTCTCCGACGCGAACAGCGGCTTTCAGCCGGTCGCCGGCGACGGGCGCGCGCACTTCTATCCGCGGGGCGATCGCATCGGCGTTTACCGGCTGGAGGGCACGACGCGCACGGTCCCGAACCGGTACGTGGTGAAGGACTACAACTACCGCACACCGCACGTGCCCCTGATGGCCGCGGCCACCGTCTCGGAAGCGTCCGGCGGCGATATCGTCGAGTACGGCGCGCACTTCAAGACGCCCGACGAGGGCGAGCGCATCGCGGTCATCCGCGCGGAGGAGCTGCGCGCGGGCCGAAGAGTGTTCGAGGGGGCGAGCGACGTGCAGGTCCTCGGCGCGGGGGCGAAGCTGACGCTCGAGGGGCACCCGCGTGGCGACATCGAGCTGCTGCTCGTCGAGGTGCGCCACCGGCTGCAGCAGGCGACGCTCAACGCAGGGACGGGCGAGGAGCGTGCTTACGAGAACGAGTTCAGGGCCATACCGTACGCGACCACATACCGGCCGCCGCGGGTGACGCCGAAGCCGAAGGTGCACGGGGTCATCACGGGTGTGATCGACGCCGCGGAGAAGGGTCAGTACGCGGAGGTCGACGAGACCGGCCGCTACCGCGTGCGCTTCCTGTTCGACACGAGCAGCGCCGAGGACGGCAAGGCGTCGCGGCTGATCCGCATGGCCCAGCCCCACGCGGGCGCGGGGTACGGGTTCCACTTCCCGCTGAGGAGCGGCGTGGAGGTGATCCTGACCTTCATCGACGGGGATCCGGACCGGCCGATCATCGCCGGCGCGGTGCCGAACCCGCAGACGCCGAGCACCGTGGATGCGAAGAACGCGCGGAGGAACGTCATCCGCACGGGCGGTGGGAACGAGATCAACATCGACGACAACGAGGGGGAGGAGCGGATCAAGCTGTCGACGCCGTACGGCGGCAGCACCTTCCAGCTCGGCTCTCCCAACACGCCGGCAGCAGGAGCCGCGATCACGACCGATGAAGCGTTCACGGCGATCGGCGCCGCAGGCGTCAACACGCTCACATCTGTAAACACGGTCTTCTCTGATCTCTCCGCGCTCATGAGCTCCGGCAACTCGATCATCTTCGCCGGAGCGTCGAACATCGTGGACATGCTCAAAGGAGACAAATTGCCGAAGTTGGTCGACAGCATCCTCGGCGCCGCCAAGAGCGCCCTCGAGTTTCCGGCCAAGTTCGAGAACCACATGCAGGCAGAGCTGAGCGAAGAAGCAGCCAACGCTCGATTGCGTGCCACCGAGATCGAGCAGTCGATGGCAAAGAGATGGCACGAAGAGAGCCTGCGAGGGCTCCCCAAAATCGAGAATCCCGACGGAACGTACCGACCGATAACACGACAAGAATGGCACGCACAGCAACAGCCTGAAGAGGTCAAGAAGGCCGAGAAGGCCGATATCGAGGCAAAACAAGCGGAAGCAGCGGCGGAAGGATACAAAAAGCAGATCACCGAGGGCGAGGATGCGCTCTCTCGACGCAAGTGGCTCAATCAAGTCGAGCTCGCAAAGACTGGCGCCACCGGAGCCAAAGGCCTTCGAGATATCATCACAACAACGGTAAAGACATTTCAAAAAACCGTGGAATCCAGCACTATCGCCGCTGCAAAGTCGATGGCCGCCGTCGCAGGCGGCGTCGCAGGGATGGGCCGCATCCCGGGCCTCGTCCTTCCGCCCGGCGGGCCGATGAACGTGAATGCGGCTGCCACGACTGCATCGATCATAGGGATGAGGGACGCGTTCGTCGGTGGAACGGCAGTTGCAACAGTATCATCTGGTGGGAAGGCCATCGTTGCCGGATATGACGCAGCACTGCTCAAGTCGCCGAACTCCGTCGAGATCGCTGGCATGGCGCGGGCCCTCGTCACGTCCAACGGGCTCGTGGACCTGCTCTCAGACGCAAAACTGAAGTTGAAGAGCACCGGCACCACCAACCTCAAGAGCGGCGGACAGATGAACCTCTTGTCGGACACGCGGCTCACGGCGGTCAGCAAGAGTAAGCTTCTCGTCAAGACAGGTCAGAAACTGGACATAGATTCCGGGGGCACCCTCAACATTCAGAGCCGCGGTGCCATGAAGACCAAATCAGCTGGCGACATGACTCTAACTGCGTCCGGGGGCGCCACGATGACGGGCAAAGAGGTGGCGGTAACCGCCAACGGCTGGGGCATAACAGCAAAGTCCAGTGAAGTATTGGTTGGAAACAACGGAGATGGCCTGGAGGTCTCAGCGGGCAACGCGATTCTCAAAGCAGGCGACTCCACCTGCACGGTGACAAGCGGCGGCATCCGACTGAAGGGAGGCGGAGCAGAGGTCGCCTTCCGCTCTGGCGCAGTGAAGTTCAAGGGGACCCGAATCGACCTGGGCTGATCCTGGACGTGCCTAGGGCGGCGGCACGCGCCGCATGGCGGACAGCAGTTCCGTCAGACCGAACAGGACACCCAGGCCGATGCCCAGGATGATGAGCACCACAATCCCCTTCCTCCTGCGCTCCGCCGCTTCTCGGTCTTCCTGCACCTGATCAGACTCCTGCATCCGGGCGATCGACTCCGCCATGGACTTCTGAAGCCGCCTCTGGAAGGCCCACTGAGACACTTCCGCCATCGTCCACTTCCTGGGTCGTGGCTCCTTATCGCTGGCGAACAGCAGCGCGCCGTCAGCGCCGAACTTCCATGCAGCGCCCTTCGTGCCGAACAGCCAGAACGACCCATCCGGACACACGGCGAGGCTCATCTCCGACCGTGGCAGCTTGTCGCGCTTCTTCGTCAGGACAACGCTCTGCGCGCCTTCTGGACTGACTCGCAAGAGACGATCGCTACACAGAACATAGGCATTGCCGTGAAGATCGGCGCCGAGATTACGATAGAGACTATTCATCTCGCTGCAGAGGAGCGCCACAGCAAAGATCTCTCGACCGCTGGCGTCAAAGCGGGCGATCTCGCGTGAACCCATGAAGAAGATTGACCCGTCCGGCCCACGATGAACGCGCATGCCGACGGCGGACATGTCCACCGCGACGCCGAGGATCTCTCCGGTACACGACCTGGCGTCGTCATCGCCGGTGCCAGGCGTGCCATCGAGCCACACGTCCAGCTCAACTCCGTTCGGGGCGATCCGCCGCAGCATGCTGTCCTTCAGGATCAGCAGGGAGCCATCGCGGTCACAGGTCAGATCATCGCAGTCCAGGAGTTCGCCATCGTTCTTCTGTACGATGCCGCCCGATCCCTCGACGGGCCTGCCGGTCGCGGAGGAGAGCCAGTGACGGTTTGCTCTGCCCCGTTGCGTCACGAGGAGTACGCCCTTCGGGGAGAGCACAAGGCGCACAGCCCTCGAGCCGCCGCGCTGTAGCCAGCGGAGGTTCAGTGAAGGATCGATAGACCAGACGACGTCGTCGAACCGCTGCCTTGTTCCATGATGATCGGGAACCCAGTGCGACTGCCTGGCCGCGCAGTAGAGATTGCCGTGGGCATCGACGGCAGCGTCGGGCGGACTGTCCCAGTCGAACAAGCCCGCGGAGACGGCCTGCCCAACCGGCGCTTGGTCTACGACCGACGGATGAAAGCATAGGAACCAGTTCACCGCCAGCTTTCTCCTCCCTCGGTAGATGAAGTCGTCCGGCACATGCACGCTTGCGCTGCAGAATCGGCACACATACGTTCGCGTCACGCCGTCGAGCGGCACAGGCGAGCCGCACTGCGGGCATGGAAACGTCGCCGCTTCGGCAGCAAGAGGCGCCGCGGCCAGAGGATCGGGATCCTCGCCTACGAGGTGCACGATGTTCGGGAGCACTCCCGCGAACTCCGCGGGGACCGCGCGCACCCAGGTCTGCTCGGCGCAGCGGTCGCAGCGGAGCATGGCGTGGTCTCGCACCTCTCGGATTCGCACGTCAGGGATCTCCTTCTCGCACCCACGACAGGAGGGACCGAACCGTGTGTAGGTGATCCACGGCCTGCCAGCCCCGCCCCGCCGCCCCTCGTTCCGGAGCATTCTCGGCCCCTCATAGACAGGATCGCGGAGCAGCCCTTGCCAGACATCACCGCCAATCGCCGTCGGCCTACCGCAGCTCTGGCACCCCACTTCGCGAGCCAGCGTGTTGACCGGCATCGGCATCCGGCATGTGCCGCACTCCGTCTCGACCCTCACCGCAACGCTGATCATCGCTCTCCTCACCTCCCCCGCTCCCGCGCCATCACCGCGGCATCTCCCGACACCCCGGCGAAAGCATGCCAGCGCGCACGCTACCTCAGTGACACCCGCCGCGCGATGGCCTAGCCTCGCCCGAACCATGCCCGCGGAGCGCAACCACGGATCACCCCCGACTGCAGCCGAGCTCTTGCAGAGGAGCGAGCGCGGCGAGCTCGCCGGCAGCCACATCTCCGGCGCCGTCGCCCCCGGCATCGATCTCCGCGGCGCCGATCTCTCCAAGGCCCTCTGGCAGAACGTCGATCTCCACGGCGCCAACCTCACCGGCGCCACCCTCGCCGGCGTCATCTTCCGCAACGTGAACCTCGAGGGCGCCGACCTCTCCGACGCCGACCTCACCGACGCCCTCCTCGGCGGCCCTCCCGGCGAGGCCTGCCGCCTTGCAGGCGCCGATCTCCGCAACGCCGTCCTCACCAACACCTCGCTCCACCAGGTCGACCTCACCGGCGCCAAGCTCTCCGGCGCGCTCCTCGAGAGAGCCGATCTCCGCGCCGCCCGCCTCCACAAGGCCGAGCTCCTCGACGCCGTGCTCTCCGGCGCGCGCCTCCAGGGCTGCGACGCCCAGGGCGCCCGCCTCGACCGCGCCGACCTCTCCGCCGCCGACCTCTCCGCCGCCAACCTCACCGGCGCCTCGCTCCGCGACGTCGACCTCCGCGCCGCCACGACGACTGGCCTCCTCCTCGGCGGCGCCGATCTCCTGCGCGCCGCCGCCACCGGACTCGACTTCTCCGCCTCGGGCCCCCCGGCCTCCCTCGCCGGCGCCTCGCTCGAGTCCTCCCGCCTCACCGCGGCCGACCTCCGCCGCACCGCCCTCGAGGGCGCCCGCCTCATCGCGTGCGACCTCGCCCAGGCCGACCTCTCCGGCGCCACCTGCGACGGGCTCATCCTCGACGGCTCCTCGCTCCGCGGCGCCCAGCTCCAGCGCTGGCGAGCCCGCGGCGCCTCCCTCGCCGGGGCGGACCTCACCGGCGCCTCCCTCGACGGCGCCGATCTCCGCAACGCCAACCTCGCCGGCGCCACCCTCGACGAGGCCTCCCTCGCCGGCGCGAAGCTCGAGGGCTGCTCCCTCGAGGGCGTCCGCCTCGCGGGCGTCGACCTGCGCGGCCTCGACCTCGCGGGCGTTTCCCTTGGCAAGGCCGCGCTCACCGGCCTCTCGTGGGCCGGCGTGAACCTCGCCGGCGCCGACCTCGCCGAGGCCGACCTGCGCGGCGCCGTGCTCGCGGGCGCCGACCTCTCCGACGCCGACCTCTCCGGCGCCTGCCTCGCCGGCGCGAAGCTCCGCGGCGCCGCCTTCCGCGGGGCGCAGCTCGCCGACGTCGACCTCACCGACGCCGACCTCAGCGACGCCGATCTCTCCGAAGCCTCCCTGTCCACCGCCTCGATCACCGGAGCAGACCTCCGCAGGACACGCCTCTTCGCGGCGGACCTCTCCGGCGCCGATCTCCGCACCATGCAGCTCTCAGGCGCCGTGATCGAGCAATCGCTCCTCTGCGACGCGAACGGCGAGGGCGTCGATCTCCGCGGCTGCGTCCTGACGAACGCCACGCTGTCGGGCGCGAACCTCCGCGGCGCCAACCTCACCTCGGTCGAGGCCGCTCAGGTCAACCTCGAGGGCGCCGATATGAAGGGCGCGAAGCTCACAGGCCTGCAGGCCCCCTCCGCGAACCTCAAGAGAGCGATCCTCGACGGCGCCGACCTCTCCCGCGCCGACCTCTCCGACGCCGCCCTCGACGAGGCCGTCCTGCGCCGCGCCCACCTGCGCGAAACCAGGCTCAGCGCGGCCAGGCTCCCGGGCGCGGACCTGCGCGATGCGGTGATGGCGAACGCCGATCTCTCGCTGGCCGATCTCTCGCACGCGCGCCTCGAGCGCGCCCACCTCATGAACGCCAACCTCGAGGGCGCCGACCTGCACCGGGCGAAGCTCGATGACGCAGAGCTTGTCGGGGCGCGCACCCGCAACGTGAAGAACACCGACCCTGACCGCGCCCGCGCGGAAGATTTCCGGACGGAGACCCGATGAACGCGAACGACGCTGTCGCCCTGGAACACGAGCCCTCCCCGGGAGGCGTGCTCGAGGCCACCCTCGTCGACATGGAAGACGCCGCGCGCGCCGTCGTGCGCCTCGTCCGCCCCGGCGCCCCCGGCGCCGAGGGCGCCACCGCGCGCGCCCGGCTCGCCGTGCCCGGCTACCAGGGCACCGCCGGCGACCGGGTGCTCGTGTCGAAACACGCAACCACATCAGATTTTTACATCGTAGGCGTCCTGCTCGCCGCCCGGGGGCCGGTGATCCAGACGGCCGAGGGGGCCACGGCGTCGGCCGAGGGGAGCACGATCGCGATCCGGGACGCGTCCGGGGCCGTCGCCGTCACGTACGACGCCGCGACGGGCGCGGCGCGCGTCGCCGCCCCCGCGGGGGACCTGACGCTGGCGGCGCCGCGGGGGAAGGTCGTCGTGGAGGCGGCCACCGACGTCGAGCTCCGCGCCAGGCGCGACGTGCGGCACCGGGCGGGGCGGCGCGTGGCGAGCGAGGCCGGCGAGGGCGGCGAGCCGGGGCTCGTCGTCGAGCGGGCGGCCGTGCGCGTGGCCGCGGCGGCGGTCGACGTCACCTCGGAGCGGGCGTCGCTCCACGCGACCGAGGCGACCGTGCTCGCCGAGCGGATCGCGACGACGGCCGCGCATATGGCCGCCACCGCCGGCCGGATGGAGATCCAGGCCGAGCGGCTGATCGAGCGGGCCAGGGACGCGTACCGCGAGGTCGACGGGCTCCTCCAGACCCGGGCGAGGCGCGCGCGCTGGCTCATCCGCGAGGCGTATCAGCTCGTCAGCGAGCGAACATCGATGGTCTCGAAGAAGGAGACATCGATCGACGGCGAGCGCGTCCTGCTCGGATGATCCAGCGTGCGCGTGCCAGTGGAGGGTACCTGAGATGAAGATGCCCGCAGCGACGAAGGCCGGCGGCATGTGCTTCGCGATGCCCGACGTGTGCAAGGTGCCAGCTCCGCCGGCGCCCCCCGTGCCGACGCCGTTCCCGAACATCGGCACGCTGAACGGCTGCGAGTCGACAGTCTCCAAGGTGCTCGTCCAGAAGAAGGAGACAGTGACCGAGGCGTCGAAGATGCCAAGCAGCAAGGGCGACGAGGCCGGCACGCTCGGCGGGATGGTCTCCAACGTGAACCGCGGGCAGGTGACCTTCAAGCGCGCGAGCTCGAAGGTCTACGCCAAGGGGAAGAAGATCGTCTATCACACCGCCATGTCGGCCCATAACGGGTCGAACGCGAACATGCCCGCCGGCGCGCACGTCGCGCCGTCGCAGGTGAAGGTGTTCGTGGCGGTGTGAGCGCTGGCTCGGCGGGAGCGCAGGCTCGACAGGAGCGCAGGCTCGACGGGAGCGCACGCTCGACGGGAGCGCAGGCTCAGCGCGTCGCGTCGCCGCGGCGGTACTCGGCGGTCGCCTCGTCGAGCCGGGCCTTGAGCTGCGGATCGAGCGCCAGGTTGCCCGCGGCGAGCGTGGCGTCGAGCTGATCGGGCCGGCTCGCGCCGATGATCGCCGACGTGATCGCCGGGTTGGCGAGCACCCACGCGACGGCGACCGTCGTGAGCGACTGGCCCGCTTCGGCGACGATGCCCTGGAGCTTCTCCACGGTCGCGAACTCGCGCTCGTGCCAGTAGCGCTGCTGGTAGTTCGTGGCCGCCGCGCCCAGCGTGAAGCGCGTGCCCGGCGTGGGCTCGCCGCGGCGGTGCTTGCCGGTGAGGAGGCCGCCGGCGAGCGGGTTGTACGGGATCACGCCGAGGCCCTCCTCCTGCGCGAGCGGGAGCAGCTCGCGCTCGATCTCGCGGAACAGCAGCGCATAGCGCGGCTGCACGGAGACGAACCGCGCGAGCCCGCGCACGTCGGCGCGGCCGAGCGCGCGCGCCAGGCGATAGGCCAGGTAGTTGGAGACGCCGATGTACCGGGCCTTGCCGGAGCGAACCACGATGTCGAGCGCCTCCAGCGTCTCGTCGATCGGCGTGTCGCGATCGTCGGCGTGGAGCTGATAGAGATCCACGTAGTCGGTGCCGAGCCGGCGCAGCGAGGCGTCGATGGCGTCCAGGATGTGCTTGCGCGAGGCGCCCTGGTCCCAGTCGTTCGGGCCGACGCGGCCGACGCACTTCGTGGCAACGATAAAGCGGTCGCGCTTGCCCTTGAGCCAGCGGCCGACGATCTCCTCGGTGCGGCCGGCCGTCTGCAGGCCGCCGCCCAGCGGGTACACGTCGGCCGTGTCGAGGAAGTTGACGCCGGCGTCCGCGGCCTTGTCGAGGATGACGCGGGACGTCTCCTCGTCCGTCTGGAAGCCGAACGTCATCGTGCCGAGGCACAGGCGGGAAACGGTGAGGCCGGTACGGCCGAGGCGGGTGGTCGGGAGGGTCATGGTCTTCTCTTGGGTTCAGCGCGAGATGGATCAATAGTAGATCGGGCCGACGCTGCCACCGCCCGCGACGACCGAATCGCCGTTGATCGCGACGCTCCTCGGCGACGCAAGGAACGTGACCACCCACGCGACCTCCCGGGCGTCCACGATGCGGCCGATGCTCACCGAGGCGGCCAGGTCCTTCTCGGACTCGGCGCGGACGCGCTCGGTCCGCGTCGCGCCGGGGTGCACGACCGTGACGTTGATCCCCTTCGGGCCGAGCTCGTCGGCGAGGTTCTTCGTGATCGCCGCCACGCCGACGTTGCGCAGGGTGGCGACCGGGCGGCCGGTCTTGCGCACGGCGAGCCCGCCGATGTTGATGATGCGGCCCCAGCCGTTCGCGATGAGGTGCGGCGCCACGGCGCGCGCGGTGCGCAGGTAGCCAACGACCTTGATGTTGATGTCCTCGATCACCTGCTCGTCGACGATCTGGTCGAGGCGGGTGGCCGGCGAGATCCCGCCCGGCAAGGCGGCGTTGTTGACCAGGATGTCCACGCCCCCCAGCGCGTCGACGGCGCGCTCGACCAGCGCGTTGACCGAGGTCTCGTTGCCCGTGTCGACCACCAGCGGGACGACGCGGCGGCCGGTCTCGGCCGAGAGCTCGGCGGCGGTCGCCTCGAGCTTGTCCTTGCCGCGCGCGGCGATCACGACGTCGGCGCCCTCGCGCGCCAGCTCCCGCGCGATGGCCTTGCCGATACCGCGGCTGCCGCCGGTGACGATGGCGCGCTTTCCAGTGAGCTCGAGGTCCAAGAGAGGCTCCCTTCCATCAGCAGACACGAGGCCTGCGTTTCTTGCGTCGAGGCGCGACAGAGGCTCGTTCGATCACGCCGAACAGCCCTCCTCACGGCGGCCGCGCGCGGCAAGCGCGGTGACGAGAGCGGACACGGCCACTTCCCGTGCTGATGAGCGGAATCGGACGGCGCGACGTGCCACGCCACGTCACAGCACGTTCACAGCACGTTCCGTTCCAGCCCGCCCTCACCCTGCGTGGTTCGTGACATGGCGCGCGCCGGCGCGCGGCGCCGCCCTGTCGTGCGCCCGACGCGCGCCCTCCGGCAGCGTCGCGCTGCGACGGCGCGCCGGCGGCTCGCATGTTGCGCTGGCAGCAACCTGCTGGCGCTGTGCTGCGGGCGAGGCAGTCGGCGCGCTCCAGCGCGTCACGAGGCCGGATCCGCGGGCGGGCGCGGCGCGGGTCGCCTCGATCGGAGCCGGTCGATGGCCGCGAGCACGCCCGCCGCGAGCGCGAGGATCGGCGCGGCGATCACGGCGCCGAACCACGCGATCGCGTAAACGACGCCGAGCGAGGGGTCGCCCCCGCTGCCGGGTGGGGCCGTACCGCTCAGCACCGAGACGTGCTCGCGCAGGCCGAGCAGGTGACAGACGATGAAGGCCGACGCGAGCAGCGCGGCGCCGAGGGCGAGCAGGCGGGTCACGGGGCACCTCCCGCCGCGGCGATCCGCTGCCAGAGCGGGCCGGAGCTCAGCGCGTGGAGCAGCGCCGCGTCGCCGACCTGGTTGCTCGCGGCGTAGCGCAGCCGGTCGCCCTCGCGGATCGGGAACGCGGCGAAGTCGAGCGAGGTGAGCAGCGCCCCGAGATAAGGCGCGTCGCCGAAGGCCGCGGCGCCGAGCAGCGCGAGGCCGCTCGAGCCGGCGCTCGCGCCCACGACGGGCACGATCGGGCCCGAGTCCACGTCTTCCGGACCGGACCAGGAGCGCGGCCACTCGCGCGCCCAGCCGAAGCCGACGAGATCCGCGCCGAGCTCGCGGCGCGCCCGCGCGTACTGATCGCGCGCGAAATCAGGGTCGATCAGGAGCAGCGCGTGCGCGACGAGCCAGAGGGACGACCCCTCCGGGCCGTCCAGGATCCTGCCGCCATGCGTGTAGCTCGACACGAGCAGCCCTGTCCTCGGGTCCACCAGCCTGGCGCGCGCTACGGCGAGCCAGCGGCGGCCGAGCTCCAGCCCGCGGCGCTCGCCGCGCAGCGCGTCGGACATGCGCATGGCGCCGAGGGCGAGCGTGTTGCAGAAGGTCCAGCACTCGTCGGGGTAGCTCTCGGCCGACAGCACAGGGCTCCGCTCCATGCGGGCCCGCATCTCGGCGACGCGGGCGTCGAGCTCGGCCTCGTGATCGGCGCGGCGAGAGACAAGCGCGCGGGCGCCCAGCATGAGCGCGATCTCGCCGTCCACGAAGAGGCTGCGGGCAGGCTGCTGCACGAACGGCCTCCCCGCGGCGTAGGGCATCATGAAGTGCAGCATCCCGCGCTCGCGCTCGAGCGCGAGGGTCTCGTCGATGACCCGATCCATCACGGCGAGGTGGCGCGCCTCGGCCCCCGGATCCCGCAGCGCGGCGTTGGCGAGGCCGAGGACGAGGAAGGTCCGGCCCATGAAGTCCCACTCGGCGTTCGTGGCCCGCATCCGCGCCAGCGTCGCGTCCTTCGCGGCCGGGTCCTCCCACAGGGAGAGATGATGCGCGAGCAGCGCCCGGCCGCGCGGCGAGAGCGCGCCGGAGGGGCGGTGCTCGGCGGGCTCGCGCCGGAAGAAGAGGTGGAGGCACGGAAGCCAGACGGCCGCGGCGATCAGCAGGGACAGCGCGACGTCGCCGAGCCGGCGAAGGCGCCGAGCGGACCGGGGGCGGAGCGCGGCGCCGGGGGAAGAGAGATCCGTCATGGGATGGAACGTGGCGCGGCGCCGTGGCCGGGCCGCGCGCGAGGTGTGGCGTTTCGGAGGAAGGCCCGGGGATTTTATCGCCGGATCGCCCATCCCGGAAATGGCCACGCCGGCGGCGGCGGGCATCGCTCGCGCCCCTCACGGGCGCGGACCAGGAGATCCCCTGCCCGGGTGCTCATTCTCGGCGTGGCGCCTGACAGAGAGGCCGCGTGACGGGGTGTTCTCCCGAGATCTTGCTTCTCGCCCGCCTCCAGGGCCGATCACAGGACACATGGATTCACCACGTCGTCCGGGCCAGACAGAGTTTTCAGGACAGAACTACGAGTCTCCTCCTCGTCACACGACGTCAGGAAGTTGCTCTCGCAGACGTGGCATGTTCGCCCATGGCAGGATGTCACCTTCTCGACAGGGAGATTGTCCATCTATGTATTACCAGATACCCAGGGCAGGGTTCGCTGCCTGGATCATCGTGTCGGCGATCGCGAGCAGCGCGCTCGTCGCGTGCGGCGACGACGGCGAGCAGACACCGGGCTCGACGGCTACAGGGACCGGCGGTGACGGCGGCGGTGGAGACGGCGGCGACGGCGGCGGCGGTGGAGACGGCGGCGGCGGCGACGACGCGAGCGGCACCGGGGGCGCGGGGGGCACCGGGGGCGCCACGGGGACCGGGGGCGCCACGGGGACCGGCGGGGAAGACCCGTATACGTGGCTGGAAGACGCCACCTCCGAGGAGTCGCTCGAGTGGGTGAGGGAGACCAACCAGGCGACGCTCGACGCCCTCGCCGAGGGGGAGCCGTTCACCTCGCTCTACGACGATCACTACCGCGAGCGGACGAAGGAGCCGCCGCTCCGGTGCATCCCCGAGCCGGACGGCTTCGTCTACCAGTTCAAGCAGGACGCGACGAACCCGCGCGGGGTGTGGCGCCGGACGCCGGTGAAGGCCTGCCTGGCCGGCGAGCCCACGTGGGACGTGCTGCTCGACGTCGACAAGGTCGCGGCCGCGGAGGACGAGGACTGGGTCTACGCGGGAGCGGACTGCTACTACAACGACACCGACATGTGCCTGATCTCGCTCTCACGGGGCGGCAAGGACGCCACCGTGATCCGCGAGTTCGACAAGACAACGAAGGCGTTCGTCGCGGGCGGCTTCACCCTGCCCGAGGCGAAGTCCTATGCCGCGTGGAGCGACAAGGATACCCTCCTCATCGCGCACGGCGCCGACGAGGACTCGCTCACGACGTCGGGCTACCCGCGGCGCGTGAAGATCTGGCGCCGGGGCACCCCGCTCGCCGAGGCGAAGCTCGTCTTCGAGTCGGCGAAGGACACGGTCCTCTCCGCCGGCGGGAGCGTCCACGACGTCGACGGGTCGAGCCTCATGATCATCACGAGCTACGTCGACTTCTATCACGCCGACAACTACGTGCTGGGGACCGACGATGTCCCGGTGAAGATCGAGGTGCCCCAGGACGCCACGATCTGGGATCTCTTCCAGGGCAAGCTGCTTGTCCGGCTCGCCTCGGACTGGACCGTCTCCGGGACGACGCTGAAGTCCGGCTCGCTGGCGTCCGTCGCGCCGGACGACGCCGAGGCGACAGCGGAGCTCGTGTACGCGCCCGACGCGCGGAGCGCCTTCGTCGGGCTCGCGAAATCGAGGGAAGGCATTCTCGTCACCCAGCTCCACGACGTCGCCTCCGAGATCCTCTCGTTCACGTACGCGGAGGGCGCGTGGACCTCGAAGACGATCCCGATCCCGCCGCTCGGGACCGCCGAGGTCACCGCGGATCCGCGCATGGATGACGCGTATGTCACGTTCCGGAGCTTCCTCCAGCCCACCACGGTGTACCAGGTGAGGCCCGAGGGCGACTCGTACGACGTGACGGAGATCAGCGCGTCTCCCGCGCTGTTCGACGCGTCGGCGTTCGAGGTCTCGCAGGACACGGCGACGAGCAAGGACGGCACCAAGGTGCCGTATTTCATCGTCAAGCCCAGGGCGGCGGCCGAAGACGGCAAGAACCCCACGCTCCTCTACGGCTATGGCGGGTTCGAGTACACCCTGTCGCCGTTTTACCTGGGGCTCACGGGCAAGCACTGGCTCGAGAAGGGCGGCGTCTACGTGGCCGCCAACATCCGCGGCGGCGGGGAGTTCGGGCCGGCGTGGCACCAGGCCGCGCTCCTCGAGAACAAGCAGCGGTCGTACGACGACTTCATCGCGATCGCCGAGGACCTGATCGAGAAGGGCGTCACCTCCCCCGCGCACCTGGCGATCCAGGGCGGGAGCAACGGCGGCCTCCTGGTCGGCGCCGTCACGATGCAGCGGCCCGATCTCTTCGGCGCCGTCTCGTGCCAGGTCCCGCTGCTCGACATGCTGCGCTATCACGAGATCGGCGCAGGGGCGAGCTGGATGGGCGAGTACGGCAACCCCGCAGATCCCGAGATGGCCGAGATCATCCGTGCCTACTCGCCGTACCACAACATCGAGGCGGGCGTGGCGTATCCGCCGATCCTGTTCACGACGACCACCACCGACGATCGCGTCCACCCCGCCCACGCGCGCAAGATGGCCGCGCGCCTGAAGGAGATGAACATCCCCTTCTACTTCTACGAGGGTGAGAAGGGCGGACACGCGGGCTCCGCCGATCCCGAGACGTATTCGTTCCTCCAGGCGCTGAACACGACCTACCTTTACCGCGTCTTCGAGAGCCAGTAGCAAACCAGGGTCCTGACGCCTCGAGGGCGGCGCTCGAGGCGTCAGGACGGCTCGAACAGGACGTGGAGCGCGTCGGGGCCGCGGAACGCGAAGCCCTTGATCTCCGGCGCCGGCGCGCCCGGGTCGAGGCGCAGGTGCGGGAGCCGATCGAAGATCGCGTTGAGCCCGACGCGCATCTCGAGGCGCGCGAGGTGCAGGCCGAGGCACTGGTGCGGGCCGGTGCCGAACGCGAGGTGCGGCTGCGGCGGCCTGTCGAGGCGGAAGGCGTCGGCCGCCTCGTAGCGGGCCTCGTCGCGGCCGGCCGAGCCCGTGACGACGCGGAGGGCCGCGCCGGCGGGGATGGGGCACCCCGCGATCTCGGTGTCTCGCGTGGCCACGCGGGAGACCAGGGTGACGCTCGTCTCCCAGCGCAGCGTCTCCTCGACGACGGCGGGGACCAGCGACCGGTCGGCGACCACCTGCGCCATCATGGCCGGGCGGGTGAGCAGCGCGGCGAGCGCGTTGCCGAGCGCCCGGAACGTCGTCTCCGCGCCGGCGGGCAGCAGCAGGAGGAGCAGGCCGTAGATCTTCTCCTCGGTGAGGCGCTGTCCGTCGATCTCGGCGGCCAGGAGCTCGCTGATGAGATCGCCCGCGGGCTCGCGCCGGCGGGCCTCGAGGATGTCGGCGAGGTAGCGCCGCATCGCCTGCGACGACGCGAGGCCCCGCGGCGGGTCGAGCGGGCCCTGCGCGACGTCCTCGGACCACCGCGCGAACTGCGCCTGATCCTGGAGCGGCACGCCGACGATACCGCAGATGACCTGAACAGGATACTTGAGGACGACATCGCGCATGAGCTCGGCGCGCCCGGCGGGCGCGATGCCGTCGAGGAGCGCGTGGAGGGTGGGCCGTACCAGCGCGTCGTCCCACCGCTCGAGCACGGAGGCTCGGAACGCGTGCGCCACCAGGTTGCGGTACTGGCGGTGCTCCTTGCCGTCCATGCCCAGCATGAACTCGCCCATGTACTTGCCGACGACCTCGTTGTTGATCGCGCTCGAGAACGTCCCGGCGTCGCGCAGCACCCGCTCGGCGTCCTCGTACCGGGACACGACGAACGTGGGCGCGGGGCTGATCGACGAGGCGTCGAAGCGCTGGACCGGGGTCTCCGCCCTGGCCCTCGCCCACTGCGGATACGGCTGAGTCACGGAGAGATCGAGGATGGAGAGAGGCTCGCTGTCGTCCATCGTGAGACGCTATCGACGCGCCGGCGGCGGATCAACGGGCGGCGGCCGCGCGGAATTGCCTCGTCACGATCGCGCGGGTCAGGGCGAGGAGGTTGTCGCGCGTGAAGCGGAACCAGAAGCCGGCGTAACAGCCGTTCGCGCGGAAGCCGGGGTTGACCGCGGCGTAGCGCTTCGCGGCCGGACGGTCGAAGTAGCGCGGCGGATAGCGGCGCAGCGTGTCCTCGGTCATGAAGATGTTGACGAAGAAGAGGCCCGTCTCCTCGTCGACGCGAAAGTCGCTCTCGCCGGCGAGCTGGAGGAACGCCGCGCGCACCGCCTCGTCCTCCTCCGTGTCCCGGCGCCCCGGGTCGAAGATCTGGTAGTGCGCGAGCGCCTCGGTGATCGCGACGAACCCGAACAGGCTGGCAATGGAGAGCCGGTACAGGCGGGTCCGCGGCGCGCGGCGCTTCGTGTCGATCAGGAACAGGAGACCCGAGACGAGGTGCAGCCCGCGGGTGCGGAAGTCGGGCGCGATCCGCAGCTTGCCGCCGACGATGGCCAGGCTGCGGGGCAAGGCCAGCGGCGCGGTCTTCCAGAACTGGAATCCGACGATCGCGCCCGTGTCGGCGCGGCGAAAGACGTGGACGACGTCGTTGGTGTGGGCGTGGACGCGGAAATGGTCGAAGTCCTCGGCCATCAGCGCGTTCGAGAGGGCGTGGAGCTCGCGCAGGCGCGGGTCGGTGAAGTCGCTCCGCCGGAGGACCTCGACGCGGACGGAGGGGCGGAGCGGGGAGAGGCGGAGGAGGAGGTTCAGCATGTCGGCTCCGATCATCGCTCCTCCAGCTTCGTCCCCGCCGTGAACGCCTCCGCGAGGCGCGCCTCGGCGGTGCGCGCCTTCCATGTCTCGGCCTGGTACAGGTTGGCGCCGCGCAGGTCGGCCCCCTCGAGGTCGGCGCCGTCGAAGGCAGCGCGCATCAGGTTGGCCTGGCGCAGGCGCGCGCCGCGGAGCCGCGCCTTGCGGAAGCGGCCGTCGACGAGGTCGGCGGCGTCGAAGGAGGCCCCGTCGAGCGTCGCCCGGGTGAAGCTCGCCTCCCGGAGCGCCGCGCCCGCGAAGACGGCCTCGGTGAGGTCGGCGCCCTCCCACACGGAGCCCGGGCCGCTCACGCGGCGGAACGAGCCGTTCCGGAGCACCACGTCGTCGGCGCGGAGGTCGGCGAGCGAGGCCCCGTCGAGGGTGACGCGCGTTCCCGTCGCACCGTAAATCTTCACGTCGTCGAGCGTCGCGTCGCGGAAGCTCGCCCCGTCGATGACGGCCTGCATCATCTCGGCGCCGGTGAGGTCCGCGCGGTCGAAGCTGGCGCCCGTGAGCGTGGCCCCAGCGAAGCTGGCGCCGGGCGCCCGGATGCCCTCGAAGGCGGCGCCCTCGCAGCGCGCCGCCCCCGCCGCCGCGAGCTCCAGGACGGCGCCGGCGAGGCGCGCGGCCTCGAGGTTGGCGCCGGTGAGGTCGGCCCGGGTGAGGTCGGCGCCCTCGAAGCGCGCGCCCCCGCCGTCGACCTCGGCGAGGACGGCCTCGACGAGCCGCGCGCCGTCCAGGCGGGCGCCCCGGAGGTTCGCCCGCTTCAGGATAACGCCGCTCAGGTCGGCCCCGGCGAGGTCCGCGCCGGAGAGGTCGATGCCGGTCAGGTCCACGCCGGCGAGCGGCTCGCCGAGGCGGAGGAGCTCGAGGACCGCGTCGCGGCCGGCAGGCGGCGGCGCCTCCACGGGATCGCCGGGCGCTGCCTCGGGATCGCCGGGCGCTGCCTCGCGCGGCGGGGCGTCGCCTTGCGCCTGCGCTGCCGCCGCCGCCGGCTCCGCGGCGGCCTCCGCCGCGGCCGCCCCGGCCACCGCCGCCGCCGCGGCCGCGCCGCCACCGACCGCGGTGCGCCGCCGCGCGCGCGCCTGGGCGAGCGCCTCGGCGATGCGCGCATCGAGCGCCGAGTCGCCCTCCTCGGCCGCGGTGTCGTTCGCCGCCGCCTCCTCGCCCGCCGCCGGCGCCTCGGCCGCCTCGCGCGCCGCCAGCTCCGCGAAGAAGCGCGCCCGCGCGTCGCGCTTCGCCGTCGGCTCGCTCTTCGCCCCGTCCTTCGCCATCGGCTCGCTCAGGACGAACAGCGACGCGATCTCGGAGGCGTCCTCGTCGGCGACGTCGAGCAGGCCTCTCCAGACCAGCACGAGCCGGAGCGCGTCGGCGTCGAACCACACGGTGTCGAGCCGCATCGGCACCTCGGAGAACCCGCCGCCGGCCTTCTCCGTGGCCTGCTTGAACACGCGCACGCGCAGCTCGGGCAATCGTCCGCGGACGACCTCCCCCTCCGGGCGCACGGACCAGAGCTCGAAGGGCTCGTCTCCCCGCGGATAGGCGATCTGCTGCTCGGCGGGGGCCGCGTTGAAGAACGTCCAGTCGAAGTCGTCGGGAAAGAACGGCCATCGCGTCTTCCTCCAGCGATCACCGTACGAGCCCATCTTCTTGAGTCGATCGCTCCACGTCGCCGCGATCGGCGCGAAGCACGCGGGCGAGGGCCTGTCGCCCGACGAGCGGATCAGCCTGTCCGGCTGCTCGAGCGACGGCAGCGCGCCGCCCGCCCGCGCGCCGTGCCCGGTCCCCACGGGGTTCGCGCCATACCCGGCGCCGCCGAAGGCGCTCTCGAAGCGGAGCGGGATGCGGTCCCACGGCTCGGGCGCGGTGGGCGCGCCGAGCGCGTCCCAGCGGCGCGGGCCGATGGCCGCGACGGAGCGGTCGAGCGCGTCGCCGAGGCGCAGCCGGACGAGCGCCGCGGCGTCGCCGGCGCTCGCGCGGTGCGCGTGCCCGACCAGCAGGACGTCGGCCTTCGGCTTGAAGATCGCGAAATCGGACGGGTAGCGGAGGCTCTTCTCGGGGTCGTCGTCGACGTGGACGTCGCCGCCGGGGAGCTCCTGGTCGGCCGCGATCGCCGCCGGCGCCCCGGGCACGAGGTCGAAGGTGCCCTTGACCACGACGGTGAGCGAGTCCCGCGGCGGCCGGGCCTGCCACGGGACGGTGAACGCGGCGAACGGGGTGAGGTTCAGGATCGGGACGTGCTCGGTCGTCCTCGCGGGCGGCGGCAGGTCGGGCGAGCCGGCGAGATCCTCGCTTGTCGGCTTCGACGGCTCCGGCTCCGGCAGCGGGAGCGTGGCCGTGGGCAGCGGCGCGCCGCCGTGCGCCGCGATGTGCGCGGCCATCGCGGGGAACGCCTGCCGGAGGGCCTCGAGCGAGACCTCGGCCGGGGCCCGCGCGCCCTCGGCCTGCGCCGCGGGCGGCGCGAGCGGGAACGGCGCGTCCTCCTGGCGGGCGCCGCGCAGCACGTCCTGCAGGTTGAACTCGCGCGTGTCGACGAGCACCGCCGGCTGCCCGGGCGCCCGCGACGCCGGCGGGCCGCCCGCGCCGCCGGCCGCCTCCGCGGCGCCGGGCCTCGCCCCGGCGGCCGCGCCCGCGCCTCCGGGTGCCTCCGTCGCGCCGGGTCTCGCCCCGGCGGCCTCCGGGGCGACGGCGCCGGGCGGCGCCGGATCGAACGCCTGGAGCGCCTCGGCGAACGCGGCGGGATCGAGGGGGCGCGTCTGCGTCAGGTCGATCGCCGGACGACCCGCCTCCGCGCCCGCGCCGCGCGCGGCCCACTCCTCGGCGCTCATGCCGCGGGCAGCCGACGGATCCGGCTCGGGGATCGGGAGCGACGGCCGCGCGACGGCAGGCGGCCTCACGCCCTCCGGCAGCGGCGCTGTCGTCGCGCCCACCGGCGGCGCCGCGGCGGCTGGCTCGGGCGCGGGCCACGCCACGCGCTCGCCGGGGAGCGCGAGCGTCACCAGGAGGCTACCGCGCTCGACGATCTCCAGGGCGCGCTCGGCGACGGCCAGGGACGCGCGCCACGTCAGGGTGCACCGGAGCGCGTCGGCGTCGATCCAGAGCGTGTCGCAGCGGACGGTGAGCTCGACGCCGGCGGGGTCGACGAGGCGCGGCGCGCGGAGGAGCACGCGCGCCCTCAGCCCGGGCAGGCGAGAGCGCACCTGAGCGGCCGTGGGGTGGAGGCCTTCGAGCAGGATCCACTCGTCCCCTCGGAGATAGGGTATCTGCTGGTCGCGCGGGGCAGCGTTGAAGTAGCCCCAGTCCATGGCGGTCGGCAGCTCTGGCACGGGCAGCACGAGCTTCGCGGGATCCCACGCGCCGAGCGCGCGCCGCCGCTGGGGCCAGGCGCTCGAGAGGGGCCCGAAGCCGTCGGGGGTGTCCGGCGCGGCGGGGTTCAGGAGGCTCGGCAGCCGGAGGTCGGCGGGGTCGGCCCCCCTGCCGACGGGGTTCTCGGGGCAGCGGGCGCCGCCGAAGGCGAGCTCGTAGCGCACGGGCAGCCGGGAGAACGGGATCGGCGTCGTCGCCTGGCCGGTCGCCGGATCGCGCTGCCGCTCGCCCACGACCTGGAGCCGCTTGTCGACCGCGGGCACCTGCCCTTGCGCGTCGAAGACCGCGAGGCGCACCCACCGGTGGCTCACGTGCTGGCCCAGCGGGGCGTACGCGCTGCCGGTGAGCAGGACGTCCGCGCGCGGCTTGTGCGGCACGGCGTCCGAGGCGACATAGAGGCTCCGCCCCGCGTTCTGCTCGTGGAAGACGTCGTGGAAGAGCGGCAGCGGCGCGGCCAGCGCGGCGACGTCGTCGGGCGAGAGCTGGAACGTCGCCTTCACGGCGACGGTGACACACGGGCCGTTCGCCGTTCGCCAGAGCAACGTCGACGCTGCCAGGGGGCACAGGGAGATGAGCTGCATGGGCGGCGCGCCACCCTAGCCGAGGCTGGTTCCTTGATGGGAGAAGAATTTGAACCACAGAGGCACAGAGGGCACAGAGGGAGAGAGAAGAGCGAGACAGAGAAGAGAGAATATTTTATCTTCCTCTCTTCTCTTCCTCTGTGCCCTCTGTGCCTCTGTGGTTCGTTCTTTCTCTCTTCTCTTCCTCTGTGCCCTCTGTGCCTCTGTGGTTCATTCTCTCATGAACAAGAGAAGAACCTGGGCGACCCGGCACGAGGCCCCTCGCCGTCACGCCACGGCGAAACCGGCGCTCACCAGGTCCTGCGGTCGGGACGACGCGCCGATGTGGACGCGGAAATCCCCCGGCTCCACCACGCGGCGCCCCTCGGCGTCGAGCAGGGAGAGCTCCGAGGCGGGGACGTCGAAGCGCACCGTGCGCGCCTCGCCCGGGGCGAGCGTCAGGCGACGGAACGCCTTGAGCTCCTTCATCGCCCACGTGGACGAGGTCACGAGATCCTCGATGTAGAGCTGGACGATCTCGACGCCCTCGCGCGCGCCAGTATTGGTGACCGTCACCTCGAAGGAGGCCGTGCCGTCCCGCGCCACGCTGGGTGTCAGCACCTTCAGGTCGGCATACGCGAAGCGCGTGTAGCTCAGGCCGAAGCCGAAGGCGAACGCCGGCTCCTGCGTGAGGTCGGCGTAACGGCTCCCGTGCTGGCCGCGGGCCTGGTTGTAGAACACCGGCTGCTGGCCCACGTGGTAGGGAAACGAGATCGTCAGCTTGCCAGAGGGGTTGAGCTGCCCGAAGATCGCCTCGGCCACCGCCCGCCCGCCCATCATCCCCGGGTTGAACGCCTCGAAGATGGCCGCCGCGCCGAGCACCGAGCGCGGCAGGACCAGCGGCTTGCTGTTGACCAGGACCACCACCGTGGGCACCCCCGTCCGGGCGATCGCGTCCGCCAGGGCCCGCTGCCCGCCCATCAGCTCGAGCGTCGCCGTGCTCTTCGTCTCGCCGATGAACTCGATGCGATCGCCGACGACGAGGACCACCACGTCGGCGCCCCGCGCCAGCTCGACCGCCGCCGCGATGCCCGACTCGTCCTCGCTGACCACCGAACAGCCCGCGGCGTGGACCACCTCGCACCCCGCGGGCGCGAGCTCCCGTATCCCGTCCACGATCGTCACGATGCTCGAGCGCGGGTGCTGAGGGCCGTTGCCGCCGCTCATCTGGCCCGACCCGAGCGACCAGTCGCCGAGCTGCGCGATCGGGTCGTCCGCGTTGGGGCCGATCACCGCGATGCGCCGGAGCGGCGCCGCGCCGGCCGCGAGCGGCAAGAGGCCGTCGTTCCTGAGCAGCACCAGCGACGCCCGCGCCACCTCCAGGTTGAGATCCCGGTGGGCCGCGCACCCGATGACCTCCTTGATCCGCCGCTCGCTGCTGTACCCGGGGTCCTCGAAGAGCCCCAGCGAGAACTTGAGCGAGAGGATGCGCCGCACCACCGCGTCGATCTCCGGCTCGGCCAGGAGCCCGCGGCGCACCGCCTCCTGGGCCCCCTCGTAGAACTGCGGGGTCGCCATCATCAGATCGTTGCCGCTGCGGACCGCCACCGCGGCCGCCTCGGCCATGTCCTTGCAGACCTTCTGATCGAGCACGAGGTTGGCCACGTTGTTCCAGTCGGTCACGACGATGCCCTTGAAGCCCCACTCCTCCTTGAGCACCTCGGTGAGGAGCCAGCGGTTCGCGGTGGCCGGGATGCCGTCCATCGACTGATACCCCGTCATGAACGCCATGCAGCCGCTCTGCGCGGCCCGCTCGAAGGGCGGCAAGAAATACGAGCGCAGGTAACGACGCGAGATGTTCGCCTCCGAGGCGTCGCGGCCGCCCAGCGTCTCCGAATACCCCGCGTAATGCTTGGCCGTGGCCAGCACCGCGTCCGGATCGTCGAGGCCCTTGCCCTGATAGCCCTTGACCATCGCGCACGCGAGCTCGCCGATCAGGTAAGGATCCTCGCCGAAGGTCTCCCCCACCCTGCCCCAGCGGAGATCGCGCGTGAGGCACAGGACCGGAGAGAACGTCCACTTGAGCCCGGTCGCACGCATCTCGACGGCGGTCACCCGCGCGACCTGCTCCAGGAGCCCCGGGTCCCAGCTGCACGCCATGCCGAGCTGCGTGGGGAAGATCGTGGCGCCCGCCCAGAAGGAATGGCCGTGAATCCCGTCGTCGGCCATCAGCACCGGAATGCCGAGCCGCGTGCCGAGCGCGCGCCGTATCGCCGCGTCCGCGTCCTTGCCGTTGCAGTGCAGCAGACTGCCGACCTTCATGCGGCCGATCGCGTCCTCGAGATCTCCCTGGGCGTCGAGCTGCATGAGCTGTCCCACCTTCTCGTCCAGGGTCATCCGACTCAGGAGGTCTTCCACCCGCCTGTCCACGGGCTGCCTGGCATCTTTGTAGAGGGGAGCGTCGTTCATGAGTTCTCCTGAGCGGAATGAGGCGCGCACGATAACAGGTCCGTCCACCGGAGCAAGACCGGGCCTCCTGCCGCGTTGGCTCGGGAGACGCCGCTCACGCGCGATGAACCGACAGGCGATCTGCGCGCCACGCGCGCTCGACTCCCCCTCACACGGACGCGAGCTTGATCGCCGCCTCGCCCATCTTCGCCTCGGCCGCGGCGAGCTCGCTCCACCCGCGCCCCTCGGGGAACCCGCGGAGCGCGCGCGCCAGCGCGTCGTGGATCTCGCCGTACCGCCCCTCGCCCTCGAGCAGCCGCGCGAGGTGGAGCGACGCGCGCAGCTCGGGCGACCGCGCGCCCTGGCCCCGCGCGAGCTCGACCGCCTCGCGGTAGCTGCGCTCGGCCGCGCGCTCGTCCCCCAGCCCGCGGAGGCAGTCGCCCTTCAGGCGGTGGAGCTCCGCGACGCAGCGGCGCTCCTGGACCACCCCCGCCGCGGCGAGGCACCTGTCGATCCGCGCCAGCGCCGCGTCGAAGCGGCCGAGATCCATCTCCGACTCCGCGGCGAGCGAGCCCCAGCGCGGATAGGGCTGCCCCATGCCGGCCGCGCGCATGTCCGCGAGCAGCCGATCCGCGCCCTCCACGTCCCGCTCGAGCCACGCCCGCAGCAGCCCGCCGAACGTCAGCCACTGCGTCAGCCCGAGGGGCTCCGCGAGCCCGAGGAGCCGCTCTGCCGCGCTCGCGATCGCGTCGCGGTCTCGCCGGCAGTGATGCACCATGGCCGCGTGGACGAGCTGGTGGCAGGTGGTGCCCACGTCCTGCAGCGCCCCGGCGGCCTCGTCGGCGCTCCTCAGCCACGCCGCCGAGCGCTCCAGGTACCCCCTCGACCAGAGGACCGCCCCGAGCGCGACCTGGGCGCCGACCGCGAGATCGACGCCGAACACGCGCGCGGACCCGCGGTGCTGCGCCGGGTCGTACAGCGCGACGGCCCGCTCCAGGGCGGCCTGCGCCTCGTCGAGCCGCGCGGCGATCAGGAGCGACCGCCCCAGCGCCAGGTGCGCCGCGATCGCGTGCTGCGCGTCGCCGGCGCGCTCGCTCAGGGCGACATACTGCTGCGCCAGCGCGTGCGCCTGCTCGGCGTCGCCCCGCTTCCAGCGGTGGTTGAACCGCGCCCACAGCATCGCGAGGGCGTGCGACCCGTCGCCGACGCGCTCGATGAGCTGCTGAGAGCGCCGCACCGCCGAGTCGACCTCCTCCGCCGCGAAGCTCCGGATCGACGCCACGGCGGCGATCGTGATCTGGTTGAGATCGAGCTCCACCTCGGCGCGCTCGCGCGGCTCGTCGAGGGCGTCCAGCCAGGACATCGCCTGGAACGCCGCCGCGAGCGCCTCCGCGTTCATCGATCGGTGGAGCGCGCGGCGCGCCGCCGCCCGGCCGTAGGCGATCGCCTCCCGCTTCTGCTCCGCCCTCGCGTGGTGCATCGCGAGGAGCCCCGGCCGCTCCGCGGCGATCTCGGGGAAGCGCTCCTCCAGCGCCCGCGCGATGCGCGCGTGCGCCCGCTGGCGCGCCCGCCTCGGCAGCGACTCGTACGCCGCGTCCCGGAGCAGGACGTGCCGGAAGACGTAGGTCGACTGCCGCGCCCGACGCCTCAGGAACAGGATGTCCGCGGCGACGAGCCGGTCGAGATCCTCCTGGACCGCGACCTCGTCGAGCGCGCTGATCTCGGCCAGCAGCTTCGCGCTGAACTCGCGCCCCAGCGCCGAGGCGAGCTGCGCCGTCTCCCGCGCGCGCCCCAGCCGGTCCAGGCGCGCCGTGAGCGACGCCCGGAGCGGCGTCGGGATCGACAGCTCGCACGACGGGCGCTCGGCCATCAGCGGCCCCAGCGCCGCGCGCTCGTCCACCGACGCGCCCGACTCGATCACCGCGCGCGTGAGCTCCTCGACGAAGAGCGGCACGCCCTCGGCCTGCTCGATCACCCGCTCGACGACCCGGGGCGGGAGCTCCTTCCCCGCGGCGATGCTGGCGATCAGCGCCGCGACCTGGCCGCTCTCCAGGGCGCAGAGCTGGATCTGCAGCGTGCCCGCCAGCGGCCACGGCGGTGAGAACTCGGGCCGCGCCGTGAGCAGCACGCAGATGCGGGCCGCCGCCACCTCGGGCAGGAGCCGCGTCAGGAGCTCGAGCGTCGTCGGGTCGGCCCACTGGAGATCCTCGAGCAGGAACAGCACCGGCCGCCGCTCCGCCATCTCGATCAGCAGCGAGACGAGCGCGCCCAGCGTCAGCTTCTTCCGGCGCCGCGGGCCCAGGTCGAGCGGCGCGGGGTCGTCGCCCGCCGGGATCGAGAGCAGCGACGCGAGCAGCGGCATCGTGTCGCCCAGCCGGAAGCCGTACGCCGTGAGCAGCGCCCGCAGCTTGCCGGCCTTCTCCTCGGGCGTCTGGCGCTCGTCGATGTCGGCGAGCTGCTCGAGCGCCTCGATGATCGGCCGGAGCGCGCTGCTGCGGTTCTCGGGCGCGCAGCGGCACTCGATCCAGAAGTGCGGCTCCCCGCGGATCTCGCGGTAGAGCTCCGCCGCAAGGCGCGACTTGCCGATCCCCGGCTGCCCGGTGATGAGCACGCTCTGCCCGGAGCCCTCCCGGGCGCGGCGCCAGCGCTGCGAGAGCAGCGCGAGCTCGTGCGTCCGCCCGATCATCGGCAGCGCCGCGACGCGCGGCTCGATCGACGGGCGCTCGGCCGCGACGCGGTGGACCTCGACCTGCCCGGCGCCGCCGCCGAGCTGGCAGGACCCCAGCGGCTCCGTCACGAACCGGTCGCGGAGCAGGCGGCGCGTGTCCCCGCTGAGGAGGACGGCCCCCGGCTGCGCAAGCCCGCTCAGGTGCGCGGCGACGCTCGCCGTCGTCCCCACGCAGGCCCCCGAGCCGCCGGCGCTCGTCTCTCCGCCCTCGGGGACGATCACGAGCCCCGTGTGCGCGCCGATCCTGACCTGCGGGCCGAGCCGCCGCCCGGCCTCCATGAGGTGGCCCAGCTCGCCGATCCTCGCCGCGATCTCCAGCGCCGCGCGCGCCGCGCGCTCGGCGTCGTCCTCGCCCGTGACCGGGTGGCCGAAGCCGAGGAGCACCCGCTCGCCGAGCACGCCGGCGACGGTCCCCTGGAAGCGCCGGGCGACCTCGAAGCAGATCTCCTGCTGCGCGCGGAGCAGCTCGTCCCGCTCCTCGACGTCGCAGCAGTCCCGCTCGGGCGCCGACACCTGCAGCGAGCAGCACACCGCCGTGAGCAGCCGGCGCTGCCCCGATCCTTCGCCCGGGAGGCGCGGCGGCGCGGGCGGCGCGGGGCGGTCATCGTACGCCGTCGCCGCCTCCGGAGCCGGGCGGGCCGCGGCGCCCGGCCCGGGCTCCGGCCCGGCGCGCAGCCCCCGCGGGAGGTCGCTCAGGTCGCACGCCTCGAGCTCCCTCAGCAGGCCCTCGGCGGTCACCTGGCGCGCCTCGACCTTCTTGGTGAGCGCGCGCGACAGGAGCCGGCCGACGGGGTGGCGGAGCAGCGCGGCGGGCACCGGGATCGGCGCGGGGTCGAGCTGCATGGACACCACCTCGGCCACCCGCCGCCCGGAGAAGACCGGCTGTCCCGTGATGCACTCCAGGAAGACGAGCCCCCACGAGAAGAGGTCGGCGCGCGGCGTGGCGACGCCCCCCTGGAGCTGCTCGGGCGCCGCGTACGCCGGGGTCCCCAGCAGCTCGTCGTCGCCCGTCAGGGTGACCTCGCCCCCGGCCTCGACGTCCTCGGCGATCGCGCCGATCCCGAAGTCGAGCACGAGCGCGTTCCGCCGCGCCCCCGTGGGCATGATCATGATGTTGGACGGCTTCAGGTCCCGGTGCGTGATCCCCTGGGCGTGCGCGGCCGCGAGCGCGTCGAGGACCTGCAGCATGAGGTGGCGCGCCTCCTGCGGATCGAGCGCCCCCTCCTCGCGCAGGACCTCCCTGAGGTTCTTTCCGGGGACGAACTCGAACACAAGGTAGATCTGCCCATCGTCCGTGCGCCCGGAGTCGACGAGACCGACGATGTTCGTGTGGTGCAGGCGCGCGCACAGCCGCATCTCCCGCTGGAAGCGCGCGACGCGCTTCGAGGCCGCCCCCTCGCGGGCGCCGGGCTTCAGGACCTTGACCGCAACCATCTGGCCCGTCGCGACCTGGCGCGCCTGGAACACGGTGCCGAACCCCCCGGCGCCGATCCTGGACAGGATCTCGTAATGCCCCTGGAGGCGGGCGCCTCGGATCAGCTTGTCCTCACCGCGGCTGCTCATGGCGCACTCCGGTGGCTGGAGCTGGCGACGCCGCGCCGGCGCGCGCCTCGGCCTTCAGGCGACCATCCGGAAGCTCGAGAGCGGCATTCCGTACACCCGCTGCGACCCCTGCACGTCGAGCTCGGTGATGTTGAGATCGCGGCTCCCCACGTCGCCGCAGTAATAGTGCATGACCGACCGGGGATCATAGGCCGTCAGATCGAGCGTCTGCGACGCGTCCTCCCTCGGGCAGACGGGCGGGGCGCCGCTCCGGATGTGCTCGTGGCGGAAGCCGAGGACGTGGCCCAGCTCGTGCCGGAGCACGCCGACGGGGTCGAACCCGAGCGAGGGAGAGAAATACGAAGGATCGATGAGGACCTGCCGCCTCGAGGCCGGCTCGTGCGGGAAGAAGGCAGCAGCGATGAACCTCCCGCCGGCGTTGAAGAGCCGCACCGGGAACACGACCTCCGCCGGGCGGCCGTCGCGCCCGTCGAGCTCGGCGACGTGGCGGAACGAGACGCCGCACGTCGCCTCCCAGTCGCGCGTGGCCGCGAGCATGTTGGCGCGCGCTGTCGCGTACTCGCCCTCGCCCCGGAAGGTCGACCGGAGCACGCAATACGTGATCACGAACCCGGGAGGCCAGCGCACCAGCTTGCCGTCTTGCAGGACGCCGATCAGCCCCTCTCCCTCGGGGCCGGCGGGCACGTTCGGCGGCTCCACGTTGGCGGCGCGAGGCAGGTAGTCGGCGAGCTGCCCCTCGTCCAGCAGGAGGTCGCCCTCCGCGACATAGATCTGCTTCCCATCGAGCTCGAACGTCGGGAGCCTCGTCTTGAGCTCCTCGACCTTCTGTGCGGTGACCGGATCGGTGATGGCCATGGCGATGTCTCCTCGGCCAGGAGCGCCGGGGCCCCTGGGTGGTTGTCGTGGATCGGACCGCGTCGCGCCGCGGATCACCTCCTGGAGGCGCCCGGGCAGTTCAAGGAAGAGCGCGCGGCTGAGCGGGTCGGCGCCCTCGGGCGCGGCGCCGCGGGCGAGCGCGTCGACGAGCAGATCCTCGCGCGAGCCGAGCGTGTCTCCCCGCACCAGGTAGTGCGTCCGGCCGTCGAGCTCGATGCGATACAGCTCCTCGACGCGGCGGAAAGCCGCGGACCGGTCGAGGAGCGCCAGCAGCTCCGGGTGCGCCTCGAGCAGCGGTGGCCGAGGGTCCTCCGGCCTGGTCATTCCCCTGTCGACCTCTGCATTGCGCGGACTCATGGCAAAGGCACCACGATGGTATTATTCCATCCACACAAGAACAGCTTCGGGTCGGACGCGAGGGCGTCAACCCGTAGTTCGTAGGCTGCGGGGAACACGCCGGGCAGCGTCAGATCGGCCTCGAACAGCGGGCCAGCGCCGAGCGTCACCGGCTCCCCGGCGGGGCTGGACGCGAAGAACCGCACCTCGCCAGGCTGATCGAGCGCGAAGTACGCGCGCAGCCCGGCGGCCTTGAGCGCAGCCCCCGGCCGGGCGGCGCGCGGCGCGATCGCCTCGGCGAACGACAGGCGGCCTTCCAGGCGCGACACGGTGAGCGAGCCCACGTGCTGCACGGACACCTGCACGGTGTCGCCGGGCTTCGCCTCGACCCGCGTGGGCCACACCAGGGAGGCGCCCCGCTGCCGCCGGCGGTCGAGGAACGCCGACTCCACGGTGTCGAGCAGGAAGCTCGAGAACTGCCGGGTCTCCGGGGGCAGCGAGGCGGGCAGCTCGCTCAGCTTCTTCCAGACCTTCTCGCGGAGCTCCTGATCGTGCTCGTCGAGCGGGTCGTAGGTGGTCGGCGCGGTGCACAGGAAGTCGAACAGCGGCTCCATGCCGGCCGCGCGGAAGAGGACGGGCGCCGACCAGCTCGGCGGATAGGGCTTCTGCGCGAACATCTCCTCGCGGCCCGCCCGCACGGCCCGCTCGACGTCGCCCGGGCTCTGTTTGAGCAGGCTGAGGACGAACGCCTGGAGGAAGCGCTCGGCGTCCGACGTCTCCAGCCGGTGGCGCATCCCGATCGCGCACTGCACGCCGGACTCGCCGTGGATGAGCGCGTGCGCCACGCTCTGGCTGCCGCGCATCCACTGCGGGAGCCGCTCGCGCACCACCTCGCTCCCCGCCGTCAGGCAGCCCGCGAGCACCACGACCGGCACCGGGCGGTTCATGAACTCGCTCCGGATCTGGTCGGCGCGGATCGGGTTGGCGAACTCGCTGCCGTCGAGCTCGAACAGGAGGACGCCGATGGGGGGGAACCCCTCGAACGCGACGTCCTGCAGGTCGCCGTGGCCGAGGTAAACGAGGAGGTTATAGCTCGCGTTGCGCAGCTCGGCGCGGAGGGCGTCGTAGGTGACGGGCCTGCCCGCGCCGCCCTCGCTGGTCAGCACGGCGACCTCCACCACCTCGGCGAGCCCGCACGCGCGCGCGATCGAGAGGACGCGATCGCGCAGGGGCAGCGCGGGCGGCACGCACCCGCCGAGGTCCTTCGGGTTGGTGCGGACGATCAGCACGCGGAACGGCCACCCCCAGCGCATCGTCGGCGGCGTGGCCGCCGCGCGGTTGCGCTTCTGCGTGTGGACGATCCCCCGCACCCAGGGGTGCAGCGCCAGCGGGTCGGCGCCGAGCTTGAGCAGCTCGAAGGGCACGTCGCTCAGGTGCGGGAGCACCGCCGGGTGCGGCCGGAAGACGATCCGGAACGGCTGGGTCGCCGCGTTCACCGCCGTACCCAGGTGGCCGCGGAGGTCGTTCTGGAGGAGCCAGCCGGTGACCAGATCGGCCAGGGACTCGGTCATCTGCTCCGACCCGTAGCCGCTCCGCAGCTCGTCGAGCTCCGCGGGCGGGAGGCTCGGAAAGGGCCGCTCCAGCTCGTCCTCGATCGGCGCGAGGTTGCGCGCGTGGACGCACAGCCGCAGGCGCGAGCCCCCGCCGGGCTCGATGTCGACGACGAACTCGGGGTTCCTCATGTTTCCTCGGCCAGCGATTGATCGAGCGCCTCGTCGAGGCCGGCCTGCCGCTGGCTCTCGCGCTCGATGAGCGCCTTGCCCGGGAACTCGAGCCCGAGCGACGCGTAGCGCGCCTCCAGCGTCCTCGCCGCGTCGAGCAGATCGCGGGAGCACGAGAGATCGGCGGTCACCTGCGCGGGCGTGAGCGGCACGTCCCCCGCGGGGGTCTGGCCCGCGCCGGACGTCGGCCACGCGGGGGAGCGGCGCGTGTCGTCGTCTTGCCGGGTGAACTGCCGGCCGAAGCGGTGCCGGAGGAACAGGACGACGGGCGTCATCAGGGGCCGCTCCGATGCGCTCATCATCGCGTCCTCCACGTCGAGCGCCGCCGCGAGCCGCTGGTAGAACGCGCGCCAGAACTCGCGGGAGACGCGGGGGTGCATGGGGCCGAGCTGCGCGGCGATCGTGGGGCAGCCGGCGCTGTCGTGGCAGAAGCGCGCGAAGGCGTGGTGCACGGTGGGCATGCCGCCGTGGCCGACGCGGGGGATCTCCGGGGGGGAGAGCGAGAGGATCGTGACGTTCGACCCGCGCAGCATGGCGGAGAGCTCCAGGGGCGAGAGCGTGTCCTCCTCGTCCCCCGAGAACTCGAGCAGGCCCTCGAGGCCGAGCGGCGCCGCGCCGTCGGCCACCACGTGGAGCACCTCGAAGCCCGCGCGGATCGACGCGGAGAGCGCCTTGCGCGCGTCGTCCTCCTCGATCCAGGCGACCTCGATCCCGGGGCCGAGGTCCTCCAGCGCGTCGGCGAGCGCGGCCGGCGCGCCGCCGGTCGGGTCGATCACGGCGACGCGCAGCGGCTGCTCTGGCCGCAGCGGGAGCGGCGGCACGACCCTCCCCGGATCGCCCCGCACGATCGAGAGGCAGGGCGGGCGGCGCTCGCCGAGGAAGAGGATCTCCCAGGGCAGGTCCTCGAGCTCGGGCGACTCGGGCGACCACCAGATGCGCAGCCGCTGGGGCGCGCGCGGCCGGAGCCGCAAGAGCGCCCGGAGGCCGCGGGAGATCGACCCGGCGACGCGGCGCCGCAGCTCGAGCAGGGCCTCCTCGCCGCCGTAGAAGCTGCTCAGGTACTCGGCGTAGCTCAGCCAGTGGACGGCGATCTCCTCGTGCCCGATGAGCGGCAGCCCCCCCACCTCCGGCGCCGGCGGCGGCGCGACGCCCAGCTCGGCCGCGCCGGGGTCGCCGAGCTCCAGGGAGGCGAGCGCGAGCTTCGTGTAGATCCACGCGTGGTAGCGCCGGCACACGCGGCCGCCGGTCGCCCGCGGCGCGGGCCTCCCCGCGGGGCAGAGCGGCGCGACGCGGACGAGGATCTCGTGGTACCGGGAGGGCGGCGCGGCCGTTGACGGGGTCATGCGCCGTCTCCGGTGAAGTCGACCGATCGCGCGAGCCGCGCGTAGGACGACGCGCGCTGCGGGGACAGCGACGCCGCGCCCGCGAGCAGCGGCGGCCGCGGGATCGCCGCGAAGAACTCCATCGCCCGCCGCTGGACGGCGCCGAGATCGGCAGGCGGCGGCTCCGAGGCGACCGCGAGCTGCGCCGCGACCGGCACGAGGCGGTAGGGGAAATACGACGGCCTGTCCGGCGCGGGGCGGAGCGCGCCGCTCGCGAGGAAGCGCGCGAGCGGGGCCGCGCGCCGCACGTCGGCCGCGGCGTCCGGGTGGAGCTCGGCGAGCGGGCGGCCGCCGAGCGCGTCGAGCTTCGTCTCCAGGAACGTCCCCGTGATCGCGCCGAGATCGTCGAGGAACGGCGCGACCCACGCCGGCGCGCGCAGCGCACGCCAGTCCCGATCCAGCCGGTCGGCCGCCTCGTCGAGCGGCGCGACCCCGAGCCGCCGCAGGAGCGCGGCGAGCAGCGGCACGCGGACCATCGGGTGCGGGTGCGGATCGAGCCTGTCGAGCTCCCCTTGCTGGCTCCCGGGCGCGACCACGAGGAGGAACGACGCGAGCGCCAGCGCGAGGCCGGCGTTGCCGAGCAGCACGCCGATCGCGTCGGCGAGGATCTCCCGGGTCCAGCCGAACCAGATCGCCTGTCGCTCCGACGGGATCTTCCCGTCCGTGCCGAGGAGCAGCGCTCGGGCCAGCTCGCTCGAGAGCGCGAGGTCCTGATCGACGTTGTGGCCGACCTCGTGGCAGAGCGTGGACAGGAGCCAGGCGCACTCGGTCTGATCGGCCGGCAGGAGCACGATCGGGATGGGCAGCCGGAGATCGCGGTAGCTCCGGAGCGAGCTACGGAGGACGCGCAGCGGGTTCTGGCGGCTCACGGCGACGGGCCCGTAGTGCGCCTCCAGGCAGACCAGCGGCGGCTCGCGCATCGCCTCGCGGGGGATGAGCCCCCAGTTGCGCGCCCGGTTCATGCACGTCTGGTAACAGTCGGCGGCCACGAGATCGGCCGCGTCGAGCGAGGGGGCGAGCGCCGGCAGCTCCCGCTGCGCGAGCGTCTGCGAGAAGACGCTCCACACCCCGTGCGCGCCCGCGATCTCGACGAGGAGCTTGCCGAAGCCGTCCGCGTAGTCGGTGTCGGACAGATCCGCGCCGAGCTGCTCGACGATCCAGCGCTGGCGCTGGATCAGCTCGTCCATGAGGATCTTCAGCGCGAGCACCTGGGTCGCGTGGATCCCGAAGCCGCGCGCGTTCTCCGCGGCGGCCGCCTCGAACCGGTCGACGTCGCGCGGGAGCACGTCGATGCGGCGCTGGAGCTCGGCGGTCGCCCTTGCACGCAGCGTGGACACGGCCCCTCCCCTCCCGATCTGCTTAACGGCGCGGGGCTCGATGTAAAGCCTGCGCCGCCGCGCAGCCGATCGCGCACGAGCCCGGCGGCGCCGCCGCGAGGATGAGCGCGCTCGACGCGGGCGGCGCCCGCGCGGGCAGGCCGAAGAGGCCAGCGAAGAGCGAGGGGCCCGCGTAGGCGATCAGGAACCCGACGGCGACGCCGCCCCAGAAGTCCTCGATCGCGAGGACGGGCTGCACGTCCTTCTTCCGCGCGAGCAGGACGACCGCCATGGCGACCAGGACGAGCGACACGGCCAGGCTGACGCCGGCCTCGGCGTCGAGCGGCGCGGCGCTGCCCCGCGCGGCGAACCAGCCCCCGACGCCGCCGGCGACGGCGCCGCAGATCATGCTCCCGAGCGACGCGCTCACCCTGAGGACGTGCTCGATCGTGTCGAGGTTGCTCGCGCCGTCGATCTCGTACTCGACCTCGATGAGCAGCCGGTACGAGGCGGCGCGGAACCACAGCGCGCGCCGCGACCGCACGGTGAAGCTCCGCGCCGTCGAGTTCCCGGCCTGGAGCACCGCAGGCGGGTCCGGCGACCGCAGCGACCGGATGGCGCTGCGGAAGGCGCCGGCGTCGTCGCCGAGGAGCCCCGGGCTCGCGGCGCTCGGATCGACCTCGTCGTCGCCGCCATCCCACGCGCGAGCCGCCTGCGCGGGGTCGCGGAAGCCGGCGCTGCCGTCGGCGGGCCTCTCGAGCGCCGCGAGGGCCGCCGCGCCCCCCGCGCCCCGGAGATCGCGCGCGATCGCGGGCGCGCCCGGCGCGGCGGCGCGCCCGGGCGAGCGCCGTCGCAGCAGCCGCCCGACGGCGCGGCGCAGGCGGGCGCCGAGGGAGGCGCGGCCCGGCGCGAACGCGTGCGCGGCGTCCTCGAGGCCGGCGAGCCGGTCCTCGAGCTGGTGGATCCGCCGCTCCGTCCAGCGGCGGTCGACGTCGACGAGCTCGGCGGGCAGCGCGGTGCTCACGCGGCGCAGCGCGAGCGGCGCCTCGAAGGGGTTCTGCACCGTGACGAAGATGGAGAAGTCCTGCCCGGCGACGAGCCCGTCCGTCGACGTCGACACCGAGGTCCGGATGGCTCCTCTGAACGGCTTTGCTGGCTCTGGTGCCGCCATGGAGTCGTTGGATGAGCGCACCTCGGACGGCGTCTTGCGCGCCGCGATCGGCGCGACGCTGGACCACCTCACCTCGTCGGGCCGCGGCGCGCGCTCGCGGCGGCGAGCGCACGGCCGCAAGCGCAGCACGGCCGCGAGCGCACGGCCGCAAGCGCACTCCGGCCGGGCGCGCCGGTCCAGGGCAGCCGCGGCGCGGCCCTCGGATCCGCGTGCTAGAACGCCCCCGCGGGGGGTCGTTCATGGGGGAGAGGTGCCTCGCGATAAAGCACCACCTGCGCGTCGAGCCCGCCGACGAGGAGACGGTCTTCCTCGTCGGCGAGCGGGAGCGGTTCATGCTCCGCGGTCGGCTCTACCGCCTCCTCGGGCCGCTGCTCGACGGGCGCCGGAGCGAGGCCGAGCTCGTCGCGGCGCTCTCCGGCGCGGCGTCCGCCGCCGAGGTCCGCTATGCGCTGGGCCGGCTGGAGGAGCGCGGCTACCTCGACGAGCCCGCGCCCGCGCCGGAGCGCGCGGGGTTCTGGCAGGCGCTCGGCGAGCGCGCCGGGCGCGCGGCCGAGCGGCTGGCCGCGACGCCGGTCTCGGTGATCGCGGTCGGCGGAGACGATCCGCGCGCCCCCGGCGCGCTCGCCGGCGCGCTCTGCGACGCGCTGTCGGCGGCAGGCGTCGCGGTGGGGGACGAGCCCGCGCTGGTCGTCGTGCTGACCAGCGATTACCTGGCCGTCGAGCTCGACGCGTGGAACCGGCGCGCGCTCCGCGAGGCGGTGCGCTGGGTGCCGGTCAAGCCCGGCGGGGTGGAGCCCTGGATCGGGCCCGTGTTCCGGCCCGGCGCGGGGCCTTGCTGGGCGTGCCTGGCGCACCGCCTGCGGCACAACCGCCCCGTCGAGGCCTACCTGGAGCGGCGCCGCGGCCTCGCCGGGCCGCTGCTGCCGCCCCTCGTGGGCCTGCCCGCCGCCCGCGCCGCGGCGCTCGATCTGGCGGCCGTCCTCGTGGCCCGGTGGATCGCCGCCGGCGGCGCCGGCCTGCTCGACGACCGGCTGATCTCGCTCGACCTCGCCGCCGCGCGGACCGCGGAGCACGTCGTCGCGCGGCGCCCCCAGTGCCCCGCCTGCGGCGATCCGGAGGGCGCGCGCGCGCGCGCGGTCGCGCCGGTGCGGCTCGAGCGGCGTCCGAAGCGGTTCACGGACGACGGCGGGCACCGGATCGCCTCTCCCGAGGAGACCCTGGCGCGCGCCCTGCACCTGGTCAGCCCGATCAGCGGTATCGTCGCCAGCCTGGGGCCCGTCGACGGGCGCGATCACCCGCTCCGGCCGGTGTACGGCGCCACGTACCGCGCCTGTCCCGCGGCGGGCTCACCGTCGTTCGACGACTTCCACCGCGCGAGCGGCGGCAAGGGCAAGACGCCCGCGCAGGCGCGCGCCGCCGCGCTGAGCGAGGCGGTCGAGCGTCACAGCGCCGTCTTCCAGGGCGACGAGCCGCTGATCCGCGCGCGGCGCGCCGAGCTCGGGGCCGCCGCGATCCATCCGCACGATCTCCAGAACTTCAGCGAGGCGCAGTACCGCGGCCGGCGGGCCGCGAGCGCCGCCGCGGACGACCCGCGCCGCGCCGTCCCGCTCCCCTTCCACGAGGACGCGGCGATCGACTGGGCGCCGGCGTGGTCGCTGACGCGCGACGAGCGGCGCTTCCTGCCGGCCGCGTACTGTTATCTCCACGTCCCGGTGCCCCCGGAAGAGCGGTTTGCCTGGCCGAGCCCGAGCGGCCACGCGGCGGGCAACTGCCTCGAGGAGGCGATCTTGCAAGGCTTCCTGGAGCTCGTGGAGCGGGATGCGGTCGCGCTCTGGTGGTACAACCGCGCGGCGCGGCCCGCGGTCGATCTGCGCAGCTTCGAGGAGCCTTATTTCGAGGCGCTGGCGGCGCATTATCGCTCGCTCGGCCGGCGCCTCTGGGTGCTGGACGCCACGACCGACCTGCGCATCCCGGCGTTCGTCGCGGTGGCGCGGGCGGCCGACACGGGCCGGCTCACGCTGGGCTTCGGCTGCCATCTCGAGGCCCGTCTCGGGGTGCAGCGGGCGCTGACCGAGCTGAACCAGCTCTTCGACCCGCGCGATCGCGCGCGCGCCGCGTGGCAGGAGGTCGTCTCCGGCGACGTGCCGTATGTGCAGCCGGCCGAGGGGGCCTCGCCGCGGCGGTGCGGCGATTACGAGGGCGCGCCGAGCGACGATCTCCGCGACGATGTCCGCGCGTGCGTCGAGCGCGCCGCCCGCGCCGGGCTCGAGACGGTGGTGCTCGACCAGACGCGCCCTGACACCGGGCTCTCGGCGGTGAAGGTGGTAGTCCCCGGGCTGCGGCACATCTGGCCTCGCTTCGGCCCAGGGCGCCTGTACGACGTCCCCGTCCGCCTGGGCTGGCTGCCCCGGCCGACGCGGGAGGAGGATCTCAACCCGGTGCCCCTCGTCATGTGACGAGGGAGAAAGGAGCGCGCATGCGCGACGGGTACCGCATTCTCGACGCCGATCGCCATGTGATCGAGCCGCTCGATCTCTGGCGCACCTACATGGCTCCGGAGCTCCGGTCGCACGCGCCTCGTTACGACTACACGTACGTGCGCGAGGGCGCCGTGGCCGACTGCGCGGCGCGCCCTTCCCCGGGCGGACTCCTGCCGCTGCCGCCGCAACCGGTGGTGGACGGGCGTCCGCTCCATCATCGCATGAGCGCGCGGACCTCGCGCGAGCTCGCCCTGTCGGCGTGCCGGCGTTCCAGGCGGAGCGGCCCGATAGAGCTGCCCGAGACGCAGCTGGAGGACATGGACCGGGAGGGCATCGACGTGGCCTTTCTGTATCCCACCATCGGCCTCCTCCTGCTGGGCCTGGCCCCGCTGGATCCGCCGCTCGCGATCGCCTACACGCGCGCTTACAACGCGTGGCTGCGAGACTTCTGCGCTCGCGATCCCGCCCGGCTCCGGGGCGTTGGCCTGATGAGCCCTCATGACCCAGGGGCGATGGTGGTCGAACTCGCGCGGACGGCGGCGCTCGGCTTCGGGGCTGTCGTGATCCGGCCCAACCCGGTCGGCGGCCGGACGCTGGGCGATCCCGCCTACGAGCCTTTCTGGGCGGAGTGCGAGCGGCGCTCGATCGCGGTCGCCGTGCACGAGGGTACCCACGCCTACCTGCCGGCGGCGGGCGCGGATCGCTTCCACACCCGCTTCGCCCTGCACGCGTGCTCGCACCCCATGGAGCAGATGATGGCGCTCCTCGCCTTGATCGAGGGCGGCGTGCTCGAGCGCCACCCGGGCTTGCGGGTCGCCTTTCTGGAGGCCGGCTGCGGGTGGCTGCCTTACTGGCTCTGGCGCCTGGACGAGGTCGAGTATCGCCACCTGGCCGGCGAGGTCGCGCCTCATGTACGGCAAGCGCCGTCCGCGTATTTCCGCCGCCAGTGCTTCGTCGGTCTCGAGCCGGACGAGCCTTACCTCACGGAGGTCATCCCGCGCATCGGAGAGGACCGGCTGCTCTTCGGCACCGATTACCCCCACCCGGATCACGACGAAGGTCTCGTGGGGCAGGCGCTCGCGCTCCGCGACAGGCTGCCCGGCGAGGTCCTCCGCAAGATACTCTGGGACAACCCTGCTCGCTTTTATGGAATCGAGCGTGGAACCGTTCGCTGAACAGACGGTTGGCTCAACAGCAGACAGGCGGTGTCTTGCCAGGGTCGCCGAGCTCTGCCAGCGCGACGGCCTGCTCGGCCAGCGCCGGCGGCGGCGGCACGTACAGGGTGACCTGGGCGCCCGGCAAGCACCACGCGCCGCGCCGCGCATCCCAGGCCCAGGGGTGATCCTCCTCCGACGGCGCCTCCTGCGCCTCGCGGATGGTGAGCTCGAGCTCCCGCGGCAAATCGTAGTCACAATGGTTCCGCAGGAAGCGCCTGGGGTCCCTCTTCAGCAGCTCCAGCTTGCCCGGATCGCGCCACGCGAGCGCGACCGCGCGCAGCCAGGCGGCCTGGAAGGCACGAAGCACCTCCGTTGCCTGCTCCCGAGATGGCTGCTGGTCTCCACGCCTGACGGACGAGGATCCATACGCCCCCTCGCGGAGGCTGTCAGCCTCGGACACCTGGTGCGCGCGCTCGACAGATTCATTCTTGAACATCGCTCGCCTCCGCTCGTTCTCACCCCGGAAACGGCACGGGCAAGATCGATCCTAGGGCCGCGGATGTGCACCGTAAGCTCCCCTGGACCGCGCGGGCGCAGCGGCGTTTACCGAGAGATCTCTCGAAGCAGCGCCCGGGCCGCGCCGATCTCGGGCATGGCGCCGTGCTCGGGATCCCAGCCGTCGATGGCGCTCAGCAGCAGGCGGGCCTCGTCGCGCCTGCCGTGCGCCACGAGGAGGCGGCCGAGCGCGAGCGACGACCGGATCTCGGGCAACCTCGCGGCCTGCTCGCGGGCGATCGCGATCGCGCGGCGAAGGCACTCCTCGCCTTCGGGCGCACGGGCGTCGTCGGCCAGCAACGCAGCCGCCCTGAGACGGTACAGCTCGGGGACATAGTACGTCTCCCCCGTCCTCTCGGCGGTGCGCAAGCAGTCATCGAGCCGATCCATCGCTGCGTCGCGCTCCCCGCGCTCGACCATCAGCTCCGCCAGGAGCGACGGATAGTATGTCATCCCGAGCTGGACGCCGGAGCCGCGGAGCCCCTCGATGTGCTCTGCCAGCCGCTCCAGATCGCCCTCGACCCAGCCACAAAGACACCCGGAATAGCCCTCGAACCAGAGCCTCTCCCGGTCCACCAGCGAGACGAGCTCACGGCTCTCGGCGGTCATGCGCCGCGGCGCCCGGCACAGGTGATGGACCATGATGAGGAAGAGCAGCGCCATCCCTATACTGTTCCAGTGCTCCAGCGCGCGAGCCGACGCCACGGCGGCCTCCCCGTGCGCGATCCCCTCGTCCGGGTAGCCCATCAGGCAGAGCACGACCGACAGCGTGACCTCCGCATAGACCCTCGCGTCGAGGCCGTAGATGAACGCCTGTCCGCCGTGCGCCTCGGGGTCATAGAGCGCGAGGACGCGCTCGAGGTGCACGCGAGCCTCCGGGAGCTTCCCCTCGATCCAGAGGCACTGCCCGAGCAGCGGCAGCGACCAGACGAGCTGACCGGTGTCTCCGGCGCGCTCCGCCGTGAAGACGAGCCGCTCCGCCACGGCCCGCGCCTCGCGGCGCTCGCTTCGAAGGTGGTAGTAGATGAACATCGCCCACAGCGTGGGCGCGGTGAGCGGGCTGTCGCCGAGCATCTCGCTCAGCTCCTGGCAGCGCCGGACCGCCGCTTCGACGTCGGGGGCCGTGTACCCCCGCAGATCCAGCAGCGCCAGGATGAGCAGGTTGTTGAGCCGCAGCTCGGTCATGGCGCGCTCCCGGTCGTCCGGGAGCGCCGACAGCCAGCCCAGCGCGCTGTGGACGTGCGTCACGGCCTCCGTCTCGTCGGCGCGCGCGGCTGGCCGCTGGAGCGCGCGCTCGGCCGCGCGCTCCGCGTACGCGATCGCCTGCCGCATCTGCCCCGCGGACGCGTGATGCCACGCCAGCAGCTCCGGACGCGCCTCGGCGATCTCCGGAAAGCGCTCCTCGATGGCCCTCGCGCTCCGCGCGTGCGCCTGCTTCCGCGTGCGCCGCGGCAGCGACTCGTACGCCGCGTCCCGGAGCAGCGCGTGCCTGAACATGTACACCACGCTCCGCGCCCGGTGCCTGGTGTGGAGCAGATCCGCCGCGATCAGCCGCTCGAGATCCTCCCTCACCGCCTCCTCGCCGAGCGGGCTCACCGCGCCGAGCACCTCCTCGCTGAACTCCCGGCCGAGCACCGCCGCGACCTGCGCGGTCTCCTTGGCCCGCCCCAGCCGGTCGAGGCGGGCCATGAGCAGCCCGCGCAGCGTCGTGGGAATGGCGATCTCCGGGAGCGGCGCTGCCGCGACGTAGCGATCGCCCTCCCCCCGCAGCGCCCCCGACTCCAGCACCATCCGCGTCAGCTCCTCGACGAAGAGCGGCACGCCGTCGGCCCGGCGCACGATCTGCTCCACCACCGCGCCGGGCAGCGCCCGCCCGCCCGCGATCCCCGCGGCCATCCCCTCCACGTGCGCGCGCTCCAGGCGGCCGAGCTGGATCTGGAGCATCCCCGACGTCGGCCACGGCGGCACGAACTCCGGCCGCGCCGTCATCAGCGCCAGCACCCTGGCCGACGCGATCTCCGAGACGAGCGCGCCCAGCCACTCGATCGTCACCGGATCGGCCCAGTGCAGATCCTCCACCACGAGCAGCACCGGACGCTTCTCCGCCTTCTCGAAGAGCAGGGACAGCAACGTCGCAAATGTCCGCTCCTTCTGTCGCTGCGGCGGGTCCGCGAGCGGGGCGTAGCGCTCCCCGAGCGGGATGGATAACAGCGCCGCGAGCACCGGCACCGCGTCCGCCAGATCGAACGGGTATTTCGAGAGGAGCCCCTCGAGCCGATCCAGCCTGCTCCGGGAGGTGTCGCCCTCGTCCGGCTCCAGGTGCCGCTCGAGCAGATCGACGATCGGATGGAGCGCGCTGTGCCGGCGGTCGTGCACGCAGCGGCACTCCAGCCAGTCGCGCGGCTGCGGGCCCAGCCTGCGGAAGAGCTCCAGCGCGAGCCGCGACTTGCCGATCCCCGGCCCGCCCGTCACGAGCACGCTCTGCCCCGCTCCCTTGCGGATCTGCCCCCAGCGCTGGATCAAGAGGTCGAGCTCCTGCTCCCTGCCGAACATCGGCGCCGCCGCGTCGCCAGGGCCGGGCCGCTCCGGCGCGTCGCGGGGGAGCTCCTCGCGCACCCGGTAGACGGGGACGGGGCGCGCGCTCCCCAGGCTCACCCGCAGCTCGGTCTCCTCGAGCGCGAAGCCGCCGCGGAGGAGCTGGTGCGTATCGCCGCTGGCCACGACGGCGCCCGGGGCCGCGAGCGCGCCGAGCCGCGCCGCGGTCTGCAGCGTCATCCCGAGGTGCTGGATGCGCTGCTGCCCCTCGCGCGCGACAACGACGCCGGTGTGGATGCCCGCGCGGACGTCGAGCGCGATCCCGCGCTCCGCCTGCAGGCGAGCGCTCCGCGCGCGCATCCTCGCCGCGATCTCCAGCGCCGCGCGGGCGGCGCGCCGGGCGTCGTCCTCCTGGGCCACCGGAAAGCCGAAGTGCAGCAGCACCTGGTCGCCGAGCGCGCCCGCGAGGCGCCCGCGGTGCCGGCGCGCGACGTCGGCGCAGAGCTCCTGCATCTCTCCGAAGAGCTCGTCGACCTCCTCGACATCCATCGCCGCGATCCCCGGCCCCGTGGCGCTCACGACGCAGCACACCGCCGTCAGCGGCCGCCGCTCTGCCTCCATCGGGCGCGCCGCCGCCGTCGCGTCGAGCTCCGCCGGCGGCACGAGCGTCCCGGGCCACGCCGCGTCCTCGCGCGTCGCGCCCGCGAGCGACGATCCGGGCACCCGCGGCGCCGCGGCCCACGACGACCACGGCACCTCCGCGGTCGCCTCGCTCGCGCTCCGCGCCGGCTCCGTCTCCGCTCCTGCGTCGCCCGGGCGGAGCGGCGCGGCGGGCCGGGTCAGGTCCTCGCGGCGCAGCCCGTCGGCGCTGCAGGCCTCGAGCTCGCGCAGCAGGCTCTCGGCCGTCACCGCGCGCGCCCCGAGGTCCTCGAGGATCGTCCGCCGGAGGAGCACCCCGAGCGGGTGCCCGAGGAGCGCGGGCGGGATCCGGACCGGCGGGGGGTGCTCCGGCTGCCGCGCCCCGACCGGCGCCGCGGGCCTGCCGGTGAGGCACTCGAGGAACACGAGCCCCCAGACATACAGATCCGATCGCGCCGTCGGCGGGAACCCGCGGCGCTGCTCTGGCGCCGCGTAGAGCGCCTCCACCCCGGCGGGCGTCTCGTCCCCGCCCCCCCGCGCGCCCGCGACGGCCGCGCCGATCCCGAAGTCGAGCACCAGCGCGTTCCGCCGCGCCCCCGTGGGGACGATCATGACGGCGCCCGGCCGCAGATCCCCGTGCACCACGCCCTGGCCGTGCGCGCAGCTCAGCGCGTCGAGGACCTGCAGCATGAGGTGCCGCGCCTCGCGCGGCTCCAGCGCGCCCTCGGCCGCCAGCAGCTCGGCCAGGCTCTGCCCCGGCACGAACTCGAAGACGGTGTAGAGCTGCCCCGCGTCCGTCTGCCCCGAGTCGATGAGCCGCACGATGTTGGGGTGGTGGAGCTGCGCGCAGAAGCGCATCTCCCGCCGGAACCGCGCGCCGCGCCGCCGCGCCGCGTCCGCAGAGCCGCCGTCCCGGCCCGGGCGCAGGACCTTGATGGTGACCAGCTGCCCGGTGGCGAGCTGTCGTCCCTTGTAGAGCGTGGCGAGGTCTTCCTTGCACAGCAGGGAGACGATCTCGTAGCGGCCCTGGAACACGCTCTCCGGAGCGACGGCCTCGACGCTCATCATGCCCCCCAGCGCCGGCGCCGCGACCTGCGGCGCCTCCGAGCGGCCGGTCGCCTCGCCGCGGAGCTCGACCCGGGCTCCAGGGCCGACCCGACGCGCCTGCGGCGAAGCGCACGGCTCATCGTCGCTTTGTAATGTCGTCGCGCGCCCGTGATGAGCCGGCGGCGCGCCGCCGGCTCACACGCGGACGACCGCGCTGCCCCAGGTGAGGCCGGCGCCGAGCGCGCACAGCAGCACGCGGTGCCCGGGCTGGATACGGCCGTCGCGGAGCCCCTCGTCGAGCGCCATGGCGACCGACCCGGCGCTGGCGCCCGCCGCGTTGCCCCCGTCGAGCGCGCCGAGCACGCGCTGCCTCGGGCACCCGAGGTGCTCGGCGAGGAGCCCGGCGAGGTGGGCGTCGGCGTGGTGCGGGATCACCCAGTCGAGGTCCGCCGGCGTGAGCCCCGCGGCCACGAGCGCCGCGAGCGCCTGCCCGCCGAGGCGCTCCTCGACGGCGCGCCGCAGCTCGGCGTGGTTCACGCGCACGGCGTGCCGCAGGTCGGCGAGCCGCTCCTGGGTGAGCGGCTCCGCGGAGCCGCCGCCGGGCACCTGGACCACGTCGGCCTTGTTCCCGTCGGCGCGGAGGCTGACGCTCAGGATCCCGCGCCCGTCGCCGGCCGCCGGCCCGACCACGACCGCGCCCGCGCCGTCGCCGAAGAGCGCGGCCGCGGCGCGGTCGCGCGGATCCAGGCGGCGCGAGAGCAGGTCGGCGCCGATCACGAGGACGTGCCGCAGGGTCCCCGCCGTGACGAACTGGTTCGCCACCGAGAGCCCGTAGAGGAAGCCCGTGAGCGAGGCGGAGAGGTCGAACGACGGGATGAGCTCCGCGCCGAGCTTCTGCTGCACGTACACGGCCGTCGCCGGCATCGGCGCGTCGCCGCTCGAGGTGGCGAGGATGATCATCCCGAGGTCGCGCGGCCCGAGGCCGGCGGCGTCGAGGGCCGCCCTGGCCGCCCTCGCCGCCAGGTCGCTCGTCGTCTCGCCGGCCGCGGCGCGGCGCCGCTCGGGGCCCGCGCTCGCCTGGCTCGGGGCGCCGTCCGCCGGCGGCGCGTCGCTCGGCGCTGCGCGCTCCTGGGCGGCGGGCAGGGCGCGGCCTGTCCCGAGGATGCACGCGCGGGGATTTCTGGCATCGGACGTCATTGGGAGCGCAGCCTACAACAAGGGCTGCGCGTTGAGACGGTCGATCTCCCGCCGCCGTTCGGTCCACGGAATGCTTGAGTCGGGGGCGCGCTCCGGTACATAAAGCGCCGCGATGGCTACGAGCTCCGAAGACAAGGACCGCCTCGACGACGACGCGCCGGCCGACGAGGCTGGCGCGCAGGACACCACGACGGAGGAGGACGGCGGGAGCCGGGCCGCTTCCCGTGCGGACGCAGCGGCGCCCGCCAGGGCTTCGCGGCCAGCGAAGCAGGCCGGAGCCGCCAGGCGCCCGGCGGGCAAGAAGGGCGGCGCGCGGCCCCGCGCGGCCGCGCAGCCGCAGGGCGGGTCGCTCGGCAAGAGCATGATCCTGTTCCTGATCATCATTGGCGGCCTGGCCGCGGCGTTCGCCTATTTCGGGCGCGAGCCCACGCCCGGCACCGCCGGCCCCAAGTGGAAGCCCGGGGACAAGTCCCAGGTCGAGGTCACCCTCGTGTCCTCGGACATCAAGGATCTCGCCTGCTGGTCGTCCGAGGAGATCAACGGGCGCCACTGCGCGTTCGAGTCGCCGACCAAGGGCTGGTCCAAGGGCGATGCGGACGACAAGAAGCTGCTCCGCCCTTACACCACGACCGATCGCGTGCAGTTCCTCGCCGCCGGCCTGTGGAGCGAGCCCGCCCTCACTGCCAAGCTGCCGTCCGCGCGGTTCGCGGTGAAGTGCACCTACACCGTCGAAGGCAAGATGAAGAGGCCGGGCATCCGCTGGTCCAGCGAGGGCGCATGGCTCGACAGGGCGGATGACTGGTACACGGGGGTCTTGTCCGACTGCAAGCTCATCACACCCTGATGTCGCATGCGCCGCGCGACCGTGCTGGCGCGGGCCGTCGCGTTGCGCGCAGCGGACTCTGCGATGACGCCCGCTGCACGCGGCGCGTCGTGCTCCATGCCCCTCGTGTGGCCGTGACCCTCCGTGGTAGTGTCATTCTTGGTTTGGAGGTGCTCATGCCCTGTCATCGGGTGATCGCGTTGGTGTCGCTGGCTGCATGGTTCGCCGTCGCTGGATGTGAAGCTGACCCGGGCACCGTGGACCTTCTGCCGACGTACGTCACCGCATCGAGCGCCTCCGGCGGCGGCGCGGAGCCCGGGACGACGACCACGAGCGTCGTCACGACCACCAGCTCCAGCGGCGAGGGGGGCGCGGGCGGCGTGGCGTGCACGTGCGAGGAAGGGCTCTCGTGCTGCGGCCCGACCTGCGTGAACCTGGTCAACGATCCGCACAACTGCGGCGAGTGCGGCACGACCTGCGCTCCGGAACAGGCCTGTATCCAGGGCGAGTGCAAGGACCCGTGCGCCCCCGGGTTCGGCTGCGAAGAGGGCACCTGCTGCGGCGAGACGTGCTGCGTCGGCGGCACGCTCTGCTGCGACTACGGCACCAGCGCGGACGCGCCGAGCGTGAGCTGCCAGGATCCGGTGAACGGGACCTGCCCCGTCGCCTGCAGCGGCTGCTAGCACCCACGCCCCTCGAGAGCGCGCGCCGTCCGCTGCGCGCCGCGCGATCGGGACGACGCGCGGCGCGGGCCTTTCGCGCGTACGACGCGCCCGCGTGTCGCGCGCGCGGAAGGCCCGCGCGCGGAAGGCTCACGGCGCCTGGAAGGTCTTGCCCGGGTACTTCCGCTCGAAGTGCCCCACGACGCCGTGGCCGATCGCCTCGATGGTGAGCCCGGCGATCGTCATCTTGATGGCCGGCCCGATCACGGGGACGAAGCCGACCGCCCGCGTGGCGAGGAATTTGAGGCCCTGCCCGAGGATCGCGAAGCTCCCGCCGGCGGCGGTCGTCGCCACGGATCCCACGGTCTCGCCGTAGATCTGGCCGACCATCGACATCATGTGGGTCTCGATCGCGACGAGCCCGGCGGAGGTGGAGATCGGGAGCGGAAGCGCGGCGAACGCGGCCCCGCCGATCGCATAGCGGTGAACCCAGCGGAGAGCTTCATCCCTGCACGTCGTCATGCTCCGAGGTTGCCGCAAGTCACGCCGTCCGTCCATCGAGCAACGCGCGGGCGCGACGAGCAGCCTGGGCGCACCCCGCGCCTTCTGTGCGCTGCCTTCCCGCTCGGCGGGAACCGCGCGTGCATGGGCCTCGCTCGGCTCGACCTCCGCGCTCACGCCGGAGGGCGGCGCCCGAGGCAAAGCGACCCCGCGAGGGGATGTTGGACCGTCGGAGCTCACGCTTCCGAGCTCCAGCGAGGTGCCCATGACAGCTCGACCCGCGCTCTTCACCCTGCCCCTTCTCTGGTCCTGCGCCGCCCTCGCCGCGTGCGGCGCGGAGCCACGCCCCCCCTCGCCCGGAGCGGAGCCGCCTCCCGGCGTGGAGACCCCGGGGGCGCCCGACGCCGACGGCGTCCCCCTGTTCGGGGACATCGGCTCTCTGCATCACCCCGTGACGACCTCATCGCAGATCGCGCAACGCTACTTCGATCAGGGGCTGAGGCTCGTCTACGCGTTCAACCACGACGAGGCGAAGAGGGCGTTTCAGGAGGCCGCGCGCCTCGATCCCGGCCTCGCCATGGCCCGCTGGGGCGTCGCGCTCACGCTCGGCCCCAACATCAACCAGCCGGCCGATCCCGCGCGGGAGCGGGCCGCCTTCGAGGCCATCGAGGAGGCGCGCGCGCTCGCCGCGTCCGCGAGCGAGCCCGAGCGCGCGTACATCGAGGCGCTGGCGACGCGCCACGCCGCCGCGCCGGGCGGCGACCGAGGCGCCCTCGACCGCGCGTATGCGAACGCGATGCGCGAGCTCGCCCGCCGCTACCCCGACGACCTCGACGCCAGCGTCCTCTTCGCCGAGGCGCTCATGGACCTGCGCCCGTGGGATCTCTGGACGCTCGACGGCCGGCCGCAGCCCGGGACCGAGGAGATTGCCCTCACGCTCGAGCGCGTGCTCCAGCGCGATCCCGAGCACACGGGCGCGAATCACTACCTCATCCACGCGATCGAGGCGTCGCCCGCGCCCGAGCGGGCGCTGCCGAGCGCCGAGCGGCTCGCCGGCCTCGCGCCGGGCGCCGGGCACCTCGTGCACATGCCGTCGCACATCTTCTTTCGCGTCGGTCGCTACGCGGACGCCTCCGACGCGAACGAGCGCGCCGCCGAGGTCGATCGCCGGTACATCCGCGAGCAGCGCCCGGAGGGCATCTATCCGATGATGTACTTCCCTCACAACCTGCACTTCCTCTCGGTCTCCGCGGGCATGGAAGGGCGCGGCGCCGTCGCGCTGCGCGCCGCCCGAGAGCTCGTCGCCGAGGTGCCCGACCAGCACGTGCAGCACATGCCGACGCTCGAGATGTTCCGGCCTGCGCCGCTGTTCGCGCTCGTCCGGTTCGGCCGGTGGGACGACCTCCTCGCGGAGCCGGCGCCGCCGCCCGAGCAGCGTTACACGACGGGAATATGGCGCTATGCGCGCGGCCGCGCGCTCGCGTCCAGGGGGCGCCCCGACGACGCCGCGCGCGAGGCGGCGGCGCTCCGGGCGATGTCGTCCGGGGGCGCCGGCGACGCGACGATCGGCATGAACAGCGCGAAGGACCTGCTCGAGATCGCCGCGCTCGTGCTGGAGAGCCAGATCGCGTCGGAGCGCGGCGAGACCGGCGCCGCCATCGGCATGCTGGAGGCGGCCGCGCGCGTCGAGGACACATTGCGCTATTTCGAGCCGCCGGACTGGCCCGAGCCGGTCCGGCACACGCTCGGCGCGGCGCTCCTCAAGGCCGGCCGCCCGCGCGACGCCGAGGCGGTCTACCGGGAGGACCTGCGGCGGAACCCCGACAACGGCTGGTCGCTCTGCGGGCTCGAGCAGAGCCTGCGCGCACAGGGCAGGGAAGAGGAGGCAGACGCCGCACACGCGCGCTTCGAGCGCGCCTTCGCGCGCGCCGACGTGCGGCTGTCCGGGTCACGCCTCTGAATGTCCGGCCTCGAGCGGCGATGAAGGACGAGGAAAAGCGCGCGTTGCCGGCATGCGCGAGGAGCGATCTGCTACGTTCCTGAGGTGTCGCGCGCGAAGCTTGGACTCTCGACGCTCCGGCGTCTCTTCTCTTCTCCCCCTGCCTGCCTGTGCGCCGCCTCCCTCCTCGGCTGCGAGAGCACCGAGCTCCCGCCGTACAGCGCCCCTCGGGACGAGGGCGGACTCACGTGTCTTCCGGGGGAGCTCCTCGGCCCGAACGGCTGTATCACGGTGGGAATCCAGGGCTGCGTCGGCGACTTCATCGGGGACGACGGCCTCTGTCGTCCCGCGCCCGAGCGTTGCGCGCCCGGGACGATCCCGCAGCACGATCACGGCTGCATCGAAGTCGGGATCCCCGGCTGTGCGGCGGAGTTCGTGGAGGACGGGGGTTGTCATCCGACGATGGCCCGATGCCCGGAAGGGACATTCGCGCTTCCGCAAGAGGGATGTGTCTCCATCGACGGACCGGACGGCTGCGGCGAGGGGGCGTGGGGCCAGGTCGTCGAGATACCCGGCGATATTCATGTCGATCCCGGGTACGGCGGAGGGGACGGCGCCGGGTCGCGGGAGCGGCCGTTCGCGACGATCGCCGAGGCGCTGGGGGCGGTGGAGGCGGGCGGGCGCGTCGTCCTGGCCGAGGGCGAGTACGATGAGCCGATCGAGGTCACGCAGCCGATCGAGATCGTCGGGCGGTGCGCCACCAGGGTCACGCTCCGGGGCGAGCAGAGCGACGCGAGCGGCAACGTCAGCGCGGTCTGGTTCCACGACGTCGAGGGCGCCGGCGTCCGCGGCGTGAGCGTGATCAGCCCCTCGATCGGGCTGCTCGTCCAGGCGGCGACGGTGGCGGTGCGCGACGTGCGCGTCACGGGCGCGAGCGGCAGCGGCGTCGTGGTCACAGAGCCGGGCGCGAGCCTCGACATGTCCCGCAGCCTCGTCGCACGGGCGGGCGGGGTCGACGGCGACACCTGGACGAACGTACTCGTCCTCTCGGGGGCGCGGGCGCAGCTCGCCGACAACGCGCTGATCGGCGGCACGGTCAACCTGCGGATCAGCTCCGAGGCGCAGGAGGTGGTCGCGGAGGGCAACCTGCTGGAGGCCGTGGCCCCGCAGGAGGGGACGGGCGACGGCGTCGGCGTGCTCCTCGAGGAGGGCCTGCTCACGCTCGATGCCAGCGCCCTTATCGATCACCGCACTGGCCTGCTGGTGACGGGCGCCGGCGCGTCGCTCGTGGCGGCGCACAGCCTCATCGCGGCCCCCGCGGCGGCGGTCCAGGATTCCGGCGCCGTGATCGTGGAGCATGGCGCCCTCGCGTCGCTCGCCGCCAGCGTGCTGTCGGGCGCGTGCGACGCGCAGCTCCTCATCACCGACGCGGGCACGAAGGTCGACGCCCACAACAACCTCTTCCAGGGCGCGGCCGCGGAGCACGACCGCCTCGGGATCGCGGTCGAGCAGCGGGGCGGAGCGCTCTCGCTGTCGTCGAGCGTCGTGCGCGGGGCCGGCGACGTCGGCGTGCTCGTCTCGGGCGGGGAGCTCTCGGCCTCGGGCGTGGTGGTCGAGGGCACGCGCGCGAGCCCGATCCATCGGGATCGCGCCGCCGGCGTGCTCGTGCAGGGCGCGCGCGCCACGCTGGCGTCGACCTATGTGCTCGAGGCCCACGTCGCCGGGGTCGCGGCCTCCCAGGGCGCCGATCTCGAGCTCGAGGGCAGCCTCATCGAGCGCACGCGGCCGGAGGAGCGCGACGGCATGGGCGGCGTCGGCCTGCTGAGCGGTGGGGCAGCGGGCATCGTCATCCAGCGGTCGGCGGTCCTGGAGAGCCGCGCGTCAGGCGTGCTGCTGCTGTCCTCGCCGGGCCGGGTGGAGGAGACGCTCGTCCGGGGCGTCGACGGCGGAACGTTCGCCACCCTGAGCGACGAGGGACGGCTGGAGTCGGTGCCGGACATGGCGGACGGCCTCCTGGTCCTGCGCTCGACGACGCAGGTGAGCTCGGTGCAGGTGGAGGGCTGCGCGCGCGCCGGGCTGCTCTTCGACGACAGCGACGGCGCGCTCGCGAGCTCCCGCTCCACGGGCAACCGGTTCGGCCTGGTCGTGCAGGGCGCGCACGCGCCGACGGTGGCTCAGGACAACACCTTCGAGGACAACGAGGAAAGCGACCACGTCAACGCGGGCGACCTCCCCGTCCCCGGGAGCGCTGCGCCCGCGCCGTAGCGAGCCCCCACCACCACAGACGCCCGGCGCGTCACGCGATGGACGCGAGTCCCGGAGGGCCGCGCATGGCGCCGTCGGGAGGGCGCCAGTCGCCCTGTCATGAGCGCGTCGCGCGCGCGGCCTCGAGGCGTCACAGGCGTCACAGCGCGTCTCCGTGCCGCCCAGGGAGGACGGGTGTCCGGTCGCGATTTTCAGCGTGTGGCCGCGCCTCAAGGCGCCTCTCGGAGGGGCGGATCGCGTCGCCGAGAGCTTGCGTCGATGTCGCGGGAACGACGTGGGTCGCATGTCACGATGATGTGGATGACAACGATCGCGCACCTCACGGATTTTCATCTCCTCGAGGCGGATCACGACCGGCGCCGCGGCGCCGAGCGGTGGCGGCTTCGCTACCTGAGCTTCGGCCGCCCGATCGACGCTGCGCAACGCCGCCGTCGCGCGCTGACCGCGCTGGTCGAGGCGAGGCGGAGCGGGGCGGACCACCTGGTGCTCACCGGCGACCTCACGGAGGACGGGACTTCCGCGCAGTTCGAGGTGCTCGCCGCGGTGCTGGCGGAGAGCGGATGGGATCCGTCGCGCGTCACGCTGGTACCTGGCAATCACGACGCGTATACGGGAGACGACGCCTGGGGGCGCGCCCTCCTCGGCTGTCTCCGTTCCTTCGCGGCGACGAGCGGGCCAGGGACGACCGTCGCCCTCCCGGGGGCCGTCGTGGCCGCGGTGTCGACGGCCATGGCGCAGCCGGTGACCCGCTCGGCGGGCGCGATCGCGGCGCACGAGCTCTCGCAAGTCGCCTCGCTGGCCGCCGAGACGCGGCGCTCGGGCAACGCGCTCGTGCTCGCCCAGCACCACCCGCCGCTCCGCCATCCCATCGGCGCGATGCAATGGCTGGACGGGCTCATCAACAGCGCGGAGCTCATGGCGCTCCTCCGCGAGCACGACCACCTCCACGTGATCCACGGCCATACACACCGTGAAAGTGACGCGCCCGTGCGCTCCGGCGCGCCTCCTCGCATCTTCTGCGCTCAGGCGCTCGTGGACGGCCCCTCCCCGCTGCGCCTCTACCGAGCGCGCCACGGGCGCCTGCTCTCGGAGCGGACCAGCGTCTGGAGCGGCGCGTCGGCGCTGGCGATGGCGTAGAATCTCTCACAGGCACTGGACAGGCGCGCGCCCCGCAGCGCCCTCTTTTCGCCGAAGACGAGGCTCGTATAGAGTCGCCGTCGGATCATGAAATTCACTCGCTTCCTCAGGGGCTCCCTCACCCTCGTTGTTGTCTCGTCGCTCGCGTCCGTTCTGGGCTGTGGCGGCGCCGAGCCCGCGCCCGCGACGCCGGAGATGCTCGACGCCGAGCCTGTCACCGAGTCGCGCCCGTCGATGAACTCGCGGTCCGAGATCGGCGGGATGAACGAGGAGAAGGTGCAGGCGGCGTTCCAGCGCGTCTCGCCTCGGCTCTCGCGCTGCTACGAGAAGGGCGTCGAGCGCATCCCTTATCTCGGCGGCGAGATCCGCTTCAAGGTCCGGGTGACCGAGGAGGGCACCGCGCGCTGGGCGTTCGTGAAGGACTCGACGCTGGGCGACCGTGAGACCGAGGCGTGCATGCTCAAGATCCTGAAGTCGACGCGGTGGCCGAAGCCGGTCGGCGGGGAGGGCCTGGCGGAGAACAGCTTCACCTTCGAGCCGAGCAGCGACGAGCGCCCGCCCGTCGCGTGGACGCCCGACCAGCTCGGGACGCCGTACAAGAAGGCGCGGCCGGCGCTCGAGTCCTGCCGCAGCCAGGCGGGCGCGAGCCAGCTCAAGGCCACGCTCTACATCGACACCGACGGCAAGCCGCTGAGCGTGGGCGTCTCCAGCGCCGACGAACGCGGCGAGGAGGCGGCCGAGTGTGTCGCCGGCGCGCTCCGCGAGATCACCTTCCCCTCCCCTGGCAGCTACGCCTCGAAGGTGAGCGTGGACATCGACTGACGCGCGCTGGGGGCGCGGGTCGCGGGACTGCGCTACGCTCTCGGCGTGGGCAAGGTACTCCGGCAGATCCTGGTGCTCTTGTGGAAGGTGGCTCGCCTCGTCCTGTGGAGGTGGCTGAAGCCGCGGCTGACGAGGCTCATGATGATCACCGCGGCGGTCGTCGGGGTCATCCTGCTCGTGGTGGCTGTGCTCGGCAGGCTGTAAAGCGCGAGCAGGGCGTCCGCCCCGGCGCCGTTCGCTTGTCCGCGGTGGGTCCTGGCAAGTAGTCTCCCCTGCTTGCATGGGTAGCTCACCGTCCTCCTTGCTCCTCGCGACCCTGGCGTGCGCGATCGTGTCGGGGGGCGCCGCCGCTTGCTCCGAAGAGAGCCCCGCCGCCGGCTCGCCGCAGCCGCTCGAGGCGGACGCCCCCCAGCAGCCCGCCGCGTCGAGCGCTCCGCGCACGCCCTCGGAAGCAGAGGCGCCACGCGCGGCATCCGAAGCGGACGCTCCGCGCGCCGAAGCGGTCGAGCCCGCCGCGCACGTCGACAAGGCGCCCGCGGAGGCCGAGGCGGCGCCCGCGGAGGCCGAGGCGGCGCCGTCTGCGGTCGAGAAGGGGGGCGCGCGCATCTACTCGAAGGCGCGGTTCGCCTGGATCAACCCCGGCCCGTACCCGACGCGGGGCTGGAGCGGTTACCTGGGGCTCGGCGGCTCCGTCGCGCTGCGCGGCGGCAGCGTCGAGGCCGCGCGGACGCCGGGCGAGGGGTGCGACGCGTGGTACGCCGTCGAGCCGCGGGGCTACGTCTGCGCGGGCGCCGCCGCGACGGTCGATCCGAACGACCCGGTCGTGGCCGCGCTGCGGCCGCACGCGCCGCGGACCGACTCCCCGTGGCCGTACAACTACGCCGAGTCGACCGGCGCCCCACGCTACCGCGCCCTCCCGGGCGCGAAGGAGCAGCGGCGCGCCGAGTGGGATCTCGCGGAGCACCTCGCGAACATCGCGAAGGTGCGCGCGGCCGAGGGCTCGAGCGATGACGCCATCCGGGAGGTCGACGAGGCCCTCGTGGGGGTCGATCTGAAGCCGGCGGGCGTCGCGGCCCCCGCGCTCTTTCCGTTCGGCGACCTCGTGCGCGAGGGGCGCGACCGCATCGTGAACGGCTCGACGGTGGCGTTCACCCAGGTGTTCGACGCGCAGGATCGGACCTGGGTGGTGACCTCGGATCAGGCATACATGCCGAAGGATCGGCTGAAGCCCTACCCGCGCTCGGGCTTCCAGGGCGTATGGCTGAAGGACGGGCGCTCGCTCCCGCTCGCGTTCTTCCGCAAGGTCGATCGACCGAAGTACCAGCGGGGCGCCGGCGGCCGCTTCGAGCCGACCGGCGCGTCCTTCGCGCGCCTCGCCACAGTCGGGCTCACCGGTCGCGCCGAGGTCGAGGACGGCGAGCGGTACCTGGAGACGCAGGAGCCCGGCATCTACGTGCTCGAGGACGACGCCGTGGTGATCGAGGCGGCGAAGCGCTCCCCGCTCGAGGGCGAGAACGATCCTTCCACGCCGCCGCGCAAGTGGATCGAGGTGAGCGTGCTCGGCGGCTGGTTCGTCGCCTACGAGGAGCTCACCCCGGTCTTCGCGACGCTCATCTCGCCGGGCCGCGGCGGCGTCCCGAGGAAGGGCATCCCTGCCATCGAGACCGCGGCGACGCCGACGGGGCGCTTCCGCATCGACGGGAAGTTCGTGACGGCGACGATGGTGTCGAGCTCGAACGACAACATCGTCCACTCCGAGGTGCAGTTCGTGCAGAACTTCCACGGCCCCCACGCGCTGCACGGCGCGTACTGGCACGACGCCTGGGGCGAGCTGAAGAGCGGCGGCTGCGTGAACCTCTCCCCGATCGACGCGAAGCAGATGTTCGCCTGGACCGACCCGCCGGTGCCCGACGGCTGGCATGGCCTGCGGGCCTCGCGCGACGCCGGCCGCTCCACGGTGGTCCTCATCCACCGCTGATCGCGCGCGCGATCCGGTCCACGAGCCGCAGCGCGGCCTCCGCGAACGCGGCCGGATCGAGCAGCAGGCTGGCCACGAGGAAGCCGTCGCGCGGCATGTCGAAGAAGTAGCCGGGGTGGACGATGATCCCCTCGTCGCGGACGAGCAGCTCGACCCAGCCGTCCTCGTCGTGGACGCGCGGGACCTCCAGCGTCGCGTACCAGCCGCCGTCGATCGGGAGCCGCCGGACCGCGCCCCCGGCGCGGGCTGCGATCGCGGCGTCGAGCGCCGCGAGGTTCGCCTGCACGCGCGACCCGATCGCGCGCTGCACGGACGCGCGCGCGGCGAGGATCTCCGGCAGCGCGAGCTGCACCGGCGTGCCGACCGACAGGTACGTGTCGGCGATCATCTCGAGCCGCTCCACCGCCGCCGCGGCGAGCTCCGGCGGCCCCGAGACCGCGATCCAGCCGAGCTTGAGCTGCGGCAGCGCCATCACCTTGGAGAGCCCGCTCAAAACGAACGTCAGCGCCTGCCGCCGGCCTGCGAAGCTCGGCAGGCGGTCCGGGGCGAGCTCTCCGTGCGCGTAGTCGCCGAAGACCTCGTCGACGATCAGGGCGAGGCCGCGCTCGCTGGCGATCGCCTCGAGCGCCGCGGCGTCGTCGCGGCGCACGAACGAGCCGGTGGGGTTGTTCGGGTGGACGAGCACCACCGCGCGCGTCCGTTCGCCGGCGGCGCGCTCCAGCGCGCCGAGGTCGATGCGCCACCCTTCTTCCCTGACGAGCGGGTACGGCGTGAGGGCGACGTCCTCGAGGCAGGCGAGGTACTCGAGCAACGGGTAGGACGGCACCGGAACGAGCACGTCGTCGCCGCGCTCCGCGAGCAGCTTGAGCAGCCAGCCGTACGCCTCGCTGGTGCTGGCCGTGAGCACGACGCTGGCCGGCTCCACGTCGAGGCCCCGCTCCTTGTAGTAGCGCGACACCGCGGCGCGCGCGGCGGGGTCGCCGAGCGGCAGCGGTGCGTACCTCGCGCCGCGCGGCTCGCCCAGACGCGCGATGAGGGGAGCCGTCTCGATGATCCCGCAGCGCGTCGGGTTCGACTCGGTGAAGTCGACGAGGCCGCGCCCGGCTCGGCGGGCCTCGGCGAGCGCGGACGCGAGGCGGTTCTCCGAGAGATCCCAGCCGGTGCGCGCCGCGAACCGGAGCGGCCTCGGCGCGCTGGCGCGCCTCGCGTCCGTCTCTGCCGTGGGAGGTCGATCTGAGGTCACCCGTTTCTCCATCGCGTCCTGATCCATCGCTGTCGTGGTCTACCCTGCTCCGCCGCCCGGCCACGGTGACACGGACGGCGCCGCAGGGCAGCCGGACGTGATGCCGCGACGACGGCCTCGAGCGCCGGGCCCCGGCGTGGCTCGCCCGCCGCAGCGCTCCACGCGGTCGCGCTCAGCGGTGCCGGCGCCGGCGCGCGGCGACGGCCATCGCCAGGGCGCCCGCGAGGCCGCACGCCACGCGGCTCGACGGGAGCCCGCGATCCGAGCCGGCCGCGGCGCAGGAGCACGCGCCGCTCGCCGCCCCGAGCTCCCCGTTCGCCATCCACACGTCGCTCCCGATCGGGAGCTCGCGCGCGCCGAGCGAGACGCCGTCGTAGAGCACGTCGACCGTCAGCGTGGATCCGCCGGAGCCGCGGGGCGCGGCCACCGCGAACTGCCACAGCCCGCGGCGCACCTGCCGCAGCGGCGTGTGCACCACCCCGCCGCTGAGCGCGACCGTGAGCTTCTCCTCGCCGCCCCCCAGCGGCGAGCCGTCAGGGCGCCGCATCTCGATCGTCCCCCAGACCGGCCATGATGGGTCGGGTCTGGCGTAGGCGCTCGACAGCACGTACCAGCTCCGGTCGAGCGCCGGCTCGTTTCCCCTCGCCTCGGCCTCCTGCAGCGCGAGGCGCGCGCCCTCGAGATCGAGCACGCCAGGACCGAGCTGCGCGTCGAGCGGCACGTCGCCCTTCGGGTACCGCGCGCCCGCCTGGAGCACCTCCGTGACCTCGGCCTGGCTCAGGTTCGGGTCGATCTGGAAGAGGAGCGCGATCGCGCCGGCGACCTGCGGCGCGGACATCGAGGAGCCCGAGGCAATCGCGTGGCGGTCGTCGACGACGAAGCAGGGCACGTCGTCGGGGCACCCGGGCATGTCGAACAGCCCTCCGTGCCCGTCGCGCGGGTCCACCCCGCTCGCCATGGCCGCCGCGACGAGGCCGCCGGGCGCGCTGATCTCGGGCTTGGCGACGCCGAACGGCGTGGGGCCGGCCGCGCTGAAATAGCAGGCGCTGTCCTCGTGGATCGCCTCGCCGTCGAGGTTCAGGAGGAGCACGCTGTCCTTGCTCCCCTGCGGCTTCCAGCGGACGCGGTTGATGGTGCACCCCACGGCGAGCAGGCCAGGGTGGCTCGCGGGCACGTTGATCGTGCCCTGCTTGATGCCGCGCGTGAACTGGAGCCCGAGGTCGTGCGACGGCGAGACGTCGCCGAGCCCCGTCACCCAGAGCTGCGCGTCCCCGCGGCCCTTCAGACGGACGGCGAACTCGCCGGCCTCCCACGCCCCGCTGAACGCCACGACCGCGCTGTTCGTGTCCGCGGTGATGGGCGACTTCCCGTTCGCGAGCCGGTTGATCACGGCGCCGGTCGTCTCGCCGTCGTCGCCCGTGTAGCCCGCGTCATGCCCGGGATCGACCAGGCCGATCCACGCCTCGCCGCCGGGTCCCTCGAGGCCGACAGACACCTCGTCTCCAGGCCGGAAGGTGATCCACACGTATCCTTGCCCGCTCGACGCGCTCGGCGTGCGGATGGGCACCCGCGTCTCCGCGTGCGGCGAGACGTGCGCCTCCGTGTGGATCCCCATCGGTCCTACGCCGTCGACCTCGTACAGCGCGCCGCTGTTGCCGGCCGCGACAACGATCGCCCGTCCGGGGTGCGCGCTGCCGACCATCGCGGCGAGCCCGGCCTCGAGCGGGCTCGTCCCGTCGTGGGGCCCGAAGTCGCTCCCCACGCTCAGGTTGACGACCGCCGGCATGTTCAGCTCGTCGGCGCGGTCGAAGATGAACTGCACCGCCTTGAGGATGTCCGGATCGTCGAAGCCCTCGCCGGGCCTCGACGGCGCCGCGACGATCAGCGTGGCCGCGGGCGCTACCCCGACGTACCGCGGCCGCTCCGACGCCATCGGCCCGCCGTTGCCCGCCGCGATGGAGGCGACGTGCGTACCGTGCCCCGTGATGTCGCGGGGGAGTCCCGGCTCGCCCTTCGCGAGCATGGCGTCGATCTCCGCGTCGGAGAAGATCGCGCACGACGACTGGGCCGGGTCATCGCACCCGTAGGTCTGCTCGAGCGACGGGTGCAGCCCTCTCGGGCTTCCGGCCTGCAGCATCCATCGGATCCGCGTTTTGCCGTTCTCGTCCCGGAAATCCGGGTGGGTCACGTCGATACCGGTGTCGACGACGCCGACGACCACCCCCTTGCCGTCGGCGCCGGTGGCCCGCCGGTACTGCTCGACCCGGATCCACACCTTGGACCGATCCAGCAGCGGTCGCCGCGGCGGCCCCGTGAGCAACGCGAGCCCCGGATGGGCGGCGGAGAAGGCGTCGACGTCGCCGGGCGCGAGCCGGACCGCCCCGAAGCCCGGCGCGACCGGGAGCAGCCCGAGCGACCGCGCGTCGGCGCCCGCAGGGAGCGGCACCAGCACGGGGATGCGCCCGCGCGGATCGGCGAGCGGATGCCGCCCCGCGCGCGGTCGAAGCAGGCGTGCCATCGCCGGGGCCGGGGCGTCGGCGCGCGCTTCACCCGCCGCGAGAGCGAGGCCGAGCAGCGCGAGGGAGAGCGGAAATCTGCGGGCAAGCACGGGGCGAGTCTACATCACCTTCGCGCGCGGCCGCGCGGCCGCGCCGCCGAGCACGCCGCCCTCGCCGCCCGTCCTCGCTGCCCTCGCGCTCGCCGCGCCCGCGACGCCGCCTGCCAGCGCGCTGCGCGCCGCTCACACCGGCGGCACGAGGTGCTTCTTGCGCGGCCGTTCCTCGACCTTGCCGGCGTACCGCTCGAAGCGGCGCGCCACCTCGCGGCGGAGGTTCGCGGTCGGGATGACCGCGTCGATCACGAGCTCGCTCGCGAGCTTCTCCAGGTCGACGTCGGCCCGGTACTCGTCGCGCAGCTTCTGGACGAGCGCCTCGCGCTCTGGCCCCGCCGGGATCGCCTGGATCTTGTTGTAGTAAACGGCGTTCACCGCGGCGCTCGGCCCCATGACGGCGATGGACGCCGACGGCAGGGCGACGCACTCGTCCGGCGCGAACGCCGGTCCGCACATCGCGTAGAGGCCGGCGCCGTACGCCTTGCGCACGATGACGGACAGCTTCGGCACGCTCGCCTCGCTCACCGCGGCGATCATCTTCGCGCCGGCCCGGATGATCCCCTGCCGCTCCACGACGGTCCCGATCATGAAGCCGGGCACGTCCGCGAGGTACAGGAGCGGGATGTTGAAGGCGTCGCAGAGCCAGATGAACCGCGCTGCCTTGTCGGCCGAGTCCACGAACAGCACGCCGCCCTTGTATTTCGGCTGGTTCGCGACGATCCCGACCGCGCGCCCCTCGATCCGCGCGAGCCCCGTGATGATCTCCCTCGCGTAGAGCTTCTTGATCTCGACGAAGCTGCCCTCGTCGATGATGGCATCGACGACGGCCATGATGTCGAACGGCTTGTTCTCGTCGGTGGGGATGACGTCCTCGAGCGGCCGCTGCCCCGCCTTCTCCGGCCGCGGCTCGGCGCGGGGCGGCGCCTCCGCGGAGCTCTGGGGCATGAGCGCGAGGTAGCGCTTCGCGAACGCGATCGCCTCCTCCTCGGTCTTCACGAGCACGTCCCCGCACCCCGAGACCGAGCAGTGCATGCGCGCGCCGCCGAGCTCCTCGAGCGTGACCTTCTCGCCGATCACCATCTCCGCCATGCGCGGCGAGCCCAGGTACATGCTCGCGTTGCTCTCGACCATGCACACGACGTCGCAGAACGCCGGGATGTACGCGCCGCCCGCGGCCGACGGGCCGAACAGCAGGCAGATCTGCGGCACCAGGCCGCTCAGCTCGACCTGGTTGTAGAAGATCCGGCCTGCGCCGCGCCGCCCTGGGAACATCTCGATCTGGTCGGTGATCCGCGCGCCCGCCGAGTCGACGAGGTAGAGCAGCGGGCACCTGAGGCGCCGCGCGGTCTCCTGCACGCGCAGGATCTTCTCGACGGTACGGCGCCCCCACGATCCGGCCTTCACGGTCGAGTCGTTCGCCATCACGCACACGGGGCGCCCGCCCATCGTCCCGGTGCCCGTGATGACGCCGTCGGCCGGCAGCTCGGGATCGACCGCGTTGGCGAGCGCCGCGTCCTCGATGAAGCTCCCTTCGTCGAGGAGCAGCGCGACGCGCTGCCGCGCGAACAGCTTGCCCTGCTCCGCGTTCTTGTCGTGGTACTTCTGCGCGCCCCCCTTCTCGATGCGCGCCGTGAGCTCCCGCAGCTTCTGATCGAGCGACATGGCGCGACCCATAGCCCTAAGCGCGCCGGGCGACCACCTCCCGCGCCGCCGTTTCGAGCTCCCGCGCGGTCCGGGCCACCAGCACCTTGGTCGACGCCGCGGCGTAGCGCAGCATCGCGCTGTCCCCCGTCCCCCAGGCGCCGGGCCCCTCGGGGCAGATCCAGAGCAGCGCCCGCGCCCGGTCCCGGAGCCTCCTGAGGACCTCCGCCTGGTCCGCGAAGTAGTTCGTGCGGCCGTCGCCCAGAATCACGAGCGTCACCCGCCTGTCGACCTCACGTCCGTGGCGCTCCTCGAAGGCGCTGAGGACGCGCCCGTAGTTCGAGTTGTGCGCGCGGCTCACCACCTCACCGCGCTGGATTCGCTCGAGCGCCGAGCTCGTCGGCAGCGCCGCGAAGAGCTGGGTCGTCTCCGCGAGCTCGCTCACGAAGACGAACGACCGTGTCCGGTCGAAGAGCTCCTGCGCCGCGCAGACGAACTCGAGCATGAACCGCGCGGCGATGCGGACCGAGTCCGACACGTCGCACAGGACCATGAGGCGCGGCTTGTCGCGCCGGCGCGCCCGCCGCGCCGGGTGGAACGGCACCCCGCCCGTCTGGAGGCTGCGCCGCAGGGTCCGGTGAGGGTCGATCCTGCCCCGCCGCGCACGGCGCCGCCTGACCCGCTCGGCGCCGCGGAGCCGCTCGGACAGCGCACGAACGGCGCGGCGCACCTCCTCCATCTCGCCTTCGCCGAGCGAGGCGAACGGCACATCCATGCGGCCCAGGGTCGCCCGCTCGTCGCCCTCGAAGCGCCGCAGCGCCAGCGTCACGTGCTCGCGCACGCGGTGCCGCATCCGCTCCATCTCCGCGCCGAGCGCCTCTGCGAGCGCCCTTCCCCGCTCTTCGCCGAGCGCCTCCTCGAGCGCGCTCCGGATCCGCCGCAGCGCGCTCGCGACGGCCGGCACCCCGAGCTGGTCCATCACCCTCTGCGCGAAGAACCCGACCTGGAGCGAGCTCGTCATCGGCGCGAGCACGCGCGCGATCCCGGCCGACTGGAGCGCGCGGTCGAGCTCCCCGGCGGTCCCCGCGAGCGCCTGGAAGCCGATGGCGTCGCCGGAGACGCCGCTGCGCTCCGCCGCGGCGTTCAGCAGATCGCGGAGGGCCGAGAGCTCTCCCTCCGAGAACCCGCGCTCCCGCAGGCGCGCCCAGAGGTCCCCGACATGCGCGCCCTCGGGCGAGAAGAAGCGGTCGAAGGAGGCGTTGTACCGGCGGAGGTCGGCCGCGCGATCGACGACCACCGCGCCGATGGCGTCCCGCAGCGCCGCCCGGCTGCCGAACCCGACCAGCTCGCAGGCGCGCGCGACGTCGATCGCCTGCGCCGTCGACACGGCGAAGCCGTCGCGCCGCAGCGCCCACAGGAACTCGTCGATGGAGAGCAGCATGGCGGGCTACCCGGCGGGCGAGCGCGGCCTCGTGGCCGTCACAGCGCCGGAGCGGGCTCGGCGAGCAGCGCCTGAAGGAGCTTCTCGACCTCGGCGTGCCGCGACGGGTCGTACCCGACCAGCACCTCGCGAATGACGCCCTTCTTGTCGATCACGAACATCGTGGGGAGCGCCTTGACGCCGTACGCCGCCGAGGTCGACTCCGAGGCGTCCGACGCGACCGCGTAGCGCATCGAGAGGGCCTGCGCGGTCTTCGTCGCGACGCCGACGTTGTCGCTCGTCACGCCGACGACCCGCAGCCCCTGCGCGGCGTACGTCGCGTGCCACTTCGAGAGCTGCGGGGCCATCAAGCGGCACGGCGCGCACCAGGTGGCCCAGAAATCGAGCAGCACCACGTTTCCACGCAGGGCCCCGACGTTGGCCGGAACGGTCCCCGCGACGGTGGCGAGCGACTTCCACGCCGGCGCGAAGGTGCCGAGCTTGTCGAGGCGCAGGATCTGATCGTGCCCGGGGAACGGCACGAGCGTCGGCGCGACCTCCCGCTCTCGGCCGCCGCGCCGGATCCGGAGGTTCACCACGTTGCCCGGTCCCGCGAGGGCGACCCGCGCGACGAGCTGCTTCGGATCCTCGAGCGGGACGCCATCCGCCGCGACGACCTGGTCCCCGTCCACGATGCCCGCCTTGGCCGCCGGCGAGCTGGTGATCACGTGCTTCGCGACCACCCCTCCAGCCGGACCGGGCTCCAGCTCCACGCCCAGCCAGGCGCGGCGAGACGCTTCCTCCGCCGCCGCGTGTGAGGCTCCTCCCATCAGCGCGGCGCCTGACAGCGCGACCAGCGTTGCAGCGAAGAGGGCGCGCCACGCGCGGCCTCGCCTGGAAGAGGCCAGGTGCATCCCGGGCAGTGTAGCATCTCGACCGGTGCGGTCCCGGTCCCGACCCTGGCTCTCTGCGTGCTGCGCGCTCGCTGCCGTGTCCCTGGCGTCGGCGGTGGTCGCGACCGAGGCGCGGTCCCCCTCGGGGTGGGCCCCCTTGCCGCTCGGCTGTGCGCCGCCGCCTCGCCCGCGAGGGGACGCCGCGGAGACGACGGCGTGGATCGAGGGCGGCTCGAGCCCCATCGCGGAGCCGCGTGCGCCGGCTGCATCGCCCGCTGCATCCCCCGCCCCGGAGCCCGCCGCCTGGGAGCTCGCCCCGCAACTCGCGAGCTTCAAGTCCGCCACCGGCCGAGCTCGCTCCCAGCACTTCACTGGCGAGCTGGAAGGGGAAGTGCGGATCAACGCGGCCGCCACGCCCTACCCGGTGCTCGGCCCGGCTCGCGTCCTCCCGCCCGGCGCCGCTGTGGTCGAACTTCATTACCCGGCGGGCTCGACAGAGCCCGTGACGCTCCTGGCCATGGTGAAGCGGCCAGCCGGCTACGACCCCGACGGCGGCGACTGGGAGTACGTCATCCTGACGGCTCAAGGCACGTCCACGCACCGCGGCGCCCTGACGCTCTGCAAGCGTTGCCATGCTGACGCGCCGCACGATCACCTCTTTGGCGGACCGCGCTAGCGCAACGCGTCATCAGCCACCACCCGTCGTCGCGGCCCGAGTCTGCAAATATTGCGAAGCACGGATTCCGGCGCGACATCGTTGCCCGAGCCTGGGCCGCTCGGGAGCCCGTCCCCTCGGAGAAACCGTTGCGAAACGTGATGATTCCGCCTGAGGTCACGCGCTGGAAGCGCGCCGCGGACGACGCGCCGAGATGGCACAGAGGCTGCTCAAGGCGGAATTGACCGCGCTCTTCGCTGTGGGCTGCAGCGTCTCGCGGCCTTCCTCACCTCGTGAGGGCCTCGTTGGCTTGTGCTTGGTCGTTCGCTGGCGCTTATCTCGCCTCGTCGATAGCTCGGCTGCTGCTTGGCTTACGATTGCTTCCGTTCCTTCAGCTTGGCCTGCGCTCCGCTTCTCGCCTCATTCGAGCTTCGCCTTGCCGTTCGAGAGCGTTCGAAAGCGCGCGGCCATTCCCTGATGGAATCGCCGCGCGCCATGTTTTTGTCCGGCGCTGCCCCGGCAGTCGGCTCGATGGGCGGCGGATCGGCGCAATGCGCAGTTCGCTCGCCCGTCCTCTGCGGGTCAAGTCAGCGGGCGAGCTCTCGGAAGACAGGCTCGTCCTCGTGCCCCGGACCTCACGTCCCCGGAGGCGGGGTGCCCGATACGGCAGCGAGAACGGAGCCGCGTTCGTCCCCGAAAGCCGCACGTCGGAGTGAGCCCGCTCAGGCCTATCACTTTTCCTTTGACAGCTGGCTCGGGGGCGTATAAACGCCGGCACTCACTTCGCGCAACTGAGCGCGACGCGAGAGTGCAGTGGCGTAGCCACGTCTTGTTGCTTGCCTTCACCAGAGCGCCCATAGCTCAGCTGGATAGAGCATCGGCCTACGAAGCCGGGGGTCGGAAGTTCGAATCTTCCTGGGCGCGCCTGATCGGTTGTGTGACAGTTCCCGAGACCTGCAATGGATGATGGAGCAGAGGTGCTCCTCTCCTCCGCCGCGCGGGCGGAGGATGCGGTCGACGTGCTGCGGATGCGCGAGGCGATCGCGGAGGCCGAAGCCGCGGCAGCATCCGGTGACGTCCCTGTCGGGGCGCTGATCGTCGATGCGGACGGGGCCGTGCTGGCGCGCGGCCGAAACCGGCGAGAGATCGATCAGGATCCGACCGGGCATGCCGAGGTGGACGCGCTCCGGGCAGCGGCGAGGCAGCTTGGCCGGTGGCGGCTCGAGGGCGCCACGGTCTACGCGACGCTGGAGCCGTGCCCCATGTGCGCGGGCGCGCTCGTGAATGCCAGGATTGCGCGGCTTGTCTACGGTTGTCCGGATCCGAAGGCGGGGGCGGTGGATACGCTCTTCACGATCGGCCGTGACCCTCGGCTCAACCATCGCTTCGCGGTCACGTCGGGCGTGCTCGCGGACGAGTGCGCCGCCCTGCTTCGCGCCTTCTTCGCGAAGCTCCGGACCGCTGCGCTCAAGCGCTGACCGCCCGGTCCGCGCGGGCCAGAGGCAGAGGGCTGGCCGTCGGGCGTCGCCCATTCCAAGGGCGGCTCGTCGCGTGCCCGGCACGGCAGCTCGCCGCGCGCCTGGAGATTCACCGGGCCCGTTCCGCGCGTGCGCGGGTCATGGCGCTGTCCAGACGTCGCCCAGCTCCTCTTCCGGCCTCTCCTCGCCGCCTTCCCCGGCGGGCTGCCGCGGCGCCAGGTGAGGCGCTGGCGAGCCTCGCACGACGGTCTCCTGCAGCCCCTTCTCGAGCTCCTCGTCGGAGATCCGACGGCGCCTGTGCGCGATCTGCATGAGCTTGCGCAGGTACCCGCTCCACGCAGGCGTCACCTCGCCGTTCGCGTCGAAGTGCTGCACGCTCGGGTTTGGCAGGATCGACGCGATGTAGAGCGCCTGTCCGAGCGAGAGCTGCGCGGCCGACGCGTTGAAGTAGTGCCGCGCGGCAGCGCCGATGCCGTAGACCAGCGGCCCGAACTCCACCACGTTCAGGTAGAGCTCCATGATCTGCTCCTTGGTCAGCTCCTGCTCGAGGTACATCGTGAGCAGGGTTTCCTGGAGCTTGCGCGCCACGCTCTTGGTCCGCTCGAGGTAGAGGTTCTTGGCGAGCTGCATGCTGACCGTGCTCGCCCCCCGCACGAACCTCCTCTTGCGGAGGTTCTCGCGGATCGAGTTCTTGATCGCCTCGTCGTCGAACCCGTGGTGTCGATGGAAGCCGCCGTCCTCTGTGGTCAGCACGGCGACTTCCATGAAGCGAGAGATGTCTTCGTAAGGGACCCACTCGGCGGTCCCCGGCCCGGACTCGATCTCCACGCGCTGGCGACCGGGCCCGTGGACCATGCGCTTGAACGCACGTTTGAAGCGGTCGACACTCAGCTCCGGCGGCATCTCTGTCACGCGGCAGGTGTTGGAGATGCCCCAGTCGAGCGAGAATGTCCTGTCCAGGCTGCCGGTATCGAAGCGGAGCTTCCCTTCGATCCCGAACGAGCCCGCGAGCCGCATTCCGTGGAGCTTCGCCACGACCCCTTTGGGCGCCGAGTCCAGCATCGACTGGCAGGCCGTGAGGGGAACCTCGAAGCTGCCGCGGACCCGATGTGACGCCCCGGCGCGCTCGTACTCGCCCCGCGCGATCAACCTCAGCGCGCCGAGGTCGACCTCGGCGTCCTCTGCGGTGATCTTGGACCCATCCAGCCTGCCGTTTGCCTTTGCCCGCCACGCCAGATCCAGGCCAGCGATGGGCTCGTCGGCCAGGGCCGTGCTCCGCAGAGACAGGTTCTTCAACCTCCCCTCACCGTCGATGCCCAGCGTCTGGCCGTCCGCCGACAGGACGACCCGCGCGCGGCTGACAATCGAGGTGCGCGCCACGTCGAACAGCCCCATGTCGCCCTCGTGGACGCCGAGGGTCGACAGCCAGATGGGTCCTCCCTGCACGTCCGCGACGATCTCCTGCGGGACCTCCTTCGCATCGCTGATCGGCACGCGGAGCCGGAACGTGAGCGCCTGCTGGGCGTCAGCGCCGACCGACGCGATCGCCGCCTCTCCAGGCGATAGCTCCACCACGAGAGAACCTGCCTCGCGCCGCACCGCGAGGCTTCCGGGCCCCAGGTTGAGCATGTCGACGTCGCGCTTGAGCCGCGCGGTCACGCCTGCCACGTCCACCTTGGCCCCGTCACCGAGCGCCAGGTCGACCCCGCGGGCCGTTCGCAGGAGGGCTTCTCGGATCGCAGCCCCCCGGTTCTGGCCCGCCTCGTCCCCGCCGGCGTCTTCCGCTGCTCTCTTGACCTGTGCCGGCCGGGTGCTGCCGCCGCGCTCGGGCGCCTCCTGCTTTTCAGGCTCTATTTCCGGGAGCGCGATCTCGGCGTCGATGGCCGCAGCCGACAGTTCGTTCACCTGGTACCGCGCCTGCTCTCGGACGATCACCAGCCGGCCCTCTCGCACCGAAACCGCCGCGCGTCCGAGGGACAGCATCGCTTCCCGGGCGGAGATGGCCGTCCGCCCTTCGGCGCGCGACAGGCGCACGCCGGCCGCCGACAGGCTCTCGGTTGGCGCGTCGCCCCTGTCGCTCCAGACGAGCCTCAGCCCCTCCAGTTCGGTGCTCCCGCCGCCTGTCGACGCCGTGCCGGGGCGACCCGCGGGCTGCCCAGCGCGCCACGTCTCCAGCTCGTGCAGGATCGCGTCGCGCGGACCGACGGCCGAAACCGTTCCACCGCGCATTGCCACGCGACGCCCCGAGAAGCCGAGGGAGACGTCCACCT